>OZ242010.1:0-5482115 GCA_965204745.1 Candidatus Latescibacterota bacterium
ATAACGAGCATCCCCTCTTTTTGAAATGCGTCCCACTGTTCGCGCGAAAACCCCTGCGGCGCCACGCGATAGTTCTGCTCTGACATGTCGATCTCCTCGTTTGGATGTGGTGGTTGAAGCGGACTCAAATTCGACTTCACGAGAACTCGGATCAAAATGGAGATGAATCCGCCTCGAAAGCGATGTGTTGTTCTAAAAGTACGCTATTTGCGGTAGCGAATCAACTGGGAAAAATTTTGATCTCACCCGGAGGGGCAGATGGCAAAATTTGGGCAGGTGCGCGCATTGACGTTCGATCTGTTTGGCACGATTTTGGATTTGGGCGGCAGTCTGACGCCGTTCATCGACGAGATGCTCCGCGAGAAAGGGGCCGATATAACCGCCGACGCATTCTGGCAGCAATGGCGTTATCGGCAGCGGCTGGAGCAATTTCAGGACACGATCATGATGCTCGGGCACGGGGGCTATTTGGAGACCGTGCGGCGGGCTTATGTGTACGTGCTGGCACTGAACAAAATCGAAATGTCCAACCGGGAAGTGACGACATTTCTGGCGTGTTGGCGAGAACTGAAGCCGTTTCCCGAAGTCAGAGCCGGGCTGGAGAAACTGAGTGCGCGGTATCAACTGGTGGGTCTGTCCAACGGAGATCCGGCTTTTCTCGATCACTTGGCGAAAAATCAAATTCAGTGGGATTTTGACCGCGTCATTTCCGTGACCACGATGGGCGCGTTCAAGCCGCATCCGGCGGTGTATCGCCGCGCCGCACAAATCCTGGGGCTAGAAGTGGGCGAGTGCCTGATGGTCTCGGCCAATTCGTTTGACGTGGTGGGCGCACGCGCATGCGGTTTTCGCGGTGCCTACATCAACCGCTATGCCCTGCCCTATGAAGACTCGCCCTATCGCGCCGATATAACAGCCGCAGATTTCACAGAACTGGCCGAAGCAATCGCATAATCCGTGGCTATAGGCTTTAATCTATCTTGAGCGACGCAGAGGGTTTGACCATTGACAATCGAGTCGGTTGGCTTTTGTGTGCCAATCAGCCAAACGGATTTGTTCATTTTTGAAGTCGCACAGGACATACAAACCATGTCTTCAATTACTATCTCCAATGCCAATGATCTTTCCGTTATTGATGCTGTCAAACGCATAGCCGAACAACACCGTCCAGAACTCGGCTTTCACGCTCGTCAGGCTTATGTGGATAGCCTCAATAAAGGCGAACTTCTCATCGCTCAAAATGATGGCGTTGTGGGCTTTGCACGCTATCACCACAGGCGAGACAACCGGACAACGCTTTACGAAATTGCAGTAACTCCTAACGTTCAAAACAAAGGGATCGGGCGTCGGCTGATAGATGCGTTGATCGCCGACTGCCGACGTGTGTCTTCGCGATGCCTCCGATTATTATGTCCTGTGGAATTGCCAGCAAACCGTTTCTATGAAGCGATTGGTTTCATTCGCTCAACTCGGCGCAGTCGGCTTGGCAGAAGTCGTCCATTATACGAGTGGGAATTTCCTGTCCTGCCAAATCGGAAAATTGCGTTTGTGGCATCATTAACCTCAACAGCCTCCGACCTAAAGCAATTGATCCAGATGTGGGAAAGAGAGGGACCAAATAGAAAGCCATTCGAAAAGTGTATCATCACGCCGCTATTCATCGAGCGCAAATCTTTTGATTATGTCCGGTACATCCATGAACACTGGGGCATTGAGGTCATCTTTGACTCCGGCGGATTCTTCGTCCAGCAAGGAAAAATCTCATACGATGAATTATTTGTACGTCTGCTCAATTTTTATTCTCAACATAGATGGGCCCAAACGTATGTGCTCCCCGACTTCGTACCAACCTCAAGACAAACATCCGATGAGATAACAGAAAGGGTTTACATTACGGCGTCTGAGAGCATCAGATTCTTGGGTAGGCTTCCCATTGACTTGCGAGACCGGGCCCTCGGCGTTCTACAGGGGCACAATCCCGAACACCTCAAACACTGTTTCGACGCATTCATAGAGAGTGGCTTACAACGCATCGGTTTTGGGAGTTTCGATACCACAGGGATCAATGCAGAGATCAACCTGTTGACCGCTCAAACCGAACGCCGGCTGGTTTTTGTGCGCGACCTGATTCGACGAAATTTCCTCAATGGAAAAATCGCATCTCCACCTGATCTTCATTTGTTCGGTGTTGGTTCTCCGAATATTATCGACCAATTCAAAAACTACTTAGCGACCAGTTACGACAGTTCCGGTTGGCAACGCACCGCGGGATTTGGGAACGTTTACTTGCCTTTTATGGGGCGCCAGAACGTCAGCCATCGATCAACCGTCCTGATGCTGAATAAAAGCATGAATGCCAAAGAATTTTACGCACAGTGCGAACGCACAAAGCATTCATGTCCGTTCTGTCGAGATTTCTCAAGGCTTCAAAAAGATCGATTGGTGAGGATGTGGCACAACGCAATCGTTTTTGGTGAGATGATGGATATAACCAATCGCGTTGAGCGCAGAGAAATCCCAAGAAAAAGAAAATCAATGTCTCGACAGATATCGCGTAACGCATTTTGATAACGGGGTAACGATGAGATCACATAACCATGTTTTTCATACGAAACACGACTTCAAGCCAGAACTGGGGTGGGCTACCTTTCAATTATTAGCCGAGATTGGCTCTGATGGCATTTCGGCCCCCAACTTACACGCCATCGCAAAGGCAACGGGGTCGCCATTGGCTAAACGGTCGGACTTAAATAAGATCACGACCGCTATGCAGGATGTTGGCTTGACCGAAAAAACGCGAGGAGGGATTGCGCTTTCCAAAGCGGGAAGGGCCCTTGCGGAGGGACTTGGAGGCTATGAAGCAGGCTTCCGAGCCGCGGTACACTGTCTATACGCTTGGAAATGGATTTGGGATCGGAATACTCAGACCGCTTCTCCATCATGGAGCTATCGCCAAGTATTAAAACAGATCTTGAACTCTGGATTTACAGGTATTGACTCGGATGAAATTGTGTTACGGGTCGTCTCTACCGCTGAAAAGAAATTCAATACTGTGAAAGTCTCTTTTAGCCGGTCGAGCGTGAGTGGTGTGACCATGTGGCTTGAATCTCAAGCATTGCCTCTTGTACTGAAAAAAGGACATCGCCTGATTCTCCAAAATTCTTTGACACCTATGGCAGACGCGATTCGCCTTCATTTGGCTGCACTATGCGCTTGCTATCGCGGTGAGGCGACTTTGGATGGCGACAACATACAATTGCTGTGGGAGTCTTTTTTGATTCGCACGGATGACCTCGTCGGTCTATTGTTGGATTTTACACGAGATAGTGACGAATTTCTGTTGACGCCAGCGACACCTAATCGCGTGATTTTCAGGGGATCTGAAGACCCATTTATCGAATGGCTGGTTAGATCGGCCTGATTGAAATGGCTGTCGTTGCAAAAAGAGAAATGCGTGTCTTTTGTTCAAGGACGACTTATGAAAAACAATTATGCAGATACTTTGCAAATTTTACCTATCGCTGATACTGTCAGTGGATCAGTCGCCCGGGAAAACCCCAAAGAGACGATTGATCATTACAACCGGCTTGCCAGTCAACTTTGGTTGGCGCCGAAAGTCGGTGTTGTCGCAGAATCGGTGCTTTCAAACGTGCAACGGGGACACACCACATGGGGAAGTCTGAGTGGACCGTATGGGTTTGGCAAAACAGCAACCGCGATTGCCTTATGGGCTCATGCAAAAAACGCTGACTTTTTATCCATTCCCCCTTTGTCGTGTACCAACTTCGATGAATTGGCTTATGGGATTGCCACACTTGCCGGCGTGCAGTATCCAAAAATTAAAAAGCAGATTGACAAATTATTTCGGGATGTCTTCATAAAAGAATTGAATCCCATGGTGCAGACCGACGCGAAGCGGTACTCTGTTTCCTCTCGAACAGTCCGACAAATCTATCGAGATAAGCTCTCTAATGGTCAGTTCACATTAGACACTCGCCCCCACCGAACCGTCGAATTTCTGGCGAAATTGGGACAACTTGCAACGGAATCTTCAAAGGGCTTGGTGATTGTCCTCGATGAACTTCAGCAATTGCTCGGCCCTCTTGATGCCCGCGCCATCGTCCAATTTCGAGAATTTGTCTGGGGGATGCGTACTGAGCGTTCGTCCTGTGGTCTGATTCTAATTATGGACTCACTGCTCGAAGCGAGATTGGCACGCTGGGCAGCGGACATTCTTCATCGAATTCGTGAAAATGGCCCTGCGCTACAGCTAACCAATATCTATACCCGTGAGTTTCCATTATGGCTATGGAATCAATTAACCAACAGAAAAAGAGGAGACCTGTCTTTCCAATCAGAGGCATTGACGGATAACGTCCTTTCGTCCCTCGGTCAACTCGTTGAGCGACCCGACCTTGCCAATGGGCCGCGCACCGTTGTGGATGTCTTTTTTCGGGCAGCAGTTCACCATAAAAAAACAGGCTCGAGCTACGATATATCTCACCTCGTTGACGATGTCCATCAAGGCCAATTTCGTTACTTCGGGGAAGGCGCGACAATACAAAATGCCCTAACCCAAATCCTGTCGGACGAGTGGATTAAAGAAGATGATGGACGTAGGACACTGGTAAAAACGCTCGCGGCTTTTCCGCAGGGATGTTCTCGACAAACACTTCAACACTACATCCCCCACAAAGAGCAACTCGAGACCGCAAGGTCGGAGTTGTTTGGCCCATTGCTCGTTGAACTTTCTGAAGGTTTGGCCTTGGAACCATTGCAGCAGGTTCGGCGGACTCGCACCCATTGGGAGCAAATTCTGTCGCACTGCTGGGAGACATTGCCCGCGCTTGATGCTTTAGCCACGCGCGCGCCAGATATGATTTATCGGGTTCTCATTCCAAGGCTGTTTCCCAAGGGAACTCCTACTTGGCCTGCCTGGGAACAGCTCTCTGACGAATCAAGTGCTGTATTGACGGGTTGGCATATACGCCAAGGAACGTTTGACGATGCTTACCCAAAAAGAGAAATTGCCCTGTGTATAACAGACAAAGAACCGGAATCGTGGCCGCAGGATATGGATGTTTGCATTGCGTTCGTTTGCGATGTCAGTACAGACGCCAATATGACCCCCACGGCGAAATTGCTGGACACCAGTGAAGGCTGTTTCATTTTGATGAGGTTGCCGGTACTAAAACCTTTGACAGATCGAATTCCTACAGATTTGCAACGTTACAAAAAATACATTCAGCCGGAGCCGTTTCGACCCGTAACAATCCTGACCGCCCTGCATGACCTTGAGGCATTTCTCGGAGATCTGATCGGCAATTCCGACGTTATCGATACGCCCTCTTCAAAAAAAGAACAGTCTGAAATGAAGCGGCTTGTGGCATTTGTCGATATTGCGGTAGATTTTATCCTTCGAGAACTTTTAGGCGGGCATGTGGATGTAGGAAAGGGGCTATCGATCTCCTTGCGAGGCCCGGAACTACTGCGTGCCCTCTTTACCCAAGGATGCCATCGCCGATTTCCACAATACCAAACATTGATGGGAACGGCAAAATGGCAGGATATTTTATTCCATTATCGAGAGGGAATACGCTCGGATTGGTTGAGTCCAGCACAACGTCAGGGAGAAAAAGAAATCGTCATGCCTAAGGCAGAGATGTATGAATCGTTGTTCGGTCAACTGAGTACAGCGGCAGGTGACAGTTTCATCAAAAAACTGGGGCCGTTCGTCGAAGCAAAGAAAAAGCCAAAATCATTTTCGCTTCGTCTGACGATGCACCCCGCCGAAGTTGCTCTGATTGATTATTTGAAGGGACTTTCCGGATATCGATCCATTCCTTTCGATGCCGCTGTGGAATTTCTACGACATCGGGGTTATGTACAAACAGAAACAGAAGAAATTATCAAAATTCTCGTTGCGAGAGAATGCCTGACAAGAGATTCCAATGCGTATATCCGATTCATTCCAAACGCAGGGATCGAACGCGCCCGTATGAAAGAAAAAATCGCGGAGATAAACCGCGAACTTTTCCGCCTTGAAGTAACTGACAATCTCGATTTTCTTTCCACAGAGGCATCCATACCCAATTTACAGGCACACCTTGACCTTATTAAAGCACGTTTGAAAGAACAGATTGAAGAACAGATTCAAGAACTGGCAAATAGAGTCACTTCGCTTCACGACTTGATAGGGACAGTACGCGCGTCCACCGTTCCCCAAAATTGGGCAACTTCACATTTGAGCACACATCTAACAGGCGTAGCGACTAAGCTTCGCCAAACCCAAGATCCCCTGCTAAAAACCTTACGCAAGGAGTTGAAACGGGTTGAGAAAGAGCTCGATTTCTCATCCCGTCCTAAAGATGTGGGATGGGCTATTGCCCAGAGGAAAAAGCGGGTCTCATTTTCTCGATCCTTTCAGAAGCTACGGGATCGTGTGACGCTATTTGAAACGCGAGTGAAAGCACTCGCGTTTTGGGAAGTACTAAACAATCAACTTCGCTCAACCGATGCACTATGTACAAAGATATCCGAGGCAGAGCCTGCTCTGGTAATGGCTTTGAGTCAACTCGTTGAAGAATTTAAGGAGCGATTTGCCACCGATTCATGGGGGCCGTTGTTCGCTTCGAGCGCGTTTTCAAAGAAATTAGGAGCAGTACAATCCGATGTCCAAGGACTGCTTTACAGTTGCGTCCAAACGTTTAATCGGGAATTAGAAATAATCAGGAACCGATTCAAACCGCTATTACCAGCGGCACAACCACCGAAGTTCGACATATTGGGAGAAGGCGGTCAGGGGCACGATTCAATTCAGGAGCCTTTCCAGAAATTGTACCAATGGGCATGGAATGGTTTTCGAGAAGTTGCTAAGGATTGCAAGCAAAAAAAACAAAGTGGTATCCCATGGCGCGATCCAGACAACAAACGAGAAAACTGGAAAAAATTAGAAGATGAGGTTGACTTAAGGCTTCAAGGAGCCGATGGCACGCTCGATTTTGAAACGGTTCAGCGTATAGGAATGAAGGTCTTGTTAATGCAACGCGGTTTCACTTCGGTAGAAGACATTGAAGCCATCCCAGGTTTATACGATAATCCGGATAGCCCTCCTGACTTTAAAAAATTAGAGCAGTTATTTGGACGAGGACAAATCGCGATTCGGGTCGATCTAAAAAGTCTTGAGGGGACAAAAGCTCATTCTTGAATTTTGGCAAACGCGAGGATAAAAATGGCTAACTATGATGAATGGAACGAGGCAATTACCGAATACTTCGTCAGCGGTGTGCCCAACGGTGCGACCATCTACCTGAGTGTGGACGATGGCGCGTTGATGGATATCAGCACCCGCTTTGAACAATCGGAGGCGAATCCTGTGAATTGGGTTGATGACTTTACTACAGCAGTTCGCTCCAAGTGTTTGATCGGCAACCGAGTTTATCTGGAAAGCATTTCAGGTTACCAGCCCAAAGGGCAACCGCGTTGCGTCGCCTTTCTCGCGGCAATGGTCCTCGCTGCTCATCGCATGGTTGCTGAATATACGGAAGATGAAGCCATCGCCCAGATCAATTATTTTACACGTTTGCGTCAGGTCCTCGGGTTGCCGGATGAAGAAGGTGGCCGTCCTGATGGTTTGTCAATAGGGCTTGAGGAAAATCTGTGGCAATCTTGGAACTGGTGGTTGATTCGGAAGGGTTGGCTTCCGTCGGCTGAACCTGGACAGAGCAACTACGACAAGTACATCAACTATCCCCTCTCTCAAGCGTTGCTCCGTGAAGGAGATGGAGAATCTGTGGAACGCCTCTTCCGAGAGAGCGAAAAATCAGGTCAATTAAGTCGTGTTTGGGACAGAGATACCGTAGGTTCTTGGATACGAAGCCAAGATCTCCGTTCAAGGTATCTCAGAGAGTTGGTTCGAGAAAGCGACCGTTATGATGCGATTACCGATGCCATCTACGACGTTTATATCTCTATTGACTGGGATCAAACTTCGCCAGAGCGTTTGACTGTGCAACGCCGCCTGACAGCAGGATTATATCGGGTGGAAGATTTTATCACGGGAACCGTTGATTATCGGCTGTATCCACGCCAACCAAGGCAACTTCAAAATAAGCCCTTGGAAGTGATTCAAAATGGTCACACACATCTCTTGCGCGAAGAGCGTCCAGGGTGGTTTCTGCCTTTATGGTGTGCCGATCCCGCCGGTGGCGTGTCTTACGAAGTGCGAGGTCATCCCCAAATCGAGGAACTTATCTTGCCCGAACGGAAATTCTGGATTCTGATTCGCGACCCAGAGAACGAGGCATCGGGGGTTTTTGCGGGTTGGGGACACCCTGGGCTCGGCGAAACATTCCTTCTGCTATGCCGAAAAGAGTATGCGGACCAAATGGAAATTTTCAAGCGGGAAGCCTTGCTCAAATGGGATCATGATTTCCCAATAAATGATGACTGGGTCGAATATCGGGAATGCATGATTTTATCTCCAAGTTGGGAGGGCATCATTCCGCAACACCGAGATCTCTACGATGCCCTAAAGCCGAGCGTATCGGCGACAATTTCCTTGAAAGGCGGGCTACGAGTACCGAATCAGAGTGGATATTTGGAAGGATACGCGCCTGAAATGACAATCATTGCCTTTGATGACAGCGTCGAGTTAAAGCTACTGGACCTATCTCGTCCCGCCGAACCGATCATGGATGAGATCGTCAAGACGAATCAGCCAATAAATTACCCCGACCTTGGTTTCGGAGACTATCTCGTTGAAGCCTATAATTTAGGGAAACTCGCAACCCGGCGCGGGTTCCGAATCGCGCCATGGGATTCACTGGATTGTCGGCAACCCAAAGAGGCATTTTCCGTAGTGGTTGGAAAATTTAGACTACAGGGGGCTATCATCAAAACGAGTGAGTCTAAAGGATAATGGGAGGAGTTAAGATGCCAAGGCGATATGTTGCCGTAAACACACAGGGCAAGCCGACGCGGATTTTTGACCGCGTCAGCGAGGCAGTGCGAGCGGAGAACCTGACGCGGGTGATACCCGCCGTGAAATTTGAAAGGAGACCGCGAGGACAATTTTATGTTTTTCTGGCTGTCGAAGGTACAGAGGCGACGCAAATTCCCGATGATGTACGAGCCGTTCTCCAGCGGGCAGGTTTAAGGGGGCACCCTCTTTGGCCAATAGAGCCTGCCGAAATTAAATCAATGACAGGTCCGACAGAACTTGAAACCCACAGTCTCAACGCACTCACTTACAAATCTTTATGGGCTGATGATCCCGGTGATCCATTTGACTTATCTGCTACACCCTCCGATGAGAAAGACCCCGGCGATCCTTCCCTTGGCGAACGCTATGATCAATTACTTTATTGGCTTTCTGCCAATGCCGAAGGGACTTGGCAAACTTTCGCACGGGTCTGCCATGTCTTGCAGTTGGCTGACGATACGAACCAGACGCGCTCAATTTTCAGACATTTGACCCTCCTCGGTTACATCGAAAGCTCGGGGGATGGGCAGAAGTGGTCGATTTGTCCAACGACTTTGGTGCAATGTGCGGCGGATCCAGATGGGTATTTTCTGACTGGACAACGGACGCCAAAGTTGATCGAACAATTTAACGAACGCTGGAAGGTGGAAAGTATCCCGCAACATCAAGGCCCGTCGCGTGTAAAAGTCCATAGTGTTCTTTCTCTGGATGCCTCTGACAACGGTTTCTGCCTTGCGCGTGCAGGAGTTGCTTCAGTTCTGTTGGCACAGTCGCTACCCGATCTCGAAGGTTGGACAGACACCCTTACGACCATTGATCGCATCAGCACCGCACACGACAACATCGAAATCTGGAATGGCAGTCGATTTGTTCCGTGTGATACGTTCTACGAAAGAAATGGGCAATATGTCGGTGAATCGGGCATGTATTGCTTAACACGCAACGAGAAGGCGAATCCCTATCGCCGAGTCCTTTACTTTGACCAACCCAATCAGCGATGGTTGAGAGGAGATTGGTATGGCCTCTGTTTCCTCTCATACCATGCCATCGGACGGGATTTTGAAGCGTTATGCGATTCCCGCACAAACGATATGCTGATCCCCAAAGATGAGCGTTGGCCTTTGCTGTATGAACGGCCATTGGTTTTGGCGTCCGGCATATTACCGTCTCGGGCTGAAAATCCAAAGTGGCTCAGATATTCAGGCGTTTCTAGCGAATTGATTCAAGTGCTAAGCAAAAAACTGAATGTCTCAATCAGGGAGATTTAACATGCATGATCTCGTTGGTGCTTATACACGCATGAGCCAAGTGTATCAATGGTATATTGAAAGTGCCTTTCCATTGAGATATGAAGCCCTTGGCAACGAACGGGAACAACTTCTGTCTCGACCGGAAACCCTGTCTCAACCACCACTTCTGGAAACCATTCCCGTCTATCCATCATCGGGTTACAATCTGGCAGATGCAAGCCAACAGTTGCCATTCGATTATCGAGACCTTCAACACCTCGCTCAAGCGTTGTTTCCGCCCGATATTCAACTCTGGGACCATCAATGGCAGAGTCTCCAAGAAGTTCTGCTAAACAAAAAAGACATCGTAGTGACTACGGGGACTGGATCGGGAAAGACAGAATGTTTTCTGTTGCCACTTTTGGCAGAATTGGCTCGGGACTCTGCCTCTTGGCCGGGCTGTCCGAATCCATCAGAGGAACGGAAGTGGTGGAATAATGATGGCGGGTCATGGAACGGTCAATGGTCACATACAGAAAGGAAGGGAGAAGAACTCCACGCAGTTCGCGCAATTATTCTTTACCCGCTCAACGCACTTGTAGAAGACCAACTACGCCGCTTGCGAAGTACGCTTGATTCTGAAGATGTCCATCGATGGCTGAATACCCATCGCGGCGGAAACCGAATCCTGTTTGGCAGGTACACGGGAGAGACGCCTGTACCCGGTGACCGAGGGAATGCGAATGCGATGAATCGCCTACGCAATCGCTTGCGAGAGATGGCAGATACCAGTGAGGAAATCCGTCACCTCTTGGGCGCATCCCCGAACATGGATCGGGATATCCAATACCACTTCCCGAATATTGATGGCGGCGAGATGTGGTCTCGATGGGATATGCAGGATACGCCCCCTGATATTCTCATCACCAACTATAGCATGTTAAACATCATGTTGATGCGTAGCGTTGAATCGGGCATCTTTGACCGCACCCAAAAATGGCTTGCCGGCGACCCAACGCGCAAACTCTTTCTCGTTATTGACGAACTGCACGCCTATCGCGGGACCTCCGGTACAGAAGTGGCCTACATTTTGCGCTTGCTTCTCGACCGAATAGGCTTGAATCCCAATTCAGACCAGCTCGCTATTTTGGCAACTTCGGCAAGTGTCACCGATACCTCTGAATCCCGAACTTTTTTGCGAGAATTTTTTGGTCGAGATCGATTTGAGATCGTCTCGGGGCAACAAACGCCCCCTTCACCAGGTGCGCGGATCAGGATGGCACCGTTCCAAAACGCCTTTGAGCAATTCGCTCGGACGGTCCAGCCGAATCCACTTGACCCAATGAGTCCGCCCGATCCTGAATCGGCAAAAAATCAAGGCGCGATGGCAGACTTGGCGAGCGCACTGGGGCAATCGCCTCCCCCAAATGAAGCGACAGAAGTTGTTTTGGCAAATGCACTGAAAAAGCAGAATGCCCCGGATGCCATCCGAGATGCTTGTGTCGCTGTCAACCAAAGTATTCGGCCCTCAAAGGTACCCGACTTGGACGATGTCCTCTTCCCCAATGCTCGTCCGAAAGACCAAGCGGCTTCTGACGCCATGAGAGGGTTGTTGCTCGCACTTGGTATGAGCAAGGAGTCGGCGACAGGCCCCTCGCCGCAACCCGTGCGGGGCCATATCTTTTTTCACAATCTACAAAACCTTTGGGCCTGCTCAAATCCCAACTGTACCAATGCTCATTGTGATACAACGCAACGTCGAGCATCCCACTCGGGTATTGCCATTCCCGTTGGTGCATTGCACGAAAAACATCGCCTGACTTGCTCCTGTGGCGGTAGAGTACTCGACTTCATCGTCTGCGAAGTGTGCGGGGAAATTTTCCTCGGAGGTTTTAGAGCACGACGACAGGTGGGGACGCAACGAGTTGAGATTCTAACGGCGGATCAACCGGATTTAGAAAATATGCCAGACCGCGTGTCGGTTGCACAAAGATACGGTGAATATGCTGTCTTTTGGCCGTTAAATGAAGCCATCCCTTGGACAACCCAGCCTCAAGATCGAGACTATCAAGCCAACCGTATAAAGAGAAATTGGACGCGAGCTCGCCTCAATGTGTTTTCGGGAATACTCCAACAGAATACTGCGCCGTTAAACTCCGGTGAGGTTGCAGGTTGGCTATATCGCATAACGGGGGACCATCCAGCTGAATCGGCTATGCCCCACAAATGTCCGCGGTGTGATGCAGACTATCGTCGCCGCAAACGCATCCCTACGCCGTTACGCAACCATAGAACCGGCTTCCAGAAGGCATGTCAGGTGATTGCCAGTTCGCTTTGTCGAGAGATGCCAGAAAAGCTGGACAATAGGCCATCGCGGAAACTGGTTATTTTTTCGGACAGCCGCCAAGACGCAGCAAAACTGGCGGCGGGCATGGAACGCGATCACTTCCGCGACATGATTCGTTTGGCATTGATCGATGCTCTTAATGCTCATTGGCGTCGGTTTGAGTCGTATGTCCGAAGAACTGCTTCGCATACCAAACGCGCTTGGAAAACTCACTCTATCAATCCACAGTTGCATGCCGTTGCCTCTGATTCCTCCAATCCCATGACGAAGCATCACAGGTAAAATTCCAATCAGCCCATCAGGGGCTTGCCTTAGAGATGATGAGTTGGTTTGGAAATTTACCACCTGCAAATCAGAATAACTTCGATACATTGATGCGTATGATGTAGGATATCCTGGGCGGATTCCGCTCGCAGAACTACGATGGATTATCCGCGACCTAATGCTCGGTCTCGGCACGAATCCGGGAGGGACATCACATCGGCTATTACAATACCGAGTGGAACGTGAATATCATGATTGGTATGAATGCTACGATTGGCAATCTGGCATGCCACAAGAAAAAACCGATCTGGTACCGCAAGCATCTCGATTGTTGAATCAAATCGATTCTTCCTTGATGTCCGAGTTGATGTACGCACTATTTCCCCATGTTGCCCGAACTCTGGAGAGCCTTGGGCAAGGATGGGTGACGTATCAGCCGGGCGGGAATCCTACAGATCGAGTCGTCCAAGCCACAGATGCAGTCATTCGGCTTTTGGGAACTCGTCGCGCTCATCGCTATGCAGAATACTTTGAACCGGGCGGTTCAACCGAATTACCTGCATTCGCTAAACGTTACCTCGCCAATGTGGGTGTTCCGCATACAACTGTGGAGCAACAGTTGGCCCACCAATCCCAAGTCGGAGTTGGAGGTCGTAATTACGTAGGGCTAGATCCGGAGCATTTGTATCTCTGGTTGCCACCTAATGAAGATGCTCAAGGATTTCGCCCGGGATGGAGATGTCCAACTTGCAACGGCTTCTACCTTCATCCTGCCGGGGACGTATGTCCGGCATGTGAGAACGTTTCTCTTGAACCGAGCACCACACAACGCGCTCCCTTTGATTACTACCTCTACCTTTCGGAAAAATCGGGTCGGCCATTTCGGTTCCATTGCGAGGAATTAACCGGACAAACCGATTCTCCTGACCGACCCCGACGACAACGACGATTTCAGGAGATCTTCGTACAAGGCGACATTCCACTGGTTCATGGCATTGATCTGCTCAGTGTCACCACGACAATGGAAGCCGGGGTTGATATTGGCGCACTATCGGCAGTCATGATGGCGAATATGCCTCCGAGACGATTTAATTATCAACAGCGTGTCGGTCGCGCCGGGCGACGCGGCACGGGGGTTTCTCTTGCAGTAACGTTTTGCAGGGGGAGAAGTCACGATGACTACTACTATCTCCGGACAGAAGAGATGACAGGGGACCCGCCATCGCACCCTTATGTCGATATGGACCGCGAACCCATTTTTCGCCGCGTTATGGTGAAGGAGATCTTGCGTCAAGCATTTGAGGCTTTACCACCTAATGTCCGCGAAACCGCAATGGAACGGGCTGGCGAGCGATTTCGAGAAAGTGTTCATGGAGAATTTGGGCCTCCAAAGGGGTGGCCTATTGCGACCACACACATACAAAATTGGCTGAATGCCTCTGAGACTCAACAGGTGCTTGAAAACGTGTATAATGCGTTGCGTGCCGGAACACCTTGGGATCGAGACCCTGACCTTGGAGCGGATTTCTGTCGGCAAATGACAGCATTTTTGCAGAACGAGTTGGTCGCAAAGCTAACTGAAATCGTCAACGATCCGAGATATACGCAAGAGGCCCTGAGCGAACAATTGGCAAATGCAGGTTTGCTTCCGATGTTTGGGTTTCCGACTCGGACCCGTCTTTTATATACCCGTTGGCCATTACGGGGCAATCCATGGCCTCCTGAGCACGGGATAGTAGATCGCAATTTAGACATTGCGATCAGCCAGTTTGCCCCAGGGTCTGAGACCGTGAAAGACAAAGCAGTGCATACCGCATGCGGGGTTGTCGAATTGTATCCGCAAGGAAATGGCGTTGGTTCACGTCCGGGATTCTTCCCCGATTTTAGCATGGGTAATTCATCTCCGATTGGATTGTGCGATAACTGCCAAGCGGTGGCTAATCTGGAAGCAACAGCCGATCCTGCACTTGGAGGGCAAGAACCGAGGCCAATTCAGTGTCCAGTGTGTCGGCATGAAACATTACGGCCCATCGATGCGCGTGAACCAAAGGGATTTTTCACGGATTTAGACTCGGATGATTTTGAAGGATCGTTTGAATGGAATCCACGGTCAACGCGGCCTACATTGAGCATCCAAAGCCAAGGGGTACAACCGAAGTTTGTTGGCAACGCCAATGTATCTGCTTTGGAAGATGAAATTATATCGGTCAACGACAATGGAGGCGAAGGCGGTTTTGACTTTCGAGCATCGGCAACGGTTTCTGGGCGAAACCGACCTGGAGCATACGCAGTGGAACCTCGGAGTAATAGCAATGTCTCCGTTGCTGGCACTACCTATCGCATCGCCCTCCTTTCCAGATCTCGGACTGATATTCTATTGGTCGATATGCAACAGTGGCCCGATGGGTTGTTCGCAGATCCAACTCGGGTTGAAGGCCGCGCTGCTTGGTATTCTCTCGCGTTCTTCTTGCGAATAGCTGCTGCTTCAGAACTCGATATCGATCCAACCGAACTCGATGCTGGCTTTCGATCTCTTCCTCACAAGGGCATACCAATAGGTCAAGCCTTTCTCTCTGACAAACTCGAAAACGGGGCTGGATACTGTCGTTGGTTTGGAGAACCCGATCACTTTCAAAAATTGTTAGCCCAAGCAGATCCCAAAATTTCAGAAAGTCTTGCCGATGTATGGATAGGACCATCGCACGAGTGTGATACGTCCTGCAATGCATGCCTCAGAGACTTCTACAATCTACCTTACCACGGGCTACTTGACTGGCGGCTTGCTCTTGACATGGCACGCCTTGCAACGGTATCAACTGCCACCGTTGACCTCGTTTCCCCTTGGGGCAAACATGACAATCCATGGCGCACGCTCCTACGAGGAACGGATGCACCAGTGCCCGCCACGATGCAGCGACTTGGGTATGGGCAACCCATCAATTTCGCTGGTCTGCAAGGTTATGTTCACAGTTCGAGGCAACAGATCTTGATTGAACGCCATCCGCTGTGGACAGACGATCATCCGGTATATTGTGAGGCACTTAAAGAAGTACAACAGCGGTATTCGAAGTATCCACATGACTCGATCCGTCCGCTGAACCCATTCCGGGCACTCCGACGGCCGGCGGATTATGTATGAGAAGTCATGGGGTGATCCACAGCTATAGCGGCTGTCTCGGTTGCGACTGAACCAAAACAACGAGGTCTCTCATGCCGACGAAGAAACCAAATGTATTGTTCATTCTCGCGGATGATTTGGGTTGGCGCGATACATCGGTGTATGGCAACGCGTTTTGCGAAACGCCAAATATCGACGCCTTGGCCGAGCGCGGGATGAGGTTTGATAATGCCTATGCCGCCAATCCCCTGTGTTCGCCGACGCGTGCGAGCATCATGACCGGGTTGTGGCCGGCACGCCTTGGCATCACAACGCCCGGCTGTCATTTGGACCGCGTGGTGCTCGAATCCCATTTGAGCGGGCAAGGGCCGCCGCATAACAAAGCGCTGGTCGCGCAAAGCGTCACGCGCTTGACCGCGGAATACACAACCCTGTCTTCGGTCTTTCAAGCCGCGGGATACAAGACCGCGCACATTGGAAAGTGGCACTTGGGCGCGCCGCCGTATAGCCCGTTTGAACACGGGTTCGATATCGATATCCCACACACCCCCGCGCCCAGTCCCTTGGCCGATGGCTGGTTCGCGCCGTGGAAAGTGTATCCCAACAAGGGCGAACCGGGCGAGCACCTGGAAGACCGCATGGCGCAGGAAGCCGTCGAATTTATTCAAAAAAACAAAGACGCGCCTTTTTACCTCCAGTTCTGGCAATTCTCCGTGCATTCACCCTGGCACGCCAAAGGGGAGTTGATCGAAAAATACGCGCAAAAAGCCGACCCAGAATACCCGCAACACAATCCCGTTTACGCCGCGATGGTCGAAACGATGGATGACGCGGTTGGGCGATTGATCGCAACGCTGAAAGAAGAAGGGATTTTTGACCAGACCATTGTGATCTTTTTTTCGGATAACGGCGGGGTACACTGGCGTGCCAAAGAACATGTACATCCCGATTACGTGGATGTGCCCATCACGAGCAACGCGCCCCTACGCGGCGGCAAGGCCAATATCTATGAGGGCGGCACCCGCGAACCCTTGATCGTCGCCTGGCCCGGGCAGATTGAAGCGGGCACCCGCAACGATCAAGCGATAGTGCAGAGCATCGACTTCTTCCCCACCTTGACCGAACTCTGCGGCCTCGACCCGCCCGAATCCATTGACGGCATCAGTTTCGCGGGCGCACTGCGTGGCGAACCCCTTGCGCGAGATACCATCTTCTGTCATTTCCCGCACTACACGCCCGCAGCCGGGGGCATCCCATCGACTTCTGTTCGCAAAGGCGATTGGAAGCTCATCCGTTTTTATTGCGACAACGACGATCAAAGCCATCGCTTGGAACTCTACAATTTGGTCGAAGACATCGGCGAATCCAATAATCTATCAGACGAACAACCCGATCTCGTCCGCGAATTGAACGCGCTGATCGACCAATTCCCCGCGCCGAATCCAAGCTACGGAGGTTCGTCGCGATCAAACTCGAGGGAACACAATGACATTAAATGATCTGCGTGGCAAGACAGTAGCATTGGCTTCGTCGGGTGGGTTGGACAGTTGCACGGTGACGAAATGGTTGGCGGATCGCGGCGTGCAGGTGGTCAGCCTAACCGCGGATATCGGGCAACCCGATGAGGTGAATATCGACGATATTCGCAAACGCATGCTGGCCTGCGGCGCCAAAGAAGCCGTGTTGATCGATCTCAAAACCGATCTGGCAGACGCGGGCATTGCAATGCTGATTGGGCAAACGCGCTACGAAGGCGGGTATTGGAACACGACGGGCATGGCGCGCTACGTCACCACGCGGGGGTTGTTGGAGGAAATGAATCGGCGCGACATCGAGGTGCTCGCGCACGGCGCGACTGGCCGAGGCAACGACCAAGTGCGGTTTCAACTCGTCGCGAATATGTGCCAGCCGGGGGTTGCGGTCTATGCCCCATGGCGGGATCAGGCGTTTCTCGACATGTTTGGCGGGCGCAAGGAAATGATCGACTTTTGCAATGCGTACAATTTGCCGATCACCGCGACCTACAAAAAACCCTATTCCACGGACGCCAACTTTTTGGGGCTCACGCACGAGGCCGGCAAACTCGAATCCTTGGATGTCGCCGCGGATTTTATCGAACCGGGCATGGGCGTGTTGCCCCATCAGGCGCCGGACAAGCCCGAATTATTTCGCGTCAGGCTCAACGCGGGACGCCCGGTGCAACTCAATGGCGCGGATGTCGATGCCGTGACCGCGATCTTGCGGGCCAATGAAATCGGCGGGCGAAACGGCGTGGGCATTGGCATCCACACGGTGGAAAACCGCTTTGTGGGCATCAAGTCGCGCGGCGTGTACGAAAGCCCGGGCCTGTGCTTGCTCGGCGCGTGTTACGAATTTTTGATCCAGCAGGTTTTGGACCGAAGGGCGCGAAAGTTTTACGACTCGATTTCCACTGCCCTCGCCGAACAAATCTATCAGGGCTATTACTGCGATTTGGCAACGCAGATGATGCACGGCGCGCTCGCCCCCGTGGCGAAATTGCTGACGGGCACCATAACAGTCGCCGCCTATAAAGGCACGGTCTCGTTCCAGTCCTCGCAAGACGTGCCGCACTCCCTGTATTCCGAAGAAACCGCCTCGATGGAAGATGTGGGCGATTACGACCACCGCGATTCCGAGGGCTTTTTGAATGTCCTCGGCGTAGGCGCGAAAGCCCAACACGCGGCGGGACAGATCGCAATAAAGGGATAAAATCAGCCATCACCCCAAGTGGTCAGTAGTCAGTCCCCACCCGACCCTACCGCCCAAGTAGTCAGTAGTCAGTCCCCACCCGACCCTACCGCCCAAGTAGTCAGTAGTCAGTCCCCGCCCAACCCCCACCGCTATATTCGTTAGAATTAGTCAACTGACAACTGACTACTGACTACTGACAATGCGAATAAAGCGTTGAATCCATTTATTTGTACCTACCCCCCTGGCCCCGTTACTCGCTTCGCTTCGTTGTAGGCTACGCCTGTGCCTGTGAGGAAGGGGGGAATGGCGAGAGGTTGTGCGAGGGGTTTGGGGTTCCAGGGCGTGATCTATTCGCTCAAAGCCATCAGAACAGCCAGGGAGACAAACCTTCAAAAAGCCATGCGCTCCCCCTTTCCTTGTAGGCACAGGCGTAGCCTACAATGAGCGAAGCGAATAACGGGGGCCGGGGGGATAGGTCCTACGAGGAAGGGGAAGAACATCTCTCGTTGCGGAGAGGAGCCGGATGACTCGTCCATGTCTTTGGGCGATTGGGCGCGGCTTGTTTCCTACTCGCTTTCTACTCTTAATTCGCATCCTACAGTTAGGTCGTGTTGACATTCTAACTGGTATGGCTTATTTTGAGTCATATAGATTGAGCACCGAGTAGCGTTTTGTCGCGTGCTGTATCTTGGCAATTATGAAGGCCGATTTTGATCGTTCGCGCCGAGGATAGGTGGGATATGCGGATTCTCAGCACCAAAAAATGGATTTCTAAACTCCTGTTTCTCTGTGTGTTGCTTCCCGCAGAGATTGGCGCGGCTTCGCCCAAACACGCGCTGGGGTTGCAATTAGGTGGGGCTTATGTGCAGAACCGAGACGCGTTGGGGTCTCCGTTTCGATATGGCGGCGGGGTCAAAGCCTTTGGCCTGATGTATCGCTATCGCGGGGTATCCGAGCACGCGGCGCGAATCGCTATCGCCTTTGGCGGTTTGACGCCCCGATCAAAGACGTTTGAAAAGTCAGCCGATTATTATTCCGGAAATGTGCAGTATGGGTATTTTAGGCCGTGGTCGCGTTTTCATCGCGTGAAATGGGGTGGGATTTGGAACGCGGTTTTTGCAATGCGAGTGTATCATTACAGCCCGAACGCGAACGCTGAATCACTGGTCTATCATTTTTTTTCGTCTCTGAATGCGGCAGTTTTATTCGAGCGTGCATTTTTTTCGAGAGACCGGTTTTATGTCAAAACGTATGTCCCGTTGCTGGTTTATATTACCCGGTCGCCCTACGCGCTGATAGACGAGCGTTTTGGTCGCGCACTTTTCGATGAGGAATCACTCGTTCTCGCGTCGCTAAAAGGCGGTGAACTGACCTCGTTGCACCGATTTGTCAGTGCCAATTTTGAACTGGGTTATGAACGTCCATTGGGCCGGCGGCTGGCCTTAGATGTTCGCTGTCACGGGATGTATTACCGATACGCTTATCCCGTCAAGACAGCGACGCTGTCTCTGCATGTGTCTGTGGATTTGACCTTTGCTTTCTAAATGTTATGATGCGTTACAAGTTCATATCCGTTGTGATTTGCCTCTTGTTCTGCGGCTGTGGCGATGCCATTTTGGGGGGCGATCCGAAAAATTCTCCCGAAGAGAATTTTGAGTGGCTGTGGCGAGATTTTGACCGGTATTACGCCTCGTTTGACGTGAGGGGCGTGGACTGGCAAGCCCTGTATGATCGCTATCGCCCGCAGGTGACAGCGCAGACGACGGATCGAGAATTGTTCGACATTTTGGCGGCCATGCTGACGCCGCTCAACGATGGTCACGTTGTCCTGATCGCTCCGTTTGAATACTTTCAAGCCAACAATGCCACCCGTGTGCGCGATGGTTTTGATACGGATCGGATCAGAATGTACTATTTGCAGGATCGGGAATATCGCACCGGTGACAACCGCATTGTGTACGGGCGACTTCGTGGAGAGGTCGGATATATTCACCTCCGTTCTTTCTCAGGCGGCACTTTGAGCGCAGCGGATTGGGTGGCTGATATCGATATCGCTTTGGATGCCCTGAAAGATGCGGTCGGCATGGTTTTGGATGTACGCAACAACTCGGGCGGCAACGGTCTCAACTTATATGAAATCGCGGGCCGCTTTGCAGACTATGAACAACCGGTGATCCAGACGCAGACGCGCAATGGACCGGGACATACGGATTTTACGGATCCTGCAACATGGTCTCTGCGCCCACAAGGCCCGTTCCAATACACGCGCCCAACCGTTGTTTTGACCAATCAATTCAGTAGCAGTGCCGCCGAGATCTTTGTGTTGATGTTGCGAACCTACCCCCATGTAACGGTGGTTGGGAGTACAACCGCCGGGGCGATGAATGCCAATATTTATCGGGAGTTGCCCAATGGATGGGTTTATCGCATCTCCACGGGGCGCATGTTGTCATCCGAAGGCGAGCGCGTTGATGGAAAGGGATTGTCCCCCGATATCCATGTGCCATTCCCGGCTGAATCCGCAGATCCCACCCGCGACCCAGTGCTTGATACTGCGATAAACATTTTGACGGAGTGATGCAGAGGCGCGACATAGAATTTGCCACACAAAAAGCCCGGGTTCGCAATGAACTCGGGCTTTATTTTTTGGCACAGAGGCCGACCACTTGCGAAAGGCGCGACAAGAGAACCCCTGGAATCGATCACCTATCGCCAACTCTCAAACCCGTGCTTCGCCGTAGAGGTCGATGCGTTCGCGGAGGGAGGGCTTGAGGAAAACATCGTCGAGGGGCAGTTGGGAGAAAGCGCGGGCGAGGATTTCGACTTGCGTGGGCACGTCGAGGCGGTAATCGAGAATGATGCGCTGTTCACCGCGCACGATGCACAACCCTCCCGTACCGCCCATGAGGTCTTCGCGGGAGATGGGAATGTCCAAGCGATAGGCGAGGGCTTCGAGTTCTTGAAGGAGTTGGGAATCGGTCATGGAATAAAATCGGGAGGTGGACTGAAGGCGGGTTGGATGTGGAAAAAAAAATTAGGCTGTATTGACATTGCAACGAGATGGGGATAGGGCGGTTGATCTAAAAAATCAAGCCCTATGGCAGAATATTCTCTCGGTTTGAGAAACTGGAACAATCGCTCCTTCAGCTTTCTCGCTTTTGTTGCATCGTATTCACGGACATTCCGCAGTTCAAAGAAGGCATCACAACAAGTGCCCTCGCAAAACATCCTCCCATCAAGCCATCACGCACAGCGCGCAAGGCCGTCTCGCAACCAATGTCCATTTTGCAACCCACTTTGCAGGCTGACGCATGTCGTGCTGTTACAAAAGCGATTTGCGCTGTGCAAGCCTCTCGGCGTTTGAGAGCGGCATTTTTTGCTTACTTTTTTTTGCTGTTAAAAAAAAGTAAGTCGCCGAAGGCATCAAAGGCAACAAACGAGGCTGTAGGACCAAACGCCTTAAATGAGCAAGCAACACATTTACTAATCTGTGCCTAACGTCAAAAAAATAAAATGTCAACACAACCTACTGACAACTGACAACGCGAAAATTAAGCGTGGATGCGTCACATGCCCCAGATGTCGATCTCGACCCCGCTGTTAGACACCCGGCGGTCGTGAAACACTTTGTCGTCCCAAAGCCTGTCTGCACGCCGGTCAAAAATCACCAGATGACCCGCCTCTGCGTCGCAACGATCCATGTACGCGGCGGTCTGTTCCAACCCCGCGGCGATGGTCTGCTCCAAGGTCTTGTGCAGAATTTTGCACTCGATCACGAACTTGCGCGTCCGCTCGCCCTGTGGCCAGACGATGAGCAGATCGGTTCGCATGCGGCCCAAGCCATACTCGCGCTCGATGCGCCCGCCGCTGTTCATGATCCGTTGCAAAAACGCTTGAAGCAACAGTTGCGGCCCAGCCTCGCGATACGCGAATCGCTCGACCCAATGCTCGGAGTGTTCGCGGAAGAAGGTCTGGAACGCGGTCAGCAATTTGACCACATCCAAGCTGCCATCGGCATGGACATACCAAGCTGTTTCTTGCTCAAATTCCCCTTGGACCACCCACGTCAGTTCGCGGGGCACGACTTCGGCGTAGATCGGATTGGCGATGTGATACGGCTGATCTTGACCCACGAGCCCGAGATCCTGTACATACTCCAAATCGCGATCCGTGAAGTGGCGTTCTTCATCACCGCCGCTCAAGATCGGTTCGATAATGCGTTGCACGCGATCTTCCTGCAACTTGTCAACCAACTGATCCAAGTGCGTCTCTCGGCGCAAGATGAGTTGCTCACGGGCATCGAGAATGGCCTCGGCGGTGATCGGGCGGTGGAGATCTTTCACGCCTTCGCTATCAAAGCAAGTCTCGTCTGCCAGCGCGTTGACCAGCCACGGTTGCCCTTGCGTCTGTGTCCAGATCGCCTCCTGCGCGTCTGCGGTGAACGCCTGGCCCGTTTCTGCGCTGTGCTGGCTGATCAGGGCGAGCACCTCGGACCGCGAAAAGTCGCCCAAACGCAGGGATCTCGCTTTGATGTTGAACGCGCTGCCACCGGCGATAATGGCGTTCTCCGCGTGCGACCGGATGCGGTAGTCGCGCACATCGCGCACCCCACAAAGCACCACGCTTTGCGGAAAACTTCCCGGCCGACGGACATAGCCCGCCCTGAGTTGACGCAACACCGATAGGAGCACATCGCCGAGCAGCGCGTCAATTTCGTCGATCAGCAACACCAAGGGCTTCGGAGTTGCCTCGGCCCAGCGCGTCAATGCCTCGCCTAAGGCCCCCGGCCCATACTTGGTCAAAATGTCGAGCCAAACCCCGTCGAGAAACTCGTCGCCCAAGGAACGCGACCAAGAGGCCAGTTGCCCCAAGATGACCTGTGTCGCCCGTTCGACATCTTCGCGCATGGCCTGGGCGGCTTCCACATTGACGTACACGCAACGGTAGATGCCCTCGGCGTTGAGCAAATCGCGCAGTGCCAACAGCGCAGAGGTCTTGCCCGTCTGCCGAGGCGCGTGCATTACGAAGTAGCGTTTGTCGCGGATGAGGCGGCGCACTTCGGCGAGATTCAAGCGTTCCAAGGGCGGGATGCAGTAGTGGTCCGCGGCCACCACCGGCCCGGTGGTATTAAAAAAGCGCATGACGCATATCCTTTTTTGGCGTTGGGTCGAGGCAATATAGCGCGAAACGAGAAAATACACAAATGGCTTGGGGATTTGCTTTCAGTCCCCTTCTTCATCTCAAAACGCATTCCGCGAGGTATGCCCGCAAAGCGGATGCGGTTTTTGCGTCTCCGGGTAAGAGCGGCAGACCGCCGATGCCGTGGGGCAGGCTAGTGTAAAAAGCGTGCGTATGGTACGCGGGATCGGCCGGGGATGGAAACAGGACGATGGCGCTTTTGAGGATGCGCTGAAAATCCGTGCCCGTCACCTGACCGATGGCGTCTCGGTACGCGTGCATTTTGTCGATGTCTTCGCGCATGGGAATCCACACGCCATCGCGATCCTCGCGGCGGTATTTGGCGTCAAAAGCGTGGATGGCGCGTGGGTTGCCGGCCTCCGCAGTGTGAATCTCAATGACGATATCGGGCCTCAGATCGTGCGTGAGGGCGCGTCCGGACGCGGTGGAATAGGTCGGGTTGTACAGGCAGCGGATATGACGCGCGCCGCGCTGGAGGTGGATCGCAGAGGGTTCGCCCTGCGTTGGGGACACGCGCAGGCCGCGCTCGGTGAGGCGAAAGAGGTTGCGGTCAGAGGTCGGGGCAAATCCGAGGTCGCGCAGGGCTTGGACGAGGGCAAAGTAAATCCAGTATTCGTAGAGCACATGCGTATCCCGATAGGACAGGTCAAACGGGCCACCCACGCATGGGGCGAGGGCGCGGTTGAGGGCGCGGATCAGGGCGAATGCCGTTTGGTACCGCGCATCGAGATGCCCGGGCACGGGATCGCCGCGCCGCGCAGGGGATAGCGGGAGCGAGCGCAGAAAGCGATTGACATTCGTTTTCAGGCGATGCCCAAGGGCCGTATCCGCGATGGTTTGGGCGCGCCGAGACACGCGCTCGAGGTGGGCAACGAGATGGCGATTGCGCGGGGTGTCGATGTCCGGATGCCGATGGGTTTCGCGCACATGCGTATAGCCAATCCCATCGGGCAGGTACGGGCGGCGCGTCGTGTCGGATGTCCAAAATTGCGGCGAGCGGATCAGGTGGGAGATGGCCTGGGGATCGCTGCCCGTTGCGCGGTCGACCGGGCGGATGCGTTGCGCGGTTTTGAGATGGCGATCCGGGCGTTTGACTATCGCGTGCATGGTGCGGACGAGGTGGTTGAGAAGGTGAGCGACCACTTGGTGAAAGTCCAACGCGCCGCCTTGGGCGTCTGTCAGGTGGGTCGCTATCTGCGCGTGATTGGGCAATGAGTAAAGGAGTTCCCGGCTGACGCGCTGGAGATCGCCGCGCATGATGTGATAATCGGTTTCGTAGTCCAAGCGCGAGGGCCGCACTTCGAGTTCGGCATAGAGGATGTCCACATCGCCTGCGCGGATGCAAAATCGGATGTGCCCGGGATGGTCCCCGGTTGCAAGCCGCCCCCAAAGCGCGTGCCCGTCGCGGAGAAAGCCCATCGCTTCGGCGGGTCGGTCATCGATAAAGACCGAGAGGGTTTCCCCATTGCGCGGCCGGATGAGGCAGTTGCATTCGGTGGCTTCCGCGAGGTAGTCGCCATCAAAGCCCTGCACGGGCGAGAGCAAAATGCGGGCGCAATCGTTTTGCGCGACCAAGCCCTCGGTCGTTTGCAGAAAAACCGCGCGGATGTGTTGACGTGCGTTCATAGATCGCGTAGATTTTAAGGTATGTCCTGTCACCATTACTCATGGAGGTCATTATGGCTGTCGATGTCACGATAAAAAATATCCCGCCCAAACTCTACAAAAAACTGAAGGCACGCGCTGCCGCGCACCATCGCAGCGTGAATAGCGAGGTGATCAATTGCCTGGATGAAGTCTTGAACCCCCAGCGCGCGGAAAAGATGCTGGCCAGAATTGAGGAATTGAGAAATCGCGTTTCCGACGCGCCACCTTTGACAGATGAGTTTTTGCGAAAAGCAAAAGAAGAAGGTCGCCCATGATGTTTATAGAGAGGAAGGATGAATTGTGATTCGCGCCATTTTGTGGGATAACGATGGGGTGTTGGTGGATACGGAGGGGCTGTATTTTCAGGCGGGACGGGAAATTTTGGCGACGCAGGGCGTTGCGTTGACGCGAGAAGATTTTGCCGAACAGTCGCTCAAAAAGGGGCAAAGTGTCTTCGATTTCCTGCCCGATCAAAATGCCGAATTGATCGAGCGATTGCGCGTCAAACGCAATGCGCGATACAGCGCGTTGTTGGCGAAAGGCGTGCGGGTTTTGGATGGCGTGGTGGAAACGCTGAGCGCGTTAGATGGCCGCGTGCGAATGGGCATCGTGACCGGGTCTCGCAGGGATCACTTCGAGATTATCCACGCGCAAACGCGGTTGCTCCCCTTTTTCGAGTTTGTGGTCACGCGGGAAGATTACAACGAGGCAAAGCCCCATCCGGATGCGTATCTGATGGCGATGCGATTGCACGGGTTAAGCCCCGAGTCGTGCGTTGTCGTGGAGGATTCCGAACGCGGATGCGTGGCTGCATCACAGGCCGGGTTGCGCGTGCTCGCCGTGCCAAATGCGTTGTCACAATCCGGCGAATTTTCGTCTGCATACAAGGTTCTGAACTCGGTGCGCGAGGTCGTGGATGAGGTGGAGAGATTGGGAAATGATGAGATCGGGGGTTAGGGCTTCACTCGGGACGAGGCCAAGCACGGGGGCATCGCCCCTACACTGCTCGCCTTTGAATGGACTGTCGCCCGTTGTACCCCGCTCGTGGCTAAACGTTTATCTTACCGCCGTTGAGGATTTCATTATGCTTACCGCCAATCGCATGTCCCTATTGGGCACGGAATCTGCATTTGAGGTGCTGGTCAAGGCGCGTGCGCTAGAGGCGCGGGGGTGCGATGTCGTGCATCTGGAAATCGGCGAGCCGGACTTTGACACGCCCGCGCACATTGTCGAGGCCGGGCAAAAAGCACTCGCGGATGGATTCACGCATTACGGCCCGCCCGTGGGCCTGCCCGAGTTGCGCGAGGCTATCGCCGAGGAGATTGCAAAAACCCGGCAGATAGACGCGCATCCGGATCAAGTGGTGGTCACGCCCGGCGCCAAGCCGATTATGTTTTACGCGATCCTCGCCTTGGCCGAAGCGGGCGACGAGGTGATGTATCCCAATCCGGGGTTTCCGATTTACGAGTCCGTGATTCGCTTTGCGGGCGCGCGACCCGTGCCCATACCGCTCATCGAAGCGCGTGGGTTTGGCGTGGATGTGGATCACCTGCGCGACTCGGTGACGGCACGCACGAAGTTGCTCATCCTAAACTCGCCACAAAATCCCACCGGGGGCATTATTGCAGAACGCGATTTGCGCGCCATCGCCGAGGTGGCGGTCGAATATCAAATTCCCGTGTTGGCCGATGAAATTTATTCCCGAATGGTCTATGGCGATGCGTTTCACAGCATTGCGCGCTACGAGGGCATGGCGGATTTGACGATCCTGCTCGACGGGTTTTCCAAGACCTATGCCATGACCGGCTGGCGCGTGGGCTATGGCGTGATGCCCCGCGAGCTCGTGCCGCATTTTGATCGGCTGATGGTCAACAGCAATTCGTGTACGGCTGCGTTCACGCAAATCGCGGCGATGGCCGCGCTGAAAGGCCCGCAAGACGCGGTTGACGCGATGATGGATGCGTTTCGCAAACGCCGCGCGCTGATTGTCGAGGGTCTCAATGCGATAGACGGGATCACCTGCCCGATGCCCGAAGGTGCGTTTTACGCCTTTCCAAATATCGCGGGATTGGGCAAGCCATCCGCCGAAGTCGCGGATTTGATTTTGAACGAGGGCCATGTGGCTTGCCTAGCCGGATCGGACTTTGGCGAATACGGCAAGGGCTATTTGCGGTTTTCCTACGCGAACTCGGTGGAAAATATCGAAAAGGCGTTGGCGCGCATCCGAGTGTGTGCGGAAAAATTGTTGGACCTAAAATCGATCCAGGATCGGTAGGATCGCATCCAATGACGCGACATGGGGATCGTGGTCAAGGTCAGGGGATCCATCGGCGAGGTGAATGCAGCGCACACGGGCTGCGGCACAAGCCATGAGGTCGTAGCGGCTGTCGCCGATGCCGATGGCTTCGCTTGGGGAAATGCCGAGGGTTTGGAGGGTTAGACAGATGAGATGGGGATCCGGCTTGATCGGGCCATCGTCCCGGCAGAGGGCCACGTCAAAAGCGCGATTGAGCCGAGCGATTACACAGCGCATGGCCGCGCCGTGGTTGTTGGTCACCAAACCGAGTTTGAAATTGCGAGCGCGAAGCGCGTCTATGAGTGCCACCGCGCCCGTGCGAATCGCGGCGTATTGTGCGGCTTCCCACTCTTTCTCGAGCAAAATACCGCGGGCGCGTTTGCGTTGTTTCGCAGGCAAATTGTCTATATATTGAATGATGGTTTGCTCGGCCGGGCACTTGATTTTTGCACGCAAATCCAACCAGTTGATATAGGATTCGGTCAGCGTGCCGTCCATGTCGAAGATGATGGCTTTTAGCATGAGTGCAGTGGTCAGTGGTCAGTGGTCAGTGGTCAGTGGTCAGTGGTCAGTGGTCAGTGGTCAGTTCCCACCTCGCCCAACCCCCTTCAGTTCTCACGTCTCACTATTCCCCAGAAACACCGTTTGGCGGTCGCCCGATGAGAATGAGATGATGGCGTGCAACGGTTCATCGCCTGTGTTGATCGCGTGGTGGATAATGCCAGCGGGAACTCGGATGCTGTCGCCGGGGTTGAGCACATAGCTGTCGTCGCCGTACGCGTGTTCGCAGGTTCCGGAAATGACGTAGAGAATTTCTTCGCAGTTGGGGTGGTAATGCGGTGGATTTTGCCGGCCCGGTTCAATGACAGCCAGGCCGAAGGTTTGTTCGGCATCCGGGTCAATCGCTTGGCCCATCAGCCAGTTGAGCGTGCCCCAGGGAAATTCCTCGGTTGCGGTTTCCGATAGCGTGGTAACGGGAGATGCCATAGCGGTTCCTCGTCGCAAAGGGTGATCGTTTTGATCGGATGGCACAGGATATTGGCTTTTGCGTGCGATGTCAATAGCGCGTTGAACCGAATGCCAGCCGTCAAATGCTGTGTTTCGTAGCGGTTGTGTGGGTTGTCGATTCGGGCGGGCACGGAGGCACCGCCCCTCGCTTGTGTTCTCATGTGGTTGCATTTCGTTAGGAGGGTTGTGATGAAAAAAATCGAGGCGTTTATCAAGCCGTTTAAGCTGGATGAAGTCAAAGAGGCACTCACCGAACTGGGCTTGGTGGGCATGTCCGTGGGCGAATATCGCGGGTTTGGTCGGCAGCGCGGGCATCGGGAGTTTTACAGGGGCAGCGAGTACCATGTGGATTTTCTGCCCAAACTCAAAATTGAACTGGTGGTCGCCGACGACGATGCAGACAAAGCCATCGATGCCATTCTCAAAGCCGCCAGCACTGGCGAGGTGGGCGATGGCAAAATTTTTGTGAGCAGCGTTGAACAAGCCATTCGCATTCGCACCCAAGAAACAGGGGATGCGGCGTTGTGACGAAAATCAGCGGTCAGCGATCAGCAAGAGGCAAGAATTTATCTTGGGGCGAGACGGAGGCATCGCCCCTACACATACCGCTCACCTTTGAACGGGCTATCGCCAGTTGTACCCCTTTTGTGTCTTTTGTGCCTTTTGTGGCTAAAATCCCATCTTACGTCTCACCTCTTGCCTCTCACCTCTCACCTTTCCCCGCCCATGAATTTCCACGACCAACCCATTATACCCGTGACGGCGCAGACGAATTTGAAACTGCATATCGGGCTGTTTTTGGCGACTGCGTACACGACGACAATGGCGGGCATGTTCATGTCCTCCATGCCCATGTCCAACGACTGGCTCGTTTTGATCGATCCGCGCCATCTGGTCAATGGCCTGCCGTTTTCCGTCACCCTGTTGCTCATCTTGGGCGTCCACGAGATGGGGCATTATCTGACCTCGCGCTCTTGGGGCGTGCGTGCATCATTGCCCTATTTTATTCCCTTCCCGTCGCTCATTGGCACTGTGGGCGCGGTGATAAAAT
Source organism: Candidatus Latescibacterota bacterium (assembly GCA_965204745.1). Taxonomy (GTDB): domain Bacteria; phylum Latescibacterota; class UBA2968; order UBA2968; family UBA2968; genus VXRD01. The sequence continues at coordinate 29,855 of OZ242010.1, forward strand.
TGCGGTCGCCCATTCCCAACCGGCGGGCGTTGATCGACATTGGCGCGTCTGGCCCCATTGCCGGGTTTGCGCTGTCCGTCCTCGCGCTGGGCGTCGGCCTGGGCATGTCGGAGGTGCGAACCGCGAGCGATCTATCGCCGGGGGCCGTCTTGTTGGGCGATTCCCTGTTGTCGGGCTGGCTGGAGGAACTCATTATCGGGGACTTGCCCGCTGGCTATGCTTTGGTGCTGCATCCGGTCGCATTTGCCGGCTGGTTGGGGTTGTTCGTGACCGTGTTGAATTTGTTGCCGATGGGACAATTTGACGGCGGCCATATCGTCTATGCGATTTTTGGATCGAGACACCGGTCGATTTCCCGGGCGACGATGGTGGGCTTGGCTTTGATGTGGGCCTTGGGGCCGCCGTATGACTGGTGGCATTCACAGGCCATGGTTGAAGCGTGGTACGATACCCGCTGGGTCGGTTGGCTGATTTGGTTGGGGCTGGCCGCGCTGTTGGGACGGCACCATCCCCGGGTCGAAAATCCCGATGTGGAACTGGATTTTCCGAGGCAGTTGGTCGGGTACGCGTCTCTGGCGATATTTGTCCTGTGTTTTATTCCGACTCCGATTCAAATTTATTGAGGCGTCAGATGGCAACCAAAAAACCGCGCAAAATGGCACGTGAGCAACGACCTGCTGTCTGGTGGATCGCGCTCGGCATCGCGTTGGTCGCCGGCGGCATAGCCGCTTATTTTTCGCAACCGCAACCTCGGGTGTACACCCTTCCCGTTATTGAAGAAACGCCCCAGTGGAAAGCGGGCCCCGAGGATATTGACGCATTTGCCGATACCCTGACCGCACGGGCAAAAGCCGCGTTGATCGGCTTGGGCGTTCCCGGCGAGGCCATTCAAGCGGCGCGGTTGCCCGAAGCAGAGCGCGATTCCCTGCGCTGGCAGATCCGGGCGGACGTGCCAGATGTGTTGCCCTTGTCCGTGTGCAACCTGTCATTGACCCGCTTGGCCGATCAACTCGGCGGGGCCGTGCTCGACGGAAGTGAAGACCGCACGGGCCAGGCGTTGTCCCTTCTCGTGGGCATCAATGGCGAGCAGACCACGCTGATCGCGCTGGAGAAAAGTGTAAAACTCGACCGAACCGCCGGGCGCATCGCCATTGTGATCGACGATTTTGGCTACCAAGATCAGGCGTTGATTCGGGCTTTCTGCGACCTGCCGCAGCCGATCACGTTTTCGATTTTTCCCGGAGAGCGGCACACGGCTTGGACCGCACGACGGGCGACAGAGAAAAACCACGGGGTCATGGTGCATTTGCCGATGGAGCCGGTCGGCTATCCGGAACACAATCCTGGCCCGGATGCGATCTTCGTCGATGACGCGCCAGAGAAAATCGCGGCGTTGACCCAAAATGCCCTCGCGGCCGTGCCCCATGCGCGGGGGATGAACAACCACATGGGGTCGCGCGTCACGCAAAATGCCGCCGCCATGAAAGTCGTGTTGCAAATCGTCAAACAGCGGGATTTCTTTTTTGTCGATAGCAGGACATCCCCCCGATCCGTGGCCTATGCCATCGCGCGAGAAATGGGCATCCGCAGCGGTCGCGGGGCCCTGTTTTTGGACCTCGCGGCCGACGAGGGCGCAATCGCCAAACAGCTCTACGCGCTCGCGGCACGCGCACGGCAAGAGGGCGCGGCTATCGGTATTGGGCATGCAAAACGCGAAACCCTAAGAGCACTCCAGCGCGTATTGCCCGCGTTGGAGGAACAGGGTTTCGCGTTTGTCCTGGCGGAAGAGCTCGTAAAATAAGGCTGTCCGTAACCAAAATGATCTTTCGCGCAAAACTGTTTTATTGCAATGAAGCCATCGGGCCGAGGGCGACTAGGGCGGGGTCCGTGTCGAGAGGATATTGGTCGAGGTACGAGGCGATGCGTTCTGGGGTGACGGCGTCAATTTCTGCGCGTTCTTCGGCGAGGGTTTTGAGCGGGGTGCCCGTGCTCAGGTTGCCCACGATTTGCGAGAAGCGCGACAGGCCATTTTCGCCGCTGCATATCATCCCGGTGGCCCGTTTGGTTTTGGCGCGTTGGAGCGCGTCTTTGTCGATGCCATTTTTGAGGTCCGCCATTTCCCGGCGCGCAATGTCGAGCACGCGAGATGCGTTTTGCGGATCCACAGAGAGGTAGATGTAAAAAAGCCCGGCGTCGCTAAAGTCGATGTAGTCTGCCGAGGCTTCATCCGCGAGACCCTGTTGAATGATGGACCAGTAGAGGCGGCTGTTGCTCGCCGCGCCCAAGTACACGGCGAGCAAATCGGCTGTGGGGGCGTGAGCATCGGCCGAGGGCGGTGCTGGAAAGGCGAGGGCGATGTGTTCGCGGGCCGCGTTTTCGCGTTGCACAATGCGGGTTGCGGGCTGGAAAATGGGCGTAGGTTGTTTGCGGGCCGCGGCGGATGGGTGCCAGTTGCCGCAATGGGTTTCGACTGCGCGGATGATCTCTTCGCGGTCAAACGCGCCTGTAATGACAAAGGTGAGGTTGTTCGCGCCGTAGCGGCGTTGGTGGTATTCTGCCATGCAATCCCGGCTGATGTCCCGCACCGTGTCCGTCGTGCCCAACACGCCTTGCCCCAAGGGGTGATCCCCAAAGGCTTCGCGGATGAGGTCATCCACAATCAGCGCGTCTGGCTGGTCGTGGTACATGGCAATTTCTTCGAGAATGACCTGTTTTTCCGTGGCGAACTCGTCTGCCGGCAAGTTGGCGCGCATCATGTCGCTGAGGATTTCAATGGCGTCTGTTGCGCGGTCGCGCTGCACCCAGTGAAAATACGCCGTGCCCTCCCACCACGTATAGGCGTTCCACAACGCACCTAGGTCATCTACATCGAGGGCGAGTTGTCGCCAATCGCGCTTGGGCGTGCCCTTGAAGCACATGTGTTCGAGAAAATGCGAGATGCCCAACAACTCGGGATCTTCGTCGCGCGAACCGGTTTGCACAAAAAACCCCACTGCCGCGGACCGGATGCGCGGGATGGTTTCAAAAACGAGTTTGAGACCGTTGTGCAAGGTTTGGGTTGAAAAAGGTGATGCCATGAAAAGCTCCTCGTGCGTTCTCGCCCAGGCGATCAGGATGGTCAAAAAATAAAAAGCAACGGCAATCGTATTGCGCGGCGCGAAAAGTAAGGTGCGTTTGGCGGGTTGTCAACTCGTAGGATGGGCGATCAGAATTGTCGAAAATAAAATTGCGTGCCCCATTTGTCGAGGTGTTCGGGCCAGAGGAGGCATCCGCCGCTGATGAGCGCGCCGCCCTCGTTGAGGTGATCGAGCACGGCGGCTCTCATGCTGCTGTCGCGGGGGGCCGTGGCGAGGTCGTGGACATAAGGCCCGAAGATGCGGTCGAGACCGCTGTGTTTCCCGCGCGAGTTGAGGGGAAAGAGGTAGCATTCGCGTTGAAAGCGCGGGATGTTGGCGTTCTGGCCGAGCAATCGCCGGTAAGTGGGGTCGAGGAACCAAGAGGTACAACACACGGCTTTGAAGGGCCGGTCGGGAAAGTACTTGGGGAAAAACTCAGCGGCTTGGCGCAGGGAATCGCCGCAGGCTTCAAAGCCCATGGGGCCGTCTTCGGGGATGTGGATTTCGAGGATGGGATCGCCCTCGGCGAGGACGCAATCCCATTCGACGCGGGCAAGGCGAATGGCTCGGCGTTGGGCATGGCCGTTGGGGTGAATGGGGTTGCCGATGATGTGGGTGCGCGTTTCAGCGAGTTCGGATGTCCACGCCTGCGGGTCTTTTCGTTCGCCCGCGCCATTGTACTTGCCGTCTGTGCGAAAGGTCAATCCGGATTCGCACAGGAGCCGAATTTGCGCGGTGGCGCGATGGCGATAGGCGCGCATTTCTTGGCGATAAGGGCCGGTTTTGTATTGCAAGCGTCCTATGCGGTAGAGGTCCCCGTTGAGGTGGCCGAGTAGCCAGGGCAAGATGCGCGTGCATAATCCCCACGCGCCGGGTTGGCCCGGGTGGAAGAAGCGACCGTTTTTGAAGATGCCGATGTCGCGGTATTGCCGCGCCCAGATGTACGTGTCGCGGCAGGTTAGGCGGGTGATGCTGTCGGGGATGTTGCGCGATTGGTGGTACGTACGGAGTTGCGGGATGCCCGAGAGCATGATGAGCAAGTAGAAGGCACCGCCGAAGTTGCCGAGTGCGGGCGTGAGGATGGGCCAGTCCCGGGCGTCCGCTCGTCGCGCGCTTTTGTCGATGAAGAGCACGCGATGGGCGTGCCATGCCCTGCGCGCGAGGTCCGGGTTTGCGGCAATGCGGTTGCCGGCCCGAATGGCAAAGTCTATGGCGTCGGGCGGCAGGTTCGCCCAGTCCCCAGTTTCGCGGATGGCTCGGGGTTGCAAAAAGGCAAGCGCGCCGGGAAATGTCGCGACTGATTTTTCCCAGTGGGTAGCGAGGTTTTTTGTCATGCGGATTTGGATATGAGATTGTCCTTGGAAATTATCCCCTCGCATGCTAATTTCTCAAAAATTGCTCCTCGTGTCAAAGTTATTTGACCGTCGGTTTTTGCCTTTCGCGTTGGGGAATCCCCCTTGGAACGTGTCCCACTTCGGCATTACGCCGCCCTCCTAATAAGGTATCTTCGCCCGCATTGGAAGCGCGTGGTTTGGTTGGGCGTTTTCATGGTCACGGGCATTGGCCTCAATCTGATCAATCCCCAAATCGTCCGATATTTTATCGACACGGCGCAGGCAGATGGGCCCGTGCAAAACCTCATCTGGGCTGGCGTTGCGTTTCTCGCCCTAGGCATCGTGCGGCAAGGCGTGCAAATCGCGAGTTCGTACCTCGGGCAAGACGTGGGCTGGCGCGCGACGAATCAGATGCGGAACAATTTGGCGCACCACTGCCTCAACTTGGACATGGGCTTTCACCATGAACACGCCCCGGGCGAGATGATCGAGCGCGTTGACGGGGATACGATGGCCCTGGCCAATTTCTTTTCGCAATTCGTCATTCAGGTGATCGGCAGTTCGTTTTTTTTGCTCGGGGTTCTCGCCTTGGTGTTCCGCGAGGACTGGCGCGTGGGCGCGGCCCTGACGGGTTTTTCGATGCTCGCCTTCGTCGTTTTTAATCTCACGCGCAATATTGCCGTGCCCATTTACACCCGCGAGCGCGAGCGTTATGCGCGCCTGTACGGGTTTATCGAAGAGCGATTGATCGGCATCGAGGATATTCGCACCAATGGCGCGGGCGAGTACACGCTGAATCGGTTTTACGAGGTCAACCAAGGCGTGTTTGACCGGGTGAAGAAATCCGAGTTTATGAGCGAGGGGTTGCGCGCAATTACCGGCATCGTGTTCGCGCTGGGTTACGCGCTCGCCATGGGCATGGGGATCTGGCTTTACGAGGAGGGCACGTTCACCATAGGCGCGGTGTTTCTCGTGTTTCACTACACGTCGATGTTGCGCGAACCGCTTTTTCAAATCAGCCAGCAGATCAATGATTTGCAACGCGCCACAGCCGGGCTAAAACGCATCGAGGAGTTGCACCGCATTCAGACGCGGATTCGGGATGGCCGGGAAAAATTGGCCGCGGGCAAGGCACTCGGCTTGGGGTTTGACCATGTGCATTTTGCGTACCATCCGGGGGACCCGGTGCTTCGGGACGTTTCCTTCGCGCTGGCGCCGGGCAAGACCCTGGGCCTGTTGGGGCGCACGGGCAGCGGCAAGACCACGATGACGCGCTTGCTCTTTCGGCTTTACGATGTTCAGCGCGGGCAGATTCGCATTGGGGATCAGAATATCCAGAATATCCGCTTGGCCGACCTGCGGCAACACGTGGGCATGGTGACGCAGGATGTGCAGGTTTTCAACGCGAGTGTGCGCGACAATCTCACGCTTTTTCGGCCGGGGGTGTCGGATGAAAAGATCATCGGCATTTTGGATGACTTGGGCTTGGGCGCGTGGTACGCGGCTTTGGCGGATGGGTTGGATACCGAACTCATGGCGAGCAGCTTGTCCGCAGGCGAGGCGCAGTTGCTGGCATTTGCCCGGGTATTTCTCAAGGACCCGGGCTTGGTCATTTTGGACGAACCCTCGTCGCGGCTCGACCCGGCGACCGAGCAGCAGATCAACCGCGCCGTGGAACGGTTGTTGCGAGACCGCACGGGGATCATCATCGCCCATCGCTTGGATACGGTCGAGCGCGTGGACGATATTTTGATTTTGGACGCGGGACAGATTCGGGAATTTGGCCCGCGCGCTACACTTCTTGCGAACCCAAACTCGAGGTTTTCACACTTGCTCAACGCGGGCTTGGAGGAATGGATCGCATGACGATGGGACAAACCACATGGCGGTTGCTCAAGTTCCGCCCGGCCCTGTTTTTTGCCACGGTCTTTTTTCGCGGGATCGACGATGTCGCGCCCTTTCTCGTGGGCGTGATTATGAAGGGGTTTTTCGACGCGCTCACGGGGCAAGCCGAGGCCGGGTTCACGGCTTGGACCCTGGTCGCGCTGTTTGTCGCGGTTGAGATCGGGGACCGCATCGCCCTGTTTGGCTCGGCTTTTACGTGGCCGCGCTGGTGGTACGCGATAGAGACCCTGTTGCGGAAAAATCTCCTGATGGCGATTCTCGAGGTGCGAGACCCGGGGAAGATCGCCACCGCGTCTGGTGAAGTGACCAATCGGTTTCGGGACGATGTGTTGGGCATTATTCACTATATGGATCGGTATATCCACATGTGGGGCAATCTCGTGTTTGCGGGGCTGGCGATTTCCTATATGGCGAAGATCGATCCCTATATCACGGTGATTACCATCGTCCCGGCGATCTGCGTGGTGATCGTGGTGGATTTTGCGCGCAATTACATTCACAAGTACCGCACCGCGCAGCGCGTTGCCACAGAGCGGTCCACCAATTTTATCAATGAGATGTTTCAGTCGATCCTGGCGATTAAGGTCGCCACCACGCAGGCGCACGTTATCTCGCGGTTTCGGGTGCTCAATGATGCGCGGCGCAAATCCACGCTGATCGACAACCTTTTTACCCAGATACTCAGTTCCATCAATTTCAACCTCGGCCACATTGCCACGGGCGTCATTCTCATCCTCGTCGCGGAGAAGATGAAATCGGGCGCGTTCACCGTCGGGGATATGGCTCTGTTTGCCACGTACGTGGGGCAGGTCGCGCGCAGCGGTTCCCTGCTCGGCACGTTGTTGACGAATCACAAGCGGGCCGAGGTGTCGTATTTTCGCATGGCCTATACGATTGAGGATATTCCCCGAGAGCGCGTTTCCCGGCACTCGGATGTGTATCTCGATGCAGAACCCGAGGCCCCGCGGTTGCCCGCACGCGCCGAAGTGGACAAACTCGGGGAACTCCGGGTTTGCGACCTCGGGTACACGTACCCCAAGTCTGCCAACGGCATTCGCAATATCGACCTCGTGATTCCCGCGGGGTCGTTCACGGTGATTACCGGACAAATCGGCTCTGGCAAGACCACGTTATTGCGTGCGCTGTTGGGGGTTCTGCCGGCTGCGAGTGGAGAGATTTATTGGAACGGTGAGCAGGTCGCGGATCCCAAAACCTTTTTCGCGCCGCCGCGCTGCGCTTATACGCCGCAGATTCCGCGGTTGTTCAGCGAGTCCTTGCGCGACAATATTCTGTTGGGCCTGCCCGATGATCCGCACGCGCTCGACCACGCGCTCTACAACGGGGTTTTAGAGGCGGATGTGCCCACCCTTGAAAATGGACTGGATACGGTTGTTGGCCCGCGTGGCGTGAAATTGTCTGGAGGACAGATTCAGCGCGCGGCGGCGGCCCGCATGTTTATCCGGGAGCCCGAGTTGTCGGTGTTCGACGATCTGTCTTCCGCACTCGATGTCGAGACCGAGCGCGTGCTTTGGCAGCGCGTTTTTGAACGCCGCCGCGCCACTTGTCTCGTGGTGTCGCATCGTCGCCCCGCTCTGCGCCGCGCCGATCAGATCGTCGTTCTCAAGAACGGTCGGGTCGATTGCATAGGCACGCTGGACGAGTTGCTCGAATCGAGCGCGGAGATGCGGCAGTTGTGGGATCGGGATTGAGAGGCATATATCTTGTTTTGCGCTTTGGAATGCGTTAAGTTTTAGTAAGTCGTGTTGACATTTTATTTTTTTGACGTTGGGCACAGATTAGCAACTGTGTTGCTTGCTCATTTAATGCGTTTGGTCCTACAGCATCGTTGGTTGCCTTCGATGCCTTCGGCGACCTACTTTTTTTTTACAGCAAAAAAAAGTAGGCGAGCGGGGTACAACTGCCCCAGCAGTTCAAAAATGCCGCTCTCAAACGCCGAGGGGCTTGCACAGCGCAAATCGCTTTTGTAACAGCACGACATGCGTCAGCCTGCAAAGTGGGTTGCATAATGGATGTTGGTTGCGAGACGGCCTTGCGCGCTGTGCGTGATGGCTTGATCGGAGGGGGTTTTGCGAGAGCCCTTGTTGTGATGCCCTATTTGAACTGCGGAACGTCAGGGCTTGATTTTCTCGATCAACTCCTTCACATAACGGAGAGAGGTTCTTCTCCCTTCCTCGTAGGAAAGGGGCCAGGGGGGTAGGTACCAATAAGACATGACCGAGCGGGATTGAATCCACCGAGTAGCGAAAGAACAAGCACGCGAGGGATTCAATTATTTTCATAGGAGGAATACAGCATGGCAACCACACTCGTCCACATTGGCGTGCGCGCTACGGATATTGAAAAGACCATTCGCTTCTGGCGAGATGGCTTGGGGTTGCGCCTCGTGCAGGTTCGGGATACGTGTTATGATCTCACGGATGGCTATCACAATTTCCGCGTTTTTCAGCACAATGGGCCTTCTCGCCCCGCGCATGTGAGCGGCATGTTGGATTATTTGCACGTCGGGGTCCGCGTTCCGGATTTGGAGGCCGCGGCGCAACGCTTGACCGAGATGGGCTACGAGATTTTTTCCGATGGTCTGGATGGCAAAGAGCCGCTGGCTCCGGACGATCTGGAGGAAGGTGCGTTTAAGGTGGAAGACCCCGATGGCATTACCGTGGATATTACCGCGAGCGATGATCAATGGCCGGGCACGGGCCTGACCGAGAAGTGAGTTGCATCATGGCGCATCAACTTCGGCCCATTCGAGATGATGTTGATTACGAAAATGCAGTGGCAATCGCGGATCAACTCGCGGTGCTGAACGAGAGAACGCGGGATCAAGCGGACTATCTCGAAACGCTCTGCGAATTCATCGGCAAATACGATGATCAGCAGTACGCATCGCCATTGGCTCATCTGTCTCCGGTGCAATCGCTCGCGTATCTTTTGGCGGAGAACGAAATGACCCTGCCTCAACTCGGCGAGATTTTAGGCGAACCCCTCTCGGTGGTGCAACGAGTTCTCGCTGGCGAGCGCGCGTTGAGCGAAACGCATATTTGCACATTGGCACGACATTTCAAGGTGGAGCCGGATCTGTTTGATTAAAAGGAGTTTTTCATGAACATCAACTTGGATGGCAAGGTCGCGCTTATTTCCGGGGCGTCTCGGGGGATTGGTCGGGGGATCGCGCTTCAGATGGGCAAGTCGGGCGCGAAGGTCGCGGTGAATTATCGCACGCATGGAGACGAGGCCGAGGCGGTTGTGGATGAGATTCGCCAAGCGGGGTCTGACGCCTTCGCGTATCGGGCGGATGTCGCGTATCGGGCGGCCGTGGATGCGATGGTCAATGCGACAGTTGAGCAATTTGGGCGTTTGGATATCGCGGTTGCCAATGCGTATTACAGCAAGCGCGAGCCTTTTCTCGATCTCGCATTAGATGCCGCGCAGCGCACGCTTGAGGTCACGTTTTGGGGGGCGTTTCACCTGGCGCAGGCCGGCGCGCGTCAGATGGTTGAGCAGGGTGACGGAGGCGCGATTCTCTTTATCAGTTCTGTTTTGGCTTGGATACCCCTGCCAGCTTCGTTGCCCTACAACGCGGCCAAAGCCGGGATCGATCAGATGTCGGCCACCATCGCCAATGAACTGACCGAGCATCGCATTCGCTCAAATGTTATCGCGCCCGGGTACACGGATACGCCAGGGGAACGGCAATACGCGACCGAAGCGCAAATCCGCGAGGCCGCGACTGCCCTGCCGTGGAAGCGACTGGGCACGGCCGAAGATATTGCCCATGCCGCCACATTTCTCTGTTCCGATGCGGCGGACTATATCACGGGCACGGTTTTGAGCGTGGATGGGGGATATTGGTTGAAGGTAGGGAGATGAGTGAGAGGTGAGAGGCAAGAGGTGAGAGGCAAGAGGTGAGAGGCAAGAGGTAAGAGGCAAGAGGCAAAGGGATGAATGAGGAACAGACATTCCGTACGGATCATGTGTTGCTCGTCTCAAGCGTTTGGTCCTACAGCCTCGTTGGTTGCCTCCGATGCCTTCGGCGACCTACTTTTTTTCAGCAGCAAAAAAAAGTAAGCGAGCGGGGTACAACTGCCCCAGCAGTTCAAAAATGCCGCTCTCAAACGCCGAGGGGCTTGCACAGCGCAAATCGCTTGTGTAGCAGGACGACATGCGTTGGCCTGCAAAGTGGGTTGCATAATGGATGTTGGTTGCGAGACGGCCTTGCGCGCTGTGCGTGATGGCTTTAGCGGATGGGCTTTTGCGATGGCCTGGGGGCAAGGGCTTCGCTGAATGACTGTGGAACGTCAAGGGGTTCGCTCGTTGTCCGCATACCGCATCACATTAGGACAACAGAAATTCAATTTGGTATGACAAAGGAGATGACCCATGCCTACGGACCTGTCTGAACACATCGCGCAAACCGCTTTGTGCGATACGCACGAGCATCTGCGGCGAGAACGGGATTGGACCGATGAGGGGCCGGATATTTTGCAGGACCTGTTTGGCAATTACGTGCCCGCGGATCTGATTGCGGCCGGGGCGTCGCCGCAGGCCCTGAGACGCCTTACCGATGCCTCTGACCCGGATTTGGTCGGGCGGTTGCAAGGGATAAGGGCAGCGTGGGAGGCCACGCAATACACGGGATACGGCGAGGCGGTGCGACGCATGGTCACGGATGTGTACGGGTTTGACGAGTTCACGCCGGATGTGCTCGCGCCCGCGCAGGAAAAGTTGAGGGCATTTCGCAAGCCCGGGGGACGGTACGAGTTGTTGCGCGAGGTCGCCAATCTCGATCACGTTCAAACCGATGATTTTTCTTGGCCGTGCCCGCCGGACGAATCCGGCCCGGCGTTCTTTTTGTACGACCTGTCGTGGGCGGGGTTTTGCAACGGGCAGATCGATCAAAAAGCCATTGCCGAAGACACGGGCATCGCGGTCGTGGATCTCGATTCGCTGCAAAAAGCAATGGCGGCCATTTTTGAAAAACACGCGCCTTATGCGATTGCGGTGAAGGCCCAACACGCGTACAACCGCACCTTGAAGTGGCAGGCGCGTGCGCGGGGGGATGCAGAACGCGCCTTGTACGCCGCCCTCGCGTCCAACAACGAGGTTTCCGAATCGCTGCGGTTGTGCCTCGGCGACTGGTGCTGGGCACGCGGCGTGGAACTCGCGATAGAACACAATTTGCCCTTCAAACTCCACACGGGCTATTACGCCGGCAACAACCGCATGCCGGTGGATCGCATCAAAGCGGGCAATCTGTGCGGGCTTTTGGCCCAATACCTCGACGCGCGGTTCGTGCTGATGCACATTGCCTATCCGTACAGCGATGAGCTCATCGCATTGACCAAGCACTACAAAAATGTCTGGGCAGATCTGTGTTGGGCGTGGTCAATTAACCCTTACGCTTCGGGCGATTTTGTGCGCCGCTTTATCCACGCCGCGCCCATCAACAAGCTCTTTGTGTTTGGCGGGGATACGCGCTGGCCCACCAGTGCCGCGGCCTACGCATTTCAAACGCGCTTCTGGCTCACCAAGACCCTCGAGGCCGAGGTCGCTGAAGGCTATCTCACCGAATCCCAGGCCATGCACGTTGCGTCCTGTATGATGCGCGACAATCAGTACGCATGCTTTGACCTCGAAGGCACGCGCAACGCGATTAAAGCATCCACAGATACCGGTGGGGATACGGCCCCTGTGCCCGTCCAATGAGGCAGATGCGGACGACTAATCAAACTGAGATAAAAGCCCACAGAAAGCCCACAATGCCCCCAATAGTCATTTCCACCTGGCGATTTGGCCTCGCTGCCAATCAACCCGCATGGGACATTTTGAAAAGCGGTGGTTCCGCGCTCGACGCGGTCATTCAAGGGGTTGAAGTGGTCGAGCGCGATCCGAGGGTTCGGAGCGTTGGATACGGCGGTTATCCCAATGCCGCGGGCGAGGTCGAAGTCGATGCGGCGGTGGTCGATGGGCGCACGCTCGGGTATGGCGCAGTGGCGGGATTGAAGCGTATTGCCACGCCCACAGCGGTGGCGCGACGGGTGATGGAGAAGACCGATCACGTATTTCTCGTGGGCGAGGGCGCGTTGCAATTTGCGCGCACACAGGGTTTTGAGGAATGCGAGATGCTGACGGCGCACGGACGAAAAGCCTGGGAAGCATGGAAAAGAGCCACAAAAGGCACAAAAGGGGTACAACTGGCGCACGGAAGAGGGCAGGCAGAGGCCCCGGCAGATGTTCACGATACCATTGGCATGATCGCGCTCGACCAACGCGGCGATCTCGCGGCGGCGTGTACCACCAGCGGCGCGGCCTTCAAGTTGCCCGGGCGCGTGGGGGATTCGCCGCTGATCGGGTCGGGCCTATACGCGGATAATGACGCAGGCGCGGCAGTGGCCACGGGACGCGGCGAGGAGATCGTCCGCACCTGCGGGTCGTATGCTATCGTGGAACACATGCGACAAGGCAAGTCGGCCCAACGAGCGTGTGAGGCGGTCGTCCAACAACTCGTTGCGCGCGTGCCCGCGGCACAACCCCACCAAATGGCTTATATCGCGCTTGACAAGCGCGGCAACTGGGGTGCTGCGGCAGCCCGTTCTGGTTTTTTTGCGGCTGTGACGAACAACGCGGAAAATCACCTTTGCGAAAGCCGATATTTTTTTGATCGCGGCGGGATTGTCTGATGGCATTGCGTCTCCATCTCATCAACATCGTTTTTATGGTGTGCGCGATTGGTGTGCCCGTTGCTGGCGCGAATCCCGATTCCACGGCTGTTCAACCCGGCGTTTCAGCGCCCGTCAATGCGATGCCCCTTCCGACATCCCTCGCAATCGGGGATCCCTCGCAACCGCCTGCCCATTGGGTTACGCCTTTCGGGGACTCCACCTGCGTGCTCGAGTCCTTTGACTATCCTCGGTTTTTGAATACCTATCCCGACAAAATTTGGGAAGGGCGCTCGGGTTGGCGATATAGCAAAACGAGAAAATCAGAGGTTTATTACCGGATTTTGATAGAGGGCGATAATTATTATCTCAGCGCGGAAACCCAAGGGGGGGCCGTGAACTTTGGCAGAGAAGCCAAACTCAGGTATCGCGGCGCAGAGATCAAAGCCAATTTGCGTTTGTTCCAAAAATTGCGCTGGCGCTGGCGGGTACACAGATTGCCAGAGGGATCCGATGAAACCGACAGCGATAAAAACGACAGTGCCGCTGCCGTGCGTCTGCTTTTTGGAACCGGTGCTTTTTCGGGCAAATCACTGAAATATATCTGGAGTGCAACCCTTCCCGTGGGCACGGTCATCGAGAGCAACCGTCAACACGTCGTCGTTTTGCGTAGCGGTGCGGACGAGTTGGGCAAATGGATTTGGGAAGAAGTGAATGCGTACAAAGATTATCGCCGCTTGTTCGGCGGCGATCCCCGTCCGGCAGATGCGTTGGGCCTGCTGACCGATTCAAATAATACAAAGACAGTTGTCAGCGCGGATTACGACGACATCACGTTTATCATCCCGAGGCCCATAGACGAATAGATGTTAAAATCAGTGGTCAGTGGTCAGTGGTCAGTTGAATCGAGTGGTTTTGCGAGGGGGACCTACCCCCTAACCCCCTTCCTAAGAGGAAGGGGGAACGGTGATGGGTCTTCCGAGGGATTGCTCGAGAGGTTTTTTGGGTTCTATGGCGTGATCCATTCGCCCAAACCCACCAAAAGAGCTTTACTCCCCTTTCCTCGTAGGAAAGGGGCCGGGGGATAGGTCCCCTCGGTAACGCCATCAGAGCAACCAGAGCGAGAAGCCATCAAAGGAGCTTTACTCCCCTTTCCTCGTAGGAAAGGGGCCGGGGGATAGGTCCCCTCGGTCAACGCCATCAGAGCAACCAGAGCGAGAAGCCATCAAAGGAGCTTTACTCCCCTTTCCTTGTAGGAAAGGGGCCGGGGGATAGGTCCCCTCGGTCAACGCCATCAAAAGAACTTTACTCCCCTTTCCTCGTAGGAAAGGGGCCGGGGGATAGGTCCCCTTGGTCAACGCCACCAAAAGAGCTTTACTCCCCTTTCCTCGTAGGAAAGGGGCCGGGGGATAGGTCCCCTTGGTCAACGCCATCAGAGCAACCAACGCTAGAAGCCATCAAAGGAGCTTTACTCCCCTTTCCTCGTAGGCACAGGCGTAGCCTACAATGAGCGAAGCGAATAACGGGGCCGGGGGATAGGTCCCCTCGCGCTTTGATGAACTGTTGACGCAGTTGTACCCCGTTCCCGCTAATTGACGGAGGCTATCCGGTGAATGCACAACGCAAAATTTCGCGTCCATTGTCGATACTTGTCGGCTGTCTGCTCGTCGCACTGCTGAGTGTCGCATCAGCAGAGGCGCAAAACGTTTCGGTTTCCGATTACAGAGTGCCCGTGAGCCGGGCGGACAACCTGCGGATTGACGCCTTGAGTTTTAATTTTACGACTGTGGATGATGAGATCGTCACCGAACAGGGCAATGTCGGGATCGTGTACAAAAAGTTTTACAGTTCTCTGCCCTTTGCATATTCTATTGACGCGGTCGGTTCAGCCTCATACATCCGCGAACTCGAATCTACGCCCAACCCCGATGGCACTTATGGCTCCCACCGCAATGGCACGTATGACTTCTCGCTCGATATGCGGGTTCAGAAGTATTTTGTGGAGACCAACGAGTTTTTCTATTCGATCAGCCCAGACATTTTGGATAGCAGAGGCTTTGAGCGACCGCAAATAGATGTCGTTGTCGGCCTTGGGTATGGCCGCTTTATCAATGCCACCGCTTTGCGTAAAGCCGTGCGTATCGAAGAATTTTTGTTCAGAGAAGGCGTGATTAGTGATCACATGCCCAAAGACACGATGATCGATTTGGGACACACGATAGAAAAAGAGGACGAGTACCGCGATCTGTACGGGGATCGTTCCTATCAGAACTATTGGTATGAGGATATGACCAATGAGATCAACAAGACCGGGCTCGTGACCGGGGGCGGCAATATCGGGCCTATCGGCATTTTTCGGATGCGCGAAGTGCTCACGCAAGAGCAGATCAGCGACCGCTTTTTTGGTTGGGATGCCAATGTAGGGCTTCAGTATCAAATCCAGACGCAAGCGAAAGCCATAAAACGCCCTCCCCTTGCCCTCGCCATTAGTTTGCGGTATTCCCGCCCCATCAGTTGGCGGATGCAAATTAACACCCGATTCACATCTGATACCCCATTCGAGGATTTGGGTCGCGTGTATAACGCCCGGCAGAATATCGACTTTATCTATGAAATCACGAACAAAATTGCCTTTGTCACATCCAATACATTTTATTTGGAAAAAAAAGCCCAGCAAGAGGTTAGGTTGCGGTATGTTTCAAATATCAGTTTCACATTTTTTGTGGAGAACAAAATCAATTTGTCGATCATCGAGCAACTTTCAAAAAATCAAGGAGCATCGTTTAGGCAGAGTTTGCATCTCGGCCTGAGCTATCGCATTTTTTGAGGCGCGGCGCGCGTGTCAAAAGACTTGTGAACGCAAATTTTCTCTCCTATCTTAGCTTTGTCCCTCGGCTTTCGTACATCCCAAATTGCGTATTGGGAGCGGAGCCGGTTCGTTCATCCAATCGTTGGAGGCTTTATGGCAAAAGAAGAAAAAGTGGTGCTGGAAGGAAGGATTGTCGATATTTTGCCCGATGGGCAATACAGGGTCGAGGTCGATGGGGGGCATCAGATCCTCGGTTATACGTCGGGCAGGATGCGCCGGTTTAATATTCGCATCGTGGTCGGCGATACCGTGACGATTGAGACCTCGCCCTATGACCTGAACCGAGGGCGCATTACGTTCCGCGATTCCGGAACAGACGCGCCGCCGCCGAGCGCGCAATCGGCCGGGAACAGGCGCCCCGGCCGCGGAGGACGCAGACCGCGCCGCCGGCGTTAAAGACGCACATGCAGCTATCGCAAACGACCACCCGCCAAGCGGGTGGCTTTTTGTTATGGCGCGAAGGGAGATGGCCCCCCGCCCGAAAATGCAGGCGATTCGCACACTGGGAGGGATTATGTCGGAAGAAGTTAGAGGGGCACAACCATCCGATGAAAACAGCGAGAACCAGGATCTGTACGCGCTGGATCCGCACGCGATTCAACAGCCGCCGCAGGGGCTTGGGAGCACGCTGCGATTTCTCGGGCCGGGCCTGATTCTCGTGGGGTCTGTCGTGGGGTCTGGCGAGATTATTTTGACGACCAATCTCGGGTCGCTCGTCGGGTTTTCCATGCTGTGGTTCGTGCTGTTGAGTTGCTGGAGCAAGACTATCGTGCAGGCCGAGTTGGCGCGTTTTGCGGTGGGGTCTGGCGAACCGTTTTTGCACGCTTTTAACCGCTTGCCCGGGAAATTGCCGGCGTTTCGCGGGCGAAAGGTGTCGTGGTACATCTATTCTTGGTTGATCTGGATCATTCCCGGCCAACTGATCAGCGGGGGGATTTACGGGGGCGCGGGGCAGGCGATTCACACGGTATTGCCCGTTCTCGGGTCGGAATGGTGGACCGTGATTCTCGCGGGTGTGGCGTCTGTGGTCGTGCTGACCGGGACGTATCGGTTTCTCGAAAGGCTGATGACGGTGTTGGTGGTCGCGTTCACGTTTATCACGGTTGTGTGTGCGATTTTGTTGCAACTGACCGAGTACGCGATTACCTGGGAAGAGGTGCGCGGCGGGCTGACGTTTGGGTTTCCGGCGTTTGCGGTGCTGGCCGCACTGGCGATGTACGGAGGCACGGGCGTCGGATCGGGGGAGCAAATCGCCTATACGTATTGGTGCGTGGAAAAGGGCTATGCGCGGTTTTCAGGGCCCGCGGATCGGACCGATGCGTGGGGGCAGCGCGCACGGGGTTGGGTGCGCGTGATGCAAACCGATGTGCTGTTGACGTTGGGCTTGCTCACCTGTGCGACGATTCCGTTTTACATGCTCGGCGCGGGGGTGCTCTATCGGCTCAATCAACGCCCGGATGGGCTTGAGACGATTCCCGTGTTGTCCAATATGTACACGCAAACCCTGGGCGAATGGGCGTTTTGGCTGTTTATGGTGGGGGCGTTTTTCGTGCTGTATTCCACGGCGATTTCCGGCTTGGGCGGCGGGGTGCGCGTGTTTGCCGATGGCATGGCCGTGATGGGGTTGATCGAGCGCGATGATTACAAAACCCGCGTCCGGGTTTTGCGCGTTTGGGCCGTGGTGTCGCCGCTGGTGACGGCGATGGCGTATTTCTTTTTTCAAAATCCGGTTTGGATGCTGACGATGGGGCATTTGTTCGGGGCGGTCAAGTTTCCCCTGATTGCCGGGGGCACGCTGTATTTGCGGTACAAACATCTCGACCCGCGGCTGAGGCCGTCTTTGAAGACCGATCTGCTGTTGTGGTTCAGCTTTTTGCTGATGATCGGGCTGGCTGTTTATATTTTGTACACGCGCTATTTTGCGTGAGGAGGCGACTATGGCGATTCCCACGTATCGATCACTTGGGATGCGCCCGTTGATCAACTGCCGCGGCACCTATACGATCATCAGTGGCTCGCTGATGCTACCCGAGGTGCGCGAGGCTATGGTGGAAGCGGCAAAGGCGTACGTGCATTTGGACGAGTTGATGGAGGCCGTGGGCGCGCGCATTGCCGAGGTGATGCAGTGCGACTGGGGGTTGGTGACCAATGGCTGTGCCGCCGCGCTGACGCAGGTGACGGCCGGGTGCGTGGCAGGCGCCGATCCACAACAGATCGCGCAGTTGCCGGATACGACCGGGATGAAGAACCGCGTGTTGTTCCAGCCGGGGCATTTGCACGTTTATACGCACGCGATTCGGGCCGTGGGCGTGGAACTGGTGGAGGTCGAAGATCACGACGCGCTTTCCTCTGCAATAGATGATCGCACGGCGATGTTCGCGTTTTTTGGGGATCGCGGCGATGCCAGCAATATCCCCCTCGAAGATGTGGCGACGATTTGCCACCGCCGGGGCGTGCCCGTGTTCGTCGATGCCGCGGCCGAGCGGCCCGATGTGCCCAATCCGTATTTGCAAGCGGGCGCGGATGTGGTGGCGTATAGCGGGGGCAAGTGCTTGCGCGGGCCGCAGTCGTCTGGGCTGGTGCTCGGGCGCAAGGATATTTTGCGAGCGGCTTTTGCCAATGGCGCGCCGCATCATTCCTTGGGGCGGGCGATGAAAGCGGGCAAGGAAGAGGTGATGGGCTTGCTGGCAGCGGTGGAGCAATGGGTGTTGCGCGATCACGAGGCCGAGTGGGCCATGTGGGAACACTGGTTGCAACTGATCGCCGATGCGGTTGCGGATCTGCCCTCTGTGACGACAAAGGTTCGCATGCCCGGGCGGTCGAATGTGGCGCCGATTTTGGAGGTGCATTGGGATTGCGCGTCTTTACCTATCGCGGCCGACCAAGCGCAACAGCAGTTGTCAAACGGCGACCCGCGCATCGAGTTGTTCGCGCACGACAGGGGCGTGGAGGTGATGCCCTATATGATGGAGCCAGGCGAGGCCGCAATCGTCGCCAAGCGATTGCGCGAGGTGCTCTCTGTGGCGTAGGTTTTGTTGCGCGTTGCGTGGAGATTTCCGATGAGCAGGCAAGACATGCGTTGGATTCAGAGGGCCAAGCATTTTGACAAGGCGTTTTCTCTGTTGGAAGAGGCCGTCGAACTGGCGCGGCAACGCCCGCTCTCGAAGTTGGAGGCGCAGGGGTTGATCCAAGGCTTTGAATACACGCATGAATTGGCGTGGAATACGCTGAAGGATTTTCTCGAAGATCGCGGTGTGCAAGCCCTTTACGGGTCGAGGGATACGACCCGCGCTGCTTTCCGGACGGGTTTGATCGAAAACGGCGAAACCTGGATGGAGATGATCCAAAGCCGCAACTTGACCTCGCATACCTATAATGAGGCCACGGCTGACCAAGTCGTCGGGGCGATTCTCGATTCGTATTTCGCAGCATTTCAGGCATTGCGAACCACATTGGCAGGTTTGAAACAAGAGGACTCATCATGACAACTCGTTCTCAACCCGGCTCGAGATACGGCCTGTCGGAATTGACCATCCAAAAAATTTGCGCGGTTTTTGCCCGCTATCCGCAAGTGGAAAAAGCGATTTTGTACGGATCGCGTGCCAAGGGTACCTATAAGAACGGTTCGGATATCGATCTCACCCTCTGCGGTGGTTCTGACCTGACCCTGCATACGCTGTGCCGAATCCGCGATGCGTTGGACGATTTGCTCCTGCCTTATGCGATTGACGTGTCCATTTTCCATGACATCGGCGATCCCGATGTGGTCGCTCACATCCAGCGCGTCGGCGTGCCGATGTACGCAAAGGGAGTATCGGATGATGAGTTTGAGGCCCTATCCGATTGCGCGGTCAGCCGCGAAGGCTTGTACGAGGAGCATTGATCGTCGCGATCTGTCTAACCGATACCAGTGTTTTGAAGGAGGATGTTTTGAGGTGTTTTAAGATCGTTGTTGAAAGATATCCCGATGGTTATGTGGGCTATCCCCTCGGGCTGAAGGGCGTCGTCGTTGGACAGGGAGAGACGTATGAAGCCGCATTGGCGGACGTAAAATCTGCTGTGCAATTTCATATCGAAACATTTGGCTCAGAAGCCTGGGTTCAGCACACCCCGCGCTGAAGCGACGGGGCGGAGATGATCGTAATGGAATGTCATATCTGCGGAGCTAATTTGGAGCCTGTTGTGACCGATTTGCCTTTTAAGGTGAGCGATGAGAAAATTGTGATCGTGGAAGACTTGCCCGTTCACCAATGTAGCCAGTGCCGCGAATTTTTGTTGGAAGATCGGGTGATGGCACGCGTCGAAACCATTCTCGAAACAACCGGTGTTGCGACGAAGTTGGAGGTCGTCAAGTACGCCGCATGAGTGTATCATCGGACGCAACAACGGAAAGGAGAGGGCGACTCAAGTCATCGACGTTGCGAACGATTTGCACGCAATCGGGAATTTCGCGTGATGATTTTTTGACAGGAGGTCAACATGCCAAAAGGCTTTGACGAAAAGTTGATCGCATTGCTCGAGACAGATGCCCGTTTTTTGGATGAAGAGGGCGAGTTGATCAAGGCGGCGGTGATTGATCGGGCGTGGAAAATTGACCATGACCTCGTGCGGTTGCTGATCGGGGATGCCGATATCAAGGCCAAGTTTTTTGACGAGATTGCAGGGCACTATATTTTTAATCACAACACGTTTATCGACTACGTTTCCGCCAAGGGCTTTCTCGCCAATTCCTACACCCGATTTCGCAACAGAATCGGCTTGGACATCGGCGACAAATCCATGCGAGAACGGGGCGAGGTGTCCTTGGTTTGGCCGTACAAGGATTGCGTGTTAGAGGGCGGGCAGACCAAAGAGGAAGAGAAGCGCGAGGAGATTTTCTTCAACGAGGTGCTGGCACAGGACGAGATCGACCGCATGTTTGCCCCGAAGGTGCTGACCCACTATAAACGCCACACGGTTGATGGCGAACAAGAGGTCACAGAGATCGCACGAGACGAGGACGGGACCATTCGGGAAAACCTGCTCATCAAGGGCAACAACCTGCTGGCGTTGCACACATTGAAGAAGCAGTTCTACGGCAAGGTGAAGTTGATCTACATCGATCCGCCATACAATACGGGAAGTGATTCGTTCGGTTACAACGACAACTTCAACCATTCGAGTTGGCTGACGTTCATGAAGAATCGGCTGGAAGTGGCGCGAGAACTGTTGCGGGATGATGGCCTGATCTTCATTCATATTGACAACCGAGAATTAGCCTATCTCAAATGTCTCTGTGACGAAGTGTTTGGACGCAACAATTTTCGGAATGGGATTATTGTGAAGAAAGGACAAAAGAGTCTCCAAAAGCAATTTGATTCCATTGATAAATTGAATGCGGCCTACGATACGATTCTCTGTTATAGTCGGAAAAATGAAATCAAAATTCCGAATCTCTTTAAGAAATTGAAGGGTAACCGTGCAAGTTCATGGAATAATCACTGGCGCGGCACTGACCGGCCGACGATGCGATTTAGACTTTTCGACATCACGCCGGAAACGGGACAATGGCGATGGGCACAGCAGAGAACGGAAGATGCCGTTGAGAATTACTATACCCTTATCCGCTATATTGAAGATGCAGGTATTGTCGAAGCAGACATTACTGATGCACATATTGATGATTATTATCATAGGTATCTTCACGAAAACAGCATATTGAAATATTCCGATTTTGAATTGGTCAGGTTGAGTAAAAACGGCCGCCCTGAGCATTACATTCCCGCTACCGATAAAATTTTGTTGAGCGAGAATTGGACAGATATTAGCGTTGCTGGTCGCTATTCAGAGTTTTCAGCAAATAAAAATGAGGAAATCCTCAAACGCATTATAGAATGGCTGACAGAAAGCGGAGATATTGTCCTAGACTTTTTTTCTGGTTCAGGCACGACTGCCGTAGTTGCCCACAAGATGAACCGCCAATGGATTCTAGTTGAGCAAATGGATTACATAGAAACCATCACGATGACGCGACTAAAAGAAGTGCTTGCAGGCGATCAGAGCGGCATATCCAAAGCCGTCAACTATCGGGGCGGGGGCGACTTCATCTTTTGCGAACTGATGCAGTACAACGAAGTCTTTATGGACGAGATACAGGCCGCTGAATCATCCGAAGAACTCGTGGCACTCTATCGGAACATAGCCGAAAACTCATTTCTCAACTGGTATGTCAACCCCAAAGTGCCGGAAGATGCGGTCGATGATTTTATTGCGATTGGGCGGGGTGAAGACGGGCTGGACAAGCAAAAAAAGTTGCTGATGGAACTCTTGGACAAAAACCAACTCTACGTCCACCTTTCGGAGATTGACGATGCAGATTTTGCGGTCGGCGATGCGGACAAGGCGTTGAATCAATCGTTTTACAGCGAGGTATAGGATGGCGGATAAGTTTTTGTATGAGACGCTCGATTCTGTTTCTCAAATGGGATTGTTGCCAACAGAAATCCCCGATTATCTCCGGGATAATCTGAATCCCCAATTCGAGTTGCGGCCCTATCAGGAAGAAGGGTTTGCGCGTTTTTTTTATTGTCTTGCCAATGATTTTCCGGGCAAAGAACGCCCGCTGCATTTTCTGTTCAACATGGCGACGGGCAGTGGCAAGACCTTGATGATGGCCGGATTGATTCTCTATCTGTATGAAAAGGGGTATCGCAATTTTCTGTTCTTCGTCAACTCGACCAACATCATCGAAAAGACGCGGGACAATTTTCTCAATCCCGTCAGCATCAAATATCTGTTCGATGAGGACATCCACATTGCCGCCAGCCGGGTGCGAATCGCGCCTGTGGAAAACTTCGAGGCGGTTAATCCCAACGACATCAACCTTTCCTTTACCACCATTCAAAAACTCCATTCTGACCTGACGACCGAGAAAGAAAATGCCATTACGTATGAAGACTTTCGCAAGCACGAGATGGTGTTGATCGCCGATGAAGCGCATCACATGAACGTCGCGACCAAGTCTCAGCGGGAGATGTTCGAGAGTTGGGAGAATACTGTCGAGCGCATTTTCAAGCAAAACGAGAATAATATTTTGTTGGAATTCACCGCCACGCACGATTACGAAACCCCCGCGATGGTGGAAAAATACCGCAACAAGGTGTTGTATCGCTACGACTTGCTCCAATTCCGCAACGACCGGTTTTCAAAGGATGTGGTCATTGTGCAATCGGATTTCGACTTGGACGCGCGCGTCCTTCAAGCGCTGATTCTCAGCCAGTACAAGCAGGAAGTGGCGGCGAAATACCTCATCGATCTCAAGCCCGTCATTCTGTTCAAAGCACAGCGCACGATAGCCCAATCGCGGGCGAACAAAGCCGACTTTCACAAACTCGTCAATGGCCTCACGGCTGCGGACATCGCCCGGATTCGCAATTCAAACATCCCGCTCGTTCAGCGGGCATTTCGCTTTTTTGACGACCACAACATCAAAGACGCGCAGTTGGCAGAACGCCTGAAGCGAGAATTTCGGGAAGACTTCTGCCTCTCGGTCAACGAGGAAAAGAAAAGGAAAATCATCAGATTTTGGTCAATACCCTCGAAGACCGCAACAACCGCATTCGCGCTGTTTTTGCGGTGCAAAAGCTCAACGAAGGGTGGGATGTGCTCAATTTGTTCGACATTGTCCGCTGTTATGAAGCACGCGATTCCGGGAAGAATAAAATCGGGCGAACGACCATGTCCGAGGCGCAACTCATCGGGCGCGGGGCGCGGTATTTTCCCTACGTCTTGCCGCACAACGCGGACCGTTTTCGCCGCAAGTTCGACGGCGATCTCGACAATGAATTGCGCGTGCTAGAAGAATTGCACTATCACAGCATCAACGATTCGCGTTACATCGCCGAAATTCGCAAAGCGCTGATCGAAGAAGGCATGCTGGACGCGCGCGAAGTGACGCGCCACCTCGCGCTCAAAGACTCGTTTAAGCAAACCGCTTTCTACAAACGCGGCGTGGTTTGGTTCAATGACCGCCGCGCCAAAAATTACCCGCATGTGCAATCGTTTGCCGATTTGGGCGTGCAAAACCGAAATTACGTCCACGTCATTGCCACGGGGCGCGGCGGCGCGCAATCCGTTTTGGCAACGGGGCAAGAGGTGGCGCAAGACGAAACCCGGCAGGATGTGAAGGTCTGCGCCCATGAGCGCAACCTCGTTCAATCTGCCATTGCGCGCAATCCGTTCTTTACCTTTGCGTCGCTCAAACGCTATTTTCCCAATCTCGCATCCATGCGCGATTTTGTGGTTTCTGAGGATTATCTCGGCGGCTTGGAAATCACGTATCAAGGCAATGTCTATGGGTTGGATGAGAACCGCGCTGAAAAACGCGCTGCCGTGTCGGGGTTGTTGCGTCAAGTCGAAGCCGAAATTCGCCAGTGCGCGACCAAATACGAAGGGTCACGAGAGTTCAGGCACAGTTGGGTGCGCGAAGTCTTTGGGGATAAGGTGTTGAAATTTAACGCTCAAAATCCCCTCGCTGCGGAAGACGCGCAATTTGAACATTTCGTCTCGGCCAAAGACTGGTTTGCCTGCAACACGATTTACGGCACCAGCGAAGAAAAGGCGTTTGTGCGGATGCTGGACAGGCAAATGCAGAAATTACAGCGCGATTACGACGAGATCTATTTGCTTCGCAACGAAGGGCATTTCGAGATTTACAATTTTGACGACGGGCGAGCCTTTCAACCGGATTTTGTCCTGTTCCTGCGCGAAAAGGATGGCGACTTGTCGGTGTATCAACTTTTTGTGGAACCCAAAGGCAAGCATTTGGGCGAGCGCGACCGCTGGAAGGAAACCTTTTTGAAAGCGATCACCGCCGAGGTTGGCGGCAAGCCCCTGACATTTGAAAACAAAAAATACCGTTTGATCGGCGTGCCGTTCTACAACAACGAAGACGAGAACCGATTTCGGGACAACTTGTTTGAGGCGTTGACCGCGAAAACGGAACGGAGTATTTAATCTATGTTGGAGGTCGTCAAGTACGCCGCGTGAGTGTATCATCGGGCGCGACAACGGAAAGGAGAGGGCGATGACGAGGCAGGCGTATTTGGCGGAGATTAGCCGACGCGGGAGATGGTGGAGACACGGACAGTTTCGGCACGCTCAAGAAAGTGCGGCGATTGGAAATGATCATCCATCAACTCGGTGAGGGCCAAGGAATTTCTCGCCATCGAAATGAATTATATGAGAAGGTTCGTCGGCAAGCCATACTTCTGTTTCCCAACTTATCTCTACGATCCATTTTCTAAATTCCTCACGGTTCTGAAAAACACTGACGAATATCCTGCCTGCCCGGCACCTCGCAGTTAAGCGTTCCAAGTCCAAATGTCTTAATTTGCTGATTGGATTGGATGAATGGACTGCTTCGATCAAAAGAATCCAGTTTTTCTCTGGGTCGTAGGCTACGACATCTGGCAGTAGATCGTGATTTAGATCAAAAAATCCCAACGTTTGCAAGCGTTCTTCCTGTTTGAAAAGTTGTTTTTTTATGGTATCACCCAAGTATAAAATCTCAGAGCCAGGAGCAAAACGAGGCAAAAATTCTTCAACGATGGCCTTTTGGAGAATATTGTGGGGACCTGAAGTTAGAGATAGCTCTTGTCCTGTTGGAAATTTCACCGGTATCATTGTTCTTTGGCGATCTCTTTGTAGTCTTTTACGCAGTTCTCCACATTCAGACTTAAACCGATTGACGCACTCTTCCCATTCAAAATTTCCAAATTGGTGTAAGAGATCCAGGCCAATCTGTGATACAGCATATCGGCGAGTGGGATTATTTGTATTGGCATTTGGATCGTGGGCACTACGCAAAACCAATCCCGCTTCAACCAAATAAACGAGATTTTTTCGCCTGACGTCATCATAGGATCCCGGCGAGAGATTCAATCCGTAAAACTTATTCCAAAATCCGATAATATCTCGGGTTCGCAGCGCGTAGCCATTCCCATCCCCATGTATTTTTGCTTCCTCCCATTTCGACGAGGGTTTTATATCTGCCACTGCAAGCAATGTAAGCGCGAGGCGGTCTTGTCGCAGTTCAGTTTTTAACTCACCTTCCCCAAGTGGGATACCTATTGCTCGGAGAATTGTGCGGGCTTCTGATATTTTGATTTGAATGGAGGTCATGATAATTTTTTCAGATCGAATATCTCGAGTTGAGAGGATTTTGGGTATTTTCGCTTGACGCGGTTAATATCATCTCGTGAAAGTTCAGGGCCGTAATAACACTTTTGAATTTCCATTGCCAATGCCTTTGCGAGCAAAGGCGGTACAGCATTGCCCACTTGGTTGAATTGGCTGCCTTCACTCCCACAAAACTGAAACCAGTCGGGAAAACTTTGCAATCGGGCACTTTCTCTTATACTGAGCCGCCTGCGTCTTCCGTCTTTTAGTTTAATACGCATCATATCGCCCGTAGCCCCATGTAAATTTCGACATGTTATCGTTCTTGCGGGTTGGTTGAGATGAAGATCTCGAGGGCGAATACACTGAGATGCGCGTTCGTAATTTGCAACGTATTTGTCCATGTTTGGGGTTAGAAATTTGGCGTTCTCGGGGATATGATAAGCGAGTTTCTCCAGTGCTTCTCCAGCAGTAACGGGAGAAAAAAAAGTACCTTTTGGAAAACGCCAATGTCCTCGATGTGCAATGACAAAAAGTCTTTCTCTTTTTTGTGGAACGCCGAAATGGATGGCTTGTAAAATTTGAGATTCCACAATATATCCAAGATTTGCTAAGTATTGGGTAATCTGAAAAAAATAATGGTGACCTTTATAGAGCATCCCTCTGACATTCTCAAACATAGCTATTTGGGGTCTATATCGTTCAACACACGCGAGAAAAACGGGAAATCCATCTCTTGGATCATTGCGCCCCATTTGAAGCCCTCCAACGCTAAATGGCTGGCAAGGAGGCCCCCCAATAACAATATCGGGTACGACTTTTAAGTCTGTTTCTTCTGAAAGGCGGACACAATGACAATCTCCATGAAGATTTGCAACATAAGTTTCACAAGCGTCTTTTGCCATTTCAAAGCCAATCGTTTGAAAACCCACAGCTTCAAATCCAAGTGCCAGTCCACCGCAACCAGCAAATAGATCGACAACGATGGGTGCTGTACTGTCGGGTTTTTGGGGCGTGAGTTCTCTGTTCAAATAGTCTGAAAATTTAATGAAATCCATAATTGACTCACATGATGGGAAACTGCAAAATTCTGAATGTAGATTTGTGCAAAATATAATATCAAATGCTACGCTGTGCAAATGGGCAATACGCAGTTGCAACGATCCATTGCCTTACAGATAGGAGGATGCGATGACGGCAGAGGAGAAGTTCACATTTGATCTCGACGGGTATTTGGTGATCAAAGATGTGTTGAGCCGCGAGGAGGTGGCGGTTCTCAATGCGGTGGCGGATCGGGAATTTCCCAGGGATTACGCGGATGCGGAAGCTGATGGGGCCTTCGGCAATGCCAATGGGGTGCGCCGCGCGCCGAGTGTTGTGGAGTGGGATGTGGCGTGTCGGAATTTGATCGATCATCCAAAGGTGTTGCCCTATCTCGTGGCATTGCTCGGGCCGAAGTTCCGCTTGGATCACGATTACGCCATTTTTATGACGAAGAATGGAAAGCGCGGGAGTTTGCACGGGGGCAAGCCGGATTTGTTCCACCACTATTACAAATACCACGATGGCACGATGCAGTGCGGCTTGTCGGTCTTGACCTATTTGTTGTCGGATGCCGATGCGGGCGATGGCGGGTTTGCGTGCGTGCGGGGCAGCCACAAGAGCAATTTCAGGATGGATTTGCCGCGCGATGTACAGCGGTTTGAGCGGGTTCCGCACTATGTTGTCCAGCCGCCGGCAAAAGCGGGAGATGCGATCTTTTTTACCGAAGCGTTGATCCACGGCACGCTGCCCTGGCGGGCCGATCACGAGCGCAAGGTGTTGCTCTACAAATACGGACCTGGGCATTTGATTTCCGCGCCAAAGGGGTACGACGGTTCGGCTTACAAAGGGCTGACCGAACGCCAAAAGCGCGTTCTGCTACCGCCCGGAGTACACGATAGGCCGGATGTGTTGGGGTGAGTTGTAGATGCGGTGGGGCGGCCTGACCGCTGACCACTTGGCGCCGTTTCTCCCGTCTTGCCTCTTACCTCTTGCCTCTTGCCTCTTGCCTCTTACCTCTTACCTCTTACCTCTCCCGTCTTACCGAAGGGTCCATTTGACATGACAAAGACACGGCGATTGACGATGGCGCAGGCGATAGTGCGGTTTTTGAAGGCGCAGTACGTCTCGCGCGATGGGATGGAGCAACCCTTTTTTGCCGGGATGTCGGGCATTTTTGGGCATGGGAATGTGGCCGGAATCGGGCAGGCATTGCATCAATACCGCGACGAGTTTCGGTATTACCAAACGCGCAATGAACAGGCGATGGTGCATACGGCAGCGGCGTACGCGAAGATGAAAAACCGCTTGGGCACCTTGGCGTGTACCGCGTCAATTGGCCCGGGCGCGACCAATATGGTGACGGGCGCGGCGACCGCGACGATCAACCGGTTGCCGGTGTTGTTGTTGCCGGGGGATATTTTTGCCCGACGCAATGTCGCGCCGGTATTGCAGCAGTTGGAGTCCAATGCGTCTCAGGATATTTCCGTGAACGATTGTTTTGAGCCAGTGTCCCGGTACTGGGATCGGTTGAATCGAGCGGATCAAGCTATTGTCGCGTTGCCCGAGGCCATGCGGGTTTTGACGTCGCCGGTTGAGACGGGCGCGGTGACGCTGTGTTGTCCGCAAGACGTGCAGACCGAGGCGTTTGATTATCCCGACCAGTTGTTTGAAAAGCGCGTGTGGGTGGTGCCGCGCAACCGGGCGGATCGCGATTTGGTGGCAAAAGCCGCATCGTGGATTCGGGCGAGCAAGTGCCCGATGGCACTCGCGGGCGGCGGGGTGCTCTATAGCGAGGCGAGCGACGCGCTGGCAACATTTGTGGCGCAGACGGGCATTCCACTAGGCGAGACGCAAGCGGGCAAGGGATCGCTCAATTACGACCACGCGCACAATTTGGGCGCGGTGGGGGTGACGGGCACGCCGGGCGCGAATGCCATCGCCCACGAGGCGGATTTGGTGATCGCGATTGGCACGCGCTTAAGCGATTTTACGACCGCGTCCAAGACGGCGTTTCAAAATCCCGATGTGAAATTCATCGCGGTGAATGTGGCGGAATTTGACGCGGGCAAACACGGCGCGCTGCCATTGGTGGGCGATGCGCGCGTGGTGCTCGAGGAACTCGCCGAAGCGGTGCAGGGGTATCGCGTGCCGCGGGATTTGACGCAGCGAGTTGCGACATTTCAGGCCGCGTGGGAGACCGAGGTCGAGCGCGTTTACAATTTGGGACACCGCCCCATTTTGAGCCAAGGGGAGGTGATCGGCGCGGTGAACGAAGGCTCTGCGCCCGAGGATGTGATGGTGTGCGCCGCGGGCAGCCTGCCGGGGGATTTGCACAAGTTGTGGCGCGCACGCGATCCCAAGGGCTACCACCTCGAGTACGGGTATTCTTGCATGGGCTACGAGATCGCCGGGGGCTTGGGGATTAAGATGGCGGATCCAGATCGGGAGGTGTACGTGATGGTGGGCGATGGGTCGTATTTGATGATGGCGCAGGAGATCGCGACGTCGGTGCAAGAGGGGCTGAAGCTGAATATCGTTTTGCTGGACAATCACGGGTTTGCGAGTATTGGGGGGTTGTCAGACGCGGTGGGCGCGCACGAGTTTGGCACGCACTACAAGATGCGCGATGCGCGAACCGGGCAGTTGGACGGGCCGCATGTGCCCACGGATTTGGCCGCAAATGCCGAGAGTTTGGGCGCGTACGTGTTGCGGCCCGAGGGCCGAGAGGGGTTGATGAAGGCGATAGCAGAAGCGCGGCGCATAGATCGCACGACTGTGATCGCGGTGGAGGTAGATCGCGAGGTGCGCGTGCCGAGTTATGGGAGTTGGTGGGATGTGCCGGTTGCGGAAGTTTCGACTGTGGAAGCCGTGCAACAAGCGCGTGCGGAATTTGAACGCGCGGTGAAGCGAGAGCGGTATTTTTTTTGATCTACAATTTACACAGCGAGGTGCGCGATGACTATTCCTCCGTCTGAACATTTTGTTCCCGTGTCGCTGGCCGGGCATTACAATGTGGACCGCGGGCAGTTGGATGGGTTTTGGGGCGAGGAGTTGGGCGCGATGTACGGGAGGCAATCCGTTTTGGGCGTGCCGTTTGAACTGGGCGCGGCGGGCGAATCGAATGGGGTGTTGCTCGACCGGGATGCGGTGCAGGTGGCTATGGGCGGCGCGATGGCGACCTATCTCTTGTTTTTGCACGCGGTTGAAAATCGCGTGACGTGTTATCAGGAGGGGTTGGCTGATTTTTCCGTCGATGGCAATGAATTGGGCGATCACGTCTCGGATTACGCGATTCACTACGCGGATGGCGAGCGTGAGACGACGCGCATTTTGCGGCGGTTTGCGATTCAGCAACCCCATATTTCATGGGGGGCGAGCGCGTTTGCGGCCATGCCCGCGGCCAAACCCGTTGTCGTGATGGGCGCCACGGATGAACACGGCTTGGGGCGGCGGCCCGCGGCGGCGTATGGGCGTGCAGAGACGCGGCACAGTTCGGGCCGAGAGAGGGGCCGGGCAAAGCTGTGGGTGCATGCGTTGCCCAATCCACATCCGCACAAGCCCATTCGAGAAGTGGTATTGACGCCGAAAACCGAGCGGTCCGTGGTGCTGGGGATCGCGCGTACGCAGGTGGCAGATCATCCGTTGCGCCCGGGCGTGTGCGAAAAATTGCGGTTGGATTTGCCGGCCGGGGCGCGCTTAAACGCCGTGGGCGAACTCGAGGATATCGACATCGATTTAGGCGTGGTCATGTCTGCGCGGGCCGCGTTGGATTACGATGCGGATCGCTGGTTGGGCGCAGAGGTGGATGTGCAACCCGAGCGGTCGTCTTCTGCGGTGATCGTGGAGTACATCGCCCACCCACAGGCCAAGTTGTACGTGGGGACAGACGCCGGGGAGAATGTGGGCTATGATCTGGCGCGGGCAGATGGGATCGCCGTGGTGCAACCCGCGCATCGCCCGGTCAAAATTCGCGTGGTGGAAAAGGGGACGGGATTACCGGTTGCGGTGCGGTTGCACATGCACGGGCAGGCCGGGGAGTATTTGCCGCCCAAGGGCTATCACCGCAGGGTGAACCCACACTGGTTTGAGGACAATTACGGGGAGCACGTCAATGGGCTGAATCAGTATTGTTATATCCCGGGCGAATGCGTGGCGGATTTGCCCCTGGGCGAGGTGTATGTCGATATTCAAAAGGGGTATGAGATCGCGCCTATCCGCGACGAGTTCACGGTGGGGCCGGATACGGATGTGGTGACGTTTGAGATCGAGCGGGTGCTCAAGTGGCGAGAAAAGGGATGGGTGACAGCTGATACGCACGTGCATTTCCTAAGTCCGCAAACCGCGCGCTTGGAAGGCGAGGGCGAAGGCGTGAATGTGGTGAATTTGCTGGCGAGTCAGTGGGGGGAGATGTTTAGCAATGTGACGGATTTTGATGGGAAGACGACTTTTGGCGCGAGGGATTTTGGCGGGGATGGCGAGTTTCTCGTGCGCGTGGGTACGGAGAATCGCATGCAGGTGCTCGGGCATATTTCCCTGTTGGGCTATTCCGGGCAGATGATTCACCCCTTGTGTTCGGGCGGGCCATCGGAATCCGCATTGGGTGACGCGCAAGAGGTGACGATGGCCGAGTGGGCGCAGCAGTGCATCGATCAAGGCGGGTTGGTGGTGATGCCGCACGGGCCGAATCCGCAATGCGAGCGCGCGGCGGATATCGTGTTGGGCTTGATCCACGCGATAGAGATGATGACGTTTAATCCGCACAATGCACAGATCAATCCCTATGGGATTGCGGATTGGTATCGGTATTTGAATTTGGGCTACCACATCCCGGTCGTGGGCGGGTCGGACAAGATGGCGGCCGCGTCTCAACTGGGCGGGGTGCGAACCTATACGCATTTGGGAGATCGCACATTTGACTATGAGAACTGGATGGCCGCGACCAAAGCCGGGCATACGTTTGTGACCGTGGGGCCGCTGGCAGATGTGCAGGTGGAAGGATACGCGCCCGGCTCACGGGTGCAGTTGCCCGCGTCTGGAGGGACGGTTGACGTGACGTGGCAGGTGGCGTCGGTGCGCTTACCCATCGATCAGGTCGAGGTGGTCGTGGGCGGGATAACGCACGATCAGGTCAATGTCAACAAGGCTCTGTCCGCGTCGGGAAGTGCAAGGGTGCGCGTGGAAAATTCGACGTGGATCGCCCTGCGCGTGCGCGGGAGTTACCGCGGGCAACACGGCGAGATCGCAGCGCATACGAGTGCCGTGCAGGTGATGGTGGAGGAAAAACCGATTTTTTCCCAAGCAGATGCGACGACGGTTTTGGAGCAGATCGAGGGCGCGATTGCCTATTTGGATACGCTCGCACCGCGGCCCGAGGCAACGCGCTTGAAGCAGATGCGCGCCACATTGGAAGCCGCGCACAACCGCTTGCACCAAGAGATGCACCGACACGGCATTTTTCACGACCACACGCCCCTGCACGCGCACGGACACGCACACGAGCATTAGGTCGTGTTGACATTTCATTTTTTTTCGTTAGGCACAGATTAGCAAATGCGTTGCTTGCTGATTTAAGGCGTTTGGTCCTTTGATGGCTTCTCGCTCTGGTTGCTCGGACCTATCCCCCGGCCCCTTTCCTACGAGGAAAGGGGAGTAAAGCTCCTTTGATGGCTTCTCGCTCTGGTTGCTCTGATGGCGTTGCGCGAGGGCATAAAGCGATTAAATATCCCTCATCAATCCCCTCGCAAAACCGCTCACTGTTCCCCCCTTCCTCGCAGGAAGGGGGGTTAGGGGGGTAGGTCCCGATAAGGAGCGACTGTCCGAATTTCTCAAACCGAGAGCATATCCTGCGATAGGG
This sequence comes from Candidatus Latescibacterota bacterium, assembly GCA_965204745.1. Classification (GTDB taxonomy): domain Bacteria; phylum Latescibacterota; class UBA2968; order UBA2968; family UBA2968; genus VXRD01. The sequence goes on from OZ242010.1 coordinate 62,812, forward strand.
CTTGATTTTCTCGATAGACCGCTCAAGCCAGTTGTACCCCGCTCGTGCCTTTTGTGCCTTTTGTGCCTTTTGTGCCTTTTGTGGCTAAACTGCCATCTCTCGTCTCGGATTGCCATAACATTATCGAAAATCAACCGAAAGGTTTTGTGACATGACTGAGCGACTTTCGTTTCGGCCCGAGCGCAGGCCCAATGTGATTTGGATTTTTGGGGATCAGCATCGCGCCCATGCCTTGAGCTATCGGGGCGATCCCAATGTGTTCACGCCGAATATCGACAATCTCGCGCGCGAGGGGACGCGCTTTGACTGTGCGGTGGCAGGGGCACCGTGGTGTTCGCCTTTTCGCGGCGCGTTGCTGACGGGCACGTATCCGCATCAAAATGGGGTGACGAAAACGCCATCGCCACTGCGCCCGACGATCCCGACCATTGCCGAGCCGTTCAATGATGCGGGGTATCACACCGCGTACATCGGCAAGTGGCATTTGGATGGGGCGAACGCACGGGAACACTACGTGCCGCCCGAGCGCAGGGGGAAGTTTCAGTATTGGATGGGGTATGAAAACAACAACAACCAGAACGAGTGCTATGTCTATGGCACGGATGGCGAAACGCCCCGGCGGTTGGACGAGTACGAAACCGATGGCCTGACCTCACTGCTGTTGGATCATCTCGCTGGGCATGTGGATGACCGCGAAGACTATCAGCCCTTTTTCGCCGTGCTTTCGGTGCAACCGCCGCACAACCCCTACGTGCCGCCCACCAATCCACAGCGCGGGGCCAGGCGGATTCACCCGTCCGAGATTCGGCTTCGGCGCAATGTGCCGGATGTGCCGTGGATCCGCGAGCGGGCCGCACTGGATCACGCGGGGTATTACGCGATGGTGGAAAATTTGGATGACAACGTGGGGCGGGTTCGCAACGCGCTCAAAGAAATGGGCATCGACCGCGAGACGTATTTGATTTTCTTTTCGGACCACGGGGATATGCTTTGGAGCCACGCGCAGTCGGGCAAGTCCTCGCCGTGGGAGGAATCGATCCGCATTCCGTTTGTCATCGGCAAAGTGGGCGGCAGTTACAACATGCGAACGGGTTCGACCGATGCGGTTATCAATCACGTCGATATCGCGCCTACGACCCTGGGCCTGTGCGGCATCCCGGTGCCCGATAGCATGGTGGGGCACGATTATTCGGGATATTGCATTCCCAATGACGCCGCAGAGTTCAAGGGCAAGCCGGATAGGGCGTCCGAACCGGACTCGGCCTATCTCCAGCAGATCCCCCGCAAGATGCACGCGCACACAGTGAACGAGGCGTGGCGGGCCGTAGTGATGCGAGACGGGTGGAAATACGCCTGCACGCCGGGCAATGACTGGCTGCTTTTTAATACGGCTGACGATCCCTACGAACAGGCGAATTACGTGTATAACAAGGCGTTTGAAAAAGAGAAAGCGCGTTGCCACCAACGCCTCGCGCAGTGGATTGAAGACACGGGCGACGATTTTGCGTTGCCGGATATTGGGTTGGATGAATAGAAGAATCATCGGACCCGGGGGACAACTGCGTGGCAGTTCATCGTAGAGTCAGACGAGGTTCCTTTGCAACCATCCGCCAAGTCGATCACGGATGGATGGCGCGGCTCCTGCACTCGCCCAGAGAAAAGGCCAGTTCCCGATAGTGGAAACTGGCCTTTTGTTCGTAAAAAAAATCCATGTGACAAATGGGGGTTTTTTGTTATTTTTTTGCGACCCTTTCCACCCAAACAGGAGATTGACAAATGAGATACCTCATCCCGCTGTTATTCGCGTTTGCATGGCTACCTACCGCCGATGCCCAAACGGCAAAACCGAGCGGCAGTTTGGAAGGCAGAGTGGGTAGATTAGAAGGAATTGTCGAGCAGATTGACAAGCGGCTGACCAATATCGAGCAGGATCAACGCGAGATCTTAAAGCGCATGGAGGCCATGAGCAGTGAAATAAATACCATGAGAGGGGAAATGAATATCATGAGCAAGGAAATAAATCTCATGAGCGGTGAAATAAATACGATAAAAAGAGATATGGTCACCATGAGAAGCGAGTTGTCGAGCGAAATTAGCACCACCTTTCGGTGGCTTGTCGGGATCATCGTCACGCTTTTTCTCGGCAATGTGGGGGTGAACTGGTATTGGAACAGAAAGAACTCACCAACCGAAGCCCCCGGTCCTGTTCCGCGTAGAGAGGAAAGTCGTCCTGCCGCCCGTCCTTCCCTTGTTGACCAACCCTAGTGGAGACGCAAGACGGGAGACGGGAGAAGCAAGAGGGAAAGGGCAGTTCCCGCCATTCGTAAAAAAAAATAAACACATCACGAGCGGAGCCTGCAACGCATAATGTTGTGATTCTCATCGCGATGTGTTGACGATAGTGATGCCGATGCCCACGAGCGCGAGGCTGAAGAGGATGCCGGGGGAGATGGGATCGCCGAGGAGGAGGTTGCTGATGATGACGCCGACAATGGGGGTGATGAATCCGAAGACGGCGAGGCGGCTGGCTGAATGGCGTTGCAACAGGTTGGTCAACAGGATGAAGCAAAAGCCCGCGACGACAAAGCCTTGATAAAAGACCGCGCCGAGGACGCGGAGATCGAGTTGAATGAGCTGCGTTTCAAAAAGCGCGCTGAGGGCGAAAAACAGGGGCAAACTGGGTGCGGATTGCCAGATGAGGACTTTTCCCGGGTGCATGTTTTGGGTGAGCCGCTTGAGATAGACTTGGCGTGCGCCGAGCAGAGACGCGCTGGCGAGCACGAGGACGTCGCCCAAGAGGTGTTGAAATTCGTTGAGCGCGAGGCTTTCGGCAAAGATGAGCACCACGCCGAGGAAAGACAGGATCATGCCGATCATTTTGCGCGTGCTGATTTTGTCCCCCGGGATAAAGAGGTGGGCGAACAGGGCGGTGAAGAAGGGATAGGCCGAGATGAAGATGGTGGAGCGGCTGGCCAGGGTGTACGCGGTGCCCATGTTGAGCAAGTAGATTTGCGTAAAAAAAATCACGATGAGGCCGAGGACGCCGCGCTGTTCGTCGCGTTTGAGTTTCAGGTCGAGGTCGAGGGGCCGCGTCCAAAGATAGACGACGATCCCGCCGAGCAAAAAGCGCACGCCCGCAAGGCACAGCGGCGGGATGCCTGCCAAGCCGAGTTTGATGGACGCGGAATTTCCGCCCCAGAGGATTGCCGTGAGGAGGTTGAGGAGGGTGGCGCGGGTGTCGAGGCGATCATTTTGCACGGTTACGCCCCGGATTTGGAATAGGCGCGGATGAAGACGACGAGCATGGGGATGACGAGCCAGAGGGGTTGCGCGATGGCCGCGAATGTGCCGAGCACGCCGATCAGCCCGGCGAGGACGAACCCACGACATAAGGCCCTGCGTGCGGTAGGCGCGATGCCGGGGATGAGGTCGATCAGGCGACCGGGCAGGCCGCACGGTTGCTCATCGGCGTAATATCCGACAAGGTTGACGGCCCAAGAGATGAGGGCGACGGGCATGCTGGATTCGGAGGATAAAATGTTCAAGTCGACGCCGAAGTCGCGCAAGTGCATGTGCAAGCACACGAGATACGCCCCATCGCGCAGGGGCCTCAACAAGCCCACTTCGTCGAGTTGGGCACTGCGCCGCTGTTCGGCATGCGCGATGAGTTGAAAAAATGCGTAGAGCATGACAATGGCGATGGGATACTTAAAGACCACATAAGGTATCGCGTAGTGCAGGCGGTCGTAAGCGAGCAATGCGGTGCTGCCCGTGATCAAAAAAGCGGCGAGGGGAATGGCGTTTTGTTTGAGCATAGCGGAAAAGGTGAGGCGTAAGAGGTAAGAGGTAAGAGGTGAGAGGCGAGAGGCGAGAGGTAAGAGGCGAGAGGCGAGAGGCGAGAGGCAAGAGGTAAGAGGTAAGAGGTAAGAGGCAAGAGGGGAGAGGGGTGGTCTTCTCACGTCTTGCCTCTCACCTCTCACCTTTTTGGGCGATGCCTTCGTGTTCGCCCGAAGCAATAGTCAGGGGTCAGTCCTCGCCTAAGCCGCTCCAAGCGGTCAGGGGTCAGTCCTCGCCCAAGCCGCCCCGAGCGATTTGTTTGCTGACTGCTGATTCTGATTATATCGCGTTGTGTCGGTGTTGTCAAGGATGGAGGTCGTTTTGAAACAGTGGATTTTGTGTTTTGCGTTGGGGATGGCGTTTGTGCAGGTCGCGGAGGCGCGGGATTTTTTGAAGGAGATCGAGGCGCGTTATGCCGAAGGCGAGGTCGAGGACGCGCTCGCGGTGGCGAAAGCCTTTGCCGAAGCGCATGCGGATAGCATTTCTGCACACGGGTTTTTGGGCACGCTGTACGCAGAGACCGGGCAGTTGGACGCGGCTGTGACCGCGTTTCAAAAGGTGATCGCGCTGAAGCCGAGTTCTGTGCGCGGGTATCGCGATCTCGCGGTGGTGTTCGCGCAGCAGGGCGAGTTTTCACAGGCGTTTGACGCGCTGGGGCAGGGCATCGAGCAGAGCGAAGAACCGGTGCTGCTCTTGGTAGAACGCGCGTCGCTCAACCGGGATTTGGGCAAGCGCGAGGAGGCGATAGCCGATTTTGAAGCGGCGATCAACCGCCGCCCGAATTTTATCGAAGCGTATCAAACGCTGGCACTGACCCATATCGCGTTTGGCGATACGCTCGCGGCGATAGCGGTGATGGACCGCGGGCTTGGGGCGAATCCGGACAACGTGATGTTGATGGTCAATCGAGGCGGGATTTTCCACGCCTTGGGCAGGACGCGAGACGCGCTCGCGGCGTATCGACAGGCCATTGCGACCGCGCCGGAAGACCCATCGGCCCATCGCGCGCTCGGGTTTATGGCCGCAGAGGTCGATTCGTTGGCGATAGCACAGGCCGCCTGGGAAAAGGCGCGCGAGCTCTCGCCCGATGATCTCGAGGTGCGAGACGCACTCGCGCAACTCTACGCGGCCCGGGGAAATTTTGACGCGAGTATCGGCGAGATGCTCGGCATTTTGGAACGCGCCCCAGACGCACATCCAGTGCGTTTTCGCTTGGCCGAGGTCTATGTGGCAAAACGAGAGGTGGCACAGGCCAAGGGCGTGTTGGCGGACTGCATAGCGCGTTCTCCAGCTTGGATCGCGCCCTACAAGCGGTTGGCCTTGCTGTATTTGGGCGAAAACGCGGTCGATTCTGCCGGGGCGATTTACCACAAGGCGTTGGAGATCGATCCCAAAGATGCCGAGGTTCACAACAATTTGGGATATATTTATTCGTCTCAGGGCGATTTGGACAAGGCGCGGCAGGCGTACGAAACCGCGATGGTCGAAAGCCAAGACCCCAATACCCTGCGAGACGCACAGGGCAATTTGGATATCATCAAGTCCATCCAAGCGGGCGAGATGCGCGTGCGCCACATCTTGGTGAAGACGGAGATCGAGGCGCAGGAGATTTTGAACAAGCTCAAAGCCGGCGAGGATTTCGCCACGCTGGCCCGCACGTATTCTATCGATCCGTCCAAGAAAAACGGGGGCAGCACGGGGTTTTTCTCCCAAGGCGATTTCCACCCGGATTTTGAGGCCGTGGTGATGAAACTCAAACCCAATGAGATCAGCGACATTGTCAAAACCCCGCTGGGCTATCATGTGATTCTGCGGGTTAACTGATGGAGGTCGGCTCAACGCCGATTGCCGAGTGCTTTTGTCCACTTACTTCCAAATATCGACTGTTCTGCGGCGGACGCGGGTCGAGCGCGTGTCCGCCCAATTGTTTGAACTGGGTTGTCGTGGTATCGCAGAGGAGGACGTGGGCGATGAGGCGGTTCGGATCATCGCCTATTTTGAGGCCGCGCGAGATCGAGACCCCGTGTTGCGGGTTCTCAAGTCCTGCGACTGCCGGGTCGAGGCGGTGCCAGATGAGGATTGGACGACCGCGTGGCGTGCGTTTTTCCAGCCCGTTTATCCGACCCCGCGCATCGCGGTTTGCCCGCCGTGGCAGCGCGTGCCCGATCCCCCGGGCGGTTTTGCCATTGCGATTGAGCCGCAGATGGCTTTTGGCACTGGGCATCACGAAACGACGCGCTTGGCCCTGGTGGGATTGGACGCCCGGATCGCGCCCCGGGACAGGGTGCTAGATGTGGGAACCGGGTCCGGGATTTTGGGTATTGCAGCCGCGAAGTTGGGCGCGGCAGAAGTTGTGGCGGTGGATGTTGACGCAACAGCGGTTGAGAATGCCCGCGCCAACTGCGTTTTGAACGATGTGGGCGCGCAGGTGAGGGTGGCGCAGCAGACGGTGGATGCGGTGAGCGGGGTGTTCGACGTGGTGGTCGCCAATATTATCAGCAGCATTTTGTTGCCGATGATACCGCGATTGGCAAAGCGACTGGATGGATGCGCGATTTTGGGCGGGATTCTGGCCCGCGAGCGCGAGCCGTTTTGCGCCGCGCTCCACGAGGCCGGCTTAGCAGTGGATGAGATGCTCGAAGAAGGCGACTGGATCTGCGCGATTGCCCGCAGAGAATAGGGGATGGCGATGAGCGAAACGGTTAAACAACGCATCCGCGATTTTTTGGCACACCACGACGCGGGCGTGCGCGCCGAGGTGCTGGCTTATGAGGCCCTGGGCTTGCGCGGCGCAGTCGGCGCCATCGCTGACCGGGTGGTGCGCGCAGCAGTCGCGGGGGATCCCGGTTTTGTGTGCGACAGCGGGGGGATGTGGTACCTAAAATCGTCCGTGCGCGAGACCGCCCTGCGGGAGATTTCTTTTGTGTGCGTTGGGCTCGTCCCATCCGCCGATGCAGAGGTGCATGCGCTGGCCGGGCGCAAGGTGCAGGTGGATGGGCGCGAGGCCCTGTTTCCCCCGGTGCGGATTCGCCTGGGCGAGCGTGCCGAGACGTGGGTTTCTTATGCGGAATTTGCCAAGGACGCGGTGCTGGTGGGATTTCAATGGCCCAAGGTTCAGCGGGCTGTGAACGGGTTGAGCCGCGCGGCAATGGGCGAGGCAATCGCCGAGTCGGGGATTTGTCTGTTTCGGCTGGGCCGGCGGTTTTATCCGGAGGTCAACTTGCATGGGGTTGAAGACTTGGCTGTTGCGATGGGCCTGTCTTTTGTGGCGGATCGGGGCGCCGAAGGGGAAGCGAGTTTGCAAGCCGATGTTTTGCTACACTTATTGGGGCAGTGCGCGTCTGCGGGGATTCAGACCCTCGAGGCGCTGACCGCGGTGCTGTATCCGGACCCGGTTCCCGTGCGTTTTGATGCGTATGCGTTTGACGAGGCGTTTTTGAGCGCGTTGCCCGCATCGCCCGGGGTGTACATCATGCGCGACCGCGAGGGCCGGGCGATTTACGTGGGCAAGGCGGTGAATTTGCGGACGCGCGTGGGCAGTTATTTTGCCAACCGGGCGGAGCGCCCGGAAAAGACCCGGCGCATTTTGGACAGAATCTGGTCGATGGAAGTGGAGACGGTCGGCTCTGAACTCGAGGCCCTGTTGCTCGAATCCAAACTGATCGCCCTGTGCCAGCCCGAGTTTAACACCCAGGTTGACGTTCACATCCGAGAGATGGATTTGGGCGCGAACAATCAAGTGTTGATTCTGCCATCGTCCGAGCCGGAATGCGTGGAGTTGTTCTGCATTGCAGATGGCACGTCATTCCAGCAGGTGCGCGCACGCAAAGACCTGCGCGATTGGGAGGCCGCACAACGCGGCTTGTACCAACTTTATTTTGACGCACACGTCGAACCGGATCTCGAAACGGGCGCGCCTTTTGAGATTTTGAAAAGCTGGCTCGTCGCAAAACGCGACTCGGTAAATTGGGTGGATATGGACAGCACGGGCAGTGCGGACAACGCGCTGCGGATCGTCAGCGAATACGTACAACACTGCGAAGGCGAGGCGTGGGAAAAAATTTCGTGGCGGGTGTGAAGAAAGGGCAGAGTCTCGAAACGCATGGATAGTTTTAGTGAGGCGTTTAAGTGGTTTGAAAGTCTCAAAGCCAAAGCCGCGTGATTACTTTAACCCGTGGCCAGTGAGGGGGGCGACGATGATCTCGTCAGTTTGAGCTGGATATTTCATAGACGCTACAATGGCCGTGGCCGAGGTGGGTTCGATGTAAAAGCCCATCTCGGCCATCTGTTTTTGGGCGCGGCGCGTTTCATCGTCTTCGACTGTGAGGATGTGGCCCCCGGTTTCGCGGATGCACTGGCGCATCTGTGCGGCGCGGGCGGGTTCGGCAATGGCAATGCCTTCGGCGATGGTCTCGAACGGGTTGCCGGACCAGTTGGGCGTCAGCGGGGCGCAATGGGCGGATTGAACCGCGATGAGTTTGGGCAGGCGGTCGATCAGGTTTTGCCTGAGCAGATCTGCAAATCCGATGTACGCGCCGATGAGCAACGTGCCATTGCCGGTTGGGATGATGAGGGTGTCGGGTGCGTTGAACCCGCGTTGTTCCCAAATTTCGTACGCAAGGGTTTTGGTGCCGTGAAAGAAAAAGGGATTCCAAACGTGGCTGGCGTAAAAGTGCGTTCGCGCCGCGCTTTGAACGGCCCGCGCCGTGGCTTCGCGTGAGCCGGGGATTTTGTAAAGCCGCGCCCCATAGCTCTGAATTTGCGCGAGTTTTGCCGGCGACGTGCTATCGGGAACGTAGATGTCGCAGGCAATGCCCGCCCGCGCTGCATAAGCCGCGATTGCCGCGCCCGCATTGCCCGATGAATCTTCGACCATGTGCTGAATGCCCAACGCCTTTGCATGGCTGACCAAAACAGTCGCGCCGCGATCCTTGTAAGATCCAGACGGGAAAAGGTGATCCTGCTTGACGAGGAGGGATTTGCCCGCGATAGTGATGGGCGTCAATGGGGTGAACCCCTCGCCAAAGCTGACGATATGGGCATCGTCCGCAATGGGCATCGCCTCTCGGTAACGCCACAGCGTAGGCGGCCGGTCAGCAAGCGCGTCGACGCGCAGTTCGCCTTCAAAGACGAGATCAAAAAAACCCCCACAAGCGCAGTGCCATTGTAAGGTGTTGGGGGCGTGGGTCGTTCCGCAGAGTTGGCAGGTTAAGTGGGGCATGGTGAATAAGAGGGGAGAGGTAAGAGGTAAGAGGCAAGAGGTAAGAGGTAAGAGGCAAGAGGCAAGAGGCAAGAGGCGAGAGGCGAGAAGTAAGAGGCGAGAAGTAAGAGGTAAGAGACGAGGATAGAAATGTAGGGGCGATGCCGCCCGAAAATGCAAGATACAAGATGGAATTAGCCACAAAAACACAAAAGGCACGAGCGGGGTACAACTGGCGCCAGCCAGTTCAAAGGCGAGCCGTGTGTAGGGGCGATGCCCCTGTGCTCGCCCGAAGATACAAGGAAGGGGGGCTAGGGAGTAGGTCAAAATAAAAAGACAAGGCTAAACTCCCATCTCATATCTTCGGGCAGGCCCGAGGGTTGCTCCCCTACGTTTCATCCGCGTTCATCGGTGGTTGCTTTTCCCGGTAGTTTAGCGATGTACTGATACCCCGGCTCCCGTGCCTGTCGCTCCAATATCTCGGCGATTTGTTTCCACGTTTCGCGCAGGCCGCGTGGGCAATCGGGCATCTCGTGTTTGATCAGCCTGTGCAGGCGACCAAGTTTATAGCACGGTACCGCGGCGTACATGTGGTGTTCGGTGTGGTAATTCATGTGCCAATAGAGAAACTGGAGCAGGGGATTGAGGTAGATCGTGCGGCAACAGAGGCGAAAGTCCGGTACCCTGTCTTGCAAGCCGACGTGTTGCGAGGAATTGCAGAGAAAGTGCAACCAGGACCCGAACACCTTGGGAAATGTGATGACCAGCGGGACGATCCAATACCCAAACGCCACAGCTGCGCCCGCGATTGACACATGCCCGATCAGCAAGACGCGCTCCCACCGCGTGTACGCGCGCCGCCGTTCTGGATCGCTTTCCGGAAAGAGCATCCCGATCCAGGAATTTTTCGCGTTGATATACCCCGTAAAGTTCCGAACCTTCTCCTTGAGCAGGGTATAGGGATACTTGTAATTCACAATGCCCCGCTTCCAAAGTCCCTTGAGGTCGATCTTTTGTGGCAAGACCACTTCCCGATCATCGGGCGCGTGCAAGGTGTATTTGTGATGCTCGGTGTGGCTCGCCCAAAACAGATGGTGATTGTGCCAGCCCAAAAAGGACAGAATCCGCAGGAAAAAGCGATTGAGCCACCGGGTTTTGAAGACCGAATCGTGTACCAATTCGTGAAAGCCATTGACCGAAAAATGCCAGAAGTGACCGTTGACAAAGACCAGCAACGCGGTGACGTACCACGGCCAATGGCGCGATGCGTATATGGTCGCGCCCGCACCAGCCGCCAACACCCCCAAGAACCCGAGTGTCTGCGCGAAGCCCAAGAAATCGCTGCGCTTGTTGAGTTCGCGCAAGGTCTCGCGGGTGACGCGGCAGCGATACCACCTGATTCGCGTCTTCTTCTGCGGCGCGTTGTACTTCGGCCACTCGGTCAACACATCCCGATCCGAAAGCGCGCCCTGCTCAACCACATGGTCTGTTTGTGCGTTCATCTCGTTGCTCCATATACTCCCCGAAACGGCCGGGGAGAGGTTCTGCCGCCTTGCCTCTTTGGGCGAGCACGGGGACATCGCCACTCGCATCTCACGCCTTATACCGATCCTGTTCTCGCTTGGCCCAGTCGGCGTTGACGAACATGTTGAGGCCGGGATCGGCGTAGATGCCGTTTATTTTTTTGCCATCGTGTTCGCGCAGGAAATCGATGTCGATTTCCACGCCCCAGCCTGGGCCCGTGGGCAATGCAAAATGACCCTCTACAACTTCGGGATACGGCGTTCCCGCGCGTTTGACGTGTTCGTCGGCAAAATCGTTGAAATGCTCGAGGACTTTGCCATTGCGTAGGGTTGCCATCAGGTGTAGGGTCGCGGCGGTGGTGATGATCCCCCCCACATTGTGCGGCGCGACCATCACGTTGTAGGTCTCGGCGGTTGAGGCGATTTTCTTGGTCTCCAACAACCCGCCACACTGGTTCAAATCCGGTTGGATGATATCCACCACGCGCATGGGAAACAGGTCGCGAAATTCCGCGGCCTTGTAGAGCCGTTCCCCGGTCGCAATGGGAATGGACGTGTGGTTGGCGACTTTGGTCAACGCGCCCAAATCCTCGGGGCGGGTCGGTTCTTCGATCCACCCCGGGCGCAGGTGTTCGATGGCGCGGGCGATCTCGATGGCCTGATGCGGCGCGAATCGCCCGTGCATTTCCACGAAAATCTGCACTCGGTCGCCCACCACCGAATGCACGGCCTCGATCAAGTCTATGGACCTGAAAAACTCGTCTCGCGTCAGTTCCAAATTGCCATTGCCAAACGGGTCGAACTTCAAGCCGATGTAGCCGCGGTCCACCACCTTGCGCGTTGCACGGGCAAATGCCTCGGGCGTGCGCTCCACAGTGTACCAGCCATTGGCGTACGCGGGCACGCGGGATACGGTCTTGCCGCCGATCAGATTGTACACGGGCTGAGAGGTCAATTTGCCGATGCAATCCCAGCACGCCATTTCCACGAGCGCGAGGCCCGTCATTACGACTTCGCCCGGCACGCCGAAATCGAGGAGCGTGAAGCGGCGATACAGGTCCTCGATGTCGTACACATTGTGCCCGATGAAGTGATGTTGCGTGTCCTTCAAAAATTCCAGCACCGTATGCGTTTTGCCCAAGACGCGCGCTTCGCCAACCCCGCGCGTGCCGTCTGCCAGTTCGATGAACAAATACGTCAAATTGCGCCAGGGCGTCCCCAGCACGTACGTTTCGCAGCGTTTGATTTTCAAGGTGATTCTCCTTTGAAAGGCGAAAAGCGGGAGGTGAGAGGCGAGAGGCAAGAGGTGAGAGGCAAGAGGTGAGAGGCAAGAGGTGAGACGTAAAACTAAGGAGGCTCGGCCATCTTACATCTGGTCTTTCGTTTTACACCACCAACATCGCGTCGCCGTAGCTGTAAAACCGATACGCTTCGCGCACGGCGTCGCGGTATGCACGCATCGCGAGATCGCGGCCCATGAAGGCGGCGACGAGCATGAGCAATGTCGATTCTGGTAGGTGAAAGTTGGTGATCAGGCCATCCACCATGCGAAAGTCGTAGGGCGGATAGATGAATAGGCGCGTCCAACCCGAACCGGGTTTCAGGTGCCGATGCGATTCGATTTTTACAGCCGCGGATTCGAGCGTCCTCACAGACGTCGTGCCCACGGCGATGACGCGCCCGCCGCGTGCCCGGCAGTGGTTGACGGTGGTTGCGGCGCGTTCATCCACCTGCCAAAATTCAGCGTCCATTTTGTGATCGCGCACATCATCTGCTTTCACGGGTCGAAACGTGCCCGGCCCGACGTGGAGCAAGACTCGCGCAATGTCCACGCCCAAGGCTTTGATTCGCGCGAGCAGGTCGGGGGTGAAATGAAGCCCGGCAGTGGGGGCCGCAACCGAGCCGCGTACGCGTGCGTAAACCGTCTGGTACCGCGCTTTGTCCACTACATTATTCGGGCGACGAATATAGGGAGGCAAAGGCACCTGCCCCTGGGTTTGTATCAGATCATCCAGCGTGCCAGTGCCCTCAAAGCGCACGCGGCGGTTGCCCGAGTCCAAGATGTCTTCGACAACAGCGATCAGGTCGGATCCCTCAAATGCAACTCGTGCCCCAATTCGCAATCGCCGTGCGGGACGCGCCATCACTTCCCAACAATCGCCGTCTGGACGGAGGAGCAAAACCTCGATTGCGCCGCCCGTGCCCGGGCGATAGCCCTTGAGCCGTGCGGGAAATACCCGGGTTTCGTTCAACACCAAGCAATCGCCGGGGCGCAAAAGTTTGGGCAGGTCGCAAAATATGCGATGGGCAATCGTCTTTTGAGCGCGATCCACCACCATGAAACGCGACCCATCGCGCTCGGGCGATGGGTGTTGGGCGATCAGGTGTTCGGGTAGGGGATAGTAAAAATCAGAACGCTTCATCTGCGAATCAATGGAACGGGGCCAACTGACCGGTGAACGGGCTAAGAAGCTGTCTTAAAATTATCGGGACCTATCTCCCTGGCCCCGTTATTCGCTTCTCTCATTGTAGGCTACGCCTGTGCCTATACCGAATTGTCCTTAGAACTTGTCCTAAAACAAACGATGGATGCCCCCTCCTCCGGCTCCTCTCCGCAATGGCGAGGGGTTCTTCCCCTTCCTCGTAGGACCTATCCCCCCGGCCCCCTTTCCTACAAGGAAAGGGGGAGCGCGTGGCTTTTTGGAGGTTTGTCTCCCTGGCTGTTCTGATGGCTTTGAGCGAATAGATCACGCTCTGGAAACCCAAACCCCTCGCACAACCTCTCGCCATTCCCCCCTTCCTCACAGGCACAGGCGTAGCCTACAACGAAGCGAAGCGAGTAACGGGGGCCAGGGGGGTAGGTCCCAATAAATGGATTCAACTGCTTTATTCGCATTGTCAGAAATTTTAAGATGGCTTCTAATGAACCTAGAGTGTTGGGCGAGTGGGGTAGCAAGGGCAGGCTCTACGAGTGATGGGGCCGGGTGGGGGCTGACCACTGACCACTGACCACTGACTACTCCATCTATTCGCCTTCAAAAAGCGACGGGAAGTGGCGATGGGGTTCGGCTGGCTCTCGGAAGAGGATTTGCTGGCGCGGCGTCAGTGCGGTGTTGGTCGGCGGTTGCACGCGATTGGGCCTCCACGCGGTTTGCGCCACGCAGTATTTGTAGAGCAAGGACCGGCGTTGGTGCGCGGCAGTCCACGAGGAGGTGCCGTGCGTCAGGGACTCGGTGAACAGAATCGCAGACCCCGCGGGCGCGTGGGGGATGATCACGTAGGGCGATTCCTCGGGCGAGTCAAATATCTTTTGGGGCAGTCTGTAATGGCTTTTGTGGCTGCCGGGAATACAGCAGAACCCCCCGTGATCCGGCCCCGCGTCTGTGAGGCTCCACGCGACGACCATGAACCCGTCGGTGATTTCGTGCTTGGGAAAGTGATAGTACTCGCCCGGCGCGGAGTTGGCGATGGGCGACATCGCGCCGTAGTCCGCGTGCAGGCGCCCCCTGTTCATGCCCGCTTTCATGTACATGCCGTAGATGCGGTCGAGGCGAAAGCAATCGCCCAATCTGAAGCGCAGAATGGGCATGATTTTCGAGTGGTCGAGGAGGTCGCAAAAGGGCTTGCCCCACTGCAAAAACCCCGGCCCATCAGGCGCGCTGCCAAACCGCTGGCCCTTTCCCGGCGGGGGCAACTGTCGCTGGTCAAACAGGGCGTTGAGCGTTGCGACTTCGTCCGCGCTCAACACGTTCTCAACTACGAGATAGCCCTGCAAGTCGAGCAAGTACTGTTGTGTTTCGAGGTCTTCCATGACATCCTCCTGTGTGTGAATCAGCGGAATGGAGTGATGAGCTTGCGCTATCTTTGGGTAGCACGTCCCTTAATAGAACGCTGTGTTTAGAATTGCACCAATGAAACAAAATAAGACGCGAGACGCAAGAAACAAAACGCAATCACATAAGAACATGGATAAGCTCGGGTTGGTCACTGAAACGAGCTATTAGCCCCGGCCTCAAAGAGAAGAGGAGCGTCCGTCAATATGAATTTTCTGTCAAAACTAAAGCACGACCAAGCCAAAGAGCCAACCCATCAGAATTGGGGGATTTTGTTTCCCCTGATTCTGCTGATTGGCGGGGGTACTGTTGCTGGCATATTATTGGAGTATCCCGATTTTCTGATCTATTTGACCAAAGTCTCACCATTTTTTGAAGCGCGATTAACGAAAATTTCACCAAAATATATTTTGCAGGTAGGAAATGATCTCATTTATCTCATTGTCGATATATCTAGTGTTATGCTCATCGGGTACATTTTGAGGGTTAGATACGATACATCATTCGGTCAAATCGGGTTGTCCTGTTTTCAGGTAAAAAAATACTTACTCTATGGAAGTCTGATAGGTGTAGTAGAATCAACAGTGACCATCATTCCCATTCTTATGATTTGGCCGGAATATGCAGAAAGTTTTTTACATAAGAGAATTGAGTTATTCCAAGGTTTAAGTGTATTGCAGGGCTTGAGTATTTTTCTTTATTGTTTTTTGAGGTTTATCGCAG
Organism: Candidatus Latescibacterota bacterium; assembly: GCA_965204745.1. GTDB lineage: Bacteria > Latescibacterota > UBA2968 > UBA2968 > UBA2968 > VXRD01. The sequence continues at coordinate 77,928 of OZ242010.1, forward strand.
GCCCTCTCTACGAAGAAATTCTGTTTCGCAGTCTCTTTTTTTTCGCTCTTAGAAAGTACGTCAATTTGTTCTGGGCTATCCTGATTTCTGCGTGTCTATTTTCTATTCTTCATTTCGACTTTTTTCCCGCCATGATTTCTGCTTTTATATTCGCAGGATTAGTGTGTTTTCTTTATGAAAAGACCAGGTCATTGGTGTTATGTACAACCATCCATGCAGTCGGCAATGTTTTTAATAATCTATATTTTATTTTGTTCTCATTGATCATGGAAAGATAGAGGTATCTCGATTTGGTGGGACGACCAGCCAATCTCTGCCGAATTTCGATGCCTCAATTTTTCCTCGACGTATCAGGATAGCGAATCGGTGTCACCACCGAACGCCTCCCGCGAACGCCACGCTTTTGGCGCCTTTGACGATGTGTCCGATGGGGTATGCGCGGCAACCCGCGTTGTTCAGGTGTGCGAGGATCCGTGCGACAGCATCCTGCGCACAGACGAGGGTCATGCCCACGCCGAGGTTGAATGTTCGCAACATGTCGGTTTCTGCAACCGCCCCCTCTGCGCGAATCGCTTTGAACACCGGGAGAACTTGGATGGCAGACAGGTCGATCACGGCGTTGAGATTCTCGGGGAGAATGCGGGATAAGTTGTCCCGAATACCGCCGCCGGTGATATGGGCCATGCCTTTCAAGCCCGCGTCCCGAAACAACCCCTTGACAACTTGGTAATAGCACAGGTGCGGACGCATAATCGCGTCGAGAAATGAGACGCCCCGCATCTCTCGATCTTTCAATTCCGGCGTGCGCTCCAACAGGGCACGGACGAGCGTGTACCCATTGGTATGAAGCCCGTTGGACGCGAGCGCGAGAACTGCGTCTCCGGCTTCAATCGCGGCGCCGTCGATAATGCGATCCTTATCGACAACCCCTATCGCAGACGCGCTGAGAATGTACACCCCGTCTTCGACGACCCCGGGCTGAACAGATGTTTCCCCGCCGGTCAACGCACATCCCTGCGCGGCGCAGGCATCGGCAATACCGCGCACGAGTGTTTGGACAACAGCGGGTTCGAGTTTGCCGCAGACGATGCAATTTTGCAAATAGAACGGGTCCGCGCCCATGACGATGATGTCGTTGATCAGGTGGTTGACCAAGTCATGGGCAATCGACCAGACGCGCCCGTGTTCAAACGCCAACTTTTGCTTTGACCCTGGCTCCTCGGTTTTGAGCACGAGCACGGGGTGGTCATACCCCTCAAACCGACCATCGACCAAACTGCCGAACGCCCCGAGTGGGTTCAATACCCGTGAGTCGTTGCGCCCCACATCGGACGCCATCCGTTTTTTGACGGCATCTGTCTCGTCGATGTTGACGCCGGTTTTCGCGTAGGATAGAGGGTTGTTCGACACGCTGTTTCTCCTGCGTTATGGTTTTGTTCCCGAAGCGCACGGGTGTTTGTGTTGCGCGAAGTCCAATGGATTGGGGGGGTGAATGTCTATTTTGAGGACCCGATCCGCCCGGCGGCGGGATGATGCCGTTGTGTCGGATTGGGAGAAGTGACCCTGGTCGCGTCCGATCCGCAGTTCGTTTTTGCTGATGCTGAGTTGACCCGACCACCTGTCGCCGAGGACGATCTCGCCCAACTTTTTGATCAACAGGCGTTTTCTGTCCGGCCGTATCGCGGTTTGCGCGTCCCAGTCGCAACAGTCGATTCCGTAGTCGAACGCGATGGCGAGCAACATGAGGTGGGTGAACGCGGCCGAACCACCGCCCGAGTACGACGTGTAGAGCACATGAACGCCGGATTCGGTCATGCCGATGTACCGATACCCGAATCGCTGGCTTTTCTCATCGGTGTACACAAAGGGACATCGCCCATCCATGACGCCCACATCGCCGAAGTAGCGGTTGCTCCCTTGGGCATCGCGGAGGTTGATCGCCACGACTTGGTCGCCGCGGTCACTCAGCCACGTCGAGAGATCCTGGATGATCTTTGGATGGACAAAGGGGGCGCGCACAAAGGAATATGCGTAATCGACCACCTGCACCTGCGACTCCTGCCCATTGACCGCGCAGCACAGAACAAAAAACGCACCCACAGCGCCCGCGATTCGACTCAGTGACATTCGAGTACCTCCATCTCTTGGGGAAGAGACTTGCCAAGAAGCGCGTTTAGCGGTTCATTCGTTTGACTCAATCCGCGGGGGAGGCCAAGTCGCCGAGTATGGCGCGGCGCACGAGGTCCATGGCTTGAATGACCAACCAGCGGCGGATGTGATCTGAATCCTGAAACCGGCGGCTTTCGACGCAGGTTGGCGCAGTTGAGCCGGGGCCATAAACCGCCATAAATGTCGTTTGATCTTCGTACGGGCCGAGCATTGCCAGGCCCATCCCGCCTTTGGGCGCAACGGCTTTTGCCAGTGTTGAAGCCCGGGCGCGGGGATCGGTCGGCGCGTCGTCCCCCTGCATTTGCGCTGTGATCACCACTTGGCCCGCGCCACTTTCCTCAAACTCCCGCACCACTTGACCGCCTGTTAGGGTATCCACCACCCCAAGGGTCACTCCTTTTTCCCTCAACAAATTGCCCACCACCTCGGCCACAGTCTCCCTGCCAGTGCCGTAGATCGCGACGCCCAATCGCTTTCTGATCTCGGCTTCTATCGGCGCGATCAGCGCGTCGGCGTCGGCCTCTGTATCGGCTTTCGCGGTCACGCGCACGTCGGTTTGCCCGGCGTGTGCGGCCAATCCCACCGTCGGATTGCGCTCGGTCATCAAATCGCCAATCGCGCGGTCGATGTTGCTCTCGCCCACCGCGCAGGTACGCAACACGCGCACTTTTGTCACTTTGCACCCGCCCATGCGTTGGACCAAAATTGGGATGGCGACCTCGTACAACATGTGGTCCAATTCCCTGGGCACGCCCGGAAGCGAGATCACACAGCCGCGCCCGCGGGCGTCTTCGCTCAAAAAACAGGGCGCCGTGCCCACGGGATTTTCCAGTGCCATCGCGCCTTCGGGAATGTACGCCTGTCGCTTGTTGTTATCGGCCATCGGTCGCCCAAAATTGCGGAAACGAGACGCGATTTGTCGCTCCAATTCCTCGCTGTAAATCAACTTGTGCCCGGTTGCACGCGCCACGCATTGCCGCGTCATGTCATCGACTGTCGGCCCGATGCCCCCGGAGGTCAAGATCACATCTGACCGATCCAACGCGATGTTCAAGACCTCGACGATGCGCTCCTCATTGTCGCCCACCGTGGTTTTGTACAACAAGTCCATGCCAATATCGCGCAGTGCTTTGGCAAACATCGCGGCATTGGTATCGACGATCTCGCCGAGCAACAACTCGGTGCCGATCATCACGATCTCGGCTCGCATGAAAACCCTCCTCAATCCGTTTGGACGAAATGAAATTCTGTGTTATGTTCAGCGTTCTAAATCAAATGAAATAGAAGGTAAGACGCAAGACGTAAAAGGCAACCGCATAAAAACGCGGATAACCACGGATAAAAGGCAAAAAATAAAAGTCACTGGATGCTGACTTTCTTCAGAATGACGTTGGACGCATGTCTTGCGTCTGCCATCTCGTATCTTTCACGGGGGCATCGCCCCTCCATCTGCGCCCTCTGCATGATCTGCGAACTGCCTTTGGGCGGCGATGGGCGGGGACTGACCACTGACCACTGACTACTGACCACTGACGACGTTATGACACTTCGAGATCAACAGGCACGCGATGCGATAGCCCGAGTGTTGGATCAGAACATGATGGTCCTCGCGGGCGCGGGCGCCGGGAAAACATACGCATTGGTGCAACGGATGGTCAATGCCGTGCAAACAGGTGTAGTCGCGGTTGATCAACTGGCGGCAATCACCTTTACGCGCAAAGCCGCGGGGGAAATGCGCGGGCGATTTTTCAGCGCGTTGAAAGCGCGGGCCGAAGAGGCAGAGGGCGAAGCATTGGGCCGCGTTCAACGGGCACTCGAAAAAATCGATCACTGTTTTATCGGCACCATTCACGCATTTTGCGGTCAGTTGTTGCGCGAACGCCCGGTCGAAGCGGGCTTGCCACCCGATTTTTCAGAAGTTGAACAACGCGAAGAGGCGGTCATGCGCCGCGAGGCTTGGGATCGATTTGTGCAGCGTTGTTTCTTAGCAGAAGATGCACGCCTCACGCGACTTGAAGAACTCGGCCTGCGCCCGGAAGATTTGTATGGCTTTTTTCATCGACGCTGTCAATTCAGCGACGTACCGCTCGCGGCAGGGGCCATGGACAAGCCCGACCTATCGACCGCAGTTTCAAAATTTGAGACCTTCTTGGCACATGCTGGCGCGCATATCCCGAACCCATTGCCCGGCAAACGCGACCGTCTCCAAACTGCACTGACCCGCGCACGGCTGTTTTTAGCCAACCAGGGGATAAGGTCCAATGCGGACCGCATCACCCTGTTGCAAATGCTCGGCGGCAACCTCGGCGTCACGGTCAAAAGTTGGGCGCCCCATGGGGATTTTGCAAAGGTATTGCGCGATGAATTGCTACCCGAGTTCCAAACCGAAGTGCTCAACCCCACCCTCGCGCACTGGCGGCAATACGTCTATCCATTCGCCTCTGCATTCGTCGATGAAGCCGTTGGGGAATACGCCAAAACGCGCCGCGAATCCGGTCGCCTCACCTTTCAAGACCTGCTCGAATTGGCTGCGCGATTGTTGCGCGACCACTCCGAAGTGCGCCGCCATTTTCAAGATCGCTACCGCTGTTTGTTCGTCGATGAGTTTCAAGACACGGACCCTATCCAAGCCGAAATGTTATTGTATCTCACCGGCGAGGACTTGGAAGAAACCGATTGGCGCGAACTCGCGCCTCGTCCGGGCGGTTTGTTTTTGGTCGGCGATGGCAAACAATCGATCTACCGCTTTCGCCGCGCCGATGTCGAGACCTTCGACCTCGTCCGCACGCGCATTGTCGAGACCGGTGGTCGCGTTGTCGATCTCAACACGAGTTTTCGCTCGTTCGGCAACCTCTGCGACTGGATCAACGCGGCATTTGAACCCCTGTTCGCCGCGCATGAAAATCGCTATCAAGCCGAATTTGCTCCGCTCTTCAAATTCAAACCCGATGGTCGAGATGATTTTGCCGTGCGCCGCATTTCAATCGACAAAGTCTATCGCAACCACCGCGGCCAAATCGCATCCCAAGATGCGGATCGGATCGCCAATTTCATCGCGGCGGCCCTCAAAGGCGAAACGGAATTTAATGGCGCGGGAGAAGACGCCGCGCTTTGCCCCAAAGCATCGCCGGGCGATTTTCTCATCTTAACGCGCACCTCGGGCTACTTGTCTGCTTACGCCCAAGCACTGGAGGAACGCGGCATTCCCTTCGACATCACCGGGGGCAATCGCCTGGGCGAAGCCGATGTGTTGCACGCGCTCACAGACTTCTTGGAAGCGATTTACATGCCCGACAATCCGCTGCCATTGCTCGCCTATTTGCGGGGCGACCTGGTGGGCGCAGGTGACGATGCGCTGTATGCGTTCAACCGCGCCGGGGGCACGTTTAATTGGACCTGCGATTTGCCCAAAGACCTGGATGCGGCGTGGCAACCCATGTTCGAACAGGCGTTTGACCACCTCAACAAAGCGTCAAAGTGGTTGCAATCCCTGTCGCCCGGCGCAGCTGTCGCCCGGTGTGTTGACATGCTCGGCCTGTTGCCCTTTGTGCGCGCCCTGCCCATGGGGGCCACGCATGCCGGCAATCTCGTTCGCGCCATGTCTCTCATCAACGAGTGGAGCGCGGCCGGACTGCACTGGGGACAAGTGATGACAGAATTGCGCGCCCTCATCCACGATAGCGATTACAAGGTCGAGCAGATGACATTGACCTTTGGACGAGAAGGGGCTGTGCGCCTGATGAATTTGCATCAGGCAAAGGGATTGCAGGGCAAAATCGTCTTCCTCGCGGACCCCTACGACACGAGTTACACGCGCCATGCCCCCGAGTTTCACGTATCGCGCACAACCGAAGACCCCTTTTTGGCCCTGCCCATTACAAAACCCCGCGGCCCGTATGCACGCGAAGTCGTTGCCGAACCCGTGGATTGGGAAACCGCCGAAGCCGAAGAGGCGCGATTTTTAGCGGGCGAAGAGTTGCGATTGCTCTACGTGGCGGCAACGCGCGCAGAAAATTTGCTCATCGTCTCCACCTACGGCGAAAAGCCCGACGCCGGGCCGTGGTCCCCACTGTATCCCCATCTCAACCCTGTGCCCGAATTGACGCGGTATCCCAAAGCAGAAGCCCCGCCGCTCAAAACGCGGTCTATCGCCATCCAACAGGACCGCGAGGCCTGGGGGCGCGCCGCGCAACGAGAATCCTTTGAGGTGGTGCAGGTAACGGATGATCGCGCAGATGTCGTGGTTACAGATTTGGATGGGGTACGCGGAAGCGCGGGCGGTGGGATTGCTTATGGCACGGCGATTCACCGGATCTTTGACGACGCCATCAACGACCGCTTGCCCGCTGATCCGACGTCTTATGTGAAACACCGCTTGGATGAGGCGGGGGCAGGCGCCGAGTTTTTGCCGCGAGCACTGGACGCATTGCAGCATTTTTGCAACTCGGAGCTATGGGCAGAAGTGCGGAGGTCAGAAAGGGTCTATACCGAAGTGCCCTTTGCGATCTCGCAACCGAAAAAAATTATTCGCGGCGTGATCGATCTGGTCTATGAGTCGCCCGAAGGATGGAAACTCGTGGATTACAAAACCCACGCGGTGAAAACCGATCGGGACGTGCGAGCACTGTGCGAACGAGCATCCGATCAGGTGAACGCCTATGCCGAACACTGGGCGCGGTTCACCGGTGAACCGGTCGCGGCAAAGGGCTTGTGGCTGACGGAACGCCGCGAATTTCGAGGCGTTTGAGGTTGTCATCGCATTTTTGGATGTCCCGTTTTTTTAACGAGGGATCAGCCGAATGTCCAGACGACAACCGACCGCGTCTGCATATTTTTGAAGCGTGGCGAGAGAAGGGGAATGTTTTTTGTGGCGTCCAGATGCTTCAAGGCGTGCGATAGCTGGCGTTTTGGTGCCCATCTTTTTGGCGATGTCAGCTTGAGTTAAACCAGCGTTTTTTCTCGCTTTGAGCATTTCATCAAAGAGCGCGAACTCATCTGCAAGCGCGTCGTATTCCGCGACAAATTCCGGTTCTTTCATCCACTCATCGATCATTTCTCGGTGTGTTTTCACGTTTGACCTCCTCTAAAAATAAACGATTTTCCAATCCATAACAGATATTAACAAATTTGATAAAAAAGTCAACCCGCTGAGAGAGATATTTATCCTCAATTTGCGGGCGATATTGGACTGGTTGGATCCCCAAAAAACAGGAGATGATCCAAGTGTTGACTTACGATCCTCGAGAAGCCATGCGTACCTTGTGCAAAAGCGATGGCATCCTCGGTCGCCTAATCCAACGGGCAGGGCCGATAACCATCGATCTGCCCAAAAGGTTAAATCCCTTTGACGCGCTCTTGCGATCCATCATCTACCAACAACTCTCGGGCAAAGCCGCCGCCGCCATTCACACCCGGGTGCGCGCCTTGTTTTCTGGGCAACCATCACCCCCGAGCAGATGCTCGCAATGGATGATCAGCGGCTCCGCAACGCGGGCATGTCCCGGGCAAAAGTGGTTGCGGCAAATGATCTGGCGCGAAAAACCATCGACGGCCTGATTCCCTCGGCTTCACGCCTGCGCGACCTGTCGGACGCCGATATCGTCGCCCACCTCACGCGAGTGCGCGGCATTGGGGAATGGACCGTCCACATGTTCCTGATGTTTCAACTCGGCAGGCCCGACGTGCTCCCCACAAAAGACTTGGGCGTGCGAAAGGGATTTATGCTGACTTATGGATGGGACGCGCTACCCATAGAAAGGGAATTGGCGACCTACTGCGAACGGTGGAAACCCTATCGCTCCGTGGGCAGTTGGTACATGTGGCGGGCAGTCGAGCTTTGGGGTTAGGCCGGGCGGACTGACTACTGACTACTGACTACTGACTACTTGTAGCACTGATCGGAGGCCAAACTTGAGAAAGCGCGTGACCAAAGCCGAAAAGGCCGAGGGGATCGTCCAAATTTTGAACGAATTGTATCCCCATCCCAAAGGGCCGCTACAACACGATAGTGCTTATACCCTGCTGATCGCCGTGCTGTTGTCCGCGCAGTGTACGGATGTGCGGGTCAATCAGGTGACGCCGATGCTGTTTGCAAGGGCGGATACGCCGCAGAAAATGGTCGCGTTGGCGGTGGAAGAAATCGAGGACGTGATCCGCTCCTGCGGGTTGGCCCCTCGGAAGTCGCGGGCGATTTGGGATTTGTCCCGCATGTTGTTGGACGAGCACTGCGGCGAGGTGCCCCAGTCTTATGAAGCCCTCGAAGCCCTGCCCGGCGTGGGGCACAAGACCGCGGCTGTGGTGATGTCCCAAGCCTTTGGGGTGCCGGCCTTTCCCGTGGATACGCATATCCACCGCCTCGCGTACCGCTGGGGCTTGTCCAGTGGCAAGAATGTGGTGCAGACCGAGCGCGATTTGAAGCGCGTTTTTCCAATGGAAATTTGGAATGACCTGCATTTGCAAATCATCTTTTTTGGGCGCGAGTTTTGCCCGGCAAGAGGGCACGACCCGCATCGATGCCCGATTTGCAACATCTATGGGCGCAGGAGTTTGTTTTGAAAACAGGAGCGCGTTGTGAAAATTCGAGCGATTGAGGTGTCGGTTTTTGAGTTGCCCGCCAATACCGGGCGGTTTCAAATGGAACAAGCTGGGCTGGGCGCGCTCAAGCGATGGGTGCGCCAGGGCACCGGGCCTTCTACTGAACACATCCACGTTTTGCACGTGAAGACCGACGAGGACATAGCGGGCATTTGCACGGTGGGCGATGCGCGTTATACGACGATGCGGGCCGAAGACTTGGCACAACTGCGGTTGCTAACGATTGGCGAAGACCCGTTTGATAGGGAACGCCTCGTTCAAAAATTGCACCGGGCAACGCGCGGCATGTTCACGCGCCCGGGTTGGTTTGGCGCGTTTGACAACTGCTTGTGGGATATCGCCGGCAAGGTCGCGGGATTGCCGGTGTGCGCCCTCATCGGCCGGGCGCGGCGCGATTGCCCTGCGTATTACAATTTCAAGAGTGGGTCAAAAGAAGACGCCGTAGCCGATGCGACAACAGCGGTGGCACGCGGGTTTGTCGCGGTCAAGGATCACTTCGGCGGCACGGCAGACGAGAATATCGCGTGTTTCCGCGCGGTGCGCGACGCGGTGGGCGACGCGGTCGATATTTTGCACGACGCGGCCGGGTGCGATTATGGGTTGCGCGACGCGATTCGGGTGGGCAAGGTGCTGGAAGAGTTGCGCTTTGGCTGGTTTGAAGAGCCGTTGCCGGATCGGGATCAAAAGCATTTGCAGCGGTTGTGCGCCGCGCTGGACATTCCCATTTTGGCCCCCGAGACCCTGATGCACGATGTGGATCTCAGCGCGCAATGGCTGATTTCCGGCGCGACAGACGCGCTGCGCGCCAATGCCCGGGTGGGAACGACTGGGCTTTTGAAACTCGCGCATTTGGCAGAGATGCACGGCGCGATGATCGAACTCAATGGCCCGGGCGGGTTGTTTGGGCTGGTGCATGCCCATCTGGTTTGCGCCCTGTCGAACACGAGTTATTACGAGTTTTTCCCCGGCGGCTCTCGGGATATGCGCGGTCGGGAAATTGGCCTGCAAAATCCCCCCATGCCCGAAGATGGCTGTATCGCGCCGCCCGATCTGCCCGGATGGGGTGCTGAATGGGATTGGGCGTTTTTTGAAAAACAACGGATTGGCACATTGTGAGGAGAACGATATGTTGGCGAACAAAGTCGCGGTGATTACCGGCGGCGGCACCGGTATTGGCCGGGCGTGCGCGCTCCGGCTGGCGCGAGAAGGCGCCCAAGTGGCGATCAATTACTCGCGGTCAAAAGCCGAGGCCGAGGCCACGCAACAGGATATCGAAGCCTTGGGCCGAGACGCCATGGTTTATTGCGCGAGCGTGACAGACGATGATGCGGTGCGGGCGATGATGCAGGCGACTGCGGATCGTTTCGGACGCATTGACGTGTTGATCAACAACGCGGGGATGACGCATTTTGTGGATCTCGAGGATTTGGAGGGCCTGAAAGACGCGTACTGGTTCGAGATTATGGACGTGAATGTGGTGGGGTTGTTTCGATGCGCCCGCGCCGCGGCCCCGGCATTGAAGGCCAGCGAGGGGTGCATTGTGAATATCGCGTCTGTGGCAGGTATGACGGGCATGGGCAGTTCAATCGCCTACGCCGCATCCAAAGCCGCAGCCATCAGCGTGACCAAGTCCCTAGCCCGCGTGCTCGCGCCCGAGGTGCGCGTCAATGGCATCGCCCCCGGCGTCGTGCTCACGCGCTGGGTGGATGACCACTTGGATCACGTTCAAAAATACGGCGACGCAACCCCCTTGGGCCGCGTGGCAACCCCCGAAGACGTCGCAGAAGTCGCCTATTCGTTCATCGCCAACGCAGGCTTAGTCACCGGCCAAACCCTCATGGTCGACGGCGGGATGTTTATGTAGGTGAGATGGAAGTTTAGCCACAAAAGGCACAAAAGGCACGAGCGGGGTACAACTGGCGATAGCCCGTTCAAAGGCAGTCAGTGTGTAGCGTACTCACCCAAAGATACAAGATGCGAGGCATGAGGCGTGAGAAGAGAAAGGTAGGAGCGATGCCCCCGTGCCAGTGGCAACAACTTGGACAAGGCTGGCTTAACGGCTATGACGATTGGGTAGATGCTTGCTTGGAATGCCTTTACCGAAGTCAGCAAAGCAGATGCTGAAGGCATGGGTTGACGTGTTTTTAGGTCAGTAGGTTTTATTTTTAGCAAGCGATCAGAGGCGGATAGGCGGGGGCGGTCGCGTGGGGTGACTCTGCGCTTCAAACTGGGCGATCAACTATGGCGATCACAACGGAAAGTGAATTGATGGATCAAATGACAACGCCATCTCCCGAAGTCATGGAGGCGGTGTCAAAATTGGATGGCCCCGTGATGATTTTGGGCGTCGCGGGAAAGATGGGGCCGAGTCTGGGAGAGTTGCTACTGCGCGCGGGTGCGGGCCGCGTGATCGGCGTGTCCCGGTTTTCCAATCCCGCGGACCGAGACGCGATAGAAGCGCGGGGCATTGCGACCATCCAATGCGATTTGCTGGACGATGAAGCCTTGGCGCGCTTGCCGCAAGTGCCCTATCTCTATTTGCTGGCCGGGCACAAGTTTGGAGCAACGGGCAACGAGCCGTTGACCTGGGCGATGAATGCGGCCTTGCCCGCAAAAGTCATGCAACGGTTCCCCAATTCGCGCGTTATTTATGTATCTTCTGGCAATGTCTATGCCTTTGCGGCCGCGACGGGCACCGGGGCAACGGAGAAAGACGCGGTCAATCCGATAGGCGAATACGCCATGTCCCGCTTGGGCGGCGAGCGGCTCGCCGAATTTTATTGCAGAGAGAATGGAACGCCGCTGGCAATTGTGCGTTTGTTTTACGCGACCGAGTTGCGCTATGGCATCATCTTGGACATCGCCCAAAAAATCGTAGCCGAGACGCCCATCGACCTGGCGATGGGATATGTCAACCAAATTTGGCAAGGCGATGCCAATGCGTATTTGGCGCAGATGGTTCCGCTGTGTACCTCGCCCGCACGGGTGATCAACATGACCGGTAGCGAGGTGTTGTCCGTGCGCGAGTTGGCGTTGCAACTCGGCGAGCATCTCGGCATCGCCCCCATCTTTGAAGGCGAAGAGCGCGAAACGGCCCTGTTGGGCGACGCAAGCGCGCTGTTCAAAGAACTGGGCGCGCCGCGCATTCCCATCCAAAAAATCGTCACTTGGGTTGCACACTGGGTCATAAACGCCGGGCGCACACTGGGCAAACCGACAAAATACGAGTCGAGAACCGGGGCGTTTTAAGGGATGATCCTCACAGGACACGGACAGAGCACGACACGCAGATGGGAACTGGATTGGGCGGTGGCGGGGTTGCCTCACCTCTCACCTCTCCCGTCTCCCCTCTCACCGAAGGGGGTCGGGCGGGGTGGAAACCGACTACTGCTGGAGGAACGCCATGAAAGCAGCAATCACCGAAGTGAACATCACCCCGCCCGTGGGGATTTCCATGTGTGGATTTGCCGCGCGCAAGGGGCCATCGGAGGCGATCAATGACGAATTGTTCGCCCGCGCACTGGTGCTGGACAACGGCGAAACGCAGGTCGCCATTGTCGGGGCCGATGTGATCAGTTTCGCGCCGGATCTGGTCAATCGGATTCGGGATTTGGTCGAACAGGCTGTTGGGATTTCCGGAGATTGCGTTTTGCTCAATGGATCGCATTCCCATTCTGGCCCCACGGTGATGGCGTTTCGGAGCATGGGCGACCGCGATGCCGCGTATGAAGATATCTTGTGCCGCAAGGTGGCCGGGGCCATTGCAATGGTCGCGAAGAACGCGGTGCCCGCATCGCTCTCGCACGGACGCGCGCCTGTGCGTATTGGGCACAACCGCCGCGAAATGCGAGCCGGACGCATTGTGCTAGGCCATCATCCCACGGGCCCGGAGGCGCCGTGGGTCGATGTGTTGCGCGTGGATGCCGCAAGCGGTGAACCGATGGCGGTCGTCTTTGCAACTGCGGCGCATCCCGTGAATTTGAACGCGCTATCGATCAGCGCGGAGTTTCCCGGGTACGCCGCTGAATTTGTGCGTCGCAATTTGGCGATGCCCTTGTTTTTGCAGGGGTGTTGCGGAGACATCAATTGTTCGCCCAAGGACGGGACTTTTGAAGGAAGCGCGTTGTTGGGCACGCGCTTGGGCGCGGCAACCCTGACCGCTGCGTTGGATGCCGAAGCCGTGGAGGGCGATGTGTTGACCGTGAACAATCGGGTCGTGAAATTGCCCTTGATGTTGCCCGATATCGATGAAGCCGAGCACGCGCTCGCAGAGGCCGAGGCGAGTTTGCAACGCGCACGCGAGGATCAAAATATCACGCCCTATCAGTTGCGCCAACAATACGAAGGCCGAGTCGGATGGGCAAAAGACTACGTGCAGGCCGCGCGAACAGGCGGCAACCCAACCGAGCCGTTTGCCATTCAAACCGTGCGGATTGGCAATTTGGCACTGGTGAGCTATCCTGGCGAGATGTTTGTCGATTATCAGTTGTCCATGGAAGACACTTCACCTTGCGATAAAACCATCGCACTCGCCTACACCAATGGGTGCATTGGCTACGTGCCAACCGCTGACGCGTACCCGGTTGGCGGGTACGAAATCGATCAAGCGTTTAAGTATTACGGCACCTTGATGATCGGGCCGGCGTGCGAAGACATCATCAAAACGACGACGATAGACATGCTCAACGAAATCGCATAACCCGAAACCGTCCATCTATGATTATGTCCCCGTGCAACATACGACACATCGACCCCATCCCGCGCTGAACACGCGCAAAAAATGTTTGACAGGTAGCCGATATGTTTTTACCTAAACAGCCCGTAAAGCCCCCATGCTTCAGCAGGAGGATATAGTGTGGCTCTGCCGCAGGCTTTAGCCCTACAAACTTTTTTTTAACAAAATGCTATCCGCAGTCGTCAAAGTAGTGTCCTCTAAAGCAAAAGCCCTTTTTTATCTGACCTACGCCCGTTTGCGGACAAGGCTTTTGCTTTGAGGACAACCGCAAGCGGGCTTTGTTTTGGTAAAAAAATGGGCTATCAAACCTACAAATTCAAGTTGTACGACAACAAGCGACGCAATGCGTTTTTGCAGGAGCGTATCTCCGCTTTTGCGCCCGTGTATAACCACATGCTTGCTTTGCGTAGCCGGTACTATCGCAGATACGGTAAAGGGCTTTCTAAAAGCCAAATGCAAGCGCACCTGACCAAGTTAAAAAAGACACAACGATTTGCATGGTGAAATACGCTCCCCAGCCAAGCATTGCAAAATGTCGTTGAACGTATTTGCTTTGGCTACGACAAGTTTTTTGCAGGACAGAACAAGCGGTTGCCGAAGTTTCGTAGTTGGTTCAAGTACAAATCGTACACGCTCAAACAAACGGGCTACGAATTTCTTGACGGCAATCGTATTGAACTTGCGTTTGGCGTGCGTGGGCGTGTTAAGCGTGTGGTCAAGTATTTCAAGCATCGAGAATTTGATGCTAAAAGTGTCAAGACGGTCACGGTCATGCGTGACCGTGCAGGCGATATTTGGTTGTGCATCACGGCATTGTTTGATCGTGAGCCAAAAGTTGTATTTAAGACGGGCAAAACCGCAGGATTTGACTTTGGGCTCAAGCAATATCTCACTGTGTCCGACGGTACAACGCATGATTCGCCTTTGTTTTTTAAGCGCGGTATTCGCAAGGTCAAAAACGCCAACCGTGACTTGTCTCGCAAGCAAAAGCACAGCAATAATTGCGGGCGGGCCCGTCTCAACTTGGCGCGTGTCCATCGCAAAGTTGCAAACGCAAGAGAGAACCACCACTGGCAACTTGCAAATGAACTGTGCAAAAAGTATGACGTGCTTTGCTTTGAGATGTTGAACCTTCAAGGGATGAAAAAACTTTGGGGGCGAAAAGTCTCGGATTTGGGCTTTGCAGACTTTTTGCAAAAGTTGCAATGGGTTGCACAAAAGCACGGCAAAGTTGTTCAGTTCATCGACAAGTGGTATCCGTCAAGCAAGATGTGTAACGCTTGCGGGACGGTCAATAAGACCTTGCACCTGCGAGACCGTGTGTTCAACTGCAAATGCGGTTGGACATGTGACCGAGACTATAACGCCGCGCTTAATATCCACAAGGTTGGGGAGACAACCTTTGCAGGAGAGACCGTAAGACGCTTGTCTGCATGAAGGCGCAGTCTTGTCGATAGCACAACCTACGCTGAAGTGGGGCTGATGCCCTGATGCTTCAGCGCGGGGTTCTTCACCTACCAGAGAGTTAGAAGCTGTCTTAAAACGAAATCGGATCCCTCCCCTAGCCTTATTCCCCCTTCTACCCGGAGAACGCAATGCGTAGAAAAATGATCCTCCCCGTCTTGACCGCGCTGATGCCCATTTTGGCATACGCGCAATCCAATGTCGATATCGACTTCGACGACAATGGCGTCGTTGACTTCCGCGATTTTTTGGCCTTAGTGCAAGCCTTTGGCTCGGACCAAGAACCGTATGACCTGCACCCGGATGGCGTGGTTGATTTCAAAGATTTCCTCATTTTCGCAGAGGCTTATGGTCAGCGAGACACGTCTGCGGCCGGCCCGGTTACCGAGCGGGTCGATGAGCGAGAAGCCTCTGCTCAGGTCGAGTTCTTTGAACTGTCGACGAACAGCCGCCCAAACGATTTGGCGGTTGACCCGCGAGGATATGTATGGTTCACAGAAATGGGCACGAATGCGATTGGTCGCTTAGAGTCGAGCACGGGAGAGATTGACCGATTTCCTCTGACCACGCCCGGAGCGCAACCGCACAGCATCGTTTTGGGCAACCGAGGGCGCGTGTGGTTCACGGAAGTTGTCGCCAATCGCATCGGTCGCCTGGATTCCTTCTCTGACGAGATCCAGACCTTCACGATCCCAACCCCGGGCAGCCGGCCCACGAGTTTGCGTTTTGACGATCAAGACATGCTCTGGTTTATCGCGAGTGCCGCGGATCACATTGGCCGGTTGAATCCCACCACCGGGGCGATTGACGAATTTCCGATCAGTGATCGAGATGTCGAGCTTTCGCAACTTCAGATCGGTCAAAATGGGCAACTCTGGTTCGCGGATCAGGTGCGAGATCAGTTGGGGATGCTCAACCCCACCAACGGACAAGTGATGACCTTCGAGCTTCCAAACGGCGGTCTCGACCTTGGGCAAATGGCATTGGCTTCAGATGGTCGGGTGTGGTTTGTAGATACGCATTTGCGAAGGCTGGGCATGTTTGATCCCGCCAATAGCCAGACGCGCTTTTTTCAGTTGCCCACAAAAATGAGATCCCCTTCTGCTTTGCACGTCGATATGAATGACCGCGTCTGGATCGGTGGGCGGTTGTCGAAATGGTTGGTCAATTTTGATTGGCAAGATCAAAAGTTCACGGTTTACGAACTTCCCGATTCGAGAATTGCAGTCGAAAATTTGCGCGTTGACCGCACGGGGGTTGTCTGGCTCGTCGATTCAGTCGGAAATCGGATTGTACGCATTGAAACGCCGCATTTTTGACATTTACCCTTTATCGCTAAACGGAGGGTTTATGGCTACTCTGACGTTTGATACCCATGCCTTTGTCAAGGAACTGACGCAGGCCGGGATGCCTGAAGAACAAGCCGAAGTGCTGGCGCGGTCTCAAGCCGCATTGATTGATGAAAAGCTGGCGACCAAGCGGGATTTGAAAGAACTGGAATTGCGGTTGAAGCACGACCTGACATTGCGGCTCGGCTCGATGATGGTCGTCGCTATCGGCGTGGTTGTTGCTTTGGTGAAACTTCTGTCAGGGTGATTCTATCTAAACTGCTGAGTTCGGTCGTACTGTGCTGATGTTCATTTTTTTCAACTGGAGGATTTTATGGCTACTCTGACGTTTGATACCCATGCTTTTGTCAAAGAACTGACGCGGGCCGGGATGCCGGAAGAACAAGCCGAAGTGCTGGCGCGGTCTCAAGCGACGTTGATTGATGAAAAGCTGGCAACCAAACAGGACTTGAAGGAACTGGAATTGCGGTTGAAACGCGATATACAGGAGATGGAATTGCGGCTGAAGCACGATATGACCGTACGTCTCGGCTCGATGATGGTGGTTGCTATCGGCGTGGTTGCCGCTTTGGTGAAACTTCTGTCAGGGTGATTCTATCTAAACTGCTGGGTTTGGTCGTATTGTGCTGATGTTCATTTCTCACCTGGAGGATTTTATGGCTACTCTGACGTTTGATACCCATGCTTTTGTCAAGGAACTGACGCAGGCCGGGATGCCGGAAGAACAGGCCGAGGTGCTGGCGCGGTCTCAAGCGACGTTGATTGACGAAAAACTGGCGACGAAACAGGACTTGAAGGAACTGGAATTGCGGTTGAAACGCGATATACAGGAATTGAAGCGCGATATGAAAGAACTGGAGACGCGATTGACCCGCGACATGCAGGAGATGGAATTGCGGCTGAAGCACGACTTGACCGTGCGACTCGGCTCGATGATGGTGGTTGCTATCGGCGTGGTTGCTGCTTTGGTGAAACTTCTGTCAGGGTGATCCTATCTAAACTGCTGGGTTTGGTCGTATTGTGCTGATGTTCACTTTTCTCGACTGGAGGATTTTATGGCTACTCTGACGTTTGATACCCACGCCTTTGTCAAGGAACTGACGCAGGCCGGGATGCCGGAAGAACAAGCCGAAGTGCTGGCGCGATCTCAAGCGACGTTGATTGACGAAAAGCTGGCGACGAAACAGGACTTGAAGGAACTGGAATTGCGGTTGAAACGCGATATACAGGAATTGAAACGTGATATGAAAGAACTGGAGACGCGATTGGTACGCGACATGCAGGAAATGGAAGCCAATCTCAAACGCGATATGAAAGAATTGGAAATGCGTTTGACCCGCGACATGCAAGAGATGGAATTGCGGTTGAAGCACGACTTGACCGTGCGTCTCGGCTCGATGATGGTGGTTGCTATCGGCGTGGTTGCCGCTTTGGTGAAACTTCTGTCAGGGTGATCCTATCTAAACTGCTGAGTTTGGTCGTATTGTGCTGATGTTCATTTTTCGACTGGAGGATTTTATGGCTACTCTGACGTTTGATACCCATGCCTTTGTCAAGGAACTGACGCAGGCCGGGATGCCGGAAGAACAAGCCGAGGTGCTGGCGCGATCTCAAGCGATGTTGATTGACGAAAAACTGGCGACGAAACAGGACTTGAAGGAACTGGAATTGCGTCTGAAACGCGATATACAGGAATTGAAGCGCGATATGAAAGAATTGGAAATGCGATTGACACGCGACATGCAAGAAATGGAATTGCGGTTGAAGCACGACTTGACCGTGCGACTCGGCTCGATGATGGTCGTCGCGGTTGGCGTGATCGCTGCTTTGGTGAAACTTCTGTCAGGGTGATCCTATCTAAACTGCTGGGTTTGGTCGTATTGTGCTGATGTTCATTTTTCTCGACTGGAGGATTTTATGGCTACCCTGACGTTTGATACCCACGCCTTTGTCAAGGAACTGACGCAGGCCGGGATGCCGGAAGAACAAGCCGAAGTGCTGGCGCGATCTCAAGCGACATTGATTGACGAAAAACTGGCGACGAAACAGGACTTGAAGGAACTGGAATTGCGTCTGAAACGCGATATGAAAGAACTGGAGATGCGTCTGAAGCGCGATATACAAGAATTGAAACGCGATATGCAAGAGATGGAATTGCGGTTGAAGCACGACTTGACCGTGCGACTCGGCTCGATGATGGTGGTTGCTATCGGCGTGATCGCTGCTTTGGTGAAACTTCTGTCAGGGTGATCCTATCTAAACTGCTGGGTTTGGTCGTATTGTGCTGATGTTCACTTTTCTCGATTGGAGGATTTTATGGCTACTCTGACGTTTGATACCCATGCCTTTGTCAAAGAACTGACGCAGGCCGGGATGCCGGAAGAACAAGCCGAAGTGCTGGCGCGGTCTCAAGCGACGTTGATTGACGAAAAGCTGGCAACCAAACAGGACTTGAAGGAACTGGAATTGCGGCTGAAACGCGATATACAGGAATTGAAGCGCGATATGAAAGAACTGGAGACGCGATTGGTACGCGACATGCAGGAAATGGAAGCCAATCTCAAACGCGATATGAAAGAACAGGAAGCCAATCTCAAACGCGATATGAAAGAACTGGAGACGCGATTGGTACGCGACATGCAAGAGATGGAATTGCGATTGAAGCACGACTTGACCGTGCGACTCGGCTCGATGATGGTGGTTGCTATCGGCGTGGTTGCCGCTTTGGTGAAACTTCTGTCAGGGTGATCCTATCTAAACTGCTGGGTTTGGTCGTATTGTGCTGATGTTCACTTTTCTCGATTGGAGGATTTTATGGCTACTCTGACGTTTGATACCCATGCCTTTGTCAAAGAACTGACGCAGGCCGGGATGCCGGAAGAACAAGCCGAAGTGCTGGCGCGGTCTCAAGCAACGTTGATTGACGAAAAGCTGGCAACCAAACAGGACTTGAAGGAACTGGAATTGCGTCTGAAACGCGATATGAAAGAACTGGAGATGCGTCTGAAGCGCGATATACAGGAATTGAAACGCGACATGCAGGAAATGGAAGCCAATCTCAAACGCGACATGCAAGAGATGGAATTGCGGTTGAAGCACGATATGACCGTGCGTCTCGGCTCGATGATGGTGGTTGCTATCGGCGTGGTTGCCGCTTTGGTGAAACTTCTGTCAGGGTGATCAATGCCATACCCGCATTGAGTTTTGAACAAAGCATCCCAATATCGGGATGCTTTTTTTGTTTGAAAAAGCGTTGACACGCCGGAAAGGCAATGCTACTATACGCTTGATACGGGGCGCGGTGTATGCAACTGTTCGGAGCAGTTCTATGAAATTTTGCAACATCATTTTTTGTTTTCTGCTTATCGGATCGCTGAGTTTTCCCTGTGATGCGGATCAGTTGGTGCTGATGTCGCCGCATTCCGATGAGATCCAAAACGAGTTTGAATCGGCGTTTGCCGCCTTTTATCAAAAAGCCACCGGGCGCGATGTGCAAGTCGAATGGCTCGATATCGGCGGGGGCACGAGCTCGATTTTGCGCTATATCAAATCGGAGTTCGGGCGGTCAGCCGAGGGCATTGGCATCGACATTTTCTTCGGCGGAGGCATCGATCCTTTTGTCGATTTGGCCGAGCGCGGATTGTGTCACCCCTATCGGTTGCCCGCTGCCGCGCTCCAGCGGTTGCCCGCCCAAATCGGCGGGGTTCCGCTCTACGATTCGGCCTATAAATGGTATGGCGCGACCCTGTCTGGATTTGGCATTGTGTACAACCGGCGCGTGCTCGAAATTTTGAATTTGCCCGTCCCGCAAACATGGGCAGACTTGGGCGCGCCGGAATTGTTTTCGTGGGTCGGTTCGGGCGATCCCCGCAAAAGCGGTAGCGTTCACATGGCTTATGAGTTGATTTTGCAAGCGTATGGCTGGGAAAAGGGCTGGGAGGTGATGACCGCGCTGGGGGCGAATGTGCGAAATTTTGGACAGGGCGGCTCTTACGCGCCCAAGGAAGTGGCGGTGGGCGAAGTCGCTTACGGCCTGTCCATTGATTTTTACGCATGGGCGCAAGTCGAAGAAGTGGGCGATGAATACATCGGCTTTGTGATGCCGGACAATTTGACCATTGTCAATCCCGATGGCATTGCCATCTTAAAGGGCGCGCCCAATTTGGAAGTGGCGCAAGCGTTTTTGGAATTTGTCATGTCCGATGCCGGGCAAAAGCTCTGGTTTTTGAAAAAGGGCTCCCCGGGCGGTCCCGTCCATAAACAACTCAATCGCTTTACCGTATTGCCCGATCTGTACACGCGCTATCGGGACGAGGCCGCCGTAACGCTCAATCCCTTTGAATGGCATTCCGACTTGATATACGACGCGGAACGGGGCAGCGGAAGGTGGCGCGTATTAAACGATCTGATCGGCGTGATGATCATCGACTCGCACCGGGCATTGCAAGCCGCGTGGAAAGAAGCGATGAAAGATGGCGTATCGGCAGAAGAACGCAGGGCACTGGCCGCGGTCCCGGTATCAGAAGGCGAAGCCCTAATATTGGCGCAGACATGGGGCGACGCCGAAGTACGCAATCGCACGATAGCCGCGTGGACGGACTTTGCCCGCGACAAATACGGCACGCATGACGCCCCCTTGCTCGCCCGCCTCATCAACGCGATAACCCTGATTTTTCCCCTGGGAATCGCCGCGTGTGTGATGGCCTATTTGTGGCGTTTGCAAGTGCGATGAAAACGACTTTTCAAAGAGCAAACCATGTTTGGGATCGAACTAAAAAATGTGACGCGGCGGTTTGACGATGTTCTGGCATTGGATCGCGTCGACCTAAAGATCGACGCGGGGGAGTTCTTTGTTTTGTTGGGCCCCTCTGGGTGCGGCAAGACCACCCTGTTACGCATTTTGGCCGGGTTTGATCAGCCCGAAACCGGCCGGGTGGTTTTCGGCGACCGCGATGTGACCGCAGTGCCCCCGCACGAGCGCGACACGGGTATGGTATTTCAAAACTACGCGCTGTGGCCGCACATGACGGTTTGGAAAAATGTGGAATACGGCCTCACCATGCGGAACATGGCGCGACACGAGCGCGACCAAAAAGTGAAACGCGCCCTGGAAATGGTGCAGATGAGCAGCTATGCGGAGCGGTCGCCCAATCAGCTTTCGGGCGGGCAACAACAGCGCGTGGCACTCGCACGGGCGCTGGTCATCGAACCGGGGGTCGTGCTCTTGGACGAGCCTTTGTCCAACTTGGATGCGCGCTTGCGATTGGAGATGCGCGAGCAGTTGCAGGACTTGCAACGCGCTTTGGGCGTGACGATGATCTACGTGACACACGATCAAAAAGAAGCCCTGGCAATGGGGGATCGCATTGCGGTGATGCAAATGGCCGAGGTGGCGCAAGTCGGCACGCCGCGGTCAATTTACATGCGACCGGCCACGCGCTTTGTCGCGGATTTCATCGGCGAGATCAATTTGATTTCCGGCGAGATAACAGCCGTGGATCCCGAGGTGGTCGCAACAGATGTGGGAGACATTCGCGGGCGGGCGGGATACGAGAACGCGCAGGTGGGGGATCGCGTCCTGTGTGCGGTTCGTCCCGAAGCAGTGGATTTTCTGTCGGGTGAACCCGATGCGACGGACAATGTCATCTCCGGGCGCGTGCGGCGGGCCATTTATTTGGGCGAGGTCGAGCAATTTTTTGTCGAATTGGCAACGGGCGATCAGATCAAACTGATGAAATACGGCGCGACCACCCGGCGCGGGCAACCCGGCGATGCGGTGCGATTGCGGTTTTCGCAACAGCGGGTCATCGCGTTGCGCGATGCCGAGGAGGATCGCCGATGAAGCGGTTCGATCTCACTTGGCCCACCCTCATTTTTCTGCTGGGCCTGATCGCGTTTTTTGCCCTGTTCTTGTTTTATCCCCTGTGGTATGCCATTGTGCAATCGCTGGTGGTCGATGGCAGGCTCACGGTTGCGTTTTACGAATTGATGGTCACGAGTCCGGTTTATCAGGAGGCCATTCTCAATAGTTTTCGCTTGGGCATGATCACGACCATTGCGACCACCTTGCTCAGCTTGCCCCTGGCGTTTTTGCTGGTGCGATACGACTTTGTCGGCAAGGGATTTGTCAGTGGCCTCATCTTGGTGCCGATGGTCTTGCCCCCATTTGTCGGGGCCATCGGCATGAAGCAGATGTTTGCGCGGTTTGGGTCGATCAATTTGCTGCTTTTGGATTTGGGCCTCATCGATCAACCCATAGATTGGTTCGGCGGTGGCGGGTTTGTGGGCGTGGTGATTTTGGAAGTCCTGCATCTCTATCCCATTATGTATCTCAATGTGGCCGCTGCATTGGCCAATGTCGATCCGAGTTTGGAAGACGCGGCGCGCAACATGGGTAGTAGCGGGTTTCGCCTGTTTCGCACTGTGACCTTTCCGCTGATGTTGCCGGGCTATTTTGCCGGGGCCATCATCGTTTTTATTTGGGCGTTCACCGACTTGGGCACGCCGCTCATTTTCAATTACCGGCAAGTGGTGGCGGTCGAGATTTTCAATTCCATCGAAGATATCAACGAAAATCCCATGGCGTACGCGCTCGTGGTCTTCGTGTTGTTGCTGACGGTCTTTTTCTTCTATCTGTCCAAAGCCACTTTGGGCAATCGCCGCTACGAGATGATCGCGCGCGGGTATAGTAGTTCCGGGTCGAGGCGTGCGTCTCGGGGGATGACCGCGTTGATCTACGCCGCGATGCTGTCCCTGACCGGCCTTGCGATGATCCCGCATGCGAGCGTGTTTTTGACGTCTGTTGCCGAGCGGTGGTTTATGACCGTGCTGCCCCAAGAAACGACTGGGCGATTTTACGCCATGGTATTTGAACACCCGATGTCCCTGTCGAGCATCGAGATGAGCCTGATGTTGAGCGTGTTGAGCACGGCGTTGGATATCGGGCTGGGCATTGGCATCGCCTATTTGCTCACGCGCACCCGCATCCCGTACAAAGGGGTTTTGGATGCGATGGCGATGTTGCCCTTGGCCCTGCCCGGGCTGGTGCTGGCGTTCGGGTATCTGGCCGGGTATTCGGGCACGTTTTTGGATGCGCGGCATTATCCCGTCCCACTGCTGGTCATCGCCTACGCGGTGCGGCGGTTGCCCTATATGGTGCGCGCGGCGTACGCGGGATTTCAGCAGACGAGCATCACGCTGGAAGAAGCCGCGCGAAATTTGGGCGCGTCCCGGCTCCGCACCCTGTTTCAAATTACGTTCCCGCTGATTTTAGCCAATCTGGTGGCCGGCGGCATTTTGTGTTTTGCCTTTGCCATGCTCGAAGTGAGCGACAGTTTGATTTTGGCCCTCAAAGACGAGTACTACCCGATTACCAAAGCGATTTACGCGCTGATGGGCCGCATTGCAGATGGCGCGTTTTTAGCCAGCGCGATGGGCGTTTTCGGCATGGTGTTGTTGATCGTGGGCTTGTTCTTGGCCGGGCGATTCCTGGGCCGGCGCATGGGCGAATTGTTCCGCGCGTGAAAAGGGCGGATGAACGCGGATGAAAGGCGAGAGACAAGTGGTTAGTGGTCAGTGGTCAGTGGTCAGTGGTCAGTAGTCAGTGGTCAGTAGTCAGTGGTCAGTAGTCAGTGGTCAGTAGTCAGTGGTCAGTAGTCAGTAGTCAGTGGTCAGTAGTCAGTCCCCGCCGCACCCCAAAAGGCAACAGACGCAAGATGGAAGGCATCCGCCTGTCGTCACGCTAGCACGAGCACAGGCGTAGCCAACTCCGGAGTCCAGTGACTTTTTTGTTCCATTTTTGAGACAAAAAACAAAAAGCCGCCACGTAATGTGACGGCTTTTTCATTGTCTGCTCCATCTCTATTTGGAATGTGACTTCTCCCAGATGGGTTTCATTTTTTCGATGACCTCAGCATCGGTCGGGCTGGACGCGACAATGGCTGTAAATTCTTCGGCTTCAATTCCGAGTTCCTCCAGGAATTTTCTGTCGGCCGGGCACGGATAGACATAGTCGCCGATGCAACCCCGCAACTTGGCGCGGGCCTTATCCGTGATGCGCGGAAGCCAGGGCATGTCGCCCATGTAAAGCTGGCGGCTGCGCGGTCTAAAATCGACAGCAGAACTGAGTTTGTCCATTGCTCATTCCTCCTCTCTCGTGGTGTGGGATTCAACGGGTACCAGAACTTAGCGATTTTGCCGGCGAATGGCAAGTTAGAAAGCTGTACGTGCTCAACATGGTATCGCCGTATTTTTTTTGACGGGAAAGGGTGAGGTTTGGGAAGGATTCGGGAAGGGGTGTTCGAGCGGCGTGTTGGATGAGGATGCGCGCATTGGGCGCGAGGATGGGGGTTGTTGCGACTCGGCCGAGCACGGCGCGAGCCATGGGCTGACCGTCTAATTGTGCATGGTACGGAGGATCGAGGTAGAGGATGTCAAAGCGGGACTGCGACCGGGCGAGTTGGGGCAAAAGGGCTTGGGCAGAACGCGCGAAAAGCGCGACGCGGTCGCCTAAGTGCCACTGGTCGATAAGTTGCGCGATGAAGCGGTTGCAACGGCGATTCGGTTCATTGATGACCACCCGCGCGCCGCGGCTACAGGCTTCGAGGCCGATTTGCCCGGAGCAAGCAAAGAGGTCGAGGAAATAGTTGCCAGACAGGGTTTCGCCAAGCGAAGAGAACGCGGCTTTTTTGACAACCTCAGAAGTGACGCGGGCATTGCCGTACTTCTCATTGCGAAAGGCCATGCGGCGGCCCTTAAGTTCGCCGGCGATGATACGCATAACCATCCCTCAAGTACAAAGAACAGGGCCTGCGATGCGACAGGCCCTAAACGCCTTAGAGTGCAACACCACCCCAAGCCCCTGCCTTTTCAATTTCCATAACGGAAACGCACCTCGCGCTCCACGCTCTTGCCGCTGACCAGATCGGTCACGATAATCTCGAGTGCGTTGACCCCGGACTTGACCTTGTTGAGCACGATTTCCACGTATTCGCGCTCGTCCGCGTCGCGCCCAGAGAGTTCGTTGGTAATCGCCACTTGGGGTTTGCTCGTTCTGAAAATGGCGCGCAACCCGGTCGCCACTGCGCCGAACACGCCAACCGAGGGCATGGCACTCGAGCGAATGCGGTATTCGGTTTTGTACCGGGTTTGTCCAAATGCGTCTTTGGTCAGGTTGTAGATTTCAAAGTACGCATAGACATTTTGCGTTTCGGCATAGCTGCGCGTGGGAATGGGGATGATCCACACGTCTTCTTTTTGAAATTTCGCCGCGCCTTCATCTGAGATATTGGAGGCCAGTTGGATTTCGCTGACTTGGAGTTCGGGGATTTGATAGTCTCGGACTTCGAGTTCTTGCCGATAGAGGCCAGTGCGCCCGGAAATGAGGTCTTTCATCTGCACTTGCAATTCGTATTTGCCGGGGGGCACTTGTGTTTTGACGATTTCCGGGACAAATGCGCCCTGTTCTGCCGCGACTTGCGCGCCGCGATACAAGAACGCATCGGACGTGCGATAGATGGAGGTGTGGCCTTCATTTGCCAGCGCGACCGCCAGTTGGACGTGGATAAAACTCGAATCCGCTTCTTGCTCTATTTCGACCTGTTCGGGCGGAATGCCGTAGTAAATCTCGAGATTGGTTTGCCCATCTGCGCCGCGGAAGTGCGCCAAGTCGTAGTAAAAATTGAGCACGTCGCCGGGCAGGCCGGGGCGATAAAAGTCAGGGGAAGTCGATACGGCTTGTTGATAGATGACCTCGGGCGTGTGTTCGGTCATGCGGGCGATGTAGGAAATGGCTTCGGCGTCTTCGACCGTGGCTTCGGGCAACGGAGCAAAATCGTAGCGGCCATTGCCCCATTCGTCGGTAAATGTGATCTCGATGCCGCCGTTGAGTTGAATATAAGTCCAGGTTTCCCACGGCACCGTGTCGATTTCATTGCCAATGGTGATCGGGGAGTACCGGCCGAATTGCAAGCGGGTGTTGAGTTGGCCCGTTTGCTCGTCCAAGACGCCCGCGACGCTGCCATCGCGGTCAAATGGATTGCGCTCGAATCCGAGTCTGAAGCTCTCATCTATACCGCCTTCGGCCTCGGACGGAAGTTCGGCCACAACTTCACCGGCCCCGGCTTCTTCGGCCACTGTAACGTCATTTTCCATATCATCCGGACTGCCAGCTTCGAAGAGCGATCCCATTTCGCGGTTGGCGCGAACGGGAAAGACCGGGCCCGTGAACGTAAAAAAAGCCGCTTCCGGGCCGTAGATGTCCACGGCCATCCGCGTTCGCACGCGCTCGACTTCGGCGGTTTGGACGAAGTTGCGATCATTGGAGCGCGAGCGGTAATCGGGCTCGCCATAGCGAATATAAACCGTGCCGCGCTGATCCCACGGATAGACATTGGACGAGAAATAGGTGCGCGCATACCATGTGCGCCGATAGTGTTCGATAACGCGCTCGTTGATTTTGGTCAGAATATCGGGGTCGCGCCGCGCCCAGAATTGCTCGCGGTACGCCTGTTGCTCTGCGCCCGGCGCAGTGGCGCGGTACGCTTCGAGTTCTGCGCCCGAGGCGACGTACGCGATATTGGTGTAGTGCGCACGTTCACTGCCTTCGCTGTTGGCGAGATAACGCTCGAAGTATTCCAAGGCTTTTTGCGCGTCGTCATTGTAAAAATGACCCTGTGCGACAATGGGCAAGAGTTGAACCACAGCGGAATGCGTGGAGAGATAGGGCGCGATGTGTTCGAGAATTTTGTCAAAATTTTTCGCTTGCACGCAGGCCAAGCCAAAGTAGTACAATCCCTCGGGATTGTCGGGTTCGAGTTTCACGTATTTTTCGTAGTACTGCATGGCCTTGTCGTGGTCTTCTTGAAACCGCTCATAGACCTCGCCGAGCAGGCGATAGGCCGGGCCGTAGTCGGGATCGATTTTGGTGGCGCGCTTGGCTTCGGCAATGGCCCTGCGAAAATTGTAATAGGATTGCAACCCGCGCGTGGGCGATTCGGCATACGTCAGGCCCAGCCCCACGTAGGCTTCAACGAGTTTTTTGTCGAATTTTTTCGCGGCCCGAAACGCCTCTTCCGCCGCCTTAAATTCCTTCCGGTTGAGATAGAGATACCCCAGTTGCGAATGCACATGGGCGTCTTCGGGAAAAACTTCCAAAACGCGCTGAAGACTCGTCATGGCCTCGTTGATCTCCCCGGCATCGATCTGGCGTTGGCTTAGGGCAAACATCGTATTGCGAAAAATTTTGTCTTGTTCAGACGGTTCACTTTCTTCGGCAAAAGCCGGCAACGCGACGCAACAAGCCAAGGCGACCCTCCAGAACCGCAATGCAATTTTCATGACATTCTCCTCATGGGCAAACAGCAGGAAAAGACCTCTCGGACATCCATCCAATTATATCGTCTCCCGCCCTCTTTGTCAATAAGCTATGATGGTGACGCCCAAATAAAAAGGGAAGTTCCGGTTTTTGCGGTTCTGGTCTTGACCATAAGAGAGAAAGAGTCTTATGTTGAAGCAGTGGTCAGGTTGCCCCGCACAGCCGGTAAGAGGTAAGACGTAAGAGGTAAGAGGTAAGACGGGAGAGGCAAGAGGTAAGACGGGAGAGGCAAGAGGGGAGAAGGTAGCGTGCTATCCCTCTCAAGTGGTCAGTAGTCAGTAGTCAGTGGTCAGTCCCCGCACGACAGCCCCAAAACCCGACGCACTTCGATGACCAGTTATTATAGGTTGTGTTGACATTTACGAGCCATGCAACTGAATTGAGCGGTTTATCGGGAAAATCAAGCCCTATCGCAGGATATGCTCTCGGTTTGAGAAACTGGAACAGTCGCTCCTTCAGCATTCTCGCTTTTGTTGCATCGTATTCACTGCCGTTCCGCAGTTCAAAGAAGGCATCCCAACAATGCCATCGCAAAACACCCTCAGATCAAGCCATCACGCACAGCGCGCAAGGCCGTCTCGCAACCAACATCCATGTTGCAACCCCCTTTGCAGGCTGGCGCATATTGTGCTGTTACAAAAGCGCTTTGCGCTGTGCAAGCCTCTCGGCGTTTGAGAGCGGCATTTTTTGCTTACTTTTTTTTGCTGTTGAAAAAAAGTAAGTCGCCGAAGGCATCGGAGGCAACCCACGAGGCTGTAGGACCAAACGCATTAAATCAGCAAGCAACACATTTGCTAATCTGTACGTAACGTCAGGTCAAAAAATAAAATGTCAACACGACCTAGTTGCCCTCGTTCCGTTGATTCGGGCGAGCACAGGGGTGATGGGATTCTTCTATTCGCCGATGAACTGGCCTGAACAACGGCCAGCCGCCGATTCCATTTTGGAGGTGCTATATGCCGTGTCGATTGTGTTGGGTTGTCGCGTTTTGGGGGTTGCTTTTTCAAGGGCTTTTCGCCGATGCACGGGCCGAATGGGACCTGGCTGGGCTGATGGGCACGATCACGGTCGGGCAAGAGCAGTGGCAACGCCTTGACGTGCAACCCGGCATCCGTCTGGGCGAACTGGAAGTCGTTTTTGATCTGGAGTTTTTTTTAGATACCGAGGGGCGCGTGCGGAACAGCGGATGGGATTTTTCGACCCGGCAAAAGGGCATTGAGAGCGCGTTGCGAAAAATTTATTACGTACGCTATGGCCGTCCCAATGATCGCAGTCGGCGGTTGTACTTGCAGGCGGGCGCGATAGAAGGGGTCACGTTGGGATCTGGGCTGTTGATGCGAAATTACCGCAACACGCACGGCGCGCCGGGTCTCAAACGCATGGGGTTGGACGTGCAAATTCGCAATTTGTTGGGCGACAAGATGACCGTGCGAACCCTGATTGGCGATGTGGGCGAGGTGTTGGATTTGGAAGACGCCGGGCCCCTCGTGGGCGGGCGCGTGGAATTTTACCCGCTACCACGCTTGGATGTGGGCGTCACAGCGGTTGTCGATACGGATCAACTGCGCGGCCTGCCCGATTCGATTCGCGCAAATCACCCGCGCGATGCGTTTGCCACTGCAAGTGTCGATGTGGCCTATCCCTTTATCGACAAGCAACATATCAGAGCAGAGGTCTATGCGGGCATTGGGCGCGTTTTGGATGGGGAAACCGGCACGGGCATCAGTTTGCCCGGGATGATGTTCGAAGCGGGGCCCTTGCGCTTGCGGGCCGAATACCAATGGACGCGCGGGCACTTTCAGCACGGGCATTTTGACGCGCTCTACGATGTCAACCGCGCACTCGTCGATCCGAACACGGGCAATATCACCACGCGCGAATCCACTTTGCAAGATGCGTCCAGGCGCGGGGTCTTTGGCGAGGTGTTCTTGAACATCTACCGCACCTTGTTGGCGAGCGGGTCGTATCAGTATTTGACCGGGGAGGTCAGCAACGCGCAAATCGTGGAAGGCCGCGTGGGATTCGCGCCCGAATTTTTGACGCGCCTCCACAAGGTCGCTCGCGCCGAGGGGTATTTTGAAAAGCGCGTGCGAGGCAGCGATTTGGGCAAATTGTTCAATCCCACGCCGGATACGCGCTTTGGGTATCTCGTGGTTTTAGAACCGGTTGCCAATGTGGGGATGGTGTGGGATGTCGAATTTACATACCGCCCAGATGGCGCAGGCGGGTATGAGCGTCAGCGGACATTGAATATCCAGATCAAAATGGATCTGTGACACGCCCCGAAACAGTTGCGGTCAAGGTGGTTGAGGTGGTGTTTTGGTTGCAGGTCATGTGATCGTCACCCGCGCGACCCGAGGCCGCCGCAATTTCCAGATCATGCCGTCGTAAATAAAGTGCATGAATGACGTGCCATAAGTGAACACGAGAAATGCCGTGAGGGAAAGCGATTTGAGTCCGAACAACAAACCGCTGACCACGGCGATAAAGCCCGCGGTGTACGGAACGATGTGCTCGCCCGCCCGCGTCAGAGCAGGCGATGCAAAGGCGTCTCGTCTCGCTTTGTTGCGAACCGTGAGCGCGACCAAGGCGATGTATTCTGCGGCGTGGCTAAAGCTGGTGGCGATGAACAGCGCGTCTGTGGAGAGGAGGGGGACGATGCCATACATGAAGGCGACCGAGGCCAAAAAGAGAAGTTTGGGATGGTTGAATTGCGGGCCGCGCCATTCCCAGACCAACCAAGCGATAGTGACGAGGATGGCCGCGGCGTAGATCGCATGCGACGCCATGTGGGGAAGCGGCGTGCCCACGAGCGTGTGCAAGTAGTGCATGACCCGACCTTCGACATCGGCCTGAAACGCAAACATATACCCAAAGCCGGCCATGCCCCACAAGTAGGATGTCCACGCGTCGAGGCGTTTGTTGCCCCATTGCCCCTTGCCGGAATAAATCCGCAAAATGCCGTATTTTTGACGCACGAAGTGGAAATAATTAAACAAGTACCAAAAGGCGAACATTTCGGGTTCGTCGATTCGAAAATAATAACACAGGCCGACGAACCCCAAGCACAGCACCGGGGTAATGACGTAGATCAGGCGACGCCGTGCAAATTCGATGCGGTCGAGATAGACCAAGGGGAAGGTGAAATACCGGTGGGCCACAAAGGACGTCACCGCAATGAGGCGGAAGGTTTCGCTGTGGTGGGGAAACAGAGAAGGGGCCGCGAACAACGCCAACCATCCGACGGAGATGCAGGACAAATCCACGGATGGGGAAATGATCCAATGAGATTTTTTCATCGCACACTACGCGCGGGTCGCGCCGAGGGTTTGGAGAACGCGCTTGGGAATTTTGCACACAAACGTATAGGCCGGGTCAAACATATTGCCCATGTCGTATTCCACGGCTTCGCCGAGCAACACATGCACAGTGCGCTCGTCTAGCCCAAAGTCCGTGGTGAGCCAACGGATCATTTCCGTGGTGGCGTGTTCCACGCACTGATCCAGGGGCCGGGCATTGCCCACGGTGAGGATGTGCGTGTCGTTTTCGCCCCGAGGCCAAGCAATGGTTTTGCCCTTGTGGAGGTGGATGGTGAACGTGACGTCAAACGAGATTTCAATGCCCGTGCCCACGATTTCCCCATCGCCTTGCAAGGCGTGCCCATCGCCAATGTGAAAAAGCGCGCCTTGGGCAAATACCGGCAAATAGACGGTGGTGCCCTGGTTGAAGCGTTTGTAGTCCATGTTGCCGCCGTGCGTGGATGAGGTCGCAGTCGAGATGGCCTGACCCCGCGGGGGCGCGACCCCAAAGCAACCGGGGTGCGGATTGAGGGGCAAAACCAAGTCTTTTAATGGGCTGCTGGCGGGCGTGCCCTGACCGAGCGAGGTATGGTCGCGGTCGCCCGAGACTTCCGCGGGATGTGCGGTGCGGTTTTCAAAGTCGATAGCCCATATCACGCGAGCGATGTCGTCGTCAAATTTGGGCACATAGCCCGGGTCGAGCACATTGGGCGCGATGCGCGCCGAGGTGTACCCGTGAGGCCGATTGGGCATCAAATAATCGAATGTCACCGCGATGCTATCCCCGGGTTGCGCGCCTTCCACGTAAAAAGGGCCGGTCTGCGGATTGCCGCCCTCGGTCACTTGCGCGCCGGTCTCGTCCTTCCCCCCCGCACAAACCGTCGTGGTCGAAACCGAATCCCCACTCGCTATCGCAAGAACCGGCTCGTGCCACCCAATCGTCGTGTGATAATGCGTGGGGATAAATTCATGATGTGCCATATCTTCTCCAAAAAATAACGGACTGGCCCCAAGGGAGTGTCGCAGTCGCTACGACTGAATCAACTTATCGTATTCGGCGTGTGTTCCAATCCAAAACCAGATCAAACCCTCCGCAACTTCAACTGCCAGAGTTCGATATTTAATGCCAACTCTCGCCGACCAATACCGATTGACCGTTCCCTGCTTTACGAGGACGTGTTTCAAGTGCAGAGAAGGGTGTCTCGAATCCCGTTTCAGCAGTTTGAAATTTTCGTCTGCGAGTTCTTGAATCTCACGCGGAAGTTTTTGATAACAATCCTAAAAAGAAGGGTTCGCAAAATATTTCATAATTCCTTGCACTTCCCCGCGTGAAAATCGGCGATAGCTTGGTTCGCCAGGTGATCCAGTTTCCCAGATTCGACATCTTCCTCAAACCGATCATCCCATACTTCTGCATCAAACTCCTCAAACCACGCCCTGAAACGCGCCAATTCATCCGCTGAGAGTTGGGCAACATCTGCTTGAAGTTCCCGAACCGCTTGCATGGTTGTCTTTCTCCTTGTTGTGATCTGGTTGCTTTGTTCCCTCACGCGATCATCCGAATTTTGGCCGGGGCGTGCCACGCGCTTTCCCAGGAGTTTCCGCGGTCATGGCTGGTGTAAAGGGCTTTATCGACAGCGGCCCAGGCGCGACCGCATGGCGAGAACCCGAGGTGGAAGGTGTCGATGTTGTGCGAGACCGCGTCGGGAAAGCCCGCGGTGACGTGTTCCCAAGTCCTGCCCGCGTCGTCCGAGCGGTAGAGTTGACCGGCCACGTCTCCGTGTGGCCCCTTGCTGACCGTCGCCAGCAGGCAGTCTGGATCATCGGGATGCACGGCGATGGCCCGACCGTAAAGATAGGGAAAGCCCTCGGCGCGGTGCGACCATGACCTGCCGCGGTCGTCGCTGACATAGACCGCCCGCGCTGTGTTGGCATAGACGCGGTCAGGGGCCTGGGGCGACGTGGCGACTTGGTGGACATCGTCGTGCAAATCCGGCGTCACGGGTTCCCAGGTTTCCCCCTTGTCTGGCGAGCGCATGATGCTGCCGACGTGAATATCCGCATACACCCAGCCATCGGTTGTTTTGGCAAAGCTGCGAACATCCGGCGGGCCGCCCCAAGGCGTGTACCACTTGTCGCGCACCGCGAGGCGGTCGAAGGAATCTACGCGCTCGGTCTTGCCATCTTTACACGCGTAAACCCGGGAATCGCCCGTGCCGATGAGCAAGTGCAACGGGTCTTCTTCGAGAACGATCAGGCATTCGATATCCCGTTCAATACCCGTGGCAACGGTTTGGGCACGCGCTTGCGTGCGAATGTACAAGTCGCCATTTTTCAGGGCGATAACACGCAGGTCCCCGCCCTTCGCAATGGCGGCGACATCGCCTTCAAAAATTTGCGCGGGCGCGAAATGCCCTTCGGAAAGAGCATGCGCGGTTCGTGATGTGGCAATCAACATAGCGGCCTCCGCGTTGTGGAGATAGATGCAAAATGATAGACAACCGTGCCAAAATTCACCAGTCCTTATTGCCTCATAATTTTTAGACAACAAAAATATTCTCTGTCGAGAAATTCTCATTATATTTTATAGGTCAAGCGTTTTTGCAGACCGAATATGTCGGGTGGCCTACCCAATACAAAAGCCAACTCGGTTGATGGGTAACTCCCTGATACCTGGCGAATAAGTAGGAACATTCTCGCATCTCTCTGCGAAACGTTTGACACCGCCCGACACCCTTAAAAGGGTGATCATAATGTCCAGTTCGCATTTAAGGCTAAGGGAAAACTGGCAAAGACTCAGTGGACATCGCGCCCTCATAGCTGAACGAGATTTTGCCGGCTTGTTTCGTGAACTTCTGGTAGATACAGATTACATCATTATCTCTAACCCTAACGACTTTGCCAATATCTATTACGCCTATCCATTGTTAGACAGAGACAAAGAACAGATATACCGTCCTGAAAGAAAGTACCGACACGGATTTGTCCCTGATTTCTCCATTGCGAACACAATAACAGGTAAGTGCATTTATGTCGAATTGAAAAGACAAGATGGATGGGTTGAAGGCAAACCGAGAAGTGCAGGGAGAGGCAATGCACATGAAAGATTATGTAAATACTTCACCCCGGGGTTAATGAAAATTTTACGGCAAAAAAGTGGCATACAAAGCATACTTCCATTTTGGGTCGTGTTCAGAGGAGACATAACGAGAGACCCTTGTCGAGTCAGAGAAATAACTTGCTGGTTCGATGAATACACCAATAACTTCTTTTTTTGGCGCGACCATGATCCCAACTTATTAGGGCTACATTTCATCGAGCATATTGCTCCTCATCTCGATTAACCACATCGAGCCCACGAGAATCAAGCCCTTCCTTTTTATTTTTGAACAACTCTAATTGTCCCTCATCTCGATTGACAACATCGAGCCCCCAAGAATCAAACCCTTCTTTTTTTGTTCTCGCAAACAGCTCTATACGAGATTGATAGGGAAACATACGTATGATACTTTGTGCAACTTCAACGGGCTTTTCACTGTGATCCTTTCGAGGAATTTCGATCAACTGTTTGACATTTCTCGCACCTCTTGGCGTAGGTATTCGACCTCGCTTGAACAAAAGGCATAACTCACAATAAGACAGTGTATAGTGTCCAGGATTATGATTCATTTTGTTCCACACAAAAGCGACGGTTTTGTATTCAAATCCCCAAGCGATACCCAGTTCAATCGCTTGTGCCAAATGTGGATTCGTAGTCCATAAAAACAACAACGAGTCGTCTTTTGCAATTTGTTGTACGGGTAACTTCTTTAACTCATCCGTGGGAACAGTGGGATACTTGAATGACGCAGAACTGATAAAAATTCTTTTTGTCCAATTGTGATTTTTCTCTGCTGTTCCACTCTTGTCAAATTGTAACTTTCCATTGTAGTACCAAGGCGGGTCAGCGTAGAGAATATCGTATCGCCTATTCGGCAACGGTGGAAACAGACTGTCCATCCAGTTAATTTGTGTTCTAACTTTCACTTCCTCGTTGTAAACCGAATAGCTCGTTGTAGCGTCAGATACAGACGTACCTGTTGCACAGTCTCTCAGGTGTTCACGGCCGATTTCAACACTCATTTCCGCGCTCCCTTCTATACTCCCATTCACCATCCTTTTGGGCTGTTTTGCTAAGAATTGCCCATCGACATTTTTAGGTCTATCGGGGATTTGCTCAGGCCATCTATTTATACCATTTATAGTGCCAGAATGCGTTTTGTCAAGCATTTTTTGGCACCCAAGCAGAGTTGATCGTGCGTTTGCAAGAAGCGAGAATTTTGTATCGCACGGTTTAGCTAATAAAAAAACGATATAATATGACAGGCAGACAATTCATAACCCGCGTGCGTGCAATAGGCAAAAGGCGCGGTATCGCTGTTCGCGTGGATGAGAAGCACGGAAAAGGTAGCATGCATGCTATATTACGGCACGCGGGCAACCACAGTAAAAGATCGCCGCAAGGAACTCGGCCCCGGTCTTTTGTCTGCGATGATTCGCCAATTGGGTCTTAGCCGCAACGATTTTCAGTAAGTCCACAAACACGAGGTGATCGTTATGACGTTTGAATATCCCGCACATTTTCAGCCCGATTGCACGGGCGAGCTCGTCGTTTCGTTCCGCGATCTGCCCGAATGCCTGACTTCGGGTGCAAATGAGGAAGAGGCGTTTCTCGAAGCCCAAGACGCGCTGAAAGTGGTGCTTGTTGCTCGTCTTGACAATGGCGAGAAAATCCCGTCTCCAAGCCCACAACTTCCCGGTGAACATGCGATTCCCACATTCATTGAAAAGCGCGTTGTGGCGAATCAGATGGCGTGTTCGCGGAGTAAGATGGCGGGCGAGGTGCAAACTGCGCGCTTGACCAATACGTAGATTAGGAGATGGAAGATGCAGTGGTCAGTGGTCAGTCCCTACCCTTCCACCCCAAGGCAATGGATGTGCTGACCGCTTGTTTTGCCGACTGATAAAAAACATGGCGTTTGGTGCCGTGCTCGTTCAAAACATTGAAAGGAGGTGAATCGAGATGACAGATGAAAAGTTCATCGACCATGAAGCGCGGGAACGGATTTCGAGATTCGAGGGCATCATCGAGGAAATTCGGGCGCGGTTGGCGCGGATTGAGTCTGATCAGCGTGCGATGAATGACCGGCTTCACCGTCTCGATGTAAAGGTTTCATCGCTGTGGGTTGGGGTTATGATCATCATCGGCCTACTGGTCAAGATCGCATTTTTTAACTGAAAGAGAAGACGCGGTGTTCGGTGCCGTGCTCGTTCAAAACACTGAAAGGAGGTGAATCGAGATGACAGATGAAAAGTTCATCGATCATGAAGCGCGGGAACGGATTTCGAGATTCGAGGGCATCATCGAGGAAATTCGCACGCGACTGACTTCGGTAGAAATCGAACTGCGGAGCCTGAAGCATACGATTTGGGCGGGCATGGTGTTCATCAGCGGCCCACTGGTCAAGATCGCATTTTTTAACTGATCCCACTGGAAGGAAATAGGGCATGAAAAACTGGCAACCGACGGATGAGCAAAAACGGGATTGGCGGGAAAAGGGATTTTTCGTCGAGCGCGGGGTCGTGCCGGAAGGCGTTGCGTTTGACCTGCGCGGGGTAATTAAAAACGAATTGCTCAAACCCGAGCCGAGTGGTCGTCCCGATATCGACCCGATGGACCCGATGGGCGATACCCCAGAGGCGCGGGCCATGCGATTTCGGAAATTGGGCAATTTCTGTTTGGAATCCCCCCTGATCTGGCACACCTTCCACACGGGCGAGGAAATGCTGGGCATCGCGCGATATTTTTTAGGCGAGGACGTCATCGTCAAGTTCAACAGCGTGTTTGTCAAGCCGGCAAAAACCGGTAGCGCGACGCCGTGGCATCAGGACAACGGGCTTTGGCGCGATGGGGAAACCGATCCGTTCAATGCGTGGATGGCACTGGATCCAGCGACGCGCGAAAACGGGTGTATGCAGTTCGTTCCCGGCAGCCACAAGGGCGCAATCGTCCCGCATGTGATGTACGAAGACAGCATTCACGGCGAGTTGCCTCGCGACCTCGTCAAAGCGCGGATCGCGCAATGCGGCACAGAACACATCGAACTTGACCCGGGCGACGTCGTGTGTTGGCACAGCAGTTTGTGGCATTACAGCCCGCCGAATCCGAGTCCGAACAGCCGCATCGCCATTGCGGCCGTGTGGACAAATCCGACCATCAATGCCGGGCGCGTGCGTCCCATGCATCGCTGGGGCGTGAAAAACGGGGTGCGCTGCACGGCATTTCCCCCGGAAATCGTCGAAATCGAAAACGGTGAAATGCACCGGCCAAAACCCCATCCCAAAGCCGACTAAAAAATGAACCAAAAAACGACCATAGCGCGTTCGATGGGCCTGCTCGGCGCGACCGGCGTGGGCATTGGCGCGATTGTCGGCGGCGGCATTCTCGCGCTTGCGGGCGTGGCATTTGCGACCACGGGGCCGGCCGCACTCGCGGTCTTTGCGGCCAATGGGATGATCGCCGTACTGACCGCGTTGAGTTTTGCCGAAATGTCGAGCGCGTTTCCCGAATCCGGCGGCACTTATACGTACGCGAAAAAAGTCTTGTCCGTGCGGTCGGCATTTGCATTTGGGTGGGTGGGCTGGTTCGCGTCCATTGTCGCAGGCGTGCTCTACGCCCTCGGGTTCGCGTCTTATGCCGCGATTGCACTGCGAGAATGCGCCCATCTCCTTTGGGACACAGCTCCCGAATGGCTCGGCGGCAATGCACTGGTAACGGCCTTAGCCGTAGGCGCGACCGCGTGTTACGCGTTCGGCCTGATTCGCAAAACCGCGGGCGGGGGCAACTGGATCAATTTTGGGAAAATGGCGGTTTTTGCCGTGCTGATCATCGGGGGCGCGTGGGCACTCGTCGGAAGCAGTTTGGGCGAGATGCACGCGGGCCTGACCCCGTTTTTTACGCATGGCGCCGCGGGATTTTTTAAGGCGATGGGCTACACGTTCATCGCCTTGCAGGGCTTTGATCTCATCGCCGCGGTCGCTGGCGAGGTTCGCGCGCCCGAGCGCACATTGCCCCGCGCGATGTTGCTGTCTCTGGCCGCTGCATTGTGCGTTTATTTGCCCCTGCTGTTCGTGATAGCGACCGCGGGCGTGCCGCCGGGCCAAACCATCGGCGGCTTGAGCGCCGAGCATCCCGAGGTCGTGGTCGCATTGGCCGCGCGCCATTTCTTGGGCGAAACCGGCTTTTGGCTCGTGCTGATCGCCGCGATCTTGTCCATGCTGTCCGCGTTGCAAGCCAATTTGCTGGCGGCTTCCCGCGTGGCCCTCGCCATGGCGCGAGACCGCACCCTGCCCGCGCCCATCGGTGAAGTGCATATCCGCTACCGCACGCCCATCACCGCAATAGGCGTCAGCGCGCTGACCATGGTCATTTTGCTGTTGGTCGTACCGGATGTGGCCGCGGCGGGCGCGGCAGCGAGTTTGATCTTTCTCATCTCTTTCGCGCTCACGCATTGGACGAGCATTTTAGCCCGCACGCGCAGGCAAACGCCCGCGCCATTTCAAACGCCGTTTTTCCCGCTCATCCCGGTGGTCGGCGGCGCGTGTTGCGCGGGGCTGGCCCTTTTTCAAGCCGTGTCCGTGCCCACCGCGGGCCTGATCTCCACGGTGTG
This sequence comes from Candidatus Latescibacterota bacterium, assembly GCA_965204745.1. Classification (GTDB taxonomy): domain Bacteria; phylum Latescibacterota; class UBA2968; order UBA2968; family UBA2968; genus VXRD01. The sequence goes on from OZ242010.1 coordinate 116,621, forward strand.
GTTGGGCTTGGGCGGGTTGTTGTACTGGGCATTGCTGGCGCGCCGCGCGCGGGTTGTCGACGCGTCTGCCGAGGCACTGGATCCGCAGTTGTTGCAAATGCGCGGTCGCAGCCCGCTGGTGCTCGTGCCCGTGGCCAATCCCCAAAATGCCGCTGCGATGGTGGCGGTGGCCCACGCCTTGGCGCCGCCCGGGGTGGGCCGCGTGTTGTTGCTGTCTGTCGTCGCCGCGCCGGACGACGGATGGCAGGCAGGCGATTCCCCGCGTTCCCTGCGCGATACCCAAGCCGTGTTGCGCGAAGCCGTGACCGCGTCATTTGCAGCGGGCCTGTCCCCCGAGGCATTGATGACCATCGCGCCGCAGCCCTGGCCCGAGATCGTACGCGTGTCCCGGTTGCACCGTTGCGAGAGTTTGTTGCTCGGCTTGAGCGATGTCAACAGCGCGTATTTGGAAGAGCTCATCAGTTCCGTGGCCTGCGACGTGGTGGTGTTGCACGCGCCCTCGGGCTGGCACGCGGCGGGCGTTCATCGCGTGCTGGTGCCCACGCGCGGCCTGGGCGCGCACGACAAATTTCGCGCGCGATTGCTCGGCAGCCTGTGCCGCACGGGCGAGCGCGAGGTCACGTTCTTGCAGGTGTTGCCCGAGCGCGAAAGCGCGTTGCAATGCGAACGCGCCCAGCGCAGACTGGCGCAATTTGCCGATGAGGAAGTTCCCAACCGCGCATCGGCTTTGGTGGTGCGCCACGACAAACCCATCGAAGAAATCGCCCGCCGCGCCGAGCATTTCGATTTGGTGGTTTTAGGCTTGGAGCGCATCGGCAAAAATCGCCGGCGATTCGGTCAACTGGCACCCGTGCTCGCGCAGCGAATCGATTGCGCTACGGTGATGATCAGCAGGAGAGACTAGGTTGTGTTGACATTTGCGAGCCATGCAACGGAATGGGGGCTTATCGAGAAGATCAAGCCCTATCGCAGGATATGCTCTCGATTTGAGAAACTCGGACAATCGCTCCTTATCGGGACCTACCCCCCTAACCCCCCTTCCTGCGAGGAAGGGGGGAACGGTGAGCGGTTTTGCGAGGGTATTGATGAGGGATTTTTAGTCGCTTTATGCCCTCGATCAATGCCATCAGAGCAACCAGAGTGAGAAGCCATCAAAGGAGCTTTACTCCCCCTTTCCTCGTAGGAAAGGGGGCCGGGGGGATAGGTCCCCTCGCGCAACGCCATCAGAGCAATTTGCTAATCTGTGCGGAACGTCAAAAAATAAAATGTCAACACGACCTAAAAGGAGAACGTCATGGACGCGAAAAATTGGTTGCAATACTGCGCCACAGAAGCGCAACTCCGGCAGTTCAATGACGAGGGCTATTTGATCGTCGAAGATGCGTTGTCGCCCGAGATGCTGGCGCGGTTGAACGAGGCCGTGGATCGGGTGGAGGCCAAAAAGCGCGCCGAGCAAGGGCTGAAGCCGGATGGTCTGTTGAGCGCGTTTCGCACGGTGGTGGAAGACGATGCGTTTTTGGATCTGCTGGACAATCCCAAGACGTTTCCGCTGTTGTGGGATATTCTGGGCTGGAATATCCAACTCTACATTTCCCACCTGATCGCGTATCCCCCCGAGCAACGGGTCCGCGCGATTCGCAAGGGCGGCTGGCACCAAGATGGCGGCCGGCCCGTGCCCGAGATGGAGCGACCCCACCCGCGCTTGTCCCTGAAGATCAGCTACTGGTTGAGCGATGTAGATACGGCCGAACACGGCGCGATGGAGATCGTGCCGCAAAGCCACAAGTTGGACGCAAAACCCGCGGGGTGCGATTCCGGCGACGGGGTGTTGCCCGTGTGCGTCAAGGCGGGCACCGCGGTGTTGTTCGACCGCCGGATGTGGCACAGGCGCGGGGTGAACACGTCCGATGTGACGCGCCGCGTGCTGTTTTTTGGGTACAGTTACCGCTGGTTGCGCGGCCTGGATTACAATGTGATGCCCGCAGAGTTGCTGGACAAATGCGATCCCATCCGGCGGCAGTTGCTCGGCGATGGCGTGGATATCAAAGGCTGGTGGCAACCCACAGAAGCCGACGTGCCGCTCAAGAGATGGTTGCGCGAACACCGAGGCGAAGAATACCTCGCAACACTGGGGTAGTTCTCGCAGGAGGAATTGATCTTCCCGCGCTGGTCGGAACGACGAGATGGGAAGGGAATCAAATTGAGGAGCGATAGCGATGTTGAAGCGTCTTGAGATACGAAATTTTCGCGTTTTCAAATCGTTGGAAATCGACCGGTTGAGTTGCCTGAACCTCATCGCCGGCAGAAACAACGCCGGTAAGACCAGTTTGCTCGAGGCCATTTTTCTGCTGTCTGGCGCGGGGAATGCACAGATGGCGATCAATGCCGCTGTGATTCGCGGACTCGACCCCGTCATTCGAGGCGTGTCCGCGGAGGGTGAAATCGCTTGGCAACAGACGGTCGATGAGACCTCTTGGAAGCAACTGTTCTCGGGGCTGGACATGAGCAAGCCTATCGAGATTGAGGGGTGTCATACATCTCATGGTCGATTGGCCCTTGAAATCACGTCAAAGCGGTCACACATCACTGACCTGCCTCTTGATCGCGCGGGGGGACTTTCGATGACGAATCTCCTCGACGAACGCTCGCTTACCTTTCGATATCGAGGCCCCAAAGACGAAAAAATTAAAAACCATATCCGCGTGAAGGAACATGGGGTTGAGATCGAGCAATCTACGACACATGTCCCGTTTTCCGCGACGATTCTCTTGTCTCGAGTCAGAAATATCCAAGAAGATGCCAGGCGCCTGGGGATGTTGAGAAAACAGAAACGCGGCGATATGCTCTTGAAAGCACTTAAGGTCGTCGAGCCGAAGTTGCAAAGCATCGAGGATAATTCTGCCAGCGGTGTACCGATGATTTGGGGCGATATCGGGTTGTCCGAGTTGGTGCCCCTGCCGGTGATGGGCGAAGGTATGACCCAAATGGCCCGGCTCATTTTAGCCATATCCTCTGTGCCGGATGGCGTGGTTTTGATAGATGAAATCGAAAATGGGCTTCACCACTCCGCATTGTCCGATGTTTGGCGCGTCATCGATGAAGCGGCCGGGCAATTCCGCACGCAGGTCTTTGCGACCACGCATAGTTTTGAGTGTATAGAAGCGGCGCATCACGCGCTCGGTCCCGACGGCTTTCTCCTCCACCGGCTCGAAGTTAGCGACTCGGAAAATCGCTGTGTCACCCTTAAGCCGAATGGCCTCCATGCAGCGATCCGACACCAGCTTGAGATTCGTTAGATATGACGCGACTCAAATCGAAAATTCTTCTCGTTGAGGGCAATGATCCGCGCAATTTCTTTGAGGCATTCCTTCGTCACCTATCACTTTCGAATATCCAGATTCAGAACTTTGGCGGCATTACCCAACTGCGCGATTTTCTGGAAGGGCTTGTGGGCGCGACCGGATTTCGTGTCGTTGAGAGTATCGGCATTGTTCGGGATGCGGAAACATCCGCGGCAGGGGCGTTTCAAAGCGTTCAGTCTTCCCTAAAAAATGCCGCACTGCCCGTGCCGAACAGGCCCGAAAGACGCACGGATGCCAGCCCAGCGGTGACCGTGCTGATGCTGCCGGGCAATAACCAACAGGGCATGCTCGAGACGTTGCTGTGCGAGAGCTTTGCAGGTACGCCCGAGAACGATTGTATCGATGCCTTCTTTGCGTGCGTGGACGCTTTGCCGAATGCGTCCATCAAAAGGCCGGAAAAGGCTCGCGCCCATGCCTACTTGACGACCAAGTCCGATCCGCATCTTTCCGTAGGCGTCGCGGCAAAGCGGAATTACTGGGATTTGGATCACCCTATTTTTGACCGCGTTCGAGATTTTCTAAAAACGCTTTGAAGCATCTCTTTTTTTTCCCTGTGCTGAAAGTCAGCAATTTAACCACGAGGAGGTTTTCCGATGGCTGATTTGATCGTCAGATCCCAAGCGATAACCGCGCTGCGTTCGCATCCCAATGCCGATAGGTTGGAAATTGCAGAGGTGGGCGGCTGGCAGTGCGTGGTGGTCAAAGACACGTATCGGGAAGGCGATGTGGTCGTCCATGTGCCTCCCGAGACCCTCGTGCCCAAGGCGTTGGCCGTGCGATTGGGCATCGATGGCTATTTGTCCTTTTCCCACGGCAAGCCCGATTTTGGTCGCGTGCGTGCGGCGAGGTTGCGCGGCGAAGTCTCGCATGGCTTTGTCTTTGCGGATGATCGATTCACAGTCGCGGACCAAGACGCAGTCGCCGCGTTTGGATTCCAAAAGTACGAACCGCCGCCCAATTTGTTCGCCGGCAACCGCATGCCCGAATACCCGGGCTTTGACAAATACACGAGCATTGAAAACATCAAAAATTTTCTCGATGTTTTTCAAGAGGGCGAGGAAGTGGTTTTCACGGAGAAAATCCACGGCACAAACAGCCGCGTCGGGCATATTATGGTGCGTGACCGGGAACGCGGCGAGTGCGTTCCACACATTGCCGTCGGCACGCACAGAACGCAAATCAGAACCTCGGGCAAAGACGCGGAAGGCACCCTGTATGCCTATCCACTGACCCTTGAGGGCGTGCGCCGCGCCCTGTGGTTGCCCCCTGCGGAAAAGGGGCATGAGGTGCTGGTCGGCACGAGCCCAAACACGAACCGCATTTTGTACGGCGAAATTTTTGGCCCGCGCATCAATGACTACCACTACGGTCAAACCTCGCCCGCTTATCGCGCATTCGACCTCAAAGAGGATCAAGCGTTTTTGGACTACGACGAGTTCGTCGCCCGGTGTGTGACCTTTAACATTGCCGTCGCCCCCGCCTTGTATCGCGGCCCGTTTTCTCTGGACGCAGTGGATGCGTTCACCAACCACTGGCAAGCCGGCAAATCCCAAGTGGGCACAAACCCCGACCAGTTGCGCGAAGGCATCGTCATTCGCCCGGTCAAAGAAAGAACGCATCCCGAAATCGGGCGCGTCATCCTCAAATCCATCGCAGACAGCTACTTGACGCGGGGAAAGGGAACGGAAAATCAGTGAGACACATCAGGCCGAACCCGCGCTGAAGCAAGCGAGGGCTTACCGGCTGTTTAACCAAGTTGTTTAAGTTGTCCGCATACCGCATCACATTAGGACAATTCAATTTGGATTAGATAAAGGATTCCGCACACATGCTAAAGCGTGTTCACATTGACAACTACAAGTGCCTCACCAACTTTGACCTCTGTTTTGGGGATCTGACGTTGTTGCTCGGGGCAAACGGATGCGGCAAGTCGGCCGTGTTTGAAGTCTTGGGCAAACTGCGCGATTTTATTCGGGGCGATGCACGGGTCGGTGAATTGTTTTCCCCTGCTGATTTCACGCACTGGAGCAAAAAGCTCGAGCAACGGTTTGAATTGGAGATCGACATCTCGGGGGGGCGATGTCTTTATCGGCTCGTGGTTGAGCACGTCCCGGACAAGCGACTTATGCGGGTAATGCGCGAAGATTTGCTGTTCAATGGCAAGCCGCTCTTTGCTTTTGAAAACGGCGAGGTGCAACTCTACCGCGATGATCACAGCGAAGGGCCAAAATATTCTTTTGATTGGACACAATCGGCACTCGCGCCAGTGGTCGACCGTCCCGACAATACCCGGCTGAGTGCATTTAGAAATCGAGTCCGCCGTTTTGTAACGCTTTTTTTGCAGACGAAACGCATGAGAAGCGGTTCGGATTCCGACACTGATAAACTCAGCGATGGCGGTGAGAATTTTGCGTCGTGGTATCAGGGACGCTTACAGGAAAATCCACGCCGGGTCTTTGAGGCGATGGACCATCTACGCGATGTTTTGCCCGGCTTCACGGACTTGAGACTCGTAAAAAAAAGCAGTGATTACAGGGAACTACAGGCCGAGTTTTCCCCAAGGCGTGGGGAATCGGGCACTGTTTATCGGTTTGACCAACTTTCAGATGGTCAGCGCGCTTTGATCGTGCTTTACTTATTGCTCTTTGCCGATGATGCTGGACGCACTTTGTTTTTGGATGAACCGGATAACTATGTCACTCTTCCAGAGTTGCAACCCTGGTTCGCCGAGCTAGAGGATGGCTGTGGCGACACGCTACCACAGACCGTGTTGATTTCGCACCATCCAGAAGCGATTGATTTTTTGGAGGACAAGTCGGTTTGGTTGGAACGCGATCCAGAGCGTCATACGCGCATCATGGCGGTAAAAAACAATACGAGATTAAAAATTTCCGAACTCTATGCCCAAGGACTCGCGCCATGACGCGCCCCAAAATTACCGTTCTCTGCGAAGACAAACAGCACGAATCGTTTATCCGCAGGTTTCTCAAAAAACGCAATCGGCAGATATACGCTGTGTGCAGGCCGAAAGCCAGTTCGGGTGCAGGCGATCAATTTGTTCGGGATCATTATCCGATCTATTTAGACGCTATTCGCAAACGCGGCGGCGTTCTCGTGGCGATGATCGATGGCGACAATTACAGCATGGCGCAACGCCTGGAACAACTAGATGAAGCTTGTCGTCAAGAGGACATTTTACCGCGTACACGTAGCGATAAAGTCGCCATCTTCATTCCCCAGCGCAACATCGAAACTTGGCTTGCCTATCTAGATGGCAAGATCGTGAACGAGACGGCCTCATATCCCCGCCTCGAACGGGAGCGAGAATGCCGGAAGCACGTTGACGTGCTCGAGCAGATGTGTGCAACGGGAAAATTGCGAACCCCCGTGCCAGCATCGTTGGAAGTAGCCTGCCGTGAATACCATAACGCCTTTTGATTTTTTGCACGCCGCTCTGCACGCTTGATGGGGCAACACCTCATTAAACCTTTCTCCCAATATACAAGGGGAGAAGGCCGCGCCGCCTAACCGCCTAAAACCGAGACGCGAGATCGTAGGGGCGGTGCCCGCGTGCTCGTTCAAAGATACAAGAGGCAACCGCAGGCATGGCATGGCCCTGCGCGATGTAAGCGGGGATGAACGCGGATGATGAACACAGAGCAAAAAAAAATAATTTGCATGGGGTATATTTTTTTTTATATTACAGCGAATTTTTGGTAACAATTTTGAAACAAATTTTCAATTTGCAACGTCTCGATGGCCTGTTTTGAGCGGTATGTTTCAGTTGTGATAACGACACAAAAGGAGGTGAGGACATAGCGTAGCAATTTGTTTTTCGTCGTATTTCGAGGAGTTGTTCGTATTTTTCGCATCGTGCGAAAGGAGGTATCACTTTGAGATGGTTTAAGGTTTTAGGTTTTGTCGTCGCGTGTGTGTTGGCCTCGGCGAGCATGTCACAGGCGCAGGTGGCTGGCAAGTGGGGTTTGGGTGGTTTTGTCAGTTACACGAACCCCGTGTTTGCCTTTGGGCAACGGTTTGGTGGGGGCGTGGATAAATGGGGTGTGACTGCCAGCTATGTGAGCAGTTCTCGCATGACTGTTGAAGCCGAATATCACCACGCTCGGATGGGCGGTGGCATCTTGGAAAGCGGTGAGTTCACTTGGTCGCCCAAGGCTTTGACCGACCATCAGTATCGAAGCAAAGATATCAACCCGAACAGTTCGTACACGAATCGGTTTAACAGTGTGCTGTTGTCCGGGTTGTGGTTTTTTAATGCGGACCGTTCGATGGATGAGGGCAGTTTTTCGCCCTATATCATCGCGGGCGGTGGGCTTTACGACCACAAGACTGTCGCGGAAAATATCGTGTGGCCAGGGCAAAGTCCAAACGATGCTAAAGGTGTGGATGAGACCAATGTGGATGCCCAAGGCGATATCTTGCCTCAAGTTGTGCTAGATCGCCAAGAAGACACGCGCACGGCTGTGACTGCGGTTTTGGGGGTGGGGTTGGAGGCGCATTTGACGCAAACGATAGCAATGGATGTGCGTGCGCGGTATCATTTCATCCTCGGCGAACTTCGGCCCTACGATGCGTGGGAGTTGCCCAAGGCGTTTCCGCTTCAGATGTTCGATTTGAGCGCCGGGTTCAAATTTTACTTTTGGGACTAAAGGAGGCATAAGTTGATGGGCAATATTTTGAAAACGTTTTCCATGTTCGCGCTGTCCTTGCTCGTTTTTGCAGGTGTTTGTGATGCGGCGACGACGGGTAAGATGCAGGGCACAGTGCGCGATGCCCAATCGGGCGAGGCCCTGCCGGGTGCTAACGTGGTGATCGATGGCACACAGCGCGGCGCAGTCACCGATGCCAATGGGTTTTTCGTGATCTTGCTGGTGGAGCCTGGCACGTATTCGATGACCGGGTCCATGGTGGGTTATGACGCACAGCGCCAGACCGACATCAGGGTTCAGAGCGACTTGACGACGACGGTTGATTTCCAGATTCGAGAGAAGACGCTGGAATTGGGTGAAATCACGGTGATCGCAGAGCGCCCTCCGGTCGAGCCGGATAAGACCACGAGCAAGTACATCATGAGCGCGGAGGATTTGGAGTCCGTGCCCATCGTGCGCGATATGGGCGAGTTCATCGAGCTTCAGGCGGGCGTTTCCATTGATGCCGAAGGCGATGAGATCATGATCCGCGGCGGCGACCGCCAGGATGTGGCGTATGTGGTGGATGGCGTCCGCATTACGACGACCGACCACCGAGGCTCTCGCACGGGCATTGGGCGCAGTCTGAACAAGAGCGCGGTTCAAGAACTTCAGGTGATCACGGGCGGGTACAACGCCGAGTATGGCAATGCACAAGGCGGCGTGGTCTCGATGGTGACGCGCGATGGGGGTTCGTCCTACAATGGGATGCTGGACTATCAGTTCACACCCGCAGGCCAAAAGCACTGGGGCGCGAACGTGTACGAATCGCCCATGCATCGGGGCAACAACAACTGGAGTGATCCCGATTGGGTTTCGCAACAGGTCGAGATTCCAGCCGACTTGGATGGCGATGGCGCCAACGATATGGTTCAGGCGCACAAGCGGTTGGACTACACGGGGCAAATGGGTCATCGCGTCGACGCCAATCTCGCGGGGCCTTTGAACCGTGACATCACGTTTTTTGCCAGCACGATTTGGGAGAAGACCCCGTCTGCGCTGTTGAATTCGAATTTGACGACGCCTCCGAATACGCGCAATACCGGGAAGTTGACGTTTGCCGCGTCTCCGAATTTGAAGTTGCGCGTTGGGGGGATTTACAATCGCCGGCAAAACACTTTTACAGGCCCAGACGAAGGCGGGCGGTTGAATTTGCGCGACAATGGTCGCAACATCTTTTTGCACATCGTGAATCCAACGGGCAATTATCGCGATACGGATGGGTTGTTTTACGGGACAGTGACGCACTCCTTGTCGCCAAAGACCTTTTACGAGGTGAACCTGTCCTACTCCACGACGACGCGCGACACGCTGGGCTTGCACGCTCATCCCGATATCGGCAATCCGAATTTGACCTCTTCGAGTGTGAGGGATGGGAGCGGTCACTTCACGATTTACCGCGAAGTGACCAACTGGAGCCTGTATGGGTACAAGCGGATGGGCTTTAAGGCGGACCTGTCGAGTCAGGTGAATAAGCAGAACTTTGTGAAAGCCGGCATAGAAGTGATTCGCTACAACAACTGGTATCAGCAACGGTGGTCAAATGGGCCTACGAACCGCTATGTCCGCTGGTTTTCCAAGTCTTTTGATGAGTCGGCATTCTGGCCGAATCAGGAGAATGTGGGCCTCAATCCCATCGATTTTGGCGTTTATGTTCAGGACAAGATCGAGTTTGAAGGGATGATCTTGAACGCTGGTATCCGCGGCGAGGTCTTTTTCCAAAACACGATGATGAAAGATGTGGATGGGTGGTTTGGCTCTAAGGCGCCGTGGAATGGCATGACGCGCTCGGTTTGGGTTCCCGAAGTCAAGGGCAAAGCGATCAAGGCGTTTCAGCCTCGCATTGGCGTGTCGCATCCGATCACAGAGAAGAGCCTCCTGCGCTTTTTCTACGGTCGGTTTGTGCAACGTCCGCAATTCCACGAAATGTTCGAGAACGAGTACTCGTCCAATGAGGCCGTGGATAACGACCTGAATGGCAATGGCGTGATCGATCCCGCCGAACAGTACAACGAGTACAATGATACGGGACGGCATGGCAACCGGTTCTTGCCGCCCGAGGAAACCACTTCTTTCGAGGTGGGGTTGGACTGGAACTTCGTGGGCGATTACGTGCTCGGTTTGACGACCTATTACAAGGCGTCTGGCAATGAGACTAGGAGTGCTTCGCAACAGTGGTACGATCCGGAAACGCCTCAGTACGTGGCGACGGTTCGGGCTTACGCGCCCGGCAACTGGCGCGATGTGCGCGGTTTCGAGATCAATTTGCGGAAGAAATTCTCCAACATGTTCTCGTTCAATGTGGGGTATAACCTGCAATGGGCAGATAGTGGGCGCAACAGCGCGCATCGCCGCGACGTGTGGCCGGATTCGCTCTTTGTCGCCAATGGCTATTACATGCTGAGGTGGACGTCGGATAATTCGGGCGCAGAGATGCCCGTGCCCTTGTCAGATGAGGAGCGCGTCACCTTAGGCGAAAGGGCGGATAATCACTTGCAGTCCCGGCACCGCAATGTGGTGGAGTTCACGGGTACGGGCAGTGCTTGGTCGTGGATTCCGTGGTATTCGCACTATGCGAACCAGGGTGCCCGATATGTCGCAGGTCAGGAGCCGACAAACTTGGGTGAATACGACGACGCAGATCGGGAATACTGGGAGAATGCGGCCCGCCACATCAACGACTTGGCGGGGTATCAAATGGTAAGTGGCGAAGGCACATTGATGGTGGCGCACAATCAGGAATCGGGCGAACGCGCGCCGCTGACCGCCGACCGCCGCAGTTTTGGTTCTATCTCGTTCCTGTTTGCCACGCCTTCGAACTACGGGCCCTTTGGCGGCAAAGCCGTAGGCAATTTGCGGGCGAACTTGGTGTATCGCCTGTACACGGGTTCTCGGTTCACGTATAGCACGGGTGGGATTCAGGGCTTCCGGTATGGCCCGATCCACACGCGCGCAGACTTCAATGCCGAGAAGGTGTTTGGCAATACGTCTGGCGTGAACGTCACCTTGGCTGTCGAGGTGTACAATCTGTTCAACCAGAAGGATACGCGTTCGACACATATCAACAATGAGTCCACATTGCCAATTGATTTCGAATCGGATCGCTATCAAAAGTATGGCATCTTGGGCTTAGAACCCACCAATCCCGATATTCTGGCCCTCGATCTGGTCAATCCAGAGACGAGCGATATCACCAATTATTGGGATTCTCCGCGCGAGATGAATTTCAGCTTGCGTATCAAGTGGTAGATTATCACAGAAGGGCGCGGCACTCGTTTCGCGCCCTTCTCTTACAAAAAAAACGGGAACTTCTGATTTCAAACAGTTGTCTATGTTGTAACAGAAGCTAACTAGCTAAGTGGAGAAACAGGGGCGCCTGTTCGCCACCGGCTTCACGCAGGGAAAGGAGGGATGATCGATATTTCGCTTGAAGTCGCCGGGGAAACGCAAGTAGATCGCAAGCAGTAGAGGTGTTATCAACCACTCCATAGAGGAGTAGCTATCCATGTCCAAAAAGCTCTATTTTTTCGTCTCCGGATTTTTCGCCGGAGTTGGCATGTTGCTGGCGGGTCTGGTGACACAGGCTCAGGCCCAGTGGGGCAACAATGCCAGAATTTCGATGTCTCGCGGTCAGATCGGTCACTCGATCCACAACCCGGGCATGTCGGGCAAGAAAGACAACGAGACAAAACTCGCACAGTCTTCGTTTTCGTATCCGCAGGGTCGCAATATCAAAGTGTATTCGGGCGGCTCTGAGCGCGAAGGCTGGAATGCCAAGTCGAATACAGGTGGTGAAGGTTTTTGGGTGCTTTCCAACACGGGCGGCGCGGCACACGGCACGTACGCAGGAGCGCGTGTTCTGTCTTCCGATCTGGTCAATCGCGCCCACGATATGACCAAGATGCCCGAAGCCTATTTGGGCGTTTTGGAAGACGGGGAATGGGCAATGGCGATTCGCCGGAACAGCGGTGCGGACGCGCCCAATATCGCGGGTTCAACAGTTGCAGATAGAAAGACCAACTGGTGGCCGAATGCCCATGGCATCGCCAATCCAACACCTGCAAACAACATCGCGGTTGTGGTGTGGAATTTCCGCTTTGGTCGGTACAACAGCGGCGAGACGTATGCAGACCGCATTGGCTCTGGGGATCTGCCGCAGTACAGCGCGCCTTCTTGGGTCGAAGCCCTTTCTGAAGACGATTTTCCCGAGATGATCGGGATTCAAGAGGGTGGTTCTTCCGCCACGGGGTTGGAGTGGACGCGCAAGTGGTATTCCACGGCGCATCCGGCTCACGATGAGTATTTCATCGTCGACAACGAAGTGGTCAACAACTCCGGGGCAGCGGTTGAAGGGATTTATATCACGTTCCAGAATCGCTTCCACGCGGGTCAGGCATCTGGCTGGCGGCAGACCTCTTGGAACCATCCGCGCGACTACACGCGCGATGACTATTATCGCAACACACTGGCTGCGAATTACATGGATGGGGTCAGCCGCGCCGATTATGTGGGTGCGCTGGGCAAATCCGTTGGGTTGCAGCGCGGTGTGGATTTGGCGAACGACGGTCATTTTATGACCTATTACCACGATGGCGATTCGGATCACATCACCAATTTGATCAATGACATCGGCGACCCCTATCGCTATGAAATCGCCCGCGAGCGATATACCCGCGAGCAGACGTGGGTGCGCGAGGGGATGATTCAGCACGGCCAGTATTTTGGCTTGGGCACAGTGGATGCGATGCCGCCGTTTATGCGCTATGGCGGCGTGGATGACGAGATGTATGTGGCCCCGCACGACAATCCGGCCACGGCCCACGACGAGAGCATGCAACAACCCGCTTCGGTGCTCTTCCACGAGTATCGCTCCAAGGGCGACTTCGACTATCCCTCGCCTGACCGGGCCAGCGACGCATTGATTTACGACTCGGTTGCCAATGGAGGCTACACGGCTGAAAACGACGAGCCAGGCCATTACTCAACGCTGGTTTCCTACGGGCCTTACAACTTGGCGCCGGGTGAAAAAGCCAAAGTGGTAATCGCGTATGTGGCGGGTTTGGCAGCAGATCACACCAAGTATGACGACTACAAGAAATACGCGATGCCCTTCAACTTGGGCTGGATGAACCACTACGGCGGTTTGGGGCAATCCGCGACGAGTTTGGCGGATCGCCGGCCGGAAATTCCGCTGGGCGAAGATGTGCTGTTCGATCACTTTGAAAGAGCGATTCAGTGGTACAATTGGGGGTATGACCTTCCCAATCAACCGCCGAATACCAAGGTGGCTTGGGATTCCAACCTTCAGGGCAAGACGCAGATTCGGTGGAGTGTTTTCGGCGAAACAGCGATGGATCCCGACTATTCTGGCGCCGAAGCGCAGGACTTGCGCGGGTATCGCGTTTATCGCTCGAATGTGGAATTTCAGGGCGAATGGGAATACGTGACCGAGTTTTCGTTTGAAGATGCCCGTTCTGGCAACTTGCCTACGGGTATCACGTTTGATCCTTCTCGCACTTGGTCAACAGTGAAGAGCGGCAGTTGGCCTACGGGTATTCCGCTGACCACCAACCAGTACGTCACTGCTGGCGATCATGGCACGCCCAATCCCGAGGCTGGCCCTGAAATTTCCGGCACGTATCTTTTTGACGACAATGCCACCAATGCGGGCTTCCCCAACTGGTACAGCGTGCGGATGTACGATTCTGGTCACGGCGATTGGAATGGCACGGGAAGTGTCCCGGTCTTGGAAGCCTCACAGAGCACCTCTTTGGGTTCTGTTTATGGCTCCCGCACGGGCATCGTGCCCGTCGTTCCGGGCGCAGCGGTTTTTGATCGCCTTGAAGAACAAGTTCGCGTCGTTCCCAATCCCTTCAAGGCCGACAGCGATCTGAATACGTACAACCGGCAACAGAATATGCGTTTCACCAATCTGCCGGGTCGTTGCCAGATCGATCTGTACGACGTGACGGGTCAGCGCATCTGGACGTTCTACAACAACGATCCGCTGAAGGGCGAAGTGACGTATATCCAACTCGCCGAGAACCGCCCCTCCAACTTCGGTGAGGCGATGTTCCCGGGCATTTACTTTTGGAAAGTCACGTCATTGATGCCGGGTTCGGAAGGCAAAACGCAGAGTGGCACCTTCCTGGTCATCAAGTAAGGCGCGATGCGTCAGACACAAAAAAGGAGAAAGACAATGTTGAAGAAAGCACTGCTCTTCGGTCTGGTTGTCGCGCTTGCCCTGCCGATGTATGCACAGGCTCAGGAAGTGCGTCCGACCCTCGATGAATTGGGCCCTTTTCCAACGGATAGGACGCGCGTTCCTCCGGAAACGGATTTGATTAAGTACGCGCGTATCAGCACGACCTCTTATGGCTTTTTGAAGTTGACGACCAATGCGCGTTCTGCGGCGATGGGCGATGCGTATTCGTCTGTCGGCAATGATCTGTCGGCGGTTTTTTACAATCCCGCTGGCATCACGCAGATCGAGCGTTACGCGCTGACCGCGTCCTATCTCAAGTGGATTGTGGGGTCTCAGATGGGCACGTTTGCCATTGGTGCCAAAACCAATGTGGCGACGTTTGCGGTCAACTTTGCGTATTTTTCCACCGAGGAATTTGAAGAGACCACGTCCTCTCAGCCTGGCGGCTCTGGGCGCATGGTTAAAGCTGGCAACTTGGCCGCGGGTTTGACCATTGCCAAGCAAGTCACGGATAAGTTGTCCGTGGGTGGCAACCTCCGCTGGATTCAAGAAGACCTGGATTTGCAGTCGTATTCGGCTGTTGACATGGATTTTGGCACGCTGTTTTACACGGGGTTTTACTCCACGCGCTTAGGGATGTCGTTCCGCAACTTGGGTAATGACAAGGATGTGATCGGCCAGAAAGCGCGTTTCCCGATGGTGTTCAACCTGTCGGGTGCGGCTGAAGTCTATGGCAACTTGGGCGATCCCCTGTCGATTACGTTGGCGGTGGAACAGATGTTCTTCACGGATGGGGTCAACCACTACCACTTTGGCGCCGAGGCATGGGTTCAGAACATGTTGGCGTTGCGCGGTGGTTACAAGACGGGTTATGACTCCGAGTCGTGGACTCTGGGTGCGGGCCTGCGCCAGAAGTTGGGCGATCAGGCTGTGAGTGTGGATTTCTCGTTTTCAAAAGCCGAAGCACTCGACGAGTATCCCATTCGCGTCTCCGTTGGACTCGGTTTCTAACGAAGTCCCACATTGCATCACAAAAGGCTACGGTCGAAAGATCGTAGCCTTTTTTTATCGCGGATTAAACGGATTGCGCGGATTGGGCATCGTAGATAGGGCAAAGGATGTAGCGGGCACAGACGCCGCAAGTAGGGTAGCGACCACAGATTGGGATTGGAGGTTGAGTGAAGGATGCTACGGGTACGAAGGACACAGCGGTTGTGGAGAGTGGATAGGTTTTTAATCCGCGCAATCCCTAAATCCGCGCCAATCCGCGATTCAGACAAATGACGAGGAAGATTGTCCTGTCTGTGAACATTGCTCCCTTTCCTGTCAGGAAGGGGCCGGGGGTAGGTTTATACCTCGAATTTTGTGCCCACCTCGTCTTTGTGCTCGTTGGCGATGACGTAAAAGACCAAGGCCTTGGTCGCGCTGCTGTTTCGGATGCGATGGCGCGTGCCGGCCGGTTGCATCAAGCAATCGCCGACAACGGCTTCCACGGTCTCGCCCTCGCGTTGCACTATCGCCTTGCCGGACACGATGATGAAAAATTCCCACTGATGGCTGTGTGCGTGAACAGGACACGGACGCGCGCCCGGGGGCACGCGGGTCAATTCCACGTCAAAGGGATGGGGATTGTCTTTGGTGTTGCCCAGTGCCACGGAGATGTGCTGGCGATGGCGTTCATAAGTGTTGTCCTGCCATTGCCATTGCTGATATTCCACCGGCACATCTTTGAGGTTGATTTTCCAGATCGACATATTTTTTCCTTTTTGGAAAGCGGTGGGAACTGATAGCTGACCGCTTGGGGATTAGGGACTGACCACTGACCACTGACCACTGACTACTTGAGAAGGATAGCGCGGCTACCTTCTCCCCTCTTGCATCTTTGGGCGAACACGGGAGTATCGCTCCTACATCTGCGCCCTCTGCATGATCTGCGAGCCGCCTTTGGGCGGCGATGGGCGGGGACTGACCACTGACCACTGACTACTTGAGAAGGATAGCGCGGCTACCTTCTCCCCTCTGTATCTTTGGACGAGCACGAGGACGTCGCCCCTACATCTGCGCCCTCTGCATGATCTGCGAACCGCCTTTGGGCGGCGATGGGCGGGGACTGACTACTGACTACTGACCACTGACTACTGACTACTGATTACTGTTGCCTTTCTCATCGCCCAGCGAATTTCCTCTGCGGTCGTATTCGGGTCCGAGGGGTTGATGAGGTTGCCGAAAATGTCTGCGCCCACCACATGTTTTCGCAGGCCGGGGCCGCGGAGGAGGGACGTGATGTGGATTTGCATGTGATAGCCGTAGTCGATGCCATTTGTGGGGGCTTGCATCAGGGCTAAGGTGTAGTGATAGGGGGCGTTGAACAAGCGGTCTAAGCCGCGGAGGACATCGCGCACCACCATTGCGAGGTCGCGCCGTTGTGCGGCTTGCAAGTCCAACAGGCTCGGCGCGTGCGCCTTGGGGGTGATGATCACGTCGTAAGGGAACTGCGCGGCATACGGAACATAACCCAGCGCGTGTGGGCGATCAGACACAACGCGCCGTCCGTCTTGGGATTCAATGCGGTTGGCGTCGCAAACAAAACAGCGCCCGGTTCTCTCGCGGTGGGACGCGAACCGCGCCAACTGCGGTTTCACCATCAGGTCCGGAATGTCGCCGTAGGCATAGACCTGCCCGTGCGGGTGGGGTTGCGAATTGCCCATCACCGCGCCGCGATTCTCAAAAATCAAGGGATAGGCGATCTCGGCCTTTTTCCCCAAGCGCGCGTAAATCTCTGCCCAGGCGTCGATGACGCGGACGAACTCGGCTAAGGACAAGGTGGACAATCGTTGCGCGTGATCGCGGCTATAGACCACGACTTCGCAGATGCCTCGGCAGGTGCGAGACGCATAAGGCCCCAGTTGTTCGCGGGTTTGGTAGGCGTCTAATTCCAACGCGGGAAAATCGTTCTCAAATGTCCACACGCCCTCGTAATTCGGATTCGCATCGCCGCGTGCGCGTGCGTTGCCGGGGCAGAGATAACAGTCGGGATGATAGGCGCGATCAGCAGATTCGTCCATCTCTTGCGTTTCTCCGTGCCAGGGCCTGTCTCGGCGATGGGCCGCGATATTGACCCACCTGTTCCAAAACGGATTGAACCGTTCCTCTTGCACGACCCGATACCCGTGCGGATGCAGGCGATGCCAGTGCCAAGCGGAGTCGATGATGTCGCGTAACGACTCTTGTGCGACCCAACCCAGTTCGCGCCGAATGCGGCTCGGATCCGCGATCAGCGTTGCCGGATCGCCCTGTCGGCGCGCACCAATCGCCGTGGGAATCGCATGCCCGGTGATGTCGCGTGCGGCTTCTACAATCTCCTTGACGCTCCAGCCATAGCCCATGCCGAGATTGTAAGTCGCGGACGGCCCGCCCAGCAACAACCCGTCCAAACTCTTGATATGGGCATCGGCTAATTCCACCACCGAGAGGTAATCGCGCACAGCCGTGCCGTCGGGCGTCGCGTAATCATCGCCAAACAAGACGAGTTTGTCGCGTTGTCCCAACGCCACTTGCAAAATGAGGGGGATTAGATGCGTCTCGGGCGCGTGGTCTTCGCCGATCAAACGCGAGGGGTCCGCGCCCGCGGTATTGAAATACCGGAGGACGACATAAGGCGCGCCAGTGCGTTGCTCTGTGTAGTGCAACATGCGTTCCCCCATCATTTTTGTGATGCCATAGACGTTCAGGGGGATTTTCAGCATGGCGATATCTTCTTCGCACAATTTGAACGCGCTGTGTTTTTCGCACCACTTTAGCAGGGTGTCAAAATTGACCGCCGCGGGCATCAACTGGCTGTGGTCAAAGCCCCCAGCTGCGATCCATCGTTGCGGATAATCCTCTTTCAATGGGAGGTGTTCTGCGCGGGGTTCGCCGTAAATTGCGGCGGTCGACGATTTTACGAGAGGCAACCCGCTGGCTATGTCCAGCAAGTTTTGAAATGCAACGACATTGTGATCAAAATACAGGCGCGGCGCGGTTTGGGATTCCCCGACCAAAATTTTGGCGGCAAAGTCGATGATCCCGCAAAACTCGTGGCGTTCAAAAACACAGGCCAGAGCATCGCGGTCGAGCAAACTGACATGCTCGAAACAAAATTGCTCTGGCCCATACACTTGTTCAAACAAGGTGACGACTTCCCGGTTGCCCGTCGACAAGTCGTCTAACACCACCACGCGGCGATGATCTTCCAACAACCGCCGAACCGCATGGCTGCCAATATAACCCGCGCCCCCCGTCACCAAAACAGCATGCTCCATACGTCAAACCTCTTTGTCTATTGATGCTTTTAGCCGCGCAATTTCATCGCGTTTCTTCAATGCGTTTGGCGATGAGCCGCTTTAATTCTGTAAAATCAGCAGGGACATATTTGGCGTTTCTGAGCAGATCCTTCGCGACCTCATTGATCTTTTCGCGTCCTTGTAGTTGCGTCCCATCTGTCGAGATGACTCGAAAATATCCGGAATTAATTACCTGTGCGAGCACCCTTTTGCCGCTAACCCTATCCAACCAATCACCCGAGCCAAAGGCGAGTTGGTCGTTGCCATTTGTCATTTCCTCAAGACATTCCTCAAAGCGGCGTTCCACCTCTTCAGCAGAAACCGCATTCTCAACACGGATGCGATGTTGATCAAATTCGTTCGCCTGGTTCAATTTTTCCAAAGCGATTTCTTTGGAGGGAAAGTCATCGGGATTGGAAAATATTTTAATCCACTCCTCCTTTAGGTCTTCCCGGATAGAGATAATGACATGGTTCGCAACATCGAGAAACAACCGCTTGTTGGCAAATTGTAGAATTTGTCGCGCCAGATCGTCTTGTTCGGCTTGGCAAAACCGCGACTGAATGAGATAGTTCGGATCTAAAAAATAGTTTTCGATCTCCCGTCGTCTCCAGACGAGTAGGTTGGATGTAGCAGGGTTCGGAAAATCGCGCCAGCAACGGTTTATGAACTCAATTTTGTGGTGATCGCGGTCGATCAAAAAATAATAGGTCGGATGGTGGGGGTGCAAAGCCTCCGCAACGCTTTTTACTGAATAGGCAGGGCCAAGAGGCTCTATGCGAAGGCGAGGGTCAAAAAGTTCACTGAGAACTTTGGGGTCAAAAGCATTCTGATCTTTCCCTTCGACAAAGAGAACATGTCGTGCCTGAAAGTGGACGCTTTCAGAACGGATTCCCCTTCTAACGCCGATCATGTGCCATCCTCCTGTTCTTCCACCAAGAGAATGCGCCGATCTTCGGCAACCGAGTCCATGATCTCTTCGGAATGGGTTGCGATGATATATTGATTTTTCGGTGCCAAGTCCACGAGATCTTTGACAAAAGTGCGGTGCCATTGGGCATTCAGGTGCAACTCTGGTTCGTCGATAAACACGACCGACGGGTTGTTCTTCGTATGATCCCACACCAAGAACAAAGTCGAAATGATTTCCTTTTGTCCAGAACTCAGACCGTCAAACGTAAATGATTCTCCGCCGCGCTCGGGTTGCACGCGGAAATCAAAGGTGTTGTCAGGAGACGGGCGGAGTTTACCGATGGTGCCGCGTGCATAACGCGCCATCAACGCATTGAGTTGCTCTATCGTATCGTCCGGCTCTCGATCTTCCACAGATTCAAAGAGTTGTGCCTTTCCCATCATAGAACGCAAAATCCGCAACTTAAATTCACTCATCGGCCTGCGTCTCATTCTTGGCAACCGGTCTCGGTCCACCAGCATGCCGAGTTCTGGATTTCCCTCTTGAACTTTGCGATAGCTGTGGAACAAGAGAAAGGTATTCTCGACAACTGGGTTGGGCGTAAAGCCACAGATCGCGTTTATGAAATCGTCAAGATCGCGTTCTGAAACAGACCGTTCATTTGCCACCATTTTTTTTTCAAGCGATTTACCAGATATAGTGCCGTCGCCACGCCGATCTATCCGAATTTGCACCTTGCCCAATGCCTCGCCAAAGGCGATGTCGCCGGCAATTTCCGCACATTGTGCATCCGATCTGATCAGCAAGTCGGGCACATCCACACTTGAATAATAGTCGGTCAAGTCGGTGAAAGAAAAATTCTCTTCCTCGAGCGTTGCCGCCAAAAGCAATAGCGAGCAACACTCAATAATTGCTGTCTTGCCGATCCCGTTCTCGCTACCCATCACGAGGATATCCGGATCGCCGGACATTTTAGGCGGGGGAAAGTGCAACTCGAGTTCGTCAATGCCCTTGTAATTTTGGATGGCTATTCGCCTGATCTGGATGGACATTTTTTTCATGATGACCTCCTCGTTACGCAATCTCTGCTTTTAGCCGCGCAATTTCATCGCGGTAGTGCGCGGCTTTTTCAAACTCTAAGTTTTCGGCGGCTTCGGCCATTTGGCGCGTGAGTTCTTCGATCAGCTCCAGTTGATTGTCGCTGTCCAAATAGGCTGCGGATTCCTCGGCGACCAGGGGCAGGTCTTCGGCTTGCTCGTCGGCCACCGCTGTCGATTGGAGAATCTCCTCTCGGGTCTTGTACAGGGTCTTGGGGGTGATGCCGTGGTTGGCATTGTACGCCTCTTGCAATGCGCGGCGGCGATTGGTCTCGTCGATGGCGCGGCGCATCGAATCCGTCACCTTATCCGCGTACATGATCACCGTGCCTTCCGCATTGCGGGCCGCGCGCCCGGCCGTTTGAATCAGCGAGCGTTCGGACCGCAAAAAGCCCTCCTTATCCGCGTCTAAAATCGCCACCAGCGACACTTCGGGCAAATCCAAGCCCTCGCGCAACAAGTTCACGCCCACGAGCACGTCAAACTCGCCCAAGCGCAAATCGCGGATGATCGCCACGCGCTCGAGCGAATCCACATCCGAGTGCATATAGCGCGCGCCGATGCCCAACTCGCGCATGTATTCCGACAAGTCTTCGGCCATGCGCTTGGTCAGGGTCGTCACCAACACGCGATGCCCGCTCTCCACGCGCTGCCGGGCCTCTTCGATGAGATCATCGACCTGCCCGCGCACCGGGCGCACGATCATTTTGGGATCGAGCAAGCCGGTGGGCCGAATCACCTGCTCGACCACCACGCCCTCGCAGCGTTCCAACTCGTAATCCGCGGGCGTGGCCGACATGAAAACGACCTGCTTGGCCTTTTGTTCAAACTCCTCGAAATACAGGGGGCGATTGTCCAGCGCGGCGGGCAATCTGAACCCGTGCTCGATCAACACCTCTTTGCGAGACCGGTCCCCGTTCCACATGCCGCGCAACTGCGGCACTGTGACGTGGGATTCGTCCAGCACGATCAGAAAATCGTCTGAAAAATAATCCAACAACACATAAGGTGCTTCCCCGGGCGCGCGCCCGTCGATGTAGCGCGAATAATTTTCAATGCCCTGGCAGAACCCGATCTCGCGCATCATCTCGATATCGTAGCGCGTCCGCATTTCCAACCGCTGTGCCTCCAACAATTTGCCCTGGTTGTGAAACGCCTCCAATTGTTGGGTCAAATCAAATTCGATCTTTGCTATGGCTCTCTCGATCCGATTGCCGCTGGTGACGAAGTGTTTGGCCGGATAA
Organism: Candidatus Latescibacterota bacterium; assembly: GCA_965204745.1. GTDB lineage: Bacteria > Latescibacterota > UBA2968 > UBA2968 > UBA2968 > VXRD01. The sequence goes on from OZ242010.1 coordinate 138,470, forward strand.
ATGACGATGCGGTCGCGTTCTTCGATCACCTCGCCCGTTACCGGATGCACGATGCACAGCGCGTCGACCTCGTCGCCAAAAAACTCCACGCGCACCGGATGCTCGCGCTCGGGCGGATAAATTTCGACCACATCGCCGCGCACCCGAAACGCGGCCGGCGCGAGTTCTATGTCATTGCGCGCAAAGTGAATGTCCACGAGTTTTCGCAACATGGCATCGCGGTCCATCTCTGCGCCGCGATCCAACACGACGAGGTGATCCTCGTATTCCGTGGGGTTGCCAATGCCGTAAATGCACGACACACTCGCCACGATGATCACGTCTTGCCGCTCCATCAACGCACTGGTCGCGCGCAGGCGCAAGCGGTTGATTTCATCGTTGATATCCGATTCTTTTTCAATAAATGTATCCGTCACGGGTTTGTACGCTTCCGGCTGGTAATAGTCGTAATACGAGATGAAATACTCCACGGCATTGCGCGGGAAAAAGCTGCGAAACTCCCCGTAGAGTTGCGCGGCCAGGGTCTTGTTGTGGGAAATCACGAGCGTGGGCTTTTGAATGGCTTCGATCACTTTTGACATGGAAAACGTCTTTCCCGTGCCCGTGGCGCCCAACAAAGTCTGGTACCGCATGCCCGTGCGAATGCCCTGGGCGAGTTCTTCGATGGCCCGCGGCTGATCCCCGGCCGGCTCAAAAGGCGATACCACTTCAAATTTCGGCATGGCGATGTTCCAAAGAAAGTGGGGCGTGTTTTCATCCGTCACCCAAGAATATAACATCTCGGGTTTCTGTCAAAGCAAAACCCGGCCAGTGCCCGTGGTTTTTTGGTTTTTTGCGTGCCATTTTTGATTATCATGATTTTATGACCGAACAGACGCGCACAAAAATTCTGCAATCCACACCGACCGGCATTCGCAAACTCGACCACAAACGCCTGCGCGCCCAACTGCATCGCGCCGCGCCCCCAGTTGATTACGACCGATATATGCGATCCAAGGCGTGGCAAATCAAACGGCGAAAATTCCTCGCCCACTTCAACTGCCAATGCGCCCTGTGCGGCAGCAAAGACCATCTGCACGTCCACCACTTGCACTATGAGACCCTGGGCAACGAGCGCGTGGAAGACGTCCTCGTGTGTTGCAGGCGGTGCCATTTCCTCGCGCATAAGAAAGGGGAGAGGTGAGAGGCAAGAGGCGAGAGGCAAGAAGTGAGAGGCGAGAGGCGAGAGGCAAGAGGTGAGAGGCAAGCGAAATGTCTGGCGCGCGTTGCCGAGCTTTATCCGGGAGAGGCGAGAGGCAAGAGGTGAGGGAAAAGACGGGGTTAACGCACGCGGCGGAGGGGGGAAGAGGAAGGGCACGCACACGGCGGGGCAGGGTGGCGGAGGGGATCGCACTTGGGCGGTTGGGTGGGGTTGCCTCACCTCTCCCGTCTTGCGTCTCACCGCAGGGGGTTGGGCGGGGTGGGAACTGACCACTAATTCCGGAGCTTCCATGCCAAATATCATCATCATCACCACGCACGACACCGGGCGGCATTTGGGGTGTTATGGCGTCGAGACTGTGCATACGCCGGCCATTGACGCCATCGCCGAGGATGGATTCAAATTCACGCGCTATTTCACCACGAGCCCGGTGTGTAGCCCGAGTCGAGGGGCCATGCTCACGGGGCGGTATCCGCAGAGCAATGGCCTGATTGGCCTGACGCATTCGCATTGGAATTGGCGTTTTCATGAGGGCGAGCGGCACCTCTCGCACATCTTGCGCGACGCGGGTTATCACACGGCCCTGTTCGGCCTGCAACACGAAGCGGCCAACCTCGACGATCTGGGATTTGAGGCCGTGCATGCCAGGCGGCGTTCAACCGCGCCCGTGGTGGCCCGCACGCTGGCCGATTTTCTCCGCACAGACGCCGCACGCAAAGCCCCGTTTTACGCGCAGGTCGGCTTTTTTGAAACCCATCGCCCGCACGATTTTGGCGATGTCGAACCCGACGATAGCAAGGGCGTTTTCGTCCCGCCCTATCTCGTCGACAACGAGATTTCTCGCAAAGCCCTCGCCTTGCAACAAGGCGCGATCCGCCGGGTGGATGACGCGGTGCGGATCATCACAGACGCGCTCGCGGAAAGCGGCTTGGAGGACGATACCCTGCTCGTGTTCACGGTCGATCACGGCATTGAATTTCCCCGCGCCAAGTATTTTTGTTACGACTCGGGCATCGGCGTCGCCCTGCTGATGCGCTGGCCCGGTGGCGATGTTCGCGGGGGCATAACGTGCGACCACCTGCTCAGCAATGTCGATTTTTTACCCACCCTGATGGACCTCATCGGCCAACCCGTGCCCGGCAATGTCGAGGGCATCAGCTTTGCCCAAGTGTTCACAAATCCCGATGCGCCGCCGACGAGAGACGCGGTCTTTTCCCTTTTTTGTGACAGCGACAGCCGCAGCATTCGCACGGACCGCTACAAGTTCATTCGCCACTTCAGCCCGCGCCGTTTGATGGACACGCCGGTCGACATGACAATTTCGCCGGAGGCGGTAATCTACGATTTTCTCGGTCGGTGCTTGATAGACGCACCGGGCACTGCAAAAAACCCGCCTAAACCGCGCATCCCACAGCCCGTAGCGCAACTCTACGATTTGGAAAACGACCCCAACGAGTTTGACGATGTCGCGCGCAATCCCGAATACCGGGACATCTATAACGCCTTGAGCCAACGCCTTTGGCAGTGGATGGAAGACGTGAACGACCCCACGCTCAAAAGCCCGCTTCCCACGCCGTATTACTGGGAAGCCATGGCGGATTATCGCAACCCCCACGCGAAATAGGGGGCGTCCTGATCCCACTTCATGAAAGGAAATATCATGTCCACGGGAAAACCCGTAACCCTCGCACTGGTCGGATGCGGCGGCATTGCTGGCGCGCATCTGCGGCGGTATGACGAACTCCTCGCCCGCGGCGAAGACCGATTTCGCATTGTCGCCACAGTGGATAGCGATTTTGACCGTGCAACCGCGTGTGCAGATCAGATCAGCGGCAAAACCGGCTGGGCCGTGACGCCCTATGCCTCGGTGGAAGACCTGCTCAACTCGGGCACGGCCCTCGACGGCGCGGATATTTGCAGTCCGCACGGCCTCCACCATGTCCTCGCTTGCGAACTGCTCGCGGGTGGGGTGCATATCCTCTGCGAAAAGCCCATTGGCGTGACCGTGAAAGCCACGAAACAAATCATCGCCACAGCCAAACGCCACGACAGGATCGCCGCCAATGCCGAACAGTGCCGCCGTAGCATTGGGCAACGCACCATTCACTGGGCCTTTCACAACGGCCTGCTCGGGGATGCGCGGTTGTGGTACGCCATCCGATCCGGCTGGCAAGACCCCGCGGATCACCCGGACTGGCACTGGCGCGTGGATCGCAAACTCGGGGGTTGCGGCATGGTGATGGACAGCGGCGCGCACTGGGTAGATACGATGCGCTATTGGTTTGGGGAGATCGACAGCGTGTACGCCCGAGTCGAGCAACTCGAAGCGCGCCCGCACAAAAAAGGCGACCGTCTGGTGGCAGACGCCCGCGAGGATTTTTGGACGAGCATTTTCAATTTTGCCAATGGCGTGATCGGCACCTGGTCGTGGACTATCAGCGCGCCCGGCAAGGGCTTTACCCAACTCGCGCTCACCGGCACCAAGGGCAGCATTGTCGATAGCGACATTTTCCACCCGGCAGCGTCGCAAGCGCGGGGCGAGTGCCATCTGCTCGACGGAACGACCTACGGCATGTCCCAACTGCAAGCCATGTTCCTCGACACCCTCGGCCCACGCGACAAGGACCGCCTTTTTCCCTACGGCCTCACCGATGGCATGGCGATTGAATTGTGGGATTTTATCGACGCCCTCAGCACCGGGCGCGATGTTGAAATCGACGCGACAGAGGGCCTCAAGAGCAAAGCCGTGAGCGAGGCGATCTACGAATCGGGCACGAGCGGACAGGTCGTCAAAGTGGCCAACGTGATCTCCGGCAAGGTCGATGCTTACCAGCGCGATGTCGATCAAATGTGGGGATTGGATTGAGCGAATGATCCATGCAGGGCAAGAGGCAAGAAGCAAGAGGCAAGAGGTAAGATTGAACTGAGCGGATGATCCGAGAAGGGACACCGAGAAAAAACGGGCCGCGGTCAAAATGATCGCGGCCCTATTTTTTTCAAAATAACTGACGTTACGCAGTACGTCAACGGAGCCAGTTGACATTTACGAGCCATGCACCGGCTTGAGCGGTTTATCGAGAAAATCAAGTCCTGACGTTCCGCAGTTCAAAGAAAGCATCCCAACAAGTGCCCTCGCAAAACCCCCTCCGATCAAGCCATCACGCACAGCGCGCAAGTCCGTTTCGCAACCAACGTCCATTATGCAACCCACTTTGCAGGCTGGCGCATATCGTTCTGTTACAAAAGCGATTTGCGCTGTGCAAGCCTCTCGGCGTTTGAGAGCGGCATTTTTTGCTTACTTTTTTTTGCTGTTGAAAAAAAGTAAGTCGCCGAAGGCATCGAAGGCAACAAACGAGGCTGTAGGACCAAACACATTAAATGAGCAAGCAACACATTTGTTAATCTGTGCGTAACGTCAAAATCCATTCGCCTTTCATCCGTGTTCATCCGTGTTCATCCGTGTTCATCCGTGTTCATCCGTGTTCATCCGTGTTCATCCGTGTTCATCCGTGTTCATCCGTGGTTGCTTTTCGCCTCTCTCATGCTTGGCGAGTTCGATGAGGTTGCCATCGGGATCGTGGACGAAAACATAGCGCGTGCCATCGTGGGGGCGCACGCCCGGGCCTGATGCGACGCGCACGCGCGCTTGGTCGAGCGAGGTGATCACGCGGTCAAAATTGGCGACTTCAAAGGCGATGTGCCTGCGCGAGGGGCGGGGGTGTTCTTCGGCGACGATCAGGTGAAGTTCGAGATCGCCGCAACGATACCACGCGCCTGCAAAATCGTAATCTGGCCGAGGGATGGGTTGCAGGCCCAAGAACTTTTCGTAAAACGCAGAAGCGCGTTCCAGATCGCCCGTCACCAATGTGATGTGGCTGACGTGTTCAATGCCTAGGCCAGTGGGCGCAGTCGGGCGGTTGGACACCGGATCAATTCTCCGTCAGAAGGGTTCTGATTTTCCGCATGCGTGCGGGATGCTTGAGGGCAGAGAGGGCTTTGTCGCGGATTTGGCGCACGCGCTCTTTGGTCAGGTTGAGGATGTTGCCGATTTGTTCGAGCGTCATGGTCTCGCCGCTGTTGATGCCAAAATACAGGCGCAAGACCCGGGCATCGCGCGGGGCCAACGTGTCGAGGGCCGTGTGGATTTCCTCGGCCATGGAATTTTCCATCAACACCTCTTCGGGCGTTTCCTGATTTTGGTCTGCCAACAGTTCCAGCATGTTGGTGTCCGGGCTGTCGTCGATGGGCTTGTCATAAGAAATGTGCCACCGAGACGCATTGAGCAGGTCTTGCACTTGACCGGGCTGCATGTCGGCGCGGGCCGCAATTTCATCGACTTGCGGTTCTCTGCCCAACATCTGTTTGAGGTCCGCAGAGATGCGCTCCAATTTGCTCAGGTGTTTGATCTTGTTCACCGGCAAGCGCACCATGCGGGCTTTTTCTGCCAATGCGGACAAGATGCTCTGCCGAATCCACCACACGGCATAAGTGGTGAACTTGACGCCCACGGTTTCGTCGTAGCGAGTCGCCGCGCGCACGAGCCCCATGTTGCCTTCGGCGATGAGGTCTTCCAAGGGCAGGCCGCGCCCCTGATACTCTTTGGCAATGGTGATGACGAATCGCAAATTGGATTCGATCATTTTGTTCAGGCTTTGGCGGTCTCCGTTGCGGATGCGCTTGGCCAGGGCGACTTCTTCTTGTGGCGAGAGCAATTCGTTGCACGCGATGTCTTTGAGATAGAGCTCAAATGCAGAACCCGTGCTACCATTTGTTCTGGGTGCGGTGTTGTAACTCATGAGTGCAGCAGGCATATATTTCCCCCGTGACTTGGAAAACGACTCTCGGTCGCGTGTCTCGTCAACGGCACGCAAAAAAATGCGGATGCGATGACGCAATCCGACTTCGGTCGTTGCCAAAATAAACGCCCCTCGGTCATGGGGAAACCAAGGCGTGGTTGTGTGACAACATTGGGATAAGGGGAGTGTTGCTTTGGGGAGTGATTTGGAGGAAGGAATCGATCACGAGCCGCAGGGGAGCGGTGTTTTCGACCAAACCAAAATGCGTGGGGCAAGTATTGAGGAAATACTTGGGCGCACAAGATAGGGGATTAAACTTTGAAACGCAACAATAATTTTCCCATTTTTTGCAAAAAATTGTCTGCATGTCAAAAAAAAACAACAAAAAGCACGAGTGCAAACGCTCAAGACTGCCCGTAATCCTGAACGAAAATCAAAAAATCGCCAAAACCAATCTGTCCATCACCATCCAAATCGTATCGCACATCGTAGTTTGCATGCCCGGCCGCGTACCCGTAATGCGATGCGAACAAGAGGAAATCCTGAAACCCCACGCTGCCATTGCCATCAAAATCGGTCCGCAACCCGGCCTGGCGCGCAAAGGTTAAGACCAGCGGCTCGGCAAACACCTCGAATTGTCCCGCCCGCCGGATGCGCGCCTGTCGCAACCGGATTTGACCCGCATCGGAGGCGCGAAAGCGGATGGTGCCGAGCCGTGCGGAGGGCTGCGCGATTTTTCCGCCGAATGACGCGGCCATCACTTCAACCGCCGAAGCATCGTTGGCCGGGTGATAAGGCCCTGGCGAGTGTCCATTGGGAATCCCCTCTCCAATGTCAAATCCCTCGTAAGCCAACGCGGGCGCGTCAAAATCGAACAAGGCGCGAAAGCCGATGGCGTCTTTGACCTGCTGCCCGTGAATTTGCACGGCGATCACGCCATCGGCGGGCAGGACATGCACGCCGTTATTTTTTTCTCCCTCTGTTGCGAGCGACAGCGCGAACCGCGTGCTTTGCGGCCGGTACCCGGTTCCGGAAACGCGAATGCCGACCGAAGGCGTTTGCGGGTCATTGCTGGATAGGGTCGCGCTGCCTTGCAGGTCGCCCGGTCTGCTGGGTTCAAAACGCAGGGTAAAAAAGCCGTTTCGCTTGGCGGGAATCGTCAATTGTTTCGGGATGGCCCCCACTTGATCATCGCTGGTGATAATGTCGGTAATGGACAGGGCCGCGTCTCCAAAATTCGTGACCGTGACGATCATCGACTTTGACGTACCGATCTCAACGCGCCCAAAATCGCGTGGGGACGTATCGACCGAGAGTTGCGGTGCCGGAGCGACGGGTTGTTGAACGCCTCGTGCGCGCAACCGCACGGTGGCCCGATCCGGCAAATTGCTCAAAATGGTCATTGCGCCGGATTTATCGCCCAGGCTTTGCGGCGAAAAAGTGACGAAAATTTGCCCGCTGCGCCCCGGTGGCACCGTGAGGGACGATTGCGAGAGGCCATAGTCTCGAGAGGGCAACAGGATGGTCGTTATGACCAAGGACGCCTGACCGGGATTGACAATCCCCAGTTCGAGGGTTTGGGATTGCCCCAACAAGACCGCGCCAAAATCGAGTTCCGTGCGCGAAAGGTTCATGATGGGCGTGCCGATCAAAAGTGGAGACAACTCCAATCGCCCGGCGCCATAGACATTATCGGGGCCAGGAGTGCCCATATCCACCACAGATCGCATCAGCGCGTCCTTCAACCTCCGCGCATTGTAATGCACGGGGTTGGAAGATTTTAGGAGGGCCGCGGCCCCAGCGACATGGGGCGTTGCCGCGGATGTGCCGTAATAGCCCGAAGGGCCGTAGCTTCGCGTGAGAACCCCCGCAGGCGCGACCAAGTCGGGTTTGATTCGCCCATCAAACGTCGGGCCTTGAGAACTATACGATTCAATCGGCCCCGTCGCATAGTTGCGATGCCCCAACGCGCCCACAGTCAGCGCGCCACGCGCATCCCCCGGCGAAGTCAATGACCCCGCAATGGATATAGGCCCGTCGAGATCATGGGATGGGCTGATCAATTTGAAAAGGGTCACTTTGGCGTCCCTTGCCCGCCAAACCGCCAAGCCGTAAGTTCCCGGTTCCCGAATGGTATAAACGAGCCACTCTAAGGGCGGCGAGTAAGATTGTTTGGTATCTGCACGCTCGACAACATCAGCACTGCCATCCGTCGCGATTTTTACGAGCAACAGATCGTAGTCGTGAGACGTGCGCGGCCATTCATTCCAGGTCAAGACTGCTTTTACTTCGTCTCCTACTTGCACATTTTTGAGGTTGACGATTTCATCGCCTCCATCAAAGTTGTGATACCCGTTGGCATCCGGGTCGCTTAACTGTGCCGAGATTTTTCTTTGCGCCTCATTCCCCGCTGCGTTCACCCACAAAACATTGTTCTGAAACGCATCATCGGCAATTTCACACGCAATACCCGTTCCATCGCCAAACCCTCTCGCAAAATCCCATCCCAACGATACGGTGACAATATCGAGCCCCTCCTGAATTGCCGCGTCCTTGGCGTTTTCCAAACTGACCATATCATCCACCTTGTACAGATGAATTTCGGCATCCGGGGCAATGTCGTGAACGATTTCAGCGCAGGCCGATCCATGCACCATGGCATCTTCGGAAAGACTGCCGCGTTCAAAAATCCCTTCGCCCGTAAAATCCCGAGAAAACACCGCGGGCAATTCTCCTCGGTTTTGCAAGGATGGCACGTTGACAAAACCGATGTCAATGACCCCGACTTTTATGCCGCGCCCGGTAAAACCACTGCGCGAATAAACCGGTGCTTTGATGCGCTCTACACCCTCGCTGACGAGGAGTGGGCGCGGCTTGATGGGCAGTCGCACAAACTGCACACCCGCCACATGGGTCAACTTTTCGAGTGCGGATATGGGCGCGGACACTTTGACCAAATGCCGAGATTGGGCGACAATGCTGACGCCCAAATTGGATAACGCGCCAAAATCAATCCTTTCTGAAAGTTGCCCATCTCGCGGCTCCAATACGACTGTGATATTTTCGCCATCGCTATCTGCCGCGCCGTATTGTTTTGCCGTCGCCTTGGCCAGTGCGCGTTTTTGTGCCACCCAGTTCTTTTGAATCCGCGCCAGCACCCCTTCCAACTTCGGGGGATGATCGACCTTTTCGTACTCAAGTTGAGTCGCCTGCACGGAAGCGGTTAAACTCAGCGCAACAGCGTGCAAAAACAGGACGAGCACAGAGAGAACCCCGCGCCGAGAGGAACGAACCATCACTCACTGTCCTTTGCCAAAATTTTCCGAAAAAATGAGGAAATCATCGCCATCCACATCGCCATCATCGTCCAAATCACCCCTTAAGGAGGTGGTCGAACCGGCGTTGGATTGGGCAGAGTTGCTCGACCAAGTCGTGATACCCTGCGGGGACAGCGTGCGGACAATGCCATTGCCATCTAACGTGGCTGTCATGTCGGCAAGCAACCTTTCCCGGTTGTCCTGGATGCCGATATAGCCATTTTCGTTCGCGCCAACGATCCAAGCACCGAGGGTGCCATAGCGATTGCTCACTCTGATCAATCCATTATCGTTTGTATTTGATCCTGCTGTAATGAGTTCTGTGCCCGTTTCGGACTTGAGTCTCAATACACCTCGCCCCTCGCCACTCCATCCCAAATAAGCAATTTGCTGGTCGTTGTTATTGTATAGATCCACATTGCCTGCGGTCTCATCTGCATACATGGACGCCAACCTTTTTCCCGATGCGTTCCTCAGACTCAACAGTCCATTGCCCCGAGTACTTGCCCCAAGATACGCCAAATTTTCACTTTCATTGTTGATGTGTATCGCGGGGGTTTCATCCGCGCCCAGACTAATCAAATGCACGCCATTTTTGTTTTTTACGTTGATCAATCCATCGCCTGACTCAACATCTGATCCCAAAGCAATGAGATTATTTTCTTCTGTTGTATTGATCAACACATGTCCATTGCCATTTGAAGCACTCGATCCAATATAAACCAGTTGCCTGCCTTCCGCAGAATTGACAAAAATAAGGCCCCCGCCCACGGTACTAGGCCACAATTCAACGACTGCTTGCCCGGTGCTGTTCACAATCTGCAATCCGCTCGTGCGAATCGGCCCCTGCGTTTGCGCCGTTGCTTTTCCCGATCTCTGTGCGGCTGGATGCCTTGTAGCGGGCCTGTCTTCGGTTGGCGCGTTGGGGATTTCAAAATCGGCTTTGGGCTTTGGAATAGGCGCGAGGAATGAGCCGATCCGCAATGGCGAAATGCCCTCTGTTGAGGCAACCGAGATCATTGCCAGCAACAGAAAACACAACAAGATGTTGAAATTGCGGTAGCGCGCAACGCGCGTTTCCAATTTGCCCAAACGCTCTTCAACTGAATTCATAATGCTTTCTCCTGTGTTGAGGTGGTGAACATCGAACAAACGCATAGCGGGTCGGTACTCGGGCGAGTACCGACCCGCTCTCATTGGGATTCCATACAGATCGGCTCTGGATTATTTGAAATACAAACCCGCAAGCCCCAACAACATCACGATAAAAATGCCGACAAGCCATTGCCGCGTCGCTCGCAATTCCCGGAACTGATTGTCCATATCCCGTTTCAAGTCATCAAATCGCTTATCGACATCTCGTTTCAAGTCGTTAAACCGGTTGTTCATATCATCGAACCGGTTGTTCATGCTCTCTTTCAAATCCTCGAACCGCTTATCGACACTTTCAAACCTGCTGTTCATCTCCTGTTTCAGGTCACCGAACCGCTTGTCCATGTCGCGTTTCAGGTCATCGAACCGGTTGTCCATGTCGCGTTTCAAGTCATCGAACCGGTTGTTCATATCCTCAAACCGGTTGTTTGAACTCTCTTTCAAATCCTCAAACCGCTTGTCCATTTGGTCGAGAAAACCGCCCAAATAGCCCTGCTGTTTCTGCGTTTCGCTTTGAAAAAACTTTGCCCAATTTTCAAACCCATTTGACGATTTCCGTTCTTTTGGGGTGCTCATGGTCATCTCCTTTCGCAAAGCCAACACAACTGTCCATAACATAATAGCCAATTTTGGTTTTTTTTCAAGGAGAAATATCGTGCTATCGGCAATCAGTACAGATAGAGCGAAAAAAGGCACTGGATTCCGACCCCTGCTTTATGCTTTTGTCAGAATGACGGTGGGCGAGTGTTTTACGTACTGAATAACACCATTGCCTCACGTCTTGTATCTTTGGGCGAGCACGGGGGCGTTGCCCCGTTCCGTCTATTCGCTTGACTTCAATGCGGTCAAACAATAGGTTTGAACCGCAAAATAATGCCCCTCAAATCCCATCGCGTTATGACCTTTATCAAACAAATCTACGACCTGCTCGAGGGCCGCCGCCTTTTTATGGCCTGTTCGATTGCCTGCGGATTGATCTTTGCAGCGGCCAATTTGATTCCGCCATTGCTCATCCGCAAACTCATCCAGTGGCTCACCGAGGCGCAACCCGTTGGGGACCTCGTGTGGATCAGCATCCTGCTCTTTGGGGTTTATGTGTTGCGCGGCGTCTCGCGGTATGGGTATGGCTTTTTTTCCCACGTCACGGCGTACCGCGTGATGCACGCCTTGATGACGCGGGTGTACGCGCATCTGCAAAATTTGTCCCACAGCTTTTTTAATCGGCAACGCACCGGCAATTTGATGGCGCGGTCTATCAATGACATCGAAGCCATTGAGGATTTTATCGCGCACGGCATCCCGGAAACCGCACTCGCTACGGTCATTCCCATCTCCATGATCACCGTGCTCTTTTACCTCAATCCGGAACTCGCGCTCATCGCCATTTTGCCCATACCGCTCGCGGCGTTTCTCGTGTACCGCTACGTGTCCAAAGTGCGTGCGATGTGGCAGGCGGTGCGCGAGCGGCTTTCCGAACTCGCGGCATTGGTGCAAGACAATTTGTCGGGCATTGCGGTGATCAAATCCTTTGCCCGAGAGCGCGAATGCGCGCGGCATGTGGCCGACCGCAGCGCGAAATTTCACGACCGCTTGATCGAGGCCAACACGATCTCGCTCTTGCCGGCCGGAATTATCGAAGCCACAGGTGGATTGGGCATTGTGTGCGTGATATGGAGCGGGGGCAACATGGCCCTCGACGACCGCATTTCGGTGGCGGATTTGTTCGTGTTCATCGTTTATATGGCGCATATCTACCAGCCGTTTTTGCAGTTGGCGTCTTTTAATGACGTGCTTCAAAAAGCCGCTGTGAGCACCAACCGGGTTTTTCAACTGCTCGCTGTGCGCCCGGAAATTACGGACGCGCCGCACGTTGTCGCGCCCAAGGCTATCGCTTGGGATGTTCACCTCGACGGACTCACCTTTGGCTACGACCCCGCAGTACCCGTGTTGCACGACATCGACATTTACATCGGCGAAGGGGAAATCCTCGCGTTGGTCGGCCCCACGGGCGCGGGCAAATCCACGGTTGCCAATCTCTTGCCCCGGTTTTACGACCCACAGCGCGGCGCGGTTCGCATCGGCGGGCATGACCTGCGCGACATGCCCATCGCGTTTGTGCGCGAAAACATCGCTTCGGTCTTGCAAGACGTGTTTCTGTTTCACGGCACGGTCTATGAAAATCTGATCTTTGGCCGCCCGGATGCGTCCGAGCGTGCGGTGCGAGAAGCCGCCAATGCCGCCAATGCCCATGCGTTTATCCGCGACTTGCCTCGTGGCTACGACACGGTGATCGGGGAACGCGGCGTACGCCTGTCTGGCGGTCAAAAACAGCGGCTCTCCATTGCCCGCGCCCTCCTCAAGGACGCGCCCATCCTCATCTTGGACGAAGCCACATCCTCTGTCGATGTCGAAACCGAGGCCCTGATTCAAGAAGCCCTTTCCCGGCTCACGCAAAACCGCACCACCCTCGTCATTGCCCATCGTCTTTCCACCGTGCGCCGCGCCCACGCCATTGTGGTGCTCGACGAAGGCCGCATAGTCGAAACCGGGAACCACGATACCCTCATCGCCCGCGAGGGACTCTACGCGCGCATGGTTCGGGCACAAGACCTCACGCGAGACGGGGATTTCCTTCCGCATGTTGCGGATTGAGGGGTCAGTCCCCGCACCGTGCCTAAGCGAGACGTGAGATGAGATTTTAGCCACGAGCGGGGTACAACTGGCGATAACCCGTTCAAAAACGAGCAGTGTGTAGGTCTTCTCCCGTCTTGCCTCTCACCTCTCACCTTTTTAGGCGATGCCTCCGTGCCTCGCCCAAAGATACAAGAGGATTTGGGGCCGGTGGGCCTCTCCCTCTCCCCTCTGCCCTCTTGCGTCTCACTTGCGGGCGGCGGACGGGCGGGTGGGCCTCTCCCCTCTGCCCTCTTACGTCTCACTTGCAGGAGGTGGACGGGCGGGTGGGTGGGCCTCTCCCTCTCCCCTCTGCCCTCTTACGTCTCACTTTCGGGAGGCGGACAGGCGGGGCGGACTGACAACTGACAACTGACAACTGACAACTGACAACTGACAATGCGAATTAAGAGTTGAATCCATCGCGTACTTGTCTTTTTTTGAGGGCTCAATCATTTCACCCTTAAAGGAAGGAGCACGCGATGGATTGGCAAGATAAACTCATTCACTTGTATGTCTATATTTGTCAGCAGTATGACCAAAAGCATCTGTGGTTTTATACGGAACGCATGAGTAATAACGACACGCCGACCTTCACAGATGAAGAAGTGCTGACGATCTATTTGTTTGGGATCATGCAACAACACACGCAGATCAAGGCGATTTATACCTATACCAAGGATCATTTGTTCGACTGGTTTCCCAATCTGCCCACTTATGCAGGCTATATCCAGCGGTTGAACCGCTTGTGTGTGGTCTTCGCCCCATTGATTGAACAAATCCAAAAGGATAGTCCCGCAACCGATGTCTCTGAACACACCTACTTGGTGGATTCCATGCCGATTGTCATGGCACAATCGGCACGTAGCGGAAAGGCATGTGTGGCTGAAGAACAACGGGCCAACAAAGGCCGCTGCGCTTCCAAAAAGATGTGGTATTACGGCACCAAACTGCACATGGTCGCACAAGACCGCGAGAATGGCCTCCCGAAAGCAGAGTACTTCGGCTTGACAGGCGCAGCAGAGCATGACCTGACTGCTTTGCGACACGTCTTACCCGTTTTGCGTGATGGACACCTCTACGGCGATAAACTCTACGCCGATCAGCCCTTAAAAGACACGCTTAGCAAACAGCAGAACCTGATCTTCGAGACGCCGGTGAAGCGAAAAAAGGGGCAAGAAAGCCTGACCGAGGCCGAAAAAGACTTTTCTCGGGCGGTTTCGAGCATGCGACAGCCTATAGAGGCCTTGTTCAGTTGGATTGAACGAAAGACGAACATCTCGATGGCGTCTCGGGTACGATCCTATGAGGGCTTACTCGTTCATGTCTTTGGGCGATTGACCGCGGCTTGCTTCTTACTCGCTTTCTACTCTTAATTCGCATTGTTGACTACTTGCTATGCTCAACGTGACGATGAACTCAAGGGACGAGGAACCGCTCCCCTCGGTCACACTCGGAGAATCAATACTCAGCGTCGGCGGGTCATCATCATCGGTTAGCGTCAAATTCGCGTTGACCAAACTGCCCACGCCTTGATCGTTGCTTGCCACACCGGACACGGTCACGGCGCGATTAACCTCGTATTGACCGTTGTCCACCGCCGTGATCGCTACCGTGTCCGACGCGTTCGTCGTGTCCCCAGCCGCGATGGCAATCGTCGAATCCTGACCCACCGTGTAGGCACCGGTCACCGGGCGCACCGTGATCGTGGTCGCCTCACTCGACGGACGCGAGAGCGTCGCGCTCACCGTCGAAACACCGCCAGCCTCCGAGATGGACGAGGGCGACAGCATCAGCGTCACATCCGGCGCGGCGTCATCGTCTGTGATCGTCAGGGCCCCGGAAGCCATCGATGCCACATCGTCGCCTGCCACCGTGCCAGACACGCCTAAGCGCTTGTCCGGTGCATCGGTCGTGTTGTTCACCGCCGTGATGACCACCGTGTCCGACGCGTTCGTCGTGTCCCCAGCCGCAATGGTGATCGTCGAATCCTGATCCACCGTGTAAGCACCGGTCACCGGCCGCACCGTGATTGTTGTCGCATCCCTCGATAGATGCGACAGCTTCGCGCTCACCGTCGCAACACCACCAGCCTCAGAAATCGACGTGGGCGACAGTGCCAATGTCACCGTCGGTTTATCCAGCGCGATGCCATTTGGCGTAGTCAATCCTGTGGTGATGAGGTCTTCGACATTCGAGCCATCGAGGTCGGCACGCAGAATCTTATCCGTGCTCCAGTCCGTCCAGTACATCTTTCCGCCCCCCACATCCAGCGCGATGTCAATTGGCGAACTCAATCCTGTGGTGATGAGGTCTTCGACATTGGAGCCATCGAGGTCGGCACGCTGAATCTTACCCGGGCTCTCTTCCGTCCAGTACATCTTGCCGCGTCCCACATCCAGCGCGATGCCAACTGGCGTATTCAATCCTGTGGTGATGAGGTCTTCGACATTCGAGCCATCGAGGTCGGCACGCTGAATCTTATCCG
Source organism: Candidatus Latescibacterota bacterium (assembly GCA_965204745.1). GTDB lineage: Bacteria > Latescibacterota > UBA2968 > UBA2968 > UBA2968 > VXRD01. The sequence continues at coordinate 154,094 of OZ242010.1, forward strand.
TGCCATAGTCCGTCCAGTACATCTTTCCGCCCCCCACATCCAGCGCGATGCCATATGGTTCTCTCAATCCTGTGGTGATGAGGTCTTCGACATTGGAGCCATCGAGGTCGGCACGCTGAATCTTATCCGTGCCAGTGTCCATCCAGTACATCTTTCCGCCCCCCACATCCAGCGCGATGCCAGATGGATTCCTCAATCCTGATGCGCTGGTGATGAGGTCTTCGACATTGGAGCCATCGAGGTCGGCACGCTGAATCTTACGTGCGTCATAGTCCGTCCAGTACATCTTGCCGCGGCCCACATCCAGCGCGATGCCAACTGGCGTATTCAATCCTGTGGTGATGAGGTCTTCGACATTGGAGCCATCAATGTTGACACGCTGAATCTTATCCGTGCCATAGTCCGTCCAGTACATCTTGGGCGCGTCATCGTCTTCCAGCGTCAAAGCCGCACCGGTCACACGGCCCACGCCTTGATCGTTGCGTGCCACACCGGACACGGTCACGGCGCGAGTAACCTCGTATTGACCGTTGTCCACCGCCGTGATCGCTACCGTGTCCGACGCGTTCGTCGTGTCCCCAGCCGCGATGGTGATCGTCGAATCCGACCCCACCGTGTAGGCATTGGCCACGGGGCGCACCGTGATCGTGGTCGCCTCACTCGACGGACGCGAGAGCACCGCGCTCACCGTCGAGACACCGCCAGCCTCCGAGATGGACGAGGGCGACAGCATCAGCGTCACGGTAGGCGAGGCGTCATCGTCCTCCAGCGTCAATGCCGCACCGAGCACACTGACCGTGTCATCGCTTGCCACACCGAACACGGTCACACGCTTACTCGGCGCATCGGTCGTGTTGTTCACCGCCGTGATGACCACCGTGTCCGACGCGTTCGTCGTGTCCCCAGCCGCAATGGTGATCGTCGAATCCGACCCCACCGTGTAAGCACCGGTCACCGGGCGCACCGTGATTGTTGTCGCCGCCGCCAACCGATGCGACAGCTTCGCGCTCACCGTCGCAACACCACCAGCCTCAGAAATCGACGTGGGCGACAGTGCCAATGTCACCGTCGGTTTATCCAGCGCGATGCCAAATGGCGTAGTCAATCCTGTGGTGATGAGGTCTTCGACATTGGAGCCATCGAGGTCGGCACGCTGAATCTTATCCGTGAGCTGGTCCACCCAGTACATCTTTCCGCCCCCCACATCCAGTGCGATGCCCTGTGGCCTCCTCAATCCTGATGCTCTGGTGATGAGGTCTTCGACATTGGAGCCATCGAGGTCGGCACGCTGAATCTTACCCGGGCTCTCTTCCGTCCAGTACATCTTTCCGCCCCCCACATCCAGCGCGATGCCAACTGGAAAACTCAATCCTGTGGTGATGAGGTCTTCGACATTGGAGCCATCGAGGTCGGCACGCTGAATCTTAAACGTGTTGCTGTCTGTCCAGTACATCTTTCCGCCCCCCACATCCAGCGCGATGTGTGGCGTAATCAATCCTCTGATGAGGTCTTCGACATTGGAGCCATCGAGGTCGGCACGCCGAATACGACCTCCGAGAAGGTCCGTCCAGTACATCTTTCCGCCCCCCACATCCAGCGCGAGGCCCCGTGGATTCGTCAATCCTGTGGTGATGAGGTCTTCGACATTGGAGCCATCCAAGTTGGCACGCTGAATCTTATCCGTGCCATAGTCCGTCCAGTACATCTTGAGCGTGTCGCCCCCGCTGCTCACCAGTGGTGTCGTCTGCGCTGTCGCGGGGGCGATCAGCAAGGGCATGACCAACACGGCGATCCATGTTGGAAGGGACAGAAAACGGGGATAATGGGATGTCATTTTATTTTTCTCTCGGGGAAGGGAATCGCGTTATTATTTGGCAAGTGGTAAAATAACGATGGGGTCGATGGTCAGTCAAGCAATAAGGACAGGCACAGGGGCCTGTCCCTACGGATGATGAGGCGGGGGATGCGAGGGGGACCTACCCCCTGGCCCCCTTCCTGCGAGGAAGGGGGAATGGCGAGAGGTTGTGCGAGGGATTGTGTGTAAGGGTTTTTGGATTTGCATGGCGTGATCCATTCGCCCAAAGCCATCAAAACAGCCAGGGATGCAAACCTTTAAGAAAGCCATGCGCTCCCCCTTTCCTCGTAGGCACAGGCGTAACCTACAATGAGCGAAGCGAATAACGGGGGCCGGGGGGATAGGTCCTGCGGTTGGGCGGTGTGGGGTAATCCGCGCAATCCCCTAATCCGTTTAATCCGCGATTCAGACACGGCCGGGTGGCGCGGTTGGGTCGTGGGTAATCAAAATCGCGTCACGCCTCCGCATCCAATGCGCGCTGAAATTCACCCAGATCCGCGACTTGCACTGCCGAGCGATGCAACTGCTTGAGGCGTTGCAAATCTTCGATGGTCCGAAGGCGACCTGCGACCTGATCGGCCACGGCAGGATCAAAGCGAATCTCCAGCACGTCGAGAATCGCGTCCATGGTATGTTCCCTACCCCCTCGCTCGATACCCTGCTCAATGCCCTGCTCGATGCCCTGCTCGATGCCCTGCTCGATGCCCTGCTCAATGCCCTGCTCAATAAACTGTTCCTTGAAGTGCTCCTTGAGGTATTGGGCAAACGATGATTCACGCATAATCGCGTCCATAAAACCCTCCTGAGAAAGAATTCGGTTGATGGTGGTCGGCTCATAAGCCAAACCACTCATGACCGCCAAGCCACCCAAAAAGTCGATCTTGCTTGAATGATCCAAGGGCATCACATCGGTCTTGCGGATACACTGACGCAACCATGCCTCTGAATCCACCCCCACAGGAGGTCTCATCAACGGCGCGAAGGGAAGCAAGCCCGCCTGACCCCCTTCAAGAATGCTTTGCCCATCCATCTCACTCAGCCGAATCACCTTGTATTCCACATAGATGAAATGGCCGGGAAGTTCTTGCGTGTAGCATCCTGGATCGTGCCGCCCGGCATTGCGCCGCAAGTAGATCACACAGGAATAGACCGGCAGGCCATACTGCGCGATAATGTAACCCATGTAATTGATCATGCGGCGATTCATCGGGGTGCCCGTGCTGTCGGCGGTTTGAAATTCCGTGTGAACCAAGGCCTCCTGACCGCCAATCCGCACGCGAATCAGATTATCGCTCCGGCGCATTTCAACGGTGGGTTGTTCGGTTTCGAGCAGACCGTCAACTTCCACGTCAACTCGTCCGAGAATGAATTGGACGAGGTCGTCTGGATAGTTTTGAATCAGGTGTTTGGAAATTGTATCGTACTCGGCCATGTGAATCCTCCGAAATAAAATCATACCCATTCGATTTCAAAGCGAAAAAAAATAAAGAATCACGCTATTGTTTGTCAAGCGGTAAAATGACGATGGGATCGGTGGTCAGTCAAGCGAGAAGGACAGGCAAAGGGGCCTGTCCCTACGGATGATGAGGCGGGGGATGCGGAGGACACAGCGGAGTGGAACGATGAAGCGGCGGTAGGGTGGTGGGTGGATCTCGCCTCTTACTTCTTGCCTCTTACTTGGGGATAGGGCTTGCGGTTGGGCGGATGGGCGAGCACGGAGGCATCGCCCAAAAAGGTGAGAGGTGAGAGGCAAGACGGGAGAAGACCTACACTCACTGCTCGCCTTTGGACTGGCTACCGCCAGTTGTATCCCGCTCGTGGTGAAACGCCTATCTTCCCACTTACAGCTTCTCCTCCAGCAATTGATCGATGAGGTCCGCGGTGGTGATGCCTTCGGCTTCGGCGTTGAAACTCGTGACCAAGCGGTGGCGCAACACGGGTTTGGCGACGAAGGATACGTCTTCAATTGAAGGGGCAAAGCGACCGCTGAGCACGGCACGCGCTTTGGCGCCTAGGATCAGACACTGTGACGCGCGCGGCCCTGCGCCCCAGCGGAGCATGGGTGCGATAGAGGTGTTTGCGTCCCTGTGGGTTTGTGGTCGGGTTTTGCGGACGAGGCGCACCGCGTGCTCTACGATGTGATCTGCGACCGGCACTTTGCGGATGAGGTGCTGGAGGTTGCGAATCTGATCCGCATCGAGCACCGGGTTGATGGCGTGGGTTTGCGCGCCTGTGGTGGCTTTGACAATGGCGCGTTCCTCTTCTTCGGTGGGATAGTCGATCCACAAGTTAAAAATGAACCGGTCGAGTTGGGCTTCGGGCAGGGGATACGTGCCTTCTTGTTCAATGGGATTTTGCGTTGCCAAGACAAAGAACGGTTCTTCGAGGCGAAAGGTCCCGCCCCCGGCCGTGACTTCGTGTTCTTGCATGGCCTGCAACAAAGCGGCTTGCGTTTTGGGCGGGGTGCGATTGATCTCGTCTGCCAAGATGATGTTGGCAAACAACGGGCCTTTGACAAAGCGAAATGTTTTGTGGCCCGTGGCGTGATCTTCTTCGAGGACTTCGGTGCCCGTGATGTCGGACGGCATCAGGTCGGGGGTGAACTGGATGCGGCTAAACGACAAGTCCAGGGCGCGGGCAAGGGTGCTGATGAGCAGGGTCTTTGCCAACCCCGGCACGCCGACGAGCAAGCAATGCCCCCCGCAGAGCAGGGCGATGAGGAGTTGATCGACGATGTCCCGCTGTCCGATGATCACTTTGCCAATTTCAGCGGTGATCTGGTCGCAGGCGGTTTTCAGGTGTTCAACGGTTTGGAGATCGTTATCAGGTGTTGCGTCTAACATGGCGTGTCCTCAAGTGCGTGTCCATCCTCGCTTCCACCCCGCCGTGTGCGTTATCCCGGCCCATATTCCCCGACCTCTTGCCTCTCACGTCTTGCCTTTCACGTCTTGCCTCTCACGTCTTCTGCTTCTCCTTTTTCGCAGCGGGGAAGAGGATGTTGTTGAGGATGAGGCGGTAGCCCGGGGAATTTTTGTGCAGGGCGAGTTGCGTGGGGGGGTCGTTGACGAAGTGTTGGTAGTCCTCTGGGTCGTGGCCCGCGTAAAATGTGAACGTGCCCCGGCCGATGTTGCCGTGGATGTATTTGACGTGGTTCGTGCCGGGGATGTCGCCCATGATGGTCACGGATTTTTTGATGCGGTCTTTGCGGAACGCCGTTGTTTGTCCCAAAAACCCGGGTACGATGGGCGTGTGGTTTTGCGTGAGCATCGTGGGCACGGGATCGTATTTGGCGGAAAATTCAAACAGGGAAAAAGCGTGCAGGTCCGCATCTTTGATCTGGCTCATTTCCGTGGGCGACAGGTCGATGTCCGCGTGTTCGTATTCCATCGGGTCCAGCACCAGATTGAAGTTTTCAAAGGCCACTGTGCGCGAAAAGTCGAGTTTTTGTTGCGACATGGGATCCGCGGGGTCCCCGTCATAAACGCCATCGACAATATCGACCCCGCGGGCCGCGAGGGCAATGTCAAAGGTATCGGTTGCCGAGCACATGGCAAAGATAAATCCGCCCTGCGTCATGTAGTTGTGAATGGCCCGTGCAACCGCGCCCTTGAGTTGCGAAACTTTGGCAAAGCCCAATTTGTGCGCGAGGGCCTCAAACTCGGCCTGTTGCCGCCGATACCAGAGTTGGCGGCCGTGGCTGCGATAGAATTTGCCGTATTGCCCGGTGAAGTCTTCGTGGTGCAGGTGCAGCCAGTCGTAGTCCTCGAGTTGACCCGATAGCACTTCCTCGTCCCACAACGTGGTGTAGGGGATTTCCGCGTACGTGAGGGCCAAGGTCACGGCGTCGTCCCACGGCTGTTTGTGCGGCGGGGTATAGACCGCGATGCGCGGTGCTTTTTCGAGGTGCATGCGGTTCATGTTGGCGGATTCGATGTCCGCGTAGATGCGCGTGGCCTGCGCTGCGGAGATGGCCTGAAAAGATACGGCGCGGATTCGGGCTTCGCGCACAATGGTCTCGTGGAAGTCCATGAGAAAAGCCCCGCCCCGATAATTGAGCAACCATTCCACGGGATGGCCCTCTTGCAAGGCCCAAAACGCAATGCCGTAGGCTTTGAGGTGATCGGTTTGCGTCACATCCATCGGGATGAGCACCTTGCCGACATTGACCTGCCCCCCACCAATCGCCGCCGTGCAAACAGAGGATAGGGTCAAGATGAGGAAGAGGGAAGAGGCAAGAGGTGAGAGGGAAGAGGCAAGAGGTGAGAGGGAAGAGGAGAGACGGGAGAGGGAAGAGGCAAGTTTAGCCACGAGCGGGGTACAACTGGGCGACAGCCAGTTCAAAGGCACAAAAGGCACAAAAGCCACAAGCGGGGTACAACTGGGCGACAGCCAGTTCAAAGGCGAGCAGGGTGGGTAGGGGCGATGCCCTCGCGCTCGACCAAAGATACGAGAGGGAAGACGGGAGTTTAGCCACAACAGGCACAAAAGGCACAAGAGGCGAGCAGGGTGGGTAGGGGCGATGCCCCCGTGCTCGCCCAAAGATACGAGATGGGAAAGGCGAGACATCCGCCCACCGTCACTCCGGCGAAAGCCAGAATCCAGTGATTTTTTGATTTTTCGCCGTGTCCGTCCGTCTTTGTGGGTGGTTATCTGTGATTGCATTCTTGGGCCTCCGTGTCATTATGGATCGCGGATTTTCGCGGATTAGGGGATTGCGCGGATTACCTCCCCCAACCCCTCTTGCTTCTCACGTCTTGCTTCTCACGTCTTGCCTCTCACGTCTTGCTTCTCACGTCTTGCCTCTCACGTCTTGCTTCTCACGTCTTGCTTCTCACGTCTTGCTTCTCACGCCTTTTGATTCGCATCTTCGCGCGTGAGTTCGCGGGGGGCGACCATCAGGGTTTTTTCATTGCGGATTGTGACCAAACCCGGGCGCGCGCCTCGGGGCTTTTGCACATAGCGCACTTCCGTGTGGTTGACCGGCACGCTCTTGGCCCCGCGCGCTTTGCTCCAGTACGCGGCGAGTGCGGCGGCTTCTTTCAGGGTCTTGCGAGAGGGGCGGTCCGCTCTGCCATCGCGCTTGAGGATGACGTGCGAGCCCGGGCATCCGTGAACGTGCAGGAAAATGTCGTCTCGTGCCGAGCGTTTGGTCAACCGGTCGTTTTCCGCATTGTTCCGCCCCACGAGCACGCGCCAGCCATCTCGCGTGCGATACCGCCTGGGGTGAATGTCCCCAGGCTGGCGTTTGGACTGGGCGGGCGGTCTCTTTTTTGGTTTTCTGATTAGGCGGGCGTCTTCCAATTCCCGGCGCAGGGAGTCGAGTTCATCTTCGGATTGCACGGCATTGAACCGGTCGAGGTAATGCTGGATTTTGTCCTTCTCCTGTCGGGCGATCTCGAGGCGTTTGCCGAGGATGGGCGCGCCTGTTCGCGCTTTTCGCGCCCGTTTGAGATAGTCGCTGGCATTTTCTGAGGGCGTGCGCCGCGGGTTGAGGGGAATGACCATCTCTGCGCTAGCCGGGTCGAACAAGTCGGGCAGGGTGATGGCTTCGACATAGAGGGGGATTTGCGCGAGGTGGCACATCAGCAAGTTGCCCATTCTTTCGTACTGATCCGCGCGGCCCGCGTCGGTTATGTCCTCGCGGATGCGGGTGATTTTGCGCTCTGTGGTGGTCAGGCGGTTTTGCAGGTCTTTTGCCAAATTCTTCTGCTGCCCTTGACGCGCTTCTGCCTGCACTTCTCTCGCAGCGACATCCGCGATGGCTCGGCTCAAGGTTGAATACGTCTGCTCGGCCTGCGTGTGTTGAAGGGACAGGGCGCATACCGCGTCCCGATTGTCCATGTCGCGCACGCGCATGCCCCCGGCGCAAAAGGGCGGCGTTTTGAAAAAGGTGCTAATGGTTTGGGCAAACGCGCCGAGGTCGTCGGGCAAGAGCGGCTGTTTGTCCATCAGTCCGGCGAGATGGAGCACTTCGCAAGCCGATACCGGGTCGATCCCTGCGATGCGTTGTACCAGCGCGTTGGCGCGGGCGTCTTCGGGGCAATCGGTCAAAAAGGTGAGGGATTGCGCGGTCAGGGTTTCGGGCGGGCGGCGGTCGAGCGCGGGCGGCGGCTGATAGGTCGTCCCCGGGTAGATGGCCCGCACGCGATTTTGGCGCGCGCGCGTGGATCGCAATGCCCCGAGGATTTTGTTCGTCTCGGCGTGAACGAGAATGACATTGGCATATCGCCCGATCAATTCCACGACAATGCGGCAATCCATGGCCGTGCCAATGCGGTCGCGTTTGCGCGCGATGAGATGCACAACGCGCTCGTGGGCAACATGTTCAATGCCGATAATTCCCCCACCGCGCAAATACCGATCCGCCCAGGGCAGTTGCACGCGCCGCGCAGGCGGTTGGGCAAATACCACGCAACTCCTGTTCGGATGCGCGGACAACAAGAGATGCCCGGCATCGCCCAAGTTCAAATACAGATCGCGCTGATCCACCAAAAAGACATCGCGTATCAAACGATAGTCAATTTGCGGTCGCAACTCATCGCACAACCTGCGAAGTGTGAGGGGGCTGAGGGTCATAAGCGGTAAGACGGGAGAGGTAAGAAGTGAGAGGGCTAGGGGGGTAGGTCCCAATTCCCTATCGCAGTTGTTTCGCCTGTCGAGCCATAGATGGCGGCGAAGATGCGGAAATCGTCATAGTCAATTTGCCCATCGCCATTGAGATCGTACAGGGCGTCATATCGCTTTTGACCGAGCCGCGATTCGTACTTGACCACAAAGTTCGAGAAGTCGGCGAAATTCACAACCCCATCGCCATTGAAGTCGGGCGAGGGGAGTGAGACCTCGAGCGTGAAGGGCAGCGAGGCCGTATCGCCATCGGCTTCCAACGCGCTCAAGGTGTAGGTCGCCTGGGCCTTAGCCTCGGTCGGCAGACCGGAAAGGGTGCGCGTGGTCGGGTCAAACGATAGGCCCTCTGGGAGGAATGGCAAGAGGATATAGACCAACATCCCATCGTCATTGCTCGCTTGCGGGAGCGTTAGGGACGCGATCTCCTGATTGACGAGATAGCTCTGTGGATCGATAGTCGTATCGCCAAAGGTCGGCATCCAATTCTGGACTTCAAGGGTGAACAGGAGATGCACTTCATCGCCATTGCCGTCTGTTGCGGTCAGCGTGTAGGTCGTCTCGTCCATGGCCTTGATCGGTGTGCCAGACGCGATGCGCGTCTCGGCGTCAAAGGTCAAGCCCTCGGGCAGATCGGGGAGTAGCGCGTAGGTCAGCGGTTTATCGCCACCGGTTGCCGGCGGTAGGGTCAAGGGATCGATCTTTTGATATTGCACATAGCCCTGTGCGGCGACGGTCGTCTCGCCGAAGGTCGGTATCGGATCGGTCATTACAGAGAGGATGAACATCAAGGTCGCCTCGTCGCCATTTCTGTCTGTTGCGGTCAGCGTATAGGTCGTGTCGGCTATCGCCTCGAGCGGCGTGCCAGACAGCACCCGCGTCTTTTTATCGAAACTCAAGCCCTCGGGCAGATCCGGGGTCAGCGCGTAGGTCAGTGGTTTATCGCCACCGGTCGCTTGTGGGAGCGTCAGGGACTCGATCTCTTGCTTTCGCATATAGGCTTGGGCGGCCACACTCGCATCGCCAAAAGAGGGTATCGGGTTCGCGATGACGGTGAGGAAGAAACTCAGGCCGGCCTCATCGCCATCTTCTTCTGTGGCGGTTAGGGTGTAGATCGCTTTTTTTATTGCCTTAAGTGGTGTGCCAGACACAGTGAGCGTCTCCGCGTCAAAGGTCAAGCCCTCGGGCAGATCCGGCAGGCTGTACGTTAATGTTCTCATCGTCTCATCGCCATATAGCACCGCGGCGGGCAGGGTCAGCGGTTTAATGGCCCTGTGTTGATAGTAGCTTTGCGGATCAACGGCATCGGTGAAGGTCAGTTCCGTATCCGGTTCTGGTTCTGGCTCGGGTTCTGGCTCTGGCTCGGGTTCTGGTTCTGGCTCGGGTTCTGGAGTAGCGGGCCTCTCGGGGGGATCGTCTTCCTCAATGGTTAGGGTCACGGGAGACGCTAGCGACGCCAGATTGCCACCCGTCACCGTTGCAGACACGGTCACGCGCTTGTCAGGCTCATTGAACGAGTTGTCCACGGCTGTGATCGTCACGGTGCCCGTGCTCGTCGTTTGCCCCGCCGCGACGGTCAGCGTGGTCGTGGTCGATAGCGTGAAGTCATCCACAGACGATTCAGCCTCAGTTGAGACAGTGATCGTCGTCGCTTCGGTTGCGGGCCGATCTAGCGTCGCCGTTACTGTCGAAACTCCGCCATTCTCCGTAATCGCCACCGGAGACAAAACCAACGTCACCTGCGGCACGTCGTCATCGGTAATCGTCAGCGTCGCAGAAGTGACCGATCCCGCGCCCTGGCTGTTGGATGGCGTGCCCGTCACGGTTACCGTCTTGCTCCCCGAAGCGATATTGTTGTTCACTGTCGTGATCGTCACGATGCCCGTGCTCGTCGTTTGCCCGGCCGCGACGGTCAGCGTGGTCGCCGTGCTCAGAGTGTAGTCGGATGATGTAGGCACGGAAACCGCGATCGTCGTCGCCTCGCTCGACGGGTGAGACAGCGTCGCTGTCACTGTCGAAACCCCGCCGTTCTCCGAAATCGACGCAGGCGACACAACCATCGTCACGGCCGGCGCAACATCGTCGTCCGTCAGCGTCAAAGAGCCCCCGGTCACACTGCCCGCGCCTTGGTCGTTGCGCGCCACACCGGTCACGACCACGTTGCGTGGAGGCGCGTCTCGGTTGTTGTCCACGGACGTGATGATCACCGTGTCCGCAGTGTTCGCAGTTTGCCCGGCCGCGATGGCAATCGTCGAATCCGTCGCCCCCACCGTGTAAGCACCAGGCACCGAGCGCACCGTGATCGTCGTGATCGCGCTCGACTTGTGAGACAGCGTCGCCGTGATCGTCGAGACCGCGCCGTTCTCTGAAATCGACGAAGGATCCGGCGTCAACATCACCGTCGGTGGATCGTCGTCATCTGTGATCGTCAGGGGCTCGGAAGACGATAGCGACGCCAGATTGCCAGCCGCCACCGTTGCAGACACGGTCACGCGCTTGTTCGGCGCATCGGTCGTATCGTTCACCGCCGTGATCGTCACGGTACCGGTGCTCGTCGTCACACTCGCCGCGATAGTCAGCGTGGTCGTGGCCGATAACGTGAAGTCACCCGCAACCGCAGGCGACACAGCCAGTGCTGAAACCGTGATCGTCGTCGCCGCGGTCGCAGTGCGATCCAGCGTCGCTGTGATCGTGGAAACCCCGCCATTCTCCGAAATCGACGACGGAGACAAAACCAACATCACCTGCGCCACGTCGTCATCGGTAATCGTCAGCGTCGCAGGAGTGACCGACGACCCTACGCCCACGCTGTTGGATGGCGTGCCCGTCACGGTCACCGTCTTGCTCCCCGAAGCGATATTGTTGTTCACCGTCGTGATCGTCACGGTGCCCGTGCTCGTCGTTTGCCCGGCCGAGACGGTCAGCGTGGTCGCCGTGCTCAATGTGTAGTCGGATGACGTAGGCACGGAAACCGTAATCGTCGTCGCCGCGCTCGATGGGCGATTCAGCGTCGCCGTCACAGTTGAAACCTCAATGTTCTCCGAAATTGACGACGGAGACACTGCCATCGTCACGTCCGGCGCGGCCTCATCCTCTGTGATCGTCAAAGTCGCGGCGGTCACATTGCCCGCGCCTTGGGCGTTGCCCGCCACACCGGACACGGTCACACGCTTGTCACGCGCATGGGTCGTGTTGTTCACGGCCGTGATCGTCACACTGCCCGTGCTCGTCGTCTCGCCCGCCGCGACGGTCAGCGTCTTCGTGGTCGATAGCGTGAAATCGCCCGCAACCGCAGGCGACACAGCCTCTGCTGATACCGTGATCGTCGTCGCCGCGCTTGACTTGTGAGACAGCGTCGCCGTGATCGTGGAAACGCCGCTCGCCTCTGAAATCGACGCGGGCGACAGCGATAGTGCCACCGTCGGCGCGGCATCATCGTCGGTGATCGTCAGGGTCACATCAGACGGGGCAGACGCCAGATTGCCAGCCGCCACCGTTGCAGACACGGTCACGCGCTTATTCGGCGCATCGGTCGTATCGTTCACCGAGGTGATCGTCACGGTGCCCGTGCTCGTCGTCACACTCGCCGCGATAGTCAGCGTGGTCGTGGCCGATAGCGTGAAATCGCCCGCAACCGCAGGCGACACAGCCTCCGCTGAAACCGTGATCGTCGTCGCCGTGGTCGCGGGGCGATTTAGCGTCGCCGTTACGGTCGAAACCTTAGCATTTTCAGAAATCGACGCAGGAGACAAAACCAACGTCACCTGTGCCACGTCGTCATCGGTAATCGTCAGCGTCGCATCCGTGACCGATCCCGTGCCCACGCTGTTGGATGGCGTGCCCGTCACGGTCACCATCCTGTCCCCCGAAGCGTTGTTGTTGTCCACCGTCGTGATGACCACCATGTCCGACGCGTTCGCCGTTTGCCCGGCCGCGATGACAATCGTCGAATCCGTCGCCCCCACCGTGTAAGCACCAGGCACCGAGCGCACGGTGATCGTCGTCGCCGCGCTCGATGGGCGATTCAGCGTCGCCGTCACGGTTGAAACCTCGCCAGTCTCCGCAATCGACGTCGGGGACACTGCTATCGTCACGGCCGGCGCGGCCTCATCCTCTGTGATCGTCAACGCCGTGCCGGTCACACTACTGCCCACGCCTTGGTCATTACGTGGCACAACGGACACGGTCACACTGTTGTCCGGCGCATGGGTCGTGTTGTCCACTGCTGTGATGAGCACCGTATCAGACGTGTTCGCCGTTTGCCCGGCCGCGATGACAATCGTCGAATCCGTAGCACCCACCGTGTAAGTACCAGGCACCGAGCGCACGGTGATCGTCGTCGCTTCGCTCGACTTGTGAGACAAGGTCGCCGTGATCGTGGAAACGCCGCTCGCCTCTGAAATTGACGCGGGCGATAGCGACAGGGCCACCGTCGGCGCGTCATCATCGTCGGTGATCGTCAGGGTCACGTCAGACGGGGCCGACGCCAGATTGCCAACCGCCACCGTTGCAGACACGGTTACGCGCTTGTTCGGCGCATCGGTCGTATCGTTCACCGAGGTGATCGTCACGGTACCGGTGCTCGTCGTCACACTCGCCGCGATAGTCAGCGTGGTCGTGGCCGATAGCGTGAAGTCACCCGCAACCGCAGGCGATACAGCCTCCGCTGAAACCGTGATCGTCGTCGCATCGGTCGCGGGGCGATCCAGCGTCGCTGTGATCGTGGAAACCCCGCCATTCTCCGAAATCGACGTCGGAGACAAAACCAACGTCACCTGCGCCACGTCGTCATCGGTAATCGTCAGCGTCGCATCCGTGACCGATCCCGTGCCCACGCTGTTGGATGGCGTGCCCGTCACGCTCACCATCCTGTCCCCCGAAGCGTTGTTGTTGTCCACCGTCGTGATGATCACCGTGTCCGATGTGTTCGCCGTTTGCCCGGCCGCGATGACAATCGTCGAATCCGTAGCCCCCACCGTGTAAGCACCAGGCACCGAGCGCACGGTGATCGTCGTCGCCGCGCTCGATGGGCGATTCAGCGTCGCCGTCACGGTTGAAACCGCGACGTTCTCCGAAATTGACGACGGTGACACCGCCATCGTCACGTCCGGCGGGGCCTCATCCTCTGTGATCGTCAAAGTCGCGTCGGGCACATTGCCCACGCCTTGGGCATTGCCCGCCACACCGGATACGGTCACGCGCTTGTTCGGCGCATGGGTCGTGTTGTTCACCGCCGTGATCGTCACACTGCCCGTGCTCGTCGTCTCGCCTGCCGCGAAGGTCAGTGTCTTCGTGGTCGATAGCGTGAAATCGCCCGCAACCGCAGGCGATACAGCCTCCGCTGATACCGTGATCGTCGTCGCCGCGCTCGATTCGTGAGACAAGGTCGCCGTGATCGTGGAAATGCCGCTCGCCTCTGAAATCGACGCGGGCGACAGCGACAGCGCCACCGTCGGCGCGGCATCATCGTCTGTGATCATCAGGGTCACATCAGACGGGGCCGACGCCATATTGCCACCCGCCGCCGTTCCGGACACGGTTACGCGCTTGTCCGGCGCATCGGTCGTATCATTCACCGATGTGATCGTCACGGTACCCGTGCTCGCCGTCGCATTCGCCGCAATCGTCAGCGTGGTCGCGGCCGATAGCGTGAAGTCACCCGCAACCGCAGGCGATACAGCCTCCGCTGAAACCGTGATCGTCGTCGCCGTGGTCGCGGGGCGATTTAGCGTCGCCGTTACGGTCGAAACCTCGGCATTTTCAGAAATCGACGTCGGAGACAAAACCAACGTCGCCTGTGCCACGTCGTCATCGGTAATCGTCAGCGTCGCATCAGTGACCGACGACCCTACGCCCACGCTGTTAGTTGGCGTGCCCGTCACGGTTACCGTCTTGTCCCCCGAAGCGATGTTGTTGTTCACCGTCGTGATCGTCACGCTGCCGGTGCTCGTCGTTTGCCCGGCCGCGACGGTCAGCGTCTTCGCCGTGCTCAGCATGTAATCGCCTACAACCGCAGGTGACACAGGCGTTACCGAAACCGTGATCGTCGTCGCCGCGCTCGATGGGCGATTCAGCGTCGCCGTCACGGTTGAAACTGCGACGTTCTCCGAAATTGACGTAGGTGCCACCGCCATCGTTACGTCCGGCGCGGCCTCATCCTCTGAGATCGTCAAAGTCGCGTCGGGCACATTGCCCACGCCTTGGGCATTGCCCGCCGCACCGGATACGGTCACGCGCTTGTTCGGCGCATGGGTCGTGTTGTTCACCGCCGTGATCGTCACACTGCCCGTGCTCGTCGTCTCGCCTGCCGCGAAGGTCAGTGTCTTCGTGTTCGATAGCGTGAAATCGCCCGCAACCGCAGGCGATACAGCCTCCGCTGATACCGTGATCGTCGTCGCTTCGCTCGACTTGTGAGACAAGGTCGCCGTGATCGTGGAAATGCCGCTCGCCTCCGAAATCGACGCGGGCGACAGCGATAGTGCCACCGTCGGCGCGGCCTCATCGTCGGTGATCGTCAGCGTCACATCAGACGGGGCAGACGCCAGATTGCCAGCCGCCACCGTTCCGGACACGGTCACGCGCTTGTTGGGCGCATCGGTCGTATCATTCAC
Organism: Candidatus Latescibacterota bacterium; assembly: GCA_965204745.1. Taxonomy (GTDB): domain Bacteria; phylum Latescibacterota; class UBA2968; order UBA2968; family UBA2968; genus VXRD01. Next base: position 169,181 of record OZ242010.1, read on the forward strand.
CGATGTGATCGTCACGCTACCCGTGCTCGTCGTCACACTCGCCGCGATAGTCAGCGTGGTCGTGGCCGATAGCGTGAAGTCACCCGCAACCGCAGGCGATACAGCCTCCGCTGAAACCGTGATCGTCGTCGCCGTGGTCGCGGGGCGATTTAGCGTCGCCGTTACGGTCGAAACCTTGGCATTTTCAGAAATCGACGCAGGAGACAAAACCAACGTCACCTTTGCCACGTCGTCATCGGTAATCGTCAGCGTCGCAGCCGTGACCGATCCCGTGCCCACGCTGTTGGATGGCGTGCCCGTCACGGTCGCCATCCTGTCCCCCGAAGCGATGTTGTTGTCCGCCGTCGTGATGACCACCGTGTCCGATGTGTTCGCCGTTTGCCCGGCCGCGATGACAATCGTCGAATCCATCCCCACCGTGTAAGCACCGGTCACGGGCCGCACGGTGATCGTCGTCGCCGCGCTTGATGGGCGATTCAGCGTCGCTGTCACGGTTGAAACCGCGCCATTCTCAGAAATTGACGTAGGCACCACTGCCATCGTCACGTCCGGCGGGTCCTCATCCTCTGTGATCGTCAACGCCGTGCCGGTCACACTACTGCCCACGCCTTGGTCGTTGCTCACCTCAACGGGCACGGTCACACTGTTGTTCGGCGCATGGGTCGTGTTGTCCACTGCTGTGATGAGCACCGTGTCCGTCGCGTTCGCCGTTTGCCCGGCCGCGATGACAATCGTCGAATCCGTCGCCCCCACCGTGTAAGCACCAGGCACCGAGCGCACGGTGATCGTCGTGATCTCGCTCGACTTGTGAGACAAGGTCGCCGTGATCGTGGAAACGCCGCTCGCCTCTGAAATCGACGCGGGCGATAGCGTCAGTGCCACCGTCGGCGCGGCCTCATCGTCGGTGATCGTCAGCGTCACGTCAGACGGGGCCGACGCCAGATTGCCAGCCGCCACCGTTCCGGACACGGTCACGCGCTTGTTCGGCGCATCGGTCGTATCATTCACCGATGTGATCGTCACGGTACCGGTGCTCGCCGTCGCATTCGCCGCAATCGTCAGCGTCTTCGTGGTCGATAGCATGAAATCGCCCGCAACCGCAGGCGACACAGCCTCCGCTGAAACCGTGATCGTCGTCGCATCGGTCGCGGGGCGATTTAGTGTCGCCGTTACGGTCGAAACCTTGGCATTTTCAGAAATCGACGCCGGAGACAAAACCAACGTCACCTGCGCCATGTCGTCATCGGTAATCGTCAGCGTCGCAGCCGTGACCGATCCCGTGCCCACGCTGTTGGATGGCGTGCCCGTCACGGTCACCATCCTGGCCCCCGAAGCGATGGCGTTGTCCACCGTCGTGATGAGCACCGTATCCGTCGCGTTCGCCGTTTGCCCGGCCGCGATGACAATCGTCGAATCCGTCGCACCCACCGTGTAAGCACCAGGCACCGAGCGCACGGTGATCGTCGTCGCCGCGCTCGATGGGCGAGACAGCGTCGCCGTCACGGTTGAAACCGCGACGGTCTCCGAAATTGACGTAGGTGACACTGCTATCGTCACGTCCGGCGGGTCCTCATCTTCTGTGATCGTCAACGCCGTGCCGGTCACACTACTGCCCACGCCTTGGTCGTTACGTGGCACAACGGACACGGTCACACTGTTGTTAGGCGCATGAATCATGTTGTCCACTGCTGTGATGAGCACCGTGTCCGTCGCGTTCGCCGTTTGTCCGGCCGCGATGACAATCGTCGAATCCGTCGCCCCCACCGTGTAAGCCCCGGCCACCGGGCGCACGGTGATCGTCGTCGCTTCGCTCGATTCGTGAGACAGGGTCGCCGTGATCGTGGAAATGCCGCTCGCCTCCGAAATCGACGCGGGCGACAGCGACAGTGCCACCGTCGGCGCGGCATCATCGTCTGTAATCGTCAGGGTCACGTCAGACGGGGCAGACGCCATATTGCCACCCGTCGCCGTTCCGGACACGGTTACGCGCTTGTCCGGCGCATCGGTCGTATTGTTCACCGATGTGATCGTCACGATGCCCGTGCTCGTCGTCTCACTCGCCGCAATCGTCAGCGTCTTCGCGGCCGATAGCGTGAAATCGCCCGCAACCGCAGGCGATACAGCCTCCGCTGATACCGTGATCGTCGTCGCCTCGGTCGCGGGGCGATTTAGTGTCGCCGTTACGGTCGAAACCTTGGCATTTTCAGAAATCGACGTCGGAGACAAAACCAACGTCACCTGTGCCACGTCGTCATCGGTAATCGTCAGCGTCGCAGCCGTGACCGACGACCCTACGCCCACGCTGTTAGCTGGCGTGCCCGTCACGGTTACCGTCTTGTCCCCCGAAGCGATGTTGTTGTTCACCGTCGTGATCGTCACGGTGCCGGTGCTCGTCGTCTCGCCCGCCGCTATCGTCAGCGTCTTCGCCGTGCTCAGCGTGTAATCGCCTACAACCGCAGGTAATACAGGCGTTACTGAAACCGTGATCGTCGTCGCCGCGCTTGATGGGCGATTCAGCGTCGCCGTCACGGTTGAAACTGCGACGTTCTCCGAAATCGACGTAGGCGCCACCGCCATCGTTACCTCCGGCGCGGCCTCATCCTCTGTGATCGTCAAAGTCGCGTCGGGCACATTGCCCACGCCTTGGGCATTGCCCGCCGCACCGGATACGGTCACGCGCTTGTTCGGCGCATGGGTCGTGTTGTTCACGGCCGTGATCGTCACACTGCCCGTGCTCGTCGTCTCGCCTGCCGCGAAGGTCAGTGTCTTCATGGTCGATAGCGTGAAATCGCCCGCAACCGCAGGCGATACAGCCTCCGCTGATACCGTGATCGTCGTCGCTTCGCTCGACTTGTGAGACAAGGTCGCCGTGATCGTGGAAACGCCGCTCGCCTCTGAAATTGACGCGGGCGACAGCGACAGCGCCACCGTCGGCGCGGCCTCATCGTCGGTGATCGTCAGCGTCACATCAGACGGGGCAGACGCCAGATTGCCAGCCGCCACCGTTGCAGACACGGTCACGCGCTTGTCCGGCGCATCGGTCGTATCGTTCACCGATGTGATCGTCACGCTGCCCGTGCTCGCCGTCGCATTCGCCGCAATCGTCAGCGTGGTCGCGGCCGATAGCGTGAAATCACCCGCAACCGCAGGCGATACAGCCTCCGCTGAAACCGTGATCGTCGTCGCCGTGGTCGCGGGGCGATTTAGTGTCGCCGTTATGGTCGAAACCTTGGCATTTTCAGAAATCGACGTCGGAGACAAAACCAACGTCACCTGCGCCATGTCGTCATCGGTAATCGTCAGCGTCGCAGCCGTGACCGATCCCGTGCCCACGCTGTTGGATGGCGTGCCCGTCACGGTCACCATCCTGGCCCCCGAAGCGATGTTGTTGTCCACCGTCGTGATGACCACCATGTCCGATGTGTTCGCCGTTTGCTCGGCTGCGATGACAATCGTCGAATCCGTCGCCCCCACCGTGTAAGCACCAGGCACCGAGCGCACGGTGATCGTCGTCGCCGCGCTCGATGGGCGATTCAGCGTCGCCGTCACGGTTGAAACCGCGCCAGTCTCCGCAATCGACGTAGGTGACACCGCCATCGTCACGTCCGGCGGGTCCTCATCCTCTGTGATCGTCAACGCCGTGCCGGTCACACTACTGCCCACGCCTTGGTCGTTGCTCACCTCAACGGGCACGGTCACACTGTTGTTCGGCGCATGAATCATGTTGTCCACTGCTGTGATGAGCACCGTATCCGTCGCGTTCGCCGTTTGCCCGGCCGCGATGACAATCGTCGAATCCGTCGCACCCACCGTGTAAGCACCAGGCACCGAGCGCACGGTGATCGTCGTCGCCGCGCTCGATTCGTGAGACAGGGTCGCCGTGATCGTGGAAACGCCGCTCGCCTCTGAAATTGACGCGGGCGACAGCGACAGTGCCACCGTCGGCGCGGCCTCATCGTCGGTGATCGTTAGGGTCACGGCAGACGGGGCAGACGCCATATTGCCACCCGTCGCTGTTCCAGACACGGTTACGCGCTTGTCCGGTGCATCGGTCGTATCGTTCACCGATGTGATCGTCACGGTACCGGTGCTCGTCGTCACACTCGCCGCGATAGTCAGCGTGGTCGCGGTCGATAGCGTGAAATTGCCCGCAACCGCAGGCGATACAGCCTCCGCTGATACCGTGATCGTCGTCGCCTCGGTCGCGGGGCGATCTAGCGTCGCCGTTACGGTCGAAACCTCGGCATTTTCAGAAATCGACGCAGGAGACAAAATCAACATCACCTGCGCCACGTCGTCATCGGCAATCGTCAGCGTCGCAGGAGTGACCGACGACCCTACGCCCACGCTGTTAGTTGGCGTGCCCGTCACGGTTACCGTCTTGTCCCCCGAAGCGATGTTGTTGTTCACCGTCGTGATCGTCACGCTGCCCGTGCTCGTCGTCTCGCCCGCCGCGACGGTCAGCGTCTTGTCCGTGCTCAGCGTGTAATCGCCTACAACCGCAGGTAACACAGGCGTTACTGAAACCGTGATCGTCGTCGCCGCGCTCGATGGGCGAGACAGCGTCGCCGTCACGGTCGAAACCGCGCCAGTCTCCGCAATTGACGTAGGCTCCACTGCTATCGTCACGTCCGGCGCGGCCTCATCCTCTGTGATCGTCAACGCCGTGCCGGTCACAATACTGCCCACGCCTTGGTCGTTATGTGGCACAACGGGCACGGTCACACTGTTGTTCGGCGCATGGGTCGTGTTGTCCACCGCTGTGATGATCACCGTGTCCGTCGCGTTCGCCGTTTGCCCGGCCGCGATGACAATCGTCGAATCCGTCGCCCCCACCGTGTAAGCACCAGGCACCGAGCGCACGGTGATCGTCGTCGCTTCGCTCGACTTGTGAGACAAGGTCGCCGTGATCGTGGAAACGCCGCTCGCCTCTGAAATCGACGCGGGCGATAGGGTCAGTGCCACCGTCGGCGCGGCATCATCGTCGGTGATCGTCAGGGTCACATCATCCGGGGCCGACGCCAGATTGCCAGCCGCCACCGTTCCGGACACGGTCACGCGCTTGTCCGGTGCATCGGTCGTATCGTTCACCGATGTGATCGTCACGGTGCCCGTGCTCGTCGTCACACTCGCCGCGATAGTCAGCGTGGTCGTGGCCGATAGCGTGAAATCGCCCGCAACCGCAGGTGATACAGCCTCCGCTGAAACCGTGATCGTCGTCGCCGTGGTCGCGGGGCGATTTAGTGTCGCCGTTACGGTCGAAACCTTGGCATTTTCAGAAATCGACGTCGGAGACAAAATCAACGTCACCTGCGCCACGTCGTCATCGGCTATCGTTAGCGTCGCAGCAGTGACCGATCCCGTGCCCACGCTGTTAGTTGGCGTGCCCGTCACGGTTACCGTCTTGTCCCCCGAAGCGACGCTGTTGTCCACCGTCGTGATTGTCACGGTGCCCGTGCTCGTCGTCTCGCCCGCCGCTATCGTCAGCGTCTTCGCCGTGCTCAGCGTGTAATCGCCTCCAACCGCAGGTGACACAGGCGTTACTGAAACCGTGATCGTCGTCGCCGCGCTCGATGGGCGAGACAGCGTCGCCGTCACGGTTGAAACCTCGCCAGTCTCCGCAATCGACGTCGGGGACACCGCTATCGTTACGGCCGACGCGGCCTCATCCTCTGTGATCGTCAACGCCGTGCCGGTCACACTACTGCCCACGCCTTGGTCGTTACGTGGCACAACGGACACGGTCACACTGTTGTTAGGCGCATGAATCATGTTGTCCACTGCTGTGATGATCACTGTATCCGGCGCGTTCGCCGTTTGCCCGGCCGCGATGACAATCATCGAATCCGTCGCCCCCACCGTGTAAGCACCAGGCACCGAGCGCACGGTGATCGTCGTCGCTTCGCTCGACTTGTGAGATAGGGTCGCCGTGATCGTGGAAACGCCGCTCGCCTCTGAAATCGACGCGGGCGATAGCAACAGTGCCACCGTCGGCGCGGCCTCATCGTCGGTGATCGTCAGGGTCACATCAGATGGGGCCGACGCCATATTGCCACCCGTCGCTGTTCCAGACACGGTCACTTCCTTGTCCGGTGCATCGGTCGTATCGTTCACCGAGGTGATCGTCACGGTACCCGTGCTCGTCGTCACACTTGCCGCGATAGTCAGCGTGGTCGTGGCCGATAGCGTGAAATCGCCCGCAACCGCAGGCGATACCGCCTCCGCTGATACCGTGATCGTCGTCGCCTCGGTCGCGGGGCGATTTAGTCTCGCCGTTACGGTCGAAACCTCGGCATTTTCAGAAATCGACGTCGGAGACAAAACCAATGTCACCTGCGCCACGTCGTCATCGGCTATCGTTAGCGTAGCAGCCGTGACCGACGACCCTACGCCCACGCTGTTGGATGGCGTGCCCGTCACGGTTACCGTCTTGTCCCCCGAAGCGACGCTGTTGTTCACTGTTGTGATCGTCACGGTGCCGGTGCTCGTCGTCTCGCCCGCCGCGACGGTCAGCGTCTTCGCCGTGCTCAGCGTGTAATCGCCTACAACCGCAGGTAATACAGGCGTTACTGAAACCGTGATCGTCGTCGCCGCGCTCGATGGGCGATTCAGCGTCGCCGTCACGGTTGAAACCGCGATGTTCTCCGAAATCGACGTAGGTGACACTGCTATCGTCACCTCCGGCGCGGCCTCATCCTCTGTGATCGTCAAAGTCGCGGCGGTCACACTGCCCACGCCTTGGGCGTTGCGTGGCACAACATTCACGGTCACATCGTTGTCCGGCGCATGGGTCGTGTTGTTCACCGCTGTGATGAGCACCGTATCAGACGTGTTCGCCGTTTGTCCGGCCGCGATGACAATCGTCGAATCTGTCCCCACCGTGTAAGCCCCGGCCACCGGGCGCACGGTGATCGTCGTCGCTTCGCTCGACTCGTGAGATAGGGTCGCCGTGATCGTGGAAACGCCGCTCGCCTCTGAAATCGACGCGGGCGATAGCGACAGTGCCACCGTCGGCGGATCGTCGTCGTCTGTAATCATCAGGGTCACGGCAGACGGGGCAGACGCCAGATTGCCAACCGCCACCGTTGCAGATACGGTCACGCGCTTGTCCGGCGCATCGGTCGTATTGTTCACCGATGTGATCGTCACAAGACCCGTGCTCGCCGTCGCATTCGCCGCGACGGTCAGCGTCTTCGCGGTCGATAGCGTGAAATCGCCCGCAACCGCAGGTGATTCCGCCGTAGCTGAAACCGTGATCGTCGTCGCCTTGGTCGTGGGGCGATCCAGTGTCGCTGTGATCGTGGAAACCCCGCCATCCTCTGAAATCGACGCAGGAGACAAAACCAACATCACCTGCGCCACATCGTCATCGGCTATCGTCAGCGTCGCAAGAGCGACCGTTCTCGTGCTCGCGCTGTTGTCCACCGCGCTGAACACGGTCACCCTCTTGTCCCCCGAAGCGGTGTTGTTGTCCACGGCCGTGATGACCACCGTGTCCGACGCGTTTGCCGTTTGCCCGGACGCGATGATGATCGTCGAATCCATCCCCACCGTGTAAGCCTCGGCCACCGGGCGCACGGTGATCGTCGTCGTCGCGTCCAACGACTGTGTCAGCCTCGCCGTCACGGTCGAAACGCCGCCGTTTTCCGAGATCGTCGAGGGCGTAAGTGTCAACATCACTATTTCTGGTTGCAGATCAAATTGCACAGTGGTGTCCATGCCGTCATACTTCAAGACCGGATACTGATTCACCGTGCCAAAGTGCCACGGATCGTCGTCGCCGGGTTGTCCGTCGATGTCGATGTTCCAATTTTCGTAGATGCCGGTGTATCCTGTAACGGATACGAGTTCGGCGGTGGTCTTGCTGGTGACGCCGCTGGTGTCGGGGTCAGGGCTGTGGACGGCGCCGATGGCACGGCTCAGTCCGCTGGTTTCGGTGTCATAGTAGCTGTTGGATATGTCGTTGGTGTTTTGGTTTAAGCCTCCGATAAATCCGCCAGAGCCGTGCCATCGGCGCCAGTTACCGGCGCGGACGCGGTCAGTGGAGCTGACAGGGCCGATGGCGTAAGAGTTTATTATAACACTGTTAAAAATTCTGCCCACTAGACCGCCGACATACCTACTGCCGCTGACAGATGCCGTAGAGTAGCTCGTGGAGATCTTTCCGCGGATATCGGTCCGGCCTACTAATCCACCGATAGTGTAACCCCCACGGGGAGAGGGATCGGGCCACCGCCACTCAATGGGATTGAAACCGGCGACCCTGCCGGTGGTGTAGCAAGCGACAATGGTGCCGTGATTTTGTCCGGCCAGAATACCTACATGAGAAATTCCCGTGATATTGGCGTTGGTTATGCCCAGGGTTTCGACGCGGGAGAAGGCGCCAAGTTTGAAGAACAGGCCGAGGAAATTGGGGTTGGTGCCGCTACCGTAGATGGTGCGGTTGATGAACAGGTTGTTTATGGTGTGACCGTTGCCCTTGAAGTAGCCTGTGTAGCTGTTGCTGGTTCTGCAACAGGCGATGGGTAGCCAGCCGGAGCCGCCGTCCCAGTATTTGCCGCTGTGGTCGGTGGCATCTACATCGCCATCGCCATTGCTGTCGAAATCGAGGCTTGCGGTGAGTTCGTAGCCGACGCAGCGCCCGGACGGGCACCCCATGCGCTCCGCGGCAGCGGTGAAACGGTTGGGGAATGCAGCGTTGTAAGCGTTGTAGTTCATGGTATCAGCAGGGGCTACGAAACCATCGCCGTTGAGGTCATAGCGTATGGCGTTGAGTTGGTCGAGGTTGGCTACATCGATGTAACCGTCGTTATCCTCGTCGTAGTCGATCACATTCTCTGTGATCATCAGGGTCACGGTAGACCGGGCCACTGCTCCATTGCCACCCGCCACCGTTGCAGACACGGTCACGCGCTTGTCCGACGCCTGGATCATATTGTTCGCCGCTGTGATCGTCACAAGGCCCGTGCTCGTCGTCACACTCGCCGCGATAGTCAGCGTGGTCGCGGCCGATAGCGTGAAATCGCCCGAAACCGCAGGCGGTACCGCCGTAGCTGAAACCGTGATCGTCGTCGCCTCGGTCGCAGGGCGATCCAGCGTTGCCGTGATCGTGGAAACCCCGCCAGCCTCCGAAATCGACGACGGAGATAAAACCAACGTCGCATGCGGCCGGTCGTCATCGGTAATCGTCAGCGTCGCAGCCGTGACCGTTCCCGTGCCCGCGCTGTTGTCCACCGCGCTCAACACGGTCACCGTCTTGTCCCCCGCCGTTATGGCGTTGTCCACCGTCGTGATGACCACCGTGTCCGACGCGTTCGCCGTTTGCCCGGCCGCAATGATGATCGTCGAATCCATCCCCACCGCGTAAGCACCGGTCACGGGCCGCACGGTGATCGTCGTCACCGCGCTCGATGGGCGAGACAGGGTCGCCGTCACGGTCGAAACCTCGCCAGTCTCCGCAATCGACGTCGGGGACACCTCCATCGTCACGTCCGGCGGGTCCTCATCCTCTGTGAACGTCAACTCCGCGGTGACCACGTTTATGCCGTGCCAGTTAGTCACCTGAACCCACACGCCACGGCTGTTGTCCGGCGCATGAATCATGTTGTCCACTGCTGTGATGATCACTGTATCCGTGGTCGCCGTTTGCCCGGCCGCGATGGTAATCGTCGAATTCGTCGCCCCAACCGTGTACACGCCAGGCACCGGGCGCACTGTGATCGACGTCGGCGCAACCGAACTACCCGATAGCGTCGCCGTGACCGTGGCAACACCGCCGTTCTCCGAAATCGACGACGGGTTCACCGCCATCGTCACTGTCGGCGTGGACTCATCGTCGGCAATCGTCAGGATCGCGTGCGACGTCGTTATATCGTTTGCCCCTGAAACCGTTGCCGCCACGGTCACGCGCTTCCACGGCGCATCGATGGCGTTGTCCACCGCTGTGATCGTCACGGTGCCCGTGCTCGTCGTCGCATTTGCCGCTATCGTTAGCGTCTTCGCGGTCGAGAGCGTAAAATCGCCCGCAACCGCAGGTGCCACCGCTGTCGCCGAGACCGTGACCACCACTGCGGATGTCAGTGGTTTCGTCAATGCTGCCGTCACAGTCGTCTGATTGGCTGTACCACTCTCGTCGATCTGTCGTGGCGTAAGTATCAATGTCACGAGTCGTGGTTGCAGATTAAATTGCAAGTCGGTGTCCATGTCGGCATACTTCAAGACCGGATACTGACTCGCCGTGCCAAAGTGCCACGGATCGTCGTTGCCCCCTTGCCCGTCGATGTCGATGTTCCAGTTTGAGTAGATGCCGGTGTAGCCGGTAATGGATCGGAGTTCGTGGGTGGTCTTGCCGACGCCGAGCGCGCTGGTGCCTTTCCCACTGCTGTGCATGTCCCAATAGCTGAAGTTTGCGATGTTCGTAGTCGCTCGTACCCCGCCGCAGGCGAACGTTGCACCACTGTAAGTATAACAGGTGCTTTCGTCATTCGCATTCCCTACTAACCCGCCGGCCCAGCTGGCTTCGACGCTGGGGTACTCCTCTGCACCACCGACGCCGACGCCGACGGCGGGGAGGACCGCGCCCTGATCACGCTCACTTCTTATTATCCTGCCGAAAGCGTTGCCTCCGGTGACTATGCCGTTGGCGTAAGAGCTTGATATATGGGTGTTCTGCCACGCAGTGCCTACCAGACCACCGACGTCTCTGACTTCGCTGACATTTGCCATGGAGTAGCTCGCGTGGATAGTTCCCTGGAAGGAAAAACCGACTAATCCACCGATACTGTGGCTGTTGACCCCCCACGGGGTGAAGTGCGGGGTTGGGGTGCCTACTGGAGCGAAATCTTGGCCAGAGACCGTGCCGTGTGTGTAGCAGGCGACAATGGTACCTTTGAAAAGTATTCCGGCCAGAATACCTAGGTAAGAACCTCCTGTGACATTGGCGTTGATTATGCCCAGGGATTCGACGCGGGAGCCGATTCCAAGGCTATAGAACAACCCGAGTTTAGAGACAGAAAAGCCAACAGTGCTGGTTCTCTTTATGAACAGGTTTTTTATGGTGTGGCCGTTGCCCTTGAAGTAGCCTAAGTAGCCCGATTGGTGCCCTTGGTCCCCCCCGGGCACCCAGTAGCGGTAGTCGTACCTGTCTCCATAGAAGGCCCCAGAGGTTCCGGCGATTGGTCTCCAGCCGCGGCCGTTGTCCCAGTATTTGCCTCCGTGGTCGTCGGCATCTACATCGCTATCGCCATCGCTGTCGAAGTTGAGGTCGTTCAGCAGTTCGTAGCCGACGCATCCAGAAGTGGGGCAGCCCATGGGTCCAACAGAAGAGGTGGGAGTGACGATGCGGTCGGGGAATGCGGCGTTGTAGGGCCGGGTGTAGGTCAGGGTATCGACAGTGGGCCATATCCCTGGAGTGGGAAATATCTCTGGCCTCGGGAGGTCCACGACGCCATCGGCGTTTATGTCACTGCGAATGGCAGAGAGCTGATCGAGGTTGGTTATATCGATGTAACCGTCGTTATCCAGGTCGTAGTCAACAAAGCCGTCGTTGTCTATAATCGTCAAAGAGCCGGTCACGTTGCCCACGCCTTGGTCGTTGCTCACCCCAACAACCACGGACACTACGATATCCGCGGTATTGACTGCGTTGTCCACGGCCGTGAGGATCACCGTGTCCGACGCGTTCGTCGTGTCCCCGGCCGCGATGGTGATCGTCGAATCCGCCCCCACCGTGTAAGTATCCGCCACCGGGCGCACGGTGATCGTCGTGATCGCGCTCGATAGATGCGACAGGGTCGCCGTGACCGTGGAAACGCCGAGCGCCTCCGAAATCGTCGAGGGCGACATCGACAAGGTTATGTCCGGCGCGGCCTCATCGTCGGTGATCGTCAGCATCAGGGTAGCCGGGATCGTCGCCCCATTGTCGCTCTGCACAATTGTGGGCACGGTCACTCTGTTGTCCGGCGCATCGGTTATATTGTCCACGGCCGTGAGGATCACCGTGTCCGACGCGTTCGCGGTTTGTCCTGCCGCGATGGTGATCGTCGAATCCGTCCCCACGGTATAAGCCCCCGCCACCGGGCGCACCGTGATCGTCGTCGCCAGGGTCGATGCGCGAGACAGGGCCGCCGTGATCGTGGCAACACCGCCGTTCTCCGAAATCGTTGACGGGTTCGCCGCCAGCGTCACTGTCGGCGCGGCCTCATCGTCGGTGATCGTCAATGTCGCGTTCAATACCGACAATGTGTCGCTCGAAGCTGACCCCGAGACGGTCACGCGCCTGTGCCGCGCATCGGCGGTCGCGTTGTTCACCGCTGTGATCGTCACAAGTCCCGTGCTCGTCGTCGCATTCGCCGCGACAGTCAGCGTCTTCGCGGCCGATAGCGTGAAATCGCCCGCAACCGTAGGCGATACCCCTGTCGCAGCCACCGTGATCGTCACTGCGTTGTTCACCGCTCTCGGCAATGTTGCCGTTACAGTCGTCCGATTGGTCGCACCGCTCTCGTCGATCGTCGAAGGCGCGAGTGTCAACCTCGCCACCGCAATCTGGGCGGCAAATTGCGCGGTGGTGTCCATGCCTGCATACTTCAAGACCGGATACTGATACGCCGTGCCAAAGGTCCACGGATCATCGTCGCCGAGTTGCCCGTCGATGTCGATGTTCCAGTTTTCGTAGATGCCGGTGTATGTCGTAACGGATACGAGATCGCTGGTGATATAGCCGGTGCCGACAGCACTGGTGTCTTGTCCACTGGTCAAAGTGTCCCAATAATTGTCGCGTGTGCTGGTGTTTCTCTTCAGCCCTACTAACCCGCCGACGCGGGAGGTTCCGGTGACCCGGCCGGTGGCGTAAGAGTTTATTACCCTACCTGGAGGATACCCTGTGGATGGCGAGTAAACAGCTCCGCCCAGCAAACCGCCGACACCGATGTGACCGCTGACAGATGCAGTGGAGTAGCTCGTAGAGATAATTCCTAAGGATTCGCCGACTAATCCACCTGCATAATGTGAGTAGCGAGAATTTAAGGCCCTGACCGTGCCTGTGGTGTAGCAGGCGACAATTTCGCCAGCAGTGTAAGCGGCCAGAATGCCTGCACCACCTAAGGTTGTGATATTGGCGTTGGTTATGCCCAGGGTTTCGACGCGGGATCCGGGGCCAAGCTGGTAAAACAGACCTGCATACGCGCTGCCATCCCGATAGAGACGGAGGTCGCTGAATAGGTTGTTTATGGTGTGACTGTTGCCCTTGAAGTTGCCTGTGAGGCTGTAGGGTAGCCAGCCAGCGCCGTTGTTCCAGTATTTGCCGCTGTGGTCGTTGGCATCTACATCGCCATCGCCGTCGCTGTCGAAGTCGAGGCTTGCGGTGAGTTCGTAGCCGACGCATCCGGAAGTGGGGCAGCCCATGAGTCCAACGGAAGCGTTAGCAGTGGCGATGCGGTTGGGGAATGCGGCGTTGTAGGCGGCACCCTCCCGCAGATTTGTCGCGACGGAGATGGAATCGAGCCATCCCTGAGTAAAAGGGCGACTTCCCGCAGCGCGCCATGCCGCGATGCTGACCGCTAAGGCAAGGGAATCGGCGACCGAATGGGCTCTATCCCGGGCGCCATCGGTGTCCATGTCATAGCGAATGGCATTGAGCTGATCGAGGTTGGCTACATCGATGTAACCGTCGTTATCGAAGTCGTAGTCAACCTCATCGTCGGTGATCGTCAGGGTCACGGCAGACGGGGCCAATGCCCCATTGCCACCCGCCGCCGTTGCAGACACGGTCACGCGCTTGCTCGGCACCTGGGTCCTATCGTCCACCGCCGTGATCGTCACGATCCCCGTGCTCGTCGTCGCATTCGCCGCTATCGTCAGCGTGGTCGCGGCCGATAGCGTGAAATCGCCCGCAACCGCAGGCGATACAGCCGTAGCTGAAACCGTGATCGTCGTCGCCTCGGTCGCAGTGCGATCCAGCGTTGCCGTGATCGTGGAAACCCCGCCGTTCTCCGAAATCGACGACGGAGACAAAACCAACGTCACCTGGGCGTTTTGGGCAAAAGCCGACCCCGATGCCATCAGCAAAACCAGCACGATATAGAACCACACCCCAAGAAGGGGATGGCCGCCATGAACCCCGGTTTTCGCGGGAGGACAAGCGGTGGGAACCGAGGGCCTAAATGGGTTCAAACAGCGTCTGAAAATTTCGGCAATCATTCTGAAGTCTCGAAAAATACAACGAGTTGCACGGGCAGGGCTTTTGCCTGCGTGCGCGAAATAAAGATGGTGGAGGACAAAATAAGACTTTACGCCATTTCGTCAAAGCGTAAAGTGACGAGGGGATCGTCAAGGCAAGGGGGAATGGGACCTACCCCCTGGCCCCGTTACTCGCTACGCTTCGTTGTAGGCTACGCCTGTGCCTAAAAGGAAGGGGGAATGGCGATGGGTCTTCCGAGGGGAATGGCGAGAGGGGTTGCGAGGGATTGTGCGAGAGGGGTTTGGTTTTTCATGGCGTGATTCATTCGCTCAAAGCCATCAAAACAGCTAGGGAGACAAACCTTCAAGAAAGCCATACGCGCCCCCTTTCCTCGTAGACACAGGCGTAGCCTACAATGAGCGAAGCGAATAACGGGGGTCGGGGGGATAGGGCTATGGCGACAGGGCATGCGAAGGACACAGCGGAGTGGGAACGATGAAGCGGTGGTAGGGCGGTGTGGGGTAATCCGCGCAATCCGCGTAATCCGTTTAATCCGCGATTCAGACACGGTGGGGTGGAAAGGGCACGCACACGGCGGAGTTGCTCGCTGATCGCTCATCATGATAGCTTGACAGTTTGGCGTCATACTGGTATTGTTTAGAGACTTACTCCCGCCCCCCTAATATCTCCGCTCCCCGCGTCGGAGAGCGACCGAGAGAGGGGTAGCTTTCTTACGTCTCACGTCTTACGCCTTTCATCTCACCACATTGGAGCTTTTATGTCGAAAAAACAACCTTTCTCGCCGACGGATTTGCAAAAAGACCTCAAGGATTTCCTCGAGCAAAAATACGGCAGTCAGGTGGTCGTGCAACAGGGAGAACCCGCCGGGATGAAGGAGGACCCGCCCGTGGAAGAGCCCGCAGAGGAGACCATTGATTTTGACCTCAAACCCGAAGAACTGGAGGCGTATTTAGACGAGTATGTGGTCGAGCAGGGCGCGGCAAAAGAAGTGTTGGCAACCAAGATCTGCACGCATTACAACCGCATGAAACTCGACCGCGAAGACCCGGAGTTTTCGCGCAAAAACGTGGGGCAGATCAAAAACAACATCCTCCTGATCGGGCCTACGGGTGTGGGCAAAACGTATTTGATCAAGTTGATCGCGCAGCGCATTGGCGTGCCCTTTGTCAAGGGCGATGCGACCAAATTCAGCGAGACGGGATACGTGGGCGGCGATGTCGAAGACCTCATTCGGGAACTGGTGCGCGAGGCCGATGGCAGCATTGCAAAGGCGCAATACGGGATTGTGTACATCGACGAAATCGACAAAATCGCGTCGTCCTCAAATCTGACCGGCCCGGATGTGTCGCGCACCGGCGTTCAGCGCAACTTGCTCAAGTTGATGGAAGAGACCGATGTCGATCTCAAAGCACCGCACGACCTCACGTCGCAGATGGAATCGATGATGCAATTTCAGCGCAGTGGCAAAGTGGAGCGGCAAAAAATCAACACGCGCAACATTTTGTTTATCGTCAGCGGCGCGTTCAGCGATCTTGAGGACATCGTGCGAAAGCGGCTCAATTTGGGCAAGGTCGGGTTTCAATTTGAGCGCGAGATCGCCCAGGCACAGGAACGGGATCGGACCGCGCTTTTGCAAGAGGTCAAAACAGAAGACCTCATCGAATACGGGTTTGAGTCTGAATTTGTGGGCCGGTTGCCGGTCACGGCGATTTTGACATCCTTGAGCGTTGACGATCTCTACGCGATTTTGAAAAGCCCGACGAGTTCGGTGATCGTGGGCAAAAAACGCGATTTCAAAGCCTACGGCATCGATCTGAAATTTGACGACGACGCGTTGCAGTTGCTGGCTGAACAAGCCGCGCTAGAACAAACCGGCGCGCGCAGTCTGGTCAGCGTTTGCGAACGCGCCTTGCTCAAATTTGAAAAATCCCTGCCCTCAACGGATATCGACGCCTTCCGCGTGACGAAAAGTGTGATCGAATCCCCCGAGCACGCACTTCGGCAATTGTTGGTCTTGCGGGACACGGGCGCGTTTGTCGACCGGTTTCGAGACGCTTACGGCATCGCGCTCACGTTCGACGATGCGGCCCTGCGAGAACTCGCGCAAAAAGCAAAGAGCGAACATCGCCCGGTTCACGAGATCTGCCAAGATATGTTCGACGACTACGGACACGGGCTGAAGTTGCTCGGACACGCGACATTTGAAATCCCCGCCGAAGCCACGCGCCGCCCCAAAGATTTTCTCAACAGTCTGGTCAAAGCATTTTACCAAGCGGATAGGGCAGAAAAATAACCCCGCCCCGCTTCCCTTCATCGGAAAATCGCGTCACGCCTCCGCGTCCAATTCGCGCTGAAATTCACCCAGATCCGAGACTTGCACTGCCGAGCGATGCAACTGCTTGAGGCGTTGCAAATCTTCGATAGCTCGAATGCAACCTGCGACCTGATCGGCCCCGGCAGGATCAAAGCGAATCTCCAGCACGTCGAGAATCGCGTCCATGGTATGTTCCCTACCCCCTCGCTCAATGCCCTGCTCAATGCCCTGCTCAATGCCCTGCTCAATAAACTGTTCCTTGAAGTGTTCCTTGAGGTATTGGGCAAACGATGATTCACGCATAATCGCGTCCATAAAACCCTCCTGAGAAATGATACGCTTGATGGTGTTCGACTCATAAGCCAAGCCACTCATGACCGCCAAGCCACCCAAAAAGTTGATCTTGCTTGAATGATCCAAGGGCATCGCATCGGTCTTGCGGATACACTGACGCAACCATGCCTCTGAATCCACCCCCACAGGAGGTTTCATCAACGGCGCGAAAGGAAGCAAGCCCGCCTGACCCCCTTCAAGAATGCTTTGCCCATCCACCTCACTCAGCCGAATCACCTTGTATTCCACAAAGATGAAATGGCCGGGAAGTTCTTGCGTGTAGCATCCTGGATCGTGCCGCCCGGCATTGCGCCGCAAGTAGATCACACAGGAATAGACCGGCAGGCCATACTGCGCGATAATGTAACCCATGTAATTGATCATGCGGCGATTCATCGGGGTGCCCGTGCTGTCGGTGGTTTGAAATTCCGTGTGAACCAAGGCCTCCTGACCGTCAAGGCGCACGCGAATCAGATTATCGCTTCGACGCAGGTGGGTTGTTCGGTTTCGAGCAGACCGTCAACTTCCACATCAACTCGTCCGAGGATGAATTGGACGAGGTCGGCTGGATAGTTTTGAATCAGGTTTGGAAATTGTATCGTACTCGGCCATGTGAATTCTCCTAAATAAAGTCACTTCAGGGCATCTGAAGTAACGGGTCAATGCCACTGGTTGGACGAATAAATCACTTCCCCAAGACCGCGTTGACGACGCCATGGTTTTCTTTGAGCAATGCACGGGCCGTTTCTATGGAGACGGCCCGTTTTGTCATGACGAGGGCGGTTTTGAGGTCGCCCTGTGCGAGGGCGAGGGCGCGGCGACTTTCTTCTGGCGTTAAGTCCGCGACGAGGCCCAAAATGCGTTGGGCGCGGTCCGCGAGTTTGTCGCAGGTGGGTGCGAGATCGACCATCAGGTTTTCATAGACCTTGCCCATGCGGATCATCGCGGTCGTGGTGATCATGTTGAGGACGAGTTTGGTCGCTGTGCCCGCTTTCATGCGCGTGGATCCGGCGATGACTTCCGGGCCGACGACCGGGGCGATAACGACATTTGCACACACCTCTCGATTGGGATTGCAAGTGAAAAACACGGTCTTCGCGCCGATGCGATAGGCGTAGTCGAGCGCGCCGAGCACAAAGGGCGTAACCCCACTCGCGGCAATGCCCATCACGACATCATCAGCGGAACAGGCGCGGGCTTCAAGGGCGGCTCGTCCGGCTTCGGGCTGGTCTTCCGCGCCTTCTTGGGATCGGGTCAACGCGGGTGTGCCGCCTGCGATGATGCCGTGTACCAGGTCGGGTTGTACCCCATAAGTCGGCGGGCATTCAGCCGCGTCGAGCACGCCGAGGCGCCCGCTTGTGCCCGCGCCCACGTAAAAGAGCCGCCCGCCCTTTTGAAATGCTTTGACCACGAGATCCACGGCTTTGGCTATGTCGCCTATCGCGCCTTCAACCGCATGGGCGACTTTTTGGTCTTCGGCATTGATGATCCGAAGTGCATCCGCAGTCGAACACCGGTCGATGTAGGTGCTGTTGGGATTGCGCTGCTCCGTGAGCAACCCCGCCCATTTTGAGATTGGATTATTCATGAAATGCAACCACAGATAAACGCGGAGAGAAAGTTGAAGTATCCACTTTTTTTATCCATCAGAAGGAATCACAATTTTGGCGATTGTGAGCCAATAACCAATGTGTTGCTTGCTCATTTAAGGCGTTTGGTCCTACAGCCTCGTTGGTTGCCTCCGATGCCTTCGGCGACCTACTTTTTTTCAACAGCAAAAAAAGTAGGCGAGCGGGGTACAACTGCCCCAGCAGTTCAAAAATGCCGCTCTCAAACGCCGAGGGGCTTGCACAGCGCAAAGCGCTTTTGTAACAGAACGATATGCGCCAGCCTGCAAAGTGGGTTGCATAATGGACGTTGGTTGCCAATGGACTTGCGCGCTGTGCGTGATGGCTTGATCGGAGGAGTTTTGCGAGGGCACTTGTTGGGATGCCTTCTTTGAACTGCGGAACGTCAGGGCTTGATTTTCTCGATAAACCGCTCAAGCCCTACGGGTGATGGGCACGCCCTGCTTTTTCATTTTTCTCCATTCATGCGCCGAAGGGTTTGGCGCAGGGCGTCGATGCTGTGTCCGTAGTCGGAGAACGCGCCTGCGCGCAAGTGTTTTTGGGCCGTTTCAAATTGGCGATAGGCTTGGCGGGCGAGGGCCTCGAGGTCTTCGGGCAACTGTGCATCGGACGGTGGGGCGTCTGAGTTGGCGAAAACCCGGTCGAGCGCGTCGTCGAGGTCTTCGCCCATTGCCAAGCGATCCCCGTGAATCGCGAGCACGCGCTTGAGTTCGGGCATGCCGTGTTGGGACGCGCGCAAATAGAGCGGTTCGACGTAGATGAACGAATTGCGGATGGGAATGACCAGCAAATTGCCGCGGATCACATCCGAGCCGCGCTGGTCCCAAAGGGTGATCTCGCGGGAAATATCCGTGTCTTGGTTGATGCGTTGTTCGATGAGCATCGGCCCGTAGATGAGTTTTTCCTTGGGCAATTTATAGACCACGAGTTGACCGTAATTCTCCCCGTCGCAGCGCGCGAAAATCCAGCCGATCATGTTGGGCTTGTTCGACGGCGTGGCCGGCAACATGAGGATGTATTCCTCGCGCTCCTCACCGGGCAAGCGCGCCATCACGTAATACGGGCGCATGCGAATGGGGCGGTCCATCGTGCCGTAGTATTCCGTGGGGATTTCCCAAACGTCTTCGCGGTTGTAGAACACGATAGGCGTGGTCATGTGATACGTGTTGTAGAGCGACGCCTGAATGTCGAACAGGTCGAGGGGATAGCGCAGGTGGGCGCGCAGGGACGGACGGATTTCATCCGCGGATTTGAACAGGTCCGGGAAAATCGCCATGTACGTCTCGAGCAACGGGTCGGTCGGATCCCAGGCGTAAAAGGTGACGCTACCATGGTACGCGTCCAACACCACTTTGACCGAATTGCGGATGTAATTCATCTCCCGCACGTAAGGCCGGCCATAAGGCATGGAATAGGGGAACATGTTGGAGACCGTATAGGCGTCCTGAATCCACACCAAGCGTTGGTCGACTAAGGCGAGATAGGGGTCGCTGTCAAAGTGGAGAAACGGGGCGATTTTGTCAAAGCGGCGCGGCGCGGTTTCGCCAAAGCGCGTGCCGATGTGCCGGTCGAAGATGATGCGGCTCTGCGCCGTAATCGCGTCGGTAAAGAGGATGAAGGGATCCGCAAAGCGCAGGGCAAAGCCGAGGCGCGTCAAAAACCCGCCCATGGGCACGCCGCCGCGCCCTTTGTACGTGGTGTAAATATTTTCGTCGCCTTTGGGATAGTCGAACTCCGGGGTGTTGGTCTGCACGATGACGTAGTCGCGCATGTCCTCCCCGTAGTAGAGTTCCGGGCGGGCGACGACGAGGCCGGGCGACGTGGCGGGCGGGATGTCCTTGAGCAGAAACCCGGGCAGGCCCTCGGCCGCGATCTCATTGGCCGGGCTCATCACCAGCCCGTACCCGTGCGTGTACACGAGGTGGCGATTGACCCACGTATCCCCGGGCAAATCGCGCGGGTTTCGGGCGAGTTCGCGTGCGGCCAGCATGACCTGCCGATACGCCCCGTCAATGCGATACCGGTCCACATCCACACTGCGGAATTTGTAGTAGGAGCGGATCTCCTGA
This sequence comes from Candidatus Latescibacterota bacterium, assembly GCA_965204745.1. Taxonomy (GTDB): domain Bacteria; phylum Latescibacterota; class UBA2968; order UBA2968; family UBA2968; genus VXRD01. The sequence goes on from OZ242010.1 coordinate 189,722, forward strand.
ATCTGCGAGTACGTGTCCATCAAGGGCCGGCGATCCCACAGGGGAATGCTTTGGATGGTGGCCTGATTGGTTTCGATATCGCTCGCCGTGAGGTCCGATTCCCCGGGAAAGGGCACTTCCTCGATTTTGTCCAGCGCGTACGCCGTGCGCGTGTAGTCGATGGCGTGTCGGATATACGGGGCTTCGCGGTCAAATTCATTGGCTCGCACGACCACGAGTTCAAACGCCATGGGGACGAACCAACTCAGAACGACGAGCGCGCCGAGGTAGGCCGCCGCGCCAAACCCGGGGATTTTCCAAGTGCGGACGCGCGCGTTGTAGGCGAGCGACAAGGCGAGTGCGACAAGGCCGACGAGCATGGCGCGATAGGCCAGTATTTGAATGTTGAGGTCCGTATAGCCCGCGCCGAAAAAGGCTTCTTTGCGAGAGGAATAGAGCAGTTCGTATTCCTTCAGCCAATAGCCCCACGCGAGCAACAAGGCGATTCCCGCAGCGAGAATCGAGACATGGGCGCGCACATGCGGGATCGTGATCCAGCGTTTGTCGTCATACCGAATCGCGCGGTCTCGGTGATAGGATACCACAGTGGCAATGCCCGTGACGATCAAGGCGGCGATGAGCCAGCCCTGCAAAAAATTGTACAGGGGCAGGCGGAACGCGTAAAACGCGATGTCCCGCCCAAAGATGGGATCCGCCAAGCCAAAGCTGGAGGGATGCGCGTATTTGAGGACGACGATCCAGGACGAGGTGCCCGCAACGCCCATAAAAAAGGACAACAGCGCGATAATGCCGATCCACGCATATTGTTGCCTGCGGGCGTGATCCGGAGGCATGGCAACATCGCCATCGATGACGACCTGTAGCGCCATGATGCGCGTGGGCTGTCCGTAATACCGCGCTGCAAAAATACTCACGCCGCAGATCAGGGCAAACGCGCTGCCAAATGCGAACAAGACGAGGGTCTTGGTGCGGATGATCGTGACAAAGGTATCGCGGAACCCGAGTTCTGAAAACCAGAGGTAATCGGTTGAAACCACCGCGACCAGCCTGAGCACGACAAAAACAGCGAGCACGGCAAAACAAGAGATGAGGAGGATGAAGGCGCGTTTTGACATGGGGATTTCCAGAGAAAAGCAACCACAGATGAACTTTGCGCGAGGGGACCTATCCCCCGGCCCCTTTCCTAAAAGGAAAGGAGAGTAAAATTCCTTTGATGGCTTCTAGCTACGGTTGCTCTGATGGCGTGGCGCGAGGGGACCTATCCCCCGGCCCCTTTCCTACGAGGAAAGGGGAGTAAAGTGCCTTTGATGGCTTATCAATGGCTACTCTGGTGGCGTTGCGCGAGGGCATAAAGCGATTAAAAAACCGCTCGCCATTCCCCCCTTCCTCACAGGCACAGGCGTAGCCTACAACGAAGCGTAGCGAGTAACGGGGCCAGGGGGGTAGGTCCCGATAGGAAGTAGGTCTAAAGTACAAGAAACAAATGGGTTGAACAACATTTTTGTCTGCGCGACTTCCGCAGCGACGTACGCATGTTGCTCGTTGCCCAATTTTTTCTTGCCGTGTGTAATGATACCGCCTAAATTGATGCGTTGTTCGTCGGGTAGTTGAGAGATCGCATCGCTTGTACGCAAAAAATGAAGTGAGACGAGAACATGGACACCATCCAACCATTGCAGACGCCGCGCACCAAACCGCCTGTGGCGCATAAGGACCTCGCGCATCGCGCATTGCGCCGAGACGAATTTTGGCGGCGCGTGCCCGGGTTTAAGCACATCGATGCGCGCACCTTTCACTCGCATGAGTTTCAGGCGCGGCATTCGATCACCAATGTGGGCAAGTTGCAGGCGGCTATTGGCGAACTCGCGTCTGACGCTTTTTACCGAGAGGTCGCGGCGGGCTTGCAACACGCGCCGATGAGCGTGCGAATTTCGCCGTACATCTTGAGCTTGATCAACTGGGACGATCCGTATGGCGATCCGCTTCGCAAACAGTTTTTGTCTCTGCGCGGCGAGCAACGCCCCGATCACCCGGAATTGCTCCTCGATTCGCTCAATGAATTGGGAGACGCGCCCGTCGCGGGCTTGACGCATCGCTATCCGGATCGCGTGTTATTTCTCGTGTTGGACACCTGCCCGGTGTATTGCCGGTTTTGCACGCGAAGCTATGCGGTGGGGTTGGATACAGAGGATGTCGAAAAGGTGAAGTTGCGGGTCAATCGGGCGCGGTGGGACGACGCGATAGGGTATATTCAATCGCGCATCGAGGTCGAAGATGTGGTGGTCAGCGGGGGTGACGTGTATCAACTCAAAGCCGATCAGTTGGCGGAATTGGGCAACCGCCTGTTGGATATCGACCACATTCGCCGGTTTCGGTTTGCCACAAAAGGCCCGGCCGTGATGCCGCAAAAACTCGTCACCGATGACGCCTGGGTCGATGCCCTAACCCGCGTGGTGGATCGCGGGCGCGCCATGCACAAAGACGTGGTTTTGCACACGCATTTCAATCACCCCGCGGAAATCACGGGCATCACGCAAGATGGGCTCAATCGGTTGCTGTCGCGCGGGATCACGATCCGCAACCAAGCCGTGTTGCAACGCGGCGTGAATGACGACACAGAGACCATGACGCTCTTGGTCAAGCGGCTGAGTTATCTCAACGTGCAACCCTATTACGTGTTTTTTCACGATCTCGTAAGCGGGGTCGAGGATTTACGCACCACCCTCGGCGATGGCCTCGCCCTTGAAAAAGCCATCCGCGGCGTCACGTCCGGGTTTAACATGCCCACGTTCATCGTAGATACCCTAGGCGGCGGCGGGAAGCGAGACGCGCATTCCTACGAGTATTACAACCGGGAAACCGGGATCGCCGTTTATATCAGTCCCGTAGTCAAGCCCGACGCATTCTTTTTGTATTTTGATCCGCTTTGGCGATTGAGCGCAGACGTGCAAGCGCGATGGCAGGATGAGGCGGAGCGAGAGAAGATGAAGGCAGAAGCGATAAAAGCGGCGGGAAGGTGAGAGGCAAAAGGCGTGAGAGGTAAGAGGTAAGACGTAAGACGTAAGACGTAAGACGTAAGACGTAAGACGTAAGACGTAAGACGTAAGACGTAAGACGTAAGACGTAAGACGTAAGACGTGAGACGGTCACCGCGCTGTCTCTCTCGAGTTGTCAGTTGTCAGTCCGCCCTCAACACAGGAGAAATGTCATGGAAATCACCGTTACAGATGTCGCGCAAACGGAAATTGCCCGCTTGATGCACGAGCAAGAGCAGGTGATTACGGGCGTGCGGATCGCCGCCGAGGCCACATCGCCCTTGCAGGCCAATTACCGCCTCGCCTTTGTCGCCGAAGGGCAGGATACGGACCGCGACACCGCGGTTCCATTCGATGGGTTCAACATTTACATCGACGAAGACAGCGTGCCTTATGCCCAAGACATCACGCTCGATTTTGTCGATGGCCTGATGGGGCGCGGCTTCAAAATTGACAACCCGCACAAAGTGCCGCCGCACCTCAAGGGTAGCGTGGCTGAAAAAATCCAACTGGTCATCGACGAAAAAATCAACCCGAGCATCGCCGCACATGGCGGGCATGTGGCATTGGTCGATGTGAAGGAAGACACGGCCTTTCTGCAATTTGGCGGCGGATGCCAGGGTTGCGGGATGGTCGACGTCACCCTCAAACAAGGCGTGGAAGTCATGATCAAAGAAGCCGTGCCCGAAATCGCGAGCGTCCGCGACATCACGGACCACGCCGAAGGCACAAACCCGTATTACCAGACGACGCAATAACAGCCGAATGATTGCCCCTACGCACAAGCACCCGATTCTCGCCTGCGGAATCGGGTGCTCTGTTATTAGACCCCGTCTTAATTTTCCTCCATTATATTTTTTCGCAGTTGTGTATATTTTGGGTTGGGATAGGAGAATAGGGCATGAAAGTCACGAATTACTTCGTCACCGTGCTACTCGAAAAACACCCTGAGACCCTGCGAAATTTACGGGCGATTATCGATGCCGTAGATAGTGGAAAAATGGAAGGTTACGAAGTGGAATCTTCGGGGCGCATTCGCCGATGGGTGTATATTCCCGATGCAAAAAAATATTTTCGACTCGTCTTTCTGCCCGATCAAAAAACCGTCTTGAATGCCTTTCCAGATGCCGATACAAAAGGAGTAAATGATGAAAAAACCATTTATGTATTTCCCCGACTCGGACACGTTGGAAATCACGTTGGCCCATGGCCCGGTATCCAAAACCGAAAACGCAGGCATCGATGGGGAACACGACAATATCCTCTTTTCTTATGACGATCAGGGTCGGATCGTATCCATTACAATTGACGCGGCGACTCAGGCTGTGAATTTGTCGGACATCACCCGGAATAAAGAGAACGCGATTGCGGGACAGGCTTCAGAAATTTTCACGGTATCGAGTCTGGCAAAATTGTGGAATATCTCCCCGCGCACCATTCAAAAAACCGTCCGATCCATGTTGGAAGCGGGCATCGCGGTTGGCGTCCAAAACAGTGGGCATATTGTGTTGACAGAAGCAGACGCCCACAAAATTGACCAATGGCGAAAAAAACATCCTCGTGACCGTCCAAAACGGTCGCACGCGTCGGAAGAAAAAAAATAAAAGGATGAGATATTCCCCGCTTTGGATTGCACCCCTCCCATGTCCCACATCATCGTTGAAAATCTGACCAAAACCTTTCACATCGCCCAGCGGCAACCCGGGGTTTGGGGGGCGTTGCGCGGGGTCGTGCGGCGCACGTATCGCCAGATCGCGGCCTTGGACGGGATCTCGTTTGCGATAGCGCCCGGGGAACTCGTGGGGTATATCGGGCCGAATGGCGCGGGGAAATCCACCACGGTCAAAGTCTTGTCCGGCATTCTCGTGCCGGATGCGGGGCGGTGTGAAATCCTCGGGCGCGTTCCGTGGAAAGAGCGCGTCGCGCATGTGGCGCAAATCGGCGTGGTCTTTGGGCAGCGCACGCAACTGTGGTGGGATTTGCCGGTCATGGAATCCTTTGACTTGTTGCGCGACATCTACCGAGTTGACCCGCGCCACTACGGGCAAACCCGCGATGAATTGATCGCCCTGCTCGCCCTCGAAGACCTCCTCGACATCCCGGTGCGCCAACTCAGTTTGGGGCAACGCACGCGCTGCGACCTGGCCGCGGCCCTCATCCATCGCCCGGCCATCCTGTTTTTGGACGAACCCACAATTGGCTTGGACGCAGTCGCCAAACTCGCGGTGCGCGACTTTGTCAAACGCCTCAACCGGGAACGCGACATCACGGTCATCCTCACCACGCACGACATGGACGACATCGAAGCCCTTTGCACGCGGGTCATGGTCATCGCACAGGGGCATATCTTGTCCGATGGCGCGTTGGAAGACCTCCGCGACCGGGTCACAAAAGAGCGGCGCCTCATCGTCGATCTCGAAGGCGCGGGGGACATCGCGGACCCGGACGCTCGCGTGGTCTTGCGAGACGGGCAGCGCGTGCATCTCGCGTTTGACCCGGACCGCATCGCCACCGCGGCATTGATCGCCCGCATCACAGCGCGGCATCCGGTGCGCGATCTCTTTGTCGAAAACACACCTATCGAAGAAATCATCTCGCGCCTCTACGCCGAGAACCAATAGCCACAAAGCCGAAGAGAAACCGCATGAATCCCTCCAATTTGCCCGTTGTCAAAGCGTACGCAGCGGTTTGTTCGGCCAGGTTCCGCGCGCTCTTGCAATACCGCGCTGCGGCAGTTGCCGGGTTTGGCACGCAACTCTTTTGGGGCCTCATCCGCATCATGATCTTCGAGGCGTTTTTCCGATCCGCCACCGCGGCCCAGCCCATGACCTATCCGGAAGTCGCGACCTATATTTGGCTCAGTCAGGCATTTTTGGTGATCCTCCCTTTTACGCCCGATCCGGACATCCGCGGCATGGTGCGGTCGGGCAATGTGGTCTATGAACTCCTGCGCCCGGCCAATTTGTATTTCTTCTGGTACAGCCGCGCCATCGCGCAACGCACCGCGCCCGGGGTGTTTCGCGCCCTCCCTTTGGTCATCACCGCGCTCGTCTTTTTTGAGCTGGATCTGCCGCCCGATTTTTTAGGCGCGGGGGCATGGTTCATCTCGATGATCTTCGCGATCCTCATCAGCGCGGCCCTCACCAATCTTTTGAACATTTCCATCTTGTGGACCCTATCGGGCGAGGGCATCAGCGTCCTCGTCGCGGCCTCGGCGGGGTTGTTGAGCGGGCTCGTCATTCCCTTGGCGTTTTTCCCGGACTGGTCACAGGCGTTCATCGCCCTCCTCCCGTTTCGCTACATGATGGACATTCCCTTTCGCTTTTACCTCGGCCACCTCGCGCCGGGCCAAATTTGGACGCACTTGCCGGTTCAAATTGGACACCTCATCGCGCTGATCGCGGCGGGGCAGCTCATTCTCAACCGCGGGATTCGCCGGCTCGTGGCGCAAGGAGGGTAGTTGTGACCAACGCGCTCCGCCTGTACGCGCATTACTTGAGCCAATCGGTTCGCAGCCAAATGCAGTATCGCGCGTCGTTCATCATGCTCTCGCTCGGGCATTTCGTCAATTCCGGCATCGAATTTCTCGCGGTTGCCGCGCTCTTTGCGCGATTTGAACACATTCACGGCTGGGCACTCCCGGAAGTCGCTTTTCTCTATGGCCTGATCAACATCGCCTTTGCGGTTGCCGATGCTGCATCTCGCGGGTTTGACACGTTTGGCATCATGGTCAAAAGCGGGGATTTTGACCGCCTCTTGCTCCGGCCGCGCAGCACGGCCTTGCAACTCGCAGGGCAGGAACTCACCCTGCGCCGGGTCGGCCGCCTGCTTCAGGGCGCAATCGTCTTTTTCTGGGCGTGCCACACCTTGGATGTGGCGTGGTCGCTGCCCAAGGGCTGTCTCGCGTTGTTCGCCATCTTCGGCGGGGCGTGTTTGTTTGTGGGCCTGATGGTCATACAGGCCACAGTCGCGTTTTGGACCACGGAATCCCTCGAGCTGATGAACACCATGACGTATGGGGGCGTGCAGACCGCGCAGTATCCCATGAGCATTTACCGCGCCTATTTCCGCAAATTTTTTACTTACGTCGTCCCCCTCGCGTGCGTAAATTACCTGCCCGCGCTGGCCATTCTCGACCGCAGCGATCCCCTCGGCTTTCCCGTTGTCTCGCAGTGGATCGCGCCCCTCATCTGCATTGTCTTTCTCGTCGTTGCCCTCCAAGTCTGGAAAATCGGCGTGCGCCATTATCGCTCCACCGGGAGTTGAGGAGGTTCTCCGTGAACGACACCACCTTATTTGACCAGGCGTATGCAAGCCGCAAACGCCCGATCCTCGAAAGAGTCGTCGATCAAATTCGCCCGATTTACACGGCGGCAGAACTGACCGCCATGCGCGTTGACCCCATCAACCGCGCCATTCTCTCGCAGCGTTCGGGGCGCGGTTTTGTCAATCGGGACTTGCTCGAAACCGCGCTCGGCAACTTGCTCGAATGCGTGGCGCCCGGCTCGCACAATGCGTCTGAAGCCGCGCAAGCGACCCTGCTCGAGAACATCGAGGAAATCGTGGATCAGCTCTACGCGATGATCTACCAATCGCTTCAAGCCGCGCAGGGCGAAGGCGGTCCGATAGAAGAGGTCGCGCTCCAATCCGCGTTCGCGCTCGTGTCTCGGTTGCCCCGCCTGAAAACCCGCGCCCTGTGGAACCGGTTTGCATCCCTCAAAGACCCCGCGGTGTGGGACGCGTACTTACGCAACGCGCACGGCTTGGACGAAGACGACCTCGCTTCTTGGACCTTTTCCCCGATCATCGACGAGGCCATTGAAGCGCGGTCTTTCGCGCCTTACGAAGCCTTTCTCGCGGGCAAGGGCTTGGAATCGGCTTTGGCGTATCAGATGCAACTCGTCGCCAGTGCCTACCCCGGATGGCGCGTTTTGTTTTACCACGACATCGCCCATGCCCTAACGCAACGAGGCGAGGTCGCGACGTTTGCCTGTACGCCCATTCCCCTGTTGCCGCGCGCCATCTCCGAACTCGGCGGACGCTATTATCAGGCCGACATCCATCCGGAAACCACCCTAGCAGACGCCAATTTTCTCGAACACCCGCATCGCGGCCTCACCACGGGGCAAACCGGCGTGATCGGGTACGGTTGCATCATCTACCCCTGCACCCTCGGCGGGCTTACAGAACGGGCGCGACAACGGCATCCCACCATCGGCAATTTTGTCAAAATCGGCACAGACGCCACCTTGCTCGGCCCGGTGGTGATCGGTGACCGCTCCACCATTGGCAGCGGCACGGATATTTACGGCTTTGTGGAAACCGGCACCAGTTGTCAAATCGCGTCGTCCGTCGTCCTCGGCACCTTGCGGTCAGGCGCGCGCGACCCGGGCAAAATCATCTTGGGGGATCACGTCCGCGTAGGCGACGGCACCATAGTCGAAAACAGCACGGAACTCGATCTCATCATCCCCGACAAATCCGAAATCCCGGCCCGCTCCCACATCGTCAACGACGGCTTCGGCAATCCCAAATACGCACGGGAATAAGCGAGATCCACAAAGGGCAAACGTCACGCTGGCGGGGTAGGGCGGGGACTGACCACTGACAACGGCGTTGTTGCATAAATGTTGTCGTGGCTAAGTTCGTCCCTTTCCCGCGAGATTTAAGCCCCTCGCCTTCGCCATACCCTTTCAGGCCGGTGGAATCCACCACCAAGTGGATCGGCGCATGACGGGATTGGACAGGTAAATCCACATTCAAATCGCCCTGTCGCCGGCAGAGGGTCGTGTGATCGGGCACGCGCAAATCCACCCCCATCAACGCCAAGATGGACGTGAGAAACCCCTCGGTTTGACGCAGGGGCAAGGCAGAGACCAAGCGCAACATCAACGCCGTTTGAATAGCCAAATCTGAAAAGGTGTATGGCCTCCCCCGTTGCGTTGGCCCTTGATGGTACCACCCCCGAAGATCTTGCGGCATGATCCAAAACGTCAGACTGCCCCGCTGCTTGAGACCGGCCTCGTAGGCCGGCCAGTTCCGAACCCGATAGACAGGCGCACAGCGCGCAAGGCCGTCTCGCAACCAACGTCCATTATGCAACCCACTTTGCAGGCCAACGCATGTCGTTCTGCTACAAAAGCGCTTTGCGCTGTGCAAGCCTCTCGGCGTTTGAGAGCGGCATTTTTGAACTGCTGGGGCAGTTGTACCCCGCTCGCCTACTTTTTTTGCCAAAAAAAGGGCGTTGTTGCATAAATAGCAATTTCCTGCAAGTTGGGATTGCAAAAAGACAGGCTCCTTCGTAGATTGGGCATATAGATCACCAAAACAACTCACCCTTTCTCACCAGGAACCTGTCATGCCCAAGATAACCGCTTCCAAACCCGCCGTCAAGTCCCCGCGTCGCCCGCGCTGTGCGCCTGTCTATCGGGTTAGGAACTGGGCGGCCTACGAGGCCGGTCTCAAGCAGCGGGGCAGTCTGACGTTTTGGATCACGCCGCAAGCCCTTCGGAACTGGTACCATCAAGGGCCAACGCAACGGGGGCGGCAAAACACCTTTTCAGATTTGGCTATTCAAACGGCATTGATGGTGCGCTTGGTCTATGCCTTGCCCCTGCGTCAAACCGAGGGGTTTCTCAAGTCCATCCTGGCATTGATGGGGGTGGATTTGCGTGTGCCCGATCACACGACCCTCTGCCGGCGACAGGGCGATTTGAACGTGGATTTACCTGTCCAATCCCGTCACGAGCCGATCCACTTGGTGGTGGATTCTACCGGCCTGAAAGTGTATGGCGAAGGCGAATGGAAGGTGCGTCAACACGGCTTTTGCAAGCGCCGGACTTGGCGCAAATTGCACATCGGCGTCGATGAGGCCACCGGGGAGATTGTCGCACAGACCCTGACCTCGGCAAGCGTTGATGACGCTTCGCAGGTCAACCCCTTGCTCGATCAAGTCCCGGCCCCTGTCCATACGCTGGGCGCCGATGGCGGCTATGACAAACGCAAGGTCTTCAACACATGCGCCGCCCCCAAACAAGGAGCCCCCATCCGACCTCTGATTCCCCCGCGCCATGATGCCAAAATTGAACAACACGGAAACAGGAAGGCACCCCCCCTCGCCCGCGATGAAATCATCCGAGCCATCCGGCGTCAAGGCCGCCGACAGTGGAAACGCACCAGTGGCTATCATCGTCGCTCGGTCGTTGAAACCCACATAGGCCGCTACAAACAACTCATTGGGCGGCAGTTGCGCGCACGAAAAAAGAAGAACCAAGAAACGGAAGCACGGTTGGGATGTGCGGTGCTCAATCGCATGATGAGGATCGCGAAACCCGTGTCCTATCCCATAGAAAGAAGGGCTTAAATTTCGCGGGAAAGGGACGAACTTAGCCACGACAACATTTATGCAACAACGCCCAAAAAAAGTATGAAAACGCGAATAATTTGAGCGTTTGACGCCGAAGGCATCGGAGGCAACCAACGAGGTTTTAGGATCAAACGCCTTAAATGAGCAAGCAACACATTTGCTAATCTGTGCGTAACGATTAAAAAATGAAATGTCAACAGAACCTAGCAACGCGGGGTATGTCACCCGATCACGCCTCTAGCACCATCTGCAACAGTGCCATGCGGATATAAACGCCGTTGTGCGCTTGGCGGAAGTACGCGGCGCGGGGGTCTTTGTCCACCGCCGGATCGATCTCATCCACCCGGGGCAAGGGGTGCATCACGATGGCGTCGTCCGAGAGCATGGACATCGCCGCCGAGTCGATGATGTATTTTCCCCGAACCGCTTCGTAGTCCGCGATGCGGTCGCCGAACCGCTCTCGCTGGATGCGCGTTTGGTACACCACATCCACGTCGGCCATGACCTTCATCAGGTCTTCTTCTTCTGCAAACGCGACCCCGTGTTCTGCCAAATACGCTTTGATATCGTCTTTCATCCGCACCATATCCGGCGCGACAAAGTAGAGTTTCACATCCTCGTACTTGGTCAACAAATAAGCCAGTGACCGCGCGGTGCGCCCATTGGCGAGATCGCCTACCAATGCCACCCGAATCCCATCCAACCTGCCGATCTCTTTCTGAATTGTGTACACATCCAACAGGGCTTGTGTGGGGTGCTGCCCCGGCCCGTCGCCCGCGTTGATAATGGGAACCCCCGCCACATCTGCGGCGCGCTGTGCGGACCCGCTCTCGTAATGGCGCAACACGATCACGTCTGCGTACCCCTCGACAATGCGGATCGTATCCTCGAGGGTTTCGCCCTTTGCCGCAGAGGAAAACTCCCGCGCGCTTTCCGTGGTGATCACCTCGCCGCCCAAGCGATACATCGCCGCTTCAAAAGACAACCGCGTGCGCGTGCTCGGTTCGTAAAACAGGGTTGCCATAATCCGTCGATTCAAGATATTCGACTCATAGTGGCTGACCACCTGCTCCATCTCGCGCGTGCGGTCAAAAATCCCCTTCATCACCTCGCGGCTAAATTGTTGCGCCTCAATCACATGAAACAGACCATCCATCGTTGCCTCCCATGCACAAAAAAACGCCCCACCGGAGGAGCGTTTGGTATGCGATTCGCGTTTTCATTGCGCGAAAATATAGATTGAAAAACAAGCTCTTGCAAGCAGAAAAACGAGCGACGCCCTGCCGACCCGCGCCCATGTGCAGGATGCCATTTGACAGAAATGGGAAATCAGGGTATTATGAGGGAACTTTACTGATTTGATTGCTGACCGCTTGGGGTGCTGGGCGGCCCTCTCCCGTCTTCCCTCTAACGTCTCACTTGCGGAAGGGCTGGGCGGGGACTGACCACTGACCACTGACCACTGACCACTGACAACTGAGGAACATCCCGTGAACAACGCACTGAATTTCCAAGACTTAATCACGCGCCTCGAGCGATTTTGGGCGGACAATGGCTGCATCATCTGGCAACCGTACAGCGAAAAAGTGGGCGCGGGCACGATGAATGCCGCCACGGTTTTGCGCGTGCTCGGCCCGGAACCGTGGAACGTGGCTTATGTCGAACCCTCGTACCGCCCGGACGATGGGCGCTTTGGCGAAAATCCCAACCGCATGCAAATGCACACGCAGTATCAGGTCATCCTCAAGCCCGATCCCGGCGATCCCCAAGAACGGTATCTCGACAGCCTCGCGGCACTCGGCCTCGACTGCAAAGCGCACGACATCCGCTTTGTGGAAGACAACTGGGAATCGCCCGCACTCGGCGCGTGGGGCCTGGGGTGGGAAGTGTGGTTGGATGGCATGGAGATCACGCAATTCACGTATTTCCAACAGGCCGGCGGCATGCAACTCGACCCGGTTGCGGTCGAAATCACGTACGGCTTGGAGCGCATTGCCATGTATCTCCAGGGCGTGGATGAGGTTTGGCAGTTGCAGTGGAACGACTCGGTGACGTACGGCGACATGCTCAGAAAGCAGGAAATCGAATATTGCAACTACGAGTTCTACTGGGCCGATGTCAACCGACTCAAATCCATGTACGACATTTTCGCTGCCGAAGCGCAGGCGGCCATTGACAGAGACCTGGTCATTCCCGCGCACGACTACGTCATTCGCTGCTCGCACACGTTTAATTTGCTGGACACGCGCGGCGCGATAGGCGTGACCGAACGCGCGCGGTTTTTCGCCCGCATGCGCGATCTCTCTCGCCGAGTTGCCGAAGCCTTTGTCAAACAGCGCGAGGATCAGGGCTATCCCCTTTTGGCGTCAGCGCCGGAAAAAGCCGAATCCCGGACCGTCAAAGCCGACGACCTGCCCGAAGTCGCATCTGCGGATCTCTTGCTCGAAATCGGCACTGAAGAACTGCCGCCCGCCGATGTGACAAGCGCGATAGCACAACTTCAAAACCTGTTGCCCGAACACCTCGTAGCGGCCAATCTCGCGTACGACAGCATCGAAGTCAGCGGCACGCCGCGCAGGCAGTACGCGCTGGTCAAAAATCTGCTCGGCAGGCAACCGGATGAGGTCAGGCAAGTGCGCGGGCCGGCCATTCGCATCGCGTACGACGCAACGGGCAACCCCACCCGAGCACTCGAGGGATTCGCGCGCGGGCAGGGCATCGAGCCGTCCGAGGTGGAACAGCGCGACGACTATGTTTGGGCCAACATCCCCATTTACGGCCGCGAAACTCGGGAACTGCTCGCCGAGTTGTTGCCCGAGGTCATCGGCAAACTCGGTTTTGGCAAGACCATGCGCTGGAACTCCGATGGGGTGGCGTATCCGCGGCCCCTGCGCTGGATCGTGGCCCTGTTCGGGGATCGGGTCGTCCGATTTGATTACGGCCGCGCAAGCGTTGGGCGCATGAGTCGGGGGCTGCGTTCCGATGCGTCTCCGGAAATCGAAATCGCGTCTGCGGCCGATTATCACGCACGCATGCAAGACTATGGCATCGCGGTCAACCGCGACGCACGGCGCGAGGCCATCCGCCGACAAGTTGAGGCGCGCGCCCGAGAGATCGGTGGCATTGTGCCGCACGATCCGGACCTGCTCGACGAAGTGACGGATCTCGTAGAGGCGCCGCACGCGCTTTGCGGCCACTTTGAAGCAACGCGCCTGTCCCTGCCCCGCGAAGTGCTCATCTCCGTCATGAAAAAGCACCAGCGGTATTTCCCGGTGCTCGACGAACAGGGCGCCCTCAAGCCCAATTTCATCACCGTGTCCAATGGCGTGCCCGGGGATGCCGATCTCGTGGTCAAAGGCAATGAAAACGTCATTCGCGCGCGCTATGCGGATGCCGAATTCTTTTATCATGACGACACCAGCAAAAAACTCGGGGACTTTTTGCCCCGGCTCGACACCCTCATTTTTCAGGAAAAACTCGGCTCGATGCGCGACAAAACCCGCCGCACAGAAAAACTCGTGGGGGACTTGGCCGACACTTTCGGCCTCGGGGATGAAGACAAACGCACGGCCCTGCGCGCCGCCAAATTGTGCAAGGCGGACTTGGCGACCAGCATGGTCGTGGAAATGACCTCCCTGCAAGGCATCATGGGCCGGTACTACGCCTTGGCTTCCGGAGAAACAGAGGACGTGGCCCGCGCCATTGAAGACCATTACCACCCGCGCTTTCCGGGGGACGACCTGCCGCAAACCTGGCCCGGTGTGGCGGTTTCCATCGCGGATCGGCTCGACAGCTTGTCCGGCTTGTTCAGCGCGGGCATCGAGCCACGATCCAATGCGGATCCCTACGGTCTCAGGCGAGACGCACTCGGGTTGCTCGCAACGCTGCTCGGTCACGAAATCCCCTTTTCCCTGCGCGATGGCCTCGTTGCCGCGGCGCGCCATTTGCCCATTGTGGTCAACCGAGAAGCCCTCGACGAGGCGTTCGAGTACATCATCCGCCGTCTCGAGGTGGCGTTGCGCGACCATGGCCTACGCCACGACGCGATCTCTGCGGCGATTGCAGCGCGGTTGGACGATCCCGATCAAATCCAGCGAATCGCCCGCGAGTTTAGCAGGTTGATCCAATCCGATCACTGGCTCGATATTTTGCACGCCCACGCGCGGTGCAAACGCATTGTGCGCGATCTCCCTGAACGCTATCCCCTCAATCCCGATGTCGATCCCGAAGAAGCCTCCCGCGCACTGCACAACGCCTATTTGGTCGCACGCGCCGAGATGGACTCGACCGACGAAAAACTCGCCGCGCTCATTCCGGTCATGCACGACTTGCGCGATCCCATCAATCACTTCTTTGCAGACGTGCTCGTCATGGTCGACGAACCCGCGCTTCGCCAATCGCGCCTCGCCCTCGTGCAACACATCGCGGCCCTGCCCGATGGCATCGTCGATCTCAGCGCGTTTGAGGGGTTCTAGATTGTGTTGACATTTACGAATGCGAACTTGTCTTTTTGTTGGGGACCTACCCCCCTAACCCCCGTTACTCGCTACGCTTGTTGTAGGCTACGCCTGTGCCTTAGAGGAAGGGGGGAACAGTGAGCGGTTTTGCGAGGGTATTGATGAGGGATTTTTGATCGCTTTATGCCCTCGGTCAATGCCATCAGAGCCACCAGAGCGAGAAGCCATCAAAGGAACTTTACTCCCCTTTCCTCGTAGGAAAGGGGCCGGGGGATAGGTCCCCTCGTGCAACACATCGCGGCCCTGCCCGATGGCATCGTCGATCTCAGCGCGTTTGAAGGCTTTTAATACCAAGAGGAAATTGTGACCGATGTGCTCTTGACAAGTTCTGACCAAGAAGAAGCCCTATCTCATGTCTATGCATGTGCTGTAGCAACGCGGGCCGGTTATACCACATCTAGTTGTAACCTGGATCGAGATGGTGTAGATTTGAGGATTCATGCCGGCGGGGCGATGCGCCCTGCGCTTGACTTACAGTTGAAGGCGACAGTCAATATGATGGGCAACCCGGCTGATGGGTATGTTCGATTCCCCCTGAAACGCAGAAATTACGATCTACTGCGTATGGAGACCCAAACGCCACGGTTGCTGATGGTACTCGATTTGCCGAAAGACGAAGATCTGTGGCTGACGATTACCGAAGACGCGCTTGTGCTGAGGCATCGAGCCTATTGGCTGAATCTGAGAGGATTTGAAGAAACCACCAATAAGTATTCTGTCACTGTCCGTATTCCGCAACAAAACCTGTTCACTGTCGAAAGTCTGCGTGCCTTGATGGACCAGTCAAGAGGAGGTCGAATCCAATGAAAGTGGACATCCGAGACAGAGAAGCCTTGATCGCGGTTTCGCCTGCGGCCCTATCGGCTTATGCTCGCGGTGTGGGTTGGATTAAGGGTGAGCCTTATGGCGACCATTCCGATGTGTATGATGCCGAGGGGTTGCCAGAAATCATTTTGCCGCGCACCCAATGCCTCGGCGACTACGCCCATGTCGTATCGCAACTCATCGAGATTTTTGCGCGTGTCGCCGAGGTGGATGAACTCGCGCTATACCGCGACTTGGTTACGGCGGATTACGATGTGATTCGGGTGCGTGCCGGCGGCAATGAAGGTGCAAAGGGCGATGTGTCCATAGACGCGGGAATCGACCTGATGTGCGGCGCACGCGATATGCTCGTAGCCACGGCCTGCTCGCTGGAGAAGCCACGTCCGCTCTATCGCACAAATACAATCAAAAAAGCCAGAGACGATTTGAGCCGCGTGCGCTTGGGGCAGACCGAACAAGGCAGTTTTGTCGTCACTTTGTTGATCCCTTGGACATCGCACTTTAAGCCTATTGAAAGGCGGATAACGAGACGCCTGTCAGATGCCTTGTCAGCTATCCAAAAAGCGACCAAAAGAACAAATGGCGGAGATGTAGAGGCGTTTTTCAATACCGTGTCTGATGGCGTAAGTGCCAATCTGTGCGAAGCACTCGTGAAACTCATTGAACCGTTCCCAACATTGGATATCAGCGTGGTTTGGGCACGCACGCGGCCGATGAAAACCGGGCGAGAGACCATTCGTTTCGCCAAGGACGACGCGCCAATTTTGCGCGCGGTAGCACGGTCATTCCGACGAGAAACCGATTGGGAAACGTTGCCTCGCCACTTGCAGGATGCCGTTGACGCCAAGTTGATGGAAGAAGCGCGTGGGGAAAACAGCGCAACACTTCCTCTGAGAGGTCTCCTGCGTGAGACTGGAGAAGCACCGTAGCAATGGAGTTCTTTCATGCGTGTATATCTCGATCGGTTGCGATATATTCTCGACCACGGCATCAAAAAAAATGATCGCACAGGCGTGGGGACGATCTCGTGTTTTGGTCTGCAAGCGCGTTACGCGATGGCCGATGGATTTCCGGCCGTGACGACCAAGCGATTGGTTTGGAGATCCCTGCTCTCGGAACTGCTGTGGTTTGTGTCTGGGTCGGACAACATCCATGATTTGAAAGCCCATTTGAAAAGCAACCGGCTGTGGGATGGCAATTACGCGGACTATTTGAATCGCTTGGGACTGGATGCAAACGACGGTGGCATGGGGCGCATTTACGGGGTGCAATGGCGGTGCTGGCAAGGGGCCAATGGCGAGGTGGTGGATCAACTTCAAGAGGCGATAGATTTGATTAGACACAATCCCGAGTCCCGGCGCATTCTGGTCAATGCGTGGAATGCGGCTGAAGTAAGTCCGCAAGACGTGGCCCTGCCCCCGTGTCACAACTTGTTTCAATTTTACGTGGCAGAGGGCAAATTGTCTTTGCAGATGTATCAGCGGTCCTGCGACATGTTTTTGGGCGTGCCCCTCAACATCGCGTCCTATTCCACATTGTTGCACATGGTCGCCAAAATCACAGGGCTTGTGCCGCACGAATTTATTCACGTCCTCGGCGACGCCCACATTTACCTCAACCACCTCGACGCGGTCAAAGCGCAACTGTCTCGCACGCCGTATCCCCTGCCCCAGTTGCAGATTGCAGACCGCGGTCAAACCGAGATCGATGATTTTGTGATGGACGATTTTGAACTGATCGATTACCAGCACCATCCGACCATCCGAGCGAAAATGGCGGTGTGAAGGCGGGGAGAGGGAAGAGGCAAGATACTCTCTTAAAAGGTCAAGGGGTTTTCGGGGTGATTCGATAGAATTTTTCGCCCTCAAAATCTTGGTCATGGCGCAACATGCCCCAGATCGAATGGAGCAACTTTCGCATCACCGCAACGATAGCCTGCAAAGGTTTCTTGCCGCGGGCGATGAGTTGGTCATAGAAGGCTTTGACATGGCCTTCGTGTCTGATGGCCACCCAGGCAGGCATATAGAGGGCATGGCGGAGGTACTTATTCCCGGTTTTCGAGATGCGTCTTTGTGGATTGGCGGTTCCGGATTGTTTGGGTTTGGGATCCAGGCCTGCATGTGCGACCCACTGGGGCGGTTGCATCTCCTCTGGCAAAAGGGTCAACTCGGCCAAGAGCCGCAAGGCACTCGTTTGCGCGATGCCAGGCGTCGAGCAGAGGCGTTGGTAGGCACGCTTGAGGGGCTCATCGTGCAAAACGAGATCGAGGGCTTGGCTTTCCAAGTATGCAATCCGGCGTTTGAAGTGTCGAATATTCACCTGAATATCGCGTGCGATGAGACGTGTGCTGCGGATGTGGTAGCTCTGCGCGTGGTTGCGGCTCTGTTCGCGGATGATCTCCTGCTTGAGTTGGTCAATGCGTCTGGTGAGGGCTTGCAGTTGAAGCCGTTGCTCGCTCGGCGCTTGCCAAGGCACAAAAGGCATGCGCTCGGCATAGTCGAGGATCAACAACGCATCCTTCGCATCCGTCTTCGCCCGTTGCATGCAGGCTTGGGCGTACTTGCTCATCGCTTTGGGATTGACGACCATGACCTTTGTGTGGCGATGCCGATGCAAGGCCAAGGCCACCCCCAAACTGTAAAGCCCGGTCGCTTCGAGGCACACAGAGACCATGTGCCCGCCCTTCGTGAGCCACTTCAGCAACCGCTTATGCGCTTGGGGATCATTGGCAAAGGTCGCTTGCATGACAGCTTGTCCGGGTCTGGACAGGGCAACGGACAACGTGCGGGCACTGACATCAATGCCGGCAAAAGCGGGGTGAGATTTCGACATGGGGGCCTCCTGTGATGAGGGGGTTGTAAGGGATCTGGTGCGCGCTCGGGGTCGCGTCCCGACCATTGACGCCAAGTCTACCGGTCTTGTATATGCAGCCTCAAGGGGCTTAGATACTCTTCGGCATAGACCCGGCGGTCGGGGGGCCTATCTTACCTACAAGGTCATCGCCTTCAAGAGGGGCCGGCCTTCCCCGAGCCGGGCATCAAGATGGCTTATCTCGATACGAGGGCGCAACTCCTAATTAACCCTTACTTCCAAGATACAAGAGGGGAGACGCGAGAGGGGAGAGGGAAGTTTAGTCACGAGCGGTACAACTGGCGACAGATTGAAGGAGATGACGAAATGAAAAAGAGCGATTTCGAGCAAACCAGCGAACTTCGATCCAAAATTTGACCTCGACAGCGACGGAGAGGTCGGCTTTTCCGATTTCATCATTTTTGTCGATTCTTTTGGCAAACCCGTCAATGGATAATCCTTTCGCTTTATCGTCATCCCTTTGAGTGCGAAACCGTGGAACGCTTTCTCATTTTGGTCAAACACGCGATGCCTCGCATTGACGAGACGAAATCCGCCGCAGACTGGCACCTGTCTGAGCGCGGCCGGGCGAGTTGTCTCGATCTCGCCGAGGCGTTGCGTCCCTATAACCCCGACCTTTTTGTCACGAGCGACGAACCCAAAGCGCGAGAAACAGGTCAACGCGCCGCCGAACACCTTCGGCTTCCCTGTTCACCCGTCCCCAATCTGCATGAACACGACCGCAAAGGCGTTCCCTTTATGCGCCGAGAAATCTGGCATGCCACGCTAAAAACCTTCTTTGCTCGCCCCGACGACCTGATCTTGGGCAATGAAACGGCAAATCAAGCGCGGCTTCGGTTCAGCCGAGCGGTTGAAGCAGTTGTGAAAACGCACCCCCACAAAACCATCGCCATCGCCACACACGGCACGGTCATCTCTTTATTCGTCGCGCAAAAAACGCGAACCAATGGCTTCGATCTCTGGCAACGCTTGGGCTTGCCCTCGTATGTGGTGCTCGACCTGCCGGACTACAACTTGCACGCCCTTGCAGAACGGATAGGATAACGCGCCGCATTCTCAACGGAAAAAAATCTCCTTCACTTGCTTTGCCTGTGCAACTCGACAAACAGGCCGGTATTTTGTAAAAAGCAAGCACATCGTAGCCATTTTGATATGAAAGGGGCCCCACGCCAATGATCTACGCAATCATACCTTTTCAGCGGAGTAAAAAAGAAAAACTTCGCAACAAAGTAGAGACACTCGGGATTCCCGTCTATACTGACGAAGCCCCCACCGCTTACTTTGTGTCGTACAACGGGACGACGCGCGAATTGGCCGAAGCTATCGGGTTTAGCAATGGCGAGTCGGGTACGGGTATCGTCATACCGGTCTCGAATTACTACGGTTATGCAGCCAAAGACCTCTGGGAGTGGATCAACATCCACGAACATGACTATGTAGTAGGATGGCCGCGGATATGACACCTGACCAAAACAACAATGCAGAGAACGCTGAAAACCGGGAACTCAGCCCTCCGCCACGTCCAGAATCGCCATCCCATTCTCCTGGAGACACGAGTCAGTGGATCATGCGGAGTCTCAACATGATTAACGACACACTCGACGAGATTAGAAAAGACATCAGCGATCTAAAAGACCGAGTCGCTCGCGTGGAAGAAAAGGTCGAATCGATCTCACGGGTTGAAAGTGGATTGCAGAGCCTGGAAAAAAGAGTGCGGAAGCTTGAAAATCGCTTTTGGGTCGCCGTCGGAATTTTTGTGGTTATTATCTTTTTGGCGCGCATATTTCTCCCCGATTTTGACATCGCGATCACACCAAAGCCATAAGGCAAGCGTCTATCGTAGGCAACGACTTGACGCGGGGAAAGGGAACGGAAAATCAGTGAGATAAATCAGCCCGAACCCGTAGGGATTATTCAGTAATCACTCAAACAGTCAGGAGTAGCGTGTCGAAAATAAATTGTCAACATTTGTTCATAAAAGCCGAATGTTATTACTATGGCTTATGTAAATACGCGCAAAGCAGTTGCTTTGCTTGGCGTTCATCCGAATACGTTGCGTAAGTGGGCGAATGACGGTCGGATTGAACATATCCGCAGTCCAGGTGGACGGAGACTTTACAATGTCGATGCGTTCTTGCGGGAAGAAGTTGGCGTTGCCGTTGTGTGCTATGCACGGGTTAGCAGTGATGCCCAAAAAGACGACTTGCGAGGGCAAGTTGCACTCTTGCGATCCCGTTATCCCGGAGCAGAGATCGTCAAAGACATTGGCGGGGGCCTCAACTAAAAGCGGAAAGGACTTGTCGCCCTACTGGAACGCTTACACAGCGGAGAGAAGTTGCGAATTGTGGTTGCCCACCAAGACCGCCTTGCACGGTTCGGCTTTGAACTTATTGAGTGGTTGGCAAAGCAAAACGGGGGCGAGATCGTGGTTCTCGACGAGTCAAGTTGCAGTCCAGAACAAGAACTCACGCAGGATATTTTGTCCATTCTCCATACGTTCTCTTGTCGGCTGTCCGGACTCCGCAAGTATCGTGACAAAATCGAGAAAGATAAGAGTCTCTCTGACAAGCGAGCAGAAGGCGTTGGTTAAGTTATGGATGGATGGTAGCCGTTGGTGGTATAACGAGGCGGTGTCTTTGTATCGTTTGGGATATGATTTGTCTGAGTATGAGATGCGTGCTATTGTTCGTGCGGTGAGTCCTGAGTGGTTTGCGGATGTTCCGAGCAAGATATTGTCTGGTGCGATAACGGATGCTCATAGGGCTAACCGTGCGGTAAAGAAGAAGCGTAAGCAGTTGAAGGATAGAGGTATAAAGCGTAAGGTTGAGTTGGATTTTCGTAATCGTAAGGATCCTATTCAGTCGTTTTCGTTGTGTAATGTGGCATGGAACAAGGCTTTGACGACGATCTATCCTCGCAGTCTTGGCGATATTCGTTTGTCCGAGCCTGTCTCTGTTGTACCGAGGGATGGTCGTTTGGTCAGTCACAATGGCAGGCCTATGTGACCGTGCCCTATTCAAGTCCACAACACGTAGCCGAGAACCAAGGGCGTGTTGTGGCACTTGATCCAGGTATTCGCAGTTTTTTGACGTTCTTTTTTCAAACAGATTGTGGCAAGATTGGCGACGGTGACTTTGGTCGTATTCAGCGTTTGTGTGTTCATCTTGACGGGTTGATCGGTCGCATGACAAAGGCCATCGGCTTTCGCCAGGTGCGTTTGAAGCGTGCCTGCCATCGCATGCGGTGGCGCATCCGAGACTTGATCGATGAACGCCACAAACAGACTGCTCGCTGGCTGGTGGACAACTACGATGTGATTCTTCTGCCCACATTTGAGACCAGCGAGATGGTTGTGCGTGGCAAGCGTTGCCTTCGTCGTAAGTCTGTTCGCAGTCTGTTGACCTTTGCTCATTACCGCTTCAAGCAGTTCCTCAAGCACAAGGCGTTTGAAACTGGCAAGTTGGTCTTGGATGTGAACGAGGCATACACGTCCAAAACAGTCAGTTGGACAAGCGAGATTGTAAAGAACTTGGGCGGAGCGAAAGGCATTCGTAGCAGGAAAGATGGTCAAGCGATGGATCGAGATATCAACGGCGCACGGGGTATTTTTCTCCGTGCTTTGGGGGATACACCCAAGTTGCGGAACTGTTTGGATGCAACTTGCACTGGTTGAACACTTATTGATTTGCTTAGGTTGTTAATAAGGGTCAACAGAAAGGTATCAGATAGGCACATGGACGACCGAATCTCCATCGATCCCAAAGTGTATCACGGTCAAGCATGCATTCGAGGAACGCGCCTTCCCGTGCATCAAATCCTCCGAATGCTCGCTAATGGGGATACTGTTGAAGACCTCCTTCGAGAATATCCCTCTGTGACGTGGGAAGATATCCGCGCTTGCTTTGACTATGCAGCGTCATTGGCTGAAACCGCTTGATAGCCCCTTGGATGAGGTATGAAAATCTTCGTCGACGAGCATATTCCCCTCATGACGGTCCAAGCCCTGCACCTGAGGGGGCATGATGTCCGTGATATTCGCGGTACCCCAAATGAAGGAATGCAAGACGACGCATTGTGGGAAATGGCACAACGGGAAGCGCGTCTGTTGATTACGACTGACAAGGGCTTTATGCACTACCGCACAGTGTCGCACTATGGGGTGCTCATCATCCTGCTACGACAACCGAACCGCCACGAGATTCACCAACGCATTATGCAAGCACTAGGACAGTTTGACGACGCGGAATGGCCCGATTTGCTGGTGGTCATGCGGGATATTGCCCAGCGTACATGGCACAGTACTACGCGCAGAAGTTGAAACGAATAGAGCGCGGGGAATGGCAACTGCACCACCGCCGCTTAAAAAAGGAAAACACTATGCAACTGATAGAAATAGGGAGAAAGGACTGGGTCTTTCGAGATCCGACGATTACCGATGAGATCCAGCAAAAACTCGATCGAGCATTGGATACCTGGGAAGCGGGTCAGGTTGAACGGGCAAAAAAAATGCTTCGCGCTATCATCGAGGAGTGTCCCAATCACATCGATGCGTGCCATCATTTATCGCTTATCTACGAGGAGCAAGGTAGAACATTGGAGGCTTACGTTTTCTGCCAAGCTGCCGTCAGCATCGGGTTGCAAGCGATTCCCGAGAAATTCAAATGGGAGCAATCAACAGTCACATGGGGTCTGTTGGATAATCGTCCATTCCTGAGAGCGTACCATAATCTTGGTTTGTGGCATTTCCATAACGATAGGTACGACGATGCAATTGAGATTTTTGAGAGACTCCTATTTGTTAATCCAAACGACAATCAGGGAGTCAGATATCTGTTGCCGATCTGTTGGTTTGAAAAAGACGAATTATCGGCAATTCTCGATCTCTGCCACCAATACTCGGATGATATTGGTCCCGCAATTCTCTACTCTGAGGCATTGGCACTTGCACTCCTTGGGCGAGGCGAGGAGGCGCGAGCGGCGCTGAAGAATTGTGTTCTTAAACTGCCGTTGGTCGGCAAGGAGCTTTTGAAGAAGCGACATCCCAAGCCGAAATTCCGAATAGAGGGTTATATTACTCATGGAGACCATGCTCAAGCCTATGAATATTGGAGAGATTTCGGCAAATACTGGTCAGATTCGGAATCCGCGATGAAACTTTTGAGACGGGCAATGAAACGATGAATCGCACGGGTGAAAGCATCCTCGCAAAACCATCGCCATGTGCGGCACGGTCATCGCTTTCTTCGTCGCGCCAAAACCAAAACCCGACCACCTGAGTGGCCGGGTTTTTTGGATGATTCTCGATCTCTCTCTCGTGAATACCAAATTGAATTGCTGTTGTCCTACTATACTGGAACACGTCAACGAGTCACTGCTTCGGACAGGCACGGGGGCCTGTCTCTACGGGTGATGGCGGCGGGAGATGCAAAGGACATAGCGGAGTGGGAACGATGAAGCGGCGGCAGGGCGGTGTGGGGTAATCCGTGCAATCCCCTAATCCGCGAAAATCCGCGATTCAGACACGGCGGGGTGGGGAAGGGACGGGAACGCACGGGCGGGGGGTAAGGACGAAGCAGTGGATCGACTTGGCGGTGAAAAAATCGGGAGATGAGCCATGGTCGCTGCGGCACACAAACACCTCAAAACGGTCGTCATGGTCGCCACGCGCTCGTTGGACGACAAGGGGTGGGTCATCGTTGGGGGATATGGGTTGCGCTTGTTGCGCGTGGTGTTCCTGCTTTCCCTGTGGCGCGTCTTGTTGCCCGAAACCGGTGAAGTCTCGGGCCTGACGCGCGATGCCGTGCTGACTTATACCCTCATTGCCGAAGTCTTTGCCGGGCAAATCTCCGTTCGCACGGGCCTCGATGGCGCGCTTTGGCACGGGGATATCGCCAATCGCTTCTTGCGCCCGGTGGGCATCTACGGGCAATTCATCGCAGAGATGGTCGGCGCGGGCCTGCCCAATCTGGTCATGTTCTCATTGCCCCTCTTTTGCCTGGCCCCGCTGTTGGGCGTCGATCCATTTCCGGAACATGCGATAGCCGGCGGTTTGTTTTTCGTCAGCCTGATTTTGGGCATTGCCATCGGCGCGGCATTTGACTTCATTTTTGCGAGCCTCATGGTTTTGTTAGAGCAAAGCGTTTACGCGCTGATGCAAATTCGAGATGCGGTCAGCGTCTTGTTGTCCGGCGCGATCATTCCCCTCGCGCTGATGCCCTGGGGGGTTGGCGATATCCTCACTTACTTGCCCTTTGCGTCGCTGGCCTCTGCGCCCCTGCGGATTTACACGGGCACGGGCGATCCCGCGTTCCTCATCGGCCTTCAGGCCGTTTGGGCGGTCATCCTGTGGCCCGTTGCCCACCATTTCTGGAACGCCAATCGAGAACGCTTGGTCTCGCACGGAGGATAGCGCGGTGAACACCTTGACCCAACTGATCGCCCGTTGGCGCGTGCAGGCGTATTTGGACTTCATGTGGATGACGCGGGATTTTCGGTTCTTTCTGATCAACATCGTCTCGGACATCATTCTCAACCTCGCGGGGGTGATGGCGGTCTTTCTCTTGACCGAACGCTTTGAGGGCATCGGCGCGTGGTCGCGCGATCAAATCGTCTTCATGCTCGGGTACGCGGCCTTGGTGCGCGGCCTGCTGGACGTGGGATTCAGCTACAACGTCCTCCACATCAGCCGCCGCATTGGCCGCGGGCAGATCGACCACCTCCTCGTGCAACCGCAACCCCTGTGGATGGGTCTTCTGACCGAGGGATTTATGCCGTTCTCCGGATCGTGGTCTTTGCTCACCGGCATCGGCATTATGGCTTGGGCCATCCACCAACTCGGCATGGCGTCGACCACGTACTGGTTCGCGTTCGCCTGCAATCTCGCGGCCTCCTGCGCGATAGTGCTCGCATTCTCTTTTGCCTGGGGCAGTTTGGCATTTTGGGCGCCGGTCGCCGCCGAAGAAATCAGCAGCCGCGCGGTCAATTTTATGTACCAACTCAAATCGTTTCCCCTCGATGGTTTAAGCGCGTTTGTGCTCGCCAACATGCTCGCGGTCTTGCCAGTCGGGTTTGTCGCGTGGTATCCCTGCCGGCAATTGCTCGGCATCGCCCCGCCGAACCTGTGGCACACCCCGCTCGTCGCCATCGCCTTCTCGCTCATCGCGTGGGTCGCGTTCAAAAAAGGCATGCAACACTATGAACAAACCGGATCACAACGCTACCTCGGCTGGGGCCATCGCAGTTAAACTCCGCAAGGTCGATAAAATTTTCTACCAACGCCAGCGGTCCGAAAAAATCCAAGACGTGTTCAAAAACCTGTTTCGCCCGAACATCCGGAAAATTCGCGCCTTGCAACAGGTCGATCTCAGCATTCGCCGAGGCGAAATCGTGGCGTATGCCGGCCCCAATGGCGCGGGCAAATCCACCACTGTCAAGTTGCTCTCCAGCGTTTTGGCCCCCACAGCCGGCAGCGTGGAATGCTTGGGCATGGATCCCATGAAAGACCGCGTGCAGTACGTCAAGCGCATCGGCGTGGTGTTTGGGCAGCGCACTGAATTGTGGTGGGACCAACCCGTGGTCGCCAGCTTTGAGTGGAAGCGCGTGGTGTGGGAGATTCCCCGCAACCGGTATGACGCCATGCTCGGCTTTGTCAAAGACCTGCTCGGCATCGACGAATTTTTCAACGCCCTGGCGCGGCAACTCAGCCTGGGACAAAAAATGCGCGCAGACCTCGCCCTGATGCTCATGCACGAACCGGAAATCCTCTTTTTGGACGAACCCACCATCGGCGTTGACGTGCTCGCCAAACGCAACATCCTCAACTTCATCAAAAACCTCAACCGGGAAAAAGGCGTCACAGTCCTGCTCACCAGCCACGACATGGACGAACTCGAGCAACTCGCCGGGCGCATCGTCATGATCGACAAGGGCCGCATCGCGTATGACGGGGATTTTCGACACCTGCGCCGGCAATTTGGCGACCACCGCCACCTCACCATTGAAACCGCGAGCGCGGACCCGCCAAAACTATCGGGCGTTCGATTCATCCGCAGCGAAGGCAACCGCCACCACTTCACGTTCGACGCCGCGCAAACGCCCATTCCCACCCTGCTCGACCAAGTGCAAACTCCGATCCGAGATATCGAAACCCACCGCGCACCCATTGACGACGTGATCGCAGATATGTACGAACACTGGGATGCAAGGGATCAGTAGTCAGTCCATTGTCTGAATCGCGGATTAAACGGATTGCGCGGATTGCACGGATTACCGCGCCGCCGCCCGTGCGTGCCCATCCCGTCCTACCGCAAGCCCTATCCCCAAGTAAGAGGCAAGAAGTAAGATACTCTCTTAAAAGGTCAAGGGGTTTTCGGGGTGATTCGATAGAATTTCTCGCCCTCAAAATCTTGGTCATGCCGCAACATGCCCCAGATCGCATGGAGCAATTTTCGCATCACCGCAACGATAGCCTGCAAAGGTTTCTTGCCCCTGGCGATGAGTTTGTCATAAAAGGCTTTGACATGGACTTCGTGCCTGCAGGCCACCCAAGCAGGCATGTAGAGGGCATGGCGGAGATATTTATTTCCGGTTTTCGAGATGCGTCTTTGTGGATTGGCAGTCCCGGATTGTTTGGGTTTGGGATCCAGGCCTGCATGAGCGACCCATTGGGGCGGTTCCATCCCGTCTGGCAAGGAGGCCAGCTCGGCCAAGAGCCGCAAGGCACTCGTTTGGGCGATACCGGGCACCGAGCAGAGGTGCTGGTAGGCACGCTTTTGGGGCTCGTCCTGCAAAACGAGTTTGAGGGCTTGGTCTTCCAAGTAGGCAATGCGGCGTTTGAGGTGTCGAATATTCACCTGAATATCGCGTGTGATGAGGCGGGCACGCTTGACGGGGTAGTCCTGCGCGTGGTGCCGGTTCTGTTCGCGGCTGACCTCCTGTTTGAGTTGGTCAATGCGTCTGGTCAGCGTTTGCAGTTGCAGGACGTGCTCGCTCGGCACTTGCCAAGGCACAAAGGGCATGCGCTCGGCATCATCGAGGATCAACAACGCATCCTTCGCATCTGTCTTTGCCCGTTGCATGCAGGCTTGAGCGTACTTGCTCATCGCTTTGGGATTGACGACCATGACCTGCGTGCAGCGATGCTGATGCAAGGCCAAGGCCACCCCCAAGCTATAACGCCCGGTCGCTTCGAGACAGACCGAGACCATGCGCCCGCCCTTGGTGAGCCACTTCAACAGGTGCTTGTGCGCCCGAGGCGCGTTGTCAAAGGTGGCTTGCATGACCCCTTGTCCGGGTCTGGACAGGGCAACGGACAACGTGTGGGCACTGACATCAATGCCGGCAAAAGCGGGTTGAGTGTTCGACATCGGGGCCTCCTGTGATGAGGGGTTTGTAAGGGATCTGGTGTGCGCTCGGGTTCGCGTCCCGACTGTTTGCCCAGTCTACCGGTCTTGTATATGCAGCCTCGATGGACTTAGATACTCTTCGGTATCAACTCGGCGGTCGGGGGGCCTATCTTACTTACAAGGTCATAGCCTTCAAGAGGCACCGGCCTTCCCCGAGCAGGGCATCAAGATGGCGTGTCTCGATGCGAGGGCGCAACACCTAAATTAACCCTTTCTGACAACATACAAGAGGTAAGATCCACCCACCGCCCCGCCGTGTCTGAATCGCGGATTTGCGCGGATTAGGAGATTGCGCGGATTACCCCTCTCCGCCCGTGCGTGCCCGTCCGCACTACCTCTCCACCCGTGCGTGCCCAGCCCATCTCCGCCCTGCCATGTGCGTTAGCCCCATCTTATACCAAATTGAATTGCTGTTGTCCTATATACTGGAACACTTCAACTATCACTGCTTCGGACAGGCACGGGGGCCTGTCCCTACGATACGCCTGTGCGCGCTTTTGTCGTGTATTAGAAAAATTAGGACAACGAAAAATCACATTGGTATTATATCCTGCGGTTGGGGATTGCGCGGTTACTCCCCACCATCCTACCGCCGCTTCATCGTTCTCCTGGCTATGTCCTTCGCATCCCCTGCCACAAGCAGTGGTCAGCGGCTTTGGGAACATCGCCCGCCATTGCCCTCTGTACGCACAAGCCCTCGCAACAGGCTCCTACCTTCAGGGGCCGTTGCGAGGGCTTGTGTCGTTATCGGCTCTTTCTTTGCACCAACCGGTTAGGGAAGCGCGTCAATCCTGTAATCGTCGCCCACCCTACTCCCTCTAAATCCGTTCAAATTGAAGTTGCGACCAATGCAAAACCTGCCGCTACCAAGACGATTTCGATTTTGACATGGGCGACGCCCTCGTCGACCATATCCAACTTTTTCGCCGCGCCCAACGACAGGTCAAGGATGCGCCAGCCGACGAATGGCCCGCGGTCATTGACCTTCACCACAACGGATTTGCCATCTTCGCGCCTCTTCGCGGCGGCCGCGGTCTCAAGGTTGCAAGTCGTCGAGCCAGCGGGCGACAAGTTGGCTGCCTTTTTGAATTTCGGCAATGGCTTCTCGGTCGGGTTGTTCGCGTTCGTCGATCAGCCCTTTTCGCCGGAAGCGGTTGCGAACATAACCCCCGCAAAGATGCGCGCCGATAGCGCCGGGATTTTTGAGCAGATCGCAGAGGGCATCGACATACCATTTGCCATCCGCGAGGTAGTACTCCCCATCGAGATACTTTCCGCTGTCATCCGCGATGGTTGCCCGCGGGCGAGAGCCATCTGCCCACAAAACCGCCTTGCCCGTGGTCGCATACCAGTCGCGCAGGTGTTCGACCGGGTTTGAGAAGTCCTGAAAGCTGAGGACATCAACGTAGGGATCGGCGGCTTGGACAATCTCTATCGGGAGGGGTGCATTGGCTTCGTAGCGGTCGCCGAGGATCAAGTGGTGGGGATCGTAGCGGCGAATCGCGTCGTGCGTGACTCGGTAGTAGCGCGACGCCATCTCGAACAGGTCGGATCGCCCGGCTTTTGACGAGAGTCGCTCGGGGTCGAACATGGGGCCGCGCCAGGCATTGGGCGGCCGGACGTGAACCCAGGTCGGGCAGTCCGAGTAAAAATAGCCGATCAAATTCGGTTCATTTCTCAAGCGCGAGCATTGGGATCGCGCGACATAATCGCACCAGTCCTCAAAATCCTCGCTGAAGATATCGGGATTGGCGTGCCATTGGTTCCACTGATGGGTTTCGATGAACGGGAGCAGGTGGCAGTAGGGCAACGATAGGGCGCGGTATTCCTCCAGCGAGAAGCTCGGGGTGTGCGCGTGGTGCTTGATGCTCACGTCCTGCACCCAGCCGACGGTGTTAAACCCCCACGATTTCAGGTTGGGCGACACGGATTCGCGGATCCACTTGTGGCTATCATTGCCGTATTTTTGTTCCCAGCGCGGCAGGTTTTCCGGGTAATGCAATGGGGAAGAATCGATGTGGTTTAGCCCGACCGAGAAAAATGGCTCCCGATCTGGCGTGAGGAGAATCCAGTGCCCGCCGCGTTTGGCGAGGGTGAAGAACCCTTTGGACGATGTCTGCGTTGTTTGGATCGCGTTGGACATGTTCTTTCCTTAGTCCTCAATGGGGACACCTGAGCAGATCCCGAAAAGCGAAGTCAGGCGTCCTCGCCCCGTTGCAAATTCGTTTCAAACGCCAGGGTATCGGCCACGGCTTTTATCGTGGTGGCGATGCGCGCGATGTCTGCGATTTGTCGGGCGTCTATGCCCAAGTTATTCAACTGCGACGCGTGGGCATTCACACACAGACCACACGCATTGACCACGCTCGCCGAGAGGCTCCACGCCTCGAACAGGGCGCGGTCAACGCCGCCGTGGTTCAGCACGGCATTCATCCGCAATTTGGGCGGTTGTTTTTTGACCTCGGCGTCCCGAATGAGATCGGTGAACTTGTACCACACATTGGTCATGCTCATCATCGCTGCCGCGGATTTCACGGCTTTGAGCTGCGCCTCGTCCAGAAATGCCTGCGCGTCTTCGGCAACATGCCCAATGACCCGCGCATTTTTCGACACCAGTGCCGCGGCGAGCGCGGACCCCCATGCCATTGCGGGGTCGAGGAGCGATGCCGACATGACCGATCCCAAATTCAGCCGCAGATCCCGTGCATAGTCGGGCATTTCGGACCGCAAAGTGTCTATACCCATAACCATCTCCCTCCGCAAAAGCGCGAAGCGCAGAGAGCAAACCACGCCCTCTGCGCTCTTGTGTGGATCGTCGATGCAACGCCACTAGGCGGCAACGGTTTCTTCGGCCACAAATTCAACGCCAACGGCCTTGGCCACGCCCAAGGCGTAGTCGGGATGTACCCGGTGGAAATGCACCAACTGGCGTTGGATGATATCTTCTGGCACGCCGGCCATGGCATCGGCGATATTGCTGAAGAGGCGCGCGCGTTGGCCTTCGTCGAACAACTCGAACAGGGCGCGGGGCTGACCGTAGTCGTCATTGCCTTCGCGGTGGTCGTAGCGGTCCGCGTCGCCCGAAATTTTGAGGGGCGGTTCGCGGAAACGCTCGTCTTCAATGGGGCCGCGAAACGAATTTGGCTCGTAAAACGCATCGGGATTTGCCGCATTGTTGTCAAAGAACCGCATGGGGCCGTCCTTGTGATAGTGATGCACCGGACATTTCGGCGCGTTCACGGGCAGGGCTTCGTAGTGCGTGCCCAAGCGATAGCGGTGCGCGTCTGCATAAGAGAAAATCCGCGCTTGGAGCATCTTGTCCGGCGAAAAGCCAATGCCGGGAACGATGTTGGACGGGGCAAAAGCGAGTTGCTCGATTTCGGCAAAGTAGTTGTCCGGATTGCGGTTCAGTTCCAAAATGCCCACCTCGATGAGGGGATAGTCGGCGTGGGGCCAGACCTTGGTCAAGTCGAAGGGATTGAACGGCGTTTTCTCCGCGTCTGTTTCGGGCATCACCTGAACGCAAAACCGCCACTTGGGAAAGTCGCGATTTTCAATAGCATTGAACAAGTCTTCTTGTGTCGATTCCCGGGTGCGGCCCACGACTTCGGCGGCTTCGGCATTCGTCCAATGCTCGTGACCCTGCATCGTCTTGAAATGGAACTTGACCCAGAAACGCTCGTCCTCGGCGTTGATGAACGAGAACGTGTGCGAGCCGTACCCGTTGATGTGCCGAACCGATTGCGGCAACCCGCGGTCGGACATCAAGATCGTGACCTGATGCAGGCTTTCGGGCGACAAGGACCAGAAATCCCACATGGCGGTGGGCGAGCGCAAATTGGTTTTGGGATGGCGTTTTTGCGTGTGGATGAAATCGGGAAATTTGTACGGGTCGCGCACAAAGAAGACCGGCGTGTTGTTGCCCACCATGTCCCAGTTGCCATCTTCGGTGTAGAACTTCAACGCGAACCCGCGCACATCGCGCTCGGCATCTGCGGCGCCCAACTCGCCGGCCACCGTTGAAAACCGGGCGATCATCTCGGTCTGTTTGCCGACTTCGGAAAAAAGCGCGGCTTTGCTGTATTGCGCGATGTCGTTGGTGATGGTCAAGGTGCCATACGCGCCCCAGCCCTTGGCATGCACGGGCCGTTCGGGAATGCGCTCGCGGTTTTGATGGGCGAGCTTTTCGATCAACTGGTAATCTTGCAACAGCACAGGGCCATGCGCGCCAGCGGTCAATGAATTTTGATTGTCGGAAACCGGCGCGCCTGCACTGGTTGTCAATGTTTTCATGACAACGCTCCTTTTGAATGGGGTGAAAATTGGCGTGACCCGCGTAAAATAAAAAATTCGCGCCTTTTTACAAGTAAATTTTAAGCGCATGTGCTGAAATGTTTTTATTTTGTAGGACTACAGATGGGTGTCTTGCATCTTGTATCTTTGGGCATGGGACCTATCCCCCGGCCCCTTTCCTAACGAGGAAAGGGGAGTAAAGTTCCTTTGATGGCTTATATCTATGGCTACTCTAGTGGCATTGACCGAGGGCATAAAGCGATTAAAAATCCCTCATCAATACCCTCGCAAAACCGCTCACAGTTCTCCCTTCCTCACAGGCACAGGCGTAGCCTACAACGAAGCGAGTAACGGTGGTTAGGGGGATAGGTCTATAGGCGGCGGGGGATGCGAAGGACATAGCGGATGAGAACGATGAAGCGGTGGTGGGGATGTGGGGGGTAATCCGCGCAATCCCCTAATCCGTTTAATCCGCGATTCAGACACGGGCGGTTGGGTGGCTCTCGCCTCTTACTTCTCCTCTCTTACTTGGAGAGAGGGCTTGCAAGGATGTCTTTCAGCGAGTCAAATCCGCCTTGGAAGACCCCGTTGCCGATAAAATCGACGAGTTCCTCTTCTTCGTCTGGTGGACAGGCAAATTCCGCGGTCCATTGGATGTACGTGCGATTGCCGTCTGTAATCGGGGTCAATCGCAAGGTCGCCACGTAGTTTTCAACGGCCATGGGCGATTCGAGGATGGAATACGTACACGTAAAGGTGGCGTCGCTCAGGGTGAGCAGTTGTTCGCGGATATTGCCACCATCTTTGAGATTGAAATTGCGGATGCAACCCACTTTGTCGCTGGGTTGGTCGCCTTCGATGTGGCTGTCTGCAATTGCGGGATGCCATTCGGGAAGGGCATTAAAATCGCGGATTTTCGCCCACACGTCGTCGATAGTTGCGTCGAGAACCGAACTGACAAAAACACTGGCCTTCGCCATCTCATCCTCCTTTGCGTGCGTCACGGGCTATTTTGAATGACTTCGAGATGTTTCAAAATTTGCCACAAGATCGCAAGTGCGCCGATGACACTGGTCACGATTAACCCGTTAAACCATCGCCTATCGGTTTTGAGTTCATTTTCCAAGCGGTGGATGTCGGCTTTCAACGCACCAAAACCCGCATCCATGCGATCAATTAGCATTTCAAAACGATTGATGGATTGCGTCTCCACGCGGTCGATGTTCTTCTCGTTTTGTTCGGTTTTGGTTTCGACCACAACCACGCTTTTTTCCGCGTTCTGGATTCGCTGGTCTTGTTGGGCAACGGCTTTTTCAACCCGCGCCACCTTTTCATGATCGGTCATGCCAAGTCTCCTTTCTCGGGTGGGTAAAGTGAGAAAAAAAGAATACGGCATTTGGGTTGCCGCGTCAAGGGGTGGAAGACGGTAGGGCGGTGGTCCGGTCTCACCTCTCGCCTCTCACCTCTCACCTCTCGCTTCTCACCTCTCACCTCTCGCTTCTCACCTCTCACCTCTCGCCTCTCACCTCTCACCTCTCGCCTCTCACTTGCAGGGTCAAGCCAAATGTCGATCCCTTGCCCTGTTCGCTTTTCACATAGACGCGCTCGCCGTGGGCGTCCATGATATGCCGCACGATAGACAAGCCCAAGCCCGTGCCGCCCATGGCGCGGGAACGGCCTTTATCGACCCGGTAGAACCGCTCAAAAATGCGGTCCATCGCCGAAAGCGGAATCCCGATGCCCGTGTCTTTGACCTCTAAGGCGATGCGTTGCTTTTTCGTTTGTGCGGGCGGCGGTGAGGAATGGCTGACTTCGTCGCGTGCCTGGTTTGGATCGCGCATCTGAATCCAGATTTGACCGCCTTTGGCCGTGTATTTGATGGCGTTGTCGAGCAGGTTGAGCAATGCCTGTTCGATGAGTTTTCGGTCGCACTGCACGCGGATGTTTTCAGGGAGATCGACCGCGATGCCGAGTGTCTTTTCCGCGGCCAGCGGCCGGATTTGCCCGACAACCGAATCGACTACTTCACGGATGGGATGGACGTGGATTTCGAGCGGGACCGTGCCGGATTCGATGCGGGACAAATCCAGAATGTCTTCGACCAGGTTGTGCAGGCGGTCCGCGTGGTTGTTGATCATCTGCACAAAGCGGCGCGCGGCTTCTTTGTCGTCTAAGGCGCCGTCTGCCAGCGTGGCCGCACATCCCTTAATGGTGGTCAGCGGGGTTCGCAATTCGTGCGACACATTGGCGACGAAATCCTTGCGGACGCGCTCTAGGCGGCGCAGTTCCGTGATGTCGTAGAAGATCGTGACCGAACCCGTGCAACTATTGTCGTCTTGCAAAATGGGTGCGACCTGCACGTCGAGATGGCGTTCTCGGTCGTCGGAGTGGATCAGGTCTAAAAACACCACTCGCCCGGTTTTCAGGGCTTGTTCTATCGCGTCTTGCACATCCCGATGGCGCACGAGTTCGATGGGCATGCGCCCTTTGGTGGCCCGAGACGCGCCAAATAATTTTTCAAACGTGCGGTTGCCCATGAGGACGCGCCCGCTTTGATCTGTGACCAAAACCGCTTCTGTGATGCTCGTCAAAACCGCTTCCAACCGCGATTTTTCGAGGGTCATTTGCCCGGTGTGCATTTGGATTTGCCCGCGCATCTCGTCTAAGGCCACGCCCAACTCGCGCAGTTCCCGCGTGCTGCCAAGGCGCGGCGCAGGGCGTTCATACATCCCCAACGCGACATTGCGGACGACGCCGATCACATCTAAAATCGGGCGCGAGACATAGCGCGCAGTGCCATAAGCCACCAGCAAAGCCAAGCCCAAGCCGAGTAGGGATGCCATCCAAACGGCCCGGGAAATCAGGCGTGTAAGATGCCCATCGCGCAAGGGCAGGGCCAGGCGCAGGACAAACTGACTATCGCCAAGTTCTGGCACCGCAGTCGCCACGTACAATATCTCGTCGCCGAGGTGAGACCGCACCTGGCTTCCGCTATCCTGTTGCCGTGCGGCCATAATCTCTGGGTGATCGGCGAAATTTTCCAATGCGGGATGATCGGCTTCGGAATCGCCCAATACCCGGCCCGAGGCGTCTATTAGGGTTGCGCGCACGCCCAAGCGCACGCCCACTTCATTGACGAGTGGGCCGAGGGCTTCGCCGGAACTCGCCGAGTCGCTGAACTGGGCGCGTGCAAGCCGCACTTCTCGCAAAAGCGTCTGCTCGAGGTGAGCGACCCAAAAGTCGCGCATGGCGCGGTTGAGATAGAGGTGAAGAGATGTGAGCACCAGGGCCAGTACACCGAGGCAGGCGAGCATCCCTTTCCAGTGCAAACGCATCTATGCACGCCCCCTGCGAAAGCGATAGCCAATGCCCCGCACGGTTTCGATCCAGTTGCTCGCGTCGCCGAGTTTTTCGCGCAACCGCCTGATATGCGTATCGACCGTGCGCCCGTAGCCGCTGTATTCATATCCCCAAACCGTGTCGAGCAATTCGTCTCGCGTTTGCACGCGGCCCTTGCGCTCGATTAAGGTCAGGAGCAACCGAAACTCCGTGCCGGTCAATTCCAAGGGCGCGCCGTTTAGCAGGGCCTGATGCGCGCCCTTGTCTATTGAAAGTGGCCCTGAGCGCAACGAAACTTCGGCATGGGGCGGCAAGTGCCCGTTGCTCTGACTGCGCTTGAGAATTGCACGCACCCGCAACACGAGTTCGCGGGGGGAAAAGGGTTTGACGACGTAGTCATCCGCGCCCAATTCCAATCCCACAATGCGATCCACTTCCTCTTTGCGCGCGGTCAACATCAAGATGGGCACGGGGCGCGTCCGCGCATCTTGTTTTAATTGACGGCACATGT
Organism: Candidatus Latescibacterota bacterium; assembly: GCA_965204745.1. Taxonomy (GTDB): domain Bacteria; phylum Latescibacterota; class UBA2968; order UBA2968; family UBA2968; genus VXRD01. The sequence continues at coordinate 225,883 of OZ242010.1, forward strand.
CCAGCCCATCGATCCCCGGCAACATCAGATCCAGGACGATCAAATCCGGCAACACATCTCGGATGTACTGGAGGGCAGACTCGGCGTCTTCTGCTGTCTCTATGTCCAACCCCGCCTGCGCGAGATTGTAGCGCACCATTTCCAAGATATCGGGTTCGTCTTCAACCACCAGAATTTTATTCATGGATTTCTCCTTTCTGCGATTCTGCTGACAACTGACAACTGACAACTGACAACTGACAACTGACAAGCGCGGTGGCCTTCTCGCCTGTTGTACCACTTTTGTGCCTTTGAACTGTCTGTCGCCAGTTGTACCCCGCTCGTGCCTTTTGTGGCTAACCTCCATCTCACCTGTAGTTGATTGGCGTGCCGAACAGCGCGAACGCGAAATTCGGGGCGGGCGCGACCACGTCGGGTCTGTTTTGCAGATAGCGGTGCTGTTGTGCGTCGGCCGGGAGGGTTTCCATTTCGACGAAGCCGATGCGCGCCATCTCGTCATTCAATTCCTCGGGCGTGAACTCGGAGACCATGGGTTCGCCGAGGCGGGCCACGAAGCGGTCCAACTTGTCGGCGAGGGGCAAGCCGCGTTCCGGGATGAGGTGTTTGGGGAGTTTGTAATCAAAAACGAGGCGACTGCCCGGCGCGGCAACATCTGCAACACAGGCGAGGGTTTCTCGGATCGCGTCCTTTGTGAGGTAATACGTCGTCCCAAGCCAAGAAAAGAAGGCGGGTTGTTGCGGATCGAAACCCGCACGGGCAAGGACGTCGTTCAAGCGGTCCGTCTCAAAGTCGATGGGGACGAACACCAAGTTGGGCGGGATGTCCCCATGGGCGCGGCGCACGCGCACTCGTTTCATCGCTTGGGTCGCGGGATGGTCCAACTCGAAGATCCGCACGCGATCCGCGAGTGCCTTGTGGCGCAGGGAGAACGTATCGAGCCCCGCGCCGAGGATCGCGTATTGGCCGATGCCTTCGGCTATTGCCGCCAGCAGATGGTCTTCGGCATAGCGCGTCCGCAAGATGATCTCGGTGTGGATGGGGTGAAACGCGCCGAGCAGTTTGTGAACCACGAGCCAGTTGAGCGGTCGATTTTTCACGATGAGACGCCAAAAAAATGACACCATATCAACCGCGTAATCATCGGCCAAGATCGGCGCGTTGTTCCACTGCCAATGGTGGGCGCGGATGCCGGCCGCGAGCGTCGCTGTCGCGCTCGTCCCGCGCTTCGATGTGGATTTGGTAGTAGCCATCGTCACGCTGTTTTCTCGATGCCCTCTCGCGTTTCTGCGATCACCAAATCGACCACAGAGCGCAGGGCTTGCGCGTCTGTATCGCCCTCCAAACGGCGGAGGCGGAAATGGTCGATCTGTCGGTCTGCACCGCTGCCATTGCGGATGATGGACAAGGCGTGGCGCAACTCTTTCTCACACCCCAGAGCGCGAGCGTCGCCGGATAATGCCTCCACGAGTTCAGCCGCGTAATCTTCGATGTCCATCCGCCCGCCATAGCGCGTGTCGCCGAAGAAGCCAAACACGCCATAGCGCTGGGCGATCCACCGGTTTTCGGCGATGATCTCGGTGTGCGGTTCGGGCGGCAACGCGCCTTCTCGGTCTCGCCGCAAAAGATAGCGAATGAGGGCGGCGTAGAGCGCCGCGATGCACAGTGCGTCCTCGATGCGCGGGCAGATGTCGCAGATCCGCAATTCGATAGTCGGATAGTCCTGAGACGGCCGGATGTCCCACCACAATTCGCTGCCATCATAGAGAAATGCCATGCGCTGGTAGTCGGTCAAGAGTCGGTCAAATTCCGCCCGCGACCACAATGGGCCGGGCAGGCTGGTGCGCGGAAGGCTGCCGATGAGGTTCAGGCGGTAGGACTTGAACCCGGTCTCGCGCCCGTCATTGAACGGCGAGGATGTGGAGAGCGCGTGGAGCAGGGGAAGATAGCGCCGAAGCGCGGTCATGACCCGGATGCGCGAATCCGGATCCCCAAAGCCCGCGTGGATGTGCATGCCGCCGATGAGGAAGCGGCGCAAGGTCTCTTGGTAGAGGACCACAAAGTGTTCGTAGCGTTCCTTGGGCGTGGTCAACTGCGCCCCCCATTCCGCAAAGGGATGGGTCGAGGCAGCCATCAGCGCGGCCCCGTACTGCTCGGCGGTGCCGACCACCAACCGCCGAGTCTCGCAGAGCACGGCGCGCAACTCGCCGACCGACTTGCAGACCCGGGTATTGGTCTCGATCTGGCTGCGAATGAGTTCCCGCATGACCTTGTGCGGCCCGCTGTTCTGTTCGCATGTCTCGAAAATGCCCATGTCGGGATCGACGAGCAGGTCGCGGGATTCGGGATCGACGAGGAAAAACTCCTCTTCGATGCCGAGGGTGATCTCGCTGTCGCTCGGCATGTGCAGATGGTTGGATGCCATGTCCCACCTCTTGGGTTACGGGGGTTTGTAACTGCATCAATCCTTCCAGACCAACACCACGGCCATTGCTTCGTGGAGGCGCGTGTAGAGTAGGTCAAATGCGGTTGCGGCGTCTTCAAAATCGAAGCGGTGCGTCACCATCGCCTCGGTTTGGATTTTTCCCTCCATCAACAGTTGAAGGGCCAAATCCGACCCGTGGGGACGGCGCGCCCTGTCCAGATACCCGCCCACCAAGCGTTTGCCCTGAATTTTTGACGAGTTCAAAGGCAGGGGTTCATCCTCGTACAAGCCCACAACCTGTAACAACCCGCCTCGCCGCACCATGTCTTGGGCTTGCAAAAACGCCTGCACGCCTGCGCGCCCGCCCACGGCTTCAACCACGATATCCGCGCCTATGCCCTCGGTGAGGGCGCGCACCGCGGCAATCGGATCGGTCTGGCTGGCATTTACCACGGCATCTGCGCCCAACTGCGCGGCCAACTCGCAACGCAGGGCCAACGCATCGACCGCAATCACGCGGCACTCGTGCAACTGTCGGGCGACTTGCATGCAACAACTGCCCACCAATCCCTGTCCCAGGATCGCCATTGTATCGCTCGGCCCCGCACTCGTTTCCCGCATCCACAATACCGAACTCGTGAGCAGGGGCCAAAAGGTCGCGGCTTCGGCTGTGATCGCGTCTGGCAACGAAACCACGGAGGGCTCGTTGCGCGCATGGACGACTTCGACCGCCACGTACTCGGCGTGTGGCGCGAGCGCGGCGACCCGCTCGCCCATTGAAAACGCATCGACCTGCGCGCCCACTTGCACGATTGTGCCGGCCAGCGAATAGCCCATAATTCGCGGATCAATCGCTTCTTCCCGCACGTACCGCCGCCAAATTTCAGACCCGCGGCTGATCAGGGTGCGTTCCGTTTTGATGAGCACTTCCGTTTGTCGAATCTCTGGCAAGGGCACGTCTTCAATTTCGATGTGACACGCGCCTTCGGGTTTGATCACGCGCTTCATTTTTTCTCCTAATTTTGTACAAACCAAAAATACCCACAGCGATCAATACGACCGCTATGGGACCCGCTCGATCCAGCCCCAACCAAAAGCCTTCTTCCCACTCGATGCTCTCGGTGCCGAACAAATCATCTACCACGACGACCTGTTGCTTGTTCTTCGTAAAAATCTGCGCGCCATCTATGGCCCACCTCGCACCCACACCGATGACGAGGACAAATGCAACCGCGCTGATGATTTTCCACATGGCTCACCCCTCAACTATCGGCTGTTTTGAAAATGCCCTTGCCCATCCGCAATCGAAATAGTAAATTAACCACGGGAATTTGCAAACATATCTCAAAGGGAATCCGTGATGCAGATATTTATCAGCCATTCTCACAATGACGAAAATGTTGCCCAAAAAGTCGCCTCTTGGCTTCGCGCTTATGGGTTGGATGTTTGGGAAGCGAGCAACGAGATTTTACCCGGCGACAACTGGGCCGCCAAAATCTCTCAGGGATTGCAAGAATCCAATGCGATGGTTGTCTTGCTGACGCCTGAATCCCTGAAATCCACTTGGGTTCGGCGCGATATAGAATACGCTTTGGGTTCAAAAAGGTATCGCCAACGTCTGATCCCCGTGCTCGTTGATCCAGATCAAGCGATTGCAGAAACTGATATACCTTGGATTCTAAAGCGTTTGAACATCATCAATTTGACCAAACACGAAACAGAAGAAGACGGCATTCGCAGAATTGCCGATACCCTCCTCGAAGTCGCCTAACGCCTCGCCAAACCAACGCTCCCATCCAATATTCCATCAAAAAATGTAGATATGCACCGGCTCCCTGCATATCTTTCCCATACACGTTTCTTTTTTCGCAACCCATCCGGAATGCCCTCCATGATACCCAAAGAAGTCTTTCTTTCCCACTCTGACCATGATCGAGAATTTGTTACACTATTAGCGCGTATCCTACGCAATCACGGTATTCCAGCGTGGTATAGCCGCACCGATATTGTAGGCGGGTTGCGATGGCATGACGAAATCGGTAGCGCGCTAAACCGATGCGATTGGTTTGTGCTCGTGCTCTCTCCATACTCTGTCACATCGCGTTGGGTCAAATCAGAACTGATGTTCGCGCTCGATCAATCTCATTTTGAAGAAAGAATTGTCCCTTTGTTATACCGCGAATGTGACTATGTAGCACTATCGTGGACATTGCCTAGCTTTCAAATGGTGGATTTTACGAAAAATTTTGATGATGGGTTTCGCAATTTGTTCCGCGTATGGGGTCTGGGATACAAAGACCCGTGAATGATTCCAGTTACCAGCCTCTCTGCATCTTTGGGCGAGGCACAGGAGCATCGCCCCTACGTTTCTTGCCTCTTGCCTCTTGCCTCTTGCCTTTCGCCTCTTGCCTCTCACCTCTTGCCTTTCGCCTCTTGCCTTTCGCCTTTCGCTTCTTGCCTCTTGCCTTTTGCCTCTTGCCTCTTGCCTCTTGCCTCTTGCCTCTCACCTCTTACTTGTGGATGGGTTGTTGGGCGGGGACTGACTACTGACAACTGACTACTGACAACTGACAATTATGCTTGTATTCTGATTGCGACGAGTTCCGTCGTCTTGCCCCCGGCCCATTCGTCTGCGCGGGCGATCAAATCCCCGAGTTGAGCCTGGGTCGTTTTTAACAAGACCACTGCCTCTGATGCTTCGCGCACGTCATCTCCCCTGCGGTAGATCGACCGCGTGCTCGGCGCGACGGTTCCGCCTGTCGCCAGATGTTCTGCGATGAGGAGTTGTCCGAGGTTGCGTGCCTGCGCTTCTGTGCGCGTGGCGATTAGCACGCCCAAGGGCGCGTCTGCGGAGTTTCCGCCCCTGCCCATCGCGCGAATCGCAGAGCGCAATGCGATGAGGGCGACGAGGATGGCGATTCCAATGGCGATGTAGCTGGCGATGTTGACGATGGTCTCGTTTCGTTTTTGCCGCAATGCCTCTGCGCGCTGTTTTTGTGCTTCCAAAAAAGCCATGTCTCCGGCCAGTTGCACGGTTAGGCGTTTGACCAATGCCACTTGCTCGGCGGTGAGGGAATCCCCCTCTGTCAAGACCGCCCGCGCCACATGTCGCACCATGCCTTCGACCCGCTCGACTTTCACTTGCTCCTGCCCCGCAGCGGGCGTGGTGATGGCGACAAATAGAAAGACGAATGCGAGCGCGACTTTCGGATGTTTAGGCCACTGGTTCGGAGATGGGGTAAGGTTTGACATACACACAGAGTAACTCAAAATATTCCAAATGTCAACCAACCTAGTACACATCACAGCTATGCGTCTTGCCTCTGGCGATCAACACACTTTTCGCCCGCTTGACAGCGCGGGGTTTTATTTTATATTATCGCCTGACGCGACAAATCCTCCACACTCCAACAGAAAGGGCTATGTTATGGCATTGCAACTGGGCGATGTTGCCCCCGATTTTACCGCAGAGACCACAGAGGGGCGCATCCGGTTTCACGACTGGTTGGCCGATGATTGGGGCATTTTGTTTTCTCATCCGGCCGATTTTACGCCCGTGTGTACCACCGAATTGGGCGCGATGGCAAATATCAAGGGCGAATTTGAAAAGCGCGGCGTCAAGGTTTTGGCGATCAGCGTCGATCCCCTCGAATCGCACGAGGGCTGGATTCACGACATCAACGAAACGCAAAACGCCACCGTGAATTACCCGATGATCGCCGATCCCAACCGCGAAGTCGCCGATTTGTATGGGATGATCCACCCCAATGCAGACAATACCCTGACCGTGCGCTCGGTCTTTGTGATCGGCCCGGACAAGACGATCAAACTGATGCTGACGTACCCGGCATCCACGGGCCGCAACTTCGACGAGATTTTGCGCGTGGTCGATTCCCTGCAACTGACCGCCAAGCACAGTTTGGCGACGCCGGTCAACTGGCGCCCGGGCGAGGATGTGATCATCGCGCCCGCGGTTTCAGACGAAGAAGCCGCCGAACGCTTCCCCGGCTACACAGCGGTCAAACCCTATCTCCGCGTGACCCAACAACCCGCCGACTAACCGCACCCGCAACCAAAACGCAAAAGGTCTGAGACGCGCATCGTCCCAGACCTTTTTTTGTACGAGTTTGACGCTATTCATGCCGCAGGGCTTCTACCGGGTTCGTCAGTGCGGCGCGGAAGGCGTGATAGCCCACGGTGAGCAGGGCGATCAGCAATGTGACCGCGCCGCTCCCCGCGAATATCCACCACGAGAGGTCCGTGCGGTACGCAAAGCCGTCCAGCCAGTTTCGCATGGCAAAATAGGCGATGGGGCAGGCCAACACGCTGGCGATCACGACCATCGCGGCAAATGTTCTGCAAATCAAAATCGCGATTTGAAACGCGCTCGCACCCAAAACTTTCCGCACCCCAATCTCTTTCACGCGCTGCTCAATCGCAAAAGCCGACAAGCCGAACAGGCCCATACACGCCAGCAAAATCGCCATACCCGCCGAGACCGCGGTCAGGGCTTGCGCCCGTCGCTCTCGATTGTACATGTCTTCAAAATGCTGGTCCCACATGGCGTGCTCAAAGGGCTGATCCGCAGGGGCGAATCGCTTCCAAGTCTTTTCAAAAAACGCGAGCGTCTCTTCTATGTTTTCCGCTTTGACGCGCACGCCCAAGTTGTAAAACTGCTGTGACCGCAGGGTCAGCGCGACCGGGCCGATCTTCTCCCGCAATGGGCTGTAATGAAAATCTCGCACGACGCCGATCACGGTTCCCTTGCGATTGCGGGATCGATCCACCCACTCAAAGGTTTTGCCGATGGGATCGTCCCAGCCGAGTTTGGCAACCGCTGTTTCATTGATGACAAAAGCTGTTGACGTGTCTGTGGGAAAGGCGATGGGGTCGAATTTGCGGCCTTGTACCAGTTCGATTTGAAACACATCCAAATAGTCCTCATCCACCTCCAAAAGGGGCATGCGCCAGTCCGTGCCGGCGTGTCCCTCTGCCCGAATGGTTCGGAGGATGCCCCCGCCCCAGCCGACCCACCAGCGATAGGCCGTGGCTTCGAGTGCATTTGGATGCGCGAGGAATGCTCGTTTCACCGTGGCATAACGCGCCGCGAGCCGTCGCCCCACATCCGGTTCCGTCTCTTGATCGAGCACGAATATCGGCATCAGCACCATCTGATCCACATTGAATCCCAGGCGTTTGTCGGCGAGGTAATCGAGTTGCCGATAGATCGCTCCGGTGCTCGCGAGCAAGATGATCGAGATAGCAAATTGCGCGACCACCAGGCCCTTGCGGATCCATTGCCCACGCGACCCTGCGCGAAACGCCCCCTTGAGCGTTTCCGTGGCTTCGTACGCGGACAGGAAAAACGCGGGATAGGCGCCTGCCAACAGCCCGACGAGGATGGCGATGCCGAGCAGGGCAAAGGCAAAACCGCCCGTCAACTCGAGCGCGAGTTGACGGAAAAAGAACGCATTGAACGCGGGCAACGCGACTCGCACCGCAATCAGCGCGAGCGCCAGCGCGACCAGGGCCGTGAGCATGGCCTCGCCCAAAAATTGCCCCATCAGTTGCAGGCGGTGCGCGCCGACCACTTTTCGCAACCCCACCTCGCGCGCCCTGCCCGCGGCCCGCGCCGTCGTCAGATTGGCGAAATTGATACCGCCTATCGCCAGCACCAAAAACGCAACCGCGCCAAATTGATAGACGCGGTCGATATCCCCGTACCAGTCCAAATTGTAGTCCTTGCCCGAATACAAGTAGATGCGATGGAGCGGTTGCAGGTGGTACGCATTGGTGCGCGCGATCTCCGCGCCCATGTGGCGGTCGATAAATTCGGGCAATTTGGCGGCCAGCGCTTTTGGATCGGCCCCCTTGCGAAGCAGAAAATACGTATTGACGGGCCGCCAGCCATCGGTGGGGATCCAATCTTCCCAAGCGTATTTCGATTCTTCAGCGATGCCGCCCGTTGCGATATAATCAATTTGATCGAATCCGAGCGTGGAATTGCGGGGCACATCTTTCAATACCGCCGCGACAACGCGCTCCCCGCCGAGGTGGTTGCTATCTACTGTGAATGACTTGCCGATGGGATCGCCATCCCCAAACAATTGCTTTGCCGTCGATTCGGTGATGGCAATGGCGTTGGGATTGGGAAACGCGGTTTTGTGGTTGCCCCGCACAAATGGCAAATCGAAAATCTCAAACAGTTCCGGATCGACGATGCAGGCGGACACTTGGAACTTTTTTTGATCCACGCGCACGTCAACCTCTCCTTGCCATAAGCGCGTGGCCTTTTCCACTTCCGGAAAATCCCGTGCGAGTGCCCCTGCAAGCGCGCCCGACGTGAAGGGCAAATAATCCGAGTGCCCCCCGGCGCGGGTCTCCCGAAGAACCCGATAGATCCGATCCCCTTTCGCATGCCACCCGTCAAAGCTCAACTCATTCTGAATGTAGAGCACGATCAAAATGCAGGTGCCCAACCCAATGGCAAGCCCCAAAATATTGATCGCCCCAAAGGACTTTTGCCGCTTCAGATTCCGCAACGCGACGACCCAATAATTCCAAAACATCGCATCCCTCCGTCAAAAGCAGTGCGTATTGCCCGCCCATCGCCTATTGGACACATCCAAATCCCCCTGGGTTTCTCTCGCCTCTCGCCTCTTGTATCTTCCTCGTAGGCACAGGCGTAGCCTACAACGAAGCGTAGCGAGTAACGGGGCCAGGGGGTAGGTTCCACCTCGCAAAACCTATCCCCCCGGCCCCCTTTCCTACAAGGAAAGGGGGAGCACATGGCTTTCTTAAAGGTTTGTATCCATGGTTGTTCTGATGGCTTTGAGCGAATGGATAATGCCATAGAAACCCAAACCCCGCTCGCGCAAGCCCTCGCAAGACCTATCGCCATTTCCCCCTTCCTCGTAGGCACAGGCGTAGCCTACAACGAAGCGTAGCGAGTAACGGGGCTAGGGGGTAGGTTCCAATTTCAAAAAGTAAAGCCCGAGTTCCCTGTGAACCCGGGCTTTACTTTGTTTTTTGCGTCTTTCGTCGTTCAGCCTGTCGAGCCAAAGTCGGCGACGAAGATGAGGAAATCGGAGAATCCAATCTCGCCATCGCCATTGAGATCGCACCGGGCGTCATATCGCTCCTGTCCGAGCCGCGATCCAAACTTATCCGCAAAGGTCAAGAAGTCGGCGAAATTCACATTGCCATCGCCATTGCCATCTGTGGCGGTCAAGGAATAGGCTTTCATTGGAAGTGGGAGGCGGGATAGAGGCTTCGGATGTAGGGTTCAATTTCTTGAGCGGTCGTGCGCGTGGCAGTTGGCTCGATGACGTTCCCTCTGAGGAGGGCCTCGTTCCGGAAGAAGAGGACATATCGAATGATCAGGATTATATCCGAGAACAGCCTCACATCGCCATCGCCATCCACATCGAGAATGTTCTGACCGACCAACGTGTCGAGGTAGGGGGTAATGGTTTGCGGGGTCGTGCGCGTGGCATCTGGCTCGATGACGTTCCCTCTGACGAGGGCCTCTTCCCGGAAGAAGAGGACGTATCGAATGACCAGGATTATATCCGAGAACAATCTCACCCGGCCATCGCCATCCACATCCAAGTTGGCACTCGGGGTTTCGTCATCGGTCAGGGTCAGGGTCACGGGTGCGGGTGCGGTGATGCCTTGGGCGTTGTTTGCGGTTGCAGACACCGTGACCGTCTTCTCGTCTGCCTGGTCGTTGTTGTCCTCTGCGGTGATCGTCACGGTGCCCGTGCTCGTTGTGGTCGTCACCGCGATGATCAGGGTGTCTGCACTCGATAGCGTGAAGTCGCTCGCAGTCGCAGGGGACACAGGCGTAGCAGAGACCGTGATCGTCGTGATCGCGCTCGATGGATGCGATAGGGTCGCCGTGATCGTGGAAACCTCGGCGTTTTCCGAGATGGACGAGGGCATCAGCACCAACGTCACGGTCGGCGCATCTTCATCGTCGGTCGTCGTCACTGGAACATCCTCATCCGAAAGGGTGTTGTAGTTGGCATCGCCGCTTGACGAGGCGAGTCGCACCGTCCAGGTGACGTTCCCGTCGTCGATGATGTCGTCTTGCCCGGTCACGGTCACGGTTTGTGCCGTGTTATAGCCTGACGTCGTGAAGGTCAGCATCGCAGGCTCAACCCGCCCCTCGCTCGGGTCTTGGCTCGTCACCGAAATCGTCACCGCCGCCGTGGGTTGCGTCAGCAGGGCCACCGTGAAGGTCGCCGAGCCACCGGCCTCTGTGGCCTGCCCGGTCACCGCGCTGATGTCCAAGCCGAAATCGTTATCGCGGTTGACCATGTACACGATGATCGCGGAGAGCGCGTCGTAGTTGGTGTCCTGCGTATCCGTCTGGTTCACCGAAAGGGTGACCGTATAGTTCTGGTTGCCATCGACGTTGTTGGCGGGGGCATCGTCCTGTCCGGTCACGGTCACGGTTTGTGCCGTGTTCCATGTTGTCGATGAGAAGGTCAGCACCGAGGGCGATACAGTACCTTCCGTCGTGTCTGAACTGACCACCGAGAGTGCCACATTTCCGGTTGGCTCGGAGGCGAGCGTGACCGTGAAGGTCTCTGCCCTGCCCGACTCTGTCGTGTGGAGCCTGACCGTCGTCGTGGTCATCGCCGACACCTCAATCGCCGCCTCGTCGTCATCGGTGATCGTCAGCGTCACAGCCTGCACGGTGCCCGCGCCGTGGTCGTTCTCCACAGCAGCGGTCTGCACCATCACCGCGTTGTCTGATGCGTCTATGTCGTTGTCCACGGCGGTGAGTGCCACCGTGTCCGTCGCGTTCGCCGTGCTCCCAGCCGCGATGGTGATCGTCGAATCCGACCCTACGGTATAAGCATTCGCCACCGGGCGTACCGTGATCGTTGTCGCCGCGCTCGATGGGTGTGTCAGCGTCGCGCTCACCGTGCTCACGCCGCCGGCCTCCGAGATGGACGCGGGCGACAGCATTAGTGTCACGTCCGGCGCGGCGTCATCGTCTGTGATCGTCAAAGCCGTGCCGGTCACACTGCCTGCGCCTTGGTCATTGCTCACCGCAACAGACACGGTCACGTCGCGATTAGGCGCGTCTTGGGTGTTGTTCACCGCTGTAATGACCACGGTATCCGACGCGTTCGCCGTGCTCCCGGCCGCGATGGTGATCGTCGAATCCGACCCCACCGTGTAAGCACCGGTCACAGGGCGCACCGTGATCGTCGTTGCCGCGCTCGACTTGTGAGACAGCGTCGCTGTCACCGTCGAAACACCGCCGTTCTCTGCAATCGACGCGGGCGACAGCGTCAGTGCCACATCCGGCGCGGCCTCATCATCGGTGATCGTCAGCGTCACGTTAGACGATAGCACCGCCCCATTGCCACCTGCCACCGTTGCAGACACGGTCACGCGCTTGTCCGGTGCATCGGTCGTATCGTTCACCGATGTGATCGTCACGGTGCCCGTGCTCGTCGTCACATTCGCCGCGAAGGTCAGCGTGGTCGCGGTCGATAGCGTAAAATCGCCCGCAACCGCAGGGGCCACCGCGGTCGCTGAAACCGTGACCGTCGTCGCCATGTTTGTGATGCGATCCAGCGTCGCCGTGATCGTGGAAACCTGGGCATTCTCCGTAATCGACGAAGGAGTCAAAACCAACGTCACGTTCGGCACGTCGTCATCGGTCAGCGTCAGCGTCACATCAGTGACCGATCCCGTGCCTACGCTGTTGGTTAGCGTACTCGACACGGTCACCGTCTTGTTCCCCGTAGCATCGGCGTTATCCTCCCCTGTGATCGTCACGGTGCCCGCGCTCATCGTTTGCCCCGCCGCGACGGTCAGCGTGGGCGGCGTACTCAGCATGTAGTCGGCCGGAACCGCAGGTGACACAGGCGCCACTGTCACCGTAATCGTCGTCGGATGGCTCGACGTGTGAGACAGCCTCGCGGTCACGGTCGAGACACCGCCGTTCTCCGTAATTGACCCATCAGACAAAACCATCGTCACGTCCGGCGCAGCGTCGTCGTCCGTCAGCATTATAGTGCCGGTCACACTACCCGCGCCTTGGGCGTTGCGCGACACAGCGGATATGGTCACGGTGCGAGCAAGCTCGTCTCGGGTGTTGTCCAACGTTGTGATGACCACCGTGTCCGACGCGTTTATCGTGTCCCCGGCCGCGATAGTGATCGTCGTATCCGCCGATATCACCGCGTAAGCACCGGTCACCGAGCGCACCGTGATCGTCGTCGCCGCGCTCGATGGACGCGAGAGCGACGCCGTGACCGTCGCCGCCTCGCCGTTCTCCGAAATCGACGCGGGATTCGGCGTCAGCGTCACCATCGGCGCAAGGTCGTCGTCGGTGATCGTCAAAGTGCCGGTCACCCTGCCCGAGACTTGGCTGTTGTGCATCACAGCGGACATGGTCACGTCGCGATTAGGCTCGTCTTGGGTGTTGTCCACCGCTGTGATGACCACCGTATCCGACGCGTTCGCAGTGCTCCCGGCCGGTATGGTGATCGTCGAATCCGCACCCACCGTGTAAGCATCCGCCACTGGGCGCACCGTGATCGTCGTTGCCGCGCTCAACGACCGTGACAGCGTCGCGGTCACGGTGCTCATCCCACCGCTTTCCGAGATCGACGAGGGCGTCAGTGCCAACGTCACGACCGCGGGTTGGAGCTGAAATTGCACGGTGGTGTCCAGGCCGGCATACTTCAAGGCCGGATACTGATCCATCGCGCCAAAGGTCCACGGATCGTCGTTGCCGGGTTGTCCGTCTATGTTGGCGTTCCAGCCGTAGTAGGTGTCGTTGGTGGTGGCACCGTAGGTGGTGGGGCTCTGGAGCTCGCTGGTCGTCTTGCCCGCCGCGCCGCTACCGCCGAAGCTCGTTGGGCGCCCGCTGGTTGTGGTGTCCCAGTAGCTATCGGTAACCGTGCCCGTGCCGGCATTCGACTCGCCCAACAACCCGCCGATAGATGTCATCGACCCGCTGGAGAGGCTGACCGCGCCGGTGGAGTAGGAGTTTGTTATGGAGCCGGCGGCGGCTTTTGAGCCTACCAGCCCACCGAGGTTCTGAGTCGCGCTGACGGATGCGAGGGAGTAGCTTGTAGAAATGGAGCCTCCGGTCCAGCCGACCAGACCGCCGACGACATTGTCGCCCGTCATGCGACCGGTGGTGTAGCAGGCGACGATTTCGCCGCGATTGCCGCCGACCAGAATGGCACTAAAGTCGTCTGCCGTAACATCGGCGTCGGTTACGCCCAGCGACTCGATGCGGGAGTTGGTGCCGGTGCCGCCGAACAGTGCTTGGTAGCTAACGGTGTTGCGGCTGATGAACAGGTTTTGGACGGTGTAGCCGTTGCCTTTGAAATCGCCTGTGTATCGTAACGCTGGGCTGGCGTCGGAGCCGATGGGCATCCAGCCTTGGCCGCTATTCCAGTAGGCGGCGTCTGCTGAGGTGATTGCGCCATCGTTGTTCTCGTCAAAGTCCAGGTTGTTGAGCAGTTCGTAGCCAGTGCAACCGCTGGAAGGGCAACCCTTGCTCGCTGACAAGTTCCCGTTGGGAAAGGCGGCGTTGTAGGTGGTCGTATCGGCGGTCGTGGCACTTGAGTCTATGGCACCATCGCCATTGATATCCCAGCGCATGGCATGCAGTTGGGCCAAGGTCGAGACCTCGAGGAGGCCATCGCTATCCGTGTCGTAATTCACGGGTTGGGCAGCGTACTGCGCCGTGGTGTCCAGGCCGGCAAACGTCAAGACCGGATACTGCTTTGTCGTGCCAAAGGTCCAGGGATCATCATCGTTGGTCCCCGAAGCATCTATGGTCAGATCGTCCCAGTTGGCATAGATGCCGCTCGCAGACGTGATCGATTGTAAGTCGGAGGTCAGCTTGCCCTCCGGCGCAACAGTATCGCTATCATCGGCAATGTCGCTTGTTTGCGTGTCCCAGTAGCTATCGGTCACTGTACCAGCCGAACTGCCCACCAACCCGCCTTTCGTGCCGGCACCCGTGACTGCGCCCGTCGCGTAACTGGCGGTCACGCCACCGCCGCTCGCGATTTGACCCACCAACCCGCCGGCCACCGCGTTGCTGTGTCCCGCGAACACAGAGCCCAGCGCGTAAGACGCCACCACCTCGGTCTGATCGGTCAGCCAACCCACCAAACCGCCGGCCAATCCGTCACTCGTCACATGTGCAGGAACCCGCACAGAGACGAGCGCGTAGCTGCTCACAATGCGATTAGTGCCCGAAGTGCGATAAGACCGACCAACCAAACCACCCACACCCCACCGCGACCCCGAAACGCGACCCGTCACATAACACGACGAGATGGTGCCCCCACCACCTTGATTACCGGTCAGACCACCCACGCGGTCAGCACCGGTCACATTCACATTCAACAACCCCAACCCCGAAACATCGCCATCAACCGCATGGAACAATCCTGTATTATGCCGAGACCCCCGGTTGATGTACAAGTGGGAGATCGTCTTGTTGTTGCCTTTGAACGTGCCGCCGTAAGGCCCCACAGGGTCCCAGCCGGCGCCGCCATTCCAGTAGGTGGCGTCTGCTTGGGTGATCGCGCCGTCGTTGTTCTCGTCAAAGTCCAAGTTGTTGAGCAACTCGTAGCCGATGCAACCTGTGGAAGGGCAACCCTTGCTCGCTGACAAGTTCCCGTTGGGAAAGGCGGCGTTGTAGGTCATGGCATCACTATCGGCGACGACCCCATCGCCATTGAGATCCCAGCGCATGGCATGCAGTTGGGCCAAGGTCGAGACCTCGAGGAGGCCATCGCTATCCGTGTCGTAATGCACGGGTTGGGTAGCGAACTGCGCCGTGGTGTCCAGGCCGGCAAACTTCAAGGCCGGATACTGCTTTGTCGTGCCAAAGGTCCAGGGATCATCATTGTTGGTCCCCGAAGCATCTATGGTCAGATCGTCCCAGTTGGCATAGATGCCGCTCGCAGACGTGACCGATTGTAAGTCGGAGGTCAACTTGCCCTCCGGCGCAACAGTATCGCTATCATCGGCAATGTCGCTTGTTTGCGTGTCCCAGTAGCTATCGGTCACTGTACCTGAGTTTTCCGCCAGCCCATGCTTGTGCAGGCAGGCCCCCGTCACTGATCCCAGCGAGTAGCTCGACGCGATCGTCGCACCCGAACCATTGGCACCTACCAACCCTCCGCCAGTGCCCCACGGCCCCGACTGATTGCACACCACAGACGCCGTGGCGTAACTCGCCACGATGTACGACCCCCTCTGAGCGGCGCCCACCAACCCGCCGACATTGGTGTTCGCCGTGACCGACCCCGTGACGTAACTCGCCGCGATCCGACCCTTGTTCAGACCCACCAGCGCGCCCACCGTGCCCTGACCCGTATTGATCACCGCGTTGACCAACCCCAAAGAGCGGATGTGGGCAGTGGTATCCGTGCTTGCGAAAAATCCCGAATAGTTGGTGTAGCGGTTGATGTACAGGTGGGAGATCCTCTTGCCGTTGCCCTCAAATGTGGCGGTGTATGGGGCGGTGTTGCTACTGCCGATGGGTGCCCAGCCCGCGCCGCCATTCCAGTAGGTGGTGTCTGCTTGGGTGATTGCGCCGTCGTTGTTCTCGTCAAAATCCAAGTTGTTGAGCAACTCGTAGCCGGTGCAGGTCCCGGACGGGCAACCCATCCGGCCGCTACTGGTGGTGTCGTGGCTGGGAAAGGCGGCGGCATAATCGGCGTGGGTAGCGTCGCCATTGCCGTTGAGGTCGTGGCGAATGGCGTTGAGTTGCGCCAAGGTGGTGATGTCAATCAGGCCGTCGTTGTCGTCGTCGTAGTCAATCCCAACCACGGAAGGACTGACGTACTTCAGTACCGGGTACTGACTACTGGTGCCGAAGTTCCACGGATCGTCTCTGCCTTGGCTATCGCCGGTGGCAGTATTGCCATCCAAGTTCAGGTTCCAGTTGGCGTAGATGCCGGTGTAGCCAGTGGGATTTTGGAGATTGCTGGTGGACTGACCGCTACCTATTAAGATTGACCCTGAAGCTTTTGAGGAGTCCCAGTAGCTGTTCGACGCGCTACCTCCGGCTTCGTCCCCGACTAATCCGCCGGGAGAACCACCGGTGCTGAGGGTACCTGCGAAGTACGAATTTGTTATAGTGACATCGCCCCACACCTCGCCTACCAAACCGCCGATTGAGCTTTGGTTGTTGGTGGATGTAACGGATGCATGGGAGTAGCTAGTTGAGATACTTCCTGTGCCAGCCCGGCCGACTAATCCAGAAAGTCTTCCTCCGCCCGTCAGTGTGCCGGTGGTGTAGCAGGCGACGATTGTGCCGGAATTTTGGGATACCAGAATGCCGCCCCGGTTTTTTAACGTAACATTGGCGTTGATGATGCCGAGGGTTTCGACGCGGGAGCTGGATCCAAATTGGGAGAACAGTCCGATATAGTTGGTGGAGCTACGGTTGATGAACAGGTTGTCGATAGTGTGGCTATTGCCCTTGAAATTGCCCGTGTAGGTACCACCTATGGGTAGCCATCCGGCGCCGCTGTTGTAGTAGGCGTCGCCGGAGTCTGTGCCGATGGTGCCGTCGCCGTCGGTGTCTAGGTCAATGTTGGCGGTGAGTTCGTAGCCGACGCAGGTAGTGAGGCAACCCATGCCTGTGGCGGCGTTGGGGAATGCGGCGTTGTAGTTCGCAGTATCCGTAGCGGCTACGACCCCATCGCCGTTGAGGTCCCAGCGAATGGCGTTGAGTTGGGCGTGGCCGGACACCTCAATGTAGTTGTCGTTGTCCGTGTCGTAGTCGACGGTGGTTTGGGCAAAAGCAGGCCCTGATGCCACCAGCATGCCCAACGCGACCAGGGCCAACAAGCGAGCGTAGCGGGGCATCATTTTGTCCCCCTCTCGAGGGGGGGGGGGGGGGGGGGGGGTACACTGTACTGATCATCCTAACAGACTGCTTTGCAATGAAATAGAAGCACACGCCAAGACGAGAATGGGCACCATGAACCGCTCTTTTCGCGGAAAAAACATAGGACCAAATGAGGTTCAAACAGCGGCTGAAAATGGCGGTGATCATCCGGAGCCTCCTTTGCAAAAGCACTGTCGCACAGACCGGGCGCGGCTTTTCCTCCGCGCTCAAAATCGAAATAGCGAATGGGTAAAAAATTAAAAATTACGCTATTGTTTGTCAAGTGGTAAAATGACGATGGGACCGGTGGCCAGTCAAGCGAGAAGGACAGGCACAGGGGCCTGTGCCTGCGACGGATGGCGACAGGGCGTGCGATTAGCCACAAAAGGCACAAAAACACAAAAGGGCGATGGGTCTTCCGAGGGATTGTGCGAGGGGGGTTGGGGTTTCTATGGCGTGATCCATTCGCCCAAAGCCATCAAAACAGCCAGGGATACAACCCTTTAAGAAAGCCATGCGCTCCCCCTTTCCTCGTAGGAAAGGGGGCCGGGGGGATAGGTCCTGCGAGGAAGGGGGAATGGCGAGAGGTTGTGCGAGGGATTGTGTGTAAGGGTTTTTGGATTTTCATGGCGTGATCCACTCGCTCAAAGCCATCAAAACAGCTAGGGATACAAACCTTTAAGAAAGCCATGCGCTCCCCCTTTCCGCGTAGGCACAGGCGTAGCCTACAATGAGCGAAGCGAATAACGGGGGCCGGGGGGATAGGTCTATGGCGGTAGGGTGGTGTGGGGTAATCCGCGCAATCCTCTAATCCGTTTAATCCGCGATTCAGACACGGGTGGCAGGGCGGCGAGGATGGCCACGCTCATCGCTCTAAAACAAAATGTCAACAGAACCTCGTTCATGTCTTTGGATGATGGGTTGCGGCTTGCTTCTTACTCGCTTTCTACTCTTAATTCGCATTGTCAGTTGTCAGTCCGCCCCGCCCAATCCCCGTCGTAGGGGCGATGCCCCCGTGCTCGCCCAAAGATACAAGACGGAGAGGGATTGGGCGGAAAGGGGGCCTGTCCCTACGATTCATTCCTCGCATTTTGGGGTAGTCGGGCGGCCCTCTTACCTCTCCCGTCTTACTTCTTACCCCCGGGCCGGGCGGCTGGGTGGGGACTGACCACTACCCCAAAAAAAATTTGACTTTTAGGCGGGAATTGTAATATATTGGCACGCAAACAAATCAACAGTCCCAACCTCACATCAGGAAATGGTACCTATGGAGATCAAAACCGAACGACAAAACAGCACTTTAATCGCAAAGGTGGAGGGCCGGGTTGACAGTGCCAATGCCCGCGAGTTCGAGAACGCCCTCAGCGCGACGATCACCGACGACGATACGTACGTGATCGTGGATTTTGCGGGGCTTTCCTACATCAGCAGTTCGGGCCTTCGGGTCATTTTGCTGATCGCCAAAAACCTTCGGAGTCGCAACGCGAAATTCGCGCTCTGCTCGCTCTCTGGCCCAATTGGCGAGGTCTTCAAGATCAGCGGCTTTGACAAGATCATTTCGATCTACGGCTCGCAAGACGAGGCCCTCGCCGGGTAAATCCCGCTCGCCGGGCCAACAGCATCGCACACCTATCGCTGGCGAAAGTCGAGGTATGGATCTCGACCTTCGATGATCTGTTGGCCCAAGCGCAGACCGCCACCAACATCCCTTCAAAGAAGGCATTGGTAGAGCGGAAAAACGTGCGACTGCTTCTATACTTCGGTATGGATTGGGCGTTTGCCCAACAACGATCATTATCCATCCCGAACAACTACCTTCCCGTCTCGCCCCGTGCTCCTCGCGTCGAAGCGAAGGGGCCGGGGCTTTCGTCCCTCAATACGCTCCGCTTCCAACCCTTCCCAAAATACCGTCCCCCTTTCATCCCACAAACCATTTGAGGAATCTATGGCGCAAGCGCAATACAAAATCCTAGTGGTTGACGATGAACCCGACCTCGAACACTTGGTGCGGCAACGCATGCGCCGCTATGTGCGTGCCGGGCAGTACTTGTTCACCTTTGCCCACAATGGCATCGAAGCCCTCGAGAAACTCAATGAGGATTCCGACATCGACATGGTGCTCACAGACATCAACATGCCTCAGATGGACGGCCTCACCCTGCTCGAACAAATTCCAAAAGTCGATCCCAACATCCGCTCTGTCATCGTCTCGGCGTATGGCGACATGAAAAACATCCGCACGGCCATGAACCGGGGCGCGTTTGACTTTGTCACCAAACCCATCGACTTCAAGGATCTACAGATCACTATCGACCGCACCTTGCGCCACATGACCTTGTGGCGCGAGGCCCTGGCTTCGAGGGACAAACTGGTGGCATTGCAGAACGAGTTGCACGTCGCCAGCGAAATGCAGCAGTCGATTTTGCCGACCGAATTCCCGGATCGACCGAACTGTCAGTTGTTTGGCAACATGGCGCCTGCGCGCGAAGTGGGCGGCGACTTTTTCGATATCGTCAACTTAGAACAAGGGCGCATCGGCTTGGCTATCGCCGATGTCTCTGACAAAGGCGTACCGGCCGCTTTGTTCATGATGTCTAGCCGCACCCTGTTGAAGGGCACCGCCATTGGCAGCCCAAACCCGGGCGAGGTGTTGCAAGAAGTCAACGAACTACTCGAGCAAGACAACGAAGCGGCGATGTTCGTCACCATGTTTTACGCGGTATTCAATCCGGAAAATGGGCGACTCATTTACGCCAATGGGGGGCATAACCCCCCGATCATCGTCCACCCAGATGGCAGTTCGACCGTGCTTCCGCAGACCGATGGGATCGCCTTGGGCATTATGCCAGACATCGACTTCACGCAGAACGAGATCACCCTGTCGCCCGGGGATATTCTCGTGTTTTACACGGATGGCGTTACCGAAGCCATGAACAGCCGCGGCGAGGAATTCGAAATGGATCGCCTGCGCGCCGTTTTTGCCGGCGCGCAATGGGACGATGCCCGCCGCGCAAATCAAGCGGTTTTCGATGCCGTGCATGCGTTTGCGGGCGAAACGCCGCAGTTTGACGACATCACCTGCCTGACGCTTCTGTACCGCGGGAGAGAGCCATGAGCGCGAAACGATTGTTGCGCTTTGCAACGCACCTCGACGAGTTGGCGCGCCTCAGCACAGCCATAGAGGAAATCGGGGAGGCGGAAGATTGGCCGCTCGACCTCGTCTTTCAAATCAATCTCGTTCTCGAGGAATTGGTCGTCAATATCGTCAACCACGGGCACGGCGGCGATCCCAACCACGAGATCGAGATCGCATTCACCTCAGAGGCAGACGCCCTGACCATCGAATTGATAGACGACGGGCGCGCCTTCAATCCCTTGGACGACGCCCCGGAACCCGATCTGGACTCGGAAGTCGAGGATCGGCCCATCGGCGGGCTCGGCGTCCATCTGGTGCGTACGGTCATCGACGCGATGATCTACAAGCGCGAGAACGGCAAGAACCACCTGACCATGATCAAGCGGAGGGATGGATGAGACGCTCCCTGTGCGCCATCGTGTTGGTCGCCATGGCGATAGCGGACCTCCGCGCAGAAGAATCCGGCATTTCCGACCAGCGCATCCTGTTCGGGCAGTCCGCCGCCTTTAGTGGCCCGGTCAGCGAACTGGGCAAAAACATGCGGATCGGCATCAAAGCGGCTTTTCAAGAGGTCAACGATCGAGGCGGCGTCCACGGCCGCCGCCTGGAGTTGCTGTCTCTCGACGACGCGTATGAACCCGAAGTCGCCATTGCCAACACCGCCGAGTTGATCGACCGAGAAGGGGTTTTCGCGCTCATCGGCGCGGTTGGCACGCCCACCTCGCTCTCTGCTGCTCCCGTAGCCGCTGCCGCGCGCGTTCCCTATATCGCGCCTTTTACCGGCGCGGCTTTTTTGCGTGAACCCAAGTGGCAAAACGTGATCAACCTGCGCGCTTCCTACGACCAAGAGACCGAGGCGATGGTCGCGCGCTTGACCGCGGACTTGGGCATCTCGCGCATCGCGGTGATGTACCAAGACGATTCCTTTGGTCGGGCCGGCTATCGGGGCGTGTTGCAAGCACTCGAGCAGCGCGCCATGGCCCCTGTGGCCGTGGGGGTGTACCCGCGCAATACCACGGCTGTGAAAACCGGGTTGCTCGACATACGCAATGCGAATCCCGGCGCCGTGATCCTCATCGGCGCGTACCAGCCCGTGGCAACGCTGATCCTTTGGGCGCGGCACACGGGCCTCAATCCCGTGTTTATGACCCTCTCCTTTGTGGGGAGCAACGCGCTGAGCAACGCACTCGGGCGCGCGGGCGCGGGCGTTTTCGTCACCCAAGTCGTGCCCTTTCCAATGGGCAACGCACCCCGCGTCGTCGCGGCCTATCGCAGCGCATTGGCGGCCCACATGCCCAAAGCAATGCCCGGGTTCGTTTCCCTCGAAGGCTATCTGGCCGGGCGCTTGGCAATTGACGCCCTCCAACGTTGCGGCAGAGAGGTCACGCGCGCTCGGTTTCTCGACAGCTTGCGCGAGGCAGATGCCATCGATCTCGACGGCTTTCAACTGCGCTATGGCGAGCGCGACAATCAGGGTTCAGACGCCATCTTTCTCACCGTGATCGGCAACGATGGGCACTATCGCGCCATCGACACACTTCGGGATGTCATGCAGCCATGACCGATTTCTTAAAACGCCTCCTCGAAAGTCGCTTCCGAATCTCCTCGCAGCTCTATATGAGCATCGGCGGCGCAGTCATGCTCACGATGGGCGCGAGTTTGGTCGGTTGGTTTTCCTTCGACCGAGTGGGCGACGCCCAAAGCCGCGTGAACGAGGGCAGCGTGCCCGGGATGGCGGCCGCTTTCGGGGTCGCACAACAAAGCGGTGCATTGGTGGCCGCCGCGCCGCGCGTGGCCTCTGCTGTCTCGCCCGAAGCCTTTGCCCTCGTAACCGCTGAAATCGCCAAAGAGCGCGACACTTTTGAAGCGCAATTGGCCGCCCTGGCACAGCAAAGCGGCGACGAGGAACGCTTCAGTCGCATTCGCGCCCATGCCAACACCTTGATCTCCAATATCGCGGCCATCGAACAATCGGTGGCCGAGCGTTTTGTGCTGATCGAGCGCAGCGAAGCCCTGCGCGCAGAACTCGCCGAAGTCCGCGATGTGTTGGTCGGCGCGTTGGTGCCGGTCATCGACGATCAGTTGTTCTACGCCATGACGGGCTACCGCAGCTTGGGCGAAGTGCCCGCGCCGCGCGAGAAACACTTCTCGGAAGCGGAGTTTGACCGCTATCGCCATTTGTCCGAGTTGCAATCCGATGTGACTATCGCCATCCAACTTCTCGCAAGCGCGTTCAACCTGTCGGACGCGCCCCTCATCTCGCCCCTGCGCGAGCGATTCGAAGCGGCCAAGGGCAGAATTGAGCGGAGCTTGTCCGCACTCGAAACCGTTCCCTCGCGCGATCAAGTCGCCCAAATTTGCGCGCAGTTGTTCAAATTGGGCCTAGGCGAGCAAAGTGGCTTTGACCTGCGTGCCCGAGAACTCGAGTTGGTCGCGCACCAGCGGGAGTTGCTCGCCATGAACAACCGCCTCGCCATCGACCTGATCGCAGATATCGAGGGGCTCGTGAGCGAGGCCCGCGTGAGCGTGCAGGAAGCCACGCAGGCTTCTACGCAAACCATCAGCACGGGCCGCCGTTTTCTCCTCGCTTTGAATATCATCAGCATCGCTGGAGCCGTGCTGATCGCCTATTTGTTTGTGGGCAGGGTGTTGTTGCGCCGCCTCGAACGGCTCTCGGATCGCATGCGCGGCATGGCCGATGGCGATTTGGAGGCCAAAGTCGATATCGACGGCCGGGACGAGGTGGCAGATATGGCCGCGGCCCTCGAGGTTTTCCGCCGTCACGCCCTCGAGGTGCAACGCTTAAATCTGGTGGAAAAGTTGGCCGAAGAGTTGCAAGACAAGAACGCAGAACTCGAAAATGTGCTGGCTGACTTGCAGCGCGCACAGGATCAGATCGTCATGCGCGAAAAATTGGCTGCGCTGGGCGAACTCACCGCGGGCGTGGCCCACGAGATCAAAAACCCGCTGAATTTTGTGAAAAACTTCGCGGAGGTGTCCGCGGAGCTCATCGAGGAATTGGGCGAGATTCTCGAAGAGACCGGCGAGGCCATCAGCGAAGATCAGCGCGGTTGGATCGACGAAATCTGCCAAGACCTCACGGACAACCTCGGGCGCATCCGAGAACACGGCACCCGCGCGGACCGCATCGTTCACGACATGCTCATGATGGGGCGTGGCGCGGGCGAATCACAGCTCACCAACATCAACAACCTGCTCGACGAACACGCCCGCCTCGCCTATCACAGCGCGCGCGCGGCGGATCCGAATTTCAATTTGACTATCGAGTCGAATCTCGATCCAAACGCGGGAGAGATCGATATCGTCCCGCAAGACATGGGCCGCGTCTTCCTCAACATGGTGAGCAATGCCTGCTATGCCACCGACGAGAAGCGGCGCGAATCGACCGCCTCGGGCAAGGCAGGCTACATGCCGATCCTGTCGCTTTCCACGCGGCGCGAAGATGATCGTCTCGAGGTCAGCATCAAAGACAATGGCAACGGGATTCCACCCGAGGTCGTGGATAAAATTTTCAACCCATTTTTCACCACCAAACCCACGGATCAAGGCACTGGGCTCGGCCTTGCCCTGTCCAACGACATCGTGCGCGAACACGGCGGAACCATCCACGTCACATCCGAACCCGGCGAATACACCGAGATGACGGTTGAGTTGCCATTGAACAAATAAACGAGGTTAGCCACAAAAGGCACAAAAGCGACAGTCCGTTCAGGAGAGAACAAATGACACAACAATCGGATATCATCCAAGAGATACTCAAAGACAGCGATTATCATCTCGACTTGTTCAGAGAACGGGAAATCGCCACCCTGCGGGAAAAGGTCTTTGTCAAAACGAGCAGAGGCAGAGAAGTCCCGCATGTGAAGTGCATTGTGCGGGACAAGGATATTCAACTCAAGCCCGAAGAAATCGTCCGCCAACTCTACGCGGCGCGGCTTATTGAGCAGTACGGCTATCCCAAAAACCGGTTGGGCTTTGAATACTCGGTCAACTTTGGCAGAGAAAAGAAAAAGGCCGATATCGTCATTTTTGACAAAGACCGTTTTGATGCGACCTATATCATCGTGGAGGTCAAAAAGCCCAAGCTCAAAGATGGCAAGGCACAACTCAAGTCCTATTGCAACGCCACGGGCGCGCCGATAGGCGTGTGGACAAATGGCGAGCAAATTTCCCATTACCACCGCAAAGACCCCAATTATTTTGAGAACATCACCGACATTCCAAACCGGGATCAAAGCCTTGAAGATGTCCTCAACCAACGCTTTACCCTGAAAAACCTGATCCTCAAGGATAAGGTCGTCAATAATCAAAAACCTCTGAAAGACATCATTTTGGAAATGGAAGACGAAGTGCTGGCAAATGCCGGGGTGGATGTATTCGAGGAGGTTTTCAAACTCATATTCACCAAGCTATACGACGAATTTTGCAGTCAGCAGGACAAAATAGCCATCAATTCTATCGTGCGACAAAAGACAAAAACGGCTGTCAGTGAGCCAAGGTCGGACTATTCCAATGGACAGGATTACGAAGCGATCAAAAAAGAGGTCAAAAAAATTGACGACGAGGACTTTCGCCCCATGTCGTTTAGGAATACCGGGCAGACCGATGCGGAACTGAAAGCCAAAATCCAAGCCCTGTTCGATCAGGCCAAAAGCGAGTGGCCCGGGGTTTTTGGGAAAGACGCGACTTTTGAACTCTCCGACAGCCACTTGTCCATTTGCGTGTCCAGCTTGCAGGACGTGAAGTTGTTCAACTCCAATCTGCTGGTGGTGGATGAAGCCTTTGAGTATCTCGTCAGCAAATCCGCCAAAGGCGAAAAGGGGCAGTATTTCACGCCGCGCCATGTCATTGATATGTGCGTGCAGATGCTGAATCCCCAACCCGGCGAATACATGATCGACACCGCGTCCGGCAGTTGCGGTTTTCCAGTGCATACCATTTTCAAACTCACGGGCCATCTGTTCAGCAACGCGGAGATTAAGCCAGAGGAAAAGGCGCATGTCCTGAAAGTGTTCGGCATTGACTTTGATGAAAAAACCGTTCGCGTCGCCCGCACCTTGAACCTGATCGCCGGCGATGGCGAGACCAATGTGCTGCATTTGAACACGCTGGATTTTGAACGCTGGAGCGACAGAACAGAAAAAGACAAGCAGTGGATCAGAACTTATGGCGCTGGCTTTGAACGGCTGGAAGAACGGAGAGCCGAAAGAGGTCAGAACAAGCGGTTTAACTTCGATATTCTGATGGCAAATCCGCCCTTTGCCGGCGACATCAAGGATGGACGTATGTTGCATCAATACGAACTCGGGTTTAAGGCAAACGGCAAGGCGCAAAGCAAAGTCGGGCGCGACATTCTGTTTATCGAGCGCAATCTGGACTTTCTAAAGCCCGGCGGGCGCATGGCGATAGTGTTGCCGCAAGGCAGATTTAATAACACAACCGACGAATACATCAGGGAATTTATCGCCGAGCGCGGGCGCATCCTCGCCGTGGTTGGGCTACACGGCAACACGTTCAAACCGCACACGGGCACCAAAACCAGCGTGTTGTTCGTGCAGAAATGGGACGATGAACTTTGCCCCCAAGTGGATGACTACCCCATCTTTTTTGCCGTGAGCGAACAGGGAGGGAAAGACAACTCCGGCGATTATATCCATCTCAAAAACGAGAAAGGGCGGGGCAAGCTGGACAAAAACGGCCATCTGATTGTGGAACATGATTTGCACAACCACGCTGGCGAACTGCCCGACGGCATCGCCGAAGCCTTTATCGAATGGGCAAAGGATGAGGGATTGAGTTTTTGGAGAGGTGCAGAAGATGAGCAGAGAACTGATCGCCGCAACGCATGGCGGGACTTTGTTCGCAACAATCGCAAGCGGGAATTACATGTCGATCCAGATGCCGATATTACTCGTCTGTGCGATGAAGTGAACGTAGCAACATCGTAAGGACAACCCCCTGTGCCTGTCCGATAGGAATCGGATGCACACAACCCGCGCAATTTTGACCGACTAGCAAGGCCAAATCTTCATAATTTAAGCACCGTCGTTTGAAAGATGGGGGAAGGATGCGGTATTCAGTCGTCAACCTACAAGACATTTCTTTAGAATCGACCATATTTCGGTTGGACTCAGAATTTTTTCATCCAGAGATATTGAGCACAAAAAAATGGATACGCTCAAAGGCGCATTCTACTTTAAGAAAAATTGGGTCAACCATAATTCATCCATCAGAAGTTAAAAGAAAATACGAAGAAACGGGCATTCAGATTTTACTGGCCCAAAACATCAGAGATAATTTTCTGGATTTCTCTATCAGGGTCTTCATGGCTAAAAAATTAGAGAACCTGCTAAAAAAAAACAGACTCGAATATGGAGACATAGCACTCACGAGGTCAGGGGCAAATTATGGACAATGCGCGCCATATCTCGGGTTGCCATCGAAAATATTTGCCTGTGCTGACGATTTGGTGATAAAAAATATAAAAATTCCCGGCACGTATTTATCCACTTACCTGAATACATCCTTTGGCAAAAATCTAATTGAAAGTTGTAAATACGGTGGTTCACAACCCCATATAGCACCGCAAACGCTCTACGATATTCCTATTTACACACCATCGGATAAACTGATTCGCAAAATTGATAGGCAAATAAAAAACGCATTTGAGTTGACAAAAAAATCAGAGGCCACATATCGCCAAGCCCAAACCCTCCTCCTCTCTGAACTCGGCCTTGCCAACTGGAAGCCCAAGCATCAACTGACCTTTGTCAGAAACTACTCCGATACCCAGCGAGCGGGGCGCATGGACGCCGATTACTTTCAACCCAAATACGAAGAAATCATCAATGCCATCCTAAGCTACTCCGGTGGATGGGATACGCTGGGGAATTTGGCTTACTTAAAAAACGAGAATTTCAAACCAAAAAGTAAAACAGAGTACAGATACATTGAACTTGCCAATATCGCAGGCAACGGAGAAATAACCGACTGCATGACAACACGAGGCCGAGATTTGCCAAGCAGAGCAAGACGCAAGGTGTCAGCGGGAGATGTGATTGTTTCATCTATCGAAGGTTCATTGGATAGCAGTGCCTTAATCAAAAAAGAATATGACGAAGCCCTTTGTTCTACGGGTTTCCATGTGATCAACTCAGGGGTGTTTAATTCCGAAACGCTGCTTGTGCTGATGAAAAGCATAGTTGGGCAGTTGCAACTCAAGAAGGGGTGTAGTGGTACCATTCTAACCGCCATCAACAAGGACGAATTTACTCAGATCGTTTTACCGATAATTGCACAAGAAAAACAGACGCGAATCTCGGAAAAAGTGACCGAGTCCTTCAACTCGCGAAAGCAATCCAAGCACCTGCTTGAATGCGCCAAGCGAGCGGTGGAACTGGCGATAGAGCAGGACGAACAAACCGCGATTGACTGGTTGGAAAATGAAAGGAATTGTTATGTTCCGCAAAACCATTGCCGAACCCAAATGCACGCCCAAGGCACAGGTGCTTGCCAGAGCACAAAAGAAAATTTGGGCGATCAATGAAGATGTGCTCAACGCCGAGGGACTGACCGAAGATGAGGCTGACGTTGCAATTGAGGCAGGGCTAATCGACCCAGATCAAAAGTACTGGTGGCTCGAGGACTGGCAGAAGCGTCACCGCAAAGCTGAAGCGGATATTCGAGAAGGACGCATCCGTGCGTTTAATAGTCCCAAAGCATTCCTCGATGCCCTACCCTCATGAGATATATCCAGACCGACCAATTCAGGGAAGCATTTGCAAAGCTCCCGCAAAGCATCCAACGGCGAGCAAAAAAACAGAGAGAATCGGGAACTTGACAGGAGGAAGAGATGAAAAATTTAATTGACTTGAAATCCTTAACCAAACCCGTAGAGATGCTGATCGAAAAAATCTCTAATGTCGTGGGGGTTCTCTATGAACCTAAGCGGATCGAAAGAGAAGCAGAGGCTCAGGCAAAGGCTGATGTAATAAAGGCTAAGTCTGAAAATGAGATAACTGCTTTACGACAAAGATCCGAGCACCGACGGATGATGGAGGAGATGAGACATCAAAAAAATATGGAAAGTATTACTGCTAAAGCATTGCCACAATTGAATGACAATGCAGATGCTAGCCAAATGGATGATGATTGGCTAGCCAACTTTTTTGCTAAATGCCGTATTGTCTCTAACGATGAGATGCAAACCCTGTGGTCGCGTATTTTAGCTGGCGAAGCAAATACCCCTGGTGCTTACTCAAAAAGGACTGTTAATTGTCTTTCGGAGATGGACAAAGACGAAGCTGAGTTCTTTAAGAAGCTTTGCGGGTTTTGCTGGAGATGCAAGATAACAAAAGATTTTCTGCCAACAAATTCTTTTGCTATCTCAAATCAAGTGTATCAAGAAGTTGTAAATGATCCAGATTTAGTGTCTCCGCTGATATTTGATTCTAGCGATGCGATCTACAACAAACACGGCATAAGATTTGAGATTTTAGAACACTTCGATAGTATTGGACTTATCAAATTTTTTATGTCGGTGGATGATAATTTTATATGGACATTTAACGAAGATATTGGAATTTTGGGGATATACCAGGACAAGACCTTTTTTCTCTCGCCAAGTTCTATCGAAAAAGCTCAGCGCACTGTGAGACTTGGGGTGGTCTCTTTTACAGCAGTAGGAGAAGAACTTGCGACCTTGTGTGAAACTGAACCTGTTGATGGTTTTTATGACTATGTGAAAACACAGTGGAAAGAGTATTCGCCCCTGGATATTGCTATTGAATCCTGACGTTACGCAGTATGTCAATCCCGAACAGGAAACGAAATGGCGACGATTCACACCCAAAATATCGAAGACGAGAGCGGTCTTGAAATTGAACGGGAAGATCCGGAAGAGAAGATCATACATCCATTCGATCCCGATCAGATCAAGATCAATACGCGCCATATCCTCGTCGAGCAACTCGTCGCACGCATCAAGCACAGTGAGATTGATCTCGCGCCCGATTTTCAGCGTCACAGCAATCTCTGGAAAGATGAGAACAGGAGCCGCCTTATCGAGTCACTTCTGCTACGTATTCCCATCCCAGTGTTCTATGTCGCTGCTGACGAGGATGATAACTGGTCTGTCGTCGATGGCGTTCAGCGTATGTCAACCATTTATGATTACGTGACGGGTGTGTTTCCCTTGACGCGACTTGAATACTTGAGACTGGACGGACAGAAGTACGATGCACTTCGGCGACCCTTGCAGCGGCGAATCAGCGAGACCCAATTCATCGTCAACGTCATTGAACCGGGTACACCGCAGGAGGTTATGTTTAATGTTTTTCGCAGAATCAATACCGGGGGCATGATGCTGAACGCGCAGGAGATTCGCCACGCGCTCAACCCAGGTCACGTCCGGGATTACCTAAAAACACTCGCCGAATCCGCCGAGTTCATCACAGCTACAAAGGGGAATATCAAGCCAATCCGGATGGCTGACCGCGAGTGCGTGTTGCGCTTTTTGGCTTTTTATATCGATTCCCCAGGGGAATATACCACCGACGATCTCGATGGTTTTCTGGGAAATGCAATGCAAAAGATCAACAAAATGAGTCATGAGGAGCGCGATGCGTGTAGCGCGGCTTTCAAGAAAGCGATGCGTGCGGCGTTCGACATTTTCGGCGAGTACGCCTTTCGCAAGACCAGCAGGAGCGATAGAAAACGCCCGATCAGCAAGATACTGTTTGAGGTCTGGAGTGCTCAGTTGGCGCGCTGTTCGCCCGATCAGATTCGCGTCCTCGTCAAACGGCGCGAGGATGTTCAACGTCGTTTCATGGAACTAATCGCAAAAGACGATGAGTTTGAACGGGCGATCTCCTTATCGACCAATACGGTTCGGCGCGTGGAGAAACGTTTTCAAGCGGTTCAACAACTCATCGAGGAATTTATCTGATGCTAAAAAAAATAAGCCTTGCGAATTTCAAATGCTTTGAGCAGTTGGACTTGGACTGCACCTCTCTCAACTTGCTGTGCGGCTTGAACGGGATGGGCAAGAGCAGTGTTATTCAAGCGTTGCTGGTGTTGCGGCAATCGTTTGATACCGGGGAATTGCACAACGGCAGACTCGTTTTGGGCGGAGATCGGATAGACCTCGGCGCGGGTTCAGATGTGTTGTTCGAAGGTGCTGAGCGCGATATTGTGGGTTTTGTGCTTCAAGACGACGAAATGTTGCATGAGTGGTTCATGGCCTTTGCTTATTCGCGGGATGCCGACCAATTGAGCGTGGTGATCCCCGACAAACCTACCGATTACATATCCGCTGAATGGCAAAAGGCGTCGCTGTTCGGAGGCAGGGTCGTCTATGTGAATGCGGAACGGGTCGGCCCCCGGAAGTTTTATCCGCTCTCCGAGGTGCGGGCCAGGTACGGCGACTTTGGGGCAAGCGGCGAGTACGCGTGGAATTATCTGAATCGCCATCAGAACGATCTTTTGCCGGAGAACGACCCCCGTTGCATTGGCGCGAGGCGGCGACTGCTCGATGTCGTCGATCAATGGCTACAGCATGTATGCCCAGGCGCGCACCTGCAACTTGAGGCAGTTGTGGACGCCGACGCGGTCATTGCGGGTTTCTCGTTTGACCGGCCAGGAGATATTGCGACGCGCCGATACCGTGCGACTAACGTCGGGTTTGGCTTGTCTTACGTGCTACCGGCCATCCTCGCTCTGCTCTCGGATCGCGGGACGCTTTGCTTGATAGAGAACCCGGAGGCGCACCTGCACCCACGCGGGCAGACGAAATTGGCGGAATTGGCGGCCCGAGCCGCGAGCGCAGGGATCCAAGTATTCGCCGAGACCCACAGCGATCATTTCATCGACGGCGTCCGCATTGCGGTCAGAGATGAACTCATCGCACCGGAGGACACGGCGTTTCACTACTTTGAACGCGACGGGAGCGAGACGGTTGTCACTTCTCCCCAAGTAGATGCGGATGGTCGGCTGTCGCACTGGCCGGAAGGATTTTTCGATCAGCACGAAGAAAATTTGGCTCAACTGATCGGCCCGAGGTCGTAATATGCGCGAAATGGTACTCAACCACGCGAGCCTTGGTTCGCCCGATCAACATACCGCCGTAGGGTGGCTGAAAGAGGTGACGGTCGGCATGAAGATGCTGGTTAGGGACAAAATCGCAAAACCTACTCTGAGAATGCGTCAGTCCCATGCTGAAATCCTTTGCCTGTCTAACTGGTCGCTGGGGGACGCGCTTCAGGAACTGCGGAAAGGTGGGGCGCGAGATGAGTACTTATTTTTTGCGCGCCTGACATCCAAGGTTCCACTTTTGTGCGACATCGATCATGAGGTTGCAGATCGGTTTCGGGCGTGCGAGGCGACGACATTGCCGCCGGAAGATGGAGAGCCACTCGTTTTGTGCGCTATCACCGATGGCATAGCGGTTGGGTTTCCATCGGCTCCGGTTTGGGACTGCGATCAGCTAACGATCCATTTTGATGAACTACTGCCCGATGAAAGTATTGGGGAAGCGTCTGAAATAATTGACAATCTCACGCGGTCCGCCCATGTTCAACCGATCTGTGAACGACATCGCGCTGGTCTCTGCGATCAATTCCCAAACGCCGCCGCATTGTGGAATGGCACCGACCAATTCAGGGAAGCATTTGCAAAGCTCCCGCAACGCATCCAACGACTAGCAAAAAAACAACTCACCCTCTTTTTTCAAAACTACCGCTATCCCTCTCTGCAAACCAAAAAAATGGAAGGTCACAATGATCTTTTTGAAGGCAGAATTACCAGAGGCTACCGCTTTATCTATCGCATGACTGGTGATACTTGTTATATCATCGACATTGGTACGCACGATGTTCTAAATCGGTATTAAAGGGCGAAGTGTAGGTAATCCTCCTCATCCTGGGGAGATGTTGCTATTGAATCCTGACGTTACGCAGTATGTCAATCCCGAACAGGAAACGAAATGGCGACGATTCACATCCAAAGTATCGGTGAGAAAGTGTTGCTGCCACAAAGCGAACTCGAACGCCTCGTAGAATTGCACCGCGAAGATATCGTCTTGGACAGACGGGAAGACGGTGCGTCAACAGGACGTATCATGCACTTGGTGGCCCAAAGCGGCGCGTTTGACTTTTGGAAAGAGGAAGGAGAAGATATTTACTCCTTCGAGGACGGAGAACCGGTGTGACGCGCCCAACGCTTTTTCGCGGTCAAGTGGTACTGACGCGGTTTCCATTTACAAAACAAATTTTAAGGCCGCTTTACATGAATAATCTAGAAATTTTCACTCCTGAAGAACGAGAGGAAAACGAAAAACGAAAGCGTGAACTAATTGAACTTGTTGCTTCAAGAGAGTCTGTACTCATCGTTGGGGCTGGAAGTAGTGTTCGTGTGGGCTATGTGGATTGGTCTCGTCTTCTAAAAGAACTGGAGGATTTAGCCATCGCCTGGGGTGAAGATTTTGTGAAAGATGATAGAAAGCGCGAAAATGACCCATTAGAATACGCTGAAGATATCAAATCGCATATTGATAAAACAGGCAACTTAGCCAAATATCATGCGTTGCTCTATGACTTGTTTAAGCCCAAGACTCCTTCGTTTGATGATTTACACAAAACGCTGGTCGCGTTACCCTTCAGAGGAATTTTAACGACAAACTACGATACAGTGCTCGAAGCCGCGTTAGCTGAACAAGAACCGCTAACTGCTTTTGACAACTCATTGGTTATTGATAGCAGATCCGCCGCTCGAGTTGATGAATTTTTCAGGGCAATGATTGATAGCAACCTAACACGACGTATTGCACACTTACACGGAAAATTTGAGCCTCCAGATAGCATTATTCTAAGTATCAAAGACTACGAAAGGGCTTACGGTTTGAAGCTACCTATAAATCAAGTGCAGAAAGATAGAGATTTTGAATGGACACTTCGCCGAAAATTTTTGTGGGCTGTATTCGCTACTCGCCGCGTCGTTTTTATAGGTTTCAGCATGAGAGACCCCTATCTTAACAAAATGTTGGAGACTGTCAGCACAGATTTGTGGAAATGGGGACAATCTACACACATTGCGATTATGAGTATCTCGCCCCAAAATGCCGATACCGACAAACAAGAGGCAGAACTACTCAAAAACAAGTATGGTGTTGACACGGTATTCTACGAAGATTTAGATGGGTCGCATCTACGTTTAGACCATTTCGTCTCTGAAATCTCCAAAGTTTGTGAGAGTGAGCGTCAGTCAACCATTGCTCCAGCGATAAACCAGCCAAGTGCTAGAGATCGATCCGAATATGAAAAACCAAGACCCAATGAGAGTGCGTCTCAAGGTGTATTGAATTGGCTAGAACAAGTGAATGAACGTCTGGAAAGGGGCATTAACGACGATGAAAATTAAACGAAAAAAATTGCTTGAGGACTTGCAGAGCTTTGCTTCGCAAGGAAATGGCGTAATTATCGGCAATCCTGGCGTTGGAAAAACATATCTACTGAAAGAACTTCGCCGAAGCCTAAAGTCCGAAGGAACGCCTCATCTCCTTTTGCGGATTGACCAACTCGGTGATGGCACGGACAAAACGTTGCGGCAAGTGTTGTCGTACGAAGGTGATCTGATTGAAAAGTTGAAGTTCGTTCCCACTTCACACGAGAAATCAATTCTATTGTTTGACGCCTTTGACGCTGCTCGAAATGAACAGACGCGCAAACGCTTTCTGCACCTAATCCAACGAGCAATCCATGAACTCAGCGAGTCGTGGAATGTCGTCGTTACGGTACGAACTTACGACGCAATGAAATCGCAAGAACTATTGGATATGTTTGGCAATCCTTATGGCACCGATCTACCCCAATACCATAGCAAAGAGATTTTATGCCGACATTTCACAATTCCACCTTTGAATGAAGATGAAATTCAACAAGCCTTTGACCAGATTCCGCATCTGGAGTCTATCTACAAATCTGGCTCTCAAGACTTTAAGTGCCTCCTTGCAAATCCATTCAATATCTGGCTATTGAAAAAAATCCTAAAGACCTCACAGAACATTCCCGATTTTAGTCACATTCATTCTGAAGTCCAATTACTCGGTTTGTTTTGGCAACGACGCATTGAGTCTTCAAGCGATGCAGATGCCCGTGGGTTTATCCTCACAAAGATCGCACGTCAGATGGTTGAGGAACGTTCACTGACCGTCAGGCAGGAAGACATTTATGAAAACCTACGCCTTGACAAAGCAATGAGATGGACAGCATGGAATGGTCTCCTAAGCGATGAGATATTGTCCAAGGTTTCCTCAACAGGACAACGTATTGCTTTTTCTCACAACATTCTCTTTGACTATGCAATCAGCGTCTTGCTCATTGAAGACGCCCCCAAAAAACTCGAAGTTTTTGTGCGTGAAGACCCATCGCGTCCGCTCTTTCTCCGCCCAAGCCTCACATATTTTTTTACTCGCCTCTGGTACTATGATGAGGCTCCTGAAAAATTTTGGAACGCTTTCTGGCATATTTTACCAAGCGATCAATCTGCACATTTGCGTCTATTTGCACGCTTGATTCCGACGAGTGTTGTCGCAAATGAGGCCCGCAAAATCACGCAGTTGAAACCAATTTTGAAGAAACTAAAGCAGAGAGAAGAACTCGCAAACGAAGCGACAATGCGGCTTTTGCAATCACTCCGTGCCCTACAGATCGAACGCGACGAACTTTGGATCGGGTTCTTCAACCAGGTTTCGGCACACTATCACGCCGACTTTGCCTGGGATTTGGCAACCCGCACTTCAGATATTCTTGAACGAGCGACAAACACCGATAACACGGCTATCATAGACGCTTGTGGACGAGTTGGCCGTCGACTGCTCGGATGGGTATGGCAAGAAAGAGAGACAAGTGGTAATGATTGGTATAATCGGCTTGGTAGTTTTCGGGCGGTGCCGCTTGTCGCCAAAACGTATGGTACAAATGTCAAAGAATCGCGTCCTCTTCTCGAAAAGGTTCTCGAACTAACAAAAGAAGATAACTTCCCAATAAATTTTCTCACGCAGTTGGCCAGACATGTTGACAACATTTGGGGTTCTGATCCCGCGTTTGTCGCCTTGACCTATTGCACGGTATTCACACATTCCGAGACGGGCGATGCACAGACAAACCTACCCATAAGTAGCCCCCTTTTAACTTTCACAAGCAATCGCCGCCAAGACTACGGCAGTTGTCAATATCTGTTGATAAAACATTTCCCCGCCTTTCTTCAGGCAAATCCATTAGTCGCAACGCGAGCGGCGATCCGAAGTCTGATTTTTTTTGTTAAGAAAGAACATATTGACGGATACCTCAAAGAAGGTGTGAAGGGTGAAGATTTGATAGAGACATTCGAGTTTCGTGGAAAAGACGCGTACTTTGTGCAAGACAATAGTTGTATATGGGATGAACGAGAGTACCGCAATGAACCAATTGAAATTGCGGATAAGTTATTTCAATTCATCGCCGAAACGGCACGGTCAAACGGTTCGCTTCTCGATTCACTGCTCGATGTTTTCCGTGATGAAGTGGGAGTCGCTTTTTTTTGGAAACGGCTCTTGAAGACAGCGGCTCAGTTTCCCGATGTTTTCGCACCGCACTTGTTTGAACTTTGTATAGCGAAACCGATACAAATAGGGGGCGATGCCCTTCATGAGCTCGGTCTATTTTTAGAAGCGGTTGCCTCTAAGTTTACGCCCGAACAACTGCGCCGGATTGAAGAGACCATTTTGGGACTTCCTTCGGAAGCAACGAGCGAAGATGACGCCAAAATCTTTGAACGACGGAGAAATCGGCTCATATCAAGGATATCGAGTGACTTGCTTCAAACGCGAGACGCCAAAGAGATCAAAAAAGAAATGGAGCGAACGGATCGAGTGCCCCCAAACGAGCCTTTATTCAGCTACAAATCTTGGTCAGAACCCTATACTGAAGAAAAGTGGCTTCGAGATCAAGGTGTTGACACCGCCACGCCGGAAAATCAAGAATTACAATGCTTTTTCGGGCCTCTCGATAAATTCAGATTAGAGTGGTTAAATAAAATACCAACAGAGGAAGCCACCGAGTTGATTTTACCGCCATTACAGGAGGCATACGCCACCGTAAATGAAAATAATAAAGCGACGAAAAAGATAATTGATTCTCTTTGGTATAAGTTGACTGCTTGCGTTGCAGTCCTCGGCCGAGTTACTAACCTTGAGAGCAAATGGTTCTCTTTTTGCCGTCAAGTGCTTCTACAAGCTGCAAAACATGAACTGCCCAAGCTAGATACAAGCGATGTTCAATCCGATACTCCTATGTATTCCCCATTTCCACGGCATGAAGCTGCCCAAGGACTACTAAGGCTCGCAACTCGCCAACCTGATGCGAAAATGTTAGACGCAATTGAGTCACTTGCCAGTGACCCTGTGCCATCTGTTCGGACGGTGGCAGCGATGGAGTTGTTCCGAATTTACGACAAAAAGCCAGAAAGATTCTGGAACATCCTAGAGAATAGGGCAACGCATGAAACGACTCACGTCGTACAAAAATACCTCTGCTATACATTGACTCAAGTGACCAAGAAAAAAAAAGAAAATGAAGATAAGACGACCCGTATCATGGATAAGATGCTCAAGCGTACACCGCCACCTAAAGAGAACGGAGAGCTAACAGATTCGTTTATTGATTTGTTGATGGAGTTGGCAATTGACCGCGAAAATTCATGGGCATTGAAAACTATAAAAGATACCCTTTTCGATGATCCAATCCGATTCGCTAACCCCTTGAGTCAGGCCGTGTCTCATGTTATGGAAGAGTATGTCGTCCCGAAGAACCTCGAAACACCTCAAAAAGAAAAAACTATTCAACGAGCTATTAAATGGTTGGAACAAGCGATTGATGCCACTTCTTCCGCAGTTCGGGAATTAGCCTGCAATAATACTGAGGAAAACAAAAAAAAATTGTGTGATGCCTACCAAGTGATTGATGAAGTGATCAAGCGTCTTTACTTTGAAGTTGCATACGAAAGCCAAACATCTGAGGAGTCCACAGAGAAAATTTCTGGTGAGTTGCGCTGTCGCTTCTATAACGAAGTAAAGTCGCTGATGAAACGGATCATCCATTTCGCATTAGACGGAGATAACGGCGTCATGTTTGCATCGACAGCACATTACTTCATGCAACTTCTAAGGAGTTTTCTAAGTTGTAATCCAAAAGAGGTCTTGCACTTAGCCGAAGGTGTCGCAAGGTCGAGTGAACCGTCCGGTTACAATCTCGATTCCCTTGCGGTTGCAGAGGTTGTCAAATTCGTCGAGATTGTCCTTGCCGACCACCGGGACGCGGTGAGCGATGAACAAAGCTTGGAAGATATGCTGAATCTATTGGATATTTTCGCCAAAACAGGTTGGTCGGATGCACTTAGACTCGTTTGGCGTCTCGATGAGGTTTTTCGATAGGTTTATCATAAGATTGACTTGCCCCCGGTTTGTTCTAAAA
This sequence comes from Candidatus Latescibacterota bacterium, assembly GCA_965204745.1. Classification (GTDB taxonomy): domain Bacteria; phylum Latescibacterota; class UBA2968; order UBA2968; family UBA2968; genus VXRD01. The sequence continues at coordinate 263,865 of OZ242010.1, forward strand.
TTGTGTCACCTCAATTATTTTTTGAATCCCATTCCTTACCACCCTCATTCACAGGAGAATGCAGATGAGAAGATTTGCAACCACCTTTTTGCCCCGCCGCCTCGGGAGAAAGACACTCGCTATCCTCGGTGTCTTGGCGTGCGGTGCGACCGCTGTACACGCCTCGGTCGAGGCGGAGACCGCCTTCGTCTTTAACACTTTTTCGTTCCTCGTTTGGGGCGCGTTGGTGATGTGGATGTGCGCGGGTTTTACCATGCTCGAGTCCGGCTCTGTGCGGACCAAGAATGCATCGGTGATCTGCTTGAAGAACATCGGCCTGTATTCCATTGCCGGGTTGGCCTATTACTTCATCGGCTACAACCTCATGTACGTGGATGTCGACAGTTGGATCGGCGCGTTCAAATTCCTGTACGGGCCATCTGCCGGTGACCTCGCTATGGTGGGCGGGGATGAGGCTGCCAAAGCCGCGGCCAAAGACGCCGTGCTCGAGAACGGCTATTCCACCATGTCGGACTGGTTTTTCCAGATGGTTTTTGTGGCGACTACGGCCTCTATCGTGTCTGGCACCTTGGCCGAACGGGTCAGGCTGTGGTCGTTTTTCCTCTTCATCTTATTCCTGACCGCGTTCATCTATCCCATCGTCGGCGCGTGGACGTGGGGCGGTGGCTGGCTCAGTGAAATGGGGTTCAGTGACTTTGCAGGTTCGACCATCGTACACAGCACCGGCGGTTGGGCCGCGCTGGCAGGCGCGCTGGTCGTTGGCCCGCGCTTGGGCAAATTCCGCAAAGACGGCTCAGTCAAAACCACGCCGCCTTCCAACATCTTGGTGGTGACGCTGGGCGTCTTCATCCTGTGGCTCGGTTGGTTCGGCTTCAATGGCGGATCGCAACTGGCACTGGGTAGCGCGGCTGACGTGATCGCCATGAGCCATGTGCTGGTCAACACCAACTTGGCTGCCGCCGCAGGCGTGGTGGCTGCCTTGGCGCTTTCTCGCCCCATCCTCGGGCGCTACGATCTGTTCGCCGCCCTGAACGGCGCCATCGCGGGCCTGGTCTCGATCACCGCGGCGCCGGCTATCGTGGAGCACTACTGGGCTGTCATCATCGGCGCCATCGGCGCTATTATATGCACCGCCGGGATCAAGTTTTTGGAAAAGATCAAGTTGGACGATGTCGTCGGCGCAGTGCCCGCCCACTTGTTCGCAGGCATCTGGGGCACTCTGGCGGTCTGCATCGCCGGCGGAGGCAACTTCGGCGTGCAATTGATCGGCATCGTGGCTGTCGGCGCGTTCGTATTTGTCACCTCTTGGGTGCTGTGGCGCGTGCTGGAAATGACGTTGAGCGTGCGAGTGTCGCGCAAAGTCGAAGAACTGGGTCAAGATGTCGCAGAACTGGGCATCGACGCGTATCCCGAATTTGTGCTCATGCCGGAAGATTACGAGGATGATGACTAAGTCGCCCCGTTGGCATACCACAACCCAAAACGCACACTCTGAAAGGCATGATTCAGACCATGGCAAAGACCATCCACAAGCCTGAACCGGAACGGTTGCAACCGCCGGACCAATCCCAAAAGCGTCGCATTCCACAACGAGAGGAGCGTATCATGACCGTCAGGGAATTGAAAGAAGTGATGGATCAGCGATTTGAAGCTCAAGACAAGCGCATTGATCAGGGGTTTGATGCCGTTAATCAACGGCTTGATGCCATTGACAAGCGGTTTGACGATTTGTGGAAGTTCGCGGCGATCATCGTCGCGCTGACGACGCTTTTTGTTTCCACTGTTGTCGGTCTTCTGGTGTATTTTAAGGGATAGGCGTTTAGGCGTTGTGGTTTAACAAAAAGGCCCTTCTGTTTTTGCAGAAGGGCCTTTTTATATGCGCAGCAAATCGAGCATGTTTTGCATATCCTCGGGCGGCGGTGATTCAAATGTCAGTTCTCGTTTTGTGACGGGATGGACAAATGTCAACTGGGTCGCGTGGAGCATCTGGCGATTTGTTTGCGCGAGCAAGTGGGTTGCTCGTCGGCGAAACAGGGGGGCGATGCCATGCAACCGCTCCTCGCGCCCGCCGTATAATGGATCGCCAAACACCGGGCGATTGAGACGCGCCAGATGCACCCTGATCTGATGCGTGCGCCCGGTCTCTAGCGCGACGGACAGCAGGGAAAGAAAATCGCGACGCGCCCTGACGCGCCAGCGAGTCGCGGCAAATCGCCCAGCAGGCGAAACAGCCATTCGCTTGCGATGGTTGGGATGGCGTGCTATCGGGGCTTCCACGCGCCCCTCATCAACATCAAACCCGCCCCAAATCAGCGCGAGATAATGCCGCGCCATCGCGCGGGCCGCCAACTGCGCCGCCAACCCGCGATGCCCTTCATCGCTCTTGGCGACGACCATCAGCCCAGAGGTGTCTTTGTCCAGCCGATGCACGATCCCCGGTCGCAAAACTCCATTGATGCCCGACAACTGCGTGCAGTGCGCCAACAGCGCGTTGACGAGCGTGCCAGAAGTCACCCTCCCGGCTGGATGTGTGATCATACCCGCGGGCTTGTCGAGCACCAGCAGATGGTCATCCTCAAAAAAAATACTTAGGGGAATAGCCTCGGGATCGATGGCACTTTTGGTCGGCGGTGGCACATGGAGGGTAACGCTATCTCCTGCCATCACGCGATAGCTCGACCGCGTCGGCGCGCCATTGACGCAAATCGCGCCCTCGGCGATCAGCTTTTGAATGCGCGAGCGGGAAAGCGCGGGGCACTGATCGGCCAAATAGCGGTCCAGGCGCGCGCCTTCATGGGTCGGTGGAATTTGGAGATGTGTCACGGTTCTTGCGGGAGGTGGGCGCGATGCCCAAAATGAAAATTAAGAGGATCGTGCCCACGCTGACGCAGGCATCCGCGAGGTTAAACACCCACCAGCGCGTAGAGCCGATGCCAAAATCGAGAAAGTCGATCACCACGCCGAAGCGCACGCGGTCGATGATATTGCCTATCGCGCCGCCGAGCACCAGCGACAACCCAATGGCGATGCGCCGGTCTTCATGCGCGATACGCCACATGAACCCGCCAATCGCGATCAGCGCGACAAATGCCAGGGCCAGATGCAGAGACGGGTTGCCCAGTCGAATGCCGAAAACCGCGCCCGGATTGTGAATATAGGTCAGTCGAAAAAAATCCCCCAACACCGAGACGGATTCGCCCAGGGCCAGGGTTTTCAACACCCACCACTTGGTCAGTTGATCCAGCACCACGGCAACGCCTGTAATCCACAAAAATTTCATTTCGTCGTCTCGTTTTCGCGCTCTTTGCACGGCACGCAAATTTTCGTGGTCGGCACGGCCTCTAATCGCGGTCTGGGAATGGGGGATTTACACACGCGACACACGCCAAACGTGCGGTTTTCAATGCGCGCCAATGCAGCGTCAATCTGCTCGAGATAAGCCCCGTCGCGCGACGCGAATAAAAACGCCTTTTCGCGCTCCATCGTCGCGCTGCCCAAATCGGGCATGTGATCCGAATACGTCAGATCGCCCGACGATGCTGCTGCGGTGACTTTCATGGACTGGCTTTGCAACGTGCCCAAGTCCTGCAAAATCGCGGCGCGTTTGTCCTCTAAGAGATGTTTGAAATACGCCAAGTCTCGCTTTGTCATCTCATTCCTTTCCGCTCGCTATCTTCCAAATTAGACGTGCGTTTTCCCGGATGAGCGCGCGTTGTTCCGGCCAAAAAAACTCGGGCACTGGATCCAGCGGCGCCCAGGCCATGCTCACATGGTGTTTTGCGTCTGTTGGCACGGCTTCGATCTGATCCGTGACGTAGAGAAAATAATGCGTCACCTTCCACTCTTTCTTCTCAAAATCCAGCCGCTCTTTGACCCCGAGTTTTCCCACGAGTCGCAATTTCGACACGCCCACTTCTTCTTCGACCTCGCGTCTGGCAGCGCGCTCGAAGTCCTCGCCCGCCTCGACATGGCCTTTGGGCAACACGTAATCGTCAAACCCGCGCTCGCGTGCCAAGGCCAACCATACCCGTTCCCCATCCCACCGCACGACCACACCGCCTGCGGCGTGGGTTTCGGGCAGTCCTTTGGGGCGGATGTACCAGGTGTTGTCTATCATGGGTCAGTTGTCAGTTGTCGGTTGTCGGTTGTCAGTCCACCCCGCCCATGCCCCAAATGGCCCTTTATTTCCAATACTTCCCGTACAAAACATTCAGCCGTTCTTTTGCCGCTTGGGAAATCGCGTCTGGCGCAGTGATGATTGCGAATTGCGCGGCATTGTGGCAAGCGCAAGCCGAGGTTTTGGGCAGGCGCTCGGTCAAGGCGCGGACGATGTGATTGGCGCGGGCCGCATTGGCTTGGAGCACCGCGACCACGCTTTCTACGGATACGTCCTCCTCTGCCTCGTGCCAGCAATCGTAATCCGTGCCCATGGCCAAGAGCGCGTAACACATCTCGGCTTCTCGGGCGAGTTTGGCTTCGGGCAATGCCGTCATGCCGATCACGGTCGCATCGACTTCTCGACGGTAAAAATGGGATTCGGCGCGCGTGGAAAACTGCGGGCCTTCCATGCAAACGTACGTTCCCCCTGCGTGCGTTGTGACGCCGACATCTTTGGTAGCGGCCAGCAAGACATGGCGCAGGTCATCGCAAAAGGGATCGGCAAAAGCCACATGTGCGGCGATGCCGTCGCCGAAAAACGTGCTCGGCCGGGCGCCGCGCGTGCGGTCGAAAATTTGGTCGGGCAACACCATATCCCCCGGTTGAATCGCCTCGCGCATGATGCCCACCGCGCTGATCGCCAACAGGTGGGTTATGCCCAGTTGCTTCATCGCATGCACATTGGCGCGATAGGGCACTTCCGAGGGCAACAGCACATGCCCGCGCCCGTGCCGAGGCAAGAAGTACACGGGGCGATCCGCGATGCGCGTTTCCACAATCGCGTCCGAGGGGTCGCCAAACGGCGTGTCCAAGCGGTGTTCCGCCACGAGTTCCACGCCGTCCATGCGATAAACGCCCGACCCACCAATCACGCCCAACCGCACGATTTGTTCACCCATCTTCATCGGCCTTGAGAAGTCGTTTTCAATTTTTGAACCGTTCCTTCAAATCGAAAAAAATCGGCAATTATCGTATCGCATCATGCGAAAGCAAACGACACTTGCACGCCGGTTGAATAGACGCTTCACTTCGACTATCCATTTCCCGATTTCATATACAGCGATCTGTTTCAAGCCCCGGTTACGCGCTCCGCTCGTTGTTAGGCTACGCCTGTGGGGGGGCGGGATCTCGTTCGCCTCGTTCTTCGCCTTCGGTTTCCGGAATGTCTTCTTGCACCACATCGACGGTCGTGGCTTTGAACTGCGTCAGGAAATCCGCCTGAACCTGCACCAAAGATTGGAGTTTGGACGCGAACATGTCGCGCTGATTTTCCAGGGCCACGACCTCTGCCCGAATCGCATGCACATGCGTGCGCGCTTTTTCAATGGCCCGGTTGCCGCGGATCTCGGCTTCTTTCACGATCAACCGCGCTTCTTTGTGCCCGTTTTCTTTGACTTCTTCGGCGGTTTGTTGGGCCGTCCTGAGCATTTCCTGAAGGGTATTCTCCATCGCCCGATACCGGTCCACCTCTGATTGCAGGGTTTTTATGCGTTCTTTTTGTTGGATATTCTCGAGGTTGAGTTGCTCAAATTCTTCGGTGAGCATGTCGAGAAAGGTCTGCACCTCTTCCCGATCATACCCGCGCAGCGACTTCTTGAAAACCTTTGTGCGAATGTCCAGCGGTGAGATGTTCACGAGTTTCCTCCGAAGCTATGGGTACAACCCGAATACGCTTTGAATCGCGCTTCGTACAAATTGCAGGAGCAAGATGAGCAAGATGGGCGACAAGTCGAACATGCCCAAGGGCGGGACGAGTTGCCGAAAAGGGCCCATCACCGGCTCGGTCAAGTTGTACAGCGTCCACATAAACCTGCCCCCGCGCACAAAGGGCAACCACGAAAACACGATGCGCGCAATGATTAAGACCAACAAAACCGCAACGGCCCCATAGAGCGACCATCCGATGATCTGCAACAAGTTGCCAGCCGCGACCCCGGTCAACAAGCCCACGAGCGCGGTCAACACGTCATTTGTCACCCACTTGAAAAAAAACGCCCCGATCAATGTCGCAATCAGCAAAATCAGCGGTGCTGCCGCGGCATTGTCGGGGAGGTGTTGGGCGATGGGCCACACGAGCGGGTCCGTTGCGCGGCGCACGTAATACGCGACCCATCCAAAGGGGTTGACGCGCAACAACACGGCGCGCAACAACAGCAATACCACTGTGCCGATCACCAATGCAATGAGCAGCCAGTCAATGGCCTGCTGGATGAAAACGACCGCCTGAACGACCACATCGACCATAACCTATCCCACCCGCTGACCAAAAATTGCCGCGCCCACGCGCACCATTGTCGCGCCTTCTTCTATCGCCACTTCAAAATCGCCGGTCATGCCCATCGACAACGCCGATACATGGGGCAGGTGACGGGCGATGCGATCCCCGATTTCGCGCAACGCGACAAAATTGGATCGCACGGCTTTGGGATCGGGCGTGCCAATCGTCATCAGCCCTGCCACGTCGATGCCCGCCAATTCATCGACTCGCCCGACCAAGTCTATCGCCTCGCAGGGCGACGCGCCGAATTTGGACGCCTCGCCCGAGGTGTTGACCTGCACCAACACGCGCACCGCGGTATTTTGCCGCACGGCTTGTCGGCTGAGCTCATTTGCCAAGCGCAGGGTATCGACCGAGTGGATCAGGTCGAATAAGGGCAGGGCAATTTTGACTTTGTTGCGCTGCAAGTGCCCGACCAAGTGCCATGACACGGGGCCTGTCACTGCGTTGACCTTGTGCTGTGCCTCTTGCACGCGGCTCTCGCCCAAAACCCATGCCCCTGCATCTACGGCGTGCTGCACCACATCCGCGGGCCAGGTTTTCGTGACCGCGATCAATGTCACCGCATCTGCTACCCGCCCAGACCGCTGTGCTGCTTTGGCGATGCGGTCTTGCACGCGCTTGAGGTTTTCAGAGATGGCCCGCATGCATTTCAGCCTCGAGAATGGTAAAAAATAGCGTTTGTAATTTAGGCAAAAATCAATGGCAGGGCAACAAAAACGGCATTGCACACGAGACAACCCGCACGCAACGCCGCCTTCACGAGGTATCAAAAAATCATTGACCCAATATGGTCATATCCGCATGGTAAGGGACAAGAGGCGCAGTTGTCAGTTGTCAGCCGCTTTTATCTTTCTGATTTATCACTGGAGTTCCAAATGCCAACACCTAATTCCCCCCAACGCCCTGAAATTTTGCCCAACGTGAAACACATCGTCGCGGTTGCCAGTGGCAAGGGCGGCGTGGGAAAGACGACGGTGAGCGTCAACCTCGCGGTCTCGCTCGCCAAACAAGGCGCGGCCGTGGGCCTGCTCGACGCGGATATCTACGGCCCCAACGTGCCCTTGATGATGGGCGCGATGGCGCAGCCCAAATCGCGGGGACAAAAAATTCTGCCCATTGAAAACCACCAGGTCAAATTCATGTCCCTCGGCCTGATTGCGGGCGAAAATGCCCCTATTATATGGCGCGGGCCTATCGTGGGCAGAATGATTCAGCAATTCATGATCGACGTGGTATGGGCCGCGCTCGACTATCTCATCGTGGATTTGCCCCCCGGCACGGGCGACGCGCCCCTCACCCTCGTCCAAACCGTGCCCGTTGGCGGCGCGGTCATTGTCACCACGCCACAGAGTGTCGCGTTGGAAGATGTCTATCGCAGCATCGCGATGTTTCGCAAAGTGGAGGTGCCCGTTCTCGGCGTCGTGGAAAACATGAGTTATTTCCAATGCCCGTGTTGCGGGGACCTTGCGCCCCTGTTCGGCGAAGGCGGGGGGCAACACATCGCCGAGGCGTTTGGCCTGCCCCTGCTCGGTCAAATTCCCATTCAGCCCGATATTTGCGAACGCGGCGACGCGGGCCTGCCCATCGCCCTCGATGACAACCCCAACGCGCACCCCATCAGCACCAGCTTTGCCGAGATCGCCACGCGCGTTGCCGAGGCATTGGGAGAACGCAAAAGCAATTTGCCGGAAATTACGATTGTTTGAAGAGCGCGGTCTGTGACCTGTGACCCCGCCCAACTCCCTTCGGTAAGACGTAAGACGGGAGAGGGGAGGCAACCCCGCCACAGCCTACCCCTTCGGCAAGAGGGGAGACGTAAGACGTAAGATGTAGGGGCGATGCCCCGTGCTCGCCCGAAGATACAAGAGGGGAGAAGACAACTGCGCTATTCCGATCAAGGGATCAAGTAGGGTCAGCCTCCATCTCCAAGCCCCGTAGGGATGGCTCTTGTGCCTGTCCTCGTACCCAGCGATGAGGGCGACCACCCAGCGGTCGATAGCCAATCTTTGGGGCAGGGCTTGCAGAACGGGCAAAAATGCGTTACATTCAAAGGCAAGCGTCCAATGCCTGTCGTAACTTTAAACCAAAAGGAGAAGCACGATGATTGCGAATCTCGCTAGGGAAAAAGACAACTTTCGCATGGCGGTGTTCTGCGAGCCATCCGTGGGTGTGGTGAACGACAAGGGCGAGACGGGCCTGCACATTACAGCGCGTCTGAACCTGCCCGCACTGACCGAAGACCTGTTGGCGCAGGGGGCCAATGTCAACGTGCAGGCCCAATGGGGCATCACACCGTTGCACGTTGCGGCGGGGTACAACGCGCTTGAAACGACACAGGTCTTGCTGAACTACGGGGCAGATGTCCGTGCCAACGCGGAATTTCAGGGAACGCCGCTACATGTTGCGGGAAAAAAAAATGCTTGTGAGATAGTTGCGTTGTTGTTGAAACGCGGTGTCCCTGTCCATGCGACAGCCAACGATGGCAAGACGCCGCTACACTATGCGGCGTGGCACAACGCGCTTAAGACAGCAAAATTGTTGTTAAATCAAGGTGCCGATGTCAACGTGAAAGACATAGCTGGCATGACGCCCCTGCACTATGCGGCGGCGGTCAATGCTCATGAGATGGAAGCGTTATTGCTTCAAAAGGGGGCTGATGTCAACGCGGATGACAAGTTTGGAAATACACCCCTGCATTTTGAGAGTCTGTTGGGGTCTGCCACGATCAAAATGACCACAGATGAAATCATGGCATTGACTCGGGGGGAAAAATGAATGGTCTGCTGGTCGATTCCAATGTCATTTTAGATGTCGCTAAAAACGATCCCGATTGGGCGACTTGGTCTTTACGAATGCTTGAACGATACCACGCGACTCACGAGTTGATCATCAATCCGATCATTTATGCAGAAGTGTCAATCGGGTATGAAAATATTGAAGAAGTAGAGCGCGTGCTCAAAGAAGGTGGCTTTCACATGCGCCAAATTCCAAAGGAAGCCCTTTTTTTCGCTGGCAAGATTTTTTTGGCGTATCGCAAGCGCGGTGGAATAAAATGTTCGCCATTACCCGATTTCTTTATCGGCGCGCACGCCGCCGTTGAAAAATTATCTCTGTTGACGCGAGATGCAAGCTACAAAACAAATTTCCCGACAGTGAATCTCATTTCACCTAAAGAGTCATGCTGAAGTCATTTGCTTTGGAGGCATAGAAATGGCAGACTTAATAACTGTGTCGGTTGATATGTTTAGCATCATCAAAAGGGCGGCCGAACAATCTCCGTACGGGGTTTAGAAGCCCCGACCTTTCAAGGCGGGGAGTGTATCACAGCCGAAATACGGCGCGTTATTGATTATCCGCATATAGTTGATTCATTAAAAAATGTCGAAATTTGAAAAGGCTTCGCGGCAGTTGATAGACACATTCAAAACAGGCAAGGTCACCGGTTATCAGTGTCAAAGGGCGAGATACAAATGAGCGAAATCACATTGCATATTCCGGACGCGCTGACGGGGTTGCCCAAACGGGAACAGGCCATTCTCATGGGCCGTGCGCTGAGAAGTGCTGTTGAGGAGCGCGTGATTCAGGTCGAGGAGGAAATCAGGGAGGGGCAGGCTTATTTGGAACAGTACAAAAAGAAGTACGGCCTTTCGTTTGTAGCTTACGAAAAAAAAATCAATGACTTGGAATTTGTAGGAGTCGATTATCAAGAGGATTACAACGACTGGTATTTCTGGACTGAGTGCGTGCAACGCGCCCAAGGTGTTTTAATAAATTTACGCCAATTTTTGTCGCCGTAATGAATCTCAATATCCCAAATCAATATCGAGGAGAGGATGGGGCGGAAGATGGGGCATCGTGAACCAGCAACTCGAGGAGACACGCCATGAGCGCGACTTATGACATGCTCGTCGCACGGGCAACGGCTATTACTACCGGGCTTTCTCCGGAACGCGCACAGGAGAAACTCCACGCCAATGGCACGTTGCTCATTGACGTGCGCGAGCGCGAACACTACATCGAAGGGTATATCCCCGGCGCGGAAAACGTGCCGCGTGGGTTTCTCGAACTTCGCATCGAAGGCATGGACAACGACCGTGACCGCACGATTGTCGTCTATGGCGACAAGGGCCAAGGCGCGTTGGCCGCACAGGCATTGCAAGGCATGGGCTATGCCAATGTCGCGTACATCCAAGGCGACATCGAGGCGTGGCAAAACGCCGGTTTGCACCTCCACCGCGACCGCGCGCTCAACAAGGCCGAAGTGCAACGGTTCTCCCGCCATCTGCTCATTCCCGAAGTGGGGGAACGCGGGCAGGGCAAATTGCTCGACGCGCGCGTGTTGCTCATCGGCGCGGGCGGATTGGGCAGCCCGACGGGCCTGTATCTGGCCGCGACGGGCATTGGGACGCTCGGCATTGTCGATGCCGACGTGGTCGACGTTACCAACTTGCAACGCCAGATCTTGCACGGCACGTCTGACCTGGGCCGCCTCAAAGCCATCTCGGCGTACGAGACCCTCAAAGAGATCAACCCCGGTTGCCAAGTGGTGCCGCACACGGACTACCTCACGTCCGACAACGTCATGGACATTCTTCCGGAATACGACATTATCGTCAATGGATGCGACAACTTCCCAACGCGGTATCTGGTCAACGACGCGTGCGTGTTCCTGAAAAAGCCCATCGTGGATGGCAGCATTTTCCGATTCGAGGGCCAAGTCACGGTCTATACGTGCGACAGCGAGGGGCCGTGCTACCGATGCCTGTACCCCGCGCCGCCGCCGGCAGATTTGGCGCCGTCGTGAGACGAAGCAGGCGTGTTGGGCGTTTTGCCCGGCACGGTTGGCCTCGTGCAGGCCACTGAAGTCGTCAAACTCATTCTCGGTCAGGGCAACCCGCTCATCGGTCGCTTGCTGATGTACGATGCCCTGCAAATGAACTTCAACACGTTCAAAATCCGCCGCGACCCGACCTGCCCAGTCTGCGGAGACAATCCCACGATCACGGAATTGATAGATTATCAAGCCTTCTGCTCGATGGATCACGGTGAGAAATGAAAAAAGTAGTCAGTTGTCAGTTGTCAATGCGAATTGAGAGTAGAAAGCGAGTAAGAAGCAAGCCGCAACCCATCATCCAAAGACATGAACGAGGTTCTGTTGACATTTTGTTTTTGAGCGATGAGCGTGACCTCAAAATAGAGAAAGCCTCGATTCTCACCTCGCCACCCTGCCGCCCGTGCGTTCCTCGCCGCTCTACCCAACCGCCCGTGCGGCCTCACCGCGCCACCCAACCGTGTCTGAATCGCGGATTAAACGGATTAGAGGATTGCGCGGATTACCCCACACCGCCCTACCGCCATAGCCCTATCCCCCCGGCCCCCGTTATTCGCTTCGCTCATTGTAGGCTACGCCTGTGCCTACAAGGAAAGGGGGAGCACATGGCTTTCTTAAAGGTTTGCATCCAGGGCTGTTTTTGATGGCTTTGCGCGAATGGATCACGCCATGAAAATCCAAAAAACCTATCGCACAATCCCTCGCAAAACCGCTCACAGTTCCCCCTTCCTCGCAGGGACAGGACCCTGTGCCTGTCCTTCTCGCTTGACTGACCACCGATCCCATCGTCATTTTACCACTTGACAAATAATAGCGTAATTTTTAATTTCTTATCCATTCGCTATTTCGATTTTGAGCGCGGAGAAAAAGCCGCGTCTAATTTGTGCGACAACTTTTGCAAAGGAGGCTCCAGATGATTACCACCATTTTCAGCCGCTGTTTGAACCTCATTTGGCACTATGTTCACTCCGCGAAAAGTGGCGTTCATATCGCCCATTCTCGTCTTGGCGTGTGGTTCTATTTCATTGCAAATCAGTCTGTTAGGATGATCAGTACAGTGTACCCCCCCCCCCCCCCCCCTCGGGAGGAGCGACAAAATGACCTCCCGATCCGCTCACTTGTTGGCTCTGGTCGCGTTGGGCATGCTGATGGCATCAGGGCCGGCTTTTGCCCAAACCGACTACGATACGGACAACGACAACCTGATTGACATCACCTCCTTGGCGCAACTCAATGCCATTCGCTATGACCTCAACGGCGATGGTACGGTACCGTAGCCACTACGGATACCATGAACTACAACGCCGCCTTTCCCAACGCCATGTCGGGCATGGGTTGCGCCGCTACCTGCACCGGCTACGAGTTGATGAACAACCTGGACTTTGACGAGAACAACGATGACCAGATCACCTCAGCAGACGCCACCTACTGGAACAGCGGTGCCGGTTGGACGCCCATCGGTGTTGCGTCCACCGGTGCTGCAACCGTCTTCTCTGCCACCTTTGACGGCAATGACAACACCATTTCCAACTTGTTTATCAATTCCAACACCAGCACTGCCACCGGCGGCGGTTTCGTCGGTCTGTTCGGCGATGTCAGCGGCACGATTAGAGATGTGGGCTTGTTGGACGTGAATATCACCAACACTCGCACTTTCGTTACCACCGGTTTAAACTTTGGTCGAACCGGTGCCTTGGCGGCTCGCCTCAGTAGCGGCGGCGCGGTGCGCGGGAGCTACGTCGCCGGCGGCTCCGTAACCCACACCACCGGCAGTGGCAATGTCGGCTATCTCGGCTGTCTATTGGGCTACGCCACTGCGCCCGTCAGCGATAGCCACGCCACCTGCAATGTGACCGGAGCGAGCGACCTCACGATTTACTTAGGCGGCCTGATCGGTGGATCCGACGGTAACGTCGACTCCACCTACGCCACTGGGACGGTCACCAAAACCGGCTCCGGTGCCAGCCTCGGCGGTGGCCTGATCGGTTGGACCACGGGCCGGGTCAGCGTCAGCTACGCGACCGGGAATGTCACCGCCGCCGGCCGCGGCAGAGCGGGCGGCCTGATAGGTTTTATGCAGGGTCCCAGCTACGCCAACTACGCGACCGGGAACGTTTCCGGCACCGGCACCGGTGACGGTTCCACCAACATCCAAAGCCTCAGAATGGGCGGCCTGATCGGATCGATGGATCTCGGTAGTGGCGAATACCTGCGCTCCAGCTACGCAACCGGGAACGTTTCCGGCACCGGCTCCGGCGTCAAAGCGGGCGGCCTGATAGGTCAAGTGCAGGTCACTGACGCCAACTCGATAAGCGCCGTCTATGCTATCGGCGCTGTTTCCAACATCAGCACCGGCACCACAGCCACCGGCGGCTTGGCGGGACAACAGACGGGTTCAGCCAACCCGATGACCAACAGCTACTGGGACAGACAAACCACCGGGCAGACCACCACCGCTGGCACCAGTAGTAGCACCACTGGCGCTCAAACCACCAGCGCACTCCAAACCCCCACAGGCTATACCGGCATCTACACCACCTGGAACCAGAATCTGGACGGGCAAACGGGCAACGACGATCCGTGGTACTTTGGCGCGACGAATCAGTACCCCGTGTTGAAGTATGCCGGCCTGGACACCACCGCGCAATTTACGTTGCAACCGCCGGGCAGGCCGGTTGTGGCAGTGACGTCCAATGGGGACACTTTGTACGTGGGCTGGAGTGCGGCGAGTCAAGCGACGGGATACACCGTGCAGTGGAAATCCGGCATGCAAAGCTACGACGCCTCGCGTCAGGCCACCACCACGGCTACGCGCTACAAGATTCCCTTGACGACGGGGACGACCTACACAGTACGTGTCCTTGCCACCAAGACCGGTGCGCGCAACACAGCTTCGGTCGAGGTCATGCGCGCTCCAGGCCTCACCAATTACGATACCGATGGCGATGGCCTCATCGCTATCACCACGCTAGCTCAGCTCAACGCCATTCGCCACGACCTAAACGGCAATGGCGACGCTACCCACGCCGATTATGACGCTGCCTTTCCCGGCTGCGACACCAGCAGCAGCGCCCGCATGGGCTGCCTCTCGGGATGCACCGGCTACGAACTGCTCAGCGACCTGGACTTTGACGAGAACAACGACGGCGCAATCACCTTAGCAGACGCCACCTACTGGAATAACGGCGCAGGCTGGATGCCCATCGGAACCGACGCCGACACAAACGCTCCATACACAAGCCAATACCACGCCGTTTTCAAAGGCAACGGCTACACCATCAACAACCTATACATCAGCCGCCCCAGCACTAACGACGTCGGGCTGTTCGGCGCAATTTCCTCCCCCGGCCGCATCGAGACCTTGGGCGTAATCAACGCCGACGTTACGGCGCAGTATTGGGTCGGCATTCTGGCAGGCACCATTCGCGGCGACGGCGATATTGTCGCCAGTTACACCACCGGCGAGGTTGCCGGCACCCAAAATGTTGGTGGATTAGTCGGCTACATGTTAGAAACAGGACCAGGAATCCACTCCAGCTACTCTACAGCATCCGTCAGCGGCAATCTGAACGTCGGCGGTCTATTGGGCCGCCAGGACAGCGGCGGCTCTATAACAAACTCATACTCCACCGGCAGGATTAGCGGCACCGGAAGCTCTCCCGTCCAAATCGGCGGACTATTAGGCCTCGGTAACCTGGGAAGCGTCGTGTCCAACAGCTACTGGGACACCTCCACCAGCGGGACTACCTCTAGCGAAGGCGGCACGGGCAAGACGACCCGCGAGCTCCTAAGCCCCACCACCTACGGTGCCACCAGTAGCGATCCCTACTACAACTGGAACGCCAACCTCGACGGACAAGCCGGCAACGACGATCCGTGGACCTTTGGCGCGATGGATCAGTATCCGGTCTTGAAGTATGCCGGCATGGACACCACCGTGCAATTTCAGCTCCAACCTGCGGTCGTGACATTGGCACTGACGCCTTCGTCGATCTCGGAAAGCGGTGGGATGAGCACCGTGACCGCGACGCTGACACGGTCATGGAGTACGGCGACGACGATCACGGTGCGTCCTGTGGCCGGTGCTTACACGGTGGGGATGGATTCGACGATCACCATCGCGGCCGGGAGCACGGCGAACGCGTCGGACACGGTGGTCATCACAGCGGTGGACAATACCCAAGACGCGCCTAATCGCGACGTGACCGTGACCGTTGTATCAGACAACGACCAGGGCAGTGTGGTCCTCCCGACCGAGATAACGATCATCGATGATGACGCGCCGCCGAGGCTCTCGATCAGTTCGCCGAGTGCGGTTGAGGGCACTGCCCTGACGTTCACCGTTAGATTGAATGCAGTGAGCGACAAGGCGGTGACGGTGGCGTATGCAGACGCGGGCACGGGCACCGCGACTTCGGGTACCGATTACACCGCACTTACCGCAGGGACCCTGACCTTTGCGGCAGGCGTGACCAGCCAGACCATCGCTGTTTCTGTGACCGGCGACACGGATAATGAGCAGAACGAGACCGTGATCGTGACGCTGAGCAGTGCGACCAATGCGACCATAAGCACGGCGCAAGGCACAGGGACGATTATCGATGACGATGGCATGCCTGCGCTGAGTATCGGTTCGCCCAGCGTGATTGAAGGCGCGACCGGCGCGACCCTGACCTTTCAGGTGTACCTACGCCCAGCGCACACGGCACAAGTGACGGTGGCGTATGCAGACGCGGGCACGGGCACCGCGACTTCGGGAACCGATTACACCGCGCTTACCGCAGGGACCCTGACCTTCGCGGCGAGCGATACCATCCAGACCATCCCTGTTTCTGTGACCGACGACTCGGATGATGAGCAGAACGAGACCGTGATCGTGACGCTGAGCAGTGCGACCAATGCGACCATAAGCACGGCGCAAGGCACAGGGACGATTATCGATGACGAAACCCCGAGTGCCAACTTGGATGTGGATGGCGATGGCCGGGTGAGATTGTTCTCGGATATAATCTTGGTCATTCGATACGTCCTCTTCTTCCGGAACGAGGCCCTCCTCAGAGGGAACGTCATCGAGCCAACTGCCACGCGCACGACCGCTCAAGACATTGAACCCTACCTCGACACGTTGGTCAATCAGAACATTCTCGATGTGGATGGCGATGGCGATGTGAGGCTGTTCTCGGATATAATCCTGATCATTCGATACGTCCTCTTCTTCCGGAACGAGGCCCTCCTCAGAGGGAACGTCATCGAGCAAAATGCTACGCGCACGACCGCTCAAGCCATTGAACCCTACATTCGAAGCCTCTATCCCGCCTCCCACTTCCAATGAAAGCCTGTTCCCTGACCGCCACAGATGAAGATGGCGATGAGGCGACCTTGATGTTCACCCTCTCTGTGATGGTTGATCCGATGCCGACCTTCGGCGATACGAGTGTGGATACACTGGCCTATACGCGGAAGCAAGAGATCGAATCCCTTTTCCTCATCTTCGCCGCCGGCTTTGGCTCGACAGGCTGAACGACGAAAGACGAAAAAAAAGTAAAGCCCGGGTTCACAGCGAACTCGGGCTTTACTTTTTGGGACCTACCCCCCTGGCCCCCCTTCCTGCGAGGAAGGGGGGAATGGCGAGAGGTTTTCCGAGGGAATGGCGAGAGGTTTTTTGGGGTTCATTGATCCATTCGCTCAAAGCCATCAAAACAGGCCTGGATGCAAACCTTTCAGAAAGCCATGCGCTCCCCCTTTCCTCGTAGGCACAGGCGTAGCCTACAATGAGCGAAGCGAATAACGGGGGCCGGGGGGATAGGGCTATGGCGGTAGGGCGGTGGGTGGTAATCCGTGCAATCCGCGTAATCCGTTTAATCCGAGATTCAGACACGGTGGGGTGGGGAGGAAGGGCACGCATGGGTGGCAGGGAGGACGAAGCGGCGGTTGGGCGTTGGGTTGCCCTCTCGCCTCTTACCTCTCCCGTCTTACCTCTCCCGTCTTACCTCTCACCGAAGGGAGTTGGGCGGGGTGGCCGCGCCGCCCACTACCACAAATGCACAAACACAGCGGGACGCACTTTTTGGCCGGTTGTCCCAGCGGACAGGAGCGAGTCCGCGTACGCCGCGTCATTGACCATCTGCTCGCGGCTGCCGCCTTTTAGGAACAAGTGTAAATTTTGATCGGGTTTTGCGACCAAGCCCGCAACGGTTTTGCGAAACTCGCCCGGTGCCAATTCGCGCTTGGCAGACCGACCGTCTTCTGAAAACGCCAGCCCTTGGGCCGTGTATAAAATGACCACATCGCCGGGCTTGGGGTCGTGGTGGTGGACGCGCCACACGGGTTGCGACACGTTCAAAATCATGATGCCCAAGCAGAGCATCAACATCATAATTCCCAAAAACAACTCTTTGCTCACGTCGTGCGCTTCGGCATCGGATACCGCGCGGTGTAAAAATCGTTGTCTCATGACCTGTTCTCCCCATCGCGCATGCCCAGCCAGTCGCGTTCCAAATCGGACATGCGCCGCAGCAACTCATCGTAGCCCTTGCGGAGCGGCAGATAGGCCAAGAGCGCGACGAGGGTGGTTTGAAATGCGAGCACCAATCCCCCCGCCATATCGCGCAACACTTTGAACGTTTCGGTGGCTTCGTCCAAGCGGGTCAGTTCTTCGGCCATCAGCAAGATGCCGCAAACAGTGCCCAAATACCCGTAAAACGGAATGCGGCTCAAGGCGCGTTGCGATGCCAATACCCGGTCGCCGAACGCGGCGATCAGGTCGTCTAAGGCGTCGTCGTCTCGCGCTTTGCGATCCGCGTAATTCTCGCGGCTGTGGTGGAACGCATCCACCTGTTGCTGCCGCTGTGCGGTCAACGCCCCGGCGCCTCGTTTTTCCATGTCTATCCGCTGATAGAAGTGAATCAGCGCGACCACATGCGTTGCGGAACTGCCCAAGATGAGCGCGTAAGCCGCCCGCCCGACCCACTCGACCCAGCCCCCTGCGGGTGGGGCAAAAAAGTAAAAGTAGATGATCATGCCCGCCATGCCCGCGCCTGCCAAACCGCCGACAACAGGCCCAAGCCACGGTGACGCGGGCGGGGCGTACTGTTTTTCGCTTCGACAAACAGCATCTGCGTACTGCCTCAAAATCAGCGCGCCTGCCACCGCACACACGGCAAAAAAGAGAACCGCAGATACCATCTCGGCCCAGTGCAATCCGCCCATCAACCGCGCCCTCCGGTGAACAATTGACGACGTGTGATGACGTATAACGAGAGTCCCAACGCCAATGTCGGCAACAACAACCCCAATCGCGTGGCCCGGCCACTCGCGCCAGCGCGTCCCTCTCTCGGTTGGACCTTGGCCCCGCGGTCATCGCGTTTGCTATCGCGTTTGCCTGCCCCCCCGCGATCTTCGGGTGGGCGATAGGCTCGTTGGCGGGTGCCAGGGGTGTCCAAGACGGGTTTGCCATCGGATAAATTTGCCGCGCGTTCGCCCTTGAGTGCGCGAGGGGTTGGATAGATCAAGTGTCGTTGTTCTGCGGGCAGGTTCTCCGACCACGTCCGCAGTTTTTGTGCTTCGGGGGCCGATATGTCTTCGGTCAAGGGTGCGATTTTTCCCAATGTCAGGGCGGCTGATCGGCCGCGGTCTCGGTTGTAAAGCGGCACGTCGAGGTCGCGTTGTCGCGCCAAGGTCGCCGCGATGGTTTCCCGCCGGGCCTGCAAGGTGGCGATTTGTTGCGCGTAGTTGTGATAGTCCATTTCGCGTTGCCGCGCCGTTGTGGTACCTACGGATCGCGCCAATGCGCGGTCTATCGCCCCCATGTCAAAGGCGGTGCTCAGGTTCACAATCCCAAATGGGTGATCGCCCCAAATCGGCTCGGCGGCGGGAATGTCCGGCAGGGGATGGGCATAGACGATTTCCGATGCCTGCCCGGCATCTGCTTCCCACGCCGCGTTGGAAACCGCGATGGGGTACAACGCGCCCGCGGCGTCCTTGAGGTACAACCCGCCCAAAAAGCAACTTTCGACCCAATCCGTGTCCCAACATCGCACGCGCAAGCGGTTTTGTTCGTGAAAATACAGGTCTGGGATGGACACTTCTACGGGCGTCAACCGGGTCTCGCCCACGGGAAAACCATTGAGCCAAACGCGGGCTTCGTCGTCTGCCCAGAAGATCATCACAGCGGTCATACCCTCGGGCAAGACGCGATCCGGACGCGCTTCGGGCAGTTTGCCCAGCACATCGGCATCGGAGACGCGCATCAGGCTCACCAAGCTATCTATGGCGGCGGACGCGTCGTTATACGCCCGGCGCAGGGCGAGTGTGTCGGCGTTTGCATGGGTGAAAAACAAAAGCAACCCCATAAGACCGCAACACAACGCGTTAGTAATCCGCAAAGGCGCCGTCATCTTCATGCCAGAACATCCCGCGTAGGCGATGGGATTCATCGCGCAGTGCCATGAGTGCGTCCTCGTCCATGTCCACGCCCAAGCCCGGTTCGGTGGGCAGTTCGATAAAGCCATCTCGAAACGCCAAGGGGGTGTGGAACAAGCCTTCCCCGCGGTTGTGCCCGCCCTCGCAGATCAGCAGATTGGGAACGGTCGCCATCACATGGACGGAGGCGGCCACGCCCACCGGCCCCGCGGCATTGTGTGGGGCAATCGCCATGTTGTGGATTTCGGCCATGCCCGCGATCTTTTTCATTTCCAGCATGCCCCCGCAATGGCGAATGTCGGGTTGCAAAATCGCGCACATTTCCCGCTCGATGAGTTCGCGGAACCCCCAGCGCGTCAAGTGCCGTTCGCCCGTGGCAATGGGCACGGTGGTGCTTCGGGACAGGGCCAACAATGCCTCGTTGTTCTCGGGGTGGCACGGCTCTTCGGCAAACAGCGGGCGCAGTGGCTCTAATTCTTTGACGAGGATGGCGGCCATCGCGGGACTCAAGCGGCGGTGCAAATCGACCGCGATGTCGATGCCATCGCCCACGGCATCGCGCACGGCGGCAACGCGGGACACCATGAAGTCGATGGTTTTGGGCGTATCCACAAATCGCACGGGACCGGGCGACGCCCCCATTTTGACAGCGCGAAAACCAGCGGCGACTTTTCGACATGCGTTTTCCGCACACTCCTCGGGCGTCGTCCCGCCGATGCCGGTGTACACGCGGATGCGGTCGCGCACTTTTCCGCCTAGCAATTTCCACACGGGCATGCGGACCCATTTGCCAAATACGTCCCACATTGCCATTTCTATGCCACTGAGCGCGCCGAGCAAGATCGGCATGCTGCGGCTGTAACTCGACCGGTACATCGCCTGCCAGTGATCCTCGATGTTCAACGGGTCTTTGCCGACCAGATAGGCGGCCATGTCCTCTACGGCCCGCGCCACCACGCGCCCGTGCTCGTAATTCATCGGCTCGCCATATCCGACCAGGCCTTCATCCGTGAACATTTTCAAAATCATCGCCCGCCCACGAATGGGGATGGTCTCGAATTTTGTGATTTTCATGGTTGGAATCCTTGTCAGTTGTCAGTTGTCAGTTGTCAGTTGTCAGTTGTCAGTTGTCAGTTGTCAGTTGTCAGTTGTCAGTTGTCAGTTGTCAGTTGTCAGTTGTCAGTTGTCAGTCCGCCCCGCCCAACCGCCCTTCGGTAAGACGTAAGACGTAAGACGTAAGACGTAAGACGTAAGACGTAAGACGTAAGACGTAAGACGTAAGACGTAAGACGTAAGACGTAAGACGTAAGACGTAAGACGTAAGACGTAAGACGTAAGACGGGAGACGTAAGACGGGAGACGTAAGACGTAAGACGTAAGACGGGAGACGTAAGACGGGAGACGTAAGACGTAAGACGGGAGACGTAAGACGGGAGACGTAAGACGTAAGACGTAAGACGTAAGACGGGAGACGTAAGACGGGAGACGTAAGACGTAAGACGGGAGACGTAAGACGGGAGACGACCACCCAACCCCCTTCGCTTTTCGCCTTTCCCCTCTTGTATCTTGGAAGTAAGGGTTAATTAGGAGTTGCGCCCTCGTATCGAGATAAGCCATCTTGATGCCCGGCTCGGGGAAGGCCGGCCCCTCTTGAAGGCGATGACCTTGTAGGTAAGATAGGCCCCCCGACCGCCGGGTCTATGCCGAAGAGTATCTAAGTCCCTTGAGGCTGCATATACAAGACCGGTAGACTTGGCGTCAATGGTCGGGATCGAACTCGAGCGCACACCAGACCCCTTACAACCCCTCATCACAGGAGGCCCCCATGTCGAAATCTCAACCCGCTTTCGCCGGCATTGATGTCAGTGCCCGCACGTTGTCTGTTGCCCTGTCCAGACCCGGACAAGCTGTCATGCAAGCGACCTTTGCCAATGATCCCCAAGCCCATAAGCGGTTGCTGAAGTGGCTCACCAAGGGCGGGCACATGGTCTCTGTGTGCCTCGAAGCGACCGGGCTTTACAGCTTGGGGGTGGCCTTGGCCTTGCATCGGCATCGCCACACAAAGGTCATGGTCGTCAATCCCAAAGCGATGAGCAAGTACGGTCAAGCCCGCATGCAACGAGCCAAGACGGATGCGAAGGATGCGTTGTTGATCATGGATTATGCCGAGCGCATGCCGTTTGTGCCTTGGCAAGCGCCGAGTGAGCAACGGCTTCAACTGCAAGCCCTCACCAGACGCATTGACCAACTCAAGCAGGTGATCATCAGTGAACAGAGCCGCAACCACGCGCAAAGCTACCACATCCTGAGCACACGGCGCATCGCACGCGATATTCAGGTGAATATTCGACACCTCAAACGCCGGATTGCATACTTGGAAGACCAAGCCCTCGATCTCGTTTTGCACGATGAGACCCTCAAGCGCGCCTACCAACGCCTCTGCTCGACGCCTGGCATCGCACAAACGAGCGCCTTGCGGCTCTTGGCCGAGTTGACCCTTTTGCCTGAGGAGATGCAACCGCCCCAGTGGGTCGCACATGCAGGCCTGGATCCCAAACCCAAACAATCCGGAACCGCCAACCCACAAAGACGCATCTCGAAAACCGGGAATAAGTACCTCCGCCATGCCCTCTATATGCCTGCCTGGGTGGCCATCAGACACGAAGTCCATGTCAAAGCCTTCTATGACCAACTCATTGCCCGCGGCAAGAAACCTTTGCAGGCTATCGTTGCGGTGATGCGAAAGTTGCTCC
The DNA here is from genome assembly GCA_965204745.1 of Candidatus Latescibacterota bacterium. Classification (GTDB taxonomy): domain Bacteria; phylum Latescibacterota; class UBA2968; order UBA2968; family UBA2968; genus VXRD01. Next base: position 286,309 of record OZ242010.1, read on the forward strand.
ATTCAATCTGGGGCATGTTGCGGCATGACCAAGATTTTGAGGGCGAGAAATTCTATCGAATCGCCCCGCAATCCCCTTGACCTTTAAGAGAGTATCTTACCTCTTGCCTCTTACCTCTTACCTCTTGCCTCTTACCTCTCACCTCTCCCGCTGTACTGCCGCTTGTAATATTCCCGATACCCCGCGCTGTTCCGAATTTTTCGCCACCAGTCTTCGTTGTTCAGATACCATTCCACGGTGAGGCGCAGGGCGTCTTCAAAATTGTACTTGGGCTTCCAACCCAGGGCCGCGATTTTGGACGTATTCAGAGAATACCGCATGTCGTGGCCGGGGCGGTCGGTCACATGTTGGATGAGGTCTTGGGGCTTTTCTAGATACGCGAGAATTTTTTGCGCGACGGACAGGCCATCGGCTTCATTTTCCCCGCCCACATTATAGGCTTGGCCCGGCGTGCCCTCGTGAAGTGCCAGATCAATCGCCGCGCAGTGATCGGTCACGTACAGGTGATCTCGAACAGCCGTGCCCGCGCCGTACACGGGCAAGGGCATGTGGTCTAGGGCATTGGTGATGTAAATGGGCACGCGCTTTTCGGGATATTGAAATGGACCGATGTTATTCGCGGATCGCGTGATCACCACGGGCAGGCCGTACGTGATGGCAAATGCCCGCGCCATCATATCGCCGGACGCTTTTGCCACAGCGTAGGGATTGCGCGGCGCAATCGGGGCTTCTTCTGTCCATGGCTCCTCGCCTTCCGCCAACGCCCCATAGACCTCATCGGTGCTCACTTGCAAAAACCGCTCAACGCCACACGCACGCGCGGCGGCGAGCAGGGTGTACACCCCCAGCGCGTTGGTTTTCATAAACGCCTCGGCGCCCATAATGCTGCGATCCACATGGCTTTCCGCCGCGAAATTCACCACGAGGTCAACCCGCTGCATCACCGCGTTCACCAACTCGGCATCGCAAATATCCCCATGCACAAATTCATAGCGGGGATCGTCCGCAATATCCAACACGTTGTCCAGATTGCCCGCGTACGTCAACTTGTCCAAATTGATGACGCGATAATCGCGGTACGCCTGGAGCATGTGCCGCGCAAAATGACTGCCAATAAACCCGGCACCACCGGTAATGAGAATGGTTTTCATGGTGACTCCCCCTAGTTGCCAAAAAGCGATTGTGGAATAAAATCAACACGACCTAACTAGCTTCTCTATTTCATAAAACACCTTTTTGTGGTCGGGGTTCAATTTCTTTTTTCTGCCTTGACGTCGTTGCTACAAAAACAAGTGCGCGGTGAGGACGAGGTAAATGGCGTAGAGGGCGAGTAGGACAATGCCTTCGCCGCGGGACAGGTGATATCGCGTCCGCATGATCGCCAGCATGGTGACGACGATGATCAGCATTGCGGGAAAGGAAAAGTGGATTACGCGCTCTGGCACAATCAGGGGATTCACCAGGGCAGACGCGCCAGCAATCCAGCAAATATTCAAAATATCCGCGCCCAAGATATTGCCCACCATCAACTCGCCGTGGCCCTTGCGCGCAGACGTCACCGCAGTGGCGATTTCCGGCAGGGATGTGCCAATGGCGACGACGGTCAGCGCGATCACCGCGTCGCTAATGCCCAAAAACTCGGCGATAGCAGACGCGGAATTGACGATAAAATGGCTCGTCACCAACACCCCGACGAGGCCCAAGCAAAAATAGGCCATCAACCCGCCCAAGCTCTTGCCGGCAATGGCCTCCTGAATTTCCTCTAATTCCCCAAAATTCTCCGCGCCTTGCGAGTTCTTTCTCGTCGCGTAAGCAAACGCGGTATAGGCCACGAAGAGCACCACCAGCACGCCGCCTTCCAATCGCCCCAATGTGCCGTCAAACGCCATCGCATACGCGACCACATCTACAATGATCAAAAAAATACCCGTCGTCTTCAACAAATACGGATTGATGCCAATGGCAGCGGGCGCGACCAATGCGCCTAGGCCCAGCGCGACCCCATCATCGACGATCACGGACCCCACCGCATTGCCCAGCGCGATTTCGGGTTTGCCCTCAAAGGCGGACATCACGGAAACCGCCAATTCGGGCGACGTCGTCGCCAAACTCATCAGCACGATGCCGATCAGCATCTTGGGCACGTTGAAATATTCGGCGATACCCACCGCGCCGTCGACGAACCAGTTTGCACATTTTGCCAACACGGCAAAGCACAAAATCAAAATCCCTACATCAGCCCAAATACCCACGATACCTCCTGTGTCGTTGTCAAGCCGCAACTCTGCTCATCCACCCTGCCGCCCGTGCGTGCCCGTCCCATCACCGCCCTACCGCAAGCCCTATCCCCAAGTAAGAGGCAAGAAGTAAGATACTCTCTTAAAAGGTCAAGGGGTTTTCGGGGTGATTCGATAGAATTTCTCGCCCTCAAAATCTTGGTCATGCCGCAACATGCCCCAGATCGAATGGAGCAACTTTCGCATCACCGCAACGATAGCCTGCAAAGGTTTCTTGCCCCTGGCGATGAGTTTGTCATAAAAGGCTTTGACATGGACTTCGTGCCTGCAGGCCACCCAAGCAGGCATGTAGAGGGCATGGCGGAGATATTTATTTCCGGTTTTCGAGATGCGTCTTTCCGGGTTGGCCATCCCGGATTGTTTGGGTTTGGGATCCAGGCCTGCATGAGCGACCCATTGGGGCGGTTCCATCCCGTCTGGCAAGGAGGCCAGCTCGGCCAAGAGCCGCAAGGCACTCGTTTGGGCGATACCGGGCACCGAGCAGAGGTGCTGGTAGGCACGCTTTTGAGTCTCGTCCTGCAAAACGAGTTTGAGGGCTTGGTCTTCCAAGTAGGCAATGCGGCGTTTGAGGTGTCGAATATTCACCTGAATATCGCGTGTGATGAGGCGGGCACGCTTGACGGGGTAGTCCTGCGCGTGGTGCCGGTTCTGTTCTCGGCTGACCTCCTGTTTGAGTTGGTCAATGCGTCTGGTCAGCGTTTGCAGTTGCAGGACGTGCTCGCTCGGCACTTGCCAAGGCACAAAGGGCATGCGCTCGGCATCATCGAGGATCAACAACGCATCCTTCGCATCTGTCTTTGCCCGTTGCATGCAGGCTTGAGCGTACTTGCTCATCGCTTTGGGATTGACGACCATGACCTGCGTGCAGCGATGCTGATGCAAGGCCAAGGCCACCCCCAAGCTATAACGCCCGGTCGCTTCGAGACAGACCGAGACCATGCGCCCGCCCTTGGTGAGCCACTTCAACAGGTGCTTGTGCGCCCGAGGCGCGTTGTCAAAGGTGGCTTGCATGACCCCTTGTCCGGGTCTGGACAGGGCAACGGACAACGTGTGGGCACTGACATCAATGCCGGCAAAAGCGGGTTGAGTGTTCGACATCGGGGCCTCCTGTGATGAGGGGTGGGGAAGGGGTCTGGTGTGCGCTCGGGTTCGCGTCCCGACTGTTTGCCCAGTCTACCGGTCTTGTATATGCAGCCTCAATGGACTTAGATACTCTTCGGTATCAACTCGGCGGTCGGGGGGCCTATCTTACTTACAAGGTCATAGCCTTCAAGAGGCGCCGGCCTTCCCCGAGCAGGGCATCAAGATGGCGTGTCTCGATGCGAGGGCGCAACACCTAAATTAACCCTTTCTGACAACATACAAGAGGCGAGACCGGCCCACAACCCTACCTCCGCTTCATCGTTCCCCTGCGCTGTGTCCTCTGCACGCCCTGCCGCCATAGCCCTATCCCCCCGGCCCCGTTATTCGCTTCGCTCATTGTAGGCTACGCCTGTGCCTACAAGGAAAGGGGGAGCGCATGGCTTTCTTAAAGGTTTGTATCCCTGGCTGTTCTGATGGCTTTGAGCGAATGGATCATGCCATGAACCCCAAAAACCTCTCATGCAAATCCCTCGCAAAACCTCTCGCTATTCCCCCCTTCCTCGCAAGACCTATCCCCCCGGCCCCCTTTCCTACAAGGAAAGGGGGAGCGCATGGCTTTCTTAAAGGTTTGTATCCCTGGCTGTTCTGATGGCTTTGAGCGAATGGATCATGCCATGAACCCCAAAAACCTCTCATGCAAATCCCTCGCAAAACCTCTCGCTATTCCCCCCTTCCTCGCAGGAAGGGGGGCTAGGGGGGTAGGTCCCAATTCCGCCCTATTCATTCACAATTCGCGCGACCCAGATGCTGGCTTCGTATAAAACGACGAGGGGCAGGGCCATGAGAAGTTGGGACAGGGGATCGGGGGGGGTCAAAATGGCGGCGAGGACGAAGCCGATCAAAATCGCGTACCGCCGTCCGGTTCGCATGCGGGAACTGGTGGCAATGCCCACCTTTGCCAAGAAGAATGTCACCACCGGCAATTCGAACACCAGCCCAAAAACCACGATGAGGCGCAACACGAAGCCGATGTACATGCCGATGTCGAATTGCGGCATCACGGCCGTATCAACCGTCATGCCCACGAAAAACGCGATGGCCAACGGGATGACCAGCCAGTACGCCAAAACCGCACCCACGGCAAAACAAGCGGTGGAAGACGCGATCACAAAGGTGATGAACCGCCGCTCGCCTGCAAACAGGCCGGGGGAGACGAAGATCCAGATTTGGTACATCAAAAAGGGCAGGGCGATAATCGCGCCGCCCACCAGCACGATTTCCAACTTGACCATGAACATGCCCATGGGCTTGAGGGTTTGCAACACGAGCGCGTTTTCCTCGGTTCGCGCCGGGTGGATCAGCAAGGCTAAGATGTCATTGACGAAAATCCCGCACGCGACCGCGCCTGCGATAATCGCGCTCAACCCCTTGAGAATGCGCCACCGCAGTTCCTCCAAGTGATCGAGAAAGGGCATGGGCTTGCCGTCCTCTGGCAATTCCCGATCCGGCGGCGCTAGCGCGGGCACCGTGCCCTTGGGCCGCGCGCGCTCTTCGGCGGCTTTGTCGCGGCGGCGGATGAACGCGAGTGCCAAGCCCATCAGCGCGATCAGGCCGCACCCTTGTGCGAACAAATCCCCGAACCGCACATAGAGCGTCAGATCCTTGCGCGGCGCGATGGCGCGTTCTAAAACCGCCGTGTGAAACAGCCCGGTGTTTTGCCATTGCCGCCCGTGCGGATCGACGAATAAGGACATCCCGGTATTGGCACAGCGCACCACCCAACGCCGGTTTTCAATGGCCCTGAAGGTCGCTATCGCCGCGTGTTGATACGGCGCGGAGGTGCGCTTGTACCACCCGTCATTGGTAATCACCACCAAGAACTCCGCGCCGTGCATCACCAGTTCTCGGGCGAGCCAAGGGAACGCGGAATCAAAGCAAATTACGCCGGAGAACCTTCCCCCCGGCACTGTGAAAACCGTGCGGTCAACCCCGCCTTCAAAATCCCCGCTGACGTATCCCCCGCCGCTCCATCGAATATCGCGCAAGAACCCGAGCACCTCGGGAAATGGCGCGCGCTCTCCAAACGGCACGACCTTCACCTTGTCGTAATGCGGCAACTCGCCCCCACCCGGTTTGAACAAAAAGGACGAATTGTAATGCCGGTCTCGCGTTGCGGCTTCGTACCGGTTGGCCCCTGTGTACAGATAAATCCCCAGGGAATCGACCAATGCCTGCACGCGCGCTTGGTACGTAGCGTCGTGCCAGGGCCGATCGCTTTGCAAGTACGCGGGCACCGCGGCCTCTGACCACACGATCAACCGCGCCCCTGTTTTTGCCGCGTCGATGGTCAGGGGTTTGAGCGCGTCAAAATTGTGGTCGAATCCCCAGTGCGATTTCTCGACCGGCGAGACATTTTGTTGTACGATAGCGACGTTGAGATCGCCTTCTGCGAGGGGTTCTGATGCGCGCCACAAGCCGAATCCCAAAGGCGCTGCGAATGCCGAGACGAGCACCCCGATCATGGGGCCGCGCCGCGCATTTCGGATGATCTCGTACGCGATGAGATTGACCACCACCACCCAAAACGACACGCCATAGACGCCCGTGACTTCGGCAATTTGGATCAGCGGCAAATAATCCACTTGGGAATGCCCGAGCACCATCCACGGAAACCCCATATCGCCGAGGGTGTTGAAATACTCAAACCCCACCCACGCGAAGGGCGTTAGCCACAGCCCCAGCCAGCCATAGCGCGCCCACATAGCGGACCACAAATAGACGAACAACCCCCTAAAAACCGCCATGTAAAAAATGGCCCCGGCCATCCCCGGCGGCGTGATCCACGCGATCCAATAGATGGTCGCGCTGTAAAAGATGATGCCCTGCAAAAACCCCGCGCCAAATGCCACGCGGCCGCGCAGGTTCTCGGCAACCGGAATGAGGGGCAACAAACTGATGCACGCCAGAAACCCGAGTGGCAAGGGCGGAAATGCCGCGGCCATCAGCACGCCGGATAAGATGGGATAGCCGAGGGCCAACCTCCAACGCGATGTTTTGTCCTGTTTTGTTTTGTCTGCCATTACGGTAGGGGGAAGTCAGATAAATCTGTATTGCGAAAAGTACGAAGATTGCAGAATATAAATGAGGGTCAAATTTCTGTCAGCAAAAAAAGGGGTATCGCCCATGTTGCCCGATCTCCGTTTTGAACTTCGCGCCTTGCACGCGCAAAATCTCTACCGCACCGTGCGCCGCGTGGAATCTTGCCAAGAACCCCGCATTCGCATGGACGGCCGGGAACTCGTGCTCTTTTGCACAAACAACTATTTGGGCCTGGCCAACCATCCGGCCCTCAAACGCGCGGCCATTGACGCGGTCGCGGCGTACGGCAACAGCACCGCGGCGTCCGCGTTGATTTCTGGCTATATGACCCCACACGCCGAACTCGAAGACCGCATGGCTCGGTTTTTGGGCACAGAAGCCGCGATTGCATTTCCCACGGGGTACACGGCCAACCTAGGGGTTATTCCCGCGCTGATCGACCGCGACGACATCATCTTCAGCGACCGCTTGAACCACCGCAGCATCATCGACGGTTGCCGCTTGTCGCGCGCGCGCATCGCGGTCTATGACCATAGCGACATCGCCCACCTCGAATCCCTGCTCAAAACCGCGACCACCTATCGCCGCCGCCTCATCGTCACGGATGGGGTCTTTTCAATGGATGGGGACATCGCCCCCTTGCCGGAACTCGTCTCCCTCGCCGAACGCTATCGCGCCATCTTGATGGTGGATGATGCCCACGCGACCGGCGCGCTCGGCCCGCATGGCCGCGGCACCTTTGACCACTTTGGCCTGTCGCCCGCCGCGATTGACATTCACATGACCTCGGGTAGCAAGGCCCTGGGCGCGTCTGGGGGATTTATCTGCGGCAGCGAGGAGCTCATCGACCTGATTCGCAACCGATCCGCGGCCTATATTTACACGACCGCGATGCCGCCCGACGCCTGTGCCGCCACCACGGCCGCGCTCGACCTCATCCAACGCGATGCCAGTTCGCGCCACCGGCTTTGGCACAACGCACAACGCATCCGCGCCCGGTTGCAAGCGATGGGCTTTGACCTCGCGCCCTCGCAAACGCAGATCATGCCCTTGCACATCGGCGACGCGCAACAGACCGTTGCGATTTCCGAGTACCTGTACGCGCGCGGCATCTACCTCTACGGCATCCGCCCGCCCACCGTGCCCGAGGGCCAAAGCCGCCTGCGCCTCTCGGTGATGGCAACGCATACCGAAGACGACATGGCGCAGTTGTTCGACGCGCTGGCCGCGGCGCGCCGGGCGTTTTTTGTTCCATAATGAGAGGCGGTCATCGTGATCATGTCCAATACGCTCGACCACATCCGCATCGTCTTGGTCGAGCCCAAAGAACCCGGCAACATCGGCGCGGTGGCGCGGGCCATGAAAAATACGGGCCTGTCGCGCCTGTACCTCGTCAACCCGGCCGACCATACCAGCGGCGCGGCACGCGCCATGGCCCACGGCTCTGGCGATATCCTCTACGGCGCCACCGTCGTCTCCTGCCTGTCCGCCGCGCTGGAAGACGTGTCGCTCGCCGTGGGCACGTCCCATCGCAAACGCCGCGAATTTGACATCGTACACCCGCCGCAAATCGCTGTGGAAAAACTCTTGTCCCTGCCCGAAAATCACCTGGGCGCGCTCGTTTTTGGCCGGGAGGAAAACGGCTTGACCAATGACGAAATCCAGTTGTGCCAGATGATCTCGCGCATTCCCTCGGCCGTGCGCTATCCGTCCCTCAACCTATCTCAAGCCACCCTGATCTACGGGTACGAACTCTTTTGCGCGGCCCATTCCGAAACGCCCTACAAACCCGCCGCTTCGGATTTGGCGACCCACCGCGAACTCGAATCCATGTACGACCACATGCAATCCGCGCTGGATAAACTCGGCTTTGTCTCGCGCCACCGCCCGCAGACCTTCATCCGCTCCATCCGCCGAATTTTCAACCGCATCGACATGGAACACCGAGACGTGGCGACCGTCCATCGCCTCTTTCGCCAGATAGACCGCTTCGTCGCCCGGCATGGGTTGGATGAGGAGCAGTAGTCAGTAGTCAGTAGTCAGTAGTCAGTAGTCAGTAGTCAGTAGTCAGTAGTCAGTAGTCAGTAGTCAGTGGTCAGTGGTCAGGTCGTGTTGACATTTGCGAGCCATGCAACTGGCTTGAGTGGTTTATCAAGAAAATCAAGCCCTATCGCAGGATATGCTCTCGGTTTGAGAAACTGGGACAGTCGTTCCTTATCGGGACCTACCCCCCTAGCCCCCCTTCCTTAGAGGAAGGGGGAACGAGGATCGGTTTTGCGAGGGGATGAGGTGAGGGATTTTTAATCGCTTTATGCCCTCGCGCAACGCCATCAGAGCAACCAGAGCTCTAAGCCATCAAAGGCGCTTTACTCCCCTTTCCTTGTAGGCACAGGCGTAGCCTACAATGAGCGAAGCGAATAACGGGGCCGGGGGATAGGTCCCCTCGCGCTCGCAATTTTGCAACGGGCATTTTAGAAGCGGTTTTAATTTTTTGGGACATATCCCCCTATCCTACGCGGATGGGGGGAATTTGTTTTTCGCGTTGTGGATTGTCGATGTTTTGCTTGCCCCCGAGCGATCTGCGTAGTACGTTACGCGGAACCGTATCGACCCATTGAAGGAGTTGGCTATGCGCGAACTGATGATTATTGACGGGCATCTCGACATGGCGTACAACGCGCTGTTTTACCGGCGCGACCTCACGCAACCCATCTATACATTGCGCGAGCGCGAAGACAGTCGCGTGGGGGGCTCGTCCGCCCATCCGGATTCGCTGGACCAACGGCGAGGGCCACAGCCCAAGCGGTTCACGCCAACGGTGTGTTTGCCCGAAATGCGAAAAGGGCGCGTGGGCATCATGCTGTCGACGATTATGTGTCGCGTGCAAAATCCGCAGGACAACCGGCACAATACGGTGCGAACCCAAGACGTGGCCTACGCGCGCGGGCAATCCCATCTCGCTTATTACCGCGCGTTGGAACAACGCGGAGAAATTCGATTTATCACGTCTATCGCCGATCTCAACGCCTGTGTTGCAGACTGGGAAAACCCATCTGACCGCACGCCTGTGGGATTGATTTTGTCGATGGAAAGCGCGGATCCGATTCTCGATCCCGATCAGGTGGACGAATGGCATGCGGCCGGGTTGCGATCCGTGTCGCTAACGCATTTTGGCGCGAATACGTACGGGCATGGCACGGGCACGGCGGGCGGGTTGTACCCCCCTGCGTACGCGCTGATGGACGCCCTATCCGAGACCGACATCGCGCTGGATCTCACGCATGCGGCGGATCTCACCTTCTGGCAGATTTTGGCGTATTGGAAAGGGCCCGTGCATGCCAGCCATTGCAACTGCCGCGCTTTGGTGCCGGGGCAACGGCATTTGTCGGACGATATGATCCGCGCGATTACGGACCGCGGGGGCGTGCTCGGCATGGTCTTCGCCGAGCAGATGTTGTCTCCTGCGTGGGATTGGGACGACCCGCGCACGCACTATGCCACGGCGACCCGGCCGATGCGGGCCGTGCTCGAACACGTCGATCACATCTGCGAACTCACGGGCAGCACCGATCACGTCGCTTATGGCACGGACCTCGACGGCGGCTTTGGGCTAGAACTCTCGCCCACCGATTATCACACCATCGCCGATTTGCAACGCTTTTTGTCGCTCATGCGCGATCACGGGTACGGAGAAGACGACATAGCCGGGTTTGCCCACGGGAATTTGATTCGGTTTTTCACCGAGGCTTGGCACTGATCAAGTCTGCAATAAATCCAAGCCCGCAGTGGTTGAAGGGTGGGGCAGGGACTGACCACTGACTACTGACCACTTGAGCGGGATAGCGCGGCTACCTTCTCTCCTCTTGTATCTTTGCACGGGGGCATCGCCCCTACACACTGCTCGCCTTTGAACGGGCTATCGCTAGTTGAGTTGTACCCTTTTTGTGCCTTTTGTGCCTTTGAACTGGCTGTCGCCAGTTGTACCCCGCTCGTGGCTAAACTTCCATCTTACCTCTCCCGTCTTACCTCTCACCGAAGGGGGTTGGGCGGGGCGGAAACTGACCACTGCCTTATGAAAATTGCACACATCTCCGACTTCCATCTCCGTCACCATCTCCCCGATGGCGATGGCGAGATGGCGAACCTCATTTCTGAAGCCGTGCGTCAACTCGCCGCGCACGCGCCCGATTTGGTCGTTGTGACCGGTGATTTGGTCCACTATCCCCTCGACGCATTGGACGACCCGGCTACGGTCGCGTTGGGAGAAAAGGATCTCTGCCTCGTGCGCGAATGTTTTGCTCGCCTCACTTGCCCGGTCGCTTATGTGTATGGCAACCACGATCACCCCGCGTCTTTTCGCCGCATTTTTTGCGATTTTGAGTTCGATGCCGCTGGCTTTCGCGTGATCGCGTTTTTAGACGATGAAGGGGATCACCACGTTCCGCAGCGCGTGGGGGCGGAATTGGATCGGTTTTACGCCGTGGTGTCAGATGCTGATCCGCGTCCACAAATTCACTTGCAACACTATCCGATCGCGCCCGAATGCGATGGGGAGTATCCGTTTAACTACGGCAATGCCGCTGCGTTGAAAGCCGCGCTACTCGCGGATGCGCGGCCCAAACTCGTTCTCAGCGGGCATTATCACGAGGGCGTGCCGCTCATGGCTGAAGACCATGTCTATTTTGCCACGGCCCGCGCTTTTCGCGATCCGCCCCATCCCTATTGCCTGTACGCGGTGGCAGACGCGCATATCACGCAGACCCATTACACCTTGCGCCCGGAGTGTAGATGACCTTTTCTGCCCGACATATTTTTGGATTGGCCGCCGCTGTTTTGCTGATCGTCTGTGTTTTTTGGGGTATCGGCTATCACAGCGCGTTGCACCGCGCCCTCGCCGTGCCGCCCATCTCGGTCGATGGCTCGAAGATAGCCCGGTTGATAGCGGCCTATCACGCGCTCGATGAAACGCCCGGGTTGACGCGATCCCTGTCCAGAACACTCGCCCCGGGCCAGCCCATTCGCGGGTTGGTTTTTTTTGTGTTCCTCGGGTTCACGCCACAGGAAAAGCAAGTCGCCGCGTATTTGCACCACGCGCAATTTGGGCCTGTGCGCGGTATTGACCGGGCAGCCCAATACCATTTTGGCGTTCCCCATGCCAAACTCGCGGTGGGCGAGGTTCTGTTGCTGTGCGATCTCGCACGAGGTGCCGATCAGCCGATGCACGATCCCATCGCCGCGCTCCACCGCCGAGACGCGCTCCTGTCCGCTTTGCACGCGAGCGGTTTTTTGTCCCTCGCCGAGTACCGCAACGAGCACGAGCGCGCCCTGTCCCTTTCAGCCAGCCATCGCCCAGTGAATTGATCCCTCGCAAAAAAATGACGCTCCGCATTCTCATCTGGACATCGGGCCTTGGCCGCCCACCACTTGGACGGAGAACATCTGATATGGATTTTGCAAGTTGTGGGAAAGGAGAATCCATGCCGCGACTCACGGGTAAGGTCAGCGACTTTTTGAAGATCGGCGTTGCTGCTGCGGGGCGCGGCGATTTGGAGACCGTGCGACAGGTGCTGGCGGAAAGGCCGGATTGGTTGGGGCGCGTCGGGTCGCACGGGCGCACGATGCTGTGGGAAGCCGCGTATCGCGGGCGGTTGGCGATAGTCGAAATGTTGCTCGACCGCGGTGCAGACATCCACGCCTGGGGCTGTCATTTCACGCCGCTGTTGGTGGATATTTCGCCCTATTGCGCGGCGCGGCTCAAGAAACACGACGCGGTTGCCGATGCGTTGCTGGCGCGTGGGGCGACTGTGGATATCTACACGTTTGCCTATCTCGGCGATGGCGATGCGGTTGCCGAGTGCTTGCGCCGAGATCCGAATCTCGCCACGGCAGAGCGACCGCAACGCGATTCCGATATGCGCGCCACGCCATTGCACTACGCGGTCAGCGCGGGGCACTTGGACATCGTCGCATCGCTGCTCGACCACGGCGCAGACCCGCGGCCCTATCCCTGCGATCTGGTGCGGTTCTGCATCTGGCGGGATCGGCCGGACATCCTGAAGGTTCTGCTCGACGCCGGGCTCGACCCGGCAATCGCGGAACTGCCTCGATCCGGTCTCACCAATCCCGCCATCATCGCCTTGCTCGCACGCCGCGGCGTGACCTGCGATCCAAATCGCGCCGAGGGCGGTTGGCCGCCCATCGTCTTCCAATCTCGCGGCGACCGCGGCGGCAGTATTGACCGCATCCGCGACCTGATCGCACGCGGCGCGGACGTGAACGCGCGCAACTACAAGGGCCAAACCGCGTTGCACTGCGCGGCCAAGGCGGGCTTTGCACCTATTGTTTCGCTGCTTCTCAAACGCGGTGCCGAAGTCGATTTGAAAGACAACGAGGGCCAAACCCCACTTATGACCGCTTTGCGCTCGACCATCAAAAACGAGGACAGGCTCCGCGAAGTCATTCGCCTTCTCACAGCCGCGGGCGCGAATCCCGACAGCACAGACCGCCGCGGGCACACGCCGCGCCTCATCGCCACGCGCAAACGCGATGCAGACGCTTGGCTCATCGCCCTGGGCAAAAAAAATTGAATTTTTTCAAAAAATGTGATCGGAGATGGTATCCAAGCGCACCATCTGGAATTGCGTCAAAAGATAAGTAATACGCAAAAAGGCGCAATTTTTGACGCAATTAGACGCAATCAATTTTGTAAATAGTTGTTTTCTTTAGGTTTTCGTCATTTACTTTTATTTTTTCACAATTGATTTATCTGAATGGTGACGCAAAGCCATCAATCACGTTTTAAAAAAAATCTGAATTTTTTCAAAAAATGTGATAAGGTATGACATGCCTCGTCACACCTCTGGTTTATCTTTTAGGCACATTCATTGCATTGCGTCTCCCTCGCCAGTTAGCATCAACCGCAGAACGGGCGGCGCGCCCATGCCACATACCACACAGGAGGGATTAAATGAGTCGTTACCATCCTCACAGAAGCCTTGAACCAATGCTGGATGCAGCCCAACATTGGAAAGAGGTTGCCTTGCTGTCAGATGGGGCAGTGTTTGCACAGGAACCGGTGTGGACATTGCCGTATCTTCAAGAGTTGAAGAAATATATTATTGATAATCCCTTCAAGGGTGAAGGGGGCTTCATTACTAAAATGGAAAAGCAACTTGTTCCGTCAAAACCCGAAGTCAAACAACTGGCCGCGGAGATGTTGTGGGTCTGGTACTTGTGTCCGGACGATAGACCTGGTACTTCTACAAAGCGACAGCGAATTAGACAGGTTTGGGAACTGTCGGAGGATCCCTTTCCTAATGATTCCAGACTGATGGAAGACGATGTTCTTGCAGGAGCAGGGTCCATCGGACAGGGTATAAGTAAAATATGGGATGATCTGGGGGTCTTCATTCACATGATGATCGCCTTCAAAGATCTCGATGAAACGCAACGAGATGAGCTTCTCGATGATGTCTGGAAGTTTGGCGAGTGGCTCGAAACGATTCAAGAACGTAACCATCGGTCATTACGCAATATGATCATGTTTTTACTTTTTTCGGACGACATTGAGCATATATGGGCTAGAACACACCGAACGCAGATCGTCCAGAAATTCACAGAGAGACCTTGGGCAGAGATCAATAAAATGTCCGCATTGGAAATAGACCGGGCACTTCTTGATATACGCCGAAAAAAAGAAAAGGAATATGGCACCAAGGACTTGGACTTTTATGAGTTCCCTCTTAAAGAGCTTTGGCAGGACGGCCCTAAACCCAAGCCACCCGACCCGCCTCCGGTGCCACCGGCCATACTATATCCATTGAATCAAATCCTTTACGGCCCGCCGGGAACGGGTAAGACTTGGAACACGGTCAATCACGCGCTGGCGATTATCGAGGGCGAGTCTTTGGAGGAGATTGAACGCGAAGGCCGTGAAGAGGTCAAGGGGCGGTTTGATAAATTGAAAGAGAGCGGTCAGATTGCGATGGTGACGTTTCATCAGAACTTTGCCTACGAGGATTTCATTGAGGGCATCAGACCTGTCTTGGATGATAAGGGCGGAAGTGTTGCATACGAATTGTCAGCGGGTGTGTTCAAACAAATGGCTGATCGGGCCAAGGAAAATGCGGATCAAAAGTACGTCCTGATCATCGACGAGATCAATCGCGGGAATATCGCCAAAATTTTCGGCGAGTTGATCACGCTGATTGAGGACACCAAGCGGATCGGCGAGGATGATGCAATGACTGTCGCGTTGCCCTATTCCAAAGAGTCATTCGGCGTGCCGGATAATTTGTATCTCATCGGCACGATGAATACCGCTGACCGCTCTATCGCCCTGTTGGATACCGCACTGAGGCGGCGGTTTGAGTTCGTCGAGATGATGCCGAATCCATCCCATGAACTGATCAGCACAGATATTGATGGCGTGAATTGTCAGACATTGCTCGCCGCGATGAATGATCGCATCCGTTTTCTATTTGATCGGGAGCATCAGATCGGACATACGTATTTCATCGGGATCAGTAGCGTGGATGCTCTGGAGAAGGCGTTCAAGACCAAAATCATTCCGCTGTTGCAGGAATACTTTTACGATAGCTGGGAGAAAATCAATCAGGTGTTGAATGAGAATGGATTTATTCAAAAAGTCTCCCCGGGAAATTGGCTCTTGGAATCCGACTTGATGGATCGGGATCGCAACGTTTATGAATTGTTGCCGGCGGATGATGGCAAATGGAAAGAGCCCCAAAGTTACCGTGCGATTTACAAAAAAGACGGACAAGGCGCATCCTCTGAAACCGAACAGGATGGTTGACGATGCCCTTTATCAAAGAATACGGAAAACTGACCGGTCTCAACCGAGATGAATGGCGAGACCTGAAGGACTTCGCACTTGAAAACCAAATGGATCAACAGGGCAATCACCGCCCGGTTTTGGTGTCGAAAAACGACCGGTTGTACGCGCAAAACTACGTGGGCATTATCGAAACGCGCAAACGCGAAACGCGATTCAGACGCTTGGCTCATCGCCAAAAAAAAAATTGAATTTTTTGTAAAAATGTGATAAGGTATGATATACCTCGTCACACCTCTGGTTTATTTTGGGGATTATTTTTTAAGCGGTAGTATTCGTTGATTTTCAAGGAGGAGAAGATGCAGAAACAAACCGAAGTCGCAGAATTTCGCCATCGGGCACTGCTCATCAAAATTAACCAGCAATACAGGGAAGGGGCATCGGTGGAAGAGTTGTATGAGGCAACCCGTTACTGTTGGAAAGTCAGTAAATCAAGAGCCGAGAAGGCCGAGGTCATTTTGGCGGTTTACCAAGGTGAAATTAAAGCGGCATTTATCGCTGACGAATGGCTGGAGGCAACAACTGAGAATTTCCCAGATAGAGGACCCGGAGTGCCCGGACGTTTCGGTTTTAACGGACATGAAGCCAGTTCTGACGTTCAAGAGCTTTATGTGGGGAAACGAATCCCTGATAAATACAAACGACGAGGTGACCAGAATCCGATTCATTACACCTATGACTATCAGGGGAAACCTTTGCAGGATTCCAAGTAAAATAACGGTTCTGAACCCGATCCAGTTGACAGGCGTGTTGAAAGAAATTGCAGAGCGGGCGGCCCGCCCGCCGGGAACGGGTAAGACTTGGAACACGGTCAATTACGCGCTGGCGATTATCGAAGGCAACCTATGGGCGCGCTCGAAAGTGAAGACCGCAAAGAGGTCAAGGGGCGATTTGATGAATTGGTTGACTACGAATTGTCCAACGGCGTGTTGAAAGAAATTGCAGAGCGGGCGGCGCGCCCATGCCACATACCACAAACGGAGATAGTCAAATGAAAGAAATTTATAGCTGGGTACCTTGGTTTCAAGAGTTGGGGAAAAAAATTGAGGCGGAAGGCGAAGCATATCTGATTGACAAGGCGAAGCAAGTGGACTGGGAAAATGAAAATCCCCCTTTGCTTCAATATGGCGATGAGAATATTGATCCCTTTTCGTTCTTTTATTTTTTGGCCCAAAAAAATACCAGTAACCAAAGGAAACCAGTGTACGACAGTATTAAAGATGTGTTCGGAGTTGAAAGTCCGCTCCCGGATGCTAGTAGAGATGATTACTATGTCTTTCCTACTCCCCCGCCGCAGGCCCCAACTCTTTTTCATAATGGGGAAACTTTTCATCCTGAGTTGCTTTGGCGTTTGTTCAGGCAGGCGGTAAAGGGTGAACCAACGATTGAGAGGGATGATTTTGGAAAAACTTCAGAAGGCGTTGGAGCTCTGGGTATAAAGGGAGTTGGCGTTTCGAAATTGACACAAACCCTATTCTTGATAAACCCGACATATTTCCTTCCCGTGGATGATTCAACTGAGAATGTATCAAAATGTCTGCCGGATTCGCAACTGTCGAAAAAAATAAAAGCGATGAATAAAGATGGTGGTTATAGGGAATATCTATCTATTTTGGAAAAACTTCAGAAGGCGTTTCCGGAATGTCAGCCTTATGAAATCAATATGTTTTTAGACTTGCAATTTAAGCAGAAATCGAAAGTGAAAGTGAGCAATAATTTTTTTCAAATAAGCACTAATGTAAATATACGCGGTAAAAAAGATCATTGGGATGATTTCAAAAACAATAACAAGGTTTATGTTGGAGCGGAAAATCACTGTCCCCTGACAGAACCCAAGCCAGGGGATGTTATTCTGGTTCGAACAGGAAGAAAAGAAGGAAGAGGGATTGGCATAGTCACAAAAAATGACTACGAAGGTGGATTTGACGAAAATAGAGCAATTCATGTCTTGTGGATAAACAAATCGACAAGTCAATTGGCTAGGAACACGGTTCTGGCTCGTTTTAGTAAGCCCGCCATCAACTCCGAAACATATCTGGCTTTCAAAGAGGTAGAAGCCTACCAACCTTCGTTTGACTTGCTTGAAAGATTGATAGAAAATTCCACCCAAAACGGTTCTGAACCCGATCCAGATGTCCAGCCATCCGAGGCAGATACCATGCAATATCCTTTGAACCAAATCCTTTACGGCCCGCCGGGAACGGGTAAGACTTGGAACACGGTCAATCACGCGCTGGCGATTATCGAGGGCAAGTCTTTGGAGGAGATTGAACGCGAAGGCCGTGAAGAGGTCAAGAGGCGATTTGATGAATTGAAAAAACAGGGCCAGATTGCGATGGTGACGTTTCATCAGAACTTTGCCTACGAGGATTTCATTGAGGGCATTAGACCTGTCTTGGATGATGAGGGCGGAAGTGTTGAAGTTGAATACAAATTGTCCAAAGGTGTGTTCAAACAAATGGCTGATCGGGCCAGCGGAGATAGGGATCAAAATTACGTCCTGATCATCGACGAGATCAATCGCGGGAATATCGCCAAAATTTTCGGGGAGTTGATCACGCTGATTGAGGACACCAAGCGGATCGGCAAGGATGATGAAATGACTGTCGCGTTGCCCTATTCCAAAGAGTCATTCGGCGTGCCGGATAATTTGTATCTCATCGGCACGATGAATACCGCGGATCGTTCTATCGCCCTGTTGGATACCGCACTGAGGCGGCGGTTTGAGTTCGTCGAGATGATGCCGAATCCATCCCATGAACTGATCGGCACAAATATTGATGGCGTGAATTGTCAGACATTGCTCAAAGCGATGAATGAGCGCATCCGTTTTCTATTTGATCGGGAGCATCAGATCGGACATACGTATTTCATCGGGGTCGAGAGCATGGATGATCTGGCGAAAGCGTTCAAGACCAAAATCATCCCGCTGTTGCAGGAATACTTTTACGATACTTGGGAGAAAATCGATCAGGTGTTGAATGAGAATGGATTTATCAAATCAATCGAATTTGATAGCGTGCTGTTCAAGAGTTCAGATTTGATCGTTGAACAGCGGTCAGTTCATGAATTGTTGCCGGCGGATGATGGCAAATGGAAAGACCCCCAAAGTTACCGTGCGATTTACGAAAAAGACGGACGAGGCGCATCCTCTAAAACCGAACAGGATGGTTGACGATGCCCGTTATCAAAGAATACGAACAACTGACCTGTCTTGGCAAAGATGAATGGCGAGACCTGAAGGACTTCGCGCTTGCCAACCAAAATGATCAACAGGGCAATCACCGCCCGGTTTTGGTGTTGAAAAACGACCGGTTGTACGCACAAAACTACGTGGGCATTATCGAAACGCGCAAGGGCACCGTGCTCGAAATTCTGCCCAAGGTAGATTTTGCCAAAGACGAGGAAGAAACCAAGCGGGTCTTTCTCTCCATGTTGCGGACTTGGCGCGGGTTCAAAAAAATGGCGCAGTTCAACGCGAGTCACATCGACGCGGTGCGCCGGTTCAATATGCTGGAGGTGTTCGTCCATCTGTTTTTGACCAACCTCGTTCTGCTGACGCAACGCGGCCTCGCTCGCAACTATCAGCCTGTGGAAGACAACCTGCCTTGCCTGCGCGGCCGCATCCTGTTTCCGCAACATATCCGGGAGAACGCGGTCAACCGCGCTCGGTTTTACGTCGGCTATGACGAGTTCACTGCGGATCGCCCGGTCAATCGCCTGATCCACAGCACCATTCGCAAGTTGATGAGGTTCGTGCAACAGCCGAGAAACCAGCAGTTGCTCTATCAGTTGCGAATTTGCTTTGCTGATATTCCCGAGTCAACGCGGCTCGAAGCGGATTGGCAACAGCATAGCATCGACCGTTCCATTCAACACTACGACTCGGTGATGCAGTGGGTCGGGCTATTTTTGTTTGGTCACGGCTTGACCACGTTTGCCGGCAAATATGTCAACCAGACCTTGTTGTTTCCGATGGAAGATGTATTTGAGGATTTTGTCGCGGCGAGTTTTTGGCGGCATCAGCAACGGTTTTCCGTGCGTTTGCAGGGACCGAGAGAGTATCTGGTTCGGGACGAACAGGGTATTCTCACCTTTGCAATGAAACCGGATATCAGCCTGATGTCCGATGGCAAAACAAAATTTATCCTCGACACCAAGTGGAAGCGCGTCAATGAGCAAGCCAATGACCAGAAGCACGGCATTAGCCAAGCCGATATGTACCAGTTGTTCGCGTACGGAAAGAAGTACGGTTGCGAGCGGGTCGCGCTCATCTATCCGAAAACAGATGCCTTCCATTCTCCCATCCATTACGAGTTTGATGAGACATTGTCTTTGTCTTGCTTCCCCTTTGACGTCAAGGATCCCAAAGGCAGCGTGGGAGACATAGTGGCACATTTGGAACCCAAAAAAAGAGACGCATTGCGATGAATGCGTCTCTTTGATTTGATAAACCGAGGCGATGGCGCGAGGGGCTACGGCGACCACATCGCGGCGCGGCGCGTGAACACCGAGGGATCGGCCAGCCATTCTGCGTAGCCGATGCGGCGGTTGTCCGTCAGAAAGTTGATCCGCGCATTGAGAAAGGTGAGCAACTCGGTATTTTCCGCGGCCACTGCAAAACCGCCGAGTTCAATTTGAGGGTCGAGGGCCGTCACTGCAAAGGCGTTGCCGGAATTTTGAACCGCGGTGCGGTTGCCGATCTCGCCTCGGGCGACCGCGTCTATGTTGCCATCGCGCAGGGCGTTGAGCAACGCGGTTTCGCCGGTCTCGTCGCCCAAATAAACCACTTGCGGCATGGTTTCAGAAGGCGGGTGAAGGCGTCGCCGGCCCATCAACACAGGAGATGCCCCCGCAGAGGTAATGACGTAATCCGCGCTGCCATCGGCAACCACAGTGTCCCGTGCGGTTTCCACGCGCACACCGGCGACCAAAATACCATTGTCATCGACGAGGCCCGTCAGTTCCAACAGGCGGGCCTCTCCTGTTGTACCGGCGAGAACCCCCACGCGCACGGCACTGGTCAGAGCCGCGTGGCTGGCAAGGCGTTGTGCATCTTCGGCGCGCACCAGCAGGGACTGCCGAAAGTCGATATGGCCGTCCGTGAATGCGACCACTTGGTTGCCCATCGCGTCTCGGGTTCGAGAATCGAGAATCGTAATCCCGCCGCCGACCAGATCGTATTGCGGTTCCGTGGGTTTCAACCAAATATCGGGCCACTCGGCGATGGGATGGCGGACAAAGGAGAGCCGCTCGCCTTTCATCGCTTCGAGCGCGGTCAACAGATCGGCTTCATAGCCGCGGTGTTCCCCAAATCCAGGGGACATCGGATCTGGGGTCGCGCTGTAACTGAGCGGCTCGAAAAAGGCGTAGAAGCCGACTTTGAGCATGCGTTTTTTGCCCGTGCTCGCCTGCGGATCAAAAACCTCAAACCGGTCATTCTTGACGGTCAGGATGATCGGGGCGTAAACCGCGTCGCCATTGGCATCGAACGAGAAGTGGCCCAAAACAGTGGAGACGTCAATCGCGGCGAGCGCGTCTCTAATCGCGCTGGACTCGGTGGATTTGGCATCGGCAATGGCCTGCGCCAGAATATAGACCGAGGCATAGGATTGCGCGGTGAACGCGCCGGGTTCGCTGCCGTATTGCTCCCGGAACTTCGCAACAAAAGCGCGGTTGCCCGGTGGGTCGGCTTTGTTGGACCAGGTCGTAAAACTAATGGCCCCCTCGAGCGCGCCACCGGTTCGTAGCACGTCGTCTATGGTCATCAAGGTGACGAGGAAGGGAATGTCCGTGGAAATGCCGAGTTGCCGGGCTTGAATGGGAATTTGCGTGCGCCCAGGCGGCTGGGTCGAGATGAAGATGGCGTCGGGATTCAGGGCTTTGATGCGCGTCAATTGCGCGGACAAATCGTCGACCTCATCCGATTGGAAGGTCTCGGTGGTCAGCACCTCCACGCCGTTTGCGCGAAGGGCGGCTTTGAACACCTCGTCGCTGCTGCGGGAAAAGGCATCGGCGGCTTGGACGATGGTCGCCACCCGTTGATAGCCCAGGGCCGCTTGCGTTGTGGCGACGCCGCCGGGCAACAGGGCGTCAACAGTGAGGCTGATGCGGAAGAGATAATCCCCGAGCGCGCTGAGCCCACGCGCCGCAGAGGTCGGGCTGATCGCCACGACCTCGTTTTCTTGGGCGATGGGAAAGGCCGCTTGGGTCGCACTTGAGCTAAAGGGCCCGAGGACCGCGGCCACGCCATCTCGCGCGATCAACTTCGTGTAAGCGGCAGCCGCCCCCTCTATCGTGCTCCCGTCGTCTTCGATGATGAATTTGAGGGTTGCCCCATCGAGCATGCCCGAGCGGTTGATTTCTGCGAGGGCCATTTCAAAGCCATTTTTCATGGTCGCCCCGGTCGCGGCGATTCGCCCCGTCAGCGACAGGACGAGGCCGATGGGGATTTCGCCTTCGAGACGGGTCAGCATCGCGGAACTCGTCACGCGCGCCTTTCCGCCGATAGGCAAGTTGAGCACCGCTTCGTAGCCCGCATTGATCGGGATGCTCGACCAAGAACCGATTTCGCTTCCGCCTTGCATGGCGCGGGCGAGATAATAGCCCGTCACCTTGTCCGCCGCGATCTCCACCCGCGCTTGCCCCATCTCATCGGTCATTCCAGACCACTGATACGACGTTGCCCGGCCGGCAATGGAGCGCGAAAATTCCACCTTCGCACCGCTTACGGCCGCGCCATCTTGCGAGAGATTGACCCTCACCGCGGCGGCTTGGGATGCGTGTTCGCCCGCGGTCAATTTGCCCAGCGGAGGGCCGGCGGTTTCGGTTTGCGATTGGGTCACGCGCTCGCCGCCGCAGTGCCACATCAGGCCCGCGGCGAGGGTGAGGACGAGGATCCTGCGAATACTGCCCGACATAAGTGCCTCCTGTTTACGGCTCGAAAACCTCGAATTTGCCATTCTCTACGATCAAAGTAACCGCGTTGTGAATCCCGTCGCCCTGGGCGTCGAACGAGAAGTCGCCCAAAATGGTGGGTACATCGCGGAGTTTTGCCAAGGCGTCTCGAATCGCGCTCGCATCCGTCGATTGGGCATCGGCGATGGCCTTTGCCAAGAGGTGGACAGAGGTGTAAGACTGCGCGGTGAACGCATCGGGTTCGTCGCCAAATTTCGCGCGATAATTTTCGATGAAAGCGCGATTGCCCGGGGTATCGGCCTTTTCGCTCCAAAGCGCGATAGTAATTGCCCCCTCGGCGGCATCCCCCGCGCGTTGGACTTCGCCGATGACCAGGGTGGGGCAAATAAATGGAATCTCAAAGGGAATGCCGAGTTGGCGGCCTTGGATCATGATTTCGGGCATCTCGGTGGGCAAAGCCGAGAGGGAAATGGCGTCGATGTTCGCCTCTTTTATGCGCGTCAATTGCGCGGAAAAGTCGGTATCACCCGTTTGAAAGGTTTCCGAGATCAGCACCTCTACGCCATTGTCTCTGAACGCTTTCTTGAACGCCGCGTCGCTGCCTTGGGAAAAGACATCATCTCTGTCGTATAGCGTTGCCACGCGCCGATAGCCGAGGGCCTGTTGCGTGGTCGCAACGCCGCTGGGCAAAAGCCGATCCACTGACAGGCTGGTGCGAAAGACAAAATCGCCTATCGCGCTGAGGCCGGGTGCGTTAGAGGTCGGGCTGATCACCACGACCCCATGTTCTTGCGCGATGGGAAAGACCGCTTTGCCCATCGTCGATGTATAAGGGCCGAGGATGATGGACACGCCATCGCGATCAATCAGGGTGTTGAAAGCGGCGATTGCCCCTTCTGCGGTGCTTTCGTCGTCCTCGATGATGAATCGGATACGCGCCCCGTTGAGCAATGATGAGCGGTTGACTTCTTCGCGCGCGAGTTCAAAGCCATTGTTTATCGGGATGCCCGTCGATGTGAGGCTACCCGTGAGCGAGACGACGAGGCCAATGGAATGGAAACGGGGCAACATCGGTGAACTCGTCACGCGCGCCTTTCCGCCGATAGGCAAGTTGAGCATCACTTCGTAGCCCGCATTGATCGGGATGCTCGACCACGAATCGATGCGACTGATGCGGCCTCCCATGTCCCGCAAGGCACGCGCGAGATAATAGCCCGTCACATTGTCGGCGGCGATCTCCACCCGCGCTCGCCCCATCTCATCGGTCATTCCAGACCACTGATACGATGCGGACCGCCCGGCGATAGAGCGCGAAAACTCTACGATAGCGCCGCTTACGGCTGCGCCATCTCGCGAGAGATTGACCCGCACCACGGCTTTGGATCCACTGCTCGCGGTCAATTTGCCCAGCGGAGGGCCGGCGGTTTCGGTTTGCGATTGGGTCACGCGCTCGCCGCCGCAGTGCCACATCAGGCCCGCGGCGAGGGCGATGACAGCGATATCGCGAATGTTTTTCAACATGGGACCTCTCATCTGATTCACATACCGAAAACCTCAAACGCGCCATTTTTGACGATCAGGATCGTCGGGGCGTAGATCCCGTCGCCATTGGCGTCAAATGAGAATTGGCCCAAGACCGTGTCCAAATCCATCGTCGAGGCCAAGGCGTCTCGAATCGCGCTCGCATCGGTCGATGAGGCAGTGGCGATAGCCCGCGCCAAGATGTGCATCGCGGCGTATGATTGCGCGGCGAACACGCTGGGTTCACGGTCGTATTTCGCGCTGTAATTCTCGACGAAAGCGCGGTTGCCCGGAGTAGCCGCCATGCTGCTCCACGCGGCAAATACAATTACGTCCTCGGCAGCGTCCCCTGCGCGTTGAATGACGTCGGGCGTCAGGATCAGCGGGACGATAAAACGCACCGTGCTGGGAATGCCCTGTTGCCGACCTTGCATCAAAACCGCGGCCATTTCCCGTTCTTGGGTGGAGACAAAGACCGCATCGGGATTCAGGTCTTTTATTTTTTTCCACTGCGCGGAGAAGTCGGTATCGCCCGCTCGCAGGGTCTCGGTGGTCAGCACCTCCACGCCATTGTCCATGAAGACTTCTTTGAGCACCGCGTCGCTGCTTCGGGAATAGGCATCGGTATCGTCGAATATCGTCGCCACGCGCCGATAGCCCAAAGCCGCTCGCGTTGCTTGCACGCCGCTGGGGATGAGCCGGTCCACGGTGAGGCTGGTGCGAAAGACGTAATCCCCCATCGCGCTTAGCCCACGCGCCGCAGAGGTGGGGCTGATCGCCACGACCCCATTTTCTTGCGCGACTGCAAGGGCCTCGCGGAACACCGTTGAGGTACGAGGGCCCAGGATGACCTGCACGCCTTGGGCGATCAACTTATCGTAAGCCGCAATAGCACCCGCTGGGGTACTCCGGCTGTCTTCGACGATGAACTCGAGTCTGGCATCGGCGTGCAATTTGTCGATCTCGGCGAGGGCGAGTTCCGCAGCATTTTGCAATTCGGTCTCGGCGAGCGGCCCGGTCAGGTGCGGGACGAGGCCAATGGCAATCGCGCTGGGCGAGGGCTTGAACGCCTCGAGTTTGCCATCCTTGACGATCAGCACAGCCGGATCGTACACCCCATCGCCATTGGCATCAAAAGAGAACTGGCCCAACACCGTGTCAAACTCCTCGATCCTCGCCAGCGCGTCTCGAATCGCGCTCGCCTCTGTCGATTGGGCATCGGCGAGGGCCTTTGCCAAGAGATGGACAGTCGCATGAGATTGCGCGGCGAACACATCGGGCTCACTGCCGAATTTCGCTCGGTAATTCTCGACAAAGGCGCGATTGCCCGGCGTATCCGCCGTACTGCTCCAGGCGGTAAACGCAACTGCCCCCTCGGCGGCGTCACCGGCGCGTTGGATTTCGCCAGCGGTCAGGGTCAGGCTCGTCAGAAAGGGCACCTCGGCGGGAATGCCCAGTTGCCGCCCTTGGATCAAAATATTGGTCGCCTCTGTGGGCAATGCGGAGATGAAGATGGCATCGGGATTCATCTCTTTGATCCGCGTCAATTGCGCGGAGAAGTCGGTATCGCCGGTTTGGAAGGTCTCGGTGGTCAGCACCTCCACGTCATTGTCCATGAAGGCTTCCTTGAGCACCGCGTCGCTGCTTTGGGAAAAGACGTCGTCGCTATCGTATAGGGTCGCCACTTGCCGATAGCCGAGGGCCTTTTGCGTGGTCGCAACGCCGCTGGGCAATAGCCGGTCCACGGTGAGGCTGGCGCGAAAGACGTAATCGCCTAGCGCGCTGAGGCCACGCGCCGCAGAGGTCGGGCTGATCGCCACCACTTCATTTGCTTGCGCGAGGGGAAAAATCGCTTGGGTCATGCTCGAGGTAAAAGGGCCGATGATGATGGACACGCCGTCTCGATTGATCAACTTGTCGTAAACTGTGGTTGCACCCGCGACGGAGCTTTGGTCGTCTTCGATGATAAATCGGAGACTCGCCTCGCCGAGTTGGGTGGATCGATTGATTTCTTCGCGCGCGAGTTCGATGCCATTTCTCATCGTGGAGACGGACGCCAGGGGCCCCGTCAGCGACGTGATGACGCCAATGGAAATCTCGCCCATGAGCATTTTCGATGATCCGGTCGCGCGCGCTTTTCCACCGATAGGCAAATTGAGCATCACTTGGTAGCCCGCGTTGATCGGAATGCTCGACCACGAATCGATCTCGCTTCCGTCTCGCATGGCGCGAGCGCGATAATAGCCCGTCACATTGTCGGCTGCGATCTCCACGCGCGCCTGCCCGTTCTCATCCGTCACTCCAGACCACTGATAGGACGCTGCTCGCCCGGCAATGGCGCGCGAAAATTCCACCTTCGCACCGCTTACGGGCGCGCCATCTTGCGAGAGATTGACCCTCACCACGGCTTGGGATGCGTGACCGCGTGCGGTCAATTTGCCCAGCGGGGGGCCTGTCGTTTCGGGTTGCGATTGGGTCACGCGCTCGCCGCCACAGTGCCACATCAGGCCCGCGGCGAGGGTGAGGACGAGGATACTGCGAATCCTGCACAACATAATTGCCTCCTGTAAATGTTGGGTGAACGCTCGTTTTATTTTGCCAACGCGCCCTTTTGATCTTTGTTGAGTTTCCACGTATCCACCACGCCGTTTGAATAGGTGATGGTGAGTTGTGGGCCGATAAATTCAAACTCGGCCCCATTGTCGTGCGTGAGGGTGACGCGCGCGTCGTCAGAGGTGATTTGCCCGGTGCCGCTTTTGGGGGTCGTGTCGTAAGTGTCGTTGGAGGTCCCGGCGCCTACATCGCCAATTCTGAGTTTGGATCGATAGGTAAATGCCGCGTCCTGAAGGTCGTACACGCGGTCGATGATGCGGATGCTCTGCTTGTCATCCGTCACGGAGAGATGCACGCGCGCTTGGGTGGGCGAGGTTGGAAACCACTCGATGAGGCCGCTGATTTGGGGGCTTTGGACGATTTCGCCCGGGGCGTGTTTGCGCGATTCCAAAAACCACGTTCCGCGAAGTTCGGCTTGGTATTTGGTGTCGTCGCTGCAACCGATTAAAAAGGCGCAAAGAACGAGTGTGAGGGTTGTACGCACCATAAAAATCTCCTGTCAAAAGTCAATGCTGGCAAAGCGAAACGACCATATCTCGTCGCGAAACAATAAAGCAGGAATCATGGCCTTGTCAAGAATAAATCAAAGGTTGGGGTTGTTTCCGACGAATTCTCGTTCTATATTCTAACCTTTGTCAATGGTTCGGAATTTTTTGGCATTTGCCACAGCAGGCACAAAGGTTTGCGGTCAGTGGGATAATCCCCATGTTTGAACGGGCTGTCGCCAGGCCCCGCTCGTGGCTTGTTTGTACAATTCCAACGAGGAGCACAAACCGATGAAATCACTTCTTCGGTTCGCCTTGCCAAGTGTGTTGGGCATCGCGTTGCTCTGCGGCGCGTCTATCGCACAGGCTTCTTCGCCATCCGCAGAGCGCGAGGTGCATGTTTGCAAAGTTCTCGATTACGAAGCCATGCGAGCACGCGATAGCCTGTACGCCGCACGCAAGCAGGCGTTTAACCTAAATGTCGGCGCGCCACACACGGTTCGGATGATCTACTTCTTGCCCAATGACCGGCCGTTTCGCCAAGAAGTGGTCGATTCGATGAAAACGACGATCCGCCAGATTCAGACTTTTTTCCGCGATCAGATGCGAGCACATGGACATGGGGCGCTGACCTTTCGCTTTGAAACCGATGCCCAAGGCGACCCGCTGGTTCACCGCGTAGATGGGCAACATCCCGATAGCCGCTACATTTACGACACGCTCACTGCGTTTGACGAGGTTGGAATGGCATTTGATATCTGGAACAATGTTTATCTCATCGTCGTTGACAATAGTGTAGATGCAATTGTCTTGGATGGTTTCGTTGTGGCAGGCGTGGCCACGGGTGAAAGAAATGGTGGCCATACATTGGTTCCTGGGGGATTTCACTGGACTGTCGCCACCCATGAACTTGGACATGCTTTCGGATTGAAACACGATTTCAATAATGATGCGTACATCATACCGGCCAAGCCAATTATCCACATGCCATGCCGAATATTTGTCCATGCATCCCTTCTTCAATGCCGCTATTCCAGACGTAGCGACATCGCTACCGACTATCGAACTCATTTCATCGCCTTTCTATTCGGCAGACGCAAAAAGCGTTTCTATCCGACTCAGAGTTGGCGCCCCAAATGGACTTCATCAAGTAATCCTAGGCGTTTACCCAAGAATCTTTGGAACAGGTGAGTTGAAGGCATGTCGCGAATTAAATGGCGAAAGGGATGCTGTAGTTCAATTCGATTATGATGGCGTTATTCCAGGTGATAGAAACTCAAATCTCTTGAATCCCCACACGAATCGGTTTTATGCCGTGGTCGTTGATATTTTTGGATATATAAAGGTAACGGAGTCAGATTTTTCTTGCGCGAATTGTCCGATATCGCTGACAAAAATCGCAGGCGACAACCAGCAAGGCCGCCCCGGTGAAACCCTGACAAATCCTCTGGCCGTTGCCGTGAGGGATAAAGACAGGGTTGGGCTACAAGGTATGCCGATCAAGTTTTCTATCACCTCAGGCGAGGGAGAGCTCGGAGGTAGGTTCACTACGGAGAACGCAACCACCGATGCCAATGGCAGAGCGCGAAGCAAGCTCACACTGGGGCCAAATTCGGGCACAAACACGATTGAGGCAACGACCACTGGGCTTAAGGTGACTTTTAATGCTCGGGGTATCGGAACACCTACGACACCGATTCCAGCGATCAATTATCAGACGGCGCATTTACCCGATGGCGCGATGGCGCGCTTGGGAAAAGGGAATTTGAGTGAAAGCGATAGAGCAGTTGCATTTTCGCCGGATGGGCAACTCTTCGCGGTGGCAAGTGGCATTGGCGTTTGGCTTTATGACGCGACGACTGCTCGTGAACTCGCGTTGCTCACCGGGCACTCAAACCGATCTATTTCCGTTTCGTTTTCCCCCGACAGCAGAACGCTCGCGTCAGGCTCAGGGGATGGAACGGTCAAACTATGGGATGTGGCAACGAGACAAACTATCGCCACGCTGACGGGACATACTGATTTTGTCACTTCTGTTGCATTTTCGCCCGATGGAACCACCCTCGCGGTTGCTGGAGCAAGGGATAGAACGGTCGAGTTGTGGGATGTGGCGACGAGACAGACTATCGCCACGCTGACGGGACATACTGATCATGTCACTTCCGTTGCATTTTCACCCGATAGCAGAACCCTCGCATCAGGCTCATGGGATAGAACGGTCGTGCTGTGGAATGTGGCGACGAGACGGACTATCGCCACGTTGACAGGACATACAGATCATGTCACTTCCGTTGCGTTTTCACGCGATAGCAGAACCCTCGCGTCTGGCTCATGGGATAGAACGGTCAAGTTGTGGAATGTGGCGACGAGACGAACTATCGCCACGCTGACGGAACAAAAAAATAATGTCACTTCCGTGGCATTTTCACGCAATGGAACAACCCTCGCGTCCGGCTCATGGGAGGAGGTCAAGCTGTGGGATGTAACAACGAGACAAAACATCGCCACGCTGACGGGACATACAGATTTTGTCACTTCCGTTTCGTTTTCCCTTGATGAAACAACCCTCGCGTCCGGCTCAAGGGGGGAGGTCAAGCTGTGGGATACCAAGACAGAAAATAATGTCACACGCAGTCATACGAGCAATGTCACTTCTGTTTTGTTTTCTCCTGATGGAGCAACCCTCGCGTCCGGCTCATGGGATAGAACGGTCAAGTTGTGGGATGTGGCGACAAGACGAACCAACGCCACGCTGACAGGACATACAAGTCAGGTCAATTCCATTTCATTTTCACGCGATGGCAGAACCCTCGCGTCCGGCTCATGGGATGAGATCAAGCTGTGGGATGTGGCAACGAGACGGACTATCGCCACGCTTGCAGGGGCGGGATCTTCCGTTTCGTTTTCTCCTGATGGGGCCACCCTCGCGTCCGGCTCATGGGAGGAGATCAAGTTGTGGGATGTGGCGACGAGACGGACTATCGCCACGCTGACAGGACATACAGATCATGTCAATTCCGTTGCATTTTCCCCTAATGGAACAACCCTCGCGTCTGGATCGGGAGATAGAACGGTCAGGCTGTGGGATGTGGCAGCGAGGCGAACTATCGCCACGCTGACAGGACATACAAATCAGGTCAATTCCGTTTCGTTTTCCCCCGATGGAACCACCCTCGCGTCCGGCTCATGGGATGAGATCAAGTTGTGGGATGTAGCGACGAGACAGACTATCGCCACGTTTGAACAGGTGAGCTCTTCCGTTTCGTTTTCCCCTGATGGGGCCAC
Organism: Candidatus Latescibacterota bacterium; assembly: GCA_965204745.1. Taxonomy (GTDB): domain Bacteria; phylum Latescibacterota; class UBA2968; order UBA2968; family UBA2968; genus VXRD01. The sequence continues at coordinate 316,464 of OZ242010.1, forward strand.
CCTCGTGTCAGGCTCATGGGCGGGGATCGAGTTGTGGGATGTGGCAACGAGACAATCCATCGCCACGCTGACAGGACATACGAGCAATGTCACGTTTTCCCCCGATGGTAGAACGCTTGCTTCGGGGTCGGATAATGGCACGGTGTTGCTATGGGATATATCGCCGTATGCCACATCTTCCTCGTCACTGACGCCGGATTTCAATGGCGATGGGCGGGTCAATTTCCCCGACTTTTTGTTGTTCGCCGCGCAATTCGGATTGCGTCGCGGCGACGCGAGCTACGATGCGCGGTTCGATTTGGATGGCGATGGCACAATCGGCTTCGGCGATTTCCTGCGCTTCGCCCGCGCCTTCGGCCGGGAAGGATCATGACAGCTTCTAAGGAGACCTGCGATGGCAGTGTTTTCACCGGGTCAAATCGTCGTCTTGAAGTCCGATCCCGCCATGAAGGGTGCGGTTGTTGAGGTCTTGCCGGGGCATCCCGAGAGCCGATGCAAGGTTTTTGTGGCGGGGAATGTTCAGACGTATTACGCCTCTCAGTTGCAGGCCGAAGACCGCGCCGATGACTTTCGGGTTCTTTCTCGCGACCGCTTTCACGCCCACCTAACCGCCCTCCAAATTCGGCAACCCAGCCTATCCACGCTGTACTCGCTCAACGCGGCCCGAGTCGATTTCATCCCCTACCAATTCCGTCCAGTGTTGCGCTTTATCCGGTCAGATCGTCCGAGGTTGCTGATCGCCGATGGCGTCGGCGTCGGCAAGACCATCGAGGCGGGCTTGATCCTCCGGGAGTTGCAGGCCAGGCGAGATGTTGCGTCCGTTCTCATTATTTGTCCTCGCCCATTGGTGACCGAGCGCAAGTGGCAGACCGAGATGAAACGGTTTGACGAGCGTTTCACCCATTTAGAGGGTAAAACGCTGCGATACTGCGTCAATGAGATGGATTTGGAAGGCGGTTGGCCCGAGCAACATCAAAAGGCGATTCTCCCGTACTCGTTGTTCGACGAGGTGCTCCTCTACGGATCAAAAAGCAAAGGCAGGGCAAAAAACAGAAAAGGGTTGCTGGACTTGGACCCGCCGCCGCGCTTTGATCTCGTGATCGTGGATGAAGCCCATCACATCCGCAACCAGAGCACCTACGCCCACCAAGGCGTGCGGTTTTTCTGCGACCACGCAGAGGCGGCGGTTTTCCTGACCGCTACCCCCATCCAGTTGGGCGACCACGACCTGTTCGTCTTGCTGAATGCACTGCGCCCGGATCTCATCCGGGATCAAGAGGGTTTTAAGCACATGGCAGAGCCAAACCCGTTCATCAACCGGGCCGCGGATATCGCTCGCGCCCAAGAGGCGGATTGGACAACGCGGGCCGCACAGGCCCTCGACGAGGCCGCCGCAACGCCTTGGGGACGAGCGATTTTCAAGCACAATCCCGAATTTAACCGGCTCAGACATCGACTTGCTAGGGCCAGCATCGCCGTCGACGAAAGAGTCCAACTCATCACGGACATCGAGGCGCTGCACACATTCTCGGGCATCCTCAACAGGACGCGGCGGCGCGATATCGGGGCTTTCACCATCCGAAATCCGGAGACCGTAACCGTTGCGTTCACCCCCAGTCAGCAACGGCTTCACGACGCGTTGCTCCGCGTCCAAGCGGACATATTTAGCCGACTTCACGGGGATGGCAACGTCGAGTTCATGATGACCACGATCAGACGCCAAGCCGCGAGTTGTCTGTACGGGCTGGCCCCCTTTCTCGAGGACATTCTCCACCGGCATATCGACGCGTTGGAATGGGAGGAAGCCGACAATACGGGGCCGGAACATTTAGGCGATGCCGTCGATCCCATCCGGGCGCAAATCCAAGCCATCCTCGACCAAGCCCGATCCCTCGATCCGCACGACCCAAAACTCGACGCGCTCCGCAAAGTCATTCGGGACAAGCAAAGCCTGCCCAACAACAAGGTGATGCTGTTCAGCGGTTTTCGCCACACCCTTCGCTATCTTTACAACCATCTCGCAAAGGACGGTGTGCGCGTCGGGATGATCCACGGCGGGACGCCGGACGAGGAGCGCGTTGCACTGCGGAGCCGTTTCGAGAAACCGCGTGAAGACGGCGACGGTCTCGATGTGATGCTGTTCTCGGAAATCGGTTGCGAGGGATTGGACTACCAATTCTGCGATTGTATGGTGAACTACGACCTGCCGTGGAATCCGATGCGCGTTGAGCAACGGATAGGGCGCATTGACCGAAAGGGCCAGCAAAGCGAGCGCGTCGCCATAGTCAACCTGATCGTGCCGGGAACGGTCGATGCGGATATTTACACGCGCTGCCTCGTCCGCATCGGCGTATTCGAGCGCGCACTCGGCGGAAGCGAGGAGATCCTCGGAGAGATCACCAGGGGAATCAAAAATATTGCGGAAAACTACGCGCTGAACGCAACGGAGCGGCGGGCCAAGTTCCAGCAGTTGGCGGATAACAAAATCCGGTTGATACAGGAACAGGAGAAATTGGAACAGCAACACAAGGAGCTTTTCGGCATTCGTCTGCCCGAGGATCAAATGCAGCAAGAGATCGCGGATGCGTCGAGTTTTTGGCTGTCGCCAGCGTCCCTCCGCAGGCTCGTCGCGCTCTATTTGCAAAACACCTGCGGACGGGATCAGGAGTTCATCCTCGGCGAAAAACCCCTGAAAACACTCCGTCTTTCGCAGGATGCCCGCAATAGCCTGTTGCGCGACTTTCGGCAACTCCGGCGACAAAGCACCTATCGGGACTGGGAAAACTATCTCAAGGGCGGCAATCCCCACCTGTCCATCACTTTCGAGTCGGCCTGCGCCTCACAGCATTCCGACGCCGCGTTCATCATGCCGCTCCATCCCTTGGTGAAGCAGGCCGCAAGCTCGCTCGACACAAAGGAGCGCGTCCTCGTCAGCCTGAAGGCAAAAGCCGATGAGTTGCCCGCGGGCCCTTGTGAATTTGCCATTTACCAATGGCGGTTCTATGGCATCAAGGAGGATCTGGTGCTCAAGCCCATTGCCGCGTCAGATGCGGTAACGCCACACCTCAGCCGCCTGCTCAAGCGAGCAGTCGATGCAGACGCCCGGGAAGAAAGCAACGCCGCCGCGTGGGATGAATTAGAAGACCGCCACTACGAGTTGTGGGCTGAAGCACGCAAAAACCACCGGCGAGAAACCCAAGAGTTGGCAGCGTACCGCAAAGAGAGTCTGTTGACGAGCCATCGCGCACGGATAGCACTGCTCGAGGAACAACTCGAACAGGCGGACAACGCGAATATTCAAAGAATGCGGCAGTCGCAGATCAACCGCGCACAAGCCGACTACGCCAGACGCCTCCAAGAACTTGACAGCGCCATGGAGAAAGCGGATATTCTCGCCGAACCAGTGGCGTATGGCACCTTAACCATAGAGGGGGGATAAGATGAACTTGAAGGAATTGCGACAGAAGCGGTTGAAATATGTAGAGATAATCCGAGAAAATGGCTTTGAAGACGGGATCAAGCGTTCGCTGACGGATCTGTACCCCGATAATGCACACTTCATTTATGAACTTCTCCAGAATGCCGAGGATGCCCGAGCGACAGAAGTGCGCTTTATCCTCAAAGAGGATAGCGTCGAATTTGAACACAATGGAGATCGGCTATTCTCTTTCGCCGATGTGGAGTCTATTACGAGCATTGGCGACAGTACCAAAAGAGAGGACCCAACCAATATCGGCAAGTTTGGCATTGGCTTTAAGGCTGTATTTGCATATACGGCAACGCCCGAAATTGCATCGGGCGAATTTCATTTTCGCATCCGCGATTTGGTCGTCCCCGATACAGACGGGCTGACTCCTTGCTCCCTTGGCGAAAAAGAAACTCGATTCACTCTCCCTTTCGATAACCCCCAAAAGCCTCCCCAAAAAGCGCGTGCCGAAATAGAGGCAAATCTTCGGCAATTAGACGAAAGCACGTTGCTCTTTCTCAGTAACATCCAAAAAATAAAATATTTGCTACCTGATGAAACCTTGGGTTTTCTCGAGCGAAAAAAAACAGATGAAAGCCGAATTGAAATTCTCGTCCAGCATCCTGAAGATTCAGAGCCTGATTCAGTCTTTTTCCTTCGGTTTAAAAAAGAGGTTAGCGTAAATGACGAGAACGACCAACTCAAGCCGTGTCGAATTGCTGTTGCTTTTGGTTTGGAGAAGACTCAAGCACGCAATTTGGTATCATCCGACGGATGGAAAATCAAGCGATTAGACCAAGGCCAGGTTTGCATCTACTTCCCTGCTGAAAAGGAAACGTCCAACCTGCGGTTCCATTTGCACGCGCCTTTTGCCTCAACCGTTGCCCGCGATAGTGTGCGCGATTGCCCTGCAAACGATGAATTGCGGGATCACTTGGCGGTTTTGATCGCAGAGTCTATGACGACCATACGCGATCAGGGATTATTGACCGTAGGATTTCTAGCTGCCTTGCCCAACGCGAGAGATAATCTGTCTCCATTCTACACGCCAATTATGGATAGACTGATTAGGGCGTTTCAACAAAAAAATCTGACGCCGATGAAACAGGGAGGCCATAAGGCTGCAAATGGTACCTTCAGAGGATCGGCGCGACTGTCCGACCTTATCAGCGATAACGATTTGGCAACGCTTCTTGGAGGAGCTTACTCTCCGCCACTGTGGATTTCCAATCCGCCACAAAGAAACCAGCGAGAAGATAATTTTCTCTCTATGCTGGATATCTCTGAATGGACGATTGAAGACCTTGTAAATGAATTGTCTGCCGATTCTAAAACGATAATGGAATGGATGGCAAAAAAATCTGACGGGTGGCATCAGAAACTTTATGCGTTACTGGGCGATTTCCTTTCAAATGCTTCATCCGATGACGCAACGGACCAAGAGACGAAATTGAAGCAGCTTCGTATCGTGCGATGTAGCGACGTCACTTACAAAATAGGACGAGACAGCTACTTCCCAAGTGACGGGGTGGAGCATGATAAAGCTATGCCCCGTATCGCCAAAGGTGTCTATTTATCGGGAAATAACAAGCGAGAGAAGGAGAAGGCTCGCAAATTTCTTGCAGATATTGGGGTCCGTGAAGTTGGCGAAGTTGAGCGAGTTGAGGCAATTCTGAAACAGCGATACTCGAAAGGTTCTATTAAACCTCGCAAGCAAGACCTAAAAAGATTCATTGATCTCGTAGAAAAGGAACCAAAACAGGCAGAGCTATTCAGCGACTATTACATTTTTCATTTAGAAAACGGTAAGTGGGGAAAACCAAGAATAGTCTTTCTAGACTCTCCTTATCTTGCCACCGGTTTAAAGACGTACTACAAGATAATTGGCGAAGACCCAGACAGGAAAAGGACACTCTCTCCGAACTATCAGGAGTCTGGTATAGAGCTAGAGAGGTTGGGGAAGTTTGCGAAGGCAGTAGGTGCTCAGACAAAACTGAATCCTAAAAAACAATGTATCCCACATGACCATCCGGAGTGGGATAAACTAACAGGTTACGATTACGGAGGGTGGTCTCAGAAGTATGGAAAAAATGAGGACTACGATATGCCAGAGTTCGACAGGCTATTGACCGAACCCAATTTGAGTAAATCTAAACTTATCTGGGATACAATGAACCAATTATCTGATGACTGTGACTGTCTTAAAGCTAGTTATAGGTCAAATAGTAGGCATGATACTAAAACTGCTGATTCTACACTTGTCCATAATCTAAAAGAAAATGAGTGGGTGCCGCAAAAGCAAACAGGTCAAGAGGAATACATCTTTTTATTCCCCATTGATGCTACTGCGGAATTGCTTCCAAAAGGCTTTTCGTATGAACCTGAATCGGAATGGCTGGAAGCAATTGAGTTTGGAAAAATTAAGCGGGAACTTGAGGCGGAGAAAGAAAAAAAAAGAGAACAAGCGACTCAAGAGTATCAAAGTAAAAATGCTGCTGCTGAAATGCTCGGTTTTCCTTCCCCTGAAGAAGCTCAAGATATGGCAAAGATATTGGAAGATGACCCAGAGTTTATTCAACAGTGGAAGGATAAGAAACAGAGGGTCGCGTTTCCGGAAAGCCCAACGCAAGCCCCTGAACGACGACAGAAACGAATTGGCGAACAATACGGCGATGCTCCCAAAAAGGAATACGAACAGCGAGAAAGAAGCGATCGTACTTCACGCGGGGCTATTGATCCAACACAGCAATTACGAGAGCAGTACACCAACGAAGACGGTCAAATGATCTGCCAGATATGTGAAGAGGAAATGCCGTTTAAGAAACGCGATGGAGAGTATTACTTTGAGGCGGTGGAGGCTTTGTCAATAGCCTATCTCCCCAAGGAGCATGAGGTTCAGTTCTTGGCTCTGTGTCCTGTGTGTGCGGCGAGATATAAGGAGTTTGTAAAGAACGACGAAGACGCCATGAGTAAGTTGCATCGCGCCTTGAAGCAATCAGACGAACTTGAGGTGCCGCTGACATTGGGAGAATGGGAAACGAGCATCCGATTTGTGGAGACCCACCGAATAGATATGAAAACGATTCTACAACAAGAGCAGTGAAGCTACGGGCGGCGATATTTGATTGATAGGAGGAAAGCCTTATGGAACAAGCCCTAACCCGTAAGCAAGCCCTATCACTCGCGCAGGCAGTACCTTTTCTGATCGATTTTCCGGCCTCGCGTTATTGGGTGGATTATGACCGAGAGGCCGATGTGCTCTACATCGGCTTTGCGCGTCCGCAACAGGCCACGGATACAGACGCGACAGATGATGGCCTCCTGTTGCGCTATCGGGAGAACCAGATCGTGGGCGTGACTGTGTTGGATGCTTCTAAGCGCGTGTCGATCTCACCCCATTCGGCGGGCGACACAAGGCGGCAATAGGCGCGGTGGTCGCCTCGGCGAATAGGCGAACAATGGATTGTTCACAGCGGGCAATTCTACGACAAATGATTTAGAAATCTACGGAGGCACGCGATGACGCGGGAACGAGATGAAATAGTCAAAACCATTGTCCGCGAGACCCTTGCGGAACGCTTTACAGCCGACGAGTTTGTGTTCGACCCCATTCAAGTGGTTCCGGTTGTCGATGAATTTGGCGATGGCGACGGAAAAGAGTACCTCCGCATTGTCATTGTTTTCGCTGGCGATCAGAAACTGCTCGACCCCGCTTGGACTTCTGGTTTCATCAGGCGCATTGAGCCGAAGTTGATTGAGACGGGCATAGAAGAATTTCCCAGCCCGTCATTCGTCGAGAAGTCCGAGTGGTCGCGCTTGTGTCGCAAGTGGCAACGGCATCACCCGGAGGCCAGTGTTGAAACCACTTGATTTTATTGCAACCGCTCGGGATTTGGCCGGTGCAACCAACAGGGGGCGGCCGAGGGAGACAAACCTCAGACGTGCTGTCAGTACGACTTACTACGCGCTGTTCCACTGTTTGGCAACCTCTTGTGCCGATATGATCGTCGGCGGTACCAGGTCAAACCGCAGTCAACCGGCGTGGCGTCAGGCTTACCGGGCATTGCAACATGGACATGCACGACAGCGTTGCGAACGCCCGAACATCATCGCAAAATTTCCAGACGAGATTCAGGATTTCGCAAAACTATTCGTCGATATGCAGAAAAAACGGCATAGTGCTGATTACGACCCCGATGCAACGTATTCTCCAGTGATGGTTTTTTCCAAATCCAACATCATTCAAGACATCTTTGCTGCTGAAAATGTCATCCATCGCTTTTCCAAAACACCTCTCAGAGACCGGCGTGCCTTCGCTGTCTACATCCTGCTAGACAGGCGAGACTAGGTTGTGTTGACATTTACAAGTAACGCAACTTGAACGAAAATTGATGGCACAAGAACTAATGGGAGTATTTGAAGATGTCTGACGAAATCATCATGGAACTCTGGCGGATCAAAGATCGCATCGCACGGGAACATGGGTATGATATCGATGCCCTTGTTGCCCATCTCCAAGCCAAAAATCGGGCGGAAGGTCGGCAAGTTGTGGATCTGCGCGCTATGAAATAGGCTGCTAAACAAGGTGTTGAACTGATGGCGCAAGTGCCAACGTGAACCCATTCGGCGGGCGACACAAGGCGGCAATAGGCGCGGTTGTCGCCTTGGCGAACAGATAGCATAAAAAGGAGAAATCATCTATGTCTCGCACCGTATTTGAGCGGGCAGAGGAATTTATTTGGAACAATGCGCGGTTGCTCGAGCGGCAGCGATTTGCCTATCATTTCAAGGGTGGATCGCGCGAGGCCGTGATCGCGGCACTTCGCGCCTATCAAAACGCGGATGGCGGATTCGGGCACGCGCTCGAGCCGGATATTCGCTGCCCGCAAAGCCAACCCGTGCCCGTGCAACACGCCCTCGAGTTTCTCGACGACACGGGATTCGACGCCGAAATGGTGCAACGCGCCTGCGATTATCTGATGACCATAACCACACCCGAAGGCGGTGTGCCGTGGCTGTTGCCCTCGGCGCATCAATATCCCCGTGCATCGTGGTGGAACGCGGTTGACGACCTGCCCGCGTCCCTCAATCCAACCGCGGCCATTGCCGGCGTCTTGCACAAAAATCAGGTGCAACACCCGTGGCTGGCGCCGGCCACGGCGTACTGCTGGTCGCAAATCGACAGCCTGCAAGCCGAAGAGATGCATGAGATGGGCGCGGTGCTGGCCTTTCTCTACGATGCCCCGGACCGAGAACGCGCAGAACGCGAACTCGACCGTTTGGTCAGCGCGATGTTCGCCACTGGACTGGTGGCAGATGCACGGGCCGCGGGCTATGTCCGCAAACCCCTCGACTGGGCGCCCACGCCCGCCCATCCGCTTCGCAAGCACTTTCGAGAAGCGGATATCGCGGCCAATTTGGACGCGCTGATCGCAGATCAACAAGCCGACGGCGGATGGCCCATCACTTGGCGAGCCGCGAGCCAAAGTTGCGAACTCGAATGGCGCGGCTGGGTCACGTTGGGCGCGCTACTCACGCTTCGGGCAAATGGGAGGTACTCTCCGTCCCCGGTCATAAGTGAGATGGAAGTTTAGCCACGAGCGGGGTACAACTGGCGACAGCCAGTTCAAAGGCACAAAAGGGGAGAGGCAAGAGGGGTACATGGCGACAGCCAGTTCAAAGGCGAGCCGTGAGTGTAGGTCTTCTCCCCTCTTGCCTCTCACCTCTCACCTTTTTAGGCGATGCCCCCGTGCTCGCCCAAAGATACAAGATGCAGTTGTCAGTTGTCAGCGGTCAGTTGTCAGTCCCCGCCTCCACCCTACCGTCATTCGTTATCCTGGCGAACGCGCAAGCACAATGGCGGGAATCCAGTGGCTTTTGTCTTTTTGCCCGCAGAAGAGGAAAATAACCATGTCTGAAAACGCGCCGACGGATTTTATTCGGGAAATTGTCCGCAAGGACATAAAAGCCGGCAAGCACGACCGCATTGTGACGCGGTTTCCGCCCGAGCCAAATGGCTATTTGCACATCGGGCATGCCAAGGCGTTTTGTCTGAACTTTGGGCTGGCCGAGGAATTTGGCGGGCAGTGCAACCTGCGGTTTGACGATACCAATCCAGACCGGGAAGACACCGAGTACGTCCATTCCATCTGCGAGGATTTGAAGTGGATGGGCTTTGATTGGGGCGACGGGTTGCACTTTGCATCGGATTATTTCGATCAACTCTACGACTACGCCGTGGAACTCATCCAGCAGGGCAAGGCGTATGTCTGCGATTTGAGCACGCAGGAAATCCGCGCCTATCGCGGCACGGTGACCGCGCCGGGCGAGAACAGCCCGTATCGCAATCGATCCGCGTCGGAAAATCTCGCCCTGTTCGAGCAGATGAAAAACGGCGCGTTTCCCGAAGGCGCGTGTACCTTGCGCGCAAAGGCGGATATGGCGTCGCCAAATATGAACATGCGCGATCCGGTGATGTATCGCATCAAACACACGCCGCACCACCGCACGGGCACCAAGTGGTGCATCTATCCCATGTACGATTGGGCGCACGGGCAGTCCGACGCCATCGAGCGGGTCACGCATTCCCTGTGCAGCATCGAGTTTGCAGAACACCGCCCCCTGTACGATTGGTACATCCAGCAGTTGGAGATTTTCCCGTCTCGGCAAATCGAATTTGCCCGCCTGAACATCACCTATACCCTGACGAGCAAGCGGCTGTTGACTCAACTCGTGGATCGCGGCCTCGTCACCGGTTGGGACGACCCGCGCATGCCCACGCTTTCCGGCATGAGACGGCGCGGGATACCGCCGCAGGCCATTGAGAATTTCATCTGGCGCGTGGGGATGAACCGGCGGGACACCACCGCGGAAATCGACTTGTTCGAGTTTTACATCCGCGAACATCTAAACGAGGTCGCGCCCCGGGTGATGGGCGTGATCGATCCCCTAAAAGTGGTCATTGAAAACTATCCCGAAGGGGCGGAAGAGACCTTTGAGGCGATGGTCAATCCCGAAGATCCGGATGCGGGTACGCGCGCTGTGCCGTTTTCCCGGGAAGTGTACATCGAACGCGAGGATTTTATGGAAGACCCGCCGCGCAAATTTTATCGCCTGGCCCCCGGGCGCGAGGTGCGGTTGCGCGCGGCGTGTTATATCACTTGCCGGGACGTGGTGAAGGACGAAGCCGGGCGGGTGGTTGAACTGCGGTGTACGTGGGATCCCGAGAGCCGGGGCGGGACGACGCCGGATAAGCGCAGGGTGCGCTCGACCCTGCACTGGGTATCGGTCAAACACGCCATTGAAGCCGAGGTGCGTTTGTTCGACCGGTTGTTCCTCGCCGAGAATCCGGCCAAGACCGAAGATGGGCAGGACTTTACCGCCAATCTCAATCCCGATTCCTTAGAGGTGCGGCCCGCGTGTTATGTGGAGCCGAGCATGAAAGGCGCGCAAGTTGGGCATGTGGTTCAGTTTGAGCGGTTGGGCTATTTCTGCGTGGATGCGGATTCATCTGCCGAGAAGTTGGTGTTGAACCGCACCATCACCCTGCGCGATACGTGGGCGCGAATGAAAGGCAAAAAGTAGGTTGCACATGAGCGAACAAAAATATATATTTACTCCCGACAATGAATGCCCCTTCGTCTAATGGCAAGACACTGGATTTTGGTTCCAGGTATCGGGGTTCGAATCCCTGAGGGGCAACCAAAAAAGAAAGTGCCCGTGCGGTTTTATGCACGGGCACTTTTTTGTGCATTCCCATTTTTTAGTCACAAAAGGGGAAATCGAAATGGCATTTTTAAGAGGTTACGTATGCGTAACGCAAAAAAATAAAGGGTTGCGAGTTAAAACTCACAACCCCTTGTTCGTATTGGTCGGGGCGAAGGGATTTGAACCCCCGGCCCCCTGCTCCCAAAGCAGGTGCTCTACCGGACTGAGCCACGCCCCGTTTCTGATGGCTAAAAGTACGGGATTCGAGAGAGAATGTCAATAATAAAGAAGTGAACGGCCTTAAAAATTAGCCCGTTGTACCCATCCTCAGACCCATTCATCTGCGAAGTGCGTCGGGTTTTGGGGCTGTTGGGCGGGGACTGACCACTGACTACTGACCACTGACCACTTGGTGGTCGTATTGGACGGGATGACTTGCTGCGCTGTGTTGTGGGCTACGCCCGCACGTCCATGAACTGGCCTGAAAAACGACCAGTTGTACCCCGTTCCGTCTATCCCGTCCATTCTGCCGGATCGATATCCATCCACTTGGAATCGACCTCACCCCACTTATTGGGCGCCGTGTCGATTTCGTATTTTGCAAACACCCGATCTATGGCCCGCTTTGTATCCGCGTCCAAGGTCCATCCCAGCGCGCCCATGTTGTCTTCGACTTCTTCCGGCTTGCGCGCGCCCACTAGCGCGGTGCTCACCGCCGGTTGCGACAACACCCAATTCAGCGCGACGTGCGGCAGGTTTTTGCCCAGGCCCACGGCGATTTCCTTCAGTTCGTTCACGGCGCGGACATTGCGCTGAAACACGCCCGGCTCAAACAGGCGCAAGGTCGTGTTGCTACCGCCTCGGCGCCGCCAGTCATTGTCTTCAAAAACCGTGTCTTCTGTGAATGCGCCCGCGAGCAGGCCATAGGCCAACGACCCATACGTCATCACCCCGACGTTGTTGGCTCGCGCGTAGGGAAACGTCCATCTGATGTGCCGGCGGTCAAACAAATTGCAGCCGTATTGCAACACATCCACGCGCCGCGCATCCATGCACCGCGCAATTTCCGGGGGTGTAAAATTCGACAGGCCCACAAACCGCGCCTTCCCGGCTTGGACGAGTTCGTCCAACGCGCCCATCGTCTCTTCAAAGGGCGTGTCGCGGTCGGGCCAATGCACGAGATACACATCCACGTAATCCGTGTTCAGCATTTCCAAACTCTGCTCAATCGCCCGGTGGACCATCTCTTTGCTGCTGTCTCGGCCGCGTTCGTACCCAATGCCGAATTTCGTAACCAAAATGACGTCGTCGCGCCTAGGCCCCAATGCGCGTGCGAGCAAGCGTTCAGACGCGCCTTTGCCATACCCCTGCGCCGTGTCAAAACAATTGATGCCCAAGTCAATGGCGCGATTGACCGCCGCCACGACCTCGGCATCGTCAAATGAGCCATACCCGCCGCCCAATTCCCAGCATCCAAACCCAATGGCCGAAACCTTCAATCCGGTCTGTCCAAATTCGCGGTATTCCACAATACCCTCCTTCGGTTGTCTGGGCGCGAAATCTCGCGCCGTGCAATACGGGTAATTTTTCAACGGCAGATCGACCCGCACGCCGCCTTTTACGCCCCTCCAATCCACAATCCCATTTTCCAAACGACCCCTCGTAGTATGCTATGAACCCGCGGATAACACAATCACAATTTCAACGCCCGCGGTACGCCTGACCTTTGCGGCATCATCAAAGTTTTGGTATATTGACCCAAAAGTATTGGAGAAATCCCCGAGGAGATCGGCAAAATGAAACTGTACAAACTGCCCTTTGTCATGCACGCACCCAGCACTGAAACCGAAGACAAATTTATGGCCGAGATACCCGCCCTTCCTGGATGCAGGGCATGGGGGGACACGGCTACCCAAACGCTGGAAAACCTCCAAAGCACCGCCGCCTTCATCGAATCCTACGCAGACATGGGAGACGACCTGCCGTTGGAAGTTGAAGCGACATCGATTGAAATCACGAAAAATTTTGTTCTCAATGAGGTTTTGGTTACGGTTTGAACTACCGAACACTCACACATAGGTTGCGGCGTCTGGGTTGCGAATTTGATCGCCAAGCTAGAGGTGACTATGGATTAATGCCAAGACGCACGCCAGAACGACGATTCCCAACTGGGGTAGCCGGGACTTGAAAACGGGAACTATCAGAGCCATCCTGCGGGATTTGGGCATATCCAGAAATGCGTTCTTTGGCTAATCGACGAATGGGCAAAAAAGAAAACGACCACGACTGACCGCTCTCCCGCCTTTCACCGTCGCAGATCGAGTTGTGCTGCCCATGAGGATGTGCGATGGTGGCTGTAGCGCGTTGATAGGCGGACGTGCGCGTTTGCCCAAGCGATGCGGATGCCGCGATTGGCGCCATCTCCCGAAAGGGTGACGAGGCGCGTGCCGCCCCAGACGTCGGGTTCAAAGTCGTAGATGCGCGCATTGTAAGATGAGACTTTGTGGAGGGCGGTCCAAAGTGCGAGGGAAAAGCCCGTGGTTTTGCCGAGGGTGAGGCGAAGGCCCGCGGCATATCCCGCGAGGTCGGCGCGAGCGTGTTGAACCCAGGCGTTGACCGAACGGGTGGGGCGTTTGTACGCGAGTGCGACGCGCAGGCTTTGGCGGGTTGGGCGTCCCGTGGTGCTTCGGGTGTCACCGGTGAGGCGTGCGGAAAGCCCCGCGTTGAAGCGGTGGGTGAAGTTGAGGCGCAGGCGAACGCCGCGATCTGGCAAGGCCCTGTTTTCCGGGATGAGCCGCCCGTGGCGGTCGAGGGCGATTTCGAGGCGTCTGCGTTTTGACAAACGCCACGTCAGGCCAAAGAACATGCCCCATTCGTTGTTCGGCGGCGTGCCATAAGCGGCATAGGGCGCGCCGTGCAGGCTGCGGAAGTCCGCGCCATAGCGTCTGCCAATGACGTGGAACCGCAGGATGGGTGTGCCCGCGACTAGGCCCGCGACAAAAGCACGGCGTGCGATTTCGCCAAACAAGGTGATGCGATGCGTGCGGTACAGGGCGTTGATCCCAAAGAGCGCGCCTGCCTGTGCTGTGCTCGGGGTGGCGACAGCTGATCCATTGGCGGGGGCAAAGGCCGCGTTGAGGCATGTCAAGCCGATGTGTTTTTGCGACGAGCCGATGCCCAAGTGCATACCTGCGAGGCGTTCGCGGAGTGCGTTTTTGCGCGCTTGCGAGGTTTCCGTGTCGTGGAGGCCGCTCGTGTAGATGCGCGTGCCCGAGGCGTCCCAAGTGATGTGTCCATACATCGCGTGCCAGAACGCGCGGCCGTGTGAACCGGACAGGTAGATGCCGCGCAAGGCGCCGTGTTCCGTGCTGGTGCGGTTGCCCGATTTTGTCGCGGAGCGGGCGCGTGCATAGCTCAGGCCGGTTGCAATGCGGGTGCGGCGCGAAAAGAGCAAGCCCTGCCCCCATTCCGGGCGCACGTCTCCCAAGATGAGGGTGACGCGGGAAAGGGGCACGGCGATATATCCGGTGACATGGTCCGTGAGGGTGGGTTCTCGGGGATCGCGCTCGGTGAGGAAAAAGGCGGAAATGCCCCAGGGCGAGGCGATTTCGAGTCGCTGGTACAGGCGCGTGTCGTCAAATTGGTTGGCGCGGTTGGCAGGGCGCGAGATGCGAGACGTGTACCGGGAACGCCACGGGCGCGTGGGCGCGATAGCGAGGTAGGGCGCGATCAGATCGATGTGTTCTGCGGACAGGCCCTGCACATCGGCGAGGTCTTCGATGGCGCGATAGGGGCGTTGCGCGATGATCTGCTGGACGAGTTCCGGGGTCAGGCCGGGGAGCATGAGCAGGTCTTTCGCGCTCGCCCGATTGAGTTCCAGGCTGATGCCCTCGAGATCGCGCAACAAATCGTTGAACGCTTCGGCCTCGCTCTCGGTGTGGACAACGGGCACTTGGGCAAAGAGTATCGCGGGGATGCAAGAGGTGAACACCGTGTACCACGCGATTACGCGGATGTGAAAAATCCGTTCTAACATTGGGCGCGTTTGCAAGATAAGGTTGTGGATTTACAATGGGTTGCGTTATTTCCGCACCCTATCATAGCAAACGAAATGCCAATGGGGGATCGCCCAAAAAGGTGAGAGGTGAGACGCAAGACGGGAGAAGACCACCCCAAAAAGGTGAGAAGGCAGAGGCAAGATACTCTCTTAAAAGGTCAAGGGGTTTTCGGGGTGATTCGATAGAATTTTTCGCCCTCAAAATCTTGGTCATGGCGCAACATGCCCCAGATCGAATGGAGCAACTTTCGCATCACCGCAACGATAGCCTGCAAAGGTTTCTTGCCGCGGGCGATGAGTTGGTCATAGAAGGCTTTGACATGGCCTTCGTGTCTGATGGCCACCCAGGCAGGCATATAGAGGGCATGGCGGAGGTACTTATTCCCGGTTTTCGAGATGCGTCTTTGTGGATTGGCGGTTCCGGATTGTTTGGGTTTGGGATCCAGGCCTGCATGTGCGACCCACTGGGGCGGTTGCATCTCCTCTGGCAAAAGGGTCAACTCGGCCAAGAGCCGCAAGGCACTCGTTTGCGCGATGCCAGGCGTCGAGCAGAGGCGTTGGTAGGCACGCTTGAGGGGCTCATCGTGCAAAACGAGATCGAGGGCTTGGCTTTCCAAGTATGCAATCCGGCGTTTGAAGTGTCGAATATTCACCTGAATATCGCGTGCGATGAGACGTGTGCTGCGGATGTGGTAGCTCTGCGCGTGGTTGCGGCTCTGTTCGCGGATGATCTCCTGCTTGAGTTGGTCAATGCGTCTGGTGAGGGCTTGCAGTTGAAGCCGTTGCTCGCTCGGCGCTTGCCAAGGCACAAAAGGCATGCGCTCGGCATAGTCGAGGATCAACAACGCATCCTTCGCATCCGTCTTCGCCCGTTGCATGCAGGCTTGGGCGTACTTGCTCATCGCTTTGGGATTGACGACCATGACCTTTGTGTGGCGATGCCGATGCAAGGCCAAGGCCACCCCCAAACTGTAAAGCCCGGTCGCTTCGAGGCACACAGAGACCATGTGCCCGCCCTTCGTGAGCCACTTCAGCAACCGCTTATGCGCTTGGGGATCATTGGCAAAGGTCGCTTGCATGACAGCTTGTCCGGGTCTGGACAGGGCAACGGACAACGTGCGGGCACTGACATCAATGCCGGCAAAAGCGGGGTGAGATTTCGACATGGGGGCCTCCTGTGATGAGGGGGTTGTAAGGGATCTGGTGCGCGCTCGGGGTCGCGTCCCGACCATTGACGCCAAGTCTACCGGTCTTGTATATGCAGCCTCAAGGGGCTTAGATACTCTTCGGCATAGACCCGGCGGTCGGGGGGCCTATCTTACCTACAAGGTCATCGCCTTCAAGAGGGGCCGGCCTTCCCCGAGCCGGGCATCAAGATGGCTTATCTCGATACGAGGGCGCAACTCCTAATTAACCCTTACTTCCAAGATACAAGAGGGGAGAAGACCACCCCTCTCCCCTCTTGCGTCTCCCCTCTTGCGTCTCCCCTCTTGCGTCTCCCCTCTTGCGTCTCCCCTCTTGCGTCTCCCCTCTTGCGTCTCCCCTCTTGCGTCTCCCCTCTTGCGTCTCCCCTCTTGCGTCTCCCCTCTTGCGTCTCCCCTCTTGCGTCTCCCCTCTTGCCTCTTGCCTCTCCCCCACCTCCGGCATACATTGCGTTTGAGATGAATACATTTGACACCTACCGTGCTTTGATGAATAGGCTCGACCCGAATGGAGAACCTGTAGTGCGATTTGTGCAGCGGGTTCAAACCGCGCAACCGAGCGCGCATATCGGGGTACTCGATGCGTCCTTCAATCCGCTTACCCTCGCCCACGAGGCCCTGGTTCGCTATGCACAAGCCGCGTTTGGCTTTGATGAAATTGTGCTCCTGCTCGCCAAGGCCAATGTCGATAAAGCCCTGTTTGGAGCGGATTTGGGCCAGCGTCTCGGCCTGATGGCCCATTACGCGGATGCGGCCGATGACCTCTCTTTGTCGGTTGCGGGATGTAGCCATGCGCGCTTTATCGACAAGGCGAGCGCGCTAAGGCCGCATTTTCCATCCGATGCCCAGTGCTACTTTCTCGTTGGGCACGACACCTTGATCCGCATTTTTGACCCGCGCTATTACGCGGATATGTCCGCTGAACTCCACGCCTTGTTTTCCCTGTGCCATGTCGTATCTGCCAACCGCGCCCCCTTTGACCGAGAGGCTTTTCAGCGGTTTATGGCGCGTCCGGAATGCGTGCCATTTGCGGCCCGCGTCCATCCCCTCCAACTGCCCCCCTCCTTTGGCAACATCTCTTCCACATCGGTGCGTGACCGCATTGCAAAAGGCGCGTCTATCGCGGACCTCGTACCCCAATCGGTTGCCCAATTCATCGAGACATTCGGCCTTTACAAAAAACAAAAAAACGCTCCATAACTTGGAGCGTGGGATTTATAGGTCATGCGAATCTACGAAGTGCGTCGGGTTTTGGGGCGGTTGGGCAGGGACTGACTACTGACCACTGACCACTGACTACTTGATGGTCAGGTTGGGCGAGATGACTCACTACGCTGCGTTGTAGGCTACGCCCGTACCTGCTTTTGTCGCGTATTCCGATGTCGATCACACTTTAAAAAATTACCTACAAGACGATTGCTCCCGCAACCTGCCCACCAGCATCTCGAGTCCCGCCACATAGCCGCGCCATCGAAAGCCCGCGATGATGCCGATGGCGATTTCTGAAAACAGGGAATGCCGCCGCCAGGCTTCTCGCGCGTGGATATTGGACAGGTGAATTTCGACCAACGGCAACGCGGCGTCTTCGAGCGCGTCTCGCAGGGATACGCTCGTCGTGGTCAGGCCCGCGGGATTGATGAGCACGCCATCTGCGGCATCGCGCATCTCCTGCACTTTTTCCACGAGCGCGCCTTCGCAATTCGACTGAAAACACGCGATCTCGCAACCGAGTTCCTCCGCCTTTTGTTCCAGCCGTGCGTGGATTTCGTCCATTGTCACGCTGCCGTAATGCTCGGCCTTCCGCCGGCCTAGCATGTTGATGTTGGGGCCTTGTAAAACGAGAATTTTCATGGGTGACCTCGGTTGTCAGTTGTCAGTTGTCAGTCCCCGATTCCCCTGTCTTGATTTTTGTCTGTGTCCACATTACAGGGGCATGCTTTCGCCTTTCATCCGCGTTCATCTGTGGTTGCTTTTTGGGGTGCTAGCATTGCGATCAGTTGCGACAGGGTGGTTTTCATTTGGTTGCGCGGCACGATCATATCGACGAACCCGTGTTCGAGGACTTGTTCGGCGCGTTGGGCTTGGCGCAGGGCTTCCATCTCGGCGGCACTCACGGACGACCCGGTGATGCGCGGTCCCGTAAATCCGATCAGCGCGTTTGGCTCCGCGATATTCACATCGCCGATAGACGCATAACTAGCGGCCACGCCGGCGGTTGTCGGATCGGTCATCACCGAAATAAACAGCAGGCCCTGGGCGGAAAATTGCGACAATGCGGCATTGACCTTGGCCATCTGCATCAGGGACAAAATGCTCTCTTGCATGCGCGCGCCGCCAGATCGGGACACGATGATCAGGGGCAAGTGATCGCGCATGCACCGGTCGATCACCCTGCAAATGCGCTCGCCCTCCGCCGAACCGAGTGACCCGCCGATAAACCCGATTTCATGCACGGCAATGCCCACATGCCTCTCGT
Source organism: Candidatus Latescibacterota bacterium (assembly GCA_965204745.1). Taxonomy (GTDB): domain Bacteria; phylum Latescibacterota; class UBA2968; order UBA2968; family UBA2968; genus VXRD01. Next base: position 335,372 of record OZ242010.1, read on the forward strand.
CGATTGTGCCTGTGCCGGCTAGCACGGCGGCATCCATCAGCGTGCGCTTGCGGTATTCCTTGAGCCGCTCTGGGTAGGGCTTGAGATCGACAAATGCGAGCGGATCGGTCGATTTGACCTCGCGGCCGATTTCCTCAAACGATCCCTCGTCGAGCACGGCGGCGATATAAGCCGCGCTAGAGATGCGGACGTGGTGCTTGCAATGCGGGCAAATCCCCGTGTTTTTCTCCAACTGCTTGCGGTAAATGATCTGCTCACACCGCTCGCATTTGACCCAAACGCGCTCGGGCATGCGCCGTTGCACGAGCGTGCGAATGCCGGATTTGAGTTTGTTAAACCAGTTCATCCATGACCTCCTCGCAACGATAATGGATTGTAGTATAGGATGTTCTGGCGTTTTTTACAAGGGCAATTCCAAAATAAGCGGGGTACAACTGGCGACAGCCAGTTCAAACGCACAGAAGGCACAAAAACATAATTTTACACAGGGGCAGATGGCTTGACTGACCGCTCGGCGGCAGAGCGGCGGGGTGGACTCACAACTGACAATGCGAATTAAGAGTAGAAAGCGAGTAGGAAGCAAGCCGAGACCAATCGCCCAAAGACATGGACGAGTCATCCGGCTCCTCTCCGCAACGAGAGAGGTTCTTCCCCTTCCTCGTAGGACCTATCCCCCCGGCCCCCTTTCCTACAAGGAAAGGGGGAGCGCATGGCTTCTTGAAGGTTTGTCTCCCTGGCTGTTCTGATGGCTTTGAGCAAATAGATCACGCCCTGGAAACCCAAACCCCTCGCACAACCTCTCGCCATTCCCCCCTTCCTCACAGGAAGGGGGGCTAGGGGGGTAGGTCCCAATAAATGGATTCAACGCTTTATTCGCATTGACAACTGATTGCTTGAACGGTTGGGCGTTGGGCGGCCCTCTTGCCTCTCCCCTCTTGCCTCTCCCCTCTTGCCTCTTGCCTCTTGCTTCTTGCCGCCTTATATGGTTGCCTTTGCCTTCCCGCAGGGGTATCTTGGCGCCATGCGTCAGTCCTCATCCACAACCCGCGCAGTTGCCGAGGCGTATGCCCATTGCGAGGCACTCACCCGCGCCCACTACGAGAATTTTCCGGTCGGCTCGGTGCTCGTCCCCAAAGCAATGCGCCCGCATGTGTGTAGCATCTATGCGTTTGCGCGCACAGCAGACGACTTTGCCGACGAACCGGGCCTCGATGCGCGGGAACGCCTCGCCCGCCTCGCGGATTGGGAAGCGCGTCTCAAGGCGTGTCTCGCCCATCCCGATGGCCCGATATTTACCGCACTCGCCGAGACCATTCGCGCGTACGACCTGCCCGTGCAACTGCTCGAAGACCTGCTCGCGGCCTTTCGCATGGACGTCGCGATTCATCGCCACCAAACCCATGGGGATTTGCTCGCGTACTGCGCCTTTTCCGCCAACCCGGTCGGGCGGCTCATCCTGCATCTGTTCGGCTATCGCGGCGAACGCTACGCGCAACATTCAGACGCCTTGTGCAGCGCGTTGCAACTCGTCAATTTCTGGCAGGACATCGCCATCGACTTTTCCCGCGGCCGCATTTACATCCCCCAAGACGACCTCGACCGATTTGGCATCGCCATCGCAGACCTGCGCGAGCAGCGCGTCACCCCGCAATTTCGCGCGCTCATGGACGCGCTCATCACCCGCACCTACACCCTCTTTCAAGCCGGGTACCCCTTGCTAAACGCGGTGCATGGGCGATTGCGCTACGAACTGCGATTGACCTACCTGGGCGGCATGCACATTCTCGACAAAATTCGCCGCAACGGGTACGACGTCTTTCGCCGCCGGCCCACCATCACAAAACGCGATTTGTTCGCCCTCGCGTTCAAAACGCTCTTCTTTTTTACCACGCGAAAATGAACTTCAAAAAACACATCGCAAAAATCGTGAAAAGTGCGCGCACCAATTTTTATTTTGCCTTCCTGTTCCTCCCGCACGAGAAGCGCGACGCCATTTTCTCTGCGTACGCGTTCAGCCGCCACACCGACGACCTCGTCGATCACGCGACCTCAACCGCAGAAGCGCGCCGGCATCTCGATCAGTGGCGCGCCCAACTCCACGCCTGCTACAATGGCAATGCCACGCATCCCATCGCGCAAAACCTGCAAGCGGTGCTCCGCGAGTTCCCCATACCCAAAGCCCATTTTCTCGCCCTCATCAAAGGCGTGGAGATGGACTTGACCAAAAATCGCCACGCCACGTTTGACGAATTGCGCGCGTACTGCTATCGGGTCGCGTCTGTCGTGGGGTTAATCTGCATCGAAATTTTTGGCTATACCAACCCGCAAACCCGGGACTACGCCATCAACCTGGGCCTCGCGTTGCAACTGACCAACATCATGCGAGACGTGCATGAGGACTGGCAACAAAACCGCATCTACCTCCCGCAAGAAGACATGGCGCGCTTCGGCTACACAGAACGCGCCCTCGCACGGGCAGAACACAACGCATCATTCGTCGAGCTGATGCGCTTTCAAGCCCAACGTGCGTGGGCCTACTATCAAACCGCCGACAAACTCCTGCCGCCCGAAGACAGCGCATCCATGTTCTCCGCGCAGATCATGGGCAAAATTTACGCCCAACTCCTCGTGAAAATCCAACGCGCCAACTACGATGTTTTTCGCACCCCCATTCGCCTCACCAACGCGCACAAATTCGGCATTGCCCTGCGTTGCTGGCTCGGCAGGAAAGGCGGGCGACACCCGTGAAACGCATCGCCATCATCGGCGGAGGCTTTGCCGGCCTCGCCGCCGCGGTCCGCCTGTGCGACGCCGGCTGCCCGGTCGTGCTTTTGGAACGCCGGCAACAACTGGGCGGACGCGCCTTTTCCTTTGCAGACCCGGCCACGGGCGACACCATCGACAACGGGCAACACCTGTTCATGAAATGCTATCGGGACACCCTCGACTTTCTCGCCCGGATCGGCGCGCGAGACGACATCGCATTTCAACCGCAGTTCGACATCGACTTTCGCCACCCCACGCGCGGCGCGTCCAACCTGCGTTTTCCCTCGGCTCTGCCCGCGCCCTTGAACCTGCTCCTCGGCTTTCTGCGCTTCCGCGCTATCCGCTGGTCGGACATTCCGCCCTTGCGAAAAATCAACGCCGCGTTGCACAAAGCCCTCGACCCCTGCCTCTCGGTGCATGCGTGGCTCGACCAGTGCGACCAAAAACCGCGCATGCGAGCGGCATTTTGGCACCCGCTCTGTCTCGCCGCCCTCAACCAACGCCCGCAACAAGCCCGCGCCTGCCACCTCCAAGCCGTGTTGCGAGAGGCGTTTTGGCAAGCCGATGGCGCGTGCTTGGGATACGCAAACCGGGGCTTGAGCACCCTAGTTGCCCATCGCGCCCGGGAATACATCTGCAACCGCGGAGGCGAAATCCACTTCGGCACAGCCATAACCGCCATCGCGCCTGATCGCACCGGCATTCAGCTTCGCACCCGGTCCGAAAAAGTGTACAAACCCGAGGCATGTATCGCGGCGGTTCCTCCCCTGCCACTCGCCAGACTGCTCCCGGTCACCCCCTTTGCCAAACTCCGCCACACCCTTTGTCACTACGAACCCTCGCCCATTCTGTCCGTCAATCTCTGGTTCGACAGGCCCATCATGCACGCGCCCATGTGCGGGCTTCTCGGCACGACGATGGAATGGGTATTCGACAAAGCCGCGATCTACGGCGACGGCGACCACGCGAGCCATCTCGCGATGGTCGCAAGCGCGGCGCATCACCTCATGCACCAGCCGAACCGCGACCTCATCGCGCTGGCCTGCAAAGACCTCTATCGCGTCTTTCCCGAAAGCCAGCGCGCCAACTTGTTACGCGCCACCGCCATCCGTGAACGCGCTGCGACGAGCACCTTGCCGCTCGCCCATACACCCCCCAAAACCCACACCTCGCACCCGCAGTTGTTTCTCGCGGGCGATTGGACAGGTACCGGCCTCCCCGCGACCATTGAAAGCGCGGTCCGAAGTGGGCACGCCGCCGCAGACGCAGTTCTTTCCATATAAAAAAAAACGGACGAGAAACCTCCCGCCCGAATATCCCTAAATGTCTATGTGAGGGGACCTATCCCCCGGCCCCGTTATTCGCTTCGCTCATTGTAAGGCTACGCCTGTGCCTACGAGGAAAGGGGAGCGCATGGCTTTCTTAAAGGCTTGTATCCCTGGCTGTTTTGATGGCTTTGGGCGAATGGATTACGCCATAGAAACCCAAACCCCCTTATACAATCCCCTCGCAAAACCGCTCACAGTTCCCCCCTTGTATCTTAGGGCGAGCACGGGTGCATCGCCCCTTTGGAGGGGTGGAAGGGTGGGGACTGACAACTGACAACTGACAACTGACAACTGACAACTGCATCTCACCTCGTTCTATTCCGCAATTTCTCTGACGCGAATGCGCGTGCCAGGGCGCAAGCGAGACGGGCTTTGAATGCCATTCATGGATTTCAGGGCTTCAACGCTCGTATCAAAAGCGCGGGCAATTTCCCACAGGGTATCGCCTGTGCGCACGGTGTAAAAGACGGGCGAATCCGAGGTGCCATCTTTGGGCAACCAAAGGGTGAGGCGGTCGCCCGGGTGAATGGGGCGATGGGTATTGAGATCGTTCCACGCGCGTAGGTGCGAAACCGTGATGCCCTCGCGTTTGGCAATTTCCCACAGGGTATCGCCTGCGCGCACGGTGAGGTTGACTTGGCGATAGTGCTCGGGGTCGGGCGTGAGGTCGATGGTTTTTCTGCGGCTGGCTGTACGAGATGAGTATTGCGCGCTGGGATACAGTGGAACAGTGAGTTTTTGACCGATTTGCAACCTGCGCGGATTGGCGATGCCATTGGCCTCTTTGAGCGCGGATTGCGATATTCCCATGTCAGCCGCGATCTCGGACAGGGTATCCCCGCGTTTGACCACGTAATCGACCATCTGAATTTTTTTGTGCGCGGGTATTTGGGCGTAATTAGCCCTAAATTTCGCGGCCGCGCCCTTGGGCACGCGCAACGCATAAGGGGTTCGGCGCGTTGCAGGCGGCGTGTACGCGCGGCGCAGGTCCGGGTTGAGTTGGCGCATCCAGGCGTAGGTCGTGCCCGCGCACTCTGCGGCCAAGCGCAGGGATATGGGTTCTGTCAGCGCGACCTTGTCATGCGATAGGGCGGGTTGATAGACGATATTTTCAAAGCCAAAAAACCCCGGGTCTTTCGCCATGATAACCGCCGCCATGAACTTGGGTACATGATTGCGGGTTTCTCGGGGCAGCGCGTGGATTTTCCAAAAATCCCGGGTCTTGGATTTTGCGATGGCGCCATCCATGCGACCCTGCCCGCAGTTGTACGCCGCGACAACCAACCGCCAATCGCCAAAGTATTGGTAGAGGTGCGTGAGATGTCGCGCAGCCGCGCGGGTGGCTTTTTCCGGATCCATGCGATCATCGCGGTACGTATTGCGCCGCAGGCCATAGAGCAAGCCCGTGCGGTACATGAATTGCCACATGCCCAAGGCCCGCACACGCGACTGCGCGCGCGAGTTAAATCCGCTCTCGACCAGGGCCTTATACGCGAGGTCTTGGGGCAGGCCATAGTCGCGGAAAGCCGAGTGGATCATCGGCAAATAGGCGGTGGAGCGCGACAGGCAGAGCGCGAAAAACTCGCGCTTTTCCGTTTGGAAATAGCGGATATAAGCCAAGACTTCGGGCGTGAGGTCTATCGGCACATCGGCCTGCCCGGCCAGCACCCTCATTTTGAGCTCCCGAAAGTGCGGATGGCGCGACAAGTCCGCGGCAACCGCTTCGGGCAGGGCATCGATCAACAATGCCACGGGCGCGTCCGGCGATATGGGCACGCGGGGCAGAATCGCGTGGTAGTGTTCGAGGGTAAAACGCGCCAGCGCGGCCCATTCTTTGGCTGTTTTCAGCGAGGGATTGGGGACGAACCGCTCGCGCAAGGTGCGGGCTATCGCGTCGAGTTGTGCGCGTGTTTGCGCGGATGGCCGTTTGACCTGTTGCAACATGTCGTAGAGCGGGTCGCTAGCCGCGACCTTTGTCTGCGTGATGGGTTCTGCTGTGACGGGTTCTGTTGTGACGGGGACTGCGACTTCTGCGACGGGTTCGGGCATGGCTGGAACCGCCGGGGCGCGCACAGTCGTCGTGGCGCATCCCCCGGAAATCAGGGCCGCGATCAAACACAACTTGGGCCGCAGGGATGGTTTCGCGTTACTGGGCAGGAGTTGCCTGTACGATGAATGCCGTTTCATAGCCAACTTTCACCTCTTCGAAAAATTTTTCCGCGTCTTCGTGCGGTTGGAAATTGCCAACGCACACCTTTTCGGCTTTCACTTTAAGAACGCCCGCGGGATTTGTCAATCAATTTGTGATAAATCAGTGGGTTATTGCCCAAACCACTGTGCGAATGTCTCCGCGTAATCGCCTTTTGCAATGCCCTTCTCCGTGATGATCGCGGTGACGAGGTGGTTGGGAGTCACGTCGAAGGCGGGGTTGTACACTCGAATGCCGTCGGGCGCGGTTTGCCTGCCCATGCCACGGGTGATTTCCTCGGTTGCGCGTTCTTCAATGGGAATTTGCATGCCGGTGTCGCGTTTCATGTCGATGGTGGAGAGCGGCGCGGCCACGTAAAAGGGGACTCGGTGCACATGGGCCAACAGGGCGAGGCCGTACGTGCCGATTTTGTTGCCGACATCTCCGTTTTTGGCAATGCGATCCGCGCCGACGACCACGCTGTCGATGTTTTTGTCGCGCAACACGGTGGCGGCCATGCTGTCGCAAATGACCGTGACATCCACCCCACTCTGGTTCAGTTCCCACGCGGTCAGGCGCGACCCCTGCAACAGAGGACGGGTTTCGTCCGCATAGACCGCGACCTGCTTGCCCGCTTCGACCGCGGCGTACACCACGGCTAAGGCAGTGCCGTAGTCAGCAGTGGCCAAGCCGCCGGCATTGCAGTGGGTCAGGACCGTGGCACGCGGGGACAGCAACTCTGCGCCATAGCGGCCAATTTGGCGGCAGATGCGCTTGTCGTCTTCAAAAATCTCATGGGCTTCTTCGAGCAACAGGGCGCGTTTTTCAGCGGGTGAACGCCCCGCGGCTTGGGCGAGCACTTTTTTTTGTCGGTCGAGTGCCCAAAAGAGGTTGACGGCTGTGGGCCGGGTTTGCGCGAGTTTTTGAATGCACTCGGCGACATGGCGATCAAAATCGGCCCCCTGTGCAATCGCCTCTTGCGCGGCAATGACGACCCCATAAGCCGCTGCCACGCCAATGGCAGGCGCGCCGCGCACGCGCAAACTGACGATGGCTTCTGCCGCGGTTTCGACATCTCGGCAAACGATGAATTGGTACGCTTCGGGCAATAGGGTTTGGTCGATGAGGCGCAGCGCGTCATCTTCCCAAGTGAGGGTTGGAACGGGCATGGGTTCTCCAATGCTTACGGGTCAAGTGTCGGTCGGGCCGCGGTCTTCAACGCGCTCGATGGGCGCGTCTCCCCACAGGCGTTCCAAGCCGTAAAACTGGCGCGATTCCGCCTGAAAGATGTGGACGATGATATCGACAAAATCGATCAGCACCCACTTTCGCGTGTCGTATCCCTCGACGTGATAGGGCGGCTGCCCCCGCGCTTTGAGACGCTGGATCACCGCGTCTGCCAATGCGCGAACATGCACGTCTGAAGTCCCGGTGCAGATGACAAAATAATCGACAAAGTCGGCGGTGTTGTGCAGGTCGATCACGACGATGTCTTGGGCTTTGCGCGAAAGCAACTGTTCAATGCAGGCACTGCGAATCATCTCGATATCTGACAAGGCGACCTCCTTCTATTTCCAGATCTCCAACCTATCGTAATCGCGTCCGATGATGATGGTCACTTCCTCGAGGCGATAGGTGTCGGGGGTTTTTTGCTGGATGACATTGGGCGTGCCGATGAGGGCGGCGACTTGTCGGGCGTATTCTAGTTTGCCGATGCGATCCATGACAATGGTCTCGGCAAAGTTGAAGTTTTCCGCATTGCCCATGGTCATGACGTCAACGCCAAAGTCGCGCAGTTTTTTCCCGATCTGACCCGCGAGCCCGCCCGTGCCGCATCCATTGAGGATTTCCACGCGGATATTGTGCGCGATTTGCGGCGCGGGCCGCGGCGGTGGCGGTGGCGATTGCCAAAAAGCGGTTGCCGCAAAGACGATCAGCCCGGCGATGATGAGGCCGCCGAGAACCCATACCCAACGTTTCATACTGCGAAATATAAGCAAAAAAAAAAGAGACGCCAACCTTAGGCGCCTCTTTTTGCCGCTGCTGCGCGTTCAATAGCGTCTGTATGGATCGCGGTAGTAATAGGGATAGCCATTGAAGGTGCTGAATCCAAATTCGATGCGGAGATTGGGCTTGGGCTGGTACAAGAGGCTGACATTGGGAACCACGACTCGCACGCCGCCCGAAGAGGTCGAGCCGTAGCGCGCATTGCCCGACATGTTGTTGACCAAGCCGACCTGCGCCTTGATGACGAGCGGTTTGGAGACTCGATAGGTGATGTCGTTGAGATAGTACTGGCGCAGGCCGCCGCCGTATCCCGAACCGTAGCTGATGCCAATGGTGTGGTTGAAGTTGAGCTTTTTGAGGTCGAACAATCCGCTGGTGATTTTGCCTGCACGTGCAAATGCCTCGTTGAGCGGGATTTTGCTCTGCGGCTGAATGCCGATTTCCGCCCGCGCCCCCGTCGCCATCAAGACCACAACTGCCAATGCAATCCATCTGTACATGTGAAACCTCCTTTGATTGGAAATAGCCGTTGACCTGTGCTGTGAAGCAACATGATACATCGATCAAACCGAACTGTCAAGTTACGTCTTGCGTCTTATGTCTTGCATCTCACCTTTTCATATCGTAAATTTGACCCTCCCAAGTCGCAACACACACTTTTTAGGAGACGACGACGATGGCACTTCAATCTAATGGGGCTGTTCTTTCGGATGAACAGCGCGAATTTTTTGACGCCAATGGGTATCTCGTCATCGAAGACGCGCTGCCCCCGGATGTCGTTGCGGAACTCGACGCGGCGGTCGATGAAATTTACGCCCGGGAGAAAGCCGCGAATCGCTTGGAGAAAAATGGCAAGCTCAATTTGCGAAATTGCATCGTGCATCACGATGCGTTTCTCCAACTGCTCGACTGGCCGACCACCGCGCCCTTGGCGTGGCAGATCCTCAACTGGAACATCCAGATGATCACCTCGCACCTCATCGTGTTGCCCTCCGGCCCAGAGCCATCCGCAGAGGAAAAGCGCAGGGGCGGGTATCACCGCGATGGCGGGTCTTCTTCTCGGGAAATGACCGAACCCCATCCGCGCATCCTCCTCAAAATCGCATACACCATCAGCGACCAGCGCGATCCCGCGTCCGGAGCCACGCAACTCGTGCCGGGAAGCAATCGGCTGTGGGGCCGTCCGGCCATCGATCCGGCAACGGGCCATCCGCGCGGGGCCATCGACATGAATGTCAAAGCCGGCTCGGCATTCATCTTTGAACAGCGCACCTATCACGGCATTGGCAAGAACTGGTCGGGGTTCCCGCGCAAGACCATTTTCATGGGCTATGCGTATCGCTGGGTCAAACCGATGGACTACATCCACATGCCCGACGACCTCCTCGCCCGCGCAACTCCCATTCAAAAACAACTCTTGGGCGCGGTGTCCGACCCGCTCAGTTTTTACATCCCACAAGCGCGAGACGTGCCCATCAAAGCACTCGTCGAAGATGGGGTGTGAGTGTGAATCAACGAAAATTTTCACCCCCACAGATAGCGGTTCATCCGCGCAGTACGTCGGGTTTTGGAGCGGTTGGGGGCCTCTCACGTCTTCCTTCTTCCCTCTTACCGAAAGGGGGCGAGCACGGGGGCACCGCCCCTACACACACTGCTCGCCTTTGAACGGGCTATCGCCTTTTGTGCCTTTGAACTGGCTATCGCCAGTTGTACCCCGCTCGTGCCTTTTGTGGCTAACCCCCATCTCCCATCTCCCGTCTTACCTCTTACCGAAGGGGGCGGGCGGGGGCAGAGAGATCACTCATCCGTCACGCACCCTTCGGACGCGGTTTTCACGTTCTTGATGTACTTGTAAAGCGTGCCGCGCGTGGCTTTGTAAGGCGGTGGCGTCCACGCCGCGCGGCGTCTTGCGAGTTCTGCGGCTGAGACATCCATGTTGATTTCCCCATTTTGGCTGTCGATAGTGACGGTATCCCCGGTTTGCACCAAGGCGATAGGCCCGCCTTCAATGGCTTCCGGGACGACGTGGCCGATGAGAAAGCCGTGCGATCCACCGGAAAACCGCCCGTCCGTAATCAGCGCCACATCTTGCACCAAGCCCGCGCCTGCCAGTGCGGAGGTGGGCGTGAGCATCTCCGGCATGCCCGGCCCGCCTTTGGGGCCTTCGTAGCGGATGATGATCACATCGCCTTTTGCGATCTCGCCCTGTTCGAGCGCGCCGAGCATGTCCTCCTCGCAATCGAATACATTGGCCTTGCCCGTGAACACTTCGCCCTCTTTGCCCGTGATTTTGCCAACCGAACCCTCGGGCGCCAAATTCCCGCGTAAAATTTGCAGGTGTCCCGTGGGTTTGATGGGGTCGTCAAAGGGCCGCACGATGTCTTGCTGCCCGCGGCCCGTGCCGTACGGGGGAAGCGAGGCGAGGTCCGCGAGATTTTCCGCGATGGTCTTGCCGGTCACGGTCATTTGGTCGCCGTCGATGAGGCCCGCGTCGAGCAAGCGTTTCATCATCGCAGGCGTGCCGCCGATGTCGTGGAGTTCTTCCATGACGTAGCGGCCCGAGGGCTTGAGGTCGCACAACAGGGGCGTTTCATTGGATACGCGCTGAAACTCGTCGATGTCCAAATCGAGGTCAAACGCGCGTGCAATAGCCAAGAGGTGGAGCACGATATTGGTCGATCCCCCCGTGACAACCGCGAGGCGAATGGCGTTGAGCAGGGATTGTTTGGTGACGATGTCGCGCGGTTTGAGGTCCGTTTCGAGCAAGGCGCGAATCGCATGCCCCGCGCGAACGCATTCGGCGCGTTTGCCCGGATCTTCGGCCGGCGTGCAGGAGGAATAGGGCAAGGAGAGGCCCATGCACTCAATCGCACTCGCCATGGTATTGGCCGTGTACATGCCGCCGCACGCCCCCGCGCCCGGGCAGGCGTGTTCCACGATCTCTTGGCGTTCCTCATCGCTGATCGATTCCGCGAGAAATTCCCCGTAGCTCTGAAAGGCGGATACGATGTCGAGTTTGCGCTCCTCGCCCCGAATGATGGCGCAACCGGGTTTGATCGTCCCCCCGTAGATCATCAGCGCCGGGCGATTGAGCCGGCCCATGCCCATAATCACGCCGGGCATGTTCTTGTCGCAACCGGGCAATGCGATGAGCGCGTCATACCACTGCGCGCCCATGACGGTTTCGATAGAGTCCGCGATCAAGTCGCGCGATTGCAGGGAAAACGACATGCCATCCGTCCCCATTGAAATGCCATCTGATACGCCAATCGTATTGAAGCGCATCCCAATGCACCCGGCCTCGCCAACGCCCTTTTTCACGTCAGCCGCCAAGTCGTTGAGGTGCATGTTGCACGAATTGCCCTCGTACCACACCGATGCAATGCCGACCTGCGCTTTGTCCATATCCTCGCGCGTCAGGCCCGCGGCATAGAGCATGGCCTGAGACGCGCCTTGGGATTTTTTTTGCGTGATCTGCGAGCTGTACAAATTCAACATCGAAACTTCCTTTCTAAAAGGGCGAAACAAGAGATCCACGAAGAACGCGCAGGGCGAGAAGAAATGCGAAACGCAAGACAAGGCGGTGGAGATGGCGTCAAAGATAGAAGCCATTAAGGCGGCGATTGAAGCCCTGCCCGAAGTGGACGAAGATATTGCGCGTGAAAATGTTCGCGGTTTTATTCGCAAATAACGACCAGCGTATTCTGAAAATGCGGTTCCCGCCTTCCACTCTTGCACAAAGCCATCATCGTCACCGCAACATCCGACGTGAAGGACTTTGTGATTAGGTTGCAGGTAGTTCAGAATGCAGTCAACGCGATTCATTGTTTTTCCGTGGTTGGACAGATGCCTCGTCATCCGCGTTTATCTGTGTTTATCGGTAGTTGCCTTTCGCCTTTTCGCGTCTTCAGGCGAGCACGGGGACATCGCCCCTACGTTTCTATCCTTGCCTCTCGCCTCTCGCCTCTTACTTCTTGCCTCTTACCGAAGGGCGGTTAGGCGGGGCGGACTGACAACTGACAACTGACAACTGACAACTGACAACTGACAACTGCCTCTCTCTATCCAATCGCCTCGCGCTCGCGCCAGCGATACATTCGCAAAGCGGGGTCATGGGTCTCCGCCATCCACTGCTTTAACCGCGCTTTCAACCGCGCCACGTCATCGGCGTATTCGGGGTCGGCGATCACATTGTGCAACTCGTGGGGATCGCGTTGCAAATCGTACAACTCGTCCTGTCCCGTCAAATTGCACCCGTACTTGAGATGCCCCATCCGCAACGTTTTCATCGACGTGGCGACATTGCCCAAGCCCAAAAACTCGGTGACGACAGCGTCTCGCCAATCGGTTGCCTCCCCGCGGACGAGCGGCAACAAAGACCGCCCGTGAATCGCGTCCTGGCGGTACTGCCCGCCGGCCAAATCCAAAATCGTGGGATACATATCGGCCAGAGACGCGAACTCGGGTATGCGCGTGCCCGCATAATCCGGCAACCGGATAATCATCGGGATGCGGTGCGTCTCTTCAAAATGGTGCCATCCCTTATCCAGCAAGCCCCCGTGACTGCCCAGGGTCTCGCCGTGATCCGCGGTAAAAATCAGCACTGTATTCTCCAACGCCCCGCTCGCCCTCAACCAATCGCACAGCCGACCAATCTGACTGTCGATCATCGACACCCGCGCGTAGTAATAGCGCACGGCCATCGCCCAATCCTCCCACGTCAAATTTTCCCTATCCCAGTGAATTTTCAGATGATGCGGCCCGGGAATGGCCCGCGAAGGCCAATCGTAATTCGCCCACGGCGGAATCTCCACCTCCCGATACCAGTCGAGAAATTCACCCGTCGCGTGATACGGCCCGTGCGGTCCCCAAAAATTCAAACTGATGAAATACGGCACATCGCGCTGTTGAAACGACCCGATCATCTCGATCACATTATCGACCAAATACGCCGGCACAGTCGCCTCTGTGGGCACGGTCAACTCGCCGATCCCCTTGCGGATCATCCGCGTGGATTCTGCCCAGGGCTTCACCCCCGGCGCGTAGCCCTTTGCCCGCGCCCATTCCCGATACCCCGCATAGCGCGAACCCGCGCCGCCGTGCCCGGCAAACTCCTGCCCCTCATACCCGATGCGCGAAGGCGAGGACGGCTCGTTTGACCCCCGAAAGGTCTGGTTTTTTTCAGAGCCGAGATGCCACTTGCCCGTGTATCCCGTCCCGTAACCCGCTGCTTGCAGGCGGCGCGGCAACAGGTCGGGCCGATCCTCCAACTCGTGGATGCTACATCCCACCTCGTGGATATTTGACGTGATGCCGTGCGTGTGCGGGTACACGCCGGTTTGCAACGTGCCCCGCGCCGGACTACACACCGGATACACGGTATAGGCATTTTCAAACAACGCGCCTTCTGTGGCAAGGCGGTCGATATTCGGCGTCCGGCACGGCGTCTCACCATACGCCCCCACGCCCGACAACCGGTGTTGATCGGTCAAAATAAAAATGATATTGGGCCTGTCTGCCATACCATGCTCCAGTGGATTTCAACTTGACGCATAACCATTAAAGGGTTACAGTGCAAAATGTACAACGTCGTCATCAAAAGAAAAATGCTCAGAAATCTCCGAAAAATGCCTGAGCAGATTCAAAAAAAGATGGGCAACCTCGTTGAGGATTTGCGCGACAAAGGCCCCATCAGAAACGTTCGGATTTCCGATAGAGACGATGAGACCATGGATATCTTTGAAACCGACTGGTATCGAGACATCAAAGCCAAAATTCGCCCTGGCGACAACCTCAAAATCTATCGCCAAAACCACGACATGACCCAAGCTGAATTGGGTCAAAAATTGGGCGATATCCCCCGCCAACACATATCCAACATGGAACGCGGCATCCGGACAATCAGCCTCAAAAACGCCCGCAAATTAGCCATCATCTTCGGCGTTTCGCCCGAGAAATTTATCTAAGCCGCGACGGCTTCTGTGCCCAGGTGGGTTTCTATCCACGCTTTCAGGGGCACGTCTTCGGGTTTGGGCGACGTATAGCCAAACCCGCCCGAAGGGCTCGCGCCGAGCAACTGCCTGCGAATGGGATCGCTTTGCGCCATAAAGTGATCCACCGTCATATTGTCGCGGGGTCGCAACCAGCGGTAGCTATAGCCGTAAAACAGCGTGCGCCTCGGCTCGTGCCAATAATTCGCGCTGCTCGAATGCCAGATGCGCCGATCAAAAACCACCGCGCCGCCTTTGGGCACGCAAATCTGCACGCCGCCTTCGGGCATTTCTTTGCGGCTCTCGCCCGGAAACGCATTGATCAAATGCGAACCGGGCACCGCGACAAAATTCCCGCGACCGGGTTGCGAGGCATCGGTCAAAAAGAACGCCACCTTCAGGGAAATCCTCGGGCGCGGATTCGTCTCGATATCGAGATTGAGGCGCCCGCTATCCTGATGAAACCCCAGCCCCGGCCCGTCCTTCTCGAGCGACTTTTCAGGGCCGGCCGGCGGCGTCACGATCATGTGCGAGTGGTAAAGCTGAATATTCCAATTCAGCAGGCCCCACACCTTGGGAAACGTCTTGTACCAATCGAGCAATTCCAAAAACAGATCGTCCCGCCCGATAAAATCCAGCATATTGCACCGCGCATCCGGCCCCATGCCCTCGCGCTTGCGATACGCGCCATCCACCCGATCCACCACCGGAATCAACGCATCCACCAAATCCTCGGGCAACACATCGTCGAGCACGAAAAACCCATCGCGCTCAAACTTCAACCGCTCCGCTTCGGTGACACAATAATCCAAACATCTCGCGTCCATTGCGATCTCCTTTCAGTTGTGACCCATCTCCCTCCTACCCCTCCGCATTACTCGCCATCGCTCGGGGGAAAGCAGGAGTCCAGTGATTTTCCAACCCCGTTTTGTGCTCTCTTCCCCGCCTCGGGAAGGGGGTTAAAATTTCGCGCAACTCAATGCGGTCAACCGCACTTTTTGTTCCACCAGCATCCGCTCGCGTTCGCGGCGAAACTCGGTGTAATACCGCTCGCGTTCACCTGCAATTTGGTAATCCAACCGCTTTGCGCCCAGCGCGTTCAGCACGACCTTTTCGACCAGCGAAAAATCCTCTAGGTCCTCGCGGTTGAAATTCATCGGCTCTTTGAACGCCACTGGCGGATTGGTGATAAATCGCGGGCGGCCCGAGGGATTGGGCGCGGCAGAGTGCAACATGTACGGATGAATGAGATACACATCGCCCGCCCTGCCAGTCGCCTCGACAAACACCTCGCACCCTTCGATCTGTTTTCCAAAGGTGCCGGGTGCCAACCCTTCGGGATGGTCGTACAAAAACTTCGCAACCCTTGGGACGGACTCCGGCGCGAGATACGTGCCGCCACTATTGGGCAACACATCGTCCCAAACGACCACAGTCAACAGCCCTTGTTCGGGGCTGTCCAAAAAATGTCGAAAAAAATTCCCATCCTTGTGCCACCCTCCGCGGTTGGCTGATGGCGTCCAAGGATCATCCGCGTCCTTGTGAAAGTTGATGATAAACCCATCGCCCCACGAGGGTTCGCCCTGAACGCGATCTGCGCCGCCCATCACATCGCAAATCCCGCCCCATGCTTTGGGCGCGAGCTCGGCAACGGCCCGCCGATTCATCGACGGCATGTGAATGCGATCTGCTTCCCAAGTGCTCGGATCATCCCGATCATAGCCCAAGCGCGTGTACGCCAAATCCAGCCAGTCCTGAACCTCCGCCTTCTCAAAACACCCCTCCAACTTCACGTACCCCTGCGCGACAAAATGCGCGGCCTGCGCGTCTGTCAAAACGTGATACGCCACATTCCCCTCCTATGGAAAACCGTCATGACGAGATTTCGACTCCGCTATGACAGCGCGCCGACTTACTCCACGGCCAAATGCTCGAAAAAGAACGCCAACATCGCTCGATTTAACCCGCCCGGCGGTGGCGACCCCATCTTCGACAAATACAACGCTGCCTCGATGCCCATCTCATCGCACCGCTCTTTAATCGCGATGGCGTGATTGGGATGGTGAACGAAATGACCGCGATTTTCAGGCGTGCCGCCCTTTTGACTGCAATACAAAAACACGGGGGGATCGTCTCGTGTAATCAACCCGCGCATATCCACGTCTGCCAAAATTCGTTGGCCCTCTTCCGTCTCGAGATCGTCGTACTTCTCCAAGCCGTAAAACGCGACATCGCGGGGATAAAATTTGTCAGCGGCCGTGCCGAGCACAGACGCCCATTGCGTAATATCGTAGGAAAACTGCCCATTGCGCGACCCTGCAGCCACGAGGCGCGAGGATTGGCGAAGCACGGGATCGTCGCTGTTGGGATCGGCCAAATCATCGTGAAATGCCAGCCACAGCGAAGTCCCCGCGCCGGCAGAACCGCCATAAGACGCGATGCGCTTGGGATCGACATGCCACGCTTCGGCATTGTATCGAATAAACTGAACGGCCCGCGCCGCATCGCGCAAGATATGTTGGATGGGCGCGGCGGCTCGGAACCGATAATTGATCGCCGCAAACGAAACGCCCTTTGCCAAACACGAATCGACAATCGCATTTTTGCGAATGCCCTTTTTATCGCCATTGACGAACCCGCCCCCGTGAATATAAATCAAAACGGGTACTGGCGCGTCCGACTCTGCCCGCCAAAAGTCCAGCACATTGCGTTCATGCGGGCCATACGCCACATTCTCCAGCGTGGGCAACGTCTGCTCTACTTCCTGAGCGCGCACACTGCCCACCAGCGCGATCAACACAACGCCCAAAATCCATTTTCCAACGCGCATACCAATGACCTCCTATCGTTTTTTCTGGATACCGCTCGTCCCAAGTCTGCCACCGAATGCGGCATCTGATCGCTACAATGTCAATATAATGCCAAAGCACATCCGCGGCTTGCTGAATCTGATCCTCGCGCACCGCCTTGTAGCTCGCCCCGCAAACACAAAAAACTCGAGTGCCCAAAAGCACCCGAGTTTTTTTGCGTGACGAATCGCGCCTTTACGCCATCACCTTAAACCGCTCGCCCTTCCAACCGGGGAACATCGCGCTATCCTTTGCCCGATCAATATGCAGATGCTTGCCGGCCACATCGGCAAAGACAGAGCGGAAATCGGTCGTCACGGGCAAATCGCGCCGATCTTCGAGCGCGTCTTTCACCAACTTCTCGGGCACCGTGCCGTGGACCTTGCCACCGTCCACTTGATTGCCCAAGACGAACAAACACGACCCGCGGCCGTGATCTGTGCCCATCGAACCGTTCTGATGCACTGTGCGGCCAAATTCGGTCATGGTCATCAGCACCACGTCGTCTTGATGCGTGCCCAGATCCGTCCAGAAAGCCGCGATGGCTTGCGACAATTCCGTCGCCTTATTCGAGAAAGAACCCGAGGTCGTGCCCTGTTGCACATGCGTATCCCAGCCGCCCGTCTCGGTGAACGCCACCTCGAGGCCCACATCGGACTTGATGAGCATGGCGATCTGCTGCATCCGACGCCCCAATGACGTCAGATTGCCCGAGGCATTTGTGGGATACTCCGCGCCATTGGCGGGTTCGTAATTTCTCAAATTCGTTTTTTCCAACATCTCGATGGCTTCAAAGCTCTCATGGCTCACCCGCTGAACCAAGCGTTTGGCACTTCGGGCGTACATGTGCTCAAACCCTTCCTCGAGCTGTTCGGCAACCTGGTGATTGCCCGGCACCTGAATGCCAAAGGAACGCAGATCATCCACGGCGATTGCGGGAAGATCTCCGTAAAATGCGCGCGGCAGTGCCCGCGTCAGCGCGACCGACCGAAACGGCGTGCCCTCGTGCCCGAGCAGGCCCACTGCGCGATTGAGCCACCCGGACCGCGTGCCTTTCACACCGGGCGTGCCCGTCTCCATATAATCTTGGGCATCGAAGTGCGACCGCGTCTTATTGGGAGAACCAACGCCGTGAACAACGGCCAAGCGGCCTTCCTTGTACAGCGGCGCGAGGTCCGCAAACGAGGGGTGCAGTGCAAAGCGACCATCCAGATCCGTCAACTCATTTTTCGGATCGTTCAAGCGCATAAACAAATTGGGGCGCGCCTCGGCCAGCGCGGGATCGTTAAACGGCGTCACCGCCATCAACCCATCCATCGCGCCGCGCTGGAAAATCGTCACCAGCACTTTGCGGCGGCTATGCGCCAGCGGATTGTTCGCAGCATCCGCAGCACGGCTCAAAAACAGCGGCGTGCCGCCAAACGACAGGGAAAACAAGGCCAACCCACTGCCCTTCATAAAGGCCCTTCGCGTCCATTCCATAACAGCCTCCTTTGTGAGAATCGACTCTTATCGGTATTGAAATTCCGGCGATCCGATCAACATACTGACCACCTGAATATCTTTGCGCTTCACGTCTTTGGGAATCACGTCTTTGATCTCGGCGGCGATGGCACTCGTATCTTGCGCCGGCAACAACAACTTGCCGTAAACCGCCAAGGCGCGTTCTGTGGAATCCCAAGCTCTGTCTTTGGGCAATCGCTTCAGCACGATCCCGTTAATGCGCCCCGTGGCCAGATGGATGCCAAAGTTCATGCGCGCGACCAGCGTGCCCGAATTTGTCCACGATTCGGCATAGTCGGGATAACCCGTGGGCGGCACATAGCCGTAAAGCGGTTCGCCCATGCGATCAAACCAGCGCATCATCGGCTGGGGATTTTTCACATCGGCTTCCAATGCGCGGAGAGAACTGATCACCAATTCAAATGGCGATTTCATCTTGCTGCGCGTTTTGGCCTCGGCCCAAAATGCACGCGAT
Organism: Candidatus Latescibacterota bacterium; assembly: GCA_965204745.1. Classification (GTDB taxonomy): domain Bacteria; phylum Latescibacterota; class UBA2968; order UBA2968; family UBA2968; genus VXRD01. Next base: position 354,478 of record OZ242010.1, read on the forward strand.
TGCGCCAAGGTCGCCATCACCGCGGCCAAATCGCCATCGGTTTTGGAAAATGTTTCGGCCATCGCATCGACCAAACCCGCGGGCGGTTCGTCATTGACGAATCGCCGTGCCAACTTGGTGGAAATAAACCGCGCAGTTGACGGGTGTGCAGACAGCATATCCAAGACGCGCTCGCCTTCTTCTATGCCGCCACCTGCCGGAAATTCCTCACCCAAGACCACTTTGGCTTTTGAATCGTGCCACCCCTTGCGAAACAGAAATTCCCCGTCTCGAATGAGGTTTTTACTGCCGTTTGCGATTTGCCTCTCGACATTTTTCCGCCCATTCCCGTAGGGCATCGTGCCCCAGCCGGTCAACACGCGCGCAACTTCGGTGACGTCTTTCTGCGTGTACCCCCCATCCACGCCCAGGGTGTGCAACTCCATCAATTCGCGGGCGTAGTTCTCGTTCAACCCGTACTTGCGCTTGGGCCTTGCAGGGGCCTTCGCCTTTTCAGGCGCAGGGGCTTTCGCCATGCTCTCGCCGGACATCATCCCACCGTCCATCCCGCCATCCATGCCCATCTCGCCATCCATGCTTTTTGCCGTTGCTTGTTGCTTGGGCTGATTCTTTGGCGGAGGGGGTGCCATGCGCGACTGCGCGTTGTCCAAATAGTACAACATCGCGGGATGCTTGGCCGTCGTGCCCAAAATGGTGCGGAACTCGCCCAGCACATAAGGGCGAATCGCATCGCGCTCATAAGAGAGCACCCGAGGGCGCGCGCCGCCATCGCGCGTCGTCACATTGAAGTGATTAAACCAGAAATCCGTGAGCACTTCCGCGAGTTGGTTTTCGCTATAAACCGCCCGCATCACTTTCTGCCCGCGCAACTCCTGATTGGAAATCATGCCATAAGGTCGCAACCCGTGTTCCTTGCGATACGCCGCCATCTTTTGATTCATCTCTTTGCGCGGCGTGTTCGCAGGATCTAGCACCCCTTCTCTTTTCATTCTGTTGCGGAGGCGCCCATTTTGGAGATAGACCTCGTTCATTTTTGCCAGCGTCATTTCCAGCGCGGGAAATGCTTTCAGGCGTTTGGCGATCTCTTCGTCCGGCAAATTGCCCGCCAACTGCTGCGCCAACCACTTCTCGGGCCCCATCTGGGCCACCTTCTCCACTTCGCCCGGCCGCGGGCCAAAGGCAAAGCGTTCCAACAAATACGCCGCGGCTTGCTCTTTGCTCAACCCTTCCTCCGCATAGGGCAACTTCAACTTGCTGGCATCAGCCGCCCCAGCGAGCAAAGCACCGCAGCACAACACAGCCAGTACAACGCGAACCACCATAGCAAACCTCCTTACGAAATGTTCCCCAAAGGGAACGGCCCTTGTTGATTACAACCCTTAATGTACGCCATAATACCTTGTAACGCAACCAAAAAATTAGAACAAATTTGCGGGAACGGGCTTCACGACAGTCGAGTCAACCCCAAAACCCGCCAGTTCCTGGGGATTCAGCGGGGCTTGCCTGTACTCCAAAACATAAGACCCGCCCCCCTGCGTCAGATTCATCGTCAAAATATCGCCCGCCTTGCTGAACGACACATCGTTCGCCCCGACATCGGTCAGGCTCATCCCATCCGGGGACCCGCCGCGCAACGTGCCCGTCAGCACCGGCAACCCATTTTGAATCACGTACCCCGCGCGCTGGTTGAAAAACCGGGTTTCATCTGCATGCGTGGCAAACTCAATCGGCGTGCTAAACGTGATCTCCACCAACCCATCCTCGATGATCACGCCATTCTCGATCAGCGGATCGATCACCCCAGCGGCCGACACATGGCCCGGGGGCTTGCGGTGGCGAGGGCTACGCCGCTCCAAAACCGGCATCCACTGCAAATCGAGCGCGGCTGGAATGCTCGGGAAAGGCGCCTCGGGATCCATCCAGGTGCCATTGAGGTGGGCGTCTATCAATCCCCATGTGCCAGAGGGCGGTCGCGCTTGGTTTTCCAGTTCTGCGACCACCTCGGCAGGTGGCTCGTACATGGCAAAGCGCACGCCTTGCCCATCTTGCACCCACATCGTCATGCGATATTTCTGCGGGTATTCCCACGGCCATGGGCTATTAAAATAAATCGCGGTTCGGTTGTTGCGATTTTCAAACGAGCGATTGTCCGGCCTTTGATCGTTGGTGATGGTCATGCGAACGTTCCCGTTGCTCAACACCGTCACATTGCTATTGGCATCGGCGTCGGTCAGCAGGCGCACCAACGTATTCGGCTCGTTCAATGCCTCGGACGCATTCGGTGGCCTGCGCCGCGTCAGGGGGGCCAAATTATTTCCATTCTCACCGACCAGCGGCAACCTGGGGCCGGCCTCCCAAAGATAAAACGCGCCCAGGGCCAAGCGGATGCGCTCCACATTATTTTGTGCGTACTCAATGCGGAGTTGGTCGCGCGTACCCCGCGCCGTGCGCGAATAATGCCGCACGGTCTTCTCATACGTCACCGACGCCATGGGCGGCGCGGTCAGCGGTGGATTGTACACAAACACAAGCGTGCCGTAATCCGAGGCCGCTGCTGTGAAAATCACATGCCGGGGCGTGCCCTGCGGCGGATTGGCAACGTCAACCGGGCTACCGTCTCTCATACCGGAGATCAACCGATAGCTCCCGCGCCACTCTTCTGCGGGCTGAACCGGGATGTCTCGGCTACACCCCATCGCGCCCAACAGGCCAATAAATGAAAAAAATAAAACCTTCCGCATCTGTGATTCCTCCTATCTGACCCCTCCCTCGTCCCTTCCCTGCGTCAGGGAAGGGAGAAAGGGAAGTCTCACTTCGCCAAACTGACAACTGCTTAAAACGTTCCCGAAAGGGTCAAGCGCAGCGGACGCTCTTGGATCTTTCCGCCGATGTCGCTATACGAAACATCCACGCTCAACTCGCGATCTTCGCTCACATTCAAATTCAAGCCCGCGCCCACGCTCCAAGTCTCCACATCGTAGCGGAACTTGTACCCGGCGCGCAGGGCCAAGATATTCTGCAACCACAACTCGCCGCCGACGTGATCGCGCTCCCCGTAATCCCGGTAGAACACATGCTCATACGCGGCGGTCAGGTACAGCGGGTCGCCTTCCTTCCCGATCAATTCCATCGCGAGGGCGAGGTTGTAGAAAAACGGCAGGCGATAATCCTCGGTCAACACCTCCACATTGCCACCCAAGTTGCTGATGGTCATGCCCACGCGCAGACTTTTGAACCCGGTATAAAAAATCGTGCCAATGTCAAACGTCGTGGAACTCACATTGGTGACATCGTGGAGTTGCGACCGTGCGTATTGCAAGCGAAACCCCATGGAAAACTTGTCGGTCAGTTGCTTGGCAAAGGCCACCCCAACGGCAAAATCCCCGAGTTGAATACTGCGGCCCGTGCCATTCGGCTGCAAGGGCTTGGTCTCTTCCACATCCGGATAGGTGAACGAGCGGAACGAGACGCCCACGACCCCCACCGGGATGCGATAGGCCAAACCCGCCGCGCCCATCCGCGTGCCCACCAACCACTGGTTGTAAGACGCCACATACCCGATGCGGTCGATATGCACCAACCCGGCGGCATTTTGGAAAATCGCGTGAATATCGCGGGATGTGCCCACATTGGCATCGGCCATGCCTGCCAAGCGCGCAGACGCGGACAATTTCAACAGCGTGAACCCACTGCGCGCAATGCGGTTGCCCTTGTCGCCTTCGGACCGAAAATGCCCATCTGCTGCCACCGGCTCCAGATCCAAGGTTTCACTCGTGAGGGCTTGTGTTTCCTGCGCCATAGCACTTGTCGGGCAGAGAAAAAGCGCGATAACTGCCATCCAAATCAATCGTTTCATTCTCAGCTCCTCGTTAATTGATAATGACGAACAGACCCTTTTGAATCTGCCCCATACTCTCGGGATGGTGCGACTCTATCGCCCAAATATAAGTACCGGCGTTGAGACGCCCGCGCGTATTGGCATTCAAGCCCACCGTGTGCGTATCCCATTCGATCTCGGCACGCGCCACCGGGTTGCCCCGCTGTGGATCGAGCGTATCAAAGGTCTGACGCCACGCCAAGTCCCCGCTGAGCGTGTAAATGTACAGCGTACACCGGCTCGGCACGTTGACCCAACGAATGCGCGGCGCGCCATAGCTGTGCTCGTCCCTGCCCTGCACCCACGGATTGGGCACCACGCGAATGGGCAGTGCCATGCGTTCGTTTTCAGCATTGAGCAAGGCAGACGTCAAACGCGGCACGATGCCATCGGCCGGGAACAAGTACTGGTTGCGCTCGTCCGAGTGCCCGGTTTCCAAGCCCTGCTCGTCATAAGCGCGGATCGAGTAGTGGTGAATAAACCCGGGATCCGGCTCCGGGTCGATAAACGTGTACGTACCCCAGCGGAAAGGCCCATCGACTTCGGCCTCTGCGGGTTGCTCCTGGCCTTCTGCCCACGGCTCATTGAGAAAACTCACGCCGGCAGGCGCGCCCGAGGGCAACTGCCGGTTGCCTTCAGGCCCTTCGGCCTTGGGAACAGTCGCCAGCAACTTCCACGGCCCGGCCCGCACAAAATCGGACCGGTAAATCCGATACCCCACCACGTCGGGCCGACCCAGGTCCGGGTCAATCGCCGTATCGGCAACGCCCGACCAGTTCAGTTCGATATTGGAGGCCAAATTCGTGAACCCATTGACCTTCACATCCGGTGGTTGGTTGACCCCGTCAAACCCCAGGTCGTACAGCTTTTGCGCTTCGTTGGCGTGCGCGTAAATCGCTTCGAGACCCAATTCCAATTCATTGACCAAGCTCTGTTGTTGCCAGTTCCACTCGTAGGGCCGCGCATAGCCCCCGGTGTCTGCGCGATACTTGGCCGAGTTGGACGCCATCCCCGCCACGTACGCAATGACCACTTTGGCTTTGTCCCCAGGCCCCAGCGTGTACGGGCCATAAACCTGTGCATCGACCCACGCGCCCAATTCGTCATTGTCGTGGTACTGCACCATGCGGTCCGTATCGGTATCGCTGAGCGCGCCATCCGCATCGCTGTAATAGTCGAACAACTGGCTCTGACCGTGCGTGCCGCCGTGTGGATCATCGCCCAGTGCCGAAGAGTACATGCGCCAGCGGAACACCGCATGGGGTTGTGGGCCTTGTGGCAACTTGTAGCCCTGACCTGTATCCAGCGCATTAAACGGGTGATCCGCCGTGCCCGTGGCGATGGGCATCATCCCGATGTACTGCGGAGACAACAGCGTGCCGTCTATGATATTGGCCGTCGAAACGTATTGGTGCTGTGCGCGAGAACGGGTATAGGGTTCGCCCAAATCGTTCCACAGTCGCGCAACCGCATCGCCGTCATACACGTACGTCAAGTGCATCGGCGCGCCCCGATAATTGAGGGCGTATTCCGGATGATCGTAATTTTCCGCCTGCGTATAACGCCAGTAATCGTCTTGCGTGGAGGGCTGAACAAAATCCCACGCATTCGAGTTCGACCCGCCAGCAGGCACCCACTCCGCGCCGGTCTTGCTGGTGATGAAGCCGTTTTTGACCACGATATAAACTTCGTCGAGTTGCTTGGGATACCCGGCATCGGCTTGGCCGTCGCCATCCGTATCGCCATTGTTCCAAAACTCGATCTCCGTAAGCAAAAAGTCATCGTAGTCGCCCCGCGTCACAATCGACGACTGGCTACCATCCGGAGACGGCACCGGAATCATCACGTCATTATCCGTACCCGGCGTGGAATACGCATGCACCATCCGCTTCACCGTAATGCCCGACGCCTGTGACCACCCGGTCACCAGCAAATTCTCGCTGAACAACTCGGGCGACAAGCGCGGATGATTGGTCGGCACCCCATTTGACCGCATCTGGTTCAACCCGTTGCGAACGTTGGGGTAAGAAGACGTCAGCATCTCCCGAAACGCCTCTTTGTTCAGCGGGTAAAAACCAAAGCCCCAGTTGTAATAATCCATCGGTTCCACTTTGTCCGGCCCCGGTGGAAAACCGCGCTGCCCCAAGCCGCCATAGACGCTGACGGCGTACTGATATTCCACGGCCTCGCCATTCACGAAGTGGCTTTTGATCTTCATATTCCGCATGCGCGGCCAGTAAAGCGCGGCATTTTGCCCGTAATTGAACAGATTGAACGGACGACCACCAGACCGCCACACGGACCGCCAAATCGGCCCGATGCTCTCGACATTGTTGCGCGGGTTGTGCTGAATCGGGAAAATATCCGCCGAGGGTTTGCGCGGCCCACCCAGCGAGACGAACTTGCGCCCGTCGTCTGCGCGCGCCATCACCCACATGCCATTGCCCCGCGAATTGTCCTGCCGATTCACCCGATTCACAATGCCCGACCGGTACGTGGAGGTCCACCGCCCGGGATAGGACATGCCCACTTCAGGGCCAAAGATGTCACCCCCGTCCAGCGAGTGCCCCAGCGTGCCATTGTTCCGCATCGACAACCAGAGTTTCGCCCGGTTGGTCGTGCGGCGGCGCGTGCGTTGCTGGGCATCAACATCGATGGCGTTCCACAATTCAGACGCCCCCCACAGCACCACAAACGCGAGCAACACCCGTACAAATCGCTTCCAAATCCGTTGCATAAGTTAGCTCCTCATCAAGCTGCCCTAGTCCCCCTCCCCGCGTGCGGAGAGGGGTTAGGGGAGGGGTTAAAATTTCATCCGCAAACCAAAGTGGAACTCGCGCGGCGAATCCTGGAACCGCAGATAATCCCCCACATCGCCATAAGAGACGTATTCGGGATTGTCCGGCAATGGCGTGTAAATCACGCCCCATTCCACGTACTCGGCGCCCACTTCCACCAACTGGTTGTCCACGCGATAGCTGATGTGCGGGTCTTTCTGGTTGAACAGGTTGAACGATTCAAAAAAGATCGTCATGCTCGCACGCCGGTTGATGTTAAACGTCTTCTCGAAGTTGATATCAGTGCGCGTGTGAATCGGCCCGTTGAAAAATCCTTCACCGCCCTTTTCCGGCGGCGAATAGAAAAACCTGCGCCCGGTGAACAAGCGGTACACCACGTTCAACCGCAAATTCTCAAAGGGCCGGAACCCCACAAACCGCGGCCCAAACGCCTTGGGAGACGAAAACATAAACGTCACCGTGCCGAAGTTGGTGCGGTTCAAATTGGCAGGGCGAAACTCCTGAGATTGGTTGTTGCGCTGCAACCACGTCGACGCGCCTTTGCCATCCCAGTTGAGCAAGCTGTTTTCCTGATCCAGCGACCAGTTGTTGCGCCCGACGCCATCTTCGACCTGTTCGAGCTGATTGCGCGCTTGGCTACCAAACGCCTGCCCCCGTTGAAAGCGCGTAATCCCATCCATTGGCCGCGGGAACTCTTCGCCCGTGTCGTCGCCATTGACGATCCCTGGGCCATCGACGCCGTCGACGCCGGTAAAATCGCCATCGCCATTGGAATCCGCGGTCCACTCATACCAATAGTGCGACAAGAAATTGCCATTGTTGTCGATATAACCCGCGTAGTTGCCAAAGTTGGACGGGTTCTTCGTCGCCAGCCTGTCTGGATTGACATAGTGATGGCCGCGCACACCCGAGTTGCCATTTTCGACCCACTGCACGTTGTACGCTATCGTGAACGCGGTCATGTGGTTGAATTTCTTCTTCAGCGACAACTCAAAGCCGCGCGTGTCCCGGTTGTTCGTCTGGCCCGATGAATTTACCAACCTCTGATGCTGCAAACCCTGAGATTGGTGGCGATAGCTACCACCACTGCGCCGGTTGACCTGTTGCTTGTAATACGCGGTCAGGCCCGCCGTGTAATCCGTGATGAAGTTCCAGTCCGCGCCCACTTCAAAACTCGTGGTGATCAGCGGCCTGAGCAACGGCCAACCCCACTGCCCGGCATCGACGACATCCTGCGTATTGTACAACTCGGACTCGTCGATCCGACCATTCTGGTTCAAATCCAGAAAAGCCTCTTCGGTGCGATAGCTGTGCGAGAAAATCCACCAGAATTGCTCGATCTGCTCGAACTTGCCAAACGTGAAGTGCATCGCACTGCTCTCTGTAATCGGATGCGACACCCCCACGCGCGGCGACAAGACGTGAATGGCCGGCGGGCGATAGGTCGGGATATTCTCGATCTTCGTGGGATCGTGATACTTGTACAGGGAAAGGAAATAGGCCGCCTGCGGCATCTCGGTGTTCGGGCTCCAGCGCAACCCGCGCAAGCCCACGTTCACCACAATGCCCTCGAACTCCATCTTGTCTTGGAAGTAAATCGAGTACTGGCGCGGCACAACCCCGACTTCGGGGTTGTTGAACTGGCTGTAATACCGGTCGATCAGGCCCCGAAAGTCGTTCTTGTTGCGGGAAAAGCCCCAGTTGTCGTAAAACAACATGTCGAACCCGGTTTTGATAAAGTGCCCCTTGGTCACTTGGCTCGAATAGTCGAACTTGATCTGGAGGCGATCCCGCTCGGAATTCGTCCAGTTCACCACCGGGCGACCGATGTAAAACCACCCCGATTCATTGCCGATGCCCGGCTCCACGTAGGGCTGATCCGTGTTGACCGGCAATTCCGTATTCACCTCGGTCGTGCGCGAATACGACACGCGAATTTCGTAAAAGGTGCGCGCCGACAAGGTGTGCGTCAGCGACGCATAATTCATAAAATTGCGCGTTCGCAACTTGCCCGCCCCCGAGTATTCCGAGGGCACGAAGAGGTTGCGCCCCGAAGAATTCATATTCTTGCGCGACCCCTGCTCGATCCGCCGAATCACGCCCGCATTGTAGCGCGACCGCTGGTTGAACAGCGAACCGTAGTTAAATTTGACGTTGCCACTCGGGCGATAGGTCAACTTCAAGTTCGTGCGGTTGTTGAACAGCGAGGTCGCGGTTGGCGCGGGCAATGACGACGGGTTGCGATTCATCGAAGACGTCAACGTAAAGCCCATCTTTCTCACAATCGGCCCGCCGAGCATGGCCTCGCCGCGCCCGCCCCACACGCCCGTGTAGTCTTGGCGCACGTGAACTTTGCGCTGCACGTCATCAGCGGCAAATTCGGCATCGGTAATTTCCCCGGTTTCATTGCTGTGCCCCAAAATGCCATCTGCGCCGGGGAACCACGCTTGCAAGTTCTCCCATTCGCTGTTGCCCCACTGCATTCTGCCGCGATGCACGGGCGCCTCGTACACATTCGCGCCCCAGTGCTTCTGCCCCGGCGGCGTGATGCGGTATTCCCCTCGGCCCGTGTATTTTTGACCGCCTTCTTTGGTCACCACGGAAACCACGGACCCGGCATTGCCGTACTCCGCATTCATCCCGCCGCTCAACACGGTCAATTCCTGCACCGCACTGGTATTCACACCTTCAAACCGCGTGAACCCGGCGCGCGCGTCATTGTTCACCACGCGCACCCCATCCACCATATACGCGGTTTCCCAGAAGTTGCCCCCGCGCACGCTCTCTTCTTCATCCGGCGTCACGCCGGCCTGCAACTCCACAAAATCCGACATTTCGCGCACAATCGGCAACGACTCGATCTCTTCTGCGGTGATGACCGACTTGCTCTCGGTCTTGTCGTGCTCCACAGGCGGACGCTCCGCAACGACGATCATTTCGCCTAATTGCAGGGCTTCTTCCTGCATCTGAAAATTCACCGTCGTGGTATGGTCGACATTGATCACCACGCCCTGGCGCACGGACTTGGAATATCCCATCATCACGGTTTCGATATCATAGGTCCCAGGCGGGATGTTGATGATGAAATACTCCCCCTTCTCATCGGTGATCCCAGCGCGTTTCACGCCGTCGATGTCGATCACCACATTGGCCCCGGGAAGCGGATCACCCGTAACCTCCGTGACCTTCCCGCTGATTTTACCCGTCGTGCCCGCATGCGCCAATCCCGTACAGATCAGCAACGCGCCCAACAAGCCCGAACAAAACAAGAATCGTTTGCCCATATACGACCCTCCGAAAAAAAGGTTGTGAGTGAAAATTCACCAGACGGATATGCAAAAAATATTAAACTCCGAACATACGGAAACCACGGGGCAGGCTTGGAAGTTGACAACTCATTTAATCAAAATAGTATTTGAAACTCACGCCCGCATCCAAGGTCCCTATCGGAAATGCCTTGTTCAACCGCCACGAGGTCAAGGGGTTGATCTCGCCAAAAACCAGATTGTAGCGGATGCGGAAATCGAGCCCGTAGGACGCCCCCATCGATCCCTCAATACCAGCACTCACGGGAATCGTCCAAGCAGTGCGCGTATCCTCTGTTGGCACCAACCCGTCCAACATCACCTGTCCGTTGATCACCCGACCGATGTCGTCTTTCTGATCCTCTGAAAAATTTTGCGTATTCCGAGTTGGGTCCGGATGCCCGGGATACACCAACAAAACCCGCAAGCCGCTCAGTGCATCGGGAATGGCTTGGGACGGATAGATCAAACCGCTGACCTTGTGGCTATAATCGTAAAACCCAAGCCCCAAGCCCAAATACGGCGACCATTTCCGCTCGGACATCTGCTCGGCATTTTCCCGGAAAAACCACAGCCAATTCGAGGCGACGCTGTTCCACGTCATCTCTGAATCGGCCTCTGGGGTCGGCACCTGACGCCCCCCGATATAATTAAACGTGCGACCGGGAAGACTCGATCTTCCAAATTTTGAGTAGTGATATTCGACCTCTGTGGTCAGGCGCGGCGAAATCACGTAACTCACATTCACGCCGAGCTTCAAATCGCCCGCGTACCATCCGTTCAAAGGACCCGTTGGCTGGTGGTACTGCACCAACCCGCCAACGGCCCACATGCCCGTGTCTCGGGCATCGACATAAGACGCAACGAGGAAAACCCCGGCGAACAAAATCAACGAAAATCGCTTCAAGCAGTACCTCCTTTGGTTTGGGGTAGATAAAAAGGACAGAAAGAATAATACCGAATCCGCAACAACGCAAACAATTATTTTTTGCCTCAAAATGCTTTTTTGACCCCTCCCCGAAAACGAGTACCGGGGTTCGGGGGTAGGTCGAAAATTGTAAGCATACCTGAACTTGTCCATTAAGCAATGGGCTATAAATAATAACGTGCAAACGTTCTTGTCAACGAAAATTTTAGCCCCCCAACCCGGTCACTAAAGTAGAAAGTCCACCCGTTCCATCCCCCAAGCGGTTGATCTATCCGACCTCTATCCCCATCCCTCAAAAACGGCCGGTTATACCCCGATCCATTGATGAACTGACCTGAGAGACAGTCAGTTGTACCCATTCGCAGATTCGCTGGCCTGCCCAAAAGGCGATGTCGATGGTTCTGTCGAGGCCCTGCAAGACGCGCTCTTGCAAATCGAACACGAGGAAGTGCGCCTCTCGGTGATTCACCGCACTGTGGGCGCGATCTCCGAATCCGATATCGCGCTCACAAATCCAATATCTGATCGATGTCCGCTGCATTCAACTCGCGTTCAAAGCGCGGGCCATACTTGGCGACCACGCGAGAGGACACATACGTTGCGATCTTGGCCGCCTGCGCCGCGTCATAGCCGTGGGTGATGGCGAACAAATACGCCCCCGCAAACGCATCGCCCGCGCCATTCGTATCCACCGCATCCACCGCAAACCCAGGCGCACGCCATACATCCCCGCTATCGCACACCCACGCGCCACCCGCGCCCCGCGTGAGGGCCAGATGCCCGACCCGTCCGTTCAGCGCGTCAAAAGCCGCGGCTGTGCTCTCGGCATCCGCGAACATCCGCGCCTCATCTTCATTGCAAAACAGCACATCCACCCCCGCATCGACCAACGCCGCCATCCTGTGCTTAAACGCCGCCACAATGGACGGATCGCTCAAAGTCAGCGCGACCTTCGCACCGCGCTCCCGCGCCACCTGTTGCGCCACCTGCGCCGCTTCAAACCCATCCTCTGTTGCGACCAAATAGCCTTCGATATAAATATACCGGCTATCGGCGATCACCTCCGCCTCGATCTGCGCGGGACCGAACGCGCTCGTAATACCCAAAAACGTGTTCATCGTGCGGTCCGCATCCGCTGTAATCATCACCAAGCACTTGCCCGTAATCCCCTCCCCGCGTGCAGATGGATTGGACGCCACCCCGGCAGCGCGCAAATCCCGCACGTAAAAATCCCCATCCGCATCTTTCGCCACCTTGCATGCGTAATACCCCCGGCCCCCGCAATTTGCCAACGCGATCATCGCATTCGCCGCGGACCCGCCCGACGAACGCGCCAGCTCCTGCCCGCCCAATGCGCGAATCAACGCACGCTGCCGGTCTTCCCCAATCAGCGTCATCACCCCCTTGTCGATCCCCATCGCCTCAAAAAACGACGCCGCCACCCGATACTGAATATCCACCATCGCATGGCCCAACCCATACACATCGTATTGACGCATAACGTCTCCTGTCAGTTGTCAGTTGTCAGTCCGCCCCGCCGCTGGTGCGTGGGGAAAAATGCGAAACGCAAGACAAGGCGGTGGAGATGGCGTCAAAGATAGAAGCCATTAAGGCGGCGATTGAAGCCCTGCCCGAAGTGGACGAAGATATTGCGCGTGAAAATGTTCGCGGTTTTATTCGCAAATAACGACCAGTGTATTCTGAAAATGAGGCCAAAATCCATATAGAAATTTTTTCACAAAAAACTGTGGTACCAGCGAATAATTGCAATGGTGAAGTGCGATATTAGAAAACCCCTCGCGTTCCAATAACTGTGTTATCGCGGTCGGGGTAAAGTAACAAACGTGTTCAGGCCAAGGTTCTTTCTTCTTCAAAACACCGTGACGAAGCCAAAATAACAGCCCCAAAACATTTGGGGTGGTCAATATCAACCTGGATCCCTCCCGCAATAATTGACGAGCAGAACGCAAAAACAACCCCGGATTCTCAAGGTGTTCGATCACCTCACCTGCCACAATCACGTCAAATTTTCCGGTTGATTTTGGCAGATTGTGGGCATCCCCTACAAGTGCTTTCATGCCTTTGTCGTTCAATTCTCGGACGCGCTTCTCGTTTATATCCACACCGATCAAATTGTCTCCGAGCAAGTCGTGCAGATATTTGTGGAGTGCGGTTCCCGCTTTCCACTCTTGTTCAAAGCTATGATCGTCACCGCAACATCCGACGTGAAGGACTTTATGATTGGGTTACAGGTAGTTCAGAATGCAGTCGACGCGATTCATTGTTTCTCCGTGGTTGGACGGATACCTCGCCATTCGCGTTTATCTGTGTTTATCGGCAGTTGCCTTTCGCCTTTTCGCGTCTCACCGTCAGCCCCGCTTGGCGAGGATATTGTCCCACGGTTCGACGCCGCACCGCTCGGCCCAGGCGTCGTAGAGGGCCGCGAGGTCAGCGACCACATCCGGATGGGCCTGTGCGCGGTCGTGGCGTTCGGATCGGTCGGCTTCGAGGTCGTAGAGCTCCCAATCGCCCGGGTAGCGTTTGACCAGTTTCCACTTGCCCTTGCGGATCGCGCCATTGCCCTCGTGTTCCCATATCAGATAGGGCTTTCCATTGTCCCGATTGTCGAAAATCGGGGTCAGGGACGCGCCTTCCAGCGGCAAAATGTCGCGTCCATTATGGGTTTCGGGATAGTCGGCAGCAGCGATGTCGAGACACGTTGCCATCACATCGGTCAACTGCCCGGGTTGGTCGCGCAACGCGCCCTTATCCGCGATGCGATTGGGCCAATGGACGATAAAAGGCGTTGAAATCCCGCCTTCGTGAACCCAGTGTTTGTACAGGCGGAAGGGCGTGTTCGACACGTTTGCCCATGGCACGCCGTAGCTCTGGTAAGTGGTCTCGTCGCCCGGCATCACAGTGGGATCATTGCCGCGTTGCACGGGACGACCATCGCGCGTGGTTGCAGGGGCTATCGCGCTTCTCCGCATCCTATTTCCCAACTCTTCGGCGCAACCCCCATTATCGGCCAAAAAGATGATCAGGGTATTGTCTAATTGCCCGCTCTCTTCGAGGGCTTGGACGATGCGCCCAATGCCTTGATCCATGCGATCAACCTGCGCGGCATAAACTTCCATGCGCCGCTGTTGCCACGCCTTGTTCTCGGCGTCTTCCCACGGCACTTGCGAGGGATCGCGGTCGCTCAATCCCCATTCGGGTTTCAAAATGCCCATCTCGCGCATGCGCGCCAACCGCTCTTCGCGCAACTTATCCCAACCCGCGGCGAATCGCCCGTTGTATTTTTCGATGTCTTCCTCGTGTGCGTGCAAGGGCCAGTGCGGCGCGGTATAGGCCGTGTACAAAAAGAAGGGTTGATCCCTATTTGCCCGCGCATGCGCTCGGATGTAATCCGCCGCGTGATCGCTGATGGCATCGGTCAAAAAGAAATCCTCCGGGAACTCATCCACCGAAATTTGCTCGTTGTCTCGCGTCAGGGTTTGCGGCTTCCAATAATTGGCCGCGCCGGTAATGATGCCAAAAAAGCGGTCAAACCCGCGCTGGCAGGGCCAACTGTGCTTGGGTCCCTCTGCATCCGCATGCCGCGTGATGTGCCACTTGCCGCTCATGTAGGTCGCGTAGCCCGCGGTCTTGAGCACTTCGGCAATGGTCACGCTTTGAAAATTCAAATCGCCGCGATACCCCTCGTACTCCCGATCATCCATCATGTGGCCCACGCTGGCTTGGTGCGGATGCAACCCGGTCAGCAGAGACGCCCGCGTGGGACAGCACCGCGCCGTGTTGTAAAATTGCGTGAACCGCAACCCATTGCCCGCCAGCTTGTCCAAATTGGGCGTGTGGATTTCGCCGCCGTAACACCCGATATCGGAATAGCCCATATCGTCGTTCATAATCAACAAGATATTCGGTCGTTCTGCCATGTGGAACTCCTTGTGGGAAGTGGAGGTGGGACCTATCCCCTAACCCCCTTCCTAGCAGGAAGGGGGAGCCTGGGTTTCTCGATAGATGAATGCAAGGGATATGGCGATGGCTTTGGCGCGTGTGGAGAAGGCCATGAAAAACCGCAAATTCCTCACTCAAGCCCTCGCAAAACCGATCCTCGTTTCCCCCTTTCAAAGGGATAGAGGGATCAAAGGTAGATCAGCACGCCGAGGGTGAGCAGCCATAGAGCGCAGGTGATCGAGAGGGGGGCGTCTCCCAAGATGGTCGAGGCGGGATTGCCGCCTTGGCTTTTTGTGTACATGAGGTAGAGGTAGCGCAGCATCCCGTAGATCACAAAGGGAATGGTGATGTTGAGGTGGTTGCTCCCGAGTTTTTCCATCACCTCGGGCGACATGGTATAAAGCGCGTAGGACACGAGCGCGCCCGCTGTGACAATGGCGATGACTTGATCGAGAAATTGGGGGGAATAGTCTTCGAGGATGCGACGGTGGTTGCGCGCCTCGGCCTTGAGCAACATGCGTTCTTGCCGGCGTTTGGCAAAGCACAGGAACAGCGCCAAGAGTACGGTGCAAAGGATGAACCACGAGGAAATGGAGACTTGAATGGCGACTGCCCCGCCAATGGCGCGTAGCAAAAACCCCATGGCGATGATCATGACGTCGAGAATGACGACGTGTTTGAGATACAGGGTATAGGCGGCGTTCAGGCCCGCGTAAATGAGGAGCACGATGCCAAAATGGGGATGCGCGTAAAATCCGCCACTTAGGGCGACGAGCGCGAACACAACCGCGGCGACGCTCGCGCTGGGAACGCGCAAGGCACCCGAGGCTATGGGCCGATGGCATTTTTGGGGATGCTGGCGGTCGGATTCCCGATCCCGAATGTCGTTGAACAAGTACGCGGCGGCGGAGATCAGACAAAAACACGCAAAGGCCAGCCCGCTTCGCAACAGGTCGTCGGGTTCAAAAATGCGTTTGGCAAAAACGAGTGCGGCCAGCACAAAGACGTTTTTGAGCCATTCGTGCGGGCGCATCGCGCAGATGAGATGAGGCATACGGCAGTTGTCAGTTGTCAGTTGTCAGTTGTCAGTCCCCGCCCAACCCCCTTCGGTAAGAGGGGAGACGGGAGACGGGAGAGGGGAGAGGGTGGTCGCACTATCCCGCTCAAGTCGTCAGTAGCCAGTAGGTCGGTCAGCCCACCTATCTCCAAGTTCCCGTAGGGACAGGCCCCTGTGCATGTTCTCAACACCGACCTCAAGTGGTCAGTCGTCAGTCCCACCCATCCCAACCATGCACCGTGCCTGCGCGTCAGTCAGGATCCCATTCGTCTCGTTGCCTTACAATGCCAAGCCAAAATAGATGCGGTACCCGCCGATTTCCTCGAGGACGGTCGGATCATTGCGGGAGGGGACTTCGCGTTTGGTGGGGCGGGCGAAGATGAGATAGCCGAACACGGGCAAGCGGTAATGCGAAAACATCTGGAAGCGCAACTCCGCGCCGTAATCCGTCAAGAAAGAACTTTTGATTTTGTCCCATCGCCCATCGTGGAGCGCGCTATCCACAGAGAACAGATCGCCGAAACTCGCGGCATTGGACGTGCCGCCAAATTCAAAAAAGAGCGTGGCGTAAATTTTGTCAAAAAAGAACGGAGGCAGTTCCGCGCCGACGCGCTGAAACAGGGGAATGGTCAGCGACGTGCGCCCAAACAGGGCTTTGCCGCCAGCGGTCGTAAAATACGGGTACCCGCGCAACGTGCCCAACCCCCCGAGATAATAGCGCAGGGGATAGTAGAACACGCCCTCATACGTGCCCCCGTCTTGTCGTACTTCTTTGACATAGCCGTCTTTGTAGGCGCCAAAGACTTGAACAGCGAGCGTGTATCTGCCGGCGAGCGGGATAAATTCGTTGTAGGACGCGATGTATTCGTTGAAACTGACATTGGCTTTGTCGTCTCGAAAATACGCGGGCGACAAGTCATCGCCGATAGGGTCGGGCACGAAGTCCTCGTTGGCGTCGGGCGTGCGGGCGAGTGAATCCGTCACGGTCGCATTGATGCGCCGATAGCGAAAGCTCAAGGCGCGTCCGCCCGAGGGGTTGATGAAGAGATCGGTCGCCGGTTTGAGGGTGATGTAATTCCAACCGGCCATCCATTCGTGGCTTTTGAAAAAATCGAGGTCTTTGTACAGAAAATTGTCGAGAATGGTTCTCTCCGATCCGTAATCCGAGTTGGGAATCTGATCCGTAATATCTGAAACCGTGCCGGTCTCCAAGTTGGTCTGAAAAATGCGCGTGCTATCGTGGACGACCTGAACCGCGTGGAGGTTTTCCGCGTACTTGCGAAAGCCATACGCCATGCTGACCGCGTGCCCGCGCCCGATCCCCATTTCCGCGCCCACGGTAAAATCCGAGAAAACATCCTTAAAATCGTCTTCTTCTGTCACCGTGAGGTTTAAGTACTGAGTGACATTGGGGATCAGCACTTGTTGCCCCTCGCTGTTTTGGGAGACCAATGTGCCGCTCATGGTATCGCGCACGGTTTGCACAGCGCCCAAATCCACGATGCTGTTGATGGTTTGCCGGCTGCCCCCAAAGAAGATGCGCGGGAAGTACGCGCGTTGTTCAGACAAAATGGGGGTCAAGCTGTTTTGGTAAAAAAAGGCAAATTCCGAGTTGAAATCCTGTTGCCGTTTGAAGTTCTTGCCGATCAGCGCGGTGGAAACAAAAACGTCATTGCCGAGCAGATCGCCCCAGGCCCATTGAAAGCCCGCGCTGATTTGATCCAAGCCAAATCGGTTGCCGATAAATGTGGGCCCCAACAAGGCGATAGGCGTGATGCCATAAGACACGAGGCGCGGAGAATAACGCCCGATGTCGTGGAGATCGGCGATGGCTTTGCCGGTGTAAATTGTGGCGTAATCGCGTTCGACGCCCTCGGCCGCGTCAACCGCTATGGCCTCGGCCATGGGGATGCGATACAAATTGTAATTCGCCGCGCGATAGCCCACGTAGATCGCGTCGCTCGCGTCGGGCGACAAGGTGGGCAAAAACGCGCCGCCGATGACATTGGTCAGTTGCTTTTGCGCGCCGCTTTCTAGGTCGTGCGTGTACAGATTGAAAATGCCCGTGCGGTCCGAACTGAAGACGAAGCCACTGCCGTCGGGTAGCCACACCGGGTCGCGCTCGTCGGCTTCGGAATGTACGAGGGCCCTAAACTTGGCGTTGTTCGCATAGGCCACGCTGTCCGGGAATGCCGCGAGGCTGTCTGCCCGCGCTTGTTGGAGGCTGTCTAATTGGGTTTCGGCTTTTTCTGGGTCGAGCGCGCGGCGGCCCTGGTCTTTTTTCCAAGGCGTGGCATCGATGTCGATGATGGCAATGTCTCGGTCCTCACCGGTGCGGAACACGCTGAAGAGCAGGCGCTCGCCGTCGGGCGACCACTTGGGGCCGAAGTACTGAGTGGCGTCGTTGTTGTTCGTGAGGAATCGCACCTCCGTGCCATCGGTGTTGACGAGGCCGATATTGGCCGTGCCGTCTCGCATGGTCACAAAGGCGATTTGCGAGCCGTCGGGCGACAGCGCGGGATCTTTGCCGCGCAGCCCCACGGTGACGCGGGTCTCTTTTTTTGCGGTCAGGTCATAAGTGAAAATGTCCCACCGAGGGCCCACGGCTTTGATGTACATGAGGCTGTCGCCGCTGGCGGTCCACACAAAGCGATTATCCACGCGATCCGCGATTTTCGTCACTTTTTTGGTGGCGAGATCCATCACTTTGAGTTCGGTGATGAAATAATCGCTGTCGTCATTGGAGATAAAGCCCAACTTGCTGCCATCGGGCGAATAGACCGGATGATAGTCCAAACTGCCCAAATCCGCGATCAATTCGCCCTCGCGCTCATCTTCTTGGACCGCGGTTTGCACGGCGCGGTACTGTTCGCCGATGTGCGCGGTCCAGTCCCGATAGAGTTGTTTGGCGGAAACCCCGGTGGCTTTTTTGAGCGAGGAGTTGAAATTGACGATGGGCTTGTGTTCAAAAATTTGCCTGACTGTGGCGGGGCAAAAGCGGTCGCCGATGTAGTTGATCATGGCATATCCCTGATTGTACACCATTTCCCCGTGGAAACTGCCCTTGCCCCCGAGTTGCCCCATGCTGGGCAACGACAACAAGTCGTTTTCGAGGGATGCCATCCGCAGCAACATGTCTCGGTGCGTGTCCCAACGGTCGTCGCCGTATTGCGCGGCTTCCCACTGGGCAATGCCCTCGGCAAAACCCGCACTGACCGCGAGGTGATACAAGCCGAGCGTAAAGTTGAAATCGGGATTTTCATTGGCGCGGGAGGTATTGATCAGGCCGATTTGAAATGGCAATCCCTTGTGCGCGGCTTTCAGGGAGACGATGTGCGTGAGTTCGTGGACGAAAACATTGCGAACCCAGTCGCTGGTGCCGCGGATCTCCCAGTCGATGGGATTGGTCCAAAAGTGGATGTAATTCGCGCTGTATATGGCATACGCATTGCCCAAAAAATCCGCCTGATCGTCAACGACGACGTGGATGGGCGCGATGCGATCCACAAAGGTGGGATAATGCCGCATGAGATTGGACAACACGTCGTCGCAAAAATCGGCGATCTGGCGCGCGGTTTTTTCCGCAGTCGAGAAATAGATGTTGAAATACCGGGTGCGAATCACTTTGGCACTCGCCGA
The DNA here is from genome assembly GCA_965204745.1 of Candidatus Latescibacterota bacterium. Lineage (GTDB taxonomy): Bacteria > Latescibacterota > UBA2968 > UBA2968 > UBA2968 > VXRD01. Next base: position 374,042 of record OZ242010.1, read on the forward strand.
CCGCAATCCCAAAAGAGACGGGAAAAAGCCATCGGCAGTTTCGGGCGTCCAATACGTATAAGGCTTTTGATCCGGCGACGGGCGGTTCAGAGGGGTATTTGCCAAATCGACCCCAATGGCTTTGGCAGGGCCTAAAGACGGGGGCTGTGCAAGTGTTGCGAGAGGACTAAGACCGATGAAACACAGGACAGACAAAAAAGTTTTCAACTTTTACTCCTTTACGATGGGTGGGAAATGGCATTCAGCTTCACGGGGGTTGGGGACTGGGGGCGCGCTTGGAAATGGGCGTTACAATTCCAGCACTTTGACCACGCGATCAATGGTTTCTCCATGTTTGGCACGGGAGATTTCCAAGTCGTATTGGACTTGCAATCGCATCCAGATACCCGGGGTCGTTCCAAAATAACGCGCAAGTCTGAGGGCAGTATTGGGCGTCACGGAACGCATCCCACGCACGATTTGGCTGATTCGCAATGGGGGAACGCCGATGTCCTTGGCGACGCGGTATTGACTCAAACCCAGGGGCTTCATAAAGTCTTCGAGAAGCACCTCGCCCGGATGAACAGGAGGAAGTTTTTCCATTTTTTGATCTCCGTCAGTGGTAGTCCGTGATTTCTACGCGGTGAGCATCGGGTCGCTCTGACGGCGTTGACCGAGGGGACCTATCCCCCGGCCCCGTTATTCGCTTCGCTCATTGTAGGCTACGCCTGTGCCTACGAGGAAAGGGGAGTAAAGTTCCTTTGATGGCTTCTCGCTCTGGTCGCTCTGACGGCGTTGACCGAGGGGACCTATCCCCCGGCCCCGTTATTCGCTTCGCTCATTGTAGGCTACGCCTGTGCCTACAAGGAAAGGGGAGTAAAGCTCTTTTGGTGGCTTTGGGCGAATGGATCACGCCATAGAACCCAAAAAACCTCTCGAGCAATCCCTCGGAAGACCCATCACCGTTCCCCCTTCCTCTTAGGAAGGGGGTTAGAGGGTAGGTCCCCCTCGCAAAACCGCTCAAGCCAGTTGCTTTGCTCGTAAATGTCAACACGACCTAATGATGCCTCAAAATACACGCGACGCGATGGCCCGATTCAATCTCCAAAAGCGCTGGCATTTCCCGCGCACAATCGCGCACCGCTTCGGGGCATCGCGGATGGAACGGACAACCCGATGGCCTGTTGATCGGGCTGGGCACGTCACCCGTCAATCTGATGCGCGAGCGGTTGACGCGCGGATCGGGCACGGGAATGGACGAGAGCAAGGCGTGCGTATAGGGGTGTTGCGGGTTGTCGTACAAGTTTTGGCTAGGGGCCAATTCGACAATACGGCCCAAGTACATGACCGCCACGCGATTCGAGATGTGTTTGACCACGCTCAAGTCGTGGGCGATGAAGAGATAGGCCAAGCCGAACCGCGCTTGCAAGTCCTGAAGCAAGTTCACAATTTGCGCTTGGATGGACACGTCGAGCGCGGACACGGGTTCGTCCGCCACAATGAATTGCGGTTTGACGGCCAAGGCGCGCGCAATGCCAATGCGCTGCCGCTGGCCCCCGGAAAACTCGTGCGGATAGCGGCGGGCCGCATCCGGGGACAAACCCACCGTGTTGAGCAAATCAGCGACCCGATCTTTTTCCCCGTGGATTTTTAGGGGTTCCGAGAGGATGCCGCCAACCGTGAGGCGCGGATTGAGCGATCCATAAGGGTCTTGAAAGATGAGTTGCATGTGCCGGCGCAATGCGCGGAGTTGCTTTTTCTCGAGCGAGAACACATCCGTATCCCGGAACCGAACCGCGCCTGCGGTCGCGTCGATCAAGCGCAAAATCGCCCGACCGACCGTGGTCTTCCCGCATCCGGATTCGCCCACCAAGCCGAGGGTCTCGCCGGGCGCAATATCAAAACTCACGCCATCCACCGCTTTGACCTGCCGCGTTGCGCGCCGAAAACCCCCGCGCGAGATGGGGTAGTGTTTTTTGAGATTTTGAACTTGGAGGAGCATGAGAGTAGTTAGTCCGCCCCGCCCTTCAACCCTTCAGGTGAGACGGGAGAGGGAAGACGTAAGAGGGCCGCCCCACTCGCTTCAAGCGAGATGTGAGACCAAATTGAATTTCTGTTGACCTCATGTGATGCGATATGCGACAGCAAGTGATCCCCTTGACGTTCCGTAGTCATTCAAAGAAGCGATAATTAAGAATGCCCTCGCAAAAGCCCATCAGCTAAAGCCATCAGGCACAGCGCGCAAGTCCGTCTCGCAACCAACGTCCATTATGCAACCCACTTTGCAGGCTGGCGCATGTCGTTTTGTTACAAAAGCGATTTGCGCTGTGCAAGCCTCTCGGCGTTTGAGAGTGCCCTTTTTTGCTTCTTTTTTGGGCAAGCAAAAAAGAAGTCGCCGAAGGCATCGAAGGCAACCAACGAGGCTTTAGGACCAAATGCCTTAAATGAGCAAGCAACACATTTGCTAATCTGTGCGCGTAACGTTAAAAAATAAAATGTCAACACGACCTAACCACTGATTTTAAGCCATCCAACACGCGGTTTGGTGATCGCCCGCCATCGTTTTTAATGGTGGAATGGATTCGCGGCAAATCGCATCCGCGCTTTCGCATCGGTCGGCAAAGCGACACCCGGAGGCAAAGCGCGTGGCTTCGGGCACATGGCCCGGAATGGTTTTGAGGCGGTCACGCGCCACATCCAAGCGGGGCACGGACGCGAGCAAGCCTCGGGTGTAGGGGTGCATGGGATGGTGAAAGATCGCATCGGCCGGCCCCATTTCCACAATTTTACCCGCGTACATCACCGCCACGCGATCCGCGACCTCGGCAATGACGCCCAAGTCGTGCGTGATGAGCAAAACCGCCATGCCGAGTTGGCGTTGCAAATCGCGCAACAAATCCAGGATTTGGGCCTGAATGGTGACGTCGAGCGCGGTGGTGGGTTCGTCGGCGATGAGAACCTTGGGATCGCACGAGAGCGCCATGGCGATCATCACGCGCTGGCGTTGCCCACCGGACAACTGGTGCGGGTATTCGTCTGCCCGCTGTTCCGGATCGGGCAAGCCGACCAAGTGCAACATTTCCACTGTTTTGCGCCGCGCTTCTTTTGGCGAAAGCCCCTGATGCCGGCGCACGGCTTCATCCACTTGAAACCCGCAGGTGTACACCGGGTTGAGGCTGGTCATGGGTTCTTGGAAGATCATCGCAATCTCATTGCCGCGCACGTCTCGCATTTCGAGGTCGGACAGGGCGAGCAGGTCGCGGTTGTCAAAAAAAATGTGCCCACCTTCAATGCGGCCAGGATAGGGCACCAATCGCATGATGGACAGGGAAGTAACGCTCTTGCCGCATCCCGATTCACCCACGAGCCCAAAGGTTTCGCCCGCGTTGAGTGTGAATGATACACCATCTACGGCCCGAGCCGTTCCGCTGTCTGTATGGAAGTGCGTTTGCAGGGTATCAACTGTCAGCACAGTATTTGGCATTGCAATGTTTCATGAACTTCTTGAAGGTGGTGAACGTTCCCGGTTTTTTAGCCACGAGCGGGGTACAACTGGCGATAGCCAGTTCAAAGGCTTAGCCACAAAAGGCACGAGCGGGGTACAACTGGCGACAGCCAGTTCAAAACACAAAAGGGGGCGATGTTCCCGTGCTCGCCCAAAGATACGAGGGAAATGAGGACTCCTCTCCCCGTCTCGGGGTTAAAACAAAGGCAACTGGAGCATGAGCCATTCTTCGAGCAAGAAGCCGACGCGACCGATCAACAGGGAAAGACGCGCCATGATGGTGTAGCCAAAGGACGCGCCAAACGAGATCATGAGAAAATAAATGCCGATTTTGGACGCGATGCCGACCGGGCCCGTGTGTTCGAAAGAATAAAAGAAATAGACGAGCACGGTCACGACGCCGACCAGAATGAGAAAGAGATCGAGTCCCGCCCAGTCCAGCGTGATGGCCTGCATCGTCAACTCCATTTGGGCGAGCAAATTGGCCGCGATGGTGCGCGGGATGGCGAGGCCAGATCCCAGGCCCACGACAAACGCAAATGCGATGCGGCTGAGCCAACTGTACTTTGCCGCAGAGAGTTGCGTGAGCATAAAAAACCCGAGCATGGTGGGCACGAGCAACCACAAATTGTCCAGGCTTTCGCCATCGAGTTCCCGAAGGGGCGTGATGACGTCGGTCAGGAGCACGGTGTACCACACCTGACTGAGCGTGTACGCGGCCGCGACGCCCACGTAGAGGTTTTCGGCAAATTTGAAGAGGGGATTGTCTTTGTACAAAAAGCTGTAGAGCGACAGGGTAATGCCGGCCGCGATGAACGTGCCCAAGCCATCCCAGTCCATAGACAAGCTGTTCGAGGCAAAGAGGTACAGATTGACCGCGGCAAAGACCACTAAAAAGACGAAAAAAATGATGGAATCGCGATTCACCGAGCACCGCCTTTCTGCCGTCCGTACAGGAAATACATCACATTGCCCAAGACGATGAACAAAATGATGATGAGATGCACAAAGGATTGGGCGCCCATGCCCGCGGTGGCTTTGCCCGATGCGTCAATCAGGGTTTCGTATTCGGCCGCGCCGGCCAAGCCGCCCATCATGCCGTGCATTTGCCCGGTTTGCAAATAGGGATATTGATCGGGCGCCATCACCGCTGTGCAGCCGAGGCCGAATTTGAATTTGTAGCGTTCCTGACCGTAGGGGATCCATGTGCCGTCCGGGGTGTTGCCAGAGGCCAAGCAGATCACGTAGTCGAAATTCGCCAATCCCTTGATGTTTTGCGTGACGGGCAATTCGGTTGTGTCGCTGCCGCGCAGGTCTTTTTGAAACGCGCCGTGAAAGTCGCTGCCCATGTTGATGACCAATGACCCCCCGCCCGGCTTGAACCCCAAGAACGTGTAATCCTCGCCGTATTGCGCGCCGTATTCTCCCGCGGCGGTTTCAAAGGCTTGTTGCGCGAGGCCCACAGAGGTCGGAACGTGCGACATGCCGATCACTTTGATGCGGTTGCGAAAACAATGGCGCAACACCGAGATGGCCATGGGTTGCACTTCGGGCTTGGCGCTAGGGCCATAGTCGAACGAGATGAGCACCGTGCCGTTTTTCGCGCCCACGTCTTCAACGGTGTCGTAAAACGCTTGCACATCTTTGGTAATGGGGATGGGCATACGCACCGGCGCCAGCGAGGGAATGATAATGCCGAGCGCGACGAACGCGAAGATGATGCGACGGTCGATATTGTGCAAAAATGCTTTCATTCTTCGCCTCCGCCGAGATACGAGCGTTCAATGCCAAAGATGATCCGCAAGGCCGTTGCGACCGCGCCCAAGCTGACGCCGAGCAAGATGCCGCGCTTGGCCGCCAAATTGGGCACGTCCATCATCCATTGGGCGAGGTCGGGCAATTCCTGGTAAATGACCGCGCCAATGGGCACGCGCCCGATCATGACGATGATGGCCGATACGAGCAGGATGGCCGCTTCGATGGTGCGCGCGCGAAAGGTGCGATACGCCGCCGATGCGATGAAAAACGCGAGGATGGAGAACATGGTGGCGTCCGCGGGCACTTGCACGTTTTTGTACATCCACACAAAGGGGCCCGTGTCGATTTCTTGGGGATTGTGCGGCCACTGTCCGTCGTTGTAAATCGCAAACAGGGTCATGACCGCAAAGCCCAAAAACACGAGAAAGCTGTACCCCCAGCCGGGGTTCTGCCGCCGCACGCGGCTCCAGTGCAAGCGCATCAAGCTGTAGATGCCCAGCACCAGCGCGAACGCCGCCACGATGCGATCCCACTTGGTCAATTCCAATTCGAGGCTTTCCGCGTCGCTGTGTGGAATGTAAAAACACAGAATGCCGATGATGCCCATGACAAAGGCGATGATCAGCGGGAGTGTGCGTCTAAAAAAAAGCATGAAAGACTCCTGTTAATACGCCGAGAAAACGTGCGTGAGTTCCTGAAAGTCAAAGACGGTCGCCAAAAGCGTACCCAAGATCATGGCGATCAAGAGCACGGCTTTGCCGATGTCCTGCCCCTTGAGGCTGCCGAGCAACTTGGGTTCGCGGGAGAGATACGCGCTCGCGGCGTAGAGTTCTTCGCCCATCAAGGTGTAGTCGCAGGTGGTGATGAAAAAGGGCAGTTGGGTGTAGGAATCCGTGCCCGCGATCTGAATCGCCCCGATAGACGCGCCGGTTTCGGCCAAGAGCAGAGATTCCGCAAAGAAATAGCCCATCAGGATGTTGGTCGCAGGTCGGTCGCGCACCATCATGCCGTCGAGCGCGGCAGCATAACTAAATTGCTCGGTGGCGACCATGAACACCATGTCCTCGGAATACGCGTCGGGCCGCCCGGCATTGAGATAGGATTCCTTGACGACCTCTCGGCTCACGGCCAGAACCACGGGGTCGTTGTTGGCGACGCGCAATTCCGTATTAAATTCAGCGGTGCGATTCGCAACGCGCGAGAGCACGTTGATCGCCGCAATGGTCGAGACGCTGCCCATCGACGCCAAGCCGTGTGCAAAGAGCACGGGTTTGCCCATTTCCGTGGCGCGCCCCAGGGCCTCGTCCAAGGCTTCGAGGCCCGCGATGCGCCGAATGAACAGGTCGCGCTTTTGCGCGAGGATGATGCCGCCCAAAATGATGAGCGAAAACACCGTGCCGATGACAAAATTGTTTGCTTTGGCCCAGTTGAAGAAATTTTCAGCCGCGGTTGCAGACGCGATAGCAAAGGGCACTGTCTCGCCGGAAGGGAGATGCGCGTTGACCCGCACGTAATAGGTTTTGCCGTTTTCAATGGGGATCCGCTTTGACGGATCCGCGGGATCGGCATAGTCGGTGATTTTGGCAAAGAGCATGTGATGCGTTTCCTCGCCGTGCCCAAAGGTGCCGGGTTCGCTAGATTGCAAATCGATCCTGCTGATCCCAGTGGGATGAAAAGGCCCATTTTCCGATTCGCCAACTGCGATTGTGAATTTGAGTCCTTCGGGAGATTCGAGGATTTTCATGAGTATAAATGCCATCAGTTTATTTTTATTTGACCATTCCTCAATTTCCAATCCAAAATGTTCCACTAAGTCCCGGATGTCGTCAATGAGGTCGCCGAAGCTCGGATGCGACATTGCCCGGAAAAGATTATTGTCAATGAAGTCGCTGATGTCCCATGTAACGGTGATGCTACCGCCCGAGTCGTTGGGGGTGTCTATCGCTCGCACCACAGGGGGTTGCTGGAACGCTGTTGCCCGCACCTGTGCGCGTATAACCCCCAGGGTGTCTTTCGCTTGCACCACAGGGGGTTGTTGGGCCTGCACCTGCGCCGCGCAAATCAGCAGAGCGCACGACAAAAAACAATATCGCATATCTTTCTCCCGTTATTCTTGAATCAACTCGACATTGGCGCGGGGCACGATGGCGCGGTCGCCATTTTCAAATTCGACTTCGAGCACGCGCACGCGGGTTTCCGATTCGACGGTTTGCAACTCGGGCGGCAGGGCCGTGACTTTGCCCACGCGCCCAAAATGCGGCGCGCGAATCGCCCGCAAGTGCGCCCCTTCCGCGAGGCCCACCTGATCGGCTTCTTCGGCGCGATGATCCGCACCGACTTCTGGGATGATGATTTCGGGCCGCAACACGCCTGCGCGGATTTGCGTGGCGCCCGAGAGCGAGGCTTCTTTGCCGTGGTTTTCGCGCAGAATGTCAAAGGTTTTGCGCGCCATCGCAATGGGGCCAAAGCCCTCGGTGACGATGACCGTGAGGCCGATATCCTCGGTGCCGGTGATGGCCACGCCCAAGTCGTAGCCGAGCAGGTCGCGCAGATCTGCATCGCGGATCCCGCCGCCGATGATGCCCACCGCGCCGCAGGCCCGCGCTTTGTCGATTGCGGCTCGGGTCAACAAATTGCCTCCCACGACGATTTTGCCCGCGCACTCGGCGTCGATCTGATCCGCGCTCAGGGTCTCATCCGGCTCGCCGGAGATGACGTGCAGGTTGCCCCAGGTTTCGCCGCCCACGCCAAAGATGCCCTGCACAAAAACGCCGGTGGTTTCGATGATGACGCCTTCGTCCGGCAAGACCTCGACCACGTTGCCGTCGATGTAGGCCCTGACCTGAACGGGCCGCGGCGGCGCGCGAAACAGGACTTGCCCGGTGATTTTGGAGATGTTTTCGAGCGTGCCGCCAATCGGGGCTTTGACCGTGGTTTTGAACCATTTGATGAAGGGCCGCGTCTCTGCAATGGGTTCGCCCGCTTGCACCGCGTCGCCTTCGCGTTTGAGCATGTAATTGGGCAATTCCTCGGGCGTGCAACTCAAGATGTTGACCAAATTGAGGGTGGTGACATTGCCGGGCAAGTCCGTGCGCGCAACGACCTGATCGCGCGTGACCCCATCGCCCCGCGCCACCACGACCTCGCCCTTGAGGGGCAGTTGCCGTTGCCGCCGAATCCTCGCCCGCCGCGTCACGCGAAGCCCGGGTGTGTATGCATGTGCCATAAAAAAATTCCGGTTTGCTCGACCATCGGTCAAGCGTTTGACAACTGATTGTGCAAGATAAACATTTTTGGCGTAAAAGTCCTGTTAATTTTTTTCAAACGCAGAATCGATTTGTACCCTGTTCTGCACATTCAAGCGAGCACGGGGGCACCGCCCCTACACATATCGCTCGCCTTTGAATGGGCTGTCGCCATGTACCCCTTTTGTGCCTTTGAATGGGCTGTCGCCAGTTGTACCCCGCTCGTGGCTAAAATCCCTCTCCCATCTCGCCTCTTACCTCTTGTATCTTTGGACGATCATTACATCTGCGCCCTCTACATGATCTGCGACCCGCCTTTGGGCGGCGATGGGCGGGGACTGACCACTGACTACTGACTACTGACCACTGGCGGTTGGGCGGGGCGGTCTCGCCTCTCGCCTCTCGCCTCTCCCGTCTCACCGAAGGGCGGTGGCGGAGCGGCGATCTCGCCTTTCACAATCCCGCTCGTTGGAGAATGACCTCGCCGAGTTTCTCGTGCAGACCCAAGGGCGCGGTGACGCGGATAGTGACGCCGGGATGTGTTGCCGCGGCTTCTGTTGCCAGGCGCGGAATGTCTTGGGTGGCATGGCGTCCGGGCGAGAGCATGTAGGGATGCACGACTATTTCAGTCGCACCCGCACGCACACATGCCGCAATGCCCTGCCCGATGCTCGGTTCGGCCAGTTCCATGTGCGCGATCTGAACGATGAGTTGCGGGCGTTTTTGACGCAGGATCTCGGCAACGCCATAAAGCATTTGATTGGCTTCTTCACGCCTTGAGCCGTGATCGACAATGAGGAGCGCGGTACGCATAGGCCAATGTGGAAAATGATCTCGTCGCCGGTTACAACTGCCGCAACCGATTCAAAAGTGCCTCGGCATGCGGACAGGCGGTTGCCACGAGAGCGGGGTCAATGTGTGCCAGCAATTCAAATGAGACCTTGCCCTTGGCATAGTGTTTGGTGCATGCGGCGGTAGCGCATTTGAGCGCGTAGAGGACTGTTGGCTTGGGCACGGCCTCTAAGCCGGGCCATTTCTTGAGCGCGTTTTGCCTAAACCTTGCGCCGAAGTACTTTCGCAACGCATCTCTATCGGCCAAGAACCAAGTCTCCATGGCTTGAACCATTAAAAACGCCTGATCGTCGTCCGCGTTGGAAGGCCGTTGCCAACCGTCGCGGGCGGACAAGTGTTGCCAAACCGTGTGTCCCTTCGCAACAGGATCCTCGCTGTCGACGAGCAGGATCGGAACCACGTTAGGGCGATTATTCTCGATGGCTGTGACAAAAAGGTCAAAGGTCTTGTCTCGCCCGCCGCCCCGTACAATCTTCGTCTTGCTAGCAAGGTCAGCTTTTTTGAAAAACGCATTCCAACCCTCGCGGAAACGCGCTCCGAGCTCTCGACCCTCGCCACCGCCCTCAATGTATAGCGTGGCTCTTACCATCGATTGCCTCCCAACTCGCCCGAAGTCCAGAGGTCGCCGAGTCTGTATTCCTCCAACCATTTCGCCAAATCATTCTTGTCGAGACGCCGCATCTCGGTCTGTCCATCGTGCTTTTCGCAGATCACAACGCTCTCCGGCTTGTCCGTCAGCGCATCTACAAGCACATCGGAATGGGTCGTGATGATCAGTTGCGTGCGCTCTGACGCTTCGCACATCAAGTCAGTCAAGGTGGGTAGCAAATCGGGATGCAACCCCAGTTCCGGTTCTTCAATGCAGATCAAGGGCGGCGGTTCGGGATGCAGCAAGATCGCCAACAGACTCAAGTAACGCAACGTCCCATCCGAGAGACGAGTAGCGGGAATTGAACGGTCGCCTTCTTCTTCCAAAAATAACGCCACTGTGCCGCCCGTCACGGGACAATGCACATCGACAATGCCATCGAATAACTTGCCCAACGCGCTTAGGAGTTTTCTCTTGTGCGTTCCGTGTAATTGGGATAACACGAGCGGCAGGTTCTCCGCGCCCTCATCTAAAAAATCACTGCGACCGTGCGCGTTGCAGGGTTGGCGTAAATTCGCGCCAGGCCCGAACGACCAGTTCCGATAAATGTGAATGCGCGTGTATTGCTCCCGCAGGCGCCAAAGTGCCCAATATTCAGGAGTGGCAACATGAGCGAGTAGGGAATCTTCCGGTTCAAACCAGCGCGCGAACTCAACAGCACCTGCACGCTCGTTGACCCGGTGCTTCTCCGCCTCTAACGGTGACCACTCGATATCATAAGCCATCTCTGATGCCACGCGCTTGTCTTGAGGAGGACGATAGTAGGATCGTCCTATCCTCTCATCAGAATGTGCTTCGGTGGGTTCGACGCGTTCGTCAACCACCCTGGGGCGACCAACAGGGCCAGCCGATAGGGTCAACGCATGCCGCAGCATGCCGCCCAATCGGTAGTTGACCATCGCCTCCATTGTGATCGCATTTGGCACATCAGGGCCTTTCCACAGCCACTCGCGGATGCCGCCCATGCGCGAGATGGGTTCCGAGATGCTACGCGGCGCAGCGTGGAACAGCGAGATCGCCTCGAGCAAATTGGACTTGCCCGAACCATTCGGACCGATCAGGACATTCAGCGGTTGCATCGGCAAGTCGATTCCCTCTGGCCCAAAGGACAAAAGCCCGGAAAACTTCAGTCTGTGAAATAACATATTTACCTCTCGGTCAACGCCCTCGCGTCTTCAGCCTGGATTATTTTCATAAACCCACGCCTTTGTGCTTCACACAATACAATAACAGAATGCCCGCTGAAAAGCAATCTCATCGCCGATCACTTCGACCACAAACCAAAAGCCCGATAGACAACCGCTCTACCGGGCATTTTATTTTTTTTGAATTGGATCGCTAGTGCCTACTGACTCAATGCGTCCTCCAAATCCGTTAAAAACTCGTCTCCATTCTGTGGTCGTTTCGCAAAGTCATGATAGAGAGAACGATGTAGCAAATGAAAAAGTTTTTGGGGGCCTGTCCAGTCGTCTTCTGTCACAATGCCAACAGGTTGGCGGCCGGTCACCACGTACCAAAAAATGGCAGCCATTTGAAACACATCAGATGCCTCATCGATTTCATCATTGCACCCCAGCCGTCGATTGTGAGCTTCTGGAGAAAGCCAAAATTTCGGCCCAACATTCTGCGCCTCGGGCGTCAAATCTTCTTCACCCGGATTAACAAAAGTACAAAGCCCATAATCGCTTAGGAGCCATCGTTCGCCTGCAACCAAAATATTTTCTGGTTTAATATCCCGATGTACTGCCCGCTCATGCAAGGAAGCCAAAGCACCTGCAAGACCGCGAAACTGGCCGGCATATCGCTCGTAACTCAACGCCCCTTCTTCGCGCATCACGTCCTGCAAGTTGCCGTCAGCCAATTCCATTGCGACAAAGGGTAGTTGATTGTCTCGGGAAGCCTTGTTATGCCTGACGGTCACGCGCCCAGTTCCATGATATCGCGTCAGGTGATCGCCGTGCATTGCTTTGAGCAACTTTACCTCTCGCAGAAACCGTTTGGTATTTCTCCATCCGGTATTCATAAGGAATTTAATTGCACATTCTTCACCTGTGTTGCGCTGGCGACCACTGAATACCGCTGCGTTTCCCCCCCGGCCAATCCAGTTTTCAATCTCGTAGGGATCTCCCTCTTCAGTCCGAATTTCGCTTTTCAGGCTGAAAAAATTACCTCGACGTAAATGAGCCGGATCAAAATAGAGTTGGCTACTCATCGACGCTCCAAAATTAGCCAGTCATAACGATTCTCAACGCATGAACGGTGAATCCAATCTGCATTCGAGATTTGATGCACGGTCACAGACTGGGGCCATGCCAACACGCAGTCGGTAAAATCTCCGGAAATTTCTTTATCGCAAACCGGACATGAAAACCAAGGTGCTGGACAATAACCATATTCGTCAGCCCTGTTAAGCCCATCCTGCAATCTATAGACCACTTGAGCGCGTCCTTCGAATATTTTAGGGTCAACGGGAGCCAGTGATTTACCGACATAAGTTCCTACCAATATCGACTTGAGAAAACGATGGCGCCATCGGCGGCTCGATGCGGAGTTTGCTTGCGATACGCATTTGATAGCGTACTCACTGCAAATTTCCACATCGGACTCTGGACGGATAGTCTCCTGCAAAATCCCCAAGTCCTCTTGTAAAGGCTTTATGTCCTTGTGGTTCAAGGTTAGCCCTTGCGATACGAACTCGTCTATCACGAGAAACAAAGTGTAAAAGTCCGCTTTCTGCCGAAACCTGCTTCTCGAAATCTCAATGTCGCCATCCGAGAATAGAACCCTCAATTCTTGCAAGACCCCGAGAAATCTCGTCTCAATTTCTTTTTTGTGACCAGCATTCCAGTTTGAATATTTGATATAGAAATCGTCGAGAGATGTTTTTTTGTTTTGTATGCCATCAATCATAGCTGCCAATAATTCTGATACGTACTCGACATCGCCGTATCTACGTCGCGTAGCTGGCGTGAAAATACCTATTTTGTCAAAATAGTCGTTCACGGCGAGTTCTTCCGAGACTTTCAGAAAGTCGCCGGGAAAATCGGCTCGTCTCAGTTCTTGTTTTCTGAGGGGCACAGTGTACTTATTGACGCGAGCATATACTTCACGCACTTCCTCGTCTGTCAGTTTTACTGCCTCATTAAAATCAATTTGGTAGCTCAAAAAACTGTCCTGTGTGTCGGGGTCTAATTCTGAAAAGGTTTTGCCTTTGTTTTTTCCCGTGAACGGATGATTTAACGCGAAGTTGTCTCGAAGAAAATCGAGAATTGCTGAAATACGCTGTTGACCGTCAATAACCACGCGATACGTGGAACCGTCACGAACAGTATTCGCCAAAAAAATTTTGGGCATTGGGATACGACGCAGGATAGTATCCATCAACATGATGCGGGCAGCGGCAGACCACACTCCTCGCCTTTGAAAATCTGGCCGAAGTTCGAGCCGATTGGCTTCGCTCCAGTCTCGAATGTCGGAAATAGGATGCGGGCTGGAATTCCAACGAACCATATCTACCTCCTTTAGCGAGTTATGTCGCTTTGTGATCCCTCAGAATATCGTCAAGTGCGTCGGAGAGATTCCAGATTGGATCCAAGTCGCCATCGTGTAGCATATCTACAATATGGGGAACGCCTGCTGCTGCCAAGCCATTGGCAATAGCTATCATGCGGTGCGGATCAGCTACGATTTCCACATTACCCTCAATCGCGATGGCGACGAGCATGATTGCCTGAATGCGCCAACTGTCGCTGTCGAGAACTGAGCCGTCATTAAACTTGCGCGGCTTTCGCTCCGACAGATCAACAGGCTTAAGTTGCATTCGCGCTGCAAGCGACAGCCCAACAAACCAGAGATCAACCTTGCGCGGAAACGGACTTTGGTCAATGCTGGCGCGACTCGCTGTCTGGCAATAGCGTTCATAATCCGCATCTTGCTCAATAGGTACAACTAACTCAATGCTATCGAATGGGTTATGGTCTCGCACTGCACTACCTCCGTTCAAGATACTCAGTACATTTCCGTTTCTGATTCTAAATCCATCCGTCGCTGACACAGCGTACATTCTCTGTGATGATCGCACTCACACCGTAGCACGGTCCGCTCTTTCACCTGTGGGTCATTGATCAGCATTCGGGGATAGTGTGCCGGATTTGTCAGCGTGATTACTCGTCCCGCTTCGGCATCCAAAATTTCTTCGCAGTCTGCGATTTCAGAGCGCGTGAGAAACAGAATCAGTTGTGAACTTTCTCGGATAGCAGTCTTAAGCACCGATCTCTTGACATAGCCACTCATCATTCCAAGCGGCGTATCAATCACATTGGGGGCTTCGACCTCACTCACCTTTGTTAAAGCGAGGATGAAAGCGAGGGTCAGTGCCCGCCGGGAAGCACCATTTAGATCGCGATCAGGATTCAATGCCCGATTATTTGGGCCATAGACCAAAATATCAAAATCCCTGCTGATCTCCGCCTTTTGAATAATTGCGTTCTGTTCGGGATCAGCACCGATCATTTTCAAAAAAATGGTGTTCATTAACCTACTGACCTTAGCGAGTTCTTCAGTTGTGATTCGGGTATAGGAATTTTCCAGAACTTGCTTGACATCCTGCGTTACTTCCAGTTGAGCTAATATACGCTCTCCTCTTTTCTGCCTCCGGAGTAGGTTATTGCGGGTTGCACTCAGAGAACTTCTCTCTTTTTCTAATGCTTCAAGTTGGGTTTCGTATCGCATTCGGTCGCCGTAGAATCGGTCGCGTTGTTCTCTATAATCTCGTATGGTAGCCCTAAGACCCTGAATGTTCGTATCCGGTATATCGTCAAGTTTTGCTTCAAGTGCCCTGCGTTTCTTTCCCAAAGAATCAAATCGGGCCTCTTGCTCGTCGCGGAGTTTGAAGACTTTGGCATATTTGGCAAGCCAAGGTTCATCCCCGGTAACTCGGTCAGGTTGGAGTGGCTGAGATAAAAAATAAAGTTCGGTGATTATTCTTTGGAGTTCATCTGCCTTTTGACTCTCATCAATCAGGCATTGGATATGATCTCTTCTGCGCTTGCCATCATCGGCGCGTGGATCCAGCGATTCACCACAAATACAAGTGGCCCTCTGGAGCCGTTCTTCGAGAACGGGAATTGTCTGGTTGGGGATCTTGCCTTGGTCACGCAACTTATTCAACTCTCCGAGACTTTGTTGCAATACGGGGGTGAGGAGATCACGCGAAAGCGAAAGGTTGCGAAACAAGTTTGAATGCTCTTTACTCGCTTCCTCTTGCTGTCCTTTGATCCGCTTGCGCTGCAACTCGGTTTGTTTGATCTCTTGCTTGAGTTCTTCCCTGTTGCCTTTGACCAAGGCGTCCTCGATCTGCTTTTGAATCTCGGCGTGCTTTTCATCGAACGCTGAAAATTGTGCCTTCGCATCCTCTATCTTTTTTTCATAGCTTGCCGAATCTTCATCTATTTGCTCCAACCGAGTTGCGATTTGGGTAAGTTCCTCATTGGCTCCAACATTCTTTGCTGCCTTATTGATCTCAGAAGCGGCCTTTTTTACATGCCCGAGAGCATCCTCAATCACACCAAGTCCCAACAGAGATCGGATCGCTTTCTCAACGCGCTTGCGCTTGGTACTGACGGTCACAGCTACTTCAATGAAACTCAATGCACGGTCTCCATCGGTAAAAAACACTTCACGAAGTGCGGGGGGCAGTTCGTCCTCAATGAACGATTCTGGCCATTTAATAGACTCATGTCCGGTATCTGTTACTGTAAATAGTTTTACTTTTGATGGGGTATGCTCCCATTTAGTGCCGTTTAAGGCCTCAAATGCGGATCGTATAATGAGATAGCGTTGCTTGGTTTCACGCGAGCCCCTTGGGCCTCCTAACTTCGTTATCTCAAATTCGACCTGTACAGAGATCGGAATCCGGTTGCCATCTGATTCATCCCAGTCAATTGGGTGGAGACGATAATCTTGACGTTTGCCGGGCAAGGCATTGTCACCGTAGAGTGCCCATTGCAAACCATTCAAAATAGTGGTCTTCCCGGTTTCGTTCTCCGCCCGAATGACTGTCAATTTCTTTGCCGTATCTGTTGAGAAATCGAGCTTCAAATTCCGCAACAGACGAAAATTTTCAAATTCGGCGCGTATGATCTTCACTTGATACCCTCCTATTTGGTTTGGTTTCGCTTTTCTGCGAGAAAATGACCAGCCGCGTTGAACTTGTCATTTATCTTCTTCTGAATATACGTCCCCGCGATGATGTGCTCTCTTTCATATTGAATGATGTCGGAGATCACTTCGATCATCTCTTCCTTATATCCGTCGCATCTCTCCTCAATATCTTTACACTCCTCAATAATGATCTTGATGATTTTCCGTTGGTTGAGCGGCATTGTCTCCCTTCCTTATGTGAAAACTGCGTTGACGAGTTCATGAATGAGGTTTAAGGGGCCGTCAGCCCGACCAGCATTTCGCGCAAGGCGGGCAAATTCCCGTATCCGTAAGAGTTCCGAGCGAATCAGAATGCGGCCCTCATCGTCGATATCATCCATATCCGGCGGCAATGCGACAAAGTCGTGAATTTCGCTATGCGTCTTGCCAATTTCTCGGCATGTGCGGAGAAGTCGCCCGCGACGTTGCACCCATTGTCGTTCCACTGTGGTGCTTGCGAGGATAAAAGCCTTTTCAATTTGCGGAATATTCACTCCTTCGTCAAGTACTCGCTTTGCGGTAAGGACGCGGTGTGTGCCTTCCTGAAAGGATTGGATAATGTGCGTTGTCTCATCGCGGTTCGCTGTCTCTACATGGGTAAGTTGGTGAGAAATTACGCCGTGTTTCTTTAATAGCGCGTTGACAGCGTCGAGTTGTTGCGGTGCCTTATCCGAGGCATAAATCAAGGTGTGGCGGAGCGTCCGAAGGTCTTCGCGCATCAAGGCTTTTTCCAAAACGGCAATTTTATTTTTTGCATTTTCCAAGAGTGCCCGTCGATCCCTCAATAACTTGGTGAGATACTCATCGGGTCCCCCGTCCTCCTGACGCCAAGCATTTGCCTTAATTTTTGCGGTCAAAGCATACCACTCATCCATCTCATCCCGCGTGAGTTCTACCGGATGGACATAGTAGTCGTATTCAACGAGACAGCGTCCAATGGCCTCGTTGAGCGTGAACTGAAAAACAACCGGACCGAAAAACGAAAACAGGGCTTCTGTGCCTTCGACGTCATATTGGCGAATGGGCGTTGCCGAAAGTCCGAGTCTGTAATCAAAGAAAGAGGGTGGATCGGCAATAAATCCTTCGCTTCCCAAATTGTGTACCTCGTCCGCGATGAGCAAAGTCGCGCAATCAAACTTTTTGACTTCAGTCTTAAACGCGCTATTGCACAGCGTGCGGTGAGAAACGACGACAACTTCAACCTCGCTCATTCCATTTCGGAACCGCCGTTTGAGTTTACTGAGTTCCCAGGCCCGTCCGCGTACGCCATTCGCCTCGGTCAGATTAATTGCCTTGAGTCCAAAGGGCGCGATCTCATCACACCATTGTTGAATGAGCGGGACATAGGGAGCCGCCACAACAATCAGCAGTGGTTTGCGTGCTTCATAGAGCCTGTGGGCGCAAATCATGGCTGTGATCGTCTTGCCCGATCCAGTCGCCATTTCCAAGACCCCTTGATGGCCGGCCTCGCACCAAGCATTTACTGCTTTGCCTTGGTGTTCAAATGGCCCGTCCTCGAATTGGAGATATGAGGGTATCGCAAATGAGCCGTAGGATTTAGAAGATTCCTCCATGACCGAAAATCTATTTGCTCGGGTATAAAGTGCTCGCAGGTCGGCCTCCGTTGGCGGGATGTTTGAGCGATAGGTTTGCAACAAACGGTCCCGGATAGCTCGAGGCATCGCAACGACGATACAATTATCGTCCTTATTTTTCCAAAGCCGCTCGAAATGCTCACAAAACTTTTCTGTGATATAGTGCTGATTGCGATCTTCCCACGATTTGGAAATGGAAATTTGCTCAATATTCTTTGCAACACCCGCATAAGTCAGGTTGCTCGATCTGTGTGCTGCAATTACATCATCACTTCCACGAAAAAGCCAAACCTTTGGATGGAAAAGCGCGTCTTTCATCAGAGCAATTTTGATTTTTACGCGCCCGCTACGCAACAACCACGAAAGACATTTTAGCGTGTGTTTCTGAATGAGGTCTTCTGTAACAACGATATCTTCTAAAGCGGCACTAGCGATATTTTCAGGAGTGATCACTCCTTTTTCGATAGCGACCTTGTCTTCGGCCCGGAGAAGGGGACTGATGATCAGGCGAAAACTTTCTTGTGAGCCGTTGACAAAGGTAGCCAACCCTGGAGCTAGCGATGCCAAAACCTCACTGGAAAAGAAGCCCACCATACAATCGACTTGGGCAGCCGTTTGAAAACACGGAATAAGCACCTCTTCTGTCACAGGATCATCAGGTAGCATATAGAGCGGCCTGCTATTGGACACAGCGCGAAGATGCACGCCATCAATCCCTGCCACCTTCAACCCCCTATCAGGTGCCGCTTGGACAACTGATCCGCCAAAGTGCTTGCGTCCGGGTCCAACTTTTCTCACTTGCAAGGTTCGCAAGTCATACTCTGGCCTCAGTTCATCCTGCAATGTTGTCTCATCCTTCCTCATAGTCTTGTCTCTCTCTGCGGGTTGTTTCTCTTGCACTGATCAAACGAATCGCATCCCCTCGTTCGGTGTATGATACGATTAACAAACGACCGCGATTTGATGACGCTATCGACATCATCTGCGGTTTTGGCGACGTACAGCTCTTTGAAAAGCTCAGGCAGTTGTATAAAGTCAAACCTCCTGTGATGTTGAGTATTAAGACGAAATTTCACATGCGTTACATTGTTTGCAAAGCAAAGTAACAGATGTATGATGAATCGACAAGCACGCTTGGCAAAACGCAGTGAATTTTAACATAACAGAATGCCCACTGAAATGTAATCTCATCGCCGAGCACCGCTACCACAAACTAAAAGCCCGATGGACAACCCCACCGAGCTTTTTGTATTGTCAATGTTTCAATCTTTCGAGACGAGTCCATCCTGATCATTCCGATCTAAGATATAGCAGATTTCTGGTCTTTAATCTCCTGCCATATTTCGTCAGCACTTTTGTGAAGTTTTAGCTGAATTTCCGGACGTATAAGTAAATTTTTCCAAAGGTCTCGCAGTTCTACAACCTCATTTTCGTCTAATTCATCAAGACCAATTACCCACTGTTGTATCCTTTTACCGCAACGGATGACCTGCGTCCTGTCCTCACTTCTCATAGTCCAGCGATTCTTCCAGCGCGTAGTGCGGAGAATTAAAACAAAGTCTCTCCATGGCGGGTGATGGAGCCGCCATTCCAACTGATTAAGTCCCTTTAATGCCTCTTTTACAGTATCAAGGGTCGGGTTTTCTAGATCGGGAAGACGTTTGTCAAGTAACTTGCGTACGATTTCTGCTAGCATCTGTTGTCCGATAGGCCAAAATAGGAGATGATCGCTTTCACTTTTATCTTCCTCATCCTCTTTGAGCTCATGAGTTCGCATATAGATTGGCTCTTCGGAGAGATCAGGTATCTCATCAATTAAAGCCTTCCAATACATTGTCAATTCGTTAGAAAGTTCATCAATGTATTTTTCAGATGGACGGAACCGTTTGAACGTTTTCAGATCTGTACCTTCTTCTTCGATTGGGCCCCAACCATTGTTCTCTCTCTGTCGAGAACAGAGCAATTTAACGTTCATCTCGTACAAGGTTTCAAGGCTTGTAAAGTATGGATCTCCTGTTTTGAGGTTTTTGCCCTTCTGTGTCTTAATGCGCCTTGATTTACTCTGTATGCCGGCCGATTTGAAGAAATCGTTGTCAGTAATCAAACGCCGCGTGAGAATGGCAAATGTATCATCCTCATCCATGATAATGTTAGTTGCCTGATCCGTGGGTTTGGCATAGCGATTGAGATTTGAGAATAGCCGGCGATACTTTGGCATGAAATTTTTATTTGCATCTTCTCGTCGCTCTGGCACAATTACAATGACGGAGAACTCATCATTCTCGAAGCCCTCTGGAGCACCATCGGACAACGGATTATTTCGATCAAGAAGGGTCTTGATAGCTGATAGGCGATGTTGACCATCTAAGGCATAGTATTTCTGCGTTCCATCAAACTTCAATACACCAAACGCTTCATTAAGCCGTCGATCATCACGAAAAATTGCAAATTGAGGATCGTCTGTGATTTCAACGGGATAAAACATTGGATCTCCCTCAAGAGCCGCGACAACAATAGAGGAAAAGAAGCGATCCTGTTGGCGTTTCAAATACTCCACAATTTCTTTCTTAACTCTGCCTTCATTCAATGTACGCTGGATTGCCTCATCAAGGGTGCGATCCTCATAGACTTCAGAAGCATACTTCACATTTTCACTTAGCTCACGTGCGCTCATTTTGACGACATAGTAGTTCCAAGAGCCCATTTGAGAACGTAAAGCAGGATAAATATTCATGAGTTAATCCTCCAAAAAATTTAAGGGTTTATCACTACTAAGCAGGTCGAGGAGTGCCTAGCTTCGCAGGGATAGTTCCAGATATGCGATTTGCCGGTGGGCCAAAACATTCGATTAGACGCGCCTCAAGTTCGTCAATCCGGTCAGGATTCACTTCAGTGTACCAATATTCAAGATTATCACCAAAGCATTGTTTTGCTTGCTTAACCCCTCGCTCTGGTCTGCGACAGTGCTCAAGAAATCGGCGATTAAGAGAGCGAGACTTGCCAACATAAATAATCTCATATAAAGCCTTAAACAAGCTTTGTTTGAAATCAGTTAGTTTAGCACAGATAGCATATACTCCTGACTTCTTGGGAACACTGTCACGACAACTTTGATCCAATTGTGTCTTTGACCAACGTGTTTTACTGACAACTCGCCTCAAGTGATCCCACTCTTGCTTTTCAAGTGTCCAACCGTGTCGCATAATTATATCACACTTTGGATAAGATACTGAAGAAAGAACTTTTACACAACCCTTTGTGTAAAAATTTGTGCAGGGTACTTAGATATGTCACAAATGGCAAATCGCGCACCCTTCGGTCTCTTCGATCATCGGCAAGTCTTTGAGGGGTTGGTTTGCGATGTCGTCTAAGGTCTTCCCATCCACCCATGTGAATTTCTTCCCGTTCTTCACCTGCTCGTATTCCTTTGCCTTTTCAAACAAATCGGGATGTTCTCGTTTTAATCTTTGCCATTCCCCAACTTGCTGGTAGAAGCAAAAGTAGCACCCCGACCGCGACCGCCAGTTGTAATACTCGGGCAGTCCAAGCCCCGATTCCTCTAAAATCCGCTTAATATCTGCCAAGCCAAGGCCGTCGTCCTTAAATGGATAAACGGGAATGATGTTGGGCTGTTGAGAAATTGAGGGCGGTTTTTTGGCGATGTACCCATCGCGGTCTTCGTCGTCGCGGATGCCGATATAGCTATACGCCCGGCTGTCGCCAACATAATCTTCAAACGGTTCAATTTTCAACACGCGCGTACACCACCGCGATCTCGGGCTGGGCAAATAGCCGCCGTATATCTCGTTCAAATACATATCGAACGGATTGCGCCCGGGCTTTTTCTCCACCCGCAAACCGTCGAGTGCGTTCAGGCGGCGAACACTAACGCCGAGCAGTGCCTCCAAGCACTCCAGATATTCATACGTTTCATCCAACTCACATCCGGTATCGCAGAACACGTACTCCGCAGGGATTTGCGGATAATTCTGCCGCATATAGACAGCGAGAGCCGCGGAGTCTTTGCCCCCCGAAACACTGACGATATGCCGAATGTCATCGGACAGATTGTTCAATGCGTCTCGTATGGTTGCCATGCGAATCCTTTCCGTTATGGTCTTTGAGAATATGTGCAAATAAGGCCCGCGCTTCTTCCGGGCCGACGATAAGGGCTAAACGCCCATACAATTCCCGCACGCGCTCCTGCACCAAATTCGCCAATCCGTCTTTGACCGCGCCGTTCGCCTGAAATTCAAACGACAGTGCTCTTTCCTCGATGCGCCGCACTGCGCTGTGAATTTCGCTGTCAAAAATCGCGCTGTTGCTGTCATCCCACCGGTTGAGCGTCTTGCGAAACAGCAAGCCGGACAATGAGTCGATGAGTTTGGCATCGGACGGATACGGCATACGCAGGCGAGAGAGAAGCCCTTTTGCCGTGCTGTCAGTCAGCGCGTTGGATAGCTCATCGGGAAAACACAATGCCCACTGGCGAGCGACCGCGTGTACGCATCCATTTTGGGTTTCTCGGTTCGCAGGCAGTGCCCTACGCAAAGAAGCAATCGCTTCTTTCCGATAACCGTCAATGACCGCAGAGAGTTCACATTTACAGGTTTCGAGGGATTCCAACAAGGAGTGTTGCTCGTCAATTGCGTGTTTTAATGCAGTTGGAATGCGCTCAAATAGCAGGTGTACCGGATTGGACTGCTGGCGAATTGCCTTTTGAAAGCGACGGGTCAATGGGGTTAAATGCACGGTTGACAGCGCGCCGGTCGGAAGCGTCGTCTTCCAGCTTTCAAGCGCGTCATAGCAGGCCCGAATGAGATCATTACCGGTTGTTGAACTTGCGCTCGCAACAAAGAGATCATAAACCGCGTTGAGATACGCTCGTTTTGGCTGATCGATGTCTAAGACGACAAATTCAAACCTTTCCGGTTCGCGGCATAACTGTTCGATGACAGAGGGCAAAATATCGGATACGTAGGTCCCTTCACGGTGGAGAGAATACGCACTCGGAAAGGCTTTGAGACCTGCGGCAAAGAAAATGGGCAGCACCCCGGCGCGAACCCCGAAAGGCGGATCCATCAGTTCATCAAAGAATCCTCGAATATCCTTTGGGGCTTTTGCGGGGGTTGTCAAAAATGCGCGAACTTTGTCCCAAACCTCTTTTATCCCCTCGTCCTCCACTTCATCGGGCATCGCATAACGCCAGCGTCCGTCGTCTTTTTTGTATAACCCGGTATGCAACAGCACTGTGCGGAACATGGACGAATCCGGAAAATTGCCTTCGAGGCCCAAATTCTCCTGACCTGATCGCTCCAATACACCGAGCAGGAGTTTCTTGCGCGCATTGACCACAATGGGGGACGGTTTGTGCCGCACGATCATCTCATTGTTGATGATGGGCGTTTGGTGGAAAATTTTTGACATGAGATTGGACAGTTCATCCCGCAAGTCATACGCGCTTTTGACGGGCAATGCGTTCCCCCTGTAAAAATAGCGCGGCCCATCGCTGCTCGGCTGGATCAACCGGTCGAGGAGCGTTTGAAGATGGGCATGGGCATCGTCGGTCATAAGTTGAATTTCGGACGACACATGCGGGTCTGAGTCTATCAGCTTATCATCGCCTTGCATCTGCATCAAACACCACACTTCCAAAGCCATCTCAAATAGGGGGATGGGCGCGCGGGGTATCGCAAGAACAACCCTTTCGTTGCGTAGGCGTTTTGCCGCGCGCTCTGCTTTTCGCAATTCCTCTGCTGTCTCGGCAATGACATACACACAAATGCCATCGCAACCAACGGGCATCTTACGCAAAGAAATCTCGGCCTCCAAGTATTCGGATAATTGTTTCAAACAGCAATACGCGCCTTGCGAGAAACGCCTGATGCAAAACTCGCTGTTATACCTCACGGGGCGCCATACGGGCGGGGGGGCTTCTTCGGTCAAAAACGCAATGAACTCAAAAGTAGCCCGCTGTCGCAATTTCTCGTCTTCAAGCCTGCCCCGAAGATCGGCATCTGTCCCATGCCAAACGGAAACCTCATCGCTGTGTTTTCTGTGTAACAGGTGTTTCCCGTCTATGAGTTGGTCAATAACCGTTTCTGCCCGCTGTGATCCCGTGGTGCCATAGCCGCACAGGGCAAAGTGCAACAAAGCGCGAGTCGCGTGTGACCGCTCGCCATGGACACCAAAACCCAAGAGGCTTGCTGTTTTCAGTGTTGTTGCCGCCAAGTCATCCGCGTCGTCCAACTTTGAGAGGGCATTTTGCGTTTCGAGCCACTGCCTGTAGGTGCCTCCGACGGCTGTATCTGCACGCATATCCGATGAAAAGTATTCGTAGAGATGGTCGGGCCTAATGAGATTTTGCAAATCCATAGCATTGAGAAAACTGAACAGGGTCCTCTCGTTTTGCGCCACGCGCCCGGACATGCGGGGCAGCAAATATAGGGTCGTCGGCTCTAGGGGATATGCCCGGCGCAAAAGCGACTGAAGTTCCGACGGGTCAAAATCGGCAAACAGGCCGAGTTGTTTGCACGCTTCTGCCACCAAGGTTGCTCGTTTGGCTGTCAAGGCACAAGGGCTATTCTGTCTGTCGGCAAACATGCCGAGTTGGGGAGAATCATTATTCGCCCCTACTTTTGCACAAGGGCTATTCTGGTTGAAAACCACTCCTGATATGAGGCGGTAGATCTCCTTGCTGTCGTCTATGTACTGAATCGTCTGAAAACGACCCTCAATTTTTCGCCACTCTGCGCGCACTGTTTGTGGGGAGTTGCTCGCGTACTGAAACAATTCTTGGTGGAGCAACAGGCCGAGCGTCATCGGAATGCCATGAGACCGATTGACAAACTCCGCCAACAATTGGATTTCACTCAAAGCGACGGAACGCCCCTCAGAAATCAACGACTCGATGTGGCGTCCGAACTCATCCCACAAAATCGAGACCCGATCACAGCCGGTCGCACGCGCTTTGTCCCGAACCACGCCGAGCAATTCAATGGCCTGTTCAATCGTCTCAGAGGGCATTGACGCAATGGCACGCGCTTGCCGGCCCAACTTCATACGCCGCATCCCCTCGAGCGCGGCGTCTTTTAGGCTTTCGCTCAAATTTCGACAATGGTCCTGCAAGACCAGCACGATCCCTTTGTCTTTGCCCTTGCGGCGTTCTTGGGAAAATTTGCCCAAACCCGGACTGACGACGTGAAGCCTGTCTTCAATCGCCGTGAGCGTATCATCGGCCTCGGCGCGGTTCTCGATCAAGTGCAACAAATAGGTCGCTGTAATTGATTTGCCCGTGCCATAAGGCGCGACCACAAAAAACGCCCTGTCTCGTTCAAGACCGAGCAGGGATTTGATGAGCGGGACACTTTTGGCCGTGGGTTGGTAATGCGCGATCCGATGCGGATATGCTGCGTCGTACGATATGTTGATGGAACGAAGAAATGCTTCGGTGGCGAACGCGACTGGTTTTTCATGCGGCATGGCGATTTCTCCGTTGGATGGCTCGGTAGTGATTTTTCAGCCAAGCGATGGGTTGCATTTTTGGAATGCGTATCCTCCGATCTCCGGCGAGATCGACCACGCGGATATCGGCGTTTGGATCCGTTTCTTCAGCATTGAGCGCGAGCGCGAGTAGCGCATCAACGGTCAGGACAAATGCTTTGCCGGGGCCACCGGGGATCGTTGTCGCCTCTCTCGCGGATATATCGACTGTATCCCGTCCTTCCCTGGCTTCCTCCAATGCGCTGGCGAGGGCATATCCGAGTAAATGCGGGGGAATCGCCTTTTCGCCTCGATGCACTTGGTAATCTCCCGATGCGTGAAAATGGCTCAACAAACCGAGTTCGACAAATGGACATTCGAGCGCGTCTTCCGGGTCGTCGCAGGTCGTTGGAATGGATCGGGCATAACTCTGCAAAAGACAAGCCACATCTCGCTCGAGCGTCCTCGGCCTAGGCGGGCGATATTGTTGCAGATAGCGCGACAACTTGTCGATGCACACGGCCCGCTTAAATCGGGCTTGATTAAATTCGTTGAAAAACCATTGCCATGTAAAGGCGCGATTTTCGGGATGCACCAGGTTGACGTGCAAAGCCCACCATGTTCCGATTTCGACAAAATAGGGATCGCGCTCGTAAATCAGCCGGGCGAGGTCGGTTGCATCCAACGCAGACCGCATTCGCACGGCCAGCCCCGTGACCTCCAACCAGTGGCGGATAGAGCGGGACATATTTTTGCCAACGCCGAGCCGATCCGCAACGTATTTGTCAAACATCTGATCGGGGTCTTCGATGAGCAGCTTAAGCCCTTTGTGAAGCCAGCCTTCCCGAATCGCAAATGTTTCGTGGCCGCTAAATTTCATGATCTCCCCTATTCGTCCGAGAATCGTTTGAACCTGAAAAACCGACGCAACTGGTCGCACAATCGCGCGAGATGTGCAACCGCCTCGTCAACCTCTTCCATTGTGTTGAACTCCGAAAAGCTAAACCGGATACTCGAGTATGCCTCGGGTTCGGAAAGGCCCATTGCACGCAACACGTACGAGGGTTCGGGCCGCTGATTGGTGCATGCAGAACTCTGTGAACACCGGACCCCTTCTCGATCCAACCGCGCCACGAGTGCCTGACCATCCACACCGCGAAACAGCAAATTGGTCGTATTGCCAACCCGCGCACTGGGATCGCCGTTAATCGCCACATCGGGCACGCGCTCCATGACGGACTGCTCAAAACGGTCCCGAAGTGAAGCCGTAAATTCTCGCACGGCCGCGAACCGATCCAATCGCACTTTGGCTGCGGTTCCCATGCCAATAATGCCTGGTACATTTTCTGTTCCCGGGCGCAACCCACCTTCTTGAGTCCCGCCCCAGAGCAACGGGAATAACGCTTTGGTCGCTTTTACATACATTGCCCCAATCCCCTGTGGGCCGTGGAATTTATGCGCGGTAAAAGTCAAAAAATCAATGGGCAGTTCCGCTATTGAGATGGGCAACTTGCCAACGGCCTGCGCCGCATCCGTGTGAAATAAGACCCCTCGGGATCGACAAAGCCGCGCAATTTGTTCAATGGGCGAAATCGCGCCCGTCTCATTATTGACCCATTGCACGGAGACCAAATCGGTATTTGGCGAGATGGCGTTGTCCAGCATTGCCCAATCCAACTGCCCACAGCGATCCACGGGTATAGCTACGACCTCAACGCCTGTTGTGCCGAGATAGTCACACATTTTCACAATAGACGAGTGTTCCACAGTCGTCGTCACAATGCGAACCGGTTGTTGTGCGCGTTGCACAACCGAATTAAAGACCGTGTTGTTGGCCTCGGTGCCACTTCCCGTAAAGACGAGTTGATCGGCCGCGGCACCGATCAACTTTGCCACGGCCTCACGCGCTACAACCATGGCTTCGCGCACGCGGTCGCCTGCTGAATGCGCGCTCGACGGATTGCCAAAATCCGCGCCCAAAACGCGCATCATCGCCTCGCGGACTTCGGGCAATGGTTGCGTCGTGGCGTTGTTGTCCAAATATATTTCGCGTCTCATCATGTTAAAATATCGTTACGAGAGGCGAGATTCGTCAACAAAAAAAACGGACGCAACCCATCCGCGACATTTAATCCCGCGTCTCATGCTCGGAAATTGCGGCTGAAAATTTTTCGATCACATCGGGGGCGAATTGGACGGATCGACCAGTAGAAAAAATAATTATAGGACTTACGCAAAAAAGAACGAGATCGCCCCCCCATCCTCACATTGGAGGTCTGTATGGCGAAACCAACGCGCCTGGATTACTGCCAGTATTTGCTTAGTAGTCCGCACAACTATACCCTGACTCATTTCGCAGATCACAGCGACCGGTTCACGCATGATATGCTCAACCGCACGCTGGGTGGGGATCGCGTCTCGCCGCGTGAGATCTGGAAAAACGTCAAACCCCACCTCACGTTGACCGCAAAGGGCGTGGTTCTCTTTGATGATACGGTCCAAGACAAGCGCTATGCGAAAAAGATGGCCCTCGTGCGTCGGCAATACAGTGGCAATGCGAAGGGGGTCATCAATGGGATCGGTGTGGTGACGTGTGTGTATGTCAATCCGGTTACCGATCCGTTTTGGTTGATTGACTATCGCATTGACGACCCAGAAGGGGACGGAAAAACCAAGTTAGACCACGTCAAAGAGATGTTGTCACTCTTGGTCTCTCACAAAAAGCTGCCTTTTGATCGGGTGGTGATGGATACTTGGTATGCCACCAAAGCGGTCATGCTTCACATTGAGCACTTGCAAAAGACCTATTACTGTCCTATTAAAAAGAATCGCCTCGTGGACGATTCGGGAGGTGAAAACCCCTATCAACGGGTCGATGCCTTAACTTGGACAAAACGCGAACAGGCCACAGGGAAACGCATTAAACTCAGAGGGTTCCCCAAAAACCATAAGGTGAACGTATTCCGGGTTGCATCTCCTACGGGACGCACGGCGTATATCGTAACCAACGACTTGACGCAAACCGACCCGTCGGTGGCACAAGCGGTGTGCCACTTGCGTTGGAAGATTGAGCAAGTTCACCGGGAAGCAAAACAGGTAACGGGGCTTGAAAAGTGTCAATGCCGATTGGCACGCATTGTGCGAAACCATATTGCGTGTGCCTTTCTCGTTTGGGGACGACTGACTCAAGTCGCCCATCAGACCGGACAAACCATCTATCAAGTCAAACATGGCTTATGGGAGGACTATTTGAGACAACAACTCAAAACACCGGCGATACCAATGACCCTGGCGTAAGTCCTAAATTATTTGCCCCTACTCATTTTTTTTGGTGATCAAAACTGGTATTCGCGTTTGGTTTTGGGTTGGTCGGTCGGGGGGAGGGTTTGGGGGTTGGTGGCGTGGATTGGGCAGGGGCGTTTGGGTTCGGTGCCGGGCTTAAATACTTCGAGGTAGCGTTTGGCGCAATAGATGGACGCGACTTGGTACGTGTCCCCGCAGATTTCCACCTGTGGAATGTTGGGGGGCAAGGCGAAATCTTCGACCGGTAGATCGAGGATGTCGTGGGCGCGTTTCATGAACTCGGCCCAAATCGGCAGGGCCACGCTTGCGCCGGACATGCGGCTGCCCATCGACACCTTGGAATCGAATCCCACCCACACGCCGCACGCGATTTGCGGGGTAAAGCCGATGAACCACGCGTCGGCGTAATTCTGCGTGGTGCCGGTCTTGCCGGCCGCGGGACGGCGAAACCCGTAGGCCGTGCGCGCGCTGCGTCCCGTGCCATTCAAAATCGCGTCATTGTGGCCTTGGCGCATGTCCAGCACAGAGCGCAACAAATTCACGGTGACCGCGGCGGTTTCCTCGGTCAACACGGCGCGTTCGCGGCCTTGAAAATTCTCTTCCAGCACATTGCCGTTCTTGTCCTCAATTTTCAGCACGGTGACCGGGGCCACGCGAATGCCCTTGTTGCTCAACGTGCCGTACGCGGACACCAGTTCCAGCAACTTGACCTCGCTCGTGCCCATGCCCAAGGACAACACCGGGAAAATGCGCGAATCGATGCCCATTTTTTGCGCGTATTGCACCGCGGTTTTCGGCCCCACCTTTTGCAACACCTTTGTCGTTATCACATTGCGCGACCCGGCCAACCCCTCGCGCATGGTCATCCAGCCCAAAAATTTGTGGTCGTAATTCTCCGGTTGCCAATACGTGCCGTCGAACATTTTGATGGAGACCGCCGTATCCGGCAACTTCCAGGTGGGCGCGTAGCCCTCGTCGATTGCCGCGGCGTAAATGAACGGCTTAAAAGAAGACCCCGGCTGCCGCAGGGCTTGTGTCGCACGGTTGAACTTGCTCTCCTCAAAATCCTGGCCTCCCACCATCGCCAAGATATGCCCGGTGCGCGGATCGAGCGCGACCAACGCGCCTTGCAACACCAAATTGGCGAGGGTATCCCGCCGCGTCTTGATGTTGTCGAAAAACGCCTGGTCGGGCGGATTGTATTTCCAGTTGGCCGCCACGCGGTCTTTGAGTTGCCCGGTCACCTTGCGCGACACCACCTCTTCGGCGATGCGCTGCAACCGACTGTCCAACGCGGTCTGCACAGTCGCGCCGTCGTAAAGCACATTTACCCCGTAAGTGCGTTCCAAGTACTTGCGGATGTACTCGGTAAAATACGGGGCTTGACCGATCTCTTCGGGGTGCGGTGCCAAAACGATGGGGCGTTGCAGGGCATCCCGATACTCCGCCTCGGCGATCTTGCCCGCCTGATACATGTTGTACAGCACCACATTGTCGCGCCTGTCCCGTGCGCGTTGCGGCCGATAAAGGGGCGAATAGGTGGTCGGCCCTTTCAAAAGCCCGACCAACAACGCGCTTTCCTCCAGCGTCAAATTTTCGGTATTTTTGCCAAAGAATCGGCGTGTAGCCGTCTGGATGCCGTACGCGCTATTGCCAAAATAGACTTGATTAAAATACATCGTGATGAGTTCGCGCTTGGTATAGGTGCGCTCCAAAAGCACGGCGGTCAGTTGCTCTTGGATTTTGCGTTTCCACGTTGGATCCAACGTCAAAAAAATGTTGCGCGCCAGTTGTTGCGTGACGGTACTCGCGCCGTGCCCCATCAATGTGCCGGACACCGTGACATTGCGAAACACCACGCGCATAATATCGGGAATGCTCACGCCCCAGTGTTGCCAGAACCGGCGGTCTTCTGTGGCAATCAGGGCGTCAATCGCGGTTTGGGGCAGTTGGTCAAATGCGATGGGATCGCGCCGTTGCACCCAAAACTTTTTCAACTCGACCCCATCTTGGGAAAAAATGTGGGTCGTCTGCGCGGGATCCACATCCTCGAGTTTTTCAAACGACGGCAGACCATCTTTGTGCGTGTAAATGACCACGGCCGCAATGACCGGGTACATCACCACGCAAATCGCACAGTAGCGCGCAACGCGCTTGAGATAGGGGTGCAACCATGGGGGAATGGAGAGGGTTTTCAAGGATCGCAACCATGAGCGGATCGCACAGTAGCGTACAACGCGCTTGAGATAGGGTTGCAACCATGCGGGGATGGAGAGGGTTTTCAAGGATCGCAACCATGAGCGGATCGCACAGTAGCGCGCAACGCGCTTGAGATAGGGGTGCAACCATGCGGAGATGGAGAGGGTTTTCAAGGATCGCAACCATGTGGAGATCGCACAGTAGCGCGCAACGCGCTTGAGATAGGGGTGCAACCATGCGGAGATGGAGAGGGTTTTCAAGGATCGCAACCATGTGGAGATCGCACAGTAGCGCGCAACGCGCTTGAGATAGGGGTGTAGCCATGGGAGGATGGAGAGGGTTTTCAAGGATCGCAACCATGAGCGGATCGCACAGTAGCGCGCAACGCGCTTGAGATAGGGGTGCAACCATGCGGGGATATTTTTCATGGATATTTATCCGTTTCAGGCTTCGCCTGTGATGGCTTATAGCTATAGTTGCTCGGATGGCATTGGGCGAGGGGACCTATCCCCCGGCCCCTTTCCTACAAGGAAAGGGGAGTAAAATTCCTTTGAGGGCTTCTAGCTCTAGCTGCTCTGATGGCGTTGGGGGACCTATCCCCCGGCCCCTTTCCTACGAGGAAAGGGGAGTAAAGCTCCTTTGAGGGCTTATCGCTCCGGTTGCTCTGATGGCGTTGCGTTGCGCGAGGGCATAAAGCGATCAGAAATCCCTCATCAATCCTCTCGCAAAACCGCTCACTGTTCCCCCCTTCCTCGCAGGAAGGGGGGTTAGGGGGGTAGGTCCCGATAGGGCATAAAGCGATTAAAAACCCCTCATCAATCCCCTCGCAAAACCGCTCACTGTTCCCCCCTTGTATCTTCGGGCGAGCACGGGGGCCTATCCCTACGGGACTTAGGGTTGGGTGGTGACGGGGTTGTCTCACCTCTCACCTATCCCGTCTCACCTCTCACCGAAGGGCGTTGGGCGGTGGCGGGGTTGTCTCACCTCTCCCGTCTCACCTCTCACCGAAGGGCGTTGGGCGGTGGCGGGGTTGCCTCACCTATCCCGTCTCACCTCTCACCGAAGGGCGTTGGGCGGGGCGGGAACTAACCACTGCCTCAATCCGGATACAGCCACGGCACGCGGCGAATAATGTGATCGCGTTGTTCCTGCATCATGACCTCGATCACGGTGGGGCCTTCGAGCCCGAGGGTATCGGCGAACACGGACGCGAATCGGTCGGGATTATCCACGCGAATGCCCCGCGCGCCCAGAGACCGCGCTAGGTCCGCGAGTTGGGGCGTTTGCATGTCCGTGTCGATCACGCGGCCGTCAAAGGCTTTGGCTTGCGCGCCGCGAATCGCCGAGAGGCTGCCATCATTGGAAACCACGCACACGGTCTCAATGCCGTGTTCGGCGGCGGTGGCGAGTTCGCTCGCGGTCATCTGAAAGCCGCCATCCCCGCAAAACGCAATGACCTGTTGGCGCGGGCACGCGAGTTTGGCACCGATGGCAGCGGGCACGGCAAAGCCCAGCGTGACCGAGTGGCTCGGGTAGAGAAACGTGCGCGGATGGGCGATGGGATATTCGTCAAAGGCGCGATAGCCAATGGACGTGACATCCACCACGATGATCGCATCATCGGGCAGCGCGTTGCGGGTCGCGCTCATGATGGGGATGGGCGGGCGGTTGGCCGCGACCTCAATGCGGTCGCCCCAAGCCGCCGCATAATCGCCCGTGGCTTCGGCCAGTTGGGGAATGGATTGCGCGAGATCCCCAGCGGCGCCGACTTCGATGGGATATTCGCGGCCGAGTTCCTTCGGATCCGGGTCGAGTTGGATTTTCCTCTCCGGCAGGCGGAGCGTCCAACTGCGCGTGTCGATCTGCGTGAACCTACACCCTATCGCCAAGAGCAAATCCGCATTGCCCAACACGTCTTGCCCGGCTTTGGCAGAACAGTGCCCCACGGCGAGGAGATGGCTGTCCGGGATGACCCCCTTACCCAAGCGGGTATAGACCACCGGCAGATGGCATTGCTCCGCGAGTGAACAAAGCGCGGCTGTGGCATCGGCGTGGATGACCGCGCCGCCCGCGAGGATGACCGGGCGGTTGGCCGAGCGAAGGGCGTGGGCCGCCTGCGCGATGTCCGCGCTGTGCGAGCATGGGCGTTCTCCTTCGACCAGCGGGGGAATGTCCGCTGTGCCCTCGGCCGCGGCGATATCGGTCGGCAATTCGATCACCGCAGGGCCAGGGCGCGGGGCGCGCAATGCTCGGAACGCGCCGACGACCGCGTCGGGGATTTCCGCGATGGACTTGGGCCGCGCAAAAAAGCGCGTGATGGGTTCAAAAAAGGATTCTTGGTCCAAGCCGTGAAAACACTTGGCGCGATCCCGTGCGTCAAATGCCACTTCAGTGCCGCCGGTGATCAGCAACACCGGGACGCAATCGGTGTGGGCATCCACAAGGCCCGTGGAGGCATTGGTCGATCCAGGGCCCGGAACCGTGAGCGCGGCCCCCACGCGCCCGGATGCGCGGGCATAGCCATTCGCGATCAGGGTCGCGCCCTGCTCGTGCCGGATGAGCAGATGGCGAATCCCTCCCGCGCGCAACACCGCGTCGTAGAGGTGAATATTCTGGTTGCCGGGCATGCCGGTCAGGGTATCAATGCCCTGCACTTTCAGGCTTTGGATGAGAACATCGGCTCCGGTCATGAGTTATCCTTTAAGGGTAAGATGTGAGAAGTCATGGCGCAACATGCCCCAGATTGAATGGCGTAGGGGGCTATAATTATAGCCCCTACTTTGCAAAAAGAGCGACGTATTCCGCTGCGGTTTTGTCCCAGGTAAATTCCGTACGGACGTACTCGCGGGCCTCGCGCTCGATTTGGGCGCGTTCTTTGGGGGAAAGGCGAAAGAAAGCGTGGATTTGATCGGCGAATGCCGCGTAGTCGTTGGGGGGAATGAGGTACCCGCCTTTGCGGACGCTTTCGGGCAGTGCGTCAACCGCGAAGACCACCGCGGGGGTGCCGTCGTACATGCATTCGAGTTGCGCGATGCCACAGCCCTCGATGTCATTGGGATAGGGCACGTTGGGCATGATGAACAGGTCCGCTTCTCTGCGGATCATGCCGAGTTCTTCATCGCTGAGGTAGAGGAGGAACACGCGGTCTTGCAGATCGTTTTCTTCCCAAATTCTGCGAATGCGCGCCGCGTCCGGTCCCGTGCCGCTGATGATGAGTTTGATGTGCGGGTCGAGCAAGGGCAGGCCGCGTTCCAAGAATTGGGCCATGCCTTTGCGGGGGACTTGTCTGCCGAAGTTGAGGAGGATTTTGTCGCGCCCGAATCGAATGCCATGCTCGGCTTCAAACCGCGCTTTGAGGTCCCCGCGTTGCGATTCGGGAATGCTCGGCGGGTCGATGCCGAGGTAGATGATGGCGATTTTCTCATCGGGCACGCCAGCGCGCAGGGCGACTTCTCGGGTCTTTTGACTGATGACCGCCACCTTGTCGCACGCCGAGACCCCATAGCGCATCAGCCGGCTCAATATGGGATGGGCGTAGGTCATTTCCAAGCCGTAAATGGTCACGACAAATCGTGCGCGCGTCAAGGGCCGCAGAAATGGCGCGATAGAACAGATCACGCCGTCCGAAAAATAAATGACCTCCACGCGCCTGAAGATCACTTGAAAAAACGCGAGGAGAAAGGCGTAGGGCACGAACCAACCGAGGTGCCACAGCGCGTTTTTGCCCAGCGCGACCAGTTTGACCGGGTGCGATTCCGCGAGGCGGCGATAGAGGTTGTAACAGTGCGTTTCTATCCCCCCCACACTCGGCGGATACCGCCGCGCGAGAAAGAGGATGCGAGGAGTGTTTTGAGGAGACATAGAAAATGAATTAGGTCGTGTTGACATTTTATTTTTTGACGTTACACACAGAGTAGCAGATGTGTTGTGTTGCTTGCCCATTAATGCGTTTGGTCCTACAGCCTCGTTGGTTGCCTTTGATGCCTTCGGCGACTTACTTTTTTTCAACAGCAAAAAAAAGTAAGCAAAAAATGCCGCTCTCAAACGCCGAGAGGCTTGCACAGCGCAAAACGCTTTTGTAACAGAACGATATGCGCCAGCCTGCAAAGTGGGTTGCAAGATGGACGTTGGTTGCGAGACGGACTTGCGCGCTGTGCGTGATGGCTTTAGCTGATGGTCTTTTGCGATGGCACTTATTGGGATGCCTTCTTTGAACTGCGGAACGTCAGTGAATACGATGAGCGTGGTAGCAAAAGGCGAGAAATCTGAAGGAGCGACTGTCCGAGTTTCTCAAACCGAGAGCATATCCTGCGATAGTCCGTTCAAAGGCGAGCAGTGAGTGTAGGTCTTCTCCCGTCTTGCCTCTCACCTCTCACCTTTTTAGGGGATAGGGTGAATATCCGCTCGTTTTTCGCGGCGGGCGAGTTCGCGGTTGGCTTTTTCTCGGTCCGCTTGGGTTTTCAGCGGGATGGTGGTCGCGCCCGGGCACGGTTTGGGATAGAGGATGCGGCTGGCGCCTGCGCGTTTGACGGCTTTGACCACGGGGATTATGTCCGGCGCGAGCGCGATGATCGTGCCCCCGCCGCCCGCGCCCGCGAGTTTCGCGCCGAGCGCGCCCGCGTCGCGTGCGGCTCGAATGAGGCACTCATTTTCCGGGCCCGATCCGCCCAGGTCGCGTTGGATGTCGTGGTTTTCGGTCATGAGCGCGCCTAGGCGGTGCCAGTCCTTGGCGAGGAGGGCGCGTTTGCCCATGCGCGCGAGGTGGGCGATGCGGAGATAGCACCGCCGAACTTCTCGGTCGCCTTCCCACCAGCGTTCTCGAATGGGCAGATGCACGGTGCCGGATGAGCGTTGCACGCCCGTGTGCGCCAACACAAAGGGGTGCTCCGAGACGTAGGCGTGCAGCGGTTCGACGGTCGCATAGGGTTCGTCGCCAAATGCGCGGTAGAATTGCTTGCCGTTGAAATCCATGTAATTCAACCCCCCGAACATGCACATATAGGCGTCTTGGTACCCGCACAATGCCATGTAGTTGAGTTCGATGTGGCGCGCCATTTCCGCGCGAAAAAAGGGGTGTTCATCCCGGTTGAGAAAGGCGAAAATGGCGTTGAGAATGGAGACGCTCATCGCCGACGAACTGGAAAGCCCGGCCGCAAAGGGCACGTCGCACGCCCAACGCAAGGAGAATTTCGCACGGCCCAAGTCGAGAAAATCGATGATGGCTTTGGCGACGTCAAAATAGCCCCCGTCTGGATAGAGGTCTTCGGGACGATGCACTTCAAAGCATTGCCCGGCCACTTCAAAACGGAGGATGTCGGCCGGTTCGATGAGCACGGCTGCGCGTTCTTGCGTGGAACAAGAGATGACGCTGCCGCCGTACATGTCCGTGGGATTGCCGATGATGCCACACCGCCCTGGCGCGGTGGAGAGAAACGCATGGGTCATTAGAATTGCCTCAGACGCTTTTGCAAGTACTGGCGGATGCGGTAGCCATAGCGTTGATCGAACAGGGCAAAGTCGATGAAGGACTTAAAATACGATTCAAAATTGCCGATGTCGTAGCGCGATTCTTCCGGGTACAATCTGATGCAGCGCACGGCGTGTCCCATTTTGAGGAGCGTGGCAATGGCGTCTGTGAGCTCGAGTTTGCCCCGGTAACCGGGGGATGTGCGCTTGAGCGCGGCGAAAATTTCCGGATTGAAAATGTAGCGCGCGGCCACGCCCAAGTTACTCGGCGCGTTTTCCGGCGCGGGCTTTTCTACGATGTGGTCGATTTCAAAATCGCCTTGCGCTGCGCCGGGTTTGGGCGCGACAATGCCATACTGGTTTTCCTCGCCCTCGGGCACTTCGATGACCGCGATGGTGCAACTCGCCCGGTTTTCGACGTGCGATTTGATCATGCGCCGCACCAAGCCCGCGTGGTTGCCCGATTTGATGATGGTGTCTCCAAACGCGACCACAAATGCCTCCCCGCCGACAAAGTCCTCGGCCCTGCCGACGGCATCGCCAATCCCCGCCGGACTGATGTGCCCGGCGGGAATGATCTGCCGGGTGTAAAAAAATTTGACGCCCTCTTTTTCGTAATCGAGTTCGTCGAGCAACTTGTTGTGGTCGCTTTCCGAGAGGTAGGATTGCAGTTCGGGGTCGCGGTCAAAGTGGTCTTCAATGGTGCGTTTGTCCTTGCCGGTGACAAACAGGATTTTCTTCAACCCTTGCTCAATGACTTCCTCAACCACGTATTGAACGATGGGCTTCCTGCCCACGGGCAACATTTCCTTGGGCTGCGACTTGGTGGCTGGCAACAAACTGGTCCCCAACCCCGCAACCGGAATCACGACTTTTTCAATGTTCATGGTATGTCTCCGCTAAATGCCAACCGCTTGACAGGGCTTGCGTTGTCGTTTAGAATACCCCAAAAAAATAACAAGACCACCATGCAAAACGCAAGGCAAAAAGGCCATCGGCGATATGAAAAACAAAACCCCAACCGATCCCCGCGCGTGGACTTCGCAGACCATTGACCCGTCCTCCGAGTGGTATTATCCCCTTTCCGATTTGTCCGCATTGGAGCGCGGGGCGCGGGCGGGCGCGGTGGATGACCTCCGCGTCTCCGATGCCATCCGGTCCGCCTGCGCGCCATGTCTGACGCCGGTATTGGACGCCTTGCAAACCGGGCGCGGATTTGCGATTGTCGAGCGGTTGCCTTTGGAAAATTATACGCTTGACGAGGCGCGGGGGTTGTATTGGCTGATCGGCCAGTGTTTGGGCGTGCCTTTTGAGCAGAATATCGAAGGGACTTTGCTCTACGACGTGCGCGATACCGGGCGCGATGTGAAAACCGGGGCGCGATTTTCCGTGACCAATGCCGAGAGTTCGTTCCACACAGACGGCGCGTTTGGGGTGCAAGTGCCCGATGTGGTGGGCTTGCTGTGCGTCAAGACCGCACGCTCGGGTGGACGCAGTCAGTTGATCAGCGCGTACGCCCTGCACGACAAATTGCTCGCAGACGCGCCCGAGGTGATGAACGCGCTCTACGCGCCTTTTTGCTTTGACAGACGCGGGCAATTTTTGCCGGGGGAAGCATCTGTCACCCGCGCGCCCATTTTTGCGTGGGATGACGAAATCCTGCAAACGCGCTATTTGCATTATTACATCCGCGTGGGCCATCGAGAGGCGGGCATGCCCTTGACGCACGACCAGATCCGCGCCCTCGACGCGGTGGAAGCAACGCTGAAGCAACCGGAGATGTGCATAGAATTTGACCTCGCGCCCGGGCAGATGCTGTTCACCAATAACCGCTGGATTTTGCACAACCGCACGGCGTTTGAAGATCACCCCCATCCCGAGCAAAGACGGCATTATGTGCGGTTATGGTTGATGGAAAAGCAACCAAATAAGAAAGCGGATGAACCGAAGGGAGTTGGGCGGGGTAGGGCCTGACTACTGACTGAGGACAGGCTGTCCCTACGGATGATGGACACGCACACGGCGGGGCAGGGGAGCGGCGGGGATCGCACAGGTGGCGGAGGTGTTCATGCGATTTGCGATGCGATTTGCGGTTTTGCTTTGGCTGGCACCAGGGGTCGGTTTTGCCCAGGGGGTTTTGTCTGCGGATGCGTTCGGGCGCGATCTCACCCTACTGCAATTATTGGCTGGCGTGCCCCTGGCGTTTGCGATGGTTCACTTCTTGATGTATTTGTTTCGCGCCAACTTGCCCGGCAATCTCCCTTATGTGGCGTTTGCCGTGTGTATTTCCCTCCTCATTTTTCTGTCCAGTGAAGTGACTTTATGGCCCACCGATCAGGTCGTTTTTTTGATCGCGATTAAGACCCTCCTCATTCTCACCGCGTCGTTTGGGCTACAATTTTCCTACACGGCTTTTTTTGGCGCCTTGCCCCGCAACTGGCGTGCGCTTTGCATTGCGAGCGGGGTTTTGTGTTTGGTGGCTTGGGCCATGCCCATGCCAGTTGTGTATTTGATCGGCCTGATCGGGTTTTGCGAATTGCTACGTATTTGCGCGATAGCGATTTGGCAAAAAAGACCGGGCGCGCGAATCATCGGCGCGGGTATCGGAGTGTTTATGCTGGTGTCGGTTTATGAGTTGTTGATCGAACTGGACGTTTTGTCGCGCGATATCTCTTTGGTGTACCTCTATGGCTTTCTCGGCATGGTGGTGAGTATGTCGGCATTTTTGGCGCACATGTTTGACCGCACAAACCGAGAGGTGGAAAAACAGACGCTGGAGATTCAAACTTTGACGAGACGCGCAGTGGCGCAACAACAGCACACTGCGGAACAGAAACGCCGCTTGCAGGAGGCGGAACGAGAACGAGAACGCGCGGAGGAAGAGCGGAAGACCTTGGAGCGGGAATTGGAACGCGCCGACGAACGACAACGCCTAGCGGAGGAACTCAAGGCGGCCAACCAAAAATTGGAGGAGGGGCAGACGCAGTTGGTTCAAGCCGAGAAGATGGCGGCACTCGGGAATTTGGTCGCGGGCATCGCGCACGAGATCAACACGCCGATGGGGGCGATCAACAGCATGCACGATACCCTCAAACGGGGGATGGAAAAACTCGCAGAAGAAGTGGCACCCCAACTTCCGGGGGATGAACATAGCCAACGGATTCGGGCGTCCCTGCAAGAGATAGACCGAGCCAATCGCGTGATGACGGCCAGCACTGCCCGCGTGCGCGAACTCGTTGCGAGTCTCCGAAATTTTGCGCGTTTGGATGAAGCGGAATGGAATCAGGTGGATATCCACGAGGGGATCGAGAGCACGCTCGCGCTTGTGCGCCACAAATTAGAGGACCGCATCGCATTGGTGCGGGATTACGGACGCCTTCCGCAGGTGACGTGTTTCCCGGGGCGGATCAATCAGATTTTCCTCACTTTGCTGGTCAATGCCGCGCAGGCCATCGAGGGCCCCGGGCGCATTGCCATTCAAACGCGCACTGCGGATGGCGAGGTGTCGGTTGCGATTTCGGACACGGGAAAGGGGATTGCCCAAGCGATGTTGCCCAAAATTTTCGATTTGGAATTTACAAGCGATGGACCAGGCGCGGTGGGCCTGCCGATGTGCCGCCAGATCGCCGAAGAACACAATGGCCGCGTTCTGGTGGAGAGCGAGGTCGGAAAGGGCACGGCGTTCACGCTCGTGTTGCCGATAGATCAACGGGAGAGGCAAAAAGCAACCCCATAAGACCACGGATGATGTAGGGGCGATGCCCTGTGCCCATCTATGACCAACCCACACGAGCACGAATTGGAGGTAGCAAGTGATTTTAGCGATCCCATTGGGCATTGCCCTCGCGCATTTCATGCTCTTTTTGTTCGCGCCGCGCAACCGCGAGTACCTCTATTGTGCCCTGTTGACGACGAGTGTGGCGGGCCTGATTTTACTGCCGATATGGGGATCGTTGACGGGGGATGCGGACGCAACTTTTTATGTCGATGCGCTGTTCAAGCTGGCACTGGTTTGCACGGGGGTGTTTCAACTCTGGTTTGTCTGCCACTTTTTTCAAGGCGCGTTCAACCGATCATTTAAGGTGTTTGCCGGCATTGGCTGCGCGCTCGGGCTTTTTGTGTGGACCTTGGATGTCGATGTGTATTACGCATTTTTGCTGATGACCTATCCCGAAGCCCTGACCCATATTTTTCGCGCACTTCTCCAAAAGCGGCCCGGCGCGAGCATCGTGGGCGTCGGGGTGTTGATTTTCGTCATGGGCAATATGTACCAAGGGCTGGTGGCATTGGGCATTATCGACAGCGCGATGCTCGTTTTCCCATACATTTACAGCGCGCTCGCAC
Organism: Candidatus Latescibacterota bacterium; assembly: GCA_965204745.1. Classification (GTDB taxonomy): domain Bacteria; phylum Latescibacterota; class UBA2968; order UBA2968; family UBA2968; genus VXRD01. The sequence continues at coordinate 414,620 of OZ242010.1, forward strand.
TGATGGTGGCGATGTCGATTTACCTCGCGCAGATTTTTGCACGCACGCATCAAAATTTGCGGGAACAACTCGCGCAGGCCCAGGCATTGGCAGAACAGGAACGCGCACGGGAACGCGAGGCGCAGAGCCTTGAAGAACGCGCAGAGGCGGGCCGCAAAACACAGCGACAACTCGAGAGAGACAACGCGCTGAAGGAATTGGCATTGGCAGAGGCGCGAGAACAGCAGGCGATTTACGAGTCGCTCCAGCAGAAAAACCGGGAACTCCGCGAGATACAGGTCAAATTGGTGCAGGCCGATAAGATGGCCTCGTTGGGCAATTTGGTCACCGGGATCGCCCATGAGATCGACCAACCGGTGCGCGACATCAACCGCATGCACGCGACCCTGATGCGGGCCATTGATCGGATCACGGGCACTTTGGAGGCGGAGCACCGGGATCTGTTAAAAACGAATCGCGCGATACGGGCGACCTTGCAGGTGATTCATGACGCGAATCGCGTGATCGCAACCGGCACAGAGCGCGTGACAGAGATCGTTCATAGCTTGCGGAGTTTTGCGCGTTTGGACGAGGCAGAGATGAAAGAGGCCAATCTCCACGAGGGCATTGAGACGACCCTGACGCTGATTCACCACGATTTCAAAAATCGCATCGAGGTGGTGCGCGACTACGGCGATATTCCCACGATCACCTGTTTCCCGAGCCGATTAAATCAGGTGTTTCTCAATGTGTTGGTCAATGCAGAGCAGGCGATTGAGGGCAAGGGCAAAATTCGGATTTCGACCCGCCTGATAGACGATGAGATCGAGATTGCGATTTCAGACACGGGCAAAGGCATTTCCCAAGACGACCTGGCGCGCGTGTTCGATCCCGGGTTTACGACCAAAGGCGTGGGCATAGGAACGGGTTTGGGCCTGTCGATCTGCTACCAGATCATCCAAGACCACGAGGGCAGCATCCGCGCCGAGAGCGAGATCGGCAAGGGGACGACTTTTGCGATGCGTTTGCCTGTCAGTGGTCGGTAGTCAGTCCCCGCCCGGCCCTACCGCCCAAGTGGTCAGTGGTCAGTCCCCGCCCCGCCTTACCGCCCAAGTAGCCAGTGGTCAGTCCCCACCCCGCCCCTACCGCTATGTTCGTTAGAATGAGTCAACTGACAATGCGAATTAAGAGTAGAAAGCGAGTAAGAAGCAAGCCGCGGTCAATCATCCAAAGACCTGAACGAGTCATCCATTATAGAATCGCCCTTGAACTTGTCTTAAAACGAACGATGGATGCCCCTCCTCCGGCTCTTTCCCGCAACGGAGAGATGTTATTCCCCCCTTGTATCTTCCTCGTAGGCACAGGCGTAGCCTACAACGAAGCGTAGCGAGTAACGGGGCTAGGGGGTAGGTTCCAATTTCAAAAAGTAAAGCCCGAGTTCCCTGTGAACCCGGGCTTTACTTTGTTTTTTGCGTCTTTCGTCGTTCAGCCTGTCGAGCCAAAGTCGGCGACGAAGATGAGGAAATCGGAGAATCCAATCTCGCCATCGCCATTGAGATCGCACCGGGGGTCATATCGCTCCTGACCGAGCCGCGATCCGAACTTATCCGCAAAGGTCAAGAAGTCGGCGAAATTCACATTGCCATCGCCATTGCCATCTGTGGCGGTCAAGGAATAGGCTTTCATTGGAAGTGGGAGTCGGGATAGAGGCTTCGGATGTAGGGTTCAATGGCTTGAGCGGTCGTGCGCGTAGCAGTTGGCTCGATGACGTTCCCTCTGATGAGGGCCTCGTTCCGGAAGAAGAGGACATATCGAATGATCAGGATTATATCCGAGAACAGCCTCACATCGCCATCGCCATCCACATCGAGAATGTTCTGACCGACCAACGTGTCGAGGTAGGGTTCAATTTCTTGAGCGGTCTTGCGCGTGGCAGTTGGCTCGATGACGTTCCCTCTGAGGAGGGCCTCTTCCCGGAAGAAGAGGACGTATCGAATGACCAGGATTATATCCGAGAACAATCTCACCCGGCCATCGCCATCCACATCCAAGTTGGCACTCGGTGTTTCGTCATCGGTCAGGGTCAGGGTCACGGGTGCGGGTGCGGTGATGCCTTGGGCGTTGTTTGCGGTTGCAGACACGCTGACCGTCTTCTCGTCTGCCCGGTCGTCGTTGTCCGCTGCGGTGATCGTCACGGTGCCCGTGCTCGTTGTGGTCGTCGCCGCGATGATCAGGGTGTCTGCACTTGATAGCGTGAAGTCGCTCGCAGTCGCAGGGGACACAGGCGTAGCAGAGACCGTGATCGTCGTGATCGCGCTCGATGGATGCGATAGGGTCGCCGTGATCGTGGAAACCTCGGCGTTTTCCGAGATGGACGAGGGCATCAGCACCAACGTCACGGTCGGCGCATCTTCATCGTCGGTCGTCGTCACTGGAACATCCTCGTCCATAAGGGCGTCGTAGTTGGCATCGCCGCTTGATAGGGCGAGTCGCACCGCCCAGGTGACGTCCCCGTCGTCGATGGTGTCGTCCTGCCCGGTCACGGTCACGGTTTGTGCCGTGTTATAGCTCGCCGGCGCGAAGGTCAGCATCGCAGGCTCAACCCGCCCTTCGCTCGGGTCTTGGCTCGTCACAGAAATCGTCACCGCCGCCGAGGGTTGCGTCAGCAGGGCCACCGTGAAGGTCGCCGAGCCGCCGGCCTCTGTGGCCTGCCCGGTTATCGTGCTGATGTCCAAGCCGAAATCGTTATCGCGGTTGATCATGTACACGCTGACAGGGGAGAGCGCGTCATAGTTGGTGTCCTGCGTATCCGTCTGGTTCACCGAAAGGGTGACCGTATAGTTCTGGTTGCCATCGACGTTGTTGGCGGGGGCATCGTCCTGTCCGGTCACGGTCACGGTTTGTGCCGTGTTCCATGTTGTCGATGAGAAGGTCAGCACCGAGGGCGATACAGTACCTTCCGTCGTGTCTGAACTGACCACCGAGAGTGCCACGTTCCCCGTCGGCTCGGAGGCGAGCGTGACCGTGAAGGTCTCTGCCCTGCCCGACTCTGTCGTGTGGAGCCTGACCGTCGTCGTGGTCATCGCCGACACCTCAATCGCCGCCTCGTCGTCATCGGTGATCGTCAGCGACGCAGCCTGCACGGTGCCAGCGCCGTGGTCGTTCTCCACAGCGGCGGTCTGCACCATCACCGCGTTGTCTGATGCGTCTATGTCGTTGTCCACGGCGGTGAGTGCCACCGTGTCCGTCGCGTTCGCCATTTGCCCGGCCGCGATGGTGATCGTCGAATCCGAACCCACCGTGTAGGCATTCGCCACCGGGCGCACCGTGATCGTCGTCGCCGCGCTCGATGGGTGTGTCAGCGTCGCGCTCACCGTGCTCACGCCGCCGGCCTCCGAGATGGACGCGGGCGACAGCATTAGTGTCACGTCCGGCGCGGCGTCATCGTCTGTGATTGTCAAAGCCGTGCCGGTCACACTGCCTGCGCCTTGGTCGTTGTTCGCCACAACGGACACGGTCACGTCGCGATTAGGCGCATCGGTCGCGTTGTCCACGGCCGTGATCTCTACTGTGTCCGTCGCGTTCGCCGTGCTCCCGGCCGCGATGGTGATCGTCGAATCCGACCCCACCGTGTAAGCACCCGCCACCGGGCGCACCGTGATTGTCGTGATCGCGCTCGACCGATGCGACAGCGTCGCCGTGATCGTCGAAACACCGCCGGTCTCTGCAATCGACGCGGGCGACAGCGTCAGTGCCACATCCGGCGCGGCCTCATCGTCTGTGATCGTCAGGGTCACGGCAGACGATAGCGACGCCCCATTGCCACCTGCCACCGTTGCAGACACGGTCACGCGCTTGTCCGGCGCATCGGTCGTGTCGTTCACCGAGGTGATCGTCACGGCGCCTGTGCTCGTCGTCACATTCGCCGCGAAGGTCAGCGTGGTCGCGGTCGATAGCGTAAAATCGCCCGCAACCGCAGGGGCCACCTCGGTCGCTGAAACCGTGACCGTCGTCGCCACGGTTGCAACGCGATCTAGCGTCGCCGTGATCGTGGAAATCTGGGCATTCTCCGTAATTGACGCCGGAGTCAAAACCAATGTCACCTGCGCCACTTCGTCATCGATAATCGTCAGCGTCGCATCAGTGACCGATCCCGTGCCTATGCTGTTGCCCACCGTGCTCGACACGGTCACCGTCTTGTTCCCCGAAGATATGCTGTTGTCCACCGTCGTGATCGTCACGGTGCCCGTGCTCGTCGTTGCGCCCGCCGCGACGGTCAGCGTGGCCGGCGTACTCAGCGTGTAGTCGCCCAGAACCGCAGGCGACACAGCCGACGCTGAAACCGTGATCGTCGTCGCCGCGCTCGACGTGTGAGACAGGGTCGCGGTCACCGTCGAAATCGCGCCGTTCTCTGAAATCGACGCAGGAGACAAAACCATCGTCACGTCCGGCGCAGCGTCGTCGTCCGTCAGCGTCAAAGCCGCACCGGTCACACTGCCCGCGCCTTGGGTGTTGCTCATCACACCTGGCACGGTCACGTCGCGATTAGGCGCGTCTTGGGTATTGTTCACCGCTGTGATGACCACCGTGTCCGACGCGTTAATCGTGTCCCCGGCTGCGATGGTGATCGTCGTATCCGAACCCACCGTGTAAGCACCCGTCAATGGGCGCACCGTGATCGTCGTCGCCGCGCTCGATGGACGCGATAGCGACGCCGTGACCGTCGAAACCGCGCCGTTCTCCGAAATCGACGCCGGTGACGCCGCCAACGTCGCTGTCGGTGCAGGGTCGTCGTCCTCCAGCGTCAAAGTCGCACCAGTTACACTGCCCGCGCCTTGGGCGTTGCCCGCCACAACGGACACGGTCACATCGCGATTAGGCTCGTCTTGGGTGTTGTTCACCGCTGTGATGACCACCGTGTCCGTCGCGTTCGCAGTGCTCCCGGCCGCGATGGTGATCGTCGTATCCGCCCCCACCGTGTAAGCACCCGCCACCGGGCGCACCGTGATCGTCGTCGCCGCGCTCAACGGGTGTGCCAGCGTCGCGGTCACGGTGCTCATCCCGCCGCTTTCCGAGATCGACGAGGGCGTCAGTGCCAACGTCACTCTCGCGGGTTGGAACTGAAATTGCACGGTGGTGTCCATGCCGGCATACTTCAAGGCCGGATACTGATCCATCGCGCCAAAGGTCCACGGATCGTCGTTGCCGGCTTGTCCGTCGAGGTTGGCGTTCCAGTTGTAGTAGGTGTCGTTGGCGGTGGCACCGTAGGTAGTAGGGCTTAGGAGATCGCTAGTCGTCTTGCCGACAACGCCGCTACCGCCTGCGCTGCTGGTCTGACCGCTGGTTGAGGTGTCCCAGTGGCTATCGGTCACTGTACCAGCCGAACTGCCCACCAAACCGCCTTTCGTGCCGGCACCCGTGACCCGTCCTATCGCGTAGCTGGCGGTCACGCTACCGCCGCTCGCGATTTGACCCACCAACCCGCCGCCCACCGCGCTGCTGTGTCCCGCGAACACAGAGCCCAGCGCGTAAGACGCCACCACCTCGGTCTGATCGGTCAGCCAACCCACCAAACCGCCGGCCAATCCGTCACTCGTCACAGATGCAGGAACGCGCACAGAGACGAGCGCGTAGCTGCTCACAATGCGGTTGGTGCCCGAAGTGCGATAAGACCGACCAACCAAACCACCCACACCCCACCGCGACCCCGAAACGCGACCCGTCACATAACACGACGAGATGGTGCCCCCACCACCTTGATTACCGGCCAGACCACCCACGCGGTCAGCACCGGTCACATTCACATTCAACAACCCCAATCCCGAAACATCGCCATCAACCGCATGGAACAATCCTGTATTATGCCGAGACCCCCGGTTGATGAACAGGTGGGAGATCGTCTTGTTGTTGCCTTTGAACGTGCCGCCGTAAGGCCCCACAGGGTTCCAGCCCGCGCCGCCATTCCAGTAGGTGGCGTCTGCTTGGGTGATCGCGCCGTCGTTGTTCTCGTCAAAGTCCAAGTTGTTGAGCAGTTCGTAGCCGATGCAACCTGTGGAAGGGCAACCCTTGCTCGCTGACAAGTTCCCGTTGGGAAAGGCGGCGTTGTAGGTCATGGCATCACTATCGGCGACGACCCCATCGCCATTGAGATCCCAGCGCATGGCATGCAGTTGGGCCAAGGTCGAGACCTCGAGGAGGCCATCGCTATCCGTGTCGTAATGCACGGGTTGGGTAGCGAACTGCGCCGTGGTGTCCAGGCCGGCAAACTTCAAGGCCGGATACTGATTCGTCGTGCCAAAGGTCCAGGGATCATCATTGTTGGCCCCCGAAGCATCTATGGTCAGATCGTCCCAGTTGGCATAGATGCCACTCGCAGACGTGACCGATTGTAAGTCGGCAGTCAGTTTGCCCTCCGGCGCAACAGTATCGCTATCATCGGCAATGTCGCTTGTTTGCGTGTCCCAGTAGCTATCGGTCACTGTACCTGAGTTTTCCGCCAGCCCATGCTTGTGCAGGCAGGCCCCCGTTACTGAGCCTGTTGAGTAGCTCGACGCTATCGTCGCACCCGGACCATTGGCACCTACCAACCCGCCGCCAGTGGACCACGGCCCCGACTGATTGCACACCACAGACGCCGTGGCGTAACTCGCCACGATGTACGACCCCCTCTGAGCGGCGCCCACCAACCCGCCGACATTGGTGTTCGCCGTGACCGACCCCGTGACGTAACTCGCCGCGATCCGACCCTTGTTCAGACCCACCAGCGCGCCCACCGTGCCCTGACCCGTATTGATCACCGCGTTGACTAACCCCAAAGAGCGGATGTGGGTAGTGGTGTCCGTGCTTGCGAAAAATCCCGAAAAGTTGACGTAGCGGTTGATGTACAGGTGGGAGATCGTCTTGCCGTTGCCCTCAAATGTGGCGGTGTATGGGGAGGTGTTGCTACTGCCGATGGGTGCCCAGCCCGCGCCGCCATTCCAGTAGGTGGTGTCTGCTTGGGTGATCGCGCCGTCGTTGTTCTCGTCAAAGTCCAAGTTGTTGAGCAGTTCGTAGCCAGTGCAGGTGCCGGAAGGGCAACCCATCCGGCCGCTACTGCTGGTGTCGCGGCCGGGAAAGGCGGCGCCATAATCGGCGTGGGTAGCGTCGCCATTGCCGTTGAGGTCGTGGCGAATGGCGTTGAGTTGCGCCAAAGTCGTGATGTCAATCAGGCCGTCGTTGTCGTCGTCGTAGTCAATCTCAACCACGGAAGGACTGACGTACTTCAGTACCGGGTACTGGCTACTGGTGCCGAAGTTCCACGGATCGTCTCTGCCTTGGCTATCGCCGGTGTTGGCATTGCCATCCAAGTCCAGGTTCCAGTTGGCGTAGATGCCGGTATAGCCAGTGGGATTTTGGAGATTACTGGTGCTCTGGCCGCTACCTTTGCCGATTGACCCTGTAGCTTTTGAGGAGTCCCAGTAGCTGTCGGACACGCTACCTCCATCTTCGTCCCCGAGTAATCCGCCGGGATTACCGCTGGTGTTGAGGGTACCTGCGAAGTACGAATTTTTTATAGTGGCATCGCCCCATATCTCGCCTGCCAAACCGCCGATTTCGCTAGCGGTGGTGGTGGATGTAACGGATGCATGGGAGTAGCTAGTTGAGATACTTCCTGTGCCAAACTGGCCGACTAATCCAGACAGGTACGATTTGCCCGTTATTGTGCCGGTGGTGTAGCAGGCGACGATTGTGCCGGAATTCCCGCCTACTAGAATGCCGGATCTTCTTGATCCCGTAACATTGGCGTTGATGATGCCGAGGGTTTCGACGCGGGAGCCGGATCCAAATCGTTTGAACAGTCCGATATGGTTGGCGGAGCTACGGGCGATGAACAGGTTGTCGATAGTGTGGCTATTGCCCTTGAAATTGCCCGTGTAGGTACCACCTATGGGTAGCCATCCGGCGCCGCTGTTGTAGTAGGCGTCGCCGGAGTCTGTGCCGATGGTGCCGTCGCCGTCGGTGTCTAGGTCAATGTTGGCGGTGAGTTCGTAGCCGACGCAGGTAGTGAGGCAACCCATGCCTGTGGCGGCGTTGGGGAATACGGCGTTGTAGTTCGCAGTATCCGTAGCGGCTACGACCCCATCGCCGTTGAGGTCCCAGCGAATGGCGTTGAGTTGGGCGTGGCCGGACACCTCAATGTAGTCGTCGTTGTCCGTGTCGTAGTCGACGGTGGTTTGGGCAAAAGCAGACCCCGATGCCACCAGCATGCCCAGCGCGACCAGGGCCAACAAGTGAGCGTAGCGGGACATCGTATCAGACTCCTCTCGGGGGGGGGGGGGGGGGGGGTACACTGTACTGATCATCCTAACAGACTGTTTTGCAATGAAATAGAAGCACACGCCAAGACGAGAATGGGCGATATGAACCCCTCTTTTCGCGGTGGGAACATAGCACCAAATGAGGTTCAAACAGCGGCTGAAAATGGCGGTGATCATTCTGAATCCTCCTTTGCAAAAGCTGTCGCACAAATTAGGCGCGGCTTTTCCTCCGCGCTCAAAATCGCAATGGTGAATGGGTAAAAAATTAAAAATTATGTTATTATTTGTCAAGTGGTAAAATGACGATGGGAATTGGGACCTACCCCCTGGCCCCCTTCCTGCGAGGAAGGGGGAACTGTGAGCGGTTTTGCGAGGGGAATGGCGTAGAGGTTTTTTGGGGTTCATAGCGTGATCTATTCGCTCAAAGCCATCAAAACAGCCAGGGATACAAACCTTCAAGAAAGCCATGCGCTCCCCCTTTCCTCGTAGGCACAGGCGTAGCCTACAATGAGCGAAGCGAATAACGGGGGCCGGGGGGATAGGGCTATGGCGGTAGGGCGGTGGGTGGTAATCCGCGCAATCCGCGTAATCCGTTTAATCCGCGATTCAGACACGGTGGGGTGGGGACGGGGACGCACGGGTGGAGAGGCGGCGCGGCGAGGATCGAGGCTTTCTCTGTTTTGCGGCCACGCGCATCGCTCTAAAACAAAATGTCAACAGAACCCCGTTCATGTCTTTGGATGATGGGTTGCGGCTTGCTTCTTACTCGCTTTCAACTCTTAATTCGCATTGACAACTGACAACTGACTCAAGAAAAAATTGACAACACGCCTTGAAACGGCTATTTTGCATCCGAGTTTCGTCACATCCCACCCACCACGCGAAAGGAGTTCGAGATGAAGAAATGGCTTTGGGTTTTGTTGGGGTTCTGTTTGATCCCCCTTTGGGTTCAGGCAAAACATCACAAGGCAGGAGAGGCGCACAACTGGCCGCATTGGCGAGGGCCAAATGCGAATGGCCTTGTCGAAGGTAGCAACCCTCCGTTGGAATGGAGCGAGAGCGAGAACATCCGTTGGAAAGTCAAATTGCCGGGCCTGCTCGGGCACGCCACGCCCATTGTTTGGGGCGATAAAATTTTTGTGCAAACCGCGGTGAAAACCGACAAAACCGTAGATGCACCCCAAACCGGCAACCGACGACCTCCGATGCCAAACGTCCTTCAGTTTAAGGTATTGGCACTCAATCGCAAAACGGGAAATACCGTGTGGGAGAAAACAGTACAGGAAGCCGCGCCACACGAGGGCATTCACCAAACCGCTTCGTACGCCTCCACATCGGGCATCACAGACGGCGAACACCTCTACGCCTTTTTCGGCTCATGGGGCATCTACTGCTTCGACTTTGATGGCAACCTGAAATGGGGCAAGGACCTGGGCGATCAGAAAATTGCAGGCAGTTTTGGCGAAGGCTCAGCACCCGCGCTGCACGGCAACACCCTGATCATCAAATGGGATCACCAAGGCGATTCGTTCATCGTCGCCATGGACAAACGCACTGGCGAGGAACTCTGGCGCAAGGATCGGCCCGAAAGAACGACTTGGACCACGCCCTTCATCGTGGAGCACGATGGCACGACGCAGGTGATCGTCAGCGCGACCCAAAAAACCCGCAGTTACGACCTCAAAACCGGCGACATCTTGTGGGAATGCGGGGGCTTGGGGGCAAACGTCATTCCCATGCCGGTCTATGCCAACGGCATCGTTTACGTCACCAGCGGGCATCGCAATCCGGCGATGCAGGCCATCTCCCTGGACAAAGCCAAAGGCGACATCACGGGCACAGATGCCGTGTTGTGGTCTATCGCTGACAACACGCCCTACGTGTCTTCGCCCCTGTTGTATGGCGACAAAATTTACGCGCTGAAAAAGAGCAACGCCATCTTGTCCTGTTTCAACGCCAAAACCGGCGAGGCATTTTACGGCCCCACGCGACTCGCGGGCATGCGCCGCGTCTATGCGTCATTGGTCGGCGTGAGTGACCGCGTGTACATCTCTGACGTGGATGGCACGACGCTGGTGATCAAAAACGGCCCGGAATTTGAGGTTTTGGCAACGAACAAACTGGACGAAGGCACGGGCGCGTCCCCGATTATCGTGGGCGACGAGTTGTACGTGCGCGGTAGCGAACATCTCTATTGCATTGCGGAGAATTAGTCCGTCCGCCCCGCACAACCCCCTTCGGTAAGACGTGAGACGGGAGAGGCGAGAAGGAAGTTTAGCCACGAGCGGGGTACAACTGGCGATAGCCAGTTCAAAGGCACGAGCGGGGTACAACTAGCGATAGTCCGTTCAAAGGCGAGCAGTGTGTAGGGGCCTCGCCCAAAGATATGAGAATGAGAAGCGGTCAGCAATCAGCCCGTCCCTCTAACTCCCTACGAGAAAGATGGGAACATTTCCCCTCCCCGAGACGGGGAGGGGGCCATCGAAAGGTCATATCATGCAACCCGTCAAACTCCTGTTCATCTTCGCAATCGCCTTGTGCATCGGATGCGCCGCGCCGCAGACGGATAAATTTCTCAGCGTGGGCACCGCGCCGCCCGGGGGGGCGTTTTTTGTGGTGGGGGGCGCGATAGCGCAGGTGGTCAATGATCACGCGGCGTGGGAGGTCTCTGCCGAAGCCACCAAAGGCACGCAGGAAAATATCCGCCGCCTCTCGAGTGGGGAACTGGATTTTGCCTTGGCCAATGCCGCCATCTCCTATTTTGCCATGCGCGGAGAAGGCGCGTGGGAGCAGAAACAGGACATCGACGCGGTCATGACCTTGGCGCCCAATGTAGCTCTGTTCATCGCGCCGCAAAGCGCGGGCGTCAAAACATTGCGCGACCTCAAAGGCAAGCGCGTGGTGGTGGGGCCGGCCGGCGCGGGATTTGAATACTTTCTCAAACCCATCCTCAACGCGCACGACGTCACGTACGACGACTTTACCCCGCTCTACAACACGCAGGCCGGTAGCGTTGACATGCTCGCGGATGGCGCCGCGGCCGCGGCATTCTTAGGCGGTGCAGTGCCCACCGCGTCCATCACCCAAGCCTGTGCGTCTCAAGACATCTATTTCATCCCCTACGACGAACAGGCCAAACAACGCCTCTTTGAAACCTATCCCTTCTTCTTTGCCGCCACGATCCCTGCGGACACGTACCGCGGGCAAACCCGAACTTATGCGGGCATGAACGTCGGCTCCATGCACCTCATCACGCGCAAAAGCCTGAGCGAAGACACGGTGTACGCGTTCACCAAAACCCTGTACGAACACCGCGCAGAAGTCGCAAAAAAACACCCGGCCGGCAAAGCCATCAATCCCAAAAACATCATTCGAGACACGGGCACGCCCTTTCATCCGGGTGCAATCAAATACTTCAAAGAAATTGGCATCTGGCCGAATTAGTGGCAAGGAGAAATGCTATGGAAACCAAGCAGGTCGTTCTTAGCGTGAATAACATTTCTTTTCGTGTATGGTGTTGTCTCTTGCTGGTATTTGTTTTTTCAAATGCAACTGGGGCCGAGCAACACGCGGTTCAGAAGCAGGCTGAAGAAACCGATAAACGAATTTTAGAGCAACTGGCCTTAATCCGCCAAGATATAACCAATATGGACAAACGGCTCGATCAGATGGACAAACGGCTTGACCAAATGGACAGCCGGCTCAACCAGATGGACAAACGGCTCGACCAAATGGATAGTCGGCTCAACCAAATGGACAGCCGGATCGACCAAATGGATAGTCGGATCGAGCAATTGGACAAGCAGTTCTGGGAATTGAAATCGGATATCAGACAGCAACATTCGGACATAAACAATTGGCTTATTGCGGTATGTGGTGGCTTTATCACCCTTTTGCTCGGCATACTTGGCTTGGCAGGCATTTTTATCACGCATGCTTTGGGCTATTGGGGGCCGAACAAATTGGCGAATAAAACGGGCATTCGCGGTCATGGGTTTGTCGAACAACAACGCCGAGAAGTGGAGACGGCCCAAGAGGTTTGACGCGCAGGAGATGAATAGATGAATCCTAAAATCAGTGGTCGGTCCCCGCGCCCTGTCCATAAGCCCCGAGCAATCAGCGGTCAGCTAGCCGCAAAACATACGGCTAATTAAAATCTGTGATCAGCCTCCCATCGGTTTCCCTTTCGCGCATTTCGTCGTTGTCACCTCGTCCAGCCAGCCATTCGCAATTCGTCTGTACCCCATTCCATCGATTCGCCGATTCGGACAGGCACGGGGTCTGTCTCTGCGATGAACTATCGCAGTTGTACCCCGCTCCGTCGATTCGCCCATTCACCATGACGCGCCTCCACGCCCTCCTCTTTCGCATCCTCGCCATTCTGCTCGGGCTGTTCATTCTGATAGAAGTCAACCATCCCCAACTCGCGCCGCAAGCGCAACTCGCGGTCTTCGCGTTGCTCGGTCTGAGCCTCGTGTTTCTCAAATATCCCATCCATCCAAAAAAATCCCTTCCCAGCCTCGATCTCATTTTCGCGCTCGCAGTCGTCTTTTGCTTTGGGTACGTCCTCACGCAGACCGATGCGCGGTTTCAATTTTTCTGGCTCAACGGGCAATCATTGGGCAATCGCGCGGGCCTCGAACACGCGCTCGACCACATCGTCGGCCTCATCGGCCTGATCCTGGTCCTCGAAGCCACGCGCCGCGCCATCGGCCTCATCCTGCCCTTGCTCGCGCTCGCCTTCTCGCTCTACGCCATGTTTGGCTATGCCCTGCCCGACTGGCTCTTTCCGCATCGCGGGTACGACTGGGAGCGCGTTGTCTCGCAGACCTATTTGCACGTGCAAGGTGTCTTTGGCATCGCCCTCAAGGTCATGTTCACGTACGTCTTTCTCTTCGTGCTCTTTGGCACAGTGCTCGAACAAACCGGCGCCACGGGCTACATCTTAAACGCGGCCCGCCGCATGTTTCGCAACAGCACGGGGGGGCCTGCCAAAGTCGCGGTCATCTCGTCCGGCATGATGGGATCCCTCTCGGGTAGCGCGGTCGCCAACACCGCCACCACCGGCACCTTTACCATCCCGCTGATGCGCGCCATTGGATTTCGGCCCGCAGTTGCCGGCGGCATCGAAGCCGCAGCGAGTTCGGGCGGCGCGCTCGTTCCTCCGATCATGGGCGCGGGCGCGTACATGATGCTCGAAATCGTCACCCCCGCGGTCACCTATTTGGAAATCATCAAAGCCGCCCTAGTGCCCGCCATCCTCTATTACACGGCCTTGCTGCTCATCGTCCACTTCCACGCTAAGCAAGTGCTGACAGGGGGGCAGTCAGAGCGCGCAACCGAACAACCCCCTGCGGAACGCCCGCCCAAAATGCAGGGCATCGTCTTCCTCGTCGCGTTCCTCACCCTCATCGCATTCCTCATTTTGGGGTACACGCCCTTTCGCGCGGTCAGCATCGCCTTGCTCTTCGCGCTCATCGCCAGTGCGGTTCACCCCACGACGCGCGTTGGCCCGCACGCCTTGATCCGCGCATTAGAAGGCGCGGCGCACAGCGGCGTTTCGCTCATCGCAGCGGCGTCTTGCGTGGGCATCATCATCGGCGTGGTCACGCTCACCGGCGTCGGCGCGAAATTGCCGAGCACCTTATTGCCCTTGGCGGAAAACAACATCATCCTCGCCCTCCTCCTCCTCATGGTCTCCACCATCATCTTGGGCATGGGCCTGCCCTCGGCGGTCTGCTATTTGCTGATGGCAACGCTGGTCGGCCCGGTCTTGAGCGACCTCGGCATCGCGCCCTTGGGCGCGCATTTCTTCATCTTTTACTTCGGGATGATGTCGATGGTCACGCCCCCTATCGCGCTCGCCGCGTACACCGCCGCGGCCATTGCCAACGCGGGCATTATGCAAACCGGGGTCACGGCCTTCCGCTTTGCCCTAGTGGGCTTTGCCCTGCCCTACGCCTTTGTGCTACATCCCGAACTCTTGTTGCTCTCGGCTGACCTCTTTGCCACGGTTGGGAACATCCTCATCGTCCTGATCGGCATCGTTCCCTTGGCCGCGGCCGCGGCCGGGCATGGATTCGCGCCTCTGCCCACCCATCAGCGCGTCCTCTTGCTCGTTGCGGCCCTGCTCCTCTTCCTCGTCCCCTCCGGCAATGCCCGTCTCTATTTGCAAGGCGCCGCGCTTCTCGTCGCCGGAATCGTCGCGGTTGCAAACTATGGGGCCGCCCGTTCTCACGCCTGAATGGTCAGCGCGTCTGACCCGGCCGACAGCGCGAGCACCGCACGTTCATCCGCGGACAAATCGATCTCCGCAGTCGCATCCCCCACCGAAAGCGCGATTCGCCCATCCGATACGGCCAGCGAAAAATCGGGCGCGCGCTCATTCGGCCCTTGCACGGCACACACCGCGGCAATGCGACACCGCGCGACCTTCTCGGTCTCGAGGTGCCGTTCATTCAATGCGATGGGATCGAGGTTTGGCATGGGATGAACACCTCTTGATACACAACTCCTGCCTTACGAGGCGAGTTCTCGAATCTTTTTCCGAAAGTAGCGAAAACTGGGCGATGCGTTGTTATTGACATTCATCTGTGGCGCGATTTTCTCTGCCCACGCTGATTTTTCTTTGCCTATGGCCTGCCATCCCTGGTTTTTAAGCGCGGTTGATCCCCCGACAAATACCGCGTCAGCCAGCAGTTCCCATGTGTTGCAAATCGAGTCGTTTTGGTAATGGTTCAATACACCGTTCTTGGCTTGGGGATACGCTTTCTTAATCGCGGGGATGTCGCCGAGCAACCATGCCTCGCCTTCTTCTATGGCAATGCAAAATCGGGTTTCTGGCTTGGGGTTGCACGCATTCAAGATGGCGAAGAGTTCGTTGCGAAATGTTTTCAAACACTTGTCGTCCAAGTCGCAAACCAAAATCACCGCTACCGGGTAACTGGCGGGGTAGTTGGCAAATGTTCTCCCATATCCTCTCAATAACTTGAGGAGTTGATCAAGCAAAAGACGCTTGCTCGCATCCGTTCTACTTTTGAGATTTTTTGGAATGCGACCAATGCCTCGGTAAGGGATACTCCGAAATGTATGTTGATTGCAGATGATCTTCGGCACCAAGATGTCGAGGGCCTTTTTGCCTGACTGATCTTCGACGAGTATCTCAAAGTGCATCTCATCACCTCGCGTCGAGATAATCACTGTACCAGAGACCGCCCAACGGCAACCCTTCCTCAACCATGTTGTTCACAATGGGGTCTTCGCTCGCCCGCCGGACGGTCGAAAAGCCATCCGCGCCCTTTTCCAAAATCCAGACTTCTTTTGGTTCTAAGGCATCGACGAGGTAAGGCTGGTGTGTGGTCATAAAAATTTGCGAGCCGCCCCGGCGGTTGGCGTGTTCTCGAAATTCGTCAGCGAGGATTTCCAAGAGTTTGTGATACAGGCCATTTTCCGGTTCCTCAATGCAGAGAAACGCGGGCGGTGTCGGGTCTTCGAGCAACAAGAGATAGGCGAATACCTTGAGCGTCCCGTCTGATACCTGCTGTGCGTAAAAGGGTGCCTGAAAGCCTTTGTCATTGAATCTGAGCAACAGCCGCCCATCGCTGGTTTTTTCCGTGTCGATTTGGTCTATGCCCGGAATTTTATCGGCGATCTGTTTTAGAATCCCTTGGAAACGCCGGGGATGTTCGCGCTCCATGAATTGCACGACATTGCCGATGTTGTCGCCGTGGACATTGAGGCGTTGCTGGGGGCCGGCCAACGGCAGGCTACGCGCCGCGTCCGGGGTGAAGTAGCTGAGATACCATCCCTCGATGAAGCGGCGAAAAGCAGCAATGCGCGGGTGTTGTTTCAAGGCGCCAAGCGTGGCAATGCCGAACTTGCGGCGATCTTCCAACTCAATACTCTCCGTCTCGTTGGGTTCCTCTGCTGTGATTTTTTTCCAGAGAAGGTCAAAGTCTAGGGTTTCTTCATCAATCTGACGCCCTTCTCGTTCTCCCTTCCATACCACGCCGCTACCATTATTGAGCATTAAAAACGAAAATGGCTGACCATATTTCTGGCCTTTTCGCCTTTGTCTGAGGCGTTCTCGTAGCACGTAAGGACGTCCGAATTTATCCGCATCAATGGCGACCTCGTAGGTCATGGGCCTGGCGTTTCCGTGCTCTCTATAATACACCGCAAACTCGATAGGGCCCGTTTGTCCTTGGGTCCGTATTTTTTCAAAGCCGCCGCGGCCTCGTGTGTCGCAGGCCTCCTCCACGCCGGATTTGAGGGCGTCTGCGAGAAACCCGAACGCATCGAACAGGGCACTTTTTCCGGTGCCGTTTTTGCCGATGATCGCTGTCATGGGAGTGAGTGATTTGTCTTTGTGTTGGTTCCAAAGACGGCCCAATATCACATCCTCGAGCGACTTGAAATTTTTGACTTTGAAGCCTTCTATTTTCGCCATCTTATGCTTCCTTGCTGGATGGGAGGTAGGATACGGACAACCTAAAATCAAATTGGTTAGATTCTGTTGACATTTTGTTTTTGCATAAGCACGCACGACAGTGCTGTCAATGATCAGACATGCCAAGTCTGGATCAGACGTAAAATGCTGGTGCATGCGTTCCCCGGATTTGGGATGCCCGCCCGGGCCATAGCCTGCGGTGGATTGCGATTCGCGGGCGAGCAGGATAAATATATCGGCTATGATATCGGTTATGCCAGCGTCTGTCAAGTCAAAATGATAGAAGCCATCAAAGGAACTTTTCCCCCTTCCTCGCAGGCACAGGCGTAGCCTACAACGAAGCGTAGCGAGTAACGGGGGTTAGGGGGGTAGGTTAGAATAAAAAGACAAGTACGTAATGGATTCAACGCTTAATTCGCATTATCGAATGAGATTCATCGCCTGTACTGCCGGATTAGTGAAGTTGTTCATGATGGTTCCTCGCTTTCAGGTTTAGCCATGTTCATCCGCTTCCCTCCGCCAAATTCAACGCCAGCAATTCGCGGAGTGCGGCATCGTCAGATATGTCGGCGGGCCAACCGTAGGCGGCGGCGACAGCAGTATCGAGCGCGGCGTGGGCGTTGGCGAGCCATTGGGGGCGTTCATTGTAGAGGTTGGTCAAGGTGCGCGCTTTGAGTTCGTCGGCTACCGCTTCATTGCTTGGAACCGGGCGTTTGGGATAGCCAGCGACCGGTTCATCTACCCACGCCACCCGTTCGGGCGGGTTGAGCCAGTGATCGCGGAATTCGACGAGCCGCCGTGCGGCCTCGGCAATGGCGATGGCATGCGGATTGTCCGCGTAATCAGCGGCGGGAATGTCGGGCGTCAATCCTTCCGGAAATGGGAATGTCGCAAAGGTCGTGGTCGGCGTGTAGCGCGGCGTCACGCCGAGACTCGTTCCAAGCCGCAATGACCACATCTCGTGAAACCTGCTGTGCAAAATGCCGAAGGTCGTGTCGTCGTCGCGGGCAATAGCGATTAGGGCACTATCGGGACAAACGCGGGCGTCGAGCCAGACGAACAGCCGATGCTTGGCGACACGAGTCGTGGCGATGTAGCGCGGCAGAACGCTCCTTGAGTTCAGAAGCCCGCCACTTGGCGATAAACGCATCTGGAGTCATGGTTTGATTCATGGTTATACCAATCTGAAGGCGATTACTTTTTTTTATCGCTGACCGCGGATTGCGAGGACAGGCACGGGGGCCTATCCCTACGATGCCTTTCGCAGGTTGCCTACAACCACAACGCGTTGCCCTCGGGCAGATGTCTCAAAATCTCTGCCTCGTCCAAGTCAATGCCCAGGCCAGGCCCTTCTGGCACCGCGATGTACCCGTCTTGAATGGGATTTTTGATCGTCAGCATAGACGACCACAGCGGGATATTGGCCGAGTGGTATTCCAGCGCCAGAAAATTGGGAACCGTGGAACAAATATGAACCGCGGCCATCCCTGCGACCGCGCTCGCCATGTAGTGCGGCGCGATAGACATGTGATACATGTCGGCCAACTCGGCGATGCGCCGCATCTCAATGGCCCCGCCACTGCGCGGAATATCCGGTTCGAGCAAATCGCACGCGCCCTTTTCCATCAGTTCCCGAAACAATTTCGCGCCGTGAAAAATCTCGCCCGTGCAAATCGGCGTCTCGGTCTGCATGCAAATTTTTGCCAGCGCATCCACATTGCCCCACTCCCACCGGATCGGGTCTTCCAACCACAGCAAGTCCAGATGCTCCACATCCTTGCAAATCCGCAGGCCATCGACCATGTTAAACGACCCGTGTAGATCGATTGCCAACTCAATGTACGGCCCAACCGCATCGCGCAACGCTTCTATCGTAGTGACGATATGCTCGTGTTGCCGGCGGCTCATGGTGGGGTCGTACACGTCCATCTTCCAGGGATTGGGCACATCCAAATCGAACTTCAACGCCGTGAACCCGGCCGCGACCCGCTCCTTTGCCCGCGCCACGTACGCCGACGTCTCGTACACCGGATCTAATTCCCCAGACGCGCGCACCTCGGCCCAGCGCCGGTCGTAATCCGCTTTGGTCCAATACGCGCCGGAATGGCAATCGCAATACATCCGCACTTTATCGCGCAACTTCCCGCCGAGCAAATCGCACATCGGCACGCCCAATGCCTTGCCCTTGATATCCCACAACGCGATCTCCACACCCGCGCCCGCGCCGTGCATGCGCCACAGGTGATCGCGGTGCAATTTGTTCACATTGGTCGGATCCTCCCCGATCAACACGCGCTTTAACCCGTCAATCGACAGCCCACCCATGCACTCGCCCAAGCCCTCAATCCCCTCATCCGTGCTGATTTTCAACAACGCCCAATGCCGACACGCGGCGCCGAGGGACGGGGTTTTTTGTATGTCTGTGATTTTCATGCGTTCTCCTGTTGAAATGGTGGTCAGTTGTCTGGATCGCGGATTAAATGGATTACGCGGATTGCGCGGATTACCCCCCGCGCCGCCGCCCAAGTGCGTCCCAACCGCGCCCCCAACCGCCCGTGCGTGCCCTACCTCGCCCTGCCGTGTGCGTTTTGCCTGTCATCTGTGTTCTTAGGCGAAGCGGACGTTTTCCCGTCTCACCTCTCCCGTCTTCCCTCTTACCAAAGGGGATGGGGCGGACTGACCACATTCTTCTACGTCCGCCACCTGCGCGATTCGAGCACGGTGTGCGTCACAAAAAGAAAAAACGCTACGGCGCTGACAAAAAACACCACGTCGTGCGTATCCACCACGCCGCGGATCATGTCGCGGGTGTGTTCTAGCAGGGAAAGAAATTTCAAAATCACAAAAAACAAATCGTCCGAAAAACGCGCGGCCCAGTCGATAATCCACAACAAAATGAGCAGAAAAAACGACAGCACCGCGGCGATGATCTGATTCTCGGTCAAAGACGACGCCAAAATGCCCACGCTGATAAAGGTCGCGCCGAGCAACACCACGGCCAGCGCGCCGGAGAAAATCGGCCCCCAATCCAATTGCGCGTGGGTCGCCAACACGCCGATATAGCCGAACGCCATCAATTCGATCAGCAAGTACAAAGCATAGCACGCGAGGAACTTGCCCATGAGAATTTGCCCGGACGTAATCGGCGAGGTCATCAACAACTCGTAAGTACCCCCGCGTTTTTCCTCGGCGTAGAGACGCATCGTCAGCATCGGGATCACGATCATCCAGATAAAGGTCTGAAATTCAAAAAACGGCTCGACGACATCGGTATTGACATTCAGTTGAATTTTCTCCTCGCGCTCGGCCAATTGCAAAAAAACGCTCATATCGTGAAATTCGAGCACCTGATTGCGGAACACAAACCCGCTAAACAGCAAGAACACGCCGGCCATCACATAAGCGATGGGCGAGCCGAAATACGACCGCATCTCTTTGCCAAAAATCGCCATCACCTGGCCCATCACATCTCCTCCTCTCGCGTGGTCAGCGCGTGAAAAATTTCTTCCAACGACATGGCTTCTCGCCGCATTTCCACCAATCCCATGCCCAAGGCGACAATGCAAGCCGAGACCTCGGTGCTCAAATTCGCCTCTGCCGGCCAAGTGACCGCCAGGCCATCGCTTGCCCGCGTCACCTCGCCGATTCCCGCAATCCCGGCAATCGCTTGGGCCGCGACATCCACATCGCCCGATACGCGAACGAAAAACCGCGCTGTGCCGCGCATCTCTGCCGTGAGATTTTCCGGGGTATCCACCGCGACAATTTTGCCCTCGTGAATGATGATCACGCGATTGCAGGTCATTTCGACTTCGGGCAAGATATGCGTGCTCAAAATCACCGTGCGCTCATGCGCGAGTTCGCGGATCAACTGCCGCACCTCGATGATCTGATTGGGATCGAGGCCCGAGGTCGGCTCGTCCATAATAATCACCTCGGGATCGTGCAAAATCGCCTGTGCGAGCCCCACGCGCTGCCGGTATCCCTTGGACAACTGGCCGATGAGTTGATGCGCGCGATCCACGAGGCCGCACTGCGCGATCACCGCATCGATCCGCTGCTCGGCGTCTCTCGGCGCGACCCCCTTGATCTTGGCGATGAATTTGAGATAGGCATGCACGCGCATATCCCGATACAGGGGTGGCAACTCGGGCAAATAGCCAATGCGCCGCTTGACCTCGAGTGGATTTTCAAAAATATCGTACCCGCCAATGCGGGCCGTGCCCTCTGTTGCGGGCAAAAAACAGGTCAGCACGCGCATGGTCGTGGTTTTGCCCGCGCCATTTGGCCCCAAAAAACCGACAATTTCGCCCTTGCCCACCTCAAACGAAATGTCATCCACGGCCGTAATCGCGCCGTATCGCTTGGTCAAATGATCGACTTCTATCATGGTTATACCCTAATTTTTCGCGCCCGCATCCGAAAAAATCGCATCAGCGGCTCGTGATACGCGCCCTCGGTCGAGATAGTCACAGCGTCCAACCCCACGCGCCGAAACAGTGCTTCGCGCTCCTCGCGCGCTTGCCGCGCCCAGTGTTGAAAATCGTAGCGCACGGCCGCGTTGCCAAAATCCACCATGACGCCCTCGCCGGTCTCGGCGTCTTCCAACTCCACAATGCCAATCGCGGGCAGGTCGAACTCCCGCGGATCCTCGAGCACTATCGCCACCAAGTCGTGCCGCCGGTTGGCAACGCGCAATGCCCGCTCGTAGTTGGACGCCAAGAAATCCGACACCAAAAACACCACGCTGCGCCGATAGGTCACGCGGTTCAAATACTCCAACGCCGCGTCGATATTCGTGCCGCGCCCGGCGGGCTGAAAATACAACAACTCCCGAATCACGCGCAACACATGCTTCTTGCCCTTTTTGGGCGGGATGAACAACTCGACCTCGTCGGTAAAAATGATCAGCCCCACGCGGTCGTTGTTTTGAATCGCGGAAAACGCGAGCAACGCGCAAATCTCCGCGCCGATCTCGCCTTTCATTTGCGCCACCGTGCCAAAGTCGCCCGAGGCACTCGCATCGACCATCAGCATCACCGTCAGTTCGCGCTCTTCGTCGAAAACCTTGACGTAGGGATCGCCCATGCGCGCGGTCACATTCCAATCTATCGCCCGCACATCATCCCCGTGCTGATACTCCCGCACTTCGGCAAATGCCATGCCCCTGCCCTTAAATACCGAATGGTATTCCCCGGCAAACACCGTATTCACCAAATTGCGCGTCCGCAGCTCGATGCGCTTCACTTTTTTTAGAATTTCGATTGGAATCATAAGGCGTAAGACGTGAGACGTAAGACGTAAGACGTGAGAAGGAAGTTTAGCCACGAGCGGGGTACAACTGGCGATAGCCCGTTCAAAGGCGAGCAGTGTGTAGGGGCGATGCCCCGTGCTCGCCCGAAGATACAAGAAGTTGTCAGTTGTCAGTCCCCACCCTTCCACCCCAAGGCAATCGCTAAGATACGAGATGTAGCGGCCCCCATGTCGCCCGTTTTCCACGGGATATTCATCGTGTATTGAGTAGGGTTTTCAGCAATTCTGTCGCAGCGGTCATGGGCGCGTCATGGCAGATTACCATGTCGTAAACGCGCAGGTATTCCGCCCTATTTTCTGCGACCGATTCATTCAAAAATCCCACGCGGATGATGCAGTCTAAATCCGCAGTGTTCACCATTTGCGCGTCTTCTAGGGTATCGCCCAAAAGCAGGACACAGCCCTGCGCGTCTATGGCATGACGCGCTTTGTTCAAGCTGTGGATGACCGGCTCGCAAAATCCCGCCACTGTGCCGTGGGCGTCGAACAGCAACTGATTTGCCATCACGGTCACATTTTGGGTGAGCAATGCTCTGACCTTTAGGAACTGTGAAATCACGTTGCCAAGGCCCGCGGACAAAATGAACAGGGATATGCCACTACGCGATAGCATTGCAAAAAAATTGATCGCGCCATCGCGCAGGTGGATCAGGTCTCGGGCGGCCAGGTCTGCGATCATGGCGGCGGTGAGGCCGTGTCGTTGCATCATCGCAACTGCCGCCAGCCACCAAGCGCGCATGGCGTTCTGTTTTTCGCGGTCAGAAATCGTCCGCGAGACTTCGATGGGGCGATACCGCGCGTACAGCCGATCCATCTCTCGGCGATACACCGCGCCCAAATACGCGCCGTGTACAATCGCCGAATAGGATGTTGCATCTCGCCCATCGCTAGTTCGCGCTATGGTCAAGGTGCGATCCCAATCGCTGACCACACATAGCCGCTCGATGCCCGCGGTTTGAAATTGCGCGATTTTGTCGCGCAAGGCCAGGTGATCGGCGATCAGTAGCGATTCCGACGCGCTACAAGTCCAAGTCCGAAACATAGTCCGCGATTTCCTTCGGCTGTCCATCTAAGGTGGTTTCCATTGCGGCGATGACCATCGCGTACGAAATGATGTTTTTTTCAATGCGCGTGTCAGAAGGCGGGCCGCCGTCGAGCCAGTTGAGAAATTCATCGAAGAGATGATCGTGGCCTTCTCGTTCAATTTCGGGCGCGTCATAGACTTCGGGGGACTGTCCAACGCGGTGGATGGTCATTGTCGCGCCTTCGGCGATTTCGACCGTGCCCGCTTCAAATTCTGCGCGGTAGTGTTCCCGGTGCCAGCAGTTGGTGATGCCAGCCGCCGAACTGTTGCCCTCGTAAAAGGCGTGCGTGCCGTTGTCCATGTTGACGAGGTACATGCCGCTTGAATGGTGGTCAAAGCTGGACCATTCGGGGTTCCAGCCAAATCCCATCAGGGTGTCGGGATCGCCGCCTGCGAGGAAGCGGAGCATGTCAAAGTGATGCACCGAGCCTTCAAAGAGGAGGCCAAATTCCATGGTGTGCCGCCAGTCTTTGCCCCACGCGCCAAATTCTCGGTAGTCGCAGGCATAGCGTCCAACGATGTGCTGAAGGCGACCCAAGCGACCCTCATTGCGGAGCCGCACGAGTTCCCGCTTGTTGCGGGCATAGCGATAATTTTGAATGATGGCGCAGGGCAGGCCCGTTTTTTGTGCTGCGCGAACCATGGCTTTGGCCGCATTGAGCGCGTCTGCAATGGGTTTTTCAGAGATGACGGGCATCCCGGCTTCCAGCGCGGCTATGGTCGCTGGCGCGTGAAATTGCGGCGGCGTTGCCACGCCACAAAAGTCGGCTTTGACAGAGGATATGGCGTCCTCGTGTGAGGTGAAAAGTCGGTTTTTGGACAGGCCAAGCGCCTGCGCCTGCCGATCTAGCACGCCTTGATCCACATCGACGAGACCGATGATTTTGATGCGGTCTCCAAAGTTTTGCGTCATGCGATTGATCCAGCCGCCGGCCATCCCGCCGCCGCCGACCATGAGACACGTCTTGACTGCCATAGCGCACTCCTATAAAAAAAGAAACCGGCGCATCGCCCCACATGATACGCCGGTTTTTTGCAACTGCGAAGAAAATGCGATTATTCCACTTCGAGGTCTTCGGCATCCAGTTGAAACCAGAACACATCCCCGGATTCGATGGTGTTCTGTATGCGATTGTCTTTGTACATGCCGGCGACGACCGCATAAGCGCGTTTGCCCGTGAACCGGGTTAAAAACGCAGCATTGCGAATGGCCCGCCGCGTATCCCGGCCATTGGCTGTGAAGGAGATTTCCACGGCGATATAGCAGGTTTCACCGTCCTGACCCGCGGCTTCCATGATCAAGTCTGCCGAGTAGAAACTCCGCCGCTCGTTTCTGGGGATGTCCGCCGCATCGTGGGGGTGAATGAGAGAGATGATTTTTTGTTGGGACACAATGCCGACCAGGTCAAATCCCATGTCATGGGCGATCAAGGCGGCATTTCTGATCGCTGAGGTTCTGGCATGCCCCCCTTTGAGCACACCTACACTGGTTTCGAGCCTATCCAGTCTGCTTTCGATCTTGTCCAGTCTGCTTTCGATCTTGTCCAGTCTGCTTTCGATCTTGTCCAGTCTGTCTTCGACCTTGTCCAGTCTGCTTTCGATCTTGTCCAGCCGGTGTTCGATCTTGTCCAGCCGGTGTTCAACCTTGTCCAGTCTGCTTTCGACTTTGTCCAGTCGGTGTTCAACTTTCTCCAGTCTGCTTTCGACCTTGTCCAGTCTGTCTTCGACCTTGTCCAGTCTGCCTCCGCCTTTGTCCAGCCTACCTTCAACTTTGTCCATCCGCTTGTTCATAGCCTCAAATTGCTTGTTCATAGCCTCAAATTGCTTGTTCGTGGCTTCGATAAACTTGTCCACTTTAGCGACAAAGGCGTTCATCTTAGCGACGAACTTATTCATTTCGGCGACGAACTTATTCATTTCGGCGACAAAGGTGTTCATCTCGGCGACGAACTCGGTGAACTTTTCGGGCAGATCGAGCAACTCGGGCGTGAGCAACCGGGCACGCAAGGCGTCAATCCACTCGGGTTTTTCGTCCAGTACGTGGATCAGGTCTTCTATGGTATTGATAGTGTACATAGCAGTTCCTTTCTCGTGCGACAAAACGATGATCAATGACAAAAAATATACCCTATTTCACTCGGTTTTGCAACCGCTTATTGTTCATCTTTCCGCTTGCCTCCAAAGGCGAAATCCGATATATAAAGTTTATGCCGTTGGGCAACAAAAAGGAAAGACGATGAAATGTTGCGACAGGCGGGAATTGACGAAGAAAAATTTCGAGACTTGTCGTCGCTCCTGAAGCGATCACAGGATGCGCTCTGAAGACGGATCGCAGTTTGCCGTTGCTTTTTTTATTTTGGTTTGAGTATGGATGCAAATGCCTCGCTGCTGTTGTCGGGATATTCCGTTGCCATCGTTGCCGCGTCTTTGCTCGGCGGGTGGTTGCCGGGTGTTGTGACCATGACGCATACGCGCACGCAGATGGTGATGAGCTTTGTGGCGGGGATGATTCTCGGCATTGCCCTGTACCATCTCTTGCCCCACGGCTTGGCGCAGATCCCCGGGCCAAAGGCAGTTGAGACAGCCGTGTGGTGGATGATGTTGGGCCTCATTCTGATGGTGTTGCTGTTGCGTTTTTTCCACTTTCACCAACACGACTTCAGCCATGAGGAGCGCGATCACAGCCAGGATGTGCATTCGCTGAGTTGGGTCGGCATTGCCCTTGGCATGGCCCTGCACACGGTGACAGAGGGCATCGCGTTGGGCGTGAGCATTCGAGTGGAATGGTCGTTTGAAGACGGAGTGGGTTTGGCGGGACTCGGCGTGTTTTTGGCGATCTTTTTGCACAAGCCGCTCGACGCGCTCTCCATTACGAGCGTCATGCAAGCCGCCGGGTTGCGCCCTTGGGCTTGCACAGCGGTCAATATTGGGTTTGCCTTGCTCTGCCCGATAGGCGCCTTCTTGACGTTTTGGGGCGTGGGGCTGTTCGGCGCGTGGACAGGGCAGGTGATCGGTTGCACGCTGACGTTCGCGGCCGGCGCGTTTTTGTGCATTTCCCTGAGCGATTTGTTGCCGGAGATCCATTTCCACAGCCACGACCGCGGCAAGCTCACCGGGGCTTTTCTCATCGGAATTGGCTTGGCTTACGCGCTGCGCTTTGTCGAATCCGGTGCAGTGCATCCTTAAAAAAACGCCTCGGCAGTTCACAATCGTCGGGGTGCTATCGTATTTGTCGTAAAAAATACAAAAGCAGATAATTTTTTTCTTGCAATGGCTTCTAAATTTGTTATCTTTTGCCCACACTTCGTTACGCTCGTTTTGGCTGACTTCATAAGCCAGAAACCCCCATCCTACCCAAGGAGGAGAATCATGAAGATGCTGAACAGATTTTTGACCTGCTCGACCATGTGTTGGGCTTTTGTATTGGTGTGCCTCTGCTTCTCAGGAGCTAAGGCACAGACGACGAAATATCAGACTATCACAACGACTGCTTCAACTACGGCTCCCGGCCCAAGTACTCAGATCGATTTCGACTTCGCCTACGCAACCACTCCGGCAGAGACAACTGCCGGTGTATCCCTCGCGATGTGTTACGACACGACCAAAGTGGTCGCGAAAGGATCAGTCGTGGCGGATGCATACTCCAACCTTATTACTGTACTTGAGGTTGTACCTGATCTTCTTACCGGAGGCGCAGGCCAGATATCAGGGCCATCTTTTTCCTTTGAAGATATAGATAGCGACCCTGCTACTAACAAGTGTATATCGGTAGCATTTATTAACCAGCAAACTGGCAGCTTCCCTACTTCTTTCACGCGCTTATTAACTATTCACTTGGTCACAAGGGCTACTTTTGGAGTGAGTGATAACGGTTTAACAACAGTAAATATGGCGATCACTGAGTCAGCAGCTGGCTTTACAGAGCGACTAACCCCTGCGTCGATTGTACTTTCAAACCCGAATACCAACAATCCACCTGTCTTCACCAGTCCGGATACCTTTAGGGTGGCGGAAAATACCATAACCACGCCAGTTGGCACGGTCACGGCTCCAGACCCCAATACCGAAGACAACGTTACCTATGCGTTTGTCGGCAGTTCTGCGGACACTACCGATTTTAGTCTCGATTCAACAACGGGCGTGTTGGTCTTTAAGACGGCACCAGACTTCGAAACCCCAACGGATCGCCTCATTGCGGCCCCGGCCAATGCGGCGATGACAACAACCATTATATCCTCATTGTACAGGCGACGGGAGGAGCCGCTAGTCGGGCCATGACGACCAATGATACCATCGTAGTTATAGTCACCGATGTAGTAGTACCGGTTGCGCCCACCGGTCTGACGCCGACCGCCGGTGACGCGCAGATATCTCTGACCTGGACTGATCCTGAAAACCCCACCATTACGAGCTACGATTATAGCTCCGATGGTGGTACCACTTGGAACGCAATAGCGAACAGCGGCGCGACCACAACCAGTTATACAGTGACATCATTGACGAATGGCACGGCGTACGAGATCCAACTGCGGGCCGTAAATGCGGAGGGCGATGGTGCTGCTGCCACTGCGGCTTCGGCGACCCCGCAATCCTCAGACGCGACGCTGAGCGCACTGACCATTTCGCAGGGGACGCTGACTCCTACCTTTGCTTCAACTATCACGGCGTACCGGGCGACGGTTCCAAACGCCACGGCTAGCCTAACGGTAACGCCGACAGTTAATGAATCTAACGCCACCGTCGAGGTCAATGGAACAGCCGTGACGAGCGGCACTGCCAGCGGTTCTATCACCTTGACCGTTGGAGAAACCACGATCTCCATTGTAGGAACCGCCCAAAACACAACCACGACCCTGACCTATACAGCGACCGTGCTACGGCAGATTGAAGTTATAGGTGGTACAAATACCATGGAAAGCGAGGAAGGCCAGATCAGCACGCAGGTCAGCGGGACAACGGTCGAGCTCATCCTGCCTAAAAATTCCGGCACAGATACCCTGACGTTTAGTAAGCCCACTGCCCAAGCTATAACAGTTGCTCGGCCCACCACTGCTCGCTTTGCGGCAGCGGAAACCTTCATAGACATCGCAAATGTCGTAATTCCTGCAGATTCTACTGCTACTGTGTGTCTGCCCGTGCCCTCGGATTTTAGTGATCTGCCCATTGCTCAGCAGTTGGTGTACCACCTACCCACAGGTGCAACTGCGTGGGTGACCTTGCCACGAGTCGAGTCGTCTCAGGAAGGTTTTGTATGCGGGACAGTGACCACCTTCTCGCCCTTTACTGTCGGAACCGTCGAAAGACCGGATACAGCCCCTCCCGGACTAGAAGCAGAGGGTAGCGACAGAACAGTAACCCTAAATTGGAACAACCCCCAAGATCTCACCATCACGGGTTACCAAAGGCGCTACAAGACCGTAGATGGGGACTACAACGAGTGGGCAACGATAGAAAATAGCGACGCGAGCACGGTCCGGTTTATCTTGACAGATCTGGAAAATGGTTTGGAATATGTCTTTCAACTGAGGGCGATCAACTCAGGTGGAAACGGACCTGCGTCTGAGGTGACAGCACTCACGCAGTCTATACCGCCCCCGGAATTTACGGATGCGTTGGAACCGCAATATTATCAGCAAGGCACGCCCATCACACTGATATTCCCACAAGTGATAGGTGGCGAAGGGCAACTGACTTACGAACTGACGTTGCCTGTTGACGGGCTGACCTACACCCCGCCAAGCGATGAAGACAAGCACAGTGGTGTCTTGTCTGGCACACCGACCACCGCGCAGGATAGAGCGACTTACACCCTGACAGTAACGGATGAAGGTGGCACCGTGCAGAGCCTGTCCTTTATCTTGATCGTGAAGGCAGATCTGATACCGACCTTCGGCGATAAACAGGTCCCCGCGCAAAATTATGTGCAGAACCGGGCAATTGAGGCATTGACCCTGCCGCAGGCAACTGGTGGCGATGGAACGCTGTCCCACACGCTGACGCCCGATCTGCCTGATGGCTTGACCTTCGATGAGAAGACGCATGTGC
Organism: Candidatus Latescibacterota bacterium; assembly: GCA_965204745.1. Taxonomy (GTDB): domain Bacteria; phylum Latescibacterota; class UBA2968; order UBA2968; family UBA2968; genus VXRD01. Next base: position 443,787 of record OZ242010.1, read on the forward strand.
TGTCTGGCACGCCGCTCGAGGCACTAGACACGACGACTTACAAGCTGACCGCATTGGACGCCGATGGCGACGCGATAATTTTGTCATTCAGCTTAGTCGTGGCGGCAGATCTGATGCCGATCTTTGGCGATTCGACGTTGACCGCACAAAAATACACAATGGGAATAGCGGTCAACCTAGAACTGCCCGTAGCGACCGGTGGTGATGGGACGTTGCGCTACATCTTATTCCCCTCTCCACCCGATGGGCTGACATTTGACAATGAGACGCGAGTGCTATCCGGCACGCCGATCAAGACAATGGCTGAAACCGAGTACACGCTGACCGCATTGGACGCCGATGGCGACACGGCCACGCTGACCTTCATGCTTGACGTGCAATTGCCCTCGCCCGACTTTAATGGCGATGGGCAGGTGAATTTTGCTGACTTCGTGATCTTTGCGGGCAAGTTCGGATCGCAACGCGGTCAGGACAGGTATGACGCTCGGTGCGATCTCAACGGCGATGGTCAAATTGGATTTGACGATTTTTTGATATTTAGTCAGCGTTTCGGCTCTGAAGTCTGACGTAGAATCGGCACTCGCCACACAAAAAGCCCGGGTTCATCGCGAACCCGGGCTTTATTTTTTTCAATACCCATGGTGGGTTACTCGCTACATTTCCATTGCACGAACGCAATGGCCTCTGAATGGGCGGGCGCGAGCAACGAGAAGGACGCCCAGAGAAATACTATCGGTCAGCATGTCCATGAAGTTGAATATCATCGATGCCTCCCGTGATCGCGGGCTTAGGAGTGAGGAATAAAGCGATGGATTACGACGTCATCGTCATTGGCGGCGGCAGCGCGGGGTATGCGGCAGCGCGCACGGCCCAAGAGCGCGGCGCGAAAGTTGCCATCATCGACCAAGGGCCGTTGGGCGGCCTGTGCATTTTGCGCGGGTGTATGCCCACCAAAGCCATTTTGCGCTCGTCCGAGATCATGTCGTTGATGCGCCGCGCCGAGGAATTTGGCCTGCGTGCGTCCAAGTTGCGCGCCGACCTCGGGGAGATCAATGACCGAAAACGCGCGCTCGTCAAGGAATTTGCAGACTATCGCATCGCGCAACTTTGCAGTCCGCGATTCGCGCTCATCTCTGGCAGGGCGCGGTTTGTCAATCGCACCGCCATTGCCGTGGGGCGACGAACTTTGACTGCGCGGAGTTTCATCATCAGCACGGGGTCAGCGGTTGCCGACATCGCCATTGCCGGGCTGAAAGAGGTGGGGTATCTCACCAGCGATGACGCGCTCGAATTGCGGGCATTGCCCGAGTCCATGATCGTGTTGGGCGGCGGGCCAGTCGCCGTGGAGTTTGCCCAGTTTTTCTGCCGCTTGGGCACACGCACCACCCTGATTCAGCGCAGCGACCACATCTTCAGCAACACGGATGAAGACCTCGCCCGCCCGGTGGAGGCCCGATTCAGGCAAGAGGGGATGCGGGTTTTTACCGGGACGCAGTTGCAAAAATTCACGCAAAAGGACGATGCCAAAATCGCGCATTTTCTCCACCAGGGCAAACCGCACACGGCTTCGGCAAAGGTGATCCTCCAGGCGTTGGGGCGCGTGCCCGCCATCCAATCGCTCGCGCTTAAAAATGCGGGCGTGCAGGTTGCGAACGGCCGCATTGTCGTGGATGAGCAGATGCGGACGAGCGCGCCCAATATTTTTGCGGCGGGCGATTGCACGGGGCTTTACGAAATCGTCCACATCGCGGTGCAACAAGGCGAGGTGGCCGGGCACAACGCGGTTGAGCACACCCAAAAGCAGCGCATCGACTACAGGCTCAAAGCCGAAGTGGTTTTCACGGATCCGCAACTCGCATCGGTGGGGCTTACCGAAAAAGAATGCCGCGCCCAAAATATCCCCTATCGCGTCGCGTCCTATCCCTTTGACGATCACGGCAAGTCCATGGTCATGGGCGAAACCCATGGCTTTGTCAAACTCCTCTGCCAGCCCGAGACCGGCGAACTCATCGGCGGGCACATCGTCGGGCCGGAGGCGTGTGAACTCATCCACGAACTCATCGCCATCATGCACTTTCGCGGGACGGTGTATGACCTGATGAGCATGCCGCATTACCACCCCACCCTCGCGGAAATTCTCACCTATCCGGCCGAAGACCTCGCCGAGGCAATTCAATCTTCGGCGTGAATCACGGGTTTTAATTGGCGGGCGAGCAGCGCGGCAAAGGGGATGAACAGCAGGGAAATGCAAAACAACTTTTGGTAGGAAATCCACGCCACGAGCACCCCGGCCAGCATGGGCAACAAGCCCTGCGGAAACATGAACATGTTCATAAAGCTGGTGTACGTGGGCCGCCGGTCCGCGGGCGCGATGTCGAGGATGTAGGTCATGCGCCCGGAGTACATGCCGCTTTGGGCCGCGCCGGAAAAGACAAAGGTGAGCCCGTACACCACGACCCACAACTCGACCTCGGTGCCCCAGAACCAGATTGTGCGGTGGGGTACGTACTCGATGCAGATCGGAACCAAAATGGACAGGGCGAGCAAGAACGTGCCGTACAAAAACAAGGTCTGATTGCCCTTGTAACGCCCTATCCACGCCCACGCCACATTGGAAAACACCGCGCTAAACTGCATCACCGTCACGTAAAGCCCGATATAGGCCGCGCTGATGCCCAAGCCCGCAATCGCGTAGGGCACGTAAAACGGCCCGCCCATCATGCTGAAGCCCCACAAAAATTGCACCATGCAAAGACGCCTAAAATTCACGTCCTCTTTCATCAGGCTCACGCCGCTGAGCAAATAGTTTTTTAGGGAGCGTTGCGCGCGCGTGCGCCGTTCAACCGGTTCGCGGATCATGCCAAACGTGAACACGGCCAGCGCAGTGCCCAAGCCGGACAGCATAAACAACACCGCGTAATTACTCGGAAACACCAACCCGCTTTGCGCGCTCAAGATATAGGTAATCAGTGCCCCGGCGGCCATGGACATCGCGCCTCCGGAAAATCGGCGCAGGGCGAATATTTTCGACCGATGAGACGCGGGAATCGCCTTGCCCATCAGATCCATCCACGGCACGCTCATCACGCCCATCAAGGATGTGCCCAGCGCGTAGAGCACCATAAACAAAAATAAAAAAATGGCGGGCGTCATGCCCCCCAAGAACATGGTCATGACGCCCACCAAAATCCACATCGCGCTTCGGGCCAACCCCGCGCCGATCAACAAGGGCATCTTTCGGGGTTTGGGTTCGATAATCCGGGAGATGAACACCTGCGGCCACGCCCAGCCCATTCTCATCAGCGCGCCCGCCATGCCCACCAAAATGCTGGATGTGGTCAGGGTTTGTACAAAGGCCGGCATCACCAGGTCCGCGCTGATGAACGTGTAGGACATGATCACCAACCCCCCGTTGATCACCAGCAACCAACTGTTTCGACGCACTTCTTTGCGCGTGCGCCGCGCCGCCACCACGTCTCGCAGCGGCGGCCCCTCATTGCGCGCCATTTCCATAATTGTACTCGCCCCAACTCATCCGACCTCGTCTGCATCGGCGATGATTGTCTGAATATCCACGACGCCGCACCCCGGCCCTTGTGGATTGAAGTTAATCCATACCACATCGCCGCGCTGTGGTATGTACTCGGTTGACTTCACCATACTTCACCACCTACCGCAGGCCCAGTATCTACTTCGCCGTGCAAGTTGTCCTCAGTCACTTGATCTAACAGATCCTCCAACTTCAAACCGGACTGCATCACAGGGGCGATGACCAACTCTGCATCGCGGAGCGACAATTTGACCGGTGAATTGGATTCAATCCCAATTTGAACAGCGAGCGATTGGGGAATACGCAAGACCAAACCATCGCCCCATTGCTGCACGCGGGTTTCCATATCTTCCTCCTTCCCTTGTTGTCTGAATCGCGGATTACACGGATTACGCGGATTACGCTGCTACCCCCTCCCGTTCCCAACCCCCGCTACGCCTTCTGTACACTTCGCACTGCTTAAGCCTTACCTTCGTTTGACGCTTCATGCTACGGATTACGCGGATTGCGCGGATTACGCGGATGCCCCCTCCCGTTCCCAACCCCCGCTATGTCCTCTGCCCTACCTGCGCTGTTCTAATCCGCGATTCAGACCGTTTTGGGCGTAAATGCCTCCTTCAAAACCGCCTGAAGAAGATTCTCGGCCTGTGCGCGGGCATGCCCAATTTCAACTTCGAGTTGACGGCATGAAGCCAAGAGCGATTCGACGCGCTCGATAATTGCAACTTGCTCAGTCTGCGACGGCACCGGAATCAAAATTCTATCCATCTTGTTTTTGGGGAGTCCTTCTCGTCCGGATCCTGTTTGGGCTTCTATTATCTGCCTTTGAAAATAGGGAGAAAGCAACACTTTGTGAACAAACTGACCCATATCTCGCTCGACGGGTCTAATTATTGAAACATGCTGATTGATGTTCGCTTCGTCAAATTCGTCGTGAACGATGGCACTTCTGCCTATCGAGCCGCCGGTGATATTCAGAAGAACGTCTCGCGGGTACACAACAGAACCTCTCATTTGAATATGTGTAAATTTGGGGATATAAACGAGGCCATTGAGGCCAATGCCGTCGTCGTGAACATTTTGCGATCTGAGGAACGGAATGCCTGATGAAACATAGGCCGTTTTGCCGCCGCGAGGAGTGCTCCCCGATCCAGTCTTTTCACACAAGTCCCCCAATCGGCACCACGCCCATCCCTCTGGAATCTCAAACGGAATTTCTTCCGGTGCTATCGGCGGTAGCGGTTTTTCCCTGCGGATTTTCTTTTTGGCGACGAGCCGTTGCTTTTCCCCGCGAATGCGCTCGAGCAACTGACTTGCGGGTTCGACATCGGGGTTCTCTTGCCGCCAATCCGCCGTCAACTTGCCTTGTACCGCCTCGTGCAAAATCGCCTGCTTGAGTTGGGTGAGGAGGGTTTCTTGGTGGGCAATTTCTTTTAAGAGTTTAGCTTGCTCGGAACAACAAGCGTCCATTTGAAAAATAAGTTCATCTTGGATATGGATCGGAGGCGATGGAATGTGAATGCCAAATAGTGCCTGTGGTTGAATGCGTTTTGTCGCGGCTCCTTTGGCTATTGATACCAATGTTTGATAGCAGTTTCCTTGTTTGAAGAAGTACTCTATCCATTTTGGTCGCATGGCTTCGGAAACATCAAAAGCGGGCAAATCTGAACTGCTTTCAAAGCGATCTAATTCATTCGGAATAACACCAAATGCGCCCTTATGCAGATTTTGTTTTCCGTAAATGAACTGGCCTGAACGTCTGATAAAATAGCGCGTTACTCCTTTTCTCTCCGTAACTACCGGTCTTTTTTCTACTCCCTCAGCATTGAGCCGGACCCTTATGCGCCGTTCAACAGCAGGATTTGTAGAAATGATCCTACTTTCCGACAAGAAATTCCCAAGCGGTTTTAGAGGCCAATTCATCTTAAGAAACTCCTGATCGCATCGAGATGTTTGCGGGATTGGTCAAAACTATCGTTCATTTTTTGAATAATATCGACAACGCAAAGATCATTCTCTTCTTCTCGTATGTTTGGATTCTTCACGTCCAAATCAAACCCTTCCTTCAAATCCCCAACCCTCACCCGCCAAGCGACCTCATTCTCCTCGCGCTCGTTCCACCAAGCTAGCATCGCTTCAAATTCGTGAAAATAGATGGGCTTGGTTTTGGAATAACTCTTTTGACCTTCGGGCAAGCGGTGCTCGTAGTACCAAATTTCCTTGGTGGGCGTGCCCTTTTCAAAAAAGAGCAGATTGGTCGAAACAGTCGCCGGATGGAACGTAGATTGCGGCAGGCGAACAATGGTGTGGACATTGCAGTCGGTCAAGAGCTTCTCGCGGATGCGGACTTTGTAGCCATCCCCGGTAATGCAGCCATCGGGCAGAACAATGGCCGCCCGGCCACCGGGCTTGAGCAACTGAATCATCAAGACGACAAACAGATCCGCGGATTCCCGACAGCGAAAGGCTTGTGGAAAATTCGATTCCACCCCCTCGGCAATGCCGGCGCCAAAAGGCGGATTCGCCAAAATAACATCCACCTGCTGACGCGGGCCAATGCCGTTGTATTCCGTCTTGAGACTGTCCATGTAGTGCCAGTCCGGCACCTCCATGCCGTGCAGAATCAAATTCGTGAGACCGAGGACATAAGCAACCGGCTTGTATTCCCAACCGGTGATGGACTTTTGGAGCATCGCTTCGTCGTGGAGGGTGTGAACATACTGTTCGCGCACATAGTCGATGGCGGCACTGAGGAACCCCCCTGTCCCGGCTGCCGGATCGAGCACCTTTTCGCCGAGGCGCGGGGCCGTGGTCTGCGTCATCAGTTGCGTAATGGCGCGAGGGGTGTAGTACTCGCCTTTGTTGCCCGCATCGCGCAACTCGACGAGGATGCTCTCGTAAATGGTGCCGAAAATTTGGCGGTCTTCCGAGTTGTTGAAGTCAAAGCCGTTGAGTTGATTGATCACTTGGCGCATCGCATAGCCCGACTTCATGTAGTTGTTCGACCCGTCAAAAACCTCGCGCACGAGCATCGCGCGGTTGGGAGCGGTGGCGGACTGGAGATTTTTGAGTGTGACGAACAGACCATCGTTGGGGTCATCGACAAAGGCGAGCAATTCGTCGCCGGTGATGCCTTCGGGATCGACCGCCCAAGTGCGCCACTGGAATCGCTGCGGGATGACGGATGTATAATCGTCGCGAATGAGTTCCAACTCCTGATCCTTCTCGTCCAAAATTTTGAGAAAGATCATCCAGCCGAGTTGCTCGAGTCGCTGGGCATCGCCAGAAATGCCTTGGTCCTCATTCCGCATAATGTTGCGGACGTTTTTGATGATTGCAGAGATATTCGCCATAAGTGTCCGTTCCTATGCCGCTCGATACAGCGCGGCGGTGAGCTCGCGGATGGCGGCGGCGTAACCGGCTTTGCCACCAAAAGCGCGGTTGATCTCTAGCACCGTGCCGAGTTGCTTGATGGGGTCGAGCGTGAGGATAGCGGGATTCTCCAAATCCGTCAAACCGTCGTCGGCGTATTTGTCCAAGAGCGCGTCGATGACCTTGCGCGCGCGGTCGCCATACTTGGCAAAGTAATCGCGCTTCTTGACATCGTCCGCGCGTTCCCGCCGGGTCAGGGGTTTCTGGTCGTAGGCAACATGGCAGATCAAATCGAACGGATCGAAGTTCGAGCCGACCTCGTCCCGCAGTGCGGGCCAAATAACGCCCTGTTTTTCCAACTCCTCAACGAGCACACGCTTCTTGTCGGCCTGCCGCCACGAGTTCAGAAACGCATCGAGGGTGGCGTAGTTCTTCTGCACATTGCGGCGGGTATAGCCGCGCAAACTCTCGGTGATAATTTTGCCGTCTTCCCCCATGTAATGCACGCGCTCATTGAGCACGGAAACCTCGACGCCGTTGACGGTGACCTTTCGCGTTATCCCGTAGTCGTTCCGACTATCCTCTCGAAAAAGAGGGGAGGGGGTAAAAACGACTTCATCGCCGGTCAACGCATCGATCAGCGGCGCATCGCCCATCTCTTTATCGACCTCGGAAAGGTCTTCACGTTGCGACGCCTCTTTGACGCGGACCGGGTCGCCATCAAACGCGGGGTCGGCAAACAAGGCCGTGACATTGCGGAAGTCCAAAATCGTGAAGTAGTGTTTCCCAAAGTCCTCATTGATGCGCGTGCCCCGTCCGATGATTTGCTTAAACTCAGTCGGCGATCCAATATTGGCGTCGAGGACGATCAACTTGCAGGTTTGTGCATCGATGCCGGTGGTCATCAGCTTGGAGGTCGTGGCGATAACCGGGTACCGCTCGTTGGGGTCGATAAAGGCGTCGAGGTGGCGTTTGCCCTCTTCGTTGTCTCCCGTGATCTGCATGACGTATTTGCTGTTTTGGGACATCGGGTCGGCATTGGCATTCACGAGCGCACGCCGCATGCCTTCGGCGTGTTCGATATCCACGCAGAATACGATGGTTTTAGCAAAGCGGTCGCTGCTCTTGAGAAATTCGGTGATCTTTGCAGCCACCAACCGGCGGCGTTCCTCGACCACGATGGTTTTGTCGAAATCCCGCCTATTGTATATGCGATCCGCGACGACATGCCCGTCCTTGTCTTTGAAGCCCTTGGGTGGACGCCATCCCTCGGCGTCGATGTCGAGCGTGACTTTGATGACCTTATAGGGCGCGAGAAAGCCATCGTCGATCCCCTGTTTGAGCGAGTAGGTGTAAAGCGGATCCCCGAAGTATTCGGAACTGGACACCTCGGTGGTCTCTTTGGGGGTTGCCGTGAGGCCGAGGTGTGAAGCCCCGTTGAAGTATTCGAGGATTTCGCGCCACTTGCTATCTTCTCGCGCGCTGCCTCGGTGACACTCATCCACGACGACGAGATCAAAAAAATTGGGGCTGAATCGTTTGTAGGTATCTTCCGATTTGTGGTCAGAAAGCCCTTGATAGAGCGCGAGGTAGATGTTGTAGGCGGTATCGACGGTTCGGTTTTTGACGACGGTCATGGCCTCTTTGAAGTGGCGAAAGTCGCCGCGCGCGGTTTGGTCGATCAAGGCGGTGCGGTCGGCGAGGAACAGGACGCGCTTTTTGACGCCGCTTTTCCAAAGCCGATAGATAATTTGGGATGCGACATAGGTTTTTCCCGTGCCGGTCGCCATGACCAACAGCACCCGCTCATCGCCTCGCGCTATGGCCTCAACCGCCCGGTTAATGGCGATCTGCTGATAGTAGCGCGGCGAACGCTCGCTCCCGTCGGCGAAATAGTCTTGGGCGACGACCGGTTCATGGTTCGCCGCGATGCCTTTGTACGCGGTGTATTTGGCCCAGAGTATTGCGGGCGAGGGAAATGAATCGAGGGGCAACTCGGCTTCCAGCGCGTCACCGGTCGAGGTCTTGTCGTGAAAAACGAAGCCATCGCCATTGCTGCTGAACACAAAGGGGATGTCTAAAATTTCAGCGTAGCCGAGGGCCTGCTGCATACCCGCGCCGACGGTGTGCGCGTTGTCCTTTGCTTCGATGACAGCGATGGGAATGTGCGGTTTGTAGTAGAGAATGTAGTCGGCAAACTTTCTCTTTCCCCGAGTGTGCATGTTACCCCGCACGTAAATCCGCCCATCCGTGAGATGGACCTCTTCCCGAATCTGGGTCTGCATGTCCCATCCGGCATCGACCAAAGCCGGCGTGATATACTTCGTGCGGATGTCGCGTTCGCCGAGGTCTTTTTTGCTTTTTTGGATCATTTTTCTCTGTCGGGTTTTGGGATTATTGACCGGGGACTGACCGCGCACTAAAGACGAGTTGCATCGGCGATGATTGCCTGAATATCCACGACGCCGCACCCCGGCCCTTGCGGGATGCTCATTTTGCCATCTCGAATTTCGAGCGCGGGGGTGAACCAATCGCGGTATTTTTCTATGCCTCGTTTGTATTCCTGGTACCGGCCGATAGCCGGCGTTATGGCGGCAAAGAGGAGCATGTAGATAAACCCGAAGCCGCCCGAGATGTGAACCGTTGTCGGCATGCCGGCCAGGGCGGCCATGCGCGCGACGCGCGACGAGCGAATCAGGCCGCCGTAATAGTGCAAGTCCGGTTGCACGATGTCCACGCCGCGGTTGGCGATCATCCAGCGAAACCGCCGGTCACTAAATTCCTGCTCGCCCCCGGAAACCGGAATGTCCAGCGCGTCCGCGACGGCCTTTGTGTCTTCGAGATGGTCAAATGGGCAGGGTTCTTCAAAATACACCGCGCCTATGTCTTCGAGCATGCGCCCGACTTCAATGGCCTGCGGGGGATCGTAAGAGCTGTTGGAATCCGCGTGAATGTCGATCTCATCGCCCAGGGTTTTGCGGGACAAGGCGATCAACTTCGGCGTGCGCCCGGGCATGGCGTCCTCGTTTTTGCTCATGCGCCCGCCGATTCTAAATTTTATGGCCCTCGCGCCCGTCTCGTCGATCAGACGCTGCAAATAAACCACTTCCTCTTCCGGCGTGCTGTCTCGCCGCCCACTCGCCACGTAAAACGCCGCCTGATCGCGCACTGCGCCGCCCATGAGTTCGGGGATGGATTTTCGCGCTACGCGGCCGAGCAAGTCCAACAGGGCCATCTCGACCCAAGCCACGCAACACCAAAATGCCAATCCCTGTAATTTGTAATTGCTTTTGTGCCGATACACGCCCCACAACAGGTCTTCGAGGTCGCGGGCGTCTTTTCCGATGAAGTAGGGAATGACCAACCGATTGAGGATCGGATGCGCGTATTGCGCGCGCCCATTGGTGAACGCCAGTCCCTCCGCGCCATCTGTGGAACGGACATGGACGTAGTATTCCCGGTCATCTTTGAGCAGTTGGATGGACGCGATTGCGACGGGTTCAGTCAGGCCGTCTAATACCAAAACGGGTTTTGCCGCGGCCTCGTCCAGCGCCGCGATACTCGGGGTTGGGGTCATAGTGCCTCCGCTGGGAAAGGGACGAATGACAACTCCTAAACTTCCACATCGAATTTTTTCGCGGTCTCGCAAATCTGTTCCCAGGTCGTCTCTTCTATGGGAATCCCCTCTGCCTTGCGCGTGCGTGCTTCGCGCCATGATCGCTCGCCCGGCACGAGGATGTCGTCAAAGCCCGGTGCTGTTTTTGTCGATTTCACATAGTCGATAAATCGCCCCACTTCGGCCTTAAAATCCGCGATGGGTAGGAAGGCGTCGATGCGAATGGCCTGGGCGAACAGGGCATTGCCCGTCACCGGCGAATTTGCGCGCGTACACCCGGCGGGCGACAGGGCACCGGACAAAATATCCAAAACAAATGCCAAGCCGTATCCTTTGTGACCGCCAAACGGGGTCAGCGCGGCCTCGCCCCGCACGTAATCCGCGGGATCCGTTGTGGGGTTGCCCTCGGCGTCGATCAGCCAGTCTTTGGGAACGCGCTCGCCTCGGGCCAAGGCCACCCGCATCTTGCCACCTGCCGCTGTGGCTGCGGTCAAATCCAGCGCGATGGGAAACGCGCGATCTGAGGGAAACGCAACAGCCAAACAGTTGGCGGACAAAACGCGCCCAAGACCGCCCCATGGCGCCATCGAAAGGTCCGCGCCATGACCGTTGTTGCACATCAGCCCGATCATAGCTTCGTCCGCGGCGATAGCGGGATAGCCCCCCAACCGTCCGACGTGATTGCACTGGTGAACGGTGACGATCCCCACGGCACTTTTGCGCGCCTTTTCAATCGCTAGGTGCATGGCTTTGGTCGCCGTTACATGCCCAAACCCCCAGTGCCCGTTCACCGCGGCGGTCGCATCGGTTTCGCGCTCGATTTCCACCGTTGTGCCGAGTTGGATTTGACCGCGCTCAACCGCTGTCACGTATTGCGGAATACGCACCACGCCGTGCGAATCGTGGCCCGCGAGATTGGACGATACCAGCAAATCGGACACCGTGCGGGCCTCTTCGGCCGTGGTGCCCACACGTTCGAAAACCTCGCGGCCAATGCGCCGCAACTCATCGGGATTCAAAATTGGCATGGAAAGCGACCTCGTCCTTACGCCTCGTACATTTCGGCGATTTCTTTTGCAAAAAGCGATTCGATCTTTTTGGGCACGACCTTTTTCAATCCCCGCGTGAGGCTACCCGCTTCTTCGCTCAACTGCGTGGGCAAGACCAACACCCTTTGCGGACGCTCGTACCCGGGCAGGCCAGCCGCCGCGGCTTCTTTCAACAACTGCTGCCGAACGCGCTCGGCAATTGCGGGGTGGCGGCGCAGGGCGTCCTCGTCCTTTGTGGGCAAGTCGGGGATATCCGTTTGCAGGGCAGCCTCTTCTGCGTTCACGGTGACGACGGGCAGGGGGAACGTGCGGGTTTGGTCCCCACAGATGAGGACGTGCTCGATCAAGGGCACCCGGGCAAAGATGCGTTCCAGCCGCTCCGGATTGACAAACTCGCCATTTTTCAACTTGAACTGCCGGCCCAAGCGTCCCTGAAAAGTCAAAAATCCGGCGTCGTCCATGCTGAACAAATCCCCCGTGCGGTACCACACCTTGCCCGCGTCGTCGGTGATGAGCACTTCCGCCGTGCGCTCGGGGTCGTCCAAATACCCGGTCATGACGTGATCGCCGTGGACCCACAATTCGCCGCTGCCCTCGCCGCTGCCGCGATAGGATTCGGTTTTCGGATCGCCATGGGCAATTTCCTCGCCCGTCTCGGTGATGATCTTGACTTCTTGCAATGGCTGTCCGACGGTGCCGGTCTTTTGTCCACCGAGCGTATTGGCCGCGATCAGCGGGCTGCACTCGGTGACGCCATAGCCTTCGAATGAGACGATGTCGAGCACGTCTTGAAAAAAGTCGAGGGCCTCGGGATCGGCCTTTGCCGAGCCGACGATGAGCAGTTCGAGGCGCGACCCTACGCGCTGTGAGAGCCGCGCTTTAATTTGCCCGACCACCTTTTTGCCCAGCGTGGCATTGACGAGGTGATCGATGATCGATGCCTCGCCGCGGGCAATGCGCTGTTTGGCCCGCACGGAGCGCGCGATCAATTTGCCTTTTGCCCCACCCGCTTCAATTTCTTTTCGCACATTGCCAAATACTTTGTCCAAAATCAGCGGCACGGTCAAAAACCCGTGGGGTTCGGAATGGCGAATATCCACCAGCACGCGATCTGGCGACCGCGCGAGATCCAGGGTCCAGCCCTTTGCCAAGGGAAAGTAAATGTTCAAAATGCCCATCGTGTGATAATCCGGCGCGGACTTGAACAACACCAACTCATCGCGCTCGCTGATCGTATCCCACACGGATTGGACATTGCCCACGAGGTTGCGGTGCGTTTGAATCACGCCCTTGGGCAATCCAGACGAGCCCGAGGTATAGACGATTTTCGATTCGTCCTCCGGGACAATGGTCACATCGGGCGGCGGCGAGGTCGCGCCTTGTTGTGCCAACTGAAAAAATGAGAGCGCGTCATCGGCTTGGCCTTCTGTGAGCACCACTTGCGGGGGATTGTTCAGTTGCTCGCGCACGCGCGCCACCTGTTCCAAACTTTTCGCATCGGCAAACAAATACGCGATGCCCGAGTGGTTGACGTTGTGGACGAGCAAATCGTCGGGCAACTTGTTGCAGAGAGGCACGGCGGTCAAACCGAGCATATCGCACGCGAGAAAGACCAGCACGGATTCCAAACCGCCATCGGTCAAAAGCCCGAGACGCTGCCCCTTTTCCAAGCCCAGTTGCGCCAGGCCCGAGGCCAAGCGGTCGCGCTGCTCTTTCACTTGCCGATACGTCAACGGCACATAGCGCAAGCCCTTTTCGCCGGGCTGTTCGGACTGGCGCAACACGCGAACAGCCGTGCGCTCGGCATGGCGTTCAAAGCTATTGTTCAACAAATCCTTCAGTGTCATCTTCCCTCCTCTTGGACGAGTTTCATCCCACTATTTTTTTTTAATATATCCCTCGGCGACCATCTGTTCAACTAATTCTCGCACGCAATCCCACAGCATCGGGGCGCCAATGGCGATGTGGCTATTGCTTTGCAACACGCGATCAGCCGCAATTCCGTGTTCTCGCCAAGCGCGCCCACAGGTGTGGCAATTGTGCAAAAAGGGTTGGATTCGGTCCATCGCCCCTGCAAATTTCGCCTCGGGCGTCTCCTTGGCTTCAAATTCCTCCCACAGCGCGCGCAATTCCCCGCCTTGTTCTTCGGGCAACAGGGCAAAAATGCGGTCCGCGGCTTTTGCCTCGCGCTCGGCCTTATCCGCCTGGCCCGCTTCGTCGTAGAGAAACGTGTCTCCGGCATCGATCTCCACGAGGTCGTGCACCAGGGCCATTTTGATCACTTTGAGCATATCCACCCGCACGGGCGCGTATTCCGCGAGAACAATCGCAAACATCGCAAAATGCCACGAGTGTTCCGCGTCGTTTTCCTTGCGCGTCTCATCGAGCAAATAGGTCTGCCGAAAAATCTGCTTGAGTTTATCGACCTCGAGGAGAAATGCGAGTTGTCGTTGCAAGCGGTCGGTCATTGTGGTGATTCCAAATGAAGGGAGACGTGAGAGGGGAGAAGTAACACCCTGTCTGAATCGCAGATTAAACGGATTACGCGGATTAGGGCACGCAGGTAGAGCAGGGCTACAAAGAGGCAAAGCATGCGCTGAAGCGATTTTGTTCATGATGGCGATGGGTTGGCTGACCACTGACCGCTAACTGCTTGGGGCATGGGGTTGTCCCTACGGTTGTGTTTTCACTTTCAGCGCGTTGGGAACGACCTCAACTGTCGCGGGGGTCTCGCACACGGGTTCGCCGTCGGCAAAGACCCACATGGGATCATCCGCCTCAATCCGCAGGGTCTTGGTTTGCGCGACCTGCACCGCAGGATGACCAACGTGCGCGCCAGAATACGCCCGCAACAACAGCCGCAAGACCCGCCAACGCGGCACATCGGACACCCGGCACACATCCAGCACGCCATCATCTAACACGGCACTCGGTGCAACTTTGATCCCGCTCCCGTAAAAAGGCGTGTTCGCCGTTGCCGCCAGCAGAACGCGCCCGTCCAAAACGCCAAAATCTCCTGTGAGACGCACCAGCGGAGATCGATATTGGCCCAGCGTTTGCAAAATTGCCAGCCCATAAGCCATCGTCCCACCCAATCGCAACGCCTGATCGCGCACCCGTCGCGCCACTGCGGTATCGAATCCCAAACTCGCAACGGTCGCAAAGAACCGGCCCCCGATTTTCCCCAGATCCATCGCCCGCACCCGGCCGTGCATCAGCGCATTGACAACGCCGTTCACATCCTTGGGCAATCCCAATGCCCGCGCCAAATCATTCCCGCGACCACATGGCACAATGCCCAAAACCGCGCCTGAATGCGCGAGGCCATTGATCACTTCGTGGATCGTGCCATCCCCACCACACGCCGCAACCCGTTGCACACCCCGCGCCAATGCTTCCCGCGTCAACCGCTCGCAATCCCCCCGCGCTTTCGACACCACCAGATCAGCCCCCACCCCGCGCTGCCGCAACTCCCCCACAACCCGCTCCCCCAAGCGCGTTGCCCGGCCGCGCCCCGAACTGGGATTTGCGATGATCGTCCAATGAGTTGGCATGAGGCGGTAAGAGGCAAAAGGTGAGACGCAAGACGGGAGAGGCAAGAGGTGGGACGCAAGAGGCAAGAGGCAAGATGGAAGTTTAGCCACAAAAGGCACAAAAGGCACAAAAGGCACAAAAGGCACAAAAGGCACAAAAGGCACAAAAGGCACAAAAGACATAAAAGACACGAGCGGGGTACAACTGAAGATAGCCCGTTCAAAGGCGAACCGTGTGTAGGGGCGATGCCCCCGTGCTCGCCCGAAGATACAAGACGGGAGGGAGAAGTAACACCCTGTCTGAATCGCGGATTAAACGGATTACGCGGATTAGGGCACGCAGGTAGGGCAGAGGATGCAGAGAGGCGAAGCATGTGCTGTATTTGCGGTGAGCACCCGATTCTTGATTGCGTTCGGGGTCAATTGGTTTTCCTGGGTCATCATTGCTCCTCATTAACGTCGCGGGATTGAATAATCGGGTATTGGACATTCGCTTTTGTCACTGGCAACGACATAGGGGCTGAATGACACGGCGAGGACTAATCCGCGCCCTTGTCTTCGCCGCGAAGGTCGGGGGAGGAGATTGGACGGACATCCGTTTCGATGGGATTGGGGGCCGCGATCTGTTGCTCGTCAACCGTTGCGCCGAGGTCTTCCAAGCGTCGCGCTTGCACGAGGACGCGCCTCTCAAGCGAACCAATACTATCGTTGTAGCAAGTCACGGCTTTATGCAATGCCTTGCCGACCTCGCCGACATGACCGCCGTAGGTCCGAATGCGGCCGTAGAGTTCCCCTGCGGCTTGGGCGATCTTTTCGGCATTTTCCTGAACTTTGGCTTGTTGCCAGCCGATAGCGATGGTGCGGAGTAGCGCGATGAGCAGGCCGGGCGTTGCGATGAGGACGCGGTGTTGCTTCCAAGCGTCGTCCCATACGCCCACCTTGGCACGCTCGGCAGCGTCGAGGATGGCGTCGTGTGGAACGTACATCACGGCAAAGTCGAATGACCCGGGAATCGAACTTGTGTACTCGCGGCCTGAGAGTTCCTTAGCGCGTGCGGCGAGCGCATCGGCATGGCGGCGGAAATGCGTCTGCTGTTGCCGAGGGTCTTCTGTCTCGAACGCGTCGAGGTAGGCGTCCATCGGCGCCTTGGCGTCAACCACGATCTGCTTGTCGCCGGGGATCGTAACCACCATATCGGGGCGAAGGCGTCGTCGGTCTGTGCCTACCGAAGGTTGCTCTATGAACTCGACATGTTCGAGCATGCCCGCGGCTTCAACGACCCGGCGCAGTTGCTGTTCTCCCCAGTCTCCGCGTTCGCGCGTGGAGCGTAAGGCACGGTGCAACTGATTGGTTTCGCTACGGAGTTGGATGATTTCTCGTCGCGCTTGTTTAACAGCTTCATGCACCTGCACATAGGCGCCCTCGCGTTCCCGTTCGATTTCGCCGACGTGCTTTTGCAATTTTTCGAGCGTTTCGCCGACGGGTTTAACGAGATTGTCAACGGCGATCTGGCGGGACTCGAGATCTTTGTCCGACAACTCGCGCTGGCGTTTGAACGCTTCCTGTGCCTGCTTGCGAAATTCCTCGCTCGTGTCTTGCACAACCTGCGACGCGATGCCCTTGAAATGCGTGTCGAGTTGCTCCTGCGTCCGCTTCATCTCTTCTTGCCTCGTCTGATCCTCGGCACGTACCTTGGCGAGTTCTTGAGTTGTAGTCGATAGTTTCTCGCTGACTTCTGCCAAGCGTTTCTGGGCTTCATCTCGCTGGCTGGTGCGTTCTTCAAGTGCGATGCTCCGTTCGGCGAGTTGGACTTGCAGGTTCTTCAACTCGTCTGCGTCGGCCATGTTGTACTTCCGTGCGACGGTGAAGGCTATACCAAACCCGGCGAGTAGCCCTACGATGAGTGCGACAACGATCTCCATTGAGGAATCTCCTTTCTGTTGGCGTCTCGCATTTCCCCTAAGATCACTTGTTGCAACAGTCGAACTTGGGGACTAAGACCACTTTGGGGTTACGCAAGAGCGTGAGTTGTTGAGGGGGTTGGCTCGTTCTGATTTTTTGTTTTTATGACGGCCTTCTTACAATTCGGGTGGCGAGTCGTGGTCTTTCATTTTTCGCTTCACCAGCCATTCGACGATTTTGGGATGGATCAGTTGTAGCCACGGGAGGGTGCGGAGTTTCCAAGGGATCACGAGTTCGCGCTTTTGTTTTTGCATGGCGGTCAAAATGGCCTCGCAACACTTCTTGACGGGAATCGCCTCTTTGGTATGGTGCTGTGAGGCCGCGCCGCGGGCCGCACCATCTTTGCCCAGCGCGCCTTGTCGCAAATTCGTGCCCTGAAGCCAGTGCGGCAAGACCGTCAAGATATGCATGTCAGGGACTTCCATTTGCAGGGCTTTCAGAAAGCCCAACACCGCGTGCTTGGACGCCGCGTACCCCGTGTGCAGGGGCACGCCGATCTTGCCTTGCACAGACGCAATGCCCACCAGCATGCCCTTGGACGCGGTCATATATGGCAATGCCGCATGCGCGCAATAGACCAAACCGAGGTAATTGGTCTCCATCAATTTGCGAAACACGCCCATATCTTCCACCTCGTCAAACCGCGCCCACATGCTGATCCCGGCATTGGCGATCAAAAAATCGATGCGGCCAAATTCCGCTATGGCTACATCGACCAAGCGCGCGCAATCTTCCACCCGCGTGACATCGCCGGGCACGGGGACCACGCGCACGCCGCACGCCCGACATCGATCCGCTGTCTCGCCGAGCATTGCCTCGCGCCGCGCAAACAGCACCAAGTGCGCGCCGCGTTTTGCCAGTGCCAGTGCCAATGCGGCCCCCAGCCCGGAAGACGCGCCCGTAATGATTGCAACTTTATTGCGAAACATCGCGCCTTTCTATCTTAAAGGTCGTGCGCCCCAAGTGCTCGAGTGCGCGTTCAAAGCTGACGAGGCGGCGGATGAGGCTATTGTAGCGGGAATGCGTATCTCGGGGATAGCGCGCGCCGAGGGCCTCGTAGAGTGCGCGTTCAGGATGATCGGGCAAATCCGGCGCGTGGGGAATCTCCAAACCCGCGGCGCGCAACCGCGGCGCGCCAATGGCGACGAGCAAGGCTTCCACTGTGATCTCGCCGCGTTTTAATGCTTCAATACCCGATAGCACGAGATCCGCGCCGGGGAGATTTTCCGGTACTTTGGTCATCGCGCCTCCAGTGCGATTGTTGCTTTTTGCACCTTCTCGCGGAAGGACGCGGCGTCAATCGCGGGATAACGCACGAGATCCGGCGCAATGGCAGTGAAGAGCGCGGGCAGGCGCGTCGGGTCGATCAATCGCGCCCTGTACATCGCTTCCACATCGCGCAAATCCCGTTCATGACCGCGCTCGATTTTGGCGAGTGCCTGGGCGTAAAAGTCGTAATGAAAAAAATTGATCGGCCCATGCTGGTCGATGAATGCGCTGCGCTCTCGCCAGTTGGGAAGAGGAGGAATGAAGTCGTCGGGCGCCGCCAGTTCGACATTGATGTTCAAAGCATGCTTGGCGCGTGCGATAGCGTCGAAAACACCTGCGGGTTCCGGGGCGAGTTTGAGGTCGATGTCCATCGTGGTCATTCGCCATCCGATCAGCACTGCCGAACTCCCGCCGACGAGATAAATCCGGCCTTCGCCTCGCGCCTCCGCGCCGAGATACCGCATGAATTTCCGCACTTTCGCGGCATCGGTCATTTCCCGCATGGTAGTGTCCATTCATCTATAATGGAAGTTTAGCCACAAAAGGCACAAAAGGCACGAGCGGGGTACAACTGGCGACAGCCAGTTCAAAGGTGAGCGATGCGTGTAGGGGCGGTGCCTCCGTGCCCGCACAATATCAAAATCAGTAGTCAGTGGTCAGTAGTCAGTGGTCAGTGGTCAGTGGTCAGTGGTCAGTAGGTTGTGTTGACATTTGCGAGCAAAGCAACTGGCTTGAGCGGTTTATCGAGAAAATCAAGCCCTATCGCAGAATATGCTCTCGGTTTGAGAAACTGGAATAGTCGCTCCTTATCGGGACCTACCCCCCTAGCCCCCCTTCCTGCGAGGAAGGGGGGAACTGTGAGCGGTTTTGCGAGGAGGGGATTGATGAGGGTATTTAATCGCTTTATGCCCTCGCAAAACGCCATCAGAGCAACCAGAGCGATAAGCCATCAAAGGAGCTTTACTCCCCTTTCCTCGTAGGAAAGGGGCCGGGGGATAGGTCCCCTCGCGCAACGCCATCAGAGCAACCTAAGCCATCAAAGGACCAAACGCCTTAAGTCAGCAAGCAACCCATTTGCTACTCTGTGCGTAACGTAAAAAAATAAAATGTCAACACGACCTTAATTCGTTTTCACTGTCCAAACGCGCCGTTGCCGATGGCGAAGATGTTGTTGGGGTCCATTGCCTTTTTCATCTGTTGCAGGACCGCGATGCTGTTTTCACTTTGGATTTGCGGCAAAAAGCCCCTGCGGAGTTTGCCTATGCCGTGGTGGTGGGACAGGGAGCCGCCGCGGTCCAAAATTTCTTGGCGCAAGGCGTGCTCGATCTCGTGATAAACGCCCACGGCATCTGCAAGGCCCTGCCCGCAAAAGCCCATCGTAAAATAGATGCACACGCCCGTGTGGTAGGTCTGCGTCACGCGGTAGGCCAGATAGGGTTTGCCCGGGATGCCGTGCTTGTCGTGCAACGCGGTCAGGGTCGTTTCCACCGCGCCGATCACCTCGTGGATATTCGTCCACGGCACAGAAGTCTCAAAGGTCTCGCCCAAGATGTGAAACTGGCTGAAAAAATCGCGGATATACGCGATCCCAAACGTCAGCATATACCCGCGCTTGCCATTGCTCGCGCCGCCCGAAATCCCGCCGAATTGCTTCGCCAATTTGAAAATCGTCTTCGCCTGTTGCCGGACCTCGGCTTTGCTGCCCTCCATCACAACCGTACACGCCACCACCTGCTCGAGATCAAAGCCCTTGAGCTTGAACAGGAAAAACCGCTGAATCCCCTGCTCGACCTTCTTCAATCCGGTTGCCGCGGGCTTCAATGCCTGTCCAAAGCGAAACTCCGTGTTGTTCAGCAGGCGAATGCTCGCGGGAATCTGTCCGGTCTGCCGCAGGGCTTTGAGATAGGCCACACCGCGTTCAAACGACGGAAACACCAGCGAGCCAAATCGCTGCGCTTCGGGCTGTTTGTGGATTTTGATCGTGGCGCGGGTGATGATCCCCAAATTGCCCTCGCTGCCAAACAAAAAGGATCGGGGTTGCACGCCTGTGGAATTGCGCGGCGTCGCGTGGCGCGTCTCGACCTCGCCGGTGGGCGTCACCAACTTGGCTTCCAGCACGATATCCTCGATATTGCCGTAGCGGTTCTTTTTCATGCCGCTGGCATGGGTCGAAATCCACCCGCCCAGAGTCGAAAACTCCAAACTGTCCGGATCGTGCCCGGACGTGTAGCCCCGGTCATTGAGCACTCGCTCCAACTGCTTGCCGGAAATGCCCGCCTCCACGCACGCCTGCAAATTCTCCTCGTCCAACCACACCACGCGATTCATGCGCCGCATATCCACCGACGCGACCATCCGCTTTTCCGAAGGCGGAATCGCCAGCGCGCCGCTCACATTCGTCCCCCCGCCGTAGGGCACGAGCACCACATCATGCGCGTTTGCAAGGTGGATAATCTGCTGTACATCGGCCTCGCCCTGTGGAAACAGCACCACATCCACCAAGCGGTCCGGGAGGCGATGGTACAGAATTTGGTATACCTCATCCACGCTCAACTGCCCGTGGCTGTGCGTCAAACGCACGCGGTCGGTTAGCGAAACGCACTCCTCTGAAAGCACCTCGCGCACCGCATCTAAAAAACCCGCGTTTGCAATGGGCGCGGGCAAATCCCGGTGTTCGACCTCTTGCCCTATGTCTTCGGGGCGGATCGGCACGTCGATCACCTCTTCGACAAAGGGCAAAAAATACGGCATCTGATAGCCGCACAGCGGGTACCGCGTGCCGGTCACATGCACGGTTCTGTCATCGTCAAATTCAAACCGCGTATCCGCATAGCCCCACTTGTGGTCGAACTGCTCGCCCTCTGCCCGATCAAAAAAATCGCCCTCCCGCGCATCAGCACGCCCCCATCGCATCAGCAAAAACACCAGCACCAACAACGCGACAAGCGTCAATTCAATCATTGTTTTTCTCCTCATTAAAATGACAACCGCATCCGATTTGTGAGTTCGCGTCTTTGACCTTCATCGCTCGGTTTTTCTCTCGTCAAATTTCGGGCGTGTTTTCATGACGTTCCGCATATTCTCTCGCTTGAATTGGGTCGTCCGCGTTCTTTTGCAATGAACGTTTGAAGAGCGCGATCTCTTTATCTATATCCCCCAAATCTTCGATATCCTCTCCGCGGGCGGCTTTGAGATGGAGGTTCAGGGCGTATTCGCAACACTGTGCGATGTATGTGATAAACTCGGTCAAATCTTCGGTTCTATCGGCACGCGCCAACGCGCTGATGTATCGATCTCTTTCCTCAATGGGGATTAGAGCCACGGTGTATCCGTGTTTGATCAAGATCATATTCATCAAAAGCCGCGCCATGCGGCCATTCCCATCGTCGAAAGGGTGGATGCGGACAAAGCGGTAGTGAAACGCAGCAGCGATGACAATGGGATGCTCGCCCTCGGTTTCTCGCCTTCTGTACCAATCTAAGAGATCGCTCATCGCGGGTTTTACTCGGTCTGGCGGCGTAAAATAATACGTCTCATCGGTAGCGGTTCGCACATTGTTGGGCCGCGTCTTGTAGCTTCCAATGGCAATGCGTCGCTTTACGTGCTGCCCATCAGGCGTTATCGCGTCGTTTTTGTAAGGCTCTTTTAGCAATACTTTATGCAGATTGCGGATGAAAACCTCGTTGAGTGCCTCGTCTTTTTTTGCGGCTTCCTCGATGGCTTTGACCGCATCGTCGTGACCTTGGATATCCAGATGATCGCGCATGGATTTCCCGTGGGCGGTGAGGCCATGGAGAATCAGGCTTTTCGTTTCTCCGAGGGTTAGGCTGTTGCCCTCTACGGCATTGGAGTGATAATTCGACTCGATCCTGAGCTTTTGCTCTATCCGTCTGATGACCTCGAGAGGCAATGGTCGCAAAGCGTCCAACTGCTTTTTCAACCGATCAATTTTTTCGATGGGGTTGCTCATAGCTTGTCCTTTCGCTACTCGGGGGTTTTCAGCGTTCTTCCGGATTGAGCAGGGTGGCGATGTGGATGGCTTGGAACAGGGCCGCGGCTTCGGATTGGATCCGCAGGGAGCGTCTTTTGGGCAACAGGGCCGTTTCCCCGAGCATGGGCGGGGAGACGCACACATCGACTCGGCCTGGGTTGATGTCGATATTGCCCTTTGGGCACTTGGGCCACAGCGCGTGCAGGCCGCGGTACGCGATAGGCACGATCACCACGTCTTGGGGCAGTTGGGCGAACACCCCGTGCTGGAGTGGAAATTGTTGAATGGCAAAGGCCGCGGTCGTCGCCATGGGGTAAATCACGCCCGGTCGATCTGCCAAGGCGTGGGCAACGCGCTGTGTGGTATGGCCCGCGGCGTGGGACCGCTCGAGCATCACGTACCCATCGACAGTCTCCAAAATCTCGTCAAATGCCTCGGAGGTCATCCCGAATTGCGTGATCTGTTTGGACCCGATCTTAATGCCCGAACGCGCCAGCCCGGTCCGCGCCAAAATCACGCACGGCTCGGGCCTGTCCCAACCCATAGCGTCCAAAAACGCGGGGGACTGCAACACCTCGTACAAAACCGGATGGTCGAACAAACTCTGATGCGTGGGCAAAAAGATGAGCCGCTGATTTTCCCCGGTGGCCCGCAGTGCGCGCATCACGGCTTCAAACTGCGGGTCGATCAACACATTGACCCGAATATCGAAAATCCCCAGCGTGCGATGCCCCCAATCGAGCCAGGCGCGCCACCCGGCTTCGCGGCGATGAATCGGGTCATCGCCTTTGTGCAGCAACTTCTTTTTGCGA
This sequence comes from Candidatus Latescibacterota bacterium, assembly GCA_965204745.1. Classification (GTDB taxonomy): domain Bacteria; phylum Latescibacterota; class UBA2968; order UBA2968; family UBA2968; genus VXRD01. The sequence continues at coordinate 466,941 of OZ242010.1, forward strand.
TGCCCGGTCCGAAGCGAAACCGCCATCCACTTGGCAAACCGCAGGCCGCGTTGCCATTTTGAAAACTGGGCACTGCGTCCGACATCGGGATATTCCAAAAAGCGTCCGCGTGTTGGAGTTGCGAGCAGCGGGGGCGTTTGCACGGGCGAAATGTCTTGCGATGCGCGCTGGATTTGCGCGTTGACCGCGCGGATGAGTTGTGCGGACAGGTCGATCATATCCCGCGTCAAATAGCTGTACTCCTGCCCGTACCAATACAACTTGGGCCGCAACTTGGTGGGGTCTTCCTGATGGGCAGATAAAAATTCGATCAACAATGCCTGGGCGCGGGCGATGTCATCGGCGATCCCCTGCAAACCGGACTCGGCAACCGCGCCGTGCAACCGCGCCAACGCCACCTCGGCATCGGCGATCACCTTCCACACGGACACCCCGAACCAGCCGAAGTTCGTCAGATAATTGTAGCGCGTTGCCAGCAAGCCCCCGGCCGCGATCAAATTGAGGGTGCGCTGGGCGACATCTTGTAGCAAATCGCGCAACCTGCCCGTCACGCGCTCGCCATCTGTATCGCAGACATAGACCTCGGCCCAATGCGCGTCATCGTCTAGCACCACATCCCCGAGCACCTCGGCGACTGCGCGGGCGTGCGACATCGGCACCTGCGTGATATGCACATGCGCGAGGGCCTCCTCCACGGCTTCGGGCGCGTGCAACTCCTCTTCGGCCAGTGCTTTCAAGTACAGGGATTGGTACAATTTCAAAAAATCTCGCGCATCGCCATGGCCCCGCGAGACGAATCGCGCCTTGAGTTGCAAATACATCTGCGTCCCCGCGTGGTATTGCGGCAACAAATCGGCGACTGGGCGATACGCCTCGAGCAGCCGTTCATCGCGAATCGCGGGCAGGCCGCGAAAAATCGCATCCACAATTTGCGCGCGAAATTGCAATGCCTTCAAGTCCATGCCCCCGCGCTGGGTTTTCGGCCAGACAGCCGGCGCGTCAAAGTCGTCAAAATAGCCATCGTGCGCGATGGCTTCGAGCATGCGCTGCACGGACTGGTCGTAAATCGCCCGCATCTGATCGGCGTCGTCGAGCAGGGTTTCGTGCAGGGGGCGAGGGTCTGATTTGTCGCGTGTCAGCATGGCGATCAACTTTCTTTTGCGGTCAGCGATTCGCGCGGGTGGGCCGTTCAGGTGGCGTCGATGGCTTTTGCCCCTTCATAGCCGCGGCTGTTTTGAGCACATGGCGTTGCAGGCCGGGAATGTGGATCTCTTTGAGGTAACGGGGCCAATCGATGCGCGAGACATCGCAGTTGAAAATTTCTTGGTCCTCTGCGTCCATGTCGTTGAACAGGCGGGTCATATTCTCGTTTTGAAACACGCAATCGAGAGACATATAAGACGTGTAAATGTCGGTGAGGGACAGGGTATTTTCCAGCGTGGCGTTCAGGATGGACAGGTGGCGTTTCTTTTTGGAAACGTCGATGAGCGGCACGCGGTCGAGTGCCCACTGCGCCATCTTGATGGGCAACTGATAGCGGTAGCGCAACTTGCGGCGGAACTGCGGCAGGGTGGGATAGGTCCACGGCGCCACCGCGATGGGGTTGCCCTGCCGGTCACGCATGGGATTTTCCACAAAATACTCGTGGACATACTGGACGACCTCGCCCAAGGTCACGGGATTGCGCGCGCCTGTGGTGACGTGATAAACCCGCAACTCGGATGATGCTTTGACCGCGGGCAAAACCCCGATGATCGCGTTGATGATGATATCCACGGGGATAATGTCTAAAATCGTTTCTGGGCGCGCCGGGAAATCCGTCAACCGCCCCTTGCCGTAGTGGACGATGATCGGATCCGCCACCTTGAGGCCCTCCAGCCAGCCGGGCTCGGGGTCGGACAAACTGCTTTCGATAATCGACGGGCGGACGATCACAGTCGGCAACTTGCCCCGCATTTTGGCGATTATCTGCTCGCCCATGGCTTTGGTAAAAGAATAACTGTCGTGCCAGCCCAATTCGCGGCCGCGCTGCATGCCCCGCGCCACCATGTGGTCGCGCACCCAGCGTTGGCGCAGGGCCTCGAGTTGGTGTTCGCGCCTGTGGGCGGTCACGCGCTTGCCCCGGTCCTGTTTGTCGAGCAAGCGCGTAAATTCGGCGAACCGCTCGGGCCGCCGAGACGCGGCCTCGGTCTCTTGGCTATACGCCAAAATGCTTTCGATCTCCGCATCCAACTCGTAGTTGAGCGCACGCCCATCGCCCATCAGGTGCGCCACGGTTTGATCGGGTATGGGCGCGTCTTCGGAAATGATCCCCTTTTGCCTGCCGTTGACGTAGGCGGTCGAAACGTGGACGAGCACCGCGTCGCTGCACGCCTTGGCAAACTCGACGATCCGCATCGCGCCCAGGGTGTTTTGCGTCAGCGCGAAATCCAGCGGCTCGTCGAACACCACTGTGGCCGCGCTGTTGATCACGATATCGACTTCGCGGGTCAACCGTGCGTATGTTTCCGCGTCCATGCCCAAGCGGTCTTTTGACAAATCGCCCGGCACAGCCACGAGTTTTTCGCGCATCACCGCGTTGAACCGATCCCCGAGTTCGGCGCGCAATCGCGCAAACGCATTGGATTGCAACACCTCGCGGTCGAGGCGATCCGCCACGCTGATCGGCTTGCCCGCCCCTCGGCTTCGCGGGCGCACCATCAGATAGACGCGCCCCACATCCGGCGCGTGGCGGAGAATTTTTTCCACCGTGCCCTTGCCCAAAAAACCCGTTGCACCCGTGACGAACAGCACCTTGCGGCTCAAAAATGGAATGACGACGCTCATAAAAAACTCCGGCAATGGGGGGAATGGAGAACGAAAAACCGCGTCCAAAAGCGACTCAATAAAAGGCGTCTATCGGGCATGTGTCAACCCCTTTCTCGCACGGGGATAAGGAGCAAACCCTTGCCAAAAATGGGGTTGACAAAAAAAAGAGCAACTCCTATCTTGTCCACTTCCAAGCGCGATACGCGCCGTATTTTCACGCGGATATAACGACTATGGAACGCACCCTGCTCATCGTCAAACCAGACGCGGTTGCAAAAAACGCCATCGGCGAAATCATCCGCCGATTGGAAGCCGAGAACTTTCGGATTGCCGAACTAAAAATGCTCCGCCTCACGCGAGACCAAGCCGCCGAGTTTTACGCGGTGCATCGCCACCGGCCCTTTTACGACGCCCTGCTCGATTTTATGACCTCCGGCCCTTGCGTGCCCATGGCCCTCGACCGCGAAAACGCCGTCTCATTCTTGCGCGAAACCATCGGCAGCACCGATCCCGCCGAAGCCGCCGAAGGCACGATCCGCAAAGACTTCGCCACCGACATCCAAAACAACGCGGTCCACGCCTCGGACTCACTGGAAAACGCGGCTAGGGAAGTGGCGTTCTTTTTCGATAAATGTGAGGATTGACACCCTGTTCTTTTTTTTTGGAGAATTAAAATGGCAATGACAACACAGAGCAAAACCTACCTCGACCGAGCTATCGCCGAGGGCCATGCCAAAATCACCGGCGAGGGTCGCGATGAGCGCGTTCACTATATCGACGCCGACCACTCCGAACGTTGGGCCGACCCAGAGGAGAAAGTCCGCGCCGAGTTGTGGGCGGAACTTATCTGCAAATACAAATACCCGCCGGAGTGCATCGGCTTTGAGGTCAGCGTTCCAAGACGGACGCCAAATGACCGTGCGGACCTGGTCATTTTCTCTGATAAAGAATTGAAAGAGCCTTATTTTGTTATCGAATGCAAACGTCCCGACCTGTCCGATGCTGCCTTTGATCAGGCCATTGAACAAGCCTGCGGCAACCGCGCTAGCTTGGGCGCGAATTACTGCGGTGCAATCGCCGGGCGAACCCGCCGCTTCTTGCGCTTCGACAAATTCCCATCCTTAGAGCGCGAACGCAACCATCTCTCCGACATTCCCACGCGCTACGGCCAGCCACCTGTATGGCGTTTCCTGAAAAATCATCCGGAGAGGGACTTGACCGCTGTTCCCCGCGAAGAACTGCGTGCCGCCATTCGCAAGTGCCATCAAACCCTTTGGGAAGGCGGACGCCGCAGTCCCATCGCAGCGTTTGGCGAATTTTCCAAACTGGTCTTTATCAAACACCGAGATGAGAAAAACTTGGATAGGGCAGACGGTCAACCTTACGCCTTCCAGCGTCGCGATGGCGAAACCGCCGAGGAACTCGCCTCGCGCATCGACCAACTCTACGACGCCGAGCAACGAAATGAACCGGATGTGTTCATTGATCGCATCGACATTGACCCTCCTATCATGGCGCAATGCGTGGAACACTTGGAGGACATTTCCCTTGACCGCACGGAACTGGACACCAAAGGCGTCGCGTTTGAAGAATTTATGGGTAGCTTTTTCAAAGGCGATTTCGGGCAGTATTTCACGCCCCGCGAGTTGATTGCCTTCGCCGTTGCCGTGCTCGACCCAGAACGGACCGACATCATCCTCGATCCCGCCTGCGGTTCTGGCGGCTTCCTGCTCTACGCGCTCGACCATGTGCGCCGCAAAGCCGATGAGGTGCAAACGCCCGGTACGATCTCGCATTTTACCTACTGGCACGATTTTGCCGAAAAGAACCTGTTTGGGCTTGAAGTGAACGACGAACTTGCCCGCGTCGCCAAGATGAACATGATCATCCACGACGATGGACATACCAATATTGTCGGTCACGACGCGCTGGACTTCCCAAAAAAAATTCAGGCAAAAAACAACGACCTTGCTGAGGGCAAGTTCAACCTCATTCTCACCAACCCACCTTTTGGCTCGATCATCAGACGTACGGAAAAAGGGGAAGGGTATCTGGATCAGTTCGAGCTACAGCAATACCTCGGCAAAAATTATCCCGATTCCACCAAAACAACCGGGAATGGGGCAAAAAGCGGCATCAAAGCTGTGAAAGCACGCGCCAGTATCAAGACGGAAATTCTATTCTTGGAGCGTATCCACACTTTTCTCAAGCCCGGTGGTCGCGCCGCTGTGGTTTTGCCAGATGGCATTCTCACCAACTCCTCGTTGCAAGGCGTGCGCCATTGGCTACTCAACCACTTTCAACTGCTGGCGGTAGTCAGCCTGCCACAATTCGCCTTTCAGCACTACGACGCGGGCGTGAAGGCGAGTATTGTCTTTCTCCGCCGCTTGGCTGATAACGAGACCGCCCCCGACGAACCTATCTTTATGGCTCTGGCTGAGAACATTGGATACGACGCTACCGGACGCAAAACCTTCGATGTAACGGTTGAGGAGCAAACTTCCAGAAAAGAGAAGGTTGAACGACACAGTTGCGATCTGTTTGACTACCGCGTCACCTACGAGTGGCGGCGCACCGGTTCCGGCGAAGGCGACTGGAGCGAACGACATCGAGAAATTATCCCCGATACCGGCTTGGTCGCCCAATGGCAAGCCTTTCAGCGGGATCCCACTTCTTTTTTTTGAAAAGCCCCGCTGAACTTGGCAAGGCGCAATGCTTTGCAGTAAAGCGGGGCGAAACAGCCGATAGGCTTGATGCAAAGTTTCATGCTTTGCATGAAATTCTCAGTTCTCCTTTTCCATTGGTAGAGTTTGGGAGATTGGTATGTGCGGAGCCGGATTACGGTTTGAGTTCAAGAGCGGTGCCAAGGACATCAAATAAACAACCCCGGTATATTCGAATTACCGATTTTGGAGAGGACGGCATTGAACCTGATCACAAATTTGTGACCGCCGACCCCATTGTAGCGGGTTACAAACTCAATCGCGGTGACATTATTTTTTCCCGCACTGGTAGCGTTGGAAAGACCTACTTGCACGAAGATGTTAGCGAACCTGCTGTTTTCGCTGGATATTGTATCCGATTTAAATTTCATATTTCAAAAGTGTTGCCGAAATTCGTTTATTGGTGGACGAAGACCCAAGCGTATGAAAGGTGGGTTACAGCCATTCACCGGCCTTCGGTACAGTCGAACATCAACAAGGCAGAATTCAAATCCTGTCAGATTCCACTACCTAAAGTTGAAGTTCAGAGCAAACTCGTGACGAAAATGAACGCGGCACGGGCAGAGCGAAGGGCAAAATTAGCGGAGGCCGATGCACTGCTGGCCGGGATTGACGATTTCCTGCTTGATACGCTGAACATTACGCCGCCACCTGAAGATCATCGTCGCGTGTTTGCTGTTCGTAGTCAAGTCGCCCGTAAGCGTTTCGACCCTTACTTTCATTCGCCTAATTTTGCGCGAATGAAAAAAATGCTTTCACAGACACGGTGCAAACCATTGGGAGATATAGCGGCATTATCAAAAGAAACTTGGAGTCCTCGAGATCGCGATCAGTTGACATTCCGGTATATTGAAATCAGCACAGTCAGTCCGCAGACAGGCGAAGCTCATTGGAACGATGTTTTAACGTCAGAAGCCCCAAGCCGAGCGCGAATGAAGGTTAAAGCAAACGACATCATCGTTAGCTTGACTCGCCCCCATCACGGTTCTATTGCTTACCTTGGTTCGGAGTTTGAAGGCTGTATCGCATCCACGGGATTTGCCGTAATTCGCAATGTAGCAGAACACGTCCGACGCGATTACCTATGGTGCGTCTTGAGAGCGCAGTTTTGCCTTGATCAGATGCTCCAGCGGACAAGCGGCGGCAATTATCCCGCCATTATCCAATCAGAACTATTGAAAATCCTCGTACCCGTACCCGGCGAGAAAACTCAGAATCGTATCGCCTCCGAAGTTCGCTATCGCCGCGAAAATGCCCGTCGCCTGCGCGACGAGGCCGAAAACGGTTGGCAAGCGGCCAAGCGTTGGTTTGAGGAACAGTTGTTGGGGAGTACCACGCCATGAGTTTTGAATTTCTCCTCACTTGTAGGGTAACGCCAGAGGCCGATATAAAGGAGGTACTAACCGATTCCCTTGCCGGTGCCTTAGATGACCGAGATGAGTTTGACCAGGAAGTAATAAATGACCTGATACAACTGCGGCACGAGCGAATTAGAGACACTTCTCAACATAGAATAATCGGCTTCTCTGTTGAACTACCAGAAGACATTGAACCCGCTGAAACTATAATTGAAGACTTCATTGAGAATCTGTGCGACTCTGGTCATGGGTTTCACATGGCGTTGTTGCATAAATGTTGTCGTGGCTAAGTTCGTCCCTTTCCCGCGAAATTTAAGCCCTTCTTTCTATGGGATAGGACACGGGTTTCGCGATCCTCATCATGCGATTGAGCACCGCACATCCCAACCGTGCTTCCGTTTCTTGGTTCTTCTTTTTTCGTGCGCGCAACTGCCGCCCAATGAGTTGTTTGTAGCGGCCTATGTGGGTTTCAACGACCGAGCGACGATGATAGCCACTGGTGCGTTTCCACTGTCGGCGGCCTTGACGCCGGATGGCTCGGATGATTTCATCGCGGGCGAGGGGGGGTGCCTTCCTGTTTCCGTGTTGTTCAATTTTGGCATCATGGCGCGGGGGAATCAGAGGTCGGATGGGGGCTCCTTGTTTGGGGGCGGCGCATGTGTTGAAGACCTTGCGTTTGTCATAGCCGCCATCGGCGCCCAGCGTATGGACAGGGGCCGGGACTTGATCGAGCAAGGGGTTGACCTGCGAAGCGTCATCAACGCTTGCCGAGGTCAGGGTCTGTGCGACAATCTCCCCGGTGGCCTCATCGACGCCGATGTGCAATTTGCGCCAAGTCCGGCGCTTGCAAAAGCCGTGTTGACGCACCTTCCATTCGCCTTCGCCATACACTTTCAGGCCGGTAGAATCCACCACCAAGTGGATCGGCTCGTGACGGGATTGGACAGGTAAATCCACGTTCAAATCGCCCTGTCGCCGGCAGAGGGTCGTGTGATCGGGCACACGCAAATCCACCCCCATCAATGCCAGGATGGACTTGAGAAACCCCTCGGTTTGACGCAGGGGCAAGGCATAGACCAAGCGCACCATCAATGCCGTTTGAATAGCCAAATCTGAAAAGGTGTTTTGCCGCCCCCGTTGCGTTGGCCCTTGATGGTACCAGTTCCGAAGGGCTTGCGGCGTGATCCAAAACGTCAGACTGCCCCGCTGCTTGAGACCGGCCTCGTAGGCCGCCCAGTTCCTAACCCGATAGACAGGCGCACAGCGCGGGCGACGCGGGCGACGCGGGGACTTGACGGCGGGTTTGGAAGCGGTTATCTTGGGCATGACAGGTTCCTGGTGAGAAAGGGTGAGTTGTTTTGGTGATCTATATGCCCAATCTACGAAGGAGCCTGTCTTTTTGCAATCCCAACTTGCAGGAAATTGCTATTTATGCAACAACGCCGTTTCACATAGTAAAATTCGAAGATCCGTTACTCAAGACCAAGCTGGCCGAGCGTGCCAAAGAAATCTTTGATCTGGAAATGAAGTTGCGCCGTGTATTGTCGATTATCTATTTACATGCTTACCAAAGTGAAGAGCCATATAACCTGCTACGAGATGAGACAACCAAGACAAGAACCCAAGGCTTGAAACCTCAACAGATGAAATCAGCAACTGAGAATCAGTTCTTTCATGTTACCTTCAGCCAATATATTCAGTTGAACCAGCGTCGAAAATTCAACGTAGATGACATCTTGGAGTTCGTCCGCGATGCTAAGAAATACAACGCTTTCCGTGTCAAAATTATCCGAGAACCGATTGAAAACACTGAGGATGCCGACTTGCTAGAAGATCTTAAAACAATTATGGATCCCATTGAGCAAATGCGAAACTGTGTGGCCCATAACCGCCAACCTTCCCAACGATTAACTGGGAACTACATCAATGCGTGTTCGGAATTGAAAGAACGGCTGGATCAATACTTGGAACAATGGGAGATCCAGTAGTAATTTTTAGAAGGGCTTTCATCATACGCCCGTGTTTATGGATTGTGCTCGTTGCATTGTTGGGTGGTTGTAGCAACACTGCCGCCTACAATACCGTCTGACGCCACGGCGCGATATGCGCTTTTGTGGTTGGGGACTGACAACTGACAACTGACAACTGCCTCATGAAAATCGACCTCAGAGACATACGCGAAGGCGAAACCGAACTTGCGTTTGAAGAAAGGCCCGCGGACTTGCACCTGACCGGTGAAGACGCCCACGTTGAAGGCGCGATCAACACCCGCCTCGTCGTGTACAAATTTGGCGCGTCCCTCTCGGCCAAGGGGCAAACCACCTGTCTGGCGCGCCCGGAATGCGCCCGTTGTCTGGAACCCATCGCATTTCCGATTGATGTCTCATACGCATTCGTCTTCCAAAAAGGTCGCCCAGACATGATGGGCGAAGATGACGACGAGACCCTGATCTGGCTCGACGAAGAACCCGGGGAAATCGACTTGGGCAATGAGATAAAAGACTACATCTTGCTCGAACTGCCCATGATCCCAACGTGCGCGGCATCGCCCTCCGGCCCTTGCGAACGCTATGATCGAGACCTCCATGAATTATTGGAACACCAACGCGAAACCGAAATCGACCCGCGCTGGGAAGCCCTGCGCGCACTCAAAGATTGAAATGGCGGAGGCCTTATGCTCAAAAGGTTCACTCTGGATTTTTGGGTCGATGATGGCTGGTATGTTGGGAAACTCCGCGAAGTTCCCGGCGTATTCAGCCAGGGAAAAACCCTAAAAGAATTAAAAATAAACATCAAAGATGCTTACGATCTTATGATGCGAGAAACGATGCAGGTACCTGTGGAAAAATTCAGTTCCACTGAACTGGAGATGGAAATGTGTCGAATTTGCCAACCGCCAACCGCTAACCCCTCATAGCCTTAAAAAAGGAACTCCCATGGCCAATCCCAAACGAAAAAGTTCGCGTTCTCGCACCGGGAAACGGCGCGCCAACTGGAAGTTGGGTCAACCCACTTTTAACGAGTGCCCCAACTGCGGGCAACAAAAAATACCCCATCGGGTCTGCGCCGATTGCGGGTATTACAATGGGCGCGAAGTGATTGAAACCGACGGATTTTAATCGCCTCCTGACCGGTGGACGATGCTATCTCGCATCGTCAGTGCAACCCTCTTCAGAATTGCTTATGGACAAACCATTGACTGCCACCATCACCGGGGTCGGGCACTATGTTCCAGAACGACGCCTGACCAATGCGGACCTCGAAAAAATGGTCGAGACCTCCGACGAGTGGATCACGTCTCGCACGGGCATCGAAGAACGCCGCATCCTCGGCGAGGGCTTGGGCACGTCTCACATGGCCCTCAAATCCCTGGAATCCATCTTGCGCGACAAGGGCCTTGACGCGCGCGACATCGACCTGATCATCGTCGCGACCATCACCCCGGACATGTTCTTTCCGTCAACCGCCTGCTTGGTGCAAAACGAAATCGGCGCCACAAAGGCGTGGGCCTTTGACCTGTCGGCGGCTTGCAGTGGGTTTGTGTACGCGCTGGTGGTGGGGGCGCAATTTATTGAAACGGGCGTGCATAAGCGCGTGGCCGTCATCGGCGCCGACAAGATGAGTTGCATCACGGATTATACGGACCGCGAGACCTGCGTGCTCTTTGGCGATGGCGCGGGCGCGGTGTTGCTCGAACCGGGCGAACCGAGTTTGGGGCTGAAGGATTTTATCCTCCATGCCGACGGTAGCGGCGTGGCCTATTTGCGGCAGCCCGCGGGGGGCAGCTTGTACCCGGCGTCTCGAAAAACCGTTGACGAAAAAATGCACTACGTCTATCAGGACGGGCGCGAGGTTTTCAAGTTTGCCGTTTCCAAAATGGCCGAGGTTTCCGCTCAACTTCTCGAACGCAACGGGCTTGTCGGCAAAGACATCGCGCTTTTCGTGCCGCATCAGGCGAACAAGCGCATCATCGACGCCTGTGTCAAACGCACGGATTTGCCCAAAGATCGCGTGGTGCTCAACATCGACCGCTACGCCAACACCTCGGCCGCCACCATTCCCATTGGCCTGTCCGAAGCCGCGGACCAGGGCAGAATTCATCGCGGCGACCATGTGTTGCTCGCCAGCGCCGGTGCGGGATATACCTGGGGCAGTGCCCTGCTTACATGGGCTTATTAGATGGGCAAAACAGCGTTTCTATTTCCGGGACAAGGGTCGCAATTCGTCGGCATGGGGTATGACCTGTACAGGGCATCAGCAGAAGCGCGCAAAATTTTTGACCTCGCCGACGATGTGCTCGACACTGACCTCAAATCACTTTGCTTCAACGGCCCTGCCGAGTCCCTCAAACAAACCGCCATCACGCAGCCGGCCATTTTTGCCCACAGCATGGCCGCGCTCGAAGTGCTCAAACTTCGGGGCGTACAACCCGACTTCGTCGCGGGGCACAGCGTAGGCGAACTCGCCGCGCTCGTCGCGGCCGGGGTGATGCGCGTCGAAGACGGCTTTCGCGTGGTCCGCGTTCGCGGGTGTGCCATGCAAGTGGCGGGCAAAACCCGGCCCGGCGCGATGGCCGCTGTGCTCGGCCTCGACGACGAGGTGTTGATCCGGTTGTGCGACGATCTCAGTTCGTCCGGGCACGTCACGACCGCCAATTTCAACTGCCCGGGGCAAGTCGTCCTGTCCGGTGAGGAAAACGCGGTTGCAAAAGCACTTGAACACGCCAGCGCGCTAGGGGCCAAACGCGCTGTTCGCCTGCCTGTCAGCGGCGCGTTTCACTCGGCCCTGATGCAACCGACCATCGCCGCATTGACCGACGTTCTCGCCGACATACCCTTTGCCCGTGCGCGAATCCCCATCATTCCCAATGTCACGGCCAAACCCACACGCGATCCGGATCGGCTCAAAACCCTGTTGATCGAGCAAGTCATTTCGCCAGTTCGCTGGACCGAATCTATGCAATGCCTCGTAGCCGAAGGCGTGACCCATGCCCTCGAAGTGGGGCCAGGCACTGTGCTCAAGGGCCTCATGCGCCGCATCGACCGCAAGGTTGTCGTCCGCGAAGCAGGCACTTGGGAAGCCATTGAACGAGCGGGAGAGGTAAGACAGGAGAGGTAAGACGGGAGAGGTAAGAGGCGAGAGGCAAGACGGAAGAGGTAAGAGGCGAGACGGGATTTTAGCCACAAAAGGCACGAGCGGGGTACAACTGGCGATAGCCAGTTCAAAGGCACAAAAGGGGTACAACTGGCGATAGCCAGTTCAAAACACAAAAGGGGTAGCCTTTGAATATCCCCTAAACTTTTTTTGAGGTTGTAAAATGGATAAAGGGAATGTTGGCGTGCCGAATTTTCCGAACAGGTCGATCTATATCGGTGACAACTTGCATGTGATGCGTGGAATGAATGATGCATGCGTGGACTTGATTTATTTGGATCCGCCTTTCAATTCTAATCGCAATTACAGTGCGCCGATTGGTTCCGAATCTGCGGGGGCGGCGTTCAAAGATGCGTGGACCAAGAGTGATTTAGATGACGCTTGGGCAGGCAATATCGCAGAGAAATACCCTGCGGTTTATTCCGTGTGTAAGACGGCTGAACAAGCGCATAGCGATGGGATGTACTCTTATCTCGTTATGATGGCACGGCGTCTTATGGAAATGCACCGCATACTGAAGCCGACGGGGAGTCTATGGTTGCATTGCGATCCGACGGCGAGTCATTATCTCAAACTCGTGATGGACAGTATTTTGGGAAAAGACAATTTTCGGAATGAGGTTATTTGGAAGCGCACGTCGTCCAAGAGTGCGGGGCGTAAATTGGGTGCGGTACATGATGTGTTGTTGTGGTATGCAGGGGGCGATGAGCATATCTATAATAAGGTCTATGGGTCGCATGATCCTGAATATGTCAGAAAATTTTATCGCTATGAAGACGAGCACGGGCAGTATCGGACGGACAATTTGACGGGGGCAGGTGTAAGCAATGGCGATTCGGGTCAGCCGTGGCGGGGAATAGACCCTTCGACAAAGGGTAATCATTGGCGGGCACCGGGCACTTTTCCCGTGCATGTGGAGAAACCCGCAGGGTGGGATTCGATGAAAACGCGGGTCAAATTGGATTTTCTCGATGCCAATGGCCTTATTTATTGGCCGACAAAGCAAGGCGGGGTTCCGGCTTTCAAGCGGTATTTGAGCACGTCTAAAGGGGTTATCCTGACGGATGTGATGACGGACATTCCGCCTTTGTCTGCCCGATCCAAAGAGAAGACAGGTTATCCCACGCAGAAGCCGTTGGCGTTGTTAGAGCGTATCATCAAGGCGTCAAGTAATGAGGGAGATGTTGTGCTTGACCCCTTCTGCGGTTGTGCGACAACTTGTGAGGCGGCTGAGCGTTTGGGTCGCCAGTGGGTTGGAATAGATTTGTCTCGGAAGGCTTATGATTTGATTCGTATGCGTTTGGAGCGTGCTGTTGATAAGGGTGCGTTGTTTAAGGGGCGTCTTCCTAAATTGCATCACTTTGAAAATACTACGCCGTCCCAGACTGATCACAGTGGGAAGATGTCTCGGAAGGATGCGAAGCCGATACTCTTTGGCCGGGAAAAGGGGAAATGCAAAAAGTGTCAGTATGATTATCCGTATCAAATGTTTGATGTCGATCATGTTATTCCCAAGGCGCATGGTGGGCAGGATGTTTTGGAAAACTATCAACTGCTTTGCGTCGGTTGCCACCGGTACAAGGGTACTTTGTCTGATGAAGAACACACTGCTAAGCTAAAAAAGATGAAAATAATAAAATGAAATTGGTGGCGGTAGATTGGAGTGCATATAAGGGTTATGGGGCGTGCCTATCTAAAACGCCCTAACCTTTATTGGAGGGTTGTAAAATGAGTCGGAAGATTGTTAATTTGAGGATTCCTTGTTTGGCGATTATTTGTTTAGTGTGTGTAGGTGGTGGTATCTATTTTTTGTTTGCAGGTTTTGCGGAGTGGTCTATTGCAGAGAGGTCTCTTGTTGTTCAGTGTGGGGCAGTTGTTGTTGCTATGATTGCGGTGTTTGTGGCGGGTATTCAGAATTATAGAGGGTCTAGGGATCGGGAATTTGAGAGAAAGTTGCGGGGATTGAAAATTTCAGTTGATAGACTTAGACTCCGTTTGGATGGGAATAAGGTGTATTCAAGGTCATTGCGGTATGATTTCAAACTTTATGATATTGATGTTCCTAGACATGAGGAGGGAGCTTATCGAGGATTAGGTGGTCGGAGTACGATTTATAGTGAAAAAGAAGATGTGTTGTATTTTGATGGGTTGGATGTAGTCAGTTTTTGGCTTGATCGAATTTTGGATATTATGGGTATCGTTAGGGGTGATATGAGTATGTTTGAGCCACAAAAAGAAAGTTTATTGGATAATGTGAAAGATAGGTTTGGGAAAGATGGTGATAAGGTGTTCAGTGATTTTGGACATTGTTTTTTAGGGTTTAGGAGTTTGATGGAGTGGGTGAATGATAGAAAGTTTATGAAGACAAGGTATAGATATGCCCAGAAAGTTATTGAGTCTTTGAGTCGTGAGGAGATGAGTTTGATTTTACTTTATGGTGTTATTGGATACCCTAACGGGTGCATAGCAAAAAAGTTTAAGGGGTATCTTGAGAAGTACGGGATGTTATTTATTTTGCGTGATGAGATTTATCCCTTTTCAGAAGAGTATCCGCCGGAACTTAATGCAACTTTGGGTTACTATGACGAATGGGCTTTTGTTGACGGTGGATGGGATAGGGATAAAGTAAGGCGGAAGAGTGTATTGATTCGTTGGTTGTATTGAGTTGGGTAATGGTGCATGGTTGAGTGGATAGTCGAGAAGAGGTACTGAGTGGACTATATTTTGCGGGTGTGTCTCATGTTCATCCTCCATTTTCCAGGGCTGTTGTTATTTCACCATGAGAACTTGTGCGTGTTGCGTAGGATGAACAGCCGGAGCGTGTATTTCAAAGGGGTATAGCGCGGATATTAAATGCACCCGGCCACTTTGTATATAATTCCCAAAGGATAGATAGCCATGTTCACGACGATTGAAGGCATGTATCGCGATGGCAAAATTGAACTCTCAGAAATGCCTTGCGATATGTGCGAAGGCACTCCCGTCCTCGTAACGTTTCTTCCATCTGGTTCTGCCGACTTACAAACGCACGGCATTGACCGAGCACAGGTAGCGGATTTGCGCCAACGCCTAGCGACCTTTGCCGAAGACTGGGAAAGCCCCGAAATGTGTATTTATGACAACTATGACGCAACCCAAGTCAATCTACAAACGCGGTGATGTCGTCTTGGCTACCGCTTGCTCCTTACTCGCTTTTCACTCTTAATTTGCTTGACTAACCACTGACCACCATGAACCGACTCATCGACAAAACGGCCCTCGTAACCGGCGGGTCTCGCGGCATTGGCGAGGCCATTGCTTTGCGCCTTGCACGCGAAGGGGCTAATGTCGCCTTGTGCGCCAGCCAGAGCGCGGAAGCCGCCGAGGCCGTGGCCCAAAAAATTCGCGCACAGGGCCGCGAGGCCATCGCGCGACAAACCGACGTGTCCAATGCCGAATCGGTGGATGCACTGGTCAAAACCGTGCTCGACGCGTGGGGCAAAATCGACATCCTCGTCAACAATGCGGGCGTCACGCGGGACAACTTGTTGATGCGGATGAAAGAAGACGAGTGGGATGCCGTGCTCGACATCAACCTCAAAGGCGCGTACCACTGCATCAAAGCCGTCACCCGGCCGATGATGAAAGCGCGCACGGGTCGCATCATCAACGTCTCGTCAGTCGTGGGCCTGACGGGCAATGCCGGGCAGGTCAATTACGCCGCATCCAAATCCGGACTCATCGGCCTGACCAAATCGGTTGCCCGCGAATTATCCAGCCGCAATATTACGGCCAACGCGGTCGCGCCCGGGTTCATCCCCACGGACATGACCGACAAAATCGACGCAAAAATGCGCGAACAACTGCTCGCGCAAATTCCACTGGGCAAGTTCGGCAGTCCCGAAGATATCGCGGCTGCCGCGGCCTTTCTCGCCTCTGACGACGCGGCCTACATCACAGGGCAGGTCCTCGTCGTGGACGGCGGCATGGCAATGTGATATACCCCGCGCTGAAGCGACGGGGCTTCTGGCCTCGTCATTTCAGCGTAGGTTGTGCGATCAACAGAGAACGCAGGCTGTGCAAGCCCTGTCTGACACCTCCTCCCACAAAGGTTGATATCCCAACCTTACGCAAGATTGCGTCTTACGCGCCTGACTGTACTTCCGTCCGGGTTGTTAGGTGCCTCGTGACGGTCAAACAAATGGCGCGGGTTGTCCTTAACCGAGCACGTTTGTGCTTTTACACCCTCACGTAGAAAAGGACGAGGTTTGAGGGAAACCGCATAGCACCTACTCTTGTCAAAGAACAGACAGCACAAAAAAACCACCTGCGGTTGTTGTAACCAAAGCCAAAGCCTTGCCGCAGGCGGTGTCAAAGCAGAAGTTATAAAAAAGCTCTGGCTGTTGGTTACACACCTTAGACGCACGCAAAGGCGAAAAGGTTTGAAAAAACTTTGCCCAGCGCAAAAAAGTTCGTAGGGCTAAAGCCCACGCCCTTATATCCCCGCGCCCTGAAGGGCAGGGGCTTTACGGGCTGTTCAGGTAACCCTTTTTAAGGAGGATCGACAATGACCGATGACATTCAACAAAAAGTCACGGATCTGATCGTGGACCAACTCGGCGTGGATGCTGACAGCGTCCATCCAGACGCCCATTTCATCGACGATTTGGGCGCGGACTCGCTCGACACGGTCGAACTGGTCATGGCGTTTGAAGAAGAATTTGACATGGAAATCCCAGATGAAGCCGCCGAAAAGCTCGAAACCGTCGGCGATGCCATGAAGTATTTGGACGACCATCTGGCTTAATTGGAACTGGAGGCCAGGAGATCGGCTCTCGGCCTCCAGGAGGTCATTCGTGAACAGACAACGCAGAGTGGTCATCACCGGACTGGGCACGCTCGCGCCTAATGGCAACACCACAAAGTGCTATTGGGACGCCTTGTGCAACGGGCAAACCGGCGTTGGCCCCATCACAAAATTTGATGCCTCTGATTTTCGCGTGCGCTTTGCCGCCGAAGTCAAAGCCTTCGACCCCTCGCGCTACGGCATGGACCGCCGAAGTGCGCGGCGCATGGATCTCTTCACGCAATACGCCATTGCCGCGTCCGTGCAAGCCGTTGAAAACGCCGGCCTCGACCTGGACGCGGAACAGGCCGAGCGCGTCGGCGTCGTTTTTGGCTCCGGCATTGGGGGCATCCGAACCTTTGAAGACCAGCACGACGCGTATCGCAACGGGGGCCCGCGCCGCATCAGCCCGCTTTTTGTGCCGATGATGATCCCGGACATGTCCGCGGGTCAGGTGTCCATTCACTTGGGGGCCAAAGGGCCCAACTACACCATGGTCACCGCTTGTGCGTCCGCGGCCCATGCCATTGGCAATGCGGCCCGAGAAATTTGGGACGACGAGGCCGACGTGATGATCACCGGCGGCGCCGAAGCCGCGATTACCCCGATGGCCGTGGGCGGGTTTGCCTCGGCTCGAACGCTCTCCACGCGCAACGACGCGCCAGAACGCGCGAGCAGGCCCTTCGATGCGGACCGCGATGGGTTTGTCATTGGCGAGGGCGCGGGCGGTTTGGTCTTGGAAGAACTCGGCCGCGCCAAACAGCGCAGGGCCGCGATCTACGCCGAAGTGGTGGGCGCGGGTTATACCGGCGACGCGCATCACATCACGGATATGGCGCCCGGCGGCGAGGGGGGCGCGCGTGCCATCAGACGCGCCTTGCGCCAAGCGCGGGTCGATCCAGAGGAGGTGTCTTATATCAACGCGCACGGCACTTCCACGCCCGTGGGCGACCCGGGGGAAACCGCGGCCATCAAAGCCGTTTTTGGCGACCATGCCAAAAAGCTCGCCGTCAGTTCCACCAAATCCATGACCGGGCACTTATTGGGCGCGTCCGGCGCGATTGAAACGATAGCGGCCACCATGGCGATTTACCACGGGGTCGTGCCGCCCACCATCAATTACGAAACGCCCGATCCGGAATGCGACCTCGATTACGTGCCCAATGAAGCGCGGGAAATGCCCGTCACCATCGCCATCAACAACTCCTTTGGCTTTGGCGGTCACAACGCGGTCATCGTCCTGCGCGCCTTCGACAACTGACGAGGCCCTTATGTTCCGCGCCCTGAGAGGGGGAAGTGTCATTCGACTTGGAAGCGTCTTGCAAACGATCAAACGCTGGTCCATCGGCGACAAAGCGCGTTCTCAAGAAGAACTGCAAGGCAAACTCGGCTATGCCTTTTCCAATACCGAGTTGCTCGAACAAGCCCTCAAACACCGGTCTTATGTCTATGCGAATCGGGAAGGCAGCATCGCCTCCAATGAACGCTTGGAGTTTTTGGGCGACGCCGTGCTCGACCTCGTCGTGACGGAACACCTCTTCAACCGGTTCGAGAACAAGCGCGAGGGCGAACTCACGCAAATCAAATCCCTGCTCGTCAGCAAAGTGATTCTGGCTGAAAAAGGGCGCGGCATGCGCCTCGGCGAATATCTCTTTTTGAGCAAAGAAGAAATCGCCTCGGGCGGGCGGTTGCGCGCGTCGATCATCGGCGATGCGTTTGAAGCCCTCTTGGGCGCGATTTACCTCGACGGCGGGTTGGAGGTTGCCCGCGCATTTGTCGAGCGCGTGATCCTGACCGACTTGGAGAAAATTTTAGCCGATGGCAATTATCTCAATTTCAAAAGCCTGCTTCTCGAACACGCGCAGAGCACCGGGCAGGGGCATCCGCGCTACTCGCCCATTTCCGAAGATGGGCCAGATCACCAAAAAATATTTTCTATCGAAGTCACCATTCAGGGCGACCGAATGGGCGAAGGACAAGGGCGCAGCAAAAAAGAGGCCCAACAGATGGCCGCAAAAGACGCGCTCAAACACTTGGGCTTACAATAACGTGACACATTGCAACCCCCGGACATGGCGTTTCCTCGATACCGCGTATGGAAACGCCTTTTTTAATATGGCCGCAGACGAGGCCCTCGTGCGCGCAGTTGCCACGGGCGCGCGGCCCGCGGTTCGCGTTTACGGGTGGCAGCCGCCCGCGGTGTCCTTTGGGTACGCCCAGCGCGTCAAGCGCGAGATCGATGTCCGAAAAGTTCGCGCCCGTGGCATGGATATCGTCCGTCGCCCAACCGGTGGGCGCGCGGTTTTGCACTGGCATGAACTGACGTATAGCGTGGTCTGCGCGGCTGACGATCCGGCGATGGGGGGCAACATCGGCGAAGCCTATCGCAAAATCAGCGCGGGCCTGCTCGCGGGCATTCGCCTGCTCGGGGTGGATGCGACCTTTGAATCCCGCCGACACACACAGCCCTCGCCGCGCGGCAAAATTCTCACCGCGCCTTGTTTTACCAGCACCGCGCAATACGAAGTCGCGTTCCAGGGCCGCAAACTCATCGGCAGCGCGCAACAACGCATCGGCAACACGCTCTTGCAACACGGCTCGCTCTTGCTCGGCGCAGAACACAAGCGCATCGCGGACCTCTTGCCCGACGACAAGCCCGGCCTGCAAAAACGCTTCCGGCGCGAACTCGACCGCCACACGATTTCGCTTTCAGAAGCCCTGTCGCACAGCGTCGATTTTCACACCGCGGCCACCGCCATCCAACAGGGCATCCAAGACACCTTTGACATCCACCTCGTCGAATCGGCACTCAGCCAACCCGAACGCGCCGAAACCCACCGCCTCATCGCCGAGAAATACGCGACCGAGGAATGGAATTACAAATATTAGACCGCACTCAAGAAGGGCATCGCAATGGCGGGTTTTACGGAAAAAGAACTGTTGCAACTCATTGCGGCCGGCGAATCTGATCGCGTGGAATTCAAAGAAGCCCTAGCCGGCGACGCCCCCACGCGCATCAGAGAAGCCATCTGCGCCTTTGCCAATGATTTGCCCGACCACAAAGTGCCCGGCCTGGTTTTTGTGGGCGTGAAGGACGACGGAACTATCGGCAATTTGGCGGTCACAGATCGGTTGCTCCAGCAGTTGGCCGACATGAAAACCGATGGCAATATCTTGCCGCCGCCATCGCTGAGCGTGGAAAAGCAGGTACTACGAGGTCAAGATGTTGCGGTCATTTCCGTGCAACCCTCCGACTCGCCGCCGGTTCGCTTCAAAGGTGCGATCCACGTTCGCACAGGCCCGCGCCGCGGCCTTGCCACGGCGCAAGATGAGCGCATTCTCAATAAAAAACGGCGATATGGAGATCGTCCCTTCGACATCCAGCCGATTCCCAGTGCTAGGTTGTCGGATCTCAATTTGACCCAGTTTGCAAACGAGTACTTGGCCCAGGCTTTTTCCGCCGAGATCTTGGTCGCCAATGACCGTAGCCTGAATGAGCAACTCGCCGCGACAAAAATGATCGTCGCCCTTGACCAACCCACCGCGACCGTGCTCGGCCTCCTCACCATTGGCAAGAATCCACAGGATTTTCTGCCCGGTGCGTATGTGCAATTTCTCAGAATTGATGGCCGCGAACTCTCGGATGATATTATCGACAGCGAGGACATGCGCGGTGCGATTCCCGACCTGCTCCGTCGGATAAACGACAAGTTGATATCTCATAATCGCATCGCGGTTGCTATCGCCACTGGCGCGGTTGAACAACGGGCCGCGCTTTATCCCATTGAGGCATTGCAACAGATTATCTGGAATGCCGTCATGCACAGGACTTACGAGGGCACGCATACGCCGGTCCGCATAACGTGGTTCAATGACCGCATTGAAATCATGAGCCCCGGCGGCGCGTTTGGGACGGTCGATGCCGAGAATTTCGGCCAGCCCGGATTTACCGATTACCGCAATCCCAATTTGGCAGACGCGATGAAAACCCTCGGCTATGTTCAGCGGTTTGGCATAGCTATCGCCAAACGGCAGTTGGCAGACGCGGGGCATCCGGAACCCGAGTTTGAGGTTTCCGATAATTTTGTGTGCGTGACGATCAAATAATACCGGGAGAATGCAAAATGACCGTTCCCGTTTTGACTTTCTTCAACAACAAGAGCGGCGTTGGCAAAACTTCGCTGGTCTATCATCTGGCTTGGATGCTGTCCGACATGGGGTATCGGGTGCTCGCCTGCGACTTGGATCCGCAGGCGAATCTCACCGCTGCATTTTTAGATGAAGATCGGCGGGAACAGCTTTGGGATGAGGGCGCGACTACAACGAGAAAAACCATCGTGCAATGCGTTCAACCCCTGATGAAAGTCGGCGACATCAAATCCCCAACGCTTGCGAAAATCACGCCTACCCTGCGCTTGCTCCCCGGAGATTTGGCCCTGGCCGGATTTGAAGATATCCTATCGACGGAATGGCCCAACGCATTGGGTTCTCGCGATCTGTACCGGCCATTCCGCATCTTAACCGCGTTTTCAACCGCCATGCAGGATGGCGCGAAACAGATGAAAGCTTCGATTATTCTGGCCGATGTGGGCCCCAATCTCGGCGCCATCAACCGCTCGGCATTGATAGCGACCGATTACATCATCGTTCCGTTGGGCGCAGACCTGTTTTCCCTTCAGGGCCTGCGGAACCTCGGCCCAACCCTGAATCGGTGGCGACGGGATTGGAAGCAGCGAAAGGACAACTGGACACAACCGGAATTTTCCCTGCCAAATGGAGAGATGAAACCCATCGGCTATGTGGTGCAACAGCACGGCGTGCGCTTGAACCGGCCGGTTAAGGCGTATGACAAATGGGTGAATCGGATGCCGGAAGAATACGCCCGGAACCTGCTCGGGGACGACGAAGGCCCTTATCCGCCAACGCCGGCTCAAGATGCAGAACACGCCTTTGCCACTGTCAAGCACTATCGCAGCCTAGTGCCCATGGCGCAAGAATCGCGCAAGCCCATCTTTCACCTCACCACAGCCGACGGCGCGATTGGCAGTCACGCCGCCGCCGCCATTGATGCGCGTGCGGATTTCAAGGATTTGGCAACCAAGATCGTCGGCAAGATGGATAAGTTGGCGGGATGAAAGCGTGACGTGTAGGGACAGCCTCAAGTCGAGATCCACGATGATTCAATCCTTTGCAAATCGAGATACAGAGGAACTGTTCTACACCGAAGAGAGCCGCTGTTTTGCCGCCATATCGCGCGTCGCTTTGCGAAAGTTGATCCAGATGAATCAGGCGCGCATGCTCGGCGATCTCGCCATCCCGCCGGGCAACCGCTTAGAAGCTCTCAAGGGCAACCTCTCGGGATTTCATTCCATTCGGATCAACGACCAATGGCGTATCGTCTTCCGGTGGACGGATTCCGGACCCGCGCAAGTCGCTATTGTTGACTATCATTGACCGCTTCACAGGTGCAATCATGAATACGCCCATCACACCCGGCGAGATTCTCGTGGAGGAGTACCTCGAGCCAATGGGGATTTCGCAAACCGATATGGCAGGTGCTATCGGTGTCTCGCCGCGGGTCATCGATGAAATCGTCCACGCCCGGCGCGCGATCACGCCCGCTATGTCGATCCGCTTTGGGGCCTTCTTCGGGCAGTCCGACGCGTTTTGGCACGGGCTTCAGGTCGAGTGCGATTTTCGCAAATTGGCCGGCGAAAAACACCGACTGACCGCAGACATCCGCCCAGCGTCAACCCTAAGCCGCGCATCTCGATTGCAGGTGGCGAGATGAATGAGGGGTTGCAATCCATGACTTGGGTTTCGCATCCCTTGCGCGACGAGCCGGTGGTGAAATCGGCTGCGCTCGTGGTCATTATTTTAGGCGTCTCGCTGATCGTGGGGGTGAGTTTTCAAAGTGGTGCGTTCGCGTTTGTCGCGCTCGCGTTGCTCGTGGTTGCGATGGCCCGGTATTTTTTTTCAACCCGCTATGTTCTCGACGAGACGGGCGTCGTTATTTCGCACTTGGGCGTGAGTCGTCATTATGCGTGGACGAATTTTCACCGCGTTGCACGCCATCCCAACGGCGTCTTCTTGAGCGCGTTTGCCAAGCCGCATCGCCTCGACACCTTTCGCGGGCAATTCCTGCGCGCAAAAAATCCCAGTGAGATTTACCATGTGGCCCAACGATACATCACTCGCCCGGCTTAAAAAGTACTGCGCGCATGCCTTTGCGGTCTCCCCGCCCGAAAGTGCCATCGGCGAAGACGACGAGGCCCTCGCGGAAAAAGTCGCGGCCTTTATCGTGGGGCGCAAACTCACGGCACCGGCCATTATGGCGCTTGAAACCGGGCGGCCCTTGAACTACATTGGCAGTCAGCTCTTGACTTTTTTGTCGCCCTTTGTCTCTATCATCTTTTCCACAACAGCGGAATTTGACCGCTTCACGCGCTTTCTCGAAAAGCGGGAAAGCATCCCCTGTCTCATTCGCCACATCGAAATTTTGGAAAACAAACGCCATGGATAAACTCGACATCGTCATCGCCACGGATTGCGGCAGCACCACGACCAAAGCCATTTTGATCGAAAAGAAAGACGGGGTTTATCGCCAGACCTATCGCGGCGAAGCCCCCACGACGGTTGAAGCGCCTTACGAAGACGTCACGCGCGGGGTGCTCAACGCGATCCAAGAAGTGGAAGAACTCTCGGGCAGGCAGATTCTCGACGGCGAAACCATCATCGCCCCGGCGCATGGAAATCGCGGCGTGGATAGCTACATTTCCACGAGCAGCGCGGGGGGCGGCTTGCAGATGATGGTCGCAGGCGTCATTCAGGCCATGACCGGCGAAAGCGCGCAGCGGTGCGCGCTCGGTGCAGGCGCGATAGTGATGGACGTGCTCGCGTCGAATGACGGGCGGCAACCCCACGAAAAAATCGAGCGCATTCGCCAGTTGCGCCCAGACATGGTGCTCTTGTCCGGCGGCACGGACGGGGGCACGATCTCGCACGTTGTGGAACTCGCCGAATTTATCGCCGCCGCGGATCCCAAACCCCGGTTTGGATCCGGGTACCAACTGCCCGTCATTTACGCGGGCAATCGGGATGCGGCCTCTGAAATCGAACGCACTTTGGGCCAAAAAACCGCGCTGACTATCGCGGAAAACATCCGCCCCACCCTCGAAGCGGAGAACCTAGGGCCCGCGCGCCATGTGATCCACGATCTCTTTCTCGAACACGTCATGGCACAAGCGCCGGGGTATCGCAAGCTCATCGCCATGACAGACGCGCCCATCATGCCCACGCCCGGCGCGGTTGGCCTGATGATGCAAACCGCGTCCAAACGGCAGAATATCGATGTTGTGGGCGTGGATATCGGCGGCGCGACCACCGACGTGTTCAGCGTTTTTGACGGGATTTTCAACCGCACGGTCTCGGCTAATTTGGGCATGTCGTACAGCGTGTCCAACGTGCTCGCCGAAGCCGGCCTCGATGCTGTGATGCGCTGGTTGCCCTTTTCGTTGGACGAGGCCGATTTGCGCGACCGCATCAAAAACAAAATGATCCGCCCGACCACGATTCCGCAC
The DNA here is from genome assembly GCA_965204745.1 of Candidatus Latescibacterota bacterium. Taxonomy (GTDB): domain Bacteria; phylum Latescibacterota; class UBA2968; order UBA2968; family UBA2968; genus VXRD01. The sequence continues at coordinate 491,389 of OZ242010.1, forward strand.
CTGCTCGAGGAACTGCAAGTCGAACAGGCCATTGCCCGCGAGGCCCTGCGCTTGGCCTTTGTCCAGCACCGCGCACTGGCCGTGGGCCTCAAAGGCGTGCAAGCCGAGCGCACCCTGTCCGACGTATTCGACCAATCGGCAGGCGGGGAAAGCCTCATCAAAATGCGCGACCTCGATCTCCTCATCGGCAGCGGCGGGGTCTTGTCGCACGCGCCGCGCCGCGTGCAAACCGCCGCCATGCTCATCGACGCGTTTCAGCCCGAGGGCATCACGCGCCTGGCCGTCGACAGCATTTTCATGATGCCGCACTTGGGCGTGCTCTCATCCGTGGATGAACGCGCTGCCACGCAGGTTTTTGAACGCGATTGCCTCATTTACCTCGGCACCTGCATCGCGCCTATCGGGCAGGGCAAACTCGGCGCGGCCTGTGCCCAATACGAAATCGACTTGCCCAGCGGCGCGCAATCCGGCGCGCTCACCACGGGCGACCTGCTGCACCTCCCACTCGAAGCGGACGAGGAAGCGCGCCTCACCCTGCGGCCCGAACGCCACATAGATGCAGGCGCAGGGCAGGGCAGAGAACTGACCGCCACGGTCAAAGGCGGCGCGGCCGGGCTGATATTAGACGGCCGCGGACGCCCCCTGGTCTTTGCCGAAGACCGCACCCAACGCACGGCCCAACTCCGCCGATGGAGCGAGGGTCTCGACCTTTATTAAGAGGCGAGAGGTGAGAGGCGAGAGGTGAGAGGCGAGAGGTGAGAGGCGAGAGGTGAGAGGCGAGAGGTGAGAGGCGAGACCGCCCCGCCACCGGCCAAGCGGTCAGTAGTCAGTAGTCAGTCCCCACCCATCGCCGCTCAAAGGCGGGTCGCAGATCATGCAGAGGGCGCAGATGTAGTGCTCGTCCAAAGATACAAGATGCCATTGAACACTTGGCGCACATCAACAGAGGGGTATCAGTTTCGCCATTTGCGTTTCGGCAACAAAGGGACGAGCAATTGCCATTGCGCTTGTGGGAGATCCGTCGGATATTGCTTGGGCGTAGGCATCGTTGTTCTTTCGTTTATCGGATCGCCCCTTAGAACTTGGCTTAAAACAAACGATGGATGCCCCCTCTCCCGTCTCCCCTCTTGCCTTTTTAGGCGAGCACCAGGGCATCGCCCCTACACACTGATCGCCTTTGAACGGGCTATCGCCAGTTGTACCCCGCTCGTTGCTAAAATCCCATCTCACCTCTGAAAGGCGTATCCTTGGAATACCTCACCGAACTCTGGAACGCTTTTTTGGCCTATTTGAATGATCAACCGCCCGGGTGGATCTATTTTTTTTTGTTTTTAGGTGCGTTTTTGGAGAACATCGTGCCCCCTATTCCGGGCGATACCCTCATTGTGTTTGGCGCGTATTTGGCCGGGATTGGCGTGATTGCGGTTTGGCCTGCTTATTTTGCTATGTGGATCGGCAGCGCGGTGGGTTGCTTGCTCGTGTACAGCGTGGCTCTTGTAAAGGGGCGGGCGTTCTTTTTCAAGTTAAACTTCGTGAATGAAAAGACCCTGCACCGCGCCGAAACGTGGTTCAATCGCTATGGCGACAAAATCGTCATTTTCAACCGGTTCTTGCCCGCCGTGCGGATATTCGTCGGCATTGTGGCGGGCATCACCCGCATGCACCCCCTCCGCATGACGCTCTACGTATTGTTAGGCACATTGCTGTGGAACAGCCTGCTCGTTTACTTCGGCCTGATGGTGGGGGAAAACTGGCAACTCGTAGTCGCCGTGCTCAAAACGTACAACCGCATACTGGCAGTTGTCATGGTCGTCGCCCTGCTCGGCTTCTGGTGGTGGCGCAGGAAGAATCGGCGAATAGACGAATAGCCCCGCGTCCAAAAAAGTCACTGGATTACTCGTTGCGCTTGCGCGTGCGTCAAAATGACGAGACTAATCGCTTGGGGCATGGAGACTGGTAGCATACACACGACAGCGCGGTTGGGTGGGGACTGACTACTGACTACTGACTACTTGGGCGGCGGCGGGGCGGTCTCACCTCTCCCGTCTCCCGTCTCCCGTCTCACCTCTCCCGTCTCACCTCTCACCGAAGGGGGTTGGGCGGGGTGGGCATCGCCCCTACACACTGCTCACCTCTGACTTTCCCCTTCCTTTATTTGATATTTGGACTTATTATTTTTGTCACGGCATTTTGAACGCTTATCCGGTGCGAGAAAATGAAAAAAAAGATCCGCGTGGGGGTGTTGTTCGGCGGGAAGTCCGCAGAGCACGAAGTGTCCTTGCAGTCTGCGCGCAATATCATAGACGCCATCGACAAGACCAAGTACGAGGTGGTGCCGATTGGGATCGACAAATTGGGGCGGTGGTTTTTGAACGACGCCGAACACCTCTTGCCCGAATCCACGACCGAGGGCCTGTCCGATGCCGATCAAAACGCGCTGGTCACGTTGATGCCCGAAGGCCGCGGCGAACTGGTGGGGCATTCCGCGTCCGCTGCGGTGGATGTGGTGTTTCCCGTGTTGCACGGGCCACTGGGCGAGGATGGGACAGTGCAGGGATTTTTGCGGTTGGCCGATGTGCCCTATGTGGGCCCCAATGTGCTCGGCTCGGCTGTGGGGATGGACAAAGACGTGATGAAACGCCTGTTGCACGACGCTGGCATTCCCACGGCAGCATGGCGCACCGTGCATCGGTTTGAGTTGGACGCCCTGAATTTGGACGACGTCATTTCAGAGTTGGGACTGCCCCTGTTCGTCAAGCCCGCGAATATGGGGTCTTCGGTCGGGGTGAGCAAAGCGCGCGACAAAGCAGCCTTGCGCCCGGCATTGAAGGACGCATTTCGCTACGACAACAAGGTGCTGATCGAGGCTTTTGTGCAAGGCCGGGAAATCGAGTGCTCGGTGTTGGGCAATGAAACGCCCATCGTCTCTGTGCCCGGCGAGGTGTTGCCGCAACACGAGTTTTATTCTTACGAGGCGAAATATTTGGATGAAAAAGGCGCGGTATTGCACATTCCCGCAGAGTTGTCCGCAGAGGCTGTGGCGCGGGTGCAAGCCCTCGCCATTCGCACCTTTCAAGTGCTGTGCTGCGAGGGGATGGCGCGCGTGGATTTCTTCTTTCAACCGGACGGCGCGTTTATGGTGAATGAGATCAACACCATTCCCGGTTTTACGCGGATCAGCATGTATCCCAAGTTGTGGGAGGCCAGCGGGATTTCCTACGCCGAACTGATTGATCGCCTCATTCAACTGGGCATTGAACGCCATGACCGCGACCGCGCACTCAAGACGTCGTTTTTTTAATCGCGCTTTGAGGTTGCCAAAACCCCTCCGTTTTTATATCTTCCCACCACGCGCCGCCCTAGCTCAGTTGGGAGAGCACCTGATTTGTAATCAGGCGGTCAGCGGTTCGAGTCCGCTGGGCGGCTCCAATCTCGCGCTGACACGGGTCAGCAAAAACAACGGGCTACGACAATCAGTCGTAGCCCGCTTTGTTTGAATCACACCGAACGATCTTGGACAAAAATGCCACAGGCGATATAGTATGCACGGCCTGGTATGGGAGTTTGGCGTGCGGTTCAAGGCGAAGGGGAATCGGCACAATCTGTCGATGCACGCAACAATGCGACGATGCGCTCTGCGGCTTTCCCGTCCCACAAGTCGGGTAAGCGACCGGATTTGTAATGGCCGTTCAAGATGGATTCGGCCTCTGCAACAATGCGTTCGGGGCGAACACCCACCAATGTGTTCGTCCCGATTTTTATGGTCTCGGGGCGTTCTGTATTTTCTCTGAGGGTCATGCACGGTACGCCCAAAGCCGTCGTTTCCTCTTGCACACCCCCGGAATCGGTCATCACGAATTTCGCGTTTTTCTGGAGTTTTAGGGAATCGAGATAGCCCACGGGATCGATGAGTTTGAGGTTGGCCTCATGCTCGACAGATGGCAAAAAGCCAAATTGGGAGAGGCGGTTGCGCGTTCTCGGATGCAAGGGCCAAGCGATGGCGTACTTGTTCTGGATGGTTTGCAACGCGGATAAAATGCCCCACAGCGTGTCTCGGCAATCCACATTGGACGGCCGATGGAGCGTGAGAAAAACGTATTCCCCAACCGATAAATCGTGCGCGTCCAAGATGCGCGATTCATCGGCTTTGCCCGCCAACGAGAACAGGGTGTCGATCATCACATTGCCCACAAAATGGATGCGGCTGTCGTCGATGTTCTCGCGCCTCAAATTGTCACACGCCTGCGTTGAGGGCGCGAACAACAGGTCGGATATGGCATCGACCATCAACCGATTGATCTCCTCGGGCATTGACCTGTCCCCACTTCGCAACCCCGCCTCGATGTGCGCGACCGGGATTTGCAATTTCGCGGCGTCTATCGCGCAGGCGAGGGTGGAATTGACATCGCCGACCACGACCACCCAATCCGGCCTTTCCGCCGACAAAACCTCCTCAAATTCCATCATGATTTGCGCGGTCTGATGCGCGTGACCACCCGATCCCGCCTGCAAGTGATAATGCGGTTCGGGAAGTTGTAAGTCCGCAAAGAAAATTTCCGACATCCGATCGTCGTAATGCTGCCCGGTATGCACCAAAATCGGCTCGAACACATCGGGCTGTTTCACCATCTGACGCCATACCGGAGCGACTTTCATAAAATTCGGCCGCGCCCCCGCAACCAAAATCATTTTCATCGACATGCTCCTTTACACAGATCCAAAAGAATCAAAATCATGTATTGCCTATACGGAGAACAGGAAGCATATTGATTAATCGCGCCTCAGAGGAGATTGGAATGGCAAGACGCAAGCCCTATACAAGAGTCGCTAAAACAAATCAAATTCGGGCAGATCATGTCCGGAAGATGGGCGACATCGTTTTCAAAGGCTTCCAATGTTTGAATAGTGCATGCAGGGAATTTATCTTTATCCGCCAAGATGAGATTGGCGAGGATTTCGAACTGGTCTGTCCGAGTTGTGAGACTGTTATGCGATCAGGTGACGAAACCCAATTTTATGAGTACAAATTGATAGACCAGAGATACAATTCCATTACTGAAGAAGGCAGATTTACCATTCTGCACGATGACTATATCGAGGAGGCGCAAGAGTACAAGTATTGTATCATTTGCAATACGATTAAACCGCTTCATCTATTTGATCGACACCGCTCTCGAAGATCGGGCCGCCAAGGCGAGTGCAGACTGTGCAAAGCGGGTTACAACGCGATTAAGAATAAGACTCGGTTGACAGACCAACATCGAGAAGCAGCACAGAAGCGACGAATGTATTTAGACCTGGCTGCAAGTTCAAGAATCAACAGCGAAGAAGTCTATAAACGCTTTGGCTATCGTTGTTTTAAGTGCAAGAGAGACCTACGGAAAGTGGAGGCCAAAGAACGACCACTCGATCATACGCTTCCCGCTGTCTTTTTGTGGCCCCTGACAACTGAAAATGCGACGTTGCTCTGTCGAGAACACAATGGAGAAAAATCGGGCAGATGGCCCTCAGCATATTACTCGGGTGAGGAGTTAAGCGAGCTCGCTGTCCTGACAGGTGTTCGGTACGAGACGCTCATTGGACCGGTTCATTACAATCCCGAAGCGATTGAACGCCTTAAAAATCCTGAACACGTCGATCGCCTTTTAGCAAAATACGCGGCCTATATGCCGGAAATTATCAAGTTACGCAATCGGATTTTAGAGCATGAAAATTTTGACTTTTTCGAGTATTCAACAACCATTTCGCCTGCTTGGATTCGCCAAGCCGATGAGTATCAGCGAGTACTCAATCACAAGGCGATCTCTAATACAAAACCAAATACTGATGGGACGTAACCGTTCCCTTGTCGCGGATACCATGAGATTCACAATGGGCGACGCTTTCATCGAAGAGATCGGCAGAGCGAAACCATCTTTTGCCCAGTTTCTGCAAGTGGGCGGCCATATCGCATTTCACACTTTTGCCCAAATGCAAAACAACGACGCCATCAGATTTGAGCCGCTCCCTTGCTTGGCGTAAAATCGGAATATACACATCAAAACTTTTCATCTGTTGTTCATCGACAAAAACAGATGGGCGGGTGTCAAAATCGCGTGCAGACCAACCCGCAAACCACAAGCGCAACCAGTTTGCGAGGTAAAATCGGGTACTCTTAAAAAAGGGAGGAGACGTAATAACGGCATCGAGTTGATCGATCTCTTGAGGCCACCAACCCGTTGCATCTTGAAAAAATATCTTGCCGAGCCGAAAATCAGCCGGCAAATTTTCGCCCAAACTCCGTTGAACCTTTGCGCGTAGCCGATCAATTAACGGGCGATATTCAAAAGGCCCTGTTGGCTTGTAGGGCGTAAGCGGATGCGAGCGGCGACTGAGGGCATAGGGCCGATTGCCATGCAAAATATGCAGCAGTGAGGCAAAAACGAATTGCTCTTCGGGTGTCTGTGGCGGGTGGGTTTGAAAGTAGCGGCGGGATAAGATGATTTCGCTCAGGGTTCGGGGTTCGTAGTATTCGGCGATTTTACCATTGAAACCCAAGCGATGAACTTCATCGATCTCCTGATCGGTAGCCGAGTTATATTCAATAAAATTTTTCACTGTTCCAATAACCGCCGCACAACCCCGATTCGCGGGACGCTGAAGCTTCGCACTGGCAATCGCAAAAGCCGCAGGGCTGATCTCAAAACCGTAGGCGAGTTTGTCGGATAATGCCGCTTCAAATGGAATTGTGCCAACACCGGCAAAAGGATCTAAAACACGTCCGCCCTGCGGAACAAAGGTCTGCACCAAGTGATGTGCGATAGCGGGCTTCAGTTTTCCCGGATATGAACATAGAGAGTGCCAAGCATGTCCCCAGTTGCGATTTGTAAAGGGTGCTTTCTGGTGAGGCAGGCTTTTTTTGCAACTATCCCATGCGGACCGCCAGTGCGGCGTCCGTTTTTTTTTCGCGTATTTTCCCTTTTTGGATTTGAAAACGATCAGCGATTGTTTGAGCGACATTCCGCTTCTGGATTTGCGTTGTCGCAACATCACATCGCCTTCTTGAACAAAACCCAAGTCTTGCAAACACGTCGCTAACAATTGATCAACCGGAACGCGAATCCCCGCGTAACAAGAATCGCCAATATCAATCGCGACTGTTGCATCGGGCGTTAAGTGACCGAGAATTGCTCGAAATATGTCTGTTATCTCGAAAAAATAACTATCAATCATGCGGGGAATGCGCGTGTCATAAGCTTCCCGTCTAAGAATCGAAACGATTTTTTGAACATCTGGATGGGACGAAACAGGTGCTTTTGCGACGGTGACATCATTGATACCAGCCGTTAAAGATGCCGCACGAAATTTTGTCAAATCCCGATTTTCCTTCAAGCAGTGCAAGAACCACAACTCTATCTTTGTGTTGCGAAAATAATTTGTTCCGTTCACATAAGGCGGGCTGGTTATCACGGCGTCAATGCCGAGGGGGGGTATGTCGTCTAATGAGCGTGCATTTTCGCAGATGAGCAATGGCTCTGTTTTTAGACGATTCACATCGTCTCGGATATCATGGGCGATCTGATCGATATTTTGGCAGATGCCGTCAACGAGTGGAACTGTCTGCCGCTCGAGTTCCTTGGGCGTTTTGTATCTCAAATCACCTGCCCGCTTCATTCGAGATGCAGGAACGAGTGCCGATAAAATTGCAACCGCAATTAAGTCCGCTAACATGGCATTTTCAAGAGCGATTTCGTCGAGCCAGGATCTCGTTCGCAAAACGCGATCATAAACCTGTTCATCAAAAAACAGACTGTCGCCAAAAGTTTGCGTATATGCGCGGTGCAATACGTCATTTCGCCGGAATTTTTTTAGGTTTTTTAGGGTGTCTTTTGCCTGAACGAGCTCTTGAGCCAATACAAAACGTTGAGACGAATTTAATCGCCGGACTCGTATTTTTGTCGCGCTGATAAATTGTAAGACGGGGTTTATTTCACAAAAATAAGCTGTTTTGTCGAGTTGCGATGCGGTAAAGGCTGTGGTTCCCGTTCCAGCAAAGGGATCGAGAATCACCTGGGCATTCGGGGCGTACCTCTTCAAGATGGATTCCACAAATTGAGTCGAATAGCCCTCTAAATACGGATACCATCGCGCAAAGGGTTCTTTCCTGCCCCCCTTGAAAGTCACAGTCACCGGATCAAATAATTTCATTTTCACATCCATGCTCGGTAGCACAACCTGAGTCTCGCGTCCCCGAATGAGATTTAGCGATTGCTTTAATTGGCGAAGACAATAGGTATTGAACGGTAAGTCACTTGCCTCGGCATTGGTGCTCGATAATTGTTTCCCTGCAACTGACGCAGTTCAGCATGTTCAACCTATCATATTACAGGAGCACTGTCAAAGGGTTCGCGATGGTCATTTCCAAAAGCGCGGGGCAATGCTTTTGTCGTGGCGCACGTCAAGGTCGATTTCGCGCTTCCCACATGGGATAGTGGATGTCTGCCCGTTGCAGTTCGCGCTGAAGCCACTGGTTGAACAGGCGTTTGCGGATCTCTTTTTTGACGCGCTCGTCAAGTGTTGCCGGATAGATTTGTTGCAACAAGTACAGCGCGAACCCGCCCGAGACCTTTTCCGGGCCGAAGAGGTCGCCTGGGGACGCGGCGAAAACGCGGGCGGCAATGCCCTTTGGCAACTGCGTGCGGCGCACGCGGCCCAAAAACCCACTGCCCGGGCGCGTGGTTGCATCTTGGGAAAACCGCCGCGCCATGGCGTAAAAGTCCGCGCCATCCTCCCGAATCTGCACGTCGATCTCGTCGATTATCCCCCGATCCGCGTGAAAGATCCAACAGATTTCCGCCTCGTCAAATTCCAGCGCGTGTTGTGCAAAATAGGGATCGATCTGCCCGTCCGCGATTTTTTCCGACAGCAGGTATTCCAGGCGGCTCACCTCGGCGTCTTCTGCCACGTCTCGCAGGGTAATGCCGCGCTGGGCGAGCCAGGCCTCGGTGTCTTCCACGCGCTCGAGGCGGTGTCGATACCGCCAGTCGTTGACTTTGCGCTGAATGTCTTCGCGCGCTGTGCCAATGCCTTCGCGCTGCGCGAGTTGGCGGATCAATTCCCCGCGTGCAAACCGATCAAAAAAGCGCAGGTCGTCCGCAACGCCCAACTGCCGCACGATTTGGCACACGCTCAAAGAGACGCCATTGACCTCGATCAGCGTGGCATCCTCAATTTCCGATTCGACGCGTTGCATCGCCGCTCTCCTCATGGGTCGTCGCGTCGTACTTTGCGGATTCGTAAAGCTGCCGCAAGGGGCTGAGCAACATCAGCAAAACCGATTGGCGGTCCGTCATAATCTCTGCCGTGCCCTTCATGCCAAACATCAGGGGTTTTTCGTCGCCTTTGACGCGGATGGTGTGTTCTTCCAATGCCACGATGGCTTTGAAGATAGGCCCGACCGTTTCATCGAGAATCGCATCCGGCGCAATGTGTTTGAGCCACCCGCGCTTGATGCCGAAATCCTGAAACGCGTACGCGTCGTATTTCAACTTGACCACCTGCCCGGGTTTGAGCAAGCCCACGTCTTTGTTCAAAACCATCAATTCCGCGACGATCGGCGCAGACGCGGGCACCAGCATCCCCAAGGGCTGTCCCTTGTTGATCACCTGCCCGACCGCGTTCACCATCACCTGCGTGACAATGCCCGATTCTTGCGCCAAAATCAGGTCCGATTCGGCATCTAACACGCGATCGACGCGCTTGCGCGCCTGCTCCAATCGCAGTTGGGCGGTCTCATAAGCGTGTTGGATCTGCGCTGTCTCGCGCTCGTGGGCGAGGCGCGCTTCCGTAATTTGACGCTTGAGGTCTTGAACCGCCATTTCGTTTTTGTAAATCTCGGACATGCGGTTCGGCAGTGCGGCCAGCGCGCTGAGGTATTGCACGCGCGCGCGATCCATGTCTGAACGGCTGATCAAGTTGCGTTCAAACAGGGTCTTTTGTTGCAAAAACGCCTGTTTGAGATGGTCGATTTCCGCTTGGCGAAAGCCGATCTGCGCTTGCAACCCGGCGTCCGGCGCGCTGTTTTGAGACGCATCGCCCACGTCGTTGCGATAATCTTTTAGGGCGTTTTGGTGCGCGGCCATAAACCGCTGCAAAACGGACAGGCGTCGTTCGAGCGCGGCGATGGTTTCCCGGTTCAATTTGGCCTTTTGCGGCAGCGCGTTTTTGAGATCGTACTCGGCTTGCTCAAACGCGATCTCGGCTTGTTCCCGCTCCCGCAATTCGCCCCAGGTCTCCCATGATTTCAGCTTGAACAACACCTGACCCGCTGCGATGTGATCGCCTTCGGCAATGCCGATCCATTCGATTTCCCCGCCGCGCTTGGCCTGCACGGTTTTCACCTGCCCCAGCGGCACCAGCCGAAACGGCGCGGACGCCACCACATCCACCTCGCCCAACGATGCCCACGCGAGGGCAATGCCGATAAACAGCAGGACGATGTAGAGCAATGCCCGCCCCCAAAAGGGCCGCAACGACCCCATAAACGCACGCGCCTCTTCGGACGCGTCGTCGCGCTCAACGCGCAAAGTTCTGGCCTCGGCCTCTACCAGTGGTTCTGCCATCGCGTGCCTTTTGTGCCTTTTGTGGCTAAATTCGGCCTCTACCAGTGGTTCTGCCATCGTGCGTCCCCCTTCAAAGCGTTGCCCGTCAAACCCCTTGCAACTGTTGCCCGCACATGTGCGCGTACAACCCCTGTTGCACCATCAACTCGCCGTGCGTGCCCATCTCCACGAGATGGCCCTTGTCCAGCACCACAATGGCATCGGCGTCTCGCACGGTGCTCAAGCGGTGGGCGATGATCAAGGCGGTGCGGTCTTCCAAGAGCAGATCCAAATTCGCCCGAATCGCCTGTTCCGAATCCGTGTCCAGCGCGTTGGTGGCTTCGTCAAAAATCAAAATTTTCGGATCGCGGTACAATGCCCGCGCTATCGCGATCCGCTGCCGTTGCCCGCCGGACAACCCGACGCCCTGTTCGCCCACTTTTGTCTCGTAGCCCAAGGGCATATCGGTCACAAAGTCTTGCACGCAGGCCAGTTTTGCAACTTCCAGGATGCGTTCCATGTCCGCGTCTTCCCGCCCAACGGCGATGTTTTCCGCGATGCTGCCGCTGAACAAAAACGGCTCTTGCATGACCATGCCCACCTGTTGCCGCAACCAATGGGGGTCGAAGTCTCGCGCGTCCATCCCGTCGAGCAACACGCGCCCGTCTGAGGGATCGAACAGGCGCGGCACGAGTTTGACCAACGTGGTTTTGCCCGCGCCGCTACGTCCCACGATAGCGACTTTTTGCCCCGGTTCGACCGCGAGGTCGATGTTGTTCAACACGTAGGGTTCGTCAGACCCGACGCCGTACCGAAAAAATACCGAGTCGAAAACCAAGCGGCCTCGCACCTGCTTCAAGCGCAAGCCGTGCCCTTGTTGCCGCGCGTCTTCCATCTGCGTGTCGTACACGTCATTGAGCCTGTCCAAGGCGACGCGCGCTTCTTGCACTTGCGGCCAGATGCTGATCAACCCCATGATGGGGCCCATCACATTGCCGATGAGGGCATTAAACGCCATCAACTGCCCCACGGACAAATTGCCCTCGATGACCAATGACGCGCCATACCACAAAATCACCGTGTTGCTCAACAAGTTGATCAGGCCCCCGCCCGCGCCGAACAGCATCTGCATTTTTAGGCGTTGAAATCCGATCTGAATTTCCCGCGTGAACTTGCCCTCCCAATGCCACCGGGTCGCGCGCTCGACCGCCTCGGCTTTGACCACGTCGATGCCGCGCAGGGAATCGATCAAGACCGAGGATTGTTCGGCGCGCGCCAAAAATGCGCGTTGGCTAAAGGATTTCAAAATGGGCGTGTAGATCAGGGTGAGGCCCACGGACAGGGGCACAAAAATCAGCATGACGAGCGTCAACTCGGCGTTGTAGTAAAACATCAATCCGAGATAGACGAATAACATCACAAAGTCCAAAACCGCGGAAACGGTCGTGCCGGTCAACAGGCGTTGGATCGTGGCGTTTTCCTTGAATCGCGTGGTCAAATCGCCGGTGCGCCGAAGGGCGAAAAACCGCATGGACAGGGCCAATAAATGGCGGTAAAAACGCGACAACATCGACAGGCTCAAGCGCGCACTCACATAGCCGATCAAGTACGTCCGCAGGGTTGTCGTGCCCATTTGAAACAGCGCGACGACGACCATGCCCACCAACATCAAGTTCAACAAGTCCTCGTCGTGATGGACCAACACTTGATCCACAATGGTCTGCATAAAAATAGGCGACGCCAGCCCAAACAAACTGAGCACCAGCGACGCCAACAAGACTTCGATTAAAATGCCGGTATGGGGTTTGACCAATGGGAAGAACCGCTTGAAGGACGAGCGGGACGGCTCGTTTTGTGCCACGCGATCCGTGTATTCCAACAACAGCGCGGCGTTTGTCCAGCCCTTTTCAAATTCCGCACGCGACAATTTGCGAATGCCCACGCCCGGGTCCGCGATTTTCACCTCGTTTTTCCCGATCTGATACAAGACCACAAAGTGATTGCCTTCCCAGTGGAGGATGGCCGGGAGGTCTGTTTGCATGAGGGCTTCGTACCCGGTGCGAACCCCGTGCGTGACAAAGCCCAGGGTTTCAGCGGCCTCGGCCAACGCGGCCATGGACGTGCCATACCGCGAGACATTGGACATGTCGCGCAATCGGTTCAAGCCGATGGGCATTTTGTAGTACTTGCAGATCATGCCCAAACACGCGGCCCCGCAATCGGATTGATCGTGTTGCTTCAAAAATGGAAAGCGAAGCGCGGTGGGCGCGGTGGGTTGGCGTTCCTCTGTTCTGATGGCGACCACATTGGCGCGCGCGTCTCGTTTGTCAACGCTTGGCTCGGCTCGCGCGCTCGGCCCATCGCCGAACGTCGCGCTTTGGGTTTGTCGCGGCAGAGGCGATGCCCCTGTCTCGCGTTCCGAGCTCGCTAGCCGCCCCATCTGCAAGGCCGCGCCGAGTGCGGGCATCCCGTCGTTGAGTTTGTCTAAATCGCTTTTATCGATAGAAAAGAGCACGCAATCGCTTTGGCAACGGATCGCGGGTGGTCGCTCGCTCGGCAAATTCTCATCGCCAAAAAAATCCCCGGCGCGCAATATCGCGGTGGCGCCCTTTGCCGATGCGATCTCGACCTGACCGCGGGCGATCAAGTAAAATCGCTCGTTTGGCTCCGCGACCAATTCGCCCTTTGCCACCTCTTCGCGCTTTAAGCGGGCGAACAGCTCCCGCAATACCTCAGCCGAGACATTCCCTTTCAAAAATCGCGTGAAATTCCGATACGCGATCTGCGCGACCTGATCCTCGAGGTACGCTTTTAATCCCGCTTCTTTTTTGAGCACCTTGAAGAACCGATCCTTTGGCACGCGCAAGAGGTCCGAGTCCTCAACCGCCCGCACGGTCGCCCGATGCCCCTGCCCGGTCAATAACGCGCCTTCGCCAAAGTGGTCGCCCGCGTATAAATAGCCCACGGTTGCAGAACCGCCCTCCGCGTCTCGCTTGATGACCCGCAACCGCCCAGCTTGCACCACGTAAAAGGCGTCCCCGGCTTGCCCCTGCTCAAAGATGACACTGCCAAATGGCGCGGGCCGAACCGCGTTTTCCGCAAAGAAGCGCGATAGGTTTCTAAATGCGACCTCGGGTGCTGTTTGTGTGGTGTTCATTTCCGTCTCCTCAAATTGGTATTACATCCCTTCTAAAACCGCAATGCCCCTTTCGAGCACCGGATCGCCCATAGCGGAGGAATCGGAAAAGCTGACGGCGATATCGGGGGGAACACCGATGCCTTCGTAGCTTATCCTATCCGCGGAAACGAATTTTGACACCGTGAGTTGATACACCCACCCATTGGGCAGCTGACCTTGCTTGATACTTCCAAGGGCACCGGCAGTGGAACTGCCGATGACCGTGACATGGGGGAATTGTCGCAGAGCCAAAACAAAATGTTCCGCCGCACTCGCGGTATTTTTTCCGACGAGCAAGACGAGGGGGTTGGTGTATTGCCGCGCTCCTGACGGCCCGATTTGCAGTTCAAAAAGGGGCGCAGAGTCGGATCGATTGACGCGATATTGGTATTGTGCATAGCCATAGACGTGTGTTTTATCGACAAAACGCGCCATGACAGATCGCGCGTTTCCCGTCACACCACCCGAGTTCTGTCTCAGATCGATGATGATGCCATCAGTATGGCTCAACTGCGCTAAGACAGCGTCGATATCCCCTCCCCAGTCTTTATCTTTCACCGATCCGGTTGAAAATCCAGGGATAGAGATATACCCAATGCGATCTCGCATCGCGCCGTACTGAAGCCCTCCCTGCGTGTGTATATCGTCGATATAATTTCTGACGCGGTCAAAATCGAACGACTCATCCTCCCGATTGCCAAACTCAATTGTGAACGTCGTATCTCTTTCAAACCCGCTCGGATCAAAAGTTAAAGGCTCATCCCGACGCCCCGATACAAAACGACCAAATGGCGTGACGAGACCGACATGCCGGTCGTTGAGGTATTCTAACATCAGGGCACAGATTGCAAAAAGTTCCAGTTGGGTGGTTTGCGCCGTGACGAAAGGACGCTGAACCCTGTAAAGCGCGTTCCAATCGACATTCTTGACCTCAAACAATGCGTAAAAGTCATTAAATTCTCGCCAGAAAACTTCGAAGTTGTGTTCGGGTGACGAGTCGAGATCACCACCTACAATTGACTTTCCGCAGGAAAAATGAAAACCACAGACGACGACGATAAATAGCAGACGTAACATGTTATTTTACCTTGAGAGCGAAGCCCATCAGCAGATTATGCGTGAACATTGCGGCCGTGCGTTCATATCTTCTCGCACGCTGGAAATCCATGCGATAGACCGCGTAAAACGCGATAGATGAGGACAGCCGACTGGCGTAGTGAACGCCGATATTGAAATGCAGAAAGCGGTTCCAGAAGGCCAGATCACCAGCCAGTAAATTCGCAAAACCTTCCCGGCCGGATACAATACCAGATGCGTGTGGCAGATAATACGATACGAGGGTACTGCCCAGGTATGCTCTGAGATGGTGTCGCATGTTAAAATGATAGTCACCCAAAATTGCAAGGCGCAGGCTGAAATCCATATCCCCAATGAGCTGGGCATGTACTGGCGGATGGATGTATTCTTTAACGTAAAGTCCCACTCCCATGCCCCCCATAATGCCCAACCTCATTTTGTCGTAGGCCGCCAAATAGCGCCCGTATAATTCTTCAACCTGAAAATACACGATCTTGACACTTGTCTCGGAAGCAGAGAGGTTGCCACGCCCAAATGCGATAAACTCGGAGCGGTAGCTTTTATTGCCTTGTTTTAGAGAGAGCCAAGCAACGGATGGCGTCTGGCCTTCGTACCGCAGGTAGGATCCCAATTCATCTTTTAAGTAAAATTGCGACAGCCCCGCCATGATCCCATACCATTGCTCGCTCGCTTTCTCCTTTTTGGTGGCCTCATTCTCTTTGGGCATTTCTTCACCCAAGGCATCCATTCCCCCGAGCACCAAACACAAAACGACCAGTATTTTCATCATTTTTCACCTGTCAGATATCTTGGTTCATGTATGACGCCTCATTTCGCGGTGCTGAACGCCGGAAGCAAAAATACCTGTTGCTCTCGTCGCTGTGGTATCCACGCCCGCCATTCTCGGTCTAATGCCTCGAGATCCTGTGGAATCGCGCGTTTGATGATTTCTAAGTTGTTGTTGTGAAGCAACTTAAACCTGATCATATTCCATATACTCGGCGTAGCGCCAGCGGCTCGATTCATCTCCCAGATTATATTCTTGAGTATGCCTTGTCCCTTTTCTGAGGACATGAGAAAATAGACGAATAACCATCCGAAGGTCCGCATTTTAGCTTCTTGTTTTTTGTACTGGGATTTGGACAGTGAAAAGAAATCAGCCAATGACATCAGTTGCCCTTCTTTCAGCCACTCTTGGCATGCGCGGTTGCGATCAGGGGCAAAGCCGATCACCGCTTTATCATCATAGACCTCCATCCTTTCGAAATACTCTGCAATGCCTTCTTGCAACCATTTGGGGTGCCACAAATGCTCATGCAAAATCGCGTGACTCGCTTCGTGATACACCCTCCTGATGAAATACACCCTCCCGACGGAACAACACTCACAATGATTCAAGATCGCGACCTCTTTTTTTTTTACGGAATAATACGCCGGAGCAGAAGTCGAACCACCTCGATATTCGGTATAATCGCTATGGCTACCAAATATCTGAAACTTGATCTGAAAACTTTTAGATACCTCGAGATCAAAGACCTTTTTATAGATCCCGATCATCATTTTAATCCCGCGTTCTATGGCTTCCCTGTCCGTATCG
Source organism: Candidatus Latescibacterota bacterium (assembly GCA_965204745.1). GTDB lineage: Bacteria > Latescibacterota > UBA2968 > UBA2968 > UBA2968 > VXRD01. The sequence goes on from OZ242010.1 coordinate 507,821, forward strand.
TCAACTTCGCAGTTGTGCAGATTCAACTGGCAGATATCCTGCGCTGTATCCTGCGCCATCGCCAACTGCGCGCTCAATAGGATGAGAGACAGAAGTGCAAATTTCATCGCGATCTCCTACGTTAAAATAAAAAAAACGTCAGTGATTTAACAAAGGTCAATGCCATCGCTGTTGCGAAAGGCAGGATGACCGCACGACCCAAGGCGTTATCGTCGAGAACCTCCGTTTTTGCCCTTATTAATATTTTATGGGATAGGCGCCGATGCCATCAAACGCTCCTACCCCATAATCAAAAATGACCTTCGAATCGACTTACTGTTTGGCAACAAGTTACGATACCTGACTTGCGCTCTGTAAACTCACCGCAGTAGCGGTTGCTTACTTACCTCGGTTTTGAACTACATTGACCAAGGGTGAACATCTACAACTACATCTGGCAGTGGTGGCAAGTCGATACCAAATTCCTCACTGATTAGATCAGCGAGTATATCATAGATATCATGCCAGACAACGCATCCACTGGGGCCGATTGCCCAGGGGTTGATACGATTCGCTTCGTCATTCTCTCACCTCCTTTCTCACTTTCACTGAGAACTCACAGCAACAGCGGCTTCTGGCAGACCTTACACTACATTGGCCAAGGCCACGGGTTAAAGGGCCAAGGCCACGGGTTAAAGACGTCCTCCCAATCTTCCAAAATATCTTCCAGTGGCGAGTCAAATTCCTCGCTGGTATCATCATCTGGAAACGGGTAACATCCACCCGCCCCAGCGACCTGAGCGATTTGGTGCTCGGTCAGATCAGTCGTTTCAATCGGCAGATTGACCGTAGCTGTGACCGAGTGCTCAGGGTCCGATACGATTCGCCTTGTCATTTCTCTCACCTCCTTTCTTTAGGTTAAAAATGGTTTGAACTGATGGCGGTAGGCAATCTATCCTTTTACAGAACCCCTTGGAGTTGACCGCCCCTTCTACTCTTGTTTATCACCTCTGCTGAATCAAAACGCCATTTTCCGACAGCAGGGACAAAACCTTTTCTGGATTTCTCGACGCGAGGACCACCTGTTTCACTTTCTTTTTTTGCTTGAGCTTGTAGCGGGTCAGGTAGTCTTCGTTCAATCGCAACCTGATCAACATTGCCCCTGGAAGCCAGCGGCCTTCTCCCAACACAGGCGGCCCTGCGGCATTGAGGGCTAAACGCATCGCAGGACTTTTGCGATCAACTATGAACTTCTCCGCATACGCGATTGTGCTCAATAAAATCTGTTCCTTGCCGGTAAAGTGATAGCCAAACGCGATTGTCGTATCGTCTATCTGAATTGTGAAACGCCAATACATCGAGAACACCACGCAAATCAGCACAAGCGCAGTAACCATAACCAAATGGGTGACAAATTGCATGCCAATCAAATAAACAAAGGCCGTTGCCATCGCTATCATCGCTACTGCGAAAGACAGGATGACCGCCCAGGGCGTTATCGTTTCGTAATAGACAATATTTCGGTTCATTTGGGATGTCCAATGAAGTCATGAACTGTATCCTTACGCGCTTCTACTTCTTTCTGCTTCGCCACCCGGTAAAACCACCACAGCCCAAGCGTAGCCAATATTACGCCACATAGATTGAGGACTACAACATTTTCCCAAAAATTTGGTACTTCAAAAAATAAAAATGTTACTTCCAAAAAATTGTTCAGCATGTGCCCCAAAATTGCAGGCCACAAAGATCCCGTTTGGATGACCCACCAGGCAAAGACAATTCCAAATATAAAGGCGACTGGAAATTGCCATGGATTCAGATGCATTAGACCAAACAGAATGGCCGACCAAACAATCGCCCGATTTTGTGTGTAGTGTGCCGATAGACCTCTCAAGATAATGCCTCTACAAAGTACCTCTTCAACAAAAGGTCCTATCAGGACGAAAAAAAAAATAAGGATAACAGATCAGATATCTTATTGGAGTCAACTAAGGCATCATAGGCACGCTGAAATTTTTCAGGTAATGGAATCACATGTTCCACCATTGCGGCTATTTGAAAATTAATGAGCCATAGCCCAAAGATAGATAAACCAACGGAAAACCATATACGCCAATCCTGGTCTATGTTTAGCAATATATCTTTCCAAGTTCGATTCGTCCGATGCGAAACATAGCACAAAATCAAAATGAGCCCTGTCAACATCAAAAGGCCCCTCAGGTAATTATTCTTCATTAACGACTTGTCAATATTACTCGTCAGTATCCCCAAACCTATTGTAATAAGAAGCCATAATATCAGCAACCAAATTGACTGCTTCAAGTTTGGATACGTCATTTTAATCTCCCTAACATTTACTGTGATGCGTTTTTTGTTTTATTTTGCTTTTTTGGGATAGGAGCGAACATTCTAAAATGCCCCTATCCCAAAATCAAAAGGTAGCTTATTACTGCTTACTCCTAATCGTCGCAGCAACAGCAACAGCAACAACTCGGTTCTTCTTCTTCTTCTAGGACCTCTGAAACAAATTCATAAACCTCGTACGCGATCCACAAGAGAAGTCCGATCCTCCCTTTTGGCTTCGGCTTCTTCCCACCATACGTTTCTGCCATGTGGCGACTTTCGAGCATTTCCTCTTGCGGTTGCAACGGATTGCAGGCGACAAACACTTGATCTGTATCTGTCGTCATTCGGTTTGCCAATGTTTGAGTCATGGTATCCTCCAAAAAAGTAAATGAATGGAAACTTACAGCAAGAAAATTGTTTGCCCCTGAATACCCTCTTCGTGAGGGCCTTATTCAGGGATGAGTTGTGAAATGTCAGGTATGGCCCCAACATCTAAGAAATGTGAGAATTGTGCAGAATAGCCAACACGTCTTCCCACCGCGAACTCACCGCAGTAGCGGTTTCTGATTGACCTCGGTTTTGAACTACATTGACCAAGGGTGAACATCTACAACTACATCTGGCAGTGGTGGCAAGTCGATACCAAATTCCTCACTGATTAGATCAGCGAGTCTATCATAGAGATAAGGCCAGACACATCCCCCAGAGACCAGAGCGGTTTGATGCGCGTTCAGGTCAGTCGTTTTCATCGGCAGGTTGATCGCAACTGGGGCCGATTGCCCAGGGGTTGATACGATTCGTCTCGTCATATTTATCACCTCCTTTCTTTTGCAACTCAGCGCGGGTAGCGTCCCTTGTGCGTTGATCAGGGGGCCATGAGCATCTCGCTGAGGTGGCGGATTTTGCGAAGCGTTTTGTGGGCTGTGGCTTTCGTATCGCACAGGCCCATCATGATGGCTTCGACTTCGTTTGGATGCAGGTATTGCAACAAGTGGAGGCCCAAGCCTTCGAGCAGGGCCATGTCTTGTCCCAAAAATGGGATGCGCGGCAATGGGCCTTGCTTGCTGCCCAGATGGTTAAAGCCCTTGGCCACGCTTTTCAGCTTGCTGGCCGAGTCGCAGCTTTGGGCAAAGCTGACGGTAATTGGAATGGGGCATGCGGGGGCGTCTCGTTTGACCCGCAGATTTTCAAACAGGGCGATGAGTTGCTTTGCCGTGCGATCCCATGAAAACGCGGTTGCGCGTTGACGCGCCTTCTCGCCTAGTGCCACGCGCTCGGTCTTGATCTTCAACAGATCGCGCACCGCATCCGAAATCGCTTCGGGGGCGATGTACCCCGTCATATTCAGGGGCTCGTCTTCAAATCGCTCGATCTCGATCAACCGCCCGCAATCCCCGAGCAACTCGGGCGCGCCCGCAAAATTGGTCGCCACGACCGGCAACCCACACGCCATGCCCTCCAGCACGGTTGAGGGACACGATTCATAGGAATACACGGACAGGGCGCACAGCACATCGAGCATGTTGTAATACAGCGGCATCTGCGGATAGGGTTGCGCGCCGAGGAAGACCACATTGGGGGGATGTGTCACAGACGCGAACTGCTTGCCGATTACCGCGAACAACACATTGGGATTCAGATCTGCCATCCGCAAAAACGGATACGCGCCCTTGCCCGGTTCAAACCGCCCGCAAAAGCCCACCACGGGCATTTCCAAAAAGCGTTGATCGCCCGTCTTATCCGCGATCTCTTTTCGCGCTTGCAACTTGTCTGTCGGCGCGAACACCTCGGCATCGATCCCATTGGTTATGGGGTGCAAATACGACGGGTCATACACCAATTCGCCCAGTTCTTCGGCGACATAAGCCGACTTGGGAGACAGCGCGTCCCAAGGCCGCAACAGGGAATAACAATTTAGAACTTTGTCCACGAAATCGCGGTTGCGTCCAAACGAACACGACAGCCGAATCACGATGGGCGCGGGACACACATGCCGGAAAAACGCGAGATCATCTGCTTTGGGTTCAAACATCGCGACACCGTCAAAATTCTGCCGCGCAAACCATTGCCGAGCCGACTCAATCGTCTCGAATGCCTGGCGGATCCCATGCAAATTCGGGCCGTAATCCATGGCCTCAGACGCTGGCACATACACCTCGCAACAGCGCGACAACGCCTCGATGTGGTTGTATCCCGAAAGGGACGCGCCACTGTTTGATTGCACGACTTTCTCTGGGTCGTGATACGGATGGGGGACGTAGATCTTCATTGTGAACCTCAGGGGAGTAATGGGGGATCAAAGTGTCAGTTGCGGATCGCCGATTCCATAAATATTCGCGTTTGCGCCGCGCCATCGAGGGCGAGCGGGTGGTTGGGCACCGTGCGGTTGAGCGCGTCTCGAATGGCGGTTGCCATCCCGGTTGCAGACAGGTGATCTGGGTGGATCACCTGCGCGAGGCCCAAATCCATCAACCGCCGGGCGCGAAATTCCTGATCGTCCATCGCAATGCTCGGCACGAAAATGGCCGGGGGTTGCGTCTCGAGCACGTTCATACACGTATTGTAGCCCGCGCGGCTGATCGACAAATCCGCATGGTTCATCCAAGGCAAAAAGTGGGACGTGAAGCGTTCCAAGCGAAACGGCCCGTCCGCGCACGAGTCGCGCAGGGCGTCAAAATGCGCGTCTTCGATAAACGCGCCAGCAAAAATCACCATCTCGCGGCCGTCGAGCGCGCCTTCTTTGTCCAACCGTTTCCACGCTTCAATGCACGGCGCCGCGAGCGCAATGCCCTCGGCTCCGCCGCCCGCGCTGACCAAAACGTACCGGTCAGGGGCGCGCTCGGGCCGCGAATCGCCTTCTAGCTTTTCGGAAACGAATCCCGTATAGACCACGGGAATGCCGATGTCCTCTACCCATGGAAAGTGATCTTCCAAGCGCGACAACTGCGGGTCGCCGTGGACCAACACCGCGTCAAAATACAGATTCAAGATCGGCACGACCTCTTCGTAATAACGCCGATTAAAAGACAGGTGCTCGTGATGGATTCCGCCAAAGGGCACGGAGTAAAACCGCACGGCATCGCCATCGCGGCGCGGCGCAAACTCGGTGGCCGGCTGCAACCCATCGCCCTTTGCCCGCGTGGGAATATCGCGCAGGGAACACACCACTTGCGCGCTCGGATCGAGCTGGTTGCACTTGGCGATGGTATTGAGAATTTCGCTTTTGAGGGACCAGCGGCTAAAGGGGAAGAACTCGACGCACAACACGTCTGGGCGAATGCGTTCCATCGCCTCAAAAAGCCCGATCTGCCGCTCGTACATCGCGGCCTGCAAATCCCCTCGGCCATCCGCCGGCTCGAGGCCGTGCGCGCCTGCACGGAGCGCGCGCAAGGGAATGCGCGCAATGCGTTCATCGAGGTCCACACCAGGAACCGGGCGCCCGCCGTCGATGAAATACACATCGCAGGTTTTGACCAGTTCATCGACGATTTGCCGGTTGCGGAAGTGATGCCCCACGCCGATGAGGTGTTGGCTGTAAAACGCGATGCGTTTGCGCGGCGGTTCGACAGGCGCGGTGGATTTTTGCGGCGGCCGCGCCGAAAGCGCGGTTTCGTAGATCCCGCGGTAGCGCGCCACGACGCGCGTCCAGGCGCGCTCTGCGTGAACCCATTGGCGCGCCTGTTGCCCCAGGCGCGCTCGCAGTGCGGGTTGTGCGATGAGTTCCGCGCAGGTCCGCGTGAGACTTTTGACATCGTCGGCCACAAAAACGCGCCCGGTTTCGCCATCTGCCACGCCTTCTTTGAGTGCGCCCACGTCGCTGACAATAACGGCTTTTTGCATCGCCATGGCTTCGTAGGGCTTCATCGGCGCGACCAGTTCGGTCACGCGACTGCGCGTGCGCGGAATGACAAACACATCGATCAATGTGTAATACGCCGCGACTTCGGCGTGGGGGATTTGTCCGGTAAAGATCGCGGCGTCTTGGAGGCCGCACGCCTGGGCTTCGCGCTGCAAGTTCGGCAAGTCCCTGCCGCCGCCCACGATCAGCACTTTGAGGTTGGGGTGTCGCCCCTTGAGTCGTTCGCATGAGCGCAACAGGAGATGCAAGCCTTCGAGGGAGCGCACGAGGCCCACATAGCCGAGGACGACATCGGTCGGTTCGATGCCCAAGCGCGCGCCGAGGTCATGCGCGCGGGGTTGCGGCGCGGCGAACTCGGCGACGCCGTTGGGCACCACGCCGATTTTGTGTTCGTCAATGCCCTCGCGGACACATTCGGCTTTGAGGACTTCGGACAATGTCACCACCGCGTCGGCGCGTTGCATGGCTTGGACGTGCTGCGCGTGTTGCGCCTGATACGCTTCTGAATCGGGCGACAGCATGCCTTGCGCGACGCCGCTGTCGTGCCACAAGCCCCGCACTTCGTACACGACGGGCAGGCCGTAGTGATGGCCCATGTCGATGGCGATTTGCGCGTTTCGGCCCGGCGACGCCGCGTGCAACAGGTCGGGTTTTTCCGTTTCGATGGCCCGCGCAACGCGCTTGCAAAATTGACGCGCCTGCCCCTCACCATAGATTTGGGGAATCGCGGGTTCGCCCAGTCGCTGTGCCATCCGCGCCATGTGTTCTTCGGTGGTATTTCGCAAGTAGGGCACGCCGTCGATATAGTCATGCCCAGCTGCGGGCGCGCCCCATCGGGTGAGCACGACCGGGTCAAAGCCAAGTGCTTTTTGCGCGTTGACGATGTACTGACTCCGCAGACTGTAGCCGCTTTGGCGGTGTGGCAACGAAATATCCAAGATGTGTAGTATTTTCATCGCGCTATCTCTGCGTTGACCTGCGTTATCGCTGCGTTCACTGCGTCGGGAAGTTTCTGTGCTTGCGCGCAATAGACTTGCAATTGCCATGCCACTTTTGCACAACCGCAAAAAAAAACGCCTCAGAATGTTCTAAGGCGCGAGAAAACAAGGAGATAGGTGCGATACCCGCAACCACACGCTCGGCGCGTTGCACAACCGTACCGATCACTTTTTTCACCCCCGGCTATGGTGCTAACTCGTGAACGCGCTGTATCCGTCCGTAACACCGTGTAAAATCAATGGGTTGCGCGTGTGTGCAATTCGTTCTATCGCAATGCCCAAAAATGAAAACGCCGACTGACAACCGTCGGCGTTTGCGAGTTGGCTTAATTTTTACGGTGGCGCGTCTCGTTCGATGCGGCCGTCTCGGAGGCGCACGACGCGCAGGGTGCGGCGGGCCACGTCTTCCTCGTGCGTGACGACCAAAACCGTTTGCCCCTGCTGGTGGAGGTGGTCAAAAATGGTCAAAATTTCGTCGCCTGTTCGCGTATCCAAATTGCCGGTGGGTTCATCGGCTAGCAGAATGGCCGGCGCGTTCACCAATGCGCGGGCGATGGCGACGCGCTGGCGTTGACCGCCGGACAACTCGTTTGGTCGATGGGTCATGCGGTCGGCTAGGCCCACGCGATCTAGCGTGGCTTTGGCCCGTTCCCTGCGCTGGCGTCTGGACATGCCCGTGTAAATCAGCGGCAGTTCCACGTTTTGCAAGGCGGTTGCGCGGCTGAGCAAGTTGAAGGTCTGAAACACAAATCCGATTTTGCGGTTTCGCACCTCCGCGAGGGCATCCCCTTTCATCGCGCTGACCGCTTCCCCGTCCAAAACGTATTGCCCGGCCGAGGGCGTGTCCAAACAGCCGAGGATATTGAGCAAGGTCGATTTGCCGGATCCAGAGGGACCCATAATCGCTAGGTACTCGTTTTGAACGACCCGAAAGGAAATATCCCGCAGCGCGTAAACGGTTTCCGCGCCCATCTGATAGGTTTTTCGCACCGCATCAATTTGGATCTGCGCCTTATTCATAGCGCAATGCCTCGACCGGATCCAATGCCGATGCGCGGGCCGCGGGATAAACCCCGAAAAACACGCCGATGCCGCCCGATATCGCGACTGCCAACAGCACCGCGCTTCCGGAAACCACGCTGGGAAACTCGGCTTCGGAATAGTATTCAATCAAAGAGGAAATGCCAACCCCGAACCCGATCCCACACAAAATCCCGATCAAGCCGCCGAACAGGCTCAGCACGGCCGATTCGATGATAAACTGAACGAGGATATGCACGCGCTTGGCCCCTACGGCCTTGCGAATGCCGATTTCGCGCGTGCGTTCCGTCACCGACACGAGCATGATATTCATAATGCCGATGCCCCCCACCATCAGGGAAATGCCCGCGATGCCCCCGCCCACGAGTTTCATGACCAGCGTGACGTTGTCCACATCCTCCAAAACGCGCTCTCCGGTGTCCACGCGAAAGGCATCCCCGCGTTTGTGCAATCGCTTCAGCACTTTTCTGATGTCCCGCGTGACGGATTTGACGTGGGCGGTATTTTCCACATAGAGAAAAATGACACTGTAATAATCGTTGCCCACCACGCGCTTTTGCAAGGTGGTCACGGGCACGACGATCTGGTTGCCCCAATCGCGGCCAAAAAATGACCGGGGTTTCATCACCCCGATGACCGTATAGCGTTCGCCATTGAGTTTCACTTCTCGGCCGACTGGATCGAGGGCGCCAAAAAGGTCTTCGGCGATTTTGTCGCCAACCACGCACACGCGCCGCCAGGTTTTCACGTCCCAATTCGACAAAAACCGCCCGCGCGCCAGTTCCCAATCCATCGCTTGGTGATAGCCCGGCAAGGTGCCTTGCACTTCGCCGGTTGCAGAGGCTTTTTGATAGCGCGCCTGCGCGTTCCATCCCACTAGGGGAAGGGCCGCGCGGAGGTGAGCCACTTCCGCCTCTATGGCCCTCAAATCCCGCGATGTCAGATATTCCCGCCACGAGCGCGGCACTCGCCGTCCGTTTTTGATCTGGTAGGTGCGCGGCGGCAACACGACCACCAAATTGGCGCCGCCTACTTGTGAAAACTGCGACACGAGGGAGTGCCGAAGGCCCTCGCCGATAGATACGACCCCGATCACAGAGCCGACCCCTATCGTAATCCCCAAGATGGTCAACAGGGATCGCAGGGCGTTTGCCCGCAACTGGGACAAGCCGATCAAAAACAGATCGAGCGCGTTCATTCGTCGCGTTCCTCTTCGCGCTTTTTGAACAGTTTTTCAGCATCGGCGGCAACCGAATCTTCCGTTGTCAGGCCGGCCAGGACTTCCACGCGGATATCCGATTTCAACCCCACCCGGATCTCGCGTTCGGCAAAGGTATCTCGTCGTGCAAAAACCACAAATCGCCCGCGCGTGCCCTTTTTGTCGCCTTCTCGCGCATCGGCTTCAAATTGTTCATACACGGCCTCGAGTGGCAAATAGAGCGCGGAATCGCGCCGGGCAAACACGATATCGACATCGCACGACATCCCCTGACGCAACCGCGGTTCCCGATCCAAAATTCGGATTTCGGTTTCAAACGCGACGATGTTACTCCCCTGCCGAATTTGCCCCACGGGTGCGATGCGATACACCTCGCCGCGATACGTCGTATCTGGATACGCATCTACGATAATGCGAACGGCTTGCCCCGGCGAGAGCCTCCCCACATCGACTTCGCTGATGTGGGATTTGACCATCATCAGACTCGGGTCCCCAATCTCAAACAATTTGGTGCCCGTCACGGTGGAAAGAATGCCCGAAACCACCACCTCGCCGATTTCCACGGGGCGCGCAATGACGATGCCAGACGCGGGCGCCAACACGCGCACATTGTCCAATTGCGCCTTGGACGAGTGCCCTTTTGATTGCTGAATATTCGACCGCGTCTCCAGCGTCTCCAGTTCGAGGCGCGCCAGTTGGTACGCGTTTTGTGTCTTTTCGAGTTGATCGCGGATGCGCTCGATTTCCTCTTCGGCGATCAAGTTCTGCTTTTTCAGGGCTTCTTTGCGCGCCAAGTCCTTGCGGACCTGCTCGAGGTCGATCCGCACCCGCTCGACCGCTGCGCGTTTGTTGTAGAGTTGCAAGGTCTGATTGGGATCCGGGCGAATGATCGCCAGCATGTCGCCTGCGGCCACGGCCTGGCCCGGTTCGGCAAACAAATGCACTATTTCGCCCGATACCGTGGATTTGACCTCGACGGTACGCACAAATTCGATGCGCCCGGTCTCCTTGAGTTGTTCCACAACAGCCCCGCGACGCACGGGCACGGTCTCGATGTCTCGCGTTGGGCTTTTCGTTTTGTTTTGCTTTTGCAAATTGAACGCGATCATGCCAGCCACCGCGGCCAGCCCGATTGCGCCGATGATCAATTTGCGCGTTTTAGACCAAGACGCCGCCACTTATCCTCCAAGCCCTTTCGACCACCCTTGCAATGCAGCCGCACCCAGCGCGTACAGGACGAACAAGACAAAGACGCCGATAGCCGCCTTTTTGGTGGAAATGCCCGAGACAATCCCCAGTCCAATGGCAGTCAAAGCACATTGCCAGACAGAAAAAACGCTCAGCGTATTCAAAAAGGATGCGAGAAAACTCTCGGCCATCGAATCGGGCAACAACAACCCCAATCCGACTTGCACCTCCATGGATTCTTTTGCAATCATCAAAGGAATTGTCACAATCGCGCTCGGAATGTTCACCAGCAAACCATAACTGCTCACTGCCAGCACATGTCTGTACGTCGTTTCGCCGCCCAGCACGAGCCGCGCAAGCCCCAGCAATATCGCAGCGAGCACAAACAGCATAATAGCAACGCCAAACGTCGCGCCGATCACCGTCGACACCCTGCCAATGGCCTGTGCGTGCTCGCCAGCATCTTTGAGTGCCGCATTCATCTCCTCATCCATGAGCGGCGTGAGCATATACATGCCCACGCCGCTCACAATCATCACCAAAATGAGGGGCACCAACCAATCTGCGACACTGACGCGCGCCCGCACGGCCTCAAATGTCGCGCCCGGGGAAACGAACACGCCCACCATGCGTTTGACGAGCCCCATATCTTCTCCCTGCACAACTTCTGGCGAATCTGCCATAACACCCTCCTCTGTGAAAAACGTGTGAAAAAACGAACGCGGAAGATAACCCCATCCCGCGCAAAGTCAACGGCGCTGTATGAACGACATGTCTCTCGCAAATGTCGTGCCGAAAACAAAAAATACCTCGGAATATTCCAAGACGCGAAAAAACAAGGCACGATGCAAAATACCCACAACCACACACTGAGCGCATTGTGGGTCATTTTTTTCAATCGGGATTGGCGAAGGTGAACATTTTGTTCCAGACCCCAAGCGGTCAACAAAGTTTTTCGTCATTCCTGCGAGTGAGTGACTTTTGTCTTTCCCGTGCCCACCTATCAGATTGCCTTCCGCATACGCGCAGAGCCGATGTTGAGTTGATCGCGGTACTTGGCGACTGTGCGCCGGGCGAGTTTGATGCCTTCTCGTTTCAACATATCCGAGATGCGTTGATCGCTCAATGGGTGCTTTGGGTCTTCGTCTCGGATGAGGGTTGCGATTTTTTCCTTCATGCTCTGGGCCGAGATATCCTCGCCGTCGTATCGGCTGATGCCGCTGTCAAAAAAATATTTCAATTCGCAAACGCCGTGGGGGGTTTGTACGTATTTGCCATTGCTCACCCGGCTGATGGTCGAAATGTGCATCTGCACGCGGTCCGCCACTTCTTGCAACACCATGGGCTTGAGAAACCCGGGGCCTCGGTCGAAAAATTCGAGTTGATTTTCCACGATACACCGCATGACTTTGAGCATGGTTGCGCGGCGTTGGTGGATCGCGTTGATAAACCAGCGCGCGGAATTGAGTTTGTCAACGACGAATTTTTTGGTCTCCCGAAATTTTTGGGCATCGCGCACGGCGTTGTCCGATTGGCTGAGCAGGGTGCGGTAGATGGGGCTGACGCGCAACTCGGGCAAGGTGCGGTCCGTCAGGGAAACGACGTATTCGTCTCCCACCTTTTGCACTTCGAGATCCGGGATGACGTGGTTGAGATTGACCGCGGGCTCGGGTTCGATATTGGGTTTGGGGTTGAGCGCGGAGAGGACTTCTTCAACCTCGCGCATCTCCTCCACACTCGCGTTGAGCGCGAGGGCGATTTGCCCAAACCGCCGGTTGAGCCAGTCGTCTAAATGCTCGCGCACGACCTTTGTCACCAGGCCATTTGTGATGTTTTTCGCTTTGAGTTGGATCTGCAAACACTCTCGCAAATTGCGCGCGCCCACGCCCGTTGGATCGAATGTTTGGATGACGTCCAAAACGCGTTCCACCTCGTCGCGCGCCACGCCCAAAACCTCTGCGGCCTCTCCGAGCGCGCCTTCGAGAAACCCGTGTTCGTCGAGGTTGCCGATGAGATATTCGGCGATTCTGCGGTCACTCGGAGACAGGTCCGTCAGCGCCAGTTGATCCAAGAGGGAATCCCTGAGCGTTTTTTCACTCGCACTGTCATTGCGCCAGTCTTCGGCATTGGGATCGAATTCTTCGCGTGGGCTGGCGTATCCGGAGTCGTTCAAGTAGAGTTCCCAGTCTTGCTCGTCAAACAAATCCTTGTCGAGCGTGTCCAAATCCGATTCGTCAAATTCCAATTCTTCGAGGGGTTCTTCTTCCCGGTCGTCGTCCGCTGGTTCGGCTTCGGGTTCTTCTCGTGCCAAGTCCAAGTCCAAGTCCACATCTTCGTCGATTTCCAAGAGCGGGTTGATTTCCAGCTCTCGTTGAATCAACTGCCCCAAGTCCGCGGTCGACAGTTGCAATATCCGCAAAGACTGGATGAGTTGCGGCGCCAGCTTTTGCTGTACGCCCTGAAATTGTTTGTTGCCGATCTGTATCATGGCTTAAACCGCGTTCAAATTTTGTTCACGACATCGCCCACCCGTATCGCGCCCGGGCAGATGACCTTGGCATTGATCCCGCGCAACTGGAGCTGTTTGCCCACCGGGGAATTGACGAATTGCAGCGCGTCCAGTCCAAAACGGGCCGCGAATTTTTTACATCCGGTATGGGGCTGGTCCGTGACTTCGATCACGGCCTCGCCCAAGCGCAACCGGGTGCCCGGCGGCACATTCTCCGCGCTCAAATCGAGGTCGATGTACAACTGATCTCCGGCCAGTGCCCAGCGGTCCTTCTGTTGCGCCAATAGGGCGATCACGCGGCTGTTCATGACATTGAGTTGCATGTCCGGATGAGCCGACCCATCTGCGGTTCGAGAACTGCCGCGGGCCTTATAGTTGTCGCCCACGAGTCCTTCGTCCAAGTCGAGCATCCCAACGTCCAAAACCTCCCGCGCCTCGACCTGCGGCCGGCGCACGATCAACGCCAACACCCCTGCCTCCGCGGGCGATTGCCGAATCGCGTCCAACCCCGCCTCCAACTGTTCCATCGTCAAATGCGCCATTTTTTTCCCTCATCGGTGATCGATAATGGGAAAGTACTCTTCCCAGTTATCTCTGTATTGCGACAAGTCACGACCACTACAGGTGATGCTCGCTCCTGCGAAACGCAATCGCAAAGTCAGCCTGTCCTTGTATTCGCTCCCAATTCTATACTGGCTGTGTTCCTCATTTAGGGTTTTCCTGTTAATCACGACAAAAGCATCCCAACGGTCGTAAACCCGGATGGCAAACACGTAAATTAAGTCTGGTATTATCCTCGTTCTAAGTTGCGGGAATGAAATATTGAATTGCACGCTATACCCAGACTTCAACGGCTTCGCCAAAGCCGTTTTTACTTGAACGCGATGCATATCCCCGGCCCTATCGTGTACGACGAAAATATCGTCGCCCACATCTACTTCGGGAATGGCTGTATTCCATCCTCTGAGCAATAGTTCCGCCATAACCGCGAGGTGGCCTGCCCTACCAGTATATTGAGTGCCCTTTTTAGACATGTTGTACCGAAGGCTCAAAGAGTGTTTGTAGCGTCCTGGGATCTACAAATACGACCTTGCCGAGTTCCTGCAATTTTTCTGCCGGAAGGCCCGTTAAAATTTCTGCAATATGTTTCCAAATTGGACCATGCAGAAACTCAAAATCTGTTTTGATCGCGTATATATCGTCATAAGAGATAAACACGCAGGAAGCTGGAACCGGCTCTTTGGGCAGTTGATCCTTTATCGCTGCTTTGCTTCTCGGTTCGAGCGTGCAGGTATAGCCATCGAGTTGCTTAGCGGCGTAAATCGTGATTTCAGACATCGTGCGTTCCTCCAACGAGTTTATGCGTCACGCCTCGATCTCTTGGGGCTGACGCTTGACGACAGATACTTCAATTCTCAGCGCACCTACTGCCGAGTTGTAACGGGCATTTGCTACAAATAATAACAAATAACAGAGGGCGTTGTAAACCCCTTTCTTGCATCTTAGGGCGAGCACGGGGGCATCGCCCCTACACACTGCTCGCCTTTGAACGGGCTGTCGCCAGTTGTACCCTGCTCGTGCCTTTGAACGGGCTATCGCCAGTTGTACCCCTTTTGTGCCTTTTGTGCCTTTTGTGGCTAAAATCCCATCTCCCATCTCCCATCTCGCGTCGGCGCGTTTTTGGTTCAATCGAGGCGGAATCGGTCACCCAGATAAATGCGCCGGGCTTCCGCGCTTGCGGCCAGTGCCCGAGGCGTTCCGGACAAGAGAATTTTGCCTTCGGAAAGCAAATAAGAACGATCCGTAATCGCCAGGGTCTCGCGCACATTGTGATCGGTGATCAACACCCCGATGTTTCGGCGTTGCAACTCGGCGATGATGTGTTGAATGTCCTCGACCGCACGCGGATCCACGCCGGCAAAGGGTTCGTCCAGCAACATAAAGAGCGGGTCTCGCGCCAGTGCCCGCGCAATTTCCAATCGGCGCGTCTCGCCGCCTGACAAACTGTCGGCGCGCTGATGCGACAAGTGCCCCACGCCCAAGTCTTCTAGCGCGTTGCGGCCGCGATCCAACCGCTGTGCCTTGGTCAGGTCGCCGTATTCGAGCACGGACAGGACATTGTCCAACACGGTCATTTTTCTAAACACCGTGGTTTCCTGGGCCAAATACCCGATGCCCAAGCGCGCACGGCGGTACATGGGCAGCGCGGTAATGTCCCGATCTCCCAAGAAAATGTGCCCGGCATGGGCGGCAATCGCGCCGACAATGAGGTAAAAACAAGTGGTCTTTCCCGCGCCATTGGGCCCCAAAAGCCCGACGATTTCCCCGGGATTGACGACCAAATTGACCTGATCCACTACGACGCGACGCGCGTACTTTTTGACCAGTCCCTCAGCTCTCAAATTCACGGCGCGACCTCCGGTTTCGATTCTTCGGGCATGCGAATATAGTGCCCGCGCACGGCCCCATCAGCGCGAACAGAGGACAGGCGACCACTCTCAAAGCGCAAGAGAAGTTCATCGCCGGAGACCGTCACATTATCGCTGTCCTGCGCGATGCGCGTGCAATGGGCTTCGTCAAAAAGGGCCATCTGCGACAACGCGCCCTCAAAAAACCACAGCACACATCGCTTGCCCCCCAAGCGGCTTTTGGACGAGTTGTCTCGGGCAACATAAGAACCGGTACACCCCCCGGACAAAATCAGACTGTCCGCTTTCCCGTCCCGATAGGCCAGCCTGAGATCGCTGCCAGCCAGCGCGGCCCGCTCTCGATCCCGAAGATCGAGTTGCACCTTGCCCCAGGCGTGAACGCGCTGCGGCGCATCGTCCCGAAAGACGATCCGAGCAGAATCCGCCTGGATGGTTTGCGACCGCGACGCGCTATCGGCAAACGCATAGATGCGCGTGCTATCGAACAAAGCCAACGCGCCGATAGTTTGATCGGCCAGCTCCAGCCGCATCTCTGTCCCCCGTGCAAAAATGGAATCGCGTTGCTCGGCATCCGTCCAACGCATCGCGGGATTGCCATAGAGAACGATGGCGGAATCCGCGTACGCGCCGGCCATGGCCTCTCCCCGCATATCGCCCTGCTGCAAGATGAGGTTGCCGTGAAAAACGAGTTCGGCGCCGCGCTCGGCAAAGGCGATAGAATCCGCCCGCGCTTCGAGGGTATCGCCACCGATCACCCGCGCTCGTGTATGGCCCTGCAACTGGCCCTGCTCTCGCCTCAACTCGTAGCGCAAGGTGGATGCGGTCAACCGCCGATCTTCGGGCAAGTGGAGCGCGACTTTGCCCTCGGCAATGAGGATTTCCTCCTCGCGCAAAAACCGCACCATGCGCGCGCCGAGTTCGCGCTGGCCATCCCGAAAAAAGACGCGCCCGAGAAACGTGGCCCGTCCCTTGCGATCTTCGTACACGAGCGTATCGGCGCGGATCTCGCGCGCCGTGTCTTTGTAACTCACGTTAAAAACAAAATGATAAATGGCGTCTTCCACGCGCACATGCGCGGAATCGGCTTTGACGCTCACGTTTTGCAAACTGTCTGTGTACGCGACCCGCCCGCGGTAATTGCGCTGGGTTTGGTCGTCTGTGAGCAGGGTTTCCACCCAATCTGCGCTGAGCGTCTGATCGGCATGCGCGGTTGTGCAGGTCAATACAAACAGAACTCCGAGAAAGCCCCGGAGTTCTGGTCGCGCAACGAGATGGTGTCCGATAATTTTCACGGGTTTTTTCGCCTGATCTGCGTCTGCACGAAGTTGAGGGTCCACTGCTTCAAATCGGATGCGGCATTAAAACCGACCCCGGTCTCTACGCCATCGGGCCGGAAAATGGTCACATGCCCGTCGCCGGTAATGCGGTCTTCCTCCCGCTGCCAGCGCAGGGAATCGGTTTGCAACGAGGTGCTGTCTCGCGCCATGACGAGGACGGACCCAAAGACCTTCATATCGTCGCCCGCCGCGTTGATTTCGCCCCGCTCCGCGTGCAGGATGGAAACCGTATCGCCATCGGAATCGAAAAACGCGACCCGCACCCCTTTGGAAAATTGCGCGGGCTCATCCTCTGTCGCCTGCTGAAAATGACCCGCCTGAACCCGGGCGCGTGCTCTGCCCCGATCCGTCACCTGCGTGCTCCAGCCCCACATTTCCCGCTTGGCCGGCGCCTCAGCTGCGGCGCGTTGCGCGCGATCCGCAGGGGCGCAAGCGCACAGGGCACACAGCAGCACCTCAAGCATTCTATTTGGCAACCGAGTCACGGGCGCGCGACCTCGCATGGGCGACGACGGCTTCGACAAACCCGTAAAACAACGGGGCGGGTTGTTCGAGCCGGGACTTAAATTCGGGATGGGCTTGCGTGGCGACGAAATAGGGATGATCTGGCAACTCGATAAATTCCATCAACTTCGCACCGTCCTCGCGCCGGTGGTACCCAGAAAAAATCAGGCCGTACTCGTCGAAGAGATCCACGAATTTGGGCGACACCTCATAGCGATGCCGATGGCGCTCAATCACCCCGCGCTCGCTGTCCAAAATGACCCCCAAGCGAAACGCCTCTGCCGGGTTCTTTTTTATCTGCTCGATGCGCCGCGCGTCTTCTTCCAACCGCCCCGTGCGGTCGTACAGGTCGAGCACCACGCTCTCGCGGCGCAGCGCGGCCACGTACCCGCCCAAGCGCATAGTGCCGCCAAACCGGCTTTCCTCGATCACTTCGCGCTGGCTCGGCTGAATGTCGATCACCGCATGGGGCGTGTCCGGATCGTTTTCCGCGGAATTGGCGTCTTGCAAGCCGATCACATTGCGCGCGTATTCGACAACCGCCATCTGCAGGCCGTAGCACAGGCCCAAGAACGGCAACCCAGTTTCGCGCGCATAGCGGATCGCTTCGATCACTCCCTCGGCACCGCCTTCGCCAAAGGCCCCGGGCACGATCACGCCATCGTAGCAACTCAGGGCGTCCTCGCAATCACCGGTTTCAAAGCGGGCCGAATCGATCCAGGAAATCTCCACGCGCGTGTCCAAATTCGCGCCTGCGTGTTCGAGGGACTGGTTCACGGAAATGTACGAATCGGTAAATTCGTAGTCCCCGATCTCCACGTACTTGCCGACCATCGCGACTTTGACCGTCTGCGAGGGTTGGCGAATGCGCCCGACCAAGCCGTTCCACCGCGTCCAATCCGGTTCATTCTTGGGTTCAATGCCCAAGTGCGCCAGCATTTTTGGGCCCATCTGCTCGGTTTCAAAATGGATCGGCACTTGGTACACCAAATCGACATCCGGCGCGGCAATAATGCGATCCGCCGAGATATTGGCCGAGATCTCAATTTTGCGTTTTCGCACTTCGTCGATGGGCCGCGTGGCGCGGCAGATGATGAAATCCGGCACCATGCCGTGCTCGCTGAGCAATTTGACCGCGTGTTGCGTGGGCTTGGTTTTCATTTCGTTGATGTGCCCGGGCACGGGCAAGTAGCTGACGAGCACGTACATGATATTCGCCTCGCCGATTTCGCGCTCCAAGCCCTTGATCGCAAAGAGAAAGGGCATGTTCTCGTAGTCGCCAATGGTGCCGCCGATTTCCACGAGCGCGACGTCGAACCCCTCTGCTGCGCGCTGCACCCGGTCTTTGATCTCGTCGGTGATGTGCGGAATCGGTTGCACGGTTTGCCCGAGGTATTCGCCCCTGCGCTCGCGCTCGATGACCGCGTGGTAAATTTGCCCGGTGGTGAGGTTGTTTGTGCGGGGCAGGTCCAAGCCGAGAAACCGCTCGTAGTTGCCCAAGTCGAGGTCGATTTCGCCCCCATCATCCGTCACCCATACCTCGCCGTGTTCGGTTGGCCTGAGCGTTCCGGCGTCGTAGTTCAAATACGGGTCGATTTTGATCGCGGTTGTTTTGTACCCGTAATACTGCAAAATTTTACCGATAGAAGCGGTGGCGAGCCCTTTGCCCACCCCGCTGATCACGCCTCCGGCAACCACGATGTATTTTGGCCCGCAATACGCTTTTTTCACAACGGCCTCCACAAAGGCGAAAAGAGAGATGGGATTTTAGCAACGAGCGGGGTACAACTGGCGATAGCCCGTTCAAAGGCACAAAAGGCACAAAAGGCAAGACGGGAGACGCAAGACGGGAGACGGGAGAGGGAAGAAGGAAGATGCAAGAGGGGAGAGGGGTGGCCTTCTCACGTCTTGCCTCTGCCTTCTCACTTTTTTGAGGTCTTTGGGCGATTGGTTGAGGTTGCCTCCTACTCGCTTTTTACTCTCAATTCGCATTTTCAGCCGCTTGACCGAGGTCATTGGTCAACGGATGCAAGCCGTTTTTTGATTTCCCGCCGTTGTCCCGATGTTTACGGTTTGCCGATGTTGAAGCCGATTCCCACGGCGGTGCGTAGGGCACTGGCGTCTTCTTCTTCCCCAATGACCCAGCGGATCTCGAACAGAATTTCCAGTTTGTGGCGGAACAAGTGTTTTTCCATGCCGATGAGAATAAAGTGGAGCGAGGTTTGATATTCGCTTTGAAATTTGTCGAGGGCCAACTGCTCGCGGCGCACGCGGTTCACGCCCAGTCCGCCGCCCATATACGCAAACGCGGTGCCGGACTTGTGCGGCCACAAGTACTTGAGAAAGGCCCCGCCGCCTCGCGCCTGAATCTCCGTGCCGTCGAGGTCGGAGCCGCTGCCCGTTTCCGCGCCGATTTCGAGCCGCAGATTGGGCGAGAACACGGTGGCGATATCGGCTTGAAGCACAAAAAAATGCCGCGTATCATTTGCCTGCACGACGTCCAAACCCACCTTGGTCGCCAGATTGTAAAGCCCAAAACCCGCTTGGGCACCCGATGCAAAAACCATCAGGACGAAAAATCCGACACCCGCAAAAACCCTCATAATACACTCCTCGCAACACTGTTAGGCGGTGCCGGATGGAACCCCTGTCACCCACGCGACGACGCGGTCAGTGCCAACTGTTTGAGATGAGAATAAGTATAAAGCCCCGTATCGTGTCCATCTGCCCACCGGAATTGAAGCGCGTAATGCCCCACGGGGACGATATCCGTCAGTTCTATTGATGGCGTTTGAGCCGGCGTGATCATCTGCAACTGCGCGTCTTGCGCGGCCCGCAACCCTTCGCACAAAGCACAGGGGCAGGCTTTTCGCACCTCGTGCAAGCTCACGCGCAAAACTCCTTGGTCCGCCCATTCCATTTCGAGCCATCCCCCTGCGCGGTCAACGCGAATCCGGTTGGGTTTTTCCGCCATAGCCCGTCCTATTGCCTCAAGGGATGTCGCAATCCCAATTCCTGAAGCAAGATGCCGTAGTGCTCGCGCAGTCCGCTTTGCAGTGCGAACGCGCGGTTGTACGCAATGGCGGCATCTTCAAAAAGGCCCTGAACCGAGAGTGCGCGGCCCAACAGAATATAATTGGGCGCGTAATCAGGCGCGCGGTCTGTGGTTTCGTCAACCATGTCCAAGGTCTGTTCCGCGCGTTCGGTTTTCAAGTAAAGCCAGCCCAAGTTCTGGTAGGCCGTGATGATCGTGGGGTCTAGCCCAAGCCCCTGGTGATAAAATTGCTCTGCCAAAGCCGCGGCGCCCAAGCGTTGATGCAAGTACCCGAGCGCGATCAAAACGCCTGCGTCTGTGGAGTCGAGAACGGCCAACTGTTGGCATGCCGCAATCGCTTGGTCAAAATTTTCCGCCCGCAAATGCGCGGAGATGAGCAAGCGCAACGCCTGTGTGTGCGTGGGATTTTGCAACAGAATATCGCGCAATTCAGCCGCCGCTGCCATCGGGTACCCCGCCGATAGCGAAGCCGCGGCGGCTTTCAATCCGGGATCGAGAATTGCGGCAACGGAATCGGGCAACACCGCGGGTGTGGGGTCAGATGGCGTCATTGCTGTCGAGTCCATGGTGCCATCGCGGCCGAGCACGTCTTGTGCCTGGGCAACCGTGACAGAAAAAAATAAGACGAGGGCCACAATCCAGCGCAACATCATAACGCGATTCCAAAAATGACCCCTTCCTCGCGGGGCGGGATCCAGTGACTTTTGTCTTTTTTTGTCCGCCAAAAGATACGAGAAGGGGGTAGGGGGTAGGTAAAACAGCCTCTTAGAGATGCGAGGGGCGTTCGGTATAAGTCCATCTGAACGGGGCATCCGAATGGGCGTAAGAGAAAAATTTGATTCGTTGGCGTGGGCGCGCGGAAAGCCCCGGCTCGTAGATTTCAATGGCCGGGCGATTGCGCCACATCACGAGCACGAGTTCGGGATCGAGGTCTATCCGCTGCGAGATCAACTTGAACATCAAATAGGCACTTGCCATAAATTTGGTCATCGCGCTCTCGTAAGAATGGATTGGGCTATCGCCACAGTTTCAGCACTTTGCGATTGGGGTTACAGCCACTTCAAAATAGCCAAGGCCAACCCCAAAATAGTGAGCGTTATTCTGAAACGCCACTTGGCGTCGGCGTCGATTTTATCAAATCGTGCATTCATTTCTGCTCTGAGGTCTGCAAACTGCTTGTCAACTTTGTCAAACTTTGCATTCGTATCCGCCTTCATGTCCGCAAACTACTTGTCAATTTTGTCAAATTGCTTGTCAACTTTGTCAAACCGCACGTTCACTTCTGCTTTGAAGTCCACAAACCGTGCGTTCACTTCTGTTTTGAAATCAGAAAATCGCGTGTTCATTTCTGATCTGAAGTCAGAAAACCGCTTGTCGATTTGATCGAGAATACCCGCGAAATAGCTTTGCGATCTCTCGTTTTCGCCCTGATTCCCTTTCGCATTGTGTTTGTCTAAAGTTTGCATTTTTTTTCTGTTCTGACAGCGAGAAACGCTGTCTAACGTCCGATACCGTAACGATAGTCGAATACACACGATGAGCCGACCATCTCGCGAAACCACAATGTGGCACTGGTGCCCATCGAATCGGTTAGCTGAATGGGTTCGTTCAGGTTGAAGTGTACCGGTTGCTGGAGGCCATCGTTGATCGCCACATTGTCGGCGTAGAGGTAGGTTCGATCTAGGGTATCGAGTATTGGATTCAATCGCCCCTGAATGCCCGGCAAATGTCCCGTGCGATTGGCGATAATCAGCGAGCCTCCGCCCGATACCGGTTGCATGCAAAGGTCGAGGGGTTGGTCGGACACATAATCGCTTGTCACGCTTGCCATGAACCCCTTCGCGGCGCACAGCACGGTCATCGGCAACTTCGCATAGAGGACAAAATCAGCGTGTCCAAATGCGTTCGTTCGCGCCGCTCGATACGTTTTGTTGGGGTAAATCATCAGCACATAGACACCTTGCAAGGGCGTATTCGTTTTGCCATGGCGAACCGTGATACGCACTGCGATGCCGCCGGGCAGGGGTGGGCATGCCGCCGGCAAAACGAGTTTCAATTCCCGTTCGCCGATCAACTCAAAGACGGGTTTTTCACCAGAGAGTGAAAAAGTCTCGTCCTCAATGATGGCAATGCCTTCGCCGCGCCGTTCGATGAAGTATTGTCGCCCCCCAGCACCGGGGACATCGCCGACCGGGCATTGACCCAACCGCGAAGCCAGAATTTCGTTGCGCGTGAACTGACTGGTGCGTAGATCGTCAGTCGTCATAGAATTGCACAAGCCTCCTGGAGAATAGAGCTCCAAGCGGTCGTCGAACATGAACAGACGTATCCGCGATCCAGAGACCCCATAATCCCGGTGAACCACTGCGTTCACGACGGCCTCAAACACCGCACGTTCGCTGAATTGAGGCACATCGCTACGGGCAGGGTCTTTGCGGGCAGAGACGCGGCGGTTGCGAACGACGAACCGCGTGGCATCCCGTATTTGCTGGTCAATCGGGCCGACGATGTCTTGGGCATCGAGTTGCCGGTTGCCATCCATCCGGTTGCCTTTGTAGCAGACAGCTTGGATATAGGCGTTGGGCAACCACACCCGAGGCATCTCGGAACCCAGTAACACGCCGCTGACCGTGGCGTGGCGTGTACCCTGCCGATCTGCTTTCAAAAACTTCAGCTTTGACAGGATGACTTCGGCGGATTCTTTGGCTCGAGAACTCGCGTACTGCCGCCACAAGTTTGGACGCAAAGTGTTGATGCCTGTACCGCGCACGATCTGTGTATCGGTGGTCGCGGCACCGGATTGCCCCCTCAACTGCAACAATCGGCGGATTTCGTCGGGCGACATTTGACGCTTGGTATCACCTTGACGCCGGTAGTACCCGCCCGGTGAACGGTGAACGACCTCACTCGCTGGTATCTCGATGAGCAAGACACCGCCTTCGCGGCATGGCACGCGGTAAGCATCGTAATCCAGTGCTGGCTTGATGCTGTCCGCACAGACCGCGCTTGCCACGTCCATCAACATGTCGAGTTGTTCAGGCGTGAGCACTTGGGGCGTCCGATCATCGGCCACACCGAGGACGAGACTGCCGCCGCGGGCGTTGGCAAATGCCGCAAACTCGTCGGCGAGATCGCGGGGATGGGGAGCAGAAATTCGGCGGCCTTGAAATTGAACTTCCTCGAGTTCGAGATCGGTATCTTCACCCAAGCGGATCTGTTTCCATAGATGGGACGTATCAACTGGCATCGCATCTACCTATCACCGGTCATCCGCCGCTGCCAAACGCACGGACAAAGGCGAGAAAGTCATTAAAATCAATGCGTCCGCCGCTCGAATTGAGATCCATGCGGGCATCGTAACCTTCGTCCCCCGGTGCTTTGCCAAACGCACCGGCAAAGGCGAGAAAGTCCGTAAAATCGACTTTTCCATCCCCATTAAAATCAGCAGCCAATGTTCCCCCGCCCGACATTCCCGAACCGGTCGTTTTCGCAAAACTAATCACGATTTTAATTGGATCATCTTCGGAAACGTGCTGTTCAAGTGCGCCCCTTGCCAATGCCCTCACGGTCGCGTTTAATGACGATAAGAGCTCATCCAAAAGAAGGGGGCGCATAATAAACAAGGAATCCGCTGTCGCCGTGTACGTATAGCGGAGTGTATCTGCATTTTCGCGTGTGATAACGAGTTGGTGGGTATCGGACATGACTGCATAATTTCCCGTGTATTGGCTCGTATCGGGAACCGAGACCTCAATGGGGAGAAGTAATACTGCACTGATAACAGAGCGTGTGGTATAATCGGCTTGAACTGTGCCATCAGAACCAAAAGTTATTGTGCCATGGGTCTCGCCTTCAAATGTGAGCGGGGCGACAGCAGTCACGAGCGCGGCGGGAACATAAGCTCTAAGCGAGGTCATCTCCGCTGTCCAAGAACCCGTGAGATCGCCGCCCTGAGGCGGTGGACTCACTGGGAGCACTTCCGCGTCTGCCCGCCCAAACGCGATGCCGAAAATCAGCGCGAGCGCGAGCAACGCGGTAACGCGCATCTTCGCAATGCCAAAAACTGAACCGTACATACCATTTCCTCCTGTGTTGGGTGTGTCTCCGCTTTCCCGTTCCGCTTTCCCGTCCGGCTGTCAATTTACGCAATTCGCGCACCCTCTGCAATAGTTTTAAGCGCGGTGGCGACAAAAGGAGCGGATGATCGCTAACTTGTCATGTTTTGCGTTGCGTGCTATTTTGATACGTAGCTTGCAGAGCAAAGACGCAGGAGAAAGGAGCACGCATGTCGTATTCGGTTCTCGTGGATGTGGATCTGCCAGATGAAATTTTGGACATGACGCACAATCGCTGTGACCTCCGCATCTTGGCGCAAGAAAACCTCCGCATCTTGGCGCACGGGCATGTTTTGGACGATCAATTCGCGCGGGCACAGGGGTTGCTCACGTATGGGCATCCGATCATCGATGGCGCGTTTATGGATCGCATGCCCAATTTGAAAGTCATCAGCAATTTTGGCGTTGGCGTGGATCACATCGACCTGTCCGCCGCCAAACAGCGCGGCATTCCCGTGGGCAACACGCCGAATATGCTCGATGGCGCGACCGCAGACATGACCTTTGCCATGCTCATGGCCGCCGCGCGCAACATCGTCATTGGCGACCGCTTTGCCCGCAGCGCGGCTTTTACCCACTACGACCCGCGCATTTTGATCGGCTACGAAGTTCACGGCACGACATTGGGGATTATCGGCATGGGCAATATCGGGCGGCAGGTCGCGCGCCGGGCATCGGGATTTGACATGCACATCCTCTACCACAACCGCAAGCCCGATCCCAAAGCCGAGGCCGAATTGGGCGCGACTTACGCTTCGCTCGATGACCTGCTCGCGCAATCGGACTTTGTGACCCTGAACGTGCCCTTGACGGATGAAACGCGCAATATGATCGGCAGGGATCAACTCCAGCGCATGAAGAAAACCGCCATCTTGGTCAATCTGGCGCGCGGTGGCATTGTCGATCACGGCGCACTCGCCGAAGCCCTCGAGAACAACTGGATCGCGGCAGCCGCGCTCGACGTGACCGAACCGGAACCGCTCCCGCGCGACCATCCCCTCTTGGCGAGAGACAATGTGATCATCGCGCCCCATCTAGGCAGTGCCACGCGCCAAACCCGCCTCGCCATGGCCCAACGCACCGTGGATAACCTCCTCGCAGGACTCTCGGGAAAGCCGTTGATCACTGCGGTGGTGTAAAAAGCAACTACGGGGATGAACACGGATAAACGCAGATGAAAAACCACCTGCCATCATTCCGGCGCATGCAAGCACGGGCGTAGCTACAATAAAAAAAAATAATCATGCACGGTATTTGAAACGAAACAGGAAAAGACGTGTATATTAGGACAAAGACATGCTATATTATACCAAATTGAATTGCTGTTGTCCTGATGAGAGATGTTGTTAGCAAGAGGTTCGGTTCCTTTGACGTTATACATTCAGAGAAGCCCTTGCAACAATGCCCTCGCAAAACACCCTCCGATCAAGCCATCACGCACAGCGCGCAAGGCCGTCTCGCAACCAATGTCCATTATGCAACCTACTTTGCAGGCTGACGCATATCGTTCTGTTACAAAAGCGATTTGCGCTGTGCAAGCCTCTCGGCGTTTGAGAGCGGCATTTTTGAACTGCTGGGGCAGTTGTACCCCGCTCGCTTACTTTTTTTGCTGTTGAAAAAAAGTAAGTCGCCGAAGGCATCGAAGGCAACAACCGAGGATGCAGAACCAAACGTTTTAGACAAGCAATGTCTGTTCCTCATTCATCCCTGATGGGAAGCGGGATACGGACAACCTAAGATCAAATTGGTATTACACGCAGAAAGAACGACCCAACTGCAAATCCCCAAATCCCGAAAATCCTCAACCCGAAAATCCCGATCTGTGACCAATATACTATTCATTGCCAGCGGCGGTGCGCTGGGGGCTGTTTTGCGCTACGGGATGTCCATGGGCATCCACAGCTTATTTGGACGCGGGTTTCCTTATGGCACGCTTGGGGTGAATATCATCGGATCGATTCTTATGGGATTGCTTTATATTGTGCTGTCCGAACACATGAATGGGGAAGCGTGGCGCGCTGGCGCGATGATCGGCTTGCTCGGCGCGTTCACGACTTTTTCCACCTTTTCCCTTGAAACCCTGAACTTGCTGGAATCGGGCGACCATGTTCTGGCCGCTGTGAATGTCATTTTGAGCGTCACCCTCTGCATCGCAGGATGCTGGATAGGCATTGTGCTCGGCAGAATGATATAGTATCTCTGCGTGCAACAAATCGCAAAGTATTCGCGGCATGCGGATTACCGTCGATGTGCTCGACCATCTCGCTTCGGGTATGTCTAAAAAGAAATCTTGAACGACTTCCCCGATCTCACGCGAGAGGATATTCGCGCTTGTTTGGCTTATGTTGCGGATAGAGAACGCCGCAAAGTTTAAGAGGAGGAAAATCACATGGTGCAGCGCATTATTGCTATTGGCTTGATTTTTATTGGCGTCACGGTCGCATGGATGATTTTGGGGGCGGCTGTGCAATTTCGCACGGAGACGCAGGATGACAAGCTCAAAAGTGAAGTGAGTTCGCTTTGGGGCATGCCGCAGACGCAACAGGCGCCGCGAATCTATTGGTTGGAGCGCGTGGACCATACCGAGGCCAGTGCCACGAGTGCAGAGGTCAGCACCAAGGCCGAACTCGCCGCGCGCATGGTAGAGGAAAGACGCTACCTGAACCTGAAAGCCAGCCGCATCGAAGTCGATTTGTCGATGGAGCATCGGCGCAAGGGCTTGCTGTGGTACGCGGTCTATCAAGTCCAATTCGATGCCGCGTACACCGTCGCCAACACCACGGACCAAAGCCGGACCGTGTACTTCGATTTGGAACTGCCCACGCCACGCGCTGTGTACGACGCGTTCACCTTGCGCGTAGGGGAGCAGGCTGTCGCCGATTTGCCCATCCGCGATGGTCGCCTCGTCCAATCCATCCAGTTGGCGCCAGGGGAAGAACGCCCGGTGGCCGTGTCCTATCGCTCGCAGGGCATGGATCAATGGCGGTACGGATTTGGTCACCACGTCAACCAAGTGTCAAATTTCGAGTTGGTGATGCACACGGGCTTTGCGGACATCGACTTTCCGCAAGAGAGCATGTCCCCCACGACCAAGACGCAAAATGGGGATGCGTGGACCCTGACGTGGCGGTACGACCACCTCCTCACCGGCGTGGATTTGGGGATGATCTTGCCCGCGCGCCTCAACCCCGGCCCGTGGGTCAGCCAAGTCGTCTTTGCCGCGCCCATCTCCCTGTTCCTGTTCTTCTTTTTGCTCTTTGTCTTTAGCACGGTGCGCGCCCTCAATCTGCACCCGATGCACTACTTCTTCTTGGCCGCCGCGTTTTTCAGTTTTCACCTGTTGCTGGCCTATTTGGTGGATCATCTGCTCATCCACTACGCTTTTATTTTTGGATCGGCAGTCTCGATTTTCCTCGTCATCTCGTACATGCGGATCATTTTGGGCGCGCGCTTGGCCTTTGTCGAAATTGGCCTGGGGCAGTTCATCTACCTCGTGCTGTTCTCCTACACCTTTTTCTTTCAAGGCTACACCGGCCTGACCATCACCCTGCTAGGCATCGCCACCCTGTTCGCCGCCATGCAATTCACGGCCCGCGTGGACTGGGCTACGGTGTTCCAGAAAAAAGTGGTCGATAGTCAATAGCCGTTCTTTCGCTTGTGAGAACATTTGCCCTCTTGTATCTTTGGGCGAGCACGGGGGCATCGCCTAAAAAGGTGAGAAGTGAGAGGCAAGACGGGAGAAGACCTACACTCACTGCTCGCCTTTTGTGCCTTTTGTGCCTTTTGTGGCTATCGCCTTTTGTGCCTTTGAACTGGCTATCGCCAGTTGTACCCCGCTCGTGGCTATAAACTCCCATCTCCCATCTCACGTCTGTCACCATTCATCTTTGGACGCATCTCAATGACCCAGTATCTCTTTAACTCTTTTGGCCTGTGGATCGCCTTTAAGCGCGATGAGTACGTGTTTGATGCCGGAGGCAACTGGATCGGTTGGACGCCCTGGAATGACGGGGAGGTCGTCAGCCCGAATGGCGAGTACCTCGGCACCATAACGCAACACAACCGCCTGTATCGGTTCAGCAACCGGGTCAACAGAGGGTATCCGGGCTATCCGGGCTATCCGGGCTATCCGGATTATCCGGGTTATCCGGGTTATCCAGGCGATTCTCCATTGCCGACATTTGCCGAAGATATCGAAGAACTGGAAACGGTTTGATGCCATCGCGCTTTCATCACTATCCCGCTGAGCCAAATTGTCATCAGTGTGGGAATGCCTATACCCTCCTTTGCAATACGCACGATACGTCGAGTTCCTTCCTCGAAATTTTCGACACAAAGGCGCGCAGGGTTAGCGAGGTGCCCACGGATGAAGATCAAGACCTTCTCCGAGCAATGCTCACCTTCGCTTGCGCGGGTCTCGATTCTCTGGTCAAGCAACTGATCAAGGATGCCTTGCCCGATGTGATCAACTGCAATGAAGGTGCAGAGCGAATGTTCCGCACGGATATTGAGCGGAGAATCCGCAGCGGAGAAGATATTGACGCCAAGTTTCTCGCGGATGTTCTCACTCAGACGAGCCCACGGGAGAGACTGATTGAGATTCTAATTGCCGATCTCACCACGCAGAGCTTGCAGTCGAAAAATCAACTGCTGAGGGCAGGTGCATTTTTCGATATCCAGTCCCGTTCGATCACGAGCAACCCAGACCGCTTAGATCGAATATTCACGGCACGCAACCAGATTGTCCACGAAATGGATATCGATTTCTCACCGAGCAACAGAAATAGGCGTGCGCGAACCAAAGCGGCAATGGTCGCTGACGCGAATGAGATCTTCAGGGTATCAAAAATTTTTTTGGAAGAGGTAGATCGCCAACTTTGGCGTCTCCCCGATAATCCCTCGTAGATAAGTTCTGCGAGGGCGCATTTTATTTTCGCTGTCTTTTGCGATAAAATAAGGAATCACTACCATGGGTATTTCAGTCGAAAAAATTGACCTCAATATTTTGAACATGCACACGCGCTTTCCGTTTAAGTACGGGATCGCATCGCTGGTGGCATTGCCCCATTTGTTTGTGCGGGCGCGGGTCAATGTCGATGGCGCGAGGGAAATTGGCTTGGCCGCGGATGGCTTGCCGCCCAAGTGGTTCACGAAAAATCCCGACGCGCCATTTGAGGACGATCTCGATGAAATGCTGACCGCGATCCAACGGGCGTGCGATTTCGCGTTGCAAACCGACGCCGGGGATTCTGCGTTTGATTTTTGGCAACAGGTCTATGCCGCGCAACGTACATGGGCGCGGGGAACGGCCTATCCCCCGCTGTTGTGGGCGTTTGGGGTCAGCATGGTCGAGCGTGCCGTAATCGATGCGTTTTGTCGGGCCAAAGGGATGACATTTGTGCGGGCTGTGCGAGAAAACGCGCTAGGCATTCGCTTGGGCGATATTCACGCCGAGTTGGCGGGGTGCGCGCCCGGGGATTTGCTGATGCCATCGGCGCGGCAGTCGATCACCGTGCGACACACCGTAGGGCTGGCCGATCCGCTAACCGATGCCGACATCGCAACCGGGGATCGCGTGGATGATGGCTTGCCCCAATCGCTGGCCGCGAATATCGAGACCTATCAGTTGACGCATTTGAAAATCAAGTTGTGCGGGGATGCGGGGCGGGATTTGGATCGGCTTCGGCAAATCGCGGGCTTGATGGGCAATCGATGCGCGTTCACGCTCGATGGCAACGAGCAGTACACCGAGGTCGAACCGTTCAGAAAATTGTGGGAGACCCTCCAAGGCGACGCGGAGTTGTCGCGCTTTCTCAACGGACTGCTCTTTGTGGAGCAACCGCTGCACCGCGACAGCGCGTTGGGTTCAGAGGTCAAATTGATGGATTGGACGGATCGCCCGCCGATGATCATCGACGAGTCGGATGGCGCGCTCGACAGCGCGGTTCGGGCATTGGAATGCGGGTACGTGGGCACGAGCCACAAAAATTGCAAGGGCGTTTTTAAGGGCGTTGCCAATGCGTGCTTGATGGCGCACCGGCGAAGGCGCGATCCTTCGGGAACGTATATTTTGAGCAGCGAGGACCTCGCCAATGTGGGCCCGGTCGCGCTGTTGCAAGACCTCGCCGCGCTGGCCGTTCTGGGCGTGGATCACGCCGAGCGCAATGGGCATCACTATTTCGCGGGCTTGGGGATGTATCCTGAAGCGGTTCAAAGCCAAGTGCTGGCGCGCCACGCCTCGTTGTACCGCCAACACGCGCAGGGGTTTCCCGTGTTGGACGTCCGCAATGGCGCGCTGAATTTAGAGAGCGTGATCGACGCGCCGTTTGGGTACGGCTTTGATCTGGATACGCTTCAATTTACCCCCCTCGCGGATTGGACAGCGGCTTCACTGGGGTAGAGTCGGACAGCGCAACAAAACATGTGGTCGGGCCATCCATCGCTTTGGGCGGCAGGGTGGAGGCTGAACGCCGATGGTTTCTTTTCCGCATTTTTCATTGACAATCCCCATGGTTTATCTTAGGTTTAGGTCAACTTCAAAACGCATTTCCTCGCACGACTGCTCCGCATCCTACCTCCTTGTATCTTTGGGTGAGCACGGGGGCATCGCCCCTACACATATCGCTCACCTTTTGTGCCTTTTGTGCCTTTTGTGGCTAAAATCCCATCTCGCGTCTTCGCAGCATCTCCACAATCCATTGCACGATGATCCGCCTCCACGCCCCATCCCGCAGGGTGCTTTTTCGCATGCCGCGCTTCCCCTCTCTTGTCCATTCCATTAGGAATTTCCCATGGCAGTGACCGAAGAAAAACTCAACATGTTCGAGTTGCAGGCCCTCAGCATTCCCGAACTCGACAAACACGCGCAAACCCTCCGCATTCCCGGGTCGAGCAACCTGCGGAAACAGGAACTCATCTTCTCCATTCTCCAGAGCCAAACCGCAAGAAGTGGGCGCATCTTTGCACAAGGCGTGATCGAAGTTCTCGAAGATGGATTTGGGTTTCTCAGATCGCCGAAGTACAATTATTTGCCCGGCTCGGACGACATCTATGTGGGGCATTCGCAGATCAAACGCTTCAACCTGCGAACCGGGGACACCATCTCTGGGCATATTCGCCCGCCGCGAGGAGATGAAAAATACTTCGCGCTCATTCGCGTTGAGGCCATCAATTTTGAAGACCCAGAGATCGCAAAACAAAAAATTCTGTTCGACAATCTCACGCCGCTCCATCCTCAAGAACGCATCGATCTCGAGTACGACCCGCAAGACCTTTCCACGCGGATCATGAACCTCCTCACGCCCGTTGGCAAGGGGCAGCGCGGCCTGATCGTCGCGCCTCCGTTCACGGGCAAGACCATGCTCTTGCAAAAAATTGCCAATGCCATTACGACGAATCATCCGGAGATCACGCTCATCGTGCTCCTGATTGACGAGCGTCCAGAAGAGGTCACAGACATGACCCGGTCAGTCGAGGGCGAGGTCGTGAGTTCCACGTTTGACGAACCCCCTTTCCGGCATGTGCAAGTTGCCGATATAGTGATCGACAAAGCCAAGCGGTTGGTCGAGCATCAGCAGGATGTGGTCATTTTGCTCGACAGCATCACCCGGTTGGCGCGGGCGTATAACACGGTTGCCCCGCACAGCGGGCGCATTCTCTCCGGCGGCTTGGATTCGACAGCGATGCAGTGGCCGAAGCAATTTTTCGGCGCGGCGCGCAATATCGAGGATGGGGGCAGCCTGACCATTTTGGCAACGGCCCTCGTGGAGACCGGAAGCCGCATGGACGAGGTGATTTTCGAAGAGTTTAAGGGCACGGGCAACATGGAACTCAAGCTGGACCGCAGGCTCTCCAACCGCCGCATTTTTCCAGCCATTGACGTGTCCATGTCCAGCACGCGCAAAGAAGAACTCTTGTTGAGCAACAAGGAACTCAACCGGGTTTGGATCTTGCGGAAGTTGCTCAACCAGATGCAACCCTTGGAAGCGATGGAATTTTTCACGGAACGCGCCAAGGAAAACCAGACCAATGAAGACTTCCTCAACGCGATGAGCGAACCGGTGCTTTGAGGTCGGGGAAGTTGTACAACGCGATCCATTTCACCTTTAAGGAGGACGACGCAATGAAAGCAGAACTCCATCCGGAATACCGAGACGTGATTTTTGAAGACGCCAGCGCGAATCCCCCATTTCGGGTCAAAACGCGCTCCACGCGCACGTCTGAAGAAACCATCCAATGGGAGGATGGCAACACCTATCCGCTGATCAAAGTCGAAATCAGTTCGGCCACGCATCCGTTTTTCACGGGCAAGATGATGCTGGTCGATACCGCGGGTATGGTCGAGCGTTATCGCCGCCGGTATGGGATGACGGACCCCAAAAATGAGTAACCCCCTGTTTGCACAGCTCGAAAGCGTCGAGGCGCGGTATCGCGACCTCGGCGAGGAAATGGCGCGGCCCGAAGTCGCCACGGACCCGAGCCGGGTGCGCGAACTCGGCAAGGAATACCGCGATCTCGAAGAAATCGTGGCGACCTATCGCGCCTATGCCCAAGTGCGCGAAGACTTGGCCGATGCCCATGACATCATCAGCACCTCGGCCGATGCCGAGCTCATCGACATGGCGCAACTGGAAAAAGAGGACCTCGCGCAACGAGAAGCCGAGCTGGCTGCAAAGCTCAAACTGCTCTTGATTCCCAAAGACCCCAACGACAGCAAAGACACCATCGTGGAAATACGCGCGGGCGCGGGCGGGGATGAGGCCGCGCTTTTTGCGGCGGACCTCCACCGCATGTATTCGCGCTATGCGGAAAACACCGGGGGGCGTTGCGAGGTCCTCAGTTCAAATCCCACGGGCATCGGCGGGTTCAAAGAAATCATCTTTTTGGTTGTCGGCAATGACATCTACGGCAGGCTGAAGTACGAAAGCGGCGTCCACCGCGTGCAGCGCGTCCCGGAAACCGAATCGAGTGGGCGCATTCACACGTCGACCGCGACGGTTGCGGTTTTGCCCGAAGCCGAAGAGGTCGATATAGCCCTCGATCCCAGCGATCTCAAAATCGACGTGTTCCGCTCGTCAGGCCCTGGCGGGCAAAGCGTCAACACCACGGATTCCGCCGTGCGGATCACCCACATGCCATCGGGCCTTGTCGTGACGTGTCAGGACGAGAAATCGCAGCACAAAAACAGGGCGCGAGCACTCAAGGTCTTGCGCTCGCGCCTGCTCGATCAGGCCATTTGCGAACAACGCGCCAAAACCGCGGCGGACCGCCGCTCGCAGATCGGCAGCGGCGACCGTAGCGCGAAAATTCGCACGTACAATTTCCCCCAAGGGCGCGTGACCGACCACCGCATCAAACTCACCCTGCACAGGCTCGAAGATATTCTCGACGGGAATATCGCAGAACTCATCGACGCCCTCCGCCTGTCCGACCAAACAGAAAGGCTTCAGGGCACCACGGGCATGTCCCGGCGGGTATAAGCCGAGATGAACGCGGATGCGTTTTGAACTCGTCCTGCCCTAAATTTCATTAGGTTCTGTTGACATTTACGAGCCATGCACCGGCTTGAGCGGTTTATCGAGAAAATCAAGCCCTGACGTTCCGCAGTTCAAAGAAGGCATCAAACAAGTGCCATCGCAAAACACCCTCCGATCAAGCCATCACGCACAGCGCGCAAGGCCGTCTCGCAACCAATGTCCATTTTGCAACCCACTTTGCAGGCTGGCGCATGTCGTGCGATTACAAAAGCGTTTTGCGCTGTGCAAGCCCCTCGGCGTTTGAGAGCGGCATTTTTTGCTTACTTTTTTTTGCTGTTGAAAAAAAGTAAGTCGCCGAAGGCATCGGAGGCAACCAACGAGGCTGTAGGACCAAACGCCTTAAATCAGCAAGCAACACCTTTTAATTTGCGCGTAACGTCAAAAAAAATAAAATGTCAACACGACCTATGCCCTTTCCCCTAATTCCCTGTTACGCGCTACGCCTGTCCTTTTGGGAAGATGGGATTTTAGCCACAAGCGGGGTACAACTGGCGACAGCCAGTTCAAAGGCGAGCAGTGTGTAGGGGCGGCGATGCCCCCGTGCTCGCCCGAAGATACAATGGGAATCACGTCTCCCCTCCTCGGGGTGTCCCTCGCATGTCCTCCTCGACCTCTATTCGCCATGTTCTGACATGGGCTAGCGATGTCCTCGGCCAAGCGGGTGTTTCCAGCCCGCGGGTGGATGCCGAATGGGTGCTCGCCCATGTGCTCCAATGCCCGCGTTCGGAATTGCATGTGCGGGCGCGCCAACCGCTTGTTGCGGCACAGGGTGCGACCTTTCGCAACTTGATTTTCCGCCGCGCGAATCGCGTTCCCCTACAACACCTCTTGGGCAGCACGGAATTTTACGGCCTTCCCTTTTACGCGTCGCCCGCTGGGCTCATTCCCCGTCCGGAAACCGAGACCCTGGTCCAAGTCGCCATCGACCACTTGAAAGACTGCCCGAATCCGCTCATCCTCGACCTGGGCACGGGATC
Organism: Candidatus Latescibacterota bacterium; assembly: GCA_965204745.1. Classification (GTDB taxonomy): domain Bacteria; phylum Latescibacterota; class UBA2968; order UBA2968; family UBA2968; genus VXRD01. Next base: position 542,913 of record OZ242010.1, read on the forward strand.
GGGGATCATCGCCATTGCACTGGCAAAAGAACTGCCTGCGTCTCGGCTGATCGGCGCGGATCTATCGCACAGCGCGCTTTGCCTCGCCCGTCGAAACGCCCGCCTCAATGCGGTGTCCAACCGCGTTGCTTTTGTACGAGCCGATCTCCTCGCGCCCTTTGTGGCGTCAGCGCATTTTCACGCCATCCTCTCCAATCCGCCCTATATTCGCAGCGCCGAGATCGACGCGCTCCAACCCGAGGTGCGCGCTTTTGATCCGCGCATCGCCTTGGACGGAGGCCGCGATGGCCTGCGGTTTTACCGCGAGATCATTCCCCGCAGTATTCCGTTGCTCGCGCCGGGCGGGCTGTTGGGTTTGGAAATCGGCCATGGCCAAGGCCGCGCTGTCACGCGCTTGATCGCGCAAGCCGCGGGCCTAACCCATGTCGGTACTTATGCGGACCTGTGCGATGACCCCCGTGCCGTCCTCGCCCGCAAACAAATCCGATTGTATTGACTTTTCCGACCTTTTTTATTACTTTCTCACGCCTTAAAAACGGTTTGAATCGGAAGATCGTCCCGTCAATCTCTCATCCCATTATCCGCTATGTTAGACCAAATTTTCGCGCCCATCCAATACCAGATCGCGCGGTTTGAAGCGCGTCTCGAAGAAGTGATGATGGCCTCCGATGTCTATGGCATTCAAAAAATGGCCTATCACGTCGTCAAAAATCGGGGCAGGCGTTTTCGCCCCGCGCTCGCATTGTTGACCGCGCAAGCCGTGGGCGAGTGTTCAGACGCGGTGATCGACGCGGCTGTGGGCGTCGAGATTATCCAAACCGCATCGCTGGTTCACGACGATGTGATCGACAATGCGGAAACGCGCAGGGGTTGCAATGGCCTGCATCTGCAATGGGGCAATCGCACGGCCATTTTGATGGGCGATTTTCTTTTTGCCAAATCCATGCAAGTGCTCGTCGGGCTCGATTCCCTGCCGGTGATGAACGCCACGACCCACGCGATTCAGCGCATTGTGGAGGGGGAAATTCTCGAGGGCGAAGCCTCTGCCTCGGGCGAAGCGTCCCTCTATTTTCGCATGATCGACAAAAAGACCGCGTCCCTGCTCGCGCTCTCTTGCGAATTGGGCGCGCTGTTGGGCAATGGGTCGCCGGATCAGGTCGCGCGCATGGCGGCCTTTGGCAGCGAAATTGGCGTGGCCTATCAAATTACCGATGATGTGCTCGACCTGATCGGCAGCCCGACCGATCTGGGCAAGCCCACGGGAAATGATCTGCGCGAAAAAAAATTGACCTTGCCCCTCATTCGCGCGCTGGCAAATTGCGAAAATGGCGAAGCCACGCACATTCGCACCAAAGTGCTCAATGGCGTGGAAACCGACGGGGATTGGCGAGAAGTCATTCGCTTTGTCCAACGGTATCGGGGCGTGGAAACCGCGCGAGAAGAAGCGCGTTCCCATGCCCAATCCGCACTCAAAAACCTCGATGTCCTGCACACCTCGCGGGCGCGAGACGCGCTCATGTTGGCCGTTCAACACGTCGTTGAGCGCGACCGATAACCCCAACTGGAGTCCTGAGATGACCCGAGAAAACTGGCGTTTGTTGACCATCGGTGCGACGATTGTGCTCGCGCTTTTTTATCTTTATCCCACGTACCAATTTTACTACGCGCCGCCCGAAAATTTGGATCGGCGCGCGCGCGTCAAGCAACAGGCCATCAACCTGGGGCTGGACTTGCAAGGGGGCATCCACCTCGTGCTCGAAGTGGATCAAGCCGATCTTTCGGACGATGAAAAAACCGACGTGGTGGCCCGCGCCCTCGAAGTGATTCGCAACCGCATCGACCAATTTGGCGTTTCCGAACCCATTATTCACCGCGAAGGCGATTGGCGCATCGTGGTCGAATTGCCGGGCGTGCAAGACATCGAACGCGCCAAGGGCCTGATCGGCAAAACCGCGCGCCTCGAGTTCAAGATTCTCGAATCCGCCGAAGACCGCGTGGGGATGATCGAGAAAATAGACGCGTACTTGGAGGCACAAGCGCCCGCTGACAGCGCAAAAACCGACGATCCGCTCTTGGGCCAAACCGCGGACGACACCCCATCTCTTTCGCGGTACGTGCGCGCATTTGGGCGAGACTTCGTGGTTTTGGAAGACAATATTTTGACCGTGCGAGACATTTTGGATCGTCCGAGCGTGCAAAAGCTCACCCCGCCGGATGCCCAATTCCTGTGGGGGTCCAAGGTCGAGGAAATGGTCGATGGGCAACTCTATCGCGTGCTTTACTACGTCAAAAGGCGCGTGGAAATGACGGGCGAAATTCTCTCGGATGCGTCTGTCACCACCGGTCAGTCTTTTGAAAATGCCGGGCAGCCCATCGTGAATTTTACGACCACCAGCCAGGGCGTGCGCCTGTTTGGCCGGGTCACGGGGGCGAACGTGGGCGAGCGCATGGCGATCATTCTCGACAATCAGGTCTATTCCGCGCCCACCATCCGATCCAAAATCAGCCAGGGGTCGGGCATTATCGAAGGCACGGGCAACATTGACGAGGCTAAGGACCTCGCCATAGTCTTGCGCGCGGGGGCGTTGCCGGCCGATGTCCATATCGTCGAGGACCGCACGGTGGGGCCATCCCTTGGGCGCGATTCCGTCGAGCAGGGCAAAAATGCCGCTGCCATAGGCCTGGCCATCGTGATCGTCTTTATGGTCATTTACTACGGCTTTTCCGGCTTGGTTGCAGACTTCGCGCTCGTGCTCAACCTCGTCTTTGTGATGGCGATTCTCGCGGCTTTTCAAGGCACGCTGACCCTGCCCGGCATTGCGGGAATCATTTTGACCATCGGTATGGCCGTGGATGCCAATGTGCTGATTCTCGAGCGCATCCGCGAGGAATTGCGCGCGGGCAAAACCGTGCGGGCGGCAATAGAGAACGGGTATGCGCGGGCCGTTCAGACGATAGTCGACGCCAACGTGACCACCATTATCACGGCTATCGTGCTCTATCAATACGGCACGGGTCCGATCAAGGGGTTCGCGCTGACGTTGATGATCGGGATCGTCTCGTCGATGTTCACCGCGATTTTTGTCACGCGCACGATTTACGACGCGATTGTCTCGCGGCAGATCAACCCGAGTCTGAACATCGGGCGGTTGCGCGTTTTCGGCGATACCAATCTCGACTTTCTCGGGCTACGGCGCGGCGCGTTTGTGTTGTCCATCGCGTTCATTCTGGTCGGCATAGGCTCCGCGGTTGTCAAAGGCGGTTACAATCTGGGCATCGACTTTGCCGGTGGCACGTTGCTCGAGTTGCACTTTGACCCGGCAACGTCTGTGGGCGACATCCGCCAGTCATTGGGCGACGTGCGCGTTGGGGATCGCAGCGTGGATTTGCGAAACAGCGAGATCAAAGAGTTTGGGTCGCCCAACGACATTCTCATTCGCGTGGAGGAAGAGGCCGAGGGCACGGCTATCGCGGATGCGATAAAAACCCGGCTCAAATCCGATTTTGCCGGCAATATTCGAGATGCGACCGAGTGGTTGCGCCGGCAAGAAGCGGTTGGCCCCAAAATTGGCGAGGAACTCAAGACCAACGCGGTCTATGCCATTCTCGTGTCGATGGTGCTCATCATCGCGTACGTGTGGTGGCGGTTTAGGCAGATCGAGTTTGGGGTCGCCGCCGTGATCGCCCTGTTCCACGATGTGATGATTACGCTGGGGATTTTCTCCCTTCTGGATCGGGAAATCTCCCTGGCCATCGTGGCGGCCTTGCTCACCATTGTGGGGTACTCCCTCAACGATACGATTGTGGTGTACGACCGCATTCGAGAAGATCTCAAATTGTATCGCCGCGAGACATTCGGCACGGTGATCAACCGCGCGATCAACGAATGTCTCAACCGCACAGTGCTCACGTCGGGCACGACCATGCTGGTCGTTCTCTCCCTGATTTTCTTGGGCGGCGAGGTGATCCGCGACTTTGCGATTGCCCTGCTCATCGGCATTATCGTGGGTACGTACTCATCCGCTTTTGTGGCCTCGCCCATCGTGGTTGAATGGCACAACCGCCGCGAGGCAAAAGCGAGGCGAAACCGAAGCGCGGCGTAGGTTGGGCGAGCACCGCGCTCAATTCGCTCTCAAACACAAAAAGCCGACGTTTGCACGTCGGCTTTTTTAGTTGGAAGAATTTTTCTCCAAGTCACACATCGCGTATGTGTCGCCCAGTTCAAAGGGCTTTCAGAACAGCCCTCAGAATGCACACCTCTTTTTGAGACATGTCATCCATCTTGGAGAAATAGGCCGGGTAACTCTCTTGTCCCGCATTGTGTTCGACCACGACGATAGCGATGCCCTTTCCGTTGCCCTCTGACAGACATCGAATAAACGCTGTTTGATTTGCGCGTCTGTTGTGCCCAGGCTCAGGTTGATGATAGGGCAAGAGAGGCTTTGACTTTGCTACGCTCAGTCCGAATCAGATTTTTGGCGTGCGCCTTTCTCAACAATCGAATTAAAAAAAATATTTGCGAACATCATTCCTAAAAATAAAACGTTCAACGCAGATAGAATAGCAGTCGAAAGCCTTATATGAGGCGCACTCAACATCCATAAGCCGTGTAACACGGCAACAAAAAAGATAAAAATCGCGCTCTTCCAATACCGAAACCCCAACAGCGTGCCGCAATTTTTACAAGGCCATGTTTGACAAAAAAGCGTATTCCCCCTATGGCGCAACCCAACGAGATGCCCACACTTGGGACACGCAGAAATGTTTTTCATAACTCTTGGTGTATATTCGGTAGCCGACTTCTCAACAATTAAAAAAAGAAAAATGCTCACTAAGAGATCGAAAAAAATAATGCTTGCGACAAATAGACCCATCTGGAAAGGCGTTAAGGGCCTAAGCAAAAAATACAAGAATGCGGCACACACAAGGAGCAAAAGGTTCAAAATCAGGCGTTGCCGAGGATTAACTTCCAATAGAGCACCACAATTTTTACAAGGCCAGTGACGACCAAAAATGCTACCAGCCCTCCATTTGTGCCACCCCCATCCCCCAACGGAATGTCCACACTTTGGACATGTGTAAATGCTTTTTATTTTTCTCGGCATATCGTTGACTCCCAAACGCTCAGGCTGAATCAGATTTTTGACGGGTGCCTTTCTCAACAATCGGAATGACAAAAATTCTCGCTAAGTGGACCAAAAAGAAAGAGCCTATAATAAATAGATTCACATTCAAAATAGTTCTCCGAGGCTCAATCCATAAGTAGAGCAATATGGCAAACATAGGGATCAAAATCAGGCTCTGCCAGTAGCTAAATCCCAAAATCGTACCGCAACTTTCAGGTGGCAGTCGCGTCTTCAAGCGCGGTGCGGACATAATCGGTCATTGTTTTCACGCTATCGAACAGTTCCACACGCAAATCTTCATCGGGCACTTCAAGGCCAAATTCTTCTTCCAAGCCCACAATGATCTCGATCGTCGCCATTGAATTGAGGCCTAAACCACCGCCAAAAAGCGCGTCTTCAGCACCGATTTCTTCTGGCGTCACTTCAAGAGACAAGGAGCGAATAATGACCTGCTTGACCCGATGTTCAATGGACATAAGCCCTCCTATGGGATTGCTGCCGCTGGCTGAGCCTCTGAGAAATACTGAATCGCGGTTTCAACGAGACGCCGTTGACCCGTCTCGGACAGAATCTCTATCGCGGGCAATTGAAACGTGTCTTCCAATGTGTTCAGGTGGCGATCAATCTCGTGTCGTGCCATCTTTTTCGGGGTGATCATACTGCGCCCATACGCGGTTCGGATGTGCTTTTTGCGGTTGCCCATCGCCAGCAACAGGGTCGGGGCTTTGCACACGGCGCGTATCCCATCTATCGTATCGCGGATGTACGCTGTCGCATCGATGCTGTTGACCACCAAAACGCAAGCATCCGGCTTTACGCCGAGCAAAAACGCCAGCGACGACAAACAATGCGTGCTGTGTTCTTGGACATCATAAGGTATCGTGCCCGATTGAGACCCCGTCAGGATGATGTCGGGCCGGCGGTGCTGGCAAATCTCGCGCATCTTGTAATCCAAATACGGCGCGTAGTGTTGAAAGGGAAGTTTGAGCGGAGAAGCATAGCCCATTGGAAAGGCGGCATCCATGCCAAATAAGCGCGCATGGTGCTCGGTGCCGATTTGCCCAACCTCATAGCCTTCTTGTTGCAAGCGCGCCCGCAACGCGAGTTGCAGGGTGAACTTGCCCTGTTGCGAACTCGTGCCCATCACCGCGAGCACGGGCACATCCACGGGCGGGAGTGCCTTGAAATTTTGAAGTGCCTGTGTGCGTTCTGTTTTGGAAATGTGCGGATAGGCCAAGCGCAGGCCCTTTTTGTCCGCCGTGTCATACAGATCGCCGTAAGCGGTTGGGTCAAGGGCTTGCAAACTGAACACATGGCAACCCGCATCCAGCGCCAATGCGATGTGTTCTCTGAGCAAATCGCGCTTGCGAACGCGGGAGAGTTGATCCACATAGCCCAAGATGAGCGTATCCGCATCTGCCATTGCGCGGCGGATATTTGGGCTGATACGCAGATTGGCAACCGGCGCGTCGATCACTTTGCCCGCATCTTTGCCGCCCATCCCCTTGCCGAGGGGATCGCCGACGCCCACGATCTCAAAATCGAGCATCTCGCGATAGCGCACCAAGCTGTGCATCTCTTTGTTGTACGGATACAGCGCGGCTTTTTTAATCCATGAATAATCCGCTTGAAAAACGTTTTGAGAGGCCGGGCGACTGGTCTTTGCCGTATTCTGGTTCTTCGGCATTCTTATGGCTTTTTCCTGTAACAATAACCGAATTTTTTGAACAGAAGAATTGGGGTGCTGGTTCAGCAAGCGCGCCACAATGCCCGCGATATGCGGCGCGGCAAAGCTATTGCCGCCGGTCATGATGTATTTTCCGTTGAGCCAGCAAACGCGCTGTTCATCGCCACGCGCCACGCATTCGATGTGCTGATCCTTGCGATAGTAAAATCCGTCTCGGTCATAAATCGCACCCCCCGTCACCCCAAGCACTTCGGGAAACACCGCCGGGTAACTCTCGCCCCCGTCATTGCTCTCTGCCGCCACGAGAATTATGCCCGCCTCGACCGCCTTGCGACACACGGCTTGAAGGGATCGCTTAAACGTCACATCCGTTGTGCCCAAGCTCAAATTCACGACATTCATCGCGTTGTCAATACACCACTGAATCGCCGCGATCAACGCCCGGCCATCTGCCATCAACGAGTCGTCAAAAATCCGCACGCCATACAACGCCGCGTCCGGTGCCTTCTTCCGAATAATCCCCGCGCACGCCGTGCCGTGCCCCGCACAATCGACATAATCATCTGACACCATTACCTCGCCACCTTCACCCATCCGAATCCGAACCCCACCCGCAATATCCCCCACCCCCGAATGCGATGCGTCTATGCCACTGTCGATAATGGCAACCCGGATGCGAGTGTGATTTGCTTTACCCATGACATTCTCCAACTAATGCTGTGAATCCATAATTTTGCATTCCACATCAATGATTTCCTTTTTTTTCCAATCAACCAATACGCGCAATGTGTCATCAAACTTTCTTGGCTTCCAGCGATATTCAAAGACACTTAAGCCATTCACCTCAACAGCATCATACCCATAACTGCGTTCGTTCTGGAGGGTGCGAATATAATCATGGCGGGCAAAATAGGGTTGTGCATCTATATGCTTCACAATAGCTGGCAGATAATTTTCCATCAAAAGATTGGTGCCTGGTATTGCACGAAATCCATATCGTTTGTAGAGTGGAATCCCTTTTCGATTGAATGACCAAGTCGTAATTTCGATCCGTTTGCATTCAGATTCACAGGTGGTTCTCAAACACCTATCTGCCAGTGCAAGCCCAAAAACCCCGCGTTTCTGAAAGTCGGGATGGGTTTCTACATGAGAAAAAATGATCACATCTGGCTCAGATTTCTTTTGGCTTATCTTCATGGATGAAATGATGCGGTGATTTCGCTTGAGTAAATAGATGACCGCGTGCTCTAAGTTGCTCAAATTCTCAATGATTTCTTCACAACTGGGTAGGCATTCAGGGTTTGGCTGTCTTTGAAACGCATTGGAAGACAAGGACCAATGTCGTGTCTGAATACCTCTTAGAAAGATAGCATAGTGGTGTAAATCGTTTTCGCTTAAGGGCTGAATGTGATACATTTTTGTTCTCTTTGAGAAATTGAAAAATCACTTGCTGACGATATAGCCGCCATACAGAAATCCAATTAACGGTGCAATAGTGACATTGAAATTTATAGCCCCATGAAAAACCATACATAACAAAAGACTGCGTTTAGATTCGTAGAGATAAGTCAAGAAACAGGAAAGTACAGCTAATAATATCAGGTGATGAAAAAATATGGACCAATAACCACCCGTAACCAAAAAATATAATTGTTCATGAAGACCGACGAAGACCAAAACAGTAATAATATAAGCCCTTACTCTTCCATATCTTGTCCTGATTGCCCCAAAAAATAAACCCCGAAAAAGAAGTTCTTCTCGAACTGGAGTCAATATAACAAGTCCGAGAAGATCAAATAGACACTCAATAACAAAGCCTGGAGGCTGCGAACCAAAACCTACTGAAAAATACAAGGGTAAATTATATGCTGTTAGACCTATACCTACATATATCCACAAGAAGAACACTTTTTTTGGGGAACTCCATAATATATCATCTTCCGCAACCCAAATTGTCCGAATCGGTAAAAAAAAGAAAAAATTAATAGAAGATTTATTCCTTCTACAACAACTTGCATAATCACATTAGATGACTGAACAATCCACCACACAATTTTGTTTTCTAGAAAAACAAAAAAACCCCAGATCAAACCTTTTGCCAAAGGCACATGGAGTGTTAAGGGCCAGTTCTCCTGCATAGATTCTACTTTGATAGATTCTTCCATTGAGGATCCTTGGGCCATATAAGCACTCCAATTCAGTTTAATCCGGTTTGTTGCTCAACATCTTAAAACTTTCGTCCATCAATAGAAATTCGAAAGCAGGCTCTTTGTAAATTTTTTCTTTTAAAATGGGATCCCACCGGAGTGCTCTTTTTAAGGAATAAAGAGTTAGTTCTTTATTTTTTATACCCCCATATACACGAGATCGGTTATACCATGCATTACCATTTTGGGGATTTAGTTCAAGTGACCGATCTAACGCAACGATGGCTTTGGGTAATCTGCCTAACTCAAGAAGCAGAGCTCCTTTATTGTTCCAGGCATCAGAATATTTGGTGTCGAGTTCTAAAGCACGATCAAACGACTGGAGTGCTTTTTCCAATTCGCCCAGTTTCATCAAAACAGCACCTCGATTATTCCATAATATAGATGCTCGAGGTAGTATTTGAAGTGCTTGATCATAAATTTCAAGTGCCGTTTTATATTGACCCAAACGTATGAGAATATCCCCTCTGTTTATCCAATAGGTCATATTTTCAGGATCGGCCTCTGTTGCACGTATATACATTTCAAGTGCGTCTTGATTTTTTTTTGCTGTTTGTAAATCAAACCACATCTGAACCAGGCAACCGCATTTTGGGGATTTAACTCAACTGTTTGACGATAGACTTTCAGAGCTTCTTCAAATGCACGAATCCGCCAAAACTTATTTCCCTTCTCAAACAAAATTTGGGATTGTTCAAGAGATTTATACGGTTGAAAAATAAAATTCGTAAAATAATAGAAAACAACGGCATATACAAAGGGAAGGCACAATAGCAAAAACTTTTTCATCGCAACATTCTCCTATCCATACGGGCAAAAAAATAAAATATTTATTTAGTATGAGATCAGCGCGCTGAGAATGTTGAAATGTATTGAAAAGAGCCTTCGGGGGCTGAGAAAAGTGTTCACAGGTTTTCAAGTTACCCAAAGAAAGGGGCAACGAAATACAGTTTGGGCAAAAACTCGTGAACAATTCACAATGCGCGGATCGTCAAAATTTAACGTTACCCTCCCAGATTAATGGGTACGTTTTCTGCCGAGATTATCATACTCTTCCTGATTAGGCACAATATAACCCGGAGGAGGATGAACACTGCTTTCTACCTCTCCACCTCGAGCTATAGCTGTCTCTATAGTCACCACTGTATTAGTGAAGGGAATTGGGAAACTGTAAGTCAGGAATAGACTATCATCTGTGACACCAATTGGCGATCTGGCTTCGATTCTACCGGTTGTACGTCCACCTGGAAAATGCAAGGTACCTTCAAATCCCCTAGGTGTCATCCCATGCGACACACCAGTCGAAGTTGAGTCAGCATTGACAGCCTTCTCAGCATCAGCCTGTGCATCAGGGTCTTCTTCCTCGCCAGAATAGGCAATAACACTTTCCAGATTGCCCATCCGTTGAGGTTTGTACAACTTTCTGATTTCCATTGTGTTTCTCCTTTCGAAAAGAATGAATGTACAGCCCCCGAAGGCCAAATTCATATCATATACTCGCTGTTTTTTTATGCAAATGTGCATACACCCCATCTTGCATAGCCAACTGCTCGTGCGTGCCCTGCTCTGCGATCTGTCCCTCATCCAGAACCACAATTTCATCTGCGGTTTGAATCGTTGACAGTCGATGCGCGATGATCAGCGTGGTTCTGCCTTGTCGCACGGTTTTTAACGCCTCTTGGATGTGATACTCCGATTCCATATCCAAGGCGGCAGTGGGTTCGTCCAAAATCAGAATCGGCGTGTCCATCAACAGCACACGCGCCAGTGCAACGCGCTGTTTCTGCCCCTCCGACATCTGTGCTCCCTGTTCGCCCACCAATGTTTCATAGCCCTCCGGCAATGACGCAATGAAGTCGTGAATGTACGCGGCCCGCGTCGCGTCTTGAACATCTCGCATGGGTATCTCGTGCCCAAAGGTCAAGTTGTCTAAAATACTGCCTTGAAACAAGGTACTGCCCTGCATCGCAAACCCCACCTGTTGCCGAATGGATTTCAAGCGGTAGTTCCGAATATCGTACCCATCGAGCGACACATAGCCCTCTTGCGGATCGTAGAATCGCGGGATCAATTTGGCAAGCGTCGATTTGCCTGAGCCGCTTCTGCCGACCAATGCAATGGTCGTTTGTGCCGGGATATGCAGGTCAATATGGCGCAACACGGGTTGCCCTTCATGATACGCAAAGCTCACATTGTGAAAACCGATCTCGCCTCGCACTTGCGGTAACGCGGGCATGTCGGGACGATCCTGAATTTCTGGCCTCAACTCATAGACTTCAAAAAAGCGATTGATGCGAACCAATGCCATTTCAACTTGTCCTACCAGGCCGATGAGATTGCCGATGGGACCGTAGAGATAGCCCACATAACCCGAAAATGCCATATAACTGCCCAGGGAAAGATTGCCGTTTAGAACCTGCGTCCACCCATACCAGCCATAAGCCAACGTGCCCGCTGTTTTCACCAGCGATCCCACAAAATTGAAGCCGCCACTTAAATGCGTCGATCTGATCCGCAGTTTCGACACATCGAGAAAGATGCCTCTGATCTTGTGATAAAACGCGGCTTCCAACCCTAGGGCTTGCACGGTTCGGATACCCGAAAGCGATTCGTAGGACTTGGCCGAGGACTCAGCCGATGCTTCGGTCACTTTTTTGGAAATTCTGCTGAGGTACTTTTTTGAAACCATAATCAACACCGTATCAAATGGCAAGACCGCCAAACTGATCAAAGCCAGTTTCCAATTGATGTAGAGCAAAATAGGCGGGAAAATGAGCAACTGGAGCGTGTTCATAATCAGGCTGTTCACCATCCCGATGGTGCTGTTGACCGAACTGTCCATATCCCTAAATCGAGATAGGATTTCGCCTGTCTGCCGGTTGTCAAAAAAGCTGAAATCCAGTGATTGCACATGAGAATAGAAGCGCGATTTGAAATCCAACCCCATGTTGACGCCGACATAACGCGCAAAATACGTGCTCAACAATCCCGTAAATCCCAACCCCGTCGAAAGCACGGCCCCCAAAATCAGAATGAAGGTCAGGAGCGTGTGGTCTTTGTGGGGATACACATCATCGATCAACACTTTGGTAATGTATGGCCCTGGGATTTGCAAGAACATGACCATGATGCCCACGAGGAACGATTGAAAGATAAACCGCCAATACGGCCGGAGCATTTTGATGATCTTAAATATCTGACGCATGGAATCGTTCTAAAAAAAAGGTATTCGACAAATGCTTGAAGCACGTCATCTGTCATGGCTGACGTTGTGCTTATGCGTTGGTGGCATGGTTTCAAGTCTGCCTCGTAGTGCTTTGATACAGGACCTGCAAGACCTGCTTGCACATGTTGCACGCGCAGGCAAGAAGCAGACAGGCGCGACCACAACTTAGTCATCCACCAGCGAAAAATGATAATGGGTGTTCAACGCTACCCGCTTGAAACTTCGGTAAGCATTGAACACCCAATGATCAGAGGTCATCTATTGCATTCTGCGAGATCGGGCGTCAATGATCAAACGGAAATTTCACCTGATCTTTTGACACCGCCTACTTATCCTTCTTCTTCTCCTCCTCTTCTTCTTCCCCTGTTTCGATTTCCGGTGCCCGGGGCGGACTTTGGTCGTGGCAACTCCTATAGCAAGATGTGTATGTTCTCGCTACTGCCATGACTCCTCCAGCAGCCAAGGCAGATCGCCAATTCCTATTGTTTGCGTATACTCCTCCAGCAACAGCAGCAGAATAAAGCAAAACACTCTCGGCAGCCTCGTAATGTGCCTCGTCAATTGCGGCCTGCCTTGGGTCCACATCCGTTGGAATCTGAGGCTCAACAGAAGTTGAATCCGGAGAAGTTGTATCCGGTTCGGCAATTTCAAATTCCAAACCCTTGTCTCCATCTCCAGAATATGCCATAACACTATGAGTGCTATCGGCATACGGAGATGGCGAGATTTTTCTGAGAGATCTCATGGTTTGCTCCTTTCTTGAAAAGTGATGACGACCTCTGATCACAACAATAAAAATTCACTATAGTGATATGCCACTATTGTGACTAAATTACCGATGGCGTGAAACACAAAGCTGGCAGTGAGTGAATTTGTGCGTTCTAACAAGAATGCTGTCACCACACCAACCAAAAATACGAAGATAAGACCCGTAAGATCAATCATCCAAACATGGAAAAATGAAAAAATAAAGGCTGAAATCAAAGTTGATATAATACTATCATTTTGTTTGCGTAAGGTTCTATACAACAGACCGCGAAAGCACAATTCTTCGTCAAATGGACCTAAAAGACCCGTAACTATTATCTGGCCATAAAATATCGCATCAGAAGAATATTTGGGGGGATTACCAAAATTTATGTCTATCCCGGACTCTAAAATAGACACTATAGCACCGAAGACGAAGGCATAAATGATATATCGAAACTGAGTCGCAGGATATATTGCTCCCCAAATTAACTTGATCGATAAATCCACTTTCTTACATTGCCAGATAAGGAATGCAAGAAAGGCAAGCGTCAAAACTGGAGGAAGAGATATTGCCCCAATATGCCCCATATCCTGGAATGTTAAACCCCATCCATTGGCGTAATTAAAATATGCTATCAACAAGCCAGACAGTGCAATAACAACCAAACCAATTACACCGTACAAAACTAACCAAATAATTACTCTTTTGATAGACCATGGGAGTTGTGGTTGCAGGACATCATCAACTTCCAAAGTATCTTTGTTGTCTTGCATTTTTGTTCTCCCATGAACTGCTATGGCAATTGTACATTAAACCCTATCATGCTTTGCTTCGTTATAGGCTCTGCTCGTGCCGCACCCTGAGCATTTTGATGATCTTGAATATCTGACGCATTGAATCATTCAGTTTCTGGCCTGTACATTTTCGGGCTGTTCTTCCAAGCGATAAATCTCAGGACGCCCTATTTTGCCCACTGTCTTGAGGAACTTTCGCCACAACAAGTTGACGATTGGGCCGCGCTCGGTCACGATTTTGGCGTCAACGCCCATGCCGTACGCGAGTGAATAAACGCTTTTGCCATCCGATACATGTGGGTCTATCACGCGCATGGTCACGGGATAAGTAGCATCTGCGCCACCACTCGGCAACAGACCCGCACCAAGGGGTGTCGCGGCTTCGGGCTTTCGCGGCACGTCGGTCACCTCGCCCTCAAACACCTTGTATTCCATGTGTGGGAATGCGTTCACATACAACCGCACCCGCTGTCCCGCTTTCACCTTGGGAATATCCACTTCTTGAATCATCACCCGCGCTTGCCAGCCATCCAACGCGGCCAATTCAATTACGGCTTCACCTGCCAAAATGCGGTCGCCCACGCGCTTCTCCAAATCGCGCGTCAACACGGTTCCCGAAACAGAGGCGCGAATCTGCATCTGTTCCAACTGCGTTTTGAGCAAGCGATAGCTAACCCGTAATTTTTCATCCATCTGCGCCATCGTTTTCAGTTCCTGTTTGCGATTGTCCAAGGCGGCCAACCTGCGCTTTGCACGCTCAATTTCTACTTTTGCACCCGCTACCCGCATCTGCTGTAACCGAACCGGGATCAACGTATCCACAGGGGGACGCGCACTGCCATCTATGCGAAAGGGCAGGTATTTGTGGTAAATCTGATACTCTTTGCGAATCTGATCCAACTGTAACTGCGCGGTCTGATGCGCGACTTCTGCCCGTTCAATCTCGGTTTCCAAAACCGCGCGCTCGCGTTGCAACTCGACGGTCAACGCCTCGCGACGACTTTGGTTCATCGCCCGTTCCTGTTCGAGTTGCGCCAATTCCGTGCGTAAATCCGCGTCATCCAACGTCAGCATCAAATCCCCTTGTTCAACCGCTTGCCCGTGTTGCACATGGACGGTTTGGATCAAGCCAGCGCGTTGGGCTTTTACTTCACAACGCGCACTGGGTTGCACGCGCCCTCGACCTTCAACCGTGATTTCCATGCCCAAATGCCACCCCAACAGCCCGATGAGTGCGACCATGCTTCCCACAACACAGAGAATAATGAGCAAGAAATAGCGCACAAACCGAAAACCCATCCCCGAAGTTGCGTGTGCTTCCGGACTCTGTGCGTGTGCAGACACCTCTCGATGTTGCGTGTGGTAGCCATTGCCCACTATCACCTGTTCCCCAAGTGCCATAACCCATGATCCTATATGCCGATCTGCATATACTCAGGTTGTTGATGGCGAACGCCAAAATAGTTTCATCTCTATAAACATGCGTTACATTCAGCGGTTTATCGCCGCTGAATGGGGCTTTTGAAACTCCTTTGATTTCGCAAGGGGAGTGCGTCATGTTAAACTCTCTACGACAGCCCTGATTCCGGCCGTCACACCTGTTTGAATCGTTTCCAACGCCATGCTCGGTTGGGACGCGCCCGCGAGTTCTGGCGTGGGTGGTACGTGGATAAATCCCACAGGCGTATCGATCCCCTTTTCCGCGAGCAGATGCAATGTGGAATACAAGATGTGATTGCACAGGAACGTGCCCGCCGAATACGTCAATCGCGCAGGCACATTGGCCTCGCGCATTCGCCGAACCATCAACCGAGTCGGCAGGGTGGAGAAATAGGCATCGGGTCCCCGGTCAACAATGGGATAATCCACATCGTCTATCACTTTTAGGTTGATGCCAACGCGCTCGACATGCAGCGCATTCGCCGAACCGTGCAAGCCCAAAGACACCACAGCCGCGGGTTTGTACTCGGCAATGAGCGGGGCGACTTTGGCAATATCATCGCCGTGACTCACCGGCAACACGGTTGAAACGATTTCGCATCCCCGGATCAAAGCACCATCCAACGCCTCGGCCACAACGCCCGATGGATTGCTTGACCACTCAGCCCAGGGTTCAAAACCCGTCAGTAAAATTTTCATCAAATAGCCCCTTGATATCCCGTCCCTTTCGTGCGGAACGGTTGTCATTAAGAGTAGAAAGCGAGTGGGAAGCAAGCCGCGACCAATCGCCGCCGACTCATCCATTACCGAATCGCCCCTTAGAACGTGT
Source organism: Candidatus Latescibacterota bacterium (assembly GCA_965204745.1). Classification (GTDB taxonomy): domain Bacteria; phylum Latescibacterota; class UBA2968; order UBA2968; family UBA2968; genus VXRD01. The sequence goes on from OZ242010.1 coordinate 558,973, forward strand.
CTTAAAACAAACGATAGATGCCCCCTCCTCCGGCTCTTCTCCGCATGGATTCAACGCTTTATTCGCATTGTCAGGAACAAGCTAGCAGCGCGGGGGGTGTGTCACCTGATCACGCCTCCAGCACCATCTGCAACAGCGCCATGCGGATATAAACGCCGTTGTGCGCTTGGCGGAAGTACGCGGCGCGCGGGTCTTTGTCCACCGCCGGATCGATCTCATCCACCCGGGGCAAGGGGTGCATCACGATGGCGTCGGCTGACAACGCGACCATCGCCGCCGGGTCGATGATGTATTTTCCCCGAACCGCTTCGTAGTCCGCGATGCGGTCACCGAACCGCTCTCGCTGAATGCGCGTTTGGTACACCACATCCACGTCGGCCATGACCTTCATCAGGTCTTCTTCTTCTACAAACGCGACCCCGTGTTCTGCCAAATACGCAACGAATAAAAAAATATAATAATAGGACAAGATAAATTCAATTTGGTATTACTTCTCTCTTCCCACCTTCTTTTTCCACGCCTCCAGCCCTTGGTACGTTGCAAAGATCGCTTCGAGCAAGTGGCGAATTGCCGGGCCGAAATATCGGCCTTTGCGCCAAGCGATGCCGATCTCTCGGCGAAAGGACACGCCCTCTACATCCACCACTTTCAACACCCCGTCCTTTAGGGACTCGCGCACGGCCAACATCGGCAAAAACGAAATGCCAACGCCCACCTCGACCAACTTTCGCATGGCCTCGGGGCTCCGCATTTCCATCACCACGCCGGGGGACACGCCCGCCTCGGCGAATCGCTCATCCACGATCTTGCGCGAGATGGAATCGGTGTGAAACAGCATCAGCGGCTCTTGCACGACCGCTTGCAAAGTCGCGGTTTTCCGCGCGGCAAAGGGATGCGACGCGCCCACGACCAGCGGCATGGAATCCCGGTAAATCGACACGGTCTCCACGCGCGGATGCTCAAATGGCAACGAGATGACCGCGAACTCGGAGCGATTCATCAGCAGATCATCCACCAAATAGCGCGAGGGTGCCACCTGTGCGGACAGGGCAATCTCGGGATAGGCGCGCATGTAAGCCTTCAAAATATCCGGCAACAAATACGTCACGGCCGCGTCAATCGCGCCAAACTGAAACCCCTCGCCCGGCAACACGTCGCGCCGTTGCAAGCGGTCTTCGGCCTCTTCGATCAGGTCTTGAATCTGCATCGCGTAATGCACTAGGGTGCGGCCTTCCATCGTGAGCGTCGCCCGCTTGTTTCCCCGATTGAACAGGCGCACCCCCATCGTTCTTTCCAATTCTGCAATCCCGTTGCTCACGGTGGGTTGCGTCACGTACATCTCGCGGGCCGCGCGGCTAAAACTCCCGGTTTGGGCCACAGACAGAAAATAGCGCAAGTGATAAAAGTTCATCTCCCCTCCTGTATAGATTATTTCTATAACCAATATAGCAATTATTGATTTGTCAAATAAAGAAAAATGACGGACATTTTGCGCGACCCCGATCCCCTCATCTCAAGGAGAAGACCATGAATCGCAAAGTCCGAGTCGCCATCATCGGCGTGGGCAACTGCGCGTCCTCGCTCGTGCAGGGCATTGAGTATTACAAGAACGCCGCTGAGGATGCGTTCATCCCCGGCTTGATGCACCCCAACTTGGGGGGGTATCACATCCGCGACATCGCGTTTTCCGCCGCGTTTGACATCAATGCCGAAAAAGTGGGCAAAGACTTGGGCGAAGCCATCTTTGCCCCGCCCAACAACACCGTCAAATTCGCCGACGTGCCCCATCTCGACGTGCCGGTGTCCCGCGGCATGACGCACGATGGCTTGGGCAAATATCTCGACCGCGTCATCGCCAAAGCCGAAGGCGACACAGTGGATGTTGCCGAAGTCCTCAAAGCCACGCGCACGGATGTCGTCGTCAACTACCTGCCCGTGGGCAGCGAACAAGCCACCAAGTGGTATGTCGAACAAGTTCTTCAAGCCGGTTGCGCGTTTGTCAACTGCATGCCCGTGTTCATCGCCAGCGCAGGGCACTGGCCCGAGCGGTTTGAAAAACGCGGCCTGCCCATCATCGGCGACGACATCAAATCGCAGGTCGGCGCGACCATCACGCACCGCGTGCTCACCCGGTTGTTCCGCGAGCGCGGCGTCAAGCTCACCAAGACGTATCAACTCAATTTTGGCGGCAACACGGATTTTTACAACATGCTCGAGCGCGAACGCTTGGAGTCGAAAAAAATCTCCAAAACGCAAGCCGTCACGTCGCAACTCGACTACGACCTCGGCGAGGACAACATCCACGTTGGCCCCAGCGATCACATCCCGTGGTTGGAAGACCGCAAGTGGTGTCACATCCGCATGGAAGGCGAGACCTTTGGCGGCGTGCCCCTCAATTTGGAACTCAAGCTCGAAGTCTGGGATTCTCCGAACTCCGCGGGCGTGGTCATCGACGCGGTCAGGCTTTGCAAACTCGCCCTCAACCACGGCCTCAAAGGCCCGTTGATGGGCCCCTCGTCCTACCTGATGAAATCCCCACCCAAACAATTCAGCGACGACCAAGCCCGCGAAATGACCGATGGCTTCATCCTGCAATACGGCCTAAAAAAATAACCCGCCCCATCGGACGCAACGCCAAAAAGCCCCCAGTATTTGATCTGGGGGCTTTTGTTTTTTTGCAAAAACAAGGTGCTTCGGTGGCGAGGCGGGAGTTAAAAGCTGAGAACAAATGACGTTACGCAATATCCCGCGTGTCATTCATCGGGGAATCGCGTTAGGCCTCCGCATCCAACACGCGCTGAAAGGCCTCCAGATCATCCACTTGCACCGCTGCACGATGCAACCGCTTGAGCCGTTGCAAATCGTTGATAACCGCAATGCGACCGGCGAACTGACCGGCCACACCTGCATCAAAGCGAATCTCCAACGTTTCTCGGATGCTCTCTTGGATGCCTCGCTCGATGCCCTGCTCGATGCCCTGCTCGATGCCCTGCTCGATGCCCTGCTCGATGCCCTGCTCAATGCCCTGCTCGATGAACTGTTCCTTGAACTGTTCCTGGACGTGTTCCTGGATCTGTTCCTTGAGGTATTGGGCAAACGATGACTCACGCATAATCGCGTCCATAAAACCCTCCTGTAAAAGAATCCGCGTGATGGTGGGCAGATCATAAGCCAACCCACTCAAGACCGCCAAGCTATTCAAATAATTAGCCTTTTCTGCCGGATCCAACGAAACCGAATCGCTCCTGCGAACACACTCGCGCAACCAGTCCTCGGAAGCCATCTCCACAGGGTGCTTCATCAACGGCGCGAAAGGAAGCAAGCCCGGATGACCACCCTCGAGGATACCTTGCCCGTCTATCTCGGTCAATCGAAGCACCTTGTAGCGCACCAGCACGGGGAAGTCGGCATGATCTTGGCGGAAAAATCCTTCATCGCGGCGCCCGGCATCGGGACGCAGGTAGATGACAAAGGCATAGACCGGCAGGCCATAGCGTTCGATGAGGCGGAGGATATAGATCGCCATGCGAATAGCCATATTCGCGCTGTCGGTGGTTTGAAATTCGATGTGGACCAATGCTTTCTTGCCATCGATCCGCACGCGAATCACGCTATCGACCATGCGCGTTTCAATCCTCGGGAGTTCGGTGTCGAGAACTTCTTCAATTTCGACATCCTCGCGTCCGAGTGCCAAGTGGACGAGGTCTTGCGGGTAGATGTGAATCAACTGCTTGGGAATCGTGTCGTATTCTGCCATGGGGATCCTCCTGAGATTGTTTGAACGACTTGCGGAACGAGATAAATAATCTCCAATTCCTCTCGCGATGTCAAGTGGTTAGGTCGCGTCGACATTTTGTTTTTTGTCGATGAGAGTGGCGATAAATTTGTCGCGTACTGTGAACAACTCCTTAAAATCACTTCCCGTCGGCACTTGAAATACGCCGAGATCGAACGCGGGCACCACCGCGAGAAGGTGGTCAAAAATATCCGCCTGAACAGCCTCGTAATCCGCCCACGCCGTGTCGTTGCAAAAAACGTAAATTTCAATCGGCAAGCCGTGTTCCCCAGGCGCCAGTTGCCGCACCATAAGCATTAGGTCCCGGTTGATTTTTGGGTGATTTTTCAAATACGCAACGACATAAGCCCGAAACGTGCCGATATTGGTCAGGTGCCGACCGTTCACCAGACTCGATTCATCCACCGCTCGTTCATCGTTGAATCGCGCCAGTTCTTGCTTTTTTTGCTCGAGATACGCCGCGATGTATTTAATTTTTGAAAACCGTGCGAGCATCTCCGCGTCGCAAAACGCAATCGTCTGAACATCGATCAAAATTGACCGCTTAATCTGCCGCCCGCCCGCCTCCTGCATGCCCCGCCAGTTCTTGAACGAATCGCCGATTAGGGAATACGCTGGAATCGTCGTAATCGTCTTGTTCCAATTTTGCACCTTCACCGTGGTCAATGCGATATCGATCACCTCGCCATCTGCGCCGTACTTGGGCATCTCGATCCAATCGCCCACCGCCACCATTTTATTTGCACTCAGTTGTATGCCCGCTGCGAATCCCAAGAGCATATCCTTAAACACCAACAAAAGCACGGCTGTCAACGCGCCCAACGCGCTGAAGAAATACATGGGATTGCGATCTAACAAAATCGAGAGGATCAAAACGCCGCCGACAAAATACGTCAGCATGGTCAAGACCTGTACAAAACCCTTGCCGGGGATTTCGCGCGAGACATCAAAGGTCTGATAAACGGACAGCGCGCCATTGAGTAATGCCCCTACGACCCGAATGCCGGTGATCGCGACAAAAATCAGCAGAATATCGAGCGCGAGCGCCGCGCAATAATCTCGATCTGCCGCTGTCATTTCCGCGAGTGGCAAATCGATCAAACCGTAAATGACGAATGCGGGCACGAGGGGCATCAACCGATTGAGCACCCGAATCGCGCCAACCGCGATTTCCAAGGACGCCTGCGTTTTTGCTATCGCGTATTTCAGTGCCCGAAAGGCAACGCGCTTCACCGCAAGATGGACGATTGCACTGAGCACCAAAATACACAGCCCAACCAACGCAGGAGCGACCCAATATTGAGCCACCCCTGGTTCCAGGCCCAAACCGATGAGGTAGGTGTAGATGCGTTCCAGCATCGCGTGTGTCTCGTTGATTACAAAAGTCCATTGTGGCGCAACAACGCTTCGGTGCTCGGTTCGCGCCCGCGAAATGCGCGGTACACATCCATCGGGTGTTTGCCGCCGCCCAATGCGAGAATCGTATCTCGAAACCTGCGCCCGGTCGCTTTTACCGCGGCTTCGTCGTCCAGCCCGGCCTCTTCAAACGCGCCAAACGCATCCGCGCTCAACACCTCGGACCACTTGTAGCTGTAATACCCAGCCGCATATCCGCCGGCAAAAATATGGGAAAACGAGCACAGGAAGCGACTCTCGGGCAGCGGGGGCAACACGGCCATTTCTTCGATGACGCGGCGTTCCACCTCAAACGCGGTTTCTGTGCCTTCGGGATCGTAAGTCGAATGTAGCAACATGTCGATCTTGCCAAAGGACAACTGTCGCATCATCAAAGACCCGGCTTGAAACGTGCGCGCGGCCGCGATTTTTTTAAACAAATCATCCGGCAAGGGATCCCCGGTTTCCACATGCGCGGTCATCCCGATCAGCGTGGGTTTGTGATAACACCAGTTTTCCATAAACTGGCTGGCGATCTCCACGGCATCCCATTCCACGCCGCTCAACCCGGCCACGTCTGCGTAATCGACCGTGGTCAACATGCCCTGCAACCCGTGGCCAAACTCGTGGAACAGGGTCTCCACCTCTGAAAAACTCATCAGCGATGGCGTATCGCCCACAGGCGGCGTCCCATTGCACACGAGATGCACCACCGGCAAGCGCAACGCGCCATCGAGCCATTGCCGCCCCAAACAATCGTCCATCCACGCGCCCCCGCGCTTTTCCGCCGGGCGCGAATAGGGATCCAAATAAAACGACGCAACGCGCTCGCCATCGCGCAACACATTGAAAAACTGCACATCTTTGTGCCACTTGTGCGCGGCTTCGCCCTCTGCGCGCACGATCTCGATATCGAACAACCGCTCGGAGAGGGCGAACATGCCGTCGAGCACTTTGGGCAGGGGAAAATAGGGGCGCAACTGATCGTCTGTATAGTCGAATTTTTGCTCGCGCAACCGCTCTGACCAGAACGACACATCCCAGTGCAGCACCGGCTCTTTTTGCCCATTCGCCTTTGCCAATGCCTGCAACGCCTCAAAATCCCGCTCGCTATGCGCCTGCGCCGCGGCTTGCAACTCGTCGATCACGCGCTCGACAGCGGTCACGTCCGGCGCCATCTTGGCGTCTAAGCTCCAGTCCGCATACGTTTCAAATCCCAAGAGCGCGGCTTGTTCGAGTCGCAATTTTAAGGTGCGGGCGATCAGGTCGCTGTTGTCCAACTCGCCCGAAGACGCGCGTTGGACATACGCTTTGTACACCTGTTCGCGGTGGTCTCGCCCCCGATGGTGCTGCATAAAGGGGAAAAAACTCGGAAAATCCAGCGTGATGCGCCACGGGCCGTCTTCCGCTGTTGCATCGCTGCCCGCATTGGCTTGGCGATAGGACTGCGCGGTCACTTGTCGCAAACTGTTCGGCCAGCCCTCTGCGTCTTTTTTGTCGTGGATGATCAACTCGTAAGCCTTGGTCGCATCCAGTACATGGTTGGAAAAATCCGTGCTGATCTGCGACAGGGTTTTGGCGATCTCGTTGAAGCGTTCTTTTGCCTGCCCGGTCAAGCCCACGCCCGCGTGTTCAGCCGCGCGAATTTTCAGTTCCACGCACCGCTGTTGCGCCTCGTCGAGTTTTGCCCATCCCTCGCCCTCTCGAATCGCCATCAGGCCTTCGTAAATGGGACGGCTTTGTTGCACGCGCAAGCCATAAGCCACCACGTCTTGCAACACGGCCTCGTGCGCGCGGCGCAATTCATCCGAATTTTTCACCCCCATCAAATGCCCGACCGGCCCCCACGCATAAAAAAAGGGCAGGCTGTTCTCTTCGAGCGGCACGAGCAAGCCCTCCCACGTCGGGATCAAATTTTGCTCCAACGCCGCGACGCGCTTTTCCGCATCTGCCAACACCTGCTTCACCCCCGGCACGACGTGCTCGGGCAGAATTTCATCGTACCGCGGCAAGCCCTCTGTCACGAGCAGGGGATTGTTTGTTGCGTTACTCATGAGACACCTCCGTTTCATAAGTCCTCAAAAGAAAAGACCAACTGCACCTGCAAGTCGCCGTGGGAAGTGGTGGAGACCGTCGCTACGGGGCGGGTTTTGGTGGCGATGTTGGCGGCATTGAGCGCGCTGGCAAAGCGGTTGAAGAGCAACGCGCCCGCAAAGAGAAAACCGCGCGTGCGCGCCCAAGTGGCTTTGCTCCGCAAGGTGCGAAAGTGTTCGCGGGATGCCTGCGAATCCCATTCCCAAAAATTGTCGGGCGTTTCCGGCAAGGGCATAGATGACGCGCCCTCGACGTATTGCAACCGGGCATTGTAGTCGTAAATGCTGTTGTACGCAGCCAGGCGGTCGTAATGGGAGTTGGGCCGTTTGGACGCGGTGGCACCTGCGCGGGCGGTCGCGTAGGCGCGAAACGTGTTTTCCCGCGTGGCGTTGAGTTTTTGAAACGCGAACAGGCCCGTCCAGAACGCGCCTTCGGTGAACAGGAAAAACTTGGCGGATTTGCGCCCGCCCGCGTACCGCTCGCCCAAGCCGGGCAAGAGAATGGACAACAGGGCGGCTTTTTTGGGCGATTTCGCTTCGCGCGGCCACGCGGCAGAGGGCGCGAGCAAACAGGCCATCGCACATGCGATCAAGAGGCGCGATTTGGGGATGGATAGGGTCATGTTTTTAGGTCGTGTTGACATTTTATTTTTTTCGAAGCGGAGCGAGTAACGGGGGTTAGGGGGTAGGTCCCAATAACAAGGACAAGCACGCGATAGATTCAACGTTTAATTCGCATTGTCAGTCCACCCCATCCCACGGTTTCGGGCGCGAGTTGAGTGGTACTCGCCATGTCGTCGCCTTTCATCACTTTAATGTCAACGGCTTGCCTTCTCGCGCGGATTGATAGACCGCTTCGAGCAGGGCGACGGTGCGGCGGCCTTCGCGGCCATCGACGGCGAGGGGCGTGCCTTTTGTGACGGCATTGACCACATCTTCCACAATGTTGTGGACGTGATTTTCCACGCTGTCGAGCTTCTCCTGAAGCCCGTCTCCGTACGCGGTCATCTCGCCATTTAGAACATCGTGCAGCAAAACGCCACCTGTTGACCCGTGGACCTCTGCGCTGAAATACGCGCTTTGGGGAAAGGTCGTCGTGCCCAAAATCGCGCCCTTTGCCCCGCTCTCAAAATTCAGGATCGCCAGCCCGATATCCTCGGTCTCGATCTCGTGATTCACAATGTCGATCTCGCCGTACACGGACACCGGATCGCCCATGAACCAACTCAACACATCGAGCAGATGCGCGCCCTGATTCGCGAGCGAACCGCCGCCATCCATCGCCCATGTGCCGCGCCAACCGACATCGTGCGAAAAATAATCGTCCGACCGAAACCACTTAAAACGCACCTCGCCCAAAATCATCTTCCCCAACCAACCCGCTTGAATCGCGGTCGCCACCTTCACATTGCCATCCACGTATCGGCTTTGATAATCCACGCCGCACAACACGCCGGCATCATCACACGCCGCAATCAGCCGATCACACGCTTCAGTGCTCACGTCCATCGGCTTGGTCGTAATCACATGCTTGCCCGCCTTTGCCGCTTCAACGCCCACGGCCGCGTGCTTGCCACTCGGGGTCATCACCATCACCACATCCACATCGTCTCGCGCAAACACCTGCGCCATATCCACCGCGCAATCCGTCTCCAACTCCCGCGCGACTTCCTCGGCCAAATCCGCGTGCAAATCGCACACCACCTTCAACTCTGCCCCCTCGGTCTCTTTGATCAACCGCGCCCTGTTGCGCCCCATGCCCAGCCCAATAACGCCAAAACCGACCATCTTATCCTCCTTTTGGGACTACCCCTAACCCCCTATATCTTAGCAACCAGCAAAACGAGCGGTCAGCACATACATTGCTTTTTCCCCACGAGAAATGGTGGGAAAACATCTCCCCTCTCCGTCTCGGGGAGGGGTCCGATTTCGTTTTAAGACAACTCCTCACGCGCAATCCGGGTGGCCTTCTCGCCAGCGTCCAAACGGAACATCGGTCTGTCCGCCCTGATTGATCTTCGACATCGCCTCGCGGGTGTCCAACCACATGCGCGTCCACACCTTTGCATCTCGCAACTCGCGCTCGGGATGTTTCCGACTGCGCGCCACAAACCCCGGAAAAGCCTCGCGTCCGGTCGGCTGACCAATGGGATTGTAGCGCAGATCAAAACTCCAGCGAATTTTATCGCTCACATTGGGCAATGACCCGTGAACCGTGCGCTTGGGCAAAAAAATGACATCCCCCCGATTGACCGGCAACGGTATCATGCGGTCTGCTTCAAACAGGGACTCGGGGATTTGTCGCCCGCCCGCTGTTCGGGGGCCGTTGCCAAAATACGACGAGCAGTGCGTCAAAAGCCCGTGGTTGTGGCTGCCGGGCACGACCTTGAGCGGGCCTTGTTCGAGGGCGACATCTTCGAGCGCGAACCACACCGTCAGCATTTCGGTCTCGTCTGCTTCTGGCACGACCACGCCTTGATCCTGATGCCAGATCGTCTCGCCCAAAATCGGATTGCCAAACTGATTTTTGGGCAAGATATGCTCGGGCGGTTTGATCCGCACATGTTGCACCGGATTCGAGTAAATCTCCTCGCCGATGAGCGATGCCACGCAATCGAGCAACGGCTCGGCTGTGAACGCATTCAGAACCGCCTGACCCGTCCAAAACGGCGTATCGGGCTTCACATTTTGGAACGGCAGGGAAAAGTCGAAATACTGCTTGTGGACATCCCCCGTCTCGATGCAAACCGCGGTGAATCGCTCGGCAAAATCCAAGTCCTCAAACAAAGACGAAATTTCCTCGCGCGCGTACAAATCGCGCACGAGCGTGTCGAGCACCTCCGTGTACTCGTCGATCACCGGATCCAACACGGTCTCGGGATCCAACACCCCTTCCACCACCAGATAGCCTTCGTCTTCAAACTGTGCAATCTGATCGGCAGTCAGGTAACTCATGGTGTTCCTCCTTGTGAGATGTGGCAATCAGCGTTGCGCCTATACAGCGTTTTGGGCGGCTAATTGCTTTTCAGACAGGCACGGGAGCCTGTCCCTACACACAGATCGTCTTTGAACTGGCTATCGCCACTTGTACCCCGCTCGTGCCTAACCCCCTCTTGCTTCTCCCCTCTTACTTCTCCCCTCTCACGCCGTCCCCGGCACAACCACTTTCAGGGCCTTGGGCAGAATTTCAAATGCGAGTTCTTTCGGGCCTTTTGCCACTTCGCCATCGAATTGAAACCAATCGCATCGTTCGCGCACAATGCAAATTTTCTTCGCCCGAAACATCTCCACGCCGGGCATGCGGTCAAACGTGTTATTGAAAAGCCGGTAGGTATTCAACGCCATGCGAATCCAGCCCGGATGGGTGAACACGCACACGTCGAGTTCCCCATCATCTATCGCGGCTTGGGGAGCAATTGCCGCGCCGCCGCCGTATTGCGACATATTGGCGATGGCGACGAACAAGGGACGGCGTTCAATCTCCGGATCGGCATTCAAGTTCAACCGCAACCTCTCAGGCCGAAACATGGGCAAGACCTGCGCGGTGAGCAGGACGTAAGGCAAAAAGCCCCGGCGTCCCGTGCGACTGGCATACCGACGGGCCACCTCTGCATCCAAGCCAATGCCGGCCGTGGCGAAAAACAGGGCATCGCCCACGCGCCCCACGTCGATCGTGCGAATCCGTGGGCGGACAAACGCCTCGCACGCCTCGCCCGGATTTAGAGACAATTTCAACTCACGCGCAAACGCATTGCCCGACCCGGCAGGCACCACGCCCAAGGGCATCTCCGTGTGGACCAACGCGCGGCCCACCTCGTTGATCGTGCCATCGCCGCCAATGGCGACCACCAAATCATAGCCATTTTCAGACGCCTGTGCGGCCAACTGCGTGGCGTGCCCCGGATACTGCGTGTCTGCAATGACAAAATCCAGCCCGGCTTTTTCGCACGCGGCAATCGCGCACGAGCGCACGCGACGCACGCCAGCCTGCGGATTCGCAATGCCGAGCACGCGGGAAAATCGCACGTTCATGAATGCAAAAAATCGACCAGCACCTGGCCGATGTCCCTCAAAATTTTGGACGGGGGTTGCGACACATCGATCTGTTGCACAATCGAATTGGGATAGTGCCTCAAAACCTCAACCGTCTGTCGGTCATAGACCTCAAACCGCTTGCGGATGATCTCTTCGCTCGCATCATCCACCCGATACGCCACGAGCGCGCGCCCGAAAAGCCGCTTGATCAGCACCTCTCGATCCGGGCAGTCCAACAAGATGATCAATTTGACATTCAAACTCTCATCGGCCATTTGCGCTTGGGTAAGGGTGCGCGGAAGGCCATCCAAAACCAAGGTGTGTTGCTGTGGCTTAAACGTGCCAAACTCGACCAGACGCTGCATGTGATCGCGCCACAGGGACACGACAAACTCATCGGGCACCAACTCGCCCCTGCGGATGCTCGCCAACGCCATTTCCCCCGGTTGGCTGTTGAGGTCCAGTGCCCTGAGCATATCGCCACTGGAAAAGTGAAACAAGTCCGGAATTTGTTTCAATACGCTTCCCCAGGTGCCTTTTCCCGCGCCAGGGGGGCCGAACAACAAGACGGTTTCATACATCGACATAACTCCCGCGTTTGTATTTTGACAGAATGGAACTGCGATGGTATTTTAGCGATCAGATCGCCGCTAGAGGCGGGGGCCTTCTCCCCTCTTGCCTCTTGCGTCTTACGCCTTACCTCTTACTTCTCACCTCTCACCGCTTCCCGCTTCCCAAGGAGAAAACCATGAACCTCGATCCCACCGCTATTTCAATGAAAAAAAACGGCGACAAAATCGAAGCCATCATCCGAGGCGAAACAGAGCGCGTTGATCGCGTCGCGCGTGCGTTTCCCAGAACCAACCCGGATCACTTCGTCAGTTTGCTCGATGACGTGGGGCACGAAATCGGCATCATCGAAAATCCCAGCGAACTCGACCCGGGGTCGCGCGAGGTGCTCGAAGCCGAACTCAAAGCCATCTACTTTGTCCCGACCATCAGCGCGATTCGCTCGGTCGTTTCCAAAGGCACGGGCAGCGAGTGGACTGTCGATACCGACGATGGGGAATACACCTTCCGCATTATGGGACGGGACGCGCTCAAGGGCGACGAACCGCCAACCCTGGAAATCACGGACGAACACGGCAAGCGATACAAAATCGACAATTACTGGGAACTCGACGCCCAAAGCCGGGACCTCACCTCTGACCTGTTGCCAGACAAAATCCTCAAAGCGCGCTATTACATGCGGTCGATGAGCACGAGTGGCAGAAGTAGCAGTAGCCGCAGCAGTTCGCGGGGTTCGTCCGGCGGATCGAGCTCGATGATGGGCATCCGCTGACTCCTCAACAACACCGCACGCCCAATAGCACCTCGGCCAGCAACTGATCCAACCGTTCATAGCCAAGCCCGACGCGGCCCATCGCGTCGATGTCAAACGGAACGCGCTTGAGTGCTTGTGCCTTTTCCCGGCTGTACGCGCCCAGATGCTGTTCGTACTCGGGATTCTGGTTCGCCAAGTCTCGCAAAATCCCCTGAATTTCCGCGTCTGCCTCAAATTGCGCGGCTTTTTCCCGCAGGATATTGTACGTCCGCATGCACCCTGCGGCAAAATCCCACACGCCCTCTTCGTCTTCGGTGCGAAATGCGTGTGCGTCAAAGTGTTTTGGCCCCGCGTACCCGTTGTTTTCCAACAAGCGCACGAGCAAAAACGCGCTCTTGTAATCCTCTGAGCCAAACCGAAAATCCTGATCGTAGCGCCCAAACCGCTGGTCGTTGAGATCGATGTGAAACAACTTGCCCGCCTCGAGTGCTTGGGCGACGCCGTGATGGAAATTCAACCCGGCCATGTGTTCGTGCGCCACTTCTGGATTGACGCCCACCATCTCGGGGTGATCCAGCGTTTCGATAAAAGCCAAGTAGTGCCCGGTCGTCGGGAAATACATATCCGCACGCGGTTCATTGGGCTTGGCCTCGAGCGCGAATTTCAAATCGTATTGTTGATCGCGCACGTACTCGCACAGATAATTTAGCCCATCTCGGTAGCGTTTGAGGGCCTCGATGGGGTCCTTGCCCACATTGCACTCCGCGCCTTCGCGCCCGCCCCAAAACACATAGGTCGCGGCGCCCAATTCCACGCCCAAGTCAATGGCCCGCATGATTTTTTGCAAGCCATACGCCCGAATTTTGGGGTCGTTGGACGTAAATCCTCCGTCCTTAAAAACCGGATGCGAAAATGTGTTGGTGGTTGCCATCGGCACTACCATGCCGTAATTTTCCAGCGCGTTTTTGAAATCGCGCACAATTTTGTCGCGTTCTCGCAACGGGGCGTCAATCGGCACGAGGTCATTGTCGTGCAGGTTGATGCCCCACGCGCCCAGTTCGCTCAACCGCTGCACAATCCGTTCCGGCGCGAGCGGATTCCGCGTGGGGTCGCCAAAGGGATCGCGCCCGGGATTGCCCACGGTCCACAACCCAAATGAAAACTTATCCCCTTTTCTCGGCGTATATGCGTCTGCCATTGGACCTCCTCAGAATTGGTATAAGATGATACCCACCGATGTCTCGCAAACAGGTTGTAAAATATGCCCTCTCCGCCAAGTGTCAATGGACAATTCGACAGATCGCGTCCGCGTATCAACGCGATCAGGAGCATGCGACCATGATCATCCGCGACCCCGTTCACGGGGACCTCGCCTTCAACGAATCCGAACGCCGGGTCATGGACACGCGGCAAATGCAGCGCCTGCGCGGCGTGCGCCAAACCGGAACCGCATACCTCGTCTATCCGGGCTGCGTGCACACGCGATTTGAACACTCTTTGGGCACGGCCGCTATGGCGCGGCGCATCCTCGACGCCCTGCGTCACAAAGGCGCGCCCATCGAACCCGAACAGGCCGATGCGGTTGCCCTGGCCGCGTTGGTTCACGACATCTCGCACCTGCCCTTTGGGCACACCTTTGAAGACGAGCGCAAACTCTTTCCCCGCCACGACACGGCGGACCGCATCGCGCACTTCTTGTCGCAAACGGAAATCGCGCAAGCCCTCGACGCTTCGGGCCTGCGCGACATCGTCGTCTCCCTGCTCACGGACAAATCGTTTTCCCCGGCGTGGATGCAGCAAATCGTCTCGAGCACCATAGACGCGGACCTGCTCGACTACCTGCGCCGAGACGCCTATTTCGCGGGCCTGCGCCAGGATTACGACGACCGCATTTTCAGCACCTTTGTGCTCGTCGACGACACCCTGGCCATCGACCTGACCCGCCTGAGCACGCGCACCGAGTTGTTGCACCTGCTCCGCTTGCGCTACTTCCTCACCGAGCGCGTTTATTATCACCACGCCAAAGTCGCATCCGGCGCGATGATCGCCAAAGCCGTTGAACTCGCCACGGAACGCGGACTCGTCGAAACCGACCTCTACGCCCTGACTGACGAAGCCCTGTTTCGCCACCTGCTCGCGTATGAAGACCCGCGCATCGACCGCTTGATCACCGGCGTTTGCGACCGGCACCTGCTCAAACGCGCGTACGCGATTTCCACCGCCGAGACGGGCCGCCGAGGGCGCGATGAATTGATCGCCACGTACACCCGATCCGCCGAAGCCCGCCGGCAACTTGAACGGGAGATCGCAGACGCCATCACCCTCCATCCGGATCAGATCATCCTCTATTGCCCCGACATCTCGGCCATTAAAGAAGCGCGCGTGCGCGTGGTCACCCGCCATGGCCTGACCCGCCTCAACGATCCCCCCGACAATCCGCCCTTTGACGTGAAAGTCGTGGAAGACCAATACGACCGCCTCTGGAAATTCTACATCTTCGCCCCCGAAAGCTACAAAGAGCGCGTCGGACAAATATGCGAGCGCGTCTTTGGCGAACAAAATGCGGTAGGACGGGAGACGTGAGAGGCGAGATGAAAGGCGTAAGACGGGAGAGGCAAGACGGGAGAGGCAAGACGGGAGAGGTAAGACGTGAGATACAAGGGGGAATAACATCTCTCCGTTGCGGGGAAGAGCCGAAGGAGGTGACATCGTTTTTTTTGGACGAGTTCTAAGGTGCGATCCTATAATGGATGAGTCGTTCATGTCTTTGGACGATTGACCGCGGCTTGCTTCTTACTCGCTTTCTACTCTTAATTCGCATTGACAACTGACAACTGCCTCCCGCCTCTCTCCCCTCACCCAATCCCCCACGCCCGCTTGGCTGACCAGATGGTGTTGTGCAAGAGCATGGTAATCGTCATTGGGCCGACGCCGCCTGGCACTGGCGTGATGGCGCGGACTTTGTTTTTGATGCGGGGATAATCGACATCGCCCACGAGGCGATAGCCGGATTTTTTGGAGGGATCGGGCACGCGGTTCACGCCAATGTCAATGACGATGGCGTCTTTTTTTATCATATCCGCGGTGACCGTGTTGGGATGCCCGGTCACCGCGATGAGAATATCCGCTTGGCGAGTGAACGCGCCGAGGTCGCGCGTGCCGGTGTGGCACAGGGTGACCGTGGCATTGGTGGGTTTTTGCGACAGGATATTGGCGAGGGGCCGCCCCACTAAGGTGCTGCGACCCACGATGACGACGTGTTTGCCCGCCACGTCAAAATTGCCGCGTTTGAGGAGTTGGTGAACGCCGTGCGGGGTGCAGGGCAAAAACCCTTCTTCCCCGCGCATGAGGCGGCCGAGGTTGACCGGGTGCAAGCCATCCACGTCTTTGTCGGGCGAGAGCCGGTTGAGGGCTGTTTGTTCGTCAAACCCATCGGGCAGGGGCAGTTGCACGAGGATGCCGTGAATCGCGGGGTCGTCGTTGAGTTGATCGATGATGGCGAGCAGGTCGGATTCGGGTTGTTGCGCGGTCAGGATGTGTTCGGTGGCGTAAATGCCGATGGCTGCACATGCTCCGCGCTTGCCCTTGATGTAGGAGATGGACGCCGGGTCGTCCCCCACGCGCACCACCGCGAGGCCGGGGGTGAGGCTGTGCGATGCCTTGAGGTGTTGCACTTCTGCCGCCATTTCAGCGCGCATGGTTTTGGACAGGTCTGTACCGCTGATGATATGTGCCAAGGTCGCTTCTCCGGTCAAAGCCCAAACGAAAAAACGCCCGGGCAATGGTGATTGTTTTTGGCCCAGGCGGTCGGCATGTGCGCGTTCCAGTGCTCCCCTGTGGTTCGTTCCACAATTCCGCCAGTTGCACCGGATAGAGGATGAATTTACGGCATTTGAGTCGCCGTGTCAAACGACGGTTCGAGCGGGTGCTCAAAATCGCCCGTCATGGTATCGGGAAGTTGATAGACGCGGCCCTTTTTGTCGCAAAAGTAAAGCCGCGATATGGACGCCTGCCGCGCATGCCCATCGGCCCAAAGCGCGTAGAAATCCGGATGGGCGTTCACCGGGCAGCGCGCGTACGTGTGGTTGCGCTCGCTGTTTTGCGTGAGTTGTTTGACGCGCTGCCAAGCATGGCCTCTGTTTTCCCACATCGCCATTTCGCCGCCGGGGTTGTAGGGTTGCGGCCCCGGTTCCGTGGGCGCGATGACGCGCTTTGTGCCATCTGCTTCGAGGTAGAGCGATCCCATGTCGTAGTTGCTGTCGGACGTGGTGATGGTCTGGCTTTGCCAATCGCGGCCCGTCCACTGCAACAGCGTCCAAGTGCGCGGGCCATTCTCCGGGCCTGACGCATAGCCCTTGCTGGTGATGACGAGGATGGCGGGATTGCCCTGCGGGTCGAGGCGGATGTCTTTGAGATAGACTTTCAAGCCTTGGGCCTGGTAATCGCACACCAGCGCCTTGTTGTCCGGCGTTGTGAGCGGCAGGGAAACGCGCTCGCCGCCGGCGGTTTGCCAGGTGCGTCCAAAATCCGGGGTTTCGAGATAGTAGAGGTTGGTGCGCCAGTTGAGGCCCTGCGGCGACGGGTGGTAGTTAAACGCCGTGACCGCTTTGTGCGGCGAACAAGCGCTGATTTGGTAATGTCCTTTTTCAATGGCGGCCAAGCGCGTCCATTCCGACCACTTGACGCCATCCGCGCTGGTGACAAAAAACAGGGTGCGGTCCGCCGGGTCTTTGTAGCGCGTGACGAAATTGATGAACCCGCGCCCCGGCAAGTGCCACGCCTGCATGTAGGAAAAGTTGTCCATGTCCCGTTCGCGCCCTTGAAAGCGGTAGGTCGCGTCAACCCGTTCAAACGCCTCAATCGCGTAGGGCCGCACGCTGCGGTGGATGTACGAGGGACGCGACAAGCCGTGCGAGGTGGAGAATATCCAAATATAGCCCGCGTCGTCCATGGAGATGACGGGATTGTCGTGGGCATCCGCCGTGTTCTTGTCCAACAAGATGGTCGGCCGAGGCACCTGCCGGGTCTCGTGGTCGAAATAGGAGACCATGTGCAACAAAAATCCCGCGCGGTCCCGAGAAAAGGCACCGTCCCCGCGGAGGTCTGCTGCGGTGTGCTTGCGATGTGCATCGACAGGCGTGCCGCCGTAACAGAAAAAGGTCTTATCGACTTCGGGACGGTACACGGCAAAGGGGCGATGCTTGGCGCAATACGTGCCCAAGCCGCCGCTGTATTTGTACGCGTACTCATCGCCGGATGGCTGATTGTAATACCATATCCCGCGATAGCCCGCGTCTTTTTGATTCAAGGTGAGGCGCATGGCTTTTCCCCGTGTCGCGTTGTGGTTGGACGCGAAAAAGAAATGCAAACGGAAATCCGCGTTCATCCGCGTTCGTCTCCAACTACTGAACCGGCGAAAAGGACGTCGCGGTCATCATCTCGGAAATGACCTCTGACACAATCGGCCCATTGGCCTCGGTTCGCGCTCTGGCCTCGATCCATTCGGGATCTGCGCGAAACCCTGCCCACGCGCGCTCCATCGCCGCTTCGCCCTCGTACTTGCAAATATAGACGATCTCATTCGCGTCCGTTTTTTGCCAAAACCCCATCACCTCAATGCCGTACCGATCAAAAAGGCCAAACGTGATATTTTCAAATCGGCTGAGAATGTCGGGCATTTTCCCTTCGGGAATGCGGTAAGTACGCATTTCGTAAATCATAGTGCCTCCCAAAACAAGTGGATAGTATTTTGTGTTTTTCATGATAACAATGACTATATTCCAAGGTCAAGTACAGAAACGCACGGCAAAGACCAATTTGTCGATCTCGACCAGGCCCTGTGCCTGTCCCTACGGATGGGCGATGGCGGGGCGGTCTCACCTCTCTCGTCTTACGTCTTACCGCAGGGAGTTGGGCGGGGACTGACAACTGACAACTGACAACTGACAACTGACAACTGACAACTGACAACTGACAATGCGAATTAAGAGTTGAATCCATCGCGTACTTGTCTTTTCTTGAGGGCTCAGTCATTTCACCCTTAAAGGAAGGAGCACGCGATGGATTGGCAAGATAAACTCATTCACTTGTATGTCTATATTTGTCAGCAGTATGACCAAAAGCATCTGTGGTTTTATACGGAACGCATGAGTAATAACGACACGCCGACCTTCACAGATGAAGAAGTGCTGACGATCTATTTGTTTGGGATCATGCAACAACACACGCAGATCAAGGCGATTTATACCTATACCAAGGATCATTTGTTCGACTGGTTTCCCAATCTGCCCACTTATGCAGGCTATATCCAGCGGTTGAACCGCTTGTGTGTGGTCTTCGCCCCATTGATTGAACAAATCCAAAAGGATAGTCCCGCAACCGATGTCTCTGAACACACCTACTTGGTGGATTCCATGCCGATTGTTATGGCACAATCGGCACGTAGCGGTCAGGCATGTGTGGCTGAAGAACAACTGGCCAACAAAGGCCGCTGCGCTTCCAAAAAGATGTGGTATTACGGCACCAAACTGCACATGGTCGCACAAGACCGCGAGAATGGCCTCCCGAAAGCAGAGTACTTCGGCTTGACAGGTGCAGCAGAGCATGACCTGACTGCTTTGCGACATGTCTTACCCGTTTTGCGTGATGGACACCTCTACGGCGATAAAATCTACGCCGATCAGCCCTTAAAAGACACGCTTAGCAAACAGCAGAACCTGATCTTCGAGACGCCGGTGAAGCGAAAAAAGGGGCAAGAAAGCCTGACCGAGGCCGAAAAAGACTTTTCTCGGGCGGTTTCGAGCATGCGACAGCCTATAGAGGCCTTGTTCAGTTGGATTGAACGAAAGACGAACATCTCGATGGCGTCTCGGGTACGATCCTATGAGGGCTTACTCGTTCATGTCTTTGGGCGATTGACCGCGGCTTGCTTCTTACTCGCTTTCTACTCTTAATTCGCATTGACAACTGACAACTGACAACTTGGGGGCTTGGGGCCGGGGGAGGAATCATCTTTCATCTGGAGGAAGCATGGAAATTCTCGGATCGATCTTCATCGCAACCGTCTGGTCTGGGCATCCCGTGGGGTTTGACCTGTTGACGGATGGCGACCAGCAATTTGTGGCATTTTACGATGCGGACCGCAAAATGACCGTGGGGACGCGCCTTTTGACGGAAGACACCTGGATGTTTGCCCAGCCCAAAGGCGTCTGGTTGGAAAATCGCGGACGCCTGTCGTCCGAGGTCGGATGGGACAGCCACAATTCCTTGACCATGGCCATTGACGACGCGGGCCACATTCATCTGTGCGGGAATATGCATGTGGATCCCCTGATTTACTTTCGCACCACGCGCCCACGCGATATAACCAGCTTTGAACGCATTCCCGCGATGGTGGGCAAAAATGAGGACCGATGCACGTATCCGGTATTTATGCGCGGCCCAAATCGGGAATTGATTTTTCGGTTTCGAGATGGCAAAAGTGGCAATGGGGTCGATTTTTACAATGCGTACGACGCCCAAACCAAAACCTGGCACCGCTTGCACCACGCGCCCTTGTTGGATGGCTTAGACCGCATGAATGCCTACGCCCGCATGCCGGAAAAAGGCCCCGATGGCCGGTATCACATGATCTGGATGTGGCGCGACACCCCGGATTGCGCGACCAATCACAGCATTTCCTACGCCCGTAGCCACGACCTCATCGCTTGGGAAACCGGGGCAGGCAACGCGCTGAATTTGCCGATCACCATAGAAAGCGGCGCGGTCGTCGATCCCGTGCCCCCGGGCGGTGGGTTGATCAACATGACGCAATCACTGGGCTTTGACCACCAAAAACGCCCGGTGATCAGCTATCACAAACACGACGAAACCGGATCCACGCAAGCCTATTGTGCGCGGTTGGAAAATGGCGACTGGGCGTTTTACAAGGTGAGCGATTGGACCTACCGATGGGAATTTGGCGGCGGCGGCTCTATCGGCGCGGAAATCCGCTTGGGCGGCGTACAAGCCGAAGCCGATGGCGGGTTGCGTCTGCGCTATTGGCACGCCAAAGAAGGGCACGGCATCTGGAAATTGCATCCCGAAACCCTACGGGTGATCGGCACGTATCCCCCGCCCGAGAACCAAATTCCCGATGAATTGGAACGAGTCACCTCAAATTACTCGGGCATGGTCGTCAACCTACGCAACGCACGCGACACCGGAACGCACCCCGACGAACAACACCTCTTGCGCTGGGAAACCCTGGACCGCAATCGAGACAGACCCCGCGAAACCATCCCTCCGCCGAGCGAGTTGAGACTCTACATTCTGCAACGCGACTAAAGAAACGCCCCGGTGATTGCGTGCCCCGCTCATCCACCCATCCACCAGTGCGGCCTTACCGTGCCACCCAACCGCCGTGTGCGTTATCCCGGCCCATATTCCCCGGCCTCTTGTATCTTTGGGCGAGCACGGGGGCATCGCCCCTACGTTTCTCTCCTCGCCTCTTGTATCTCGCTTAAAGGGGTTGGGGGTTAGGGTTGGGCGGACTGACTACTGACTACTGACTACTGACTACTGACCACTTGGGGTTGGGGACTGGTGGCCTTCTTACCTCTTACCTCTTACCTCTCACTTGGGCGCGGCGGCGGGGCGCGGCGAGGCTGTTTTTTTGTTTGAAAGACGCGGTGGCATCGCTTATTTTGGCTGGGTGTATTTTGCAAGGGTTCGCATTCAACGAGGAGGCGATATGAGCAGGGATGCGTTTCGCGGGGTGTTTCCCATTTTGTCAACACCGTTTGCGAAAAATGGCGATGCCGATTGGGGCGACCTCGAGCGGGTCGTGGATTTTTGTGTGGCATGCGGATCGCACGGAATCGTGTGGCCCGTCAATGCGAGCAGTTTTCCGGTCTTGACCGATGAGGAACGCATGCGAGGCATGCAGGTGGTCATCGAACAAACGGCCGGGCGCGTGCCGGTCATTCTCGGGGTTCAGGGGGCGAGCGGGCACCACGCGGCCCTGTTTAGCCGCCACGCGCAGGCATTGGGGGCCGATGGGGTGATCGCCATGGCGCCTTATGTCGAGGCAATCGAGGACGAGGATGCGATGGTGCGCTATTTTCAGGCGATTGACCGCGAAGTGAATATGCCCATTTTCATTCAGAATCACATCCGAGGCAGCGAGTTGTCTATCGACGCGATGGCGCGGTTGATCCGCGAAGTCGAACACATCGAATACGTCAAGGAAGAGTCCTTTCCCGCAACGCACATGACCACGGGCTTGATAGAACGCGCCGGCCCCAAATTAAAGGGCGTATTCGGCGGTGCTAGCGGGCGGTACTTGTTGCTCGAACACCCGCGCGGCGGTGCCGGGCAAATGCCGGGGTGCCACATTCCAGATGTGGTGGTGCGATTGTGGAACGCGCTAGAAGCCGGGGATTTGACAGAGGCCAAGCGGGTATATGGCATCATGGCGCCGCTGTTCGCGCTGGAGACCCTCAAAGGCACGACGTACCCGGAAATCCTGCGCCGGCGACAGGTGATCACGAGTTCGCACAGCCGGTTGACGACCCACTTTCCCATGCAAGATGCGTACGATCACGCCGCCCTAGACGATATTTTGCGCGATTTGCAACCGCTGTTCACATGGAACGAGAAGCCGGTGTTGTTTGGAAGGTAGTGGTCAGGCCACCCGGCCCAACCCCCTTCGGTAAGACGTAAGACGTAAGAGGGAAGATACAAGATGACAGAGGGGTTGGGTGTTGTCTTATTTCTGCGTTCTCTCTGCTTTCCCCGTACATACGACAACTCCCCGACGGTTTTGAACTGTCGGGGAGTTTTATGTAATGTATCTGAAACGGGAGACGCAAGACTCTCCCTGATGTTAAACCAAATCCGCTGTGGTGTAATGCCGTTTGAGCCGACTCAAGAGGAACCATTGGAGCAGGGCAAAGCAAGTGATGAGCAGCGGCACTTCGACGGTCAGTATCAAATCGGGATAGAGGAGACGCATCGCACACATACCTATACCGACGATGCTCGCCAAAAATAAGAGCGCGAATGAGAAAATCCAACCCCATAATCGTTGTCGCGTCTGTTGATTGTCGTGCAGGAGATATTTGACCTGCACCCACTGGAGCCACGGCGCCAGCACCAGTCCCCATCCAAGCGGACAAAGGACGCCCAAAAAAACGTCGGACGCAAACCCGATTTTTGCACCTGCCAACACGCCCAATACGCCCAACAACAAGGCCGATGCAAGAAAAAAGGAAACACTTTGCACCAGCAAACCGCAATACCGAATCCACATCTGCCGATTGCGAGAGAGCGGATACACATACCCTTTTTTCAGTGAAAAGGCGGAAAAGGGCGTACAAAAATACAGGGGTAGAGCGACAAATACCGCTGCGGAGATCATAATGGCTGTTTTTGCTTCCAATTGGTCAAAATGAAATGCCGTTTGGTAGAGCGTTTTCAATACCGCATCAAAATCGTACTGAAATACATTCAGCCCAAACGTCGTGAAAATGCCCCAAAAGGGCAGCATTAAAGCCGCGTAAAACGCGGAAGATAGCCATCTATGTGCGTGCCAGCCACAATTCTCGTACTGACTCGCACGTAGCCAGTTGACAATGCCCGTGCCGATGTGGTCGAGATGCCATATCTTGGTACTCGGGTTTCGCGTCTTCGAGATATTCTTTTTTAGCCACTCTTGGGTGGGCGAATAATAGGCCGCGTGCATAGAAAAAAACAGCGCGAATGGCTTCATCCGAAATGCCTTCTGATTAAATACCATATAAAAAGCCCCAACCGCGATGGCGAATGCAATGACCGCCAGTGCCAAGGTCTGTTGCTGTACAAAGACGATCACTCCGCGCCACTGCCAAGCCACGGCCAGTCCCAAAGCCATGAGGATGGATATGGATCTGAACACGGTCTCAAAGCCGAACCGATGGGCGCCAGCCCCGGCGATGGCAAATCCCAAATTGTAAATCCCCAAATTGACGCAGAAGATCACCGGCCACGCCACATTCCAAGAGGCGGACATGAGCAGGGCTGTCCACGCCGAGACGGAAAGCAGTCCGATACTCGCGGCCCAGGCCATCAGACGCTTGCGAAAATCTGGCAGGGACCAGGTGAACATCCGGTGTTGGTTTTCCCCCACCAGATTGCCGATGGCATAGCCCCAAAACCCGATAAACGCAAACAGCCAAAACATATAGATCAGATCTGCAAAGGAATCGGAAGTCACGTCCCATGTCGGAACAAAAATCAGAAACGGAGAGATGCCCAGTGCAACCCAAAGATAAACCGGACTTCGCAACAACCTAAAAAACGGGAAAATATCCATCACATGCCCTCCCGAATCAAAATGGGAAACAATTGGTCCAAACTCAGCGTGCGACTGGCAACTTCGGCGCGATACGCATGCCTGAACTGGTCCGCATTGCCCAAGGCTTGATCGACTATCAAATGGGCAGACGCGCCATTGACGGTTTGCGACAATACATAAGGTTCGGAAAACCGCTGTGGCAATCCGCTACCCGTGACGGTCCACGCCGCATAAGTTTGGCGCAAATCGTCCAGTGCCCTATCGGCTTTGACCACGCCGTTGTCCAGGCACACCACCCAGTCCACGATTTTTTCAATATCCCTCAAGATATGCGACGAAATGACGATGGTATTTTCGTCCTCGGCCAAGCGTTCCATCAAAAATTTCAACATAGTCTCCCGCGCAATGGGATCCAGACCGCTGAGGGGTTCGTCCAAAATCAGCAACTCGGGATGGTGGCAAACCGCCAGAATAATGCCCAATTTTTGCTCATTGCCCGCAGACAACGCGCCCACGCGCACCGACGTGTCCAACTCGAGTTCGCGCAACAACCGCGCCTCCAACTCGCGGTCCCAAACCTCGTAAAACGATGCCACGTAGCGCAAATGTTGCTCGACGGTCATCCATTCAAAAAAGCGATTCTCCTGATGCACCACGCCAATGCGCGACAATTCGTCTGCGCCCAACTGATCGCACGCACACCCCAGGGTCTTGCACGTTCCCTCGGTGGGCAAGTACAAGCCGATCATGTGGCGGATCAAGGTCGTCTTGCCACCGCCATTGCGCCCGACCAGTCCAATCACCCGATGTGCCTCAAGGGACAAGGTCACGGCATTGAGCGCGACCGTATCATCGAACTTTTTGGTCAAAGACGCCGCTTCAAACACAGGTGAAAAAATCACACCTTACCTCCTTCCAACGAATCCAATGTGGATGTAAAAAGATCTACGACTTCCGCCCGATCAACCCCCAACTGTCGAACCATGGTTGCCAACTGCGTGATTTGCGGTTTGAGTTGCGCCAATTTCTCGGCGTGCATCACCCGCGCCTGCACGGGTTTCACCGTCAAGGGCCTGCCGCGCCGCCGCTCGACCAATCCCCCTGCTTCCAGCAAGCTATACGCCTTGCTCACAGTCATGGGATTGAGGCCGAGTTGCGAGGACAAGGCGCGCGTGGAGGGAAGCGCGTCCCCCGGCGCGAGCAATCCGCTGACCACATGAAATTTCACTTGGTCAATAATTTGACGAAAAACCGGAATGCCATTGTGATGGTCAATTGAGATCAACATAATCCCCTTCCTTTCCCAAATGTGAATTACTATATTACTAATATAATACACTTAGCCGCGTTACGCAAGTCTTTTTTTTAGAAATTTTTACCATATTTTGAAAAATAAAAAAGGCTTGTGCCCGAGCGACACAAGCCCTTTGTGATGTCCGAGAGTTGAACTTTGTTTTTTACGTCTTATTCCGCGTAAAAAAATACGTAGCCGCGCTTCCCGTTAAGCCGGAAAGAACGGGTAATGTGGCAGAAAAAATATCCTTCAGCGATGCTAAGAGATCGTCAGCCCCCCAAATATAGATGCAAACCGTCGCGCCGTAGTGAAGGAGAAGATAGCCGCCGAGCATGCTGAGAGATAGAAAAGCCAACCGTCTCGCCGTGTCCGATTCCTGTTTCTGGATGATGTATCGATACTCGGCTGTCTTGTCGAATCCCGTGATCTGGTTCATTGGGTACCTCCTGTTAAAAGTAAAAAAAATAGCCTTTGGACATCACAATTATGCCATTCAGCGGTGCATATCGACATTTTTTTGCGTACACAAGTTGGGATGCTCATAGCGAAAAAATGAAGATAAGCAAACAGCCCGTCCTCTTACTTTTTTCTGCTCAATGCTTGCAGGTGAGGAATAATAATGACGCATTCTTCCCCTGTGTTGGGGTTTCGCAATGCAATTTCAGAGAAGCCTTGTTTTGCCTGAGTTTGTAGCGCACGACTGATTTGAAGAGATTCGAGGATCGCATCAGCCATCGAGTCGTAGTTCCCCTCTTTGGTCATATCTTCCAAGGCATCTAAACTTCGCTCATCAAATGTGAAAGCAACTCGCCCGCTCTGCATAACAGATCACCTCCTTTCTTTGCGACAAAACAAACATACGATAGGCTATCACATTTGGCAACAAAATCATAGAATATAAAGATACCCACCAAAAAAGGCTTGTGCCCGAGCGACACAAGCCCTTTCTTTGTGGAGCCATCCAGCGGATTCGAACCGCCGACCGCCTGATTACGAATCAGGTGCTCTACCAGCTGAGCTAGGATGGCTTTGAGGTGTTGAACAACGGCTCTATTCTGTGCAACGAAAAATACACAAAGCCCGAAACCCTGTCAAGAAGGAATGCAAAATTAGGAGGTGCCGATGAAATTTGTCGTTGCGGTCGATTGCGAAGGTGTGGCTTGTGGCGTGGGATCCCCGGGCGCGTCCCTCAATTCGTCTCGAAACTTGGCGTTCGCGCAATTACAGGCCACGCGAGAAGCAGACGCGGCGGTTCGGGGGTTGTTTGACGCAGGGGCCGAACAGGTGATCGTGTGGGACAACCACAACGGGAGCTTGAATCTCGATTACGACTTGTTGGACGAGCGGTGCGACATCGCGCTCGGCGTGGGCTTTGAACACCGGTTTCCCGGCATGGACGAATCGTTTGACGGGGTCGCGCTGGTGGGCTATCACGCGATGGACAACACCATTGACGGGGTGATGTGCCACACGTTTAGCTCAGCCACGTATCAATGGATCGAGATCAACGGCCGCGAAGTGGGCGAAATGGCGATAGACGCGGCGGTTGCCGGTGAACGGGGCGTACCCGTCATTTTCGTATCTAGCGATGACAAGGGCACGGCAGAAGCCGAACAATTTTTCCCCGGCGTCGTCACGGTCACGACCAAGCAGGGCATGGGATGGAATTGCGCGGTGAGCAAACACCCCCGGCGCGTGGAACGCGAAATCTTCGACTCGGTTCAAAAAGCCGTGGCAAAGCGCGAGGCGATCAAACCCTTTGCATTCTCGCGGCCCCTGACGATAGAGACGCGCTACAAACGCCTCGAAGCCGCACAATCGGCAAGTCGCGGCTTTCACGGCGCAGAGCGCGTTGACGCCTACACTGTGCGCCGAACCTTGCAATCCATTTGCGACTATTATTGACCTGCCCGCACGACCGTAGCCTAAAACGAAGCGTGGCGAATAATCGGGGAAGATGGACTTTATCCCCCTTGTATCTTTGGGCGAGCACGGGGGCATCGCCTAAAAAGGTGAGAGGTGAGAGGCAAGACGGGAGAAGCCCCACCCTCACTGCTCGCCTTTGAACTGGCTGTCGCCAGTTGTACCCCGCTCGTGCTTGCTATTCCCCAAATTGAGAAAGGTGCGATCATGAAAATTTTGCTCGCGGCATTCAAACAGGAAACCTCCAGTTTCAACCCGGCGCGCACGCCTTACGACCTGTTCAACGTGCGGTTTGGCGACGCGTTGTACGCACTGCGCGGTAGCAACACGGAAATCGCCGGCGCGCTCGATGTCTTTGATGGCCGGCGCGACCTTGACCTCGTGCCCCTGTATTCGGCCTCGTCGGTCTCGGGCGGGCCAGTCGCCGATGCGGCCCTTGACCGGCTGATGGACGAATTGCTCGCCGCCGTTCGCAACAACGCGCCCGCAGATGGGATGCTCATGGTTTTTCACGGCGCGATGGCCGGCGAAACCGAAGTGGATCCCGAAGGCCATGTCCTGTCCGAAATCCGCGCCATCCTCGGCGATGTGCCCATCGTCACCACCTTTGACCTGCACGGCATCATCACGGACCGCTTGGTCGCGCATTCCGACATCATGGTGCCATTCCACACCTATCCGCACATCGACATGTACGAAACCGGCCAACGGGGTGCGCGCAACTTGCTCGCCCTGCTTGACGACAATGTCAAACCCACAGTGGCGCGCGTCCGCCTGCCCATGCTCGTGCGGGGGGACGAACTCATCACCAAAACCGGCCGCTTTGGACAGGCCATCCGCTGGTGTCAGGATATCGAAAACTCCGAAGGCGGTCTGGGCAGTGGGGTTTATATCGGCAACCCCTTCACAGACGTGCCGGACTTGCGCTCCAACGTGATCGTCTTCACGGACAACGACCCCAACCGCGCCCGAGATGAGGCCGAGCGCATTGCCCGATACCTGTGGGACAACCGCGATCACTTCACTGCTCCGCTCGTGTCAATTCCGGACGCGATTCGCTTGGCCGAACAAACCGAGGGGCTCACGGTATTTTCCGATGCTGCGGACGCCACCTCGTCCGGCGCGTCTGGGGATAGCAACGCCATTCTCAAGGGCTTGTTTGAACACGGATACACGGGCCGCACGCTCCTGCCGATAGTCGATCCACCGGCCGTTGAAGCCGCGTTTCGCGCAGGCGTGGGCGCGACCCTCACCCTGCCCATTGGCGGCGCGATAGACAAAACGCGCTTTTCCCCTATCGAATGCGAGGTTTATGTCAAATTGCTCACGGATGGCGACTACACCACGGGCACGGGCACATCCGGGCGTGCGGGCAACACCGCTGTTCTCGCGACCAACACGTACAGTATCATGGCGACCACGCGCCCGGTCAGCATTATGGATCGCAAGGTTTTTGAAGCGCGGGGCCTGGATCCGCGGGATTTCGATTTGGTCGTGTGCAAATCGCCCAATGGCTTTCGGGTTCACTACGAAGAAATCGCGGCCCGAATCGTGCCCGTGGATGCGCCCGGCTCGACCAGCGCCAACCTCAAATCCCTGCCCTATACCCAATGCCCGCGGCCCATATTTCCGTTGGATGAAGCGGTGAGATGGGAGACGTGAGATGCAGTGGTCAGTCCCCGCCCATCGCCGCCCAACCAGAGGGAAGACGTGAGACGTGAGAGGCAAGAGGACCATCGTCAGGCTGACGATGACCGAGCGGGGAAGGAAACGCACTTGGCGGGGCGGTATCGGGCAGGGCACGCACATGGCGGGGTGGGGTAGTGGCGGGGCTATGTTTTCGCCTTTCATCCGCGTTTAGGTGTTTCCCCCTCCAACAACGCATTAAACGTCTCACTCGGGCGCATGGCGGAGGTCATTT
Organism: Candidatus Latescibacterota bacterium; assembly: GCA_965204745.1. Taxonomy (GTDB): domain Bacteria; phylum Latescibacterota; class UBA2968; order UBA2968; family UBA2968; genus VXRD01. The sequence goes on from OZ242010.1 coordinate 588,068, forward strand.
TTGCTTCGTTTGGAAAATAATAACCGCCAATATCGACGGCTGACCCTTGCGCTGCATCGAGTTCGGCCATGATCCTCGTTTCATTCGCTTCGAGTTGTTGCGCCAATCGGGTAAATCGCGCTTGAAGATCAGCGTCCTTATCTTGCGCCGCCAATGCCTGTGCCCAATACAGCGCGAGGTAAAAATGGCTGCCGCGATTGTCCAACTCGTGTACCACGCGCGAAGGAGATTTTCCGTTGTTCAAAAATTCGCGCGTTGCCCCATTCAGCGCGTCGGCCAAAATTTTGATCCGCTCATCGTCCGTCTTGTGCCCCAGGTCTTCCAAAGACGCGGCAAGGGCCAAAAATTCCCCGAGTGAATCCCAGCGCAAATGCCCTTCCGCCACAAATTGCTGAACGTGCTTGGGAGCCGATCCTGCCGCGCCGGTTTCAAACAGACTTCCCCCGGCCAAAAGCGGCACGATGGAAAGCATCTTCGCGCTCGTGCCCAATTCGAGAATGGGAAACAGGTCCGTGAGGTAATCGCGCAACACATTGCCCGTGACCGAGATGGTATCTTTGCCGTCGCGGGCGCGCTCCAAAGTCACGCGCATGGCTTTTGTCGGCGACATGATGCGAATGTCCAAACCGCTCGTATCGCGTGCGTCCAAATACGCATGGACTTTATCCATCACATTTTTGTCGTGCGCCCTGTTCTCATCCAACCAGAAAATCGCCGGCGCGCCCGTTATGCGTGCGCGCTTGACCGCGAGCTCGACCCAGTCGCGGATCGGCAAATCCCTCGTCTGACACGCCCGCCAGATATCCCCCTTTCCCACGTCATGCGCGAGCAAGACCCGGCCGCGGTGATCGACGACGCGAACCCGGCCCTGCGCCGCCATTTCAAACGTCTTATCGTGCGAGCCGTATTCCTCTGCCTTTTGCGCTGTCAGCCCCACATTGGACACATTGCCCATCGCGGTCACGTCAAACGCCCCGTGTTCCTTGTGAAACGCAATCAGCTCTTGATACACCCGCGCATAACACCGATCCGGGATGGTGAACTTGGTATCGCAAAGCGCGCCATCCGGCCCCCACATGCGCCCGGATTCGCGGATCGCCGTCGGCATCGAGGCGTCTATGATCACATCGCTGGGCACGTGCAAATTGGTGATCCCCCGGTCCGAGTTGACCATCGCGAGTTTTGCCCGCCGCGCAGAACGAGCAGCGATATCCGCTTCGATTTCCGCGCGTTGCCCATCCGGCAGGCGTTTGATTTTTTCGTACACCTCGCCAATGCCATTATTCGGGTCGATGCCGAGTTCGGCAAACACCGCCGCGTGTTTTTCAAACGCGGCTTTGTAATACACAGAAACCGAGTGCCCAAACAAAATCGGGTCCGAGACCTTCATCATCGTGGCTTTGAGATGCAGGGAAAACAATACCCCTTTGGCGTTCGCATCCGCGATTTCCGCCTCGTAAAACGCGCGCAATGCCCGACAATCCATCACAGCCGCATCCACGATTTCACCTGCCGCAACGGGGATATCCTCCTTGAGAACCGTCGCCTTGCCATCGCCAGCCACAAATTCAATTTTGAGCGTTCCCGCCTCTGCGATCACCACGGATTGTTCGCTGCTGTAAAAATCCCCGTCGCGCATATACGCCACATGGGATTTTGAATCCGAGTGCCAGTCGCCCATCGGATGGGGATTGTTTTTCGCGTATTCCTTGACCGCTGTTGCCACCCTGCGATCCGAGTTCCCCTCGCGCAAAACCGGGTTCACCGCGCTGCCCAAAATTTTTGCATATCGGGCCTTAATTTTTTGCTCTGCACGGGTCTTGGGGTCTTCGACATAGTCCGGAACGCCGTAGCCCTTGCCCTGCAATTCCGCTATCGCAGCGGTCAACTGCGGCACCGAAGCACTGATATTGGGCAATTTGATAATATTCGCCACCGGCGTTTTTGCCAGTTCCCCCAAGGCCGCCAAATCGTCGGGTTGCCGCTGGCTCTCCGTCAAATGCTCTGGAAAACTCGCAATGATCCTGCCCGCGAGCGAAATGTCTTTTGTCTCAACTTCAATCCCAGCCGGTGCCGCAAAAACTTTGATAATCGGCAACAACGAACACGTTGCCAATGCCGGGGCTTCATCCGTTTTTGTATAGACGAGTGTCATAGATATTCCCTGAGTTTTGGGGTGATGTGGATTAGGGATTTTCATCGGCAACTTGCCAAACTGCTCACTCTTCGCCTTGCATCCGTGTCATCCGCGTAATCCGTTTAATCCGCGATCTGCCTTTCATCCGCGCAATCCGTTTAATCCATGATCGCTTTTTCCCACATTGCCACGTATTCTTCGGGCGCGAGGGGCCAGAGAGAGCCATGGTCGGCTCGCATTTGGGCGTGGTTTTTGGCGTGCATGTCTTCGGCTTGGGCGGCGATCACGGCAGGGTCTTCGGGAATGGCGCCATGGGTGTCAAAGGTCTCGATCCAGTTGTCCACGCGACCGCGCAGGTCGGTGAGCACAGCGCGGTGATCGGGCGAGTCCGCGAGGTTGTGGATCTCGTGCGGGTCCGCTTGCAGGTCGTAGAGTTCCTCGTAGGGCCGGTAGGGCGCGAGGAATTTGGCTTGGGCGTCTGTGAGTTTGCCCTGTTTGGCGAGCACCGGGAGGAGTGTCCACAGCGGATATTGCTGGTGTTTGTACCTGTTGAATTGCATGTACGGGCGATCTGGATGGTAGTTGCGAATGTACTTGTACTGTTTCGTCCGCACGCAGCGAATCCGATCCACTGTGCCGTCGCACCGGTCGCGGGCAGAGAAAATTTCACTGCGCGACGTGGCATCGTCCCCCAAGAAGATGTTGCCCTGCATCTCGGCCGGGACATCCAACCCGGCGAGCGAGAGCGCGGTGGGGGCAAAGTCGATGCCGCTGACGAGTTCATCGCTCACGACGCCCGCGTCAATCCCCGAGGGCCACCGCGCGATGCAGGGCACGCGAATGCCGCCGTCGTAGAGAAATTGCTTGTCGCGGATGTGGGCACGCCCGTGGTCCGCGATGAGGAAAACAATGGTGTTGTCGGCTATGCCCTCGTCTTCGAGCCGCTGGAGCACCCGACCGACCTTGCGGTCAAACACCTGAACGCTTTCGAGGTACATGGCCCAATCTTTTCGCACGAGCGGATGATCCGGATAATAAGGCGGGAGTTCCACCGAGTCCGGGTCGATGGGATTTTCCGGGTCGGGCGTGAAATTTCGGTGCGTGTCCGTGATGTTGTTTTGCGCGTAAAACGGCTGACCCTCTGCGCGTTGGGCCCAGTCGATGCCGTCGAAGACGTCTTTGCGCTGAAAGTTGAAATCGGTCTTGCCGGGCTTGTCAAATGGCGGGCCCGGGCTGTTGCACGTATAATATCCCGCGTCCCGAAAGTAGTCCGTGATGAGGCGAATGTCACGCGGCAGTGGGACATCGCGCTTGCTGCGGTGATTGTGCGCGTCAATGCTGGTTTGGTACCGGCCCGTGATGATGGCCGACCTGCTCGGCGAACACACCGGGCAGGTGACAAACGCATTCGTAAAGAGCGTCCCCTCCGACGCCAGTTGGTCGATGTTCGGGGTTTGTACAACCGGCGTGCCATAACAGGCGAGATTGGGATACAGGTCTTCGCCGTAGATCCAGAGGATGTTGGGTTTATCAGTCATGGGAAAATCCTTTGTGTAACAGATGGAATAGCGCGATGGGGTCTGACGACTGCTTCGGCCGGGCACAGAGGCACCGCCCCTACGCTCTCACCTTGCGCCGCACGCTTGTAGCGATGCCTGCATGTGCCCGCGGGTTTCCGCGCCGATGATGCAACACTGTTCCAAACTGTATCCTTGGGCCTTTGTGCCGATGACCTCGAGATTGACCGGGCCATCGTACCCGTTTTCGTGCAGGACGCGGATGTACCCGACCAAGTCGATATCCCCGCGGCCATTGGCCTGATTGTGCGGTTCACCAGGGCCGCGTTCCCTGCCTTTGCAGTCGCGGATGTGGATGTGTTTGACGCGCGAGATCACGGCGGCGATGGCTTCGACTGGGTTTTCATTTGCGCGGTGAATGTGCGACGGATCCATGTCGATGCCAAAGGCGGGGGACGTGATGGCGTCCATTGCGCGCAGGGTGGTCGGCGTGTTGTAAATGGCCGCGCCTACGTGGGCTTTGACGCAAAGGGTGACGCCGTACTTTTCCGCCATGTGGGCGAGGTTGCCCAGAGAATTGATGCTTTGCTGGAAGGTCGCTTCGTCATCCGATTTCCCCCCCGGCCCGCAGTTGACGATGGGAATGCCCGCTTCGTTTGCGGCCTGAAACGCCGTTTCCATCATGACGGGGTCTTGTTTGGGTTGTTCCATAGCGAGCAGGTCGAGGCCGTATTCTCGCCCCAAGCGTTTGGCTTCTCGCGCTGTTTCGCGCCAGTTGTCGAGGACGAGGTGCTGGCTCATCCCGCCAATCGCCGAGACTTCAATCCCGTCATACCCAGCCATCGCCGTGTACTTAAACGCGGTCTCCATATCCCACGCGCCAAAAAGAACCGAGTTCAATCCGAGTTTCATGTTTCCTCCTGTGGTGAAAGAAAGCCCCCAACCCCGGTATTCGCTCTGCTCGGGGAATCGAGACAACCAAAAGATGGCAGAATACCTCTGTCCCACCTCGGGAAGGGGTTATCATCGCTTCATCGCCGGCAAATCCACCTGACCACTGACCACTGACTACGTTATCATCGCTTCATCGCTGGCAAATCCACGCGCGCGCCGCGCACGGCAATGGCTTCCCGCGAAAGCCGCGCTATCGGGGCTTCGCCCTTGAGTACCCGTTCAAAATCGTCGGCGATCACATGGGCGGCTTGCACGTTTGCGTCTTTTGTGCGCCCGGCAATGTGCGGGGTGTGTACCACGTTGACCCGATTTCGCAACAAATCGTCTGTGGGCACGGGTTCATTGTCGTACACGTCGAACGCGCCCGCGAGTTCATGGGCGATGATGCGCTCGCGCAAGGCGTCCATATCCACGGCATGCGCCCGCGTGGTAATCGCGACCAGCGCGCCCTTTTGCAACCGATAAATGCGTTCCCGCGACAGAATTTTCCTCGCCGACGGCGTCGGCGGGATGGTGACGATGACGATCTCGCAGGCATCGACCAACGCATCCATTTCCACGCCTTCCACGCCGAGTTCGTCCAGCCGCGCTTTGGGGATGAACGGGTCGTAGCCGAGCACGCGCGCGCCGAGTGCGCCGCACCACTTTGCCACGCGCCCGCCGATTTGCCCCAGTCCCATGACGCCCACGGTTTTTGTGCCCAACGTGCCGTTGACAAAATCCGGGTGGTCGCAAAATTGCGCGTATTCAAAGTTCCACAGGCGTTCGCCCGCGGCCATGCGTTTGTGCCACTGGGGGATCATCCGCAGCGCGTTCAAGGTCAACGCGAGGGTGACTTCTGCCACGGATTGTGCCCACGCCCGCGTGCCGTCGATCATGGGAATGTCGCGTTCAAACAGGGTATCGACCGGGCAACTGCGATGCCCCCAGTTGTCCAACACCGCGCCGATGGCCTTCAATTCCGGTGCTTTTGCCAAACACGCTTCGGTCAACACCCCGCCGAACAGCGCGATAGCCGAGACCCGCGACAAGTCCGTGACTTCTCCCAACGGCGCGCCGCGTTCCACCTGCACCACGCGCACCTCGTCCAATTCATGCAACCGCGCCATCAATGCCTCGGGCACAAAGGGCCACGTCCGCTCCAAATTTTCCGTCCGCGCAAATACAATCGCCATGTCGATCTCTCCTGTTAATGGATGTGTCATGCTGAGGCAACCGCCACACTGGCAAAGCCTCTCCTATACGCTACGCTCAGAATGACGAGGCAGTGCTTGCGAGATAATAACACGCCTTGCCCAGACAGACAAGAACCAAAACCACCGGGGGATATTATCTTTTTTCTGATTAAGGCAGGTGTCTGCTAGATCCTGCACGCGCCAATGCCTTTTAGCTCCAACGCATCTTTGAATCGCTTTTTGAGTTCGTTGAGGAGTCTTGGTACTTTTGCCAAGAAGGCAAAGCGAAAGGTCGTTTGCTCAACGGTTAGAAATTTGATTGGAAAGTTGCAGAAGTTGCTGTGTTTGCCGTTCTCTCAACTGTTCAATCAGTTCGTCAAACTTCTGAGAGGGCCTCTGAAAGTTGAATTTGTATTTTGCTCCCTCTTTCTTACCCTCCAAGCAATGTCGATAGCGTAGGGCGCAGTTTTCAATCTGATTGGATTGCACCAATTGTGCAGTGTCGAATGGATGATATTTAGGTTCTGTTGACATCTGGGATATCTTGATTTACTCTGTGTATGTCAAAACTTACTCTCTCCGAACCAATGGCCTAAAATTCTCGCATTCATCCGATCTAAGCATGGACAGGTTGCCGTGATTCCGCCCCGGTCTGATCGCAAGACCCCGCGTGGCTATGATCACCACCGGTACCAGCAACGCAATTTGATTGAGCGGTTCAAAAAAAAAATGAAGCCGTAACTCAACCCCTAAGTTGTCAGTAGTCAGTTGTCAGTCCGCCCTGCCCTTCAACCCCTCAAGTGAGACGGGAGAGGGGAATGGCGAGAGGGTTTTTGGGGTTCATGGCGTGATCCATTCGCCCAAAGCCATCAGAATAGCCCTGGATACAAACCTTCAAGAAAGCCATGCGCTCCCCCCTTTCCTTGTAGGCACAGGCGTAGCCTACAAGGAGCGAAGCGAATAACGGGGGCCGGGGGGATAGGTCGCATTTTCATGGCATTATCCATTCGCCCAAAGCCATCAGAACAAGCATAGATATAAGCCATCAAAGGAACGCTACTCCCCTTTCCTCGTAGGAAAGGGGCCGGGGGATAGGGCTATGGCGGCAGGGCGTGCGAAGGACACTGCGGAGTGGGAACGATGAAGCGGCGGCAGGGCGGTGTGGGGTAATCCGCGTAATCTGCGTAATCCGTTTAATCCGCGATTCAGACACGGCGGGGTGAGGACGGGACAGGCACGCATTTGGAGGCTTCGGATCTGATTTTGGTGATTGTGCCGGCTTATGCCCACGAACCGTTTGCCCTCGTCTGCGCGTCGCATCTCAAGACCGAACATACGGTTGTGCTTTGGCGTTGACAACTGACCGCTAATAGCGTCTTGTCTCCCCTCTTGCCTCTCCCCTCTCCCCTCTCACGGAGGTTTATCATGATTATTGATCCCCATCTCCACGTCTGGAGCGATGACGCAAAGACCTATCCCTTTTGCGCGAGCCGGCCCAACCAGCCGGGGTCGGTTGAACTTTTGTTCGACACGATGGCGGAAGCAGGGGTGGAAAAAGCCGTTATCGTCCAACCCATCCACTACCTTTTTGACAATCGCTATGTTGCCGATTGTCTCAAGCGGTATCCGGACAAACTCGCGGCGCAAGCACTCGTCGATCCCACATCACCCGATGCCGCAGATGAACTGGAGCGTTTGCACAGGGAAGAAGGGTTTGGCGGCATGCGGATTCACCTGTCGCGCTACGGGGATCCGGCCGGTCTCGCGGCACACGACAAAGACGCGCTTTGGGCACGCGCTCGGGATCTCGGGCTGTGTTTTAATCTGTTTGGCAATGCCGAGGATCACCCGGCCATCGAACCCATGATCGCGCGATTTCCCGAGGTCAATGTCGTGGTCGATCACCTTGCGGGCATTCCGGCTGACGAACCGGATCCCAAGCCCTTGCTCGCCAATTTGCTCAACTGGGCGCGTTATCCCAATGTGCATATCAAAATTTCCAATGTGGGGCAACGATCCAACGCACCCTATCCGCACCGCGATACCCATGACATGATCAAACGCATTTACGATGTCTATGGCGCGGAACGCCTGATGTGGGGCACGGATTTTCCCCATGTGCTCAAGGGCTGCGGGTACGGGGAATCGCTGGACTTGATCCGCAACCACATGTTCTTCACCGCCGAGGATCTCGACTGGATTCTGTGCAAAACAATTCGCAAACTCTGGTCTTTTGACGAGCGCGGATCCGACTAAAAAGAGCCATAACAGATGTTGTTATGGCTATGCTTCCCCGACCCCTCCCTGCAATGGGGAGGGGCGTTTTTATTTTTTATTTATCTGGCTAAAATTCGATCTGCGGTGTCGATGGCTTGGGCGATGCAGTCGGGAATTGCGGAGCCGCGGTAGGCACTGCCGGTCACGTATAGATCGCCCACTCGTTCGGCGAGGTGTTCTATTTTCGCCACGCGGTTTAGATGCCCCACATCGAATTGGGGGCGCCCCTGGGGCCAGCGAAAAATGCGTGTGAACAGGGGATTGGCCGCGAGGCCCATCAAGTCTTTCAATTCCTCGCGGGATTGGGCGATCAGGGTTTCGTCGTCCAACTCGATCCATTCCTCGCGGCCTGTGCCCCCCACAAATGTACGCACCAAAACGCCGTCTTCGGGCGCACGGTGATTCAGTTTTGTCGAAACCCAAGTGCAAGCCGCGATCCGACGGCCCTCGCGCCGTGGGGATAAAAAACCAAAGCCCTCAAAATCGTGTTGCGATGCGACATCGGCCTTGCGGTACGCCAGTGAAATCGTGCCCGTCGAAACATAGCGAATCTCGCGCAGCGCATAGCTCAACTCGGGCGCGAAATTAGCCACCAGTTCCGCGGTGACATACGCGGGCGTCGCCAGAACCACAGCGTCTGTCTCGATCACCTGATCGCCTGCGACCACCTCAAACCCACCCCTTGTTTTTCGCACCGCAGCGACGCCGACGCCCGCGTGCAAGGCCCCAGTTAGATGCTCGGTCAATGTCTCGACCAGCTCGCCCAATCCGCCGATCAATGTGTAAAACATGGCGGACGAAGACGGGCGATTTTTTTTTGTCGCCCGCACGCCTTTGATCAAGCTGCCATAGCGTTGCTCCAGCGCGACGTACATGGGAAACGCGCTTTGCATGCTCAATCGCTCTGCGTCCGCGCTGTGAATGCCCGCCAGCATGGCCCCGCCAACGCGAACCGCTTCCTCGCCCAATCGCCTGCGAATAAAACTGGCGAGGCTTTCATCGCGCTCGTCTTTCCGCTTGGGGATGACCAGATCCAAGCCCATTCTGACTTTGCCAAAAAGCGAAAACATCGGCGAGGTGACCAGGGGCCAGAACTTGGATGGCACGAGTGAAAAATCTTCCGGGAAGGGCACGAGTTTGCCGTCTTGCACCAAGAACGTGCGCTGGCGATCCCGGTTTGGCGAAATCAATCGCGCGCCCAATCCCAGGTCTTTGCACAACCGAATGCCCGCGGGTTTTTGCGCGAGCAACAGGTCCGCGCCGCCTTCGATCAAAAAGCCATCCACGGATTGCGTGGCGATTTGCCCGCCCCATCGCCCATCGCGCTCCAATACCGCGTACTGGATTTCACGGCGCGATTCTTTTGATTTTTTTTCCAGATAAAAAGCGGTCGCAAGTCCCGCAATGCCACCGCCGATAATTGTTATGTGCATAGAGGCTTCCTAAATCCTCTCCTCTATCGCGTCGGCGATTGATTCGATGAATAGGGGGTCGCTGTTCATCATCTCGGTGCGTGCGAGGTGAATGCCGTGTTGTCGGGCGATTTTTTGGCAACCGATGTCGATGTCGTAAAGTACTTCCACGTGGTCGCACACGAAACCGATAGGCGCGACGAGGACATGGCGATAGTTGCCGTGGGCGAGCGCGGGAATGACGTCTTCGATCTGCGGGCCGAGCCAGGGTTCGCCCGTGGTTGCGGCACTTTGATAGGCAAACATCCAATCCACAGGCCCCAGTTGTTCGGCGATAGCATGGGCGTTGCGTTTTAATTCCTCGTCGTAGGGGTCGCCCATTTGCAGCAGCCGGGCGGGCAAGCTGTGCGCGGTAAAAACGAGTTTTGCTTTTTGGCGCACGTCTTCGGAAAATTGTGCGAAGCCCGCTTTGACGGTTGCCACCTGTGCGTGGCGCAAACGGCGTTGGTCGCACCATGAATCGATGTAGGCAAAGGCAATCGCGCTGTCCACGGCTTCGCGCACTGCGCTGTGATAACGCCCGATGCTCAGGCGCGAGTAGTGCGGCGCCATCACCAGGGCGACGGCTTTTTCAATGCCATCTGCCCGCATTTTTGCTACGGCATCTGCAATCCGCGGTTGCCAGTGGCGCATGCCCACGTACGCTTTGGCATTTCGCCCGCGCTTTTTCAATGCGGCTTCGACATGTGCGGCCTGCTCAAAGGTGCGATCATTCAGGGGCGACCTGCCGCCGATTTGCGCGTAGCGGTCGCGAAATTCCGCTACAAATTCTGGCGACATGGGCCTGCCCCCGCGGATATCGCTCAAATAGGCCGGCATGTCGTCGAGGGAATCCGGGCTGCCGTAGGCCATGATCAGCACGCCAATGGGGTTCTCGGCCATCAAGTGACGCTCGTGTAGGTGTGGACAAAGTCGATCAATTTCCGCACGTTCTCCACAGGGGTGCGCGGCAAAATCCCGTGGCCCAAGTTAAAAATGTGCCCGCGCCTGCCCCGCACGGAATCGAGCACGCGCCGCGCCTGTCGCTCGATTTCTTCAAAAGGCGCGAACAGCGCAACCGGGTCCAAATTGCCCTGCACGCCGACCTTGTCGCCCAAGCGATCCCACGCGACATCGAGATCGACGCGCCAATCGACGCCGATGACATCGCCCCCGGCTTCTTTCAACAATTCGAGGAGGCCCGCGGTGCCGGTGCCAAAGTGGATCAGCGGGGCGTCTGTGTTTTGTTTGACCAGCGCGATGGCTTTTTGCGAATGGGGCAAGGCGTATTCGCGGTAATCGGCGGGGCTCAACGCGCCGACCCAACTGTCAAACACCTGCAAGGCTTGGGCGCCTGCATCGGCTTGCGCGAGCAGGGAATCGGCGATAGCCGAGGCCATGAGATCCATCAGGCGATGCCATTGTTTTGGATCGCCGTACATCAACCCCTTGGCGATTTCGTAATTGCGCGACGAACCGCCTTCTATCGCATAGCAGACCAGGGTGAAGGGCGCGCCCGCAAAGCCGATGAGGGGTACGCGGCCCTCGAGTTCTGCGATAGTCGTCCGAATGGCGTCGCCGGTGTAGGGCATGGCTTCTTCCGCGGGTTTTGCGGTCAACGCATCGATGTCTGCCCGCGTGCGAATGGGGTTGTGGATGACCGGCCCCGCGCCTTTGACGTAGTCCAGTTCCAAACCCATGGCTTCGAGAATGGGCAACAAATCTTGAAAAATGATCGCCGCGTCCACGTCGTAGGCGTTCACCGGTTGCATGGTAATGGCCGCGGCCACCTCGGGCGTTTTCACCATGTCGAGAAAATCGTAGCGGTTGCGATACGTCCAATACGCCTTCATATACCGCCCGGCCTGGCGCATGAACCACACGGGCGTGGCATCCACGGATTCCCGACGACACGCTTTCAAAAAACGATCTGACACGCAATACGTCCTTTCACCTTCCAATAATCACCCCATGGGGATCGACCTCGTCGCGCAAAACGCGCAATTCCTCTGTCTCGGGCGGCACGGTTTCTCTGACGTGGACGATCCGCCCCAAGTCAAACCCGGTGTTTTCCCGCACGCGGTCAAAGGTCACGCCGGGATGCAGACTTTCGACCTGCATGCGACAGGTCGTTTCCGAAAAACTCAGCACTGCCAAGTCCGTAATCACGCGATACGGCCCGCCGCCTTTGGGCAACCCGGCCGCTTCTCGCGCACCCGGCCCGGTGAGATAACCTGGCGTGGTCAAAAAATCCACCTTTTCCACAAAGCGACGGCGGTCGTGGTGCGTGATGATGAGGGTGCGCCAGCAAAAACTCGCAAAATCATTGGCGCCGCCACTGCCCGGAAACCGCACGCTCGGCTCGTGGTACTCGCCGATGACCGTGGAATTTAAGTTGCCATAAGCGTCGATTTGCGCGCCGCCCAAGAAGGCGTAGTCCATCACCCCGCGCTGACAGGCTTCCATGATGTCGCACATGCTCGTCGCCATCAGGGCGCGATGCGTGGTGCGCGAATCGCCCACGGAAATCGGCATGGCGGGCAACACCGGGGCCAACCCACCCGCTTCAAACGCCACCAACAACCCCGGCGCGTGCGTCTTTTGCGCCAGCATCGCCGCCGCACACGGCGCGCCCGTGCCAACGCCGACCGTCGCGCCATCTTCCAACAACCGAGACGCCACACAAATCATCAGTTCCATTGCGTTGTACATCGGTCTATCCGTCAAAGTCGAACTCCGAACACATTGAATAATGTTCACTTTCCCGTGGAATATCGAGATCGTCGTATTTCATGAAAACTCCTTATTCTCGCTTTTGTTGCATCGTATTCACTGCCGTTCCGCAGTTCAAAGAAGCCATCCCAACAAGTGCCATCACAACAGACCATCAGCTAAAGCCATCACGCACAGCGCGCAAGTCCGTCTCGCAACCAACATCCATGTTGCAACCCACTTTGCAGGCTGGCGCATATCGTTCTGTTACAAAAGCGCTTTGCGCTGTGCAAGCCCCTCGGCGTTTGAGAGCGGCATTTTTTGCCTACTTTTTTTTGCTGTTGAAAAAAAGTAGGTCGCCGAAGGCATCAAAGGCAACCAACGAGGCTGTAGGACCAAACGCCTTAAATCAGCAAGCACCACAAATGTCAACACAACCTAGTAATCCCCATTCTCCAGCCTTTGCAACGCTGTTAGGCGAGGTTTGCCGCCGCAGATCTTGAGGTAGGTTTCAAAACGATCTGTGCCATAGAGGTATTTGTTCAGGAATGCGCGATAGGTGTCGGGGGCGCGCTCGGCGTCTAGCCACGCCTTGAGGTGCGCTTCGTCAGAGGCGTATTCGCCTGCCATGTTGCCGGGATACGACCCCCAGGGGACGTGGCACACGGCATTGACGCAAAATGCGGGGATCGCGGTCGCATTGGGGTCGCGGCGGATCTCATCGGTGCTCACAACGCGCTCGGCGCTCACAATCACATGTTTGGCTGCGCGGGGCAAATCCCAATCGGCAACCGTGATGCCCCGAATGCGGCAATTGCCGCGTCTGTCGCTCTCGTGTACGTGGATCAGTGCCACGTCGGGGTACAGCGCGGGCACGGCGACGAGGGGTTTGCCGGTGAAGGGACATTCGATTTTTTTGGCTGCACTCTCGTCGAACGTATCCGTGCCCAGCATGCTGCGAATCGGCAAAAAAGGCACGCCGGTTGCAGCGGCCCGAAACCGACAGGCCAGCGCGTAATTCGTCCACTCGCACACCGCAACCGCGCCGCTCTCCATTAATCGCCGCGCCTGTGCGGACAACCCGCGCGCTTCCAAGCCCACAATATAGGCCGCATCTACCCGCGATAAAATTTGTTTTCCACTGCGCGTCCCGGCTGCCAAAATCTGAAAGTCGTGGGTGGTGGTATGACCGGCAAATCCCAGGTTCACGCGCTCTTGCCGCACAATCTCGTGCAACAACGCGGTGGCGATGCGGTTGCCGCCAAATCCGCCAGACGCCACATAGTCGCCATCGTGGACAAACTGGGCAATGGCATCGGAGACAGACATCAACTTGTCGGTCAACGCGCCCTTTTTTTGCCGGAAAAACGCCCGTGCAATGTCGGGATCGGGATCGGTGAACAGAGGGCCTCTGCCCTTACCTCTTGCCTCTTGCCTCTCGCCTCTTGCTTCGTCGGGATCGGTGAACAGGGGGCCTCGGCCGGTGTTTTCGGAGTTTGTCATCATTTTGCAGTCTCACTTCACAACGCGGTCCAACCGCCATCCACCAGCAAGGTATGCCCCGTGATGAGATCGGCAGCAGGGCTGGCTAAGAACACCACGGCGCCCACCACATCTTCGGGCCGTCCAACGCGGCCGAGGGGGATGCGGGAAAGCACGTCTTCGCGCAAGTGGGCATCGTCAAATGTCGATTGGGTCAACGGGGTCAAAATAAATGTCGGCCCCACGGCATTGACCGTAATCCGATGGGGCGCCCACTCCACTGCCAACACGCGCGTCAGGTTGACGACACCGGCTTTGCTCGCACAATACGCCGCGCGTTTGTAATAGCCCACCACGCCGTTTTGCGATGCGATGTTGACGATTTTTCCACCCCCCGTTTCGACCATGGATCGCGCCGCGCATTGAGACATAAAGAACAGGCCCTTTAGGTTCACGTCCAGCACCGCGTCCCAATCGGCTTCTGTGACGTCGAGTGCGTCTTTGGGGATGTTGATCCCCGCATTGTTCACCAGCACGTCGATTCGCCCGTACGCGTCTAACACGCGGCGAACCACCGAGTCGATAGCCGCGAGATTCGGCAGGTGCAAGGGCAAGGGCAATGCCCGGCGTCCCAGATTTTCAATCGCTTCGCACACCCCGTCCAACGCATCGATCTTTTGCGGCACTTCGCACACGGTCACATCTGCGCCCGCCTCGGCCACTGCCAGCGCGATGGCCCGCCCAATGCCCGATCCGCCGCCGGTTACCAATACCACGTTGTCATCCAATCGCATGCTGGGCAAGACCATTGCGGCACTCCTCTGATATCTTTCGGCGAGGGACATAGTCACTGCTCGCCTTTGAACGGGTTGTCGCCAGTTGTACCCCGCCCGTGGCTAAAATCCCTCTTGCGTCTTGCCTCTTGCGTCTTACCTCTTACCTCTTGCGTCTCGCGTCTTACCTCTTGCCTCTTACCTCTCCCGCCTTTCACCTCTTGCCTCTTCCCTCTTGTATCTTGGGCTCAAGGGTTAATTTAGGTGTTGCGCCCTCGCATCGAGACACGCCATCTTGATGCCCTGCTCGGGGAAGGCCGGTGCCTCTTGAAGGCGATGACCTTGTAAGTAAGATAGGCCCCCCGACCGCCGGGTCTATGCCGAAGAGTATCTAAGTCCCTTGAGGCTGCATATACAAGACCGGTAGACTTGGCGTCAATGGTCGGGATCGAACTCGAGCGCACACCAGACCCCTTACAACCCCCTCATCACAGGAGGCCCCCATGTCGAACGCTCACCCCGCTTTCGCCGGCATTGATGTCAGTGCCCGCACGTTGTCTGTTGCCCTGTCCAGACCTGGACAAGCTGTCATGCAAGCGACCTTTGACAATGATCCCCAAGCCCATAAGCGGTTGCTGAAGTGGCTCACCAAGGGCGGGCACATGGTCTCTGTCTGCCTCGAAGCGACCGGGCTTTACAGCTTGGGGGTGGCCTTGGCCTTGCATCGGCATCGCCACACGCAGGTCATGGTCGTCAATCCCAAAGCGATGAGCAAGTACGGTCAAGCCTGCATGCAACGAGCCAAGACGGATGCGAAGGATGCGTTGTTGATCATGGATTATGCCGAGCGCATGCCGTTTGTGCCTTGGCAAGCGCCGAGTGAGCAACGGCTCCAACTGCAAGCCCTCACCAGACGCATTGACCAACTCAAGCAGGAGATCATCCGCGAACAGAGCCGCAACCACGCGCAAAGCTACCACATCCAGAGCACACGTCTCATCGCACGCGATATTCAGGTGAATATTCGACACCTCAAACGCCGGATTGCCTACTTGGAAGACCAAGCCCTCGATCTCGTTTTGCACGATGAGACCCAAAAGCGCGCCTACCAACACCTCTGCTCTACGCCTGGCATCGCACAAACGAGCGCCTTGCGGCTCTTGGCCGAGTTGACCCTTTTGCCAGAGGAGATGCAACCGCCCCAGTGGGTCGCACATGCAGACCTGGATCCCAAACCCAAACAATCCGGGACTGCCAATCCACAAAGACGCATCTCGAAAACCGGGAATAAGTACCTCCGTCATGCCCTCTATATGCCTGCCTGGGTGGCCAGCAGACACGAAGTCCATGTCAAAGCCTTCTATGACCAACTCATTGCCCGCGGCAAGAAACCTTTGCAGGCTATCGTTGCGGTGATGCGAAAGTTGCTCCATTCGATCTGGGGCATGGTGCGGCATGACCAAGATTTTGAGGGCGAGAAATTCTATCGAATCACCCCGAAAACCCCTTGACCTTTTAAGAGAGTATCTCACCTCTTACCTTTTTAACAAATTGAGACCTTCAATTTTTCGCACGGGCGAATCGCGCAAGGACGCCGCTAAAACTCGCATGGATTGCCGCAAGACCGGATGCTTGAGATGCGGGTTGAGGTCGCAAAGTGGGATCAGCACAAAGGCTCGCTCGTGCAAGTGCGGGTGTGGCACCTGCAAGCCCGGCTGGTGAATGACCACATCGCCGTAGAGTAAGATATCCAAATCCACTGTGCGCGGGCCCCATCGCGTTCGGCGCGTGCGACCGAATTGTCGCTCGACCGATAGCAGGTAATTCAACAACTTTCGCACGGAAAGTCGAGAGCGAAGTTGCAACGCGGCATTGAGAAAACGCGGCTGATCAACCACCCCTACCGGCGCGGTTTCATAGACCGCTGAAGTAGCGACAACAGCGATTTCGGAATGGGCGTCCAAAACGCCGACCACATTCTGGAGCGTCTTTTCCCGATCCCCCAAATTCGCGCCGATGCCGATGTAGATCATGGTCAGTAGTCAGTAGTCAGTGGTCAGTAGTCAGTGGTCAGTCCCCCCGCCATTCCACCCCGCAAGTGAGAGGCGAGACGCAAGAGGCAAGAAGGCCACACCGCCATTCAAACCCGCCATTCCACCCCGCAAGTGAGAGGCGAGACGCAAGAGGCGAGAAGGCCACACCGCCATTCAACACCGCAAGTGAGAGGCGAGACGCAAGAGGTGAGAAGGCCACACCGCCATTCAACCCCGCCATTCAACCCCATAAGTGAGAGGCGAGACGCAAGAGGCGAGAAGGCCACACCGCCATTCAACACCGCAAGTGAGAATGGAGAAATGGGACGAGGTGCCTATCCCGCATTTTCATGAAAAATTTTTGCCAGATAATCGTAGTTGTCGTCGCGGTCAAAAAAGAGAATGTGCTTGTCGGCGAAATCCTCGCGGCGCCATGAGCCATTCTCGTAGCGTTCGCACAAGTCCCGATAAGGCGTTGTCGAAATGATGAACGAATCGAGGCGCACCTCCGACACATTGGCGGGACGGGTTATTTTACGCGCCAATTTGGGCAACCGCTCGTGGAGTCGGGCCTTGTCGTCGTGGCGATAAGCGTTGGCGTTGAGCATGCCGTGCGGTTCGATAAATGCGATGCGTTGCCGGTTGGAATCGACAATCCAAAGAATGAAATCGGGATAGAATCCGCTGGTTTCAAAGAACCCGATGCCCGTGCCTCGGCCCTGATTCCGCAAAAGAAATACCTCTGTGCCGGCCAGCGCATCGTCCTTCTCTTTTGCCCAGAACGCCTTCAAGTCATCGACAAATCGTCTCTCGCCTTCGTTCAACCCCGGCGGCGACAGCGTTATTTTATCAGCGCTTTCCACGAGCAAGGGCTGGTACAGGTGTTGATCAAAATGAATGCGCGGCAAATTGCCCCTGTCGCTTTCGCAGAGCGCGTGGCAATCGGCGATGAGTTGTTCGAGATCGCCTATCAAAGTTTCTTCTGATCGGGGAACGCTGACGATGTACCGCCCGGTACCGCCGTCTTTGCCGATGTTGAAGTTGAAGTTGGGGTCGCTTTGGTCCAGCGTCTTATAGACCAGGCCCTTTGACTCCCATCGCGCTCGTTTGTGCCGATAGAGCGCGTCCGCGTATTTTCGCACGATGCTGACCACGGTCTCTTGCAAGCGCTCGCGGTCCGCATAACTGCGCGGTTTTACCACCTGCTCCTCGGCGATCAGGCGATACGCGGGCGGCGCGGCGACGAGAATCTTTCTCGGCGCATCCGGGCGGATGATCAGGTTGCACAATCCGCGCTGTTCCTTGTAGTCGAGCAGGTCGAGATAGACGCGCCCCCAATCCACCAACGCGAGGCTTTTGTGTGGTATGTCCCTTTCCTCGCCGGAGGTGGCGCGGTCCATTTCGGCAAAATCGCTGTCCAACTGGCTCACCTTTGCAGACACATCGACCAGCACGGGCCGCACGCCGGAATTGGGGGCCAAGAGCACCTCGGAGTCGGCTGCGAAATCCCGGTCGTCGTCCATGCGGGGGATGACCAAGCCCTTGTCGAGAAAGTCCCGATTGGGCCGAATGACCAACGGCAGTTCCAACACCCCATCCGTCGCCACGCCTTCGCGCTCCAAGTAATCCCGAAATTGGGCCATATAATTGGCGCGCACGGCAAAGATATTGAGCGTTTCCAGCGCCTTGATGTAATCGGGATGCCGCCCGTCGAGTGCGGCGCTGCGTTTCAGCGTCATCCCCCGCCCGCGCAACCGCACGCCGCGGCCAAACAGCTGGATGATCTGCGACCCCTCGCTCCTGCCAATGTTGAGCAACCCCATGTTGGATACGCGCCAGGAATCCCAACCTTCGATAAATTTTCGGGCGCCGATCAGCACCTCAATGGTCGTTCCCGGTTCGTTGATCCCGTCAAACAGCGAGCCGGAGAAAGCGTCTTCCTCCATCGCGATGCCGGCGTTGTCAGCCGCGACCAGATTTTTGAATTTCGTCGTATCCCCAATGTAAATCAAGCCGAAGTACTCCTCGGCCCCGCCGACTTTAAGCCCGATTTCGCCATCGCGGCCGCGGATGTTGCACAGGTGTAGCCCACTGCCGGCGGCGGCGTGCAACACCCTCGCCAGTATATCCCGATACAGCGTTGCCGAATCCCGCCCGCGCAGGTACTCGAATTTGTCGGCGAAAACGTCTTTTCCATCCGCGTCGCGCAAGCCCGAATGCCCCGTCAGCAACTGGTCAATCGCACCCGTAGCCCAAGTCGCATTCGCTATCAGCCGATGCAAGAACCGCACCACCGTCAAAATATCGCTCCGGGGTTGGCGTCTTTCCGTATAGACCGCGTTGACGCTACCGCCCACGAAAACCCACAGGGGTCGGGCCAGATTGTAGGGCCGGAACGCCTCGGCCCGTTCGGCAAAGACGAGTTGCTGTTCGTAAAAGGAGAGCAAGTTGGCGAGCAGCAACCTATCCGTTTGGTCCGCAGTCGTCTCCTGTTGCAAGTTGAGAATGTGGAAGTCCTTGCCATAGCCATCGCCGTAGAAGTAGCGATAGGAATAGTCAAACGCGATGGCCTTGCCGTATTCAGCCATCAGATCCGCGTTCCGCGCCGCGGTCAGGGCTTGCCCAAAGGTCGCGCTGTACTCGAAGGTGAACCCGGTCTCGCCCAGTGCATCGCGCAGGTTGCGCCACGCTTCGCCGCCAGAGCCTTTGTGCCCCTCGTCGACAAAAATCAGGTTGTTGCCCGCAAATGCCTCGACGGGTACGCGCACCCCACCGCCTCGCTTTTCCCCGACCAACTTGGTAATCTCGGTCACCTCGATGGCATTTTGCCCCGCCCCCAGCAGGCTGCTTTTGTTCAGTTCAAACCGCGACGCGGGGATGTTGGACGCTTGCAGTTCTGCCAGATGTTGCTCGGTCAATCCTTCGTTGGGCGTGATCAACAGGATGTTGTCCAATGCCTCGGCATTGTAATGGAGGAACTGCCGGTAGTTCAGGTGCATGATGAGCGTCTTGCCACTGCCGGTCGCCATCCAAAACGCCAGTTTTCGCAAATCCGCCTCGGCAAATTCCGTTTCCCGCGCCTCTCGGGCGGAACGCTTGACATTGCGCCGTTTGACCAAATCGTTCAGCGAGCGCAACAACGCGCCTTGGCGGTTGAAGCACCAGTCGAGAAAAATTTCGGTGTATAGGGCCGCCAGATATTGGAAGTAGCGCAAGGTGATGGGCCGGAGCCGCCCCTTGTTCATCGCCGTCAGATGGGTGCGGATATGGGCGTCGTACTGCGCCAAATCGGCCAGCGAAACATCCTTCAGGTGGCTCGGTCGAGACGCCAACCGGGCGTAGATATGGCTACGGCCTTCGGCGTCAAAGCCTTCATCGACCTGCTCCATGTCCGCTAAGAGATCGCGGTTTCCCAGATAGCCCAGCCGTTCATTCAGCCAGGCCAACAGAACCAGCCGTCGTTCCAGACTGGCATAGTTGCTCGGTTGCACTTGGGTTCGTCGGCGCGGCATCGCTAGGTCCCTTCTGCGAGGATGGCTTCCAACTGACCGATGAGCGGCGGCAGGTGATTCTGCACAATATCGCAGAGCGTATCGAGGTCCACTGAGTCGTACGCGTGCGCCAACAGGTTGCGCGCGCCGATCATTTTGCCCCACGGCACTGCCGGGTGGCGTTCCCGCGTCGCTGGCGAGACCCGGTTGGCGGCCTCGCCGATAACTTCCACGGCGCGCGTAAGGGCCAATTCCTTTATCCAGTCGCCTTCCAAGTCCTCTGGGCTTAGCTCGCCAAACGAATCAACGGCTTTTCTCGCGTAGATGAGCATATTCAGCAGGCTCACGCGGTCATCGCGCCGCTTGCCACCCGTCTTGAGGGACTTGTCGCTACCTTCTCGCGCCCAGCTTTCGCATCCCGGCCCCCGCTCGTACAGCATCTCGGCGGACCCGAGTATTTCCGCTCGCAACAACCAGTTTTGCTTGCTTTCAACCCCCTCGAAAGTGTGCAAATCCGCCTCTCGACCAAAAATGGTCGACAATTCGTCCTGCATATCGATGAATGCAAACCCCGGCGTCCGACCCGGCTCAAATTCCACCAGCACATCGACATCGCTTTCTGGCCCGAAATCGTCTCGCAACACGGAGCCAAAGAAAGCCAGGCGCCGAATGTGGTTGCGCTGACAGAACGCGGCTATCGCGTCTTTTGAAATCTCGATTTTCGCATTCATCTCGCCACCTCCGCGAACATGCGCGCTTTGAACATCGGCTCTACTGCTATGGCTTCAGTGCCTTTGATTCGTGATTCAAAACGGCCTTCACCTGCCACTCTTCAACGCCGTGAAACCAATTGAGAAACTGCTCGGTGGAAGCACCCTCTCGCAGATTATCGAACAGGGCATATACGGGAACGCGCGTTCCGCGAAACACCCAAGTTCCGCTCACTTTGTCGGGATGTCGTTCGATAGCCGTGCATGTATCCCAATTCAGCATGAGATCACCCGATACCTTTCTGCTGACCATTGTTAATGCGAATAAAGCGTTGAATCCATCGCGCCCTTGTCCTTTCGCTACTCGGTGGATTCAATCCCTCTCGGTCACGTCTCAAGGGTCAACTCTGACCCGCTGGACTCGATGGCCTTCAGCATCACTTGCATGTTGGGATAGCGTGCGGTGCCGATCAACAGTCGGGATCGGTAGGTCACGCCTGCGATTGTGAAGTCGTTTGTCATGGTTAGTGGTCAGCGGCTTTGGGAACATCGCCCGCCATTGTCCTATGTACGCACAAGCCCTCGCAACGCTTGGCCCCGAACAATCCGTTCAAGGTCAGCCTGCGAGGGCTTGTGTCGTTAAGGGACGTGCGTTAGGCCTCCGCATCCAACATGTGCTGAAAGGCCGCCAGATCATCCGCTTGCACCGCTGCACGATGCAACCGCTTGAGCCTCGGCAAATCGTCGACAGCCGCAATGTGACCGGCGAACTGGCCGGCCACACCTGCATCAAAGCGAATCTCCAACACGTCGAGGATGTCTTCAACCGCTCGTTCTCTGACCCCTCGCTCGATTCCCTGCTCGATTCCCTGCTCGATTCCCTGCTCGATTCCCTGCTCGATTCCCTGCTCAATGCCCTGCTCGATTCCCTGCTCGATTCCCTGCTCGATTCCCTGCTCAATGCCCTGCTCAATGCCGCGCTCGATTCCCTGCTCAATGCCCTGCTCGAGGAACTGTTCCTTGAACTGTTTCTCGAGGTACTGGGCAAACGATGACTCACGCATAATCGCGTCCATAAAACCCTCCTGTGAAAGAATCCGCATGATGGTGGCAGGATCATAAGCCAACCCACTCAAGACCGCCAAGCTACCCAAATAATTCGCCTTGTCTGCCTGATCCAACGAAACCGAATCGCCCTTGCGAACACACGCGCGCAACCAGTCCTCGGAACCCATCCCCACAGGCGGCTTCATCAACGGCGCGAAAGGAAGCAAGCCGGCCTGGTCGCCTTCAAGAATGCCCTGCCCGTCCAACTCGCTCAACCGAAGCACCTTGTAGCGCACCAGCACGGGAAAGTCCGCATGATCTTGGCGGAAAAATCCTTTATCGCTCCGCCCGGCATTGGGACGCAGATAGATGACAAAGGAATAGACCGGCAAGCCATACTGCTCGATGAGGCGGATGATATAGGAAGCCATGCGACGAGCCATATTCGCGCTGTCGTCGGTTTGAAATTCGATGTGAACCAAGGCTTCCTCGCCATCGATCCGCACGCGAAGGAGGCTATCGACCAGGCGTGTTTCCACCTTGGGGAGTTCGGTGTCGAGGACTTCTTCAACTTCAATTTCGACATCCTCGCGTCCGAGAGCCAAGCGGATGAGGTCTTGCGGGTAGATGCGAATCAACTGCTTGGGAATCGTATCGTATTCTGCCATGGGGCGCCTCCTGATGTGGTATTGTTTGAACGATTTGCGAAGAAAAATAAATAATCTCCAATCCCGCTCGCGATGTCAAGTGATTTTCCCATCTGCTCCGCCCCACCGCAAGCCCTATCCCCAAGTAAGAGGTAAGAGGTAAGAGGCAAGAGGTAAGATCCACCCACCGCGCCGCCACCCGTGCGTGCCCTTCCCGTCCCCGCCATGTCTGAATCGCGGATTAAACGGATTACACAGATTGCGCGGATTACCCCCACAACCCTACAGCCGCTTCATCGTTCCCCCCGCTATGTCCTTCGCACACCCCGCCGCCATCAACCGTAGGGATAGGCCCCTGTGCGCGCCCGACCTAAAAAGCCCTCGCATAGCCTGGCCCCGAATCGATTCGTTCAAGGTCAGCATGCGAGGGGATTGTATGAGGGATTTTTAATCGCTTATGCCCTATCGGGACCTACCCCCCTGGCCCCCGTTACTCGCTACGCTTCGTTGTAGGCTACACCTGTGCCTGCGAGGAAGGGGGGAACTGTGAGCGGTTTTGCGAGGGGATTGTGCGAGGGGGTTTGGGTTTCTATGGCGTGATCCATTCGCTCAAAGCCATCAGAGCAACCAGAGCGAGAAGTCATCAAAGGGACTTTCTCCCCTTTCCTCGTAGGAAAGGGGCCGGGGGATAGGTCCCCTTGCGTTTGCTCATAGAGTTCCTCCGCCGAATTGAGTATTTCTTCCCGGAGTAACCAGTTGGGATTGTCTTCAACCCCCTCGAAAGTGTGCAAATCGGTTTTTCGCCCCAGGATTTCGCCCAGTTCAATCTCCAATCTCATCAGTCCCATGTAGCCAATGCTCGTCCCTGGCTCAAATTCCACCAGCACATCGACATCGCTTTCTGGCCCGAAATCGTCTCGCAACACGGAGCCAAAGAAAGCCATGCGCCGAATGTGGTTGCGCTGGCAGAACGCGGCTATCGCGTCTCTTGAAATCTCGATTTTCGCATTCATCTCGCCACCTCCGCGAACATGCGCGCTTTGAACATCGGCTCTACGGTGATGGCACCGGGAATGCAGGAATCCCCATTGACATAAACCACCGCTACATCGTCGATCAGCCCTTGCTCGGCGACGAACCGCCGGTCGCGGTCAAAATCGGATCGTTCCCACCCCTCGGTTTTCCGCCAGATAACCGCCACCTCGCGCCCGGGCGCATCGCGGGTTTCGCCCCGATAGACCACATAGCGTCGGCCCTCGTCCTGATGAACTCGGCGCGTCCGCACATTTAGCCCCAACAAATAATTGAACGTCTCGGGGATATCCGCTGTCCGTTCCTGCGTCTCTCCATTGGTGTGAACCCGCAGGCGATAGGTGAACGGACTGGCTATTTTTACGACATTGAGCAGGGTCTCGCTGTCTTTGGTTTCCCATTGTAGCATGTACTTGATCAAGTAGTCGTCGAATCGATCCTCTAATTTCAACTGCGTGGCCGCGTCGTCAAAAGCGATGTTGTTCAGCGCGTCTTCGTAACTCTCCACGCGCATGGATTTGACGATGCGCGGCGACCGCTCGGCTTCATCGGGCGTCGCCATGCGTTTGGGCTTCCCATCCTTCCATTCGGGCGCGAAGGTGATTTTCTCGATGCGGGGCAACAATACCGTGTCGAAGTATTCGCCCATCTCGACGAGAATGAACTTGCGCCGCCCGCCATCTTCCCGGTTGAGGTTGATAACCGCGTGGCCCGTCGTGCCAGAGCCAGCGAAGTAGTCGGCTATCAAGGCTTCCTTTGAAGCAAAACCAAAAATTTTTTTCGGCAACTCCCAAGGCTTAGGATTTAGTCGACCATTCACTTCAAATTCAAACAAATCTCTAATGTTTTTTGAAGCACTGTCATTCGTACCAGCATCATCCCAAATGCTCCGTATGTTCAAGCCGCGATGTTCAGACAAGAAGCGTTTCTTGCGTGGTTCTTTGGAGTTGCCATCGTTTCCCCACCATACCAACTTGTTTTTTTCGTTTTCTTTGTGTGTTTTTTTATCGCACCCCCAAACCCTCGGAGAATCAGAGTATGAATCAGGGTAGATAATCTCTCCTGTGTTGGGATGGGTAATTCCATAATACAGATTGGGACGTTCTTGCTTGTGCCATTTTGAGCGATAATCGGAACCCGCCCAGTCGCCGCGCGGGTCATTGTCTGGGTTTGAATACTGCTTTGCAATTTGCGGAGAAGGCAGGGCGCGAGTTGGTTCCGCTCCATAAATGACTAGATTATCGTGGACAAAAGCAAAGGCGGGCTTGTTGTCTCCGCTGGTTTTTTTCCACGCAATGTTTCCGATGAAATGTTCTGGACCAAATATAGAATCCAGTAACAAGCGGAAATGGGCAATTTCAATGTCATCCAGATTCACCCAGAAAGAGCTTTTTTCATTCATCAGAAATTTCGACAACATTGCCCTATCACTTATCATCACCAGCCAGCAGGAATGTTGATAGGCGTCACGATAGATAAAGTCATCGTCGCCGGTGTTATACGGCGGATCGATGTAAATGCAACTAACCTGCTCCGCGTACTTTTCCTGCAATAGATTCAACGCCTGATAGTTCTCGCTGTGAATGAGCAAGCCATCGGTCATGCCGTCCAAATCGTCAAAAGACGCGAGCAGGCGATCCGTGAAGTCCGCGTCAAAGTGGCGGGTGTCCAGCATAAGCGTGGGGTGTGCCTGCATAAAAGCGATGCGCTTGCCCTGCGTATCCTTTCCCGAGTTGAACAAGTTGATCGCGTCCTCGTCGATGTGGAACAACGCCTTCCACTTTGCCCATTGCGGCTCGCACGCGGCGATAGCGGGATAGAATTTTTCGTCGATGGTGCTGACCGCGATGCAATAGTGCGTCTCGGTGATGAACTTGCGCTTCTCCCACAGCATTTTTTGAAAGCACTCGATCTGATTCAAAAAGTCGATGATCTGACCGCCGACCACCTTGATCACGCGCATCATCTGAAACCAGCCGCCGACCATATTCTCGCCGATAGCGGTCATCTCGTCTAAATTCAGCACCTCGTTTTTCAAGTAGAAATCGAGCTCGCGGGCGAGGAACCCCTTCAGGTCCTTGTGGATAAAAAAGTCCGACGTATTGCGCCGCGTGTACTGCCGCAGGTGGTGCGCCAAATGGCTCACGGGTTCGCCATCGCCATCGCGCCGCCGCTCGCCGGTCAGCGCGGCCAGCGCATCCGTTGCCTTACCCAGCCGCTTGGGGATGGCGTCAACCGCCGCGGCGATGATATTCTCCTGCTGATTCTTCGTGCCATAGTCGCGCTTTTCCCCCTCGGTCAAGGGGCGGTATTCAAAGGGGATGGCGATTGCGCGGGTGCTATGGTCCCAGTGTGTCTCATCGACGAGGGGCAGGAAAAACCGCTTGTCGCCCTTGACGTTGTTCTGCTCCACATCGGCGGCCCTGATCCTGAACCGCACTGCGATGCCGTTGGGTGCCTTCCAGTCGTAGTCTCGGAAGTGTTCGCCGGTTTTGACATAGTACTGGTCGCGGTTGGCCCAGTGGAGATGGACTTCCTCGCCGTTGTAGGGGATGGCGTATTGCTGATGCTTGGCATAGCGGCGTTTGGAGATAAAATCGCCGTCCTCGTAGTAGCGGCTAAAAAAGGCGTACAGGTGGTTGAAGATGTCGATCTCAACGGCCTCGCGGCGGCGAGCACCGGCGGCCTTTGCCCTCGCGTTCAGGTACTTCCTGCCGAGCGGCGTGTTGTGAAATGAAACCAGTTCGCCATTGGCTTCAATGGCGCCCTCGCCGAAGTTATCCTCGACACTTTGGGCGATTTCCTCCAGTTCAGCAGCGGCCCGATCTTGCTCGGCCAGCAAGCCCTGCTCCAGATCGTCGGCGATGGCCTTGGGCAAGTCCTCGGCGATGAATTTCTCGATGGCGTCCCGCTTGTAATTCATAATGCGGTAGATGCCGAAATCGAGGTCCGTGCTGTCGAACTGAAACAACTCGCGCAACAGGTGCTGGAATTTTTCTTGGATTGTCATGTTGCGGTCCTCATTTTTGACCGGCGGTTGCCGGTGGATGCCGTTGCCAGCGCAGGATCGGTTTGCGCGCCGCGGTGGCTTCGTCCAGTCGCCGCACGGGGGTCGCGTGGGGGGCATCTTTGAGCAGCGCGGGATTTTCTTCGGCTTCCCGTGCGATGCGAATCATCGCGTCGATAAAAACGTCGAGTTGCTCCAGGCTCTCGGTCTCGGTCGGCTCGATCAGCATGGTCTCGGGCGCGACATTGGGCAGGGGAAAATAAATCGTGGGCGGATGGATGCCGAAATCGATCACGCGCTTGGCGATATCGGTTGCGGAAATCCCAGTCGCCTTTTTTTGCCGCGACGCGGAAAACACCATCTCGTGCATGGGTTGCCCATTCTTGGGCTGGTCGTAATGCGCGTGGAGTTTTGCCGCGATGTAGTTGGCATTCAAAACCGCCATCTCGCTCGTGCGGCGCATGCCTTCTGCGCCGAGCATCTTGGCATAGACCAGCGCGCGCAGAAGCATCCCAAAATTCCCGTAAAACGAACTCACCTTGCCAATGGACTGCGGTCGGTCGAAATCGAGCTGAAACGCGTCGTCCTTTTTCGCCACAACCGGCAGGGGCAAAAAGGGCAACAGGGCCTCTGTCACGCCCACGGGGCCAGACCCCGGCCCGCCGCCGCCGTGCGGCGTGGTAAAGGTCTTGTGCAAATTGATATGCACCACATCAAAGCCCATGTCCCCGGGCCGGCACTGCCCGAGAAAGGCGTTGAGATTCGCGCCATCGTAGTACAACAGGCCCCCGACCCCGTGGACCAGCGCGGCAATTTTTTCGATCTCGTCCTCAAACACGCCAAAGGTATTGGGATTGGTCAGCATCAGCCCGGCCACGTCATCGGTCAACCGCGCCTCGAGATCCGCCACATCCACCGTGCCGCGGTCGGTCGATTTGATCGCCTGCACGGTATAGCCACACATCGCCGCGGTCGCGGGGTTGGTACCGTGCGCGGAATCCGGAATCAGCACCACCTTTTTGCGGTTGCCCATCGCCTCGTGATGCGCCGCGATCAGGGAAATCCCCACAAACTCGCCCTGCGCGCCGGCCGCGGGTTGAAACGTGAACCCCGCCATGCCGCTGATGGCTTTGAGCACCTGTTCCATCTCGTAGATCACTTGCAGCGCGGCTTGGGCATTGTCCGCCAAGGGATGCAACCCCGCGATCTGCGGCATGCGCGCCACCTTCTCATGCACTCTCGGATTGTATTTCATCGTACACGACCCCAGGGGATAAAACTGCGTATCGATGCTGAAATTCATCTGCGACAGCGCGGTATAATGGCGCACGAGTTCCAACTCGCCCACCTCGGGCAGCGCGGGCGGAATGTCGCGGCGCATGGATTCGGGAATCGCCGCGCCGGAATCCACCGCCGCCGGAAAGGTCGCGCATCGCCTGCCCGGCGCGCCGCGTTCAAAAATCAATTTCTCGGCCATCATAGCACCGCCCTCCACGCCTCGATCAAGCGGTCGAGATCCGCATCGGTCCGCTTTTCGGTGACACACGTCAAAATGCAGTTTTCCAACCCGGGGTAAAACCGCCCCAAATCAATCCCCGCTGCAACGCCTTGCTGCCCCAACGCAGCGAGCACCTCCGATGCCTTGTGATCGGTCTCCAAAACAAACTCGTTAAATATGGCCCCAGAAAACTTTTGGCGCACCCCGTCCAATGCGGTCAAGGCGTGCAACGCGCGGTGACTCTGGTGCCAGTTCAAGTCGCCCACCTCTCGAAACCCCTGCGGCCCGAGTGCTGCCAAATACACGGTGATCGCCGTCGCACACAGGGTTTGATTGGTGCAGATATTCGACGTGGCGCGCTCGCGCCGAATGTGTTGCTCCCGCGTTTGCAACGTCAGCACGAACCCGCGCTTGCCATCCACATCGGTCGTCTCGCCGCAAATCCGCCCGGGCATTTTGCGGACATGGGCCTCTCGCGACGCAAAAAACCCGACGTATGGCCCGCCATACGACAGGGGCAGGCCCAAGGGCTGTCCATCGCCCACGACCACATCCGCGCCAAAATCCCCCGGCGGGCGAATCGCGCTCAACGACATGGGATTGACGCACGCCACAAAAGCCGTTTGCGTCTGATCGACCAAACTTCCGATCTCGTCCAAGGACTCGAGCACGCCAAAAAAATTGGGATTTTGCACGACCACGGCCGCGGTCTGCGCCGTCAACTCGCGCTTCAAAACCGCCAGATCCAGCGCCCCGGAATCGCACCACGGCACATCCACCAACTCCAGCCCAATCCCGCGCACATACGTGCCCACCACCTGCCGGTAAAACGGATGCAGGCTTTGGGGCAACAAAACGCGCGTGCCATCGTTCAGGCGCACCGCCATCAGCACGGCCTCGGCCAGCGCAGACGCGCCGTCGTACATTGACGCATTCGCGACCTCCATGCCGGTCAATTCGCAAATCGCGGTTTGAAATTCAAAAATAGCCCGAAGCGTCCCCTGGCTCACCTCGGGCTGATAGGGCGTGTACGCGGTAAAAAATTCGCCCCGAGAGATCATGGCATCGACCGCGCTCGGGGCAAAATGATCGTAAGCGCCGCCGCCCAAAAACGACGCGGTCGCAGCGCGGTCATGCGCGTCATCGGCCAGCGATTGCACAAATGCCATCGCCTCCATTTCGCTGATCCCGGGCGGCAACGCGAGGGCTTTCAACCGCAGCGATGCGGGCACTGGGGCGAACAAATCGCCGACAGCCGAAACCCCGATCACCTCGAGCATGTGCTGCACATCGCGTGCTGTATGCGGCGTGTAATTCATCGCTCCTCACTTTTAATTTTTTTCCAAACACCCACAGCACGCTGCCGACATGCGGCTAGGGTCGCGTCATTGACCACGACAAAATCCGCAACCGCCACCTTGTCTTTCTCCGGCAACTGCGCGGCTATGCGCGCTTTGACCTCGGTTTCTGAAATGCCCAACCGCGCCATCGTGCGCTCGATTCGCATCGGCTCGGGCGCTGTCACCACCACCAAAATGTCGATCCACGCCTTGGGATCGCCGCGCTCAAGTAGCAAAGCCGCATCCACCACGACCGGGCGGTTGGGATCGCGGTCCAATGCGGCCTGAATTTTGTGCGACAACGCCTGCCGAAGCGGTTGCCACACCGCGGCATTGAGTTTTTCCCGGCCTTCATCCGAGGCAAATGCCAACTCGCCCACTGCGCGGCGTATCACCCGTCCGGCTGCATCCAAAATCTCCGGCCCGAACGCATCGACCAAATTGCGGATCACAGCCGGGTCGCGCAGCACGTCATGCCCGACGGCATCGGCGTCTATCACATGCGCGCCGGCCTCTTCAAACACCGCGCAAACCGTGCTCTTGCCCGCGCCGATCCCCCCTGTGACGCCCACGATCACGGCTCGTCCTCCCGGCGATAAACGCGCAACATCATGGGCAACTCCTCGGCGGCCTCTTCGGCTTCCCAGCGGCGCAGGGTCGCGCGATTCCGCAGGCGCACACAGAAATAGGCCAGAAACAAGAGTAATGCGAGATACAACCAAAACAAATCGGGCGAAAAGAGCAGCGCCATCGGGCCAAACCGCCCCTGCACATGCTCGCGCCATCGGTGTTCAAATTCGCGCGGCGTGATGCCCGTCACCCGAAACAAAGCCACCTCGAAGGGCGCGTCGGCCTGCAATTCCGCGAGCATGGCCACCACGGCATTTGGCCCGCCCAAGCGGATCAAAAACCCGACCGCCATCAAACTTTCCGTGTACGCCAAATCCGCTTTGGCAGACGGGAACGACAACACCTCGTCAATCTCGGACAGCGGGATCAATCCCCCGGCGAAAACCGCGTAAATCATCGCCGCGGTCTGTTGCAACCGCCACTCGTGAGACGCCCACATCGCCACGCCCTCGTGAAACCACACGGGCACGCGCTTGGGCACGGTGGCGTGCAGCAACACATGGGCAAATTCGTGCCGCGCAACCTGGAGCAAATTGCCGACCCGCGCTTGCAAAACAATGGTGCGCGATTCGAGAAACGCAACCCCCGCGCTCCAATGCGGCAATCGCTCCTTTGTCAAGTCGTGAAAAACACCCTGCGAGGGCGCGAGATAAACCGCGATGGGAACAGCGGGCGCGCCCCCCAACTTGCGCTGAATCTCACTGCGCCCGATGAGGAGATCGCCCAACAATGCCCGCGCCCGACCCGTATCTGCCTGCGCGAGATAAAGCGCGAGGCCATCGCGTTCAAACCGGTGCCACTGCGTCGCACGCGCTGTGGAAACCGCGAAAAGGATCGAAAACCACAGCCACAAAATTTGCATTGAACGGGCAGCCATGAGATTATCGCGCTCGGAGTTCCATCCGTTCTGCGAACCTACGAACCCACGAAGTGCGTCGGGTTTTGGGGTGGGGACTGACGATGCGAATTAAGCGTTGAATCCATTGCGTATTTGTTATGAGGACCTACCCCCCTAACCCCCCTTCCTGCGAGGAAGGGGGGAACAGTGAGCGGTTTTGCGAGGGGATTGATGAGGGATATTTAATCGCTTTATACCCTCGGTCAACGCCATCAGAGCAACCAGAGCGAGAAGCCATCAAAGGGACTTTACTCCCCTTTCCTTTTAGGAAAGGGGCCGGGGGATAGGTCCCCTCGCGCAACGCCATCAGAGCAACCTAAGCCATCAAAGGACCAAACGCCTTAAATGAGCAAGAAGCAACACAGTTGCTACTCTGTGCGGCACAAAAAATGAAATGTCAACACAACCTACTGACAACTGACAACTGACAACTGACAACTGACAACTGACAACTGACAACTGACAACTGACAACTGACAACTGACAACTGACTACCGCGCACGCGCCTTGCCCAAGTACCTAAAAAAATCACTGCTCGGCGGCATCACAACCGTCGTGCCTTGGCCCAGGGTTTTTTCATACGCCTCGAGGGTGCGCCAAAATTCAAAGAACCGGGGATCTTGCTCGAACGCATCGGCGTAAATCCGCAATGCCTCGGCATCGCCCTCGCCGCGAATCAACTGGGATTTTTGCAGGGCTTCAGAGGTGAGAGTCGTCACTTCGAGATCGGTCTGGGCGCGGATTTTCGTGGCGATCTCTTCTCCCTCGGCGCGGTATTCCTTGGCCTGTCGCGTGCGTTCGGCGCGCATGCGCTCAAACACATTGGCCTTGTTCTCGAGCGGCAAATCCGCGCGCTTGATCCGCACATCCACGATATCGATGCCCAGCGCGAGCGCGGCATCGCGGGACAGATCGGTCACCCTTTTCATAATTTCCTCGCGGCTCGTGGCGACGATCTCGGTCAGGGTGCGTTGCCCGAGTTCCTCTCGAACCGCGGAAAAAATAATGTCATCCAAGCGCGATTGCGCGTACGAAACATTTTGCACAGACACCAAAAACTTGAGGGGATCCGCGATGCGCCACCGCGCGAAATTATCCACGATCAGGTTTTTCTTGTCCTGGGTGTAAATCTGCCGAGGATCGGCATCGCTGTACAACAGGCGATCTTCAAAGGTGTGCAACTGCTGAATAAACGGAATTTTGAAATTCAAACCGGGGGTCTGCACCGTGCGGATCGGCTGGCCAAATTCCGTGACCACGACCTGCTCGCGTTCATCCACGATATAACACGACGCTTGCACCAAAATAATCGCCGCGATCAAAACGACCACCACAGTCACCAAGTTTCGCATCTCATTTCCCTCCTGCAACTGGCTTTTGCAAATTGAGCACATTCAAAATCCCGCCCTTGCCATCGGACTCCACGACGAATTTTTGCATGCCGGGCAGAATTTTTTCCATCGTTTCGAGATAGAGGCGCGTTTCCGTCACGTCTTTTGCCTTGCGGTATTCCCTGAGCACCTCCACGAACCGGTCCGCATCGCCCTGTGACCGCTTGATCCGCTCGACCTTATAGGCTTCGGCTTCTCGGATCATCTTTTCGGCCTCGCCGCGCGTTTTGGGGATGATGTCATTGCGATACGCCTCTGCCTCGTTTTGATGGCGGATGCGGTCTTCTCGCGCGCTGGCAACATCCTTGAAAGCGTGATCGACTTCTTGGGGCACAGACACGGTTTGCAACTTGGCCTGATCCACGCGGACGCCGAGTTTGTAGAGATCGAGCACTTCTTGCACCTGCTGCTGAATCTCCTCCTGGATTTCCAACTTGCCCTCTGTCAATGCCTCGTCGATGGTGTGCTGCCCAATCACCTGACGCAATGCGGCCTCGGTGACGTCTTTGATGGCTTTTCGCTGATCATTGACTTGAAACAAATAATTCTTCATATCCCGGATGCGATACTGCACGATCAGTTCCACATCCACGATGTTCTCGTCGCCGGTCAACATCATCGACTCGGCCGTCACCTTTTGATACCTCGGCGTGGGCGTCACGCTGATGGTGCGAAAACCCACCTCCAGCCGCTTCACCTCAGACACGCGCTCTTTCTCGATGCGTTCGATAGGCGCGGGCCAATGGTAGTGAAGCCCGGGATCGGCCACGGACACGGCCTTGCCAAACCGAAACACCACCGCCTGCTCGTCCTGTCGCACCGTGTAGATGCCGCTGCCCAACCAGAGCAACGCGATCACAACTAACCCGTAGTAGATCATCTTGGGGTTGAATTGCAAATCGAAATTCGGACGATTTGGAAATTGATACTCTTGCATCAGATCCTCCTTTCGGGATCGGAAAACGCCGTTTAACACGGCAACGCGACCTGATGGGTCAGGTCTTCGGGGGTTAAAAATTGACCGATTTGCCCAATGCCTTCAATCCCGCGCAAACACACATTGATTCCGGCCACGCGGTTGGCAAAGCGACTGGCAACCGCGCGATCACCGGTTTGCAAAAACGCCCAGGTATAGCCCATCAAAAACGTATCGCCACACCCGGTCTCATCGCGAGGTTCGCCGATGGGCATAGCATCGAACCGGTGGATTGCGACCCCTGCGCGGTCGTCTTGGACGATCATCTCTGACCCTCGGTGCCTGCGCGTGATGATCAACGCCGAAGGCCCTGCGGACAACACGCGGCTGGCAAACCGGCATGTCGCGCCCTCGCCATCCAACATCTCGCCGGCGAGCAACGCGCCTTCCTGCTCGTTCATCTGCACCACATCCACGCACCCGACCCACGCTTTCCACCGCGGGGGCACGCGCCAGAACCGGCGGCGGTTGTCGTCTATGCCCAAGGTCAAGCTGTGGACATCCATCAACAACAGGCCCGCGGCAGAGCCACGCACGCCTTGCGCGGTTGCGAGCGCGAGTTCCATCCCGGTGATAAAATTGAAGCACATCGCGTCGCAGCCCAAAAACGGTTCGATTTGCGAAAGGGACAGTTGCGGGACATCGTAGCGCAGGGTTTCGCGCTTGCGGCCTTCTGCGTCGTAATCCAAAAAGCAATGGGGATTTTTCCCCGGCACAAACCGAATGCCGTCCAATTTGACCTGGGGATACGGCGCGAGCTTTTCGCGCACCACATCCTCCATATCGCGCCCCACATTGCAGATCGGATAAATCGCCGCGCGATCAGACGCGATCTCGGCCAAGGCCAGGATGCTGTACAACAACCCGCCGTAGCTCTTGGTCGTCACGCCATCGGCGGTGTGTATCGTATCGCGGTTAATCGTGCCCAACAACGCGATGCGTGGCCCATGATCCAACATCCGTCAGGTTCCGGGAATCGGGTAAAAATGAACGCAGGTGAAAAGCAATCTACGACAATCAAACAGGAGTGTCAAGCGGTCAGTCCGCAACCCCACCGTGTCTGAATCGCGGATTAAACGGATTACGCAGATTACGCGGATTACCCCACATCCCCACCACCGCTTCATCGTTCCCACTCCGCTATGTCCTTCGCATCCCCCGCCGCTATAGACCTATCCCCCCGGCCCCCTTTCCTACAAGGAAAGGGGGAGCGCATGGCTTTTTGAAGGTTTGTCTCCCTGGCTGTTTTGATAGCTTTGAGCGAATAGATCACGCCATAGAAACCCAAAAACCTCTCGCGTAAATCTCTCGCAAACCCTCTCGCCATTCCCCCTTCCTCGCAGGCACAGGCGTAGCCTACAACGAGCGAAACGAGTAACGGGGCCTAGGGGGGTAGGTCTCTAGGACGCGGGATACGGACGACCTAAAATCAAATTGGTAGAAAACAAAAACGGCGATGGACATGAGATCCACCGCCGTTTTTTTGTGTGATGGGGGTGAGGGTTAGAAACTGACCGCCGCGCTCACCATCTGCACGGAATTGAAGAAGGACGCATTGAAGTGCTTGAATGCGTAGTCGATGCGAACGCCTTTTCCGGACTCGGTCTTGTAATGGATGCCTCCGCCGAAGGAATAGTCTTCGGTATCGTGGTTGTACTTGTAACCGCCGCGCAGGGCAAACCCCATCGCAGAGGTCGCTGGCTCGAACCGGTATTCCATCCCCAAAAGCGTGCGCTCGTCAAAGTCGATGGGGCTGTCGATCTCGGTGACGAGTTCGAGGTGATGCGGCGCCGGGGTTCGGCCATACAGGGAAATCAGATCGAACACAAAGCCCAAGCGGAAGGACCGGGGCAACTCGAACCGCTCGCGTTGAAACTCCTTTTCCTGACTGAAGTTTCGCACGCTCATCGCTATCGCCAAATTCCGAAAGCCCGTGTTGAAATACGTGCCGATATCCACGGCAAACGCATTGAGATCATTTGACCGGGTCTGTTGCGACCCCGCGACAAAAACCGTGCTTTGCCCCAGGTTTTGATGGGCAAACCGCGCCATCGCGCCCACCGAGAATCGGTCCGTAATCTGAAAACCCCAGCCCGCGGACAAGGCGTAATTCGTCGTGGTGAACGCGCCCGTCTCGGTGTACCCCGCGCTGGCCGGATCGCTGTTGATCGCCGTGCCATTGATCTCGCCCGCGTCGTGCGTGATAAAGCCCACGCCAAACGTGCCGGGCGCGTTTGGGATTTTGAACACCGCGCCCGCGACTTGGTGGTTGGTCTCGGCGATCCATCGGGCATGGGTGAAAAACGCCTGCCGCTGGTGGACGAACCCGAGCAAGCCCGGGTTGAGGAACAAGGCGCCGGGCGCGTCTCCGATCAGCCCTGCGCCCGCGTCTGCCATCGCGCCGCGTCGCGCATCTGTGGAAAATGCGAGAAACACAAAGCCGCTCTGCCCGGCCTTCACGCCCGAGGGGCGGACTTCTTCCTGATTGGGATAAAGGGGCTCCAGATCGCGGATTTTTTCACCGCCGAGGACGCGCGGGTCCTCAAATTGCGCGCTGGCCTGCGTGCCCATCAGGGCGAATGCCAGCAGGCATGCCCAGATCATTTTGCGTGTTGTCACAACTGCCTCCTTGTCTGGTTGCGAGCCTATCGAATCACCACGAACTTCTCGATGTCGGTTTCGCCCGTGTCTGGGTTGGTAATGTGCGCCACGTACACGCCGCTGACGATGAACTGGTTGTTGTCATTCGCCATCAGGGGCCACTCCTCGTCGCCGGATCCGGAAACGTGGTCGAGCCGGGTGACCAAGTCCCCTTGAAGCGTAAAGATGCGGATGATCGCCCGCGCGGGCAGGTTCACGAAGAGCAACTTGTTGGGTTGCCCGGTGAAGTTCAACCCGCCCGAGGACAAATCCCCGCCCAAAATGCTGTACGGATTGGGCACGACGCGCACCCGCTTCAGATCATTGACCGGGGCGGAAAACGGACTCACGCCGTCACCCAAGCCGCGCGTGGCAAAAATGCTACTCTCTTGCCCGGCGGCATTCACCGCAGTCACCGCGTAAAAATACCGCTCGCCGCGGACGACGTCCGTGTCGGTAAAGCTGGTTTGCGAGATGAGCGTCGTGCCGTTGACCGGAATCGGCGGGTCGGGCAGGTTGGTTTCATGCCCGATCATTTTGTACAGATTGTACCCCGCCGCGTCGGGAACGCCTGCCCATTCGATCTCGTTTTGCGCCGGGCCCGATCGGTAAGTCACGTTGGAAGGCCACGACGGCCCGAGTGGCAAACTGGGCGACACCCCGATAGGCCACGAGACTTCCTTCCCCTGCACCGTGCCGCTGACCACGCGGCGATTCTCCCAAGCCGTGCGTGCGAGTGCCACGCCCTTCATCAGGGAATCGCGCCCGCTGTTGAGAAACGCCTCTTTTTCCTCAAAGGAAATCGAATCATTGACCCACTGCGCGCCAACGCGCTTGTTCTCGTCTGCATGCGGGCCGGCCACGACCCACGCTTCTACGATGTGAACCCACTGCCCGGGTTGCAAGTCCCACGGTCCCCACGTAATCTGAAACGCCCACATATTCACGGAGGTCGGCTTGAGGTCGAGCGCGTCACTTTGGAAAATGCGTTGCTCGCGCGTCGTGCCCGGCGCCACGATGAAATCGTACACCTCGGGGCGGCTGTTGCCGTCTGAAGACACCCAGTTGGAGCCATCCACGCGCTTGATCAACCGGGGTTGCGCGGTTTCAACGGCCTCGTCGAGAAACCAGTTGTTGGAATCGGACAAATCCTCGAAGGTCGTGGGAGTTTGCGACACGTAGAGCCACACCTTGCCCTTGTATTCGGACTCTAAAAATTCGCCCGCCGAGACCCGTGCGGCCTTGGCCAGCTCGAGGGCGTCATGGCCTTCGGGAGGCGCGGGTTCGCCCCGGTCATCGCCATCGGCGCGGTACCCGTCTTTGATCGCCGAATCGCCATCTCGCGCGTACAGGAGCTTTTCCTCGTCGTCAAAAAAATAGAGCTCGTCCCATTCGCCCAAGGCGCCGAGATTGGCCGTGCGGTGGCGCGAGCCGATTTCTACCGCGCCCTCATCGCGCACTTCGCCGGCCGGCCCTTGCCCGCCGCCGCGTTGCCAATAGACATTTTGCCCGATGTACAGGTCGTCAAATACCGGATTGGCCGTGCTCGATTCCGGGCTTGGCGCAGACCCGCGCGCGCCGACTCGCGAATCCGGCACATTGGGCGGTTCGGGCCGGCCATAGCTTCGGATCAAAATGAACATTTCATCTTGCTCGGGGCTTTGCCACGCATAGAGCCTGCGCCGCTCGGTCAGCCCGCCAGCGTAGGAGACCTCGAGGGGGATCAGCAGGTCAGCGGTCAAATCCGCCACCACCTGATCGTTGCGGTCCGCAAAAATCGTCCACAGTGCCTGCGACAAGGTCACGCCATCCTGCGTCACGGTCGGCGGTTGGTTGCGGTAGATTTTGGGCGTGATGCCGTCGCTGAGTTCAAAATGCGTGCGCGTAAAATCCCGCGCATCCTGCTTGTAGTCGTTGACAAATTTCGTGAATTGCACGCCGAGCAATTCGGGTTGGTCCCCCTGGAACGGTTCAAAATAGGAGGGCACATTGAAATTTTCGACAGCGAATTGCCACCACCCGTCCATCACTTGGGCATTGACCGTACGCACGTCCGGATTTGTGAAGCCCGTTGCGCGCCCGCCCGGGGAGTTGATGGTGACAAAGTAGTCGATATTGGGCCACGAGCCCCACATCCTCCCGATCCATTGCGCGGCCGCATCGCCCATTGGGATGAGCAGCGCCGCGCACACCAAAAGTATTGCGATTCGTCTTTGGGTCATATTTCCTCCTGTGTGAAAAGTAGCGGTCAGCCATCTTAGGGACCTATCCCCCCGGCCCCCGTTATTCGCTTCGCTCATTGTAGGCTACGCCTGTGCCTACGAGGAAAGGGGGAGAGTGTGGCTTGCTTGATAATGAATGCAAGGGCTGTGCGTGATGGCTTTGAGCGTGCGGAGCAGGCCATGAAAATCCCCAAAACCTTTCATCTAATCCCTCGCAAAAGCGATCCGCGTTCCCCCTTCCTCACAGGAAGGGGGTTAGGGGGTAGGTCACAGCCTCTCAAAAGCTAAACCGCGCGCCGAAGCTAATGTCACGGCGGTCGCTGAAGAGGAGCGAGGGCCGGCGCATGTCGGGAAAGTTTTCGACATCCGTGCCCGGGCGGCTGCCCTCTTGCAACTTGCCGTTGTTATCCACGGTCCAACCGATGGATTCCATGTAAGCGCGGAACCGGTTGCCGGTATTTGTGCCCGCATATTCAAAGGCCCTGCCACCGCCGTAACTACCCGCGCCGGTTCTGGGCGTGTCTTCGGGGTTGATCCCAAACACGTCGCTGCGATTGCCGCCGCCCAGGGTGTGCGTGTTTTTGAAATTGAGCGGATTGGAAATCTCTACGAACAGCATGGGCGCGCCCGGCAAATTGAACATCTTGGCAATGCGGAGGTGGCCTGCGTATTCATCCACCCATTGCGCGTTGAGCACATTGATCAACGACGCATCGGCATTGCCCGGGTTGTAGTTGAACCACTCGCCGGCCTCGCGCTCGAAGTAGAAGCCGAGGTTCCAGCCGCCCTTGAGCATGTTTTGCGCCCCGCCGTAATCCAAAGGCGTGCGGAAATTCGCGCCCAACTTGATCTGCGGCTTGGCCCGGAACGGGGGCGCGGCATTGTTGGGATTGTCTTCGATCACGGTTCTCGACGGCGTGGACACGGTCTTCACATCGCGGATGTGCCGCCAAGACGTGTTGCGAACCCGAGCTTGGCGAATGTCGTAGGAGACGAACCCGGTAAAGAATTTGCCCCGGGTCTTCTGCAATTTCAGTTCCAAGCCGCGCGCGTCTGTCGCAAAGGCGTTTTGCGTGTTGCGCGTGTTGCGCCCGTTGAATTGCATCCAGTTGCGCGCATCTGTCCACGATTCGTTTTCCCCGTCTTTGAAATACACCGTGCCCGTGAACAAGTACTTCCCGAGGAAGCTGCGCTCGTACCCCATTTCGTACTGAATGGTGCGCTCCATCTTCATCCACGGATTGCCCAAAAACTCGAGGGACTGCCCCAAACCGCTCTGCGTGCGATACATGTCGCGCGTGTTCACGATCTGGTTAAAATGCCCGTAGTTGATGAACATTTTGCTCAAATCCGTAATGGGATAGGACGCGCCAAACCGGGGGCTAAAAGCATAGTCGGTCGGCGGGCGAACCTTGCGGGCCGCGCGATAAACCGCTTCCGCGTCTCGGCCAAACCACGGCGCGTGGGTTTCGTTGGGCAGGTCAAAATACAGATCGGGCCGGTGCCAGTCCAAGCGCATGCCCGCATTGACCACGATATCGCGGTACTCCATCCGGTCTTGAAAAAAGACCCCGCCAAAAATCGGGGTTTTCACAAAATAATTGTTGTGATCGCCGGTCGCGCCGCCAGAGGGCACGTCCGATTCGTTGAGCACGCCATCGCCGTTGATGTCGCCATTGCTCGGCAAATCCGCATCATCGCGCCCGGTCCACGGAAATTCTACGGTGCCGGACGAACTGATGCGCGGGCCTTCGTACTCGTCCCGGTAAATGGGATCGCCGTATTCCGGCACTGCGGCAGGCACGTAGCCCCGATTTTCGTGCAGGTTGAAGTGATGCACCTGAACGCCGGTTTTGATCTGGTGGTGCGGCGTGATCTGGCTGGTGAAATCAGCCGTCAGATCGATTTCGTCGATAGTGGACCAATCGCCCGCACGGCTGTTGCCGCCGCCGCCTTGCAGCCGGAACACGTTGAGAATGTCATTGCCGCCCGGGTTGTAATTCCACCCAAAAGGCGCCTCGTTGAGAACCACGGCGCCGCGCGCACGGGCCGCATCCGCGCTGTCGTCAGTGACCTGTTCCCGCGACCCGTCTGTGTGAATCGCGATAGCCGCCGCGTTGGACTGCTTTTGCGGATGCCATTGCGTCGTCCAGTCCGCGCCGCCAAACCGCGCCGTCAGGTTGTAAAACGCCTTGGGCGAGAGGGTGTGCGTCCAGGAGACCAGGGCGTGGGCGCGCGCGATCTGCAATTTCTGATAATCCGCCGAGGGCATGAACATGCGCGAGTGGGAATAATTTTCAAACACGGATTGCTGCGTGCGCTGTGGCACGCCCACGTTGTTGCCCTGATGGCTACCGTGTTGGAAGCCGCGGATGTACTGGACGCTCAATTTGGTCGTCGGCGTGGGGGTAAATGTCAGTTTGAGTTGCGTGGTGTTGTCCCGATAGGACACCGTGCCCACGTCAAAGGGATAGGCCATGCGCTCTTTGCGGCTGGACGCGGTGAACCCAATTTTGTCCTTCCAAATCGGGCCGCCCACTGTGAGGTCCCACAAATAATCGAAATCCCGGTCTTCCGGGTTTGCGTTGAACGGGCCGTCCGCGTACGGGTCGTCTCCGTCATAAGACCGGTGTTGCCAATCCCAGATACCCTTGGCCTGCGCGGCCGTGGTGATGGGGTCGCGCCCATTCACGCCGGACAGCCATTGCTTGCCGTCGGCCGTGCGATTGGCGAGTTCCTGATTCCAGCCGATGAAGTCCGGCGCGCCGTCGCTATTGCGGTCTTCTGTGGGCGTCATGGACTGAAACCGCCCGACATCCCACCAGTTTTCTTCGGCGTAGAGATTGGGGCCAAAATGCTTTTTGCCCGCGGGGTTGTAAGTGCCTTCTGCGGAGCCGAAATACCGCGACGGTTCTTTGGTGACGAAGTTGACCACGCCTGCGCGGATGTTGCCGTATTCGGCATTAAACCCGCCGGTGAGCACCTGAACCTGCTTGATCGCGGTTTTGGAAAACGACGTGTACGCGCGCTGGTGCCGGTGGTCGGACGCGGTTACGCCGTCCATGTTGAAGCCGATTGTGGTCGCATCGTCGCCGCGAATCGTAATGCCCCAGGCGTCTGTGTCTAAGCCCACCTGCGTGGCGACCTGATCGCGGATGCGCGGGCCAACCGGGATCGATTCGAGTTGCTCTTGCGTGATGGCCTGCTGGGCAAACGACACGTCCATCTGAACCGGGTCGAGGTCCGCGGTGACCACTATCGCCTCCAATTCGACCGTCGATTCTTTGAGCTGAAAGTCAACTGTCGCGGTGCGGTCCAAGAGCACTTCCACTTCGGTTTTGGAAACGCCCTGATACCCCACGAGTGAGGCCCGCACTTCGTACGTGCCGGGCGACACGCGCAAAATGAAGTATTCGCCGTTGACATCGGCCACTGCGCCCATCGCGGTGCCCGCGACAACCACATTCGCCCCCGGCAACGGTTCGCCCGAATCCGCGTCTGTCACGCGCCCGGCAATTTTGCCCGTGGTCTGCGCGTGCAACGCAACAGGTGCGGCGAGCAACGCCGCACACACCATGCCCGCCAAAAACCCGAGCGGGCGAAAACCAGAAACATTCTTCATGCACTACCTCCTTTGGATGGGGTTGACGTGTGGAATCGAGACCAAGTTATAGCATAAACATGGGCGTTGTCAAGCGATATATTTTTTTATTTGTCAATTTGAGACCGCGACCGGGAATCGTCTATTCGCCAATGAAAAACATCGCGGTTTTCTCCGCGCGTTGCCCCGTATTGAGATCGGTCACTGTCACCGCGATTTCGCAGGCGCCCGGTTGCGAATCCCCCGGGTCGATTTCTAGATAATTGTACTCGTCTGCCGCATTGCCCGCGTGGTGGTACGAGATCGTCACGACGGCTTTTTCCTCGATGCCGAGCAAGCGGCCGATAGCGCGGAGGACGCGCACCCCGCTGAGTTTGCCCTGTTTGGGCGTGATGCGGTAATCCACGCGGTATTGGGTCCGTCCCAACGCATCGCGTTGCAGGTCGTACACCTCGTAGTAAATCACGATGGGTTGCCCCGCCTTGTACGCGCGAGACGGCAGGGCGACGACCTCCACCTGTGCCAATGAATCCACTTGCACGCGCCCGGCGAGTTCGATATCGCTGATCTTCAACCCGGGCACTGCGTAGTCTTCCACGATGAGCTCCTGAGTATAGCCGCCGGACCGCGCGGACGCGGGATGGTCGATTTGAAGCCCCAAGTAGTACTTGCCCGGGCGCACCGCGAGCGCGAGTTCGTCTATCGCCAATGTGCCGGCTTCAATGCCGGTCGTATCCACCTGCACGGGCATGGGGGCCACCTTGCGATAAACCGGTGCCCAAGCGCTGTCGAACAGCGCGATGCCCCGTTCAAACGCGACCTCGGTTTTTCCATCCACCGCGTCTAAAACCGGCACCCCGTAATACACCTCCACGCGAGACCGCTCCTCTGTGCCCCTGAAATCCGCATAAGCGTAGTGAAAATCCAACGCATTGACCGGCGCGTACCGATCCGGTTGCGCGGCGATGG
The DNA here is from genome assembly GCA_965204745.1 of Candidatus Latescibacterota bacterium. Classification (GTDB taxonomy): domain Bacteria; phylum Latescibacterota; class UBA2968; order UBA2968; family UBA2968; genus VXRD01. Next base: position 630,678 of record OZ242010.1, read on the forward strand.
CGCGGGCGATGACCGCTTCGGGACGCACATCTTCCCAAAGCCGCTGGTTGAACCGGGCCAGCTTCCTGCCCTGCGAAACATCGGGAAAGTCGAAATCCCCCCTCGGCGTCAGCGCGGTGAAAACGACCTCGATGCCCCCGGCCACCTCCGGATAAATCCAATACGCCCACGGCTCGCTGCCATTGACCGGATAGAGCGGAATGCCCCGCAAGGGACGCTCGCTCATGCCCGGACGATCCCGGCCAAAGAGTTCCTTCCCGCGCACGTACGCGTTGACATCATCGCTTCCGGCCGCGAAAAACACGCGGTTGGGATTCATCTCAAAGTCGATAGACTCAAAATCGCTGATCCCGACCACCTCGGCCAATTCGGATTCGATCTCCACATCGCGCGTAGAGGTTCGCAACCGCCCGATGCGCGCGAGGATCTCCTGCTTGGCCTCTGCGGACAATGACGCGGCCAACCGCTCTTTCACGCGCACGACCTCTCGATCCGTTTCAAAGCGAATGTCCGAACTCGTGCTGATGTGCGCGGGTTCGCCGTAGCGAATGTACACATCCCCGCGCCTGTCCCAGGTCTGCCCATCTTTTGAATGGTGATCCAATGCGTACACCACGCGCCGATAGTGCTCGACCAAGCGTTCATTGCCCGGCGTTGCCGGCGTGGGGTCGCGTTTTTGCCAGAAGGCGCGGACAAATTGCGGCCGTGCTTCGGGCGACAACCGCTGGTACTCGGCCCGTTCCTCCGGCCCTGCCACGAGGGAAATATCCTCGATGCGCGCCCGCGCCTCGTCGCTCAGGGTGCGGAGTTCTTCGGCGATCACGGCTTGCGCTTTGCCGGTTTCCCCGATGTTGAGATAAGCCGACAGCAAGGGATGCACGCAGATCTTGCGAAACGACGGACGCGCCTCCATCAGTTCCCGCCAAACCGCCGCCGCCGAATCGATCCGCCCGCGTTTGAACAGCACGCGCCCAAAGTCGAACTTCGCCCGCGCAAACAGGGGATCGACCACGATTTGCCTGCAGTACGATGCCGCGCTTTCCTCGAGTTGGGCGCCGCGCTCTCGCACGCGCCCGATAGCGTAATGGAAATACGGATGATCCGGGCGTTGTGCAACACGCGCCTGCAAGTGTTCGATGCCCTTGCCAGCTAAAAACCGCGCCAGCGCGACATTGCCCGGTTGCGCGGCGCGTTGAAAATGTTGCACCGCGCCCTCCCAATCGCGCCGCGCCAGTTTCGCAATGCCCAGCACCCGTTGCACGTCAGGCGAGCCCGGGGCGATCTCAAATGCCTTTCGGGCATACGTCTCGCCGCGGGCCACTGCGCCGGTTTCGAGCGCGAGCAAGGCTTTGGCGGTCAGCGCGTGCGGGTCGCGGGGGTCGTCGTCCAAGACAAACTCCACCAGGCCCTGCGCCTCTCGCACCGCGAGCGTATCGGCCATGGGTAGCCGCTCTCCAAAGGTCTTATCCACGCGCTTTTTGAGGGTTTTCCCAAGGCCGATAGCCCGCAACGAGGACAGCCCGATGTGCGGATCGCCCATGCCCATTGCCGGCGCGATGTAGCATTGGGCGAAAACCGGTTGGTGTTCGAGAAAGTATCCGTACGCAAAAACAGCGCGTTCCCCTGCGCCGAGTGCCGCGGATTGCGCGGCGATCTCGGGTGGCATTTTCGCCCGTATCGGCGTGGGCGATGCGGGAGAACCCGAAATGCGAAATGCGCGTTGTGTGTGCGCGATTTGTTCGCCCGCTCGCGCCTCCACGCGCAGCGCGTATTCCCCAGGCGGCAAAGCGCGCAACGAAATGCCCTCCGCGAATTTGGCCTCCTCTCGGTACGCGGGATATTCGCGCTCGTGGTCAAATACGCGATGCCCGAATCGGTCGAGGACCTGAAACCGCACGCGATGGGCCACGCGCCCGATTTCGTAGAGTTCTACATAATAGCGCAGGACAGCCGAAAATTCGCGATCAGGCGCGGGCAAGAGTACATGCCCCGCCTTGCGAAACGACTCCAATTGCTCGCCGGGCGGGTCGATTTCGCGCACGAAAAACAGATCGCTCAACGCGAGTTGCCCGGCTTTGTATTCGCGCACCACAATGGGAAATACCGCTCGCCCCTGTCGGTTATTGCCCAGTGCATCGACCTCGAGCACGGCGCGATACGCCCCCGGGGGAACGCGAAACCGCGCAATGTCGCAAATTTCGCGCTGTTCATCGACAGACACGACGCGCTCGCCCGCGATCTCTTTCACCGCATTGCCCTGCGCCCCGAACAATTCCAAACGCGGGGCATAGCGCGCAACGACGAGGCTATCGCCCTGCACTTCCAGCGTGAGATGCGATGCCGGGAAACAGACGACGACCTCCTGATACGGCCCATCGTCTCCGCGATACCCGCAAACATCGACCGCGAGCGCGAGATCGCCTTCAACCCGCACCTCTTCGGCAGACGCGGGAGAAGTCAAAAGTGCGCTGAGCCACAAAAGGCACAAAAGGCGAACAAAAACAGATCGCACGGCTATAACTCCTTTGCGATTTCAGACAACCGAGCGCGGTGGGCAACCACTTTGGCGAATGCGTGGGCGGTTTGTTCCACCCATTCGGCGCACGGCGCGACTGGCGTGGCGAGCCAGAAACTGGTCGCTTGCAATGCCTCGCTCACCGGCAGATCGCATTTGGGCATCCGCGCATCCAGGGGCAAATCGCCCCATGGCCCGCCCAAGCCCTGGAATGAAAATTCATTAAAAAGCGGCTCCAAGTGCATCGCGCTGTATCCCCAAGCGGTGGTCGCGCTGATATAAACCCCCTCGGCGACCAGGGCTTTGACGATGACCGAGAGCGGCGCGCCAAACACCTCTGGGTCAACCGTGCCCGCGTAGAGCAACATGCCGCCTCGCGTGGCCTTGGGGTACGTCTGTTGTGGCATCACGCCTGGGATGGGCTCGAGCAGGGCGTCCATTCGGTTGAACCACGCCAGTCGCTTTTCGTTGAGCATGGGCAGGCGTTCCAACTGCGCGCGTGCCATCGCAATGCCCAATGGATTTGCGCGGTACTTGACGCCCAAGCCCATGTTGCGAAGTGCTCTGAACCGGTTGGTGGTCCACAAGTCGTCGCACCTGCCGCATTGTCCCAGCGCGAGCATGCGGTCGTACAGGTCGTCGTCATTTGTGGTTGCAACGCCCGCTTCCAAGCCGGACACGGGTTTTTTCTCCTGCATGCTAAAGCAACCGATATGCCCGATGTTGCCGACCATTTTGTTCTCCCACATGGCCCCGTGCGCGTGAGACGCATCTTCGATGAGGACGATGTCCGTGCCCGCGACGATCTCCAAGAACGCATCCATATCTGCCGGGTTGCCGTACAGATGCGTCACCACGATGGCGCGCGTGCGAGGCGTGATCCGCTTTTTCACATCTTCTGGGGCCGCGCAAAAGGTTTGCGGATCGACCTCGCAGAACACGGGCGTGGCATTGCAGTGCAAGATGGGGGTGATGGTCGCGTACCAAGTCGCGGTGGGCACGATCACCTCTGTTCCGGCGCATGCGCCGGCCGCGAACATCGCCGAGTGCAGGGCCGCCGTGCCATTGCACATGCAAAGCGCGTGTTTGCTACCCACAAATTCCCGATACGCTTTGTCGAACAGGTCGAGTTGGGCATACGCGCTGCCCGGCTCGTCTAACACTTGGTTGACGTATTGCCTCTCCAAGCCGCTCACGACGCGCCACGAATCATCTATCGAAGCGGTGACGGCCTTGGGGCCTCCATCAATTGCCAGATCAGACATTTATCGCTCCTGTCAAGGGAACCAGTAGAACGGCGAACGTGCGAAACATAAAAACAATTTTGTCTTTTGGATAGTCGTATATATTTTCTCGTATAAGTTTTCGCGAATCAATGTTAAACAGAGGGGGGCCATCATGGAAAAAACAACGTCTATGGTACACCGCGTTCCACTGACCAAAGCCCGCGTCAATTTGGGACAAATCGCACGCCGGGCGCACCTCAACAAGGAGTGTTTCATTTTGGAAAAAAACGGCATTCCCATTGCCGGCATTGTCGATATAGATGATCTGGAAGACTGGTTGGAACTTCAAGACCCCGAGATGCAGGAGCAGATCGCAGAAGGGGATCGAGAATATCGCCAAGGCAAGACCAAACCTTTGGATGATTTTTTGGCTGAACTGCACGCCGAAAAAAAATAAATGCAAAATCACAGGTTCTATCTGCAATGCCGCAATCATTTCTCATTCGTGCCTCATCTCGCTTTCAGCGCGATGTCCGAATACGCCTCAAACAACGCCCTGAACTGCTGACAGCACTTGAGGAGTTGCGTATTATTCTCGGTGCGGATCCCTACAATCGCACGCGGCAATACCACATCAAAAAACTCAAGGATATAAAGCAGGGAGGCGGCCAGTGGCGCATTCGGCATGGCGACTATCGCCTTCGTTACGATATCTTCGGTGAGGAAGTTGTGCTACATTCTTTTCGCCATCGCCGAGAAGCGTATTGACCGAGATCACAGTATACGCGATTATCAGAAAAAAAACGGGGCTGGAAAATGATCCAGTCCCGTTCATTTTTGCCTCTGCGATCTGCGGAACGCGAGATCACTCGGTCATTTCTTCAGTTGTGGCGATATGCCCCTCGATTTTGCCGACCATTTCGTCGGCAGAATTTTTGCGGGTCAGGGTTTCCAGCAGGGCATTGTCGCCGGGGTCGATGAGCAAAACCAGTCCCGTCTTGTTGTTGGCCTTGAGGTGGTCTTCGATGCCGAGGGCAGCGGTCAGCAACCGGGCTTGGGCCGTGCGGGCCTCATCGGTAACGTCCAATTCCAAAAAGAGAACAGGCTCGTCGGCCAGGGACTCGCGGACTTCCTCGAGCACGGGTGCCAGGGCCTTGCAGGATCCGCACCAGTCCGCATGCACCTTGACCACGTACAGGGCAGGACTGCCTTCGCCATCCACTTGGACCGTGCCGGCAAGTGCCGGGGACGCCATCAACAAAAGGGCGAGAGAGAACAACACACATCGCGTCTGCATAAATTACTCCTCGCTAAAAAATGAACACCATCGCGCTTTGCGGCAACCGTGTATTTAACGCATCAGCGGGCCGGTTGGTTCCCGCTGAACCCCAGCTCCCGATCCGCGACTACAATCCTAAAATTCCACGTTCAAATCAAATGACGCGCTTTGCCGGAGGGGGTAGTGGTAAAACTCGTCGTTTGAGCGATTGCGAGAAATGCCATAGCCAAATGAGGTCGTAACGCGCTGCGTGAGGGGCAACTCCAAGAGCGCGTCAAAAAACGAATGCACGTCTCGGCGCAACCTGCCCGTTGGCAAAACCACGCCGCCGAGGTCAAGGGCGAGATCGTCTTTGTAAGACCGAGTTTCGTACCCGGCTTCGAGGATGATCCGAACCTGCAAGGGCAAGTGTTGCGTCAGGCGTGCGGTGATCTCATCCCCGCTGTAATCGTAGCGGTCGCGCAAAATATCGTCATTCCCGTAAATCAGGGCGATGAACCGCGTGGGATCGTCATTCGCCGCCCGCAAATTGATCCGCCGCTGATAGCGCGCCCGGATGCCCGTGTTGTGCATGATGGCCTGCGCGACTTGCACGCCCAAAACCACCTGTCCTTCCGCGCCTTCTCGCAATTTGTACCCCAAGCCTAAGTCGCCTCGCAAGGTCGTGCGCGTGGGCAAGAACCTGTTGATCTGAAAAAATGCGTAGTGATCAACATAGCGCGTCACAGCCAAATTTCGATATGACCGCCAGTTAAACTGATACCCCACCCGTTGCAAGGTCTGCTCTCCGCTGTACCATTTGCCCTGCGCGTACCCGAACAGCCCGGTATAATTGTACACATCGTAAATCGACCGGTTGGCACGCGCCGCAAGTGCAAGCCCTGCAAACAACTTATCGCGCTCCCCGGTGTTGAGATTGCGCGCAAAATCCACGCCCAAGCGGTTGGTGGCAAAGGTTCGATCCTCATACCGTCCAAACAGAAACCCATCGCCCCAATAAAAAAGCCGCAGATGAGATGCGTCCAGGTTGATGAGGCGCGTCACGGAAATGGAAAGCCGGGTCACAACCGCGCTCGCCCCGGCATAGACGCCATCCACATTCGTATCGTAAGTCGTGCCAACGGTCACATCTGTCAGCACATCCGCCTCTGCTGTTACCAGTCCCATGAGCAATGCGATGATTGTCAGTCGTTTCATATTCTCTACCCAAAAAAGGGGAAAGGCGTTTGCCCTTCCCCGGTGAGTGATGATTATGATCCAGAAGACTCGTCTGGCGCCCAGTGATGGTGGCCTCTGAATCTCTTGAACCCGCTTCGCCGGCCGTGTCCATCTCCTCGGCGGCCTTGCCCGCCTCTGTGCAACCCCTCGGGCCGCTCAATACCCCATGTTTCGAGTTGGGCATCCACCGCAGCGCGAATGTCTGAACGGGAAGCGTCCGATGCTTTCAAGCCATCGATGAGGGTTCTGAGTTCGGTTTCTTGATCTTCGGTCAACAGCGCGTCCAAACCGTGCTCGGGTCGCTCAATGCCCCATTCGGTCAACTGGGCATCCACCGCAACGCGAATGTCTGAACGAGCCGTCTCGGATGCGCGCAAGCCCTCGATTAACGCCGTCAATTCGGCCTGTTGATCTTCGGTCAGCACACCCGCCAGATGGGGCGAAATAACAGATCGCTCGGGAAGTTCAATGCCCCACTCGGCCAACTTGGCGGTCACCGCAGAGTGAATAGCTTCCCGCGACGCCTCCGACGCACGCAAATCATCCACCAGCGTCTTCAATTCTGCACGCTGCTCTTCGGTCAACGACGAAGATGCACCATGTCGCCCCAAAATGCCTCGAGAGCCGCGATGGTACAAGGTTCGCACATTGTCATCAATGCCATCGGCATTTTCATCCACAAAGGCTTGCGCCGCCTGCGCTTCTCGCCCACTCCACAGGACGCACGTCAGCGCGAGCGCGAGGCCATAGATCATCCACTTCTTCATCTTCTACTCCTTTCAGTTGGGTTGTGACCCCTCCCAGTTGCTCTGATCGGTTTTGTCCGGCCGGTACCAAATCCAATCCGAGCCATAACTGCCGCGCTTTGCGGCGGTAGTGCTTTTGACGCACACAGGAACATTTGGTTCCACCAAAATGTCTTACGCGCTGTCTCGTATTGTTAGATAAAAAAACAACCCCTCGCGTTCCGCTGAGGGGCCAAAAAGATCGGGATTTTTTTTGAAGGATTTTCAGAATGAAACGGAAAGCAACCACAGATGAACGCATGCGCTAAAGCGATTTATCTCAGTAGCGATAAAGCCAGTCCTTCGTCACTCTAGCGAGGTTGGGCGGGGCCTGACCACTGACAACCACCTCTTAGGCTGGCCTCAGAATTTTATATTGATCCCCATTGCCGCGCGGCACAGTTGCTTCTTGGTACGAAACGATGAACGCCCGGCGCACGCGGGCTGTCTGATTGCCTTTGGAATGATGCCACAGGCAAGCGTGGAACAGCAACAGGTCGCCTGCTTTCACCGGGCGGGGAATCGCGTCGTCGAACATCAAATCGGCCGGCCCCATACACTTTGGGCATTGTCCGCCAAAAGGCCCATGTGTCACCACGCCGCCCTTGTGACTGCGCGGCACCACCCACAAACACCCATTCGACTCATCCGCATCCTGCAGCGGAATCCAAGTGGACATGCGCGTTTTGCTCAAGGCCCGCGTGTTGTAATACGCATCGTCCTGATGCCAGTGGCAGATGTCGTTGGAATGCGGCACTTTGACCGTCAACTTCGCCGAGTAAATCGAAATCCCGGGTTTGACGATATCCTCGATCAGGGTCAGCACGCGCTCGTCCCGTGCAAAGCGGCGGGTCACTTCAGAGCGCAAGCCCAACTGCATGATCCATCCCCGGTTGCGCCCGGTCTCTCGTTGCGTCTCTTGAATCCGGTCGATCTCCCGGTCGATCTCCGCCAGTTCCGCCAGCGGAAAAACATCGGGCACGACGAGGTACCCCTGCTCGTCATAGACCGCCAACTCATCGGAACTGAGCTTGCGATTCGTCATCTCTCACTCCTTCAAAAACAATTCGACCACGGGAACGGTCACCGCGGGTTTTTGCACGGGCAGTTCCAGGGTCAGGGTGTCGCGGGCGCGGCTACTGTCGCCCGTGTGCCCGGTGCGGGATCGCACTTCTGACGCGTCGTTCAACAACTGCGCGTATTCTACTTTATCGGCGAATCCGTCCAAATGCAAATGCCGAAACGGCCAGGCGAAAATGTGGACGTACAGGCGATGGGTCTCGGCATTGTACGTCAAGCGGCAATCCTCGGGCGGTTGAAATCCCGCGGGCGCGGCCGTGCAACCGTAAATGGATCGACTGTGCCATTTCATCCACTCGCCGATCCCGCTGAGGCAATGCAGGGCGCGATCATCGAACGCGCCGCGCCCGGTCGGCCCGACATTGAGCAACAAATTGCCCCCGCGGCTCACCACGCCGATCAGCATTTGCACGAGTTGCTCCACGCTTTTCCAACTCGCCTCGTCGCGGTGATAGCCCCACGATCCCGAAAAGGTCTGGCACGTTTCCCACAACACGCGGTCGCCTTGGTACGTCACCCACTCGCGGGGCATGAATTGTTCGGGCGTGCGGTAATCCCATCCGCCTTCCACATCGTCCAAATCCAAGCGGTCATTGATCACGATGCCCGGTTGCAACGCGCGCGTCATTTTCATCAACGCCACGCTGTTCCAATCGTCTCTGCCCTTGCCATCAAACCCCTCGGGCCTGCCCCGTGCGCCGGGCGGATAGCTGAAGTCGTAAAACATCATATCCACTTTGCCGTATTCGGTCAGCAACTCGCGCACCTGCCCGTGCAAATACGCCGCGTATTGGGCCTGATCGCGCGATTCGTTCAGCGCGTCCTTGTCCGGGTGATTTCGCAAGGCGTGAATCGCGTCGATCCGAAACTGCGGGTGGTGCCAGTCGATCAGGGAATGGTAAAACCCGACCTTCATTCCCCGCGCCCGAAACGCGTTCGCCATCGGCTTGAGCAAATCCCTGCGTGCAGGCGTGTTGGTCGCCTTGTAATCGGTCAACTTGGAGTCCCACAGCGCGAACCCCTCGTGGTGCTTGGTCGTCACGCAAAAATACTTCATCCCGGCCTGCGCCGCGGCGTCTGCCCAGGCTTCGGGGTCGTACAAATCCGGATCGAAGTACTTCAAATACCGGTCGTACTGCGCGTCCGAAATTTCTTCTCGTTGCTTCACCCACTCGTGGCGTGCGGGCAATGCGTACAGCCCCCAGTGGATGAACAAGCCAAATCGGTCGTGCGTGAACCAACTCGTATCACCGTGCAACTCTGACATGTGTTCTCCTTTCCTTACGCCCCGAATCGCACAGGGCTTGGTCGACAAATCAACCGGCTTCTGATGTTGCCGCGAGTTGCCGGTTGACAATGTGCCAAAACGCGACAATCGCGCCTTTCTCCCCATCGAAGAAATTCTCAAAAAAACCAGCCGAATTGAGCGGCAGGGGATAGGCATAACGCTCGCCATCATCGCCAATCTCAGCAATCCAATCGCCCGGTTCTTGGGGATCGACCACGTCAAACAACGCGGCATCGTACAGAAAGGGCCTGCCCGCGTCGTTCAGGATGCGAAAATCATCGGCTTCAATCCCAATGACGACATAGTATTGATGGGCCGTGAGATCGGGATAGTCGGGATTTTGTTCTCGAAATTGGACGATCATAGCGGACTCACTCGTTTTTGTTTTCTCTCGCGTTGCTCCTCGTCTCACAACTCCGACAACGACACTTCCCCGCCTTCGCGTGCGCTGGCGACTGCGCCGAAGACCATCGCCATGGATTTCAGATTGTCCGCGGCATGGCACTCGGGTTGGCGGTCTTCTTGCAGGGCGCGGACAAATTCGTTGAGCACGGGATTTGGCCCGTCAACTTCATCGAGCGCGATCTGCTCGCGGAGTTGCGGATTCTGCTTGTGCTTAAGGGTGTAAAACAGATCGAATCCCTCCCAGGTCAGCGTGCCTTTGGGCCCCTCGTAACGCCACTCGCCATTGTGACCCGCGGGCACATGCCCCATCGTGCAGCCGATCCCGCGATGCGTGGCGACGATCCCGTTCTCAAACTTAAAAACGATCATCTGGCACGCGTCGCCCTGATGCCAGCCCCAGGGCAAATTCCAAGTGATGGCGTGCGCGCTGACCGGATCCGCATTGAGGGTATAGCGCATCATGTCAAAGTGGTGGATGCCCATGTCCGTGAGGAACATGTAAGGCTCGGTCACGTAATGGCTACCCGGATTGTCCGCCCAATCCACGTAGAGCGAGACGTCGAGTTGCGCCACGTCGCCAACGCGCTCGCTCTCGAGCAACCGCCGGGTCGTGCGCGGCAGGGCATTGAAGCGATAGTTCTGCGTGATCATGTGTTTGACACCCGCTTTTTTGCCCGCTTCAACCACGCGCTTGGCCGCTTGAAAATCATCGCTCAAGGGCTTTTCGCCCAAGAGGTTGAGGCCCGCATCAAAGGCTTTCATCGCAATGGTTTCGTGAACCGCGGGCGGCGTGACATCCACCGCAAAATCGGCTTGCACGGATGCGGCGGCTTCGCTGAGGTCCGCGTAGATGCGGTCCGCAGGTACGCCGCGTTCTTCAATCGCACGGGTTTTGTTTTCATCCGAGGGTTCGACATACGCGACCAATTCGACTTCGGGATGTTGCTCACAGGCGGCCTGCCAATGACGCGCACGACCACCGAGGCCAACGAGGATTGCTTTCATAGAATAGCTCCTTCAGGGTTTCGGGCACGCACGGGACTGCGCCCTACGATTGCCTTTGAACGGACTGTCGCCAGTTGTACCCCGCTCGTGCCTTTTGTGGCTAGGTTGTGTTGACATTTCATTTTTTGACGTTACGCACAGAGTAGCAACTGTGTTGCTTCTTGCTCATTTAAGGCGTTTGGTCCTTTGATGGCTTATCTCAAGGGTTGCTCTGATGGCGTTTTGCGAGGGGACCTATCCCCCGGCCCCTTTCCTACGAGGAAAGGGGAGTAAAGCACCTTTGATGGCTTATCTCAAGGGTTGCTCTGATGGCGTTGCGAGAGGGCATAAAGCGATTAAAAATCCCTCATCAATCCCCTCGCAAAACCGCTCACAGTTCCCCCCTTCCTCGCAGGAAGGGGGGTTAGGGGGGTAGGTCCCGATAAGGCGCGACTGTTTCAGTTTCTCAAACCGTGAGCATATTCTGCGATAGGGCTTGATTTTCTCGATAAACCGCTCAAGCCAGTTGCTTTGCTCCTAAATGTCAACAGAACCTAATCGCATCTCGCCTTTTGCTTCAAAAATCATCCGACTCGACGTACGCTTGGATCAGGCGGTCTTCCCCTGCTTTGCCGGGCAGGCTGATGCCGTGTTCCATGCCGACGATACCCGCGTAGTTCTTTGCGTGCAAGTGCTTGAAGACATTTTTGTAGTTGATCTCGCCGGTCGTGGGTTCCTTGCGACCAGGCGTATCCCCCACTTGGAAGACCCCGATCTCGGCCCAGCAACGGTCGATGTTGGGGATCAAATTGCCCTCGGTGATTTGCTGATGGTAAATGTCAAACAGAATTTTGCAACACGGGTGGTTGACAGCACGGCAGATCTGATATGCCTGTGGGGAGCCGGCCAAGAAAACGCGCGGGTGGTTCGTCAGGCGGTTGAGCGGTTCCAGCACCATCACCAGCCCCGATTCTTCGAGAATGTCGCAACATCGCTTGAGCAATTCGATCACATTGGCGGTCTGATAATCCCATGCGAGTTTCAAGTCGTACAGGCCGGGCACCACTGTACACCACTTGGCGTTCACGCGCTTGGCAATGTCAATCGCGGCTTTGATGTTCTGCAACACAGCTTGTTTTGCGTCTTCGTCGTCGCCGGCAAACGTGACATCGGAAAACGACCCCGTCGCCACAAAAACGCCCATCTCGATGTTCAGGCGGGCCATTTCCGCGGCGATCTTTTCCTGCAAACCCACTTCGCGTTTGGGCATGCCATTGTCTTCCCAGGCCGTAAAGCCCTGGTCCGCGGCGTATTTGAGTTGGTCGAGATAGTCATTGCCCGCGCTGTGCGCGAAGTGGCCGTAATGCGGGGCGTATTTGAGTTTGAACTCGCGTTGGGGCATGGAAAGCTCCTCGTGAAAAATGATTGTCCAAAACGAAAATTTAATTTGACAGGATAAGGCGCGTGTGTCAAACAGAAAATCCACGCCCATTGCGCGATGGCCTGCGGATTTCACCTTGACAAAACACGCACAGACGGGGATAATGGACCGATCATCGTTCAACCCCTACCGCTCCACTGCTGACCGCTTAGGCGGTGGCGGGGCGGTCTCACCTCTCCCGTCTTCCCTCTCACCGAAGGGGCGGGCACGGTGGCGGGGGGTTGCCTCACCTCTCCCGTCTTCCCTCTCACCGAAGGGAGTGGGGCGGGGTGGGAACTAACTACTGAAAGGAACACAACATGTCGTCTAAACCAATCGAAACAGCCACACTGGGCGGCGGGTGCTTCTGGTGTGTGGAGGCGATTTATCAGGATGTGATCGGCGTGCAACGGGTCGTCTCTGGGTACGCGGGGGGATCGGTTGAACATCCGACTTATCATCAGGTGTGTTCGGGCAACACGGGACACGCCGAGGTGGTGCAAATCGCGTTTGATCCAGCCGCGATTTCGTTTGCGGAACTCCTGTTCATTTTCTGGCGCACGCACGATCCCACGACCTTGAATCAACAGGGGCATGACGTGGGCACGCAGTATCGGTCTGTGATTTTTTACCACGATGACCAGCAGCGCGAAATTGCCGAACAGTCCTTGTCCGAAACAGACGCATCGGACTTGTGGCCCGATCCCATTGTGACGGAAATCGCGCCGTTGCCGACATTTTACAAAGCGGAAAATTACCACCAGAATTACTTTGTTCAAAATCCGTATCAGCCGTATTGCATCGCGGTGATCCATCCCAAAGTGCAAAAGTTCCGCAAGGCGTTTCGGGATAAGTTGAGAGGTTGAGCAAAAGACTCCTCCCCATTGTATCTTTGGGCGAGCCTACAATGAGCGGAGCGAATAACGGGGCTAACAAAAAAGGAGCGCGTCATCATTTATCGACGCGCTCCTTTAATTTTTTTTGGAGATAGACGCTATTAAAACAACGTCCATCGCCCCTTAACAATCCCTACTCACTCCGCCCATTTTTCACATCCTTCCCCAACTCCAGCACCTCACGGGCAACCGCCTCACACATCCCCTCATCAATCCCCCTATCTCGCAATTTTACCATGACTGCATCGAGCGTCCTTGACTGACCCTCATCAAAACCTTCACCAAAACCTTTACCAAAACCTTCATCATATCGCCGTCTCAATGCCCCTGAAAAAATCATCGCGACCTCCCCTGTGGAAACAAAAAACCACAACAAAAAACCACCAAACCCCAACAAATCCCCCCAACCCGATATACTACGCTTAAAATCCAAACCAAAACAGAGACTATATGCCCCTATCATCCCTACATTGATCCCAAAAATAATCCCTGCAAACAACTTCGGATACCGCGCAACCAACTCAAATCTATACCCTGTATCCACTCGCCCCCCTATACAAGACGACTAAAACGCCAGCCCCTTAACAATGCCCTACTCACTCCGCCCATTTCTCACATCCTTCCCCAACGCCAACACCTCACGGGCAACCGCCTCACACATCCCCTCATCAATCCCCCTATCTCGCAATTTTACCATGACTGCATCGAGCGTCCTTGACTGACCCTCATCAAAACCTTCACCAAAACCTTCACCAAAACCTTTACCAAAACCTTCATCATATCGCCGTCTCAATGCCCCTGAAAAAATCATCGCGACCTCCCCTGTGGAAACAAAAAACCACAACAAAAAACCACCAAACCCCAACAAATCCCCCCAACCCGATATACTACGCTTAAAATCCAAACCAAAACAGAGACAATATACCCCTATCATCCCTACGTTGATCAAAAAAATAATCCCTGCAAACAACTTCGGATACCGCGCAACCAACTCAAATCTATACCCTGTATCCACTCGCCCCCCTATACAAGACGACTAAAACGCCAGCCCCTTAACAATGCCCTACTCACTCCGCCCATTTTTCATATCCTTCCCCAACTCCAGCACCTCACGAGCAACCGCCTCACACATCTCCTCATCAATCCCCCTATCTCGCAATTTTACCATGACTGCATCGAGCGTCCTTGACTGACCCTCATCAAAACCTTCACCAAAACCTTCATCATATCGCCGTCTCAATGCCCCTGAAAAAATCATCGCGACCTCCCTTTTAATTGGCTCCCTTCACAAAACAAAAGATACGCAGGTGCATGGGAGATGTCAACTCCCGAAACTTCAATCCGCCACATCGGGCACGGGCACATCCCTCGGCGTGGCGAACGCGCTGGCGGTCAGCCGTTTGAGGGCCGCGCGCAGGTCGTCCAAAAACGTGTAAAACAAGGGTACGAGCAACAAGGTGAGCAAGGTCGAGGAAAGCAAGCCGCCGATCATGGTGCGGCCCATCGGCGCGTAGGGTTGGCCCAAAAACGCGCTGCTTCCCAGTGCCATGGGCAACAGCCCGCACACGGTCGTAAATGTCGTCATCATAATGGGCCGAAACCGGTTCGCGCCCGCCTCGGCGATGGCCCGCATTCTGTCCATCCCCGAGGCGCGCAAGCGATTCACCATATCGACCAACACAATCGCATTGTTGACCACCACGCCGATCAGCACGATGATGCCCACCATCGCCAACTCGGCCATCGGCGTAGCGGTCAAATACAGGGTCCAATAGACGCCCAAGAAGGCAAACGGGATGGAGAACAACACGGAAAACGGCAGCACAAAGGACTCGAACAAAACGCCCATCAGCAAAAACACGCACGTCACGGCCATAATCCCCGCGAAGTACATGGTATCGTCTTCCTCCTGCAACTTGGAGTACCGCTCGCCCTTGTCCCACGAATACCCGCGCGGCAACTCGAATCCCGCCATTGCGCGGTCGATGTCCCCGTAGAGCGCTTTGACATCTTCACGGGTCGCAAACGCGCGCACGCGCAACCGCGTCTTGCCATTTTCGCGTCGGATCGTGCCCCGGCCTTGATCGACGCGCAGCGAGGCAAAATCCATCAGGGACACCTGCGTGCCGGTCTCGGCTGGAAAGGTCAACCGCTTGAGGCGTTGTAGGGTTTGCCGGTTCAGTTTTTCCAAGTACAGGCGCACCCTGATCTCGCGGTTATCCGATTGCAAATAGGGCAACTGAATGCCTTGTAGCGCGAACCCAATGTTGAGGCCCACGTCTCGGGCAACGAGCCCCAATTTTTGTGCGCGGTCTCGGTCGATGATGATCTGCACCTCGTCATTGGCGCGTTCCAAATCCGAATCCACGCTGATCACCGACGGGATGTTTTGCAACCGTCGCTCCACCTCTTGCAACAACTTCGCCAGCACATCCACGTCGTCGCCATACAAATTCAGCGCGATAGCGGAATCGCTGCCGCCGCTGCTACTTTGCCCCTGCACGGCCACCTTGACCCCCACGAATTGCGGCGCGTGCTTTTTCATATCCTCGATCACCGCGGGGCGCGACAAGTGGTGTTGCACGGGCATGCCGATCAGGGCGCGGATGGATTTGTAGGTCGCGTACCACCAGGCGTCATCGGTTTTCTTCAAAAAAACGTGGATATTGCCGTAGGACTTGCGATACCACACGCGCAGGGTCTCGACCCCGTATTGCTCGCGGCGCGCCTCCAAAAAATCCTCCACTTCTGCGAGGGTGTCGCCGGCCTCTTGGATGGTGAAATCCTTTGGAAACTGAAAGAAAATGCGAAAGTCGTTCATCATGCTGCCCTCTGAATCCGCCCGCATAAGCCCGTTCATGGGCATTTGGATGCTGCCGAGCAAAATCAGCGCGATCAAAAACGCATCGCGCCTGTGGGACAAGGTCCAGTTCAACATCCGCAGGTAATAATCGCGCATCCGCTGAATGACCGGGGGATCGACCTTGACCTTCTGGCCGCCAAATCGCAGTGCGGCCTGGGGCACAAAAATGAGCGCGACAAACAACGAGCCGATCAGCGCGACCACCACCGGCACGCCGAGACGCATCAGGAAAAACGTCAGTTGTTCATTGCCGCTCATCAGCATCAGGGGCAAAAACACCACCACAGTCGTCAGGGTTGCCATCGTAATGGCGAGGCCCACTTCGCCCGCGCCGACAATGGCCGCGTCTTTGGCAGACAAGCCCTTGCCGCGCATGCGGTAGATGTTCTCCAAAATCACAATCGCATTATCGACCACCATGCCCACGCCCACCATCAGGCCCATCATGGTCAGCACGTTGAGGGACCAGCCGAAAAAGAACAGCGCGGTAATCGTGATCATCACGCACAGGGGAATCGCCAAGGTGATGATGGCCGTCATTCGCAACGCGCGTAAAAAGAACAGCAAGACCAGGGCCGCAAACAACCCGCCCCAAAGTCCGGTGGTCTCCAAGTTTTGAATCGCGTTTTGGATGTACTCGCCCTGATTGAAAAATACGTTGAACGAAATTTTCCCCTCCAGGCGCGGATCGCGTTCAATGTCGCGCAGGGTTGCCATCACGCGGTTGCACACCTCCACGATATTCGCGCCCGATTCCTGCGACACCCCAACGGACACTGCGGGCCGCCCATCGATGCGCTGGTACCACGACTGCTCGGGCACGTCGTAAATCACGTCGGCCACATCGCCCAAGCGCACGTCGCCTTGGGGCGTGCGGAGGAGAATGTCGTGGATCTCGTCCAAATTTTGGTACCGCGCCAATGAGCGCACGTAAAACCGCTTGCCGCCCTCGCGCACTCGCCCGACTGACAGCGCGAAATTGTCCGCTTGTAGGGATCGCACCATCGTTCCCAGATCCACGCCGCGGGCCATCAGCCGCTCGTGGTTGAGTTCGATCATGACCTCTTTTTCGTACACGCCCCAAAAGCTCACCCGGGCCACGCCTTCGACCCGCTCCAACCCGCGTTGCACATGCAGGTTGAGGAACCGATAGGGATCGACGATTGTCGTATCCAATGCGATGCCGATCCACATGATTTCCCAACTGTCCGCATTGAACTTGTACACACGCACCTGATCGCGCACCTCTTCGGGCAATTCCAACTTGAGGCGTTCGAGGCGATCCACCACCTGATTGTACGCGGCGACCATATCCGTATCCGACAAAAACTCGATGGGCGCATCTACCCCATAAGACGCGCTGTACGTGCGGATTTTCTCGATGCCCTTGACGGTCCGCAACTGCTCTTCGAGGGGCCGTGCGATCTGTTGCTCGGCCTCTTGGGGCGAGGCATTGCGGTGGTTGTATTCGATGTCCACGTACAAAAACGGCGGCGTAAATCCGGACGGGAACAATTTCACCGGCACGCGAAAATACGCCACCACACCCACGAGCAACAGCGCGACCAAGCACATCGCAACCGTGACGGGGCGATTCACCGAAATGCGCGGCAACAGCGCGGGTTGGGAATTGGCGTTCATGGGTTTCTCGGACCAAATCGGCGTTTTACATACAAGGACAGGCACGGGGCCTGTCCCGACGGTCTAATATCTCGCTTTTGGGCGGCCTAACTATATGACGCATCAACCGCAAAAGGGCTTCATGGGTTCGGACTTTAGGCGACCAGCCCGTGGAAAAAAGTATTGGATGCCAAAAGACTTGAAAAAACGCCCGCGCCGCCGTATTCTACGCGCCCATCGATCACCGCAAGAGGAACGACCATGAACAAAAGCCTCATCACAAATTTGATCGCTCTCGGCACGATTGGCGCGGGGTATGTCAGCCATTCGGATCACCTGCTCGCGGTTGGGCTATTTGCGACCTCGGGCGCGTTCACCAACTGGTTGGCCGTTCACATGCTGTTTGAAAAAGTGCCACTGCTCTACGGCTCGGGCGTTGTGCCCAACCGGTTTGAGGACTTCAAAACCGGGATTCACGCCTTGATCATGAACCAGTTTTTCACCTCTGAAAACATCGAAAAATTCCTCGCGGACCAAACCCGAGACATCGCCGCCGCGTTCGATCCAGACCCGGTGCTCAACGCCATTGACTACGACCGCATCTTCAGCCGCTTGGTCGAAGCGGTCATGGCGTCTCCCTTCGGGGGCATGCTCAACATCCTCGGCGGCCCCAACGCACTGCACCCGCTCAAGGAATCCTTTATCAAAAAAATTCGCACGGAAATTCACCTCCTGCTCACCTCGCCCAAATTTCTCCACGCCATCCAAGAAGGGCTTGTCGGAGCGGCAATGGCAGACGATCTGATCGCCAAAGTGGATGCGATAGTCGTGCAACGTCTCGATGAATTGACGCCGGAAATGGTCAAGACCATCGTCCAAGCTATGATTCGCAAACACCTCGGTTGGCTGGTCGTCTGGGGCGGAGTCTTCGGCGGCCTCATCGGGTTGATGACCTCTTTTGTGTGAATGCGTGCCCGGCCCGCCTCCCTGCCCCTGCCCACCCTCACCCTGCCGTGTGCGTGAACGGCTATCGCAGTTGCACACCGTTCCGTGTCCTTTGTGGATTACATCCCCCATACCTCGATCTCAACGCCACTGTCAGACGCTCGGCGATCCCGAAATATCTTGTCCGGCCAACGCCGATCCTCGCGGCGGTCAAAGATCACCAGATGACCCGCTTCTGCATCGCAACGATCCAGGTAGTCTGCGGTCTGTTCCAAACCCTCGGCGATAGTCCGTTCCAAGGTCCTGCGGAGCACTTTGCACTCGATCACGAATTTGCGCTCGCGCTCGCCCTGCGGCCAGACGATGAGCAGATCGGTACGCATGCGCCCCAAGCCATACTCGCGTTCGATACGCCCACCGCTATTCATGATCCTTTGCAAAAACGCCTGTAACAGCAACTGGGGGCCGGCCTCTTGATACGCGAATCGCTTGACCCAATGCTCGGAGTGTTCGCGGAAGAAGGTTTGGAACGCGGCCAGCAATTTGACCACATCCAAACTGCCATCGGCGTTGACGTACCAGACCGTTTCCTGATTGAATTCCCCTTGGATCACCCACGTCAGTTCGCGGGGCACGACTTCTGCGTAGATCGGATTGGCGATGCGATACGGCTGATCTTGACCCACGAGCCCGAGATCCTGTACATACCCCAAATCGCGATCTGTGAAGTGGCGTTCCTCATCGCCGCCGCTCAAGATCGGTTCGACAATGCGCCGCACGCGCTCTTCTTGGAGTTTGTCGGCCAACTGATCGAGATGCGTTTCGCGGCGCAGGATGAGTTGCTCTTTCGCCTCGATGACAGCGGCGGCTGTGACAGGATCGCGTCGCTTCGAGGCCCCATCTCGGAAGCAGGTTTGATCTGCCAAGGCGTTGACCAGCCACGGTTGCCCCTGCGTCTGATGCCAGATCGCGTCCAGTGCATCGGGGGTGAACGCCTGCCCCGTCTCCTCTGTATGCTGTGCGAGCAGTATCTGCACCTCGTCTTGTGAAAAATCCCCTAAGCGCAACGAGCGCGATTTAATATTAAACGCGCTACCACCTGCAATGACCGCATTTGCAGAACCGGAATGGATGCGGTAATCGCGCACATCGCGTATTCCGCACAGCACTATGCTTTGCGGAAAATACTCTGGCCGTTGGTCGTAGCCAGCGCGCAACTGCCGCAACACAGAGAGGAGCGAATCGCCAATGAGCGCATCGATTTCGTCGATGAGCAACACCAGCGGTTTCGGGTCCGCATTGGCCCATCGCATCAAAGCCACGCGCAACGCAGCCGCCGGCCCGCTCTTGGTCAAGATGTCGGGCCAAATCTCGTCCAGAAACTCATCGCCCATCAAACTCGCCCGGAGTGCCAACTCGCCCAGAATGACGCGCATGACCTGTTCCACATCTTCGCGCATGGCCTGCCCGCCTTCGATATTGGCGTACACGCATCGGTACGCGCCTTCGGCGTTGAGCAGGTCGCGTAAGGCCAGCAGAGCCGAGGTCTTGCCCGTCTGCCGAGGCGCGTGCAGGACAAAGTACTTTTCGTCTCGGATAAGGCCGAGCACATCGTCTAAATCCAAGCGTTCCAGCGGCGGAATGCAGTAGTGTTTTGCGGGCTTGATGGGCCCAGCAGTGCTGAAAAAACGCATGGTTCATGTCTCCGTTCTATTGAGCACCCTTCCGTGTCCTTTGTGGATTACATCCCCCATACCTCGATCTCAACGCCACTGCCAGACGCTCGGCGATCCCGAAATATCTTGTCCGACCAACGCCGATCCTCGCGGCGGTCAAAGATCACTAGATGACCCGCTTCTGCATCGCAACGATCCAGGTAGTCTGCGGTCTGTTCCAAACCCTCGGCGATAGTCCGTTCCAAGGTCCTGCGGAGCACTTTGCACTCGATCACGAATTTGCGCTCGCGCTCGCCCTGCGGCCAGACGATGAGCAGATCGGTACGCATGCGCCCCAAGCCATACTCGCGTTCGATACGCCCACCGCTATTCATGATCCTTTGCAAAAACGCTTGTAACAGCAACTGGGGGCCGGCCTCTTGATATGCGAATCGCTTGACCCAATGCTCGGAGTGTTCGCGGAAGAAGGTTTGGAACGCGGCCAGCAATTTGACCACATCCAAACTGCCATCGGCGTTGACGTACCAGACCGTTTCCTGATTGAATTCCTCTTGGATAACCCACGTCAGTTCGCGGGGCACGACTTCTGCGTAGATCGGGTTGGCGATGCGGATCGGACGATCTCGCGCCACGAGCCCGAGGTCGCGCACATATTCCAAATCGCGATCCGTGAAGTGGCGTTCCTCATCGCCGCCGCTCAAGATCGGTTCGACAATGCGCCGCACGCGCTCTTCTTGGAGTTTGTCAGCCAACTGATCGAGATGCGTTTCGCGGCGCAGGATGAGTTGCTCTTTCGCCTCGATGACAGCGGTAGCAGTGACGGGATCGCTTCGATCCTCTGCCCCATCTCGGAAGCAGGTTTGATCTGCCAAGGCGTTGACCAGCCACGGTTGCCCCTGCGTCTGATGCCAGATCGCGTCCAGTGCATCGGGGGTGAACGCCTGCCCCGTCTCCTTTGTATGCTGTGCGAGCAGTGTCTGCACCTCGTCTTGTGAAAAATCCCCTAAGCGCAACGAGCGCGATTTAATGTTAAACGCGCTACCACCTGCAATGACCGCATTTGCAGAACCGGAATGGATGCGGTAATCGCGCACATCGCGTATTCCGCACAGCACTATGCTTTGCGGAAAATACTCTGGCCGTTGGTCGTAACCAGCGCGCAACTGCCGCAACACAGAGAGGAGCGAATCGCCAATGAGCGCATCGATCTCGTCAATGAGTAGCACCAATGGTTTCGGGTCCGCATTGGCCCATCGCATCAAGGCCTCCTGCAAAGCCGCATCTGGTCCGACTTCGGTAAGGATATCTGACCAGACCTTGCCCAAAAATTCATCGCCCAAGGTCATGCGTGCCCGAGACGCCAATCCAGCTAGAATGGCGCGCATCACCCGTTCCACATCTTCGCGTGCGGCCTGCCCGGCTTCAACATTGACGTACACGCATCGGTACGCGCCTTCGGCGTTGAGCAGGTCGCGCAAGGCCAGCAGAGCCGAGGTCTTGCCCGTCTGCCGAGGCGCGTGCAGGACAAAATACTTTTCGTCTCGGATAAGGCCGAGCACATCGTCTAAATCCAAGCGTTCCAGCGGCGGAATGCAGTAGTGTTTTGCGGGCTTGATGGGCCCGGCAGTGTTGAAAAAACGCATGGTTCATGTCTCCGTTCCATTGAGTACGAACACGGGAAAGCAGGGAGATGGCAGATAGCAGAAGTGAGCCAGTCCCCACCCCCGCGATCTGGGCTCCGGCTTTGGCTACGCCTGTGCTTGCGCGTGCGTGACGAATAGCAGTAGGGCGAAGGCGGGGACTGACAACTGATGCCAATTTGATTTTTAGAGATCTTGGCGTTGGGCGGCCTTCTCACTTCTTGTATCTTTGGGCGAGCGAGCACGGGGACATCGCCTTTGGTGGCTAAACTTCCCGCTCTCCTCACCACTTCTCTATAAACTCCTCCACCTCGCCGAGGGCCTCTTTCTTTTTTTTGGCCCAGGCGCGCAACTCGGCGTTGTCTTCTCGATCTGCCCATTGCGTCACAAAGGTCAACAAGCGCGCGGCGTGGGGGCGGTTCAGTTCGGTCAAGACCCCGTAGGCCCTCTTCATGTCGTCCACGCGCCCGAGCATCACATGGGCTTCGGCGCGGTATTCGATGGCTTCGGCGTAATTTGGGTTCAACGCCAATGCGCGGTCATAAGCCGCGAGCGCGCCGTCCATATCGCCGGTCTTCCGCAGGATGTAGCCCAAGCTGCTAAACGCCTGATAATGCGTGGAATCCAGCGCGGTCGCCTTGCGGAACTCGTCCAATGCGCGCCGGTAAGTGGTCTGGATGAACCGCGCGTACGACTCGCGCTCTTCGCCCTGTGTGCCCGCCATTTTCTCCTCATACACCCACGCCGCGTCCCGGTGGCGCAGGCCCTCTCGATAGTGGCGGAGCGCGGCCTCGTTTTCACTTGTTTTGGATTTGCGCGGTGCGGGCCCGCCCGGCGCGGCAATTCCGTTGCTGCTCACCATCAACATCAAAATCAATGCATGTGCTGACAGGGCGTAAGTCAACCTCCAGAACTTCTTCATGACAAAACCTCCTTTGCTGATTCCCGAATGGCGGTTGCGATTTCATCGACCTTTTCCCGGTCGTTGTCCGGGTGCATGCCGATGAGCACGGCGCGGCTCAAAATATCCAGCGATTTGGCGCACATATCCTCTGAATACGCGATTTGCAACGCCTCGTTTTCCGGCAGGCGAAACGGATCGAGCGCGGGATGGTGCGCGCCTTGTTTTCGCATGATGGGATCCCAGCGCGTATAGACGTGTCGCCCGGTGTCGATGGGCAAAAAAGCGCGGCTGGTCGATGTCTTTATCCGCCCGGCAAAAGCGCGGGCGCGTTCTTCTGATTGAAAAATAAACCCGCCATGCGTGCCGCATTCGTGGTCCAAACTGTTGTTGCTGATCGACGTCAACCCCGCGTCTTCGCCCACCTTTGTCAGCACGCGCTTGTGCCCGCGCATTCGATCCAACATTTCGTCGATGCGCTCGAGTTGGGCATTGAGAATCGCGCCCGAAATTTCCGTGGCCCGAAAATTCAGCCCGGCGAATTGCTCGGCCGGGCGATGCTCGTCCGGATTCCAATAATACGAACAGCAATCCGCAACGACTGACCCGCGCCGGAACACAGCCGCATCCGCCGAGACAAACGCGCCGCCCTCGCCGCTGGTCATATTTTTGAAATAATTAAAACTGAACGCACCCGCGTGCCCGATAGACCCAAGTGCGCGGCCCTTGTACCCGCCGCCAACGGCTTGACACGCATCTTCCAAAACCTTGACCCCGCGTTCTTTTGCAATGTCCATCAGCGCGTCCATGTCGCAGGGCAAGCCCCACATGTGGACGGGGATGATGGCCTTGGTGTGCGGGGCAATTTTTTGCGCCACATCTTCGGGAGACAGGGTGATCGATTCATCCACCTCCGCGACGATGGGCATGGCGCCTGCGGCGACAACCGCGAGCGCGGTCGCCATGTACGTACACGCGGGCACGATGACCGAATCCCCCGGCCCGACCTTGAGGCCGACGAGGGCGCAGTAAAGCGAGGCCGTGCCACTCGTGGTCATTCGCACTTGCAGGCCGCCCAATCGCTTGCCCCAATCCGCTTCAAATTGATCGCATTCCCCGGCCTTGCCATAGCGAAAAATCTCGCCGCTTTCCAACAGGGCCGCCACGCGCTTAATTTCGGGTTGTCCAATTCGATACACAAAAGCCTCCAAAATTCGGTATAAGGACAGGCACGGGGGCCTGTCCCTATGGGTGATGGTGTAAAAGATCACTGCTCGCCTTTGAACTGGCTATCGCCAGTTGTACCCCGCTCGTGCCTTTGAACTGGCTATCGCCAGTTGTACCCCGCTCGTGCCTTTTGTGGCTAATTAGGGGGTTGGGCGGGGCGGCCTGACCACTACCCAAAAACCCGAGTGAATGTCTTGCCGCGCAAAGAGCGCGTGGCGCCGTGTATGTAACAAACGCTGAATGCGCGCCGCGCAATATCCGTCTCATTGACCCCGGAACTGTGCAACATCCAGTTGTGCAGCAAAACCGAGTCGCCCGCTTCCAAAATGAGATCCACCGGCGCGTACTGCGAGACAATCGTTTCGATATGCTCGTCGGTCAAAAACCCGGATCCATGGTCCGGATTGATCAATTTGCTGTGCGAACCGGGGATGATTTTCACGCATCCATTTTCGACCGACGTGGGATCCAGCGCGGTCCAAATGGTGATTTGCGGGTCCATGGTCAAATCCGTCCACCGGTCCTGATGCCACACCAGCGGCGTGCCCTCGCGTGCGGGCTTGTTCATGAACATCGCCCGAAAGCAGGCCACAGGCGTGCCTTTGCCGTACACATGCTCGCAAATTTTTCGAAACAAGGGCTTTTGCAAAAATGCGCGAAACCGGTCGTCCCATTCCAAGTCCTGAATTTTGCGATACGCCAGCGTGGGGATTTTGTGCCCCTTGCTCTGCGGGCCGGGCCGTCCTCCGTGCGCGGGATCGGAATCCAGTTGCATCATCACGCGGTCGTAGTCGATAGACGCCGTGCCCATCATGATCTCGTCGATCCGCTCCTGCAATGCCTCCAACTCGCCATCGTCCATCACATTGCCCAAGTGGAGATACCCCTGCGCGTCAAACGCCTCCCACTCGGTTTCGGAAATATACGCGCTCATTTTGATGCCTCCTTTGTATGAGAGATAGCCCACAGCCCTCGCGCCACGCCATCAGAACAGCCTAAGCCATCAAGGGTGCTTTACTCCCCTTTCCTCGTAGGCACAGGCGTAGCCTACAATGAGCGAAGCGAATAACGGGGCCGGGGGATAGGTCCCAACACAATCGCTCAAAATCAAGACAAAATAGAACAGTTTCGCCTTTTGCACAATACTTTGAATGGCTTGGCTGTGGAACTCTAAATAGGCTCAAGTGTCTCAAAATCAAATTGACAGCACGCACAGGCAAGCGTACCATAACCCGCAACTGGGATCACACCACGGGAAACCGCAATGAAAAAATATACGGCGACAGCGTTATGTCTCGCACTGCTTTTGGCAACGGCCTTTCTCGCGGCGCAAGAGACGGACCCCGCGGACTTCAATGGCGATGGCGCGGTCGATTTCAGCGACTTTCTCCTCTTTGCACAGGGGTATGGCAAGTCCGCAGGGCAGGCCGATTTCAACGCCAAACTCGACCTCGACGGCGATGGCACAATCGACTTTGACGACTTTCTCCGCTTTGTCACTGCTTTTGGCGGATCGTCTGGCATGACCGACCCACCGCCCGATGACGGGCCGCTGTTGCTCTACATCGCGGATTTGCTCGGCAACAAGGTTGAAGTACTCAACACGGAGACCAACCTCCTCGATCCCGGCCGAAGGCTCCTCGTCGAGCAACCCCGCGGCATCGCTGTTTCCAAGACCAACGAGCAAATTTACGTGGCGGCTATCGACACCTTCCACGCCTTTGACGAAGATGGATCGCCCGCGTTTCAACTTTCGCTCCAAATCCCGGCCGCGCCCGGCGTCATCAGTCGGGGCGGGTATCGCGTGGTGCTTTCGCCCGATCATCAATTTGCGTACCTCACCGAAGAAGCTGGCGCGGCAGTCGAAGTCATCGACGTGCTCGCGGGTCAGTCTATCGCCCGCATCGACATGCCGCCCGACCCGCGTGGCATCGTCATTTCGCCCGATGGCGCGAGGCTCTACGTCGGGCATGGCGATGGCGCGGACGCGATCTCTGTGATCGACACGGGCATCCCCGCGCTGATCGACAGCATCGCGGTGGGGCAAGCGGTCAATCGGCTAGCCCTCTCGCCAGACGGGCAAACCCTGTATCTCAACAGCCAGTACACGGGCCGATTGCTCAAAGTCGATACCCGCACCCAAGCGATTGCCGACAGCCTCTCGCTCGGGCAAGCGACCGACTTGGGCGTCCAAATCCGCGATGTCGCGCTTTCCGCGGATGGCACGCGCCTCGCCGCTTCCCTCAGCCGCACGTTATTGGGCTTTGATGCCTTGGGCAATCCCACGCCTGTTCTTTGGGGCGGCATTGCGGTTGTCGATACGCGCACTTGGACGCAAACCGCCGAAATTTTTCTCGGCGTGCTCGTGGCAAATATCGGCATGGCCCCCGACGGCAAAACCCTGTACGTCGCTGGTTTGGAAAACTTCGGCAACGCGGGTATTGGCAATTTGCAAATTTTCATCGTCGATCTCGAGAACGAGGCTGCGCTGGGCACGATTCGCGGCCTTTCGGTGCCCGTGGCCTTTTCATTCAACGCATCCAAACCCGCGGTGCCCGTTTTTCGCGGCCCTGAGCTCATCGTTTTTTGAGGCGGTTGTCAGTACTTGACAGGCGGTTGACCACGCCCTATATTGACAACCGCATTCGAGATTTTTTCACCTGCTACCGGACGCGCCGGTTGCGCCGAGAAAGGACGATTCCCATGACATTTCGCAAGCGCGGACTCATCGTTGCCCTGACACTGGCTTTTGCCGCGGCCCCATCGCTCACCGCGACTGCGGAAGCCAAAGTGACCAAAGGGCAAGCCTCTGTTGCCAAACGCTCGGGCAAACTCTACATCAATCAGCGTCAATACGACAAGGCATTGGAACAATACGCTATCGCGGCAGAAGGTCGCCCCGACGATTCGGAAGTCCAGTACTACTTGGGTTGGCTCTACGGGCAAAAAGAATTGTTCGAGGAAATGAACGAACACTACGATTTGGCCACGGACAAGAAGTGGAAAAAGAAAGTCGCGGCGGACCGCAAAGAGCTTTGGACGCGGTATTACAACCTGGGCGTCAAAGGGATGAACGCCCAAAAATTCGAGTTCGCGGTCGAGCAATTCAACCTCGCCATCACGATCAACCCCAAAGAAGCCGACGCGTTTGAGGGCTTGGCGATCACGCACCTCAATGCGGGCAATTCAGACGAGGGCATCGAGACGTACAAAAAAGCCCTTGAACTCAATTCGGAGAAGGCCCAGTCCTTTTTCAATGTCGGCGGCGCGCTGATGAACGCGAATCGGGTCGCGGAAGCCCTGGAGATGTTCCAAAAGGGCCACGCCATCGATCCCGAAGAGATCAATATTTTGCAAAACATGGCGATAGCCCAATACCGATTGGACGACAAAGAAGGCGCGTCTGAATCCGCGGAAAAAGCCTTGGCAATAGCGGGCGATGATCCCAAAATTTTGAACATCGCCGCGCAGATCTTCTTGCAGGCCGAAAACTTTGAAAAAGCCGCTGAAATCCTGGAAAAAGTGATCGAACTCCAACCCGAAAACAAGGACGCGCTGTTTAACCTCGCCCTAGCTTATCGGCAACTCGGCAAGGGCGATCAAGCCCTCGACTTCTTCCAAAAGAGCGTGGAAGCAAATCCCGACGATGTCGATTCCTGGTACCAACTCGGCTTGCTCGCGGACAAAATAGAATCGTTTGACCGAGCCGTCGAAGCCTTTGCCAAAGTCACCGAACTCCAACCCGACAATGCCCGCGCTTGGGCCGCGCTGTCCCGCGCTTATGCGCGCAAATCCGAAGTCTCGGAAGGCGAGGTCGCCGAAGAATGCGTCAAAAAAGCCACCGAAGCCTTCCAGATGTACGAGGCACTACAGCCCGGTCACATTGAGTTGTCAGCAGACAAGATTTGCAACGAGTATGAAGATAATGAAGTTGCCGCAGACAAAAAATACAAGGGGGAAACTGTCCTTCTTCTTGGGGTAATCCGAGACATAGGCAAGTCCTTGACGAGTAAAAAGCCATATATTGTAATTGGTGGCAGTGGATTCCTTGAAGGAGTGCAATGCTTTTTTTTACGGGAGTCTTCAGTTGTAAGTCTTTCTAAAGGACAACAGGTAAGGGTCAAAGGGACCGTCCAAGGCAAAACGGAGGCCAATTCTCTTTTCTATATTGTGGTTGACAATTGTAGCCTGATACATTAAGTTCAAGAAATTCAACATGGCAAAATTTGATACTGTTGCCAAACACCTCACTAGATGTTACGCGATTGGGTAAGCGACAATGCTTATCTGACCGCTGTAACATCAGTGAAATCATTTATACAGCCCACCTATCAAGGCGTTGCCGACCATTTTATGTTGGGAGGCGGACATGAAAATAAGACAGATCGATATTCACTCTCTGTTCGGGTATTTTGATCACGAGATACCCTTGAATGACCGTATTACCATCATCCACGGACCAAATGGGGTCGGTAAGACGACGATTCTCCGTCTTGTCCATGATCTCTTCAAACGGCGGTTTCACTCATTGCTCAATACGCCCTTTGACCGCATTGTGATCCATTTCAAACCCAAAGGTAGCCTGACAGTTATTCGGATTGAAAGAGAAAAGTTGCAATTTATCTACAACATGGGGAAAGGACAGACCGAGCAACATGATTTGTCTATAAATACACAAAAAATTCTCAGAAAATATCCACCCCATTTCCTCGAAAGGATGATTGATCATATTGAACGTGTTGGTCCATCTGAGTGGTATGATGAAATCACGGGCCAGACCATGTCTTTTGATGATGTCATTCTCCGTTATGGACACTTTTTATCTCCCGATATTCGCGAATCCATCATCTCAGTTCCAGATGAAATAGAGCGCTTATTAAAAAAAATCAATATTGTCGTTGTTGAAACTCAGAGACTCTTTACAAGGCATAAAAATGGGGAATTTGTGCCTCGCTATAGAAGAGAAGTTCCTGTCCAACGAGTGACAGTAGAGCAATACTCGGAGGATATGGTCTCCAAAATAGAAAAATGCCAACGGGAATCTGGTGAGATTGGATCGTCTTTAGACAGTTCTTTTCCCCAACGACTTTTAGAAGCACAAATTCCTCTGGTAGCGACAAAAGAGAACATACAGAAAGAATATGACCTTCAGTCAGAATATAGAGATCGCTTGATAAAGGCTGGTCTCCTTACTGTTGAAACATCAATTCCTCTAACCCCCGAAGGCTTGGCAGAACATGAGAGGAAGGTTTTAGCGGTTTACCTCCATGATGTGAAAAAGAAATTGGCTGTATTTGAGGAACTTCTCCCTCAGATAGAACTGTTCAAAGATATCGTCAACTCGCACTTTTTGTATAAGAAATTCAAGATAGACACAGAGAAAGGTGGTTTCGTTTTCGAGTCGGAGCACGATGGGTCTATTGTGCCCCCAACAGCACTGTCCTCTGGTGAGCAACATGAAATTGTCCTGACATACGGACTTTTGTTCAAGGCATCGTCGGGTTCTCTCATTCTTATAGATGAACCAGAGTTGTCTCTTCACGTCACATGGCAGAGAAAGTTTCTCGAGGATATCGCTAAGATATCCGAGTTGGCTGACCTCAACTTCCTCGTCGCTACCCATTCTCCATCTATCATTAATAACCGGCGCAATCTCATGGTTAGGTTGGCAGGTGAACAGGAAGGCTGACATTATGGATCAGACAGGCGACTCCATTGCCAATGAATTTCTTCTCTTACGCGACACATACAAAGGACCTGTGCTCATCCTCGAGGGAGATAATGACGAGAAACTTTTCCGCCGATTTGTCGAAGATTCCGAAATGGAGATCATTTCTGCTTTGGGGAAGGAGAATGTTCTCGGTGCCGTTGAAATTCTCGAATCGCATGATGATGTACAGGGCTTCCTGGGAATAGTCGATGCCGATTTTGGACACGTTGATGGTTCGTTGCCAACTTCTGAAAATATAGTCGTTACGGACGACCACGATGTCGAAATGATGATCATTAAAACCAAGGCATTTAGCGAGGTCTTGAGGGAGTTGGGTTCAGACGACAAAATTAGCAATTTTCCTGGTGGAGAACGAGGAGTACGTCCTGCCCTGATGCAGGAAGCACTGATTATAGGCCACCTCCGCCACTTGTCTGTAACCGACGATCTTCGCTTGCGCTTTGAGGGGCTTCGCTTTGAACTATTCGTCGACCGCGATTCGGTAAAAATGAATTTGAACAAAATGATAAATAACGTTTTTGAGTTGACGAGAAATCCACAATTAGAGATGAGAGATATTCGAGACAGGTTATTGGAACTTGGAAAAGATGCGACCGACGATCCGTATCAAATCTGCTGTGGGCACGACTTCATCGCGATCTTTGGCATTGCCTTGAGAAAGGTTGTGGGAAGCTTGGCAAAGCAAGAGAGGGACCCTCAAAAACTGGGCATTGCGTTGCGTCTTGCGTACGACAGCGCAGATTTTCGCCAAACCAAACTCTACTCCGATGCAAAGCAGTGGTCTAAAAGGAATCGAGGCTACGACATATTCGGTTGAGAAGCGAATTTTACAGTCCACAGCACGATCCATTCGTCTCACACTCAAAACCCCGTGCAATAAGTGCGGGGTTTTCTAACGTACGTTCACATTCACCATCCACCTTCACGAGGAATTTTCCATGTATTTGACAGATGAAAAAGTTGCTGTATTGGGCGCGGCTGGGGCCATTGGCTCCAACTTGTCGCAAACGCTCTTGGCGTCGGGCACGGGGTCTCGCGTGGCGATGTACGACCCCTTCGCGCCGGGCCTCGAAGGCGCGGCAGAGGAGGTCTATCATTGCAGCTTTCCCAATGCCGAGGTCACTTGGACGACCGAGATCGCCGAAGCACTCGAAGGCGCGTCTTATGTCATCAGTTCCGGGGGCGCGCCGCGCAAAGAGGGCATGACCCGCGAAGACCTGCGCCGCGACAATGCGGAAATCGCCAAGCAACTCGGCTTGGACATCAAACAGCACTGCCCAAATTGCAAGTTTGTCATCATCATTTTTAACCCCGCGGACATCACGGGCCTGACCACGCTGGTGCATTCCGGACTCGCCCCCGGGCGCGTCACCACCTTGGCCGCGCTGGACAGCACGCGCTTGCAAACCCGACTGGCGCAGCACTTCGGCATTTTGCAGAGCAAAGTCACCGGTTGCCGCACGTACGGCGGGCACGGCGAACAGATGGCCGTCTTCATCGGCGGCATCCAAATCGACGGCATCCCCTTGACCGACATTCTCGCTGGGCAAAGCGTCAATGGCGTGGGCCTAAGTGCCGAAGCCTGGGCCGATGTGCAAGAACATGTGCGCGGTGGCGGGGCGCGCATCATCGACCTGCGCGGCCGTTCTTCCTTCCAATCGCCGGCGCAACAAAGCGTGTTTATGTTGCGCGGGGTTTTGGGCGAATCCTACTCCTGGCCCTGTGGCGCGTATCTCGATGCCGAGGGGTTCGACCACATCATGATGGCGATGCCCGCGACCCTGTCCGAGGCAGGCGTGCAGTGGTCCATGCCCGAAGGCACGGCAGACGACCTGGTCGCATTGCGCGACTCCTACGATCATCTCGTAGCCCTGCGCGATCAGACCATTGCAGATGGCATTTTGCCGCCTATCGCCGAATGGCGCGACAGCAACCCCAACCTCGGTTAATCCCATGCCCTATTCTCCCGTCGGTCGACCCATCCACGCGCTCGACACGCCCGCCCTGCTCGTCGATCTCGACAAAATGGAAAACAACATCCGGCGCATGGCCGCGCGGTGTCGAGACAGCGGCTTGCACTGGCGGCCCCACGCCAAGGGCCACAAAACCCCGGCCATTGCCCACGCGGAATTGCGCGCAGGAGCTATCGGCATCACTTGTGCCAAACTCGGGGAAGCCGAGGTCTTTGCCGATGCGGGTATTGCGGACATCCTCATCGCCAACCAAATCGTCGGAAACCAAAAAATCGCCCGCTTGGTCAACCTGTGCCGGCGCGCAGACGTGATGGTGGCCGTCGATGACCCGGTTCACATCCAAGCCATCAGCGACGCGGCAACGGGTATCGGGGTCGCCGTGCGCGTGCTCGTCGAAGTCGATGTGGGCATGCAACGCTGCGGCGTTTCCCCGGGCGCGCCCACCCTCGCGCTCGCCCGCCGAGCACGCGATGCGCCGGGGGTGATCTTCGCGGGCCTGATGGGCTACGAAGGCCACGCCATGGGCATGGACGATCCGCAAAAAGAAGCCGCGTGCCGCAAGGCGGTCAAAATCCTCGCAGAGACTCGGCGTTCGCTCCAGCGCGAGGGCCTCCCCGTCGAAATCGTCAGCGCGGGCGGCACGGGCACGCTGGCCTTTACCCCGGACTATCCCGGAATCACGGAAATTCAGGCCGGCGGCGGGATTTTCATGGACACCTATTACCGGGACAAACTCCATGTGCGCGGGTTGGAACAAGCCCTCACTGTGCTGACCACGGTGATCAGCCGTGCGGCCCCCGACCGCGCAGTTGCCGATGCCGGGCGCAAGACCACGAGCAATTACGGCACCTTGCCCGAAGTCAAAGACCGCACCGATGTCGTCGTCACGGGCCTGTCCGCCGAACACGCCGGCCTGCGCCTGACGAACAGCGATCTCAAAATCGGCGACAAAATTCAATTCATCTCCGGCTATTCCGACATGAGCGTGTTCTTGCACGACCAACTCTACGGCACGCGCAACGGTCATGTGGAGGTCGTCTGGGATATTCTGGCGCGCGGCAAAAAACAATGATCGCCCTCCGCTCACTTTTCTTTTTCGCGCTCATCCCCGCTTCATTCGCCTGTGCCCAAACGGATTCGACCGCTGTGCTGTCCGTGCAGTGCCGCGATGCCGACACCGGCGCGGGCCTGCCCTACATCGCGGTCGTTTTCCGCGACTCGAGCGCGTTGCCCAGCGTGCACATTGCGGATCTCTATGGCCGCGTAGAAGTCGAAGGGCTTTTGCCCGGCACCATCCACATCCAAGCGCGCCACCAGCACTATGCCTCGGCAGATACGGCTTTGGTTCTCCCGCGTGGGATGATTGCCCACATCCAACTTTCCCTTTCCCCCATCCCCATGCGCTTGCGCGATGAAACGCCCGTGCAAACGCTTTCCGCGCCCGAGTTGATCCGCCGCCTCATCGCACGCCCTCGCCTGGACTATCTCCACGCGCACAACGCGGAATTGCGGGCGTACGCATTTGACGCGTACAGCAACCAACAGGTGATCGACCGCAGAACAGACGCCCCGGTCGCGGGCATCGAATACACCATCACGGGCTATTACCGCGCCCCGGATAGCCTCGTGCAACACATTACGGGCATCCGCAACTGGGGCAGATGGCGGTTGAGCGTTTCCCCTGGCCTCGCGCAAACCCCTGCACGCGGCACGGTGGGCGACCAACCCTTTGACCTTGCGCGCCACCCCTTGGGCGCAGACGCGCTCGACCACTACCACTTTGAACGCATTTCCACAGTGCAAGTGGGCGATCTTCACGTCTCGCGCCTCGGCGTCTCACCTCGGCACGGGCACACCCCCGGCCTGCTTGGGGACATCTGGATCGCCCGGGACGACTTCTCGCTCGTGGGCTATGACCTGCGCCTCAACTTGCCCGGGCTGAGACAGTTGCGCGGCATCGAACACTGGCAGGTCTATCAGCAAAACACGCGCTACCTCAACCGACACTGGCTACCCGCCCGCCAAATTTGGACCATCAAAACCCGGGACTGGACCGCCCGCGCAACCACGCGCTGCCATCGCTACGACCTCAACCCGATCCTGTCCGATGCAATTTTCGACGCGCCCGAAATCGTCATCCTACCCGCCGCCACCCGCAGGGACAGTGCATTCTGGGCCATGCACGCCACGGCCCGCGACACCGCGCACATCCTCATGCACAGTGACCTCCTCCACGACAACCTGCCCGCAGCGTGGCAAAAAGCAACCACCGATAACCACAGATAAACGCGGATAAAAGGCAAAAGGGCGTTGCCTATGCTTGCGTCTGCGAGACGAATAGCCGTAGGGCGGAGGCGGGCCGGACACGCACGGGCGGTTGGGCGGCGAGGGGAGGCCGCACGGGTGGATGAGTGGCGAGGGGAGGCACGCACGGGTGGAGGGGCATGGAGGCGGGGACTGACAACTGACCGCTTGGGGTCTTGGAATTGGGCAACCTTCTCACGTCTCGCATCTTTGGGCGAGCACGGGGGCATCGCCCCTACGAAGAGGGTTGGGCGGGGCGGCCTGACAACTGACAACTGACAACTGACCGCTTAGGGTCTTGGAATTGGGCAACCTTCTCACGTCTCACTTCTCACGTCTCACGTCTCACTTCTTACTTCTTACTTCTTACTTCTTACGTCTTCCTTCTCACGTCTTACCTTTTTATGTCTTTCCCTTTCTCTCATACCCACTTCTCCCGCGACGTGCGTCTTTATTTGCTGGCCTCTGCGCTGTTTGGGTTTGTACTCTTCGGGGGCATCTATACCCTGTTGTACAACATCTATTTGTTGCGCTTGGGCTACAACACGCAATTTGTGGGATGGGCCAATGCCACGGGCGCGCTTTTTTTTGCTCTGTCCAGCCTGCCTAGCGGGGTGCTCGGCGGGCGATGGGGTAGCCGCTCGACAATGGTTATTGGAATCTGCGTGGCCGTGGTGGGTTTTGGATTGCTGTCGCAGGCCGAGTTGATCTCGGGCGCGATGCGCGATGCGTTTATCCTCGTCAATTATTCCGTGGGCGTGATCGGCATTGCCCTGTTCATCGTGAATGGCACGCCGTACTTGATGGGCATTACCGGTTCTGCGGAACGAGACGCGGTGTTTGCGATGCATGCCGCGCTGATGCCCTTGTCCGGATTTGCCGGAAGCATGTTGGGCGGCATTTTGCCGGGGTATCTCGCCGAGATGCTCGATACGTCTTTGGCCGAACCCGCGGTGTACCGCTATACCCTGTGCGCGGGCGCGCTCTGTCTGATCCCTGCGATTTTCGCAATGCTCGCCACGCGGGATGCCCGGGTTGCGCGCAAACAGGAGATCGCGTCCAACGCGGCCCCGCTTCCGCTGACCGCAATGATCCTCACTTCGCTCATTGCCGTTTTGCATGTTGCAGGCGAAGCCGCGGCCAGAACCTTTTTCAATGTGTATATGGACGAGGAACTCGAGGTGGATCTGTCGCTGATTGGGGTGCAACTCGCGGGCGGACAATTGCTCGCCGTGCCCGCGGCCCTGTCTCTCCCGTTTTTCTCGGCGCGATTTGGCATCCGCCGCACCGTGGGCATGGTCACGCTGGTGACGGCCCTTTTTCTGTTGGGCATGGCCATGGTCGCCAACTGGCTCGTCGCGGGGATGTGCTTCATAGGCATCATGGCCCTCACCGCACTGCGCCGCTCCGCGTTTGCCATTTTTCACCAAGAATTGGTCGCCGTGCGCTGGCGCACCGCCATGTCCGGCGCAGTCGCCATGATGTCGGGCATGGGCTATTCCGCAATGGCCCTCGGCGGCGGGTACATGATCCCAGTCGCGGGCTATTCGCGCCTCTTCCTCACCGGCGCCGCGCTCACGGGCATGGGCGCGTTCCTATTTTGGATTTGTTTTCAGAGAAGACAAAAAGCGACCACGAGCCTGGCTCCGCGTGGTGTAAGTGGGGATGAAAGCGGATGAAAGCGAAAGGGCGTTGGCTACGCTTGCGCGTGCGCCGGCGTGACGAATAGCGGTAGGGCGGCGGCGAGGCACGCACGGGTGGAGGGGCATGGAGGCGGGGACTGACAACTGACTACTGACAACTGACCGCTTGGGCGGCCCTCTTACGCCTCCCGCTTTTCCAACGGCACGTACGGGCGGGCTTCTGGGCCTGTGTATTCTGCGAGGGGGCGGATGAGGCGGTTGTCAATGCGTTGTTCGATGATGTGGGCGGCCCAGCCGCTACAACGACTGAGCACGAAAATGGGCGTGAAAAGTGCGGTCTCGATGCCGGCCATGTGGTATGCGGTTGCGGAGTAAAAATCCAAGTTGGGGAACAGCTTTTTCTCGTCCCACATCACCTGCTCGATAGCCTCGGAAATCTCGTACAGGGTCATATCGCCCTTGGCCTCGCTGATCCGCCGCGCCCAAAATTTGATGATCGCATTGCGTGGATCGCAGACGCGATAGACCCCGTGCCCGAACCCCATAATTAACTCCTTGCGCGCCAGCATCTCGCGCACGCCCATCGCCGCGGCATCCGGCGTCTCGAATTGCGCGATCAATTCCATCGCGTGCTCGTTTGCCCCGCCGTGCAATGGCCCGCTCAACGTGCCAATCGCGCCGGTGATACAACTGTAAAAATCCGCGAGCGTAGAGGCGCAGACGCGGGCCGTAAAGGTCGAGGCATTGAACTCGTGCTCCGCGTACAAAATCAACGACGCATCCATCATCCGACATTCCAGCGCGGAAGGCGCGTCTCGTTTGAGCATATGAAAAACGTACGTCGCGTGATCCTCCGCTTCAACATCCAGCACCTCAGGCCCCAGATGCCAGACGCCCAACATCGAGGGCAACGCGCCCAACAGTCGCAGGGCCGCGCCATTTTCAGAATCCGGCTCAGGCTCGGCAATGCCCAGCGCGGACACGCCGGTACGCAACACATCCATCGGATGGGCATGGGCGGGCAAGGAACGCAAAACCCGCACGACCAGATCAGGCAACTGTCGATGCGCCCGCAAGCGCGCCTTCAGCGCATCCAATTCCCGTTGCGTGGGCAACGCGCCCCACAACAGCAGATGCACCACCTCTTCAAAACAGGCATTCTCTGCCAAATCCTCGATGGCATAGCCCCGATAGTGCAAGCCGTGGCCTTCCGCGCCCACCGTGCAAATGGACGTGTTGCCCGCCTTAACGCCCCTTAGCCCCGTCGTCTGTTTGCTCATCGCATCCTCCTATCGGCAAAAAAGGCCGTGAGCTTTTCACCCACGACCTTTTGCATCCTCTGGCGATTTACCGCTCATACAGCCGATCTACCCGCGCTTCGTACCCGTAATAATCCAGCAATTCGTAGAGTTCTTCCCGCGTCTGCATCTGCCCGACCAGTGCCCGTTGCGTGCCTTGTTCTCGCAGGGTTTGATACGCCCGTTGCGCGCCCGCGTTCATCATTCTAAACGCGGTGAGCGGGTAAAGCACCATCGCCACGCCCGCGGCTCTCATCTCGTCCAACCCAAACAGAGGCGTTTGCCCAAACTCGGTGAGATTGGCGAGCACTGGGGCAGACAACTCTTGGACAAAGGCGCGAAAATCCGAGAGAGATTGCAGGCCCTCGGCAAAAATCGCATCCGCGCCCGCGGCGACGTATTGACCTGCGCGTTCTATCCCGTGCGCCAAGCCCTCGCAGGCCACCGAGTCGGTTCGCGCCATAATCACAAACCCGCTGTGTGATCGCGCATCCACCGCCGCCTCGATTCGGTCGCACATCTCCTCGGCGGACACTACTTGTTTGCCGGGGCGATGTCCACACCGTTTTTGCAAGACCTGATCTTCGATGTGAACCGCGGCAACGCCGATTTTTTCCAGCGTCTTGACCGCGCGGGCAATGGAGAAAAACGTGCCGCCAAACCCGGTGTCGATGTCGACGAGCAACGGCAGATCGACCGCATCGGTAATCCGCCGCGCATCTTCGGCCACATCGTCCAGCGTAGTCATGCCCAAATCCGGCAACCCGTAAGACGCGGACGCCACGGCCGAACCGGAGAGATAGAGGGCGCGAAACCCAGCGCGTTTTGCCATCAGCGCGGAAATGGCATTGATCGCGCCCACAATCTGCAAGGGACGTTCTGCGTCTAGCGCGGCCCTGAACTGGCACCCGGCAGCCATCGCCACCTCCGCATTACGCTTCGACCAACTCGCGGTCGTGTTCAGCAGCCGCGATCACCTTTTGCGTCACGTCGCGGGGAACGGCCTCGTAGTGGGAAAACGCCATCGTATAATCGCCCGTGCCCTGCGTCATCGACCGCAGCGAGGTCGAGTATTTGTACAGATCCGCCAGAGGCACCTCGGCGTGAATCACCTGAAAATTGCCTTCGGGATCCATGCCCTGAATGCGCCCGCGCCTGCCGTTCAAATCGCCCATCACATCGCCCATATAGACTTCGGGAACGACCACGCGCACCTTGTAAATCGGCTCGAGCAAAATGGGCTTGGCGTCCATAAATGCGTTTTGAAACGCAAACGAACCGGCCAACTTAAACGCCATATCAGACGAGTCGACCGCGTGGAAAGACCCATCGTAAACCGCGACCTGCGTATCCACCACCGGATAGCCGGCCAGCACCCCGCGTTGCATGGTCTCCACGACGCCTTTCTCCACCGCGGGAATGAATTTTCCGGGAATGGCGCCGCCCACGACCTCGTCGATAAATTCAAAGCCCTCGCCGCGCTGCTTGGGGGCAACGCGCAAATACGCCTCGCCGTATTGCCCGCGTCCACCGCTTTGCTTTCTGTGCCGATACTGCGCTTCGGCACGCCCTTGGATGGTCTCGCGGTACGGGATGCGCGGCTCGACCACATCGACCTCCACGCCGAACTTGCTCTGCAACTTGTCGAACACGACCGTCAAGTGCAACTCGCCCTGCCCCTCGGCGATGATCTGCCGCACCTCCGAGTCGTATCCGGCCGTAAAACTCGGGTCTTCCTCGTGGATGCTCTGCAATCCTGTGCTGATTTTGTCTTCATCGCCGCGCGCTTTGGGGGCAACGGCCACGCGGATCAAGGGGTGGGGAAATTCGATGGGCTGAATTTGCAAGGGCATGGTTTTGTCGCACAGGGTATCGCCCGTATGCGTATTCTTGAGCTTGATCAACGCGCCGATATCGCCCGCGCCCACGCCATCCATATCCTCGCGCTTACCGCCGCTCATCGCGTAAATCTGACCGATGCGCTCGTTGGATCGGCGGTTGGTATTAAACGCATCGTCCCCGGGTTCGACACGCCCGGAATACACGCGCAAAAACGACAAATCGCCCACGGACTCGGAAATGGTCTTGAACACCACAGCGGCCAACGGGCCGTCATCGCTGACGCCGAGCGCGACTTCTTCCTCGGCGCCCGGTTTGTGCGCGGTGGGAATGGGCAACTCCCGTGGCCCCGGCGCGTAATCAGCCAAAAAATCGAGCAGCAAATCAATGCCGACATTCTTACTCGCAGCACTCGCAAACACGGGAAACAAGGTGCGGTTGACCATCCCGATCTTCACCCCTCGCGCAATTTCTTCGTCCGTCAGATCGCCCTCTTCCAAGTATTGCTCGATCAACTCCTCATCGCTCTCGGCGGCGCCTTCGACCACCTGCTCTTTGAGGCTCTCGGCACGATCCTGCCACTCTGCGGGAATGTCTGACGCCGCGGCCTTGCCATCGGTATAGGTGATCATTTTCATCTGCAACACGTCGATGATCTGATTGAACCCCTCGCCGGGATTGACCGGAATCTGGAAGGGAATCGCGCCATTGCCAAAATGCTCTTGAACCGCGGCGAGCGCGCTGTCGAAATCGGCAAATTCCCGGTCGACGTGATTGATCACAAATGCGGTTGCGCGATCAAATTCATCGGCAAAATTGAACGCCTTATCCGTGCCGATCTCTACGCCACTGGCCGCATTGACCAAGGTGATGGCGATATCGGATGCCCAAATCGCGGCTTTTGCGTCGCCGATAAAATCGGCATAGCCCGGCGCGTCCAAAACATTCACTTTGGCGCCCTTCCAATCGCAGTGCAACAGGGAGGTGCTGATGGAAATTTTGCGTGCGATCTCGGCATCCGTGTAATCCGACACGGTATTGCCCTCATCGACCGAACCGAGCCGATTGGTCGCGCCAGCGGAAAACATCACGGCTTCGGCAACGGACGTTTTGCCCGTGCCTCCGTGCCCGCACAGGGCGATGTTCCGAATTTTTTCAGGCGTGTATTTGTTCACGGTCAACCCTCCTTAAATACCCGGTATGATATGCGCGATTGGGGAATCTCTCACCCAAAAATGAGGCGCGTATAATTGCAAAACAGAGCGGCCTTGTCAAGCACTCTTTTGCGTCTGCAAATACAAAAAGCCCGGAGTTTGAAGTCCGGGCTTTATTGATTTCCTGGCAACGACCTACTCTCCCACAAGGTCTCCCAAGCAGTACCATTGGCGCTGGAGGGCTTAACTTCTCTGTTCGGAATGGAAAGAGGTGTGGCCCCTCCGCTATAGCCACCAGGAAAGTTTTTTGAATATGAACTGGGTGCCAAACAAAGCACAGAAGCGATCTGCTGAAAGTGTTAAAAAAGGTCAAGCCGCACGGCTGATTAGTATCACTCGGCTGAACGCATTGCTGCGCTTACACCTGTGACCTATCGACCTCGTAGTCTACAAGGAGCCTTTAGGTGGTTTTACCACGGGATATCTCATCTTGGAGTGGGCTTCGCACTTAGATGCTTTCAGCGCTTATCCCTTCCGAACATAGCTACCCAGCAATGCCCCTGGCGAGACAACTGGTACACTAGAGGTTCGTCCATCCCGGTCCTCTCGTACTAGGGACAGATCTCCTCAAATATCCTACGCCCACGACAGATAGGGACCGAACTGTCTCACGACGTTCTAAACCCAGCTCGCGTACCGACTTTAATTCCCGAACAGGGAAACCCTTGGGACCTTGTCCAGCCCCAGGATGTGATGAGCCGACATCGAGGTGCCAAACCTCCCCGTCGCTGTGTACGCTTGGGGGAGATAAGCCTGTTATCCCCAGAGTACCTTTTATCCGTTGATCTCCGGCGCTTCCACGCGCAACCGCCGGGTCACTAAGCCCTGCTTTCGCATCTGCTCGA
Organism: Candidatus Latescibacterota bacterium; assembly: GCA_965204745.1. Taxonomy (GTDB): domain Bacteria; phylum Latescibacterota; class UBA2968; order UBA2968; family UBA2968; genus VXRD01. The sequence goes on from OZ242010.1 coordinate 671,493, forward strand.
CCTGTATGTCTCGCAGTTAAGCTCCCTTATGCCTTTACACTCTTCGCGCGATTACCAACCGCGCTGAGGGAACCTTTGGGCGCCTCCGTTATCTTTTGGGAGGCGGCCGCCCCAGCCAAACTTCCCACCTGGCATTGTTCCCAATCCCGATTCAAGGACCGAGGTTAGAATTCCAACACAACAAGGGTGGTATTTCAAGGACGACTCCACGAGAACTGACGTTCCCGCTTCACAGTCTCCCACCTATCCTACACATACTGAGTCGAAACCCAGTACCAGGCTGGAGTAAAGGTTCATGGGGTCTTTCCGTCCCGTCGCGGGTATCCGGCATCTTCACCGGAACTACAATTTCGCCGAGTCCCCTGTTGAGACAGCGCCCAAGTCGTTACACCATTCGTGCAGGTCGGTATTTAGCCGACAAGGAATTTCGCTACCTTAGGACCGTTATAGTTACGGCCGCCGTTTACCAGAGCTTCGATTTGAAGCTTCGTCCGAAGACTAACCTCATCTCTTGACCTACTGGCACCGGGCAGGTGTCAGTCCCTATACGTCGTCTTGCGACTTAGCAGAGACCTGTGTTTTTAGTAAACAGTCGCCCAGGCCGTTTCTCTGCGGCCTCCTTCGGCTCCCGGAGCAAGTCCGTTCACCTACTTGGAGGCACTCCTTCTCCCGAAGTTACGGAGCCATTTTGCCTAGTTCCTTAACAGGGGTTCTCTCGCGCACCTTAGGATTCTCACCCCGTCTACCTGTGTCGGTTTGCGGTACGGACACCCGAGAGACTCACATAGAGGTTTTTCTCGGCAGCTTGCTTAAGATCAGTTGGCTTGCCCGAAGGCTCGTTTCCCCTTCACCCCTCGGGGTTGTGATCACCCGTATTTTCCTTGGTGATCCCCCTACAGGCTTAGACCCGCATTTCCAGTCGCGGGCTGATCGTCACTTCTGCGTCACCCCATAGTTCAAACGCCTCTAAGGTGGTACAGGAATTTTGACCTGTTTCCCATCGCCTACGCCTTTCGGCCTCGGCTTAGGGTCCGACTAACCCTGGGCGGACGAACCTTCCCCAGGAAACCTTAGACTTTCGGTGAACAGGATTCTCACCTGTTTTATCGCTACTCATGCCGGCATGATTGCTTCCACTTCGTCCAGCAGACTTCGCAGTCTGCCTTCGGCCTACAGTGGAATACTCCTCTACCGCTTCAACAAGTGTTGAAGCCCACAGCTTCGGTGACAGGCTTTAGTCCCGATCATTATCGGCGCAGGTTCACTTGACCAGTGAGCTGTTACGCACTCTTTAAATGAATGGCTGCTTCTAAGCCAACATCCTGGCTGTCTACGCGCTCCCACATCCTTTGTCACTTAGCCTGTACTTGGGGACCTTAGCTGGTGGTCTGGGTTGTTTCCCTCTCGCACATGAAGCTTATCCCCCATGCGCTGACTCCCTTGAAACGAGTGTACGGCATTCGGAGTTTGGTTAGGGTTGGTAAGCGGTGAAGCCCCCTAGCCTATCCAGTGCTCTACCTCCGTCACTCTCTAACAAGAGGCTAGCCCTAAAGCTATTTCGAGGAGAACCAGCTATCTCCAGGTTTGATTGGCCTTTCACCCCTACCCACAGCTCATCCCCCAATTTTTCAACATTGGTGGGTTCGGACCTCCACATGAGATTAGTCACGCTTCATCCTGGCCATGGGTAGATCACCTGGCTTCGGGTCTACCCCACGCTACTGAATCGCCCTATTCAGACTCGCTTTCGCTACGGCTTCCCTACAAAGTAGGTTAACCTCGCAACATGGGAGTAACTCACCGGCTCATTATGCAAAAGGCACGCCGTCAGGCTCTCCGAAATCGCAAAGATCGCGGTTTGCCCTCCGACCGCTTGTAGGCAAACGGTTTCAGGTTCTATTTCACTCTCCATTCAGGAGTACTTTTCACCTTTCCCTCACGGTACTAGTTCGCTATCGGTCACAGAGGAGTATTTAGCCTTGGGAGGTGGTCCTCCCAGATTCCTACAGGATTTCACGTGTCCCGCAGTACTCGGGAATGCGATCACAGGAGTCGGCAATGTTTCGCCTACAGGGCTTTCACCTTCTGTGGCCAGACTTTCCAGAACTGTTTGGCTACATTGCCGATTTGTAACTCCCTGATAGGTCTGCGTCCTATCAGATCTCATCCCACAACCCCGGCCGCACAACACACGCAGGTTTTGACATGCGAACCGGTTTGGGCTGTTTCCCTTTCGCTCGCCACTACTGAGGAAATCGCGGTTGCTTTCTATTCCAAGGGTTACTTAGATGTTTCAGTTCACCCCGTTAGCCCCACCCGAGCTATATATTCACTCGGAGGTGATGCGGCATGACCCGCATCGGGTTACCCCATTCGGAAATCCCCGGATCAAAGGTTGTTTGCACCTCTCCGAGGCTTATCGCAGCTTACCACGTCCTTCGTCGCCTCTCTGTACCAAGGCATCCACCGTATGCCCTTATTAGCTTGACCAAAACAGGTTTTCAGCAGATCACTACTGTGCTCTGCCAAAGAATCCATACTTCGGTTTGGCAAATTGATATACCCAATTCATATTCAATTGTCAAAGAGCAGTCGGGTAAATCCCGAAAGTTCTGTCATACAACTTTGGTGGAGATAACCGGGGTCGAACCGGCGACCTCCGGCTTGCAAAGCCGGCGCTCTCCCATCTGAGCTATATCCCCAATATGTTGCTTTGTGATTGGTGGGCCTAAGTGGAATTGAACCACTGACCTCGCGCTTATCAGGCGCGCGCTCTAACCATCTGAGCTATAGGCCCGCCCTAAAAAGCCGGGCGCGAACCCGGCTCTTCAAAAACCAAATAACGTGCACATGCCCAAACTTGGCATTGACCTTAGGAGTAGATGTGAGCACCTATGGCCTCACATCGCGTCTCCCTAGAAAGGAGGTGATCCAGCCGCACCTTCCGATACGGCTACCTTGTTACGACTTAGTGCCAATTACCGGACCTACCTTCGGCAGTGCCCTCCCAAGGGTTGGACTACTGACTTCGGGTATTCCCGGCTTTCATCACTTGACGGGCGGTGTGTACAAGACCCGGGAACGTATTCACCGTGGCATGCTGATCCACGATTACTAGCGATTCCGCGTTCATGGAGTCGAGTTGCAGACTCCAATCCCAACTGAGACCGGTTTTTTGGGATTCGCTCCACCTCGCGGTATTGCAGCCCTTTGTACCGGCCATTGTAGCACGTTTCCAGCCCCGGACTTAAGGGCCATGAGGACTTGACGTCGTCCCCACCTTCCTCCTGCTTAACACAGGCAGTCTCCCTAGAGTTCCCACCATGATGTGCTGGCAACTAAGGATAGGGGTTGCGCTCGTTGCGGGACTGAACCCAACATCTCACGACACGAGCTGACGACAGCCATGCAGCACCTGTATACCTGTCCGAAGAAAACCCTATCTCTAGGGGTGTCAGGTATATGTCAAATCCGGGTAAGGTTCTTCGCGTTGCCTCGAATTGAGGAACATGCTCCACCGCTTGTGCGGGTCCCCGTCAATTCCTTTGAGTTTCAGCCTTGCGACCGTACTCCCCAGGCGGGGTACTTAATGCGTTAGCTACGGCACTGAAGGGGTCAAGACCTCCAACACCTAGTACCCATCGTTTACAGCTAGGACTACCGGGGTATCTAATCCCGTTCGCTCCCCTAGCTTTCGCGCCTCAGCGTCAGTATCAGGCCAGAGAGCCGCCTTCGCCACCGGTGTTCTCTCAGATATCTACGCATTTCACCGCTACACCTGAGATTCCGCTCTCCTCTCCTGTACTCAAGACCGATAGTTTCGACTGCAAGTTGCTGGTTGAGCCGACAGATTTCACAGAAGACTTATCGGTCCGCCTGCACGCCCTTTACGCCCAGTAAATCCGAACAACGCTTGCCCCCTTCGTATTACCGCGGCTGCTGGCACGAAGTTAGCCGGGGCTTCCTCTGAAGGTACAGTCAAACAGGAAACGTTGTTTCCTGCATTCTTCCCTTCTGACAAGAGTTTACACCCCTAAGGGCTTCATCCTCCACGTGGCGTCGCTGCGTCAGGCTTTCGCCCATTGCGCAAATTTCTAGACTGCTGGCCCCCGTAGGGGACTGGACCTTTCTCAGTTCCAGTGTGACCGTTCACCCTCTCAGGCCGGCTATCCATCGTTGCCTTGGTGAGCCTTTACCTCACCAACGAGCTAATGGACCGCGGGCCCATCTTTAAGCGAGACAACCGAAGTTGCCCCTTTAACAACCGTCTCCATGCGGAGCCGCTGCATTATGCGGTATTAGCCCCCCGTTAGAAGGGTTGTTCCCCACTCAAAGGTAGGTTACCCACGTGTTACTCACCCGTTCGCCACTTTACTCGCACCCAAAGGTGCTTTCTCGTTCGACTTGCATGACTAAGACACGCCACCAGCGTTAGTTCTGAGCTAGGATCAAACTCTCCGTAAAAAAATGAGAGTGCCCAATTAAATGGGCTTTTGTGCAAATACTAAATTCCCAAGAAATCTTGAGAACCTACCAAGCTTTCAATAACACATGCACGTTATTCGATTTTCAAAGAACAGAATAAGCACTTCATCGCAAAGTGCCGGTAAGGGACAAATTTACAGGATCGCCCTTTGGAAGTCAAGAAAAAATCTGCGCCATTTTCGGCGTAGAAGCAAAAAATATAAAAAACGGAATCTCATAAGTCAATCAATTTTTGGCAAAAAACCCTCATTCCCACGCAACTTTTTTTGTCATCTGCTCAGAACCGCTCGCAAGCCGCCCTGTATGATGGTTTGTCAATCAGCATCAACCTATCAGTATTACCGAATCCTCTTGCATCAAAATCAAATAGGACTTACTCAAAAAAGAACTGAATCGAAAATCCATCCTCACTAGGGACAGGCACAAGGGCCTGTCCCTACGGGTGATGGATGGAACTGATCGCTGACCCCTTGGGACGCGAGCCGGGGTCACGCACATGGCGGGGTGAGGATGGGCAGGGCACGCACGGGTGGACGGGCGGAGCGGCGAGGCACGCACGAGTGGCGAGGCGGCGGGGTGGGGGTTTGTCATGCCCTCGGATGAAACATCCGATGCACTTCCTTCAAATACTCGCGGTCAACGTGCGTGTAAATCTGCGTGGTCGAGATATTCGCATGGCCCAACATCTCCTGAACCGCCCGCAAATCCGCACCGCCTTCCAGCAGGTGCGTGGCAAACGAATGCCGTAGCGTATGCGGGCTCACCTTCTTCTCCAAACCCGCCAACGTCGCGTATTGCCGCAGCAACTTCCAAACGCCCATCCGCGAAAACCCGGCACCGCGAAAATTCAAAAACACCTCCTGCTCGGTATGGGGCTTGACCAACTCGGGACGCACATCGTCCAGATACGCCGTCACCCACTCGATCCCCTCTGACCCAATCGGCACCACCCGCTCGCGGTTGCCCTTGCCCATCACCCGAATCACCTCCACGTCAAACAGCAAATCCATCTGCGCCAACCCGATCAATTCCGACACGCGCAACCCCGCGCCGTAAAGCATCTCCAACAACGCACGGTCGCGCAACCCCAGCGGCGTTTCCACATCCGGCGCGAGCATCAGCCGCTCGATCTCATACACATTGAGCACTGCCGGCAACTTTCGCCCCAAGCGAGGCGGACGCAAATGCTCGGTCGGATCCCGCCGCGCCATGCCTTCCGCCAACAAAAACCGATGAAACATCCGCACCGCTGTCAAATTCCGCGCCACACTCGACGCCTCCAACCCCAACTCCGCGAGCACATTCAACAGTGCGGACACATTCGCTTGGGAAATCGCATCCGGCGTCTGAATGCCGCCATCGGTCAACAACCCCAAATACCGGCACAAATCGCGCTGATACGCCCGCGCCGTATTGTCCGACAACCCGCGCTCGAGCATCACGTAATCGAGAAACCCCTGTAACGCCCCCCGCAATTCAGGCGCGATTTCCCACCTCTGTTCTACACGTTTCAGCATGAGATTCCTCAAGAAATGACGGCATGTCATGCGAGCGACAGGCTGACGGAGCATCTCTACCTGCTTCGCCTTTCTCGACTTGGCAACTCATCAATTTTCCACTATGTTGATTTCAGCCCCCGGCTATTTCCTCTATTCGCCTGTTTTGCTGGCCCTTATACGGAGCCCCCATGAAAACACTTTACTACGTCGCCGACCCGATGTGTTCTTGGTGCTGGGGATTTCACCCCGTATTGCAAAAAGTGAAAGACGCCGTGCCCGAAGCCCTGTCGCCGATCTACGTCATGGGCGGGTTGGCACGCGACACAGACGAGCCGATGCCCGATGAAGTGCGCGCCCATATCCAGCGCGCCTGGCGCGAGGTGACAGCGCGGACCGGTGCGCGTTTTAATTGGGATTTTTGGGACATGTGCAACCCGCGGCGATGCACCTACCCATCTTGTCGGGCTTTTTATGCGGCCCAAAACCAAGGCGAGGGAATCGCGATGTACGAAGCGATTCAACATGCGTATTACCTTGAGGCACGCAACCCATCGGACGTCGAAGTCTTGGTTGTATTGGCAGGCGAAATCGGCTTGAACACCGCCCGCTTTGCCCGCGATCTGGCCTCGGCCGAAATCGAACAGCAGATGCAGGATGGATTCAATCTCAGGCGGTCGATGAACGCCAATCAGTTTCCAAGTCTGGTCGTAAGAGACGGGGCCTCTGTAATCTTCGTCGCCAGAGGATATGCCGATTCAGAAACCGTATTGACCCGGTTGCACGCAGCCCTGCGGTAGAACGGAACGCGAGCCAACTGCGTCAGCAATTCATCGACAAATTGAGTGGTTTTGGGAGTAATTGAACGGTGGGTGCTATCCATACATTTGGGAAGCACAGGTACCGCGCCTCTCTCATCTGCGTTCATCTGTCATCCCTACTTACTGCCTTTCCCGCCTTTACACATTTCACACAACGCCCTATATTGATAAGAAACACCGTCCCACAAAACAAGGAGGTTGGTGTGGAATCCGTCATTGGCATCATATTGGGTGGGGGTCAGGGGTCGCGTCTTTATCCACTGACCAAATACCGCTCCAAACCCGCAGTGCCGTTGGGTGGCAAATATCGCCTCATCGACATCCCCATCAGCAACTGCCTGCACGCGGGCCTCAAGTGCATTTACGTGCTCACGCAATTCAACTCGGCCTCGCTCAACCGCCACATCGTGCAAACCTATCGCTTTGACGCCTTTTCAACGGGCTTTGTCGAGATTCTCGCGGCCGAACAAACCCAAGATCGCCCCGACTGGTATCAGGGCACAGCCGATGCCGTGCGCCAGCAACTGCGCCACCTCATGTACAACCCGATGGACCAGTGTCTCATCCTCTCGGGCGATCACCTCTATCGGATGAACTACCGGGACTTTATCGCCACGCACCGCGCAAAAGGCGCGGACCTCACCATCGCCATCAAACCCGTACCGCGAGAAGCCGCACCCGACCTCGGCATCCTCAAAGTGGATGACGCGGGCCGCATCGTCAACTTCGTGGAAAAGCCACAGACCGACGCGGAATTGGACGACCTCAAACTCACCGCCAGCACCCATCCCGGCGACGAAGCGTACATGGCCTCAATGGGCATCTACGTATTTGAAAAAGAAGTCCTAAAAGAACTCCTGCACCAAAACGACGGCGATGACTTTGGCAACCACATCATCCCCGCTGCCATTCAAAGCCACAAGGTCTATGCCCACCGGTTTGAGGGATACTGGGAAGACATTGGCACGATCCGCGCCTTTTACGAAGCCAACCTCGCGCTCACAACTCCTAACCCGCCATTCACCTTTTATCAACCCGACGCGCCCATCTACACGCACCCGCGCTACTTGGCCGCCACCAAATTGGATGGTTGCTACCTCAAGCAGTGCAAAATCGGCGATGGGTCCGACATTCGAGACGCGGAAATCGAACACTCCGTCATCGGCATTCGCAGCATCGTCGGCCCGCACGTCAAACTCACGCACACGGTCATGATGGGGGCTGATTTTTACGAAACACCCGACGACAAAATGCACAACAACCAAAAAGGCATCCCAAACATCGGCATTGGTTCGGGATGCGTCATCAACCGCGCGATCATCGACAAAAACGCCCGTATCGGCGAAAACGTCCGCATCCAAAATGCAAACGACATCCGCGAAGCAGAACGAGACGCCTACTCCATCCGCGACGGCATCGTGGTCATCACCAAAGACGCGGTCATTCCATCGGGAACAGTCATTTAAGGCGAGAGGCGAGAAGCAAGAGGTGAGAGGCAAGAGGCAAGAGGTGAGAGGCGAGAAGCAAGAGGCAAGAGGTGAGAGGCGAGAAGCAAGAGGGCCACCCTTCAACCCAAAACCACTACGCACTTTGATTAACTGATGAACGAGGTTGTGTTGACATTTCATTTTTTGACGTTACGCACAGAGTAGCAACAGTGTTGCTTCTTGCTCATTTAAGGCGTTTGGTCCTTTGATGGCTTAGGTTGCTCTGATGGCGTGGCGCGAGGGCATAAAGCGATTAAAAATCCCTCACACCATCCCCTCGCAAAACCCATCCGCGTTCCCCCCTTCCTCTAAGGAAGGGGGGCTAGGGGGGTAGGTCCAGGATCGACTGTTTCAGTTTCTCAAACCGAGAGCATATCGTAGCTATACCCCGTCCCGCTGATTTGCTCGTTAAAGGACAACCCCCAATGACATATTCACAAACAGAACTAAAAACCTTCATGACTGTTGCCCTTGCCGAAGGTCGAAAAGCACTGCCAGCGTGTTTGCCCAATCCGCCGGTGGGATGCGTGCTCGTGCGGGCGGGCGACATCATCGCCCGAGGGCATACCCAGCCGCCGGGCCAATTTCACGCAGAGGCCATGGCACTCGCGCAAGCGCAGGGCCCATTGGAGGACGTCACCGCATTTGTCACGCTGGAACCCTGCGCGTTTCACGGGCGCACGCCCTCGTGTGCTCGGGCACTCGTACAAAAAAAAATCTGCGCCATTTTCGTGGCGCTGATCGACCCCCACCCGAAAAATCGCGGACGCGGCATTCACATTCTTCAAAACGCGGGCATTCCCGTACAACTCGGCCTATTACGAGAAGAAGCCGAGAGAGATATGGGGCGTTATTTGGTCACTGGCAAATTCAACACCATCAGGAGGCAAAATGAACAACTGGATGGACGTGTACGAAAAACGAATGTATGACCGCATGCCCTATCGCCTGCTCAGGCCCATCGCAGATCATCCCGACACGGCGTATCCCCTCATCCTCAGCCTGCACGGCGCGGGCGGCAAAGGCACGGACAACATCAAAAACCTGCGCCACTGGAATGAGACTCTGGCCGAGGAAACGCACCGCCGAAAATACCCCAGTTTTGTGCTCGCCCCGCAAACGCCCCTGCGATGGCTCATGCCCGCCGCCCTGCCCGAAATCACGCCGGAATACATCGAATCGCTCTCCGATATTTGGCAGGCGCGCATTCAGCGACTGCTGGCCCGCGGCGACGATCCCACAACCGGCGAGTTGGGCAAAGCATTTGATCTGCTCGACGCGATCTGCGAGGCATATCCCGTTGATCGCAACCGCATTTATGTGCTCGGGCATTCCATGGGTGGCTTTGGCACTTGGAACGCCATTTGCGAACAACCCGACCGCTTTGCGGCGGCGATTCCCTCTGCTGGCGGATGCGGACCCTGGAACGACATTAGCCGCATCGCACACATTCCCATCTGGACATTTCACGGCGACGCGGATCAAACCGTACCCGTCGATTTGACGCGAGACGCGTTTCGCCAGTTGGATGCGCGAAACGCCAACGCCAAATACACCGAACTCAAAAACATCGGGCACAATGCGAGCAGGTATGGCTTTGCGTACACAGGCGACGACCCCCAGCGCGGATTCATCACCCATCTTGCCAGTGACCAATGCGACAAAACCGAAAACGTCTGGGACTGGCTGTTCGCACAACAACGCGGGCAATAGGTCAGGGCGTCCTACTCCTTCCCATACCCAATACAATACAGATGAGTCGCGGTGCGAATAAAAAGCTGGGACCCTGCGGACACGGGCGAGGACAGCGTGTACGTGCCATCCAATTCATTTGTGCCCAACACCTTAAACTCTGGGCCGGCCGCCAAAACAGTCGTCACCGCGTTTTCATTCAGGAGAAACACCTTGCCATCGGCCACATGGGGAGACGCGCTCACAACGCCTTGCGCGGTCCTCTCTGGCCCCCACACCACGGCGCCGGTTTTGGCGTCGAGACACGTCGCCAGACCGCGATCATCCACCATATAAAAATACGTGCCATCACTGGCCGGCGTGGGCACATCCGGCGCGCCTGCGCCCTCCCACTTCCAAACCACATTGCCCGACACATCGCCCGTGCCTCCCGCGGACAGGGCCAGCAACGGGCGGCGGCGGGTGGGCGCGTAAATCATGTCGTCGATCACAACCGGAGAAGCCACAATCCGATAATTGCCCCGCTGCTGTGGATTCAACCCATCGGCCCGCCAGATTTCCCGGCCCGTCTCCGGATCGTGCCCGGTCACGCAATCCCCACCCGTAACCACAATTTGGGTCTCGCCATCGCGCTTCAACAGGGCGGGCGTCGTGTACGAATCAGGCGATTCCCGCAAGGCATCTGTCGCACGTTCCTCGCGCCACACTTCTTTCCCAGAATTGGCGTCCAACGCGACGAGGTACGAGGGATCATCCGTATGCATGCCGTGAAGCACCTGCACGATGAGTTTGTTATCGTAGAGAATGGGCGACGAGGCATAGCCCCAGTACAGCCCAAACGCGCCGTACTCCTTTTGCAAATCGCGCGTCCAAACCGCCCTGCCATCCATGTCCAAACACGTCACCACGCCATTGCCCGTCATCACCCACACATGCGCGCCATCCGTCACAGGCGAAGGCGACGTATTGTTGTGCTTGCGCCACAGCCTATTGCCCTCGTCCAATTTGTACCGCCAGCGTTCCCGACCATCTTCTCTCGCCAAACACAGGATGTAAATTTCCGGCCCACCCGGTTCCCGTTCTTCCGGCGTGCGTGCAGGCGAGGGCGACACGACGAAAACGCGATTCCCCCAAACGATGGGCGTGCTGCCGCTCCACGAAGGCAACTCGGTTTTCCAGATCAGATTTTTTGTCAGACTCCAAGTAGTGGGCAGGTTCTCGGCCGTGCCCACCCCGTTTTGATTTGGCCCGCGCCATTGCCCCCAATTCTCTGCGCGAACAGCGAGCGGAATAAGTGCCAAAACACAGACTGCACGAGCGATTCGACGAATCATGGTAATACCCTCCGAATAAAATGCTGAGAAAGCCGACAGGCCGGCGGAGCATCTGTTACCCGCGTTGAGACGAGCTTCTTCAATTCCGCTCCGCTTAGAATGACAAGGTTATTTTAAGCGCGTGATTTTCAATTTGTTTTTTTTTACTTTGACGGATATTATTCCCCCGTTGTTCCTGATCGCAAGATAGAGGAAACGCAATCAAAACGCGAACCCGTTGGGCGAACAGGTGTCCAAGTGACCGAAATGTGACTGGGCGGCACGCCCTTCACCCGTTTGGCAATGTTTTCACCCGATAGAGCTTTCGACGTATCTCCCAATTTCCACCCTCATGCTTAAGGAGACCCAAACGATGATTCACCTGCGCGCTTTAATTGAGATCGCCTGCAAAATTCTGGGATTGATGTTCTTGATATGGGGTATAAATGCAAGCGCGTTTATACCCGTAGGATGGTTGATGCGCCCAGACGATGAGGCGACAGAACAGCAAATGACCATCTCGGATCTCACGGAAGTGCAACTGATGCGCCCAGACGATGAGGCGACAGAACAGGAGATCCAAGACGAAGACGAGGGCGAGATCGCAAAAACGATTGCGATTTATAAACGACTTACAATGCCCATTCTCTATTTTGTCTTCGCATTTGTATTCTTAAAATACGCCGATACAATCGCGCACCAGTTGGGTCGCAAGGACTGGCATATTTCAATTTTTTCCCATGGCGATTGGTCGCAGGTGCTCTACAACATGGGCATTCTGCTCATCGGGGTCTTTATGGTGGTCAAGGGCGTGCCCCGAGTGATCCATTCGGGAGCCTCGTTTCTCGCCTTTGGTCAAGTCAGCCTCATCCCCACGCATATCTGGGGACAGGTCATTGCCTCGCTCGCCTATCTCGCCTTGGGATTTTATTTGCTCGCAGGGAGCTCTCCCGTGGCAAAATTAAAAAATGTGGTGAACCCAAACGACGACTGATAAAGGACGCGCCAATGCAAAAAGTACGATGGGGCATCATCGGGTGCGGCGATGTGTGCGAAGTGAAAAGCGGACCGGGGTTTTACAAAGCGGACCATTCAGAACTCACCATTGTCATGCGCCGAGATGCTGAAAAAGCGGCTGACTTTGCCAAACGCCACGGCGTTTCCCAATCCACCAACAACGCCGATGAGGTCATTCATCACCCCGATGTCGATGCCGTGTACATTGCCACGCCGCCCTCCTCGCACTGCGAATACGCCCTCAAAGTCGCCCAAGCGGGCAAACCTTGTTATGTGGAAAAACCCATGGCCATGAACCACCGCGAATGCCAGCAAATGGTCGCCGCATTTCAGGCAAAAAACCTCCCCTTGTACGTCGCCTATTACCGCCGCGCACTCCCGCGTTTCCTCAAAGTTCGCGCACTCCTCCAAGAAGGCGCGATAGGCACGCTCACATCCGTTCACATCGTCCACTACGACAAACTCAAAAATCCCAGCAACCGGCGTTCTGACCCCAATGCCAATCCCGCAACTTCCCTATACCCACACGAAAATTCCGGCAACTGGCGTTTTGACCCGTCCATTGCCGGAGCCGGTCTGTTCCTCGACCTCGCATCGCATGGGTTCGACATTTTGGACTTTCTCATCAGCCCCATCACCCGCGCCTGTGGGTTCGCGCTCAACACGGGTGGCACGTACGAGGCCGAAGACGTCACCGCCGCAGCATTTGAATTTGAAACCGGCGTCGTGGGCACGGGCATTTGGAACTTTCATGCCGATCATTCCGACAACCGCATCACCTTTACAGGCTCTCATGGCGAAATCCAAACGCCCGTCTTTTCAAACACCGACATCATCCTCAAGCGCGACGGCACGGAAGAACGCATATCCGCGCCCAATCCCCCACACGTCCACCAACCCCTCATTCAATCCATTGTCGACGAACTGCGCGGCAAAGGCCAATGCGTATCCACCGGCGAAACCGGTGCCCGCGCCTCTTGGGTCATGGATCAATGCCTCATCACCTATTACGGTGAGCGATGAGAAGGCGAATAGACTCACAGGCGCAACCTACGATGCGCGGAGCGATAGGGGGTAGGTCCATCACCAACACCAAAGGAGACTTCATGCAACTCTTCGACGGCAACACCCTCAATGGCTGGGCAGCCACTGGCAACCCCGAAGGTTGGGTTGTGGATCGCGGTTGCATCTTCTGCACCGCAGAAAAAGGGAAATACCTGTATTACACCGAAGACCAATTTCAAAACTTTGAACTCTCGCTCGCGTTCAAACACCCGCCCAACACCAACAGCGGCGTGTTTTTTCGCTGGACCGATTTGGACAACCCCGTGCAAACCGGCATTGAAATCCAAATTTTGGACACCTGCGGTCGCGAACCCGCAACCGTCAAATGCTGTGGCGCGGTCTATGATCTGCAAGCCCCCACGCACAACACTTGCAAACCCGCGGGTGAATGGAATCACATGATCCTCTACGCTCTGGACAACATCATTCGCGTCACCTTGAACGGCGAGCAAATTGTCGATATGGACCTCAATCGTTGGACCACGCCGGGCCAAAACCCCGATGGCACGCCCAACAAATTCAAACGCGCATTTTGCGAAATGACCGAAGCCGGCTACATCGGTCTTCAAGACCACGGCAACCAAATCTGGTTCCGCGATATTGAAATCGAGAAGCTGTAACGCGGGAATCGCACAAAACGCCGGAGATCGTTCAGATCCCCGGCGTTTTATTTTTTTACTGGCTAAAATCCCATCTTGTATCTTTGGGCGCGCCCGGAGCATCGCCCCTACACATACCGCTCACCTTTGAACGGGCTATCTCCAGTTGTACCCCTTTTGTGCCTTTGAACTGGCTGTCGCCAGTTGTACCCCGCTCGTGGCTAAAATCCCATCTTACATCTCACTTTTTACCACTGCCTCACGACCCAACCGCCGAGTACTTCTTCACGCCCGCCCGCCAAACGAGTTTGATCATGACAACGGCCGCGAGCAACCAGAGGGCTTGCATGGCGAAGCCGTTCGCGATTTGGTCTTGCGAAAGCCGACCGAGCATGAGTTCCACCGGAAACGCAATGGCCCAGCGAAAGGGCAGGGCGTCTGCGAGCAGTTGGATGGGAGCGGGCAGCAGGTCGATGGGGGCGATGCGTCCAGAGAGAAATAGGCCGAGTGTAAAATACATCTGGTTGATGGCTTCGTTGCGCGTGGTCCAAAAGGCGATGAGGGCGAGCGTCCATTCGATGAAGAATCGCATGAAGAACGCAATGCCCAGTGCCAGCACAAAGGTGGCAAATGTTTGAATATGAAAAGCGAGGTTGGGGTCAAAGAGAAAGAAGAGCACCATCGCGGTGGGAAAGATGATGACCGCGGTCATGAGTTTGTACGCGATGTTTTCGGCAATATCCGAGTGGATGGGGTGAACGGGTTTGAGCAAGAGGTTGGAGAGCTCGCCTTGCCGAATGCGAAAATCGTAGATGTGCATGATCCATGAAAACGTGAACTGGTTGACGAGCATGAGCACGATGTAATACGCGGCAAAATCAGCAGGGGAATAAGCCCCCACCTGCCCCCCACGCGCTTGGGCAACAGTGGACCACACGGTCAGGTAGATAATCGGTTCGAGAATGCGCCCGATCATCCAGATGCTCATCGCGGCGCGATATTGAAACTGGTTGAGCAACGAGATTTTGAGGAAGGCCCAGTAAATGGCGGGGTAGTGTCTCATGCGAATAGACGGAGCGGGGTACAACTGACCGTTTTTCAGGAGTTCATCAACGAACGGGGTACAACTGCGACAGCAGTTCATCCCGAATAATCATCGTCAGATCCTGCCGACGCTTCGAGGTAACGTACAACTGCGACAGCAGTTCATCCCGAATAGACAGCGTCAACGGTTCATCGGCGAGCAAAAAACCGATCCGTATCTCGAGGGGGTTTGGTGGCTAATGACACGAGCACGAGGAGCAACGCCGACACCGGGACGATAATACCCGCGGGAATCAAGCCCGTGCCGCCCACGCTGTACGCCCCGTCTGCGCTGAGGGAATCGGCGAAAAAAAACATCCACAGCCCGATCACGCCCAAAATTGCCGCGGCGGCGCCCTGCTTTGTGCTGCGCTTCCAGTACAGCGCGCCGACAAACACGGGCACCAATCCCGCAAAACCCGTGAGCGACCAAGTGCCGAGTTCAAAAATCGACCGCGTTGTGAACAGGGACGCGACAAAGGCCAAAACGAGAAACGCCGCGACAAAAACGCGCCCGAAAAAGACCTGTTGTTTTTCGGACAACTGATCGTCAAACCCGTAAAACCGCACGATATCTTCGGTGAACATCGCGCCTAGCGCGAGGGTTTGCGAGTCGAGCGACGACATAATCGCGGCAAAAACGCCCGCTGCCAAGCACCCGGCCAGCACCCCACCCGTATGTGCCAAAATCAATTCGATGAGAATGGGGCCACTGAGCGGGGCTGTAAAATCGATGCGCCCGACCATCCCCAGCGTGACGCTGGGCACCCACACCGCGGCGATACATATCGGATAAAACGCGATGGGCGTTTGAAAGGAGCGCGCGGTTCGGGCGGAAAGCCAATGGCCGTAAATATGGGGAAATGCCGCCACGCTCATGGGCAGCATCAGATAGGAGAGCATTTTGAGCGCGTCGTAAGAACCACTGCCAAAAACCACAAATTCGGGATGCGATTCGCGCAGGGTCGTCATGGCCTTGCCGATCCCGCCGTAGTGATCCATAATCACCAAATAGGCGACCAAGCCCACGAGGACAAACACCGATGTCTGAAACGTATTCGCCCAAGCCGTGCTCCGCATCCCGCCATACGTCACGTACAAAAATGTCACGCCACACACGAGCAAACTGCCGGCCCAACTCGGCCAGTCTCCCCGCGTAATCGCCACGAGCGCGTCTCCCCCGCCTTTGACCCCAATGAGGATGTAGGGCAACATCAACAACACCACGACCGCGAACAAGAGCGTGCCCAGCGCGGGCGAGGCATAGCGGTCGCGGATCAGTTGGATTTGCGTGACGTATGAAAACCGCTTGCCCAGCCACCAACTCTTTGTCCCCAAATAAAAAAAGAGAAACGGAATCACAATGGCCGAACTCGCGCCCATCAGCCCAAACACGACAATCCCTTGCCGATACGCTTCTCCAGACGCGCCGAGCATGGTAAATGCCGTCAAATTTGTGCCCAACAGGGTCATCAACAACACCACGGACCCAATGCTTCGGCTCGCCACAAAATAATCTTCGCCGGTCGCCCGAAAAAGCCGGTGCCCCATCGCGCCGACCACGAGCACGAGCACGAGATAAATGACAACGACCGCCATAATCATTCCGCATCCTCCTCGTCCAAGTGATGAGGCCACGCCCGGCGCACGATCACCGCCATCGAAAGCGTTGCCACAACGCACAGGCCAATGTGGTAGAGCAAATTGATCGGCAACCCCAAGACCAGCGCGTCCATATCCCACATCCAGAAATTCAAAAATAGAATCAGCAGAACGATCAAAACGCCCAAGGGCCAGAGCTTTGTTTGTCGTGACATAAATTTCTCCTTCATATCCCAAAGATTTCGATTCATCTTGGATAATACACATGCCCAACACCATTCGCAAGCCCTACATCGTCGGCATTGCCGGCGGCACGGCCGCGGGCAAAACCACGCTCGCCCGCATGCTCTTCAACCGCCTCGGCGACGACCGCGCCGCGTGCATCGCCCACGACGCCTATTACCGCGTCTTCTCCCACCTGCCCGCAGACCAGCGCGCACAAATCAACTTCGATCACCCGGACGCGCTCGAAACAGAATTGCTCGTCCAACACCTCCGCGCACTCACACGCGGCGAAACCGTGCCCGTGCCCATTTACGACTTCACCACGCACACGCGCACCGCCAAAACCAAAAAAATATCTCCTCGCCCCATCATCATCGCGGAAGGCATTCTCTTATGGACCGAACGAACCCTACGCAATCTCCTCAACCTAAAAATTTTCGTAGATGTCCCGCCCGACATTCGCCTGATTCGCCGCATCCACCGCGACGTCAATGAACGCGGGCGCACCCTTGAATCCGTCACCCGTCAATACCTCGAAACCTCGCGCCCCATGCACGAGGCTTATGTCGAACCCGGCCGCAAACACGCGGACCTCATCGTGCCCGGCGACCGCGACCTCACCATCGCCGCCAACGTGATCCTGTCGCACCTCTGCACCGTCCTATATAGCAAATAAAAAAGGGGAGACCTCGAAAGATCTCCCCCATCTCGCCCGGTCGCATCTGATCGACCACGCCACGAAGCAAACCAGAAATGCCGACCCGGATCGAGAACACTGACTTAAGGCGAAAAGCCGATGCTGATGCCGCCATACACTTCATTATTAGGATTAACGCCTTCTTCCACAATAGCAAATCCAACCATTGGCGTGATAGAAATCTGCCCTAGAGGCAAAGCAACTGATGCTGTCAGTGTCAGATCATTGAATCCATTTTTTTTGCCATAGGCATCGGCATCGCCACTTGCCGCAACGCTGGCCCCCAAACTCAATGCGGGGCCATCTTCTGAACCCAATGGCAGATCCACACCAGCAGACAAAGCGAGATACCAACTATCCGTTACCCCAAAATCGTAATAAAATGTCAGCGCGGGCGCGATGGCATTATCCAGAGAAATCCCCACATAAGCCTCTTCAGAGTGCTTTTCTCCGGGATCTCCATTGGGAAACACGTATTCGATAAAACCAATCGAAATGCCCACGCCAAACTCTTCGCTCAACATCGTTGAAAAATCGGCATAGAGGTCAATTTCATCTGCCTCTTTGGTCATCTCGCGATCTTGCACAAACCACGAACCCCAAGCACCTACTGTCAAACCCGTTTCGCCGAAACCCAGTTCAATACCCGGCTGGAGTGCGATTTTGTCATTTGTTCTGTACTGTTTTTCGTCATCGGCACCGAGTTCTTGACCCCGCCAGATATAACCGTACATCGGATCAACCGTAATGCCGAACGACACATCTTCCTGCGCGTTTGCCGGTGCAACCAGCAACATGCCCACGAGCAAAATACCGAACAACTTCTTCATGACTTCCTCCTGATGAGTTTGTGATTAACTGCACGATGAACCATGACCCATGTGCAAAATTCGTGGCGTCCACACGGGCCACATATTGAACTTCAACTTCCGCACTTTCAGTTCCCGATATGCTCCTTTCTTTTTTTTGACCGCATGTCTTTCAATGCGTTCAAATATAGGATGAAAATGTTTCATCCGGATTTCTTAAAATCAGAGAAAATATAAAAAATGCGCCGCAATATTTCAAATAGATAAACCACGCCCTTCTTTTGATCGCACAAAGCGTTAGGTTAGGCTGTGTTGACATTTACGAGCAATGCAACTAGATGGGGCGGTTTATCGAGAAAATCAAGCCCTATCGCAGGATATGCTCTCGGATTGAGAAACTCGGACAGTCGCTCCTTATCGGGACCTACCCCCCTAACCCCCGTTACTCGCTTCGCTTCGTTGTAGGCTACGCCTGTGCCTTAGAGGAAGGGGGAACGCAGATGGGTTTTGCGAGGGGATGGTGTGAGGGATTTTTAATCGCTTTATGCCCTTGGTCAATGCCATCAGAGCAACCTAAGCCATCAAAGGAACTTTACTCCCCTTTCCTCGTAGGAAAGGGGCCGGGGGATAGGTCCCCTCGCGCAACGCCATCAGAGCAACCTAAGCCATCAAAGCTAAAATCCCATCTCATGTCTCCCATCTATGGCACTTACGCAACCGACAAATGAACTCGCCTTGCCCAACCGCGACCGCGTAACAGTTCGCTGCGTATTGTTGGGGTTGTTGCTGGTAATCAGCGTGAATACCTGGCCGATTTACGGGCTGTATGTCATCCACATCAATCAGATGGTGTTCAGCTACATGGCGATGGCCTTGATGATACCGTTCGTCTTGCTATCCCTGGGGCTGAACGTCTCGTTGCGAAAATTCTGGCCGCATATTGCGTTTTCACCCCTTGAAATGGCGGTGGTCTTCTCAATGGGGTTGGTGGGCGCGTTGTTTCCGCTGATGAATTTCACAGGGCTAATCATGGGGCATTTGGCGACGCCCTATTATTTTGCATCCGCGCAAAACCGGTGGTCCGAGTTTTTGCACCCGCATTTGCCGCGCTGGTTGTTTCCCACAGATGAAAACGGAGCGATGCGCCTCTTTTTCGAGGGCCTGCCGCCCGGGCACGCCATACCCTGGGAAGTGTGGGTAGTGCCCCTTTTCTGGTGGTTCGCATTTGCAGGCGCGATTACGTGGACGTGTTTGTGCATTGCGGTCATCTTGCGGCGGCAGTGGTCCGAGCATGAAAAGCTCCCATTTCCCGCGGCGCAGGTGGCGTTGGAACTCGTGCAGAAAAAGGGCGAAAGCGCGTGGCCGCCGCTGGTGGGCCGCCCGGCATTTTGGATTGGCGCGGCCATCCCCCTCACGGTGATATGCTGGAACATCCTCTCGTATTTCATGCCCGATTTCCCGAAAATCCCAATCACACGCGCAGGCGACGGGGTCGCGTTTTTGCACGTCAGCCGGTACATTCCAGATCGCTATTTTTACATCGGCATTCAGTTCTTCATCGCGGGATTTGCGTACTGGACTAGCTTGGACGTGTTGTTCTCAATATGGTTTTTTTATCTTCTCATCGTGGGCGAAGTCTATACCTTTAACCGAATCGGCTATACGATTGGCACGCCTGGGCTGTGGTCGTCAACACACGCGGCCAATGCCTGGCAGGCATTTGGGGCCTTGGCATGTATGCTGTGCTGGGGATTGTGGATGGCACGCGAGCATCTCAAAGGCGTTTGGCATGCGATCAGAGGCCGAAAGACGTTGGATGATTCCGAAGAATTGATGTCCTATCGCACGGCGGGTATCGGCGGGTTGGCCGGGTTGTTGTTCATAATCGGCTGGTTGCACGCAGCGGGCATGGCATTATACGTGATCGCGCCCTTTTTGATCGGCATGGGCATATTGTACATAGGCATTGCCCGGGTCATTGCCGAAAGTGGCTTGGTCTATTTGCGAGGATCCATGATGCCCCCCACCTTCGCGCTATACACCTTAGGCTCCGCGAACATCCCCGCGGCGAGCATGGCGAACTTCGCGTTCTCTTTCGCGTATTTCACAGATGCCAAAAGTCTGGCTATGGCGAGTATGGCGCATTGTTCGTGGATCACCGCCGCCATTAAAGGCCGCAAACGCATGGTGGCAATCGCGCTGGCACTGGCAGGAATAACAGCGGCGATTTCGTCGGTGGTGTTCACGTTGTATTTGGGCTATGAGACGGGCGCGTACAATTTTAGGGCATTTGAGTTCCGCACGCACCCGCGCATTTTCGATTACTGGGTTCGGCAGATGCAAACCCATAACCCGCCCGACTGGAAGCGGATCGGATTCTTTGGCTTTGGCGCAGTGGGGATGGCACTGCTGATCTCGTTGCGCTACCGCGTATCGTGGTGGCCCCTGCACCCGGTCGGCTTTGCCATCATGGAAACCCAAGCCGTGCGCGGAACGATCTTCACGATCTTTCTCGTGTGGTTGTGCAAATTGCTGATCTTGCGAATCGGCGGCATCGCCTTGTACCGCAAAGGCCAACCCTTGTTTTTGGGGATACTGGTCGGATTTATTCTGGGCGTGGCAATCTCGGCAATCATAGACACCATCTGGTTTCCCGGCAGTGGGCATTCGGTTCACCATTGGTAAATCCCCGATCACTGAGTAGTCAGTAGGTTCTGTTGGTAGAGCGATGAGCGTGGCCGCAAAAGCGAGAAAGCCTCGATAACTCGTGCTGAGTTTCTCAAAGCGAGCAAATATCCTGCGATACTGCTTCATTTTTCCAATCAACCGCTCAATCAAATTGCGTTGCTTATACCGATGGCGAGCGGGGTCTTGCGATAAGACCGGGGCTACATCACGGCAACCTGTCATGGTGAGAGAGGTCAGAAACGCTTGTGAAAAATAGCCCTTATCCGCGATGACAGATCGGCTCTCATACCCAGCGATTAACGCTTCGGCTTGCGTGATATCGTGGGTTTGTCCCGGTGTGAGTCGAAACCGGAGCGGGAGGCCACGCGCATCTGTGCAGAGATGGATTTTGGTGCCCAACCCGCCTCGGCTCCTGCCGAGGGCTTGCGCGGCTTGCCCCCCTTTTTTGAGGCACCCGCTGCACAGGCAAAAGCACGCACGACCATGCTGTCAATGATCAGACATGCCAAGTCTGGATCAGACGTAAAATGCTGGTGCATGCGTTCCCACACGCCATCCCGAGCAAAGCGTTTATAACTGTGTTCCACTTCCCGTACTGTGCGGGCAACTGACGCCACTGACCACCCGAGCGCATCACCCACAGAACCGCTTCAATGAAGCGGTTGCAACCGGCTTCCTCGCCGACATAGACGCGAGGGCATTCGCGGATGAATGCGAGAATTTTAGGCCACTGGTTCGCAGAAAGAATAAGGTTTGACATACACACAGAGTAACTCAAAATATCCCAAATGTCAACAGAACCTAGTCAGTCCCCGCGCTCCCCAATGCGTTTTGAGGTGTGCTATGAAATCCATCAACAAACACAATCCCGACAAACAATCGGGTATCGGTAGTGCCTATCGCAATGTCGGCGCGTACCTCGCCCTGGGCATTCAATTCGTCGTCACCATTTTGCTGTGCGTATTCGCAGGACATTGGGCGGATGGCAAATTCGACTCATCGCCCCTCTTGACCTTAATCGGCGGCCTGTTGGGCATTGCGGCCGGATTTTATCATTTTATCCGCACGGTCCTAAAAATGGACCGCAAATCAGAGGAGGATGCGTGAGCGCGTTTGTCAAACAGATCGCCATCGTTTTGCTCGCATCGTGGGGCCTGGGCGGGTACCCGCTATACCTGTGGGGCGGGCTGGATATCCTAATCGCCGCGGGCGTGGGATGTGCGATCTGCGCCCTGAATGTAACCGCCGGCGCGTGCCTCGCGCTGTGGGGTCTGCGCCGAGACAACCACACATTTACAATGGTCGTGTTCGGGGGCACGGGGGTTCGCCTCATTATTGTACTGCTTTTCTTTTTTCTCGGTCTAAAATTAGCAAAACTTCACGTTTTTGGCTTGACTCTTTCCCTGTTTTTCTTTTTTATAGTGTTTCAAATTTTAGAGATTCGATTCTTTATCGGGCACTCGTCCGACAAAGCCAATGCGTAGGAGTCTGACGGATGGCAGCACAAGCAGAGGAGCAAAGCGGCGGCAACTTCATCCTCGATCACATCGTCGATCACCGCGAACTCCACCTCGGCCCCCTCCATATTCCCCTTCCCCAGTTTGAGCTGTTTGGCATCGACATGTCCATCACCGGTCACTTGGTCATGATGTGGATTGCCTCTCTACTGCTCATCGTCTCCTTGATCCTCTCCACAAAGCGGCGCGGGTTCGTCCCTTCCGGCTTTGCCAATGCCATCGAGGCCATCGCGGTATTCATCCGCGACGATGTGGCCGTGCCCAGTTTGGGAACGCGAGACGCGCCGAAGTACATGCCGTTTTTGATGACGGTATTCTCCTTTATCCTATTCTGCAATCTTTTGGGCTTGATCCCCTTTGGGCAAACCGCAACCGGCAACATCAACGTGACCGCATCCCTCGCCGCAATTTCATTTGTCGTCATGCTCGGCGCGGGCATCAAGCACAACGGCTTTTTCGGTTTTTTTAAGGGATTGATCCCCCCCAACTTGCCGGTCGCACTGCTCCCCCTCATGATCCCCCTGGAACTCTTGGGCCTGTTGACCAAGCCGTTTGCCCTGTGCATCCGCCTCTTTGCCAATATGCTGGCCGGCCATGTGGTCATCCTGTCCCTGATCGGCATTATTTTTATTCTCAAAACGCTCGTCGTTGCCCCCTTTTCCATCGTCTTTTCACTGGCGATGTACCTGCTCGAAATTTTCATTGGTTTTCTCCAGGCTTATGTATTCACGCTCCTGACGGCCCTGTTTGTCGGCCTTTGTATTCATCAGGAGCATTGATTGTCCTTCACTCACTAAGGAGGCGTACTGTGGAAGGTCTTGCCGCTGAAGCTTATGGTTATTTGTCCGCCGGAATTGGCGCTGGCTTGGCCGCGCTGGGTGCTGGCTTGGGCATTGGTCAAATTGGTCGAGGCGCGGTCGAAGGCATCTCGCGTCAGCCCGAAGCCACTGGCGATATTCGCTCCACGATGATTATCGCCGCAGCACTGGTCGAAGGCGTGGCGTTGTTTGGCGTGGTGATCTGCGTGTTGCTGGTGTTCAAATAAACCGCGTAGAGAAAGAGAGACCTAAGGCATGGATTTGCTGAGTCCAAACCCCGGCTTGATCGTCTGGACGCTCATCACCTTTGGGCTCGTGTTGCTCGTTTTGAAAAAATGGGCATGGGGGCCGTTGTTGTCCGCCCTGGATCAGCGAGAAACGCGCATCCGCGAAGCCCTCGAACAGGCCGATAAAGCGCGCGCCGAAGCCCAACGCGCCGCCGAAGAGAACGAGGCGACCCTCGCACGGGCGCAAGCCGAGGCCCAAGCCGTGATCGACAAGGCACGCGAAGACGCCGAGGGAATCGCCCGAGAAGTGCGCGAACGCGCCGAGGCCGATGCCCAACAACTCATCGAGCAGGCGCGGCGCACCATCGAGCAGGCGCGCAATCAGGCCCTTCAGGAACTGCGTCAGCAAACCGCTGAACTGGCGATTCTCGCGGCCGGGCAATTGCTGGAGGCAAATTTGGACGACGAGCGCAACCGCAAAATCGCAAACGATTTCATCGACCGCATGCCCTTGCAGAATTGAACATCCCCGAGTTCCGGAGTTTGTCGTGAGTCAATCCGCCGTTTCCATCCGATATACCAGCGCGTTGATCGATGCCGCGCAAGATCGCGGCGTGCTCGACCGAGTCGAAGCCGATGTGCAGGCATTGTTGGATTTGTTGCACGCATCTGAAGACCTGCGGGCATTCGTCGCAGACCCCATGATGCAAGCCGAACAAAAACGCGCGGTTTTGAACGAGTTGCTCGCCGGGAAAATTGGGGATATCACCCTCCGTTTTTTGCTGTTGCTTTGCGACAAACGCCGCGAACGGATGTTGCCCGAGT
Source organism: Candidatus Latescibacterota bacterium (assembly GCA_965204745.1). GTDB lineage: Bacteria > Latescibacterota > UBA2968 > UBA2968 > UBA2968 > VXRD01. Next base: position 695,959 of record OZ242010.1, read on the forward strand.
TGCTCGCAGACTTCCTGTCCGCTCTGGAAGATCGGCGCGGCCAAGCCACCGCCCAACTCGCGGTTGCCGCGCCCTTGTCTTCCGAGCAGGAAGCGCGATTGATCGCAAAGCTGTCGGCCTATTCCGGCAAGCAGGTGAAATTGGAAACCACCGTAGATGAACGTCTTGAAAGCCGGGTTTGTCGTGCGGCTCGGCGACCGCGTATTTGATGGCACGCTGGCGACGCAACTCAACCGGTTGCGACAGCGTCTGGCGTCTGGATAAGAGAAGGTAGGCAGAACATGGCGACGAATTTGCAGATTCGCCCCGACGAGATTTCGGCCCTGCTCAAACAGCAGATTCTGGATTCCCAGATCGAAATCGACGTGTACGAAAGCGGGCGCGTGCAACAAGTGGGCGATGGCGTGGCCCGCGTGCAGGGGTTGGGCAATGTGCAGACCAGCGAACTGGTCGCATTTCCCAACGGCATTATCGGAATGGCCCTCAACCTCGAGGCCGACAATGTGGGATGCGTGTTGTTCGGCGACGACACCCTGATCCGCGAAGGCGACGAGGCCAAACGCACCGGGCGCATCGCCGAAGTGCCCGTGGGCGAAGCCCTCTTGGGCCGCGTGGTCAACCCCCTGGGCGTGCCCATAGATGGCAAAGGCCCCATTGACGCCGAAGCCGCGCTCCCCATCGAGCGCAAGGCGCCGGGCGTCATCGACCGGCAACCCGTGACCGAAGCCCTGATGACCGGGTTAAAAGTGATCGATTCCACCGTGCCCATCGGCCGCGGGCAACGCGAGTTGATCATCGGCGACCGGCAAACCGGGAAAACAGCCATTGGCGTGGACACCATCATCAACCAAAAAAACAGCGATGTAAAGTGCATCTACGTCGCCATCGGGCAAAAGGCTTCGACCGTCGCCAAAGTCGTCGCCGAACTCGAGGCCAATGGCGCGATGGACTACACCATCGTCGTCTCCGCAACAGCGAGCGAACCCGCGCCGCTCCAATTTTTGGCGCCCTATTCCGGGTGCTCAATGGGCGAGTATTTCCGCGACAAGGGCGAGCACGCCTTGATCATTTACGACGACCTGTCCAAACAGGCGTGGGCCTACCGCGAAATGTCGCTGGTCTTGCGCCGCCCCCCGGGCCGCGAAGCCTATCCGGGCGACGTGTTTTACCTCCACTCGCGCTTGCTCGAGCGCGCGGCCAAAATGAGCGATGAAAAGGGGGCCGGCTCCCTGACCGCCTTGCCCGTCATCGAAATTTTGGAGGGCGACGTCTCCACCTTTGTGCCCACCAATGTCATTTCAATCACCGATGGGCAAATTTTACTCAAGCCCGAATTGTTCTACTCCGGCATCCGCCCGGCAATGGACGTGGGCGCGTCCGTGTCGCGCGTGGGCAGTTCCGCGCAAACCCCGGCCATGAAGGCGGTTGCCAAAACCATCAAGGCCGACATTTCGCGCTACAACGAAGTCAAAGCCTTTGCGATGTTTGGCACAGAAGGCCTGGACGCCTCAACTCAGAACTTGCTGAACCACGGCGAAAAGTTGATCGAAATTCTCAAGCAAGACCAGTACTCCCCCATGCCGATAGAAGAACTGACCGTGGCCCTGTTTGCCGCCGATCTGGTCGACGACTTGCCCACAGAAGACGTGCGCCGCTTTGAACGCGAACTCCTCGCACACCTGCGCCACAGCGACTCGATAGACGAGATTCGCCAAACCGAAGACTTGACCGACGAAAACGCCGCACAACTCGCGGAAACAATCGAAAAATTCAAACGAGGCTTCCGGGTTTCCGTCTAAAACCCACCCCATTCAACCTACCCCCGGGGCCGGGCGGCGGGGACTGACAACTGACAACTGACAACTGAAGGAACTGACGTGGCAACCCTACGGCAACTGAGAACGCGCGTTGCGAGCATCAAAAACATCCAAAGCGTGACCAATGCCATGCAACTCGTGGCCGCGGCCCGCATGCGCCGCGCACAAGAAGCCATCGCAGCCGCACGGCCCTACGCGCTACAACTCGACCGCGTCTTGCAACGCCTCAGCGGCAACCTGGGGGAACTTTCGCACCCCCTCATGACCGAGCGTGCGGTCAATCGCACCGCGGTTGTCGTGTTGACCTCTGACCGGGGTTTGTGCGGCAGTTTTAATACCAATGCGTGTCGCCACGCGCTCAATGCCCTGTCATCCAACGATGCCGTGATTGCCGTAGGGCGCAAAGGCCGCAGTTTCTTCAGAAATCGCAATCGCGAGATTCTCACAGATTACGAAGAGGTCTTTCGCGCCTTGTCCTTTGCATCGGCGACCGAGATCGCCTCAGACGCTGTCTCGCGATTTTTATCCGGTGAAATCGACCGCGTGATGCTGATTTACAACACCTTTGTCTCGGTTGCCCAACAACAGCCCGTTTCAGAACAGTTGTTGCCCATCGCGGCCCGCGAAGGCGAAGCATCCGGGGTTTATTTGTTTGAACCGTCGCCAGATGTGTTGTTGGACGCGCTGGTTCCCCGTCACGTCAATTTTCATGTGTGGCGCGCCTTGTTGGAATCCAATGCCGGCGAACAGGCCGCACGGATGCGCGCCATGGACAATGCGACCAAAAATGCGGGTGATGTAATCGAAGAACTGACCCGCGAAATGAACAAAGAACGCCAGTCGTCAATTACCCTGGAACTGATGGACATTATCGGCGGTGCCGAAGCCGTTGCCTAGAGAGGTCAACATGAACCAAGGCGTAATCAAAGAAATCGTGGGCGTCGTGATCGACGTGGCATTTGAAGGCGACCTGCCCCCCATTTACAATGCGTTGGAGGTCGCGGGCACGGATCCCCGACTGGTGCTCGAAGTGCAGCAGCACTTGGGCGAATCCATGGCGCGCTGCGTTGCCATGGAGTCCACAGACGGATTGGTGCGCGGCGCCGAGGTGGTGGATATGGGCGAGCCGATCACCGTGCCCGTGGGCGAAAACGTGCTGGGCCGCTTGTTCAACGTGATCGGCGATCCGATCGACGGCAAAGGCCCGGTGCCCGATGACACGCCGCGCCTGCCCCTGCACCGCGATCCACCCGACCACGAAGAGCAAGTGACCTCCGATCAGTTGCTCGAAACCGGCATCAAGGTGATGGACCTGATCTGCCCGTTTGCACGCGGCGGCAAGTTGGGCCTGTTCGGCGGCGCAGGCGTGGGCAAAACCGTGGTCCTAAAAGAACTCATCAACAACGTGGCCTCCGGGCACGGCGGGTATTCGGTTTTTGCCGGCGTGGGCGAGCGCACGCGCGAGGGCAATGACCTGATGCTCGAAATGATCGAAGCCGATGTGATCGACAAAACCGCCATGGTTTTTGGTCAAATGAACGAGCCGCCCGGCGCACGCCAGCGCGTGGCCTTGACCGGGTTGACAATGGCCGAGAATTTCCGCGACGAACAAGGTCAGGATGTGCTGCTATTTATCGACAACATCTTCCGCTTTATCCTCGCAGGTGCAGAAGTGTCCGCGCTGTTAGGCCGCATGCCGTCAGCCGTGGGGTACCAGCCCACGCTGGCAACCGAGATGGGCGGGTTGCAAGAACGCATCACCACCACGCAAAAGGGATCCATTACCTCCGTGCAGGCCATTTACGTGCCCGCAGACGACTACACGGATCCGGGTGTGGTGACGGCGTTCTCCCACCTTGACGGCCGCATCGTGCTCGACCGCGCCCTCGCCGACCAAGTGCTGTATCCAGCCGTGGATCCGCTGGCCTCTTCTTCGCGCATTCTGGATCCGCGCGTGGTGGGCGACGAGCACTATCAGGTGGCGCAACAAGTGCAGCAAATTTTGCAGCGATACCGGGATTTGCGCGAGATCATCGCCATTTTGGGCATCGACGAATTATCGGACGAAGACCGCCTCGTCGTCGCACGCGCCCGCCGCATTCAGTTGTTCCTCACGCAACCCTTTACCGTGGGCGAAGTCTTCACGGGCATTCCCGGCGAATACGTGAACACAGAAGACACCGTGCGCGGCTTCAAGGAACTCGTCGAAGGCGTACACGACGACCTGCCCGAACAAGCGTTTTACATGGTCGGCAAAATCGAGCAGGCCGTGGAAAAAGCCAAGACCTTGTAAGGATCGCATTCTAACCGCTGAAAGCCGACTACTTAAAATGACGACATTTCACTTGGACATCGTAACGCCCGAAAAAACCGTGTACTCCGGCGAGATCGTGCATTTTCAAGCACCGGGCGTTGACGGCAGTTTTGGGGTGCTGGCGCGTCACCAACCCCTGCTATCCGCATTGGGCATTGGCCGGGTTGGCTTCCGAGAAGCCGATGGCACCGAGCGCGTGCTCGCATTGGGCGGTGGATTTGCCGATGTGTCAACCGATGGCGCGACCATCTTGGCCGAAGCCGCCGAGTTTGGCGATGCGATAGACGTAGAACGCGCCCGCGCCGCCCGAGATCGCGCCCAAAACCACCTGAACAACCGCACGCCAGAGGTCGATGCGGACCGCGCACGCGCCGCGCTGACACGCGCATTGTGGCGGCTACGGGTCTCAGGGGCCGAATGAGATAACACGGACAATGGAACTATCGAGACAGAATTGCGGTTGATCCACAAATTCATTTTCAACTTCAGAGACCAAAAAAAACGCGACCACAAAGGCCGCGTTTTTTTTAGTTCGCGTGTCGCGTCCCTAAAAGTTCAAATGACCTTGTAGCATCACCCCGTGAGTTGCCTCATCGCTGGCCGCATGGCGCATCCCCTCCAGACTCACATTCCCCAACCCACCGATCTCCATCCGACCGCCAAAGCGATAGCCCCGCGTGCCATCCTGTGAAAATCTGAAGCCACTATAAGGCGTGAGCAACCCAGCGAAAATCGGCACCGTGTATCCGACCTCCGTATCCATCTGCATCGTCGGCGCGAAGCCGGTCACTCCCGTACCCACCACGCCTTGCTCCCACAACTGCGCGATGCCACTGCCCATCTCGCCATAAGACGGTTGCAATCGGAACGACAGCCCGCGACCATTGTCTTTTGGCGCAAACTGCACGGAAAGACCCGCGCTCCACTCCTTCGTATCCCCCGCATGGACGAGCAAAATTCGGCTCGTCGCCTCCACCGTCAACCGCACAGCCACATATTGCAACCCACCGCCGAGTTCAACGCCTGCGCCGGTCTGTCCATCGCCGCCATCCATCCGCATGCCGAGTTCCATCGACGGCGTCAGCGACGCGCCCGAGGCAAACCCAAAAGTATGCGCCCCCTCGCCCGCCAAGCGCAAGCGTTGGGTCGTTGCGGCCACGCCTTCGATCCCATCGCCATTGTCATCAACCGCCAGCCGCGTCACCCACGCCTCGCCCTTCAAATCGAACGTCGAGGGCAGGCCAAACAGACGCACGCGCCCACCCGCCGCTGCGGTCCTCAGATTGCTGTCGCTCGCCTGTGACCCGGCGGTTTCGTCATCTATCGCAATCTCGCCCTGGCCATAGCCAACCGTTGCCCACAGGTTTGCCCCCTTCTGCGAAGACCAGCCCAAATAGGGATGGGCACTCACCATGCGGCTCTCGTGCGTTCCAGCTATGGCCTCGCCATACCCCCGATCCGTGTACCCAACCGATCCGTCAAACCATGACCCTGCAAGCCCGGCGATCAAGCCATTGCCAAAACGCATGTCTGCGCCTAAATGCACGCCGAAAAGATCGCCATCCCATGAAATAGGCGCGTCACTGCTGAGGCTCAGGCTTCGAAAATCGCTCGCGCCCCACAGCGCGACACCTCCGCCTTGCCCGGCATTGGGCGTGCTCGCGTGGTTATGGGAAAGCGGGATGGCAAAGGACGAACCCCCGAGCATCTCCTGCAAGGACCATAGACCTTCTTGGATCGCGTACTCACTCGCCATCACCTTGTTGGCAAGTGACATGAGGGTCGCTTCGGCGTTCACGTTTCCCGGCGAAAAGCCTTCCTGATCGAGGCGCCCGGTCAGCGCGTCGAGGCTACTCGTCCGCATTGCGCGTGCGAGTTCGGGCAAAATCGCCTCGTTGATCGCCTTGAGCCGCACCCGATCTGACACCTCAATCGCAATGGTAAAGTTCAGTTCCGCCATATCGCCATCCGCATCTGTCACCGCCCACTTGTAAGCGACCTCGGTCATCGGCGTGGTCGGCACACCGGAAAGCACCCGCGTCGCCGGATCAAACGTCAACCCAGCCGGCGGGGAGGGCGTCAACGAGTAGGTCAGAATACCATCGCCCCCGGTCGCCTCGGGCAATGTGAGCGGCACAATCTCCCGACCTGCGCGGTAATGCTGAGGGGCTATTGTCTCTGTGAACACCGGCACCAAATCCGCCGCCACCTCAACCGTAAAGACCAAAACCGCCGTATCCCCATCCGCATCTGTCACAGTCCAAACACACTCCGTCTCATCTATCGCCTCAATCGGTGTGCCGGAAAGCAGGCGCGTCACAGGATCAAACGTCAAGCCGGGCGAAGGAGCAGGCCTCAACGTGTACGTTAGCGGGGCATCCCCACCAGACGCCAAGGGCAACCTGACAGGCTCAATCGCTTGGTTCTCAACGAACCGCTGTGCCGCCACCGTATCCGTGAACACAGGCACCAAATCCGCCTCAACCTCAACCGTGAAGACCAAAACCGCCGTATCGCCATCCGCATCTGTCGCAGTCCAAACACACTCCGTCTCATCTATCGCCTCCGTCGGTGTGCCGGAAAGCAGGCGCGTCACAGGATCAAACGTCAAGCCGGGCGAAGGATCAGGCGTCAGTGCATAGGTCAACACACCATCCCCACCCACGGCCTTGGGCAACCTGACGGGAGATATCGCTTGGTTCTCAACGAACTGCTGTGCCGTCACCGTATCCGTGAACACGGGCACCAAATCTGCTTCAACCTCAACCGTGAAGACCAAAACCGCCGTATCCCCATCCGCATCTGTCACAGTCCAGATACATTCCGTCTCATCTATCGCCTCAATCGGCGTGCCGGAAAGCAAGCGCGTCACAGGATCAAACGTCAAGCCGGGCGAAGGATCAGGCGTCAGCGTGTACGTTAGTGGGGCATCCCCACCAGACGCCAAGGGCAACCTGACAGGCTTAATCGCTTGGTTCTCAACGAACCGCTGTGCCGCCACCGTATCCGTGAACACCGGCACCAAATCTGCCGCTACCTCAACCGTGAAGACCAAAACCGCCGTATCCCCATCCGCATCTGTCGCAGTCCAAACACACTCCGTCTCATCTATCGCCTCCGTCGGTGTGCCGGAAAGCAGGCGCGTCGCCGGGTCAAACGTCAAGCCGGGCGAAGGATCAGGCGTCAATGTGTACGTTAGCGGGACATCCCCACCAGACGCCAAGGGCAACCTGACAGGCTTAATCGCTTGGTTCTCAACGAACCGCTGTGCCGCCACCGTATCCGTGAACACCGGCACCAAATCTGCCTCAACCTCAACCGTGAAGACCAAAACCGCTGTATCCCCATCCGCATCTGTCACAGTCCAAACACACTCCGTCTCATCTATCGCCTTAATCGGTGTGCCAGAAAGCAGGCGCGTCGTAGGATCAAACGTCAAGCCGGGCGAAGGATCAGGCGTCAGTGCATAGGTCAACACACCATCCCCACCCACAGCCTTGGGCAACCTGACCGGAGATATCGCTTGGTTCTCAACGAACTGCTGTGCCGCCACCGTATCCGTGAACACCGGCACCAAATCTGCCTCAACCTCAACCGTGAAGACCAAAACCGCCGTATCGCCATCCGCATCTGTCACAGTCCAAACACACTCCGTCTCATCTATCGCCTCAATCGGTGTGCCGGAAAGCAGGCGCGTCACAGGATCAAACGTCAAGCCGGGCGAAGGAGCAGGCCTCAACGTGTACGTTAGCGGGGCATCCCCACCAGACGCCAAGGGCAACCTGACAGGCTTAATCGCTTGGTTCTCAACGAACCGCTGTGCCGCTACCGTCTCTGTGAACACCGGCACCAAATCCGGCTTCACCACCTCAACCGTGAACATCAGTTTCGCCATGTCGCCATCCGCGTCCATTGCCGACAGCGTGTACAGGATTGCATCCGCTTTTTCGCTCGGTGTGCCGGAAAGCAGGCGCGTCACAGGATCAAACGTCAAGCCGGGCGAAGGATCAGGCGTCAGTGCATAGGTCAACACACCATCCCCACCCACGGCCTTGGGCAACCTGACGGGAGATATCGCTTGGTTCTCAACGAACTGCTGTGCCGTCACCGCACCAAATCGCCTCAATCCGTGAACACGGGCACCAAATCTGCTTCAACCTCAACCGTGAAGACCAAAACCGCCGTATCCCCATCCGCATCTGTCACAGTCCAGATACATTCCGTCTCATCTATCGCCTCAATCGGCGTGCCGGAAAGCAAGCGCGTCAACACACCATCCCCACCCACAGCCTTGGGGACCTGACCGGAGATATCACGAACTGCTGTGCCGATCAAACGTCAAGCCGGGCGAAGGATCAGGCGTCAGCGTGTACGTTAGTGGGGCATCCCCACCAGACGCCAAGGGCAACCTGACAGGCTTAATCGCTTGGTTCTCAACGAACCGCTGTGCCGCCACCGTATCCGTGAACACCGGCACCAAATCTGCCGCTACCTCAACCGTGAAGATCCGCTTTTTCGCTCGGTGTGCCGGAAAGCAGGCGCGTCACAGGATCAAACGTCAAGCCAAGTGCATAGGTCAACCGCCGTATCCCCATCCGCATCTGTCGCAGTCCAAACACACTCCGTCTCATCTATCGCCTCCGTCGGTGTGCCGGAAAGCAGGCGCGTCGCCGGGTCAAACGTCAAGCCGGGCGAAGGATCAGGCGTCAATGTGTACGTTAGCGGGACATCCCCACCAGACGCCAAGGGCAACCTGACAGGCTTAATCGCTTGGTTCTCAACGAACCGCTGTGCCGCCACCGTATCCGTGAACACCGGCACCAAATCTGCCTCAACCTCAACCGTGAAGACCAAAACCGCTGTATCCCCATCCGCATCTGTCACAGTCCAAACACACTCCGTCTCATCTATCGCCTTAATCGGTGTGCCAGAAAGCAGGCGCGTCGTAGGATCAAACGTCAAGCCGGGCGAAGGATCAGGCGTCAGTGCATAGGTCAACACACCATCCCCACCCACAGCCTTGGGCAACCTGACCGGAGATATCGCTTGGTTCTCAACGAACTGCTGTGCCGCCACCGTATCCGTGAACACCGGCACCAAATCTGCCTCAACCTCAACCGTGAAGACCAAAACCGCCGTATCGCCATCCGCATCTGTCACAGTCCAAACACACTCCGTCTCATCTATCGCCTCAATCGGTGTGCCGGAAAGCAGGCGCGTCACAGGATCAAACGTCAAGCCGGGCGAAGGAGCAGGCCTCAACGTGTACGTTAGCGGGGCATCCCCACCAGACGCCAAGGGCAACCTGACAGGCTTAATCGCTTGGTTCTCAACGAACCGCTGTGCCGCTACCGTCTCTGTGAACACCGGCACCAAATCCGGCTTCACCACCTCAACCGTGAACATCAGTTTCGCCATGTCGCCATCCGCGTCCATTGCCGACAGCGTGTACAGGATTGCATCCGCTTTTTCGCTCGGTGTGCCGGAAAGCAGGCGCGTCACAGGATCAAACGTCAAGCCGGGCGAAGGATCAGGCGTCAGTGCATAGGTCAACACACCATCCCCACCCACAGCCTTGGGCAACCTGACCGGAGATATCGCTTGGTTCTCAACGAACCGCTGTGCCGCCACCGTATCCGTGAACACAGGCACCAAATCCGCCTCAACCTCAACCGTGAAGACCAAAACCGCCGTATCCCCATCCGCATCTGTCGCAGTCCAAACACATTCCGTCTCATCTATCGCCTCCGTCGGTGTGCCGGAAAGCAGGCGCGTCGCCGGGTCAAACGTCAAGCCGGGCGAAGGATCAGGCGTCAATGTGTACGTTAGTGGGGCATCCCCACCAGACGCCAAGGGCAACCTGACAGGCTTAATCGCTTGGTTCTCAACGAACCGCTGTGCCGCCACCGTATCCGTGAATACTGGCACCAAATCCGCCTCAACCTCAACCGTGAAGACCAAAACCGCTGTATCCCCATCCGCATCTGTCACAGTCCAAACACACTCCGTCTCATCTATCGCCTTAATCGGTGTGCCAGAAAGCAGGCGCGTCGTAGGATCAAACGTCAAGCCGGGCGAAGGATCAGGCGCCAATGTGTACGTTAGTGGGGCATCCCCACCAGACGCCAAGGGCAACCTGACAGGCTTAATCGCTTGGTTCTCAACGAACCGCTGTGCCGCTACCGTCTCTGTGAACACCGGCACCAAATCCGGCTTCACCACCTCAACCGTGAACATCAGTTTCGCCATGTCGCCATCCGCGTCCATTGCCGACAGCGTGTACAGGGTTACATCCGCTTTTTCGCTCGGTGTGCCAGAAAGCACCCGCGTCGCAGGATTGAAACTCAGCCCCTCCGGCAACCGCGGCATCAGAACATAAGTCAACACACCATCGCCACTGGTCGCCTCGGGCAACGTCAGCGCGTCAATTTTCACATTCTGCACGTAGTTCTGCGCGGACACGCTATCCGTGAACACGGGCACCAAATCTGGGATAACCTCTATCGTGAACCGCACCATAGCCGTATCGCCATCTTCATCCGTCGCGGTCCACAGATATTCGGTCGTGTGCATCGCCTTGGTCGGCGTACCCGAAATCGTGCGCGGACCTTCGTCGAAATCCAAACCCGCAGGCAACGCAGGCGCCAACTCGTAGGTCAGCACACCATCGCCACCGGTTGCCTCGGGCAATGTCAGCGCGTCAATTTTCGCATTCTGTACATAGTGTTGCGCGGACACGCTATCCGCAAACGACGGCAACAGATCTTCGTCCACCACAACGAAGAAACTCACGCTCGCCTCGTCCCCATCCTCATCTGTCGCGGTCAGGGTGTAGCGCGTCTTGGCCTGTGGCTCGGGCGGCGTGCCAGCCATGATACCGCCATGATCGTCCCCTTCCACAGGGGGCGTATAAGTCAGCCCGGCAGGCGGGATCAGCGCGTAAGTCAACGCGCCATCCCCACCGGTCGCGGGTGGGAAGACCAACGGCGTGATGGGTGTGCCTTGCCGATAGCGTTGAAAATCCACCGCATCCGTGAATGTCGGCACCAAATTGGGCGGCACTTCCTCTGTCAAAACCACAGTTTGCAAAATCGCCGCAGTTTTGGCCTTCGGCCCTGCACCGGCCGCGTTCACCGCTCGCACATAGAACATGTACTCTATGTTATTTGCCAACCCGGGTAGCGTGTGCTCAGTGGTCGTTGCGTCGCTACCCGTTATCGTTGCCCAAGCGACAGCGAGAATGTCTTCGTCCTCATGCGCGTACCGAACCTCATAGCGCGTGATGGTGGGGTTATTGGGATTAGCCCACATGAGGGTCGCTTGCTCGCTGCCAGCGACTGCCCGCAAGTTGGCAGGCGGATCAGGGACCGCAAATCTCACCGTGATGCTGAACGTCAAGTCCGCCGTATCGCCATCGATATCCGTCGCGGTCAGCGCGTACGTGGTCTTGGATTTCGTCTCTGTCGGCGTTCCAGAAATCACCCGCGTCGTCCCGCTGAAAGAGAGTCCATTCGGCAAAGTCGGCGCTAGTGTGTACGTCAGATCACCATCGCCGCCACTGGCTGCCGGCAAAGTGACCGGGGTGATCGTCTTGTACAGGAGATAATGCTGGTCATCATAGGTATTTGGGCTAAAAATCGGCGTCAGACCGACCTGTCCTCCTCTGGGAATTGATACCACTTCGATTGTGAATGTCAGCGCGGCTTGGGCGTTGCTTGTGTCTGTCGCTGTCCATGTGTACGTCGTCTTGTCCAAGGCCACACTCGGCGCACCGCTGACCCGGTGTGCGGCGTCCTTGGTTACCCCATCGGGCCAGGCAGGAGCAATGTCGTAGCTCAAAGTGCCGGTACCACCGATCGCAGTCGGCAAAGTGAACGCCGTGATCGTCTCGTTCTTCGTCCAAGACTGGTTATCTATCGCCGAACCAAACGACAGCTGACGTCCCCAAAATGATCCCCCTTCAGGGTTCTCGACGCGTTGTGGTCCAACCTGGATCGTGAACTTCAGTGTCGCCGTGTCGTTATCTGCGTCCGTCGCAGTCCATGTGTACGTCGTCTCGCTCATCAACCGGGTCGGCACACCGCTGACCCGGTGTGCGGCGTCCTTGGTTACCCCATCGGGCCAGGCAGGAGTAATGCTGTAGGACAAACTGACATCACCACCGGTCGCAGTCGGCAAAGTGAACGCCGTGATTGTATCGTTCTGCGTCCAAGACTGGTCATCTATCGTCGCCGAACCAAACGACGGCACCCCATCCACCACAATGGTGAACGTCAATTCCGCCTTGTCCCCATCCGTTTCCGTCGCTGTCCATGTGTACGTCGTCTTGCCCAAGGCCACACTCGGCGCCCCGCTGACGCGATGATTGGCGGCCTTGGACACGCCATTCGGCAGATTAGGCGATAGGGTATGGATCGCGGTGCCATCGCCACCACTGGCCGTAGGCAAGGTGAACGCCGTGATCGCCTGGTTCTGCGTCCAAGCCTGATCGTTCACCGTTGTCGAGAAAGACGGAGCCTCGTCGTCATCGCGGATGGTCAGGGTTACATCAGAGGGATCGGTTATGCCTTGAGTGTTACTCACCGAACCCGAAACAGTCACTGACTTATCCGCCGAATCCTTCGTATTGTCCACCGCTGAGATCGTCACGGTGCCACTACTCGTCGTCTGACTGGTCGCTATCGTCAGCGTTGTCGCATTGGACAGCGTGAAATCGCCAGCCACCGCATGCGTGCCAGCCGTTGCCGATACCGTGATAGTTGTCACCGCGCTTGATGCGCCGCTCAACTTTGCGGTCACTGTCGCCACTCCGCCATCCTCTGAAATCGACGCGGGCGACAGAATTAGAGATACCGTCGGTGTACCCTCATCATCGGTAATCGTCAGCGTCGCGTTAGATGGGTCAGACACACCAAGACCACCGCTCGCTGAACCCGAGACCGTCACGCTCTTGCTCGGCTCATCTTGATTGTTGTTCACCGCCGTAATCGTCACGGTGCCACTACTCGTCGTCTGACCGGCCGCGATAGTCAGTGTCTTGTCCGCGCTCAGCGTAAAATCGCCTGCTACCGCATTCGTGCCAGCCGTTGCGGTTACGGTGATCGTCGTGACCGCGCTCGACGCCCGAGAGAGCGTAGCTGTCACCGTCGTCACGCCGCCATCCTCTGAAATCGACGAGGGCGACAGAACCAAAGATACCGTCGGTGTACCCTCATCATCGGTAATCGTCAGCGTCGCGTCAGACGGGTCAGACACACCAAGACCACCACTCGCTGAACCCGAGACCGTCACGCTCTTGTTCGGCTCATCTTTGTTGTTGTTCACCGCCGTAATCGTCACGGTGCCACTACTCGTCGTCTGACCTGCCGCGATGGTCAATGTCTTGTCCGTGCTCAGCGTGAAATCGCCTGCTACCGCATTCGTGCCAGCCGTTGCCGATACCGTGATGGTCGTCGCCGCACTCGATACGCCGCTTAACTTTGCGGTCACTGTCGTCACGCCGCCATCCTCTGAAATCGACGAGGGCGACAAAACCAAAGATACCGTCGGCGCACCCTCATCATCGGTAATTGTCAGCGTCACGTTAGACGGGTCAGCCACACCGAGACCGCCACTCGCTGAACCCGAGACCGTTACACTTTTGTTCGGCTCATCCTTATTGTTGTTCACCGCCGTAATCGTCACGGTGCCACTACTAGTCGTCTGACCGGCCGCGATAGTCAGCGTCTTGTCCGTGCTCAGCGTGAAATCGCCAGCCACCGCATGCGTGCTTGCCGTTGCCGATACCGTGATCGTCGTCGCCGCGCTCGATGTGCCGCTCAACTTTGCGGTCACCGTCGCCACACCGCCATCCTCTGAAATCGACGAGGGCGACAGAACCAAAGATACCGTCGGCGCACCCTCATCATCGGTAATCGTCAGCGTCTCGTCAGAGAGGCCGGACACACCAAGACCACCGCTCGCTGAACCCGATATGGTCACGCTCTTGTTCGGCCCATCTTGATTGTTGTTCACCGCCGTAATCGTCACGGTGCCACTACTCGTCGTCTGACCCGCCGCTATTGTCAGCGTTGTCGTATTGGACAACGTGAAATCGCCTGCTACCGCATTCGTGCTTGCCGAAGCAGAAACCGTGATCGTTGTCGCCGCGCTCGACGCGCCGCTCAACTTTGCGGTCACCGTCGTCACGCCGCCATCCTCTGAAATCGATGTTGGTGACAAAGTCAGAGATACCGTCGGTGTACCCTCATCATCGGTAATCGTCAGCGTCGCGTTAGACGGGTCAGACACACCGAGACCACCGCTCGCTGAACCAGATACCGTCACGCTCTTGTTCGGCTCATCTTTGTCGTTGTTCACCGCCGTAATCGTCACGGTACCACTACTCGTCGTCTGACCGGCCGCGATGGTCAGCGTCTTGTCCGTGCTCAGCGTGAAATCGCCAGCCGCCGCATTCGTGCCTGCCGTTGCCGATACCGTGACCGTTGTCGCCGCGCTCGATGCACCACTCAACTTTGCGGTCACTGTCGCCACGCCGCCGTCCTCTGAAATTGACGAGGACGACAGAACCAAAGATACCGTCGGCAACCCCTCATCATCGGTAATCGTTAGCGTCGCGTCTGACGGGTCAGCCACACCAAGACCGCCACTCGCTGAACCAGACACGGTCACGCTCTTGTTCGGCTCATCCTTATTGTTGTCGTTAGCCGTAATCGTCACGGTACCACTACTCGTCGTCTCTCCCGCCGCGATAGTCAGCGTCTTGTCCGTGCTCAGCGTGAAATCGCCATCTGCCGCATTCGTGCCAGCCGAAGCAGAAACCGTGATCGTTGTCGCCGCACTCGATACGCCGCTTAACTTTGCGGTCACCGTCGTCACGCCGCCATCCTCTGAAATCGACGTTGGTGACAGAATTAGAGATACCGTCGGCGCACCCTCATCATCGGTAATCGTCAGCGTCGCGTTAGATGGGTCAGCTACACCGAGACCGCCACTCGCTGAACCCGAGACCGTCACACTCTTGTTCGGCTCATCCCTGTCATTGTTCACCGCTACAATCGTTACCGTCCCGGTGCTCGTCGTCTGACCGGCCGCGATAGTCAGCGTCTTGTCCGTGCTCAATGTGAAATCGCCTGCTACCGCATTCGTGCCAGCCGTTGCGGATACCGTGATGGTCGTTGCCGCACTCGATGCGCCGCTCAACTTTGCGGTCACCGTCGTCACACCGCCATCCTCTGAAATTGACGAGGGCGATAAAATTAGAGATACCGTCGGCAACCCCTCATCATCGGTAATCGTCAGC
This sequence comes from Candidatus Latescibacterota bacterium, assembly GCA_965204745.1. Lineage (GTDB taxonomy): Bacteria > Latescibacterota > UBA2968 > UBA2968 > UBA2968 > VXRD01. The sequence continues at coordinate 711,392 of OZ242010.1, forward strand.
GTCGCGTTAGACGGGTCAGACACACCAAGACCACCGCTCGCTGAACCCGAGACCGTCACACTCTTGTTCGGCTCATCTTGATTGTTGTTCACCGCCGTAATCGTCACGGTGCCACTACTCGTCGTTGATCCCGCCGCGATAGTCAGCGTCTTGTCCGTGCTCAACGTAAAATCGCCAGCCACCGCATTCGTGCTTGCCGTTGCCGATACCGTGATGGTCGTTGCCGCGCTCGATACGCCGCTCAACTTCGCGGTCACTGTCGCCACGCCGCCGTCCTCTGAAATCGACGAGGGCGACAGAACCAAAGATACCGTCGGCAGACCCTCGTCATCGGTAATCGTCAGCGTCGCGTCAGAGGGGGCGGACACACCAAGACCACCACTCGCTGAACCAGACACGGTCACACTCTTGTTCGGCTCATCTTGATTGTTGTTCACCGCCGTAATCGTCACGGTGCCACTACTCGTCGTTGATCCCGCCGCGATGGTCAGCGTTGTCGTATTGGACAGCGTAAAATTGCCATCCGCCGCATTCGTGCTTGCCGAAGCAGAAACCGTGATCGTTGTCGCCGCGCTCGATACGCCGCTCAACTTTGCGGTCACTGTCGTCACGCCGCCATCCTCTGAAATCGACGAAGGCGACAGAACCAAAGATACCGTCGGTGTACCCTCATCATCGGTAATCGTCAGCGTCGCGTCAGACGGGTCAGACACACCAAGACCACCACTCGCTGAACCCGAGACCGTCACGCTCTTGTTCGGCTCATCTTTGTTGTTGTTCACCGCCGTAATCGTCACGGTGCCACTACTCGTCGTCTGACCTGCCGCGATGGTCAATGTCTTGTCCGTGCTCAGCGTGAAATCGCCTGCTACCGCATTCGTGCCAGCCGTTGCCGATACCGTGATGGTCGTCGCCGCACTCGATACGCCGCTTAACTTTGCGGTCACTGTCGTCACGCCGCCATCCTCTGAAATCGACGCGGGCGACAAAATTAGAGATACCGTCGGCGCACCCTCATCATCGGTAATCGTCAGCGTCATGTTAGACGGGTCAGACACACCGAGACCACCACTCGCTGAACCAGACACGGTCACACTTTTGTTCGGCTCATCTTGATTGTTGTTCACTGCCGTAATCGTCACTGTCCCACTACTCGTTGTCTGCCCCGCCGCGATAGTCAGCGTTGTCGTATTGGACAATGTGAAATCGCCATTCGCCGCATTCGTGCTTGCCGTTGCCGATACCGTGATCGTTGTCGCCGCACTCGATGCGCCGCTCAACTTTGCGGTCACTGTCGTCACGCCGCCATCCTCTGAAATCGACGAGGACGACAGAATTAGAGATACCGTCGGCACACCCTCATCATCGGTAATCGTCAGCGTCGCGTTAGACGGATCAGACACACCGAGACCACCGCTCGCTGAACCCGACACGGTCACGCTCTTGTTGTTCGGCTCATCTTGATTGTTGTTCACCGCCGTAATCGTCACGGTGCCACTACTCGTCGTCTGACCGGCCGCGATGGTCAGCGTTGTCGTATTGGACAACGTGAAATCGCCATTCGCCGCATTCGTGCCAGCCGTTGCCGATACTGTCACCGTCGTCGCCGCGCTCGATGTGCCGCTCAACTTCGCGGTCACTGTCGTCACACCGCCATCCTCTGAAATTGACGAGGGCGACAGAATTAGAGATACCGTCGGCGCACCCTCATCATCGGTAAGCGTCAGCGTCGCGTCTGACGGGTCAGACACACCGAGGCCACCACTCGCTGAACCCGAGACCGTCACGCTCTTGTTCGGCCCATCTTGATTGTTGTTCACCGCCGTAATCGTCACGGTGCCACTACTCGTCGTCTGACCGGCCGCGATAGTCAGCGTCTTGTCCGTGCTCAACGTGAAATCGCCTGCTACCGCATTCGTGCTTGCCGAAGCAGAAACCGTGATCGTTGTCGCCGCGCTCGACGCGCCGCTCAACTTTGCGGTCACCGTCGTCACGCCGCCATCCTCTGAAATCGATGTTGGTGACAAAGTCAGAGATACCGTCGGTGTACCCTCATCATCGGTAATCGTCAGCGTCGCGTTAGACGGGTCAGACACACCGAGACCACCGCTCGCTGAACCAGATACCGTCACGCTCTTGTTCGGCTCATCTTTGTCGTTGTTCACCGCCGTAATCGTCACGGTGCCACTACTCGTCGTCTGACCCGCCGCGATGGTCAGCGTCTTATCCGTGCTCAACGTGAAATCGCCATCTACCGCATGCGTGCCAGCCGTTGCGGAAACCGTGATCGTTGTCGCCGCGCTCGATACGCCGCTCAACTTTGCGGTCACTGTCGCCACACCGCCATCCTCTGAAATCGACGAGGGCGACAGAACCAGAGATACCGTCGGTGTACCCTCATCATCGGTAATCGTCAGCGTCTCGTTAGAGGGGTCAGCCACACCGAGACCACCGCTCGCTGAACCCGAGACCGTCACGCTTTTGTTCGGCTCATCCTTGTTGTTGTTCACCGCCGTAATCGTCACTGTCCCACTACTCGTTGTCTGCCCTGCCGCGATGGTCAGCGTCGCCGCGTTCGACAGCGTAAAATCGCCATTCGCCGCATTCGTGCTTGCCGTTGCCGATACCGTGATCGTTGTCGCCGCGCTCGATGTGCCGCTCAACTTTGCGGTCACTGTCGTCACTCCGCCATCCTCTGAAATCGACGTTGGCGACAAAATTAGAGATACCGTCGGCGCACCCTCATCATCGGTAATCGTCAGCGTCTCGTCAGAGGGGGCGGACACACCGAGACCACCGCTCGCTGAACCAGATACGGTCACGCTCTTGTTCGACTCATCTTTGTTGTTGTTCACCGCCGTAACCGTCACGGTGCCACTACTCGTCGTCTGACCGGCCGCGATAGTCAGCGTCTTGTCCGTGCTCAACGTGAAATCGCCTGCCACCGCATTCGTGCCAGCCGTTGCGGTTACGGTGATCGTTGTTACCGCGCTCGATGTGCCGCTCAACTTTGCGGTCACTGTCGTCACTCCGCCATCCTCTGAAATCGACGAGGACGAAAGAATTAGAGATACCGTCGGCGTTCCCTCATCATCGGTAATCGTCAGCGTCGCGTTAGACGGGTCAGCCACACCAAGACCGCCACTCGCTGAACCAGATATGGTCACGCTCTTGTTCGGCTCATCCTTACTGTTGTTCACCGCCGTAATCGTCACGGTGCCACTACTCGTCGTTGATCCCGCCGCGATAGTCAGCGTTGTCGTATTGGACAGCGTGAAATCGCCAGCCACCGCATGCGTACCAGCCGAAGCAGAAATTGTGATCGTTGTCGCCGCGCTCGATACGCCGCTCAACTTTGCGGTCACTGTCGTCACGCCGCCATCCTCTGAAATCGACGAAGGCGACAGAATTAGAGATACCGTCGGCAACCCCTCATCATCGGTAATCGTCAGCGTCGCGTTAGAGGGGGCGGACACACCAAGACCGCCACTCGCTGAACCCGACACGGTCACTGACTTGTTCGGCTCATCCTTGTTGTTGTTCACCGCCGTAATCGTCACGGTGCCACTACTCGTCGTTGATCCCGCCGCTATCGTCAGCGTTGTCGTATTGGACAGTGTAAAATCGCCTGCTACCGCATTCGTGCCAGCCGAAGCAGAAATTGTGATCGTTGTCGCCGTGCTCGATGTGCCGCTTAACTTTGCGGTCACTGTCGTCACACCGCCATCCTCTGAAATCGACGCGGGCGACAAAGTCAGAGATACCGTCGGCGTTCCCTCATCATCGGTAATCGTCAGCGTCGCGTTAGATGGGTCAGCCACGCCAAGACCACCACTCGCTGAACCCGAGACCGTCACGCTCTTGTTCGGCTCATCTTGATTGTTGTTCACCGCCGCAATCGTCACGGTACCACTACTCGTCGTCTGACCGGTCGCGATAGTCAGCGTCTTGTCCGCGCTCAATGTGAAATCGCCTGCTACCGCATGCGTGCCAGCCGTTGCCGATACCGTGATTGTTGTCGCCGCGCTCGATACACCGCTCAACTTTGCGGTCACTGTCGCCACACCGCCGTCCTCTGAAATCGACGCGGGCGACAGAATTAGAGATACCGTCGGCGCACCCTCATCATCGGTAATCGTCAGCGTCGCGTCTGACGGATCCGACACACCAAGACCACCACTCGCTGAACCCGACACGGTCACGCTCTTGTTCGGCTCATCCTTATTGTTGTCGTTAGCCGTAATCGTCACGGTGCCACTACTCGTCGTCTGACCTGCCGCTATTGTCAGCGTTGTCGTATTGGACAGCGTGAAGTCGCCTGCTACCGCATTCGTGCTTGCCGTTGCCGATACCGTGATCGTCGTCGCCGCACTCGATACGCCGCTTAACTTCGCGGTCACCGTCGTCACTCCGCTGTCCTCTGAAATCGACGAAGGCGACAAAATTAGAGATACCGTCGGCGTTCCTTCATCATCGGTAATCGTCAGCGTCGCGTTAGAGGGGTCAGACACACCGAGACCACCGCTCGCTGAACCCGAGACCGTCACGCTCTTGTTCGGCTCATCCTTACTGTTGTTCACCGCCGTAATCGTCACGGTGCCACTACTCGTCGTCTGACCTGCCGCGATGGTCAATGTCTTGTCCGTGCTCAGCGTGAAATCGCTATTCGCCGCATTCGTGCTAGCCGTTGCCGATACCGTGATCGTTGTCGCCGCGCTCGATACGCCGCTCAACTTCGCGGTCACTGTCGTCACACCGCCATCCTCTGAAATCGACGCGGGCGACAGAACCAAAGATACCGTCGGGGTGCCCTCATCATCGGTAATCGTCAGCGTCGCGTGAGACGGGGCAGCCACACCGAGACCACCGCTCGCTGAACCCGAGACCGTCACGCTCTTGTTCGGCTCATCTTTGTTGTTGTTCACCGCTGAGATCGTCACGGTGCCACTACTCGTCGTTGATCCCGCCGCGATAGTCAGCGTTGTCGTATTGGACAGCGTGAAATCGCCAGCCACCGCATGCGTACCAGCCGAAGCAGAAATTGTGATCGTTGTCGCCGCACTCGATGCGCCGCTTAACTTTGCGGTCACCGTCGTCACTCCGCCATCTTCTGAAATCGACGTTGGTGACAGAATTAGAGATACCGTCGGCGCACCCTCATCATCGGTAATCGTCAGCGTCGCGTTAGACGGGTCAGCTACACCGAGACCGCCACTCGCTGAACCTGACACGGTCACGCTCTTGTTCGGCTCATCTTTGTTGTTGTTCACCGCTGAGATCGTCACGGTACCACTACTCGTCGTCTGCCCCGTCGCGATAGTCAGCGTTGTCGTATTGGACAACGTGAAATCGCTATCTGCCGCATTCGTGCTTGCCGTTGCCGATACCGTGATCGTTATCGCCGCACTCGATGCGCCGCTCAACTTTGCGGTCACCGTCGTCACGCCGCCATCTTCTGAAATCGACGAGGACGACAGAATTAGAGATACCGTCGGCGTTCCCTCATCATCGGTAATCGTCAGCGTCGCGTTAGACGGGTTAGACACACCGAGACCACCGCTCGCTGAACCAGAGACCGTCACACTCTTGTTCGGCTCATCCTTATTGTTGTTCACCGCCGTAATCGTCACGGTGCCACTACTCGTTGTCTGACCTGCCGCTATCGTCAGCGTCTTGTCTGTGCTCAATGTGAAATCGCCTGCTACCGCATTCGTGCTTGCCGTTGCGGATACTGTCACCGTCGTTGCCGCACTCGAGGCGCCGCTCAACTTTGCGGTCACCGTCGTCACTCCGCCATCCTCTGAAATCGACGTTGGTGACAGAATTAGAGATACCGTCGGTGTACCCTCATCATCGGTAATCGTCAGCGTCTCGTCTGACGGGTCCGCCACACCGAGACCACCACTCGCTGAACCCGACACGGTCACGCTCTTGTTCGGCTCATCTTGATTGTTGTCGTTAGCCGTAATCGTCACGGTGCCACTACTCGTCGTTGATCCCGCCGCGATAGTCAGCGTTGTCGTATTGGACAGCGTGAAGTCGGACGCCACCGCAGGTGCCACTGGCGTTGCCGATACCGTGATCGTTGTCGCCGCGCTCGATGTGCCGCTCAACTTTGCGGTCACCGTCGTCACACCGCCATCCTCTGAAATCGACGAGGACGACAAAACTAGGGATACCGTCGGTGTACCCTCGTCGTCCGTAATCGTCAGCGTCGCGTCAGAGGGGTCAGCCACACCGAGACCACCGCTCGCTGAACCCGATACGGTTACACTCTTGTTCGGCTCATCTTTGTTGTTGTTCACCGCCGTAATCGTCACTGTCCCACTACTCGTCGTCTGACCTGCCGCGATAGTCAGCGTCGCCGCGTTCGACAGCGTGAAGTCGGTCGCCACCGCAGGTGCCACCGGCGTTGCGGTCAAGGTGATTGTTGTCGCCGCACTCGATACGCCGCTCAACTTTGCGGTCACTGTCGTCACGCCGCCATCCTCTGAAATCGACGCGGGCGACAAAATTAGAGATACCGTCGGTGTCCCCTCATCATCGGTAATCGTCAGCGTCGCGTTAGACGGGTCCGCCACGCCGAGACCACCGCTCGCTGAACCAGACACGGTCACGCTCTTGTTCGGCTCATCCTTGTTGTTGTTCACCGCTGAGATCGTCACGGTGCCACTACTCGTCGTTGATCCCGCCGCGATAGTCAGCGTTGTCGTATTGGACAACGTGAAATCGCCAGCCACCGCATGCGTGCCAGCCGTTGCCGATACCGTGATCGTTGTCGCCGCGCTCGATGCACCGCTTAACTTTGCGGTCACTGTCGTCACTCCGCCATCCTCTGAAATCGACGAGGGCGACAGAACCAACGAAACCGTCGGCAGACCCTCATCATCTTGGATAGTCAACGTCACGTCTGACGGATCCGCCACGCCGCTCGTGCCGCTCGCTGTCGCCGACACGGTCACCGATTTGTCCGGCTCATCTCGATTGTTGTCCACTGCCGCTATCGTTACCGTCCCAGTGCTCGTCGTCTCTTCCGCCGCGATGGTCAGTGTCTTGTCCGTGCTCAACGTGAAATCGCCATTCGCCGCATTCGTGCCAGCCGTTGCAGAAACCGTGATCGTTGTCGCCGCGCTCGATGCACCGCTCAACTTTGCGGTCACTGTCGTCACGCCGCCATCCTCTGAAATCGACGCGGGCGACAAAATCAGAGATACCGTCGGTGTCCCCTCATCATCGGTAATCGTCAGCGTCGCGTCAGAGGGGGCGGACACACCGAGACCACCGCTCGCTGAACCCGATACGGTCACACTCTTGTTCGGTTCATCTTTGTTGTTGTTCACCGCCGCTATCGTTACCGTCCCACTACTCGTCGTCTGACCTGCCGCGATAGTCAGCGTTGTCGTATTGGACAGCGTGAAATCGCCATCTACCGCATGCGTGCCAGCCGTTGCGGAAACCGTGATCGTTGTCGCCGCGCTCGATGTGCCGCTCAACTTTGCGGTCACTGTCGCCACGCCGCCATCCTCTGAAATCGACGTTGGTGACAGAATTAGAGATACCGTCGGCGCACCCTCATCATCGGTAATCGTCAGCGTCTCGTCAGAGGGGGCGGACACACCGAGACCACCGCTCGCTGATCCCGAAACAGTCACGCTCTTGTTCGGCTCATCCTTATTGTTGTTCACCGCCGTAATCGTCACGGTGCCACTACTCGTCGTTGATCCCGCCGCTATTGTCAGCGTTGTCGTATTGGACAATGTGAAATCGCTATCCGCCGCATTCGTGCCAGCCGTTGCCGATACCGTGATCGTTGTCGCCGCACTCGATACGCCGCTCAACTTCGCGGTCACCGTCGTCACGCCGCCATCCTCTGAAATCGACGAAGGCGACAGAATTAGAGATACCGTCGGTGTACCCTCATCATCGGTAATCGTCAGCGTCGCGTTAGATGGGTCAGACACACCAAGACCACCGCTCGCTGAACCCGACACGGTCACGCTCTTGTTGTTCGGCTCATCTTGATTGTTGTTCACCGCCGTAATCGTCACGGTGCCACTACTCGTCGTCTGACCCGCCGCTATCGTCAGCGTTGTCGTATTGGACAGCGTGAAATCGGTCGCCACCGCAGGTGCCACTGGCGTTGCGGTTACGGTGATCGTTGTCGCCGCACTCGATACGCCGCTTAACTTTGCGGTCACCGTCGTCACACCGCCATCCTCTGAAATCGACGTTGGCGACAAAATTAGAGATACCGTCGGCGTTCCCTCATCATCGGTAATCGTCAGCGTCGCGTTAGACGGGTCCGCCACGCCGAGACCACCGCTCGCTGAACCAGACACGGTCACGCTCTTGTTCGGCTCATCCTTGTTGTTGTTCACCGCTGAGATCGTCACGGTGCCACTACTCGTCGTCTGACCGGCCGCGATGGTCAGCGTCTTGTCCGTGCTCAACGTGAAGTCGGTCGCCACCGCAGGTGCCACTGGCGTTGCCGATACCGTAATCGTTGTCGCCGCGCTCGATGTACCGCTCAACTTTGCGGTCACCGTCGTCACACCGCCATCCTCTGAAATCGACGAGGACGAAAGAATTAGAGATACCGTCGGCGCACCCTCATCATCGGTAATCGTCAGCGTCATGTTAGACGGGTCAGCCACACCGAGACCACCACTCGCAGAACCCGATACCGTCACGCTCTTGTTCGGCTCATCCTTGTTGTTGTTCACCGCCGTAATCGTCACGGTACCACTACTCGTCGTCTGACCTGACGCGATGGTCAGGGTCTTGTCCGTGCTCAACGTGAAATCGCCATCTGCCGCATTCGTGCTTGCCGTTGCCGATACCGTGATCGTCGTCGCCGCACTCGATACGCCGCTCAATTTCGCGGTCACTGTCGTCACACCGCCATCCTCTGAAATCGACGTTGGTGACAGAACCAAAGATACCGTCGGTGTACCCTCATCATCGGTAATCGTCAGCGTCGCGTTAGAGGGATCAGCCACACCGAGACCACCGCTCGCTGAACCAGACACGGTCACACTTTTGTTCGGCTCATCCTTATTGTTGTTCACCGCCGTAATCGTCACGGTACCACTACTCGTCGTCTGACCGGCTGCGATAGTCAGCGTTGTCGCATTGGACAGCGTAAATCGCCATTCGCCGCATGCGTGCCAGCCGTTGCCGATACCGTGATGGTCGTCGCCGCGCTCGATACGCCGCTTAACTTCGCGGTCACCGTCGTCACTCCGCCATCCTCTGAAATCGACGAGGACGACAAAGTTAGAGATACCGTCGGCAGACCCTCATCATCGGTAATCGTCAGCGTCGCGTCTGACGGGTCCGACACACCGAGACCACCACTCGCTGAACCCGATACGGTCACACTTTTGTTCGGCTCATCTTGATTGTTGTCGTTAGCCGTAATCGTCACGGTGCCACTACTCGTCGTTGATCCCGCCGCGATAGTCAGCGTTGTCGTATTGGACAGCGTGAAATCGCCTGCTACCGCATGCGTGCTTGCCGTTGCAGAGACCGTGATCGTTGTCGCCGCGCTCGATGTGCCGCTTAACTTCGCGGTCACCGTCGCCACACCGCCGTCCTCTGAAATCGACGAAGGCGACAGAACCAAAGATACCGTCGGCAGCCCCTCGTCATCGGTAATCGTCAGCGTCGCGTTAGACGGGTCAGCCATACCAAGACCGCCACTCGCTGAACCCGATACGGTCACGCTCTTGTTTGGCTCATCCTTATTGTTGTTCACCGCTGAGATCGTCACGGTGCCACTACTCGTCGTCTGCCCCGCCGCTATCGTCAGCGTTGTCGTATTGGACAGCGTGAAGTCGGACGCCACCGCAGGTGCCACTGGCGTTGCGGTTACGGTGATCGTTGTCGCCGCGCTCGATGCGCCGCTCAACTTTGCGGTCACTGTCGCCACACCGCCATCTTCTGAAATCGACGAGGGCGACAGAACCAACGAAACCGTCGGCAGGCCCTCATCATCTTGGATAGTCAACGTCACGTCTGACGGATCCGCCACGCCGCTCGTGCCGCTCGCTGTCGCCGACACGGTCACCGATTTGTCCGGCTCATCTCGATTGTTGTCCACTGCCGCTATCGTTACCGTCCCAGTGCTCGTCGTCTCTCCCGCCGCGATAGTCAGCGTCGTCGCGCTCGACAGCGTGAAATCACCCGCCGCCGATACCGTCAGTGTCAAAGCCTCGCTCGACGCATGATCCAGTGTCGCGGTCACTGTCGCCGAAGTTGTCGTGCCGCGCTCGTCAATCGTCGATGGCGTCAGCACCAAAGTCGCCGTCGGCGTCGCCTCGTCGTCCGTCAGCGTCAGTGCCACGCCAGTCACACTGCCTATGCCGTGGCCGTTCGTCGCTGTCCCGGACACGGTCGCGCTCCGGTTACCCACATTGTCAAGGTCGTCATTCACCGCCGTGATCGTCACGCTGTCGGTGGTGTTCGACGTTTCGCCAGCCGCTATCTCAATCGTCGCGTCCGCCCCCACCGTATAGCTCCCGGTCACTGCGGTCACAGTAACGGTTGTCGCCGCGCTCGACGCCCGAGAGAGCGTCGCCGTCACGGTCGTCACACCGCCATCCTCTGCTATCGCGCCATCTGCCACCGCTAGCGTCACCGCGGGCGCGGCATCGTCGTCGGCAATGGTCAGCGTCACATCCGACGGGGCAGTCACGGCCGCGTTGCCGCTCGTGCCCGCCACGGTCACCGTCTTATCCGGCGCATCCACCTCGTTGTCCACCGCCGCTATCGTCACCGTCCCAGTACTCGTCGTCCCTCCCGCCGCGATAGTCAGCGTCGCCGCGCTCGACAGCGTGAAGTCGGTCGCCACCGCAGGCGCTACCGGCGTCGCGGTCACGGTGATCGTCGTCGCCGCGCTCGATGCCTTGTCCAGTTTCGCGGTCACTGTCGCCGAAGTTGTCGTACCGCTCTCGTCGATCGTCGATGGCGTCAGCACAAGCGTTGCAATGGCCTTGTCGGCTACGGTCACGTCGAAGGTCAGCGACGCGGTATCGCCATCTCTATCGGTGGCTGTCCAAGTGTATTCGGTCTCTGCCGAGGTCACAGTCGGCGTGCCGGAGACCACGCGGGTGGTCGCATTTCGGATCACGCCAGTCGGCAACGCGGGCGACAGCGTGTACGTGAGGCTGCCATCGCCGCCGGTCGCTTCGGGCAAGGCGAAGGAATCGATCTGCACATCCTTGATCCAATTATGATCGGCAATCGCCGCGTCGCCAAAACTCGGCAGAGCATCTACGCTGATGGTGAACGTCAGCGTCGTAGCATCCCCATCGCCGTCCGTGGCTGTCCACGTATAGGTCGTCAACGCCTTGGCCGCCGTCGGCGTGCCGGAGACTTCGTGGGTGGCGGCATCCCGCACCACGCCGCTGGGCAACTCGGGCGACAGCGCGTAGGTCAACGCGCCATTGCCGCCGGTCGCCGCCGGCAGGGTGAATGCGGTGATGAGCACATCCTTGATCCACGATTTGTCATCCACTGTGGCACTGAACGACGGCGTTAAGTCCGCGGCAACGGCCACGGTGAACGTCAGCGTCGCCGCATCGCCATCGATGTCCGTGGCCTTCAGGGTGTAGGTCGCTTGGGCCGCGGCAACGGTCGGCGTCCCGATAAGTGCGCCGCCCTCGGCCGCGTTTCTGGACTGCTGATACGTGAGCCCGGCGGGCAGGGTCAAGTTGGTCGCAGTGCCCGGCCCGGACAGGGCGTAGGTCAACGCGCCATTGCCCCCCATGGCCGCGGGCAAGGTAACCGTGCCGATAGGCGTGTTCTGAATGTAGTTCTGGGCAGTCCAAGTGTTGGGGTTGAAGGCCGGGATGGCGTCTGCTTGCACCTCTATCGTAAAAGTGAGCGAAGCCGCGTCGCCCTCGGCATCGGTAACCGTCAGCTTGTAGGTCTGCGCGGCTGCGGCTGTGGTGGGCGTGCCGGCAATCGTGCCGCCGTTGGTCGTGCCGGTGGGCTGGGTGTACGTAACGCCCGCGGGCAGGGTCAAGCTAGTCGTCGAAGTGCCCGGCCCGGACAGACCGTAGGTCAACTCGCCATTGCCCCCCATGGCCACGGGGAGCGCGACCGCCGGCGAGATGGGCACATTCTCGACATAGAGTTGCGCGGGGAAGGTCGAACCGAACGTCGGAACCGAGTCCTCGACGATTTCGATAGTGAAGCTCAAGGACCCGCTGTCGTTATCCGAGTCCGTCGCGGTCAATTGGTACTGTGCTTGGCGCGTCACCGCAGTCGGCGTGCCGGTAATCGTGCGCGTGCTCGGCGTGAACGTGAGCCCAGCGGGCGGACTGGTGGGCATGGAGTATGTCAGGGTGCCCTCGCCAGTGGCCGCGGGCAACCGGTACCTGACCGGTTCCCGAACCGTCCAGCGCAAGGCCGGCACGACGGCCCCGCGAAACACCGGAATCGACTCCACCCGGTAATCGACCTTGTGCCCGGCCTGATTGCCCAAGCCCCCAAAGGTCCGAGACGCATCTTGACCGCCCAGGTCCCGAATGGTGCCGCCGGTCAGCGGATTGGCGGGAATACTGATGCCGTCGGTATCTAAATCCGGCGACTGCACTGTATAGACAAAAGAATGTTGAGTGCCGTGATTGAGAGCACCGCTTGCGTACCGCGTCTGACCGCCGATGTTCATCGCCAAATTGACGACACTGCTGGCGCTCACCAGCTTGCCAAACCAGACCTGTAACTGAATCCTCTCGCCATTGCCGTAGGTTTGGCGTTGGCGGGGGCGCGAGACGAAGAAGATGCTCTGGATTAGGGCCGGATGGTTGACGCTACCGTCAACCAGGTAGGAGAACGTGCGGTTGCCAACGGACAGGCGGGCATTGCCGTTGGTCGCCGCGGCTCGGATGCTGCCGCCGTTGAGGGTCAAGGCGTTGTCCGCGATGCTAATGCCGTCGGTGTCCCGATCCGACGACTGCACGGTATAGCGGAATATCGTGTGAGTGCCCGTCCTACCGCGATAAGTCAGTTGCCGCTTATAGGTGCCGATAGTCAACGCGAGTTGGGGCGAACCGCTGACGTTCACCGGCACACTGAAATGCACATGTGCATCGATGTATTCGTGTACATCGAACGAATTGTTGTATTGCGGGGCAGAGATCGAGACGCGCGTCACGCTCGGCAGGCGGCTTTCGCTGCCATCGACCTTGTGCGCCGAGGCGTTGGTTATCGCATGGCTGCCCAGTCCGAGGGCCGCGGCATTGTCGTTGGCCGCCCCCACAATGCTCCCGCTCAGCGCGCCCGCCGCGATGCTGATGCCGTCGGTGTCCGCGTCCCCGGGCTGCACCGGATACATAAAACCTAACGCATTGCGTCCGCTGGCCACATTCTGGCTACCGGGCACCCACGCTTGGCGCGTATAAGTGCCGATGCTCAATGCCAGTTGCGGATTGCCGCTGAATTTCACCTTGTCGCTAAACGACACCGCCACATAGACGGTCTCGCCGATGATGTATTCGCCGTTGGCATGGGGATGACCCGTGAACCGCACGCCGGTTACTGTCGGTCGCCGCCCGTCGACCTTGTGGCCTATGGCCGCGCTGATCGCGTGACTGCCGAGGTTGATGTTGGCATCCACGCCGCCGCTGCGAACAGTGCCGCGGCCACCGTTCAAGTCCAGCGCATTGGCGGCAATGCCGATCCCGTCGCTGTCGTAGTCGCCTTCCACTACCGTATAGCGAAACGTGTGGGTGGTGCTCGGCGGATCCGCAAGATATTCACGCGGGGCCTTGTTGATCGCCCGTCGCGTCGCGTTGCCGATAGTGAGATTCAAAAACGGAAAGCCGTTGTTGTTTCGAGTGTAGGTCCTGCGGCCTACCACCACCGCCTTGCTGAACGTGACCTGCACGGTGATGGTCGCGCCAATGTTGTAGGAGGTACCCCGAGACGGGCTAGAGGTGAACGACACGCCGGTTATGACCGCCGGATGGTTCACGCTGCCATTGACCTTGTGCCCGGATTGGTTGCCGAGCGCGAAGGTGCCCAGGCCGATTTGGGCGTCTTCGCCCTGGGCATTGCGGATGGTCACGCCAGAGGGCAGGGTCAGCGCCGAAGTCCCGATGCTAAGCCCGTCCGCATCCCGATCAGACGCCTGTACCGCGTACTCAAAGGCCATGGCCGTGCCGCTCCCCGGGACCATGCCGCGATAGGTGGCCTGCCGGGTATAGCTGCCGATAGTCAACGCCAGTCGCGGCGAACCGTTCACCGCGGCCCCTTGGTTGAAGCGCACCTGTACGCGGATGACCTCGCCGAGGCTGTATTCGTTGGTCGTGGTGTTTTGCGGCCTGGAGACCAGACGCACGCCGGACACCTGAAAGGCGCGGGTCACGCTACCATCGACCTTGTGCGCCGACTGATTGCCCAAAGCGTAGATGCCCAAGCCGAGCACTGCGTTGTGCGTGCCCCCCCGGTTGCGGATGGTGCCGCCATTGAGCGTCAGGGCATTGGCCCCGATGCTGATGCCGTCGCTGTCCCGATCCGACGCCTGCACTGTGTAGCGGAACACCACAGAAGATCCCACCACACTGGCGTATGCCGCCTGCCGGGTGCTGCTGCCGATAGTCAACGCCAACTGCGGCGTGCCGGTGACCTTCACCGTCTTGTCGAACCGCACATAGACCGCGATCTCCTCGCTACGGGCATACGTACCATCGCGTAGCGGCGTCTGCGCGAGGGATACCCCGGTAACCGCGGGGCTTTCCCCGCTCACCTTGAGGGTGAAGGGCAGCGTATCTCTGTCGCCATTGGCGTCGGTCGCGATCAAGTTGTAACGGATCTGAGGCGAGGCATTCTGCGGCGTGCCGGAGAGGACAACCGTCTGGCGGAGACGACCATTGACAACGACCGCCCCGCGTCCGAGTCTCAGGCCGCTGGGAAGCGAGGGCGAGGTCGTATAGGCCAAGGGGGCGTCCCCAGTGGGTGATGCGGGCAAGTTATAGAGGGCCGCCATGCCGACCGTCAGCGCCAAGTTGGGACCCGTCGCCGAGCCAAAGTCCGGCCACTGCCCTTGCTTGCTGCCATCGACCTTGGCCGTGGTCACATTGGTCAGGATGTGGGTGCCGAGGTCGAGCACTGCATCTTCGGTATCCACGCCCCGAATGGTCGCGCTAGAGGGCAGGGTCAGCGCGTCCGCCGCGATGCTGATCCCATCGGTATCCGCATCTTCGGCCACGACGGTATAGGTGAAGTCAAGGGAGGCGGCTGGCGTGGAGGAGGCACTGGCAGTCGCCTGGCGCGTGTACGTGCCGATAGCGAGGGCCAGTTCCGGGCTGCCGGTCACCGTCACGGATTGATCGAACGTGACCCGCGCCGTGATCGTCCCGCCTCGGGTGTAGGTGTTGGCTTGTTGCGGCGTGGAGGAGATGGACACGGCCGTGACCTTCGGCGGCGAGGACACCTTGTGGCCCGCCGAGTTGGCGATAGCCTGACTGCCCAAGCCGAGGATCGCGTCGGCATTGGCCGCATCCCGCAGGGTCGCGCCAGAGGGCAGGGTCAGCGCGCCCGCCGCGATGCTGATGCCATCGGCGTCGTAGTCGGCTTTGGTCACCGTGTAGCTAAACCGAAAAATGGTGCGCTGGCCGTTGACGATGGGAGCAGTGTCTCCATCGACGGTGTACGCTGTGGCTTCGCGCGTGGAGGTGCCGATGGTGAGGGCCAGTTTGGGAGCGGCGGACGCCGTAACCAACTCCGAAAACCAAACACTCACATTGATAAATTCGCCCTCGCCGTACGCGTCCCCGGAGCTGGGATTGCTAATTATGTCCACCCTTGTGATCGCAGGCAGTGCATTGCCGCTGCCGTCCACCTTGTGGCTCGGGTCGTTGGTGATGGCATGGCTACCGAGGCCCAGCGCGGCGTCGACGTTAGAGGCATCGCGGATCGTGCCGCCATTCAGGGTCAGCGCGCCGCTGCCGATAGTGATGCCGTCGTTATCCGCATCGGACGCCTGCACGAAGTATTGGAATGTGTGGTAAGGATGGTTGAAGGTTGGGCTACCAACGTGGGTTGCTTGGCGCGTGGTGCCGCCGATAGTCAGTGCCAGTTGCGGCGTGCCGGTCACCGTAACGAGTGGCGTGAACTCGATCCCTACCGCGATGGGCTTGCGCGGGTTGACAAAGTAGAAATTGTTGGCTCCGGGCCCCGGGTCGGACAAAAAGGTCACTTCGGTCACATTGGGCGCGTTGGCCGCCGCCACCGTGATCGTAAATGCCAGCGGCGCGGCGTCGCCATCCCCATCCGTCGCTGTCCAAGTGTACGCCCGCGCCGGCCCGACCGCTTGCGCTGTCGGCGTGCCGGTGATCTTCCGGGTCGTCGCGCTGTACGAAAGCCCGCCGGGCAACGTCGAAGGCGACAAGGTGTGGGTCACCGTCCCGTCGCCGCCCGTCGCCGTGGGCAGGGTGAAATCTACCGCTGTCCCGGCGATGAAGTGCTGTGCCTCCAACCTGCCAAAGGTCGGCTTGGTGTCCCGCACCGTGTGGTCCGGGTCGTTGGCGATAGCGTGCCTGCCCAAGCCCACCAGTGCCCGTCGCGGAAAGGTGCCCGGAACAAAATAAGTAGAAAAGCCGGTGTTGGCGGTCACCGCGTCCGCGGCGATGCTGATGCCGTCGCCGTCGAAGTCCGACGACTGCACGGTGTAGCTGAAGGTGTGTTGAGGAGTGCCGGTCGTCCACGTCGCCGTGCGGGTGTGGGCGCCGATAGTGAGCGCCACCGTCGGGGGGTTGTTGTGCACGATCACTTGCTCGGTGAACGCGAGGCGAACCTCAATCGCCTCGCCCGCGTCGTAAGTGCCGTTCGCCCCGGGGCTGGACGAGATGGTGACGCCAGAGATGATCGGCGGCGTATCCACTTTGTGGCCGGTGGCGGTGGCGATAGCGTGGCTACCGAGGGCGAGATTGGCGTCGCGCGTGTTCGTCGCGTCGCGCAACTTGCCCGTGCCAGTCAGGGTGAGCGCGCCCGCGGCGACGCCGATGCCGTCGTCGTCATCGTCTGCCGCCTGCACTTGGTAGCCAAAGCGCAAGGTGCTGGCGTTGGGCTTGCTGGCAAACGCCGCGCTGCGCGTGACCGTGCCGATAGTGAGTGCCAAACTGGGGTTGGGCGCCGTAACCGTTACCTCTTGGTCGAACTGCACATCTACGCTGATGGTCTCCAGCGCGCCGTAGCTGTCGCCGCTTCCCGGGCTGGAACTGATGGAAACCGCGCTCACCGCAGGGGCCGTGGTCACCGCCAGCGAAAAGGTCAACGAGGTCGCGTCGCCATCGCCGTCGGTCGCCGTGTACGTGTACGTCGCGGTTGCGGTTCGCGTGGTGGGCGTGCCGTGGATGCGGCGCTGGGCCGCGTCAAAGGAGAGACCTGCGGGCAGAGCCGGCGTCAAGGAGTAGCGACGGTTGCCGTTGCCGCCGGTCGCTACGGGCAGATATTCTGCTACTGCCGTGGCCGCCGGGTAGTTCTTGGCGGCTACCGTGGCGCTGCCAAACGAAGGCGACATGTCGTTCACCGTGCGCCCCGTGGCGTTGATAATGGCGTAGGCACTGAGGTCGAGCGCGGCGGCTTTCCTGTCGGCACCATGGATGCTACCGCCGTTCAGGGTCAACGCGGCGGCGCCAATGCTGATGCCGTCGCCGTCGAAGTCCTGCGACTGCACGGTGTACCCAAACATAATGGCGTCCTCTGTAGTGAGAGGTGTGTGAGTCGCTTGGCGCGTGTTTTCGCCGATAGTCAGCGCCAGTTGCGGCGCGCCGGTCACCGTGACGGGCCGATTAAATGCGATAATCACAGAAATGATCTCACCCGTGGCGTAGTCGCCATCGAACGTTGGAGATACCGGGATCATTAGGCTACGCGGCCTCGGCGCATCGGCCGCCGCCACCATGACGGTGAACGGGCCGAGCGTCGCCTCGTCGCCGTCGACATCCCGCACCGTCAGCGTGTGCGTGGTCGTGCCCGAAACCGTGGGCGTCCCGGTTATGGTCGGAGTCGCGCGCTCCAGCGAGAGACCGCTGGGCAGTGCCGGTGACACGCTATAGGTCAACGCGCCATCGCCGCCCGTCGCCAAAGGCAACGTCGAGGACGTCTGCATATTCGGCGCGAGCGACCGGTTGGCGGCACTCGCGTTCTGGGTAAAGGAAGGCGACGTGTCCTGCACTCGCATCTTTCGGCTGGTCGCGTCGCCGTTCGCAATCGCGTGCGTTCCCAGGCTGAGCTTGGCGTTCGCGCCGTCGTCCGACGCCAGGATGGTCCCCCCGTTCAGGCTCAGCGCGTCCACTGGGACCGCGATGCCGTCGCCGTCGAAATCGTCTGACCGCACCGTGTAGGTGAAGATCAGTATGTCGTATGGATCGTTGTCCGTCGCCCGCCTCAAATAGGCCGTCGCGGTGGCGTCATAATTGGCCTTGCGCTTCCTGTTGCCGACGACCAGCGTGACCTGCGGCGTCCCGGTGACCGTCACCTTCTCGGGATACTGGACCAGGAACATTATCTCATCCCCGGGCCAGTGGTTGACTTTGGTGCGGCCGTTCACATGCTCCAGGCGCACGCTGGTACCCTCAATCGCCGGCCCCCTGGGTGCCCACACCCGCAACGAGAAGGTCAGGGTCACGGCGTCGCCGTCGGCATCCGTCGCCCGATAGGTGTAGGTGGTGGTGGCCGTGGCCGTGGTCGGCGTGCCCGCAATGGTGCGCGTCGAGGCCGTCCATGTCAGGCCCGCTGGCAACGTGGTCGGCGAAATCGAGTAGGTCAACGCGCCATTGCCGCCCGTGGCCGCTGGCAACGCAATCGGCGTGATCGCCGTGCCGGTGTCGTACAACTTGCTCTCGACGGTCGCCGTGCCAAAGGAAGGAGAAGAGTCGTTCGCCGTATAGGGCGGGTCATTATCGACCGCGTGCGTGCCGAGGCCGAGCACTGCGTCGTTGGCGTCCGCGTCGCGGATGGTGCCCCCGTTGAGCGTCAGCGCGGTGGCGGCAATAGCGAGGCCGCCGCTATCACTTGACTGGACTGTGTGGGTGAAGGTCAGCGCGGTACTGGTCTGGCTACTTTTGGATGCCTGTTGCGTGAACGTGCCGATAGTGAGGGCCAACCTGGGGCTGCCGGTCACTGTCACCGCCTGATTGAAATCGACCGTCACGGTGATCACCGCGCCCGTGATGTAGTCGCTATTGGCGGGCGGCGACACGAGGCGCACGCCGGACACGCGCGGCGGCGTCTTCACCTTGTGGCTTGTGGCGTTGGCAATGGCGTGCGTGCCAAGGCCGAGCAACGCATGCCGGCCTCTGGCGCCGCGCAGGGCGCCGCTGCCAGTCAGGGTCAGCGCGGTGGCGGCGATAGTGATGCCGTCGGCATCTTGGTCCGCCGTCTGCACGGTGTAGCGGAAGCTCAAGGTGGTGAAGTTCTGGCTCAGGCTGTGGAAGGCGGCGGTGCGCGTGTACGTGCCGATAGTCAGCGCGAGGCTGGGATTGGGCGGATACACCGCGACAGGTTCGTCAAACGTCACATTCACCGCAATCGTTTCCCCGGCGTCGTAGGCGTCGCCGGTCGCCGGGGTAGAGGTGATGGTCACTCCGCTCACCACGGGATGACTGCTCACCGCGATAGTGAATGTCTGGGAGATCGCGTCGCCATCGCCATCGGTCGCCGTGTAGGTGTAGCTGGTGGCCGCCGTGACCGTGGTGGGCGTGCCCGCGATAGTGCGCGTCGAGGCCGTCCACGTCAGGCCCGCTGGCAACGAGGTCGGCGAAAGCGCGTAGGTCAACGTGCCATCGCCACCCATCGCCGCTGGCAGTTGGTCATTCACCGGCGCGTCCTTTTGGTAGTACCTCGCGTTCATCGCAGAGCGGAAGGTGGGCGAAGCGGTGTCCCGCACCTTGTGCCCGGCCGCGTTGGCGATGACGTGGTTGCCGAAGCGGAGCGAGGCGTCCAAGCCGCCGGTTCTGGCGCGGATGGTACTTGGGTAGGGTCGTCCCAACGCGGCGATGCTGATGCCGTCGCTGTCCGAGTCCTCTGATGTGATGGTGTAGCTGAAGGACAGGGTGACGCTGTCGGCGGCGATGCTCTGGTAGGTCGCATAGCGATTGGCGTCGCCGATGCCGAGCCTCACGTTGGGCGTGCCGGTAACGACTACCGCCTCGTCAAAGACGACTTCCACCGATAGGTCTTCGCCTGCGATGTAGTTGCCAGTGTTCAGCGGCGTGGAGCTGATCCGCACCCGGCTCACCTGAGGCGCGTTCTCGTTCGCCACCGTGATCCAGAACGACAACAACGCATAGTCGCCATCGGCGTCGCTGGCTCGTATGTAGTAAGCAGTTTGCGCCAGGGCCGTCGTGGGCGTGCCGGAGAGAACGCGGGTGGCGTTGTTGAAGGTGAGGCCGTTCGGCAGAGCACCCTGGAGGCTATAGGTCAAGGTCCCGTCGCCGCTGTTGGCCGCCTCCAGCGTCTCGCTGACCGAGTTGTTTTGCACAAAGTGGAGTACCGGGCCGTGGTATCCCCCAGGGGCGCCGAAGTACGGACGGGTGTCGTTGACCGTGTGGCGCGTGGCGATGGCGATGGCGTGACTACCGAGGGATAGATTGGGAGGAGTGCCGTTGGCGTCTGCGATGCGACCGCCGTTGAGCGTCAGCGCGGTCGCGGCGATGCTGATGCCATCGCCATCGTGATCCGTCGCCTGGACGACATATTTGAATTGCAGGGAGGAGTCGTTGGTGGTGCTGTGGAAAGACGCGCGGCGCGTCTGACTGCCGATGCCGAGCGCGAGATAGGGCGTGCCAGATGCCGTGTTCACCGTGAAGCGGGCCGAAGTGAACGACACCTGCACGGTAATGGTATCCCCGGCGGCGTAGGTATTGGCGCGCGATGGCGTGGACGTGATGCTTACACTGCGAACAGTCGCGGCGGTTTGCGCCTCGGCCGGGACAGCGCATAACAGCGAAGTAATGGCAGAGAAAATCGCAAAAAATTGAACGCATCGAGCATGGATGCTATGTATCGCACTAGCATCCATGCTCAATGCCTCTCGCCGTAAATCGCTGTAAAAGAGCGATTTACGAGGGGGGGGGGGGGGGGGGGGGTACGGAGTACAACGAAAGGAAAGACAGCGCCGACAGGCTAACACCGCCCGCCCCTTTGATGTGAACATTCGTCGTCATCTGAACACTCGTTCCGCACAAACGCGCGGAAAATCGCGTCACTACTCCGCATCTAACACGCGCTGAAATGCCTCTAGATCATCGACTTGCACCGCCGCACGATGCAACCGCTTGAGCCGTTGCAAATCGTCAATGACCGCAATGCGATCAGCCAATCGCCGCACCGCGCCCGGATGAAATCGAATTTCCAATGCTTCAAGGAGAAATTCAATGGCGTTTTCTCTTTCCCCTTGCTCAATGCCCTGCTCAATGCCCTGCTCAATGCCCTGCTCAATGCCCTGCTCAAGGAACTGTTCCTTGAATTGTTCCTTGAACTGTTCTTTGAACTGTTCCTTGAGGTATTGGGCAAATGATGATTCACGCATAATTGCGTCCATAAGACCCTCCTGGACAATAATAACAAATATAGCAAGGGATGTCAAAGGATATCAAGGGTTTTGGAACGGAGAGATTAGAAAAAATTGAAGAGTGAAAAATCTGTCTGATTCACAAAAAAAAGCGACCCAGATCTTTCGACCTAGGCCGCTTTCATTTATTTCCTACAACACATTTTCACTGCAACACAACCCGTGCGTTGGTCGCTTGAATCGGGCGATTATTGGGGTGTTGGATCGTGCGGGCGAACTTTTCGATTTGTTCCTTAGACGCAGAGACCTGATGTTTCATCACGAGCCAGCGGACGCCCTCTGTGCAGGGGGGCGTCGTCAGCGATCCGTTGAAACGATAGTAGTCGCGGTCCACAGGCAGAAGGTCCGAAGCGTCAATGAGGGACGAAAAAGCGTGCTCGTCTCCCGCGTGTTGCGGCATTTTCGCCCATGCCTTGGCCAGTGCCTCGTTGGCCTTTCCCTGCGTGAACAAGATCGCGACGACCGCCAAGTTTCCGTCTTTGTCGGCGTGTACAAGGTGCGCTTCCAGTGGAAATGATTTGCCGTCGAGGTGGTTTTCGCTCGGCGCGTGGAAGTGAAACTGCAAGAGGTGGAATGTCTGCCCGTCAACGCCGATGGTGCTACCCTCCTCGTAGGACACCTGCACGGTGTGACCGTTGTTGGAGATTTTATCGCCGCCGGCGCGGTAGGCAAATATTATCGGCGCCAGGTCCGCCTCGATGAACTCGGTCAAATTGATCGGTGCTTGGTTCTCGCCCGAACACGCGCTGTATTGCGGGGACAACTCTGCCCAGTGTTCCGGGCCTTTGTCACCGGAATAGCTCCAGTGTGGAAGGTCGCCCGAACACGCGATTCCCAACGAGGCCGCTATGCCTGCGCCGAGTATTGTCATTTTCGTGCTGGTCATTTTATCATCTCCTTTGAACGGGGGTTTGGGATCCCATCTGCTCCAGCAAGGGGAGTGCGTCACAGAAACGCGATCTCCGCAATTCTTAGGGATCGGGTCAAAAAAAGAATTGGGAGCGGATCAATATTTTCGGCAACGATTGGTAATGGGCAATCGCCTGTCGCGGCCGAATGCGCGAGCCGTGATCTTGATGCCCAAAGGGGCTTGGCGGCGTTTGTACTCGTTGTGGTCAACCGTGCGGATAATGCGCGTGACCAAGGCTTCGTCATAGCCCAGCGCGATGAGGTCTTGCAAACTCGCGTCGTCTTCCACATACGCTTTGAGAATGGGATCGAGCACCGGATAGGGAGGCAAGCTGTCCGTGTCTTTCTGGTCGGCGCGCAATTCCGCAGTGGGGGGGCGTTCGATAATGGAAAGGGGAATGACGGGCTGATCGGACAGGGCATTGCGATAGTGCGCGAGATCGTAAACCAAGGTTTTGTAGATGTCCTTGATAACCGCGAACCCGCCGGCCATATCGCCGTACAGCGTGGCATAGCCCATGCTCAATTCGCTCTTGTTCCCGGGCGCGAGCACCAAGGCGCGGAACTTGTTGGCGAGTGCCATGAGCAACGTGCCCCGAATGCGCGGTTGGATGTTTTCCTCTGCCGTGTCCGAGGGCAGATCGCCAAATTCGTCGGCGAGCAGACCGAGGTACTGGTCAAACAGCTTTTGAATCGGCAACGCGAGGATGCGAATGTCCAAATTGCCCGCCATCTGCAACGCGTCGTTAAGCGTGCCTTCTGAAGAGTATTGCGTGGGCATGGTCACGCACACGACATTTTTCGCACCCAGTGCGTCTCGGGCTATCGCCGTGACAAGCGCGGAATCGATGCCGCCAGACAGCCCGATAAAAACCTTCTCAAACCCGTTCTTCACCACATAATCGCGCGTGCCCAAAACCAACGCATCGTAGATGGTTTCGAGGCGATCAGCGGGACGCGGAGACTCGAGAGGCCGAAGCGGTGAAAGGGGAACGGATCGGGGGCGTAGATCGGGCAACTCGATGGCGATCACTGGGGTAACATCGCGTTTTTCCTTGCGCCGCCGCGAATCGTGCAGGCGATTGCGGAAAACCGTTTCCGCGTCGATATCGGCCACGAGCATGTCCTCCCGAAACCGAGGCGACCGCGCCGTGACGCGCCCTTCTTGATCGACCAACAGGCTGCCGCCATCGAAAATCAACTCATCCTGTCCACCCACCAAATTGCAATACCCGAGCACCGCGCTGTTATCCGTGGCGCGCGTGGCGATCACCTGTTCGCGCAACAATGCTTTGCCATCGTGGAAGGGGGAAGCCGAAATGTTGATGAGAACTTCGACATTGCCGGCCAGTCCTTGTTGCCGCGCAGGGCCTCCGGGATACCAGATATCCTCGCAAACAGTGACGCCGAAGGTGACGCCGTTGAGGCGGTACACGCCAGCGGTCTTGCCAGATTGGAAGTAGCGCTCTTCGTCAAAGACGCCGTAGTTGGGCAGGTAGGTTTTGTGATACACATCGATCAAGCGTCCGTCGCAAGCGATGGCCGCGGCATTGTAAATGTCGTCTTGCCGATCCACAAATCCGAAAACAGCGGCAATGCCCTGCGTGGCCTGAACGAGTTCGTCCAGCACCAGGAGGTTGGCTTGGATGAACCGAGGCTTAAACAGCAAATCCTCGGGCGGATAGCCCGTGACCGCGAGTTCGGGAAAAACGACGATATGCGCGCCCAACTCGCGTGCTTTGTGCATGTGGTCGAGAATTTTTTGACGGTTGCCCGTCAAATCGCCCACAGTGACATTGATCTGCGCTAAGGCGAGGCGAATCACGTTGTCCTCTAATAGTTGGCGTAAAAGAAATGGCGATTATCGACGATTTCGGCATTCTCGCGCAACGCGGCAAACCACGCCTCGATCACCTCTTGGCGTTTTTGCGACAACAACTGCTGGGTCAAATCCCCTTTTGCCGACTCCAATTCATCCGCAGGCAATTTTTCATCCACGCGGAGAATATACGCGCCGAGATCCGTGGTGACGATGTCGCTGGCCTGGCCCTCGGTCAAGCGAAACGCCGCGCCGACAAAGGCATTGCGACTGCCCACGCCGAGGACAAAGCCCAGGCGCGCAAACGGCTGTGGGGTCTTCACCTCGAGATTGAAAAACGCCGCCGCGTCTTCGAGGGACTTGCCCGTCTTGATCTGCCCGAGCACCTCGGTCAACCGGCCCTCCGCCACCTTCACTTTCTTCTTTTGCTTCACGCGGGCTTGGATCTGTGCTTTGACTTCGTCCAAAGGCCGCGGCCCGGCACCCCGAATCTCCCGAAGCCCAAAAACGTGAATGCCCTGATCGTTCTCATACACGCTGGAAACATCCCCGACAGAACCGCGCAGGAACTTGTTGACCAAGCCCGACGTGCTGTTGCCCAAAATCGGGAAAAAGCTCCCGGCAGTGATAAAATCCGAATCCTGGCTTTGCAACTCCTTCTGGTTGACCGCCGCGTCAAACCCGATGTCCTCGGCGATCTCTGCAAACTCCTCGGCCAACACGCGCAAACTGTCCAAGGTATCCCGCCCGGGGCGCACCTCGATGAGGACGTGCCGCGCGTGAACCTCGAGGCTATCTGCCGCCCCCCGCGTCTCCTCCACCTTGATAACGTGCCAGCCGAACTGGGTTTTGACAGGCTCCGACACCTCCCCCGGCTCGAGCGCGAATGCCACATCCTCAAAGGGCTTGACCATGCGCCCTTTGCCAAAAAAGCCCAAGTCTCCGCCGCTCGGCCCGCTCGGCCCGTCGGAATACACCCGCGCGAGTTCGGCAAAATCCTCGCCCGCCTTGGCCTCCTGAAAAACGCGATTGATCTCGGCTTTGGCTTCGGCTTCATCGCGCTCTGTCGCCGTCTTTGGCAACGACACATAAGCCGTGCGGATGGCCGCATCTTGCTGGTACTCGTCCAAGTGCTCATCGTAATAGGTCTGAATTTCCGCATCGGCGATCAGCGCGAGCGAGTCGGGAATATCACTCGCATCAAACCCGATGTACGACACGCGCACCTTTTCATTCCGTTCGAGATAAGTCTGCTCGACTTCGGTATCGGTCACTTTCACCGCACCCGCGATGAGCGTTTCGAGTTTTTGCGACAGCAACAGGCTGCGCGCATTGGCTTCGGCAGCAAAGACAAATTGCTTCGCCTGTAGGTCGCTGTGCGTGCCGGGATTGTCGAGGAATTGGTTGTATTTGGCGAGGTCAAACGCGCCATCGGTCTGGAAAGATTCTTGTTGCTGCACCCACTCGGCGGGTTGCGTGCGGTTGACGTGATTGACTTCGGTATCGGAAACCTCAATGCCGTATTTGTCAATCTGTTGCCCGATCAAAATTCGCGTCACCACGCGCTCCCATGTTTGAGAAATAACCTGGCTGATATCCGGATCTTCATCGCCCTGCGCTTTGGCCTGTTGCAAGTCATTCCGAATCTCGGCCTCAAACTCCTTGACAGAAATTTCCCGTCCATTCACAGACCCGACATTGTCGCTAGCCGTGGCAAACCCCCGGCTGCTAAAATCGGCCCCCCATTCAAACACCATCAAACCGACAAAAGCAACGGCAACGATAATCATCATCGCTTTGATAAACGCAGCACTACGCATTTGGGCGAGCATTGAAACATTCCTCCAGCTAGTAATGGATGAGACGAGGGCCGCAGAGCACTCATTTTGAGGTCCTTACGATACCGGAATCCCGATCCGCATTGGGTTTCGCGCTCCCTCTCGAACGGATTTGGTAATCTACTCGTTGGGTTATGGACTGGCAAGTTTTTTTTCAAAATGCGGGTCAATTGATGGCTTAGGTTGCTCTGATGGCGTTGCGCGAGGGGACCTATCCCCCCGGCCCCGTTATTCGCTTCGCTCATTGTAGGCTACGCCTGTGCCTATGAGGAAAGGGGGAGTAAAGTTCCTTTGATGGCTTATATCAAGGGTTGCTCTGATGGCGTTTTGCGAGGGCATAAAGCGATTAAATATCCCTCATCAATACCCTCGCAAAATCGATCCTCATTGCCCAATGGGACCTATCCCCCCGGCCCCCTTTCCTAAGAGGAAAGGGGGAGTAGGGCTTTCTGGATAGCTGAACGCAAAGGCTGTGCGTGATGGCTTTGGCGCGTGTGGATCAGGCCATGAATACCCCCAAAACCTCTCACATAATCCTTCGCAAAACCGCTCACAGTTCCCCCCTTCCTCGCAGGAAGGGGGGTTAGGGGGGTAGGTAAAAATAAAGAGCGGTCACTTGACGCGCCTTGGGAAAAGTCCTATACTGACCTTACATCCTGTAAATGTTCCAATCCTTCAATCCCGATCCATGAGCCGTTTCTCCACCATAACCTGCATCTTGCTCTGCCATATCGTTGCGAGCGCGGAAGATTACCATTGGCCGCTAGACGCGCCCCCGGCATTGACCTCGACCTTTGGCGAATATCGCGGCGGGCGATTGCACGCGGCCATCGATTTGAAAACCTGGGGCGATGAGGGGTACCCCGTCACAGCCGTTGCCGATGGGCATGTCTGGCGCGTGCGAACCTCGCCATGGGGATACGGTCGCGTGGTCTATGTCCAACTCGACAATGGCCGTTTCGCGCTGTGGGCACACTTGTCGGGATTTTCCAAGCGCATCGAGCACTACGTCCAACAAGAGCAAGCGCGGCGCGGCGCGTACAGCGTGAACCTGTACTTTCGCCCGGATCAACTGCCCGTCAAGCGCGGTGAAATCGTGGGCTACTCGGGCAGCACGGGCATTGGCGTGCCGCACCTGCATTTTGAGATGCGCGATGCCGACCATCGCCCCATCAACCCACTTCTCCACGGCTTTGACATTGAAGACACCTTGCCCCCAACCATCCAAGCCATCGGCCTCGCCCCCTTAGACGCCGAGGCGCGGGTCGACGCCGGGCACAATCCCATGTCCTATCCCATGACCTGGCGCGCCCAAGAAAAGCAATACACCCATCGCAATACCGCGGTGATCTGGGGCCGCGTGGGCATCGGCGTCAAAGTCTATGACCGCGCAAACGCCTCGCAACTCGCAAACCGCTTGGCCCCGTATCGGATGCGCCTGCTCGTCGATGGCAAAGACGTCTTTCAAAAAACCTTCGGGCAATTCGGCTACGACGCAACGCACCACGGGGAACTGGCTTATGATTTCTTCATGAGCCGCCGCGGTCTGGGGCGGTTTCACAGCCTGTACCGCAAACCGGGCAATCAACTGCCTTTTTACAACGATGCCGAAGTGGGAGAAGGCGTATTATTCGCGGGCACAGCGTCCGATGGGGTGGGATACGAACTCGCGCCGGGCGCGCATCGCGTACAAATCATAGCCGAAGACGTCATGGGAAACCGCGCAACCGCCGTGCTAAACGTGCGCGTTGCGCCAGAGCCGACCGGTCAAACGCGCAAACCGGCCCGATTGGAAAAACCGCGATTGGCAAAGCTCATCGGCAGGGTCTCCTACTTTCCCACCTTTGCCGTTATCCACCTCAAAGCCGATCAAACGCCGACAACAATGCCCAAAGTGCAGGCACTGTTCCCCAACGGGCAAACCCAAGCACTCGACACGCGCCAAACCGGGGTGCAAATCTATGAGGCCGCACTCGCTTTTGACGAAACACACACCGGTGACATTCAGGTGCAAATCGAGCGCGACGGACCGCCCTTGCGGGTCATCCAGCAAACCGTGACAAAACGGGGCGGAGAACTCCGTTCAGACGATGGGATGGCGCGGGCGCGATTTGAAAAAGAAGGCGTTTACCAAACCCTCTATGGCCGCATCTTGCCCGACAGCCAGAGAACAGACGCGCAGATGGTGGGAACAGCGTATCGGTTGATGCCCGAGGACGTCGCATTCCAAGAAGCGGAGATCGCGTTTGTCTATCCCCGAGATCATCCAGACGCGACTAAACTCGGCATCTATGAATGGAACGCGAGGAAGGGGTGGGTTTTCGTGGATATGGGCCGCGACTCAACCCTGGGCGTCATCACCGGCAAAGTGAGGTCCTTCGGCGTGTTCGCCTTGTTGTACGACAATGTGCCGCCTACGATCTCCAGCGTATTCCCCCCCCACGGCGCCGTGCTCTCGGCGCGCCAGCCAAAAGTCGTCGTCCAGGTTACAGACGAGTATTCGGGTATTTGGCGAGAGGAAGACATGGTGATGCGAATGGATGGCAAGCCCCTGATCGTGGAATACGACCCGGAAGAAAACCGCATGGTTGCCCAGCCGCGACACCCCCTGATGCCCGGATCCCACCGCTTGGAAATTGTGGTGCGCGACATATCGGGCAATGAATCGCGGCGCGCGACCGCGTTTAGGATCAAATAGCGATGATGATTCCCCTCAAAGACGAGACCCCGTCCCGCCGCGTACCCGCGTTGGTCATTGCAATTTTGCTGGGCAATGTGGGTGTTTTTGTGTACGCATACCTGTTGGGCGACGTCGGTTTTCACGTCTTCACAGCGCGATACGGCGCGATTCCCTTTGAGGTGCGGTACGGCGTGGATGCGATTTCCCCTACGCCTGTCCCGGTGTATCTCACCTTGCTCTCGTCGATGTTCTTGCACGGCGGCATCGTCCATCTGGGCGGCAACATGCTGTACTTGTGGATTTTTGGAAACAAAGTGGAAGAAGCCCTAGGCCATGCGCGGTTTGTGTGCTTCTATCTGCTCTGCGGCATCATCGCAACGCTGGCACACGTCTTTTCCGATTCGGAATCCACCATCCCCATGGTGGGCGCCAGCGGGGCCATTGCCGGCATTTTGGGCGCGTACTTGGCGGCGTTTCCCAGCGCGCGAATTTTGGTGCTGGTGTTTTACTTCATCCTCCGCGTGCCCGCGCTGATCGTCTTGGGCGGGTGGTTCGTCATCCAACTGCTCAACGCTTCAAACGACGCGAGCGATGTGGCGTGGTACGCGCATATCGCCGGCTTCGTCATCGGCTATATCCTAATGCACCGCTGGGCGACCAGAATCCCCGCCAAACGATTGTACGAGCGATGGGAGTATTAACCCGTAAGGACAGGCCCCCGTGCCTGTCCGCATATCATAGAGGTCAGCAGTCAACCCAGCCGACAACCAACCCATCACAAAAAAACAAAAAGCCCGAGTTCGCAATGAACCCGGGCTTTTGCACTGAAACAGGATATAGACTACATCTTCGGCATCTTGGTCAGAATGTCAAAGAGAGCGGTATCGCCATCAATCTATTAGAGAGGTAGGCGGGCAATGTTGGTTCCAGAGATCACGGGAAAGGTTATTATCTACACTCTTGATAGGGAGCAAAGTTTTGGGTGTGAACGAGTTCACGATTTTGCCCGGCACAGAGGACTTGTTGCCTACGCAGACAAATTCGACCTCGCGTATGTTGACCATATCGGCATTTTTGAATTCAACAGCCGGCTCGTAACGCCATTCGCTGGTTACCCGTGCCAGTAAATATTCCCCGTTCAATTTGGTCATTCTCGTCCAGACAAGGTCGCCAATTTCAACATCTTCCTTCCAACGCCGGACATTATCGTTCAACTTCCCCCCGTCTCGGGCCTGATTTTCTTTTTTGTATCGGGCCACATATTCAGGCCAGGAGATGTTTTCACCTGGATCGGCCTCCACTGACCATCCCATTCCGAGCACCGAGCGATCAAGGCACAAGATTTGAGCCCCCTTGCGGATTTCGGCAATTTTTTGCCAATCATCTTCCCCGCGCGTGGGCAGGAGGTGGAGTCGCCAGATTGTTGCTGGATCATTTATTGTCATGATCAACCTCCATTGCTAAAGTGTTGATTTTTTGGGATTCCGTGAAAACCAAAAGTAACAAATTTGAATCTTATGTCACGCACTTTTTTTGAATCCATCGCCGCTTTGCTTATCTCAACGACATTTCTATCGCGCCAGAGCTGTCGTTGCCACTTTGTATAATCAAATGGTTCTCGCAAGATCAAGTTGATGAATCTCTCGGCTTCAACAGCACCCAAAACTTCTACCAGCGCGTGAAGTCCATCTACTCGTATTTCCGTGTCGGTTCTCATAGATTCATCTCGCAAATGCAGTTCATCGGTTAAGCGGTAGGGCGGTGGGGGTAATCCGCGCAATCCCCTAATCCGCGAAAATCCGCGATTCAGACACGGTGGAACGGATGGGCACGCACGGGCGGTTGGGCACGCACCGCCTACCCCGCCTCCACAATCTGCATATCCCCGAGCGAGACCGCGTCTAATTCGCGTTTTAATGCCGCGTGCGACGTCAGGTTTGGGTCGTGGGCTAATAGGGTGCCTGCTTCTCGGCGGGCCGCGCGAATGATCGCGCCATCGCGGCCGAGATCGGCAAAGTGAAACCGGGGAAAGCCGGCTTGTTGCGTGCCGAAAATGTGCCCGGGGCCGCGGATGCTCAAATCCGCTTCTGAAATCTCGAATCCGTCCGTCGTGCGCGCCATCGCGTCCAAGCGGTCGCGTGCGTCTGCTGATAGCGCGTCTTGGGGATCGGCGATCAAAATACAGTAGGATTGGCATGGCCCGCGCCCCACGCGGCCGCGCAACTGGTGCAACTGCGACAGGCCAAACCGCTCCGCGTGTTCGACCATCATGACCGTGGCATTGGGCACATCCACGCCCACTTCGATCACGGTCGTCGTCACCAGCGCGTCCAAGTCCCCGCGCCTGAAACCCGCCATCACCGCCTCTTTTTCCTCGCGCTTGAGCCGGCCGTGCAACAAGCCCAAGCGAAACTTGGACAGCGCGCCCCGTTGCAAATTTTCAAACGCCTCGGTCGCTGCTTGCAGGTCGCTCTTTTCGGATTCGGAGACCAGGGGATACACGATATACGCCTGGCGGCCCTGTTCCAATTCGCCACACAAAAATTGCAACGCCCTATCGCGGTCGCGTGCAAAACGCCACCCCGTACGCACGGGCAACCGGCCAGGCGGCAAAGCATCGATGACCGTCACGTCCAAATCCCCGTACAGGGTCAGGGATAGGGAGCGCGGAATCGGCGTGGCGGTCATCACCAAGAGATGCGCTGCCTGGCCCTTTTCGCGCAACGCAGCGCGCTGAACCACGCCGAACCGGTGTTGCTCATCCACCGCGATCAGCGCGAGATCGGCAAACGCCACCTCGGGTTGCAACAAGGCGTGCGTGCCCACGACCAGTTTGATGGCGCCAGAACCCAATCCCTCTATCGCAGCCGCGCGTTCGGCCTTTCGCATGCGCGCGGTGATCGACGCCACCTCCAGGCCCAAGGGCGCGACCCATTCCCGGATGGTGCGGGCGTGTTGCTCGGCCAAAATCTCGGTCGGCGCCATCAATGCGGCCTGCGCGTCGCTGTCTGCGGCGGTCAACATCGCCAGAAGAGCCACCAGTGTTTTGCCAGACCCCACGTCGCCTTGCAACAAGCGGTGCATGGGCACGGGCCGCTGTAAGTCGCGTTGGATCTCTGCGATGGCACGCGCTTGGGCCTGCGTCAATGCAAAGGGCAAGCGCGCGATGAGGGCTTGCGCGAGTGGGCCATTGCACGCGAGCACGCGCCCGGGCATGCGTTGGCGCGTCTTTTTTCGCTGCCCGATATGGAGTTGGATGTAGAGAATCTCGTCAAACGCCAGCCGTTGCCGTGCGGCATCCACGTCGGTCATGGCGTCTGGAAAATGGAGTTTTTCCAGTGCCTCGCGCAGGCCCATTATCCCGTATCGCTCGCGTATCTCCTCGTCCAATGGGTCTTCAACGCCCACCGCTTCCAATGCCGCGAATAACAAGCGGCGAAGCGCGCGCGCCGTGAGCCGATCCGCCTTCATCTTCCCCGTCGTGGAATACAGGGGGATAATGCGCCCGGTGTGCAACCGCCGATTGTCCTCGCCCTCATTTGCCAGCACTTCGACTTCCGGATGCACCATCTGCAACACACGTCCAAACCGCGTCAACTTCCCCCCAAGCGCGACGATATCGCCGGCCTGATACGCATTTTTGAAGTACTGAAACCCGGCAAACCAGGTACACGCAATCGCCCCGGTCACGTCCTCAACCGTCATCACAAACCGCCGCCGCTTGCCCGGGATCACCTGCATGCTCACGATCTCGCCGACCGCGGTCACTTCCCGGTCCAACGGCAACCGCGCGATCCGCACCTCGGTCGATCTATCCACATACCGGTAGGGCAAGTACAACAACAGATCGCCCACCGAAGCTATGCCGGCGTCCTCCAATACCTTTTCGCGCTTCACCCCAATGCCCGGCAGGGTTCTCAAGGGTTGGTTCAAATTCGAGAGCATGAGGTGTCCAGTGGGTTTTAAGTTCTGCGGTGTGTGCGACCTGAAAACTTGAAAAAAATAAAACAGAGGCTATATTCTGTCATGAACTCTTTTCTTTTTTTTGCGAAGGGAGCAAATCATGTCTGCAAGACGCCCAAATCACACGGCCCTCCATCTTCCCAGTCTGGCGGTCAAAGGCTTTCGCGGGATCGCTGATCTCTCGATTCCGCGGCTGGGTCGCGTGACGCTGATCGCCGGGAAAAACGGAGTTGGCAAGACCACATTGCTCGATGCGGTTCGCATCTATGCTGCACGCGCCAGTTTTTCCGTTCTCTGTAACATATTGCAAAACCGGGAAGAGCTCAGCGTCATCGTTGACGAAGATGGCGCCGAGGTGTCCGTGCCCGATGTTGAAGCACTTTTCTATAGCCGAGGTGCCGCATCTGATTCTCGCATCTCAATAGGGCCATGTGAAAAGCAACAACTCAGCATCGGGATCGTCGACGACGGTGAATTGTCGCTCATTATCAAATTCCAAGGCAAAGAGCAAAAAATACCCGTGGATTTCCCGTTTCACAACTCTCGTTCCCCATATCGCAGATCGCGGAATGACGACTCCGCACATCCATCCGAAATTCGGTGTGCGTCTCTGGGGCCGAGTTTGCCGAGCAATAGCGATATAGCGCGATTTTGGGATGACGTCGCCCTTACGGATGACGAAACCCAAGCCGTACACGCATTGCGGCTGATTTACGGCGATGACGTGGAGCGCGTTGGCGTGATTGGCGATGAAAGCTCAAGGCACATCGGTCGGCGGGCGATAGTGAAGTTCAACGGGCAAGCGCGGCCAGTTCCATTAAAAAGCCTTGGCGATGGTGCCGTGCGCTTGTTCGGCGTGGCTTTGGCACTTGTCCACAGCCGGGACGGCTTTTTGGTTATCGACGAAGCGGAAAACGGCGTCCATCATTCGGTGCAACGCGATTTCTGGAAGATGGTTATGAAAACAGCACTTCAAAACAACGTGCAGGTTTTGGCGACAACACATAGCTGGGACTGCGTCGCGAATTTCGCGCAAGCGGCAACGGATTTAGAGGGAATGGAAGGCATGCTCATTCGCCTTGAAGAAAAGGGCGAACACATGCGCGCCGTAGAATATTCCGAGGAAGAACTCCAAATCGCGGCCAGCCAGGGCATTGAGGTGAGGTAGGTTATGAACAATCCAAATACACCGGTGCCAAACCGTATCCTTTTAGTCTAAGGGAAAAACGATGAGCATGTCGTCAGACATATCCGTGATCGCCATCCATCAGCACCGTCGTTTGACATTGTCAATGCGAATAAAGCGTTGAATCCATTTATTGGGACCTACCCCCCTGGCCCCCCTTCCTGTGAGGAAGGGGGGAATGGCGAGAGGTTGTGCGAGGGGTTTGGGTTTCCAGGGCGTGATCTATTTGCTCAAAGCCATCAGAACAGCCAGGGAGACAAACCTTCAAAAAACCATGCGCTCCCCCTTTCCTTGTAGGAAAGGGGGCCGGGGGGATAGGTCCTACGAGGAAGGGGAAGAACCTCTCTCGTTTGTTTTACGACGAGTTCTAAAAGGCGATTCGGTAATGGATGACTCGTCCATGTCTTTGGGCGATTGGGCGCGGCTTGCTTCCTACTCGCTTTCTACTCTTAATTCGCATTGTAAATAAGGAGGGCATCGACGGAGTGCTCAAGTCCATTAGCGGTGAAATTAAGGCGTCGGGCCGGCTGGCCGTTGGCATTCTCGTGGATGCAAATAGCACTTTGATGGACCGTTGGAAATCTGTAAGAGATAGAATTATGAGGGCAAATATCCAAGTGCCCACACATCCCAATCCCGATGGGACAATTATTGAGGGCACGCCCCGAGTCGGCATCTGGCTGATGCCCGATAATGAATCGAGCGGCGAACTTGAGGATTTCGTCAAGCAAATGATTCCCACGGACGATCCCGTGTGGCCTTTGTCTCAGCGTTATATTGACGGGATTCCGCAAGCCAATAGAAAATTTGCAGATCATAAGAAACCGAGAGCACAACTTTACGCTTGGCTAGCAACCAGAGAAGATCCCAAAAAAATGGGTTCGGCCATTGGGGCACACGATTTGAATGTGGATGGCACACTCTGTAAGAAATTTGTTGCTTGGCTTATGGCATTGTTCGAGTAATACGAATTTGATTTTCTGTTGGCCTAATGCGATGCGATATGCTACCCGCCAGCGATCCGCCTTTCCTCCGCCTTCCTCTGCGCCATCCGTTTAATCCGTTTAATCCGTGATCCGCCTTTTATCCGCGCCATCCGCATAATCCGTTTAATCCGCGATCCGCCTTTCCTCCGTGCCATCCGCGTAATCCGTTTCCTCCGTGATCCGCCTTTCCTCCGCGCCATCCGCGTAATCCGTTTAATCCGCGATCCGTCTTTACTTTTTGTTTTTTTTGTCGTCCGTCTCGCCATCTTCTTTCTTTTGTTTGCGTTTGTCCTTGAACGCCTTGATTTTTTCGAACAGGCCGGGCGCGTATTTGAGCAAATCCCCGATAGACATGCTCTTGTCATCCAGTGCAAGCAGTTGGGCCTTGCCCTTTTGAATGACGATAAAGGCCACGGGTTGCACGGATCCGCCGCCGCCCGTGCCACTGCCGCCGTCGTCCTTTTCGCTCTGTGACCCACCCGCGCCGAAGCCAAAGGAAATTTTGGACACCGGGATGATGGTCACATCGCCTGTGACGACAGGCTCGCCCACCACGGTTTCGGTTTTCACAATCTCGCGCAATTCGTGCAACATCGTTCTCACCACGTCTTCAATAGCCATGTTGTCTCCTCAGTTGTCAGTTATCAGTCCACCCCGTCCCAAGCCCCAAGTGGTACATCAATCGTAGGGACATGCTCCCGTGTCTGTCCTCAGTCCATACATCGGGGGATGGACTGAGGATCGTTATTTTTCGGCGGTCAGCGTGGCTTCGCGTTGAACCTTGCGCTGTGCCCACCAAACGCTCGCGGCCAAGCACCCGCCGCGTGCTGCCAATGCGAGGGCGGCCCACAGCAAGCGCGAGAGATAAACCGAAAGCCGAACGGACCCGGAACCCGCAAAGCGCGGTTGCATAAAATCGGGCGTTAGGGAAATGCGAACGCGCTTGCCGAGAACGCGCTTGACCGCTTCGACATAGCCGAACAAACGCCCGGTGAAAGCGGGATCGCCCAACCCCACCTCCAAATCCATTGCCGCATCCCGAAATCGAATCGCGCGCAACAACCGCTTGGCAAATCGCATCACAATGGGGCGCGCATCCGCGGCATAGCCCATGTATTGTTTCGCCTGCGCGTAACGCGACCGCCATGGCGACTCGGCTACCGGCATCGCATCCGCCGCTTTTTCCGCACGCGCCGCTTCATCGCCCCCTCCTTCGGGATCCCCCTCCGCATCGGATTCGACCACTCGCGGCGCAGGTGCCTTGGGCCGCCAAACCGTGCAAGGCCCCAACACCACGCGCCATTGCAACCCGGTATCATCGACCTCGCACACAACGCCGCACAGGCCGCCCCATGCCCGCGCAAATCCGGATACGCGGTACGCGTCCTCGCGGTAAAAACCCGCCGCACCGACCCGGATGGGCAAGACGATAAAGCCCGCCAACACCGCGAAGATAATCGAGCCAATGCCAATGAAAACTTCCGCGAGCATCATGGATAACCTTTCGCATCTTGTATCTTTGGGCGAGGCACAGGGCATCGCCTAAAAAGGTGAGAGGTGAGAGGCAAGACGTGAGAAGGCCACCCCTCTCCCCTCTTGCGTCTCCCCTCTTGCCTCTCCCCTCTTGTATCTTTGGGCGAATACAGGGCATCGCCCAAAAAGGTGAGAGGTGAGAGGCAAGACGTGAGAAGGCCACCCCTCTCCCCTCTTGCGTCTTCCTTCTCCCTTTTTGTATCTTTGGCTTGCGAACCGCCTTTGGGCGGAGATGGGCGGGGACTGACCACTGACTACTGACCACTGACCACTGACCACTGCCTCTCGCCTTTTCAAATAGCGAAAAAAGAAGCCGCAAAGTCAAGCGGTTTTGCCTCTGCACTTGACACGATGGGATAGCGCGTGCAATATATGGCAAATGGCTACAAGGCAACGCGATAAACGGAGACTTTATGACCGCACATCGACAGATCGAAACATGGGCCGCGGAAGGACGGATTTCCGCCTCGGCATCGCACGCGCTTTTGCAATGGCTGGCGGACCCGAAATTTGCCGATTTTGTGGCCGACATTCAACGGCTCGTACAAACGGGAGATACGGACGAACTCGACGATGCGTTTCGCACCCACATCGAGTTTGGCACGGGCGGGATTCGGGGCGAGATGGGGCCAGGGCCCAACCGCATCAACCTGCGAACCATTGGCGAAGCCGCGCAGGGCTTGGCGCGGTACATCCTCAACTCGGGCATTGCAAACGCCCGGGAAATGGGCGTGGTCATCGCGCACGACACGCGCAACAACTCGGCCCGCTTTGCTCGGGAAACCGCCTCGGTCATCGCCGGGCATGGCATTGTCGCCCGCTTGTTTGACGGGCATCGCGCAACGCCCCATCTCTCTTTCGCGCTCCGGCAAACCGGCGCCGTTGCGGGCGTGGTCATCAGCGCGAGCCACAACCCGCCTGCGGACAATGGCTTCAAGGCGTATTGGACAGACGGCGGGCAGGTCGTTCCCCCGCACGACAAAAACATCATCGCCGAAGTCATCGCGGGGCAAAACACGCGCATTAAAAAAATGGACTACGAAACCGGGGTCAAGCGCGGCCTCATCCAACCCCTCGCCGCACCCCTCGACGCGCACTACATCGAAAAACTCGCGGGCGTCTCCCTGTCAGACGCGCGGGACATCCGCATCGTCTATACGCCCCTACACGGGGTCGGCGCGACGAGCATTGTGCCCGCGCTTCAAAAACTCGGGTATGACCAACTCCACCTCGTCGAAGCGCAAACCATCCCGGACGGGAATTTCCCAACCGTGGCGGGTGGCATTGCCAATCCCGAAGCCCCCGGCACATTCGCGCTGGCAATCGAACGAGCCGCGCAACGCCACGCGGACCTGGTCATCGCCAGCGACCCAGACGCGGACCGGCTCGGCTGCGCGTTGCCCCATCCGCAACAGGGCTGGCATGCCCGCCCGGAAGAACTCGCCCTCACCGGCAACCAGATCGGCGTGATTTTGTGTCATTATCTCCTCAACGCCCTCAAAACCCAGCACGCCTTGCCGACCCAAGGCGTCGTGTGCAAAACCATCGTCACCACGGACCTCATCAGCTTGATCGCCGCGTATTTTGGCATGACCCCGGTGGATAACCTCCTCGTCGGCTTCAAATACATTGCAGACGTCATCGACAACCTGCAAGCGGACCAAACCTTTGTGTTCGGCGCGGAAGAGAGCCACGGGTACTTGGCGGGCGATTTTGTGCGCGACAAAGATGCGGCCATTGCCGCGGTCTTGCTCGCAGAATGCGCGGCCCAACTCAAATCGCAGGGCCGCACCGTGCGCGATTACCTCGATGAAATTTATCGCACATTCGGCTATTTTTGCGACATCCAAAAATCCGCGTACCGCACGGGCGCGCAGGGCAACGAGGAAATCGCGCGGATCATGCAGGGCCTGCGCCAAAATCCACCGCGCGCGATAGGGGGGCACGAGGTCATCGAAGTCATCGACTATCAAACCCTCGCGGCGCGCCATTTGAAAACGGGCACCACGCGCTCGCTCAAAGGCACGGCTGGCAATGTGCTCGCGTTCACCCTCACGGAACGGGGCCACACCCGGGTCACGGCGCGGCCTTCGGGCACGGAGCCAAAGATCAAATACTACGTCTCGGCAACTTGGGCGGATCGCGCGGATGTGCCGCGCGCGCGCAGCTCCATTGACCGCCTCGCGGACGACCTCATGCGCGGCATGCGCCACGCGGCAGAACGCGCCCTTCTATCGGTAACGCCATGACCCATTCCACACACGCGGGCATCTATCGCAACCCGACCAGTTACGCGGACCCGGAATTTAGCAAGTACCTGCGCCGCGCATTTCTCGCGGCCGTGGGCTATGACCGCGAAGACATCACGCGGCCCGTCATCGGCATTGCCTCGACAGCGTCGGATTACAACCCCTGCCACGCGCAGATGCCGGATTTGATCGAAGCGGTCAAGCGCGGGGTGCTCGAAGCCGGGGGCCTGCCCTTTGTGTTCCCCACGCTTTCGCTGAACGAAATTTTCTTTTCGCCCACCACCATGCTCTTTCGCAACCTGCTGGCGATGGAAACCGAGGAACTCATCACCGCGCAGCCGATGGACGCGGTGGTGCTCATGGGCGGGTGCGACAAAACCGTGCCCGCGCAAGTGATGGCCGCTGCGTCGGCCGATATCCCCGCGATCCAAGTCGTATCCGGCGCGATGCGAACCGGCGCGTGGCAAGGCGACCGCTTGGGCGCGTGTACAGATTGCCGCCGGTACTGGGCGCGCTACCGCGCAGGCGAACTCACCGAGCCGCAGATCCAAGGCGTGACCCAATCCCTTTGCAGCACCCCCGGAACCTGCATGGTGATGGGCACGGCCTCCACGATGGCCTGTGTGGTCGAAACCCTGGGGCTGATGCTTCCCGGGGGCGCGGCTCCGGTCTCGGGCACGGGCGACCGGTTGCGCGTGGGCACGCGCTCTGGACGCATGGTCGTCGCCCTTGCCCGCGCAAACCGCGGCCCATCGCAACTGCTCACCCGCGCGTCATTTCTCAATGCCCTCACCGTGCTCACTGCTGTGGGCGGCTCGACCAATGCAATCGTTCACCTCTTGGCTATCGCACGCCGCGCAGGCACTCGCCTCACCCTTGAAGACATGCACACTGTGGCGCAACGCGTGCCCTTGCTCGTAGATTGCAAACCCGCGGGCGAGGGATACATGGAGGACTTTCACCGCGCGGGCGGCCTTCCCCCCTTGCTCAAAACGCTCGAACCCCTGTTGCACACCGATGTGCCCACGATCACGGGGCAATCCCTCGGGGAATACTTGAACGCGGTACAACCGCCTCAAGCGTGGCAAACCACGATTCGCACGTTGGACGATCCCCTGGGTCCAACCGGCGCGCTCGCGGTGATTCGCGGGAATCTCGCCCCAGAAGGCGGGGTGCTCAAGGTCGCCGCAGCAACGGCTGACCTGCTCGCGCACCGAGGCCCGGCCATTGTATTCGACTCGGCCGAAGACGCCGCCGAACGCATCGACGACCCCGGGCTCAAAATCACGGCCGACCATGTGATGATCCTCCGCAATGCCGGCCCGGTCGGAGGCGGGTTTCCCGAAGCCGGCTCGTTGCCCATTCCCAAGTACCTCGCGCAAAAGGGCGTCAAAGACATGGTGCGCGTTTCCGATGCGCGCATGAGCGGCACGTCTTACGGCACGGTGGTCTTGCACTGTTCGCCCGAAGCCGCGACCGGCGGCCCGCTCGCCCTGGTGCGCGATGGCGACCTGATCGAATTGAACACCGCAGAACGCCGCCTCGATTTGCTCGTCAACGCCCCAGAACTCGCACGACGCCGCGAAGCCTTCGTTCCCCCGCCAATCCCCGAGCGCGGCTGGCGCCATCTACACGCCAACCACGTCCTCCCCGCACACCTCGGCGCGGACTTGGACTTCTTGTGAAAAGACCCCGATTCGTTTGTGAATTAGGACAGCAAATTCCAAATATCGGAGTTAGCAACCGCAGTGCCATTTATGTCGATTTTACTCGATTCGATACCGCCCGAACAAATCGACAAAATTTCTTTGAGTCATGACGCGCTGTAAAATAGGTTGCGGGCAGGGCAAATGGGCTTATACTTCAACATGCCTTTCTGACGCCCCGCCCAACCCCCTTCGGTAAGACGGGAGAGGCAAGACGCAAGACGCAAGAGAGGAGTGGCCTTCTCGCGTCTTGCCTCTCACCTCTCACCTTTTTGGGCGATGTCCCGTGCTCGCCCGAAGATACAAGAGACAAATCGCATGCCCGGGAATGTGAAACGCACACAGCAGGGTGGGGATGGGACGGGCACGCACGGGTGGCGGGGTTAGGATGGGCAGGGAAACGCACACGGTGGGGCAGGGTAGCGGATGGGATCGCACTTGGGCGGATGAGGGGAGAGGGGTGGCCTTCTCACGTCTTGGGAGAGAAAATGGCAGATCGAAAATCCGTGATGATACAGTTGTTGCGCGGGGAGGTGACGGTCGAGCAGGCGGCCGGTGAATTGGGGGTTTCGCGCCGAGGGGTTCGGGATATGCAGCGGCGGTTTTTGCAACAGCGATTGCCCAAAGCGCGGGAGGTGGTGCGCGCGCCGGTGGATCAACCGGTGACGGTGTTGCGCGACAAGTGGGGCGTGGCGCACATCGAGGCCGCGTCTGTGGGCGATTGTTTTACCGCGCTGGGCTATGCGATGGCGCAGGATCGGCTGTGGCAGATGGATTATATGCGGCGGTTGGCGCACGGGCAGTTGGCGGAAATTTTGGGTGCGGAGTATGTGGCGCGAGATCGGTTGCATCGCACGATTGGCCTGACGCGCGCAGCACGGGATGCGGCTTCGGCGATGTCGAGCGAGGTGGCGATGGTGTTGCGGTCTCTGTGCAATGGGATCAATGCGTGGATGGCTGCGATGGGCGAGCGGCGGTGCGTGGAGTTCGACATTTTGGCGTACGACCCGACGCCGTGGACTGCGGTGGATTCGATAGCGATATGGAAATGGCGATGGTGGATGCTGACCGGGCGATTGGACATGATCGCGATCAACGAGGCGGCAAAACGGCATTTGCCCGCGGAGTTGTTCGATTTGTTTTTGATGACCGAGGCCGCAGAGGAGACCATTGTGCCATCTGACGAACCCGCGGGCATCGGGGGATACGACGCGGGCATTGGCAGCAACAACTGGGTGGTCGGGGGACGGAGTACCGCGAGTGGCAAGCCGGTGTTGGCGACAGATCCGCACAACGACGTGAGTTTGTGCAGGCAGTGGTATCAGGCGCAGGTGTGCGCGCCGGGCATGGATGCGGTGGGCGCGTTTTTCCTGGGCACGCCGGGGATTTATTTGGGGCATACGCGCGATACGGCGTGGGGCGTGACGAATCACACGGCTTCGGCGCGCGATTTGTACGTGGAAGAGCTGTCCGCAGGAGATGGGGATTTGTACCGCGATGGCGATGCGTGGCGGGTGGTCGAGGTGGAGCGGCAGGAGATTCCGGTGCGCGGTGCCGATGCGGAGGAGTTGGTGATTCGCCGAACCCGGCGCGGGCCGATTGTCGATGCGTTTGTGCCTGCGGTAGATGATGGGGAACGACCCGTGCTGTCGTTGCGCTGGGTGGGGGCCGAGGCGACCACCGGGTTTGAAGCGATGCTCGCGTTGATGAAGTCGCAAAATGTCGCGCGGGTTTTAGACGCGCTGGCACAGTGGCCCATGCCCATTTTGAATTTTGTGTTTGCCGATTCAGAGGGGCGCATCGGGTACCACGCGGTCGGGCATGTGCCTAAGCGCAAGGCGGTGCATTTTGGGTTTCGCCCGGCCAATGACCCCGCGCACGAGTGGGGCGCGCCGCATGCGTTTGACGAATTGCCGCAGTTGATCGATCCCGACTGCAACTGGGTGGCAACCGCGAACAATCCCCCGTGGGGTGGCAAGGGTGCGTACATGAGCTTGGGCGGCTGGTCAGAGGGGTATCGGTTTCGCAGAATCAAGGCGCGCATCGAGGCATTGGAGACGCATACGCAGGAAAGCGTGGGGGCGATCCAAGCGGATGTGGTTCACGGTCGCGGGCAAGCCTTCGCGCCCATTGTGGCAGCGATGGCGCTGAAAGCGCGGGACGAGGGCTTGCGCGAGTGGGGCGCGTTGTTGCGCGACTGGGATGGCGCGTATTCGGTCGATTCCGTAGCGGCGACCTTGTTCACGGCATTTTGGGAGCACTGGGTGCGGCGGGTGATGCGCGTGCGGTTTCCGGACGGGGTGGTGCGATTGGTGGCCGGGCGCGGGGGCAGTGTGGCGCGGCGCGTGTTGGCGGGCGATGCGCGAGAATGGACGCCCGAGGGGTGGGATGTCGAGGAGGAGGTGTGCGCCGCATTGCTCGACGCACGCGATTGGTTGCACCGGCATGTGGGCACGCGCGAGGCGCAGTGGCGTTGGGGGCGGTTGCACACGGTTACATTTCGGCATCCCTTGAGCGATGGCGGGGCCTTGTCGCAGGTGTTTGACGTGGGGCCGTTTGAGTCGTCTGGCAGCGCGGGCACGGTGCGCGCAACCGGGTACAATTTTGGCGAGCCGTTTGAGGTGACCGGGCTTTCGACCTATCGCATGGTGGTGGATCTGGACGATCCCGCCCACGGCGTAGCAACCGCGGCCGGTGGACAATCCGGGCATCCGGGCAGCGCGAATTACCGCACGCAATCCGAACTGTGGGCCGTTGACGCATATCACCCCCTGCTGATGGACAGGGCAGATGTCGAAGCAAATTTGCAGAGCAGGTTGGAGATGTCGTGTAGTTGATATTTCGTTGACTACTGTTAAACATTGTTGGCTATGTTTGATTGGAAGGAGGTGGGCTTTGTTGCCCTATTGGAGCAGTTACGTAGCCGGGAAGAGTCGTGCGTTGTGGTTGCCTGGCGATTCGTCGTTGGCGGTGTTAGAGGGCTGGCAGAGCAAGACGGGTGCGGCGTCGTGGTTTTCTGTGGCGCAGAGCATGGTGCGGAAGCACCGTGCGAAAAGGCTGTTCTGTCCTTTTGCCATCGGTTCTCTCGTTAGCACGGCGAGCAACAAAGCCCTTGTGACGAAGGCGCGGAAGGTGCGTATCTCTCTGTCGGCTGATCAGCGTGCGCTGGTGAAGCATTGGATGGCTGGCAGTCGGTGGTGGTATAACAAGGCCGTCGAGCTGTACCGGGCAGGCTTCAAAGTGTCGGAGTATGACCTGCGTCGTATTGTCCGTGCGGTCAGTCCCAAGTGGTTTGCGGATGTTCCGAGCAAGATTCTGTGCGGTGCGATAGCCGATGCTCACCGGGCCAATCAAGCCGTATGGCGTAAGCGAAAGACAGGAGAAAAAGCAGCGTTGCATTATCGTAGCCGGAAGAATCCTATTCAATCCTTGTCGTTGTGCAATGTGGCGTGGAACAAGGATCGGTCAACGATCTATCCACTCAGTCTGGGACAAATCCGCTTATCCCGCCCGGTTCCGGAAGCTCCGAAGGATGGGCGGCTTGTTGTTCAT
Source organism: Candidatus Latescibacterota bacterium (assembly GCA_965204745.1). GTDB lineage: Bacteria > Latescibacterota > UBA2968 > UBA2968 > UBA2968 > VXRD01. Next base: position 755,399 of record OZ242010.1, read on the forward strand.
CAGGGCCGGTACTATGTGACCGTGCCCTATTCGAGTCCACGGCGCGTAGCCGAGAGCCAAGGGCGCGTCGTGGCACTCGATCCGGGTATTCGTCGTTTCTTGACGTTCTATTCTGAAACGGATTGTGGTAAAATTGGCGAAGGTGATTTTGGTCGCATCCAGCGGTTGTGTGCTCACCTGGATAGTTTGATTGGTCGCATGGTGAAAGCGTGCGGCTTTCTCAAGGTGCGCCTAAAGCGTGCCATCGAGCGCATGCGCTGGCGCATCCGCGACCTCATCGATGAACTCCACAAGCAGGCAGCACGATGGCTTGTGGACAACTACGATGTCATCCTGTTGCCAACGTTTGAGACGAGCGAGATGGTTGTGCGCGGTAAGCGGTGCCTTCGCCGCAAGTCTGTCCGCAACCTGCTCACCTTCGCCCATTATCGCTTCAAGCAATTCCTCAAGCACAAGGCTTTCGAGACCGGCAAGTTGGTCTTAGATGTGAATGAGGCATACACGTCCAAAACAGTCAGTTGGACAGGCGAGATTGTGAAGAACTTGGGCGGAGCGAAAGTCATCCGTAGCAGAATGGATGGCCATACCATGGATCGAGATATCAATGGCGCACGGGGTATTTTTCTCCGTGCTTTGGGCGATACACCCAAGTTGCGTGATTGCCTGGCGTAACTTGCACTCGTTGAACCACTATTGGAAGGTCAATAATGGTCAACAGAAAGGTATCAGTTTTGACCCATGAAATTGACGCTTTTAAGTCCGCGTTCGCGGGCGGCGCATTTGGCGGTTATTTCCGCGCCTGAAGGGTGCGACGCACGGTTGTTGCAGTTGCAGGGCAAAGGGGAGACGTCGATTGCCGAGCGCGATCCGGTATCCCCTGTTTATCACGTCAATCTGCCCGCGCTGGACAAAGGGCAAGAGATGAGTTTTGAGGTGTCGGCGTTGGACAGTGCGGATGCGGCATCGGGGATTTCGCATTGCAATGCCGCTGGGAAATTGGATGTTTCGCTGGCTGGATCGCCGTTTATAGTATTTCACCACGAGACGGATTATCCCAAGCCGGTTATCAATCCGATTTTGACCCCGAAAGGCGCGAATATGTTGCGCGAACCCATGCCCGCATGGGGCGAGGGCGAACACCCATGGCAGCGCGGGTTGACCCTGATGCAGGGCGCCATCAATGGGGTGGATTGCTGGAACGAGCGGCCCAACCGACCGGGGTATGGGCGCACGGCACAAGATGCGATTTCAATTTCGCACGCGCCCCTGTCTTTGGTGATCGCGTCTGAAAATACGTGGTATGAAGGGGACCGGCCCCTGATGACGGATAGCCGATGGTATCGGTTGTTCGATTCCGGGCGCGATGCCGCGGTGTTGGATGTCGCGCTGACCCTGAAGGCGTCTCATGGCGCGGTGACGATAGGCGATACCAAAGAGGGCGGCTTTTTGTGCATTCGCGTGAATCCGTCCATGAATGCCAATGCGGATGGGCAGATGTGCAATGCGTATGGCGCGACCGATGAGGCCGGGTGTTGGTCACTGCCGTCGCACTGGATGGATTATTGCGGGCCGGTGGGCGATGAGGTGGCCGGGTTTGCGATTTTTGACCATCCGCAGAATTTCCGGTATCCCACCACTTGGCATGTGCGCGGCTATGGCTTGTTCGCGCCCAACTGCTGGATGTTTAAGCCGGATCACCACTTGCCCGCAGGCGCGTCCATGACCTTTCGCTGGCGCGTGATCGTGCATACGGGAGATACGGCGCAGGCCGATATCGCAAATCGCTTTTTGGATTATGTGGATGGCCCTCGTGCGACGTGGGAATGAGAGGCGGATCGCGGATTGGCGTCGGGCGAAAGTTGACATCTGTCAAAAAGGGCGTATATTTGTAAGACGCAACTGAAAGGACATGAACATGAAAAACATCTTCTGGATCGTTTGCCTTCCATTGGGCTTGATGCTCGACGCACCGATTGGCGCGCAACAGCAGGCCAGTCAAAAACCCGCACCAACCACAAGCGCGTCGCAAAACCAAACCGAACTCGGCAAGTTGATCGGCATAGTTGAACAAATGGACAAACGGCTTGATCGCATGGAAAATAGATTTGATCGCATTGAAAACAGACTTGATCGCATTGAAGACAGACAAGACGTGCTCGACAAAAAGATGGACGCCAAGTTTGAACATTTGCACAATCGGATGGATACCATGTTCTATTGGTTTATGGGCATTATTTCGGCTCTTGTCGCGCCCATTGCCATTACCCTTGGCTTCGACACGTACAGACGATTGAAGAACCCAAGCCCCCTGTTCCCAGGTGAGGGAGCCGCCCATCCGCCAAGCCCTCAAACGATCAGGGAGCAGGAGTCGGCAAAGCAAGCGACCGGCAGTTAATGCCCCGTAGCCTCGAAAAAAACAAAAGCGGCGATCTGAAGATCGCCGCTTTTTTGTGTTCATTTTTGACATTGACCACAAAGACAAGCATAGAGCCTGTCTCGACGGGGCGGGGTAATCCGCGCAATTCGCGATTCAGACAACTGACTACAACCTCAATGCACCAATTGAAGACCCCAATCAGCACACCGCTCTTCAACCTGATTGAGCGGGGCCATCGTGACGATCACGCCATCAACGATCTTTTCCGGATGCAAGGTCCGCATCAATGCCACTTTATCGGCAAAGCGATCCACATCTTCCAACTCGCACACGGACTTGACCTCAAACACCAACAAGGCACTGTTATGCACCAAAATATCGACCTCGTAGCGACGACCCGCAGGCCCGATCATCCCCTCGGCATCTTCAAGGGGTTGGCGCAAGCGCACATGCTCCGAGAGAACATCGTCCCGGCCGAGTACCAGCCGCATCGTGCCGGCGACCACATCTTCCAATTTTCTGCCGGATCGGGTTTGAAAGCGTCCCACGATCATTTCGACCCAATCTCGCAGATCGGAGAATTGTTGCCCCATCTGATCAAGCCTGCCCTCGACTCGGTCAAGTCTAGCCTCGACTCGGTCAAATCGTTTATCGACTTGCACGCGATATTCGTCAAATTCGTTCCGAAACTCGCGCAATTCGGACAGCACTGCCGCCACTTCGTCCTTCGTGGCAAACGTCCGCATGAACGTCGAATAGACGCGCATCTCAAATTCGGGATGCCGTTCGAGCAAGGCCGGTAGTTGTGTCTCCAGCGTGTCCATCAATTCCTCATCGGTCAACAGAGCCATTGTGCCCTCCTTAAAAAAGTTTTACAACGCACTTCTTCATCCCCACCTACTCGCGACAAATATAGCCACCTTTTGCCCGATCTGCAACCCCAAATCTGTGTGTGGTAATCCGCGCAGAAAACAAAAGCGGCGATCTTCGGATCGCCGCTTTTTTGTGTTCATTTTTGACATTGACCACAAAGACAGGCATGGAGCCTGTCCCTACGATTGATGGCGGCGAGGGATGCGACGGACAGACGGAGCTAACGCACACGGCAGGGCGGTGATGGGACGGGCACGCACGGGCGGTTGGGTGGCGAGGTGAGGTCGCACGGGGGAGGCCGGAAGGGTGGGGATAATCACCGCATCCATTTTTGAATGTCGGCGCGGATTTTTTTGGCGTCTAGGTGATCGGGTTGCAGGCGCAGCGCGGTTTGGAGTTGTTGGATGGCGAGGTCAAAGCGTCGGTGTGCGGCGTGGAGATAGCCGAGTTGGAGACGCGATGGGATGTGCGCTGGGCTGATGGCGATGGCGTGTATGTAGTGGGCCACCGCGCGGTCATAGTCGTCGTTTTGCCGGGCGATTTCGGCCATTTGAAAATGCGGGCGGTGGTCGTCCGAGACAAGGGCCGCGTATTGCTGAAAGGCGTGATACGCCTGTTGGGGTTGCGCGGTCGCGAGATGGGTCAAGGCGAGGTGATAGCGCGGGATGGCGTAATTGGGTTCTGCGTCAATGGCGTTTGCAAAGGCTTCGATGGCCGCGTCGTAGCGTTTGATCAAGTAGAGGATGCTACCCAAGCGGAAATGGACGCGGGTGAATTGGGTGTTGTGCGCGGCGGCTTTTTGCAGGTGGTCAACGGCTCGTTCGTGATCGCCCTTGCGGTGCATGATCAGGCCGAGTTTGAAATGCGCGTCTGCCAGTGTGGAATCGCGTTCCAAGGCTTGCAGGTAGTACTCGGTGGCTTCGTCGATGCGGTCGAGTTCGTCGTACGCATTGGCTAATTCATAGCAGGCGACGGGATCGTCCGGGTTGGCTTGGATGGCTTCTCGCAGTTGCGCGGTGATGGTCTCAAAGGTCTGGGCGTATTGGTTGAAAAACATGCCGGACAGCGCGGCTTGGATGTCGGCGTCTAAGGGCGATAGCCGGATGGCTTGTTCGAGTTCGCTCATGGCCTCGTCTGCGCGCCCGCGCTTTTTGAGGATGAGGCCGAGGCGATAGCGCGCGACGACGTGTTCAAAGTCGATTTCCAAGGCTTTGCGATAGGCGGTTTCCGCGGCTGCGAGGCGGTTGCGCGTTTCGTAGATGCGCCCGAGATAATAGTGGGGCATCGCGCTTTTTGCGTCGCGTTGGGCCGCGCGTTGCAGGCCGGTTTCGGCTCGTGCGAGCAAGGCGTGGTCGATGGGCGATTGGCGCAGGCTCTGATGCAGGGCCATCAGGCTTTCGGTCGCCATGCGGAGGCTTTCCGAGTCGCGGAACAGGGGCAGTTGCAACCGGGTTTTCTCATGCGCGGTGAGGGTGATCTTGAAGTGATCCGCGATGGCGTAGAGCACGGGCAAGATCGCGTCCAATGGCGCGGAGACGGACGCCTGTCCCATAAAGGTTTCGATGACCTCGCCCGTGGATGCCCGAAGCACGTCGGTTTTGAGATGGATGCGCGATCCCGCGATGTGGTACTGCCCGGTCAAGATCAAGTGGATGTTCAATTTGTCGGCGAGGTCAGCAGAGGTCACGCGCGTTTCCCCGAGGGTGTGGCGCAGGTAGTCTTCGTCAACCGCGTAGATTTTGGGGACGTGGTAATAGGCGTTGACATACCCTTCGACAATGCCCAACGAGAGCCAATTCCACTGCGGGTCGCCGCTGGTGTTTTCGTGTGGCAAGACGGCGATGTGCCACTGCGCGTCGATGGGCGCGTGGGTCAGGGCGATGAGGATGCAGAGTTGGAGGAGTTTTTTCACGTTTTACCTCGGGGTTTCATCGTCGTTGGTGACGTAGAGAAAGGCCGTACACATTTCGTCGGTCGCGTTTTCGCCCCAGCGCACCAAGCGGGGCGGATCGTTGGGGTTTCGGGGGTTGTCGGCGGAGTTGTCGTAATGGGCTTCAAGGGCGATGCGAGTGCCGCGTGGGAGCGGGACCGGAGTTTTGTACACGTAGGTTTCCTGCCAGTTGAAGTCCCAGGGTTTGACCCAGATCAAGGGGTGTTGCGTGCCATCGGGATAGGTGGCGGTGAGTTTCATCTCCGTGCCGAGCAAGTGCATGTGGGGCAAGATGCCGAGCAGGTGCTGGTCTTGGGCTATGGTGATCGACCCCGCGACCCGGTGGCGTTTGACATTGGGCGGGATGAACAGCAGGCGGCTGTTGATGACGACCTCGCGGAGGCGTTTTTCGACGGGTTTTTTGGCAAAGTAAATGCCCAACCGAGAGTGGTCGGTTGCGGCGCGTCCAATTTTGTGGTAGTGGATTTGGAGAATGATGTCGCTGTTGGGCGGCAGATGTCGCCCGATGCCATCGGGGAGGATGAACGGCGTATTGCCGGGTGCCCATCCCCCCAGGGATTCGTAGAGGGGCACGCCAATGCCGCCGAAACACGGATAGCCCGGCCCCGGCGCGTTGTTCTGTTGCAGGCGCGCTTTGCCCGAGACGTCGATGTACGCGCTGACGTGGTGGACGACTTCGCGGTCCCCGGGCAGGACTTCGATAGCCGAGACATAGTTGGCGGCGGCCCGTTCGGTGGGCAAGACAAAACAGCGGTATTCGTCGCGGCCCGCGGCTTCGAGGGGATACGGGGCTTCGGGCGTGAGGATCAAGTCGGGCGTGCCCAAGGTCCAGCCGGTTGGAAAGGCGCGGGGTTCGGGGCGATGCGCGGGATCGCCTTCGGGCATGCCGCCATCCACCCATTGCGCGAAGGTGTGGATTTCCGCGTCCGTGAGCCTGCGGGAATTTTTGAAGTCGCCGTATTCCGGGCGGGCTTTCCACGGGGGCATGATGCGGGCTTGGATGGAGTCGCGCATCTGATAGGCCCAGGCGAGTACTTCCGCGTAGTCGAAAAAGGGCACGCGGCCCATGCCGCCCGGGCGGTGGCAGGTTTGGCAGCGGTTTTGAAGCACGGGCAAGATGTCGCGGTAAAATGTCGGGGCGGATGCTTGCGCGGCAGGGGTTACGCGGGGCAGGCGTCTGATTTCACAGCCAAAGCTGGGCAGGATGGGATCGGCGATTTCCCGGTCGGCGAGCAGGGCGTCGAGGGCGTCCCACAGACCGCGCGAGGTCGCGTTTTCGGCTATGCCCCAACCGTTGTCGAGTTCGCCTTTGTAGCGCAGGCGGCGTTGCGCGTCAAAGAGGAAGGCTTGAGGGGTGTGCGTCGCGCCCAAGTGGTCCGCGAGTTCGGCGTGCGGGTCGCGCAGGACGATGAAGGGCACGGGATTTTGGGCGTAGTGGGCGCGGATGTCTCGGTCGGTTTCGTTGAAGTTGGCATTCACGGCGATCAGGCGAATGCCTTTGGGCGCGTACTGCTCGTGAAGTTGCGTGCGGACGAGGTCGTATTTGACCGAGGCCGGGCAGACGATGGAACCGAAGACGATGACGAGGGCGCGATTGATGGGCAAATCCGCGAGGGAGACGGGCGCGCCATCGAGGTCCGCGAGGGCAAAATTGCCGAGGGGGGCGCCGATGCCGAGGGGTTCGGCGCATGCGTGGCGCGGCAAGGCGAGGAAGAGGGCGATGGCGAGGAGGCGTTTCATGGGGCAACGGTTGGGGGTCAGCGGTCGCGCTGCCGCAGATGGTCGATGAGGAAAACGAGCGCGAGGATGCCGAAGAATGCGGCGACAGCGAGGGCGATAAAGTGGCTTTCATCCGGCAGGCGCCAGTATTGTACCCCGACAAATATCAGGGCGGGAACGAAGAAGATGAGCGCGCCCAACAAGGCATAGATGGATCGCGCGCCCGGTTCGGGTTGGGGATTTTGGTCGCGCTGTGGTCGTGTCGGCCGGATCGTGGGAGGGGCTGTCTTGGGCTTGACCGGTTCGGGTGGTTTGACTTGGGCGAGCATGGCGATGACGCTTTTGCGATAGGCGTTGTCCGCCGCCGCATAGACGGTCCAAAATGCCGCGATTTCCTCCGCGCCTGTGCGGGTGAATTGCTTTTCGAGTGCGCGTTTGCGGTCGAGGGGCAGTTCGGCCGGGGCCTGTTTTTGGTGCTTTTTGAGGTCGTGGAGGATGTGCGTGAGGCTGGCGTCGTACCCGTGAATCCAGGGATAGGTGGCGTGCTGGAGCAGTTTTTCGTCGGGGTTGGTGGTGGCAAATTCGCGGGTGTACGCGGCGATGAGTTTTTCGCGGCCGATTTTAGACCCCGCGCCGGGAAAGTGTTTTGCCCGCAACGCACTGTCGCGCTGAAAGGGCTGCGAGAGATGGGCGTGATCCGCGATTTCGAGGATGCGGTTGAATGCAGCGATGAGGGGTTGGCGACAGGACATACGAAAGGCGTGAGAGGGGAGAGGCGAGAGGCAAGAGGGGAGAGGCAAGAGAGACAGCGCGGCGGTGCTGAACGCCGATAGCCAGTTTTCAAATTATGCAGGAACACCAGAATAACTTTCCCGCTTTGAAACCGCGCTTGACGACAATGGTTGGGAAACGCTTTGATCTCTTTCACGAGACGCCTTCCAGCATACAGCGAGAATATGACCAACATGTTCGCGGATATAATCGCGCTGACTTGCAACGTGTTCAAGAATATGCTCGACCTCATTCATATCAATATCATACTTTTTAAGTGCAGGTACAATCTCTTTCGTCAAAGCGGCCTTAAACAAAGGCACATCTCCATCTTCCAACAACACATCGATGTATTCGACAATATCCTCCGGCGTATCCAAACCAAACAACGGATCATAAGGCTCAGGTTGCGTTTTTCCCATGACAACACTCCCTAAAATCTAAGTAACCAGACAAATTCTAAGAAGCGATCTAAAAACAGGCCCCCTCCCCGAAACAGGGAGGGGGAGATGTTCTCTGGTAGGGAGTGGCTCAATTCCCCCATTTCTTCAATGAGCGGAGCGAAGGGGGTAGATCACATTCAGTTGACTGACTTTCCAAAATTTGCGACAAAGATGAGAAAATCGGGAAAATCCACGCTACCCGAGTTGTCGAGATCGAATTTTTCATTGGCTGTGCCAAAAGCTTGGGCAAACAAGAGGAAGTCTGAAAAGTCAATCTTGCCCGACTCATCAAAGTCGGAGCGTTTGAGTGGCCCGGTGACCGATCCGGTGAGGGTCAGGCTGATCGTGGCGTTTTCCGGATCGTCCGATTGAATGTCAATGGTGCCTGTGATTGCCCCTTCGGATTGCGGGTCAAACGTCACGGTGATGTCGTGAGATTGACCGGCGGGCACGGTGAATTGGGTTTCCGAAAATGTGATGCCCGCAATGTCGGATCGGATGTCCGTAACGGTGAGCGGGCCTGTGCCGCTGTTGTCGATAGTGATCGTTTCCGTGATGCGGTTGCCCACCTCAATTTCGCCCAAACTCACACTTTCTCGAATGAGTGCAATGCTCGGGACGGGGATAGCAGTGACCGATCCGGTGAGGGTCAGGCTGATCGTGGCGTTTTCCGGATCGTCTGAAAGGATGTCAATGGTGCCTGTGATTGCCCCTTCGGCTTGCGGATTGAACGTCACGGTGATGACGCGAGATTGACCGGCGGGCACGGTGAATTGGGTTTCCGAAAATGTGATGCCCGCGATGTCAGATCGAATGTCCGTAACGGTGAGCGGGCCTGTGCCGCTGTTGTCGATAGTGAATGTTTTTGTGATGCGGTTGCCCACCTCAATTTCACCCAAACTCAAACTTTCTTGAATGAGTGCAATGCTCGGCAATGGAGCCATTTCAATGGTGAGATTCAACACAGGTACTCGCAAGGTGCCGACGCTTTGGTCCCTGTGTTGCAAGGTGAGGCTGCCCGAAAAAGTGCCGGGTTGCGTTGGCGTGAGGGTGATTTGAACGGTTGCAGTTTCGCCGGGGCCGATAGTCAGGGTCTCTGGCGTCATGGTGATGCCGTCGGGTGCTCTGTATCCGGTGATTTCGAGCGGCCCCGTGCCCGTGTTGCGGATTTCGAGTTCAACGGTTTTGGACTGCCCCACTTCAAGCGTTCTGCCAAAGTAAAGCCCTTGAGTGGGATCAGGAAATAGGGAAATCACCGGCCGGCGATTGATGAGGGCGTCGACTTCTCTGTTGACTGCGGCATAATTGCCAGTGCCGAGTGCATTGGTCCTCAGGCGCAAGATGCCTTCTTGGTCAATGACGAGGATAGCTTCGTTGCGGGTGCCATACTCTCTGGATATGTCGTGCGCCTGCATGATCATAGGCGTCGTTACCCTGGCTCGTCTCCGATAGGACTCTGCCTGCTGACGATTGCCTCTGTATCTGTCGAGCGTGAGGACTTGGACGCCGGGTTTGTTGCGGTTGGGTTGATGAACCTGGGATTCAAAGGCGGGACCCGCCCCTATACAGGTATCTCAGTTCCATCCGACAAAAAAGAGGACGGAGATCGTGTTGCTCGAATGGCTGACGCCATACGACCGACCATCGGTGGCCCCAAGTTGAAATTCGCTCATTTTGTCACCCACCCGTGGTTGGGCGAAAGCGGTCGTACACAGACCAAGCGACAAAAGAAAAAAGAAAATACGGTGTTTCATGGTGTTCCTCCATAAAAGGTGTGAGACGGGACGTTGGCTACGCTTGCGCGTGCGCCAGAGTGACGATATGGTTGGGCGGGGTGGACTGACCACTGACTACTGACCACTGACCACTGAATATAGCAAATCTCTTTCGTTCGCGCCAAGAAAATGTATCGGGGTTTGCGCTTGATTTTGGGGGGTGGCTTTTCTACATTGTGTTCACGTTTTGGCGTTTTTGGAGTTCCCATTTTTTATGTCTCTATCTTCAAATGACTTTGACGCCGCGATTCAGCAGGCGATAGCGCGCCGCGATAGTGGCGATTTGGACGCGGCGATAGCGGGGTTTGATGCGGCTATCGCGATCTGCGATAGCGACCCGGCGGCGTATGTGCATCGCGGGATCGCAAATGGGCAACTGGAGCGATTCGACGCGGCAATAGCGGATTTTGACCGCGCCATCGCGCTCGCGCCCGGCGATCCATGGGTGTGGACGAATCGGGCGATAGCATGCGGGTTGATGGGGCAATTCGACGCGGCGATAGAGAGCTTCGACCGGGCTATCGCGCTCGATCCAAGGGATACGCAGGCCCTCGCCAGCCGCGGGGAAACCCTGCGCGAGATGGGGCGGCTTGACGAGGCGTTGGCGGATCTCAACCGGGTTTTGGAATTGGATGCGGATTATTTTGGCGCGTTGATCAGCCGAGGGCATGCGTGCCTGGCGATGGGACAATGCGATGCGGCAGCGGGTGATTTTGATCGGGCCATCGCCGTGGGCAATGGGCATCCGGATGCGTTTGCCGGGCGGGCCGAGGTCTATCGCCGGGTGGGGGCGAGCGAGGCCGCGATTGCGATGTACGGGCAGGCCCTCGGCGCGATGCCCGATCACTTGGGCGCGTTGATCGGCCGGGCCGAGGTGTTGCGGGCGAATGGGCAATGGGCAGACGCGCTCGCGGATTTTGACCGCGCGCTCGGTCTCGCGCCGGATGATCCCGATTTGTTGGCCGGACGAGGGGATGTCGCGTTGCAACTGGGGCAAAGTGCCGAGGCGATCCGCGATTTTACCGCGGCATTGAATCGGGCGCCGGATCATCTGTGGGCGTTGATGGGGCGTGGGGTCGCGCTGCGAATGGCGAATGATCTGGAGGCGTCGCTCGCGGATTTTGACCGGGCCGTGCAAATCGAGACCGGGGATACGTGGGTTTGGGCACAGCGCGGGGAGACGCGGCGGATGCTCGGGGAATACGAAGAAGCGGTTGCAGATTTTACGCACGCGCTGGATCTCGATCCGGAAAACAGCTACGCACGGGAATGCCGGGCAGAGGCGTTTCGGCAACTGGGCCGCTTTGTGGAAGCGGTTGAAGATCTGAACAGAGCAAGGGCGGAATGAGCGAATCGCATCACATTGTCATTGCGGACCGCACGGTTGCGTTTGAAGAGACGATAGCCCGGTTTGGCGCGGCATTGTCCAAGATGTGTCGGTTTCAAACGCGGGCGCGGCGGTTTTACAAGACCGTGTGGATCGCGGATTGTTATACGGATTACGTGCAATCCGCGCTGTTTCGCAAGTACGAAGGGCCGCTGATGGAGGGCATTGCCCTGCGGACCATGGGCAAGGGGTTGTCCAAAGCGCAAGTGTTGGCAGGGGCCCTGGCCGAGGCCGTGGAGCGCGTGTCGTTTTTTGACGCGCTAGCCCATGGGCGCGAGACCCCGATTTACGAGTTGACGCCGGATGTCGCGCTTGTGCAGACTGACATGAAAGCGGCGGATGTGCCGCATTTGAACGATTCGGCCAATGGAGTCTCGGCGGGCAATACCGTGCTGGAGTGCGTGTTTCACGGCTTGTTGGAGATGCACGAGCACCTGGATGTGGGGATGCACTTTTACTGGCCGGGGTTGAAACACCGGCAATTTGTCGATCCCATGCTGACGGGATTTCCCGCACACATTGCCGAGAAGATGCTGGCCGTGGCCGCGCCGGGGGAAAACGAAAAGGTGACGACGGTTCACGCGGTTGTGTGTCCCAAAGACCTGGGGCCGCTGGTTCGCACATGCACGCATTTGGACGGGCGAATGGCGTTGCAACGGGCGTTTAATGAAACGGTGCAGAGTCACAAGACCCGGTTTGTGTCCGATTTGCAGACGTTTGCTCCGGAGATCGACGTGTGGGATTTGCCCAATCATTTTACGGATGATTTGGTTGCGGATATTCAGGTGGTGATGAGCGGCATGAAGCATCCGGTTTACGTGCAAGATTGGACGCATCCCGAGATGCAGATTCCGGTGTTGCGCCCCTTTAGCTTGCAGACACCAGCACGCGATCACGCGATGGTCGAGACGTATGTCCATCGCATTATGGTGGATTCGGGGGATTATATGGTGTGGGGATTTTAGGGCGTGTTGACATTTAAGGAGGACCTATCCCCCGGCCCCTTTCCTACGAGGAAAGGGGAGTAAAGCTCTTTTGGTGGCTTATAGCTATGGTTGCTCTGAGGGCGTTGACCGAGGGTATAAAGCGATTAAAAATCCCTCATCAATACCCTCGCAAAACCGCTCGCCATTCCCCCCTTCCTTGCAGGAAGGGGGCCAGGGGGGTAGGTCCAAACAAAAAGACAAGTACGCAATGGATTCAACGCTTAATTCGCATTGTCAGTAGTCAGTAAAACCAGTCAGTTCACCCAGTCCCATCAGTCGTAGGGACAGGCCCCGTGCCTGTCCATTGAGGTGCGAGGGTCAAAAATATGACGCCAAAAACGATGGATTTTTTGAGTTGCGTTGTCGGCGTGCCAACTGTGCGTTTGTTCGGCACTTTGGCCGTTGTGTTGACGGTGGCATGTGGCAAGGCGGTGGAGCCTGAATTTGTGATTGAGGAGTCCATCGTCACCACGCCTGCGGGCACAGAGCATGTGCAGGTGTTTGTTCCGGCGAGCGCGTTCACGATGGGGTCGAGCGATGGCCCGGCCAATGCGCGCCCGGCGCACGAGGTGATGCTCGACGCTTTTTACATCGACAAGTACGAAGTGACCAACGCACAGTACTTGGCGTATGCCGAGGCCACGGGCAGCGAACGCCCGCAGTTTATTCGGGATGAGGGTTTTAATGATCCGAACCAACCTGTGGTGGGAATCTTGTGGTACCAAGCGCGGGATTATTGCCAGTGGGCGGGGTTGCAGTTGCCGAGTGAGGCGCAGTGGGAATTGGCCGCTGCGGGTACGGATGGGCGCGTGTTTCCTTGGGGCGACGAGCCTGCGGATGCGTCCCTGTGCAATTTCAATTTTAGTGCTGGGCCAACGCCCGTGGGCGAGTATCCAGAGGGGGCGAGTCCGTTTGGCGCGCTGGATATGGCGGGCAATGTGTGGGAGTGGACGCGGGATGAATACCAGCATACGTTTTACGCAACCAGCCCGGTTCACAATCCGGTCAATTTGAAAAACGCAGGTATGGAAGATGGCCCGGACCGCACACTGCGCGGCGGGAGTTGGTTCTCGACTCAGTACAATGTCCGCGTGTTTGTGCGGAGTTCGGTGCTCATTATGGAAGAACAAGCCGAGTCACGCGACGATGGCCTTCAGATATATGCTTATATCGGGTTTCGATGTGCGCGGGAGAAGTGAGGTTGAGATTTGATGGTGTTGACAAAAAAATATATTGCCGTCGCTATTGCGCTGGGGGTTATCGCGTTTGTCGGGGTGATGGTGTACCTGCTTTCGCGGGTCGAGCGGGTCGAGCAGACGGGTGGGCCGGAGGATCGGGCGTTGTTTGCCGAGGGCTATGTGGGCGCAGAGCGTTGCGGCCCGTGCCACGGGGAGGCGTTTGAGACGTGGTCGCATTCCGCGCACGCAGAGGCGATGGCCGTGGCGACGCCGGAAACGGTGAAGGGCGATTTTGTGGGGCAGACGACGCACGAGTTTGACGGGCAGACGTATCGGATGTTTGTGAAAGATGGTCGCTATTTTATCGAGGCGCCCAACCGCGATGGGCTGATGCAGACGTATCCGGTGGTGTACACGCTGGGCGCGCGTCAGCACGAGAATTATTTGACGCGGTTTCCGGACGGGCGGCTACAGGTGTTGCCGGTGTATTACGATTTGAATCAAAAACGCTGGTTTGACGCGGCAGAAGGCACGTTGGAGATCGGGCACGCACTTCGGGGAGATGCGTTTTATTTTTGGGCGAATCACGGACGGACGTGGAACACGCGGTGCTTTGATTGCCATGCGTCGCAGATGCGGAAAAATTACGATTTGACGACCGATACGTACAGGAGCGTGGTGGGCGATTTGAGCATCAACTGCGAGGCGTGCCACGGGCCTGGCGCGGCGCATGTCGCGTTTTGGCGCGCCGCGGCCGAGGATCCGCAGTTGGCGATGCAACCGGATCGGTCATTGCCGGATTTGAGCAGTTTGAGTCCGCAACAACAGGTGGAGGCATGCGCGCAGTGCCACGCCTTGAAAATCCCCTTGCGGTCGGGGTACGTCCCCGGGGATGATTATTGGGATTATTACGAGTTGCGCTTGATCGATACCGACGATGCGTTTTGGCCTGACGGGTTGGCGAAAAAGTTGGCGTATCCGTATTTGCAATTCGGCAGCAGTGCTTGTTTTCTCAAGGCGGGGTTGACGTGTACCGGATGCCACGCGACGCACGGCAGTTCGAGGCGGTCGGAATTGATCGCGGACCCGCGCGGGGTGGGGCTTTGCGCGCGCTGTCACCCGGATATCGCCGCGGATGTGAATGGGCACACGCATCACAAGGCCACCGGGCCGGGCGGAGATTGTCAGGCGTGCCATTTGCCGCAACAATTTCGCAACCAACTCGTGATGACCGATCACCGCATTGCCGTGCCCGTGCCGGAGAATACCGCGCGCTTGGGCATTCCGAATGCGTGTGGGCAAAGCGGTTGCCACGCGGATCGATCCGCTGAATGGGCGTCGGAAAAAGCGCGGGCGTGGTATGGCGATTATCAAGATGTGCGCGTGGCACACGCCGATGCGATTCACCGCGGGCGAGAAGGCGATACCGAGGCCGTGGGCGCGTTGCAGGCCATGCTATCTTCTGAGTTGCCGCCGCTGACGCGCGCGGGCGTGATTGCGATTTTGGGCACGTTGAGCGATGCGCGGGTCGTGGGAGGGTTGACGCACGCGCTCGTAGATTCGCATTCCGCAGTGCGGGCGCAGGCCGCTGTCGCGCTGGGGCGAATCGGGCATCCGAGGGCATTGCCCTATTTGGTGGCCGCGCTCGGTGACAGCGTGTTTTCCGTGCAAATTCGGGCCGCGTATTCGCTGGCGCGGATGGATTACGTGCCGGAAAATGGCGAGGATGAAGCGCGGTACACGCGGGCATTGGACGCATTTCGGGCCATCGTGAGCGGCGATGGGCTTTTGGCGGATGATGCGTTTATGCACCTCAATGTGGGGCAGATTCACGAGTTTGATCGGGCGTTTGATCAAGCGCGCAACCACTACGCTCACGCCTTGCGTTTCGCGCCCGGCCTGGCCGATGCACAGGATCGCATGCAGCGGTTGTTGGAAGACGAGGCGCGGTACAAAAAACTGGTCGAGATGTTGACCCCTGCGGTGGAGAAAGACATGCGCGCGCGCATCGCGCTGGGACTGGCGCGTATCCACCGGGGCGAGGTGCGCGAGGGCATCGCGCTGTTGAATGTGGATGCGCGGTCCGAACTCGTGCAAACCGGACTGGGCGACGCGTATCGCGCATTGGGCAATTTTGAACGGGCAAAGCAGCATTACAAGACGGCGTTAGAGATGGCGCGAGAATTTCCCGGCGCGCACCGCGGGCTGGCATTGATCGCGTATTCACAGGGCGATAGCACGGCTGGCAAAGCGCATTGGGATAGGTTTGTGCAAGGGCGAGATGGGGCTTCGGATGGGGTGAAGCGGTTGATGGGGAGGTAGCGGTCAGTTGTCAGTTCCCCTCTCGCGCCTCCTAAAAGCTGACCGCAGAGGGCTGATGGCTCAGCGTAAAATGTGCCCAGCCTTTCCAGCGATCCACGCCTGTTAGGCGCAGGGCGATTTCGTCGCCGACCTCGACGGGGTGCGCCGGGTAGATGACGGTCTTGAAGGGATGGTCGAGGAGTTCTACGAGCACGCCGCGCATCTTGAGGTGGAGAACAACCGCGCGAAATTCCCGGCCGAGTTGGCGTTCCCAAGATTGGAGTAGCAGGTCGCGGGTGTGGCGATACACCAGTCCATCGATCAGGCCCTGAGTTTCCCACAAGCGATAGCGCAGGGTATTGAAATCGTCAACCGAGTAGAGCACTTGCTCGGTCTGAAGATAATGCGCGATCTGGCGTTGCATCGCCAAATCCGCGTAGCGCACGAGCGGATGCGCGATGGGGCAACAGTGCGAAACGCCGTGCCCGTGATGGAACCCCGGCGCGGTGTTGAGATCCGTGCGCGGGGTGTGCCGGTGCAATTCATGGCGGCGGACAACAGGGTGTGGAATCTGCCGAATGGCCGCGGCGTTCTCGACCGGGTCTCGCGTCTCGTAAATCGCGGGAATCCCCTTGTTGTCGCACCACCGGCCCGCGGCCATAGCCGCGAGCAAGCGCGCTTCTCGCGCAATGCAGATGCGTTTTGCAGGGCCGTCCGATTGTCGCGCTTGGCAGAGGCGCGTCGCCAACTGAGAAAAAAATTGAAGGGCGCGGTGCTGCGGGTGAGTCGAATCCGCGAGAGCCTGCTCGACATTCTCCGGCGTCAGGTCCGCTTTGTTCACGGCGGTCGTCTGCGCGATGCAAAAATCCTCGATACGCCCTTCCCGGTTCACGCGCCAGAAAATGCTCAGCGCGGGCCGCGCCTGTTGGAACTTGCCCAAGTCAGAAACAATGCGCGGGGGCAACATGGGGATGGGGTGATCCGCAAAGGGAATGCGTGCTACCCGCTCCGCTGCTTCTCGGTCGACAGCCGAATCCTTTGGGATGAGGGCCGCGACGTCCGGAATGTGGACGCCAAATTCCGGGCCGCGAAACACTCTGCGGCGGAACGAAAGCGCGAGGGCTTGCTGGCCGGGCAGGTGGATCACAAAGACCTTTTGCTTTTTGCGATGACCGAGCGCGGGGGCGAGGGTCAAGGCTTGGCGCAGGGCGTCTTCCGAAAATGCAATGGGCACTTCGGCGCGGAGCAGATCGAGGTTTTCATCGCGACCCCACACCTGTTTTTGAACGAGCAACTCAACCGCTGATTTTTGGCGGTTTTTTTTGTTCGGGCAGATTTCAGCGAGCAATGCCTGCGCTTGGGTGGCGCGTTGCGATTCCCTGCCCCAAAGGGCGTATTGCCGAATCTGGTCCAAATAGGTCTGCTGGCGCGGGGTCATGGTGTGGGCGGCGATGGATTCGGCTTGGTTCTGCATGGCGTGGATAAATTCCTCGCGCTCTTCATCCCGATCTCGTTGCCGGCTCTCCCGCTGCCGGCGGAACCCCACTTGATCGAGTGTGTACGGCGAATACACATTGGAAGCGCGGGGCCGAAAATACACACAGGCCTGGTGCAAGTGCAAGTACAGGGCCATCCACTGCGTGGCGTCGGCATCGCCATCAAAAAAGAGATCGGCGATTTCGGACAGGGAAAGGGCCGTATCGGATTCGACCGCGAGTTCCCACACGGCTTCGAGGTCGAGTTCCCGGCTCAACGTGCGCACGGCAGTCGCGTACGCCTTGAGCGGCACGTCCTGCATGCCGCTGAGGTACACGAGATTTGTGCGATGAAAGCGGAGGCGGCGATCATCCTCGGCCAAAACCGCGATCTCGGAAATATTGCGGGACAAAACCCCTTGGCAAGTGCCGAGCAACAAACGCTTGCGAAACCGAAACAGGACGATCTCATCGCGAACAGGCATGCCGGGCAACCGGGCCGCCACATCCTTTGGCGGGATCATCCCCTCGGGCAGGGGACTCAGCACCGGGTCTTCGTCCAACTTGCCCGTGTAGCGTTCGTCCCTTCCGTGCTCCTTGCGGATGATGAACCCGTAAACGCGCTTGAGCAGGCTGGCATAGTAGTAGAGATAGCGATTGGAAATGGCGATTTCGCGTTTGGATTTTTGCATGGTTTTGCCCCCTATTGAAAAAGCCCCGGCGCGTGACCAGGGCTTTTGTGGTTCGAGGCGATGCTGCGCCTTTAGCGGTTTCGGTACGCCTCGACAAATTGCAGAAAATCGCCAAACCCGACATTGCCATCGCCATCCAAATCGTACTGGGCTTCTGTGCCGCCGTAGGCTTGGGCAAATTGGAGAAAGTCATTAAAATCGACTTTGCCATCGGCATTGAAATCGGCCTTGGCGAATTGAGAGGTCGAACTGAGAAGGGGAATGAGCGCGGGACTGGACGAAAAAATATTGGCGAGCACATTTTCCGACACGGCAAACCACTGGTTGAGCACCGAGGCATAGACTTGGCGGAAGTCGTAGTCGTAGAAAAAGTCCCCGCGGTTGTCAACCCGGTCGAAATTGGGATCTGCGCCGACGACGCCCGCGTTGATGGAAGGGCCAAAAAAGAACATGGGCGCGGACGTGCCGTGGTCCGTACCCGCGCTGCCGTTTTCCTTCACGCGCCGCCCGAACTCCGAAATGCTCATGCCCAAGACCCGGTCTTGCAACTGGTGTTCCCGCAGGTCTTGCACAAACGCCGCGACCGAGGCATCGAGGTCGCGCATCAAAACGTCGTGTCGGTTGATCTGATTGGCGTGCGTGTCGTAGCCGCCTTGGGAAACGAGGTACACTTTGGCCTTCAAGCCCCCTGCGATCAAGCGCGTAACCAAACTGAGTTTATCCGCGAGCGAGTTATCGGGATATGCCACGCGGTTCGCGCTTTGGCTCGCGGCATCTTGAACTTGCGCGGAGTAGCGCAGGGATTCAAAATTGATGCGGCGGACAAAATCGAGCTCATACCCGGCCGGCGTGGGGATCTGGTTGTCTTCGATGATTTTGTTGCCCCGCTCCACGAGATAGACAAATTGCCTGGGGTTGCGAAGCGCGATGCCCATCGCGCCGTTTTTGCCCAACAGCGCGAGCGAAAGCACGGGGCCGATATCGACAGCTAGGGGATGTTCGGGCAGGGTATCTGGTCCCGAAAGTTGGGTTTCGAGATAGCGACCCAGCCAGCCGTGCGTCAAAAATTCATCGGCGTCCGATGCGGTCATCCAGATATCGGTGGAGCGAAAATGCGAGCGGTTGGGGTTGGGATAGCCCACGCCTTGCACGACCATCAACTGGCCTTCGTCATAGAGTTCCTTGAACCCGGTCAGTTGCGGATGCAAGCCCTGCAGATCCGTGAGTTTGAGGGCGTCTTCCTTTTTGATGTGGACGCCCGGCCGCGCCTGATAATAGGCATCGTTTTCAAAATTGATCACGGTGTTGAGGCCGTCATTGCCGCCGTTGAGGCGAATGATAACGAGCACGCGGTCGGTCTGGCTGAGTGCGGCGGCGGCCATGGGGCCAACGGCTTCGGCGCGGCCATAAGCGCGCGTCATAAAACCGCCCAGCGCAAACCCGGCACCGCCTCGGCTTGCGTTTTTGAGAAAGTCGCGTCTGTTCATAACGAACTCCTGTGGCGAAAGGCGGATGCCATTTCTAATTGAGTTGGTAGTCGGGCAACTCAAAGATGAGTTTGAGAATATTCTTGATGCGGCGAGGAGCCGCCAAGTGGTCGGGATCCCAATCATAGACATCGGCGCCCTCGAGCAGGGTGTCCAAAAACATTTCGCGGCGCTGTTCGTCGACCGGGAACGGCGTCAGGCACTCGCCCAGTGCGTTCACGAGTTTTTCCGCATCGTAGGGGGCGGGAAATGCTTTGACGAATCCCACGACATCCGGGTTGACGATGGTATAGCGGTTGGGATTGCGCGGCTTGGCATCGACCATTTCGTCGGTCATCTTGTGGCGGTCGGGCAAGGTCGAGGTGCTGATCCACAGCCGATACCCGGGCCAACCGGCCACATTGGGCGGGTCGAGCAGTTTTTGACCGAGCACGTTCGCGATGTACACGAGGTACTCCGCGCTGATGTCCTGGCGAGAGCCCGCGCGAAAACCCAAGCTGCGCGCCGTGCCGGCGACGAGCTCGACCGGGCTTTTGATCTTCGCGCCGATGAGGGCGGGATCGAAAAAATGCGCGCTGAGGAGCAATGCTTTGAGCACGGGTTTGATCTCGTAATCGTTGTCGCGCATGAGTTGCGCGAGTTCCGCGACCACGTCTGGATCCGGGTATTCATAGACAAATTCTCGGTAGAGTTTGCCGCAGATAAATTCCGCAGTGACGGGTTGCTCAAAAATAATGTCGATAATGTCCCGATCGTTGAAATTGCCGCGTTGCCCCAAAAATGTCTTCGCGGCCTTGTCGAACCGATTTGCTCGAAAAACGGGTTGCTTGCCCACCACGATCCAACCCGTGAGCGCGCGCGCGGCTTCCCCAATGTCGCGTTCCGTGTACGCGTTGCCCTCGCCCATGGTGAACAATTCCATCAGTTCTCGGGCGTAGTTTTCATTGGGTTTGCCCACTTTGTTGGTATTGCTGTCGAGGTAGTAGATCATGGCCGGATCGCGCGTGACTTCCTGCACGAGGGTTTTGAAATTTCCCACGGCGCGTTTGCGGAACAGGAAATTTTGGAGGTACATCCACTGCGGGCGTCTGACGTCTTTGGCCTGCGTGGCAAAGTGATCGTGCCAGAAGAGCACCATGCGCTCTTGAATGGAAAACCCCTGATTGACGATGAGCGACATCCACCACGCACGGGTTTGATCGACGCGCTCGCGCTCGATTTTGCGCTGCGCTGGATTGGGTTTTTTGAAGGGATCTTCGCGGACCCAAGCAGCGGGGGGGTTGGGGGGCAAAAAGGGCATTGCCAAAAGGCGATCCACGACGGCTTCCGGCGTGCTTTGCACGGCTTCTGCGATTTCATCTGGCGTTGGACCGATCAGGGTGCGCCGCAAGAGGTGGGCCGCGCGTTGCTCGTTCCAGGGCTGTTCTGCCGAGGGGATGTACGGTTCGAGCCCCGTGGAGGCATACGCGAGTTTGGGCGCGACGGGGAAATGTTGGCGATTGGACACGGATGATCCTCCTCTTGGTTGTGCGATGGGATCGAAATGGTTCTAATGAAGAATATAACAAATTGACGGGATTGGGAAAGTTGAATTTTACGGGATTAGGGAAGGTATTTTGCCAGCGAATCGCGCAATGCGCGCTGTGCCGCCAAGTTCTTCTCTGACGCCGCGACGAGGGTTTCCTGAACTTTGATGCGCGCGCGTTCAATGCTCTCGGCGCGTTCTTTCGGGATGCCCAACGCGATGTTGCGATTGATTTCACTGGTCAGGCTGTCGCGCATGGTCTGCAAACGCCCGCGCTCTTCTCGCAACGCGTTCTCGGCCTGCGCGACCTTTGCTTTTTGACGCGTCAGTTCGGGACTTGTTCCCCCCGAACACGCGACGAACAAGACGATGGCAAAAAGGAAAAGACGAGGCATGAGATATTCCAAAGCCGATTGTAAATGCAAGGGTTCTCCCTCCTACTGCCGGGCGCGAGGACAGTCACAGGCGTAGCCTACAATGAGCGAAGCGAATAACGGGGCCGGGGGATAGGTTCCTTCGGTCAACGCCATCAGAGCAACTAGAGCGAGAAGCCATCAAAGGAAACGCATTAAATGAGCAAACAACACATTTGCTAATCTGTGTGTAACGTCAAAAAAAAATAAAATATCAACACGACCTAACAGCGCGTCAGCCCATGCGCCAGCGCAGGCCCGTGCCTGTCCTTGACCCCAACCGAAAGCAGTGGTCAGCGGCTTTGGGAACATCGCCCGCCATCGTCCTATGTACGCACAAGCCCTCGCAACGCTTGGCCCCGAACAATCCGTTCAAGGTCAGCCTGCGAGGGCTTGTGTCGTTAAGGGACGTGCGTTAGGCCTCCGCATCCAACATGTGCTGAAAGGCCTCCAGATCATCCACTTGCACCGCTGCACGATGCAACCGCTTGAGCCTCGGCAAATCGTCGATAGCCGCAATGTGAGCGGCGAACTGACCGGCAACGGCCGGATTAAAGCGAATCTCCAACACGTCGAGGATGTCTTCAACCGCTCGTTCTCTGACTCCGCGCTCGATTCCCTGCTCGATTCCCTGCTCGATTCCCTGCTCGATTCCCTGCTCGATTCCCTGCTCGATTCCCTGCTCGATTCCCTGCTCGATTCCCTGCTCAAGAAACTGTTCCTTGAAATGTTCCTCGAGGTACTGGGCAAACGATGACTCACGCATAATCGCGTCCATAAAACCCTCCTGTGAAAGAATCCGCATGATAGTGGCAGGCTCATAAGCCAACCCACTCAAGACCGCCAAGCTACCCAAATAATTAGCCTTGTCTGCTTGAGCCAACGAAACCGAATCGCTCCTGCGAACACACTCGCGCAACCAGTCCTCGGAACCCATTCCCACAGGCGGCTTCATCAAGGGCGCGAAAGGAAGCAAGCCTGCCTGACCGCCTTCAAGAATGCCTCGCCCATCCATCTCGCTCAACCGAAGCACCTTGTATTGCACAAGGACGAGATGACCGGCGAGTTCTTGAATGTAGTAGCCCTCATCGCGGCGCCCGGCATTGGGACGCAGATAGATGACAAAGGAATAGACCGGCAAGCCATACTGCTCGATGAGTCGGATGATATAGGAAGCCATGCGAATAGCCATATCCGCGCTGTCGGTGGTTTGAAATTCGATGTGTACCAAGGCTTCCTCGCCATCGATCCGCACGCGAATCACGCTATCGGCCAGGCGCGTTTCAACCCTGGGGAGTTCGGAGTCGAGGATTTCTTCAACTTCAATTTCGACATCCTCGCGTCCGAGAGCCAAGCGGATGAGGTCTTGCGGGTAGAGGTGAATCAACTGCTTGGGAATCGTATCGTATTCTGCCATGGGGCGCCTCCTGATGTGGCATGGTTTGAACGATTTGCGGAAAAAAATAAATAATCTCCAATCCCGCTCGCGATGTCAAGTGATTTCCCTGCCGCGCCCACCATCCACCCGTGCGGCCTCGCCGATCCACCCCGCCACCCGTGCGTGCCCGTCCTCTCCGCCCTGCCGCCGTGTGCGTTAACCCCGTCTTTCCCTCTCCTCTTGTATCTTCGGGCGAGCACGGGGGCATCGCCCAAAAAGGTGAGAGGTGAGAGGCAAGACGTGAGAAGGCCACCCCTCTCCCCTCTTGTATCTTGGAAGTAAGGGTTAATTAGGAGTTGCGCCCTCGTATCGAGATAAGCCATCTTGATGCCCGGCTCGGGGAAGGCCGGCCCCTCTTGAAGGCGATGACCTTGTAGGTAAGATAGGCCCCCCGACCGCCGGGTCTATGCCGAAGAGTATCTAAGCCCCTTGAGGCTGCATATACAAGACCGGTAGACTTGGCGTCAATGGTCGGGACGCGACCCCGAGCGCGCACCAGATCCCTTACAACCCCCTCATCACAGGAGGCCCCCATGTCGAAATCTCACCCCGCTTTTGCCGGCATTGATGTCAGTGCCCGCACGTTGTCCGTTGCCCTGTCCAGACCCGGACAAGCTGTCATGCAAGCGACCTTTGCCAATGATCCCCAAGCGCATAAGCGGTTGCTGAAGTGGCTCACGAAGGGCGGGCACATGGTCTCTGTGTGCCTCGAAGCGACCGGGCTTTACAGTTTGGGGGTGGCCTTGGCCTTGCATCGGCATCGCCACACAAAGGTCATGGTCGTCAATCCCAAAGCGATGAGCAAGTACGCCCAAGCCTGCATGCAACGGGCGAAGACGGATGCGAAGGATGCGTTGTTGATCCTCGACTATGCCGAGCGCATGCCTTTTGTGCCTTGGCAAGCGCCGAGCGAGCAACGGCTTCAACTGCAAGCCCTCACCAGACGCATTGACCAACTCAAGCAGGAGATCATCCGCGAACAGAGCCGCAACCACGCGCAGAGCTACCACATCCGCAGCACACGTCTCATCGCACGCGATATTCAGGTGAATATTCGACACTTCAAACGCCGGATTGCATACTTGGAAAGCCAAGCCCTCGATCTCGTTTTGCACGATGAGCCCCTCAAGCGTGCCTACCAACGCCTCTGCTCGACGCCTGGCATCGCGCAAACGAGTGCCTTGCGGCTCTTGGCCGAGTTGACCCTTTTGCCAGAGGAGATGCAACCGCCCCAGTGGGTCGCACATGCAGGCCTGGATCCCAAACCCAAACAATCCGGAACCGCCAATCCACAAAGACGCATCTCGAAAACCGGGAATAAGTACCTCCGCCATGCCCTCTATATGCCTGCCTGGGTGGCCAGCAGACACGAAGTCCATGTCAAAGCCTTCTATGACCAACTCATCGCCCGCGGCAAGAAACCTTTGCAGGCTATCGTTGCGGTGATGCGAAAGTTGCTCCATTCGATCTGGGGCATGTTGCGCCATGACCAAGATTTTGAGGGCGAGAAATTCTATCGAATCGCCCCGCAATCCCCTTGACCTTTTAAGAGAGTATCTTGCCCTGCCTCTTGCCTCTTGCCTCTTGCCTCTTGCCTCTTGCCTCTTACCTCTTCCCTTTTACTGACTATTGAGATAATGCTGAATGAGCCTGCGCGCGCGATAGGTTTTTACGCGGCGGACCCAGCTCTTTTTTGGATATTGGGCAGGGTCCGTGTCGATCTCGACCGTATCGCCCCAAGCCAGTTTGGAAAACGGATACGCGCGCGCGCCATTGATGCGCCCGCCTCTGCACTGCATCCCCAGATCCGTGTGAACCGCAAACGCAAAATCGACCACTGTCGCATCCTCTGGCAAAATAA
Organism: Candidatus Latescibacterota bacterium; assembly: GCA_965204745.1. GTDB lineage: Bacteria > Latescibacterota > UBA2968 > UBA2968 > UBA2968 > VXRD01. The sequence goes on from OZ242010.1 coordinate 780,051, forward strand.
AGGGATCGCCCATTGGGGTGAACGCGACGATTTCCCGGGTAAAGAGAATGCGCTTGAGTTCGGACATCGAGTGGCGCGTGTGGGCGGTTTGGTCGTGCCAGTCCGCAAAGTCGTGGAGCCAGCGCGTGCGGCGTTTTTCGTGTTGCTCGTCGCCGCGCAGGGCCGCGATGCCAAATTCGCCCAAGCGGTGCATGGCCGGGGTTTGAATGTGGAGTTCGTAGCGGTGGTCTTTGTGGTGGATGCAGGTGTGGAGGGCCTGATACCCATTGCGCTTGGGCAGGGCGATAAATTCCTTGAACCGCGCCATCACCGGCAAGAAGTGTTCGTGCAAAATGCCCAACGCCAAATAGCACACTGGGCGACGCGAGACGATGATCTCGATGGCGTAGCGGTCGCGGATTTGACCGAGTGGCCGATGCTGCATTTTGCGATAGATGCTACTCAAACTTTTCGGCTGCACGCGCACGCTCGTCCGCACGCCATTTTTGAGTAGCAAGTCGCGAATGGTGTCCCGAAATCGCCGGAGGTGCGCGGGGGGTTCGGCGTTAAACTCGGCCTGGATCAGATGGGCGATCTGCGGGTTGAGACAACAAAGACTGCGGTCTTCGAGTTCGCGGCGGATGCGCGCCATGCCCAAGAGATGCGACAGGGGCGCGTATATATCCACGGTTTCTCGCGCAATGCGTTCCCGCCTGCTCTGTTCTGCAATGCCGTGCAGACTCCGCATGTTGTACATGCGATCCGCCAACTTGAGAACGAGCACGCGCGGGTCGCGTCTGGCGTACGTGAACAAGTGTTGCAATGTGGCGATGCGCCGCGCCGCGCGACTGGCCTTCGAGTGGGAGACCTTTGTGACCCCGCTGACCAAGGTGGCGATGGTCCCGCCAAAGTTGGGTTCGATATCGTCGAGGCCCAAAGCCGAATCTTCGACCGCGTCGTGCAGCAGGGCCGCGGCCATCATTTCCGCGTCGTGTGCAAAGCCCAGTTCAGATGCCAAGATGAGGGCCACGCCAATGGGATGCGTGATATACGGCTGCCCGGCGTCGCGGTTCTGGCCCTCATGACTGGCATTGGCAAAGTGATAGGCTTGCCCCACGAGCGGGCGATTGTGCGGGGCGATTTGCACCATCAGTTTCCGCAGGGGTTCGCGGATGGCAATTTGGCGTTCCGCATTCATGAACCGCTTCTCTCCTCGACTTCGTCGAACCAGCGTTTGATGGTTTGCAACAACTCCGCAGGCGCGCGAAACCCCCGGTATTGCACGGGCAGGGCTTCGAGAAAGGCCCGCCCATAGCTCGTGGACAACACCCGGTTGTCAAAGACAATGACCACCCCTCGGTCGGATTTGTTGCGGATCAGGCGGCCAAATCCCTGCCGAAACTTGAGGATGGCCTCGGGCACTGAATAGTGCAAAAACGGGTTTTTGCCCTGTTTTTCGAGTTCTTCCAAATGCGCTGCGACGAGGGGTTCAGAGGGCACGGCAAAGGGCAGGCGCACAATGCCCAAAATCTCCAAGGCTTCGCCTGGGATATCCACGCCCTCCCAAAAGCTGCTCGTGCCCAAGAGCACCGCGGGGCGATGGGTCTTAAAGCGGTCAGTAATGCTGCCGCGCGCGCCGTCTATCCCCTGCCCCAAGAGCGCGATGCCATCGGAGGCGAGATCGGATTTGAGCGCGCGATGCGACTGGTTGAGCATGCTGTATGACGTGAACAAGGCCAGCGTTCCCCGGCCGACCTCGCGCGCGAGATCGCGCAACAAATCATCCACTGCGCGTTGAAAATCCGGCGACTTGGGCGAGGGCATGAATTGCGGCACGCAGACCATGGCTTGCAAATCGTAGTCAAAGGGCGACCCCAAACAGCGCGTTTGCACCCGGCCCTCGGGCAGGGCGTCGAGGCCCATGCGCCGCAGGAAATAGATGAGTTTGCCGCGAATGCCGAGCGTGGCAGAGGTGAAGACGATGGTCCGCATCTCGTCGTACAGGGCGTTTTGCAAGACCTCGGCCACGTACAGGGGCGCGGAAAACAAGCGCGTGTCACTGCTGTTCTCCCGGGTCGGCAATTCAAACCAGTACACGTACTTCTCGTCTTCCGCTTTCGTCAAGTGCTCCAGGGTTTTGATGATGTCCTTGCCGGTCTGCACGCGCCCGTCGAGTTCGTTGACGAGTTCGTCTTGGTTGGGAAACGCGTCGTCCGGCACGTTCTTGAATGAGTTGCACAAACTTTCGAGGCTGGCGTACAGGTCGTCCACAGCACGGACGAAATCCGCCAGACTGTCGCCGACGCTTGCAAACGCATTTTCCCCCGGGCCATACCGCACTTTTTGCGCGTACGAAAATTTGCGATTCCCCTGCTTGCCGCGCTGTACATCCGTGAGATTTTGGAAAAACGCCTGCGCTTTGAGATACGCGTCTTCAGCGGCGTTTGTGGCCCGCCCAATGCCCGTGTCAAAGGCCGCATAACTGTGGTCTTTGAGATCGGCCACGCCGATCCAATGGCGCAGTGCGGGCAGGGTGCCGGTGCTGTTGAAGCCCGGGCTACACAGTTGGTCCGTAAAATTTTTGATGTGCCAGATATTGAGGTCGTAACCCAAGTACTGCGCGGCGACTTTTTCGATGTTGTGGGCCTCGTCCAAAATGAGGTCTTCGTACTCCCCGAGCACGGCGTTTTCCGAGACGATGTCGGCAAAGAGCAAGGCGTGATTGACCACCACGACATGGGACTTTTGGGCCGCGCGGCGCACCCTGTTGGCAAAACACCGCCCATTGGTGCGGCAGCGTTGCGACCGGCAATACCCGGAATCGGAACACACCTTTGCCCACAGCCCGGCGTAGCGGCGCATGTCAAAACCGTTGTTTTCCGAAATGTCCCCGGTTTGCGTCTGCTCGGCCCATACCGCGAGGGCCAACGCGCCAACGCGCTCGTCTTCGCTGAAGAACGCATCGACATTGGCGAGGGCCGCCTGCCAGCGGTTGAGGCAAATGTAATTCCCGCGGCCTTTGAGCAACACGTAGCTAAAGGGGATGTCGAGGACGCGCTCGAGGTGGGGCAGGTCTTTGAAAAACAACTGCTCCTGAAGATTTTTCGTATTGGTGGAAACGATGACGCGGCGGCCATTTTGCGCCGCGTGGTGAATGGCAGGGGTCAGATAGGCCATGGATTTGCCCACGCCGGTTCCGGCTTCGGCAACGAGCAACTCGTCGTCATTGAAGGCCCCGGCAACGGCGCGCATCATTTCGATTTGCTCGGCGCGGACTTCATACCCCCGGGTCTGCTGTTCAAACGCGCCACCCGCTTCAAACAGGGCGCCGAGCATGTCGATGTCCAACGGCTCAAATTCCTCTGCCTCTGCGCGCGGTTCGTCGCCGCCCACATTGGACAAGGGCAAGTCGTCCGCGCCGCCCCCGCGCATGCGCGTCATAAATTCGCGCTTGATCGCTTCGTTGCCCAAATCGACAAAAATGGGACGCAAGGTGTCCGCGCTGCCTTGCAAGAGGCGGAGAATGCTCTGTTTGGTGCTCAATGACGTATCGCGCAACGCGTCGAGCACGCCCGCGTAAATGCCCGCGAGTCGCTCTGCAACGCAATCCGATTCAACGCCCAAATACGCCGCTATCGCGTCTGCCCGATGATCGGACAACCGGGGCAGGGCAATCCTCGCCAAGTCGCGTACGCTGTGCATGTCGTTGCCAAAGGGCAGACGGGATGCCTCGGCCAAAAACCGCGCTTCAAACCGGCCGCTGTGCGCGATGATCGGCATGTCGCCGGCAAAGGCCATGAAGTTTTCGAGGGCCGCGCCGATGCGGGGCGCGTTGCGTACGTCTTTGAACGCGATGCCGGTCAGGCGCGTGGTTTCTTCGGGCACGCCCATGCGCGGGCGCACATGGGTATGGAACCGGTCGATCACTTCGCCCTCTTTGACTTTGACGCAGTCGATCCCGATGATTTCCGCTTCTTTGGGATCCAGCCCCGTGGTTTTCAGGGCGAGGGTTATGAACGTATGGAGAATGGACATGGCGGCTTTGGGTTGACGCTTTGGGTTTTGTCGGGTATCATAACGGCGTTGACGCGCCAGGCGGCACGCGCATTTTGATTATACAGCATAACTCGCGGAAAGCCAAGCCTTAAGTATCCTATTGATTTGAATGACCACTGGCGAACATTAAAACACTTTGGAGGCGTGATGAAAGCATCGGTTTATTTGGGACCCGAGCGCGTTGAATTGCGCGACATCGACGTGCCGCGGCCCTCGGCTGGCGAGGTGCTCATCAAAGTGGCGCGGGCGGGCTTGTGCGGCACGGATCTGCACATTTATCAGGGCCACATGGATCAGCGCGTGCAAATTCCGCTGGTGATGGGGCACGAGATGTGCGGCGAAATTGTGGAGACTGGAAAAGATGCCGCGTTCACCGTGGGCGACCGCGTGGTGGTTGAACCCACGGTGGCTTGCGGCGCGTGTGCGGCCTGCCGGCGGGGGCATCGGCACGTCTGTCAAAATCTGAATTTTTTGGGGATCGATTCCGCGGGCGCGTTTCAGGCGTTTTGGAATGCGCCGATCCATCGCTTGCACCGCGTGCCCGACGCCTTGGATGACGACGCGGGCGCGTTGATCGAACCCTTGGCCGTGGCGGTACACGATGTTCGGCGCGCAAAAGTGGAATTGGGCGACCGTGCGGTTGTCATTGGCGGCGGGCCGATTGGGATGCTCGTCGCCATGGCCGCCCGATTGGATGGCGCCGAGGTGGTGATCGCCGAAGTGAATCCCTTCCGGCTGGCAAAAGCCGAGGCATTGGGCTTTGCGGTTGTGAACCCCTTGGCAACCGATCTCATCGCGTACACAGAGGATTGGACCGAGGGCGCGGGCGCAGATCTGGTGTTTGAAGTCAGCGGTAGCGCACCAGGTGCAGAGGTTATGACCGCGTTGGCCCGGGTGCGTGGAACCATTGTGCTGGTGGGCGTACACGCCGAGCCGCCGCCTGTGGATTTGCAGCGTTTTTTTTGGCGAGAATTGCATCTAATAGCCTGCCGCGTCTATGAACCCATCGATTTTGAACGCGCCATTCGCTTGGCATCGTCCGGCGCGATTGATGTCAAAGCACTGGTGACAAACACGCTACCGCTAGACGACGCGGCAAAGGGATTTGAACAAATGGCCGCAGGCGGCGAGGTGGTGAAGGTGCTGTTGGATTGTCAAGCGTAAGAGGTGAGACGGGAGACGGGAGAGGCAAGACGGGAGAGGCAAGATACTCTCTTAAAAGGTCAAGGGGTTTTCGGGGTGATTCGATAGAATTTTTCGCCCTCAAAATCTTGGTCATGGCGCAACATGCCCCAGATCGAATGGAGCAACTTTCGCATCACCGCAACGATAGCCTGCAAAGGTTTCTTGCCGCGGGCGATGAGTTGGTCATAGAAGGCTTTGACATGGCCTTCGTGTCTGATGGCCACCCAGGCAGGCATATAGAGGGCATGGCGGAGGTACTTATTCCCGGTTTTCGAGATGCGTCTTTGTGGATTGGCGGTTCCGGATTGTTTGGGTTTGGGATCCAGGCCTGCATGTGCGACCCACTGGGGCGGTTGCATCTCCTCTGGCAAAAGGGTCAACTCGGCCAAGAGCCGCAAGGCACTCGTTTGCGCGATGCCAGGCGTCGAGCAGAGGCGTTGGTAGGCACGCTTGAGGGGCTCATCGTGCAAAACGAGATCGAGGGCTTGGCTTTCCAAGTATGCAATCCGGCGTTTGAAGTGTCGAATATTCACCTGAATATCGCGTGCGATGAGACGTGTGCTGCGGATGTGGTAGCTCTGCGCGTGGTTGCGGCTCTGTTCGCGGATGATCTCCTGCTTGAGTTGGTCAATGCGTCTGGTGAGGGCTTGCAGTTGAAGCCGTTGCTCGCTCGGCGCTTGCCAAGGCACAAAAGGCATGCGCTCGGCATAGTCGAGGATCAACAACGCATCCTTCGCATCCGTCTTCGCCCGTTGCATGCAGGCTTGGGCGTACTTGCTCATCGCTTTGGGATTGACGACCATGACCTTTGTGTGGCGATGCCGATGCAAGGCCAAGGCCACCCCCAAACTGTAAAGCCCGGTCGCTTCGAGGCACACAGAGACCATGTGCCCGCCCTTCGTGAGCCACTTCAGCAACCGCTTATGCGCTTGGGGATCATTGGCAAAGGTCGCTTGCATGACAGCTTGTCCGGGTCTGGACAGGGCAACGGACAACGTGCGGGCACTGACATCAATGCCGGCAAAAGCGGGGTGAGATTTCGACATGGGGGCCTCCTGTGATGAGGGGGTTGTAAGGGATCTGGTGCGCGCTCGGGGTCGCGTCCCGACCATTGACGCCAAGTCTACCGGTCTTGTATATGCAGCCTCAAGGGGCTTAGATACTCTTCGGCATAGACCCGGCGGTCGGGGGGCCTATCTTACCTACAAGGTCATCGCCTTCAAGAGGGGCCGGCCTTCCCCGAGCCGGGCATCAAGATGGCTTATCTCGATACGAGGGCGCAACTCCTAATTAACCCTTACTTCCAAGATACAAGAGGGGAGAAGTGAAAGGCGAGAGGCCGGGGAATATGAGCCGGAACAACGCACACGGCGGAGCGGCGGCGGGGATGGGCACGCACGGGCGGCGGAGCGGAAGCGGGGGACTGATTCCATGATCAAAATCGCGCCATCATTTCTCTCTGCGGATTTTCGAGCGCTGGAACAGCAGGTGCGCTCGGTTGAAGACGCGGGGGCAGAGTATATCCATCTGGACATTATGGACGGGCATTTTGTGCCCAATTTGACATTTGGCCCACTGGTGGTTGAGGCCATTCGCAAGACCGCGGATTTGGTGCTAGATGTCCATCTCATGATCGCCGAACCGGGGAAATATCTGAAGGATTTTGTCCAGGCGGGCGCGGATATTTTGACGGTGCATGTGGAGGTGGAAGAAGATGTGCCCGCGCTGTTGTATCGCATCCACGAGGCCGATGTGAAAGCCGGGGCCACGTTGCGGCCGAGCACGCCGGTCGAGGCGTTGTTCCCGTTGCTACCCGAGTTGGATCTCGCGCTGATTATGTCGGTCGAGCCGGGGTTTGGGGGGCAGGCGTTTATGCCGAAATCGCTGGATCGGGTGCGGGCATTAAAAGCCGAGATCGCGCGCCGAGGGTTGGATGTCGAGATCGAGATCGACGGGGGCATTGACGTGGATAATGCCCGCGAGGTCGCCAAAGCCGGGGCGCGAGTGCTCGTCGCGGGGTCCGCGATATTTCGCAATGGGGCGATAGCAGAAAACGTGCGGGCGATTCGCAGCACCGCGATGGGGGGATGAACAGATGAATTGCTTGCGTGAATGAGGCGAATCCTCTATATTGTGCAATCTTTACCCGCGATTTTGAAGGGTTTTTTTATGTTTGAAATGCTGACAGATCGCCTCAATGGCGTTTTTAAGAAACTCCGCAACCGCGGCCGGTTGCGCGAGTCGAACATCGACGAGGCCATGCGCGAGGTGCGCCGCGCATTGCTCGAAGCCGATGTCAACTACAAGGTTGCCCGCTCGTTCATCGCGCGTGTCAAAGAACGCGCGCTCGGACGAGCGGTGATCAAGAGCATTGCGCCCGGGCAACAGGTCGTGAAAATCGTCCATGACGAATTGATCGCGCTGATGGGCGAGCGCAATGCCGGGTTGCAATTTGCAGAAACCCCGCCCTCGGCAGTGATGATGGTCGGGCTTCAGGGATCGGGCAAAACCACATCCGCGGCAAAATTGGCCCGGTTGTTGGCATCGCAAAACAAAAAGCCCCTGCTCGTGGCAGCCGATATTTATCGCCCGGCGGCCATCGATCAACTCTGCGTGCTCGGCGAGCAAATCGGCGTGCCCGTGCATCGGTCCCCGCAAGGGACGGATCCGGTCGATATCGCGCTTCGAGGGATGGATCGGGCGCGGCGGGAAAACCGCGATGTGGTCATTCTCGATACCGCGGGCAGGTTGCATGTGGATGACGAGCGCATGGATGAGGTGTCTCGCATCCGCGAAGCCGTATCGCCCTCTGAAATTCTGTTCGCGTGCGACGCGATGACCGGGCAAGATGCGGTATCGTCTGCGTCTGCGTTTTACAAAACCCTCGCGTTTTCGGGCGTGATCCTCACGCGCATGGACAGCGATACCCGAGGCGGCGCAGCCTTGTCCATCCGCGAAGTGACGGGCGTTCCGATCAAGTACATCGGCGTCAGCGAAAAGGTCGATGGCCTCGAGGTGTTTCACCCAGACCGCATGGCCTCGCGCATCTTGGGCATGGGCGACGTGGTGACGCTGGTGGAAAAAGCACAGGCGACCATTGACGAAGCGCAGGCCAAAAAGGTCGAGCAAAAATTTCGGTCCGCGTCGTTCACATTCGACGATTTCCTCGAGCAACTGGGGCAAATCAAGCAGATGGGGCCGCTGGATCAGTTGATGCCAATGATCCCCGGCATGGGCAAGTCCATGCCGCAGGTGGATGAAAAAACCTTCTCGCACGTCGAGGCGATTATCTATTCGATGACGCCTATCGAACGCGCCAAGCCGCACATCATCAACGGCAGCAGGCGCAAACGCATTGCAAAAGGCAGCGGACGCACGGTTCAGGACGTCAACAAGTTGCTCAAGCAATTCAACGCGATGCAAAAAATGATGAAGCGCGCGGCCCGAATGGAAAAACAGGGCAAAATGGCATTTCCCATGTTCAGATAAGCAAAGGAGTGAGCTTTGGTTCGACTTCGCTTGCGCCGTATGGGCGCGAAAAAAGCACCGTTTTACCGCGTGGTGGCAGCCGATGCCTCGTCGCCGCGCGACGGTCGGTTCATCGAGGTTTTGGGGCATTACAATCCCACGAAGAACCCTCAAATCATCGAGTTGAAAGAAGACCGCGTGATGTACTGGTTGGGCGTGGGCGCGCAACCCTCCGAGACGGTACGCAGTTTGTTCCGCAAAAAGGGCTTGTTGCAAAAGGCGCACAAAGCGCGTTTGGCCGCTCGAGAACCCGCAGAGGCCGAAGCGCAACCCCCGTCTGAGGAGTGAGCCTTGCAGCCGGATTTTGTCGCCATTGGCAAAATTATGAAGCCCCGAGGCATTCGCGGCGAGGCGTTTTTGCTCCCGCTGACCGATTTTCCCGAGCGGTTTGAAGATTTGGATGCCGTGCGCGTGGAATCACCTGATGGCGCGTTTTCCTCATTGGATGTGGCGTATGTCCGCGCTTATGGGCCGCGCACGGCAATCAAGTTTCAGGGCATCGACACGCCCGAAGATGTGGGGCGTTTGCGCGGGCATTTTGTTTTCGTGACGCACGATGCCGTGCATCCCTTGCCCGAGGATGCGTTTTATGTGTTTCAGATCGAAGGGTTGCCGGTTGAAACCGCGTCGGGACAGAGGGTGGGACAAGTGGTGGAGGTCTTGTCGTATCCGGCCAATGATGTGTACGTGGTGGATCGCAATGGCGAAGATGTGTTGATCCCTGCGGTGCGCGAGTTCGTCCGCGTGGATAAGGACAAAATTGTGGTGCAAGAGATCGAAGGGCTTTTGTAGGCGATGATGCGAATTGACGTCCTCACGATTTTTCCGGATTTGATTCGGGATGTGCTGAAATACAGCATTCCGCGCCGCGCAATGGCCTCGGGATTGGTCGATGTCGTCGCGCACGACCTTCGGGATTACGCGGATGACAAGCACAAAACGATTGATGCCGCGCCCTACGGTGGGGGCGCGGGAATGATCTTTAAGCCCGAACCCATCGCACGCGCCCTGAAAGCCCTCCCATCGGGGGGGCGCGTCGTTTTTCTCACGCCGCAAGGCCGGCCATTTACGCAATCCGTCGCCAACGCGCTGTCGCTGGTTGACCACCTCATTTTGCTGTGCGGGCACTATCGCGGCATTGATGAGCGCGTCCGCGAGCACTATGTCGACGACGAGATTTCCATAGGCGATTACGTGCTCAGCGGCGGCGAATTGCCCGCCCTGGTTGTGATCGACGCGCTGATTCGCCTGATTCCCGGTGCCCTTGGCAATGCCGAGTCCGCGCTCGAAGATTCGTTTCAAAATGGCTTGTTGGATTGCGCGTGGTACACGCGACCACGAGAATTTGAAGGCGCGACCGTGCCACAGGCCCTGTTGAGCGGGGATCACGAAAAAGTCGCCCAATGGCGACGCGACAATGCAAGACAGCGCACGCGGGCACGCCGGCCCGATCTTAAGGCGTGAGAGGTAAGAGGCGAGAGGTGAGAAGGCCGCTCACCCCCAACCCCAAGCGGTTAGCAAAACCAGTAGTCCTTTACCCTGTCCTGGTCTCATCAACCGTAGAGGCAAGGCCCCGTGCCTGTCCTCGCACCCTAAAAAAGAAAGGAATGAACATGGCAACAACAGTTGAAGAACTCGCAAAAGAGCAAGCGATACTCGACGCCAAATTGCAACGGGTTGAGCGAGAGCAACAAGCCCTAAGTCGATCCCAAGCGGATATTCGAGAGCGTCAAACGCGAGCAGAAGAAACGGATAAACGGATATTAGACCAGTTGACGTTTATCCATGCCGATATGAACAGGCGATTCGAAAGCGTGGAGAGGCAATTTGACAATGTGGAGAGGCAATTTGACAATGTGGAGAGGCGATTTGCCGAACTCAAAGCGGATATTGACGCGCTCAAAAACAACAGGCGTTGGATGATTACGACCTTCATTGCATGCGTCATTGCCATATCGGCTTTGGTTTCTCTCGGCGTGAAATTGTGGGAATAGCCCAAGCGGTCAGCGGTTAGCAAAACCAGTAGTCAGTAGTCAGTCCACCCAGGCCAACCCCAAAAGGCGTGAGAGGTAAGAGGCGAAAGGGGAGAAGGCCGCTCACCTCCAACCCCGAGCGGTTAGCAAAACAAGTAGTCCTTTACCCCGTCCTGGTCTCATCAACCGTAGAGGCAAGGCCCCGTGCCTGTCCTCGCGCCAAAAAAAAGAAAGGAATGAACATGGCAGTAACAGTTGAAGAACTCGCAACAGAGCAAGCGATACTCGACGCCAAATTGCAACGGGTTGAGCAAGACCAGCAAAATCTTGGGCAATCGCAGGCCGATCTGCAAGGACGCCTAACGCGAGCAGAGGAAACGGATAAGCGGATATTAGACCAGTTGACGTTTATCCATGCCGATATGAACAGGCGATTTGCCGAACTCAAAGCGGATATTGATGCGCTGAAAGATAGTAGGCGTTGGATGATTACGACCTTCATTGCATGCGTCATCGCCATATCGGCTTCGGTTTCTCTCGCCGTGAAATTGTGGGAATAGCCCCAAGTGGTCAGTGGTTAGCAAAACCAGTAGTCAGTGGTCAGTAGTCAGTAGCCAGTCCACCCAGTCCGACCCCAAAAGGCGTGAGAGGTAAGAGGCGAAAAGTGAGAAGGCCGCTCACCCCTAACCCCAAGCGGTCAGTGGTCAGTCCATCCCACCCCATCAACCGTAGGGACAGGCCCCCGTGCCTGTCCTTGCACCTAGCCATAAAGACAAGCATTTACTTTTCACTTTTTCAAGGAGTAATCATGGATGCCATTTTGGAATCTGTTGCTCACGCGCAACTACGAGGCGATGTGCCCCCGTTTGGCACGGGCGATACCGTGCGCGTGCATGTGCGCGTGGTGGAAGGCGAGAAGGAACGCATTCAGCTTTTTGAGGGTGTGGTGATTCAGCGCAAAGGCACGGGCATTCACGCGACATTTACGGTTCGCAAAATCAGCACGGGCGGCGTGGGGGTCGAGCGCATCTTTCCCCTGCACACGCCGCGCATTGCCCAAATTGACGTGTTGCGCCGCGGCAAAGTGCGGCGGTCGAAAATTTACTACATGCGCGATTTGCGCGGTCGCGCTGCCCGCATTGCAGAACGGAGGACCTAATGCCTTCGCGCCGCTACCAACGCCGAACGCCCAAACGCGATCCAAAACGCGCCTTGCCCTATTCAGAGCGCAACTGGCGGCTTTTTGGACTGGGGCTTGGCGTCATCGCACTGGGCTATGTGTTTTTGTCGCGCCCGCCCGTGGATGGCTTTTTGTCGCTCACGCTGGCGCCCCTGTTGCTCGTGCTCGGCTATTGCGTCTTGATCCCCATGGCTTTGCTCAAGGGCGAGAAGAAGGAGGAATCGGCAACCGATTCGCAATAGAAATCTCCAGGGGCGGTTAGCTCAGATGGTTAGAGCGCCTGCCTTACAAGCAGGAGGTCACTGGTTCGAATCCAGTATCGCCCACCCCATAAACGAATATCGAAAATGAAAACGGCTTGTGTGAATCCATAGCACAAGCCGTTTCTACGAGGTGGGATACTCAAGGCATCCCCAATTTTGTGTTGGCAAGCCGGTTTAGGCTGATGCCCGCCTCGGCTGCTTCGAGTGCCAACTGCCGGTGCAATGCGGGGGGGACGCGCACCATGAATTTTCCACTATGAGATTTGGCAGCAATCGGTTTCGGAATGGATTCGCCATTTGCCGCCAAATCGACCACCACATCGGCCACGACTTTGCGAATGCCTTTGAGCGCGGCTTCAGGCGTGGATGCCAACCAACTCAGGCTGGAAAATTCCGCGCACAATCCCACGTATTCCGAGTCGGTTTCGGACCAAGTGACCCGGTACGTATATCGGTCGTTTTTCAATGCCATGTCATTTCCCCTTCAAGCGCGCGATGGCTTTTAGGACTTGCGTGATTTGATAGACTTTTGCCATGCCTTTGTCGTTCTGGATGTTCACCCTCGGGTCCCCGGCCCAAGGGGTTTTGTAAATGCGATGACTGCTACCGCGTTGCCGGGGCATGCCAAAGTAGGCATCGCACACCTTGCACAGATCGCGGAAACGAATCCCTTTTGGATTCCGTTGCATCGCCGCGAGGATTGCTTCAATATCGGACATACCATAACAGTATCAATATTGATACCATTTGTCAATCCGTTGATAGGTATTCGTTTTGGTGGACAGGTGGGGTGATTGGCGTTATACTCCAAATTGATTTTTTCACGCGATGATCGAAAGGAGTTTGTTTTGAATAGCGATCCGGGTATTCCCACGGTTGCGCCAGAAGATGTGGGGTTGTCGGCTGTGCGGTTGCGCCGCATCAATGCCGTGATGCAACGCTATGTTGACGAGGGCAACTTGGTCAGCATTGTGACGATGGTCTGTCGGCAGGGCAAGGTGGCGCATTTTCAGTGTTTTGGCACGCAAGACCAAAAAGTGCCCACGCAACGCGATACGATTTTTCGGATTTATTCGATGACCAAGCCGATTACGACTGTGGCGGCGATGATGCTCTACGAAGAGGGGTTGTTTCAACTCGACGATCCGGTGGCGGATTTTATTCCGGAATTGAAAGATGTGAAGGTCTTTGCCGGCGCGGGCGTGCCACCTGTGGAGTTGGCGCGTCCCATCGCGATTCGGCATTTGATGACCCACACCTCTGGGCTGACATACGGGTTTTTGGGCGCGTCGCCGGTCAGTGCGATGTACAATCAGGCGAAAATTTTACGCCCGGACCATTCGACAAAACAGATGGTGCAAACGCTATCGACCCTGCCGCTGGCGAATCAACCGGGCGAGGCGTGGCGGTACAGCGTTTCGACAGATGTGCTCGGGCACTTTGTCGAAGTGGTGTCCGGCATGTCGCTCGACGCGTTTTTCAAAACGCGCATTTTTGAGCCGCTGGGCATGGTGGATACCGGGTTTTGGGTGCGCGAGGGCCAAGGGCATCGGTTTGCGACGAATTACGGCCCGGCACAAGGCGGTGGGATTCGGGTGATCGACGACCCGGCGACGAGCAAGTTTTCCAGTCCGCAAAAATTCTTCTCCGGTGGTGGCGGCTTGGTCTCCACGGCGGCTGATTACTGCCGCTTTTGCCACCTCTTGCTCAACGAGGGCGCGTTTCGCAACGTGCGCTTGCTCGGCCGCAAGACCGTTGAATTGATGACGATGAACCACTTGCCCGCCGCGATTATGCCGATTTCTCTGGGCCTGTCCAAGTTGCCGGGCGAGGGATTTGGATTGGGCGGCGCGGTTTTGCTCGACATTCCCGCGTCTAACAGCCCGGGTAGCGTGGGCACATTTCGCTGGGGCGGCGCGGCTACGACCGCGTTCTGGGTCGATTACCGCGAGGAACTCGTCGGGTTGTTGCTCACGCAGTTCATGCCCGCAAATCACTATCGTATCCGCTCTGAATTTAAGACGCTGGTGTATCAAGCGGTGGTGGAATAGCACGGAGGAGGTTATCGTGAAAACCCCCAAATCCCCAAATCCCGAACGCAGATTCGGCTACAACATGGACAAGACCGTGCCGCTGGAAGAGGGCATTGCTTGGGGCGCGGCACACGGGTTTTACTACATCGACTTTCAGGCCGATATGCCGCCCAATGATTTGGCCTCGTTTGACCGGGTGCGCGTCAACCGCATTCGCAATTTGTGCGAACAACACGCGGTGCAAATCGGGGTGCATCCGTCTTCTGCGATTAACAATGCCGAGTACGTGCCGATTCTGTCCGAAGCGGTTGAGGACTATGTGAACGCCAATTTCGATCTGGCGGTTCGATTGGGTTGCGGTTGGTTCGTCGGGCACGGGGGCTATCACTTCGGGGATATTGGCTTGCGCCGCGATGTTGCGATAGACCGCATGAAGCGGCTGGTGCATCGGGCCGAACAAACCGACGTGGCGATCTATTTTGAGAATCACAATTTGGAACCCGAACACGCCGAGATGCACTACTTGCCGCACGATGTCGAGGAGACGCAGTGGTTTTTCGACGCGATTCAGTCCGATCATTTCAAGTGGGCGTTCAACGTGGCGCACGGCCACCTCGTGCCCGAAGGCTGGTCTGGCTTTCTCGATGCGTTTGGGGTGGAGAACATCGGTCAAGTGCGCGTGAACGACAACAACGGGGATTACGAAGTCCACTTGGTGCCGGGAGAAGGCACACTCGATTTTGACGCCCTGTTCAAACGCCTGAACGCGATGGGCTATGCGGGGTGGTTCAGTTTGGGCTTTGGCAATGCCGCGGATAAAATTCGCGTGAAGAAGGAGTTTGAAAGGAAGTGGTCAGTTTCCACCCCGCTCAACCCCCTTCGGTGAGACGTAAGACGGGAGAGGCGAGACCGCCCCGCCACCGCCCAAGCGGTCAGTGGTCAGTGGTCAGTTCTCACCCCGCCCAACCCCCTTCGGTGAGACGTAAGACGGGAGAGGTGAGACCGCCCCGCCACCGCCCAAACGGTCAGCCAGTCGATCCGTAGTTTCGCCGATTATTCGCTTCGCTCATTTGTGTAGATTCGTCGATTCCCAAAGGAGATTGAACTTTGTCGTTGATTACAGTTATCGGACGCGGGCATTCGGGTACGCGGTTGATTTCGCATACGCTCTATGCCAGCGGGGTGTATATGGGGCGATTGATCAATGCGTCTGGGGATAAGATGCCGCCCGACGCGATGTACGATGCGTGTCGGGTGATGGCGAAATACGTGTGGTGGAATGGCGGGTTGTCGTGGGATTTTGAGGCGTTGCACACCATGGATATCGATCCCGAGTTTACGCGCTTGGTCGAGACGTATCTGCACGATGTGCTACCCCCGCGCAATCGGATGGCGCACTACGGTTGGAAGTTGCCCGAGACCACGTTGGTCTATCCGTGGATCGTGCGGATGTTTCCAGATGCGAAATACATTCACTGGGTACGCGATCCGCGCGATTGCATTTTGCGCCGGCACAAAACCGATGATTTGCGCGATTTTGACATTCCGTATCCGCAAACCGAGGACGAGCGCGAGCGCCGGGCGATTTCGTGGCTGTACCAATACGAAATCATGAAATCCACGCCCGCGCCCGAGCATTGTATCACCGTGCGCTTTGAGGATGCGATTCGCCATCAGAAGGAGACGCGGGCGAAGCTGGAGGAGTTTCTCGGCTTCCCGCTGGGCAAGGTCATCGTGCGTCCCGATTCCGTGGGCAGGTGGAAGACCGATGATGGCGTCCATGATTTCGCGTTCCTGCACCCCGCGATGAAAGCGTATCAATACATTTAGACGTATTTAGCACAGTGCCGTGAACGCGGGATGGCGTATCTCCTGCTTGACTCATGATGCAAAAGCTGGTATTGTTGTGTTTCCAAACGAACTCTGAGTTCGCATTGAAAGCCAATAGCTGACAATCCCGCCCTTTTTCAGGATCGCGTATCGTGAATGCCGAATTGGTACCTGCGAGAACGCTCGTGAGCGATGTCTTGACTTTGATTAAATTTCGGATCGCGCTGATGGTCGCGTTCAGCGCGTTTGTGGGTTATGTGCTGGGCATGGGGCAGGCAATAGATCCGATGCATGTGTTCCACGTCCTGTTCGCCACCTTTTTGACCGCTTCTGGCACGGGCGTTTTGAACCAGTTTATGGAGCGCGAGCGCGATAGACGAATGGGCCGCACCGCGGATCGCCCCCTGCCCGCGGGCCGCGTCTCCCCGGAAACCGCCTGTTGGTTCGGCCTGATTTTAGCCGGGATGGGCATTGTCTATCTCGGCGTGCTGGTCAATGCTTTGACCGGGTTGGTCGGCGCATTAACCGTGGGAATCTACCTGCTCCTGTACACGCCCTTAAAGCCCAAGACCGCGCACAACACCGCTATCGGTGCGATTGCAGGCGCGTTGCCCCCGGTCGGTGGATGGACCGCCGCAACAGGCGCGTTGAGCGGCGAGGCACTGGCGTTGTTCGGCATTTTGTTTTTGTGGCAATTTCCCCATTTCTTGTCCATTGCTTGGCTCTATCGAGAAGACTACGCCCGAGGTGGCTTTCGCATGCTGCCAGTCGAAGACCCGCAAGGCCATCGCACCGCGCATCAGGTGGTGCTCTACACCTTGGTCTTGCTCTCGTGTAGCCTGATGCCCGCACTGCTGGGCATGGCTGGCGTGGCGTATTTCGGGGTCGCCATCTCCCTCGGCTTGGGCCTGCTATACGCCAGTTTGACCTTTGCGCGGTATCGCACCGATTTGCACGCCCGCAGGCTGATGCGCGCAACGCTCGTTTATCTGCCCGTGTTGTGGCTGGTGATGATGCTGGATAAACTTGGGTAGGCAAGAATAGGTAGGTTTTTATGTCGATGAAATCAGAAGCAGGATTTGACGAGCTCCAGGCTGAAGCAGTGGTGACAACTGTCGGCAATGCGTTTGACGATACTGTTGCAACCAAAGCGGATATCGCGGAGTTACACGCCCAGATTCGAGAGCTCGAACAGCGCATGACGATCAAGATGGGGGGATTCGCCGCGGCTATCGTCGGCCCGATCACCGCCCTCGGCAAATTGCTCGGGTGAGCATGGGCAACAGCGGTTGGGGCATTGATGTCGATTGCCGACGCAGGGGCGATGCCATATAAGCCGAGAAAGGGAATGGGTTGCCCGCTGAACAACTCGCGCCCCCACAGAGGTGATAGGAAAACCTATCACCTTTCTTTTTATGAACGCTGGAGAATAAATGTGCAAGTGGCAATAGAGGTTGAAAATGTGAGCCATTGGTTTGGCGAGCGCGTGGCCTTAGACCGCATCGCGTTGCGCGTGAAGACCGGGGAAATGTACGGGCTTTTGGGGCCTAATGGCGGGGGTAAGACCACCCTGTTTCGCATGTTGTGTACCGCGTTGCGCCCCGATCAGGGCACGGTGCGCGTGTTGGGCAAAAACGCAGTTGCCGAAGCCCATGCGGTGCGTGCGCGAATTGGCGTGGTTTTTCAGCAGCCCAGCTTGGATGCGCGGTTGACCGTGTTGGAAAACTTGCGCCATCAAGGCCATCTCTACGGGTTGAAAGGCCACTTGCTCGCCCAACGCATTGCAGAGGCATTGGACATGATGGCCCTTGCAGATCGCGTAGCGGATCGCGTGGAGATTCTATCCGGCGGATTGCAGCGGCGCGTGGAGTTGTGCAAGAGTTTGTTGCATCGCCCGCAAGTGTTGATTTTTGACGAACCGTGCGCTGGGCTCGACCCCGGCGCGAGACGCGGGTTTTGGAATGACTTGGACGTGTTGCGCCGCGCCTGGGGCACGACCCTATTGCTGACCACGCATTTTATGGAAGAGGCCGAGCGGTGCGATAGAATTGGCATCTTGGACAGCGGACGCCTGATCGCCGAAGGCACGCCCGCTGCGTTGAAGCGCGAGGTGGGCCGCGAGGTGATCACCCTTGAAGCGCGCGACCCGGAGGCATTGCGATTGCACATCGAACCGGTTGTGGGACACGACGCGCAAGTGATCGACGGGCAGGTGCGGATTGCGTGTTGCGAAGGGCAGCGGCTCTTGGCCGAGTTGTATCCCCTCCTGCGCGAGGAGGTGCGCGCCATGACCTTGAGCGTGCCCACCCTTGAGGATGTGTTCGTCCAGCGAACAGGGCATGGATTTCACAGGGAGGAAGCGTAGTGCGGTTTTGGTTGCCTGTGGTGTCGCTTTGGCGGCGGGAGTTGACGCGCTTTGCCCGAGATCGCAACCGCTTGTTCGGCGCGATTGGGCAACCCCTTGTTTTCTGGCTGATCTTGGGGTCCGGCTTTGAAAAGTCCTTCGCGCCCATGGGGATTTCCGGGGGGTATTTGGAATATATTTATCCGGGAACCCTGTTGTTGATCGCGTTGTTCACCGCGATTTTTTCCACCATCTCCGTCATCGAAGATCGGCGCGAGGGCTTTATGCAGGCCGTGCTGGTCGCGCCCGTGTCCCGAATTGGCTTGGTGATGGGCAAGGTCTTGGGCGGGGGCACCTTGGCGTTTTTGGAAAGTGCGATCTTTCTCATATTCTTGGCGTTTTTGGACATTCCCATCAGCGTAGCATCACTGGGTCTGACCCTCATGTTTCTGGCCATCTTGGGCATCGCCCTGACCGCGCTCGGGTTTGCCATAGCTTGGCGCAGCACATCCACGGCCGGGTTTCACGCGGTGATGAGTTTGTTGCTGCTGCCGATGTGGGTGCTCTCCGGCGCGGTCTTCCCCCCGGATGGCGCGTCCCGCTGGCTCACTTGGATAATGGCCGTCAATCCCCTGACGTATGGCATGGCCGGATTGCGCCACGCGCTTTATTTTTCCACCTCTGACGCCCATGCCCAATTATGGCTCTACGGCCTCATCACCATCGCCTTCGCCTGCACGACCATCAGCGCGGCCGTGTGGCAGGTAAAAACAAAGAAATGAGTGGAAAGTGCAATCCCATTAGCCGTAAGAACAGGCCCCCGTGCCTCCCAGCGGGCGGCCTGACAACTGACAACTTGGGCGGTGGCGGGGTTGCCTCACCTCTCCCGTCTCCCGTCTCACCGCAGGGGGTTGGGCGGGGTGAGAACTGACAACTGATTTTTTCGGAACATTGATATGACTAAATTGTTGGAACAATATTGGAAAAAAGAACACACTTTCGGTCTCGCCATGCAAAAATTGACGCGCCTCTCAATCATCGCCTGTATCTGCCTGTTCTGCGGTTGCTCCGTGCTCGACCGGCAACAAAGCCCCAAATTGCTGGACTTGCGGACAGACCGCGGCTCGGAACCGTCGGTGGGACGCGGGCAGGAAGTGCATATCACCATAGTGACGGATGACCCGGACAACGACGAGTTGGACTTTCGTTGGATTGCGTCCGGGGGCGTATTCGCGGCCACTCGGCAAGACACGTTGATCGACCTGTTTCAAGATTCCGTAACTGTGGTGTGGCAAGCACCGCTCGAACCCGGTATCTATGAGTTGTTTTTGGAATTGGGCGACGGCCAATCCGAGACCCTGGTGACTTCGGGCGTGCGGATTGCCGTAACGCAGGCGCCGCCCGTCGCGGCTGTGGGGCCGGATAGGGTGATAAATTTTCACGACACCTTGCGCGTGGTCTTGGATGGCACGGGCAGTTCGGATCCGGATCAGGACGCGCTGATGTACTTTTGGACGCAGATCGGCGGCCCGCGCGTGGGATTGCAAAACAGCAACAGCCCATCGCCCGAATTTCAGGCTATCGCCCCTGCGGATTACATTTTTGAATTGCGCGTGGCGGATTTGGTGGAAGGCATAGGCGATACGAGCGACGTGGTGGTCGTGCGCGTGCGCGTGCGAGATAGAAATGACCGCGATGCGGGGCTGCGACACTGGACGCGCTGGCAATGATGGGCGGTCCATTCGCGCTGTCGCACGGCCCTTGTGGGATCGACTCATCTGGCGGATAATGTGAAATTTCGGAACACTGCCCGAAGACGTGTTGCACAACACAAAGCGGGCGCGTTGTTTGGAACATCACCCCAAACCAAAGGAGTACATTGTGAAACCCAACATCATTCGAGAAAAACTGGACGCGGGCGAGCCGACCATCGGCACGCGCATTCACTCGAGTTGGCCGGCGATTGTGGAAGCGATTGGACATACGGGGCTGTACGACTATGTCGAATACGTCGGCGAATACGGCACGTTTGACCTCTACGATCTCGACAATCTGTGCCGCGCAGCCGAGTTGTACGACATGGGCATGATGTTTAAGATTGACCGCAGCCATCAGCACTTCTTGGCGCAACGGGCGATTGGGTCCGGGTTCGGTAGCATTTTGTTCACCGATTGCCGCACGGAAGAAGACGCCAAAACCTGTGTGCGCGTGACCCTGCCCGATACGCCAGAAGACGGCGGTCTTTACAGCGTGTACACGCGGCGCAATACGTATATGGGCTATGGCGGTGGCGCCGAGTACGTGAAGGCCATGCGGGATACAGTGGTCGTGCTGATGATCGAAAAAAAGGAGGCGGTGGAAAATCTGGAGGCGATTCTCTCGGTTCCGGGCGTGGATATGGTGCAGTGGGGCCCTTCGGATTATTCGATGAGCGTTGGCAAGGCCGGGCAGCGCAATGACCCGGGCGTGTTGGACGCGCACAATGAAGTGTTCAAGACTGCGCTGAGCATGGGCATTCCCCCCCGCGCAGAGATCATGTCGTCCGACGAGGCAAAGGCGTATCTCGACATGGGCGTGCGCCACTTCAACATCGGGGTCGATATTTCAATCCTGCATTCCTGGTGGCGCAACAATGGCGACGCGCTGAGAAAAGCCGTCGAAGGCGCGTGACCCGCATGAAAAAAACAACCGCCGAGGTTCAAGCCTCGGCGGTTACTTTTTGTTCGGTCAGTTACGGGGACATCGCCCACATGGGAGCGGAGGAGAGGATGGGAACGCACAGGTGGGCGGCCTGACCACCGCCCCTAACCACCAGCCAGCAACTCATCGCCATACGCGAACAATGCAGGCGTGCCGCCCGTATGCACGAACACCACGGTTTGATCTTCGGCATACCACCCCGCGCGGATGTGATCGATCAGCGCGCCAAATGTTTTGCCCGCATAAACCGGATCGAGCAACAGCCCTTCGGTTTGCGCGGCGAGCAAAACCGCTTCTCGCGCCTCGGGCGTCAGCACCCCGTAAGCCGGGCCTGCGTACTTGCCGTAGCTCTCAAAATCGCACGCTGTAAAATGCAAATCCAACTTCAGAATGTTGCACACTTCATTTGCCACATCCGCGAGTTGCACATTCTTCGCCGCATCGTCCTGTGGGCTTGGGCTGATGCCGATAATCCGCACATCCACGCCCAATGCTTTCGCGCCGACCACGAGCCCGGTATGCGTATGCACGCCCGCACAGACATAGATCGCATCGGGCCGGATACCCAACGCCTGCACCTGCTCCCACAATTCCAAAAACCCATCCACATACGAGACGCTGCGGTGGTAATAACCGTCCGAACTCGTGTTATACACCTTGTGCCCATCGGCATTCAGGGCCGCGATGATGGCTGCCTTTTCCTCCTCGCTTTCGATCAAATGCACGCTCGCGCCGAACAGATGCGTGAGCAATAAGTTGCCATTCACGGGGGTTGCATGCTCGTCCTTGCGCCCGACCATCACCGCCTTCATGCCCAACTTGGCCGCAACCGCTGCGGTCAGCCGCGATTGATTCGACTGCGATGCTGCGCCGTGCAATAACACGTCATACCCCTCATCCACAGCAGGCGCGACCGAATACTCAAACTCGCGCACCTTGTTGCCCCCAAATGCCAAGCCCGTCTGATCCTCGCGCTTGACCAACAGACGCGGCCCGCCCAAGGTCTTTGCCAACCGCGCACACTCGGTCAATGGCGTGGGCAAATCCGCCAGCGACAATCGGCTACACGTTCCCAATGCCGCTTTGATTTGTTGCATCGAATAGTCCATCACCTCGATAACCTACCGTTCGGAGAAGTGTTTATCCTGTTGGGAAATGTGGTCAGCGTGCATGCGTTGAAAAACAAAAATGCCTGGATCTTAAAGACTCGAGCATTTGGTGTTAAAAACGGAGTGTACCGGTTCTTCAAACATCAGATCGCAACATCTTACCACGCCGTGAATTAGGCAGGAATAATTCTTCTTAGCGACTTGGCGAGTAAGTCCTCTACTTTTGATAATTCCTGTTGTAACCGATTCTTTTTTGCAGTCAAATCTGAAATTTCCTCCATGAAGCCATCAATTGACGATAGGTCGTTTTTATTAGGGACAGGGACCATAATCGTTTCTAACTTGCTTTCTCTCAGATCGGGAGAGCCAGCCCCTTTACAGGCGAGAATCATCTGATCGCGGACAAAGTCCGTGTTGAGTATCTCGAGCAAATAGTGTGCGCTGACCATTGGCATCAGCGGGGTAAATCTGTTGGTGAGAATGTATCCAGCAGTCTCTTCGCCAACCAAAATGACCTCGCGTTTCGATTCTAGTGAATTGCGAGCATTTGGAAGCAAAAGCAACTCTTCACCGCTTAATTCATACGTAGCTCGAGATGGGAGTTCCCCAATTGTGCGAATTTTAATTTTATCGGATTCTATTTTTCCCGTGTTTGGATCGAACGCACTGACTTCCAAATACTTCAACATTCTATTTGGCGTTTCTCGCAATAACTTTCTGGAAATGCGACTTCTGTATATTGTGACGAGATCTGTTAAGGGAACTGTGTTTGAGCCGTTTGAATTTAGGCTATCCCTGATTTTCTGAGCGTCGGGATGATAAAACCATGGGTTGATATTATCTTCTTCTCGTAATTTTTTGACCGAGATCAAGTGATTTGAATCTCTTTTTTCATATTTATCGAGTAAGTCGGGGAAATCATTTTTGGAAATATTATGACCGAGCGTATTATACCCCACTTCGTTTGCCCAGCCGACAAACACTTTGTAATCAGTTCTTGGCTTTTTTCGTTTTTGAAAAAAAAGCAAGTCGCCGAGAATCCCGCAATCCGTGTGGTGAAATGCGGTCTTGGGAAGACCGATAACGGCCAAAATTTCCGTCCTATCAAAAATAACTTCTCTCAATTTTTTGAATGAATGCGATTCATTCTCAAAAATGCTTCTGGGAAGGACTAAGCCCGCCCTGCCCCCTTCATCGAGAAGATCGATGATTTCTTCGACAAATACCAAAGCGCGATTTACACCTCTGATGTCTCCGGATTCATTTTTTCCCACCTTGTATTTTTTCAAAATTTCTCTGTCATTTTCATACCCTGCAAACGGTGGATTCGACAAAATGAGGGTAAATTTACCCGCCGTATTTTTGTGTTTGGCCTGCGTATCTAGTTTTAGGCCATGGTGCCTTACAATGCCCGCCCAGCCATCCCCGTGCATGATCATGTTCATCCGCGCTGCTCTTACCATCCGAGGGCTGAGGTCAACGCCGAAAACATTGTCGTTGGCAAAGTCCTTGATCAGCGTTTCAATTCTGTGTTGAGGAAGGTTTTGTTGATCTCGCCTGATGCCACAAGCGACTTTTCTCAACGCATAAATTAAGAAGCCGCCGCTACCACACGACGGATCCAGCACGATGTCATTGCGGTTCGGTTGGAGTAAATCCAGCATGAACTCGACCATCTTTCTCGGTGTGAAATATTGACCGAGCTCGCCTCTGAAAGTAGAACCGACTATGCTTTCATAAACAGTGCCTTTTGCGTCAATACCGATAAGGGAATTTCCCGTAAAGCTAAAACCTTGAAACGTTTCGATAACTTTTCTGATCGATTTATTGCTTATGGAAAACTCATCATCCCCTGGTTCTGAAAACAATTGCTTAAACTTGCTTTCATTTGCAGCCTTTTTTAGTAACTGCCTGATATGGTTGCC
This sequence comes from Candidatus Latescibacterota bacterium, assembly GCA_965204745.1. GTDB lineage: Bacteria > Latescibacterota > UBA2968 > UBA2968 > UBA2968 > VXRD01. Next base: position 804,156 of record OZ242010.1, read on the forward strand.
CGTATCGTCTGCGGTTTCACCCGATAAAACAGAAAATTCATAGACAGAAGGCAATTCCTGTTCATCGTAAACTTTGACAAAGAACAGTTTGACCAGTTCATCAAATGCCTTTGCAGGATCAATTCCTTCAGCGTGAATCTGATCATGGCTCGCCTTCACGAGACCCCGAAGCTGTTGTTCATCCGTAAGCGGTGGGAGTATGTGTTTTTTCGATAATCTTTCTCGCAGGGGTTTGGAACCTACCCACTTGGGAATATCGCCAATTGGCGTTCCATCTAGGGGATGAGGCTGAGTCTCATAAGCATCGAATTGCTCGCTGTCAGTAATCAGATGGTATCTCGCACCCAATGCCCGAGCATAACTAGCAGCCTGTGCAGGTGCCCTACGATCCTGGCGACCGAGTGCCTTTCCTTCAATGACGATAAGTGCGGCATCTGGTCGCCTATCTTTGTGCGTATAAACAACGAGGTCGGCATAGCTATCCCGTTGTTGGTTCGATGCCTTGTGCCCAATCCCACCGCAAGGAACCTCCAAATCTAGTTGTTCTGACGGGTACTGATACTCAAAGAGTAACTTGCACAAAATCCAATAGTGAACAATCGCCTCGTTTTCCTTTTTCATCCAACTTGAGAATAATTTGTTTAGGAGACGCTTGCCAATTTTCTTGGGATTCTCAGGATAATAATTTTTTAGAATTTTACTCATCTCAGCCGCTATTGTATCGTAGGCAGATTCCTTGTACTCCCTCAGCAGTTTTTTGATCTCGCCTTTGTGTTTTGTTGATATTTTTACCATAACGCAATCACTCACGAGAAAGATGGGATTTTAGCCACAAACGGGGTACAACTAGCGATAACCCGTTCAAAGGCGAGCAGTGTGTAGGGGCGATGCCCCCGTGCTCGCCCAAAGATACAAGAGGGGGTACTATTTGGATCAGTTCCCCCTCCCATTATGATAGACAGCGAGTTGTATTCGGTCAAGAATTTAATTTTTTTCTGCGAATCGCCCGCGGGTCACCGCCGCTCATTCTCGACCTCAACCGCTTGAAGCAGGGCTTTGATGAAGCCGAATTGAAAGGCGAATGCCTGTTCAAAATGCCCAGGCGCATCGTGCCCGGGCGCGTGGTCGGGGATGACCATGTGCGGGTAGCCCACTTCTTTGAGGGCGTGCATGAGGACAAACATGTTCATATCGCCTTCGTCCGGATACACTTCTTGAAACTCGTTGCGCCCCCCCGTGATGTTGCGAAAGTGGATGAGGTGAATTTTCTTGCGCTCGCCAAAATAGCGAATGATGTCCGCGACTTCGTTTCGCGGATCCAGAACGCTTTCGGCCATGCAACCGAGGCACAGATTGAGGCCGTGGTACGGGCTTGGGCAAATGTCGATAAAATGCTTGAACCCATCGTATCCGCCGAGCACGCGATCAACGCGCTTGTACCCGGGCGGCAACCACGGGTCGCACGGGTGGCAGGCCATTCGCACCTTGCATTCGGTGGCAACCGGAATGACGCGCTCTAAAAAAAAGGTGATGCGTTCCCAATTTTGTTCGGCGGTGACGGGTTCGTCGTAGCGCGGGGTGTCGGCGTCCGCTTTGGACAAGTCCCAGGTGGAATAGCGCACATTGCCGCGCCCGAGCGGGACGCTCTCCGTGCGTTGGTTCTCCATTTCGCAGAGAAAATACTTCAGCGCGGGGATGCCCGCATCTGCGGCGGCGCGCACCATGTCGCAGGCGATTTCGATTTCTTTTTCGCCGGCTTTCATGTTGCCGCACATAAACTCGGGCACAAAGTCGCCATTGAGATTGAGGTGTTGCACGGGCAAGGCGACCATCTCCACCTCGATGCCGTGTTTTGCGGCTTTTTCCTTTTTTGCCACGAGTTCTTCCACTGTCCAGCCACTGCTCGGATCCGGCGTGATTTCCCGAGCGTCGTTGATCGCCATGTTTGTGACGCCACACCGCGCGAGAAATTCGAGGTGTTCGTCAGACGTGGAAAAACGTTGCGTGCCAATGTGCATGCGCGGATTTTCCGCGTCCCAAACTGCACCTGCATGCGTTTCTGCTGCCATGGTGATTCTCCTGTGAGACGTGAGACGTGAGACGGAAGGCGTGAGACGTGAGACGTGAGACGTGAGACGGAAGGCGTGAGACGTGAGACGTGAGACGTGAGACGTGAGACGTGAGACGTGAGACGTGAGACGTGAGACGTGAGACGTGAGACGTGAGACGTGAGACGTGAGACGTGAGACGTGAGAAGATAGCGCGATTATTTTTTTTTGCAACAATGATTATTGTTAGCGATGCGAAACTTTGCTATCTTCAAAAGCAATGACCCACTGACAACTGACAACAGATGGCTTGGGCGACGTGCCCGCCCGATAGGAGCCTGCCATGAACGTTGAAATCAACAAGCACGCCCTTGACCGCGTGCCATTGTCGATTATTTTTGACGATTCAACCGTGCTGGTCAATTTGAATTACTTTTGGATGCGCGACCGTCAGGCCGTGGAAGGCACGGCGTATCGCTGGGAAGATGTGCCTGTGGTGCATCCCGAATCGTTCACGCGCGAATTTGCAGAGTTTTGTCTGGAGAATGACGTCAAGGGCAAGTTCAGCGTGGTGCCGTGCCCGGCCGCGCTTGGGCGCATTGACCACGGCTTGCCGATGTTTTCGCAAGCGCAACAAGCGCAGTGGTTGGCAATGTGCAGAGAACTGATCATGCCGAATTACGACATCACGCCGGAGATGATCACGCACACTTTTGTGGTAGATCTGGAAACCCTGCGACCCATCGATCCGAATTTGTGGGAGCAACACGGGTGGAATAATCTGCCGACCGACGAAGAAGAGCGCGTGATGGATTACATCGCGCTGGCGTGCGAGATTTTGCACAATGTGGGGTTGACCCCTGCCGGCGTGACGAGTCCGGGCGGGTTTGGTAATCCCATCGACTTTTACGCCAAGTGCGCGGAAAATGCCGTGCGCCGGGTGACGGGCAACCCAACGCCCTATTTGTTCAAGCGGGTATCGTCCAAGGGGCCGGTGGATTGCCCGGTGTGGTATCCCAAACCCGAGCGCGGCGAGGCCATGGGCGAGGTCATCGCAGCCACGGGCGACAAAACCGGGTCGTGGACCGGCTACGGCGAGGTGGATGTGGATTATTACATCGCGTCAGACCTTCGACGCGGGCGGTTGCCCGAGGTGATCGACGCGGGCGATCCGGGCGTGATGATCAGCCACTGGCAGGGGTTTTACGGCTTGCACGATGGGGATCGGCGTGGGTTTCGGGCGTTTCAGACCATCGTGCGCCGGCTCAAAGAACGCGATCCAAATGGCGAGCGGTCACAGTGGCGCAAGTGCAGCGAGATCACCAATTACGCAATCGCGTGCGAGATGGCCGATGTTTCGGTGGCTGGACAGCGCATCGCACTCGATTTGCCCGTGCAAGTGCCGGCGTTCACCTTGCGATTGCGCGATGTGGTGGTCGCAGGCGTAACGGTAAATGGCAAACCCCTGACGCGGGCACAGACGCGCTCCGCATTTGAAGATGGCACCTTTTACCGAGAGGGCGATGTGACCTTTGTCGCCTTCACGCCAGAAGCCCGAGCGGTGCGGGTTGAGGTGGAAAAAGGGGAGAGGTGATAATCGGGATGATAGCAAAATCCCTTGGGATCCAAGCGCGTGTTCGGGTGGTGGTTGAACGAATTGGCGAAATAACGGAAACAACGCGAGGAGATTGGCTATGGCACAATTGAGCGAAAGCGCGGTTATTACAATTGAGGATGGCGTTTTTCGCAGTGGCGATGCGGGGATGTGCTCCGGCCCCTTTTTCGAGGGAACGGATGTACCGATTCAAAAGTTGTTTGACTGTCAAAAAAAGGGCGGTAGCCTGCACCTTTTTCTTCATCACTTCCCATCCGTGAGTCTTGATCAAGCACTGAACGCACTTCAAAAACATGTGCATCAAAAAACGAGTGGCGTTATTCACTTCGACGCGGAGATAGCGAGCGATACGGCCGTTTTTGTTGGGACCCGCGTGCCGGTGAAGAACTTATTTACCTACCTGATCGAGGGCTATAACCTGAAGGATTTTCATTATGATTTTCCGACTGTGTTGCGAGAGCAGACGGGTGCCGTGCTCGAAATGGCCAGGGATGTTCTGGAGCAGAACGCCTATAAGGCTCCGAACAGCGTTTTTCACAGCGACCACAACATTATGGGGGGAACACCAGTATTTATGGGTACCCGGTTGCCGGTTAAAAATCTGTTTGACTGCTTGACCGCCGCATATAGCCTGAAAGATTTTTATTACGAATTTCCATCCGCGAGTCCGGAACAGTTGGTGGCAATCCTCAAAATGGCTCAGAAAGTCTTGGAGAAAGAGGTCCATGCGGCTACTGCTTGACGAATCAGTTACTTGGGACCTGCGACCTCTTCTGATGGGCGCACATGAAGTCACGACTGCCAGATATCTGGGGTGGGATGGCAAACGCAATGGCGAACTTTTGACGCTGGCCCGAAACGAGTTTGACGTTATCATTACCACAGACCAAAACATCCCATACCAGCAACACATCACGGAAGCCGATGTCGCTGTGGTCGTTCTCGCCGCAAAAACGAATGGCATCAATGACTTGAGGCCGTTGTTGCCCGATCTGCTGAAAAGTCTAGATGTTCTGAAACGCGGTGAAATCGTCCGAATTGAGGCACAGCCATGACACACCCGACCAAAAGCGGTGAGATGCGACAGGCATATCCTCGCCCGCGGTGTGATGAACCGCGCACCGCGTTTTTTTTTGTCCAAAGAAAAGGATTTTTTCAACCGACTTTATCTCGGGTAGGTGGCGATGAAAAGAAACCGAACCCGTAGGGATACCTCGCTGAATGTATGGCCATCTTTTACGGATCTGATTACGTCTATTTTTATTTTTGCGATGTTTTTGCTCATTTTGATGGTCGTGCAAAACTATATCAGTTTGGTGCAGTTGAGCCACCTGCATCGCATTGTCGGCAGTATCTTCAACGATTTGGATGATTTGAAGCGGGTTATGGAAGGGGAAGAAGTCGAAGTGGAGAAAGGGACAATCGTCATCAAAAGCGATGTCCTTTTTCCTTTTAATAGGTGGGAGATACGAGATATACCTTCTCGGGCATTGGAAGATTTGCGGCGTATTGGACAAAAGTTGAAGACGTATTTGGACAGCCGCCGGAGTCAAAAGTTCAGGATTGTCATCGAGGGGCACACAGATACGATGGGGCCTTCAGAAAATAACGACCGGCTTTCGTATCAACGCGCCCAATCGCTCGCGTTGCTCTGGAGAAGAAATATCGGATTTACGCCAGAGCATTACGAACTCATTCCGGCGGGTTTGGGAGCGTCCAACCCCAAAATCGAAGTCAAAAGAGATACGATCACCATTTACAGCGATGTGTTTTCACCTTCGGGGATGTGGGATGGCGAGCGCATTCTCCCTTCTGCACGAGAGGACTTGGAAAGTATTGGGCGGATACTGAAGGAAGCACGGCAACGAGATGGAAAATTCGCCATAGCCATCAAAGCGCGAACAGACACCTCGATGGTTTCCGATCTTTCCGACAAGCGCGTCTCGTCGCTCGTGTTGCTCTGGCAAAATATTGGCCTCACGCAGGAATATTATGAACTGGTATCGCTGGGGGGCGGGAAATTTCAGATCGCAGCGATTGACAGCAAGTTGAGGAAAGCCGTTGAAAACGCGAATCGACGGGTCGAGGTCAAGATCATTCCCAAGTTCAGCGAGTTAGAACCTTTTTACCGCAACAAACGGCGTTGTTGCATAAATGTTGTCGTGGCTAAGTTCGTCCCTTTCCCGCGAAATTTAAGCCCTTCTTTCTATGGGATAGGACACGGGTTTCGCGATCCTCATCATGCGATTGAGCACCGCACATCCCAACCGTGCTTCCGTTTCTTGGTTCTTCTTTTTTCGTGCGCGCAACTGCCGCCCAATGAGTTGTTTGTAGCGGCCTATGTGGGTTTCAACGACCGAGCGACGATGATAGCCACTGGTGCGTTTCCACTGTCGGCGGCCTTGACGCCGGATGGCTCGGATGATTTCATCGCGGGCGAGGGGGGGTGCCTTCCTGTTTCCGTGTTGTTCAATTTTGGCATCATGGCGCGGGGGAATCAGAGGTCGGATGGGGGCTCCTTGTTTGGGGGCGGCGCATGTGTTGAAGACCTTGCGTTTGTCATAGCCGCCATCGGCGCCCAGCGTATGGACAGGGGCCGGGACTTGATCGAGCAAGGGGTTGACCTGCGAAGCGTCATCAACGCTTGCCGAGGTCAGGGTCTGTGCGACAATCTCCCCGGTGGCCTCATCGACGCCGATGTGCAATTTGCGCCAAGTCCGGCGCTTGCAAAAGCCGTGTTGACGCACCTTCCATTCGCCTTCGCCATACACTTTCAGGCCGGTAGAATCCACCACCAAGTGGATCGGCTCGTGACGGGATTGGACAGGTAAATCCACGTTCAAATCGCCCTGTCGCCGGCAGAGGGTCGTGTGATCGGGCACACGCAAATCCACCCCCATCAATGCCAGGATGGACTTGAGAAACCCCTCGGTTTGACGCAGGGGCAAGGCATAGACCAAGCGCACCATCAATGCCGTTTGAATAGCCAAATCTGAAAAGGTGTTTTGCCGCCCCCGTTGCGTTGGCCCTTGATGGTACCAGTTCCGAAGGGCTTGCGGCGTGATCCAAAACGTCAGACTGCCCCGCTGCTTGAGACCGGCCTCGTAGGCCGCCCAGTTCCTAACCCGATAGACAGGCGCACAGCGCGGGCGACGCGGGCGACGCGGGGACTTGACGGCGGGTTTGGAAGCGGTTATCTTGGGCATGACAGGTTCCTGGTGAGAAAGGGTGAGTTGTTTTGGTGATCTATATGCCCAATCTACGAAGGAGCCTGTCTTTTTGCAATCCCAACTTGCAGGAAATTGCTATTTATGCAACAACGCCGCAACAAACTCAAAAAATGACGGATTTCTGAACGCGCTTTCACTCATCGTATAGCAAATACTTTTGGCGGGCGGCGGAGAAGTTGGCGAGTTGTTCCGTCCATTGTGACCAGATGTGCTGTGGGGCATCGCCTCTTAACAGGGCTTCGCGTATGGTGCTCGTGCCCATGGCTTTGTCGAATCGGTCATACCGGTCTCGTGGGATTTTGAACTCGGGATATTGCGCGATAAAGTGCGCGAGCATTTCGACTTCCGTGCGCGTGGGGTGAAATGCGATGGGGTCTTCCACGTCCAAAAATACGGCTTGCACCTCCTCGTTGCGAAACAGCCCTTTGTCGGGCACAAATGTCATGGCGCGAAAGCGCGCGCCCGGCAGTTGTCGCGCGTTTAGGGCGCGGGCCGTTTTCTCTGCGTTGACCCAGGGCGCGCCCACGAGTTGAAAGGGCGTTTCGGTTCCGATGCCGATGTGCAAGGTGCCCAGGGTGCCGATTGTTCCGGTTGCGGCGAAACACACCGCGGATTCGGGCGAGGGGATGTTGGGCGAGGGGGCGACCCAATCGCGCTCGACATCTTGCCAGCGCGTGGTGCGTTGGTAGCCGGCCATCGGTATGACGGTAAGGGAACACGCGAGGGCGTGCTCTCGGTTGAGATAGCGCGCGAGTTCGCCAACGGTCAGGCCATAGACGCGGGGCACGGGATACAGGCCGATAAATGACAGCCATTTTTCCTCGGTCACCGGGCCATCCACTGTCAAGCCGCCCAGGGGATTGGGGCGGTCGAAGACGATGACGCGCTTATCGCGTTCGGCGGCTGCGGCCATGACCTCGGCCAAACTCCAGATGTAGGTGTAGGCCCTGCTGCCCACGTCTTGAATATCGTAGATCAGGACATCGACCTGGGCCAAGGCCGCTGGCTTGGGTCTTTTGCTACCTCCTCCGTAGAGCGAAAACACGGGCAGGTCGTTCAGTTGCGTATCGCCGATGCGTTTGCCCGCTTCTTCCCGCGCTTTGATCCCGTGCTCGGGGGCGAACAGCGCGACCAAATTCACCTCTGGATGTTGCCGCAGGGCATCGATCGTCGTCTCGGCCGTTTTCGTGCGACCCGTGGGATTGGTGATCAAGCCCACCCGCGCGCCCGCTACGAGCTGGGTATGATGGTTCAAAAACACATCTACCCCCATCTGCACTTGCGTCGCCAGGAAGGCCGGGATGAGGCAAGCGATGAGCAAACAGGAAGGCGCGACAAAAATAACCCACAGCAAGAAGTCGTCATTCCACTTAATCGTTCTCATTTTCATTTTCCCAAATTAAAAACGGGCAGTTGCACATGCGACTGCCCTTTGTGTTGTGTGAACCCGATGTGATCGCGCTATTGCGCGGCTTTTCGCGCCTGCTTTTTCCAGTTGCCATAAGCCTTCCAGTCGATGGTTTCGCGCTCGCCATTGCAATTCAAAATCCCGGCGTTCAGATATTCCTCGATTCGCGCTTTGACCTGTTGGGGAGACAGATTCAGTTGTGAGGCGGCGACGTCTTCGCCAATGCCGGCCACCAGCAGTTTCAACAACGCCTTGTCGTCCATCACGGGACTCCTTCACAGAATCGCGCAATGCCCTCTCAAATCAGAGCACTGGACGCGAATGGGTGGGGGATTGCGGAAGGAAAGCTAGGCGAGGAAGAAGCATTGCAAGCGCCCGCCAAAAAGCAGACATAGCGATTCCCGCCCGCGAAAATACAATATAGTGATTCTCGACCTGCTCGCAAGACAAATTGCGCTGTGTTGGGTGGGGGCGATCAGGCCACGGGCAAGGGCGCGTGATCGCCCGTTTCGTGTTGCCAGAGGCGAATGCGGGCCGCCATTTCCCGGACGCGATCTCGGTGGATGGGGTCATCGAACAAATTGGTTTGTTCAAAGGGATCGCGGTTCAGATCGAATAATTCGCACTGGTCGCCCGCGCACAAATTGAGTTTCCAATGGTCGCCCGTCACCACGCAACGCCAAGGTAGGGTTGCCATCAAATTGATCTGTGCATTGCCCAAGTTGCGGTCGCCAATGCCGTTCCATTCCATGAATGCCGCGTGATCGCGCAGATGGGCCTCGCCGCGCAACACATCGGCGCACGCCCTGCCCGGAAGCGATTTTGGGATGGGCTGATCGGCCAGTTCCAAGAGCGTGGCGATCAAGTCCGCGTGCCCAAAAACGCCGCCGACGCGCCGTTGCGACTGCGCGAGCCAGGGCGCGCTTAAGATCATGGGCACGCGCGCGGATTCCTCGTAAAATGCGCGTTTTTCCAGCATGGCGTGATCGCCTGCCATTTCGCCGTGGTCGCTGGTGAGTGCGAAGATCGTGTTTTCCATTTGCCCCGTGTCTTCCAAGACTTTCACCATGCGGCCCACGGCGTCGTCGATGATTTTTACGTTGCCGTAGTACTGGGCGCGCAATTTTCGCCAGGAGTGTTCTCGGCGCAAGTCTTCGCCCTCGACCGTGTGGTCGAGGTAGTGATCGGCGCGGGCGCGGTTGAACAGGGCGTGCCCTTCGGGCTTTTTGAGAAATGCCGGGCCGACCGGCAATTGGTCGGGGTCGTACATGCCGTCATAAGGCCCGGTCATGGGCGGGTGCGGCTCGAACGTGCTGAACACGAGCAGCCACGGGCGGTCTGCGTTTTCTCGAATGAATCGCTCGGCGTGATTGGCGACGAATGCGGCCATCTGGTATTCGGGCGGCAGTTGGGAACGCTGGCGCGGAGAGAAGATGATTTCCCCGGTCGCGCTGTTGTTTTGGGGCGCGATGCCCTGCGCTTTCATCCAGTCGTAATAGCTGCTAAAGGGCAGGCCCGGCCGGGAATATTTGTTGCGGTGGTCGTCTTCGGTGCTGATCCATTCGTCAAACCCGTGTTGTCGCACGGAGTCGTCTCCCAAATGCCACTTGCCAAACATGGCTTTGCGGTACGCGTTGGGCAACATTTCTGCGATAGATGGAATTTCATCGCGCAACTGCTCGCGGTTGACCACGCACCCGTGGGAATGCGGATACAGGCCGGTCATCAGGGATCCGCGCGCGGGCGTGCATACGGGCTGCGTCACATAAGTGTTGTCAAAGACAAAGCTGCGCTCGGCCAGCGCGTCTTGATGCGGGGATTGAATCCAGTCGTTGCCGTAACACTTCATGGTATCCGTGCGTTGCTGATCGCTGATGAACAGCAGAATATTCGGTTGCTTTGGCATGCGGTTACTCCTCTTGAAGTTACACGAGAAATGCGATACGCATGATCAACGTACGCGGTCTCTGGGGTCATGTCAAGGTGGATTTGAGGGCACTTTTTTTCGTAGCGCGCGCTGAATTTTGGTATGTTATGGAGGTGGCGTATTTTTTGAGGAGGGTACTTTGCGCGTGTTGAGAGCATATATTCGATTTGCCGATGGGTTGAACGAGTGCGTCGGCCGGGGGATTGCGTGGTTGACCACGGCGTTGGTCGCGGTGGTGTGTTACGATGTGTTCACGCGCTACTTGCTCAAAAACAGCCTGGTCGCGGTGCAGGAACTCCAATGGCACTTGTTCGCGCTGATCTTTCTCATCGGCGCGGCGTATTCGCTCAAATACGACAAGCACGTGCGCGTGGATGTGTTTTACAGCCGGTTTTCGCCGCGCAAACGCGCCTGGGTGAATTTTGTCGGCAGCCTCTTGTTTCTCATTCCCTTTTGCATCATCGTCATCATCAGTTCGCAGACTTTCGTGGTCAGTGCGTTCCACATCGGTGAAACGTCGCCGGATCCGGGCGGGTTGCCCGGCCGATGGGTGCTCAAAGCCGCCATTCCCGTGGGCTTTGTGTTGCTTTTGCTGCAAGGGCTTGCCCTGGCGTGCCGGTCGTTGCTCGGCATCCTCGGACGAGGCGAGGAGGTGGATGTATGATCGAAGCCATGCCCTTGATTCTCTTTGGCGTCTTGTTTCTCCTGTTGTTGCTCGGATTTCCCGTGGCGTTTACGCTGGGCGGCGTCTCGTTCATTCTCGGGTATATCGCGTTTGGCCCCGAGTTCTTCAAGCTCTTGCCCCTGCGTATTTGGGGGGTGATGACCAATTACGTGTTGATCGCCGTGCCCCTGTTCGTGTATATGGGGGTGATGCTCGAGAAGTCCGGGTTGGCGGAAGATTTGCTCGAGACGATGGCACTGCTCTTTGGTCATCTGCGCGGGGGACTCGCGCTTTCTGTGGTGGCCGTGGGCGCGATGTTCGGCGCGTCAACCGGGATTGTGGGGGCGACTGTGGTGACGATGGGCTTGTTGAGTTTGCCGACGATGCTCAAACGCGGCTATCGGGCCGAGGTCGCCACGGGCGCGATCTCGGCGTCGGGCACGCTCGGGCAGATTATCCCGCCGAGTATTGTTTTGGTGCTGTTGGGCAGCGTGCTCAATATTTCTATCGGCGATATGTTTGTCGGCGCGGTGTTGCCCGGGTTGATCTTGGTGGGCCTGTACGCGGCGTATCTCATTCTCGTCGCGGTTTTCAAGTCCGAGTGGGCACCTGCGATGCCCGAGGAGGAACTCGCGCAGTTTCGCGGCAAGGCGATGGTACAGCGCGTTTTGAAGGCGTTTGTGTTGCCGTCTCTGCTCGTGGTCGCGGTGCTCGGTTCGATCTTTGCGGGCATTGCGTCTCCGACCGAGGCCGCGGCCGTGGGCGCGTTTGGCGCGACCCTGTTGACGGTGCTGCAGAGGAAGTTTTCGTATGCCACCCTGAAATCCGTGATGGCGGATACCACGCATCTCACTTGTATGGTATTTGTTATTTTGGTGGGGGCGACGGCTTTTGGCTTGGTGTTTCGCGGCATGCGCGGCGACGTTTATTTGACCGATCTCATTCTTGCGGCCAACATGGGGCCCGGCGGGTTTCTCGCGTTGGTGATGGCGATGATCTTCGTCGCGGGATTTTTTATCGACTTTATCGAAATCACGTTTATTATCGTGCCGGTTGTCGCGCCTATTTTCGTGGCACTCGGGGTCGATCTGCTGTGGGTGGGGATTCTCATCGCGATGAATCTCCAAACCTCGTTTTTGACGCCGCCGTTTGGCTTTTCGCTGTTTTATCTCAAGGGCGTGGCGCCGCCCGAAGTCCGCACGGGCCATATTTACCGCGGGATTATTCCCTTTATCGCCATCCAACTGATCGGCCTCGCCCTGGTCATCACCTTCCCCGAAGTGGCGACCGAGTTGCCGCGGTATTTGGGGCGATAAAACGAGAGACACTTCCGCGTTTTTGCCCGAGACGGACAAAGCCCTCCTGATTTAACAGGAGGGCTTTTTTGGTGATTGGCCCGTTTAGGTGCTCAAGTTCAGATAGTAGATCTTCTCGGAAACTTCCGCCCAGCCGTTCACTTTTTGGCGAAACGCATCGAATGAGGCGAATGCTTTTTTCGACATTGCATCGGATGCGGCGACCTCATCGACGACTTCTTCTGCGTATTGCCGAAGCGTTTTGAGCACTTCGCCCGGGAATCGCTTCAATGCGACATGGTGATCTTTTGTCAGCGTTTGCAGATACGCATTGTTCTTTGCCTCGAATTCCGAGAGCACCCACGCATTGGCGCGGACAGATGCGGCGCGCACGATCTCTCGCAGGTGGTTGGGCAGGCCCTCGTACGCGGCTTTGTTGATGAGCAGTTCCAACACAGTGCCCGGTTCGTGCCAGCCGGGATAATAATAGTATTTCGCGGCTTTGTAAAAACCCATCGTAAAATCGTGAAATGGGCCGATCCACTCGGTGGCGTCGATCACGCCGCGTTCGAGATTGGTGAAGATCTCCGCGCCGGCCGAAAGCACGGCTGCCCCACCCGCTTTGGCGATCACTTTGCCCCCTAGGCCCGGCATTCGCATCTTGAGCCCGTGAAAATCGCTCATCGCGTTGATCTCGCGGTTGAACCACCCGCCCATCTGCACGCCGGTGTTGCCAGCGGGCATCGGGATCAGATTGAACGGCGCGTAGAGTTCTTCCCACAAGGCCAAGCCCCCGCCGCTGGTGATCCACGCATTCATCTGTTGCGCGTTCATGCCAAAGGGCACAGAGGCGAAAAACTGCGTTGCCCGCGCTTTGCCGGCCCAGTAATACGCGGCGCCGTGGCACATTTCTGCGGTGCCCGCGCTGACCGCGTCAAATCCCTCTAACGGTGGGATCAACTCGCCGCCGCCATAGACCTGTATTTTGAGTTGGTCGCCGGACATTTCTTCCGTCCATTTGGCGATGTGATTGGCCGCTTCGCCCAGAATGGGGTAATTCGGGGGCCAGGTCGTCACCATTTTCCACGCATGTTGTTTGCGCGTTTGCACAGCAGGGGCGCGCGTCTCTTGGGGAGATGCACATCCTGCCAACAATGCCGCGCCGCCGGCAAGCCCGGCTTTTTTGATGAACTCACGACGTTTCACTCGTTCCACAAAGACCTCCAAATTGAAAACAGTGCGATAGACGAAACGGGGTACACGGGTCGCTTCGCCGTTAGGTGCAAGGAATGGTAGTCAGTGGTCAGTCCCCGCCCGCTCCCCACCGCTATGTTCGTTAGAATTAGTCAACTGACAACTGACTATGGTGTTCTAAAACAAACAAAGTCAAAAAAAATTGAACCTTTGGACAGTGGCGGGTGTATGCAATAGGTGAAAACGCACGGCAAATTACATGACAGTTGGCTTTTTATGCGCCTTAACTACCACACGCTCAGCGATGAAAAACTCATGGCCCGCATCCAGCGGGGCGATACCGCGGCATTTGACGAACTCTATGCCCGCTACGGCAAGCGGTTGCTCTACTATTTTCATCGCATGCTCGGCGGCGACGAGGAGAAAGCGCAGGATTTTCTTCAGGATTTGTTCCTCAAAATTGTCGAGAAGCCCGCTCGGTTTAAGCGGGGCCATGCCTTTGTCAGTTGGCTTTACACGGTTGCCCACAATATGTGCAAAAACGAGTACCGCAAACAGAGCGTTCGCCAAGTCGTGTACAACGACCCGGATATCGACATGCATTGCGCCCGGTTTGATGGGGTTCATCCCATTGAAAAGGCATGCGATGAACGGGCATTTTTGCACGCGCTGATGGACGAGTTGGACGAGCTCAGCGTGGATCAGCGCACCACCTTTTTGTTGCGGCATCAGGAAAATTGCAGCATTCGAGAGATCGGTCAGATTCTCAACTGCTCTGAAGGCACGATCAAATCGAGGCTTCACCACATTACGCGAAAACTCGCAAGTAGGCTTCGGGCGAGAAACCCCCTGTGCGGATGAGAGGTCATCATGAAAAAAATTGTGACAACGCCATTTAAGGCAGAACAACAGGTCGATGAACGGGTTTTGCGCCACGCGCTCGCGGTTCCCGAGGTCGGCGGTCTCGAACCGGATCCGGCGATTCGCAATGGCATTGTCGCCCGCATGGCCAGGAGAAAACGCCGCGGATTCAACGCATGGATTGCCCAGTTGTTTCCCGTGCGCCGCTTGTCCGTGTATCGAGCCGCATTTGCGATGGGCATCGCGTTGCTCGCGGTGTTGAGCATCCACAAGACACAGCCCAATACGGCGCCTGATCGATCTCCCGAATCCCCAATCGCCGCTGTCGATACGAGCCAAACCCAACGCGATACCCCCCGCGCTTCATCTACGGATACGCTCGCGCAATACCCGGTCAGCAATATCTTCCGCGCTGTCAGTCCGGTGGATAGCCTTTGATTTCGCTGACCTCCCTTGACAAGTATAACCCGATATGGTTAGATTAAATGGGCAGAATCAGACGGGGAAATTTCATTTTTTTATTTTGGGTGGGCGATCATCCCCCGCGACATGTTCATGTTTATCGGTCGGGGAAGTTGGTCGTCAAATGGGATCTGGAAAACAATAGGGCGATGCAGGGGAAATCGACACGTCAAATTTTGAAATACATACGAGAATTACAAGACGAGGGGGCACTGTGAAAATTCAAAAGGTCATGCCGAATAACCGAGAACGGGTATTTGAAGTTCGCACGCCCCAAAATACCTATTCGTTCCCTTATGCGGTTGTGCGACCAACACCGTGCAAAGGGTGTCGGGTCGTCGAGGTTTATGTGGATCGCGAGTTGGACAACGAAGGTTTTGTCTATGTTCTCGAATCCGGAGATGAGGGCACGGTTCACATCGATCATGTGCTTGAATACAATTGCGACCCCCGGTACATGGCAGATATATTTTTGTATAAGTTGACCTGCCAAGTTCGGGAAGCGGTCGAGCGGTCGCCATTGAGCACCCGCGAGATCATCCGGCAACTTGGCATATCGCGGGCGCAATACGACCGGTTGCTCGACCA
Organism: Candidatus Latescibacterota bacterium; assembly: GCA_965204745.1. Classification (GTDB taxonomy): domain Bacteria; phylum Latescibacterota; class UBA2968; order UBA2968; family UBA2968; genus VXRD01. Next base: position 819,448 of record OZ242010.1, read on the forward strand.
GACCAATTATCGCAAATCCGTGCGGCAGTTGCTCATTTTGCTTCACATTGTCAAATGCGAAGTCGAATTTGTCACCAAAGAATCCCTCGTGTGATCGTCTCTTTTGGCGCGTCCTTGTAGCCAACTCTCTAATTCCTGACATACGATTCGCACATGAAAAGGCTTGTGGCCTTTGTTCGCTATGTTACACAATTTTCGCTTGAGTACAAAACAATCCCCGCCATCGTTATCTCTCAAGATAACAAAGTGCGGGTTTCCGTAGTGCCATCCCCTCATTTTCTTAGGGATTGACTTTTCCAGATCGCTTTTGCCCTGAAACGATAAAACCATCCAATCTACTCCCTCCACAGAATTGGGCCACAACTTTGGAATGATGACCTTTAAGCATTCCCTCATGGACTCTTCTTCGGTGAGAAGCACGATCATCTCTTTGCTCTTTCTCTGAATCCTGCGAGCATGCCCTGTTCCCACAAATAGCCCGCCTTGTCCCCCGCCTCGAGCTGACCGCTAACGAGCGGATCCGCAGAAAAGGGCATAATTTCCGACACGCCTTCGGCTTTTTCAATCAAGAACAAACTCTCTAGCGGTATGGCATTTAGAAATTGCGGCGAGTGCGTGGAGGCGAAAACCTGCCCGCCTCGGTGGGCGTATTCCATAAATTCTTCCGCGAGGATAGTCATGAGCTCTGGATACAACTGATTTTCAGGTTCCTCAACACAGAGAATTTTGTGCGGTTTGGGGTCGTGCAACAACAGCAAATAGGCAAACATTTTTATCGTGCCATCGGAAACGTTGAAATCCAAAAAGGGGTCTTTGAAAGTGCTGTCGGCGTAGCGAATGAGCAAACTTCCGTCTTCGCTGGTTTTGGCTTCGACGTTGGATACACCGGGCACTCTTTCGCTCATTTTGTTTAACACCGCGGCAAAAATATCGGGATGTTCTTCTTTGAGATGAAAGGCGACCGAAGGCAGATTGTCGCCCGAACTGGAAAGATGAGAGCTCGGCTCGGGATTTTTCTTTCCGCGGGCGTCGTCGATGTGGAAGTCCGAAATATGCCAATTTTCTATCAATTCTCGAAAAGCGTTCGCGGCCTTGAAGCGCTGTAGTTGCCCCAAACTGCTAATAGCCAATACGTCAGGCATAACCGCCTGTTCTTCTCTGGTGAGTTCGATATCTGGTTTATTGAAATCTTCTTCGTTGCTGACAGCGTTGCCTCTGCCGCGAGAAAAATCAATAAAGTGAAAGGGGGCACCATAGCTAGAACGCTTGTAGCGCAGTATTTCTCGACGCACCAGCGGTTTCCCGTTTTCCAAGCCTATTTCTAGCCGATAGGTCACTAGGCGTTCTCTTTCCGCTATGGTCAAGCGAAATTTGAGTTCTATGACGATGCTTTCAGACAGACCGACGCCACGGGTGATCACTTCCTTAAATCCGTTGAAACCACCTTCGTTTTGCAAGGCGATTCGGACGTTCTGTGATAAACAGGTCTTCAAAAATGAAAAGACGCGAAACAAGGTGGTTTTGCCGACCCCGTTCTTGCCGACAAACACCGCCACTGGAGGCAGTCCCTTCAGGCTAATGTTCTTGAATGCCTTAAAATTTTGGATGTGGATTTCTCTTATGACCATAGCCGAATACTCCTGCGGAAACCAGAGAGAACGCTGTTTAGATAAGAGGGGTAGGTGATCTTGTCAAGCGCGATAGATGACTTGCAATGTAGCGAGTGTATAAACAGAATATTGGGTTGATTACCCACGCAAACCTTCCTTGTCGTGGGTTTTATTTTGCTTTATTTTGCGCGCTCATGGTAAGGAATTTGTCGCGCAGTTGAAACGTCTTTTTGGTTATGGATATCCATCCCCTCATCGCCCATTTTCCCATTGTGTTGCTGATTGTCGGCGTTGTGTGTGATGTCGTCGGCATGGTCACGCGGCGCGATTTTTTTTCGCAGATGGGCTATTTGCTCTTTTCACTCGGGGCGTTGAGTGCGATTCCGGTCGCGCTTACAGGAGAGCAGGCGGGTGAAGTCGCGCAGCATATCGACTCTATTGCCGCGGATTTGGATGACCACGATAGGTTTGGGACAGGGGCCACGTTTCTCGCGGTTGTGCTGGCGCTGGTACGCACGCATTTTACGGTAAAAAAACGATTTGTCGGCATGATTCGCTATGTGTATCTCGCGGTTGCCCTAATCGCGGCGGGCCTCATCGCGGCGGCCGGATACACGGGGGGACATCTGGTTTATCACTACGGCGCGGGTACGCGCCCGGTGAAGTCGCAGATCGAGGTGGAAAAGCGCGTTCCGCCAAGCGATACATCTGAAGGTCAATAAGATATGCCCATTTACCTTAAAAATCCGCATAGCATTCTCGCGGTGCTACAGAAGCGACCGGGGGATGTGATCGAGATTCGGTTGCCATCCACACGCGCCGGGGATGCGTGGAGAGCCGTGCGGGAACGGGCAGAAGCTATCGGGGCGCGGTTGCGGTACGGCCAAGGGGCCTCGCGGCACAATCGGTCGCACAGCGGACGCCTGGGAGAGGCCGCGGTCAAAGCGCGCCCCGGTTGCACCCTCGGCGAGTTGTTCGCCCATGGCACAGGCGTGTATGTGGCCCTGGACACGGTTCGAGATCCGCAAAACCTGGGCGCGGTTTTTCGCACGGCGGCCTTTTTTGGGGTTCGCGGCATTTTGCTCACCCGAAACCGGTCCGCGCCGCTGACGCCCGCGGCTTATGACGTGGCTTCGGGGGGAATGGAATACGTCCCGTTTTCGATTCAGACCAATCTCGGTCGCGCCTTGGATGTTGCCAAAGACGCGGGGCTTTGGATACTCGGCACTGCGGAGGACGCGCCAGACGATTTGACCACCATTTCGGCGGACCGCGCGTGGGTACTCGTGTTCGGCAATGAGGAGACCGGCATGCGCCGCCTCACTCGGGACAAATGCGACGCGGTTTGCCGCATCGCGCCGCGCGGGGCCATCGCGTCTTTGAACGTGTCGGCTGCGGCTGCGATTTGCATTCACCATCTCACACGAGGAGTTTTCAATGGCTGATAACAGGCCGAATATTTTGCTCGTTATGACCGACCAGCAACGCGGGGATTGCTTGGGCATCGAGGATCATCCCGTGTTGCAAACGCCCAATCTCGATTACATGGCCGCGTCTGGCGTGCGCTTTCGCCATGCGTATTCGGCGTGCCCGGTGTGTGTGCCCGCACGGCGCACGGTGATCACGGGGCGCAAACCGAGCAACCACGGCGCGCTTCAAAATGCGTCGGCGCCGCTTCCGTGGCCGACTTTGCCGGGGGTGTTGCGCGACGCGGGGTATCGCACGCATCTCGCGGGCAAGGCGCACTGGGGGCCGGCGGCGACCGAACTCGGGTTTGACACCGCGGAATGGGCGGACAGCCCGATCTCGGGCGTCGATAATGATTATCAAAGGTACGTGCGGGAAAACGGCGCGCCGTGGCACCGCGCTTCCGATGCCCACGGCATGCCCAGCAATGGATTTCCAGGACGGCCGTGGCACTTGGACGAACATCTGCATTTTACCAACTGGTGCGTGCAAAAAGGGCTCGAGTTTATCGACGCGCAACCCAGGGACCAACCGTGGTTTCTCGCGGTGAATTTTATCCACCCGCACCAACCCGTCACCCCGCCAGCGCATTACTTCGACAAGTATATGGCGATGGATTTGCCCGAGCCTTATGTGGGCGATTGGGCGCGCGTTTTCTATGGCCCCGTGCGCGGGTTGCAACCCGAGTGCTGGCGGTTGTGCCTGGATCCGCCGGTGATGAAAGCCACGCGCGCGGGGTATTACGGCTGCATTGAACACATCGACCACCAGATCGCTCGGTTGGTGAGCAATCGCGTGTTGCCCCAAAATACGATTGTGGTTTTCGCGTCTGACCACGGGGAGATGCTCGGCGACCACCAGTGGCTTCGCAAGCGCAATCCCTTCGAGCCATCTGCCCGCGTGCCCCTGCTGATGAAGTTTCCCAATCACTTGGGCCTGCCCCAAGCGCGGGTGATCGACCGCCCCGTTGAACTGATGGACATTATGCCCACCTTGCTCGACGCGGTCGGCGTTCCGATTCCCGATACAGTGGATGGGCAGAGCGCGTTGCCCATTATCCGCGACCCGCAAGCCGAATGGCGCGAGTATGTCCACGGCGAATGCGCCAATGTGCCCACGTCGGACAGCGGCATGCAATACCTGACGGATGGCAACCGCAAATACATCTGGTTGCCGGGGCAGGGGCGCGAACTCTTTTTCGACGTCGAAAATGATCCCCGAGAAATGACGAATCTAGCTGGCGATCCCAAGTGGGCCGAGGAGATCGCACGGTGGCGATCCCGACTCATCTCTGAACTCGAGGGCCGGGCCGAGGGCTTTACGGACGGGGAACGCCTCATCACACAACCCGGCCCGACTGCGGCGACCCTGCCGGTTTGGGAGGAGTGAAGCGCGGGGATTGTATCGGGACCTACTCCCCTGGCTCCGTTATGTTATACCAATTTGATTTTATATTATCCCTACATCACATCGGGGATAAATTATGCGTTGCTTGCCTAAAGCGTTTGGTCCTAAAGCCTCGTTGGTTGCCTTTGATGCCTTCGGCGACTTACTTTTTTTCAACAGCAAAAAAAAGTAAGCGAGCGGGGTACAACTGCCCCAGCAGTTCAAAAATGCCGCTCTCAAACGCCGAGGGGCTTGCACAGCGCAAATCGCTTTTGTAATCGCACGACATAAGACAGCCTGCAAAGTGGGTTGCAAGAGGGTTGTTGGTTGCCAATGGACTTGCGCGCTGTGCGTGATGGCTTTAGCTGATGGGCTTTTGCGATGGCAGGGTCGCAATGACTTTTCTGAATGACTGTGCAACCACAAGGGGATTGATTGCTCTCAGCATACCGCATCACATTAGGACAACAGCAATTCAATTTGGTATCACGCCATGACTCGCAGATCGTTGCCGGTCATGTCAGCGGGTTTGGGGAGGTTGAGGAGGGCGAGGAGGGTGGGGGCGACATCGCGCAAGGTGCCGCCTGCGCGCAACGTGCCCTTAAAGGTGGGATCGAATAGCACAAAGGGGACGGGGTTGGTGGTATGTGCGGTGTGGGGTTCGCCCGTGTGGTAGTGGATCATTTGTTCGGCATTGCCGTGATCGGCGGTGACAATGGCCGCGCCGTTTGCGTTTTCAATGGCTTTGAGCACGCGCCCAAGGCAGGTGTCAACCGCGGCGACGGCTTGTACTGCGGCGTCGAGGATGCCGGTGTGCCCGACCATGTCGGGGTTGGCAAAGTTGCAGATCGCCGCGTGGAATCGGTTGGATGCGATGGCGTCTGTGAATCGGCGGGCGATTTCGGGCGCGCTCATTTCGGGTTTGTGATCGTACGTGGGCACGTCTTTGGGCGATGGGACGAGGATGCGTTCTTCGCCATCGAGGGGCGTTTCGTTTTGGCCGTTGAAGAAGAAGGTGACATGCGCGTATTTTTCGGTTTCTGCGATGCGAAGTTGCCGCATGGTTGCCCGTGCGATGACCTCGCCACACAAATTGGGCATGTTTTGCGAGAGGGCTTCGGGCGGGTATGCAATGCCCGTGACGGGTACGCCGGCTTCGTATCGGGTCAGGGTGCGAAAATCGACTTTGGGTAGGACGCCGCGTTCAAAGCCATCGAAGTCTTGGAGGACAAATGCGCGGGTGATTTGCCGGGGCCTGTCCCCGCGAAAGTTGAAGCAGAGGACGCTGTCCCCGTCTTTGATGGTCGAGACGGGGTTGCCATTGTTGTCGGCGATGGCAATGGGTTTGATAAATTCGTCTGTTTCGCCCCGGTGGTAGGCGTTTTGGATGGCTGCGATAGGGTCGGTTTCGCGGATGCCTTTGCCCTGTGTGAGCAAGTCGTAGGCCAACTGGGTGCGTTCCCAGCGATGGTCGCGGTCCATGGCGTAATACCGGCCGCAGAGAGAGGCCACGCGACCGATGCCGTGGGTTTTGAACATGGCGAGCAATTCGCGCAAGCGGTGGATGCCGCTTTGGGGAGGCGTGTCGCGGCCATCTGTGAAAGCGTGGACGAAGACGCGATTGGCAGGGAGACCGCGGTCCCCTGCCATTTTGATTAGGCCCTCGTAGTGCCCAGGCCATGAATGCACGCCGCCATCGGAGACGAGGCCGATGAGGTGGAGGGCGCGCCCGCTGTTTTTGATGCGGTCCATCGCGGCGATGAGGGTTTCGTTTTTGAACAAACTGCCGTCGCGCACCCGGTCGTCTATTTGGGTCATGGCTTGCATGACCGTGCGCCCCGCCCCCAAGTTGAGATGCCCGACTTCGGAGTTGCCCATAAGGCCATCGGGCAAGCCCACATCGCGCCCGGAGGTGGTGAGGGTGGTGTGGGCGTAATTGGCCCACAAGCGGTCCATAGTTGGGGTTTTCGCAAGGGCCACGGCATTGTGGTCTTTGCGCGGGTTTAGGCCCCAGCCATCGAGGATGATGAGGGCGATAAAGCGTTGGTTGGACATGGTCAGTGGTCAGTGGTCAGTGGTCAGTGGTCAGTTCCCACCCCGCCTAACCCCCTGCGGTGAGACGTAAAACGGGAGAGGTGAGGTAGCACTGCCCAAGTAGTCAGTGGTCAGTCCGTCCCCATCACCCGTAGGGACAGGCCCCTGTGCCTGTCCTCAGTCAGTGGTCAGTGGTTATTGCCATAGCAGTCGATGAAGACTGAAATACACAATGTCCCGCGTGTCATTCATCGGGGAATCGCGTTAGGCCTCCGCATCCAACACGCGCTGAAAGGCCTCGAGATCATCCCCCTGCACCGCCGAGCGAAGCAACTGCTTGAGCCGTTGCAAATCGTCGATGGCCGCAATGCGAGCGGCGAACTGACCGGCAACGGCCGGATCAAAGCGAATCTCCAACACGTCGAGGAGGTCTTCAACCGCTCGTTCTCTGACTCCTCGCTCAATGCCCTGCTCAATGCCCTGCTCAATGCCCTGCTCAATGCCCTGCTCAATGCCCTGCTCAATGAACTGTTCCTTGAACTGTTCCTTGAGGTATTGGGCAAACGATGACTCACGCATAATCGCGTCCATAAGACCCTCCTGTGAAAGAATTCGGTTGATGGTGGTCGGCTCATACGCCAACCCACTCAAGACCGCCAAACTGCCCAAAAAGTCAACCTTGTCTGCTGCATCCAACGAAACCGCATCGCTCTTGCGAACACATTCACGCAACCAGTCCTCGGAAGCCATCCCCACAGGAGGCTGCATCAACGGCGCGAAAGGAAGCAAGCCTGCCTGACCGCCTTCAAGAATGCCTTGCCCGTCTATCTCGTTCAACCGAATCACCTTGTATTCTACAAGGACGCGATAGCCGGGAAGTTCTTGCGTGTAGTATCCTTCATCGCGTCGCCCGGCATTGGGACGCAAGTAAATCACATGGGCATAGACCGGCAGGCCATAGCGTTCGATGAGGCGGAGGATATAGATCGCCATGCGAATAGCCATATTCGCACTGTCGGTGGTTTGAAATTCCGTGTGAACCAAGACCTGCTTGCCGTCGATCCGCACGCGAATGAGGCTATCGACCAGGCGCGTGTCAACCATCGGGAGTTCGTTGTCGAGAACTTCTTCAACTTCAATTTCGACATCCTCGCGTCCGAGTGCCAAGCGGACGATGGCTTGCGGGAAGATGCGAATCAACAGTTTGGAAATCGTATCGTATTCTGCCATGAGGCTCCTCCTGACGTGTCATTGTTTGAACGACTTGGAGAAAAAATAAATAATCTCCAATCCCTCTCGCGCTGTCAAGTGATTTTCCCATTCGCGCCCTCCAACCACCCATCCGCCCGTGCGTTCCCTTCCTCTCCGCCCATCCGTGTCTGAATCGCGGATTAAACGGATTAGGGGATTTCGCGGATTATCCCCCACATCCCTACCGCAGCTTCATCGTTCCCCCGCTATGTCCTTCGCATCCTCCGTCGCCATCAACCGTAGGGACAGGCTCCTGTGCCTGCCCTCAGTCAGTGGTCAATGCGAATTAAGAGTAGAAAGCGAGCAAGAAGCAAGCGCGGTCAATCGTCCAAAGACATGAACGAGTGAGTTGTCATCTGATCGTACCCGATGAGAAACCAGTCGCAGAGATGATAGCCCTATTCCATCGGATATTTCAATCCCCATTGGGCGCGCACGGCATCCAGCGTTTGCATATTCGCAAGCGTGTCGCTGTGGGACATGAGATCGCTTTCCAACTTGCCCGCCCGCACGCATCGCGCCACTTCGGCCGCTTCGCACTCGTACCCATTGCCCGCACATTCGAGCGTCACCACTTCCTCTTTGCCGCCGGCAGATAGGGTTGCCGTGCGCCCATCCCAAAATTGCGCGATGCTGATCATGCCATCCGTGCCCAAAATTTTGGCCTCGTGCGGGGTCTTGATTCTCACACCGCAGGAAATCAGCGCGAGTTGCCCGTCATCGTACCCAAATACCATCGCGGCCTGTTCATCCACCCCGGTCGCGCCGATATGGGCTCGACTCGAAATGGTGGTGGGTTGCGCGTCAAAAATCAGGGACGCATAAGAAATCGGGTAAATCCCCACGTCGAGCAACCCGCCGCCGCCGAGCGCGAGATCGAACAACCGGCCCTTGGGATTGACCTTGGCGCGAAACCCAAAATCCGCGTACAACATCCGCACCTCGCCTATCGCGCCCCCTGTCACCCACGCCTTCACCTGTCGGGTAATGGGCAAAAACCGCGTCCACATCGCCTCCATTAAAAACACGCCCTCTCGCCGCGCGACTTCGATCACGTCTCGCGTTTCGCGTTGGTTGATCGCAAACGGCTTTTCGCACAACACGGGCTTGCCCGCCTCCAAACACAAAATGCTGTGTTCTTTGTGAAAGGGATGGGGCGTCGCCACGTAAATCGCATCGACCTCTGGATCGCGTGCCAATGCCTCATAAGAAGCGTACCTGCGGGGCACATCAAACGCATCGGCAAACGCATCGGCGCGCTCCTGACTGCGCGCCCCCACGGCGACGACTTGAGCATCGTCAAGTGCGCGCAATCCCGTTGCAAACTTTTTTGCAATACCGCCAGGGCCGAGAATGCCCCATCGAAAAACATCGCCCATTGTCAATCCTTTCTTTTGATGATAAGATGAAATGTCTTCCCCGATGCTGGAGTACATAATACCAATTTGATTTTATATTTTCCGCATCCCGCTTCACATCAGAGATGAATGAGGAACAGACATTGCTTGCCTCAAGCGTTTGGCCCTACAGCCTCGTTGGTTGCCTTCGATGCCTTCGGCGACCTACTTTTTTTCTACAGCAAAAAAAAGTAGGCGAGCGGGGTACAACTGCCCCAGCAGTTCAAAAATGCCGCTCTCAAACGCCGAGGGGCTTGCACAGCGCAAAGCGCTTTTGTAACAGAACGATACGCGCCAGCCTGCAAAGTAGGTTGCATAATGGATGTTGGTTGCGAGACGGCCTTGCGCGCTGTGCGTGATGGCTTGATCGGATGGTGTTTGCGATAGCAGGAGTGCCATGGCTTCGCTCGTTGTCCGCATACCGCATCACATTAGGACAACAGAAATTCAATTTGGTATAATGTCTTCCCCGATGCTGGAGTATCAAATGCGATCATCAACCGACTTTGCGCCAGCTTCGGCAGTACCCCGATCCAAGGTTTGTGAACTGACAAACTCGATAATCTGCGGGAGTGTCATTGTGCCAATGGGTCGCGCCTCGCGCAACAAGAGCAGTGCGGCGACGGTCGCATGGGTGCTCGCCGCAACCCGTTGCAAGTTTTCACGTATGATTTGCGGCAGGGCGTCGCCGATGGCTTGTAGAAGATCGGCTTCAATTCGCTGTTCGAGGACGCGCTCGCGTTCGTTTTCGTCGGCTTGGGCCAGCGCGCTACGCCATTTCTCAAGGTGCCTCGAGCGGATCGCCAGCAGATCGAGCCCCGGATTGCCCAACCGAGCGGCACACTTTTCAACTATAGGATCAAAGCGATGCGCCTCCCAACCGAGATCGATGCGGTCCTTGAGGTCGGCAACGAGCCTTGGCCCATCCTCTGGATCATCGAGCAGGTCGCATGCTTCAATCGCGCCATTGAGCACTTCTCGAAGCCGACCGACGAGGCGATCACAACAAGCGGCGTAATGGGCGGCATTGTCTGGTGTTCCGCGGCCGCATGCCTCCTTGAACCAACGATGGACAAAGGCATAAGTTTTCTGATCTCGCTTTTTGCTCAGGTCTAAATTGTGAGCCACATAGGTTCGCAAAGTAGAAATTTCGTTGCGGAGTGAATTGTTGGCCCTTAGCGGCGGCAAATTCGTGAGAAATGTGAGCGGAATTTTTGCCGCTTCATTGACGAGCGCGTATCCCCAGATGACCAACCGATAAAATGCCAACTCATCGCCAAAGTCAGAGGGCAATGGCAACGAGATTTCGGCGCAACTGTTCGGGCAGTGGATGGAAACGCGCCTGCGAAGTGATTGGTACAGGTTGCTCAATTCAATCGGCGTCATCGTCTGCGCCTCGGGCGTAGCGGATCGGCAATGGGGCCAATATAGTTGAAGGCGATGCCAAACCCTCGCAGTTCTCGACCATGGGCGAGATCGTCATTTGGGAAATCGTGCATTCGCACCAAAATTGGTCTGCCAATACCCTCTACGCGAACCCGCCAGTTGTTCTCTCTCCTCGCTTCGACGCGCCCTCGAAATTGACGCGGGGAACCGTTCTCGTCCGTCTCCATGAGCCACCGCACTACCCGCGCTGGATCCTCGTATTCTGTATCGCGCGACAGCGACTGCCATATCTCAATGGCGGCGTTCGTGTCCTTGAGTAACCAGCATAACACCGCTTCGAGAAACCGCTCCCGGTTGCGTGCGTCTGCACCGGCTTGTTCGTTGAGAGCACTCACGATCTCGCGTAGCTCAAAAATCAGGTCCGGGTCCACGGGGGTGCGCCCGCGCTGATTGAACATCAGACGCTCGCCCGTCGACTGTGCCCACCGCAACCTGAGCAAGAGCCGTTGGCAACGGTCATCCAGCACAATTCCCTTCTTGACGCGATTGGATATGTAGTCCGCCGTTCGCGCTGCGATTTTGCGAGTCTTGTCGTCGAAAGGCGGCTCGCTCCTATCGACAGGCTCCGTCCACCGCTTTGCCATGAGGAAGGTCGCTGCCGCGGGTGCGACGCTTTCCAACTCGATAAGCGTCTCATCGCTCAACTTCGCGTCGCCCATAATGTCTGCAACACTGCTACGACGCTCGAGATACCTCGTTTTTTGTTCTGAGGCACCTCCCCCCTCGTCTGGATCAGCGTATTCTTGAAAATCATTCGGGATTCCATCCTTCTTTTCCTTCACCCTGAAGACTTCATCTCCAACATCAATAGTTGCGTGCAGGTCGGCTAAAATTTCCGCACGTTGTGCATCGGACATTTCGTCCTTTTTTGCTTTGAGCACATCGCTCGCTGTCCAAAGGGAGATGTCAATGGGATGGGTGTTCCTGCCAAGTCCAATGGCTTTCTCGCTTGCCATCCTTGCGGCGAGATAGTCTGACCAAAATTCCTCTCCTGTGCTGTACTGCGCACGCTCGATGGCGAGGTATCCGTATATCGCCGAGCGTTCTGCAACAAGGCTTTGTTTTGTCTTGCTGGATACTGCAATTTTCTCGTCGTCAATTTGACGGAGCGTCTTTTCGATAGTATCTCGAGCATCATCCAAGATGGTCAATCGTTCGTCGTCAGTTCTATCATCATAATCGCTTTGTGACCGGGAGACCGCCCTTCGCCGAAATACGCATTCGGGCAAAACGAGGTCTGGATCGGATATTCGGTAGTGCTCCCGCAACTTCTTGAGCGCGTCGGCAAACTGCAGGTACCCAGAGCGGTACGCCTCTTTGCGCGGTCCATTCCGAATCGTGAACAGCAGGTTGAACAAGAACGAACGCTCGGCACTTTGATCCAATCCAAATCTGACGTTGCCGATTAGATCGAGCAGTCGCTCGATTTCCTGCTCGGGAGTAAGTCTGCGCCTACATATAAGTTCTGCCTCGAGCTGTATGCGTGGCGAAATCAGGAAATCCGCTCCTTCTTCGTCCTCCTTCCAGCGGAACAGATCGAGATCGGCGAAGAGATAGGTGATTTGATCCAGATGCAGACCACCTGCCTGACCGAGCAGGCGAAAAATGACATTGGTCGGCACTGCACAATCCAACCGACCAGCGACCATCACATAATCAACCAGTCGTCCCGCTTCGTCCAGACCCAAAGCCGCGAGCTTTTCATTCTCCTTGAACAACGGCGAAGTTGAACTGGCGATACCCAAATCAATCAACTGTTGCGCTAAGGGAGATAGCCCAGTAGATGGCCGTGGCACATACCTTGCCCGCTCCCGCACAACACTTTCGGTAGCTCTCGCTTCCGTTGACACGCCTGCGGCGAGGCGTTCGCGTGAGGCGGGCAACCTGCGGTATAGCATGGCAAAGATCGAGTCAGTAGTGCGTTGAGTATAGTAGCCTGTCGCAGGATGACCGAATTTGTTCAACAGTTCCTTAAACGCGGACAATTCGCCCTGTGAAACGTCGGCGGGGGCCTCGACAAGTCGATTCGATTCGCCGCCGCTCTGTGTTTCCATCCGATAGCAAGTGCCCACGATGAGCAATCGGCGCCCCATACTTCGCAACGCAGATGCCAAATCCTCGTAGCGTTGCGGGGGTTGGCTGGCGTCGCAGATCAAGACCGTCGCATTGGCTCCCAAGAGTTCGGTCTCTAAGCAGAATGCTTCGATGTCCGCGGGATTCGGTATCCGATTCGTCGCGACCACAACGGGCAGGCCCAGTTCGCGGCGGATCTTTCGAGTCAGCCGTGCGAGCGCGATGCTCTTTCCGGTGCCCGACTGCCCATGCAGGATAATCACATCGTCGGAATCGACTTGCCCGAATTTTTCCAACTTGTCGTTCACTGTTTGCCAAAGGGTTTGCTCGAACTCGCGCTCTACTGCAAACCCACGCGAGACGCCCTCCACCAGCAATCTGAAATTGCCGAGCGTGCTGTGAAAGCGGCGGAATGCGTCGTATCGTTCTGAATCGCCCAAAGGCTCTAACTCTTCCGTCCATCCATCATCGACAATCGCCGCTGACGCTTCCACTCGGAGCCGCAGGGCAGGCGTGATGTCCAGCACCGCTCCCTTGGAAAGCGACACCATGCCAGGATCGTCTGGGGCAACGGACCCCGCGATATCGAGCACGCCGCGGATTTCGAGTTGGCTTATCGCGCTTGCAAGGCTCGTTTCGGTCGCGATGAGCGAACCGCGCTCGATCATCTCGTCAGCGAAGATCGAGTCCAATTTTTCGGGACGACCAAACCAGAGAACCTTGGGGCCGATCGGGCCAGATAGCGGGGCCAATAGCGAATCTAACGGCATCCAATCCGCGCTTGGGCGGTAGCCCGCTATGACCACCAAGCCATGCACTGTCGCGGTTTCCGCAATGCGGTTCAGCAATTCCGTCGCGTGCAGGCTAAGGCGGCGCGCCAGATCGCTTTGATTTCCGGGTGCTCGCGCATACGCGACGGTTTCATCGGATTTTCCAAAGAGATAGTGGATCGGCGACCTCGAGCGGCTACGCGGCACTTTCGCGTAGGTGTCTTTGGCAATCACCGTTTCGGGCTGTCGTCCCCTGGTCTCGAAACGCCGCGCAAACCGGGGATCGATAGACGAGGTGAACACCGCACTCCATGAGACATCGAAGATCGCTGCGGCGGCGTCAGAGGGAACACATCGCTCAAACCGCTCGGAAATCCACGCCATGTCGGCCGCACTCAACCCCTGATTGAGCGCGGCGCGCCATCCCGAATCGCGGTCTGTGCATCCAACGCGAGCGAGGAGAGAATCGAGGATGGCATCGTTGGCAGAGTCGAAACTTTGGCCCGCGATCAGCACCAAGGGCTGCTTGTTCTGAAGGGCGCGAGTCAGTATTTCAATGGGATCGGTTGGTGAACTCATGGTATATCTCTCTGTGTGAGGTTGAACAAAAATGATGGATGGATTTTGCCATAGCCTACTTGTGGGCTTCGCACCGCGCCCCGCTCGTGTCTTTCAAGAGTAGGGGGCTATAATTGTAGTCCCCTGCTCCCGCCCACCATGACGCCGCAACAACGCGGCTGTCTCATGAGCATTCTCCTGCACCGCAAGGTGCAAGGGCGTTGTGCCATCATCGTCCCTCGCGTTGACGTCGGTGCCGTGCTTGAGCAAAACCTCGGCGGTCTCATGAGCGTTCTGAACCGCCGCATCGTGCAAGGGTGTTGTGCCATCATCTTCCCGCGCGTTGACGTCGGCGCCGTGCTTGAGCAAAACCTCAACTGTCTCATGAGCGTTCTGAACCGCCGCATCGTGCAAGGGTGTAGAGCCCTCATCGTCCATCGCGTTGACGTCGGCGCCGTGCTTGAGCAAAACCTCGGCGGTCTCATGAGCGTTCTGAACCGCCGCATCGTGCAAGGGTGTAGAGCCCTCATCGTCCATCGCGTTGACGTCGGCGCCGTGCTTGAGCAAAACCTCGACTGTCTCATGAGCGTTCTCATACGCCGCATCGTGCAAGGGTGTAGAGCCATCATCGTCTGCATCGTCCAACTCGGCACGCCATTCGGACGCACTTTGCGGGCGATCTGATTCATCGACTTGCAGCGCGTGATCGATGGCGGCGAGAAATTGATGACTCGCGTGACCCTTGCAGCGTTCCGAAACCGGAATCAGCGGATCGTCGATCATCCTGTCCACCGCATCCGTGGGCACTTCAGCGGTCAATGCGCGGTAGCATACCCCGCCGAGAGCGTAAATGTCCGTCCAAGGCCCCTGATTGCCTCGGCTCGAATACTGCTCGCGCGGCGCGTATCCCGGCGTCACAACGGACGTTATCGAACGGCTCTTGGCCCCTATCGCCAGGCGCGCCGCGCCAAAGTCCAACAACACGGGCGAATCGTCCTCGGCTCGGATGATGATGTTGGCAGGCTTGATGTCGCGATGCAAAAAATCGGCCCGATGCACCACCTCCAAGCCGTCGAGGAGCGGATGCAGAATCGCTTTGAGTTCTGCCTCGGTCAAGACGCCCTTGCGGTTGAGAAAGTCCGACAAGGTCTCGCCCTCGGCGTATTCCATCACGATATACGCCGTGCTGTTCGCTAAAAAAAAATGATGCACGCGCACGATGTTCGGATGTTGAAAGCGCGCCAAAATTCGGGCTTCGTCGATAAAGCGATCCAGGCCCCACTGAAAATCCGCCGTCGCCTGAGACGATTGCGGCACCACGCACCAGTCGCTTTCGCGGGTGGCGAGGTCCGCAGGCAAGTACTCCTTGATCGCCACGGGAATATCCAGCGCGAGATTCCAGCCGAGGTAGGTGATGCCAAACCCACCGTGCCCGAGGACGCGGTGAAATTCAAAATCCCCGATGCGCGTCCCTGTTGGCAGGGCCAATTTGTGTTGTGTTTCGTTCACGATATCTCCTATCTCTCACCGCCTACCACCTGCAAAATCATCCGCACGGCGAGGAGTGTGACCAGCCATTTTAGGGCCGTGCGAAAGGCACGCTCGGGCACGCGCCCGCGGATTTTCGTGCCCAGATACGACCCGACAGATGCCGAGGCGATCATGCCTGCGACCAATTTCCAATAGGGTGCAAACGCAAAGCCCAACAAGCCAAAGGTCAAAATTTTCAGCGCGTGGCTCGAGGTCATCTGAACCGAATGCGTGATCACCGTGCGGTCGCGGGGCAGATTTTCGCGCAACAGCAGCGGCATATTGAGCGGGCCATTCACGCCCACAAACAGGGACAACGCGGTTTGAAACGCGCCCAACAGCGCGAATTTCCCGGGCAAAGCCGGCGCGCTTGAAACCCCGGGCATCCATGTAATTAACAAAATAAAAACCCCTA
This sequence comes from Candidatus Latescibacterota bacterium, assembly GCA_965204745.1. Lineage (GTDB taxonomy): Bacteria > Latescibacterota > UBA2968 > UBA2968 > UBA2968 > VXRD01. The sequence goes on from OZ242010.1 coordinate 835,385, forward strand.
AGAAAAGGGGCATGATTTCCCATTCAAAATCCGCGAGAAAACGCGACCCCAACAGCGCGCCTATTGCCGCGCCGCCCGCGTATTGCCCCACGATGCGCCAATCCGTATGCCGCAGGCCCAACAGCGCGCGGCTCAGGTTGCTGGCAATTTGCACCGAGCCGTGAATCGGGATAATCGCGGCCGCGGGCAAAAATCCCGGCATTATGGCGATGAGCACCACGCCGCCGCCAATGCCGCCCACAGCCGCGATCATCGACGTCACACACGCGGCCCCGATCAAAAACCAATCTGCGCTTGCCATGCGATTCTCACCACGTCATATAATGCGTCGTCTGGTCGTCCGAAAAGCGATCATAGCGCGGGTGGATAAAATCCTCGGTGGCATCCATGTGGGCGTAAAATGCGCGTTGCATCTCGTTGCGCTGTTGCGGTTGGGCGTCGTACAAATTGTCCAATTCAAAGGGATCGTCGATCAAATTGTACAACTCGCCGTAAGGTTTTGCCGGATAGTGGATGTACTTCCACGCTCGCGTGCGGATGCAGCGTTTATCCACGGCTTCGGCAAAAACCGTATCCCGCACCTCTGCTTGTTCGCCACGCATCAGCGGCGACAAATCGACGCCTTGCACGCATTCGGGCGCGTCAACCCCGGCCAACTGCGCGAGGGTGGGAAACAAGTCCACGCTCTCGACCAACGCGTCGCAAGTGCGGCCCGCATGCCCGGGCACGGCGATAAAACACGGCACCTGCAACATGCAATCCAACAGAAACGGCGCCTTGGCCGGAATCCCGTGATCCCCCAAAAACTCGCCGTGATCCGATAAAAACACCACGATGGTCTCATCGGCTATGCCCTTTTGTTCGAGCGCGTCCATAATCAGCCCCACCTGCCAGTCGATCTGCGACACCATGCCGTAATACGCCGCCTTCATCTCGCGAAAGGTCGCATCGGAAGCGCGGTCAAACCCGCGGTACTTGTGGTGTTCCGCCTTGAAATACAAAGCGTATTCGGGCGGCTTTTTGGCAATGTCGTCCTCTGCACGGCGAAAGGGCGGCACGTCATTGGGATCGTACATCCTTGCAAAACGCCCAGATGGCACATAAGGGTGGTGCGGCCCGTAGAAGCCCACCCACAGGAAAAAGGGATCGCTGGTATCCAGCCCTTCGAGGTACTCGATGCTCTTCATCCCCACGTACGCATCGAGGTGGCAATCTTCGGGCAGATCGGATGGCACGGCGCCGAGGTTGTCGCGGAAATTGGGCAGGGCATAGCCGGTTCGATACTCGTATCCCCGCTGGCGAACGTATTGCTCAAACGGATTGGGATCGGTCACGGTATAATCCCCATCTGCCCGCTCTTTCCACCCCCGCCGAATCCCCACGGCGTCCAGGTGGTCGAGCATCTGCTGAAAACGCTGTTGCCCAATGCCGTGCTTGCCCACGCTCGCGGTTGTGTACCCCCGGTTCTTGAACGCCTCCACCATCGTAATTTCGTGTTCGCCGAGCTTTGACCCATTCCATTTCACGCCGTGATTTTTGGGATAACGCCCGGTCATAAACGACGCCCGCGATGGCGAACACACGGGGTTTTGCACAAAGCACTTTGAAAACCGCGTGCTCCTTTCGGACAGGGCGTCTATCGCAGGCGTTTGCACGAGCGGGTCGCCCGTGTATCCCAGGGTGTCGCAGCGCAGATGGTCTGTGGTAATAAACAAGATATTGGGCCGTTTCATCATCGCATCCCCCGCAATAAATCATCGCTCGCCACGGTTGGACACCAGAACTTTTCGATAAACCCGATCACCAGTTGCGTGCCCGCTTCATGGCTCACATAAGGCGGCTTTGCCGGGTTGTACATCGCATCGGTCAAATCGCGGATCAGCGCGACCCGCACGCCCCAGCGCGTCATTTGCTTGATGCCAAACGTGCGGTGCAACACGCACATATTGGTATGCACGCCCATGATGAGCATTTTGTCGATGCCCCGCTGTTGCATGTACCTGTAAATTTCGATGCCCTGATCGGAAATGACATCGCGCTCGTGGTCGATATCGATCCCGGCGTGTTGCCGCGTCCAAACCCGCGTGTCGATCTTGTTGGGGTCTTCTCCGGTGTCTGACCCGCCATCCGAATCGTCGATGGGCAACGGGGGATCCGCGCGTTCAAAATCCTCGGGCGGATCCACGGGCCGCACGTCCAAAACCCGTTTTCGCGCAGGCGTATCGGCATACGCATCGAGCGTGTTCGACGGCGCGTGAACGATGGTCGCGCCACGGTCGCGCACGCTTTTGACCACCGCGTTCATGCGGGGAATCATCGCCTCCAATCGCTCGACCGCCCCTCGGCACCAATGGTTGTTCCACACATCGCACAACAACAGGGCCGTTTGCTCGCCCGGCCAGTTGACCCGCTCGCTGTTCATTTGCCAAACAGCGCGTTCGCTGTCATCCCACGACAAGGTCTGTTGCTGCATGGTCAAGTTCACGATACACCTCCTATCAGGGGTCTGCGGTTGTGAAACCCAGCTCAATACCTCTCGTCGACCAACCACGCGCTTTCGGGATTCTTTTTCCAGTATTGGCGCAACACCTGTTCGTTTGGGCAAAATTCCCCGCGATACGCAACGCCCCCGTGGGAGATATTGATGCTCATGGCGACCTCGTCCTCGCCTGCATCGACCCAGTGGGGCGTCAACAACTGGTTCCACAGCACGTCGCCAGGCCGCATATCGTAGGTCAAAATTTCTGCGGGATCGATTTCCGGAATCGCAATGCGCGTAATGCCCATGCGATCCGCCACGAGTTTTTCAACGGGTTCGCGGTTGCCCGGCTCTAAAAACCCGTGAAAGTGTTTTTCGCCATACACTTGGTACGCCAGCACATGCGAGGAATCCGCGTGATAGGTGGAGCGGCACCCTTTGCCAGAAAGAAAAATAATGGGATAACACCTTTGCCACGTCAACCCGAGTTGCGACAAAAATGCGCGCCAGGGAATCATCACGCAGTCTTGAAAATGCGCGAGAAATTGCCCCTCGGCATAAAAATTCTGCAAGTGAAAATGCGCCAAACTCACCGGCATCTCGACCGCTTCTTCGATGGGCGCGGCTTTGAATTTTTCGACCAGCCCGTTTTGCTCGGCATCGCTCAACCCGTCGTCCAAAAATTGAATGCGCGCCTCGGCATCGCGCCGCAAAATATCCACGACCTCCGCAACCGGAACCAGCGGCAGTTCAAATTGGAACAACTCGGCATCGAGCAAAAAATTGCGCTCGCCATTCCAAAGTCGGCGGAAATCATCCGCTGTCTTGGCGATGAGGTGCATTGCACACTCCTTTGTTGTGAGTAAGAGGGGAGAGGCAAGAGGTAAGAGGTAAGATACTCTCTTAAAAGGTCAAGGGGTTTTCGGGGTGATTCGATAGAATTTTTCGCCCTCAAAATCTTGGTCATGGCGCAACATGCCCCAGATCGAATGGAGCAACTTTCGCATCACCGCAACGATAGCCTGCAAAGGTTTCTTGCCGCGGGCGATGAGTTGGTCATAGAAGGCTTTGACATGGCCTTCGTGTCTGATGGCCACCCAGGCAGGCATATAGAGGGCATGGCGGAGGTACTTATTCCCGGTTTTCGAGATGCGTCTTTGTGGATTGGCGGTTCCGGATTGTTTGGGTTTGGGATCCAGGCCTGCATGTGCGACCCACTGGGGCGGTTGCATCTCCTCTGGCAAAAGGGTCAACTCGGCCAAGAGCCGCAAGGCACTCGTTTGCGCGATGCCAGGCGTCGAGCAGAGGCGTTGGTAGGCACGCTTGAGGGGCTCATCGTGCAAAACGAGATCGAGGGCTTGGCTTTCCAAGTATGCAATCCGGCGTTTGAAGTGTCGAATATTCACCTGAATATCGCGTGCGATGAGACGTGTGCTGCGGATGTGGTAGCTCTGCGCGTGGTTGCGGCTCTGTTCGCGGATGATCTCCTGCTTGAGTTGGTCAATGCGTCTGGTGAGGGCTTGCAGTTGAAGCCGTTGCTCGCTCGGCGCTTGCCAAGGCACAAAAGGCATGCGCTCGGCATAGTCGAGGATCAACAACGCATCCTTCGCATCCGTCTTCGCCCGTTGCATGCAGGCTTGGGCGTACTTGCTCATCGCTTTGGGATTGACGACCATGACCTTTGTGTGGCGATGCCGATGCAAGGCCAAGGCCACCCCCAAACTGTAAAGCCCGGTCGCTTCGAGGCACACAGAGACCATGTGCCCGCCCTTCGTGAGCCACTTCAGCAACCGCTTATGCGCTTGGGGATCATTGGCAAAGGTCGCTTGCATGACAGCTTGTCCGGGTCTGGACAGGGCAACGGACAACGTGCGGGCACTGACATCAATGCCGGCAAAAGCGGGGTGAGATTTCGACATGGGGGCCTCCTGTGATGAGGGGGTTGTAAGGGATCTGGTGCGCGCTCGGGGTCGCGTCCCGACCATTGACGCCAAGTCTACCGGTCTTGTATATGCAGCCTCAAGGGGCTTAGATACTCTTCGGCATAGACCCGGCGGTCGGGGGGCCTATCTTACCTACAAGGTCATCGCCTTCAAGAGGGGCCGGCCTTCCCCGAGCCGGGCATCAAGATGGCTTATCTCGATACGAGGGCGCAACTCCTAATTAACCCTTACTTCCAAGATACAAGAGGGGAGAGGCAAGAGGCAAGAGGTGAAAGGCAAAAAGCGAAACGCAAAAGGGGAGAGGAGTGGCCCTCTCACGTCTTGCCTCTACCTTCTCACCTTTTTTGATTGTCCTTCTTCCGTCTTGCCTCTACCTTCTCACCTTTTTTGATTGTCCTTCTCCCGTCTTACCTCTGCCTTCTCACCTTTTTGGGATGTAGGGGCGATGCTTCGCCCTAAGATACAAGAGGCTATCTTGGGCATGACAGGTTCCCGGTGAGAAAGGGTGCGTTTTGGAGGTGACAAACAGGCCCAATTTACGAAGGGGCCCGTCTTTTTGCAACCCCCAAACAGCGAGCAATAGCATTTATGCAACAACGCCCCAAGTAGAAGTAAAATTTTGCATCCTGAATCAGATTCATCATACGCATTGCATTCGAGCACTTGGTCTTGTATCTTAGACCAACTGCTGTTGGTCTAAGATGATGCAATATGCCGAGCGCGAGCGATCCCCTTGACGTTCCGCAGTCATTCAAAAATGCCATCCCAAAAGACCGTCAGATAAAACCATCACGCACAGCGTGCAAGGCCGTTTTCCATTGGAGCATACCGTGATTCTGAACGCCAAGGACATACAAAAAATTCTTCCGCACCGCTATCCCTTTCTGCTGGTGGATCGCGTGACCGAATTGATCCCCGGCGAGCGGTTGGTCGCGTACAAAAATGTGGCGGCGAATGAGCCGTTCTTCCAAGGGCATTTCCCCGGCAATCCGGTCATGCCGGGCGTGCTCATCGTCGAAGCCCTCGCGCAGGCCGCGGCGATTTTGATGAGCGATGGGCGAGAGAGCGATTTGGTTCCCCTGTTCATGGGCATCGACAAAGCGCGTTTCAGACAGCAGGTCGTGCCCGGCGATCAGCTACAACTCGAAGTTGAAGTCGGGCAAAGACGCCGCAATGTGTGCAAGGGCCGCGGCAAAGCCACAGTCGATGGCAAAGTCGCCGCAGAAGCCGAATTGATGGCCCTGTTCGCGCGGCGCGAAGATCTGTAACTGAAGTCTTTCCCTGATTTTAGGAGATTAGAATGCTCAACATAGAAAACAGGACATTGTTCACCTGTGACAATTTGGACATAATGCGGGGAATCAATAGCGAAACCATTGATTTGATCTATTTGGATCCGCCGTTTAACTCGAATCGTAACTATGCGGCGCCCATTGGTTCGCAGGCTGCTGGTGCCGCCTTCAAAGATACCTGGTCGCTTGATGATATTAAGAAGGAATGGGCAGAAGAGCTCGAGGCGAGCGATAAGGCAATTTGGGCGGCTATAACGATGGCGGGATATATCGGTGGGGAAAGCATACAAGCCTATTTGACTTATATGGCTATTCGGTTGATTGAGATACGGCGGATACTAAAAAAAACGGGGAGTATTTGGTTGCATTGTGATCCTACGGCGAGCCATTATTTGAAGGTGTTGATGGATGCCGTATTTGGGGAAAGAAGTTTCAAAAATGAAATTGTATGGCATTATCGCAGATGGACAGCCGCCTCTAAACGCTTTCAGAGAATGCATGATATCCTTTTTTATTATACAAAAAGTGACCGGTATGTATTCACAAACCCTTTGCAGGCTTATGCCGACAAAAAATACATTGAGGATACCGTGCGAGGTATAGTTGATGGAAAGACGGTACGCTTAAAAGACGAAAAAGGTAACTATATCAAACGAAAAACCCAGAAAGGTGGTGTTTTGATGCATGATGTGTGGGAGGATATCAATTTTATTGCCCCCACATCCAAAGAGCGTACCGGATACCCCACTCAAAAGCCTCTCGCCCTTCTTGAGCGCATTATTGAAGCCTCATCTAATGAAGGCGACGTTGTCCTTGACCCCTTTTGTGGATGTGCAACCACCTGCATTGCTGCTGAAAAACTTGGACGCCAGTGGATAGGCATTGACATAGAGCCTAAAGCGCGTGATATCGTAATAGATCGATTAAAAAAAGAGGTTGATAATTGGGGTCTTATCAAGGCGGCTGGTGGGAATCGGGCCGAAGTGATACATCACAAAAACGCGCCTAAGCGTACAGAAGAAGATGCTCCACGCCGTTCTCGTAATATCAAAGAGATACTATATTGGAAACAAGGTGGGAAATGTGCCGCGCCCTGTGGAAAAGATGGCACGGGACGAGAGTTGGATATTGATCTTTTTGAGGTTGACCACATACGCCCCAAATCTAAAGGCGGTCCTGATATTGATGAAAACTTACAACTGCTGTGCCCAACGTGTAACAGGCGAAAAGGCAATAAGACAATGCAATACTTGTTAGATGTTTTGACCAGGTGAGTTGTGTAAAAAATAAGGAGATTATTCCTCTTCCCGACTCGGGGATGGGAATTTTTTTTATTTTTTTGACCTCCCATTCCGCTCTCCCTCCTCGCTTTGAGGAGGGAGTATTTTTTTATTTTTTCCGCTCCAAAACCTCCCATTCCGCGAACAGGCGATCTATTTTTTTTTGAACAGCGTCTTTTTCCGTTGCCAGTTCTTTGAGGCGATGCCAGTCTGCGGATAGGTCGTCGCGTGCCATTTCTTGGGCGAGTTGGTCGGCCTGTGCTTCTAGCGCGGTGATGGATTCTTCTAATTGAACAGCGCGGCGTTCTCGTTTTTGCTGGTGTCGCAGGGCGCGCTTGCGGGTTTGGTAGTCTTTGGGCGCGGGCCGCGTTTCCACGTCTTGCGTCAGGTGTTGATAGGCGTCGTAGTTGCCATCTATCAGTTGCCACTTGCCATCGCCGAGCACCAGCAGGCGATTGACCAAGCGATTGAGAAAATACCGGTCGTGCGAAACCGCGATCACTGTGCCCGCGAACGCCTCGAGCGCGCTTTCGAGCACCGTGCGAGCCGCGATGTCCAGGTGGTTGGTGGGTTCGTCCAAAATGAGCACATGGAGGGGCGCGCGCATCAATTTGGCCAGGGCCACGCGGCTTTGTTCCCCGCCGCTGAGTGCCCCGATTTCGCGCTCGACCTCATCTCCCGAAAACAGGAACGCGCCCAAAAACGTTCGGATCTCCTCCTCGGGCGCCTGGGGCGTGAGTGCCCAAATTTCTTCGAGCACGCGCAACTTGGGATTGAGGTCTTGCCGGGTTTGCGCGTAATAACCGATGTTGAGGCCCCTGCCCATGATCGCGCGGCCCGCGTCCGGGGCGAGTTCCCGGATGAGGATTTTCAACAGCACGGATTTGCCCGATCCATTGGGGCCTACGATGCCGAGGCGGTCGCCCCGCCACAACGTGAAATCGAGCGCGGAAAACAAGGGGCGATTGGAATAGGCTTTGGCGAGGTTCTCCACCTCCAAGACCCGATCCCCGCCCCGCGACGCGGTGGCGAATGACAATTTGATGTCGCGCTGTTGTACGACGCGGTCGATGCGGTCGAGTTTTGCAAGTGCTTTGCGGCGGCTCTGCGCCTGTTTGGTCTTTTGCCCGGCGATGTTTCGGCGGATGTAATCTTCGGTGCGTTCGATGTACGCCTGTTGGGCGCGATAGGCTTTTTGCTGCTGGGCGCGGCGTTGTTCTTTTTGTGCGACATAAAAGGAATATGTGCCCGAATACGCTTCGATCCTGCCGCGTTCCAAGTCCGCAATTTTGGTCGCGGTGCGGTCGAGAAAGGTGCGGTCATGCGAAATGACGACAAAGGCTTGGGCATACTCTGCGAGAAAGGATTCGAGCCATTCGATAGCCTGCAAATCGAGGTGGTTGGTCGGTTCGTCCAAGAGCAAGAGATCCGGTTCGCGGGCGAGCAACTGCGCGAGTGCCAAGCGGTTCTTTTGCCCGCCACTGAGCACGCGGGTTCGCAAATTCAAATCGGTCTCCCGAAATCCCAAGCCAAAGAGAATGGCCTTGGCCCGCGCCTCGGTCGCGTACCCGCCCATGTGTTCGTACTGGTCTCGGAGACGCCCGTAGTCATTGAGCACGGCATCGGACATGGCGCCATCGCCCATCAACTTTTCCAACTCGCCCAAGCGGTGCTGCAAATCCAAGAGATCGGCAAACGCATCGAGCATCGCATCCATCACGCTACACGCCGGGTCAAACGCGGGTTCCTGTGTCAAAATGCCGATGGTGATCCCGCGCTGCCGGTGCAAGTGTCCGCGGTCCGGGTCGGGCAGGATTTCTCCGGTGATGAGCCGAAACAACGTGGTCTTGCCACACCCATTCGGCCCGACAAGCCCGATGCGATCCCCCGGGTCAATCTGCCAATCAATCCCTCGCAACACGTCATACGCGCCGTAGGATTTATAGAGGTCTTTGAGTTGAATTAAGGGCATAAGTGAAAGGCGTAAGAGGGGAGAGGCAAGAGGGGAGATGGGATTTTAGCCACAAAAGGCACAAAAGGCACAAAAGGGGTACATGGCGACAGCCCGTTCAAAGGCGATCAGTGTGTAGGGGCGATGCTCTTGTGCTCGCCCAAAGATATAAGAAGCGGTCAGCGGTCAGGCCGCCCAACCCCTTAACCCCAAGTAGTCAGTAGTCAGTAGTCAGTCCCCGCACAGCCCTTCCGCAAGTGAGACGTGAGACGCAAGACGGGAGAGGGCCACCCAGCACCCCAAGTTGTCAGTAGTCAGTCCACCCGCCCCTAGGCCCCAAGCGACCAGCCCTAGCCCCAACCCTCAAATCGTCCCAACGCGAACGGCGATATGCCCCGTACTCTGCACTATCGTTCATGCGCGTTCATCTGTGGTTGCTTTTTGTTTTTTTCGTTGCGGAACCGGATCATAGCCCCCTTTGGCAAACGGATGGCAACAGGCGATGCGGCGCAAGGTCAAAGCGAGGGCGAATGCAAAGGAGTGGCGGCGGAAGGCTTCGAGGGCGTAGTGCAGAGGCGTTGGTAGGCGCGCTTTGGGGTCTCATCGTGCAAAACGAGTTTGAGGGCTTGGCCTTCCAAGTATGCAATTCGGCGTTTGAGGTGTCGAATATGCACCTGAATATCGCGTGCGATGAGGTGTGTGCTCCGGATGTGGTAGCTCTGCGCGTGGCTACGGTTCTGTTCGCGGCTGATCTCCTGCTTGAGATTGTCAAAGGTCACTTGCTTGATGGTTTGTCCAGGCATGGACAGGGCAACGGACAACGTACGGGCACTGACATCAATGCCTGCAAAAACGGGTTGAAATTTCGACAGAGGGGCCTCCTGTGCAGGCCAAGTCCGCGACTTGCAGGCCGACGAGGGACTGTTGAAATTTCGACAGAGGGGCCTCCTGTGATGAGGGGGTTGTAAGGGATCTGGTGTGCAATCGAGTTCGCGTCCCGACACCTTTTCGCGCCAAGTCTACCGACCTTGTATATGCAGCCTCAATGGACTTAGATACGCTTCGGCATAGACCCGGTGGTCGGGGGGCCTATCTCCCGTACAAGGTCATCGCTTTCAAGGGGGGACGGCCTTCCCCGAGCCGGGCATCAAGATGTCGTGTCTCGATACGAGGGCGCAACACCTAATTAACCCTTAATCCCAAGATACAAGACGATTCTCAACGCAAGCCCGGTTCTCCACCTGTCTCAATTCCATAGTGGTTCGATTAAAAGTACCGCACCGCCTCGTCGAGGGCATCGGTGCGGCTGAGTTTCAATTCCATAGTGGTTCGATTAAAAGGGAAAGGATATAACCCAGCATGTGTTCGTATTCCTCAGTTTCAATTCCATAGTGGTTCGATTAAAAGTTAGAGCCGGGGGTTGACCAAAAGCACCTTGACCAGGTTTCAATTCCATAGTGGTTCGATTAAAAGGCGCAGAGACCTGCGCGGCCACGGACGGACAGACGATGTTTCAATTCCATAGTGGTTCGATTAAAAGTGCTCCCTCACGATGTCCGAATGATGGGGGGACCATCGTTTCAATTCCATAGTGGTTCGATTAAAAGCCATCCCCAGCGCTGCGCGCTCACCGCTCAGGTTGGTTTCAATTCCATAGTGGTTCGATTAAAAGGAGGCATGAACCGCATCTACGGAAAGCCCGCACCGAGTTTCAATTCCATAGTGGTTCGATTAAAAGAGCAAAGCAACTCAGGCTACAAACGTTTTTTTTTAAGATGTTTCAATTCCATAGTGGTTCGATTAAAAGTCAGGACGGAACGATCAACAAGACGGGCTTTTACGGGTTTCAATTCCATAGTGGTTCGATTAAAAGACATGCGGCCTGGGCTAAATACGTCGGCAAGCATGGTTTCAATTCCATAGTGGTTCGATTAAAAGGCGTAACCACTTCCGGAGACAGCGAGGTATCTATAGTAGGACTTACGCCATGGTCATTGGTATCGCCGGTGTTTTGAGTTGTTGTCTCAAATAGTCCTCCCATAAGCCATGTTTGACTTGATAGATGGTTTGTCCAGTCTGATAGGCGACTTGGGTCAGTCGTCCCCAAACGAGAAAGGCACACGCGATGTGGTTTCGCACAATGCGTGCCAATCGGCATTGACACTTTTCAAGTCCCGTTACCTGTTTTGCTTCCCGGTGAACTTGCTCAATCTTCCAACGCAAGTGGCACACCGCTTGTGCCACCGACGGGTCGGTTTGAGTCAAGTCGTTGGTTACGATATACGCCGTGCGTCCCATAACAGACGCGACCCGGAATACGTTCACCTTGTGGTTTTTGGGGAACCCTCTGAGTTTAATGCGTTTCCCTGTGGCCTGTTCGCGTTTTGTCCAAGTTAAGGCATCAACCCGTTGATAGGGATTTACACCTGCCGAATCGTCCACGAGGCGATTCTTTTTGATAGGACAGGAATAGGTCTTTTGCAAGTGCTCAATGTGAAGCATGACTGCTTTCGTGGCATACCAAGTCAACATCACCACCCGCTCAAAAGGCAACTTTTTGTGATAGACCAAGAGCGACAACATCTCTTTGACGTGGTCTAACTTGGTTTTTCCATCCCCTTGCGGATCGTAAATGCGATAGTCAATCAGCCAAAACCGATCTTGAATCGGATTGACATACACACACGTCACCACACCGATCCCCGAGATGACCCCCTTCGCATTGCCACTGTATTGCCGACGCACGAGGGCCATCTTTTTCGCATAGCGCTTATCTAAGACCGTGTCATCAAAGAGAATCACGCCCTTTGCGGTCGACGTGAGGTGGGGTTTGACGTTTTCCCAGATCACGCGCGGCGAGACGCGATCCCCACCCAGATAGCGGTTGAGCATATCATGCGTGAACCTGTCGCTGTGATCTGCGAAATGAGTCAGGGTATAGTTGAGCGGACTGCTAAGCAAATACTGGCAGTAATCCAGGCGTGTTGGTTTCGCCATACAGACCTCCAAAGTGAGGATGGGGGGGCGATCCCGTTCTTTTTTTGTAAGTCCTAAGATGGTCAAAAAAATCGGCCTCACCGGAAATTTCCGAGAGAAACCCCATCGCGTCTCTCATGCTGAAAAAGACCGCGAGGCAGTTTTCAGTGTGTTCCCACAGGGTTTCAGGTGGGGCACTTTTGGCGAGCAGGTCTGTCATCGTTCACCTCGACTTTTCGTGCAAATACACCCCCCAGCCCTTGCCCATGTCTTGCAGTGCCGCGCCGCGATACGCAACGCGCTCGGTCAGCATGTAAAACGGACGGATGCCTTGCGGGCGGCGGGGGCGTTCTCGCGTAAAATGCGTTGGCAACGCTTGTAGTTGACCGTAAATCTGTTCATTCGGAAATGGCAGAAGCGTATCGCAATACGTGGTTTCAGAGACTTCTTGCAACTCGACCTCTGCAATGGATACGACCGTTGCCAATTCCGTTGAACGCCCCAACAACAAGGGATAATGCGGCACTTCGAGATGCGGCCTGAGCCACAGCGCGGATGTGTACAGATAGAGTTCTGGCGAAACGAGAAATTCGCGTTTGCAGATATTCGGTTTTGCCTTCAGCCGCGTTTGATCAAATTCGTACACCGTTTCCAAGTCGATGGCTTTGCCTCGGCTTTGAAAGACAAACCCGATGGGTGCGTCGTCGGGTGTCACCCAATCGCCTCTCGCTGCGGACAGCAAGCCGTAGAGGGTCGAAAGCGGCGGTACGGGGAGTGTGGGTTGCAATCCACTGATAAACAATGGGTTGCGGAACGATGCGACCCATCCGCTGATGTGAACGCGAAGGACTTTCATCGCGCCTCTCCAAAGTGGGCTGAAAGTTTTGTTGCCAACTGCGAGACGACCCGATTGGGCGAATCGTAGATCACCGAGTCGGATTGTGCCAACTCGCGCAAGTCGTCATCCCGTTCATCCATAAATCCCGCCCGGCGACCGATGTAAATGGGTTCGAGAAAACGGCTGTCGTAATCGGCGATCACCTGCCGCAGTGCCGCAACGCTTAGCTCGCCCTGTCCGTCGCGCTCGACCATCAGGTTCATGAAGGGATGATTGCCGCCCTCGAGAACCGACAGGACGATCAACTTCGGGGTTATGTCGGTCAGGTGTGAGGTCAATTTCGCGCCGCCGCTCAACACGGGCAATGCCTCGAGCGTTTGCTGGCAACGCCGCACGCGGATGTCGCGTGGCAAAACCCAGGGCGCGTTTTTATCCGATTGCTGCCCGCCCGCGGCTTTGATGGTTGGGAGGTGGCTAGCGGCGATGTTTTTGTACCCCGTCTTGTCGATGTTGTAGAATGCCCCGACCGCATCGAGGTCGAGCGAAAAAATGCCTTTGAGCACACAGGCATAAAACTGATGTTCGTAGGGAACCGGGTCGCCTTCATGCCGCGCCATCACGCCAAAATCATTCGTGGGCGCCTGCGGCGCAATGGCGATCAATGGAGAACATTTGAGCGGCGAGAGTCGCGTCAAGGTCTCTTTTTTAACGGCCTTCATGTACCCAAAAACGTCATCGTCATCATAGAGGATGGGATCGGCAGCGGTGAAGGCGATCTTCTTTTCCCGTTCAATCGGCGAAAGTGCCCAATCGAACTCCTCGCCCAAGGTGGTTCGCCACCAATTCCGCCACGCCTGCCCGGAAACATAAGGGTACGCGGCTTTCCCTTTGCGAAGCGTTTTGACGACCACGATGTTTTCCGTCGCTTGCGACGCTTCGGTTCCCGCGTTGTTGAGCGCGGAGTGCGGGGCGTCGATGAGCACCAGTCCGATGAGATGTTTCGACATGGTTAAACCTCCTCATTTTCGTCGTTTGTGAGCGTTTCAATTTCGTCATCTTCTTTGACGAAACCGCTCTCTTTCAACCAATTGTGGAGTTGTTCGTAAATTCTAAAGACCAACAAATCCCGGGTTTCTCGCCACAATGTCATCTGATCCGCCGATTCTGGAAACAGATGTGTGACGTAATCATCCAGCAAAAAAAGCGGGTCTTCTTCGCCCTGCCTCAGGCGGTCTCGAATCACGAATCGCAGAACATTTCGACATACGCCATAGCTGTTGGCGCGTTCGAGTTGTCTAAGGCGGAGGTCCCTTTCGTCTTTGCGAATGCTCTTTGCAATTGCGTCGCCGACCTCCTTGATGGCATTGAGCCTCAATTCATCCACCTTTTGCACCTCCTTTAGGTAAAGGGAAAGAAAGGTCCAGTTGCTACGTGCTTTTCGCGCACGCCTGTTCATGAAAAATCCGACGATGGATCGCCCCAGCAAGAGGCGTTCGTAAACGGAATTCGGGCGGTTTTTGTAATCTTCCTCCGATTTGACTTTGTCCCATCTGACGCGCTGATACCCGCTTTGGACAATTCGTCGCCACGCCTTGCGAAATTCGTGCTGATAAGCGTAGCAGAGGAAGCGAAAGACAGGCGCGGGCAGGTGAAAAATTTCGAGTTCTGGATTTTGATTGTAATTTGAAAAGCAGTAGATCTGCATGGCGATATTTTCATCGAATCGCCTCTCCTCATAGCGAATCATTTCGCTGGTCATATAAAAAAGCCCATTGCGCGGATTGGCATATCCCGGATTGTAACACCCCGAAATTTCCCTGCGAAGTGCTTGTTGGCGGACATCGTCAATACAGATGCGCGCCCAAGAACTCAGCGCCCGCCATGAATTGGAATGCAGCATCAAGAACTTGCCAGCACTCGCAACGAATGCGAGCGGGCCGAGTTGAATCGCCAACGCACAAGCCGCACAATAGCCCATTCCCTCTGCGAAAGTTGGAAAAAAATTACGCAACTTGCCCGATCCTGTGAGCGGGATATTTTCCCGTTTGAGCATGCGATTTGCCTCACGCCTTCCACAACCGATGCAATCGCCGGTTGAGCCGATCTCCTCTATCGCGTCAAGATATTCTCCACAGAGTTCTCGGAGCAATTCGACGCGATTGCGTTTGCTGTACGCTGAGTTGGTCAATACGCTGTTGGGAAAAATGGAGTGGAGATTCTTCCAGTCCGCGGTTGTTTGCATCATAGGCGCGATGTCCTCGACGATTTGCTCGAGGTTGTGAATCGCAATCTCTTCCGGCTTTGTCCCTCGGCCCACCCATTCACAAATCGCGCTGACACCCGCATCGACGAATGGATTGCCCATCAGTTTTTCATAGATCGCCATAGTGCCCCTCCTTCTCTCGCCCTGCTACGCGAGTGTTTAGGTCGTGTTGACATTTTATTTTTTGACGTTACACACAGATTAGCAAATGTGTTGCTTGCTCATTTAAGGCGTTTCCTTTGAGGGCTTCTCGCTCTGGTTGCTCTGATGGCGTTGCGCGAGGGGACCTATCCCCCGGCCCCTTTCCTACGAGGAAAGGGGAGTAAAGTCCCTTTGATGGCTTCTAGCTCTAGTTGCTCTGATGGCGTTGACCGAAGGCATAAAGCGATTAAAAATCCCTCATCAATACCCTCGCAAAACCGCTCACTGTTCCCCCTTCCTCGCAGGAAGGGGGGCTAGGGGGGTAGGTCCCGATAAGGAGCGACTGTTTCAGTTTCTCAAATCGAGAACATATCCTGCGATAGGGCTTGATTTTCTCGATAAATCGCTCAAGCCGGTGCATGGCTCGTAAATGTCAACATAACCTAGTCAATCGAACCTGCTTGGTTTTCTTTTATACGCTGGCATGCCAAACCGCTGATTGCTCGGGTTGTTGCGGTGCTCGTGCTCAGGATTTCGGCCCTGTGGCGTCATGCCAAACCGCTGGTTGTTCGGGTTCTTGCTCTCTGACCGCTTGGGTTTTCTTATGACCTCTGCCATGCCGAATCCCACGCTGTTCTTGTCTCCGAAGCCGCATTCATAGCCCACGCGAATCAACTCGGGCGCGCCAATGACTTGGAAGGGACACAGAACTCCGCGAATCTTGACGCCTTTGAAATCGACCAAGCGCGACACCCGGCCCTTTCGCTTTGCGATGTACGCTTGGTCAAACGCCATAGCAAAGGACTGATCTCTTGGCGCGTGTCCGTGAATGGCTTCGTACTTCCGAATCAGGTTTTGGCGCACCAACTCCGAGAATTGCGGGTCATTGGCACGGCAGTAGTGCATCACGAGTTGCCCGTCGCGTTCGCGCTTGGTCGTCATCGTTATCGCGGCCAAACAGCGGAAACGCATCTGCCGGTCAAAACGCGGGGCACGCGGCACAGTCACATCGCGCACCCGGAGTTGCTTGTCGGCAATTTGCAAGACGCCCGTCTGCATCAAAGACGCGGCAAAGTTCTCTAAAAACGCTTGTTGCGGCGACGAGACATACCACGTCAAAGAGAACTCAAAGCGGATGCGGTCCCCTTGCACAACGCGCTGTTTTGCCATCAGTTGCGAAAACGTGAACAGCTTGAACCCCCGACGGTCGCGTTCATAGCCGGTCTCGTGGAGAAAGTGCGCGTATTCCGGGTCGGATTGTTTGAGAAATTGATAGACGACACCGGTGAGGAGGTGGTTGTAGTTGATGGGCAATGTCACGCCTTGCCCGATATCGCAGATGATCTTAATTCGCATGGCAGGACCCTTGTATCTTCGGGCGAGCACCGGGGCATCGCCCCTACGACGGGGATTGGGCGGGGCGGGCTGACAACTGACAACTTGAGAGGCACAGCGCGGTGGCCTTCTCCCTCTTGTATTTTTGGGCGAGCACCGGGGCATCGCCCCTACACACTGCTCACCTTTGAACTGGCTATCGCCAGTTGTACCCCGCTCGTGCCTTTTGTGCCTTTTGTGGCTTTTGTGGCTAAACTTTCATCTCACCTCATCCGCGGCCAATGTACGGCATTTTGGTCGCGGTGATCGTGAGGAATTGCACATTGGCGTCTAAGGGCAGGCTCGCCATGGAGAGCACGGCTTGGGCCACGCCGTTGACATCCATCGTGGGTTCGACCAAAGTCGTCCCATTGGCTTGCAGGACCCCGGCTTGCATGCGCTCGGTCATGTCGGTTGCTGCGTTGCCAATGTCGATTTGCCCGCAGGCGATATCGTACTTGCGCCCGTCGAGCGCGGCGGATTTGGTGAGGCCCGTCACCGCGTGCTTGGTCGCTGTGTACGGCGCGGAGTTGGGGCGGGGAACGTGCGCGGAGATCGACCCATTATTGATGATCCTGCCGCCCATCGGACGCTGGTCTTTCATGAGCTTGAACGCCTCCCGAATGCAGAGAAACACGCCGGTCAAGTTGGTGTCGACCACGGCTTGCCACTGTTCGTACGTCAAATCCTCGAGGGCGATGCCACGCGGCGCGCCAATGCCCGCGTTGTTGAACAACACGTCGAGCCGCCCAAATTTCCCTTGGGTCTTGGCAAAGAGATTTTCCACAGACGCCGGAT
The DNA here is from genome assembly GCA_965204745.1 of Candidatus Latescibacterota bacterium. Classification (GTDB taxonomy): domain Bacteria; phylum Latescibacterota; class UBA2968; order UBA2968; family UBA2968; genus VXRD01. The sequence goes on from OZ242010.1 coordinate 852,720, forward strand.
CCCCGACATCCGTGGGCACGACCAAGGTCTTGGATGCGCCAGCTTCTCGCGCAGTGGCGTTCAAGGGGGCTTCGCGCCGGCCGGCCAGCACCACCGCATATCCCGCCTGAAAAAAGGCGAGCGCGGTGTGTTTGCCAATCCCGCTGCCCGCGCCCGTGATCATGGCTACTTTTTCAGTCATCGTCAAATCTCCTGATGGGTGAAAGGTTGTCGGTATTACATGATAACATCCCAAAGGCATAAATAAAAAAATCTCTCTCCAAAGCGGTAAGAGGTGAGACGCAAGAGGCAAGAGGTGAGACGCAAGAGGGAAGAAGGCAAGAGGGGAGAGGCAAGAAGCAAGATCGTAGGGGCGATGATCCCGCGCTCGTCCAAAGATACAAGAGGGGAGAGCGGTAAAAGGTAAAAGGTGAGACGCAAGAGGTGAGAAGGCCGCCCAAAGCGGTAAGAGGTGAGACGCAAGAGGGAAGAAGGCCGCCCAGCCACCCCAAAGGCGATCCGCGGTACACCTTTTCGTTGACGCGCCGATAAATGCAAAACGCCCGAAGCCTATACTGTGATGACTTCGGGCGTCTCTATCCGCCATTGGGCGTAGTGACTGCTATCGGCATTCCTCTTTGCTAACGCTGTGCTCAGAGGGCGACGCCTGCTCATCCCCTCTTGAAAGCGACTTGGTTTGCTGACCGCGACCTTGGACGTAAAGCCCCCCACCGTTGCCAGCACCGTTTTGTCAAATTTTGCTATAGTCGGGTTCTTCGGGTTCGATGACCTCAATGCCCTTATCGCGCAGGACTTGCGCCCGGTGGCTGTGGATATCCGCCGTGGCCAGAATGATCCGCGTGGGTTCGATTCCAGTGGACTTGGTGTACAGAAGACGCTTGCGTTCCAGACGCTCTCCGATGGTGCGCCCCACGCTCGCGGCGATTTCGATAAGGATATGCTGATGGTCGTAAATGACGACGTCGAATTGTTCGCCCTCGATGACGCGCTGCTCGACCTCAACCCCAAAGGATTCCTCAAGCAATGTGGCAATGGTCTTGCGAAACACGATTTCATTGCGGATTCCCCAGCGCGATCCCAGCCGATCAATGGCCTGATGGAGTCCGAACTCGAGGTCAACCATGCGCACTTCCACCTCCTCGAAACGCTGATACATCTCGTTGCGAAATGCCTCTATCTTTTGATCGACTTGCTCGAAACGTTGGTTCATCTCTGCGCGCAAGGCAGTTATCGCCCCCTCTGCTCGCTCAAGGCGTTGATCGACTTGCTCAAACCGTTGATCGACTTGCTCGAAGCGTTGGTTCATCTCTGCGCGCAAGGCATTTGTCGCTCCCTCTGCTCGCTCAAGGCGTTGATCGACTTGCTCAAAGCGTTGATCGACCTCAGCGCGCAACTCGCGCAATTCATCCAAGATCACGGCCAGCTCTTCGCGGCGCACGAACGCTTTCAAGAACCCCTGGAAAATCACCGGCTCGAGTTCTGGGCGGCGTTCTAACAGATCGGGTAATTGCCGGCTGAACACGTCAATCAATTCTTCATCGCTGAATGTCACCATAGATCGCTCCTTTCTCATAAAATAGCGATGGGTTCACATGGGATTGTGTTTTCAAACAAAATATAGCGTATAATCGGACTTTTTGCAATATCGTTTTGCCCGCGATGAAATCATCCGAGCGACCAGGCGTCTAAGTAGCGTGGTCGCCTATAGTTTGGTTTCTCGAATCGCGCAAATACGCTCCCCATTCGCTGTCTCTTTTGAGACGCTTTAGGGTATCTCGCACCTCCTGCAAATTGGTATAAGGGCGTGGGCACTCGCTTTCGCCTTTCGTTCGGTCAAGGCAAGATATCTACGGTCAACCTGTCCGGTTGCGCTGGATTGCACGCCCACAGCATTTTGGGATCGCACAGTCGGGGGGCTTGGGGCGGATGGTCTGGCAATGTCCAGTCGGGGTTGTATTGCTGGATCAGGGCGATGGCATTGCGATAGGCAATTCGCTCTTTCAGATCGTCTTCGCAGTCGGCTTCTTCGATGACGCGCTGGAGAAAGCGGTAGTCGTAATACGGCAAGTCCGCGCCAAAGATCAGCCGGTCTCGTCCGACTTTATCGGCAAACCAGTTGAAATCCCAGGTGGAGCCCCGGCCATCCGGGTACTGAACGACCTCGAACCAAAGGTTGTCGTGTTGCGCCAAGTTCTCAGCCGCCCAAGTGCTGGCGTGTACGATGAACTGTGCCTGGGGAAACAGTTGCGCGGTGCGGTGCATCAGTGGGTCGTGCCAGTGCAAATTGCACAGTCCGTTTCGCGCGGCGGCAACCTCTATCATCGGCAACACTTCTTCCTTCATCGGCGGATGTCCGACCAAACCGACCAGGCCCAAGTCGTCCATTGCCTTTTCCGCTTCATCGATCCCGCGTTCTCCAAAGCGCGGCTCGATCAGGGCCAGGCCAATGGGAAACGCGGTTGGAAAAGTTTTGCACGCCCGTGCAATCGCCTCGTTCTGTTCTCGAATATCTCGAATCCCCCGCACAATTGGACTGCCCACGGCGGTTGGCATTGAAATGGCCGCGTGAATATCGGTTTCAGCGAATCGGGACAAACACATTTGGACATTTTGCCCGACGGTGGGCACGCGGTCAATGGTTCGTCCGATGTGGTTGTGACAACATATATACGGTCTCATGACACTCCTTTCGCGGTTGCATGGGGCGGGATATGTGCTAGATTGTCTCTGCGTCAAAGGGCGAGGAGTTGTCCCTCGTCTCGCAATCCCATCTTGCAATTCAACGAGACATTCCCATGCGCGATTATCCCTCTCCTCATTATCCCGCCCGGTGCAAGCGCACGCACCGCATTTCCGATCTGCGGCCCCGTGAATTTGCCGTTGTCGCAGGACGGCTTATGGGCCGCGACGCGCTTTCCGATGAGACGGGAAGGCTTTGGCTTTGTTTTCAGGGCGCGGCCGATGTGTGCGTTGGAGATATCGTCGAGGTCGAAGGCCATCTCAAAGCGGGGTGCTTTCACGCGAGAGCCTTGCGGGTGCTCGTGCCTTCTCGGGGCGATAGTGTTGCGTTACGTGCTGAGACGCAGGTACGTTTGCGTCAACGCGCAGAGATCATCGCCGGGATTCGCCGGTTTTTCGATGAACAAGGCTTTGTCGAGGTTGAAACCCCTGCGCTCGTGTCGCAACCGGGTATGGAGCCGCACATCGAGGCTTTTCAGACGACTTATGATGCGCGTCCGTTTTACCTGCATACCTCGCCGGAGTATGCGATGAAACGCCTGCTCGCGGCTGGCTTTGAGCGGATATACCAGCTTTGCAAGGTGTTTCGCCATGAACCCGCTGGCAGAATGCACAGTCCCGAATTTAGCATGCTCGAATGGTATCGCGCTTATGCCGATTACACGGATATTATGGTGGATGTTGAAAATCTGGTCGCCCAACTCGCGACTGCTCTAAATGGAGAGCCCGTTATTCGGACCGCTCGCCACACGGTCGATCTCACCCCGCCGTGGCCGCGGCTCACCGTGCGGGACGCCCTGTTTCACTACGCGGGTATTACTGCGGATGCCTATTTGGAGACCGACGCTTTTATTCGACAAGCCCATGCCAAGGGGCATGCGACAGTTGGCGAGGGCGATTCGCCGGATATCGCGTTTTTCAAGGTTTTTTTGGATGGCGTTGAACGGCACTTGGGCACGCAAAAGCCCGCGATTCTTTGCGATTATCCGGCCCCGATGGCGGCACTGGCAAAACGCAAGGCCAGCGCGCCGGAGGTGGCCGAGCGGTTTGAGGTTTATATTGCGGGTGTGGAGTTGGGCAATGCGTTTACAGAACTCAACGATCCGGACGAGCAACGCCAACGCCTAAAAGAAGAAGCCGCCCAACGCCTTCGCGATGGCAACCCGGCCTATCCGATAGACGAGCACTTTCTCGCGGCACTCGAATGCGGCATGCCGCCTTCTGGGGGTATTGCGCTGGGTGTCGACCGGTTGGTGATGCTCCTCACTGGGGCGTCGTCCATTCAAGAGGTCGTTGCGGTTCCGTTTGATGCATGATGGATACTAAAACAGGGTGGAAGATGTTTGTCTCCCACCCTGATCGGGCTCTGATTGTTCGCGGCGGTTGCGCCACTTGGAAAACGTCCCTGTGCGTTTGCACATGCAAACAGCGGGTCGTTCACTCCCCCTTCCCGATTTTAGTCTGTGGTTGCAAGGGCTGTGTCAATCCTCCCACTGCAAGGTTCCGGCACTTTGGTAGTCTGTTACGCGCGTCTCAAAAAAGTTTTTTTCCTTTGCCATGTCAATGGTTTCGCTCATCCACGGAAAGGGATTTTTCGATCCGTGAACCGCTTGTAGCCCAATCCGTTCCAACCTGCGGTCCGCGATAAATTGCACGTATTCGCGGAACAGCCCTTCATTGAGCCCCAACACCCCGTCGGGCAGACAATCCCTCGCATAAATCACTTCGTATTCCACGGCTTCATGGATCAGGTCGTAGATGTCCCGTTGCAAATCCGGCGTCCAGATTTCCGGATTCTCCAGCTTGATGGTGTTGATCAAGTCAATTCCAAAGTTCAGGTGAACGGTCTCGTCGCGCAAGATGTACTGGAACTGCTCGCCAATGCCGGTCATTCGGTTCTGACGATGGAAGGAGAGGATCATCACAAAGCCACTGTAAAAGAAAATGCCTTCCATAATCACGTAAAAGCCCACCAAATTTTTCACAAATTTTTTCATGCCTTCCGCGCTTTGCGTTGAAAAATTGGGTGCCAACACATCTTCGGTCAGGGCCATGACGAATTTGTCTTTGCCTTCGATAGACGCTACTTCGTGGTACATGTTGAAGACTTCGCGGCCGTCCAGGCCAAGGGATTCGACGATGTAGTGAAAGGTGTGCGTGTGGATGGCCTCTTCAAATGCCTGGCGCAACAAATATTGCCGCGCTTCCGAGTTGGTGATGTGCTTAAAAATCGCCAACACGATGTTGTTGCCGACCAAGCTCTCGCCCGTGCTGAAGAACCCCAGATTGCGTAAAATCACCTGCCGCTCGGCCTCATTGAGTCCGTGGGGATTTTTCCAGAGTTCGATGTCGCGCTGCATCGGCACTTCCGTCGGCATCCAGTGATTGGCGCACCCATTCAGGTAGTGCTCCCATGCCCATTCGTATTTCAGGGGCATCAGTTGGTTCACATCCACTTGCCGGCAGTTGAGCAAACGCTTGTCCTCTGGATCGATGCGCTTGCCCAAATCGTAGGCTTCGCCATTGGCCCCGCAACACAGGGCAGACGCAATCCCATTCGCCCCGGCGTCCGCATGACTATTGCCATTGTGTTGCGTTGCGCTATACTGCACCTGCACATGATCCCCAACATCTTCAAATATCAGCGACATAACAACTCCTTTCAGATCAAATCAGCGGAACTTTTGGCAAATCTGAACATCTTTGCTTTCCCAGTTCCATTGTCTTTGAAAAACTGCTGTTCGCGCCTCGGATACCTCACCCGGTTACAGGGCGTTTTTTGTAAATGGTGATTCCAAAGGCGTCTATGTGTTGCTTGAGCGGAATGGATGCGATGGTCTCGTAGGCTTGCAGGTCGCACTGTTGCGGGATGGGGATGTCCTCTAAGTCGAGGGCGAGCCTGCCGAGGCGGTGTTCGTTCACAATGCCCATGGTGGCTAAGTCAATGTCTGAATGCGCGGTTGCCCGGCCCGTGGCGCGAGACCCAAAGAGCTTGACTTCTGTCAATTCGGGATAGGCGGCAAAAACCCGGGTGAACTTTTCTATGGTTGCAACGGACAATGCAGGCGCGTTCATTGTAACGGTACCTCGGGTAGCAAGTTCTCGTAGAGCGCGTCCAAAATGTTCAAATAGCGCGTGTGTATGTTCCTGACGACGGCCTTAAATCTGGCGTATGCGACATTTTGTTGCGATCTGTGAGCATATCCATCCATGTTTTGCCATTCTCAATCAACTTGGCCTTGCATGCCTCGCGTATCACGTTGCGCGGCGTTATGGTTTCGATTCTCACCCCATCGTACTCAAGGCGATCTTTGAGGACATTCCACGCCAACTCGAATGTGTACTCAAATCGCTGTACGACACCTTCACACTCCAATTGGTTCAAAGGTTCCACACCATTTTCCAGTGCCTCATGCAACAGGTGGTAGGCGCGGGAGAAATTCTTGAAGCGATATACCCATCGTATTTCTCGGTTCATCCCGCGGCTCCCTTATAGTCTTTCATCCATCCAACATTACAGAATAGATAGCTCATGGTTACTCCTTTTTAGAAGCCGTTTTTGAGACCCTCAATTTACTTCTCTATCAGCACCACATGCGTTGCGTTGATATTTCTGCGGAACGACTCTGGCACTTCGTCCCACACGAGGACATCCACCCGAAAGGGCAGGTTGCTTTCTTCATAAGCTTCGCGCAGGTCTGAAACCTGTCTTTTTTGTTCCGGCGTTGCAAAAACCACCATATCTAAATCGGAGTATGGACAGGCGGTCCGCTTGACGCGAGACCCGTAGGCCCATGCTGTAATATCCGGCAGATACTTTTTTAACAAGTCGAGAATGAGGTCGTACTGGTCGTCGGTCATGTCTATGGTAGCGTTCCGTCCCATGTCTCTCCGCTCTTAATCCTGGCGGTCACAGGACCCGCCACTATGTTCTCACCGCTCGCCTTTTTTTTTCGCTATCGCCAGTTGTATCCCGTTGGTGGAGAAACTCATCTCTCGTCTTTCGCCGCGTCACTGGCACGCTTCACACGCGCCATCTGTGATGTCGCAGGATACGGGGGTTGGGGTGTGGGTGGGTGTCCATTCTCGGGTTTTGCCGTGCCGAGGCTCGGCGGATGGGTTCTGATGTACGGGCGTTGCGTTTGTAGCAAGAGCTACGTCAGGTGTTTCAACAGGTGCCGTGCCGTTTCCCGTGTCGGGATGGACTTCAGCGCGTTGGACTTGCACGTCACTCGACGCGGATTTGGATTGCATCCATCGGGGTTGCACGCCGCGTTTGTTGATGTCCATCGTCGATTTCTCGATCTGCGTTGCGGCCAATGAGCGCAAATAATACGTGGTCTTCAGCCCGCGCACCCAGGCCAATTTGTACATCTCGTCCAGTGCCGTGCCGCTGGGGGATGCAATGTACAGATTGAGGGATTGCCCCATGTCGATCCACTTTTGCCGGCGGCTGGCGCATTCGATGAGCCATTCGGGGGCCACCTCAAACGCGGTTTTGTACAGGGCTTTCACCTCTGCGGGCACGCGGTCGATCTCTTGGACCGAGCCATCGAAATACTTCAGATCATCCACCATCTGATCGTCCCACAGATTGCGCGATTTCAAATCGCTGACCAGATACGGATTCAACACGGTGAAGTCGCCGGACAAATTGGCTTTCACGTACAAGTTGCGGTACATCGGCTCGATAGACTGGGTCACGCCCGAGATGTTCGAAATGGTGGCGGTTGGCGCAATCGCCATCACATTGCTGTTTCGCATGCCGTGCTTGGCGATGGCCTCGCGCACCGGTTGCCAGTCCAAGCGGGCAGACATATCCACATCCGCGTGCGACCCGCGTTCTTCGGTCAACAATTTTAAGGTGTCTATCGGCAACAGGCCGCGGTCCCATTTTGAACCGGAATACGATTGATAGGGGCCCCGTTCACGGGCCAAGCGCGTGGAGGCCAAAATCGCATAGTACGCGATCATTTCCATGCTCTCGTCGGCGAAATCGACCGCGCCTTGGGAATCGTAGGGCAAATTCAACAAATAAAGCGCGTCTTGAAATCCCATGACGCCCAACCCCACTGGGCGATGGCGTTTGTTGGAGGTGGCCGCTTCTTCGGTCGGATAAAAATTGATGTCGATCACATTGTCCAGCATCCGCAAAGCCGTGGAGAGGGTGTCTTCCAACAGCGTTTGACTCAGCCCCTGCTCCGAGACATGCGCCACCAGATTCACGGACCCCAAGTTGCACACCGCGGTCTCTTCGCGGCTCGTGTTCAACAAAATTTCAGTACACAAATTCGAACTGTGGACCACGCCCGCGTGGTCTTGCGGAGAGCGGATGTTGGACGGGTCCTTAAACGTGATCCAGGGATGCCCGGTTTCAAACAGCATGGACAACATTTTTCGCCACAGTTGCACGGCATCGACTTGGCGATACTGTTGCAACCCTCCGGCTTCGGCTTTTTGTTCGTACGCGGCGTATCGGGCTTCAAATGCCTTGCCGTACAAATGGTGCAGGTCCGGGACTTCGTCGGGGCTGAACAAGGTCCACATTCCCTTTTCCATGACGCGCTTCATAAACAGATCCGGGATCCAGTTTGCGGTGTTCATATCGTGCGTGCGGCGGCGGTCGTCGCCCGTGTTTTTTCGCAACTCCAGAAAATCCTCGATATCCAAGTGCCAGGTTTCCAAATACGAGCACACGGCCCCTTTGCGCTTGCCGCCTTGGTTGACGGCCACGGCCGTGTCGTTCACCACTTTGAGAAATGGAATCACGCCTTGGCTTTTGCCATTTGTGCCGCGGATATACGAGTTGGTCGCGCGCACGTTGGTCCAGTCATTGCCCAAGCCGCCGGCCCATTTGGACAATTTGGCGTTGTCGGATACCATTTTGAAAATGTGTTCCAGATCGTCTTGCGCGGTGGAGAGGTAGCACGAGGACAACTGCGGATGCAGGGTGCCGGCGTTGAACAGGGTGGGCGTGGCAGAGACGAATCGGAAGGAGGACAGGACTTCGTAGAACTGAATGGCGCGTGCGTCCCGGTCGTCTTCGTCCATTGACAAGCCCATGGCCACGCGCATCCAGAAAAACTGCGGGGTTTCGATGCGGCGTTCATCGACGTGGAGCAAATAGCGGTCAAAGATGGTCTGCACGCCCAAATACGCGAATTGTTCGTCGCGCTCGGGTTGGAGGGCCGCGGACAGGCGCGTGAGATCGTAAGTTCGCAATTTGGGATCCAAGCGGTCGTTTTTAATGCCCGTTTCGATGAATGCGGCAAAGCCCTGCCGACACGCCTTGTCTCGGTCTTCGGCGGCGGGTTTGAAGCCGAGGGCATGGCGGTAGATCACGTTGAGCAACAAGCGCATCGCAACCTTGCTGTACGCGGGTTCTCTTTCAACGCGGCTACGCGCGGCAAGGATCATGGCGCGTTCAATGTCGTCGGGTTTGATGTCGTCGTAGAGAGAGCGGTAGATTTCCTCGAGCAAGTCTTGGGCATCCACCTCTTGGAGACCTTCGCAGACGGAGAAGACTTCGGCGCGGATGCGGCTGGCGTCTAGGGGTTCGCGCTTGCCATCGGGCGTTTGCACGCGCAGTTTGGGGGCGTTGGGATCGGCGGGTTCTTCTTTGCCGCTGAGCACCCGGGCTTTTTTGTGGTCTTCCCGATAGACGATGTAGCGGCGGGCAACTGCGAAATGGCCGGCGCGCATCAATTGAATTTCGACCTTGTCTTGAACGCGCTCGACATCCACACTGTCGTCTGGATCGCGCAATTCATCGGCGATTTCATCGATGACGGCATCGGTCAGGTCCGCCACGTCGGTTGCCATTTTGGGCGGCAATGCCTGTTCGCTGGACAAGCCCAACTCGGCTCTGAATGCGGCCGCAATGGCGCGCTCAATGCGCGTGCGGTCAAATTCCACGTCGCGACCGTCGCGTTTGCGGACGGAAAAATGAACACTGCCTTCCGCGTGATGTTGCAAGGACAGGCCATGCCCAATAGGGTCTGCGCTCGGGTACGCCTGCGTCAATACATTTTCGCTAACTTCCGCCATGCCTGCTTCCCTCCGAATACCCAGCCATGAACCAATAGAGACAAAAGAAACCCACGCCCGCTGGATGCGAACCACAACGGGGAGGGAAAAGAGATGAGATTTGAATTGGACTTTGAGACAACGAATCGGGAAAACGCAAGGTGGGAAATCCGAATCGCAGAACAGGGGAGAACCGGCGACCAATGGATTTGTTTTCCCGAAAAAACACCGACTTGCAAGGATAATGCGCGCTGAATCACGTATCGAGATCGCGCTGATAGAACAGCCCAGCCAAGGGCATCATCAAAGGCTTCACTCATTGCTTTGAGCACAATATATGGTGGTCTAAACAAAAAGTCAATACAAAATATATGCAAATTGTAACAGGAGGGCGAGCGCGTTCAATTGCTTGTATATGCGAGGGTTAGGGCGAAAAATGCCGTATTGCAAGCGATGTGCGTTGCGATATTTCGCGCTTGTTCGCGTACAAAAAAATGCTTTGACTTAAGCGATAAAATGTCGAATATTTTGGGAAATACTGACCACCGAAAATCAGCCCTCGCATGAGCACGAGGATGCACGGGAATGCAGTGCGAGGTACCACGGCCTATCCCCACGGTTGATGGAGAAGGAGGAGAAATGGACGCTATGGGAGGTCATTTGCTCGCGTCATTGACGCAGACGAAGAAGGCCAAGACGCTACGCGCATCGTCTTGGGATACGAGTGGACGGAATCGAGATGCCTGGGTGATCGAAGGCGGGGAGACGCGCGTTTTGGCCGATCTCAAAGGGCCGGGTTGTATTACGCACATTTGGATGACGCAAAGCGGAGAGGGCGCGTTTCGCAATGTGGTTTTGAAGATGTTTTGGGATGGCGAAGACGAGCCGAGCGTGGCAGTGCCGTTGGGCGATTTCTTTTGTTTGGGGCATGGGATTTCCGCGTCGTTTCAGTCCCTGCCCTTTTCCGCGTCTGCGAATGAACAGCGCGAGAATGCGTTTGGCCCCAATGCCGCGCTCAACTGCTATTTGCAGATGCCGTTTAATTCTTCTGCACGCCTTGAGGTGACGAATGAGGGCGATGCGCCCTATCGGCAGTATTTCTATGTGGATTACGAGGTGTATGACGCGCCGTGGGGCGCGGATACGGCGTATTTTCACGCGCAGTTTCACAGGGAAAATCCCTGCGATGGTTGGGGGCATGAGATTCGCGTCAACACGCCCGAGGCCAATATCGTCAATGTGGGACAACAGGCGTGGGATGAAAATTACGTGATTTTGGAGGCCACGGGCACGGGGCATTATATCGGGTGCAATTTATCCGTGACCAATTTTCAGGGCACCTGGTGGGGCGAAGGCGATGATATGATTTGGGTGGATGGCTACAAATGGCCGCCGGATTTGCACGGTACGGGCAGTGAAGATTATCTCAATCAGGCGTGGGGAATGCAGGACAATGCGTTTTTGATGAACGGCTCGTCGATTTACGAGCACAATACGGGTGGGTACCAGACATCTTATGTTTTTCATGTGACCAATCCGGTGCGGTTTGAGCGCGAGATTAAGGTGACGATTGAACACGGGCACGGCAATCACTTAGCTAATGAAATGGCGTCTGTGGCCTATTGGTATCAAAAAGAGCCGCATCGAGAATTTGGGATTCTCCCGGTGCAAAAGCGACAACCCGTGGCGCGGTTGCGCGAACGCCGCACAGTTGATTGGGCACGAGACCGCGATGCCCAAACCGCACAGCGCGAGGTGGTGTTGAATGCGGAGATGGAAGAGATGAAGCGGCAATGGGCGGAGAAGCAGTAGTCAGTGGTCAGTGGTCAGTGGTCAGTGGTCAGTAGTCAGTAGTCAGTAGTCAGTAGTCAGTAGTCAGTAGTCAGTAGGTTCTGTTGACATTTACGAGCAAAGCAACTAGCTTGAGCGGTTTATCGAGAAAATCAAGCCCTATCGCAGAATATGCTCTCGGTATCGGGACCTACCCCCCTAACCCCCCTTCCTTAGAGGAAGGGGGGAACGCGGATGGGTTTTGCGAGGGGATGGTGTGAGGGATTTTTAATCGCTTTATGCCCTCGGTCAATGCCATCAGAACAACCATAGATATAAGCCATCAAAGGAGCTTTACTCCCCTTTCCTCTTAGGAAAGGGGCCGGGGGATAGGTCCCCTCGCGCAACGCCATCAAAGGGCCAAACGCATTAAGGGATAGGCCCCGTGCCTGTCCGCAGGCAGGTGCTAAAGTGCTGTTATTCAGCATACTGAGGTGGTATGATGTTGCACTTGGCAGCGAAGAGCGAGATTATGTCGTCAAGCGCGATGAGTATTTCGCGCACGGGATTTGGGAATACGTCATTGTCGATCCCTTCCGAAAGGTCGTTACCGTGCTTTCGCGTGGGGCGCGTGGTTATCTGGCACGCGAATTGAGAGATGGCGAGGTTTATACTTCTAGGCAACTTCCCGGCTTTGAATTTCCAATCGTTGATTTGGCCTGGTAGGTGGTCCAAAGGTGTTACACCACAGGAGGCTCACTATGTTTTTTGGTCGTTTGTCGTTTAGACCGAACGCCGGACACATTGAGTTGGCGGCGTTTTTTCGCACGGGGATGCTGGTCGCGGTGCTGTTGGCGGGAACCCTGCTCGTTCTGGCTCCGGCTGAGGCGCAACCGAGGGTGTCGAGCATCACCCTGAACAGCGGCTATGGCTCCAACAATGAGTGGTTTGGCGACCAAGAAATTATCGCCACCGTGACGTTTAGTGCCGCAGTGGATGTGACGTATAGCGAGGCCCTCATCAGCCGCCGGCCCGGGCTCCAGCTCCTCATCGGTGCCAATAACTTGCCTCAGCGACAATGCGGTAGCGTATACTCTCAAGCTACCAGCGAGTGCATCGTGTACATGCAGTTGAAACGCGGTGGCAACACCGGTTGTGCGAATGGTTCATGCAGCAATGTCACCTCCCTGAAGTTCGGCTGGACCCCGACTGAAGAATTTCTGGACACCGACGGCATCGTCATTCCGCAGAACGCATTGGCGAACAACGGTGGCTCGACAATTACGACCTCAGGCACCACCACGGACGTGAATTTGAGCCATAGTGCCTACTCGGGTGTTGCCCGCAAAGTGGATGGTGGCAAGGTCAGGAACACCGGACTCACCATTTCCAAGCAGACGTTCATCAAGGGCGTACCCGCGTACACTCAACTTCCCGCCATGAGCCGCGGCCCAGCGATAGGCGATAGGGGCATCAACCACTATCTCTTAGGACCTGGGGAGGCTTACATTACCTTTGATGGATATTCTATACGCGATTCGACTGGGCTAACTTGGGACAGGAATGGCGATGGCTGGGCCGATGTCAGTTGCGGAGCGGCACGCACCATCTGCGGCACGCCGACCCGGACCTTGAGCGCGACCACATACCAGTATCGCGGGCAACGCAACAATCTCAATTTCGCAAATTACGATTTCGCTATCGAGGTTCTGAATACGCCCACGGCTTGGATCGATTCCACCGCCACTTCGCCCGTCTCTCTAAACGAGGACAACCTAAACGGCGCGACGGTCACCGTGAAACTGGCCAACGTCACCTATGTCGCGGGCGGCGCAGAGCGATTCGAGCTCACCGCTCCAACGGGCGTGTCGATTTCCAGCGTGTCGGGCGGCGGCGCGGGCAGCACCACAGCCACGCTGACGCTCGCGTACGACAATACCGACTTCGACGCGGCTCGGACGCTCGCGGTGAAGGTGAAGGCGGCGGGCCATTCCGGTAGCAACGACCTGACCACCAGCAGGCCGGCGAACAGTGCCGCCTCGGTGAAGGCATCGTTGCCGGTGGCGCATGTGCTCGAGGCGACGCCGGGCCAACCGACTATTGTGTCCGTAACGCCGGGGGTAGAGTCGCTCGCGGTAAAGTGGAACACCGTAACCGGCGCGACCAGTTACAAATTGCAGTGGAAGTACGGTGCGCTGAACTACGATTCTTCTCGGCAGACAACGGTCACCGCCCCGGACACGAGCCATACCATCCCCAACCTGACCGGGGTGCAACACACCGTGCGGGTGATCGCGACGAGCTCCAAAGCGGTTACACCCGACGGCACGGCCTCTCAGGAATCGACAGGCACGCCCATAGTGCCATCGCTGTCGATCAACTCGCCGAGCGTTACCGAGGGGCCGACCGGCGCGAGTGCGACGCTGACGTACACGGTGACGCTCAGTCCGGCGAGCAACAACCAAGTGACGGTGGCCTACGCGCAAGGGAGCGGTGGGAGCGCGACGTCTGGCACGGATTACACGGCGTTGAGCAGCGGCACGCTGACCTTTACGGCCGGGCAGACGAGCAAGACGATCACCTTGTCTGTGACGGGCGATGATACGGATGAACCGGACGAGACGGTTGAAGTGACGTTGAGCAGCCCGACCAACGCGGCGATCTCTACGGCAACCGGCACCGGGACGATTACGGACGATGACGATCCGCCGTCTCTGTCGATCAACTCACCGAGCGTTACCGAGGGGCCGTCCAATGCGAGTGCGACGCTGACGTACACAGTGACGTTGAGCGCGGCGAGCGGGAAGGAGGTAAAGGTTGCGTATGCCCAAGGGAGCGGTGGGAGCGCGACGTCTGGCACGGACTACACGGCGTTGAGCAGCGGCACGCTGACTTTTCGGACTGGTCAAACCGATACGACGATCACCTTGTCTGTGACGGGCGATGATATGGATGAACCGGACGAGACGGTTGAAGTGACGTTGAGTAGCCCGACCAACGCGACGATCGCCACGGCAACCGGCACCGGGACGATTACGGACGATGACGATCCGCCATCGCTGTCGATCAACTCACCGAGCGTTACCGAGGGGCCGTCCAATGCGAGTGCGACGCTGACGTACACGGTGACGTTGAGCGCGACGAGCGGGAAGGAGGTAAGGGTTGCGTATGCACAAGGAAGCGGTGGGAGCGCGACTCAGGGCACGGATTACACGGCGTTGAGCAACGGCACGCTGACCTTTACGGCCGGGCAGACGAGCAAGGCGATCACCTTGTCCGTGACGGGCGATGATACGGATGAACCGGACGAGACGGTTGAAGTGACGTTGAGTAGCCCGACCAACGCGACGATCGCCACGGCGACGGGTACCGGGACCATTACGGACGATGACGATCCGCCGTCTCTGTCGATCAACTCACCGAGCGTTACCGAGGGGCCGTCCAATGCGAGTGCGACGCTGACGTACACGGTGACGTTGAGCGCGGCGAGCGGGAAGGAGGTAAGGGTTGCGTATGCACAAGGGAGCGGTGGGAGCGCGACGTCTGGCACGGATTACACGGCGTTGAGTAGCGGCTCGCTGACCTTTACGGCCGGGCAGACGAGCAAGGCGATCACCCTGTCCGTGACGGGCGATGATACGGATGAACCGGACGAGACGGTTGAAGTGACGTTGAGCAGCCCGACCAATGCGACGATCGCCACGGCAACCGGCACCGGGACGATTGCGGACGATGACGATCCGCCGTCTCTGTCGATCAACTCGCCGAGCGTTACCGAGGGGCCGACCGGCGCGAGTGCGACGCTGACGTACACAGTGACGTTGAGCGCGGCGAGCGGGAAGGAGGTAAGGGTTGCGTATGCACAAGGAAGCGGTGGGAGCGCGACGTCTGGCACGGATTACACGGCGTTGAGCAGCGGCACGCTGACTTTTCGGATTGGTCAAACCGATACGACGATCACCTTGTCCGTGACGGGCGACGCGCTGGACGAGCTGAACGAGACAGTTGAAGTGACGTTGAGTAGCCCGACCAATGCGACAATTTTGATCGGCACTGGCACTGGCACGATTATAGACGACGATGGCTCGCCTACGCTGTCAATTGACTCTCCCAATGTTATCGAGGGGCCGGCTAACGCAACGGCGACGCTGACGTACACGGTGACGCTCAGTCCGGTGAGCGGTCAACAGGTGACGGTGGACTATGCGGAAGGGAGCGGTGGGACCGCGACTCAGGGCACGGACTACACGGCGTTGAGCAGCGGCACGCTGACCTTTACGACCGGACAGACGAGCAAGACGATCACCTTGTCCGTGACGGGCGATGATGCGGACGAACCGAATGAGACGATTGTGGTGATGTTGAGCAACCCGACCAATACGACGATCTCCGCGGCGACGGGCACCGGGACGATTGCGGACGATGACGATCCGCCGGCACTGTCGATCAACTCGCCGAGCGTTGTTGAAGGGCCGGCCGGCGCGAGTGCGACGCTGACGTACACGGTGACGTTGAGCGCGACGAGCGAGAAGCAGGTGATCGTTGCGTACGCGGAATCCAGTAGCGAGCGCACCGCAACTCCGGGCACGGATTACACGGCGTTGAGCAGCGGCGCGCTGACCTTTACGGCCGGACAGACGAGCAAGACGGTCACGGTATTGGTGGCGGGCGATGATGCGGACGAACCGGACGAGACGATTGTGGTGACGTTGAGCAACCCGACCAACGCGACGATCTCCACGGCGACGGGCACCGGAACGATTGCGGACGATGAGCCGACGCCTTCGGTGACGCTCATTTTGACGCCGCAGGCAATTGACGAAAATGGAGGCACGGCGGCGATAATGGCGACTTTGAGCGGTATGTCGGGCGCGCAGACGACAGTGACGGTTTCGGCTGTTGCGGTGTCTCCTGCGGTAGCGGGCGATTTCACGTTGAGCGAGAACGCGGTTTTGACCATTGTAGCGGGCGCGACGACGAGTGGGGGAGTGACGATTGCTGCGGTCAATGACGAGATAGATTCGCCGAACAAACAGGTGACGATTTCGGGGACCACGGCCGGCGGTTACGGCGTAGCGGATCCAGATGACGTGACGCTGACGATAGAGGACGACGATGGGCCGCCGACCGTGAGGCTCGTTTTGACGCCTCCTCAGATTCCGGAGTTTGATGGGACGAGCAGGGTAACAGCGACCATGAACCGAGCGTCGAGCGCGCAGACGACGGTGACGGTTTCGGCTGTTGCGGTGTCTCCTGCGGTGGCTGGCGATTTCGCGTTGAGTGAGAACGCGGTTTTGACCATTGTAGCGGGCGCGACGACGAGTACGGAGGAAGTGACGATTGCTGCGGTCAATGACGGGATAGAAGGGCCGGGCAAGACCGTGACGGTTTCGGCCGTGTCTGCCGGGGGCAATGGCATAGCGAATCCGGCGAGCGTGACGCTGACGATTTTGCCGAATACGATTCCGTCGTTCACGGATGGGATGGATCCGCAACGCTACGAGCAGGGTATCGCCATTTCTCCGCTGACTCTGCCCGGGGCAACCGGTGGCGAGGGAACGCTGACGTATAGCATGGAGACCCCGCCCGGTCTGGACTACACCGCGCCGGGCAGTGGGGATGGCCATGGCGGTGTTTTGTCTGGCACGCCGACCGAAGCGATAGAAAAGACGATCTACACGGTGACGGCGACTGATGGAGACGGGGAGGCGGGGGCCCTGTCTTTCTTCATTACTGTGGTGGAGAACCCACAGCCAGCTCTTGACGCTGCGACAGTGGCGGCGCAGAACTATGTGCAAAACAGGGAGATCGCGCCCCTGACATTGCCCGAAATGACGGTACAGGGTGGGGCACTGACCTATAGCCTGACGCCTGCGCTACCTTCTGGCTTGAGCTTTGACGCGACGACGCGGGAACTTTCCGGCACGCCGGTCGAGGCGATAGATGAGACCGAGTACACGCTGACCGCGACGGACGAAGATGGCACTGTTGAGACGCTGACTTTCACTCTTTCAGTGGTGGCGAATTTGATTCCGTCGTTTGGCGATACGGTTGCGGTGGCGGCGCAAAATTATGTGCAGGACAGGGAGATCGATGCGGTGACGCTACCTGCGGCGACGGGTGGGAATGGGGTGCTGTCCTACGCGCTGCTACCCGCGTTGCCTTCTGGCCTGAGTTTTGACGCGACGACGCGGGAACTTTCCGGCACGCCGCTCAAGGCGACAGACGAGACCGAGTTCGCGCTGACCGCGACGGATAGAGATGGCGATGTGGGGACGCTGGCGTTCACCATTTCAGTGGTGGCAGATTCGATCCCTTCCTTCGGCAATACGACTGTGGTGGCGCAGAGCTATGTGCTAAATCGGGAGATCGATGCGGTGACGCTACCTGCGGCGACAGGTGGGAATGGAATATTGATCCATGTGCTAACGCCTGCGTTGCCTTCTGGCTTGAGTTTTGATGTGCGGACGCGGGAACTTTCCGGCACGCCGCTCGAGGCGATAGACGAGACCGAGTACACCTTGACGGCATTGGACGCAGATGGTGACGTGGCTTCGTTGACTTTTACCCTTGAGGTGCAGGAGGCGACGCCCGATTTTGATGGCAATGACCGCGTTGATTTTATGGATTTTCTGTCCTTTGTCAGCAAGTTCGGAATGCGTCAGGGCGACGCGGGGTACGATGTGCGGTACGATCTGGATGGCAATGGCGAGATTGGGTTTGGCGATTTCCTCATCTTCGCCGGCAGTTTTGGCTCATCAGGCTGAACGACGAAAGATGCGAAAGGGCACGCATACGAGACAAAAAAGTAAAGCCCGGGTTCCCGGTGAACTCGGGCTTTACTTTTTGGGACCTACCCCCCTAACCCCCCTTCCTGCGAGGAAGGGGGGAACGGTGAGCGGTTTTGCGAAGGGAATGGCGAGAGGTTTTTTTGGTGGATCATGGCGTGATCCAGTCGCTCAAAGCCATCAAAACAGGCCTAGATGCAAACCTTCAAAAAGCCATGTGCTCCCCCTTTCCTCGTAGGCACAGGCGTAGCCTACAATGAGCGAAGCGAATAACGGGGGCCGGGGGGATAGGTCTTGTGAGGAAGGGGGAATGGCGAGAGGTTGTGCGAGGGATTGTGTGTAAGGGTTTTTGGATTTTCATGGCGTGATCTATTCGCTCAAAGCTATCAAAACAGCCAGGGAGACAAACCTTCAAAAAGCCATGCGCTCCCCCTTTCCTTGTAGGCACAGGCGTAGCCTACAATGAGCGAAGCGAATAACGGGGGCCGGGGGGATAGGTCTATGGCGGCAGGGCATGCGAAGGACACAGCGGAGTGGGAACGATGAAGCGGCGGTAGAGCGGACGGGCACGCACACGGCGGGGCGGTGAGGAGAAGGGAACGCACGAGTGGTTGGGCGGAGAGGTGAGGCACGCACGGGTGGCGGGGTGGAGCGGTAAAGTGGCGGTAGGGCGGTGTGGGGTAATCCGCGCAATCCCCTAATCCGTTTAATCCGCGATTCAGACACGGTGGGGCGGTTAGGGATAGGACAATGGGCAAATCCCAAGCCATAATCCAAGTTGATCGTAGATCACTAAACCGCGAGAAATTTTGGGTAGGTGGTGAGGTTTTCGCAACCGTTTTGGGTGACGACGACGAGGTCTTCGATGCGGGTGGCGCCGCGGCCGGGGTAATACAGGCCGGGTTCGACGGTGACGACGTGGCCCGCGCAGAGGGTTTCGGAGATTTTGCCGATGCGGGGGGGTTCGTGGATTTCGAGGCCCAAGCCGTGGCCCGTGCCGTGGAAGAACCCGTGCATGTGGCCGTCTTCAGTGCCGGTTTCGTAGTTGCGGCTGTCAAACAATTCGGTGAGGGATTGGTGGATGGCTTGGCCGTCTGCGTCTGCGCGGATGCTTTCGAGGACGAGGTTTTGGCCTTCGAGGACTGTGTTGTAGATGTTTTGGAGTTCGGCAGAAGGCTCGCCTTTGACCACGGTGCGGGTGATGTCGGCAAAATAGCTGGTGCGGTTTGAGCGGGGGAAAATGTCGATGATGATGGCGCGGTGGGCACGCAAGGGGCCGCTGCCTTCGTCGTGCGGGTCGCAGGCTTGATCGCCGCAGGCGACGATGGTGTGGTTGGTGGTGCAGTTGCGTTCCATCAGGGTGAGTTGGATGTGGCGTTTGACGAGTTCAGAGGTGAGGGGTTCGCTGTCGTGGTAGAGGGTGGTGCCGCGAATGTCGGCATTGCGGATGAGGGCGATGGCGACGTCCATCGCGGTTTCGGCGTGTTGTTGCACAGCGCGAATGTGCGCGATTTCCGCCTCTGTTTTGATCGCGCGCTCGGGCCAAAACGCGCTTTTTGGAAATGCGATGCGGTATCCGCGGTCGCGCAGGTCGTCTGCGATGGCGACGGAAAAGGCGCGGGGGACGTTTAGGTGCGCGATGTTTTTTTCGATCAAAAACTCGTGGAGAATGTCGATTGAAGACGGGGTTTCGATGTCGCGTTCTTTGGCTTTTTCTTCGTAGTCGGACAGGGCGAGGACGTGATCGACACGGGCCTGGGATCGCGCACGGTCGCGTTCCAAGTCGGACATGAGCAGGTATTTTTCCGCGCCGATTTGCAGAAAAATGAAGGGGTCGGGCGCGAGAAAGCGCGTGGCGTAATACATGTCGGCATCGGTTTCACTGGCGGCGATCATGAGACGCGCTTCGGTGGGATCGTTCACGGGGTTGGCCTCATTTTGGAATTTTCATGGAGAGGAAGCGGCGGTTGCCATTGCGGTTGATGGAAAACGCGGCGTTTTTCCCCTTTTTGAGTTTGGATATGGCGAGTTCGAAATCGCGGACGGTTGCGATGTCTTGCCGAAAGGGGATTTGACGCACGCCAAAGATGATGTCGCCTTCGGCAAAGCCGGCGGCGCGGGTACGGCGCGAAACGCGGGTGACGATCACGCCTTTGACATCTGTTTCGATGCCGTATTCGTCGGCGAGTGCCGGGGTGAGGTCGCGGACCGTCAGGCCGAGTTCCGAGGCCGAGGCGGTTTCGCTGTCGTCGCTGGGGGGCGCGTCTTCTGCGCTGGTGAGTTCTTCGGGCAGGGTTTCGCCCAAGGTGACGCGCACAGTGAGATTTTCGGTATTGCGCCGCACGCTGAGGGTGACGCCATCGCCCGGGTGTTTGCGGGCGACGAGGCTTTGCAGTTGGTTGGGGCGGTTGACGGCTCGACCATCAACTTCGAGGATGATGTCGCCACTTCGCAGGTTGGACTCGGCGGCTGGGGTGTTGGCTAAGACTTCGGTGATGAGTACGCCTTTGGGGCGGTCGAGTCCAAAAGCCTCTGCCGTGCCCGCATCGACCTGGGTGAGGAGAATGCCGATATAACCGCGTTTGACTTTGCCGTGGTTGACGATGTCGTTCATCACTTTTTTGGCGAGGTCGATGGGCACGGCAAATCCATAGCCGATGAAGGAGCGGTTGGACGTGGCAATGGCGGTGTTGACGCCGATGACTTCGCCGTTGAGGTTGACGAGCGCGCCGCCCGAGTTGCCGGGGTTGATGGCGGCGTCGGTTTGGATGAAGTCTTCGATGCTCAGGCCCTTGCTGTCGCGGATGATGTCGATGTCGCGGCCTATCGCGCTGACGATGCCCGCGGTGACGGTGGATTCGAGGTTGAGGGGCGCGCCAATGGCGAGCACCCATTCGCCAATTTCAACGGCGTCTGACCGGCCAATGGTTGCGGGTTTGAGACCCTTGGCGTCAATTTTGATGACGGCGATGTCCGTGCGCGGGTCAGAGCCGATGAGCACGGCGTCGTATTCGCGGTTGTCGCTGAAGGTGACGGCGAGTTGGGCGGCTTCGCCCGCGACGTGGTGGTTGGTGAGAATATAGCCATCGGCGGTCATGACAATGCCGGAGCCGGTGCTTTGCCGATCCGGGATTCTGCCGCGAAATTCGGGAAATCGAAAGAAGGGGATGTTGCGCTGCAGGTCGTCTTCATCCGTTTCTCGGGTGATGTTGATGGTGACGACCGATGGGGTGACTTCTCGCGCAATGGCTTTGAAGGCGGTGTTGTAGGTTTTGAGTTGGGCAATGGCGCGTTGTTCTTCGGCTGTGCGCGTGGCGTGGACATTGAGGGATGCGAATGACAGGGTTGCAATGAGGGCGATGAAGATGCGGGTTTTCATGGGGATCGACTCCTTAGATACGAGATGGGCGTTTAGCCACAAAAGGCACAAAAGGCACGAGCGGGGTACAACTGGCGATAGCCCGTTCAAAGGCACAAAAGGCAGTAGGCAGTAGGCAGTAGGCAGTAGGCAGTTGTCAGTCCCCGCCTGACCACCCAACCAGAAATGAGGCACGAGCGGGGTACAACCCCGTTCAAAGGCACAAAAGGTGAAGGCGTTTGCAATTTCGAGGCTTAGACACAGGACGCCGCGTGATAGTTCCGAGAAATTTTATTGGGACCTATCCCTCTAGCCCCATTCCTTCCGAAAAGGAATGGGGGAATCACCTCTTCTCTCCGACACGCATTAAACCATCGTTCAGCGTCACTCCGGCCACAGGCGTAGCCGCCGCTGGAGTTCAGTGATTCAATCCCGTTGCGTGCTCTCTGTCGTACTGGTCCCTGCGAAAATGGCGAGAGAACGTCTCCCCACCTCGGGGAAGGGGTCATTACACCCGATGCAAGTGGATGCCCTTGCTCGTTTTCAGATCCGTGATCCAGCGTTTGCACCATTCGTCAAAGCTGTCTTGTACGCAGGCGGGATTTGCTTTGCTGTGGACGATGAACTCGGGCCAAAACGGCCGTCCCGTGGGCGTGCCTGTTTTTTGAAAGCGCAAATCCATGCTCCAGCGCACGAGGTTCGAGCGATTGGGCTGTCCCCTGTGCGGGGTGTACGCGCTCATCAGCAGCACGTCGCCGCGCTTCATCGCGCAGTTGACGGGCGCGATATCCGGCATAAACTGGGGTTTGATCATCGTGCCGCCCTCGCGCTGATGTTCGAGCAGGCCCATCGGCACCACGCGCGGCACCACTTGCAGGCAACCGCGTTCTGGCGTCACGTCCACGAGTGGAATCCAGCAGGTGATGATCTCTGAAACATCGGCCTCTTCTTTGGTCACGCCTTGATCCTGATGCCACGGCACTTGCCCGGGCTGTTTTTCGCGGGCGGGCAAATAGGGCCGAAAGTGTTGAATGGGACTCAGCGTGATCTCCGGGCCGATCAGGGACGCCACCGCGGACAACAAGTTTTCATCAAAAAAAATATCGAACATCGGTTTCACGCGCGCGTGCATAATGTCCAACCCACCCGTAAAACCGCGCAGGGCGGCGTATCCCTCGTCGTCCAACTCTCGGGCAATCGCGGCCAGCCGATAGCGAAAGGGCGCGTCCGCATGCACAGACGAAATCGCGCCTTCTGCCAAGAGGGTTTGCGCCTTCTGATTGATCAGCACGTCATACGCATGCTCAATCGGTTCAAAGGCATCATCGTCCAACACGCCCTCCGCAATCAAAAACCCCTGCTCGCGATAACGATCAACCTGCTCTTGCGTCAATGACATGGTCTGTTCTCCTCAAAAAATGGTGGCATCGCGTTTGACAAAATATAGGAGACACCAAAAAAGCGCAAGACAAAGCCTCGCGCTGTGGTTTCATTCTGTCAATAGCCTTTGGGTACGGGGGGCACGATCCAGAGGCACCGCGTTGAGATACATTTGGGGCCCCCTCCCGAAAATTGACACAGTTACAAGCCACGCAACTCGGTCGAGGGGTTTATCGGGAGAATAGAGCCTATCGCAGAATATTCTCTCTGATAAAAATGAGAAGCGTTCCACAGTTTCGCACTCAAAGGGATGGCGACAAAGCGATCTGAGCGGCGGTTTTTCTTTCCTCGCAGAAATACATCGCCTTGAACCGTTCCAGTTGCTTGATTTTATCGATCAAGCCTCGTTCTCGCTGTGAGTTCGCCACATTGCGGACGAGGGACTTCGCATCCACTTCGGTCAATCGCAAAACCAAGTAATTCGCTATCGCAGAAAACACCGAGACGTCGAAGTCCCGCGCTTCTTGCGAGGCGAGCACCAGCGAAATCCCGTACTTCCGGCATTCCTTCGTCCATATCCAACTCGTACTGGCAAGCTGAGAAGGCCGTATTTTTCTTCGTAAAGCGTGAGACGACGTTCGAGTTGCTTCAGCGAGTTCGTGCAGTTCCATCGCGTTTCTCCTTTCAAGCATTTTCATTCTGCGTTGGCACCGTTGACATAGCTTTGTTGTATTCAGCGATCCACTTTTCGGCTTCTTCTTTAGAGTAGGTTCCGGTAATGGCACCGCTGTTTTCTGGCAATTGAGAGCTTGGCGGCTTGCCAATATGGGGCTTCAATTCCTCTCGCAATTTTTTTTCTCTATCATCAGACAAGCCTTCGACGATGGAATCCACTATTCCCTGGCTCAATCCACCTTCGAAAATCACTCCCGATGTATCCGTTTCTTTGCCTATTGATTCCCTGATGCGATCTTCAAAAGAGGATCTGAAGTACCGTCTATCTTCACATCTGACTCCTTTTAGGTTCGCCTTCCAAAGCGTAGCCTCTTGCATTTGTGCTCTTCCAAGATTCGTTCCTTGCAGGTTCGCCTCCCAAAGATGTGCTCCTTGCAGGTTCGCCTTCCAAAGATCAACCCCTTGCAGGTTCGCCTTCCAAAGATTCGCTCCTTGCAGGTTCGCCTTCCAAAGATTCGCTCCTTGTAGGTTCGCATACCGAAGATCCTCTCCTTGCAGGTTCGCCTCCCAAAGATTCGCTCCTTGCAGGTTCGTAGCCAAAAGTTTCGCTCCTTGCAGGTTCGCCTTCCAAAGTTTCGCTTCTTGCAGGTTCGCCTCCCAAAGATTCGCTCCTTGCAGATTCACATCCCAAAGATCAGTCCCTTGCAAGTGCGCCTTCCGAAGATCCGATCCTTGCAGATAGGCTCTGGTCAAAACAGCCTTCTCTAGACGCGCTTCCCTAAGATCAGCACCGTGTAGCCAACTTCCCTGCAAGTTGATGCGGCAACCTTTGAAAATTTCATGCTCCTGCACAAACAGCAGGGTCAATAGGCTCTGGACTTCCTCCGATGGCTTTGATTGATGCGGTTCCTGATACGCGCTTTCACCTGTGGTTTGGCGGATATGGGCGCAGAGAATGTCGAGCACGGTTTGGCACAACTCTGGGGTATCTTTCGCCAAATGGCAGAGTTCGTATGCCCCGCCCAAGCGCACAGAGTCCTTATCATGTCCCAAGTGTTCAATGGCATTTTTCATGCGCTCCTGCCGCAACACCTGTTCGGTGTTCATCACGGCGTCGGCCTGCGCTTTTGCGGTATCCTCCATCGCCTTGGCGCGCTTGTAGGACATCAAGGCTTGTAAAGCGATCAGGACGCCACCCATGCCGATTCCGATAAATTTCAGAACCTCGGATTTTGAAGATAAACCGAGAAGTTCAAAAGTCCAGGCTTTGACATCATCCCTAACCATGACCATCACAAAAATTATTGCCAAAATTATTGCCAACGAAACAAGTAGAAAGATAAGCGTGTTCTGAAGGGAAAAGTGTTTCTTAAGCCACTGTTTCGAGGTGGATATGAAATGTCGCATCCTTGCCATTGTTGCCTCTCTTTCTGTTTATATGATCGCACTTTGCCACTGCATCCAACATCCCTCAATCGGACAAATCGAGGATCGTCTCGTCTTCGATATCCAACAGCCGCCCCACCTCGAGCAACTTGTCCTGCGAAATCTCTCCGCGCCACCGCGCTTCCATAGCCAGCGACAAAACTTGCCAATTCAACTCGGTGTCCTGATGCGCCTCGGCAGGTGCTTCGCCTTCGACAGCACCGCCACCTGATCCAGCAGGTTCAAAGCCAGTATCGGAGAACGCCTTTACGGCCCGAAGATACCGATTGGCGTCATCGGTCTGGTCGAGAAGCGTTTGGGTTTGGTCGGCACTTGCAAAATTCAAGCCGCGCAGGCGCCAGACCGCCGCTGCATAGCTCACGCCAAAATGCCTGGCCAAAAGTGCCACATCTACATAGGTCACATGCTGCGAACGCGCTGGGTTTCGCAACGCCCCTCGAATACCCTCTTCGGTAACGGCATCCACCGCGGCTTCCTCGCGGCGCGTTCCTCTGCCCTTGCCCAAGTTGTACAGAAAATCCCGCACGCCCTCTTCGGGCATGAGAAAAGCGGCGGCAAAGGCATTGGCCCGCTGTTCGGGCCGCGTCTTGGCGTTGTGCGTGCTCGTAACCGTCGCGGGTTCATCGCGGTCCATAAGCGCGTGACCGTGTTCATGGGCATAAGAAAACCGCCGCCGCACGGGTGCTTGGGTGAGATTTGCCAAAATTGCCATGCCGAAATCTGGGCTACTCAGAAAGAGCCCCGAGATTTCATCTGGCAGAGCCAAAGCCGCTGTCCATATATTTTGGTGGGCTAACATCTCGGGAATTTCTCGCACGGGTGCTTTGCCCAACCCGAGACGACGCCGTTCCTGTTCGGCCACGAGTTGGCCCTGATCAATGGCCTGCCCCACGGAGCGCGGAGGTGGCAAATCGTAACGCGGCAGGGAGATACTGGCCTTGCGACCAATCAGCCGTCGCAAGGCCGCCCCTTCTCTGAGCAAGCGCAGGCAATGCGACGCCTGTTTTTGGACGATCTTACCTTGCAGGCCCGGCGCGGCGCGAAAGAGCCCGACAACCGGGTCTTCCCGTTTGACCGGGATATTCGGATTGACAAACCATTCAACCGGCTGACCGTATAGATCCGCAAGACGAGTCAGTTCGAGCGTGGAGACCTGCCGTTGCCCGGATTCCATGAGGCTGATCGCGGACCGCTGTAAGCCGAGCACCGCGCTGACGGCCTCTTGTGTGATCCGCCGGCTTTCACGTGCAAAACGCAAGCGTCGTCCGATATCTTCAGGTTTAATGACCATGGCGCATCTCCGAGAAGTTAGGCATATATCGCCTGTCTATCACAGCAACCGCACAGGCGATTTTCTAAAAATTTACATAATCCCACATCTATTGTCAATATTTATTTTTTATGTTTCGATTATCGCACTTTCAGAACAGGTATTCTACACCTGCTTTGGATAATCTATCGGGAAATTGGGCAGAGTTGAGCACCACGTAAGAGGGCGAGTTCAATCATTGCCAGAGGTCAAACGGTTGCCCCATCGATTCTCACCACCTTGAACGCGGTACCGACGCCGCCCGAACCCAGACGCGAGACGATCCGGTAATCTCGACCGCTAAAGTTCACGACTTGATCTTCGGTCCAGAATCGGGCCTGTGGTGCGACGACTTCCGGCAGTTCGCCCAACAGGGCCGACAACGCGTCGCGGAGTTTTTCCAGATTGACATAGCCCGCCAAGCGTCTCAGATCCCCATCAACCGATACCCTAGCCTTCGGGTACAGGGCATTCCCCAGCATTTTGACCTGCGATGGCGATAGGGATGCAGGCTCATTCACTGCCAAAGCATCTCGCCAGGTTTTTAAGGTGTGGAATCGAACGCCGCGAATTTCTCGGCCTTCGAGCGGTTTGACCTTTGAGGCGTCCTGCGTGACCAAGAACACCCCATCCACCCTATCGAGATCCGCAATTTTCCGGCGCAGTGTGGTACCTACCTTGCGCGCCTTGTTCGTTACGCGGTCAGCTTCGCGTTCCACGAGTTCGGCGTTGCGCTTCACCCAAGCCGCGGTCCAGTGCTTGACCTCAATGACCCGGATCCCGGGGGGACCGATGGCGACAAGGTCGATTTCATCTGATTGGCGTCGATGGGTAGAGAAAAACATGAGGTTCGCCAACAGCAACCACTCGTCTGCTCCCGGAATGGAAATCAGGCCAGCCTTAAGTCGATCAATGGCCTTCTGTTCGCTGTCGTTGGCGATAGGCCCGCAGTTAATGAGGGTTACTTTCATATCTACCTCTCTCGCTGAAGCAGTCCATCCCTTGGCTGAATCGCGGATTGTCGCGGATTTGGGGATTGCCCCGAACGCGAGCAACGGCGCGTATCGCTTCATCTCTTATCAGCCAGTTCAAAGGGCATGTCAAAACTTAATGGAGAGATTCAATTTCCTCAATGATTGCGATCAGATTGGGGTGGGCAAACTGAAGATTGGAAGCGGGAATGCGATTGTGTCTGATGTCGGGCGGAACGTGCTTGTGATGAGGAAAGGTCGAGGCAAGTGTGGGGTCTTCGGGATGAGGAAAGTCATCGTACCAATACAGGCGTTCTGTTCCTCGATAAACTTCGTATCCATAAGACGTAATCAAACCATCTGCAAAATCCAACTCTTCCCGTATTCGCAAACGGGTTCCGTTTGTAAAAGTCGCCTCACCTTCAGCCATTCCGGTAAAGGGACTGGTTGACCAAACGCGAATAGTTGACCGAAGAACAGAAGGGCGATTCAGGGTTTCAGCGACAAAGTAACTGTAATCGGCAAGGGATTTGAGGGGATTTTCAACCATATCAATAAACGGGTTGCACGCGCAATGCGTCTGCTGGATCGCGTTGGTGGATTTGCGCGCTGTACGCCGTCTTGCGGCGTTGCCAAGTTTCGTAAATGCCTTTCCACCGGCTGAAGTCCGTTCGGGTTTCGTCAAAGTCGTCGTAATGCGACAGCCTTCCCGCCATCAAGAGGTC
This sequence comes from Candidatus Latescibacterota bacterium, assembly GCA_965204745.1. GTDB lineage: Bacteria > Latescibacterota > UBA2968 > UBA2968 > UBA2968 > VXRD01. The sequence goes on from OZ242010.1 coordinate 880,907, forward strand.
GTAAAAGTCTTGGCTGAGAAGGCCGTATTTTTCTTCGTAAAGCGTGAGACGGCGTTCGAGTTGCTTCATTTCCAGGACGAGTTCGTGCAGTTCCATCGCGTTTCTCCTTTCAAGCATTTTCCTTCTGCGTTGGCACCGTTGACATAGCTTTGACATACACATGACACTAACAAAAATATTCCAAATGTCAACACAACCTTGTAGTTGCGCTTTAGCGAGAAAGGCTCCTTGCAGTTGTGCAAGATAAAAATTAGCCCCATGCAGACGCACCTTTTCAAAATTGGCCCCTTGCAAACAGGCTTCAGGAAGAACAGTCTCTTGCAAGTGCGCCTTCCTCGTTTGGGGATGACTGACCCAAATCGCCTATCAGACTGGACAAACCGTCTATCAAGCCAAACAGGGCTTATGGGAGGACGCAACAACTCAAACCACCTTCGATACGAATGACACTTGCGTAAGTCCTACAAAAAATGCGCTTGCATGAGGGGGTGCAGTTGCGTAACTTGATCAGACATAGACCGGTGCTTTCCGAGAAGGAGTGAGGGTTTTGGCGAGCAACTTTAATCTCACTCATTTTTGCCTTTGCACAGGTTTTTTTATTTTTTGTCGCGTAGCATGAGGAACCTTAAAATGAGATCCTATTCCCGCATCGCATTGGTGATCATCGCTGCATGGATAGCTCTGGGTGCATCGGACGATAAAAAAATGAAATACCATCCCGGTCATTACGTGGCGATTCAAGCCTCGGAAAAGGTGGAAGAGATTCGGCATCTCGATGAGCGTGCCGTGCGCGGGGTGATCAAGCGATATACATGGAGGCGGTTGGAGCCCGAGCAGGGCAAGTATAACTTCGCGGCGATTGCGCGAGATCTCGACTTTCTCGCGGCACGCGACAAGCAACTCATCGCGTTTGTCATCGACAAATCCTTCGGCCCATACCCGGTCTTGCCGGCGTATCTGGCGCGTTACAAATTGCAAGGCGAAGGCGACGGTGTTTGCGCCATGCGCTGGGACCCATTTGTAATTGACCGCTTGACCGCATTGGGCCGCGCACTCGGCGAGGCGTTTGACGCGCATTCCCATTTTGAAGGCGTTGCGGTGCAAGAATCCGCGCTCGGTATTCCGATAGATGTCGCCAGAGAAAACGGGTACACGCCCGAAAAATACAAAACCGCGCTGATCGATATTTTGATCGGCCTGAAGGGAAATATGCCGCACAGTCAGGTGTTTTGGTACATGAACTTCCTGCCCGAAAAACAGGAGGGCTTGCGCGAGATCGCCCAAGCCATTGTCCCGCATCAAATCGCCATGGGCGGCCCGGACATCTTGCCCCATCGCAAATACATGGCGCGGGTCTCCTATCCCCTGTACAAAGCGTTCAAGGACGAACTCCCCCTGTTTTGCTCGGCGCAAAATGACTCGTACAAGCACCACAAAAACGACGCGAACAACCAGACCAAAAACCAAGTTGAAGTCCACATAGAGGGGTATCTTTCAATGGAAGACATTTTCCTCTTTGCCCGCGACAGCCTGTACGTGGATTACGTGTTCTGGCAACACAAGTACGAAAAAACCGATCCGAAAGAGCGCGATTTCGATGATGCTATCGAAGTGATCCGCAACTATCCGACATTTGAAAAAACGCATGACTAGGTCGTGTTAACATTTTATTTTTTTTCCTGACATTAGGCACAGATTAGTAAATGTGTTGCTTGCTCATTTAATGCGTTTGGTCATACAGCCTCGTTGGTTGCTTTCGATGCCTTCGGCGACTTACTTTTTTTCAACAGCAAAAAAAAGTAAGCAAAAAATGCCGCTCTCAAACGCCGAGAGGCTTGCACAGCGCAAATCGCTTTTGTAGCAGTACGACATGAGACAGCCTGCAAAGTGGGTTGCAAGATGGATGTGGGTTGCCAATGGACTTGCGCGCTGTGCGTGATGGCTTGATCGGAGGGGTTTTGCGAGGGCACTTGTTGGGATGCCTTCTTTGAACTGCGGAACGTCAGTGAATACGATGCAACAAAAGGCGAGAAAGTTGAAGGAGCGATTGTCCGAGTTTCTCAAACCGAGAGCATATTCTGCGATAGGGCTTGATTTTCTCGACAAACCACTCAAGCTAGTTGCATGGCTCGTGAATGTCAACACAACCTAGACGAACCTCACCCGGCCCGCCTACCAAGTGGTCAGTCCCCGCCTCGCCACCCCAAAACCGCTAAGGTCTTCGATTCATCGATGAACTGTTGCCCCGTAAATGCGCTACAAAGGAGAACCTTCATGGCTGTTAATTTGAACGACGTTCGGAAACACGACTTGAATCACGTCTGGCATCCGCTGATGCAACACGCGGGCAGGCGCGAAGACGACCTGCTGGTGATCGTGTCCGCAGATGGATGCGAGGTCACGGATGCGGCGGGCAAGACCTATCTCGATGCGTATGGCGGGATATGGAACGTCAATGTCGGATATGGACGCGATGAGATCGTCGAAGCCGTTTACGAACAAATGAAAACCCTCGCGTTTTACCCCATCACGCAGATCAACGCGCCCGCGGCCCAACTCGCCGCGCGCTTGGCCGAACTGTTGCCGGGGGACCTCGACTATTTCTTTTTTGTCAACAGCGGTTCAGAGGCGAATGAAACCGCGATCAAAGTGGCCCGCCAATACGGCCGCGCCATGTATCCGGGTGAAAACCGCTTTAAGATCATCAGCCGGTATCAGGGCTATCACGGCTTCACGATGGGCGCGATGTCCGCAACCGGACAGGTGAGACGGCGCGCGCCTTTTGAACCCTTGGCACCGGGATTCATCCACATGGAATTGCCCACGCCCACAGCACATGGCGCAGACGCCATTGCCCGCGTGATCGAACGCGAAGGCCCGGACACGGTCGCGGCTGTCCTATCTGAACCCGTTGTCGGTGGGGGCGGCGTGCATGTCCCGCCGGATGATTATTTTCCCGCGTTGCGCGACGTGTGCGACCGGTACGGGTGTTTGCTGATTTTTGACGAGGTGATCACCGGCTTTGGACGCACCGGCAAATTGTTTGCCGCCGAACACTGGGATGTCGTGCCGGACGTGATGACCATTGCCAAAGGCGTGTCGAGCGGGTACCTGCCCTTGGGCGCGTGCGCGGTTACGGAAAAGGTCTGGTCCGCATTTCTCGGGGAGCCGGATGAGGGCAAGGAATTTTCGCAGGTGTCCACGTACGGCGGGCATCCCGCCTGTTGCGCGGCCGCGCTGGCCAATCTCGAAATTTTGACCCGCGAACGCCTGTGGGAAAACGCAGAGGCCGTGGGCGCGCACTTATTAAACCGACTCAAAGCCCTGTCTTCGCCGCTCGTCAAAGACGTCAGAGGCATCGGCTTGATGCTCGCGGTGGAACTTCAAAACGAGGATGGATCCGAACTCGATAGCGAGAGAACCAAAAAATTCGGCAACGCGCTTCGATCCGCCGGCGTGATCACCGGCAAAATGAGCCACGTCATGGCCGGGTCAGAGCCGGTATTCACCCTGTCGCCCCCGCTCATTTTAACCCATGAGCAGGCCGACCGAATTGCCAGTGCGTTTGTCACTGCGCTGCGATCCATAAGCCAAAGGAAACCGCGATGATCAATGCCACCCTTTGCTACGTCAGAAACGGCGACAAAACCCTGATGCTGCACCGCGTCAAAAAGGAAAACGACATCCACGAAGGCAAATGGAATGGCTTGGGCGGCAAAATGGAACCGGGGGAAACGCCCGAGGAATGCGTGATTCGGGAAGTGCGCGAGGAAAGCGGCCTGCACATTCAAGACCCCGCGTTGCGCGGCGTGCTGATGTTTCCAGAATTTGACGGCAACGACGACTGGCTGGCCTTTGTCTTTACCGCGCACACATTCACGGGCGAACTCATCAACTCGACCGAAGGCGTCCTGAAATGGATCGACAATGCGGATCTCTTGGGCCTCAATCTTTGGGAAGGCGACAAAATTTTTCTTCAATGGCTGGAGCGCGATGCGTTTTTCTCGGGCAAATTCACGTACAAAAACAAACGCCTGATCGATCACCAAGTCGCGTTTCACACGTTTTAGGGCAGGGCGCGTTATGAACAAACCCATTGTTGTGTACGATGGCGAATGTCGGTTTTGCATCTGGAGCGTTCGCCGCATCAAAAAAAAAGACAACCGCGATCAGTTTGATTATTTGCCCCGGCAGACGCAGGGGATTGAAGACCATTTCCCCAAGTTGGCCGAGTCGGATTTCAACACCGGCATGCGCTTGGTGATGAGCCACGCGGAGATTTACGTGGGCGCGGATGCCGTGTATCAAATTTATCGCAGGCTCCCCCCGTTCCATCTGCTCGCATGGCTGTATCGCGTGCCGGGGTTGCATCTCCTCTTCCGCGCTGGCTACGCGCTGATCGCGCGCTATCGCCACCTGTCCGGGCGCGTGGCGTGCGATACCGGAACGTGCGAATTATCTTATGGCGAGCGAGCAAAAAAAGAAAATCAAACGGCTTGACTTGGGGTACTGAAGTCGGTATTTTTTGCAATACCTGACCAATCGTCCGTGCAATGCAACAGCGACGACGGAAAGCGATTGGCGCACTCACAACCACGCCAAAAAAAGGAGACAAAATGGCGACAGCGATTGAGGAATTACAAGCGCAGCAGAACGCTTTTCAGGCGCGGCAAGCGGATTTCGAGCAGGGCCAAGGCGCGCTCAAAAAAGGGCAAGAGGCCACTGAAAAAGCGATTGCCGAAGTCAAGGCAGATGTCAAAGCGATCAAAGTAGAACAGATCGAATTGCGCGAACGTCAAGCCGTTGTCGAAGCGCAATATCAACAGATCTTGGCTATCCTGTCTGATATTAAACGCGAGATCGCTGAGACAAAACGCGAGATCGCCGAATTGAGGACGGAAACAAAACACGAGATCGCCGCATTGGAAACCAAGGTGCAACGCGAGATCGCCGAGACAAAACGCGAGATCGCCGCGTTGAAGAGCGATATGAAATGGTTTTTCGGAGCGATTGTGGTGCTCGCTGGTCTCGTGCTTGCCGCGCTCAAACTCTTTCAATAATGCGAATCCACTCTAAAGGCAGGTGACATGATGGCGACAGGCGAAGCGCAATATCAACAGATCTTGGCTATCCTGTCTGATATTAAACGTGAGATCGCTGAGATAAAACACGAGATCGCCGAATCGAGAACCGAAATAAAACGCGAGATCGCTGAGACAAAACGCGAGATAAAACGCGAGATCGCCGAATCGAGAGCCGGGATAAAACGCGAAATAGCTGACTTGAGAACCGATATGAGATGGTGTTTCGGGTCTTTTGTCGTGCTGGCTGGTCTCATACTCGCCGCGTTCAAACTCTTTTAGTAATCGGAATTTTGGAATTTGTCATGACGAGATATGGTCACATCTCAACTGACGCGATACCCGTTCCCCGTGTGTCTGACGCGATGCGCGATTGGTGGCATGTCCCTGTGTGGCTTTGCTGACGGGTTTTTGTCGTTTGTTTCTGAATCTCCTGAGTGTACCGCCGTCAGCTTATTGATGGCGGTTTTTTTTTAGTGGACGAATGTATCGAGCCATCGACCGAGGATAGAACGATGTTTTTGCATGCATTGACAGCACGGTTGAACGCAAATGGACGCTGGTGGTGGTCGAGCGCGAGGGGAGATGTCTGTCCACCACCGGATATCTGGCGATCTGTGGTTGCACCGCGCGCTACCGGAAGGTGGCGCGTATTTTTTTTGGGAAAAGCGATTTGGTATTCAGCCCTGCTGACAACTTGAGGATAACGCACCCGGCGGAGCGGCGGTGGAGAGGATGGGCACGCACTTGGGCGGCGGAGCGGAGGCAGGATGGGCACGCACGGGCGGATGGGGAGGATGAGCAGGGCACGCACAGGGCGGCGGGGTGGATGGGTGGCCTAACAACTGGAGTCCAAAATGAGCCGCACAATTGTTTTGACAGGTGATCGCCCAACAGGCAAAATGCACTTGGGTCATGATGTTGGGGCGTTGAAGAATCGGTTTGAAATGCAGGACGAGTTTCAGTGCTTTTTCATGATTGCCGATTACCAGGCCCTGACGACGCATCAGGGCCGCGCAGGGGATTTGGCAACGCACGTCAGAGATATGGTGCTGGATTATCTGGCCGCGGGTTTTGACCCGGAGAAAAGCGCGTGTTTTTTGCAATCGCAGGTGCCGCAACTCGCAGAATTGACCGTGATTTTCTCGAATTTGGTGACACTGCCGTGTTTGCTCCGCAATCCAACCCTCAAGGAAGAGGTGGAGAAGATGGGGTTGGGCAAGCGTGCGACGTATGGGTTTGTGGGCTATCCCGTGTCCCAAGCAGCGGATATTTTGCTGTTCCGCCCGCAATACGTGCCGGTGGGGCAGGATCAACGCCCCCATATCGAACTGGCGCGGGAAGTGGCTGCGCGATTTAATCGCACGTATGGCGAGGTTTTTCCCATGCCCACGGGCGTTTATGGCACGCTACGAAGGGGTGCGGATGCTCAGATGACGGCATTCCGGAATCGCCGCGAGGCGTTTGAAAAACAGCCCGATTTGGTGCGCGATATTTTGAACCTGGGCAGTGCAAAAGCGCGCATTGAAGGCCAACGCACCCTGGAAAGCGTCAAGGAGGCAATGGGGATGGGATACGAGTTTTTGATGGGATGAGCCCGGTTTTGGCATGCGATGCGCGGGGAATGCGTTATTTTATCGAGACGAGTTGGGCTATTATCTTGAATGTTTTGAGACGCGCCGCGTACTTCCGCCAAGCGCGCAATGGCGTTTATATTCGCATGGCGCTGTTGCAGATGGTGCTGGAGGCATGAACAATTCTGGAACTTCCCTAAATTCCCCTGCGTCTTAAATCAATGCCATGTACAACCACTGAGGAGGGAGAAAGGAGGTCGCTTGGAAATCGCCAGCAGTGTCGTTTGAATGTTTTTTGTCGTTCACATGCCAATGGAGGAAGCATTATGCGCGTTTTTGCAAAGTGGTTTTTTCCCCTGATGGTCTATGTCGGGGTTTGCGCGTCTCAAGCACTCGCAGCCAATGGCAAAATTTCAGGGGTCGTAACAGATCGAAGTTCTGGCGAAGCCATTCCCGGAGCCAACGTGACAACCGCAGTTGGCGGCGCGACTGTGGGCGCGACCACAGATGCGAATGGGCGGTATTTCCTGCTCAACCTCGCGCCGGGAACCTATGCGGTGAAGGCCAGCATCATCGGGTATGGCCCGGTGGAAAAAACAGATGTTCGCGTGCGGCAAGACTTGACCACGCAGGTCGATTTCGCCTTGTCCGAACAGAGCATCCAAGCCGAGGCCATCACTGTGGTGGCCGAGCGTCCGCTCGTCGAGAAAAGCCTCACGTCCAGCCGCACGAGCATTGACGTGTCCGAGATCAACAACACCATGCCCGTGACCGATTTGGCGGATTTGATCGACACATCGCCCAGTGTTTTTCGCGGGTTTGTGCGCGGCGGGCGCAAGTCCGAATCGAAAATATTGGTGGATGGCATCGACGTGTCGGATACCTATTTCCGCGCAGGCGAAGGCACCAGCGTTTGGAGCCCCTACACCTCGACCAACCGGTCGCAAGACGGCGAATTTGGCGTGGGGATCAACGCGAGTTCCGTGCAGTCGCTCGACATCATCTCAGGGACGTTCAATGCCGAATACGACGCGGCCAGCGCGGGCGTGATCAATGTGGTGACGCGCGAAGGCGGGGAACGCCTCGAAGGCCGGCTCTTTGTCCGATCCGGGCAGGGCGTCAAAAATGCCGGCCCGGACGTGTTCAACAACAGCTTTGCCTCGGGCGAGGGCACGTCGAGCCTCATGCAAACATATCTCAACGAGCGCGAAACCCTGCTCAACTCGGGCGATGAGGCCAATCGCCTCAAAGCCACCGAGGTCTATACGTTCACGAGTGACCAAACCGAGTACGGCAATGCCCGACCCGTCGAAGCCGAGTTCTCACTCGGCGGCCCCATGGGGCGCGTGGGCGGGTTTTATCTCACGACGCGCTACAACAAGGCGCGGGCGTACATGCCCAATGAATACCACCTGTCGATCCGCCACTCCCTCAAGTTGACCTTCAGGCCCAGCGAATCGGGCAAGCTCACCGGCAGTTTGATGGTGGATGACGGCGGCAAATTGGGCGGGTGGACGAACCGAGATTTTTCGCCGCGCTACATTTTTTATTTGCCGGGGTACTCGGGCAACAAAAAGCTCGGCACGATGGGCTATTTGAGTTGGACGCACTCGCTTTCGCCTCGCACGTTCTACGAGGTGAAGGTGTCCCAACTCAACCGCACCAGCGAGTTTGGCTATTCCGACGACGACAACGACGGGTTTGTCGAAGTGGGTGAAGATGGCGACTTCATCGTGCTCACCTCGTCTGCCGAGTCCGACAAGTACTTGGGCGTCAATGGTTCGGCCGTGCTCGCCGACGGCCGTCGATCCTTTTTCTCGCCGGATCCGGGCAATGAGAAATACTTCAACCTGACATTTGGCAACAACCGCTTCCGCTCGGGGCAACCCGGCTTTTACTACGAGGATTTGGATCGCAATGTGTTTCAAATCAAGGGCGACCTCACCAGTCAGGTGAATTACCACCATCAGGTCAAAGCCGGCATTTTGTATCGCTATCACACCGTGTCGCAGTTCCAGCAGCGCACGCAAGTCAAGGTGATCTACGACAATTTGTTCCCGTTTGAGACCACCGAATACACGGTGCATCCAAAGGAATACGCCGTTTATGTGCAAGACCGCATCGAGTACGAAGGCATCATCATCAACGGCGGCGTGCGCCTCGACGCGTTTGACGTGGGCGTGACCAATTTCACGGATTTCTTCAACCCGTCTGAAGAAACCACCCTGGCCAACGGGCAAAAGGTGCGCCAGCAACTCCGCGGCGAATCCGTGGATCTGAAGTGGTTTTTCCAGCCGCGCTTGGGCATTTCCCACCCGATTACCGAAAATGCCGCGATGCACTATTCGTGGGGCAAGTTCTATTCCCCGCCCGCATTTTCCTACCTCTACGACAATTTCGGCGTGTTTGCCAACCCGTCCCTGCCCTTTGTGGTGGATGTGGATGCCGAACCCGTGCAGGCCACGGCCTACGAGATGGGCATTCAATACGGGTTTGACCGCAACCACCTCATCGACGTGACCGGGTATTACCGCGACATCGAAAATTACGGGCGGATCGGCTATGCGATCAACCCAGATCAGGCGGGCAACCCGGGCTTTGGGTCCTACACGTTCCAAACCAGCTTTGGCTATGCCGACGCGCGCGGCGTGGAATTTGCCCTCGAGCGCCGGGCCGGCAGCCCCTATTTTTCTGGGCGCGTGAATTACGCGTACAGCTATATCAAAGCCGCGGCCAATGCGGGTAGCACCTCCCATGTGCCGGATAAGACCTCGTATTCTGCGGTGAACGATACGGAAATCCCATTCGCCGACCGGCACACGTTCAACACGTACGAGCAAAATGTGAATGGCGGCGACAATGCGTTGATCGGCGGGTACGACCGCAAGCACCGCTTTGGCTTGACCCTGACCGCGGATTTCTCCACGCTCACCCCAAGCGCGGGCGATCAGTTGTCGCTGACGGGCATTACCGCGCTCAACAGCGGCTTCTTTTTTCGCGTGCGAGAAACCACCGATGACCCGCGAGACCGCGAAGTCGATGAAGGCCCGTGGACGTTTCGCACGGATTTGCGCTTGACTTACGGGTTCAAATTGGGCGAGCGATTGATGACCAGCGCGTTTTTTGAACTTCGCAATGTGTTCGACCGCGAGAATGTTCAAGCCTATTTGCGCGACACGAATAATGCGCGCAAGTTGTGGGAAGAAGAACGCGACCCCACCGGCGAACTCAATCTGCCGTTTGGCACGCAGGGGCGTTTGCTCTACGATATTCCGCGCGAAATGAATTTCGGCATCGCGGTGGATTTTTAATAAGGAGACAGGCATGGATCGAATTTTGAAACGCATGAGCTACGCAGCACTGATCGCGCTCGGCATCGGCCAGGCCGCGGCACAGCCGGTCAATCCGGGCGGGGTCTTTGTCGCGGGCGACCTGTGGGAGACGTTCTTGCCGACCAACGTGGGCAAAACGTATTACGAACAAGTCGATAACCCCACACAACTCTACTATTTGTTCCGCGTTGGCAACCTGGATCGCCAATGGACCACGCCCACGCAGATGTACCCGGGCGGGGAGAATCTCCACATTCCCTGGAAACAAGCTATCGAAATGATCGAGTACAACCCGGATCCCAATTTCAACAATTACACCACCAGTTCAGACCCTGCGGCCGCGCATTATTCGTATGCGTTTGAAACGTCTCGGTTGCAGCGCACTGGCGATATTTGGCCCACCGATGCCGCTACGTCATGGGTCGATGCCAACAACCGGCATCAGGTGGTCTATCAGGGCGGCACCCCGACGAACCTGGGCGTGAATGTGAATTATCGCATTCGGCAATTTACCCTGAACCACGCCAACATGAACGATTTTATCGCGTTGGAACTGGAATTGACGAATACCGGGGTGCTGGATGTGGATGGCGATGGCAACCCGGAAAAGACCGACAACAAAATCAACGCGCTCGTGCTGAACCTGCGCGACGAGTTGATCAACTCGATGTCGAACAGCTTGGCGGGTCGCCGCGGGGCGTCTGGCTGGTTTACCGGCCCCGTGTCCGGCTACGACGCGTCGCCCGATCCGGACGGCAATCCCTGGGATGTGCCCGTCACTTTTACCGGGCCTTCGCCATCAACCCTGGATCAACCCCTGCCCGACGGCACGGGTTGGGCGAGCGACGGCAAGCGCGTGCTGGGCAATACCATGCGCCGCCGCGCCAATTACTACGACGTTTATACCGGCGCGCAGTGGATCGCCGCCAAGCAGGGGCCATTGCCGACCGACAAAACCGCGAGCAGCACCGTGCAGGCCGACAAGAAGACGATCTTCGACAGCCACGGCGTAGGCACGGGCGCGCAACGCGGGTGGTTCACCTCTGTGAGCAAGGGATACGGCAACAACGACCACGACGCGTGGACGAACCACACCTTGTCCATGGGCACCTTTTACCGCGAGGGCGGCAAGACGCTCGACAAGACCGCGTTTGTGCTGTTGCCCGATCCCAACTACTTCGATCCCGATCACCCGGATATCGAGGAGGGCAATCCGCTCTCCTTTGTCGATGCCGTGCGCCCAGCAGGCCAACGCGGGCAACCGCGCGGCGACATGAAGTACAACAGCACCTGGGCGCAGAACTGGGAGCGGAACAACCCCGGCACCGCGTCGGATGGGTCGGACACCGATTGGACCGCGGGCTATACCATCGCGCACGGGTTTGACGGCGACGCGTACAGGGGCATTGGCCCGTTTTCCCTTGACGTGGGCGAAACCATAAACATCGTGCTGGTCGAGTACGGCGGGTTCCGCTTGCAGGGCGTTCGCAAGGCGCGCAAGGCCGCGCAATGGGCCTACGAGAACAGTTGGCAAGTGCCCGCGCCCCCGCCGATGCCGGATATAAGCGTGCAACCCAATACGGATTTGAAAGTGACCGTCAAGTGGGATGACCGCGCCGAAACCGCGTCGGATTTTGCCGGGTACAAAGTGTATCGCTCGACCTTGTTCCCCCGGGTCAATTCCCTGGAATTGGGCACGCGCCTGATGGACACGTACCACCTGCAAACGCAGGAAGAACCGACCGACGCGGCCTTGGCGGGCCTAGGCGTGGCAAACAATCCCAACATCAGTTCGACCGCGTATCGGGACCAAGAGCCGGGCGCGTGGGGGCCTTATCGCCTGATCGAGCTGATTCCCAAAGCCGAGGTGGGCAACTACCTCAATGGGGATGCGGACAGCGGCACGTACAAATACGCCTTTCAGGACAACAGCGATTTGGTGACGTTTGGCTTTACCTACTACTACTATGTGGCGGCCTACGACGACGAGCAAGGCGAGATCGCCGGCTCGCCCTACCAATCGCTCGAGACGCACAAGACCAATTTCAACGGGCGCTCGGGCCTGTGGGAAGGCACGTATCACTACGCCACGGCCAATGCCAATTTTCCGGACAACAGCGATTTGGCCGGGCTGAAAAATATCGGCGCGGCTTTTGTGCTGAAAGCGCCGCTGGCCGATCCGGGCGATCTGGTCGCCGGGAATTTGAACGTGCAGGTCAAGCCCAATCCGTACAAAAAGCAGGCGTTGCACGATACGGGCGTGGAGCACAAGTTGTTGTTCACGAATTTGCCCACCGGCACGGTGATTACGATTTTGGACGTGTCCGGGCAACTTGTCGATAGGCTCGAATTTTACGGCACCAACCCGTTTGATGGCACGCTGTTTTGGGATATGTTCTCAAAGGACGGGATCGAGGTGGCGAGCGGGCTTTACATTTTTGTCGCAGACTATCCCGGCGGCAAGCAGGTGGGGCATTTCTCCATTTTGCGATAATTCAACAGCGGAGGTTTTAGATGAAGAAATGGACGCATTTCGCGCTGGCAGTTGCTGCGACGTGCTGGGCATTGTGGCCCATGGCGTCAGATGCACAAGTGCGTAAGGCCGGCCTGACCGGCGCGAGTTTTCTGAAAATCGGCGTGGGTGCTCGCGCCGTGGCGCTGGGGTCTGCCTATACGACGATTCGCGGCGACGTCAATCAGATGTTCTGGAACCCTGCGGGGATCGCGCTTTCCGGCGGTCAAACGCAGGCGACGTTTTCCTACAATCAGTGGATTGCAGACTTGAGCCATTACGCGGCCGGGGTCAGCAGGGATATGGGCACCTGGGGCACCTGGGGCATCGGCTTTGTGGCGATGGGCGTCAGCGATATCGAGGCCAACCGCGACGTGGTGCCGGGGTTCTTGGCGGGTACGTACACGGGTTTTGTCGATCCAAACTCCGATCCGACCTACGATTACAACGATACGGCCATCAGCATTTCGTGGGCGTACCAATTCACGGATCGGCTGTCGATGGGGCTGACGGGCAAATACATCAGCCAGTCGATTGACGGCGAAAATGCCCGCGCTTATGCGATAGATGCGGGCGCGATTTACGAGATCGGGTACAAAGGCGCGCGAATCGGTGCGCGGATGAACAACCTCGGCTCTGACATCGAGTATTACGTGATCGGCGCGCCCCTGCCCCTGATTTTTAGCGTGGGCTCGTCTATCGATCTACTGGAAAGCGGAGACCATGGCATGCGTTTGACCGCGATGGTCGATGCGACCAAACCGCAAGATGGCGAGCAGTTGCTCTACGTCGCCGGCGAGTTTCAGTTTGCGAAATACCTGATGGTTCGCGGCGGATACAAATTGAACTATTCGGGCGTGACAGACCAAAAGACCGACGAGATTACCCGCCGGCCCATTTCTGCGAATCGCACCGAAGAGGGCTATACGTTGGGCGCGGGCGTGGCGTACCCCATGGGCAATACGCACATCGGCGTGGACTACGCCTACACCGAGTTCGGCATTTTGGACAGCGTCCACCGCGTAACCGTCAATCTCGGCTTCTAACGCCGAACCACAACCACCCCAAACCAAAAGCCCCCGAGACCGACCATCGTCTCGGAGGCTTTTTTGTGTAAAGCGCGTCGCCTGCCTTATCCACATGTAATTTCATCTTTGCGCGATTTATCCCCCCTCGACAACCGGATGGCTTCGGGCGTTTTGCATTTATCGTCACAGTACGCGAAAGCGGATCGCCTTTGGGGTGGATGGGCGGCCTTCTTCCCTCTTACGTCTCACCTTTTACCACTTTGGGCGGCTGAGTGGAGACTGACCACCGACCACTATTCTCAGTTGCTTGATCGTCGTTTCCGCAGAGGAGGCTGGCGTATTGTCAATGTTCTCGATTCTTGCGGAGACGCGCTGGCTTGTCGTGAGCGAGAACGAGGTGTCCATTTGCTTAAACGTTTCTGTTGGGTCAAAGATGCGTTGGATTAGGAGAATCCCGTCCGCGAAGATAGAGACACGGATGCGGGCGCGGTTCTGTGATCTTTCTAGGGCTGCGGGTTTTTTGGCTTGCACGAAAAAAGTGTACGCGCCGGGTTTTAATGCGTAAGCAGGGGTGGTGATGGCGCCAGTGCGGAGCGTGGCGGTGTTGTTGGTGTTGATCTGCGTGCCCGTGGGCGAGGGCGTGCAGGTGTCTAGTGCGATGACCGCGGGATGCAAGGGGGTGTGTGGCATGGAATTGGCGATGATCAAGGTGGGGCTCATAGAGAAATAACCGAGTATGGTCGCGGCGACTTTTTGATAGATGTAATACAAGCCGAGATCCTGTTTGATGTAGGGATTTTTGACGTATTGGAGGATGTGCTCGTGGTGAATGTCGTCGATGATGGCTTGTTTGATGGCGATTTCTGCATGGTAGTAATCGCCGGAATGTTGCGAGACTTTGGATGGCAGAACATAGATCGCGTCAGGCTCATTTTGCGTTGCGGCCATGATTTCGATGGGGTAGATGGCGTAGTCGTGTGTGAGGCGGTTGAGGTCTTGCGCGTGAACCCGCAGTTCTTTGGCGAAGATGACTTTTTTTGCGTTCTCTATCGCGTTGAGTGTGTCTATGACCGCGGTTCTCGTGTCTCGGCTGGTGTGCAATACGAGGCCCGTTTGATAGACGTCATACGCACGGGGTAGGAAGACGAGGGCCGCGATGATGCAGGTTATAGCCCAATTTTTGATTTTGGACAGCACGCACTTCAGCGTTTCATGTAAAATCAAAAAAGCAATACCCACAAAGATGGCGATGAAAGGGTAGATTTGGATGAAATTGCGGTGATAGCCGATGGTCATGTTGCTCATGAACAAGAGATAGGCCGCGGGGAATAAGACGACCAAAAGCAATGCGGGGCGGGCGTACATCCCGATGAGGCCGCACAGGAGGAAGATGGTGCCGATCAAGCCGATGTTGTGGTAAAATGCGCGCATCTGCAAGCCGAGATGATCCCAGCCTGGCGCGACCAACTGCCGGTTTTGGTATATATGTATGACAAACAAAATGTCTTTGATGAAGTTGGGGAAGTCGAGGATTGCGTAGGGCATCGCGCCCAGAAAGGTGAGCGCGGGGAGGGTTGGGATCGCCAGCCAATAGAATTTTTGGCATGCGAATTCGCGTTTGTAGGACAGATAGACTAGGGCGGCGACAGGGAGCAAAATAGCCAAGGCCGAATTGTATTTTGTGGCTGAGGCAAGGCCGACGCAGATCAGACTCAAAATGAAATGGACGCGCTTTTTGCGCTGGATGAACAAAATGGAAAACAGGGCGGTCAGGGCGACGAACAAGGCGACCGGCACGTCCACCGTGACCAAGCCCGAATGCGCGATATGCACCGGGATAACCGCGAGGAAAATGGCCGACACAATGCCGCTCCATGCATTGCCTATCGCCTTGCCGATCAGGTAGGTGACAAAGACCGTTGCCGTGCCCATTGCAGCGGTTAAAAAGCGATTCCAAAAGTAAAAACTCGGATGGGAAGCCACCCAATGCCCAGCCGTGCCGATGTGGCCGATGTGGATGTCTTCCACGCCTTGCAACGCGCCGGTGTGAGAGAGATGGACGGCGTGGAGTTTATCCACGATCAGGTTCAAGTAGAACATCAGCGAGCCGTACCTGAAAAAGTGCGGGTTGTAATCCCCGGTTTTCAACATTTTCAGTATTGTGCCAGCCACGTACGGTTCGTCCCAAAAATACAAATAGGGCAAGCCGATGTTTAATCGCAGATAGCGCAGGCCAAAGGCGAGGGCGATGACCAGCGCGATGCCTACAGTGGGCACATAGACGCGAGAGTATTCCCGCATGAATGCGAGAATTTTAGGCGACTGTTTAGGGGGTATGGTTAGGTTTGACATACACGATAAAGTAACAATACCAATTTGATTTTAAGTTGTCCTTATCCTGCCACCCACCTGGGAAGGATGAGGAACAGACTTTTCGTAGATCCGAATAAAATTATTGATGTCCTAAATTATCGGTTTTCAAAATAAAAGCAATGGCAATGCCGAAGCGATGTTGGCGTTGCCCGCGGTTGGGCGGACTGACAACTGACTACTGACCACTGTATTCTGCCAACGGCTGTTCCCCGCAGGGATTTGTTGGGCGGACTGACCACTGACCACTGACCACTGACTACTGAATCACTGACCACTGACTACTGAATCACTGTTGGCATTGCACAGATCGAGAAATTTTGATATTCTGCATATTGTGCTCTGTTGAGAGGAATCCCCAATGCGTTCTATCATCTTTTCCATCTGCTTTTTGCCCCTGCAAGCGCTGGCGAGTTCGCCGCCGTATCACAAAATCGCCGATGTGTCACTCGCGGGGACCCTCGCCCTACAGCACTATCGCCTCGCCAATGGCCTCCAGGTTGCGATAATCGAAGACGATACGCGCCCGGTCGTAACGTGCCACCTCGCCTATCGCGTGGGATCGGCGCACGAATTGCCCGGGCAGCAGGGCATGGCGCATCTCGTCGAGCACCTCGCGATGGACCGCACATATCTCGAATCCCTCGGCCTGTTGGGCGCGCCTCACGCCAATGCCAGCACCTCGCGCGATGGCACGAAGTACTACGCCACTGTGCCCAAAGCGCGGTTGGACACGCTCATCGCCTATTTTGCACGCGACATGACGCAATTCAATATTTCGCAAAAAGAATACGACCTCGAAAAAGAGGTCGTTTTGAGCGAATGGGCGCGCAGTGCCAAAAGTGCGCGCAGGTGGCTCTACAAAAAACTCTACGCACGCATGTTCGCGGGGCATCCCTACCAGTACGATATTTTGGGGCATCCCGATACCATTCGGGCTTTCACGTTGGAACGGGCTATCGCATTTCACGAGCGGTACTACGCGCCGAACAACGCCTGCCTCGCCATTGTCGGCGACGTGAAAGCCGCGGAGATTTTGCCCGTTGTGCTGCAACATTTTGCGGGCATCCCAAAGCGCGTGGGCCGCATTCACGCCGAAGTCGATACGTCCCAAGCCGCATCCATACCGCAGGATTCCATCGGCACCACGAGCGGGCTGCATTCCAGAGTTTGGGGCGTTTGGAAAATTCCCATCGACAGGCATTCCGACTCCCGCGCCTTGTACTTGTTTGACCAAGTCCTCTTCGAGGGCGAATATTCCCCTGCGGATCAAAAATTGGTCGGATCCGGAAAAGCCCTTTGGATCCGTTCCCATTTTTTGAGCCTGCGCGACAGAGCACTGTATTACTACATCGCCGAACTGCCTTCGGGCGCGCCTTATGAACCCGTGCGCGACGCCATGCAACAGACCATTCAAACCACAATCGACTCGCTATCAGAAGAAAATTTACTGCTGGCGCGAAACGAAGCGCGGCGAATCCTGTACCGCATGATGATCAGCCAAACCCGGCTGGCAACCAACATTTCCAACGCCTTCATTCGCACCGATGACCCGGCCTACGGTCTCAAATGGATGCAGGGTTTCGACGGCATCACCGTAGCCGATGTTCGGCGCGTGGCAACGCGATATCTGTCGGGGCAACCGCCGCGCACCTTTGTCCTGACCGCGGTCACAGAACCGCCCTCTCGGCGCGCGTGGCTCTACGCGGGCATCGTTTGGATCATCATCGGCATCGTGGGATGCTGGTACTTGCGGCGGCACGTCCTCGCCGTCGGCGCGATGCTGATCGCCTGCAACGCAGCAACCGCGGAAATCCCCAACCACAAAATGTACTATGTGCAAGACCTGCGCGTGCCGCAAACCGGGATTTCAATGGTGTATTTCACAGGAGGCCACCGCCGAGAAACGCGGGACACCTGCGGCTTGACCTTTGCGTTTTACCGCCTGTATCCCCTCGCACTCCACGGGGACGACCTCAAAGAAATGGACCGGCTCGGCGCGGAGTTTTGGATCGACATTTCCGACCGCGCGGTCACTGTCGGCATCGCCACATTTAGCGAAAACTTGGATGCGGCCCTGCGACGCCTCAAAAAGATGCTGGACAACCTCACCTTCTCAGAGGCACTGCTCGACCGGGAACGGGCGCGCATCATAGACGATTTTGAGGATCATATCGACGACCGCGAAACGACGGAGACCTTTCGGTATCACCTGTACGAAGCCGAGGAAGACCGGCGGCGGGGCACGCGCACTGCGCTCGAAAATTTGACCGCAGAACACTTGCAGCGATTTTGGGATCAAACCCTGCGCGCAAAGGTGCTGTATTTTAAGGTGACATCCGATCTCGGCGCAGCGGATATCGAACGCCACTTGCAGGTGATCGCGCATGGCCGCCCTCGAGATGGCTTTGCCCCGCATCCGCGCCCCAAACGCAAAACCATTGCGGGGTTGCGCGCCTTACTTTCTCCGTCTTCCCATGCGGCGGATTTTTGTCACTGGATAACCAATGGCTTGCCACGCACAGATGCGGATTGGTTTGCACAAACCCTGTTGGTCGACGCGCTGAATCGCCTGTTGTTCACCCGGCTTCGAGAGCAAAACGGCTGGTGCTATTCGACCGGCGTGCGGATCGACACCTGGCCATCCCCACCCGTGTTGCGCTTTTGGGCCAACCCGCAAGGTGTGCATACCGCCAAACTCATTCCCGAGATGTTTCGGCTGATCCACCACTGCTTGACCGAACCCGATTTCTGGCAACAAGTGGCGAAAAGCCGCGAAAGGCTCAAGCGCGCCTACCATCTGCAACTCGGCCCGTTCGCGCGCCTCAATCAACAGGTGCGCTACGACCGCGATGGCGTGCCCATGCGTTCGCTCGCGGAGTTTGAATCCGCCATCGATCAAGTGACGAAAGAAGACATCCGCCGCGTCTTCGGGCACTTCACAAACGACCGCGGCAAATTGCCGTTGCTAATGCTCTTTTACGGCAATTCCGACCGCATTCAAGACGCTTTGGAACATGAGGACATCCAACTGAAACCAACGATTTTCGGCCTCCAAACCCTGATAAAATGAGTGATGCCGTGCAACCGGAGAACGACGAGCCCTCGTCTATAGAAAAAAATCTTCGTTTATCCCTTGACGTTTCACTTGAACTTGGGTATGTTTTCCAAACAGCGGGTTGCCTCGCGTCTCTGTTTATTTTTCCCTCCCGATAAATAGGGCGCCTCGATGGGTGGCAACCCGCTTTTTTTTGTTGACATGCCCATTTTTGCGTCTTATTTTCACCGCGCAATACCCAAGCCTTCAAGGGGATCGGGAGGGACCCCTTGAAGGCTTTTTTTCAGCGCGTATCTCCACGCGATTGTCACTTGACGGAAACGCGGGCGTAACATCGCTTGGGTATTTTCGCCTGCAAATAGCGAGCGTTCATCACCAAAGAGAAAGGAGGCGATATGCGTACCGAATGCGTTGATCCGCGTTACGAATTGAATCCCAATCAAACGCATTGGATTTACAGCGCGGATGATGTGCGGTCTTTGCTCGAATTTATCGAGCGCGGAGAAAACGACGAAGCCAAGCGCGTTTTGCAAGACCACAAGCGGTGTCAGTCAGTTTGACCTGTGGCGGCGGAGAAAACGACGAAGCCAAGCGCGTTTTGCAAGAGCGAAGATTTCCGCTCGGCTGGCAGTCCAATAAGTGAGGATATGGGCAGGAAGGGCAATGCAGATCAACTCCCCAGCACGGGAGTTTTTTTTGTACAAAAAAAGAGGCATTGGTCGGGAGGGAATAACCAACGCCTCAGAGGGATACAAAAAAAACGGCGCTGACTTAGCCGGGGTATAGAAGTCAACGCCGATATTGCGACTCGCTTTGTCGCATGGTCTTTTACGTCTTATATGCGGGGAAAGTTCCCTCGAGATGCGATTTTTTTTGCACGCAGACCTTTTGTGACTGCGCGCTTTCTTTGTTTTTCGTTCTGATATATATTGTCGCGCTTTTTGTCGTGTATTCTGCAGGAGGAGGAGCTATGGCGCGTGGGCGAAAATTGGAACGCTGGGGCCTGTGGCTCGGCCCGGTGATCGGGCTGGGAGTCGCGGTTTTTGGCGACCTCGAGCCGGGCAAACCCGAAGTGACCCTGACCGCGGGGGCGGCTTGTTGGATGGCGATCTGGTGGATGACAGAGGCCGTGCCCCTCGCGGCCACCGCGCTACTGCCCGTGGTGCTCTTTCCCCTGCTGGGCATTATGAATGGGAGAGAGGTCGCGCCGCTGTATTTTAACCACATCATTTTTTTATTTGTCGGCGGCTTTATGGTCGCCTTGGCGATGCAGCGTTGGAATTTGCACCGGCGAATTGCCCTGCGTCTGCTGCTCGTTTTTGGTGGGTGTCCGCGCTGCATCCTGACGGGATTCATGCTGGCAACCGCGTTCTTGTCCATGTGGATTTCCAACACGGCTACAACGATGATGATGGTACCGATAGCCATGGCCATCGTGGCCAAGATGGAGGAACAGCACGCGGCCTTTGGCCCGGCTGTGTTTTTGGGCGTGGCTTATGCGGCTTCCATCGGGGGGTTTGCAACGCTCGTGGGCACCCCGCCCAACTTGTCGTTTGCGCGGATTTTAGCCATCCATTTTCCCCGAGCACCCGAGATTTCGTTTGCGACTTGGTTTGCGTTCGCGTTGCCCTTGTCGTGCGCGATGCTCCTGTGCGCGTGGGGCGTGCTGTGTGTCGCGTTTGGCATCCGCGGGCGCGGCGAGGACATCGACTTGACCGCGGTGGAAATGCAATACGCCGAGTTGGGGCGAATGTCGTTTGCCGAGAAAATCGTGCTGACCGATTTCGCGTTGCTGGCATTTTTTTGGTTGTCCCGCCGCCCGGTTCAAATTGGCGATTGGACCCTGCCGGGCTGGTCTCAGCTTTTTGAATCCGCCGAGTTGATGACCGATGGCTCGGTCGCCATGGCGATGGCCTTGGTCTTGTTCGTCATTCCCGCCCGAGATGGCACGGGCACGCGCGTGATGAACTGGCAAACAGCGGGCAACTTGCCGTGGCACATCGTGTTGCTGATCGGCGGCGGATTCGCGCTGGCGAGTGGGTTCATCTCGTCCGGCTTGTCGCTTTGGTGCGCGCAACAGTTGAAAATTTTGGGCAGTGTGCATCCCCTGTTCTTGGTCGGCAGCCTGTGCGTGATGATGACCTTTTTGACCGAACTGACCTCGAACACCGCGACTGCGGAAATGTTTCTCCCGGTCTTGGCATCGTTGGCCGTTGCGGTGAATGCCAATCCCCTGTTGCTGATGATCCCGGCGACCTTGTCGTGTTCCTGCGCGTTCATGCTACCCGTGGCGACCCCGCCCAATGCGATTGTGTTCGGCACAGACCGCGTATCCATGCGCGACATGGCCCGCACAGGCGTGGTGCTCAACTTGGTCGGAACCGTGCTGATCACCCTCGCTATAGCAACCCTGGGCCGCCTCGTGCTGGACATCGACCTCGGCATAATCCCCGACTGGGCGCAGATTCACTGAAAAAGCAACCGCTGATGAACAGATGTCAGCATGTGCTGAAGCGATTTTATTCAGTAGCGAAAACCACTGGATTACTTGCGTTATGACGAGGATTGGGGGCGGGGACTGACCACTGACTACTGACTACTGACTACTGACTACTGACTACTGACTACTGACTACTGACTACTGACTACTGACTACTGACTACTGACTACTGACTACTGACTACTGACTACTGACTACTGACTACTGACTACTGACTACTACCATGCCATTTCTCGAACTACAAAATCTCCAAAAAACCTATCCGGACGGCACGCGAGCGGTTCGGGGGATCGATCTGGCGGTGGATGAAGGGGAATTTATCGTTCTGCTCGGGCCTTCGGGATGCGGGAAAACGACGACCCTTCGCATGATCGCCGGGCTGGAAAATCCGACGGATGGGCAGATTGTACTCGCCAATCAAAATGTCACGCACTTGCCGCCATCCCAACGCGACATGGGATTTGTGTTTCAATTTTACGCGCTCTACCCGCACATGAGCGTGCAGAAAAACATCGCGTTTCCGCTGGAGAACATCGGCATGGCGGCTTCGGACATCAACGCGACAGTTGATCGCGTTGCGCGGGCGTTGGGGATTGAGGGGTTGCTCGGGCAGTATCCCAGGCAACTTTCGGGTGGGGATCAACAGCGCGTTTCCCTTGCGCGGGCGATGGTACGCACGCCGGATGTGTATTTGATGGATGAACCGCTGGGCACGCTGGACGCGGAGCATCGGTTGGAATTGCGTGAATTTATACGCCGGCAGCAGTTGGCCCTTTCCACAACCGCGATTTACGTCACGCACGACCAAGAAGAGGCGATGAGCTTGGCGGATCGCATGGTGGTCATGGAAGGCGGGAAGATCAGGCAGACGGGTTCGCCCTCGGAAATCTACACGCAGCCCGCGGATCTGTTTGTCGCAAATTTTGTCGGTAGCCCGGGCATGAATCTCATCCGCGGACGGATCGTGCGGGATGGGGATGGATTGGCTTTTACGCGGCAGGGGGCAAACATTCATCTCCCCATCCGCAGGCGCGTCTTTCCCGGCCGGGCGATTCTGGGCATTCGTCCGGAATTTATCCGCCCCGCTGATCGGGGGGTGCCGGGCAAGGTCGTGCTGGAGGAATACATGGGGAGTCACGCTTATGTGCACGTGGATACGCCGCTGGGCGAGTTGGTGATGCACGCGCCCGGCCGTTTTGCCATAAGCGAAACCATCCGCCTGCGCTTGGATGATGACCGCATTTGTTTGTTCGATCCAGAGACGGGCGTTGGGTTGGGGGGATCCACTAAGGACGCGAAAAAGTTGTTTTGATTTTTTTGGACCTACCCCGTTGTGCGTTGCGCTTCGTTTGTGCGTACGAGGGATGGAGGCTCCCGGTTGCGCGGAGGAGCTTAGGAAGGTGAGATTGTATGGGCGGGGCATTTCTCGAAATTGAAAATCTGTCCAAAGTCTATGGCGAGACGCACGCGCTTTCGGACATTTTTTTTGCCCTGAATGCGGGGGAATTGTTGGTCGTTTTGGGGCCAACTGGCGCGGGCAAGACCACGCTGTTGCGGATCATCGCGGGCCTCGAAGTGCCGGATGCCGGGCGCGTTGTCGTGGAGGGGGTGGATATGACGCACTGCTTGCCGGCAGAACGCGACGTGGCGCTGGTCTTTCAAAATTTTTCCCTGTATCCCAACAAGACCGTGCGCCAGAATCTCGAATTTCCACTGCTCGCGCCCGGGCGCGATCTCTCGAAAATGGAAATCGCTGACCGCATTGCCCACACCGCGGCCCTGCTCCGCATCGCGCCGCTTTTGGATCGACCCGCCACGCACTTGTCGGGCGGGGAGATGCAGCGCGTTGCCATCGGGCGCGCCATTGCGCGCCAACCCCGGCTTTTTTTGCTGGACGAACCTTTGACCAATTTGGATGCCAAGTTGCGCGAGGTGTTGCGGGTCGAGCTCATCCGCCTTCAGCGCGACTTGGGCACGCCGATGATTTACGTGACGCACGACCGGGTCGAAGCCCTTTCAATGGGGGATCGCATCGCGGTTTTGTCCGAGGGGAAAATCCTGCAAATCGGTTCGCCGGAAGAAATCTATCAACGGCCCAATTCCCCGGTCGTGGCACGGCAACTCGGGTATCCGCCCATCAATCTGATAGCGGTTCACAAACGGGACGGGCACTGGGTCACAGCGGCGAATCACGCCCTTGCGGCGGCAGAGCGAGACGCTCCTCAACGGGCGACCCTGGGCATTCGCCCGGAAAACATTTTGCCACATGGGGGCGAGATTCCAGCGGCTATCGAGGTCGTGGAAACCTTGGGCGCATCGACCATTGTGCTCGCGACTTGGGCGGACCAATCCATTCACCTGTTGATCACCGGCGCGGCACAGTGGCGAGTCGGGGATGTGATTTATCCATTCGTCGATTCAAAGCGCGTTTTGATATGGGGAGAAGCGAGAGGTGAGGAGTGAAAAACAAAAAGCAACCACAGATGAACGCAGATAAAAGGCAAAGGCAACACCCTTAGGACTTACGCAAAAAAGAACAGGATCGAACCCCCATCCTCACTTTGGAGGTCTGTATGGCGAAACCAACGCGCTTGGATTACTGCCAGTATCTGCTTAGCAGTCCGCTCAATTATACCCTGACTCATTTCGCAGATCACAGCGACCGGTTCACGCATGATATGCTCAACCGCTATCTGGGTGGGGATCGCGTCTCGCCGCGTGTGATCTGGAAAAACGTCAAACCCCACCTCACGTCGACCGCAAAGGGCGTAATTCTCTTTGATGACACGGTCTTAGATAAGCGCTATGCCAAAAAGATGGCTCTCGTGCGTCGGCAATACAGTGGCAATGCGAAGGGGGTCATCTCGGGGATCGGTGTGGTGACGTGTGTGTATGTCAATCCGATTCAAGATCGGTTTTGGCTGATTGACTATCGCATTTACGATCCGCAAGGGGATGGAAAAACCAAGTTAGACCACGTCAAAGAGATGTTGTCACTCTTGGTCTATCACAAAAAACTGCCTTTTGAGCGAGTGGTGATGGATACTTGGTATGCCACCAAAGCGGTCATGCTTCACATTGAGCACTTGCAAAAGACCTATTACTGTCCTATCAAAAAGAATCGCCTCGTGGACGATTCGTCAGGTGAAAACCCCTATCAACGGGTCGATGCCTTAACTTGGACAAAACGCGAACAGGCCACAGGAAAACGCATGAAACTCAGAGGGTTCCCTAAAAACCACAAGGTGAACGTATTCCGGGTCGCGTCTGCGACGAGACGCACGGCGTATATCGTAACCAACGACTTGACTCAAACCGACCCGTCAGTGGCACAAGCGGTGTGCCACTTGCGTTGGAAGATTGAGCAAGTTCACCGGGAAGCAAAACAGGTAACGGGGCTTGAAAAGTGTCAATGCCGATTGGCACGCATTGTGCGAAACCACATCGCGTGTGCCTTTCTCGTTTGGGGACGACTGACCCAAGTCGCCTATCAGACTGGACAAACCATCTATCAAGTCAAACATGGCTTATGGGAGGATTATTTGAGACAACAACTCAAAACACCGGCGATACCAATGACCCTGGCGTAAGTCCTAACCCTGTCTGAATCCGAGACGATTTTAATTTTATCCCTCACGCTTGCCATGACCTACCTCACAAATTCCATTCTTCAAACACAATCTGCCCGTCTCGTATCACAAATAATCGAGAACTTTCCTGTCTTCCACCGATGGGGTAGCGTGCATTGATATGGACAACCAAAATGTAGCCATAATACACCTTGTGCCCCGTCTTTGCGTTCCACTCAAGCGGGTTAATACGCTGACCGCAATAAATTTTTTCAAAACGATACTGCGCCGAGCGGGGGTAGATGAGCCTTTTCTGAATGCGCCACTTGGCAAGGGCTTCGGCTTTCTGTTGCGAGATTGGCCGTCCGTAATCCGGCGGTCGATAGCCTGCCGGGACGGCATAATGCAATCCACACCCTGTTGCCGACAAAGCGAACAAAACCACGCAAAACAATTTGGTCATGTCGAACTCCTTTGCTGGCCGCCGCATACGGATAACCTAAAATCAAATGGGTATTACATGACTTCATCGACCGCCACCATTTCTCCGCCGCGTTCTGCCGAGAGATAGGCTGAGTCGACGATTTGCATGGTGTAGAGATTTCCGCGTCCGCTGTGGATGGGTTCTGCGCCGCGGCGGGCCGCGTCTAGCAGGTGATTCATGCTTTCGCCCATCGCGTGTGTAAAAGCGTCTTTTCGATAGAGCGTGCGCGTTTCCAGTTCTCGGTTGTGCGGGTGGATGTGCAATGTCGCTTCGTCGGAGAGCACATTTTTTTTCACGGACAGCGCGGAGCCCTTTGTGCCATCTATACGCAGGCGGCATTCGGATAAGGTGAGGGCATGCCAGTTGGAGATCATCGTGCCCACGATGCCATTTTCAAATTGCACGATCAAACTCGCAAAGGTTTCGCCTTGCACGTCCGGATTCCAATGGCGCGTGGTGGCGGATATTTTTTGCGGCGGGTTGCCTGCCAACGTGCGGATGCGGTCGATGAGGTGGATGCTGAAAATGCTGATCTCCAATCGCTGTTCTCGGGTTCGCCACCCGCGCACTCGGGTCCGATTTTTGAGTTCATCGTGCGAGATATAGCGCGCCTCGCCGAGAGTGCCCGCATCGACTGCGCGCCGCAGGGCGACGACATCTTCCATAAATCCCAACTGGTGATTCACGGCCAGCGTGACGCCCGCCTGTTCCGCGGCTTCGACAAAAGACACCGCGTCGCGCAGGGACTCGCCAAATGGCTTTTCGACGAGCAGGTGGATGCCCTTGTCAATCGCCGGAAAGATCACGTCTTGGCGCACCGCAGGAGGGGTCAAAAGGCTGATAACATCGACCTCGCCCGACGCGATCATATCGGCGGCATTTGTAAAGCGGTGGGGAATGTCGTATTCGTCGCAATACCGATTCAGCGTGTTTTTGTCGATATCGCAACCGGCGACCACCTCGCCTAGGTCGTGCGCCACGGTTCGATAGCCCGCGATGTGTCGATTTGCGATTCCGCCACATCCGACAATGCCGATCCGAAAGCCATTCATTTTCATTCCTCCCTTGCGTTATGGTTGACGGGGGCTTCGCGCAGGGCGCGACGGATGCAGCTTCGCGCTTTCGCGCTTTTGACAAAGCCGAGCCAATCGCTGTTGGGTCGCTGGCGCGGCGACGTGAGGATTTGCACGGTTTGCCCGGTTTTGAGCGGGGTGGACAGGGCCGCCCGCTGGTTGTCGATGCGCGCGCTTATGCAGCGGTTGCCGATTTCGGTGTGGACGGCAAAGGCAAAGTCCACTGGGGTGGCGGACTCGGGCAGGCGGATCAGGTCGCCTTTGGGCGTGAAAACGAAAATTTCATGCGACAAGAGATCGGCCTTGAGTTCGTCGATGAGTGCCTGCGGGTCGGAAATTTCCTCTTGCCATTCGAGCATGTCGCGTAGCCAGTACGCGTATTGATCGACTGCTGTGGATTTTTCCGCGCCCTCTTTGTACAAGTGGTGCGCGGCAATGCCCACCTCTGCGGTTTGGTGCATCTCGTGCGTGCGGATTTGCACTTCGATCATCATGTTGTGCGGGCTGATCACGGTGGTGTGCAGGGATTGGTACCTGTTGGGCTTGGGCGTTGCGATGAAGTCTTTGAACCGGGGCATCACAGGCGTGCAAAAAGAGTGGACCAAGCCCAAGACGTGGTAGCACGCTTGCACGGTGTCCACCAAAATGCGGAGGGCGAGCAGGTCGTGGATGTCCTCAAAGGCTTTGCCCCGGGTTTGCATCTTGCGGTGGATGCTGTAAAAATTCTTGGGGCGCCCGGTGATTTCCGCGTGGATATTGGCCTCGTTGAGCATTTTTTCTAAGGGCACGCGCATGGCTTCGATATAGGCTTCGCGCTCGTGCCTTTTGAGGTGGATTTTTCGTTGGATGGCGCGATAGGCTTTCGGCTCGAGCCACTTGAGGGCGAGGTCTTCGAGTTCCCAGCGAATGCGCGCAATGCCCAAGCGATGGGCCAAGGGCGCGTAAATATCCAAACATTCCCGCGCCATGTGCTTTCGCACCTCGGGCGATAGGGGGTCCATGGTTCGCATGTTGTGCAGGCAATCGCAAAATTTGATGAGCATAACGCGCACGTCGTGGATCATGGAGAGGAGCATTGCGCGAAAGTTTTCGACTTGATCCGCTTCGTGCGATTGGAAGGATATGTCTTTGATTTTGCCCACGGCCGTGACGAGGTCGGCGATGCGCGTGCCAAAGTGGTGCGCGAGTTGTTTGGGCGTTGCAGAGCCGTGCCGGATGGTGTCGTGCAAAATCCCCGCGGCCAGGGTTTCGGTGTCTTGGTTGAGTTCCGCGAGGACGCGCCCCACCTCGAGGGCATGCGCGATATAGGGTTGGCCGGACTTGCGGAAGCGGTGTGCGTGTGCTCTGCTGGCAAAGTGAAACGCGCGGGTCAAAAGTTCGACATCGCACTCGGGATGGCACTGGAGGGCGTGCTGGAGAAAGGCGTCAAAGGCGGGCGCGCCTGCAAAGGGTTGTGTGGGTTGCGTAGGCACGGGGACGTCCTTTCAGGATGGATTTGGGTTTTGGCCCCTCCTCGAGACGGAGAGGTTCTCCGACCTGTCTCTTAGCCACAAAAAGCACGAGCGGGGTACAACTGGCGACAGCCAGTTCAAAGACACAAAAGGTGAGCGATATGTATAGGGGCGATGCCCCCGTGCTCGCCCGAAGATACAAGGGGGGTATTAGGTTCTGTTGACATTTACGAGCAAAGCAACTGGCTTGAGCGGTTTATCGAGAAAATCAAGCCCTATATCGGGACCTACCCCCCTAACCCCCCTTCCTGCGAGGAAGGGGGGAACTGTGAGCGGTTTTGCGAAGGGTATTGATGAGGGATATTTAATCGCTTTATGCCCTCGGTCAATGCCATCAGAGCAACCAGAGCGAGAAGCCATCAAAGGAGCTTTACTCCCCTTTCCTCGTAGGAAAGGGGCCGGGGGATAGGTCCCCCTCGCAAAACGCCATCAGAGCAACCAGAGCGAGAAGCCATCAAAGGAGCTTTACTCCCCTTTCCTCGTAGGAAAGGGGCCGGGGGATAGGTCCCCCTCGCAAAACGCCATCAAAGCAACCAGAGCGAGAAGCCATCAAAGGGACTTTACTCCCCTTTCCTCGTAGGAAAGGGGCCGGGGGATAGGTCCCCCTCGCGCAATGCCACCAGAGCAACCAGAGCGAGAAGCCATCAAAGGAAACGCATTAAATGAGCAAGCAACGCATTTGCTAATCTGTGCGTAACGTCAAAAAAATGAAATGTCAACACAACCTAAGCCCAAGCGATGAGGCCGGTGTCGCAGATCGAGTGGAGGTCTGGATGGCGCGGGCGGACGCGCACGGTATAGCCCCAGCGCCCGCTTTTTTGCAAGGGCAAGCGCCCGACAAATGTATCGGGGCCTTCGGGCGTCATTGGGATGGACGCGCCTTGGACAATCCGATCATCTGCGGCGACCTGACCGTGAAAAATCTCGACCGACACATCGCGCTCGGTCAATGTGCCCAGCGAGACCTCGGCGCGAATCTCGATTTTGTCGCCCACCTGCGGGGTTTGTGCGCGGCTGGATTGGACGGCATGAATGCCGACTTCGCGCCACGCATGGCGAAGTTTGGTCTTCCACTGGGCGAGCGCGCTGGCTCTCGCGCCGTTGTTGGCGGAGAGGATTTTTGAGCGCGCGTGCGCTTTGAGGTAAAATCGCTCGGTGTAGTCCTGCACCATGCGGTGGGTGTTGAATTTGGGACACAACACGCGCATGGCGTTTTTCATGCGGGCGATCCACCTGCGCGGCAATCCATCTGCGCCGCGGTCGTAAAACAGGGGCACGGCTTCTTTTTCCAGGATGTTGTAAAGGGCGCGCGCCTCGATCTGGTTCTGATACGCCGGGTCGTCGTATTCCTTGCCGTGTCCGATTTCCCAACCCAGTTCCGGGTGGTATGCCTCGGCCCACCACCCGTCGAGCACGCTGAGGTTCAACGCGCCATTGGCTACGGCTTTCATGCCGCTGGTGCCGCTGGCTTCTTGGGGCCTGACCGGGGTGTTGAGCCAAATATCCACGCCTTGCACGAGATAGCGCGCCACGCACATGTCGTAATTTTCGATGAAAATGAGCCGCCGATGCAGGTAGTCGCGCTGCGTCAGCCCGAAAATTTCCTGAATCAGTTCTTTGCCCGCGTGGTCTTGGGGATGGGCTTTGCCGGCAAAAATGACCTGCACCGGTTGGTCTTCGTTGCACAAGATGCGCGTGAGTCTTTCCAAGTCGTGAAACAATAAGGTGGCGCGTTTGTACGTGGCAAACCGGCGCGCAAAGCCAATGGTGAGCGCGTCTGCGGTCAGGACTTCGTCTGCGCGGGCCATG
The DNA here is from genome assembly GCA_965204745.1 of Candidatus Latescibacterota bacterium. GTDB lineage: Bacteria > Latescibacterota > UBA2968 > UBA2968 > UBA2968 > VXRD01. Next base: position 910,808 of record OZ242010.1, read on the forward strand.
TCGATGGGAGACGCGGTTTCGCGTTGCAACTGCTGGCGGAGGCGTTGTCGGGCAAAGGCCACAAGGCGTTCTCGCCTGCGCTCGTGGACGCGCCAGAGTTCCTCAGCCGGGATGTGATCGATGGTTTCCCACACGCTTTGATCGTGGGGTTCTTCCAAGCGCCGAGGCCCCATGTAATTGTCTTCAAGGCCGCGCATTTGTTGCGAGAGGTGAGAGGCGATGTGGACGCCGTTGGTGATGGATGCGATGGGGATTTCGTTTTCCGGCACCCCGGGCCAAAGCGATTGCCACATCTTGCGCGAGACCTGCCCGTGTAGTCTGCTCACGCCATTGCGATATGCCGAGAGCCTGAACGCGAGCACGGTCATGTTGAACTCATCCCCATCGTTTTCCGGGTTTTCCCGACCCAACGCGAGGAATGCGGGCATGGAAATGCCCAGGTCGTGGGCGTAGGAGTTGAAGTATTTTTCCATCAGCGTAGCCGGAAAGACGTCGTGCCCGGCCGGCACCGGGGTGTGGGTCGTGAAAACGTGCCCGGCAACGGTGGATTCGAGGGCCTGATCAAAGGTGGCGCGGTCGTCGCGCATGGCTTGGCGGATGCGTTCCAAGCCCAAAAAGGCCGAGTGCCCCTCGTTCATGTGGCAAACCGTGGGGCGTTTGCCCAAGGCGTTGAGCGTGCGCACGCCCCCAATGCCGAGCAGGATTTCCTGCCGGATGCGCGTTTCCCGGTCCCCGCCGTAGAGTTGCGCGGTGATTTCGCGGATCGAAGGCGGGTTTTCCATCACATTGGTGTCGAGCAAATACAGGGGGACGCGCCCAACCTGCGCCTTCCAAATTCGCACCTGCGCTTCGGCTTCGGGATACGCAAGGGTGAGGGTGATGTCTCGACCCTGGTCGTCGCGTGCGATTTGCACGGGCATGGCATAGTAGTCGTTTTCCGGATATTCCTCTTGTTGCCAGCCGTCATTGGTGAGGTACTGGTGGAAGTAGCCGTGTTGGTACAACAGGCCCACCGCGGCAAATGGCAACCCCAATGTGCTGGCGGATTTGAGGTGATCCCCGGCCAAAACGCCCAAGCCGCCCGAGTAGATGGGCAGGCTTTCGGTGAGGCCAAATTCCGCAGAAAAATAGGCGATTTGAATGTCGGATGCGGTTTTGCCGTGGGTGGTGAAAAAATAGGTTTCGCCATCCATAAATGCGCGAAGGGATTCGGAGACGCGCTTGAAATGCGCCATGAAGCCCGGGTTTTTGGAGAGTTGATCCAAGCGTTCTTGCCCGATGTCGTCGATCATCCGCACCGGGTTGTGGTACACGCTTTCCCAAAGCACGGGGTCGATGCGCCGAAACAGGTCAATACTGTCGGGGTTCCACGTCCAGCGCAGGTTGTACGCCAGTGCTTCGAGGCCCTGAAGGGGTTTGGGCAACGCGGGCTTGACGATGAGGGTGGAGATGGGTTTCAAGGCGTTGTCTCTGGGGAAGCAAGGGAAGAGGGGGCAAGAGGGAAGAGAGGGGAGCAAGAGGGAAGTCAGGCAAGAGGGGAGACGTAAGAGGGAAGTGGTCAGTGGTCAGTGGTCAGTGGTCAGTCCCTACCCACCAACCCCAAAACCCGACGCACATCAGTAGGGGCGAATAATTATTCGCCCCTACTTGCGGTTAAATCTCAAACATCCTCGACAGTGACGACCGAATCTGTTTGCCATGATTTTATCGCGGCTTCGATGACGAGTTGTGCTTTGAGGGCTTCTTCGCCGGAGCCCTCGATGGCTTCGGGGTCTGCGTTTTCGAGGTTTTGGTCGATCCAGCGCCCAATGCGGCTTTGGAAGGTTTCGTTGAAACCCATCATGTCGCCGATGTAGTCGTAGCGTTCCAATTCCATTGTGCGGCGGGGGTGAAAGTGCAGGCGTTCGCAGGCTTCTTCGAGCACGAAGCGGGCGTCTGAACCCACGACTTCGAGGCGTTCGAGACCATAAGACCCGCCCGGCCCGGTGGCGTCGTAACTGCCGGTGAGGTTGCCCACTGTGCCATCGCAAAAGCACAGGTTGAGTTGCATGTTCGACCAGCAGACGCGGCGGTTGCCATCTTTGTCCAAGCCGCGCTTAAAAAAGGCGTGGACTTTTTCGATGTCGCCGCAAAAGTAGCGCATCACGTCGATGGAGTGCGGGTGCAAGGCGCGAATGTGGAACCACGGCGAGGTTTCGCGGGGGTTGTTGATCCACATGGTCATGTTGATGATGTTGATCTCACCCAAACGCCCTTCATCCACCCATGCCTTGGCGCGTGCCGCGGCGGGCGTGAACCGGTGGTTGAGGTCGATGCCGTAGCGCAGGTTCTTTTCTTTGGCTTTGGCGACCATTTCGCGGGCTTCGCGGATGTTGTTGGAAATGGGTTTTTCCCCGAGGACGTGAATCCCGGCGTCGAGCAATTCCATTGTCGGCGCGTAGTGGTCGCCGCCGTTTTCGTGCCCGGCAGTTGCCACGCTCGCAATGTCGATGCCCAAGTTGGCGTCGAGCATGTCTCGCACCGCGTAAAAGGCTTTGGCGCCGTATCGCGTTGCTGTTGCGTCTGTGCGTTTGGGGTCTATGTCGCAAACCGCGACGAGATTGCATTGGGCATGGTTGTCGTAAATGGTGGCGTGCCGGTTGCCGATGCCACCCAAACCGACTACGGCGATGTTCAATGCCATTTGAAACTCCTTTCTACCAATACCGAAGCATCCGATCTACAAAGGCGGGCACTTCTTCTGTGAGGTACATAGCGGCGATAAATCCCCCGCAGATCAGATAGATCAGGAGGATGGTGATCAGGGCGATTTTCTTGCGCCTGGTCATTTTGGTTCGCGGTGGTTTGGCGTCGCGGGGCGGTTCGATAGAACCGTCGGCCGGTGGCGGCTCTAAAGGTTTTTCTTCTGTTTCGGAGGCCGAGGATTCTGCGGGAGGCGCGTCTGCGGAGGCGGGTTCTGCTGTCGCTGTGGGGGGCGATTCCGGTTCGGCTTTGTCGAGCACGCGCTCGATTTCTTCGATGAGGCGGCTGGCTGAAAATGGTTTTTCGACAATGCCTTGCGCGCCGCGATTGAGCAGGGCTTGAATGGCGGATTCCTCGTCGATGTGCGAGACTGCGATCACCGGCATGTCATAGCCTTCTTCGCGGATAAAATCGAGCAAGGTCGCGCCGTGGATGATGGGCATTTCCAAGTCTAACAAGATCAAGTCGGGCTGGCCGTGTGCGATTGCATCGAGGGCATCGGTCCATTTTGTCGCGCTTCGCGCTTGGTAATCGTTGGATTCGAGAATCCCGACGATTCGCTCTGCAACCGCGGCTTCGTCGTCAATGGTCAAAATTTTTGTCATCGCGTCCGTCCGCGTGGGGTGGGAAAATGTCGGCGATTGAAAGTATAAAGCGAAAGAGGGGTTATGACAAGCGTTTTCCAAGTTTTGAATATCGCGAGGGCCGCCGCGGCAGTCTCGCGGTTCACTTGTGGATCGTTTGGCGGACGCGCTCTTCTAGCGTGCCATCGGTTTTGCCGATGATAATGTGGTCGGTCATGTCGATAAAGAGGCCGCATTCGACCACGCCGTAGATCGCGTTGATTTTGGCTTCGAGCGCGGGCGGGTCGTCAATGCGCCCGAAATCGCAATCGAGGATGTAATTGCCGTTGTCCGTCAGATAGGGCGCGGCGTCCTGGGTGCGGCGAAGCGCGGGATGACAGCTCAAGTCCGCGAGCAGGCGTTGGACAACTTGCCAGCCAAAGGGGATGACTTCAACTGGCAGGGGAAATGCCCCCAAGTGCGCGACTGCCTTGGATTCGTCTGCGACGATGATCTCGCGGTCGGACAGGGAGGCGACGATCTTTTCTCGCAACAGCGCGCCGCCGCCGCCTTTGATGAGGTTGAAGTGCGGGTCTAACTCGTCAGCACCGTCAATGGTCAGGTCGATGCGCGTCACTGCGTCAAAGCCGATGAGGGGAATGTTTTCCGATTCTGCCTGCTTGCGCGATTGTTCGGAGGTGGGGATGCCGCGCATGGCGAGCCCCGATGAGACGCGCTGGCCCAGTTTTTGAATCGCAAAAAAGGCGGTCGTTCCCGTGCCTAGGCCCACGACCATGCCATCTTCAACGCATTCGGCGGCGCGTTCTGCGGACAGTTGCTTGGGGTTGATGGTCATGGTGTTCCTCCGAAAAATCCGCGAGAAGATAAACCCGCGCTATGCGTTTGGCAATGATTTTGAACGCACACACGCCCGGCGTTTCCCGGCTTGTTTTTGCGAAGAATTGTCGTATTATGGCAAAGGCAAAAGTCATACCAATTTGATTTTAAGTTGTCCGCATCCTGTCTCACATCAGGGATGAATGAGGAACAGAAGTTCCGTAGGAGTGCTTGTCTCAAGCGTTTGGTCCTACAGCATTGTTGGTTGCTTTCGATGCCTTCGGCGACTTACTTTTTTTCAACAGCAAAAAAAAGTAAGCGAGCGGGGTACAACTGCCCCAGCAGTTCAAAAATGCCGCTCTCAAACGCCGAGGGGCTTGCACAGCGCAAATCGCTTTTGTAATCGCCCGACATGCGTTGGCCTGCAAGGTGGGTTGCAAGAGGGGTGTTGGTTGCGAGACGGACTTGCGCGCTGTGCGTGATGGCTTTAGCTGATGGTCGTTTGCGCTGGCATTGTTGCCATGGCTTCTCTGAATGACTGCGGAACGTCAAGGGGATCGCTTGCTGTCAGCATATCGCATCACATTAGGACAACAGCAATTCAATTTTGTATTGCGATTCATCTGTTTTCAAGGAGAAGGACATGAGCTATGACACGTTGGAAGATTTTTTTGGGGATATTGTGGGGAAGGCGCGGCGGGGGCGGGGGATTTCCGAAGCGGCGTTGGCGCAGAGTGTCGGCTTGAGTGCGCGGGAGATCGGGCGAATCGAATCCTATGCCCTAATGCCGGATGACCGCGTCATTCGCAGGCTCGCGGACGCGCTTCATCTCGACGGCGAAAAATTGGTGGGCGTGGCGCGCGGGTGGGTGCCGCAACGGGGCAATGCGGCGTTTGAAGATCGAGGCAGGCGGGTCGAGCGGTTGATTCTCGACGCGGGGATGACGGTCAACTGCTATTTGCTCACCTGTACGGCGTCTGGCAACGGGGCCGTCATTGACCCTGGCGGGCAGGCGCGGGTGATTTTGGATGCGGTTGCAAGTGCGGGCATGCAGGTGACGCACATCTTGCTCACGCACGGGCACGGAGATCATGTGGGCGCGCTGGACGCGGTTGCCGATGCGACAGGCGCGCATGTGTGCGGTTGCCAACGCGATTTTGCGGTGATGGGATCGCGCAGCCAATGGGTGGCAGAGCAAGTGGATGAGGGATGGCAAACGCGGATTGGGGAACTCGATGTGACTGCGGTGAGCCTGCCCGGGCACACGGCAGGAGGGATTGGGTATTATACGGCTCCCGTGTTTTTTTCTGGAGACGCGCTTTTTGCCGGCTCTTTGGGCGGCGCGATGGGCGATGCGTACGCCGGGCAAATTCAAGCCGTGCGCGACAAGGTGCTCTCGCTGCCGGGAGAGACGGTTGTTTTTCCCGGGCACGGGCCGATCACTTCTGTGGCGCAAGAGTTGCAACACAATCCCTATTTTGGATGGGGATAGGCCCTACTCGCTTCACTCGTTATTCCCTGATGGGAAGCGGATACGGACAACCTAAAATCATAATGGGTAACGTCTCCCCTCCTCAGATTGCCGTTGTAGGCTACGCCTCTGTATCACCCTGCGTTTCCACCCATTGCCCGATGGCTTGGCGGATGGATTCAACCGCAACTTTTTTGCGCTCGAGGCGGTCGATTTGTGCGCGTAATTGTTCGATTTGCGCGTTGATGTCTTGAAGCTCGCCATCTGCTGTTGAGAGTGCTTGCCGATAGACGGGTTCGCCGTGCGTGGATTCTGCCATGGATGTGCTCCTTCATGCGTGGTGTTTTGGAACGAATTGCACGAGCATGTACCAACTATAGAACTCATCGTTGCGATTCGTCAAGCGCAAAGTGAAATTTGTCCCGCGAACTGGGGTTAAAGACATGCAACTTTCTCTCGTTTTACGCATTTAAGAACGCAGACGCCAACTGGCCTTCCATCGATCAGTGCTGTTCAGCAAAGGAGATCACCATGTCGTATCGTTTCACACGTTTCACACACGCGCCCAAGCGCGTGCCGAAGTCAATCGCAGTGTATTTGGTCGCCCTGATTTTGTGCGCTTCCACCTCTGCGGTCGCACAGGAATATTTTGGGAAGAACAAGGTCAATTACAGCCAATACACCTGGCATTATATCGACAGCGAACACTTCACGATCTACTTTGACAAGGGGTCGCTCGGCCTGGCCGAGTTTGTCGCCAAAGAGGCGGAGCGGTCTTTGGTCCACATCGAAAAAACCCTGAAGTACACCATGAAAGAACGCTATCCCATCGTCATTTACAATTCGCACAATGGGTTTTCCGTGTCCAATATCACCAATGCGGAACAGTCCGAGTTCACGGGCGGGTTCACCGAGTTCGCCCAAGGGCGCGTGGTGATCCCCTTTACCGGGTCGTACGCGGATTTGCAGCACGTCATTCACCACGAGTTGGTTCACGCGGTGACGATAGAGTTGTGGACCGGCGGCGGTTGGTTAGGGTCATTGGTTTCGCAAACCTCCACGTTGCCCCCGCTGTGGATCGCCGAGGGCATTGCCGAATACGTGTCGCGCTATGGCTGGCACAAAGAACACGACAATTTTATGCGCGACGCCACCATTACCGGGTACGTGCCGACCATCGAGATGATGTCGATGAGTTATTTTGCGTATCCCGGTGGCAACTCGGTTTTTTACATGATCGAACAGGAGTACGGCAAGGACAAGGTGGCGTCCTTTATTTCGTCCTTCCGCACGGCCAAAAATCCGGACAAGGCACTCAAGGCGTCGTTGGGATTTGGGATGAAGGAGCTGGAGGAGAAATACCAACTGTGGCTCAAGCGGCAATACTGGAACGAGATCAACCTGCGCCACACCCCCGCCGAGATGGCGAAAAACTTGACGGAACGCGAAGATGAGCCTGCGTCCTACAATCTGGCCGCCGCGCTTTCGCCCCAAGGCGACAAGGTCGCGTATTTGACCAACCGAAACGGCACGTTTGACATTTATCTCATGTCGGCGATTGATGGCAAGGACTTGGGGCGGTTGGTCGAGGGACAAAAGTCGTCCGATTTTGAGTCGATGTTCGTTTTGCGGCCCGGGTTGACGTGGTCGCCCGATGGCCGGCATATTGCATTTGCCGCCAAGTCGAATAACAAGAATACCCTGTACATTCTCGAGGTGAAAAATAAGCGGATTCGCAAGCGGTTCAAGTTTGACCTCGACGGGTTGTTTGAACCCACTTGGTCGCCGGATGGGCAAAAAATTGCCGTTGCCGGGATCAAAGATGGGTGGTCCGATATCTACGTGATCGATCTCGATGACGAGTCCCTCACCCGCCTGACCAACGACCCCTACGACGAGCGGCACTTGGATTGGTCGCCGGATGGCGCGTGGATCGCCGTGAGTTCGGATCGTCCGGATACCGCGCTGGCATTTCGCGGGGGAAAGGATTTTGGGTTCGGGCAATACGACATCTTTTTGGTGCGCGCCGATGGGTCGGAAATGCGCCGCATCGTCACGTATGAAGACGCCGAAGACTCGCATCCGGTGTGGGGATCAGACAGCAACCACCTCGCCTTTGTTTCCGACCGCACGGGGGTGGGCAATATTTATATCGCAAGCGTCGATGGCACCGAGGAGATCTATCCCATCACCAATTTGCTGTCTGGGGCGCAATACCTCGATTGGTCAGCCGATGGAAAAAAGATCGCGTTCAATGCCTTTCACAAGGGCACGCTCGACGTGTTTGTGATGCGCGACCCGTTCGCGCAAAAAAAACAAATGGCGGATTTGCCGCGCACGCGCTTTGTCAAGCGACTCGCAGGGGAAGATGAAAAGATGTTCGTGGAGTTGCAAAAGGAGAAATACGCCTCCCGCGATACCGCCGCGGCCGACAGCGCGATAGTCGATTCCGCGACGACAAAACCCAAGGAGGTGGCGCAGTGGATCGCGGATCAAGAAGCCCTCGCTACGGCCGCTGTTGCCGACAGCACCGAGCCTGCGATCACGCAGCCGGTCGCGGGTAGCCCGGATGTGGCGGATTCTGGGGCGAAAGACTGGGGCGAGCGAGAATTTCAGGTCAAGAAGTACAAGTTGAAATTCAAGCCCGAACTGTTCGGCGCGCAAGCGGGGTTCGACACGTTTTACGGGGTGAACAGTTTTATCATGTTGTCGATGAGCGATGTGATGGGCGACCACCGCGCCACGCTGTTGACGAGTTTGAACTTCTCGCTCAAAGACAGCGATTTTCTGCTGAGTTACGCCTATTTGAAGCACCGCACGAATTACGGCGCGCAGCTTTTTCACACGCGCTTCTTCTTCTTTGACAACACCGGCAATTTGACCGCTGATCGCTATTACGGAATTTCCGGCGGGCTCGAGCGACCGTTTAATCGGTTCTCCCGCTTGGAGTTCAGTTCGCGCTTTGTCTCTGTTGACCGCGAGCGATTGATAACCGGCGGCACCAATTTGTTCCAGCCGGGGTTTCGCGGCATTGCGCGGTACAGCGGCACATTGATCGACCGCCGCCGCGCAGCTATCGGCGAAGTGGCACTCGTGGGCGACAGCGCGCTTTACAGCTTGTTTGGCGCCGCAGACGGGCATCGCTACCGCCTGGGCTTTGAAGGGTCTGGCGCGGGCATGAAGTTCGCCACATTTCGACTGGATTATCGCAAGTACCTGCGCCTGTTGAATGAATACACGTTTGGGTTCCGCGTGTCGGGCGGGACGAGTTACGGCCCCAACAGCACGGTGTTTTTCTTGGGCGGGGTGAACAATCCGATCAACCCGACGTTTTCCACCATTGCCAATGTGGATCAAAGCCGCGTGTTTTTCTCGTCTTATGCCTGGCCCTTGCGCGGGGCATCTCTGCTCGAAATGGCGGGCAATTCCTACGTGCTGGGCAATTTCGCGTTCCGGTTCCCGCTCATCCGGCAGTTGTCGATGGGCTGGCCCTTGCCGTTTTTCTTTCAAAATGTGCAGGGGGAATTGTTCTTTGACATCGGCGGGGCTTTTGACCGTGCGGATTGGCGCGATGGCTGGGTGGCCCGCGATGGCGGGTTCCAACTCAATACGCCGCAAAACTACTACAAGCAGGAAATCGGAAAATCAAAGCCGCAACTGGCCGCGGGCTATGGATTTGGCGTGCGGGTAAATCTGGGCTATTTCCTGTTCCGCTACGATCTGGCCTGGCCCACGGACCTCGCGGAAACCTACCACCCGCATCAGTACTTCTCGATTGATTTCACGGGGTTGTTTTAACTATCTTGTTTTGCCGATTGATAGCCAAGAGACAAAAGGCGAGAGCGTAGCCCATTCAAGAGAGGCATGCCGTGCATGTCTCTCTTGTTTTATTTTTTTGCGCGGTTGATGGGTGTCGATTTTTTGCGTATTATTGACGCGGAACGCGGACCTATCCTTAAAGCGCGAGGAGGTGCATCATGGCAGTTGAAACGTTGCGGGACGTTGAAATTCCGCGAGAGGTCAAGCCCCTGCGCTGGCGATTTACGGTCGATGATTTTATGCGTATGGCAGAAGCGGGGGTTCTTTGTGACGAGGATCGGGTCGAACTCATCAATGGAGAGGTGCGTGCAATGAGTCCTGTTGGGCCAAGTCATGGTGCTGTTCTCAATCGGCTGAATATGTTTTTTTCGCCCAAGTTGTTCGGGAAGGCGATTGTGAGTATTCAAAATCCGGTTCAGTTAGACGACTTTTCCGAACCCTTGCCCGATTTTGTGATTGCGCGTTTCCGCGAGGATTATTACGCCCTCGCGCATCCGTCGCCCGATGATGTGTTGTTGCTGATCGAGGTTGCGGATTCCTCGTTGCCTTATGATCGCGGCGAGAAGCGAGCGCGCTATGCCCAAGCCGGGATTCCCGAATACTGGGTGATCGACATTCCGCGCAGGCGCGTTTTTCAGTATGTCGCGCCGGAGGCGATGGGCTATCGCACAGAGCGCGTGTTGGGTGCGGGTGAGGTGATCACCTGCGCTTTCGCGGCGGATATCGCGATCTCGGTCGATGAGATTTTCTAACCGGCCCCTCCCCACAACGGGAAGGGGAGACGTTATTCCCCCATTCCTCGTCCTACAACGAAGCAGAGCGAGTAACGGGACTAAAAAAAATCAAAACAACTTCAGGATGACAACGCAACAAAGGATTTGTTATGACGGCAAAAGAATACTACATGGCGGGGTTGGGCAAGTTGGGGACAGGGGACTTAGATGGTGCTATCGCCGAGTTTGAGAAGGCCGTTGCAAGCGATGAGTCGTTTTACATGGCGCGTTTGGGATGGGCGCAGGCACTGGACAGGCAGGGCGAGATCGACGCTGCGATTGAACAGGTCAATCACGCCTTGGCCATCGTCCCGGACGAGGCCCTCGCGCATACGAGTCTGTCGCGGTTGTATCAGCAAAAAGGCATGATCGCAGAGGCCGAAAGGGAAATGGCGATTTCGCAACAACTCGCTCAAAATATTTGATGATCCCGCCACCCGTGCGGCCTCACCGCGCCACCCAACCGCCCGTGTCTGAATCGCGGATTAAACGGATTACGCAGATTACGCGGATTACCCCTCACCGCTCTACCGCCGTTTCATCGTTCCCACCCGATATGTCCTTCGCAACCCTGTCGCCATTATCCGTAGGGACAGGCCCATGTGCTTACCTATCCCCCGGCCCCTTTCCTACGGGAAAGGGGAGTAGCGTCCTTTGATGGCTTAATCAATGGCTGGTTTTAAGGGCGTTGCGCGAGGGCATAAAGCGATTAAAAATCCCTCACCCCTTCCCCTCGTAAAACCTCTCGCCATTCCCCCTTGTATCTTTGGATCAAGGGTTAATTAGGTGTTGCGCCCTCGTATCGAGACAAGCCATCTTGATGCTCGGCTCGGAGAAGGCCGGTCCCCCCCTTGAAGGCAATGACCTTGTTAGGAAGAGAGGCCCCCCGACCGCCGAGTCTATGCCGAAGAGTATCTAAGTCCATCGAGGCTGCATATACAAGGTCGGTAGGCTTGGCGCGAATGGTCGGGACGCGAACCCGAGCGCACACCAGATCCCTTACAAACCCCTCATCACAGGAGGCCCCTATGTCGAACTCTCACTCCGCTTTTGCCGGCATTGATGTCAGTGCCCACACATTGTCCGTTGCCCTGTCCAGACCTGGACAAGATGTCCTGCAAGCGACCTTTGACAATGATCCCCGGGCGGATAGGTGGCGAGGAGGGGAAAATCACTTGACATCGCGAGAGGGATTGGAGATTATTTGTGTTGTTCCGCAAGTCGTTCAAACAATCTCAGGAGGTGCCCCATGGCAGAATACGATACGATTCCCAAGCAGTTGATTCACCTCTACCCGCAAGATCTCGTCCGCTTGGCTCTCGGACGCGAGGATGTCGAAATTGAAGTTGAAGAAGTCCTCGACACCGAACTCCCGATGGTTGACACGCGCCTGGTCGATAGCCTCATTCGCGTGCGGATCAATGGCGAGGAAGCCTTGGTACACATCGAATTTCAAACCACCGACAGCGCGAATATGGCTATTCGCATGGCGATCTATATCCTCCGCCTCATCGAACGCTATGGCCTGCCGGTCTATGCCCATGTGATTTACTTGCGTCCCAATGCCGGGCGACGCGATAAAGGGTTTTACCTTCAAGATCATGCCGATTACCCAGTGCTGGTGCGCTACAAGGTGCTTCGGTTGCGTGAGCTGGACGGGCGAGGCATTCTTGAAGGTGGTCAGGCGGGCTTGCTTCCTTTCGCGCCGTTGATGAAGCGTCCTGTGGGGATGGGTTCCGAGGATTGGTTGCGCGAGTGTGTTCGCAAGAGCGATTCGGTTTCGTTGGATCAATCAGAAAAGGCTAATTTTTTGAGTAGCTTGGGGGTCTTGAGTGGGTTGGCGTACGATCCAAGCACCATCACGAAAATTCTTTCTCAGGAGGGTTTTATGGACGCGATTATGCGTGAGTCATCGTTTGCCCAATACCTCAAGGAACAGATCCAGGAACAGTTCAAGGAACAGTTCAAGGAACAGATCCAGGCACAGTTCAAGGAACAGTTCATTGAGCAGGGCATTGAGCAAGGAATCGAGCAGGGAATCGAGCAGGGAATCGAGCAGGGAATCGAGCAGGGAATCGAGCAAGGGGGTAGAGAACATACCATTGCCGCTATCCTCGACGTGTTGGAGGTTCGCTTCGATCCAGCCGTTGCCGGTCAGTTCGCCGGTCGCATTGCGGTTATCGACGATTTGCAACGGCTCAAGCGGTTGCTTCGCTCGGCGGTGCAAGTGGATGATCTGGCGGCCTTTCAGCACCTGTTGGATGCGGAGGCCTGACGCACGTCCCTTAACGACACAAGCCCTCGCATGCTGACCCTGGACAGATCGATTCGGGGCCAGGCTATGCGAGGGCTTTTTAGGGCGTGCGCGCACAGGGTCCCGAGAGGAGAGGTCTTGCGAGGAGGACAAGCACAGGGACCTGTCCCTACGGGGTATGGTGGCGGGGTGTGCGAAGGACATAGCGGGGAGAACGATGAAGCGGCGGTAGGGGGGGGTAATCCGTGCAAATCCCAATCGCAGGATATAAGACGGGGCTAACGCACACGGCAGGGTGGAGATGGGCTGGGCACGCACGGGTGGCGGATAGGTGGCGAGGACAGGTAGGTCACAAAAACGCTCTCAAAATACTTAAAACATGGTGCGAGAACTGAACATGAGGACGTCCGGGGTGGGCGTCCTTTTTGCGTTGATCCTCATCGCCTCGGGCGCGGCAAGTGCGAGCCCGGTCGATTCCCTGCTGGCGTGCGCGCAGAGCGATACGGCTAAACCGGTCGAATACCGCATCGACCTGCTCAAAAAAGCCCTGCGCGTGGATCGCGACCGCGCAGATGTTTGCGCGGCATTGGGCGCGTTGTTGATGCAGAAGAATACGCCCGCTGCGCGGTTGCGAGCGGACCAGTATATTTATCGCGCGATAGTATTGGATCCCGAAAATATCGAATACCGCTTTTTGTACGCGACTTTGCAACGAAAGAAGGGCTTTCGCTACAATGCGATGAACGACTTCAAAAAAGTGCTCGCCATGGATTCCACTCGGGTAGAAGCGGCCTGCGAGGTGGGCGATTATTATTTGCAGGACATGTTGAAATACGTGGATGCGCGGCGGTTTGACGGGGGTGGCAGCATGCGGTCTTTTGCCATGGAGAGCGTGCAGACCGCCGCGCAGTACTACCGCTACGCGCTGTCCCGCGACCCCTATTGCAAACGCGCGTATTACGGGTTGGGGATGCTGAGCATCGAAGGGGGGTATGCCGAAGATTTGATCGCTATCGCGCGAGAACTATTAGCCCGATGGCCGCGGGATCGCGACGGGCTTTTGTTTTTGGGATTGGGCTATTACGCGACCGAAAAGTTCGAGGCGGCGGGCACGGCATTTGATCGGGCGTATGTGCAGATGGATTCGGTCGGGCAGGCCGCGATGACGTCGGTGGCGTTGCTCGGGGGCAAAGATGGGGACGCGCTTTTTTGGCAACGGCGAGACCCTTTGTTTCTCACGCCTGTGAACGAGCGAAAGCTGGCCCATCGCGGCCGGGTCGCGTACGCAAATTTGCGATTTGGGTTGCCCGATGAGGGGGTTGCGGGATGGGAAACGGATCTGGGCAAGGCGTGGATTCGCTACGGTCGGTATGTCAATCGCGTGAGAACCCTGATTCCGCATCGGGAGATTTGGACGTACGAGGATTTTTCACTGGAATTTTTTTCCTACGATTCCGTGCATTGGAAATTGGAATTGATGCGGGATCAGCACTGGGCACTCGTTCCGGGCGGGTGGGGCAGAAGCCAAGTGTTGGCGGATGATTTTTATATGCGCGAGCGATATGTGGATCCGTACCGCGATCAGAAATACGGGTTGCCCGCGCAGGTGGGATTTTTTAGGGCAGGAAAAGGTCGCGTGAAGGTGGCCTTGTCGTGGGGCGTGCCCAAGCGCGCGTTGCAATATCTCGAGTTGTACGGCACGTATCAAGTGGAGGTCGATGCCGGCGTTTTTGTTCACAACAGCGCTGGGCAGATGGTTGAGCAAATCAGGTGGCGGCCCGATACGTTTCGAGATGTTTGGCGCGATTCCATGAAGAGTCGCTATTTGTTGGGCGAGCGTGCGGTGGTTGTACCGCCGGATTCGCTGGCCTTGTCGTTGGAAATCCGAGATGCGGGGCAACAGACCGTGGGCGTGTTCCGCGATACCATCTTTGTACGGGCATTTCCCGATAGTGAGGTGGCGATGAGTTCGGTCGTGCTAGCGTCGCAGGTGACGGAGGGCGACGCGGGAATCGAGGTCATCCCCAACCCCTTGCGGACCTATCACATGGGCGAGTTGCTACATCTGTATTTTGAGATTTACAATTTGGCGCGAGACGCATTTGGGCAGACCGATTTTTCAGTGACGTATCGGATTGGGCCACCGGATTTGCGGCGTTTTGCCGATCCGCAAGACCGCAAGGCCATCGCGCAGTTGGGCCAAAGCGATGCGCCGTGGCGCGTTTCCGTGAGCACGGATTACCGCGGTAAGGACGCACACGCGCCGATTTATCTAGCTGTGGATTTGACCGAGTTGGGGTCTGGGGTACACTTGCTGTCGCTGATCGTCACGGATCGCCAAACCGGGTTGCAAACCTGGCGCGAAACCCTGTTTCGCATTTTGTAAGGCCCGGCATTAGCGCGTCCGGTTTTCCGCCTTTTGACGCCACAGCAACCGGATCAGCGGCGGGCCGCCGAATAGAATAAACCCGAAGATCGTGACCGCGTGGACAGATGTGGCGAATGCCAGCGCAAGTTCGTTGGGCACCTGGTAGAAGAGGTGGAGGGTTTGGGCGCAAAAGAGGTGGTACGTGCCGATGCCGCCCGGGGTGGGAATGACAAAGCCGATAGTGGCGATGGTCATGACGACAAAAGCCTCAAACAAACCGAGATTGTATTGATCCGCCAAGCCAAAGCTGTAAAAGGGCACGTACATGGCGAGCCAATACAAACTGTCGAGAACGAGCGTGGAGACCAAAATCTCCGCATAGCCCTCGACTGTGTGAATGGCGCGCAAGCCCTGCAATGCGGAGCGCAACAGGTGGGTCACTTTGTCGGCCAGCGTGGGAGAAAGGCGTGCCGACAAGCGGTGGAAGAGGAGCAACCCCGGCTCGCCGCGTGCGGAAAGCAATCCGAGAAAAACGAATGCGAATAAAATGATCGGCAAGGTCAGCAACGCGACTTGCTCGAGCCAGGGGAATGCCGCGCCGATCTGCTCGCGGGCAAAAAAGAGCACCACGCCAAAGGTGATCAACAAGACGAGGACATCGATCAGGCGTTCGACGACCACAGTCGCCAAAATCGCGCTGATGCCGGTGGGATGATCGCGTTCAAGGGCCAGGGCACGCGCCACCTCGCCCGCACGCGGAAAAACGCAGTTGCCCGCATAAGCGACCATGACGGCCCAAAACGCGGCCCGCGTGGAAATCCCCGGGGCAACGGGTGCGAGCAAAACGCGCCATCGCCACGCGCGCGGAATGCCCGAAGCGAGGACGATGAGGCCGGACGCGATCAACCAGATGGGATTGGCGGTTTGAAAGGCGTCTTTGAGGTGTGTCCCTTCGACATTCCGAAATGCGGCCCACAAAAAGCCCCCCATCAGGACGAGGCTGACCGCGAGTTTGAGAGCGGTTTTCATGAATACCCCAGGCCGCGCAGGGCCGCGTCTTTTTTGCGCCAATTCTCATAGACCTTGACGTGCAGGTCGAGGTAAATGGGGCGGTCCAAAAAGGCTTCGATTTTTTTGCGTGCATTTTGCCCAATGGTTTTGAGGGTTTTGCCCCTGCGTCCGATCACAATGCCTTTTTGAGACTGGCGTTCGACGATGATATTGGCCTGAATATAGCCCTTGGGGCGGTCTTCTTCAAACGCCTCGATGCCGATAGCCGTTGCATAAGGCAGTTCTTGGCGGAGTTGGTGGAAGACTTCTTCGCGGATGAGTTCGGCGACGAAGAATCGCTCGGGCTGTTCGGTGAGCATGTCCTCCGGGTAGTATTGCGGGCCTTCTGGCAAGGCGTGGCGCAGGGCGACGTGGAGTTCGGGCACACCTCGGCCCTCGGTGGCCGATACGGACAAAACAGCGCGCGTGCCAAGCGCGGCGCAAATTTGTTGCTCGCAATGTTGGGCCTGATCGCGCGAGATGAGGTCCGCCTTGTTGATGGCGATGATCTTGGGCATCTCCCATCGTTCAAACGCGCGTTGCACTTCGGCATCAAAAGAGGCGTCGAAGTGCGCCCCATCGACAATGCCCAAAAGCACGTCTGCACTTTGGGAGGCGCGCCCGATTTGTCGGTTCATAAATTCGTGCAGGCGATACCGCGCAGACATCATGCCGGGGGTGTCGAGAAACATCATTTGCGCTCGGTCGTCCGTCACAATGCCCAGAATATTGTTGCGGGTCGTTTGGGGTTTGGGCGAGATGATCGACAGCCGCTCCCCCACCAGCGCGTTGAACAGGGTGGATTTGCCGACATTCGCCCGGCCTGCGATGACGATATATCCGGATTTGAAAGCCATGTGAGTTTTCCATTTATTGGGACCTACCCCCCCTAGCCCCCTTCAAATGAGGAAGGGGAATAACATCTCTCCGTTGCGGGAAGATCCGGCAGAGGGGTCATTATTCATTTTTTTGTGCCTAAAAAAACAGGGTGGCGGAGATGCGGTACGTGTTGTCGAGTTGGTCGTGTTCGAGGATGGCGAGGTCGATGCCAAACCGCCTGAGTTGCAAACCCGTGCCCGCGGTGAAGTGACCGTCCCTGCGCCCGAGGCGAAATGAGACGCGCTGTCGCAAGCGGTACTCGACGCCCAGTTGGATGCTGCGTGCGGTTTCCCGAGGAGGGTTTTGGTCGTTTAGGCGCGTGCTCGCACTGATCGTTAGCTCTCCGCCGGGGATGGCGCGCTGAAAGGCAGAGCCGATGAGCAACGACGGTGAGATGCTGTCTGTGACGCCGTCGGGAAATGCGATGCGCGTTTGGGTGAGATCGCGCAGGGTCGCGCCGATGCGGATCGTGGAAATGGGCAAATAGAGCGCGCCGAAGTCCAAGCCGATGCCGGTGCCGATGCCCACGCCCAAGTCGCGCCTGATGAGTTTCACGCCCGCGCCCAAGTGCAATTTATCCGTTATCCGCCGCCCATAAGCGATCCGAAAAACGTAATCGGTCGTGCCGATCTCGTCGGTGATGACCGGGCGATTGCCCGGGCCGATGGGCAGATTGGGGTCTTCCAAAGTGGTCAGAGAGATTTTGTCAACGCCTGCGCGCACAATGCCCACGCCCATGCCACCCTTGAAGATGGGCACGCGCGCGGCAAAGACGTCGTGGTTCACACTGCCGCCGAATTGCTCGGCGTGTTGGAGGTGGATTTCCCGGTTGGGCGACGCATGGGCCAGGCCCGCGGGATTCCAGTACACGGCTGTGGCGTCCAGACTGAGCGCGACATACGCGTTGCCCATGCCCAAGGCGCGCGCGCCTGCACCGAGCAGGAGGGGGTCGCCCGCATAGTGGCCCGTTTGTGCGTGGGCCGCACTGGTCAGCGCGAATATCAGCCAAGTCGCAATGCGTTTCAAGGATCGGTCTCGCGTGATGGGGGGATGAGAATCGCGGTATTGCCCGGGCGCAGGGCCGAACCGAGGGCTTTGATATCCTCGGGGGATAGGGCGATATGTGGTGTCGTGTCGGTTGACATGCCGCTAGCTTGAATGACGAGGGCAGGCGCGAAATAGAGGCGGGAACGGCGGCGAGGCCCTTCGATCAGGCGCCCGAAAAAGTCGAGGGGCAAAAGCCGACCGCGCAATCGCAGGTTTGCATTGCCCGGCTCGACCGAGACGGGATCGACGCGGCGGGCAAAGCGATAGGTCTGCGTATGCTCGGCACTCGTGGGCGACAAGTTGAGGATGGGACACATTCTCAAAATATTGCCATTGGCCTTGAGGTGAACGCGCTTTGCCGCGAGGTCGATGACGAGGTAAAACTCGGCCGTTTGGGCTTGATCGAGTTCGAGAATGAGGGCGTCTCTTTGGTTTTGGAGCGCGATCACGTCTCGACCAAATACAGGGGGTTGCGCGAGGAGCAAACCGATCAGTAGATATAGACCTGGTCGCCAACTTGAAGGGTGCGATGCACAAAGGCGAGGTCGTCGTCGTTGAGGCGAATACATCCGTGCGTGATATGCCTTCCGAGCAGGGCGGGATATAAGGTGCCGTGGATTTCGTAGCCCTCGCCCAATTCGAGGGCATAAGCACCTAAGGTCGTCTGGTCGAGGCGGCGAAAGGCCCAGGGCAATACCGGGGGGGCTTCGCCACTTTCGACAAAGGCCCAGATGGGTTTGGCCCAGATGGGATCTGTCACTTTACGCAAAATGGTTCGGACGCCCACTGGGGTGTGAAATTGCCAGCGCGCCGCGTTCCGCGGGTGGAGTAGCACTTTGCCGCTGCCAGTCGCGCAGGTCGCTTCTCGTATCACCCGATTGTCGCGCCACACTTGAAGGCGGTTGTGGACCGTGTCGATCACGATATAGGATTTCGCCGCGTGGCGGTTCAGGCTTTCGCGGAGGGATGCGATTTCGGCATGGAGTTGTTCGATTTCCACATCGCGCGCAGAGAGCCGCGGGGAGAAACCGAAGCACAAGAACAGGATGATGAACAGGGATAGGCGCATGGTGTGGCTCGGAAATTGTCTAATTGCAAGCCCTTCCCAAAATGCGGAGGAAAGACTCGGGCCTTCCATTCGTCGCAGACATGGGCTAGGTCCCATAAATTGCAAAACCGAGACGCTTTTTGCACGCCTCGGTTTTTGTGTTTTGAGAAGCTATCGGATGGGGATTACATCCGCAGGTACCAGGGTTTGTTCTGGTTTTGCCAGTCTGTGATCTTTTGGAGAGCCATCGCGATAGAACCCTGAACTTGAGACAGTTGGGTTTCGGCATCGCGAGCGCGGGCGAGCGCGTCATTGTATTTCCCGGTGTCGAGATTGCTGCGCGCATCGCTTGCATTGGCTTCGGCTTGATTGAGATCGGCGTTGAGTTGATCGAGGTCATCGTCCGCGCCTTTGCCCCGAGGGGCTTCGCCCAAACTGCCTCTGGTGTCTGAAATGCCGAGCATGACGCGGTCGATGATCGTTTGGGTTTCCGTGCTGATCTCGTTCTTGCTGGTCTCGGCTTCGGCTTTGGCGCGGTCAAACAAGTCTTTTGCCTGCATGTAACCCGCCGTGGCCCCATCGTGTTCGTTTTGCTCAAATTTGCCATTGGCATCGTCAATGGTGCTGGTGGCAGAACGAAATGTGTCGGCAGCATAGACATCGGCCTCGGCCGCTTTGGCCGCGGTTTGGGCCGCCATCGCTTCTTCTTGCGCTTTCAGGTCGGCTTCGTTGGGCCGACAACCCGAAATGACAAGTGCCAACATGAGAACTGAACAAAGGCTTAAAATAGATCGCATCGTGAATCTCCTTGTTTGCTGTTACGTGAAAACGGCGTCCTCTGCGAATGTATTGGAAAGATAAAACACATGTTTCAGGTTGTCAATACCAAAATGGGAAAAGCAACCACAGATGAACGATGAAAGGCGAAGATGTGAGAAGTGAGACGCGAGATGGGGGTTAGCCACAAAAGGCACGAGCGGGTACAACTGGGCAACAGCTAGTTCAAAGGCGATCAGTGTGTAAGGGCGATGCCCCTGTGCTCGCCCAAAGATACGAGACGCGAGTTTTTGTCACTCCTGCGGTTGCCGGAGTCCGGTGACTTTTGTCTTTACCGCCGTTCGCTTTTTTTATAGAACATTTTGTTCAGCGGGCGTTTGGGGGCCGTGAGGTATTTGACTTCGCCGGGGGTTAGGGCTTTGCCAAAGACGGCGATTTCGTCGACTTCGCCGGGGTATTTGAAGTGGTTGAAGCGCATCACGAGGTTTTCGATGTCCCAAGTGACTTGTTGCGGCAGTGGGCCTTTGCTACCTGCGAGTTTGCCATCGACGTACAGGGCCCATTCTGCATCGGCGTTGCCGCTGTTGAAATTGGACCACGTAATCGCGACGTGGTGCCAGTCGTTGGGCTGCCAGTTGACGGGCACGGCGATCACGCGCTCTTCAAACATCTGGTCTGTAATTTCCCCATCTTTGTCCGGATAGCATCCAAAGCGGAGGGTGCTGTCGGCTTTTTTGAAATCGACAAACACGACGGCGTCATCCCACGGAAATCCGTCTCCGTATTTTTTGCCGATGTGAAAGGGTTCGGGATTATCGTTTTCAAAGTTGGCTATGTCGGCCTTGAGCCAAAACGCCACACTGCCCGACCAAGCACTGTCCGCGCTGTACGCGAGGTTGTCTTTGCCCGCGTAGTTGAGCGCACCTGCGTTGGCGTTGAACGACAGGTACCCGTCCGGATTGCCGCCATCCATGATGTGGCTGGTGTTGGCCGTGTCAAAGGTCGCCAAATCCTTGCCGAGGCTGTCGAGGGCATCCACGCCCTTTTCAAAGTTGGCGAAGAAAAGCACATGTGCGTGCAAGTTCTTTTCAATGGCCCTTTCCGGGCCGCCGCAAGCTGTGCACAAAATGAGGACGAGCACGCCGAGATGGGAAAGGCGAAACGACATGAGAAAATCTCCTAAAAAAAGCCGAGGTTCAGCGCGTTGTAAAGTTGCCGCGCAGCGGGTTCGCAAGTGATATACTTCCAAAACGCGGGGATGTCAACCCCAAAACAAAAAAAACAAATGCGTAACGTCCGTTTTTAATACAGGCACTTACGCGAGGGGCGCAAGTGCCTGAAGGAAGTGCGGCAGAGAGGACTCGAACCCCCAACCCTCTGGTCCGAAGCCAGATGCTCTATCCAATTGAGCTACTGCCGCTGTGGGGATAATATACGGATTGTGATCGCGTTTTGCAAGGGAAAGGAATTGACTTGACAGGATAAAGCGCGTGGAGTAATTAAAAACCCACTCTTTGTTTTTATTTTTTCGTGGAGGTGTAATTTGAGTACGCGTTCAAAGGCATTATTTGATGCGGCGAGGCGCGTGATTCCCGGCGGCGTGAACAGTCCGGCGAGGGCATTTGGGCCGGTCGGTGGCGATCCCCTATTTATCGTGCGCGGTGAGGGGGCGCGAATTACCGATGCGGATGGCGCGTCTTATATCGACTTTGTGGGATCCTGGGGGCCGCTCATTTTGGGCCATGCCCATCCGGAAGTCGTTGCGGCGGTACAGGCGGCGGCAATAGCGGGAACGAGTTTTGGCGCGCCGACTGAAATCGAAGTCAAAATGGCCCAATTGGTCGCAGAAATGGTGCCGGGCGTGGAAATGGTGCGGATGGTCAATTCCGGCACGGAAGCCACGATGTCGGCGATTCGACTCGCACGCGGGCACACCGGGCGAAACAAAATTGTCAAGTTCGAGGGATGCTGGCA
This sequence comes from Candidatus Latescibacterota bacterium, assembly GCA_965204745.1. Classification (GTDB taxonomy): domain Bacteria; phylum Latescibacterota; class UBA2968; order UBA2968; family UBA2968; genus VXRD01. The sequence goes on from OZ242010.1 coordinate 932,410, forward strand.
CGGGCACGCCGATAGCTTTTTGATTCGCGCCGGGTCTTCCGCGCTCACGATGGGCGCGCCGAACAGCCCTGGGGTCACGCCCGGAACCGCAGCAGATTCGATCACCGCGCCCTATAATGACTTGGAGGCCGTGCAAAAAGCCGTTGCGGAAAACAGGGATGAGATCGCCGCGGTGATCGTCGAACCCATCGCGGGCAACATGGGCGTGATTCCGCCTACGCCGGGGTTTTTGCAGGGCTTGCGGGATTTGACCACGGAATTGGGCATCGTGCTGATTTTTGACGAAGTCATCACCGGGTTTCGCGTCGGTTCAGGCGGGGCGCAGGCCCTGTATGGCATGACGCCCGATTTGACGACTTTGGGGAAAATCATCGGCGGCGGGTTGCCGGTTGGCGCGTTTGGTGGCAAGCGGGAAATCATGTCGGACATTTCTCCGCTGGGCAAAATGGTGTCGCAGGCCGGCACGTTGTCCGGCAATCCCTTGGCGATGACAGCGGGGTATGAGACTTTGAGGAGATTGCGTGCGCCGGGGGTATATGACGCGCTGGAGGCAAAAGCGCGGGCGTTGGAGACCGGCATTCGGGAAAATTTGAACGCGCTGGGATTGAAGTATCAGACCAATCGGGTGGGTTCGATGATGACCTTGTTCTTCACGGAAACCCCCGTGACCTCGTTTGATGCGGCCAATGCGTGCGATCAGGATTTGTTCGCCCGGTATTTTCGGGAGATGCTCAAGCGCGGCATTTATCTCGCGCCGTCGCAGTTCGAGGCTGCGTTTGTCTCTCTGGCGCATTCTGATGCGGATATCGACGCGACCGTGAGGGCAAATTACGAAGCCCTAAAAATATGTACAATATGAAAAAGATATGGCTCGTGCTCTTGCTCGGTTGCGTGGGTTGCGGGTCTCCGTATGCCGACTATTTTGATCAACTGCGCTCCGGCTCGGTTGAGCAACGCCTGGACGCGGCGACTTTTTTGGGCGGGCATCGGATCGTGGAGGCCATTCCCCATTTGCGCGCTGCGTTGCGCGACACCGTCCCACAGGTGCGAACAAAGGTCGCGTGGGCATTGGGCGCGTTGCGGGCGAAGGCGGCGTTGCGCGATTTGAGTTTGATGCTCGGCGACAGGGATCGGAATGCGCGCCAAGTTGCCGCGTGGGCATTGATGCAACTCGAAGAACCCGAAGCCATTCCCGCACTCGAACGCGCGATGGCGTCTGAACCCGATGCCTGGGTCAAAAAAGACATGGAACGCGCAACGCGCTATTTGAGGCAGTTTGAAGGTGAAGCAAATGTCGAAGAAAGCCGCGTGCGAGGAGCGTTTTTTTAGCGTAGTACACGTCATGGCGAATGTGATCCTACCCCCATAGTTTGCTCATCCATCGAGAACGACGGCCCAGACGGAAGCCGAGAAATTCGTTCTCCAATTCCCTCCTGTTCAGCACCGTCCTGCCGCCGATGCTGGCGTTCTCATCGATCAGCGTCGAAGGTACGTTCTCCCAGTCAAACTCGCGGCGACCGAATTGGTCCTTCTGCTCGATGACGATGACCTTATCGCCTTCTAGCATCCATCCGGATCGCGCATCCCCTTCCCGCTTTATCCTCGCCTCCGGGCGCAGCAAATTCCCGAGTTGATCTTTGACCTTGTCATGTCGCTTATCCGCGTATTCACGCCATGCCACCGGTTGACACCACGCAGGTGCGCGTTCTTCGATGTTGGCGGCGATGATCTCACCGATCACGCGGGACGAAAATTTTAGCCAGTCGTCTGGCTGGCGATTATCCTTCATCCTTTCAATCACTTGCGAGAGGTAGAGGCGGTAGAGATGACCGCTGAGTTCGCCGTGTACCCGTTGGATATGAAGGTGGAGTTTGTGTCTCAGATCTTCCTTGTAGCTCGGCAGTGCGGTCGTGGTGTAAATCATCAGGCTTCGCTTGACTATCTCGTCGGGAAATGCCTTCATTTCGTTGTTCATCGACAGAATGAAGCAGGGGTACTCTTCAACCGGAGGCGGGTTCTCGTCTTTGATGATGTCGATTGCGTGATTTCGCACGGCCTGCTTCCCAACATCGTCGAACACCACGGGGAATCGTTTGTAATTCTGCTGAAGACCGCGAAGTTTGGATCGGGTGAAATCCCCTTTATCCACGCGATGCACGCGACCGAACATCGAGGTTATCAGGGTATCGACAAGACTCGACTTGCCGCAACTCGGCTTACCATAGAGGATGGCAAAGGACGGGTAACGAAATATATCTCCCATCGCGCCGGCGAGATTTCTCATATCGCACATAAAGGGCGAGAAGTAAAGCCACGACCAGAGCATAAAGTAATCGCGCTGGAGACGATCCACATCGCCCTCAAACGTCTCTCGATAATTGCCGAAGTAATTGACCAGTAGCCGTGCGTCGGTTTTCACTCGGGCCGGGTCGCTTTCCAAAGGGAAGGGGTTGCCAGACATCTCGGCGGTGCATTCCGTGCGATTGATGGAAAAGTAGCGGCTGTCGGCTTCTTCGTCAGAATGCACGATGCGAACGCGGCTGTGCTCTCGCCGTATCTCCCGCTTGATCTGCGGCGTGATCTTCTGGCGTCCATTGCGGATGGCTGGAATCAACGTAGAGACGACGGACGGTATGGTCGCTTTCACCTTCTCGATTCTCTCTATCTGGGTCTGCACGGAGATGGAAAGGGACTTGGAAGAATCGGACGCGTCGATGACGAGCGTGGTGGGGTCGTGGGAATCCAAGACGGGGATCTCGTGCAACTGAATGTCGGCTTTTTGTATTTGCTCCGCTGGCAGTGGGATATCATCAGACGCGGAGTCCCTTATCTCTTTGTACATCCGCGAGTAGTGGGACCACGCGGATTCGTCGTTGTCGAACTTGACGAGGGTTTCGGATTGGCGACCACTGAAGGCTGTCTCCGATAGGTTGGCGGAGCCGATGATGGCGCGCGTGTTTCCGTTGGTCGCGTTTTCTAGCAGGTACAGTTTTGAATGCGCGATGGCTTTGCGGAGTACGCGGAAGCGGGCCTGCCCCTCTCGCACTCTGCCGAGGATAAAAGCGTGCCGTTGGTCCTTCAGCCCTTTTATCGCCGCGAGTGTGTCGCTTATCGCCACCTGCTGAAACGCCATGATGTCCTTGAAGGTGCGGAGCGTGCTTTCGCAACCGAATACGCATTCGAAGTCCGTGAAGTCGTGCTCATCGAGCAACCTGACAATGGCGGATATGCCGGCGGAGTAGGTCAGGATGCGGATTTTGTCATAGCCGTCGAACAGGGGCCAACTGAATTTTGCCTCGCTGACGAACTCGGCATCTACCACGCGAAGCCCGCCACCGTCGTCGAGGGTCAACGCACTCTGGCCTTCACTCGCATCGGGGGAATCAAAAAATAACTGGTTCATAGACATCACTCTTTATTATAGGCTGGCTACATCACCGGATTTTGTTCTGCGAGATCCGGCTCGTCTTTGTTGCAAGTCAAAAAAAGAAAATAGAACTTTGATTTTGATGCAAGATGATTAAGAAGCGGTCAGCGGTCAGTCCGCTCAACCCCTCCAACCCCAAGTAGTCAGTTGTCAGTTGTCAGTCCCCGCACAGCCCTTCCGCAAGTGAGACGTGAGACGCAAGACGGGAGAGGGCCACCCAGCACCCCAAGTAGTCAGTAGTCAGTAGTCAGTCCACCCGCCCACAGGCCCCAAGCAACCAGCCCTAGCCCATCGCCTGAGTCATCCCAACGCGAACGGCGATATGCCCCGTACTCTGCACTATCGTTCATGCGCGTTCATCTGTGGTTGCTTTTTGTTTTTTTTGCCGTTGCGGAACCGGATCATAGCCCCCTTTGGCAAACGGATGGCAACAGGCGATGCGGCGCAAGGTCAAAGCGAGGGCGAATGCAAAGGAGTGGCGGCGGAAGGCTTCGAGGGCGTAGTGCGAGCAGGTGGGGGTATAGCGGCATGAACTGGGCGCGAGGGCGAAAAAGCGCGTCAGAGGCGCGAGGGTGTATTGATAGCCCTTGATGAGCGCGCACGCGAGGGTTGCCAATATTCTATCGGCGATTTTTAGGGGATTGACCATTTTGCGTTTTCGGGTATATTAGGCTAAATTTTTGCCGACACTTCCGCTTAGGAGAGGAAATGGATTTACCGGATATACAGAACTCGCAGGACAGGCGCGGCATTGAAATTGACGAGGTGGGCGTGTCCAATGTGCGCTATCCCCTGACCTTGCCGCTGCGCGACAATGGCGAGTTTCACACTGTGGCGAATTTGTCGATGACCGTGAGCTTGCCCCACTATCAAAAGGGCACTCACATGTCGCGGTTTATGATCGCGCTGAACGAGCATCACAAACACTTCACGCCCAACAGCGTTCACATTGTCCTCGAAGAAATCCTCGCATTTTTGGAAGCCGAAGAAGCATTTTTGAGCATGACATTTCCCATTTTTTTGTTGCGAAAAGCCCCGATAACGGGCATTGAAGGCATGCTGGACTACAACTGTGAATTTAAGGCGATGTTGACCAGCGATGGCATGCACGACAAGTTGATCGGCGTGCGCGCAAATGTGGCGAGTCTCTGCCCGTGCAGCAAGGAAATCAGCGACTACGGCGCGCACAATCAGCGTTCCGAAGTGCGGATGGACGTGCGCCCATGTGACGGGGAATTTATCTGGTTTGAAGATCTGATCGACATTGGCGAATACAATGCGTCTTGCCAACTCTATCCCATTTTGAAACGCCCAGATGAAAAATACGTCACGGAGCGTGCGTATAACAATCCCAAATTTGTCGAGGACATCGTGCGCGATGTGGCTGCGGATTTGCTCGCGATAATGGACGAAGAGCGCATCGCTTGGTTTTACGTATCGAGCAACAACTACGAGAGCATTCACAACCACGATGCGTTTGCCAAAATAGAACGCGGCGCGCGCGGCCCACTTTTGACGCACCGCAAAGAAGCCCAAAATGAGTTGGTGATGCTTTAGCTCAACAGCCCGCCCTGCCCTTGAGGGCGCGGGGACTGACCACCGACCCCTTTGGGAGCGGCGGTTGGGTGGGATTCGTCTATTCTGCGGTTTGGAACAAAGAAGGCCCGTGAACATTGCTCACGGGCCTTTTTTATGCTGCGGTTGCAAGCGCGAGTTCGTGAATGCGCTTGACCATCGCGGCAAAGCCATTGGCGCGGTTGATGCTGAGGTGTTTGGCGAGGTCGAGTTTGACAAAAATGTTGCGAATGTCCGCGGTGAGAATTTCCCGGGCGGTTTTGCCGGAATACAACGCCAACAAAATTGCGACCAAGCCCTTGACGATCTGCGCGTCGCTGTCTGCGCGAAATTCGATCACGGGCGGGTCCTCGTCTCGCACATCGGTGATGAGCCACACATTGCTCACGCACCCCTGCACGCGGTTGGCTTCGCTTTTGTGTTCCGCTTCGAGCGGTGGCAAGTTGCGACCAAGTTCGATGATATACCGATAGCGTTCTTCCCAATCCGCGAGCACATCGAAATTTTGCATGATGCGGTCAATGGTGATGTTCATGGAAAACCTCGGAAAAATGGGAGAAGTGAGGCGGCCTCACCGCGCCGCTCATCCACCCGTGCGTGCCCATCCCACCTCCGCACCGCCGTGTGCGTTATCCCGGCCCATATTCCCCGACCTCTTGCCTCTCCCCTCTTGCCTCTCACGTCTTGCCTCTCACGTCTTCAACACCCGTGCGATGTCTCGGGCAAAATAGGTGAGAATCAGGTCCGCGCCTGCGCGTTTGATGCTCAATAAGATCTCGTCTCGCACCCGGGCTTCGTCGAGCCAGCCATTGGTCGATGCTGCTTTGACCATTGCAAATTCACCGCTGACATTGTACGCGGCAACTGGCACGCCAAATTCCGCCTTGACCCGGTAGATGATGTCGAGATAGGACAACGCGGGTTTGACCATCACGATATCCGCGCCTTCTTCGATATCCAACGCCACTTCGCGCAGGGCTTCATCGCTGTTTGCCGGGTCCATCTGATAGGAGAGGCGGTCGCCGAATTGGGGCGCGGATTCCGCGGCCTCTCGAAACGGCCCGTAGAACCCGGAGCAGTATTTGGCCGCGTAAGCCATGATGGGAATGTGGTCAAATCCCTCTACGTCAAGCGCGGCGCGAATGGCCCCCACACGTCCATCCATCATGTCGGAAGGCGCGACCATATCTGCGCCCACGCGCACATGCGAAAGGGATTCTTTGACGAGGTAGGCGACGGTTTCATCGTTGTGTACGTCATCGTCCACGATGATGCCGCAATGCCCGTGGTCCGTGTATTCGCAGAGGCACACATCCGTGATCACGTAGAGGTCGGGCACTTGTGCTTTGATCGCGGATACGGCGCGTTGAATAATGCCGTCATCGCAATACGCCTCGCTACCCATCGCGTCTTTGTGGTCCGGAATGCCAAAGAGGATCACCGCGGGAATGCCCAAATCGGCGATTTCCCTGCACGCCTCAACCGCGACATCTATCGACATCTGATGGTTGCCCGGCATCGATTCAATTTCTTTTTTAATGCCTTTGCCCGGGCACACAAACAGGGGCATAATCAAGTCGTCAACGCGCAGGTGATTTTCGCGCACCATTCGCCGCATCGTTTCACTACGGCGCATCCGGCGCATGCGTGTGATTGGAAAGGTCATGGGAGTTGTCGGTTGTCAGTTGTCAGTTGTCAGTTGTCAGTTGTCAGTTGTCAGTTGTCAGTTGTCAGTTGTCAGTTGTCAGTTACCCCGCCTCGCCACCCAAAAAGCGAGAACGAATCGTAGGGGCGATGCCCCGTGCTCGCCGAAGCAGTGCATTCAGCAGTCAGCAAAACAAGCGATCAGCACAGACATTGCCTTGGGGTGGAAGGGCGGGGTTGCCTCACCTCTCCCGTCTCCCGTCTTACGTCTCACTGAAGGGGGTTGGGTGGGGACTGACTACTGACTACTGACCACTGACCACTGCCTTTTTGCCTCTTGCCTCATTCAAACAGTGCTTTGACAAAGCTCTCGGCGTCGAAATCGTCCAAGTCTTCGGCGGATTCGCCCAGGCCGACAAAGCGCACGGGCAAATCGAGTTCGTCGGCGATGGCGATGACCACGCCGCCCTTGGCCGTGCCGTCGAGTTTTGCAAGAACCAGGCCCGTGACTTCAACCGCGCTGTGAAATTGTTTGGCTTGCAGGACAGCATTTTGGCCGGTGGTCGCGTCCAAGATGAGCAGGGTCTCATGGGGGGCGCCGGGCATGGCTTTGTCGATGACGCGGCGGATTTTTTTGACTTCCTCCATGAGGTTGACCTTGGTGTGGAGGCGGCCCGCGGTGTCGATGAGCACGATGTCTGTACCGCGTGCGCGTGCGGCTTTGATCGCGTCGAATGCCACGGATGCTGCGTCTGCGCCCGGTTGGTGGCGCACCATGTCCGACCCCGTGCGTTCGGCCCAAATGCCGAGTTGATCGATGGCTGCGGCGCGAAAGGTGTCGCCTGCGGCAAAGAGCGCGGTTTTTCCCTCGCGTGCGAATTTGTGGGCCAGTTTGCCGATGGTGGTGGTCTTGCCCACGCCGTTGACGCCCACGACGAGAATGACGTGGGGCTTTGTCGTAATGGCAATGGGGGCCGCGCCATCTGCGGGCATGAGGATTTTTCGGATTTCTTCTTCGAGAAAGTTTTGCACTGCGGTTTCCGCGTCTTCGACCGGTTCGTCCGATGCCACGCGCTCGCGCAAGTGGTCGATGATCCGAAGGGTCGGATCGACGCCCACGTCGGCTTGGATGAGGATTTCTTCGATTTCTTCAAGGGTTTCTTCGTCGAGTTCGGGACGCCGCCGAATGACAGCGCGGATTTTTTGTACCATGCCCTCGCGGGTCTTGGTCAATCCCTTTCTAAATTTGTCGATCAATTTGCCGAGCATGCAAACTCCTTCAAAGCGTGCGAACAGGCGTTGCGAAAAGGGAAGATACACAAAACCGGTTTTTTTGCCAAAAAAAGACGGGATGCGTTCTGACTTGACATGCACGGGGGATTTCCTCATGCATGCAAGTTGACGCGCTACCTCTAGGATAAAGGAAGACTGCTATGGCATCTGAAGACAGCACGCGCAAATCCCGCGTTGCCATTGAACTCGGCACCGAATCCGTCCCTATGCTCATTCGATGCGCCACCATGTGGGGGCGTTATAGCCCCTTTGAGTCCTACATCCTCAACGCGACAGAGGGCTGGGTCTTGATCGATCCAGAACGGCCCGACGCGCCTGCAAAAAATCGCCTGCTTCAACTGATCCCCGAACGGCCTATCGCAACCGTGCTGACCAGCGACGGACACGAGCGCAGTTGTTACGACATACGCGAGCAATGGGGCGTCCCCGTGTGGGGGCCAGAATACAGCCCGGCCGTGCGCGACATTGCTTACGATGGCGAACCCGATCACCTGTATAAAGAAGGCCAATCGCTACCCGGCGGTCTCAGGCCCATCAAACTTCAGGGCGCGTGGGGAGGCGACCACGCCCTCTTATGGTCTGCGCCTAGCGGACAAACCCTCGCGTTTACGGGCGACATCCTCAACGGCCAAGTCGAACGGACGCTGGCAGGCCCGGATCACTATCGCCGATCACCCGGTCTCGCCTTTGGCTCGCGCCCCGGCTACCTCGCACGTCACGGCAATCTCAAAGGCTTGAAACAGAGCTTGCATCGCCTTCTCGAAGAAGACATAGACGCAATTTGCGGTGCCCATGGTATGCCGTTCTGGGACAATCCCAAAGCCGCGATCACGCGCTTGATCGCTACGCTCTGATCGCGTAGCAAATGGGCGTTTTGGCATACCGTTCAAAGGATGTAAAGACCTAACAGAAAAAGACCCAAACACACTGTCCTCAAATGAATCGGTAGAGATCGCAACAAAAGCGGTCGACGCATTCAGCAAATACGAGAAAAAGCCCGAGCAGATGGATCTCATAATTAAGGAATTGGAAACAGCAGACCACAAAAATGAAAACGCGGATCAAGTGCCCACAAATAACACAGGGAAATGAGGGCGTGCGTTGCCCAATATCTGAAATCCTATTGACGATAGATGCCGATTGTATATATTTTTTTTCGTCCCTTTCGATCTGTTCCACCTAAGGAGAGAACATGAAAAAAGCCAACGCAAAAGCGATGCCGGCAGGTGCCGTGTTTCATCGGTGCGCGCTACAGGTCAACCCGCACGGCTATGGCGGTAAATTTCGCGGTCAAGAAGCCAAAGGCGACGATCGGTCCCACGCCGAGGCCATCGTCACAAGGGCCGATGAGATCGGCGTCTCCGTGCTCGCCATTACCGATCACAACAACGCGAGTGGCGTCTCCGCATTTCAGGCCGCGGCCGAGGATCGAGGCATTGCGATATTTCCCGGATTTGAGCTTTCTTCCACAGAGGGCATCCACGTCTTGTGCATCTATCCAAAAAATACCGACGAGGAGCAACTCGGAAGATTCCTCGGCGAGTTTGGGATCACGGGAACCGATCCATCCTCGGATTTGTCGAACAGCAGTTTTGTCGAGATTCTCGCACAGGTCCGAAAACAGGGCGGCATCGCCATCGCCGCGCATGTGACCAACGACAAAGGGCTATTCAAAGCTCTTTCGGGACAAGCGCGGATCAAGGCATGGCAAAGTGACGAACTCCTCGCGATTCAGATTCCGGGGGCGGTCGAGAACTTATCTCAGGATATACGCCAGATCGTGAAAAATAAAAACGCAGATTACCGGCGCACCCCTGCGGCGGGTGACAATCGGGCAGTGGCCGCGATCAACGCGAAAGATATTGTCGACCCCGAGGATATAGAAGACCCTGCGGCGACATGCTGGATCAAGATGTCCGAGGTCACAGTTGAGGGTCTGCGGCAAGCCTTTCTCGATCCGGGATCGCGGATCCGGCTGACGAGCGACCCCGCGGCCGAAGAACATGCCGAACTCATCTCATTGGCTTGGGAGGGCGGATTTCTCGCTAGCACGGCCGTTCGCTTCAACCCAAATCTGAACGTACTCGTTGGTGGCCGCGGCGCGGGCAAATCCACGGTCATCGAAAGCCTGCGCTATGTGCTCGGCGTGGTCCCTGTCGGCGAAGACGCCCGCAGAGCGCATGAGGGCATCGTTCGCCAAGTGCTCCGGAGCGGGACGAAAATATCGCTTTGCGTCCGATCCCATCGCCCTGCGAAACGGGCGTACCAGATCGAGCGAACCATTCCCAACCCGCCCGTTGTGCGAGACGAGAACGGCCGTATATCGAACCTGTCGCCCAGCGAAATACTCCCCGGCGTTGAGGTATATGGGCAACACGAGATATCGGAACTCGCCAAAAGCCCCGAAAAACTCACCCACCTGCTCGACCGCTTCATTGACCGGGATGCCGATCTCGCCCGGCGCAAAGTCGATCTCCGCCGCGAACTCGAAAGGGTGAGACGCGCCGCCCTCGATGTGCGGGCAGAGCGCGAGCAAATTGACGAACAGCTGTCCACCCTGCCGGGCCTCGAGGAGACGCTCAAACAATTTCAAGAGGCAGGACTCGAAGACCGCTTGCGCGAACAGAGTTTGCTCGTCCGCGAGGAGCGCGTGCTCGACTCGATCCCAGAACGCTTGAAAACGTTTTTCGAATGCCTGGATATGTTGCGCCAAGAACTGCCCATCGATCGCGTATTTCTGTCGCCGAGGGCACTCAAAGACCTGCCCGGGAAGAACATCCTCGCAGGGACTGATGAAATTTTGGCGCGTCTGAGCGGCGACCTCGAGCATGTCGTTCGCCAACTCGAAGCCGCGCTGAAACGCGCTGATGAAGAGATCGCCGCGGTGCGATCTCGCTGGGACAAACGCAAACATGAGGTCGATGCCGCATATCAAAAAATCCTGCGCGAACTCCAGAAATCAGCCGGAGATGGCGAGGCGTTTATTCGCCTGCGGCGCGAGATCGAAAGGTTGCGCCCGTTGCGCGAACGCCGGTCTTTGTTGCAACGCTTAGAGGGTGAGTACGCAACACAACGCCATGCGTTGCTCGTGGAGTGGGAAGATGTCAAGACGGAGGAATTTCGCCTTCTGGATCGGGCCGCGAAAAAGGTCAGCAAAAAGCTGCGCGGTCACATTCGGGTTGAGGTTACCGCCGCGGGCGACCGCGAGCCGCTGTTTCACCTTCTCCGCGATCAGATCGGCGGGCGTCTCTCCGAAGCCATTGACGTCATCGCCGAGATGGAGAGCTTTTCACTCTCCCAATTCGTCGAAAGCTGTAGGGCGGGAACGGTTCGGGATGCCTACACTATCCCGCCATCCCAAGCGCAACGCCTTGTCGAAGCCCCCGCCGATGTCCTGATGCAGATTGAAGAATTGGACTTGCCGCCGATAACGACCATTCAACTCAACACGGCGCATGCCGGCGGCCCGCCTGTGTGGCACGCGCTCGAAGCCCTTTCGACCGGTCAGAAAGCAACCGCGGTGTTGTTGCTCCTCTTGCTGGAATCCGACGCGCCGCTGATCGTCGATCAGCCAGAAGACGATCTCGACAATCGCTTCATCACGGAAGGCATCGTCCCCAAGATGCGCGAGGAGAAGCGCAGGCGGCAGTTCGTCTTCTCTACCCACAGCGCGAACATCCCCGTGCTCGGCGACGCCGAGATGATCGTCGGGCTTACGCCATCCGGCGAGGCAGATGGCGGGACTGCACGCATCGCGCCCGAGCATGTAGGCTCAATTGACGCGCCCCCGGTTCGGGAACTGGTCGAAGAAATCCTCGAAGGAGGCAAGGAAGCCTTCGAACGCCGCCGCCGCAAGTATGGCTTTTGAGGACCCAAAGATGACCCCTAGCGAATTGTCGGAACTGCTCAGAAATGGCGAGGACTCAACTCTGGAGTTCAAGCGCGATGATATCAAAAATTACGACTTAGCCAAGGAACTCGTGGCCTTTCTCAACCTCGAAGGCGGTACTGTTCTGCTCGGCGTTGAGGACGAAGGACATATTTCTGGCACGACCCGCGAGCGTCTCGAGGCGTGGGTCAGCGAAATTTGCCGCGTGAAGATCGAACCCCCAGTCATTCCGCTGTTCTCTTGGGCAAAAAATGCCGAGCCGGACCGGCATGTTCTCGCCGTTCGCGTCATGCAGGGATCGGACAAGCCCTACGCACGCATCCACAACCATCGCAGGACCTACTACATTCGCGTCGGCGATACGTCGCAAGAGGCCAGCCGAGAAGAACTCGAGCGATTGTTTCAAGCGTCTGGTCGGCTGCATTACGGTTTGAAACCCGTTTCCGGCGCGCGTTTCGACGCGTTTGACCTGCGCCGATTGCGCGATTACTTCACGCGGGTATCTGGAGGAGAAGCACCGTCGGATGCGGATATCCATGGTTGGGAGGTCTTGCTCGGAAATGTGGAGTTGATGGCGGTTTCCCAGAATCAATACGTCGCCACTGTGGATGGGCAACTCCTCTTCGGCAATAATCCGAAGCGATTTGTGCCGCAATCGGGCATTCGAGCCGTGTGTTACCCGGGTACAGAGCCCGATTATGCAACCCGTGCCGATGAATATCTGCGAGGCCCCATGACCCTATTGGGCACTGCTGACGGGCGCATCGCGGAAACCGGCCTCGTCGAGCAGGCGTGGGATTTTGTGCGACGCAACACGACACCCACGGCCCGTCTTGAAGGTGGGCGAAGGATCGACCGATGGGACTATCCCGAAGGGGCTTTCCGCGAAGCAATCGTCAACGCACTCGTTCACCGCGATTACACCATCGCGGGCACCGACATCCTCCTCGCCATCTACGCGGATCGGCTCGAGATCGAAAGCCCGGGACGCCTGCCCAATACCGTGACGATTGAAGGCATGAAATCGGGCATGCGCTACGCACGCAACCAAACGCTGGTCAATATCATGCGGGATTACGGATACGTCGACGCCCGCGGCATGGGCGTGCGAAACAAGATCATCCCCGGCATGCTGGAACACAACGGGACCGAGCCTGACTTTATCGAAAAAGAAAGCCGCTTCATCGTCCGGCTGTGGAAAACGCCAAAGTGAAATTGCAAAAAACAAAAAAGCCAGATATCGCATCTGGCTTTTTTTGTGGCTGACCGCTTGGGGGCGAGGTGGACTGGCAACTGACCACTGGCAACTGACCACTTGGGGTTGCGTGCTCGAACAGGCACAGGGCCTATCCCTACGGGTGTGGCGGGCCGGAGGTGGGCTGGGCACGCACGGGCGGATGAGTGGCGCGGTTGGGCACGCACGGGCGGATGGGCGGCGCGGTGAGGCACGCTTACATCGAAACGCCCAAAAGCCCGCGCGTGAATTGAAAATCCGTGTTGCCGATTGCGGGTGTTTTGGGCGCGTATTGGCGGGAGGCGACCGCGAGGATCAAATTCAAAAGGACATCGGCATTGCGGTTGGGATCCGCGCTGAGGATCGCGTCAAAGTCATCGCCATAGAAGTGGGCCGCGCGTTCATCGGCGGTTGCTTGTAGCACTGGGATGAGCGGATGGCCCTGTTGGGGGTGGTCGCCGGCATACGCCGCGATGAGGTGGACGCCTGTTCCGCCCAATCCGGTGAGGGTTTCGACCCAGTGATCGGTCTGGCTGTCCATGATATAATACCCGGCGCGATCTGTGGCTTGCCCGTGCGATAGGGTGGGCGCGGGGGGCGTGTTGCCCAACACAGCGGACAGGTAGATCGGATGGGACAGGAAACGTGCGTTGTCCGGCACGACGAGCGTGGCGCCAGCGCGGATCAGGGTTTGCGACAAGTGGGCGAGGGATTGCGCGGCACTATCGGAAAGAGAACCCGTAGCGTGCAGGCCGATGCGGAGTGCGGACAGATCGGTCGGCGCGAGTTCCGGGGGTTCGGCCCGTGCGAATTGGCGGGCAAAATAGGCTTCGACCTCGTCCAAAACCGCGTCTATGCCGCCGTCGAGTTGGACGCTCGCCCATCCGTACGCATCCGCGCTGATCCCCTTGTCGATGAGCGCGTGGCGGATATAGTCGTTGTGGGTCTTTTCGCAACCGTGTTCCAAGAGCAAGCCGCTGTGTACCAAGGGGTGGGTGAGATACCCGAGCATGGTGCGCGTGTACAGGCGTTCGGTGGCTTCGCCGGCTACGCCGCAACCTTCGGTATGCGCGAGGGCCACAAAGCGCGAGATGCCCTTTTCGCGGCCCAAGCCCTTTGCGGTGAGGCGTTTGGCGGCCATCAGCGCGATTTGCCCGGAACACAAGCTAGTCGGCAAAATCAAACCCAAGCGGTCCGTGGTCACGCCGTCGGGGGTGCGGATGGCGTCAAAGGTGCGTTGTGCTGCATCTCTTTGCCCGTGGTCGTCTTGAACGACGAGGGGCACGCCCAGGGGTTCGGGACGATTTTGCAGGTCGGGCAGGTGATCTGTGGAGGTCTGCCGCCAGGCGCGCCAAATAGAAACTTGCGCGTGGGCGGCCCGTTCGCCTTTGCTGCGTTGTCCAGACGCGATTTTGCAGGTCAGGTCAAACATGTCGCGGCCCAGGTCGTCCATAGACGCGCCATCCAAATACGCGCCCGCGTTGACATCCATATCCTTGCTGAGCAGGCCATAGCGTTCAGAGGTGGTCACGATTTTGAGGGTGGGCACAAAGGGGAAATTTGTGATCGAGCCGTTGCCCGTGACAAAGAAGATCAGATTGCATCCCGAAGCCACTTGCCCGGCGATGCTCTCGAGGTCATTGCCCGGGCTGTCCATAAAATAGTAGCCCGGCTGCGTCATGGGCGCGGCGTAGTCGATCACCGCGTCGAGGCGCACATCCGGGTGGCGTTTCATGGCCGCGCCGATGGATTTGAGGACGATGTTGTACAGGCCGCGAAATTTGTTGCCCCCGGACGGGTTGCCTTCTGCGGTTGTGCCGTGCCACGCGGCCAGAGTCTTGTACGCTTCGACTTTGTCGAGAAAGCGTTGGGCCACGTCGCGAGACGCGACGTTTTGCAGGACATAAGACTCGGCGCCGATGAGTTCGTCTGTTTCCGCGAGATTAGCCGCGCCGCCATAGCGGATGATTTCCCGCGCAACCCACGACGCCAATGGATTGCCGGAGATGCCCGAAAACGCATCGGAGCCGCCGCATTGCAACGCGATTTTGATGTGCGACAGGGGTTCGGAGGTGCGGGGCATCGCATCGACTTGCGGCAACCAGTTGGCGATGATGGTTTCGCCCTGTTGCAGCGCGTTTTCAAAACTGCCTTTGAGTGTGAGGAAGTGGTGCAAGACGTGGTCGATGGGATGGTTTTCTCTTTTGAGAAACGCCTGCAAGTCCCGATTGGTGATGGCTTCAAAGCCATAGTCCGCCGCGAGCACGGCGCCGACATTGGGGTGAGCGATGAATCCCGCGAGGGTACGCAAGAGGAGGGCTTTGTTGTTCGGGCGTTCCGCGCCGCCGCCTTCGGTGTGGGCCACCGCGACAATGCCGTCGATGTTTGGATAGGCGCGTACGCGATCTTTGAATCGCGCCTCGAGTTGTTTGGCATAACTCGCGGTGCGCGAGGATGTGCCCAAGATGACGATGGTATTGCGCGTGCCCACGCCTCGGTTGCCCGGTCGCCTGTATCCCTGAAACGCGCCGCCCGAGTCGTAGCGTTCGACTTGCTCGCCCGGCGCAAACGCGTCGAGTTGGTGCGGCACGATGCGGTCTTCAAAATTGGGCACATCGGGAAGGTCAAAGGCGAGGGCGCGCAAGGCGAGGGCATGGAGGATCTGCGGATTGCAAGCGTAATCCCCAGGAGCTATGGGGCGCGTGGCAACGCCAAACGGCAAGCCCCACGAGAGCAGGGGATCGCCCGTTGCAATGGGCTGAACCGCAAAGCGATGGCCTTCGAGGATGGTATGCCCAAGCGCGAACGCGTGCCCCGCATGGACGATCTGCGTGCCCTTGTCCAGCGTGCGGATCGCAATGCCGACGTTGTCAGCGGGTAGCGGAAGACGGCCGATTTCGGAAAAAGCGTGGGGTTTTGCCATGTGCTGTATTCCTTTGGAAAGGGTGGCGTGACAGAGAGAAATAAGAGAAAGAATGGGGGATGTCAAGGAAGATGAGAGGCAGTAAAAAGGGGAGACGGGAGACGGGATTTTAGCCACGAGCGGGGTACAACTGGCGACAGCCAGTTCAAAGGCACAAAAGGCACAAAAGGGGTACAACTAGGCGATAGCCCGTAGTGTGTAGGGGCGATGTCCCCGTGCTCACCCAAAGATACAAGACGCAAGAAGGTTGTCGCCCAAGCGGTCAGTGGTCAGTGGATTGAACAGATGACGATGTAAATTTGTGTGTTGACAAGGGTACCTTGTTTTTTTATCATTCACGCACGAAAAATAAAACGGGTAGAAGGATGTCTGTAAAACCAAAGAAAGGGGATGCGGTGACCAAAGCGGATATTGTCAATCAGATTGCCGAAGCAACGGGATTGACCAAAACAGATACTTCATTGGTCGTAGAGGGCATGCTCGCGTCGCTCAGTGAGGCGATGCAACAGGGTGAACACATTGAGATTCGCGGTTTTGGCACGTTCAAGGTGGTTCGCCGCGCACCGCGCACGGGTCGCAACCCCAAAACAGGCAAAGTCGTAAAAATTCCCGCACGCCCAGTGCCCGTGTTCAAGCCCTCACGCGAACTGCGTCATTCTGTTGCGGAGGCTTCTGTTCTTCCATCTAGCTAATGCACCCACAGGAGGTGGCTCTTGCCCAGCGGAAAAAAGCGCAAACGCGCAAAAATCGCAACGCATAAGCGAAAAAAAAGACGCCGACGAGACCGACACAAAAAGAAGGTTTAAGGGTAGTAAGGCGGTCAGCGATTCGCGCACGGCACGCCAAGGGCCCCTGACCTTGTACATTACCGGTCTTGTCAGCCCCAAAGGCTGCGATACTCTTCGGTAAAACTTGAAGGCAGGGGCCCATTTCCCAGTTGGATGTGGCTACTCTGGGGCATTAGCTCAGTTGGATAGAGCACTGGTCTCCGGAACCAGAGGTCACAGGTTCGAATCCTGTATGTCCCACCATAAGCAATGGGGCGAGAGTGATGAATAACTCTCGCCCCATTTTTGTATTCGTCGTTATCCGCGTTCATCCCCGCTTACTTCTCGCAGGGAGTTGCGTCGCGAACGCAGTGCCACAGTTTTTGAACGAGTGCATCCAGTCCTTGGCCCGTGATGGAGGAGATGCCCAAATCCGTTTGGCCTGCGAAAAACCAGGGGCCGCGTTGTTCGGGGGGTAGCAAGTCGAGTTTGGTGGCGATGAGCATCGCGGGTTTTTCGCGCAATTTGGGGCTGAACCGGTCGAGTTCTTCTTTGAGGATTGCCAGATCGCGTTCCGGATTGGGACTCGTGACATCGATCATGAACAAGAGCACGCGCGTGCGTTCAATATGGCGCAAAAACTGAAACCCAAGCCCTTTGCCCTCGTGCGCGCCTTCGATTAGGCCGGGAATGTCGGCCATTACAAAGCTGTCGTAATCGCCGCATTTGACGATGCCCAAGTTGGGTTGCAACGTGGTGAACGGGTAGTCCGCGATTTTGGGTCGCGCCGCAGAGAGTCTGGAGAGCAGGGTCGATTTGCCCGCGTTTGGATGGCCGACCAAACCCACGTCCGCGATGAGTTTGAGTTCGAGTTCCAAATGGCGTTCGCTACCCGCTTGCCCGGGTTGTGCATGCTCGGGCGTTCTGTTTGTCGGGGTGGCAAAACGCGCATTGCCGCGGCCTCCGCGTCCGCCTTTGAGCAGAACGACGCGCTGCCCGGGGTCGGTCAAATCCGCGAGGAGGTCACCGGTTTCCGCATCTTTGACGAGCGTGCCAACGGGCACGGGAATTTCAGCGTCATCGCCCCGGCGGCCGGCCCGCTTTTGGCCCGAGCCGCTCGCGCCATGCTCTGCGCGCAGATGTTGTTGATACCGATAATCGAGCAGTGTGGCAAGGCGCGGATCCGCGATGAAAACGACATCGCCACCATCGCCGCCATCGCCACCGTCTGGCCCGCCGCGCGGCACGTACTTTTCCCGGCGAAAACTCTTGCACCCATTCCCGCCATTGCCGGAACGGCCGTAGATTTTGGTGAGATCGACGAACATAAAAAAGCAACCCCGGATGAACGCGGATACAAGGCAAGGGCAGGGCGAAGGCAAGGCGAGGACTTGCTACTGACCGCTTGGAACGTTCGGGCGAGCACGGGACATCGCCCAAAAAGGTGAGAGGTGAGAGGCAAGACGTGAGAAAGCCACCCCTCTTGTATCTTGGAAGAAAGGGTTAATTAGGTGTTGCGCCCTCGCATCGAGACAAGCCATCTCACGTCTCGGTTTTGGGCGGCTGGGCGGGGACTGACTACTGACTACTGACCGCTTGGAACGTTCGGGCGAGCACGGGGGCATCGCCCCTCTCTTGAACTGGCTATCGCCAGTTGTACCCCTTTTGTGCCTTTGAACTGGCTGTCGCCAGTTGTACCCCGCTCGTGCCTTTTGTGGCTAAAATCTCATCTCCCCTCTCACCGCCGGGCGGCTGGGCGGGGACTGACCGCTGAATCCTGCGCGGCATCGATCAGTTCGTTGATTTTGTCGCGGGCGTCGCGGGCTTCTTTGTTTAGCTTTTGGATCAGCGGCGGCACTTGTGAGGCGGTCTGAATGCCCAGTTTTTCGAGCGTGGTTTTTACGTTGGGAAACATGGCTTGCACCCCATCGGCAATGACGCGGGCGGCTTTTTGCAGGGGCGGCCCCAAGGCGGAGTCGTCAATGAGTTCGGGCACGCGGCTGTGGATGGGGTTTGCGCGCAAAAACAGGGTGAGCAGGCCGATGATCAAGACGCCTTGCGCCAGGCCCAAAATGCCGCCGCCAACCGCATCTATCAGGCCCAAGGGCGATGCGTGCAGGACCCTGTGGATGGCCTGACCAATCAGGTAGCAGGCGATCAAGACAGCCAGCCCCACCGCAAAAAACCCGATCAGCATGGTGCCCTCGCTGGTCGAATCGAACAGGGCACGCGCCAAAGATTCGCCATAAGCGAGGGCACATCCGTAGGCCAAGACCACGCTGATCAGCCAGATCAGGCTTTGCACCAGCCCGATTTGCCACCCTTTCCAAGCGAGGTAAAAGAGGCCGAGTGCGAGAATGGGATCGATGATGTTCATGGCAAAAATAAAAAAGCGACAGCCACCCGTAGGTGACTATCGCGTGACCTAAAAATTGCGAAAGACTTAGAGAATACCCCCTACTCGCCTCAGTTGGGAGAGACAGGCTCCCTTGTAGAGGGGTGAGGAAGCGGATCTTAAAGCACTCTCTTAGCGGGTGTATTGTTGGTCCATCTTGATCCGCTTGCGTCTTGCAGCGGCAATTTTGCGTTTCCGACGTTCACTTGGTTTTTCAAAGTGCTGGTTTTTCTTCATGTCGGAAATAACACCGGCTTTTTCGCAGGCTTTTTTGAACCGCTTGAGTGCTCTTTCAAACGGCTCGTCATCGCGTACGAGGACACCAGGCATGCCTGGATCACCCCTTTCTTGAATGAGTGTTGTGAACGACCAAAGCGAAGTTCAATATATAAAAACCCCCGCACTTTCGCAACCCGTTTTTAGGCGCGAAACGTGCGAGGGGAGTTTGGTCACAAGCGGGATAACTGGCGATAGCCCGTTCAATGGAGAGCAGTGTGTAGGGGCTGACGCCTCCACGCTCGCCCGAAGATAAATGCAGTAGTCAGTAGTCAGTGGTCAGTGGTCAGTGGTCAGTGGTCAGTGGTCAGTGGTCAGTGGTCAGTGGTCAGTGGTCAGTGGTCAGTGGTCAGTGGTCAGTGGTCAGTGGTCAGTGGTCAGTGGTCAGTGGTCAGTGGTCAGTGGTCAGTCCCCGCCCATCGCCGCCCAAAGGCGGTTCGCAGATCAGGCAGAGGGCGCAGATGTAGGGGCGATGCCCCCGCGCTCGCCCAACCCGTTCAACCGCTTGGTATGACCACTGCCTTAAGCAAATTGCAACACGGTGCGATGCGCTCCGACGTGACCGATGTTGTCGTCGATTTCCCGGCGGTTCATCATGCCGATGGTGATGGCGTCGATGGCCGGGATGTCGAGGACGTAGTGGATGGCGTCGCGCGCGGGCAGGTCGCCGCGGCCCACCACTTTCATGCCGTAAACCCCGATGTCGTTGGCGTCCATTTCTTCGAGAATGGGGATGACCCGTTCGGGCGGGCCGTCCATGTTTTTGCCAGCGTAGTTGATGCGCGCCAAAACGACGTCGACCCAAGGGGTAAAGGCGGCTTGCTGGAACGCGTCGATATCGTGGCAGGAAACCCCGTGGGCGCGGATGACGCCGCGTTGCTTTTTCTCGGCGAGCACGTCCATGACCCCGCGATACGAGAAGGGCCATTCCTCGTCGGTCAGGCAATGCATGAGAACGATGTCGATGTAATCGGTGTTCAGTTCGCGCAAGATGCGATCCATATCGCGCTCGGCCTCGCGGGCCGTGGTGGCGCGAATTTTGGAGGTGATGACCACGTCCTCGCGGTCGATGTGATCGAGCGCGGCCGCGAGGTGGCGATGGCTACCGTATTGATCCGCGCTGTCCCAAAACGCGATGCCCCGCTCAAAGCCGTAGATGAGCAGGTCGGTCAACGCACGCTGTCCCAAGTCCGTCTGGTTGGAACGCCCGCCCCAACCATTGGTGCCCGTGCCAAAACAGAGTTGCGAGACCGCGATGCCGGTGGTGCCGAGTTCGACGATTTTCATGGTGAGCTCCTCGTGAAAATGAAAGACGACCCCTCCCCCGGCCCCTCCCCGAGACGGGGAGTCCTTATACCCATTTGATTTTAGGTTGTCCGTATCCTGGTCCCATCAAGGAATGGCGAGGGGGTAGGTCTCGGGTTAGACTGGTGTTTTGTGTATATTAAAGTCCTGTGCTGCATTCGTCAATGAATTTGTGTTGGGGAAAAAAGGAGTTTGCCGCGATGAAATTAGGTCTTGTCGGGTTGCCGCAGGTGGGGAAAAAGACGCTGTTTCGGTTGTTGACCGGGCAGGTTGCAAGCGAGATGGGGCAGGTGAAAGTGCGCGACGCACGGTTTGATAGGCTGGTGGAACTGTATGCCCCACAGCGCGGAGTGCCCGCACAGATGGATTTTGTGTTGTTGCCGGATTTGGATGTTCAGGCGGATCGCAATATCCCGGTTTTTCGCGGTCTGGAGCGGGTGGATGTGATTTGCTTGCTCGCGCGGGCGTTTGAAGACGATACGGTTTTTCACGTTGCGGGCCGCGTGGATGCCAAGCGCGATGTGCAGGCGTTTTGGGACGAGTTGTTGCTCGCCGATCTGATTTTTGTGGAGAAGCGGTTGGCGCGGTTGGCAAAAGAGCAGCGAACAAGAGATCGGCAACGCGCAGCGCGAGAGGCGGATTTGATGACGCGGATGCAGGCGCATTTGGAAGCGGGCAACCCCCTCCGAGAATTCGCGCTCACCGCAGAGGAGGTGAAGTTGACCGCGAGTTATCCCTTTTTGACGGCCAAGGCCGTGATCGTGGTGCTGAACACAAGCGAAGATCAAATCGGCGATGCGCGTCTCGTGGCGGAACTCGCGGCTGATTTTGCCACCTGTGGGTTTGAATGGATTTCGATTTCCGCGCAAATCGAGGTGGAAATTTCCCTGCTCGACGCAGAGGGTCGCGCGGCGTTTCTCGCCGATTTGGGCATCGATCAACCCGCGCTGGATCGGTTGACTCTGCTGTGTTATGAGACGCTGGGGTTGATTTCGTTTTTCACCGTGGGCGAGGACGAGGTGCGCGCTTGGACGATTCGCAAGGGGACATTGGCCCAGCGAGCAGGCGGCGCGATTCACGGGGATATCGAGCGGGGGTTCATTCGCGCAGAGGTGACGCGCTACGAGGATTTGATCGCACTGGGCGATGAGCAAAAAGTGAAAGCCGCAGGCAAACTGATGGTTAAGGGAAAAGACGCAGAGGTGCTAGATGGCGATGTGATTCACTTTTTGTTTAAGGTGTGATGTGGCTCGAGTGGCATTTTGGGGCAAGCGTTCCCCGCTTGACTTTTCTCGAAATGGATCTTTATTATCGCTGTGCGTAATAGAGGGTTGACACAGAACGACGAGGGCAATCATGACCAATAATTCTCATACCGCCGAACGGCTCACCCCGTTGCATCGCATCAAACTGTTGCTTCTAGCGGGGTTGATCGCCTTGGGTACTTTTGTGCAGTGCGGGCAACCCGAACCCGAACCCGTGTCCGAGCCAGCGTCGGCGTCGCGGCCCAAGTACACCGGCGACCTTCCACAGTTGCAGGAACGCGGGGCCTTGCGCGTGATCGTGCGCCCGGATCCGATCAGCCACATGCCTCGTCGGGCAGAGCCGGTGACCCTGAACCACGACATCGCCAATGGCCTGGCAGAAGCCTTTAAGGTGAAGTTGGAACTCGTCAATGCCGAGAATTACGCGCAGATGATCGACAAACTCCTCGAAGGTGAGGGCGACATCATCGCCGCCAGCTTGACCGTGACGCCAGAGCGCGAACAGGTCGGGGCGTTTTCCGTGCCCTATCTGTACGTGGATGAGTACTTGATAACAGCAACCGGGGACAGCCTGCCGCAGACCATAGACGAACTCGCGGGCATGGTAATCAGCGTGCGGCAGACGAGTTCGTATCATCAAACCCTAGTTGATATTCAGAAGCGCGTCCCGTCTTTGACCATCCACGCCGCGCCCGAATCGCTCAGCACCACAGCGCTGATCGACGGCGTCGCGCACGGCAAATTCACCGCGACCGTCTCCGACGCCCACATCTGGCAAGCCGTGTCCAGCTATTACGACAGGTTGGCGACCCCACTCGTGCTGGCTGAAAATCGCCCCATCGCCCTGATGATGCGGCCCGGCGATGTGAAGCTCAAAGAAAAGGTGGATGAGTTCCTGCTCGCATACCAGTTCACGCGCCATCGGCAACAGACATTTGACGACGACCTGAGCGGCCTGAAAAAACGCCGGCGGTTGCGGATGATCACGCGCAACAATGCCATGACCTATTTTATCTACCGCGGCCAGCAAGTGGGCTTTGAATACGAACTCATGAAAAAATTCGCGTCCGAACACGACTTGCGCCTCGAAATCGTCATTCCAGACAGCCATGCCGAACTGCTCTCGTACTTGAACGCGGGCAAGGGCGACGTCGTGGCCGTGGCAATGACCATCACCGAAGAACGGCAAGCGCAGGCCGCATTTACCCTGCCCTACAACGAGGTGGAAGAACTGGTGGTGGTGCGCGAAGAGGACCATTCAATTACCAGCTTGAAGGATTTGGCCGGGAGAACCGTCCATGTGCGCGAGAGCTCTTCGTTTCACACCACCCTGACCGCGTTGCAAAATTCTATCGGCGGCCTCGAGATCGCGGCGGTTGCCGACCATATTGAAACCGAAGATATTTTGGCCGGGGTGGAAGCGGGCAAATACGATATTACGCTGTGCGACTCCAATTTGCTCGACGTGGAACGCGCTTATGGCCGCCGCCTCAAAGCCGCCTTCAGCATCAAACCCACCGCGTTGGGCTGGGCCGTGCGAAAGGACAATCCGGAATTGCTGGCCGCACTCGATCAATACATCGCACGCGAAAAAGGCGGTTTGTTTTTCAACATGATGAAAAAGCGGTATTTTCAGAACAAACGCGCAGTCGCCAGAGCCAAGGATTCCCTGCGGGTCGATCTGGGCGGGAAGTTGTCGCCTTATGACGACCTCGTCAAAAAGTACGCGTACCAATACGGGCAGGACTGGCGGTTGACCACCGCGCAGATGTACCAGGAATCCAAATTCGATCCCAAAGCCGTCAGTTGGGTCGGCGCGCAGGGCCTGATGCAGGTGATGCCGAGAACGGGCCGGCAGTTGGGATTCACCAAACTTTACGAACCCCACGAGAGCATCCACGCGGGCGTGAAGTACATGCATCAACTCATCAACCGGTTCGATCACAACTTGCCAATGGACGAGCGGATTCGCTTCGCGCTGGCTTCGTACAATGTCGGGTACGGTCATGTGCTCGACGCCCGCCGCTTGGCGCGAGAAAAGGGATGGAATGCGGACCGCTGGTTCGGTCATGTGGAACGGGCCATGCGCCTGCTCTCCCAACCCGCTTACTACAAACGGGCGCGATACGGCTTTTGCCGCGGCAACCAACCCGTACACTACGTCGAGAACATCCAGAGTTTTTACGACGCGTATGTCGAAATCCTGAGCACGACCACGCCCACAACTCTGCCCCTCGTCGCGGGCTTCATCGGACGCCCATCCGCTATAACGCAACCGCATCGCTGAGTGACGCGGTTGACCTATCAAAAAAAATGAGAGGTTGCGACGAACTCGAGCGCGACCTCTCATTTTTAAGTTACTGACCACTTGGGCGGCGATGGGCGGGGACTGACCACTGACCACTGACCACTGACCACTGACCACTGACCACTGACCACTGACCACTTGTTTCTTGCCTCTCCCCTCTTGCGTCTCCCCTCTTGTATCTTGGAAGTAAGGGTTAATTAGGAGTTGCGCCCTCGTATCGAGATAAGCCATCTTGATGCCCGGCTCGGGGAAGGCCGGCCCCTCTTGAAGGCGATGACCTTGTAGGTAAGATAGGCCCCCCGACCGCCGGGTCTATGCCGAAGAGTATCTAAGTCCCTTGAGGCTGCATATACAAGACCGGTAGACTTGGCGTCAATGGTCGGGATCGAACTCGAGCGCACACCAGACCCCTTACAACCCCTCATCACAGGAGGCCCCCATGTCGAAATCTCAACCCGCTTTCGCCGGCATTGATGTCAGTGCCCGCACGTTGTCTGTTGCCCTGTCCAGACCCGGACAAGCTGTCATGCAAGCGACCTTTGCCAATGATCCCCAAGCCCATAAGCGGTTGCTGAAGTGGCTCACCAAGGGCGGGCACATGGTCTCTGTGTGCCTCGAAGCGACCGGGCTTTACAGCTTGGGGGTGGCCTTGGCCTTGCATCGGCATCGCCACACAAAGGTCATGGTCGTCAATCCCAAAGCGATGAGCAAGTACGGTCAAGCCCGCATGCAACGAGCCAAGACGGATGCGAAGGATGCGTTGTTGATCATGGATTATGCCGAGCGCATGCCGTTTGTGCCTTGGCAAGCGCCGAGTGAGCAACGGCTTCAACTGCAAGCCCTCACCAGACGCATTGACCAACTCAAGCAGGTGATCATCAGTGAACAGAGCCGCAACCACGCGCAAAGCTACCACATCCTGAGCACACGGCGCATCGCACGCGATATTCAGGTGAATATTCGACACCTCAAACGCCGGATTGCATACTTGGAAGACCAAGCCCTCGATCTCGTTTTGCACGATGAGACCCTCAAGCGCGCCTACCAACGCCTCTGCTCGACGCCTGGCATCGCACAAACGAGCGCCTTGCGGCTCTTGGCCGAGTTGACCCTTTTGCCTGAGGAGATGCAACCGCCCCAGTGGGTCGCACATGCAGGCCTGGATCCCAAACCCAAACAATCCGGAACCGCCAACCCACAAAGACGCATCTCGAAAACCGGGAATAAGTACCTCCGCCATGCCCTCTATATGCCTGCCTGGGTGGCCATCAGACACGAAGTCCATGTCAAAGCCTTCTATGACCAACTCATTGCCCGCGGCAAGAAACCTTTGCAGGCTATCGTTGCGGTGATGCGAAAGTTGCTCCATTCAATCTGGGGCATGTTGCGGCATGACCAAGATTTTGAGGGCGAGAAATTCTATCGAATCGCCCCGCAATCCCCTTGACCTTTAAGAGAGTATCTTACCTCTCCCGTCTTCCGTCTCACCTTTTACCACTGCCCGCCTTTGAACGGGCTATCGCCAGTTGTACCCCTTTTGTGCCTTTTGTGCCTTTTGTGGCTAAACTTTCATCTCACCTTTTACCGCTCTTGCACCAATTTCTCGAACTCTGAAGTCATCTTTTCCACGAACCCATCCTCTCGGCGCACGATCATAAACGCGGCCAAGCCGCGGGCTTCTGCAAATGCAAATCCCCTTTCCGGCCCCATCACGTTGATCGCCGTCGCCAAGCCATCCGCGTACAGGCAACTCGGATGCACCACGGACACGGACGCCAAGCCGTGCGTAATCGGTCGGCCCGTGCGCGGGTCAAGGGTATGCGAATACCGCACCCCATCGCGTTCAAAATAATTGTGGTAATCCCCAGACGTCGCCAACGACATGTTTTTCAGTGCCAGCACCTTTTGCAACGCGCCCGGTTCTGTGGGACTCGCAATGCCGACCCGCCAGCGTTGGCCGAGGTGATTGCGTCCCTTGGTCCGCAACTCGCCGCCGATTTCGATAAAATAGCCATCCACGCCCAAACTATCCAAATAGCTCGCCACGCGGTCCACGCCAAAGCCCTTGGCTATCGCAGACAAATCGCAATAAACCCCACCCACCTCTTTTTTGATCGCAGACGCAGACCGATCCACGCGAACCTTCTCGTAGCCCACCCGCGCTTTGCGTGCGGCTATCGAATCCGGCGGTGGCACGCGGTTCGGGATGGCGTTTGGGCCAAAGCCCCACAAATTGACCAATGGCCCAACTGTGACGTCAAACGCGCCATCGGACCAAGTGCTGATTTGATGGGCAACGCGCAAAACCCGCGCAAAGTCCGGCGAGACGCGCACCCAGTTAGTCGAGCGCGAACGATTAAAGCGGCTGATCTCCGAATCCTTTCGATACGTGGACATCTGCCGGTTCACCTCGTCCAACCGCGCATCGATCTCCCGCGCCAATACCCGTGCGTCCAACGCGACCTCATCCCGCGCGATCTTCACCTGAAACGTCGTCCCCATTGTCGAACCCGAGATCGCCATGAACGGCTCATCGCATCCGGCGAGGACAACCATCAAGATTGAAACCACCCAGCGCATTTCGCATCTCGCAAAAAAAAGCGGAGCCCGGCGCGCCGGCACTCCGCTCGTCGTGTTGGTCTATGACGACACTAGCCGCCAAAATCGTCGAACAAAACGTTCTCGGGCTCCACGCCCAAATCGTCTAACATGTTCAGACAAGCCGTGAGCATCAGCGGAGGGCCGCAAATATAATATTCGCAATCCTCGGGCGCGGGGTGATCTTTCAAATACTCATCGTAGAGCACTTGGTGAATAAACCCGGTCAGGCCCGTCCAATTGTCTTCTGGCATGGGGTCGGACAGCGCGACATGCCAGGTGAAGTTGTCAAAATCGCGCTGCAACCCGTCGAAATCATCCACGTAAAACATCTCGTTCAAACTGCGCGCGCCGTACCAGAAGGTGACTTTGCGATCTGTGCCAATGCGTTTGAATTGATCAAAAATATGCGACCGCATGGGCGCCATGCCCGCGCCGCCGCCAATGAAAATCATCTCCGCGGGTGTATCTTTGGCAAAAAACTCGCCGTAAGGCCCCGAGATGGTCACATCATCGCCGGGTTTCAAATTGAAGGTCCACGACGACATCTTGCCCGGCGGAATGCCCGTCGTGCCCGGCGGCGGAGACGCCACGCGGATGTTGAGCATGATGACCCCTTTTTCCTCGGGGTAATTCGCCATGGAATACGCGCGAAAAACCGGCTCATCCACCGTGGAAATATTGTCCCACACCTCGAAGTGATCCCAGGTGCTGTGGAACCGATCTTCGCCATCGGCGGCTGTGATATCGAAGTCGCGGTAGTCGACCGTATGCGGCGGGCATTCGATCTGGATAAACCCCCCTGCGCGAAACCCCACGTCTTCTCCCGGCGGCAATTCGAGCACCAATTCCTTGATGAAGGTGGCGACATTGTAATTGGAGAGCACCTTGCACTGCCACTTCTTGACGCTAAACACCTCGGCGGGCACTTCGATATTCATGTCGCCCTTCACCGTCACCTGACACGAGAGCCGGCATCCCTCGCGCGCTTCCTTGCGGTTGATGTGCGATTTCTCGGTCGGCAAAATATCGCCGCCCCCTTCGCGAATCCCCACCTTGCACTGACCGCAGGTGCCCCCGCCGCCACATGCGGAAGACACAAAAATTCTGTTGTCCGCCAATGTGTTGAGCAACTTGCCGCCCACGGGCACCGAAATGCTGTGGTCCGGATCGTCATTGATCACGATGCGCGCCTGACCGGCCGTCACCAACCGCGATCTGGCAATGAGAATAATCGCCACGAGCATGAGCACGATGGTCGTGAACATCCCCACACCGAGTAGAATCAGTTTGACGTCGTCCATACCCTCTCCACATTGCTAAAGTTGAATCCCAGAAAAAAGCATAAAGGCCATCGCCATCAACCCCACGGTCATAAACGTAATGCCCAACCCGCGCAGGGCCGGCGGCACATTGCTGTACTTCAGTTTTTCGCGTATCCCGGCCAACCCGACGATGGCGAGTGCCCAACCCGTGCCACTGCCCAAGCCGAACACCACGCTCTCGGAAAAATTGAAATCGCGCTCGACCATCAGCAAGGACCCGCCCAAAATCGCGCAGTTCACCGTGATCAGGGGCAAGAAGATGCCCAAGGCGTTGTACAGGCTGGGAACGTATTTGTCCAACACCATTTCCAAAATTTGAATCATCGCGGCGATCACGCCGATGTACGTGACCAAGCCCAAAAACGTCAAATCGCCGTCAAACCCGGCCCAAGACAGCGCGCCTTCGGTCAGCACATGGGTAAAAATCAAGTTGTTGATCGGCACGGTGATCGTCTGCACCACGATGACCGCGATGCCCAACCCGACCGCCGTCGTCACCTGCTTGGAAACGGCGAGGTACGTACACATGCCCAAGAAAAAAGCAAGGGCCATGTTTTCCACAAAAACGGCTTTGACAAACAAGCTAATATAGTGTTCGAGCATTTTAGTCCTCTTCCACTTGTTCGGGTTTCCAGGCGCGCACGATCCAGATAAAGAACCCGATTAAGAAAAACGCACTCGGCGACAACAACATCAAACCGTTGGGCGCGTACCAACCCCCTTCGGTGACGAGCGACAAAACTTCAACGCCCAAAATTTTGCCCGATCCCAAGAGTTCGCGGAAAAACCCCACCGCGATCAGAATCGTACTGTAGCCCAAGCCATTGCCCACGCCATCCAACAAGCTGTGCATGGGTGGGTTTTTCGACGCAAACCCCTCGGCGCGCCCCATGATGATGCAGTTGGTGATGATCAGCCCGACAAAAATGGACAACTGCTTGGAGATGCTGTACGCAAACGCCTGAATGAGCTGATCCGCGATGATCACGAGCGCGGCAATAATGGTCATTTGAACGAGGATGCGGACGCTCGACGGAATGTGACTTCTGATCGCGCTGACCGACACATTGGACAGTGCCAGCACGAAAATGACCGCCAACGACATCACGATAGACGTTTCCAACTTTGTCGTCACCGCGAGCGCGGAACAAACCCCGAGCACCTGACGCCCGATGGGATTGTCGTCAAAAACAGGCGTGAACAACAGGCTCTTGGCTTCTTTCGTTGTCAGCGGCGGCGATGGCGCTATCGCGCGTTCTTCTCTTTCGATCACTTCAGCCACGAACCCCTCCTTGGTTTAGCGTTTTTAAGAATGCACCGTATCCCTTCTCGCCCAGCCAATAATTGATCATATTGTGGACGCCGCGCGTGGTAATGGTCGCGCCGGACAGGCCATCGACCTGGTATTGTGCTTTTGCCCCCTTGGGATCAACCTGCCCTTTGATCACGGAAAGGGCGACATTGCCCGCGTCGTCAAACGCCCGTTTGCCCGGCCACAACGCCTTCCATCGGGCATTATCGACCTCGCCTCCCAGGCCCGGGGTCTCGCCGTGTTCGTAAAACGCGATGCCCTGAATGCTCTGCAAATCGCTGCCCAGCGACACAAACCCGTAGAGCGTGGACCACAGGCCATACCCGTAGATGGGCAAAATAACGCGCTGCAATTTGTCGCCTTCCATCACCTGATACACGAAAATGTAGTTCGGGCGGTTGCGGATATTGGCGATGTCTTCGCCCGGATCGACAGGCCGCCCAAACGCGGGGTCAACGGCCATTTTTTTCAGATCATACGCCCCCACGCTGATTCCGTCCGGGTAGTCTTCCTGGCTCAAAATCCGCCCGGTATCCAGTTCGATCAGCAAGGGCACGACCTTGTCTTCGTAAACCGCCTGCACATCGACCTCGGGATCGTACAGCCCACCTGCGACCAAAATATTCTTCACCATGTCGAGGCGTTTGTTTTCCCTTTGGATATCATCGAGCAACACCGCGGCCAGCGACACGAAGAACGAACACACCAAACACAGCGCGACCGCGACGAAGATCGTTTTTTTGATGCTGTCATTTTGCACGGGCGAGTCTCCTCTTGATATTGCGGTTGATAAACACGCGGTCGATGATGGGCGCGAACACATTGCCGAACAAAATCGCCAGCATAATGCCTTCGGGATAGGCCGGGTTGGTCACGCGGATCAACACGGTCATGCCCCCGATCAACACCCCGTACACCCACTTGCCCCCGCGCGTTACAGCCGCGCTGACGGGGTCCGTCGCCATAAATACCGTGCCAAATGCAAACCCGCCGATGACGAAATGCCACGCGGGAGACACGTTGAACATCGGGTTGGTCGCGCTACCGACCCAGTTGAAAAACAACGCACATCCCACCATGCCGAGGGTGACGCCGGCCATGATTTGCCACGAACCCACGCGGGTCAAAATCAACACTCCCGCGCCGAGCAAACAGCAAAGCGCGGAGGTCTCGCCCATCGACCCGGGCAGAAAGCCGATAAACGCCTCCCACCACGTATAGGAAAAATCCATCTGCTGTGGATCCGCGTACGCGGCCAATGGCGTGGCGTGGCTATACCCATCTACGGCCACCCAAACCGCGTCGCCCGAGATTTGCGCGGGATAGGCAAAATAGAGAAACGCGCGGCCCGTCAGCGCGGGATTGAGGAAGTTCATCCCCACGCCGCCGAAAATCTCTTTGCCGATGACCACGCCAAAAATAATGCCGAGCGCGACTTGCCACAGGGGAATCAGCGGCGGCAATGTCAGCGGAAACAGGGTGCTGGTCACGAGAAAGCCCTCGTTGATCTCGTGTTTGCGAATCACGGCAAAAATGGCCTCGCACAGGCCGCCCGCGGCCACGGTCATCAGCTGTACGGGCACGAAGTAAATCGCGCCGAGCGCAAAACAACTCAGCACGTCATCGGGTTGAAACGACAAGCCCAAGGCCTGGCCGAGCCACACATGCCAATCGCCCGCGCCCACCGCGCCGAGCGACGCATAAGCCAGACTCGCTTGCAGGCCCGTATTGTACAGGGCCATCAAAATGCACGGCTGCAACGACAGCACCACCGTAATCATCATCCGCTTCAAATCCATGCCGTCGCGCACATGGGCATCGGCACGGGTCACTTCGCCGGGGGTGTAGAGGAACGTGTCGCCGGCTTCGTAAAACGGATACAGTTTCTCGAGCTTGCCACCTTCTTCAAAGTGCTCGGCCTGTTTGTCGAGTAAATCGCGTAAAGGCTTCACTATCCTTCCTTTTCAATCTCGGTGAGGTTTTCGCGCAAAATGGGTCCAAAATCCATTTTTGACGAACACGAAAAGGTACACAATGCGAGGTCTTCCTCGTCCAATTCCAAGATGCCCAGATTCTCGGCATCGTCGAGGTCGCGGGTCACGAGGGCGCGAATCAAAAAATTGGGCAAAATATCCAAGGGCATCACGTCGTCGTAATTGCCGTGCGGCACCAGGGCGCGATGGCTACCGTTGGTCGACGTGGTCAAGTCGAGGCGTTGCCCGAAAAACAGTTTGGACAGGGCCAAATTCTTGATGGTGAAAAATTCCAAGCCGGGCGTGACCCAGCCCAAAAACGCGCGTTTGTTGCCCTCTTCGAGCGCGGTGATCTGCTGGTGGTACCGCCCCAAAAACGCGCGGTGATCATCCGCTTTGCGCCCGGAGAACACGGACCCGCTGATGACCCGATTTTCGACATTCTCGAGTTCGCCCGAGGTCAGATCCTCGAGGGACGCGCCCAGCCGCGTTCGGATCAATCGGGGGTGTTTCACCGTGGGCCCGCCCAAAGCCACCACGCGCTCGGTCATAATCCGCCCGGTTGAGAACAGATGCCCCCACGCGATCACATCCTGAAGCCCGAGGTGCCAGACGGTTTTGTTGCGATGTACGGGGTCCAAAAAGTGGATGTGCGTCCCCACCAAGCCGGCCGGGTGCGGCCCGGAAAATTCTTCGACCTGCACGCGATCAGAATCGACTGCGGGCAATGCCAACTCTGGGGACTTGCACACAAAAATCGTCCCATCTACGAGTTTTGAGACGATTTCCAAGCCCAGTGCAAAACGGTTCTCTCGCCCCGCCAAGACCCGCGCCATGTCGGGGGCCAAGGGGTTGGTGTCCATGGCATTGACGAAAATGGATCGCGCCGCTGTCGCCGGGTCGACCACTTTGCCAAAGGGCCGCGCCCTGAGGGCCGTCCATTGCCCGGAATCCACGAGTTGTTTTTTGACCGCATCCGGAGCCAAACGCCCGATCTCGTCTTCCGAGTGGGATGCGAATGTGACCTCGTCGCTACCATCCAAGCGAATCACCATGGCCAAGAAAGCGCGTTTCGCCCCCCGATGAATGGCGACCACGTCGCCCGCGCCGGGCGACGTGTATTGCACACCCGCCATTTTTTTGTCGGTGAACAGCACCTCGCCGAGTTTGACGCGCTCTCCCACCTGCGCCACGATTGTGGGCCGCATGCCCACGTAATCCTCACCCAAGAGGGCCACCGTTTGCACGGGTTTGCCATTTCGCACCGCCGATTGATCGGGCACGCCGCTGATGGGCAGGTCAAGCCCTTTTTTAATTTTTGTCAATCCCATATCGCCTCAATTTCCCAACCAAAAAAAAACAACCACCACTGTCAGTACAACCGGCCCTTGCAGGCGCGGACGAACAGCGCAGTTGCAATGTGTTGGGACAATCAACACCTACGTGGGTAGGAAACAAATCCATTTCAATCCAATAAAGAACAGACGCCAGCGCGAAACTGACGCGATATGTCGCCAAAATTTCGACAGAGAACCAACCATCCCGCGATGGAAATAATTTAGTACAAGCCCTTTTAATTGTCAAGAAAAACGATGTGACAAAACCGCCACGCCGCTCCGCCGATTCCCCCTACGGTGCCCAAGCCTGTGGTGCGATGCCTTCGAGGTGGGTTTTGACATCGATGATCGCGGGTTTGCCCGAGGCGAGGGCTTGTTCCAACGCGCTCGGCAATTCGCTCGGGCGATAAACTGTCGTGCCAAAGCAATCCATAGATTGTGCGATCTTGGCGAAATCCGCATCCGTGAGGATCCACAATTCGTCAGAGCCGGGGGTCTGCCCCCGTAAGTGCGCTCGTTGATGCCCTTTTCTTGGTTCAGGGAGCGGTTGTTGTTGACAATCGTCACCGTGGGAATGTCGTATCGCAAAGCCGTGTCGAGTTCGGTGAGGTGATACCAGATGCCGCCGTCGCCTGTGAAGCAAATCACCGGGCGGTCTGGCTCGGCGCATTTGGCTCCGATTGCCGCGGGCAATCCCCAGCCGAGGGACCCAGCGCAGCGGATGAACATCTGCTCCGGGTGTTTGAGATCCATCATCGTGCCCGTCCAAATCCCCGAATGGCCCGTGTCCGAGACGAGGATGGCGTCGGCTGGCAGGAGATCCGTGAGTTCCTTGCACAGGCGTTCCGGGCGCATGGGCATGTCGTCTGAATCGACGAGCGGCGCGACTTCGGCGCGCCAGTCGCGCACCAATGCTCGGACGCGGCTGACCCAGGCCTCGCGTTCTGCGATGGGGTCCGCATGGTCGATCAACTTTCGTAGCGTTGCCCGCACGTCGCCTTGCAGGCCGAGCGCGAGGGGAAATGACCGACCGAGTTCCGCCGGGTTGATGTCCAGTTGGATAATGGTCGTGCCCTTGGGCGGGATTTTCCACTCATTGGTGACTTGCCCGCCTGTGTGGCTGCCGATGAAAAACACGAGATCCGCTTCGCAGACGGCCTTGTTCGCGCATGCCCGCGAGTAGTGCCCGCAAACCCCCACCGCGAGCGGATGGTCATACGGGAAGGTCTCTTTGGCGTTGAGGGAGGTGGCGACCGGAATGGACAATTTCTCCGCAAATTCGATGAGCTCCGCGCCCGCCTGCGAATAGGTGACGCCCCCGCCGGCAATGATCACGGGCCGCTCTGCGCGGGCGAGCAACTGAATCGCTTCTCGCACGCGCGACAGTTCCGGCTCTGGGCGAAACGGCGGCACTCGCACAAATTGCCCTTCGATGATGACGTCCAACTCCGCTTCGGCTTCTGCGATGTTTTGCCCGATAAATCCCTCAAAGTCGAGATGCACCGGGCCGGGCGTGCCCGAGACGGCTTCCCGAAATGCCTGACGCAGAAAATACGGCAGTTGCTCGAGCGCGTTCACGTTGACGCTGTATTTTGTGACCGCGCCAAAAGGGCCCTTGTGATCGACTTCTTGATACGCATGCCGATGCTGGTTGATCTGCGTCTGCCGTCCGGTAATGGCGATCACCGGCGCGCACGCGAGATAGGCGTCTTGCAGGCCCGCCGCGAGGTTGGCCGCGCCGACCGATTGGGCCATGCAAATGCCGGCGCCTCGACTGATGCGGGCGTACGCATCCGCCATGTACGCAGCGGCTTTTTCGCCGTGTGTCATAATGCGTTTGATGCCCAAATTTTCCATTTCATACAACGCCTTGGGCGCGATGACGGGCATAAAAAAAACGTGGGTAATGCCGTATCCCTTAAAGGTTTCGGCGATGAACCGACCGCCGGTCATTTTGGGCATGGTGTTCTCCTTATCGCGGTTTTACGCAGGGCGATTGATTTTTGAAGACGCCATCAATATAAGCCCAAAAACAAAGTTATCAAGGGTTCAAGCACCGCGGGAAAACCACTTATTCCCCTCCCTACGCTAAAGAGATGGAATTTTAGGTAGTGTCTCACTTTGCAATTCGCCGACATTCGCAACAAAATGATCGACATTTGAATCGGCAATCCGCCCAGCGCGATAACCATGGTTGCTGACCCAACGCAACGCGGGTCAGCCGAATGGTTGGCGCAGATGCCTTTTCGCCGTCGGATGGGCATTGCATGCCTTGATTTTGAACGGACAAATGTGTAAGTTTGAGGGTGTTGTGGTCGTCATTAAAAAGTCCCGGACTGGGGCTGAACGCTTTCGGGAAGTGCGTCGTGGATAAAAATTTTATGGCTTTTGATTCCATCGTCGAAGAGGTCGCGCCGGATATGGCGTCGGTGAATGCGTCCATGCAAGCCCTGATGGGCGAGTTGGACAATTTTCAGGATATCGCACGGTACGTGAAGCCACTGCCGGGGGAAATCCCCATGCTCGATGGTGTGGATATTTACGGCGAGACCATTCCGCTCAACGGCATCGTGGGGGGCGATCACGTCGTCTATGTCGATTTTAAGACGCGCTACGATCTGAATGCGCGCATCGAGAAGGCCCGCGACCGGGGGCAGGAGCACGTCGTGAGAGAATTGGAAGCATGCAGGTTCAAGGCCGGGGTTGCTTTGGCCGATGTGTCCGGGCATCTGATTACGGACGCGCTGCTCGCCGCGATGCTGCATCAGGCTTTTCTGCTCGGCGCGATTTACGAAATGGATTACTACGGCAATATCACGCCCAAGTTGTTTGAAAATCTCAATACGCGGTTTTACAACTCGTCTAGCTTGAGCAAGTTCATCACGATGATCTACGGAGAAATTTCCCGGGATGGGCATTTCCAATTTTTGTCGGCCGGGCATCCGATGCCGATGGTTTATTCGCGCAGGTACGAGGCGATTGTCGATGTGCCCGAGTCCAAAATGATCGCCTGTCCGCCCATTGGCACGCTGCCGTCTGGCCGGGATATCGACCGCAATGCGAACAAGAGCGTGCTCGGGTACAAGGAAGAATACGAGATTAACGAATGGGATTTAATGGGCGCGGGCGATATTCTCATTCTGTACACGGATGGCTTGGTCGAGCACCACCGCCATGGCGAGTTGTACGCGCCGCATTATCTCGAACAAAAACTCCACGCGATCAGGGACCTGTCCGCCAAAGAAATTTTCCACGCCCTCAAAGAAGACCTCATCGCTTTCACCAAGCCCGAAGACGACATCAGCTACGTCGTCATCAAGCGGTACTGAGGCCCCCTCTCCGCACATCCCTCCTTACTTTTTGCCCTTGACACACCCTTAAATTCTAACTATACATGTGTGCAGTAATTGCTCGCATGGAGGCGCGCTATGTCGGTTCGGGAAAAAATTCGGAAACGCTATGAGCAGGCCCTGGCGGCACTCGTGGAAAAACTCGAGCGAGACCGCACGGTGCTCGCGGCGATTCTCTTTGGGAGTTTGGCTTATGACGAGGTGTGGAAGCACTCGGATATCGACTTGTGGATCATCATGGAGGACGGGCAAAAACAAGGAGGGGTCACGCTTTGCGAGGACGACGTCAACATCCACGCCCAGCGCATTTCCCGCAGCGTTTTCAAACGCCGCATCGAAGGCGACCTCAGCGGAGGGTGGCTCGACTTCACGTTTTCCAACAGCGCGCTGTTGTTCACCAAAGACGACTCGGTGGCGCGGTGGTACGCCACTATCGACCACATCGGCACGCGGGACCGGGCATTCCAACTGATGCGGAACGCGGCCTTTTTGCTGCCCTCGCTCCACAAGGCCGAGAAGTACTTTTACTTAAAAGAGGACTGCGAATACAGTTTTTGGTGGCTGATGCAGGTCGTGCGCGGGTTGGCGACTATCGAAGTCCTGTTCCACAACCGAGCACCCGCGCGCGAGGTCATCCACCAGGCCCTGCAATTCAATCCGCAATTTTTCACGCGCGTCTATGCGGATTTTGTCAACCAGCCCAAAACGCGCGAAGCCGTTGCAAGCGTGCTCGATCTGGTCAACCGGTATTTGGAAGACAAAACGCACGCCCTCTTTCGGCCCCTGCTCGACTACCTCACGGAAGCGGGCGACGTGCGGACCCTGTCTGAAATCGACGATTACTTTCGCAAAAAAATTCAGGGCGGGGGCCTCGAGGAAGCCTGCGAGTGGCTCGTACAACAGGAAGTCATCGAAAAGCTGTCGTGCCCCATCCACCTGACCGAGAAAAGCCGCGTCGAAGTCGAAGAGCCCGCGTATTATTGCGACGGGGATGTGGTGGACTTGTTTGAGCAATGAGGAGATCGACATGAGATCGACGATTGAAGTCAAAGGTGCACGGGAGAACAATTTGCAAAATATCCATCTCGAAATTCCGCGAGACAAACTCGTGGTGGTCACGGGGGTCAGTGGTTCGGGCAAATCTTCTTTGGCGTTTGATACGGTGTATGCCGAAGGGCAGCGGCGGTTTATGGAGTCGCTTTCCACGTTTGCGCGGCGGTTTGTCTCGCAGCTCAAAAAGCCGGATGTCGATTTTGTCAATGGGTTGTCGCCCGTGATTTCCATCGAACAGAAGACCGTCATGAAAAACCCCCGGTCCACCGTGGGCACGATGACGGATCTGTACGATTATTTGCGGATGCTCTTTGCAAATATCGGGCAACCGCGCTGTCCGATCACGCATGAAAAAGTCAAGGTGTGGACGCCGCATCAGATGATGGAACACATGCTCGCGCTGCCCGAGGGCACAGAGGTCGAAGTTCGCGCGCCCGTGCTCAAAATTTACGGCGAGGATTACGCCTATCTCTTTGACGACATTCGCACCAAGGGCTATCGCCGCGTGCGGATCGACGGCGGGGTTTGCGATCTCGGCGAAGAGATGGATTTGGACGAAGACAAAAATTATTTCATCGAAGTGATCGTGGATCGCTTTGTCATTCGCAAGGGCATGGACAAGCAGATCGTCACGTCGCTCAAGCACGGGCTCGAAGTCATCGGCGAGGGCTTTTTGAGTTTTCGCGTTCTCAAGAGCAAACGCAAAAAAGCCACCGAGACCTTTTACGAAAAACTCGGCGGCTCGTCTGTGCGCGTGGTCGCAGGGCGCATGCACCACGGCATGTTCACGTTCAACGACCCCTTGGGCGCGTGCATCACTTGCTCGGGCTTGGGCACGTATCTCAAAGCCCATCCGGACTTGGTGGCCCCAGACAAAGACCGCAGCCTGCGCGATGGGGCATTTGTCAAAGAGGCGTTGAAGTACGATGTCAATACGTGGGGCGGGCGCATGTTGTACAGTTTGTCGAAAAAGTACGGGTTTGACTTGGACATGCCGTACAAAGCCCTCGCAGACGATGTGAAGGACTTGCTCCTGTACGGCACAAAGGGCGAGAAGGTCGTGATCAAACACCCCCCCGGCGCGAAACTCGGCGCGAAGTACGCGGGGCGCGAGTTTAGCTACGACGGCGTTATCAACCAGATAGAACGCCGCTACCGCCGGTACCGGCAAAAGGGCGTCGCGCACGGTGGCATGGAAGATTATTTGCGAAAGGTCATGGTCGAAAATCCGTGCCCGGACTGCGGGGGCGAGCGCCTGAAAAAACAACGCTTGTCGGTCACGATTGAGGATCACAACATCCACAGCTTGGGGCAAATGCACATGCCGGAATTGTTCGCGTTTCTCACGCAACTCGCGTTGCCGCCCAAGCACCGGGAGGTCGCGTCTCAAATCATCTACGAAATCACGTCTCGCCTCGAACTCCTCATGGGCATCGGCTTGGACTATCTCAACCTCAACCGGCCGTCGGGCACGCTTTCCGGGGGCGAATCGCAGCGCATTCGCCTTTCCACGCAAATCGGCTCTGGGCTGATGGGCATGCTCTACGTGCTCGACGAACCGAGCATTGGCTTGCACCCCAAGGACAATGTCAAGATGATCAACACCATGCGGCGGTTGCGCGACATCGGCAATACGGTGATTGTGGTGGAACACGACGAGGGCACGATCCGCGCTGCGGATCACATCGTCGAGATGGGGCCTGGGCCGGGGGTTCACGGCGGGCATGTGGTCGCAAGCGGCCCGCTATCGGAGGTGGTCAAATGCGCGGAATCGCCGACCGCGCAATACCTCAGCGGCAAGCGGCACATCGCGGTTCCGTCCCAACGCCGAGAAAAGAACGGCCAAGCCCTGTTCATCAAGGGCGCGCGCGCGAACAATCTCAACGACATTGACGTGGAAATCCCGCTCGGCATGTTCACCTGCATCACCGGGGCATCCGGGTCGGGCAAAAGCACCTTGATTCACGAAGTCCTGTACAAGAAACTCTACAATCTGTACCACGACAGCCGGGTGTTTTCCGGGGATCACGACGACCTCATCGGGCACGAACACCTCGGCGATGTGATCAATATCGACCAATCGCCCATCGGACGCTCGCCGCGGTCCAACCCCGCGACGTACATCGGCTTTTACGACAACATCCGCAGATGCTTTGCGCGCACCCCCGAAGCCGAATCGCGCGGGTACACGGCGTCCCGGTTCAGTTTCAACGTCAAGGGCGGTCGTTGCGAGGAATGCGCGGGCGAAGGCGCGATTAAGACCAGCCTCGCGTTTATGCCGGACGTGGAAATCCCCTGCCCCACCTGCAAAGGCGCGCGCTACAATGACGAGACCCTCGAAGTCGCTTATCGGGACAAGACCATCGCCGATGTGTTGGACATGTCGATAGAAGATGGGGTCTCGTTTTTTTGCGACGAGAGACTCGTCGCCCACAAACTCTCGGTGCTCGACGACCTAGGCTTGGGCTATCTCAAAATCGGCCATCCGGCCACCATCCTCTCTGGCGGCGAGGCGCAGCGCGTCAAACTCGCCAATGAACTCGGCAAGGTCAAACGCGGGAAGCACAACCTCTACATTCTCGATGAACCCACGACGGGCTTGCACTTGGCGGATATTCAAAAGTTGCTCGACGCGCTCGACAAGTTGGTGGATGCGGGCCACGCGGTTGTGGTGATCGAACACCACTTGGACGTGATCAAAACCGCGGATTACGTCATCGACCTAGGCCCGGAAGGCGGGCACAATGGGGGCGATGTGATCGCAACCGGGCCGCCGGAGGCAATCGTCCAAATTGAGCAGTCTTATACGGGCCAATTTTTGAAATCGCATCTGAATGGAGAAATGTCCTATGGCGACAAAAAACCTGACGCCGCTGTTGCAGGTCTATGATATGAAGGCATCCGTTGCGTTCTATTGTGATGTACTCGGATTCGAGGTGGTACATTCTTATGAACCCGATGGGCATTTTTATTGGGCGTCTCTCGAATTGGGAGGCGCGAAACTCATGCTCAATGCCCGTTACGAAGACGACAAACGGCCCGCTGAACCCGAAGCGGATCGGATAAATGCACACGGAGATACAGAACTGTATTTTGAATGCGACAATGTGGCCGAGGTGTACACTTCAATCAAAAAGAGAGGCGTTGATCTCAGCCCGCCGGCAGAATCCAACTACGGGGCAATGGAAATCGAATTGCGAGACCCCGACGGCTTTGGCATATACTTTTTTCAACCGACAGAACAGACCTTCTAACGGGTTTTGAACAATAGGTCTCGATACCGTGATCCGCAATTTTCTCATCGTTGCCATTCGCAACACGATGCGCCGCAAGGGCTATGCGGCCATCAGTTTGGGCAGTTTGGTCATTGGGTTGACGTGTGCGATGCTCATCCTGCTCTCGGTTCGCTACGAGATGAGCTTCGACGCGTTTCGCCCGCATGCGGATCGCGTGTATCGCAAGGAACGGGATGCGCGTGGGCAAATCGAATGGCGCGGCGTGTTGCCCACCCAGGTCGCAACGCATTTGCGCGAGGAATACGCCGAGGTGGAGGCGGTTGTGCAGTTTCGGCGGATTACGTCCTGATTTCGCGTTGAGGGCCGGGTGTTTCAACACCGCCTTTGTCCCGCGCGTGGGGATGTCATCGACTTTTTTGGGCTCGAGATCGTCCGCGGGGATGCCACCGCGCTCAACCGCGGGGATGCCGCCATCGTTTTGACCGAGAGCCTCGCGGCCAAACTCTTTGGGCAAACAGACCCCATCGGGCGCGTGGTCGAGGTGCAGCACGAGACCGCTGTGCAGTCTTTCGCCGTGGTTGGGGTGATGAAAGATCGCCCGCCCAACACGCGCTTGGACTTTGACAGCGTGACCTTTTTCGCGTCCGATCTATGGGCCATCCGATCTGCGCCGATTTACGTGCGGATGCGTGCAGATGCCGATGTCGCCGCACTCGAGCGGGCGTTGGGCGAGCGATTTCCCGATGATTCGCAAGATGCGACCTATCATTTCCAAGCCCTGCCGCGCATCCATCTGTATTCCAAACTCGATTTGGAGGGCTTTACCGGGGATTCGGGCATGCCGTACCGGGATGTCCGCGATTTGTATCCTCTGGCTGTTTTGGGATTGTGCATTTTGCTCATCGCCTGCATCAATTTCATGAATTTGGCGACCGCGCGTTCTGCCACGCGCGCCCGAGAGATTGGCTTGCGCCGAGAGTAATGATCACCCGTTGCTTTCCACATGAGATGCCAAGCAAAGGATGCCAAAACAATGGATAATTTGACGGTCATTGACTTGTTTAGCGGTTGTGGTGGCATGTCTTGGGGGCTTTCAAAGGCGGGTTTTGTGGTGCTTGCCGGCATTGATAATTGGGTGCCTGCACTCAATACGTTTCTTATGAATCATCCGGGTTCTCGAATCATCAATGGCGATATAACACGTCTTGATCCCGAAGATGTTATGGAGCAGTTGCATCTCAAAAAAGGAGAATTGGATTGTATTGCCGGCGGCCCTCCATGTCAGGGGTTTTCAAAAAATGTGCCATCTTCGTATAGATTCTTAGAAGATCCAAGAAATCAACTCTTTAGAGATTTTCTCAGATTTGTTAAAATCCTATATCCCAAAACCGTGTGCATGGAAAATGTCGCGGAAATTTACAATGCCTATTCTGGAATCGTTCGCGATGAAGTCATCGGTATTCTGAATGCGGCGGGCTATGAGGTGGCGGTCAAGGTTATTTACGCGCCCGATTACGGGGTTCCACAAAAGCGGCGGCGGTGCTTCTTTTTTGCGTCGAGAACAGGTGTGTCGCCTTCGTTTTCTCCTCCTAAATTCGGGTCAGTTGAGAAATTGTCCCTTTGGCAACGTCATACAGCACAATATCGATCTGCTTGGTCGGCGTTATCCGATTTACCCGTTTTGGAAAATGGCGAAGGGTTTGAACCTATGGCATACGACAAAGAACCCGAGAATGAATTTCAAAATCAGATGCGTGGCGATTCGACAAAACTTTACGATCACATCACGCGCAAATTGAGACCGAAGCAATTTTCGAGAATCGCCTCGCTAACCCCAGGTCAGGGTATCAAAGACCTGCCAGATCACCTAAGACCCAAGTCTGGATATAGTGGCGCGTATGGACGGTTGGATTGTGAAATGATTGCGCCAACGATCACGCGATGGGTATTTCATCCGGGGTCGGGGAGATTTTGCCACCCAAAAGAAATCCGCCTCATCACAATACGAGAGGCGGCGCGGTTACAATCATTTTCTGACGATTTTAGATTTACGGGAACGTACATCCAAAAATCCCAACAAGTGGGCAATGCGGTTCTCCCTTTATTGATGGAGGCGTTCGCCGAAGATATTAGGCGGTGTTGTTGAGTTGATCCAACAACAGATCGACAACCGCATCAATTGACAATCGCTTGGGTTCAATCGAAAAAATGTACGCGTTTTCCGGGAGAATAAATCTTTCAAAAAATTGTTTTTGATTGGGATACCATCGGAAAACACAAAATCCATCCTTTTTTTAATACCTTGAAGACCCGTTTTTGTTTCCGTAGTCCATCTCCATTCGAGCTCATCGGGGTTGTAATCTGATAGATCTTCTTCGAGAAAGGCATAGGTTTTGCGGTCTTTTGATTTGTGGATTTCGCATTCAAAACCGAATGCTTCTTGATTCAGATTTTTTTTCGTTCTCAAGCGTTTGAGAACTTTTGCAAAAGCTTCGTTTATCATAATTGTGAACTTAGAAAATTGAATACTATTAGTCCACAGCCTATAGTATTCAATACGATTGGATCAAATAACAGCGTCGTTCAATCTATTGAGAAAGGAATGGGTATGACCACAACTGGAAGTTACAAGATCGCGGACCTCTGTGAGGCGGCGGCCGAGGGTGATGTGGGGAAAATGAGGCGGATTCTCGAGGTGCAACCCGATCTGGTCAATGTTCACATGGCCGAAAGCGACGAGCATCGCGCCATTCACTATGCGGTCGTGAATGGGCACGCGGATGCGGTGCGCGTGCTGATGGAAGCGGGGGCCGATCACACGTCGGGCATCTATCCGCACCGCGATGCCACAGACGCGCTGACGATGGCGCGTGAACGCGGCCTGGACGATATCGTTCACATCTTGCAAGAAGAAGACGAAAGGCGCAAACTCGCGGCCTGCAAGAACATCACCATAACAAAAGAAAATGACGCGCTCTTCGAGGTGGTTCAAGAAGGGCGAGAGGCAGACGCGCTGGCGATTCTCGACCAACACCCGGATTTGCTCGACGCTTGCTATCGCAATGGCGGCAGTGTGATTCACGCGGCGGCCTCTCGCGGGCGTTACCACCTCGTTCAGGAACTGCTCGAGCGCGGCGCGGACATCGCCCATCTCACCCCAGAAGGGCAATCGCCCCTCGATGGCGCGGTTCACAATATTCGCGGTCGCAACAGGCCGATTGACGAAGGGTGTTTGATTTGCGCGGGGATGCTCCTTCAGGCCGGTTGCACGCAATCGGTCGAATCGGCCATTGCACTCGGGGATTTCGACTTTGTCCGCGAATACGCAAAACAGCATCCCCAACGCTTTCAATCCAATGACAGGGACCGCGACGGGCTTTTGCAGATCGCGGTGCAAAACGACAATGTCGATATGACGCGCTTGCTGCTCGACTTCGGCCTCGACCCGGACGACAAACACCAACTCCACCACTACGAATCCAAGCCCTATTCATGGGGGCAATCCCTCGCCCATGCCGCGGGCAACGCGCAGTACGAAATCGCCGAACTCTTGCTCGAGCGCGGCGCAGAT
Source organism: Candidatus Latescibacterota bacterium (assembly GCA_965204745.1). Classification (GTDB taxonomy): domain Bacteria; phylum Latescibacterota; class UBA2968; order UBA2968; family UBA2968; genus VXRD01. The sequence goes on from OZ242010.1 coordinate 976,466, forward strand.
CCCAATGCCAGCATTTATGCGAGCGGCAATCCGGTCGAGGCCGCGTACAACAACCGCGACGACGAAATGAAGGGCTTGCTGTTTCGATACGGCGGGGTTTTGACGCACATCACCGCCGGACTCGAAGGCGAGACCTCTGCGGCTGCGGTCGCGCTTCACAACGATCCATCGCTTGCCGAAAGGTTGCTGTGGGCGGCCGGGTGCGGGGGCGATCCCAATATCGTGGGGATGTGTTTGCGCCAACTCGACTGGCGACCCGATGACAACCGCTGGTTCGGCTTGCTCGAGCAACCGCTCCGCCTGTGGCGCGCTAGCCCCCATCGCAAATTCCGCGACTTTGACCGCTCGGTCTATCCGGAGATTTTTCGCATGATCCTTGACCGCGGCGTTAGCCCCAATCTGATCGGGCGTTTCGGCTACCGCCTCGCGCATCGCTTGGCCGCGTGCGGCGTGGTTTGGGGGCAAACGATTATGACCGAACCCGAACGCATCGCCTTTGCGACCATTCTTCTCGACTGTGGCGCGGACCTCGATGTGACCGACGATCTCCTGCTGTCTTCCCCACTCGGATGGGCCGCGCGCTGGGGCAAGTACGACCTCGCGCGTCTCTATCTCGACCGCGGCGCGGACCCCACTCTCGCAGGTGCCGAATGGGCAACCCCACTCGCTTGGGCGCAAAAAAAAGGGCATGACGACATTGCGGATCTCATCGGACGGTATGAGAAGTAGGGGGCAACTATCGCCCATCCATGAGGACAGGCATGGGGCCTATCCCTACGGCTGGTGGGAGGCGAGAAACGGGTGGTCACTTGGGATTAACGGCGGGATGGATTGACGGGGGATGGGATGGGTGGAGGCCCTCTCCCGTCTTGCGCCTTATCTTTATTTCGCCACTATTTCGGTAAATCTGTCAATTAGGTAGGCGGGTATGTGGATGATTTTTAGACCTTTAGGCGTCGTGAATTTTCCCGGCAGGTCGAGGTTGACGAGCATGCCCAAGTCGCTGCCGTGGCGTGCGGCGTATTCCGCGATGCCGCCCGTATCCCGAGGTCTCGTGACGAGCGACGCTTTGCATTCGATGGGCATGGTGTTGCCCAAGTTCGTGCGAAAGATAAAATCGACTTCGGAACTGTTGACTCCCTTTTTCCATCCCGTCAGGTGTTGGCCTAATGCCACGAGTTCGGTTGCCAACATATTTTCCAAAATGCCCCCGAGTGGCGTGCGCTGGGCGGCGTCGAGGTTTGAGAGGAGGTCGATACGCGGCAGGGCGATCAGCCGCAGGTCATTTGCCAAGCCCGGATCGTAGAGATAGCGTTTGGGCGAAAAGTGTTGTCGTTCTGGGCGCGTGCCGCGGATTTCGCATTTGTGGATGAGTTTCCACGATTCGAGCAATTCCAAAAAATTGGGCACTTTTCTGTAAAGGGCCGATGTCGTGCGAACCATCTGGGCGTATTTGCTCGGGCTACCGAGGTTTGATGCGACGCCCCGCAAACACTGATCGAACAAAGAGGCTTCGGTTTCTGAAAAAATTCTGGCGAAGTCACTGCGATAGTCGAAATACAAATCCCGGCGTATTTGTCGCCAGTCCTGTTGGGCAAAAAACGACGACGCAACGGCTGGCAACCCGCCCACATCGAGATAGGCTTGCACGTATTTGAGAAGGCGTTCGTGTAAGAACAGCGGGATCTGGAAGGGGTCTTCAAAAGCGAGCAGTGTTTCCCGTTTTCCACAGCGCAGAAATTCTTTGAAGCTGAACGGTTGCAACAGGAATCGCGTGACCCTGCCCACTGGAAACCGCGTTTCCCGGCCGAAAATTCGGGTCATGGAACTGCCTGTGAGGATGACGGGTGTGTGTTGCCATTTTTCTTTCATAAATCGCACAAACCCGCCCAGGGCAGGGGCTTCTTGCGCTTCATCAATGCAGAGGACGCGCTGTCCGTCGCCTTTGAACTGGTGTGTGGTCACAAGATAGGTTTCAAAATCTGCGAAATCCCTACAGGAACTGAGGTCGTGAACCGCGCGGTTGTTTTCCTCTAAATTCAGGTAAAGCATTTCGCGGGCGAGTTTCGGTCTGATGGATTCTACCAGCGTGGTCTTGCCAACCTGCCGCGCACCTTCCAACAGGGCGACATTGGGATGCTCAACGCGATGGGTCAGATGTGCGATCAGGCGTTTTTCCAAATCTCTTTGTATCATGGTCTTATCACCCTTTGCATGGTTGCCATTTTTATTTTGACAAAAATTAGCTAAAAATTGTCATGTTTTCAACAAAAATGAGCCGAAACAATGAAAATTTTCAAACAAGTGTCAGTTACCACCTCACCCATCTCACGTCTCACGTCTCACGTCTCACGTCTCACGTCTCACGTCTCACGTCTCACGTCTCACGTCTCACGTCTCACGTCTCACGTCTCACGTCTCACGTCTCACGTCTCACGTCTCACGTCTCACGTCTCACGTCTCACGTCTCACGTCTCACGTCTCACGTCTCACGTCTCACGTCTCACGTCTCACGTCTCACGTCTCACGTCTCACGTCTCACCTTTTACCGCTAACCGCATCGAAATTGTTTTCCAATGGCGTTTTCTTTTTGTACCATGAAAGCGATGTGTATCCACCATTTGAAAGTCCAAAAGGAGATGGCTTATGATTCGCGTATTGATCGGCAGTCGAAATGGCGCGGAGGTCGAGGCGTTGTTGGATGACGCGCCGCCCGAAGCGAAGGTGGTATTTTTGCCCGAGGGCGAAAAGCAGATGGATTATCTGCCGGGGGTGGAAGTGCTTTTTGGGCGTCTTCCCGAATCCGAATTTGACGCGGCAGACGCGCTGAAGTGGGTTCAGCAACCCCACGCGGGTGCCGAGGGGCATTTGTACGAAAAGTTTAAGAACAGCGATATCGTCTTGACCAATGCGGGCGGGTTGTTCGGGCCGCAAATTGCAGAGCATGCGTTCGCGCTTTTGTTGGCATTGACGCGGCGGATTCACACGCAGTTGGACTTTATGAAACGCAAACACTGGGAGCGCGTGCCGTGTTTGGAACTGGCCGGCATGACGATGGGCATCATCGGATTGGGGGGTATTGGGCGGGCTATCGCAGATCGCGCAAAAGCCTTTGAGTTCCGCGTGCTCGCGGTGGATCCCGAAGATATGGCTTGCCCGGACTCGGTCGATCACTTGGGAAAAATGGACGCTTTGCCCGACCTCATGGCGCAGTCCCAAGTGGTGATGAGCTGTTGCCCGAGCACGCCTGAGACGCACAAAATGATCTCTCGCGACATGTTTGACCGGTTGATGCCGGGCAGTTTTTTCATCAATGTCAGCCGGGGAAAGGTGGTGGATGAGGAGGCGATGATCGATGCGTTGCGGTCGGGCAAACTGGCGGGTGTTGGGCTGGACGTGACGTACACGGAGCCGTGCCCGGAGGACAGTCCTCTGTGGACCGAACCCAATGTGATTTTGACCTCGCACAGCGCGGGGTCTTCCCAACACATTCGGCGGCGTGCTCTAGCGCGGTTTGTGGATAATTTGCACCGATATGTGAAGGGCGAGGCGTTGTCCAATGTGGTGGATAAGGAGAAGGGATATTAGCGGGGTAGCAGGAAAGACACTGGCCTCCAGCTTTCGCCGGAGTGACATCTGTTTGGCGATAAACCGAGTTGAAAGACGCCGGGTTCATTCACCTAAAAAAGATGTTTTCCAAAAGTTTGCAAAAGCGCGCGTGACCCAGGCCATCGGCTTTTGGGCAAGCGCGTTAAAACCGCCCCATGTCCAGCGCGTGGGGCGGTTTTTTTGTGTGGCTTGCTGAAATGCGGCGCGGCGGTCTGCGTCCAACCAATCGAGCGCATTGGACATGTCGATCAACTCGCGTTCGTATTGCAATGAGACCATCGCCTGCATGTGTTGATCGACTTTGTCGGTTTCTTGCAATTTGGTTTTTGGACACACGGTGTACTGTTCTGTGGCTAAGAAAGCCGATACCCATTGCCACGGCACCTCGCCGTGGACAGCCGCGGCCGTGGCTTTGACCTGTGCCGCATCGTTCAAGACCCCGTACGTGCGACACGTCAAGGGGCGCGCGGGATGGATTGAGCAACCGCCTGCATCGGTCAAAAACGGGCACCGCCGCGGGCGTTCTTCGACGATGTTCAGCAGTGCCCGCTGTTTTTTCGCGTCAAAATGCGAGCGCACGTAATCCACGATGTGGACGTATTCCACGGCGTAAAGCGGGTACATGGTTGCATAATTGTCCTCGTATTCGGCTTCTGTGAGTTCGCAACAACTCCCCGGCGCGTCGCACCCGGCGCACGATACCGCGGGAATGCGGGCGTACAAGGCGTTTAAGCGCGTGCGCGTTTGTTCGGGTAAAATTGGCGATGCGATTTGCAACAGGGAATTGCTCACTTTCGCGCCTTTCTACGGTGTGTTGATATTGTAGAATGCGGCGCGTCCGGGATAGAGGGCCGCGTCGCCTAATTCTTCTTCGATACGCAACAGTTGGTTGTACTTTGCGATGCGGTCAGAGCGCGAGGCGGAGCCGGTTTTTATCTGCCCGGCATTGGTGCCCACGGCGATATCGGCGATGGTCGTGTCTTCGGTTTCGCCAGAGCGGTGCGAGATGACGGCAGTGTATCCCGCGCGTTTGGCAGTTTCAATGGCTTCCAATGTCTCGGTCAGGGTGCCGATTTGGTTGACCTTGATCAGAATGGCGTTGCCCACTTTTTCCGAAATCCCGCGTTGCAATCGCGCTGTGTTGGTGACGAACAGATCATCGCCGACGAGTTGCACGCGATCCCCCAATGCGGCGGTGAGTGCGGCCCATCCCGCCCAGTCGTCTTCGTCCAAACCGTCTTCAATGGAGATGATGGGATAGCGGCTTGTCCAGTCGGTCCAAAAGTCAATCATCTGATCGGACGACCGCTGCGCGCCATCGGACTTTTTGAATACGTAATGATCGCCATCGTAAAATTCACTCGCCGCGGGATCCAAGGCCAGCAAAATATCGTCGCCGAGCGCGTAGCCGGCATTTTTGATGGCTTCGGCAATGACCTCCAGAGCTTCGTCATTCGACCCCAAACTCGGCGCGAACCCGCCCTCGTCGCCCACGCCCGTGCTGTATCCCGCGTTTTTGAGCACGTCGCGCAAGGCGTGAAAAATTTCCGCACCTGCGCGCAGGGCCTCGGCAAAATTTTTCGCACCCGCGGGCATGACCATAAATTCTTGCAGATCGACGCTACTGTCGGCGTGCGCGCCGCCGTTCAAAATGTTCATCATGGGCACGGGCAACTGGCAGGCAGACGGCCCGCCGATATAGCGGTACAGGGGCATGCCATACGCGGCGGCGGCGGCTTTGGCCGTGGCGAGCGAGACGCCCAAGATGCCATTCGCGCCGAGCGATGCCTTGTTGGCCGTGCCATCGATGTCGCGCATGACCTGATCGATTTTGATTTGATCGGACGGATCCATGCCCACGATGGCTTTGGCAATTTGGTCATTGACATTTTGGACGGCTTTTTGCACGCCCTTGCCCAAATAGCGCGGTTGTCCGTCTCGCAATTCCACGGCCTCGTGGATGCCGGTGGACGCGCCCGAGGGCACGGCTGCGCGTGCGGCAATGCCAGAACACAGGCGCACATCCACTTCAACCGTCGGATTGCCCCGCGAGTCCAGAATTTCGCGGGCGTGAACCGTCTCAATTCGCGTCATCTCGCAATGTCCTCCTCTGAGGTAGTGATGGGGTTTTCCGGTTGCATCAGGGTCAGGCGCGCGTTTCGCAACTCGGTTATTGTATGTTGCATGCGGCGCGCCATCATTTGCGTCAGGCGGTAGATAATTTTGAATGCGGTTTTCGGTTGGGTTTGGACAAAATCCGCGAGGTCGGATCGGAAAAATCCAATGACCTCGGTTTGTTCGACTGCCAAAAGAGAGGTCGCGTGCGGCGAGTCCTCCAAGGGCACGATTTCGCCGGCCCATTCGCCTTTTCGCAACACTTCGAGGCGCGCTTGCTCGCCATCGGGCAGGTGCTGCACCACATGGATGCTGCCAGCCACGACGATGAACAACCCAGAGCGCGGCGTCGCGATCATCTCGCCTTCGGCAAATCGGCGGCGGTGCACGATGCGTTCGACCAGAGCCACTTCCTGCGAGGCCAGTGTGTCAAACATCGAGAGTTGTGCGAGAATGTCCGACAAACTCTCGCGCTCGCTGAGTTGCGTCAGGTTGCTCCATTCGGGGTCTTTGAAGGTCATTGTTTGGTAAGAGGTAAAAGGTAAGAGGTAAGAGGTAAGAGGTAAGAGGTAAGAGGTGAAAGGTAAGAGGTAAGAGGTAAGAGGTAAGAGGTAAGAGGTGAAAGGTAAGAGGTAAGAGGTAAGAGGTAAGAGGTAAGAGGTGAAAGGTAAGAGGTAAGAGGTAAGAGGTAAGATACTCTCTTAAAAGGTCAAGGGGTTTTCGGGGTGATTCGATAGAATTTTTCGCCCTCAAAATCTTGGTCATGGCGCAACATGCCCCAGATCGAATGGAGCAACTTTCGCATCACCGCAACGATAGCCTGCAAAGGTTTCTTGCCGCGGGCGATGAGTTGGTCATAGAAGGCTTTGACATGGCCTTCGTGTCTGATGGCCACCCAGGCAGGCATATAGAGGGCATGGCGGAGGTACTTATTCCCGGTTTTCGAGATGCGTCTTTGTGGATTGGCGGTTCCGGATTGTTTGGGTTTGGGATCCAGGCCTGCATGTGCGACCCACTGGGGCGGTTGCATCTCCTCTGGCAAAAGGGTCAACTCGGCCAAGAGCCGCAAGGCACTCGTTTGCGCGATGCCAGGCGTCGAGCAGAGGCGTTGGTAGGCACGCTTGAGGGGCTCATCGTGCAAAACGAGATCGAGGGCTTGGCTTTCCAAGTATGCAATCCGGCGTTTGAAGTGTCGAATATTCACCTGAATATCGCGTGCGATGAGACGTGTGCTGCGGATGTGGTAGCTCTGCGCGTGGTTGCGGCTCTGTTCGCGGATGATCTCCTGCTTGAGTTGGTCAATGCGTCTGGTGAGGGCTTGCAGTTGAAGCCGTTGCTCGCTCGGCGCTTGCCAAGGCACAAAAGGCATGCGCTCGGCATAGTCGAGGATCAACAACGCATCCTTCGCATCCGTCTTCGCCCGTTGCATGCAGGCTTGGGCGTACTTGCTCATCGCTTTGGGATTGACGACCATGACCTTTGTGTGGCGATGCCGATGCAAGGCCAAGGCCACCCCCAAACTGTAAAGCCCGGTCGCTTCGAGGCACACAGAGACCATGTGCCCGCCCTTCGTGAGCCACTTCAGCAACCGCTTATGCGCTTGGGGATCATTGGCAAAGGTCGCTTGCATGACAGCTTGTCCGGGTCTGGACAGGGCAACGGACAACGTGCGGGCACTGACATCAATGCCGGCAAAAGCGGGGTGAGATTTCGACATGGGGGCCTCCTGTGATGAGGGGGTTGTAAGGGATCTGGTGCGCGCTCGGGGTCGCGTCCCGACCATTGACGCCAAGTCTACCGGTCTTGTATATGCAGCCTCAAGGGGCTTAGATACTCTTCGGCATAGACCCGGCGGTCGGGGGGCCTATCTTACCTACAAGGTCATCGCCTTCAAGAGGGGCCGGCCTTCCCCGAGCCGGGCATCAAGATGGCTTATCTCGATACGAGGGCGCAACTCCTAATTAACCCTTACTTCCAAGATACAAGAGGGGAAAGGGTTGGTTAGTCCCAGTTCATCCTCAAGTTGTCAGTTGTCAGGCCGCCCCCCATCACCCGTAGGGACAGGCCCCTGTGCCTGTCCTCAGTCCTCGGTTAGTCGCTTCGTCATTCCGATGCACGCGCAAGCACAACGTCGGTAATTCAGTGACTTGTGTTTTTCGCCTTTCCCATCTCACGTCTCACGTCTTGCCTCTTGCCTCTTACGTCTCGCCTCTTACCTCTTGCGTCTCACGTCTTACCCGGTGCGCCGGAGGTGAATTTTGCGAGTTGCCGATGCAGATGGGTGCGGAGGTCGGGGTCGTCCGGTTGCAAGGCGATGGCTTGGCGGATGATGAGGATGGCGCGTTCTGTGTTGCCCAGTCTGTAATGCAATTCGGCGAGGGTGTCCAGGTACGAGGGCGCGTGGGGGCGCAGGCGCAGGGATCGCCGGGACAAGCGAATGCCCTCGCGCAGGTGAATCCCCTGAATCGCGTAGAGCCACGCGAGGTTGTTCAGGCTACTGTCGTCGAGGGGATTGAGTTCGAGGGCTTTTTTGAAGTATTCCTCTGCGCGTTCATAGTCCTCATGCTCGTAGTACACATTGCCCAATTCGCCGTGGGCGCGGGCGTGGAGTTCGGATTCGCGGTCGGTTTGCGGTTCAATCGCCAACACTTGTCGGTATGATTCTTCGGCGCGCTCGGGCCATTTCAGGATGAGATAGAGCCTGCCGAGTTGGAAATGTGCCCACAGTGCCTGCGGCCAGCGTTCCACAACGGTTTCCAAGAGCGATTGGGCTTCGGGCAATTGTTCGTGCGCGAGATAGAGAACGATGAGGTCGCGGTGCGAGTCCTCGTGCGCGGGCACTTGGGCGATTGCTTTTTCCAACCAGCCGATAGCGGCTTCAGGCATGTCCATGGCTTCGCTGACCAGTGCCAAGTCTCGGTAGATGACGAGGTACTGCGGAGCCAATGCCTGTGCGGTTTCAAACTCGGCTTGGGCCGCGGCGTATTGCCGGCTCCGCAAATATGCCCTGCCCAACCACCGGCGCAAGACCGCGTCTTTGGGGCAGATTTCCACGGCGGCTTGAAATATCGCCAGCGCGGTTTCGCTGTTGCCATTGGCCTCGTGCGCGATGGCGCGGTCCAAATGGCGATACGCCCGATACTCGGCACAACCGGCCAAGAGCAACGCAGACGCGAACAAAAACAGAAGGGGATAGTTGGCGTTCATGGCTTCGCTCCTTTAGAGGAGTATAGAAATCGCACGGGGGGTTGTCAAGGTGCATCTCGCATCACATTAGGCAACAGCAATTCAATTTGGCGTTACACCATACATGGGTTCTCTAAACAGCCCGTAAGACCCCATCCCTTTAGGGTGGGGATATAGTGCTTGCATGTTGTGAAAGTAGGGGGGTATATTCCCCCTGTTTGCAAACGGAGGAGTACGTCACCCGTTCACCTTTTCGATGGGGTTTGTTATGACGCGCAGGTATTTTGTTTTTTTGCTCGCTTCGGTGCTCTGCCTTTCCTGCGGCGATGGGCGAGAGGGGATGCAGACGCAGAGTTTGATTATTGCGACTGCCACGCCCGGGGGCACGTATTATCCGGTGGGGGTCGCATTGGGTACGACCATCACACAGCGGTTGCAACCCAAAATTGTGGCTTCGGCCATCAATTCCGCGGGGTCGGGCGAGAATATTCAGATGTTGCTCAACCGCGAGGCGCATTTGGCGATTTTGCAGGGGTTGTTCGGCGAGATGGCGTATCGGGGGCAAGGCACGTATCAGGGCCAGCCGGTTCGGGAAATCCGCTCTGTTGCGATGCTGTGGGAAAACGTCGAGCATTTTGTGCTACGCGCATCCGATGCCAAGACGGGTACGATTGACGATCTGAAAGACCTCGGTCACAAGTTCTCCATCGGCAAGCGCGGGAGCGGTACCGAAGGCGCGACCCGAGCCATTCTCGCGGCCCTGGGCATTTCTCCGGATGAGGATTTTACGTCTGAGTATTTGGGATATAGCCCGTCTGCTCAGGCCATGATCGACGGGCGCATCGCAGGGGCCACGCTGTCCGCAGGGCCGCCGGTGGCCGCTGTGACGCAGGCGTTTGCCCAACTCGGCGCGGATGGGGTCGCCGTGCTCGCGTTTGGGGACGACCACCTCAGCACCATCCAAAAATCGTTTTCGGTGTGGACGCGCTACACCATTCCGGCCAATACGTATCCCGGTCAGTCCGAAGCGATTGCGACTATCGCGCAACCCAATTTTTTGGCGTGCAGAGCCGACTTGCCCGAAGACATGGTGTACGAGATCACCAAGACCATTTACGAAAATTTGACGGAGATTCAAAATATCCACAAAGCCACGCTCGCCATGTCGCTCGAAAAAGCCACTGCGGGCCTGTCCGTTCCCCTGCACGCGGGTGCGTTGCGTTATTATCGAGAAAAGGGGTTGGATATTGCACAGTCCGCCCCGCCCAACTCCCTTCGGTGAGAGGGGAGACGGGAGAGGGCTACCGCACTATTCCGCTCAAGGGGTCAGTAGTCAGCCCACCCTGCCCAACCCCCTTTGGTAAGACGTGAGACGTGAGAGGGCTACCGCACTATCCCGCTCAAGAGGTCAGTTGTCAGTAGTCAGTAGTCAGTAGTCAGTGGCGTTGTTGCATAAATGTTGTCGTGGCAAAGTTCGTCCCTTTCCCGCGAGATTTAAGCCCCTCTTTCTCTGGGATAGGACACGGGTTTCGCGATCCTCATCATGCGATTGAGCACCGCACATCCCAACCGCGCTTCCGTTTCTTGGTTCTCCTGACTGCGTGCGCGCAACTGCCGCCCAATGCGTTGCTTGTACCGGCATAGTTGGGTTTCAACGACCGAGCGACGATGATAGCCACTGGTGCGTTTCCACTTTCGGCGACCTTGACGCCGGATGGCTCGGATGATTTCATCGCGGGCGAGGGGGGGGGCCTTCCTGTTTCCATGTTGTTCAATTTTCGCGTCATGGCGCGGGGGAATCAGAGGTCGGATGGGGCCTCCTTGTTTGGGGGCGGCGCATGTGTTGGGGAGAATAATTATTCGCCCCTACCTTGCGTTTGTCATAGCCGCCATCTGTCAAGGCAGAAGGGAAATACATCTCCCGCTTGCCTCGGGGATGGGGTATCATTTAACCGCAAAGCGCGGCGGAATTTTTCCGTCGCGCTTTTTGTTTTGGAACGAAAATTGCATAGATCCCCAATAGAACGAAATTCCCGCTCAAAACCGCGCCTAAATGTGGTATTTTTTTCACATGTGTATATTTCTTTCACAGTTCAAAAAAGGATGAGATGCTTCCATGAGTCCATGTCGCACAACTTTTTATTTTTCTCTATCGCGTTTTTCAACCGCCATCTTCATCACAGCGGCACTCGTGCTCAACGCGATGGCCCCCATGCTCGCACATGCCGCCACGCAACTCCACGGCGATCAGGTCAATGCCAATGCGCTGGTTCGAGATGCGTACATCGCCATCACCTATCGCGACCGCAACGATCAAAAAAGAATGGCGAGGGGCTGGATTGATGCGATAGGCGAGACATCGTTCACCATTCGCAGCGGCGGCCTCAAGGGCAAAACGACTATCGCATACGTCAAAGTCCTGTCCATCATCATGAGCACAGAATCCAGCGTGCCCGCGAAACAGATGAACGAGGTGAACAGGTTCATTCGGAATGAACAAATGAAAGCCGTGAGTGTCGCGGTCATGACACTCGAGGAGGGCACTCCCGAAAAGATCAAAAAGGGATGGTATGCCCATGTCGTCTATACGTCAGAAGGGGTGAAAGTGACCACAACGGGATGGATTACTGCCAAAGACGCGGAGGGTATCGCGATCTATAATGGGGAAGGATTGAAAAAATGGAAAATAGCATACAGCGACATCGACACGCTTGCCGTCGCTAAATACCGACGAACTGTTGAAGGATGGCAAAATTTAAGGCAGGCCGTGCAACTTTTCTCGAACGATGATCCAAAATCTGGACAAAGGTTTGATCTACGCAATGCCAAAGTGCGTTTCAAAGCCCCTTCAATTTCAAAATGGCGAATCGTTGGCAAGGTCGTAGAAATGAATCGGGATACGCTCGTTATCGAACTGCCGAGAACTTTCATCCCCGGGCGACAAAAGCGAATCGTGGAAGTGACCGCCGCCACAATCACGAGCCAAGATGGACGGACATTGTATCAAGTGCCCATGGCTTCAATCTCCAATTTTGAAGTCAGCATTGGACAGCATAGACACACGGACACAGGCTTGTCAGTTGGGCTGATCTTGAGTGCAGGACTGGTCACACTCGCAGCAATTTCACAAGTGCGATACGTAAGTGTCGGCAATGTCGCAATGAGGGCGTGTGTACCGCTTACCGCCGTTACAACGCTCATTGGTGTTGCAATAAAATCCGAGAAATGGGTCGAGGTGCCTCCGCAACGCCTCAACCTGAGCATCGCGCCCACGCCTGAAAAAGGACTTCGCGCCGCGCTCATGGTCAATTTTTGAAAGGAGACCCCAATGAATGCAAAGCCCATCGGCAAATCCATCGCCATCTTCATCACAGCGGCACTGTTCATGGCGAGTCTCCTCGTCCTGTTCCCGCGTCTTGTGCAAGCGCAAGACCGCGTCTCCGTCAACATGGCGGGCGACTGGCTTCGGCGCGATTGGGGCAACTGCCGCGAAAACGTCACCGCGCAGCATCGCAATGGCGCGTTTGAAATCCACAGCGATCAGGCCGCCGCGCTCTTTTGGCAAGTGCCCACCAAAAACGGCATGTCCTTGCCCGTCGACCGCGAGCAAAATTGGATCAAACGCTGTGACCGTCCCCCAACCGGATTTGAAAAAACCATCCGCAACCAAGCGCGGGGGCAACACGACCTCATCTCGGCAACCGAATACCCCAACATCTCTTGGCGTTGGCGCGTGAGCAACACCATAGACGACAGCCGTACCACAGATGACAAAGGGGAAATCCAAAAATCGGGCGACGACTTCGCCGCCAAACTCGGCATCTCCGTGCTCAACACCAAAGGCGACCTGCGGGAAATCGCCTACTTGTGGACGCGCACCATCCCGGAAGAAACCGCGCTCACGCAGGTGACAACCGTCATTCCGTGGGTGCTCAAATTCAAATGGTACCGCATCGTCGCCCAAACCGGAGACCAAAACGCGAACCGATGGGTTGCGGAATCGCGCAATTTTTACAACGACTTCAAACGCTTCTACCCCAAAGAAGAACCCGCAGAAATCGTGCGCGTCTATCTCATGTCCGACTCGGACAACACCGGTAGCACAGTCACGGGCGCATTCGCGGATCTCATGTTTCAAAAGTCAAAGAAATCAAAAAAATAAATTGATTTTCTATTGACCTATAGGACACCTCAACCCGTCACTGCTTCGGACAGGCACGGGGGCTTGTCCCTACGATTCGTGTAATGGGGGACATCCTGTGCGAGCAGGTTGACGTTGCGCCGCCGCGGCCTATCCCTACGATTCGCGTATTTGAAAATGAGGACAAATAGAAATCAAATTGGTATAAGCATGGCAGAAGGTGAGGACGCAACAACCGCCCGAAATCGCGACAAATATCGGCGTTGCCACGGAAGAGGCGATTGTCAATGCCATGTGCGTGGTCGATTCTATGGTGGGACGCGACGACCGCGTGATGCCCGCGCTACCGCATGAGGAGTTGATCGAGATTTTGAGGAAGTACGGGAGAGGTGGGATGAACACAGATGAAAGAACAAAAAAACAAGCCCGGGTTCGCAAGGAACTCGGGCTTTTTGTTGTCTGAATCGCGGATTTGTGCGGATTAGGGGATTGCGCGGATTACCCTACCCCCTACCACCCCCACTGCGTCCTTCGCACCTGCTACATCCTTTACACCACCTGCACGCTCCGCCCTACCTGCGCCCCAATCCGCATTCATCCGCTGATCGCCTGGGCGACAGAAGAAATCTGGCCCCGTTTGTTCAGTATGGCGACGATCTGACGGAATACGGTCAAGGTGTGTCCTTCGTAGTCGGCGTTTTCAAGGCTGTCAATGACCGAGACGGGCATGCCGGTCTGATCGACCAATTCCCGTTGCGACAGGCCAGACGCGGTTCTAAGGTGATAGAGTTGAGTGCCGATCTCTGCGTTGATCCGTTCTGTTTTGAGCAAGGCTTCCAATTTCGGGTCGCCCGCGACATAGCGTTTGTGCAGGATTTCCACGGCATCTGTGGTTCTTTTTTCGCGCATCATTCATTCTCCAGCGAATAAGTATGTCGTTCAGGATTCCGTTCAAAGTTTCTTTTTCGGCGAATAGCACGGGCGATTTCCGCAGGCGGCACGCGCTGTGTTTTGACAATGCCGTGCGAGAGCACCGCGGCGTTACGTCCATAAAAAAGTAAAGAAGCCGATATTGAATGTTGCGATATGCGATGCGAAGTTCGTAAATATCGTCTCTCAAATAATCGGCTTCAGGTCTCCGAAGATCATATCCTAATGTGCTGAGTCGCTCAATTTTTGCAATACATTTGGCCCTAACCTTGGGAAGCAGGTCGTCGAGCCACGCCAGCACGGGAACGGTTCCGTTCGCTTCACAATAGAATAGGACCTTAGTTTCCGGCATTGCGGGTAGTTGTTTCTCAAGTGAAATTCTCGAATCCCTCCCGTGTTTAATCTCGCAAATTTGAGCGCAAGGTCAACCAATATCTCATCCTGACCCGCGTCTTTCATCCGCGTTCATCGGTAACTCCCCTGCCTTTCGCTACTGAATAACCGCTTCAGCACATGCTTTGCCCGTTACCTTTCTGCGCCCTTCGCCCCACCTGCGTCGCCCAATCCGCGCAATCCGCGCAATCCGTTTAATCCGCGATTCAGACTTGTTTGAGGTTGTGAAATGGGGAAAAGTGGCTATATTTGTCGCAAGGCCAACCACTGACCGCTTGAGGGTTCGGGGCGGGGCGGACTGACCACTGACCACTGCTTCGGGCGAGCACGGGGGCACCGCCCAAAAAGGTGAGAGGTGAGAGGCAAGACGGGAGAATACTTACACTCACTGCTCGCCTTTGAACGGCCTATCGCCATGTACCCCTTTTGTGTCTTTGAACTGGCTATCGCCAGTTGTACCCCGCTCGTGGCTATCCTCGCCTCTCGCCTCTTGCCTCTCGCCTCTCGCCTCTTGCCTCTCCCCTCTTACGTCTCACCTTTTACCCCTGACCAAGGAATCCCATGTCCCAACTGCCCATCATCGCAGGTCTTTGTTCTTACGTTTTGATTACCCTGTCGGTCGGCATTTATGCCAGCAGGCGCGTTAAGGATTCGGTGGATTTTGTGGTTGCGGGTCGGCGGTTGGGCTTGGTGTTGACCACGGGCACGCTGTCCGCCACTTGGTTTGGCACGGGCACGGTGCTCGGCGCGGCGGGTGCGGCTTACAAAGGGGGGTTTTTGGCTGTGATTGCCGATCCCTTTGGCGCGGCTTTGTGTTTGTTTCTCGCGGGGATGTTTTACGTGCGGATGATGCGGCGGGCAGGCGTTTCCACAATTGCCGAATTTTTTGAGCGCAGATTTGGTCGGACAGCGGGGGTGTTCGCGGCGGTGTGTACGGTGCCGGCGTATTTGGGATGGGTCGCGTCGCTGATGGTCGGGTTTGGCAAGATCATCCACGCGGTGACGGGATTGGACGCGGTTGTAGGCACTTGCATCGGCGCGGTTATCGTGCTCGTCTATACCACCGCAGGGGGCATGTGGGCGGTGACGCTCACGGATTTTATCCAAGTTGCGGTCTTGACGTTGGGCCTCATTTTTATGACGCCCATTCTCTTGAACGACATGGGCGGATGGGCCGCGATTCGCGCGCAGATACCGGACGACCAGTTTTATCTGTATCCCCGCGACGCGGGCCTGACCTCATGGGCGGCATACATGCGGGATTGGTTGGTGATCGGCTTGGGCAATCTCGCCGGGCAAGATCTGTTGCAACGCAGTCTGTCCAGCCGCAATGAGTCCATCGCGCAAAACAGCGCGTATTTGTCGGGGGTGATTTATCTGACCGTGGGCATGTTGCCGGTGTTTCTCGGCATGGCAGCCACGCTCACCTTTCCCAATTTGGAGGATCCCGAGCAGGTGATGATGAAACTCGCACAGACCTATCTGCCCCCGCTGGGCATCGCGGTGTTTCTCGGCGCGTTGATCTCCGCGCTGATGAGCAGTGCAGACAGTGCGTTGCTCGCGCCCGCCAGCGTGATCGGCAATGATTTGATTCGGTATGTGCGCCCGGATATCGACGCGCAAACCCAACTTCGCCTGTGCCGCCTCTGCGTGCCCATTCTCGGCGTGGTCGCGCTGTATCTCGCGCTTTCGCACAATACGGTGTACACGCTGATGGTCGATTCGTGGTCCGTGTTGCTAGCGACGCTTTTCGTGCCGTTCACCGCGGGGATCTGGTGGCCCAAGGCCAATCGCTCGGGCGCGCTTTGGGCGATGATCGCCGGGGCGATTGCCTATCTCATTTTGCACAAACTCGCGCCGGATCAGCCCGCGGATCTCCTCGCGGTTCCAGTCGGAATCCTCGCGCTCATCATCGGCAGCAAAGCCACGATCCAGACCGACCCGCCCCTGCCCATGTGCAACGCCGAAGGCGCGCCGCTCGCATATCACAATCGCTTGGGCGTCCTCAACCCGTTTCGCAATTCGCCAGGAGATGATTTTCATGACCGCGCTTAAAAAAATCGAACAAACCGATGCGCGATTCGCGCCTGCTTATGGGATTTCAGAAGCGGCTCGCCACCTCGGCATTCCGCGCTCTACCCTCTGGTCTTGGACCTCGGGGATTCAGGGTGGCTCTGACCGCGGCAATTTTGAACCGGTTATTCTCGTACCCCCATCAGAGATCGTACAACTGTCCTTTGTCAACTTGGTGGAGGCCCATGTCTTGGTGGCACTTCGCAGAGTTCACAAGGTGCGGTTGCAGGATATTCGGGTAGCACTTGACACGCTTGAAAAACAGTTTCCCGGGAAAACGAAGCATCCGTTGGCTTTTCAGTCTTTTGCGACGGATGGCAAATATCTGTTTCTCAAGCATCTCGGGCAACTCATCAACCTTTCCAAACGCGGGCAACTGGAAATAGCAAAGGTCATCGACATGTATCTCCACCGCATTGAGTATGATGCGGGTGGCCCCGTTGTCTTGTATCCCTTTACGCGAGATCCATTCCTGAAAGATGATCAGCCGAGAGCTGTTTCGATGAATCCATATATTTCTTTTGGGCGTCCCGTGCTCGCGGGAAGAGGCGTGCCGACTGAAATTGTCTTTGAGCGGTTCAATGCGGGAGAGTTGATCAAAGCACTGGCGAAGGATTATGGACACAAGAGGTGGGAGATTGAAGAAATTATCCGGTACGAATCGGCCAGAAGCCGAAAGGCCGCTTGACCTTCCGCCCATTTTTGTGGATCGCGCTCTTGACAGTCCGCGTTTTGTCGAGCCATTGAAGGCAACACAGATCAGGATTGGACATCTCGCCGGGTTTCTGGAGATTTACGCTCACAACGACCTTTTCGCTCCGGATACGCCCGATGAAATATGGATCAGGCATTGTGGACAAAACGGATGGATCGCATTTACAAAAGATCGGGCGATCAAATATCGGCAACTGGAAAAACAGGCCGTTCAAGCCTATAACGCACGGCTTTTTAACTTGGCAACGCGCAAGAATATGACCGCAGGGGAAAATGCCCAGGCGTTTATCAAGGCGATTCCGCGAATTGCACAGTTCGTAAGGCGACACGATCCACCTTTTATTGCCAAGGTCTCTCGGGACAGCAAGGTCGAAATGGCTAGCGATCTGTAAAAGTCAGAAGGCGCGATTCCAAGGTAAAGGAACCGCGCCTATTTTTGTGTACGGTCTGCAAACAAAGCATCACCTTGTCCGAGGCTGGGATTCATTTTTTTCGCCTATAAATCATCCAATAAAATCCACTAAATGCGAAAGCACCTACAATGCTACTCATTATTAAGATGAGATCATTGAGGTGCATCGGCATAAATAGCACAGTGAGGAAGATTGGACCAAAAAAACCTCCTGTGATGAAATTAAGCAACAATTGCCACCAAAAAGAAGAATGGGATTTTTTCATTTTCCAGCTCTTTAGAAACTGATGTTACGCATTCGGTCCGCAACCACTCCGGCTCATGCACAAGCACAATGAAAAAAGTCGCTGGATTACTGCGTTGTGCTTGTGCATGGCTACTTTGGTATTATCCACCATACCCTTTACCGGGATACCATCCAGCTTTTACGCCATTCTCGAAATCTGTAATAGCATCTGATGCTACATCTAAGACACTATCACAGGTATCAATTATTGCGCTACCAATTTGCTCAAATTTTCCAAAAGTGGCATATACAACAGGAGGCATCCCTCTATTGAGAGCTTGCTGAGCTGCCCTCTGGACCTTTGGAAGATTTTCTAAAACGTATTGAACCAACCGAGGATTACCACCTTGAAGTCCACTTAAATCGCTTGCGGTTAAATCTTCTTCCCGCAGGGATAAAGATACACAATTCAAAAAAAATTGTTGAGGGACTGTTGTCAGGCGATTTGCCAACATTTGAGTCATGATTCATTCTCCTTGAAAAAATTTACTCCGAATAAGTTGCAAAGTCAACTTAAAATGATGGAGTAAAAAGTCTATCCAAAACTGATTCTACCAAATCCCTATAGGTCACGAATAGAGTTGATTACCTAGGGACTGATACGATTCGTCTCGTCATCTCTTTCACCTCCTTTCTTCAACATCTCAGCACAAGCAACATCTTTCGGGTGTCAAGTGTCAATTTAGGGCACCCTGGGCCTGTCGCTGATATGTCGAATTTTGCGAAGCGTTTAGTGGGCAGTGTCGCGTGCCCAACAGGCCGGCTTCAACTTCGTTTGAATGTCACGTCACATGTAACATATCTCGCAATTGCTGTGCCACTTTTTTAAAAAAACAAAAAAAGTGCCTTAGAATATTCTAAGGCACAATAAAACAAGGGTATACGTGAAGTGTCTGCAAATGCCTGCTGAGAGGCGACGAGAGCAGATGGATCACAATTTACAGGACAGAATGGGTCACAGGCGTGCGACCATGTGGCTTTTATCTATCAAAGCGCGTAAAATCAATAGGTTGCGAATATGTACATTTTGTTTTATCGCAATTTGAAAAATTAAAAAATAATGACTAAAAAATAAATCATCGCCCCGTGCGGAGGCGGTTGATTTTGCTCGCTGCGACACCCGCGCCAAAGCCGTTGTCGATGTTGACCACGGTCACACCGGCCGCGCAACTGTTCAGCATGCCCAACAGCGCGGCCAACCCGTTGAAACTCGCCCCATAGCCCACGCTGGTCGGCACGGCGATGATCGGCACGGCGACCAGGCCCCCCACCACGCTGGGCAACGCCCCTTCCATACCAGCCACCACCACGATGACACTGGCATCCAAGAGACGGTCTCGGCAGGCCAGCAAGCGGTGGATCCCGGCGACGCCCACGTCGTATAGGGTTTCGACCGCATTGCCCATGATCCGTGCGGTTTCCACGGCTTCTTCTGCGACTGGCAAATCGGAGGTGCCCGCGGCCACGATGAGGATTTCGCCGATGGTTTCTGCGTTGGGTATTGCGCCGGGAACGACGACTGTGCGCGCGAGGGCGTTGACGTGTGCGGCGGGATGGTGGGCAACTAGGGCCTCGCGCATGTCGGCAGTGGTGCGCGTTGCGAGCAGTGCGGTGCCGGATGAGAGGATGCGCTCGGCGATGGCGACGACCTGATCGACGGTCTTGCCTTCGCAAAAGATCACTTCGGGAAACCCCTGCCGCAGGGTGCGGTGGTGGTCGATGCGCGCAAACCCGAGTTCTTCAAACGGCAAGTGCGCGAGTTGGGCGCATGCAGCGTCTGTGTCGATTTGGCCCTGGGCCACAGCCTCTAAGAGGGCGCGGATGCGTTCGGGTGTCACGCCGTCTCCTCCTCCGGATAATTTTCTCGCGCTTCAAGTAGAACTTTGGACAGTTGGGCCGCGAATTTGACCTGGCTGTTGTCTTCGGGTTCGTAGCCGATTTTTTTGCGCGCATTGGAGATGGTCCAAAAGTTGTGCGCGTTGCCGCTGATGCCGTAAAAGATCTGAAAGGGGATGCCGTAGTCGTTTTCGATGGTTTCGGCTTCGATGCTTTTGACGATCAGTTGCACTTGGTCCCGAATGCTCAAGTACGCGCCTAGGCCGCGGTGCATGCGTTTTAGGTCGCTGGCTTTGGCGCGGTCCATGTCGGTTTCGCGCGGGCCGCCGATGCGAATTTGCACGTTTTCCAATTTTTGCCCCGCGTTCATCAAGCCGGCGGCAAAGGTGAAGCCCAACAACTCGTATTGCGCTTTTGCCCAGCCGTAAAAGTTGTCGGAGAGCGGGTACATTTCCGGGGTGACAAATTCCTGCCTGCCCGCCCAGATCGAGTTTTCGTAGTAATCCGCCGCGTGGTTGGAACTGATGATCACGGCGCGGCGGACTCCTTCCTCCACGCAAGTCTGATACACGTTGTGGGCCATGTCGATGTTCTGCATCTCTGTCCAGAACCGGTCTTCCGAGTTTTGGGCGCGGACGAACCCGCAATGGATGATCGCGTCTTGCCCCCTGAAATGCGCTCGGTACGCTTCCCTGTCTCGGTTGGTCAAATCCGCGATGACCACGTCGGGCACTTCCTCGCCTTCTCGGTTGGTCGTTTTCACGTCTAAGATGGTCAGGTTATACCGCTCGCGAAGGGCGGGCAACATTCGCCCGGCCACGTAGCCCGAGCCGCCGGTGATTAAGACGTTTCGTTTTGCCATGGTTGCTCCTCGTAGAATTGATCACGCGGTTATTGTGCTGTCTTGTCGGTATCATGATGGGGCTTGAGGTGCTTTTCCAAAAATTGTGCGGACATTTCAAAGAGCGAGGCCGCGCTGTCTCGCGTGGCGTTGCGAAAGCTGTGATCGGCATTGACGACTTTGTAAAGCGTGACATCTAGCCCCGCTTTTTTCATTGCTGCATAGAGGAGTTCGCTTTGGTTATAGGGCACGGACAGGTCTTTCTCCCCGTGCATGATGAGCATGGGCGGGTCGTTTTTGCTGACGTACGCGATGGGATTGGCCGCGGCGACTTTCTCTTTGTGTTCCTGAATGGGGCCACCGATCAAGCGGGATTCAGGGGAATCGGCTGAGTCGTGGTCGATGCGGCCCTCAAAGTCATTCATACGCAAAAAATCCGTAGGCCCAAACCAGTTGCAGACCGCCTGCACGCGGCTCGAATACTGGCTGTGGTCGGGGGTTTCAAACGCCATTTCGTCGTGCGTCAACCCCATCAGGGCGACGAGATGACCGCCGGCAGATGACCCCCACGCGCCGATGCGGTCCGGATCGAGGTTGTATTTTTTTGCATTTGCCCTGACCCAGCGCACGGCTGTTTTGCAATCTTCAATTTGTGCGGGAAACAGGGCTTCGCCGCTGAGGCGGTATTCCACGGCGACGACTGCAAATCCGCGCGTGGTCATGTTGCGTGCGCGACCACCATTGCCCTTAGACCCGCCGCGCCAACCGCCGCCGTGAACCCAGATAACCACGGGCACAGGGGATGAGGTATCGGGCGGCAGGTAGAGGTCGAGGGGCAATTCTCTGTCCCCGACCTGCCCGTAGATCAGGTCTCGATAGACAGTGACGCCTTCTGGGATGTTCACGGTGTTCCTCCGTCTGTTGTTGCGAAAATGCACGTCTTCTTCAAGTGTGACAAAGCCATCTTTGTCCGCGTCGATCTGATCGAACAGACGGCGTTGTCGTTCGGGAAATTCCTCCCGCGACAATTTGCCGTCTTTATTTTTGTCATTGCGCAAAAAAAAACGCTCAGCCGCGCGTTGGGTGCGGTTTTCCGATTGCGTTTGAGCGATAGTCGGGCTGGTGATCAGCAGGGCGAGAGCGAGGATTGTGCAAGGTCTCATGGTAGGGTCTCCTGGGCGAAGTTGCGGAACGGGGTACAAGGAACTGACTAGGTTCTGTTGACATTTCATTTTTTTGACATTACGCACAGATTAGCAAATGTGTTGCTTGCTCATTTAATGCGTTTGGTCCTACAGCTTCGTTGGTTGCCTCCGATGCCTTCGGCGACCTACTTTTTTTTTACAGCAAAAAAAAGTAGGCAAAAAATGCCGCTCTCAAACGCCGAGAGGCTTGCACAGCGCAAATCGCTTTTGTAACAGAACGATATGCGTCAGCCTGCAAAGTGGGTTGCATAATGGATGTTGGTTGCGAGACGGACTTGCGCGCTGTGCGTGATGGCTTTAGCTGATGGTTTTTTGCAAGGGCACTTGTTTGATGCCTTCTTTGAACTGCGGAACGTCAAGGCTTGATTTTCTCGATAAACCGCTCAAGCCGGTGCATGGCTCGTAAATGTCAACACGACCTACTGACTTGCCAATATACGCAAGCGAAGCGTTTGTCGAAAGCGATTTGACGAGCGATTGTTTTTTATCGCATGTCGCGTTGCATCTTGATATATTGGGCTTTGATGGCGCGTCACATTTACCCTTTTGTGCTTTTTGTGGCGCATGCAAAAAATGAAAGGAGACGGTTATGTTGAGAATTGCGATTGTCACGCCACCGCAGGCCGGGCAGCGGTGGACCCTGATGCGGCAATGCGGTGTCGAATGCGCGGTGGGCGGCATCAATTTGCGACCCAAGCCTGGTGCCGAGCCAGAGGAACAGCCGTGGGCCTATACGTCATTGGCAAAGGCAAAGGCCGAATACGAGGCGGGGGGCATTCCCCTCGAGGTCATTGAATCGCGCCCGCCGATGGAGAAGATCAAGATGGGCTTGCCGGGCAGGGACGAGGAAATTGAGGTCGTCTGCGAGTTGTTGCGGAACATGGGCAAGTTGGGGATTCCGGTTTGGTGCTATGCGTGGATGCCGATTTTGGGGGTGATTCGCACGTCGCGGTCCATCTCGTCGCGCGGCGGGGCGCATGTCAGCGGGTTTGATCTCGACGCCCTGGATGCACAAGGGGATCCGACCGCACGTCCGATCCACAATATCGACGGGGTGCCGCTCGATGAGCAAGAGATAGACATGGGGTGCGTCACAGAAGAACAGCAGTGGGACAATCTGAAGTATTTTTTGGAGCGCGTGGTGCCGGTGGCCGAAGAGGCCAATGTCAAGCTGGCCCTGCATCCGGATGACCCGCCGCTTTCGCCCATCCGCGGGATTGCGCGCATTATGAGCAACGTTGAAAATTACCAGAAACTCGTCGATCTCGTGCCGAGTCCGATGAATGGCATTGGGCTTTGTCAGGGCAATTTCACGCTGATGACCGATGATTTGCCCGGGGTGATTCGACATTTTGGCGAACAAAAGAAGATCCATTTTTTGCACATCCGAGACGTTGTGGGCAATCCCGAGAAATTTGAAGAGACATTCCACGACGACGGCAAGACCGACTTGGTCGAATGTTTGCGCGCCTATCGGGACATCGGGTTCGACGGCGTGTGCCGCCCGGACCACTACCCGAAGATGGGCGATGATCGCTATGGCGATGAACACGGCATCGCACGGCTCTTTGCCGTGGGATACTTGAAAGGCCTGCGAGAAGCGGTCTATGCCGAAGTTTGACAGCTCGGTGAATCACTCGCTTCGAGCAACAGTTCTATGTGTACCGGCTATATTATGGTAACGGTGCATCTAGGCGATAGATGGATGCTACGAAAACCAAAAAAGAGCGGGCGTGAATGCTCGCTCTTTTGCGTTTCTATAGGCCAGTTCATCTGCGAAGGTGCGTCGGTTGATAGACGGGGACTGACCACTTGGTGGCCGGGTCGGGCGGTAAGCTACGCCTGTGCGTCCATTCATCTATTCGTCCCAGAGGCCAGCGGCCCTTTTTAGGGCGTTGGCCTTGTCGGTTTGTTCCCATGTAAATTCGGCGCGTCCGAAGTGACCGTACGCGGCGGTGGAACGGTAGATGGGGTTGGTCAAGTTGAGGGCCGCGATAATGCCAGAGGGCGTCAGGTCGAAATGATCGTCGATGAGGGTAGCGATTTTTGATTCTGCGACTTTGCCCGTGCCAATCGTGTCGATGGCGACCGAGACGGGTTTTGCCACCCCAATCGCGTACGCCAGTTGCACTTCGCACCGAGACGCGAGGCCCGCTTGGACGACATTTTTGGCGACCCAACGCGCGGCGTAGTGCGCGCTGCGATCCACTTTGCTCGGGTCTTTGCCGGAAAACGCGCCCCCGCCATGACGCCCCATGCCCCCGTACGTATCCACGATGATTTTGCGCCCGGTCAACCCGCAATCGCCGTGCGGCCCGCCCACCACAAATTTGCCGGTCGGGTTGACGTGATAGATCGTCTCCTCGTCCAAGAGATGCGCGGGCACCACCTCGCGGATCACTTTGCTTTTGATGTCGCGCACAATCTGATCGTGGGCGATGTTTTCATCGTGTTGCGTGGAGACGACGACTGTGTGGACGCGGCGCGGTTCGTCTCCGTCGTATGCCACGGTCACTTGTGCTTTGGCGTCTGGGCGCAAGTACGACAGGCCGTTGTCCTTGCGGATTTGCGCGAGTTCGCGCACCAAGTTGTGCGACAGGGCAATGGGCAGCGGCATCAGTTCTGGGGTTTCCCGGCACGCATAGCCAAACATCATCCCCTGATCGCCCGCGCCTTGCTCCGCGTGCAAGCCCTCGCCCGCGGTCACGCCTTGGGAAATATCGGGCGATTGCTGGTCCAATCGCACCATCACCTCGCAGCTTTTGTAATCGAAGCCATAGCTCGCATCTGTATATCCAATGTCTTTGATCACGCCGCGCACCAGCGATTCAAAATCCACGACCGCGGCGCTGGTCACTTCGCCCGCGACCACCACGAGCCCGGTCGTCACCAGCGTTTCGCAGGCCACTCTGGAGTTGGGGTCTTGCGACAACATGGCGTCGAGCACGGCATCCGAAATTTGATCGGCCACCTTGTCCGGATGCCCTTCAGAAACCGATTCAGACGTGAACAAACGGCTCATAAAAACGACTCCTGTCAAAAAATCAGCGCGATGGGGTACAACTGCGATAGTTGTTCATCTATACATCGTCGATCTTTGGGCGGGCACGATACTGGCTTCGATACGTTGTAGGTTACGCCTGTGTTGCGTTCTTATGCACTAACTTCTTCCCCATCTTCCTTGGAAAATGCGTGGGTGATGCGTGCGCGAATTTCTGCGATTACATGCATGGTGAGCACGTCTTCGGCGAGAGATTGGAGTTGGTCAAAGGACGCGGCGCGGATGGCGCGTTTGACCTCGGGCAAGGCCGAGGGCGTCATGGAGAGTTTATCTATTCCCATGCCCATCAGCAACAGGCCGGAATGCGGGTTGCCCGCCATCTCGCCGCACACGGTCACGGGGATTTGTTGCGCGTGCGCCGCGTCGATCACGCGCTTGATCAAGCGCAAGACCGCAGGGTGAAATGGCTCGAACAAATAGGCCACGAGATCATTGCCGCGATCAACCGCGAGCGTGTACTGGATCAGGTCATTGGTGCCAATGCTAAAAAAATCGACCTCTCGCGCCAATTCATCGGCCACTAGCGCGGCGGAAGGGACTTCGATCATGACGCCGATGGGACAGCGGTCGTCGAAGGGCACGCCATCTCGCGTCAATTCATCGCGCACCTCGGCGAGCACGGACAGGGCCTCGCGCAATTCATCGACCCCAGAGATGAGCGGGAGCATGATCTTCACATTGCCGACGACACTCGCTTTGAGGATGGCGCGCAACTGGGTTTTGAACAGATCGCGGTGCCCCAAGGTCAAGCGGATGGATCGGAGGCCCAAAAAGGGATTCATTTCCGGTTGCGTGTTGAGCACATGCGACATTTTATCGCCGCCCAGATCCAGGGTGCGAATCACGAGCGGTTGCGGCGCGATGCGCTCGGCCATTTGCGAATACGCGGCGGTTTGTGCCGCTTCATCCGGCAAGCTGTTTTGCGCGAGATAGAGGTATTCCGTGCGGTACAAGCCCACGCCCTCTGCGCCGTAGGTCAATGCGGAAGACACTTCATTGGACAATTCCACGTTGGCCTGCAATGCGATGCGAACCCCATCCGTCGTCTCGGCGGGCAGGTCCCGGGAATCCGCGAGGCCGGCCTTGCGCGCCCTGAGTGCTTCGGACAAGCGGCGATACTGGGCGAGGGTTTTTTTGTCGGGATTGAGAATAAAACGCCCGCGCCGACCATCTACGATAGCCAGATCGCCCATGCGCGCTTCTGCCAACGCATCGACCACGCTGACCACCGCGGGGATTTCCAGGCCACGCGCCAAAATGATCGCGTGCGACGTGGGGCCGCCGACTTCTGTGACCAGGCCCGAGACCGTATCGGGTTGCAGATGTGCCATATCGTCGGGCATCAAATCGCGTGCCACCACGATTGCCTTGTGGGGCAGGCGGTCTAACCCGGCTTTTTCCCAGTTGCACAATTTCGCCAAAACCCGCTTTTCAATGCCCAACAAATCCGCGCCGCGCTCGCGCAAATAATCGTCTTGAATCGCTTCAAATTGGCGGCGCAAATTTTGGAAGGTCGTCCAAAAGGCGTATTCGGCATTGTACGCCTCGTCCCGAATGCGCGCAATGGTGGGGTCGAGGAGGGCCGCGTCTTGCAAAATGAGCAGGTGCGCGTCGAAAATCTGCGCGTGTTCCTTGCCGAGCATGTCCTCGACATGCGCCCGCGTGGCCGCAAAATCCTCGGCAACCGCCGCTATCGCGTCTCGCAATCTGGCTTCTTCTGCGGGAATATCGGGGGGATGCACCCGGCGTTGATCCACGAGAAATTCCTCGGGATCGTAGCGGTACACCGGCCCAATCGCAATGCCGGGAGAAGCCTGGATGCCCGTAAAATGTTTCATTCGTTCAGTCAAATTCCGACTCGATCATTTTGGCGAGGTGATCCACGGCGGCGGGGGCGTCTTCGCCTTCGGCTCGCACGGTGATCACAGAACCCGCTTCTGCTGCCAACATCATCACGCCCATGATGCTCTTGCCGTTGATTGCGAGGCCATCTTTTTCCAAGGTGATTTCGGCAGTGAATTTGGCCGCCGCCTGCACCAGCAATGCCGCAGGTCGGGCGTGAATGCCCAGTTCGTTTTTAACGCTTGCCCGTTGTTCTGGCATGAAATACGTCACCTTCCGCTCATTGGGGTCAGTTTGTTTTTACTCATCGGCGATTAGGTTCAAGACCTGCTCTTCGCCTTGGATATGGCCTGCGCCGCCGATTTTGGTACACGTTAGGGCCGCGCTCGCGCTGGCGAATTGCACGCTGCGCGTGAGGGTCCAGCCCTGCAAATACCCGTAGATGAGGCCCGCGCGAAACGCATCGCCCGCGCCGGTGGTCTCGCGTGCAGAGACTTGGTACGCCCGTTGTTCAAAGCTGTTGCCGTTTTCCTGAAAAACCTGACTGCCCAATTTTCCCCTGGTGATCACCACGGTTTCCACGCCTGCTTTCAACAGCCCGACCGCCACATCTGCGGGCGTGCCCATCCTGTGGCGGCGCATGTACCCGGCCGAATTGATCACCACGTCGCAGAATTTTGCGAGTTGGTGATCGGGCGCCAGCTCGATGGCAAATACCGTCACATTGCATGCCCGCGCGGTCCGTGCGGCGCGGATCGCATTTTCGCCCAAAAAGGGATCGACCGATAGCAGGGCGACGCCTTCGAGATCTGCTTCGGTCAATGGGCGGCTACGCACGTCCAAAGCATGCCCGCAAATCGTCCGACCGCCATTGACGTCTGACAGGATGACGGTGTGCCCGGTGCGAACGCTTGGCTCGATATCCAACTTGCGGATATCCACATTGGATTGACGCATGGCGCGCAGGAAAAACGCGCCCCTGCGGTCCTCGCCAATCGCGCACCCCATCAACCGCACGTCAACGCCCAATCCGCCCAGGGTCACCGCTGTGTTGGTCGCTTCGCCGCCGACGAACTCCTCGTCTCGCAACGCACGCGTGTGCCCATTGCGCTCGGGAAACCACGACACTTGAACAATTTGATCGATACCCAAAATACCGTAACACAAAACTGCGCCAGATGAAATCGCCATAACAGTACTCTCGCATAAAAAAACCGTCGGCAAAGACGGTGAGACCATACCCTAATGAAAAAATAAAAATGAACTCAGCCGAAATGGTGAATGGCAGAGGCAAACGCGCCGATGAGCGCGGCGTCCCAACCGGTTTCTTCAAACGCGCTGCCGACCACCACAAAAGACGCGCCGCGTGCGACCCGGTTGGCAGCGGCTTTGGGATCGCGGATGCCGCCGCCGACGATGATGGGGATGGTGATGTAGTCGCACACCGCGCGCACCATCGCTTCGGGCACCATCCGCTTTGGCCCACTGCCGGCATCTAAGTACACGCATTGCATGCCCAAATACTCGGCTGCCAGGGCGTGCGCCATCGCGATATCGGGCTTGTCGCGGGGCAAGGGCCGGGTGTTGCTCACGTACTCGGTCGTGGTCTGTTGCCCGGTGTCTATGAGCGCGTAGCCGGTGGCGATGGCTTCGATGCCGTGCGCTTTTAACCTGGGCGCGGCCTTGACGTGTTGCCCGATCAGCAACTCGGGGTTGCGCCCGCTGATGAGCGACAAAAACAAGATCGCGTCGGCAGCTGCCGAGATTTGGCTGGTATCCCCGGGGAAAATGATCACCGGCACCGCCACGGCCCGGGCGACCTCGCGCACCATGCGGTCGAAATTGGCGGAAAACAAGAAACTCCCGCCGATCAAAATGGCGTCTGCGCCCTGTGCTTCGCAAATAGCAGCCGTGCGCGCCAAATCCTTCTTGTCGAGGCGGTCCGGATCCAGATAGGGCAAAAACCCCGCGCCTCGGCGGTTGCGAACACCCATCAGTTGTTCAAATACCGACATGGGGGCTACCCTCCCACCTGTGCGCGGACGAGGTCGGGCACGCGCGCCAATGCCTCGGCGATCTTTTCCGGGAATTTGCCCCCGGCCTGCGCGAGATGGGGCCGACCGCCGCCGCCGCCGCCCACGGTCGTTGCGATGGCTTTGACCACGTCGCCTGCGCGCACCCCGCGGCCGATCAGGTCGTCTGTCACCACTGCGAGGAGAGACGCCTTGCCATTGAGGTTCGCGCCAATCACGCCGACCCCGCCTTGGCCCAATGCGGCGCGCAACCCGTCGCCCAGCGTGCGAAACCCGTCCATATCCGGCGGCGAGACTTCGGCGGCGACGACGCGCACCCCATCCACATCGATGGCGCGGCCCACCAGCGCGTCCATTTCTGAACCCGCGTGTTCGCGGCGCAGGGATTGCACCTCTCGCTCGAGTGCGCGGTTGCGCGCCAATAAGTGTGCGACCTTGGCCGGCAATTCAGTGGGTTGCGCGCTTAGCCGAGACGCGAGATCGACCACAATTTTTCTCTGATCGCGCACCAGGGCTTCCGCGCCCGGCCCGGTGACCGCCTCGATGCGCCGCACGCCTGCTGCAATGCCGGTCTCGTGCGTGGGTTGAAACAGCCCGATTTGCCCAGTGCTTTGCACATGCGTGCCCCCGCACAACTCCAAGCTGAAGTCGACTACCTGCACCATTCGCACCTCGTCGCCGTATTTTTCGCTGAACAACATCATCGCGCCGAGTTCTGTGGCGCGCGCCAAGGGGACGAGGGAAACAGCCACGGCCCAATCGTTGCGGATCGCGTCATTGACGATCCCCGCGATATCGTCTAATTGCGCGGGCGGTACGCCTTCAAAATGCGTAAAATCGAAGCGCAACCTATCCGGAGCGACCAGGGAACCGGCTTGGTGGACGTGATCGCCCAAGACCTGCCGCAGGGCGCGGTGCATCAGATGCGTGGCCGTGTGGTTGCGCGCGGTGTTCAACCGGGTTGCGGCATCGACCGATGCGAGGACGGCCATGTCCACCAATTCCTCGGCTTGTCCGTCGCAGAGGCGACCGCGATGGACAATGGCCTCGCCATCTTTGAAGGTGGTCGCCACATCGAGGCGTGTGCCCTCGCCGGTGAGCGTGCCCCTGTCGCCGACCTGCCCGCCCGATTCGGCGTAAAATGGCGTGATGTCCAAATAGATATCTAGCAACCCATCGCGTGCGGGTTGCGCGGCCACGATGCGCGCCTGAGTCGTGAGGGTTTCGTACCCGACAAATTCCGAATGGTTTTGCGGCAGATGCTGTTGCACGGCTTGGGAGGCAAACGCCTTTTTGCCCGCTTTGCGCGACCGGGTCCGTTGCGCGGTCATGCGCGTTTCAAAGCCCGCCTCGTCGACGCCGATGCCTTGTTCGGCTGCCATCAACCGGGTCAGATCGATGGGAAAGCCATACGTATCGTATAGGCGAAAAGCGTCTTCGCCGGAAAGATGCCCTTTGGCGCGCATGGTTTCAAAAATTTCCAAGCCGCGATCCAGCGTTTTGCCAAAGCCCTCTTCTTCGGATCGGATGACCCGCGCGATGTGGTCGCGCTTGTCTGCCACTTCGGGATATGCCGCGCCCATTTCCCGGGCAACGGTTTCGACCAGTTGATAAATGAATGGCTCGCGCATGTCCAACGTGCGGCCAAACCGCGCGGCGCGGCGCAAAATGCGGCGCAAAACATAGCCCCTGCCCTCGTTGGAGGGCAACGCGCCATCTGCGATAGAAAAGGCGAGGGTGCGGATGTGATCCGCGAGCACGCGCATGGGCACGATATGGTCGCCGCGATAGGGTTTGCGGGTGATCTCGCTGATGGCTGCGAGGATGGGCAAAAAGATGTCCGTATCGTACGTGCTTTCCGCGCCTTGCAAAATCGAGCAAACGCGCTCGAACCCCATGCCCGTATCCACGTGCTTATCGGGCAAAGGCTCTAAGGTGCTATCGGCGCTGCGGTTGTACTGAATGAAGACCAGATTCCAGAGTTCGACGTAATCCGCAGTGTCCAAATCGGGCGTGGCGCCCTGACGCTTGGGGTCGTCGCCGAGATAAAAGTGGATTTCAGAACACGGGCCGCAGGGGCCGGTATTGCCCATTTCCCAAAAATTATCTTCCTTGCCCAAGCGTAGCACGCGAGAGGCGGGCAGATCCGTCACGCTCGACCACAGGCTCTCGGCTTCGGTATCGGCGGCTAACCCATCGGCCTCGTCGCCGCCAAACACGGTGGCCCACATGCGGTCTTTGGGCAACTGCCACACTTCGGTCAGCAACTCCCAGGCCCAGGCAATGGCCTCTTTTTTGAAATAGTCGCCAAAAGACCAGTTGCCCAGCATCTCGAAAAACGTGTGGTGGTTGGGGCTGAATCCCACTTCTTCCAAATCGTTGTGCTTGCCCGACACGCGCAAACACTTCTGTGTATCGACCGCACGCAGGTAGGGCCGGCGGCCCGTGCCCAAAAACACGTCCTTGAACTGGTTCATCCCGGCATTGGTGAACAGCAAGGTGGGATCGTCTTGGGGAACGACGGGCGCGCTCGGCACCCGCGTATGGCCTTTGGATTCAAAAAACGCCTGAAACGCTTCGCGTATTTGTGCAGCGGTTTTCATTTTTCCTCAACCTCTTCACTTTCGATAGTCGTCCACACTTTTTCGGCCACCTCTCGCGCGATGGACGCGTCGAACCCCCTGCGGCCCAAAAACCCGTATATCCGCCCCATGGCGCGTTCGCGGGACAAGCCCCGGTAGCGATTCGCCCTGGGCATCATCAAACCGAGTGCCATATCTTCGACATCGACATCGGAGAGAGCGTCGTCCAAAACGCAGTCAATTATTTTGGAGGGAACGCCCCTGCGCTTGAGATCGAACGCAAGCCCCCTTCGGCCCGCGGGGCGCGACCGCAATCGCCGTGCGACGAATTGACGCGCGAACACCGCATCGTCGATCAAATCGAGCCGCTCGAGTGTGGCGAGGGTTTGGTCGATGGCGCGGCGTGCATGCCCGCGGGCCGCGAGTTTGTCGCGGATCTCCTTTTGGGTATATGCGCGGTTGCCGAGCAGGCGCAGGGCATACGCCTTGGCCTTTTCGACTGACTCGTCGGTCTCAAACAATTTCACGGCGACCCCCGCATAAAAAAGAACAACAGAGCGGGTATAAAATAGGCAAACCCACTCTGTTGTCAAAGCCTAAAATGCGATTTTTTGGACGGGACTCAAGCGGATTCGGGTTCGAGTTGGAATGCCGGATCGACGGGCAGGCCCACGATCTCGCGCACTTGGCGTTCGATTTTTCCGGCCAGGTTCGCGTTTTCTCTGAGGCGCCGCTTGACATTTTCGCGCCCCTGCCCGAGCCGCTCGTCGCCATAAGAGAACCACGTCCCGCTCTTTTTGACGATGCCGTGCAATTCGGCCATGTCGATGAGGCTGCCTTCTTTGGAAATGCCCTCGCCGAACATCAGATCGACTTCGCAATCTTTGAAGGGCGGCGCCATCTTGTTTTTGACCACGCGAATCCGCACGCGATTGCCGATGACTTCTTGCCCGTCTTTGATGGAGCCGATGCGCCGAATGTCTAGGCGCACCGACGCGTAAAACGGAAGGGCCCGCCCGCCCGTGGTCGTTTCCGGGTTGCCGAACATCACGCCGATCTTCATGCGGATCTGATTGGCAAAAATCAGACAGGTTTTTGATCGACTGATGGGGCCGGTCATTTTGCGGAGGGCTTGCGACATCAGGCGAGCGTGGAGGCCCATGTGCGAATCGCCCATTTCGCCTTCGAGTTCGGCGCGCGGCACGAGCGCGGCCACAGAGTCTAGGGCCACGACCTCAAACGCGCCGCTTCGCACGAGGGTATCGGCAATTTCCAGGGCTTCTTCGCCGGAATCGGGCTGGGCGATCAGCAAATTTTCGAGATCGACACCCAGGCGTTCGGCCAATTCCACATTCAAGGCGTGTTCGGCATCGACAAATGCGGCCACGCCCCCGCGCTTTTGCGCTTCGGCGATGATGTGCAAAATCAGGGTGGTCTTGCCCGATCCTTCGGGGCCAAATATCTCGACCACGCGGCCGTAGGGAACGCCACCTGCGCCCAAGGCCACGTCGAGGCTCAAAGACCCTGTGGGGATGACATCGGTCGTGAAGGGTTCGGCCTCTTCGCCGGCCAAGCGCATGATCGAGCCTTGCCCAAACTGCTTTTCGATTTGGGCAATGGCATTGTCAATGGCTTGTTGCTTGCCCTCGACTTGTTGCGGTTTCTTCGTCCGTCGTTTCGCCATCGGCGTCTCTCCTTACAAAAGGGGGGATTGCGGCGTAGCTCACCTCGTTTTCGCCGCAGACAATATAGTGAACATTTGTGTAGAAGTCAAGGAATATTTACCACCATCGACAACCCGCGCAAAATCAGGTGCCCGTAAATGCCCGCGATGACGTCGTCTGCCACGATGCCCCATCCTCCGGGCAATGCCTCGGCCTGTCGGGCCGGCGGTGGCTTGACGATATCTAAAATGCGAAACGCGACAAACCCCACAATCCCCATGAACGCGGATTGCGGCAACAAGCTCACCGTGACGAAAAACCCGAGAAACTCGTCGATCACCACGTATTTGGGGTCTTTGCCCCAGGCTTTCTCACCGGCGCGAGACGCATAAATGCCCACCAAAAACAACCCGACCAAGAGCGCGCACCACATCCACGCGGTCAGCGGCGGTAGCGAGCAGTAAATCGCCAGTGCCACCAATGACCCCGCTGTGCCGGGGGCGAAAACCGAGTACCCCGAAAAAAAACCGGTTGCGATCAACCGCACAAAAAATCGCGGTTTGTAAGGTCGGAAATCGGTCATGGAAATCTTCGGATTAACAAGCGGCTTACGGCTGGCGTTATGCCCCAGGGATTGATGCGGCTTCTTTGTTTTGCGTTCCGGGATTTCCGCCAGTATCGCGGCTTGCCATTTTTTTCGTTTCCCGTCTAAACGCCAACCAATCGCGTGCTATTGGGGAAAGCGCGAGCGTAATAACGGCTCCCAAAAACCAATAAAAAAAGTTATCAATGCGGTTGTCAATGCTTTCGAGTTGTCTTTCAATGCGGTCGAGCCTCTTGTCCATTTGCTCAACCGTGCCTATCAACTTGCCGAGTTCTGTTTGGCTTTGCGCTTGATTTTGGCTGACGAGTTGTTTGGCCTCAAGTGACACCGATGAAACCATCACCGACAAAATACAATACAAGATCAATGTCCGTTTCCCACCCATATCATGTCCTTTCTGTGCGTCAAAACGTCTTGCGGTTTTCGATCAAATACCGAACGCCCGAAACCACGGCGACGAGGGTGACGAGAGCCACCAGTGCATTCAAAACCCAATAGGAAATATCGCCCACGAGCACGATGGGTTGGGCCGCCAATTTGGCCTCGACCACGCGCACGTTGATAAAGACCAGAATGCCGAACACGAGCACGAGTTGTAGCATGGTTTTCCACTTGGCGAGTTGCGAGGTCACCACGGGCTTGCCGCGCCGAATCGCAAAAATTCGCAACCCGGTGATCACGACGTCGCGCAGGAGCATCGCGCCGATGAGCCAAGCCTCGATCATGCCCAAGCGCACAAATGCGATCAGGGCCGAAGACACGAGCAATTTATCGGCGAGGGGGTCCATAAAGCGGCCGAAATTGGTCACTGTGCCGTCTCGCCGCGCAATGCGCCCGTCGTAAAAATCGGTCAACGAGGCCACGGTAAAGACCAACAGCGCGAGGATTTTGAAATACCAGTTGGCGGCAAAGATCAGCAGCCAGAACACGGGCGTGAGCAACAAGCGCGACACGGTCAACACATTGGGCACGGTCCACAACCGGTCCGCGGGATGCGGCTTGGGCACTGTCATGCGGTTCGGCTCTATGGTATTTACTTGGGGCATTTAGTACTCCCGACGTCCTTCTAGCGCGCGCGACAAGGTCACTTGATCGGCCAGGGCGAGATCGCTACCCACGGGCAACCCGCGCGCAATTTGCGTGACAGACACCTCGTAAGGCGTCAAACACTGAGACAGGTATTGAGCGGTGGCATCGCCTTCAACCGTTGGGCCATTGGCTAAAATCACTTCGCGGATTTCCCCGTCTCGCAAGCGGTTCAGCAGTTGGGAAATATTTAAATCCTCTGGGCCGACGCCATCCAAGGGCGAAATCCGTCCGTCCAACACATGGTAAAGCCCGCGATAAAGGCCCGTGCGCTCAAACGCCAGCAGGTCGCCGATAAAATCGATCACCATCACCCTAGCCCGGTCTCTACGCTCATCGCTACACACGGAACACGGCTCGACCTCGGTCAGATTAAAACAGACTGAACAACGGCGCACACGGGTCTTGACGTCGACCATCAAATCGGCGAGGGCACGCACCGCGTCCGTGTCCCACGTCAACATATCCAGCGCGATGCGCCGTGCGGATTTCGCGCCGATCCCGGGCAATCGATTCAAACCGGCAATCAGTTTTTCAATGGCTTCCGATGCCATTTGAAACTCCAAATGTCGAAGGATACAAAGCGGTCATGCTCATTTGAATGGGCTTATTGCTATCTCGTCTCCGTCGCGCCATTGAAGATCGCATCGCGCTTTGCCATCGCGTCTTTGTCGCCTGCAAACGCTCGGTCATACTTTTGACGCAATTCTCGTTCGCGTTCTTGACGCCCTTGTTCAACTGCTTGTTTAATTTTAATACGCCGCGCCTCAGTCAACCACTCATAGACGAACATGGCAAGGTCTCCTAAAGTTAAATCTGATGCCATTTGAAACGCCAAACTTTGTGTAAAATAAAAAGCGGTCATGCTCATTTTAGATAGTTCAACAGGCCGATCATCAAAATGCCAATCGCCACGATGAGGCTGGCGAACCAGGTGAAAAAGGTTTTGACCGCGCTAATATCTGCGCGAATAAACGCCAACTGCTCTAATATTCGTTTATCCGTTTCCTCCACCCGGGTTTGGCGTTCCCGAAGGTCGGCATGTCCTTGTGCAAGGGTTCGCCGTTCGGTTTCCAAAGTTTTTTGTTGAACTTCTAAAACCGCTTGCTGTTTATCCAGTTGTTCAATTGTTGCAACCATTGCTACTCCATGGTGAAATGTTGATCGCGCTCATATCGGCGCGGATAAATGCCAATTCAACAAATCACGCGGTAGGGCTTACTTCCGGGCTGTTCGCGGTTGCTTCCATTGCCACAGTTTTATCTTTCTTGGGCGTTCTCCAAAGCCCTAACGCATACGTTACAAAAGCCACGACACAGGCCACCATAGCACCGAATAAAGCGATGAGCCAGTTGTTCAATGTATCGATTCGATTATTCGTAACTTCGATCAACTTAAGCGTGGCCTGGTGATTCGCCTCCATCTGCTTGAGTGTGGCCTGGTGATTCGCCTCAATCTGTTTGCTCAAGGCTTCATATTGAAGTTTCATGGTCGTTTCAAGTATCGCCAATCTTTCTTCAACACTTGGATTGGTTGAAGCAGGAGAGGGATCCCCAAAAGCAACGCCTGAAAACGACATCACAAATACGACCAAAAGTCTCGCTGACATGACATACTCCTTTCTCCACAGATAAATGCCAATTCAACAAATCACGCGGTAGGGCTTACTTCTGGGCTGTTCGCGGTTGCTTTCATTGCCACAGTTTTATCTCTCTTGGGCGTTCTCCAAAGCCCTAACGCATACGTTACAAAAGCCACGACATAGGCCACCATAGCGCCGAATAAAGCGATGAGCCAGTTGTTCAATGTATCGATTCGATTATTCGTAACTTCGATCAACTTAAGCGTGGACTGGTGATTCGCCTCAATCTGTTTGAGTGTAGATTGCTGGACCGTCTCAATCTGTTTGAGTGTGGCCTGGTGATTCGCCTCAATCTGTTTGCTCAAGGCTTCATATTGAAGTTTCATGGTCGTTTCAAGTATCGCCAATCTTTCTTCAACACTTGGATTGGTTGAAGCAGGAGATGGATCCCCAAAAGCAACGCCTGAAAACGACATCACAAATACGACCAAAAGTCTCGCTGACATGACATACTCCTTTCTCCACAGATAAATGCCAATTCAACAAATCACGCGATAGGGCTTACTTCTGGGCTGTTCGCGGTTGCTTCCATTGCCACAGTTTTATCTCTCTTGGGCGTTCTCCAAAGCCCTAACACATACGTTACAAAAGCCACGACATAGGCCACCATAGCGCCGAATAAAGCGATGAGCCAGTTGTTCAATGTATCGATTCGATTATTCGTAACTTCGATCAACTTAAGCGTGGACTGGTGATTCGCTTCAATCTGATTGAGTGTAGATTGCTGGACCGTCTCAATCTGCTTGAATGTAGACTGCTGGACCGTCTCAATCTGCTTGAGTGTGGACTGCTGAACCGTCTCAATCTGTTTGAGTGTGGCCTGGTGATTCGCCTCCATCTGTTTGCTCAAGGCTTCATATTGAAGTTTCATGGTCGTTTCAAGTGTCGCCAATCTTTCTTCAACACTTGGATTGGTTGAAGCAGGAGATGGATCCCCAAAAGCAACGCCTGAAAACGACATCACAAATACGACCAAAAGTCTCGCTGACATGACATACTCCTTTCTCCTTTACAGCAACCCCGGCATATTCATGCCCGGGGGAATCAGGCCCGCTGTGGCTTTTTGCATTTCCGCTTCGGCCATGGCCGCTGATTTTTCACGCGCCTGCTGAATCGCGGCGAGGACGAGGTCTTCCAGCATGTCCACATCTTCGGGATCGACGACTTCGGGATCGATTTTCACGGACAAAATCTCCTGATGTCCATTTGCCCGCACCGTCACCATGCCCCCGCCCGAGGTGCCTTCGACCTCTTTTGACCCCAGGTCTTGTTGCACCTTGGCCAGTTTGGCTTGCAATTTTTGTGCCTGCTTCATCATGGCGTTCATGCTTTTTGCCATTTTCTAACTCCTTGAAAGTGTGTTCTCAATGCTCGCGCGTTCTCATCCGATTACTTCTCCGCCGAATACCTGCATCACCATTTGCACGCGCTCGTCGGTTTCCGGGGCTTTCTCCTCTGCGACTTGCGCGTTGTCGTCGTCGTACACGACCTCGCACGAAATGGTGACTGTGCCGCCAAAAACCCCACCTGCTACTTCTTCGACCAGTGCGCGGTTGCGCCGCACTTGATTGGCGTGAAACTCGCGGTTTTTTTGGAACGCCACCACCAAACGCCGTCCGTCCATGGATTGCGGCTGGCCTTCGTCCAAAAATGTGCCCACGGAAATTTTCTTGGTCTTCACCGCTTGCACGAGTTGTTCCCATCGGCCTTCTACAATTGAAAGATCTGGCGGCTTGCCATTCGACGCGATTGGCGGTGTTTGTTCTTTGACCACGGAAGGTTCTGGCGCGCGACGGCCATTGCCCTGCGGTTGTGGTGCGGGGCGCGACGATGTGGACCGATGGGATGCTGGTCTGGCGTTGCTCGGCGCGTTTCGCCCATGCGATGGTGCGTTTGGTGTGGGGCTAGACGCGGGTTGTTTCCGCACGGCGGCAGGGGCGCGAGGAGATGGTGCGCCTCGGCGTTTTAAGTCGCCCTCGAGTTGTTCCAAGCGGCTAATCAACGCTTGCAAGTCGACGCTCGCGGTCATCTGCGCCAGTTTCACGACCGTCAATTCGAGCCAGAACCGAGGCTCGGTCACGCGACCTATCTGCGTTTCCAACTCGGTCACGGCATTGAGCATCCGCACGAGGTCCGGCTCTTCAAATTGCGCGGCGACCTCTGTGTATTGCTCGCGGTCCGCTTCTGGCAAGTTTTCATCCGTCAATTCGCCCACCGCGCGGGCGACCAAGAGGTGGCGAAAGTGCGCCATCAGCCCGGCCACAAATTCGCTGAGGTCACTGCCCTCGCGCATCAGGCGATCAACGACGCCCAGTGCCCGGGGGCTATCTCGATCCACAATCGCTTGGGTCAGGTCGAAATACACGTCTCGGGGAATCAACCCCAGCAAGTTTTGCACCGCGTCTTCGACGATGCCCGAATCTGAAAAGGCGATGACCTGATCGAGCAAGCTCAACGCGTCGCGCATGCCGCCATCGGCTTTTCGGGCGATCAAAAACAGCGCGGCTTCCTCGGCTTTGACGCCCTCTTCGGCCACGGCCAGTTTGAGTTCTTCCACAATTGCCGCGGGCGGAATGCGCCGAAAATTGTATCGCTGGCAACGCGACAAAATGGTTTCGGGCACTTTGTGGGCTTCGGTCGTGGCAAACACAAACACGACGTGCGCGGGGGGTTCTTCGAGGGTTTTGAGCAGGGCATTGAACGCCTCGGTGGTCAGCATGTGTACTTCGTCGATGATATAGACCCTGCGCTTGCCCTGCGAGGCCGCGTATCCCACCTCTTCGCGCAACTGCCTGATCTCGTCGATTCCGCGGTTTGAGGCCCCGTCGATCTCCAGCACATCCATGCTGTTGCCCTGGCGAATGGCGCCGCACGCCGCACACTGTCCACACGGTTCGGGGGTTGGCCCCTGCTCGCAGTTGAGGGCCATAGCGAGCAAGCGCGCCGTGGTGGTCTTGCCCGTGCCCCTTGGCCCGGAGAACAAGTACGATTGCGCCACGCGCTCCAGCCGAATGGCGTTTTGCAACGTGGTGGTCACATGACCTTGTGCAACCACGGTTTCAAATGCCTGTGGTCGCCGCTTTCGCGCCATGACCGTGTAGGACATACAGCACTCCAAAAGGACTATAAAAAAATAAAAAAGGCCGTGCACCGCGCTTCGAACCGCTATCCCAGGGCGTTCAACGAGCGCTTGCTCCTGCCAGGTGCCCCTGCGGCACACGCGCCGATCTGCTTACCGCTGCTACCTTCCGGTCCTGACGGGGTTCGGCATAGGCACGTTGCGCAGGACCTGACGATCGACACTGCTCACTCATCGACCGCGATCCAAAATACCAGTTCTCAGACGTGGAATTCGACCCCGCTATAGCGGATTGCGGGCTACAGGGCACCGCTATCTCCCCGTCTAGCACGACCTGAAAATCTAAAGTGGATTCAGAACTCGGCTGCGCCCAACGGAGCGGCACACCGAATTCTGATGATCATCGTTTGGTGGAGCTGATGGGATTTGAACCCACGACCTCTAGAGTGCGATTCTAGCGCTCTCCCAACTGAGCTACAGCCCCACCTAAATGGCTTCGACCGAGATATTATGCACGCCCGACACGGACTTGAGCACCGTGGCATCGTCTAAAACCCGGCCGATGATATTGACGGGACTGGCCGGGCGAATTTCATCGCCGCGACTGGCCGGGGTGTGTCCGTAAAAAATGCAGAACGCATGCCCCGGCGGCCAGTACCCGAGTTCGTTTAGCGACACGGTTTCGCGTGGATCTTCGGGGCCCATGTCGAGGGGAATGGCAAAATAAATCTCGTCGCCCCAAGTATTAAACGAGCACCTGAGTGGCAAAAGCGCGTAAATTTTGCGCGCTGTTTCCGAGTCGTTCAACTGCGCGGCGAGTTGAATATCGCCAACTGTGATGCGAATGGGATGTGGCATAACGACCTCGTGCGCTAGCTGGCTGTGATCGGCGTTTCCATCGCGCCGATCTCGTGTTTTTGGCGGAGAGGGAGGGATTCGAACCCTCGGTATCCGTGAAGATACACATGATTTCCAGTCATGCCTGTTCGGCCACTCCAGCACCTCTCCACAATAGTTTTCGACTTTTCGCACGCCCTTTGTTGGGCATGTCGGTTTTGTTTGGCGGAGAGGGTGGGATTCGAACCCACGGTACCGCGAGGGTACACCGGTTTTCGAGACCGGCCTGTTCGGCCACTCCAGCACCTCTCCGCCGTATTTTATTTTTTTCGCAAAGTTTGAAAAAACGCCCGCAATATCCGGCTGCATTCCCCTTCCAAAACCCCTCGGCGCACGGCCAAGCGGTGATTCAAGCGTTTGTCTTCGACGATATTTCTCAAGGATCCGCAAGCCCCGGTTTTGGGATCGCACGCGCCAAAGACCAATCGGGACAATCGGGCGAGCACCATCGCACCTGCACACATCGCACAGGGTTCGAGCGTGGCGTAAAGCGTGCAATCGGTCAGCCACCGAACCCCCAATTTTTTCGTGGCCCGTTGAAGAACGAGCATTTCGGCGTGCGCGGTGGGATCCTCTCGTTGAACGATGCGATTGTGGTCTCGTGCGATGACCTCGCCCTTGCACATCACAACCGCGCCAACGGGCACTTCGCGTTCACCTGCTGCTGCCCGGGCTTCTTCAAGGGCGAGTTTCATGCCT
This sequence comes from Candidatus Latescibacterota bacterium, assembly GCA_965204745.1. Taxonomy (GTDB): domain Bacteria; phylum Latescibacterota; class UBA2968; order UBA2968; family UBA2968; genus VXRD01. Next base: position 1,017,396 of record OZ242010.1, read on the forward strand.
GTCAGATCATCGTCCTGCACGCAGACTCCAAAAGTGTGGAAAACAATTCCCGATCACAAGGACAAAAATATACGGGTTTCGCCACATGGAGTCAACCATCAACATGAGGGCATCGAGATATTCCACTTGGCGTGCTTTTCCCAAATGCGACACGCGCCACGAGCACACATCCACCGGAGGACAAAACATTGTCCTCATTTTTTTATACACGGATCTTAGGGACAGGCCCCCGTGCCTATCCGAAGCAGGGGCGGGTTGAAAGACATTCAGAATCGATCCCGAGTCTCATCTTCCACAGCACCAATTTCTCGAACACGCACGGCGTATTGACCGCCTTCAAACGGGGTGCTCAGCCACGTCGCGACGATCTCCTTTGCTATGGTATTGCCCACCACGCCGACGCCGAGACACAAAATATTGGCATCGACATGGGCGCGGGCAAATTTGGCCGATGTCACATCGTGACACGATACAGCGCGAATCGCCTTTGTTTTGTTGGCGACGATGGCAGCACCCGTGCCGCTTTCAGTTGCGACAATGCCCGTCATCAGATTATTCGCTGTCACCGCATCCGCCACCTCTTGGGCTATGCCGACATAAGAGGTTTCTCGCGGCGCGTGCGTCCCACAATCGATGATCTCCCGCCCGGCATCTCGCAACATTTGCACGATCTGTTTCTTCAGTTCAAATCCTTTGTGGTCTGCACCAATCGCCACGACGCTCGATTTCTGGGGGTCTTGAATCGCCGCCTCATCATCAGACGCGACCAGACGCACTTTCTGTTGCCGTATCAAATCGCGTGCCAGTGGCGTCACAATCGCATTGGGCATCGCATAAACCGCATCGCCACCGCGGTTGATCGCGGATTTGACCAACTCTTCCGTCACCAAACTCGCCGGCGGGTCAAGCGGTTCAGGTACCGCGTTCCCCTCTAATGCCTTCAACCGTCGCACCACTTCGGCAACGATCCGCTGTATCGATTTTTCGTTCATTGGTGGTTGTGTCTCCCGCGTCAATAATAGACGCTCCGCGGGGGTTTGTCAAGGGGAACGCCCGCGATTTTGCGATGCCGAGACCGCAAAAATTGACGGGTGAAAAATTGCGCTTGACACAGCTATTTACTTCCCGTAAATTTGATCGCCATTGGATATAATGTTCCGGCGTAGCTCAGTCGGCAGAGCGAGTGGCTGTTAACCACTAAGTCGTAGGTTCGAGTCCTACCGCCGGAGCCAAAAATGAAAAGGCTACGAGATCATTCGTAGCCTTTTTCTCTTTTGCCCTGCAATTTATCCATGTTCACAGGAGGAACGCCGATGTCAGCAACCGCAAAACCCGATTTTGACGCGATTATGACCGATCTGGATGACCAGGGCTACTGCCTGATTCCCTCGGTCATTTCAGAGCGCGAGGCCGATGAGGCGCGCGTCATTTTGGAACGGGTGCTCAAAGCAGAGGCCACCGAGCAAGCCGCCAAAACGCAACGGGTGGGGCGCATCGCGGTCAAGCATCCGATCTTTCTCGAACTGATGGCGCATCCGACTATCGTGACCCTGTGGCGCGAATACCTCGGCGAGGACATGGTCTGTTCCACTTGGTCGGGCAATAGCATTTATCCGGGTGGGGACGCGATCAACTGGCATTCGGATTATCCGTATTGGTCCATCCGACCGCCCTATCCCCCCGGGCGTTTGGCCGGGCAAACGATCTGGTTTCTCAACGATCTGACCGAGGAAAATGGCGCGACCACCATGTTGCCCCAAAGCCATCTGAAGGGCGAACCCCCGCCGCCCGAACTCAAGACGCAGTGGATTGAGGCTGGAAAAATTCTCACGGGCAAACGCGGCAGTGTCGCGGTCATGCACGGCGCGTGCTGGCACACGGCCCGCCCCAACAAGACCGATCAAATCCGCTCTGTTCTGCTGGGGATGTACATGCGCCCGTGGTTTATTCCGCAAGAAGATATGCGCGGGCAACTGGCCGAATTGGAAAATCCGTCCGCATTGGTGCGCCAACTCATGTGCGCCAACCAACGCGAACCGCGCAGTGTCGGGGAAAATTCGGGTTGAGCCTGACCCGCTACCACTCCGGCGTAAAAAAACAACAAGCCCGAATTCATTGCGAACTCGGGCTTATTTTTTTTTGAGCGGCCGGGAATCCGCGTAACTCCGCGGTTCAGACAAATTACCGCACGGGTTGCAGGCTACTTTGCGGATGGGCTTCGAGGATGGCTTCGATCTCGCGTTGAAAGCGGTCGAGGGGTTCGGCGATTTGGTGGCGAAATTCTTCGCGGATGAGTTCGCAGTATTCCTGCGCGGCTTTCAACATCACCTCGGCATTGTGTTGCAAGGTGCGATAATCGTCTTGGAAATGGTCAAAACGCCCGTGCAAGGCGTGCATCAATTTGCTCGCGTAATCCCCGACGTGTCTTTCTCGATAGCCTTCGCTGAATCGCTTCAGGTGATCGAGTGCCTCATCGAGGAAGGTCTTGACCTCATCGACTTGCAGGGCTTCGCGCGTGGTGAGAATGAGGTGATTGCCCTGAATGGCGAGGCGCAGGCCATCGCCAAAATCCCGGGGGTGATGCGCGAGCATATAGACCAGAAATTTCCAGAAGGACCAGCGATACGTGCCGAGGATGCCCTGTCGCCAGATCGAGCGGAAGCACGCTTTAATTTCTGTCCAACCAACGGGCATAGACGAGACGGGCCTGCGCGTGCGATGGGCGTAATGCGTGCGGCAACGTTCAAAAAATATCTCGGGGCTGTTCAGGGTTTCCACGACCTGGCGATGGCGCGCCAGCAATTCGTCGGGATCGATGATGGGCACATAGCTCAACTGCCGGCTGAAGATCCCCGAATCGCCGGTGTATTTCACGCCTTCTATCAGGCGGCCCAACCGCTGGTAGCGTTTGTAATCGGGTGTGTCGCGCAGCACGCCCAAAATGCCGACCATTGCCACGGGGATGCCCGCTTCTCGGATGAATGCGATCATGCGGTCCGCAATGTCGTCCGGGTCCGTATCCAAGCCCATGATGAACCCGGCCTGAACCTCCATGCCATAGGCTTGCAACACCTTCACCTTGTCCAACAAAGGGGTATCGCCCTGTAAGTTTTTTTGCGCGCCCATAAACTTCAGGCTTTCGCGCACCGGGGATTCGATTCCCGCGAAAATTTTGTCAAAGCCAGCGAGGTGCATCGCCTCTAAGAGCGCGGGGTCGTCGCTGACGCGGATGCTGGCTTGGGTGTTGAATTGGAAGGGATACCCGCGTTCTCGTTGCCACGGGATCACCTCTTCCTCCAGGGTTTGCCGAATCTCCTCGCAGTTGCCGACGAAATTGTCATCGACCGCCATGATCGCGCCGCGCCAGCCCCGGTCGTAGAGCGCGTCGAGTTCTCGAATCACGCGGCTACTGTTTTTTAAGCGCGTGATTTTGCCGTAGAGCGATGGGATGTTGCAAAACGTGCAGCTTTCCGGACAGCCGCGGGTGATTTGAATGACCATCACCGTGTAGTCGTCAAAGTCGATCAGATCCCAGCGCGGCAACGGGGTTTTGACGAGGCTTTGAAATTCGCCGCGCCGGTCGATGTATTCGCGCCCCACTTGTTGCGGTTCGGTCACTAGGCGATCTACCACGTCCATAAAGCCGTTTTCAGCTTCGCCTAAATAAAAGACCGCATCCCCTTCGATTTCCTCGCAATACTGCGTGGGCAATGGGCCGCCGTTGAGCACGGGCACGCCCACGGCATTGCACTGGGCGATGATTTCTTCAAGGGAGTGCCAGTGGATGATCATGGACGAGGTAATCGCGATGTCCGCCCAATGCAGGTCGTCATCTGTCAGGGGTTGCACATTGACATCCACGACCCGCAAGTCGTAGTGATCGGGCATCAGGCCGGCGATAGTCAACAGCCCCAATGGCGGGAATGCGGACTTTTTCCCGACCAATTTCAGGGCTTCGTCAAAACTCCAAAACGTCACGGGATTTTTCGGATACACGAGAAGCGCGTTGGGCATGGGGTCATCCTTTCGCAAAAGGCGCGGACAAATAAGGGCGTAGCAAACGATACGTCTTCCCCAATATACGATATTTTTTGGTTGCTACACCAAAAAAAATCCCTAACTTAACGGCGCGGAGAAAAGGCGGATCGCGGATGAAACGGATTACGCGGATTACGCGGATAAAAGGCGAGAAAATCAAGCCCTGACGTTCCGCAGTTCAAAGAAGGCATCACAACAAGTGCCCTCGCAAAACACTTTCCGATCAAGCTATCACGCACAGCGCGCAAGTCCATTGGCAACCCACATCCATCTTGCAACCCACTTTGCAGGCTGTCTCATGTCGTGCGATTACAAAAACGATTTGCGCTGTGCAAGCCCCTCGGCGTTTGAGAGCGGCATTTTTTGCCTACTTTTTTTTGCTGTTGAAAAAAAGTAGGTCGCCGAAGGCATCGGAGGCAACCAACAATGCTGTAGGACCAAACGCCTTAAATCAGCAAGCAACACATTTGCTAATCTGTGCGGGCGGAGCGAGTAACGAGGGCCAGGTGGGCAGGTCCCGAAAGCGAGGGTGTCATGATCGCGGAAGAAGATATTTGGTATTTCAAGACCACGGGGTTTTACAGGGTGCGCGAGACATTGCCCGATGATCTGATCGACCGGTTGAATGCCGTGACCGAGAGGCAGATTGCGGACATGTGCGAACCCATTGTTTGGGAGGACAAAGGGCCGCAGTGCCCGGCGACTGTGCGGCGGTTGTCGAAAATTTTTTCCCGCGATGCGGTCTATCTCCAAGCCGCGACGCATCCGATCATCCTCGACGCGCTCGAGGGCATTCTCGGGCCGAACATCGAGGTGTTGACCAACAAACACAATCACGTCATGGTGCGCCCGGCCGGATCGTATCCGGTGCCGTGGCACGCGGGGGAAGAACCCTACGACCACACGCTGATCACCGGGTTGATTTACCTCGAGGAATCCACAGTCGAAAACGGTTGCGTCCGCATCGTGCCCGGTAGCCACAATCGCCCGTTTTTGAACCCGCGCCGACCGCAGGCGCAACGGGATGATTTTTACGACAGCGACCACTATTACCGCGCCTTGCCCGTCCCGATGCCGCGAGGCGGTGTTTTGTTATTTAACGATTGTTGCTATCACGGATCGGATACGAACCGATCCGCGCATTCCCGGCGCAGCATGACCGTGGCCTATCGCGCCCACGACGCCCACGATGTCGTCAAAGACGATCCGGAGAAACTTCTCGTTCGCGGTGAAAAGGTCTATACCGGTCACCCGCATCCCTATCCCATCCCGGTTCAGAAATAGTCCCATGCTCACGATGCGACAAGTCCAACTCTTTCGGAACAACGGATTTTTGCGCCTGCCGAACCGGTTGCCCTCGGACTTGGTCAAAGACCTGAAGGCCGCGATTATGGCCGATCTCAACGGCGAGGTCAAACCCCTTGTCCGCAACGAGGATGGGCGGGCCGTGCGTATTTCCGCGCTGATGGACCGCGCGCCGATTTTCCGAGAAGCCGCCACGCATCTGTTCGCGCTCGACCCGCTCGAATCGCTTTTGGGGCCGAATATCGAAATCCTCACCAACCGCCACAATCACGCGACCTTGCGAACCTCTGGGGAAAACAAGCGCGACGCCCTGCACCGCGATGTCAAGCAATGGACGCGCAATATTTTCACGATCATTTTTTACCTCGAAGAAACCACGGTTGAAAATGGTTGCACCCGCATCGTGCCCGGCTCGCACCACTTCCCCGGCGTCAGCATGTCCATTCACAACGCGGCCTGGGCGTGCGACGTACTCGCACAAGCCCTGCCCGTGCCCATGCCCGCAGGCGGGATGCTCGTGATCGATAGCATGGTCATTCACGGGCCGGGGGAAAACCACACAGCCGACACGCGCATGAGCATGACCATCGGCTATCACAGCGTCGACGAACTGATGGACATCCCCAACCCCAAACGCCTGCTCGTGCGCGGCGAGGGGGTGTACCATGGAAACGAGGAGTCCGCGAATGTCCGAAATGCGACAAAGACAAAAATTGCTCTTTCTGTATCTCGGCAATTCTAGCCCAGAGAGCGAAGTCGTTGCGTGGTCGCTTTACGACGGCACGACTGACGAAACATTTGAAGCGGCAGGCGAACATGCCGAGCCGCCTTACGCATCGGTGCTCGATGCCATGCGCGATGGCTGGCGCGTCATTCAAGTGCCCGCGCTCAAAACCCCGCAGGTGGGTCGAGAATACGAAAACGATTATCTCGACTTCGAATTTGTGTTGGAGAAAATGGAGGCGGTAAATGGATAAGAATCTCTTGCTCTCGTCTGTTGAGATGGCCCAGTTTGTAAGCACGGGTTTTCTGCGGTTCGACAACCTGGTTCCGCGAGAACTCTGCAAAGCGACGCACGAGGAGATGAGCACGGGCAAGCTCAGACGCCGTGCGCCGATGGGCGCGCCCTTTGGCGAGGTTTGGCCCGACGAAGCCATTGGCAGGGTTTTTCGCCTGCCCAAAGTGGCGGCGATTATCCACAGTTTGGTGGGCCCCAATCCGCGATACGACCATCACGCGGCGCACCTCACGCCGGCAAATACCCGCAAGGGTGCGAATTTGCACCAAGATGCCGAATACGATATTCGCGATCTGCATTTCGACATCCAAATTTCGTTCTTCCCAGAAGACACGCCGCTCGAAAGCGGGGGTACGCTGTTTGTGCCCGGCACGCAATTTCGCAGGGTTCACGAAGCCGAGATCAAACGCTATCAAAATGTCGTCGGGCAGGTGCAGGCGGTCTGCGAAGCCGGGACGATGTTTTTCTGGCACACCAATATTTGGCATTCGGCCCGCAGCAATTTTACCGAGAGGGACCGCTACATGTTTAAGCTGCGCCTCAATCCCACGGTTCGCCAACAACGCCTGTGGAATACCGATGACTTGGACAGCCCCGAAGTCGCCCAAGCCCTCAATCAGAAAATCCCGTGGCACGGACAACGCCACCGCATCGAACTCATGAATCGCATCAAATTCTGGCGGTTCCTCACCGGGGATCCCACATTTGATATGGCACTTTGGTGGGGCCGCGTTGAAAATACGCCGGATATCATTCACCCCGACCAGCGAGTCGGCGCCTAAACCGAGGCAGAGAGGTCAGTCATGCACTTGTCTATGCACAACTGGATGCGCTCGGAACCCCTTGAGGTCACGCTTGAGCGATTGGCAAAATTTGGGTATGAGAGCATCGAACTCAGCGGCGAACCCGAGCGTTGCGATACCGCAGAAGTCCGTGCGTTGTTGAACAAATACGAGATCCGCTGCTGGGGGGCGGTCACGCTGATGATGGGCGACCGCAACATGCTCGCCAAAGACGAGGCGGTTCGCGCCCAATCCGTGCAGTACGTCAAAGACTGCGTCACGATGGTCAAAGAGCTCGAAGGGTGCGAACTGACGGTGGTGCCGGCCACAGTGGGCAAGATCGAACCGGAGTCCACGCCGGAGAATGAATGGGAATGGGCGGTCGCCGGCATGCGGGAGGTTTATGAGCATTCAGAGCGAGAAGGCGTGCGCCTCGCCATTGAACCCATCAATCGCTTCGAGACGTATTTTATCACGCGAGGCGCCCAAGCCCTCGCGCTCGCCGAAGCGACAGGGCCCCATTGCGGCGTGTGTTTAGACGCTTTTCACATCAATATCGAGGAGGCCGATCCCCATCGCGCCATTCGAGATGCGGGTGACCGGTTGGTGGATTTTCACGTGGCCGACAACAATCGCATGGCGTGTGGCTTGGGCAACTGGGATTGGGCGAACTTGGTCGCAACCCTGAAAGAGGTGGGGTATGATGGCGCGCTCACGGTTGAATTTGTCGCGCCCATTGATCGAACGCCTGCCAATGAATATCCCAATGCGGTCGAGACCGATCCGGTGGATATCACGCCCGAGGAGCTCAAGTTTATTCAGGATCACGGCAGCAGTCTTTTGAGCGAGGAATTTTACACGTTTCTCGTCAAAAAGACCGCCGAGACGTTGTTGCCGCTGATCGCGTAGATGGAGGGCAAACCATGGCACGAAAAATTCTCGTTATGAACAATCTCCAAAATCCCGAGTTTGAATCCGAGGCGCGGGCAAAGGCGCTCGATAGGTTGCGCGAATACGCCGAGGTCGCGTTTTATTCCACATCCGAACTGGCAACCGAACACGCGGCGGGCGTGGTGGGCGTTTTGGCGGATTCCGTCGTTTTCACGCCGCAATTCTACGCCGCCGCACGCGATTTGCGGATCGTCGCTCGCTGGGGCGTTGGGTTTGAAAAAGTGGATGTGCCGCGTGCGACCGATTGCGGTGTCCTCGTCACGGTTGCACCGGTTCACATGGTCACGGTTGCCGAATACGCCATTGCCCAATGGATGGCAACGCTCAAACGCGCTTATACGCTGAACCGAAACAGCCATGCGGGCGATTTTCGGATTATCAAGACGTATGAGGCGCAAGGCTCGACTTTGGGGATTTGGGGCCTCGGGCGAATCGGGCGGGCAATGGCCGAACGTGCGCGTCCGCTTCTCGGGGCTTCGGGCCGGTTGCTCGTTTGCGATATCCGTCCCGATATTCACGACATTGCGGCGCAATATCATGCCGAGGTGGTGGATGATCCCCGCGACCTGTTTGAAGCGTGCGATGCCATTTCGCTCCATCTTTCCGGAGATGAGACGGTCGTCACCTACGATTTGCTCTGCGCGATGCAACCCCATGCGTCGCTCATCAATCCCTCGCGCGGCAATTTGGTGGATGACGAAGCCGTGAACCGCGCGATCAGAGAAGAACGCCTGTATTATTACGTGGTGGATGATCCGGTCGATCAGACCCGTGCGATTCACAAAGACCACCCCCGCATTATCTGCACCAATCACAACGCGGGGATTTCCGTCGAATCGGCCATTCGCCTCGACGAGTGTTGCGCGGAACAAATCATCGCCGCACTTGAAGGGCGCACGCCGGATCATGTGCTCAATCCCGAGGTGCTCGCTCACCCGCGCGTTCGGAGATTTCTCAATGCGTAAGGCACTTCTGACAGGTGAGTAAAAAAATAAAACGCGCTTTTCAGCGCGTTTTTTGTTGTTCGAGACTTACTGCTCTGTAAATTTATTTTAGTTTTTAGAGTATTTATTTTTTATCACTTGATCTGCGTTTTCATTTGGTTGGTATGCTGTTTCCAATTCCTTAATCATGAGATCCATCTGCTCGGGCTTTTTTTTCTATTTGCTGAATGCGTCGATCGCTTTTGTTGCGATCTCTACCGACCTCTTTTCCTTGTCAATTCCGATATATCGCCTGCCTTCGCGCAAGGCTGCCAAAGCCGTCGTGCCGCTTCCCACAAAACAATCGAGTACAATGTCATCGGGTTCGGTAAATAGTTTAATGACGCGCCGAGGAAGCTCAATGGGAAACTTGGACTCGTGATCCGAATTGCTTCGCACAGAGGGGATTTCCCACACGCCTCGGGAACCCCAGTTGCCCCATTCTCGCTTTGTAAGCCGCGATCTATCTACTTTTGTGATCCCCGGCTTCCAAAAAGCGTAGAGATATTCCGATTCATCGACAGAACGGTAGGATATGGTATGCCATCTCGAATTTTCCCATGCGGCGTCTTTTACCCAGATACGCCGGTCGTACAAGTAAAAACCCGCGTCTTTAGCGGCGCGTTCGATTAACCCACCGACGAGATAAACTCGCGTTTGGGGTTGGTATTTTCCACCTCTGATATTGTTGCCGTTGAGCCGCCGATCAATGGTTTGCTCACTGCATCCAAAGTGTTCTGCGAGTTTGTACCTGTTCCAATTCGGATGCTGTTTTACAACCTTTAGGATGTCTTCTTTTTTCAGATCGATTTTTCTGCGTGAGATGTTTTCCGCCATGATTTTTGGCATCTTCTCATCCTTAAAACACAGTATATCCGCGATATTGATCACCAGAAACCCACCGGGTTTTAGGATGGGGAAATGTCGCTTAATCACCTCGCGCAAAAGATTTTTCCAATCTTCAAAAGACAAATTTTTCTCGTATTCCTTGCCGACATAATAGGGCGGCGACCATACGCTCAGGGCAATGGATTCCCGTTCGATCCGCCTTAAAAGTTGCCGTGAATCCCCGTGATATATTTCGTTCGGCACAAGTGGGTTAGGTACAGTTACGGTTGCCATGACCCTCTACACTCCTGTTTTGTTCGATCATAAGTAAGCGTTTGTATCCGCCACGTAGCCTTGGATTTCAACCTTCTAAAGCCAACCCTTACCCTGAAATCTTCGTCCAATGTTGGGGCATTTCTACCAGCTAGCCAAATGCCATCGCCAGCCCTTGGATTGTACCTTCTTTGCAATTTTCCATTCGGAATTGCTACAACATTCACTTCCCTCAGATGATGGGTACCCCTGCTATCATCGCAGTACATAAAATGCACAAGGCAAGTCGTTGTCAGATAATTTTTGTCGCCATATTCGGATATTTCTGGCAAAAACCCTTTTTCATTTACCTGGCGACCTGACCGCATTTGTCTTACCCACATGGAAGTTTGCGACATCTGAATGGTTGCAGAACGATTTTCCTTTTCGGCCTTTGAGTCAATAAACAATGCCTGTCTCACGGTTTGATCGGGAAGGATCACATATCTTGCTTTCTTGTAATCCACCGTTCCATAGACTCTTTGCTGGACATTAAATCCCGAAAGCCGATCAAGCAATTCTCTCGTGATGTCCTCGGCAATATCTTTAACGCTATCAGGCGAGTTGAGGAATATCTCATGTGCTTCCATTCCAAAATCATAAACCGCTTGAAATATCCAGCGCAAAGTGAGTTTTTCAATTTCCTCAATTTCATTTAAGGACAGTGTGTTTGGGTCTTTCTCTGTCATGTCTTTACATCCTTTGAACGGTATGCCAATGGACGTAACCGTTCCTATCAATCGAAAACGGAGCCGTCTTTTTTCTTATGCACGTCATCGTGCGTTTCCCTCGTTCAAGATACACCGATCCACTTGTGCGTCAAGTTGTAGTTCCACTCTCCAAAATGGCGATGGAAAGTCGTTTTACAAAAAACGCCCCGGCAATACCCGTGCGTCTCCATTTCGCAACCATTGCGTTTGCGCGCCAAATCGCCTATTATGTTCACCCCTTGTCAACTCGAATGCGTCCAATTCACCACTCGGAGAACCGCCATGAAAATCGCCAAAATCGAACAGTTCTATCCCCGCCGGAGAATGCGCTTGATCAAAATAACCACCGATACCGGCATTGACGGATGGGGCGAGACCACCCTTGAGGGCAAGCCCAAAAGCACCTGGGCCGCAGTGGAAGAACTCGCGGACTACCTCATCGGCAAAGACCCCCTGTGTGTCGAACACCACTGGCAACACATCTACCGATCCGCTTTTTACCGCGGCGGCAACGTGCTCATGACCGCCCTATCGGGCATCGACCAAGCCCTGTGGGACATCGCGGGCAAACACTACGGCGTGCCCACCTATCGACTGCTCGGCGGCCCGGTGCGCGACCGCATTCGCGTCTATGCCCACTGGGGAATCGGCAACACCTCGGAGGCAGGCTTGGCATCTGCGCGCGAGCGGCTCGACATGTTACAAACAAAGGGCGGATACACCGCGTTCAAAACCGGGCCGGGCGGCAAGTGGCGCGCCCACGAACCCCCTGCGGTGATCGACGACTTTGTCAAACGCGCGTACACCATGCGCGAATGGGTCGGCGACGACTGCGAACTCTGCTTTGACTTTCACGGCAAAATGACGCCCGCGCTCGCCATTGAAATCTGCCATGAAATCAAGGGCATGCGCCCCATGTTTGTCGAAGAACCCGTGCCCCAAGAAAATGTTGACGCGCTCAAACTCGTCTCTGACCATGTGCCCTTTCCCATAGCCACGGGCGAACGCCTGCTCTCGCGCTGGGAATTTCGCACTGTGTTCGAGAAAAACGCGGTCGCGTACATCCAACCCGACGCCTCCCATGCAGGCGGGATTTCCGAACTCAAGCGCATCGCCAACATGGCCGAAGTGTATTACATGCACATCATGCCCCACTGCGCCATCGGCCCGGTCGCGTTCTCCGCGTGTATGCAAGTCGATGCCGCCGTGCCCAATTTTCTCATTCAAGAACAAGTCGACGCGGGCTTGGGCGAGGGTCTCCTGAAAGATCCGTGGGTGGTCAAAAACGGCCACATCGAATCGCCCGCCAAACCCGGCCTGGGCTTTGACCTCATCCCCGAAGAAGCCGAACAAAACCTCGGCCTCTACGAAGAAGAACTCGGCGGGGAATACTGTTATGAAACCGATGGTAGCGTCGCGGATTGGTGAAAGGTGAGACGTAAGACGGGAGAGATAAGAGGCAAGATGAAAGGCGCAAGACGGGAGAGGCAAGCGGTAAGAGGCAAGAGGCAAGAGGCGAGAAACAGGCTCCAAGCGGTCAGTGATCAGTAGTCAGTAGTCAGTGGTCAGTGGTCAGTGGTCAGTCCCCGCACACACCCCTGTCTGAATCGCGGATTAAACGGATTAGGGGATTGCGCGGATTAAAACCCGTCCACCCATCTGCGTCGTTCCCAATCGGTCAGAGATCCGCAATCGCGTAGGGACAGGGCCCTGTGGCCGTCCGAATAAGACGCGAATCCCGGCCCTCGTCATGCTGACGAAAATCGGCACGCGCAAGCACAACGTAAGTAGTCCAGTGACTTTTGTTTTTTTTACAAGGAGTTTTTCATGAACCGACCAAACATCGTTTTCGTCTTCGCCGATGACTGGGGTTGGGGCGATTTGAGTTGTTATGGGCATCCCCATGCCAGAACGCCAAATCTGGATCGCCTCGCCGCGCAGGGCACGCTGTTTTCCCAATTCTACGTCTGCTCGGGCGTGTGTTCCCCAAGCCGCGCCGCGGTGATGACCGGGCGTTTTCCCGCGCACTGGGGCATCCACGGGCATTTTGCCCAACACGAACAGAACGCGGCCCGCGGCATGCCCAACTTTCTCGATCCAGACGCGGTCACCGTCACCCGCTTGTTGCAACAAAGCGGGTACGCCGTGGGTCACTTTGGCAAATGGCATCTCGGCAGCGGCACGGGCGCGCCAGGGCCTTGTGATTACGGCATTGACGAGTGCAAAATCAATGTGGGCAACGGCCCGTTGCTCAACTTTACCGACGTGCAAACGGGCGAAGCACGCAGCCGCTCCACAGAAGTCATCATCGACGAAACCATTGGCTTTATTCAGCGCAACAAAAACGAATCCTTTTTCGTTCAGGCGTGGCTCAACGACACCCATGCGATTCTCGATCCCACCGAGGAACAGATGGCGCCGTATCGGCAATTCACGTCCAATGGGCTAGAGGACAAACACAAGGGCGCGCTACGGATTTACTACTCGGTCGTCACCAATGCGGACCACCACATCGGCCGGCTGATGGACAAACTCGACGAACTGAATTTGACCGAGAACACCATCGTCATCTTCTCTGCGGACAATGGCCCGGAGGACATCCACATTCGCAATGCCTCGCACAGCGGCGTAGGCTCGGCCGGCCCTTTTCGCGGTCGCAAGCGTAGCCTGTACGAAGGCGGTGTGCGAACGCCCTTTATCATTCGCTGGCCCAATGGCGCGGCCTCCGCACGGATTGACAACCACACGCCGCTTTGCGCCGTGGACCTCCTGCCCACGTTCTGTTCCCTCGCGGGCATCGACATCGACGACCTGCACTTGAATGGCGAAGACATGACCGATGCCCTGCGCGGTCACAGTGTCGCGCGAAAAAAACCGCTCATGTGGGAATGGCGGTTCAATATCCACGGGCACTGTTTGCACAAAAGCCCCATGCTCTCCATCCGCGAAGGCGATTGGAAATTGCTCTTAAATCCGGACCGTAGCCGCGTCGAACTCTTCGACATCCCGCAAGACCCCATGGAACTCAACAACCGCGCCGACCACCTGCCCGACCGCGTGGCCCAAATGGCGGACCGCGTGCTCGCCTGGCAAGACACATTGCCCGATGGCCCTGTGGATGACAACGCGGGATCGAATGCGTATCCGTGGCCGGGAACGTTTTAAGACAGTTGTCAGTTGTCAGTTGTCAGTTGTCAGTCCATCTTTTTGTGCCTTTTGTGCCTTTTGTGGCATCTTGCCTTCGTTGTCAGTTGTCAGTTGTCAGTTGTCAGTCCATCCTATCCCCGCCCCCTAATGGGGGGAGGGGAGTATAGATCGGAGAACTCCATGGAACAACTCGCCATCAACGGCGGGCCAAAGGCCAAATCCGTGCCTTACAACCAGCCCAACAAATACACCGGCGACGAACGCGCCTTGTTACTCGAAGTCCTCGACTCGGGCAAACTCATGGGGCCGGGGGGCAAAGTCGCGGCCTTTGAGGCTGACGTGTGCCGCGCATTTCAGGTCAACCACGCCATCATGGTCACCTCTGGCACCGCGGCCTTGCAAACGGCCTTGGTCGCGCTCGGGGTTGTCGAAGGCGATGAGGTCATCACCACGCCCATGACCGACTTTGGCACGACCTCGGCCATCCTCGCCCTGCACGCCATCCCGGTCTTTGCGGACATCGACCTGGCGACCCGCCTGCTCGATCCGCAAAAAGTCCGGAAAAAAATCACGCCCAAAACCCGCGCCATCATCACCGTACACATGGCCGGTATGCCCTGCGACATGGCGGTATTCCAGCGCATTGCCGAGGAAACCGGGGTCAAACTCCTCGAGGATTGCGCGCAAGCCCACGGCGCGACCTATCGCGGACACTTCGTCGGTTCGCTAGGCCACGCGGCCGGATTTTCCATGAACGAATCCAAACAACTCTCCACGGGCGACGGCGGCTATGTCACCACCAACGACGACACCACCGCTGACATCGCCCGCCTCTTTCGGGACAAAACCTATTTGCGCGACGAAAAACGCGAACGCGGCGCACAACCCATTCCCTTTTTCGGCGCGAACCTGCGCCCCACCAATTTGCAAGCCGCCATTGCCATAGCCCAACTCCGCAAACTCGAGGGCCTCATGGCCCGCCGCGACCAAATCGCGCGCCGCTACATCGCCGAACTCGGGCACTTGCCCCACCTCGACTTTCCCAAAATCGCGGCCAACGCCCAACCCTCGTGGTGGCCCCTCGCCATTCGCTACACCGGCACTGCACCGACCCGAGACGAACTCGTCGCCGTCCTCCGCGCCGAAGGCATTCCCATCAACACCAGCATGTCCGCGGTGAAAAACATCCTGCGCGCCGAGGTCATTCAAAAACGCAAGTACTACCCACTCACAGACGCCATCCCGAGCTTCTGGCAAAACACCGCGTACAACCCCGACGACTGCCCCAACGTAGATGCCCTACAAGCCACCTGCCTCCGCCTGCCCATCGATGAACGCCACGCGGACCGAGACATCGCCCAAACCATCGCAGGCGTGAAAAAAGTCTGGGCGCACTATTTTTGATCGCGGCTTCTGGAAAATTAACCATGTTCAAATACCTCGCCATCCTTTGTCTGATTGCCGCGCCTGCGTGGGGGCAAATTGGGCATGAGATCGAAAATATCGAAGTGCGTGGGAATGAGAAAACTCGCGTTGAAATCATCCGGCAGGTCTTGCCCATCAAAATTGGGGACGACCTGCGCGAGGGAGATCTGGACCGCTGCCGCGTGGTGCTGGAGCGGTTGTCGCTGTTTCGCACGGTCTTTGTCAACGTGAAGCCCGGCACGCGACGAGGCCATGCCATTCTCGTGATCTACGTGCGGGAAAAACGCTTTGGCACGCTGGACGGCAGTCTCGAATATTCCGAGCTCGACGGCTTTGGCTTGGTCACCGATGCTCATTACGCCAATCTGCGCGGGGAGGGCAAGGTGATCGGCGCGGCGTATGGGTGGCGCGAGCGCCTGAAATACTGGGGGTTTCGGTACGCGGACCCGCTCTTTCTCCAAACCGACCATGCGTTTCATGTCCAAGTTACGGGGTCTTCTGCGGACCGGGACATCTTTCGGCACTCAAACTCGGACATCCGCGGGCGATACGACCTCGAGCGCATTGGCTTTGCCGTAGGCGTCGGGCAACCCTCGCCGCTGCGCGCGTACCACTTCGTCTTGAACTACGCTTTTGAAGCCATCCAAATCGGCGCGTTTCAACGCCCTAGCATCGTCACAGGAGACGGGGTTTTCGCCGATGAAATCGCAGACGCCGAGGGCAGGGAACAACTCTCCACGCTCTCATTGCACTTGTTCAAACAACCCACGGGCGCGACATGGGGGCACGGCACGGATTTCAACACCCGCCTCAGTTTGTCGTCCAAAGTGCTCGGCTCGGTTGCCAATTTTGCCAAACTCCGCGTGGAACTCCATCGGCAACAACACTTGGTTGCCGGGCACAGCTTCTCGGTGGGGGTCAAAGCAGGGGGCATTTTGGGG
Source organism: Candidatus Latescibacterota bacterium (assembly GCA_965204745.1). Classification (GTDB taxonomy): domain Bacteria; phylum Latescibacterota; class UBA2968; order UBA2968; family UBA2968; genus VXRD01. Next base: position 1,033,836 of record OZ242010.1, read on the forward strand.
CATCCGCCGTTTTACGAACGCTTTTACATGGATGGGGACAACCAACTCCGGGGGGTTGAACGCCGCGTGATTGGGCCTGAAGGCGGCACCCTGTTTTTTGCTACCGAAGCCCTGTACGCCGTGGCTATCAAACCCCTAGGGCGGGTGTATGCCTTTGCCGAAAGCGGCGGGGTATTGCGCTTTGTGAACGCCAACAGTCGGCGCGATGCGGGCACGGCGTTTGGCGTGGGCTTGTTGCTCTTCAACCGCGTGGACATCAGCTTTGGGATCAACACGGGCACCCTGATCGTCAAATCGCATCGCTTTATCAAGGGCGGCATTGGTCTGTGAGGCAAAGATGGCGCGGTTCAATATTCCAATGCTCATCGCATGTCTGCTCGCGACCTGTCAGCCCGCATTTGCACAGCACATCCCGCAAGACAGCCTGCATGTGTATGTGCAATCCGATACCTTGCGCGTGGATGCGACGATCGCGGCCCTGTTTTCCAAACGGGCCATCGACGCGATAGAATCGGGCATGACCACGTCGATCTCCGTGCAATTTCGCCTGCGAACCGGGCGCGGGGAACAAGTGGGGCAACGCGGCCTGATCTCGCGCTTGGAACACGATATTTGGGAAGGGGAATACCGCCTCATCCGACAAGCCGCGCGGGCAGACACGCTGAGAACCTCTGATTTTGAGGACATTCGCCGCGCATGCTCTGAACTTCAGGGGATAGACTTGGGCGCGTTCCCCCTGCCCAAGGTGCCCCTTACCCTGCAAGTGCGGCTAGACGTGAATCCGATTTCGCCAGAACAGCAAGCGCGCACGCGGCGGTGGCTCAAAATTTTGGAAAAGGGCAGTTATCTCGAATTTTTTTATTCGCTGGACAGAACCCCATCTGCGGACTGGATTGACGTGATACAATTCCGCCCGAGCGCGCTTCCGCATCTTTTAGAAAAATAAAAGTGACGAGGGAATGAGGACAGGCATGAGGGCCTGGCCCTACGGGTGATGGTAGTCAGTGGTCAGCCCCCGCCTGACCCTACCAGTAGTCAGTCCCCGCCTGACCCTACCGCCCAAGTAGTCAGTAGTCAGCCCCCGCCCGCGCCCCACCGCTATGTTCGTTAGAATTAGTCAACTGCCAATGCGAATTAAGAGTAGAAAGCGAGTAGGAAGCAAGCCGAGACCAATCGCCCAAAGACATGGACGAGTCATCCGGCGCCTCTCCGCAACGAGAGATGTTCTTCCCCTTCCTCGTAGGACCTATCCCCCCGGCCCCCTTTCCTACAAGGAAAGGGGGAGCGCATGGCTTTTTGAAGGTTTGTCTCCCTGGCTGTTCTGATGGCTTTGAGCGAATAGATCACGCCCTGGAAACCCAAACCCCTCGCACAACCTCTCGCCATTCCCCCCTTCCTCACAGGAAGGGGGGCCAGGGGGGTAGGTCCCAATAAATGGATTCAACGCTTTATTCGCATTGACAACTGACAACTGACAACTGACCCTCTCACGCCTTACTCATGGAGACACACCATGAAAGCTCTCCCTTTGCGGTGGCGCATCATCGCCGCGCTGATCGGTCTGGCCTTGGGCACGACGCTCGCGCTTACCCTGCTCGCACGCTACTTCTTGGCATTGAGTCTTCAGACGAGCGTCAATGTCGAGATGGGCAGTGCGTTGACCAGCGCGCTCGCGTTGGCAAAAGAGAATTACGACTCGAAAAAGCGGCAACTTCAGGACGTTGGGCATCTCTTGTCCACGCCGCCTCATCGGGACCGAGACGCGCTGCATGCCGCATTTGCAAATGCCGGGTTGGAGGATCTGACCCTGCGGATCGTGCCCGTGGAACAGGTCGAAACCGATCTCACGCATGGCCCGGTGGTCTCCAAAGTGGCGGACGATCAACTCCGACTCGTCCTGGTGCTGCCGGACTCACAGCGGGCCTTGATCGCGCTGCATTCGCTCGCCGCGCTCACCGAGGTCAAAAATGCCGTGCATACTTACAAGCACATCGAAATGGCAGAGGGCGAGTTGCGGACGGCCTTTTTGCTCGCGTTTCTCGTCGCCGCGGCCGGCGTTGTGATTCTCGCATGCGTGATCGGCATTCGCATTGGCTTTGGGATCACGCGGCCCTTGCACGCCTTGTTGAAAGGCACGCGGGAAATGGCGCGCGACAACTTGCAATACCGCATCCCCAACAACCGGGATGACGAGATCGGGGTGCTGATCGAATCGTTTAACCAGATGGCGCAAGACCTCGTGGAAAACAGGCGCAAGCGCGTGGAAGCCGAGCAAATCGCAGCGTGGCGGGAAATCGCGCGGCGGTTGGCGCACGAAATCAAAAATCCCCTGACGCCCATTCAACTCGCGGTGCAACAGATGCGCGACAAGTACGCGGGCGACGACCCGGAGTATCAGCGCTTTGTGACCGACTGCACGGAAATCGTCACAGAAGAAGTCACGACGCTGCGCTCTTTGGTCGAGGAATTTGCCAATTTCGCGCGCATGCCGTCTCTGTCGCTCGCGCCGAGCGATCTCAACAAGAGCGTGCGCCGCGTTGTTCGCCTGTACCCGGATGCGCGCATTCACCTCGACTTGGCGGACGACCAACCCCTGCTCGAACTCGACTCGGAGCAGATGCGCCGCGTGTTGATCAATTTGATAGAAAACGGCATTGACGCCTCGGGCAAAAACGGGCAGATCACCATTCGCACGCACGGGGATGGGGAGACATCGATCCTCTCGGTCATCGACAGCGGGCCGGGCGTGCCCATCGCGGATCGCGCGCGCATTTTTCAACCCTACATTTCCACCAAGGAAAGCGGGATGGGCTTGGGCCTTGCGGTCGTACGCAACATTGTGGAAGACCACGGCGGGCACATCTCGGTGACGGACGCGCCCACGGGTGGAGCGCAGTTCGACCTTCAACTTCCCATTCCGGACATCGCGCAAACAGAGGAACGACCATGAGCCAGAATATCCTCATCATCGACGACGAGAGAAATATCCGCCGCACCTTGGACATGATCTTATCCGGCGAGGGGTACCGGGTCTTTGCCTGCGCGTCCGGGCACGAAGGCTTGGGCGTGTTGCAAAAAGAACCCATCCACATGGTCTTGCTCGATATCGTGATGCCGGAAATCAACGGCCTCGACCTGTTGCCCAAACTCCTCGCGGCGCGCCCGGACCTGGCGGTTGTGGTGATTTCCGGCCACGGCAATGTGCAAAACGCAGTGCGCGCCATCAAATTGGGCGCGTACGATTTTTTGGAAAAACCCCTCTCGCGGGATAGGGTGCTCGTGGCGGTCTCGCGGGCCTTGCAAACGCAGGAACTCGCGGCGGAAAACCGCGACCTCAAACAACAAATCGAAAGCCGCTACGAGATGGTGGGCAACAGCCGCGCGCTGACGGACATTCGCAGCCAGATTGCGCGCGTCGCGCCGACCAATGGGCGCGTGCTGATTTTGGGCGAGAGCGGCACGGGCAAGGAACTCATCGCACGCGCGGTTCACAAGATGAGCCGCAGGGCGGACGAGCCATTTATCAAAGTGAACTGCGCGGCCATTCCGGAAGACCTCATCGAAAGCGAGTTGTTTGGGAGCGACCGCGGCGCGTTTACCGGGGCCGTAAAAACGCGAGATGGGAAGTTTTTGCAAGCCGATGGGGGCACGTTATTCCTGGATGAGATCGGGGATATGAGCCTGTCCGTGCAGGCCAAGGTGTTGCGCGCGCTCGAGCAAGGGGAATTTGAGCGGGTGGGTGGAGAGAAAACGTTTCGCGTGGATGTGCGCGTGATCGCGGCGACAAACAAGGAGTTGCACGCCGAAGTGGCGCGGGGCACGTTTCGGGAAGACCTGTATTTTCGCCTCAATGTGGTGCCTTTGACCGCGCCGCCATTGCGAAAACGCCGCGAGGACATCCCGGAGTTGGCCGACCATTTCTTGACCACTTATGCAGAGGAAAACGGATTTTTGCCCAAGAAATTGGCAACAGATGCGCGGGAGATGCTGTTGCACTACGACTGGCCCGGCAACATCCGCGAATTGAAAAACCTGGTCGAACGCCTCTCGATCATGGTTTCAGGCGACGCGATCTACGCCCGGGATTTGCCCGCGCTAGAGGGGATGAACGCGCCGCGTCCGGACGACGCCATCCCCGGACTCGGCCCGGGGAAATCGCTCCGTCAGGTGCGCGAAGCCGTCGAGCGGCACTACATCGCCGCCGCACTCGATCAACACGACTGGAACATCACGCACGCAGCCCATGCCCTGGGCATTGAACGCACCAACTTGCACAAGAAAATCAACTATTACGCGCTGGAGAGGCGATAGCCACAAGAGGCAAGAGGCAAGAGGTAAGAGGCAAGAGGCAAGAGGCAAGAGGCAAGACGTAAGAGGCAAGACGTAAGATGGGATTTTAGCCACGAGTGGGGTACAACTGGCGATAGCTAGTTCAAAGGCACGAGCGGGGATAGCCACAAAAGGCACAAAAGGCACAAAAGGGGTACAACTGGCGATAGCTAGTTCAAGGGGGGCAATCGCACGACCTTTTCTGTACCCTTATTTGAAGGGGAAAAACTTCTGACCTCGTAATCGCTAAATTTGGATCGTTCTTAAAAAGACGCGAAGGGGAGATGATCCAACGCCGGATGAAATTCAGTGCGCGATGAAGGAGTGACAGTTAGCGCGAGGCGGTTCATCGATGAGATGGAGGATGAGATGGAGTATGTCAATTTTGGTTCTGCGGGTGTGAAGGTGAGTCGGTTGGCATTGGGCTTGGGGTTTCGCGGGCAGGCGGATGAGGCAGACGGTCAAGCGGTGATCGAGCGGGCGATTGATCTGGGCGTCAACCTGATCGATTGCGCCAATACGTATGGGCCCGGGGATGACCGCACGCATGTCGGGCGTTCCGAAGTCGTGTTGGGCAAGGCTTTGAAGGGCAAGCGGGACGATGTGGTGGTCACGTCAAAAGTGTGCAGCCGGATCGGCGCGGGGCCAAATGACCATGGCCTGTCCCGGTATCACATCATGCGGGAAGTGGAGCGGTCTTTGCGCCGCTTGGACACCGATCATATCGACGTGTACCTCGTACATCATATCGACGACTCGACACCGATAGAAGAAACCGCACGGGCCTTGGACGATCTCGTACATCAAGGCAAGGTGCGATACATCGGGTGTTGCAACCACGCGGCGTGGCAAGCGTGCAAGGCGTTGTGGGTTCAGCACGCCTTGAAGCTGACGCCGTATATGTGCATGCAAAACCCGTACAATTTGCTATACCGCGCACTGGAGCGAGAGGTTTTTCCATTTGTGCGGAGCGAGGGGTTGGGCATCATGGTCTATAGCCCGTTGGCCGTGGGAATGTTGAGCGGATTTTACAAACCGGACGCGCGCCCACCCGAAGGCTCGCTGTGGGCAAAGCGCTGGAGGGGGCGATACGAAACCATGATGGCGGGCGCAGAGGGCAGGGCCATCGCCACCTTGTTCGAGGTGGCGGATGAACTGGGCAAAACACCCGCGCAGGTGGCCTTGGCCTGGGTCTTGTCGCATCCCGAAGTGACGGTGGCGATTACCGGGGGCGATACGGTTGCCCATTTGGAAGACAATATCGGGGGCGTGGGCTGGCGATTGGACGATGCGTTGCGCGCACGGTTGGATGCGGTTTCCGAAAACTTAGAGTCCGGGCGATAGGATTTAAGAATCGGGTAAGACGTAAGAGGCAAGATGTGCGTGTTGACCGAGCGAACACGGGCGATCAAAAAATTGGGCTTTCGGCTATGCCAGGTTAATTTTTCTGATCGGTATGAGGATTGCTATGTGCCAGGATTTTTCGGGTATTTTGGAAGAAATGACGATTGACGACGTGCGTTCCCTCGCGCCCAATGTCGCGGTGATCCCCATCGGCTCTACCGAACCCCACGGGCCTGCATTGCCCTACGGCACGGACAATTTTCAGGTGGAATACGTGGCGCACCGGGGCACGCGAAAAGCCAATGAATGGGGTGGGCGCGTTTTGTGTTTGCCCACGCAACGGGTGAGTTTGAACAACAATTTTCGCGCTTTTCCGTTTGCGTGCCGAATGCAGGTTCAGACGTTTATGAATTTGCTGACCGACCTAGTCTCGATGTGCCGCGCAGAAAATGTCCACCGCATCGCGTTCATCAATGGTCACGGCGGCAACCCCGACGTCATTCGCGCAGTGCAACGCGACTTGGCCGCCCGGGATGGCTTGTTCACCTGTATGATTGGCACGGGGTCTTGTGCGTCCGCAGAAGCGCGGGGAGTTTGGGAAAATCGCAGCGATCACGCGGGCGAAGAAGAAACTTCGCAGGTGATGTTCTTGCGCCCCGAACTCGTGCGCGAAGATCGGATCGCCGACAACCCGCCTCAGCATCCCAAGTTGAAGACCTTGCGGGAATTTCCCGTGGATTTCGTGCGCCCCTGGCACCTGTACTTGCCCACCTCTGCTGGCGGCGACGCACGAAAAGCCTCGGCCCAAAAAGGTGAAACGGTCCTCAATTCAGCGGTACAAGGCACGGCGCGGTTGTTGCTCGACCTGTCACAGGCGGAAGATTCAGAGACATTTCCGTATTAGCAGACAGCAGTCAGTGCGCTCAACTCCCCTTCGGTGAGACGTGAGACGGACGAGGTGAGGCACCCCCGCCACCGCCCAAGTTGTCAGTAGCCAAAGGAAGCATAGTATCAAGAGGTGTTCATCCCATGCCAAACCTCGATCCCATCGCATTGAATGAACGGCAGCGCGAGGCCGTCACCGCGCCCATCGGGGCCGTGCTCATCCTCGCCGGGCCGGGCACGGGCAAGACGCGCGTGTTGACCGAGCGCGTTGCGTATTTGATCGCGCAGCGCGGTGTCGCGCCCGAGCGCATCTCGGCGCTCACCTTTACCAACAAAGCCGCCGCGGAAATGCAGAGTCGCTTGGCGCGCACCTTGGGCGAAGCCGTTGCCGAGTCCGTCACCGCGGGGACATTCCACCGGTTTTGCATCGACATGCTGCGCCAACACCGCGAAGCCGCGGGCCTGCCGCGGCATTTTGGCATTGCGGATGAAGACCTCCAGCGCACGCTCATCTACCGCGCATTCCCGCGCCTGAATCCCAACGAACGCAATTTGAACAATGTGATGCAAACCGTGAACCGCCTGAAATGGCAACGGCGGTACAAACCGCACATCCCCATGAAAAAGGGAGACGCGGAGCTGCTCGACAAGTACGAGGCCGAACTGTCAAAAAACCGCTTGATCGACTTTGACGACCTCATCTTTCGCGCCCACGACTTGCTCGCTGCACACCGCGAGATCCTATCGGCGTACCGCGCGCGATTTCAACACATCCTCGTCGATGAATTTCAAGACACGGACCCGGTGCAATACGCGCTGGTCAGCCTCTTGGCCGCGGGGCATCGCAGCGTCTTTGTGGTGGCAGACGACGAGCAATCCATCTATGGCTGGCGGCACGCCACGCCCGAACACATCGCGCAATTTCAACGCGAGTTTCTCAAGGGCAACCCGCCGATTGTCTTGGAGGAAAACTACCGATCCTCTGCGGAAATTCTGCGCTTGGCGCGCCTGTTCATCGCCCACAACGACACCTTGTTTGACCGCGCCATCAGAACGCAAAAATCCGGCCGCCGAGTGCGCGGCATGGCATTTGACACCTTTTTGGAAGAGGGCGAATTTATTGCGGGCGACATCTGGGACCGCATCCGCGAAACCCCGGACCTGATGCACCGCGACATCGCCGTGCTCTATCCGCAACACGCCATCGGCAGCGAACTCGAGCGCATCTTCATGCGCGCCAACGTCCCCTGTCAGATGGCCCACCGCAGGGGCTTGTTCGACCAACCCGTCATCCGCCGCGCCCTGTCCGTGTTGCGCTACGCATTGGACGGGGCGAATGACGCGAGTCTCGAATTATTCCTGCGCCGCGAACTCGAAGCGGTCGATCCCAAACTCTATCCGGCCGTGCGGGGATTTCAAAAGCGCAACGCCATCGGCAGTTTCAAACAAGCGGCCTTCTCGTATCCGCGCACGGTCGAACCGGCAGAAGGCATCGAAGTGGAACGCGCCCTTGGGCTGGCCGGCGTGGTCCACAATGCCGTGCAAAAAGGCGCGGTCGCGTCCTTGCCCCATCTCGTGGATGACATCCTCGACCAACTGAACACCTCGGAATTGCCCTCGCTGAAAAACCACCTCTCCCACATCGCGGATCCCCTCGCATTGCCGGGCATCAAAGCCGCGCTCGACCGCGTACTGCCCCGCTGGCGCGCGGGGGGCACCTTGTATGTCGCGTGCAAAGACGAGGTGACGCGCCACTTGCTCACCACGCTGATCCGAGACGCACTCGCGCGCCCGGGCCTCATCATCCGCGAAGCCGCGCCCGGCAGCCGCTTGGAACTGTTGCCGGACACGCTCATCTTGTCGTTTGACGAAGACCCACCCAAAACCCCCGCCCATTTCTTGCACTTGGGCACATCGCACAACGCCATGCTTATCGGGCTCAAGTTGTGCCAAGCGATCCACTGCGCGGACCTGCCGCCCTATATGCCGGACTACACCGCCTGCGCGTTGGAAACCACGAGCGAGGATCCGGACCGCGCGCAAATCGCGGCGCTAGGCGCGGTGCGCGTACGCGATGGCCGGGTCGCGGAAACGTTTTATTCGCCCGTGCGATTGCGAGAACGCGAAGGCGATAGCCCCACATTTCAGGAAATTTACCTCGCGTTTCAATCCTTTGTCGGCATCGACATCCTGATCGCCCACAACGGCTATGCGTTTGCCTTTCAGGTCTTGCACCGCGAGGCCCGGCGCAATGCCCGCTCGCGCATGCCCAACCCCACGATTGACACGTTGCCCATGGCGCGAACTTATGGCGCGACCTCGGCCCGCGATCTGCGCGCCCTTTGCGATCAGTACGGCATCTCGCCCGACGCAAAGGCCCCGCCGGCCCTGGCGCGGGCCCTCGCGTTGCACCGCGCGTTTGAAGCGATGAAACGAGAACGCGCATCTCGCTATCGGCGCATGACAAATGAACACCTGTTGGATCGAGTCGCGTTGGGCATGCTCTTTTGCCAACGCCGCGCACGGGGTCAAAAATTCTCCCATGAAGAACACCTGCATTTTAATTTGGGGGCACAGCGTTTGATGGGGCCGGCCAATTTGTGCATTCGCGACCTCGTGCAACAATTTCCCCGGTTGGACGCGGACCGGCTGCGCGGTCAGGCGCGGATGTTGCTCGGCGAAGACCCGCGTCCCGAAGTCCTCGCCCTGCACGCGCCGGATCAGATCCAACGCTTTCGAGACCTGTGCGAACGCCACGGCACTGCCGCGCCCTCTCTGCAAGAAGGCATCCGCAACCTGCTCGATTTTGCGGACTTGTACAAAGTCGAACTCGAAGCACTCGACCGCAATGCCGTGCATTTGATCACCTTGCACGCGGCGAAGGGACTCGAATTTCGCGAGGTCTATATCTGCGGCTTGGAAGACCGCATCTTGCCCAATGCGCGTGCCCTCAACAGCGCGGACATGGCCGAGCAACGCAGGCTCTTGTACGTGGGCATCACCCGCGCAATGGACCGCCTCACCCTCTCTTGCGTGCGCCAACGCCCGGGCAGAAACATGACGCCATCCCGATTCTGGGACGAACTCGCCTTGGACTAGGACTCCTCCCCGAGAGATGTCGTCCCCTCTTGTATCTTTGGGCGAACACGGGGCATCGCCCTACACGCATCGCTCCCCTTTGAACTATCTGTCGCCAGTTGTACCTCGCTCGTGCTTTTCGTGCCTAATCATAGCGACATGTCGAAAAACAAAATCTACTTCATCTCGGACGCGCACATAGGCGCGACCAAATTCAACCGCCCATCGCGCGTTCGGGAAGACGCGCTCATCAACTTTTTGCGCGCCATCCGCAAAGACGCCGAGAGCCTGTACATCGTGGGCGACCTCTTTGATTTCTGGTTTGAATATCGATCCGTCATTCCCGCGCATGGCGCGCGCGTAATTTTTGAACTCTACAACCTCGTCCAAAGCGGCACGCGCGTGGTCTATCTGCCCGGCAACCACGACATCTGGCTCGGCCCGTACTTGACCGATCAAGTCGGCGCGGAACTTCCCGGCCTCGCTTGCGACATCGTACACCAAAATCAGCGCATCCACGTCACGCACGGCGACGCGTTTGAGCGAGATTGGAAAATAACGCTCATCCGCCGCATCTTGCACAATCCCCTGTGCATCGCGCTGTTTGGCTGGCTGCATCCGGACATCGGCGCGTACCTAGTACGTCTCGCGTCTCGGTTTTCCGTATCGAAACTGAAAAACTGCAAAAAAACAACCGCGTCCTCATCTACGGGCGCGGCAACAAAAATGGCCGAGGGATTCGATCTGGTCATCTGCGGGCACTACCACACGCCCAGGGTACAACCCATTGCCGGAGGCACGCTCATCATCTTGGGCGACTGGATGCGCTACGATACTTATGCCGTGCTCGAAAATGGCGCCATCGCGCTGAAGCAGTGGCATACGGCGGTACGAGCGGTTCGCAGTCAATGCGAATAAAGAGTTGAATCCATCGCGTGCTTGTTCTTTCGCTACTCGGTGGATTCAATCCCTCTCGGTCACGTCTCAAGGGTCAACCAAGAGAGACTCGTTTTATTGGGACCTACCCCCCTAGCTCCCCTTCCTTCCAAGATACAAGGGGGGCGGCCCTCTCCCGTCTCCCGTCTTACCTCTCCCGTCTTACCTCCCTATATCCCCATCCAGCGATTTAAGTTGTCTAACAGCGGTGCGAAATCGCCATTGTCGGCCATTGTCTCGTGGGCTTTGGCGAGGGCTTTGGCGTCCATTCGCTCGTTGGCGCAGACGCGATTGTAGGCGCAATAATCGCATTCTTTGTCTTTTTGGATGTGAAAAAAGCCGCCATTGCTCACCAATTCGAGCAGGGGACGCAGCGCGTGGGCCAGGTCTTCGGGGGCGGGTGGCGCGGCTGAAAGCCGCCGTCCGTGTTCCCTGTCGCCGGGAAAAACATAGCCCGACATTTGCACATGGCCCGGTTCGTTTTGTCGTTTTAGGATCTCGTTCAGAGCATAAGCATACAAGGCCCATTGCAGATGTGTGCCGCGTTTGAGCAAGTCCCGTTCGTCGTATTGCGTTGCGGATCCGGTTTTGTAATCCCAAATCGCAAAGCCATTTTCCACGCGATCCACGCGGTCAATGTACCCTCGGATGCGAAATTTCACGTCTTCGGACAATTCGAGCATGACGGGTTTTTCGCTGTTCAGACCGCCGGATTTGCCAAAGCCAAAACCGACTTCAAATCCGATGGGGTCGGCATTTTTTTGGTCGGATTCGACGGCCAAGAATACCTGCGCGGCTCGCGACAGGCGTTTCACGTCGGCGCGATACGCGGCTTGGTGTTCGACCGGGTGGATTTTTTCGTAGGTCTCGATTTCCTCTTCGAGGAGGGTTTGAATCAATGCGCCGTGCTGGTCGCGGTCGGGCCGTTCGCCGCGTGCTTTCAGGGTTTGCATAAATTTGTGAAATAAGCGGTGCAACAGCGCGCCATAAGACAGGGGATCGAGCCAGCGCGTGGGATCGGCTTCGGGTTCTTCGAGGGGCCGAATGCCGAGGACGTAAGTCAAGAAGTACCGGTAGGGGCACCGCGCCAGGGTTTCCAATCTCGAGGCTGAAAAAACGCCCTGTTGTGCTGTGATCGCCAGTTCGGGCATGGGTTTGCCGAGCCAGCCATCGTGCGTTGTCAAGCCGGGCCATTCGCGTGCCCGTCGCGCCTTTTGTCCGGAAACGAGGTGCGGATATGCGCGGTTGACAATGCCTGTGTATTCGGCAAAGGGGTAGTGCGACAGCAAGAGGTCCGTGTCGTCCAATGCCTGTGCGGCATCTTCGGGAAAAGCCCGAGCAAGGGGGATGGGGTCAATCGCCATCTGTTCGGCGGCGTGCTGAAAAAGCGCGGCCGGATAACGCTCTCGACTATCGGACAAACTGCGCTGACACGACAACAAGGTCACTTTGCCAGGGGCCATGCCCAACACGCGGCGCAGATGATACACTTGCTCGGCCGGGCGCGTGCGGCGCAATTCCAATTCAGTTGATACGCCGGAACGCTCGCTGTCTAACAGGATCGGGTCTTCTGTCGCGCCACCGGGGAAGGTGCCCTCGTCCATGCCCACCACGTAAATGTGCGGGCGATGGGTATAGCCGGCTCGGTGGAGTGGCGCGATAGCGAGGTGCCCGGGTTTGGCTGCTTCGGCTCTGAAAGACAGGTTGGCGGTGCATTCGGCCAAGCGATTCGCCAATCGGCGCGCGGGTGCTTTGCGGCGCACGGATTGGGCCACATGGCGCAGGCGATCCGAAAGCGCGGCGAGAACATCATCATCTTCGGCTTTTGCAAAATGTGCGAGAAATTGCAGTCCCGCATCCACCAACGCGCCGAGGGATACGTTTGACCCGCGCCGGGGGAGCAGGTCGAATAAGCGTGTCAATTCGTCGATAACGGCTTCGATTTCGTCGACTTGTGTCGAGGAGTCCGCATCTTTTCGCGCTTGGAGATCGGCCCTCATTTTGTTTAGGGCGCGGAGGTAATTCGGATACTCTCCGCTCAGGTGTGCTCGGTGAATGACGGCTGCCATTGGATTTTCAGACGCGATGAGGCCCGCGCGGTACAGTGCGATCAGGTCATCCGCAGGACATCCCGCGCCTAGCCAGCGATAAAAACTCACCAATGCCCGACCCGTTTGGGTTGTCGCAACCGGGATGCCCTCGGCGAATGTGGCGCGCAGTCCGAATTGCTGAACCGCATCGCACAACAGGCTCAAGTACGGGGTTTCCGAGGTATAGACGATTTCGACAGCGTCCAGCGGTATGGCCTTTGACCGTATCTCGCGCAACGCGGTGCGAATTTCCGTTTCTGTGCCCACGGTCTCGCACAATCGAGTCTGATCGGCGTCTTCGGGGCGCAATTCCGCACCAATATCGCCTTTGACATTGGGGAGGGGCACGGCGGCAAAACGCACGGCGGCACTGTGCGGCGGAGCATCTGTTTGCTTTCGTCCGATGCGCCAGATACGGCCCTGTGATCGCTCGCGCACGTACAAAAACGCCAACTTCGGCAAGGGGGTTTCGTCCATGATCGCGTGGTGGGTACGGTGGGTATCAGGGGTCAAATGAGCCAAGGCGCGTTGATACAACACCGCGTTGTCGTAGATGTGATCGCGCTCAAAAGCCGCGCAATACGTTCGATACAGGTGTTGCAACAAGTGATGCCGCCCGCCTTTGCCAGAGACCGAATCGGGTTCTAATCCCGCGGCGCGCAAGACGTGCAGGGTTCGCAAAAACGGCCGCGTGAGCGCGGCGGCCTGTTGGGCAAAATAGTCATCATCGACTTCGCGCACGACGCGGGGAATCATTTGGTCCAGCCAGAACAAATCCGCATCTTGGGCGAGGCGCGCTCGTCCCTCTGCGACGAGCAACGCGCCCGCGTCCTTTTCGGCCAGACTGCGCGGCGTCTCGATTTGCAAGTTCATCCATGAGTACCCCGTCGCCGCAAGCCCCATCCCCAGGTTGTGCCCGATGCTCATCGCGGGGACGATCAAGACTTTCGACTCAATCGGATGCGCGTCGCAAAATGCCTTCAGTTGTGCGAGGTGATAGTGCATGAAAGTTCCTCAATTCACAGGAATAGCCCGTGAAGCCCCGTCCGTTCACGGCGGGGAGGTAAGGGCTTTGAAGTTGGTGTTGCTTCAGCACATAAATCGTTTGACCTGTTCCTCTTTTGTGACTATGCTATTCACAAGGAGGGTGTGCTATGAAAATGGTACTTCAGATACGGCTGTTGCCTGACGCGGTTAGCGCGGACAAAATGCGCGAGACGATGCAACGCTTCAATGCGGCTTGCAACTATGTCTCTCCGCTTGCTTTTGAACGCCGATTGACCGACAATTTTGCACTTCAGAAGTTGTATTACTACGACATTCGCAAACGCTTTGGCTTGTCGGCACAACATGCGGTCAAGGTGTTTGGTCTCGTCGTTGTTGCGGTGAAATCTGTGCTTAAGAAGAAGCACAAAACCGCGCCGACGTTCCGTCCGTTTTCGCGGTAAAAAGCCACGTCGCTTTCTGCGATGCGTGCGGTGGCTTCTTTGAGAACGCTTGCCATTGCAGACTCCTGAAATCATGAAGTGGGTAACAAGGTTGCACAATAATCGCTCAGGCAGGCGTTGGGGTCAAGGGAAATAGCATATCGCATCACATGAGATGCGAATTAAAAGTAGAAAGCGAGTGGGAAGCAAGCCGCGGCCTATCGCCCAAAGCCATGAACGACTCATCCATTATCGGCGCCCCTTAGAATTTGTCTAAAAACAAACGATGGATGCTCCTCCGGCTCCTCTCCGCAACGGAGAGATGTTCTTCCCCCCTTCCTGTGAGGAAGGGGGGCCAGGGGGGTAGGTCCCAATAAATCGCTCATTTTCACAGAGGTTCGCATGTGTGGCATTATCGGTTATGTGGGGCGCGAGGTGGCCTCGGATGTGCTCATCCGCGGGCTTCGGCGTTTGGAATATCGGGGCTATGATTCGGCGGGGGTGGCGGTGATCGATAATGCACCCGATCAAAATCGCATTGACGTGTGCAAGACCTTGGGGCGCGTCGCGGATTTGACGGGCAAATTGGCGGAGGATGCCGTGGCTGGGGCAGTGGGCATAGCCCATACCCGATGGGCAACGCACGGCAAACCGAGCGACGAGAATGCACACCCGCATTTGGACGCGACCGGGCGCGTTGCCCTCGTACACAATGGCATTGTGGAAAATCACGCGGCCATTCGCAGATTTTTGGAAAACCAGGGAATCGCATTTCAAAGCGAGACCGATACGGAAGCCCTCGTGCAACTGATCGGTTTTTTTTATGCCGAGACAGGTGATTTGCTCGCCTCGGTGCGGCACGCCTTGCGCGACGTGCAGGGCACTTATGGCATCGCATTGCTCTGCTCAGACGCGCCCCATACCCTGATTGCAGCGCGGCGCGGCAGCCCGCTTTTGGTGGGCGTGGGAGATGGCGAGTTGCTCGTCGCATCGGATGGCAGCGCGATAGTGGCGCATACGCAACGGGTGATCTATCTCGACGACAACGAAATGGTCACCCTGGGGCCCGATGGCGTGCAGGCGAGCACGATTGACGCCGAACCCCTAAGAAAAGAAGTGGATATCCTCGATATTTCACTGGAAGAAATCGAGCTAGACGGCTTTGATCACCACATGCTCAAAGAGATTTACGAGCAACCCGAGAGTTTGCAAAACGCGATGCGCGGGCGCATCAATTTGCAGACTGGCGAAGTCACGCTGGGCGGGTTGGCAAATATCAGCCGCGAGTTGGCGCGCTTCCAAAAAGTGCTCTTGACCGCGTGTGGCACGGCTTGGCATGCGGGGCTGGTCGCCGAATACTTGTTCGAGGAATTGGCGCGCGTGCCCACCGATGTGGAATACGCCAGCGAGTTGCGGTATCGCAATCCCATTGTGGAAGATGGCACCATGGCCATCGTGATCAGCCAGTCGGGCGAAACCGCGGATACGCTGGCCGCGCTTCGAGAGGTCAAGATGAAGGGGGCAACCGCCTTTGGGGTGGTCAATACGGTCGGCTCGACGATTGCGCGCGAGACCGATGCGGGCGTTTATTTGCACGCGGGGCCAGAGATTGGCGTGGCGAGTACCAAAGCATTTACGTCGCAAGTGGCGGTTTTGGCGATGATCGCCACCGATATGGGGCGGCGCAGACACCTATCGCCCGAGCGCACGTTTGAAGTCCTCGAAGGGCTTGCGGCAATCCCAGATCAAGTGGCGGAAGTCCTCGCGCTGGACGATCAGATCAAAGCGGTGACACTGAAGTACGCGGATCGCGACAACTGGTTGTATCTGGGGCGCGGCGTGAATTATCCGGTGGCGCTAGAAGGCGCCTTAAAATTGAAAGAGATCAGCTACATCCACGCCGAGGGCATGCCCGCCGCCGAGATCAAACACGGCCCCATCGCGCTGATCGACGCGGGGATGCCCGTGGTGGTGGTCGCGCCGTGCGATCACGTGTACGACAAGGTGCTGGCCAATATCGCAGAGGTGAAAGGGCGCGGCGGCCGGGTGATCGCCATCGCCAATCGGGCAGATGGCGAATTGCGCGAATTGGCCGACGCCGTGCTGCAAGTGCCCGAAACCCCGGCCATTTTGTCGCCCCTCGTCACGGCGATTCCCCTCCAGTTGATCGCCTATCACGCGGCGGTTGTGCGTGGGTGCGATGTCGATAAACCGAGGAATTTGGCAAAGAGTGTCACGGTTGAATAATGTCGTTTTATACGAAGACCCCGGCTGGCAACGCCTGCTGCCGTTGGTTTATTTGCGCGCCGCGTTTCAACTGCGCTGTGGGATGCGCGATTTGTTGGGCCGAGTGCGGGATTTGGCCGGGGCATCGCCGATGCTCTGGTGCAGAAGCGAATTGGCGCGGGTTGTGGCCGAGCAAACCGGGTTGCCCACCAATGGCGCGATAGCCGCGAATACCCTGTTGCTCAATGGCCGCGGGATATGGCGTTCCCTACCGCGGGCAACCCCGGGCGACGGGGCATGGGTGGGCGTGGTCAAGGGGCAAATCGCGTGCGTGTTTGCCGATGCCGCGCTGGTCGCAAAACTGAGTCCCGACGTCTTGCGAGACGAAGCGCGAACGCACGCTGTGCTCGCGGGTGTGCCGCAGCGTGAGGTGGGCGCCAGGGTGCAACTCATCTCCTATCCGTGGGAACTCGTGCAGGCCAACGAAGCGGCGCTGCGAGACGATTGGAACCGGGTCGCGCAGTCGGGCGTCTTTGGACGGGTTGACCGCGGCAGCTATTTGTTGAATGCGTCGGCGATTTTTGTCGGCGAAGGCTCGCGCATCAAGCCCTGTGTGGTCATCGACGCCGAAGAGGGGCCCGTGTGGATTGGCGAACAGGTGCAAATTATGCCGCATGTGTCCATCCAGGGGCCGGCCTGTATTGGCGATGGCAGTTTGATACAAGCCGGCGCGGTTGTACACGAGGGCACGACGATTGGGCCGGTGTGCAAGGTGGGCGGCGAGATTGAGGCGAGCATTCTCCACGGGTATTCCAACAAGCAACACGATGGCTTTTTGGGCCATAGCTACGTGGGGCAATGGGTCAATATTGCGGCGGATTGCATCAACAGCGATTTGAAAAACACGTATGGCAACGTGCGCGTGCCGATCAATGGGTACGAGGTGGATACGGGCGAACAATTTGTGGGCATGTTTGTGGGCGATCACAGCAAAGCCGGGATCAATGTGAGTTTTCCCACGGGCGCCGTGGTGGGCTTTTGCAGCAGCGTATTCGCGCCTGTGAGTCCCAAATTTGTACCGAGTTTTACTTGGATCGACGGCCACCGCGTTGAACGCTACGACGAACAGCGGGGCATTGCCATCGGCAAAAAAGTGATGGCGCGGCGCAATCGGACGATGGGCACGGCAGAAGAACGCGCCTTCTTGTCAGCCGTGCGCCAAGCCCTCGCGATTGAATGCCAGCCATTGGATTCGGAGTTGCTGGCGCAGGGTGAACGCCGCGGATAAACGCAGATCAACGAGAAGAGAGGAAGTCAAATGCGCCGATCAACCCCTCAACCCCTCCGTGACCTGTATCTCCTCGCGTTGCTCCTCCTTGCCCCCCCGGCAATGGCGCAACTCTCGCCTGTGCAGATCGACGAGGAACTCAATCGCGCAATGGTGCTCGAAGCCAAAAAGGACTGGGCCGGCGCCATCGGCATTTACCAACGCCTGTGCGATCAACTGCCCCATCGCGGCGATTTGGTTTCGCGCCTCGAATCCGCGCTGTCTCGGGCCGGGAGATATGCCGAGGCTGCGGCCTTGATGCGCCAACGCTTGGCGGTCGATCCAAACGATGTGGATGCACGCTTGCGCCTTGGGCAGGCCCTGCTCGCATTGGGCGAAGTGGATTCCGCGGGCGCGCATTGGGATCGCTTGCTTCAACGTGCGACCACCCTGACCCCGTTTGCCATCGTTGCGGATCACTACCGCAGGCGCAACCTGGACGCCCGCGCCGAACAGGCGTACCGGCGTGCGCGAGTCGTTTTCAAAAACCCCGCGCTTTTTGCCCGCGAACTCGCCGAACTCGCCGAACGCCAAGTGCGCTATCCGGATGCAGTGCGCGAGTACCTGATCTACGCTGCGGACAATCCCCAATACCTCCCGCTGGTCGAGGACCGGTTGCGCGATTTTGCCCGCAATGGCGATCAACACGCCGAGGTTTTCGCGTTGTTGGCAACACCTGTCGCGCTTGCAGATCAATACCAACGCCGCCTGCTCATCGAATACGCCCTGCCCGCCGGATTTGCCGCGCAAACGCTCGCCCTGTTGCAATCGTCCGACATGCAGGACGGGACGCACTTGTTCCGCATTGCGCGTTATAGCCTCGATCACGACGACCCCGCAACCGCCATTGCCGCGTATCAAACCGTTCTCGACCACACGGACATCGCGGACCTCCGCGCCCGAGCACAACTGGGCCTGGGCAAGGCGTACGAACGCGCCAATCGCGCCGAGGATGCACGCGCCCAATACGCGGCCCTCATCGCGCAATACCCCGACCACGCAGACGCAGACGAAGCCCGATTCCGCCTGGGCATCATTTTGCGCGACTATCGCAATGACGCGCCCGGCGCCCAACAGGCATTTCAAACCGCGATAGCCACCAACCGCCGCAACACCTGGCGATACAAAGCCCTGTTCGCGCTCGCCGAAGGCCATCTTCAAGCCGACAACGCGGATGCGGCCCGGCGCGTCTATCATCAAATCATCGCGGAAAGAACAAACGCCCCGGAAGAAACCGAAGCGCGTTTTCACTTGGCCGAATTGCACTTTTTGTACTCGGAGATCAGCGACGCACAAACCGCGCTCGACCATGTGCTCAAAGCCGAGGCCAACCGCGACATCATCAACGACGCCATCGCCCTGTCCGCCCTGCTGCAAGAAGGCATGCGCGCCGATTCGACCCTCATCCGCACGTACTCCCGCACTTGTCTCAAATCGCGCCAAAAGGATCACGCAGGTGCATTGCGCGATTTTGAAGCCCTGTACCGCGCCCATCCGCAGTCCTTTCTCGCGGATCGCTTGCTCGATCATCAGGCCAAAATACTCGCGGATCAAAAACGCTATTCGCAGGCCCTTCAGACCTATCGCCAACTCGTCGCAACGCACCCCCACAGCCCGCTCTGCCCTGCGGCCCACATCGCCCAAGGCGCGATTTACGACCGCCACTTGGGACAATATTACGACGCGCAACAGGTGTACGAAACCCTGCTCATCACCTATCCCCTCAGCCTCGAAGCCGACCTCGCCCGCGAACACCTGCGGATGCTGGAGCGGAAAATCCAGAACATCAAAAAAACAACCACAGATGAACGCGGATGAAACGGATGACGCGGATGAACGCGGATTGGGTTGGCAGATAGGGCGCGGGGAGCAGGTGACACAGACGCCGTAAGTGGGGTAAAGGACGCGGATTGGGGAGCGCAGGTGGTGCGGAGGGTATGGGTAATTGTCTGGGATCGCGGATGACGCGGATGGCGCGGATTAGGTTGGCAGGTAGAGCGCGGGGAGTAGGTGACACAGACGCCGTAAGTGGGGCAAAGAACTTGGTATTAGATTTGCCTTGTCGCGTAAGTTGTTCAAGAAATCGTCATTTTGGGTTAAACACTTTTGAGGGGAAATGGTGTGAAAAAAAAGAGGGTGTTGATTACGGGTGCTGCTGGACGCATTGGCAAAGTGCTCACAGATGGTTTGCACGAGCGGTATCGGTTGCGGGTGTTGTATCACCGCACGGTTTTGGAGCAGAAGTACGCCGAGGAAGTGATGGTCGCAAACATCGCGGATTTGGACAAAATGGAAGCGGCTGTGGCTGGGATGGATGCCGTGGTCCACATGGCGGGCAATCCGTCTGGTGGCGCGACATTTGAAGAAACCGTCACGGCAAATATCATCGGCACGCACAATATCTACGAGGCGTGCAAGCGCGAGGGGGTGAAGCGGGTGATTTTTGCCAGCACCAACCACGTCACCGGCATGTACGAAAAGAAAGGGCCCATTTACACAACTTGGGACATGCCCGTGCGCCCGGACAGTTACTACGGCGCGAGCAAGGCTTATGGCGAAGCACTCGGGCGATATTACGTGGATGAATACGGCCTGTCCGTGATCTGCCACCGCATTGGGTCCTTTCAACCGGTGTCCTCGGTCATCAACCGAAAAGGGGATCGCATTTTATCGACCTGGCTGAGTTACAAAGACACCGTGCAACTGACGTGGCGCAGCATTGACGCGCCCGAGCACATTGATTTTGCGATCTACTACGGCATCTCGGGCAACACGCGCGCGTATTTTGATATTCAAAACGCCCGCGACGAGATAGGGTATGAGCCGGTGGATAATGCGGAGGATTATGTGTAGAGTGGAAGGGCCACAAAAAACACGTACAGGGTACAACTGGCGATAGCCCGTTCAAAGGCGAGCAACGTGTATAGGGGCTATGCCCCGCGCTCGCCCAAAGATACAAGAAGTAGTCAGTGGTCAGTCCCCACCCGACCCTACCGCCCAAGTAGTCAGTGGTCAGTCCCCGCCCAACCCCCACCGCTATATTCGTTAGAATTAGACAACTGACAACTGACAATGCGAATCAAGAGTAGAAAGCGAGTAAGAAGCAAGCCGCGGTCAATCGCCCAAAGACATGAACGAGTAAGCCCTCATAGGATCGTACCCGAGACGCCATCGAGATGTTTGTCTTTCGTTCAATCCAACTAAACAAGGCCTCAATCGGCTGTCGTATGCTCGAAACCGCCCGAGAAAAGTCTTTTTCGGCCTCGGTCAGGCTTTCTTGCCCCTTCTTGCGCTTCACCGG
Organism: Candidatus Latescibacterota bacterium; assembly: GCA_965204745.1. Taxonomy (GTDB): domain Bacteria; phylum Latescibacterota; class UBA2968; order UBA2968; family UBA2968; genus VXRD01. The sequence goes on from OZ242010.1 coordinate 1,054,779, forward strand.
CGTCTCGAAGATCAGGTTCTGTTGCTTGCTAAGCGTATCTTTTAAGGGCTGATCGGCGTAGATTTTATCGCCGTAGAGGTGTCCATCCCGCAAAACGGGTAAGACTTGTCGCAAAGCGGTCAGGTCATGCTCTGCTGCGCCTGTCAAGCCGAAGTACTCTGCTTTGGGCAGGCCATTCTCGCGGTCTTGTGCGACAATGTGAAGTTTGGTGCCGTAATACCACATCTTTTTGGAAGCGCAACGGCCTTTGTTGGCTAGTTGTTCTTCGGCCACACATGCCTTTCCGCTACGTGCCGATTGTGCCATGACAATCGGCATGGAATCCACCAAGTAGGTGTGTTCAGAGACATCGGTTGCGGGACTATCCTTTTGGATTTGTTCAATCAATGGGGCGAAGACCACACACAAACGGTTCAACCGCTGGATATAGCCTGCATAAGTGGGCAGATGGGGAAACCAGTCGGAAAGATGATCCTTGGTATAGGTATAAATCGCCTTGATCTGCGTGTGTTGTTGCATGATCCCAAACAGATAGATCGTCAGCACTTCTTCATCTGTGAAGGTCGGCGTGTCGTTATTGCTCATGCGTTCCGTATAAAACCACAGATGCTTTTGGTCATACTGCTGACAAATATAGACATACAAGTGAATGAGTTTATCTTGCCAATCCATCGCGTGCTCCTTCCTTTGAGGGTGAAATGATTGAGCCCGCAAGAAAAGACAAGTACGCGATGGATTCAACTCTTAATTCGCATTGACAACTGACAACTGACAACGGCGTTGTTGCATAAATGTTGTCGTGGCGAAGTTCGTCCCTTTCCCGCTTGACGCAGGGGCAAGGCATAGACCAAGCGCAACATCAACGCCGTTTGAATAGCCAAATCAAAAAAGGTGTATGGCCTCTCCCGTTGCGTTGGCCCTTGATGGTACCACCCCCGAAGGGCTTGCGGTGTAATCCAAAACGTCAGACTGCCCCGCTGCTTGAGACCGGCCTCGTAGGCCGCCCAGTTCCGAACCCGATAGACAGGCGCACAGCGAGGGCGACGCGGGGACTTGACGGCGGTCTTGGAAGCGGTTATCTTGGGCATGACAGGTTCCTGGTGAGAAAGGGTGAGTGGTTTCGGTGATCTATATGCCCAATCTACGAAGGAGCCTGTCTTTTTGCAATCCCAACTCGCAGGCAATAGCGATTTATGCAACAACGCCGTTGTCAGTTGTCAATCCACCCTGCCCCAAGCGATCAGCAAAACAAGTTGCTCGTAGGGACAGGCTCCTGTGCCTGTTCTCGCACTCGGCGTAGGCAGTCAAACTGGAGAACACCCATGAACCAACCCAATGTCATTGTCATCATGAGCGATCAGATGAAGGCCACGGCCAGTCATTTGTACGGTAGCGCGTTTTGCCAAACGCCATCTTTGGAGCGGATGGCGAATGAGGGCGTGTTGTTTGAGCACGCGGTGACGCCCCATCCCCTGTGCGTGCCGTGCCGCGTGTCGTTTTGGACCTCGCAGTTTCCACACTCGCACGGTGGGCGGCGCAACCAGACCTTGATGCCGGGAGATGCGTGCCATGCGTTTAAGCTGTGGAAAGCCGCGGGCTATCGGTGCGGCCTGATCGGAAAAAACCACTGTTTTGAGCAACAAAGCGATCTCGACTTGTTCGACGTGTGGTGCGAGATTTCCCATGGGGGCTTGCCCCGCGATGCCGCGACAAAGGGGATGGACTGGTTTCGACCCATTGAATCGATCCGCGCGGCGCACGCGGTGCGGAGAAATATGCCGGAGATCAGCCCGCAGTTTTCTCATGCGGTCAGCGATTTCCCGCTCGAGGATTATTCGACTGGGCTTGTCGCGGGCCAAACCGTGCGGTTTTTGGAGCAATTTGGCGATGCGCCATTCGCGCTGTGGGTGTCCATTCCGGATCCGCACACGCCTTACGAATGCCCCGAACGCTATGCCATTGCCCCAGGTGACGTGGTGATGCCGCCGTGGCGCGCAGATGAATACACCGATGGCACGGCGCCCGAGCGCAATCGCGTGTTGCACGCCATGCTCGGCATCGAGGGCGATCCCATCGAACACGTCAAGGGTTGCGTGGGCGTGTACCACGGGATGGTGCGGTTTTTGGACGATGGCGTGGGGCAGATTTTAGACGCGCTGGACCGCCTGCACCTGCGCGACAATACGATTGTGATTTTCTGCTCTGATCACGGCGATTTTTCGGGCGAACACGCGCAAATTTCCAAAGGGGGCGCGTTTTACGATTGCCTGACGCGCGTGCCCCTCATCGCGTCATGGCCAGGGCACATCCCGCAGGGCGCGGTGGATGCGAGTTGCGTCAATTTGATCGATATCGTGCCGACTGTGTTGCAGTTGCAGGGCCTCGACATCCCGCGTTCCATGCACGGGAAGGGCTTGCCCACAGTGACGGACGCGGCGCCGAGGGACGCGGCATTTTCCGAATACGGCGCGGGCGGCCCGGAATTTACGATGGCTGATTTGGAACGGATCGAGAAGCCCTGGGGGCGCAGGGCTATCGGGCGATCCCTGCAATGGCGCGAGGCCGAGGGCCGCCGCAAGATGGTGCGGACAACCGCGTGGAAATACGTACACGACCCGATGGGGGATCGGGATGAATTGTACGATTTGGTGAACGACCCATGGGAATTGCACAATGTCGCAACAAACCCCGATCACCGCGACGTGATCGCCGACTTGCAACGCAGACTCGCGGACTGGAGCATCGAGACAGAGGATGCGAGACCCGTTCCAATGCCGACGGCATAAGGCGATCAACGAGGAATATAGCATGGCGAAACGGAAAAGGACGCGCCGCGGAATACCGCTTGCGGCTAGAAGCGGTCAACGACATGTCTCTCGGCGTGACCGCAGGCGGGCGATTTTGAGAGACGCGAAGATTCAACGCCGTTCACACAGCGTTGAATCGCGCACATCGAGGCGGCAGATGACGCGGTGGGACATCCTGGGCGTTCTCGCGCTCGGCCTGTTGGTAATCGTCAGCTACTTTCCCGCCTTCCGCGCCGGTTTCGTCTGGGACGATATCGTATTCACCGGGTCCGCGGCGGTTCGCGATGTGGCTGGCCTCTCGCAAATCTGGTTCTCTCCGAGCTCGATTGAGGGCGAGGGCCACTACTGGCCGTTGATCTATTCGACTTTCTGGTTAGAGCACAAACTATGGGGATACGACCCGGTCGGCTATCACATTGTCAATGTGGTCTTGCACTTGGTCAATACGCTGTTGCTGTGGTGCTTGTTGGCCCGGCTAACGGTGCCCGGTGCCTGGGTCGTCGCGGCAGTGTTCGCGGTGCATCCGTTGCATGTCGAGTCCGTGGCTTGGGTTATGGGGCGCAAAGACCTGCTCTCCGCCCTGTTTTATCTCGCCGCGTTCTATGCCTATACGCGCTTTGTGGAAGAAAGGTCGGGCTGGGGCCCCTACGTTCTCGCTCTGTCGCTGTTCGCGCTGGGCATGTTGTGCAAATCCATTGTCGTCACGCTACCGGTGGCGTTGTTGCTAGGGCACTATTGGAAGCGGGGCCGAATAACAGGTGCAGACGTGCTCGGGCTGATGCCCTTCTTTGCGGTGGGATTGGGCATGGCGGTTGCAGACGTGTCCTACTCCAAAGAGGCGATCTCCATTGGGTATTCGATGCTCGAACGGGTGCTCATCGCGGCGCACGCGCTGTGGTTCTATCTCGGCAAGCTCTTGTGGCCGGGCGGCCTGATCGTCATCTATCCCCATTGGGAGGTGAGCGTCACAGATCCATGGGCATGGGGCTATGTCGTCGCCGGTTTCGCGGTGGTTGCGGCACTCTACCGCTTTCGGCATCGGATCGGGCGCGGGCCACTGGTGGGCGCGCTGTTCTTTGCGGTGACGTTGTCGCCCGTGCTCGGCTTCGTGGACTATGGCTACATGCAGTTCTCCTTTGTCGCGGACCGCTACCAGTATCTGGCCGGCATCGGGGTGATGGCGGTGCTCGTCGGCGCAGTTGCCCATGGTGCAGGCACGGTGCCGGGCACGGTGAAGCTGGGCGTAGGGGCGGCCGCCCTCATCGTCTTGGGAACGCTGACGTGGCAACAGGCCGCCATCTACCGGAATGAAGAGACCTTTTTTCGCTACATCATCGCGCACAATCCGACCGCGCGAAATGCCCATCTGAATCTGGGCAAAGCCCTGTTCGAATCCGGGCGCGAAGAAGAAGGGCTCGCCGCGACCCAAATCGCCGTGGAACTGCGCCCGGATGCCTTTAAGGCGCATTACAATGTGGGCGTCATGCTCATGCACTTGAACCGGTTCGACGAGGCGGAACACCACTTGCGCCGCACCTTGGCGCTCAATCCAGACTACCTCGACGCGCACTTCAATGCCGGTATGTTGCTCTCGTGGATGGATCGCAGCGACGAGGCCGAGCAACACTACCTCCGCACATTGGAACTCGATCCGACTTATTTTCAAGCGCATACCAACCTCGGCGCGATGCTCGTAGGGATCGGTCGATTCACAGACGCCGCGCGACATCTGCGCCGCGCCTTGGCCCTCAATCCGCACGATGGAAAAGCCCTCCAAAACTTGGCGGTGGCGCAACTGCGGCAGGGGCGTTACGCCGAGGCACTCGCCCTCTATAAGCGCGTCGTCGAGCGCATGCCCAATGCGCGGGTCTATGCCGATATGGCCACGGCGTTCTACTATTTGGGCCGCATTGAGGAAGCATTAGAGAGCCTTGACCGTGCGCTGTCTCTCGATCCGACGCTCGAAGACGCACGGGCCAACCGAGAAGCCTTGCGGCAGGCCAAAGCAACCGCAACACAGGCGCCTACAACGGAGTGAAGCGAGGATGATCGTGCAATCATTTAACAAAGCAGGCAATGGGAAATGGCAAAAGGGAAACGGACAAACAGGACGCGCCGCAGGTCGCGCTCGGTGTGGGAGGTCGCGCTGCATTTGCAGACGCCAACTGAACCGGTGTGGAAATACCTGTGGCTCGCGCTCGCATTGGCATTTGTGGCGCGGGCGGGCATCGCGTTGTCGGGCGATTTCATGTTGCATCCCGACGAGATCATGCAATACCTCGAGCCGGCGCACCGCTTGGTCTTTGGCAATGGCGTTATCTACTGGGAGTTTTTCTACGGCGCCCGTTCATGGCTGGTGCCCGGCTCGGTCGCCGGCGTGCTCGCGCTGTTCGATGGGGTCGGCCTCGGGGAACCGGGCTGGTACGTCGGCGGGGTTAAACTGATGTTTTGCGCGGTTTCTCTGCTGATTCCGGCGGGGATGTACTTTTTTGCTCGGCAACACTTTGGCGAAACCGCGGCGCGGGTCGCGTTGATCGCAGGGGCGTTCTGGTACGAGTTGGTCGGGTTTGCCCACAAGCCGATGACCGAGTTCGTCGCGACTGCCGTGGCGATGGCGTTGCTCGCCTTGTGTGTGCGTCCATTGCGACCGAGGACCGCGTGGCTGGTGGCTCTGCTCGCAGTGCTGGCCGCGGCGATCCGCCTCCAGTACGCGCCCCTCGCGCTCGCATTGCTCGGCCTCGCTTTTTTTCGTTCTGAAAAGCGTGCGAAAATACACCTCGCGGTCGCTGCGGTCGCGTTCTTTCTCGCGGTCGGGGTGTTCGACGCGGTGACGTGGAATGCGGGATTGTTTCACTCGTACCTCACCAACATCCATTTCAACCTCGCGCTCGAGGACATGCGATCCGGCAGTAGCCCGGCGTATCAGTTCTTATCGTGGCTCTTGTTCGCCAGCGGGGGATCGATCCTGCTCTGCGTCGCGGTGGCCCTGCGCGATTGGCGCCGCTATGGGTTCACGCTCGCGCTCATCGCCTTGATCCTGCTCATCCATTCCGCAGAGGCGCATAAGGAATACCGCTTCGTCTTTGTCGTCATCCCGCTCTATTTGCTCGTCGGGGCCGACCTTGTGGCGCGATTCGCCGGGCGTGCGGGCAAGCCGCGTTGGGGATATGGCTTGGTCTGCATCGCGTTCGCGGCGATTTCCCTGGCCGGGATTTTGAACGCCTTGCCCAAGCAAGACGACGCGTATCGGCTGATTTACGCGCCCGAGAAAGTGCCCGTGCGGTTCCTCCGCGACCAAGATCCGGTGTTCGCCGCGTATCGCTACCTCGCCAGCACGCCCGATGTCGTCGCAGTCTGGCAGGTGGATCAGGCGTATCACAACTTGCCCGGGTATTACCACTTGCACCGCGAGATACCGTTTTACGACGCCATCACAGGACGCAACGCCGGCATCCAAAAGGATGTGACAACGCTGCGCGCATCCGTCAGCCATATCTTGTCCGCAGACCCAAACCTCGCCGTGCCCGGCTACGTAGTGGCGAAAACGTTTGGCACGCTCCGCATCTTGCGCCGCGAAGATAACGCATCGCCAATTCGACAATGGCAGACCTACACCCCGATTATGCCCGACAAGTTTAGCGATCAGATCATGCAACGGATGAATCCCGACATACCACTTCCGCCGGCCAATCACAACATCCGCTTTCGGGAGTGATTTGCCACAACAGCAGGCCCCTGATTTACACCAAGGGCGCAAATGTCGATATGGTTTAAGTCAGTATCATACAAGGGATGCGGTGTGGAGATCGACATCAAAGTGCAACCCAAAGCGCGGCGCAGGCAACAATCTCGACCACGTTCCGCGTGGGATGTTCTGCTACACCCACAGACGCCGGTTGAACCGGTGTGGAAATACCTGTGGCTCGCGCTCGCATTGGCGTTTGTGGCGCGGGCGTGCATCGCGTTGGCGGGCGATTTTAAGTTGCATGCCGACGAGATCATGCAATACCTCGAGCAAGCGCATCGCTTGGTCTTTGGCAATGGCGTTATCCACTGGGAGTTTTTCTACGGCGCCCGCTCATGGCTGGTTCCCGGCTTGGTCGCCGGCGTGCTCGCGCTGTTCGATGGGGTCGGCCTCGGGGAACCGGGCTGGTACGTCGGCGGGGTTAAACTGATGTTTTGCGCGGTTTCTCTGCTGATTCCGGGGGGGATGTACTTTTTTGCTCGGCAACACTTTGGCGAAACCGCGGCGCGGGTCGCGTTGATCGCCGGGGCGTTCTGGTACGAGTTGGTCGGGTTCGCCCACAAGCCGATGACCGAGTTCGTCGCGACTGCCGTGGCGATGGCGTTGCTCGCCCTGTGTGTGCGTCCATTGCGACCGAGGACCGCGTGGCTGGTGGCTCTGCTCGCAGTGATGGTTGCGGCGATCCGCCTCCAGTACGCGCCCTTCGCGCTCGCATTGCTCGGCCTCGTTTTTTTTCGTTCTGACAAGCGTGCGAAAATACACCTCGTGGTCGCTGCGGTCGCGTTCTTTCTCGCGGTCGGGGTGTTCGACGCGGTGACGTGGAATGCGGGATTGTTTCACTCGTACCTCACCTACATTCATTACAACCTCACGATTGAGGACCATGCGCGCCGGGGTAGTCCGGCGTATCAGTTCTTATTGTGGCTCTTGTTCGCCAGCAGGGGATTGATTCTGCTCTGCGTCGCATTGGCCCTGCGCGATTTGCGCCGCTATGGGTTCACGCTCGCGCTCATCGCCTTGATCCTGCTCATTCACTCCGCAGAGACGTATAAGGTATACCGCTTTGTCTTTATCGTCATCCCACTCTATTTGCTCGTCGGGGCCGACCTCGTGGCGCGACTCGCCGCCCACATTGGCAAATCGGTTTGGATATACGGCGTGACCGGTGCCATTTTCTTGACGGTTGCCCTCTCCGGACTCGTGGCGGGGCCCGTCCGTCACATCCGCAAACAGGCTCCGGTCTTTGCCGTGCATCGGTATCTGGCTACCGCGTCCGACGTCGCAGCGGTGTGGTATGCGGATTGGTATCACTCCTCCCTTCCCGGCTATTACTACCTGCACCGAAAGATACCGTTTTACGACTTGAGCACAGAACCTGTACGCAGAAGCGACATCGCTACGGACGCGGCAACACTCCTCGCCTCGGTCAGCCATATTGTGTCTAAAAAACCAAACTTCGTTGTACCCGGCTATGAGGTGGAACAGACATTTGGCGATCTCCGCATTTTGCGCCGCAAGGAAAACGCACTGCCAGTCCGGCAATGGCAAAACTTCACCCCGATCGTAATCTCCGATTATACCGATTCGATCATGCAACGGATGGGGCCCGATGTCCCATCGAGGCCGGTCAATCACAACATCCGCTTTGTCGTGCAGGAAAAGGAGTGAGGGATGCGGTATGGAGATCGACATCAAAGTGCAACCCAAAGCGCGGCGCAACAGCATTGAGATAGATGGCGTGCGCGTGACCGTGCGCGTGACCGCCGCGCCGGAGAAGGGCAAGGCCAATGAGGCTGTGGTCGCGCTGATGGCGAAACAACTCGAGATTGCCAAGGGCAGGGTGAAAGTGGTGCGGGGGCACAAGGCGCGGAACAAGCGGCTTTGCATTGATGGCCTGACTGCGGCACAGGTTTTCGCGCACCTCGTTTGACGATTCGCGGGCGAGGGTGTATCATGTAATGTGACCCCTCCGCGAGGCGAGGAGGGGAGATGTTCTCCTACCCTCCTCGTAGGCACAGACGCAACGAGTAACGCAGGAGCAGGATTATGGATCAATTTATCGACGCGACGATGAAGCCCATCGCCAATTTTGTGTCGGCGTTTATCTTTGCCAGCGTCCCTGTATTCGGCACGGAGGTGCCGCTCATCGTCTTTTGGCTGGTCGCGGGTGGGGTGTTCTTCACCGGCTATTCGCGCTTTATCAATGTCCGCGGCTTTGCCCAAGCGGTCCGCATCGTGTCGGGCCGGTACAAGGATCCAGATGATCCGGGGGAAATCTCGCAATTTCAGGCCCTCACCACTGCGGTGTCCGGCACTGTGGGCGTGGGCAACATCGCCAATGTCGCGGTGGCGATCTCGTTGGGCGGGCCGGGCGCGACGTTTTGGATGATCGTCGCGGGCCTGCTCGGCATGTCCACCAAATTTGCCGAATGCACGCTCGGCGTGCGCTACCGCAGGGACAACCCGGATGGATCGGTCTCCGGCGGGCCGATGTACTACTTGGAACGCGGGTTGGCGGACCTGCACTGCCCAAGGCTCGGCAAAGGGCTTGGGATTTTCTACGCGGGGAGCATCGTCATCGGCTGCATTGGCATCGGCAACATGTTCCAGTCCAACCAAGCCACCGCGATCTTTCTCACCGTGGCAAACATCGGCTTCTTGTCCGACAATGCGTGGCTGGTCGGCGTTGCGTTGGCAATTCTCGTGGGCGTGGTCATCGTCGGCGGGATCAAGTCTATCGCCAATACCACGTCGAAGTTGGTGCCGGCGATGGCATTGCTCTACATCGCAATGGCACTGCTGGTCATCGGCCTCAACGCGGACCGCTTGCCCGGCGCACTGGTGGCGATTTGGAACGGCGCGTTCTCTCCCGAGGGCATAGCGGGCGGCGCGTTAGGCGTGCTCATCCACGGGTTTCGGCGCGCGGTGTTTTCCAACGAAGCCGGGCTGGGCAGCGCGGCTATCGCGCATGCGACCGCACGCACGCCAAAGCCGGTAAGCGAGGGATTCGTGGCCTTGCTGGAGCCGTTTATCGACACCGTCGTGATCTGCACCATGACCGGGTTGGTCATCGTGACCACCGTGTACGAACCCGCACTCGCCGGTAGCACCGTGAGCGGCATCGAACTGACCACGCGGGCGTTCGCCTCAACGCTCTCCTGGTCGCCCATTCCCCTGGCCCTCGCGGCCTTGCTGTTCGCGTATTCCACCATGATCGCGTGGGCGTATTACGGCTTGAAGGCGTTCACCTATCTCGCAGGCGAGGGCCGCGCAGCGGACTTGGGCTTCAAGGTCTTTTTTTGCGCGTTCGTGGTGATCGGCTCCAGCGTCAACCTCGGCGCGCTGATCGACCTGTCAGACGCGCTGATCTTCACAGTCGCCATCCCCAACCTGCTGGGCCTGTACTTCCTCGCACCCGTCGTAAAACGCGAACTCGACAACTACGCGCCCTAAACCTGGTCGCTGGAGGGGCAAAAAATCATGGGCAATCGGGCTTCACTTTTCGTCGATGGCGGGCTTTCGCCCCAGTTGATCGCGGACTTGCGGCGGCTGAATCCTTGGTGGGAGGGCGATCCCATGCCCCTGCAACCGAAGACGCGCCGCCACTTGGTCGCACAGATGCGCCGCCGGTTGGACGCGGAGATCGCGCCGATAGTCGCAGTGCGAGGGCCACGGCAGGTAGGAAAGACGACCGCGCAGTTTCAAATCATTGCGGATTTGCTCGACGAAGGCGTGCCTTCGATGAACATCCTCCGGGTTCAATGCGATGAATTGCCCTTGCTTCAAAAAATGGAGGAACCCATTCTCGCCATCTCCGACTGGTTCGAGCAACAGATCGCAAAAAAGCACTTCAACGCACTGGCGCGGGACGGACAGAAGGCATATCTCTTTTTTGACGAGGTGCAGAATCTCCAGAACTGGGCAGCGCAACTCAAGTTTCTCGTGGACAATGCCTCGGTCAAGGTCATCGTCACGGGAAGTTCCGCGTTGCGAATGGGGCGGGACAGCTTGGCCGGGCGCGTCAGCACGGTTGAAGCCGGGGTGCTTTCACTGACCGAAATCGGCGCGTTGCGCGAGCTGGACGCGCCAAAGCCATTTCTGCCGGACAACGGCCTGAGTTTTCTGATCGACAAGGATTTTTGGCGGGAACTGCGTGCTTATGGGCAGGAGAATGCGGGATTTGTGCGAGAAGCGTTTCGGCATTTTTCAGATCGAGGCGGGTACCCGATTGTTCACAAACAGCGAGATGTCGAATGGGCTTTGCTCGCGGATCAGTTGAACGAAACCGTGATCAAGCGCGTTATCCAACACGACTTGCGCGTGGGCAGTCGCGGGCGTAAACGAGATGCCCAACTGCTCGAAGAACTTTTCCGCTTGGCGTGTCGCTACGCCGGGCAGACGCCAAGGGTTTCAACGCTCGCAGACGAGGTGCGCCAGGCCCTCGGCGCGAATATCGGCAGCCAGCGCGTGACGCATTATTTGAAATTTCTCAGCGAGACGCTTTTGCTCCGCCTGATTCCGCCGCTCGAGATCCGGCTGAAAAGAAAGCGCGGGAGTGCCAAGCTCTGTCTGGTCGATCACGGCTTGCGCGCCAGTTGGCTACAAGAGCAAATTCCCTTAACAGCCGAAGCACTCGCAAAACGCCCGGAACTCACCCCTTGGCCGGGCACCTCGCGGAGAGCATTTTCGGCTCGGTCGCCTCGACCATTCACGGCTTGGACATCGCCCACTTTCCCGGACGCGGAATGGATCGCGAAGTGGATTTTGTTTTGACCGTTGGGGCGCGACGCTTGCCGGTGGAAATCAAATATCAGCGCAGAATAGACCCCCTTCGGGATACGCTGGGCATTCGGTCATTTCTCGAAAAATCAGTGAACAACGCCGCTTTTGGCTTGTTGATCGCGCAGGACAATGCCGGGGAGGTAGATGACCCGCGCATCGTGAGCCTGCCGCTTTCAACCTTCATGCTTCTCAGATGAGATATAAGAGGGAAGACAGAAGAGGGGAGAGGCAAGAGGCAAGAGGCAAGAGGGGAGACAGCCACCGCTCCAAAAAGTAAAGCCCGAGTTCACTGTGAACCCGGGCTTTACTTTTTTGTCTTTCGTCGTTCAGCCTGTCGAGCCAAAGTCGGCGACGAAGATGAGGAAATCGGAGAATCCAATCTCGCCATCGCCATCGCACCGGGGGTCATATCGCTCCTGGCCGAGCCGCGAGCCGAACTTATCCGCAAAGGTCAAGAAGTCGGCGAAATTCACATCGCCATCGCCATCGCTGTCTGTGGCGGTCAGAGAACAGGCTTTCATTGGAAGTGGGAGTCGGGATAGAGGCTTCGGATGTAGGGTTCAATGGCTTGAGCGGTCGTGCGCGTAGCATTTTGCTCGATGACGTTCCCTCTGAGGAGGGCCTCGTTCCGGAAGAAGAGGACATATCGAATGACCAGGATTATATCCGAGAACAGCCTCACATCGCCATCGCCATCGCCATCCACATCGAGAACGTTCTGATTGACCAACGTGTCGAGGTAGGGTTCAATTTCTTGAGCGGTCGTGCGCGTGGCAGTTTGCTCGATGACGTTCCCTCTGAGGAGGGCCTCGTTCCGGAAGAAGAGGACGTATCGAATGACCAGGATTATATCCGAGAACAATCTCACCCGGCCATCGCCATCCACATCCAAGTTGGCACTCGGGGTTTCGTCATCGATAATCGTCCCTGTGCCTTGCGCCGTGCTTATGGTCGCATTGGTCGCACTGCTCAACTCGACGATCACGGTCTCGTTCTGCTCATCATCCGAGTCGTCGGTCACAGAAACAGCGATAGTCTGGATGGTATCGGTCGCCGCGAAGGTCAGGGTCCCTGCGGTGAGCGCGGTGTAATCGGTCCCCGAAGTCGCGCTGCCCGTGCCCGCGTCTGCATACGCCACTGTCACCTGTGCCGTGTGCGCCGGGCGTAGGTACACCCGAAAGGTCAGGGTCGCGCCGGTCGCGCCTTCAATCACGCTTGGCGAACCGATACTCAGCGCAGGCATGCCATCGTCATCGATAATCGTCCCTGTGCCTTGCGCCGTGCCTATGGTCGCATTGGTCGCACTGCTCAGCGTCACGATCACGGTCTCGTTCGGCTCATCATCCGTGTCGCCGGTCACAGAAACAGCGATGGTCTGGCTGGTCGTGGTCGTGCCCGCCGCGAAGGTCAGGGTCCCTGCGGTGAGCGCGGTGTAGTCCGTCCCCGAAGTCGCGGTGCCCGTGCCCGCGTCTGCATACGCCACCGTCACCTCCTTGCCGCTCGCCGCATTCAATCTAACGGTGAACGTCAGGGCAGTGCCCTCAACCGCACTCGGCGAACTAATCGAGAACCTCGGTTGCGGGTCATCATCGGTGATCGTTATCTCGGTCGGGAGGACCACACTGCCCTGGGCGTTGTCTGCCACAACGGTCACGGTCACGTCGCGATTAAGCTCGTCTTGGGTATTGTCCACCGCTGTGATGATCACCGTGTCCGACGCGTTCGCCGTGTTCCCGGACGCGATGGTGATCGTCGAATCCGCCGGCACCGTGTAAGCACCCGCCACCGGGCGCACCGTGATCGTCGTCGCCGCGCTCGATGGACGCGACAGGGTCGCGCTCACCGTTGAAACCTCGCCGTTTTCCGAGATGGACGAGGGCATCAGCACCAGCGTCACGTCCGGCGCGGCGTCATCGTCCTCCAGCGTCAATGCCGCCCCGGTCACACTACCCACGCCTTGGGCGTTGCCCGCCACAACGGTCACGGTCACGTCGCGATTAGGCGCGTCTTGGGTATTGTCCACCGCTGTGATGACCACCGTGTCCGTCGCGTTCGCGGTTTGCCCGGCTGCGATGGTGATCGTCGAATCCGACCCCACGGTATAAGCATCCGCCACCGGGCGCACCGTGATCGTTGTCGCCGCGCTCGACGGACGCGATAGCGACGCCGTGATCGTCGAAACCGCGCCGTTCTCCGAAATCGTTGCGGGCATCAGCGTCAGTGTCACGTCCGGCGCGGCGTCATCGTCTGTGATCGTCAAAGCCCCGGTCACACTACCCGCGCCTTGGGCGTTGCTCATCACACCGGACACGGTCACGTTGCGATTAGGCGCGTCTTGGGGATTGTTCACCGCTGTGATGACCACCGTGTCCGTCGCGTTCGCCGTGCTCCCGGCCGCGATGGTGATCGTCGAATCCGAACCCACCGAGTAAGCATCAGGCACCGGGCGCACTGTGATCGTCGTTGCCGCGCTCGATGAATGCGACAGCGTCGCCGTGATCGTCGAAACCGCGCCGTTCTCCGAAATCGACGACGGTGACGCCGCCAACGTCGCTGTCGGTGCAGGCTCGTCGTCCTCCAGCGTCAAAGTTGCCCCGGTCACACTGCCCACGCCTTGGGCGTTGCCCGCCACAAAGGTCACGGTCACGTCGCGATTAGGCGCGTCTTGGGTATTGTTCACCGCTGTGATGACCACCGTATCCGACGCGTTCGCGGTTTGCCCGGCCGGTATGGTGATCGTCGAATCCGCCGGCACCGTGTAAGCACCCGCCACCGGGCGCACCGTGATCGTCGTGATCGCGCTCGACGGGTGTACCAGCGTCGCGGTCACGGTGCTCATCCCACCGCTTTCCGAGATCGACGAGGGCGTCAGTGCCAACGTCACTCTCGCGGGTTGAAGCTGAAATTGCACGGTGGTGTCCATGCCTGCATACTTCAAGACCGGATACTGATCCATCGCGCCAAAGGTCCACGGATCGTCGTTGCCGGCTTGTCCGTCGAGGTTGGCGTTCCAGCCGTAGTAAGTGTCGTTGGTGGTGGCACCGTAGGTGGTCGGACTTTGGAGTTGGGCGGTGGTTCTGCCTGTGCCGGCGGCGCTGGAGGGCCGATTGCTGGTTGAGGTGTTCCAGTAGCTGTTGGCAACGGTGATATTGCTACGGCCTATTAGCCCGCCGACGCGGGTTGCGGTTGTCCCGCTGACGTTGCCGATGGAGTATGAGTTTCTAATAGCACCATTGTTAGCACCACGCCCCACAAGCCCTCCGAGGTCTCTGTTCCCGCTGACGGAAGCGGTGGAGTAGCTAGAGTGGATAAGTGATGCGGAGAGAATGCCCGTGAAGCCTACTAACCCGCCAACAAATTGGCCGCCACTTACCGAGCCGGTGGTGTAACAGGCGACGACTTTGCCGTAATTGGTGCCTACTAGAATGCCTGTTTGGTCGCCTCCCGTGACATTGGCGTTGGTTACGCCGAGGGTTTCGATGCGGGAGGTACTGTGAATAGCACCGAACAGCCCTTGTCGGCCACTGCGGTTGATGAACAGGTTGTTGATCGTGTAGCCGTTGCCTTTGAAATTGCCTTGGTATCTGTTTGATTCAGTGCCGATGGGCATCCAGCCTGCGCCGCTGTTCCAGTAGGTGGCGTCTGCTGAGGTGATTCGGCCGTCGCTGTTCTCGTCAAAGTTTAGGCTCGCCGTTAGTTCGTAGCCGGTGCAGGTAGAGGCGCAACCCATGCCAGTGGCTCGGTTGGGGAATGCGGCGTTGTAGGCAGTCGTATCGGTGGATGTGGCACTTGCGTCTATGGCACCATCGCCGTTAACGTCCCAGCGAATGGCGTTGAGCTGGGCGAGGTTGGCGACATCAATGTAGTTGTCGTTGTCGTTGTCGTAGTCGGTTTGGGCAAACGCCGGCCCCGATGCCATCAGCATGCCCAGCGCGACCAGGGCCAACAAGTGAGCGGATCGGGAGGTCATTTTGTCGCTCCTCCCGAGGGGGGGGGGGGGGGGGGGGAGGTACACTGTACTGATCATCCTAACAGATTGTTTTGCAATGAAATAGAACCACACGCCAAGACGAGAATCGGCGACATGAACCCCTCTTTTCTCAGGAGAACGGTGGCCTCCAAACAGGTTTGAACAACGTTGAAAAATGGCGGTCAACATACAAAACCTCCTGAAAAAATATAACGAGTTGTGCAGGCATGGCTTTTGCCTGCGGGAAAATAAATAACGATGGTGGAGGACAAGTTTAAGGTACCACGCCGTTGCTTGTCAAGGGAATTTTGGACCTACCCCCCTAGCCCCCCTTCCTGCGAGGAAGGGGGGAACTGTGAGTGGTTTTGCGAGGGGAATGGCGAGAGGTTTTTTTGGGTTCATGGCATTATCCATTCGCGCAAAGCCATCAAAGCAGCTAGGGATACAAACCTTCAAGAAAGCCATGTGCTCCCCCTTTCCTCGTAGGCACAGGCGTAGCTTACAATGAGCGAAGCGAATAACGGGGGCCGGGGGGATAGGGCTATGGCGGTAGGGTGGTGTGGGGTAATCCGCGCAATCCTCTAATCCGTTTAATCCGTGATTCAGACACGGTTGGGTGGCGAGGTGAGGCCGCACGGTCAGATTTGGCTATTCAAACGGCGTTGATGCTACGCTTGGTCTATGCCTTGCCCCTGCGTCAAACCGAGGGGTTTCTCACGTCCATCCTGGCGTTGATGGGGGTGGATTTGCGCGTGCCCGATCACACGACCCTCTGCGACAACATTTATGCAACAACGCCACTGATAACTGACAACTGACTACTTGGGGTTGGGTCTTAGGGGCCGGGCGGCCTATACCTCGCCTCTCGCCTCTCGCCTCTTGCCTCTTGCCTCTTGCCTCTTGCCTCTTGCCTCTTGCCTCTTGCCTCTCGCCTCTCACCTCTCACCGGGTCTTAGGGGCCAGGCGGCGGCAAATACTTCAAAAACCACGCCAGCGTCCGCCGCGCACTGTCGCGCCGGGTATTGGCATTGCGAAAGCCGTGCCCCTCGCCCGGATAGACCACCAGCCCCACCGGCACGCCCAACGCCTCCAATACGCGGTACGTGACTTTGGATTCCGACAGGGGACAGATTGGATCGCGGTCCCCGTGTAGCAACAAAAGCGGTGCGCGAATCGCGCCCAAGTGCGGAAACACATCGCTGATGCGCGTGCGTTCTGTAATCGGCCATGAGATCGGTTGCAGGTATTCGGTCTCATAGGTAAAATCGCCCGTCTCGAGCGTCATGCGGCGGATGTCGATAAAGCCGTACAGCGCGACCCCTGCGCGAAAGCGATCCGTTGTCGCCAGGGCCTGCAAGGTCAGATATCCTCCGTAAGACCCCCCGAAAATGCCCACCTGATTCGGCGTTGCAATGCCTTCATCGATCAAAAAATCCACGCCCGAAATGATGTCGTGGAGATCGGCCCGGCCTTGGCAACCGATATTGCCCCGCGCAAAATCGTCGCCAAATCCCAACGAGCCGCGAAATGCCGGGCGAAAAACCCGGTACCCGGCGCGGAGCAGGTGGCGATAGCGCGCCGCCTCACTCCGCACATTTTCCACGGGCGCGGCCGGGCCTCCGTGCGCGGAAACGAGCAGGGGCGCGGGCCTTGGCGTATCATCGGCTTCGTAGAGCACGCCTGCGATAGGCCAGGCATCTGGGGCTTTCCACGCGAGTTGCGACACGCGCAAGCCCTCGCAATTTTCCGGCTGGGGCAAGGGGATGCGGCGAGTCCCCGTCCAAATTGCGGGAAAACGCTCGCGGTCTTCGGTTTCAAAAACGGCCCGCCCATCGCGCATCCAAACGATGTCTGATACCGCGTCCAATTCGCCGACTGGGGCACCGTCTAAGTCCAGCACTTTTGTGTGGATTTCCAAGCCCTGCACAACGGACACCCACGCGGTTTTTTCCCGATGCCCCCAGCCGAATCGCGCCACGCATTGCCCGCCTTTGGTGAGGTTCGTCCGCTCGTTGCCATCCCATGACGCCCACCACACGTCCGCGTGCGTAGTGATGGGATACTCGGCTTCATAATTGGCTTCGTAGAGATAGCCCGATCCGTCTGTTGCCATGGTTATGCGACCCGCTTTGCCCGCGCCCTCGGTCAGGCGGCGCGCTTCGCCCGCGTCCAAATCGAAGCCGCAAAACTCTGCGCGTTGCGCTTCTTCGGGCACCACATTGAGGGGTTCGCGCCACGCGATTCTGCGGCCGTTCCGGCACATGCTCAACCCGTTGCATCCCGCTACCACTTGGGCGAGATCGCGCCATCCCTCGGTTGACGCATATCGACACAGGGTTATCTCGCCTCGCGGTGCCGGATAACAATAGGGCGCGTCCGGATCGACGCTCGGGCGTCTGTCCACCAACGCGACCACGATCAGCCCTTGCGCGTGCCATCTGACATCGCAGGAAACCGCGCCCTTGGGCAGGTCGAGCAACCGCGCCTTGTCGCCCGCCAAATCGACCCGCCAAATCGCGCCTTCGGATTCGACCAACGCGCAGTGTTCATCCCCCGGTCTTATGCTAGCCACAGACTCGAATCCCTCTATCGGCGCGAGCGCGTCACTGTTTGCCGTCAACTTGAACAGCTGAGCTTGCGCCCGCCCACTCAATGCGACGAACACGACCTCGTCCCCCACGCGCACCATACCTTGAACGCGCCTGAGATCCAAATCCGGATCGGTCAGCCGATCCAAATGCGATGGCAACTTGACTTTATCCATAACGACGACCTTTTATTTTTCTACACGAAGGGACGACTGCGACAGCGGTTCAGTGGTTCTGTTCATTGCGAATTGAACACTTATTTTGTCTAGCCAAACTCCGTGCCCCATCGTAGAAATTTTGAAACGAATCTGATCCCGCAATCCATGCTTTCAATGATGCTCGTGCGACATAATCCCGGACACGCGCTTTTGCGTCCTGTTTCTGATCTCGGTTGGTCAACCCGAAACCCTGTTTGACAAAACGAGAAGGGTTATCACTTGGAATATCCTCCACACGACACTCGAATTCACGCGCGAGCGCGCCTCGGTCAATTGCCAGCCAGCATTCGATGTTTCGAGCCGCCACGCCAAATAGGGTCAAATGCTCATAGTCTGTGGGAATTTTAGCTGATTCGCGCTTTTTGACATCCTGCCACTTGTTTGTGTCTGCATCTGTTAAAACAACCAAAATATCACACCCTTCGTATTTCAGAGCCCGTAATGATTTGGAAATCTCCCGTTTGAAAGATTCACCCGAAGTACCGCGAAACTTCCCCGGTGCCAATTCTGCATCGGGGCACCAGCGTTGTGCCAATCCCCAAATAACGGCTTCATCAGCATCGCCCTGCACATAATACCCGATCTTCATCTCAACAGCTCCCGGAAATGCTGCTCACCCAAGGGAAAATGTTCAAGGCGCGCCTTCACATCATCGACATTCGGTTGCGTAATTGACGTGTGCTGTTCGCCTTGATGGAGCACAAAAATGCCGTCCAAATACTCGTCGAAAAGGTCAAGAAAATAAGGCGCGTGCGATGTAAAAACGAGTTGAGCGCGAACAGGAGGCTGGCTCGCCATCTCGAGTAGTGTTTTTAGAACATCGACATAGATGCCATTTTCAGGCTCTTCGATCATGAGCAAAGGACGCGAATCCGGTGTCGGTTGAATCAGCAAAATATACGCGAGGGCCAAAAAACGCAGGGTACCACTCGAGGCATTCCCCGCGGTCAAAGAATGTCCATCAGAATCTACAAAAAACATAGAATCGGGTTTGGGTTCGATCTCCCGGACGACCTCTAGCAACGTGCGATATTTTCGCTCATCGCTGGTCTCCAACCGATACAGCACCGAGACGAGGTTGCTGCCATCTCTCTTCAGCAAAATTTCATCGGGCTTGAAGTCCGCACCTCTCATTGCCGTTGGCGAAAGGTCGTAACAGATCCAGTTGTTCAGATAGCGTTTGAAGCAATGGGCGCGTGCATGGTTTTTGAAACCGTAGAGACATTGCACCAGCGTCGTTTCTCTGGGCACAGTTGTTTCAACATAACTCTCCGTTCCGGCCATAAATTTTTTTTCATCCAAAATTCGACTCTGGCCAGAGATATTTTCGAGCAAGATGGTTTTGTCAAATTTTCCACCCGTAACCGTCAACCGTTCAACCTCAACCCTGACATGGGCTTCGCCAACCGGGTTCTGCGGCGGCGAAATGGTCAGTTCATATTCAAAAACCAAATTTTCTCGTTCGCAAGGCACCTGTGCTCGGACGTAAAAATCAATGGTGGATTTATCAAATGCGAAATTGGTCATCCCAAACAACCCGCCCGCAATCCATTCTGCACACGCATTGAGCGGGGAAAGGGAACTGCTCCCCACAAATTGCAACGCCTGGCAGAGATTGGTCTTGCCGGAATTGTTCCTGCCGAGCAGCAGATTGATTTCCTGCGGCTGAAATACAATGTTGATCAAAGACTTAAAATTATCGACTCGAAATTCCCGCAACATCGCAAGCCTCCTCAATTCGCCGATGAACTGCTACGCTACGCTCAGAATGACAGGGCAATCGCCCTCCAAGATACCGCGAGACCTCGATATATGCAACCGCACAATGCACGGGTCGCGGCACAATCCCTTTCTTCTTGTGTTCAGAGACGAAATTTTGTTATCCTCTCTCACAAAGCCGAGAGGAGATCGCTGGGGGTCGGAGCGGTGGCCTTTTCTTTTTATGAAAGGAGTTTCCCTTGAAAATTACCGATGTTGAGACCATTCGCTTTGCGTACGTCGCCAATACCGAGCGCGACAGCGATGGGCATGGGCATCCGGGGCCGGAACGCGAAGCCGTTCAGACCTTGCTCAAAATTTCGACCGACGAGGATGTGTGCGGCTACTGGTTTGGCGCGCAGGCAGACGTGATCCACCGCGTGGTCAAGCCCGCATTGCTCGGCGAAGACCCGTTTATGCGCGAAAAGATCTGGCGCGACCTCAACCACCGCCAACGCCTCAACTTGGGCACATTGTCAGACAAGGTGATCATGGCGGTTGACCTCGCGTTGTGGGACTTGGCCGGGCGTGCGGTCGGTCAGCCGGTTTACAAATTGCTCGGCGGGTACCGGGACAAAGTGCCCGCGTACGCATCGACCATGTGCGGCGACGACCTCGAAGGCGGGTTGGGCACGCCCGAGGATTATGCGCGATTCGCCGAATGGTGCATGAAGCGCGGCTATCCCGCGTTCAAACTCCACACATGGCAGCCGCCCTACAAAGGCGCGCCGAGTGTCGAGCGCGATCTCGAAGCCTGCGCTGCGGTGCGCGACGCGGTCGGCCCTGACGTGCCGCTCATGCTCGACCCGTATCACTATTACGATCGAGAAGCCGCGCTCGCCTTGGCCAAAGGGCTTGAAAAACTCGACTACTACTGGATGGAAGAACCGATGGACGAACACAGCATGTCGTCTTATGTGTGGCTGTGCGAGCAAACGCATCTGCCGATCTGCGGCCCGGAAACGTGCGAGGGCAAAATGTATGTGCGCGCCGAGTGGATCAAAGCCGGCGCGTGCGATATTTCTCGTTGCGGCGTGGGCGATGTGGGCGGGTTGACGCCCTTGATGAAAACCGTTCACCTGTGCGAATCCTTTGGCATGCGCTGCGAAATCCACGGCGGCGGACCCGGGAATTTGCACGCCTTGTGCGCCATGTCCAACGGCGAATTTTACGAGCGCGGCCTCCTCCATCCCTTCATCGACTTTGACAAACCCGCGCCGTGGCTGAATGAACACGGAGAGCCGATGGATGACAAGGGCTTTGTTCGCGTTCCCCAAAGGCCGGGGTTGGGCATGAATATCAACTGGGCGTATATCGAAAAAAACAAAGTGTGAGAGGCAGTCGGCAGCGGTCAGTGGCGCGGCGCGAGGGCATGTGGCATGGGGACCTATCTCCCGGCCCCTTTCCTACGAGGAAGGAAGAGGGAAGACGTAAGAGGGTCGCCCCGCCCGACAACTCCAAAACTCGATGCACTTCGTTGGACTTGAACAGGAGCGTTTTATGGCTTACGCATTTCAGCGCGGTAAAATGTATCGGATGCCCACGCACTTCGGCCCGTTGATGGGGCCACGACAGGGGCCGGATGGTCGGCGGTTTGAATGCGAGGACAATCCCAAAAACACCTCGATCTCGGTGTCGTTTCTCTCGAATGCGGCGCAACTCGAGGCCCTGTTGCCGGATTGTTTTGAACTCAACGGCAGGCCCATTGTCACGGTGTACGCCACTTATATGAAGGAGATCGAATGGTTGGCCGGGCGCGGTTACAATATTTTGGGGGTGACGTTTCCCGCGGTTTTTAAGGGGAAGGAGGATCAGGTGCGCGGGCCTTTTCTTTGTGTGTTGTGGGAAAATCTGTGTGACCCCATCATCACGGGCCGCGAGGAGTTGGGGTTCTCGAAAATCTATTGCGAACTGCCCGAACCCCGCATTACGCGCAACGAGGCGCAAGGCGTGGCCGGTTGGTTGGGGTTCAATTTTTTGGATATTTCAGTGGCGAATCTCGCGCCGCCATCCGGGAATCAGACCCCGGTAAAGGGGGCGAAAGTGGATGGCACGCTGCACTACAAGTACATGCCCCGGACGGGCGAATGGGGCACGGCGGACATCGCGTATCCGGTGCTTACGCCGGCCGCGGGGGGATATCGGAAAGTGGAAGAACATTTGATCGGGGATGGGTGCGTCACCTGGAAGCGCGCACGATGGGAAGACTTGCCCACGATGTACAATATCGTCAACGCGCTCGCGGATTTGGAAGTGGTCGAGTATTTGGGCGGGTCGCTCACGCGCACGATAGGGGGCAAGGATTTGAGCGATCAGCGCATTCTGCGCTGACCACGCCCGTGCGAGGAGGGGTCATACTCGCGCTAATGCACCATGATCGATCCGCCGGACGCGCTGATGGCTTGGCCGGTGATGTAGTCGCCATCCGGGGAGGCTAAGAATGCCGCCACATTTGCCACGTCTTCGGGTTGCCCGATGCGGCCGAGGGGCGTGTTTTGCACGGATCGCGCGATCATCTGCGCGCTGTATTCCTCGGTGGATGTGCCTTCGGGTTTCAAGCCGCTGGCAATGCCGTGCAGGCGTTCGGTTTCGGTTAGGCCCGGGCAGATCGCGTTGACTTGTATCCCGTAAGAGCCCATTTCCTGCGCGAGGCTTTGCGTGAATCCCACGACTGCGAATTTGGACGCGCAATAGGCCGCGAATCGGGGGATGCCGCGCAAGCCCGCGGTTGAGGCGATGTTGATGATTTTGCCGCCGTTACCCCGTTTGATCAGATGCCGCACCACAGCGCGGGAACACAAAAACGTGCCTTTGACATTCACGCCTTGAACCCGATCAAAAACGTCTTCGTCCAATTCGGCGACTGGCACGCGGTCAGGGCCGGCGGCCGCGCCTGCGTTGTTGACCAGAATATCGACTTTGCCAAAATGCCGGATCGCGTCTCGCACCATGTGATCGACTTGAGCCGCACAGGTCACGTCGGCTTCTGCGATGAGAACGCGCTGACCCAGTGCGCGGATTTCCGCAGCAACCGCGGGCAACCCTGCCCAATCGCCTCGGGCATTGGTGGTCAAATCGCTGATGGCGATATCCGCGCCCTCGCGGGCAAAGCGCGTCGCTATTGCGCGACCGATGCCGCGTTCCCCGCCCGCGCCGGTGACGAGGGCGACTTTGTTTTTGAGATTGGACATTCCGATCCCTTTCAAGTGAAACAATTTGGACTTTGGGACGCCTATTATATCGGGCGTAACTCGAAACGCAACAGCCGCTAGTCGCGGAGGACGGAGAGGAGAAATTGGCCGTAGCTGTTTTGCGACATGGTTTGCGCGAGTTGTTCGAGTTGCGCCGCGTCGATGTAGCCCTTGCGATAGGCGATTTCCTCGAGGCACGCGATTTTGAGGCCCTGGCGTTCCTGGATGGCTTGGACAAAGCCCGTTGCTTGGTGGAGCGATTCAAAGGTGCCCGTGTCGAGCCAGCAATAGCCGCGACCGAGCAATTCGACTTTGAGCTGTCCGCGGTCAAGGTATTCGCGGTTCACGTCTGTGATTTCGTACTCGCCGCGTGCCGATGGCGTGAGGTTCATCGCGATATCGACCACATGGCGGTCGTAGAAATACAGGCCGGGAACCGCGTATCTCGATTTGGGATGTTCGGGTTTTTCCTCGATGCCGACGACATTGCCCTCGTCGTCAAATTCGATGACGCCGTATCGCTGCGGGTCCGTGACAGCATAGCCAAAGATGAGGCCGCCCTCGGCGAGTTGGACCGCGCGTTGCAACACTTTGCCCAAGCCGTGCCCGTAAAAGATGTTGTCGCCAAAGATGAGGCACACCGGGTCCATGCCGATAAATTCGCGGCCGATGACAAAGGACTGGGCAATGCCTTCGGGACGGGGTTGTTCGGCGTAGGTGATGTTGAGGCCGACCCATGACCCGTCTTTGAGCAGGCGGCGGTACAAGGGCAAGTCTTGCGGGGTTGAGATGAGCAGGATGTCGCGGATGCCGGCCAGCATGAGGACGGACAGGGGATAGTAGATCATGGGTTTGTCATAGACGGGTTGGAGTTGCTTGCTGACCACGCGCGTGATGGGATAGAGGCGCGTGCCAGACCCGCCCGCGAGTAAGATGCCTTTCATGGATTTCTCCTTTGGACGAAGAGACGAATCAGCGAATCGCAGAGGCGGTGCCTCCGTGCCCGCCCATGGATGAACCGTTTGTTCTTGCGTTTCACAATATAACACCTGAATCGGGCTTTGGTTCGGATTTTGGAGGTGGCAATGAGCGATAAAGGGTATGCGAATCCCGAGTTGTTGATTTCGCCGGAGGATCTGCATGCGTGCGATGCGGACATGTGCATCGTGGATACGCGCCCGACCCATGCGTACGTTGCCGGGCATATTCCGGGGGCGATTCCTCTGGATCTGTACGGGATCAGTTTGAACGATACCCGAGCGCAGGCGTTTGAGGCGTTTATGTGGATGCTCGGTTATTTGTTCGGCAGCCGGGGGATTGGCACGGATAAGCCGGTGGTGTGGTGCGAAGAGGATTCCGGGATGCGGGCCGCGCGTGGATTTTGGATCTGCGACTATCTGGGCCATCCGGACGTGCGCGTGCTCGACGGGGGATGCCGGGCATGGCGGGCTTTGGGATATGACTGGACAACGGATTGCGCGGAGGTGGAACAGGCGGCGTTTGTCCCCGCTCCGGTGCCTGCACGTCACATGGGGGCAGATGCGCTCTATGGCCTTTTGGGACGCGATGACGTGGTGCCGCTGGATACGCGGAGCAGCGATGAGTATTTCGGACGCAATGTGCGGGCCGCACGCGGGGGCGCGATTCCGGGCGCGGTGCATATCGAATATGTGAACAATTTGGACGAGACGGGCGCGTTCAAGCCGGCAGATGAATTGCGCGCGATGTACGAGGCCGCGGGGATTTCGGCGGAGAAGGAAATCGTGCCTTACTGACAGGGCGGCTACCGCTCTTCCCACACGTACCTGGCATTGCGCTTGCTCGGTTACGAGAAGGTGCGAAATTATATCGGGTCGTGGAAAGAGTGGGGAGACCGGCTGGATTTGCCGGTCGAGATGCCGGAGGCAGTGGATAGTGGCAAGAGGTGAGAGGCAAGAGGTGAGGGAGCGCATGGCTTTCTTAAAGGTTTGCATCCATGGCTGTTTTGATGGCTTTGGGCGAATGGATCACGCCATGAAAAACCAACCCCACCTCGCGCAATCCCCTCGCAAAACCGCTCACAGTTCCCCCTTGTATCTTCCTCGCAGGCACAGGCGTAGCCTACAACGAAGCGTAGCGAGTAACGGGGCTAGGGGGGTAGGTCCAAAATTTCCTTGACAAGAAACGACGTGGTACCTTAGCTTGTCTCCACCCTCGTTATTTATTCCCCGCAGACAAAATCCATGCCTGCACAACTCATTCTATTTTTCAGGCGGGATCACATGTTGACTGCCATTTTTCGACGTTGTTCAAACCTGTTTGGAGGCCACCGTTCCCCTGCGAAAAGTGGGGTTCATGGCTCCCATTTTCGTCACAGTCTGTTAGGCTGATCAGTACAGTGTACTTCCCTCGAGAGGAGTCTGATATGACGCCCCGCTACACTCATTTGTTGGCCCTGGTCGCGCTGGGCATGCTGATGGCATCAGGGCCGGCTTTTGCCCAAACCGACTACGATACGGACAACGACAACCTGATTGACATCACCTCCTTGTTGCAACTCAACGCCATTCGCTATGACCTCAACGGCGATGGTGCCGTAGCCAATACGGATACCATGAACTACAACGCCGCCTTTCCCAACGCCATGGCGAGCATGGGTTGCGCCGCTACCTGCACCGGCTACGAACTGATGAGCAACTTAGACTTCGACACGAACGGTGACGATACCATCACTGTCGCCGACGACTACCCCAACTGGGATCCCATCGTCGACCCCGGCAACGACAACAGCGGCTACACCGCCATCTTTGAAGGCAACGGCCACACCATCTCCCGCCTGACCATTACCGACCGGAACAGCCGGGACGTAGGGCTGTTCGATGAGCTGGAGCCCACCGGCATTATCCGCAATGTAGGGATCATCGACGCCAATATCCGAAGCGGCGGCGCGCTCGACGGATACGCCCCCCTGGTAGGCTACAACGCACGCGGCACCATAATCGCCAGCTACGCCCGGGGCGGCTCGGTCACCGCCACCATGCAAAGCTCCAGCATCGGCGGACTGACCGGCCGCAATTCAGGCAGCATCATCGCCAGCTACTCCACCGTCACGGTCATCGGCGGCAACCATACCAGGGTCAACGCCGGCGGGCTGACCGGCACCCTGGAAACCTTTCTCAGCAACATCGGCCGGATCACCGCCAGCTATGCCACCGGCGCCGTGTCCGCCACCGGCAATAACGCCACCCGCGGCGGTTTGGTGGGAAATTCCCCCAGCAGTGCCAGCGTAATTGCCAGCAGCTATTGCACCTCCGGGAGCTGTATCGGCTCCAACGTCGGCGGCAGCCTTGACGCCACCACCCAAACCGCCACCGCTTTGCAAACCCCCACCGCCTACACCGGCATCTACGCCAACTGGAACATCGACCTGAACGATGATCGCGTCCCCGACAACCCGTGGAACTTTGGCACTGCCAGCCAGCACCCAACCCTGAACACGCCCAGCCAGCGGGTAGCTGACCACGACAGCGACAACGACGGCCTAATTGACGTGACTTCCCTGTTGCAGTTGAACGCCATCCGCTACGACTTGAACGGCGATGGCTTGCCCACCGGCACCAACGCCGACACCATCGCCTATGCCAGTGCCTTTCCCGGCGGCGACATAACCGCCAGTAGCGGCCGGATGGGTTGCCCGTCCGCCGGCTGTAATGGCTACGAACTGCTCAACAACTTGGACTTTGACGAGAACAACGATGGCGCAATCACCTCAGCAGACGCCACCTACTGGAACAGCGGCGCAGGCTGGCTGCCCATCGGCACAAACGCCAACCGATACGCAGGCAATTTCAAGGGCAACGGCTATACCATCAACAACCTGTTCATCAACCGCGGCTCCACCCACCTAAACGCGCTGTTCTCCGCAATCACCGGCCGCGTCGAAACCCTCGGCGTAACCAACGCCACTGTAACGGGGAATCAATATACCGGCATTCTGGTAGCCGTCAATGCCGGCACAATCGTCGCCTGTTACACCAGCGGCGCGGTAAGCGGCAGTGCCGCTTTTAGCGGCGGACTGATCGCCTACCTGGATGGAACTCTCACCACAAGCTACTCCACTGCATCCGTCAGCGGCGCCAACCGAGTCGGCGGCCTGGTAGGTGCCATAAACAGCGGCTCTCTAGCAAACTCATACTCCACCGGCAACGTCAGTGCCACTTTTAGCGGCGTCGGTGGGCTATTAGGCCATCTTATCGCGGGCACCGTATCCAACAACTTCTGGGACACCTCAACCAGCAACCAGGCCACCAGTGTCGGCGGTAGCGGTGTTGTTGGCAAGACGACTAGCGATCTCCAGAGCCCCACTACCTACGGTGCCACCACCAGCGACACCTACTACGGCTGGAACGCCAACCTCGACGGACAAGCCGGCAATGACGATCCGTGGACCTTTGGCACGGCGTATCAGTATCCCGTATTGAAATATGACGGCATGGACACCGCGGTACAGTTCGCTGCACAGCCCGTGCGTTATGACACGGATAGCGATGGCCTCATCGAGGTTTCGAGCTTGGCACAACTCAATGCCATGCGCTGGGATCTCAATGGCGATGGTGCCATAGACGCAAGTGCCTCAACCAGCGATACGACCGCCTACAACACCGCATTCCCCCGCCGCGACTCGCGCTCTGGTAGCCGGATGGGTTGCCCTTCCGCCTGCACCGGCTACGAACTGCTCAACGACCTGGACTTTGACGAGAACAACGATGGCGCAATCACCTCAGCAGACGCCACCTACTGGAACAGCGGCAACGGCTGGCAACCAATCGGCACACAAAGCTCCGCATACGCCACCACTTTCAAGGGCAACGGCCACATTATCAACAACCTGTTCATCAGCCGAGGCTCCATAAGCTACGTCGGGCTGTTCGGCAACAATGGCACCGGCGGCCGCATCGAAACGCTCGGCGTAACCAACGCCAAAGTCACGGGATCGCACGGTAGCGGCATCCTAGCCGGAGGCAACGAGGGCGGCACAGTCGTCGTCTGTTTCAGCACCGGATCCGTCTCCGGCAACCAATACACCGGCGGATTAGTAGGCTACTCCACCACCGGCACCATCTCCACGAGCTACTCCACTGCATCCGTCAGCGGATCTTCAAGCGTCGGCGGGCTGGTGGGTTATCACGCTGGCTCCGTAACAGACACCTATTCCATCGGCAGGGTCTCCGGTAGCGGAGCCAATGTAAGCGGGCTAGTAGGATCCAAACTTAACGCGGCCAGCACCTCCCGAAGCTTTTGGGACACCCAAACCAGCAACCGGAGCAACAGCAACGGCGGCGGCACGGGCAAGACCACCAGCGAGCTCCAGAGCCAGACCACCTACGGTGCCACCAGTAGCGATCCTTACTTCAACTGGAACGTCAACCTCGACGGACAACCCGGCAACGACGATCCGTGGACCTTCGGCGCGATGGATCAGTATCCGGTCTTGAAGTATGCCGGCTTTGACACCACCGCGCAATTTAAGCTCCAACCCGCGGTAGTGACGTTGGCACTGACACCCTCGTCGATCTCGGAAAATGGCGGGATGAGCACCGTGACCGCGACGCTGGCACACCCATTGAGCGCGGCGACGACAATCACGGTGCGTCCTGTGGCGGGTGCTTACACGGTGGCGGCGGATTCGACGATCACCATCGCGGCCGGGAGCACGGCGAACGCGTCGGACACGGTGGTCATCACAGCGGTGGACAATACCCAAGACGCGCCTAATCGCGACGTGGACATGTCCGTTGTGGCAGACAACGCCCAGGGCAGTGTGGTCCGCCCGACCGAGATAACGATCACAGATGATGACGCGCCGCCGAGGCTCTCGATTAGTTCGCCGAGTGCGGTTGAGGGCACTGCCCTGACGTTCACCGTTAGATTGAATGCGGTGAGCGGCAAGGAGGTGACGGTGGCGTATGCAGACGCGGGCACAGGTAGCGCGACTTCGGGGACGGACTACACCGCGCTTACCGCAGGGACCCTGACCTTCGCGGCGGGCACGACCACGACCAGCCAGACTATCGCTGTTTCTGTGACCGGCGACTCGGATGATGAGCCGAACGAGACCGTGATCGTGACTTTGAGCAACGCGGTCAATGCCACCTTTGATGGCGGGGCGACGAGCCTCACCGGCACCGGTACGATTATCGATGACGATGGCATGCCTGCGCTGAGTATCGGTTCGCCAAGCGTGATTGAAGGCGCGACCGGCGCGACCCTAACCTTTCGGGTGTACCTACGCCCGATGCACACGGCACCAGTGACGGTGGCGTATGCAGACGCGGGCACGGGCACCGCGACTTCGGGGACCGATTACACCGCGCTCACCGCAGGGACCCTGACCTTCGCGATGGGCGATACCATCCAGACCATCCCTGTTTCTGTGACCGACGACTCGAATGATGAGCAGAACGAGACCGTGATCGTCGAGTTGAGCAGTGCGACCAATGCGACCATAAGCACGGCGCAAGGCACAGGGACGATTATCGATGACGAAACCCCGAGTGCCAACTTGGATGTGGATGGCGATGGCCGGGTGAGATTGTTCTCGGATATAATCCTGGTCATTCGATACGTCCTCTTCTTCCGGGAAGAGGCCCTCCTCAGAGGGAACGTCATCGAGCCAACTGCCACGCGCAAGACCGCTCAAGAAATTGAACCCTACCTCGACACGTTGGTCAATCAGAACATTCTCGATGTGGATGGCGATGGCGATGTGAGGCTGTTCTCGGATATAATCCTGATCATTCGATATGTCCTCTTCTTCCGGAACGAGGCCCTCGTCAGAGGGAACGTCATCGAGCAAAATGCTACGCGCACGACCGCTCAAGCCATTGAACCCTACATCCGAAGCCTCTATCCCGCCTCCCACTTCCAATGAAAGCCTGTTCCCTGACCGCCACAGATGAAGATGGCGATGGCGATGTGAATTTCGCCGACTTCTTGACCTTTGCGGATAAGTTTGGATCGCGGCTCGGTCAGGAGCGATATGACCCCCGATGCGATGGCGATGGTCAAATTGACTCTGCCGATTTCTTCATCTTCGCCGATAACTTTGGTTCGACAGGCTGACAAATGCGAAAGACGTGAAAGGGAAAAGTAAAGCCCGGGTTCCCAGTGAACTCGGGCTTTACTTTTTGGGACCTACCCCCTGGCCCCCGTTACTCGCTACGCTCCGTTGTAGGCTACGCCTGTGCCTGCGAGGAAGGGGGGAACGGTGAGCGGTTTTGCGAGGGGAATGGCGATGGGTCTTGCGAGGGATTTGCGCGGGGGGAGAGTTGGATTTCTATGGCGTGATCCATTCGCCCAAAGCCATCAGAATAGCCAGGGATGCAACCCTTCAAGAAAGCCATGCGCTCCCCCTTTCCTTGTAGGAAAGGGGGCCGGGGGGATAGGGCTATGGCGGTAGGGCGGAGGGAGTAATCCGCGTAATCCCCTAATCCGTTTAATCCGCGATTCAGACACGGATGGGCAGATGGACAGGGTTGCGGACTAACCGCTGAGAACTTATTATATACAAGGACAGACACAGGGGCCTGTCCCTACGGGTGATGGTGATAGGGCGGGGGATGCGAAAGACACTGCGGAGTGGGAACGATGAAGCGGTGGTGGGGATGTGTGGGGTAATCCGCGTAATCCCCTAATCCGTTTAATCCGCGATTCAGACACGGATGGGCGGAGCGGCCGGGCACGCACGGGTTATCCGTATTTCGTATTATTCACCCCACGCGAAAGGTCGTGCGGTGTTGCCAAAGCAATTTTACATCGCAATTTTGATCTTGCTGATCCCGATTCCAGCACTGGCTTATGACCGCGGCGATTGGGAGAGTTTTCCCAGTATGAATTACGTCACGTCCATTGCCGAAAGTCCGACGGTTATTTTTTTGGGGACTACCGGGGGCATTCGTCGGTATGATCGATTTTCCAGAACTTGGATGGCGCCGATTACGACGCTCGATGGTCTTCCCGACAACCGGGTGCAACGCGTTATTTTCGATGGGGACACGGGCGATTTGTGGTTTGAAACGCCGTCGGGTGCGGGCCGATGGCTCACGGGGGTGCAAAGTGTGATGCGAGGTGGCAACCCGCCTGGTCGTCTCAATAGGCCGCGGGCGGTTGTCAATATTCCACCTGTTTTTCCGCCTTTTGGGTACTATCTCGACGACCGCCAGGTTTTGGGGCCTCGGCGCAATTACGCCATTACCGACGTGCTGATCGATTCTTGGCAACACCTGTGGATCGCCACATGGGGCCTGGGCGTGGGCCAGGCCGAACTCCTGAATGGTCAACTTTCGTTTCTCACATTTGGGCCGTTGGAGGAAAATGTCACGGCGATAGTGCGCGATGGCGATGCGATATGGCTCGGAGGGGCAGACACGTATCGCGCACCTGCACGCGGGATCACGCGGTACTGGCCGGGCACGAATACGTGGGAATATTTTGAAGCCAATCGCATCATCGGCCTCGACGATCCACAAGTCGTCACCATCTTGCCCGGCAACGACAAGGTGTGGTTTGGCACGCACAATGGCTTGATGCGGTATGACAAGCGCGCCGATCAGTGGTTCACGTACCGCGAGACCCGGCGGTGGGGACGTGTGCAGGCACTGGCGCGGGACAGCAATACCCTTTGGATCGGGTCGGAACGCGGTTTGGCAATGCTGGACATCAAAGCCGATTCGCTCGACCGCGTGTCCGGAAGCGAATACGCGAGTATCCACGCTTTGGTCGCGGGGCCGAATTATATATGGGCCGGCACGCACGCCGGGCTTTTTCAATGTGCGCGAGGGGATCGCACTTGGCGGCCCGTGCGCGATGCGAATAATATTGCCAAACGCAGGGTGCGCTCGCTAGCGGTGCATGACGATGATCTGTGGATCGCCACAGCAGCTCCGCCCGCTGTGGTGCGCTATGGCCCGACGGATGACACCTGGCGCGAGTATCGCCTCGCGGAAATCGGATGGCGAGAAGACCGCGTCTCTATCGCGGCTGATGACGAGTGGGTGTGGGTTGGGACGAGTGCAGGGGCTTTTCTCCTCGATGTGCCGCGCCACCTTTGGACGCATTACACGATGTTCGACGGGCTTATTCACACGCGGGTGCAGGCGGTTCTCCGCGATGGCGAATACGTCTGGTTTGGCACGGCGGAGGGATTGAGCCGGTTTCACTGGGCGCGTATCTCGTTTGACGGCCGTTGAAAGGTAGCTTTGAGGGGTTCTTTATTAGTTTCGCAACTCTATTACAACACAGAATATTAGAACTACTTTATACCCAAAAAAAGTGCGTGACATAGGACTTCAAATTTGTTACTTTTGGGTTTCACGGCATCCAACAAACAACACCTTGGCATTGGAAAATTGCATGGGCTTTCCATCGGTTCAAACCATGATTTTCGTTTCCCCTGCTAACAACACTCCCCGTTGAATTGTCCGGCGGCTGTTCCACGCGCATACCTGGCGTTTGGGTAGCCGCTTTTCTCTTTTTGGAATGAGCGACTATGAAACCCGCCCTTGGCCTCATTGAAATGTTGGGTTTTGTCGGCGTTGCCGAAGCAGCAGATGCAGCGACCAAAGCCGCGGCGATTGAGTTGTCCGCAGTTGAAAAAATAGAAGGCGGTATGATTTCCATTCGCTTTTTGGGCGATGTCGGCGCGGTGCAGGCCGCGGTTGAAGCGGGGGTGCAGGCCGCGCAACAGGTGGGCACGTTGGTGGCCCATCGCGTTATCCCCAACCCACACGAAGACCTCGTGCGCGTTTTTGGGCTGGCGGAAGAAACAGACGAGGAAGAAGAGGATCTCGAAAGTCTATCCGTGCATCGCCTGCGCCAACGCGCTCGAGAGACCCCGGGCGTCACCATTCAAGGCCGTGAAATTTCACGCGCAAATCGGGCACAACTGCTGTCCGAACTCCGCCGGGCAAAAAGCAATCAAACGGACATTTAACTCGGAGCTACCGACATGAACACGGACTCACTTTGGACAAAAATCAAACAAGGTCTGCGCGATAGCGCGACCACCGCAGCGGAAAGAGCCGAATACCTGGGCAAGCTGGGGCGGGCACGCCTCGACATGGCGCGCACGCGCCACGCCATTCACGATGCGTTCACCGACCTCGGCGGGCATGTGTACGACCAGCTCAAAGACGATGACGCCGCTGCCCGAGCGCAATCCGAAGCGGTTCAAAATTACATCCGGAACATCCGCGAATTGGAACAGCAGTTGCAAAACCAAGAACAGCAGTTCAAAGCATTGCAGGAAACGGACCAGTCGTCCACTGATTAACGTCAAACTTCTGCGCCCCACCAGAAGTTTAGGCTCGCGCCCGCGCCGGAAAAAGGGACAGGCACTGGCTGACGGGTAGAGATAGGAGGTACAGATATAATGCTCCCTTTGTCGTTTCTCGGTGGTTTTTCAAATCGGTTTTCAGACGTAGTAACTTTTTGAAATGCCACTTAGACCTTTGTCTGAATCCTTTACCTTGCAGGAAGACAACCCTGTATTTACCCGCACAAATCCCCTGTGCCAAAGGAAGGAGAGGTTGACGAAGTGCCAAGACTATCAAAAAGACCTTATGCCCGCGAAGACGAATCACTGGATCAGTATCTGCAAGAAATCGGTGAAGTCGCTTTGCTCACCGCAGATCAGGAAGTCATGCTGGCGAAACGGATCAAAAAGGGCGATCAAGGCGCCCTCGAGGAATTGACCACAGCCAACCTGAGATTTGTGGTAAGCGTCGCCAAGCAGTATCAAAATCAGGGCCTTTCGATGGGCGACCTGATCAACGAGGGCAATCTTGGGCTCATCAAAGCCGCCAAGCGGTTTGATGAAACCAAGGGTTTCAAATTTATTTCTTATGCCGTGTGGTGGATCCGCCAAGCGATTTTACAAGCGCTGGCCGAGCAGTCCCGCATTGTTCGCCTGCCCCTGAATCGCGTGGGCGCGCTTCACAGAATTGGCAAAGCATCGAGTGGTCTCGAACAGGAGTATGGACGCGAACCCAGCCCGGGTGAAATCGCCGACGAGCTCGGCATGAACGATTTTGAAGTGCGCGACACGCTCAAAATTTCGAATCGCCATCTTTCATTGGACGCGCCGTTCAAAGATGGCGAGGACAACAATTTGCTCGATGTGATCGAAGACGACATGCAAACCCCACCTGATGATCCCCTTCTCGATGACGCGCTCAGTCGAGAGATCGAGAAGGCCCTCGCGACCCTCACGCCCCGAGAAGCCGAGGTCATTAGCCTTTATTTTGGCATCAACCGCGCACAGCCACTTACCCTCGAGGAAATCGGCGAGCGTTTTGGGTTGACCCGAGAGCGCGTGCGTCAGATCAAAGAGAAGGCCCTCCGGCGATTGCGCCACACCTCGCGCAGCCGCCCCCTGAAATCTTATTTGCATTGACGCGCACGGCAATCCCGATAGGCCACATCGCCCGGTGTGGCCTATTCTTTTTTGTCCGACTTTCGCGCTTCTGGCGTGTATTGTATCCGTGGTAGCCCATCCAACACGATAGGAGAAATTTTTATGTCCAACTGGCGTTTTACCCACTTGATCGCGGTTTTATCGTTGGCGTGTCTCCCCGCATTTGTCTTTGCCCAAGACGACGAAGAGATAGAACCCGCCATGATGGGTGGGAGCGGGGCGACAACTTGGATTTTGAAAGGAAATAAAATTTACTATCTCAAATGGGATCGGCAATTTGAGCAGGCGCAGATTTACGGCCCTCGTGAACTCGACAACGACGATGATGCCGCAGAGACCCTGCTCTTGCAAAGTTCGGGCAATTTTGCGTGGGTCTTGCGGGATGACGAGGTCTTTTTTGTTACTGCAAAACGCGAAGGCTCGTTTGTCACGCTCGAGGTTGAACGCCCGGAGGAACTCCCCGATGCGGACGCATCCGGGCCGGTGATGATGGCCGGCGGTGGGTCTATGGCTTGGGTTTTGAAGGGCAACAGTCTCTTTTATCTCAAGTGGGATGCCTCGTACGGGAAGGCGCAGATTTACGGCCCGGAAGAGCTTCCCGCCAATGACTACGGCCCTTCTGCGCCCGTGCTCATGCACGGCACGGGCAACGCGGTGTGGATTTTGCGGGGCGATGAGGTTTTTTACGTCGCGGCCAGAGTAGATGGCGCGTTTGTCGATATCGAAATTGAACGACCCGAGGAACTTCCGGACTAAGGGCCTATACTCGTGGGCAAAATTTTATGAATGTCTTTGCACAGCGCAACCACCTCGTCGCGGGCCTGGTCTTTTTGATCACGACCGTGGTCTATCTTTCGACACTGGCCCCTACGGTTGCATTTTGGGACTGTGGGGAGTTCATTACCACGTCTTATACGTTGGGCGTTCCGCATCCGCCCGGCGCGCCGTTTTACACGTTGCTGGGGCGCATTTTTTCCATGTTGCCATTGGGGGAGATCGCGTTTCGCGTGAATCTCTTGTCGGCCGCGGCGGGCATCGCCACGGTCGTCCTCATTTATTTGTGTACGGTGCGCTTGCTCTGCACCTGGCTCGACCGCGAAAATACGGCGCAACAAATCGCCATGATGGTAGGGGGCGTGGTGGCCGCTCTCAGCACGGCGTTTTCATTTTCCTTTTGGAACAATGCCATCGAGGCCGAAGTTTACGGCTTGTCGATGTGCATTACGATGCTGGCGGTTTGGGCCGCCCTGCGCTGGGATGACGCGCACAAGGATCACAACAGCGACCGCCTGTTGATCTTTATCGCCTATCTCTTTGGCCTGGGCGCGGGGGTGCATCTGCAGTGTTTGCTCACCATTCCCGGGATTCTCATTTTGCTGTTCACGGATTTGATGGAGGACCGCGCACTCAAGCATCAGGTGCTCGTGGTCGTGGGGCTCGTCCTCTATCCCTTTTTGTCGATTGTCGCCCCGGTGATTGTCGCCGCGGGTTTGACGGTGTTCGTCATCGTCGGGTTGCTCATTCTCAGGCCCGCGTGGCGCAATCCCCAATTTTGGCTTTGGGGCATTCTCATCGGGGGGCTGGGTTTTTCCACGTATTTCGCGCTTTTTATTCGGTCGGGGCTCGATCCCGTTATCGACATGAACGACCCCGAGACATGGGAAAATTTCAAGGCATTTCTCGCGCGGCAACAATACGGCATCCATTTTATCGATCCGCGCCGAGGCGACTTTTGGGCGTTTCAGTTCAATATTCACCTCAAATACTTTCTCCAACAGTTTCCGTTTTTCGATGGGATTCCCGCGCTATTTCGCCGCGCCGTAAATGTTTATACCAGCCCATATCAGACCATTCACTATTCTTTGATCACGCTCGCGCTCGGCATCGGCGGGGCCGCGTATCACCTGTGTAAGGATTGGAAACGCTTCGCGTCTCTCTTTGCGATGTTTGCCCTGATGGGCATGGGGTTGGTGATCTATCTCAATATGCCGGATCCCGAACCCCGAGAGCGCGAATACATTTTTGTGGGGGCGTACACGTTTTTTGGGGTTTGGATGGGCATCGGCGCGGCGGGTCTCATCGCTTGGATGCGGACGCCACCTCTGGCGATTCCCGCGGCACTTCTCATGCTGGCCGTGCCCACGGGTATTCTGGTCAAAAATTATCACGTCCACGACCGCACGGGCGATTTTGTGCCGTATGATTATGCCCACAATATCATGGCGACTTGTGATGAAAATGCCATTTTGTTCACCAATGGGGATAATGACACCTATCCGCTTTGGTTTTTACAGGGCGTTGCGGGCGTGCGAACGGATATTCAAGTCGTCAATCTCAGCCTGATCAAGACCAATTGGTACGTCAAGCAGATCAAGCGGCTCGGGGTTGAGGTGGGGCTTACGGATGAGCAGATCGACAATTATCTCACGGGCGTTCCGTGGGATGAGGGCAGGAGTATGACGGTCTCGGGGCTCGCGCTCGAGGCAGGGGATATTCCCACCGCCGAGTACTATATCGGCAGTCAGACGATTCGCGTCGTTGAACCCCACACTTGGATGATTTGGAAGCTCGTTGAAAATAATTGGCGCGACCGGCCCATCTACTTTGCCGTGACCGTGCCGAATAGCAATATGGCGGGGTTGAAGCCGTATTTGTCTATGGAGGGGATGGCTTACAAGTTGGTCGAGACCCGCGGCAACGGGCAGTTTGACGCAGAGAAGGCCAGACGCAATTTGCTCGAGGTCTATCGCTATACCGGCGTGGCGGACAGCACGGTTCACAAAGACCCGGTCGCGCGCCGCTTGCTCAGCAATTACCTGATTCTCTTCGATAGCCTCGTCCGCGCTTATCTGCAAACGGGCAGGTACAAAAGTGCGTATGACGTTCTCGCCGAACTCGAAAAGCGCGTGCCGCCCTACGCGCTCGATATTCCCGAAGCCTGGCAGGAACTCGGCGGCAGACACTACGGCGAGTTGGCCCAACGCTTTGCCATCGCAGGCGATTCTGCCCTCGTGATCGCCTCGCTCGAAAACCTGCTCCGCCTGGGGCCGCCAATCGAAAATCCCGAAGACATTCACGCACTCATAGACAAGTGGAAGTCAAAGATAGATGGGGATATACCTCGGTGACGCACTCCCCTTGCCTTAAAACAAAATGTCAACACAACCTAGGGGGTAGGTTGAATTTGCGAATGAATTTGAGCAGTGGCCTGTCCCTACGGGTGATGGGCGGAACAGATCGCTGCCCCCTTGGGACGCGGGCCGAGGTCACGCACATGGCGGGGTGAGGACGGGAAGGGAACGCACGGGTGGCGAGGGGGCGAGGGGGCGAGGTGCGGACTGACAACTGAACTGATCTCCGGAGGACTCCATGTACGATGTCATAACCTTTGGCGAGGCGATGATTCGATTGTCTTCGCCCGAGTATCGCCGATTGGAAAATGCCACCAAACTCGATGTCGAGATCGGGGGCGGCGAATACAATGTCGCGGTCGGGTGCGCGCATTTGGGATTGAACGCCGCATGGGTCTCGCGCTTGGTCGATAATTGGTCCGGGCGGCTCATTCGCAACAAGGGCCACGAGCACGGGGTGGATATGTCCAATATTTTGTGGACGGATTTCGATGGCATTGGGCTCGAGCGCAATGGGTTTTATCACATGGAAGTGGGCGTAGGCCCGCGTGCGAGTGCCGTGACGTATGACCGAGGCCATACCGCGATTATGAATATCAAACCCGGCATGGTGGATTGGGCATCTGTTTTTGCAGGGAGCAAGTGGTTTCACGTCAGCGGCATTACCCCCGCATTGTCCGAAGGCGCGGCAGAGACCACTGTGGAGGCATTGCAAGCGGCGTGCGACGCAGGTGTGATCACGAGTTTTGACCTCAATTTCAGGTCCAATTTGTGGAGAGCGGAAAAAGCACAGGAGACCATTGCAAAGTGCATCCCGCATGTGAAGGTGCTCATCGGCAACGAAGAAGATTTTGAAAAGACCATGGGCTTGAAGGCCGAAGGCACGTCGGGGGATTACGATGCCCTGGATCCGGAGAGCTACAAAGAAGTCGCACGCGAGGCCACAGCGCGATATCCCAATGTGACGCATGTGGGCACGACCCTGCGCGTCGCCAAAACCGGGTTGCTGAATGACTGGCGCACCTTGCTTTGCGATGGCGATGAATTTTATTTGTCGCGCATTTACGAAAATTTGGAAATTGTGGATCGCGTGGGCGGGGGCGATAATTTTTCCGCGGGGATTATTGCGGGCCTGCTCGCGGGCAAACCCGCTCAAGAGATCGTCGATTTCGCCGGTGCGTATTCGGCACTGGCCCATACGTTCCCCGGCGATGTGAATTGGGCAACGCGCTCAGAGGCCGAGCGCGCCATGAAGGGCGAAAGCGCACGGATCAGACGCTAACTGGCGTGGATGGCAGGGTTGCAAAAATGGCAAAACTCGATAAATTAAAAGAAGAAATCGGGTGGTTGAGGATCGTATTTGGCATATTCATCGCCGCTGATATTTCCCTTGTCGCTTGGGTGGTACAAAATTACAATAAGGCTGATATATTTCTGTTGATTATTTTTATTGTTTGGGTTGGCGTAATTACAGCCATCATTTTTTTTCTTAACAAAGCGGCGTACCGCAGGATCAATAAACTGGAGGATTTGTGATGGTATGGTTTCCAATTATCGCTTTTACGATCTTCATGACGGGCCTTGTTATCGTGAGTATACAGGCTATCAGAAATGGAGAAAAAAAGGATGACAAATCCGACAAGTCAACGCGCTCATGACTGGAGGATTTGTGATGGTATGGTTTCCAATTATCGCTTTTACGATCTTCATGACGGGCCTTGGCATTGTTACTGTCCATGCCATTCGACACGCCTATAAATCGGATGACAAATCCGACAAGTCAACGCGCTCATGATGGTTTGACGAATTGGAGGATTTGTGATGGAATGGTGGCCTATTGCAGGTTTTTTGATTTTTTTGACGGGCCTTGTTATTGTTGGTGTCCATGCCATTAGACACGCCTATAAATCGGATGACAAATCCGACAAGTCAACGCGCTCATGATGGGCAGATCGTGGCCCGATAACCCATGCCTCTCTCCGTTTGGGGAGGGGTTTGCTTTTTGAGGGAGGAACGATGGCAAGCATTGTAGATCGCATAATTGATTGCGGCGTGGTCGCTGTGTTGCGCGCGGACAATCCGTCTCAGTTGCTGGATGTGTCCAAAGCCTTGCGCGAAGGCGGGGTGGTGGCAATTGAAGTGACCATGACCGTGCCCGGCGCGCTGAAGGTCATCGAAGAGGCGGCGGCGAACATGGCAGACACGATTATCGGCGTGGGATCCGTGCTCGATCCGGAAACGGCGCGAGCAGCGATTTTGGCCGGCGCGGAATACGTGGTCAGCCCCATCCTCAATCCGGCGGTGATCGAGATGAGCAAGCGGTATGGCAAGGCCGTGATGCCCGCCGGGTTCACGCCCACGGAAATTTTGACCGCGTGGCAAGCCGGGGCCGACGTGGTCAAAGTCTTTCCCGCAGGCGTGGGTGGCCCGTCGTATTTCAAGGACATTCTGGGGCCTTTGCCCCAAGTAAAACTCATGCCCACGGGCGGGGTAGATGCCAAAACGACGCCCGAATTTATCAAAAATGGCGCCGTGGCCGTGGGCGCGGGCAGCGCGATGGTGGAGAAGACAGCCGTGGCAAATCGCGACTGGGCATCGCTGACAGCAACGGCAAAATCATTTGTCGATGCCGTGGCGAACGCACGGGCAGAACCATGAGCTTGGGCATTGGCGTGGATTTGGGGGGCACCAACACGCGGGCCGGCCTCGTGACCGCATCGGGCGAAATTTTGTGCCGAGCGCGGTGCCCAACGCGCCTGCACTTGGGGGCCGAGGGCGTGATCGATGGCATTGTGGAATGCGTGCGTGCGGTCGTCCGACAGGGTGGCGTTTCGCTTGCAGATGTGCGGGGCATCGGCGTTGGCGCGCCCGGGCCATTGGACCCCTTTGAAGGCGTGCTCATCTCGCCCGAAAATTTGCAGTGCATGCACGGGGTTCGGCTGAAGGATCGCTTGGAGGCATTGCTCGGCTCGGGGGTGATGGTCGATAACGATGCGAATTTGGCGGCTTATGGCGAGCAGTGGTTGGGCGCGGGACGCGGCGTGGATCACTTCTTGTGCGTGACCTTGGGCACGGGGGTCGGCGGGGGGTGGATCTGCAAGGGGCAACTGATGCACGGGTTTAATGGCAATGCCGCCGAGGTGGGGCATATCGCTGTGGATCACAAAGGGCCGCGCTGTCCGTGTGGGAATTTTGGCTGTTTGGAAATGTACGCCTCGGCCACGGCGATGGTGCGCCGCACGTTGGAATGCCTCAAACGCGACAAGCCGAAAACGCGCTTGCATGCCGAGCAGTTGACCGCGCAGATGATTTGCGATGCCGCAGAAGCCGCAGATGAATTTGCGATGCAGATGTTCGAGGAGACCGGGTTTTTCTTGGGCGTGGGATTGGTGAGTCTGGTGAATGTGCTAAATGTGAATCGCATCGCCCTCACCGGGGGATTGGCGCAGGCGGGCGATTGGATTTTTGAACCGGCAAAGCGAACTTTTTGGGAACGCGGCACCCTAGGCGTCGTGGAATATGTGGAGATCGTTCCCGCTGAATTGGGCGATGACGCGGGCATTTTGGGCGCGGCCAGATATGGCTTTGAGCCAATTTCAGGCGGGCTGATCAAATGAAAAAACGCCGCGATCTAGCACTCGTTTTCGCGTTGTTCTTCGCCTGTTTGCAACCGTCATCAGGCGCGGAATCGCCGCCCGATACCCTGACCGCCAAACCGCAGGCGGGAAAGGGTCGCGTGCGCGGCGCGGTGTTGCGATCTGTGGTGTTGCCGGGTTGGGGGCAATTTTACAATGGCAAGCGCGTCAAGGGCGGTGTGATTGCGACCACTGAGGTGGCTTCGGCTGTTGCCTGGGTGGTGCGGCGCAAGCAAATAAAAGATCGGGGCATTCAGGCGCGGAACATCTATCTTTTTTCCACGATTGGGATCGTGCTTTACAGCATAGCAGATGCTTATGTCGATGCCCATCTCAGCCGGGTCAACTGGGCAGAGATCGAGGCGGGTGTCGATGAAAATGGCGCGGCGAAATTGCGCCTGAAGGTCGCGTTTTGATGGCAGGGATAATTTTATCCATCCCCCCAAGTGCCGACCGCGCTCGACGCGACCCGCAACGCTGGCTGGGCCTCCAAGATCACATCCGCCACATTCTTCACGGCTTGTTTCACACCCCACGTCGGGCGCGGTTGCCCAATAGCGGACAACTTGATCAAAATCTGATCGCGCTTGTAAAACAAAACCGAAATGCCAAAATACTGCGCGAGTTCTCCTTCGCGCACCATCATAGAGATCAAGCCGTGCCCGTCATCGCACTGGCGGAACATTTCTATCGCCTTGATCACCACCCCCATATCCCGTTGCGATTCGCGCCACACCCGCCCTGTGATTCGCGCTGCGACCGACAAGACATCTTCGCGGTCGTATTCGCCTTCCAAAATGACATTCGGCATATCCCCTACCTTCTGAACCTGTGTTTTTACGGACAGTGCTACATCCCGCCGCCACGCAAAATAGTGAATGGGCAGTCCCGCGTCTATGGCCCTTTGCTCGTACTTGGTGGGGATGCGCCCGG
The DNA here is from genome assembly GCA_965204745.1 of Candidatus Latescibacterota bacterium. GTDB lineage: Bacteria > Latescibacterota > UBA2968 > UBA2968 > UBA2968 > VXRD01. The sequence continues at coordinate 1,096,989 of OZ242010.1, forward strand.
GCAATTCGTGGACAGACGCGGTCTCATAAACGGATCGCAAGCGCGATTGCCGCGCCAGCACTTTTGCGATCCACCCTGCATAATCGGCGTGATCGGTTGCGATAGTCACCATGCCGCCCGGCTGCAATCGCTCGGCCACGGTCGCCACAAACGCATCTTGAATCAGGCGCCGGTTGTGGTGGCGTTCTTTGGGCCAGGGATCGGAAAAATTGATCCACACCTCGGCCAGGGATTGCGGCGCGAACACATGTTGCAACAAAAATGCCGCGTCGCCCTCGATGGCGCGCACATGCGTCAACCCTCGCGCATCGAGGCGGTTGAACAACCGGCGGACGGACCCCCACGCGCGCTCGATGCCGACAAAGCACACGTCTGAACGCGCCATTGCCAGATCCGCCAAAAAACGCCCATTGCCAAACCCGATTTCCACAATGAGATCGCTCTCCCGGCCAAAAACCCGCGCCCAATCTATGGGCCAATCCCATTGCAACCACGGCACCATGTATTTTTGAATCGATTCGCTCAAGAGGGCCATGCGTCAACCTCACCTGCGAATTTTTGTAAAGCGTTTGATCTGCGCGGTAATGCCCACTTCGGTGGGCAGGCGTTCCATTGAACTCGCGCCGTAAAACCCATCCACTTCGGCAACGCGCTGCAAAATGTACGCGGCGTCTTCCGGTTCGGCGATAGGCCCGCCGTGGCAAAGCGTGATGACGTCGCGCCGCATCTCCTTGCAGGCATTGCAGATCGCCTTCACCTCTTCCACGCAGTCGTCGAGCGTTTTTGCGGTTTTCGCCCCGATGGTGCCCTTGGTGGTCAACCCCATGTGCGCCACCACGATATCTGCCCCGGCCTGCGTCATCAACCGTCCCTCTTCGACATTAAACGCATAAGGCGTCGTCAACATGTCCAGCTCGTGTGCGGCGGCGATCATTTCCACCTCGAGATCATAGCCCATGCCGGTCTCTTCCAAATTCGCCCGAAACAAGCCGTCGATCAGGCCCACAGTGGGGAAATTCTGAACGCCAGCAAAGCCCAAGTCCCGCAAGTCCCGCAAGAAATGATCGCGCAACATAAAGGGGTCCGTCCCATTCACCCCGGCCAACACGGGGGTATGCCTCACGGCGGTGATGACTTCACGCGCCATTTCTTTGACGATCTCGTTGGCATTGCCATACGCCAACACGCCGGACAATGACCCGCGCCCGGCCATGCGGTACCGCCCGGAATTGTAGATCACGATCAGGTCGATGCCGCCCGCTTCTTCGCACTTTGCCGAAATCCCCGTGCCCGCACCCCCGCCGATAATCGGCACGCCCGCCGCGATTTTTTTTTGCAACCGCGCCAAAATAGATGCCCTGCTCTCCGCTGCCATAACTCACCCCCGTATCTCTTGAAAACTCGCCACCAGCGCGGCTGCGAACTCGGGATCGTTGATGTTATTCGCCAGCCGCTCGATCTGCCGGTCTGCTGTCTGTTCAATCCGCGCTTCCAGGGTTTCAATCAAGACCCTGTCCGCATCTGGATCGTAAAAGGGTTGGCCCTCCGCGTCGATGAGGGACACGCCGCGTTCTGGAATTAAAATGCGGATGGGCCGCGTGGATCGGTTCAACTTGTTCGCAATCCACTCGGCGAACCGGCGGTTTTCGTCCGCTGTGGTTCGCATCAATGTCACCTGTGCATTGTGAACGTGGAGGTTGCGCCCTGCAAATTGCGCGGGCACGGTTTCCCTCGCGCCGAAGTTCACCATGTCCAGCGCGCCCAGGCTGATGACGTAGGGGATTTCCCGGGCGAGGATGCGGTCCATCCGATCTGCCCCGGCCGGAAACACCCCGCCCACGATCTCGTCGGCCACTTCTGTGGTGGTGATGTCCAGAACCCCGTCGATCATCCCGCTTTCGACCAGCTTTTCCATGGCTTGCCCACCCGTGCCAGTCGCGTGAAAAATTAGACAGTCGTACCCGTCCCGCTCCAGTGTTTCCCGCACCATGGTCACGCAAGGCGTTGTCACCCCGAACATGGTCATGCCGAGCGTGGGTTTGTCCGTTGCTTTTGCAACTGTGTGCCCGACCATGCCCACAATCGCATGCGCGGCATTGCCCAAGACCTGCCGGGACACGCGGTTGATGCCTGCCACATCCACCACCGAGTACAGCATCGCAATGTCGCAACACCCCACATAAGGCGCGGTATTGCCGCTGGCAACTGTGGAGACCATCACTTTGGGCACGCCAATGGGCAATGCCTGCATCGCCGGCGTGATGAGCGCGGTGCCCCCGCTACCGCCGATCCCAATGACCCCGGCCACCTCGCCCTCGGCGTATTCCATCGACAAATAGGCGCGCAGGGCTTCGCCCATCGCGGTCACGGCCTCGCCCCTATCCGCATGCCCTATCGCGGCACGCGCCCCGTCTTTGTGACACATCGCCACGGTTTCCCGCGGCACATCGGGCGATCCCTGTGCGTCGCGCTGCGTGCCTACATCCACCACTGTCACCGTTGCGCCCGCTTCCCGAATACACGCCGCAACATACCCGATCTCCTCGCCCTTTGTATCCATCGTTGCAATCGCATAAATGTTGCCCATTCGATTCTCCTTGCCTAAATCCCCCGCATTGTATTTCGCAGGGTGTCATACCCGTCAGCAATTCCAAAATACGATTTCGAGAAAGCGTTTGCAATATAGAAATATATGTCTGAATCGCGGATTGCGCGGCTTAAGGGATTACGCGGATTGGCAACTAGGTCGTGTTGACATTTTATTTTTTTTATTACGCACAGATTAGCAAAGCGCGAGGGGACCTATCCCCCGGCCCCTTTCCTACGAGGAAAGGGGAGTAAAGCTCCTTTGATGGCTTTGGGCGAATGGATCACGCCATAGAACCCAAAAAACCTCTCGAGCAATCCCTCGGAAGACCCATCACCGTTCCCCCTTCCTCTTAGGAAGGGGGTTAGGGGGTAGGTCCCCCTCGCAAAACCGCTCAAGCCAGTTGCTTTGCTCGTAAATGTCAACAGAACCTAGCAAATGCGTTGCTTGCTCATTTAAGGCGTTTGGTCCTACAGCCTCGTTGGTTGCCTCCGATGCCTATCGGAGGGGGTTCTGCGAGGGCACTTGTTGGGATGCCTTCTTTGAGCAGTTGCTTCGCTCGGCGGTGCAAGTGGCGGATATCGAGGCATTTCAGCGCGTGTTGGATGCGGAGGCGTGACGCGATTTCCCGCTGACCGCCAACCGCTGACGACGAAACACAAAAGCCCGAGTTCCTCGCGAACCCGGGCTTATTTTGTTGCGTATTCTATCGCGCTTATTTTTCCGCTTTTACGATCCGATGCCGCGCAAAATCAGGCCAGCCAAAACAATAAACATCGTGACCTGGATGCCGATCACCCAGCGCAATGTAGCCCGCAGGTCTTGAATGTCTGAACGCATGTCTGCGCGCAGGTCGTCAATGCGCTTGTTCACATCATCCATGCGCTTGTTCATTTGCACCATTTCACCGCGTAACTCTGCAAGTCCAATGCGCTCGTCCAAATTTTGAGTTGCCATAAGTCCTCCAAATTCGACATTTGATCCCATCTCCTCAATGCACCAATTGGAGACCCCAATCAGCACACCGCTCTTCAACCTGATTGAGCGGAGCCATCGTGACGATCACGCCATCCACAACTTTCTCCGGATGCAAGGTTCGCATCAACGCCACTTTATCGGCAAAGCGATCCACGTCCTCCAACTCGCACACGGACTTGACCTCAAACACCAACAAGGCGCTGTTATGCACCAAAATATCGACCTCGTAACGACGACCCGCAGGGCCGATCATGCCCTCGGCATCTTCAAGGGGCTGACGCAAGCGCACATGCTCCGAGAAAACATCGTCCCGTCCGAGTACCAGCCGCATCGTGCCGGCGACCACATCTTCCAATTTTCTGCCGGATCGCGTTTGGAAGCGTCCCACAATCATTTCGACCCAATCTCGCAGATCGGAGAATTGTTGCCCCATCCGATCAAGCCTGTCATTGACTTCGATGCGAAACTCGTCAAATTCATCGCGCAATTCGCGCAATTCGGACAGCACTGCCGCCACTTCCTTCTTCGTGGCAAACGTCCGCATAAACGTCGAATAGACGCGCATCTCAAATTCGGGATGCCGTTTGAGCAATGCCGGTAGTTGCGTCTCCAGCGTGTCCATCAATTCCTCATCGGTCAACAGAGCCATTGTGCCCTCCTTCAAAAAGTTTTTCATAACGCACTTCTCCATCCCATCCACCCGCGACAAATATAGCCACCTTTTGCCCGATCTGCAACCCCAAAGCGTTTCATGTCGGCATCTAAAGAGATCGAGCTACGCCATTTACGATATTGACATAATCCCTTTTATGCTCTACACTTAATAGGAAACAACTTGTCGTTTCACCTTTTTCAAGAGAGGGCGCAAATGTTGAAACGTTTTTTTCGTAAAAATGCCAATGATTCGGACAATGGCGCGAGCAAGGAGCGGCAAATTTACATCGAGGGGCAAGACGATCACATTCGGGAAGCCATGGACCTCCTCGCGCAGGAAGACCAAGGCGAGTTGGACGAAACCCTGGTCGAAGTGACGGAAACCGTGCGCGAAGCCGCCCGAGCCTCCCTGCGCGACATCAAGCTCATGGAAGAAGGCCATTGTCCCTCCTGTGGGCACAAAACCCTGCGGCGATTTCTCTTTACGACCGTGTGTTCTAGTTGCGGGTGGTTTTCATTTATTTCGCCCGAAGAGGGCGAGTCGCGCATTCACTTGAAAAGCGGGCGCACCATCGAATGCGGCACCACGTTTGAAACCACGGGCGGCTTTGTCCTCGGCATCACAGATGGCGTCGTGCGCGCCAAAGTGCAAAAAGAAAATGTCGAATACGTGGAGTTTATATGGACGACCGAGGAAATCGAGCGCAAACGCGAATCGCGCGTGCGAGAAGAAGTGGGGATTTGCAGTTGGTGCGAAAAAAAGCTCGCGGATTCATCCGAGGAAAACATCATCGTGTACGCGGCCTTTGGCACCATGCAAGAGCGCTTTGTTTTTTGTTCCCAAAAATGCAACGAAGCGTTTCAAAAACAATACCCGGTTCGCATTCACAAGAATTGCTACGAACGCTCGTGCTTGGATTGCGATTTGTGCAACAAACGCTACTTGGGCGAGGACGAGACATTCCTCAAATTGCTGGAGCAGGGGAAGGTGTGAGAGGGGAGAGGAGCGTTTAGCCACGAGCGGGGTACAACTGGCGACAGTCAGTTCAAAGGCACAAAAGGCACGAGCGGGGTACATGGCGACAGCTAGTTCAAAGGCACGCACGGGGTACAACTGGCAATAGCCAGCTCAAAGGCGAGCCGTGTGTAGGGATACAAGAGGGCAAACAGCAGAAGGCGCGGAATTTATCCGCGCCTTTTTTTGTTCAACCAGCGGTTGGCGGTCAGCCGATTCTGTCGGGCATGCGACTGAATATTCGCGCCCGTGAACTGCTATCGCAGGTGTATCCCGACCATGCCCTTTGTGGATCACATCTTGTAGCTTCAAGGAGCATTAAAGTTCTAGCGCATCCAAGATATACCGGGCGACGGATTCGGCGAGGATGGCAGAGCCTCGTTTGCTGAAATGCACATTCGCGGGGAGTTGAATCTCGTCGAGGCGTTTTAGCGCGTGCGCGTAGAGGTCGTTTGTGGGAATGCCGTGTGCGCGCATGACTTTTTGGGCGATGGCATTGTATTCGACTTCGTCGCCGAGCTTGCGAAAAGACGCGCCTTCGGGAACCGGGGTGGTGGCGCACCATAAGAGTTTGGCATCGGTTTGTTTGAGGCGTTGGACGAGGGTGTTGAGATTTTGTTCGTATTGATCAGCGGGCACTTGGTGTTGCCCCTGCGGGGGATTGACGCGCTCGCCATCTGCTGTCATATACGCGATGTCGTGCAATCCCCAGTTGAAGTGAATGACGTCCCAAGGGCCATTCCCGAGCCAGTTTTCGATTTCTGCGACGCCGCGTGTCGTCGGGCCGCAGTTGGTGTGCGGGCGATGGAGATTGACTTTGCCTCGAAGCAATTCGCGCACGGCCGGGGTATAACCGATGGAGATGGAATCGCCGATGATCAAGGCACGAGGCAAGCCGGGTTCGTCTGCGACGGGGTCAAATGCGGGATTGCGATTGGCGGGCATGGGCGTCTCCTTTGGTGAATGGGTTGGAAATGGCGCTCTCAAGCGACCTGTTGCTTCTGGGGTTGTTTTACTGTTTTGCCAAAATGTTCGGCGAAAAAACGCACGCATTCGGGCGCGAGATCGATGGCGTGTTCGTCATACGCACCGGTTTCGGGATTGGGCCAAATCAAGGCGTAGTCGCCGATCACCTGACGAAATCGCGCCTTATCGCACAACAACGCAAAAACGCCCCCCGGATTTTCTTCGACAAAGAGCGGATAAAAATCCAGATCGTAAATGGACACGTCGAGGTCTTCTTCAAACCAAAGGCGCAGGACGTAATCGGTCAGATATTCCGCTTTGAGCAACCCCTTTTCACGGTGATTTGCCCAGCGCGTTTCATCGTCCGCTACGGTTTGCCATGCTTTCCATTTCATCACATTATCCCACGATAGAAATTGGTTGTCCTCGTCGAGCGTTGTTCCACTGTTGATGCGAACTCGGTCACGTCTTATTGGGACCTACCCCCCTGGCCCCCCTTCCTGTGAGGAAGGGGGGAAGAACCTCTCTCCGTTACGGGAAGGAGCCGGAGGAGGGGCATCCATTGTTTGTTTTAAGACAAGTGCTAAGGGGCGATCCGATAAGGGATGAGTCGTTCATGTCTTTGGGCGATTGACCGCGGCTTGCTTCCCACTCGCTTTTTACTCTTAATTCGCATTAGTGAGAATGACCAAAGTTCCTTGGTTGAAAGGGTGGGAGACGGGTGGCATTGCGCTTGAGGTGTTCTGTTTAAGACAGGGCTATCGGCTGTTGGGTTCGCATGGATTCGTAGATCGCGTCCATCGTTTTCATGTTGCCGATGCTGTTTTCGGGTGGGATGCGATGGGGGTGGCCCGCGTCCAAGCAATCGCACAGGTGGTGGAGTTGGTTGACGAACTGATTCACGGGTTCAAATTCATAGACCTCGACACCATCTCGCGTGTGAACCTCGAGGGTCGTGGGGTGGTTTTCATTGTTCCACGCGCGTTCGGTTCGCAACATGCCATCGCTGCCCGAGATTTCAAAATACTGCGACGAGGCCATTTTGAAGCTAAAGGTGAGTTGCGCGGTGACGCGATTGGGAAATTCGTACAGCGCAGCAACTGTCTCATCCACCTCTTCGCCAAATTCGCCAGTGGCATAGACCCGGATGGGATCGGCATTGGCGATAAACCGGGCGTGATGCGTGTTGTAGCAGCCCAAATCATAGACCGCGCCGCCGCCCTTTGCCTTGTTGAAACGCCAGTTGAGCGCGGGTTTTCGGCGGTCTTTGGGAACGCCCGTGCAAAAGGTGCTGCGAATATTGCCCAGGGTTCCGATGCGCCCGGAATCCAAAATTTCTTTGGCTTTGAGATGCAGGGGATGATGGCGAAATTTGAAGGCTTCGGCGAGGAGGATGCCGTTGGCATTGGCACACGCGACCATGGCTTCGCACTCGGTTGCGGTTTGGGCGATGGGCTTTTCGCAGAGGACCGCGCGAACCCGTTGCGACTGTGCGATTTGGTTGCTCAGGTCCGCGTGAAAGCAACCCCAAGTGCAAATAATGGCGATGTCGAGGTCTTCGTTATCGAGCATCTGGTCGAGGTCCGCATAACCCTTTCGCACGTCAAACGCGCCGCGATACCGCGCAACCGCTTCGGGCAACACATCGCAGACCGCGACGATTTCCGTGCGATGGGACCGCGCAACGGCCCGCCCATGGGCGCGCGAAATCCCCCCCGCGCCGACAATGCCAATGCGATAAGCCATGTCAAAACTCCCGAATCAACGCAATGGGGATTCCCATTGCGAAATGAGTGCCACGAGCGCCGGGGCGACGATGAGTGCGGGCAAGTAGTTGGCAACGCGGATGCGGGCGAGATCGAGCAAGACAAACCCGATGCCCAAGACCATCAAACCGCCTGCGGCGACCATTTCGGCGATCATCGCCTCGGTCAATACCTGGTCGAGATGCCCTGCCATCAAGCTGATGCTGCCCTGCACGATGAGAATGGTGCATGCGGAAAACGCCACGCCCAATCCAAAGCCCGCGGCAAAGGTCAGGGCGACGAAGCCGTCGAGCAGGGATTTGATCGCCAAGAGTTGGTAATCTCCGGTCAACCCATCTTGCAACGCGCCCAAAACCGTCATCGGGCCGACGCAAAAAATCAGGCTGGTGGTGACGAACCCCTCGCTGAAGCGGTTGTTTGAAGACGCGCCAAAACGCGCTTGCAACGCATTGCCCAAGCGGTCGAGACGCGCGTGAATATCGAGCAATTCGCCCGCGATGCCGCCAATGACCACGCTGACCAAGGTGATGATCACGCGGTCCGTCTCAAAAGCCATCTGCAATCCGACAATCAGGGTGAACAACCCCAACCCCTTCATCAGGGTTTCGCGGACGCGCTCGGGAAACCGCTTGCCCAACACAAGCCCCAAGCAACACCCGACGAGCACGGTTGCGATATTGATCCAGGTTCCGGTCATCACTTATACCAATTTGTTGACCTATTAGTAAGTTGAGTCGAGCCGGTAGTTGGGGGCTTCTTTGGTGATGGTGACGTCGTGGACGTGGCTTTCGCGGATGCCGGCAGAGGTGATGCGGACGAACCGGCCCTTGTCGCGCAACTCGGGCAGGGACCGCGTGCCGCAATAGCCCATCCCCGCGCGCAGGCCACCCGTGAGTTGGTAGATGAAACCGGACAAAGAGCCTTTGTACGGCACTTGGCCTTCGATGCCTTCTGGGACGAGTTTGTTGGCCGTATCGACTTCGCCTTGGAAATACCGGTCTTTGCTGCCGCGCTGCATCGCGCCCAAGGATCCCATGCCGCGATAGACCTTAAACGTGCGGCCCTGGTAGATGACGGTCTCGCCTGGGCTTTCATCCGTGCCCACGAAGAGAAAGCCGATCATGACGGAATGCGCGCCTGCGGCAATGGCTTTGGTAATGTCGCCCGATTGCGTAATGCCCCCGTCCGCGATGAGGGGGATGCCTGTTTTGGCCGCGATTTCAGCGCAATCCATAATCGCTGTGATTTGCGGCATGCCAATGCCTGCGATGACGCGCGTGGTGCAAATCGTCGCCGGCCCCATGCCGACTTTGATGGCGTCTGCGCCGGCCGAAGTCAAATCCGCAGCGGCCTCTGCGGTGGCGATATTGCCCGCGATGACGTCGATTTCGGGATAGTTGCTTTTGAAGCGTTCAATGGCTTGGAGCACGCCGCGCGAATGCCCGTGCGCGGTGTCGATCACAACGACATCGGCCCCGCGTTCGATCAGGGCAGCGGTGCGTTCCTCTGAATCGCCGCCTATGCCGACTGCCGCGCCCACGCGCAAGCGACCGAGATCGTCTTTGCACGCCTTGGGGTACTGAATTTTTTTCTCGATATCTTTGACCGTAATCAGGCCCTTTAAGACGCCCTCGTCGTCGATAACGGGCAGTTTTTCAATGCGGTGGTATTGCAGAATCTCCTGCGCGGCTTCGAGCGAAATACCCAGTTTGGCGGTAATGAGGCTCTTGGAGGTCATGACCTCTTTGACCTCGCGGTTGAGATTTTTTTCAAAGCGCAGGTCCCGGTTGGTCAAAATGCCGACCAAGCGGTTGCCGGATGTGACGATGGGCACGCCCGAAATGCGGTACTTTTGCATGAGTTCTAGCGCTTCTGAAATGTAGTGATCGGGCGACAGGGTCACCGGATCGACGATCATACCGCTTTCCGACCGCTTGACTTTTTCGACCTCTTCGGCCTGTTCTGCAACCGAGAGGTTTTTGTGGATAATCCCAATGCCGCCTTCCTGTGCCATCGCAATGGCGAGCCGCGCTTCGGTCACAGTATCCATCGCCGCGCTGACCAAGGGGATATTGAGGTCGATATTTCGCGTGAGCCGCGTGCGGAGATCGACGTCTTTGGGCAGGACATCGGATTTGCCGGGGATGAGCAGGACATCGTTGAAGGTCAGCCCTTGTTTGGCGATTTTGTCTGTCGCGTGATCCATTACATTCTCCTTTCTCGAATACAGAAATCCCCTTGACACAGCCGCATCAAGGGGATTTGGTCAGATGGCACACACAGGGCCACACGCGCCACTTTAAGGCGTCTCGGAGGCGTCAACCATTTTTTGCGGCGACAACGCATCTGGCGCATGGTCATACTCCAAAAAGTTATCGTGCGTGTTGGCTTTGTTCAATATATCGCTTCTCGTGCGTTCTGTCAATAGCCTTGCCCGGTGAAAGGGAGCCACAAAAGGCACGAGCGGGGTACAACTGGCGATAGCCAGTTCAAAGGCACAAAAGGCACGGTTCTGCCAATAGTCTTGCCCGGTGAAAAGGGGTTGACACTTGTCTTTGCGGATTATATTTTTTGCACAACTCGTGTTAGGATATACCGGGAACTCTGCGACTGCGCGTCACGTTTAATCATGGCAGGGGCGGATTTTGGCTTGACAGGCTTTTTTTTCTGCGTTACATTCTTTGCCCTTAACCCGTGAATAATGACCGCGTATCGTTTTTTTGATGGAGATTGGGACCATGATGAATTTGAAATTTCGACCCGGGTTTGCGGCTTTGCTGTGCGGCATTTTCGTTTTTGGCACGGCATCACTTGGTTTTGCCGAAGAAGAGAAAACCGAGATGACAAAGGCCGATTCTATCAGTATGGGCAATCGGCATTTGGGATGGGGCGACAGGTATCTCAAGAACGGGCAATACGAAGATGCGGAAACGCAGTTGTTGAAATCGTGGGGGTACAATCCGACACGGGCAACCACAGCGCGGCGTTTGGGCAAATTGTACAATCAGCTCGAAAATTACGAGGACGCCATTACTTGGTATCGGAAAGCCATCGATCTCGAACCCAAGAGCAAGTACACCAAAGGCGTGTACCTCGCATTGGCCAGCATATACGTCATTCGGGAACAGCCGGAAAAAGCCATTGGATCTTATGAAGCCTTGCTGACATTCAACCTCGAACCCGAGGAACGAGTCCAGTGTTACCACGCCTTGGTCGGCTTGAATGTCGATATTCAGAACTATGAGACCGCGTTGGAGTACGCCAAGAAATGGGGAAAAATAAAGCCCGACGATCCCGACGTGCGGGATATGATCGGCAAGTTGCATCTGCAAACAGGCGGCGAGGACGAGGCCCTGGCCGAAATGGAAAAAGTGCTGGAGATCGACCCCGAGGATTACGCCACGCTGGAAAAAGTGGCGGGAATGTACCAAAGAAAGGGCGATGACGACTTGGCCTTCAATGCCTATGAAAAATTGTATCAGAACGATAACACGAGCGTTTTCTTTTTGGAAAAGACCATCGAATCGGGCAAGAAGGTGGGCAAGCCCAAGCGTTGGATCATCGCTCGGCTCGAACTATTGTACAAAAGTCAGCCCGACAATTTGGGGGTGATCGAGGAACTCGCCGATTTGACGGGCAGTCTCAAGTGGGTCAATATCGGAATAAAAAAAGATCCCCAAAATGGCATATACCCCTATATGAAGGGCAATCACTATCATAAAAGATGGGAAAACGCAGGTGCAAAACAGGATTCTATCAATGCGTTGACATGGTATAAAAGGGCACTCAAAGACCCGCAGTGGAAGAACAATGCCAACGCGCAGATCCTAACACTCGACCCGCCCCTGACCGAAGAGGAAAAGAAGCGTCGGGAATTTTTTGGTGGCAGCAAACAGAAAAAGGAGGAGGTGAAAACAGAGGGCAAGCGGTAAGCGGACTGAGTTCGTAATCCATTCTTTCTCACTATACCCCTAACTCGGGAGATGCAGCATGGTCGATCTTTTTATTAAGGGCGGAAACTTTATGTATCCGCTGTTGGTGATGTTGTTTTTTGGCATCGTGGTGATTGCCGAGCGTTTTTACACCTTGTTTAAGGCGCATATCAATGCCAAAGAATTTATGGTGGAACTTCAGGATGTCCTCAAGCAGGACGGGCCGGAAGGTGCGGCTGAACTGTGTTCCAATACGCGCGGCCCGGTCGCCACGGTGTTGCACGCGGGGCTGTTGCGGTTGGATCGCGGCATCGAACACGTGGAAAAGTCGATTGAGGAATCCGGCGCGATAGAGATGGCATTTCTCGAGCGCGGGCTCGTGTGGCTGTCAACGGTTGCAAATCTGGCGCCTCTGGTCGGTTTTTTGGGCACTGTGTCGGGGATGATCCGCGCCTTTAACGATATTGCCGCCGCAGGCGATGTCGATCCCAGCGTCGTGGCCGGCGGTATTTCCGAAGCCCTGATTACAACGGCTTCGGGCTTGGTGGTCGCGATTCCGGTGCAGGCCGCGTACAACTTCTTCCTGTCGAAAATCGACAAGATCATTATCGACCTCCAAGAGAGTTCCAATCAGTTTGTCGATGACCTGATCCAGTTGGGTTACGGCAAGGAGGACTAAACCATGGCCCTTCAGAGACGCGAAAAATCTTCCCCTGAAATCCCCACTGGGTCTATGGCGGATATCGTGTTTTTGTTGCTCGTGTTCTTTCTCGTGACCACCACGATGAACCAAGACAAGGGCATCGGCATGCACTTGCCGCCGCCGGGCGAGCAAAAGCAGATCCAGAAGAAGAACATTTGCAACATCTGGGTCAATGCCAATGGGGAGATTCTCATCAATCTGGAACAAAGCGTACCGCTGAATCAGCTTCGGGCGGATATCGAGCAGCGATTGGTGCAAAACGATAAGTTGATCATCTCATTAAAGGCCGACGAAGAAACGCCCTACGAGCAATTCATCGACGTGCTTGACGAGATCAAGTTGTCCGGCGCAGATAAAATTTCGCTCGCCTCGCCCAGTGAGTGAGTTCGGGGGCGGTGTCTTGTAGGTGATTTGTTGATTATTGTTGATTGTTGTTGCAGTTTGCAGTATCCAAATCCTGTTGTTGGCAAAAAGTCCTGACCATGTAAAACCCGAGGGTATAGCAGTCACTGTCACACGTCGACCCAGTACGAGGAATGTAGTAAGCGGGCAGTGTAAGGGTCTTTCTGGTAAGCAGTAAGCAGTTGTTTTTAAGCGTCTTCTCAACCGTTCTTTGAAGAAGTTGAGAAAGACTTTGGGGGTTCCACCCATTCTTGTATCCCGATAGGCTTGGCAACAATTTGAAACCAAGAACCAGCAGGGGGGAGTAACGAGAATGCACTGGTTGAACCATTATTGGTTATCTGATAGTCAATAATGGTCAACAGAAAAGGAACAGGTTGTTATGAATTTTAAAAAAAAAGGCAGTGTCGCACAGAGCATCCCCACCGGGTCGATGGCCGACATTACGTTTTTGTTGCTCATCTTTTTTATGGTGTCCACGGTTTTTGTTCGGTTCCGCGTGTCCGGCATCATCATGCCCAGGGCCGAGAAAATCGAGGAGCTCAAAAAACGCCGTCACATCAACTATTTGTGGGTTTCTGCGGACCGCAAGATCTTCATCGACGACAAGCTGGCAACTATCGATCAGGTGGCGGGGATCTTCTATGACCGCCGCGTCAAAGACCCCCGCATGGTCGTGTCGCTCAAATGCGACTACCGCGCACCTTATGGATTGATCAGCAGTGTGATGGAGGAATTGCGAAAAGCCGATGCCCTGCGGATCAACTTTGCGACCAACCGAGAGGGGTAAGCCATGGCGATGATTCGAGGAAAAGCACCCGAAGCCGATTTGCGCCGCCGCTACAACAAGGTTTTTGGAATTTGCACGGCGATCACGTTTATCCTGCACACGGCTGTGGCCGTGATTTTTCCGACCTTTGAGGCGTCTGCGAGCAATCGCCAGAAGAAGCAACTCATCATTGAAAATGTGGACATTCCGGAAACGCGGCAGATCAAACGCCCGCCGCCGCCGCCCAGGCCCGCTGTGCCCATTGAAACCGAGAGCGACGACGTGCCCGACGATGTGACTATCGAAAGCACGGATCTCGATTTCGACGATGCCCTGGTCGATTTGCCACCGCCACCGCCGCCGGGTTCCGAGGAAGAGGAGGAGGAAATCCTCGAGTTTTACATGGTCGAGCAAAAGCCGGAACTCGTGCATTCCGTCGCTCCCGCCTATCCGGAAATCGCCCGCAAAGCCGGGTTGACGGGCAAGGTGTTTTTGAAGTTCTTGGTCGATAAGACCGGTCGGGTCAGCAACGTGAGCGTGCTTAGGGGCCAAGAGATTTTCCGGCAAGCCGCGATCGATGCCATTTTGCAATTCAAGTTCAAGGCCGCGCAACAAAATGACAAGCCGGTTTCCGTTTGGATGACGCAGCCGATTTCCTTCCGGCTGAATTGAGGAGGCGGTGCGTATTGCAAAAGGCCATTGTGCGAGATGGGCAATGGCCTTTTTGCATCAATGCTCGACCCACAGGCCGAAGATGCACTATGAGGCCATCCGCGTTGTAAGTCTTTGTCAACGTTCAAAATAGGAGATTTTTCCATGCGAATGCGTTCCCTTCTCGCGATGTTTTCCCTGTCTGTGCTGATGGCGGGTTCTGCCCTTGCCGTGAGTCCAGAATCGGCTGAAAAGTACAATGCCGGGCAGGAGTTGTTCAAAAAGAGACGCTATCAAGAAGCACTCGGCGCTTTTGAAGAGGCCGTCAAAAGCGATGGCACAAACGCGCAGGCATATCGCGCGATGGGCAAGACCTATCAAAAGTTGCGAAATTACAAAGATGCCATCGAAGCCTTCAAGATGGCGACCTCCATCAAGGCGGATTACGCCGCTGCGTATTTTGAACTGGGCCACTTGCAGTTGCAGACCAAAGACAACACGGGCGCGCAGGCCAGTTTGAAAAAGGTGCTGGAGATCGATCCCAATTTTGAAGGAGGCAAAGCGCGGGCCATATTGAAGGCGGCCTATACGAGAGAGGGCAACGCGTTGTTCACGCGGCGCAATTACAAGGCCGCGGCAACGCAATACGAAAATGCCACGCAAGTCGATCCGTCAGACGCGGGGGTGTTTTACAATTTGGGATTGGCGCGTAAAAATGCCCGTAGCATCAATGCCGCGCGCGAAGCACTCGAGACCGCCATCGACCTCAAGCCAGACCACGGCAGAGCACATCGCGTTTTGGGCGATATCTTCAAGGCGACCGGCAAGAATAGCAGCGCGGCCCGTGCGTACTTAAATGCCATCAAAGCCGATGCAAAAGACACGACGTCCCGGTTGAAACTGGCAACGGTCTATCAGAGCATGAAGCAAAGTACCAAGGCGATTGCCGTGCTTTCAAAAGCCGCGCAGGTCGATCCCCAAAACGCAACGGTCCACACGGCACTGGGCAAAGCCTATTCAGATACCAAACAGTACACAAAATCAATCGCCTCCTACCGAAAAGCACTGGGCATCAAAAATACGGCCGAGGCAAATTATCGCATAGCCGTGCCCTATTTTGAACGCAAGCAATATCAAAACGCCATCACCCACGCCAAAAAGGCCGTGTCTTCGTCCAAATGGCGCGTGCCCGCCAATGTTATTTTGGGCGATTGTTACCGCGAGCTCGGGCAAAAGGAAACCGCCATCTCATACTACAAAAAAGGCGTGGGGAATCGCCAATACAAGAAATACTGCGAAGACCAAATTGATCGCATCCTCAATCCCATGGGCAGCGGAGAAGAAGAAGCCCAATAATGCTCGCCCCTCGCGGCGATTCTATCCCGATACACAACTCCAAAGCGGCATGCATTCCATGCCGCTTTTTGATTTAGAGGTCGCTATCAGCGATCAACAAAAGCTGATGGCTTTTCGGATCTGGGGCCAGAGGCTATCGGCGCGGTATTGGATAACGGACAACTGATTGCTTGAACGGTTGGGCGTTGCGCGGCCCTCTTGCCTCTTGCCTCTTGCCTCTTGCCTCTTGCCTCTTGCCTCTTGCCTCTTGCCTCTTGCCTCTTGCCTCTTGCCTCTTGCCTCTTGCCTCTCACGCCTTTTGGGGTTGGGTGAGGACTGAATGAATTGACGACTGACTGAGGACAGGCACAGGGGCCTGTCCCTTCGGGTGATGGGGACAGAGGCTATCGGCGCGGTATTGGATAACGGACAACTGATTGCTTGAACGGTTGGACGTTGGGCGGCCCTCTTGCGTCTTGCGTCTTGCGTCTTGCCTCTTGCGTCTTGCCTCTTGCGTCTTGCGTCTTGCCTCTTGCGTCTTGCGTCTTGCCTCTTGCGTCTTGCGTCTTGCCTCTTGCGTCTTGCGTCTTGCCTCTTGCGTCTTGCGTCTTGCCTCTTGCGTCTCACCTTTTCCCATGCCTTTCACTCCTCGCCAAAGGAGATGCTTTGACCTCCCTTGAAGCCATCCTCCTGGGACTCGTCCAAGGGCTGACCGAATTTTTGCCCGTCAGCAGTTCTGGGCATCTCGCATTGGCGCAGGCCATTGGAGGCATTCAACCGGGTGACGTCACTTTTGAAGTCATCGTACACTTCGGCACCTTGTTGGCCGTAGTCACGGCATTGCGGGGGCGAATCGCGAACTTGGCCGTCGGGTGTTTGAGACGCGACCGCGCATCGTGGCGCACCGTCTCTTTGTTGCTGGTGGGTAGCGTTCCCGCCGGCGTCGTGGGCATTGCGTTCAAAGACGCGCTCACCGCGGCTTTTGCCAATCCCATGGCCGTGTGCGGGTGCTTGATTGCAACGGGATGTATCTTGTGGAGCACGCGCTTTGCGACAGGCCAGCGTTTGGAAATGACGTTTTTAGACGCCCTGCTCATCGGCCTTGCCCAAGCCCTCGCCGTGTTGCCTGGGATTTCTCGGTCCGGGGCGACCATTGGCATGGGGCTGTGGCGCGGGATAGATGGCCGCGAAGCCGCGACCTTCTCTTTTCTGATGTCCATTCCCATCATCTTGGGCGCGACGGCCTTGGCAGTCGGCGATTTGTTGGCCCAAACCCCGGCAATGCACGCGCTTTGGCCCCTGCTGATCGGCGCCCTCGCCGCTTACATATCCGGCGTCTTCGCCATTCGTTGGCTCTTGGGGTTGCTCAGCGGCGGGCGTTTTGCACACTTTGCCTATTACTGCTGGCTCATCGGCCTCTTGGGCATGGCGTATTTTGGAATGTGAGCACGGTTATGAAATGCCTATTTCTCTGTTGCCTCGTCTTGCTCGGTTGCGGGGGCGACCCCATCTCGCCCGAGACCGATGTGCTGTCAAATTTCATGTCCATTGCCAACGTGCGCCGCGACCCAATTCACAATGCAGCGGGTGACATCATCGGAATCGACATCTCCGCAGAAATCATCAACACAGGCCCGGTGCCCATCATCAGCCCTGTGATTATGACGTGGAAATTGCGCGGCCCAAACAGCGAAGAAATCGCCCGTGCAACCCACCGGTTCGCCAAATTCGACGCGGGACAAGCACAGGGCATCGCGCTGACCATGACATTCGCCCCGCGTGAGAATCTATTGGGTGTGCAAGATGTGGTGACGTTTGATTTTGAAGAGAGTAGTCAGTAGTCAGTAGTCAGTTACCCCGCCCACCCGCCGCACAAAACCACCACTCCCCAAGGCAACCGCTTCTAACCACTGTCTCTTACCTCTCCCGTCTTACCTCTCACCGAAGGGGGTTGGGTTCGGGCGGACTGACCCCTTGGGCGGTGGAGGGGTTGCTTCACCGCTCCCGTCTTGTATCTTCGGGCGAGCACAGGAGCATCGCCCCTACACACTGCTCGTCTTTGAACGGTCTATCGCCAGTTGTACCCCTTTTGTGCCTTTTGTGCCTTTGAACTGGCTGTCGCCAGTTGTACCCCGCTCGTGGCTAAAATCCCGTCTCCCGTCTTACCTCTCACCGAAGGGGGGCGGGGTGGGAACTGACCCCTGACTTTCACAACGCTTTCGCCATAGCAATGGCTTCGTGTTCGGACAGGTAGGGGATGTCTGTGCGGTCCCAGCTCCGTCTGCCGCTGACGCAGTGAATGCCCATGAGTTGTCGCTTTTGCGGGGTATCGGCCCAGGTGACGATGCTTTGCGGTGGGGTGCTGGCGATCCATTTCTTGACGAAAAAGGGCATGTACCCATAGATGACCATGCGCCGATCCCGCGCACTGGTATTGGCGCAACCCGTGTGCCAGCAGACCACGTTCCACAGCACTGCGTCGCCGGCATTGAGGGCCATTTTTTGCATGTTGGGCATGGTTTCCAAGGCGTCGCCGGAATAGGCTTCTTTGGGCGGATAGTCCGGGTTGGTGTGCGTGCCGGGCACGAGTGAAAAGCATCCCATGTCCGACGTCTGCTCGTCCAAAAAATAGAACACTTTGATTTTTAAGGTGTATTGCGGATGCGTCCACGGGGGCCAGTCGCGGTGCCAAGCGGTGTGCGCTGCTGTGCCCGCGTGGTGGTTGTGATAGAGCATTTCCATCACTTGATAATCCGGGCCGACGATGTTTTCGACAAAGGGGATCACGCGGGGATTGTTCGCCAAGTCGAGAATGACCGCGTCCGTGTCGAAGTCTGGGCGAATGGTGTGCGCGTGCGGCCCGTTGCCGTACCCGTTTCGGAATTTGCCCAAGCGCAATTCTGCCTCGCGCTCGGGGCGGGTCTCGGCTTCGCGGCATTCAAATGCCCGGCGCACGCGGTCAAGGCCGATGGGATCGACGGCGTTTTTGAGGACGATGTACCCGTTTTCGTCGTAAAAAGCGCGTTCTTCAGCGGTCGGCGGAGGATAGGGCGTTGCCATGTCGTTCTCCTGAGATGAAGGTCAATTTTGCCCCAGAGGGCGCGGGCCTAAAATGAGCACTGTGCCCGGCATTGGGGGAAAGGCATCGAGGTATTGCGGAATTTGGTCTAAGGCGACGGCGTCGATGCGGGCGGCGAGTTCGTCAATGGTTCGCACGCGGCCTTCGAGGAAGAAGCCCTCGATGAGGCCCGCGGCCCGGCCTTCGGGCAGGTCGCCCAGGGTGAAGAGGTGGCCTTTGAGCACGGTTTTGGCGCGGGCGAGTTCTTCGGCGGTGGCGTCTTTGCCCAAGCGCGTGAGTTCGGATTGGCACACGTCGAGGGTCTCTTGGGCGCGGTCCGCTGTGGTGCCCGCATAAACGGCCATGAGCCCGCCGCCGCGATAGGCTTGATAAAAGGCCGATACGCTGTACGCCAAGCCGCGTTTTTCCCGGACTTCGGTGAACAAGCGGCTCGACCCGCCGGCCGAGAGGATGGCAATGGCGAGTCGGCCTGCGTAATAGAGGTCGTGGCCTTTGGGAACACTGCGAGCGAGCAGGCAAATATGGGCTTGTTCAGAGGGCTTGCTTTGGTGAACGTTGCGGTTTGCAACCGAGATAGGATGTGGTGCGCGCTGATCCGAGGGCGCGCTTGCCCAGCCGCCAAAAACATCGCGGATGGCCTCGATCAAGGGCGCGGATCGAAAACCGCCCGCGACTCCGATGAGCAGGTTGGATGGCTTGCAATGCTTTGCCCAATGCCGGCGCACATCCGCAGGCGCGATGGCAGAGACCGCGTCGGGTTCGCCCATCGGGGTTCGGCCCATGGGCGCGCCAAGCCCGGCTTTGTACGCCATGTACAGGGCTTGTTGGCTCGGGTTGTCCTCGAGGCGTTTGAGTTCTTCAAGGGTGATGCTTTTGGCAATTTCGACCTCGTCGTCCGGAAAAGACGCGCTGCGAAACAGATCGGCATAGAGTTCGAGGGCGGGCCTGACTTTGTCCGGCAGGACTTGCGCGACAAAGGACGTGCATTCGACCGATGTGGATGCACTGCGCCGGATGCCCAAACCGTCAAAGTCGTCGAAGATGGCGCGTGCGTCTCGGTCGGGCGTGCCCTTAAACAACACGTCTTCGGCAATGCGCGAGATGCCCAATCTGTCGCCGGGATCGTCTTTCGCACCAAAGGCAAAGCAAAACACCACCACGAGCGATTGCGCCCCCGGCATGGGTTCAAGGACGACGCGAATGCCATTGTCAAGGGTGTGAATTTCAGGCGTAGAGCCAGACATGAGTACCTCAAAGAAAAGTATCCGCGGATAGAAAATCACAATGTAGTGGCGACGCCTCCGTGCTCGCCTGATGGTGAAATTTACGCGATGTTGCTATTGACCGCAACGTGAAAATCAGCAATTAGCCCTCGCGTCCGCCTGATGAACTGCAAAATTCGACCTTGCTTTTCGCACGTTTTTTGAGTAATCTTAGCAGGAGAGTTGTGTCGTTCACCCCACCATCCCACGAGGAGACGTATCATGACAGATGCAGAGAAGATCGCGCAACACGAACAGAAACTCGCCGATCAGGATCAGCGGCTCATCGCCATCGAGAAGAACGGGGCAGTGATCGGCGACCAAGTCAAGCAGAACGCGAAAGAAATTCGCCGCGTAGAGGAGCAGACGATGGATCGCTTTGAGCTCCTGATGCACCAGATGAACGCAGGCTTTGCGCGCGTGGAGAACCATATTGATCGCGTGGAGACTGGTTTGAAAGAGGAAATCAACCGCGTGGAGACCGGCTTGAAGGAGGAAATTAACCGCGTGGAGACCCGTGTTATCCATGTGGAAAAGACTTTGAAGGAGGACATCAGCCGCGTGGAGACTGGCTTGAAGAAAGAAATCAACCAGGTGGAAACTGGCTTGAAGGAAGAGATTAACCGCGTGGAGACTGGCTTGAAGGAAGAAATCAATCAGGTGGAGACTGGCTTGAAGGAAGAGATTACCCGCGTGGAGACTGGCTTGAAGGAGGACATCAACCGCGTGGAGACTGGCTTGAAAAAAGAAATCAACCAGGTGGAGACTGGCTTGAAGGAAGAAATCAACCGCGTGGAGACCCGTGTTATACATGTGGAAAAGACTTTGAAGGAGGACATCAATCGCGTGGAGACTGGCTTGAAGGAAGAAATCAACCAGGTGGAAACTGGCTTGAAGGAGGAGATTACCCGCGTGGAGACTGGCTTGAAGGAAGAAATCAACCATGCGGAGACTGGCTTGAAGGACGAGATCAACCGCGTGGATACCCATGTTATCCAGGTGGAGGCCGGCTTGAAGAATGACATCAATCGCGTGGAGACGAATTTAAAGAATGACATCAACCGCGTGCAGGAGCAAACCATCAAATGGCTGTCATTGATCATTGCGTTTGCGGTTATCATTATCGGTGCGTTGACATACATCAAAGAATAAGCGGCTGGCCCCCGTTACTCGCTCCGCTACATGAAGGTGGAAGAACATCTTCCCGTCTCGGAGATGGGCCGAGGGTAAGCAACAGAGTGGCCCTATTCACCATCAAAACACCGCCCCATCCGAGGTCGCACAAGCGATTTCAGATGGGGTGCTTTTTTGTATCTTTGAGCGCGCACGGGGACATCGCCTCTACACGCGACTCGCCTTTTGTGTTTTTGTGCCTTTGAACTGGCTGTCGCCAGTTGTACCCCTTTTGTGCCTTTTGTGGCTATCCATCTCACTTCTCAGGAGATTTCCATGATCATCACAGTTGAAAATTTGCGTGCGTTGTGTCAGTCTATTTTGATCGAGCGCGGGCTTGACGCGGCAGACGCGCATGTCGTGACCGATATTTTGATCGAAGCCGAGTTGCGCGGGCGATCCACGCATGGAATGATTCGGTTGCCCGGCATTGTCGAGCGCGTTTCGCAGGGTGCTTCCGTGCCGATAGTCACGGTCGACGAGGCAGGGGCTTACGCGCTGATCGATGGGCAGGGCAATTTGGGGTATCTCGTGGCGCATCGGTGTGCGTGCGTTGCGATTGACAAGGCCAAACAGAGCGGGGTGGGGGTCATCGGGGCGCGCAATACGAGTCACAGCGGGATGCTCGGATACTACGCGTCGATGATCGCCGATGCCGGGCTGGTGGGCTTGGTGATGTGCAACACCGGCCCGCGCATTGTCCCGTGGGGTGGGCGCGAACCGGTGCTCGGAACAAATCCCATTGCCGCGGGGTTTCCGTCCGCAGAGGGCCAGGTCTTGGTGGATTTTTCGTGCGCGGCGATTACCAATGGCGAGATTTTGATCGCGCTCAAAGATGGCAAAGCCATTCCCGCAGGGCGTGCGCTGGGGCCGGATGGCGAGCCGACAACCGATCCGGAACAAGCGCGCAGGGGCGGGGCATTGCCGTTTGGCGAACACAAGGGGTACGCACTCGGCGTGCTGATTCAGCTTTTTACCGGCGCATTGCTCGCTGCGGATCCCGTGCCCGAGATGGGCGGGAATTACGGGATTTTTGTGCTGGGCGTCGATCCGCGCATTTTCTTGGGGATCGATGCGTTTCGAGTAGGCGTGGCTGAGGTCGTGCGTGCGATTAAGAACGCGCTACCCGTGGCCGGAGTCCCCGAGGTTTTGGTGCCTGGGGAACGCGCATTCCGGGAGCGTGCGACGCGGATTCGGGCGGGTATCGCAATAGACGCCGAGCTGATGGCGGAGTTGGAAAGGCTACAACCGGCATCCGGCGATGTGTAGCGGATTTGGCCTTGACAGTCCGATTTGGGTTGGCTACTTTGATTGCAAGGGCAGATCGATGAAACTTTCGCGGCAACGACACAGGGGGCGATAGATCGTTCCGCGCCCTTGCGATGCCAGCGTTTTTTGTTCAAAAACTGGAGGTTGCGATGTTAAAAGGATGTCATACGGCGTTGATCACTCCCCTGACCGCCGATCATGCGCTGGATCATGGCGGTCTGGAACAATTGGTGGCGTTTCAGATCGCCGAAGGCATAGACGGCGTGTTGGCCTGTGGCACCACGGCGGAGAGTCCCACCCTGAGCGAAGACGAGCAGAATTTGATTACGCGCGTGGTGTGCCGCCAAGCCAAAGAACAATGTCGCGCCATTGGCGGCGCGGGCAGCAATTCGACGGCGAAGACCCTCAAAGCCGCCGAATACGCCGCGCAAGAAGGGGCAGACGCCATCTTGCTGGTGGATCCCTATTACAATGGGCCGAGTTCGTTGGAGATTCGCAAGGAATACGTCGCGCCCGTGGCCCGCGCCTTTCCCGACTTGGACATGATCCCCTACGTCATTCCCGGCAGGTCGGGCACGAAATTGTTGCCGGAAGACCTCGGCATCTTGTTCTCCGAATACCAAAATGTGAACACCGTGAAAGAGGCCACAGGCGATTTGGACAACATGGCGCGCACCCGCGAATGCTGTGGGGAGGCGTTTTCGATCATGTCCGGGGACGACGACAAGACGTTTGAGATGATGACCCGGGATGCGATCAAGGCCGCGGGCGTGATCAGCGTGGCGTCCAATGTCGCGCCAGGCCCTGTAACGCAGATGGTACACGCCCTCCAGCGCGGCGACCTGGACGAGGCGAATCGGTTGCACGCGGCATTAAAGCCCTTGTTTGGCATGGTGGGCGTGGTGTCTGAAGAACAGACGCCTTATGGCATCACAGAAGTCAAAGCGCGCAACCCCTTGCCGATGAAGACCTTGATGAATATTTTGGGCATGCCAGCCGGCCCGTGCCGCCAGCCCTTGGGCAAAATGAATCGGGCGGGCTTGGATATCGTGCTGGGCATTGCCCGCGAAGTCCATGCCCAAAACCCGGAGGTGTTCGCGCCCGTGGCTTCGTTTTTCAACGCGGACATCGCGCAACGCCTGAACGACCCGGCGGTGCTGGACGGATTGGCGTATTGAGCATGAGCGGCTTGCGGGGGATGGGTGGACTGACGACTACTGACAACTGTTTTTGGAGCGCGTATGATTGGGGTAGGAATTTGCGGTGTTGCCGGGCGGATGGGGCAGCGCATCTCCCATCTGACCTTAGAGGCGGAAAATTTGGATTTGGGCGGCGGAGTCGAGTTTGCAGGCCATCCCGCGATAGGGAAAGACATCGGCGACGTCATTGGCGTGCCGCATCTCGGCGTGCAAGTGGTGGCTAGCGTGGAAGCGATGGTGCGCGAGGTCGATGTGGTGGTCGCATTTACTGCGCCGCCCGAGCCCACGGCTGTCGCCGCGGAAATCGCAGGGCGTGCTGGCGTGCCGATGGTGATTGGCACAACTGGGTTGTCTGCGGAACAAGTCGAGGCGATGACGGACGCGCTGAAGGATGTGGCCTGCGTGTTTGCCCCCAATTTCAGCGTGGGGGTTACAGTGCTGACGCAGTTGGTGGAAGAGGCCGCGCGCATTTTGGGCGGTGATTACGACGTGGAAATCGTCGAGGCGCACCACAGGTTTAAGACAGACGCGCCTTCGGGAACGGCTTACGCGCTGGCCGAGGCCGCGGCGCGTGGCTTGGAGCGCGATTTGCAAGCCGTGGGCATTTATGGGCGCCATGGCGATACGGGCGCGAGAACGCGCGATGAAATTGGGGTCCACGCAGTGCGCGCGGGCGATATTGTCGGCGAACACACGGTTGTGTTTGGGGGCATTGGCGAGAGCGTGATGCTCGTCCACCGAGCGCAGAGCCGAGACACGTTTGCCTCTGGCGTGATTCGCGCCATTCCCTTTGCGGTTGACGCGGATCCAGGGATGTACGATATGCGCGATGTGTTGGGGTTGAGGGGAGAGATAAGAGGTAAGATACTCTCTTAAAGGTCAAGGGGATTGCGGGGCGATTCGATAGAATTTCTCGCCCTCAAAATCTTGGTCATGCCGCAACATGCCCCAGATTGAATGGAGCAACTTTCGCATCACCGCAACGATAGCCTGCAAAGGTTTCTTGCCGCGGGCAATGAGTTGGTCATAGAAGGCTTTGACATGGACTTCGTGTCTGATGGCCACCCAGGCAGGCATATAGAGGGCATGGCGGAGGTACTTATTCCCGGTTTTCGAGATGCGTCTTTGTGGGTTGGCGGTTCCGGATTGTTTGGGTTTGGGATCCAGGCCTGCATGTGCGACCCACTGGGGCGGTTGCATCTCCTCAGGCAAAAGGGTCAACTCGGCCAAGAGCCGCAAGGCGCTCGTTTGTGCGATGCCAGGCGTCGAGCAGAGGCGTTGGTAGGCGCGCTTGAGGGTCTCATCGTGCAAAACGAGATCGAGGGCTTGGTCTTCCAAGTATGCAATCCGGCGTTTGAGGTGTCGAATATTCACCTGAATATCGCGTGCGATGCGCCGTGTGCTCAGGATGTGGTAGCTTTGCGCGTGGTTGCGGCTCTGTTCACTGATGATCACCTGCTTGAGTTGGTCAATGCGTCTGGTGAGGGCTTGCAGTTGAAGCCGTTGCTCACTCGGCGCTTGCCAAGGCACAAACGGCATGCGCTCGGCATAATCCATGATCAACAACGCATCCTTCGCATCCGTCTTGGCTCGTTGCATGCGGGCTTGACCGTACTTGCTCATCGCTTTGGGATTGACGACCATGACCTTTGTGTGGCGATGCCGATGCAAGGCCAAGGCCACCCCCAAGCTGTAAAGCCCGGTCGCTTCGAGGCACACAGAGACCATGTGCCCGCCCTTGGTGAGCCACTTCAGCAACCGCTTATGGGCTTGGGGATCATTGGCAAAGGTCGCTTGCATGACAGCTTGTCCGGGTCTGGACAGGGCAACAGACAACGTGCGGGCACTGACATCAATGCCGGCGAAAGCGGGTTGAGATTTCGACATGGGGGCCTCCTGTGATGAGGGGTTGTAAGGGGTCTGGTGTGCGCTCGAGTTCGATCCCGACCATTGACGCCAAGTCTACCGGTCTTGTATATGCAGCCTCAAGGGACTTAGATACTCTTCGGCATAGACCCGGCGGTCGGGGGGCCTATCTTACCTACAAGGTCATCGCCTTCAAGAGGGGCCGGCCTTCCCCGAGCCGGGCATCAAGATGGCTTATCTCGATACGAGGGCGCAACTCCTAATTAACCCTTACTTCCAAGATACAAGAGGTAAGATACTCTCTTAAAAGGTCAAGGGGTTTTCGGGGTGATTCGATAGAATTTTTCGCCCTCAAAATCTTGGTCATGGCGCAACATGCCCCAGATCGAATGGAGCAACTTTCGCATCACCGCAACGATAGCCTGCAAAGGTTTCTTGCCGCGGGCGATGAGTTGGTCATAGAAGGCTTTGACATGGCCTTCGTGTCTGATGGCCACCCAGGCAGGCATATAGAGGGCATGGCGGAGGTACTTATTCCCGGTTTTCGAGATGCGTCTTTGTGGATTGGCGGTTCCGGATTGTTTGGGTTTGGGATCCAGGCCTGCATGTGCGACCCACTGGGGCGGTTGCATCTCCTCTGGCAAAAGGGTCAACTCGGCCAAGAGCCGCAAGGCACTCGTTTGCGCGATGCCAGGCGTCGAGCAGAGGCGTTGGTAGGCACGCTTGAGGGGCTCATCGTGCAAAACGAGATCGAGGGCTTGGCTTTCCAAGTATGCAATCCGGCGTTTGAAGTGTCGAATATTCACCTGAATATCGCGTGCGATGAGACGTGTGCTGCGGATGTGGTAGCTCTGCGCGTGGTTGCGGCTCTGTTCGCGGATGATCTCCTGCTTGAGTTGGTCAATGCGTCTGGTGAGGGCTTGCAGTTGAAGCCGTTGCTCGCTCGGCGCTTGCCAAGGCACAAAAGGCATGCGCTCGGCATAGTCGAGGATCAACAACGCATCCTTCGCATCCGTCTTCGCCCGTTGCATGCAGGCTTGGGCGTACTTGCTCATCGCTTTGGGATTGACGACCATGACCTTTGTGTGGCGATGCCGATGCAAGGCCAAGGCCACCCCCAAACTGTAAAGCCCGGTCGCTTCGAGGCACACAGAGACCATGTGCCCGCCCTTCGTGAGCCACTTCAGCAACCGCTTATGCGCTTGGGGATCATTGGCAAAGGTCGCTTGCATGACAGCTTGTCCGGGTCTGGACAGGGCAACGGACAACGTGCGGGCACTGACATCAATGCCGGCAAAAGCGGGGTGAGATTTCGACATGGGGGCCTCCTGTGATGAGGGGGTTGTAAGGGATCTGGTGCGCGCTCGGGGTCGCGTCCCGACCATTGACGCCAAGTCTACCGGTCTTGTATATGCAGCCTCAAGGGGCTTAGATACTCTTCGGCATAGACCCGGCGGTCGGGGGGCCTATCTTACCTACAAGGTCATCGCCTTCAAGAGGGGCCGGCCTTCCCCGAGCCGGGCATCAAGATGGCTTATCTCGATACGAGGGCGCAACTCCTAATTAACCCTTACTTCCAAGATACAAGAGGGGTGGTCTTCTCACGTCTTGCCTCTCACCTTTTTGCGCGATGCCCCCGTGCTCGCCCGAAGATACAAGAGGTAAGATGGAAGTTTAGCCACGAGCGGGATACAACTGGCGATAGCCCGTTCAAAGGCGAGCAGTGTGTGTAGCCGTGCAGTGGGCGGGTTCGGATTTTGATGGATACAACAATTGGAGGAGGCAGTTATGAGTGCGGATGTACAGGCGGCCTTTGATGCCGGGCAAACGCTCGCGGTGGCTGACCGGGTTTTGATCGCGCCCGAGGTGGGGACGTTGCAGGGCCGCGTGGATGATCTGTTGGGGGCCATTCAAAACAGCGGGGCGTCGGGCGAGTTGATGTGCAAGACCCTGATTCAGTTGGGCATGAATTTTGTGGGGCGCGATGCCGAGATCGTCGGCTATGGCGCGGATGAGATCGCCGCCGCGCTCGACCGCGTGTTGGGCGCGCTTGACGCGGTGGAGGGCGCGGTGGCAACGCGCGTGGTGGCTGGCTTTTTGGCGGATATGAAATCCGTGAACTTGTCCGATAGCCTTTCCGGGTTGCTGGCCGAACGCATTGAGATGGGTTTGGACGCGGGCAATCCCGGCAGGTCGTTTTTGACCTTGCTCAAAGCCGAGATGCGCGGCGGCGTGTATTGGCAGATGATCGGGGAGAATGTCTGTAAGTTCGGCAATGATTTTGCGCGCGGGCTGGAGTATTTGCGGCACTACGGATTTTGTCAGGTCTCGACGAATCCGGTCTTGGCGGCCAAGGCGTTTGACGAAGATCCGTCGCTGGATGACGATCTCAAGGCCGAGATCGCCAAGCGCGACGCGTGGAAAGCCGAGCCGGAAAAGCATGCCGATGAAATCGTCATGGCGGCCACGTTGATCGCGCTGTGGCCGAATCTGTCCATTTTCCGGCCCTTGGCCCTGCACACGGAGTTGAAGGACTACATGGTGAGTTTTCAACTCAACCCCAATATCGCGGACCAGGCCGATGCCAGCATTGAAGATGCGCGCAACGCCTACGGGATTGCCGATGCGTATTTGAGGGATTACGACGAGTTGCTGGGCGCGGGCGAGATCGCGCTGGATCCCAATATCGTTTTTAAGGTGGGCGGCGGGCACGAGGCCGCGCGAAAAATTACGACCGTGCTCAACAGCGAGGGTATTGGCACGAATAACACGGTGGTCTATACCGTGGCGCAAGAGGTGCAACTGGTCATCGACGCGTTTGGGGGCAAGGCGCGGGCCGCGCAGGCGGGCAAGCCCGTGGTGCGGACTTATGAGACGAACATGGGCGGGCGTTTTGTCAGCCATTTGCGCGAGGTGGAAGCCGAGAAGTTGTTTGGCGCGTTGATAGAAGATCGCGCCGGCGAATGGCTCGCGGAACTCGCTGCGGATTTGGGCGTGGAGATGCCCGATGGCACACTGGCCGAGCGTGCGGCTCATGTCTGTTCTTACGCCCATTTGAAGTCGCTGGATCACCCGATTGTCTTAAAAGTTGCCGAGGCCGTGGGGCAGTCTTCAGAGGCGATGGTGCAACTCGAAGCGGATTTGAAGAAGGCGGGGACCCTGGTCGCTCGGCGCGTGCATTGGATTTTTTACGCGCCTGAAAATAGGCCCAAGTGGGTGGCCTACTTGTCCAAGACCTACGGGTTGACGGAAGATCGCGCACACTGGATTTTGGCGTCGATGGACGTGTTGCCCGCGTCCAAGCGCGTTCCCGACGATACGCTTCACGCCTTGGGCAAAAACATGTGCCACACGGAATTTCCCAATCACCAACGCGCGGTGCAACTCGTGTCCGAAGCACCGGATTTTGATCTGGACGAACTCCGGGGATCCATCGGCGATGAATACGATCCCGGCGTGGCGCAACGGCTTTACGAATTGCCCGATTTTCAAAAGGGCTACGACTTGACACCCGCGCTGAAGGCGTTTCTCGAGCGCGAGGTCAAAATCGATCTGAGCGGCTGGCAGACGCGGGGCATCGAACCCGGCGATTGGCCCAATTTTGGATCGGTGCAAAAAACCAGCAACGAGTTCAAGGCGGCGTACGACGCATTTTTGATCCGCTGCGTCAACTTGGCGAAAGAAGTTGCGGGATAGCAGGGCGCAGGCGAAGGTCGCGAGTTGATCGCCGGGTCGGTTGAGCGTTTCTCACGGTGGATAACCGAATGTCCAATCGCGCGACAGATTGGTTGGCGCAAGCGCGGCGCGACCTGGAACAGGCTACGGATTCCCGGCGGGCGGGTCGGCACGAGTGGGCGTGTTTCGCCGCGCAACAAGCCGCGGAAAACGCGGTTAAAGCATTGCATCTGTCTTTGGGGCAGGAGGCCTGGGGCCATGTGGTGGCGCGCCTGCTGAGGGATTTGCCCGAAGGCATCGAGGTGGGAGACGATCTGGTGGATAAGGGGCGGGTGTTGGACGGGTTTTACATTCCAGCGCGATATCCCAATGGGTTTCCAGAGGGCGCGCCTTTTGAACATTTCGGCCAGTTGCAAAGCGATGAGGCGGTGCGTTATGCCCGAACGGATATTGCACGGGCGGTGTAGGTGCTGACGTTTTGGATCGGCGGATCGAATGGAACCACTTTCGAGGCTGGGGCAATGGTGCTGTGCTGGTGGTCACAAAAAATGGTATGATGGGTATTCTTGAAGGCATCCGCGAAAAGATCCGAAACGGTCAGTTTGAGTTCTCTCAGCATGCCACTGACCAAAGTATTATGCGTCATATTCGCGTCAGAGAACTGCGTGAAGCGATTGAAAATGGTGAACGGATCGCAGACTATCCCAACGACAAATACGGCCCGAGTTGCCTGATTCTCGGTTTCACGAAATCTAAGAGACCGCTACATATTCATTGTAGTTATCCATCGAGACCTTTAGTCAAAATCATAACCCTGTACGAACCCGATCCCGCACGATGGATCAATTTCAAAATAAGGAAAAAACAAAATGTCTGACCTGTGGCGTGAAACATTCGTTGAGAAGCGCGTTCTGTATAGCCTTGAAGTACAAGGGCGGGTCGTTATCATTGAAGATGTCCCTGCGCGAGTCAATGTCGAGACGGGAGAAAAATTCTTTTCTCCAGAAACTACCGAGCGTTTGCAACAAGCGGTTTGGAACGAGTGTCAACCCGTTCGCACTATCGAGACCCCTGTGTATGAGTACGCCGAATTAGCCTAACAGCACAACTCGGATCGCGTCAAGGCGACGCGGGGTTTGACACGCGGTTCGATTTGAATGGCGAGATTGGGTTCGCCGATTTTCTGATCGGCCGTGCCTTTGGCAACGAGGGATCGTAACCGCGCCGCTGTCTAACCCCAAAAAGGAGCGCGACATGGCACTGACACTCAAACCGCAAACAGAAGCTCGCATCGCCGATTTAGCCAAGCGGTTGGGCTTTGCCGGTCAGAATGCGACGGATCAGGTGCTGAAAATGGCACTGGACGACTTGGACGCCAAGACGCCGCCAGCACGCCGCAAGATGACGCCCGAAGAGATGGAGGCGGAAGTGGCGTATTGGCGGAAAGTGGCGAAACGAAACCGCATGTTGCATCCCTTTGATGACGAGAACCCACCATCCAAAGTCTGGCAGGAGGAATTGTACGACGAGCGGGGGCTTCCGAGATGATAGTCGCCGACACGTCAGCAATCATGGCGGTACTGACCAACGAACAGGAAGGCCCGGGGTTTTTAGATACAATGGTCAACGACGGAGGGGTGCTGATCTCTACCGCTAGTGCGGTTGAACTCATGATTGTTGCGATGGGCAGAGGCGATGATGTCTATCAATCTGCCATCCGGTTTTTCGATAGTCCTTTTGATTCCATTAGACGAGGAGCAGATGTGGGCCGCTGTTGATGCTTACGAGCGATATGGCAAGGGTCGCGGGCATCCCGCTGGGCTCAATTTTGGCGATACATTTGCCTACTCACTGGCGGTTGTGCGGCGGTTGCCGTTGCTGTTCAAGGGCGATGATTTTGCCCGAACGGATATTGCGCGGGCGGTGTAGGTGCTGACGTTTTGGATCGGCGGATCGAATCTGGTGGGTAATCCGCGCAATCCTTTAATCCACTTAATCCGCGATTCAGACAAATGTAGGGGCGCGGTCCCGTACCCACCGAAAATAGAAGATAGGCGAGGGGTGAATGGTGTCACAAAAAGCACATAAGCTACAAAATGCGATAAGACAACCACATCTTTCAGATATTGCACCGCTAGAAAATGGTATCGCTCTGCGCGAGTGGATCGAAAAAGCGGTTCAGGAGATGTCCTTCAAGACGATCCGTTGTGCGACTTACGCGATCAGCACGCCAGGCCTTCAGTGGCTCCGCCGCCTGACTCGTGATCGCCAAGCCCACATAAGGTTGCTGTCGGATGGCGAGCAGACCGATCCTCAACTCGTGCGTTCAATTACGGCGACAATGGTTGCCAGCGGTGAAATTGAGTGTCGAATCGCACCAGCACGCCCAGGGCCAGTACTAAATGAGAAGGGGCTATTTCATCCGAAGATCCTTATTTTGGATGAAACAGTAGCAGTTGTCGGATCGGTGAACCTGACCGGCAAAGGGCTAGGATTGGGGATTCCTCCGCACAACATCGAGATGTCGATAGGACTGTCAGGAACAGCATTGCAACCGACTATCAGGCAACTAGTTGAGATTTTTGACCGCTGGTGGAAAGACAGCCAGTTATTGTGGTCACACCTTGACCATGAAAACAAAAAGGAGAGTCAACACATGGCACAGCCAGAATATGTAGTCTTTCGAGACCGACCTATGTGGGGAATAGCCCAAGTGCAGACTGAGGGTAGCGGCCTCTTTGGACAGGAGCAATGGCTTGCGGTTTCGGATATATCGCCGGTTGATCCAGAGCATCGTCCGGCACGCATCCGGATACCGGATCAGTCTGTCAATGCAGTCGAGCCAGAACCATGGGACACCCCTGCCGTTCAGTTTGCCCGTGAGGGCGTTGACGCAGGCTCCAACTCCAAGGAGCACTTTCGTCGCTTGGCGGCTTACTGGCTTCAAGCTGAGAACCGTCAGGGCCAACTCGATAGCTTGCCCGTTCTCCAACTCCGGCACCAGACAAGTCTCGTTGAGTATCTCAGTGGGATTGACGCCCCGCGGCAGATGCTCATTGCAGACGAGGTCGGTCTCGGCAAGACGGTCGAGATGGGGCTACTCTTGGAACGCTTGAAAGCCGCAAAGCCGGACTTGCGCGTTCTTTACGTCACTCCGGGGAGTTTGGTCACCAACGTAATAGACGAGTTCAAGAACATGGGCTTGCCGGAGTTCTATGTCTTTGCCAACCGTTCGTTGGATGAGGAGAAATACCCGCAAGCCAGACTCAGACGAGAGGAGCAGGATCCCCGTGTTGTTGCGTCGCTCCATAGACTCGGATATGGCTCAAATTCAGAAAATTACCTTGATAACACTCAATGGGATGTTGTCATCGCTGACGAGTGTCACAGACTCAGGATGTACGGTGCCGGTGATAATCAAAAAGCGCAGAAATGGTACCGGATAGTTGAACGGATCATCGAAAACCGTCTTGCTAAGGATGGGCGCGTTTACTTTTTATCGGGTACGCCGCATCAAGGTAATAGCGAAGTATTTCTAAACTTAATTTCTCTTATGTGCGGTCTTGGACGCAGGGCTTCTCAACAGGAGAAGCAAAAAGCATTGGCTAGGCGAGTTATCTACCGAATCAAGGAGGATGTGCATGATTGGGACGATCTTCCCGTTTTTCCCAAAAGGAATATCCGAGATCCCAACTTAGCAGACAATCCTCCCGAATACAACACTCTGTTGTCTGAGATTGCCGAATTTTTTGATTGGGTCCAGTACAATGCCCTTCTTGCCAGTAACAAGAAGCGAGCGATTGGATTTGTGAAGAGCCACGCCCTTCAATATGCAGCCAGTTCCCCCAAGGCTGGATTCGCCTTTCTGTTGCGCCGCTACTTGCGCTATTTTGCCGCCGAGACGAAGGAAGAAACACTACTGAAGTGGGTTTCGTTGCTGATTCCATATCGACAGCGATCTAGAAAGCAAAAACCTGAACAACTTTTAAAAGAACTGTGCAAACCAGTGAAAGAAGCCGAATCTGATTACGATGAAGATGATGATCTCGGTGATTCGGTTGGACCTGCCGGCATTGATGAAATGCAACGAGAAGAGAGACAAAGACTATCGCAACTCCTCAGAAAGTATGCTTCATTTATGCCATTACCGCAGGCGAAGGCAAAATTTGAGGTTCTCACAGAACTTTTGGATGAGGCGGATGAACCTTTTGTCGTCTTTGCTCAGAGTTTGGACACCGTGTACGAAATAAAACGCCATGTGGAGCAACTCGGTATTCCGTGTTGCTTAATCGTTGGTGGACAAGATCCATCAGAGCGCAGAAAGGCGATAGACGATTTCACAAAACCTGGTCGACTTGGTCGCCGAGTTCTCGTGTCGAGTGCTGCTGGCGGCGAGGGGATCAACCTGCAAATTGCGCGACGCCTGATCCATTTCGATCTTCCGTGGAACCCAATGGTACTAGAACAACGCATAGGGCGCGTGCATCGTATCGGCACAATCGACACCATCATTGTGGATACAATTTTATTGGAAGGCTCCCGTGAAGCCGATATATACTGGCGTCTAATGCAACGTCTTTTGACTATTGTTAATGACCTTACGGAGAGCAAAATAAAGAGAGCTGAGTACTTTCGCCGCATCATAGCGGGCATTCCTTTAGAGATATTGAGGAATCTATTCAGCGGTCAGGTTGATGATGATGAGGCTATTGGGGCAGCCGTTGACGAAGGCAAGCAACGTGTGGATCAGGTGGACGCAGAACTGCGCCGCCACAGCGTTACCGAACTTCCCGATGAAAAGGGCAGGGCTTCAATGGAACTTCTGGTTGAGTTGCTCAAAGAGTCGGGCAAGATTTCAAAGCTTAACGCATCAGTGGACTACAACAAGGTAAGATATGATTCCGCCACTGACAGCTTTCGATCCCAAAAAGGGTATGCCTCTCGCTATCGGATCGATGATGGGCAAAGGAAGGAGAAGTATCCTTGGGTCGTCTTTGACCGCGAGGCGGCTGCGCTATCTCCCGATGTGGATCGAGACAAAAGTGGTGGGATCAACCATCCACTAATCGCCATCGCGCTACAGACGCTACGGACTGCTCGGGATATTGACGACATGCCGAGACTCGCTCTCGGTCTAGGGACATACGACGACAAGGAATTTTTTGCCTGTTTCTCAGACAAGGCAGACGAACCTGTGGTATTACTCAGCTATCTCGTTGCCCACCTGAGAGACGAGCACTTTTTCAATCACGAACTTCGCCTGTTTGCCCTCTCGCCCTCCAATCCGAAACCGGAAGAGCTCAAAAGAACAGAAGATGGAGAACTAGTTGAAGACATCATCTGGACAAATCTTCGCAAGGACAGTGCGAAACGCTCCTGTCCTGACTTGGATCAGAACTTCCTTAAGGAGATTTCATCTCAAGATGTGCGTATCCGAGAAGACCTCGGCAGTGAAGTTAGAGACGAGGATGGCCGTTGGCGAGGAGCAGTATGGCCCTTGGCTGCAACCGTTCTGCTACCTTCGGCATAATTTGGAGTGATCCTTCTGTAACGGAATTGACACGCGGTTCAATTTGGATGGCGATGGCGCAATTGGGTTCGCCGATTTTCTGATCTTTGCCAATAGCTTTGGCGCTTAGATACATCTAAAATTTTTCACGCTGTTGGTACGAGAAATGATTACATGGGAGCAGTCAACATGGCACTGACCGCACGAGAAGTCTTCGCAGAAACCGTTCGCACTTTATCACCTAATGAGCAGTTTCGCCTTGTAGCACTGATTTTACGGGAACTGTCGCAGGCTGAGGTCGCTGTTGTGGACCGGCGTGATGCTTGGAGCGAAGAAGACAAAAAAGACTTGACGGCCGCCTCCTTGCAGTACGCCGAGGCACGCTATCCAGAGGAGAAAGCCCTTGTTTAATTCAGGCGATGTGTCGGTGCTCGACTTCCCCGGTGTGACGGGTGTCAAACGCCGGCCAGTAGCGGTTATTTCCTCTGCAGTTTCGGCCCGATGTGGTCGTCGATCTCATTACAAGCCAAGCGGGTGCGGAGGAGGGGGTAATCCGCGCAATCCTTTAATCCGTTTAATCCGCGATTCAGACAAATGAGCGTTGATCCATGAAATTCCGTTCCGCTGAATTTGCAATGAGCGTTGGGTTTGTGCGGCAACTGCCACGCGATGGGATGGCTGAAATCGCGTTTGCGGGGCGTTCCAATGTGGGCAAATCGTCGCTGATCAACCGGTTGTTTAACCGAAAAAATTTGGCGAAGACCAGCAACTCGCCCGGCAAGACGCGCACCCTGAATTTTTACGCGGTGAATCGCAGGTACTATTTTGTGGATTTGCCCGGCTATGGGTACGCAAAGCGTAGCCAACGCGAGCGGCAGGCGTGGGGAAAGTTGATCGAGAACTACGTGCGGGATCGCCCCTCGCTGAAGGGATTTGTGCAACTCATCGACGCGAGGCACGATCCGAGCCGCGAGGATTTGCAGATGATCGACTGGCTGATGAGCGGCGAGAAGCCGTTTTTGGTGGTCGCCACGAAGGCCGACAAGTTGTCGGGCAACAAACTCAGAAACCGATTGGATCAAACCCGGCGCATACTCGCGTTACGTGGAAATTTTGATCTGCTGCCGTTTTCCGCCGCGACGGGGCGCGGCAAAGACGCGGTTTGGCACTGGATTGGAGAGGTATTGGATGCGTAAATATCACGTTAAAAACGCCCGCGAGATTCCCACGCCTGCCCTGTTGATCTACAAGGCGGCGGTGGCGCACAACATTCGGGCGATAGGCGAGATGATGGGCGGGTACGCGCGGTTGCGCCCGCATATCAAGACGCACAAGATGTCGCAGGTCGCGCGCATGGAACTCGATGCGGGGATCGACAAGTTTAAGTGTGCAACGACGAAAGAGGCGGCACTGCTCGCGGCGATAGGCGCGACAGATATTTTGATCTCCTATCACATGGTGGGGGCGAATATCGACCGCGTGGTCGGTTTGAAGCGGCTATATCCCGCTGTGGATCTCAAAATCATTGCGGATGATGCCGATAATATCCGAGCACTGTCCAATGCCTGTGCAGCGGCCGAGGTGCGCTTGGGCGCGATGGTGGATGTCAACACCGGGATGAATCGCACGGGGGCGTTGCCCGGCGCGGCGTCATTGGCACTGGCACGGCAGATCGCACAATCGCCGGGGTTGCAGTTTGCGGGCTTGCACGCGTACGATGGGCACGTGGGCGGGGATGATCCGGATGTGCGGCAAAAGACCGCGGTTGAAGCGATAGAAAAGGCGGTTGATACCCGCCGCCTGATCGAGCGGTCCGGGCTTGAGGTCGAGAAATTGGTCGCC
Organism: Candidatus Latescibacterota bacterium; assembly: GCA_965204745.1. Classification (GTDB taxonomy): domain Bacteria; phylum Latescibacterota; class UBA2968; order UBA2968; family UBA2968; genus VXRD01. The sequence goes on from OZ242010.1 coordinate 1,133,621, forward strand.
TCTGGATCGCCGGGCTTTGTACATACGCAAGCGGTGGATGAAGTGGATGAGGTGTCGCCCGGGACGTGGATTTTTTGGGATACCGGATACGGCGACCTGATGGAGACGCCCTTTCAGTGGGCCGCCTTGGTTTTGTCCAGCGTGATCAGCGCGACGCAGGCGGATTTGATCACCTTGGACGCGGGCAGCAAGGCCATTGCCCCGGATACGCCAGAACCCCATTTTCGCGCCTTGGGCTTGCCAGACGAGATTGCGTTTGTGCGGCGCAATGAGGAACACCAGTTGTTGCAACTGCCCAAGGGCACGCCGCGTCCCCAGGTGGGCGATCAGTTTTACTTGGTGCCGCGCCATGTGTGTACGACCGTGAATTTGTGGGATGAGGTGTGCGTGATCGATGAGAACGGGATGTTTGCCGAGACCTGGGCCGTAGATGCGAGAGGGCATTGAATTGGAAAGGGTTCTAATCGGCGATTCCCTGGCCGATGGCTGGCAGGGTGTTTTCGCTGCGTCAGATCTAGAAGCCGATGTGAACGCGGGCTTGTCCGAAGACGAATTGTGTCGCGTGATTGGCGATTACGCCGGGCTGATCGTGCGGAGCGCAACGCGGGTGACGCAACGGGTGATCGAGGCGGGTGTGAAGCTGCGCGCGATAGGTCGAGCGGGCGCGGGCGTGGATAATATCGACTTGGACGCGGCCACGCAGCGGGGGATTGTGGTGATGAACGCGCCGGGCGGCAATACGATTTCTGCCGCCGAATACGCGATGGCGATGATGATGGCGCTGTCTCGCAATATCCCCCAGGCGACCGCGGCTCTCAAAGCGGGCGAGTGGGCGCGCGGCAAATACACGGGTGTGGAGTTGTACGGCAAGGTGCTGGGCATTATTGGCGTGGGCCGCGTGGGGCAACAGGTGGCGCGGCGCGCCCATGCGTTTGGGATGAAGTTGTTGGGTGCAGACCCGTTTTTGTCGGACAACCTGGCGCATCAGTTGCACATCCGGCAGGCTTCGCACGATGAGATCTTCGCCAAAGCGGATTATATCACCCTGCACGCGGCGCTGACCGATCAAACCCACCATCTCATTGCCGCGCCCTCGCTTGCAAAGTGCAAAGATGGGGTGCGCCTTATCAACTGCGCGCGGGGTGAACTCGTGGATGAACGCGCCCTCGCCGATGCGATTGACGCGGGCAAGGTCGCAGGTGTTGCGCTAGATGTGTTTGTCGAAGAACCGCCCGCGGTGGATCATCCATTGCTCGACAAGGCCGAGGTGATCGCCACGCCGCATCTGGGGGCTTCCACCTTTGAGGCGCAGGAGAAGGTGGCGCGGCAAATTGCTTTGGATTTGCGCGATGCCCTGCACGGCAAACCCGTTCAAAGTGGCATCAATTTGCCGCCGATAGATCCGGAATATCGCGACGCGATCAGCCCCTATTTGTCGCTGGCCGAAAAGGTGGGGTCCCTGCACGCCCAACTGATGGGCGGGCATTTGCACAAGGTCATCAACCGATACCAAGGCGTGATTCGGGAATATGCCACGGCGCCGCTTTCGGCCGCGGTGTTGAAAGGCATTTTTGGGCACCAGTCCGAGGAGCCGGTGACATTGGTCAACGCGCCACTGTGGGCCAAGGCCCGCGGCATTCAAGTTGAAGAATCCAAGAGCAGCCACGAGGATTACAACAATTTGATCAGCATCGAGGTCGAGACTTCAGAGGAGCGCACGTCGATTTCCGCGACGGTTTTTGGGCGGCGCGATTTGCGATTGGTTCGCATGGACGATATCGAAGTGAAGGCCAAACTCGAGGGCAATATGATCGTGTTGGGCAACCGAGACGTGCCCGGCGTGGTGGGTCACATGGGCAATTTGTTCGCTACAAACGGGATCAATATTTCCGATATGGCGCTGGGGCGCCGGAGCCCGGGCGGCGAGGCGATTATGGTGTTTAATATCGACGCGCCAGTGTCCGATGTGGTGCTGACCGATATCGTGTCTCAAGAATTTGTGAACTGGGTCAAACAAGTGGTGCTCTAAGCGATCCGCCCACCGGGCGAATACTCTGCGGCCTAGGGTACAATTGCATAGCCCTTCATCAAAGCGGTAGATGGGTGGTTGAGTGGCCCTCTTACGTCTCACTTCTTCCCTCTTGCGTCTTGCCTCTTACCTCTCCCGTCTCACCTCTTACCTTAAAGGATGTCAAGATATGCCTGTTTCAGCAATTGTAGGCGCGAATTGGGGTGACGAGGGCAAGGGCAAGATGACGGATGTTCTCGCGCAGCACTCGGACTTTGTCATTCGGTATCAGGGCGGCAACAATGCCGGGCATACCATTATCAATGCGTATGGCAAATTTGCCCTTCACCTCTTGCCATCGGGCGTGTTTTACCCGCATACGACCAATATTCTCGGCCCGGGCATCGCGCTGAATATCTCCTCATTTTTGAGCGAATTGGACGAACTCATCGCCCGCGGCGTGCCAAAGCCATCCCTGTACATTTCCGAGCGCGCGCAAGTGGTGCTCCCCTATCACCTGCTTTTGGATGAATACGAGGAGGAGCGGTTGGGGGATCGCAAATACGGTTCGACCAAGTCGGGCATCGCGCCGTTTTATTCGGATAAGCATTTGAAAATCGGGGTTCAGGTGGCCGATCTGTTCGACGAGGGCCGGTTGCGCGACCGCGTGGAACGCTCGCTGACCGTGAAGAACCTGCTTTTCGAGCATTTGTACCAAAAGCCGATCATGTCTTTGGAACAAATCGTGCCGGCTTTGATGGCGGCGGGGGATAAAATCAAACCCTATGTCTGCGACACGTCGACCTTGTTGCACGATGCCCTGAAAGACCAAAAGAAAATTCTCGTCGAGGGACAACTGGGTGCTCTGCGCGATCCGGATCACGGCATTTATCCCTATCCCACATCTTCTTCTACGCTGGCCGGGTTTGCAGCCGTGGGCGCGGGCATTCCGCCCCATGCGATTACGCAGGTCGTCGCGGTGACAAAGGCGTATTCCTCATGCGTGGGTGCCGGGCCTTTTGTTTCCGAGATTTTTGACCGCGAGGCCGAGAATCTCCGCGAGCGCGGGGGCGATGCCGGGGAGTACGGCGCGACAACGGGGCGGCCGCGCAGGATGGGCTGGTTTGACGCTGTGGCTACGCGCTATGGCTGCCGCATGCAAGGGGCGACCGCCGTCGCGCTGACCGTGCTCGACGTGTTGGGCTATCTCGACGAGATTCCGGTCTGCACGGCTTACGAGATCGATGGCGAGAAAACCCATCGGTTTCCGGTGCCCGCGCTTTTGGATAGGGCGACGCCGGTTTTGGAAATGATGCCGGGCTGGCGACGAGATATTTCATCGGTCCGCCGGTTTTCGGATTTGCCGACAAATGCACAAAATTACGTCATGCAGATCGAAGCCTGGCTCGAAGTGCCCGTGAAATGGGTTTCCGTTGGCCCGAGACGGGAAGATATTATCGCGTTGCCATGACCTGCGACCATCGGATTATGCCACACAAAAACCCCAGACGAAAATCGCCTGGGGTTTGGTTTTGAGAACGGCGTCAATAAAATACAAAAGGAGGCCGCCATGTCCCTCGCTGCATGTATATGGGCACTGACTTGCCCGCAGGAAATCGCGTTGACGCAACTTGCCGATGCGGGATTTACCCAGATCGACATTCGCCCGAGTGGGTTGCAAACCCCGGATCTGCAACAACGGGCCAAAGACCTCGGCCTCGGTATCTCGTGCATGGCGGCCTCTGCGGAGATGCCCGCGGGCGCGTCTCTTGCCGGGGATGATCCACAGGTCGCACGCGATCACGTCTGTCGCGCATTTGAACACGCGGCTTTGCTCGGCGCGACGACCGCGTACCTCGTACCCCAGGGCGATGACCCCGACCGCTTTGCCGAATCCATGATCCCGCTCGCGGACAGCGCGCAAGATGCGGGGCTCAAACTCGCTATCGAACACTTTCCCGGCACCTTTTTGCCCACCGTGCCATTCGCGCTCCACTATGTCGAAAAAATCGGTCACCCCAACTTGTACTTGCTTTTTGACCTCGGCCACGCACAAATCGCCGATGAAAATCCCGCGGAGATGATCGCCCTTGCAGGCGACCGCCTCGCTTATGTCCACCTCGACGACAACGATGGCAAAAGCGATTTGCACTTGGGCCTGTGCGATGGCGTGCTGACCCCGAATGTGCTACGCGCCACCTTTGCCGCGCTCCAATCCATTCGCTATACCGGCAACATGAGCCTCGAACTCAAATCGGACATTCCCAACCCCCTCGCCGCGCTGACAAGAAGCCGTCGCCTTGTGATCGAAAATCAGGGTAGTCAGTAGTCAGCGGTCAGTGGTCAGTGGTCAGTCCCCGCTCCGCCCTTCCGCAAGTGAGAAGTAAGATAAGCCCACACCAAGCCCCAAGTGGTCAGCAGTCAGCCATCGGCTTCTCTCATCTCGCCCCTCACGTCTCCCATCTTTCCCTCCTTCAAATAGCTGCGACATCGCCGGCCCAAATCTCACGCACCCGACCATCTGTGCCGCGCAACAACAATTGCCCGTGGTCGCCAAAGCCATCGAGTGTTCCGGTTTTTACATCTGCGCCTTCCCCCACTGAAATCCGTTCGCCCAGATAGACGCAACGGCGTTCCCAAGTTGCGCGGAGGGCAACAAAGCCCGCGTTTTCCCAGCGGTCGATCCACGGGGCGATAGTCGAGAGGAGTTGCGCGAGTGCGGTTTCGAGCTCGCATTCGCGTCCGGTTTCAAGGCGCATTGAGGTCACGGGGCGGTCGATGAGGGCCGCGGTGGTCGCATCCATGTTGACGTTGAGGCCAATGCCGATGACGATAGCCGCGCCATCGGGATGTTTCTGATCGCTGCGCTCGAGGAGCATGCCGCAGATTTTGGCGTCGTTGACCAAGACGTCGTTGGGCCACTTGGTTTGCGCGTTGATGCCATGGATGTCCAGCATATCGGCAACGCCCAGGGCAATGGCGATGGGTAGCGAGGCCAGTTGGGGAAACGCGGCTTTTGTGATGAGGAGAAAGGAAAACGTGAGGTTCTCATCGGCTCGTGCGATCCATTGACGCTGATAACGCCCGCGCCCGGCCATTTGCTCCCGCGCTGCGAGGACATAGCCAGCAGGAATCGCATCGCCGTTGGAGAGGCGTTGGAGAAGGCAGGTGTTGGTGGAAGGAACTCTGTCGCGCCATTCGGGGGGTAGAAAGGTCATGGGAAAGCTATCGCCAAAGGCGGGAGAGGCAAGGAGGTCACACAAGCGATTTCAGATGGGGTCTTTTTCAGCTTTCAGCCCTCTGTACATCTACCCCACTGGGTGACTGGTGGTTTGTTTCGCCCTGAATACGAGGACAGGCACGGGGGCCTGTCCCTACGGCTAACTGATGGGGCCGGGGAGACTACCCGCTTTCAGGCCAATTGATCAACGAAGTGCATCGGGTTTTGGGGGTGTTGGGGTGGCCTTCTCCCCTCTTGCCTCTTACCTCTTACTTGTGGATGGGGTGTTGGGCGGGGACTGACCGCTTTCAGGCCAATTCATCAACGAAGTGCATCGGGTTTTGGGGATGTTGGGGTGGCCTTCTCCCGTCTCCCCTCTTGCCTCTTACTTGACGCCTATCTCCCCAACCACGCTTCGATTTGTTGCTCGTTCTCGTCTGTCCACGGCGCGATGTCTTCGATGCAAACGCGGTCGTAGCCGCTGTACACACGCGCCATCGCGTCTGCGTAAATGCCTTCTTTTCGCGCTTGCTCGCGCCAGGTGACAAAGTGTTCCCGGTCGTATTGCTTTGCCCGTGCGTCAATGCCTTCGCAGTCAAAATGCTCGCCGAGTAGGCGATCCAATTTCCGGGCGATTTCCGGTTTGTCGTGGATGAGGTCAGTCGTTTCGTCGGGATCGTCTTTCAGGTTGAAAAGTTCGGATTCAAATCCCACATGCTCGACGTATTTCCAATCGCCCCGGCGCAACATAAACGTGCCCGTGGCACAGCGGTCGCCGTGGTACTCGCACATGGCCCAATCGCGTTTGCGCGGGGCAGACGCGGTCAGTTGGGGCAAGAGGGATTCGCCGTCGAGGGTGTCGGGATAGGCCGCGTTGCCCGCGTAATCGGCGTAGCGGATGCGCGCCATGTCCATAAATGTGGGGTAGAGATCGACGAGGGAAACGGGCGTATCGACCACGCCGCCGCGTTGGACATCGGGGCCGCGGATGATCAGGGGAACGTGGGCAGAGGCTTCGTACATCGTGCGTTTGAGCACTTGGTTTTGATCGCCGGCCATTTCGCCATGGTCGCTGGAGAAAATGACGTACGTGTCGTCGCGCAATCCCAAGTCGTCAATCGCTTGCAATACCCGCCCGACCATCTCATCTAGGGCCGCGATCATGGCAAAGTACACATGGCGAATTTCGCGGACCAGGTTCTCGGAGAATTGTTTGTCGCAATTTTTGGTCACGCGCTGATAGGCGATGGCCGGGTTGTGCGTGGCGTCGAGTGGCATCAGGGTCGGTGGGATGTCGATTTTGTCCGCATCGATCAACGGCATGTGGCGTTTTTCAGCGGTGAATGCGGGATGTACCAGGCCCGTGGTGAGATAGAGCCAGAAGGGGCGATCAGTCGCGGCGCAGCGATGAAGCTGATCCATGGCCTGATACGTGCGGTCCCAATCGCGGGCATTGGCGTCATCGACGACTTGCGGCAGGGGCGTGCGCGAAATGGGGCGCAGGATATGGGCAGCGCGCGTCCACGAGCCGATGCGGTCGCGGATGGAGTGTTTGCCATAAGCGTAGTCGACCGGCCCGATGGCAGATGTTTGATAGCCCGCGCTTTCCAAGGCGTCTCGCCATGTGGGCACCTGGTCGCGCAGCCCTTCGTGGTTGTTCCAGCAGTCGTAATAATGGGGGTATTTGCCGCTCCACATGCTCGCGCGAGACGGGTTGCACACCGGGCTGTTGGTGTACGCGTTGGTGAACAGGACGCCTTCGCTGGCGAGGCGATCCATGTGCGGCGTGGCGCGTTGCATGGCCGGATGGCCCATACAACCCATTTTGCGCCCGTCCATGCTCTCGGCGTGGATGAAGACGATGTTTGGTGGCATTTTCATTCCTCAAATTAACGCGGCACCTCCACCGCGCTTCCGGTTTGTGCGGCTTTGTGCATGGCGAAGACCACGCGCAGTGCTTGCAGGCCGTCTTCGCTGTGCGGATCGGCGAAGGGCGCGTCGGGCGCGGGGGTGTGGCCCTTGATGGCTTCGATGAAGTGGTCGGATGAATTGCCGTATTCGGGCGGGGTTGTCATGCGTTGCCAACCGTCTCGCCGCGTGATCGCGTAGAGCCGGTCGCGCTCGAGGCGATAACTCTGTTTGTCCGCGTACACCGAGACCTCGTCTTGGTATTCGTCACACGTCTTGATGCACAGCAGGCTGGCGGACAACCCGCCTTCGAGTTCGAGGCGCGTATCCACGAGGGCTTCCTCGATGTGCTCGGCCTCATTTTCGTACTGAATTTTGCCTTCCACTCGCACGATGCGCCGGCCCGTGATCCACGGCAAAACATCGGTGATGTGAATGGTGCGCCGATGCAACATGCCCCCGTCTTCTATCCCGCGTTTGACCGGGCTTCGCCGCTGGATGGCGGTGAGCATCTGCGGCGCGACAGCACCCGATGCGATTTGCCGGCGCACGTATTCGGTGCTCGGCATAAAGTGGCGCGTGAACGCGGTCATGAGGATGCAATTTCGCGCTTTGCTCAACCCCACGAGTTCCTCAGCATCGGCCACGGTAACGGTGATCGGCTTATCGACAATGGTCGGTATGCCGCGCTCGAGGGCCAGCTTACAGGGGGCGAAATGCGCCCGATTGGGCGTGCTGACAAACGCGCCGTCGATCAAATCCGGATCGAGCATGTCGCCATAGTCGGTAAATGGCTGGCTAGCGGCAAGGCGTTTGTCGCGCTTGTCCAGGCAGTCTTGAGAAATGTCGCAAACCGCCGCGATTTCCACATCTGGGCGGTTGAGCAAATTGGGGATGTGGTAGCTCGAACAAAACGAGCCGAGGCCGATGATGCCAATTCTCACTTTTTCCATCTCACTCCTTTCCCAGGCGCAACCAACCATCGACATCGGGCGCGAGTGCTCGCCAGTGCCGGGTGATGGCCCGCGCTTCTTCGACGCCCATTTTGCTCACGCCCTCGTAAGACGTAGGCGCGCCCGTTTTTTTGAGATAGTCCAAGCAACGCGCCCACATCGCGCTCCACAAATAGGCGTTGTGCAATTCGGTTTCCGGCGCGGACCGGTTGCGCGCAACAAAGCCCGGAATAAACGGGCGGCCAGAGGGTTGACCCATGGGCAGGTACCGAAAATTATACGCCCAGCGATAATCCTCGCGGCTCGTATTGGGCACGGAACTGTGCATGACTTTGTTGTCCAAAAAAACGAGGTCCCCGGGCGCGACGGGCAGCGCGACGCCCTGCGCGTCGAGGTCTTCTGGATAGGGGCGATATTGCACGCCGTGGTTGTGGCTTTTGGGAATGACCACCAAACAGCCGTTTTCCTCGGTGGCATGCGTAATCGGAATCCACGCATTGACGATCTGGCTCTCGTGCGAATCCCGCAACCCGGAGATGGCGTCCATGTGCCACCCGGTTCTGCCGACCTGAAATGCGTAAAACCCTTCCTCCGAGAGATCTGCGCCGACGGACTCGGCCACCTCGTCAGCCAACCCGAGATGATCGGGCGCGAGTTTGAGGTTGAAGTGGTAGATCGGGGACGCGGCGATTTCCGGCCCGATGAGGGCTTCCAAGATATCCAAGACTTTTGGATGGCGCATCAGCGCGAACATTTCCGGGATGCGCGCATCGGGCAGGTCTTCGCGCCATTGAAAGGTGGGAACAAAGAGATTGAGCACGGGATCGAGATGGTGCAAGACCGTCCCCCTGCTGGCGCCGAGGGACACGGCAAACCGCTCGGGCAAAGACATCGCATCGAATCGGCCCAGCGCGTCAGCGGCCCCGGTTTCAACGAGGTAAATGCGCGCCAACGCATCCAAGAGCGCGGTATAGGCTCGTTGCAAGGGATAAATGTCCCGCTCGGGATCGAGCGCGTTTTTGACGACGACATATCCCTCTCGGTGGAATTGTTCGGCTAGTGACATGGGGGTCTCCTGTTGTTCAAGGCGTGCGGCGTAGAGCCTATCGCGTGTCCTGTGGCGCGATTCGCCCACGTTCAGATTAAACGCCTGTTAAGGGACGGATACTGCATGTATTTTCGGCTTTTTTGCCAACTCGGTACGCAATGCACGGGACTGGTAGAACGCCAACCGCTCTTCTATCGTTCTGTCCTTCAACCCGTTTTGGTATTCGGGTTGGGGGATTTTTATCGGTGCCCAAAAAGTAACCTACACACCTAAGATACACAAACACACAAGGCAACACGGCTTGCCGGCTTGCCTTGCGATACCGCTGAAGCCTTGTCTTGCTTGCCTATCGACATATCGAGAGACACGCCATAGCCTTGCTACAAGGCTTCTAAGGCGTCATCTGGTATGGTGGTGCTCCTGTGGATAACCTTCTGTCACCGGCAAGGGTCAGCACAACCGCTTCGAGACAGGCCTTCTGTTCCTCTTCGGTGGCAACACTGATTTTCCCAGAATTGGTAAATCGCATCAGAAAGTTGACCATGAGGGCATTCCTTTTTAGGGGACAGTAAGAGGTCTTTTGTAAGTAGGGGCGAATAATTATTCTCCCCTACTCAATGTGAAGCATGACCACACAGAGAGCGGTTGATCATATCCTGCGTGAACCTGTCGCTATGATCTGCGAAATGAGTCAGGGTATCGTTGAGCGGACTGCTAAGCAAATACTGGCAGTAATCTAGGCGCGTTGGTTTCTCCATACAGACCTCCAAAGTGAGGATTGGTTTTCGATCCAGTTCTTTTTTCTGTAAGTCCTACTATGAAAAAGGTTGGGGGCGCAAGCGAATCCCGCGCCTGTGTGGTTTGCTAATCGGTGCAAAGGTCAATCTCTATCCCAAACACATTCAATGTCTCTCTTCATTTGCTATTATTGGGATTGTGAATGATTAGGTCGAGATGCCACAACATAAACGCAACTTTGAGAGCACCTTGATCTTTCTTTGCGGGTTCTTCACATAGTTCACAGCGAATGCGTTCTTGTATCTTAGACCACAACTCGGATCGAAGAATATCGGGCTTTTTTTTTAAGTATTCCAATGCCAGAATCGCATAGGTTCCATTCTTTGAATAGTCCCATATATCTCTCAATCCTGGATTTCGAAAGGGAAGCCCACTGCCCTTAATTCTTCCCAATCGATATAGAACCTCTGTGCCCTTCATAGGACAATTCTTTGTTCCGCTGTCTTTACTTTTACCTCCTAGACTACGATATGTCTCATACCAAGCGGAGTGCCAATCGGCACCGCCTTCTACTTTCTTGATAGTCCCTAGTACCCAGTCTTTCAAGTTAATTTTGTATAAATTTCTAAGCATAATTTGATTGTCAACGACCCTCTTAACATCTTTAAACACATCCTTGATAGACCGCGTGCCATCCACCCGAAAAATGCGATTGGGTTCCGATTCATACACCTCTGCAAAACCCTTTTGAACTCGAAAAAAAAAATCTTTATCTGCTTTATCTTTTGACTCGATGCGATCTGAGAAAAGTGGCAGATCTCGTTTTTGGATCGCCTGCGAATCGACATCCAACCAGACGGTGATAGCTGGCTTCAAACCATCCGTGACCATATCTTGAATCTTTTTTATTTTTTTCAGATCCGATTCGCGACCATAGCCCTGATAGGCCAGTGTAGAATCAATATAACGATCCGAAATCACCACTTTGCCCTTATCCAGAGCTGGTCGAATCAATTCGTTGACATGCTGTGCGCGATCCGCGGCAAACAAAAACATCTCGGCAACTACACAGATCTCCTCTTTGGTTTTCGTGTTGAGCACTAAGGGCCGAATTTTCTTCCCGAGTTCTGTACCGCCCGGCTCATAAGTAGCCACAACATCATACCCGAGCCTCTGTAGATACTCAACCAGCAACTTGGCCTGGGTGCTTTTCCCGCTTTTATCAATGCCTTCAAATGATATGAAAAGACCAGCCATTTTGTTCCCAATTTTCGACAATAAAAAAAAGAACCCGGCGATACCCCCGGGTTTTGTCATCCTGTACTCGACAAACAGGCTTATGATTTTGTCAGCTTTCGAAAGTGAATGACGCGCTCCATCGCGGTAAAATTTCCCAACAGAGCAATTGCCCACACCACCACGATCAAACCAATATCCCCGATCAAGGGCACGATCAGCCCACCGACGCCAATGGCGATAATGCGCTCGGGCCGCTGCATAAACCCCACCTTGCACTCGGCCCCAAGACCCTCGACGCGCGCACGCACATAACTCACCATGAGAGACCCTGCCAGTGCAAAAAAGACCGCCGAACTCGTCCAGAGATCATCAGCCCGTATAAAACTGATCGCAATGCCAAACCAAATCAAAATTTCGGAATATCGATCAACAGTCGAATCGAGAAGCGCGCCAAATTTGGATTCCGTATTGCCCTTGCGCGCCACCTGTCCGTCGAGCAAATCAAAAACACCCGCGACGAGCACTGTCAATCCGGCCCAAAGATACAATCCAAAGCCGAAGAGCACAGCCGCACCCACATTGAAAACAAACCCGATCATGGTCAACAAATCGGGCGTAAAGCGCTTTTCGACGAGATATTCCGTAGAGGGGGCCAAAATCTCGGCGACATCATCTTTGACTTTTTCGATCACGGTTGAAACCCCACAGAAGAGTGAAGTTTGCATTCTCTAACCAAATTCAAATATAGACCAATTTTAGAGGTGTTGCAAGCGAAATTTCCCATAGACGCGGGCTAAAAAAACAGCGTGAAAAGCCCGAATCTCATGGTGCAAAACGCGAGTGACTAAATGTGGAAAACCTGTTGATAACTCTCATAATGTCACGCTACTTATTGTCCATACTCCTTAAAAAATCAACTACTTAATGATGTTGATAACGTCATCCACTTTTCCACAATCACTGTTGAAAACTATTCACTTAGCGAAACACATCTATTCGCTCAATCACCACCGGTTTTACTGGTTGATCTCTGAGGGCGGTTTCAACTGTTGCAATTCTGTTGACCACGTCCATCCCGCTCGTCACTTCGCCAAAAGCAGTATATTGATTGTCTAAACGAGGCGAGGTTCCATGCATAATGAAAAATTGCGACCCAGCACCAGCCGACACATCTGAAATGCGTGCCGTAGAAAGAATCCCCGGCACATGTTTTATTTCATTAAATTCATGAGGGATATGCACGAGTGGTCCCCCCATCCCATCATCAGACGGGTCGGCGTCCTTTGAATTGGGATCGCCGCCCTGAATCATGAAATTTTTAATGACGCGATGGAACTTGGTATTGTTGTAAAACCCGCTCTCTGCTCTGATGATAAAAGTCAGACAGTGAATGGGGGCCTTTTCAGGATGGAACTTCAATTCAATAGTGCCCATATTCGTCACGATACGCGCCTTCACATTCCGAATCTGATCGACCAGAAACACCATTCGGTTGCCGACCTCGCCGGCTCGCTTGACCTGATTTTGTGCCTTGCTCAAAGAGCTTTTCAACGACCGATTCTCATTGTTCAACTTCTCATTGGCTTGTTTCAACTCTTCTACCGCGCTACCACCACATCCCGCCATCAAAAGGCACAGACTCCAAAAAACAAATCGTTTCATCGACATTTCCTCCTCAATGCGATACATGAAATCTACCACAACAGGAAAAAACAACACCATTCAAATCTCCCTTGACAGTGGTTCTTATCCAGACTTTATTGCTACTAAGCAGAACAACACAAACCCTCACACCCAAGGACAACATCGTTATGCGACTCGTAACATTTACACACCAAGGCCAGCGGCGGCTCGGTGCTCGATCAGGCAATTCGATCATTGACCTCAATGCTACTGATCCGTCAATTCCCTCCACCATGAGGGAATTTCTTGAAGCGGGTGGTGACGCCCTTTCCAAGGCCCACGCGGCGATTGATAAAGGGGCACAGGCCATTCCCGCAACAGATGTCACCATTCAGGCTCCCATTGACGATCCAGAAAAAATTATTTGCATAGGTCTCAACTATGCCGACCATGCGGCCGAAAGCGGTATGCCCATTCCCGACGAACCCATTGTCTTTTCCAAATATGCTTCATCCATCATCGGCCCCAATGCAAATATTGTGTCTCCCAGCGCGAGTTCCCAAGTTGACTACGAAGTCGAACTTGTGGTCGTTATTGGCAAACGTGGTCGCAACATCTCTGAAGAGGACGCCCTCAACTACGTTGCAGGCTACATGGTTGGTCACGATGTGAGTGCTCGCGATTACCAACTTGAAAAACCAGGCGCGCAATGGATGATGGGCAAAACCTTTGACACATTCGCCCCAATCGGACCGGATCTGGTCACAACTGACGACGTTTCCGATCCTCACAATTTGGGCATTCGTTGTATTCTCAATGGCGAGACTGTACAGGATTCCAACACGTCTCAACTGATTTTTGGCGTACCCCAACTCATTGCGTATCTCACCCATGTATTCACGATCACTCCCGGAGACTTGATTTTTACCGGCACACCGCCCGGTGTGGGCATGGGGCGTAATCCTCAACTTTGGCTCAAACACGGCGATCATGTGATCTGTGAAATTGATGGCTTGGGACGACTTGAGAATCCTGTTATTTCGGATTGATACATGAATATAAACCCCCTGGAAAGCTACTTCCAAGGGGGTTTATGTTGAGTAACCAGTCGGGAATATCAAACTAAGCTGCGGGCAAACGGCTCCGCAATTCTGCCAACTCGCGTTCAAGATGATCCAGTCTGATCGAAACTTCACGCTCGTGCAACAACCGATCAGCAGTGTCCATACCATCGTGAATGATAGAAAGCCTACGCTTGAGCTGTTCGCAGATATGACTGATTTCTGATAAATCAGCCTCAACCTGAGCTTGGCGTGTGCTTACTTTGCGAATCGCATCTTGCACATTTTGAATATCAGATCGGATTTCGACAAACTGCCTTGCGACCATTTGAGCGAAATTTTCTTGTGAAGTCTCAATGGCATCGCGAATGGTTTCTCGAATGAGATCCAGTTCACCAGTTTCAAGGGCCATGGACAAATTCCTGTGAAAGACAATAGGGAAGAAAAAAAGAAAGAGGAAATGGGGAAGATAAACCTGACGATCAGGGGAGAAAGGGGAATCAGAGCCAAGATCGGTTTATCCTCCCCATCCGATAAAGAGAGACTTAAATTCAGAAAAAATAAAATTCAACTGAATATCGTTTCCCTTTATTTTTTAGGACTTTACGTCCTGCATATACACAAACAAGTGTGTATGTGTTGCTCTCTGTGTGGGGAGTAACAGATTGCAACTGCCAAAATATACGCTGTCAAGTGTGTATTGTCAAGGGGAAATATATTACAGGATGATTGTTTTGTTTGCTCAAACTTCTATGCAAAGGTCTCTCTGCTTCTAAAGAATTTAACTTGCCACGCGGCACATTTCCGTTCATATTGTGCCCTCAAATCCTCAAAATTCTAAACGCGACTGATCTTTTGGGAGGGGTGTATGAGGTTTGGTAAAATAATTAAACATGCTCGCAATGGACGATTTAGCCAGAGGGCTTTGGGTAAAAGTATTGGCGTATGGGATACTTACATTGGGCAAATAGAAAAAGGTGAACGCATACCTTCTGATGACCGGTGCCAACTCCTTGCAAAAGCACTTGACCTTGACCCCCAAAGGCTTCTCTTTTCGGCTTACAAAGAACGCGCTCAGAAAACCCCCGAAGGCCGTAAACTTTTTACACAGATGGAAAAACTGATGACGGATCCTGTTATCAGCCAAGTGATTGCCAATCCCCGAATGCTCAACGCAGGCATTGTCAAGGCACTCCAGAGTCCTGATATTCGCAAGGTGCTTAAGAACAAGCAATGGTGTGAAGCCCTAAAAGCGAGTGCTTCAACTACGGATCGAGATATTCCAGAACTCATTAAGATCATTACCCATATCCCTCCCCAGCAATGGCAAGCATTGCTCGGCACGGCAAAAGCTTTTGCTGGAATAACCTGATCTATTCTTAATTCGCCTTAAATTAGAAAATCCCCTTTCTCTTAGTGAGAAAGGGGATTTCTTATTTTTTTCTTTGTGTGACCTTTAACAAGAACGAATCAATCTCAAACTACATAAAAACAATATGTTAAACAAATCAAGTTCCCGATTACGATGTGACGAATTCCGTCTGATAGTCCACAATGTTTCATGTGAAACATCTTTGAAGAAAGACAAATGATCGTATTCGTCGGGTAAATGGCATCGTCAAAGTGGTTTCTGTGGCGCAAAGGTAATCGGGAACTCCATGCACAAATTCGTTTAGGGCGTTTGGGCCTTTCATTGAAATAAGCACACCGTTAGACGCAAGAAGGGGTTCAATCCAATCCCAAACCTGGGGAAGCCGCGCAACAGCACGGGCTGTACCAATCTGAAATTTCCCTGATAAGGAAGAATTGCCAGCAAGCGTTTCAGCACGGGCCCTAATAGCGAAAGTGTTTGCAAGACCGAGCACTGTAATAGTTTCAGAAAGAAAGAGACTTTTCATACGGGCAGGTTCAAGGAGATAAACTTCAAGGTCGGGCCTCATAATTTTGATAATAATACCCGGCAGGCCAGCACCTGAACCCAAATCAAGGAGAGGGCCATCTTTAGGAAGATACGGCACAAACGAAAGGCAATCGAGAACGTGACGCTCCCAAATGAAATCGCGGTCATTGCGAGAGATCAATCGAACACGCGCCGACCAATCGGTAAGCAAATTGACGTATTGCTTGAGCAAAGAGACCTGTTCATCCAAAAAAGAAAGCCTAAAGGATTTCTCCGCAATACTGATGACTTCATTGGGTAACATAAGGGAGACCTGCAGATTTGTAAGACTTGATGTTCAACGGCGGGATCACTAGCAAACGAAAAAGCGAAAATATGATGCACCTCAACTGTTTCACGTGAAACACTATTTGCCAATACAGAAAGTTTTGAAAATTTGATCAAGAATATCATCTGAGGTGGTCTGTCCAATAATGGAGGCAAGCGCGTCAAGTGCGAGTCGAAGATCCATGGCAATAATTTCACCCGGATTACCCAATTCAAGACTTTGGAGAGCTTGGAACAATCCCGATGCGGCCTGTTGAAGTGCGAGAAGGTGCCGTTCTTTAGTAATCATTTCGGTAGGCAGGCCACTCTTTCCAAGGAGAGTTTCACGGAGGTAGTCACGCAGGGAGGAAATGCCATCGCCTGTTTTGGCCGAAAGCGCGATCTGGGGCTGACAGGATTGAACAGATTGCCATTCCTTACAAAGCCCCAAGTCGCTCTTATTGAGAATTAGAAAAGCGCGATCAACGAGACGAATATTATCCAACTCTTGGGAAGAGGGTGGAAGGGATCCATCTACAACATAGAGAACAATGGCGGCGCGGTCTATGAATTGTTGAGACCGACGATTCCCTTCTCTTTCCACAGGGTCATCGGTTTCTCGGATGCCAGCGGTATCAACCAATGTAACCGCAATCCCATTGAGATCGATCTGCTCTTCTATCGTATCTCTGGTTGTACCTGGTATATCTGTAACAATCGCACGATCTTCTTCAAGAAGCCGGTTAAGCAGGCTGGATTTTCCCACATTGGGTTGTCCGGCTATGGTGACAACAGCACCTTCATGAATAATTTTCCCGCGTTCATAAGAAAAAATGAGGGATTCAACGTCCTCTAAAGCCTGAGATATGGATGATTTCACCATCCCGAAGTCAATTTCTACATCCTCAGAAAAGTCCAAACCTGCCTCAAGAAGCACGACAGCCTGCCGAATAGATTTAGCTATCTTTTTGAAACGGCGATGAAGTCCACCTCGAAGTTGAAAAAAAGCAGATTGGAGACTCAGGTCAGTTTTGGCAGTGATCATATCGGCAACTGCTTCGGCCTGTGAGAGGTCTATTTTACCGTTGAGAAAAGCCCGCTTGGTAAACTCACCGGGAGCGGCTGGTCGAGCACCTTCTTGAAAAATCGCTTCCAAGATCCGTCTGAGTAGGAACGGCCCTCCATGACAGTTAAACTCCACCGTATCTTCGCCGGTAAAGGAATTGGGCGCACGCATGACAGAGACCAGAACTTTGTCAAAATCCCGGCCGTGAATGCAGAGATGACCAAAAAAAAGTTGTCGTGGGGAAAGGTGACGGAGAGGAATTTTACCTCTGAAGAAATGCTCGCCAATTGAGATCGCCTGTGGTCCGCTGAGCCTGATGATGCCAATTGCACCTTCACCGGGGGCAGTGGCGATTGCGGCTATGGTGTCTTGGTCGGACATACGAGCAAACTCGTCAGGAGGTGCCCAGTATGGATTTGGTTTTTTCCATAATAATCTGCTGGGCGAGAGTCAGGACATTGTAGAGTGTGTAATAAAAGACGAGGCCAGAGGACATATCCCAAAAAATATAGGTGAGAAAAACGGGCATGATGTACACGAGAACAGCCTGTTTGGGATCCTTCATCATCATCTTTTGCTGAATAAACATCGACACGCCCATCAAAAGAGGCAAGATGTGCAGACCAAAATCACCAATGAAAATGGTGTCGGGTTTGGAAAGATCGTCAATCCAAAAAGCGAATCCAGCCTGTCGAAGTTCAATGGTACCTCGAAACAGAGAAAAGAGGGAAAAGAGAATGGGCATCTGCAAGAGCATGGGTAAACATCCACCGATGGGGTTGATCTTTTCCTCTCGGTAGAGTTTCATCATCGCCTCGTTCATTTTTTGCTGATCTTTGGAATAACGCTCGCGGATTTCGGCAATTTTAGGCTGGAGAGTCTGCATCTTTGCTGTGGATTCCAGACTCTTGTGTGTGAGTGGAAAAACAACGACCTTGACGAGAATGGAAAACAGGATGATGACGACGCCATAATTTGGAACCAGAGCATGCATGGCGAGAAAGGCTTTGAGAATTAAAATTGTCACCGGCTTGAGAATAGAGCGAACAAAATAAGGGCCGTAATCGACAAATTCGTCGAGATTCAACTCGCGTTCAAATCCATTGAGATCGCGGTTTTGAGCACGCAAAATGTCATAAGAAATTGGTCCGATGTAAGCGGTGTAATTGATGGCGTTGAGACCAGAATCAGCACGCATCTCAAAAGCAAAATCACGGTAGGAAAAGCCAAGTGCATCGATCTTGGTATCGCCGTAAAGGGCAAGGTCGTAGCGACCATCGTCGGGAATGAGCGCGGCGAGAAAGTATTTATTTCTGACGCCAATCCATGTTAGCTGACCACTCGGGGGAGCCTCTTTATCTTGAAGCCGGTCTGTATCCCATGTTTCAACTTCGCCACCTAAATACGTGACTATTTGCTCGTAAGCACCTTCATAAAAACTCTCTGACGTACCGCGCTTATTTTCCGTATCGGCGAGACCGCCGTTCCAAGTGATGCCCAATTTATCATCTCGGGGAAGGCCCTCGGCTATGACCGAAACGTGAACGCGGTACCGATTGCCCTGAAATCGAAAACGTTTCTCAACCGGACCGCGAGGACCTTGAGTGCGAAACACGATTAAGTCTTGCGTATCACCTGAAATTTCAAGCCGATATCGATCAGGGACAAATTCGAGATCATCAAGGGAGGTACCTGCAATCGCAACACCGAGTCCTTTGCCACTGGGGGCGATCAATTCGAGCCAATTGCCGTTGCGATCAAAATAGGTCTTGAGTTGCCAACTGGTAATTACGCCACCACGAGTGGAGATGGTAGCACGATAAAGATCGGCATCTATAACAACATCCCGTTCTTGAAAGTTTGTTGACGAAACTGAACTTGCGGTGTCATTGACCGGCTGTTGGGTTTTGGATTGTGGTAGGAATTTTGGTTCGGGAGGTGTATCGACAGTTTGGGGGGCTTCTGTCTGGCGAGGAGTAGATTCTTCTACGGGAAGAGGGCGATCACCAGCGGGTTGCGGTCTGTCACCTTGGACAAGTTGCATATAGTACGGCATTAGGATCAGGATCAGGCCGATCAACGCAAAGGCAAGTACCGTGCGTCTATCCATAGATTACGTCCTTCTATATTTTTATAATAATTGAAGAGAGGGGAAGGGATTGCAAAAAGGGGATCAAGGGTTGATGAGACCGAGATTTTGAAATGCTCGGTGCAGTTCGAGACGGAGTTGGGCATAAGAGACACCGCAAGCATGATCTCCTATGGAGATAAGTAACAGATGGTGAGGATGTCCCAGAGGTATCAGTTGGGAACATATTGCACGTACCTGCCGGCGGATACGGTTGCGCCGAACTGCGTTGCCAAATTTCTTCCGAATTGAAATGAGCGTTAGATCCAAGTCGGATGTGCCTATCCGAACATGAACCCAACGCCCACGAAAGATCTGACCGTGCTGTCGAATTTTCGCAATCTCGCCTCGGATGTGCCGGTTGGGAGCTCCCATAAAAACACCTACATATCAGTGCGACAGGTGCTTGCGACCCTTTCGACGCCGGCGGTTCAGCACATGGCGACCACCGGGAGAGCTCATACGAGCGCGAAAACCATGTTTGTTTTTGCGCTTGCGATTGTGTGGTTGAAATGTGCGTTTCATCAAAACACCTCGTATCTGTAAAAATTTCAATTATCTATATCGGCAAAGACTTTGGAATATAGAGGAGCGTATCTCCTTTGTCAAGCGATTTCACTTTAAGGGCGTTTGAGATGAATACACCACAATATAAAGTGTACATTTTTTTTGTACACTTTATATTGATTATATGATACTATTTTATTATTTTTCAAATACTTATCTTCAATTTTTTTGATCAAAACCCGCTTGACATCCATTATTTCCTTAATTAGCTTTCAAGCACTTCAACTTCTGAAGTACATTCCCCCGCGGTTGTCTGTGGTTAAGAATAACCGGACTGTTTCGATTTCAAAGTTTCAGAGTACTTTCAATTCTCTTCCCACGATTGAAAGTCATCTCCCACCCTACTGAAACGAAATCGACCTCCCTAATGTTCGGATTTCTCAGACAACAATTTCCAAATGCTTAAAACAACTACTTACTATTCCCCATCGTTGGCCTGTGTTTGCCAGCATTGGCACAGACGGATCTTTGTCTTATGGATGAACGCTCTTCTGGCTCATGGAGTCAGTGTCTCCACGCCATCCAACAGAAAATACAAGGTCAGAGCTTTGAAACTTGGTTTGCTCCCATTACGGTGCGCCAGTTTACCCCTGAAGAAGCCGTTTTGGGGGTGCCCGATAGTTTTTTTGCCGATTGGCTTGAAGAAAATTACATCGGGTTGATCAAAGCGACCATTCATGAAGTTTTCACCTGGAATCCACGCATTACGTTTGCCATTGATGCGACTCCTCCTGTGAAACCCGCACCCTCGTTCATAAACGAGGTATCATCCCATTCTGCATCTGATACGCCACCTACTCGTGCTTTTTCCTCTGAACTCGAACCCGTTCAACCAGTATTTCCGCTCAATCCGCGCTACCGCTTTGACAATTTTGTTATCGGTGAAAGCAATGAGGTGTCGTTCTCTGCAGCAATGGCTACAGCAGAGTCGCCAGGACAAACAGCTTTTAACCCTCTTGTACTTTATGGTGGTGTTGGTCTGGGAAAAACTCATCTGTTGCAGGCCATCGGTGCATATTGTATCGAAATGGGGACAGCGCAACGAGTGGTTTACGTTACCGCAGAGAAATTTCTCACTGATTATTTAGAAGGGATCAATCGCGGGACAACCGCTAATTTCTATCAAACCTATCGCCAAGCGGATGTGTTGCTGGTTGATGATATTCAGTTTTATGTGAAAACCGAAGGTTGCCAAAGAGAATTTATCCATACATTCAACGCGCTATATCAAGCCGATAAACAGATTATCATTAGTTCAGATCGCCCGCCATCCCACCTCAAGGGATTTGAAGATCGATTGATTTCTCGATTTCAATGGGGTTTGGTTACAAATATTGAAGCCCCTGACGTTTCCACACGTATGGAAATTTTAATGCAAAAAGCAGAAGAAATGGGTATTTCACTGTTCCAAGAAATTGCCAGTTTTTTGGCTGAACAGATCAATACCAATATCCGAGAACTTGAAGGCGCGCTAAAACGCCTCGTGGCCTTTACCAAATTACAAGGCTATCCACTCACCATTGAGACAGTGCGAAAGACGCTGTTGAGTCCGCCTCAAAGGACCAAACCGACTATCAGTATTGAAAGTATCCAAAAAGCAACAGCCAACTTTTTTGAGATACCTTTAGAGAAACTGGTTGGTGCAACGCGAAAGCAAGATGTGGCAACGGCCCGTCATGTGAGCATGTATTTGAGCAAATCCCTTACAGGAGCACCCCTCAAGACAATCGGTTTGCAATTTGGAAATCGCGATCACAGCACAGTCATTCACTCCTGTCGGAAAGTAGAAAGCAAAATATCAACAGATCCGGCGTTTGAACATCTCGTCAGTCAACTACAAGATCATATCGTAGGTTAGTGCAAAACTCTATGTAGAAACTTATGCGTCGTGTCGATCTATGAGATGCGTTAAATGATTTGCTAGATCAATCATCCTGTTCAAGTACTGAAGTATATAACCCCAAGCTTCTATGGAAGTTTGGGGATTTCTTTTTCCCAATAAAACGATCTCCCGGTAGAGGTTGTTCACATTACATCTACATTTTATTTTAAGTTGTGACTCATATAGTTTTGGAGTAATAATGATAACAGTGTGGATTCTGTGGAAAATGGATTTATTCGCTCAATCAAAGGCAAAAAATAGAGAGAAAGAAGCCATCTGTCAATCTGACATTGTGTATTTTTGTGTGTAGAAAATGTGAAAAACAGTGTGGTTTTCCACATTTAGAGATGTGGATTTGTTTTTTACACATAGAATCCACAATATATCAAGATTATTTTTCACATACAAAAACCTGTGCACAACTCTGTGCACAAACCTTATTTGTCCTTAAAAATCAATAAGTTTCTATTTTCGTGTTTAATTGGTCCAAGTCGAGTTATCCACATCGGGTAGATTTGTTGTTGATTGAAAATTAGAACTGCTCTCGCATTAGCAAACCAACGATGATCTAATGGCTTGACCGACGATTTGAGACCTGATGGATGCCCTATCCTTATGATTACAGGCCAACCAATTCACGTCATTTTCTATCGAAATAGACTGTCTGGAGACCAAATAGAGAAGGTTTTAGAAGACAAAAAGTAGGTTGACAAAATCGTTAAAATTCAGTAAATTGCGGTGTTGTAATTGAGCAAAAATCAATCATTTTTAGAAAAAAATGAAGTCCTACGTTCAATGGGATAAAACACCATTCACAAAGGGCTTGACACGCTCGGGAGAACCACATTTATGAAAGTTTCAATCGAAAAAGAGGAACTCCTCAAAGGTATCCAAGCTGTGATTGATATCGTGCCTTCTAAAACCGCCTTGCCAGTGTTGTCCAATATCCTGATTGATGCCAGCAATGGTCAAGGTGTGTGTTTGAGTGCTACGGATCTCGATATATCAATCACCTGCAAACTTTCAGCGACCATTGAAGATGCTGGGTCAACCACTGTGCCGGCACGCAAGTTCTCAGAAATTGTGCGCGAGTTGCCCGAAGAATCTCTATCCCTCATAGCGGAAGAAGGACGGGTGATGCTCCAACGCCAAAGTGGTGCCCAAGGAACCTATGCCCTGATGTCGGTGCCAGCCGACGATTTTCCCGAACTGCCTACGGAGATTGACGGTACTGAAATCGCGTTTGCAGATGGGGAAGAAGACAGGCCCGATAGCAATGCACTCAATGAAATGGTCTTCAAAACGATTTTTGCCGTGTCCCGCGATGAAACCCGCCCGGTGCTCAATGGGGTACTTTGGCAGGTCGGCGATGGTCGCATGACGATGGTCGCAACGGACGGGCATCGCTTGGTCAAATATTCGCGGATTCAGCAAGGATTACCCGAAAACAACACAGAAGCCATTGTCCCGCCTCGTGCTTTGAATCATGTGGTCAAGCTCATGAACGGGGGGATAAGCCTTCAAAAAGCACAATTTGGGCAAAGCCATGTGTTGTTTGCTTTAGGCGATGAAGACGATGAAGATGCCATTCAGATTTTCTCTCGCGTGATTGAAGGCCCCTATATTGGTTACGAACAGGTGATTCCTCAAAACAATGGCAAGCGACTTCGGGTTTCGAATAGTCACTTGTTGCCTGCTGTGCGTCGCGTCTCTATCCTTGCCAGTACTCAGACACACCAATTGCGGCTCGCAATCAAAAAGAATGAACTTGAATTGTCGGCTACCAGTCAGGAAATAGGGGGCGAAGCTCGAGAGCATCTCGATGTCGATTACGATGCCGAGGAAATGATTATCGGATATAATTCCACCTATCTACAAGAGGTGCTCAGGCGCATTACCTGTGACGAGGTGCTCTTTGAACTCGACAGTGCTGTTGCCGCAGGTATCATCAGGCCCGGCGAACAACTCGAAGGTGAAGACTATCTTTGCCTGCTTATGCCCCTGCGGCTCAATGAATGATGTATGTTTCATCACTTAAACTCACCAATTTCCGAAACTTCGATCAGGCCGAGTTTGCGTTTGATAAAGCAAAAACGGCGATTTGGGCAGATAATGCCCGCGGCAAATCAAATGTTTTAGAAGCGTTGTATTTTTTGGCACTGGCGAAATCGGGTCGCGGTGCCAGAGATCGAGATGTGCTCAAGTGGGGTGCGGATTATTTCGTGATTGAAGCCCATATTGAGCGCGAAGATCATCCCCTTTCCATTCGCATTGCCTACGATCCCCGCGTTGGTAAGAAACAAGCCTTTCTCGCAGAAACTCCTCTCTCCCGCCTCGCAGATCTCATCGGCGCATTCAACGCTGTTCTGTTCTCTCCTGAAGATGTTGACCTCGTACTACGCGAACCCGCTCAGCGCCGTCGCATTTTAGATATTCTCGTTTCGCAATCAAGCGCGTCCTATTTGGCTGATTTAGAAGGGTATCAGCGCGTTTTGGCACAACGCAATCGGTTGTTGAAAGATCGCAGTTCCGCGTTGCTATCGCATCCAGAACAAGTTGAACCCTGGAATGAACAGTTGGCCGAGTTAGGGGCGCGCATCGTTTCTCGGCGTCTCGAAGCACTCGATGATATTCAGCCTCTTTTGGCCGAATATTATCAGGCCATTGCCCCCATGTCGGAAAAAATGCAAGCGAGTTATCGCAGTCCCATATCTATGGAAACACGGGACCGGGGTCGAGATATTCTCTTTGAAGCATTGACGACTCGGTTGCCACAAGAAGTTGAACTGCGATATACGCTTACAGGGCCACATCGCGACAATTTGATTTTCGCTCTCGACGGCAAGGCCGCACATCAATTCGCGTCTAAAGGGCAACTGAAGACGGTTCTGCTTTCTTGGAAGTTGTCTGAAGCCACTTTTTTGGAGCGACAGACCGGGTGGCGTCCCGTGTTGCTGATGGACGATGTGTTTTCAGAACTCGATCCAAAACGCGCACGAGCGGTGTTGAATATGATTCCCGATTTTGGGCAGGTGGTGGTGACTTCAGCTCGCGATCCGGATTTGGATTTTGAAGCGCACGGGTTTCGGATGTTGGGGTTGTGATGGTTTGCATTCATTCTTTGTCGTTGCGATTGACGTCGAGAAAAGCCAGTTTTGCCGGCGAGTGAGAGATTGCTATGGATGCTGAGACGGATAGGCGAAAGAGTGGCGTTTATAGGCATCGGACGAGAGGTGCGGCATCCGGTCCCATTTCCGTTGGGAATGCCATTCGCCAAGTGGTGGATAGCTTGGGGATGACAGGACGGTTGAGAGAACAAAGGGTGTTGTCGTTGTGGGAAGAGGTCGTGGGTGAAGAGGTTGCCGCTGTCACCCAAGTTGAGGGTTTTTACTACGGATCGCCTCGAAATCGGCAATACAAAATTCCTCGGGGGCAATTGGTCGTTTCGGTAAAAAATTCCACATGGCGGCATTGGTTGAGCTTTCAACGAGAGACCATAAGGCAGAATTTGAACCGCGCAGTTGGAGGCGAGGTCGTCCAAATGATCAGGTTGCGGTAGCAAAACCAAGACCCGTGCGAAAAATGGTTTAAGTCAGTCGTTCCCCTATCAATCCCCTCAGATCATTTCGTTCAAATAGGAGGCATGCGTAATGGCAGATGTCGTCGAAAATGGTTATACCGCGGATGATATTCAAGTGCTCAAGGGCCTCGAAGCAGTGCAGAAACGACCGGCGATGTACATTGGCGATATTGGCGTCAATGGTTTGCACCACCTGATTTGGGAGGTCGTGGACAATAGCATTGACGAGGCTTTGGCGGGCTATTGTGATCGCATTGAGGTGTTTCTCAATACAGATGGGTCGGTTACGGTGACTGACAATGGTCGGGGTATTCCGGTGGATCAACACCCGGTCGAAAAGCGTTCCGCGCTCGAAGTGGTGATGACCGTTTTGCATGCAGGCGGCAAGTTTGACAAAAAGAATTACGCTGTTTCAGGTGGGCTTCACGGGGTAGGCGTGTCGGTGGTCAATGGGCTGTCAAAGTGGTGTGAAGTCGAGGTGTGTTCCACGCTCATCGACCCCGATGGGCGGGTGTATTTGCAACGGTATGAACGCGGTGTGCCCATTACAGAGGTGAAGGATATTGGCCCTGGGTCTCGCACGGGAACCAAGACCACGTTTAAGCCCGATGATGAAATTTTTGAAACCACGGAATACAACCAAGAGATCGTGGCGCATCGCTTGCGCGAGTTGGCTTTTTTGAACTGTGGACTGACCATTTTTTTGAAGGATATGCGTAGCGATTTTGAAGAGGTTTTTCACTATGACGGGGGGCTTACGGCTTTTGTGAAATATATGGATGAAGGTCGTTCGGCACTCCACGAACCCGTGTATTTTGAAGGCGAACGCGATGGCGTGGTGACAGAGGTGGCATTCCAGTACAACGATTCCTACCAGCAGAACATTTTGAGCTATGTCAATAATATCCACACTCTCGAAGGTGGCACGCACGAGACGGGATTCAGAACGGCACTGACGCGCACCTTAAACGCTTATGGTAGCAAAAACAAGGTGTTCAAGAATGAGAAATTCGCGCTTTCGGGTGAAGATACCCGCGAGGGGCTTACGGCTGTGGTCAGTGTGAAAGTGCCCGAGCCCCAGTTTGAAGGGCAGACCAAATCGAAGTTGGGCAATAGCGAGGTGCGCGGCATCGTCGAATCGCTGGTGGGCAAGGAATTGGGCGAGTACTTTGAGGAAAACCCGAGCATGATCAAAAAGGTTTTGCAAAAGGCGATAGATGCTGCTCGGGCGCGAGAGGCGGCGCGCAAAGCGCGAGAGCTGGTGCGTCGCAAAGGCGTGCTCGACGGGGGGGGGTTGCCGGGCAAGTTGCTGGATTGCTCGTTAAAAGACAAGGAAGAGACGGAGATTTTTCTGGTGGAGGGCGACTCGGCCGGCGGGTCGGCAGCGCAAGGTCGCAATCGTGCGTTTCAAGCGATTTTGCCGATGTGGGGCAAGTTGCTGAATGTGGAGAAAACGCGGCTGGATCGGGTGTTGGGCAACGATAAGTTGCAACCGGTTATTTTGGGACTGGGCGCGGGGGTTGGGGAAGACTTCGATCTGGAGAAACTCCGTTACGGCAAAATTATCATTATGGCCGATGCCGATGTGGATGGCTCTCATATTCGATCCTTGTTGCTCACGTTTTTCTTTCGCTATATGCGCCCGATGATTTTGGGTGGACGGGTGTATATCGCGCAACCGCCTTTGTATTTGGTCAAAAAGGGGCGTGCAGAACACTATGCTTATGACGATGCGGAGCGGGACCGCATTCTGGACGAACTGGGCGAGGACGAAAGAGGCATAACGGTTCAACGGTACAAGGGTTTGGGAGAGATGAACCCCGGACAACTGTGGGAGACGACCATGAACCCGGAGACGCGCACGGTTTTGCTGGTGACAGAAGAAGATACGATGGAGGCGGAGCACGCCTTTTCGATGTTTATGGGCGATGAGGTCGCGCCTAGGCGAAAATACGTCGAGGAACATGCCTTGGAAGCGGAGTTGGATGTGTCCGGGCCTTGATAAATGCAATGGAGAAGATGAGACGATGATGGAACGTTCGCGGGTGATTCCGGTCGAGATCGGCGATGAGTTGAAGAAGTCGATGCTCGATTATTCGATGAGTACGTTGGTCAATCGCGCCTTGCCAGATGTGCGCGATGGTATGAAGCCATCGCAAAGACGCATTTTGGTGGCGATGAATGACCTCGGCTTGGGGGCCAACCGGCAACATCGAAAATGCGCGCATATCGCCGGGCATACCTCGGGCAATTATCATCCGCACGGCGAAGATATCGTCTATCCGACGCTGGTGCATTTGGCGCAGGATTTTAAGTTGCGCTATCCGCTCGTGGATGGGCAGGGCAATTTTGGGTCTATTGACGGCTATCCCCCTGCGGCGATGCGTTATACAGAAGCGCGTATGGCAGGGCCTGGGCAGGAGATGTTGAACGATATCGACAAGGAGACCGTGGATTACCGGCCCAATTACGACGAGCGGTTGCAAGAACCCGTGTTTTTGCCCTCTGCGTTTCCCAATATGGTTTGCAATGGCGCGGTGGGGATTGCGACGACGATGGCGACTGCGATTCCGCCGCACAATTTGCGCGAGGTTGTCGACGCGCTCGTGGCGTTGATCGACAATTCCGAGTTGGATGTTGACGGGCTGATGGCCTATATCAAGGCACCGGATTTTCCAACCGGCGGCATTATCTACGGTTTGAGTGGTGTTTTGGACGCCTATCGCACCGGGCGCGGGCATCTGCGGATTCGCGCAAAAGCCGCTGTCGAAGAAGACAAAGGCGGGCGGGAGACCATTATCATCACCGAAATTCCCTATATGGTGAACAAGACCACGATGTTGGAGAAGATGGCGGATATGGTGCGCGAAAAGCGCATTGAGGGGATTTCGAATATCCAGGACGAATCTGACCGCGATGGGCTACGCATTGTGGTGGAACTCAAGCGCGATGCCGTGGGCGATGTGGTTTTGAATCAACTGTACAAAAACACGCAGTTGGAATCGACTTTTGCGGCCAATATGGTCGCGCTGGTCAATGGCCGGCCGCAGCAGGTGAACCTGAAGCAGATGTTGCGGTGTTATGTGGATCATCGCCACGAGGTGGTGAAGCGGCGCACGGAATACGAACTTCGGGTGGCTGAAGACCGCGCCCATATCTTGGCGGGGTTGAAGGTCGCGCTGGACAATATCGCCGAGGTGGTCCTGATTATCCGAGGGTCGCGCGATCCCAATAACGCGCGTCGCCTGTTGCGGACGCAACTCGATTTGTCTGACCGCCAAGCACGAGCCATTTTGGCGATGACGTTGCAGCGGTTGACCAACCTGGAGCAACAAAAGATAGAAGACGAGTATGCCGCGCTGATGAAAGAGATCGACCGGTTGCGCGGGATTTTGGACAGCCGCGAATGGCGGATGAAGATCGTCAAGGAAGAACTGGGCGTGATGCGCGAAAAGTACGGCGATGACCGGCGATCCGAAACCGTGATGTCCGCCCATGAGTTCAATATTGAGGATTTGATCGCCGAAGAAGATATGGTGATTACGATTTCGCACAGCGGGTATATCAAGCGCATGCCGGTTTCGACCTATCGGGCGCAAAACCGGGGTGGCCGCGGAATTACGGGGATGCGAACAAAGGATGAAGATTTTGTCGAAAGTTTGTTCGTGGCTTCCACGCACAGTTATGTCCTCGTGTTGACAGATCGGGGGCATTGCGTGTGGTTAAAGGTGCATGAGATTCCGCAAGGCACGCGGCAGGCGCGCGGTCGGCCCATCGTCAATGTGGTGGAGATTCCCGAAGGGCACAAGGTGGCCGAGGTGGTGCCGGTGCGCGAGTTTGACGAAGATCACTATTTGTTGTCCGCAACCCAAAAGGGTCAGGTTAAAAAGACCGCCCTGTCGGCTTATGGTCGCCCGCGCAAGGGGGGCATTATTGCGATGAATGTGCAGGAAGACGATCAGTTGATCAAGGCCGCGATTACATCGGGTAATGACGAAGTGATCATCGCCACAAAGCGCGGACAGGCCGTGCGCTTTGAAGAGAACAAGGTGCGGGCGATGGGGCGCAACTCGCGGGGTGTGCGCGGGGTGTCTCTGCAAGGAGATGATGTGGTTGTGGGGATGGTGGTGGTTCAGGCCGAGGAGGTTTTGTTGACGGTGTGCGCCCATGGGTATGGCAAGCGCACGCCGGTTTCGGATTATCGCCTGACGAACCGAGGCGGCAAAGGCGTGATCAATATCAAGACCACGGACCGCAATGGCCCCGTGGTTTCGGTGATGTGTGTGAAGGCCGATGACGATGTGGTGATCGTGACGCAGAACGGCATCTTGATCCGGCAGGAGGTCAAGGGCGTGAGCGTGATCGGACGCAATACCCAAGGCGTGCGTTTGATCAATTTGGATGAGGGCGATCAGGTGATCGGCGTTGCACTGGTGGTCAACCAAGATGAAGAGGAAAAGGATCAAGCGGACGATGAAACAGCGATAGATGAACGCACACCCTCAACAGTAAGTGGCAATGGACGTCATGACTTGGCGTAGGTTTTTAAGCTCAAATTGTCAGTTGATTGAGAAGCGTTTTCAAGAACAAACTACCGGCGGTGCGATTCTCGCCGAATATATTCCCGCATTTGAGGAGATGCCACAGAACATTGCCGAAGATAGAATCTCTTCGGCAATGTATTTGCAACTTAATCCGTTTGGTCTTTCTTAGGAGGAGAACATGGCGAAGGAGAAGTTTGAATGGGACAAATCCCATGTCAATATCAGCATCCTCAAGGGGGTTGCCAATCGCATGAAGTGAATCCCCAGATGTAGAAAATGTCGATGAACTTGCAATATCCATCCCGTTATTACGAATGAACTGCTAGCGCAGTTGCACACCACTTGGAGGCGTCCCATGTTTGGAGCAAAATTCCGAAGAAGATTTGCCATTTTTACAACTTTAGTTGGCGTTTTGAGCGTGTATCTCGTGCTCGATTCCCAGTTGGTGACCGGCGAAGATGCGTATGCACAATTGGGCCGGGGGTTTGATGAGATCAAAGAAGCGTACGGCCTGCTCTACAACGAGTATGTCAATGAGCTTAAGCCAGAG
Source organism: Candidatus Latescibacterota bacterium (assembly GCA_965204745.1). GTDB lineage: Bacteria > Latescibacterota > UBA2968 > UBA2968 > UBA2968 > VXRD01. The sequence goes on from OZ242010.1 coordinate 1,163,942, forward strand.
GATTTGAGCAAGGCGGCCATTTCCGGCATGTTGTGGGATTTGGATCCCTATACCACTTTGTTCGACCGCAGAGATCTCGATCAGCTTCGGATTGATACGCAGGGCAAGTTTGGCGGGCTGGGCATTACCATCAGCAAGCGCGGAAAGGACAATGGCCCCCCGGTCGTGATGAGTGTGATTGAAGGCACGCCCGCGGATACTTCGGGTCTGGTTGTGGGAGACCGAATCATCGGCATTGATGGAGATCCCACGTTTGACAAGAAACTGACCGAAATCGTCGGTGTTTTGCGAGGGGATGAAGGTGCGGGTGTAACCATTCAAATTGAACGGCCGGGCATGGCAGAACCATTTGACCAACCGATTATCCGGGCGCGCATCGACATACCCAGCGTGCAAATCCCGGGCGAAGTCGATCCGGATATCGGTTATATCTCCCTGTCGTGGCTCAACCAGTCCAGATTTACCGAACGCACAGAGAGCGAGTTGGCGCGGGCATTGGTCGCCTTGCTCGATGACGGGGCCACGGGGATCGTCGTCGATTTGCGCGGCAATCCGGGTGGGTTGCTCAAATCAGCCGTCGATGTGGTCGATAAGTTTTTGCCGCCCGATCTGCTGGTCGTGTCAACCAAAGGTCGGCAGTCGGATCAAAATCGCAGTCACAAAACCCGGCGAGAGCCCGTGTTGCCCGCGGATATACCATTGGTGATTTTGGTGGATGAGCGCAGTGCAAGTGCCTCGGAGATCGTCGCGGGCGCGATTCAGGATTGGGACAGGGGGTTGATCGTAGGCGCGCAAACATTTGGAAAGGGGTCAGTCCAAACCGTGCGCCAACTGGGTCAGCAGGCCCAGAAGGCGTTGAAGTTGACGACAGCGGCTTATTACACGCCGAGCGGGCGCAGTATTCACAATGCGGAAAAACGCCGGTATCGCGGCGGTCCCATCGAACTTACTGTGGGCGATTCCATACGGGTTTCGGCTTATGAATTGTTGAGCATTATCGGTCAGGCCGACCGGCGCGAAGATGCGGTTACGGAGCTCATCAACCGATTTGATCTGGATGCGGATTTGACCGATGAAGTGCTCGAGATGCGGTTGGAACGATTGCTGGGGTTGGCTTCCAAAGAACACGATGGGCCTGGAGATGCGGATACCTCAAAGGTCTTTACGACGCTCCTGAACAAGCGCAAGGTTTATGGCGGCGGCGGGATTAAGCCCGATGTGGTGGTCGAGCAAGAGCGCAAGCCACGACTGGTGGTGGAGGTGTTACGCAAGGGGTTGGTGTTTGATTTTGCGGTCGATTTTGCAACGATGCAATCATTCCCCAACCGGTTTGAAGACTACGCATTGCCCAAAGATATCGTCGATCAATTCTGGACGTTTGTAGCAGATTCGGCTAATGCCAATGGCTTTGCGTACAAAACAAGCACGGAGATTCAGGTGCAAGAACTCAAACAATCCCTCAAAGAGAAAGATGTGTTGACAGACGACGATACCGCGGCCCTCGGTCAGTTGTCGCAGGTTGCAGAGCGCGAGCGCGTCGCCGATTACAACAAGGCCGAGCCGTATATCCGGCTGGAGATCGAACGGGCATTGGCAAATCGGGTGTGGGGTACCAAGGGCAAAATTTTGGCGGCTCTGAAGGGGGACAAGCAGTTTCAGGAGGCCGTGCGTCTGTTAAAGGATCGGGCGGTCTATGATCGCAAATTGGCGTTGGTGGAAGAGTGACACAAAATGGTTGATTGTTGTACTTTGCTGTTTCATCCCAGGCTGTGGCCCGGTGGGATGTGTGATCCCAGCATTGGGTTGGGGAGCAGGAACAAGTATTACCAAAGCCATTATTGGCGCACTTATTACGCTAGCGGGTGTCTTCGAATTGGGACGCTGGACAAAAAAGTAAGGGAAATTTTTGATGCCTTCTCCTAATATCATCTTTATTCTGTGTGACGATATCGGCTATGGCGATCTGGGGTGTTATGGGCAACAGGTTATCCCCACGCCCCGATTGGATCAACTCGCATCCGAGTCGATGCGGTTCACGCAGTGTTATACCGGGTCTTCAATTTGCGCGCCTTCTCGGTCCGTGTTGATGACGGGGTTGCACAGTGGGCACACGAGGGTGCGCGACAATTTTGGCATTGTGGGCGGGGTGGGCGATCAGAAACGGGTGCCGCTCGAGCCGGAAGATTTTACGGTTGCGGAGATGCTCAAGGAGGTGGGCTATGCCACGGGCATAACCGGCAAATGGGGGTTGGGTGAACCCGATACAACGGGTATTCCCACGCGCAAGGGGTTTGATGAATGGTTTGGCTATCTCAACCAGCGCAACGCGCATACGTACTATCCGCCTTATTTGTGGCACAATGAGGAGAAGGTCGTGCTCGAAGGCAATCGGGATGGGCGGCAGGGCGATTATTCCCACGATATGATTTTTGACTTTGCCTGCGACTTTATTCGCAAAAACAGCGATGGGCCGTTCTTTTTGTATTTGCCGTGGACATTGCCGCATGGTCGATACGAGATTCCCGACGCCAGTGCATGGGATGAGAAGCCTTGGACGGATGACGAGAAAGTCTATGCGGCGATGATTACAAAAATTGATACGCAGGTCGGGCAAATTGTCGATTTGTTGCGCGAATTGGCGATTGCGGATCAGACGCTTTTGTTTTTTGGCTCGGACCACGGTGCGGCCCGCCGATGGGCGGCGTTTGATAGTTGTGGTGATTTGCGCGGGCAAAAGGGGACGATGTACGAGGGCGGGTTGCGTACTCCGATGATCGCGCATTGGCCCGGTCGCATTCCCGCAGGCACGGTGAGCGATGCGGTGTGGTATTACGCGGATTTTTTGCCTACGGTTGCAGAGGTGGTCGGCGTGGATGCGCCGGATGATGTGGATGGGGTGAGCATTCTGCCGGTGCTTTTGGGTGAATCGCGGGATGTCGGCGAACGCTTTTTGTACTGGGAGCGTTTTGGCGGGGGCTTCAAACAAGCCGTGCGCTGGAAGAATTGGAAGGCGGTACGCAATTCGTCGCCCAAGTTGCTCGACGAACCGCTCGAGTTATACGATTTGGACAACGATATAGGCGAGGAAAACGATGTCGCCAAGGCATACCCAGATGTGATCGCCGAGATTGAACACTTTATGAAAGATGCACGCACGGATTCCCATAACTGGCCTATCGGCGTGAAGGGATCTCATGCGTGATTTCTTTCATCTTTATGCACTGAAAGGGCGAGTCGAAAAGGCTCGCCCTTTTTTTATAGTAAAATGCCAGCGACGCAAGCGGTCATCATCATGGCGAGGGTGCCGCCGATCATGGCGCGCATGCCGAGGAGGGCCAATTCCGCACGGCGTTCTGGGGCAATGCCGCCGATGCCGCCGATTTGAATGCCCACGCTGCCGAAGTTGGCAAAGCCGCACAGGGCGTAGGTCAATATCAAGGTGCTGCGCTCGGTCAAGACCACCCCGGAATCGGGTTGCGCCCATGCCATCATTTGCGCGTACGCGATAAATTCGTTGAGCACCATTTTTTTTCCAAGCAATTCGCCGGCATACAGGCAATCGGCCCAGGGGATGCCGAGTAGATAGGCAAATGGCGCGAAGACATAGCCGAAAATTGCGGACAAAGACCAGGTCCAGTTGTAGCCAAGAAGCGCGCCGATCCACTCGCCAATCAGGCCCAGGGTGGCGTCAATCAGCGCGACGAGGCCGAGAAAGGCGATGAGCATCGCGACGACATTTAAGGTCAATTTCATGCCGTCTAAGGCCCCGCCCGTTGCAGCATCTACGATGTTGCTGTGTTTTTCCTCAACCGCCAATTCCACCTGTCCCAGGGTCATGGATTGCTCGGTTTCGGGTATCATCAGTTTGGAAATCAGTAATGCCGCGGGGGCAGAGATGACCGATGCAGATAGCAGATGCCCCGCGTCAATGCCCATGCTGGCATAGGCGGCTAGGACCCCGCCGGCAATGGTCGCAAAGCCCCCGACCATCAAGGCCATGAGTTCCGATTTTGTCATGTTGCTGATGTACGGGCGCACCATCAGCGGGGCTTCGGTTTGGCCGACAAAGATATTGGCTACTGCGGAGAGGGTTTCGGATCCCGACGTTCCCAATGTGCGTTGCATGACCCAGGCAAATGCTTCGACGACTTTTTGAACGATGCCCAGGTAGTAGAGAATGGACATCAAGGACGAGAAAAAGATGATGGTGGGCAAGACTTTGAACGCGAAGAAATGGTGGACGTATTCTTCGCCGAAAACCAGACTCGTGCCCGCATCGACAAATCCCAAAATAGCAGTGAAAAAGTCGCCGATGCTTTGAAATATCGCCGTGCCAATAGAGGTTTTCAAAATGAATACCGCGAGGATGAATTGCAACAACAGGCCGCCCCAGACCACGCGGAAGCGCACCTGTTTTTTGTGCTGGCTCATCGCCCATGCCAACCCCATCATGACCACCAGCCCCACCAGACTGATTGCGCGCTCCATAGATCCTCCCTTAACGGTTGCGAATAGTTGTCAATGCTCGTAGATTGGTTCAAATCATCGCGGCAGAATATACAATAATAACCCTTTGGGAACACAAAAGTTTGGACATAACATGAAACCCGTGTATCTCACGTTTGATTGTTATGGCACGCTTATCGACTGGAAATCCGGCGTTTTAAGCGCGCTTCGGGATTATCCGACTGTCGATCCGGATGAGTTTTTTGAGACGTGGTGGCAGGTGGATCGACGGCTGACATGCGATACGGCCTATCGGCGGTATCGAGAGGTTCTCGCGCTGGATTTTGCGGAGGCGTTTCAATCCGTTGGCATTGCAATTACCCGCAAAAAAGCCGAATGTCTGGCGGATGGGTTGGGCGATTGGTCGCCTTTTCCGGATGCACCGGCCGCGCTTGCGGCGTTTAGGCGATTGGGTTTTAAGTTGGGGATTTTGTCGAATATCGACAATGAGTTGCTCGACCGAAGCGTCGAGCAACTCGGCGTGGATATCGAGGTGCGTATCACGGCGGAAAATATCCGCGCCTACAAACCCGAGACGCGCCACTTTGAAGCCCTTTTGGAAAGGACGGGACTTCAACCCGCGCAGGTGCTACACATTGCGGCGTCGCGTTTTGTGGATATCGCGCCTGCATCGAGACTCGGGTTTCGCACGATGTACGTGCAACGGGCCGAACCGGATGCCGATCACGAGGTCACGCCTGAGTTTACCGTTGAGACGCTGACAGATGCGATTCCAATTCTCGAAAATCTGTGAACTTTTGCGAAAGGATGGTGCGATGGGTATTGAAGTCATTCGAGACGAGATGGCCGAATTGGTCGATCCCTCGGCAGAACCCGAATTGGTCGCAGATGGGTTTCGGTTTACCGAGGGGCCTGTCTGGGATCCTGCGCGAGGGTGTTTGTTTTTTTCCGACATTCCGGCGAATACCATTTTTAGGTGGTCGCCGGAGGCGGGGGTGGTCGCATATCGCCAGCCGAGTTATCATTCCAATGGGTTGGCGTTGGATGGACAAGGGCGACTGCTTTCGTGCGAACACTCTGGGCGGCGGGTGAGCATCGAGGTGGATGGCGCGTTGCAGACCTTGGTGGATTCTCATCAGGAGAAAAAGCTCAATTCGCCCAACGATCTCATCGTTTGCCAAAATGGGGATGTCATTTTTACGGATCCCCCTTATGGTTTGTCGAACAGGCATGGCGTGGCCGCGGAACAGGAGTTGGATTTTTTTGGGGTGTTTCGTCTGCCTGCGGGCGAGTCAGAACCCATTTTGTTGATCGACGATTTTGAACGCCCCAATGGTTTGGCTCTCACGCCGGATGGGAAGACGCTGTATGTCGATGATACTGCGCGGGGGCATATTCGCGCTTTTGAGGTGCGGGCGGATGGTTCTCTGGCACATGGCGCGGTGTTTGCCGAACTGAAAGGCGATGGGGAAGGCGCGCCCGATGGGATGGCATTGGATAGCCATGGCAATATTTATTGCACGGGTCCGGGTGCTGTGTGGGTGTTTAACCCTCGGGGCGATCTGCTCGGGAAAATCCAACTGCCTCTTGCCGCGGCGAATTTGAATTGGGGGGGTGAAGATCGAAAGACGTTGTTTTTTACCGCGCGAACCGATGTTTATCGCGTGCAGTGCAAAGTGGGAGGCTAAATGAAGATCGTGGCAATCAAGACGTTTATGGCGAGCATGGGACGGCGATCTCGTGCGCTGGTCAAGGTCGAGACCGACGAGGGTGTTTATGGCTGGGGCGAGTGTTATAGCCCCGGTCCTGATTTGGCTATCGGCCCGACGATGGATTATATTTTTGAACTGGTTAAAGGCGAGGACCCGCGGCGGATCGAGTTTATCATGCTCAAGCTGTTTCAGCAGTTTCGGTTTCCGCCCGGGGCGGTTGGTCTTTCGGCGATGTCGGGATTGGACCACGCGCTGTGGGATATCAGTGGCAAAGCCGCGGGCTTGCCGGTTTATATGTTGCTCGGCGGGGCTGTGCGCGACCGCGTTCAGGTTTATCGGAGCATCGGCGGCAAAGATGGCGCAGAAGCCGCGGATGTTGCGTGCGAGTTGAATGAGGATCACGGCATTACGGCGTTTAAGACGTCGCCGTTCCGCTTGGATCCCAGTGCGAGTCGATGGGGCCGCGTGTGTGCGACTGCGGCGGATTATTTCGAGGCGTTGCGAAAGCATTCGGACGACAACTGGGAATTTGCGTTTGATCCGCACGCCAAAATTTTTGAACCCATTCGCGCCTTGCAACTGGCAAATGCGCTGGCCCCTTACGATCCGCTTTTTTACGAAGAACCCCTCCGCCCCGAGAACAGCGATGCGTGGGCGCGCTTGCGTTCCCAAATGCGGGTTCCGCTGGCGACGGGTGAATCCCTGTACACGAAGTTTGAATTTTTGGATTTGCTGTCGAAGCACGGGGCGGATATCATCCAGCCAGATGTTTGTATCTGCGGGGGATTGTTGGAGATGCGAAAGATCGCTGCGATAGCACAAGCCCATTACGTGACGGTGGCGCCGCACAACCCGATGGGCCCGTTGGCGACAGCGGTCAATGTTCATTTTGCCGCCGCGACCCCCAATTTCAAAATTTTGGAATATCACCTGCCCGATGAAACCAATGCCCTGAATTGGTTGGATGAACCCTATTGGCCGGTGGATGGGTATTTGGCGTTGCGCCCAGATCGTCCCGGCCTGGGCGTGGAGGTGAATGAAGACGTCATCAAAGCCGGAGCGTACGTCCACTGGGAACGGGGAAGTACCAAAGCCCCGGATGGTTCGACAAATTACATCTGAGGCACTGGGGCGGCTTTGCGGCGGAATGCGGGACTCGTCACTTTTGACAGGAGGGGATTATGACACCCGAGGAGAAATTTCTGTTCGATCTCGAAGGTTATTTGATCGTCAAAAATGTGTTGACGAAGGAGGAAGTGGATCGGTTGAACGCTGTGTCGGATGAAAAATTTGTGCGCGATTACAGCGATCCGAGCCAAGACTTGAGGGGGCGAAAAGGCCGCCGGCAAACGGGTCGCGTTTCCGCATGGTCGCCCGAAACGCAAGCGTTGATCAATCACCCGCGCATTGTGCCCTATCTGATTGAATTGCTCGGCCCGGCATTTCGCCTCGATCACGACTATTGCATTTTTATGGTGCCAGGTGCGGCATGTGGCAATTTGCACGGCGCGCCGGGTGGGCACAGAGGTAGCCAGCGCAAGTATCTGTTTTTGGAAGGTGAGATGCTGAATGGGTTGAGTGTGGTGACATTTTTTTTGGCCGATGCCAAGGCGGGAGATGGCGGCTTTGCGTGCATTCCCGGCAGTCACAAAACGAATTTTGGGCAATGCGTTCCGCCCGAGGTGCGCCGGTTTGAGCGCGTGCCCGATTATATGGTGCAACCCGAAGTCGAGGCGGGGGACGCGCTGATTTTTACGGAAGCGCTGATGCACGGCACGATGCCGTGGAAAGCGCGCCATGAACGGCGGGCATTTTTGTATAAGTACGCACCGGGCAATCTGGCATTTTCCAATCATTTTTACAATGCTGAGGATTATACCGATCCGTCAGATCAACTGCAGCGCATTCTCACGCCGCCATCGGCGGGGAGACGCCCGCCCGTTGTGCAATGTGCATCCGAGGAATGAGAAAAGGGTCACGGTATCGCACCGTGACCCTTGCAGACTTTTGCATCGGTGAGAGTGGCATCTGGTTTTATTTGCCGATGTGGGAAAGAAGGGCTTTGTACTCCGGAGGGAAGACCGCCCAACAAAGCGGTTTTCCTTTTTTTGTACATATCGTATAATTGGGCGGTACCGGTCAACTGACACGGCTTTTTGAACAAGGTCGCCATGGACCTCATAGCTATTGGGAGGAAGGTATGAACCGCCCCAAAACAAAATTGCAGGGCATTCAGGATTCGACGAATACAAGCACCCTTGGTAGCAATATTCCCGGACATGCGTTGAAAACGGTTTCTCTTTTTACCGGATGCGGGGGTTCCGATAAAGGGCTGATTGACGCAGGTTGCGAGATTCTGATGGCAAACGATATTCTGGCCTATGCCAAAGAGGTCTATGAGGCCAATCTCCCCGAGACCGATTTCAAAACCGATAGCATTGAACAAATCAAAGCCTTTCCGTCAGCAGATGTTTTGGCGGGATGCTATCCTTGCCAAGGCTATTGTCAAGGCGGAGCACGCGATGCCGGGCGCAAAGTCAATAGACTTTACCGCGAATTTGATCGCGCTCTGCGAAAGATCCGTCCCAAAGTCTTTATTGTAGAAAACGTACCTGGCATGGCGAGAAGTAACAATCGACATTTTTTGAAAGCACAACTCGTCCGTTTCCGTTTCGCTGGATACCGCGTCAACTGGGACTTCATCAATGCCGCACAGTACGGTCTCGCACAAGAAAGACAACGGATTTTTATCGTGGGCATTCGCTCAGATTTCGGCATAAAATACGAGTTTCCAAAACCCACACACGGACCGGGATTGCAACCGGTGAAAACACAGCGAGATTTCTTAGGAGACTTAATGGAAGAATGGCCTGAAGGCGAATTTTGCGATCAGGATTTTCATTGGTACTATCTTTCCCGTGACCGCTACCGCGGATGGGATGAACCAAGCAAAACAATACTCGCAAACGCACGCCACATGCCGTTGCACCCCATGAGTCCGCCGCTCAAAAAAATAGGAAAAGATAAATGGGTTTTCCAAGGAGACCCCCAAAAAGCCCGCAGGCTTTCGTACAAAGAAGCAGCGGCTCTTCAAGACCTCGTCGACTGGACGTTTCCAGATACGACGGGATTGATGAATAAATACAAGGTCATTGGCAATGCCGTGCCGCCGATGATCTTTCGACAAATTTTTGAAGCCCTACCGGGAGAGGTGTTCTCATGAAATTTAATACACTCAATATTGACGAGCTCGAATTTGACAAGCAAAATCCGCGTCTGCCGACTACGGTAGGTACTAAAGAAAGCGAAATTATCAAGTATTTGGCGGCAAAAACCGGCATTGAGGACTTGATGATCTCTATCGGAGAGAACGGGTTTTTCCCAGGCGAAGCCATCGTCGTAACTCCTGCTGAAGGCGACAAATACACAGTCTTGGAGGGCAATCGCAGACTGGCAGCATTGAAACTGTTGCAAGACCCGGACTTGGCGGGTAACCGCCGCAGCATTACAAGAGCGTCAGAAGATAGAAAAAATAAGCCAACCGATATTCCAGCATATATCGTCAACTCAAGGGATGATGCCCTGCAATATCTGGGTTTTCGCCATATTTCTGGGGTCCAACGATGGGATCCTTTGGCAAAGGCACGATACTTGAAATTGTTGTTCAAGCAAGCATCGGGTGAACCGGAAAAACGCTGTATCGAAGTTGCCCGTGAAATTGGTAGTAGGCGCGATGCAGTCAGGCGTAGTCTGGATGCTTTGGCGGCGTACGAAGCCATTGAGGAACGCGACTTTTTTGATATTGACGATCTAAACGAAGGAAGTTTTCGGTTTGGCACGTTCTATACGGCTATCGCAAACGTGGAAATCGCGTCATTTGTTGGCGTCAGAGAGGAAGACGGTAGCGCGACACACCCCATTGCCAATCCAAAATCCTTAAAGGAAGAACCTCTTGAAGAACTCACGGAGTGGATGTTCAAAAAAGATAGTCAGGGTTCCACACGCCTCGGCGAGTCTCGAAATATTCCCAAATTAAGTGCTGTTATAGAAAATTCTAACGCACTGGAAAAGTTCCGGCAAGGTGTGTCATTAGATAGTGCTTTTAGTGCTACAATAGATAACAGGGAGGTATTTTTACAAGATATAACCTTAGCCATAGATCATCTTGAGCAAGCAAAAGATCATCTTAAACAAGCAAACTTGAATCTATACTCCCTATCGTCTGATGACCAAGAGGCAGTGGAGAGTGTCCAAGAAGCAATGAACATGCTTGATGACGCAATCAACCGCTTAAAGGTGGATTCACAATGATTGATTTTCGTTGGAGTCAAGAAATAATTGAAGATGTCGTTGATTTAGCCGACTGCATTGAGTTAGTCGTCGCATTGAAGAATGACGACTACGACGGCTACGACGGTTGTTTCACACGCGCACATTTTAACGCAGTTCAAAGTGAAATTTTTGGTGAGGATGACAATTTTTTGCAAGGCGAGGAAGTCGATGATTTTAATCGCTACTTTGAAGATGCGATGAATCTTATCAAAAACCGCGCCTTATGGTTGGGGAAAACTTATCCCTTCAGGCAAGATGATGACGAAGTGCAGTTTGCACCTCAAACGTCCAAGAAACACTATTTGTCGTATCTGTTCTTGCTAGTCTGTTCATGTCACAATCGATAACTCGGATTCCCTCTTTGCAGTATAAGTTGAGGATAGAGTTTGAAACTCTATGCAAAGAGGCGATGCGGGCATTGTTTCCCAAGTGGGCAGAGGTTTTTCTGTTCAGTCAAAACAGCGAGGAAAGAAAAAATCTTGGGCGGTCCGTACGCAAGGCCATTCCGGCCTTGGCGAAAAAATTAAACGCCAAAGCGTACCAAAAGGAAATAGATAAACTGCCCGACACGCAACGCGAGTGTGGCATTGATTTAATTGCCATTTGTTCTTTTGATGACGAATTAGAGTATCCATTTTTCGCCTTCGCTCAATGCACAGTAAAAAAAGAAGAGTGGTGGACCAAAAAACATGAAGCCCAAAGTCGTCAGGCCTTATCGGGGTTCGTGCGGTTAGATACAGATCATACAAATTTTTTGTTGATTCCTCATTTCCCGCGCATCAACCTCACAGAATGGCGGGAAGATCGGTCACGTACCGTCAACTGCATTCTCTGTGACCGATACAGAATATGTCGGTTGCTGGAGAAATCTAAACCATTGACATGCCAAGTTCTGCCGCGTGGTATGTATGATATTTTCCAAGAGATTCAAAAACACCTGCCAGAGCATCACTGACTGCTCAACTCTCCCACTCGGCTTTTAGCCTATTCCCCCTCCCCCCACACCCGCCCCACCGCATCGCATATCTTCTTCTCGAATCGCTCGATCAATTCCCTGCTGCCATCCACCAACACCTGCTCCGCCTCGATCTCGGCGATGATGGCTTGTTGCGTTTTAAGGGATGGAATCGGGATTTTGTAATTTTCTATCACTGACCTCGGAACCCGTTGCAATCCGCCCGTTCCGGTCATTTTGGGCGTCGCCCATGCACGGAAGGTGGGCGTGGCTATGCACAGGAAAATCCATTCGGGAAGCGCGGTCTCCGATGGCCTCAAAACATAGAACTCGCTTGAGCCGAAGCCGATTCCATTATATAGCCCTTTAGCAATACCAGCTTTGCCGTTTTCAAAGCACGGCGTCACCTTTGCAATCAGCACATCGTCGTTCTTGAAATATGTATAACTCGTGCCGACTTCCTCTAAACGCTTACTGTCTTTGGGCGAAAAGAACATTGTGTTTTCTCCCATATCTGACATAGGTACGAATGAAACGGTCGTTGCCTTATCAAGTTCGGCGAGTTCTGATTTTCGCGGATTTACAGTACAGGCTTTGCCTATCTCCACCACCGGCCACGTCGGGTCTATCTCAATATGCGGTCGATAGTTCTCCACAACCGCCCGCGCTCCGTCTATCACCTTCTGATAGCCCTCAATTTCCGCTACGATTTCTCGCTGTACTTCCAGCGGCGGAATAGGAAATTGGAATGAGGAGTATTGCTTGGCGTTGATGTTTGTAAGTGTGCCAGTCTTGGAATTGCTAAATATCCATTCACGCCAAGAGTCCGATTTGGTAACGTGATACACATACTCGGGAATCGCTTTGGCGGGATTGACACGGAAGCGAATCAAATACCCAGCGTATTGATAAGTGCCCGGTAGCGTTTTGTGAATATAGGTACGACCGACCGATCCAGAGCGTGCGATGAGTAGATCGCCCGGTTCAAGAAATCGGTCTGGTTCGACTGTCGATGGCGACACAATATCTCCTGCTTTTAGTTCTCCCTGATCTGAAATGTCAGTAATTCGCACATAGCGCACTTTGCCATCGTATAGAACTTTGCGTGCGCCAGAACCGTATTGCGGTTTGCCTAAAATGACCTCGCCGAGCGTGATCCAATCATATTTCGTATGCCCCGTTTTGATCTCTCGATACCGCTCCCCGCTCAAATTGTACTCCCCACCCTCCGCGATCCGCTCCTTTCCAACGACCAACCCGCGTGCTGTTGTGTACTGTATGCCTTGCTCTGCGACTTGGGAGGCGTCCACCGGTTTGCCCGTCCGCAAACGGCTCAGGTATTCGGCGAGTTCGGCTTGCACTTGTGGCAGGTCGTTCTCTGCGATGGGGCGGCGTTGCGCGCCCAAGTCGAAGCCGTCGTTTGCCACTTTGAAAAACGCGAGGTGATCGGTCTGTCTGGCGAGAGATTTGTCCAAAATCAGGATGGAAGTCTTGACGCCGGAATAGGGTTGGAATACACCTGCCGGTAGCGAGACCACCGCCACGAGATACTCGTCAACTAGCATCTTTCGCAACTGCTTATGCGCGTTCTGGCTTTGGAAAATGATCCCCTCGGGCACGATGATGCCCGCCCGCCCATTGGCCATCAGATGCTCGGCGATGTAATCCACGAACAGCACCTCGCTGCGTTTGGATTGCACCGAAAAACGACTGTGCGGGCGAATGCCCCCCTTCGGCGACATAAACGGCGGATTGGCGAGAATCACATCGGCGCGCTCAGCCCAACGCGCCTCGCTCGTCAGCGTATCGTATTCATGAATCTGCGGCGCGACAAAGCCGTGCAAATACATGTTCACCAGCGACAGGCGCACCATATCCGGCGAGATGTCATACCCCTTGAAATTGACCGCGAGTGCCCCCTTGTCGTCGGGGGTCAGCGTACTGTTGCCCTTGTCGTCAGTATTGGTCTTGAGAATGTGCTTGTAGGATGAAATCAGAAAACCAGCCGTGCCACAGGCCGGATCGAGCACGGTCTCATCCTTCTTTGGATCGAGAATGGCGACCATGAAATCGATGATATGGCGCGGGGTGCGGAACTGCCCGGCATCGCCTTGCGAACCGAGCACAGACAGCAGATACTCAAACGCATCGCCCAACCGCTCGGAGTGATCGTATTCAAACTCGTCGATCACCTTGAGGAAGGCGCGCAGGGTCTCCGGATCTCGATACGGCAAAAAGGCATTGTTGAAAATGCTACGGAACAACTGTGGAATGCCGGGATTCTCGGGCATTGTCGCAATGGCCTCTGCGTATCGGTTGAGCATATCGTAACCGCCAAGGCCGCCACGCATCAGTTTTGCCCAGCCATAATGGGCGAACTCGCCGGCGAAAAACCCGCGCTTCCCACCCAACGCCTCGCTCTGCGCGTCGATGTCGTCCATGAACTTGTAGATCAGCGCGATAGTAATTTGCTCCACCTGACTTTTGGGATCGGGCACCTTACCGACCAAAATATCGCGCGCCGTATCAATCCTGCGCTTCGTCTCTGCGTCCAACATAGCCTTTCCTTTTTGAGCCACAAAAAGCACGAGCGGGGTACAACTGGCGATAGCCAGTTCAAAGGCACAGAATGGATTTTGCCCCTTTTTGTGTTTCTGTGCCTTTTGTGGCAATTCTTCGTCTTGCGCCCTGCTCTATTCATGAGCCACGAAAAGCACGGAAAACACAGCATGAACGGGTTTTGCCCCTTTTTGTGTTTCTGTGCCTTTTGTGGCAATTCTTCGTCTTGCATCCTGCTCTATTCAGGAGTCACGAAAAGCACAGAAGGCACAGCATGAACGGGTTTTGCCCCTTTTTGTGTTTCTGTGCCTTTTGTGGCAATTTTTCGTCTTGCGCCCTGCTCTATTCATGAGCCACAAAAAGCATGGAAAACACAGCATGAACGGGTTTTGCCCCTTTTTGTGTTTCTGTGCCTTTTGTGGCAATTTTTCATCCTGCGTCCTGCTCTATTCATGAGCCACGAAAAGCATGGAAAACACAGCATGAACGGGCTTTGCCCCTTTTTGTGTTTCTGTGTCTCTTGTGGCAATTTTGCAAGTCACAAAACGAGTTTTTTGACTTGGAGTTTTAACCCTCCGAAGTTGATGAGCATAGCATCGCGTTGACGAGATGCGCGGATATAGCCCAGGGTTTGCGCGATATGTTCTGGAGCCAATGTCCTGACAGCCTTAAGTTCAAGAATAAGGCAGTTTTCCACAAACAAATCGGCGAAGTAGTTGCCGAGGAGCGTACCGTCTTCATCATATACCTTGAGAGATTTTTGTTGCTCAACAGCCAAGCCAATTTTTCTCAAACGGTGGGCCATCCCATTCTCATACACCTTCTCGAGATGCCCGTTTCGAAGATAGGTATGCAATTCAAAGGCTGTTTGGCGAATCCTGTCGCATAAAGCCAGAATGCGCTCTTCATCTCTCATCGTTTCTCCTTTGTGTTTTGAACTGGCTATCGCCAGTGTACTTTGTGGCGTGCTTTCCTTTTTCAGCCACAAAAAGCATGGAAAACACAGAATGAACGGGTTTTGCCCCTTTTTGTGTTTCTGTGCCTTTTGTGGCTATTGACTTCAAGTACTAAACTGATTCAACGACACGTAGTCCTTGATATAATCCGGTACCGTAGCATGAAACGCCTGCGGCACGGCGCGATAGTCGTTCAGGGAAAACGCCGCGTTGGTCGCCAACTCTGGGAAGCGTCGCTCGTCGATGATGTCCCGCGTGCCTCCGTTGGTGAGGTATGCTTTGAAGTAGGACTTGACCGCGAGAAGGGCCTCGGGGTCTTCCAACTTTTGATCCGCGAGGAACTTGTCGAACTCCTCGTCTAACAACTCGTCTTTGGACTTGAAGCGCGGGATGAGGCCCAAGGCTTTTTCCAGAATTTCGCGCAGGGTCAAGCGGCGATCCACATCCGCGGCGCGGCGCAGCTTGTCCAATGTGTAATACTCCTCTGGCTTGTTGAAAACCTCGCGGGTGACGTAGTCGGCAACGCGCTCCCACTGACCCGCTTCAACCGCCTGCACGACGGTCTCGTCCGCGCGCACCGTGTCCGCAAACCGGTCGAAAAACATGCGGTCGATCCGCATGCCCTCTGGCCCGATGCGTTCCTCCCGAACCTCTGCGAGTGCGTCCGGCCCCAAATGTTGATAGGCACCGAGATAGGCAGTCCGCTCATCAACGCCTTCTCGGGCTTGGGCATCGCCGGGTAGTCGGGGCAATTCCAACACCTCGTCGTAATTGAACTCGGTCTCGAAGTATTCGCAGTTGGCAAAAAAGTCAAACAGCTTAAACGCGGTCTTCTGTGGCTCGGCAACATCGTCTTTCAACGCGTCGTCGAAAAGCAGGTCGAGAAAATTGTGTTGCCGAGTGCCGCGGCCCTTGATCTGGATAAAGTCCGTCGGCGAGAAAATGGGGCGAAACAGGCCCAGGTTGAGAATGTCCGGGCAGTCGTACCCCGTGGTCATCATCCCGACTGTCACGCAGACGCGGGCCTTGCCCGTGCGGTATTCGGACAGGAAATTGCCCGCGCCGAGCAACTTGTTATTGGCGAAATTTTTGGTGAACTGTTGCGCGCGTTGCACCTGTGACGTGACTTGCACCGCGAAATCCGACCGATACTTGCCGGGAAACATGCGATAGGCGATTTCATTGAGGAGATTGGTCAACCGCGCCGCGTGGTTCTGGCTGACCGCAAAAATGATGGACTTGCCGATCTCGTTGCTGACCGGATCGTGCAGCGCGTTCGCCATAAACGTCTTGCAAAAAAGCGCGTTGGTCTCATCCGAGAAAAACGTCCTCTCAAACGTGCGTTGCTTATAGGTCGCCTCTTGATCCTCGCCCGTGTCGTCGGTGAACACAACCATAAACCCTTGCTCAGAAAGGAGTTGTGCGGTCACGTCCGTGCGCGCATCCACCACCGTCGGGTTGATGAGCACCCCATCTTTCACCCCGTCCAAGAGGGAATAGCGGAACGTCGGATCTCCGCTCTCGCAACCAAACGTGCGGTACGTGTCGCGCAACAACCTGCGCTCTGTCTCCCGAGGATCAGCCGCATCGGCATGGGCAACGCCTTTCAGATAATCGCGCGGCGTTGCGGTCAGCCCCAACTTGTAACCGACAAAATAATCGAACACGGCCCGCGCATTGCCGCCAATGGAACGGTGCGCCTCGTCTGAAATCACCAAATCAAAATCCGTCGGCGAGAAAAGCGACTGGTACTTGTTGTCGAACAGCAGGGATTGCACCGTGCTGACCACGATCTCCGCGCCGCGCCAATCCTCCCGTCGTTCCTTGTAAATCACCGTGTCAAAATCATTGGCGAGCAAGCCCCCAAACACCCCGGCGGCTTGGGTTTCCAATTCCAGCCGATCCACCAAAAACAGCACCCGCCGCGCATTGCCAGTGCGGAGAAACAACTTGATAACCGCAGCCGAGACGAGCGTCTTGCCCGTGCCAGTCGCCATTTCAAAGAGAAAGCGATCCGCGCCCTCCCTCACTGCGCGTTGCAAGGCGTGAACGGCCCGCGTCTGATACGGGCGCAAAAAGCGCAACTCGTGCGCCTTAACAAAGTCCTCGCGCTCGTGTTCATTTCGCCACGCCGCTTCTGCCGCATAATTGGGCCGTTGCGTCAGCGCGATATAATCAGCCCCAACCCGCTCGGCAACCAACCCCTGCGGATTGGGTTCGACCTTTAGGTACCGGCCCACCGAATCCGGCGTGGGGAACGCCGTGATGATGTGCGGATTGCCCCGGTCCAAATCCCAAAAGTAGTGCAGGTTGCCGTTGGACATGATAACGAACCGGCAGTTCAGGGAACGTGCGTACCGGCGCGCCTGCTCCTTGCCGACGAGCGGGGACTTGTCCTCGGACTTGGCTTCCAACACGACCAACGGAAAGCCCCGGTCATCCAACAACAGAAAATCGACAAACCCCTTCCCCGCCTTCTCGAAATCATCCCCCATGCCGTCGAGATCAGCCGCCGCAATCGCCACGCTGAGTTCCAACCGGATATTGGCGGGCGTACCCCCTTCATCAAAAAACCGCCACCCCGCCGCCTCGAGCAACCGATTGATTTTTATCCGCGCTGTCGCTTCATTCATACCGCGCCCTCTCAAATTGTTTTTTGATGTGTTTTTGCATAGATTATATTTTACCAAAGAGCCATCTCAAAACAACGCCATCTCGCCGAGGAGCCAAACAAGGAGGTTTTTATGAATGTCATTCTCGTCATCATCGACACGATGCGCTACGACTATATCGGTGCGAACGGAAATGATTGGATCGAAACGCCCAATCTCGACCGGTTGGCCGCGCAATCATGGTGCTTTGACCGCGCTTTTGCGGCCAGCTTTCCCACGATTCCCTATCGCACGGATGTCATGACGGGCAAGTACGGCAGTCCCTTCCACACTTGGAAACCCCTGCCTTTTGACACGCGCAGCCTTCCCTCTGTGTTGGTCGAAGCGGGATACGCCACGCAACTCATCCACGATACGCCCCACTTGGTCAACGGTGGACACGCCTTTGATTATCCCTTTCACACCTGGACGTTTATTCGCGGCGCAGAAGTTGACCGCGCCTGGATGGACGACGAAGCGCGATGGCCGAGCAACTGGTGCAAAGATCCGCTCTTTGACAGCTTGGGCGAAGATGCGGACCTGACAAAACACAACCTCACGTATGCCCGCACCAACCGGGGGCGGAAAAATTTAGACGACTGGAATTGCGCCAAGTTGTTCAATACCGTAGCCCAGTTCTTGCGGGACAATGCGCGGCGGGAAAACTTCTTCTTGTGGATCGACTGTTTCGATCCCCACGAACCCTGGGATGTGCCCCCGGCTTTTATGCTCAAGTACGACCAAACCCCCGGTTACGATGGTCGCCTCGATCCCCGCGCTTTTCAGGGGGCGCGCAACAATCCCAATTTGCCCGACGAAGCAAAAGCCCGCATCAGGGCTAGCTATGCGGCCAAAGTCACTTGGATGGACCACTGCTTTGGGCGATTTCTCGAAGCCTTTGACGCCGCGGGGCTGGGCAAAAACACCGCGATTATCGTCGCAGGCGATCACGGCACCAACGTGGGCGAGCGCGGGCGCTTTGGCAAATACGCGCCCGTGTACGAACAGGAAATCCACATCCCGCTTTTCATCAAAACACCCGAAGGCGATGCGGGCCGCAGTACGGCCATTTTCCAACCCCAGGACTTTTTCGCCACTGTCGCCAACTTGGTCGGTGCGCCCATTCCTGGGGGGTTGGACAGCCACGACATCCTCACCGCGGCGCGGCAAGGCCGGGCAGGTGCGCGAAAACTCGCCCTCGCTGGCACGGCCAGAGGGTGGTCGGAACAGCGCGGATTTTTCACTGTTTTTGACGGTGATGGGTACTTGGAGTGGAAGCCCGCGGGCGAAGACTGCATGCTCACGGCCTACGGCTCGCTGGACGATATCGCCGCTGAACGTGCTGATCGCGTTCAGAACCTGCACGCCGCTGGCCTTGCCGAACTCGAATGCCGAGGGGCGGATCCCATTCTCATCGACTGGCTCAAAAACGGCGCGAAAGGCGAGGTGCCCGACGATTGCCGGCTGTTTGATGGCTGGCCCGGTCCAAAGGGATTTCAGACCTATTTCGCCAGGGCCTATGGCGGTGTTTGATCGGCGGGCAGTGGCGAATACCAACTCGCTCTCTCGCCTCACATCGGGCCAACGGCAATTCAATTTGGTATTATTTCCCAATCGCGACCCAAATATCCTTTGTCATTGCGGGGTTCCCTGGGCGGTTCAGGTCGGTTACGGTTGCGACAATCGCGAGTTTTTGGCCCGGTTTTGCCGCCACGTTGAGGGCGACGTACACGGGCTCGGTTTCCGAAGTGCCCCGGTGTTCATAAGAAATCTGCACGCCTTCTCGTTTTTCCGAGATGCCCAACAATGTGCCGATGCCCTTTAACAAGCGGGCACCGGCATTTTTGCTACCGCGCACGGCGTAGTCCACGCGGTAATGCGTTTGGCCCGTGTCGTCGCGCAGGAGGTTGTACACCTCATAGTACAGATAGACCGGCTGTTTGGGGGCAAAGGTGTGCGATGGCAGGGGGATCACTTCGAGGTCGGCCCGAATGAATTTGCCTGTCGTGTGCGTTTCCAAGGCGGCAATATCGCCGGCGACGACGAGGTCGCTCAGCATCAAGGTCGGGGCATCGTAGGATTCCACCTCGACGAGTTGCCGATAAATTTGCAATCGCCCCGAAGCCGGATCGGTCACGCGCACGGCCATAAAGTAGGGCCCTGGCGCGACTTGTGTCGTCACTTGGTCCACCCATAGAACCCCGGGGTTGTCAGTGACTTCGCGTTGCGTTGTCGATGTTTCCAGAGTGTCGCGGGCGATTTCGGTTCCCGTTGCGTCAAACAAGACCCATACGCGCTTTACCGAAGCGGATACAAGTGACCCTCGCTTTCTGGTGGTTAGGGATGTCCACGGCACGCCGATAAAGGCATCCAAGCGCGTATCGCGTCCGTGCCCTCTGAAATCTGCTATGGACAAATGCAGGGGCATTGGCTCGCCGGGATAGGGATAGCGGTAAACAGAGGGCGTGCGGTTGACGACCCGCGCGACTACGGCTTCGGGCGCGAGGTGTTGCCACAACAGGCGATTGGGCGAGTCGATGGGGGGATGGGGAAATTGAAAATCAAAATTGCCCAAGGCGTCGAGGAATGTCACTTCAAACCCCTCGCCAATGTGGGCATAGATCCAGGTTTCCCACTTGTAGTTCAAAGACGCGCCATCTCGAAACAAGGCCCCTTGGTGGGGCAGCGGAAATATGGGCAGGCCGCGAACCTCGGGCGTGACGTGCATGGCCGCGCCTGCGCCGAACGATTCTGCTTGTAGGGATGAGGTGGTGGGCGCGATTTCGTGGAGGGCGTTCCCGGCCATGTCCATGAGGCGGTTCTTTACCCGAATCACTTTTGCATGGGTTTCAAAGACCAAGTGATCGGACCAACTGCGGTGATCGGGATGCCCAAAGCGGACGTACACGTCGCCACGCGCATCCCATGGCATTCGGCCTTCGGAAAAATTTTGAATCGCGTAATTCACGCGCCGATAGTGTTCCAATTTTCGCTCGTTGACCGGTGTCGTGGGCGTGGGGTCTCGCTCGCGCCAGAACAAGCCGAGAAACGCGCGTTTTTCACGTTTGTCCGCCATGCGAAAGGTCTCGCGTTCTGTTGCGGATAAGAGCAAGGTGACATCCTCGTACAAGGCGCGTTCACGAGGCGGTATGAGGGATAGAAATTGCGAGAAGGTGGCTTCTGCCCGTTCGTAGTTGCCCGATTCCAAATATTGCGCGCCCAAAAGCGGGAGGTACCGCTCGGGGTCTTTTTGTGCGAGGTCGCGCAGTTCTGTCGTGGTGTGGAGTGCTCGATTCAGATATTTCAATTCCAGGGCCACGCGCGCCAACCTGCCCCGCGCTACGCCGTGCGCTGGATTTACAGCCACTTGTTTTGACAAGGCTTTGACGGCTTTGTCGAAATAGTAGAGCGATTCGTAAAATACGCCCAGTTTGAAGTGCGCGTCTCGGTGGTTGGGAAAGCGTTTGACCACCTTGCCGAAATGGTGGTCCATATCCACGCTCCGCATCGCCAGATGGCACATCGCCAAATTGTAATACGCGGCTTCGTATTTCGCGTCTAAGGACACGGTGTCTCGAAAGAGGTCCAGCGCGCGGCGCACCTGCTTTTTTTGGATGAGACAGGCCAGGGCGCGGCCGTGGCGTGCGATGAGAAAGCGCCGATCCCTTTCCAGCACTTGCACAAAAATGCGTTCTGCCTCAGGGCCTTTGTGCTGTTCCAGCAAGGCGTAGCCCAGCGCGCACAGGGCGACGCGGTCGTCGGGATTGCTACTACGCATCCGCTCGAACAGAGCTACCGCATCATGGAGCAGAGCCGCATCGGGTGGCACAGCGCGCGTTTTGTAGTGCCGGGGAATCAATCGCCCGCGCTCGAAAAATGCGTCCGATACGGTCAGATAGCGATGCCCGAGATGATACCCGTAGTAAAATTGCAAGACCACGGGATTGTGGCGTTGCCAAAAGTCCATCAGAAATCGCGCTTTTGCCTCTCGGTCAAGGGCGCGATACGCAAACGCGCTGTCGGCCCCGGCGCGTTCTGCGATGAGAACAGCGGCGAGCGAATCTGCCTCGGCGTCAAAACGCTCGTGCAGACGCGCTCCCCAAACCGGCGCACACAGCAGGGCATACGCAAATGCAATCATTGCGATTTTCAAATTAGGTTTCATAATCGGACCGTTGCAGATTGTAGATGCACCACAACGCGAGGGCATAAGCTACCGCGGCGAGATAAAAGTTGGTAGAGATGCCGATGAAGATGGAGAAGAATACGGCCAGCGCGGAACACAGCACGCTCATGATGCCGTTTAGTGCCCAGAACCACGGGGTTTCGCTTTCGTAATTTGTTTGCACCAGACGCATGCCCATGGGAAAAAAAAGGCCCATGAGCATGCCCGTGGGAAAGATGACGAGAATGGACAACAGGATTTTCGTCTCCGTGGACTCGGAAATCATGTGGGTTAGTAAAAGGTGGAGAATGGCGTTGAGGGCGACAATGCTCAGGGCGGTTGTGATCGGGAAAATGTAGGTCCACGGTTTTCGCGTGAGGGGGAGATAATCGCTTGCAAAACTGCCCAGGCCCGTGCTTGCGATGAGGGTGAACAACAAGATGCCAAGCGAATAGATGGGATGCCCCAGGAATACATTGAGCCGTTGAATCGAGGCTATTTCGACCAGCATAAAGGCCGCGCCGATCAAAGAGAAATACAGGGCCGCGAACCAAAAGCCGGGGGAGGGGCGAGCGTTTGGTTTGTGGGTGAGCCATAAGGGGACACAGATAGTCGCCCCGGCGACGATGCCCAGAACGATTAAAAGCGCGAGGAGTACTGCGGTGGCACGCAAGTTTCCGCTTATGACGCCTTCTTGTACTTTGAGCGCGGCACTTAGGTGGTTGAGTTTTAACATGTTAAAAAAATAGGGGTTGTCATCTATCGGCGGCGCGTAGTTGAGTTTGGCGTGGGCTACGGCGTCCGCGAGTTGGTCGGCGGATTGGGCAGATACAATTTGCTTTAAGACCGGGGCCGCGGGTAAGTTGTCGGGCAGATGGATGATTTGGTATTGCAGCGCAGCGCAGACCCGTTTGAGGTGATCGATATCAGTCGCGCTCAAGGGGTTGCGGCAGATGATCAGGGTCGCGATGTTGCCGGTTGCGATGAGGGCCATGTGATCGGCCGGGGTCGTTACATCGAGGTGCAAGAGAGATGCGACTCCCAGACTCAAGACGCGCCCGGTTTCTCCGATGTGTTGGGGACTGTACCAGCGCGATACCGTGAAAATGCCATCTGGTGACAGGCGGCGGAGGAATGTCTGCCAGGCTTCCACGGTGTAAAGGGCATTTTCGGACAGGGAGAACGCGCCTGCGCCGGTTGCGGCCCAAGTGTCTATCAATGCCATCTGAATAACGGAGAATTGCTCGCGGCTTTGCGATAGGAAACTGCGTGCATCATCTACGATTAGGGTGACGCCCTCGTAGTCGGCGAGGCCGGCAAATTCTCGAAATTCGTTTTGGAGCAATTCGACGAATATGGGATTGACTTCAATGCCCAAGACAGCGTTGTGACCAAAAGCGAGCGCGCTTAGGATGTCTTTGCCTCCGCCCACGCCGATTATGCAGGTTTTGCCCTGTCTGTTGAGGTAATATCCGATGTTCGTCACGTCATAGCGCAGGTGCTCGATGTCTTTTGGCGAGGCATGGCGAAGGATTTTCGTGTATGCGGCACCGTCGATTTTGATGGCGTGCAAGACGATGTTTTCTTTTGGAGTTACAGGGCTGGGACCCCAAAGCGGTAGCGGCGTGGGCCTTTCTTCTTGGCGATAGACAACGACTTGGGAGAAGGAGTTCCAGCGTTCTAAAATTTGGTCGTCGAGTACTTGAAAAGTTTCTTTGATAAACATGGGGCGAATGCCATGCTGGGTTTGGGCGTTGAGGATGCCCAACAAAAACAAGAGGAAGGCAAGGGCGGTATAGCGACGGGCGGATTGGGGTAGGCGAACAAAACACGCGCCGGCCAATGCCCCTATGCCGCTACACCACAACATGAGGCTGGGGGCGTCCACGAGTTCAAGGCCACCCAAGACGATCAAACACCCCGCAGAAGCCCCTGTTAAGTCGCTGGCATAAAGTCTGCCAATGGGCGCGTTGAAGCGCGTTAAGACAGCGGTGATGACGAGGCCAGAATAATAAAAGGGCGAAGCGCAGATCCAGGTTGTTGCGATGAGCACGATCAGGCTCAGGATGCTTTTGTAGAAGCCTATGGGCAATACGCACAAAAGGATCAGGCTGGCGGGTATGGACAGGGCAAATTTGAGACACGCTCGGGCAATCGCATCGGTTTTGTTCTCGCCGCCAAAGCGATCTTTTTGCACATAGACTTGGATAGCCCCCACAGTCATGCCCAGCATGGCGGTGGAGATGGCAAAGAATGCCAGAAAGTACCAGGTTATGACGCTGAGGAGACGCACCAGTACAATTTGGATTGCCAGCGAGGACAATGCGATTAAGAAGAGACCCGTGTAAGTCGAGGCTTCATTTTTCATGGGCGATAGAATGCGAAATGATGAAGCAGGATGTGAGTTTAAGTCGTGTTGACATTTGCGCCCTGCAACTGACAAGCGGTTTATATCGCAGGATATGCTCTCGGTTTGAGAAACTGGGATAGGTACTTCGGAGTTCTCTGTTTGCTCCCACTTTCATCGCAAAAAATAAAATGTCAACAAGCGGGGTACAACTGGGCGACAGCCAGTTCAAAGGCGAACGTCATGACGTAAGTAATCCAGTGACCTTTGCCTTTATTTTCTGAGGAAGGTACGCCGGTTTGGTGGATTGGACAAGATCCAATGATTGTGCGAGGTTTGATCGACCGTTGCTTTGAGGCGAGAAGCAGGGAGGCAGGCTCTCGGCTTCTTTCTTGACAGGCCCTATTGCCTGACCTATATAGATGTTGTTGATTATATGATTTGGTTTTACGGGCAAGGTCGCGGGGTGCTGTTTTCCGATGAGTTGATTGCGCCATGATGAAAGACGATGCGATGGAGCGGATCTCGCGCTGGTTTCCCTGGGTTGTGGGCGGGGTTGCGGTTGTGATCCGTTTTTTTTATTTGCGATCATTTTGGGCAGATCATCCGTTTTCGCAAAAGTTGATTTCGGATGCGCGGATTTTTGACGATTGGGCATGGCGCGTCGCGTCCGGGGATTGGCTCGGCCCTGCCGAAGTGTTTGTTTTGCCGCCGCTATATCCATACCTCATGGGCGTTGTGTACGCGGTTGTTGGGCACGCGCCCAAAGTGATCGCCGCGTTGCAGGCCGTTGCCGGTTGCGCGACTGCTGTTTTGGTTTATCGCTTGGGGGCGCGGCATTTTGGTGCAGGTGCCGGGCTGATGGCGGGGTTGCTGTTTGCCGGGTATGGGCCGCAGATGTTTTACGAAGGCATGTTGCTGGGCACTTCTTGGGCTGCGCTTCTCTGTGTGTTGGGGCTGGCGTTGATCGATGCGGGGAACGGTGAGCGCGGGGGGTGGTATTGCGGAGTGGTCGGATTGGTTTTTGGGCTGGCAGTGCTGATGCGGCCCAATGCGTTGGCGGCCATTCCGTTTGTGCTGGTAGGCGCGTGGTGGGGGCATTACAGAGACAAGCCGGTGCGAATCTCTGTGAAATTGGGCGGTTGCTTTTTTGTGGGGTTGATGGTGCCGTTGCTCCTGTGCGGTTTGCGGAATGGACTAGTGGCGGACGATTGGGTGTTGATAACAGCGCACGGGGGCATCAATTTTTACATGGGCAATCACGCAGACGCGCCAGGCTGGTTTTCAGCACCGGCTGGCGTGGATGCACAGATTACGCCGGCCGGGGCGCAGGGCAATTTGGAAGGCCCGCGCCGCGTGGCCGAGGCCGCGCTTGGGCGGTCGTTGAAGGCGTCGGAGGTTTCGGCATTTTGGTTCGACAAAGGGCTTGCGTTTTGGCTGGACGATCCGTGGGGGGTGCTCGCGGTGACATGGCGGAAGGTGCGGTTGTTTGCGTTGGGGTACGAGGTGCCGCTCAATTACAATTTTTATTACCAGCGAAAGTTTTCCGCGTTTTTGCGCTTTCCCCTCACCGAGTTGTGGGTGTTGTTGCCGCTGGCCCTTGTCGGGCTCGCGGTGCATATCCGACGGTTTGATCGGCATGCGGTGTTGTATTTGTGGCTCGTCGGCTATGCAGCAGGGGTGGTGGCTTTTCATGTGTCGTCTCGCTACCGCATGCCCGCCATTCCCATCGCGATGGTGTTTGCGGGCATGGGGGTATGGACGCTGGTAGGATGGATACAGGCACGCCGGTGGAGATCTCTGTACATTGGCGCGGCGATGCTGGTCTTGCTGTGGGCGGGTTATCGCGTGGCGTTGGACGCGCAACTCGCCAAAACGAATTGGGGAATGGATCCCTTCAACTTGGGCACGGCTTATTTGTGGCAAAATGAAAATGAACGCGCATTATCCCTTCTCGAAGAAGCAGAGAGCTATGGGCAGGGCGATGCGTCTTTGTATTACAATTTGGGATTGGCCTATGCGCGGGCGGAAAAGACAGATGCCGCAGAGAACGCATATCGCCGGGCGCTGTTGCAAGACCCCGATCTGGTCAGTGCGTATGTCAATTTGGGCAATATTCTGTTTCACGAGGGCGAGTTTCAAGACGCCATCAGTACCTATCAGGAGGCATTGAAGCGGGATGCCGATACGCACAATGCACGGGCGAATATGGGCTGGGCGTATTTGTCTTTGGGACGGGTTGAGGACGCGCGAAGAGCATGGCGCAGGGTTTTGCAAACCGCGGCCAATCACCCTTCGGCAAAGGCGGGGATGGCGCGGATTCAGTGAGGAATGAGAAGTAACCACATAAGAACGCAGATGAAAGGCGAAATGCAACTTTTGCCACGAGCGGGGTACAACTGGCGACAGGCCGTTCAAAGGCGAGATACCCGCCTGTCGTCACTCCGGCGCACGCATAGCCAACGCCGGAGGCCAGCGGCTTTTGTTTTTTGACATGTAGTAAGACGTGAAATCGGAGTGAGCGAATGGCGATTCGGGAAGAACGAGCGCGGGCAGTACTCGTTCGGCGAGCGGTGACTGTGCGGGCGATTGTGATCGGGGCGATGTGTGCGGGGTTTTTGGGGTGGGGCGGACATTTTACGCGGCATATTGCCCATACGACAAAGATGGCGCAGGATCATTTGCCGTGGGGGGCGGTGGTGCCGTTTTTGTTGATCGCGGTCGTGCTGAATAAGGTGCTGGAAAAGGTGCGTCCGCAGTGGGTTCTGCGCCCGTCGGAATTGCTGGTTATTTTCAGTATGGGACTGGTGGCGTCGGCATTGCCGAGCTATTTTATGGGGCATCTGATCGCCAATGTGTCCGCGCCGTTTTATTTTGCGAATACCGAGAACCGATGGGCGGAAGACCTGCATCCGCATTTGCCGGATTGGGCGGTTGTGACCGATGTGACGGTTGCGCGGTGGTTTTTCGAGGGGTTGCCAGCCGGTGCCGATATTCCTTGGGGGGTGTGGGTGACGCCGATGGTCTGGCGGCTGAGTCTGGTGTTTATGATCGGCGCGTTTGGGTTTTGTGCGGTTTCCATGATGCGGAAGCAGTGGGTGGAGCACGAGCGGTTGCCCTTTCCGTTGATGACGTTGCCGCTGGAACTGGTCAACAGGAGGCCGCGTGGGTTTTGGCCGGTGGGCATGATGAACCGGCCCGTGTTCTGGTGGGGATTCGCGTTGGCGTCGTTTCCCATTTACTGGAATATGATCGGCTATTTTCAGCCGCTGTTTCCCACGATTCCGCGCGATTTGGGGTTGATGGAATTTGGCCGGTATTTCCCGCCGATTCACACGCGGTTTTATCCGGTGATTATCGGGGTGTCGTATTTTATGGATTTGGATGTGTCGTTCAGCATTATTGTGTTTCACCTCTTGTTGACGTTTGAGATGGGGATGTTCAACCGCCTGGGCATCGAGATAGGCCCAACCCATGTGTGGCCGGCATCGGAGTTTGAAAACTGGCAGGGGTTTGGCGCGCTGTGCGTGCTGGTGCCGTGGAGTTTGTGGATGGCGCGGGCGCATTTGAAGCAGGTGTTTCGCAAGGCCGTGTTCAATGCGCGGGAAGTGGATGATTCGGGCGAGTTGTTGTCTTACCGAGCGGCTTTCGGTGGGTTGCTGGCGAGCGGGTTGTTTATTTTGGGCTGGTGCGTGGCGTCGGGCATGTCGGTTTTTGTAGCCCTCACTTTTTTGGGACTCGTGGTGTTGATCTGGTTGGGCATTACGCGCGTTTGCGTGGAGGGCGGGTTGATCAGCAGCCGGATGATTCAGGGGCAGTTCGTCGCATACCACCTGCTGGGGCCCGTGAATATTTCGCCATCCGGGATGGCGGCGTTCGCGCTGACCGAGACGTGGCACCACGATATCAAGACGATTTTGATGGCGAATTTGGGCAATGCCACGCGGCTTTACGACAGCATGCGCCACGAGCGCGCACGCTTGGTCATCGCTTTGGGATTGGCGATGGGGGTGGTGATAACGAGCAGCGCGTATTATCAAATTTCGTCGAGCTACGCGACTGGGGCGTTTAATTACGGCGGGATTTATGGCCCTTATGTGCAGAATACGTATGATACGATTGCCGCGCATATCCGGGATCCCTTCGCGCTGAAGCGCGAGCGCGTGTTGATCGCGCTGATTGGGATGGCGACCACGGCGTTGATGCTGTCCTTGCGGTACGTGTGGCCCCGGTGGCCCTTGCATCCGATTGGCTTTGCCGCGGTGACGGCGTATCCGGTCAACCGCATTGTGTTTTCGATCTTTTTTGCGTGGTTTGCCAAGTTTGTCATTTTGCGCGCTGGTGGGATTGAGTTGTACCGCAAAGCGTCGCCGTTTTTCCTGGGGCTTATGGTGGGGTATTTCACGGGTGTATTTGTGTCGTTTTTGGTAGATTGTATCTGGTTTCCGGGACAGGGCCATTCACTGGCGTTGTATTAAGGAATAAACCATCCGCGGCCGTAACTGGTATTATTGACACCGAGAAGAGAACGACCATGACCACCGACACCACTGAACGCGCCCTAGAGCAGCGCGTCTGTGCGATGCTGACCCACAGGGGCAATGCGCGTTTGCAATGGACTATATACCGAGTGTCTGAACAACCCGCTCTGCGCCCCACGGCTCATTGCCACGCCGAACGCGAATGGCGTAGCGGGTGCTTGGCTCAAGTCCTGTGAATGTGTAGCGAGCACCTATATTGACAGCGAACCCATACGTGCGTTGAACGCGGACACCTACGCCAACCTCTGCGGGTTCGCCAATATAGATGCCGGGATCACCTCGCAGTTGCACCTGCCAACTGCCATTGCCCACGTCACCCTCCATAGCAATAGTGATGCTATGGGTATCTATTCGGGTGACAAACCAACGTGGCTCATCGTGCTCTGTCGGCCCCAAGGGGGGCCGTTGGCACGCCCCCGCGCCGATAAGCACGGCCAACAGCATCACCTTGTTCATTGCCATTTCCAAAGCCGCTGGGCGGAGATCAAATGGTCAACACCACGATTACAAATCACGCGCTTTACCCGTTGATCTACGGAGGCTTGTCGGGAAAAAACAAAAGACACCGAAGGCGAGGGTGCTGGATTTCAATACCCCAGTAGGCGGGGCGTCCACATAGAAAAACAAGACGCTCTCATTTCAGAAGCGTCTTCTCAAATCCAACAAAAATCCCGATCCGACTTTTAAGCTTTGGCAAAAGAGACCTCGTAACTTTTCACAATAATTCGATCCATATACTTCAAAATATCGGGGCGTCTGATTACAAGGCGCTCCCTCTCTCGAACCATGTCCTCCAAAGCAATGCCGTATCGCTTAATTGCAATGAGAATATCGCCCAAAACAGCCTTAAGCAAACGCAAATCGCCCTCATCTACAACGATCTCAAGATAGACGACAATATCTTTTGCTGTCTCCAAACCCTCGATAGGATCCCACGGCAATATCTTCTTTTTTTATTTTTTTTTATAAATCGACGCCAAATTTTTGGCCTTTTTAATATTTCGGCTCTGCGACCCCTTATCACCACCCCACAAAGTTATCGGTCATCGCGACGCTTGCGGTTTAATCTATCCGCGCATTCCCGCCCCAAGTCGCGCATAATCTCCAGGTAAATCGGATGTTCGCCTTGAACGGGTTGTACATCTTCGCCATTGACCATGCGATTGGCCGCAATCAGCGCCGATTGGATGCGGTCGCTCTGCTCGGTGTAGCGTCGAAAAACGCGCCGCACTGCTTCTCGCGCCCTGTGGATGGGCAGCGCGTCATCGCGCCGGTCTTGGGCCTCGTGTTCATCGCGCCATTGAATGCGGTGCGCGCAGGTGTATGGCAAGACCGTGCGGATGTGTTCGAGATCCACTTCTGAATCGCGCGACAACCACGCGAGGGCTTGGGCATAGCGGCGCAGGGAAATGGGCAGGCGATTGGACGGACAGGCTCGCACTTCGTAACACAAATAGCCCGTGTAGTGACAGCCCTCGCCGCAGACTTCATGGGTGCGCTTTTGCCCGTATTTGCAACAAAAAGACAACTCGGCCAAAAAGGTTCGCACAAAGGCACTCGCGTCTGACCGCACGGGCAACGCGGCCATCTCGTCGCGAATCGCCGCCCGCTCGGCACGCCCCAAGGTGGGCACGGACAAGCGTTCGGAAATCGCTTTGCCATAGTCCGCACAAATCGCTTCCACATCCCCATTGCGCTTTGCCAACCGCGCTTGGATGGCCCGCTCGCGCTGCGGGTCGCGCAACAGCGATGCAGGGGGGGATTCCGCGCCGATCATCCACGACAAATTCGCGCCCGGGTATTTGGATTCCACCATCACGTCAAAGCGATCCAAAAGGGGGACGACGATGGTATTTGTGCCGCGATCCTGGTAATTGGCCGTTGCAAACAAACAGTATTCTTCGTTGGTCTGCACCTGGTTCAAATACGTCCAAGTGCCGCGATCCACCCCGTTCAAAATCAAGCTCTGCTTGGTTTCCGGCAGGCGGTTGATTTCATCTATGACCTTGACGGGCAAGACGGAAAACGCGGACCACACCACTTCTTCGTCGCCGCGGTTGAGCGCGCCCAGGTTGGGCCGCCCGACGATTTTTTCCTCGGTCTGTTCGGGATGCCCGCTCACCTCGGCTTCCCACACGGCCCCCAAGGGCAGGCGATAGAGCAACGCGCCGATGTACTCTGCGGACGTGGTTTTGCCCAAGCCGGGTTCGCCCACGATCAGAATTTTGCCCCCCAACAAGCCGGTCAGCGCGCTGAACAACAAAGCGGCGTTGTGCGTCTGCCCCTTGATTTCTAGATCGGCGCGGTTGAAATACAACCGATCTTGGATAAAGGCGATGATGTCGCGGACTGTGGTCTGTAAATCGGCCATGGCTATCACTCATTTGGCGCGCCGTCGCAACCATTCGACGGTGAGCAGCAACAACACGGCAAACGCGATCAGGAAAGTCGCCACGGCCAAAATGGTCGGGCTGATCTGTTCGCGGATGCCCGCCCACATTTGGCGCGGGATGGTGCGTTGCTCCACGCTGCCCATAAAGAGCACGACGACCACTTCGTCAAAAGAGGTTGCAAATGCGAAGAGCGCGCCAGAAATCACGCCCGGCGCGATCAGCGGGAGTTGCACGCGGCGAAACGCAAGCACCGGGCCGGCGCCCAGGCTCGCGGCGGCCCGCGTCAGGTTT
The DNA here is from genome assembly GCA_965204745.1 of Candidatus Latescibacterota bacterium. Lineage (GTDB taxonomy): Bacteria > Latescibacterota > UBA2968 > UBA2968 > UBA2968 > VXRD01. The sequence goes on from OZ242010.1 coordinate 1,195,311, forward strand.
GTGTCAAAGGCGGACAGGGTAGCGGTCACGGTGATCACGACAAATGGCGTGCCGAGTGCGGCGTGGGCGAGGATCAAGCCGAGGTGGGTTTGGGCGAGGCCCAGGTTGGAATAAAAGAAAAACATGCCCGCTGCGGAGATGATCACCGGCGTGACCATCGGGGAAATGAGCAGGCCCATGGCGAAGCGGCGGCCGGGCATGACCGGGCTAGAAAGCCCCAGCGCGGCCAGGGTGCCCAGCGCGGTTGCCAGCGCGGTTGCGGCAATGCCGATGATCAAGCTGTTGCCGAGGGCGCGCGTCCACACTTCGTCTTCGATGATTTGCCGGTACCAGCGCAGCGAATACGCTTCGGCATCGAGGCGCAACATGCCCTCGGTGAAGGTGAAGTAGGGTTCGGCATTAAAACTGAGGGGAACGATCACCAGGATCGGCGCGATCAAAAACGCGAAGATCAGGGTACAACAGACCAGGTAAGCTAGCCGACCGACGTTTTGTTTTGGGATCATATCAGCCCAACCTCATGCGTTCGATGCCGACCAAGCGGTCGTAGAACAGATAGAGCGCGACGACGCAGACCAAGAGGATGCCCCCAAGTGCCGCGGCCAAACTCCAGTTGAGGGAGGTCTGCATGTGGTAGGCGATCATGTTGGAGATGAGTTGCCCGCTGCTGCCGCCCACCAGCGCGGGGGTGATGTAGTAGCCAATGGCGAGGATGAACACGAGGAGGGATCCCGCGCCCACGCCGGGCAGGGTTTGCGGCCAATACACGCGCCAAAACGCCTGAAAGGAACTCGCGCCAAGCGACGAGGCCGCGCGCATTTGGGTTGGCGGAATGGCGCGCATGATCGAGTAGAGGGGCAAGATCATGAAGGGCAAGAGCACATGGGTCATCGCCACCAGCGTGCCGGTCATGTTATAGACCATCGCGATCCGACCGTCGTCGCCAATCAGCCCGAGTGAGACGAGCAGACTGTTGAGCACGCCCTGCTTTTGGAGCAAGACGATCCACGAGGTCGTCCGCACGAGGAGCGACGTCCAAAAGGGCACGAGCACGAGGATGAGGAGTAGGTTTGAGACGCGCGCGGACGCATGCGCGATCAGATGGGCGATGGGATAGCCGAGCAACAGACAAAGGCCGGTGATGATCAGGCTCACGACAAGGGTGCGCCACAAGAGGGACAAATAGATGCGGCGCTCTGCGGGTTGACTGGCGATGGCGCCATCGGGCAGGCGTTGCATATCGAGTGCGTTGAGGTAGTGCCGCGAGGTGAAACGCGCACCCGCGCTGCGGATCGCATGCCATGTTTGCACATCGCCCCAGGCCGCGTCGATGCGGATCATCGCGTCTCGCCATGGCCCCTCGTCCATGCTCCGCAACCGTCGCACGCTGCGCGTCATCACACTGCGAAGCCCGGCATGCACGCGATTGACGCGCCCGGCAATCCGACCGAGCGTGCGCTCCGCATAAGCCTTTCGGAGTTCGCGGGCGATGGCTTCATAGACCGCCTCGTCGGGCGTGCCCGCCCCGTCCCATTGCGAAAGCAGATCCAGGGTTTCGGGCAGGGCATCGGCGACCACCGGGTCGTGAATGCTCCGGATGAGCATCGTCGCGAGCGGCGCGACAAAGGTGATGCCGATAAAGGCCAGCAATGGCAACACCAACCCCACGGCGCGCAGGCGCGGGCGAATATCGGAGATTTTGATGTCTGTCTTGGGTTTCACAATCTCGTCACTTTCATGTGCGTGTTCTTGAGCCGCGTGGATGGGAGTCGCGTGAGTTTCTGATTGCGCGGGTCGATCTCAATACCCACGGATTCCAAGGCCGTCACACCGAGCAGTGGTTCGGCATCCGCTTCTCCGAATACAATCGTCGATCCGACGATCTCGCCCATAAATTCGATATCCCCGGTCGTAATGTCCATTTTGACTTCGCTACCGTCGGCCAACCCATACACCCGCTGTCCTTTGGGCTTGAGACCGATGGCTTCCAAATGCGGCCTGGGCACGAGCGAATCAACCGCGCCCGTATCGACCAAGAACAGCCCTTCCCAAAATTTGTCTGGTTCAGCCGGGTTCCGAATGACAGCGGTGACATGTGTTACGCCCATTTCAACGCTCCTTGTAGAGCCCGATTGTCGCGTCGATATAGTCGCGCAACACGACCTTGCCGGTGTCCACATCGCCAGCGAGCATACATCCGATGCCTTCTTTCATGAGTTCCTCGCGGAAAGCAGGGTCTCGCTGGACACGGGCCAGTATCACCTTTTTGACATCACATGTAAGTGCCATTGCTATTCTCTCAGTTGTTTGTGCCGTTTATACGCTTGCCAGAGGTCTTGAGCGGCGGCGATCTGTTCAATCCTGTCCTTAGGTCATGCCGCTCCTTCCACGCGCTTGCGGATCGCTGAAATCTCCCAGATGCTTCGATCTCGAGAAAGGGTACTCACTGCGCCAACCAAGTGCTGAAGCGTTCGTTCATGTCGTCGTCGTGGTCGCTTCGCCACTCCCAGGAATTTCGCACGGCGCGCTTGATATTTTGCTGGCTCGTGGGCATGTGCGGCATCATCTCTACGCCGGTCTCGGCGTGCGTGGAGATCAGTTGCATCGCAGAATGGCGTGAGGGGCTGTACGCGATGTAGCGCCCGACGCCGGCCATGGCTTCCGCCTTGGCGGCAAAATTGAGAAACTTCTTTGCGGCATCGAGGTTGCGCGCGCCCGCGACTATCGCAAGCCCGCCGACCTCGAGGATCTGACCGTCCCAGACGATGACGAACGGTTGGTTTTCCAGCACTTGGGCATTGAAGATGCGCCCGTTGTACGCCGTGCTCATCACCACCTCGCCATCGGCGAGCATCTGCGGGGGCTGGGCGCCGGCTTCCCACCATACGATGTGGTCTTTGATGGTGTCCAACTTGCGGAAGGCGCGATCCATCCCCGCCTGTGTGGCGAGCACCGCGTACACCGAATCGGTGGGCACCCCGTCGGCAACCAGCGCGAATTCCAAATTTGCTTGGGGCGCGCGGCGCATCCCGCGGCGGCCCGGGAATTTCTCGAGGTCGAAAAAGTCGGCCATTGTGGTCGGTTTTTCGCCTGGGATGAGGTCTGAGTTATAGGCATATACGGTGGAGGCGAACAGGGTTGCCACGCCGCATTCCGTCTCTGTGCCAATAAAAAAATCTTCCGAAGCGGGTGTGCCATCTACGCCTGGGGGCAACGAACTGGTATCGAAGCGTTCCAACAACCCCTCGTCACAACCGCGCACGATGTAGGTGAGGTCCAGATCGACCACATCCCAGTGGACATTCCCAGTCTCGACCTGTGCGCGAATTTCCGCCAACCCGCCGTTGTAGCTTTCGAGTTTGATCTCGATACCCGTTTCAGCGGTGAATTGCTCGTGGTAGCCCTTGACGCATGCCCGCGCATAAGAGCCGCCCCACGAAACCACAGTCAGGGTCTGGTGTTCGTCCGCGTCAGCGCGATTCCACGCCAGCATCGCCAAGGCGATCAGCACCGCCATTGCCTTCATGTGTGTGTGTTTGCACGTCATGGTGTGTCCTCCTCGTGGTTTGGGTTGAGCATCCGGTTGTGGAATGTGATCTCAGCGGGCCAGCCAAGCGCTGAAACGCTCGTTCATTTCGTCTTGGTGATCGGTCCACCACTCCCAGTTGTTGCGTAAAAAGTGACCGGGGACGAGGTTTTGAGGACTGGTGGGCATGTGCGGCATCATCTCCACACCGGTCTCTGCGTGCGTGGAGATCAAGGCCATGCCAGAGCGACGGGCGGGGCTGTACGCGATGTAATGCCCGACGCCGGCCATGGACTCGGCCGTCGAGGCGAATTGGACGAACTCGAGCGCGGCATCGAGATTGGGCGTCCCCGCGACCACCGCGATTTGGCCTATGTCCAAAACCTGACCGTCCCAGACGATGACGAACGGCTGGTTTTCCAACACCTGTGCGTTGAAGATGCGCCCGTTGTACGCCGTGCTCATCACCACCTCGCCATCGGCGAGCATCTGCGGGGGCTGGGCGCCGGCTTCCCACCACACGACATCGTCTTTGATGGTGTCCAACTTGCGAAAGGCGCGGTTCACCCCCTCCGGCGTGCCGAGCGCGATGTACACCGAGTCGGGCGGCACCCCGTCGGCCATCAGGGCGAACTCCAAATTCACTTGGGGGACGCGGCGCATCCCGCGGCGGCCCGGAAATTTTTCCAGATCAAAAAAGTCGGCAATGGTCGTCGGTTTGGGGCCGGGGATGTTCGCTTTGTTGTACGCGTAGATCGTGGCGTAGAACAGCGTCCCCACGCCGCATTCGGTCTGCGTCTCGGGGATGAAGTCCTCGGCGGCCGGGGTGCCGTCGGGTGCGGGGGGCAACGAATCGAGCGCGATGGGCTCCAACAAGCCCTCGTCGCAACCGCGCACCGCGTCGGAGATATCGAGATCGATGACATCCCAGTGGACCTTGCCCACGGCGACTTGGGCGCGAATTTGCGCCAACCCACCGTTGTATTCTTCGATGTTGAGGGCGATGCCCGTTTCCTCGGTGAAACGCTCGTGGTAGCCCTTGACGCAGGCCCGTTCATAAGAGCCGCCCCAAGAAGTCACGGTCAGCACTTGGTCGTCTGCGCGTGCGCGCCCCCAACTCAACAGCGCCAGCGCGATCAGAACCGCGCTGCAAAAGGTCTTCTGATTCATGGTGTGTCCTCCTCGTCGTCTGGGTCGAGCACCCGGCAGTCCGTCGGCGTCCAGCCAATGCGGATCTGATCGCCCGCTAAGATCGCGCCGTGCCCCACGATATTGGGAATTTTGGCGATGAAATCCGAACGGTCGCACACGCTCAAGCGCAGGCGCAAGTGGTCGCCCAAAAAGGTGATGTCCTCGATTTTGGCGTCGAGTTCATTGGTGTATAGGCCGGGATCGGGCGCGATGGCGACGCGCTCCGGGCGAATTGAAAGCGTGATGGAATCCCCGAGCCGACAGGGCACGACGCGCAACGCTTGAATGACCTGACCGCCGGTTTCCACCTCGCAGATGTCGTCCTCAACTTTTCTCACCCAACCGTGCAGGCGGTTGTTTTCGCCGATGAAGCGGGCGACAAATGAGCGTTTCGGCTCTTCGTAGAGGGCCTCGGGCTCGGCGATCTGCTCGATGTCTCCGCCGCGCAAAACCGCGATGCGATCCGACAAGACCATCGCCTCTTGCTGGTCGTGCGTGACATAGACCATGGTCACGCCGAGGCTTTTGTGGATGCGCCGAATTTCGTACTGCATTTCCTCGCGCAAACGCCGGTCGAGCGCGCCCAGGGGTTCGTCCATCAGCACGAGATCGGGTTCGAATACCAACGCACGGGCGATAGCCACGCGCTGCTGTTGCCCGCCCGAGAGTTGCCCAGGCCGCCGGTCTTCCATGCCGCTGAGGCGCACCAAGCGCAGGGCACGCGCCACGCGCTCGCGGCATTCCTCGCGGTTGAACCCGCGCACCTCCAGCGGAAAGGCGAGGTTGCCGCTCACGGTCATGTGGGGGAAGAGCGCGTAGTTTTGAAACACCATCCCAATGCCGCGTTTGCGCGGGGGAAGCGCGTGAACGGAACGCCCGTCGATGCGGATGGCGCCCGAGGTGGGCACCTCGAAGCCGGCGAGCATCATCAGGCACGTCGTCTTGCCCGATCCAGATGGGCCGAGCAGGGTCAAAAACTCGCCCTTGCGGACGCGGAGATCGACGTTGTGAACGACCATCGTCTGTCCGTCGTAGCTCTTGCAGACGCGCTCAAATTCGACGTACGCATCGTCATTTGGGTTCATATCGGCATCGTCATTTGGGTTCATGGCAGCATCTCTTTGTCGTAGGGATTTAGGGCAAAATAGGTTGGCGAGTCGCGTGTGTCAAGATTAAAGCATGCCGAAAATTTTTTCAATGTCAATGTCTTTCCGCTTTCGCCATCGGGCGCGCTGGTATATATTGGAAACCGCTATCGCGAACTCATTGCACAATTCTAAGGAGTCAAAACGCATGCGGTACAAACGGGTTGTTCTCAAACTCAGTGGCGGCGCGGTTTCGGGCACCTTGGAATCGGGATTTGACCCGGAAGCCCTCGAACACATCGCCGACGAAATTCTCGACCTCCACGTGCGGGGCGTTGAAATTGGCATCGTCATCGGCGGCGGCAATATCTTTCGCGGGGACCAAAGTGCGCGCTGGGGCATCGAGCGGTCCGAGGCCGACAACATCGGCATGTTGGGCACGATCATCAACAGCCTGATGCTGCGCGGCGTGCTCAACGCCAAAAGCGATGCCGAAGTGCGCGTGATGACCGCCATTCCGATCAACGCGGTCGCAGAGCCGTTTATTCGCTTGGTCGCGGCGCGGCATCTCGACAAGGGGTACGTCGTCATTTTTGCCGGCGGCATCGGCAATCCCTTTCTCACCACCGACTATCCCGGCGTGCAGCGCGCCCTCGAAGTGCGCGCAGAGGCCATTTTGTTTGCCAAGCACAAAACCAATGGCATCTATACGGACGATCCAAACAAAAACCCCGTTGCCAAACGCTATCGCCGGATCAGCCACGACACCATTATCCGCGAAAACCTGGGCGCGCTGGATCAGTCCGCAGTGCTTCTCGCCCGAGATCACAACTTGCCGATCCACGTTTTCGACTTTGAGCAAAAAGGCATGATGCGCCGCATTGTCGAAGGCCAAAACATCGGCACGCTCATCACCCAAACGCCTGAAGATGTGTTGGAAGGATGAACGATGAAACCGTGCAAAAAAAGTCTCAAACTTGCAGAAAAAGTCAAACATCTGTTGATTGAAGGTGGGATTTCCCCCATTAAAACAGTTGTGTTTGGGTCAAGAGCACGCGGCGATGCGAAGTTGGAATCGGATTTGGATCTCCTCGTCATCGTTGAGAAACGAACGCCCGAGATTCGCCAAAAAATCAGCCATTGCGCTTGGGAGGTGGGATTTGATGCCGAGGTGATTATCCAAACAGTTGTGATGACACGCGATCAGTTGAACGGCCCGGAAGGATCATCTCCCCTCATAAATACCGTCAATACAGAAGGAGTGCCCGTTTGAATCAGGATGAGGTAAAAGTAATTATTCGAAACCGTTTTACGCAGGCCAAAGAAGCCCTGAATGATGCGCGATTTTTATTTTTTGCAAAGCGCGGCAATCGCACCATTGTCAATCGGTCGTATTACGCCGCGTTTTATGCGGGCCTCGCGCTTATGCAAAGTGCCGGGCTAACACCGCACAGACACCGAGGAGTGTTGTCGTTTTTTGATCGAGAATTTGTTAGACCCGGCCACTTTTCAAAAGAAAACTCCCAACAATTTCATCAACTTTTCGACCTGCGTATGGAAGATGATTACGCACGGATGAGTTTCATTACAAAAGAAGAAGCAGAGCAGGCTTTGTCATTATCCGAAAAATTTGTAGAAGCCGTTGGCACGTACCTCGTCCAAAATCAATATCTCGATCCGGAGACCCTCTCATGAAATGCCTCGTCGTCGGCAAGGGCGGAAGGGAACACGCCTTTGTTTGGAAACTCGCGCAGAGTAGCAAAATCACCCAGTTATACGCCGCGCCCGGCAGCCCGGGCATGGCGCGGTATGCCGAATGCGTGGATATTGCGGACAGCGATCTCGAGGGCCTCGCGGACTTTGTGCGCCGAGAGGGCATCGACATCTCGGTGATCGGCCCTGAAGCCCCGCTTGCAGATGGCATTGTCGATATCTTCACAGCACGCGGGCTTTCGGTCTTTGGCCCCACGCAGGCCGCGGCGCAAATCGAAGCGGATAAAGACTTCGCCCTCGAACTCATGCACAAATACGACATTCCGACCGGGGCTTACGAAACCTTTGCGGATGCAGAAACCGCTCGACAGTGCCTCGAGGCGTGGCAACACCCGCTCTATCTCAAAGTCAGCGGCCTCGCGGCGGGCAAGGGCGCGATTTATTGCGAAACCCTGCGCGATTCCCTCAAAACGGTGGATGAGGTGATGGTGCAACGCGCATTTGGCGATTCGGGCGACAAGCTCATCGCGATGGAATTGCTCGAAGGCGAAGAAGCGTCCATATTTGGCTTTTCCGATGGGCAGAACATCGTTTGCATCGCGCCCTCGCAAGATCACAAAACCATTGGCGAAGGCGATGTGGGTCTCAACACGGGTGGCGTTGGCGCGTATGCCCCCGCGCCGGTTATCACGGCCGAACTGTTCGACGAGATCGTGCAACGCATTATGAAACCCACAATACGCGCCCTCGCATCGGAAGGCCGTCCGTACAAAGGCATTCTCTACGGCGGCATCATCGTCACGTCCGACGGCCCCAAGGTCATCGAGTTCAACTGTCGCATGGGCGATCCCGAAGCGCAGGTGGTGCTCCCCTTGCTCAAGACCGATCTCGTCGATATTATCTCCGCAGTGTGCGCTGGCTCTGTCGCGGATCTCGCCATTGAACTCGACGACCGTGCGGCGACCTGCGTGGTGATGGCATCGGGCGGCTATCCCGAAGCGTACGCAACGGGTTTTCCCATTTCTGGCATTGATCGCGCCGAAGCCCTGGGCGATGTCGTGGTCTTCCACGCGGGCACGGCGTACCGAGATCGGCAACTCGTCACAAACGGCGGGCGCGTGATCGGCGTTACCGCTATCGGCGATTCCATCCAATCGTCCATTGCCCATGCGTACAAAGCCGTGGGCAAAATTGCCTTTGACAACGCGTACTTCCGCCGAGATATTGGACACCGCGCTCTGAACAGAGGCATCGAATATTTCGAGACGTGATTCAGCGCGATTGGGTTTGGCGATTTTTTCGTTTCGGTCAACCCATTCGGCGGTTGGGCGTCATAATTTGAGTCGATAAAAACGAAGGGAGAAACGCTATGGCTTACAAAGCAGCGGTTATTGGCTTGGGGCGGATGGGCAGTACGTTTGACGATGAGATCACGCAGGGCGGGGCCATTTTCTTGCCCTATTGCCACGGGCCTACGTACCATGTCCATCCACAAATTGACCTCATCGCCGGGGCCGATCCCCACGATGAGCAACGCGCCCTGTTTGGGGACAGGTGGGGCGTTGATGCCGACCACCTGTACACCCATCACAACGATCTGCTCGAAAACGAAAAACCCGACATCGTCAGCGTGACCACCACAGCGCGTCACCGCCCGCAAATTGTGATTGACGCGGCCCGAGCCGGGGTCAAAGCGATTTGGGCGGAAAAGCCCATTGCGTTCAGCCTTGCAGAAGCCGATGCCATGGTCGACGCCTGTCGGGCAAATGGCGTTGCCCTGGCCATCTTTTGCTCGCGCCGCTACAACCCCTATTTCAGTCAAACCCGCCGCAGGATTGAAGCGGGCGATTTGGGCGATGTACTCCAGATCACGGCGTATGCGACGTGCGGCCTGTCGCACAATGGCAGCCACGCTATCGACACGATCCGCTATCTCGCAGGGGGCAATGTCGCGTGGGTCTTTGGCGAAATGGCGTCGGACAAAGACGCCGCTGCGGACGACGATTTGATGGGCAATGGGTATCTCGCCTTTGACAATGGCGTGCGGGCCTATCTCCGCAGCACATCGACCGGGGTCGCCTCGTGGGAATTTGACGTCATCGGCACAAAGGGCCGCGTACGCACCTTGTCAGACGCGCTTGAGTTTGAGTTTTTTCAACGGGTTTCAGGCGGCCTCCGAGACCGGGGCATCCCCGCACGGTCGCCCTTTCCGCACCCTGCACGGCCCGAAGGCCAAGGCATCACCGTTGTCAATGACCTCATCGACGCGATAGAGAACAACCGGCCCCCGCGCTGTTCTGGGGCAGACGGACGCGCCGCGCTCGAGGTCGCCATTGCCCTGCGGGAATCCCACCGCCAAGGCGGAGTTCGCATCGACCTGCCCATTTCAGATCGGTCGCTCAAAATTTTCTCCAATGAAACCCACGCGGACCACACGCCCGCACGGATTCGCAGGTTGAGGCAGTGAGATGCAGTTGTCAGTGGTCAGTGGTCAGTGGTCAGTCCCCACCCTTTCAGCCCAAGGCAAGGTATGTGCTGACCGCTTGGTTTGCTGACTGCCGAAACACAACCACAGGAGGTTTTTATGGCAGAACCCGTTGTCGGTATTATTATGGGCAGTTCATCGGATGAACCCACGATGCAAAAGGGCTGCGCCATTCTCGACGAGCTTCGGATTCCCCACGATATCACTGTTTGCTCTGCCCATCGCAATCCCGACCGCACTGCGGAATACGGCCGCACCGCCAAAGCGCGTGGGCTCAAAGTGATCATCGCGGGCGCGGGATTGGCCGCCGCACTTCCCGGCGTGATCGCCGCGCATACGACTTTGCCCGTGATCGGCGTGCCGTGTGCTTCGGGCGCGCTCAACGGTATGGATGCCCTCTACGCCATCGTCCAGATGCCGCCTGGGGTGCCCGTTGCAACCGTGGGCATTGACAACGCGCGCAATGCCGCTGTGCTGGCCGCACAAATCCTCGCGCTTTCAGACGCGGGCATCCATGAGCGCCTGCAAGCGTACAAAGACGCGCAGGGGCGATAATGCGGAGGTCTTTGTGAACCGGAAATCCCTTGTCTTGATCGCGCTTCTCTGTTTTGGTTGTGGCGCGTCGGAAACCGAGGTCCTCATCCCTGCGACTGCGGCAGAGGTTATGGAGGCGGTCAAAAATGCCGACGCCAATGCCGTGCTCGTCAATGTCTGGGCGACTTGGTGCGCGCCATGTGTGGAAGAATTTCCCGATATTATGGCGGTTTATCAGCAGTACAAAAGTCAGGGGTTGAAGGTCATTTTTGTCTCTGCTGATTTTGAAGACCAAGCCGATGAGGCGCGTGCTTTTCTCAAAAGCCAAGGCGTGGATTTTCCGACCTATCTCAAATTGAGTGACGATAGGGCGTTTATCAATACCTTAGACCCCTACTGGTCGGGCGCAATGCCCGCCACTTGGATATACGATAGCGAGGTCGAGAAACGCCATTTTTGGATTGGAAAAGCCTCGCGCGATTTTTTGCAAAAGAAAGTCCGCGATGTGTTGTCCCAATGATTTACCCGACCAAAGGAGGATTCCATGCGTAAATTGTACAGCACTTTAGCCGTTGCACTCGCTTTGGCGATGGGTTTCAAGGCCGAAGCGGACAAAGGCGAACCCCTCGCATTGGGCGCGGAAGCACCCGTAACCGATTTGCAGATGAAAGGCACGGATGGCGAGATGTACACCTTGGCCGACGTGCGGGGCGAGAAAGGCACGCTGGTCATTTTTTCGTGCAACTCCTGCCCGTGGGCGGTCAAGTGGGAACGCCGCGTCGCCGGTATTGGCAATGCGTATCGCAACAAGGGCTTTGGCGTCATCGTGATCAATTCCAACGATCCGGCCCGCGTCTCGGAAGATGGCTTTGACGAAATGGTCGCCCGCGCCGAGAGTCTGGCCTACGAATTTCCATACGTGGCCGATCCCACATCCCGCGTGGCACGCGCTTTTGGCGCGCGACGCACGCCCGAAGTGTTCCTCTTCAATGCAGATGGCAGACTCGTTTACCACGGTGCCATAGATGACAATGCCTCGGATGCCAACGCTGTGGAAGCGGCCTATCTCAAAGACGCACTCGACGCATTATTGGCGGGAAAAGCCATTTCGATCCCCGAGACCAAAGCCCTGGGTTGTAGCATCAAATTCAACAGAGACGCTTGATCTTGCCATTTGTCTGAATCGCGGATTAAACGGATTACGCAGATTACGCGGATTACCCCACACCGCCCTACCGTCCCCACCGCGTTCCCCAACCGCCCGGGCGTGCCTCACTGCGCCCCCTACCCACCCGTGCGTTCCCGTCCTCGCCGCCGTGTCTGAATCGCGGATTTTCTCGGATTAGGGGGTTGCGCGGATTACCCCAACCGCCCAACCCCCTTCGGTAAGAGGGGAGAGGCGAGAGGCAAGAGGGGTGGCCTTCTCACGTCTTACCTCTACCTTCTCACCTTTTTGGGCGATGCCCCCATGCTCGCCCAAAGATATAAGAGACAAATCGCATGCCCGGGAATGTGAAACGCACACGGCGGGCCGGAGTAGCGGATGGGATCGCACTTGGGCGGATGAGGGGATGGGACGGGCACGCACGGCAGGGCGGGGACGAGGCGGGGAAACGCACACGGCAGGGTTAGGGGATAGGTCCCACTTTAACATTTTTATTTTTGGAGGAACCATGAAATCCATTGTGTTCGCGGTTGTGTTGGGTTTGTCGGTTGTTGCGGGGCCGTTGGCGGATCAGCCATATCACAAGGGCCACGCGATCTCGATGTATGGCGATTTGAAATACGGGCCTGAGTTCGCGCATTTCGATTACGTCAATCCGGCCGCGCCCAAGGGCGGTCGCGTGAAGATGAGTGCCAATGGCACGTACGACACCCTCAATCAATTCACCCTCAAGGGCGTGTCCGCGTATGGCTTGGGGTTGATCTACGATTCCCTGACGACCCGCGCATTGGACGAGCCGTTCTCCGAATACGGTTTGCTCGCGGAATCCATCGAAGTCCCGCCGGATCGCTCATGGGCGATCTTCACCCTGCGCTCGGGCGCACGCTGGCACGACGGCAACCCCATTGTGCCGGAAGACGTGGTCTTCACCTTTGAAACCATCAAAACCCAAGGCAGCCCGATCTATCGCAATTACTACGCGGACGTCAAACAAGTGGAAAAAATCAACGCGCAACAAGTGAAGTTCACCTTCGGCGGCGCGGACAACCGCGAATTGCCCCTCATCGTCGGGCAGATGTCCATTTTGCCCAAACACGATTGGGAGGGCAAAAACTTTGAAGAAACCACACTGGACCCGCCACTGGGCAGCGGGCCGTATCGCATTGAAGCCATCGACGCCGGCCGCTCAATCACGTATCGCCGCGTGGAAAATTACTGGGGCGCGGACCTGCCCGTGAACAAGGGGCGTCACAACCCGGACGTAATCCACTACGATTATTACAAAGACAGCACAGTGGCAACCGAAGCGCAAAAGGGCGGCGAATTTGATTTTCGGCTGCAAAACACTTCCAAGGCCTGGGCGACGGCATACGACATCCCCGCCGTGGCCGAGGGCAAATTGATCAAAGAACTCATCCCGCACGAGAACGGCACCGGGATGCAGGGGTTCTGGTTCAACACGCGGCGCAGCAAATTCGCGGACCCCAAAGTGCGCTACGCCTTGGCCTATGCGTTCGATTTTGAATGGACGAATGCCAATTTGTTCTACGGGCAATACACGCGCTCCACGAGTTATTTCTCCAACACCGAACTGGCCTCGTCCGGCTTGCCCCAAGGCCGGGAACGCGAGATATTGGAAGCCTTCCGCGGGCAAATCCCCGAAGAAGTATTCGCCGCGGAATACGCGCCGCCCGGCACAGATGGGTCGGGCAACATCCGCCAAAACTTGCGCGTGGCCGCCCGCATGCTCAAAGACGCTGGGTGGGCCGTGACGGATGGAAAACTCACCCACGCCGCGTCTGGCGAAACCATGTCAATCGCGTTCTTGATCAACAATTCGCCTTCCTGGGAGCGCATCATCGGCCCGTACATCCAAAACTTGGAACGCTTGGGCGTCGCGGGCGCGATTCAAATCGTCGATACCTCGCAGTACCAAAACCGCGTTCGGGAATACGATTTTGACGTCATCGTCATCCTCCGCGGGCAATCCCTCAGCCCCGGCAATGAACAGCGCAACTACTGGACATCCGCCGCCGCCGATGAACCCGGCGCGCGCAACTACGCGGGCATCAAAAACCCGGCCATAGACGCGCTGGTGGATCAACTCATCAATGCCCCGGACAGACAAACCCTCGTGGCGACCACCCGCGCACTGGATCGCGTCCTCCTCTGGGGGCACTACGTCGTCCCGCACTGGCACATCCGCGCGTACCGCGTGGTGTATTGGAACAAATTTGGCAAACCCGCCATGTCCCCCAAGTACATGCCGCAGCCGTGGCAGTATTTTCCGGATACGTGGTGGGTTGATGCGAAAAAAGAAGCGGCGTTGAAGGAGCAATGAGTGGTCAATGCGAATGAAGCGTTGAATCCATCGCGTACTTGTCTTTTGTTTGAGGGCTCACCCATTCCCACCCTCAAAGGAAGGAGCGAGCACGCGATGGATTGGCAAGATAAACGCATTCACTTGTCTGTCTCTATCTGTCAGCAGGATCACCAAAAGCATCTGGTGATGGTAGGCAGTGGTCAGTCCCCACCCGACCCTACCGCCCAAGTAGTCAGTGGTCAGTCCCCGCCCAACCCCCACCGCTATATTCGTTAGAATTAGTCAACTGATAACTGACAACTGACAACTGACAACTGACTGTCTCACTTCACAACCCACAACAAAGGAGATGAACATGAGCAAAAGAGCCTTGATGGTCTGGGGCGGCTGGCCCGGGCACGAGCCAAAGCAGTGCGTGGATATTTTCGCGCCGCTGCTGGAAGAAGATGGCTTCGAGGTGGAGGTGCGCGATTCAATGGACGTGTACGCGGATGCGGATTACATGGCGACCCTGAGCGTGGTGGTGCCGTGTTGGACCATGGGCGACATCGAGAGAGCGCAGGATCAAGGGTTGCAAGCCGCGGTGAAAAGCGGCGTTGGCTTGGCCGGGTGGCACGGCGGGATGTGCGATGCGTTTCGCAACAGCACGAGCTATCAGTGGATGACGGGCGGACAATTTGTCGCGCATCCGGGCGGGGTGAAAAATTACGAAGTCCACATTGTGCCTGAGAAAGCCGCCGACCCCATCGTGGCCGGGCTGGACGATTTCAAGATGCACTCCGAGCAGTATTACATGCACACGGACCCGAGCAATGAAGTGCTGGCAACGACGACATTCGAGACCGACGTGGCGCCGTGGGTCAATGGCTGCATCATGCCAGTGGTGTGGAAACGCATGTGGGGCGCCGGGCGCGTGTTCTACTCGTCACTGGGTCACAAAGCCGTGGATTTTGACATACCCGAGGCAACGGAAATCCAGCGGCGCGGGATAAACTGGGCCGCGCGTTAAAAGCATATCCCCCCCTTGACATTCGGCGCAAAGTTCAGTATCTTAACGGCACACACGCATGCACGGCGCCGTAGCCAAGTGGTAAGGCAGAGGCCTGCAAAGCCTTTACTCGGCGGTTCGAATCCGCCCGGCGCCTCCAAAAACCAACCGGTCAGTCTCCGCAGAGATTGACCGGTTACTCGTATGGAAACGAGATGCTCACCAAAGAACGAATCAGCCACCTCAAAAAACGCGACAATGGGGCATTGGAAGATCTGGTCGAGAACCACTCGGACAGCAAAAGCCTGTTGTTCATCATGCAGAACCTCGGCTACTTGCCCAAAAACTTTGACGACCAATGGGTCGCGTCCCTCATCTCAAACCGCAATCGAAAAGTGCGGCTCTGGTCTGTCAAAACCCTGGGAAAGACCAAGCGAGAGAAAAACATCTCCCTCCTCAAGCGCGTTGCCCAATGCGATGAAGCGACAGAGGTGCGGCGCGAAGCCGTGTCTTCTATCGGCAGAATGCGATCCCCGGCCATCGTTTCGGTCTTGGTTGAATTTTTGCAGGACGATGATCCCAAAATTGTTTTGCAAGCGATCCGGGGGCTTCTCACCTTTAAGCACGACGCGCATGTGAGCGCGCAACTCAAATCGTTTCGCAACCACCCAAATGAAATGATCCAAAAGGTCATCGAGAAGGAATATTTCCCCGCCGAGCGCGACGCGCTTCCCGCACGAGCGCATCGAGAGACTTATGATTTTTTGAAAAATGTCATTGTGTTGGGCGATGTGCGAGCGGCGTTAAATGCCGTGCCGGATGAGAGTTTTCACCTCACATTCACGTCTCCGCCCTATTACAATGCGCGGGACTATTCCATTTACAAAAGCTATCGGGCGTATTTGGATTTTCTACAAGAGGTTTTTCATCTCGCGCACCAAAAGACAAAGGAAGGGCGGTTTCTGGTCGTGAATACGTCGCCCATTATCATTCCGAGAGTGAGCCGGCAACACGCGAGCAAGCGATACCCCATCCCCTTTGACATTCACAATTTTCTGGTCGAGATGGGATGGGAATTTATCGACGATATCGTGTGGAAAAAGCCGGAAACGAGCGTCAAGAATAGGAACGCGGGGTTTATGCAGCACCGCAAGCCGCTGGCGTACAAGCCCAATGTCGTCACGGAATACGTGATGGTTTATCGCAAGGAGACTGACAAGTTGATCGATTGGAATATCCGGCAATACGACCCTAAGACCGTATTTGAGAGCAAAGTCGAAGATGGGTATGAGACCTCAAATGTTTGGGAAATCGCCCCCAAGCACGACAAGGTGCATTCCGCGGTGTTCCCGGTTGATCTGTGCAGGCGCGTGATCAAATACTATTCTTTTCGGGGAGATCTGGTTTTTGACCCGTTCGCAGGCAGTGGCACGTTTGGTCGGGTGGCGAAAAGCCTGAACCGATTTTTCTTTTTGACGGAACGAGAACCCAAATACTTCGAGTATATGAAAACCTTCCTCGTCCAGAGCAATATGTTCGACGAAGAAACGGACAGGAACGAATTTTTAACACTGGACGAGTTTAGAGATTTGAGAAACTTGGATTTGGAGATTGAACGGATATTCGATGAGATTTTTTGACCCAGGCCTGAAGAATGCGCGTTTGACAAGTCTGGGAACTTTGCCTATTTTTTGCCTGCAATGCCGAGGTGGTGGAACTGGTAGACACGAGGGACTTAAAATCCCTTGGGCGATTCGCCCGTACGGGTTCGAGTCCCGTCCTCGGCACTTTGCAATCTAGCTTGGCGATCCGCCGGGCTTATTTTTTGTAGGTCAGCAATCGGCCCTGCCCATCATCCCGAAATTGGAACAACGATGGTGTGCATCTGAGCGCGACTGATTCACCCTTTAACTTTTCAAACCAATGCCTACGACCAACGAAGTCGCCTTCAATTTCCCGCTACTGGAAGTACTGCGATCCAAGCATCCGCACTGGCGCGAGCGCGCCGCCGTGGAGCAACATGGCCTCATCCGAGAAACCGATGAGCGCCCGGATATTCTCATTCGTCCGGCGGGTGGGGTTCCGGTCGTCATCGAAACCGAGTTTGAGCCTGCGCGCAACGTGGAAGATGAGGCCAAAGCGCGTTTGGGAAAACATCTGCAATACAACGGCGACCAAATCGAGCAGACCATCGCGGTGCGGATCCCGCAGGAACTGAGCCGCACGCCCCAAAGTGACTTGAAGCGACAAATCGAGGCCGCCGAGTTCCGCTATTGCACCTTTTCGCTGCAAGAAGCGGATGCCATCGCGCGCTGGCCGGCTGCGGGCTGGCTGACCGGTACCATGGACGACCTCGCCACTTGCATTGAAAATGTCGCCCTGTCCGAACGCTTGCTCGCCGAGGGCACGCGGATTTTGGAGCAGAGCATCGGCGAGGCCGCCGGCCGGTTGCGCGAAACCGCAGGCCCCCATGTGCTTGGGAAAATGGCGCGTGCCCTCCACCAAGCAGATGGCGATCAAACCTCGCGCATGGCCTGCGCCATCGTCGCCAACGCGCTCGTTTTTCACACCGCCATCGCCGCGGCCCACGGCATCGACACCATCGACGAACTCCGCAGTCCGGGGAATAACGCGGTCAGCAAAAGCCGCGTGCTCGCCTGTTGGCGGCATATTCTCGACCACATCAATTACTATCCCATTTTCCACATCGCCTCCGAGTTGCTGTTGCCCATTGACGACCACACGGCGCAAGCGGTGCTCGACCGGCTCGCGCAGGCGGCCAGCGAGTTGGCGGGCTTGGGCGCGACGACCTTGCACGACTTGTCCGGGCGCGTGTTCCAACGGCTGATTGCGGATCGGAAGTTCCTCGCCACGTTCTACACCTTGCCGACATCGGCGGCCCTGCTCGGCGAGTTGGCTGTGGCGCGGCTTGACGAGCGGACGGATTGGGCAGATCCGAAGTCCCTCGTCGGCCTGCAAGTCGCGGACTTGGCATGCGGGACGGGTGCCCTGCTCTCGGCGGCGTATCGCGCTTTATCGGCGCGCCACCGGCGAACTGGCGGAGATGATCGGGCCTTGCATCGGCGGATGATGGAACGCGCCCTCATCGCGGCGGACATCATGCCCGCGGCCACGCACCTGACCGCGTCGATGCTGTCGAGTGCCCACCCGGGGACGACCTTTGGTCATACCCGCGTCCACACCTTGCCATACGGTCGACAAAGTCAGGAAAAACAGCGAGTAATGGCCTTGGGCGCGCTCGACCTGATTGCGTATGACGCCACGCCGTCGCTGTTTGGGACGGGCATCCAAGTGGCGCAGGGCACGGGCGCAGATGTGGAGACAGCGGGGAGTTCAGACATGATCATGCCTCGAGAATCAGCGAATCTGGTGATCATGAACCCGCCCTTTACGCGGCCCACCAACCACGAGAGTACCGAAGTCCCGGTGCCGTCATTTGCAGGGCTGAACACGACCAAAGACGAACAGCAGGCCATGGCCAAGCGTCTGTCCGAGATCCGGCGGCGGTTGTCCCATCCGTGCGGCCACGGCAACGCGGGCCTGGCCTCCAACTTTGTCGATCTCGGGCACGCCAAGCTCGGTCCGGGTGGGGTTCTCGCGCTGGTGCTCCCCGCGGCGTGTGTGAGCGGCAACTCTTGGGCGAATTTCCGGCGCTTGTTGGAACGCGAATACGAGGGGTTGACCGTGCTGACCATTGCGGCACACGGCCAGACGGATCGGGCGTTTTCTGCGGATACGGGGATGGCGGAGGCCCTTGTGGTGGCGACTAAGCGACGCGATGGGAAAAATGGGGAAGGCGGGAAAACCCTGTTCGTCAATTTTTACCACCGGCCGGGCAGTATCGCAGAAGCGGTTGAGATGGCGCGGGCCGTGCGGCAAATCCCGGGCAATGCGCGACAGGGGCGGTTGTGCATCGGCGATAGCGAGATGGTCGGCACGTACATTCGGGCATCGTTGCGTCAAGGCGGCTGTGCATCCCTGCGCGAGACGACGCTGGCAGATGCCGCCCTCGGTTTGGCAAAAGGGACGCTTCAACTGCCGCGGGGATACACCGCGCCGCTGGCGACGACTCGCCTCGGCGACCTCGGCGAGAAGGGCTTGCTCCACCGCGACATTTCCGGGAAGAACAGCAATGGCACGCCGCGAGGGCCGTTTGACATCATCCCCATTCAAGGCATACCGCAATATCCTGTGCTGTGGGGACATGCCGCCGACCACGAACGCAACCTCGTCGTCCCGGCCGATAGCGAAGGCGAGGTGCGCCCCAGTTGCGATGACCGTGCCGTCGCGGTCTGGAATCGCACGGCGTCGCGGTTGCATTTCACGCTTGATTTCGGGCTTAGTTCACAAAGTCTCGCCGCCTGCCTCACGCCGACCAAAGCCATCGGCGGCAGGGCGTGGCCGAATTTCCTGCCAGTTCAAGATGAGTGGAGCATCCCCCTCGTCTTGTGGGCGAATACCACCTTGGGCCTTCTCGCCTTCTGGTGGATTGGAAGCCGACAACAGCAGGCCCGCACAATCCTCACAATCTCCCGGTTACCCCGCCTAACCGTGCTGGATCCGCGCACCTTAAGCCCGGCGCAACTCGGTCAAGCCGAGGCGATCTTTGAGCGATTCAAGGACGCGACATTCCTCCCGGCCAATGAGGCGTATCGAGACCGCACCCGCCAAGCCCTCGACCGCGCCATCTTGATCGACCTATTGCACCTGCCCGAAGCGGCCCTCGAACCCCTCGCCCTCCTCCGCGACCAATGGTGCGCCGAACCGAGCGTGCATGGCGGCAAAAGCACGCGGATTGATGTTTGATCATAAGCAACCGAACAACACTGCGGGCACGGCTTGACGCGATGCTTAAAATGCCGTAACTTTTTTTAAGATGGCTACCCAAAAAATTCCATAGTCTTTGCCGAAAGGACTAATGCGATGCAACCTGTCAAATTTATTTTCAAAAAAATCGGCCCGACAAAAAAGGCCGAACTGGAATTAGGCGACATCACGATCATTGCCGGGCGCAACAACACCGGCAAGACGTATCTGGTGTACACGCTTTACGGCTTTCTGAAACAGTGGTATAGGCAAAGGAATATATCGCCGGAAATAGAAAAAATAGTCGAAGAAGTGACAGAGAAGGGGCACTTCAAGCGCACCGTTGATAGAGAAACGCTCGATCAAGAGCGCAAAAAAATAATCCGCGGCGTGACCCGTTCCTTCTCGCAAGAAGACTTATCCGGTGTGTTCAGTTCTCCATCCGATGCTTTTGAAGAATCCTCTATCGAAGTCGAACTCCCCGGTGAATTTCCCAAAAATTTACAAATTGATATTCCTTATCCAAAAGGTGGCCTTGTTTCAATCCAGTACGATGGAACCGATATTATCGCAATCGACAAAAACGCAAGAGAACAAAAGCGCGATGACCCCTTTTTTCCCTTTCTTATCTCGTATCGTTACTATCGTTTTCTGTTTCCAGAACTGTCTCTTGATCCGTTTATTCTCTCTGCCGAACGCTTTGGTATCTCGCTCTTCTACAAAGAACTCGATTTTACCAAGAACCAATTGGTGGATTATTTGCAGAAAATGAGCGACGACAAAAATAGGGATCGATTTTCTCCATATATCTTCATAGACAAAACGACCAGCCGCTACGCGCTTCCGATAAAAGACAACATTGACTACACCAGAGACATATCCAATCTAAAAGGACAAAGAAGCGAACTTTACGACGACAAATTGTTTGATAAAATCAAGGACATGATGGGGGGATATTATAGCAGTTCCGGCGACGACATCGCATTTACCTCCAGGCGCAAAGGACGCAGCTTTAATCTACCGTTGCACATCGCGTCCTCCTCAGCACGTGGCCTGTCCGACTTGTATTTCTACCTGCGTCACGTAGCAAAAGAAAATCAACTCGTCATCATCGACGAGCCAGAGAGCCATCTCGATACGGCCAACCAAATACAACTGGCGAGATTGTTGGCGCGGATGGCACAGTCTAACCTGAAGGTTCTGATAACCACCCACAGCGACTACATCATCAAGGAAATCAACAACCTCATTATGCTCAGTAGGCTAAAGAAACAAAAGAAGGTCGTTAAGGATCTGGGGTATAAAAAAGACGACTTTATCGAACCGGACGCAATTCGGGCGTATGTCGCAGAGGGGGACAGCTTGACCAAGTGTGAAATTGATGAATTTGGCATCGACATGCCCGTCTTTGACGAAACCATTGATAAAATCAATCGGACTTCAAATGAACTTGCCTCGCGTCTCATAGAAGAAAAGGAGGCGTGAAATGGCGATAAATTCGGTATTGGAGAGAGTTCTGATAGAAGATGTTGTGGAGACGCCAAGTAAGGATAAAACCATCACCCTTCAGGAAAAGGATGCGAATGTCGATATGGAGGTAAAAATAGTTACACAGTCCGCGTCCGTCATCGCGATACGGATGAGTGCTAAGAACCACTTACCAATTATGCAAGATGGCCCGTGGAAGCAGGTATGCGACTATCTGCTAGTCGTTGAATCAGCCGATGAAATTCACGCCGTTTTCATTGAACTGAAGAAAACTCTTACACAAGAGAAAAAGCCAAGAGAACAACTACGGCGATCCCTGCCGTTTTTGGCGTATCTTCTTTCCGTCTGCAAAATTGAGAATAGTAGCATTCAGACAACAAGCCTAAACACTACTTATTTTATTTTAGGAAAAAAATTGAACGAAAAGATCGACAAGGAGTCGGTGAGAATTAATCCTGATAGAACGATTGAAAAGGAACAGTACGAAGAAATCGAAATTTCGACCTCAACCAGGAAAAGGTTCACGCTTGATGAATTGACAAACCGCAAGTAAAGAGATCTCTCGGGCGAAAAAACCCAAATCATTGATGGTTGCCGTGTATGGATTACAATTACTTAGGCCGTTAGCTTCCAAGTTGGCGGCCTTATCTGTTATACCAAATTGGATTCCTGATGTGATGCGACATGCAGAGAGCAAGCTCTGTAAAGCGTCTATTCAAATCGTCGAACAATTATGAATTGCAGGAAATCCCTTAAGTGCGTATCGACGGCGCCAACGCAGGAGAGGAAGACGCTGAAACAAAGCAAATTTCCCTTGAACTGGGATGACAAACGGGTTCAGAAGGTCATTGCCCACTACGAGCAACAGACAGAGGATGCGGCCATTGCTGAGGACGAAGGCGCGTTTGGAAATTCGTCCCAAACAGTTGTCGAAATCCCCCAAGAACTGATGCCTGTTGTCCGCGAACTCATTGCCAAGCATTGACCGATTTGGATGCAACAGGTTGCGTTTCAGTTTCAGGCAGTGTGGTGATGGGGCAACGGATCAAAGGAGAGATGAGTGAGAGCAGCGCGCGTTGTCGCGCATCGGCGGATTGAGATGTTCGAGGCCGATGAGCCAGAGATCGATGCCTTTCCAAAAGGGTCGATCAAAGTGAAGACGCACCTGACCGCGATTTGCGGATCGGATTCCCCGCGGTTTGTCTTGAAGTACCCGGCCGAAGCGTATCCCATGAACATCGGGATTTCCATTCACGAGTGCATCGGCACGGTGGTGGCGTCTTCGTCAAACCGGTTTGCACCCGGGGATTTTGTGCAGGCGCGTCCCACAGCGGGTATTGGGGGGTTGGCCGAGTATTATATTTCCAATGAAAATGTGGGCGTGCATCTCGTGGCCTTTGAACCCCGCGATGAAATGTTGATGTCGCAACCCTTGGGTACGGTGATTTGGGCGTGTCGCAAACTGGGCAACCTCATCAACCGCGACGCCGTGGTCGTCGGGCAAGGCCCCATGGGGTTGCTGATGACGCACCTGTTGAGTAACTTAGGGGCGCGAACTGTGGTCGGCGTGGATACCGTGGATTTTCGCCTCAACGCGGCAAAAAAGATGCGCGCAACCCATGTGCTCAACCCCGACAGAGACGACGTGGTGGCATGCGTCAAAGAAATCACGCACGGGCGCATGGCCGATTTGGTGGTGGAAATGGTGGGGCACAATCAAGACACCGTGAATCTATGCCTGCATTTGACCAAGCGTTTGGGCACTGTGCTGGCTTTCGGGGTACCGGATGACGATGTGTACGCGTTTCATTACCGCGACTTTTTTCGCAAGAACATAACCTTGATCGGCTCTGTGGGGCCGGATTCCCAGAACGACTATCCCCTCGCGATGGACATGATCGCCCAACAGCGCATCGACGTGTCCCCCCTGATCACGCACCACTTGCCATTTACAGATGTGCAGAAGGGCTTTGAGTTGTTCATCGATCACCGAGACGAGGCGATTAAGGTCGTGTTGGATTATGAAGAGTGAATTAACCACTATCAGGAGGTTCTCATGCAAATGACACCGGCGCAGAAGCGACAATTTTATCGGGATGGCTATGTGCTCGTGCGCGGGGCCGTGCCGAAGTTGATGGCCGATCATGCGCGGCGCGCCATTAACCGGCACATGGGGGTTCGCACCCTGGCACCGGGCAGAAACCCGGGGTTGAGCGATCAACCGGTGATCGCGGATCTGTTCAACAAATCGCCGCTGTGGGGCCTGTGCGAATCCGTTGTGGGCAAGGGGAAATTGATCCCGCCGCGTGCGGGCAATGTGAAGCTCAATTTTCCCGATGCCGAAGAACGCCCCCTCACGCGCGGGCACCTAGATTTGGGCGGCAAGTTGAAAGACGGGTTGTTGAGCCGCGGCATGACCCTGTTGGTGGTGGTGTTGGTTCACGATGTGCCCCGGCCGCTGATGGGCAATTTCTGCTTTTGGCCCGGATCGCATCGCGCTTATGAAACGGCATTTCAACAAGACCCGGAGTACGTGGCAACCGCAAAGGCCAATCGCCGGATACCGGATCTCGATTTGCCCCACGATCCCATCCAATTTACGGGTGAAGCGGGCGACGCGGTGATCTGCCATCACCAATGCGAATTAAGAGTAGAAAGCGAGTAAGAAGCAAGCCGCGGTCAATCGCCCAAAGACATGAACGAGTAAGCCCTCATAGGATCGTACCCGAGACGCCATCGAGATGTTCGTCTTTCGTTCAATCCAACTGAACAAGGCCTCAATCGGCTGTCGTATGCTCGAAACCGCCCGAGAATAGTCTTTTTCGGCTTCGGTCAGGCTTTCTTGTCCCTTCTTGCGCTTCACCGGCGTCTCGAAGATCAGGTTCTGCTGTTTGCTAAGCGTGTCTTTTAAGGGCTGATCGGCGTAGATTTTATCGCCGTAGAGGTGTCCATCACGCAAAACGGGTAAGACTTGTCGCAAAGCGGTCAGGTCATGCTCTGCTGCACCTGTCAAGCCGATGTACTCTGCTTTCGGGAGGCCGTTCTCACGGTCTTGTGCGACAATGTGCAGTTTGGTGCCGTAATACCACATCTTTTTGGAAGCGCAGCGGCCTTTGTTGGCCAGTTGTTCTTCGGCCACACACGCCTGACCGCTGCGTGCCGATTGTGCCATGACAATCGGCATGGAATCCACCAAGTAGGTGTGTTCAGAGAGATCGGTTGCGGGACTGTCCTTTTGGATTTGTTCAATCAATGGCGCGAAGACCACACACAAGCGGTTCAACCGCTGGATATAGCCTGCATAAGTGGGCAGATGGGGAAACCAGTCGGAAAGATGATCCTTGGTATAGGTATAAATCGCCTTGATCTGCGTGTGCTGTTGCATGATCCCAAACAAATAGATCGTCAGCACTTCTTCATCTGTGAAGGTCGGCGTATCGTTATTGCTCATGCGTTCCGTATAAAACCACAGATGCTTTTGGTCATACTGCTGACAAATATAGACATACAAGTGAATGAGTTTATCTTGCCAATCCATCGCGTGCTCCTTCCTTTAAGGGTGAAATGACTGAGCCCTCAAGAAAAGACAAGTACGCGATGGATTCAACTCTTAATTCGCATCACCAGATGTATCACAACGCCGGGCCAAACCATTCGCCGGATATTCGCTATGCCGTGATTTTCAGGCCCAGGCATATCCACGCCAGCGAAAATGGCACGGCTGTGATGGCCGATATTTGGCGCGAGTTTGAAGGCTTGACCGAGATTCGGGAAGCGGCGATGCCGGTTTAGGCACTTGTTTTTTTGCGTCCAATCCCCTGTTCTCCAATGCGGAGCAGGGGATTTTTTCCGTTGACACCTGGTGTTCGGTCGTCTATGCGGAAGCCACCGCCGCTCATCCTTGAGGATCGGCGGGAAAATGCGGCGCGTGCCGACTTTCGCCGAAGCAGGTGCTGAAGTGACTTTATTCGATCCCCCATTCCGCTTGCCGATAGTAGCGATCCACCGTCGGCATCATTTTCGTGCTCACCTCGATCTCGTGTTGCGCGTCGAACATGCCCTTCCAGAAGTGCAACATGCCCCGCATCGCTTCCGCATTCAAAAACCGCGTTTCAACATCCTCAAACCGAAGTTCCCGCACCCGGCGAATCAGTCCCTCTGAGTGTCTGTCTTTTGCCCGCATGCCCAATACCCATCCCCAATCGCTCATCGTCGGGATGTACGCGTGATACGGAACGGTTGCAAAACCCGCATCGGCCATCGTGCGTTCAATGCACAAAAACGCGAGCCGTGCGAAAAGCGGACTCGACGCCTGCGTCACCAGCACCCCGCCAGCGGCCAAGTGGCGCGCACACGCCAAATAAAATTCTCGGGCGTACAATCGCGCGAGGTCAGGCCCTTTGGGATCGGGCAAATCCACAATGATCACATCGAACAGGGAATCCGACCGCGCCAAGAACGCGCCCGCATCGCCGATCACCACCCGCACGCGCGGATCGTCCAATGCCTTCTCATTTGCTCGCACAAAAACCGAATGCGTGCGCGCCAGATCGATCATCGCCGCGTCCAACTCCACCAGCGTAATCGCCTGCACCTCCGCGTACTTCGCCACCTCGCGCACGGCCAGTCCATCGCCCCCGCCCAAAATCAGCACCGCGCTGCGCGATGCCGCCAGTTGCATGGCCGGATGCACCAGCGATTCGTGATAGCGTTCTTCGTCATACGTGCTGAATTGCACATTGCCATTTAGGTATAGCCAGTGGTGGTTCTTCCACTCTGTGATGACAACGCGCTGATACGCGGTCTGCGCCTGATAAACCACGCGGTCGGAGTGCTGGGTCTGTTCCCCATACATCACGATGGGGCGGATGGTAAAACCCAATACGATCAGGCCCGCGCCCAAAATCCAAAAGCCCGCCATCAGGAGTATCGGACGCGCCAAGAGATGTCGATATTGCCACAACAACACGGATGCCACCGCAAAGTTCACCGCGCCCAATGCGAGCGGGGTATAGGTCAACCCCAACTTTGGCAAGAAAAAAAAGGCGAACAAAAGCCCGCCGATCAACGCGCCAAAATAATCCTTTTCCATCACCGAGGCGATATTGCTCCGCAAATCCTGGTACGCCTCGTTCATGCGTGCCACCAGCGGAATCTCCATCCCGATCAGCACCCCAATGGCAAAGGCATAGCCGTAGATGAAAACTCCTGCGGACAACGTGAGCTTCGATCCAAAATAAGCCGCAATCGCACAGGTGGCACAAAGCGCGGACAAATAAAACTCAACCGCGATAAATCGATCCAACAGCCGGTCCGTCAACATCTGGCTCCAGCGACTGCCCAGGCCCATCGCAAACAACATCAAGGACATGAGCACGGCCCATTGCACGGTCGTATTGCCCAACAAATAACTCGCCAGCGTTGACAGCGTGAACTCCGCCACAATGCCCGCACAGCCTGTGGCAAACACGCAGGCTTTTAAGAGATTACTTTGACGCATAAGCAAAAAAACAACTCGGCGGCCACATCCACCGCCGAGTTGGAGAAATTCAATCGGGTTAGAATCACAGCGCGATCACCATATCTTCTGAAATTTCGCGCGTTGGGATTTTCTTTAGGTTTCCAAAGTCATTCATTCCCGCCCTCTTCTCACAAACTCCACACGATCAAGAACGACGCGCCCACATAAGACGCCGCTTCGATGAAGCCCGCGCCCAGGTTGGGGTGTTCTTGGTTGGCGATTTCATCGGTCAACTTTTGCCCGGGCAGCAAAATCACATCGGCGATGGTGCGGACGATGGGCAACAGAATCAAGCCCGCGACCACCTCAATTGCAAAATCCTGCACATTCACGGCCCAGGAAATAAAATTGCCCGCGGATGCGTGGAACACGATCACGCCAATGCCGACCAATGCGCCGGCAAACGCCACGCCTGCCGCGACATTGTCTTGCTCGATCTCATCGTGGATGCTGTACGGGGTAACCCACTCGTACACCAACCCGGCCAGCACCAGAGCCACTTGGCCCAAGGCCCAGAACGCCACGGTCGTCACAATCCCGCCGATCTCGCCCGACACCGCGCCGAAAATCACCAAACCCGTTGCGATGTACGACGCGGCCACGACAACGCCCGTCCCCGCGTTTTGATCGCGGATCAACTCATCCCGAATTTTGAACCCGTGCAAAATCAACCCGTCGTTGACAAAGCGCGACAGGTTCATCAACACAATCGACAACAATCCGTAAATCCCGATGTCGATCAAATCGTTGTCTAGCCCCTGCGATGGGCCGGACAGGGTGCCGCCAATCGCCATCACCAAGCCAAAATAGTAGCCGGCCATCGCCACGCCCAACGCGGCATTGTCTTTTTCGACCAACTCCTCCCGCACGCGATAGCCCGATGTGGTCAAGTCCTTCACCAACTTGCCGATGTAGAACAGCGCAAACGCGCAAATCAGATAAATCCCCGTTGCCATCAAATCTTGTCCGATCATTTTCCAAACCCTCCAGAACTGCGGCTGCCAAATCCAGACCGACTGCGACTCGTTGAACGCGAACTGCTGCCAAAAGAACTGCGGCTCGTGGAACTCGAACCATAACTGCGGCTCGTCGTGCGCGAACTGCCAAACCCGGTCCGGCTCTGGCTGGTGCGGCTTTGCACCTTTTGCGCGAACGATTGCTTCTTTTGCGCCACCGCTTGTTTGCGCCGCTCAAACGCGGATGGCTTTTGTCGTTGCGTCACAGACCCTTGCGTGCCGTATTCCCGATTGCGGCCGTAATACGGCCTGCGGTCGCGGCGATAGGTTCGATAATCGTCGTAATCGTAGCGACTCATGCCAAACCCGCCGCCCCAACCGAGCAAATTCCGCATCAGCGCGTATTGCCCGTAAAATTCCCAGAATGACGTGCCCCCGCGATCCACCCAGCGCCCATAGTTCTGATTGCCCACATAGTGGTATCCGGGCGGATGCGGCGTATCGTTCACGCCGTCTTTCTCGGATTTCGCCACCAGCGCCATGCCCAAAAACGGTTCGTACTTTTTGTAAATGGCCTCCGACACCTCCAGCCAGTCCGTCTGCACCTTCTTCTCGCCCTGCGTAATCAAATACCGGTGATAGTACTTGGTGAAAATCGAGCCTTCCTCCCGCATATCGTCCAACACGATCATATACGCCGGCGCAGAGGCCAATGACCGTTGCATCTCGACGACCGGATCGCGTTCCCCCCCACAGCCGCACAACAACAGGCCGATCAGCAAGACCGGCAATCTTCCGTGCATCATAGCTTCCTCCTTTGAAAATGAGAATTAGCGGTTAGCCTATTTTTTTGAACGGGATTGAAACTCCCGCGTCTTCGTCCGGGCACGGGGCACCGCCCTTACGTTTTATCCGCGTCATTTCATCTGGGCATCGAAAATCGCGCCCGATGCGCGGTCTCGGTCTTTGAGGCGGACGAAGTAGGATTTTTCGTGGCCTTCTGCGGAAAGTGCCAGCACGTCGTGCGTCGTTGCGGCGGTTGCATCGCGCTGTTGTTCCAAGTGCCAGATCATCACGTACTCGGTTCCCGGGTCGCGTTGCCATGGCACTAACTGGTCTATGTCGATGAGTTTTCGGGGTTCTGCCCCGCTGAAGTCCGCGCCGGTGGCCGTATGCACGGTGAACTTGATCTGCTCGTTTCGCGGGTCGTAAGCCACCTGGCCCTTTTCCACAAAATTGCGCTGGATGTGCGGCTCCATCATCGTCAGGGAATACGTGCTGTCGCCGAGCACGAGAATGGTGATTTCCTCGTCCACATCATCGGGGGTTCGCATCCCGGTTTCGCTGCCCGCATACATGAACCAAGTGCCCAGGGGCGCATCCAATTTTTGAGGTGCCTGCTCGACTTTTTCCTCGGCGCATCCGACGAGGAAACACAACCATACCGCGCAAATCATGCGTTTCATACGCCCTCCAAACAATAAAAGCGGCCCGAACAAAATCGTTGGGCCGCTCGTTTTTTTTCTAAACCTACCCACCCAATGCTTCTTTCACGCGCTCGAAAAACCCCTTGCCCCCCTCGGGCGGCTGTGCGTTTTTCAATTTCTCGAGTTGGCGAAACAGGGCCTCTTCTTGCCGGTTCAATTTGGTCGGCGTCCAGACCACCACGCGCACGAGTTGGTCGCCCGTGCCATAGCCCTCCAGTTCGGGAATGCCCTTGCCGCGCAATCTGAAGATGCGCCCGGATTGCGTGCCCGGAGGGATTTTCATGCTCACGCGCCCGGTCAGGGTGGGCACTTCGATGTCCGCGCCTAGGGCCGCTTGGCTGAAACTGATGGGCAGGTCATAGACGATGTCATTGTTGCGGCGTTCAAAATGGCTGTGCTCTCTTTCTTCGATGAAGACCATACAATCGCCCGCAGGCCCGGCATTTGGCCCGGCATTGCCCTGCCCGCGCAAGGGAATGTAATTGCCCTCGGACACGCCGGCCGGGATGTTGACCGACAGGGTCTCCTGCTTTTTGACGCGGCCCTGCCCGTGGCAACTGTTGCACTGCTCGCGCACCATTTTCCCCGCGCCATTGCACTGCGGGCAGGTCGTGACATTGACGAATTGCCCAAACAAGGACCGCGTGGCCTGTCGAATTTGCCCCGCGCCGCCGCACATGCCACACGGCACGGGCATGCTACCCGGCTTCGCGCCATCGCCGCCGCACGTATCGCAGGTTGCCAAGCGCGACAGGCGAATGGTTTTTTGCGCGCCTTCGGCAATTTCCTCTAAGGTCAAATGGACCGACACCTTGAGGTCTTCGCCGCGGTTTGACCGCCTCGGTTTGCGGCGGCCCAGCAAATCGCCGAAAATGCCCCCGCCAAAGATCTCATCGAGGTTGGAAAAAATATCTTGAAAATCGCCGGCGTGCGAAAAATCGGACCACTGAAAGCCCCCGCCGCGAAAGGTACTGCTGATGCCATCGTGCCCAAATCGGTCGTAGGCTTGTCGCTTCTGGGGATCCATCAGCACTTCGTACGCCTCGGCGCCTTCTTTGAACTGCTCCTCGGCCGCGGGATTGTTCTTGTTGCGGTCCGGATGGTATTTCAAGGCGTGTTTGCGATACGCCTTTTTGATGTCGTCTTCAGAGGCGTTGCGATTCACGCCCAAGACTTCGTAATAATCTCGTTTTGCCATGTACCTTTCCCGGTTTTGCCTAACCCTCGGCGTCGGTTGCGGCCGCTGGTTTGCCTTGGCTGACCACCACTTTGGCCGGGCGCAGCACTTTGTCGCCCAGGCGATATCCCTTTTCAATCACATCGGCAACAATGCCCGCGTCGTAGGTTTCCGATGGGATTTGCATCAATGCCTCGTGAACGGTCGGATCAAAGGGGGTGCCGACGGTGTCGATCTCGTTGAGATTGCGGTTGTAGAGCACGCGCGGAAATTGCTCCATGATCATTTTCACGCCTTCTTGAAACCCCTCTGACTCGGTGTCCCCGTTTTCGCCGTGCGCCAATGCGCGATCCACGCTGTCCAAGATGGGCAACAAATCGCGGATGATGTCTTCGCCGGCAGATGCGATGAGCATCTCAAATTCTCGCGCCCTGCGCTTTTTGTAATTGTCAAATTCCGCTGCGAGGCGCATCCACCGTTCTTTGTACATTTCGGCTTCTTCACGCGCCAAGAACAAGGGGGTGAGTTCTATGGTCTCCGTTGAGGTATCCGGCTCATCGGCCTCCTGTTCGGCGTTTGCGACTTTTGCATCTGCCGAGACTGCTTCTTTTTTAGAAGGCGCGGATGGATGGGCTTCCCCATTTTCGGGTGTTGCGACTTCTGCCTCTGCCGAGACTTCTTCCTGCGGTGTTTCTCGTTTTGCCATAAGTATTTGACAACTCCTTTATTTTTGGGCCAACATCTCTTCCGTCAAATTTGCCACGTATTGCACCAAGGGCACGAGCCTGCCGTAAGGCAAGCGCGTTGGGCCGATGATCCCGATCACGCCGGAGACATTGCCTACCGAATACGTGGAGGTGAGCAGGCTACAATTTTTGAGCTCGGGCGATTCGTGTTCATCGCCGATTGTGATGAACGTGCCCGGCGCGCGGTCGCTCAATAAGTGCGCCACATGTTCGCGGGCTTCTAGCATGCCGATGAGCGCGGCCAAGCGGTCATTGGAAAAATCGGGCTGATCGAAAAAGTTGCGCGTGCCGTCCATGTGCAGGTCCGAGACACTCGAAAACCGGAAGAGATGATCCGCGCTGTTGGCGAACAAGCGCAACAACTTGGGCGACCCAGACGATGCGGACTCGAGGCGTTCTTTGACAGACGCCATAATTTCGCCCACTGTGAGTCCCGAAAGCCGCTCGTTGACCACGCGCTGCGTGGCGGCCAATTCGGCATCTTCGATTGCCCAGTTGATTTCCACGATCATCGTTTTGACCAACCCGGACCGAATGGACAGCACCATCAGCAACTTGGATTCGCTCAACTTGAACACTTCCATGCGCTCGAAAATACCCTGGGCAAATTGAGGGCCGAGCGCGAGGCCGAGGTTGTGCGAAACATCGGCCAAAACTTTGGACACCTGTACGAGCAAATCCTCGGCATTGCCCGCGCGCAACCGCTCGACACTTTTGCGAATAGACCGCTGCACGGCCTCGGCGAGTTCTTCTCGGTTCATCAGCGTATCCACATAGTAGCGATAGCCCTTGTCGCTGGGCACTCTGCCCGCGGATGTATGAGGCTGGTGCAAATAGCCCTTTTCCTCGAGATCGGCCATCGAGTTCCGGATGGTTGCCGCGCTGAGTCCCAAGTCCATGTTGGAGATGGTGCGCGACCCCACCGGCTCGCCTGTGGTGACGTAGATGCCGATCAAAATGTCGAGAATCGCCATTTCTCGCTGTGTCAGTTCGGCCATAGCATATACCTTTTGGACCTACCCCCTAACCCCGTTAGTCGCGCCGCGCATTGTAAGGCGGGGAATAACTCCGCCCGCCTCGGGGAGGGGTCACGCCTAATTCCCAAAGTTAGCGGCAAAGAGCAGGAAATCGGAGAAATTAACCTCATTATCGTTATTCAAATCGGCCTTGGGATTGTAGCCCGCATCGCCCACGCCCTTGCCAAAGGCCGCGGCAAAGAGCAGGAAGTCGGCGAAGTTAACCTCATCATCGCCATTCAAATCGCCAATGATGGCAGACGCTGAATGGCGCAGGACGATCAATGCTTGAATCGCGCCAGCGGAACCGGAGAATCCGAGAATGGAGACCGTATCCCCTGCCATAAGTTGGTTAAAAGAGAAAAAGCCAATGCCAGGAATCATGCCCTGATCAAAAAGGCGCGACAAGATCTCATTGGGATCATTCGATGCGTCAGTTGTCGTGGCAAACAACGTTCCGATGGAAGTGGTATCCCCCGGCGTTGCAACGGTTACAGACACGGTCACCTCTCGACCATCGCTTTGAACGAAAAACCGATTGTTATCAGCGTCTATGCGCTCAACGCGCACCTTTTGAATACTGCTCTCTTCTAACTCGATCTCCGACTCCGATTGTAGCGCGACTTGCAAACCGGTCACGCTCGCACCATTCGCGACGCGAATCAAGTTGGCGGAGTCAATTGTCCCCGTTGCATCGAGGCCCACAACAGCGGATAGATCGACCACATCTCCCTCTGCACCAACCGCACTTTGATTCAAACTCAAGATATAAGATCCATCGGGCACATGTTTCAATTCAAACGCCAGTTGTTCTGGGAGTGATTCGAGGCTACCGAAATGGGAAATGCGAACAATGGTCGCCAGTCCCCCTTCTATGAGTTGGCCGAAGAATTGGCCCAGGGGCAGGTCATCACTGTCATCTACCACAGCTAGAAGATCTGAATACGCTTCGGAATCTATCAGCACAGCCAAACCCGGACCCGGTTCATCGCTCAACGCAAAGCCCTCGGGCAACATCGCCATCCCGGAAACAACGGCATCTGACAATGCCACCGTGCCAAAAAAGTACTGTTGCGACGCGGACGGATTGCCAATGATTAGCTGATAGGTCGCATTTTCCGGCAAATTGAGGGTTACTGTGAAGGTCATCTTGTCGTCGCTGACCGCCCAGTTGGAGGCCGTTGTCATCAATGCCGTGGGGTAGATCATCACCTGCGTGTTGACGAGTTCAATGCCCCCACTGGCTTCACTGGGCATTATGTCCGTGCCAGATCCGGGGTCGGATCCCGAGGAGCTATCGGTCTTTGACACGACTAAGGGCGCGTCGAAGTTGATTGAAAGTGTTTGCATCCCTGTCGGCACGGGTGGATTTTTCACGTCTGCGTCGATGGTCATGTTGCCGATCATCACCGAAGTTGCCCGGGGTGCTTTATCTCCGGGCAGTTGTGCGAAATCATTGCGATCGCCGGGATTTGTCACCTTAATGTTCGGATCGGGTGTGAAATTGCCACCCTGTGTGAAAGCGCCACCCGGGTCGCCTAATTCTCGACCATTGGACACGCCATCGCCATCGGAGTCGAGCATTGCGAGCGCGGCATTCCAATCGACGCTACCACTTCTGCCACTCGGATTCAGATAATTTTGGTTGATCTCAGTGCCAAAAGGGGTCAGCGCACCACCCCCGCTTGGATTTACATGACACGAGGCACAGCGAAATTCGCTGCCATTTGGAATTTGACCGACGCGAGCAGGGCGCGCATCGACCAGTCCACTCCATCCGAAACAGGCGATAGTCAGGACAGCCAGCAACCTGCAAGCATTGAACCGCGACATAATACCCTCCTTAAAAATGTGGTGGATGATGGCCTCTGCCCCTACCCGTTGCCAATTCACAGCACTTCGTTGTGGGCTTACGACGAGCGTGTAACGGGGGTAGCGTCTCCTAAATAGGATTTACAACCTCGCGCTTTGTTCCCAAAAGTATAGAGTATTTTGGCGCGAAAAACAATCGCTTTTTCAAAAATAAAAAATTGTCTTGCAACTTCCACAAAAATGCCTATAATAAACCCCGACAAAAATGAGATGGAAGTTTAGCCACAAGCGGGGTACAACTGGACGACAACCCGCTCAAAGGCACAAATAAGCAGGTGCTCTGCAAGCGGCGAGCAAACGAGACGCCAAACGACGAGTCGCTTGGCTAAGCATGCAATTCCAAGATCGGTATCCCAAACTGGACCGGTTCCTGCACCACTTGGCCTTTTCCGCTCATAACAGCGAAAGAGGATACACATACTCATGGCGAACACCGAGACGCACGGCGAGAAGCTAACCCAAGGCACCTCCCCGAAAGTTCAGTCTAAACTCGTCGCGCTGTTCAACAGGGCATCGCTACCTCTGTTCGT
The DNA here is from genome assembly GCA_965204745.1 of Candidatus Latescibacterota bacterium. GTDB lineage: Bacteria > Latescibacterota > UBA2968 > UBA2968 > UBA2968 > VXRD01. Next base: position 1,229,941 of record OZ242010.1, read on the forward strand.
GATTGCACTGGTGTTAGCGGCATTCGCAGGTGGCGTGCATGTGGGAAAAGAAAAGGTATTTCCGTACGACCTTTTAATATCTGCCTATAAGACCAGTAAAACGCTGTTTGCAGTGCATGTGGAAGATGAGGTCTTCCCCGTATTCCATGGAATGGAGTTTGAGGATATCAGTCCCGACAGTGTGGAAGCGCGTCGCTTTGAGTTCCTCGGTGCCGATACCCTCGCCGACCCGATCCTCGTTTCGGGAGGGCTGGAGTTTTTCACCGAGTATTGTCCCAACGCCCGAGGATGCCTCGCGGTCGAGTTCGGCGGCCGAGGGGAAGTGAGGCATGCCTATCCGTACCGTCCCGATGAGTTCGAGAATGTGCCCTTCAGCGTCGACTTTCCCTACGAGCAGGTGCCCGGGTTCCAGTTTCCTTTTTTTTCGAAACCCCGTGGTATATCCCGGTATTCAAATGGCGACCTGTTGGTTGTTTTTTGGTTCCGCCATAGTTTTCCATTCGGCGGTGGCGTGGCACGAGTCAACCGCGATGGTCATGTGATCTGGTACCGCCGGGACTATAGCCGTCATGTGCCGTATATAACCGATGGTGCTATTGCTTTGGTCCCAAGCCTGAGGATTGGCGAAGGGCCAATCGAATTCAAGACCAAAAATGGACAAACACACCATTTGACTTCAACTAAAAAGCAAAAGTACTATAATGATTTCGTACACATCATTGACGGGAAAGGGCGGCTTCTCAAAGCTATTTCCGTACTTGACGCGCTCCTCGAATCCCCGTATGCACCGTTTTTGTATGACGCGCTCAGCAATCCGACGCATCTCAATCCGACGCATCTCAACTTTGTCCATCAACTGCGGGAAGATGCCGGTGGTGCGAAGGGCATCGCGCCGGGCGACCTCGTGGTTTCTCTGCGAAATCTAAGCGCGTTCGGTATTCTAGATGGTCAAAGCCATCGGTTAAAAAAGTTGGTGCGCGGCGGATTCGTTCGGCAACACAGCGTCACGCATCTCGAAGAGGCCAAGTTCCTCATGTTTGACAACTGGGGCGGCGATGGCGTGCATGGCCCGTCTCGATTGCTCATGGTTGATTTAGCGGATGGCGATGAGACCACCATTTTTCCAAATGATAGGACTCCCGAACATCTGCGAGATATGTTTTCAGATATAGAAGGGCATATTTCCATTTCTCAGGACCGTCGTCGAGTTATCGTTGCATACTCCCTAGCAAATACCGCGGTTGAAGTTCGGCTTGCCGACGGTGCGGTGCTCTCCGCGTTCACCAATTTACACGATATGTCGCACTTGAATACGTTGCCCGATGAGAGAAAGACCAAGGCAGTACGGCACAGGATACACAGCATAAAATACATTGACAGTAATGGCGTGAGCAGATGATCGTTAAAACGACCACAAAACTCGCCAGCGGCGCCATGCTTTTGGGCAACGAGACTTCAGATGGCAAGTTAACGTCGTCGTTTGGCTTAGTCAGTGGTCAGTCCTCACCCATCCGCCACCCTTCGTCAGTCATGCAAAATAAAATCACTTCAGCTTTAACGTTGCAAAAAACGCCGTCTATATTCCCGTCGATTTGCAGGGTCGGCACGCCTTGTCGATCCGTTGCATATCACTTCCAACAGGCCACTTTTCTCACAATGAAAGGAGCAGAATATGGCCAAAACGCCTGAAGATGTCCTCGCAATGATCAAAGATGAGGGCATTAGAGTCGTTGACCTGCGCTTTACCGATTTTCCCGGGCACTGGCAACATTTTACGATCAAGGCCTCTGATGTCGACGAAGAGACCTTCGAAGATGGGCTCGGTTTCGATGGCTCCAGCATTCGCGGTTGGCAGGCCATCAACGAATCGGATATGCTCGTGATGCCCGATGCTTCCACGGCATTTATCGATCCCTTTTTCAAAGAACGCACGCTGGTGATGATCTCCGACATTGCGGACCCCATTACCAAGAGCGGGTATTCGCGCGATCCGCGTTCGGTTGCCAAAAAAGCCCAAGCCTATTTGCAGTCCACGGGCATTGGCGATGTGGCACATTTCGGCCCGGAAGCCGAATTTTTTGTTTTTGACGACGTGCGCTTTAGCGAGGGTGCAAACCACGCCTCCTACAGCGTGGATTCCGTTGAAGGCTATTGGAATTCGGGCAGGGATGAAGGCCCCAACTTGGGGTATAAACCGCGCCACAAAGAGGGCTATTTTCCGGTGCCGCCCCACGATACACTGCAAGACATCCGCACGGAAATGGTGCTGACGCTGGAAGATTTGGGCGTTGATTCCGAGATCCATCACCACGAAGTCGCAACCGGTGGTCAGTGCGAAATCGACATTCGTTATTGCCCGATGGTCGAATGCGCCGACAAAATGGCGAAGTACAAATACATCGTCAAAAATGTGGCGCACAAACACGGCAAAACCGTGACCTTCATGCCCAAGCCCCTTTTTGAAGACAATGGCACGGGCATGCACACGCACCAGAGCATCTGGCGAGGCGATGAGCCGCTCTTTGCCGGTTCCGGCTACGCGGGCCTCAGCGAGACCGCCCTGTACTATATCGGTGGCATTCTCAAACACGCAAACGCGCTGATCGCATTGACCAATCCCACCACCAATTCGTTTAAGCGGTTGGTGCCCGGGTACGAAGCGCCGGTCAATTTGGCCTATTCGCAGCGCAACCGCAGTGCTTCGGTGCGTATCCCAATGTATTCGCAAAGCCCCAAAGCCAAGCGGATCGAGTTTCGTTGTCCAGATCCGAGTGCGAATCCCTATCTGGCGTTCTCGGCGATGTTGATGGCCGGGCTGGATGGCATTCAGAACAAAATCGATCCGGGCGAACCGCTCGACAAAAACCTCTACGATCTCGAGCCCGAAGAGGCCGCATCCATTCCGCAGACGCCCGCATCGCTGGCCGATGCTTTGACCGCGCTGGAAGAGAATCACGATTTCTTGCTCAAGGGCGATGTGTTCACCGACGATGTGATTGAAACGTGGATCGCATACAAGCGCGAGAATGAGGTCGACGCGGTCAATCAGCGTCCCCACCCCCACGAATTCGCGCTTTACTTCGATGTGTAGCGCGTAAGCGATTTTCAGTACATGCACAAAAGCAGGTGGTTATTCGACCACCTGCTTTTTTTTTTCTCGATTCGTTGCGGGATCAATCCCTCAATTTCGTCTTCTCATCCCATCGCACCACATCCAAGTGTTTTTGCGAAAAACCGACCGCGTCCCGAACATCTGCGCCGCGCATGTCCGCATTGTCGAATTGGGCTTTGTACAGGTCGGTTTTTTCCATGCGGGCGCGCTGGAGATTGGCGTTTCGCAAATCGACTTTGACGAGGTCCGATTCTTGGAGTTTCGCGCTTTGCAGGTTGGCCCCGCTTAAATTGGCATCTGTCAAATCCGATTTTCGGATGTCCGCGGTTCGCAAAACCGCGTTTTCAAAATCCACGTTGACCGCGATGGTTTCCGACAAATTGGCTCGGTAAAAATTCGCGTTTTTGCATCGCGCCCCGCGCAAATTGCACCCGACTAATCTCGCGCCTTCAAAATTCGCGCCTTCGAGATTCGCACCGCTGAGGTCTGCTAATTCCAGATCTGCCGGGGCCGCCTGCACGCCTTTGAGGTTGGCGCGGGTGAGGATCGCGTTTTGCAAGAACGCGCCGCTGATATCCGCGCCTTCGAGGTTCGCGTCGGTCAAATTGGCCTGCAAAAAACGCACGCGTTGCAAGTTGGCCCCGGACAAGTTCGCCCCGCGCAACTGCGCGCCGCTGAGAATGGCCTCGCGCATGTCGGCGTTTTGTAAGTGTGCGTTTTGCAAGTCCGCGCGGTTCAGATTCGCGCCCGCCAAGTCCGCGCGTTCACCCGCCGCGCCATTGGACGCGAGCCACGCTCGATGCCGTGCGAGGATGTCGCGCACTTGCGCTGGTGATAGGAGTTTTGGCATGTCATCGTTCCTTTCTAAATCTCAATGATCTCGCTTTCGGTTACGATGAAATCCATCTTCACATCGTGTGGTTCGGCGGGTACGCGGTCTATGATCTGAAAGGCATAAGCGAGGCCGATTCGGACGGCTTTGGTCCGCGTCAAAAATCGGTCGTAGTACCCCTTGCCCGATCCGATCCGATGCCCATAGCGATCAAATGCGATGCCGGGGATGAGGATCGAGTCGATGGTATGAGGTGGCAAAATCGCGTTGGGATTTGGCACGGGTTCGCGCAAGCCATAATGTGCGGTTCGCAATTCATTCAGCCCGGCTATCGCTTGAAAATCCATGACCCCATCCTGTCGCGCAATGGGCACGCCCACGCGTTTTCCGTCGCGGAGTGCTACGCGAATCAGGGTTTTGGTATCCACTTCATTGTTCACCGAGACATAACACGCGACGCGCTGTGCAACTCGGTACGCGGGCATGCGAATCAGCCTGCGATGAATCCGCAAACTCTTCTCCCGCACCACGCACTCGGGCAGTTGAATGCGGGCGGCGCGCAGGCGGCGTTTTAGATTTTGTTTGGTCATGCGGCGTGGTCAGTAGGTTGTGTTGACATTTTATTTTTTTGCCTAACGTTACGCACAGAGTAGCAAATGTGTTGCTTGCCCATTTAAGGCGTTTGGTCCTTTGATGGCTTATATATCTGGTTGCTCTGATGGCGTTGCGCGAGGGGACCTATCCCCCGGCCCCGTTATTCGCTTCGCTCATTGTAGGCTACGCCTGTGCCTACGAGGAAAGGGGAGTAAAGCTCCTTTGAGGGCTTCTCGCTCTGGTTGCTCTGATGGCGTTGCGCGAGGGGACCTATCCCCCGGCCCCGTTATTCGCTTCGCTCATTGTAGGCTACGCCTGTGCCTACGAGGAAAGGGGAGTAAAGTCCCTTTGATGGCTTATCTCAAGGGTTGCTCTGATGGCATTGCGCGAGGGCATAAAGCGATTAAATATCCCTCACACTATCCTCCCGCAAAACCCATCCGCGTTCCCCCCTTCCTCGCAGGAAGGGGGGTTAGGGGGGTAGGTCCCGATAAGGAGCGACTATTCCAGTTTCTCAAACCGAGAGCATATTCTGCGATAGAGCTTGATTTTTTCGATAAACCGCTCAAGCCAGTTGCTTTGCTCGTAAATGTCAACACGACCTAATAAGTCGCGCCTGTGGAATCCACCATGGGCACGAACCGCACGGGGATGATGAGATCCCGTTGCAACTCGCCCATCCGTTTGGTCAGCAGCACCAACTCCTGTGCATCGCTTTCGCCCACGGGAATCACCATGCGCCCGCCCTCGGCGAGTTGCGCTTGCAGGGGTTGGGGCACTTGCGTTGGCGAACACGTCACGATAATCGCGTCAAAAGGCGCGTGTTCGGCCCATCCCTTGTACCCATCGCCAATTTTTATTTCGACATTCTCATATCCCAAAGCATCTAGCAAACCCGCCGCGCGATTGCCCAGCACTTCTACGATCTCGATGGTATAAACACTGTCGCACAACTCGCCCAAGATCGCCGCCTGATATCCCGAACCCGTCCCAATTTCCAGCACCTTATCCGCCCGCTTCAACTTCAGCACCTCGGTCATCAGCGCGACGATGTACGGCTGCGAAATGGTCTGCCCCTCGCCGATAGGCAACGGGTGATCGTCATACGCACGCGAAACATAAGGCGCGGGCACAAACCGATGGCGTTCCACCTTTCGCATCGCCGCGAGCACGGCCGGATCCGCAATCCCTCGATTTTCAATCTGTGTTTTTACCATGCGTTCTCGCAATCGCTCCATCCTGTCCTGCGTCCACGCCGAGGTGAACAGCATCGCCACACACAACAGCACCAAAATTCGCATCTCGACCTCCGTCATGTCACCACAAAAGTCGCTTTGACCTCCGCGCTCTCTGCATAGCCAATCCGAATGGCTTTCGCCCGCATCGCGGTTTCGCCTTTTGGCAATCGAATGGGCTGGGAATACAACCGCCAGCGCGTGTCTCCGTCGAATTGATACGCCATAGACGCGCCCTGCGTCCCGCAGTAAAATTGCACCAGCATCGGCCCTTGAAATGTGCCGCCGTCGGGCGCGGCGCTTCGACCGGGGTTTTCCTCGCAAATCGGCACGAACACCGGCGTGCCGGTCCGCGGTTGGGATGTGCCCTGCCACATGCGAAACACCATCTGATCTTCGGGCACATCGCCCCAGGTGTCGTAGTTGTCGCGCCATTCGTCCAGCGCGTAGCGCATGCGATCCAATGTCTCGGCATGCGCCGGGTCGTCTGCCAGATTGTTGACCTCAAACGGATCGACCTCTGTGTCGTACAATTCCTCGACCGGGCGTTGTCGAAACATCGCATTTTGCGCGCCTTCCAACTCGCCCGCCAAATGCAGTCGCCACATTTCTTGCAAGGCCGGGTGCCGGTTGCGATACGGAATCCACAGCAAATACGGGTTTTCCGGCATGTAATTTCGGATGTACTTAAACCGCTTGTCGCGCACTGCCCGCATCATATCGTAAGATTCGTCATACCGATCCCGCGTCGCAAAAACGTAGTCCCTGTCTTTCGCCGCCGGCCCCACAAAGGGTTGGCCCTGCATGTGCGCGGGGATCTGCACCTCGGCCAGTGACAACACCGTCGGCCCCAAGTCGATCATGCTCACCAACCGATCATCCACGCTACCCGCTTCCAACGCGCCCGGCCAACGCACGATGCACGGCACGCGAATGCCCGCGTCATAAGGCCAGCGTTTGGCGCGCGGCAAGCCCTCGCCGTGGTCGCTCCAGATAAACACAATCGTATTGTCCGCCAGGCCATCGTCTTCCAACTGTTGCAACATCTCGCCGACCCACGCATCGTTGTCCGCGATGTTGTCGTAATGCCGCGCCAGTGCCAGCCGCGCTTTGGGCGTATTGGGAATGTACGGGGGCAGCGTGACCGCATCGGGGTCCGTCTCCACCACGGCCCGCTTTTCGGGCCACATGCCGCTCTCGTGCGACACCGTGCGGTTGAACACCGCAAAAAACGGCGCGCCGTCGGGCCGATCGCGCCAATGTGCCTGCGCGCTCAATTCATCCCACGCGGTGATCGGCGGGGCAAATTGGTAATCGGTCTTGGTGTTGTTCGTGCAATAATACCCGGCCATCCGCAAATACTCCGGAAAGCACTTCACGTAATGCGGGGGCACCGCGTCGTAGGGCGTGGGCATTTGCGGCGCGTGCTCATTGGTGTGGCGCACGCGCATGTGTTGCGCGCCAATCGCCGTTTGATACATGCCCGTGATAATCGCCGCCCGGCTCGGCGCGCACACGCCCGCAGTCGAAAACGCATTGGGATACCGACAACCCTCTGCGGCCAAGCGATCCAAGTTCGGCGTGCGCGCCACCTCATCGCCATAACACCCAAACCGCGGGCTCGTATCCTCTAAAGACAACCACAAGATATTCGGTCTCTCGCTCATCGCTCATCCTCTGTGAGGGGTTGGGATTCTGCCTCGATATCTTCAATCGAAGACAACATATTCAACTTCTCTCAAGATATGCGGGCCGAGATATGGACTGAGCGCGTCTGTCGTCACCAGATCGACGCGCCGTCCCAAGATATTTTCTAAAAAGAATGACAGGGCCATGAAGCGATCAAACGATTTCTGCCCAGGCTCAAATTCGACGAGCAAATCGACATCGCTATCATCTCCCTGCCTCTCCGTTGCAAACGATCCGAAAAGCCCCAAACGCTTAATACCGTATTTTTGGATTTCAATTTGGTTTTCTTTCACGAGAGAGACCAACTCATCCTTTGATTGAATCGCCGTATCCACGCGCCCAACCTCCATTTCGACAAATAGAAACACCATCCAGATTTGAAACGCGATACACAATGTTTCGCTCTTAGGCCCTTGCGTATCCTATGGATTATCAAGTCTTAGACGGTAGGTTAGCAATTCCTCGTCCGTCAGGCGTTCTTGAGGCACCAACCGATAGTGCCGTTCAGAGACTTTTCGCACTTCGCCATCCACGATCTCCAATTCAAATAGGGCAATGACATTTTCAGCGTACTGTTACTCGCCCTTGGATTGGCCTTCCCAACGCAACAACACAACCTCTTCCCGAATATGTTGCTGAGTCGCGGTAGAAAACCTTTGTCTGAACAGATCGATATCCAGCACTTTATACCCCAATCGGTCTGCAATTTCTGCCAACAACTGTCCGGTTTTGATTAAAACGCGAAAATAAGAAGCCTGATCACCCACCACATAGGCGAGAAAAGCACCGGGTTTCAAAATGGGTTTCAGGTTTTCTAAATGCCGCGTCAGGCCCCCAAAATAATGACAGACAACCTGAGCGTATAATTTTTCAAATCCCGATGTTTTGTTCAATGCAACCCGGCGATTTTCTATGGCTTCTGCCAACTTTTGTATGCTGTCAAATTTTGCGACCCAGTCTCTATCCCTATCTTTTTTGTACACGCCTCGCGTATTGGATCGTATCAACCTGCTTTTGTGGATTCGCAGATCTTTTCGATCCGCCATAAACCCCAGTAACACAGATTCCAAGCGCGTCGTTCGGGTATAATCCTTTTCATTGGGATAGGGCGGCGACGTGATAACCGCATCGATGGATCGGGGTTGCAAAAGTTTTTTTAGGTTGCGCGCATCGCCAAAACGAACGACCGAGGAAATATGGGCATGGGGTTTTACTTTGATTAAGTCTTCACGCATACTTCTAACACCCGCTAACCAAGGCGCGATGACAGGCGCGTCGATCTTGGCCTTACCCACGCCAACTTCTGGTCCAAAGCGCAAATTGCTCGCGGTATAAACCAACTGTTTGGCGAGTGCTAAACGCTCGTAGTCATAACATCTCGCGTGCTTTAATTGGTCAATTTTTTCTGAAAGAGCCAAAACCTTGTGCAGTGGTTTGGGACTGATTGAGTTTGTAATGATCAACTTTTCTCGTTCGGGGCTGAGTGTCCGCAGGTTCGAGGGATTCTTTTTATCGAGAGGTTGAAAGAGCGAGGCGTCATCCACGCCTTCCAACGCCAGCAACTTTGACGTTTCTGCGGCAACCATTTCTGCATGATCGATGAGAACATCGGGGTCTATATCCCAATCCGTCTTCACACTTGCGGCGAATTTGACAACGGGATTGGCCTCAATGCCAAAACTCTTTATGCCCTGTTTTTTGCAGGCGACCAAAGTCGTGCCCGTGCCACAAAAGGGGTCTAAAACAGCACTTTTTTTTTCGAGTTCAAAACGTGCGATATAATTTTTTACGAGATGGGGGGGATATGAGAGAACAAACCGATACCACTCGTTGACCGGGCGGTCTTCGGGATACAGTCGATTGCGTTCTGCGCCTTGATTGGTTTGCGTCAAATATGGCATGGTATTTTTTATCAGTGAGCTATCGCGTCATCTGTCTCGTCCATCATGCACAAGTTTTCAATTTTAGGCAATCATTGTTTGCCTTGTCTCTGCGCGGGAATATCGTATGCTATGCAAGTTATCTTCAACCCGAAACAACGGTGAATGTTATGACGCGCCCAATGATCGGCATTACCACCAGCTTTGACGCGCAAAGCAGCCAGCAATCGCTCACCCGCGACTACGTGATCGCCGTAGAACGCGCGGGCGGGTGTCCGCTACTCATGCCTATGACCGAACGACGCGCTACCCTTGTGCCGCTGTTCGGGTTGCTCGATGGCCTGATCATCACCGGCGGGCCGGGGATAACCGAGGGCTTGATCGGCGACTTGCCCGACGATCTCCCCCCGGTCGATAAAACGCGCTACCAAAACGACATGTGCGCTTTTGAATACGCAGAAAAAAAACAGATGCCCGTGTTGGGCATCTGCTATGGCATGCAATTCATCAATGCACAATTCGGCGGCACGATCTACGCCGACATTCAAAAACAATGCGATGTTGAACCCCATTCTCCCAAACGCGCTGTGCGTGCTGTTCGCCACGCGATCTCCCTCACCTCCAAGTCGCATCTCGCCGCGATTTTAGGCCAAACCAAATGCGAGACCAATAGCTTTCACCTTCAAGCCATTGAAACAGTCGGCGCGAAACTCAACATCAGTGCCCGCAGTGCGGATCGCGTCATCGAAGGCATCGAAACCCCGGATGGACGCATTATCGGCGTGCAATTCCACCCTGAAAAAATGCCCCACACCCGCTTTGATCGCATCTTTGACCACTTGCTCGCACAAGTTCAGCGCGCTGTTCCAAACGCTTGATCCATCAGTGGTCAGTTCCCACCGCGCCCCACCCCCCTTCGGTGAGACGTAAGATGGAAGTTTAGCCACAAAAGGCACAAAAACACAAAAGACGATCAGTGTGTAGGGACGTGGCCCCGGTGCTCGCCCGAAGATAGGAGAGGTGAGGCAACCCCGCCACCGCCCAAGTGGTCAGTGGTCAGTAGGTTCTGTTGACATTTACGAGCAAAGCAACAGGCTTGAGCGGTTTATCGAGAAAATCAAGCCCTATCGCAGAATATGCTCTCGGTTTGAGAAACTGAAACAGTCGCTCCTTATCGGGACCTACCCCCCTAACCCCCGTTACTCGCTTCGCTTCGTTGTAGGCTACGCCTGTGCCTGCGAGGAAGGGGGAACGGTGAGCGGTTTTGCGAGGGGATTGATGAGGGATATTTAATCGCTTTATGCCCTCGCAAAACGCCATCAGAGCAACCAGAGCGAGAAGCCATCAAAGGAACTTTACTCCCCTTTCCTCGTAGGAAAGGGGCCGGGGGATAGGTCCCCTCGCGCAACGCCATGTTGATGAACTTGTACCCCGATTCGCTGTGGTGCCCTGTGTCCAAAAAAAGAAAAGCCAGACACGTTATCGCGTCTGGCTTTTGTCGTGTCCATCTGTTCGCGCTATCGTGCGGGGTAATCGTCAAAATCGCGTGCGGGATCATCGCTGATCACTTGGGGCGCGTACAGGGGCGCGTCGGCCTCGACCAATTTGCCATCGGCCCGCAAGATCTGATTGGGCGTGTGCATCTTGACCCGCGCCGGATACTTGGCGCGCAACTCGGCGGTCTGCCGCACGCGGAGGGCCTCCACCTCGTCAAAATCAAACCCATCCATCGCCGCATCTCGCAACGCCTTCAACGCCGCATTGTCCGGATCGGCCTTCAACAAATTGTGCTGTTCATCCGGATCGCTCTCCATATCAAAAGCCAAATCCTCGCAACCCCGAAACGCGATGTACTTGTATTGTTGCGAGCGAATCATCCGAAACTCCGTGCCAGCACCCCAGCGCGGATTCGGCGATTCGGTAATCACCCCGACGCGGTCGTCGAGCGCGGCACTCGATCCCCCCTTCAACACCGCCGTCAAATCCACGCCGTCCAACCCATCCGGGCGATCCAACCCCGCCAAGCCGCAAAGCGTGGGGAACAAATCCGCAAGGCCAACCGGCATACGCACCTCCCGCGCATCCAAACTGCGGTCGCGATGTTCGGGCAACGACACGATCAGCGGCACATGCGCGGCGGCTTCGTGCCACGTATTTTTCCACCAAATACCGTGCTCGCCCGCCAACTCCCCGTGGTCAGATGTATAGACGATCACCGTATTGTCCAAAAACCCATCGCGGTCGAGCAGAGCGAGAAAATCGCCCAAAAGTTCATCCAAAAAATCGACCGCCGCAAAATACGCCGCCCGCGCCTTGAGCATCTCATCCTCGCCGATCTCGGCTGTGCGAAACCCCTTGATCGCGCCCACGGTCATCGGATGATCCGCGCTATCGCCCGTGCGTTCCACCCAGGGCCGGGTCACGCCATCCGGATAATAGCGGTCGAAAAACCGCTTGGGCGCGGTCAGCGGGAAGTGCGGTCGGCTAAAGGACGTATAGACCAGCCACGGCGTGTCGGGCTTGGCATGCCGGTGTTCGCGCAACCACGCGAGCGACTCGCGTGCGATCATATTTTCCTGCAAAAGCGACTCGGGCACCTCGCTGATGCCCGCATCGACCGTGCGCGTTCGCAACCCATCGCCCGTCTTTTCCAACGGATCGGGCTGATGCGAACACGGGCCGCCAAAATCGCCGTAGGGCCGCGCGCCAAACCCGGCGTGTTGCAATGACCCGCCCAAATGCGTCTTGCCCACCACGGCGGTCTCGTACCCATTCGCCTGAAAATGACTGCCAAAGGTCGGCAAATTCGGGTCGAGAATGGATCCATTGCTCCACGCGCCACACCGATGGGCATGCCGCCCGGTCAGCATGGCAATGCGACTCGGCGTACACAGCGGCATCTGGCAATACGCCGCATCGAAATGTACGCCCCGCGCGATCAAATCATCCAACACAGGCGTCTGACAGGGTTCGCCCCCTCGCGCTCGGCTCCGCGCTGACAAAAAGCGAAAACTGTGTTCATCGCTGTGCAAAATCAGGACATTCGGACGTTCAGACATAAATCCTCCGAAAATAAAACAGGGCTTTTAACCAGAAGCTAAAAGCCCAACGCATTGCAAAAATTGGGGTGAGTGAGGGGATTTGAACCCCCGACCTCCTGGGCCACAACCAGGCGCTCTGACCGACTGAGCTACACCCACCACACAGAACACTCCCGGCAGGGCTCGAACCTGCGACCTACTGCTTAGAAGGCAGTTGCTCTATCCAGCTGAGCTACGGGAGCAAAAATCAAACAAAGGTCATATCTCGTGCGGAGAAAAGTATCAAATTGAACGAGAAGTGTCAAGCAAATGTTTTTCAACTTGACAACTCCCTTTTGCCTGATAATATTCTCTCCCATCGTTGCCCCTACACCGCCAAAATGCCGGTGGGGATGAACATCGTCACCCATTCCGCTGATTCGCTTCTTCCGAACAGACCAACCACCCATGCTCGACCTCCGATTCCTCGAAGAAGGCAAGGCCATTCGGGACCCGATATGGGGCTATATTCACATCCCGTCCGATTTTGTCGGCCTCGTCGATGCCGAAGAATTTCAACGCCTGCGCGACATATCGCAACTCGGGCATGTTCTGCTCGTGTATCCCGGCGCACGGCATTCGCGTTTTGAACACGCCTTGGGCGTGTTTCACGTTGCCGGGCACTTCCTCAAACAGTTGCTCAAATCGCCGCACCCGCCAGCTATCGACCTCGAGGACGTGCGCGTGTTGCTCGCGGCGAGTTTGTTGCACGACATCGGGCATTATCCCTTTTCGCATCTGCTCGAAGAAATGCAGATGTTTTTTATTCAACACGAAACTCGGGGGCGGCACCTCATCGAAGACGCGAGCACGGAAGTCCACGCCGCGTTGCTCAACGCCGGCATCTCGCCCCTGCGCGTTGCAAATGTCATCGACTACCAAACGCGCACCATTCCGGCCCGGGATGCGCGCCTAGCCCACATTCTCAGCGGCACGCTCGATCCGGACAAAATCGACTATCTCTTGCGAGACGCGCGCTATTGCGGCGTGCCCTTTGGCGAAAGCGTGAACAGAGATCGCTTGTTGTCCTCGATTACATACCACCGCGCAACCCAACGCCCGGCCATTACGCACAAGGGCGTATCCGCGGTCGAAGCCCTCATCTTTACCAATTATCTGATGTATCGCAATGTCTATTGGCACCACGCGGTGCGCTCGGCCAGCGCGATGTTCAAGCGCGGCACCCAAGACCTGTTGGCGCATCCCAAGTGCGCGTTGACGGAAAGCGACTTTGACCGCGCCACCGAAGCCGATTTGCTCCACCGCCTCAAAGAAGAACACGCCGCACTCGGCATCGACCATCGCGCCTGCCTGATCGGCCGGCTCAAAAGGCGCAAACTCTTCAAAGTCGCCCGCATGTTCTTTCCCCATCAATGCGCGCAAAATCTCATGCGGTTGTTCGGTCAACTCTACTACGCGCCCGATCGACGCCGCGAACTCGAAAGGGCCTTTTGCGCCCGTGTCGCCTCCAAGTGCGATCTCGACCTCTGCGGCGATGAAATCCTCTTGGACATTCCCCGCTTGGGCAAAAGCCCAGAAGTCGATCTCAAGGTCTTTTTTGACGCCAACATTCCCGTCGATAAACCCGAACCCCTGAGCTTTGACGACCCAGAGGTCTCCCTGCTCAAAAATTATCTGATCGACAACTTTGAAGCCCAAGCCCGCGTGGTCCGCATCTTCTGCGACGACATGCCCACGCTCCGCCGCGCCGTGCGCGATGAAGCCCCGGCCTTCCTCGAAAGTTGGGCGTAGGTCGCCTTTTCATCCACCCTCTTGTATCTTTGGGCGAGCACGGGGCATCGCCCCTACATGCCTTGATCGCCTTTTGTGCCTTTTGTGGCTAAACTTCCATCTCACCATTGGATTCTCGCATGAAAAAACAGCTAACTTTTATGGTCGTCTCGCATCCCTCAGGTCGCGTCAAAGAACGCCGGTTGTCGCGGCTCGCGTTTCTCGTCATGTCGAGCGCGGCAGTGCTCGCTTTTTGCGCGCTGCTCTCGCTCGCATTCGGCTTTGTCGGCAGCATCGATCAGCGGGGAAGGCTCGCTGCACTCCAGAAGGAAAACGCCGCGCTCCAACGCCAACTCGTCGTCGTCAAAGAAGAGATGGAAACCATGCGGCAGCACATGGATGAGTTGATCGCAAAAGACCGCATCATGCGCGCCTGGGTTGACTTGGCAGAACCGCGTGTTCGGCAAATCGGGATCGGCGGCGGCGATGCCATCCCGCCAGAGTGGGAAAACGCGGTTTCAGCCGAGGTCTCCGATCAGCTGATTCAGACGCACACCGACATGGATCAACTCCTGCGCGAGGCGCGGTTCCTAAAAGCGAGTTTTGATACGATTTTGTCCGTGCTCGGCAAAGACACGAAAATGCGCCGCCACATCCCTTCGATCACCCCGGTCGTGGCGGAAAATCCGCGCATATCCTCGGGCTTTGGCATCCGCCGCGATCCCTTCACGGGCCGCAGGCAATTTCACAATGGCATCGACTACCCCGGTCGCATCGGCACGCCCATCGTCGCCACAGCCGACGGGGTCATCGACAAAATTGACCGCAACAATCGCTTGGGCTGGTACGTGGCCATCGCGCACGGCTATGGCTTGCGTACCGTGTATGGACACCTCAACCGCAAGCCCCACATCGCGGTGGGCGACCGCGTCAAACGCGGGCAAAAAATCGGCGAGATGGGCAGAACCGGACGCGCCACCGCGTCGCACCTCCACTACGCAGTCAGCAAAAATGGCAAAGCCGAAAACCCCATGAATTACATCTTCGACCAAAAAACGGGGTTCCTGTTTTGAGACTTGGAGTCAGATCGATGCCGATCCTTCACCCGAACGGTCAAGCGCGCCATCCGCGCCGAAACACCGCGCGACGAGATCGCGTTGGATAAGCCGAGACCGCAACAAGCCCCCGGAATTTTGCACAGTGCTCAATGCGGATCCCGACGATGTGGAATCGTTCCTATTCATGGGCGGCCTGACCGATCCCAAGAAGACCGATTTTTACTTTGAATGCGAATTAAGAGTAGAAAGCGAGTAAGAAGCAAGCCGCGGTCAATCTCCCAAAGACATGAACGAGTAAGCCATCCTACGACCTAATCATTCAAATTCTCCACCACCGCCAAAGGCGTCGCCGCAAAAAGCCCTGCATCCACGGGAATGACCACCCCGGATATCCAACGCGATTCGTCGCTGCCCAAAAACACCGCTGTCCACGCGATATCCCACGCATTGCCCTCTGTGCCGAGCGGGGCAATTTTTCGTCGGTTCTCCCGTTTTTCTCTTGGCAGGTGCGCCACAAAAGTCGTGTGGATATGCCCGGGCGCAATGCAGTTGACGCGCACATTCTCCCGGCCGTGATGCACTGCTGCCAGCCGCGTCAGGGTGATGATCCCGCCCTTGGCAACGCCGTAGGGCACATTGTGGGAATACCCCGCGCGCATGCCGTCGATCGACGAAATATTGATGACCGAACCCCCGCCGGACGCCGCCATCATGGGAATGGCGTACTTGCACAAGAACGCCATGCTCTTAAGCCCCACATTCATCATGCGATCCCAACTCTCTTCCTTGATCTCCGTGACCATGCCCGGGGCATACGCCCCCACATTGTTGAAGAGAATATCCAACGTGCCGTAGTGCTCAACTGCGGCCGCCACAATGGCCCGACACTGATCCGGCTTTGACACATCGGCGATGGCGATCTCCGCGTCGCCGCCCTCTGCTCGAATCGTCCTGCGAGTCCGATCCGCGTTTTCCCTGTCGATATCCGCCAAGATGACCTTCGCGCCTTCCCGCGCAAACAGCACAGCCGTCGCGCTTCCGGTGCCGCGCAATGCCCTATCCGCCACCTCGCGCGTACCCGCCCCGGTCACAATGGCGACCTTGTCCTTCAAGCGATCCATAACTAGTCCTTTCAACGCCCACCATTCAAATCAAACAAATCGCCGGTTCGCACCCGCGCGGCTTGTGCATGTCCTCCGGAACCGGCGGCAACTCCTCCGCCTCGCCGAGGGTGACTTGCGACATCTTCTCCGCCACTGCCGCGGCAAAGTTTTGCAACGCCGCGTGGATTGAATGATTCATTTTATGGTTCCAAAGCCAGCGTGTGGTATAGATTATCTCTCCAGTACCTTTTTCCGAAACTGCTCGTACGCATCATACACATCTTCTGGATCCGGAACAACCGGCATCGCACGAACCCGACCGTGTGCATACCAATTCCGAAACCTGAAGTACCCCTTGGTCGCCGAGCAAACCCGCTGAAACGCCGCATCAATGTCGCTGAAACAGTCCCGCAATTTGTCGAATATCCGCTCGAGGGGTATCCGACGACACGCCAGAGATGACCGTTTGGCAACTTGACGAGTCTCGCGGCGATATTCCAGACACAAATCGCGATACGCCTTGCTTACTACATCGCGTCTTTTTCTTCTCAAAGATATGAGAAAATTCTGTCGGACATCTGCCTCCAAAAGCGCAAGGAGCTTAAATGCGTAATCCTTGCGGATCTCCTCGAGCAACTCAGCGCGTAATTCCTCGCGCTCAGTTGGCGTAAAAGACTCGAAATGCGCGTCGCTCAGACCGCGCACATTTTGTCGAAGAAAGTGGTACCATTCGAGCAAGGAATCGCAAGTGAACTCACTCATATTCTTCTTCCAAAAACGCGACCAAAAATTCCTCAAAAGTCACTTTATTGAACGACCACCGCCGCACGGGTTTTCCGTATCTCCCCTCGCGCCGTGCAAACGCCCACTCGCCATTTCCGCTGTGCAACAGCATTGCGAGCGGGGTATTTCCCGCGGTGATATCGACCCTGCCTCGAGATCCGATAACGAGATATGCAACCGGCCTGATCGCGAGAATCTGTCTGTCCAAAAAAACGAGACGCAACGCGGGGACTTCGTACTCTCCAAACTGATCCTCCCAAATCGAAACGGTCTCCCATTGAATCTCGAGATAGCCCTCGTCCTCGAGGGGTTGCAACCACTCGTTTATCCTCAACAAGAGGGTTTTGCAGTGGGCGATCCACTTTTGGCAAAGCGCACGCTCACGGAGATATTTGGCTTTCAGTCGCTTCCGTTTTTGTGCCAGCACTTCCTCGAGTCGCGTGGACATTTGTCTCTCCTTTGTCTCTATCGAAGGGCACGCCCCTTTTGGTGCTAAAAGTCGTACCTAAAATCCTCTGCCACCCGCTCTCGATCAATCACCCTCACCAAGGTATAGGCATAGCGTCCGACATCTTGGATCTCCGTGCCGCGATCTGTCAGCTTGACCTCGAGGGTATAGATAAAGCCAGGCACATGCACAAATCCCTCTATCTCTTCGTAAAAGAACTCCCACTTGCCCGCGGCTTCGTTTCTCGCGATGAGGCACTCTTTTTTGAAAGCCCCTTGACATGTCAGCCTTTCAGGCCCGATCACCAGTCTCTCTTCGGGAGATGTAGATGGATTGGACATACAACCCGCGAGCAAGATCGCGACCGTGAGGCAAAGGGCTTTTGGGCCGCAAATTTTGGTATCCCGAATCATCATCTGCCTCCTTTGGCCCCTCCTCGCAACGGGGGTTAGGTATCGTGTTCGTGAAGTTGCGTTTTGGCAACGCCATCTGCGATTGGGGTACTCAATAATAACACGCAATTCACTTTGGGATAAAAAAAAGTTGGCAAGGCTGAAGCCTCCAGAGCCACGCGATATCCCTGGCAGAATCAGAGGGTCTTGCGGGCTGTCTGATGAAACCCGGACATATTCAAGGGAGCGCCCCGCTGTCATACCAAATAATACCAAACTGAATTGCTGTTGTCCTGATGTGATGCGGTATGCGGCATTCTTAATTCCTAAATTTCTTGATGGGAGGCAGGATACGGACAATCGAAAATCAAATTGGTATAAATCACTTCAGCACATGCTCGGGGCACACGCACGCGCTCAACGCAGTGACCTATTTTTTTTAAAAACGAGAATATTGTAAATTATACTAAATTGAATTGCTGTTGTCCTATATACTGGGACACTTCAACTATTGCTGCTTGGGACAGGCACGGGGCCTGTTCCTACGATACGTCTATTACTCGCTACGCTCCGTTGTAGGCTACGCCTGTGCGCGCTTTTGTCGTAAAAAAAATGAGAACAAATAAAAATCAAATTGGTATAAAAAAGGATCATAACCGCCCCTGTGCGCGACCAAACAGTGAGGGCAAAATAGAGCTGTTAAGTGCCCATTCGCACACAGCGGCGAGCCGTAAAAAAAGGGCTTTTGCCATGTTCGTTCAATACCTGATATCTTTGGGCAGGCACAGGGGCCACGACCCTCCCTTTTATCTGCTTGATACTTTTGCACTTGTGCTTCTCATCGCCTTTGTCGTCTGTGGCAGAGCCAGCGCGCAACCGGGCATGCCCGCGATTAACCGCGTGGCAATAGGAAACGGGTATCTCACCGTCACTTGGACAGCACCGAAAAACAAGGGCGGCGGCATCGATAGCTACAAAGTGACCGCCGATCCGGGCACCCCCGCTATCGATTCGGATGATCGCACCTGCCCTGCCACCGAGACGAGTGGAGCCGCCACCGCTTGCACCCTTACCGACCTGAGCAATGGCACGGCGTACACCGTGCGCGTGGTGGCGATCAATTCGGCCGGCAACAGCGTGCCGTCGGTCTCGGTGGTTGCATCCCCCCGAGACGCTGGCGGGGTCCTCATCGTTGGGGGCAATGGGAAAACCAAGTTTTTGAGGTATCCAAAATTGGGTTCTACGCTCAGCGCGTTGGTCGCGGAATACGCACGCGGGGCATCCGGTGCTAGCAAGCGTTCGGGGCGAGTGGAATCCATTCCGGTGTGGATGCAAATCGACACGCAGGCCAACGTGGATGTGATCGTGCGTTTTTTGACCGACAATGGCGTGCAATCGCCGAGGGCGCACAAGGGGAGTGCCGATGACGCGATCAAGGGCCTGATCGAGGCGTATGTGCCCGTGTCGCTCCTCGTGCGGTTGTCCGAACAGCCGGGCGTTTTGCTCATTGAACAGGTCATTCCACCCAAGGCAGATTCGGCACTTTCGGTACTCACGCGCACGCCTGCGGTGGCGCACGAGGCCATTGCTTGGCATTCGGCCGGATATGATGGGACGGGTGTCAAAGTCGGTGTGATAGACGAGGGCTTCGAGAACTTCCGCACCACTTTTGGCACGCGCACGGTTCAGGCGCATTGCTATATCACCTCTATGGATACGGAGGTCGCGACTATGGATACGGTGGTCGCGACGAGTGAGATTGCCAACTGCGAAACCGAAACCAATCATGGCACCAAGGTGACCCAATCCCTGCTGCATATCGCGCCGCAGGTGTCTCTTTACATCGCCAATCCGCGCACACAATGGGAACTGCGAGAGGCTGTGAACTGGATGAAGGCTCGGGATGTTCGGGTTATCAATCATTCAATAAGTTGGACATGGGATGGCCCGGGCGACGGGACAGCGCCTCTTGTCCATAGCCCGCTAAAAACCGTCGATACTGCGGTTGCGGATAGCATTATTTGGGTTAATTCGGCAGGAAATGCCGCGAGAAAGACGTGGTATTCGGCCTCTCCAACTTGGAGTTCGAGCACCAACTTGGAGTTCAGTGCTGGGGACACCTGCAACGCCGTCTTCTTAACGAGGGATAAGAAGTCGGTATTTCAACTGAGATGGGCAGATATATGGCCTAAGGCCACGACCGACTTGGACCTTTACCTGTTGAACAGCGCGGGTACAGATACGGTTGCTTTTTCAAAAAACCCACAGAGCGGAGAGGAAGCTCACTATCCAGCGGAATATATTGTGTACACCCCCTCCTCGGGTGGCTCTTATTGCTTAATGGTCGATCTCCACAGTGAAACAGGCCCCGCCTGGGTTCAACTGCAAGCCTTTGATGGCACTGGCAACTTGGAGTACTACACCGAGCGAGGCAGCATAACCAACCCGTCGGAGAGTGCCAATGCGGGTATGTTGGCCGTTGGCGCCGCCCATTATTATTGGGGTACCATTGAACTCTTTAGCGGCCGTGGGCCAACGCCCGATGGTCGAACCAAGCCCGATATCGTTGGCGCGGATGGGTACAACTTCTTTTTTGGCACCAGTTACGGAGCGCCCCATGTCGCGGGGTTAGCCGCCCTGGTCATCGACCGATATGAAAGCGATGCGAACTACGACACGCCGGCAGAGGTAGCCGCATATCTAAAAAACAATGCGCGGGACTTGGGTAGCACTGGCCCCGACAATACCTGGGGCCATGGGTTTGCCGAATTGCCAACCCCTCCAGTGGTCGATGGCACTCAGACTGTCACCATTGCGGATGCCAACCTACGCGCAGTGATTGAAGACAGCCTGGGCAAAGCACGCGGGGCGCCAATTACCCGAAGTGAGATGGCGACCTTGTCTTGCCTCGAGGGGACGAACTCGAACATCCGCACATTGACCGGGCTAGAATATGCGATCAACCTGCTTCTCCTGGATCTCGGGGATGCAGGTGGCGATGCCACTGCCGTCAACAGCAACGCGGTCTCGAGCCTGTCGCCGCTTCGGGGCTTAAACCATTTAATCGTTCTCGATCTTTGGGGCAACAACGTCTCTGACCTCTCGCCATTGGTGGCAAACACGGGATTGGGGCGCGGCGATGCCATTCAACTGAGAAACAACCCATTGAGTGCCACCGCACGCCTCTCGCACCTCTCCACCCTTCAGGATCGCGGGGTGACAGTGTATTTCGACGAGGCCACTTTATCTGCATTTCCTGCGACGCTGACGCTGACCGAAGAGAACCTCAACGGGCAACAAGTCGAAGTAACCCTGTCGGCGGGCTATACGTATGAGAATAGTACTACCGACGGCTTTGCACGGGCCTTCATATTGGCCTCGGCTCCTCCGGGCGTAACCATCGGTAGCGTGACCACATCTTCCAATAAAGTGTCCAGGTTGACGCTCGCGTACGACAAGACCGATTTCGACACCAACGCGAACTTGCGCGTCATCATAAATCCATTCGCCCACTCCGGCACGAGCGTTATCACGTCGTCGCCGCTCACAGTAACAGCCACAGATGAAGATGCGCCGAGGGTAACGCTGTCGCTGTCGCCCTCGTCAATTTCTGAGAACGGCGGGGTTTCGACGGTGAGCGCGACCCTATCGCATCCGTCGAGCGCGGCGACGACGCTCACGGTTTCGGCTTTGCCTGTGTCCCCTGCGACTGCGAGCGACTTCACGCTATCGAGTGCGGACACGCTGACCGTCGCGGCGACTGCGACGACGAGCACGGGCACCGTGACGATCACCGCCGTGGACAACGACGATTGGGCGGTCGCCAAGACGGTCACGGTGTCTGCAACCGCAAACAACGCCCAAGGCATCACCGCACCCGCACCCGTGACCCTGACCCTGACCGATGACGAAAGCCCGAGTGCCAACTTGGATGTGGATGGCAATGGCGAGGTGAGGCTGTTCTCGGATATAATCCTGATCATTCGATACGTCCTCTTCTTCCGGAACGAGGCCCTCATCAGAGGGAATGTCATCGAGCCAACTGCCACGCGCACGACCCCGCAAGAAATTGAACCCTACCTCGACACGTTGGTCGATCAGAACATTCTCGATGTGGATGGCGATGGCGATGTGAGGCTGTTCTCGGATATAATCCTGATCATTCGATATGTCCTCTTCTTCCGGAACGAGGCCCTCCTCAGAGGGAACGTCATCGAGCCAACTGCCACGCGCACGACCGCTCAAGACATTACATCCTACATCGAAAGCCTCTATCCCGCCTCTCCATGAGGCGACGACCGCATCGGCGAAGGGATACCGACCCTTGATTTTATCGTTGGATGTGAGGACGGGCACGGGGCCTGTCCCTACGGGTGATGGGTGGAACTGATCGCTGACCGATGGGGCATGAGGCCGGGGTCACGCACACAGCGGGATGGACACATGACGGGCACGCACGGGTGGTTGGAGAAGATGGGCATGCACGGAGGCACCGCCCCTACTGCTGTCGTTTCATCAATGCGGCAAATAGTGTTCGTGCAGGTGATCCTTGGCGACGCCATCTGCGATCATGGCCTCGATATGCGCGTCATCATACCCCAATTCCCGCAGAATCTCTCGGGTGTGCGCGCCTTGTTTGGGGCAGGCGTAGAGCAGTTGAATCGGAGCGTTTTTCAGACGCACATAAGCCGGCGGCGCGAGATCGACCGCACTGCCGACCGGGTGATCCACAAAGCGAACAATGGCAATGGACCGCCCGTCATCCCATGCGTTCAGATCGTCTGCGGACACCTCGTGCAAATACCTGCTGCGAATGTCCTCGAGCGAATCGATGCGGTGCCCGGCCAACCCTGCATCGTTAAACAATTTGACCCAATGGGCCACCTCGCGCTGCGCGATCTTTGCTTCCAAAAATTTCTCTGTGCCCTCATCCGGCGCGTGTTCCAAGCCCGGGACGCGCCTCAATTTGTCGATCTCATGGCGTAGCCCACCCACAAAAACCCACCCATCCCGTGCGCGATACATGCGGTGCAAGGCGTGTTCGCCCATTGCATCTTGACCCGAAGGTTCATCGCCCGAGCACGCGCTTTGGCACGCAAACATAAAAGGCGCCTGCACGAGTTGCCCGCCCTGCGCGAGCGACGTGGTCACAAAATCCCCGCCATCCGGAACCCCGCTGCGCCTGCGTTTGAACAGCGCGAGCACCGCGCCATAAGTCGCTGAATACCCCGTGATATAATCAATACAAGACGCCCACCCGTGCAAAATCGGTTTCTCGCCCGCGCCGCCGTAGCGCGTTTGAATGCCGGTCGATCCCTGAAGCAGAGGATCAAAGCCCGGGCGATTCATCCACGGCCCCGGGCGCGGCCCATGGAATGCCGTCAGGTTGAGATAGACGATATCGGGCTTGCACCTCTTGACCGAGTCGTAGTCAATGCCCAAATTTTCAGCCACCCCGGCCGGAAATTGTGGACGATCACATCGGCTGTTTCGACCAACTTCATAAACGCGGCCCTGCCGGTCTCTGCCTTCAAATTTAGGATCGCGCTACGCTTGCCGGGGCTGACCTCTATCGGAAACCAACTGGAAACGCGCGGGCCAAAATAGGGTTCGGGCGGATCGATCTTGATGACCTCTGCACCGTATTCCGCCAACGTGCGCGCACTGGCCGGGCCGGCCAACACATTGGACAAATCCAAAACCCGAACCCCTTCGAGAATAGGCGTTGCCGGCACTGTTGCGACGTCCGGCCTGGGCTTGGGTTCAGCGCATCCGGCGAACGACCGCCGGGGTTTGGGAATGACGCAGTCCGCCGGGGTTTTGGAAAGCCACGTTTGCACGCCAAGTTGCCGCGTCGGCCCATACTCGGGATCGTCCACCACGACAGTCAACGCCGCCTCGTCCGTCTCGGCCTTGTGCAACCACTCCTGCGCCGTGCGCTGAATCGTACACGGCACGCCCGCAGCAGTCAACACATCGACCCAGTGTTGCGCCGGTTCGCTCGCAACCACGGCCTCAATTTTCTTTCGCACCTTGCGATTCCACTCCCCGGACAAATGCGACGAATCCGGAATATTATTCGTCAGATGGAGATTGTCATACACCGGCGCATCGACCATGCCCTGCGCGATCAGATCGTCATACACCTCCAACGCCTTGACCAGGGATCGGCTGTTCCGCGCATGCCCGGCCGCGATGATGTACAGCCATTGCCCATCCCCTGCGAGGAACGAGCCGCTAAACGGCGACCCCTCGCCCCGGTTCTGGCGCGCGACTTTTCGCGCTGCATCCACCGGCAGGCCGTATCGCGCGGGTTTCTCTGCGGCATCCAACATAATCACAGCCATCGCAGACATGGCCGCGCCCACCAACGAAACCTCGATCACATCGCCCCGCCCGGTTTCTTCGCGCGCGTACAGGGCCAGGGTCGCGGCGATGGCCCCGTGAATCGCGCCATAAGTCGATCCCAATGGCATGGGCGTGTAAATGGGCCGCACGTCCAACAATCGGCGCGCGCTCTGCAAATCCGTGTATTGACCAATCGCCGCGCTGATAATGCCCTCAAATGCGCGGATCGATGCTTTTTCATCCGCAGCGGCAAACCCCGGCAACGAGAGATAGACCAAGCCCGGATTTCGTGCGGTCATCTCTTCCGCGCCCAATCCCAACCGACGCATGACCCCCGGGCGAAAATTCTCAATCACCACATCTGCCGACAAAACCAAATCCACGGCCCGCGCCCGATCATCCGCATCTTTCAAATCCAAGGTGACGCACTGCTTGCCCCGATTAAAAACCCCATTTACAGGGGTATCATAATCGGGCCTGCCCGGCCGATCCACCTTGATGACCTCGGCCCCCTGATCCGCGAGCAACATCCCGGCCAATGGCCCGGCGATATAATGCCCAAAATCAATGACGCGAACCCCGGTCAATGGCGCCTGCGTATCGCGTTCTCTGTCCATCCCTGTCTCCTCTTGGTGTTTTCGTGACCCGAATAATAATGCGTTTGGGTCGAGGGGGTTAGTAAAAAAACGATCTGAAAATTTGAGGATGGGCAGGGTGAAGAACTCCGTGTTGGGGCGAATAATTATTTGCCCCAACTTTGAACTGGCTGTCGCCAGTTGTACCCCCCCTTTTGTGCTTTGAACTGGCTGTCGCCAGTTGTACCCCGCTCGTGCCTTTTGTGGCTATCTCCTTTACCCCACCTGCACGCCCCAATCCGCGTTCATCCGCTTCATCCGCGATCCTTCTTTGAAAGAGATTTGTCTTGCAAACGCCCTGCCGATGCCGTATCATAGCCGTGCGTATTTCAGAGTCTAACCGCTGGAAGTGGCCCTGGCAGTATCGGCAACTTCCAGCCGGTTAAATGCTATGGTTTCGGCTTCCGAAAGGACCGAACTCAATCTTTTATAGACTCTGAGTACGCGGCCTATGGCGTTTAACCGGCAAAGCCCAGAAATCCACCGGGTGCCGTAGGCTTGGCACTCGGTATTTTTTTAGACATTGACCGGGTGTCAGCAACAACAGGACACGCGGTATTTTTTTTGAGGAGACTCGCTATGTACACCACACACCAGCGGCAAATTCATCGCCATCGTTGTCACGGTAGCCCGCTTGCTCAACGCCTCAATTTGAGCATTGCCCCCACATCCACAAAAGGTCTGCACGCCGCGCTCATGGTTAATTTTTAGTGCGGGATTCACCACTTATTCAACAGGAGGAACACATGGCACGTCTCGTTGCAATCGTTTTGATTTTGGGCATGTACCGCCCAGATACACTGCTGGCAGGGGTGGTTTTTGAAGCCGGGGAAATCGACAGCAATGCGGTTCAGCCCGGCGCGTTTGTCGAGGTTATCTACGGCCAGGGCGTGCGGCATTCGGACACGGGAGCGTGGGAAAAGTTGGAGACCGTGCGCGGCTATCTCAAAGCCCTGGATGCAGAGCATATCACCATTGGCGGGCGGTTTTGGCAGAAGGAGATGGCGGCTGAGCGCGTGCAAAAGTTGACCGTTTTGGATTCTGAACGCCCGGCGAGAAAGTCCGCACTCGCGCGGGTCGAGAACAACGCGCCTTCAGAAGTGGTGAATTGGTATTCGGATGAACGCGCAAGGCAGGTGATCGTTGCCAAAGGCCGATATGTCGAAGTGACGTATCGCGGCGCGTATGGCGAGACCGAGATTGCAGAGGGGTTCGTCCGAGCGATAGATGAAACCGAACTGGCGATTTACCGAGGCGGCTGGCGCCAGACGATTTCGCGGGATGGGATCGACGTTCTCATCGTCTGCGATAACCCGAGCCAACTTCGACAGGCCAAGCGCGTCACAGCCCGAGGCGAGAAAAGAGATGAAAACAGATCGCCCCACATTTTCTCACCATTGTTGGAAAACAGATCATCTCGCATTTTCGCAAAATTGTTCACTGGCTTTGCTACCGGAGGGGTTGGGTATTTGGTTGGTAGCAGAATTGGTAGCCTGACTGGTGAAGGTGGATGGGATACCTTTGGGGCCGCAATTTTGGGCGGGGTCATCGCCTATACGGTAGGAGTGCCAATCGGCGTTAGCATAATCGACCCACATGATCAACCTGTCAAAACAGCGGCCGGTAGTTTCATGGGATTCGGTGCTGGCATTGTCATTTACTCCCTCAACCAAGAGTATTGGCAAATGGCCTTTATCTGCCCGCTCGTCGGCGCCGTGATTATGTCCGAAAGGTCACACAATACCCTTATCGTCCGCCAGTTTTCTATCGGCCTCGCCCCTGACCGCAATGGCAACCTAGCGGCCATTGCCACACTGCGGTTCTAACCGGCCCTCAAAGGGTCAGGCACTTATTCAACAGGAGGAACACATGGCACGGCTCGTTGCAATCGTTTTGATTTTGGGCATGTACCGCCCAGATACACTGCTGGCAGGGGTGGTTTTTGAAGCCGGGGAAATCGACAGCAATGCGGTTCAACCCGGCGCGTTTGTCGAGGTTATCTACGGCAAGGGCGAGCGCCATTCGGACACGGGAGCGTGGGAAAAGTTGGAGACCGTGCGCGGCTATCTCAAAGCCATGGATGAAGAGCATATCACCATTGGCGGGCGGTTTTGGCAGAAGGAGATCGCGGCTGAGCGCGTGCAAAAACTGACCGTTTTGGATTCTGAACGCCCGGCGAGAAAGTTCCCATTCGAGATCGGTGCAAACCTCCTGTCCATCCAAGTTTGGGACGCTGAAAGCAGGTGGACAATCATCCGTTTGGGAGGGGGAGATGGATTAACGGATCCCTCATTCTACATCTCCAGTTTCATTTTTGACCAAATGGCCTTTGACCTTGCAATGGGGCTTACCTCCGTGTCCAGAGGAAATGGCGGAAGTTCGCGGACTTTATGGACGGGACACAGTGGGATCACGTACTTTCTGCAAGAGGGAAACGCACCTTATGTCAAGTCTTTTGCGACAATTTGGGGCGGTAGTGGATCCGATTCCTCATTTAGTGCGGGTGTAGGCATAGGCTATCGCCATGTTGTCCAAAACATAATGGCCCTCAGATTCGAGGCACGGTACGTGCGCTTGCTCGAAGCGAGAGAGAACCACATCAACATCCGCATGACCTTTGGCGTCGTTCTGGGAGGGAAATGACATGAGACGATCTATTTTTGTTCTGCTATGCCTGATGGTGGCGAGCACGGGATTCGCCCAAGATCGCGTCCCAGCAGTCATGGCGACTTTTCTCGCGCTTCCCAACAACGCCCGAGCCGCTGCCTTGGGCGAGGCCGGCGTGGGATTGATCGGGAGTGGATCTGCCATTTTCTAACTCGCGTTACGCAAAGCAATGACAAAACGCCCGGGTTCGCAATGAACTCGGGCGTTTTGTTTTCGCGGTTAGCGGTCGGCAGATCGTCGTTGTACAGCAGTCAGAACGAGCAAGAGCGCCGCGCCGATAGCGTGGCACGTCCACAACGGCCAGAGCAGGAGCACGGCGGCGAGAAAAAACAAGACCCGGTGCAGAACAGTCAGCGGTCTCATGTGAAATCCCTCGGACGCGGCCGCAAAGGCCAGCAGCCCGAGCAGGGCCGCAATCGCGGTCTCAATGACGCGCCAGAGTTCCCCTTCAAACAGGATGGGCGTGTAGCAAAAGAGCAGGGGGACAAAGTAAATCGCCTTGGCAATGCGCCACGACTCAACGCCCGTCCGCAGTGGATTGGCCCCTGCAATGCCCGCGGCAGAATACGCGGCCAGACAAACCGGCGGCGTGACATTGGCATCTTGCGAATACCAAAAAATCAGCAAATGCGCGGCGATGAGACTCACGCCCAAATCGGTCAGCGCGGGCGCGGCCAGCACCGCGAGCACGATATAAGACGCCGTCACCGGAAGGCCCATGCCCAAAATCAGGGACGCAACCGCGATCAGCACAACCGTAATGAGCACACTGCTTCCGGCTATCGCCGAGATCAGCAACGAGAATTTGATGCCGATGCCGACCATCAACACGATCCCGACGATGATCCCCGCGCACAGGAGAATAATGCCCGTCGTAACCATGTTTTGAGCGCCTAAGGCGAGCGCGTCAACCACATCGCGGAGGGTCATGCGCGTGTGCTTGTGCAACCAACTCGCGACCACGATGCTCGCGGTGCCAACCGCCGCCGCATAAGTGGGGGTGAAGCCGTAAATGAGCATCCCCACGAGCACGGCAATGGGAATGGCAAAATGCCAGCCCTCGCGCACGATATCCCCGAGACTCGGAATCTCCGCCGCATCCAAGGGCGCGAGCCCCTGCTTGCGCGCGCGAAAATGAATAAAAAAGACCACGCTCAAAAAGTAGATGAGCGCGGGAATAAAGGAGACCGCGACGATGGTGAGATAGGGAATTTGCGTCCACTGGCTCATGATAAACGCGCCCGCGCCCATAATCGGCGGCATGAGTTGCCCGCCCGTGGAGGCCGCCGCTTCCACGGCCCCGGAGAAGGTGGGCGAAAAGCCCGTGCGTTTCATCATGGGAATGGTGAGGGATCCGGACCCGACCGTATTCGCCACGGCACTGCCGGAAATCGAGCCGAGCATGCCGCTGGCAAAAACCGCCATCTTTGCCGGCCCGCCCACGCTTCGCCCGAGCAGCGCGAGTGCCAAGCGGATCATAAAATCCCCGGCGCCGGATCGCAGTAGAAACGCGCCAAACAGCACAAACAGGGCCACAAAAGTCGATGAAATGGTCGCAATCGTTCCAAAGATGCCATCGGGCGCGAAATACATGCGATAGAGCAACCGCGTCAGCGACACCCCCGGAAACGCCCAAATCCCGGACAAATACCGCCCCCAAAAAAGCGCGTACGTGAGAAATCCCAGTGCGAGCACCGGGATAAAAAGACCGCTTGTGCGGCGGGTAATTTCGAGCAACAAGAGAATCGCAAGCCCTGCAAACACGAGATCCGCTGTATTCGGCACCTCGTTGCGGGCGTGCAGCGCGTCTTCAAAAAACACGAGATACAGCGCGACCACCAGCGACAGGCCCGCCAAAACATAATCCACGACCAGCGTGCGCGCAACATAGCGCGGGGCAATGGGATAGAGCAAATAGCCCAAAAACAAAATGAGCGCGTAATGCGCCGCGTTGCGCTGCAATTCGGGCAAAACGCCCAGCGTATTGCTCCACAAGTGAAACAACGACAAACAAACGCCCACGCCCACGACAACCATGCGATGCGGCCCAACGAGCACGCGCTGTGCGGCACTCACCTCACCGCTGAAGTCCTGTTCAACATCGCGGGATTGGGTTTCAAGAGATTTTCGCATGTCATTGTTGGGGTTGGGAACTGGATGGCCTGACAATTAGGTTCTGTTGACATTTACGAGCAAAGCAACTGGCTTGAGCGGTTTATCGAGAAAATCAAGCTCTATCGCAGAATAGGCTCTCGGTTTGAGAAACTGAAACAGTCGCTCCTTATCGGGACCTACCCCCCTAACCCCCGTTGCTCGCTCCGCTTCGTTGTAGGCTACGCCTGTGCCTGCGAGGAAGGGGGAATGGCGAGCGGTTTTGCGAGGGGGACCTACCCCCTAGCCCCCTTCCTACGAGGAAGGGGGAATGGCGAGCGGTTTTGCGAGGGGATGGTGTGAGGGATTTTTAATCGCTTTATGCCCTCGGTCAATGCCATCAGATCAACCCTTGATATAAGCCATCAAAGGGACTTTACTCCCCTTTCCTTGTAGGAAAGGGGCCGGGGGATAGGTCCCCTCGCGCAACGCCATCAGAGCAACCTAAGCCATCAAAGGACCAAACGCCTTAAATGAGCAAGAAGCAACACAGTTGCTACTCTGTGCGTAAAGATAAAAAAATGAAATGTCAACACAACCTACTGACAACTGACAACTGACAACGGCGTTGTTGCATAAATAGCTATTGCCTGCAAGTTGGGATTGCAAAAAGACAGGCTCCTTCGTAGATTGGGCATATTTATCATCGAAACCACTCACCCTTTCTCACTAGGAACCTGTCATGCCCAAGATAACCGCTTCCAAGACCGCCGTCAAGGCCCCTCGTCGCCCTCGTCGCCCGCGCTGTGCGCCTGTCTATCGGGTTCGGAACTGGGCGGCCTACGAGGCCGGTCTCAAGTAGCGGGGCAGTCTGACGTTTTGGATCACGCCGCAAGCCCTTCGGGACTGGTACCATCAAGGGCCAACGCAACGGGGGAGGCCATACACCTTTTCAGATTTGGCTATTCAAACGGCATTGATGTTGCGCTTGGTCTCTGCCTTGCTCCTGCGTCAAACCGAGGGGTTTCTCACGTCCATCCTGGCGTTGATGGGGGTGGCTTTGCGCGTGCCCGATCACACGACCCTCTGCCGGCGACAGGGCGATTTGGACATTCGCATGATGAGGATCGCGAAACCCGTGTCCTATCCCATAGAAAGAGGGGCTTAAATCTCGCGGGAAAGGGACGAACTTAGCCACGACAACATTTATGCAACAACGCCATACACAGAAAAAAAATACCACACTTAGGCGCGGTTTTGAGCGAGAATTTCGTTCTATTGGGGATCTGTGCAATTTTCGTTCCAAAACAAAAAGCGCGACGGAAAAATTCCGCCGCGCTTTGCGGTTAAATGATACCCCATCGCCGAGGCAAGCGGGAGGTGGGTTTCAATCCGCCTCACTGCTTTTCGGTGTGTTCAGACGAGTCCTCCATCTCGGATTGTTTTTCCGAGTGGTCGTGATGCCAACCGCGTCGACCGTGGAAACCGCCGCGTCCCCTGAAGCCATAGTGGTTGCCCATCCACGGCCCGCCGCGTCCTCTGAACCGATGCCCACCGCGACCGCGGAACCCCTTGCGGCCCCCGCGAGGGTGCATCTCGCCGAGCTTTTCCCGTTGCTCTGGGGTAAGCACATTTCTGATCGCCATGTCGCGTTGAATCTCGTGCGCCATGATTTTGCCCTGTGCCGCCATCAGCGCGTCGATTTTGGCTTGAATATCCGAGGCGGTCGGATTGTCCTGTGTGCGAGCCTCGCGCAAATCGAGTCGCGCTTTTTGGTATGTAGCGCGCAAGTCGATCATCGCTTTTTGATGCTCGGTTTTGAGGTCTTCCAGCGTCGTCTTTTGCTCGTCCGTCAGGTCCAATGCGGCCATGGACTTGTGGGCGCGTTTGCCCTTGTGACTTTTGGCGTGCACCACAAAAGCCGCGCATCCAATGACGAGAACCCCGATCACTGCGTAGAGAATTTTGCGTTTCATCGTACTCCTCCTCCTGTGTCAACAGCCGCGGAACGGGTCTTTCCCGGGGTGCGAACTGTTTGTGAATGTGACCTTCCGATGTGTTCAGGCCGGCATCTGAACACCGAGAAGGTTATGGCCCTCGGCGAGGGCCGGGTGGGTGGTCGGGCTGAAGACCGCGACGGCCGCCACCTCGGCCGCGAAATCCTCGGCGCCTGTTTCTCTTTTCAAATTTTTCAAATTGCTCGGGCGTGAGAATGTCCTTGACTTGATCGCGCAATTTTTGTTCCTGCAAGCGCATGTCGTCGCCAATTCGCTGCCGCATGGTTTCGATGTCGCGCCGGTTGTCTTGAAATGCCCGTTGGATGGCTTTTTTTTGCGCGTCCGAGAGCGCGAGATCATGGCCCAAGCGCTCGACCACGCCCTGGTATGGACGCCCGCGAGGGCCGGGTGGGCGCGAAAGCCTGCGTTCGGCAATGACGCCACACACCAAGCCGAGGGCGAAAATGCCCAGCAACAAAACAATGGCTTGGACGCGATGGGAAAACATGGCAAATCCTACTCGGGATAAATGACCAAACTGTCCGCTTGGACCTCGGACAACACCAGTTCGGTTTGCGAATCAAAATAATCGGCAACCACATTGGCTTCGGTATCCGCATTGTCGATCAGCACCAGCACCGTCACAGCGGCGGCAGCGGCCAAGGGGACGAGGCGTTTGCCGGCCCAAACCAAACTGCGCCACAGGCTTTCCGCTCGAATGCGCGCGTGGACACCCGCCCACAGGCCCGGCGAGGGTTGTGACGGACGCTGGCACAAGCGATTTTGCACATGGCAGAGCAACTCGCATTCGGCGCGCAGTTCTGCATCTTCTCGCATTCGGGCTTCTAGCTCGCACGCTTGTTCTGCGGACAGGTCGCCGTCGATATAGTGCAACAATTTGTCGCGGTCCGTCATGTCATTCCCTCCATTCGCGGTACAGGGGCATCAACAAGTCGCGCAACCGCGCCCGCGCCCGCGAGAGCCTCGATTTCACCGTGCCGATAGATAGCCCTAAAACGCCGGCGATTTCCTCTTGTGACAGGTCTTCGATATCCTTGAGCACCACCACTGCGCGATGTTCGGGCGACAACAGGTCGAGCACGGTTTGAATTTGGTCGCGCAGGCCAATGTGGTCGATGTCATTTTGCGGTTCGTCCGTGCCCCAAAACCGGTCGAGGAACATCGCGTTGGCCTCTTGCATGCCGTCGAGGGAGATGCTGTCTGGCCGCCTGTGTTCGCGCTTGGCAACCGTGAGGCAAACATTGGTGGCGATGCGATAGAGATAGGTGTAAAAACTCGACTTGCCCTCAAACTTTCCCAGTGCGCGATACGCCCTGATAAACGCTTCTTGCGCCGCGTCCTTTGCGGCTTCGCGGTCGCCGATGATCGAACAGGCCAAGCCGTAGATGCGGTCTTCATAGCGTTCGACGAGATGGCGGAATGCCTGCACATCGCCCTGTTGGCATTGGCGGATCAGATCGTGTTCATCGCGCATTCGGAATCGGGTTTGGGGTTGCGATCAGTGGTGCTTCACGGGATTAGACCACAAAATCAACATGGGCGTTCCGAAAAAAACCACCCGTGCGTGCCCCGCTCATCCACCCAACCGCCCGTGCGTGCCCATCCCGCCCTCACCCCGCCGTGTGCGATCCCACACCACCGCCCCTTGATGGCGTTGCGCGAGGGGACCTATCCCCCGGCCCCGTTATTCGCTTCGCTCATTGTAGGCTACGCCTGTGCCTACAAGGAAAGGGGAGTAAAGTTCCTTTGATGGCTTATATCAATGGCTACTCTGATGGCGTTGTGCGAGGGCATCAAGCGATTAAAAATCCCTCATCATTCCCCTCGCAAAACCACTCACAGTTCCCCCTTGTATCTTGGGATCAAGGGTTAATTAGGTGTTGCGCCCTCGTATCGAGATAAGCCATCTTGATGCTCGGCTCGGGGAAGGCCGGTTCCCCCTTGCAGGCAATGACCTTGTCAGGAAGAGAGGCCCCCCGACCGCCGAGTCTATGCCGAAGAGTATCTAAATCCATCGAGGCTGCATATACAAGGTCGGTAGGCTTGGCGCGAATGGTCGGGACGCGACCCCGAGCGCACCTCAGATCCCTTACAGACCCCTCATCACAGGAGGCCCCCATGTCGAACTCTCAACCCGCTTTTGCCGGCATTGATGTCAGTGCCCGCACGTTGTCCGTTGCCCTGTCCAGACCTGGACAAGATGTCCTGCAAGCGACCTTTGACAATGATCCCCGGGCGCATAAGCGGTTGCTGAAGTAGGGGCGAATAATTATTCTCCCCTACTCACCAAGGGCGGACACATGGTCATGGTCTCTGTCTGCCTCGAAGCGACCGGGCTTTACAGCTTGGGGGTGGCCTTGGCCTTGCATCGGCATCGCCACACGCAGGTCATGGTCGTCAATCCCAAGGCGATGAGCAAGTACGCCCAAGCCTGCATGCAACGGGCGAAGACGGATGCGAAGGATGCGTTGTTGATCCTCGATCCGGGACTGCCAATCCACAAAGACGCATCTCGAAAACCGGGAATAAGTATCTCCGCCATGCCCTCTATATGCCTGCCTGGGTGGCCAGCAGACACGAAGTCCATGTCAAAGCCTTCTATGACCAACTCATTGCCAGAGGCAAGAAACCTTTGCAGGCTATCGTTGCGGTGATGCGAAAGTTGCTCCATCCGATCTGGGGCATGTTGCGGCATGACCAAGATTTTGAGGGCGAAACACCTAATTAACCCTTACTTCCACCAAGATACAAGGGGCTCCAGTAGGGTAGGTCCCAATTCCCCATAGGGACAGGCCCCTGTGCCTGTCCCAAAAAGTAAAGCCCGAGTTCACTGTGAACCCGGGCTTTACTTTTTTTGCATCGTATGCGTGCCCTTTCGCACCCCTTCGTCGTTCAGCCTGTCGAGCCAAAGCCGGCGGCGAAGATGAGGAAAAGGGATTCGATCTCTTGCTTTCGCATATAGACCTGTGCGGCGACGGTCGTATCGCCGAAGGTCGGTATCGGATTGGTCGTCACCGCAATGGCGAACATCAGGGTGTTCTCATCGCCATCTTCATCTGTGGCGGTCAGGGAACAGGCTTTCATTGGAAGTGGGAGTCGGGATAGAGGCTTCGGATGTAGGGTTCAATTTCTTGAGCGGTCGTGCGCGTAGCAGTTGGCTCGATGACGTTCCCTCTGAGGAGGGCCTCGTTCCGGAAGAAGAGGACGTATCGAATGATCAGGATTATATCCGAGAACAGCCTCACATCGCCATCGCCATCCACATCGAGAATGTTCTGATTGACCAACGTGTCGAGGTAGGGTTCAATTTCTTGAGCGGTCGTGCGCGTGGCAGTTGGCTCGATGACGTTCCCTCTGAGGAGGGCCTCGTTCCGGAAGAAGAGGACATATCGAATGACCAGGATTATATCCGAGAACAATCTCACCCGGCCATCGCCATCCACATCCAAGTTGGCACTCTCGTCATCGGTCAGGGTCAGGGTCACGGGCGAGGGTGCGGTGATGCCTTGGGCGTTGTTTGCGGTTGCAGACACTGTGACCGTCTTCTCGTCTGCCTGGTCGTTGTTGTCCACGGCGGTGATCGTCACGGTGTCCGTGCTCGTTGTGGCCGTCGCCGCGATGATCAGCGTGTCTGCACTCGATAGCGTGAAGTCGCTCGCAGTTGCAGGGGACACAGGCGTAGCAGAGACCGTGATCGTCGTGATCGCGCTCGATGGATGCGATAGGGTCGCCGTGATCGTAGAAACCTCGCCATTTTCCGAGATGGACGAGGGGGTGAGCACCAACGTCACGGTCGGCGCATCTTCATCGTCGGTCGTCGTCACTGGAACATCCTCGTCCGAAAGGGTGTTGTAGCCGGGATCGCCGCTTGACGAGGCGAGTCGTACCGTCCAGGTGACGTCCCCGTCGTCGATGGTATCGTCCTGCCCGGTCACGGTCACTGTCTGCGCCGTGTTATAGCTCGTCGGCGTGAAGGTCAGCACCACAGGCTCAACCCGCCCTTCGCTCGGGTCTTGGCTCGTCACCGAAATCGTCACCGCCGCCGTGGGTTGCGTCAGCAGGGCCACCGTGAAGGTCGCCGAGGCACCGGCCTCTGTGGCCTGCCCGGTCACCGCGCTGATGTCCAAGCCGAAATCGTTATCGCGGTTGACCATGTACACGATGATCGCGGAGAGCGCGTCATAGTTGGTGTCCTGCGTATCCGTCTGGTTCACCGAGAGGGTGACCGTATAGTTCTGGTTGCCATCGACGGCGGCGGGAGTATCGTCCTGCCCGGTCACGGTCACGGTTTGTGCCGTGTTCCAGTCTGATGGCATGAAGGTCAGCACCGAGGGCGATACAGTGCCTTCCGTCGTGTCTGAACTGACCACCGAGAGGGCTACGTTCCCCGTCGGCTCGGAGGCGAGCGTGACCGTGAAGGTTTCTGCCCTGCCCGACTCTGTCGTGTGGAGCCTGACCGTCGTCGTGGTCATCGCCGACACCTCAATCGCCGCCTCGTCGTCATCGGTGATCGTCAGCGTCGCATCAGTGACCGACCCCGCGCCCATGCTGTTGTCCACCGTGCTCGCCGACACGGTCACCGTCTTGTTCCCCGAAACCAGGTTGTTGCCCACCGTCGTGATCGTCACGATGCCCGTGCTCGTCGTTTGCCCCGCTGCGACGGTCAGCGTGTCCGACGTGCTCAGCGTGTAATCACCTCCAACCGCAGGGGACACAGGCGTCACGGAAACCACTATCGTCGTCGCCGCGCTTGACGGGTGCGACAAGGTCGCTGTCACTGTCGAAACCGCGCCAGTCTCAGAAATCGACGATGGGGACACCACCAGCGTCACGGCCGGTGCAGCGTCGTCGTCCGTCAGCGTCACAGTGCCGGTCACACTACCCGCGCCTTGGGCATTGCTCACCGCAACGGACACGGTCACGTTGCGAGCAGGCTCGTCTCGGGTGTTGTCCACCGATGTGATGACCACCGTATCCGACGCGTTCGCCGTACTCCCGGCCGCGATGGTGATCGTCGAATCCATCCCCACCGTGTAGGCACCCGCCACCGGACGCACCGTGATCGTCGTTGCCGCGCTCGACGGACGCGATAGCGACGCCGTGACCGTCGAAACCGCGCCGTTCTCCGAAATCGACGCGGGATTCGGCGTCAGCGTCACCATCGGCGCAAGGTCGTCGTCTGTGATCGTCAAAGTGCCGGTCACCCTGCCCGAGACTTGGCTGTTGTGCATCACAGCGGACATGGTCACGGTGCGATTAGGCTCGTCTTGGGTGTTGTTCACCGCTGTGATGACCACCGTGTCCGACGCGTTCGCCGTGCTCCCGGCCGCGATGGTGATCGTCGAATCCGCCGGCACCGTGTAAGCATCCGCCACTGGGCGCACCGTGATCGTCGTCGCCGCGCTCAACGACCGTGACAGCGTCGCGGTCACGGTACTCATCCCGCCGTTTTCCGAGATCGACGAGGGCGCCAGTGCCAACGTCACGACCACGGGTTGGAGATTAAATTGCACGGTGGTGTCCATGTCGGCATACTTCAAGGCCGGATACTGATCCATCGCGCCAAAGGTCCACGGATCGTCGTTGCCGGCTTGTCCGTCTATGTTGGCGTTCCAGTTGTAGTAGGTGTCGTTGCTGGTGGCACCGTAGGTGGTGGGACTCTGGAGCTCGCTGGTGCTCTTGCCCCCGGCAATGCCGCTCTGGTCGCTGTCCCAGTAGCTATTGGTCACTGTGCCAGCCGTGCTGCCCACCAACCCGCCTTTCGTGCCGTTACCAGTGACCTGACCCGTCGCATAACTGGCCGTCACTTCACCGCTGCTCTCGAGGCGCCCCACCAACCCGCCTTTCGTGCCGTTCCCAGTAACCGTGACCGCGCCCGTCGCATAGGACGCGATAATCGTCCCGCCGTTCTGCCACCCCACCAGACCACCGACCCAGAAATTGCCCCCACTCCCTAAGGCCGTCACAGCCGCAGCGGAATAGCTGGCACTGATGCGGCGGTTGGCACCGGTATGAGAATGCCCCACCAGACCGCCCAAGCCGAAACTGCCAGACCCCCGAACGCGACCGGTGACATAACAACCCGTGATGGCACCCCCGCGCTGATTGCCGGTGAGTCCTCCCACGGCGAGGTTGCCTCTGACATCCACATTGCGGAGCCCAAGACCGGAAACAGTGCCCGTGAGATCCTTAATCAGCCCAACATCATTCTGATTG
The DNA here is from genome assembly GCA_965204745.1 of Candidatus Latescibacterota bacterium. Lineage (GTDB taxonomy): Bacteria > Latescibacterota > UBA2968 > UBA2968 > UBA2968 > VXRD01. The sequence goes on from OZ242010.1 coordinate 1,267,853, forward strand.
CCACGGTTGATGTACAGGTTGGAGAGGGTCTTGTTATTGCCCTTGAACGTACCGGTGTAAGTCCCCAAAGGGAGGAAACCCGCGCCGCTATTCCAGTAGGTGGCGTCTGCTTGGGTGATCGCGCCGTCGTTGTTCTCGTCAAAGTCCAGGTTGGCGAGAAGTTCGTAGCCGGTGCAACCGCCGCTGGAAGGACACCCCATCCGGCTGGTGGCAGTGGTCAGGTCGCCGCCGGGAAAGGCGCGGGCATAGGCGATGGTGTCGGCGTTGGTGCCGATGGGCAGGCCATCGCCGTTCAAGTCGTAGCGGATGGCGTTCAACTGCAACAGGGACTGCACGTCAATCAGACCGTTGTTGTCGCCGTCGTAGTCAACTACCCGCTGGCTGGGCGTGTTGAGGGTGGGGTACTGGCTGGCAGTGCCAAAGTTCCACGGGTTGTCGGGTAAACGATCGCCATCCAGCGATATGTTCCAGTTGGCGTAGATGCCGGTGTAGTCCGTCTTGGCCTTTAGAGTGACGGTCATCTGGCCCGTGCCGCCGCCGCCGCTCGTCCTGCCGCTTGTTTGCGTGTCCCAGTAAGAGGCGGTAATGGTCACGGAGTTGAATGTAGTGGTCAAGCCGCCGATGTTGTTGCTGACCGTTGACGTGACCGCTCCCGTGGAGTAGCTGGCGATGATGCGGGCGGTGCGCCCCTGGTCGCCGTTGGACGCCCCGGCCAAGCCACCCACGTAAGCGTTGGCTCCGCTGCTAGGAGCCGCATGCGCCGCCGCGTGGGAGTAGCTGGCTACTATTTTGCCCTCGTCAGGGGGGACTGTACTGAAGTTGTAGCCAACCAGTCCGCCGACGACGATGCCTCCACGAACCTCGCCGCTGGTCCAAGAGGCGGTGACCGTCCCGTAGTTGGTGCCGACGAGGATGCCCACATAGTCTTTCCCGTAAACGTATGCGTCTTTGACGCCCACGGATTCGATGCGGTCGTCGCCGTAGAGCGCGCCGAACAACCCCACGTCGTTCGTGGTCGTCCGCTTTATGAACAGGTTGGAGATGATGTAGCCGTTGCCCTTGAACGTGGCGTGGAACCGGGTGATGGTGAGGGCATCGCGCCCAATCGGCTCCCATCCCAATCCGCCGTTGTCGTAGTCGTCGCCGGAGTCGCCCATCGCGGAGGCACCCGTTCCGGTGTAAGTCGAGCCATTTCCGTTGGTGTCAAAGTCCAAGTTGTTGAGCAACTCGTAGCCGGTGCAGGTGGCCTGGCAACCCATGCCCGACATGGCGTTGGGAAAGGCGGCGTTGTAGTTCATGGTATCCGTAGTGGCTACGGCACCATCGCCATTGAGATCCCAGCGCATGGCGTTGAGTTGCGCCAGCGTGGTGATGTCAATCAGGTTGTCGTTGTCCGTATCGTAGTCGGTTTGGGCAAAAGCAGGCCCCGATGCCATCAGCACGACCAGCACGACCATAGCCAACAAGCGAGCGTAGCGGGAGGTCATTTTGTTCATCCTTTCGGGGAGGGGTACACTATATTGATCAGCCTAACAGACTGTTTTGCAATAAAATAGAACCGCACTCCAAGACGGGAATGGGCGATATGAACGCCAGTTTTCGCGGTGGGAACATAGGGCCAAATGAGGTTCAAACAGCGGCTGAAAATGGCGGTAATCATCTGAAATCTCCTTTGCAAAAGCTGTCGCGTAAACGCAGGCACGGCTTTTCCTTCGCGCTCAAAATCGAAATAGCGAATGGGTAAAAAATTAAAAATTACGCTATTATTTTTCAAGTGGTAAAATGACGATAGGATCGGTGGTCAGTCAAGCGATAAGGAGCGGAGGGACCTGTCCCTACGACGGATGGCGAGAGGTTGTGCGATTAGCCACAAAAGGCACAAAAACACAAAAGGGCGATGGGTCTTCCGAGGGATTGTGCGAGGGGGACCTACCCCCTGGCCCCCTTCCTAAGAGGAAGGGGGAACTGTGAGCGGTTTTGCGAGGGGAATGGCGTAGAGGTTTTTTCGGGTTCATAGCGTGATCTATTCGCGCAAAGCCATCAGAATAGCCAGGGATACAACCCTTCAAGAAAGCCACGCGCTCCCCCTTTCCTCGTAGGCACAGGCGTAGCCTACAATGAGCGAAGCGAATAACGGGGGCCGGGGGGATAGGTCTATGGCGGTAGGGCGGGGGGTGGTAATCCGCGCAATCCCCTAATCCGTTTAATCCGCGATTCAGACACGGGTGGCAGGGCGGCGAGGACGGCCACGCTCATCGCTCTAAAACAAAATGTCAACAGAACCTCGTTCATGTCTTTGGGCGATTGACCGCGGCTTGCTTCTTACTCGCTTTCTACTCTTAATTTGACAACTGACAACTCGGGCGATGGCGGGGTTGTCTCACCTCTCCCGTCTTACGTCTCACCGAAGGGGGTTGGGCGGTGCGGACTAACAACTGACAACTGATTCTCATTCCGTAATGATGTCGGCGAATGTCATGCCCGATGGGATCATGGGCAACACATGTTCTTGGTAGGGCACGACCACGTCGAGCAAATAGGGGCCGGTGGAGGAGATCAGGCGGTCAATAGCGGGCACGACCTCTGATTTGTGGGCGATGCGTTCTGCGGGCACGCGAAAGCCTTTTGCGATAGTGACGTAATCCGGAAAGATCGCGTGGTTCGGCGGGATGTTCAGGTCTTGGTGCGCTTGTGCGGCTTCGGGGTCGCCGATGAACGTGTGCCCGCGGTTGCTTTTGTAGAATCGGTCTTCCCATTGCACCACCATGCCCAAGTGCTGGTTGTTGAGAATCACGACTTTGACCGGGATTTTTTCCGCGTGCAGGGTCGCCAATTCCTGCACGTTCATCGCAAAACTGCCATCGCCGTCGATGTCGATGACGAGTGCGTCTGGAAAGGCCAGTTGCGCGCCGAGGGCGGCCGGCAAGCCAAACCCCATCGCGCCCAAGCCGCCGGACGTGAGCCATTGGCGCGGTTCGTCAAACGGGTAAAATTGCGCGGCCCACATCTGGTGTTGGCCCACGCCGGTGGAGATGATGGCCTTGCCCTCGGTCATTTTGTACAGGGTTTCTATCGCGTACTGGGGCAAAATGACGTCTTCGACCTCTTTGTACTTGAAGGGGTGTTTTTCGCGCCACATCTCGATCTCGTCTCCCCAGGCCTCGTAGTCGCCCGGTTCGACGATGCGGTTGAGTTCTCGCAGGGCGTATTTGATGTCGCTGACGATGGGCAAGTGGGCGACTTTGTTTTTGTTGATCTCGGAGGGATCGATGTCGATATGCACGATGCGACCGTGTTTGCAAAATTCTTCGAGTTTGCCGGTGACGCGGTCGTCAAAGCGCACCCCAAATGCCAGCAGCAAGTCCGCGTGGTTGATGGCGTAGTTGGCGTACACCGAGCCGTGCATGCCCAGCATTTGCAAGGACTGCGGATCCGTTTGCGGAAACACGCCCAGTCCCATGAGGGTTTGCGCCACCGGGATGTGCGTCTTTTTGGCAAACGCCCGAAGTTCTGCGGACGCGCCCGCTGTCACGATGCCCCCGCCCGCGTAGATGAGGGGGCGTTTGGATTCAAAAATGGCTTGGGCAATGTCCCGAATTTGCGCGTGGCTGGCGTGGAGCGCGTTGGGGGTGTAACTGCGGATGGCGACGGTTTCCGGAAACTCGGGCACGCAAAAACTCTGCTGCACGTTTTTGGGAATGTCGATCAGCACGGGGCCAGGCCGTCCGGACGAGGCGATGTAAAATGCCTCTTTGACCACGCGGGGGATGTCTTCGATGCGGTCCACCAAATAGTTGTGCTTGGTGATCTGCCGCGTGACTTCGATGATGGGGGTTTCTTGAAACGCGTCGCGGCCGATCACCGCTGTGGGAACCTGCCCCGTGATGGCGACGATGGGCACGGAGTCCATTTTGGCGTCGGCCAGGCCCGTGACCAAGTTGGTCGCGCCCGGCCCGGAGGTCGCCATGCACACGCCGACTTTGCCCGAGGCTTTGGCATATCCCTCGGCGGCAAAAATTTCGCCCTGTTCGTGCCGGCACAACACCACTTGGATATCGGAGCGGGTGAGGGACTGGTGCATTTCCATGCTGGCCCCGCCGGGATAGCCGAAGAGCACTTCCACGCCCTCGCGTATGAGACTTTCGACCAGAATATCAGCGCCGCGCATTTCGCGCATGGATGAGGCCGCGCCATTGCCATGAGCCTCGGCCTGGGGGTTGTTCGCCATTGCAAATCTCTCCTGAGTAAAAGTGAAAAACAAAAAAGCCCGCCATCGCATTATGGTATGCAATGACGGGCGAGATGTTTCCGTGTTGCGACCATCAATCCCCCCATTGCATGGGTACGCGTACGATGACGCGGCCTACGACGACCGTTGTGCGAAGAAGGGAGGTGGTGATGAAGTGCGTCATGATTCGCGCTCTGCTGTTCGTGGTTCGCGTTTAATGAGGCGAAAAAATACAAGCTTCGGCGCGTTCTGTCAAGGAAATTGGGGGGATGCTCACGGTTCCAGGTTGTTGATGCGGTCGCGGAGTTCGGCGGCGCGTTCAAATTCTTCGTTGTCGATGGCGTCGTGCAGCTCTTTTTGCAGGCGTTCGGACTGGGTGAGGGGGCGTCTTTTGTCGAGTTCTTCGAGCAGTTCGGCGAGGGATTCGACGGATCGGCGTTTTTCGATGAAAAACTCTTCGGCATCTACTTCGTCCAAGTTTTCGATCTTGTCGATTGCGTCTCGGATAATGCGGATGCCCGCCGTGTAGTCGTGGTCTTGCGTGGCGATCATCACGCGGGCGATGGCGTGGATACGCAAAACATAAGGCCACCATTTTTCCAAATTGAGGCGGTCTTGGTGCGTGGCGGCGTATTGATTGACAAAGCGAAACAGGTCCATGTTGCGCTCTGTGTCGCGGATGACGCGGTCGTAGTCGCGTATTTGGAGCAAGAACACATAACGCTCGTAGAGCAGGCGACTCTCGTCGAACAACTCGCGGCAGTGCGATTCCTCGAGGGAGAACCCGTCAGCCGTGCCGTGGTCTTCGACAAATCGATGCAGCCTGTCGTAGAAATGATCCAGCGCGAACGCGCTGTCGTGCGGCTTGCGCCCGTCGGGACGCCCGTCGAGTTCCATTTGCAAGATGCCTTGAAACGGCCCTTGATCCACGCGCACTTGAATTTTTTCCACGCCTCGGGACGAGGTGATTTTGCGAATGCTGTTTTTGGGATCGTAGGGCCAGTGATGCAGCAAAGGGCCAATATCTTCGATCATGGCGATTTCCCTCGTTGTTCTGTGCGGCCTCACACCACCGCCCGTGCGTGCCCTGCCCCGACGTTCGATCCTCGTAGGGACAGGCCCCTGTGCCTATCTTTATATTCAGCGGTCAGCGGTTATCGGTCAAAGGTTAGGGGGCGGTATTACGCCATCAGGATACGCGGAAAAAAATCGTTGTCAAGAACTAGGTTGTGTTGAATTTCATTTTTTTGACGTTACGCACAGAGTAGCAACTGTGTTGCTTCTTGCTCATTTAAGGCGTTTGGTTCTTTGATGGCTTAGGTTGCTCTGATGGCGTTGCGTGAGGGGACCTATCCCCCCGGCCCCCTTTCCTACAAGGAAAGGGGGAGCGTATGGCTTTTTGACGGTTTGTCTCCCTGGCTGTTCTGATGGCTTTGAGCGAATGAATCACGCCATGAAAATCCAAACCCCTCTCGCGCAATCCCTCGCAACCCCTCTCGCCATTCCCCCTTCCTCTTAGGAAGGGGGCCAGGGGGTAGGTCCCAATCCCCTCGCAAAACCGCTCACAGTCCCCCCTTCCTCGCAGGCACAGGCGTAGCCTACAACGAAGCGAAGCGAGTAACGGGGGTTAGGGGGGTAGGTCCCGATAAGGAGCGACTGTCCGAGTTTCTCAAACCGAGAGCATATTCTGCGATAGGGCTTGATTTTCTCGATAAACCGCTCAAGCCAGTTGCTTTGCTCGTAAATGTCAACACGATCTAACTTGGCGCATTGAAAATACGATCAGAACGGCGTTGTTTTAAGTCATTGCTTTTGCACAGAAGATAATCTATTTTGGCTCGGTATTCGAGACATTCCACACTTTTCGCGGGAGGGAGATATGGCGGTTGCAGAACAGGGAGGAGCGGTTCACGGCGCGATTGCGCGGTTTTTTAAGTTTGAAGCGCGAAACACAACTTGGCGCACCGAGGTTACGGGCGGCGTGACGACATTTGTGACGCTGGCGTATATCGTGGCGGTGAATCCGAGTATTTTGTCCGATGCAATGGGCGCGGATTTGTTCGGCGAGTTGTTGTTTGCCACATGTGCTTCTGCGGCGATTGCGACATTGCTGATGGCGCTTTTGGCAAATTATCCCTTTGCCTTGGCACCAGGTATGGGGCTCAATGCGTTTTTTACCTATACCATCGTGCTGGGCATGGGCGTGGATTGGAAGTTGGCCTTGGGCGTGGTGCTGGCGTCTGGGCTGTTGTTCTTGTTGCTCACGGTGTTGCGCGTGCGCGAGGCCATTATCACCGCCGTGCCCCAATCTCTAAAGCGGGCGACTGCCGCGGGTATCGGCCTGTTCATCGCGTTTATCGGGCTGAAGAACGCGGGGTTTATCGTGGATAACCCGGCCACGTTGGTCGATTTGGGCGATGTTCGCACCGGAGAGGTCGGCTTGGCGATGGTGGGGCTTTTGGGCATGGGCATCATGCTGGCGCGCGGAATCCGCGGGGCGATTTTGTTGGGCGTGATGGGCGTGACCCTGTTGGCGATGATCACCGGGCTTACGGCGTGGCCCGCGGGCGTTCTCAGTCTGCCGATTTGGCCCACGAATCTCTTTGGCGAAGCGGTTTATATGTTGCCGCTGGCGTTTCACACGGCGGTGATAGAACTCGTGTTTGCGTTTCTCTTCGTCGATCTCTTCGACACGATGGGCACGTTTGTAGGGCTGTCCGAGCGCGTGAAGTTTTTGGACGCAAAGGGCCGATTGCCGCGTGCGAATAAGGCATTGATGGCGGATTCCATCGGTACGGTTTTCGGCAGCGTGTTGGGCACGTCAACCGTGACGACCTATATCGAAAGTGCGGCGGGCATCTCGTCGGGTGCGCGCACTGGGTTTGCCAGTGTGGTGACGAGTTTGTTGTTCATCGGCGCGCTGTTTTTCACGCCCTTGGTGCAGGCCATTCCGACTTTTGCCACGGCCCCCGCGCTCATCGTGGTGGGCGTGCTGATGATCGCCCCGGCCGCACAAATCGCCTGGGAAGATGCGTCGGACGCCGTGCCCGCATTTTTGACCCTGATTGCGATTCCCCTCACGTTTAGCATTGCCGACGGCTTGGCGCTGGGATTTATCGCGTATCCCATTATCAAGCGGTTGAGCAAAAAGGGCGATGAGGTACATCCTCTGATCGATGTGCTGGCGGTGATTTTTATTGCGAAGTACGCGTTCATGCAGTAGGAAGCGGTCAGCAAAACGCGCGAAATGCCGATTGCTGTTTTTGTACGTGACATTGGCGCTCTTTTTGTCTATGATATAGCCCAACGGAAATGATGGCTGTTCGCGTAGGCGACTTCATGGAGGATTTTATGCGTGTATCGTGGTGTTTTTTGGTGGTCATGTGGAGTGCGTGTTCGGTTGCGGCTCAGGATTTGGGCAGTTTGACGGGAAGAGTGGGCGATGAGACCGGCGAGGCGTTGTTCGGCGCCAACATCGTGGTCAAAGGCCCTGCTATTGAAGGCAGGCGAGGCGCGATTACAGACGCACAGGGGTATTACCTCATCGACCAGTTGCCGGAGGGGATTTACGAACTCACCATCAGTTATATCGGGTACGAAACGCGCACGGTGCCCAATGTGGAAATTCGCGCGGGCGAGCGCGTGACGCGAGATTTTGTTTTGACCGCTGTATCGCTGGTCGGGCAACAAGTTGTGGTATCCGCATCGCGCAAACGCGAAAAGGCCCTGGACGCGCCTGCGTCAATTTCAATGGTCAATGCGGCTGAAATCAGAGATCGGCAGGTGTTGTCCGTCACCGAGCACGTCAAGGCCCTGCCCGGCGTGGATTATTCCCAAACCGGCATCTCGCAGGGCAACATGGTGGTTCGGGGGTTCAACAATGTATTTTCCGGCGCATTGCTCACGCTGGTCGATAACCGCATTGCCCGCATCCCGTCGTTGCGCTTCAACGCCTATCATCTGATCCCGGTGACCGGCGACGATATCGAGCGCATCGAGGTGGTCTTGGGGCCTGGGTCCGCGCTTTATGGGCCCAACAGCGCGCAAGGCGTGATGCACATTATCACGCGGTCGCCCATTGGGTCAGAGGGCAGTACGATTTCCATCTCGGGCGGGGAGCGCAGTTTGCGAAAGGTGTCGTTGCGCCATGCCAGCAGTTTTAATGACAAAGTGGGGATCAAAATTTCGGGTGGGTATTTTGCAGGTCACGATTGGGAATATATCGATCCCCAAGAAGTGCGGTCTATACTCGAAGAAGCGCGGAATTTATCGGAAAATTGGGGAGATAACGATCCCCAAGAAGTGCAGGCTTTCTTTCGGAGGATTAAAAACGCACCGACCAGTCCTGAAGCAAGGCGGATGTTCCTCGAAAGAGGGAGGGAACTTCTCGACCGTGGGGAAAATGTCGATCTCGAAGAAGCGGATGCCCTCGGGTTTAATCCGCGCGATTACGATACCGCGCGCAGAATTGGGGAAATCAGGCTCGACTTTCGTCCCACCGATGAGTTGACTCTGATCGGGTCCGCGGGTTATACGAGCACGAACAGCCTTGAATTGACGGGCCTAGGCGCGGGCCAGGCCAAAGATTGGACGTATAATTTTCTGCAAGGGCGGATGCTCTATCGCGGGTGGTTTGCACAAATTTTCTACAACACGAGCAATGCCGGCGACACGAAGTTGCTCCTAACCGACGATGGCATTGTGGATAAGTCGCACTTGATGGTCTTTCAACTGCAACACAGCGCGAGTTTGTGGAATAAACAACACTTTGCTTATGGCGTGGATGTGTTGCGGACCCGCCCCCAAACAGAGGGCACGGTCAATGGCTTCAACGAAGACAGGGATAATATCGACGAGTTTGGGCTTTACCTGCAAAGCGAGACGAATCTGACCGATCAACTCGAGGTGGTGTTGGCCGGGCGCATCGACAAGCACAACCACATCGACAACCCGGTTTTCTCGCCCCGCGCCGCGCTGGTGGTCAAGCCCTCGGTGGAAAACACCCTGCGCTTCACGTACAACCGTGCGTTTGATACGCCCTCGACCTCCAACTTGTTTTTGGATCGGGTCGGTATCAAAGATGTTTATGGGCTAGCGGCACTCGGGCAGACAATCGATTTGCGCGCCCAAGGAACGGCTGGCGGGTTCACGTTTCGGCAAGAAAATGGCCTGCCCATGTTTCGGTCGGCCTTCGCGCCCTTGGCGGGGTTGTCAGCCGATCACTATTTTGCCATGCACGATCCGCAAGCCACCAATTTGATGTGGCAGGTAGCGCGCGGGGCCATTTTAGCCGTGCTCGCGCCACAACTCGAGCCCCTCGCAACGGGTATTTTCACAGAGCAACTCGGCCTCCCGCCGGATCAAGCCACCGCAGTGGCGAAACAATTGGTGGCCGACTTTCCCAGAATTATTCCAGAGACCCTGCCGAACTTGCAAAATAGCGCTGCGACGCTGAATACGGAAACGCGCGGTTTCGATCCCGTAACCGATCTCGCCAATGCGGTTACGGACATCAAAAAAATCGAATCGACCATCACGGAAACCTTTGAGGTGGGGTACAAGGGCATCGTCAAAAACAAACTGATTTTGGCGGCGGATGTCTATCGCACCACGATCAAAAATTTCGTCGGCCCATTGCGGATTGAAACGCCCAATGTGTTTCTCGAAGCCGGTTCGCTGACCGCTTCTCTCGAAGCGGGGTTGAACCAAACGCTCGCCGATCCCGCCAATGCGAGCCTCGCCATCGCCGTGGGGCTTTTGGATCAACTCAATCAGCCGGATTTGGGATTGGTCGGCAATGGCAATGGGTCGGGCATCGATGAGTTGACGCAGTTGTTCGTGTCCAATGCGGTGGGGATTCCCTTGGGCACCATCTCTGCGGAGCAGGCATCTGACCCGGCTGCGGTGATGGTGACGTACCGCAATTTCGGGCGCATCTCCCTCTACGGCGCGGACTTGTCCTTTGCGTATTATCCCAATGAGACATGGACGTTTATGGGCAACTACTCTTATGTCAGCGAGGATTTGTTCCCGGATTTGGACGATATCGGCGACATTGCCCTCAACGCGCCCCGGCACAAGTTCAACATCGGCGCGGAATGCAGATTGCCCAATACGCCGCTCACCCTTGGCGGAAAATTGCGCTATCGCGGGTCTTTCCCGATGAATTCGGGCGTGTATATGGGGCCTGTCGATTCCCATACCATCATAGATTTGAACGCCTCGTACCAGTTGCCGCTATCAAATGATCGCTTCAAACTCATCTTGAGTGCGGAAGCCAACAATTTGCTGAACGAGAAATACCGATCCTTTGTCGGCGCGCCCCTGATCGGACGCATGCTTTCAGGCGGCCTAACGGTCCGATTCTAATCCGCGTCACAACGCGAGTTGAACAAAAAAAATCCGGGTCATTGCGACTCGGATTTTTTTTTGCGCGAGGGGACCTATCCCCCGGCCCCTTTCCTACGAGGAAAGGGGAGTAAAGCTCCTTTGATGGCTTATCGCTCTGGTTGCTCTGATGGCGCTGACCGAGGGGACCTATCCCCCGGCCCCTTTCCTGCGAGGAAAGGGGAGTAAAGCTCCTTTGATGGCTTATCGCTCTAGTTGCTCTGATGACGCTGACCGAGGGGACCTATCCCCCGGCCCCTTTCCTGCGAGGAAAGGGGAGTAAAGCTCCTTTGATGGCTTATCGCTCTAGTTGTTCTGATGGCGTTTTGCGAGGGCATAAAGCGATTAAAAATCCCTCATCAATACCCTCGCAAAACCGCTCACCGTTCCCCCCTTCCTCTAAGGAAGGGGGGTTAGGGGGGTAGGTCCCGATAAGGAGCGAGTGTTTCAGTTTCTCAAACCGAGAGCATATTCGGCGATAGGCTTGATTTTCTCGATAAACCGCTCAAGCCAGTTGCTTTGCTCGTAAATGTCAACACAACCTACTGACCACTTGGGCGGTGGCGGGGTTGCCTCACCTCTCCCGTCTTACGTCTCACCGAAGGGAGTTGGGCGGGGTGGGACATCCGCGGTTGCTTTTTTTTCGCGATGAGGAGATCGATTTCAAACGCGCTGACCGGATAGGTGATGCCCCAGGTTTCGAGCACATGGGGATGGATTTCCCCGATGAGGCCGTAGGCGCGCTCGCCGTTGCGGATTTCGCCGCTACGCCCGGGCAAGAAGGTGGGATGGTCGATGGGGGCGATGGTGTAGTCGAAATTGAAGTAGTAGGCCAAGACCTCGAGATAGCTTTGAATGCCCGACAAATTGGCCTCGTCACTCGCTTCGAGGGCGCAGAGATGGATGTCTGTGCGCGTGCCGTAATTTTCATCGGGGGCGGGGGTGCCCACTTCGCCCACTTCAAAAATTCGGTGCGGATAGCGGGCGCGCCGGCTCGCGGCTTCGGTTTTGAGCAAGCCCGGTAGCAGGGAAGCGCGCAATGCGCCGTAGCTTTCGGACATGGGGTTGGAGATCGAAATGAGCTGCGCGTCTGGATTGTTCATGTCCTCGGTCTGCTCTCGTTGGGAACAGAGAATGGACAAAAAGACCTCTTGAAAGCCACTGCCGACCATGAGTTGGCGGAATCGATCCGATAGGTCTTCTTCGGGCGCGGCTTTGCCCAGTGTGAAATCCCGGGGCATTTCCGGTTCAAACGCGTCGTAGCCCACGCCGATGACGACGTCTTCCACGATATCCACGGGGTGCAAAATGTCGTCGCGATACGGTGCGGGGCGCGCGGTGACAGTGCGGTTGCCGAGGGTGATGTCGCGGTATCCCATCGCGTTGAGAGCCGTTTGAATCTGCGCCATTTCGATGTGCGACCCGACGACTGTGTGGATCTCGCGGACATCGACTCGCATGGGTTCGGTGAGGTCATACGGGCACGTCAGGGCGCGGCCACGCGGGGTGTCGTAGGCATAGCGCGTGGTGACCGGGTGGATGGTGCCGCCCCGGTCCGCCATGTTCGCGGCCATAATCGCCATGGAGAGGAGGATGGCGTCGAGTTCTGGCCCGGTGGCTTCGCAGAACAAAAACGCATCGCCCACTTCCACACGACCGAGTGTCTGGCTGTTGATCACCGGGGGCATGGAGAGCACTTCGCCGCGCGAATCGCGGATCAGGGGAAAGCGATCTTTGCCCGCGAGGAGGTGCGAATACGCCCTGCCCGTGGGATGGTCGGACAAAACTTGCCGCAGGGTCATTGCGCGTTCAAACTCGAGCGGGACAAATGCAGTCGCATCCGGATCGACCGCGTCGTAGCGCACGGGATAGGCGATGTCAGACGCATCGTAAATGCCGATGGCAACCGCGCTACGCCCGCGCCCGTACCCGTCCGCGAGTTTTTCCTGCGCTTCGATGAGGGCTTTCAGCGCGGGTTCGTCTAGCCGAATGCCCTCGCAGGCAAAGGCCGCGATGTAGGGGCGGATGTGCTGCAAACCGGGATCGACGATGACCTCCCGCTCTGCCCGCTGTGCATCAAAAAAGGGATACGGCGCGGATGACCCGTTGCCGGCCCTGGCTTCTCGATGGCTTTTGAGCAAGCGCGCGAGGCCCTCTGCTGACCAGAGGTCCGGGCGGTTGGTGTCTTTGAGTTGAATGCGGAGCGCGTCGCCTTCTGCGGAGTCGATTTCGGCTTTGGCGGTTTCGAGGGCCGCGCTCAGGCTTTCTGTGGAGTAGGTCTGACCTGCGAGGCGTTCAAGGTCGGCTTTGTCAACGGTGATTTTGGGCATTGTGGTTTCCCGTGCGATTAGCGCGCGTTGCGGAGCAGATCGAGGTCCGTGCTGAACAAGTCGCGGATGTCGCGGATGCCGAGTGCGACCATTGCCATGCGGTCGAGGCCCAGGCCCCAGGCGATGACCGGGACATCCACGCCCAAGGGGTGCGTGAGTTCTGGACGGAACAAGCCCGCGCCCCCGAGTTCGATCCAGCCGAGGAGGGGGTGTTTGGCCTGCAATTCGACCGAGGGTTCGGTGAACGGAAAATAGTCGGGCACATAGCGCACGGCTTCGGCTTGCGCGATTTCAAGGGCGAACAGTTTGAGCAAGCCGAGCAAGTTGCGAAAGTCGATGGTTTCCCCCAAGACAATGCCCTCGGCCTGCGTGAAGTCCGCCGCGTGCGTGGCATCCACGTCTTCGGGCCGGAAGCAACGCGCAAGGGCGAAGTATTTGCCCGGGATATTTGGATTTGACGCCAGGGTGCGTGCGGAGAGCGCGGTGCCTTGGCTTCGCAAAATGAGGCGGCGGGATTGTTCGGGGTTGAATTTGTAACGCCAGCCGCGCGATCCGGTTTGGCCCCCGTTTTCATGCGCTTGGGCCACGTTGGAAAAATGGGGTTCTTCAATGCGTTTGGATTGCGCGGGTTCCGAGACGTAATACGCGTCGTGGATGTTGCGCGCAGCGTGAAACTGCGGCATGAACAGGGCGTCCATGTTCCAAAATTCGGTTTCGACCAGCGAGCCTTTCATTTCCTCAAACCCGAGTGCCATCAGCTTGCGGCGCGCGCTGTCGAGGTACGCCCGATAGGGATGGTGTTTGCCGATGAGCACGCGCGGCGGTTTGATCGAGAGATCGTATCGGCGAAAGGACGCGCCGCGCCAGGTGCCTTTTTGGAGCATGTCCGGGGCGAGGCGAGAGATTTCATCGCCCGTGAGCTCGGCTTTGAGGACTTCGGCGAGCACGCGCCGGCCTTCTTCTGTGAGGCGATAGACCCGCTCTGTGCGTTCGTCCAAGCGCACGGGTGACTTGCCTTTGCCGCGTTTGCGGGCGTTGGCGTGGATGTATTGGGCGATGTCCGGAGGAAAGTTGTCGAGTTCAATGTGGGTCGTCGCGTCGGAGAATTGGGCGAAGAGCTCGGGGATGAGCCGATCCGCGAACAAGGACGCACGAGCCGCGTCCGCGATGGTGATGTTCCCTTTGTCGAGATCGATGACGCCCTCTTTTTTGAGACCGCCAAACGCGCTGCCCCAAGCCCCTTTGTCAAAGCGTTGATCCGCTTGCAGGTCTTTGAGCGCGACCGGCCCCGCGCTTGCCCGCGTCAAGAGCGCGGTTTCCGGGGTCGCGCCTTTGGCGGCAAAGTCTTGCCCCACTTCTGTCAGCGAGACGGTTGTGCGCGTGGTTTCCGCGGTGATTTCGAGGAGGTCTTTGGAGATGAGCCACTCTACCGCACGCCGAACCTGCCCTTCGCCGAGGCCCTGTTGCAGTTGTGAGTCGGACAGGGCGGCATCGGCATGGCACTCATAAGCGCGCAAGATGCGAATTTCGAGGGCGTGGAGAGATGCGAGGTCGAGCAAGGAGAACTCCTTGGATCAGTTGTCAGTTGTCAGTTGTCAATGCGAATTAAGAGTTGGATCCATCGCGTACTTGTCCTTTCTTGAGGGCGCAACCCTTTCACCCTTAAAGGTAAGGAGCACGCGATGGATTGGCAAGATAAACTCATTGACTTGTCTGTCTCTATTTGTCAGCAGTATGACCAAAAGCATCTGTGGTTTTATACACAACGCATGAGCAAGAACGACACGCCGACCTTCACAGATGAAGAAGTGCTGACGATCTCTTTGTTTGGGATCATGCAACAGCACACGCAGATCATGGCGATTGATACCTATACGAAGGATCATCTGTCCGACTGGTTTCCCAATCTGCCCACTTATGCAGGCTATCCTTAAAAGACACGCTTAGCAAGCAACAGAACCTGATCTTCGAGACGCCGGTGAAGCGAAAGAAGGGACAAGAAAGCCTGACCGAAGCCGAAAAAGACTTTTCTCGGGCGGTTTCGAGCATGCGACAGCCGATAGCGGCCTTGTTCAGTTGGATTGAACGAAAGACGAACCTCTCGAGGGCGTCTCGGGTACGATCAGAGGATGGCTTACTCGTTCATGTCTTTGGGCGATTGACCGCGGCTTGCTTCTTACTCGCTTTCTACTCTTAATTCGCATTGACAACTGACAACTGACAACTGATCTTACTTGATTTCCAACATGCGTTCCACGGCTCTGAACGCGCGGATGCGGATATCTTCGGGCACTTCGATGATTTGCTCGTCGTTGAGCAGGGCATTGCGCGTGTCTTCAAGGGTGATTTCGTTCATGTGCGGGCAACGGATGCTGCACAGGCCCACCATCTCCTTGTCTGGATTTTCCGCGGCGATGTTGTCGCCCATGCTGCATTCCGTCAACAGCAAGTACCGCTCCGCATTCATTTCGCGCACGTAATCCACCATGCGGGACGTGCTGCCGGAAAAGTCGGATGCGGCGACCACTTCTGGGCTGCATTCCGGGTGCGCGAGGACGACGACATCCGGGAATTGTATGCGGACGTTTTCAATGTCCTGTACCGTGAATTGCTCGTGGACTTCGCACCGCCCGTGCCAGCCGATCATTTCGTATTCAAGGCCGGGTTTGGGATCGGCAAACCCCGTTGTCGTGGGAAAGATGATGCGTTTATCGGTTTCTCGTGCGACATTGGCGGCCAGGTATTCGTCGGGCAAAAAGATAATGGTGTCCGAGCCGAGCGATTCGACGACCTTGTGGGCATTGCCCGAGGTGCAACAAATATCGCATTCGGCTTTGACATCGGCATAGGTGTTGATATACGTGACGATGGGAACGCCCGGATATTGGTCGCGCAAGTTGCGAACGTCTCGCGCCGTAATGCTCGCGGCCAGCGAACACCCGGCAACGCGCGCGGGCAAGAGCACGGTTTTGTCCGGGTTGAGAATTTTCGCGGTTTCGGCCATAAAGCGCACGCCGCAAAACACGATGGGATCCGCGTCTGTCTCTGCGGCTTTGCGCGACAATTCGAGCGAATCGCCCACGACATCGGGCACGGAGTGATAAAGCGCGGGCTCCATGTAGTTGTGCCCGAGGATGATCGCCCCGCGCTCTTTTTTCAGGGTGTTGATTTCAAAAGCCAGTTCGGCTTTGTAGCGCAATTCGATATCCGGCACAATGCCGTCCAATCGCTCGGCCATCTGTCGATAGGTCTCTTTTAAGGTGGTGGCAGTCAGTGCCATAACAGTTCGCTCCTGTTGTTGGGGTCTTATGGGCTGTTTGAACAAAGATATAAAAAGATGGCCTTTGTTGCAAGGCTTGGGTTATCGGATACGCGGGAGTGAAAAATGAAATTTGTGATTCGCGCAGGCGGGGTCGGCACGCGGCTGTGGCCCTTGAGCCGCGAGCACGACCCCAAGCAGTTTCACGCCTTGACTGGCGAGCGCACGATGTTGCAAGAGGCGGTTCACCGCCTGCGACCACTCGCGGCAATGGACGACCTGTACATTTCCACGAGCGCGACATTGGTGCATCGCGTGCGCGAACAAGTGCCCGAGTTGGCACTTGAAAACATCATCGTCGAACCGGCACAGCGCAATACCGGCCCCGCGGTGGGCTTGGAGTGCGCCTTATTGGAAGCCCGATTTCCCGGATGCGCGATAGCGAGTTTGGGATCGGATCACCACATCGGCGCGCCGGGGGAATTTTGCCGGCTGCTCAAAGTGGCAGAAGACGCACTATCAGATCGCGCCGAGACCCTGTTCACGCTCGGCGTCAAACCCACGCGGGCCGACACGGGGTTTGGCTATCTCCAAAAGGGCGAGGTGATCGCCACGGTGAACGATGAGCCGATCTACGATGTGGCGGCATTTGAGGAAAAGCCCGATGCAGAGACCGCAAAGACCTACTTGGAGAGCGGTCGCTATTTGTGGAACAGCAATATGTTTGTGTGGAAAGCGAGCGCGATGCTGCGTCTCTTCGCCGAGTTTGAACCCGAGATCTACGCCCTTCTCGAACAAATTGCCGCCGCCGTTGGCGTTGGACGCGAAGCCGAGGTCATTGCCCGCGTGTACCCGCAGATGAAAACCGCGACCATCGACCACGCGATTCTCGAGCGCGCCTCCCGTGTTGCGACCGTAGAGGCCGATATGGATTGGTGCGACCTCGGCGCGTGGGATGCGTTGAAAGAGGTGTTGCCCGCAGATGCGAATGGCAATATATTGCGTGGCAATGTGCTGTCGCTCAATGCCAAAAACGCGACGGTCTATGGCGGCAAAAACAAAGTGATCGCGTTGGTCGATGTCGAGGATTTAATCGTGGTTGACACAGGCGACGCCCTGCTTATTTTGCCCCGCGATAGGTCTCAGCGCGTGAAGGATGTGGTTGCGGCATTGGACGAGCGGTATGTGTGACGAAAGGAGATGGCTGTGAAAATTTGGCGTTTTTGTCTCGCGCTCTGCGCGTTCTTCCCATGCACGGGCAACGCGGCGTTTATCGACGGTGTGAATTTAGGCGGGGGCTTTATGTGGAATGACAGTGTTCGCCTGAAGTTCGCATCCGCAGGCGGGATAACCCTGCACGCCTCGGTGCATCTCAAGCCGCCGGGGCCGTTTATACTGACGCCGTTTTACGATGTGAGTTTTGCCAGCCCCGCGATGCACGTCTTGGGCACGGGTCTCAATTATACGATTGGCATGCGCGATTTTGAAGCCCACAAGCTGTTTGTCGGCCCCATCATCGGGCGGGTGATATCCGCAGGCGAATCTCAGAGTTTTTTCGGCGGGGAATTGGGATACAAATTTCCCATCGGCGAAAAACTCGGCCTGTTTGCCCGAGTCAAATACCTCGAAGATCAAAACGACATGGTCAGCGGATTTTCCGGGCACCTCGGGGCGACGTTCAAACTCTTTCCGTAACAAAACAGGAGCAAATCGTGAAACGCTACCTAATCGCAATGCTGATCCTGACTGCCCAAGTCAGCGCGGAAGATGCGGACGAGATGTCGACCGGCGATGGGAAAACAGACGCGGTCATGGTCGAGATTCAAAAACTGGTCCGGGAAATTGACCGTTGCGCCGGAACGCAAACGACCGTTATTCGCATTCAAGGCCAGGAATTGACGCTTCGGGCCAACGCGGCATTCAAGCGGCCCAACCTCATGCGCCTCGACACAGTGGAAGACGCGGAGATCATCGCCCAACGCCTATCAGACGGGGGCCTGATGTGGACGTATGACCGCGCCGAAAAAATCGCCTCCAAAGTGAACCTCGGGCGCGTCTATCGCCTGACCGACCTCGAAGCGGATGCAGACCAAGCCGATCCCCTGCGCCCCTTTCGCGGCTTGGAATGGACGACCATCCGCTACACCGGTGACGAAATATTCGACGACCAACCCCACCGCGTCTTTGAGGCCAAACCCAAAGTCAATCTTTTGCACGCGCAACTGCACCTCCCGCTCGTCAAAGCACAACTGACCATCAACGCCGAAACCGGCCTGTTGCGCGAAACCCGGCTTTTTGATGCGTCGGACGACGAGATCATCGCGCAGACCTTTCACAACCTGACCATCAACCCCGACCTAAAAGACGCGAAGTTTGAATTTATCGTGCCCTCGGGCGCCCATATTATCGACGCAACCGACGAGGCGATCCAAGCCCTCAAAGCGGTTGAGTAGCGACTGATTGGGGAAGATCACATGACGACCAAATATTGGCGCGTTGCCCTCTTGGTCTGGATGGCCTTCATTTTTTTCCTGTCGGGCAACAGCCTATCATGGCAAAAGACGGAAAAATTAATCGTTGCTTTGCGACCTCCAACTCAGTCCAGCACATGGACCCCACAATCGAGCAAATTCATATTTGTGCATACTGCGATCCGCAAATTTGCACACATCGCAGAATACGCTATCTTGGCCTATTTGTGGTTCCGCTCTCTTTGGACGAAGCCCGGGCGATTTGTCTCCTGTATGCGATGGAGCGTTTTGCTATCCATTCTCTATGCCCTGTTGGACGAATGCCATCAATATTTTTTGTTTTCTCGCGATGGTCAATGGACCGATGTACTTTGGGACAGTGCGGGAATCGCCATGATGAGTCTGGTCTTGTGGTATGTGAAACGCACGGGAAAGGGCAAGTGGATTTTAGGCGCGAATGGCAACCAACGACCCCTTTTTGGCCTCTTTAGGAAAAGAGAGATTTCGTGAAAACAACACATTGGCGCGTCGCCTTGTTTGTATGGATGGTTGCTATTTTTGTCTTTTCAAGTAGCCTGCTGTCGGCTGAAAATACAGCGACATATTTATCTTTCTCTGACGATCCGATGTTTGTGGCGATAGCAAATTTTGGGCTACGCAAATTTGCACACATCGCAGAATACGCCATCTTGACCTACTTATGGTTCCGTTCTCTGTGGACGAAGCCCGGTCGATTTGTTCCCTGTGTGTGGTGGAGTATGTTGCTATCCATTCTCTATGCGATGTCGGACGAATGGCATCAAACTTTTGTCCCCAGTCGCGAGGGCATTTGGACCGATGTGGTTTGGGACGCCATCGGAGTCGCAATGATGGGGCAGGTCTTGTGGTATGCGAAACGCACGGGAAAAGGACAGCGAATTTTAGGAGGCATTGGCGATCAATAGTCTTTTTTATGAGGATCCCCACCATGACCAAATCCGGAAAATTTGAACGGGTTGTCGCCAGTTGTACCCCGCTCGTGTTTTTGTAGCTAAACTCGCCTCTTACGTCTCGCCTCTTACGTCTTGCCTCTTGCCTCTTGCCTCTTGCGTCTCGCCTCTTGCCTCTTACGTCTTGCCTCTTACGTCTTGCCTCTTGCCTTTAGGAGTTTTTATGTCTCACCGCAACGTTCTTTTGCTCATCGCCGACGACTGGAGCCCCATTGCCGGATGCTATGGCAATGCGGTCATCAAAATGCCCAGCGTGGATGCGCTCGCCGCGCGCGGCACGTTATTTCAAAATGCCTTTTGCACCACCCCGTCGTGTGCGGCCAGCCGCGCCAATTTGCTCACCGGGCACTACAGCCACACGCACGGGCAATACGGGCACTCGCACGGGGTTCACAATTTTCACACGCACCTCACCATGCCGTCCATCCCCAAAGTCTTGCAAGCCGCGGGGTTCCAGACCGGCGTCGTGGGCAAACTCCACATCCAACCCGAGTCGGTGTATCCCTGGCACTACGAGGCCGGCGGCGGGCGCAATGTGCGCGCGATTGCTGACAATGTCGCCGCGTTTTTTGAGACGATTGACCGCGACCAACCCTTTTATCTGCACGTCGGTTTTTCCGATCCCCATCGGGATTTTGGCAATGCCCGAACCTATCCAGGAGTGCCCGAAACCGCGTATTCGCCCGACGAGGTCATCGTGCCCGATTTCTTGCCCGACCATCCGGATGTGCGCCGGGAATTTGCCGAATACTACCAATCCGTCTCGCGCTTGGACACGGGCATTGGCATGGCCGTGCGTGCGTTGCAAGCCGCGGGCCGCGCCGACGATACGATGATCGTCGTGATGAGCGATCACGGCATGCCGTTTCCGGGCGGCAAAGCCTCCTCGTTTGACACTGGCCACCACTGCCCCCTCATCATCACGCGGCCGAATGCAGAGGCCGTTGTCAGCGATGCCCTGGTCAACTGGAGCAACATCGCGCCGACTGTTTTTGACTGGTGCGGCGTTGATCCGCCCGAGGGGTTGCCGGAAAAATCCCTGTTGCCCGTTCTCGACCAGGCCCATCCCGAAGGCTTTGACGAAACCTATTTTTCGCACACGTTCCACGAAGTCACCAACTACTATCCCTATCGCGTCTTGCGCGGCCGCAAATACAAATACATCCGCAACCTCTATCCGGAACTCACCACCCCGTTGCCGAGCGACCTTTGGGCATCGCCCACATGGCAGGCCATTCGCAGGGAAAATTTGGAGATGGGCAAACGCCGCACGGAAAAATTTCTGCACCAAGACGCCGAGGCCCTGTTCGACATTGAAAACGATCCCATGGAATCCACCAACCTCATTGACGACCCCGCGCTTCAAGACATCGCCGAAACCATGCGCCAAAAAGTTCGCGCCTTCCGCACGGAAACCAAGGACCCATGGTGCCTCGCGTCTTACCACGCAGGCGAGCCGGGCATGCGGCCGGTGGTGAAGTGAAATCAGTAGTCAGTAGTCAGTAGTCAGTAGTCAGTAGTCAGTAGTCAGTAGTCAGTAGTCAGTAGTCAGTAGTCAGTAGTCAGTAGTCAGTAGTCAGTAGTCAGTAGTCAGTAGTCAGTAGTCAGTAGTCAGTAGTCAGTAGTCAGTAGTCAGTCCACCCAACCCCAAACCCCGTAGGGGCAGGCCCGTGCCTGTCTTCGATATCCATCTCAGAAAACGAACGCCCCGGCGATTTTGTGTCGTCGGGGCGTTTTATTTTTTTAACAATGCGAATTGAGAGTAGAAAGCGAGTAAGAAGCAAGCCACAACCCATCATCCAAAGACATGAACGAGGTTCTGTTGACATTTTGTTTTTGAGCGATGAGCGTGCCCGTCCTCGCCACCCTGCCGCCCGTGTCTGAATCGCGGATTAAACGGATTAGGGGATTACGCGGATTACCCCACACCGCCCTACCGCCATAGCCCTATCCCCCCGGCCCCCTTTCCTACAAGGAAAGGGGGAGCGCATGGCTTTCTTAAAGGTTTGCATCCAGGGCTGTTTTGATGGCTTTGGGCGAATGGATCACGCCATGAAAATCCAAACCCCGCTCGCGCAATCCCTCGGAAAACCACTCACAGTTCCCCCTTCCTCGCAGGAAGGGGGTTAGGGGGTAGGTCCCCCTCGCACAACCTCTCGCCATTCCCCCTTCCTCGCAGGCACAGGCGTAGCCTACAACGAAGCGTAGCGAGTAACGGGGCCAGGGGGTAGGTCCCCCTCGCACACCCTGTCGCCATCCGTCGTAGGGGACGGGACCCTGTGCCTGTCCTTATCGCTTGACTGACCACCGATCCTATCGTCATTTTACCACTTGACAAATAATAGCGTAATTTTTAATTTTTACCCATTCGCTATTTCGATTTTGAGCGCGGAGGAAAAGCCGCGCCTAATTTGTGCGACAGCTTTTGCAAAGGAGGATTCAGATGATTCCTACCATTTTCAGCCGCTGTTTGAACCTCATTTGGCACTATGTTTTTTCAGCCTGTCCCACCGCGAAAAGTGGCGTTCATGTCGCCGATTCTCGTCTTGGAGTGCCGTTCTATTTCATTGCAAATCAGTCTGTTAGGATGGTCAGTACAGTGTACCCCCCCCCCCCCCCCCCCCCCTCGGGAGGAGCGACAAAATGACCTCCCGATCCGCTCACTTGTTGGCTCTGGTCGCGTTGGGCATGCTGGTGGCATCGGGGCCGGCGTTTGCCCAAACCGACTACGACTACGACAACGACCGCCTGATTGACATCACGACTTTGGCGCAACTCAACGCCATGCGTTGGGACCTCAACGGCGATGGTGTTGTGTCAAGCACCGACTCTACGAACTACTTCACCGCCTTCAGCAACCCCGCCTCGGGCATGGGGTGTCCGTCCGCCGGCTGTAATGGCTACGAACTGCTCAACAACTTGGACTTTGACGAGAACAACGATGGCGCAATCACCTCAGCAGACGCCACCTACTGGAACAGCGGCTTAGGATGGGAGCCAATCGGCTCCGACGCCAACCCAGCGTCTCGATACACAGGCGATTTCAAGGGCAACGGACACACCATCGACAACCTGTTCATCAATCGCAGCTCCACCGACGTCGGGCTGTTCGGCGGTATTAGCTCCACATCCCGCATCGAGACCTTGGGCGTAACCAACGCCAATGTATCTGCGAGAAAATTCGTCGGCATTCTCGCAGGAACCAGTTACGGCGACATCTTCGCCTGTTACACCACCGGCGCGGTAAGCGGCAGCGACCAGCAGGTTGGCGGGGTGATAGGCTACATGCAAACGCCTCAATCACAACCGGGCCTCCACTCCAGCTACTCCACCGCTTCCGTCACCGCGCCTACATACGCCGGAGGGCTTGTGGGACGTTTAGCCCGTGGCAGAATACAGTATTCATACGCCGCAGGTGCCGTCAGCGGCGCAGGATTCAACGGCGGGCTTGTAGGAAGCATAAACCCAGCCAATCCATCTGTCTCCTCCGCAACCGCTAGCTACTACGACATCACGACCACCGGACAGACCGGCGACCTCCGCGCCACGGCGGGCTACGCCACCGCAGACCTCCAGCGCCCCACCGGCTACACCGGCATATACGCCGGCTGGAACACCAACATCGACGGCGTGATGGGCAACGACGACCCGTGGTACTTTGGCGCGACGAATCAGTACCCCGTGTTGAAGTATGCCGGCCTGGACACCACCGCGCAATTTGCGTTGCAACCGAGCATACCGACGGGTGTGGCCGTGACGTCCAATGGGGACACCTTGTACGTACACTGGCGTGCGGCGAGTCAAGCGACGGGGTACACAGTGCAGTGGAAATCCGGCATGCAAAGCTACGACGCCGCGCGTCAGGCCACCACCACGGCTACGCGCTACAAGATCGCCTTGACGTCGGGGACGACCTACACAGTGCGCGTCATTGCCAGCAAGACCGGTGTGCGCGATGGAACCTCGGGCGAGGTCATGCGCGCTCCAGGTCTCACCAATTACGATCCCGATGGCGATGGCCTCATCGCTATCACCACGCTGGCGCAACTCAACGCCATGCGCTGGGATATCAATGGCGATGGTGCTATAGACTCAAGTGCCACGACCGCCGATACGACTGCCTACAACGCCGCCTTTTCCGGCCGGGACACCGACACCGCCATCCGTATGGGCTGCTTCCCGGGATGCACCGGCTACGAACTGCTCGCCAACCTGGACTTTGACGAGAACAACGACGGCGAGATCACCTCAGCAGACGCCACCTACTGGAATAGCGGCGCCGGCTGGGACCCTGTGGGGCCTTACAGCGGCACGTTCCAAGGCAACAACAATACGATCTCCCACCTGTTCATCGACCGGGGGACTCGGCATAATGCAGGATTGTTCCATGCGGTTGAGGGCAATATTTCGGGGTTGGGGTTGTTGAATGTGGATGTGACCGGCAATGACCGCGTGGGTGCTCTGACCGGTGTTCAGGGTGGTGGGGGCACCATCTCGTCGTGTTATGTGACGGGTCGCGTTTCGGGGGCGAAGTGGGGTGTGGGTGGTTTGGTCGGTCAGTCTCATCGCACTATGGGCACCAACCGCATTGTGAGTAGCTACGCGAACGTCTCTGTGAGCATTCCTGCGACTGTGACGAGTGACGGGAAGGCTGGCGGGTTGGTGGGTTATCTGAGATTTCAGACCGAGGTGGTGGCGTCTTACGCCCTGGGCCCGGTGTTCGTGGGACACAGTAGCGGGGTGGGCGGCGGGTTGGTGGGTGAACTCGCGAGCGGCAGTGGCGTGACCGCCAGCTACTCGATAGGGCGGGTCACGGGTGACTGCACGAAAGGCGGTTTGGTGGGCACTTCGGCTGGTACAGTGGTCGATAGCTACTGGGACACACAAGAAAGCGGCATTGCCGACGATGGCGATACGGCTATGCCGGAGGGTGAGCCGACTGCCGACTTACAATCGGTCACGTCTGCGACAGGCATCTATAACGTTTGGGACATGCTGACCATAGATGCTTCGGGGACCAGCGATGATGCTCCCTGGACCTTTGGCGCGATGGATCAGTATCCGGTCTTGAAGTATGCCGGCATGGACACCACCGTGCAATTTCAGCTTCAACCCGCGATAGTGACGTTGGCACTGACGCCCTCGACGCTCTCGGAAAGCGGTGGGATGAGCACCGTGACCGCGACGCTGTCTCACCCATCGAGCGCGGCGACGACGATCACGGTGCGCCCGGTGGCGGGTGCTTACACGGTGGGGATGGATTCGACGATCACCATCGCGGCCGGGAGCACGGCGAACGCGTCGGACACGGTGGTCATCACAGCGGTGGACAATACCCAAGACGCGCCTAATCGCGACGTGGACATGTCCGTTGTGGCAGACAACGCCCAGGGCAGTGTGGTCCGCCTGATCGAGATAACGATCATCGATGATGACGCGCCGCCGAGGCTCTCGATCAGTTCGCCGAGTGCGGTTGAGGGCACTGCCCTGACGTTCACCGTTAGATTGAATGCGGTGAGCGGCAAAGAGGTGACGGTGGCGTATGCAGACGCGGGCACGGGCACCGCGACTTCGGGGACGGACTACACCGCGCTTACCGCAGGGACTCTGACCTTCGCGGCGGGCACGACCACGACCAGCCAGACCATCGCTGTTACTGTGACCGACGACTCGGATGATGAGCAGAACGAGACCGTGGAGGTGACGTTGAGCAACGCGGTCAATGCCACCTTTGATGGCGAGGCTACGAGCCTCACCGGCACCGGTACGATTATCGATGACGATGGCGCGTCTGCGCTGAGTATCGGTTCGCCAAGCGTGATTGAAGGCGTGACCGGCGCGACCCTGACCTTTCAGGTGTACCTACGCCCAGCGCACAACACGTTACAAGTGACGGTGGCGTATGCAGACGCGGGCACGGGCACCGCGACTTCGGGGACGGATTACACCGCGCTTACCGCAGGGACCCTGACCTTCGCGGTAGGCGATACCATCCAGACCATCGCTGTTACTGTGACCGACGACTCGGATGATGAGCAGAACGAGACCGTGATCGTGACGCTGAGCAGTGCGACCAATGCGACCATAAGCACGGCGGATGGCACAGGAACGATTATCGATGACGAAACCCCGAGTGCCAACTTGGATGTGGATGGCGATGGCCGGGTGAGATTGTTCTCGGATATAATCCTGGTCATTCGATATGTCCTCTTCTTCCGGAACGAGGCCCTCCTCAGAGGGAACGTCATCGAGCCAACTGCCACGCGCACGACCGCTCAAGAAATTGAACCCTACCTCGACACGTTGGTCAATCAGAACATTCTCGATGTGGATGGCGATGGCGATGTGAGGCTGTTCTCGGATATAATCCTGGTCATTCGATATGTCCTCTTCTTCCGGAACGAGGCCCTCGTCAGAGGGAACGTCATCGAGCCAACTGCCACGCGCACGACCACTCAAGCCATTGAACCCTACATCCGAAGCCTCTATCCCGACTCCCACTTCCAATGAAAGCCTGTTCCCTGACCGCCACAGATGAAGATGGCGATGAGAACACCCTGAGTTTCTTCTTCACCATCAGCGCGAATCTGATGCTGTCCTTTGGCGATGCGAGTGTGGAATACGCGGAAGCAAGAGATCGAATCCCTTTTCCTCATCTTCGCCGCCGGCTTTGGCTCGACAGGCTGAACGACGAAAGACGCGAAAAACAAAGTAAAGCCCGGGTTCACAGTGAACTCGGGCTTTACTTTTTGGAATTGGAACCTACCCACTAGCCCCGTTACTCGCTACGCTTCGTTGTAGGCTACGCCTGTGCCTACGAGGAAGATACAAGGGGGAATAACATCTCTCCGTTGCGGGAAAGAGCCGGAGGAGGGGCATCCATCGTTCGTTTTAAGACAAGTTCAAGGGCGATTCTATAAGGGATGACTCGTTCATGTCTTTGGATGATGGGTTGCGGCTTGCTTCTTACTCGCTTTCTACTCTTAATTCGCATTGACAATGATGTGTGACCTATCCTCCCCGCTCCGTTACTCGCTTCGTTGTAGGCTACGCCTGTGCGGGGAGGGGGCACCGCTTCTCATTCCATATCCTTCAGAATCCGCATGAACTGCGGATCGTTGGGGGCGAATTGGCGTGCTCTTTCCTTTGCGCGTTGCGCGGCTTCTTCTTTGCCCAGCACGGACAGGGCTTCCCCCATGACTTGGTACGCACGCGCATGGTCCGGGGCTTGTTTCAGCACTTGTTCCAGCGTTGCCACCGCGCCGATGTGATTTTTGAGCCCGATTTGAACAACTGCAAAGTTGAACTGGTGGTCGGCATTATCGGGCACTAGGGCCAACACCTTTTCGAGAATGTCGCGTGCCTCTGCAAACTTGCCCTGTCTCGAATACGTCGCCGCGAGGCTGTTGAGTATGGCGGCATCGTCCGGGGCGATCCACAAAGCGCGTTGATAAGCCTGCGCGGCCTCTGCCAAGTTGCCCGTTTGTGCGTGTGCCCTGCCCAATAAGTGCCGTGCCGTTGCGTTGGTGGAATCCAATGTCGTTGCGCGTTCTGCCGCATCAATCGCGTCCGCACAGTGTCCAAAGTGCAGGCATACCTCGCCCAAGCCGGTGAGAAATTCCACTTTTATCGGATTGAGCGCGACTGCCCGTCGTGCATGCGCGACCGCCGCAGAGTCCCTCTCCATTTTGGTGAGTGCTTGTCCCAACAAGTAATGCACGCGCTCATTGTGGGGAAAATCGTCCAAACTTTGGCGCAAGGCCGCGATGGCGTCATCCCATTTTTTTTGATTGTAGAGCGCGGTTCCCAATGCTTGATGGATGCGATAATACCGCGTTGGGCTTTGCGCGGCGGCTTTGCGGTACCAGGTTTCGGCGGCTACATACTCCTTCTGATGCAAGGCGCGTTGCCCTTTGCGGTAATACAACTCGCCTGTGATGGTGCGCGTGCCCATGCCGAGGGCGACGATTGCGAGCGCGGCGCACACACACCCCATGCCGACCGCCACTTTGCGGTTTCTTATGGCAAAGAGACGCACGGGCTTGGGTTTTAATGCCCATATCAATCCCACCACGATCCAGAAATGCAGGGCAGATGCGGGTTGTTGAAAATTGCTACTGAAAAATGCGTGCGTGAGCGTTGCCACCACAGAAGCCGCAAATCCCACTGCGATGAAGGAGACCTCGCCGCGCAGGTAACGCCGCATCAGGCCGACCAATACCCAGCCGAGTTGCAGCAGGAAAACCCCGAAAATCAGCAGGCCGATCAAGCCGGTTTCCGCCCACATTTCCAAATATTCGTTGTGGACAGTGAACGCCATCAGGTCGCGTTCATTCCGTTTTTCCATGCGGTCTTTCACGAGCAGGCTTTCGCGGCCCGTGAACTCGGGAATCGCAAACTCGTAATTGCCCAGGCCCACGCCCAGAACGGGGCGATCCAAAATGAGGCGCGCCGCATCTTTCCACAAATTCACGCGCTGCACGCTGGAATCGTCTGCCAACTGAATGGCGTCCACGCTTCGATACGCCACCCCGGCCCCGTATCTGTTGACCAAATGATTGACGAGGCGAACCCTGCCCTGCGCGTCCGCATCTCGTTGCCCGGTGTAAAACGCCGCGCCCACGCCTGCGAGGATCAAGATGGGGATCGCCAAATCCACCCATCGGCGTTCGGTCAGAAAGCAACGCAACCATGCCATCCCGCTCAATATGAGCAAGCAGATCACCGCGCCGAGCCAGCCGCCCCTGCTGCTTAACACGATCAAATGACACGCGATGAAAAAACAAGCCGTGCCAATGCCGACCCGCGCCCACGGTTTGCGTGTGACAAAAACCATGGCAACCGCGATGGGAAAGACCACATTGTAGTATTGCGCGGTAAAGTTGACATTGCCAATGGTGGAGATGGGCAAGTACCACGGCGCGCCAAAATGGTAAATGCCATTGTGTTGCAACCACCCGATCACTGCGACAATCCCGCTCGCGACCACCATCGCGCCCGTTATTTTGTAGATGTGCTCAGAACTTCGCACGGTGTTGAAGATCAAAACCGCGAGTACAAAAAAACAGCCTTGTCGAAACAAGACATCTAGGCCCTGCGCGATGTTCTGCGCCCAAAACAGAGACGCAAACCCCATCGCCAACAAGCCCAATAGCGCGTAGTACAACGGGGTCTCGACAACCGACACTTCGCCATCCAAGACCATGCTCAACACCCACGCCCCCGCGAGCATCGCAATCAGCACTGTGGCGAAGATGAGTTTGGGCGTGCCGTATTCTTGCATGGCCGTCGTAACTATCAAGGGCACCACCAGCACCAACGCCTGAAACCCACGCACCATCATCAGCCGTACCCGCGCCCCCATCCATGTTGTGTTTGTGATCATGAGTGATTCCATGTCAGTTGTCAGTCCTGTGTGCCCATCCCCGCCCTGCCTCTCCGTGTGCGTTTTGCCTTGCATCTGTGTTCTTAGGCGAAGCGGACGTTTTCGCGTCTTTTCGCTTTTCCCGTCTTCCCTCTTGTATCTTGGAAGTAAGGTTTAATTAGGTGTTGCGCCCTCGCATCGAGACAAGCCATCTTGATGCCCGGCTCGGGGAAGGCCGGTCCCTCTCGAAGGCGATGACCTTGTAGGTGAGATAGGCCCCCCGACCGCCGGGTCTATGCCGAAGCGTATCTAAGTCCCTTGAGGCTGCATATACAAGACCGGTAGACTTGGCGTCAATGGTCGGGATCGAACTCGAGCGCACACCAGACCCTTACAAACCCCTCATCACAGGAGGCCCCCATGTCGAAATCTCAACCCGCTTTTGCCGGCATTGATGTCCGTGCCCGCACGTTGTCCGTTGCCCTGTCCAGACCTGGACAAGTTGTCATGCAAGCGACCTTTGCCAATGATCCCCAAGCCCATAAGCGGTTGCTGAAGTGGCTCACCAAGGGCGGGCACATGGTCTCTGTCTGCCTTGAAGCGACCGGGCTTTACAGCTTGGGGGTGGCCTTGGCCTTGCATCGGCATCGCCACACAAAGGTCATGGTCGTCAATCCCAAAGCGATGAGCAAGTACGGTCAAGCCTGCATGCAACGAGCCAAGACGGATGCGAAGGATGCGTTGTTGATCATGGATTATGCCGAGCGCATGCCGTTTGTGCCTTGGCAAGCGCCGAGTGAGCAACGGCTCCAACTGCAAGCCCTCACCAGACGTATTGACCAACTCAAGCAGGAGATCATCCGCGAACAGAGCCGCAACCACGCGCAAAGCTACCACATCCGGAGCACACGGCGCATCGCACGCGATATTCAGGTGAATATCCGACACCTCAAACGCCGGATTGCCTACTTGGAAAGCCAAGCCCTCGATCTCGTTTTGCACGATGAGACCCTCAAGCGCGCCTACCAACGCCTCTGCTCGACGCCTGGCATCGCACAAACGAGTGCCTTGCGGCTCTTGGCCGAGTTGACCCTTTTGCCAGAGGAGATGCAACCGCCCCAGTGGGTCGCACATGCAGGCCTGGATCCCAAACCCAAACAATCCGGAACCGCCAACCCACAAAGACGCATCTCGAAAACCGGGAATAAGTACCTCCGCCATGCCCTCTATATGCCTGCCTGGGTGGCCAGCAGACACGAAGTCCATGTCAAAGCCTTCTATGACCAACTCATTGCCAGAGGCAAGAAACCTTTGCAGGCTATCGTTGCGGTGATGCGAAAGTTGCTCCATTCAATCTGGGGCATGTTGCGGCATGACCAAGATTTTAAGGGCGAAAAATTCTATCGAATCACCCCGAAAACCCCTTGACCTTTTAAGAGAGTATCTCACCTCTTCCCGCCTCTTGCCTCTCCCCATCATACTCAGAGTTTTGGGTTTCTTCAAGGATTTTTTGTACCGAACGCGGCGCGGGTTTTGGGTTGCGATACGTTTTGGGTCGCGTTATTGTTTTGGCGGATGCTGTCTCCAATCTGATACAATGGGAGGATCGCTGTGGATGCGTCAATTACCGTCGGTTATGGGGATCGGGTGGGGATGGATGAGCGGCATGTTTATCCGCGCTATATGGGGTTTCGGCCAGCAGATGGTCAGGTGTGCGAGGTGAATCCGCCCAGGTTGAGTTGGCCGTTTGATCCGAATATCATCCCCCAAGGGCCTCTGCCGGCAGGGCGGAGGTTTAGGTTGCTGATTGGGCGCACGCCCGAGTTGAAAGATCCGGTGGTGGATGTGAAGCGGACGCCGTACAATTTTTACAACGCGCTGCCGGTCTTGAGGCCCGGGCGCGAGTGGTTCTGGCGAGTGATTTACGATGTGGAAACGCCCGATGAGCAGGCGAGTGCGGTGAGGCGTTTTGAACTTTCGGCCGATGCGGTGGCATGGGATCGCACGGCGATAGAACGAGCGGTGAGCGGGCATCCGAGGATCATTTTCACGCCTGAGAATCTGCACGCGCTGCGCGAGTTTCAAGACGGGGATGTGGAATGTGCGGAAATTGCGAGGCAGGCGATTCGCCTTGCGGACGAGACCCTGAAGGCAGACTGGTTTGTGGATTTTCCAGCGTCTGATGCGGCTGTGGGGCCTTTTGCATTCCCGTATATCTATCCCGAATACGCGCAGTTGCTCGCGAATATGGCTTTTGCGTATATGCTCACGGGCGATGAAAAGTACCTGGGGATGAAAAGCCGGTTGTTGACGATGGCGCGTTATGAACCCGGGGGATATTCCTCGCCCGAGGGCTTTGGGAAAGGCGAAAAGTTTTGTACGAAGATCACGGAGTTTATGGGCGTGTGCTTTGACTGGCTATACCCCATTCTCTCTGACGATGAGCGCGAGACGATCATCCACGCGCTGGATTGGCGCATCGCGCATACCATGAATGAATATTCATGGTTGCACAAAGGCGAAGTTCGCGCAAAGGGCATTGCCGTGGCGCCGACTTCTCATGCGTGGGAAAATATCACTTGGACCCTGTCAGGCGCGCTGGCGGTTGCAGAGCATTCGCGTGTTGCGCGGCAATTTTTGGAACTCGGCCTGCACTATGTCACGGGCGTGGGGACTGGGTTTGGGCCGGACGAGGGATGGAACGAAGGCGTGTCTTACAGCACTTGGAAGTTCTATTCTTTGGTCGCCACGTCGCTCTACGTCGCGATGACCCTTCCGGACCTGCACTTGGAACGCAATCCGTTTTACCGGGGGATGGGGACGTTTCTCTTGAATCTGGCACCCGTGGGGGTCGTGCGGCCCGCGTGGGGCGATATTGCGTTTCAGTATCGCTATCACGAGCGCGGGCAACACGCTTATCGCAGAAAGCTGGCCTATTTGACCGGCGATGGGCGCGTGTTGACCGCGTGGAAGGAGTGGAAACGGGTGTTGGCAACGGGCGAGGTGCAACCCTTGAACTTGGGAGAACCGAATATCGCCGAGGTCACGGATTACCCCCGCCCGTGGATCGAATACGCGCTGAAACACTTTTTTCCCGAGCCAAAGGCGGCATCCAAACCGCCGCGCACGCACTTCTCGCCGGTTGCCGGCTGGGCGATGGGCCATTCAGAGCCGCCGGAGAAGCTCGAGTCGTTCCGCCGGGGCGTGGGGTTCGTGTTCACTTGCCGACCGCGTGGGGGATATAGCCACAGCCACAGGAGCAATGGCGGGTTCGAGTTATTTGCTTATGGAAAGACCATTGCCACGGGCGGGGGCAAGCGGAGCAACCGGGATCGCGTGTCGCGGTCGAGCCAGTCGCACAATGTGGTGTTGATCGATGGCGAAGGACAGCGCGAGGTGCCCGGATCGGCTGACTTGCCAAACGCGGGGCGCGTTGTGGGATGGAAAGAGACGCGGGAAATGGTGTACGTGTGCGGCGATGTGCGAAATGCCTATCTCGAGCAGGCCAATCTCGCGCGGTTTTACCGGCATTTCTCGTTCGTCAGGGATCGCTACTTTGTCGTGTTCGACGATCTCGCGCTCGCCTCGGGGACCGCGGTGTTTTCGTGGTTGTATCACGTTCAACCAGATGTGCCTGTGGCGATGTCGGAAGCCGGTTTCGCGTATGCTGTTGGGGATGTGCGGGTGCAGGTGCATCACTTCGGGGAGACCGGGCCGCTGAAGGTGGAGAATATGCGCGGCGAAAAAGCGTATCGCAATCCCATTACCGGTGCGGATTTGTACGGTGAAATTGAAGCCAAAGTGAAACATTCCAAAACAGAGGAAATTTGGAATGGCACGCCGCAGGTCCACAACAATCTCTGGTTATCGACCAAACCGCGCCGCGAAGCCAAATTTCTCGCGGTGATCGTGCCGCATCGGGAAGGCGAGCCCACGCCGCGCGTGCGAAAAATCGCGCCAGATGTGATCGGCGTGTCTCTGCGAGCGGGGATGGAAGATGTGATCGCCTTTGGAAAACCGCGGCAAGGCGCGTTTGCGAGCATTGATTACAAGGCGATGCGCGTGGCGGAGTGATCGCGATTGAGGATATTTGCAATGCTGTCGAGGTAGGCTTTGAGAGATAATCCGTGGCTTTGTGCCAAAATCTCTAAAGTGCGAACCCGCGTGCGTTCGCCCTTTTCAATTCTCCGTACCTGACGCTCTGAAAGCCCCGCAATATCGGTTTGTCTGAGGTTGTATTTTTTTCGCAATGCGGCAACGGCCTCTCCAAACCGGCTATCGTATATCAGTCTTTCTCGATCCTTTTTTTGACGCCACGCAACATCCTTGACGTAGCGAATCGCATCCAGATCAAGATGCACATCTGCCTCGGGCCAAGCGATATAACTGCCCTCGCTGGAAATAAAAAATAAAGCGCGTTGCGCGATTGGAACGCGCTTTAGTGCGGGCAGTTCTTCAAAGTCAATTCTAAACAACGCATGGTTACAGGACATAACAAAGAGCGCGTTATCAATAACCTGTGCCGTGGCAATCAGTTGATCTGGACATCCCAGGCTCCAAGCCATTAACACGCGCTTTGGTACGTCTTTGTTAGAATGGACGAGAATTTGGCGGTTCATTTTCATTTTTGCCTCGTAAAGCATCTGGGGCAGAAACTGGACATTGTCATTTTCGCGAATAAAAAGGGTCCGAAGGCGATGGTGCTGATTTGCAACGCGTACAAATTTAGCTACAGCGGTAAGGCCGGAAATTGAAGAGAGCACAAAAATATCCCGATATTTCATTTTTGCCCAATCCGGTTCCCTAAAAACATCGAAGGAATGTGGAATGATGTCATCGCTATATGGGTCTTGCGCCCAAACGGCTATTCCCGCAGTCTTTGGCATGTTTAGCTCCTCGTCTTTACTTTGTTTTCCCACTCGACATAAAGTGCATCTCGGTGTTGAAGCACCCGATTTAAGATATCCCTTTGCTCTTTGCCCGAAGGCCCTTCTCCGCTACGGGGAAATTTCACATTGAAGACCAACTCGCGTTCTGTACAGAGACCGAAAAAAACGCGAATCTCCCATTTATCCGGTTTGCGTGCATGAAAATGAGGCGGTTCGTGATCCGAGGAATGGAACCACAGGTCTAGACCCGCCAAGCGAAAGCAATCCAATTTTCCCAAAATATCGCTCCTATTGGTTTGGAGAAATGTATTCAAAACCGGCCAATAAATCAATACCGTAAATTCAAAAAATGTCCGATGCAACGCGGGTTGTGGCGAAATGTCACAACCCCGTTTTTTTGTGAAAATATTTATCGTTTTGAAACCTTTAAGTGCAAGGCGTGTATCTAAGACGTAACAGAGGATGGGTGGTACGCGTCGATTCGGAAGATGGCTGGCATAACGGACATGTTGCGATAGCCCAACTGTGAAACTTTGTAACGACACCATGCGTTTAAGGGATGTGTCCACTCGTTGCTGATTCTGAACGGGGTTCAATCAGGGAAATCCTTGTCAGCCGCGTTCTGGGAGGGAAGATCATGGTCGCAAAATTGAAAATGCCGACAACTTGCGCCAAACCGGGCGAGGGATTTCGCTGTGCGGATGGGCATGACCGCGAGCGCGGCGAGAAAACCATGGCCTCGAATGACGCTGTCGGAAAACGAAAAGAATGGGTGGGAGATGCGATGGCAGACATGAAAACAGAGACGCGGGCCGCGGGCGATGCTTCGGTTCAGAGCTATCTGAGGGAGCTCCGCAAGTATCCGCCATTGAGCCGAGAAGAGGAACGGCAAACCCTGTGCTTGGCGAAAAAAGGCGACCGCACCGCGGCAGACAAGATCATCACGTCAAACTTGCGTTTTGTGGTCAGCGTCGCACTCGAATATCAGGGCCGGGGCGTGCCCCTCGCCGATTTGATCGCCGAGGGCAATGTCGGGCTGATGGAAGCCCTCAAGCGGTTTGATGAAAAGCGCGGGTTCAAGTTCATCAGCTATGCGGTTTGGTGGATTCGGCAGGGCATTCTCAACGCGCTCAAGCGCACATCAACCGTGGCGATGCCCGCAAATCGCCAGGAAGATATGGATCGCATGGCGCGTCGCTATGGGCAGATGAGCCAAGAGTTGGGCCGCGTGCCCACATTGGACGAAGTTGCCAGCGATATGCAGATCAGCCTCGAGCGCGCAGAGCGGGCCTTGCGCTGTGTGCGCCCAGACCTGTCGCTCTCTGCGCCCATAGACGCGGAGGGCGAGCAGTCGCTCATGAATCTGCTCGAGGCCGATGCAGAGGATCCCGATCAGTTGGTCATAGCACGCGATCAGGCCGAGTTGGTGTCTCGATCTCTCACCGAGCTCGATCAGCGCGAGGCCGATATCATTCGCGCCTATTTTGGGCTTGAGGGGCATGAGCGCGAGAACCTGAGCGAAATCGGTCGCGCTTTGGGCCTGACCCGAGAACGCATTCGCCAGATTCGCAACCGCGCGCTGTTCAAGCTCCAGCGATATTTTCGGCGCGAAGTGCCGGGGAGCAAGGGGCAAGATTTGGTCTGATTAGAAGAAAAAGGCGGGTGAGAGGTAAGAGGCAAGACGGGAGAAGCCACCCAACAACCCCGAAACCCGATGCACTTCGTTGGGTCGCTTGAGAGATGGGTAGTTGTACCCCGATTCGCATATATGGAGGCACGATGAACAAACGCGATTTTCTGAAAACAGCCGGCATTGCCGCCGCGGCCACAGCGGTCAACGCGCCTGCGGTGATCGCGCAATCCAAGTCCCCGATCCGCTGGCGCCTGCAAACGTATGCCGGCGCCTCGCTGGCAGAGCATGTGGTCAAGCCGGCGATTGACTCGTTCAACGAGATCGCCAATGGCGACATGACGATTGAGCTGTTCACTGCGGATCAACTCGTGCCCACGCCCGACCTGTTCAACGCGCTACAAAAGGGCATACTCGACGCGGTGCAAAGCGACGACGATTCCATGGCGTCGCCCGCGGATGTGGCGGTGTTCGGCGGGTACTTCCCGTTTGCCACGCGCTACAGCTTGGATGTGCCGGTGCTGTTCCACCAGTACGGTTTGAAGGATATTTGGGAAGAAGCCTACGCCGAGATCGACGGCGTGACGTGGTTGAGCGCGGGGTCGTGGGATCCATGCCATTTCAACACGGTCGATCCCATCCGCAGTTTGGACGATCTCAAGGGCAAGCGCGTGTTCACCTTTCCAACCGCGGGCAAATTCCTGTCCCGTTTCGGCATCGTGCCCGTCACCCTGCCGTGGGACGAGGTCAAAGACGCGGTGCGAACCGGCGCGTTGGACGGCTTGGCTTGGTCCGGCATCACCGAGGCGTACACCGTCGGCTGGGCAGACGTGACCCGGTACTTTTTGACCAACAACATCTCCGGCGCGTGGTGCGGGTCGTTTTTCGCCAACGCGGATTCGTGGCACGCGCTACCGGCGCACTTGCGGGAATTGTTCCGCGTTTGCATGGACAGTTCTCATTATTATCGCCAACACTGGTACTGGGGCGGCGAGGCCCGCCAGCGCGTTGCGGGCACAAAGCTCGAACTCACGTCCATCCCGGACGCTGAGTGGCGAGAAGTGGAAGCCGAAGCCCTCAAGTTCTGGGATGAGATCGCCCAAACCAGCCCCCGCGCCGCACGGGTCATCGACATCTTCAAACAATACAACGCGACCATGACAAAAGCCGGCCCTCCCTATCGCTAAACCCAACGGCTTATAGGGGGTGTTATGGCAAGAAAAACGACGAATGGGACAGCGATAATGGCGAAGGCGAATTGGGCGAATCGCACGATCTTTGAGGGCGACAACCTCGACATTCTGCGGGGCATGAACGCCGCGAGTGTGGATTTGGTGTATCTCGATCCGCCGTTCAACTCGAATCGCAATTACGCTGCGCCGATTGGTTCGGCAGCGGCCGGTGCGGCTTTCAAAGACGCTTGGACCTTGAGTGATGTTGACGAGGCTTGGCACGGGGAAATTGCCGAGCGCGATGAGCGGTTGTACAAGGTGATTGACGCGGCCGGGGCGGTGCATGGTAAGTCGATGAAGTCCTATTTGATTTTTATGGCTGTTCGGATTTTGGAATTGCACAGCGTATTGAAGCCGACGGGGAGTCTCTGGTTGCATTGCGATCCGACGGCGAGTCATTATCTCAAACTCGCGATGGACAGTATTTTGGGAAAAGACAATTTTCGGAATGAGGTTATTTGGAAGCGCACGTCGTCCAAGACCGCGAGCCGTAAATTGCCCGCGGTGCATGATGTGTTGTTGTGGTATGCAGGGGGCGATGAGCATACCTATCACAAGGGCTATGGGCCGCATGATCCCGGATACGTCGAGAAGTTTTATCGCTATGAAGACGAGCATGGGCGGTATCGGACGGGTGATTTGACAGCGGCGGGCGTGAGCAATGGCGATTCGGGTCAGCCGTGGCGTGGGATCGACCCTTCGGTAATCGGGCGACATTGGGGCGCGCCGGGGACTTTTCCCGAACATGTGGCAAAACCGGGGGATTGGAAAAATATGGATACGCGGGCCAAACTCGACTATCTCGACGCCAACGGCCTCGTCCATTGGCCCCAAAAGCAGGGCGGTGTCCCGGCCTTCAAGCGGTATTTGAGCACGTCTAAGGGGGCTATCCTGACGGACGTCCTGACGGACATTCCGCCTTTGTCTGCCCGATCCAAAGAGAAGACGGGCTATCCCACACAGAAACCGCTTGCGTTGCTGGAACGGGTTATCAAAGCGAGTAGCAATCCGGGGGATGTTGTATTGGACCCATTTTGCGGTTGCGCGACGACGTGTGTAGCTGCGGAGATGTTGGGGCGCCAGTGGGTTGGGATAGACCTAAGCCCATTGGCTGGCAAAATTGTCGTTGAGCGATTGCAAAAGGTATCCGATGAAGATGGACTGCTGAAAGGCGGCAAACTCCCGAAAGTGATCCACAGAACAGACCTTCCGCGCCGCACGGACATCGAGGAATTGCCCGATTACAGGACGCACAAGCATGTGTTGTACGGCGAGCAAGCGGGGAATTGCAAGGGCTGTGGCGTTCACTTCCCATTTCAAAATATGACCGTTGACCACATCACGCCGCGTGCAAAAGGTGGAGGAGATCACAAAGAGAATCTGCAACTGCTTTGCAACAGTTGCAACGCTCGCAAGGGAAGCGGCACTCAAGCCGAGTTGATCGCGCGCTTGCGCGAGGCGGGGATTTTGTATCGCACGGTTTAGGGGCAGGCTGTTGAAAAAAAGTGGTGATTGCTGACCGTCTTGACAATGGCGAGCAAATCCCGTCTCAACAAAAAAAAGAAAAAGCCCTCCTGTTTTTGCAGAAGGGCTTCAATTTTTTGAAGGAACGTTACCGAGACGAGGCGGTTTCTCGCCCGGCTGGAGTTGGTCGACCAGTTCCAAGCCGCATACGCGCTTCGCGACTCGAAATTGTGGTCATGGTAGATGCTCCAAAGATGAATGTTTGACGAGGGATTCGGCCATTGTCACCTCTCGAATGGCGTTCCAATTGATCACAGCAACCCACAGATTTTCTTCTTTTGAGTATTCAACCATGCCATCAACTTCCAAATCTTCGCTGTAAAGAACCAGCGATTGCCCTTGTCGTAAAGAGATTTTCTGGCATGCCAAGTCTTCCACAGTGCCAACGCAGTTCAAGCGCAACCTGCCTTGTGCATCTGCGTTGTGAAAATCGGCGAACACACTTGGTTTTTTCATTTTTTTGTCTCCCGTGCAGGATTTGAAATTGTTGGCGTAAAAAGTTGACTGGCTTGATCGGGCGTCAGTCCAGTCAACGTCGCATGGTAAGGGCTTCTGCCAGAAGTCCGTACCACATTCCCGCCAGCTTTTCGGATTTCACCAGCGGTTGTTACGCCAACTTGTCCATGCGGAATTGTCCTTGCCAGTTCAGAGACGGAAACATCTTCGCCACTTTCTACGGATACC
The DNA here is from genome assembly GCA_965204745.1 of Candidatus Latescibacterota bacterium. Lineage (GTDB taxonomy): Bacteria > Latescibacterota > UBA2968 > UBA2968 > UBA2968 > VXRD01. The sequence continues at coordinate 1,306,840 of OZ242010.1, forward strand.
CCAGTAACCCCACTTGGATGCGTTCCGCTTCCGCGGCGAATGTCTTCTGGGCGGTTTTGACCACCGCGAACAACAAAGGCATCATCAGAGATTTTTGCATATTCCATTGCGCTTTGAAAAATATTACTCTCCTCGTCATTTCGGCGAAATCAAGTCCGTTCCCCAAGCTATCGGCAATTAAATTAGTGCAGACATTGCCTTGGGGCGGTGGGGCGGTCTCGCCTCTTGTATGTTGTCAGAAAGGGTTAATTTAGGTGTTGCGCCCTCGCATCGAGACACGCCATCTTGATGCCCTGCTCGGGGAAGGCCGGCGCCTCTTGAAGGCTATGACCTTGTAAGTAAGATAGGCCCCCCGACCGCCGAGTTGATACCGAAGAGTATCTAAGTCCATTGAGGCTGCATATACAAGACCGGTAGACTGGGCAAACAGTCGGGACGCGAACCCGAGCGCACACCAGACCCCTTCCCCACCCCTCATCACAGGAGGCCCCGATGTCGAACACTCAACCCGCTTTTGCCGGCATTGATGTCCTTGCCCACACGTTGTCCGTTGCCCTGTCCAGACCCGGACAAGGGGGCATGCAAGCCACCTTTGACAACGCGCCTCGGGCGCACAAGCACCTGTTGAAGTGGCTCACCCAGGGCGGGCGCATGGTCTCGGTCTGTCTCGAAGCGACCAGGCGTTCTAGCTTGGGGGTGGCCTTGGCCTTGCATCAGCATCGCTGTACGCAGGTCATGGTCGTCAATCCCAAAGCGATGAGCAAGTACGCTCACGCCTGCATGCAACCGGCAAAGACGGATGCGAAGGATGCGTTGTTGATCCGCGATGATGCCGAGCGCATGCCCTTTGTGCCTTGGCAAGCGCCGAGCGAGCACCGGTGCCAACTGCAAGCCCTCACCAGACGCATTGACCAACTCAAGCAGGAGATCATCCGCGAACAGAGCCGCAGCCACGCGCAGAGCGACCCCATCCGGAGCACACGGCGCATCGCACGCGATATTCAGGTGAATATTCGACCCCTCAAACGCCGCATTGCCTACTTGGAAGACCAAGCCCTCAAACTCGTTTTGCACGACGAGACTCAAAAGCGTGCCTACCAGCACCTCTGCTCGGTGCCCGGTATCGCCCAAACGAGTGCCTTGCGACGCTTGACCGAGCTGGCCTCCTTGCCAGACGCGATGGAACCGCCCCAATGGGTCGCTCATGCAGGCCTGGATCCCAAACCCAAACAATCCGGGATGACCAACCCGGAAAGACGCATCTCGAAAACCGGGAATAAGTACCTCCGCCATGCCCGCTCTATGCCTGCCTGGATGGCCAGCAGACACGAAGTCCATGTCAAAGCCTTCTATGACCAACTCATTGCCCGCGGCAAGAAACCTTTGCAGGCTATCGTTGCGGTGATGCGAAAATTGCTCCATGCGATCTGGGGCATGTTGCGGCATGACCAAGATTTTGAGGGCGAGAAATTCTATCGAATCGCCCCGCAATCCCCTTGACCTTTAAGAGAGTATCTTACCTCTTGCCTCTTACTTGGGATAGGGCTTGCGGTAGGGTTGTGGGGGTAATCCGCGCAATCCCCTAATCCGTTTAATCCGCGATTCAAACACATATTGAGGCGATGAAGTGCCTTTCGCGTTGGCTTTGGCACACGCGCTGCTCGATGGCTTCTGGGTCGCCCCAAATTTCCAAGAGCCGGGCGCGCATGGCGTCGCGTATTTCGCGGTGTTCGGCGGACTCCGATAGGTCGTTAAATTCCCCGGGGTCTTCTGCGATGTTGAACAATTCGGGCGCGTCTCCCAAACTGAGGTTGAGTTTGTAATCGCCCTGTTTGAGCATGGCCACGGGACGGAGAACCCCGTGCGCGAGGTATTCGCAAAAGGCTTCGTCTTTCCAGGTTTCGGCGTCGCCCGCGATCAGGGGCAAGAGGCTGTCGCCATCGAGGGGGGCGATTTCTTTGGACGCGCCGCTCATGTCGAGGATGGTGGCGACGAGATCGACTAAGGAGACATTTTGTGGGACGCGCAATCCCCCCGGAATTTGCCCGGGCCAGACGATCTGAAGGGGCACGCGAGCAGAGGCTTCATACATGTTGGACTTGCGCCACATGCCGTGTTCGCCATTCATCTCCCCGTGGTCAGATGTATGGATGATGATGGTGTTGTCGCGTTGTGCGGTTTCTTCAAGCGCGTCGATGAGCCTGCCGATTTTTTCATCCAAATACGTGATGAGGCCGTAATAACCCGCACGGGCGCGGCGCACGAGGTGCTCTGGAAAATCGACCAACCCAAACATCGCGCGCAGGCGTTTGTACACCGGGTGCATGTTTTCGAGATGGCCCTCGGGGATTTCGGGCATGTCGATTTGATCGCGGGGATACAGATCCCAAAATCGCCGGGGGACGACGAGCGGGAAATGCGGCGCGATGAACCCCACGTTGAGGCACCACGGGCGGTCTTTGTCCGCGGCGGCTTTGATATAGGCGAGCGCGGCTTCTTCGACTCGATCATCCACTTCTATGGACGTGGTCGTGCCCGGCCCGGCTTCTGCCACACCCCCCCACGGCTTTTTGGCTTTCACAATGCCCGCTTCCCAATTTGCCGCGCCGTGCGGAACGCCGTTTTTCGTCCACAATTCAGCGTGCAGGTCGCGGGCGAGTTGCGTGCGGAACCCGTGCAATTGGTCCGGGCCGCAAAAGTGCTGCTTGCCGGAGAGGACCACATCGTAGCCCACGTTTCGCAAGCGATGCGCCCATGTGACCGTGTCCGACGACATGGGAAAGCCATTATCATACGTGCCAATGCGATAGATGTACCGCCCGGTCATGAAAGACATGCGCGACGGCCCGCAAATCGGCGAGTTGCAATACGCATTGTCAAACGTGACCCCCATTTCGGCCATGCGTTCCATGTTGGGCGATTGCACCAGCGAATGCCCATACACGCTGCTGTATTGCGGCGCGTGCTCGTCAGACATGATGATGAGGATATTGGGTTGATCAGCCATAGATGCTCCTTAACAAACTCCGTCTCTCCTCTTACCTCTCCCCTCTTGCCTCTTACGCCTTTCCCCTCTCGCCTCCATTTGCATCAGAGTTCAACATCCACCTTTTCGCCCGATGCCTGCGATTTTTCCAGGGCTTCGAGCATCGCGACGGGCGCGAGCATGGAACGGTCGGTTTCATCGGTTTCGCCCGTGCGGAACATGTGGCAAAAGTCGCGGATGCCCGTGAGATAGGTGTTTTCATCGTAGGCGATTACGCGGTCGATGCGTCCCTTTTCACACAGAACGGAAATGTGGAAATCCGGGCGGCCTTCGCCAATGAGATTCATCGTGGAGATCGCGCTGCTTGCCGAGTACAGGGTCGCGGTGTGATTTTGCTTCCCGCGGTTGAGTTGGGCATGTACCACATCGCCATCGAGCAGGCGCGAGACCATATCGACTTGGTGAATGCCATAAAAAAACACGCCGCCGTACTCGGAATCGATATCGCAAGGCCCGGTCGAAACGACGGACAGAATGCGCCCGAGTTCGCGCACCTCTCTTTGCACCTGCACAAATGACGCCTGCTTGGGCAATACCGAGAAGGAACACACGGGCACGCCGAGTTCGCGTGCACGGTCGAGAAATTCGCGGCCCTCATCGACGCGGTAGCAAAAGGGCTTATCGACGAAGAGTGGGATTTTGGCCTCCAGCAATGGCCGCACAGCGGGCAGGTGATATTTTGCGTGCCGGTGATCGACAATGGCCGCGTCAACCCGGCCGATCAGGTCTTCGGGATGTTGCGCGATATTGGGAATCTGCCCCCGCTCGCATGCGTCTCGCGCATCGCTCGGGGTTTCGCCCCACACATGGGTCACGCTAAAATCGGGCACGCGCTTTTCGATGTTGATGGTTTTTGCGATGGCGACGGTATGGCTGTTTTCCGCGCCGATAATGCCAATGGTGATCATGGTGTCGTTCCTTTCAATAAAAGGTGAGAGGTGAGAGGCAAGACGGGAGAAGACCTACACGCACTGCTCGCCTTTCAACGACCTCTCGCCAGTTGTACCCCTTTTGTGCCTTTTGTGCCTCTTGTGGCTAAACTTCCATCTCACCTCTCGCCTCTCACCTCTCGCCTCTCGCTTTAACTCCACAATCGGTCATTCACGCGCTCATTGTTCCACGCATCGGTAGGCTCGAAATAGCCGGGCAAGTCCGGGTTGATGTGTGCTTTGAGGGCGGCTTCGTTGAGGTCGATGCCGAGTCCGGGGGTGTCGGGCACGCGGATGGAGCCGTTTTGGACGATGGGATTGGGCAAGCCCGTGACGAGTGTGTTCCAAGGCGGATAATCCACTGCGTGGCACTCGAGCGCGAGAAAATTGTGCGTGGCAGCAGCGCAATGCACGCTGGCCATGGTCGCGACGGGCGTGGCGGCCATGTGTAGTGCCATGGGAATGCCGCATTCTTCGGCGTAGTCGCCAATGCGCTTGGTTTCGAGGATGCCGCCCGAGGTGGCGAGGTCCGGGTGGATGATGGACACGGCGCGGTTGTCGAGGAGGGGTTTGAAATTTTCGAGGAGATAAATGTCTTCGCCCGTGCAAACCGGGGTCGCGGTTGCGTTTTTGAGGCGCGCCCATTGATCGGTGAATTGCCACGGGATCATGTCTTCGAGCCACGCGAGGTTGAACCGCTCGAGGGCGCGCGCGAGGCGGATGCACGATTCGACATTGATATGCCCGAAGTGATCCGCGGCCAGAGGGATTTCGTAGCCGACGATATCGCGCACGACCGCCACGTATTGAACGAGCGCGTCAATGCCTTTGTCCGTGAGTTGGATGCCGGTAAACGGGTGCATGACCTGCGCGGTTTCCAGCATGCCAGCGGGACGGGATGGGTTGCGCGCCTCGCGGTAATACGGATGGTGAAGCGCGGTTTCCAACATGCCAGCGGGATGGGATACCGCGCCGTCAATGCCTTTGATCAAGCGCACGCCAATGTCCATTTTGAGGAACGTAAAGCCGCTGTCCATGCGCGCTTTGAGGCGGTTGCCCATTTCTTCTGGGTTTGGGGTTGAAGCCGTGTCGCAGTAGATGCGGATGTCGTCGCGGAATTTGCCGCCCGCGAGTTGGTAACAGGGCACGCCATACGCCTTGCCCGCCAAGTCCATCAGCGCCATTTCCACGCCGCATACGCCGCCTGCCTGCCGCGCGTGCCAGCCGAATTGTTTGATTTTGCGAAAGACTTTGTCCACGTTGCAGGGGTTTTCACCCAAGAGTTGACGCTTGAGTTGCAAGGCGTAGATGTGGCTTGCCCCATCGCGCACTTCGCCCAAGCCGTAGATGTCCTGATTCGTGTCCAAGCGAATGAGGGTCGAGCGCATAGGCACGCCCGCGAGGTTGACGATACGCAGATCCGTGATTTTGAGTTCAGACGGGGAGGAATGCGCGTTCATGAAGTTCTCCTGTTGGCAAATGGCGGTAGGGCGGGGACTGACAACTGACAAAGGTGAGAGGTGAGAGGCAAGACGGGAGAAGACTTACACTCACTGCTCGCCTTTGAATTAGGTTGTGTTGACATTTCATTTTTTTTGTTGCGCGAGGGGACCTATCCCCCGGCCCCTTTCCTACAAGGAAAGGGGAGTAAAGCACCTTTGATGGCTTCTCGCTCTGGTTGCTCTGATGGCGTTGACCGAGGGCATAAAGCGATTAAAAATCCCTCATCAATCCCCTCGCAAAACCGCTCACAGTTCTCCCCTTCCTCAAAGGAAGGGGGGTTAGGGGGGTAGGTCCCGATACAGAACCTAGCTATCGCCAGTTGTACCCCGCTCGTGGCTAAACTTCCATCTCCCCTCTTGCATCTTCCTTCTTCCCTCTCCCGTCTTACGTCTCACCTTTCTTACGTCTTACCGCTTTACGGAATCAACAGCACCTTCCCCGTGGTCTGCCGACCTTCGAGGCGGGTGTGGGCGTCGGCGGCATTTGCGAGGGGATGCTCTTCGCCAATCCGCACATTGAGAGCGCCATCTTGAAGCCAGCCCATCACCTCGTCTGTGCGCTGGAGGTATTCCTCGCGGGTCTGCGTGTAGTCGTTGAGGGTGGGGCGCGTGAGATAAATCGAGCCTTTTTGCGACAAGAGCAGGGGATCGATGGGCGGCACCGGGCCGCTGGCATTGCCGAAAAAGACCATGTAACCGCACGGCTTGAGGCAGTTGATGCTCTTTTCCCAGGTGGCTTTGGCAACGGAATCGTACACGACTTCGACGCCTTGCCCATTTGTGAGCCGCTGGACTTCGGCTTCAAAATCCTGTTCCGTGTAGAGGATGAGGTCGTCTGCTCCTGCGCCGCGTGCGAGGGCGGCTTTTTCGTCGGTGGAGGTGGTGCCGATAACCCGCGCCCCGCGCATTTTCGCCATCTGCACGAGCAAGAGGCCAACGCCCCCTGCGGCTGCGTGGATGAGACAGGTGTCGCCTTCTCGAATGGGGTACGTGCTGTTGACCAAGTAATGCGCGGTCAGGCCCTGCAACATCACGGCGGCGGCGGTCTTGGTGGCAACTGCACCGGGGATTTTGACCACATCATCCTCATTGGCAACGACTTGCTCGGCATAAGACCCTGCCACGCTTTTCCACGCAACGCGGTCTCCTTCTGCCAAACCCGTGACCCCCGCGCCTACGGCGTTCACAGTGCCCGCGCCTTCCAGCCCCAGGGTGAGGGGCAAGTCCAAGGGATAGAGGCCCGTGCGGTGATAGGTGTCGATAAAGTTGACACCAGCGGCTTCGATGGCAACGCGAACCTGTCCATCTCCCGGCTCTGGCGCGTCAACATCCTCAAAACACAACACCTCTGCACCGCCGTATTGTGCTATGCGAATGGCTTTCATGTGGCTCTCCTTTAAAAAAAATAAGCAACACAGGCACGGGAGCCTGTCCCTACGGGTGATGGTAGTCAGTGGTCAGCCCCCACCTGACCCTACCGCCCAAGTAGTCAGTGGTCAGTCCCCGCCCACTCCCCACCACTATGTTCATTAGAATTAGTCAACTGACCACTGACCACTGACCACTGACCACTGACAACGGCGTTGTTGCATAAATCGCTATTGCCTGCGAGTTGGGATTGCAAAAAGACAGGCTCCTTCGTAGTTGGGCATATGGAGCACCGAAACCACTCACCCTTTCTCACCAGGAACCTGTCATGCCCAAGATAACCGCTTCCAAGACCGCCGTCAAGGCCCCTCGTCGCCTTCGTCGCCCGCGCTGTGAGCCTGTCTATCGGGTTCGGAACTGGGCGGCCTACGAGGCCGGTCTCAAGCAGCGGGGCAGTCTGACGTTTTGGATCACGCCGCAAGCCCTTCGGGGGTGGTACCATCAAGGGCCAACGCAACGGGGGAGGCAAAACACCTTTTCAGATTTGGCTATTCAAACGGCGTTGATGGTGCGCTTGGTCTATGCCTTGCCCCTGCGTCAAACCGAGGGGTTTCTCACGTCCATCCTGGCGTTGATGGGGGTGGCTTTGCGCGTGCCCGATCATACGACCCTCTGCCGGCGACAGGGCGATTTGAATGTGGATTTACCTGTCCAATCCCATCATGCGCCGATCCACTTAGTGGTGGATTCCACCGTCCTGAAAGGGTATGGCGAAGGGGAATGGAAGGTGCGTCAACACGGCTTTTGCAAGCACCGGACTTGGCGCAAATTGCACATCGGCGTCGATGAGGCCACCGGCGAGCTTGTCGCACAGACCCTGACCTCGGCAAGCGTTGATGACGCTTCGCAGGTCAACCCCTTGCTCGATCAAGTCCCGGCCCCTGTGATATGATGGGTGCAGATGGCGGCTATGACAAACGCAAGGTCTTCAACACATGCGCCGCCCCCAAACAAGGAGCCCCCATCCGACCCCTGATTCCCCCGCGCCATGACGCGAAAATTGAACAACACGGAAACAGGAAGGCCCCCCCCTCGCTCGCGATGAAATCATCCGAGCCATCCGGCGTCAAGGCCGCCGACAGTGGAAACGCACCAGTGGCTATCATCGTCGCTCGGTCGTTGAAACCCAACTATGCCGCTACAAACAACTCATTGGGCGGCAGTTGCACGCACGAAGTCAGGAGAACCAAGAAACGGAAGCGCGGTTGGGATGTGCGGTGCTCAATCGCATGATGAGGATCGCGAAACCCGTGTCCTATCCCAGAGAAAGAGGGGCTTAAATCTCGCGGGAAAGGGACGAACTTTGCCACGACAACATTTATGCAACAACGCCACTGACAACTGACTACTGACTACTGACTACTGATTTTTCGGGACGATACGAGGCGCGTTAAACCACCGCATTCCGCGTTCGGCCCTCCAAGAATGCGATCACATTTTCCACTGCGCCGCTGTTGAGCAAATCCACGCCTTCCGGGGTCATGTCCGCGCAATGGGGCGTGAGCACCACTTGGTCGCACGCAAACAGGGGATGATCCGATGGCGCGGGTTCTTCCTCGAACACGTCAATGCCCGCGCCGCCTACCTGACCGCGATTCAACGCCTCCGCGAGCGCGTCAGTATCCACAATCGCGCCGCGCGCCCCATTCAGCAACAGCACGCCCTTTTTCATCTTTGCCAACTCGGCCTTCCCAATCAGCCCTTCGGTATCTTCTGTCAGCGCGACGTGCAAACTGATCACGTCAGCGGTTTCGAGCAGCGCGTCCCATTCCACGAATCGCACCCCGAGTCGTTCGCCCCGTTCGACAGAGGGGTGAAAGGTCCACGCGATCACCGCCATGCCAATGGCCTGCGCGAGGCGCGCCATCTCCGCGCCGGTATTGCCCGCGCCGATGATCCCCAATGTCTTGCCCTGAAGCATCGCATTGTCCAGCCGAGGCCAGCCTCCGTTTTTCATCGCCGCGGTAAAGTACGCCGCGCGTTTTGCCACCGCGAACATCAGCCCGAAAATGTGTTCTGCCACCACCGGCGCGGTTCTGCCCGGCTGATTGCAAATCGCGATTCCCCGCGCTTTTGCGGCGTCCAAGTCGAACATGTCCGTGCCGATGGAACAGGTCGTAATCATCTTCAACTTGGGCAAGTGGGAAAACTCGGCCTCGCCCCATGTGACTGCGCCGCGCGTGTTCATAATCACATCGGCGTCTCGCACCCGGGCGATTTTCTCTGCCACTGACGCGGGCCGCGTGTCGTAGAGCACCACCTCGCCATAAGGGCGCAATTTCTCGAGATGGGGCGACCCTGCGATCTGCACGGGCGCGTCCCCCGGCACCACGATTTGTATATGTCCCGCCATAGCCACTCCTTTCAGAAACATTGCCCGTCAAAACATCCTTTGGTATATTCCCCAATGTACGCAACGGGGCATCCCCGTGCCAACAACTTTGTTTGGACGTAGTACCCACCCATCAATACGCTCGAGGAGTGCCAATGCCGCTGGCAAAATATCAACGCATCGGACATCACAAAACCGTAGCATCATTCCGAGAACATGTCAAAAGCCTGGGCCTCGACCTGCCCTGCGATAGCGACATTCTCACAGCGCCCGAATCCCCGCTCGCGCAACCGGCCGAGTGCCACGGGTTTCGCATTGGCAATCGCTTCTGCATTCACCCCATGGAGGGCTGGGATGGCGAAGCCGATGGCAACCCCTCGCAATACACCCTGCGCCGATGGCACAACTTCGGCTTGAGCGGCGCGAAATTGATCTGGGGGGGCGAAGCGGTTGCGGTGCGCGACGAAGGCCGGGCAAATCCCAACCAACTCTATGCTGCGGGCCACACCAAAGCGGGCCTCGGGCAACTCCGCGAGGTGCTCTTATCCGCGCACCGCGACCACATCGGCGATACCGACGACCTGCTCATCGGCCTTCAACTGACGCATTCGGGTCGCTTTTGCAGGCCCAATGACAAGATCAAACTCGAACCCCGCATCGCGTATCGGCATCCGATCCTCGACCGCAAGTTCGGCATTGACTCGGACGACCCCATCCTGTCCGACAGCGAGATCAAACACCTGATTGACGACTACCTCAACGCGGCGCGCATGGCCTGTGACCTCGGCTATCAGTTCGTGGATATCAAACACTGCCACGGCTACCTCGGCCATGAGTTTTTGAGCGCGTTCACCCGCCCGGGCCCCTATGGCGGCAGCTTTGAAAACCGCACTCGGTTCCTGCGCGAAATCGTCGCGGGCATTCGCGCCGATTGTCCCGATCTCCAAATTGGCGTGCGCCTCAGCGCGTTCGACTTTGTGCCCTTTTATCCGGATCCCGACCGATCCGAAGGCAAAAAACTCGGCCCGGGCATTCCCGAAGACTTCGGCGCGTGCCTGCCCTACAAGTACGGCTTTGGCATTGACGAAAACGATCCCACCGCCGCCAATCTCGCCGAGACCTGCCGCTTCCTCGCCCTGTTGCGCGACCTCGACATCGCGCTCGTCAACCTCTCTGCCGGCAGCCCCTACTACAACCCCCACATCCAACGGCCCGCCTATTTTCCGCCGTCGGACGGGTACCAACCCCCCGAAGACCCGCTCGTGGGCGTCGCGCGGCAAGTGGAGATGGTCGCGCAAATCAAAAAGCAATTTCCCGACCTGCTCATCGTGGGCACGGCCTATTCCTACCTCCAAGACTTTCTGCCCCACGTAGCCCAACCGCTCGTGCGCGATGGCATGGTCGATTTCATCGGCCTCGGGCGCATGGTGCTGTCCTATCCGGACTTGCCCGCGGATGTGCTCCAAAAAGGCGAAACCGTCAAACGCAAATTCTGCCGCACTTTCAGCGACTGCACCACGGCCCCTCGAAATGGCATGATCTCGGGCTGCTTCCCCCTCGATCCCTACTACAAAAAATCCCCCGAAGGCACCGCACTCAGGGAACTCAAAAAGTCCATTCAGTTGTGAAACAATGCAATCACAGAGAAACACCGATGAACGCGAATGTAGGGGCGTGGCCCCTGTGCCTGCCTGAATCGAACATCACTACGGCCTAGCAGGGCAACGCCCGGTGGGAGACCACCAAACGAGACAGTTTTTACGGCTCAAATCAGAAATCTTGCATTTGTAATCAGATTTGAAATGCTATTTATCGACCTGCTCAAGAATCACCTTTTCCATTATAGCCGTAATGCCCTCACGCAGTTCAACATGCCTATATAGGAGCCGTCCCTACATATCCTTCTTTGCCTCATTGACTATGTAATCAATAGCTCCAGCCATCTCTTGCCGTCGGAAGAATAATGTCACAACGATGCGGTTTTGTCAATCGCGCGTTTATCGACCTCACCGCTCGTCGAAGCCGAGGAATTTGAGAAATGTCTTTTTGCCGCCTGCTTTTTTGCGCGTGTTCCATGCTTTGAGGAGCGCGTAATAGGGGGCTTCTTCCCACGCTTCCCATTTGGCGATAGCCTTGATTTCGCCCAACGGGGTGTAGCTATCGAGTTCATACGGGCAATCGGTGGATTGGCTGATGCTGAGCAACTCGATGTCGCCATTCGCGTCAAATTCCAAGTCGAACGGATAGCGGCGGCAGGTCACGGGCCGGTAATTGTAGATGCGGCACAAGTCGTCATCGCCCAAGTATTGGCATCCGCTTTCGGTTCGGCGCAACCCCATGATGCGGCGCCCCGTCTTCAAACGGATCCAGCCGGGCTGATCCTCGCCCCATTCGATTTCACTCGGTTTGTAAAAATCGACAATGCCATAAGCCGTCTGACCCGTGCCCTCGATGATGCGGCGCACGTCCTCATCCGTGACCAAGACGATGGGTTCTCGACAACAGTTGCCACAGCGCGTGCAACGAAAATTGAGCAGGTGTTTCCAGGATTGGGACATGGGGTCTCCTGCAAAAAAACAAAAAAAGCAAAAGTCAGCGGATGTCTCGCGTTTCGGGCGGACACAGGGCCCGCCCCTACGGTTTGGAGGCGGGGAGTTGGGACTGACCACTGACCACCTTTCATCGGGGGTCACTTTTCGCCCTCTCTTCCAACCACGCTTTCGTGACTTCGATGCCAAAGCCAGGCGCGTTGCTCGGGATGAGGTACCCGTCTTTAATTACGGGTGTGCCCGGCAGGGCGACGCGTTCTTCCAAAGGCACGCCGGGGGGTGACACGCCTTCGGACCGCTCGCCCCATTGGATCGCGGGCATGGCAAAGGAAAGGTGTTGTCCGTAGGGGTAATTCATGCCCGCGTGGCTGATGACCGTCATCCCATGCGCTTCGGCGAGGTGGCAGATCCGCACCAACGCCGTGATGCCGCCTGCCCATTGGATATCGGGTTGCAAAATATCGACAAGCCCGTGGCGTGCGGCAGTGGCAAAGGGATGGATGGTGTACCAGTGTTCGCCCGTGGCGAGGATTTGTTCGGGCACGCGCTGGCGCACCTTCATGTAGCTCTCCATATCCTCGGGCAACACGTAATCCTCGAGCCACTTGAGGCGATACGGTTTCAGGGCTTCCACGAGGCGCACGGTGTATTCCACATTGAGCGACATCCACGCATCGAGCATGAGCTCGACATCATCGCCGATTTGAGCGCGCGTTTGGGCGACGAGGTCTTCGGTCTTGCGGATGCCCTCAATGCCGGATTCCGGGCCGTATCGCGCAAAGAGCTTCACGGCCTTGAACCCCAGTTCGAGAAACCAAGCGATGCTGTTCTCCGTGCCGTAGGAAAGGTCCGTGTTGCTGGCATAGCAAAAAATTTTGTCTTTTTGCGGCCCGCCTAAAAGCTCGTACACCGGACGCTGCAACAATTTGCCCTTCAAATCCCACAGCGCGTTATCCACCGCGCTGATCGCGTAACTGGGCAACCCGGCCGTGTGATAGGGCGAGGACGCCCGGCGCATCATATCCCACAACTTTTCGGTTGCCATGCAATTTTGGCCTTGGAGCAAGGGGGCAAAGTGGTCGTTGATGATGCGGATCACCGGGCCGCTGTGGTTGGTCAGGCCAAGCCCCCAGGTGCCGTCTTGCGCGGTGACGACGCAAGCCGTGCGCGTCCAACTTGGATTCCAGTCGGATCGTCTGTATTCGGGATACCGCGCCATCGGGCTGATGAAGCCATCGGTCCGTCGCTTGGGAACGCGGGCCCGTGTCCGCTGTACAGGCGTGAGATCCACCGCCACAGCGCGAATGTCTTTGATGTTCATGAGTGCTCCTTTGTTGATGAACCTCTCCCCAAGGCGGGAAGACCTGCTCCCACCTTTCTCGCAGGCATAAGCAAAGCCTTGGGGTTGGGCAGTTGGGTGGCCCTCTCCCGTCTCTTAAGCAATCAGCAAAACAATCGGTCAGCACATACATTGCCTTGGGGCGGAAGGGTGGGGACTGACCACTGACCACTGACTACTGACCACTGCACCTTGTATCTTCGGGCGAGCACGGGGCATCGCCCCTACACACACCGCTCGTGCCTTTGAACGGGCTATCGCCAGTTGTACCCCTTTTGTGCCTTTGAACGGGCTATCGCCAGTTGTACCCCGCTCGTGCCTTTTGTGGCTAAAATCCCGTCTCCCCTTTTTATTTTTCAAAACGCAACCGCGTACCCATCGTGGCGAGGGTCCGAGCCGGCCATGAGGCTGCCGGTTGCGGGGTCAATTTGAATGGCTTGTGCGTTGCCGGTCGCGCCCCACAATGGGAGGCTACGCACGTCGTGACCCTTCTTCTCGAGGTCCATGTGCAGAAAGGTGTCGAAACGGGCTTCGAGTTGCAACACGTCTTCGCATGTGTGGGGCACGGTGGATTCCATCGGGTTTTGCAGGGAACGCCAGCGCGGGGCTTCGACCGCTTCTTGCGGGGTCAGGCCAAAGTCCAGAATGTGCGTCACCAGTTGCAAATTGGTCTGAACCTGCGTGTCTGCGCCCGGGGTGCCGCAGATCAGAACGGGCTTGTCGTCTTTGGTGACGATCACCGGGTTCATCGTGTGGCGCACCCGTTTGCCGGGCATGAGGCAGTTGGGATGATCGGCGTCCAAGTGCCAGTAGGTCATGCGGTTGTTGAGCAAGATGCCGGTCTCGCCTGCGATCAGGCTCGATCCCCAGCCGGATTGAATGCTCTGAAGTTGACACACGGCATTGCCCGCCTTGTCGGCCACGCAAAAACAAGTGGTGTCTTCCACGGCTTCTGGGATGCCGGGAGGGACATGCACAGATGCACGGTCGGGATCGATCAGGGCGGCGCGTTCTTTGGCATATACTTTGGACAGCAGGGCATCGATGGGTATGTCTATCCAGTCCGGATCGGCCACGTACTTTTCCCGATCCGCAAATGCGAGTTTCTTGGCCTCGACCATCAGGTGGATCCGCTCTGCTTTGCTCATGGCGTGCAGGTCGAAATTTTCCACGATGTTGAGTTCTTGCAACAAGATGTGGCCGCTCGAGTTGGGCGGCGTCTCATAGACCGTGTGGCCTTTGTACGTCACGGCAATGGGATCCGCGATGTGGGCGCGGTGGTTTTTCATGTCGGCTTCTGTGAGCAAGCCCCCGCGCGATTGGCTGAACGCGACCATGGCTTTGGCGATTTCCCCTTCGTAAAACGCATCCCGGCCCTGCGCGGCGAGGGTTCGCAAGGTTTTGCCCAAGTCTTTTTGATAGACGATGTCCCCAGGCGCGAGGGGTTGACCGTCATCGGTGAACACGGCCCGCGTGTGCGGGTCGGACGCAAAGCGTTTGGTCTGTGCTTTTAAGGAGCCGGCCAATTTGTGGCTGAGGGGAAAGCCGTCTTCGCACAGGCCAATGGCCGGGGCAAAGACCTCGTGGAGGGGGCGCGTGCCAAAGCGTTCGTGGGCGACGAGCCAGCCATCGACCAAGCCGGGGATGGACGCGCTGAGGATGCCTTTCATCGGGATGCCATCGCGCTTGAGATAAAATTCCCGGGTGGCGCCGGTGGGCGCCGCGCCCGTGGCATTGACGGCATAGACGTCGCGGGTTTTGGCGTCGTAGATCAGGATGAAGCCATCCCCGCCCACGCCAGAGGACTGCGGTTCGACCACGCCCAGGGCCGCGGCTGTGGCGATGGCCGCGTCAATGGCATTGCCTCCGGCCATCATGATTTGCAGGCCCGCTTGCGACGCGAGGTAATGGCCCGATGCCACCGCGCCATTTCTGCCCCTGACGGACGGCCTGTAAGCTTTTTGCGAGATTTCGTGTGGGGAATATGGCGAAGGAGGTTGAGAATACATGGTGTGCTCCTCGTGGTGATGAGTATGAAACGGGTGAACAGCCGGATTAGCCACAAGAAGCACAGAAACACACGGGAAAGTCGTAGGTACCCTGCTCGGTGCCTTTGTGGCGATAACGGGTTTAAGATACGGCTTGACAAAATTTCGCGCACGCCCTAATTTGCGAACCAAAATCACATCAATCCCTCCCTTCCCTTCCCATGGCAACGATTCTCCTTTTCGCGGACGAAGCCCACGGCGCGCGTCTCAAATCTGACCTCGAGTACATCGGGCATCAGGTCGACCACCTGATCATGCGCGGGCAGAGTAACTTGCCTTCTGTTTCCGCCAATGGGATTGACCTGACGATCATCGACCCGGAATCCTCGCTCGACCGCCTCGCCCACGCCATCTCGCACCTGCAAAAACACCACTCTGCCAACGCCTGTCCCTTGCTCGTGGTCACGGACGAAATGACCGCGCTCAACTTGGATTTTTCGGTCGGGATTTCGGATTTTGTCATCAAGCCGTATAGCATGCGCGAATTTGAAGCGCGCTTGCGCTTGGCCCTTTGGAACGACGACCGCCCCGCGGACAACCAAACGGTAAAAGTCGATGATCTCGTCATCAATATGGCGCGGTATGAAGTGCGCGTCAAGGGCAGCGTGGTCGAACTCACCCTCAAGGAATACGAACTTCTCAAGCACCTCGCAACGCACGAGGCCCGCGTGTTCACCCGCTCGGACTTGCTCGACAGCATCTGGGGCTACGACTATTACGGCGGCATGCGGACCGTGGATGTCCACATTCGCCGGTTGCGCTCCAAACTCGGGGAATCGGGCAAAGCCATCACCACCGTGCGCGGCGTGGGCTACAAATTCGATCCGCCGTGATGTGCAGCTCGCCCACCAGCACGACAAAGCCCCCAAGAGTGCATGGCTCTTGGGGGTCAGTTTTTGGGGGTCAGTTTGGTATTGTACTAGGTCGTGTTGACATTTTATTTTTTGCGCTGAAAGTGGTAGCAAAACAGAGAAATCCGAAGAATCGACCTGTCCCAATTTCTTAAACCGAGAGCATATCCTGCGATAGGGCTTGATTTTCCCGATAAACCGCTCAATTCAGTTGCAGTGCTCGTAAATGTCAACACGACCTACTGACCACCTTTGCCTATAAAGCACTGTGCCATGCATTGAGGCGGGTGAGGAGGGCGTTGGTCAACTCGGGTTCGTCGCCTGCGATGTTGGTGGTTTCGTTGGGGTCCGCATCGAGATTGGAGAGGTGAATTTCGTTTTTGTCGAGCAGGAGTTTGTAGCGGTTGTGCTGAATGGCGCGGGTTTCGCCTCGTTGTCCGCGCGTCCAAAAAAGGTCGGCGTCGGCGTGCGGCGAGGGCGCGTCGTCAGCGATCATGGGCAGAATGTCCGTGCCGTCGAGGCGATAGGTTGCCGGGTCCCCACCTGCGGCGGTGAGGATGGTGGGGAAGATGTCCATGCCAATGCCGACTTCGTCGATGGTCTTGCCACCTTGAACGCGGGCGGGCCAACTCATCAGGGTGGGAACGCGGATGCCGCCTTCCCAAAGCGTGCCTTTGTGCCCGCGCAGGCCGCCTGTGTCGCCGCCGGGAAAGGGGAGATCGGTGCCGTCTGTCCAGTTGCGCGGTTCGCGTGAAGGGCCGTGGTCGGGTTGAAAAAAGATGCAGGTGTTGTCGAAGAGGGCTAAGCGTTCGAGTTCGTCGAGGATTTTGCCGATGGCGTCGTCCATCACCGCGAGCATGGCGGCCATGAGTTGCCGCGAGCGCGACAAGTGGGCAAAGCGTTCCATGTACGCTTCGGGCGCGTGCATGGGATAGTGGGGCGTATTAAAGGGGATGTACATGAAAAACGGACGGCCATCGCGGTTGGCTTTCCGAATGTATTCAATGGCTTTGTCGCGCATGAGATCGACGAAATACTCGCCGTTGCGATACGCTTCCCGGCCATTTTCCCAAAGGTCGTGACGCGCTTGTCGCCCCGAGCTCAGTGCCCAATAGAACGTGTGGGAATAGTAGTCGATACACCCGTTTGTGAACCCAAACCAATGGTCAAAGCCGTGGTTGTGCGGCAAAAAAGGCTCGCGGTTGCCCAAGTGCCATTTGCCCGACATGTAGGTCTGATAGCCCAATTTTTTGAGCGCGCTGGGAATGGTGGGCAAATCCGGCGACAGGCCATCGGCATCGATGCCCACGTTGCCGGGAATGCCCGCGGCAATGGGATAACGCCCGGTGAGAATGCCGCATCGCCCGGCCGAGCAGATCGGCGCGTTGGAATACCAGCGGGTGAGTTTGACGCCCCGCGTAGCGATGCGGTCAAAATGGGGCGTTTGAAAATCGGTGGCCCCCATGCATGAGAGATCGCGGTGCCCGTGGTCGTCACTCATAAAGACGATGAAGTTGGGTTTGTCGGACATGGGCGTTCCTTTCTTCTGGCGAGTACTGACCACTGACTAGGTCGTGTTGACATTTTATTTTTTGACCTGACATTACGCACAGATTAGCAACTGTGTTGCTTGCTGCTTTAAGGCGTTTGGTCCTACAGCCTCGTTGGTTGCCTCCGATGCCTTCGGCGACCTACTTTTTTCAACAGCAAAAAAAAGTAGGCGAGCGGGGTACAACTGCCCCAGCAGTTCAAAAATGCCGCTCTCAAACGCCGAGAGGCTTGCACAGCGCAAAGCGCTTTTGTAACAGCACGACATGCGTCAGCCTGCAAAGTGGGTTGCAACATGGATGTTGGTTGCGAGACGGACTTGCGCGCTGTGCGTGATGGCTTTATCCGAGGGGGTTTTGCGAGGGCATAAAGCGATTAAATATCCCCCATCAATCCCCTCGCAAAACCGCTCACAGTTCCCCCTTCCTCACAGGAAGAGTTCTGGTTGCTCTGATGGCGTTTTGCGAGGGCATAAAGCGATTAAATATCCCCCATCAATCCCCTCGCAAAACCGCTCACAGTTCCCCCCTTCCTCGCAGGAAGGGGGGTTAGGGGGGTAGGTCCCGATAAGAAGCGACTGTTCTAGTTTCTCAAAATGTCAACACAACCTACTGCACTTGGTGGTTGAGGCCATCTATTCATCTGCGGTTGCTTCCAAATCGAGCGCGACGGAGTTGATGCAATAGCGCAGGCCCGTAGGAGCCGGGCCGTCGTCGAAGATGTGCCCCAAGTGGGCGTCGCAACGGGCGCAGGTGACTTCAATGCGGCGCATGCCAAAACTCAGGTCTTCGTGCTGGTTGATGCGAGTGGGGTCAATGGCGTCAAAGAAGCTGGGCCAGCCGCAGTGCGAGTCGAATTTTTGGTCCGAGCGAAAGAGTTCCGCCTGGCAACACACGCAGCGGTACACGCCTTTGTCTCGGCAGTCCCAATACATGCCGGTGAAGGCGCGTTCCGTGCCCTTTTGACGGCAGACATAGTACTGTTCGGGCGTGAGTTGGGCGCGCCATTCCGCGTCTGCTTTGGTGATTTTTTCGTCTGACATGGTCATCCTTTCGTTTCGCGTTGCGAGAACATTTTGTTGCTGGAGTGCGATGGGGCCGGGCGCGTGAATGTGGGTTTGACATAGCGGTTGTGCGCCGGGTCTTGAACGACAGGTCTGGATGTTCAATTTTCATCTAAAATCGGATACCCTGTCAACTGCGTCGCCTCAATCCATCCTTCGAGACGTGCGGTTTTGACTTTTTTTACCCATAGATACCGGGGTTCCGATAAAAAATCAAAGCAATCTTGGGAGAGTACGGCAAAGTGTTTGCCCAACTTGATCAAGTGGTACCCTTCCCCTAAATAGCGATAGAGGAGAGCCTCGGTTCCAACTTTCAAACTATCGCGTGCGTCGGCATCGAGCTTCTCTATCATTTTCAGCGTCCTCGCATCAGACAGGTCAAATTTTCGATGATAATATTCCCAGACACGCACCAATTCTCCTGTTTTGTTAAACAAATAAAAATCGAGATCTTGTGGTGGCTTTTTGACTTTTAGGCGTCCAAAGTTGTAGAGCATCAAAACAGAATCGAGAACCTCAATATCATCGGTGGCATAAACAGTCCCAACCTCACTTTTTAGGCAAGAATCTCGATAAGCAGACACCGAATCAGTTTTGATGGCCAGGCGCCATTTTCCGCTTGTGGAGACGATCTCAACCTCCCGCTCAATGAGAATGACCTTATCTTCAGAACTTGATACACAGCCAAAAAAAATCAGAAAAAAACAAACAAAATTTCGCAGGAGCAGTGTCGATTTCACGGGCACAAAATATTTCATGTCTATTTCCCTTTCGTTCGCAAAAGAGCGGGATAGCCAAAACGACTGAGCGACACCGCGTCGCGGTCAACCGTTGATTATGGACTCAAAAACCCATCATTATACCAATTTGATTTTTAGTTGTCCTAATTTTTAGTACACGACAAAAGCGCGCACAGGCGTAGCTTACAACATAGCGTAGGGACAGGCCCCGTGCCTGTCCGAAGCAGGGACTCGTTGAAGTGTCCTACGTATATAGGACAACAACAATTCAATTTGGTATTATATTGTCGCATCTTGCCTCACATCGTCCCGATTACCGGCACCTTTATCCCATGGCACTTTCGCAATCACAATCCGAACCCGTGCGTCCTCGACGCATTACTGTCCGATCCGTTCTCCTCGGCGCGGGGACCGCTGCATGGCTCAATATTTACAGCGACTACACGGGCATGATACTGGGTTCTGCCTCGCTGGTCAAATCGCAGTTGTCCATGGCCATGCTCTTGCCCTTTGTCGCGTGGTTGGCGGTCAACCTCGTGCTCAAGCTCGCCTGGCCGCGCATGGCCTTGTCCAGCGCAGAGTTGTTGGTCATTTACAGCATGTCGTGGATCGTGGGCACGGTCTCGGCGAGTGGGTGGACGACTTACTGGGGCGGCGTTGTCAGCACCCCGTTTTACTACGCGTCGCCGGAAAACCGATGGGAAGAAATCCTCTTTGATATTTTGCCCTGGTGGTGTTTGCCCCAGGCGACGCCCGAGATTATTCGCACGTACTACGAGGGCCTGCCCGATGGCGCGGGCATTCCTTGGCGCGGATGGCTGGCGTCTTTGCACTGGTGGTTTGCGGTGTCCATTGCCTTGGTGGTCGCGGGATTGTGCCTCGCGGTCATTTTTCAAAAACAATGGGAGGAAAACGAGCGGCTGACCTTTCCGCTCGCCGCGTTTCCCATCGCGCTGACCGAGGGCTTTGACGAACCCGGCCGCGTCCTGCCCGGGATTTTTTGCAACAAGCTCTTTTGGGCGGGCTTCTGCATCGTGTTCGGGGTGTTTGCGTGGAACATTCTCGGGTATTTCGCCATCAGCTTGCCGCGCATCGGCATTTACGACGGGTATCTGACCAAAGAAGTGCCTATCGCGCGCGACTTTCCATCGTTCTACTTGCGTATCTTGCCGCCCGTCGTGGGCTTGACCTACTTGTGCAATCTCGACATTCTCTTCAGTTTCTGGGCGTTTCGCCTCATCGCCATTGTCAAAGAAGGGGCGATGTCCCGCACGGGCTTTCACGTCGGGCTTTCCGGGCAACAGGCCGAGGCGGGTGAAATCCTCATTTTGGAATCCCACGGCGCGTTTCTCTTTCTCGCACTGTGGGCGATTTGGGTCGCGCGCGGGCATTTGCGGCATGTGCTCCGCGTCGCCATCACGGGCCGCGGGGATGACGGCCTCATCGCCTATCGCTTTGCCGCGCTCGGCTTTCTCGCGGCAACCCTCTTTGTTTGGGGCTGGTTCGTCGCCGTGGGCCTGTCGCCGGTTCTCGCGATCTTCCACTTGTTTTTGCTCTACGCCGCCTATTTCACCATTGCCAAATACACCGCGGCCAGCGGCTTTTCCTATCTTTTTCCGGTGGGCGGCAAAGGAGGCCAGATCGTGGAAATTTTTACGGGAACGGCAACGCTGACACAAAAAAACGCGGTTGCACTGGGCGTTATCAATTCCAGCGCGTTTTTTGGCAATTCGCGCATTCCCGCGTGGCCCGCCTTGCCCCATCATCTCAAACTCTTGGGCGATGACTTTCGCCGCCGCTGGGTTTTCTGGATCGTCCTTCTGGCCTTTGCCGCGGGGTTCTTCGGCTCGTGCCTGTTCATTATCCAGTTGGGCTATCATTACGCGGGCCAAAACCTCGGCTTGTCGGGTTTTAGCGGCGCGAATATCCGCACGTACGACCGCATGGTTTCCGCCATTGTGGGCGCGGACAAAACGGTTTTTGACCCCGGCAAAATCGCGGTCTGGGTTTTTGGGCTCGCGCAAGCCGGCCTGCTGATGCTCCTCCGCAATCGCGTTCCGTGGTGGCCCCTGCACCCGCTCGGCTTGGCATTTCAGCGCATGCAAGGCTCTCGCATCTATGCGTTCAGCATTTTTCTCACCTGGGCGTCCAAACTCGTTATTTTGCGAATGGGCGGCATCGCGCTCTACCGGCGGTGCGTCCCGTTGTTCTTTGGCTTGGTGATCGGCTACGTGGTCGGCGTGGGCGTTTCCTCGCTCGTCGATTTTACCTTTTTCCCGGAAGAGGGCCATTCCGTTCACGGGTGGTAAAGCTGCGTTTTGAGAACTCGGGCAAGCGCGTTTGGGGATCGATGCGGAGGGCGCGTTCGCCATTTAAGAGCGCGATCAAATCCGCGCCCACAAATTCGTATCGCCAACCGGTGTGCAATGGATGCGCGGTTTCGCTTTTTGACTCGTAAACGAGCGCTTTCACGTCTGCACGCGATGCCACCATTGCGATGTCGATTCCCCGCGACAAACACCGACCGCGCAAAAATGCCAGGGCGAGATCGAGCCGCGCTTCGTCCACCGGATTGGGCGGTGTAGGCCGCGCGATAGGCGGGTGATTTTGGATGTCTATCGCGCGCCGCACGATCTCCAAAAGGATTCTGCCGTGGTACTTTGCGGTCGATCTCCCAATGCCCCGCAATTTTTTTAATGCCTGAATCGATTGGGGCTTGCGCTTGGCGATTTGCACGATCACCTCATCCCTCAGCACGCGGTTTTTGGGGCGGTCGATCTGGCGCGCTTTTTGTTCTCGCCATGTCGCCAGATCGCGCACGATGCCCATCTCGCGCCTCGAAAGCCGGCTCGCGCCTTTTACGCGCAGATACTGCTCTTCGGGCACGCGGTCGTCATACAAGTTGGCACAATCGTATTGTCGGAGTTCGTCCGCCAAATAGGTTTCCCGACCGCGTTGCCGAATTTCGGCGAGGAGGTGGTCGCGTAGCGCGGGCAAGAATCGCACGTCATCCGCAGCATAAGCGCGCTGTTTTTCGGATAGGGGGCGTCTCAACCAGTCCGTGCGCGTCTCGGTTTTGGTCAACTGAATATCGAGACAGAGCCGCAACGAGTTGTTCAGGGACAGGGTCGATCCCATACCCACAAACCCCGCGGCGCGGCGCGTGTCGAAGACGTTGCGGGGCACAGCGCCTGTTGCCCGTCTTAAAATCCAGAGGTCTTGCTGTGCGTCGTGCAGAATTTTCACCGTGCCGCAATCGGCTAGCAACGCGCCCAACGGAGACAGATCGGGCAATGCGACCGCATCGATCAAGTGGCTATCGTCCGCGGCAAATCCCACTTGCACGATGCCCAACTGCGGGTAATAGGTTTGCTCCCAAACAAATTCCGTGTCGATGCCCACACAGGGCGCGTCCAAGGCGCAGTTGACCAGGGCGTTCAGCGCGGCGGGCGTATCGATCATCGCCATAAAAAACCTTTCTGTTTGATTTCGGGTTGTCCGTGTCCTAACTTCCATCTGGTATCGGCTGGGACTTCAGAACTTATGGCATCCCACATCGAAAATCAAGCATCGAAGTTTCCCACATTTCAAGGAGGAATCATGAACTATCGACAACTCGGCAAAAACGGCCCGGAGGTGCCGGTCATCGGCTTGGGCGCGTGGCCCATTGGCGGCGGGATGGGCGACTTGGACGAGAGCACTTGCATCGCCACTGTGCGCACGGCTATCGACAGCGGCATTACCCTGCTCGACACGGCCCAAGCCTATCGCACGAGCGAAGCCACATTGGGCAGGGCACTCAAAGACGGCTATCGCGAGCGGTGCTTTCTCGCCACAAAAGTCAGCCGCCACTATTCGCGCAAAGCCATTGACCGCGCCATTGAAAACAGCTTGCGCGCACTCGATGTCGATTGCGTTGACCTGTATCAGATTCACAGTTGGAACGCGCAATATCCCATTGCGGAGAGCATGGAAGCGATGGCGCGGTTGCAAGAACAGGGCAAAACGCGCTTTATCGGGGTGTCCAATTTCAATGCTGTGCAACTGCAACAGGCGTACGACATTGCCCCGTTTCACGCTAACCAGCCGCGCTACAACATGTTTGACCGCGCCATCGAAGCCGAAGACTTGGGCTTTTGCAACCGCACGGGCATTGGCATCTTGGCCCACAGCCCTTTGGGCAAAGGCTTGCTCACGGGCAAATACGCGCCCGACCACGTCTTTGCCCCAGGCGATGAACGGGCGCGTTCCCCTCGGTTCCAAGGCGACCTCTTCGCGCAGTATCTCGCCATGGCAGACCGGTTGCAGGCTGTCGCCGCAGACAAAAATATCACGCTGGTGCAACTCGCCATCGCTTGGCTTTTGCGCCGCGAAGAAGTGACGTGCGTGCTCGTCGGCGCGAAAAATCCCGACCAAGTCGAGGAACACGTCGGCGCGGCAGACGTCGCATTCTCGGACAGGGAATTGGAACGGATCGAGGATATTTTGCGATAGGCGGAAAGCAAGGTGCGTGCCTCGCCGCCCTACCGCAAGCCCTATCCCCAAGTAAGAGGCAAGAAGTAAGAGGCGAGAGCCACCCACCGCCCTACCGCCGCTTCGTCCTTCCCATCCGCTACATCCTTCGGTAGGGACAGGCCCCCGTGCCTGTCCCTAGTTAACCAGCAGATTCGCCGACAGGAGATCGCCCATGATCCTCAGCATCGATCAGGGAACGACCGGAACCACCGCATTGGTTTTGGATTCACAGGGAAAAATTTTGGGCAGGGGATACGCGGAATTTCGACAGATTTTTCCCCGCCCCGGGTGGGTGTCGCACGATGCGATAGAGATATGGGACACGGCGTTGAACGTCATCGGCCGGGCTATCGCCGATGCCGGGATAGACGCGACGGACATCCAGGGCATCGGCATTGCGAATCAGCGCGAGACAACGGTGATGTGGTATCGCAAAACCGGCATCCCCGTTCACGACGCCATCGTTTGGCAGTGCAGGCGCACCGCGGATTTGTGTGCCCAGTACCGCGCAACTGGACTCGAAGACGTGGTGCGAGAGAAAACCGGATTGGTCATTGACGCCTATTTTTCCGCGAGCAAAATCGCGTGGTTGCTCGAGCAGGTGGATGGCTTGCGTGCGCGTGCGGACCGGGGCGAGGTGTGTTTTGGCACGGTGGACAGTTTTTTGTTGTACAAACTCACGGGTGGGGCCGTCCACGCCACGGACTATACCAACGCGTCGCGCACGATGATTTACGATATCCACGCCAAAGAATGGGATGCCGAATTATTGCGTCTCTTCGACATCCCCGCGGCGATCCTCCCCGAGGCGCGCCCGTCGTCTGGCGTATTTGGAAGCACAGTGGATTTGGGCGTCTTGCCCGCGGGCATTCCCATTGGCGGCATGGCGGGCGATCAACAAGCCGCGCTCTTTGGGCATCGCGGCGTTCGCACAGGCGATCTCAAAAACACCTACGGCACGGGTTGTTTCATGCTCTTTCAAACCGGGAATACGCCCGTGCCCTCGTCGCATGGCCTGTTGACGACGCTCGCGTGCGACCCGTGCGGGGGCGTGTGCTATGCCCTTGAAGGCGCGGTATTCAGCGCGGGGTCAGCGGTTCAGTGGTTGCGCGATGGCCTTGGGATGATCAAAACCGCGGCTGAAACCGAGGCGATGGCGCGTTCCATTGACGATACCGGCGGCGTGTATTTCGTCCCGGCATTTACGGGCCTGGGCGCGCCGCATTGGAACGCGGATGCTCGCGGCACAATCGCGGGGATCACGCGCGGTACCCAACGCGCCCATCTCGCACGCGCAGCCTTGGAGGCCATTGCCTATCAATCCGCGGACCTCGCGGTTGCGATGGTCGCCGATGCCGCGCAACCCATCGCGGGTCTAAGCGTGGATGGCGGCGCGGTGGCGAATGATTTTTTGATGCAATTTCAAGCGGATATTTTGAACGTGCCGGTGATGCGCCCGCAATGCGTGGAGACCACCGCCTTGGGCGCGGGCATGCTGGCCGGACTGGCAATAGGCGTGTGGACGGATTCGGACGCGCTCGTCGATATCAACGCGCCACAGCGGATTTTTGAACCCGAGATGTCCCGCGACCGACGAGACGCCTTGCTGGCGGGTTGGCACAAGGCGGTTGAGCAGACCTCGTTGACATGATCTCTTGATTCCGCGTATATTCACCGCAGATGATCCATTCGCCAAGTGCTCGGAGAAATGCCATGGGCAAAACGATCAGCCGCACGCCGGATGGGAAGTTGGAAAGGCGCACGCCCGATGAACTGTTGCGCGATGCTGTGGCAGGTGATATGGACTTGCCCGGCAAGGGCAAAGCGCTCGACTTAAAGGCGTATTTCCAACCCGACGCGGAACACCGCATGGCGGGCAAAATTATGCGCGACAACAACGTGCTTCCCCCGCAACTTGGTTGAGCGGTTTATCGAGAAAATCAAGCCCTATCGCAGAATATGCTCTCGGTTTGAGAAACTGAAACAGTCGCGCCTTATCGGGACCTACCCCCCTAACCCCCCTTCCTGTGAGGAAGGGGGGAACGGTGAGCGGTTTTGCGAGGGGATTGATGAGGGATATTTAATCGCTTTATGCCCTCGCGCAACGCCATCAAAGAAACTTTACTCCCCTTTCCTCGTAGGAAAGGGGCCGGGGGATAGGTCCCCTCGCGCAACGCCATCAGAGCAATCAGACCGAGAAGCCATCAGAGGAAACGCCTTAAATGAGCAAGCAACACAGTTGCTACTCTGTGCGTAACGTCAAAAAATAAAACGTCAACACGACCTACTGACCGTAGCCTTGGGAACAACTACATCTCATTTTTCGTCAAAAGCCAACCACAACGAGGAGGACGTTATGAAACTCAGCGAATTTGCCATTCACAAGCCGATTAGCACCATTATGATCGCGATCAGTATCGTGGTGATGGGGTTTATTTCCCTGTTCAGGTTGCCGCTCGAATACCTGCCCAGTCTGACATTCCCGCGCATTTTTGTGTCGGTCAATTATCCCTCGTCTTCGCCGGAGGAAATCGAGCGGTTCATCACGCGGCCCATCGAGGAGATTCTCGGCACGATGTCCGGTATCGAAGGCATCAGTTCCTCGTCGAGCGGTTCTAGCGCGCGCATTGGGATGGAATTTGCGATGGACGCGGACATGGACCTCGTCGGCGTCCACATCCGCGACCGCTTGGATCAAGTGCGTGCGGACCTGCCCGAGGATGTGGACCGCATCGACATTCGCAGCTTTGACACCGAAGACTTTCCGGTGCTCGAATACTCCCTCACCTGGCTCGGGGAAAACGAACAAGAACTCGTCAATCTGTACAACCAGACGATCCTGCCCAGATTGCAACGTCTCGATGGCGTGGCGAGTGTGGTACTCGAGGGCTTGCGGGAAAAAGACCTGCTCGTGGAAGTCGATCAAAAAGCCCTGACCGCGTACAAACTCGACTTTCGCACCATCAATCGCGCCCTGAACAGCAACAACATCAACATCTCGGCGGGTTATGTCACCGAAGGCGGCAAACGCCTCGCGATTCGCAGCATGGGCGAGTTTGAAACCATCGATCAAATTCGGGAATTGCCCATTCGCCCCAACCTCACCTTGGGCGATATCGCCAACGTCACGTACGATTATCCCGAATCCCGCAGATTTGAACGCCTCGACGGCCGCGCCGCGCTGACCCTCGAAGTGCAGAAAGCCTCCACCGCCAACATGGTTGACGTGTGCAAACTCGCACGCACAGAACTCGAGACCATCCGCGATGAAGTCGGCAAAGACAAACTCCGCATGCACTTGGTGCGCGACCGGTCCATCGACGTGACGAACAGCATCGCCAGCCTCAGCCAGTCCGCGATCTTGGGGGGCCTGTTGGCCGTTGTTGCGATTTTCATTTTTCTCCGCAACTTCCGCAGCACGCTCATCATCGGCTCGGCCATTCCCATCAGCGTGCTCACCGTGTTTTTGATCATGTACCTCATGCGGCAATTCGGGTCGAACATCACCCTCAATCTGATTTCCATGATGGGCTTGATGGTCGCCATCGGCATGCTGGTCGATCCCGCTGTCGTGGCCCTGGAAAATATCTTTCGCAAGCGATTTGACGAAGGCCAAGGCGCCACG
Organism: Candidatus Latescibacterota bacterium; assembly: GCA_965204745.1. Taxonomy (GTDB): domain Bacteria; phylum Latescibacterota; class UBA2968; order UBA2968; family UBA2968; genus VXRD01. The sequence continues at coordinate 1,334,355 of OZ242010.1, forward strand.
CGGGCCGCACTCGAAGGCAGCGATGAAATCGGCCTGCCCGTGCTCGCCGCGTCGCTGACGACCATCTGCGTCTTCGTCCCGGTCATTTTCGTGACGGATTCGCGCACCTCGCTTTTCATGCGCGACTTTGCCGTGACGGTCATCATCTCGGTCATCGCCTCGTTTTGCATCGCGCTCTCGCTCATCCCCTTGGCCGCGTCTCGCGCCTTCAACGCGGGCGGGCGCACGGTCGACCGCGTGCTCAAAGGCATCGTCGGCCTCGTAGGCGCGCTCGGGGTGGCTGTTTTTGCGTATTACACGGATTTTAGCAAAGTCGATTTTGCGGGCATGTGGGCAAATTTTGAGAACACCATCCGCGCCTTGCCGGCATTTGCCAAAGTCGGTTTTCCCGGCATCGTCGCGCTGATCGTCTTTCTCGTGGTGCGATACCGCGCCATCGGCCCCAAAGCCCTGTACGCCAAGTGGGTCTCGGCCACCTTGCACTACCGCTGGGCCACGCTCTCTGCCGCGTGCGTGCTTCTGTTTGTGGGCAATCACATCTACGGCAAGGTGGAGCAACAGCCCTTCCGGTACCAACCCTCGCGGGCCGTGCGCCTCACGGTGGAGATGCCCCGTAGCTACGATGTGGATAAAGCGCGCGAGATTTTTGAGATCGCGGAAAACATTTTGATCGCGCGCAAAGACGAACTCGACATCGAGGCTATCGGTAGCCGATACAGCGGGCGGCGCGGCACGCGCTTGACCTTGTACCTCACGCCGGCAGACGAGGGCAAACTGACCACCGATGAGGTTCAGCGCAGGGTGATGGCCCTGTTGCCCAAAGACATTCCCGGGGTGCGCTTCAAATCCGGCGGTGGGCGCGGCAGTTCGGCGGTGGGCGCGGGCGTGCAACTCAAGGGCCGCAACCAAGAAACGCTGGCGATTTTGGCCGAAGACATCGAGACCGGCATGCAGGACATGCCCGGCGTCCACGAAATCCAGACCAGCCTCGAGAGCGGCACCGAGGAAATCCGCGTGACCGTCAACCGGGAGCGCGCACAGCGATACGGCCTTTCCCCACGCGACATCGCCACGACCATTGCCTCGGCCTTGGGGTCGCGCGGCGGGTCGAACTTCAAGACCCCGGATGGGGAGATCGACATCACCGTGCTCTTGCGCGAAGAAGACCGCGCCACCCTCGAGCAACTCAAAACGACGGAATTTGAGAGCGACAATGGCGGGATGGTCGCGTTCTCGAGCTTGGCGAATTTCGACCTGACCACGGGCCGCAACACGATCCAGCGCGAAGACCGCATGTCAACTGTGACGGTGTTCGCCAACACGGACCAGCAAGCGGTGTTTCGCGTGGGGCAGATCATGAAAGCGCGCATGGAGGGCGTGCCCTTGCCCAAGGGCTATTCCTACGAAATGGACCGCCGGTTCCGGTCGATGAATGCGGAACAGGCGCAGGACTACGAGACCCTGATCTTCGCGCTGATCCTCATCTACATCATCATGGCGTCGCTCTTTGAATCCTACGTGCATCCGCTGACCATCATGTTCTGCATCTTCTTTGCGTTCATCGGCGTGGCCTTGGGCCTCTACACGTTCAAAATCGCGATGGACAGCAATGCCAAGTACGGGCTTTTGGTGTTGTTTGGGATTGTGGTGAACAACGGGATCGTCTTGGTGGATCACATCAACCGGTACCGCAAACAGGGGCTCGTGCGCCGGGATGCGATTATTCGCGGGGGTCAGGACCGCCTGCGTCCGATTATGATGACCGCCACGACCACGATCATCGGCCTGATGCCGCTCGTCGTCCCCATGCTCTTTGGCAATGCCGAAGGCACGTCTCGGCGCTGGGGGCCCATTGGCTTGGTGGTGATTTCCGGGCTGTCCATCTCCACGGTTTTGACCCTCGTGCTCTTGCCCACGGTGTATTCGCTGATGGACGATTTGTCGCACTTTGCCAAGCGCGTCACCGCTGTTGCGCGTGCGCGGTGATGCAACCCTTGACAATTTCCGAAAAAGATACTACAATCGCATATCGTTCATCCAACCCCACCCACACAAGGAGATGTCGTCTATGATTCCCTATTTGGAGTTAGGTCTCGGGCTGCTCGTCGTGTTGCTGTTCATTTTTAATGTCTGCCAGTTTCTCCAGCGGCGGGCCGCTTTGCACATCGCCGAAGTGCTCTACGTGATGACCCGGCATGTGCGCGAAAAGATCGCCGAAGCCAATGCCGAACCCAAAGACATTGAAATCGTGGAAGCCCATCTGTTTTCGATGATCACATCCGCCCGCAGCCTGTTGCGGACCTTGGGCCGCAAGTTGCGCCCAGACCCGGCATTGGATTTGACCGGCAACGCGCCCAAAATGGACGATGAAAGCCTCGTCCGCCTCGCCGACAATATCCTCTTTTCGGTCAAAGAAGATGCGAAAGATGTCAGTTGGAATGAGGTTGTCGATAACGCGCTCGACAAATTCCATCAAAGAACGCCGGAACTCGACCGCGAAGGCGCGAAGAAAATCATGACCGTCGTCGCCAAACAACACGAGCCGGACAACTCGTACACCTTGCGCGAAGAACCCGCCCGAGAAGAACCGACCATCAAAGCATCCGCAGAACCCGTGCAAGGCTCAAAAAGCAAAACCGCAGAGGATAACCGCCGTGAATCCAGAAGCGAGCCCATTCAGACCGGGGCAGCCAGTGCCGATTGAGTTTTTTGTCGGACGCATCAAAGAGATCGACCGCGTGCGCGGCATGGCAAAAGCGGCCGCGCAGGGCAGATTCAAAATTGGATTCATCAGCGGAGAGCGGGGCATTGGCAAGAGCTCTTTGGCCTATTTCGCACGCCGCCTTTCGGCCCGCGAGTGCAATACCGCAGGTTGCCACGTTTTTCTCGGCGGCGTCCAAGCCTTGAACGAGATGGTGCGAAAGACATTTGATCACCTGATCAAAGAGAGCGTCGACCAGCCGTGGCACCAGCAAGTCAGGGGATTCTTTGGCGATCACATCCGCAAAGTGGGCTTGTTTGGCTTTTCGCTCGAGTTGGATCTCAAAGAGCGCGATTTATCCATCCTGACCCAAAATTTTGTTCCGTCCATGAGAAATTTTTTGGACGAACTCAAGGGTCAAAAGGACGCGCTCTTTTTGGTTTTGGATGATATCAACGGGCTTGCGACCTCCGAAGAATTTGCCAACTGGCTCAAAAGCACGGTGGATGAAATCGCCACATCCGACCGAGAAATGCCGCTTTGCATGCTCGTCGTTGGGCTTGAAGAGCGACGCCGAGAACTGGTAGAGAGACAACCCTCACTCGCCCGGGTTTTTGAACTGATCGATATCGCCCCATGGTCAGACGAGGAAGCCGCAGAGTTTTACCGACGCACGTTCCAATCCGCACGCGCAAAAATAGAACCGGCGGAACTCAATACCCTCGTTCAGTTCACGGGTGGCTTGCCGGTTTTGGCGCACGAGATCGGCGATGCAGTGTGGCGAACCGCCAAAACCTTGGAAATCAATGCGCGGGAAATTTCCCGAGGCATCGTCAACGCGGCCGAGGTCATCGGTCACAAATTGTTGGAACCGCAAATTTTCAGCGCGATTCGCAGTGAAAGGTACCGATCAATTTTCCAGAAAATGGCGGATAAGCCCCAAATGCGTTTTCGGAGATCGGAACTCGCGGCGCGTCTGACGACCGAAGAGGGAAAAGTGATGGACAATTTCCTCAGACGCATGCGAAACCTGGGCGCCATCGAGACAGACGCCGATGTGCGCGGGGGGTACAAATTTCCCAATCACCTCCACGCCCTCTATTTTTGTTTGGAAGCGAAACGCGCAAAATCAAATAGACGCACAGGCGTAGCCCACAACGCAATGTAGCGAGTAATTTCGTCCAACGCGCCAAACCAGTTGTCAGTTGTCAGTTGTCAGTTGTCAGTTGTCAGTCCCCGCCCAACACACCCAAAACCGAGGAGCAACTGTGGCATTTACCATTACCAAAACCATCCGTCCCAATGCCGTGTGGCAAGAGATGTATCTCCAGGTGCAAAAAGATCAGCGCGTGATCATCAGCGCGGAGGGCCTCTGGTCGCCCGAGATGCGCCCGCTGACAATCGTCTGGTGCGGGCCCGATGGCATTGAAGGCCGTCCCGCGGGCGAGCGATATCTTTTGCCCGGCACCAATGTCGGCGCGTTGGTCGGGCGCATTGCCGGTAGCCCGATCCTCGCGGTGGGCAATTACTTCGATTTTTATTCGCCCTACGAAGGCCCGCTGTTTCTCGCGATGAACGAAAATCCCGACTACCACGGTCAGGCCGGTTCCGTCCACGCGCAAATCATCTTGTTCGACCTGTGAAACTTTTCCGTTTTTTCGCCCGCGAATACGCCCTGTCCGGGCTGTTCATCCTCTTGTTGCTCGGCGTGTGGGAAGCCATCGTGCGAACCCTCGACATCGCGGCATTCATCTTGCCTCCCCCCTCGCAAATCCTATCCAAATTCGCAACCTCGCATCGCCTTTTGCTCTCGCACGGCGCGGTGACATTGACCGAAGCCCTGGGCGGTTTTTTCCTCGGCGCCTCGTCCGGCTTGCTCTGCGCGATAGCCATGGCCCGCTCTCGCCTGATCGAGCGGATGCTCTATCCGCTGGTCATCTCCACGCAGACCTTTCCCAAAGAAGCACTCGCCCCGGTCTTCGTGATCTGGTTTGGATTTGGCCTGTTGCCCAAGGTGATCATCGCCGGACTCATTTCATTTTTTCCGGTCGTGATCAACACCACGCGCGGCCTGCTCTCGGTTGACAAACCCATCCTCGACTTGATGCGGTCGCTTTCGGCCAATCAACGCCAGATATTTTTTAAGGTTCGCCTGCCCCATGCCATTCCCTACCTTTTTGCGGCCCTCAAGATGTGCATCACGCTCAGCGTTATCGGCGCGGTGGTCGGCGAATTTGTCGGCGCCAGCGCGGGATTGGGCCACCTCATTCGCCTCGCCAATTCAGAACTCGCCACGGACCTGATGTTCGCCGCGCTGCTCGCCTTGGGTTGCATGGGCACGGGCCTGTTTTTGCTCGTGGATGGCCTCGAGAAAATCGCCCTGCGCCGTTGGGGCGGCACCGTTGAAACGATGGGTCGCTAACTGGAAACTGGAATTGCGAATGCCCATCCCCGACAGCTCGTTTTGTTCGTCTATTACTCGCACGTCGTAGCACTTGTATCGCGTATTCTGAACGGAGAGATCGCCATGAAATGGATCGCTTTTGCCCTCGGGTTCATCGCCCTGTCCTGCACGGGGACGGATGAGACGCCTGTGCCGTTCATCCTCGACTGGAAGGCGCAGATGGAACACGCGGGCTTTTTTGTCGCGCAACAAAAGGGGTTTTACGAACAAGAGGGCCTCGAGGTCGAAATCCTCGACGGTAGCGGCGCGCCCACTGCGGCCCGCGTGGTTGGCAACGGGACTTACAAACTCGGCGTGGCGAGTGGCGCGGCAACGGTGATGGCACGCGCGCACAATATCCCCATCGTGTCGCTGGCCGTGATCAATCAGCAAACCCCGGTGGTCGTGTATTCGCTCGTAGAAAAAAATATTACAACCCCCGCGGACTTGATCGGCAAACGCATTGGGGTCAACATCGGCGGCACCAAGCACCGGGAATTTCAAGCCTTTTTGCGCCGGCAAAATATTTCCGAAGACGACATCCAACTGATGGGCATGAGCGAAGCCAGTCCCGCGCCGCTCTTGGCGGGTCAAGTGGATGCGATGCTCGGGTACACCGAAGACCAACCCGTGACCGTAGAACTACAAGGCCACGCGGTTCACCGCCTCGCGCTGTCGGATTACGGCATCGACATCTACAGCACCAACATCATTGCCAACGCGAATTTTCTCAAAGAAAACCCCGATCTGGTCAAACGCTTTTTGCGGGCGAGTCTGCGCGGCTGGCAACGCGCTGTCGATCATCCCGAAGACGCGGTCGCCGCGTACATGGCGGCCCGCCCGGAAAGCGACGAGGCTTTCAACCGCGCCAATTTCAAATACCTAATCCCCCTGTTGCAAAGCGCGGACACGCAGCAACTGGGCTTGGGGGCGCAAACAAAAGCCAAGTGGCAACAGACGCAGGACATCCTCCACAGCTTGGGCATGATCGATCAAAAAGTCGATCCCGACCTGCTCTTCACCGCGGCGTTTATGCCTGAAAAGGGGAGCCGCCCTTAGCCCTAACCCGTGCGATCCCTGCCCACCGCCACCCCGCCGTGTGCGTGAGTGCGTTAGAAACAGGCCATCCATCTAGACCGCATGCCCGTGAACTCAAACCCCATTCCCAAGCCCCGTGCCTGTCCGAAGCAGTGATAGTTGAAGTGTTCCAGTATATAGGACAACAACAATTCAATTTTGTATAAGTAATCCAGTAATTTTTTTTCCAACAAAATAACATGCCCCGACGATCCAAAAATCGCCGGGGCGTGTGTTTTGGCGGATGGGCGGGGACTGACCACTTGGGCGGCGGGATTGCCTCCCCTCCCGTCTTACATCTTACGTCTCACGTCTTGCCTCTCACTGGTGGATGGGCTGTTGGGCGGCCCTCTCCCGTCTCACCTCTTACCTCTCACTGGTGGATGGGCGAATGGGTGGGGACTGACCACTGACCACGACATGAAAAATTGGCTCATTTATTTTCTTTTTTTCACCTCGCACGGAACCACCTTTGCCGAACCCGTGACCGTGTACGCGGCGGCCAGTTTGACGAGCGCGTTGCAGGACGTGTCCAAAATCGCAGAACAGCGGGGTGTGGCACTGCGCTTGTCTTTTGCCAGTTCTTCCATCCTCGCCAAGCAAATTGCGATGGGCGCGCCTGCGGACGTGTATTTCTCCGCAAATGTGAAATGGATGGATTTTCTGGCAGATGAAAATTTGATAGAACCCGATACCCGCATCGACCTCTTGGGCAACGCGCTGGTGGTGATCGCGCCCAAGGGCGAGCAAAAACCCTGGTCCGAGTTTCGCTTGCCCGCGTCCGGGACAGTGGCCCTGGGCGATCCGTCCCATGTGCCTGCGGGGATGTACGCCAGAGACGCGCTGAAAAAATTGGGCTGGTGGGACGTGCTCAAAAACCGCATGGCCCCTGCAATGGATGTGCGCGGCGCGTTGGCATTGGTCGCACGCGGCGAGTGCGCGTTGGGAATCGTCTATGCCACTGATGCCGCGATCAGCACTGAGATCGAGATACTCGCCACCCTGCCCGATTCCCTGTTGAATACATCTATCGCCTATCCCATCGCCATTGTAAAAGGCCGCCGCACGCCCTCGGTCAATGCGGCGATGGCCCTTTTGCAATCGGCCACAGCCGCTACGGTATTTCGACGATACGGATTTCGCGTCTTGCCCATAGCGAAATAAAAAAAAGGACGGAAGCGAGATTGCCTCCGTCCTTTTGCATAACGAAGCGTAGCGAAGGGGGCGGTTGGTTTTATCACGTTGACAATACTGGGCGTTTTGTCTATTATGCGAACTCTTTTTTACGGCGATTGATCCCATGGTGGCATTAGAAAAATTGGCGAAAATTTGTGCCCAAAATCCCGCGTCCGTTTTGTTTGCGCGATTGGCGGATGGGTTGTTGCAACAGGGAGATGTTGCACGGGCACTGGCGGTTTGCCGCACCGGAGTGCGATATCGACCGTCTTATGTGGCCGGGCAAGTGGTGATGGGCAAGTGCTATTTGGCCGCGGGTCAGTGCGAAGAAGCGCGGTTGGCGTTTGAAAAGGCGTTGCAGTTGGATGCGGACCACTTGGTTGCGCGCTGGCATTTGGGCCATATCGCGTTGCAACAGGGCCGAGGCGCTCTCGCGCTGGAGCACTTTGAATCGGCGCGGGCACGCGATCCCTTTGGCCCTGAACTCCGCGAGCAAATTTGCAAACTCAAGGGCGAACCGACCGAAGAGGCGCGAGATGAAACATCGAAAGCCCCACCCGATGAATCTGACGCGCCTGTTCCCGTATCCGAGTCGCTACCGCCTCTCGCAGAGGAAGGGATTGAGGAACATTTAGACGCGCTGATCGAGCCGCGCAACCCAGCGCCGAAATCCGACGCGCCGCTGATCGCAACCGCAACACTGGCCGAACTCTACGCCAATCAAGGGTCGATTCAAGAGGCCATCGCGGTTTTGGAACAGATGCTCGCACGCGAGCCAGACAATAGGCGCGTGATCGCGCGGTTGGACGAGTTGCGAAATTTGCCGGAATAGGCGACCCACCCATTCATCTTTTTTGGAGTGCATCATGAGTGCTGAAAATCAGTATGACGCGATTGCCGAAGCGTATAAAAATTCCAAGCAACTGCCCTTTCGGGAATATATCGAAGCCCATACGCTTTTTGAGATTTTGGGCGACATCCGCGGGGCAAGCGCGTTGGACTTGGCTTGCGGCGAGGGGTTTTACACGCGCAAGATCATGCAGGCCGGGGCACGCGCAGTGACCGGCGTGGATATTTCCGCAGAGATGATCAAGTTGGCCGAAGCAGAAGAGCGCGTCCGGCCTTTGGGGTGCGCGTACTTGCATCGAGATGCGGCGGACTTGGATTTGACCGAACAGGTCGATCTCGTGGTGGCGATGTACCTTCTGAATTACGCCAAGACGCCTGCGGATCTGTTGCGCTTTGTCGAGGTGGCGCATCGCAGTTTGCGACCAGGGGGCCGCTTTGTCGGGTTCAACGACAATGTTCAGAATGTGCCGCAGAGCACGGTTTCCTTTCCGCAATACGGATTTGACAAGACGTGTGCCAACGCGCCGCAAGAGGGCGATGTGATTTTGTACCGGGTGAAAAATGCGGATGGCACGGTGTTTGAATTTGAGAATTATTATCTCAAACCCGATACCTATCACTGGGCGTTCCAACGCGCTGGATTCGCCGATTTTCAATGGGTCGGCCCGTTCCTCCACCCGTCTCAACAGGGCAATCCCCATTGGGATGCGTTCCTGTCGCACGCGCCAGTCATTGGCTTTTGCGCGGTGAAAACTGTCTGAATCGCGGATTAAACGGATTACGCAGATGAACGCGGATTGGGTTGGCAGGTAGAACAGAGGGCGCAGAAAATACAGACGCCGCAAGTGGGCAGAGGACGCGGATTGGGCAACGCAGGTGGGACAGAGAATGCAGAAGGCACGAAGGACATAGCGGCGGTAGGGCGGTGGGGGGATCTCACCTCTTACCTCTTGCCTCTTACTTGGGGATAGGGCTTGCGAGGGGTGGATAGGTAATCCGCGCAATCTCCAAATCCGCGAAATCCGCGATTCAGACAAATGGACCATCCATGAATAACAACATCAGAGAGCAAATCGGGCATGCCTTGGGCGCGCTGGCGGATGGGGATTTTGTGGTGGGGGCGCGAGACTTGCTCGCGGTGCTCGGTTATGAAAGCACGCGCACCTTAGACATCTCGGGCAAGGTGAATGAGTTTATTGCTCAATTCCCCGCGCCAAACGAGAACACGCAGACCGAGCAAGTGTTCTGCGAGAACGCCCAATCCGTGCGGATTCTCTTTCAAGTGACGGATACGGAAATCGCGGCGCAGAATACGCTGTTTGACACGAACGATTTTGACACGGGCAATGCGCGGAGTTTCTTGTTCGCCGCCGTCGAACTAAACGGCAAAACCTATTCGCGCGGGCAATACGCCACATTTACTCGCGAGATCAACAAGCGGATACACACGCCGACCGTGGTGCTGTTCAAGACCGCAACCGATCTGTTGACCCTATCCTTTGTTCACCGCCGCGAACACAAGCGCGATTCCAACCGCGATGTGCTCGGCCATGTGTCGCTGATCCGAGAGATCGATCCCATCAAGCCGCATCGCGCTCACTTAGATATTTTGTCCGATTTATCGCTACCGCAACGGTTGGCGTGGATGGACGCCCACGACAAGCCGCACAATTTTGATGGCCTGTTGGCCGCTTGGCTCAACGCGCTGGATACCGAAGCACTGAACAGGCGGTTCTACGGGGATTTGTTCGGCTGGTTTGAATGCGCCATCCGCGAGGCCCAATTCCCGTCTTCTCGTCAGAAGCGGACGTTGCCACCTGAAGAACATATCATCCGCTTGATCACTCGGTTGATGTTCGTTTGGTTCATCAAGGAAAAAAGATTGATCGCAACGGATCTGTTCATCGAGGATCAGATCGCCAGGTTGCTGAAAAACTATGACCGCGACGCGGGCGATTCGTATTATCGCGCTGTGTTGCAAAATCTGTTTTTCGCTACGCTCAACACCGAGAAAAACAGACGCGGTTTTAGCCAGGGGAGCAACGCCACGCACCGCGATTTCTCCCGCTATCGGTACGAGAACGAGATCGCTGACCCCACCCAGTTGCTCGACCTGTTCGATCAAACGCCGTTCATCAATGGCGGCCTGTTTGATTGCCTCGACAGCGAGGCGGGCACCCGCGCTGGCGGCTATCGCATCGACTGTTTCACCGACACCCCCGGTCAACGCCGCGACTATTCTATCCCCAACCGCCTGTTTTTTGACCATGACGGGCTGATTCCCCTGTTCAACCGCTACAAGTTCACGGTGGAGGAGAACACGCCTGTCGAGCAAGAAGTCGCGCTTGACCCCGAGCTTCTCGGCAAGGTGTTCGAGAATCTCCTCGCCGCGTACAACCCCGAAACCCGCGACACCGCCCGCAAGCAAACAGGCTCGTACTACACGCCGCGCCCTGTGGTGGATTACATGGTGGATGAGGCATTGGTCGCGGCGTTGGCTCAAGCGTGTTCGCCAAGCGATGCCGACACAGGGTTTTGGCAAGATCGGTTGCGCTATTTGTTGGACTACGAGGATGCGTTCAACGACGCCCATGAACTGTTTGAAGAGGATGAAACCGCGGGCATTGTGCGGGCGATTTCCGAGATTAAAGTGCTCGATCCTGCGGTCGGTTCCGGCGCGTTCCCGATGGGCATGTTGCACAAGATGGCGATGGCCTTGCGTCGCCTTGACCCGGATAACCAACGCTGGGCCACCTTGCAAAAAGAACGCGCTCGCGCCAAGGCAGACGCGGCGTTTGATACGAAAAATCAGCGAGAACGCGATGCCGAGTTGCTGGCGATCAGCGAGATCTTCGAGCGGTATTCGGGCGACTTTGGGCGCAAGTTGTATCTGATTCAAAACAGCATTTTCGGCGTGGATATTCAGCCTATCGCCACGCAGATCGCCAAGTTGCGATTTTTCATCTCCCTCGCCATCGAGCAAGAGCCGGACGAGAACGCGCCCAACTTCGGCATCAAGCCCTTGCCCAATTTGGAAACGCGCTTTATCGCCGCGGATACGCTGATGCAACTCAAGGCCGCGGATCAACTGGACTTGTTCCGCCAACAAATTGAAGCCCTGCAAACAAAACTGACGGAAAACCGCGAGCGACATTTTCACGCGACCACGCGCCCGAAAAAACTCGCGTGCAGAGATGCGGACAACCAGTTGCGCCGCGCATTGGCAGACGAACTCAACTCTGCCGGCCTTCCCGAAGATGATGCGAAGAAAATCACGCATTGGGATCCCTACGACCAAAACGCCAAAGCCGACTGGTTCGATCCCGAATATATGTTCGGCATCGCGGACGGGTTCGACATCGTGATCGGCAATCCGCCGTATGTCGAGTCGCGGAATAGCTTGTTGTCGGCTGAACAGAAAACATCCTATTGCAACCGAGTTCTTTCCGATTGGGGAGAAACACTCCCGCGTGGCAGTGATCTGCTGATTTACTTTTATGCCCGTGCCGCAAAACTATTGTCCGAGACCGGCTGTGGTTGTTTTATTACGCAAAACGCTTGGCTCAGTACCGACTATGGGCAGAAATTTCAAACATTCTCCATTGGAAAATTCTCATTCGAGAAAATCATCGACACTTCCGCCAAATTTTTTTTGGACGCCAAAAGCCAAAATATCAATGCGGTCATCACACTTTTTACCCCGAAACCGTTGCAGACCATAGAATACGGAATCGCCAACAGCGATATGGCGATGGCCTCAAAAAGACATATTGCCGCCCGACAAACGATGAAGTGGGGGCATCTCTTTGCCATGCCGCCATTCTTCGCAGATATATTGACAACAATGGCTACCAACGCCGGCGCGGGCAATACGATCACCTTCGGACAAGGGCTCAATTTTCCCTTGAAGAAACGCAACGAGTTGGATGCCGATGTGCCCGTCATTGTCAAAGCCGCCCAGTTTGTCGCGGTTTCGGCTGACGACAAAATCGGGAAAGCGTTGGTTTCATCTCGCAGAAAAGACAAAATTCCAGCCCTCATTCTGCCGCGTGGAATCGGCAGTAGGCACTATTGCACCTTTAATTTGTGCCGAGCATTTTCATACAGCCATGTGGAACTCTATCTCCCCGATGACCTTTGGGAATCCGATTTGCACTATTGTCTATGGGCGTACCTGAACTCATCGTTTGTCTGTCTTTTCCGAGAGATTACGGGGCGGAAAAATCTCGGTGGCGGTATGTTGAAAGCCGAAGCAACGGACATGAAGGCGTTGCCCGTCAATTTTGACTTTGATTTCGCCGCAGATGCGAAGGAGGTTTTTGACACTGTGACGCACCGAGCACCCTTGCCCATAGCAGAGGAAGTGACCACGCGAGCGCATTTGTCGCTCGATGACATGATTGCCGACTACTTCGGCTTTCGAGGACTAACAGAAACAATTAGACAGACCCTCGTCGAACATGTCCATTTCCGGGTCGACAGAGCACGCGCCCAAAGTGTCTGAATCGCGGATTAAACGGATTACGCGGATGAACGCGGATTGGGTTGGCAGGTAGAGAGAAGAAAGTGAAATGTAGAGGACGCGAGTCGTGCAGAGAAAGTGAATGAAAGCGATTTTAGGGGCGTGGTCCCCGTGCCCGCCCAAGGATAATGACACGACAGGGAGTTCTGTAGCATGGATATTGGATTTATATGGGACGAAGACAAATATCGAGAAGTGCAAAGAAAGCATGATGTCAAGTTTTACGAGGTGGTTTTCGCATTTGATGACCCAAAAGGATACGAAACCTTAGATCCAGAAGGCCATGAAGATCGGTGGATGTGGGTAGGCGCAACAGTTAATGGTCGGGTGTTGGCTGTGATCTGCTCCGAAGAAGATGCCCCACTCTATCGCCTTATCACCGCATTTGATGCAGAAGGGAGATTTCTCAATGAGTACTCCAACAGAAGTGGAATTTGATTATCAAACGTATATGAAGGAAAACACCCCCGAAATTTATCGTGGGCCAGAGGCGCGTCGAAAAAGACGAGAGGCCGCCAGAGCGCGGGTTTTTCCAAACAAGACCCACATCGTTCGTGCCGCCGACCTCGAACAATATGCGAATAGCATAAACAGCCAAACCGTAATACCAGAATTGATCTACTTGCTTGTAAAGCAGTCTATCTCTAATGCCTCTGTGTGCCGCATTCCCTACGGAGACGCTGTAAATCAAAGCGGTTGGGATGGGATCGTTGAAGCTGAATCGGCGTTTCTCGAGTTCGTCCCGGATGGCAGATCGTACTGGGAGATCGGCACCGGAAACGATCCGCAGGCCAAGGCGACCAAAGACTTCAAAAAGAGAACAAGCCAACTCTCCGCCGATGATCGGGCCCAAGGTTCATTTGTTTTTGTGACTCCTCGTTTCGCTGGGTGGGGAGCACCGGAACAAATAAGGTGGCTGGAACGCAGAAAAGATAAAGGTTGGAAAGATATCCGCATTATCGACGGCGTTAAGCTCGCCGATTGGTTGCGGGAATTTCCCGCCGTGGGCCAGTGGATGGCAGGAAAGATAGGCTTGTCGAGCAACTCAGGTGTGATTTCTACTCCGAGGGAGCATTGGGAAAATATCGTCTCTCTGACTAAACTGGGCGATCCCCCCATTCCACCAACACTATTCACTGAAGGGCGTAGCCATGCCTGCAATGCGCTTCAGGCACTATTCGAAGGCACCTCGCAAAAGTTGCAGTTGTTGATGTTTGCAGAAGGCGAGCAAGATGTCGCCGATTTCGTTGCAGCTTACATTGAGACTCTTGATGAAGATACCGCAAGAGATTACGCCAACCGATGCCTCTATATCGCTGAAGAAGACGCTTGGCGTACGGTTGTAGAAGTTCGGAAATCACATGTTTTGGTCGCTAATCCTCGGCTCAATTTGGAGTCGGACGAGCGAGCCGGTCTCCTAACAATCGCCACGCGAAAAGGACACGCGGTCATAGTTCCTCTTTGCGGTGCATTTGCAAGGGGAAATTCTGAGATCATCAAACTACAAAGTCCATCTCAACTCCAGATAGAAAAGGTTCTGAAAGAGGCAGATTACTCGGATGTACGCTCGCGAGAACTAGCGGGCATTGGAGGTGATCGACTGTCCGCTTTACTCAGAAACTTACGTGGTTTTGGGGCTGTGCCGCCCTATGCAAAATGGAAAAATGCGAGACTCATTGCACAGGCAGGGCTCGCCGGAAAGTGGGATGGAAAAAGCGCGGCAGATCGGGAGGCTTTGGAGAGTTTGTTGAAAAAAGAATATGGGGAGTGGATCGAGACACTGAGACCTGACGCGCTTCGCTCGGACTCTCCCCTGATTCAACGCGATGAAAAATGGCGATTCGTCGTGCGGGGGGAAGCATGGAGCGCGTTGGGGAACAGAATAACGGATGAAGACCTCAATCGGCTCGAAGAGACTGCCGTTGCCGTTCTAGGGGAAAGAGATCCAGAATTTGACTTGCCCAAAGAGAAACGATTCGCGGCGAGCATTCACGGCAAACAACTGAAACATTCCCGTCTGCTCCGCGAAGGCATGGCAGAAACACTCGCTCTTGTAGGCAGTCGCTCAGAAGCACTTTCCGAGTGTTCGTTTAGAAAAGCCGAATACGTGGCTGTTCGCACCGTCCAACGACTTTTGGCGAGTGCGAAATGGGACCGCTGGGCGAGTTTGGATTCGCTGTTGCCACTTCTCGCTGAAGCGGCTCCCAACGAGTTTCTCGCCGCTGTCGAGTCAGCATTGGTGGATTTAGACCAATCTCCATTTCACGAGGTTTTTGCCCAAGAAAGCAGTGGAGGCATAGGAGGGGGGAACTACATGAGTGGCCTATTGTGGGCTTTGGAAACCCTTGCCTGGCATCCAGATTTCCTTTCTCGGGTAGCCGTTATCCTATCCGACCTCGCTTCGATTGATCCCGGAGGGAATTGGGCAAATCGGCCGTTTAATTCCCTCTTCGATATCTTCTTACCTTGGCATGTGCAAACGAGTGCCTCACTCGAGAAACGAAAGGCAGCTATCAAAAACGTGCTCCAAAAGCAACCAGAAGTAGGTTGGCAGTTAATTCTAGGTCTATTACCACACAATCATGGTTTCACTATTGGATGCCATCAACCGACTTGGCGGGACTACATTCCGAGAGACTGGAAGGATGATGTCTCGGGGGCAGAGTATTGGGAACAAATAACGATTTACACCGAAATGGCAATAGAACTCGCAAAGACGAGCACTGAGAACCTGGGCGAGTTGATCAACTGTATGTCCGATTTACCCAACTCTGCACTCGATAATCTTCTAGAACACTTAGCCTCAGAAGAGGTCGTAGCTTTGCCCGAGGCTGATCGCGTTTTAATCTGGGAAAGGTTAGATGGTCTAGTGCGCCAACACCGAAAATTTGCGGACGCTGAGTGGGCAATGCCGAAAGGCACCATTTCAAGAATTGAGACTGTGGCAAATACCTTGGCACCCGAGACTCCAGTACGGAAATATTGTTATCTATTTAATAATCAAGGTTTTGATCTTTTTTTTGATGATACGGAAAATTACGAGGAACAAAAAAAACGCCTTGATAAAGCTCAACGGGATGCTGTGCAAAAAATTCTCGATACAGGAGGCGTGTCTGCTGTACTGGATTTCGCTCAGAGTGTTGCTATACCTGGCAAAGTTGGAGATGCTTTGAGTAGTATCGAAAATGAAGATATTGAGGTGGAAATTCTTCCGTCTCTGCTTAATACTGAAGACGAAACCGCAAAGCGGGTTGTATCTGGATTTGTTCAGGGACGATTCCAGAAATCGAGTTGGACTTGGGTTGATCAAGTTCTCGGGAACTCTTGGAACGACACCCAGAAAAATGCGTTCCTAATTTTGCTTCCATTTGAGGATGGCGTCTGGAGTCGAGTAGAAGAACACCTCGGCAGAGAGAATGAGAGGCTCTATTGGCAAAAGGTCGCCGTAAATCCGTTTGAACCAGAGCGAGACTTGACTTTGGCGATTGAGAAGTTGCTCGAATATGAACGGGCTCCCGAAGCTGTCCTTTGTGTTTCTCGCACCGTCAACGACAGAGAAAGATCTAAGGAAGACCTTGCAATTCGAGCACTTCTCTCGGTGCTGGAGAAGTCTGATGTGGATGTTCAGCTAGATCAATATCAGACTGTCGAGGTGATAAAGTGCCTTCAGAAATCCCCCTCCGTTGACCGAGAAGTTCTTTGCGAGATTGAGTGGTGCTTCCTATCAATGTTGCGTTTCTCAACCGGATCACCCGTTACACTCGAAAGTCGTCTTGCTTCGGAGCCTGCCTTCTTCGCTGAGATCGTCGCTTACGCCTTTCGTTCAAAGAACGAGGCTGAAAGCGACGACGAACCGAGCGCAGAAAGGAAGGCGACGGCCATGAATGCCTACAGACTTCTAAACGAATGGAGAGGGTGCCCCGGCAAACTTTCCGATGACGCCTTTAACAAAAAAATATTCACGAATTGGTTGAATGAGGCCATGCGAATTACGAAAGAGACCGGTCACAGTGAGATCGCTCAGAATCGGATCGGCCACGTATTGACAAATGCACCCAAAGATCCCAACGGCCTATGGATACATCGAGCAGTCGCGTCGGCATTGAACGAAAGAGACGCAGGAAAAATGCGTTCTGGCTTTACGATTGAGCTTTACAATCAGCGAGGCGTCCATGGCTTCACTGCCGGAAGAGAAGAGCGAGAACTGGCGCAACGAAATCGCGAAAAGGCAGAGGCCCTTGAAACAGCAGGTTATTCGAGATTTGCAACTGCAATGCGCGAGTTTGCAAGGGGCTATGAACGAGATGCGGAACGTGATGCACAGAGAAGCCCATTCGAAGAGTGACCCGCCTCATTTCTGAGATCACCGCTACGAATCAGTGCTCGTTTGTCTGCTCATTGACTGAAAGGACTGAAAATTGGAGATACAGATTTTGAGCGTATATGCAGATACGTCTGTTTTCGGGGGCGCATTCGATGAAGAATTTGAGCAAGCCAGTCAGTCCTTTTTCGATATGGTTCGACGGGGGGATTTTAACCTGCTAACATCTGTCGTGGTGCAAGAGGAAATTGAGCATGCACCTGCGAAAATTGGAGAGCTCTTTGACGAGATGCTCAATTTTGCAGAAATTGTAGAGATTTCTGAAGGTGCTTTGCAACTCCAGCGATCTTATTTAGATGCAGAAATCGTAACAAAAAAGTGGGCAACAGACGCGCTCCATGTTGCGTTAGCCACTATCGGGGAGTGTTCTATGATCGTAAGTTGGAATTTCAGACATATCGTGCATTTTTCAAAAATTTCGCTCTACAATGCGGTCAACACCCGTTCTGGCTACTCAAATATTGCTATCCATTCTCCTCAAGAGGTGATTGACTATGAAGACGAAGAAGACTTTTAATTGTGTCGAAATGAAACGGCGTGGTGCGAAAATAATCCACGACCAAATCGCAACTCTGACGCCCAAAGAGCAGCTAATTTTCTGGCAGAAACGCAACGAGTTGCTAAAAAAGCGTCAAAAAAAAATAAAAACGAAGTATAAGAATTCTGCGGATTAAGCGGATTAAGCGGATGAACGCGGATTGGGTTGGCAGGTGGCGCAAAGGACATAGCGGGTGTGAAGGGCGGTGGGGTTAATCCGCGCAATCTCCTAATCCGCGAAAATCCGCGATTCAGACAAGGGACTGACCACTGCCGAGGCGGTGTTTCTTGAAAGGAACTTTGATGACAGCCCAAACAAAGACAGGTGCCGTTGCGAATATCGTCAGTGAGACCCTGGCGCAACGCTTCGGAGACGAGTTTGTGTTTGACCCAATTATCGTAGAACCCGAAATAGACCGCGATGGCGAAGAGTACCTGCACATTACCATTGTATTCGACGGGAACCAGAAACACCTGGACCCAGAATGGACCGCTGGCCTGCTCGGGCGGATTTTTCCAAAATTGATAGAACTGGGAATAGACGATTTCCCAAGCAAGTCATTTGTGGAGAAGTCCGAATGGGAGGCACTCCAAAAAGGAAGGTACTTTGAACCCGCGTGATCTGCTGAGAATCGCCAGACAATTGGCACGCGGGCCCAACAGAGGTCGCCCCCGAGAAGCCAACCTGAGACGGGCTGTGAGTGCCACCTATTACGCGCTGTTCCACGCGCTGGCAACCTGTTGCGCCGACATGCTAGCTGGCACGACCAGAGCCAACCGCAGCCAACAGGCATGGCGGCAAGCATACCGAGCATTGGAACACGGATACGCCAAAAGCCAATGTCTGAATCAATCTGTTATGACCAGGTTCCCGGCAGAAATCCGGAAATTTGGTGAAGTGTTCGTAGATATGCAAAGGCAGCGGCACCGCGCCGACTACGACCCTGGCGCGACATTCACCCGTTCAGGCGTCCTACTACGCATTGAAGAAACCGAGAAAACCATAAAGCAGTTTGAGCGCACAACGCCAAACGACCGCCGCGCATTCGCCATCTACGTACTGCTTAGATTCAGAAATGAGTAAAAAAATCCTGCCAATCCTCAAATCCCAAATAAAGGATGTAGCGAACACAAACGCCGTAAGTAGGGCAGAGGACGCGGATTGGGTAGCACAGGTAAAACGAAGGGTGCAGGTGGTACGAAGGACATAGCGGTTGTGGGGAGCGGGGTAATCCGTGAAATCCCAAAATCCGCGTAATCCGCGATTCAGACAAGAAAAATAAAATGCGGAACATCAAAGCCAAATTTTTTGAAGGCGTGCTCATACCGCAGGAGAAGCTCGACCTCAAAGAAGGTGCGGATGTGGTCATAGCCATCACTGCCCCGCCGGATCGCACACTTGAGACGCTGCGAGCAACAGCGGGGGCATGGAAGGGAACACATGATCCAGAAGCATTGAAACAGGCCATCTACGCTGGCCGGCGCACTCTTTCTCGGCCTCAACCAAAGTTGTAATGTATGCAATATCTCGTAGATACAGATTGGGTCATTGACCACCTACACGGGCGCGGGAAACTGTCTGAATCGCGGATTAAACGGATGACGCGGATGAACGCGGATTGGGTTGGCAGGTAGGGCAGAGGGCGCAGATGACACAGACGCCGTAAGTAGGGCAGAGGACGCGGATTGGGTTGGCAGGTGACGCGAAAGGCATAGCAGATCGGAAGGACACAGCGGGTGTGGATGGGTGGGTTTTTAATCCGCGTAATCCCCAAATCCGCGTAATCCGCGATTCAGACAAGGGGCGATCACAGCCCACTGACCACTTGATCAGGATAGCGCAGTTGCCTTCTCCCCTCTCCCTTCTTACGTCTCACCGATGTTTTACTAGGTCGTGTTGACATTTTATTTTTTTAGCGTTATGGACTGATTAGGTTCTGTTGACATTTGGGATATTTTGAGTTACTCTGTGTGTATGTCAAACCTTATTCTTTCTGCGAACCAGTGGCCTAAAATTCTCGCATTCATCCGCGAATGCCCTCGCGTCTATGTCGGCGAGGAAGCCGGTTGCAAACGCTTCATTGAAGCGGTTCTGTGGGTGATGCGCTCGGGTGGTCAGTGGCGTCAGTTGCCCGCACAGTACGGGAAGTGGAACACAGTCTATAAACGCTTTGCTCGCTGGTGCCGGTATGGCGTGTGGGAACGCATGCACCAGCATTTTACGTCTGATCCAGACTTGGCATGTCTGATCATTGACAGCACTGTCGTGCGTGCTCATGCCTGTGCAGCGGGTGCCTCAAAAAAAAAGGGGGGCAAGCCGCGCAAGCCCTCGGCAAGAGCCGAGGCGGGTTCAGCACCAAAATCCATCTCTGCACAGATGCGCGTGGCCTCCCGCTCCGGTTTCGACTCACACCGGGACAAACCCACGATATCACGCAAGCCGAAGCGTTAATCGCTGGGTATGAGAGCCGATCTGTCATCGCGGATAAGGGCTATGATTCACAAGCGTTTCTGGACGTCCTTTCTCACCATGGACAGGTTGCCGTGATTCCGCCCCGGTCTTATCGCAAGACCCCGCGTGATTATGATCGCCATCGGTATAAGCAACGCAATTTGATTGAGCGGTTGATTGGAAAAATGAAGCAGTATCGCAGGATATTTGCTCGCTTTGAGAAACTCAGCACGAGTTATCGAGGCTTTCTCGCTTTTGCGGCCACGCTCATCGCTCTAAAACAAAATGTCAACAGAACCTAACCACTGACAAAGGACAATGCGATGGTTTCCACTTCTGATTTTCGCACGGGCATGGTGATTCGCCTGAATGGGCAGCTTTTTTTTCTCACTGAGTTTGAGCATTTTAAGCCCGGCAAGGGGGCTGCGGTCGTGCGGACCAAACTCAAGAGCGTGCAGTCTGGCGCGGTGATCGACAAGACGTTTCGATCCGGCGACAAGGTGGATGATGTGCGCTTGGAAAAACGCAAGAGCCAGTATTTGTACCAACAGGATGCGTTTTACATTTTTATGGATACGCGCACCTACGAGCAGTACGAAGTGCCCCAAGAGACCGTGGGCGACGCACAAAAGTTGTTGAAGGAAAGCGAGATGGTCGAGGTGCTCGTCGCCGAGGGCAATGCCTTGGGCGTGGAACTGCCCATTTTTGTGGCGTTGAAAGTCGATCAAACCGATCCCGGGCTGCGCGGAGATACGGCCACGGGCGGCACAAAGCCCGCGCGCGTCGAGACCGGTGCCACAGTACAAGTCCCGCTGTTTGTCGAGATTGGCGATGTGCTGAAAATCGACACGCGCACCCAGTCTTATGTGGAGCGGGTTTAGGCCCTTCCCAAGGTTTGAGACAGTGCATTTTGCGAGACGATAAACTACTCAAGGAGAAAGCGCGTGAAAATTTCCAAACAAGTGATGACCGTGGTCAAAGACCTCATCGACCTCATCGGGGCTGATGAGGTGCAGGAAGTCGAAATCGAGCGCAAGTTCTTCGGACGCGGGCGCATTCGCGTGGTGCGTGCGAACGGGCAGGTTCCCATCGTGCAAACGCTGGGCGCGCCGGCCCCTGCCGAAGCACAAGAGCCGCAGGCAGAAGACGATGCGGTAAGCGAAGACGAGAGCCGGTACCACACCTTGCGGTCGCCGATGGTGGGGATGTTTTACCAATCGCCAAGCCCGGACGCGCTGCCCTATGTCACAGAAGGCGACGAGGTGACGCGCGGGCAGACCTTGTGCATCATCGAAGCCATGAAAATCATGAATGAAATCGAGAGCGATGTAAATGGCCGGGTGGTGCGCGTGCTGGTCGATAATACCTCGCCCGTGGAATACAATACCCCCCTGTTTTTGATCGACCCACAATCGTAACCGCTCTTTCAAATCGTAACATCTTGTAACATCTTGTCACAAATCGCACAATTTGAATAGACGCTTCATCGGGCTTGCGTCCTGACTCCGTATAGCGTCAGTCCGTCTTACAGCACCTCCACGTCCGTTTTTTACTTGCTCGGAGAAGCTCGCCGCGCAAGTGATAGTTGGTTATTACCATCATTCCTTTGGATTTTACGCTGGCAGGAGATTTTAGGTCTGTCGCTTGGTTATCGCTGTCACAGACGTTCCTTCGCCAGCAACCACATATCCCGCTTCACTTGTCAAAGAACAAGAAAAACAAAAAATCCGCCGATGGTTGAGACCAAAGCCACGCTTTGCCACCGGCGGAATGAGATAAATACAAATAGGGCGTGGCTGTTGGTCTCGTTACTTAGATGACCGCAAACCGCAAAAGGTTTCACTTATTTGTGCGATTTGTGATGATTTGTTACCATTTGTTACGATTTTCGCACACTGTTAAAAGCCCTCCATTTTCGAGATCATAACCTTGTTCAAAAAAGTTCTCATTGCGGACCGCGGCGAAATCGCGTTGCGGATTATCCGCGCCTGCAAAGAGTTGGGCTTGCAGACGGTCGCCATTTACTCGGAGGCCGACAGCAATTCCCTGCACGTCGGGATGGCTGATGAAGATGTGTGTATTGGCCCGCCCCCGGGCGATCAGAGCTATCGCAACATCCCGCGCATTTTGAGCGCGGCTGAAGTGACCGATGCAGACGCGATTCATCCCGGGTACGGGCCCCTGGCTGAAAATGCCGAGTTCGCTGAAATTTGCGGCACATGCGGGGTCGCGTTTATCGGCCCGTCTGCGGATGCCATCCGCAAAATGGGGGACAAGGCCATCGCGCGCGAGACCATGCAACGAGCCGGAGTGCCGGTCGCGCCGGGCACGGGTGTTTTGGAAAGCTATGCCGACGCGCAAAACGCAACGCGCCGCTTGGGGTATCCGGTGCGCCTCAAGGCCGTTGCAGGCGGCGGGGGCAGGGGCATGCGAACCGTGTTTTCCGAAGGCGAGTTGGAACGCGCCTGGCACATGGCGCAAGCCGAAGCGCGGGCCGCCTTTACGTCCGGCGCGCTCTATTTGGAAAAAGAAATCGCGCAACCTCGGCATGTCGAGATTCAGGTGTTGGGCGATTTGTCCGGGCGCATCGTGCATTTGGGCGAGCGCGAGTGTTCGGTGCAGCGGCGGCATCAAAAGCTCATCGAAGAATCGCCTTCGCCTGTGGTCGATGATGGCTTGCGCGAGCGCATGGGGCAGGCGGCCCTCAAAGGCGCGTCTGCGGTTGGGTACGCCAGCGCGGGCACGGTAGAGTTTTTGCTCGACGCGTCCGGCGAATTTTACTTTTTGGAGATGAACACGCGCATTCAAGTCGAGCATCCCGTAACCGAGATGGTGACCGGCTTGGACCTCGTCAAATGGCAGATTCGCATTGCGGCCGGCGCGTCCTTGCCGCGCGCCCAAGATCTGTTCGCGTTCAAGGGACACGCGATAGAGTGCCGCATCAATGCCGAGGATCCCGACCACCACTTCAGACCCTCGCCCGGCACGATTGCCACGTTTCACATGCCGGGCGGGCCGGGCATTCGCGTGGATTCACACGTCTATGCGGGGTACACCGTGCCGCCGCAATACGATTCCCTCTTGGCAAAGCTCATCGGGTACGGGGACACGCGCGACGAGGCCATTGCCCGGGCGGTGCGCGCGCTCGACGAGTTTGTGATCGAAGGCGTGCCCACGACCATTCCGTTTCACTTGCACGCCTTGCAACACGAGGATTTTAGAACGGGCCGAACCACGACGGAATTTGTGAACGAGTTGGGGTACGGGGGATGAGTTGCAGGCCATTCAAAGGAGGCAGAGATGGCGCATATACCGGAAGATCTGTACTATAACAGCGATCACGATTGGGTGCGGATCGAGGGCGATGTGGGCACTTGCGGGATTACGGATTACGCGCAGGGCGAATTGGGCGACATCGTGTTTTTGGAATTGCCCGAGGTCGGCGATTGGGTTGTGCAAGGCGAATCCTACGGCACGATTGAGGCGGTCAAGACCGTGTCCGATCTCATCGCCCCGGTCTCGGGCGAGGTGATCGACGTCAACGTGGAACTGACAGACGACGCGGCTTTGGTCAATGCCGAACCCTACGAAGACGGGTGGATGATCCAAGTGCGCCTGTCCGACCCCTCCGAAACAGATGCCCTGATGGACGCCCCTGCTTATACCGGCCTTCTCGATGAATGAGAAAGTGACCCAATGAGTCTTGTACTGACACAGCGGGAAGCCGATTCCCTTTTGAACCGCGACAAGCATTACATGGGAAACGAACAATTTTCCTTTCCCGGTTTGGGCGGCGCGTTGCGAATCCCGTTGTATTCCAATGATCGCCGCGAGGAATTTAGCTTGGACATCACCCGAGGGCGCATCGAACTGCGAAAGAATACGTTCCAAACACGGGCGCGACGAGTCGCGATTTTGGCGCGTGTCGATATTGGGGGTCCACCGCACCGCAATCCAGATGGGAGAGAAATTCCCTGCCCACACCTACATATTTATCGGGAGGGATATGGTGACAAATGGGCGATACCTTTGCCTGATAACTTCAAAAATTATCGGGATGCGTGGCAGACCTTAATGGACTTCATGGATTATTGCCATGTGGTCACTCGACCCCCCATTCAGCCGGAGTTGTTCCCATGATGATTCGAGAAATCGCTAAACTGGTCAATGAGTACACGCGCTGGTTGGGGGATAAAACCATTTTTAAGGAGATCGATACGGCTTGGGTCGAGATCACGACGCCGTATCTGGATCGGCATAACGACTGCTTGCAGATCTATGCGTGCAGGGAAGGCAATGGATTCGTTCTGACAGATGATGGTTATATCATCAATGATCTCATCAACTCGGGTTGCCCTCTCGATACGCCGAAACGTCGCGCATTGTTAAAGACAACGCTGGCGGGATTTGGCGTGCAGATGGCGGGAGATCAATTGACTGTCCACACCACGCGAGAAAATTTTTCGATAAAAAAACACAATATCATCCAAGCCATGCTATCGGTAAACGACCTTTTCTTTTCAGCTTCTCCTTATGTCGCCAGTCTCTTTTTGGAAGATGTAACGAACTGGTTGGAGTCGTCGGATATTCGTTATACGCCGCATATCAAGTTCACGGGCAAGAGTGGTTACGATCACATGTTTAATTTTGTGATCCCCAAGTCTCGCAGCCAGCCCGAGCGCATTGTGCAAGCCGTGGCAAATCCTCAAAAAAATTCAGCGGAAGCACTCGTGTTCAAATGGCTGGATACCAGAGAAATGAGGTCGCCCGATGCCATGCTGTTTGCCTTTCTAAACGATAGCAATCTCAAAGTCTCGCAATCGGCGATTGGGGCGTTGGAAAATTACGATCTTAAACCCGTGCTTTGGTCACGACGAGAAGAATCCAGGGAGTTATTAGCGGCATGAATCGACTTGATGTTTTTTCTCAAATCGCCCTCGGCGAAGACAGCACTCGGCAGTTCAAGGTCGATGTACGCAACAGTACGTCGCTGGCCGCAGAGATGGCGGCGTTTGCCAATTCCAAGGGCGGCACAATTTTTATCGGCGTGGCAGATGACGGGACTGCACCGGGGCTTGGTAGCGAGGATGTCTCTCGCATCAACCAACTCATCGGCAACGCCGCGAGTCAATTAGTGCGTAGCCCTTTGACGGTACAGACGGAAAATGTGGCACTAAAAAATGGTCGCCTCGTGATTGTGCTGACCGTGCCCAATGGGATTGACAAACCCTATTTCGACAAAAACGGCGTGATTTGGCTGAAGACCGGCTCGGACAAGCGGCGGGTGAACGCCAAGGAAGAACTGCGGCGGTTGTTCCAATTTTCTGCACAGTTCTACGCCGATGAATTACCCACCAAAGCGGGTATTGACAAACTGGACAAATTGCGCTTTCGCGATTTTCTGCGCGATGTCTATCATTGGGAATATCCAGATTCCGCCGCAGAAATGACCCGCCTGCTCCAGAATATGAATCTCGCCACCGAGGACGGACAGTTGAACTTGGCGGGCGTACTGCTGTTCGCCGAACAGCCAGCGTGGATCGCGCCGCAGTTTGTCGTAAAGGCCATCCGCTATCCCGGCAACGAGATTCACGCGACAGACTACGTCGATACCGAGGTTTTCGACGGGCCATTGCCCAAGAGCTTTGACGATGCCTTGGCTTTTGTGATGCGAAACCTGCACAAAGTACAGGCCGGACGCGGGGTCAATGCGCCGGGCTTGCCGGAAATCCCGCCAAGCGCGTTTGAGGAGTTGCTGGTCAACGCGCTGGTGCATCGAGACTATTTGGTAAGCGCGCCAATTCGCCTGTTCATTTTTGACAACCGCATCGAGATCATCAGCCCTGGGCATTTGCCCAACAACTTGACCGTGGAGAAAATTCGCACCGGCAATTCCAATATTCGCAACCCGATTCTCATTTCTTATGTGGCGAAGGGGTTGTTGCCCTATCACGGCCTCGGTTCCGGCATCAAGCGCGCCCTAGACGTATGGCCGCAGATCGATTTTTGCGATGATCGCGAGGGCTGTTTGTTCACCGCAACCGTACACCGCAAGCCCGTAGAAAAGTTGAGATTGGCGGATGTTTCTCCCCGAGGTGTGGCAAAAATTTGAGACGCAATCCCCGATGTCCCATGCCATCACATGGTCGCCAAACTTCAGAAATATCAGTGCATTAAGTCTTGACACGCTTTGGGCAATGCGTATCATAGAGCCTTATGCCGAGGCTGAGAAGGATCCCCTGTGCCAAAAAAAAGACACTGGACGCCGGCGTTGGCTACGCCTGTGTGCGTCGGAATGACGAAGGGGTTGGTTGGGCGAGGTGGACTGACAACTGACAACTGACAACTGACAACTGACAACTGACAACTCGAGGCTTGCAATGCAAGTGACGATGCCCACAATTCTCAATCAAGCCGTACTGGTGCTCAATCAGAGTTACGAACCGTTGCATGTGTGTTCTGTGCGCCGGGCCATTGTGCTGATTTTTCGGGGCCGCGCCGAGGTGGTCGAAGAGCTCGATTTGCGGATTCGCACGGTGAGCGAGTCCTTTCCGGTGCCGAGCGTGGTGCGCTTGGCGGTCTATGTGCGCGTGCCGCCCAAGCCGCTCGCGTTGACCAAGCGCAACATCCTCAAGCGCGATGGGTTTCAGTGTCAATACTGCGGTGTTCGGCGCGGGCCATTTACCATCGACCACGTCATCCCGCGCTCGCACAATGGTCGCGATACTTGGGACAATCTGGTGTGTGCATGTCATCGATGCAACAATCGCAAGGGCGACCGCACGCCCGCAGAGACCGGCTTGGCTCTGTTGCGAAAGCCGAAGTCGCCCAACCGCGTGACCTTTATTCGCCACCACATCGGCATACCGGATCGCCGCTGGCGGCCGTATCTTTTTATGGATGATTGACCCTCTACGAGGGCATAACCGAAACCGGATCGCTCATGAAAAAACGCATTTTAACAGGTGATCGGCCCACGGGGCGACTGCATTTGGGGCACTATGTGGGGTCCTTGAAAAACCGCGTGGCCCTGCAAGACGAGTACGAGTGCTACTTTTTAGTGGCTGATTTGCACACCTTGACCACGCAGCCGCAACGGGAATACATCCACGCCTTGCGGGAGAATATCCACGACATGGTCTTGGATTATTTGGCCGTGGGCATCGACCCGGAAAAATCGACCATTTACTTGCAGTCCGCGATTCCCGCGGTCTATGAGCTGAATTTGTTTTTTGAGATGCTGGTGACATTGCCCCGGGTGGCGCGGTTGCCGAGTGTGAAAGAGATGGCGCGCGCGGCGAATATGACGGACGAGGCGATTCCGTTTGGCCTGATTGGGTATCCGGTGCTTCAAAGCGCGGATATTTTGATGCCCCGCGCCCATCTCGTGCCGGTGGGCAAAGACAATGAGGCGCATGTGGAAGTCACGCGAGAAATTGCGCGGCGGTTCAACCACTACTACGGCGACGTGTTTCCCATTCCCGATCCCCTCATCGGCGACGTGCCTTCGTTGGTGGGCACGGACGGTCAGGCAAAGATGAGCAAGAGCCTGGGCAATGCGATCTTTTTGTCTGACGCTGAAAAGAGCGTCCACAAAAAAGTGCGCGGGATGTACACGGATCCCAACCGCATTCGCGCCGATATTCCGGGCAGGGTGGAAGGCAACCCCGTGTTCGCGTATCACGATGCGTTTAATCCGGATGTGGATGAGGTCGCCGATCTCAAAGCCCGGTACCGCAAGGGCCGCGTGGGCGACGTGGAGGTCAAAGACAAATTGGCCCGCGCGCTCAATCGGTTTCTCGATCCCATCCGGGAACGCCGAGCGCATTTTGCCGCGCAGTCGGGATATGTCGAACAGGTGATTTACGAAGGCACGCTCAAAACGCAAGCACTGGCGAGCGAAACGCGCTCTGCCGTGAAAAAGGCGATGGGATTCACGGGAATATGGAATCGGATTTCCCGCAAAGCGCGAGATCGAATCAAAAAACGCGAGAGGGAAGTTTAGCCACGAGCGGGGTATGTAGGGCCGACGCCCCGTGCTCGCCCAAAGAGACGAGAAGGCATGACACTGCGCCAAAGTCGAAACCACGCGGCTTTTGTCGCGTACTCTGAGAAAGGAGAATCACATGATTTTAATCATTGCTTTTACGCTGATCGTATCGGCCTTGTTGCCTGTTCGCGTTGAGGCGTCCGATAGCTTGATAGTGGTGCATTTGGAGTATATTCGTAAAGATATATCCGAACTCAAAACCGATATGTCCAAACTCAAAACCGATGTGTCCGAACTCAAAACCGATGTAGCCGAACTCAAAACCGATGTAGCCGAACTCAAAACCGATGTGTCCAAACTCAAAACCGATGTAGCCGAACTCAAAACCGATGTGTCCAAACTCAAAACCGATGTAGCCGAACTCAAAACCGATGTGTCCAAACTCAAAACCGATGTAGCCGAACTCAAAGACGATATGAACAAGCGTTTTGACGGTGTAGATAAGCGTATAACTGCAAATACGGATCGGCTTTTTTACAGTAACTTGATGGTCATGGTTACAGCAATAGGGGTCGTAATCACAGCAATAGGGGTCATCGTTTCAATATGGCTTTCGGTTAGGCCAACAAAGACGCCTAACGCTCCTGGAGTTGTGCCACAAATCAACAATCCTTTGGAGACGCAAAACGCGCCGGCCGCGCCTTAGAATTGTCAACAAAAGGCCCACAATTCAAATGACGAGAAACTTATGCTGATCACATCCCAAGCGCAGATCGATCTGGATGCCGCGCCTTATGGCGTGAAGCTCGCGTTGTTTGAAGGCCCGCTGGATCTCTTGCTCTTTCTCATTCGGAAAAATGAGATCGACATTTACGACATTCCCATTGCTGAAATTACGCGGCAATTCTTGGAATACGTGGAGATCATGCAACGCCTCAACTTGGAGGTGGCCGGCGATTTTGTGGTGATGGCCGCCACGTTGATGCGGATCAAATCCCGCATGTTGTTGCCTACTGATCCAGATGCCGATGAGGATGAAGGCGATCCGCGCGAGGAACTGGTGCGCCGCTTGTTGGAATACCAGCAATTTCGGGAGGTGGCCGCGTGGATGGAAGACCAGCAAGCGGAATACCGCGATGTGTTTTATCGGGGTGCGTCAATGGATTTGGCGGATGTTCGGCAACAGCAGGCGGCCGAGGCCATGGGCTTTCGGCCCGTGAGCCTGTTCGAGTTGATCCGCGCCTTTAAGCAGGCGATAGACGCCGCGCCGAAAACCGAGTTTCACGAGGTCACGCGGGTCGATGTGACGACCGAGGAGCGCGCCGAATACGTGCTCGACGTTTTGACGCGACAAGGCCGCGTGCCATTTGGGGACCTGATTGTGAACGTGCATCGCGTGGTTGCTATCGTGACGTTTATCGCCCTGCTCGACTTGATGAAAGACGGCCAGATCTCGGTGCAACAGGCCGGCGTGGATGGCGAGATTTGGGTGTACCCCCGCGATGCTTTCGAGGAGGTGGGCGCCGATGGCTGACATGGACGACGCGCGCATCGCGCGTTTGGCAACAGACGAAGCAGCGCGCAACAAGGGCGTGGTTGAGGCGTTGTTGATCGCCGCCGATGATCCCTTGGGCGCGGCGCGTCTGTCTTCGGTTTTGGGATCGCAGACCGGAGCCAGGGAGATTCGCGCTTATGTCGATGATCTCAATGACGAGTACGCACAGACGGGCCGCAGTTTTCGGATTGTGGAAGTCGCCGGCGGATTTCAACTGGCTGTCCACAGCGAATTTGCGCCGTGGTTGCGGCAACTGATGCGCGAAAAAGTCGCGCCGCGCCTGTCCCAAGCATCTTTGGAAACCCTCGCGATTTTGGCGTTTAAGCAACCCGTGACCAAAGCCGAAGTCGAGCATATTCGCGGCGTGTCTGTGGATGGGGTTTTGCGGCAGTTGATGGAAAAGGGGCTGATCCGCATTTCCGGGCGGTCAGACGCGCCGGGGCGGCCCTTGTTATACGGCACGACGCGGGACTTTTTGAAGCATTTCGGGCTGAAGACCCTGTCTGATTTGCCCAGGATCCGCGAGTTGGAAGAATTGCTCCGCGAAGAAGAACAACGGGTGGCCGACGGCAAAGACAGCCCCATAACCGAGGTGCTCAATGCCGGCGGCGAGAACGTGCGAGACGACCATGACAGAGCGTCTGAACCGGTTTCTGGCCCGAGCAGGGGTGGCGTCGCGCAGGGCGAGCGAGCGGCTCATCCAAACGGGCAACGTTAAACTCAATGGCGCGGTTGTGACGCATCCGGGCGTGCGGGTCAATCCGGATGGGGACAGCGTGTGTGTCCACGGTCAGCCGGTGCGAGCGGTTGATCGACAAACTTATGTTTTGTTGCACAAACCCCCTGGATATCTGGTGTCGGCACGCGATCCGCATCATGGCCGAACAATTTACGAATTGTTGCGCGGCATTGATGCGCGGATTTTTCCGGCCGGCCGGCTCGATCTGGATACCCGCGGGGTTTTGTTGTTGACGGATGATGGGGATTTGGCTTTTCGCCTGACCCATCCGCGCTATGGCGTGGCGAAAATTTATCGCGCTTGGGTGCGCGGGCATCCCAAGGCTACGGCTTTGACCGCACTGCGAACAGGCATCGCGCTCGACGAGGGCGCGTCCGCTCCAGCACGGGTTCGGGTCGTGCGCGTCAAGGATGGCAATGCGGAGTTGGAATTGGTGTTGCACGAGGGCCGAAAACGACAGGTGAAACAGATGTGCATGGCCGTGGGCCATCGCGTGCAATCCCTAACGCGCACGCACTTTGCCGGCCTGACGACCCGCCACCTGCGCCAAGGCCAATGGCGACACCTGACGCATGCAGAAGTCAAAAGGCTACGGGAACAGGTCGGGTTGGCGTAGCAAGAAGAAAAGCGTAAGAGGTAAGAGGCAAGAGGCAAGAGGCAAGAGGCAAGACGCAAGACGCAAGACGCAAGAGGCAAGACGTAAGACGTAAGACGCAAGACGTAAGACGCAAGACGTAAAAGGGCCAAATCCACTGCGCGTTTCGATGAACGGCTGGCGCAGTTGTACCATCGTTCCGCTAATGAACTGACTCGAGAGACCGCCAATTGTACACCGCTCCGCTGATTCGCATGTTGCCCCATGATTATCACCCGCAATATTCTGCTC
Organism: Candidatus Latescibacterota bacterium; assembly: GCA_965204745.1. Taxonomy (GTDB): domain Bacteria; phylum Latescibacterota; class UBA2968; order UBA2968; family UBA2968; genus VXRD01. The sequence continues at coordinate 1,365,663 of OZ242010.1, forward strand.
GTTTTTTTGGCCCTGCTTTTCCAAGCGTCTTGGGCGCATGGCCTCGCCATTTACGGGATCGTGCCAGATCTCGTGATCATAACCCTGGTGTTTATCGCCATCAGCCGAGGGCAAATTGAAGGCACTGTGCTGGGGTTCGTATCGGGGTTGCTCATCGACTTATACGACCCCGGCGCGCGGTTGGGCATCAATGCCTTGGGCAACAGCTTGATCGGTTTTTGCGTGGGGTATAGCCGCCTTGGCATCGTCGCAGAATCCCTGCGCGTGCAGGCTGTGATTCTGTTTTTTGCCACGCTTTTGCACGATGTCATTTTTTTTCTGTTTTCTTCAGACCCGATCAAAATTTTGAGCATCGGGTTGGGCACTAGCTTTTACACAGCCGCGCTGGGCACGGCATTGTCGTTTGCCTTTGCCCGCATCATTGGAATGGGACGCCATGCAACGCGACTATGACAACAGCCTGCGAGAACGCCACGCGCACATCCTGATGGGTGTGATCGCGTTGCTCTTTGGCATTTTGGGCGTGCGTCTCTACATGTTGCAAATTGCCGGCGGGGATCAGTATCGCATCCAGTCAAAAAAAAACACCATGCAACCGGTCGTCATTCAGGCCAATCGCGGCCTGATCCGCGACCGCAATGGCGCGATCTTGGTCGATAACAGTCCGTCTTATGCCATTTCTGTGATTCCCCCGCGCCTGTTGGCTAATATTGAAGAAGGCGCGTGCGATGGCCTTCTTGAACGCCTGGGACAAATTGTGGACCTGCCATGTGAGAGCATCGCGGAAAAACTGCAATCGCGCCATCTGCATTTTTACGATCCGGTCAAACTCAAACGCGATGTGGATTTTAAGGCCATTTCCATTGTCGAAGAAAACCGCTACGATTTGCCGGGTGTGGAAATCCAAACGGAAGTCCGAAGGGGCTATCCCATTTTTGACCCTCTGGCTTTGATACCCGCCGAGTCGCCGCACCCCTTCCCCTTAGCCCCGCATATCTTGGGCTATGTGGGGTTGATCAGCCCAGCGCAATATGCCCAGTTGAAACCCTTGGGCTATCGCTATGACGATCAGATTGGAAAGCGCGGGATCGAGCGCCTCTTTGAAGACCGCATGCGGGGATCTAAGGGCATCAAATATATCGAAGTCAATGCCAAGGGGCGTGAAGTGGGCAGTTTTCCAGAACAAACATCTCCGCCCATCCCTGGCGAAGACATATCCCTGACGCTCGACTGGCGCGTGCAGTGGGTTGCCGAGCACGCATTTGCCGACAGCATGCGCGGTAGCTTGGTGGCGATGAACCCACAGACCGGCGCAATTCTCGCGATAGTCAGCAAACCGAGTTTTCACCCGCGTTCCATCCGCGACCCCAAGGCCTGGCACCTCTTGCAAACAGACCCGGCCATTCCCTTGCTCAACCGCAGCCTTCAGGGCGAATATCCACCCGCGTCGGTTTTCAAAATGGTCGCATCTATCGCCGCGTTGGACATGGGCCTTTTCGAGGCGGGCGATTATCGCTTCCGCCCGTGCAGGGGGGGCATGGTTTTTGGCAATCGCCGGTTTGGTTGCCACAACAAAAAGGGCTGTGGAAAAATCAACTTGCGCGAGGCCCTCGCCAAGTCGTGCGATGTGGTTTTTTATCAACTCGGCATGGAAATGGGCATTGAAAACTGGCATCGGTACGCCCACATGTTTGGCTTTGGGGAAGTGACAAAGATCGACATTGCATCCGGCGGCGATGGCGAAGCCCGCGGCCTGTTGCCCAACCGCACCTATTACGAACAGCGGCACGGCGCCTGGACGAGGGGGTACATGCTCAACTTGGTCATTGGACAAGGGGAACTTTTGGCGACGCCCATTCAGGTGGCGCGCTACGTCAGCGCGTTGGCAACGGGTCGGCTACCCACGCCTTATGTGATCAAAGGCACGCAGAGCCAAACCGCGCCCCTTCCCATCTCGGCATCGGCCATCCAAACCGTGCAAAGCATGATGTGGGATGTGGTCAACAGCCCAAGTGGCACGGGCCGCAACGCTCAGGTACCCGATATTGCCGTTGCGGGAAAAACCGGTACCGCGCAAAATCCACACGGGGAAGACCACGCATGGTTTGTCGCATTCGCGCCCGTGCAAAACCCGCGCATTGCCCTAGCGGTCATCGTTGAAAACAGCGGTTCGGGTGGCGCGATAGCCGCGCCCATTGCCCAAAAAACGCTCGCCGCCTATTTTGAATACGCCGATCCAAGATCCGCTGGGGAATGGGTTGTCGATGATCAAAAAGCGCGAGGGGATGAATAGACGGAACGGTGTACAACTGCGTAGGAGTTCATCGACGAATCGGGTAGGTCTGCGGTTTATCCGCGAATCCCGTCCCAACTCAAAGCGCGAAATACATCGTAGAGGCGCGGCCCCGTGCCCGCCCGAATCAGCGAATCGGATCCCAGCTCGAGGCAGTTGTCAGGACACCCCGTAAAGTTGCAACAAACTGCTTTGACCCCGAGGGCGAAAGCCTGCGGCAGAGCCACACCATATCCCCGTGCTGAAGCGACGGGGTTTCACGGGCTATTTAGATGAACCTTTCTCGATTTGTCAGACGCGACCTCGATATTGGCCTCATCGCGGCGATATGTTTGGGCCTTGGCGCGGGCGTTACCGTTCTTTACAGTGCCAGTTACGATTGGGATTCGGGCCTGCCCAGCGACATTTATGAAAAGCAGATGACTTGGGTGTTGGTCGGGTGGATGGCCCTCGCTATCGCCATGGGCATTCCCATCAAATTCTTTTACGCCTTTGCCTATATTTTTTACGGGCTTGCGGTTGCACTTTTGATTTTGGTGTTCGAATGGGGCAACCAACGCTGGTTCAACTTCGGCCCCATTTACCTTCAACCCTCTGAACTGGCTAAGATCGCGACTGTCTTGGCACTCGCGCGCTATTTGTCCTATAGCAACCGCGACCTGACCCGGGTGCTGGCCTTTGTCCCGCCGTTGTTGCTCGTGCTCGTTCCCATCCTCTTGGTTTTTAAGCAGCCCGATTTGGGCACGGCCCTGGTATTTGGCGCGCTGGTCTTGCCCATGTTCTTCTGGGCCGGTGCAAAACCCCTGCACTTGTTCTTTCTCATCTCCCCCGTTCTCACCTTGATCTGCGCCTTCCATCCCTGGACCCTCGCGCCGATGATGCTCTTGCTCATCGCCAGCCAGTTCATCGCACGCCCCCGCTTGTTCGCCAGCATGGCCTTGATGCTGGTCAACCTCATCGTCGCCATTGGCGCGCCGTACATGTGGGAACACAAACTCCACGACTACCAAAAACGCCGCGTCCTCACCTTCCTCGATCCGGATACGGACAAACTCGGCGCGGGGTACCAGGTCATCCAATCCAAAATCGCCATTGGCTCCGGCGGCCTCACCGGCAAGGGGTTTTTGGACGGCACGCAGACCAAACTCGCGTTTTTGCCCGAACAACACACCGACTTCATCTTCGCCGTGATCTGCGAAGAGTTCGGGTTTGTCGGCGCGCTGTTCGTCTTGGCCCTGTTTATGTTCATCCTTTGGCGCGCCCTGTCTATCTCGGTGCAAGCCAAAAGCCGCTTCTCGAGCTTGGTCGCCGTGGGCTTGGCGAGCATCCTCCTCTTTCACATTTTCGTCAACATCGGCATGACTATCGGCATCATGCCTGTCACTGGCCTGCCCCTGCCCTTCCTGAGCTACGGCGGCTCAACCCTCACCATGAACATGGTCCTCTGCGGCCTCCTCCTCAACATCTACGCAAGTAGGTATAAAGAGGATTATTAGAGGCGGAGCAACCACGCTCTGACGAAAGCCCGCCCCTACCTGCTTATTGGGTGGCCGGGCCGGGACTGACAACTGACAATGCGAATAAAGCGTTGAATCCTTATTGGGACCTACCCCCCTGGCCCCCCTTCCTGCGAGGAAGGGGGGAATGGCGAGAGGTTGTGCGAGGGGTTTGGGTTTCCAGAGCGTGATCTATTCGCTCAAAGCCATCAGAACAGCCAGGGAGACAACCCTTCAAAAAGCCATGCGCTCCCCCTTTCCTTGTAGGAAAGGGGGCCGGGGGGATAGGTCCTACGAGGAAGGGGAAGAACCTCTCTCGTTGCGGAGAGGAGCCGGATGACTCGTCCATGTCTTTGGGCGATTGGTCTCGGCTTGCTTCCTACTCGCTTTCTACTCTTAATTCGCATTGACCACTGACAACTACCCCAGGAGTTCTCCATGGCTTCCGACAAACCAAACATCATCCTCATTCTAGCCGATGACTTGGGCTACGAATGCCTCGGCTGTTACGGCGGCGAATCGTATCAAACGCCCGTGCTCGACGGGTTGGCCCAAGCGGGCATGCGATTTGACCATGCGTACGCCCTGCCCCTGTGTACGCCCACGCGCCTGCAACTGATGACCGGCAAATACAATTTTCGCAACTGGCGCGCCTTTGGCGTGATGGATCCCCACGAGCGAACCTTTGGGCATCTGATGAAAGCGGCCGGCTATCAAACGTGCATTTCGGGCAAATGGCAAATGTACAGCTACAAGTACAGCTACAATCCCCCAGATTTTGAACCCGAATGGCGCGGGAAAGGCCAGCGGCCCGAAGAGTCCGGGTTTGACGAATATTGCTTGTGGCACACTGAACACACCGAGGACAAGGGGTCGCGGTACGCGGATCCGGTGATTCAGCAAAATGGGGCGTATTTGACGGATACAGAAGGCGAGTACGGGCCTGATATTTTTACGGCCTATATTTGCGATTTTATCGAACGGCATCAGAACGATCCGTTTTTTGTGTACTACCCCATGGCCCTGACCCACGGCCCATTTGAACCCACGCCCCACAGCGCGATTTGGCCTGAAAATCGGCACGATAGCGGCGCGAAATATTTTGCGGATATGGTCGAGTACATGGACGTGGTGATCGGGCGCATTGTCGATAAATTGGACGCCCTCGGTTTGCGCGAAAACACCTTGCTCCTGTTTTTGGGCGATAATGGATCCCCGCGTCAGATCACGTCCATCCTCAACGGCCGCGCGTTCCAAGGGGGCAAGGGCCTTTCGACAGACGCGGGCACCCGCGTGCCCCTCATCGCCAGTTGCCCGGGCGCGATTCCCCCCGGCTCGGCGTGTGGCGATTTGATCGATTGCAGCGACTTTTTGCCCACGATGATGGCACTGGCCGGCGCGCCTTTGCCCGAAGACGACGCGTTCGATGGCGTATCGTTCTCGCCGCAACTAAAGGGTGAATCGGGCACCCCGCGCGAGTGGATTTTCGCGCACCACGATCCCCTTCCCGGCTGGGGCAAAGAGGGCTATTACCTGAAACGCTGGGCACAAGATACGCGCTGGAAACTCTACGACACGGGCGACCTGTACGACGTGGTAGAAGACGAACTGGAAGAACATCCCATCACAGATCACAATGCCGAAGCCACCGCCGCACGCCAAAAATTACAAGCCGTGCTGGATCGGATGCAGTAGTCAGTAGTCAGTAGTCAGTAGTCAGTAGTCAGTAGTCAGTAGTCAGTAGTCAGTAGTCAGTAGTCAGTAGTCAGTCCCCTCACCGCCCCACCGCATTCAAAAAACAAAAAGCGGCGATCCGAAGATCACCGCTTTTTGTTTGTACGCAAACCATCGGGGGCAAGTGCTCAACCTACCAGAGGTTCATACAGGCTACCCATACAAATATTTATCGTGTTGTTCAGACGCATCTGAAACATCGCATTCAATTGGGTCTTTGCCCAAGTTCCAAATGGGATCGTTTTGAACCGTCGGCACAAGTGTAATCACGCCATTTTCCTTTTTGAGTTCGACTTCCTCGATGCCTTCCAACAACTGCCGAGGAATCAAAACCCCTTGCGCCGTCACGCTTATCTTAATCGTTTCGTCCATCACCAAACCCTTTCACAATGGCGGGGAAGCAATCGCGTATCGCAAAAATAACGGATTGTAAAACAACGGGCAACTTTTTGTTTTGCCGCGCAATCCGTTTCATCTGCGGATCCCCATTGTGAACAGATCGTTCAATGCCGATGCGCTTGGTGATGGGGTATTTGTTTTGTGAACAACGAGTTATGTTGCAAGGGGTGCTGGCACGTTCCTTGCCTGATTGCATGTGGTTTTCGGTTCGTTCACTTCTTGCAAGGAGGGTGTGATGACAGCGCGCGTATTGAGTTGTGCAACGCTGGGTATTGATGCGTATATCGTGCATATTGAGGCGGATATTTCGCAACAACTGCCCGCGTTTTCCGTGGTGGGGCTGCCCGATAGCGCGGTGAAGGAAAGCCGGGATCGGGTGATGGCCGCGATTAAAAATGCCGGGCGATCCTTTCCGAGCAACCGCATCACCGTGAACTTGGCACCGGCGGACATTCGGAAGGAAGGTTCGGCATTTGACTTGCCCATCGCCATTGGCATCATCGCGGCGATGAGCAGTTGTGTTTCGCCCGAGAAATTGTCGCAATACATCATCTTGGGCGAGTTGGCCTTAGACGGCACGGTGCGCCCGATTCGCGGCGCGTTGTCCATGGCCGTGGAAGCCAAACGGGCCGGCCTCAAGGGGTTGATCATGCCAGTGGAAAATGCGCGGGAAGCGGCGATAGCCGGCGGGATGGAGGTGTTGCCCGTGCGCGATTTGACCGAGGCACTGGACTTTTTGGAGGGGTATTGCGACATCATGCCCTTTGAAATCAACAGCGACGCGATTTTTCGGCAGGCCATGACGCATCGGGTGGATTTTAAGGATGTGCGCGGGCAAGAACACGCCAAGCGCGCGCTGGAGGTGGCCGCCGCAGGCGCGCACAACGCGATCCTCATGGGGCCGCCCGGATCCGGCAAGACCATGCTCTCGCGGAGATTGCCGACCATCTTGCCGGACCTGACATTGGACGAGGCCCTTCAGACCACAAAAATTCACTCGGTGGCCGGCTTGTTGCCCCCGGACACCGCGCTGGTGGCAACGCGGCCCTTTCGCTCCCCGCATCACACGATTTCAGACGCGGGCCTGATCGGCGGCGGCCCCTATCCCCGCCCCGGCGAGGTGTCGCTAGCCCATCACGGAGTGCTGTTTTTGGACGAGTTGCCCGAGTTCAAAAAGCAGGTGCTGGAATCCCTGCGCCAACCCATTGAGGACAGTTTTGTCACCATAGCACGCGCCGCGATCTCGCTTTCGTATCCCGCGTGCTTTATGCTCGTTTGCGCGATGAATCCGTGCCCGTGTGGGTATTTGGGCGATCCGAGCCACGAGTGTATCTGCTCGCCCCCGGTGATCCAACGCTATCTCAACAAAATTTCAGGCCCGCTGATGGATCGCATCGACATTCATGTGGAAGCCCCTGCGGTGCCTTACGAAGAACTGGCGGATGAACCCGCAGGCGAGTCCTCCGCAGACATCCGCAAGCGCGTGCAAGCCGCCCGCCAAACCCAACTGGATCGCTTTGGGGAGTATCCCGACCTGTTTAGCAACGCGCACATGGGCCCGCGCGAGATTCGGTCGTTTTGCAAAATAGATGGCAAGAGCGAGGAGTTGTTGCGGATGGCAATTACGCGCTTGGGCCTGTCGGCCCGCGCCTATGATCGGATATTAAAAGCGAGCCGCACCATAGCAGACCTCGAAGGCGAAGCGGAGATTCAATCGCGCCATGTGGCCGAGGCCATTCAATACCGCAGTTTGGACAGGAGATTGTGGGAGTGAATCGCCATTGTAAAACCACGTATCGAGCGTTATATTATGGTATTCATCGAAACATCCGTATTTACGCGTTGCGTTCAAAATGCCCTGACCGACGAGCATTATCGCAGTCTGCAACACCTTTTGGTCCATCGCCCGGATATCGGCGTTGTCATTCCCAACAGCGGTGGTTTGAGGAAGATGCGATGGTCCATACCAGGGCGGGGCAAGCGCAGTGGTGTTCGTATCATTTACTTTTGGGCTGTGAGGCAAAATCAAATTCTGATGCTTTTGGTATATTCCAAAAACGAAAAAGACGACTTAACGCCAAGGGAACTCAGGGCGTTAAGACGCATTGTTGAGGAGGAGTATCCGAAATGAAAAAAGAATTATTTGACGATCTACTTCAAAGTGTGCGCGAGGCGGGTGCGATCATGCAAGGCGAGACAGCGCCGAGTCGCGTGTTTGATTTTGCGCCGCTGGACGTCAAAGCCATTCGCAAAAAGCTCAACAAATCTCAGCGCGAATTTGCACTCATGATCGGTGTGAGCACGTCAAAATTGCAAAATTGGGAACGGGGATGTTGCATGCCTCATGGGCCTGTCCAGGCATTGTTAAAAATAGCAAAAAAAAATCCCCGAGCATTTGTCGAGGCATTGGAGGAGTGGGAGAATCCGCTTTTGGCAAATCAGCGGATTTCGTCCGGGCAACAGGATCAAAAATGATCTATGAACCAAAAAGCGGTGCATCGGCAGGTGCGCCGCTTTTTTTAGGCACAATATGAAACGAGACGCAAAAAAAATGATCATCCCAGGCGTAGTGGGCGAGGTGTGTATCAAGCGCGGGGCGCACGGGTTTCCGCATATCGCGGCGCGGGATGAACGAGATCGGTATTACGGCTTGGGATATGCCCACGGCAGGGATCGGCAAATGCACATGGGCTTGCTCAAGCTCATCGGACGGGGGCAGGCATCCGCGCATCTAAAAGCGAGTGATCCCTTGATCGCATCGGACAAATACATGCGCTGGCTCGATTTGGCAGGCGACGCGGCAGGGGAAGCGCGGCATGTATCCGCGGAGGTGAAAGCGGTATTGGATGCGTATTGCAAAGGCGTCAACGACGCGGTTCGCGCCGCGGGAAGGCCGTTTGAGTTTGCATTGATGGGCTATCGACCCGACGACTGGACCCCGGCAGATGTCTTGCTGATGGTCAAATTGATAGGATTCGCGGGCCTGTCGCAAAGCCAGGCCGATCTGGAAAAATTGATCGTTCAGATGATTCGACAAGGCGTGGCACCCGAGCGATTGAAAGCCCTCTTTCCGGCGATTCGGGAAGCGATACCCGACTCGCTCATCGACCTGCTCAAAAGCGCGCATCTCACCCATCCGATCATCCCGGCCACTGCGCGCGAGGTCTTGCCCAATTTTTCATCGAGCAACAACTGGGCAGTGCGTCCACAAAAAACCGCGTCTGGACAGGCGATGTTGTGCGGGGATCCGCATTTGGCACTGCAACTGCCATCCGTGTGGTACCCGGCCGTGCTGGCTGGCGAGGGCGATTATTTGATGGGCGCGACCCTGCCGGGCGTGCCCTTTGTGGCTATCGGACGCACGCGGCGATTGGCGTGGGCCGCGACTTATGGCACTGCGGATGTGTGCGATTATTTTGTCGAGGAAGTGAAAGCGGGAAAGTACAGAAGCGGGGATCAGTGGATGCCCCTGCGCGTGCGCGAGGAGATCATTCGGCCCAAAAATCGGGCGGCGATAACACTCCGCGTTTGCGAAACAGAGCGCGGCTTGATCGAAGGCGAAGTCCAAGCGGATGGGTATTATCTCTGCTATGCGTGGACCGGCAAGCAAGTCAAGGGAACGGCCGCGGAATCACTAAACCGCATCTTGCAAATCGTGAAAGCACGGGACGCGGCAGAAGCGCGGGATGCGTTTGCAGGGCTGACATTCGCCCCGTTTAATTGGGTATTCGCAGACGCCGCCGGGAACATCGGCTACCAACTCGGCGGGCTGGTGCCCAAACAACCCGCAGGCACGTCCGGCTTGCTGCCGTATTTGGGATGGGAAAAAGAACAAAATTGGGATGGCATGGTCGATCCGAAATGGTACCCCCGCGCATTCAATCCGGCATGCGGATTTCTCGTCACGGCAAACAACGACCTCAACCACTTGGGACGAGTCGCGCCGATGAAATTGCCCATCTCCTCGTATCGCGCAGACCGCATCCGCGACCTGTTGCGGGAAAAAGACGACCTGACTGTGGCAGACATGAAGCGGATTCAAAACGACCGCTACGCACGTCAGGCAAAGGTGTTCATGGAGGTTATACGGCCGTTATTGCCCGAATCGAAAAACGGGGATATTTTGCGAAACTGGGATTTGCGTTACGATGCGGACTCGCTGGGTGCGACGCTTTTTGAGCGCGTTTATCGAGAACTCGTTTTGCTCGTTTTTGGGGATTGCGGATTGGGCCGCGAGGTCATCGCACATTTATTGAACGAGACCATGTTGTTCAACATCCTGCACGGGTATTTTGACCGCATTCTGTTGCGCGAGGCATCGGCGTCGCGCAAGGCCATGCAGACGGCGATAGAACGGGGGTTGCGAGAAAAAGCCATCCCCCACGGCGAGGCGCGCAAAATTTATGTCGAGCATCTGTTTTTTCGGGGCGCGTTGCCGCGATTTCTGGGATTTGATCGCGCCCTCGCAAATATCGGCAGTTGGTCCACCGTATCGCAAGCCAGCGTTTGCAACGCCGGTGCCCTCGCCGCGACGTTTCGGATGATCTGCGATTTTGCCGAAGATGCGCTCCACACCACCGTCGCAGGCGGCGCGTCCGACAGGCGTTTTTCCAAATACTACGCATCGGGATTGGAGGCGTGGAAACGGGGCGAGTACGAGGTGTTAGAGCCATTTGAGATTTAGCGGATGGGCACGCACAGGGGAGGACGGAAGGGTGGGGCGGACTGACTACTGACCACTGACTACTGACTACTGACCATTTCCTGATACAACTGTCCACACCCGGCCGCGATGTCGTCGCCTTTGCTGTAGCGGACGGTTGCGGTTAGTTGCGCTTGGGTCAAGATGGCGACGAATTGGTCTATCGCACGTTGCGGAGGGCGTTGATAGGGCGCATCGTCAATGGGATTCCAGGGGATGACATTGATTTTGCACGGGATGTCGCGCACGAGGTCGATCAATCTGTGGGCGTCTTCGGGGGTATCGTTGAAGCCGTGTAGCAATACGTACTCAAACGTCACCCATCGCTTGATCTGATCGTAGTAGGCGCGCACGGCGGACAGGAGTTCGGCAATGGGCCACTTGCGGTTGATCGGCATAATTTGGGACCGTTGCACGTCGGTCGTCGCGTTGAGGGATACGGCGAGTCCGATTTTGAGTTTTTCGCGGGCGAGTTTTGCAATGCCCGGCACATGCCCCACGGTCGAGAGGGTGATGCGGCGGATGCCGATGGCCGCGCCATAGTCCAGATTGATCAAGCGGATGGCCCGAAGCACCTGATCGAAATTGAGCAGGGGTTCGCCCATGCCCATCATGACCACATGGGTCAATTCATCGCCTCGTTCGCGCAAAAATCGCTGCGCGTACAAAACTTGCTCGATGATCTCTGCCGCTGTCAAATTGCGGAGCAAGCCCATGCGTGCGGTCGCGCAAAACTGGCAATCGAGCGGACAGCCCACTTGCGAGGACACGCACAGGGTTCGGCGTTTGCCATCCCGCATCAAAACGCTTTCCACGCGCCGCTTGTCGGGCAACTCAAACAAGAACTTCTCGGTGTCTCGTGACGCGGATTCAATTTTTTCAACGCGGTTCAATGTCAAGAGTTTGAATTGGGCATCCAACCGCGCACGCACGGCTTTGGACAAATTCGTCATGGACGTAAAATCCGTGACGCCCTTGTTGTAGAGCCAGTCGATCAGTTGCCGGGTTCTGTACCTCTCCAAACCCATCTTGGACACATGTTGTGCCAATTCTTCGGGAAACAAGCCTTTGAGTTCAATTTTTTCAGCATCCATTTTCCGTCCTTTGTTCGGTTCGGATTACAACATATAGATATGCCCAACGCTGGAACCCTATATAATGCGGTTGACGTATCTGGCGATATGGTTTATTGTTTGGCGCACGTTCAGTCGGGAATTGCGTCCATACTTTCACCGAGGGTCCCTCCCCCATGTCGATTTACGATTACAGCCGTATCCCCTCATCCACTGAGCCGCGCAGGCAACGCAAGCAACGCAAACCGCGCAAACCGCGCAAACCGCGCCGGTGGTTCTTCCTCTTTTTGCTCATGGCGGTCAGCGCGATTTTTGGGCTTAACAACAATGCCGAAGAATACGCATCGGCAAAAGCAAGTCCGGTCGGCGATGTCGCCGCAGAACTGCGCGCGGTCAAAGCGGCACTCGTCCCGCCGCCCGTTGTGCAAAATACCAAATTTTCGGGCTACATCGGCGCGAAAGAAAACCTCACGGAAGTATTGATGCGCGAAGGCATCTCGCGCGACGAGGTGCTCGAACTCGTCCGCGCATTTCGCAAAGGCGTGCCCCGCTCTGTATTCAACCCCAATGTGGTGCGGCGCGGCGACCACTACGAAGTGAGCATCGACGACGAGTATGCGATTCAGAATCTCAAATACATCAAGCACGGGGACCACGTAACCCGGGTCATCGCCAAGCGCGAAAATGGCGTGCTCAAGGCGTGGAAAGAAACCCTGCCCTTGCGCCGAGAGGTCGTGGTCGTATCGGGGCGGGTTCACGATTCGATATGGAACGCGCTTCAAAAAACAGGCGAAAATCCCGCGCTTTTGTGCGACAAGCTCGGATATATTTTTGAGTATTATATCGACTTCTACAACGATTGTCAAAAAGGCGACCAGTTTTCTTTTGCCGTTGAAAAACTCTACGGCAAGTCCGGCGCCTTTGTGCGTTATGGCGATATTCTCGCGGCCGAGTACAAAGGCGGGAAGGAATCTTTTCAGGCATTTCGCTATGTGGATCCCACTGGCAATGACAATTATTACGACTCAAAAGGTCGGTCTTTGCAAGGGCTTTTCCTACGCAAGCCCCTAAATTTTACGCGCATCAGTTCCAAATTTGCCGCCCGCCGGTTTCACCCCATTTTGAAAAAGTACATCCCCCATCACGGCGTGGATTATGCCGCGCCCCACGGCACGAAAATTTGGGCCATTGCCGATGGCACGGTTTCCTTTGTCGGCCGCAAAGGCGCGCTCGGCCACTACGTGGAAATCAAGCACAACAATGGGTATAAAACCGGCTATGGGCACTTGAGCCGCTACGCGCGCGGCCTGAAACCGGGGCAGCGCGTAAAACAAAAACAGACTATCGGGTATGTGGGTGCAACGGGCCGCGCGACCGGCCCGCACTTGCACTTCAATTTTTACGCGACGATCAATGGCAAATACAAACTGACCAATCCCACGCGGACGATCAACCGGCCCACCGGCAGCCCGGTGCCCGCGAAGTACATGGCGCATTTCCGCCAGCAACGCGATCAGTACTTCGCGCTGTTAGACCGCACGGGCGGTTCGGTCGTCACTGCCATCTTGCCCCCGATCCCAACAGTCGCAGCCGAATGATTGCGCCGACCGGTTTTGTCGAAGAGGAATCGCGGTTATGAAAGTGGCCTATTTCGACTGTTTTGCCGGCATCAGCGGCGACATGACCTTGGGCGCGCTCGTGGATGCGGGGCTTTCTTTTTCTGCCTTAAAATCCGAACTCGACAAACTGGCTGTGCGCGAATTTGCCATTTCCCGGCGGCGCGTTGAAAAACACGGCATCGCTGGCACAAAAGTCGATGTCCACGCACGGGAAGGCCACGTTCACCGCCACTTGAAGCACGTCCTTGAAATCATCGACAGCAGTTCTATTTCTCCCTCGGCCAAAGAAAGCGCGGGCCGCGTTTTTCAGAAACTCGCCGAAGCCGAAGCCGAAGTTCACGGCACGACCATTGACGCGGTTCACTTTCACGAGGTGGGGGCGGTGGATGCCATCGTCGATGTCGTCGGCGCGGTTGTGGGCTTGGAATTGCTCGGCATCGAAGCGGTCTATGCCTCCAGATTCCGGTTTGGGTCGGGCCAAACCCGGGGCGCGCACGGCGCGATGCCTGTCCCGGTGCCCGCTGTCGTCGAAATGACAAAGGGCTTCCCCACCGAACGCACGGATATACCCCATGAACTCGTCACGCCCACGGGTGCCGCTCTCCTCACGGCACTCGCATCGGGCATTGGCGACGATATTCGGCTTCGCACGGAAAGTACGGGATACGGCGCGGGCGCGCGCGATGTCGAGCAAGTGCCCAATCTCCTGCGCGTGGAGATCGGCGAACTCGTTGCGGATTCGCGGACAGACGCTCCCATTTTGTTGGAGACGAATATCGACGATATGTCCCCGGAAATTTACGGATATCTCATCGACCGCTTGTTTGAAGCCGGCGCGCGCGACGCTTTTCTCACGCCCGTGATCATGAAAAAAGGCCGCCCAGGCATTCAACTCACGGTTCTGGTCGACCCAAACAAAGAAACCGAACTCACGGAACTCATCTTTTTGGAAACCACCACCCTCGGCATTCGCCGCATGCCGGTTCAACGCCACCTGCTCGAGCGGCATTCAGACACCCTCCAAACGCCCTTTGGCCCTGTTCGCGTCAAAATCGCCACTATCGGCGGCAAACGGCGCGTCTCACCCGAATACGACGACTGTGCGCGCATTGCCCGCGAAAAACACCTGCCCATCCTCGACGTGTACAAAGCCATCCACTCACCATAACGTGCGAACATCCCAAATATCAGCACCCAATGGGGAGACGATATCCACTTCCTCGAGGACTGTTCCTTTCAATGTCCCCGGTGTTGCTACCCCCTCTGAAACATTTGTCAGGATCACGGGTTCGCCTGTTTGAACGATCTGTTCCAAAATACCCTGTGTCCGAATTCCTTCACGCTCCATATCTCCATCACTCCCTCCATTCGTTTTACTCTTTTTCCATTCCTTCCAGCACGCACAGCAGATTTGCCAGCGATACGATTTCTCCTTTGGTTGCAATGGGTGCAACGTCTTCCTCTGCTGTGCCGAACACAAACCATTCAAACTCGCGCAAGAACGCCAAGCAATGCCATTGGCCCGTGCGCGCGTGGTCTTCGCTACACAATTCCCGGGGAATCGGGCATCCGTCGTACAAGCCGCGTGGGCAGGGTCTGCGCTTTTTGGGCATGGCTGTGTCCGTTGGGAAAAGGCGAATATTCGCGGTGGAGAGGGCTACAGGATTTTGAGGTACTGATCCAGTTCGTAACCCGTTACCTGTGCCCTGTAATTCGCCCATTCGATCTTTTTGTTTGCGATGAATTTTTCAAAGACGTGATCGCCCAAGGCATTGCGGAGCAGATCGCTGTGCTCGGCGCGTTCAATGGCCTGTGAGAGATCCAGGGGCAGGGTTTGAATGCCCGCTTTTTCGCGCTCGGTGCTGGACATCTCGGCGACATTCTTTTCCATTTGCGGGGGCAATGGATAGCGGTTTTCAATGCCTTCTAACCCGGCGGCCAGCATCATGGCAAATGCCAGATAGGGATTGCAGGCCGGGTCGGGCGACCGGTATTCGACTCGCGTCGTGCTCGCTTTGCCCGGGGAGTAGGCGGGCACGCGCACCAGGTCCGAGCGGTTGACCGCGGACCAGGTGGTGTATAGCGGGGCTTCATACCCCGGCACCAGTCGCTTGTAGGAATTGACCCACTGATTGGTCACCAAGGTCATCTCGCAGGCATGGGCGAGGAGGCCGGCGATAAAGAATTGGGCGGTCTCCGACAGGTGATACGCATTGCGCTCGTCGTAAAACGCATTGGTTTCGCCTTGAAACAGGGACATGTTCGCGTGCATGCCATTGCCGTTGACGCCGAAGACCGGCTTGGGCATGAACGTGGCCCAAACCCCGTGTTTTACGGCGATTTCTTTTACCACCAAGCGGTAGGTCATCGCATTGTCGGCCATGGTCAGCGCGTCCGTATAGAGCAAGTCGATTTCGTGCTGGCTGGGCGCGTCTTCGTGATGGCTGGACGCCACCTCAATGCCCATTTTCTCCAGGGTCAGCACGGTATCCCGGCGCAAATCGCTCGCCACGTCCAAAGGCGTCAGGTCGAAATATCCGCCTTCGTCCAAGCCCTTGAGCGGGGCTTCGGGTTTTTGAAAATAGAAAAACTCCATTTCTGGACTCACGTAAAACGCAAAGCCCAGATCGCCTGCGCGTTTGAGATTTTTTTTGAGCACCCAACGCGGGTCTCCCGGATAGGGGTTGCCGCCCGGCTGCCGAATGTCGCAAAACATCCGCGCCACCGTGCCTTCTTCCTGCGGGCGAAAGGGCAACACCTGAAAGGTATTGGGATCGGGCATGGCGATCATGTCGCTCTCGTCCATGCGCGCAAAGCCCTCTACGGACGACCCGTCAAACCCAATGCCTTCGGTGAGTGCCTCGTGGAGTTGCTCGACGGGAATGGCCACGCTTTTTAAGAGTCCCAAAATGTCGGTGAACCAGAGTCGGATAAATTTGACCCGGTGTTCTGACGCGGCGTTCAACACGTATTCACGGCTTCCTGCATCCATCGTTCTCACCTGTCTGTGGGGGTGAACAGCGCAACTATGACGGGCAAACGTACGCTTCTTATATTTCGGGCGGGTTTCACGGGTGTTTCACCGAGATTAAGAATCGGCATGGTAAAAAAAAAACGCGGCATCGCCGCGCTCTTTTAATCGACATCCTATTCCTATTGAACCCGCGTCCACGTATCGACCCAGGCCCCGTTGTATGAGGTCGTTAGGGTATTGCCTTGAAAAACCCATTGCCGGTCGTCGTGTGCGATTTCGATTTTGTCGCCCTCAACCGTGATTTTGCCCTTTATTGTTTTGCCTTTGGGATAGATCGACATCGGGGCTTCGGCGGATGAGCGATACCCTTGGCGCACCAGCACGTAACGGGCCCGGGTAATGGCCGACGTGGAAATTTCATAGGTGCTGGCGGCATAGTTGAATCGCCGGGGCGTGCCGTCCTGCAAATCTTCGAGCAGATTGAGGGCGATGTGGGCTTTGCGGGAACTGATCGGCTCCCAAAAGAGCGCGCCTTTGATCTGCGGGTCGCGCAACACAGTGCCATCTTGCAACTGGCGATTTTGCAAGAGCCATGTGCCCGCCAACTGGGTTTGCATGTCCGACAAACGATCACTACATCCCTGCGTTGCGAACGCAAAAAAGAGGAATACCATCAGGCGTTTCATCTCGACCTCCGTAGCAAGTTATCACCTCAAAACGAACGGATACAGTATATTTTTGGATTTGCACCCTGTCAAGCCAAAAAAAGAGCACCCGAAGGTGCTCTTCTTCAACGCTCAAAAAATCAGGTCGTTTCCAACAAGGGCTCGAGTTGCGAGCGCCGGCGCGGATGGCGCAATCGGCGGAGTGCTTTCTCCTTGATTTGCCGCACGCGCTCTCGGGTCAAATTGAAGCGCACGCCGATCTCTTCCAGCGTGAGTGGCTCTTCGCCGCCCAGGCCGAAATACAGGCGCAACACT
This sequence comes from Candidatus Latescibacterota bacterium, assembly GCA_965204745.1. Lineage (GTDB taxonomy): Bacteria > Latescibacterota > UBA2968 > UBA2968 > UBA2968 > VXRD01. The sequence continues at coordinate 1,382,933 of OZ242010.1, forward strand.
TTGATCTCGCGGTCATCCAAAGAGGTGAGCACGTCTCTGACTTGTTCGCGCACCGAGTTTTGCACGACTTCCGCATCGGGTGCTTTCTGCGTTTCGTCGGGCAACACATGCAACAGGCTGTGGTCGTCTTCCTCGCGGAAAGACGCATCCAGAGAATAGACGTCGCGCGCGCGCAGGAGCGTATCTTTCACCATCTCGACTGACACGCCGAGTTCTTTGGCGACGGTTTCGGGTTCGGGTTCGGCCTCGCTCGCTTGCCGCAGTTCACGCGACACTTTTGAAATGTTGTGCAACAAGTCGATGCGGTTGATGGGCAAGCGCACGACCCGCGCGTCCTGTGCCAAGCTCTGGTGAATCGCCTGACGGATCCACCACACGGCATAGGAGATAAACTTAAAACCGCGCGTGCCATCAAATCGCTCGGCCGCCGTCATGAGGCCCATGTTTCCCGCGCTGATCAAATCGGCCAGGGGCACGCCGTGGTTTTGATATTCGCGGGCCACGCTCACCACAAAGCGGAGGTTGGCCGCCACCAGTTTATCTCGGGATCTCTGGCAACCTTTATGGATTTTCTTTGCAAGTGCAATTTCCTCTGCGCTCGAAAGGGGTTCGGACGAGGCAATGTCTCGCAAATACAGGTCCAAAGACTCACTGTCTTGAATCATAATTCTAGGCAAGGGGAAACCTCCTAAAAGAGATGGGGAGATGCTAAACAGAATGGGGCGCAGACAGTTGCGCGAGGTGTTCGGTCATAAATTGGTACATGCTCATCGACGAGCGGCATGCCATCAACCCCGCGCGCACATCGGATTTTTTGAACAGCAGGGCCAAATTGCTCAACATCGACAAATAGGGCACGGGCACGGCGTCGGGGACTGCGACCATGCATATCACGTGAATGCGTGCTGCATCTGGGGGAAAAGCGACGCCCGTTTGCGAGATGCCCAATGCCACGCTGGGCTGTGCGACGGACCGGCAACGCGCATGGGGCAGGGCGACGCCGCGGCCCAAAACCGTGCTGATCTGATCTTCGCGGTCCAAAATCGTTTGCAAGAAGCGCAGACTATCGACCACTTTGCGGCAACCGTAGAGCCGATCCACCAGTTCTTTGATGGCACCCATGCGGTCTGTGGATCGCAAATTGGGTACGAGGAGCGAAGCCTCGAGATGAAAAACATCGTCTTCGAGTGTCGGAATCACATGGCCCCCATGCAAAAAACGCAGAATTTGCACCTTTAAGCCTCAAGACGCGGATTACACGGTGGCGGCTAACGCATTAACGTCTGGAAAAACAAGGGTTAAAACGAGGCGTCGCCAAAACACCGCCAAACCGCGATAAACGCAGGGCATCATAAAAGCAATACGAGTGCCAAGATGTGATGAACTGCCGTAACCGCTTGTTTAAGATACAAATAGGTCAGAGAAGTAAATTTACACCCCGATTTTTCCCGCTCCGTTGTATGCAAAAATTGCATCGCACGGATCGTCAAAATGCAAAAATTGCGTTTTAGGTCGTGTTGACATTTTATTTTTTATTTCACGTTACGCATAGAGTAGCAAATGTGTTGCTTGCTCATTTAAGGCGTTTCCTTTGATGGCTTAGGTTGCTCTGATGGCGTTTTGCGAGGGGACCTATCCCCCGGCCCCTTTCCTACGAGGAAAGGGGAGTAAAGTTCCTTTGATGGCTTCTCGCTCTGGTTGCTCTGATGGCATTGACCGAGGGCATAAAGCGATTAAATATCCCTCATCAATACCCTCGCAAAACCGCTCACAGTTCCCCCTTCCTCCCAGGAAAAGGGGAGTAAAGCTCCTTTGATGGCTTCTCGCTCTGGTTGCTCTGATGGCGTTGACCGAGGGCATAAAGCGATTAAATATCCCTCACGCTATATCCCCTCGCAAAACCGCTCACTATTCCCCCCTTCCTCGCAGGAAGGGGGGTTAGGGGGGTAGGTCCCGACAAGGAGCGACTGATTGAAGGACGTCGGATTTTGTGGGATGTGCGGGATGACTTGCTACGTTGCGTTGTAGGCCACGCCTATTCGTCCATTCGACCAAGCACGGGGGGGGGCATCGCCTAAAAAGGTGAGAAGTGAGAGGCAAGAAGGCCACCCTTCTCCCCTCTTGCGTCTCCCCTCTTGCCTTTTGTGTTTTTATCCCTTTTGTGGCAAATTCGCTTTTTGCATTTTTTCCGACAGATTGTACGCCTTGATCTTGTATTGCAACGCACGGACGCTGATCCCCAGCATCGCCGCGGCCGCTTTGCGATTTGCAGGCCCTTGGGCGAGCGTCTTTTCGATGAGGGCGCGTTCTGCGTCTGCGAGCGATGACCCGAGTTGAATCGCGATGGTATCTGTCTCGCCTTGGGCATCGCGCACGCGAGAGGGCAGATGATCGACATCGACCTTGTGATCCGCGCAGGTTACGACCATGCGCTCGATAGTATTTTTCAACTCGCGCACATTGCCGGGCCATGAATAGGCCAGCACCTTGTCCATGGCTTCGGGCGTCAATTCCTTGCGCGGTTTGTGGTGCAACACGCAGAGGTTTTCGAAGAACACATCGATCAAGAGCGGAATGTCTTCAACGCGCGCTCGAAGCGGCGGCACGCGAATGGGCACGACATTGATGCGATAGTACAAGTCCTCTCTGAATCGCCCGTTCGCCACTTCATGCTCGAGATCGCGATTGGTGACAAAAATGGTTCGCACATCTGCGCTCACCGATTTGGTGCTGCCCACCGGGCGATAGGCTTTTTCTTCCAAGACGCGGAGGAGATCGACCTGATTGGACAAGGGGATTTCGCCCACTTCGTCAAAGAAAAGCGTGCCCCCTTCCGCGGCCGCAAAATGCCCGGCCTTGTCCGCTGTCGCGCCGGTGAACGCGCCTTTGACATATCCGAACAACTCGCTGCCAAAGAGCGTTTCGGCAAATGCCCCGCAGTTCATCGCCACCAAGGGGGCGTTTCGCCGCGCGCTGGCCTGGTGAATCGCCCGCGCCACGAGTTCTTTTCCGGTGCCGGTTTCCCCGGTGATCAGCACGGGCACGTCGGTCATGCCCGCTTGCGCGATGGTGTCGCAGACGTGTTCCATGACCGCGCTTCGATGCACGATCTCGCCATTGCCCCCATTGGAATCCAGCCGCGCGCGCAAGGCGCGGTTTTCAGCGACCAGGGCTCGGTGGTCCAGCAATCGCGCTAAGGACAAGTGCAATCGCTTCAGGTCCACGGGCTTGGTCAAATAATCATAGGCCCCGCGCCGCATGGCTTCGACAGCGGTTTCTACTTCGCCGTAAGCCGTGATTACGATGATGCCGATGTCGAGATTGGCTTCGCGCACCCATTTCAAAAGCGCGAGTCCGTCACGGCCCGGCATTTTGAGGTCGATGATCGCGGCGTCATATCCATGGGTTTCCATCAGGGTTTTCGCCTTGCGCCCGTCGTAGGCCACGTCGACGCGATAGCCGTTTTTGACCATGGCCTCCCGCAATCCTTCGCAGATGTAGTACTCGTCGTCTGCAATTAAAATCCGAATGTCCATAACTGGCCTCAAGGGGTGTTTGCGTCCCGTGCGTCTGGTATGGGCAAATAGATCCAAAAAGTCGTGCCGTGTCCTGGGGTGCTTTCCACGTCGATGTGCCCGCCGTGCTGGTAGATGATGCGCTGGGCAATGGACAACCCCAACCCGGTGCCTTCGTCTTTGGTCGTGTAATAAAACTCGAAAATGCGATCCACTTCTTCTTCGGGAATGCCGCATCCCGTGTCTGTGAGCATCAGACAAACCTGCGCGTGTTCCGGTTGCGTTCGGACGATGAGGTCCCCGCCGTCTGCCATGGACTGAAAGGCATTGACCGCGATGTTGAGCACGGCTTGCCCGAGTTGATCCTCGTCTCCATTTATTACGGGCAGGGCGTTGGAAAGTTCCAAACGCAATGCGACATCGCGCTCGCGTGCTTCGGGCGCGACCAATTCAAACACATGGCGGACAATGTCGTTGACCGACACATGGCGCAGGTGGAGTTTGGGGGTGCGCGAGAACCGCAGAAAGTTGTGTACGATGCGGTCGAGGCGTTTCATCTCGGTTTGGGCGATGTTGAGCCGCTGCAAGAGACGCGCTTTGGAGGAGCTCGTCAATGCGCCGAGGTCGTCTGCTAGCAGTTGTAGCTGAATGTCAATCGCCCCCAGTGGGTTGCGAACTTCATGGGCGACCGACGCGGCCAGCCTGCCCAGCGCGGTCATTTTTTCCACTTGAAAAATTTCCCATTCCATCCGCTTTAGTTGCGAGACGTCGCGCACGGACAGCACCAGCCCTGCCCGGGTTTCGGCGTCCAAAAACGACGTGCTCACGCGCAGGTGTTGCAACCCCCCGTCGGCATTGTGATCCACCAAGTCCGCGTCTGATGCCAATTCTTTTTGTCTCAATCCCCGATGCAAAATCCGCAGGAGTTCGGGCCGCTGGACAAACAATTGCTCTGGGGATGCCCCGTAAACGGTTTGCTCGGCCCAGCCCATCAAGGTGGTCAGATGCACGTTGACCATCACGGCCCGATGCGTTTTGTCAAAGGCTATGATGCCCTCGCCCAAGCCCTGCAAAATCGAGGCGCTATAATCCGTGTCCATGCGCGTTCCCTCGTCTGTTCTGTGCGTGCAATGCGTTCGCGGGCAATTTTCCACATTTCCACCCCAAACGCAAGCCCAAACTGGTTGACACATGATCGCGGATTGAGCAGATTGGCAAGAGGGGAGAGGTAAGATACTCTCTTAAAAGGTCAAGGGGTTTTCGGGGTGATTCGATAGAATTTTTCGCCCTCAAAATCTTGGTCATGGCGCAACATGCCCCAGATCGAATGGAGCAACTTTCGCATCACCGCAACGATAGCCTGCAAAGGTTTCTTGCCGCGGGCGATGAGTTGGTCATAGAAGGCTTTGACATGGCCTTCGTGTCTGATGGCCACCCAGGCAGGCATATAGAGGGCATGGCGGAGGTACTTATTCCCGGTTTTCGAGATGCGTCTTTGTGGATTGGCGGTTCCGGATTGTTTGGGTTTGGGATCCAGGCCTGCATGTGCGACCCACTGGGGCGGTTGCATCTCCTCTGGCAAAAGGGTCAACTCGGCCAAGAGCCGCAAGGCACTCGTTTGCGCGATGCCAGGCGTCGAGCAGAGGCGTTGGTAGGCACGCTTGAGGGGCTCATCGTGCAAAACGAGATCGAGGGCTTGGCTTTCCAAGTATGCAATCCGGCGTTTGAAGTGTCGAATATTCACCTGAATATCGCGTGCGATGAGACGTGTGCTGCGGATGTGGTAGCTCTGCGCGTGGTTGCGGCTCTGTTCGCGGATGATCTCCTGCTTGAGTTGGTCAATGCGTCTGGTGAGGGCTTGCAGTTGAAGCCGTTGCTCGCTCGGCGCTTGCCAAGGCACAAAAGGCATGCGCTCGGCATAGTCGAGGATCAACAACGCATCCTTCGCATCCGTCTTCGCCCGTTGCATGCAGGCTTGGGCGTACTTGCTCATCGCTTTGGGATTGACGACCATGACCTTTGTGTGGCGATGCCGATGCAAGGCCAAGGCCACCCCCAAACTGTAAAGCCCGGTCGCTTCGAGGCACACAGAGACCATGTGCCCGCCCTTCGTGAGCCACTTCAGCAACCGCTTATGCGCTTGGGGATCATTGGCAAAGGTCGCTTGCATGACAGCTTGTCCGGGTCTGGACAGGGCAACGGACAACGTGCGGGCACTGACATCAATGCCGGCAAAAGCGGGGTGAGATTTCGACATGGGGGCCTCCTGTGATGAGGGGGTTGTAAGGGATCTGGTGCGCGCTCGGGGTCGCGTCCCGACCATTGACGCCAAGTCTACCGGTCTTGTATATGCAGCCTCAAGGGGCTTAGATACTCTTCGGCATAGACCCGGCGGTCGGGGGGCCTATCTTACCTACAAGGTCATCGCCTTCAAGAGGGGCCGGCCTTCCCCGAGCCGGGCATCAAGATGGCTTATCTCGATACGAGGGCGCAACTCCTAATTAACCCTTACTTCCAAGATACAAGAGGGGAGACGCAAGACGTAAGAGGCAAGAGGCAAGAGGGGTGGCCTTCTCATGTCTTGCCTCTCACCTTTCACCTTTTTGGGCGATGCGTGGTGCTCGCCCGAAGATACAAGCGTCTGGACTGGGGAGTATCAAATGCAGAGGGACAAACACATCTTGGACAATCGCCGCGCTACGGTTGTGGGTTATCTGCGCGAACAGTTGCGTGCCGCAGAGGTATTCCGGCTGGTATCGGCGTATTTTACGATTTACGGGTATGGCGCACTGCAAAGCGAATTGCGCGGCATTGGGGATGTGCGTTTTCTCTTTGGGGATCCGGCATCGGTGGGCGAGGTGGATCCCGGTGGAAAGCAGGAACAATCCTTTGCGTTGACCGAAGGCGGTCTGTCGCCGAATCTCGCATTGTCACAAAAATGGCTTGCGCGGCAATGCGCGGACTGGGTGCGTCGCAAAGGAGTCAAAATCCGCTCGGTCGGCAAATCCAATTTTCTGCACGGCAAAATGTACCTCGCCGAATCTGCCCAGGGCCGCGCGGCAGTGGTCGGCAGTTCCAACTTTACCCGCAATGGCTTGGGCGGCGGGACGAGTGCAAATGTGGAAATCAACTTGGCGACCCGAGATGCTGGTGTGTGCGCGGAACTGCGGGCGTGGTTCGACGACCTGTGGGCGGACGAGGCGTTGACTGTGGATGTGAAACGAGACGTGTTGGCGGCCCTGAACCGCATCGGCGAGGATCACGCGCCGGAGTTTATTTATTTTAAGACGCTGTACGAGTTGTTCCGCGCAGATATCGAGGAGAGACAGGACGGGGAAACCCAACTGGCAGAGACGCATCTTTACGATACTGAAATTTGGAATGCCCTGTACGGTTTTCAGAAGGACGGGGCCAAAAGCGCGATTGCCCGCTTGTTGCGGCACAACGGGTGCATTTTGGCCGATAGCGTGGGCTTGGGCAAGACCTACACCGCGCTGGCCGCGATCAAGTTCTTCGAGTTGCGAAACGAGCGCGTGCTGGTCTTGTGCCCGAAAAAACTGCGCGAAAACTGGGCCTTGTATCCGGTGGCGAACGCCCATGTTCACAATCCCTTTCCCGCGGATCGCTTTGGGTACACCCTGCTCTCGCATACGGACTTGTCCCGCAACAGCGGGCGCGCAGGCGATATTGATTTGGCGCATTTCAACTGGCGCAATTTCGATCTGGTGGTCATTGACGAGTCGCACAATTTTCGCAACGACACCAAGCCGCGCACGGGCGACGACGGCGAGATTCGCCACAGCCGGTACTCGCGGCTGTTGGAAGAGGTGATTGAGGAAGGCACGAAAACAAAGGTGCTGATGCTTTCGGCAACGCCGGTCAACACCTCGCTGATCGACCTTCGCAACCAGATCTATTTGATGACCGAAAAGCGCGAGGATGTGTTCCGAGACAGCTTGGGCATCGGGGATATCGGCGCGTTGCTCGCGCAGGCTCAACGGGCGTTTAAGGCTTGGGAGACCAAGGCGGATTCCAAAAGAGATAAGTCCGAGTTGGCGGCGATGCTCGGCGCGGATTTTTTTGGGTTGCTCGGCGGGGTTTCCATTGCCCGGTCGCGGCGGCAGATCGAAATGTTTTACGCCGAGGAAATGGACCGAATCGGAAAATTCCCCGCGCATCAAAAGCCGGAAAATGCCTATCCGAAAACCGATCTCTGCGGCGACTTGTCCTATCAAAAGTTGTCCGATCAAATTGGGCAATTCGCCTTGTCCATCTATCGCCCATCCAGCTATGTGACCGGCGAAGAAGCGAAGAAACGCTTGGCAAAAGAAAAAAAAGACCTGCACTTCAATCAGGCGGACCGCGAGCGGTTTCTCATCGGCATGATGCGGACGAACTTTCTCAAGCGTTTGGAGAGTTCCGCGCATTCGCTTGCGAAAACCCTCGGGCGCACCGTTGGCAAAATCGACGATATGGTTGCAAAAATAGACCGCTACGCGCAACGGACCGCGCAGGACGCCCGAGCCGATATTTTGCCGGACGATGACGAAGACGACGAGGAGTTTCTCGTCAATCGGGCGCGCACGCCCTACCACCTGCGCGAGTTGGACTTGGATGCGTGGAAAAGGGATTTGCAGAGAGACCGCGCAATTCTCACCTCGGTGTGGGAAAGGGTCAAAGCCATCGACCCGCAACGGGATGGCAAGCTCAGGGCGATTGCGGAACGCATTCGAAACAAGGCGCGCAATCCGACGCGTAACCGCGATGGCAAGCCCAACCGCAAGATGCTGGTGTTCACCACGTTCAAAGACACGGCGCGCTATTTGTACGACAACCTGACCGGTCTGGCCCGCGAACTGAATATCGACATTGCGATGGTCTCTGGCGACGAAACGCACACCTCGGTTGGCGACAACGATTTCAACGCCATCCTCACCGACTTCGCCCCTGTCGCACGCAACCGCGGGGCAACAGATGACACCGCTGAAATCGACCTGCTGATCGCCACGGACTGCATTTCAGAAGGGCAGAATTTGCAGGACTGCGACACCGTGCTCAACTACGATATTCACTGGAACCCGGTGCGCCTCATCCAGCGACTCGGGCGCGTTGACCGCATTGGCAGTCGCAACCCCTTTGTGCAGATGATCAACTATTGGCCCACGCGGGATATGGATGTTTATTTGCGCCTGCAACACCGGGTTGAAGCCCGCATGGCCTTGGCCGATGCAGCGGCCAGCGGGGACGACGATCCGTTGCGCGAAGACGCCGCACAGACGGAGATCAATTTCCGAGACGAACAACTGAAGAAATTGCGCGAAGAGGTGGTGGATTTTGACGCCTTATCCGATGGCGTCGTGATGAGCGATTTTACGTTCGATTACTTTTTTGCGCAGTTGTTGCGGTATTTGGAGAAAAACAAGGCCGCGCTGGAAGCAATGCCCAATGGGGTTTATGCCATCACCCGTGGGCATGGCGATACCGCACGCCCGGGCGCGATATTTTTCTTTCGCCAGCGAGACGCGAGCGCGGACAGACGAGAAAAAGCCGCCAGCCCGGTGCATCCCTACTACGCGGTGTATGTGCGCGACAGCGGCGATATTCGCTACGGTTGTGCCCATGCCAGACAGGTGTTGGAATTGTTTGAATCGGTCGCCGTTGGAAAAACCGAACCCCTGCAAAAACTCTGCGACCAGTTTGACCACGAAACCCAAAACGGTCGAGACATGACCCGTTACAACCGACTTTTGGACGCGGTGATGGCCCACATCAGCGGGGCGAATAAGACGACTTACATCCAACACCTGGGCCTCCGCGGCCCACGCGATTTCAAGCTACCGGCAAAAACCAAAGCCCAAAATGCCACCTTGGATTTTGAACTGGTAACGTGGCTGGTGATAACTGTCTGAATCGCGGATTACGCGGATTACGCGGATGAACGCGGATTGGGTTGGCAGGTAGGGCGGAGGCGCAGAAAATACAAACGCCGCAAGTGGGGTAAAGGAAGGACGCGGATTGGGGAGCGCAGATAGGGCGGAGGGCGCAGATGATACAGACGCCGCAAGTGGGCAGAGGAAGCGGATGAAAAGCGAAAGGCACAGCATTCAGCCCTCGTCACTCCGGCGGAAGCCGCTTTTGTTTTTTGTTCGTCCAAAGATAAGCGGAGGATGTAGCGGGTGCGAAGGTCGTAGGTGGTGCGGAGGACGCAGTAGGTGCGGGGTTGGTGCGGGGTAATCCGTGCAATCCCCTAATCCGCGTAATCCGCGATTCAGACAAATGGACCATCCATGAATAACAACATCAGAGAACAAATCGGGCATGCCTTGGGCGCGCTGGCGGATGGGGATTTTGTGGTGGGGGCGCGAGACATGCTCGCGGTGCTCGGCTATGAAAGCACGCGCACCTTAGACATCTCGGGCAGGGTGAATGATTTTATCTCTCAATTCCCCGCGCCAAACGAGAACACGCAGACCGAGCAAGTGTTCCGTGAGAACGCCCAATCCGTGCGGATTCTCTTTCAGGTGACGGATACTGAAATCGCGGCGCAGAATACGCTGTTTGACACGGACGATTTTGACCGTGGCAATGCGCGGAGTTTTCTCTTTGTCGCTGTGGCGGTGAACGGCGCGTCCTATTCGCGCGGGCAATACGCCACATTTACTCGCGAGATCAACAAGCGAATCAACGTGCCGACTGTGGTGCTGTTCAAGACCGCAACCGATCTGTTGACCCTATCCTTTGTTCACCGCCGCGAACACAAGCGCGATTCCAACCGCGATGTGCTCGGCCATGTGTCGCTGATCCGAGAGATCGATCCCATCACTCCGCATCGCGCTCACTTAGATATTTTGTCCGATTTGTCGCTACCGCAACGCTTGGCGTGGATGAACGCCTACGACAAGCCGCACAATTTTGACGGCCTGTTGACCGCTTGGCTCAACGCGCTGGATACCGAGGTGCTGAACAGGCGGTTTTACGGGGATTTGTTCGGCTGGTTTGAACGCGCCATCCGAGAAGCCACATTCCCGTCTTCTCGTCAGAAGCGGACGTTGCCGCCTGAAGAACATATCATCCGCTTGATCACTCGGTTGATGTTCGTTTGGTTCATCAAAGAGAAAAGACTGATCGCAACGGATCTGTTCATCGAGGAGCGGATCGCCAGTTTGCTGAAGAATTACGACCGCGACGCGGGCGATTCGTATTATCGCGCTGTGTTGCAAAATCTGTTTTTCGCTACGCTCAACACCAAGAAAAACAGCCGCGGTTTTAGCCAGGGGAGCAACGCCACGCACCGCGATTTCTCCCGCTATCGGTACGAGAATGAAATCGCTACTCCCGACCAGTTGCTCGGCCTGTTCAAGCAAACGCCGTTCATCAATGGCGGCCTGTTTGATTGCCTCGACAGCGAGGCGGGCACCCGCGCTGGCGGCTATCGCATCGACTGTTTTACCGACAACCCTGCCCAACGCCGCGATTATTCTATCCCCAATCGCCTGTTCTTCGACGATGATGGGCTGATTCCCCTGTTCAACCGCTACAAGTTCACGGTGGAGGAGAACACGCCTGTCGAGCAAGAAGTCGCGCTTGACCCCGAGCTTCTCGGCAAGGTGTTCGAGAATCTCCTCGCCGCGTACAACCCCGAAACCCGCGACACCGCACGCAAGCAGACAGGCTCGTACTACACGCCGCGCCCTGTGGTGGATTATATGGTGGATGAGGCATTGGTGGCAACACTGGCTCAAGCGTGTTCGCCAAGCGATAGCGACACAGATTTTTGGCAAGATCGATTGCGCTATTTGCTGGACTACGAGGATGCGTTCAACGACGCCCATGAACTGTTTGAGGAAGGGGAAACCGCGGGCATTGTGCGGGCGATTTCCGAGATTAAAGTGCTCGATCCGGCGGTCGGTTCCGGCGCATTCCCAATGGGCATGTTGCACAAGATGGCTATGGCCTTGCGTCGTCTTGATCCGGACAACCAACGCTGGGCAACCTTGCAAAAAGAACGCGCTCGCACAAAGGCAGACGCGGCGTTTGATACGAAAAATCAGCGAGAACGCGATGCCGAGTTGTTGGCGATCAGCGAGACCTTCGAGCGGTATTCGGGCGACTTTGGGCGCAAGTTGTATCTGATTCAGAACAGCATTTTCGGCGTGGATATTCAGCCTATCGCCACGCAGATCGCCAAGCTGCGATTTTTCATCTCCCTCGCTATCGAGCAAGAGCCAAACGAGGACGCGGACAACTTCGGCATCAAACCCTTGCCCAATTTGGAAACGCGCTTTATCGCCGCGGATACGCTGATGCAACTCAAAGCCGCGGATCAACTGGACTTGTTCCGCCAACAGATTGATGCCCTGCAAACAAAACTGACGGAAAACCGCGAGCGACATTTTCACGCGACCACGCGCCCGAAAAAACTCGCGTGCAGAGATGCGGACAACCAGTTGCGTCGCGCATTGGCAGGCGAACTCAACTCTGCCGGCCTTCCCGAAGATGATGCGAAGAAAATCACGCATTGGGATCCCTACGATCAAAACGCCAAAGCCGACTGGTTCGATCCCGAGTATATGTTCGGCATCGCGGACGGGTTCAACATCGTGATCGGCAATCCGCCGTATGTGCGTCAGGAAAATATCGGCCCGCACAAGTCCTCCATCCTCGCCCTCTATTCTAATGCCGCGACTGCCCGTTCTGACCTGTACTGCTACTTTTACGCACGCGGCCTGCAACTGTTGCGCGATGGTGGAATGCATGTTTTCGTCTGTTCTAATAGCTGGCTGGACGTGGGCTACGGGGCGAAACTCCAAGACCTTCTGTTGAAAAACGCCCATATACAAGCCATCTACGAAAGTGCTGTCGAGCGGCAGTTTTCCACAGCGGACATCAACACCATCATCAGCGTCATTCGCAAGACAACCGCCAATGACGACGATGCCACCCGGTTCGTACATCTGCTGGAATCCTTTGAAGCCGCCGTTGCCGAAGGCGGCAAGCGTCGAGAAATCGTCAAAAGCCGGGAGGAACTCATCGCGGCGGCGACCAACCCACAAAGCAAAAAATTCATCGGCGACAAGTGGGGCGGCAAATACCTGCGTGCGCCGAACATCTATCATGCCATTCTGAACAAGTGCGCCGACAAGTTGGTTCGCTTGGGCGATATCGCGAAAGTGCGACGCGGGATAACTACCGGGGCTAACGACTTCTTTTACCTGACCCGCGACCGGATTGCCGGGTTTGGCATTGAGCCAGATTTTTGCCATCCGGTGATGACCAGTCCACAAGAATCCCGCCGTATCGCCATCGACCCGGCAGAACTGCCGCGGCGGTTGTTTATGTGCCATGAGAACAAGGCGACACTGGTTGGCACGGGAGCATTGGCGTATATCGAATGGGGCGAGGCACAGGGGTATCACCAGCGGCGGAGCGTCGCCTCGCGGCGACGGTGGTATGACTTGGGCAATAACCTTGATACGAAGCTGGCTTTGGGTTGCCGGGTGGACACGACAAGCCGTACAATGCTAGCAGTCGACGGTCTATGCTTTGACAAGGCATTTTACAAGATAGATAGTGGAAAGTTACCGACTGTGCAGATGTGCGCGGTGCTAAACTCGACAATGACCCAACTTATGATTAACATAGAAGGGCGGGCAAATTTCGGTGGGGGCCTGCTAGAAATTGTGGTTTATGAAACGGCGCACTTGGCTGTTTTGAACCCGTCGCTACTGCCTGCGTTGGATGCGGAGCTATTCGCCTCCTCAGATTGGGATGTGCTGACGCCATCGCCGGAGCGTCGGCACATTGACGACGCCGTGTTCGATGCGTTGGCGTTGACAGCGGGCGAGCGCGAGGCGGTATATGCCGGCGTTGCCGAGTTGGTGAACAACCGGAAGCAACGGGCGCGGGTAACTGTCTGAATCGCGGATTAAACGGATTACGCGGATGAACGCGGATTGGGTTAGCAGGTAGGGCGGAGGGCGCAGATGGCATAGACGCCGCAAGTGGGGCAAAGGGCGCAGGTGGTGCGAAAGACACAGCGGGGGCAGGGGGTAGCGGGGTAATCCGTGCAATCCCCAAATCCGCGTAATCCGCGATTCAGACAAGAGGAGGACAACATGAGCGAACCACTTAAAATTTTCATTACCTATGCACATAGGAATACATCAGAAAAAGAAGAATTGAAAACACGCCTTACTTTCATGGAGCAACAAGACGAGATAACGATCTGGCACGACAACGAAATTCTTCCGGGCGACAGATGGCGGGAAGCAATTTCCAATAATCTCGCTGAATCGGACATTTTGCTTTACCTCGTCTCCGCTGATAGCCTTGTCTCCGAGAACTGCAACAAGGAATTGTCCGAAGCTATAAAAAATACGGACAAAAATATAATCATCCCTATCATACTTGAGGATTGCGATTGGCAACAACATCAACTTAGCAATTTTCAAGCCCTTCCTGACAGAGGCAAGCCGATTAACGAATGGCAACCTGAGAGCACAGGTTGGCAACGTGTCGTAAAGGGGATCCGAAAAGTTGTAAAAAATATTGTTGATTCCCGGGGAAAAGTCACCTCCGATCAACAAGATGCAAAAGAACAGTTGGCGGGTTTAGGCCGACAACATCTACTATCCATGGGCAACTTTAGGATGATGTTGGGGCAAGTGGAAGTAGCCGTAGAAACCTATTCGTATGCAATCAAACTGCAACCGAATTTTGCTGAAGCCTATAACAACCGCGGCGTTGCTTATAGCGACAAAGGCAAACTTGACCAAGCGATACAAGACTTCAATGAGGCCATAAAACTGAAACCAGATTATGCCGATGCCTATTACAATCGCGGCATTGCTTACGTCAAAAAAGATGACTTAGCCCAGGCGATACAAGACTTCAATGAAGCCATAAAACTGAAACCAGATTTTGCCGATGCCTATAACAACCGCGGCTTTGCTTACGCCAAAAAAGGCAACTTTGAACAGGCGATACAAGACTACAATGAGGCGATAGAACTGGAGCCAAACTATGCTGAAGCCTATTTCAATCGGGGCATTGCTTACAGGATCAAAGGCAACTTTGAACAGGCGATACAAGACTTTAATGAGGCGATAGAACTGGAGCCAGATTTTGCCGATGCCTATAACAATCGCGGCATTTCTTACAGCAACAAAGGCGAATTTGACCAAGCGATACAAGACTACAACAAAGCCGTAGAACTCAATCCGAATGATGCTGAAGCCTATAACAACCGCGGCGATGCTTACAGCAACAAAGGCGAATTTGACCAAGCGATACAAGACTTTAATGAGGCGATAGAACTGGAGTCAGATTTTGCCGAAGCCTATTACAATCGCGGCATTGCTTACAGCAACAAAGGCGAATTTGACCAAGCGATACAAGACTACAGCAAGGCCATAGAACTGGAGTCAGATTTTGCTGAAGCCTATTACAATCGTGGCGTTGCTTACGGCAACAAAGGCGAATTTGACCAAGCGATACAAGATTACAACAAAGCCGTGGAACTCCATCCGAATGATGCTGAAGCCTATTACAACCGCGGCGATGCTTACAGGATCAAAGGCAACTTTGAACAGGCGATACAAGACTACACCAAAGCGATAGAACTCAACCCGAATGATGCCTATGCCTATAACAACCGCGGCAATGCTTACAGGATCAAAGGCAAACTTGATCAAGCGATACAAGACTTTAATGAGGCCATAGAATTGAAGCCAGATTTTGCTGGAGCCTATTTCAATCGGGGCTACACTTGGTTACATTTGGGCGAATGGGAAAAGGCCAGAGCAGACTTGACCACCGCCAAGAATATGGGTATGGACATTGCCGATTTCTTTCGTGCCGACCACAAGAGCGTTGCGGACTTTGAGCGGAAATACGACCTTGAGTTGCCGGAAGACATCGCGGACATGTTGACGGGGGAAACTGTCTGAAGCGCGGATTAAACGGATTACGCGGATGAACGCGGATTGGGTTGGCAGACAGAGCAGAGGGCGCAGATGACACAGACGCCGTAAGTGGGGCAGAGGACGCGGATTGGGGAAGCGCAGGTAGGGCAAAGGTCGCAGGTGACACGAAAGACACAGCGGGGGCAGGGGGTAGCGGGGTAATCCGCGAAATCCTTAAATCCGCGTAATCCGCGATTCAGACAAGGAAAATAAAATGCGGAACATCAAAGCCAAATTTTTTGAAGGCGTGCTCATACCGCAGGAGAGGCTCGACCTCAAAGAAGGCGCGGATGTGGTTATAGCTATCACAGGCCCGCCGCCGGATCGCACCCTTGAGACGCTGCGAGCAACAGCGGGGGCGTGGAAGGGAACACATGATCCAGAAGCATTGAAACAGGCCATCTACACTGGCCGGCGCACCCTCTCTCGGCCTCAACCAAAGTTGTAATGTATGCAATATCTCGTAGATACAGATTGGGTCATTGACCACCTACACGGCCGCGAGCGAGTGGTCAGACAGCTCGAGGAACTCGAACCGGAAGGTATCGGCTTAAGCGTCGTGTCGCTAGCCGAACTTTACGAGGGCGTGTTCTATTCTACGACGCCTCAAGACAACGAAAAGGCACTTCAGGATTTCCTATACGGCGTTGAGGTCTTGACACTAAATGACGACATCTGCCGGATATTTGCCCAGGAAAGAGGCAGGTTGAGGACCGCCGGCCTTCTCATCGGCGACTTTGACCTTCTGCTACTGCGATATGCTATGGCCTCACGTTGCTCACCAATAATCGCCGACACTTTGAACGCTTGGATGGATTGTCCATCATTTCTGTTTAGGCAAGGTGTGAAGGGTGGTGGGTTTAATCCGCGTAATCCCCAAATCCGTGAAAATCCGCGATCCAGACAAGGGGGCAGAGGACGCAGATTGGACAGCGCAGGTGGTGCGAAGGACATAGCGGCGATGTAGGGCGGTGGGCCGGTCTCGCCTCTTACCTCTTGCCTCTTACTCGGGGATAGGGCTTGCGGTAGGGCGGCGGGGTAATCCGCGTAATCCCCAAATCCGCGTAATCCGCGATCCAGACAAATAAGGATGATTCAATGACCAAACAAACAGCCGCAAACCGGGCGGAGATGGCCGCGTCTGAGACTTTGAACCGCGAATTGATCGCGGCGAGAAAAACGTGTTTATCGGGCGCGTGGGCAGGAGAACGCCTGTCGCGGTTGCGCGCGTACCTCGATACCACTTGGGAACGCATTTACGCGGATCACCGCCGCGGGGCATCGGGCGGCGAGGTGGTTGCCGCGTTGACGCAGCGCGTGGATGTTCTCATCGGCGCGCTCTATGCAGAAGCGGTTGCGGAACACGGCGCGCAAGCCGGGTTTGCGGTTCTCGCCCAAGGGGGCTATGGCCGGGGCGCGCTCAATCCCTGGTCGGACATCGACCTGTTGTTTCTCTTTCGCAGAAAAGTCAATGAAAAGGACCCCATCACGCGGGCCATTCTCCACACCTTGTGGGATTTGCGCTTTGAAGTGGGGTACAGCACGCGCACCCTGTCCGATTGCATCATCGCGGCGCAAGGCGATACGGACTCGCTCACCGCCATGCTCGAAACGCGCCATCTCGTGGGCGATGCGGCATTGGAATGCCAACTGCGAGACGCGCTCGCACGTCGATTCTTTGGCAGGCGCGCGCGCGGTTTTGTCACGCAAAAAATGCGGGAACGGACGCAGCGACACAGCCGATCCAAGTTCTCCACGCAACTCCTCGAACCCAATGTCAAAGAAAGCCCGGGCGGGTTGCGCGATGTTCACACCGCGGGTTGGTTCTCGATGGCGAGACGCGGCCTTCGCGCGCCCGAGGGGTTGCGCGAAAGCCATGTGCTCACGCGCAGAAATTATCGCCTGTACATGGATGCGTTTGATTTTCTGCTGCGCGTTCGCAATGAATTGCACTTTCACACGGGCAAATACTTCGACGTGCTCGAGCACGACCTCCAACCGGCGATTGCAAAAAACCTGGGGTACGAAGACCGGGGCAATGAATTGGGGGTCGAACACTTTATGCGCTCCTACTACGCGCATGCGCGGGTTGTGAAACACCTGTGCGACCTGATCTGCGAACGCCTCAAAGGTCAATCCTCCGCAGGTCGGGCCGTGGGCCTGCTCGTGCGTAGGCAACTCGACGACGGCTCTGTATTGCACCACACGCACATTGCCTTGCCCAAAAAGAGACGCGGTTTTTTCCAGGACGCGCCCCATCGCCTCCTCTCGCTTTTTCTCAATGCACAGCGGTTTGGCGTTCCCCTCAATGAAGCGGCCAAACAAGCGGTCAAAGACCACCTCGACCTCATCGACGACGCGTTTCGGTCGTCCGAGCGCGCGCGCTGTGTTTTTCTCGACATCTTGCACGCGCCCGGGGGCATTGGCGCGACTTGGCGCGCCATGCACGAACTCGATATTTTGGGTACTTACGTGCCCGAGTTTGGCAGCCTGACCTGCCTGGTGCAGTACAACCGCTATCACATCTACACCGCCGACGAACACACCTTGGTCGCGGTGGAGCATCTCGATCACCTCGCGCGGTCGCCGGCTTTGCCCGACAGCGTGCAGCATCTCAGGCGCGTGTACAATGAAATTTCGAGAAAGGAACTCCTCTATCTCGCGATGTTGATGCACGATGTGGGGAAATCCGTGCGCGGCGAGGATCACAGCGTTGTGGGGGCAGAGATGACCCGGCGTTTTCTCGACCGCCTGCGCTTGCCGGATGAGCATGTCAAAACCGTCGTTTTTCTCGTGCGCGAGCACCTCACGATGGCGAGCATTTCGCAGCGGCGCGACTTGGCTGACCAGCGCATGATCCGCGAATTTGCCAGCAGATTTTCCCATCCCGACGTGTTGCGGATGCTCTACGTGCTGACCTACGCGGACTTGTCTGCGGCCACGCACACCGCTTGGACCTCGTGGAAGAGCCACCTCTTGCGCGAACTGTACGAAAAGACCTTTGCGACCCTCACGCAGAGCGCGTCTGCGGACTTGGAGCGGCCGGAAGAACGAGAGATTTGGGAAATCCTCACCGCACTGGAAACGCGCATCCCCCGCCAGACCTTGGTCGAGCACCTCAACAACATGCCGCCGCGCTACCCCGAGCAAAATGGCCCGGAGGAAATCGCACGGCACTTGCACCTCATCAACGCGATGGGGGCGTCGCTAGTCGCGGTCAGCGTCCAACCGAGCGGAACATTTTCGGAAATCGCGGTTTGCACGCGCGACCACCCCTTTCGCCTGTCCGAGATTTGCGGGGTGTTGGCAACGCGGGACATCGACATTTTTAACGCGCACGCGTACACGCGCAGAGATGGCACGGTGATCGACATTTTCCAAGTCACCCGGAGGGACGATTCAGAGGATCACCTCGCACTCCAAGCGCGCATTCAGCAAACCCTCACGGATGTTTTTCAACAAAAAGTGCGCGTATCCGATTTGTTCGACCACCACACCCGGCGGTGGGCACTGCGGCGGCGGCCCGCCATTCCCATCGCCCCGAAGATCGCATTTGAGAATGCCGTGTCGGCGCGTTATACCGTCATCGACATCAGCGCGCGAGACGCCACCGGGTTGCTGTACACCATCACGCGGACCTTGTCCGAACTCGGCTTGGATATTTACACGGCGCGCATTGGCACGCAAGGCGACCGCGCTGTCGATGCTTTTTACGTGCGGAAAAATGGCACTAAGATCACGGACGCCGCGGAGATTGAACACATCACTCGATCTCTGATTCGGGCGATTGGGAAGTTGTGAAAAGAATTGTAGGCTACGCCTACGAGGAAGGGAAAGATCCGGAGGGGGACATCCATCGCTTTGGGCGGACGGGTGGGGACTGACCACTGACCACTGACTACTGACCACTGACGCACGGTCAAATCGGCCTTCGCGCCAAGCTAAATGTCTGCGCTGTCGGGCCGCCATCTAATTGGGTGGCTAGAAAGAGCGCGAGAGGGACCACATCTTCTGGGGCCTTGATCACTTCGCTCGGCGCGAAAGGCGGGGGGCCGCCCACCTGCATGCGGTCCTGCGTGAGATGCGTGGCAACCGGGCCGGGGATGAGTTCGTTGACCGTGATATTGTGTTCCCACACTTCTTCTGCCAAGCACTGGGTCAGCATCCACATGCCGGCCTTGCCGACGTGATAGGCCGAGCTGTTCGGCGTGGGACGGTGGCCCATGCCCGAACCCATGTTGATCACGCGGCCCCCGCCCGCGTCGATCATCAGCGGCAACAGGGCACGAGAGACCAGGTACGCGCTGATGCAATTCACCGTGACATCCGCGATCCAAAGCTCCGGATCGCTGTCGAGAATGCGGGCGCGCTCAATGCCTCCGCCCGCGTTGTTGACGAGGATATCGAGGCGACCGTATTCCGTGCGGACAGTTTCGGCCAGCGCATCCACGCTTGCGCGATCCGTGACATCGGTTTGCGCGGTCAAGGCGCGACAGCCAAGGGCGCGAATCTCTGCGGCGACCGCATCGAGTTGTTCGGCCGTCCGTGCGGCGAGCACGAGGTTCGCGCCTTCTCGGGCAAAGGCAATGGCGATGGCCCGACCAATCCCGCGCCCACTGCCCGTCACCAAAGCGATTTTCCCAGCGAGTTTTGACATAAGCGATCTCCTTGTGCTGTTTTACCAATCGATCACGGACCCGTCGTCCGGGTGATAGGATTTTCGATTGGTCCAGTCGTGGTCGATTTTGTCTTCCATTTTGTCGTCGTCGAGTTCGATCCCCAAGCCCGGGCCTTTGGGCAGGGCCACGTACCCATCCGCAAATTGAAACGGTTCTTTGAGATAATCCTCGCCAAACATGGTGTGTTCTTGCGCGAGGAAATTGGGGATGCTCGCGTCGAGTTGGATGCAGGCGGCCAATGAAATCGGACCGAGCGGGCAATGCGGGGCAACGGCTGCGTAATAGGATTCGGCCATGCCCGCGATAAGGCGCGTCTCAAAAATGCCGCCCGCGTGCGACAAGTCGGGTTGCACGATGGAACACGCGCGTTTTTCCAACAAATCGCGGAACCCCCACTTGGTAAAAACGCGCTCGCCCGTCGCAATGGGCAAATGGGTCTTGCGGGCGAGTTCGGCCATCCCCTCCACATCTTGGCACTGAATCGGCTCTTCGACAAACATCGGCTGGTACGGCTCGAGGGCCTTGATGAGCACCGCCGCAGTTTGCGGGGAAACCGCGCCGTGAAAGTCGATGGC
Organism: Candidatus Latescibacterota bacterium; assembly: GCA_965204745.1. Lineage (GTDB taxonomy): Bacteria > Latescibacterota > UBA2968 > UBA2968 > UBA2968 > VXRD01. The sequence continues at coordinate 1,403,665 of OZ242010.1, forward strand.
AATGTCGAAATCCGCGCCCCCGGCTTCGCGCATCGCAGCAAAGGTCTTGACCGCGTGGTCGATAAAGGCCGGATTTTCGACAATGCGCGGCGGCCGGATTTTGGCCGGCCCGGTCTTGATGGCAATAAACCCCTGTGCCTTGCGCTCTTTGACCGCGGCCGCGGCCTGTTCGGGTGTGCTCGCGCCCGTGCCCTTGTACATCTTGATGCGGTCGCGCAAAGGCCCGCCGAGCATCTCGTAAACCGGCATGCCCGCTGCTTTGCCCGCGAGATCCCACAGGGCTTGCTCCACGCCGGACAGGGCACTGGTGAGAATGGGCCCGCCGCGATAAAATGCGTGGCGATACATGGCCTGCCAGTGATGCACCACGCGCCGCGGGTCTTTGCCGATGAGATAGGGCGCGAGTTCGGCCACGGCTTGCGCGCATGTGCGGGCGCGGCCTTCGAGGATGGGCTCTCCCAGGCCGACGAGGCCCTCGTCCGTGTGCATCTTCAAAAACAACCAGCGCGGCTTGACGAGAAAGGTTTCGAGTTTTGTGATTTTCATGATAGCTCCTTGAAGCGGTCAGCGGTCAGCAATGCGTCAATATAAAAATGTAGGGTATAGCGTGCAACCACTGATTAACGCTACAACTGCCTCATCATCGCCTCTCCCCTCTTGTATCTTTGGGCGAGCACGGGGACATCGCCCAAAAAGGTGAGAGGTGAGAGGCAAGACGGGAGAAGACCTACACTCACTGCTCGCCTTTGAACAGGCTGTCGCCAGTTGTACCCCGCTCGTGCCTTTTGCGGCTAACCCCCTCTTACGTCTTGCCTCTTACGTCTTGCCTCTTACGTCTTGCCTCTTACGTCTTGCCTCTCACCTCTTGCCTCTTACGTCTTACGTCTCACCTCCACTTCAACGCCATCGAAGTTGACGGGTACTGGTGGGTTGGGTTTTCGCACGCGCACCAGCAGGTTTATCAAGCCCAATTCCGATTGCAAGACGTCGGCGATGCGGTCCGCCAAGGCTTCGATCAGGCCGAATCGCTCGCCTGTCACCACTTGCTCAACCAGCGTGCAAACGTGCGGGTAATCCACGGTTTGCGGGGGATTGCCGCGGGCGAATCCGCTAAAGTCGCCATAGACCTCGACATCGACCTCAAATTTCTGGCCGAGTTTGGCTTCTTCTTCAAACAAGCCGTGGTGCGCGTAAAAGGCCATGTTTTTGATTCTGAGAATGTCCATTATGCGTCCCTTTCACGTTTGCACAAAGGGCAATGCGACCACTTCGGCTTGGGCATTGTCCGAGAGCAACACCCGTTGCCCTGCCTCGTGATACCCTCGGCGCATAATGGCGAGCGCGATGATGCGATTGAGGCCGAGTGAGTTCACGCACGTCGTGATGCGGCCAACGGGTTTGCCATTGACCGTCACATCGCCGCTCGTTGCGTGATTCAGCAACAGGCCGGTTAGGTAGCGGCGAGGGCGCCCGCGAAAGTGCATTTTGGCGATCACCTCTTGCCCGATGTAGCATCCCTTGTCAAAATCCACCGCGCCGTACAAGCCCGCCTCGAGGGGCGCGACCGACTCGTCGATCTCCGCGCCGTATCGGGGAATCCCGGCTTCAACCCGAAGGATTTCCGCGACCTGTTGCCCTATCGGCGTCCCCCCGGCTGAGACGAGGGCCTGCCACAGGGAATCGGCACGATCTCGCGCAATGTGGAGGTCGCATCCCGGTTCGCCGGTAAATGACCGCGCCGTGACCCAAACCGGGACACCCTCAAAATCCCGCACAAGCGTATGGTGTTCGGGCAAATCAGGGGACACGTTGCCGACGACTTGACCGAGCACGGCTCGGGCTTCCGGCCCCTGCACCCCAAAAATTGCCCACGCATCGGATTCGTCTGACAGCGCGACATCGTCCGCGATCAAATACCGATCCAGCGTGTCGATGAGTTTTGCAACAAGCCCGGCCTCTGTTTCCAGCCAAACGCCGTTTTCCAAGCGGTGGACCCAAACATCCAACAGGGTTTGTCCCCGTGCGGACACGACTGTTGCGTAATTGCCTTGGTTTTCAGCCAGGGATTCAACAGCGTTGGTGACCATGCCGTGCAAGAATCGCAGACAATCCGCCCCGGTTGCACGCACTTTGCCCCGGTTGCTACGGTTGAACACCCCCGCGCCTTCCCGAACAGCGCGATACTGCGTTTCCACATCTCGAAGCAATGTCATAGATGCTCCTTTCTTTTGTGGATGCCATTATCATTCTGTTGCCTAATCCGCGCAATGTCTATATAATAAGCGGTCAGTTGTCAGTTGTCAGTTGTCAGTTGTCAGTTGTCAGTTGTCAGTTGTCAGTGGCGTTGTTGCATAAATGTTGTCGTGGCTAAGTTCGTCCCTTTCCCGCTAGATTTAAGCCCCTCTTTCTATGGGATAGGACACGGGTTTCGCGCTCATCATCAGGCGATTGAGCACCGCACATCCTAACCGCGCTTCCACATTCAAATCGCCCTGTCGCCGGCAGAGGGTCGTATGATCGGGCACGCGCAAAGCCACCCCCATCAACGCCAGGATGGACGTGAGAAACCCCTCGGTTTGACGCAGGGGCAAGGCAGAGACCAAGCGCACCATCAACGCCGTTTGAATAGCCAAATCTGAAAAGGTGTTTTGCCTCCCCCGTTGCGTTGGCCCTTGATGGTACCACCCCCGAAGAGCTTGCGGCGTGATCCAAAACGTCAGACTGCCCCGCTGCTTGAGACCGGCCTCGTAGGCCGCCCAGTTCCGAACCCGATAGACAGGCTCACAGCGCGGGCGACGAAGGCGACGAGGGGCCTTGACGGCGGTCTTGGAAGCGGTTATCTTGGGCATGACAGGTTCCTGGTGAGAAAGGGTGAGTGGTTTCGGTGCTCCATATGCCCAATCTACGAAGGAGCCTGTCTTTTTGCAATCCCAACTCGCAGGCAATAGCGATTTATGCAACAACGCCGTTGTCAGTGGTCAGTGGTCAGTGGTCAGTGGTCAGTCCTCTCAACCCCCAGTCCCGCTCGTGGCTAAACCATCTACGTCTTATGGAATCCGAACGCAATATTCTCGATCACCTTTCCGTTCTCGCACGTTGGCGGCGGATGATTTTTTTTTGTGTTTTTGCGGTCACGCTGGTCACGGCCGGGATTTCCCTGATCTTGCCCAAAGCGTACCGTGCGTATGCCACGGTCTATCCCCCGCAGGAAACCGGCAGTGGCCTTGGCGGGTTGTCTGCCCTGTTGCAAGAACTGCCCATCAACCTGATGGGCTTGGGCGGCGCGGCCATATCCGCGATGGAATTTGTACCTGTGGTGGAAAGCGAAAGCGTGCGTTTGGCCGTTGCCAAGCGGTTTGACTTGGGCGCGCACTACGAGGCCAGTCACCAGAGCGAGTTGCTCGACATGATCGCCCAACGCCTGATCATCGACCTCTCGCGCGAGCAATTTCTCACCATTTCCTACGAAGCCGACACCCCTGAACGCGCGGCGATGTTGACCAATGCCTTTGTCGAGGAACTCGAAAACGCCCTCCAGCAGCGCAACCAGCAACAGACGCGCACGTACCTCGCCTATCTCACAGAACGGCTCAAAGAAGCGGAACGAGACATGCTCGATGCCGAGCGACGGTATCGGGATTTTCAGAACGAGCACATGGTCTTAAACGTAGAGGCCCAAGCCACGACCCAGTTGGAAATCGCGTCCACGCTCATCAGCCCGCTCGCAGAGTTGATCGTCAAGCGCGACGTGCAAGCGCAACTGATGACCGCAGACAATCCCAAACTCAAAGCCCTCGACCTCGAAATCCAAACCACGCGCCAAGTGCTCGACGATTTGCTCATGGGACAATTCCCGGACACCCTGAACACCGCGGACCCCTCGGCGCAACTGCCACCGGTTTTCAAACCCTTTCGGCACCTGCCCGACTTGGGCCTGACCGCGTTGCAACACCTCCGGGAGATTCAAATCCAAAACGCCATCTATCAATTCGTCAAACAAGAGTACGAAAAGACCCGGTTTGAAGATGAAAAAGGCAGCCATCTCGTCATCGTCTTAGACCACGCCCGACCTCCGGACACGCGCAGCTATCCCCGCCGCACCCTCATGGTCGGCCTCGCCGGCGGGCTTAGTCTGACATTGAGTTGCGTGCTGGCCTTTGTCTTTGAAGCGATGCGGAACTTGACTCCGGACAACCGGGCGAAACTCGAGGCCATTGGAAAAAGGTAAGATACTCTCTTAAAAGGTCAAGGGGTTTTCGGGGTGATTCGATAGAATTTTTCGCCCTCAAAATCTTGGTCATGGCGCAACATGCCCCAGATCGAATGGAGCAACTTTCGCATCACCGCAACGATAGCCTGCAAAGGTTTCTTGCCGCGGGCGATGAGTTGGTCATAGAAGGCTTTGACATGGCCTTCGTGTCTGATGGCCACCCAGGCAGGCATATAGAGGGCATGGCGGAGGTACTTATTCCCGGTTTTCGAGATGCGTCTTTGTGGATTGGCGGTTCCGGATTGTTTGGGTTTGGGATCCAGGCCTGCATGTGCGACCCACTGGGGCGGTTGCATCTCCTCTGGCAAAAGGGTCAACTCGGCCAAGAGCCGCAAGGCACTCGTTTGCGCGATGCCAGGCGTCGAGCAGAGGCGTTGGTAGGCACGCTTGAGGGGCTCATCGTGCAAAACGAGATCGAGGGCTTGGCTTTCCAAGTATGCAATCCGGCGTTTGAAGTGTCGAATATTCACCTGAATATCGCGTGCGATGAGACGTGTGCTGCGGATGTGGTAGCTCTGCGCGTGGTTGCGGCTCTGTTCGCGGATGATCTCCTGCTTGAGTTGGTCAATGCGTCTGGTGAGGGCTTGCAGTTGAAGCCGTTGCTCGCTCGGCGCTTGCCAAGGCACAAAAGGCATGCGCTCGGCATAGTCGAGGATCAACAACGCATCCTTCGCATCCGTCTTCGCCCGTTGCATGCAGGCTTGGGCGTACTTGCTCATCGCTTTGGGATTGACGACCATGACCTTTGTGTGGCGATGCCGATGCAAGGCCAAGGCCACCCCCAAACTGTAAAGCCCGGTCGCTTCGAGGCACACAGAGACCATGTGCCCGCCCTTCGTGAGCCACTTCAGCAACCGCTTATGCGCTTGGGGATCATTGGCAAAGGTCGCTTGCATGACAGCTTGTCCGGGTCTGGACAGGGCAACGGACAACGTGCGGGCACTGACATCAATGCCGGCAAAAGCGGGGTGAGATTTCGACATGGGGGCCTCCTGTGATGAGGGGGTTGTAAGGGATCTGGTGCGCGCTCGGGGTCGCGTCCCGACCATTGACGCCAAGTCTACCGGTCTTGTATATGCAGCCTCAAGGGGCTTAGATACTCTTCGGCATAGACCCGGCGGTCGGGGGGCCTATCTTACCTACAAGGTCATCGCCTTCAAGAGGGGCCGGCCTTCCCCGAGCCGGGCATCAAGATGGCTTATCTCGATACGAGGGCGCAACTCCTAATTAACCCTTACTTCCAAGATACAAGAGGGGAGAGGCAAGAGGCAAGAGGCAAGAGGGGAGAAGTGAGATGGGAGTTTATTAGGTTCTGTTGACATTTAGGAGCAAAGCAACTGGCTTGAGCGGTTTATCGAGAAAATCACGCTCTATCGCAGAATAGGCTCTCGGTTTGAGAAACTGGAATAGTCGCTCCTTATCGGGACCTACCCCCCTAACCCCCCTTCCTGCGAGGAAGGGGGAACTGTGAGCGGTTTTGCGAGGGTATTGATGAGGGATTTTTAATCGCTTTATGCCCTCACGCAACACCATCAGAGCAACTAGAGCGAGAAGCCATTAAAGGCACTTTACTCCCCTTTCCTCGTAGGAAAGGGGCCGGGGGATAGGTCCCCTCGGTCAACGCCATCAGAAAATGAGCAAGAAGCAACACAGTTGCTACTCTGTGCGTAACGTGAAAAAATGAAATGTTAACACAACCTAGCCACAAAAGCCACGAGCGGGGTACAACTGGCGACAGCCAGTTCAAAGGTGAGCGATACATGGAGGGGCGATGCCTCCGTGCTCGCCCAAAGCTACAAGAGACAAATCGCACTGAACGGGAATGTGAAACGCACATGGCGGAGAGGGGACGAGGAAGGGATCGCACTTAACGAGGAATTTCCATGTCTGATGAAAAACCGAATGCCGTGCGCGACTTGCGTTGCGAATCACCCATTCTCACCACGACTGTGGGATCGTATCCCCTGCCCGATTGGCTCTTGGGTGCGGCTGGGGAGACCGCGGTTGTCGATGCCACGTGCGTGATTTTTGACACGCAACGACAGGCCGGCATCGACCTGCCCACGGATGGCGAGTTGTACCGATTTGACGTCAACCATCCCGAAACCAATGGCATGATCGAATATTTTGTGCGCCCGATGGGCGGCACGCGCGAAGATCTTGGTCGGTCAGAAGTCGAGGCATTTCGCCGGCAACACGCGATGGATTTTCGCGCCAAGCCCGCTGCGGTTGTCGAGAGCGAACTCGCCGAGGGCACGCTCGATCTGTTGTCCGATTGCACACGCGCGGCAACGGTGGCGGGTGGCCCGTTCAAATTCACCTTGACCAGCCCGTACATGCTCGCCCGCACGTTGCTCGACAAGTACTACGGCGATTTTGAGGCCCTGCTCATGGGCGTGGCGAATGTGCTGGCCGATCAGGTGCGCGGCCTGCCCTGTGCCTGTGTGCAGATCGACGAAGCCAATATCCCAGGCAATCCCGAAGACGCGCCTATCGCGGCCCGCGCGATCAATGCGGTGCTCGACGCGGTCGATCCCGGCACGGAAAAAGCCGTTCACTTTTGTTTTGGCAACTACGGCGGGCAGACGATCCAACGCGGCACCTGGCGAGACCTCATCGCATTTCTCAACGCCCTGCACACCGATCACCTCGTGCTCGAACTCGCCCATCGCCCAGACGACGATTTGATCGCCCTCAAGGAAATCGATCCGCGCATCCAACTCGGCATTGGAGTGGTGGATATCAAAATCAACCACATCGAAACCGCCGAACAAATCGCCCGCCGCCTCGACCATGCAGAACGAGAACTCGGCCCGGGGCGCGTCGCCTTCATCCATCCCGACTGCGGGTTCTGGATGCTCAAACGCTCTGTCACGGACCGCAAAATCGCGGCCCTCGCACAGGGCAGAGATCTGTATTTGGGGAAGGGAATCGCGGATTAAGCGGATGAAAGGGATTATAAAGAGCGATGGCACGCTTAGAAGCCGGCTCAAAATTATTGGGACCTACCCCCCGTTATTCGCATCGCTCATCGTAGGATAACGCCTGTGCCTACGAGGTAGGGGCATCGTTCGTTTTAAGACAGTTTCTGAGACACTTGTCCAAATGTCCAAAAAAAAGGAGAACAAATGGTTAAGGCGCGTAAAAAAAAGTCGGGAAAACGTTCCCGCCGGGCACAATCCTCAAACTGCAAAGGTATCCGTTCAGAACGTGCCCTTCGGAAGTCTCTGCTCGCTGTTGGCATTCTCTTGGCGATCATGGTCCGCTATCTACTGCTACCTTTTGAGTCGAATGATTATCGTGTCATTATGCTGTGGTACGACTTTATCGTTCAGCACGGTCACTTTGCCGCGCTGAAGTACGATTTTGCCCCCTACAATGTCTTGTATTTTTATTTTTGGGCGACGGCTGCGTATTTTTTTCCCGATCTCCACTCATTTCTCGCCATCAAGATCATCTCCATAATTTTCGATTTTGTCCTCGCCTTTTTCGTCTATCGATGCGTGCGCCTCAAATACCGCGAACCGAACGAGGGGGCCATACCGATTCTGGCCGCGCTGACCGCGTTGTTGGCACCCACGGTGGTTCTCAATAGCGCGGGGCAAGTGGACGCGACCTATACCTCCTTTTTGGTCGCATGTCTGTATTACTTGCTCGCCGGACGCCAAGCCGCGGCGTTCATCGCCTTTGGGGTGGCGTTCACCTTCAAATTGCAATCTGTTTTTCTCGCCCCGTTGTTACTGTGGTTGTTGGTAAAAAAGGAAGTGAATTGGCGTTATGTTTGGTTGAGTCCCGCGGTGTACTTGGTCTTCATCTTGCCCGCTTGGTTTATCGGCAGACCCTTCGCGGATCTGCTCATGATCTACTTTGGGCAAGCAGACGAGTTTCGGTATCTCAACATGAACGCGCCCAATTTGTATCAATGGATTCCCAACGCCTATTACGATTTCTATCCGGTCGGCATGGCGTTCACCGCGATGGTCGCCTTGGGCATCGCCTATTTTGTCTATAAGAGCCGGGTGAAGATCACCGCGGATCGCCTCGTTTTCCTGGCGACCTTCTCTGTCCTTGTCATGCCCTACTTTTTGCCCAAGATGCACGAACGGTACTTCTTCCCGGCTGACGTCATCGCCATCATTTTGGCTTTCTACTGCCCGCGTTACTGGTATGTGCCGGTGGTCATCGGCTCCGTGTCGTTCCTTGCGTACAGGTCCTTTGTGCACATGCCCTTTCTGTTCAACATAGCCATTCTCCCGCAGTGGCTACCGGCTGTGCTGTTGCTCCTCATCGCGGTTTTGGGGCGACAATTTCTGCTGATGTTTTCGAATAAATCATCAACTCATGAAAGGTGAGACATGAACGCGCCCAACCCCCATGTCGGCAAGTTCTACGCCCTGGCCACCGCAGGCGTGTTCCTGATCGCCGCGTACCTGTGTTTGGTCAATCTCGACTATGTCGCGCTGTGGCACGACGAAGGCCCCGCCGCTGTTCAAGGCAAAATTTTGCTACAACAAGGCGACATCATCGGGTGGGATGGGCGCAATTTGGTTGAGCACACCATGCTCAACGAGGACTTGCGTAGCGTATTGCCGCCGTTGATGTACGCGCTCAACGCGGTGGGGTTCGCCATCTTTGGGGTTAATGAAACCGGCGCACGCATCGTCCACGCATGCATCGGCATTGCCGCACTCGGGGTCTTCTATTTGTTGTTGCGCCAGCACCTTCGATGCCACCCGCGCTTGGTGTTCTTCATCTTTGTATTCGTCGCTTGGTCCGCGCAGTTGTTGCTCTACTTCCGCCAGTCGCGCTACTTTTCGATGATGGTGCTCGCGCTACTACTGATCTTTTATCTGTACGAACGCTACTGGCAAAGCAAAAATCCGGTGTATCTCCCAATCGCTATGATAGTGGCCGCGCTGGCGTTTTTCAATCATTACGCCGGTGGCGCGGCGACGATGCTGTCGGTGGTCGCCTATCATATCTTTTTTCGCGGACGGGCGACATCGCGGCGGGAGTGGGCACTGTTCGCGCTCTGCGGCGCGGGGGTCGTCGCTATGGGCGCGTGCTACTTGGCTTGGCTCGGCGTCCTCGGCGGCGAGCGCAGTGGCTTTCTGGATTTTGCCCCCCAAGAGATCGAGCCGTACCGGGGATCCCTCTCGCCCCTCGTCCTTTTTCTTGTGAAAATAGGTGTCTATACCCGGGAATTGTTCACCGCGGACTGGATTTCATGGCCGGTGTGCCTGTGGTTCGCGGGGGTCATGGTACACGCTTGGAGGAGCAGAGACAAACCTGCGCGGCGACGAGATCGCCGGCGGCGTTCTTCGTCCCAACCACCGGACGACAATTTTCCACTAACCGCAGTGGGGAAAATCATCCTGATGGGCACGCTGTTCGCGCTGTTTTCGGCGATGCTATCCGGGCAACCGATATGGGAGCATTTTGCCGCGGACCTGCGCTATTACGTCGGCGCGTTGCCCCTGCTGTTGGCGATGAAAGGGCTGTTCGTAGAATGGGTTTGGCGCAAGCATGTCGTCGCAGGCGCGGCAGTGCTTTGCGTACTGCTGTTCTCCAGCATCGGCTCGATGCCGTTCAACCTCAAACATGCGTTCACCTACAAAACCACCCTCGGCATGCACTTGTTCCAATTCGTCCGCGAGATACATCGCCCGTACCGCGATCCCATCACCGCGGCTTCCGACTACCTGCTACAAAACGCCGCAAAGGACGACTTGGTGTACGTGCCGCGTTACGCGGATCGCGACGTGCTGACGTTCTACGCAGGCGACCATGTGCGGTTCTGCTGTTTCTTGGATGAGAACGCGCCGCTACCAAGGGAAAAGATAGCGGCGTTGCAAGCCCCACTCTATCTTAAAGAGAACGCGCCGGACTGGATCATCGGCTTTGGCTTCTTGGCAAAGGCATGGTTGGAACAGTTCGCGGCGCGCTATGAGGTCGTTGCCAAGTTGGATGTTTTCGCCTATCCCACGCAACGGCCAGAGTTAAACGCACACGCCTTTTCTCCGTTAGATGCCGGGCAAAGCGGCGTGATTATCATGAGACGCTTGGACGAGTAGAGACGACGAGTATGAAATCCTCAAAGCGCCGAAAAAAGGGAGCTCCCGGGAAGCGTCCCGACCGAATGGACGCCGCGCTAGATGTGTTGCTCCATCCGCAAACGCCCGCCGTGCCCGTGTGGAAGTATCTGGGGCCAGTGCTCGCGCTGGCGTTTGCGATGCGTGCGATCGTCGCCCTGTCCGGCGATTTCACGCTACACCCCGATGAGATCATGCAATACTTGGAACCGGCGCATCGCTTGGCCTTCGGCAATGGCGTCGTCTATTGGGAGTTCTACTACGGCGTGCGTTCGTGGCTAACGCCCGGACTGGTCGCCGGGCTATTGACGCTATTCAACGCCTTTGGCCTCGGCGAACCGATCTGGTACGTGGGGGGTGTCAAACTGATGTTCTGCGCGTGCTCGCTGGCGATTCCGGCCGGGATGTATTTTTTTGCACGCCGGCACTTTGGGGAATCCGAGGCACGGGTCGCACTGCTGGCCGGCACTTTCTGGTACGAACTGGTCGGTTTTGCCCACAAGCCGATGACCGAGTTCACGGCCACCGCCATCTTGATGGCATTGCTCGCGCTGTGTATGAGACCATCCCCAGACAGACCGAGAGTCGTCTCTCTGGTCGCCTTTCTGGCGGTGCTGGCGGCGGCGGTGCGGATCCAGTACGCCCCGATCTCGCTCGCGCTGTTCGGCCTGTTCTTTCTGCGTGCAGGGAAAGGCGCCAAGGTGCAACTCGTACTGGTTGCGACCGTGGTTTTCCTCGCGGTTGGCGTCTTCGACGCGATCTCTTGGAACTCCGAGTTGTTTCACTCGTTCCGCACCTATCTGCGTTTCAATTTTCTCGTCGACCGCACGGCTGAAGCAAGGCCGATGTACGATTATCTGTGGTGGTTGCTGGTCACCGGCGGGGGGTTGAGTGCCTCGTGCATCGCAATGGCGTTGCGCGATCTCCGCCGCTATGGATTTCTGCTCTTGCTTCTGGCCCTGGTCCTGATCACGCATTCCGCGAATGCACACAAGGACTACCGCTATGTCTTCGTTTTCATGCCTTTCTGGCTCCTGGTCGCGGCTGGCGTCGTGACGCGGCTCGCCGCAGGCATGGGCAAGCCAATTCGAGCGTACGGATTGGCCGGGGCCGCGTTCTCTGCGGTTTCTCTCTCCGGAATCCTAAATGCGTTGCCATACCAGGCCGAGGTGTACGCTTCAACCTGGGCATTTACCCTCCGATTCATCCATAAGCAGGACCCCGTCTTCAGCGCGTACCGCTATCTCGCCAATGTGCCAGGCGTTGTTGCAGTGTGGCATATTGACCGTTATTATCACGATACCCCCGGCTACTATTATCTCCACCGCGAGATACCATTCTACGACGCGCGTACCGGGCCTGCCCACAACCTGCACGAGGACATGAAAACGCTCCGTGCCTCGGTCAGCCACCTCGTAACTGGATCCCCGAACCTCGTCGTTCCCGGCTACATGGTGGAGAGGGAATTCGGCGGCATCCGAATCCTGCGCCGCAAAGAAAACGAATCTCAGGTCCGCGGGTGGCAAAACTTCATCCCGACCGTTGCCGATAATTTTTATCCGCAATTCCTGCGCCGCATCTACGCCGACACGCCGCCCCCGCCGGCCAATTTCGGCATCCGCTTCGCAACATCTGAAGATGGACAAAATTAAAAAGCAATGACCGACAACACAGCGTAGCGAGTAAGAGACGGATCGGGATACAACGGACCGTTTTTTAACCTGAGACGCCTGGACGAGTAGGGGCAACAATTGGTGAATCAAAGAGGAAGCAATGGGTAAGAAGAAAAAAAAGTCCGGAAAACGTTCCCGCCGGGCACAGTCCTCAAACCGCAAAGGTCTCCGTTCAGAACGCGCCCTTCGGAAGTCTCTGCTCGCTGGTGGCATTCTCTTGGCGATCATGGTCCGCTACCCCCTGTTGCCTTTTGAGTCGGGTGATTATCAATTCCACCTTAAGCCGTGGTACGACTTTATCGTTCAGCACGATCACTTTGCCGCGCTGAAGTACGATTTTGCCAACTACAATGTCCCGTATCTCTATCTCTTGGCGACGGTTGCGTATTTTCTTCCTGCTCTCCACTCACTTCTCGCCATCAAGAGCATCTCCATAATTTTCGATTTTGTCCTCGCCTTTTTCGTCTATCGATGCGTGCGTCTCAAATACCGCGACGAGGGGGCCATACCGATTCTGGCCGCGCTGACCGTACTATTGGCCCCCACGGTGGTCATCAATAGCGCGCTGTGGGGACAAGCGGACGCGATACATACCGCCTTCTTGGTCGCATGTCTGTATTACTTGCTCGCCGGACGCCAAGCCGCGGCGTTCATCGCCTTTGGGGTGGCGTTCAGTTTCAAGGCACAATCCGTTTTTTTTGGTCCGTTTTTACTGTGGTTGTCGGTAAAAAAGGAAGTGAATTGGCGTTGTATTTGGTTGATTCCCGCGGTGTACTTGGTCTCCATCTCGCCCGCTTGGTTTATCGGCAGACCCCTCGCTGATTTGCTCATGATCTACTTCGATCAAGCAATCTACTTCGATCAAGCAGGCGAGGTTCCGTTGCTCAGCAGGAACGCGCCCAATTTGTATCAATGGATTCCCAACGCCTATTACGACTTCTATCCGGTCGGCATCGCGTTCACCGCGATGGTCGCCTTGGGCATCGCCTATTTTGTCTCTAAGAGCCGGGTGAAGATCACCGCGGATCGCCTCGTTTTCCTGGCGAGCTTCTCTGTCCTGATCATGCCCTACCTTTTGCCCAAGATGCACGACCGGTACTTCTTCCCGGCTGACGTCATCGCCATCATTTTGGCTTTCTACTGCCCGCGTTACTGGTATGTGCCGGTGGTCATCGGCTCCGTGTCGGTCCTTGCGTACATGCCCTTTCTGTTCTACATAGCCATTCTCCCGCAGTGGCTACCGGCTGTGCTGTTGCTCCTCATCGCGGTTTTGGGGCGACAATTTCTGCTGATGTTTTCGGACAAATCATCAACTCGTCACAGGTGAGATACAAGACATGAACGCGCCCAACCCCCATGTCGCCAAGTTCTACGCCCTGGCCACCGCAGGTGTGTTCCTGATCGCCGCGTACCTGTGCTTGGTCAATCTCGACTATGTCGCGCTGTGGCACGACGAGGGGCATACGGCTATGCGCGCGAAAATTTTGTTGCAACAGGGCGACATCATCGGGTGGGATGGGCGCAATTTGGTTGAGCACACCATGCTCAATGAGGACCTGCGGGGGGTATGGCCGCCGTTGATGTACGCGCTGACTGCGGTGGGGTTCGCCATCTTTGGGATTGACGAAATCGGCGCACGCATCGTCCACGCGCTCATCGGCATCGCCGCACTCGGGGTCTTCTATTTGTTGTTGCGCCAGCACTTGCCGAATCACCCGCGCTCGGTGTTCTTCATCTTTGTATTCGCCGCTTGGTCCGCGCAGTTGCTGCTCTACTTCCGCCAGTCGCGCTACTTTTCGATGAAGGTGCTCGCGCTACTACTGATCTTTTATCTGTACGAACGCTACTGGCAAAGCAAAAATCCGGCGTATCTCCCAATCGCTATGATAGTGGCCGCGCTATCGTTTTTTAACCATTACGCCGGTGGCGCGGCGACGATGCTATCGGTGGCCGCATATCATATCCTCTCTCGCGGGCGTGCGACATCGCGGCGGGAGTGGGCACTGTTCGCGCTCTGTGGTGCGGGGGTCGTTGCAATGGGCATGGGCTACTTGGCGTGGCTCGGCGTCCTTGGGGGCGAGCGCAGCGGCTTTATGGATTTCGCGACCCAAGCCGCGCCGTATCGCGGAGACCTCTCGGCTCTTGCCCTGTTTCTTTGGAAGATGGGGGTGTATATCCGAGAGTTGTTCACCGCGGACTGGATTTCATGGCCGGTGTGCCTGTGGTTCGCGGGGGTGATGTTGTTCGGGCGGGTGCGTAAAGGCAGATCGGCGCAGAGACCGAATCGACGCAGGCGCTCTCCTGCCCAGATGGCTGACGACGATTTTCCACGGGGCCCAGTGGGGAAGATCATCCTGATGGGCGCGTTGTTCGCGTTGTTTTCGGCGATGCTGTCCGGGCAACCGATGTGGTTGAATCCGGTCGCGGACCTGCGCTATTACGTCGGCGCGTTGCCCTTGCTGTTGGCGATGAAGGGGTTGTTCGTAGAATGGGTTTGGCGCAAGCATGTCGTCGCAGGCGCGGCGGTGCTCTGCGCGTTGCTATTCTCCAGCATCGGCGCGGCGCCGTTCAACCTCAAAAATATTTTCACCGGCAAAGCCACCCTCGGCATGCACTTGTTCCAATTCGTCCGCGAAGTGCATCGTCCGTACCGCGATCCCATCGCCGCGGTTTCCGACTACATGTTGCAGAACGCCGCAAAGGACGACTTGGTGTACGTGCCGAGTTACGCGGATCGCGAAGTGCTGATGTTCTACACAGGTGACCATGTGCAGTTCTGTTGCTACTTGGATGAGAATACGCCGCTACCAAGGGCAAAGATAGCGGCGTTGCAAGCCCCCTATCTTAAAGAGAACACGCCGGACTGGATCATCGGCGGGGTGGAATTGGAGCAGTTCGCTGCCCGCTATGAGGTCGTTGCCGAGTTGGATGTTTTCCCCTATCCCACGCAACGGCCGGAGTTAGGCATACACGCCTTTTCTCCGTTAGATGCCGGGCAAAGCGGCGCGGTTATCATGAGACGCTTGGACGAGTAGGGGCAACAATTGGTGAATCAAAGAGGAAGCGATGGGTAAGAAACAAAAAAAGTCCGGAAAACGTTCCCGCCGGGCACAGTCCTCAAATCGCAAAGGTCTCCGTTTAAGGCGAGACTATCGAAAGGCCCTGCTCGCTGTTGGCATTCTCTTGGCGATCATGGTCCGCTACCCACTGTTGCCTTTTAAGTCGTATGATTATATAGTCGCCCTGCGTCCGTGGTACGAGTTCATCGCCTCTAATGGCAACTTTGCCGCGCTGAAGTACGATTTTTCCCACTACAATGTCCCGTATCTCTATCTCTTGGCGACGGTTGCGTATTTTTTTTTCGATCTCCACTCACTTCTCGCCATCAAGATCACCTCCATAATTTTCGATTTTGTCCTCGCCTTTTTCGTCTATCGATGCGTGCGTCTCAAATACCGCCAACCGAACGAGGACGCCATACCGATTCTGGCCGCGCTGGTCGCGCTGTCGATGCCCACGGTGGTCATCAATAGCGCGCTGTGGGGACAAGCGGACGCGATATATACCGCCTTCTTGGTCGCATGTCTGTATTACTTGCTCGCCGGACGCCAAGCCGCGGCGTTCATCGCCTTTGGGGTGGCGTTCAGTTTCAAGGCACAATCCTTTTTTTTTGCTCCGTTTTTACTGTGGTTGTCGGTAAAAAAGAAAGTGAATTGGCGTTGTGTTTTGTCCCCAATGGTATACTTGATCTCCATCCTGCCCGCATGGTTCATCGGTAGACCCCTATACGATTTGCTCATGATCTATCCCAATCAAATGGCTCATTACGAATATAAGAGACGCCTCAGTCTGAATGCACCCAATTTGTATCAATGGATTCCCAACGCCTATTACGACTTCTATCCGGTCGGCATGGCGTTCACCGCGATAGTCGCCTTGGGCATCGCCTATTTCGTCTTTAAGAGCCGGGTGGAGATCACCGCGGATCGCCTCGTTTTCCTGGCGACCTTCTCTGTCCTGATCATGCCCTACCTTTTGCCCAAGATGCACGACCGGTACTTCTTCCCGGCTGACGTCATTGCCATCATTTTGGCTTTCTACTGCCCGCGCTATTGGTATGTGCCGGTGGTCATCGGCTCCGTGTCGGCCCTTGCGTACATGCCCTATCTGTTCTACATATTCATTCTCCCGCAGTGGCTACCGGCTGTGCTGTTGCTCCTCATCGCGGTTTTGGGGCGGCAATTTCTGCTGATGTTTCGGACAAACACCCACTGCGCGGACAGGCACGGGGGCATGGCCCCTACGACTGATGGAGGTAGGCGGAATGGCTGAGTATGGTGGTCCCACTGCGGAGGCGGTGACGAGAAGCCGCTCTGTTCAGAGTTGGCTGAAGCGTCTATTCCTGCCCGGCGATACCCACACCGAGAACGCGATTTTCCTCGGCCTGATACTCATTGGCACTGCGGTTCGCCTGACCTTGCTAGGCGACATCCCCGCGGGGTTACACCAAGACGAGGCCAGCACGGGCTACAACGCCTACGCGGTATTGGAATACGGCATCAGTCGGCACGGCTATCGCAACCCGGTTCATTTTATTGCTTGGGGAAGCGGACAGGACGCCCTATACGCGTATTTCTCGATGCCGTTCATCAAGGCTATGGGCTTGAACATCGTGTCCATCCGTCTCGCGCAGGCCCTGTTGGGCGTCGTCTCTCTGTTCGTAATGTACGCCATTGGTCGGCGTCTCGCAGATGGGCGATTCGCCCTGTTCGCTCTGTTTGTGCTGACCATCTCGCCATGGCATGTCATGATGAGCCGGTGGGGTTTGGAATGTAACTTGTTGCCGGCGATGTTACTGCTGAGCTTCGCCTTGTTGCTTCGGGGATTAGAGCACCCACGCTACATAATCCCCTCGTTCTTCCTATTGTCGCTTTCTCTATACGCTTATGCCACGGCTTACTTCTTTGTGCCGTTGTTTACACTCGGGGTTCTCCTTATGGCGGTTAAGTGCCGTCTGGTGGACTTCAGGTACTATGGGATCGGTTTGGTCGTGATGGTTGTAACCGCGATTCCCATTGGTTTGGTCGTGGCGATCAATTTGTTCGACGCTCCGACCATAGAAACGCCGCTGTTTTCCATGCCGCGCTACACCGGCGGGGCGAGGTATCCCGGGCAAGCGGGGTTCAAGACGTATGTTTTCGAAGATATTTGGCGCAATGCCAAAGAACTTTTTTTTCTTTTTGTAGTACGGGGTCATGGCAGGTATGTTTACAATGCCCTGCCCGAGTTCGGATATTTCTACCGCTGGGGCGGCTTTCTCGTCTCTCTGGTCGGTGCCTGTTTTCTGGTACGCGATACTGCAAAGGATCGCCGCCCCGAGAACCTGCTCGTGCTCCTGTGGCTGGTGGTCGCGCTCCTGACCTCAATGGCTGTGTATCCGAACATCAATCGATCTAACTGCATATTTCTTTCGCTACTCTTGTGCGCCGCCTACGGATTGTACACCGCGCTTGGCGACGGGTACGGGTCAATGGCGAAAATCTTGGGCGTCATCGCGCTGGCGTATCTGACAATTTCATTTGCGGGCTTCACCAAGGCGTACTTCGGCGACTACCGCTATCAAAAGATACCCTTTTTCGCTCCTTCTTATGGCGAGGCATTTGCACACATCGCACGCCATGCCGACGAGCGCGAAACCATCTACCTGACGGACCAAGAACGCCATACATTCGCGTTGTTCTATGCCCGCCCGGATCCCCGCGTGTATATGGAGACAGCGGATATTCCGAATCGAACAGCGCTATTTCAATTCCCCAAATCCTTTGACCGATACGTATTCGGCATTGACGCAGAGGCGCGGAAGAAGGGCGACGTATTCCTCATCGCCAACCGGAAATTGCAATTTTTTTCCCCATCCGACTTCATCATCGTCAGGTTTCACCATTATAGCGCGGCGTACCGCCGTCGATAATACATGGACAGGCACAGGGGCCTGTTCCTACGACTGATAGGGGAAACCCCTGACCCCTTGAGAAGGATAGCGCGACCACCTTCTCCCCTCTTGCCTCTCCCGTCTCCCCTCTCACCGAAGGGGGGTTGGGCGGGGCGGACTGACCACTGCCCCCTTAAGAAGGATAGCGCGGTTGCCTTCTCCTCTTGTATCTTTGGGCGAGCACAGGGGCATCGCCCCTACACATATCGCTCACCTTTGAACTGGCTGTCGCTCAGTTGTACCCCGCTCGTGCCTTTTGTGGCCTCCCCTCTTGCCTCTCCCGTCTCCCCTCTCACCAAAGGGGGGTTGGGCGGGGTGGAATTGGAGCAGTTAGATGCCGGGCAAAGCGGCGCGGTTATCATGAGACGCTTGGACGAGTAGGGGCAACAATTGGTGAATCAAAGAGGAAGCGATGGGTAAGAAGCAAAAAAAGTCCGGAAAACGTTCCCGCCGGGCACAACCCTCAAATCGCAAGGGTATCCGTTCAAGGCGAGACTATCGAAAGGCCCTGCTCGCTGTTGGCGTTCTCTTGGCGATCATGGTCCGCTACCCCCTGTTGCCTGTTGAGACGCATGATTATCAAGTCCACTTGAAGCCGTGGTACGACTTTATCGTTCAGCACGATCACTTTGCCGCGCTGAAGTACGATTTTGCCAACTACAATGTCCCGTATCTCTATCTCTTGGCGACGGTTGCGTATTTTTTTTCCGATCTCCACTCACTTCTCGCCATCAAGATCACCTCCATAATTTTCGATTTTGTCCTCGCCTTTTTCGTCTATCGATGCGTGCGTCTCAAATACCGCCAACCGAACGAGGGGGCCATACCGATTCTAGCCGCGCTGACCGTGTTGTTGGCCCCCACGGTGGTTCTCAATAGCGCGCTGTGGGGACAAGCGGACGCGATACATACCGCCTTCTTGGTCGCATGTCTGTATTACTTGCTCGCCGGACGCCAAGCCGCGGCGTTCATCGCCTTTGGGATGGCGTTCACCTTCAAATTGCAATCTGTTTTTTTTGGCCCGTTTTTACTGTGGTTGTTGGTGAAAAAGGAAGTGAATTGGCGTTATGTTTGGTTGAGTCCCGCGGTGTACGTGGTCTCCAGCTTGCCCGCTTGGTTTATCGGCAGACCCTTCGCGGATCTGCTCATGATCTACTTCGGTCAAGCAGACGTATTTCGGGATCTCTGTAGAAACGCGCCCAATTTGTATCAATGGATTCCCAACGCCTATTACGATTTCTATCCGGTCGGTATGGCGTTCACCGCGATGGTCGCCTTGGGCATCGCCTATTTTGTCTCTAAGAGCCGGGTGAAGATCACCGCGGATCACCTCGTTTTCCTGGCGACCTTCTCTGTCCTGATCATGCCCTATTTTTTGCCCAAGATGCACGACAGGTACTTCTTCCCGGCTGACATCATCGCCATCATTTTGGCTTTCTACTGCCCGCGTTACTGGTATGTGCCGGTGGTCATAAGCTCCGTGTCGGTCCTTGCGTACATGCCCTATCTGTTCAACATATTCATTCTCCCGCAGTGGCAACCGGCTGTGCTGTTGCTCCTCATCGCGGTTTTGGGGCGGCAATTCCTGCTGATGTTTTCGGACGAACATCGACTTGGACGCAGGGGGTGACTGGCATGACAAAAAAACAAAAAAATCGGCGGACGAGGAACCGTCAGGGGCGTGCCAACACCGCCAAACCGCAGACCCCGGTGCAGGTAGCGGCGAGCGATCACCCTGTTAAGCGTTGGCTGAAGCGGTTGTTCCTGCCCGGGGATAATGCTGTTGAGAACGCGATCTTCCTCGCTCTGATACTGGTCGGTGCCGCAGTTCGCCTGATTTTGCTCGGCGACATTCCCGCAGGGTTGAACCAAGACGAGGCCGCTCTGGGCTACGACGCCTGGGCCTTGTTGGAATACGGCATTGACCGGCACGGTTATCACAACCCGGTGCATTTTGTGTCTTGGGGAAGCGGGCAGAACGCCCTGTACGGCTATTTCTCGATGCCGTTCATCAAGGCGATGGGCTTGAACATCGTGTCCATCCGTCTCGCGCAGGCCCTGTTGGGCGTCGTCTCCTTGTTCGCAATGTACGCCATTGGTCGGCGTCTCGCAGATGGGCGATTCGCCCTGTTCGCCTTGTTTGTGTTGACCATCTCGCCGTGGCACGTCATGATGAGCCGATGGGGGTTGGAGTCCAACTTATTGCCGCCATTGTTGCTGTTCAGTTTCTCCTTTTTGCTTCGGGGATTGATCACCTCGCGCTACATCATCCCCGCGTTCTTCCTGCTGTCCCTTTCCCTGTACGCGTATGGCACGGCTTACTTCTTTGTGCCGATCTTTACACTCGGGGTTCTCGTCTATGGGATGAAGCACCGCCAGATCGACGTCCGGCACTGGGGAGGCGGCTTGGTCGTGATGATCGTGACCGCGATTCCCATTGGCTTGTTCTTGGCGGTCAATTTGTTCGAATGGGAGGCCATAGAAACGCCGCTGTTCTCCATGCCGCGCTACACTGGCGTGCCGAGGTATGCCACAACTGCCGCGTTCTTCAGTGCGGATTTTTTTTTCAAATTTGGCAGAACGGCCTGCACTTAGGGCCACTGATAGCGACTGGACACGGCGAACCTATTTACAATGCCCTGCCCGAGTTCGGATATTTCTACCGCTGGGGCGGTTTTCTCGTCTCTGTGGTCGGCACGGGCTTTCTCGTGCGCGATGGCGTGCGGGGGCGCCGCCCCGAAAACCTGCTCGTGCTCCTGTGGCTGGTGGTCGCGCTTTTGACGTCAATAACGGTGAAGCCGAACATCAATCGGATCAACGTCATATTCTTTCCGCTACTTCTGTGCACTGCGTACGGGCTGTACACCGCGCTTGGCGAGCAGTACAGGTCCATAGTGAAAATCGCGGGTGTCGTCGCGCTGGCGTATCTGATCTTTTCATTTGCGGCTTTCACCAAGACGTACTTCAGCGACTACCGCTGGCAACAAGTGCAATATTTCGCTCCTTCTTATGGCGAGGCATTTGCACACATCGCACGCCATGCCAACGAGCGCGAAACCATCTATCTGACGGGCTACCAACTCCATACATTTGCGTTGTTCTACGCCCGCCCGGATCCCCGCGTGTATATGGAGACAGCGGATATTCCGAATCCAACAGCGGAATTTCAATACGTCAAATCCTTTGACCGATACGTATTCGGCATTGACGCAGAGGCGCGGAAGAAGGGCAACGTATTCCTCATCGACAACCGGGAATTGCAATTTTTTTCCCCATCCGACTTCATCATCGTCAGGTTTCACCATTATAGCGCGGCGTACCGCCGTCGATAATACATGGACAGGCCCCTGTGCCTGTCCCTACGACTGATAGGGGAAACCACTGACCCTTGAGAAGGATAGCGCGGTTGCCTTCTCCCCTCTTGTATCTTGGAAGTAAGGGTTAATTAGGAGTTGCGCCCTCGTATCGAGATAAGCCATCTTGATGCCCGGCTCGGGGAAGGCCGGCCCCTCTTGAAGGCGATGACCTTGTAGGTAAGATAGGCCCCCCGACCGCCGGGTCTATGCCGAAGAGTATCTAAGCCCCTTGAGGCTGCATATACAAGACCGGTAGACTTGGCGTCAATGGTCGGGACGCGACCCCGAGCGCGCACCAGATCCCTTACAACCCCCTCATCACAGGAGGCCCCCATGTCGAAATCTCACCCCGCTTTTGCCGGCATTGATGTCAGTGCCCGCACGTTGTCCGTTGCCCTGTCCAGACCCGGACAAGCTGTCATGCAAGCGACCTTTGCCAATGATCCCCAAGCGCATAAGCGGTTGCTGAAGTGGCTCACGAAGGGCGGGCACATGGTCTCTGTGTGCCTCGAAGCGACCGGGCTTTACAGTTTGGGGGTGGCCTTGGCCTTGCATCGGCATCGCCACACAAAGGTCATGGTCGTCAATCCCAAAGCGATGAGCAAGTACGCCCAAGCCTGCATGCAACGGGCGAAGACGGATGCGAAGGATGCGTTGTTGATCCTCGACTATGCCGAGCGCATGCCTTTTGTGCCTTGGCAAGCGCCGAGCGAGCAACGGCTTCAACTGCAAGCCCTCACCAGACGCATTGACCAACTCAAGCAGGAGATCATCCGCGAACAGAGCCGCAACCACGCGCAGAGCTACCACATCCGCAGCACACGTCTCATCGCACGCGATATTCAGGTGAATATTCGACACTTCAAACGCCGGATTGCATACTTGGAAAGCCAAGCCCTCGATCTCGTTTTGCACGATGAGCCCCTCAAGCGTGCCTACCAACGCCTCTGCTCGACGCCTGGCATCGCGCAAACGAGTGCCTTGCGGCTCTTGGCCGAGTTGACCCTTTTGCCAGAGGAGATGCAACCGCCCCAGTGGGTCGCACATGCAGGCCTGGATCCCAAACCCAAACAATCCGGAACCGCCAATCCACAAAGACGCATCTCGAAAACCGGGAATAAGTACCTCCGCCATGCCCTCTATATGCCTGCCTGGGTGGCCATCAGACACGAAGGCCATGTCAAAGCCTTCTATGACCAACTCATCGCCCGCGGCAAGAAACCTTTGCAGGCTATCGTTGCGGTGATGCGAAAGTTGCTCCATTCGATCTGGGGCATGTTGCGCCATGACCAAGATTTTGAGGGCGAAAAATTCTATCGAATCACCCCGAAAACCCCTTGACCTTTTAAGAGAGTATCTTGCCTCTCCCGTCTCCCCTCTCACCAAAGGGGGATTGGGCAGGGCGGACTGACCACTGACCCCTTGAGAAGGATAGCGCGGTTGCCTTCTCCTTCTTGTATCTTTGGGCGAGCACAGGGGCATCGCCCCTACACATATCGCTCACCTTTGAACTGGCTATCGCCTTTTGTGCCTTTGAACTGGCTGTCGCTCAGTTGTACCCCGCTCGTGCCTTTTGTGGCCTCCCCTCTTGCCTCTCCCGTCTCCCCTCTCACCAAAGGGGGATTGGGCGGGGCGGACTGACCACTGACCACTGACTACTGACTACTCCCATGCGCTATATCCACACCATCTACATCGTCTTGATTCTCGCGACGTGCGTCTTCGCCCAAGCCTCTATCGTCACTATCGCAGGGGGTGGGTTGGAAGATGGCGACAATGTGCGGGCAACGGATGTGATGCTCAACCAGCCGCGGGGCATTGCCTTAGATGCGCGGGGCAACCTCTACATCGCGGATACGGACCACCATCGCATTCGGCGGGTCGATGCGGCGACGGGCATCATCACCACTGTCGCGGGCACGGGCGAACCCGGGTTCTCAGGCGATAGCGGGCCGGCAACACGCGCCATGCTCAACGCGCCGCAAGGCATTGCGGTTGACAGCGCGGGCAATATCTATCTCAGTAGCGGAGGCGCGAATGACGCGCAAAATCGCCGGGTTCGGCGCGTCGATCCCGCGGGCATTATCACCACTGTCGCGGGCACGGGCGAAGGGGGGTTCAACGATGGCGTGCCCGCCCTGGAAGCCACGTTCTACGACATTGTCGCGCTGGCGATGTTGGGCGACGCCGCGCTGTTGATTTCCGATGCCGGGGATCAAACCGGGCAAGGCAACAACCGAGTGCGACAACTCAATTTGACGCGCAATACCGTCGGCACCGTGGCCGGCAATGGCAACGCCCGGGCGTCCAATATCCAAGATGGGGGGCTGGCGCACCGCGCGGGATTAACCCCTGGGCAACTCGCCATCGCGGACGATGGAGACCTGCTGATTGCAGACGTTGCCAATGGGCGCGTCCGCCGGGTCAGCCGGGCCATGCAAGACACGACCGTTGTCGTCGTCATCACCACCGTGGCCGGGCGAGAGGCGAGTCCTGAAGAAATGCTTTACAAGGGCGATGGGGGGGCCGCGACGAGTGCGTTGTTCTCCAACCCGTCGGGCGTTGCGATAGACCAGCGCGGCAATATTTATATCGCGGACACGGGCAACCACCGCATCCGCATCGTGGAAGCGGAAACCGGCGTCGTCTTGCCCCTGGCGGGCACCGGCACCGAGGGCGTGGGGGCCGAAGGCGCGTTGGGCCTGTTGTCCGATTTGCAAGGCCCCGCGCACATGATGATCGACGGCGATGGCGATCTCCTCTTTATCGACAACGACCGCATCCGAAAATTGCGCGACCCAGGGTTTCGCATGCCCCTCTTCAACGCGCCTGCCGAGGACATCGACTTTGGCACGGTCAGCATCGGAGATCCCGCCGTGCGCGGCCTGGCCGTTGAAAACCGCGGCAACCTGCCCGTCCGCATCGACACCGTCGTTTCCGACAATGCTGGGTTCCGCATCTTATCCGCCTTGCCCTTTGATTTGGGCGTGGCGCAACTGGCAGAGATCGAACTGGCGTTTGACCCCATCCGCGAAGGGCGAGCGCAGGGGATCGTCACCCTGACCACAGACGACCCGCGCACGCCTTCTGCCACAGTCCGCGTCCAAGGCACAGCAGAATCCGCAGCTATCGGCTTGTTCCCGCCGGACGTCTTGGTTTTTGACCCCACGGCTATCGGGCAAGCGCAATCCTCGTCCGTCCGCATTTCCAACTTGGGCGCGGGCGTGCTGGTCGTTTCCCATGCCGCGACGACCGACTCGCAATTCGTCGTGGCACAAACCGACACCTTGCGAATCGCCTCTGGGCAAAGCCAATCCCTCCGAATCGCATTTCACCCGACGGCCGAAAACGCGCAACGCGCAACGCTCACCATTTTTAGCAACGCGCCCGCAACCCCGGCGGCCACGCTCCGGTTGCAGGGCTTGGGACAACGCGCCCGGGCAGATGGATTCGTCGATGAGGCGGCCAACGCGGGCCTAGGCGACCTCGGCGCGGGATTTGGCGCGGCCTGGGCGGATTACGACCGCGACGGGGATCTCGACCTGTCCGTCGTCCGCAGCAACGAACCCAACCGCTTGTACCGCAACGATGGCGACCGGTTTACCGACGTCGCCCCAACACTGGGCATCGCCGATCCCGGCGACGGCAGCGCGGGAATCTGGGGCGATGTGGACCGCGACGGGGACTTGGATCTCTACGTCACCAATTTCGGCGAACCCAACCGCTTGTTTCGCAATGATGGCGACCGGTTTACCGACGTCGCCCCGGCCCTGGGCATCGCCGATCCCGGCGACGGATACGGCGCGGCTTGGGCGGATTACGACCGCGACGGGGATTTGGATCTCTACGTCGCGAATTTTGGCGCGAACCGGTTTTACCAAAACGATGGCGACGGCTTTGTCGAGCGTGCCGATTCTTTGGGCCTCGCGGACGCGGAAAGCGGGATTCAGCCGGCTTGGGGCGATTTTGACAACGATGGGGATCCGGATCTCTTTTTGGCAAACAGCGGCCCCAACCGCTTGTTTCGCAATGACGGCGACCGGTTCACAGCGATTGAAAACAGCTTCAGCCCGACCGATGCCGGGCCGAGTTTTGGCGCGGCTTGGGGCGATTTTGACAATGATGGGGATCTCGATTTGTTCATCCCCTACTTTGGCGCGCCCAACCGATTGTACGTCAATGACGGCGGCAGGTTCACGGATCGCGCGCCGGCCCTTGGCCTCGACCACGATGGGCGCGGCAGAGGCGCGGCTTGGGGCGATTTTGACAACGATGGATTTCTCGATCTCTACGTCACCAACAGGGAGCAGCCGAATTTGTATTACAAAAATCGAGATGGGCAGGAGTTCATCGAATTGGCCGATACCTTGGGCCTCGCGCTCGATGCGAACAGCAGGGGCCTCGCGCTCGCGGATTACGACTCGGATGGCAAGTTGGATCTGTACGTCGCGGTGCAAAATGGGGCCGATGCCCTGTATCGCAACCGCGAAGCCGCTGGCAACTGGCTCGGCATTCGCCTGCGCGGCACGCAAAGTAGCGCGGACGCGATAGGCACGCGCGTTGAAATTGTCTATGGCGACGACCGCCGCGCCATCCGCGAGATTTCCGGGGGGGCGTCCTTCTTATCTCAAGACGCGCCCATCGCTCGGTTCGGCATAGGCGACGCCGAGCGCGTCTCGGTGCTTTCCCTGCGCTGGCCGAGTGGCATCGTGCAGCAAAGGGATACGGATGAGTTATCGGTCAATCGCATCATCGCCATCACCGAGCAGGCGCCGCGCCCGGCAGCGCGGGTGCGCTTAACCGCAGACGCGACCCACTTATTGAGCAATGGGGTCTCGGAAGCCGAACTCACGGCGCGAATCGTCACCCGCGAGAACACGCCCGTCGTCGCCAGCGGGCGCGCCGTGCGATTCCTCATTGAAACCGGGAGCGGCCTGATCATCCCGTCGCGGACCTCAGAGCAAGTGGGCGAAGATGAGATAGCGGTGAGCGATGGGGTCGCGACCTCGCGTTATCGCGCAGGCCAAGACCCGGGCCGCGTGGTCATCATCGCGGAAAGCCAAGGGCTCGCGCCCGGCCGCGTCGAAATCGAACTCGTCCAACCCTTCGCAGAAGACGCCCTGACCATCCGCACTATCGCGGGTTCGGGGGATGAGACCGGCGGATTTGCCGGCGATAGCAGCGCGGCAACAGACGCGCTCCTCCAAAATCCGCAGGGCATCACAACGGATTCCCGCGGCAATATTTACATCGCGGACGCGGGCAACAATCGCGTTCGCCAAGTCGAAACGGGCATCATCCAAACCCTCGCGGCAACCGCAGAGGGGGAACTCGCCACGCCGTCCGCCTTGGTCTTCAAGGGCAACGCGCTGATCATCAGCGAACCCCAAGCCCATGTGGTGCGGCAGGTACGCAATGGCGCGCTGGCCTCGTTTGCAGGCACGGGCATCGGGCAATTTGGCGGGGACGGGGGCCGCGCATCCAACGCCAACCTCAGACGCCCCACCGGTCTCGCTATCGATCAAACTGGCAATGTGTATATCGCGGATACGGACAACCACCGCGTTCGCAAAGTCGATCCCACGGGCATCATCACCACCTTTGCCGGCAGTGGCAATCCAGATGAGGGGGCTTATGCCGGCGACAACGGCGCAGCCACACGCGCCCGCCTCAACCGGCCCCATGCCCTTGCCATTGACGCACAGAACAATGTGTATATCGCGGATACGGACAACCACCGCGTTCGCAAGGTCGATCCCACGGGCATCATCACCACCCTTGCGGGAACCAGCACCCCCGGATTTTCCGGAGATGGGAACCTGGGCACGCGCGCCCAACTCAACCGGCCACAGGGCATTGCCGTCGATGATCGCGGGCATCTTTTCATCGCGGATACGGACAACCACCGCATTCGCCTGCTCGACCTGACCACCGGCCTGATCCAAAGCATCGGCGGCACCGGTTCCGGACGCCTCGATCTCGAAACCGGCGGCGGCCTCGCGGTGAGCCTCAACACCCCTCGCGGCTTGGGGATCAGCCCCACAGGCACCCTGCTCATCGCAGACGCGGGCAATCACCGCATCCGCGAACTCTCCATTGCATTCCCCTCGGCGATCACAATGCCCACGAGCAATAAAAAGCCCCTCGACTTCAACGCCGATGGCCGCGTAGATCTCCGCGACTTCCGCCTGTTCACCGCTGCCTTCGCCACCACCGACCCACACTTCGACCTCACCGCCGACGGCCACGTAGCCTTCGCCGACTTCCTGCGCTTTGCCAAAATTTACGAGGAAGTAGTCAGTAGTCAGTAGTCAGTAGTCAGTAGTCAGTAGTCAGTAGTCAGTAGTCAGTAGTCAGTAGTCAGTAGTCAGTAGTCAGTAGTCAGTAGTCAGTAGTCAGTAGTCAGTAGTCAGTAGTCAGTAGTCAGTAGTCAGTAATGCGAATTAAGAGTTGAATCCATCGCGTACTTGTCTTTTCTTGAGGGCTCAGTCATTTCACCCTTAAAGGAAGGAGCACGCGATGGATTGGCAAGATAAACTCATTCACTTGTATGTCTATATTTGTCAGCAGTATGACCAAAAGCATCTGTGGTTTTATACACAACGCATGAGCAATAACGATACGCCGACCTTCACAGATGAAGAAGTGCTGACGATCTATTTGTTTGGGATCATGCAACAGCACACGCAGATCAAGGCGATTTATACCTATACCAAGGATCATCTTTCCGACTGGTTTCCCCATCTGCCCACTTATGCAGGCTATATCCAGCGGTTGAACCGCTTGTGTGTGGTCTTCGCGCCATTGATTGAACAAATCCAAAAGGACAGTCCCGCAACCGATCTCTCTGAACACACCTACTTGGTGGATTCCATGCCGATTGTCATGGCACAATCGGCACGCAGCGGTCAGGCGTGTGTGGCCGAAGAACAACTGGCCAACAAAGGCCGCTGCGCTTCCAAAAAGATGTGGTATTACGGCACCAAACTGCACATTGTCGCACAAGACCGTGAGAACGGCCTCCCGAAAGCAGAGTACATCGGCTTGACAGGTGCAGCAGAGCATGACCTGACCGCTTTGCGACAAGTCTTACCCGTTTTGCGTGATGGACACCTCTACGGCGATAAAATCTACGCCGATCAGCCCTTAAAAGACACGCTTAGCAAACAGCAGAACCTGATCTTCGAGACGCCGGTGAAGCGCAAGAAGGGACAAGAAAGCCTGACCGAAGCCGAAAAAGACTATTCTCGGGCGGTTTCGAGCATACGACAGCCGATTGAGGCCTTGTTCAGTTGGATTGAACGAAAGACGAACATCTCGATGGCGTCTCGGGTACGATCCTATGAGGGCTTACTCGTTCATGTCTTTGGGCGATTGACCGCGGCTTGCTTCTTACTCGCTTTCTACTCTTAATTCGCATCAGTAGTCAGTCCCCGCTCCGCCCTACCGCCACTCGTCCATTCCAGCGCACGCGCAACGTCAGTAATCCAGTAACTTTCCGGCGGCGGGGCGAGGGGACCTATCCCCCGGCCCCGTTATTCGCTTCGCTCATTGTAGGCTACGCCTGTGCCTACGAGGAAAGGGGAGTAAAGTTCCTTGATGGCTTCTAAGCTCTGGTTGCTCTGATGGCGTTTTGCGAGGGGACCTATCCCCCGGCCCCGTTATTCGCTTCGCTCATTGTAGGCTACGCCTGTGCCTACGAGGAAAGGGGAGTAAAGCACCTTTGATGGCTTCTCGCTCTGGTTTCTCTGATGGCGTTGCGCGAGGGGACCTATCCCCCGGCCCCTTTCCTACAAGGAAAGGGGAGTAAAGTGCCTTTGATGGCTTATATCTCTAGTTGCTCTGATGGCGTTGCGCGAGGGCATAAAGCGATTAAATATCCCTCACACCATCCCCCCGCAAAACCCATCCGCGTTCCCCCCTTCCTTGCAGGAAGGGGGGTTAGGGGGGTAGGTCCCGCCATTCCCCCTTGTATCTTGGAAGTAAGGGTTAATTAGGAGTTGCGCCCTCGTATCGAGACGAGACATCTTGATGCCCGGCTCGGGGAAGGCCGGCCCCCCTTGAAGGCGATGACCTTGTCAGGAAGAGAGGCCCCCCGACCGCCGAGTCTATGCCGAAGCGTATCTAAGTCCATTGAGGCTGCATAGACAAGACCGGTAGACTTGGCGTGAAAAGGTCGGGACTCGAGCGCACATCAGACCCCCTTAGACCCCTCATCACAGGAGGCCCCCATGTCGAACTCTCAACCCGCTTTTGCCGGCATTGATGTCAGTGCCCGCAACTTGTCCGTTGCCCTGTCCCTGCCTGGACAAGGTGTCATGCAAACGACCTTTGACAATGATTCCCGGGCGCACAAGCGGTTGCTGAAGTGGCTCACCAAGGGCGGGCACATGGTCTCTGTCTGCCTCGAAATGACCGGATTTTATAGCCTGGAGGTGGCCTTGGCCTTGCATCGGCATCGCCGCACGCAGGTCATGGTCATCAATCCCAAGGCGATGAGCAAGTACGCCCAAGCGTGCATGCAAGGGACAAAGACGGATGCGAAGGATGCGTTGTTGATCCTCGATTATGCCGAGCACATGCCCTTTGTGCCTTGGCAACCGCCGAGCGAGCACCTGCTCCAACTGCAAGCCCTGACCACACGGATTAACCAACTCAAGCAGGAGATCAGCCGCGAACAGAGCCACAGCCACGCGCAGGGCTACCACACCCGGAGCACACGTCTCATCGCACGCGATATTCAGGTGAATATTCGATACCTCAAACGCCGGATTGCATACTTGGAAGGCCAAGCCCTCGATCTCGTTTTGCAGGACGAGACCCAAAAGCGTAGCCTACAACGAAGCGAGTAACGGGGGTTAGGGTCCCGATAATGTAGCGTTCCTTTGATGGCTTATAGCTATGGCTACTCTAATGGCGTTGCGCGAGGGCATAAAGCGATTAAATATCCCTCATCAATACCCTCGCAAAACCGCTCCGATCAAGCCATCACGCACAGCGCGCAAGTCCGTCTCGCAACCAACATCCATCTTGCAACCCACCTTGCAGGCTGACGCCTATCGTTCTGTTACAAAAGCGTTTTGCGCTGTGCAAGCCTCTCGGCGTTTGAGAGCGGCATTTTTGAACTGCTGGGGCAGTTGTACCCCGCTCGCCTACTTTTTTTTGCTGTTGAAAAAAAGTAGGTCGCCGAAGGCATCGGAGGCAACCAACGAGGCTATAAGGCCAAACGTTTTAGACCAGCATCGCATGATCCCTACGGAACGTCTATTCCTCATTCATTCCTGATGTGAGGCAGGATGCGGACAAGATAAAATCAAATTGGTATTACTTCTCACCACTGGAATCCCCATGTCACACGCACAAATTGGCGACCGCGTATCGGTCTATTACAAAGGCATTTTGGACGACGGCACCATTGCCGAAGGCACGGCTGAGGGCGATCCGTACGAATTTACCGTCGGCGATGAGGCGGTGAAACGCATCTTTACGCGCCTCGTGCTCGGCATGGCAGAAGGCGAGTCGCGCACGGTCGTCCTGTCTCCGGAAGAGGCGTTTGGCCCGTACAATCCGGATTTTGTGATCGAGGTTGCGCGGTCCAAATTTCCACCGGACGCGCCGCTCGAAAAGGGCGTGCGGATGGAGGTGCGCGCCGAGCCGGATGGCACGCCTGTCGAGGTGTCCGTCCTCAACGTGACGCCCGAAACCGTAACCTTAGACGGCAACCACCCGCTGGCCGGGCGCGAAGTGACCATGACGATGCAGTTGCTGGAGATCGCGGGCTAACCGCGCTTCCAAAGGGGATGAGATGGGGCGTCAACTGGGCATGATCGCGTTTTGTCTCGCGCTGTTCGCGTGCGGCCCCGATGTCCAAATCGTAGAGGACGGGCACGAGAAATACCACGTGTATTGGGATGACGGGCACGAGCGGTATTTCAGGCACGGGGCTTACCAGTCGTTTTACGAAAGTGGCCGCGTGCGGTCGGCAGGCGAGTACGAGCACGACGTCAAAGTTGGGGTTTGGACGCACTGGTACGAGAACGGGCAAAAACAAGGAGAGATGGACTGGGTCGACGGCAAACCCGAAGGCGTGGTCGAGGAATGGTACGAAAATGGACAACTCAAGAACGCGGGCACCTGGAAAAATGGCGGGCGGCACGGGCTTTCGACTTGGTGGTACGCGCATGGCGTCAAACAAAAGGAAGTGACCTACGTCAATGGCGAACCCGATGGCATCTGGACGTACTGGGATTCAACCGGCGCAGTCACAAAAAAACAATTCTGGAATCGCGGCGCATTCCTGCGCGTCGAAGAATGACGCCGCCAAAAATTCAAGGAGTGAACATGTTGGATAACACCCTGTATTTGTTGGATGGGATGGCGTTGGTGTATCGGGGGCATTTTGCGATGATCCGCAATCCGCGCATGACGGCGAAAGGGATGAACACTTCGGCGTTATTTGTTTTTGCAAACACCCTGTTGGACATTTTGGACAACGTGCAACCCTCGCATTTGGCCGTGGTTTTCGACACGCCAGAGCCTACGCATCGGCACGAAATGTACGGAGCGTACAAGGCGCAACGAGAAGCCATGCCCGAGGATTTGAGCGTCGCGCTACCCTATATCGATCAGATGTGCGACGGGTTCAACGTGCCGGTGATTCGCAAGCCGGGGTACGAGGCCGACGACGTGATCGGCACGCTGGCCAAGGCCGCCGAGCAGGCCGGGTTCACCACGTACATGGTCACGCCGGACAAGGACTTTGCCCAACTCGTATCGGAAAAAACCCGGATCAGCAAGCCCGGGCGCATCGGGTATGGCGCGGAGATTTTGGGCGTGGCAGAGGTGTTGGCGCAATGGGAAATCGAGCGCGTGGATCAAGTGGTCGATATGCTCGGCCTGATGGGCGATTCGAGCGACAATGTGCCGGGGGTGCCGGGCATTGGGCCAAAAACCGCGCAAAAACTGATCGCGCAATACGGCAGTGTGGAGGGCCTGCTCGATCATATTGACGATTTGAAGGGCAAGCAAAAAGAGAATGTGGAGACGCATCGCGACCAGGCATTGCTGTCAAAGGAATTGGTCACCATCCACCGCGACGTGCCGGTGGATTGCGGGTTGGATGACCTGCTGGTCAAGCCGCGAGACGACGCGAAGTTGAAGCCCCTGTTTGCCGAGTTGGAGTTCCACACCCTGGGCAAGCGGCTGTTTGGCAGTGAGTTTGACGTGGATCGACAACAGCCATCCCTGTTCGGCGATGCGGCAACTGAGCCGCCGGGCGAATCGCAGTACAAAACCCTCGCGGATGTCGAACACGAGTATCACCTGATAGACACGCGGGAAAAGCGCGCGGCACTGATCGAAGACTTGGCGCGGCAAAAGGCATTTTGCTTTGACACGGAAACGACGGGCCTGAATCCGAGAACGTGCGACTTGCTCGGCTTGGCCTTTGCGTTTCAACCGCACGCGGGGTATTACGTGCCCATGCCGGAAGACGCGGCTGAACGCAATGCCGCGTTGGAAGAATTTCGGGCCGTGTTGGAAAATCCCGAGACAGAAAAGATCGGCCACCACCTCAAATTCGACCTGGCCGTGTTGCTGTGGCAGGGCATTGACGTGCGCGGGCCGATGTTCGACACCATGCTGGCCGCGTACGTCATCGCCCCGGAATCGCGGCGCGGCATGGACTTTTTGGCACAAACCGTGTTGGGCTACGAACCCATTGCACTTGAGTCTTTGATCGGAAAAAAGAAAAAGGGCATCAAACAAAAAACCCTGCGCGACGTTCCGCTGGCCCGGGTGGCGGAATACGCGGCAGAGGATGCGGACATCACCTTGCAACTGGCCGACGCATTGCGGCCGAAAATCGAGGAGAAGGGACAGACGCGCGTGTTTGAAGCCATCGAATGCCCGCTGATCCCGGTGCTCGCGGGCATGGAGTACGAGGGCATCCGCATGGACGTGCCGGTGATCGAGGTGTTGTCGGACGACTTGCAAGACGAACTCGCGGCCATTCACAAGCGCATCTACGAGTTGGCAGGCGAGGAGTTCAACCTCAACTCCCCCAAGCAACTGGGCGAGATCTTGTTCGACAAGCTGAAACTCGACCCCCATGCGCGGCGCACCACCAAGACCAAGCAGTATCAAACCGGGGAATCCATTTTGCAGCGGCTGGCGCACAAACACGAGATCGTCGAACAAATTTTGATGTACCGCACGTACTCGAAGTTGAAATCCACGTACTTGGACATGTTGCCGGGCACGGTCTTTGCCAAGACCGGGCGCGTGCATACGCATTACGAACAAGCCGTGACCGTGACCGGACGCCTGCAATCGCACGAACCGAATTTGCAAAATATCCCCATTCGCACGAAAAAGGGCCGCGAGATTCGCAAAGCCTTTGTGCCGCGCAACGCGCACTACGCGCTGTTGTCCGCAGATTATTCGCAGATCGAATTGCGCGTGGTCGCAGAACTGAGCGCCGATGCCGAGATGGGCAGGGCCTTTCGGGATGGGCTGGATATTCACGCGGCGACCGCGATGAAAATTTACGGCTTGGACGAAGGCGATGTGACCGCCGAGATGCGCCGTCAGGCCAAAACCGTGAACTTCGGCATTATTTACGGGATTTCGGCATTTGGCTTGGCACAGCGGTTGGACATTCCGCGGTCGGAGGCCGGGCGGTTGATCGATCAGTATTTCGACCAGTTTCCGGGGGCGAAAAAGTACATGGACGAAACCATTGCTTTTGCGCGCGACCACGGGTACGTGGAGACGATGACGGGCCGCAGGCGGTACTTGCGGGATATCCACTCGCGCAACGCCACTACGCGCAAGCGCGCAGAGCGCAATGCGATCAATTCGCGGATCCAGGGCACGGCGGCGGACATGATCAAAATTGCGATGCGCCTGATTCAAGACGCGCTGCAAGAACGCGCATTAAAAACGCGCATGTTGCTCCAAGTCCACGACGAACTCGTTTTTGACATGCACAAAGACGAGGCCGAGGTGGCGATGCCACTCATCGAAGAGGCGATGAAAAACGCCCTGCCGATGTCCGTGCCGATTGTGGTGGAAATGGGCATGGGAAGCAACTGGCTGGAAGCGCATTGAGGAGGGGAGGGATGTTCCACTGGATAAAAAAATTGTTCGCGCCGCCTGTCGAACGCCTGCCGCAACTCGAAATGTTCCGCGATCACCTCTGCGACCTGCCCGAGATCGAGAAGGTGAGCGCGTACGCGGTTCGCACCTATTGTCCGGGTGACGAAGCCGCGTGGTGTCGCATCATGGAAGGGAATGTGGGCAGCAACTGGACCGTGCAGAAATGCCGAGAGAATTTAATTTGGGATTCCCGGTTTCAAGCCGAGAACCTCTTTTTTCTCACCCACGAGGGCGACCCCATTGCCAGCGCTTGTGCGTGGCGCGCGGATGACCAATCGCCAGCCATCGGCGAGATTCACATGGTCGCCGTGCTGTCCGACCATCGCGGCAAGGGGCTCGGGCATTTGCTCAACGCGCTCGTCCTGCATCGCCTCAAAGCACTGGGCTATCAAAAAGCCCATCTCAAAACCGACGACTGGCGTTTGCCTGCGATCAAGACCTACCTGACCGCGGGCTTCCAACCCCTCAATACGCACGAGAGCCACCCCGAGCGATGGGAAGCGATAGTTGCGAAGTTGGAAGGAGGGCCGGGCCACTCCCTGCCCAACCGCCTTCGGTAAGAGGTGAGACGGGAGATGGGAGAGGGTGCTGCGCTCCAGTCAAAACAACGACAACTGCTCCGTGGATTTGGTGCGGGTTTTGGGGCGTAGCTCGACGCGGTCGATCACATCTTCGGGAATATCATCTACAAAGCGCGACACCTCGGGCCGAATGCGTTCGCCAAATCGCGTGCGGCTTCGGGCGTGCGTGAGGATCACCTCGTCTTGCCCGCGCGTGATGCCCACGAAAAACAGGCGACGTTCCTCTGCGACATCCGCATCCGAATACGGCAACAATCCCTCCTCTGTGCCGCAGATAAAGACCACCGGAAACTCCAGCCCCTTGGACGCATGCAAGGTCATCAGGGTCACGGCTTCGGGGCGGATAACCCGGCCGTGGCGCACGAAATCGCCATCTTGCCCCAGTGTGACCACGTCCAATAATTCCGCGATGGTATCCACGCCTTCGGCCAACAATCCCAAGCGCGCGATGTCCACATCCTCGGACGATGCAAATTCATCTGCCCACGCCGCGATGAGTTCCGCGGGCGATAGCCCGGGCAATGCCTCGCGGAAGCGATCCGCAGCCTCGCGCACCGCATCCCATTTCTCTTGCACGGCGTCTGGCAATGCGTCGGGCAAACCGCCCTTGCGAATGCCCTTTCGGAGGGCCGCACGCGCCTCGCGCCCGGGGTCGAATTTCGGAAGGGTCAAGACGTCGATCAATGCGTGGGCGTCGCCGCGCAGGACGTACTTGAAAAATCCGAGGGCCTGCTGTGTGGAGGGCGCGTCCAAATACCCCTTTTGCCCGATGACGCGATAGGGAATGCCCGCCTCCAAAAAACGCGATTCCAGCGCGTCTGCCTGCCGCCCGGTGCGGAACAAAACCGCAAAATCCCCCAACCCGCGCTTGCCCTCTTCATTGGCGTTTAGCAAATCCGCGCCGCCGACCCGCTCCACAATCGCATCCACTATCGCAATGCCCTCGGCCAGTTCCCCCGGCGCGGATAATAATTTCAGATTCGCGCCGCGCCCTCGCACCGCGACAAGGGATCGCCCGGCGATGCGCGCGCCCGCGGCCACGATTTGGGGCGTTGAGCGAAACGTGCGTTGCAACACCACCTCGCGCGCCTTGGGGAAATCCGCTTTCAGTTGGGCAAAATACGCCGCGCTCGCCCCGCGAAATCCGTAGATCGCCTGATCCGGATCCCCGATGACAAACAGCCCATCGCCGTTCCCGGCCAATTTTTGAACCAGCGCGTACTGCACCGCATTGACATCTTGGAACTCATCCACCAACACATGGGCAAAACGCGCCTGCACATCCCGCAACACCTCGCCGCACAACACCTCGTCCAAGACGAGCAAAATATCGTCAAAATCCATCAGCCCATAAGACGCCATGAGACCCTGATACGCCGCATAAATCGCACGCGAATCAGCGTCTAATTCCCGCGCACCGGCCTTGCACATCGCGATATCGGACAGGGCTTGGTCAACCGACACCTCTGCCCCCAAACTGGCAACCGCCTCTTGCAAAACGCCGCGCGCCTCGGCCCTATCGGCGATGGTGCCCAACCGGTCGGGCGCGTATTCCCGCAGGAGATCCAACGCCAAGCGGTGAAACGTGCCCACGCGCAACGGCACGAGTTCCTCGCCCCCGGAGAACAGGGTCACGACGCGCTCCCACATTTCAGCCGCAGCGCGATTGGTAAATGTCACGGCCATGACGGATGCCGGCGACACGCCGCGATTTTGAATCAAATCGACGATGCGATGCGTGAGCACGCGGGTTTTTCCGGTACCGGGGCCGGCGATGGCGATTGTGGGGCCTGTGGCGATTGCGACGGCTACCCGTTGGTCCGGGTCTAAGCCAGAGGTGGAAAGCGGCGAGGGGTTGTGCGCTGGTGGTTGTGCGCTAGGGATTGTGCGTTCTGCGTCTTTCTTTTTAGCGGGGATTATCTGCTCCACCTTTGCGGGTAGATGGAACAGGGCGTCTTGTCGGCTTAGGATGGCGCGGTCTTCGTCTGAAAAAACTTGGATTTTCCCGTACACGCCGTCGTAGCCCGGCGCGATATGAACTTCGCCTACGCGCATCCGGCGGATGCCTTCGGCGATGAGGGGGTCGCCCGTTCGTGCGAGTTCTTCCACTGGCAAGGCGCGCAAAATGTGCAATTCTGGCCCGTGCGTTGCCAGCATGGTCTCGTACGCGGCTTGCACGCGCTTGCTCGTCGGCCCCACCTGCAAAACCGAGCCGATGATCTCGGGCAGGGGGATCAGGTTCTCATAAGGCATCGCCACGTCCGGGCGGGCGTCTTCTGCGCGGTCCGCGAGCCGTTCGACTCGGTGCAACACGCCCACGGTCAACGCACGCCCGCACACCGGGCAGATTCCCTCGGCGCGGAGGGTCTGCGCGGGTTTCCAACACACGTCGCATTTGCGGTGCCCGTCAAAATGGTACTTGCCCTCTTCCGGATAAAATTCCAGCGTGCCCGTGAACCGCGTGGGATCTCGGTCTCGCAATGCCTCGTACATCCCGCGAAATGAGAGGTCCGTGTCAAAACAAGTGGCTTCGCGAGCCAATTTTTGCGGCGAATGCGCGTCCGAGTTGGAGACGATTGCGTAATCGTCTAGCATGGACAACCGCCAATTCATCGGCGGGTCAGACGACAGGCCGGTTTCCACCGCAAAAATATGGGGCAACATGTCTTCAAAACACTCGTCCAACGTATCAAACCCGGAACTCGCGCCCAAAACCGCGAAATGGGGCGTCCAAATATGCGCGGGGATGAACAACACCTCGTCGCATGCGTCCAAACAAATCTCCACCAGATCTCGGCTGTCCAAGCCCAAAATGGGCCGCCCGTCTGACTTCAGATTGCCAATGGCCCCCAAGCGCGCATTCAACCGCGCAACCGCGTCAAAACTCGGCATCACCACCACATGGTGAACTTTCCGCGTTTTGCCATTTTTTTTGTAAATGAGGCTGATCTCGACCGAGAGCACAAAGCGCGTCTCCCCGAGACACGCCTGCGGCAACGCCGCATCCACGTTCTGCCGCAAATCGCGCCGCAGTTGGAACAAGCCCTCTTCGCTCGGTTCGAGTTGATCGCGCAATTCTTCAACCCATACCGGATGCGTAAAATCGCCCGTGCCCACCACTGTCAGCCCTTTGATGCGGCTCCACCGATACAAATTTTCCGGATTCAATGTCTTGCTCGTCGCACGGGCAAAACGCGAATGCAGGTGAACATCGGCGATGTATTTCATGGGAAATCCTCGGGATGAGCGGTTAGCGGCGCACGCACAGACGTAGCCAACGCCGGATCTAGACGCTTACTTTTTCTAAATCTGCGAATCGTAAATCGCATCGACCAATGCCATAGACTTTGCCGCGTCTTCAAAATTGGTCTCGGGTTGCCGGCCCGTTTTAATACAGTCGATAAAATGGCGGTTGATGGCATAGGCGCCAAACGCGACATGGGCTTCTCGGCTCTTGCCCAGTGCCCAGGGATCGAGCGTCTGCACGGGTTCGACATTGCCATCGGCAAAGACCTGCCCGCCCTCTTCGGGATCGCCAAACATCGACACGCCCGCCGAATGCGCTTCCACCGTGAACATGCGCCGCCCCATCATGTAACAATTTTGCAACACGCCGGTCGCGCCGGACGAAAAGCGCACCAATGCCGTGTGCATATTCCTAAATGTGGCATCCAATCGCCGCACGTCGCTCGCCACGCCCTCCACTTCGCCCCCGCACAAATACCGCAGGGTATCCACCGCGTGAATCCCATCGCAGGTCAGCTTTTCCATCGCGCCCTTGTAAATCGGTTGCCCGCCCACCTCGTTTTTGTAGAAATACGCGGCCGCGCTGTGAATGGGCCCGTTTTGCTCGCAGATCGCTTTGCCTGTGCGGATCACGGGCGCGAACCGCCGCTGGAATGTCACGCCGGTGATCACCCGATTTTTTTTCGCGAGCAATGCCATCTGTTTGGCTTGTTCGGTCGTGACCGCGGGCGGTTTTTCAATGACGAGATGCACGCCCATCTCCATGATATTCGCCGCGAGGTCATAGACGTGATGCGGCGGCATAATCGCATAGACCACATCCGGCTTTTCCCGCTCGATCATCGCCGCGTAATCCGTGTATTGCGCGGGGATATCGTATTCTTCGGCCACCTGATTCATGCGCGTTTCATTCAATTCGCACACGGCCACTATCGCCACATCTGCCATATCGCGCAGCGAGGGATAGTGGGCACTGCGCGCCCGCCCCCCGGCGCCGATCATGGCGACCTTCACGCCCCCGTTAGACGATGTTGCTCGTTTCATCTTGCTCTCCTCGTGTGTTGGCGTTGAGCTACCTGACCGCTAATCGCTTTCCCAAACCACTTGAACTAGCGCACGCATATACCCCACGGCAAAAGCGCGACCCGCCCAATCCGTGCCCGATTGCCAGAACTTGGGCGTGTGGTCCATCATGAACGGCCCGTTGAATCCCACGGATTTGTACGTTTGCATGGCGTTGTGCATATCGTTTTGCCCCTCGTCGATAAACACCTCGCGGAAACTTCGCGGCGTGCCCTGAATGTCTCGAAAATGCACGTACGCGATTTTGCCCTTGCCACCGATATCGCGGATCGCTTCGCAAACATCCTCGCCCATTTCAGCCACACAGCCCTGGCAAAACAGCATGGCATTGCGCTCGCTACGGACGAGGTCAAAGATGCGGTGGTAGTGGTCGAGCGTTGATACGATGCGCGCGGCCCCGCCCATGGGTTCGGGAATGGGCGGATCGTCCGGGTGCAAGGCCATGGTCACGCCGTATTCCTCGGCCACGGGTACGACGCGCTGCAAAAAGTACTCGATATTTTCCCACATGCCCGCTTCCGAGATCTCCTTGTCCGGATGATGCACGCCTTGGCGTGCCCATTCGTCGTAGTCAAACGTGCTGTATTTGACGCCCCCGCGCCCTGTGGCAGACGCCGTGCGGAAATTCCCCACGGGCTTAAAATTGTACCCCAAAGTGGGGACGCCCGCCTCGCCCAAGTTGCGAATGAACATGCACCAGGCGTCAATTTTTTCGTCTCGGTCTTCTCGCGCCAAAGTGATTTCATCCCAGCACGCGCTCGCGGCATTTTGCAAAACCAAGCCGTGTGCGGCCGCGAGATCGCGCATCTCCGCCCAGTACGCGCGGCGGTCTTTGCCATCGCGCATGTCCATCGACGGGTTGATGGTCAGATAGTCCACGCCTATCGCTTTGAGAAAACTCAGGGATTCGTCATTCACCTGCGCGTAGTGCAACTGCTCTTGAATGGTCATGACAACCTCCTTATCTCTTTGGGCGAGCACGGGGGCATCGCCCCTACGGGTCTCAGGTCTCGATTTTGGGGGATGGCAGGGTGGCCCTCTTCCGTCTTCCTCGCAAGCCCTATCCCCCCGGCCCCCTTTCCTACAAGGAAAGGGGGAGCGCATGGCTTTTTGAAGGTTTGTATCCCTAGCTGTTTTGATGGCTTTGAGCGAATGGATCACGCCATGAACCCCAAAAACCTCTCGCGCAAATCCCTCACAAACCCTCTCGCCATTCCCCCCTTCCTCACAGGAAGGGGGGTTAGGGGGGTAGGTCCCAATAAACGTCTCGATCTTGGTTGACCATTGAGACGGGACCGAGAGGGATTGAATCCACCGAGTAGCGAAAGGACAAGCACGCGATGGATCCAACGCTTAATTCGCATTGACAACTGACAACTGACAACGGCGTTGTTGCATAAATGTTGTCGTGGCTAAGTTCGTCCCTTTCCCGCGAGATTTAAGCCCCTCTTTCTCTGGGATAGGACACGGGTTTCGCGATCCTCATCATGCGATTGAGCACATCCCAACCGCGCTTCCGTTTCTTGGTTCTCCTGACTTCGCGCACGCAACTGCCGCCCAATGCGTTGTTTGTAGCGGCATAGTTGGGTTTCAACGACCGAGCGACGATGATAGCCACGGGTGCGTTTCCACTTTCGGCGGCCTTGACGCCGGATGGCTCGGATGATTTCATCGCGGGCCAAGGGAGGGACCTTCCTGTTTCCGTGTTGTTCAATTTTCGCGTCATGGCGCGGGGGAAGAAGGGGCCGGATGGGTGCTCCTTCTGTCGCCGGCAGAGGGTCGTGTGATCGGGCACACGCAACCACCCCCATCAACGCCAGGATGGACGTGAGAAACCCCTCGGTTTGACGCAGGGGCAAGGCAGAGACCAAGCGCAACATCAATGCCGTTTGAATAGCCAAATCTGAAAAGGTGTATGGCCTCCCCCGTTGCGTTGGCCCTTGATGGTACCACCCCCGAAGGGCTTGCGGCGTGATCCAAAACGTCAGACTGCCCCGTTGCTTGAGACCGGCCTCGTAGGCCGCCCAGTTCCTAACCCGATAGACAGGCTCACAGCGCGGGCGACGCGGGCGACGAGGTGCCTTGACGGCGGTCTTGGAAGCGGTTATCTTGGGCATGGCAGGTTCCTTAGTGAGAAAGGGTGAGTTGTTTTGGTGATCCATATGCCCAATCTACGAAGGAGCCTGTCTTTTTGCAATCCCAACTTGCAGGCAATAGCTAATTTATGCAACAACGCCATTGACAACTGACAACTGACAATGCGAATTAAGCGTTGAATCCATCGCGTACTTGTCTTTTCTTGAGGGCGCAACCCTTTCACCCTCAAAGGAAGGAGCACGCGATGGATTGGCAAGATAAACGCATTCACTTGTATGTCTCTATTTATCAGCAGTATGACCAAAAGCATCTGTGGTTTTATACACAACGCATGAGCAAGAACGACACGCCGACCTTCACAGATGAAGAAGTGCTGACGATCCCTCTGTTTGGGATCATGCAACAACACACGCAGATCATGGCGATTGATACCTATACGAAGGATCATCTGTTCGACTGGTTTCCCAATCTGCCCACTTATGCAGGCTATGTCCGGCGGTTGAACCGCTTGTGTGTGGTCTTCGCCCCATGGATTGAACAAATCCAAAAGGACAGTCCCGCAACCGATGTCTCTGAACACACCTACTCGGTGGATTCCATGCCGATTGTCATGGCACAATCGGCACGCAGGCCGAAAAAGACTTTTCTCGGGCGGTTTCGAGCATGCGACAGCCGATAGCGGCCTTGTTCAGTTGGATTGAACAAAAGACAAACCTCTCGATGGCGTCTCGGGTACGATCAGAGGATGGCTTACTCGTTCATGTCTTTGGGCGATTGACCGCGGCTTGCTTCTTACTCGCTTTCTACTCTTGATTCGCATTGTCAGTGGCGTTGTTGCATAAGTGCCTTCTGTTTGGGGGTTGCAAAAAGACAGGCTCCTTCGTAGATTGGGTCTATTTGTCACCGAAACAACTCATCCTTTCGCATGTCAGCCCCCGCCCAGCCGCCCAAAATCGAGACGTGAGACCGTAGGGGCGATGCTCCTGTGCTCGCCGCATGATCGCTGACTGCTGGTCGCTTATTTTATGGCAAAAAGAACAAATGCAAATCGGACGCGGCAGAGCGGGGCGCGTGGGAATAATGGTCAGGCGTCTCGGCAGGAGCGCAGGCGGGCCGTGCGGGCGCGACGCAGGCAACCGAGTCGTGAATCGCACACTTCGCAACGCACATGGACGCGGCGGGACGCGCTGGGCATTCTCGTGCTGGGCCTGTTGGTGGGCGTCAGCTATGGGCCGGCCATGCTGTGGGGCGGGTTTGTGTGGGATGACCGCGTCATTACCGAGGCACCGCCGATTCGAGAGGGCGCGTCCGGCCTGTGGCAGATCTGGTTCTCTCCGGGCGCGTTGCGAATGTGGGAAGGGCATTACTGGCCCTTGGTGTATTCGACCTTTTGGCTAGAGCACAAGTTGTGGGGGTTTGACCCGGCCGGGTACCATATCGTCAACGTGGTGCTGCATTTTGCCAATGTGGTGTTGCTGTGGCACTTGCTGGCGCGGTTGACCGTGCCCGGCGCGTGGATCATCGCCGCGGTGTTCGCGGTGCATCCCCTACATGTCGAATCCGTCGCGTGGGTGATCGAGCGCAAGGACCTGCTCTCGACCCTGTTCTATCTCGCTGCGTTTTCCACCTATATCCACATGGCGCGAGACAAGGCCGGATATGTTCTCGCGCTCGGGCTGTTTGTGCTGGGGATGTTGTGCAAGTCCATTGTCGTCACCCTGCCGGTGGCACTGTTGATCTATCACTGGTGGCAACAGGGCCGCGTGCCCGGCGCAGAGGTGCAAAGGCTGCTGCCGTTTTTTGCGGTGGGCCTGTTCATCGCCATCATGGACGCGTCGTTTTACCAATCCAACGAAGTCATTGCCTTTGGGTACTCGTTCCTTGAACGGGTGCTCATCGCAGCGTGCGTCCTGTGGTTTTACGCGGGCAAATTGCTGTGGCCGACCGACTTGGCGGTCATTTATCCGCATTGGGCGGTCGTGGTTGCAGACCCGTTCGCGTGGGGCCGTGTTGTCGCGGCCTGTGCGTTGGCGGGCTTGCTCTACGGGTTTCGGAATCGCATCGGGCGCGGGCCATTGGCCGGCGCGTTGTTCTTTGCGGTGACCTTGTCGCCCGTGCTCGGGTTTATCGACTTTGGCTATATGCAGTTCTCCTTTGTCGCGGATCGGTATCAATACTTGGCCGGCGTCGGGGTGTTGACCGTGCTCATCGGCGCGATGGTGCGCGGTGTTGCCCTGTTGCCGGGCGCGTCGCAAAAGGGCTGTCTCGCGGTCACTGTGGTCGCGCTCGGTGCGATGGGCATCCTGACGTGGCAACAATCGGGCATCTACCGGGACAAAGTGACCTTCTGGAGCCACGTCATGGCGCACAATGCAGTCGCGCCAATCGCCCCGTACAACCTCGGCACCGCGCTCAGTGGGGTCGGTCGGTTGGACGAGGCCGAGGAAAACTTGCGCCGCGCACTCGAACTCGACCCGCGCCATGAAAGCGCGCTCCAAAATCTCGGCTCAGTGCTGGTCAGAAAGCAGCATCACGAGCAAGCGGTGGACGCTTATCGCCAACTCATCGAGATCGACCC
Source organism: Candidatus Latescibacterota bacterium (assembly GCA_965204745.1). Taxonomy (GTDB): domain Bacteria; phylum Latescibacterota; class UBA2968; order UBA2968; family UBA2968; genus VXRD01. Next base: position 1,447,791 of record OZ242010.1, read on the forward strand.
TCGTAGCGCGGCAGCGCACTCGGGCATGGGCATCGCGCTCTACTACTTGGGGCGGACGGACGAAGCATTGCAAAGCGTCGACCGCGCCCTCGCCATTGACCCGAACTTTGAAGAGGCCCTCATCAATCGCAAAGGCATGCCACAGGTCAAGGCACACGCAGACGCAGGCGTCGCGTTCATGGCGCAGGGCAAACTCGACGAGGCCGAAAAACACCTGCGCTACGTCCTGCAAATCGACTCCAAATACACCATAGCCCTCCAAAACCTGGCCCTGTTGCACCTCAAGCGTCAGCAGTACGAAGACGCACGCGACCTGTATCAGCGCATCGTAAAAATGAATCCGGACAACGCTGCCGCGCACTCGGGCATGGGCATCGCGCTCTACCACATGGGCGAGGTGGAGGATGCCATAGCGCGTTTGGACAAGGCATTGACACTCGATCCAACGCTTGAAGATGCGCGAGCGAATAGAGAAGTGATGAAGAAGGAACAGAAATAGCGAAAAGCGGAACATCTGTTCCTCCATTCATCCCTGATGTGATGCAGGATATGGACAACTTAAAATCAAATTGGTATTATTCAGTACGTGAGACGCGACACGCTTGCATTGTGAAGTTGAGAACAGTAAATTGTATTAGCAAACTGATTCCTGGATATGAGGACAGGCACGGGGGCATCGCCCCTACAAGTCTCACATCTCGATTTTGGGGGTGGCTGGGCGGCCCTCTTGCGTCTCCCCTCTCCCCTCTTGCTTTTGCTAGGCGGGGACTGACCGCTTTTAACTTGTTTCCCAACAAAGGAGTCCACTATGCTGACGCAACAACAGATCGCATTTTACCATGAGCACGGGTATCTCGGTGTGGAGAACGTGTTGAGCCAGGGCGAAGTCGATGACCTGCGGCGCGTTACCGATGTGTTTGTGGAGAAGTCGCGGGAGGTCGCGGAACACACCGCAGTGTTCGACCTCGAGCCTGGGCACACGCCCGAGAATCCCAAATTGAGACGCTTGAAGAGCCCGATTGAGCAACACGAAGTGTATCGCAACACCCTGCATCACGAGAAAATTTTGGCGATGGTGTCGCAGTTGATCGGCTACGGCCTGCGGTGCAATGGGAACAAGTTGAATATGAAGCAACCCGGCTACGGCAGTCCGGTCGAGTGGCATCAGGATTGGGCGTTTTATCCGCATACCAACGACGATTTGCTGGCCGTGGGCGTGGTGATCGACGATATGACAAAGGAAAATGGGCCGTTGCTGGTGATTCCGGGGTCGCACAAAGGGCCGGTGTACGATCATCACCTCAACGGGCATTTTTGTGGTGCTGTCACAGACCCGACGTTCAGCGACAAGGGAACGACGCCCGTGATGGTGAAGGCCGGCGGCATTACCATTCACCATGTCCGCATGTTGCACGGTTCCGTGTCCAACACGTCTGACAACCCCCGCCGCTTGTTGCTGTTTCAATATTGCGCGATAGATGCGTTTCCCCTGGGCGGTATCGCGAACTGGGATGCGTTTAATGCGACCATTGTGCGCGGCGAAGCGACCAATATCCCGCGTGTAGAACCCGTGCCCGTGCGCCTGCCCTACCCCGGTGCCCTCCGCACAGGCTCTATCTACGAGTCGCAAACCGTGCTAAAAAAATCGACCTTTGAAAAGCGATAGCGCGTTCAAAAGCGATCAGTCCCAAAGATACGAGATGTAAAATGCGGAGATAGAGGGGTTAGTCCGCTTCTCAATCCGCGTCAATCCGCGATTCAGACAAGGAGGTGTACAATGCCAAAGCGCGAGCATCGGGGATTGAACAAATACCAGAAACGCGCGCGAAAGAAGGGCGAGTTTCGGTTGCGACGGGAAGATATTCCGCATTATCTCGCCTTGGCAGAGAGCGATGACCCGGCAGAGCGGCACGAGGCCGCGGCCAATTTGTGTCCGTGCCATGTGCGGCATCCCGTGCCCGAAATCCAGACCGCGCTGTTCAAGCTCATGGAAGACCCGGACCCCAATGTGCGCGCCCGTGCGTGGCACACCTTGGAAGATGGCGGCGTGCCCAATGATCCGAGGATGGATGCCATTTTTGAACGCGCCCGCCAAAATGAAACCGATAAGACCGTGTTGAATTTTATGCGGCAGGTCGGCAATGAAAATTACGCGCACAAGGAACGCACCATGCTCGAGGTCGCTGCCCGCTCGGAATACGATCAGATGGGCCGATGCGATTTTTGCGGCGTGACCGCGAAGGTCAAGACCGATTTTGATACGGAAATCCCCGACCTCGGGCACACGCGCTTTGCCTTGGTGTGTGAAGCCTGCGATAGGTAGGGTGAATGGCGAATCAACGGAACGGGGTACAATTGCGATAGCAGTGCAGCGCACACGGGGCGGTGCAGGGGAGGGGGGACCTTTCACCAAAGAGATCACACATGCTAATCGACACAAATGCTTGGCTCGGCACATGGCCTTTTCGATCCCTGCGCGACAACACGCCGCACGCGCTGATCGCCCGCATGGATCGCTCGGGCATTGACAAAGCTGTCGTCTCGTACATCGAAGCCGCGTTTCACCGGCATCCGCAATCCGCGAATGAACGGCTCGCACGCGACATCGAACCGCATGGGCATCGCCTCATTCCCTTGGGCACGCTCAACCCCCTGTCGCCGCATTGGGAGCAAGACCTGACCGCGTGCATCGCCCTGGGCATGAAAGGCATTCGCCTGTTTCCGCAATACCACAAGTACCCGACCGATGGCGCGGAAATCCGAAATGCGGTGCAAGCCTGCGCCGAACACGCGCTCCCGGTCTTCATCCCGCACAGGCTCGAAGACGTGCGTCAGCACCACTGGATGGACCCGGGCCACAGCATGGACTTGGCACACCTCGCGGACCTCATCGCTGCGGTACCCGATGCCGCGATCATCATCTCCAATGCCCGTCCGCTCGCGCGCTCGCCCCTCTGGATGCGCGAAGACCTGCGCGACTTGAATTGGTATGTCGATCTCTCGCTCGCTGAAATTCACTATGGCCTGCACAGAAATACCAACGCGATGAAAGACCTCGCGTACCTCATCGAAGAAGGCGGCGCGAACCATCTCCTCTTTGGCACGCACCTGCCCATCTCCTACGCAGGCCCTGCCCTGGTCAAACTCGCCCTTCTGCCCGTGGATGACAAAACCCGCGAAAACATCGCCCACCGCACCGCCGCCAAACTCCTGAATCTCATGTAGAGATAATTCGGACAAGGGAGTTGTCCTCCCATCCTTTCTCAAGGAGAGATCAGCATGTTCAACGCCCGCATTCCCAAACGCGCACAAACCACCGTGCAATTCAACGGCATCACCTGCGGCGCATCGCCCTCGGAACACGGGCCTATCGGCGGGGGGCAGGGCTACAAACGCCCAATCGCGCCGGTTGCCCCGCTTGTCAAAACCCTCGACGAATTGCTCCACGCACTTGCAAAAGCGCGGTCGGGCGATGTGGTATTCGTCGCGCCACAGGCCACTATCGACTGCACAGAGCGCGTATATATCGAAAAACTCGTGCTCGAAATCCCCGAAGGCGTCACCCTTGCCAGCAACCGGGGGCAAAACAACGCGCCCGGCGGGATGATCGCCAGCGACACCTTTGACACGCGCCCCCTGATCCGCGCCTGCGGCCCCAATGTGCGCGTCACGGGCCTCCGCGTTCGCGGCCCCAATCCCAAACCCTGTCTCGAGCATCACCACCGATCTTTTGCCGAAGGTCGGGGGCACGAGTACTATTACAAATTCCCCACCTCTGACGGTATCTACACCAAACACGACCACCTCGAAGTCGATAACTGCGAACTCGCCGGCTGGAGCCAATCGGCCATCTCCTTGATCCGCGGATGTGGACATTTCATCCATCACAATTTCATCCACCACAACCAGTACAATGGCCTTGGATACGGCATCGCCCACGACATCGCGCAATCCCTGATTTCCCACAACCTCTTCAACACCAACCGGCATTCAATAGCGGGCACGGGCCGCTCCGGCAGTGGATACGAAGCGCGTCACAATATCGAACTCGGTCAATCCCTCAGCCATTGTTTTGACATGCACGGCGGGCGAGACCGCAAAGACGACACCACCATTGCGGGGACGTGGATGCACATTCACCACAACACCTTCTTCTGTCCAAAAACCGCGGTCGTCATTCGCGGCATCCCAGAAGAACGCGCCGACATTCACCACAATTGGTTCTATCAATCCCCGCACGACCTGTCCATCCGCTCCGACGGCAACACCACCATCCACCACAACGCCTACGGCCTCCACACCCCCCAATACCGCGCCACCGCAAAAATCTAACCCCGCATTCTCAACCAAAAAAACGCCCCTGTCTCCTCAGTCGAAACAGGGGCGTTTGCGTTGGTATCATTATGCGTTGGTTTAGTCTCCGAACTTGAACAAGATCAGCGTGCCGAGGGTCAACAGCGTTGTGATCTGAATGCCCACAATCCAGCACAAGGCCGTAAAAAAACGGGCTTCAAGGTTGGTCAAGCGGGTGTCAATGCTGTTGATTTGCCGACTTTGCTGGTCCGCGCTACCTTCCATGCGGCTCATGCGATCTGACAAGTCGAGTTGGCTTTGCATCAGGTCGCGCTGGCTTTGTTCAATGCTGTTTTGTCTTTGAACGATCTGCCCCATGGTGCCTTCCATGTGGCTCATGCGATCTGACAAGTCGCGTTGCATGGACGCGATGTCGTTCAATTGTCGCAAGATCTGCTCCAGGACGCCTTCCCGTCGTTGCGTAGGGACCTCCAATTCGGCGATAGGGCTTTCTGCGGTGCTTTGCATGGTGTTCTCCTTTTGTCGTGGGGTGCATCTCCGATGGGTTGGGTACATCGCATTTTCAACTGCGCCGATCTCATACTTCTTTGCACGGCTTTCGCACAATCACGAGATTGAGCGTGGGGTCGCAAAGCGCGTCTCGGAAAACCGCGCGCATGCGGGCGTCCGTATCTTCTGCTTGCACCTCGCGCACTTGCGACACGCCGCACGCGAGAGCGAGATCGCGCATCGCAACCTGCGGGCCTGTTTCGCCATCGATGTGAACGCCCGTGTCCGGCGTGGTCTGTCCGCCCGTGGTGAGGGAACCGCCATTGTCGAGCACCATCACAATGGGCGTTGCCCCTGTTGCGCGCGCATGCACCAGCGCGTTGATGCCGCTGTGGTAAAAGGCCGAGTCCCCGCAGATCGCTATGGCGCGTTCGGCGATATCGGTTTTGCCCAAGCCGCACGCCACGCCAATGGCCGACCCCATCGACAATTTGGTGTCGAGCATGGGCGCGGCCATCACAACGCAGCCCGGATCCGCGGAAATAAAGGGATTTTGACCGAGGCGTTGGGCCTCATCGCGCAGGGCAGAAATGATCTCTGGGAATGGGCAACCCGCGCAGTGGTTTTTGCGAAACGGCTTTTCTCGTTCCCAATCCTCCTCTGTGTAGCGCGTGCGCGGCGAGAACCCCGGCACGTACGCGTCGAGCGCGTTTTGCATCTGCCAGCGGAAGAGTTCGCCCACGCCTGGGACGTGCCCAGTGCGTTTCCCGAAAATGGCCGGGGTAAAACCCGCGTCGTACCCAATGGCCTTGATATTGTCCTCGATATAGGGATCGACCTCCTCAAACACGAGCACCTCGTCACACCTTGCGAGAAAGTCTGCAATGAGTTGGTTGGGCAGGGGATAGAGCGCGCTGAGTTTGAGGATCGAGAGATCAGCGGTACTTGCTCCTTCAAGTGCGTCTCGCAATTTGGCATGCACCATGCCCGCGGCGATGATGCCCTTTTTCCCCGCGCCATCTATGCGGTTGAAGGGCAGGTCGTTAAACTGCGCCGTGGCGCGGGCGATCTTGGCGTGCAATTTTGCGTGGTTGCCCTCGGTTGTCCGCAACGCCGATATCCAACTCATCGGCTGCCGATCCGGTTCGCGGGTGGGGCGTTCTGCCGGCGGATGAAAGCCCGAGCGCGCCTCGGTGCTCACGCTATAACTCCGGGTCAAGCGCAAGATCACGATGGATTGCAAGTGCTCGGAATAGTCAAACGCCCATTTCATCATCTCGCGGCCTTCCCCCGGCGTGCTCGGTTCGAGCATGGGCAACTCGGCCAAGGGCCCGAGCGTGCGCGTGTCCTGCTCGTTTTGCGACCCCCACGCGCCCGGATCATCGCCCATCGCGATCACCAGCCCGGCGTGTACCCCGGTCATGTTGAGCACCATCAGGGTATCGAGCGCGACATTCATCCCCACGCTTTTGAGACACACGAGCGCGCGCTTGCCGCCTTGAGACGCGCCCGCCGCCATGTCCAGCGCGATGCGTTCATTGATGCACCATTCGGCGCGATGCCCATAGTCCTTCGCCATTTCGGCCATTGCATTAAACGTATTTGTGCCGGGCGAACCGGGATACCCTGTCACGACACCGACCCCCGCTTCAACCGCACCCCATGCCAGCGCGCGTTCTCCATCAATAAGTTGCGTCATGGTCACACTCCAAAAAATCGGTGAAAAATTCGCGTACCGCCAAATAGTAAAACGCGCCACCGCGGATTTGTCAAGCACTCATATTGCCATTCAAACGGGACGAGAAATCGATCAACGCGCCGTTTTTCACGCGGTCGCGTTGGATGGTCAGCGTGGCTTCGGGATGGCGTGCGTACGCGGCTTCGGCCCAAGACGTGTCGAACGCATCGCCCGCATTGTGCAACAGCAAATTGTTCGGCGCGACCAGTGCGGCGGCATTGGGCAACCCGCCGACCTTGAGAATGCCGGGAATGGGCAAGCGATGGAGATAGTCGTCCTCGCGCCCCGTGTCAAACGCACCGACATCGCACGCGAGTTGCAAATCCGCGCGTTCTGAAATCGCCCCGGCGATCAACGCCCAAAGCCCGGCCCGTCCAAAGCCCGCGATAGTCAGCGGGCCGCTGGGAACATGGCGCAACGCCAGCAAAATATCGCCCACGCGCTCGGCATCGTCCGTTCGGTTAAACGTATTGAAAAACGGACTGCTGCCGCGTGGCTCCTCCGGATTTTCCTCTCCGACATTGCGCCCCACACCGAACAGATCAACCGCATAAACCGTCTGCCCCTGGTCGAGCAAGGCGCGAATTATGGGCGAATACAGCGCGTCCATGCCGCGCGGGTGGAGCAACAGCGCGGAGGTGTCAGAAGGCGCGGCCGGCACAAAAGTGCGAATGGGCACGCGACTGCCGCGGCGACTGCCGATCAGGATGCCATCCTCGCAGGGCATAGCCGCGAACCGCGTTCCCGCATCGCGTTCATAAACCACCGCGCTATCGCCATACCCAACCGCGACGCGCAATGCCTGACCGAGCACGCGCCGATTCTCCGCTAGGGCACGACTTGGGCGATAGGCTTCCAGCGCGGTCTTGGACGCTGTTATGCACTGTTGGATCAGGTCTTCATGTCGCGTGATCGCGCCATCGGGCAGGCCGTCGAAAAACGCGAGCATGTCTTTGTGTTCCTCGACTTCAAACGCCGGCTCGACAAAATCGTCGCCAACCGGCAGGTCGAGCCACTTGGCGAACCAGCGATACACGGCTTCGCGCATGTCGAGATCGTACCCGTGCGGCGCGTCGATTTGGATTTGCGAAACGCAATCCCCCGCGTCATAAAGGTCGTAAATCCGCTTGATCGCGGGGTATTCCACCGTTGGCGTGTGTTGCGTCCAATCCTGGGCGGAACTGACCAACAGGAGCGGCTTGGGTGCAAATGTCGCGCCGATATCGACATTGTGCGTATCGACCCGCAACGAGGGCGCGTTTTCGCAAACACACCCCCCTTGCATGAAGGCCGAGACCATGCACACCGGCGCGGCCACCTGCAACCGGTCGTCAACCGCGTAAAGATTGTACGTTTGCGTGCCCCCGCCGGACTCGCCCGTGCAACCCAAGCGGGCCGCATCGACCTCGGGCAATTCGCAGAGGAAGTCGAGGGCGCGGATGCCGTTCCAAAGTTGCAACCCCAAAATGCCGATGTTCCACAGCATGCGCTCGTCTTGCTCGTGTGCCCACGGCGCGCGGTGGACGACGCCGTAAGTCTCTTCTTGATACGCCCCGGACAAATGGCGTGCGCTGTCGTTGTAATCGACCATATCCCACATAAACGCCGTGCATCCCATGCGGGCAAAGGTAATGCCGCGTGCGGGGTAGGATGTGTCCCCGTGTTGCAGGCGCCCGAGTTTGGCATGCCCGTGCGGACTGAGGATGCCGGGATGGCTGTTGGGCTTTGGATCCACCGGGCGAAAGAGGCTACCGCCCACGTAAAAATTGGGCAGGCTTTGGAAATGGGCTTTTTCTATGGTGTACCCATCGCGCTCGACGCGGTCAAAAATGCGAATCTCGAGTGGGGGCTTTTCCGGCATGGGCCAAAGCCCGGCCGCAAACAGAACTTGCGTTCTCAACCGCGCTCGTTCCCGTTCCCACGTCTCGCGGTCCGGATATGTTTTGGGCGCGAATTTCGCGTGCGTATGCGGAAGATTTTGCCAGCGTGGATCCATGGGGTACTCCTGTCAGTGGTCAGTTCCCACCCCGCACAACCCCCTTCGGTGAGAGGTGAGACGGGAGAGGTGAGACGGGAGAGGCAAGACGGGAGAGGCAAGACGGGAGAGGTAAGCGGTAAGAGGCGAGGATAGAAACGTAGGGGCGATGCCCCTGTGCCCGCCCGAAGATAAGGGCAGTGGTCAGTGGTCAGTGGTCAGTAGTCAGTCCCCGCCCAACAACCCCAAAAGGCGAGAAGCGAATTGTAGGGGCGATGCCCCCGTGCCCGCCCGAAGATAAGGGCAGTGGGCAGTGGTCAGTCCGCCCCGCACAACCGCCCCAAGGTGATTGCTGGATTCTCCGTTGCCTCCCGTTCCGTAGATTCGCATCACGCCTTTGCGCGTGCGAGAAAATCCCGCACCTTTTTGTGATCCTTTTTGCCCGGTTCGGCTTCTACACCGCTGCTCGTATCGACCGCATAAGGGGCCACTTGTTCAATCGCTTCTCGCACATTGTCCGGATTTAGCCCGCCGGAGAGGATGATGCGCCCATAATTTTTGGCTTCTCGCGCCTTTGCCCAATCAAATGTCTCGCCCGTGCCGCCGTAAGAACCTGCCCGCGCCGTATCCAACAAAAACGTGCGGACCGGATAAGATCGCAGGGCCAGCGCGTCAAACTCGTTGCCTACGCGCAACGTACGAATCACGGGGACATCATGTCCCAAACACGCTTCCGGGGGTTCGTCGCCGTGCAACTGAATCGTGCGCAAGCCCGCCAATTTCACAGTGGCAGCGATGTGCGGCGCGTTGACAAACACGCCCACGGGCGTTACAAACGGGGGCAAATCGCAAATGATCTCCGCGGCTTTTTCCGGCGCGACATAGCGCGGGCTCTTTTCGTAAAAAATGAAGCCCAACGCATCTGCGCCGCACTTGACCGCGCACAGCGCGTCCTCGCGGCTTGTAATGCCACAAATTTTAGCATGCACCATAGCCCAATAGCTCCCGCAACTTGCCGCCTACATCTGAGGCGCGCATCAAACTTTCGCCCACCAACACCGCATCTGCGCCCGCGTCTTTGAGTGCTGCGACATCTTCGCGCGTGTCAATACCGCTTTCGCTGATCTTCAGGATGCCCTTGGGGATATGTGGGATCAGCGCGTAAGTCGTGTCCAAAGACGTTTCAAAGGTCTTCAAATTCCGATTGTTGATCCCGATCATCTCCGCGCCCGCGTCGAGGGCGATAGTCAATTCCTCTCGGTCATGGACTTCCACCAGCGCGTCCAGGCCCAAGGCCCGACTCGTCGCCAAAAATGCGGCTAGTTCATCGGGCGTTAAAATCGCCACAATCAGCAGCACAGCCGACGCGCCCAAGGCCCGCGCTTCGCAAATCTGATAGGGGTCTATCGTGAAATCCTTTCGCAAAATGGGGCGATCCACAACGCTCGCAATGCGCGTCAAATCACCTGCGGACCCGCCAAAGAATTTCTCATCCGTCAACACGGACAGGGCGGCGGCCCCATTTTTTGTGTAAATTTTCGCAATGCCCACCGCGTCAAAATCCGCACGGATCACGCCCTTGGATGGCGACGCCTTTTTGACCTCGGCCATGATCGCGATATCGCCCGCATCCATCAGCCCATCAAAAAGCGATGGCACAGGCGGCGCGCTTTCCGCCAACCGCATCATCTCATCCCGCGACGTCTGCGCCATGCACTCGGAGAGAAATCCGCGCTTGTAAGCCACGATTTTATCAAGAATTGTTTTTGCCATATCGTCACGTCCGATCTACGGAACGGGATATATACCAATTTGATTTTTAGTTGTGGTAACATTTTATTTTTTGATGTTACGCACAGATTAGCAAGTGTTGCTTGCTCATTTAAGGCGTTTGGTCATACAACCTCGTTGGTTGCCTTTGATGCCTTCGGCGTCAAACGCTCAAATTATTCGCGTTTTCATACTTTTTTTCAAGAAAAAAAAGTAGCCAAAAAATGCCGCTCTCAAACGCCGAGAGGCTTGCACAGCGCAAAGCACTTTTGTAACAGCACAATATGCGCCAGCCTGCAAGGTGGATTGCAAGATGGATGTAGGTTGCCAGACGGCCTTGCGCGCTGCGCGTGATGGCTTGATCGGAGGGTGTTTTGCGAGGGCACTTATTGGGATGCCTTCAATGAGCGTGGTAGCAAAAGGCGAGAAATCTGAAGGAGCGACTGTTCCAATTTCTCAAACCGAGAGCATATTCTGCGATAGGGCTTGATCTTCTCGATAAGCCGCCTCATTCCGTTGCATGGCTCGCAAATGTCAACACAACCTAGTCCCGACGACTTGCAACGTCGGGACATAACCGGTTTCAATCCGCTCCCCTCACTGATGTAAGGGGAGATTCGGCCCGCAAGGCGACCAAGGGCGACACGGACTAGTTTCAAGGGGAGATATGGCGTGCATGGAACATGATTGGGATACAGGGTATGTTTCAATCCGCTCCCCTCACGGATGTAAGGGGAGATTTCCACCGACGATAGATTACAAATCGGCTTCCAAGTTTCAATCCGCTCCCCTCACGGATGTAAGGGGAGATTCCGCCTCCACAGCCGAAAGCCGCGATTGCGCGCTGTTTCAATCCGCTCCCCTCACGGATGTAAGGGGAGAATCTATCTCGCAGGAGGTGTTTGAGCGCATGTCCAGTTTCAATCCGCTCCCCTCACGGATGTAAGGGGAGAGCGCGATCTCGATACCTACCGCCGCGCGGCACAACAGTTTCAATCCGCTCCCCTCACGGATGTAAGGGGAGATTCGCTATCCTTGCGTCAATCTCCTCGTCCGTGCGTGTTTCAATCCGCTCCCCTCACTGATGTAAGGGGAGATTCTCAGTTTGAGATTGTGCCACAAATCAATAAGGAGTTTCAATCCGCTCCCCTCACGGATGTAAGGGGAGATGATAGGTGCGCGTATCATGCCTACGTCAAATTTCGGGTTTCAATCCGCTCCCCTCACGGATGTAAGGGGAGATTGCTACAATGCTACAATGCCGTGTTACACAACATGGTTTCAATCCGCTCCCCTCACGGATGTAAGGGGAGATTTGACGGGTTGACCACCCACAGCGCGGCGAGAGCGGTTTCAATCCGCTCCCCTCACGGATGTAAGGGGAGATCTTTTCGCAACGCTTTGCGTGCCTCGTGCAACTCGTTTCAATCCGCTCCCCTCACGGATGTAAGGGGAGATGCCATGCGTATGCACGAAAGCACCAAATCATCGAGGTTTCAATCCGCTCCCCTCACGGATGTAAGGGGAGATCGAGCGGATTTGAACCGCTATCTGTGCCGTGCAAGGTTTCAATCCGCTCCCCTCACGGATGTAAGGGGAGATATCTATGGCCAGGATTGGATCAATTTCATGATGGAAGTTTCAATCCGCTCCCCTCACGGATGTAAGGGGAGATTCACCAGCAGCCTTGAGACACAACGCAAACAACCGTTTCAATCCGCTCCCCTCACGGATGTAAGGGGAGATGCGGAATAAAGCCAGTGGTAGCCCGAAAACTGATCATCGGTTTCAATCCGCTCCCCTCACGGATGTAAGGGGAGATGAGGCCGAAATGCTGTCGCCAGCAACAACAGGTAGTTTCAATCCGCTCCCCTCACGGATGTAAGGGGAGATAACAGGGTTGCAGGTCGAGCGCGAGACCATACATAGTTTCAATCCGCTCCCCTCACGGATGTAAGGGGAGATGAGGCCGAAATGCTGTCGCCAGCAACAACAGGAAGTTTCAATCCGCTCCCCTCACGGATGTAAGGGGAGATATCATCGCCAGTAGCGAGAATACAGAGCGCGAACAGTTTCAATCCGCTCCCCTCACGGATGTAAGGGGAGATCACAGCTAACAGACATAGGGCCAAAGTCCTCGCGAATGTTTCAATCCGCTCCCCTCACGGATGTAAGGGGAGATGCCTCCGCGATCACCTTCCGAGGTGTACGTCAATGTTTCAATCCGCTCCCCTCACGGATGTAAGGGGAGATTTTATGGTCAGGATTGGATCAATTTTATGATGGAAGTTTCAATCCGCTCCCCTCACGGATGTAAGGGGAGATTGGCTTTGGATACCCAACGCTTTTCTCAGCAGCAATGTTTCAATCCGCTCCCCTCACGGATGTAAGGGGAGATATCGCTCTCAGAGCAGTTAAAACGGTGCCCAAATAGTTTCAATCCGCTCCCCTCACGGATGTAAGGGGAGATAGATCGACGTTGAAAGACTGGACTATAGCTCCGGAGTTTCAATCCGCTCCCCTCACGGATGTAAGGGGAGATGCTGTTCCCGCCGCTGGCGGTTTTCTGGCTGGCCTTGTTTCAATCCGCTCCCCTCACGGATGTAAGGGGAGATGTCAAAAGACTCAACGAATGCACCATTGTCATCCGGGTTTCAATCCGCTCCCCTCACGGATGTAAGGGGAGATTTGATCCATGCAACGCAACAATCTTGATCCGACTGCCGTTTCAATCCGCTCCCCTCACGGATGTAAGGGGAGATTTAACTTGTGTTGAATGTTGCGGTAGCAGTATTTGTTTCAATCCGCTCCCCTCACGGATGTAAGGGGAGATTCATCCAGAGCGCGATAGACATACACCCCGACCTCTGTTTCAATCCGCTCCCCTCACGGATGTAAGGGGAGATGGGGCTGTTGCCAGCGGACGACGGCGGCGGCTGTGTTTCAATCCGCTCCCCTCACGGATGTAAGGGGAGATGTGTTGTCCTCGGCCTTCTCCGAGGATGAGGCCAGGTTTCAATCCGCTCCCCTCACGGATGTAAGGGGAGATAACAATGATCAACAAGAAAGGAGCGGTTATTTGATGTTTCAATCCGCTCCCCTCACGGATGTAAGGGGAGATACAGATAAAACAGGCTCCCTGCTTCCTGAAAGGCTGTTTCAATCCGCTCCCCTCACGGATGTAAGGGGAGATGAGGATGACCTGCGAGAGATTCAGCGCATTAATGAGGTTTCAATCCGCTCCCCTCACGGATGTAAGGGGAGATTTATGTGCAATATTGACGCCTTCCGCGTCATTCCAGTTTCAATCCGCTCCCCTCACGGATGTAAGGGGAGATTCATTACGCGCTGAATTCCAAGTCCTACACCGTCGGTTTCAATCCGCTCCCCTCACGGATGTAAGGGGAGATCCAAACAGCCGCATGAGGACGTCATCATAGTAGCGGTTTCAATCCGCTCCCCTCACGGATGTAAGGGGAGATACAAAGATAGAGATCATCGCCGCAATCATCTCCGCGGTTTCAATCCGCTCCCCTCACGGATGTAAGGGGAGATTTGAGCGTGTTTGCTATGCTGTGTCCTCTGCCGCTGTTTCAATCCGCTCCCCTCACGGATGTAAGGGGAGATCCTGCCGATGCGTATGGTCGCGCTGGGTACGTATGTTTCAATCCGCTCCCCTCACGGATGTAAGGGGAGATTCGTATTTACAATGACATGGCTGCAAAGGTTAAAATGTTTCAATCCGCTCCCCTCACGGATGTAAGGGGAGATCTTTAAGTCCTATACGCAAGGAGGTGATTTCCCATGTTTCAATCCGCTCCCCTCACGGATGTAAGGGGAGATATGCACGATGATTCTTTCCAGCGTCTTATGGAAGGTTTCAATCCGCTCCCCTCACGGATGTAAGGGGAGATGCTATTGTCTTACTGAGCAGAAGAAACTTAGAACGTTTCAATCCGCTCCCCTCACGGATGTAAGGGGAGATCTGAGTATCCGCAACAAAGCCCTGCTCCTCTCCTATGTTTCAATCCGCTCCCCTCACGGATGTAAGGGGAGATCCGCCCCGATTTGTTGGTTGTCCAAATCGGAACGGGTTTCAATCCGCTCCCCTCACGGATGTAAGGGGAGATGCGGCTGGCTGTGCTATCATACGCAGAACAGCCGCGTTTCAATCCGCTCCCCTCACGGATGTAAGGGGAGATTCCTCGCGCGACAGGGTTCGCCCCTCGGCGGCCTGTTTCAATCCGCTCCCCTCACGGATGTAAGGGGAGATCTCCTCGCGCGACAGGGTTCGCCCCTCGGCGGCCTGTTTCAATCCGCTCCCCTCACGGATGTAAGGGGAGATAGAGTGTGATAAAAAGTTAATGGGCGTGGCGCAAGTTTCAATCCGCTCCCCTCACGGATGTAAGGGGAGATACAGTAGATAACGGAGCAAACAGAAACTCATTCGCGTTTCAATCCGCTCCCCTCACGGATGTAAGGGGAGATCGCCTCTGTCGAAGAAGCGGTGGAGAAGTGGAAACGTTTCAATCCGCTCCCCTCACGGATGTAAGGGGAGATAATAATGCGATCCGATATAATCTGCGTAATGGCGATGTTTCAATCCGCTCCCCTCACGGATGTAAGGGGAGATTGCCAAACGCGCTTGGCAGTGACCGCAGAATGGTTGTTTCAATCCGCTCCCCTCACGGATGTAAGGGGAGATATGGCGCCATCGCCGAATCCGCCCTCGTCCGTCTGGTTTCAATCCGCTCCCCTCACGGATGTAAGGGGAGATCCCCCGCTGTCGGTGAAGTCGTCCCACTTTTTACTTGTTTCAATCCGCTCCCCTCACGGATGTAAGGGGAGATACTTCAATTTCAACGACTTGCGGATGTTTGGACAGGTTTCAATCCGCTCCCCTCACGGATGTAAGGGGAGATACCCCAACCAAACATCTTTCTTGGAATAGAGACAATGTTTCAATCCGCTCCCCTCACGGATGTAAGGGGAGATTATTCGGCAAACTTGTCATCGCCAAACTTCGCGTGGTTTCAATCCGCTCCCCTCACGGATGTAAGGGGAGATGTCTGTGCCATATCTTTCCTCTCCTGTGTTAAACGTTTCAATCCGCTCCCCTCACGGATGTAAGGGGAGATCGTGGGCGTTCTTCTGTATCCTCGCGATAGGCAAGTTTCAATCCGCTCCCCTCACGGATGTAAGGGGAGATTGCACTTCTGCGATGAGCATGGCCTGCAATACCTGTGTTTCAATCCGCTCCCCTCACGGATGTAAGGGGAGATGTCGTGCTCCCGTAAGAGCTGTCCATCTGCGCCAAGTGTTTCAATCCGCTCCCCTCACGGATGTAAGGGGAGATTTCGCATGCAGTCTCGTCAGCATGAGCATGAGCAGTTTCAATCCGCTCCCCTCACGGATGTAAGGGGAGATCCAAGCACAAACCTCGTCGTCCGCGCAAGAAACGTGTTTCAATCCGCTCCCCTCACGGATGTAAGGGGAGATGACAAAATCATCCGACGTCAAGTTGATTCCCACACCAGTTTCAATCCGCTCCCCTCACGGATGTAAGGGGAGATTGACTCGATATCGCATGGTAATAGTTTGTATTCACAGTTTCAATCCGCTCCCCTCACGGATGTAAGGGGAGATGTTGTCAGATCGTCCGTGTCCCAAACAGGAGCGATGTTTCAATCCGCTCCCCTCACGGATGTAAGGGGAGATATATAGACGATCTGCCGTTCACTACATTACGGCGGTGTTTCAATCCGCTCCCCTCACGGATGTAAGGGGAGATGATTGATCTATCCGCGCCGTGGCCGTCGCGGCCACGTTTCAATCCGCTCCCCTCACGGATGTAAGGGGAGATCGGATTGCCAACGCTCCCGTCAAGATCGGTTTGTCAGTTTCAATCCGCTCCCCTCACGGATGTAAGGGGAGATCAAAATCATCCGACGTCAAGTTGATTCCCACACCAGTTTCAATCCGCTCCCCTCACGGATGTAAGGGGAGATACAGACCGCCGCAATGCACCAGGCTCTACTCTCTGTTTCAATCCGCTCCCCTCACGGATGTAAGGGGAGATGTAATTTCTCATTTTGAGCGCGCAATCGCTTATTGTTTCAATCCGCTCCCCTCACGGATGTAAGGGGAGATCTCACACACGCGAGGCTTTTCTGCCAAAGGGGTTGCGTTTCAATCCGCTCCCCTCACGGATGTAAGGGGAGATCCCTCAAGCCACTCCGCGGAGCTCCTCATCTCGTTGTTTCAATCCGCTCCCCTCACGGATGTAAGGGGAGATGAACATCGGTGACTATTGACGGGCTGGCAGCGGAGTTTCAATCCGCTCCCCTCACGGATGTAAGGGGAGATCGGTGACTGACCCCAATGATGTGATATTCATCGCAGGTTTCAATCCGCTCCCCTCACGGATGTAAGGGGAGATTTTATACGCCTGCCTCCATTCCCGCGGATACCGACGGTTTCAATCCGCTCCCCTCACGGATGTAAGGGGAGATTTGTGAATACGAGTGCGACATGTCCAACACCCTTGTTGGTTTCAATCCGCTCCCCTCACGGATGTAAGGGGAGATTTGCCGCGGATGGCCTTTCTCGTGGAGAGTTCGAGTTTCAATCCGCTCCCCTCACGGATGTAAGGGGAGATGTATTCGCAAGTGTGCCGACGTTTCTCGCTCGATGTTTCAATCCGCTCCCCTCACGGATGTAAGGGGAGATTGCTCGGCGCGCTTCTTAAGGATGGTACGCACGCCGGTTTCAATCCGCTCCCCTCACGGATGTAAGGGGAGATCACGCGCGTAAAAGCGCTGTGCTTCGATTGATTCACGTTTCAATCCGCTCCCCTCACGGATGTAAGGGGAGATGCGTCACGCAGGGCACTATATCTCGTCCCTGGCGTGTTTCAATCCGCTCCCCTCACGGATGTAAGGGGAGATCGCGCACCTTGCCAATGTGCTGGTTGCCGAATCGTGTTTCAATCCGCTCCCCTCACGGATGTAAGGGGAGATTCGGCGGGATTGATGCGACAGATAGATATTTGGCCTGTGTTTCAATCCGCTCCCCTCACGGATGTAAGGGGAGATACCTTGAGCGTGAGCGCGTGGTCAGTTGATATTGGTTTCAATCCGCTCCCCTCACGGATGTAAGGGGAGATTCAACCTGGGCGAAGATGGCGACATCGCAGACAATGTTTCAATCCGCTCCCCTCACGGATGTAAGGGGAGATTCAATCAGTCTGGCCGCTACTCCATGCGGTGGGGCGTTTCAATCCGCTCCCCTCACGGATGTAAGGGGAGATTTGACCGTGCGTGGGGCGATTTCGTCTCAACGTGATGTTTCAATCCGCTCCCCTCACGGATGTAAGGGGAGATCAGGGGGCGTATCCAGCAGATTGTAAGAGACTTTGATGTTTCAATCCGCTCCCCTCACGGATGTAAGGGGAGATTGCGATTGCCACGCTCAATCTTGCTCTTTCGCAAGTTTCAATCCGCTCCCCTCACGGATGTAAGGGGAGATCATTTTTGTCTTCTTCTTCAAAGCGGTAATACTTGTTTCAATCCGCTCCCCTCACGGATGTAAGGGGAGATCGCCGACCATTGAATTATGGCGGTTGCCCTCTACGTTTCAATCCGCTCCCCTCACGGATGTAAGGGGAGATTGTCTGCGCCTACTGGCCTTATCACCGCTTTGCAGTTTCAATCCGCTCCCCTCACGGATGTAAGGGGAGATAGTAACACTAAAAATTGTGTATTGTTGCCATTCTTGTTTCAATCCGCTCCCCTCACGGATGTAAGGGGAGATAACAGTTGCAGAGGGTTCAAAGAGATAGAGTGTTGTTTCAATCCGCTCCCCTCACGGATGTAAGGGGAGATAAATATGACCAAAATATAACCTATTTGGGTTGGGTTGTTTCAATCCGCTCCCCTCACGGATGTAAGGGGAGATTGGCAACCAGTTGGGCAGCCGCGAAAGAACATTTTGTTTCAATCCGCTCCCCTCACGGATGTAAGGGGAGATAAATCTGACCAAAATATAACATATTCGGGTAAGGTTGTTTCAATCCGCTCCCCTCACGGATGTAAGGGGAGATATCCCTTCAAATACGCTCTCTGACTACTGGCTCTATGTTTCAATCCGCTCCCCTCACGGATGTAAGGGGAGATTACGATGCCGATCTCGCCTGTTACAACTTCGGTGCTGTTTCAATCCGCTCCCCTCACGGATGTAAGGGGAGATAAGACGATCCATAATATTGCGGTAAGACATATTTTGTTTCAATCCGCTCCCCTCACGGATGTAAGGGGAGATTCTGGGATCTCGCGCCTTGCGCAATCAATTGATGCGAGTTTCAATCCGCTCCCCTCACGGATGTAAGGGGAGATCAAGAAAAGAGAGGGACGCGGGCATATCCATCCAGTGTTTCAATCCGCTCCCCTCACGGATGTAAGGGGAGATTTCCTGTCGCTCATAGCGAAAGACCGGCGCGGGTGTGTTTCAATCCGCTCCCCTCACGGATGTAAGGGGAGATTTGGGGCCGCTTCCGAGAAGGACGCGGAAGGACGCGGTTTCAATCCGCTCCCCTCACGGATGTAAGGGGAGATGGCATGGCGGACCGGCAGAGCGAGGATATGAAGTTGTTTCAATCCGCTCCCCTCACGGATGTAAGGGGAGATGTGCGTGCGAGCGGAAAACTCACACAAATGGGGACCGTTTCAATCCGCTCCCCTCACGGATGTAAGGGGAGATAGAAAAAAAAGGGGGGGGGGATGGATGAGGCAAGGTTTCAATCCGCTCCCCTCACGGATGTAAGGGGAGATAGCGCGAGATCGACGCCTTTGTCGAAGAGCAGATCCGTTTCAATCCGCTCCCCTCACGGATGTAAGGGGAGATACCGACCTCGCGCTTCAATGGAGCACACAGGGCAGTTTCAATCCGCTCCCCTCACGGATGTAAGGGGAGATCAACCGCGGGTTGCGAAACTTGCGCTCGCCCATGTTGTTTCAATCCGCTCCCCTCACGGATGTAAGGGGAGATACGCGCACAGCGCGCCGGACTTGCTCCTCGACAAAGTTTCAATCCGCTCCCCTCACGGATGTAAGGGGAGATCGAATTTTTCGCACACCCTCGGCAACACCAGCAGGATCGTTTCAATCCGCTCCCCTCACGGATGTAAGGGGAGATCGGCCGAGGCGTTTGTCGATGCGCTGATCGCACATCATGTTTCAATCCGCTCCCCTCACGGATGTAAGGGGAGATGTGATCTCGCTTTGTGCTGCGAGCTTCGCCAGTTCAGTTTCAATCCGCTCCCCTCACGGATGTAAGGGGAGATCGGGCGCACAGGGCATGCTCACCCAGCCAATATCATGTTTCAATCCGCTCCCCTCACGGATGTAAGGGGAGATTGCCAGAACCGCAGTTTCCGGTTTGTCGTTATTTATGGTTTCAATCCGCTCCCCTCACGGATGTAAGGGGAGATCGTCACTGCAAGTCGGCGACTTCAGAAAGGTCGGTGTTTCAATCCGCTCCCCTCACGGATGTAAGGGGAGATTAGAAATTCGCAACCACTTCTTTTTGCGTTACGGATGTTTCAATCCGCTCCCCTCACGGATGTAAGGGGAGATTTCGTGGGCGGCGTGTTCATCTCTCCAAACACCACGGTTTCAATCCGCTCCCCTCACGGATGTAAGGGGAGATCCACCGCGCGCTCGACAGGAGCGCGATGCGGCGGCGTTTCAATCCGCTCCCCTCACGGATGTAAGGGGAGATAAAATTCCACAGAATTTGCCGAGCCGCGCTTGTTGTTTCAATCCGCTCCCCTCACGGATGTAAGGGGAGATTGCGTCCGCACACAGCGTGCGGACGGCGGCCTGTTCGTTTCAATCCGCTCCCCTCACGGATGTAAGGGGAGATTTTTTCCCTGCTTGTCCACCCACTCAAGCGTCTCGAGGTTTCAATCCGCTCCCCTCACGGATGTAAGGGGAGATATTTCTTTCTCACACGACGAAAAACTTGCGATCCCGTTTCAATCCGCTCCCCTCACGGATGTAAGGGGAGATGGGATGGTTGGGCGGTGTGCCGCCTGCGGTCGAGGGGATGTTTCAATCCGCTCCCCTCACGGATGTAAGGGGAGATCCTGGTGCGAAAAATCGGGCGCACGACCGAGTATATGTTTCAATCCGCTCCCCTCACGGATGTAAGGGGAGATTCAGATCAGCGACCACATCGGAGAGGATTGTGTTGTTTCAATCCGCTCCCCTCACGGATGTAAGGGGAGATCCCAAACATGAAAATCAAGGAAATGCTGAACACAGAGTTTCAATCCGCTCCCCTCACGGATGTAAGGGGAGATTCGACGCCTGTCGCGTAGTGATAGCGCGCGATTCCGCGTTTCAATCCGCTCCCCTCACGGATGTAAGGGGAGATTTTTGTTATGGTGTCAAAAGCTTCGGTGAGTGTATCGTTTCAATCCGCTCCCCTCACGGATGTAAGGGGAGATCTGTGCCCAGCGCGGATCGACTTGCGAAAAATAAGTTTCAATCCGCTCCCCTCACGGATGTAAGGGGAGATTTCTGTGGTCACGCTTCCCATCGCGTACGCGGCTAAAAAGTTTCAATCCGCTCCCCTCACGGATGTAAGGGGAGATCCGCAATACCCCCGACGTTCTGATCGCATTGAGCAGTTTCAATCCGCTCCCCTCACGGATGTAAGGGGAGATAAAAAGCCTTGATCTCCCTCGGCTTCGAAAAGCGCGTTTCAATCCGCTCCCCTCACGGATGTAAGGGGAGATCGAACGGGTTGAGCACACGAATAAACCTCGGAATTTGTTTCAATCCGCTCCCCTCACGGATGTAAGGGGAGATTCTCAAAGAGTGCGAGCCCATCTCCTCGCGCACAATTTGTTTCAATCCGCTCCCCTCACGGATGTAAGGGGAGATGGGCGAGCCAACGGTTGTAGGTGGAAGGGTGGAGGGTTTCAATCCGCTCCCCTCACGGATGTAAGGGGAGATGAAAGAGGATGTCATCGCCCATGTGCCCCACCCCGAGGTTTCAATCCGCTCCCCTCACGGATGTAAGGGGAGATATACGCCTTGGTGCTGATCGAAACCTTTTTTTTCCAGGTTTCAATCCGCTCCCCTCACGGATGTAAGGGGAGATTTTTCCGCAGCGCACTCGCGCACTTGGTGCCCGCAGTTTCAATCCGCTCCCCTCACGGATGTAAGGGGAGATTTGGTACCGAGCGTGGCGGTAATCGAAAAGTCCAAGTTTCAATCCGCTCCCCTCACGGATGTAAGGGGAGATCGCGCCTGTTGGGCCGCGGCATAGTCCAAGGGTGTGTTTCAATCCGCTCCCCTCACGGATGTAAGGGGAGATTTGAGCATTGCTAAAACTCTCTTTGCTTGCATCAGTTTTGTTTCAATCCGCTCCCCTCACGGATGTAAGGGGAGATCACGCCTAACCAGTCTAAATTGTTACCCCACAGGAACTGTTTCAATCCGCTCCCCTCACGGATGTAAGGGGAGATACAGAAACCCAAAAATAGGCAACCCACAACCCTTTAGGTTTCAATCCGCTCCCCTCACGGATGTAAGGGGAGATGACAGGCATAACCAAGGTATGGCTAACCTTGCTATGTTTCAATCCGCTCCCCTCACGGATGTAAGGGGAGATAACCCGTTTG
Organism: Candidatus Latescibacterota bacterium; assembly: GCA_965204745.1. Classification (GTDB taxonomy): domain Bacteria; phylum Latescibacterota; class UBA2968; order UBA2968; family UBA2968; genus VXRD01. The sequence continues at coordinate 1,469,766 of OZ242010.1, forward strand.
GATAACTTCCCAAATGCACCAGACCGAGTTTCAATCCGCTCCCCTCACGGATGTAAGGGGAGATAATTTCAGTATCCAAGTCCTGCTTGACGCCTTCCCGGTTTCAATCCGCTCCCCTCACGGATGTAAGGGGAGATTCAAATCCCTCTTGGACTTGCAAGCCCCAAGAATTGTTTCAATCCGCTCCCCTCACGGATGTAAGGGGAGATATGGTCAGCGTTATCAATTTTGATTTCAACGCTTTCCATGTTTCAATCCGCTCCCCTCACGGATGTAAGGGGAGATCTGCGATTCTGGCACCGTGCATACAGCTAGATTTCCTGTTTCAATCCGCTCCCCTCACGGATGTAAGGGGAGATTCGACCATGTCATCCCGCAGTCGCGGGGTGGGGACGTTTCAATCCGCTCCCCTCACGGATGTAAGGGGAGATAGCAGACGGGGTGATTTCCGGCCACTTTAATGATCGGTTTCAATCCGCTCCCCTCACGGATGTAAGGGGAGATGGTTTGACCTTCGAGTTTTTTGAACTCTTCGCGCAGTTTCAATCCGCTCCCCTCACGGATGTAAGGGGAGATACGAAGACGAAAATGGTTGGGTCGACGACAACGACGTTTCAATCCGCTCCCCTCACGGATGTAAGGGGAGATGCCCGGGCGACCATCACAGCGCGAAGTGTGACATGTTTCAATCCGCTCCCCTCACGGATGTAAGGGGAGATTCACGGTTTCCAACTTGGCTCGCTGACCAACATAGGTTTCAATCCGCTCCCCTCACGGATGTAAGGGGAGATTTGGGCGCGTGAACTCAACGCTTGCAAAAAAATTGTGTTTCAATCCGCTCCCCTCACGGATGTAAGGGGAGATGCGTTTCGAGATTCCCAGACCCGGGGGGCGTGCCGGCTGTTTCAATCCGCTCCCCTCACGGATGTAAGGGGAGATCGCGGGGCCGTCTGGGCGCACCAACATCGCGGATGTTTCAATCCGCTCCCCTCACGGATGTAAGGGGAGATTCCCGCGAGCATCGACGGATCGGCGTACCTGGTGCCGGTTTCAATCCGCTCCCCTCACGGATGTAAGGGGAGATACAGCGGGGCAACTCGACAGCATGATCCCCGTCGAGTTTCAATCCGCTCCCCTCACGGATGTAAGGGGAGATAGATTCAGATCCCGCACAGGATGTGATCGCGATGAAGTTTCAATCCGCTCCCCTCACGGATGTAAGGGGAGATTGGGTTGGGTGCGATAGAAAGCAAGTACATCCAAGTTTCAATCCGCTCCCCTCACGGATGTAAGGGGAGATAAATGCCCCGGCCTGATGAGGCCAGAGAGGGCCGAGTTTCAATCCGCTCCCCTCACGGATGTAAGGGGAGATCGCGCACGCAATATGTGTGACCGAGATCGCGGCAAAGTTTCAATCCGCTCCCCTCACGGATGTAAGGGGAGATCGCCCCGCAAATTTCGTACACGCGCTTGAGATCGCGGTTTCAATCCGCTCCCCTCACGGATGTAAGGGGAGATAAAATGGCTGGATTCGTACTCATCAGTCGGCTGCTGTTTCAATCCGCTCCCCTCACGGATGTAAGGGGAGATAAGACGCGGATCAAACGGACGGCGACGCGGACCAAACGGTTTCAATCCGCTCCCCTCACGGATGTAAGGGGAGATATCACGGGTCGGCCGGTACTTGGCATCCTCACTTCCAAGTTTCAATCCGCTCCCCTCACGGATGTAAGGGGAGATATGAGACTCGCCCTTTCCGAAGACCTTGTGAGCATTGTTTCAATCCGCTCCCCTCACGGATGTAAGGGGAGATCGCCACAATGCGATCCGACTCCCACTGGCCAGACGCGAGGTTTCAATCCGCTCCCCTCACGGATGTAAGGGGAGATACAACAGGCCCGAAAAGCTGATGATGCCACCCAAAGTTTCAATCCGCTCCCCTCACGGATGTAAGGGGAGATAAACAGGCGCGCCGTCTCCGCATTGACAATGGCATGTTTCAATCCGCTCCCCTCACGGATGTAAGGGGAGATGATGCCTCACAACCGCCGCCTTCGCCTTCTCCTCGGTTTCAATCCGCTCCCCTCACGGATGTAAGGGGAGATTTGGCCTGCAAGTCCAAGATGCACCTGAACGACGCCCGTTTCAATCCGCTCCCCTCACGGATGTAAGGGGAGATCAAGGCGGGGTCGATTTGAGCGAATCGGACCCCATCGTTTCAATCCGCTCCCCTCACGGATGTAAGGGGAGATGCATCACGAAAAATCAGCGCGGCCGCGACCTGCGTGTTTCAATCCGCTCCCCTCACGGATGTAAGGGGAGATATGTCATTCCTTGCTGTGATTGATGGTTTGAAAGACTTGTTTCAATCCGCTCCCCTCACGGATGTAAGGGGAGATTCAATGAGGGTGATGCGCTGATTTTTTCGTCGCTCATGTTTCAATCCGCTCCCCTCACGGATGTAAGGGGAGATAGCAGGCCGCGGCGGTGGTGCGCGAGCTAGGAAAAGTTTCAATCCGCTCCCCTCACGGATGTAAGGGGAGATTTCGCGCTCGCGCTCGCCTGGTTCATCGGTATCGAGTTTCAATCCGCTCCCCTCACGGATGTAAGGGGAGATCGAGGCATTCCAGCGCATGGTGCGCGGCATTTCAAGTTTCAATCCGCTCCCCTCACGGATGTAAGGGGAGATTTACGCTTGGAAAGGTCGCGACATCGCTCGGACAGGTGTTTCAATCCGCTCCCCTCACGGATGTAAGGGGAGATTTTATACGCGCTCTCGATGGCCTTTTCCGCGCTCGTTTCAATCCGCTCCCCTCACGGATGTAAGGGGAGATTCGATTTGGTGCATTTTGTTGCTGTGTTTCATCTCGGTTTCAATCCGCTCCCCTCACGGATGTAAGGGGAGATTGATCCTCTCCTCGCTCCTCGATGAGAGATCCGCAGTTTCAATCCGCTCCCCTCACGGATGTAAGGGGAGATGCTGGTTGTTGTAACCAGCGGCACAACAAAAAGTTACACAAGCGGATGCGCGAACCTCCTTCCTTTGCTTCAATCCGCTCGAAAAGTAAGAGGGAATATTGCGATGTAAATTGTTATTGGTCATAAGTTTAGTCCATTGCGCGAAAGCACGGGCAAAATGCCATCACTCCCCTTTCGCGCCAAAAAATAATTCAAGCCGATCTCCTCATCGGATCGAGGAAAGGGCTAAAGAATAAGCGGCTCGTTTAGGTCTATGGGTTCTTTAAGCCCGTGATGCTCCGTCTTGTTTTTGGCGTTTTCGTCCAGATGGTAAAACCTCAGGGAATCCTGCTTGGGATCGATTTCTTTTAGCAGACGATCCCTGAGTGTTGCCCATTCCGTTTTTCCAAGTTGGCATTCAAAAAGCGATTTTTGAGCGCGAACACCGTAATCCTCACAGGCTCTTGCCACTCGGCGCAACCGCTTTTGCCCGGCGCGGTCAGATGTGGAAACGTCATAAGCGATCAAGACAAACATGTTCGATCTCTTTCCCTTATCCACAAAGGGAGATGGGGTTATTTGTAGATGAATGGGATATAGTCGGGGATATCGCCGCGGAGTTTTCGGGCCAACAATTTTGATTGGATGCTGAACACTTGCCCGATGCGGATATTTTGCTTGAACAAGGGATGCTTGATTTCCGTTTGTTTGCGCCGTTGCCAAGCTCGGATGACCTCTCTCCTGCCCCGGTCGGTAAATTCCACAGCACCGCCTTCTCGCACGCGAAAGTGTTTGGCCTCAATTTGGCGGCGGTTGATCAGGGTCAACGCCAGCCGCTCTGCCAAACAGGGGCGAAATTCTTCCATCAGATCCAAAGCGCAGGCTGGCCTCCCGGCCCGCGTCGCATGAAGCCAGCCGACATAGGGATCCAGCCCGGCAGTCGTCAACGCGGCCAAACAATCGTGGCGGATCAGCGCGTAAATGAAGGAAAGCAAACAGTTGATTCGATCCCGAGGCGGACGGCGCGTGCGCGTTGTGAACGCGAAGGTTTCGCGCTGTTGTTTGAGCATGTGTTGAAAGACCGAAAAATAGATCTTGGCCCCAAGGCCCTCAAATCCCCGGATCGGGTCGAGTGCCTCTCGGAGCGTGCGATCTGACGTAGCAGACGGCGCGTTGCCGAGTTGGCGAATCAGCCTGGCGAGTTCGGCAACAGCATCCGACAATGCCGTGCGATCCGAATCCCGATCTGCTTCCCGGGCGGATCGCAAGAGGTTTGCACGCGAGTTTTGCAGTTTGCCGGCGACGAACTGCTGGGCAATGCGGGCCGCATCCTCTGGGCTATCCGCCGCGGCGTACTGCGCACGGCGCAACAAGTAGCGCGTGTCGCCACTGCCAATGACCTGTGCCAGCAGATAGCCGCTCTCCGTGTGATAATGCACTGCCACTTGGTGTTGCCAGCACAATGCCATCGCCGGCGGCGTGACCACGACTTGCCCAAACGCGCAGATGCTTTCCAAGTGGTGAATCGGCACGCGCAAGCGGGTTTGCCTTTCGATTTCGACTCGGAGCGTCAGATGATCTCGGTGTACCACTGTCTTGGGCGTCGTCAGGTAAAGGGTGTTTTGAATCTCGGCCATAATGTCCTCTGTTTCAATCTGTTCCCTCACGGATGTCAGGGGAGATACACGTCCCGATAGGCCCGCGCCAGTGCAGAAGGGGCACTGGTGATTTCGGGCAGGCAATGATCAAAAAGCGAACACTCCGAACACTGGGGTTTGTGAATGGCGTTGGGGACTGCCTCCGCTTCGACGAGCCGATGCACGGCTTCAACCGCCTGTTCGGTGAGGCGGCGCAGTTCCTCGGTAAATACCACCTCTCGGCGGTGCTTGCTGCTCGCATGGAAGATGGCCCCTCGGGGAATGTCCAGCCCAAACATTTCTTCCAAGCACAGGGCTTGCGCGCAAAGTTGGGCATCGTCATTGTCAAATTTTCGTCGGCGACCCTTTTTGAACTCAACCGGAAACAACGATCCGTCGGGATGGCGTTCGACGATGTCGCACCTGCCGCTGAGCCGCAGCCGATCTGACCAAACGGGCAAGGCACGCAACAGCGTCACACCCCCAACCGTTTCGTAACCAGAAACATCGGCCTGCTCGTGGAACTGATTACCTACCAAGGTGTGTTCGTTGTCGCTAAAGGTGCCTTCGACATGAATCAGGGCAGCCCGGCGCGGACAATAAAGATACTGGTTGATGGCAGAGAGCGGGATGCTCCGATCTGCATCATCTGATGGACTAGGCAGAACAACCATTGCTTTACTCATGTTTTAATCCGCTTCCCTCACTGAGGTAAAGAGAGAAGCGGACTTGCTTTACTCATGACGTTTATTCAAACGCACGCCGGCAGGCAGGTCGGTGTCGTCCCATCCGCAGTTGACCTCGTAATCGGCAAAAGATTTGGGAAATTCCACGCCATCCTTCAACTTCACCTCAATGCCCTCAAAGAGTTTGTGGGCATGAGCGCAACCGAGGCGGGCTTCTCGCCTGTTCTGCGCGGCGTTGTTCTCGTGCTGAGTGCCCACATGCTCAAAGTCGTAGATGCCGCGCACCACCATTTCGCCGCGAGCAGCGGAGCGGTCGTGCTCAAACATGTGGTTGAGCGCGTCAAAGAGAACCTCGAGGTCAGCGTTGGTGAACCCCGTGCGTTCGGCAAAAGCAGGAGACACGTAAGCCTTGGCCATATAGAGGGCGTAAGGCACAATGTGCTTATTGCCCATGGTGCGTTCCTTCTCGGCGTCCTCCTCTTTGGTCACGGCCATGCGAGTGATGGAGATCTCCATCGGGGTGATAGAATGGTACGATTGACCGAAGGTGATCTGTACCGGACCGCGCACTTGGCCCCAAGCGGAGCCTCTCATAATGTCGTCGCCGACAGAAAGCACACCACCAAAGGTGCGGACATCAAAGAACTCGCGGCACAGCCATTTCATGGCGGCTTCCTGCTTTTCGGATTTGGACGCACCCGAGGCCAAGCCCTCACCGCTTTTCTCAATGCCATTATTGATCTCGTTGTTGAGCACGGCGCCCTGCTTGATCAGCAGATTATAGCCGTTGGCACCATTCTCCCCAACCCGCTCCGGGGCGAACATTTCGACGAAGTTCCGCACTTTGCGCTTGAGGCACACATCGGAGACGATGCCACGGTTGGTATTGGGATCAAGACGCGGCATGTTGCCGGCATCGGGATCGCCATTGGGGTTGCCATTCGTGACCTCGAAGATCAGCAACACATCGTGCCGATTGGTGAGAATGTCGTTGATTTCGTTCATCGTTCAATCTCCTGTCAGGGGTTATTGGTTATCGGCTTCTTTGTTTTGCTTGGCCGCGTCGCGGGCGACGCGGTCGGCGGCTTTTTGCTGGTAAAAGCCGATGGCGAACCGCCCCTGCGCGTGCAGGTCCAGCGTGCGGGGGAATTGGTTGACTTGGGTCAACACATCTTGAATGGCTTCGTCGAGGAAACGCTCATGGTTTTCATATTTGTCGGACTTGCCGATTTTGCTGAGGTGATGGCGGTTGAGCTTGAGGAGGATGGGAAACACCGAGGCCGGCGAGGCCATGGCGGTGCCAAAGTACCGTTCGACAACGCCAGCACCTTCAAGCTTATAGTCATGCGCCTTGGCCTGAGTTTCGGCGAGTACGGCGAGCAACCGCCCGCATTGATAGGCCGCATCGCCCGCATCGGCGGTTTGTCTTTCTGCAATTTCCATAATGTCGTCCTTTCTGTTTCGGTTTAGAATGAGTTTCGCCAAGGCGAAACGGGAATGGTTCAATAATGCCGTGCTCCCATCGCGCGCTATATCAACGCGCAGGCGGTTCAGCATGGGATGCAGTAAAGTGAGTGAAGGGGCAACACCTTCTAGTGCTGCGCGAAACAACTGAGCGGTCACTTCCGGTTGCAAATACTTCGCCTCTCGCACCGTAGTACAGGCCAGTCGGAATAGGGCCAACGGCGGCATTTTTTCCTTGCCGGAAGACGGGCGTACAGGCTCCAACTCAAGGTCGCTGAACCAGCGTTGCAGGTTTTCCGTAGCGGTTTCTAAGGTGGTCTGAATCCAGTGGCGCACGACGATCCGACCACTGTTGCCCGCGAGGGTGACAGCATGGAACTGCTCCTGCCGCAATGCCTCGCGCTCTTGACCAGACCATGGGGATTTGAGGAAATCCGCCACCGCCTTGGGGTCAGCTTGGTTGAGTAAATCACTCCAAGTGCTCGTGGCGTTCGTTTTGTTGCGAGTCCAGAAGCAACACGATGCCTGCCCCAAGCGAATGGAATGATCCTCACGACCAAGCATCCAGTTAAGCGCGGTGCAATAGGCGGTGACCGCCCGGGTGGAAGTGGAAGCATTGAGACTTTGCTCAAAACCGTAAGAAACGAAAGCATCCTTATCAAATGAGACAATCGCCGCACCAAAGGCTTGGGTGTTGGGCACGCCTTGCACTTTGGGGTTATGAGTCAGTGCAATGGGCTGATCGCGTTCACCAGTGATCAAGCAGTGACCGTGAGGCGCGTCTGTCTCATGGGCTTCATTTTCCTTCTCGAATTGCCGCCGCCAAAAGGGCCTGATGTGGTTTTCGTCTTCCAGCAACAATTGTTCTCTCAAGCGGAATGAGAAATTGTCATTCCCTAACTTGACTTCCTCGCCATCGGCTTTGGTGATCCACCAAGCGGATTTTTCTTGTGGCTTGGGATCGGAACTGGTACCCCAGCGCAAAAAAGATGGCATCTGCCCCGGCTCGGGCTTGAAAGCCAGCAGGGACTTCAATGCCTGACTGCGTGTGTCCCCATGGGCCTGTTCAATTTGTGCCCAAAAGTCATCGTATTTCCGGCAATTGTTTTTTATTCGATCCTTCCGCTGGTTTTCAGACATGGATTTTTCCGGGTCCGTATCGAGACCGAATACAGCCGTGATGCTGTCCGCCATGAACTCGGCCACGCCACCGGCATTCTTGGGCCGCGTGGTTTGCGGGCAACTAAATTCTTTTCCTTTTCCCTTCCTTTCTCCCACAGTTTCTACGGGACCCTGTCCGACAAAGTTGCCCATATCGTCCAGCGCGATGATCCATCGCACCGCTTTGGATTTGAAAGCCAAATTGTCGAGGAGTTTTCGCGAAATTGCAAAGTCGTACAGATGTTTCAGCAACATGGTCAGGCTCCGTTCGGTTCGAGGATTTCGATTTCGTCGGGGTGGCAAACCAAGGTGGAATCTATGATCTTGGCACGGAAGAAACAGGCTCTCGGTCGGGCCAATTCGCCGACACAACGCGGGGTATTCTTTTTCGGTTTGGGCCCTAGTTCATCAGGGCGTTTCCAGCGAAAGCCCTGGGCGCGGGCGTTAGGCGAAAAAACATCGTAGAGCATCAAGCCCAAGTCCTCCTCGGGTTGCCGCCAACTGGTGCCAAGTTCGGTGGTTCGATCTTCCAGGGAGGCTTGGGGATCATCTACCCACTCGAAGTCCGCCGCAAATTCGCGCATGCCCAAGGCGGGGCGGTGGAAGCACTTGCCCTGCTGGGCGCGGCGTTTGAATTCAGCCAAGTACTTCACTGGTGGGTCGGTTTTGGGATTCGCCAACGGCGTGGTACGCAACTCGGCACTGATGATGTACTCCACCTCCTGCAATGCCAGCATGTTGCGCTGGGTGCCGGCTGGTGCGCCGCCCCCGGCCTCAATGGGCGAGACTTTCTCCGGCTGTTTCATCCATTGACCAACATTGCGAATGCTGATAACTGATTGCACTTCATTGCGCCGAATCGAGGCCCAGCGACCTCGCCGAATTATCCGGATGGTAGCGACGAGATAGCGAACTTGCGGCTCCCAAAAGATGGCCTCCAAGATGCCTCGGGCAACAGAAGGCGTCATAATTGGGTAACTGACGCGCTCCACTTTCATTTCGGGGCGCGTGAAACATGCCCAATCGCCCCAAACTCTCAGGTGTACTTGGTTATCTTTCATAACAAAAAATCCTCAGTCGGATGTTGGTCAACAACTACGCCGAGATGTTCGTGATAGGCGGCCTCTCTGAGTACATACAGTTCCATACCGGGCAACAGCGGGCAAAGCAACCCCATTGCGTAGAGTTTTTGAAAATCACGCGAATGCAGATTCACCATAAAGCGTTGGAGACCGCGCAAGTCCTTGCGCGTAAAACGCGGCCCATCTTGGGTGCGCTCCCGGATCGCGGCGACCTCTTTTAAGGATTCCCCCCAGGGCGCAATGACGGCCCGGGTGTCATCGCTAATTACCTTCGCTTTGCGGGCCACTTCTCGGAAACGCAACTCTTTTCGATCTTCCTGAATAGAGCATTCCCGTTTGACATGATGATCCGTGGGCACGTATTCAAAAAGCTCTCTAAAGTAACGCCCAAACAACGTCGGATCGCCAGACAAATCGTCCGTATCCAATTGATCCAGCAACCGCGCCGCAATGTCCGTGGCGACGCGATAGACGCCGACTGGCAACTTGGCGTCCATTGGCCGGAACACCACCACGCGCCCCTTGCTCGGCAGGCGTCCTTCCCGATTGCACCGCCCTGCTGCCTGCACAATGGAGTCCAGCGGCCCCAAGGCGCGATAAACCAACGGGAAGTCGATATCCACCCCGGCCTCTACCACCTGCGTAGAAACCAACCAACAAAATCGGCCTTCCCTTAAACGCCGCCGAACCTTTTTAATCACTTGGGTTCGGTGTTCTGCACACATAGCAGACGAAAGGTGCAATACACTCCTCAACTTGGCTTCCAACTCATCTTCTCTCAAGCCTTGCTCTTTCAAAGAATCCCTCAATAGTTCCCACCATTCGGCGGCCTGCTTGCGCGTATTCACCACCCCCAAGGCTCGAGGTTCGCTTATCCATTCCGCAGCCAATTCCGACCAATCGCTCTCTGTCTTTCGCACCTCGTACACTACCCGCCCCAACTCGTTAAACAAATCGCCGGGTTGCGATACAATTTCCTTTACTTCATTCGCATCAAACCCCTGCGGCAACGATGGGCTTTGTCTAAAGGCCGGTTGGGTAGCCGTGGAAAAAACAAAACTCACTCGGTAGTGTTTCTCGAGATCGCGCAATACATGTAGCAATGGATCGAGCAGATGTGAAGGCAAGGTCTGCACCTCATCCAGCAACACCACGGAATTTGCGATGTTGTGTAGTTTTCGGCACTTGGAGGTGCGGTTGGCAAAGAGGGACTCGATGAACTGCACCGAGGTGGTGACGATGATCGGCGCGTCCCAGTTCTCCGCCGCCAACTCCTCGGGGGACCGACCTTGTTCGTCATTATCATCTTTTGAAGCCACGGCCGAATGGTGCTCAATCACAATGCCTCTGTTTTTCGGATCGAGCACTTTGCGGTACTCGGCGGCGTTTTGCTCGATAATTGACAGGTACGGTATGACCACGATCACCCGTTGCATTCCATGCCGCCGCGCATGTTCCAAGGCAAAGGCCATGCCCGAAAGCGTTTTGCCCCCACCTGTCGGCACGGTCAGAGAAAAGAAGCCCGCTGGCTCTGCCGCCTTTGCCAAGCACTCTTCAAACACCCTGTTACGCAACGCATTGAGTTCGCCAGAAGAATCAAACTTGCCCCGGTGCGCTTGCAGTCGCTCCAGCAACGACGTTGCATCCAACTTCACCGAGCGTCGTTCTTGGCCGCGGCTAAATTGTTCCGTATCCAGAAAATCCGCATCCACCAAGCAGGAAAACAACATTCGCACGTAGAATTCTGTGATGGCGGGATCGTCAAATTCCGGTTCGGCTAACTCGTTGGGAATTTTGCCCAGTTCCTCTTCAAACCGGTTGACCAGAGGATCGAGCCCGTTCATAGCATCGTACTTTTTCCCATAAACCAATGCCTGCAAATCGCTCAAGTCATGCAACCCCGCATGATGCCCGGCAACGGCAAAAGCTGGGCCGCCCCACCCTCGTTGAAAAGCCAGCGCAGCACCATACACCGCATGATGTGTTTCAGCGGATACAAGGCGTTTGCCTGCCAGATATTCTTGGAATGGCTGCCGATATTTTCCAAGGTCGTGCAACAGACCTGCGAGGTGGGCTTCATCTGCCAACCCAAAGGGAGCGGCGAATTGTCGGGCCAATTCCGCGACATTGTGCAGATGGGTAGAAAGCAATTGCCAGCGCGATTGATTCGGATCGCGTTCTCCGGTCTCTGTTTCGGCTGTGTGGGCGTAATAGTTCATGATTTAGGTACCTTTTTTGACAGGTCGTTTTTTTTCAAGCGCGGATTTGTTTTTTTGCTACGGGAGAAAACGAGTACAGAGCGTATTGTCCCTGTGTCGAATATACTGAAAATTTGTTTAGGTCGCAATGGGTTTTTCAGTGGTTTGAGACCGCTTGTGGCCTTCGGTTGTCCGGCGATGGTCGAAACGAAAAGCCACCTGCTTTGCAACGGCGGCTTGCAGGGAAAAAATAAAAATATGCCGTTGCGCCCGCTCCCCATGATCTATCGACGTATCTTCGGGTTTGACAAGTCTTCAATTTTTAGTATGTTAGACCGACGGTCGTTAATGGTCTTTGCGTGGCAGGGGGTTGTCGGCCTTCTCGAAATTCTGTGACTTGTCTCAAAACCTTATCGGCCCGGCTCGGTTACAGAATACCCGTTCACAGATTCAGGGCCAAAAGGAGCGTTGGATATGGGCGAAGTGTGGCGTCAGATGACGCATTTCTCGGAGGGATATGTGCTGCCGTTGATGAATGTGCTCGTGCCCCTGGGTATTCTGGTGGTCGGTTGGCTGATCGCCTTGGTGGCGCGGATGCTGACCTACCGGCTGTTGCGGCGCACGGAATTGGACGACAAACTCGCCCGCTTGACCCTCGGGGAAGCGGGCGCGTCGAAAATCCAGCCGGAAAAGTGGATCAGCAAAGGCGTGTATTACTTGCTGATGTTGTTCGTCCTCGTGGCGTTTTTTCAATTTATCGGCCTGACACAGGTCACCGAACCGCTCAACCAGTTGCTGGTGCAACTCTTTGCCTTCTTGCCCTTGCTGGTCAGCGCCGGATTGTTGCTGTTGCTGGCTTGGATCGTCGCCCGTTTGTTATGCGCGCTGGTCGAGCGCGTGCTGTCGGCGGCGAAGCTGGAGGAACGCCTCGGCGAGACCGCCGAAGATCGAGATCCCAGCCGGCTTTCCATTTCCAAAAGTGTGGGCAATGCCGTGTATTGGCTGGTATTTCTCATCTTTTTGCCGGCCGTGCTGGGCGCCTTGGGGTTAGAGGGGTTGATGACCCCGGTGCGGGAGATGGTGGGCAAGGCCATGGGGTTCGTGCCCAATTTGCTCGCCGGCGGTTTGATCCTGCTCGTGGGCTGGTTGGGTGCGCGAATCACGCAGCGCATCGTGGTCAATTTGCTCACCGCCAGCAATCTGGACCAAACCGGCAAAAAAGCCGGGTTGGACGCGGTCTTGGGAGAGCGATCCTTTTCCAGCCTGGTCGGCTGGGTGCTCTACTACGCCATTTTCATTTTGGCGATCATCGCCGCACTCGATGCCTTGCAGTTCGAGGTCATCTCGAGACCCGCCAGCGCCATGTTGGGCCACATTTTTGACGCCATTCCGTCTATTTTCACCGCGGGCCTGGTTCTGATCGTGGCCTATATGGTGGGGCGATTGGTCCAAGAGATGGTCGTCGGGCTACTGACTAAAATCGGCTTCAACGAACTTCTCGAGCGGCTGGGAATCAGCGCGGGCGAAGACGCAGAAGAACGCAGCCCAGCCGTGTGGGCGGGGCACCTCAGCCTGGTGGTCATCCTGCTTTTAGCGGCCATAGAAGCGGCCGATCTGCTGGGGTTTTTGGGGCTTCAGGCCCTGCTGAGCGAATTTACCTACTTTGCCGGGCAAGTGGGCATGGGGCTGATCATTTTCATCCTGGGCCTCTATCTGGGCAATCTGGTCGGCGATATGGTGTCGAGAAAAGAGATGGCCCAAAGCAAACTGGTGGCTTCGGGCGCGCGCACGGTCGTGATCGTCCTCGCATCGGCGATGGCCCTGAGGCAGATGGGCATTGCCAACGACATCATCAACATGGCTTTCGGGCTGTTTTTGGGGGGCATTGCCGCGGCGGTGGCCTTGGCCTTTGGGTTGGGATGCCGCGATTTGGCAAGCGATGCGGTCAAGGGTTGGTTGGCTGTGCTGGGCAAAAAGGAGGAAGACGATTCCGAGCAATAAGCAGCAGGGCACGCGCCCCCTCCTCACATGACTTTTTAACGGGCTTTTGGTCGCTGTGGACCTCGAGCCCGTTTGCTTTTTAATGCGAGATAACCGTTAAGAAATGCGTTCGCCAATGCAACGCGATCAGAACAGCGAGAGTTGGGTGGGGGCTTCTCTGGGGGTGGGTGTCGCGTGTGGATAGCACGCGGCTTTGAAGGGGCAGGTCGTGCATTGATGGGTATGGGGCGTCATGGGAAAGGCGTCTTGAGACGCGGTATTTTGATCGGGATCGTCGAGGAGCGCGCGCATTTTTTGGATGCTCTCGGCGACAAAGATGCGCGTCTGCGCGAGATCGTCGGGCGAGAGATGGACACTGCTCGCGGTGTTGGTTTGCAAATACACGTCTCGCAGGTGCAAATCGGACAGCGCGATGCCCCATTGCGACGCGGCATACAGCGCGTACACCGCGAGTTGGTGGCGGTCAGAGGCGCGCTCGCGCCCGGTCTTCCAGTCGAAAATCAAGACGCTTTTGCCATAGCGGATCGCCACGTCGAGCACCACCCAAATTTTGGTCTCGCCCAGCGCGAAATCCGCGAGTTTCTCGATGCTGAGGTAGTGCTCGGGCAGAACGGATTGCAAGGTGGCGTACGCATCGGACGCAAAAAAGGTCTGGAGACTCGCCGCAACGCGCTTGACCGCCTGCATCCGGGCCGCGGCTGAAAGGGGTTCGCCGTAATAGTGTTCAAACAAATTGGTATATCGGGATGGGGCACGCCGCCAGCGTTGTTGCTCGGAATCCCGAAGGTGCTGGTCGAACAAGTTTTGCGCGTAGGTCTCCACCGCCTGCGGGGACACGTTGCGTCCCAGTTGCAACGCCTTGAGCACCTGCTTGATGGCCTCGTGGACCACGGTTCCGATGAGTTGGGGAACCGTGGTCATTTTTTTGAGGCGATAGAGCAGTTGGGCGTGCGCGTCTGCGTCCTGCTCCCATCCGCCCCAACTGCCGTAGTAGTTGAAATAATACTGCCGCTTGCAGGCTTCAAACATGCGATGCCGCGAGGGAGACCAGGAAAATTCGTTTTGGAAAATGGGCATGGGAGTTGTCAGTTTAGTCTAAGAGGGGATTTTAGCCACGAGCGGGGTACAACTGGCGACAGCCAGTTCAAAGGCACAAAAACACGAGCGGGGTACAACTGGCGATAGCCAGTTCAAAGGGGAGCGATGCGTGTAGGGGCGATGCCTCCGTGCTCGCCCAAAGATACAAGGGGAGACGGGAGACGGCTGTCCAAGCGGTCAGTGGTCTGTCCTATTTTCGGCCGGGAAAAACCAAAAAGTCGCTGCTCCGGCCCCTGCTAATCATACAGGGGACTGCTTTCGCGGGCGTGATAGTTGTGCTTTTTATCCGCGTTCATCCCTGATTACATCACGCAGGGACAGGGCCGTGGTTGGTTTTTGCCTTCTCCAGCACGTCGAAATAAGTCGGAAATGTTTTGGCGACGCACGCGGGATCGTTGATGGTGATGCCGGGGATTTTTAGGCCGATGAGGGACAGGCTCATCGCCATGCGGTGGTCGTCGTACGTCTCGAGCGCGGCGGGTCGCATGTGGGAGGCGGGATAGACCGTAAGCCCGTCGGCGCGGGTTTCGACGCGGACGCCGAGGCGGTTCAACTCGGTTTTGAGCGCGGCGATGCGGTCGGTTTCGTGCAGGCGCAGGACAGCCGCGTTGCGGATGTTGACCGGGCTAGTGGCAAAAGGGGCCAGCGCGCACAGGGTCGGCACGAGGTCGGGCGTGGCGTTCATGTCCAAGTCCAGGCCGGACAGGCGGCCCGTGCCGCGCACTTCGATGCCATCCGGGTCTTTGCGAACGCGACAGCCCATTTTGAACAAAATATCGACAAACGCGATGTCGCCCTGAACCGATTGCGCGGTCAGTTGGGGCACGCGCACGCGACCGCCGGTCAGCGCGGCTGCGGCAAAAAAATAAGACGCATTGGACGCATCGGGTTCGATTTGGTACGTGCGAGGCTCGTACCGTTGCCCGGCGCGCACAGTGAAAGACCGGTAATTGCGGTTGACGACTTCCACGCCAAAGTCGCGCATCACGGCGATAGTGAGGTCGATGTACGGCTTGGACACCAGATCGCCGTCAACGCGGATTTCCACATCGGTTTGAGAATATGGCGCGACCTGAAGCAGGGCCGTGAAATACTGGCTGCTCTGGTTGCCTTTCATCGCGGTTCGCCCGCCCCGAAGGCCAGAGGCGACCATGAGCACCGGGGGGCAGACGCCACCTTTGCCCTCGCAACGCGCCGTTGCCCCCAAGGGCGCGAGCCCGTCGAGGAGGTCTTGGATGGGCCGCTCGCGCATCCGCGCAACGCCATCGATCAAATACGTCCCATGGCCCAAGCCGAGGTACGCGGTGAGAAAGCGCGCGGACGTGCCCGAGTTGCCGATGTGGAGTTCCGCATTCTCAGCGGGGATGCGACCACCCGTGCCAAAAACGCGAAATGTGGCCTCCGATGGGTTTTCATCTACGCGGATGCCCAAGTCGCGCAAGGCATTTGCCATATACGAGGTGTCGTCGCTCATCAGCGCGTTGTCGAGTTGGCTGATGCCATCTGCGAGCGCGGCGATCAACAGCACGCGGTTGGTAATGCTTTTCGATCCCGGAATCGAGACGTCCGCATCGATGGGCGTCGTCAGGGGTTGGATTTCGAGGGTTTGCATGGGGTTAGTTCACCGTGAAGGTATTCTCGCTGCGGTGTCGTCCTCTAACGCCGTTGATGCTCACGTCGCCTACCAATCGGTATTCGCCGGGCGTGGTGGTCGAATAGGCGCACACTTCTCCCGTGCGTGCCGTGCCGGGAATATCGACCCACGATGTCCCGGATTTTCTCTGCCATTTTGAAGTGTGGACCTCGTATCCACCGATTCCAGCCAAGGGAATGCAGTTCTCCACTGAGAAAGACGCGAGTTGAATCCGGCCGTTTGACACGCGAAGTCCCGATATCGGGGTATAGGTGTCTGAGCCGCCACCGCTGCCGCTACTACTCGCGCTGACGCGCTCGGCGTGAACGTAGTTTGAACAACCCGCACCATTGCAAGCCCGCACCCAATAGCCGATGCGGGATGCCCCGCTATTGTGACGCGCGCTTGAGTCCGTCACTGTGGCGATCAGCTCACAGCCTCCTGGACAACTCACGGAAAAGAAAAACGCGCTGTCGAAATAGACCCGGTAAAAAGTCGCGCCAGGAGAAGGGGACCACGCGATTTGATACTCGGAATCAGAGCGGTCTCGCCAATACCGCGCATTGTTAGGTGGGGGCGGTGTCGCGCCGGCGCTGCTTTGCACGGTCACCCGAACCCCATCCGAGCAGTTGTTGTCGGTCTCGCGCTCTCCGCTGACGCGCACCACACACGCGCCGTAATAATACGTGTCTGCGCGCAATGGGGCCGTCAGGTTGATCGATATGTCACGGGTGCCAGAAGCCGAAAGACGCGCTATCCTGTCTGAACCAACTGGCGTATCACCCGTGGCGATCGTCGCATCGGACGAGCGGTAATAGCGCATGGTCGTCACGGCAGAAGAACCCGTGCCCGCGTTGCGAACCGTGGCCCTCAGCGCGAAGGATTGCCCGGGCGCCAAGGTGCGATTGCTGACCGAAGGGGATTCGACAATCAGGTCTGGACGACCGCTATCGCCACCGCCGCCACCACTGCCGGGGGATGTGCCAAAGCTGCGGCTGAAGATCAGAAAATCGGGGAACCCAACCGCGCCATCGCCATCTAAATCGTATTTCGCCTCGTACGTCCCATCGCCCCGACGCGCCCCAAACTGGCCTGCAAACAGCAAAAAATCGGGAAAGCCAACCTCGCCATCGCCATTAAAGTCGGGTGATGGCGCCGCGGGGACTAACAACGCAACGCGCACATCTAGCGTCTCAATCTGCGTTTTGACCCCCGCATAATAAAGATCCGCCCTCGTCAACCGAATGGTGCTGCCCGAAAACGCCGCTGTCGTGCGAAAGCGAAACGCGCCAACTAGCCCGCTGTTGACTGTGGCGCGCCCGCCAAGAGACCCAATGCCAATTTCGACAAAAGTCGGATTTGATCCCCTGTCCTCAAAGCTTTGGACATTGGGCAAGACACCGCCGCCGCTATCGAACCTCTCGTAAGCAACTTGAGTTGCGTCGTATTCAAAGCGAAGCGTAATACCCGTGATGTTTTGAATCTGCGCGCCGAAGACCTGAATGGCAACAACGCTATCGGGATGGACTTCGACAGAGGCGACTGCTTGATCTCCGGGCGCGTCATCTGCGTCGAGGGAAAGGGAAAAATTGGTGGACGTCACATTAAACGCGATTCGGTCTGTGGGCATAAACGCGTCGCTCAATGCCGAGTTTTCAGCGAGTATCAACGTCGCAATGCCAATGGAAAATTCCCTGCCCGTGACATCCGCAAGCGTGGTAAATTCCGCGCGGGCCAAAAATCCCGATGCCTTCAATGTGACAGGGGGATCTGATGCGAAGTTCGTGCCCCTGCCCTGCCTTCCTGGAATGGAGAGGGAAAACGCGCTGTTCTCGGCTTTGACGAAGCTCAACAGGGACGAATCAAAATCAAAGACGATCTGCATCCCGACCAACGGCGTCGTGACACCCGTTGCGAAAATTTCGATGGCAATGGTCGTGCCCCGTCCCGAAACCCTGCCCGCTGTGACGCCATCATCTCTCTGATTTCCCGCGCCGCCCGTGGGGATCAGGTCGAGCGACAGCATCGCATCGGCATTGGCACCGGCAGATGCCTGCCCCGCAAAGACCAGCACGATCAGCGCGATCACCGCTGACAATGCGTGTGCTGAAGTGTTTTTATCTTTTGTCCATTTCCACATGGTTTCCCCTTTTCTTGGGTGTTTAGATGACCGGATGGATATGACGCAATATAACACGCCTGTTGCATTGCTCAAAAAAATTAAATAGCACCCATCCGAATCATCTGCGGACCGCCTTTGGATCCAGCGCGTCTCGCAAGCCGTCGCCGACCAGATTGAACGCGAGGACCGTCAAAAAAATCGCGCCACCGGGGAAGGTGAGCACCCATGGCGCACGCACGATCAATTCGCGCCCTTGGCTGAGCATCGCGCCCCATTCGGGTGTGGGAGGTTGCGCGCCCAGTCCGAGAAAACTCAAGCCCGCCGCGTCGAGGATCGCGGTTGCCAACCCCAAGGTCGCCTGTACGATCAAGGGGGCGAGGCAGTTGGGCAAAATCGCGATGGTCAAGATGCGTACATCAGACGCGCCCAATGCGCGGGCCGCGAGGACGTAATCGGTCTCTCGCACGGTCAAAACCGAGGCGCGAACCAAGCGCGCGTATTGGGGCACGGCGACAATGCCCACGGCCAGCATTGCGTTTTCCAACCCGGGGCCTAAGATCGCCACGATGCCGATAGCGAGCAAGATGCTCGGAAAAGCCAGCAGGAGATCCATCACGCGCATCAACACTTGATCGATCCACCCGCCCCAATAGCCGGCGACCAGCCCGATACCCGTGCCCAGCACGAGGGCGATCAGCACGGCAACCACGCCCACGCGCAGGGAGATGCGTGCGCCGTAGATCACGCGGCTCAAAATATCGCGCCCAAAATCGTCTGTGCCAAACGGGTGGGCGAGCGTTGGGGGCGACAAGCGGTTGTACAGCGCTTGTTGCATCGGATCCGCAGGGGCGATCAAGGGCGCGGCAAAGGCCAGCAACAGGAAGCCCGCGATCAGTGCGAGTCCCACCACCGAGAGGCGATTTTGACGCAAGCGATGCCACAGCGCGATGGTCTCGGGCCGGGGTTGCAGGGTATCTTGCAGACGCGCCATGCCGTCTATTCCTCGCTGTATTTGATGCGCGGATCCAGCCATGCATAGAGCAAATCCGCGATCAAGTTGATCAGGACAAAGGTCGTGGAGACGATCAGCACGCCCCCTTGAATGGCGCGAAAATCGCGCGCGTACACGGATAGCAACAGCCAACGCCCGACCCCTGGCCAGGCAAAAATACTCTCGGTCAAAACCGCGCCGCCGAGCAAATAGCCAAATTGCAGACTGATGACAGTCAGCACCGGGATAAACGCATTTTTCAAGGCATGGCGCGCAATCACCACCCGTTCAGACAGCCCTTTGGCCCATGCGGTTCGCACGTAATCCTCGCGCAACACCTCCAGCAAACTCGACCGGGTCATGCGCGCAATCACCGCCGCGGGCACGGTGCCCAGGGTCACGCCGGGCAAAATCAGGTGCCAGAGCGCGTCTCCAAACGCGGGCAGGTCGCCTGCTAGCAAGCTGTCGATGAGGTACAATCCCGTGACCGGGTGGATAAACACATGCGAACTGAGACGCCCAGAGACCGGGAACACGGGTAGCGAAACCGCGAGGCCGAGGATCAGCAACAAGCCCAGCCAGAAGATCGGCACGGACACCCCGGCCAGCGACGCGGTCATCCCGATGTAGTCCCACCAGGTGCCGCGGCGAATGGCGGACACAATCCCCGCGCCAATGCCGAGCACGCACGCAAAGACCATGCTGACCAGCGTCAATTCCATCGTCGCGGGAAAACGCGCCATCAACTCCACGGACACGCGCTCGTGCGACTTGATCGACCGCCCCAAATCGCCCTGCATCAGGTCCGAGAGATAGCGTCCAAATTGCACATGCAAGGGCTGATCCAACCCCAAATCGCGCCGCAACGCGGCCAAACTTTCCGCACTCGCCCGCTCGCCCAGCATCACCTGCGCCGGGTCGCCGGGGACGAGATGGACCATAAAAAAAATGAGCACCGTAATGCCGAACAATGTGGGAATCAGTGCCAGTAGTCGTTTGAGAATGTAGATGTGCAAGGGAATGCTCCAAAGGCGGTGAGAGGGAAGGCGGTGAGAGGGGAGACGCAAGAGGGGAGAGGGAAAGGCGAAAAGCAACCACAGATGAACGCGGATGAGGGGCAAAAGGGGCTAGATGCCGGTAGCTGATTTTCAAACGCGTTCAAAACTTCACAAAATACACCACGCGGAGTTCGCGGTCCGGATGTGGCTCGCGCATGCCATTGCGAAAAATGTTCTTCAAATCAAATTCCACGGCAAAACTGCCGGACGCGGCGACGCGGAGGCCCGCATTCAGAAATCCCTTTCCGGACCCCAAACTGTTGTCCGCGTTGTCATTCAATCCCAAATCGTATTCTGCCAACAGCATCGCGTATCGCCCAAGCCCGACATCGACCCCGACATAGCCCGTCACCGTGTCGTCGCCGTCGTCATCCTCAAAACTGCGGTTCGCGCCGACGTGAATGCCCGCGTGCCCCGCGAACCACATGAAATTTTTGCTGGCGACGACGTACACGCCCTTGGACTTTTTGGTATAGCGTTTCAACTCCTCGTCATACGTCCCGTATCCCTGAGACGCATAGCCCACCGCAATGCCCGGCATCTTATATCCCTCTTCCAGCACCCGCACGCGGGCTGAAAATTCCACGCGCGGATTCAATGACACCGCGTCCTCACCCAACAGATCGCGCCCGCCAAACGAGATGCCCGCCATGCCGCGGCCGAACATGCCGACCGACAAATGGCCCAAAATGCCATCGCCCTCGTAAAACCGAAAATCCACCCCGACGCTGCCTCCGGGCAACAACCCCGCGGTGGGGGATTCGACCAACTGTCGCGGCTCCAAGTCCTGCTGTGCCTCAACGTGCGTAGCGGTCAAAACGCACAACGCGGCGAGGAGTAAGACGGGAGACGGAAGACGGGAGTTTAGCCACGAGCGGGGTACAACTGGCGACAGCCAGTTCAAAAACAAAAAAACACAATGAGCCACAAAAGGCACAAAAACACAAAAGGCGAACGGTAGGGGCGATGCCCCCGTGCTCGCCCGAAGAGATGGGAGGCGGGAGACCCGTCCATTCTGACCGCTACGCGATTCGATTTGCCGTTCTGTCAATCCTCTTTTAGCCATATCGCCTTCCGAATGCTATGGTTAGATTTCGCATCGTCTCGCCCGCATGGTCAAAACGCACGTCAATCGCGTGCTCGGGAATCAGTTCGCCCCCCAAATCTGCCCATTCGATCAAACAAACGCCCGCGCCGAAAAACAAATCATCGCCCCCGATAGCGTGTAGCTCCTCCGGACTGCCCAACCGATACAGATCAAAGTGATACACAGGCAGGGGCGTGCCATCGGCTGCGGCCCCCGCGTATTCATTGACGATCACAAATGTCGGACTCGTCACCGCATCAATCACGCGCAAGCCCTCGCAAACGCCTTGCACAAAGCAGGTCTTGCCACTGCCCAACTCGCCGGTGAGGGCCACGCAATCCCCGGGCTCGAGTCGCGCCGCGAGGTCCCGCCCGAGTTGGTGTGTTTGATCCGGAGATGCAGAGAGATGTTTGGTCGTTTTATTTGATCTGTTCATCGTTTCCATGTTCTCCGCTTCCTCATCTCGTAGGCCGGCCAGTTCCGCCCGATAGACAGTCTCACAAAAGTGGGTGGAAGAGGGGCGAGATGAAGTTCAATAAACTCAAGACAGGTGCTGATACGGTGCTAAATTGTGTTGACATTTGAAAAATATTGCTTATTCTAGACATCCGCAACAATGGCCTAAAATTGTAGATTTCGTTTTTCACAACATCGACAGCGAAAGGAGTGACTCATGCCGAGAACAACGCAATGGATGCAGGTATTGTCTGCCCTAGAACAACTGGGCGGTATCGCTACATTATCACAGTTAAATCACGTCCTACTTTCTCCAGATGGGGACGGGGTGAATTGGAAGACCAATACGCCGGAGGCGACGATACGTCGCATTGTGAGGCAAAAGACCGACCACTTTTATTCTGTTAAACCGGGTTTGTACTGCATTCGGGAGTTGGCAACAAAGTTTGAGAAAGAGTACACCCTTCCGCAACAAGATGACATTCCCTCCAAAGTGGCGGATCGCAATCACTGGTATTATCAGGGTTTAATGGTTGAAATCGGCAAGGCACAGGGGTACAAAACCTATGTTCCCCCGCAAGACAAAAATCGGATATTCGTCAACCGAAAACTCGGCGATGTCTGCGATATAACGAATCTGCCAAATTTCGGCTACCGAGATCTTATGCGTAGAGCCAGAACCGTGGATGTCATCTGGTTCAACCGGCGAAACATGCCAGCAAAGATGTTCGAGATTGAAGTTTCGACTGATATGTTAAATTCATTGACTAAATTTAACGAACTGCGCGACTTTTGTACCGCACTCAAAATCATCGCCCCTTCACGCCGAAAAAATCACTTCACCGGCAGAATTGAAATGGACACGTTTTACGAAATTCGCGGACGAGTGAAATTTTTGGGATTTGAGGAATTGGAGAAAAACTACGCTTCTGGCAAATACACCTTTAGTAAGCAAGAATGAATCCCGATAAATCGCGAATGACAGACAAAAGGCGAGAACATAGGGACCCACTCCTACATTCTTGCCTTTTATTTTTATTTTTCTATGGCTACTGCTCACTTGCCGAGGATGGCGGCTGGGCGGACTGACTACTGACTACTTGGAACTACTCAACCTATCCCACCAGCGCGAGCACCTGTCCATTGCTCACTTGGTCGCCGATGTCGAGGGGCATTTCGACGAGTGTACCTGCCACGGGCGCGGTGATCTGCACTTCCATCTTCATGGCTTCCAAAATGAGAATGACTTCGCCCTCTTGGACGCGATCACCTGCCTGCTTCAAAATCCGAATGACCTTGCCGGGCATCTGCGCGTGTACAGGTGCGGCATTGGTGCCCGACGTCGAATCCCGAGTCGGCTCTGCGTCCTGTATCTCGACGGTGTACGTCTTGCCATTGACGGTTGCGAGCTTGCCATCGATCTGCACGCGCACGGTTTTGCCATTGACCTGCAAGGCGTATTCTGCGGCGCCATCTGCCGCGGGCGCGGGTGCTCCATCCTGCTTTTCGACCTTCCGCACGCCGATCTCGCCCTTGCCCTTCAAAAAATCCATCCCCTTATCGCCGCACGTCGCCAGAATAAAAATGTGCTCGTCCGTCGCCTCAATCCCCTCGGCGTCCAACAGGTGTTGCGCGGCGGCTCTGCCCTTTTGCGGGTCCGCATCATTGCGTTCGAGAGGCGGTTGATCCGTGGGTTCAAGCCCCAACTGCTCGGACGCGATTTTTACGACCTCGGGATCGGGCGGCACAGGGGTTTTGCCAAAATAACCGAGCACCATCTGCCCGTAGGGTTCGGCGATTCTTTCCCACGCGCCAAACATCACGTTGTTGAAGGCTTGCTGAAAATAGAATTGCGACACGGGCGTGACCGACGTGCCAAACCCCCCGCGCGCCACCACGTCGCCCATGGCTTTGATCATATCGGGATATTTGTCCATAATGCCATTGTCGCGCAACATCTGCGTGTTGGCGGTCAGCGCGCCGCCCGGCATGGGGCTCCACGGAATCAGGGGTTCGACCGCCGTGGCTTCTGGCGGCAAAAAATAATCCGCCATGCACTCCTTAAACACCTCTTCGGCATCGCGGACTTTCTCAATGTCGATATCCAAATCGTAATCCGTGCCGCGCAGGGCGTGCCACATCACCAAAATATCGGGCTGACAGGTGCCTCCGGAACACGGCGCCAGAGACAGATCGATGGCATCGGCGCCCGCATCCAACGCGGCGAGATTGGCCTGCACGCTGATCCCGGCGGTTTCATGGGTGTGAAAGTGAATCCACGTATCGGCAGGCAAGAGGTTGCGCGCCCGCTCGATAGTCTCATACACCTTCGACGGCACAGCCGTACCGGACGCATCCTTAAAACACACGGAGTCGTAGGGAATGTCGGCGTCCAAAATCCCGCGCAAGGTCTGCTCGTAAAAATCCGCGTCGTGCGCGCCTTCGCAACCCGGGGGCAATTCCATCAAGGTGACGCACACTTGGTGGTGCAACCCGGCATCTACGATGCACTGCCCGCTGTAGATCAAGTTATCCACGTCGTTGAGCGCGTCAAAATTGCGAATGGTCGTAATGCCGTGCTTTTTGAACAACTCGGCGTGCAATTTGATGATGTCACTCGACTGGGATTCCAGCCCGACCACGTTCACGCCGCGCGCCAGCGTTTGCAAATTGGCATCCGGGCCTGCGGCTTCGCGGAACGCATCGGTCATGGCAAACGCATCTTCGTTGCAATAAAAGTACAGGGACTGAAACCGCGCCCCGCCGCCGGCTTCGTAATAATCGATGCCGGCTTCGCGCGCGGCCTCCACTGCGGGCAAAAAATCGGCTGTGAACACGCGCGCGCCGTACACGGACTGAAAACCATCTCGAAACGCCGTACACATAAATGTCACTTTTTTCTTTTTCATAGCTCAAAATCCTTCGACGAATACAGGGCCTACTGAACCAGCACGGACCACAAAATCCCCGCGGCAACAGCCGAACCGATCACCCCTGCCACATTGGGCGCCATGGCGTGCATCAACAAAAAATTGTGCGCGTCTTCGCGCTGCCCCACCATTTGCACGACCCGCGCCGAGTCGGGCACAGCCGATACCCCTGCCGCGCCCACCAAGGGGTTGATCTTTTCCTTGCTCAACGCATTCATCAATTTTGCAAACAACACGCCACTAGCCGTTGCCACGGCAAAGGACAGCGCGCCCAGGCCAAAAATCAACAGCGATTGCGGGGTCAAAAATGTCTGCGCCTGCGTGCTCGCGCCCACGGAAAACCCGAGCAAAATCGTCACGATATCGACCATTGCCGTGCGCGCGGATTCCGCCAATCGGTCCGTGACCATGCTCTCTTTCAGCAAGTTGCCAAAAAACAACATGCCCAGCAGGGTCAACGCGCCCGGCGCGATCAGCGTGGCGATCAAAAAGCCGGCGATGGGAAAAATAATGCGCTCGCGCTTGGAGGGCTTGCGCGGTTCGGGCATGCGGATCAACCGTTCGCGCTTTGTGGTCAGCAACATCATGACCGGCGGCTGAATCACCGGCACGAGTGCCATATACGAATAGGCCGCGATGGCGATAGCCCCCAAGAGGTGCGGCGCCAACTTGGCCGACAAGAAAATCGCGGTCGGCCCATCGGCCCCGCCGATGATCCCGATGGCGCCGGCCTCGGCGGGCGTAAATCCCAGGTACAGCGCGCCGATCAACGTCAGGAAAATGCCCATTTGCGCGGCGGCGCCCAACAGCACGAGTTTGGGATTGGACAACAGGGTGGAAAAATCGGTCATCGCGCCAATGCCCAAAAAAATCAGGGGTGGAAACAAGCCCGAGGTCACGCCAAAATAAATGTAGCGCAACACACTGCCCTCGTCATACACCCCAAGTGCCATGCTCGATATCGAGGGGATATTGCCCACGATCATGCCAAAGCCAATGGGCAACAAGAGCAGGGGTTCGTAATCCTTGGTGATCGCCAGGTGGATGAACACGATGCCTATCGCGATCATGATCCCATTGCCCACGCTCAAGTTGGCAAAGCCGGTCGTATTTAAGAAGTCGTAAAAAATATCCATCTGCCACCTATTCTCTAACGCTCGCCTTACCCCTTGCCCGCGCGCCGCATGTGCATCACAAACCCAATCGCGGCCATCAGCGGGCCATCGTCTTCCTGCCCTGCATGCCCTTCGGATTCGGGAAATTTCTTTGCTATGACCGCCAACGCCTTGGGCAACAGGACGATGAACGCGCTGATCAACGCCAACACGCTGAACACGATGATCATCCCCGTCAGCGCAATCCCCAAGCCCTGACCGTCTTCGATATTCTGCACACTAAAATTGAAATCGTACATAGATCACCACAAAAAAGCCCCAACAGATAGGGGCTCGTTCACAAATTCGCCGAGACATTCCCGCCGTAAAGCCGTAAATAGTGCAGGAAACAGAGGGGATTGTCAAGGCAAAAGCAACCGACAACTTCCGCATCACAGCACGATCTGAATGCTATGATGGTGGATGAGGGCCGCGTAGATGTTGAGGCGGTGGGATTCGTTGAAAACGACCATGTCCAAATTCAAACTGCAATACTTACCGTGCCTGCTCTGGTTTGAAAACGTCAGCCGATAGGCGTAATCGCCCATAATCTCGGCAATGGCCTGACGCATGTGGTCTTCTTCGCGGCCGATCACTTTGAAATTCCAGGGGCACGGATATTCGATTTCCGGGCGTCTGTTGAGTCGTTGCATAAAACACCTTTATCTTGCGAGAAAGGGTTAGACGATCTCTTCTTGGTGCTGTGCCAGTTCCACTGATCGCTCGGCGCGTTCCCGCAGGGTGGCAATTTCTTGTTCTTTGAACAAGTCAATGATGATAATGGTCGTCTTTGAGTATCGCTTGGATCATGTCCGATTGCCGGGTCATTTGTTCTCCGTCCCGTTTTGTTTCGAGTCGGAATCCGCGTGGTCTTCCTCCAAGCGCAGGGATTCGTCGATGATTTGTCGGAAAATGCGTTGCGCGGCCTCATGGCTCAAGGGCCCGGTATTCAAGGCGCGGATGCGGCTGAGAATCAGGGTTTCGCGGTCCGGAGCATAGAGGGGCAAACCCACGGCGCGCTTGATCTGCCCCACGGCCAACGCGCATTGGGCGCGCTCGTTGAGCAACGCGAGAATCTGTTCATTGAGCGAGTCGATTTTCTCGCGCCAGAAATCCAGATCCTTGTCCATAACTCACGCGCCTTTTCTCAAAGGGCCGATTAAAGACCCGACAAACGCGCCGACCTTGGCGACGAGGTCCGCATCATTTTGATACGCGCCGATGCGCCGCACAATCGCGCTACCCACGACCACCGCATCTGCATATCGCGCGAGTTCCGATACGTGTTCGGGCTTTGAAATCCCAAACCCAACGGCAATCGGTATCGCCGCGTGCTGGCGAATGGCCGCGACCTTGGTTTGAATCTCATCCGCCAACTCATCGCGCTCGCCCGTCACGCCCGTGCGCGACACGTAATAGACAAACCCGCGGGTATGCGACGCGATCAACGCCATTCGATCAGCACGAGTGGTGGGGGTCATTAGAAAAATGGTATCCAGCCCGTGCGCGTCCATTCGCGCTTTGTACTCGCCGCCCTCTTCCGGGGGCAAATCCAGCATCAGCACGCCGTCTATGCCCACTTCTGTTGCGCGTTCGACAAAGCGCGCGATGCCATAGCGATGAATCGGATTGTAATAGGTGAACAGCACGATGGGGATTTCGGTTTCCGCACGCAGATCCGCGACCAATGACAACACGCCCTTGAGCGTCGCGCCTGCGCCCAAGGCGCGTTGAGACGCCTCTTGGATCACCGGGCCATCGGCCAAGGGATCGGAAAACGGAACGCCCAATTCGAGGATATCCACGCCTCGCCTATCCAATTCCAACACGATCTGATGCGTGGTGGTCAACTCCGGATCGCCCGCCATAAGATACGCCACAAAGCCCGTTTGCCCGGCTTTTTGCAAGTCTTCAAACCGTTTTCCAATGCGCGTCATGATCGTCCTTGCGGTCAGCGGTGGTGAGGGGTAACTGACTACTGGCTACTGACTGGCTACTTGTTGCACATCTTTGTCGCCGCGGCCGGACAGATTGACGATCACAATCTGATCCCGTTGCATTTTAGGGGCCAGTTTGCAAACGTGGGCTATGGCGTGGGAACTTTCCAGCGCGGGGATAATGCCCTCGCTGCGGCCGAGCAACTCAAAGGCGCGCAGGGCCTCTCGGTCTGTGGCATACGTGTAGGTCGTGCGCGCCATGTCCCGCAAATAACAATGCTCTGGCCCCACGCCCGAATAGTCAAGCCCTGCGGAAACCGAGTGCGTCAGCGCGATTTGCCCGTCGTCGTCTTGCAACACGTAGATGCGTGCGCCGTGCAACACGCCCAATTCGCCGCCGTTGAACCGCGCCGCGTGGTCGCCGGATGCAATGCCCCGGCCGCCGGCCTCCACGCCGATCATCTGCACATCGGCATCGTCCAAAAAGGCGTGAAACAACCCGATGGAATTGCTGCCCCCACCCACGCACGCGATGAGCACATCGGGCAAGCGGTCTTCTCGCGTCAAAATTTGCGCGCGCGCCTCCACGCCGATGACCCGCTGAAAATCGCGCACGATCATCGGGTAGGGATGCGGGCCCAAGACCGAGCCGAAAATGTAAAAGGTGTCATCGACATGCGTGACCCAATCGCGGATGGCTTCGTTGATCGCGTCTTTCAGTGTTTTGCTGCCCGAATGCACGCCCGTGACTTGCGCGCCCAAAAGGCGCATGCGAAACACGTTGAGGGCCTGGCGTTCCATGTCTTCAACGCCCATATAGACTTCGCATTGCAAGCCGAACATCGCCGCGACAGTGGCGGTTGCTACGCCGTGTTGCCCCGCGCCGGTTTCGGCGATGATGCGCGTTTTGCCCATGCGCTTGGCGAGCAAAATCTGCCCCATCGTATTGTTGATTTTATGCGCGCCGGTATGGGCGAGGTCTTCGCGCTTGAGATAAATTTTCGCGCCGCCCAGATATTCGGTCAATCGCTCGGCAAAATAAAGCGGCGTGGGCCGCCCCACAAACTCGCGCCAATAGCGGTCCAATTCGGCCCAAAACTCGGGATCGCGCTTGGCCTCCCAGTATGCCGCCTCCAAGTCTTGCAACAGCGCCATCAGTGTCTCGGGCACATATCGCCCGCCATAAGGCCCAAAATGCCCGCGTGCATCGGGCAACGCAGTTGTGGTCATGTTTCGCATTTCTCTCTCATTTCTCCTTTTAAGGGACCTATCCCCCCGGGACCCGTACCGCTCGTTTAGCCTCGTCAATCACCCGTTCAAGCTCTATTGTTCTCTTTCGCAACGCGCAGGGCGTATCGCCAAATTTGTCCTCTGCGTTGACATCGGCCCCCATTTTTTTTAGCAACGCTTCCATCTCACGGGCATCGACCACCGCCGCATAGTGCAATGGCGTCTTGCCATCTTTGGCCTTCGCATTGACATCTGCTCCTTGGCTGAACAACAACTTTGCCGTTTTAAGCGCGTTGTGCCACGCGGCATAGTGCAACGGCGTCTTGCCATCTTTGGCCTTCGCATTGACATGGACACCGCGTTTTAACAACAATGCTGCTATCTCACATGCATTTCTTTTTCCAGCAACATGCAACGGCGTTCCCGCAAATTCCGCGGTGGCGCAGACATCGGCCTCATAGTTCAGCAAGACCCGTGTCGTTTCGAGCGCGTTGTACTTCGCCGCATAATGCAACGGCGTCATGCCATAGTTGGCCTTCACGTTGACATTAGCCCTCTGCTTCAACAAAGAGAGCGTCAGGGCGGGCAGGTTCAGACGCGCTGCAATATGCACGCCGGTCTCGCCCTTATTGTTCATCGCCTCCACGGATGGATCGCGGCACACCTCCAGGCGAAATTTATCTTTTTCCATAGCGAGATTCGGAATCATTGTGTTCTCCTCTTTTATGATAAAGCGGTGTTTCTTACCGCTCACACGCCCTTTCGCAAAGCCCATCTTTTAGGGTTAAGGGGTCTGACCTATCCCCCTGGCTCACTCGTTTTGCCCTTCGATTTTGGGTAGCCAGGCGGGGACTGGCCCCTGATCGTTTCGCCGCTGGGTGCGAGGACAGGCACGGGGGTCTGTCCCTACGGTTGATGGGCCGTAGCGGACTGACCCCTGACCACTAAACATCCCCCGCCACGCGGTCGTAGAAGGACACGTATTGATCGCGGTTGTTGCCGTCGAGGAGGGACATGGCTTCGCGGGGGTGTTGGTTGTGCTGACCGGTGATATTGTAGGGCACGAGAGGCCCCCACGTCATCTCGCGGCGCAATTTGACGAAATGCGCTTCCAACAACTGATAGACCGGGCGAACCTTGAACTTGGGATTACGCAGAAACCCGAGTAGCAATTCCATCGGACAATTGCCCGCGCCGCGTCCCAAGCCATCCACAGTGGCATCCACCCGGTTCGCGCCCAAAATAATGGCTTCGATGGTATTGGCAAAGGCCAGTTGCTGGTTGTTGTGTGCGTGAATGCCCACCTCTTTGCCCGTAGTGTGGGTGGCGTCCAGATATTTTCGCACGAGCATATCCACTTGTTCGCGGTACAGCGCGCCAAAGCTATCGACAACGCATATCGTACCCACCGGGGTTTCCAGCAGCACTTCCAATGCCTGATCGATCTCCACATCTTGCACGGTCGAAATCGCCATGATATTGCAACTCGTTTCGTACCCCTTCTCATGGGCATCGCACACCATTTCAACGGCCTCGGGAATTTGCTCGACATAGCACGCCACGCGCACCATATCGACCACGCTCTCGCTGCTCGGCAAAATGTCTTTGGCCCAATCGCTCTTGCCCGCATCGGCCATGATCGCCAGTTTCATGCCCGTGGCTTCGGGGTCGTGATCCCCGGTGATTTTGCGAATGTCCTCTTCGTCGCTGTGCCGGAACGCGCCAAATTCCGCCGGGGGAAACATCTCTTTGGAGTTCCGGTACCCGATCTCCATGTAATCCACGCCCGCCGCAACGCAGGTTTCGTACACGGCTTTGACAAAATCATCGCCAAAATGATGGTCGTTCATCAGACCGCCATCCCGGATCGTACAATCGAGTACTTTGAGTTCCGGGCGATACGTAATCCAAGGTGCCTTCATAAAAAATCCTTTCTAAAAAAATGGGAACGCGGATGAACGCGGCCGAGATAACCCTCTGTCGGAGTTGTACAACGTTGGTGAAAGAGGGATCGACTTTGGAAAACATCTTTGGTCTCGACATAATTTTCTAATCGCTCTTGATCTCCCACCGCACCAGATGGTAGCCGCGTTTGCCGCGGCGCAAGACGAGGTGTTCTCCCGCGAGTCTTTCAGAGGAGTCTAAAATTCGGCGCGTATCGGTGCAGCGTTGCCCGTTGATGGAGATGGCGCCGTTCGCGATGTCTTCTCGAGCTTGGCGTTTGGACGATGAAATTCGGGCAACTACGAGCAAATCGATCAACCCGATTTCATCTGTGCTCTCAAGCGCGTAGGATGGCACATCGCTGAATCCTTCTTCGATCTCTCTCGCGGTCAAATCGCGCAACTCGCCGTAGAACAAGGCGTTGGAAATCCGCTGGGCGCGTTGGGTCGCCGCTTTGTCGTGGACCAGCGTGGTCAGTTCTTCGGCCAGCACGCGCTGCGCCTCGCGCTTTTCTGGGCGTTCTCGCACCTCTGTTGCCAGATCGAGAAGCGCATCTTTCGGCAAAAAGGTGAGCAGCTTCAAAAATTGCATCACGTCGCGGTCGTCTGCGTTGATCCAGCATTGGTAGAACTGGTAGGGCGTTGTTTTGTTTGCGTCCAGCCAAACCGCGCCAGATTCGGTCTTGCCGAATTTGGTGCCATCTGCCTTTTGCAACAAGGGGAATGTCAGGCCGTACGCCTGCTGGTTCAGCCGCCTGCGAAGCAACTCGATCCCGGCGGTGATATTGCCCCACTGATCGCTGCCGCCGATCTGGAGTTCACAGCCGTACTGGGCGTGCAGTTCTGCAAAGTCGTACGCCTGTAAGACCATGTAACTAAATTCGGTAAATGAAATCCCGGTCTTGAGCCGCGACGACACGGATTCCTTCGCCAGCATGTAGCCCATGGAAAAGTGCTTGCCCACATCGCGCAAAAATTCAATCGCCTTGAGCTCGGACAGCCAGCCCAAATTGCTCACCACCCGCGCCGGATTTGACTTGGCCTCAAAATCCAAAAATTTCGCCAACTGCGCGGTCTGTCGCTCGGTATAAGCCGCCACGACCTCGGGCGTATTCAATGCGCGCTCCTCTGTTTTGCCACCCGGATCGCCGATCAACCCGGTGCCGCCGCCGATCAAGCCAATGGGATGATGCCCTGCCAGTTGAAAACGCCGCAAGCCCAAAATCGGAATCAGATTGCCCACCTGCAGGCTATCCGCGGTCGGGTCAAACCCGCAATACAGCGTCACAGGCCCGGCGGACAACCGCTTGCGTAGGCCATCCGTCATCTGAAAAATAGAGTTGCGAAACGCCAAATCGTCTAATACATCCATCGTTTGTCTCCAAAAATGCAGTGGTCAGGCCGCCCCGCTCAACCCCTTCGGTAAGACGTAAGAGGTGAGACGTAAGAGGTGAGACGTAGGGGCGATGCCCCTGTGCTCGCCCGAAGATAAATGCAGTGGTCAGTAGTCAGTAGTCAGTGGTCAGTCCCCGCCCAACAACCCCAAAAGACGAGAAGCGAATTGTAGGGACGATGCCCCCGTGCTCGCCCGAAAATCAGTGGTCAGTGGCGTGAAGAGCTATTGCCTACTTGTTTGGGGATTGCAAAAAGACAGGCTCCTTCGGAGATTGGGCATAGTTGTCACCGCAACAACTTACCCGTTCTCACCTTTCTCACCAGGAACCTGTCATGCCCAAGATAGCCTCTTCCAAGACCTCCGTCAAGTTCCGAGTACGAGGACAAGCACAGGGGCCTGTCCCTACGAGCAAACTGGTATAATTACTGCTCCTGCCTCTCCGAGCGATTGGGCAATAAAAATACGCCATTGAAAGAACGGGTGGACGCTTCTTCCAAAAACGCGACCTCGGCTTCAAAATCGCGCCGAATGACCGTGCGGTCCGCGGTGTCTTCAACACTGGCCTCGAGTTGCCGATCCAGCAAATCGAAAATTTTGCGCCGCACCGCTGCCTTCATCGCGCCTGCGTCAAAGCACGTTTGGCGAAACGCCTCAACCTGCGCTGAGGATGGCAACAGGGATTCCAAATCCAATGCCAGTGCCAAAATGAGATTGCGTAACAACCCGTCATACGTGCGCCCATCGACCGCGGATTCCAACTCGACCAGCGCGGATTGGGGAATGGAGCGCGAAAACGCGAGACGTCGAAGCGCGGTCGCATAAGCCGCGTAATCCCGCTTGGGGTCCACCAGTTGTGGAACTTCTTCCTCGTCATCCGGCGGGCGGTACCAAGTCTCGGGGATGGCTTTTGCCCAGCGGGACACATCGCGGTATTCCGGTTGCAAAACAGTCACCTCGGGCCGCAGCAACAGCAAGCGACACTCGCGGACCATCTCTTGCAAGCGGAAAAACGCGATCTCGTACCCGCGCTTGCGGCAACCTTCAAAATCGCCCTGCGCGATGATCTCCACCGCCCGATTCAAGTCGCCCTCTGCATTCGCCTCCAAGCCCAAGTCCAGCGCAATCAACGCCTGCCGCACCCCGTGTTCTAACTCCTCGCGCCGAATGGCAATGCCCGACCGGTTGCGCTTGCCATAGTGCAAGCCCCGCACGCGCAAAAAGCCCAACAGCGCGTCCCCGGCATTGGGCGGCAACTTTTCAAAGCGCGTGCCCAATTCAAGGGCCTGCCCGACAAAGCTCTCTGAATCGATGCGAAACCGGCTTAAATCCAGCCTTGCGAGTGGGTTTTGCATGGGAAATCCTCAGTCGTCAGCAAAAGGCGTGAGAGGCAAAAGGCGTGAGAGGCAAGATGTGAGAGGCGAGAGGCGTGAGAGGCAAGACGCGAGAGGCAAGACGTGAGAGGCAAGACGTGAGAGGCGAGACGTGAGAGGCAAGACGCGAGAGGCAAGACGTGAGAGGCGAGAAGGCCGCCCCACCACCACCCGTGCGGCCTCACCTCCCTTCCCCGCCACCCGTGCGTTCCCGTCCCGTCCCCACCCCGCCCCCGTGCTCGCCCGAAGATAAATGCAGTGGTCAGTTGTCAGTCCCTGCCCAAAACCGAGACGCGAGACCGTAGGGGCGTCACTCCTGCGGAATCAGGCGTCCAGTGACTTTGCGGTTTTAATCCGCTCACTCCCTCTCCACATACACATAGTACGCGCCGAGGGAGAGGTCGTTGCCATCGGTGAGTTCGGTTTCGAGGCTGGTCTCGCCGGCGTCGAGGGTGTAGGTGAACGCAATCCCTTTGTCATTGGGGCCGATGGATTGCGTTTTTTTTGTACCGCCGACGCGGATGCGCGCGGTGGTCACGGCGATGGCGTTGCCCCCGTAATAGGGCGTGAGTTTGCCGGGGATGCCCTCGGCGATGGCGCGGTCTTCTTCGCGCGGCCAGCGGCGCAGTTCAAAGGTGTAGGTGCCTGGCTCGGCGACGTCGATTGTCCAGCGGCCATTGCAGGCCATGCCCTTGCGGATCATCGCCTGATTCCAAGCGGCTTCGCTGTTTTCATTGTGCCAGTCGTGCGTGGTGATCACCGAGACGGGTTCTCGGTCAGAGCCGACGACAATGGGCACATCTTCGCCAAAGCGTTCAGAAACGAGCGCCCACCAGTCCTCGTAGTGTTGGCGCAACTCTGCGACGACTGCGGGATGCCGATCCGCGACATTGTGCCGTTGTTCGGGATCCACCTCCATGTCGTAGAGTTCGTCGCCGTTGACCAGACGCCAACGCTGCGTCATGGTCGCGCACTTGCGCCATTTGATCGGGGTCTCAACGCGCTGCGAGTCCGTGACCAAAACGCGGTCGGGCCAGTTGTCCGCGCTGTCGAGGAGCGGTTTGACGCTCGCCCCGTTGATGCGCGCCATGGCCTCGTCGTCGATGGGCACGCCGCACAGGTCGCACAGGGTGGGCAAAAAGTCGATGTTGGCGATGAGGGTGTCGATGTCGCGCCCGGCAGTGTATCCCCCGGCAGGCCAGTGAAAGAAGAAGGGCACGCGATGCCCCCCGTCGTATTCCGAGCCTTTTTTTCCACGCATGCCCGCGTTGAACCCGTCTGTGACAAAGCCCTTGCCGTCGAGGTTGCAGCCGTTGGCCGTGCCATTGTCGGTCATGAAGATGAAGATGGTGTTCTCCTCCAAGCCCTTTTCCCGGAGGAAGGCGCGCATGAGGCCCACGTTTTCGTCGATGTTGGTGATCATGCCGTAAAACCTGTCGCGTTGCCCGGGCAGGTCATCCCCGTTGTAGAGTTCCCGGTAGTGATCTGCCACATTGAAGGGGCCGTGCGGCGCGTTGGTCGGAATGTAGCAGAAAAAGGGATCGTCGCCGCAATCTGCGATGAATTTTTTGGCTTCGTCAAACCAGATGTCCGTGCAATAGCCCCTGAATTTTTCCGGGACCCCGTTGCGGAAGTACGTGTCGTTAAAATAGGTGTTGCCCCAGTAGTCCGGGGTTTGGTGGACGCCGCCGCCGCCGTGGTAGACGACTGTGTCAAAACCTCGGTCGTGGGGGTGAAACGGGTAGTTGTCGCCCAAATGCCACTTGCCAAACATGCCGGTGCGATACCCCGCGGCCTTAAAAAAGTCGGCGATAGTGGTTTCATCGCGGCGCAACAGGGAACGCCCGGCAATGGTGTGCCACACGCCCGTGCAGTTGCAATAGCGCCCGGTCATAATGCCGGCTCGCGTGGGCGCGCAAGTGGGGCCGACGTGGTAATTGGTAAAACGCACACTTTCCGCGTGCAATGCGTCGAGATTAGGCGTTTGGATGACGTCATTGCCATGACAACCCAGATCGCCATAGCCTTGATCATCGGTGATCACAAAAACCACATTGGGAGAAGACATAATAAACTCCTTTGGGAAGTGAGAGGCGGGAGGTGAGAGGCGAGAAGTGAGATGGAAGTTTAGCCACGAGCGGGGTACAACTGGCGACAGCCAGTTCAGACGCGCTTTATCGATCAGATTCTCGGTCATGCATTTCAAACCGTTTTCTGTAATTCCTTCAAATAATTCAGCGTATCTCGGATACTCGCCTCAGTTGTATCGGACGCGCCTTTCTCCACGCACAGCGGGCCTGTGTAGCCTGCGGCGTCTAAAATTTTCAGACAGGTCTTCAACTGATACCCCATCGTCTCGCCATCTCGCGTCCAGGTTTGCGCGCCATCGTCGCTGTAATTGAACACCTTGACATGGCATGAAAACGCCCGCGGAGCCAGCACGCGCATGCCGGCTTCCCAATCCCCATCCGGAAAATTCGCCGTATCGGGACAAGTCGCAAACCAATCCGAATCCACGCCATCCAAAATCCGTTGCAAATTGCCAGCCGAAGACGACACCCCGCCGTGGTTTTCCACCAGCAACCGCACACCGGCCTGCTCGCCCACGGACACCAACTCCCGATAGCCCGCGATCACCCGGTGCATGGCCTCATCGTCGTCTGTGTGCCCCGTATTGATCCGGATGGCTTCAGAACCCACGGCCGCTGCCGTGTAAAACCACTGCTTCAACGCCTCCAAATCCGTGCGGCGCACCGCCTCATCTGCACCCGCGATATTGCCCATATCCACGGCGATATTACGCACGGACAGCCCATTGTCGGCCAGCCGCCTCCGAAGCTCATTCAAATACCGCGCATCCTGGCTCTCAAAAAACCGCGAACACAACTCCACGGTCTTCACGCCATGCGCGGCACACACCGCGGGAAACGCCAGCAAAGTCAACGACTTCTCCCGCA
Source organism: Candidatus Latescibacterota bacterium (assembly GCA_965204745.1). Lineage (GTDB taxonomy): Bacteria > Latescibacterota > UBA2968 > UBA2968 > UBA2968 > VXRD01. The sequence goes on from OZ242010.1 coordinate 1,506,315, forward strand.
AAATTTCACCACTGACCACCCATCCAGCGATGCCGAGTTCACATTCCATGGTCATCTCCACAAAAAAAGTAAGAGGATTGAGAAGGCCACCCATCCTAATCCGTCCAACTCATAACTTCATTCAAAGACTTCCGCCGCGCTTCTGGGATTTCGTCCGGATAGCCCGAATAGAAAAAGCCGATGATGTATTCCTTATCCGCGTCGATACCCAGCGCGTCATAAGTACTTCTTTCCAACGTAATCGGCCCGGTGCTCCACTGCATGCCGACCCCTTCTGCCCATGCAATTAGTTGCACATTTTGCATCGCACAACACGCCGCCGCGTAATCTTCTCGGTTCTTCACCTCGTCGCCATCTTGCAAACACGCCACCGCAACAATGGTCGGCTTCGACATAAACTTGGCATAGCCCGCTTCATTCAAGATCCTTCTCGCCTCGTCACTCGCGCTTTCAGCGGCCTTGGCCTCCTGAATTTCAGCGTAGCGTCTCGCCAGCCGCTCTTTGGTCTGTTCGCCCAACACCACAAAACGCCACGGCTCGGTCAAATGGTGATTGGGCGCCCACAGGCCGGCCTCAAAAATTTTCTCAATCACCTCTTTGGGCACACCGCCCGGGCGAAACTTAAAAATCGTGCGCCGCGTGTGAATGGCCTTCAAAACATCCATCGCGTACCTCCTATTGGATCTCCGTGAAAGTGACAAAAAAAAATAAGGCAGAATCTCGAAAAAAGAAAGGAGAAAGAAGAACGATTTGACGGGTTCTCCTTTCTCCTTTTCAGTGACAGATCCAACGCATTCATTGCGATTTTCGCACCAGCACGTTGGTCTCTTCAAACAAGTCAAACAAGCCCTCGATCTCGGGGGCCTGCGTTTTAAGAAAATTGTAATTCTCCAAACGGGTTGCGGTAATCGCGATAGATCCCTTTTCCGGCTCGACATGGGGCAGTACATTGGGATGCTGTTTGAGAAAGTCGTGGAGTATGAACGGATCCATGAGCAAAAAATCCATCTTTGCATCGGTCAAACGCACCTTTGCAACCGTGTGCATCGGCAACAAATATAAAAGTCGGTCAACCGGCCAGTCGTCGGGACGTTCAGCCACGAGATCGAGAAAGACCTGGCGGTCAATGCCAAACGCAGTGCCGATAAAACGCATGGTATCGGACTCGGTGGTGATATGCACGCGCATCGCGTTTTCTTTTTTTAGTTTTTCAATTTTGACCCATATCCCATTCTCCGCGTTGTGCCAACTTCCCGCGAACAAATCCGAATTGACTTCCGCGCTTTCGGGAAAAACCGGCATCGCGAAATTGGCAACGCCAAACTCGAAATTCTCGCAACCAGCCAAAAACAGCGCGAGAACAAGGGGCGCAATCCACCTGCTCATAACAACCTCCAAACGGAAGACGTGAGACGTGAGACGTAAGATGGGATTTTAGCCACAAAAGGCACGAGCGGGGTACAACTGGCGACAGCCAGTTCAAAGGCACAAAAGGGGTACAACTGGCAATAGCCAGTTCAAAGGGGTACAACTGGCGATAGCCCGTTCAAAGGCGGGCAGCGACGATGCCCCTCGCCCAAATATACGAGACGGGAGACGTAATATTAGAGGCTTGACCCAAAGAGACTGCCTGCGTCTACCTACATTCATCGGTGTTCATCCCGGCTTACACCCGTAGCCCCGCGCAAATCGCCGTTGCGAGTTTGAGGCTCACGCCCTTCACCTGTGCCACATCTTCAACCGTTGCCTCGCGCACGCGCTTGACAGAGCCAAAGTGTTTCAACAACGCCTTGCGCCGCGACGGCCCCACCCCGGGAATATCGTCCAACTCCGATGTCAATGTGCGCTTCTGGCGCAACTTGCGGTGATGGGCTATCGCAAACCGATGCGACTCATCCCGCAACATCTGCAACAACTTCAGGGACGACGAAGTCTTGGGGATATTCTGCGCGTTGGACAGCCCTGGCAAAAACACCTCCTCCAACCGCTTTGCCAAGCCGACCACCGGTTGATCCGCAATGCCCAATGCCCGCAATGCCGCAACCGCGCTCGACAGTTGCCCCTTGCCTCCATCGACCAACAGCAAATCCGGAAACGGCTTGTTCTCCTCCATCAGCCGCTTGAACCGCCGCGTCACCACCTGCTGCATCATCGCAAAATCATTGGGACCCTCGATGCCCGTAATCTTAAAATGCCGGTACTCGCGTTTTCGCGCCCTGCCATCGACAAAACACACCAGCGACGCCACCGGGTCCGACCCTTGAATATTTGAAATATCCACCGCCTCGATCCAGCGCGGTGCCTTCTCTAAATGCAAATCGCGCTGGAGGGCCAGCACCGCGGCAGGTGCCTGTGACCGCCGGTTTTCGCGTTTCAGCCGCCGCTCGGTCAACAACAGCCGCGCATTGTTCTCGGCCATCTTCATCAGCCGAAACTTATCGCCCCGCTGCGGCAGGCGAATCTCGACCCCGGCCCTTGCCCGCTCGGAAAGCCAATCGAGCACGGTCTCGCGATCCTCGATATCGCACGGCAAACAGACCTCTTTCGGCACAAATGTGGCGGTCGCGTAAAACAACTGCACAAATGCCGACACCACCTCTTCTTCAGACGCATCGAGCACCCCGCCGACAAAGTAATTCTGCCGGCCGATCAACCGCCCATCGCGCACCTCCATCACCACCCCGCACGCCTCGTCATCTTCCCGCGCTATCGCTATCGCGTCCCAATCCGTCAAATCATTCGACACCACCTTTTGCCGACTCGCCGCCTGTTCCAACGCTCGGATGCGGTCACGGTAAATCGCGGCCTCCTCGTATTTCAACGCCGCCGCCGCCCGCTTCATCCGCTCATCGAGCACGGTCATCACCTGCCTGTGCCGCCCCGTGAGAAACAACACGGCTTCATCGATGATCTTTTGATACGCCTCGGCCACAATCAACCCCTCGCACGGCCCGTCGCACCGCTTGATCTCGTAATCGAGACACACGCGCACCTTGGCCTTTGGCAAATCGTAGTGGCAACTCCGAATCCGAAACAAGCGGTGCATCGTCTCCAACATGCGCCGCATCGCCTTCACATCCGTATAGGGCCCCAAATAGCGCGACCCGTCTTTGACCACCTCGCGCGTCACCACGATGCGGGGAAACCGCTCTTTTGTAATGCGGATATAGGGATACTTCTTGTCGTCCTTCAAGCTGATATTGTAACGCGGTTTGTGGGTCTTGATCAAATTGGATTCCAAAATCAACGCTTCCAACTCCGTATCCGTCACGATGTACTCCAAATCGCGCACACTGCGAACCAAGGCCCGAAATTGCCGCCGCCCATCATTGGCCTGGGGCCGAAAATACTGTTGCACCCGGCTCCGCAACACCTTGGCCTTGCCGATATAAATAATCTGCCCCTCCTCGCCCTTCATGATGTACACCCCAGGCTCTCTGGGCATCAACCCCACAACGCCATCAATACGCTCGCGCATCGCCTTGCGACTCGCATCCCTACTTTTCGTTCCCTCAGCCAACGGCCTCATCCTTTCTTTGCGCGAGCACGGGGCATCGCCGAAAAAGGTGAGAGGTGAGAAGGCCACCCCTCTCCCCGCTTGCGTCTCGCGTCTTCCCTCTTTCCTACAAATCCACAATCTCCACCGCCATCGCATTCAAATCGAGAATGCCCACCGTCTCTCTGCCCGTCATCCAACCGCCAGCTTCGCCGGGGTTGACCACCAGCGTATCGCCCTCTCGCACATCGATCTCGTGCGTATGCCCGTAGAAAATCACGTCATACGCCCCACTCTGCGCCAAGGCATCCACCTCATCCGGTTCGTGCAACATCAAAACGCGCTTGCCCTCCCATTCGTGAACATAAGGGGCGCGGTGAATCGGACCCAGGGCCTCGAAAAACGCCCGCAACCCGAACTTCTCGCCATCATTATTGCCGAAAACCCCGACAAATGGCACGCCCAAATCAGCCATCCAACGCGCATTGAACGGCGCGATATAATCGCCCCCATGCAGCACCAACCCCACATCTCGCGCCTGAAACAGGGCAACCGCCTTTTCAATCGCGTGTTTATTATCGTGTGTGTCGGTCATCAAACCGACGAGATGCGCCTTTGCCATCGCTTCAAACCCCCGCGTGAGAGACCGCGTCCAGAACCAAATAGTTGGGATAACTTACTTTTCGCGTTTTCATTTGTCAACATGCAAGCCCATACATTACATTTCCCTAAAAAGGGAAAAAGCAGTATCTTTGGTTTAGGCCCCACCCCGCCCAACCCCTTCGGTGAGAGGTAAGACGGGAGAGGTGAGGCAACCCCGCCCAACCCCCTTCGGTGAGACGTAAGACGGGAGACGGGAGAGGTGAGGCAACCCCGCCATCCATTCGAGGAGGAATCCCCCATGCCGAAATTAAAAATCGGGCTTCCCTCTGGCAGTCTTCAAGAATCCACACTCAATTTATTTGCCAAAGCCGGTTATCGCATTCGCGCTAGCCATCGCTCGTACACGCCCGTCATTGACGATCCCGAACTCGAAGGCTTGTTCTTGCGCGCCCAAGAAATCGCCCACTATGTCGAACGCGGCGTGCTCGACATTGGCTTGACCGGCATCGACTGGATCCGCGAAAACGAAGCCGACGTAGTCGAAATCGCCGACTTTGCGTACAGCAAAACCACGTCCCAACCCGCGCGCTGGGTCATCGCCGTGCCCGAAAACTCCGGCATCCAAACCGTTCGGGACTTGCAGGGCAAGCGCGTCGCCACCGAACTGGTCACGGCCACGCGCAACTACCTCAAAGACCAAGGCATCACTGCCGAAGTCGAATACTCGTGGGGATCTACCGAAGCCAAAGTTCGCGTGCCCGGCCTGGTCGATGCCATTGCCGAAATCACCGAAACCGGCTCGTCCTTGCGCGCCAACAAATTGCGCGTTGTCGAAACCATGTTTGAAACCACGCCCCGGCTGATCGCCAACAAACAGACGTGGGCCGATGCGTGGAAACGCGAAAAAGCGCGCAACATCGCCACCCTCCTCATCGGCGCGTTCAACGCCGAAGACAAAGTCGGCCTCAAAATGAACGTGCGCCGTGCGGACCTCGGTCGCATCGTCAAAAACCTGCCCGCGCTCAACAACCCCACGGTCGCCAACTTGCTCGACGAAAACTGGGTCGCCATCGAAGTCATCGTGGATGAGCGCGTCGTGCGCGACATCATCCCCAAGCTCAAAAAACTCGGCGCAGAAGGCATCATCGAATACCCCCTCAACAAAGTGATTTACTGAACGAAACAAACTGGATTCCGACTTTCGTCAGAATGACAACGGGCGTCACCCCGGCGTTTTCCATGCCCGTTCCACCGTCATTCTGACCGCAACGGAGCACACGAGGTGAAACGCCATGCGGAGCAAACTTCCCATCCTCTGCCTCATCCTCTGCCTCATCTTGGGCTGTTCGCTGCGCTTTGTGGGACTGACGCGAGGGGACAGTTCGTTTGTGCTGAACGCAACCGGCCAATCCGAGGCCAGCAAGGCGTTTTATCATTTTCATCCGGACGAGACCACTGTCATCCAAGCCGCTTTGGGGCCCATCGATCCCTTCGCCCCCAAACTCACCGCGTACGGCCTGCTACCCGTCTATCTCTTGCGAGGCGTCCTCGAATTGAATCGGGTCGTCTTCGGGTGGGACTTTGAAAACCAGCAATCGCCCGATGGGACGCGCTACATCTACGTCACTGCTCGCGGGCTATCCGCGCTGATTTCCTGCGTCACGCTGTATCTTGTTTGGCTAGTGTGCGTCCGCTGGTTCGATGAACTGACGGGCCTGTTGGCTGTGTGCGTCGTCGCCGCGGCCCCAATCGCGATCCAACTGGCGCATTTTTACACCGTGGATAGCGCGTTCACCATGCTGATTCTCGCCAGCATGTACGCCCTGTTGCGTTCACTGGAACGCCCCGGTTGGCGGTGGTTCATCGCGACGGGCCTCCTGATAGGGCTCGCGGCATCCGTGCGCCTGATGGGCCTATCCGTGGGCCTCGTCTTGCTGGTCGGCTATGTCACGCGCCAGCGGCAACTCAAGGCCATCTTCGCCCCCCCTATTTATCTAGCAGGGCTGATAGCGGTGGTCGTGTTGCTCGCGCTCCAGCCCTATATCGCGACCAACTGGGACCTGCTTTCTCAGGACGTTTCGGGCATCTCTTTCGGGTTTGGGATGAAAGTCGCCCGAGGCGAGACCCTCTCCGCTTGGAGTTTGGTGGATGTACACACCACGCCTTACCTCTATCATTGGACCCATCTGTGGCCTTTGGGCGTAGGTTGGCCCCTGACCCTCCTCTTTCTCTTTGGAGTATCCTACGCACTTTGGAAAGTCGATCATCACAAAGGACTGATTCTGCTTTGGGCAGGGATTTATTTTTATGTGATTGGCGGTTTGCACACCAAGCCCATTCGGTATCTCCTGCCCCTGTTGCCGTTCTTCGCCCTCCTAACCGCAGCCTTTTGCGCTTGGCTCGTCCGCGCGCCGCGCTTTGTTTGGGCGCGGAGATTGGGCATCGCCATTTGCAGCGCGGCGTTCATTTACAGCACCGCGTACGGCATTGCGTTTGCCGGCCTCTACGCCGAGGAAGACAGCCGCATCCAAGCCGCACGCTGGATAGACGAGCACATTCGGGCCACGAGTCGCATCGGCGTCGAACGGGGCGGGTTCTCCATGCGCGGCCTGATCGATTCCAAAAAATACGCCGTCCGCATCATCAACACCGGCACCCTCTTTGGCCTGCGCGGATTCATGACCTGCCAAGCCGAACTCACCTATCTCCTAAGTCAGTTACGCAACCCGGAGTATCTGGTCATCATCGACGCCAATCGCTACAAACAGTTCATCGCGGCACCCGAACTCGTTCCGGGCGGCGTGACTTTTTATCACATGTTGATGGCCGGCGAATTGGGATTTGACCTCGTCCAGCGTTTTCGGCACTATCCCACGCTGGGAAGCATCGCGTTCAAGGATGATGACAGCGAACCCACATTCACCGGATTTGACCATCCAACGGTCAGGATTTTCAAAAAACGGGATGAGGCGGCCTGGCAACGGGGTCAGGCACTCCTGCGAGAACGCCTCTCGTCAAACCCGCATTGTGTCGATTCCCTGCTGGCGACAGCCAGTTCCACCCTCCAATCGGGAAATTTTCACCAGAGTTTGCAAACCACCCGACAGGTCATAGCACAAGTGCCGCAATCCAAGTTGGCCCATCTCATCCAAGCGGAGATATACCGGCAGATGGGGCGCGCAACGCACGAAGCCGTAGAACCCTATAACGCAGAGACGAAAAAGAGAAACAATCGGCATTTGATTTCCTGGGCGAGTGGGATGAGTTTATTTGACTTGGGCTTGACCGACTTGGCCTTGTTCGTCCTCGATTCGGGGACGCGACAAGTCCCCTATTTTTCCAGTGTTGGCGTTGTCAGTATGGCTAGTGCCTACGCCCACCTCGCCACCATGATCTACGACCGCGAGCAAAAGGAAGCGGCAGAGAAAGTTTTCACCCTGTCAACCCAAATCCACCCGCTTCCTATGGCTTATTTCAACTTGGCCGTAATTGCCTTGGACGACGAGGACTACAAACGGGCAGCAACGCACCTCGAACAATCGTTGCAATTAGACGCCAACCAAGCCAACGCGCATGCGATTTTGGGGAAAATCAGGGCAGCGTTTCTACCCGATCCGGACAAGGCGCGCCATCACCTCAAAAAAGCCATTGAACTCGACCCCAACTTAGAGGCGGATTTGTCCGCGTGGCAAAAATTGATCCCCAACAAATAGGAATGACATGATCGACATCATCCAAAACACACGCGACAGCGCGAAACTCGACGCCATTCTCGCGCGTACCCCTGCTTTTTCGCCCGAGCGAGAAGCCACTGTGCGGGAAATCGTCACCGCGGTCAAAGAACGCGGCGACTGCGCCCTGCTCGCGTACACCAAGAAATTTGACGACATCGCCATGGCGGTTGCGGACATGCGCGTGTCCGCAACCGAAATCAAAACCGCGTACGACAACGCCGATCCCAAACTCCTCGAAATCATCGCCGCCGCTGCTACAAACATCCGCAACTTTCACAACGCACAGCGCCAAAACTCGTGGTTCATCGAAGACGGAGACGGGGTCGTGCTCGGCAAGCGCGTCCTCCCGCTCGACCGCGTCGCCCTGCTCATTCCCGGCGCGAGTGCCCCCCTGTTCTCAACCCTGCTCATGGCCGCCATCCCCGCGCAAATCGCCGGCGTTCCGCAACTCTGCATCGCAACGCCACCCCAGGCAAATGGCGCGGTTCACCCCACTGTACTCGCAACAGCCCACGCCTTGGGGATCCGCGAAATCTACAAAGTCTTTGGCGCGCAAGCAGTCGCGGCACTCGCCTACGGCACCCAAACCATCCCTCGAGTTGACAAACTCGTCGGCCCGGGCAACCCCTATCTTCAAATCGCCAAAAAACTCGTCTTCGGCGCTGTTGACATCGACATGGTCGCCGGCCCCAGCGAAATCGTCGTCCTCGCCGACGAAACCGCAAATGCCAAGTACGTCGCCGCGGACCTGCTCTCACAAGCCGAACACGGCAGCGGCTTTGAAGCCGCGGTCTGCATCACGCCTTGCGAGGCCCTCGCGTCTCAAATCGCCGAGGAAGTCACTGCACAAGCCGCGGACCTCGCGCACCGCGCCGCCATCAAAACCGCGCTCGACCGCTATGGCGCAATCGTCATCGTCAACGACCTCGCCGAGGGCATAGCCCTCGTCAATCGCATCGCACCCGAACACCTCGAACTCATCGTCGCGGACCCTTGGGCACTCGTGCAATCCATTCGCCACGCCGGCGCCGTCTTTTTAGGCGCGGCATCATCCGAACCCGTGGGCGACTACTACGCGGGCACCAACCACATCCTCCCCACGGCCGGCACGGCCCGTTTCGCGTCCTCTGTGGGCGTTGACACCTTCACCAAAACCATGAGCATCTTGCAATACACCGAACAACGCCTGCAAAAAACCTCAGGCCACATCATCGCCTTGGCCCAAGCCGAGGGCCTCGACGCCCACGCCAACGCCATTAGGCAGAGGCTTTGAGGCGATGGGCAAAACGTCTGAATCGCGGATTAAACGGATTACTCAGATTACGCGGATTACCCCTCACATCCCTACCACCGCTTTATCGTTCCCATCCGCTATGTCCTTTGTACACCCCGCCGCCATCCGTCTTAGGGATGGGAACGCACAGGTGGCGAGGTGGCGAGGTGAGGAACGCACACGGCGGGGCGGGGGATTGGAGGGGATCGCACTTGGGCGGCTGAAGGGCGGGGTGGAAACTAGGTTGTGTTGACATTTCATTTTTTGACGTTACGCACAGAGTAGCAACTGTATTGCTTCTTGCTCATTTAAGGCGTTTCCTTTGATGGCTTCTCGCTCTGGTTGCTCTGATGGCGTTGCGCGAGGGGACCTATCCCCCGGCCCCTTTCCTACGAGGAAAGGGGAGTAAAGTTCCTTTGATGGCTTATATCAAGGGTTGCTCTGATGGCGTTGTGCGAAGGCATAAAGCGATTAAAAATCTCTCATCAATACCCTCGCAAAACCGCTCACAGTTCCCCCCTTCCTCACAGGAAGGGGGGTTAGGGGGGTAGGTCCCGATAAGGAGCGACTGTTTCAGTTTCTCAAACCGAGAGCATATTCTGCGATAGGGCTTGATTTTCTCGATAAACCGCTCAAGCCAGTTGCTTTGCTCGTAAATGTCAACAGAACCTAACAACTGACAACTGACATGACCTATCTCCACAACATCAAACCCGAAGTTCGCGCCTTGCGTGGCTATCACCTGACCGCGTTTGATTGCCCCATCAAGCTCAATCAAAACGAAAGCCCGTTTGACGTGCCCGACAGGGTGAAAGACGAAATCCTGCGCGCGGTTCGCAACAAATCCTGGTCTCGCTATCCCGAACCCATGCAAATGGACCTCGTCCAAGCACTGGCCGATCACGTCGGCGTTGACGCTCGTGGGCTCATCGTTTGCAACGGGTCAAACACCTTGGTGCAACTCGTGGCAGGCGTCGTGTCTGCGCCCGGCGTCCGCGTGGTCATCCCCTCGCCCTCGTTTTCCCTGTACGGCCTCTACGCTGGGATATTTGGCGGTCGCGTCCTCGAAGTCCCCCTCACCCCGAACTACGGCTTTGACCTGCCCGCCCTGTGCCGCGCTGCAAATGAAAAAAACGCACGCCTGATCATCCTGTGCTCGCCCAACAACCCCACGGGCTGCGCCATCTCAAACCGCGACCTCGACAGGCTCTTGTCCAGCACAGACGCCTTGGTCATGGTCGATGAGGCGTATGGCGAATTTTACGACCAAACCGCCGCGGACCTCCTGCCCAACCACGCCAACCTCATCGTGCTCAAAACCCTGTCCAAAGCCTACGGCGCAGCGGGCATTCGCATCGGCTACCTCATCGCCCATCCGGACTTGCGAGACGAAATCATCAAAGGCAAAATCCCCTTTGACATCAACGTCTTCTCGCACACAGCGGCCATGGCCATCCTCAACCACAAAGCTCTCATCGCCAAACGCATTGCATTTATCTGCGCCGAACGCGAGCGCGTCTTCCAAGCCCTCGCGCAACGAGACGGGGTTACGCCCTATCCCTCGCACGCCAACCTCATTCTCTTTGAAGTCGCCCACCCAGACGCGGTATTCGCCGGCTTAATCGAGCGCGGCGTGCTCATCCGCAACGTCACATCCTACCCCATGCTCGGCAAGGCCCTGCGCGTGTCTATCGGCACAGCAGAAGAAAACAACCGCTTTTTGGACGCGCTCGGCCGCACACTCAAAAAGGTCTAACATGCCCAAACCAACAGACGTAAAGATCAAATCCGCCACCGTCTATTTCCTCCCGGTACAAACGCGCATGCCCTACCGGTTTGGCAGCGAACAACTCGACAGCGTCACCTGCGTCAGGGTGCGCGTGGATGTGGAAGACCGGCGCGGGAACGCGGCATCGGGCTGGGGCGAAACCCCTCTCAGCGCGCCCTGGGCCTGGCCTGCCGCACACCTCACCTACGCCATTCGGGAAAGGGCCATGAAGGACTTCTGCCTCAAAATCGCCCGCGCTTGGGCAGACATCGACCACATCGGCCATCCCATCGAAATCGGCCACGCTTTCCAAGCGGCGGTTCTCCCAAACCTCTTGCGCGACTTCAACGCCGAACAGCGCGCAGGAGACATGCCCCGCTTGGCCGCACTCGTCTGCGCCTCGGCCTTTGACCTCGCGCTCCACGACGCCTACGGCATGTGCCACGACATCGACATCTACGACGCGTATAACGCGGCCTTCATGAACGCCGATCTTTCGCACTATCTCGAACCCGCGGACGACATAACTGCCGAGTTTCGCGGTCGCTATCCCACAGACTACCTCGTCCACCCGCGTCCAACCCGCTTGCCCGCCTGGCACGCGGTAGGTGGCAATGACCTGCTCGACGATTCCGAACGCACCGGCGACGAACCCGACGACGGCTATCCCGTCGTCCTACCCGACTGGATTCGCCGAGACGGGATCACCTGCCTCAAACTCAAACTCACCGGGCAAGAACCCGGCTGGGATTACGACCGCATCGTTCGCGTTGGGCAAATCGCTATCGCGCACAATGCCCTGTGGCTGTGTACGGATTTCAACTGCACGGTGCGAGAAGTCGATTACGTCATCGACATCCTCGACCACCTCATGCTCGAACACCCGCGCATCTTTCAGATGATCCTCTACGTCGAGCAACCCTTTGATTACGAACTGGCCGACAATCCCCTGCCGGTCCACAGCATCTCGGCGCGCAAACCCCTGTTCATGGACGAAAGCGCGCACGATTGGCGCGTTGTGCGACTCGGCAGGCAACTCGGTTGGACTGGCGTCGCGCTCAAAACCTGCAAAACCCAAACCGGCGCCCTGCTCTCGCTCTGTTGGGCGCGCGCACACGGCATGACCCTCATGGTGCAAGACCTCACCAATCCCATGCTCGCCCAAATCCCCCACGCCCTCCTCACCGCGCACGCAGGCACGGTGATGGGCTTTGAAACCAATGCCATGCAATTTTACCCGGATGCCTCTCTGCCCGAAGCCGCGGTACACCCCGGCCTGTATCGCAGGCGCGACGGTCAGATCGACCTCGCCACAGTGGAAGGCCCCGGTTTTGGCTACAAACGCGACCTGATCGACCGCACGCTCCCCGAACCCGCCGGCACTTAGACAAAGGGCTTTGCCATGTCGCCACGCACCGCACACATCCAGCGCGAAACCTCGGAAACCGACATCGACCTGTCGCTCACCCTCGACGGGCAAGGCGATTCCAACATCCAAACGGGCATCGGCTTTTTCGATCACATGCTCACCGCCCTGGCCCGCCACGCCTTGCTCGACCTCGACATCACCTGCAAAGGCGACCTCGAAATCGACGCCCATCACACGGTCGAAGACGTGGGCATCTGCTTGGGCCGCGCCTTGGCAGCCGCCTTGGGGCCCAAAACAGGCATCGCCCGATTCGGTTCGGCGTATGTGCCGATGGACGAGGCCCTCGCCCGCGCTGTGGTCGATCTCTCGGGCCGCGCTTGCATCATCTATCGCGCCGCCTTTGCCGAAGAGCGCATCGGCGCGTTCCCCACGGCGCTCGGCCTGGAATTTTTCACCGCCTTCGCCCACAATGCCCATTTGACTCTGCACATCGACCTCTTGCGCTACACCAACGCCCATCACGGCATGGAAGCCATCTTCAAAGCCGTCGCCCGCGCCCTGCGACAAGCCATCGCCCTCGACCATCGCATCAGCGGCATCCCCTCGACCAAGGGAAGCCTTTAGCGCGTATAACATGAACATCCTACACCTTGCCTCTTGCTTCTTACCTCTTACCTCTTACCTCTTACCTCTTACCTCTTACCTCTTGCCTCTTACCTCTTGCCTCTTGCCTCTTACCTCTTGCCTACTTTAGCGCGTATAACATGAACATCCTACACACCATATACGACGATCCCAACAACCCATGGTGCGGGGGCGGGGGTGCGATTCGCACCTGGGAAATATCCCGTCGCCTCGCGCACAAACACCAAATCACCATTTTGACCGGCGCGTATCCCAACGCGCCCAAAGAAGAAATCAGAGATGGCGTACACATCCGCCGCTTGGGTTCGGGCCGCTCGTATCTCTTGAGTCGCATGAGCTTCGCTTGCCTGGCGTCCCGAGAAATCGCCCGCATCCGCACGGACCTCTGGGTGCATCAATTCTCGGCCTTTGCCCCGCTCTGCGTATCCGCCGAGCAAAGGCGCGATGGCCTCCTCGAATTTTCCCATTTCATGGGCGACCACGCCATAGAAAAATATCCCTTGCTCGGCCACATCGCCCGCAAAGCCGAACGCCGCGCCCTTCGCCTTCACCCTCACATTCTGACCGTCTCGCCCACGGCAAGGCATCAACTTGAAGAACGCCTGCCTAACAATAAGAACGACACGCAATTTTACCTCGTGTACAACGGCGTGGATCAACTCTGCTTTGACGCGCCCTGGGGAGAACGCGATTACATCCTGTATTTTGGTCGCTTGGACATTCACAACAAAGGCATCGACATACTCCTGTCCGCCTTTGCCAAAACCCGTGCTGATATTCGCCTCGTCCTCGCGGGCAAGGGAACGCCCCAACGCCAGCGCGAATTGCGAGCGATGGCCGATGCGCTCGACATCGCAAACCGCCTCGAATTGACCGGGCCTGTCACCCCCGAACAAAAAAACGACCTCATCGGCAATGCCCTTTTTGTGTGCATCCCCTCGCGCTACGAAGGCTGGGGCATCGTCGCCATTGAAGCAGGCGCCGCGGCCAAAGCCGTCATCGGCACAAACATCCCCGGGCTGGCAGACGCAATTCGCCCGGATGAAACCGGCCTCCTCGTTCCTCCGGAAAATCCCGACGCCCTCGCCCGAGCCATTGAACGCCTGCTCAACGATGCCCCTCTGCGCCAACGCCTGGGCCGCGCCGGGCGCGCCTGGGCCGAGCGATTCACCTGGGATCGCACCGCCGAAAACCAAGAGCGCATCTACCTAAAAGTCGCCAATGCCTAACATGAACAAAACAATCGATCAACCACGCCATCTCTTCCTCTTCTTGATCTGCATCTACACCCTCACCGCAGGCGGGCATTATGGCGGCGATGGGTTTTGGCATTACCTCACCGCGCAAAGCCTCGTGCGCGATGGGGACCTCATCGTCGCCGATGAGACCTTCGCCATGCCCGAAATGCAACACACCTACGAGGCGGTCACAGCTTCGGGACACCGATACTCCAAATACGGCCTTGGCATGTCCCTCGCAGAAGTGCCCTTGTACGCCGTCGGCCTCCTCCTCGTCGATCGCTTTCCCCATATCCCCGCGGACTATCTCACCATGTTCACCACCTCCATGACCAACGTGCTCATCTCCGCACTGTGGGTCATCGTCTTCTTCCATGCCCTTCGATCTTACGATTGCGCGCCCTCGACAATCCGATGGCTCACAGGTGCGTTTGCCTTCGGCACAATGGTCTTTCCCTACGCGGGATATGGCTTTTCAGAACCCCTCGTCGGCCTGGGCTTGCTCATCGCAATCCACGGCCTCACCAAGCGCGATCCCTCGCCTCTCCTCGCGGGTATGGGGTTTGGGATCGCGATCCTCACCAAATCGTACATGGTCGTCCTGTTGCCGGTTCTGCTCCTCTATCTGCGCCGCAACAAATGGGACATCTATCGCGTCGGCGTCTTTTTAGCACCTATCGCCGCAACCTGTCTCCTGATCGCGTACCACAACCACCTGCGCTATGGCAGCATTTTTTTAGCCGGGTATCACCTCGGAGACCTCGCCCTAAAAGGGGGCTATTTCACCTTTTTGGTCACGCAATTCGCCACCGCCTTTTACGGCTTGCTCTTCAGTACAGGGCGCGGTCTCATCTTCTTTTTTTCCCTGATCTGCCTCTTTCCCATCGCCTATTTGAAATTCCGATCATCGCATCCCAATGAAGCCCGCCTTTTCCTCGGCCTCATCCTGATGCTATTTGTCTTTCTGTTGCCCCTGATCTACTGGGACGCCGGCTCGTCTTGGGGGCCGCGTTATCTGTTGCCCATCATGCCCTTTTGCCTGCTCCCCCTCGGCGCACTCGCCGATCTCAAATGGATCCGCCGCCTCGCCATTCTCGGCTTCCTCGTTCAACTTCCCGCCGTGCTGATGAACCCCCATCTTTTTGTCCGCTTTGTTCAAGACAACGAGATCGGCACCACGATCTTTGCACCCCATCAGATGGGCGACCTGCTGTTCTCCCCATACCTATCGCCCATCCTCGGCGGCTACTACCAACTCGCCTCGGCAGTCTATCGCCTCTTCACCGGGCAGTCGCTCCACTACACCATCCCGTCCTACACAGAGCGTTTTGTCTCTGCATCTTTGGCAAATTACGACCTGATCGACATGTGGTGGGTCAACGCCCTCCGCACAAACATGCTCGGCCCAACCATGACCGCGGTGCTCATCTTCTCGGTGATCGGCCTGACGATTCTCGCCATATATTCTGCGCGACGAGCAATGCACATAGACAAATAGACGGAGTGGGGTACAACTGGCCGGGGGGCAGTGGTCAGTCCGCCCCGCCCAACCCCCTTCGGTGAGACGTAAGACGGGAGAGGCAAGAGGCAACCCCGCCCCCAAAACCCGTACAAACAACTGAGTCGTATCCCTGTCCCCCGTTCCGCCGATTCGTAGATTCGTGCAACACTTGACGCAACACATGGTTTGATGTATAGATTGCCATCACGGGGCGACGCGCTTTTGATCGCCCAACACAAGACACGGGAGGTAAGCTCATGAAATTGAAATCTGTGAAAATTGAAAATTACCGCGCCATTGAAAAACTCGAGCTACCGCTCGACCCATCGCTGACGGTCTTTCACGGGGCCAATGGGTGCGGCAAAACGAGCGTTCTGAGCGCGATTGCGGTGGGGGTGGGGGATATGATGGGAGCTTTGCTCGATGAATCGACCATTGATTTCTGCGAGGAGGATTGGCGCAAGGGTGCGGGGCCGCCGGGGGTCTGCGTTTCTAGAGCCGATAGACATGGAGAAGTTACATGGGAACGGCGTGAGGATGAGCAGACGGACGAGGAGTCGAAAGAGCAGAGGCGGGGTCTGTTGAGGGACAAAGACAGACGAAAATATCTGGATGAGGCCCTTCGTACGAATCAAAACGAGATGCCGATAGTCGCCTTTTACGATACGGATCGCACGGCCTCGGGGATGCCGGAGGTGTCGAACGATCCCAGGGATATTCGCAAATTTTCACGTTTGGCCGCACTGGAGGGAGCATTGGCCGCTCGCACGGATTTTGAGGCTCTCTTCGCTTGGTTCTATGCCAAAGAGGACGAGGAGTTGCGGGCGCAAAAGGCGAGGCGCGATTTCGATTATCAGCTAGAGGATTTGTCCGCGGTTCGCCGAGCGATTTCGGCCATGCTTCCGGAAGTATCCGATCCGCGCTTCGAGTTGAATCCGATCCGTTTCGTCGTATCCTTAGGGCCAAAGCAGGGCCAATCGGCAGAACTCTCGCTCGACCAGTTGAGCGGTGGCTATCGCATCGTGCTGGCACTCGCGGCTGATTTGGCGCGGCGAATGGCGCAGGGCAATCCGCATTTGGACGATCCCCTCGAATCCGAAGCGGTTGTGCTGATCGACGAAATCGAACTCCACTTGCATCCGGCCTGGCAACAGCGCGTCTTGGGCGACCTGCGGCGGACCTTCCCGAATACGCAGTTCATCGTCTCGACCCACAGCCCCCAAGTGCTGACCACGGTCAAGCCGCAACACATCGTGGAACTGCATCGGGATGGCGACCTCATTGAGGCAGGCGCACCAGCAGGAGCGACTTATGGCGCCGAAGCCGGGGATGTTCTCTCCGTCGTGATGGGCGTAAATGAACGACCGCCCGAGAACGAATTCACAAAAGCATTGGAACAATACCGCCATCTGATCAGAGAGGGGCAGTGGGCGTCGAAAAAAGCCTTGGCTCTGCGGAAGAAACTCAAGCGCATGTCTCCAGATGACCCGGCTCTCGATAGGGCCAACCTCGAGATCAAGCGGCGCGAGCTGTTCGATCAGATGGCGAAATCGCAATGAAGACCATCCGCAAATTGAACGCGCCTACTCCCGGCCTCGCCGAATACCTCAATGCTGTGGGCGCCAACGCGAATTGGAACGAATTTCGATCTCACAATGCGGGCGCGGCGTACCGTGAACTCAGAGATGCTCTCATCCAAAACCAACACGGACTTTGCGCCTACTGCGAGATCGAGATCAAAGAACGGCGGCTTCAGGTTGAGCATGTGATCCCGCAAAGCAGTGATAGGACGAAGTCCCTCGACATAGCCAACATGGTCGCCTGCTGTCTGGGTGGAACTAGGCCGATGCGTGATGAAGATCATTATCGTATGCCCGTGAAACACAACCTGAGTTGTGGTCAGACGAAGGGAAATCAGATCGACAAAAACTTTCTTGACCCCCGGATACTCCCCGCGTTGCCATCGCTTATGCGGGTGATTGACAACGGACTGATTGAAGCAGACGAAAATGCCTGCCAACGGGCCGGTTTTTTCCCCGACCATGTGACCCGCACCATTGAAATTTTGAACCTCAACGCAGAACGGCTCCGGTTGGCGCGGGAAAAACGGTGGAATGGTCTCGAAGAAGAATTGGGACAAATTGACGATTCAGATATGATGAATGATTGGATACGCTCCGTGCTGATACCGGACGCAGACGACTTGTTGGTCTCCTTTTTTACGACGAGCCGGTGCTACTTTGGCCCACTCGGCGAGCGCGTTCTCGCACGACAACCTCAAACTTGGATATAAACCATGCCTGCTTCCCGTCGGGCCTCGCGGCCAAAACGCACATCTGGCGCAGGTGCTGAAAAGCCCAAAGTCGGTATCGCCACCATCCTGTCTCGCGCTTGGGTGCCCGTGGTCTTCTTCGCCTTGCTCGCGGTGGGTTATTTTTATCACCTCGTTTTTACGGGCGATATGATCCTCGGCAGCGACACCGGCACAGAATTTCACAGAGGCAACGAACCCTTTGTCGAGGCCCTCGGCAAATTGCGCCCTGCCAACTGGAGCCGATTCATGGGCGGCCTCCCGGAATCCGCCGGGCTCCGGGCGCGGTATTATCCCCTCGTCGTCATCGACCTCTTCACGAGTGAGCACCGCTATTTTGGCTGGCGTTACGTCTTCGCCATGTTCACCGCGGGCTATTTCACCTTTCTCTGCGTCCGCAACCTGGGGCTACATCCGCTCGCCGCGCTCATCGCAGGGGCCGCGTACGCGTCTGCCCCCGCGTTCCTCTCGTTCTCGCTCGCCGGTCACTATGCAAAAATGACGGTCATCGGCCTTTTCCCGCTCATGTACTGGGCACTGGGCAAAGGCATGGACACGCGCCGCGTCATCTACTTTCTCATCCTCGGCGGCACAGTCGGCATCGCCATCTACAGCCCGCACCTCCAAATGGCCTACTTCGCCCTGTGGGCACTCGGCCTGCTGTTCCTGTACAAACTCATCGCGCACTATCGCGCAACGCGAAAGACCGCGACCGCGCTGTCTCAAACCCTCCTCTCCGCAGGCGCGATCTGTCTGGGCCTCGCCATAGGCGCGGAGGGATTGTTTCCGCAATATTGGAACACCCGAACATCGTCAAAACGCGCTGTTCAGGCGCGAGCCGACGCGGACGCAGGGTATGAATTTGCCGCATCGTGGTCCCTCCATCCCGAAGAAATTTTCGCCCTCGTCATCCCCGAATTTGGCGGCTTTGACACGGAAAACCATCGATACTGGGGCCGCAATCCCTTCAAAATCAACTCGGAATACGTCGGCATCGTCCCGCTCTTTTTTGCCATCATCGCCCTAGCGCACATTCGCAAACAATCGCACATCGCATTTCTGATCGGCCTTTTCGCGCTCGCAGTTGCCTACGCGCTTGGCCCACACACCCCCGTGCATAAGTTCTGTTACCATCTCATACCGGGGGTCAATGTCTTGCGCGCGCCCGGCATGATCGCCTTCCTCTTTTCGTTTGCCTTATGCGTACTCGCCGCTCATGGCGTCCACCGTCTCATAACCGACGACATCGCGCCCGAATCGGCGAAGAGAATCGGCATCGCCGGGGGGATATGCACCGCAGTCCTCCTCCTATTCGCCTTTGCCCCGGCCATCCTCCTATCCCTGTGGCAAAGCACCATTTGGACAGACATGCCCGCCGCCCGGCAACAAATCGCACAGGCGAGTCTATCGCAGGTGGGAACGGGTGCCCTGCTCGCCGCGCTCTTTGTCGGCGTGCTCACCGCGCTCTCGTACCGCCGCGTGCAAAACAAACTCCCCCTTCACACCTTTGCCCTCATCATCCTGATCGTCATTCTCATCGACACCTGGCGCGTCGACAAACTATTTCTCGCGTATGCCGATCCCAATCGCTTTCTCCCGGAAGAGCGCGTCAACGCAGATGCGGTCGCTTTCCTAAAGCGGGACGACAGCCTCTTCCGCGTACTCGCGCTTCCCAATCGCAACGCCATGCCCTTGCCCGGCATCGACCTCGTCACCGGATTCCACGACTTTGCCATCAGGCGTTATGACGACATCCTCAAATCAAACGCAATCGCCGATCCCGCAATCCTCAACCTGCTCAACACCAAATACATCGTCGCGGCAGACGAATTTGACACCGCCCAATTTGAAAAAGTCGCCGGCCGGCAGGGATTGCACATCTACCGCAATCCCCAGGCATTCCCGTGGTTCTATCTCGTGCCCCAATACGACATCGTGCCCGACGAAGCCGCGATCCTCCAAAAACTGCGCGATCCAAACGCCCAACCCAGGCGAACCGCCCTCATCGAACGAGACCCCGGCATCGCGGGCGACCCCCATGCAACTGACGCGGGCACAGTCCAACGCCTCGACTACGATGAACGCCGGGGCTATCTCAAACTCAAAACACAGGCGGCGGGTGCGCGCATCCTCGTCATCTCGCAAAACCACCACCCCAACTGGCACGCCACCGTCAATGGCGAACCCAAACCGCTCATCCGCGCCAATTATCTGTGGACCGCTGTCGCGCTCGCGCCTGGGGAACACATCGTAGAACTCGCGTACCGCGACCCCATCCTCGCCATCGCGCGCTGGATCTCCCTGGGCGGCGTTGCCATCTTCATCGCCGCAACCGCGCTGTGCATTCGCAAAACCCCTGGAGCAACCGACAATGCCAAATGAAGCGCAGGACGGTCACTCGGCCACGGCCATTCAGCGCATTGCACGCGGCGCGATTCAAACCTTCGGGAGCACCTATCCCGCGCGGATCATCAACTTTGTCGTCCTCCTCTTTCTCTATCAATTCCTCGTGCCCGAAGATTTTGGCGCGGTCGGCACGGCCTATTCCCTCCTCGCCTTCGCCATTGCCATCCGCGACTTTGGCTTGCACTTTGCCCTGTTGCACGAACACGACCGGGTCCACGAACTCGCCCCCACGCATTTTGTACTCAGCGTCTGCACGGGCAGCATCAGCGCGATCCTCGCCCTGGCTATGGCATTGAGTGCGGGCCGCGCACTCGAATTTGCCCATGCCTTCCCCGCGTACAGTCCAGACCCCCAAACCTATCCCAAAGTCGCCCTGGCCCTCGCCGTATTGGGGATCTTCGACTTGCTCAGAACCGCGGCCCTCACCGCCGAAGTGCAACTCCAGCGCGACCTCGCATTTGGTCGCCTGGCCCTTGCACACGCGGGCGGCACCATCCTCGCATCCTTGGTCGGCCTCGGCCTCGCGTACCTCGGCTACGGCAAATGGGCATTGATCCTCGGGTTTTTTCCATACAGCGTCACCTACATCGTCTTCTACTGTGCGGTCATCTGGCAGCGCCATCCCCCGCCCTTGAACCAACTACGCGCCTTTGACCGAGACGCCGCAAAGCGCATGATCCGCTACGGCCTGTGGTTCTGGGTCGGCGGCATCCCCAAGATATTCGTCCACCACTACGACAAACTCATCATCAGCGCGTTCTTCGGGTTGCACCTGCGCGGGATATACGACGCCGCGCACAACTTTGCCCAAATCCCCACAGGCGCCATCACCCTGGTCATCGTGCGGATCACCTGCGCGGTGTACGCGCGCTATCAAAACAGGCGCGACCAACTCTCCGCAGCGTACCGCCGCGCCGTGCGCCTCATCCTCCGCACCACCGTCCCCATCTCTTTGGTACTCGCGCTCGAATCCAACCGCTGGATCTCGATCTTCAAACCCGAATGGGCGCCGGCCGCGCCACTGCTCCAATGGCTCATCATCTACTCCCTCTGCCGGCCCGTGCTCGACGACATCCACGCCTTGTTCTACAGCATCGGCGCCCCGAAAAACATCGCGAAATTCGCATCGGTTCAGGCCCTCGTACTCCTCGTTCTCGCCCCGGTGCTCGGCCACCTCTTGGGCATCGCCGGCATTGCCATCAGCCTCAACGCCGTGGCCGTTATCGGCCTCATCTTCGCGCTCAGCTTGGCGCGGTCACATGTGGATTTGCCCATCGCCAAAACATTCGCGCCCCCGCTCATCGCCGCGGCCCTTGGCACGGGCCTGCACCTCGCCGCCGCCGCGTGGCTCGACGCGCTCCCCACATTTATGGGCGTCATCGCAGGCAGCGCGATCTTTGTGATGGGCTATGCCAGCGGCCTGTTCATCGCTGAACGCAAAACCCTGCTCCGCGAAATCAAAACCATCATCCACGCGCTCAAACGCCCTCCCACGCCTTGACATTTATCCCCATTTCCGATATTATTCCAATCAGAATAATTATGGGGAGAATAATCATGAAATTCTACAACAGAGAAATCGAACGGGCACTCCTTCAAGACCTGACCCAAAGATCGGCGCGATTCGCCCAATTCACCGCGATCTTCGGGCGTCGCCGCGTGGGAAAAACAGAACTCGTGCGCCAGCACCTCCAAAATCGCGGCCTCTACTTCTTCGTGGAAAAACGCCCCTCCAATGCCCTTCTGGCCGAATTTTCAGCCACCCTCAAATCGCAGCGCGCCCACGCGCCCGCATTCACCAACTGGAAGGACTTTTTCGTCTTTCTCTTTGTCGAAACGCAACGCCAACCCGAGATTGTCGTCTTCGACGAGTTTCAAAACTTTCTCGCCGTCGATCCCTCGGTGTATTCCATCCTGCAAGGCGTGTGGGACGACTGGCACAAACCGGCCAAAATCCATCTCATCGCCATCGGCTCTGTGGTGGGCCTGATGAAAAAGGTCTTCCAAGATGCCAAAGAACCCCTCTACGGTCGCCTCACCCAAGAAATCGACCTCGGCCCATTGCCCATCCAAGCCGTCTATCACATCGCCGCGGACCTCGGCTTTCAGTCGCCAGAAGACATCCTCACCCTCTACGGCATCTTCGGCGGCATGCCCCGGTATTACGAAATCATCGAGAGTTTGGGCCTAGGCGGTGCCTCCATCCGCCAAATTCTCCATCGCACGCTATTTGTGCCCTTTGCCCCTTTCCGCAATGAAATGCGCGACATCATCCTCTCCGAATTTGGAGGCGCGGCCCACACGTATTTGGCAATTCTCGAAGCCATTGCCACGGGCAAAACCCGGCTATCCGAAATCGCCGGCCCCGCGGGGTTGCCGGCCACGAGCCTGTCCAAATACCTGCGCGACTTGTCCGCTCTGTTCGATCTCATCGAGCGCGAAGTGCCCATTACCGAGCGGTCTTGGCGCACGAAAAAAGCCGCTATAAAATCCGCGACCCTTTCATCACCTTCTGGATGCGTTTCATCTACCGGCAATTGAGCATTTACGAATCCGGCAATTTTTCGTATTTTCTCAACCACCTCGATACTTACGTGTCGGAATTTATGGGCTTTGCATTTGAAAATATCACGCGAGAACTGCTGCTCGACCTGAACCGGCAAAACCGCGTGCCCTTCTCCAGAATCGGCCGCTGGTGGGATAGACAAAGCGAAATCGACCTCGTCGCCCTCAACCCCGAAACGCGCCAAACCCTATTCGTCGAATGCAAATGGACATCTATGCCGGTCGGCACGGGCGTTCTCAATGCCCTCAAGCAACGCGCCCAAAACCTCCACGCGGACCAAGCCTTCTACCTCATCGCGTCCAAATCGGGATTTACCCATGCCCTCAAAAACCGCCGCGATCCACATCTCTACCTTTGGGACCTAAACGACATCGCAACATCGCTCACCGAGAATTTTTAGCGACTCCCGCTTTTGCTTTTATCCTTCCCGCTCGAGACATTGTTTTTCGTCTGAAAGTCATCAAACAAAAGGAATAAACTTTGTCAGAGACAATTTTAATCGGGTCATTGCCTCCCCCCATGACTGGACAGACCATTGCATTTCAGATGGTCTGCGAGGGTTTTCAGGAACGCGAATTGCCCCATCGGGTGATTGACCTCAGTGGCAAAGAACACCAGAGGGCAGAGGGCGGTTTTTCGTTGCGGCGATTAAGACAACTTTTCAAACCCTTCTGCAATGCCCTTATTTTGTTGGTAGGCCGGAAAAATCTATACCTCAGTGCCACTCAAAATTGGGCGGGATTTCTCAGAGATAGCACATTCATACTTTTGGCCGCTATCGGCAGGCAGCGCATTGTGATTCACGTACACGGGGGAAATTACGACGGCTTTTATGCCTCCCTTTCGCCCTTGCAACAGCACGTAGTGCGCGCTGTTCTCAAGTCTGTGGACAGAATATTGGTCCTTGGGAAAAGTCTGTTTGGCATGTTCGATTTTGAACCCGCTCTGCGGGATAAGATACAGGTCGTTTTCAACGGACTGCCGTACCAAATTGGGGAAACGCCCGTTGAACCAAAGCATCTGCCAAGAGGACAAGGGCGACCAAAGCTCCTCTTTCTCTCCAACCTGATTGTGAGCAAAGGCTACCTCCAAGTGCTCGAAGCACTGCACATCCTGGTACGCGACCGAGGAATCGACGCCGAATGTCATTTTTGTGGAAGTTTCGTCCTCGTGTCCGACATCTGTCCGTACTCAACCCCCAAAGAAGCGGAAGCCGATTTTTTGCACCGAATCAAAAAATATGGGCTCGGCGAACATGCGTTCTATCACGGCCCTGTCGATGGCAATGGGAAACTCCGTTTTCTTCAAAACAGTCACTTTTTTTTGCTTCCAACCCGCTATGTGTACGAAGGTCAACCGATATCGATCATCGAAGCTCTCGCGTTTGGGCTGGTTGTGATTACCACGCCCCATCGCACGATCCCGGAAATGGTAGAAGAAGGTGAGGCCGCGGAATTGATCCCCTTTGATCGGCCTGAAGAAATCGCCCGCGTGATCGAATTTTACATTCGAGATCCGGACGAGTTCTACGCGATGAGTCGAGCATCCATCAATCGGTACCGCGAGACATTTACCCGAGAACAACACCTTAATAGGCTAATCCCTCTTATTTTGCCTAGTAGTACGCCGCTGACGAATCGTCCACGAGGCGATTCTTTTTGATGGGACAGTAATAGGTCTTTTGTAAGTGCTCAATGTGAAGCATGACCGCTGTGAGTATTGATCTTCGATTCAGTTCTTTTTTTTGTCCTATTCATTAAGAATGATGCGTTATTTGACCTTTCCCCATCAAACCCCTATATTTGATTGCTCAAAAAAATAAAAAACGAGGAGAATTTTGCGATGAAAATTCATGTTTATGTCAGTCACGAAGGCGTTCAGGAAAGTTTGTTGCGCGAATGGATCACACGCGGTCATGAAATCTACCTCACCGAAGGCATTGGACGCTGGAAAGAAGAAATGGCACCGATAGCCGAAGGCGTCAAACGCGAATGGCCGCGCAATCCCGATATTATATGGGTCGGCTCAACGCAGGATGTGGGCTACGCCTTGCTGTACAAATGGAAAAAACTCCGCCCGCGCATTCCCATTGTGCTCACGCATTGGTGGGTGCCCTCAACCGTGCGATTTGCGAAAACCGTGTACAAATTCGCCCACCAAATCAGCGTGTGCGAATGGGGTCGCGAATACCTCATGGAACACCACGACATGGATTCGGCGGTCATGTATTGCCCGGTCGATCCCGACATTTTCACCCTCAAAGAAGAAGAACCCGATCCCAAGCGCGTCTTGTGCGTGGGCAATCACTTTGCCTCGCGCGACATCATGGGCTGGGAATATCTCGAACCCATCATGGCAAAAGTCTATGAAAAAGACCCCGAAGTGCATTTTGAGTTTTTAGGCGTCAATCCCGAAATCGATCCCGCCAACTATCCCAATGTCTCCAAGCGCGCCCTCCCGCAAAACGAAATGCCCGATATCCAAGCCCGAGCGCGATGCGTCGCGATCACCACCACCTTCAACCTCATCCCGCATTCGCTCTTGGGCGCGATGGCATTGGGCCGCAACGTCGTCGCATTTGATCTCCCATCGCTCCATGAAGTCATCGAACCCGGAAAAAGCGGCTACCTCATTCCGCGCTACGACACGGACGCTTTTGCCGCCCAAATCCTGCAACTCACCAGCACGCCCGTCGATCCGGAAATAGGCATCAGAGCACGCGAAAACGTCTTAGCCAAATGCGACCACCGCCTCGTAGCATCGCAGTACGAAGCATTCTTTCAAGCGGTGTACAACGGCGACAGGCGTTGAAAAAAAATAAAAAGAGGTGCCCAATAGCACCTCTTCATCGAACCTACCCGCCCTTTCTATCAAAAAAAACATCTCCCCTCCTCGTTTCGGGGAGGGGCCGGGGGAGGGATCGTATTTGATTTTAAGACAACTTCTAAACGACCAGAACCTGCGTCTTTTCCAAAAGTTGCAAGCACAACGCCCGCATCTCTTCCAATTCGTGACGCAACGCCCGCTTGGCCTCTTCGGCCGGCAGATGCGCGAACAAATCCGGCAACTGCACTCCGCGGCTCATAATGGCATCGGCTACTCGGTTTTGGAAATGCTCGCGAACATAGAGACAGTTGTCCGCGTGATAAAAACATCGAATCGCCTCAGCAGAACTCAACGCACCGCTGTTCAATGACTGCACAAGTCCCAGATTCAAAAATGCAAACGACGCCAATTCCGCCGTGGAATTGCCATTGGAATCCGATAGCAGAATGCGAACTTTCATAACGCCACCGTAAAATATTTCACACCAGCAACAGCACCTGATTCGCGTTCAAAATAATGGATTTCGCCAGAAGTGCCTTTTTTGATAACCTTTTGCCATCTGCCCGGCCGCAAATTTCGCAACACCAATAGAACAGAGCGATTTCGAACCGGATATTTAACCGTCCCTCCTCGAACGGGCCTCCATCCCAAAGGCACTGATCTGGACGCATAGACATCTGGATAGAGATAGAGCGGCATTCAAACCACCTCATGCAATATATCTTTTGCGAGATACTTCCACAACAGCAGATCCAAACATACCGCTTGTATCTTTGGGCGACATCGCCGTTGAAATAGCTGTCGTCAGTTGTACCCCGCTCGTGGCTAAACTTCCATCTTATTTTTTGGGAAAACCAATGGCAAAAAAACGCCAACGCCGCACGCGCCGTCAAACAACGCCATCAGCCCCTGGCCCTCGGGCCTCAAAACGGCACTTTGACCTGACGCGCTACGAAAGCAAACCCTATTTTTTGCCCGTGCTCGGTCTGTGCGGGTTGCTCATGGGCCTGCTCCTTTTCGACGCCAACCTCTCCCTTAGTGGCGACAACGCCAACTTCATCAACCTGGGTCGCTCCCTCGCGGGTGGGCTCGGCCTTGTGGAAACCATTGGCGGCGGCGATCCCATTCCACACACCAAATACCCCTTTGGCTTTCCGCTTCTCCTCGCCGGGGTCGAAATCGTCTTTCCTGGAAATCTCATCGCACTCAAGGGGCTCGTGGTCCTCCTCTACGCCATCTCAATTCCCCTCACCTACCTCCTCATCCGCTGCTTTGCCGGCGCGCCCATGGCCTTGGGCGTCAGCGCGTTGTGCCTCGTCTCGCCTCCGCTGTTGGATTTTTCGCACCAAGTCATGTCCGAAATCCCCTTCCTGACCTTTTCTCTCTTGGCACTTTTTCTGTTGCATCGCGCCCACAACGCCGAATCGCCCAACGCCCAACTCGCCCTCGCAACACTCGCCATCATCGCCGCGTACTACATTCGCAGCGCGGGCATCCTGCTCGTCGGCACGGGCGTGCTCTTTTTCGTCTTGAACAAAAAATGGAAAGAAGCGGGCATCATCGCAGGCGGGTGTTTTCTGCTCGCCCTCCCGTGGCAAATCCGCACAGCAGCACTCGGCGGCAACGACTACATCCGCCAACTGCTCAGCATCAACCCCTATCGCCCGGAACGAGGGCCTCTCACCTTCCCCACGCTGATCGAACGCCTCATCGACAATTTTGAAGCTTATGGCCTGCACGTCATCCCGCGGATCTTTGTCCCCTCTTTTGGCGAGGTCACGCTTTTTATCGGCCTCGTCTTTTCCGGCTCGATCCTCTACGCCCTGATCGCTGGCCTGATGAAACGACACTTATTGGCCGTGTACCTCACCTGCTACTTGGGCCTTCACATGCTCTGGCCGCAAGTGTGGGCAGACACGCGCTTCCTGGTCCCGGCCATCCCCATCTTGTTCTACGCCGCGCTTACGAGCGTTGACGAACTCCTCGGCCTGCTCGCCAAAGCCGTAAAAAAATCTGCCTCTCGCGCTGGCCCCGTACTCTTCTGCCTCTTTCTCCTCGGCTCAAACCTCTTTGCCACCAACGACCTCGCGGACCGCATCGGCCGGTTCCCACCCAACTGGGACAACTACTTCGCCGCTGGGGAATGGATCAAAAACAACGCGGATCCACACGTCAAAATCGCCTGCCGCAAGCCCTTTTTGATGAACGCGGTCTCCAACCGCAAAACCTCGGGGTACCCATGGAAAGGGCCGGATCAGATCGTCGCCGACTTTGAAAAAAACAACATCGCCATCGTCGTCATCGACCAACTCGGATTCCGATCCACGCCCGAATTTCTCGTTCCCGCGGTTCAGGCACGCGCTGACCGCTTTGAAGTCATCCACGTCATCCCCAACCCCGACACCTACGTCTTGTCGTTCAAGTGACGCCCCATTCGGATTTGTCAAAAAACATGTGCTTTGCTATCTTTGTCTCGAACCACCGCTTTCAACCTCATCCACGTCACCCGCTATGATCGACCTCACCCTCGTCATTCCCCTGCTCGATGAAAAAGAGAGCCTGCGCCCGCTCATGCGACAAATCCGAGACGCGCTCGCCAAACGAGACCTGACCTACGAAGTCATCTTCATCGACGACGGCAGCACCGACGGTTCGATCGACGTCCTCCAAGAACTACACGCGGCCCATCCCCAAGTGAAGGTCATCCAGTTTCGGCGCAACTTTGGCAAAGCCGCTGCGTACACCGCGGGCTTTCAACGCGCACGCGGCGCCTGTGTCATCACGATGGACGCGGACCTGCAAGACGACCCGGAGGAAATCCCCAACCTGCTGGACAAACTCGACGAGGGCTACGACCTCGTCTCCGGCTGGAAAAAAAAACGCTTCGACCCCTTGGGCAAAACCCTGCCCTCCAAATTTTTCAACTGGGTCACCGGTTGCGTCTCGGGCATCGGCATCCACGACTTTAATTGCGGCCTCAAAGCCTATCGCAACGAAGTCGTCAAAGACGTGCGCGTTTTCGGCGAACTCCATCGCTACATCCCGGTGCTCGCCCACATGGAAGGCTACCGCATCGGCGAAATTCCCGTGCGGCATCACCCCCGGCAATTTGGCGTCACCAAATACGGTTGGGGCCGCCTGTTCAAGGGCTTTTTCGACCTGCTCACCGTCATGTACATCGGCAAATACATGAGCCGCCCGCTCCACTTGTTCGGCACAGTGGGCCTCATCTTTGGCATCGTGGGAATGGTGATCAACATCTTCATCGCATCGCTCTGGCTGCAAACCGGCACCATCCAATACCGCTACCCCCTGTTGATGCTCGGCGTCTTCCTCACCGTGCTCGGCGTGCAATTCGTCTGCACGGGCCTGCTCGCCGAAATGTTCACCCGTGGCCCTCGGCCCAACGAAAAATTCAATATCCGCAAAATTTTGGAGTAACCAGCTATGGTGCAAAAAAACATCCTCGTCACAGGCGGGATGGGATTTATCGGCTCTCACCTCGTCGATGAACTCGTACAACGCGGGCATCGCGTCCGTATTTTCGACAACCTCGATCCCCAAGTACACCCCCACGGCGCAGTGCCGGAGTACGCCAACCCCCATGCCGAATTTATCCGCGCCGACATCCGTGACCGCGACGCGCTCAAAAAAGCACTCGCGGGCATTGAAATCGTTTTCCACAAAGCCGCTGCGGTCGGCATGGGACAATCGCAATACGAAATCAAAAAATTCGTGGACATCAACACCGGGGGCACGGCGAACCTGCTCGATATCCTCGCCAACCACGAGCACCGGGTCGAAAAACTCATCGTCGCGGCGTCGCAAACCAGCTATGGCGAGGGGCTTTACACCTGTGCGGAACACGGCACGCAGTACCCGGGCCCGCGTCCAAATGCCCAACTCGCACAGGCACAATGGGAACACCAATGCCCGGTCTGCGGCACCGACATGTCGCCCACCCCAATCCCCGAAGACACCCAACGCATCTGTTCTGCCATCTACGCACAAACCAAAATGCACCAAGAAGACCTGGTGCTCAACATTGGCCGTGCGTACAAAATCCCATCTATCGCCCTGCGCTACTTCAACATCCATGGCCCGCGACAATCGCTTTCCAATCCCTACACCGGCGTCAGCGCGATATTCATGAGCCGCCTCAAAAACGGCAACCGCCCCGTGCTCTACGAAGACGGCAAACAATTGCGCGATTGGAGCTCGGTTCACGACATCGTGCAGGCCAACATGCTCGCCATGGAAAAATCCGATGGCGATTACCGCGCTTTCAATGTGGGCACCGGGATTGGCATCTCTATCGAACGCGTCGCCCTGACCCTGTCCAAAATCCTCGGCCTCGAACACCTCACGCCCGACATCAACGGCACCTATCGCCACGGCGACACCCGCCACATCATTGCGGATATTTCAAAAATAAAAAAAACACTGGGCTTTCAACCCAGTGTCAATTTTCAACGCGGCCTGGAAGAACTCGTCGCATGGGGCCGAAGCCGCACGGCCGCCGATGGCTTTGCAAAAGCACACCGCGAATTGCAACAAAAAGGACTCATCGCCAGCAGATGAAACTCCCTGGCCCGCGGCTGTATCTCCTTTACAACGCCGGCGCGAATTGACGAGTGACAACCGGAACTCGCTCTCGCGTCGTCATAACCCGGCGCAAGGTTGCGCGGATCTTTTCAGATCGGTCAACATCGCCGCGGATGGCGTAATACAGAGCCAAATAAGCCATCTGGTGGCGTTTTTCCAGATCGATGCGCGTCATCGTGATATCCCCTCCTCATGTGGGTTAGCGTTTCACTGTCGCCATCTGTATAAGCAAACCAAATGCCACTTCTGTTGTCTGTTTATTGTTTCGCGCTTAATGACTGATTTCACGAGGGTTATTGCAAAATACGCATCCCGCATTTCCAAAACGCCTGTGGCGCGCTTGAAAATTTTGGTCAAAATAACGCCATCGCCTCCGACACATTGGCACATTTTTTTACTTTCGCGCCATCGTCTCACCCTCGCCCCTGCGGGTAGCCAATCTGACACACCTTTTTTTGGAGTACGGATTATGCTCGACATCAACCTCATTCGCCAAAACCCCGGCCGCGTCGCCCGCGCCTTAAAAAAACGCCTGGACCACATAGACTTTGCGGACCTGCTCGCCTGGGACGCAACGCGCCGCGCCCACATCGCAGAAGCCGGGCACCTGCGCGAAAAACGCAACAAAGTCTCCGCACAAATTCCCACCCTCAAAAAAGCCGGCGACGACATCGCCCCAGTGCAACGGGAAATGCGCGCCGTCTCGGCCCGCATCAAAACCCTCGAAACCGACTTGGCGGAAATCGAGCACCGCATCCACGCATTTCTCGAAGGGCTTCCCAATATCCCGGCCGACGACGTGCCGCGCGGAGGCAAGGAAAACAACCGTCCGATCCGCACTTGGGGCGAAAAACCCGCATCTGACTTCAACCCCAAAGATCACGTCGACCTCGTCACGGACCTCCGCCTGATCGACTACGAGCGCGGCGTCAAAATGGGGGGCACCGGTTTCTGGCTCTACATCGGCGATGGCGCGCGCCTCGAATGGGCATTGCTCAACTACTTTATCGACAGCCACATCAGCGACGGCTACGAATTTGTCTTGCCCCCCCACATTCTCAACGAAGCCTGCGGGTTTGCCGCCGGGCAATTCCCCAAATTTGCCGACGATGTGTTTCACCTCAAAACAGACGCCGACAAAGTGCAATTCCTCTTGCCCACCTCTGAAACCGCGCTGATCAATTTTTACCGAGACGAGATCCTTTTGGAAGCGGACTTGCCCAAAAAATTCTTTGCGTACACGCCCTGCTATCGCAAGGAAGCGGGCAGTTACCGCACGCAGGAGCGGGGCATGATTCGCGGCCACCAGTTCAACAAAATCGAAATGTTCCAATTCACCCGTCCCGAAAATTCCGAAGCCGCGCTCGAAGAACTCATCGCCAAAGCCGAAAAACTCGTGCAGGGTCTCGGCTTGCACCACCGCGTCTCTCTGCTCGCCGCCCGAGACGTCAGCGCGTCCATGGCCAAAACCTACGACATCGAAGTTTGGATTCCGAGCATGGGCGAATACAAGGAAGTCAGTTCCGCCTCCAATGCGGGCGACTATCAGGCCAGACGCGGCCGCGTCCGGTTCAAACGCACGGAAACCGGCAAAAACGAGTTCGTCCACACCCTCAACGCCTCGGGCCTTGCCACCAGCCGCATCATCCCCGCAATCGTCGAACAATGCCAAAACAGCGATGGCAGCGTCACCATCCCCCAAGTCTTGCGACCCTATATGGGCGGCAAAGAGGTGCTCGAACCGGTGAATTAGCCTCGCGCCGGAGGGGCGTCTCATTGTCGAAGAACCCAAATGAAAGGGGAACAGGATGGTCGAAACAAAGACAGAAGAACGACTGACGCGGCTCGAAACCCAAATGGAAATGGTGATTTCGGAACTGCGGGAACTGCGGGCAGACATGCGAGGGATTCGGAGCGGGCAACGCTGGATCATAGGTACGCAAATCACGATGTTCGTCGTGCTCGGAGGATTGATTTTTCAGGCGATTGCAAAAATGCAATGAGAAGCAAAAAAAAAGCCCGCCAGTTTTCTCGGCGGGCTTTTTTGTGGACCATATCGACCTACGACACCATCGCCAACTTTGGGCGATAACCAAGGGATTGCAACATCGCCTTGGCATCTTCCCACGTCAAGCCAAACGCCGCGACATCCGACACGCCCAGCCTTGCGACAATATCGCGCATCAACGCCAAATCATCGCCCACAAACTCGCCCTCCATCATCGCATCCTCGGCCCAAGACACGAGCGATTCAAGCGAGATTTGTCTATCGAGATAACGTTTCAGACGGTCCGCCAACACATCGTGCGTAATTTTCATGATCGATCCTCCAAACGTCGGTGTCCCATATCCTCTAAAAATTTTAGATGAAATTCAACCATTTTTCCCTGTTCATCATAAATTTCTTGCCAAAAACGCACGGTTTCCTCCTCCTCATTCACCTCTTTGATATATCGAGCTTTCCAACCGCTTCGCCGACCCAACACATCATAAAAATAACGCCGACCACCATTTGGTAACGATTCCCACTGACCGAACTTGCGTTCATTTTCTCGTCTCTTTCGTTCATTCATCAAAAGAATATGGCCTAAAAACACCAGTGAAGCAAGTTAGAAAGTAAAAGCCTTTTTGTTCCACAACCGCTTTGTGAATGCTTGACACCAAAAGCGTTTTCCCGTATTATTGTTCACGCGGACATCAAGTGGCGGCATAGCTCAGTTGGGAGAGCAGTGGAATCATAATCCATGGGTCGGGGGTTCGAGTCCCTCTGCCGCTACCAAAACGTGAAAAAGCACTTGCGACATTGCGATTTGTCACAGGTGCTTTTCGTTTTCCGTCTAAAAATATTTGCCAGCGGGTATCAAAATGATTGACAACCGCCCCGATATAAGGTACATAAAAATACGCACATGGGAGACTCGATCATGAAATCCGCATTCACACTCATCGCCCTCATCCTCGCACTCGGCTCGGCCGCTCGGGCAACGGAAGTCCACGTCGCCAAAATCAACGGCACAATCGAAGGCGGCGTCGCCGCTTTTGTCACCCGCGTGATGAACGAAGCAGAAGCCGCAGGCACTGCCGCAGTCATCTTTGAAATCGACACCCCCGGCGGCGCCCTCGACGCGGCCCTCGACATTCGAGACGCCATCCTTTACAGCGACGTCAAAACCGTCGCCTTTATCAACCCCCGCGCAATATCCGCAGGCGCGCTCATCTCGTTGGCGACCGACCACATCATCATGGCCGAAGGCGGCACCATCGGCGCGGCCACCGCCGTTGACATGCAGGGCAACAAAGCCAGCGAAAAAATCATCTCGTACTTCCGCAATGAAATGAAAGCCACAGCCGAAAAAACCGGGCGATCCCCCAAATTGGCCGAGGCCATGGTCGACGAAGACGTCGATATCGAAGACCTAGCCCCCAAGGGCAAGTTGCTCACCCTCACCACGGAAGAAGCCGTGGAACACGGCATTGCGGACCACAAAATCGCCGAGAAAAACGAATCGGAAAAGCTCATCGCCGTGCTCAAACACTACGACCTCTTACATGCCAGCATCGTCCACCAATCGGTCACCTGGGCCGAACAAGCCGTGCGCTACCTCACCCACCCCTATCTCGCGTCGTTGCTCATGACCCTGGGCTTCCTCGGCCTGATCTTTGAAATCCAAAGCCCGGGCTGGGGCGTGGGCGGCACCGTCGGCTTGATCTGTCTGAGCTTGTTCTTCGGTAGCCACCTGCTCGTCAACCTGGCCAATTGGACGGAAATCCTCCTCTTTCTCCTCGGCATCGCGCTCATCTTCATCGACCTGTTCTTCATCCTGGGCTTTGGGTTGCTCGCCATACCCGGCGCGCTCCTGATCCTGACCAGCTTATTCCTGAGCCTGATGGGCCGCTTTGAACTCTGGACTTGGGACGACATCAACGCCGTGCTCACCCCCATGGTCTTGTCCCTCGTCCTCACCAGCATCCTCGCCTTCTTCATCTTGCGCTCCCTGCCCGACTCCAGAATGTGGCGCCGCCTGGTGCTCGACACCGAAGAAAAAGCCTCTGAAGGATACGTCGCCTCCCCTTATGACGACCTCTTGGGCGCGTCTGGAACGGCATTCACGGACCTGCGTCCCGGGGGCACGGGCTTGTTCAAAAACCGCCGCATCAGCGTCTCCACCGAAGGCAATTTCTTGGACAAAGACACCCCCATCACCGTCGTGGAAGTCGAAGGTAGCCGCGTCATCGTGCGACAGGCCAAAGACGCATAACGCCCAAGGCTGTCGGACCACGCCCTTTTCACAAGGAGATTTTTATGGAAGTCATTTTCGTTCTCTTCGCCGCTGTTGCCATTATTATTCTGTTCTCGTTATTCTTGTATTTCATCCCAGTCGGGCTGTGGATTTCCGCCCTTGCCGCGCGCGTGCGGATCGGCATCGGCGAACTCATCGGCATGCGCTTGCGTCGCGTGCCCCCGCGCATCATCTTAGGCTCGCAGATCAACGCGACCAAAGCCGGCCTCGACATTCCCACCGCATTTCTCGAAGCCCACTACTTGGCCGGCGGCCACGTTGAAAACGTCGTCAACGCCCTCATCGCCGCCGACAAAGCGGGCATCGGCCTTACGCGCGAACGCGCCGCCGCCATCGACTTGGCCGGCCGAGACGTGCTCGAAGCCGTGCAAGTCAGCGTCAATCCCAAAGTCATCTCCACCCCGATGGTCACCGCGGTTGCCAAAGACGGCATCCAGGTCAAAGCCACGTCCCGCGTCACCGTGCGCGCCAACATCGAACGCTTGGTCGGCGGCGCGGGCGAAGAAACCATCATGGCGCGCGTGGGCGAGGGCATCGTCACCACTATCGGCTCGTCAGAAACCCACAAAGACGTGCTCGAAAATCCCGACCTGATTTCCAAAACCGTGCTCGACAAGGGCCTCGACTCCGGCACGGCCTACGAAATCCTCTC
Source organism: Candidatus Latescibacterota bacterium (assembly GCA_965204745.1). GTDB lineage: Bacteria > Latescibacterota > UBA2968 > UBA2968 > UBA2968 > VXRD01. The sequence goes on from OZ242010.1 coordinate 1,541,609, forward strand.
TATCGACATCGCGGACGTGGATGTGGGCGACAACATCGGCGCGAAACTCCAAACCGATCAGGCCGAAGCGGACAAAAACATCGCCCAAGCACGCGCCGAAGAACGCCGCGCCATGGCCGTCGCACGCGAGCAAGAAATGCGCGCCACAGTGGTCGAAGCCGAAGCCGAAGTGCCCCGCGCCATGGCCGAAGCCTTCCGCAGCGGCAACCTCGGCATTATGGACTACTACCGCATGCGAAACATCGAAGCCGACACCCAAATGCGCGAAGGCATTGCCGGAGAAACCGAAGACGAGGAGAACACCTAATCCATGGATAAAGAAATCATCGCCATCATCATCGCCCTCTTCGCCCTTTTGTCCTCCCTGTTCAAAAAGTTGCGCGGCGAACGCGACCCCGACGAATCCAAACTCCAGCGCAAGCGCCCGTCCCGCGCCGACAACGATCCCTTTGAAGACGCGGAGATCAACTTGCCGGACTGGAACACGCTCTTCGGTTCTCCCGATCCGGAACCCGAACCCGCGCCAAAACCGCCGTCGGAATTTCGAGAAGTGCGGGGCAAACGCCCGGTTTCCGAAGCAGATACAGGGCCTGAGTTTCGGGACGTGCAGGGCAAACGCCCGGTTGACGAAACCGACACCGGGCCGGAATTTCAGGAGATTCGCGGCAAGCGTCCGGTCTCTGACGCATCGTCCTACGTCGAGGGCCAAACCCCATTTGTCCGCGCAATCCAAACGCGCAACATCCGCCCCAAACGCAAACGCCGCTTCAAACTCGATTTTGAACCCACCACGGTTCGCAAAGCCATCATCTACAATGAAATCATCGGCCCGCCACGCGCCGATACGGATCCCTTGAAAAATCCTTGACACGCGAGGCGGGGTTTGACATATTGTCAACCGCGGAACTTCAGGTGCCGAAGTGGTGGAATTGGTAGACGCGCTGGACTCAAAATCCAGTGGCCGCGAGGCCGTGTGGGTTCGAGTCCCACCTTCGGCACCACAAATCAAAAACTCAAAGCGGCTTCTTTCTTAGAAAGCCGCTTTTTTGTCATCCAAAGGAGGCTGGTTTTGACTTGCACAGTTGGAGACCAAGGCGAGATCGTCATCGAAAAGGAACTGCGCGACCAACTGGGCATAAGACCCGGTTGGATCGCATTGCAACGCTTGGTGGATAACCGCATAGAAATTCAATTCACCCCGCCCGCGCACGACAAATCCCTGAAGGGTAGCCTTGCCGAGTACGCAACTGAAGACAACGCATTTGAAGATAAGGATTGGCAGAACATAAAGGAGAACGCCTGGGCAAAGGCGATTGAAGAAGAAGCCGATCAATCGAAGGCCGTAGCGTTTCAGAATTATTTTGACGGAGGCTAATATGGCTCGAGCGACTTATCGCATTGAGAAATTGCACGGCAAGCCGATAGTGGATGGGTACGACGTGCGGCGGCTCGGCATTGGCGCCGATCCCAATCGGTCGCGGTTTCGGGGCGACGCGATGTTTCCCACCCTGGTTCAAATACCCGACTGGGTGCCCGCAACAGATCGGCCGCATCCGAGGGCGCGGTATTACCTCTACTTTGCATCGCACCACGGGGCGAGCATCCACATGGCGTGGTCTGACCGCGTGGATTCACCCGAGTGGACCATTTTCAATGCCGGCAGATTGGATGATCCGCGCTTTCCCGGGCGCGGTGTCTTCGACCTGCGATTGGGGGTTGCCGAGACGATTGACGTGGTAGATGGCGTCGTATTGACCGGGCATGTCTCATCCCCCGAAGTGATCGTGGATAACGAAAATCAGCACTTCGTCATGATCGTTCACGGCAAGAGCAACGCGAGCCAGCGATCCTTTGTGGCGACCTCAAAATCCGGCCTGAACTTCAATCGCCCCGAAGTGGGCGGCGAACCGGGCTATGGCCTGAAGCGGTTGGTCTTTGCAGATCGAAATTACCTCCGCGTATTTCAATACCGAGGCGCGTGGTACGGCTTTGGGCAGCGCGGCTATTTTTTGCGCCCCGCCGATCTCGCCCATCCCTGGGAATTGCCCCCGGGTTGGCATCCCCACCATCCCCTGTGGGTGTGCGCGGAAACATCGCCCATCGAAAAGGACCTCGTCTCGGCCGGGCTGGCCGGCGATCACCTGCCCAACGGAGGCTTGGGCATGCGGCACGGTTCTGTGCGGGTGCTGGAAGATGGCGAGACACTGGAAGCGTTTTACAGCCGCAAATGGGAAGTGCCCGAATACATCGTACGGTCGACAGCGGATTTGAGCGCGGGCAACTGGCAGACTTGGCAGACGAGTTACCCCCCGGAAGACATCCTCCGCGCCGAGGAAGACTGGGAGGGCGAAGTCGTGCATGACTCCTACTTGTTCCAAGTGGATGGCGCGCTGTACCTGTTTTACTCCTGCCGCGAAGAGGACGCCATCGCCGCAGCAAAGTTGACCACCGACCATTAACCCACCGGAGGAATCCCATGGCCGACCCACGTCCCAATATTCTCTACATCATGTCCGACGACCACACCGTGAACGCCATCGGGTCTTACAACGGCTGGCTGAATCGAGTCGTGGAGACGCCGAACATCGACCGCATTGCGCGCGAGGGCATGCGCTTTGACAACTGCATTTGCAACAATGCGCTGTGTTCCCCGAGCCGGGCGAGCATCATCACCGGGCAATACAGCCACAAAAACGGCGTGCTGCGCTTGAACCAACCGCTGGCAGACGATCACCCCAATTTCGTGCGGCAGTTGCAAGCCTCGGGGTACCAAACCGGCATTGCGGGCAAGTGGCATTTGGGATCCGATCCCGAGGGCTTTGACGACTGGGAAGTGTTGCCGGGGCAAGGCGCGTATTTCGACCCGTCATTTACGCGCAACAGCGAACCCACGCAGTACCGAGGCTATGCCACGGACATCATTACGGACCTGTCCCTGAACTGGTTGAAAGCACGCGATCCCGACAAGCCCTTTTTGATGCTGTGCCACCACAAAGCCCCGCATGGCTTGTGGGAATACGCGCCGCGGCATGCCCATCTGTTCGCCGATGGGGAGTTGCCCGAGCCGTCCAATCTTTACGCGCCCTTCAACAAAGTGTCCACCGCGTTGCAAAATCACCACCGAACCATGCTCTCACAGGCCGAGCGCATGGACGAGGGCGTGCGCGGCAAAGCCTGGCCCACCGGCCGGTTGGATACGACCGGGATGAGCGGTCATGAGAAAATCCACGCGGCCTACCAGAAGTACGTGAAGGATTATTTGCGCTGCATCGCGGCGATAGACGAAGGCGTGGGCCGGCTGTTGGATTATTTGGACGCAGAGGGCTTGACCGAAAATACGATTGTGGTCTATACGTCTGATCAGGGCATGTTCTTGGGCGAGCACAGTTATTTTGACAAGCGGTTGATCTTGGAAGAGTCGCTTCAAATGCCCTACGTCATGCGTTATCCCAAAGCCATAGCGCCGGGTTCGGTGAACGAGGATATCGTGGTGAATGTCGATTTCGGCCCGACTTACCTCGATTTCGCGGGATTAGACCCCGATGCGCGCATGCAAGGCCGCAGTTTTCGCCCCCTGTGCGAAGGCACAACGCCGGGCAACTGGCGGCAGTCGGCCTTCTATGCGTATTGGGACGGCCCGACCAAGCACTACGGCGTCCGCACCCAAAAATACACGCTGGCAGTCCACCGCACCGGAGAACGGGATTTGTTCGATCTGGAGAAAGACCCGCAAGAAATGACCAGCGTCTATGACGACCCGGCCTACGCCGATGCGCGATCACGAGTCGAAGCCGACCTCGCCCGCCTCATCGCAGAAATCGACATCACCCCCGAACAACTGCCACGGGAATGATCCCGCGTTTGTTGTCACAACGAGGAGGCGCGACGTGAAAAAGCGAGAAACACATGCCAATGGCCCGGTGTCCGATGTGTTGAGATTTATTACGCAGGATGATGTGCAGGTGGAGGAACTGCCGTGGGGGCCGCACGAGTGGATCAGTCGGGAGGGCTTGACCCAAGCGGAACACCTGTTGCTGGTGCGCGTGACAATGCCGCCGGGCAAAGCGCACAAATTTCATCGCCACCCGCACATGGAAGAAATTATTTACGTGATTTCGGGACACGCGGAACAATGGGTACATAAGACCGCGCAATGCCTCGGCCCGGGCGATGCCGCGCATATTCCAATGGATGTGGTGCATGGAACGTACAATGCGGGCGACGAAAATCTGGTCTTTCTGGCGATCTTGTCGCCCGCAAAATCCACTGGCCCCACACTGATCGATGTATCAAACGATGAACCTTGGGTCAATGTGCGTGAGGGCTTTATATGATGGTCTTTTGGGATGGCATTGTTGCAATGGCTTCTGTGAACGACTGCGGAACGTCAAGGAGATCATTTGCTGTCAGCATATCACATCAGGCCAACAGAAAATCAATTTAGTACAAATCCATTTTGAATGGAGACACAAGAATATGGCGAGGGTATTTTTTGCCCTTGAAAACCTCAAAATGAGTGCTTATATTCTTCGCGAAAGCAGAGGATTTTGGCTCGTAACACTATTATTTTTTTAAGGCTTAATTTCGATGAATGCGTTCGATAAAGATGGGCAAGTGATTATTTGGGGCGATGCGATCAACGCGCTAAAAAAAGAAGTTCCCGATGCGTCTGTCGATTTGATTTTTGCTGATCCGCCCTACAATATTGGCAAAAAATTTAATGGGAGAAAAGACGAATGGCAGTCCGATGTGGACTACCTTGAATGGTGCTATAGATGGCTGGATATATGCCTATCGAAACTAAATGAAACGGGTAGCTTTTATCTGATGGCAGCAACTCAAAATATGCCGTATCTGGATATTTATCTCCGAAATAAAATACATATCCTCTCTCGCATTATGTGGTACTACGACAGTTCGGGTGTGCAGGCAAAAAAATATTTCGGTTCACTGTATGAGCCGATTATTTTTGCTGTGAAAGACAAACGGCATTACACTTTCAATGCGGCTCAAATTCTGGTGGAGGCAAAAACGGGTGCGAAGCGAAAACTAATAGATTACAGAAAATCAGTGCCCGCGCTGTACAACACCAGAAAAGTTCCCGGCAATGTATGGGAATTTTCCAGAGTTCGCTATCGAATGGATGAATACGAAAATCATCCAACGCAGAAACCAATCGCATTACTTGAACGCATTGTAAAAGCGAGTTCAAATGCAGGTGACACTGTCCTCGACCCATTTTCAGGCACATTTACAACTTCTTATGTTGCCAAAAAACTGGGGAGAAAATCTATCGGCATTGAAATTGATGAAGAGTATGTCAAAATTGGATTGCGACGGCTACAAATCGCCACCCACTATAAGGGCGAAAAATTAGAGCGCACGCCCCGAACTTACGAGATGAGAAACGCCAAAAAACAACTGACATTTTTAGAGAACCCCCATGGAACACGCCTTTACACCACGGATTAAAGCCATCTGAAAAGAGAAATTTGGTGCTTTATCCGAAGCCATCTACGCGAAGAGTCCGTTGCTTCAGTATTTGAATCTCAAAACGGTCTCGGCTACTCGGGGGTCTAAAGCGAGAGGAAATTTTGGCAATATCTATGCTGTATATGTTCTCGTTGAGGACTATGTTAAAGGGAATTTTCACGATCAGGGTGACTACGCCAATTATACCGGCGCACAATTTTCAGTGCTATTGAAGCGACAGCGTTCGCTTCCATTTGGCAGTAAGCTACAAAATCACGCGCTCAACCACAGGATGAATCAAGAATACAGAAAGCTCTTTCCCCAGTCCGATTTTACACCCATAATGCGCGATGTTGATACAAATCGGTATTGGATAAACGAGAATCTTTTAGAGATCGAAATAAGCGATAAAAAATTCAATATTGCAGAGGCTGTCCTTGAAATTGTGAAGCAGTACATCAGAGCCAAACAAAGTGCTTTCGACGATTTCATCGAAACCTGCGAAAATTTGAAGCGCGTCAATAAAGAGAATGAATGGGAAACAAGAGACTTTATCTCGAGCTTGCTTGAACCAAATGTCGATGCAAGAATTTTTGAGATTGTGAGTTTTTCCATATTGAAATATTTCTACCGCGAGCAGATCGTTTTTTGGGGATTTGATATGGATACTATTGGAGGGGAAAATCTGAAACTTTACAAAACCGGACGCACCAATGCCAATGATGGCGGTATTGACTTTGTAATGCGTCCTTTGGGACGATTTTTTTAGGTCACCGAAACTTTAGATGTGAGAAAGTACTTCCTTGATATTGACAAAATTGAACATTATCCAATTTCTTTTGTCATAAAATCCGAAGAGTCTGTTGAGAGCTTGACCCAAAAATTAGAAAACGGTGCAAGACGCCAATTTCCCGTCGAAACAATCGTAAAAAGATATATGGACTGCATTGAAGAAGTAATCAATATCCCTGCTCTGAAAGAACGATTTGATGAAGCGGCACAAGAAAATCACACCAATAATATTTTGGACGAAATTGTGAAGCAGAGCAAAGTTGAATTTAATTACGAATAAACCAAGCATGAGATTGCGTACTTTCTGAGATATTTGAAAATTTGGATTGAGCCATAACTGTAAGATGTTATGGCTTTTTTCAATCGTTAGGAGAAAGGAGTATGTGATGACGCAACAAAAGACAAAGCCGCGTTTCGGGAAAAGGGGTACGCGATCAAACACAACGCGGTCAGGGCCAAACAAATAGAAGCCGTGTGCAACGTGATTTGGGATCGCCTCGACGCAGATCGCAATGACCCCAAAACATGAATCTAAGGCGGCAAAGAAGGGTCTCAAGGGATGGATGGACACGCGGCTTTTGACGCGCTGATCTACGAATGGAGGACACCATGAACCAACCACTCAAAATTTTCATGACCTATGCCCATGCAGATGCAGCGGCGAAGGACAAATTGAAAAGATGCCTCGCTGGGATGGCGAGACGAGGCGAGATCGCGTTTTGGCGCGAAAACGAAATGCTTCCGACCAACACTTGGCGGGAAGCCATTGCCAATCATCTCGCGGACGCGGACATCTTGCTCTATCTCGTCTCCCTCAACAGCCTTGGCGCCGCGCACTGCAACGGGGAATTGTCCGAAGCCCTGAACGCGGACAGCGGCCTGAGCATCCTCCCCATCCTCCTCGAGGCGTGCGATTGGCAACGGTATCAACTCAACCTCATGCAAGTTCTTCCTGACAGAGGCAGGCCGATTGACAAATGGCGGCCCGAGAGCAAAGGGTGGCAAAACGTAGAGGCCGGAATCCGAAAAGTCGTAAAAAAACGGGTTGCAGATCGAAAAAAATCCACCTCCGCCCCAAGAGTGTCAGATGATCAGATGGCGAGTTTTGGGCTGCAACTGGGCAACTTCAAGCTCCTCTTGGAACAAGAGGAAGCCGCCATAGAAGCCTATTCGCATGCCATCGCGCTCAAGCCCAACTTCGCCGAAGCCTACAACAACCGCGGCACGATTCTCAACGAAATGGGCAAAGTTGACCTTGCCATACGAGATTTCAACAAGGCCATCGCATTGAGGCCCAATCTCGCCGAAGCCCATTACAATCGCGGCACGGCGCATGGCTTCAAAAGCGACCACGACCGCGCGATGCAAGACTACGGTGAGGCCATCAAACTGAAGCCCAATATCATCGAAGCCTATTACAATCTCGGCGTGGCGCATGCCTTCAAAAACGACCTCAACCGTGCGATACAATACTACAACAAGGCCATCAAACTGAAGTCGGATTTTGTCATCGCCTATAACAATCGCGGCATTGCGTATCTCGGCAAACGCAAATACGACCTTGCGATCCGAGACTTCAACAAAGCCATAGCCCTCAACCCAATGGATGCCAGTCCATACGTCAATCGCGGCAGCGCGTACTACGACAAAGGCGACTACGACCGGGCCATCCAAGACCTCGACAAAGCGATGGTCCTCGAACAGAATCCCGCCGATGTCTATCGCAACCGCGGCATCGCATATTACGCGCGCGGCATCGCACGGCTAAAGCAGAGCGAATGGGACAAGGCCAAAGAGGACCTGACCGTCGCCAAGGACATGCGCTTCAACATTGCCGCAACATTTCGCCGCGAGCAAGGAGGCATCGCGGGCTTCGAGCGAAAATACGACCTTGTCTTGCCAAACGACATCGCAGCCATGTTGTGGTCTGGGTTTTAATCCGCGCAATCCCCAAATCCGCGTAATCCGCGATTCTGACAAGGGGCGGTGGATGTAGCAAATACAGACGCCACAAATAGAGCAGAGGAAGGGTGCGAGTAACTGTCTGAATCGCGGATTAAACGGATTAAGCAGATGAACGCGGGATTGGGTTGGCAGGTGGGGCGAAGAAAGTGAAAATGTAGAGGGCGCGAGTCGTGCAGAGAAAGTGGATGAAAGCAATTTTAGGGGCGTGGTCCCCGTGCCCGCCCAAGGATAATGACACGACAGGGAGTTCTGTAGCATGGATATTGGATTTATATGGGACGAAGACAAATATCGAGAAGTCCAAGGAAAGCATAATGTCAAGTTTTACGAGGTGGTTTCCGCATTTGATGATCAGGGCGGATACGAAATCTCGGATCCAGCAGGCCATGAGGATCGGTGGATGTTGGTAGGCGCAACCGCCAATGGCCGGGTATTGGCTGTGATCTATTCCGAAGCAGATTTACCACTCTATCGTCTTATCACCGCATTTGATGCAGGAGGGAGATTTCTCAATGAGTACTACAACAGAAGTGGAATTTGATTACCAAACCTATATGAAGGAAAATACCCCCGAAATTTATCGTGGGCCAGAGGCACGCCAAAAACGGCGGGAGGCCGCAGAAGCAAGGAAATTGCCTTTGCGGAGGAAAAACAGGGGCGAAATTACCATAGCTACTGTTGCCGAGTTTCACGAACAATTGGGAAATCTCGGAACAGAGGACGAGACGAACTTCTTATATCGAGGCCAAGCCGATGTCAAGTGGTCGGTTGACTGTTCGGCGGCCCGACGCTTGACCAACTACTCTGCTAATCCGATTGATGACCAACTGATAAACTCTCTCCTCGTAGGCTATCTGGAGTTTCTTATCGCTAAGGCCAGAATGCGCGGTTTTATTTCACCCGGCCTTAGCGAAAATTCCGCTGACTTGGAGTTTTTGGCCCAATTACAACATCAAGGGGCCGCAACCGGGCTTATCGACTTTACCCGCCAGCCATTGGTTGCTCTATGGTTTGCCTGCAACGCGACCCGTAAAGCGGATGGTGCTGTCTATGTCCTTTCTCGTTCTGCAACACGGGCGGTAAGCAAACGCGACCTTGAGGATAAGACGATACAAGATTTCTATGAACAAAATAAATTGTGGTTGTGGCAACCTTCGGCAATCGGCAATCGCATTGTGGCACAAGGCTCCATTTTTGTCTTTGGTGTTCCGCGTATTTATCCAACTAAAATGAAACAACTGATCGTTCAGGCGGACAAAAAAGATAACATTCTTAAAGAATTGGAGACCCTGTATGGCATCAACGAGGAAGAATTATTTGCCGATTTCTCGGGGTATGCTATCGCCAACGCATCTAGCAGAATCTTTGATGTCAACCGCACTATTGACTACTGGCATGAACAAATTGAATTGGCATCGGATTCGAACGATAAAAAAAAAAAAGTGATGGCTCATTTTAATTGTGGGGTAGCTTATAGCGCGATTAAAGCCTTCAAGAAAGCTATTGAACAATACGGCAAAGCGATAGAACTCAACCCGAATTTTGCCATAGCCTATTACAACCGTGGCATTGCTTACGTCAACAAAGACAACTTTAAACAGGCGATACAAGACTTCGATAAGGCCATAGACCTGAAGCCATATTTTGCTGAAGCCTATAACAACCGTGGCGTTGCTTACGGCAACAAAGGTGACTTTGACCAAGCGACACAAGACTACAGCAAGGCCATAGACCTGAAGCCAGATTATGCCGATGCCTATTACAACCGTGGCGTTGCTTACGGCAACAAAGGTGACTTTGACCAAGCGACACAAGACTACAGCAAGGCCATAGACCTGAAGCCAGATTATGCCGATGCCTATTACAACCGTGGCATTACTTACGGCAAAAAAGGCAACTTAAACCAGGCGATACAAGACTTCGATAAGGCCATAGACCTGAAGCCAGATTATGCCAAAGCCTATCACAACCGGGGCGTTGCTTACGGCAACAAAGGTGACTTTGACCAAGCGACACAAGACTACAGCAAGGCCATAGACCTGAAGCCAGATTATGCCAAAGCCTATCACAACCGGGGCGTTGCTTACAGCGACAAAGGCGATTTTGACCAAGCGATACAAGACTACAATAAGGCTATAGACCTGAAGCCAGATTTTGCTGAAGTCTATAACAGCCGCGGCATTGCTTACAGCGACAAAGACGATTTTGACCAAGCGATACAAGATTACAACAAAGCCGTAGAACTCAATCCGAATAATGCTGAAGCCTATTACAATCGCGGCAATGCTTACAGCAACAAAGGTGACTTTGACCAAGCGATACAAGACTACAATAAGGCTATAGACCTGAAGCCAGATTTTGCCGATGCCTATCACAACCGCGGCATTGCTTACAGCGACAAAGACGATTTTGACCAAGCGATACAAGACTACAATGAGGCCATAAAACTGAACCCAAATTATGCTGAAGCCTATAACAATCGCGGCGTTGCTTACAGGATCAAAGGCAACTTTGAACAGGCGATACAAGACTTTAATGAAGCCATAAAACTGAAGCTGGATTCTGCCAAAGCCTATTTCAATCGGGGCTACACTTGGTTACATTTGGGCGAATGGGAAAAGGCCAAAACAGACTTGACCACCGTCAAGAACATGGGTGTGGACATCGTCGCCATGTTTCGTCTCCAATACGGAAGCGTTGCGGACTTTGAGCGGGAATACGGCCTTGAGTTGCCGGAAGACATCGCGGCCATGTTGACGCGGGAAAGTGTCTGAATCGCGGATTAAACGGATTACGCGGATGAACGCGGATTGGGTTGGCAGGTAGGGCAGAGGGCGCAGATGACACAGACGCCGCAAGTGGGGCAGAGGACGCGGATTAAGCGGCGCAGGTGGGGCGAAGAATGCAGAAGGCATGAAAGACACAACGGCGGTAGGGCGGTGGGGGTAATCCGTGCAATCCCTTAATCCGCGTAATCCGCGATCCAGACAACTGGAGGTACCAATGCCAGTGCAGGAAAAATTTCAGACAACTCAAGATCTGCTGGACGCCGCGGACCAGGAGTTCGCTGTTGGCAACGCGCTGCCGGCAACAGAGCGGCTGTGGGATGCTGTCAGGCATACCCTGACCACCATTGCCGAAGAAAAGGGCTGGCCCTGCGCCGATGAAGATGACTTGTACCAAGTCGCAGAGCGGCTGAACGAACTCGACAAAGTGGGACTGGATTTTCTGTTGAGCGGATACTCAGCGGCGCAAGGCTATCCAGACAAAGTCCGCTATGGATTTTTTGATTTCGCCGATGGCGACGCCGACGATGTCCGCAAAGTGGTACACTGCGTTATCAACTTGGCACGAGAACTGGCCGACTGAGATGACGACCACGCTACCATCATCAGATCATATCCAAATCGCACGGGAATTTCTAGACGAATCCGACCGAGAATTTGCCGTTGGAAAGGTACTGAAAGGATCGGAAATGTTGTGGGGAGCCGCCGCCCACGCGCTGATAGCGGTAGCTCTACAAAATGGCTGGCCTCACAACAGCCACGGGGCCATGAAAAATGTAGCACGGCGATTGCCCGATATTCCCAAGGAGCCTCATTGGCTCTCCGAATTTGCTACGGCGGAACGATTCCACATCAATTTTTATCATGGCAATATGACCAGCCAAGCGATAACGCGCAACCGCCCGAAGGTGCGCCGTTTTATCGTCCGCCTACTGGACCTAACCGACTAATCAATCATGCTTTTTAATCCGCGAAATCCCCAAATCCGCGAAAATCCGCGATCCAGACACAGCGGTTGTGGATGGGCGAGGCACGCACACGGCAGGGCGGTGATGGGCCGGGAACGCACGGGTGGTTGGGCGGCGAGGTGAGGCCGCACGGGCGGATGGGTGGAGAGGACGGGCACGCACGGGAGGGGGTAAGGACACAGCGGAGGCAGGGCGGTGGGGGGATCTCACCTCTTACTTTTCGCCTCTTACTTGGGGATAGGGCTTGCGGCAGGGCGGTGGGTAATCCGTGAAATCCCCAAATCCGCGTAATCCGCGATCCAGACAATAGGAGGTTTTCATGAATGTCATTTTAATCGTGCTGGACACATGGCGGCGCGATCATGTGGGGTGTTATGGCAATGAGTGGATTCACACGCCGAACATCGACCGGTTCGCCGAGCGAGCCGCCGTGTTTGACAATGCGTACTTGGCGTCGTATCCCACGTTGCCGTGTCGGCGCGACATTGCGACCGGGCGATACGAATTTCCGTGGCGGGGCTGGGGCGGGCTGGAGCCTGACGACGTGACCCTGGGCGGCACCGTACACGAGGCGGGCAAAGTGTCCTACTTTTTCACGGACGTGTACCACCACTGGACGAGCAACCCGGGCAGTGGCTATTGGCGGCCCTTTTCCGGCTTTGATATCGTGCGCGGGCAGGAGCGCGACCGGTATATCACGGATGCGGACGTCGCCTTTGAGAATCGCACCTTGGACTATCCCCCGCACAACAAACCGGATCAACCGCACTTCCGCAACGCGCAGTACATCCGCAGAGAAGAGCGCGACTGGTTCTCGGCGCAGTTGTTCTCGCGGGCCGCGCGGTGGGTTCAGCACAATGCGGACCGGGAGTTCTTTTTGATGATCGATTCATTTGACCCGCACGAGCCATGGGACCCGCCTCGCCATTACGTCACCTTGTACGACGATTCCGACGAGGCGGTCAACGAGTATCCGGTCGCGCCTTACGACTGGGTCAAAGGCAATCTAACCGAAGCGGAATTGAAGCGCGTGCAGGCGATTTACGCGGGCGAAATCACGATGGTGGATCGGTGGGTCGGCCACTTTCTCGATCAGGTTGCGACCATGGGCTTGATGGACGAGACGATGATCATCCTCGCATCCGATCACGGAACGCACAATGGGGACCACGGGCGCACCGGGAAAAACTGGGTGTTGTGGAATGAGATCACGCGCATTCCCCTCATCGTTTGGCATCCCGCCTGGGGGCACGGCACGCGCCCCGGGCAATTTGCACAGCCCATAGATTATTTCCCGACGGTGTTGGACGCGATGGGCATCGCAGTGCCCAAAGGCGTGCAGTTGCACGGTCAAAGCCTGTTGCCCTATCTCCGGGACGGGCACGCGCCGGGGCGGGACGCGATTTTGTACGGGCAATTTGCCGGGACGTGCAACCTCACAGATGGCGAGTACGCGTTGTTGCAAGGTGTGGCTGAATCCAACCCGCCCGCGTACGCGTATTCGAGCATCATCGCCAACCGCAATCAATTCGATTGGGATGCGGACGCGCTCAGGTGTAAATTGACGCCTGCGCGCCACCCGGAAAAACACAAAACGCGCTTGTACCACCTGCCCTCGGATCCCAAGCAGGAAAACGATCTCGCGGCCAAAGACCCCGATACCTTGGCCCGCATGCAAAAGTTGATGGTCGAAAAATTGCGCGCGATTCACGCGCCATCGGAATTGGCGATCCGCTTGGGCCTCGCCAAGGAGCGCACATGAAGCCGAATATCCTGATGATGATCGCAGACGATGCGACCTACAACGACCTGTCCCTGTACGGCGGGCAAAATGTCGAGACGCCCAACATCGACCGCCTCGCACGCCAAGGGTTGGTCTTCAACCGGGCGTACCTGCCCATGGCCATGTGCAACCCGTGCCGAACCGCGCTCTACACGGGCTTGCACCCGGCCCGCAATGGCTCGTGCTGGAACCACTCTGCCGCGCGCCCGGGCACCAAAAGCCTGCCGCACTACCTCGGCGACCTCGGCTATCGGGTGGGCCTGTGCGGCAAAAAGCACGTCGGGCCGCACAATTGTTTTCCATTTGAAAACGTGCCGGGCATCGAGGGCGGGTGCGTGCATCCCAATCCCGAGTTCGGCGTTGCGGGGATTCGCGCATTTATCGGGCAAAATTCAGACGCGCCCTTCTGTCTCGTGGTCGGGCTTTTCGAACCGCACGCGCCGTGGACCTTGGGCGATCCCGATCATTTCGATCTCGACGCGCTCAAACTGCCGCCCTACATGGCCGACACGCCCGAAACGCGCAGTGATTACGCCAAATACCTCGCAGAAATAGAAGTGTTAGACAGGGAAATCGGCGACATTCTCGGCGTGTTGGACCAAAGCGGCCGGGCAGATGATACGATAGTGATTTTCACATCCGAGCAGGGGTCGCAGTTTCCCGGCTGCAAGTGGACGAACTGGAACACGGGCGTCCACACCGGGTTCGTCGTCCGCTGGCCCGGCAAGGTCGCGCCGGGCTATACGGATGCGATCATCCAGTACGAAGACGTCACCCCCACGCTGATCGATGCTGCGGCCGGGAATCCGCAGGCGATAGACTTCGATGGCTCGAGCTTTTTGCCCGTGCTCTTGGGCGATTCAGACGCGCATCGGGAACACGCCTATTTTATACACAACAACATCCCCGAAGGCCCGCCCTATCCGATTCGCGCAGTGACGGATGGCACTTACCACTACATCCGCAATCTCACGCCCGAGGCGATCTACATCGAGAAGCATCTGATGGGGCCGAACAAATGGCACCAATACTGGCCCACTTGGGTCGCGGATACGACGTTCAATGAACACACGCGCTTTGTCGTGACGCGCTACATGCACCGCCCGGCCGAGCAACTGTACCGCATGGACGACGACCCGTGCGAGATGACCAACCTCGTCGACGACCCGACCCACGCGGCGGCAAAAGAACGCCTATCCGCCGAACTCGACCGATGGATGGCCCAACAGGGCGACCCCGGCGCCGAGATCGACACCCAAGCCCAATGGCAAGCCGCCAAACAGGGCAGGCATTTTGAACGGCAGTGCGGATAGAAGCCCTAAGTGTGATACACTTGGCGAAGATGGGAATGACATGAAAATGAACGCGGAAACGACTCGCCCTCAAGAGCAGGGCAACACCGAAGATTTGCCGGCTCTCGATGGGGAATGGGAAATGAAGCGGTTGGGAGATATCGCGTCATTTTTCAAGGGGTCAGGGCTGTCCAAGGCCGATCTGTCCCCCGATGGAAAAAGACGCTGTATCCTCTATGGAGAACTTTTTACAACTTATGGAGAACGTATCACAGAAGTTCTACACGGGACTAACCGGGAGGGTGCATTCTTTTACTCTCTTCAAAACGATGTGCTCATGCCTACCTCGGATGTAACTCCAAATGGTTTAGCGACGGCAAGCTATATCCCATTCTCAGGTATTATCCTTGGTAGCGACATTCTCGTCATTCGCGCTCCAGAACACCTTATCAACGGAGAGTTTCTCGCTTACACAATCAAGGTACACCGCAACCAAGTGATGCGACTCGTATCCGGCACGACGGTCTTTCATTTGTATGGGCGTGACATGGCGAACTTTAGATTTTACGCACCCAGTGTAAAAGAGCAACGCGCCATCGCCGAGGTGTTGTCGGATGTGGATGGCCTAATCCAGTCATTGGACGCGCTGATCGCCAAGAAGCGCGCCATCAAGCAGGCCACCATGCAACAACTTCTCACCGGCAAGACGCGCCTGCCGGGGTTCAGCGGGGCGTGGGAGACGAAGCGGTTGGGAGAGATTGGAGAAATTTCCGGTGCTGGAGTTGACAAAAAGATCAGACCGAACGAAGTTATGGTCCGACTCGTGAACTACCTCGACGTCTATCGCAAGACGTTTCTATACTCGAAAGATCTCGTGCAAGAAGTTTCTGCGAAACAGGACCAAGTACGGCGCTGTTCGGTAAATAAAGGCGACATCTTTTTCACTCCAACCTCTGAGGTACGCGATGATATCGGTCGATCCGCAGTCGCCATGGAAAACATTTCAGACGGGGTATATAGCTATCACGTCGTCCGCTTGCGGTTGAATACAAATTGGGACCTTCGATTTCGAGCTTACGCCTTCGATACAAAAGATTTCTACGATCAAGCGAGCCTGTCATGCGAAGGAAGCGGAACGCGCTATGTCATCACCCTTCCAAGATTCCGAGCGATCACTATTCGTTTCCCTCCAACGACGGAAGAACAATCTGCTATCGCCGCCATCCTCTTTGACATGGACGCCGAGATCGCCGCGCTGGAGCGACGCCGGGATAAGACCTGTGCCATCAAGCAGGGGATGATGCAACAACTCCTCACGGGACGGATTCGGCTGGTTAAATCGGAGTAATCTATGGCAGTTAGGTACTCGGACCTATCCCCCCGTTACGTTACTCGCTCCGCTTCGTTGTAGGCTACGCCTGTGCCTGTGAGGAAGGGGGAACGAGGATCGGTTTTGCGAGGGTATTGATGAGGGATTTTTAATCGCGCCCTATCGGGACCTACCCCCCTAACCCCCGTTACTCGCTCCGCTTCGTTGTAGGCTACGCCTGTGCCTGTGAGGAAGGGGGGAATGGCGAGAGGGTTTGTGAGGGATTTGCACGAGAGGTTTTTGGGGTTCATGGCGTGCTCCAGTCGCTCAAAGCCATCAGAACAGCCAGGGATACAAACCTTCAAAAAGCCATGCGCTCCCCCTTTCCTTGTAGGAAAGGGGGCCGGGGGGATAGGTCCTAGGAGGAAGGGGGAATAACATCTCTGCGTTGCGGGGAAGAACTGGAGGAGGGGGCATCATTTGTTTTTAGGTTCTGTTGACATTTTGTTTTAGAGCGATGAGCGTGGCCGCAAAAGCGAGAAAGCCTCGATAACTCGTGCTGAGTTTCTCAAAGCGAGCGAATATCCTGCGATACTGCTTCATTTTTCCAATCAACCGCTCAATCAAATTGCGTTGCTTATACCGATGGCGATCATAATCACGCGGGGTCTTGCGATAAGACCGGGGCGGAATCACGGCAACCTGTCCATGGTGAGAAAGGACGTCCAGAAACGCTTGTGAATCATAGCCCTTATCCGCGATGACAGATCGGCTCTCATACCCAGCGATTAACGCTTCGGCTTGCGTGATATCGTGGGTTTGTCCCGGTGTGAGTCGAAACCGGAGCGGGAGGCCACGCGCATCTGTGCAGAGATGGATTTTGGTGCTGAACCCGCCTCGGCTCTTGCCGAGGGCTTGCGCGGCTTGCCCCCCTTTTTTTTTGAGGCACCCGCTGCACAGGCATGAGCACGCACGACAGTGCTGTCAATGATCAGACATGCCAAGTCTGGATCAGACGTAAAATGCTGGTGCATGCGTTCCCACACGCCATACCGGCACCAGCGAGCAAAGCGTTTATAGACTGTGTTCCACTTCCCGTACTGTGCGGGCAACTGACGCCACTGACCACCCGAGCGCATCACCCACAGAACCGCTTCAATGAAGCGTTTGCAACCGGCTTCCTCGCCGACATAGACGCGAGGGCATTCGCGGATGAATGCGAGAATTTTAGGCCACTGATTCGGAGAAAGAATAAGGTTTGACATACACACAGAGTAACTCAAAATATCCCAAATGTCAACAGAACCTAGACACGTTCTAAGGGGCGATCCGATACTGGATGACTCGTTGAGGTCTTTGGGCGATTGGTCGAGGCTTGCTTCTTACTCGTTTTCTACTCTTAATTCGCATTGTCAGTTGTCAGTTGTCAGTTGTCAGTCCCCGCGCCCAACCCCTTCGGTGAGACGTAAGACGGGAGCGGTGAGGCAAACCCTTCGTAGGGACAGGGCCCCGTGCCTGTCCGAAGAAATACAAAAAGCGAATGAGCCGTTGTGCCCATCCGCCGAATCGCCGGTTCGTAAATTTTTTGGAGAATATCATGATCCGCTATTTATTTTTGGCAATTTTGATGGTGATAACCGCTTGTAGCCAACAGGCCGAGCGCAAGCGCACGCTCGTTTTTGGGCGCGGGGGGGATTCCGTGGGGTTGGATCCCGCGCTGGAGACGGATGGCGAGTCGTTTAAGGTGTGCGATAATATTTACGAGACCCTCGTCACCTTTGTGCCCGAGCGCACGGACTTGGCGCCGGGGTTGGCGACTTCATGGGAGGCGTCCACAGATGGGTTGACGTGGACGTTTCACCTGCGAGAGGGCGTGGTTTTTCACGATGGCCTGCCCTTCAACGCGGATGCGGTGGTGTTTTCATTGGCGCGGCAGTTCAAGGCCGATCACCCGTTTCACAAGGTGGAAGGCGCGTATCAATACTGGTCGAGCATGTCGATGAGCGAGATCGTGAAAGATGTGCGTGCGATAGACGATGCGACTGTGGCGATTGATTTGAAGCGGCCCAACGCGCCGTTTCTGTCCAATTTGGCGATGAATTTCTGCGCCATTGTCAGTCCGTCTGCGGTCGAAAAATGGGGAGCTGATTTTGCGCGGCATCCCGTTGGCACGGGCCCGTTTCGGTTTGTCGATTGGATCAAGGACGACCGCGTTGTGCTGGAGCGCAATCCCGATTACTGGGGGCCGGCGCCCAAAATTGACCACCTCATTTTCAGGAGCATTCCGGAAAATTCCGTGCGCTTGATCGCGCTGACGCAAGGGGCGATTGACGGCATGGATAACTTGGTGCCCGATTTTTGCCGACCATTGAATCGCACGACCACCTCGCGTTGCTGTCGCAACCCGGAATGAATGTGGGCTATTTGGCGATGAACATGGACAAAGAGCCGTTTCAAAAACTCGCTGTGCGCCGCGCCATCAACCACGCGATAGACAAGCAGGCGTTGATCGACAATTTGTATCAGGGCTTGGCGATCCCCGCGGTCAATCCCATTCCGCCCACGCTTTGGAGTTATCGCACGGAGACGCCGGGTTATGAATACGATCCGGAGAAGGCCAAAACCCTCTTGGCCGAGGCGGGCTTTTCAGATGGGTTCGAGACCACGCTTTGGGCCATGCCCGTTCCCCGGCCGTATATGCCGCAGCCCTTGAAAATTGCCGAGGCCATTCAAGCCGATTTGCAAGCGGTGGGGATCAAAGCGGAGATCGTCACGTTTGAGTGGGGGACGTATCTGGACAATGTTCAGCGCGGGCAGCACGATATGGCCCTGTTGGGATGGACGGGCGACAATGGGGATCCGGACAATTTCCTCTATGTTTTGCTGGACAAGAGCGCGACGCAAAAGCCGGCCAACAACATCGCGTTTTACCGCAGCGACCCCCTGCACGAGGTTTTGGTGGCCGCGCAAAAGGAGTCGGACAAAGCCAAACGCACGGCCCTGTATCAAAAGGCACAGGAGATTGTATTTCATGACGCGCCCTGGGTGCCGCTGGTACACGCGACCCAAACCGCGGCCTTTCACACTCGGGTCACCGGGTTCAAGCTACACCCGACCGGAAACAAGTGGTTTTACGATGTGGCAGTGGGGGAGTGAAAGGCGGGAGAGGTGAGACGGGAGAGGTGAGACGGGAGAGGTAAGAGGTGAGAGGCAAGAGGGCCGCCCAACGCCCAACCGCAGGTGAGACGGAAGATACAAGAGGGTAGGTCTAAAAAATAGATGCCATCCATCCGCCATCTACGGGCAGGGCGGTGCCCGTGATCCACGCGGCGTCATCAGATGCGAAAAACACCGCGGCCTTGCCGATATCTTCGGGCAGGCCCAAGCGCGGGAGCGGGGTCTTGGCGCGACTGTCTTCTATGTCCTGCGGCGTGAGATAATCCTGAATGGGCGTTTCGATATAGCCCGGGCAAATCGCATTTACCGTCGCCCCAAAAGGCGCGAGTTCCAAAGCCGTATCGCGCGTCAGATTCACCACGCCCGCCTTTGACGCGGCATACGCAGGGCCACCACCCCCGCCAAACGCCTGCACAGACGCGATGTGGATGATCCGCCCGGATGGCTTCTTCAGATGGGGCATGGCAAATTTGCTCGCCACGTACACTGCGCGCAGGTTCACGGCCATCATCGCGTCATAGTCCTCAATGGTCGTCTCTTCAATCCCTCCCGGAATCGCAATCCCCGCATTGTTGACCAAAATATCCAGCCCCCCAAACGCGGAAACCGCCTGATGGATCGCACGGCTCACGGCTTGATCGTCCGACACATCGGTTTGCACAAACAGCCCGTTCGCGCCCAGATTTTCCAATTCCTCAACTGTGGAGGTGGTCAAATCCGTCTCGTGGTACTTGCCCTGTTTGGGCGTTTCCCGAATATCGGCCACCACCACTTGCGCGCCTTCTCGCGCCAGTGCCAAGGCAATGCCCCGCCCAATGCCGGAACTCGCCCCGGTGACCAATGCCACGCGCCCGCTGAGTTTCATAGCCCTCTCCTTGTATCTTTAGGCGAGCACGGAAGCATCGCCCCTACATACTGCTCATCTTTGAACTGGCTATCGCCAGTTGTACCCCGCTCGTGGCTAAAATCCCATCTTTCTATTTTCCCAACACCTGGGCAATCGCCTCGCACAATGGCCCCACATTATCCCGCGTGATGCCCGCCACATTGATCCGCCCCGAACCGACCATGTAGATCGAAAACCGCTCGCGCAGGGCATCCACTTGTTGCGGGGTCAGCCCGGTGAGCGAAAACATGCCCCGTTGCTGTGCGATGAACGAAAAATCGCGCCGCACCCGGTTGGTCTCGAGCGCATCCACAAACAGGCGGCGCATGCCATTGATGCGGTCGCGCATGGCCTTGACTTCGTTCTCCCACTGTGCGCGCAATTCCGGATCCATAAGCACGGTTCGCACGACTTGCGCCCCGTGCGATGGCGGGTTGGAATACCCGGTGCGAATGCAAATTTTGATGTGGCTCATCGCCTTTTCAACGGCCCCTGCATTTTCCGACACAATGGTCAACGCGCCCACCCGCTCGCGGTACAGGCCAAAATTTTTGGAAAACGAACTCGCCACCAACAACTCGCCACCGGGCCGGCTCAATGCCCGAAGCCCAACCGCATCTTCCGCAAACCCATTGCCCAAGCCGCGATAGGCAAAATCCACGAGGGGAATGATGCCGCGCTCTGCGATCACGTCGGCAATGCGCGTCCACTGCTCGGCAGAGGGATCGACCCCGGTCGGATTGTGACAACACCCGTGCAACACCACCACGTCACCCGCGGGAATTTGCCCGAGATCGTGGATGAAGGCGTCAAAATTGAGACCGTGAGACGCGGGGGCGTAATACCGGTAGGTGGATGTCGGCACGACCGCAGAGTCAAAAATTTTCGGGTGATTCGCCCAGGTGGGATCGCTGATCCACACGCGGGCCTGGGGAAAGTGCTGGTGGATAAAATCGCCCGCAATCCGCAACGCGCCGGTGCCGCCCGGGGTTTGCGCCGTGCGTACCCGCCCGCGGGTCACAATCTCGTGATCCTCGCCCCACAACAGGGCCTGCACGGCTCGGTTATACGCCTCATCGCCATCGATGCCCAAATAGTTCTTGGTGTCTTCCTGCGCGAGCAGGCGTTCTTCCACTGTTTTGACGCATTCCAAAATGGGCGTCTTTCCATCGCCATCTCGGTACACGCCAATGCCGAGGTTTATCTTGTTGGGGTTCGCGTCCTTTTCGTACGCGTCGGTCAACCCCATAATGGGATCCGCAGGTGCCATTGCCAACGCTTCAAACATAATGCCTCCGTAGAGATCGGGATTTCGGAATTTCGGGATTCGCAGCCGAAGATACACACGCACGCGATAAAATGCAAACATGCCTTAGGCGATCTGCGGTTGGGTGGTCAGGTGGCCCTCTTGCCTCTTACCTCTTGCGTCTTACCTCTTACGCCTCAAAAGAAATATGTCGTTCCGTGTGTTGGCAAGAGCCTTCGTTTTTGCCGCGGTAATTTTTGCACCCCCAGAATTGACCGTAAGGCCCTCGGCGTTGCACCATGTCTGCGCCGCAGGCCGGGCACAGGGGTAGCCATGAGTCGCAGGCCGGATCGAGACAGACCTTGAAGCGGTCGACGCGCTGCATGGGGTTGTCGCACTGTTGGCATCCGTTTTCGGCGTGTTTGCACAAGGGGTAATGGCTGCATCCGTAAAACACCCCGGATTTTCCCTGTCTGGCGACGAGTGTGCCGGTCTCGCATTTCACGCAAGAAATGAGATTGGCGGATGTTTGCGTCAAAGGCGTTTCAAACTCGTCGCGTTCCAAGGGATAGCGGTTGTCCAACAACTCGGTCACGAACTCGGACGCCGATGCCATATCGACAATCAAGTACACGCGCTGTTTGGCGCGGGTCAGGGCGACGTAAAACAACCGGCGTTCTTCTGCCTGGGGAAATTCATCGGCCTCGGGCAACAGGACTTCGAGCAAGGGATGGGACATTTTCTGCGAGGGAAACCCGTATTGACCGCGTTCAAGCCCCAAGACGACCACGTAATCCGCTTCCAACCCCTTCGCGCCGTGAACCGTGTTCGACTCGATAGACAGGCCGGGGTATTGCCTTTGCAATGCGGTCAATTCGACCGGGGCCGGCAAGTTGAAATGAAACCGGCTGAGCAAATAGACCGAACTGCCTTCTTCGGCCTGCGCGGCGATGTTCGTCAGCACGAGGTGCAGGCGATCATCTTCGGTGCGCGGCTTTTCCCGACGCAACAGGGAGACCGCGGGGCGTTTGACGGTGGCATACGTGGTCAGGGTTTTTTTGACCTGCGCCGGGTTTTCGAGTACGAACCGAGAGGCGATGTCGCAGATGCTGTTGTTGAACCGAAAGGTCTTGTTTAGAACGGTGGTTTTGGTCGGCCCGAATTTTGCCTCGAATGCCGTGGTGAACCGAATGTCGCTGCCCGTAAAGCGATAAATGGATTGCCAATCGTCGCCCACGCAAAACAGGGAACACGCATCAGCGGATTTTTTTACGGCGTTGACGAGGCGCGCCCGCGGCTCCGAGATGTCCTGAAACTCATCTACGAGAATATATCGCCAGGGCGAGACAAAGCGGTCGTTTTCCACGTACTCGAGTGCTTTGCCGATCATGTCGTCAAAGTCGATGTGCTCGTTTTTTGCGAGGAAGGCTTCGTACGTCTCGCACAAGGGCAACAGAATTTTTAGGGCGTGCTGAAGCTGATCGGAGTCGATGGTCCGAAGTTGATCCGGACCGAGCAAACTGTTTTTGTAGCGGCGCAGCAAATCCGCGAGCAGTTGGGTCAACTCGCCAACCGCGCCAAATTCTCGCAGGGTGTCCAGCATCTCGTCTGGGGGTACGGGATCAAAGGTCACGCCGGCCCGTGTCAATTTTTCTTTTAATCCCGTGAGCAAGGTGCCCTCGGTCCGTTCGTAAGAATGGGTTTCGATGAGGCGCGTGCCGTGCTTTTTGTGGAGGTCGCGTTTCCACGCCATATCGCGGTGGTATTTCCGCTTATCGACATAAGACGCGGTGTTGCCATTGCGGTCAATGCCGAAGTGCTCGATGTAGATACCGCACTCGGGCAGATAAAAATCGGGCTGGTATTGCCGAAAGTTTAGCCCCCGCGTCTCGTGTTCATAAGCGGCTTCGTATTGATAGTCGATGCCGAGTGCGAACAGGTGATTGGCGATCAAACACTCTTCGAGGCTTTTGACTCGTTCCCCCTTGAGGGTGCGGATCTCATTTGCAAGAATCTGCTCGAAGTACTCGCCTTCGGTTTCAAAGTCAAAGGGGTTGACCGCTGGATACAGGTAATAACCGAAATAATCGAGAACCAATTGTTTGTAGCTCGGCTTCGCCAGCATCTCCTCTAACCACTGCTCGACATGCTTTCTCAATAACGCGCCGTCTTCTGCCAGCGGCGAGATCGAGGGCCGTGCGTTTTCGACTGACGCGATGATGTCCATGCCCAGTTTGTGGAAGGTGCTGGCGACAATGCCTTTTGCACCCACGCGCTCGTCCAAGCGTTCCTGCATTTCTCGCGCCGCCTTGTTTGCAAATGCCAACATGAGAATTTGATCGGGTCTGGCCTGCCCGCTGTGAATCAAAAATCCCGCACGCCCGACCATGGTGCTGGTTTTGCCCGTGCCCGCGCCGGCCAGCACCAGATTGTTGTCTTCGTCTATCACACACGCATCGCGCTGGCTCTCGGTTAGGGGGTTGTTTTCCACCTGATCGAAATAGGCTGAAAATTGTGCTTTGAGGCGGTTGACATATTGGGCACGAAACGCTTCCACATCCGGCTCTGTCCAGTGCGCGATCTGTTGGATGAGCAAAAAATCCGAATGGACAGCGGGATCCAAGCAATGCGCGGCTGGCACGGCGCGAAATTGATGGAGCATGTCCCGCGCCAATGCTTTGGCTTTCCGATAGCGAGACTGCCGCAGATAACCCGCATTCAGCAATTTGTCGATCTCTTCAGCGCATCGCCGCACCGCAGGCGCGAGTTTTTGATCGTCTTGCAACCAATGCCGGCAATCCCGCAACCAGTCGAAAAACCCCTCCACTTCTGAGGCGCGCAATCCTTTGAGCCGCTGTGCCCCGCGATCCGTTTGCAATGCCAATTCCGAGAACAGCCGCCCGCGATGCCATGCGGTTTCTCGCGTCAGGTTTTCAATGGGCACTTTGCGGGATTCGGCGTTTCTCCGCTTCAATATCAGGCCAGCGGACGATATTGCAAGGGTCGCCTTTTTCGCGCCTAAGAGACGCGGCAGCCAGTGGGGGGTTAGGATTTTATCGTAAATTGTGTTCATGGCACAATGGATTTTTAATGTGTTGCTTGCTCATTTAATGCGTTTGGTCCTACAGCATCGTTGGTTGCCTCCGATGCCTTCGGCGACCTACTTTTTTTCAACAGCAAAAAAAAGTAGGCGAGCGGGGTACAACTGCCCCAGCAGTTCAAAAATGCCGCTCTCAAACGCCGAGAGGCTTGCACAGCGCAAATCGCTTTTGTAGCAGAACGACATGAGCCAGCCTGCAAAGTGGGTTGCAAGATGGACGTTGGTTGCGAGACGGACTTGCGCGCTGTGCGTGATGGCTTGATCGGAGGGTGTTTTGCGAGGGCATTTGTTGTGATGGCTTCTCTGGATACTGCGTAACAGGAGCTAAAGAAAAAAAGAAAAAGCCCCCTACTTCGGGGACTTTTCTCGGGCGACAGTGTGAATCGATGACGGGTTAGGCATCGATCTCGTCAAACTCATTGATGACCCTGCCGATCAAGCCATACGATACGGCCTCATCCGGACTCATCCAGTAATCTCTGTCCGTGTCTTCCTGCACTTTTTCGAGCGGTTGACCGGTTTCTCGGGCGTACATCTCGTTGATCTTTTGCTTGATCTTCAGCACTTCCTCTGCCGTGCGCCGAATGTCTTCGGCCACGCCTTGAAATTGCATGGAGGGCTGGTGGATCATGATGCGCGAATTTGGCAGGGCGAGTCGGTCTTCTTTTTTTGCGGCCAGCATGATCACCGTTGCGGCACTGGCTGACAGGCCCGCGCTGATCATTTTGACTGCGGGGCGGATAAACCGAATCAGGTCGTAAATCGCAAACCCGTCGTACACGCTGCCCCCGGGCGAGTTGATGAAAATTTTGATCGGCTGTTCCGGGGCTTGGTGATCCAAGAACAACAACTGCGCCGTTACTTTGGCGGTCAGTTTGTGATCCACGGGATCGGAAATTAAAATCGTGCGGGCGTCCATCAATCCCTTGCCCAGGAACTCAGTACCGGTTTGAGACGCTTCTTCGCCTCCTTCTTTGAGGATCACCTCGGCCTCACAAATCATCTGTTCCTCCAAAATAAATGCGACCACAGCACCGTAAAACGAACGCTTGAATTTATCCCATCTCCCCATTCAAGTCAAGGGCTTTGCCGTTGGGCCGGCGCGTCTTCGGGTTTGGGGATGTTCACGAACCACGCGGCGAGGGCGACGAGCAACACGGCCGGCGCCAGCGCGTAAAACGCAGGCGCGTACGTGCCCGCAGAACGAAACACGCTTTCGAGAAACCAGGGGCCGATTGCCGACGCCAAAACCGCAAACACCTGGGCAACCCCCTGAATTTTGCCCAGATGGAGGCGACCAAAAATATCTGCCCAAGCCGCAAAAAAAATCACCGAGACCACGCCGCCCGAAAACCCGAGCAGCGCGGCGTGCCCCAGGGCTTGCCCTGTGGTCAAGAGGTGTGGAAACGCGAGCAAATAAACGCCGACCGCCAGCATCGCAACGGTCATCAGCCTGCCCAAGGACCAATGGCGCGCGGCCCAACCGGCCAGAAAATTGCCCAATAATCCGGTCGCCATGAACGCGGCCATCGCGTATTGAAACACGGTTTCGCCAAACCCGAGTTCGCCCAAGATCGACTGGTTGAGCAACAATACTCCTGAGATGATCAAATTGTAGAGCGCGCTGCCGACGGCAAAGACCCAAAAGGCCGGCGTCCCAAGTGCTCGGCAAAGGGTGAAGCCGATCATCGGGACATCCTCTGCCGCGCCTTCGGTAGTGAGGCCGAGGGATTCGGGATCGCGCCTGACAAAGAGCAGGGACAGGCCCGCGACGATCATCAATATCCAGCCGAGGCCCGACCACATCACGCGCCAACCGCTGTTGAGCACCACATCGCCCGCGCCGACGATGGCGATGGAAAATCCTATGCTCATCAGGACCGCAAAGATGCCCATGGCAATGCTCAACCGCCGCACGAACCACTTGCCGACAAGGGTCAGGCTCGCGACAGACAACGCGCTTTGCCCGATGCCGCGCATCAAAATGAGGAGAACGAGCAACACACCCGCGCTCGCCACGCGGCTAAATTGCAAGACCACCGCGCTCAACGCACCGAGTACGGCGGTCAGCACCGCGCGCACTCCAAAGCGGTCGATGGCGATGCCGCAGATCGCGCTGAACAAGGCCCCGATGATGGGCGCCCAGAAATTCATCTCTGCAAAATGGAGGCGGGAGATGCCCAAATCCGCGATCAACGGCTCGGTGATCAAGCCGATGCCAACGGTTCTGCCCGGTAGCGTTGCCACCATCGCAATCGCCGCAAAAACCAAAATCACCCAGCCGTAATAAAAGGGCATGCGCGCAGGCCATGGATTGCCGAAAATATTTTTGAACATCAATGCTCTGCTCTTTCCAAATTGACACACGCCTTGAGTTTTGCCAGTCCTTCTTCTGCGGCGGCGATGGCGCCCTGTGCCCAGTAGGTCGGGTTGAAAAGCTCTAAGGACAGCCTGCCGTCGTAGCCCGCGTTTTGAAGCCCGGCCGCGATTTTTGGCCAAGGTGCCAGGCCATCCCCCGGATAGACCCGATCCGCGTCTGTGAGGGCGTCTCGTTTGGGCGAGGCGGGGTAATCGTTCACATGTACCAAGCCCAATTTGCCCGGCCCGAGGTGTTCCAAGCCGTGAAAATGCCCGCTACCCTTGAACATGTGATAGATGTCGGCCAGCAACACGGTGTCGGGGCGTCCGCATTCGGCGGCGACGAACAAGGCTTCGCCCAAGGTGCCCAGGGTTTGTGCAATGCCCCAAAACTCCAGCAGGGGGACGGCTTGAAAGTCGGCGACCGCGTCTATCAGTTCGGCATATCGTTGCGCCACGGGAAACAGATCGACTTTGCGATGCTGAATCCCATAAGGCGGCGCGGCCACATAATCGCAGTGGAGCGCGTCTGCCATTTCAAAGCAGCGACGGGCTTCTTCAATCCCCTTTGCACGCGGCGCATCTTCGGGCACGGCCCACTCGAAAAACGCAATCAGGTTGACGAGTTGAATCCCCCTGTCCGCGGCTTTGTCGCGTAGATCAATCAGCGACCCGCCCGCGGAAACCCAGTCGTCGATTTCCCTCACCCACAGTTCAATGCCCTCGTACCCCGCATTGGCCGCAATGTCGATGGCATCGAGGGCGGAGACCCCTGGGTTGCGAATCGTGCTGGTGTTCAAACAATAGGAAAAGCCCATGATATACTCCTCATACACTCGGCAATGGCGCGGTGTCGCCGGTTTCGCGTTGCCATGTGCGAATCATCGCCGCCATGGCGCGAACGCGATCTCGGTGTTCGGTCGCGTCAAACAGGTTGGTTTCTTCAAACGGATCGGCATTCAGGTCGAACAACTCGCATTGATCGCCGGCGCACAAATTCAGCTTCCAACGGTCGCCCGTCACCACGCAACGCCACGGTAGCGTGGCGATCAGATTGATGTCGGGAGTGCCCAAATTGCGGTCCCCAATTCCGTTCCATTCCATAAATGCGCGGTGATCTTTCAAATCGCGGTCCCCGGTCAAAACAGCGGTCACACTCTCGCCCTGACATGCGTCTGGGATCGGCACATCGGCCAAATCCAAGAGGGTGGGAATCAAATCCGCATGCCCAAATACGCCATCTACATGCGTTTGCTCGGCCCCTAGCCACGGCACGGACAGCAGGAGGGGAACGCGGGCGGACTCGTCGTAAAATGCCCGTTTTTCCCACAGGCGATGATCCCCTGCCATTTCGCCGTGGTCGCTCGTGAACGCAAAGATCGTGTTCTCCATCTGCCCGGTTTCTCGGAGTGCGCGAACCATCTCGCCGATGGCGTCATCCACAATTTTCACATTGCCCAGATACTGCGCCCGAAGTTTTCGCCAGTTCTCGTCCCGCGTCATGTCGGTGGCGACGACGCGCGCGTCTGTGGTGTTGCGATAAAACGTTGCGCGCGTGCGGTTGAACAGGGAATGCCCTTCGGGGTGTTGCAAAAATGTGGGGCCGACCGGGAGGTCTTCCGGGTCGTACAAGCCATCATAAGGCCCGCGATACGGCGGGTGCGGCTCGAATGTGCTGGCGACGAGTAGCCACGGGCGGTCGTCGTTTTCCCGAATGAACCGCGCTGATTCCCGACCTACATAAGCGCCGATTTGGGCGGACGCGGGCATGGTCGCGCGTTGTTGCGGGGTGAATCTGCCGGGGACTTCTGGCGAGAAGCCCTGACCGAGTAGCCACTGGTGATAGCCGCATCCATCGGCGATGCTACACCACTCGTCAAATCCATGCTGGCAATTTCCCTCATCGCCCAAATGCCACTTGCCCACATAGCCCTTGCGGTAGGTATCGGGCATCATTTCGGCGAGGGATGGGGTCTCTCGTCTCAGCGGAATGCCATTGACCACGCATCCGTGCGCGTGCGGATAAAGCCCGGTCAGCAGGGACCCACGCGACGGCGTGCAGACCGCCTGCGTGACGTAGGCATTTTCAAAGACAAAGCTGCGCGCTGCCAGTGCGTTTTGATGCGGCGATTGAATCCACGCATTGCCATAACACGCCATCGTATCCGCGCGCTGCTGGTCAGTGATGACAACGACGATATTGGGTTGACGCGACATTGTGTTCTCCTAAGAAGAGGGGACCTATCCCCCCGGCCCCCTTTCCTACAAGGAAAGGGGGAGCGTAGGGCTTTCTGAAAGGTTTGTATCCCTGGCTGTTCTGATGGCTTTGAGCGACTGGAGCACGCCATAGAAACCCAAACCCCCTTCGGGCAACCCCCTCACAAAACCTCTTGCTATTCCCCCCTTCCTCGCAGGCACAGACATAGCCTACAACGAAGCGGAGCGAGTAACGAGGGTTAGAGGGTAGGTCCCGATAGGGCGCGATTAAAAATCCCTCATCAATACCCTCGCAAAACCGCTCACAGTTCCCTCTCCCGTCTCACCGAAGGGTGTGGGGCAGGGCGGGAACTGACCACTGACTACTCTCGCCTTTTCCGTTGTTATTCGCGCAGGCCGCGCAGCATTTGACGGCAGCCATGGAGGTAGATGCCCGTATCCACAGAGAGCGAAATGTACCCCACGCCCGCGTCTATCCAACGCTTCGCCGCGTCTGGGGAATCGGCAAATGTGCCGACCGTCAGCCCGGCATGGGTGATCAATTTCGCGGCTCCGCGCATGCGATCCACCACGCGCGGATCGTGGACTTGGCCGGGAATGCCCAGGGATTGCGACAGATCATAAGGGCCCAAGAAGATCACATCGAGCCCTGGCACAGAGATGATCGCTTCGAGATTTTCGAGACCTTCCACGCCCTCGATGTGGACGAGCACCATCGACGCGGCATTGAGGCGTTCAAAAATCGCCGCGCCATCGGCGAAATAGCGAGCCGCGCGCGTATAGGGCGAAACGCCCCGCATGCCCAGCGGCGAATACTTGGCCGCGCGCACCACGGCTTCGGCATCGGCTTTTGTGCAAATTTGCGGCACTTGCACCCCGGCCGCGCCGATATCCAACGCACGCAGGATTTGCGCGGGATCGTTTTCCCGCACCCGCACGATAGGCGTGATCTCGACCCCGTGTGCGACTCGGCAGAGATCCTCGCAGGTGGGAATGTCGAGCGGCCCGTGTTCCGTATCGAGAATGACAAAATCAAATCCGCTGTACGCCGCGATCTCGATGAGCGCGCCAGAACTGAGATTGACGAAAGGCCCAATGGCGACTTCGCCGTTGGCAAATTTGTCTTTGAGCAGATTATCGGCCATGTCAAAGCTCCTCTAAAAGTTAAAAACGCGAAGTGGTATTCGGAATACGATACAAGGGGTGATTAGGAGGTCAGTCCCTGCAACCACCCACAAAATGCGCGTAACAAATTGCGCCGTGAACGTGTCTAGACAGCGACGCGTTAAAACCCGTTGCGCGTCTTTCGCTGTGGTTCGGCAAAGCCCGTCACGCGCACAATTTCAAAAATTCATCCCCTGTTTTCTCGCACCAGGCACGCAGGCGGCGGCGATGGTCGTCGAGTTCGTTTTTGAACCGCGCATTGACCGCGAGATTGACCATTTCCCCGGGGTCGTTTTGGAGATCGACGAGTTGCTCGCGGTAGCGGCCCATGGGAAACGCGCTGTACTTGTAGCGATCCGTCAACACAGCGCGCGACGCACCCCCTCCGCCCGGGCCAGAGCCGATGTCGATGATGGTTTCAACCACGAGCTCATCGCGCCATTCGGTCAGCGCATTGCCCTCTGCGAGTGACCGCAAGCTCAAGCCCTCAAGCCCGTCCGGAACATGCGCGCCGCCGACCTCGCAAAGTGTGGGCAAAAGATCGAGGCCCAACGAGACGAGGTGCGTATCGTCAACGTGACCGCCCTTGGTGACGCCCGCGTGGCTGATGATAAAGGGGATGTTGATGACTTCTTCGTAGAGGCTGGTTTTTTGGTTCCAATTGTGCGCGCCGTGCCCGTCGCCGTGGTCGGAAGTGAAGACGATATAGGTGTTTTCTTCCATGCCGAGATCGCGCAAGCCGTCGAGCAGAACGCCGATTTCCGCATCCACTTTTTCGCACAGGCGATAGTAGAGGAAGCGCAGGCGGCGCCAGTCGTCGTCGGTGTATTCGATAGTGGGATAGACGCGGCGGTTGACCCGTCGCAACATTTGCAAAATGTCGGGCGAATACGGTGGGATGGCGAAATTCGCGGGCAGACTCGGGCATTCTTCAATCGCGCTCGGGTCTGGCACAGGGCCTTGGGGCAAGGGCTGGCTGCGGGCCACTTGGCAGACGTCGTGCGGATTGAGAAAGGACGCGAACAGGAAAAAGGGATTGTCCCGGTCGCGTTTCATAAATTCAATGGCGCGCACCGGCACTTCGTCGTCCCGGCTACCGCAGATCACTTCGAAACCGCTTTCCTCGGGCGTGGTGCCGGGCACATGCCATTTGCCCGAAAGGGCGCAATCATAGCCCGCATCCGCGAGGAAATTGCCGAGGGTTTGGCCCTTGTATTCCGGCTTGATCGGCGTGCCATTGCTCGTCGCGCCGTTTTGATGCGGGTACACGCCCGTCATCAAACTCGCCCGCTGTGGCCCGCACAGGGGATGCGTGCAATAAGCGCGGGTAAAGCGCGTGCCGGTTTGCGCGAGGCGGTCCATATTGGGGGTATGAACATCGGGATTCCCCGCACAAGACATCGCACCCGCGTATTGCTGGTCCGTGATGATAAAGAGAATATTGGGACGATCTGGCATGGTGAAACTCCTTTCAGGTCAGTTTCCGCTCCGCCCAACCCCCTTCGGTGAGAGGTGAGACGGGAGAGGTGAGTTTATTAGCCACAAAAGGCACAAAAACACAAAAGGGGTACAACTGGCGATAGCCAGTTCAAAGGTGAGCGATGCGTGTAGGGGCGATGCCCTGTGCTCGCCCGAAGATAAGTAGTCAGCGGTCAGTTCCCGCCCATCTCGGAGAGGGGGCCTACAGCCGCGGATCCACGGGTTCGCTTTCGAGCGCGAGGACGCCGAATACGCATTCGTGGATGCGGCGTAGGGGGTCGTTTTGCACAAAGCGATTGAGGGCTTCGAGGCCCAAGGCAAATTCGCGCAGGGCCAGGGATTGCTTGGTTTTGACATTGCGCCACCGCAATTTTTCGAGATTTCCCGGAGTCGTGTATTCCGGGCCGTAGATGATGCGGAGGTACTCGCGCCCTCGGCACTTGATGGCGGGCTGAATCAGCCGGCCTTTTTTGTTGCGTGCGATGAACGGGATGGGTTTGACGACCATGCCCTCGCGGCCCTGCGCCGTGATTCGTTCCCACCATGCAACGGCGTCGCCACAACTCTGCGCGTCATTGAGATCGACGATGCGATAGGGCGTGGCGTGGAGAAGATCCGCATCCGCACGACAGAGTGTTGCGAGGGTCTCCATGTGCCATGGGTGCGCCCGTGTGTGGTGAACCGCGCCTTCTGTGCCGAGGATGTGAAAGGGCGCGAGTTTGAGATCGTCCAAGCCGTGAACGGGCCAGCAATACGCCCGATACGCTTCGATATACCGGTCGACGCGCCGAGAACGCGCCCGGTACTCGGCGAGGCTATCGGCGACGTCAATGCCGTTGGCAGCGGCGGCGTTGAGCGCGTCCAAAGCAGCGTCGAGTGACGCACGGGCAGCCGCGCCCACCGCAGCGTATTGCTCCTGCAAGAGTTGTTGTGCGCGTGCGGACCAGGGCATCATTTCGCAGTCTAGCGCGATCCAATCCGTGTCGAGTCCCTTCCAGAGATCGGCTTTGGAGACCGCGTCTTGCAGGCGGGCGAGGCACGCGGATTCGAGACGCGCATCGTCGAAAAACGGCCGCCCGGTTCGCGTATAACACGCGCCCAATACCGGCTCGGACAGGCCAAAGCGGTCGCGGGCAACCTCGCCATTCTCGCAGAGGACGACCACGGCGCGAGACCCCATGTGCTTTTCCTCGCAGATCACCTGCGCGAGCTCGTTCTCCCGGTAATAAGCCAACGCTTCGTCCGGGTGTTCGAGGACATCGGGGCGCGAACTCGTTTTTGACGGGGACATGGTCGGCGGCAAATAGATCAGCCATTTTGGATCGATGGCATAGCGGCTCATCACCTCTAACGCGGCGGTGGCGTGTTCCTCGCGGATGGTGATGCGCGGGATGAGGAAGGTATCCACCGCCCGCTTGCCGATCACATCGTCAATATCGAGCATATCGTCGTGCGTTTGTTGCGCCGAGCGATGCGTTTCGGGAATGAGGGGCCGCGCGGGTTTGGCATACACCTTGAGCGAGGGCACGGAAACGCATTCTTTTTCCGGATAGCGCAGGGCCGTGAGCGCGCCGCCATAGACGCAACCCGTGTCGATGTTGATGGTGTTGTTGAGCCATTCGGCCCGCGGCACCGGCGTATGTCCATAAACCACTGTGGCCGCGCCGCGATACCCGGCGGCCCAATTCAGGCGAACCGGCAAGCCAAATTCGTCTGTCTCGCCTGTGGGCTCGCCATAGAGGGCAAACGAGCGCACCGCGCCCGATGTGCGCCCGACCAATTCTTCCGTCATCCCCGCATGTGCCACGACGAGATTGCCGCTATCGAGCGCGTAGTGGCTGACCAACGCATCGAGAAAATCCGCATAGCGTTTGCGGTCGCGTGCGTCGATCTGCGCCAACGAATCGGAAAGCCCATACGTGGGCCTGACCCGCCTGCCCCGAAGGGCGCGCACCAAGCGGACATCGTGATTCCCGGGGATACACAGGGCCGCGCCGGCCTCGACCATGTGCATGACCAGATCGAGCACATGGGGGATTTTTGGACCGCGATCCACCAAGTCCCCCAAAAAGATGGCCTTGCGCCCCGGCGGCGGCGTGATCAGATCCGGGCGGATATCGTAACCGAGTTTGTCCAACAGGGTGATCAATTCGTCATAACACCCGTGAACGTCGCCGATAATGTCAAATGGCCCGCACTCGTCCTTGCGGTTCGACCAAACCTTCTCGCGGGTGACGCGCACGCGCCGGACTTCGGCTTCCGAGCGCAAAGTGTAAATCCGCCGAAACCCCTCGCGCTTGAGGCGTTTGAATGAGCGGCGCAACTGGTGGCATTGATGCCCGATCACATGCCCGCCAAAATTCCGGTCCGGGCGATGCGCGTTGCGCTGGCGGCACAGGGCTTCGGGCATGTCCAATACAATCGCTATCGGAAAAACGTGGTGCTGTTTTGCCAATGCGACGAGGGGCTTGCGCGCGCTTTCCTGAACACTCGTGGCGTCGATCACCGTGAGCTTGTAATTGCCGAGGCGTTTGCCCGCGACGTAGTGCAGGGTCTCAAATGCCTCTTTGGTGATGGTCTGGTCCGTTTCGTCGTCGCTGAGCATCCCGCGAAAGAAATCCGAGGACAGGACTTCGGTGCGTTTGAAGTGGGTCTTCGCAAACGTGGATTTGCCAGCCCCAGACGCGCCGATGAGGACGACGAGGGCGATTTCCGGGATTGTGATGTGAATGGATTTGGACATAGATCGGTGAGAGGTAAGAGGTAAGAGGTAAGACGGGAGAAGACCTACACACGGCTCGCCTTTGAACGGGTACTTGAAGCCCCGTCAATTCATTTCGGGGGGCTATCACGCAATCACAATCGCGTGTGCGACCTCCGGCCCATGTACCCCCAGCGTCAGCCGCATTTCGATATCGGCGGTTCGGCTCGGCCCGGAAATAAATGTGGCCGTTGCATTGTGGGAATGATCCACGAAAAATTGGCGCAACGGGGCGGCGGCATCCGTCAAATTTGCCAGCAACATAGCCGCCTTAAAAATGCCGATATGCACGCGGGGCAAGGTCGAAACGAGGCGCGCGGCATCGTCCAAGGCAAACTCGACGAGACTGCCCGACTCGGCCACGGCAAATGCGGCCCATGACACCCCCACCTCGGTCGCGTCAATCGCGTGGGGCAATGCGCGATTGTCAAAGGGCGGCGCGAGCACCTCAACCCCCGCATCCACGCACGCGCTTTGGATCGCAACGTCCAACCCATCGGGCAATTCGGCGAGCGCGACCCGCTTGCAATCAACATCACGGAGCACTTGCACCACGATGGGCGCGACCGCATCCGCGCCCTCGGCCACATGCGCGATGCCAGACAATGACGCATACTTTTTCACGAATACATCGATCAATTCAGCATTCATAGCACACCCATCCATAGAAGTTTCAAAGCGCGCCCAAAGTAATGCGAAACCCCGTTTGACGCAAGTTTTTCGGGCGAGAAAACACCTGTCTGAATCGCAGATTCAACGGATTACGCAGATTACGCGGATTGGGCAACGCAGGTTGGGCAGAGGGCGCAGAAAGGCAACAGGCAAAGAGAAAGCCCGAGTTCCTTGCGAACCCGGGCTTGGTTTGTTGCGTGCATTGTTTTGCCGCTATCCGGCATTGACTTTCTCGGACAGCCAGACCTCAATCAGCGATTGATAAGGGATATCCCTCTCGTTGGCCGCCACCTCAATGCGCTCGAGCAACTCGACGGGCAATCGCAGTGAAATCGCCTTAGTCCCTTTGAGATTGGGGAAACAGACGCTTTCTGCCGCGCTCCAATCCACATAGTCGGTCGAGTCATGACGCTCCCAAAAAGCCCGCTCTTCCGCCTCGGTCTCAAAGGCGGGAATGGGTTTGAGTTCCTTCTTCATAACGAGTTCGCTCCTTGCGGCTCATAATATATATATGCGTAAGAGCCGCGTCAATCAACCCTGTAATCCCTGAAGGGGTTGGTGCGGGGGCATGCGCTGTACTTTGCGCTTTGCACTTTGTGCTTTATCCATTATCTTAAATCCATCTTCGCATTCCCACTCACCATTTAGGTCATCTCCCATGTCATCTCCAATACGCATCGCGCAGGTTGGGCTTGGGCCGCTCGGCCTTATGCTCACGCCGTATTTGCTCGGGCGGTCGGGCATTGAAATCGTCAGTGCAATCGACATTGACCCAGCCAAATCCGGGCGTGACTTGGGCGAGGTCAGCGCGGTCGGGCAACCCATCGGCATTGCGATCAGCGGCGATCTCGACCGGGGCTTGGCAGGCGTGGATCTCACGGTGGTGACGACCGTATCAGAACTCCAACGCATCGCGCCCACCTTGGAAAACATCCTCAATCGCGGCGTCCATGTGGTTTCCACTTGCGAAGAACTGTCCTATCCGTGGGCCACGCAACCCGATCTGTCCGCAACCATCGACGCATGGGCAACAGCACATGGTGTCTCGGTTCTCGGCACCGGCATCAACCCCGGCTTTCTCATGGACTTCTTGCCCACCGCGGCCACGGGCATCTGTCACGACGTGCGGGCCATCCGCGTTGAACGCATCCAAGACGCCTCGGCGCGCCGCCTGCCCTTTCAGCAAAAAATAGGGGCCGGCCTGACCGTCGAAGAATTTGAATCCCGCGTATCCGACGGAAAACTCCGCCACGTCGGCCTCGCCGAATCCATGCACATGATCGCAGCGCGACTGGGCTGGACCCTCGACCACACCGAAGACATTGTGCAACCCGTCATCTCCCCGGATCCGGCGCGCTGTGCCGGGGTCTTGCAAACCGGGCGGGGGTACCAAAACGGCCGGGAAGTCATCACCTTGGTCTTCAAAGCCGCCGTTGGACAGACGGACCCGCGGGAACGCATCCAAATCGCCGGCACGCCCTCATTCGACCTGATCATCCCGGGCGGCATCAACGGCGATCTCGCCACCTGCGCGGTCATTGCCAATGCCATTCCCATTGTCGCTGCGGCCCCTGCCGGGCTACACACTATGGTCGACCTGCCTCCGCTTTCCTGCGCGCAATCTGAATAGACGCTCTCTCCCCCCCCCCCCCCCCCCGCCCCTCGACCCCCAAGTGGTCAGTAGTCAGTGGTCAGTGGTCAGTCCCCGCCCCCCAATCCCCCAAAACCCGACGTACTTCGCAATGGGGTATAACGAGTTGCTTCTCAAGCCGGTTCCGTTGTTTCGCTGAATCAGTTCATGAGGGATCGATGCCGTTCACTGTCTCCAAAAATGAAATCCAGCGCGTCGCCGCGGGCGATCACGCCGACCCTTTCGCCATCTTGGGCATGCACGTCGTCGCCACGGACAAGGGACGCGCACTCGCGGTACGCACCATGCAACCCGGCGCGGTATCCGTCGCCCTCGTCGCAGACACAGAACGCGCCATCCTCCAACAATATCGACAGACCGGCTTTTTTGAACTCCTCCTGCCGCAACGCCACGCGCCGTTTCCCTACCGCTTGCACATCACCTATCCAGATGGCTATGACATGACCATCGCCGATCCCTATGCCTTCCCGCCCGTGCTCGGCGACTTTGACCTGCACCTGCACCGAGAAGGCAAGCACCACCGCATCTACGACCGGCTCGGCGCGCACCCGATGGCATTGCACGACCAACCCGGGGTGTGGTTTGCCGTGTGGGTGCCCAATGCGCGGCGCGTCAGCGTGGTTGGCGATTTCAACGCCTGGAACGGATGCCAGCACCCCATGCGGAACAGGGGCGACTCCGGGATATGGGAGCTTTTCATCCCCGACTTGGAGATGGGCAACGTCTATAAATACGAA
Organism: Candidatus Latescibacterota bacterium; assembly: GCA_965204745.1. Classification (GTDB taxonomy): domain Bacteria; phylum Latescibacterota; class UBA2968; order UBA2968; family UBA2968; genus VXRD01. The sequence continues at coordinate 1,579,424 of OZ242010.1, forward strand.
ATCAAGGCCCAAACCGGCGACGTATTTGCCAAGAGCGACCCATATTGTTTTTGGATGGAACACCGCCCGCGCACCGGGTCTGTTGTGTACCGCCCAGACGACGCCCTGTGGAATGACGCGGATTGGCTATATGCACGCCAGCAGAGCAATCCCTACGCGGCCCCAATCGCCATATACGAAGTCCACTTGGGATCGTGGCGGCGCAAAAACAACCGCTCGCTCACGTACCGAGAACTCGCCCCCGAGTTGGTCGAATACGCGCTCGACATGGGGTACACGCACGTCGAGTTGCTCCCCATCATGGAACATCCCTTGGACGAATCGTGGGGCTATCAGGTCGCGGGCTACTACGCGCCCACCAGCCGCTTTGGCACGCCGGACGATTTCATCTATTTCGTCGACCATTGCCACGCGCACGGCCTTGGCGTGATCCTCGATTGGGTGCCCGCGCACTTTCCCACAGACGCACACGGCCTCGCCCAGTTCGACGGGTCCGCAGTGTACGAACACGCGGACCCCCGGCAAGGCGCGCATCCGGATTGGGGCACGTTGATTTTTAATTACGGCCGCGCCGAGGTTCGCAATTTTCTGATCGCCAATGCCCTGTTCTGGATCGAGAAATACCACATCGACGGGTTGCGCGTCGATGCGGTTTCGTCCATGCTCTACCTCGATTATTCGCGCAAAGAGGGCGAGTGGATCCCCAACCCCGAGGGCGGGCGAGAAAATTTGGACGCCATTGCTTTGATGCGCGAACTCAACACCGCGATCCACGACAAATTTCCGGGGGTGTTGATGATCGCCGAGGAATCGACCGCATGGCCCGGGGTCTCCCGGCCCGTGCATCTCGGCGGCTTGGGCTTTGGGTTCAAGTGGAACATGGGCTGGATGAACGACGCGTTGTCCTACATGTCTAAAGAACCGATCCACCGCAAGTACCACCACGACAACCTCACCTTTGGCTTGGTCTATGCCTTCCACGAAAATTTTATCCTCGCCTTGTCCCACGACGAAGTCGTCCACGGCAAGGGCGCGCTTTTGAACAAAATGCCCGGCGACCGCTGGCAGAAATTCGCCAATCTGCGCGCTTTTTACGCTTTTCAATACGCGCATCCCGGGAAAAAATTGCTCTTCATGGGCGGCGAATTTGGGCAGTGGCGCGAATGGGACGCGCGGGAAAGCCTGCACTGGCACTTGCTCGCAGAACCCGACCACGCGGGCCTCCAACGCTTTGTGCGAGACCTCAACGCGCTCTATCGTTCAGAACCCGCGCTTTGCGAACGCGATTTTGACCCGACGGGCTTTGAATGGATCGCACGCCACGACGCCGCGAACAGCGTCCTCGCCTTCCTCCGCCGCGCCCACTCATCCGATGCTCCCCTGATCTTCGCGTGTAATTTTACTCCTATCCCGCGCAGAAATTACCGCATCGGCGTGCCCGCGCCAGGCATGTATCGAGAACTCATCAACAGCGACGCGCAGTGCTATGGCGGCAGCAACCTGGGCAACTTCGGCGCGGTTCACACCGAGCAAATAGAAAGCCACGGCCACCCGCACTCCCTCCAACTCACCCTCCCCCCGCTCGCCGCGGTCATGTTCAAGCGCGAGTAAGCCTCTAAAAAAAATTGGACTCAATCCTCGAGGATTAAGTCCAAAAAATTTCATTAGGTCATGTTGACATTTTATTTTTTGACGTTACGCACAGATTAGCAAATGTGTTGCTTGCTCATTTAAGGCGTTTGGTCCTTTGGGGGACCTATCCCCCGGCCCCGTTATTCGCTTCGCTCATTGTAGGCTACGCCTGTGCCTACGAGGAAAGGGGAGTAAAGTGCCTTTGATGGCTTCTCGCTCTGGTTGCTCTAATGGCATTGCGCGAGGGGACCTATCCCCCGGCCCCTTTCCTACGAGGAAAGGGGAGTAAAGTGCCTTTGATGGCTTCTCGCTCTAGTTGCTCTGATGGCGTTGACCGAGGGCATAAAGCGATTAAATATCCCTCATCAATCCCCTCGCAAAACCGCATTTTCGTATCCGTCGTACCCCGCATCAGGAAAAGAGATCGCAGAGATCGTCTTGTTGGAGATGGTCGATGAGCGTGCGGCTCGTGCGGGAAAAGGCATACGTATTGAGACCTTTGAGCGCGACCCACGCGAGATCATCGCAGGCAAGGGGGCGCGCTTTGCCTTTGACATAGCGACACTGAAACGCGTGCAGGGTGATGCTGAAGTGCGTAAAAGCGTGTTTGACCGTGCGATAGCGACCGTCAATTGCGACTTGGATGCCCGCGGTTTCCCAAAGGCCGCGCGTGCAGGTGTTTTGCAGGGACTCCCCGTCCCGTCGCGTGCCCGCGGGAAATTCCCAAAGCCCGCCGAGCAAGCCGTTTCGAGGGCGTTTTGTAATGAGCACTTTGTCGTCGTGCCACGCGATTCCCGCGCAAAGGGTGTGATGGGGGCGCGGTTTCTTTTTTGCTTTGACGGGCAGGCTTTGCGGGTCCCCTGCTTTGTGGGCCGCGCAGTATTTTTGCACGGGGCATTGATCGCACGCTGGTTTTTTGGGGGTGCAGACCGTCGCGCCGAGTTCCATGATCGCCTGATTGTAGTCGCCTGCCGCGCCTTTGGGCAGCAGGGATTCGGCGAGTTCCCAAAGTCGATTTTTGACCGCGGTTTGCGTCGTGTCGTCTCGAATGTCGAACAGGCGCGTGAGCACGCGAATAACATTGCCGTCGAGCACTGCGTGGTCGCGGTCATACGCAATGCTCAAAACCGCGGCAGTGGTATAAGGGCCGAACCCGGGCAGGGATTTGAGGTCGTCATAAGTACTGGGCACAGTGCCGGCAAAATCCGTAGCGATGGCGTGGGCCGCCTTGTGCAAATTGCGCGCGCGGGCGTAATACCCCAGTCCCTCCCACGCCTTGAGCACGTCGTCTTGAGACGCATTGGCGAGGTCGCCAACCGTGGGAAACCGGTCGAGAAACCGATGGTAATAGGGAATGACCGTATCTACCTGCGTTTGCTGGAGCATGAACTCGGCGAGCAAAATGCGATAGGGGTCATCCGTGTGCCGCCACGGCAAGTCGCGTTTGTGCTTGCGATACCACGCCAAGAGGCGGGTGGCGATCTGTGATGAGATAGGGGGCATAGCTCACGTTTTCTCCGCGATATTGCGGGCGTGTTCGCGTACGACCTCCGGCGGACTGGCGGCGATCAGGTTGCGAATGGCGAGGATGTTGAGCGCGATGTCTTCCCCAAAGCCGAGGTGGGGAAGGATGATTTCCGGGATAAAATCAAAGGGCGAAAGGCCGTAGAGCACCGCCAGTACCACGAACACTTTGGGCAACATCGGAACGCGGGCATCCCAAAAGAGCCGCCACGCAAGGCGCAGGTATTGCGGGAGGCGCGTGATGATCGAGAAAATTCCGCGGACGCGGATCAGACGCAACAGAGCAAAAAGGCCACGCATGATGATCACCCGGGAAATGAGGCGCGAGACGGGAGACGGGAGACGGGAGACGGGAGAGGCGAGAAGGCCACCCAACCCCCGGCCCCAAGTTGTCAGTTGTCAGTTGTCAGTTGTCAGTTGTCAGTTGTCAGTTGTCAGTTGTCAGTTGTCAGTTGTCAGTTGTCAGTTGTCAGTTGTCAGTTGTCAGTTGTCAGTTGTCAGTTGTCAGCCCGCCCCGCCCAACCCCCTTCGGTAAGAGGGGAGACGGGAGACGTAAGATGGGGTTAGCCACGAGCGGGGTACAACTGGCGATAGCCAGTTCAAAGGCACAAAAAGGGTACATGGCAACAGCCCATTCAAAGGCGAGTAGCGAGTGTAGGTCTTCTCCCGTCTTGCCTCTCACCTCTCACCTTTTAAGGATACAAGAAGCAATTTTTCGTCACTCCGGCGCACGCACAGGCGTAGCCAACGCCGGAATCCAGTGACTATTGCTTTTTTAATATACCGCGGATCACATCACTTGACAACGCGAATTGAGAATAGAAAGCAAGCGGTAGCCAATCGGACATGACAGGGTGGGACGGGCACGCACGGGCGGAGAGGCGGCGAGGCACGCACGGATTGACTACTCATTCCTCGAAAGTTATCCCATGACTCCCGTGATACGTTGCGCTTGTCTTTTGGCTCTTTGGGGTGTGGTACACGCGCAAGTGCCCATGCCCGAGCAAATCACCTTGTTCGACCGGGAACGGGTGTTTCAAGCCGATGGCAGCCGCGGGCCTTTTGCCATTTCCGACCGCGCCATTGAAAAGGCGACCGAGCGCGTTTGGGCAGGTGGCGCGTTGCTCGTGCGCGACCGCGATTACGTGGTGGATGCACGCCGCGCATTGCTGACGCTCTTGCGGGATGTGGCACGCGGCACGGTGATCGTGGTGCGTTTCAAACAGGGGCCACAGGTGACGACTCCCATTGTTCGGCGGCGCGTGCTCCAGCCCCGAGAACCGACGGACGACAAACCGATTGTGCCTGTGGTGCCCGCCGTGCGCGACGCAGAGGAAGAACAGAAATTGACTATTGGCGGGCACAAAAGCATTTCCGTTACCGCGGGGTCCCAACACGCGGTTCAGCAGGCTTTGCAGGTGCGGATTTCGGGCGAGGTCGCCGAGGGCGTGGCGTTGTTGGCCGTGTTGTCCGACCGCAATTTGCCCATTGGCGAGCGCGGGGGATCGCAGCGGTTGCGAGAATTGGACCGCGTGTTTTTTCAGGTCGATGCCAACCGCATATCCGCCACTTTGGGCGACCTCGACGTGGCGTTTGACGAGACGGTATTTGGACGCTATCGCCGGCAGTTGCAGGGCGCGCGCGTGTTTGCCCATCGGGAAAAAGGCCAGATCGCGGCGGTTGGGGCCATCTCCCGCGGACGGTGGGAAACGCGGCGGTTGGCGACCATTGAGGGGTACCAAGGGCCGTATCAAATCAGTGGCACAGCGAGGCAAATCGTGCCCGAATCCGAGCGCGTGTACCTCAACGGGCGGTTGCTCAACCGCGGGGATGGCGTGGATTATACCATCGACTACGAGCGCGGGCACATCTCATTCGCGCCGGAAATACCGATTGGGGTCGAAAGCCGCCTGACTGTGGAGTATCAGGTCATCGACGCCGGCGGGCACAACCGGTTGATGGGCCTGGAATCCCAACTGTCCCTCGGCCGGGGCCTGTCGTTGGGCACAACGCTACTTCGAGAAACAGCGTCATCCGACCACCCCGCAATCGCGCCATCAGTGGGCCTTGCCCGACGACAGTTGGGGGTGGTCTCTGCGAAGTACGCGCCGTGGGCTGGAGCGCAGGTGTCGGGGGAAGTCGCCCTCAGTGATCGGGATGCCGGAAAAGGCCGCGCATTTCGCTTGGGCGGGGCATGGGCATCGCGCAATTTTGAAGTCGCGGGGCGGTTTCGCCATGTCGGTTCCCAGTTTGAAGCCTTTGAACGCCTGGACCGAGGGCGCGCTGCCGGGCGATGGGGTTGGCAGGCCGATACGACCCGCACGACCCAGCGCGAGGGCGATGTGTCTGCGCGCTACAACTGGGGCGAGGCAGTTGCCATTTCTGGAGAATACGGACGGCGGTTGGGCGCGCGCCGAACAGATCGCAAAAGCGTGGATATTCGCGTGCCCGTGGGGATGTACCGCTACGAATCCCTCGCGCATACCGAGGGCAACACGAGCCGCCACGAGGGGCAACTCGGCGTGTCGCTGGGCATGGTCAGGCCGGGGTTTCGCTTTTCGCTGGAAAATGGCGATGGCGATGGCGTGGGTAGCACGTCGCTCTTTTATGCCGCACGCCCGCATGTCTTGCCGCAGGGGATTGCCAACCGCGAGTTGATTTGGCAGATGGACATTGGGGAAGGCCGCAGGTGGACGTGGACATCGGAATTGAAATATCGGCATTTTAGGCAGCGGGAAACGACGTGGCGCGACAGTTTGCGCGGGTGGTTACACACGCACAGGGCGCAGGTGACAAATTGGAAGGGGTGGATTTTTTCAGGATCGTACACGCGGGGAACGACGCGAATGGGTCACAGCCGCCAACAGGCGATGCACTTGGGCCGCGTGCGGTTGGGGCATGCGCGCCCGGGCCTGTCGCATCAAATTACCTATCGCGTTTCGAGCATTGGGGTGCATGCGCGCCGGCCCGTTTTTATCGAAGTCGCGCCCGGGCACGGGGAATATCTATGGGAAGACGCCGATGGCGATGGGTTGCGCGATGCAGAAGAGTTCGCGCCCGATAGAGATGGCAATTACGTCCAGGTATCCGATATCGGTCAATACACCCCCGCCCGCGATGGCGCGCTCGGCATGCGCGTGGAACTCGATTTTCGCCGCCTGATCGGCCCCGACCACCTCTTGTCTGCCCTCGCGTTAGATGCGTCTTTGCGCGCAGAGCAGCAGATCGCCGCGGGGACAGCGCGGGCGATGCCATGGGATCTGTTGGGATTTGCGTCCGGCGATGGGGTTTTGGGCGCGCACAGGGACGCGCTGGTGCGTCTCTACTTATTTCGGTATCACAAGCGCGGGTCCCTGCGCCTGACCGCACGCACGCGCCATCGGGTCAACCGAGGGTTTTACGACGGCGCCGCCGAAGTTTTCACCGAGGGAAACGCGCTGGGCAAATGGCGACCTGCCTATCGCCTCGAGTTGGAAACCGAGGTTGCTTTTGGACGGCGCGTGCGCGAAGGCGCGGGTGCATTTGCCTATCGCATTGACAGCGCGAGCAATGCGTTTCGTTGCGCGTTTCGCCCCTCGCGTTACTGGCACTCGCGCTTGGGCGTTTTGATCGGACGAGACCGCGAACGCATGCGCGCCCTGCGCGTGTTTTACGTTGCGGTTCAGCCCGAGATCATTCGCGCTTTGCCAGGGCGCGGGCGATTGCGCGGCCGCGTGGATTGGACGATGGTTCGATCAACAGCCCCGATGCCCCTGTTTTTGGGCTTGGCAAACGGCAATCGGCACGGGCAGAACTGGACATGGCGATTGGGCATCGACCGCCGATTCGGCAAGTACGTCACCGCACAAGTCATGTACGATGGCCGCATCCGCCCCGACCGCCAAGCCATACATCTGGCGCGCGTGGAAATGCGGGCGGTGTTTTAAGGCGAACGAGGGCCTCTCCCTCCGCCACCCCGCCGTGTCTAAATCGCGGATTAAACGGATTAGGGGATTGCGCGGATTACCCCACACATCCCTACCGCCGCTTCATCGTTCCCACTCCGCTATGTCCTTCGCATGCCTTGTCGCCATAGACCTATCCCCCCGGGCCCCGTTATTCGCTTCGCTCCTTGTAGGCTACGCCTGTGCCTACAAGGAAAGGGGGAGCGCATGGCTTTTTGAAGGTTTGTATCCCTGGCTATTCTGATGGCTTTGAGCGAATGGATCACGCCATGAACCCCAAAAAACCTATCGCCATTTCCCCCTTCCTCGTAGGAAGGGGGCCAGGGGGTAGGTCCCAAAAAGTAAAGCCCGAGTTCACTAAGAACCCGGGCTTTACTTTTTTTCGTTTTTCGTCGTTCAGCCTGTCGATCCAAAGTCGGCGGCGAAGATGAAGCAATCGGCAGAGTCAATTTGACCATCGCCATTGAGATCGCACCGGGGGTCATATCGCTCCTGGCCGGGCCGCGAGCCGAACTTGCTGGCAAAGGTCAAGAAGTCGGCGAAATTCGCATTGCCATCGCCATTTTCATCTGTGGCGGTCAGGGAACAGGCTTTCATTGGAAGTGGGAGTCGGGATAGAGGCTTCGAATGTAGGGTTCAATGGCTTGAGCGGTCGTGCGCGTAGCAGTTGGCTCGATGACGTTCCCTCTGACGAGGGCCTCGTTCCGGAAGAAGAGGACGTATCGAATGATCAGGATTATATCCGAGAACAGCCTCACATCGCCATCGCCATCCACATCGAGAATGTTCTGACCGACCAAAGTGTCGAGGTAGGGTTCAATTTCTTGAGCGGTCTTGCGCGTGGCAGTTGGCTCGATGACGTTCCCTCTGAGGAGGGCCTCTTCCCGGAAGAAGAGGACGTATCGAATGACCAGGATTATATCCGAGAACAATCTCACCCGGCCATCGCCATCCACATCCAAGTTGGCACTCGGTGTTTCGTCATCGGTCAGGGTCAGGGTCACGGGCGAAGGATCGGTGATGCCTTGGGCGTTGTTTGCGGTTGCAGACACCCTGACCATCTTCTCGTCTGCCTGGTCGTTGTTGTCCTCTGCGGTGATCGTCACGGTGCCCGTGCTCGTTGTGGTCGTCGCCGCGATGATCAGCGTGTCTGCACTCGATAGCGTGAAGTCGCTCGCAGTCGCAGGGGACACAGGCGTAGCAGAGACCGTGATCGTCGTGATCGCGCTCGATGGGTGCGATAGGGTCGCCGTGATCGTGGAAACCTCGCCGTTTTCCGAGATGGACGAGGGCATCAGCACCAACGTCACGGTCGGCGCATCTTCATCGTCGGTCGTCGTCACTGGAACATCCTCGTCCGAAAGGGTGTTGTAGTTGGCATCGCCGCTTGACGAGGCGAGTCGCACCGTCCAGGTGACGTTCCCGTCGTCGATGATGTCGTCTTGCCCGGTCACGGTCACGGTTTGTGCCGTGTTATAGCCTGACGTCGTGAAGGTCAGCATCGCAGGCTCAACCCGCCCCTCGCTCGGGTCTTGGCTCGTCACCGAAATCGTCACCGCCGCCGTGGGTTGCGTCAGCAGGGCCACCGTGAAGGTCGCCGAGGCACCGGCCTCTGTCGCCTGCCCGGTCAGCGCGCTGATGTCCAAGCCGAAATCGTTATCGCGGTTGACCATGTACACGCTGATCGCGGTGAGCGCGTCGTAGTTGGTGTCCTGCGTATCCGTCTGGTTCACCGAAAGGGTGACCGTATAGTTCTGGTTGCCATCGACGTTGTTGGCGGGGGCATCGTCCTGTCCGGTCACGGTCACGGTTTGCGCCGTGCTCCATGTTGTCGATGAGAAGGTCAGCACCGAGGGCGATACAGTGCCTTCCGTCGTGTCTGAACTGACCACCGAGAGGGCCACGTTCCCGGTTGGCTCGGAGGCGAGCGTGACCGTGAAGGTCTCTGCCCTGCCCGACTCTGTCGTGTGGAGCCTGACCGTCGTCGTGGTCATCGCCGACACCTCAATCGCCGCCTCGTCGTCATCGGTGATCGTCAGCGACGTAGCCTGCACGTTGCCCGCGCCGTGGTCGTTCTCCACAGCGGCGGTCTGCACCATCACCGCGTTGTCTGATGCGTCTATGTCGTTGTCCACGGCGGTGAGTGCCACCGTGTCCGTCGCGTTCGCCGTGCTCCCGGCCGCGATGGTGATCGTCGAATCCGACCCCACCGTGTAGGCATTCGCCACCGGGCGTACCGTGATCGTTGTCGCCGCGCTCGATGGGTGTGTCAGCGTCGCGCTCACCGTGCTCACGCCGCCGGCCTCCGAGATGGACGCGGGCGACAGCATTAGTGTCACGTCCGGCGCGGCGTCATCGTCTGTGATTGTCAAAGCCGTGCCGGTCACACTGCCTGCGCCTTGGGCGTTGTTCGCCACAACGGACACGGTCACGTCGCGATTAGGCGCGTCTTGGGTGTTGTTCACCGCTGTAATGACCACGGTATCCGTCGCGTTCGCCGTGCTCCCAGCCGCGATGGTGATCGTCGAATCCATCCCCACCGTGTAAGCACCGGTCACAGGGCGCACTGTGATCGTCGTCGCCGCGCTCGACGCATGCGACAGCGTCGCCGTGATCGTCGAAACACCGCCGGTCTCTGCAATCGACGCGGGCGACAGCGTCAGTGCCACATCCGGCGCGGCCTCATCGTCTGTGATCGTCAGGATCACGGCAGACGATAGCGACGCCCCATTGCCACCTGCCACCGTTGCAGACACGGTCACGCGCTTGTCCGGCGCATCGGTCGTGTCGTTCACCGAGGTGATCGTCACGGCGCCCGTGCTCGTCGTCACATTCGCCGCGAAGGTCAGCGTGGTCGTGGTCGATAGCGTAAAATCGCCCGCAACCGCAGGCGACACCTCGGTCGCTGAAACCGTGACCGTCGTCGCCACGGTTGCAACGCGATCTAGCGTCGCCGTGATCGTGGAAATCTGGGCATTCTCCGTAATTGACGCAGGAGTCAAAACCAACGTCACCTGCGCCACTTCGTCATCGATAATCGTCAGCGTCGCATCAGTGACCGATCCCGTGCCTATGCTGTTGCCCGCCGTGCTCGACACGGTCACCGTCTTGTTCCCCGAAGATATGCTGTTGTCCACCGTCCTGATCGTCACGGTGCCCGTGCTCATCGTTTGCCCCGCCGCGACGGTCAGCGTGGCCGGCGTACTCAGCATGTAGTCGCCCGGAACCGCAGGCGACACAGCCGACGCTGAAACCGTGATCGTCGTCGCCGCGCTCGACGTGTGAGACAGGGTCGCGGTCACCGTCGAAATCGCGCCGTTCTCTGAAATCGACGCAGGAGACAAAACCATCGTCACGTCCGGCGCAACGTCGTCGTCCGTCAGCGTCAAAGCCGCACCGGTCACACTGCCCGCGCCTTGGGTGTTGCTCATCACACCTAGCACGGTCACGTCGCGATTAGGCGCGTCTTGGGTATTGTTCACCGCTGTGATGACCACCGTGTCCGACGCGTTAATCGTGTCCCCGGCCGCGATGGTGATCGTCGTATCCGACCCCACCGTGTAAGCACCCGCCACCGGGCGCACCGTGATCGTCGTCGCCGCGCTCGATGGACGCGATAGCGACGCCGTGACCGTCGAAACCGCGCCGTTCTCCGAAATCGACGCCGGTGACGCCGCCAACGTCGCTGTCGGTGCAGGGTCGTCGTCCTCCAGCGTCAAAGTCGCACCAGTTACACTGCCCGCGACTTGGGCGTTGCCCGCCACACCGGACACGGTCACGTTGCGATTAGGCTCGTCTCGGGTGTTGTTCACCGCTGTGATGACCACCGTGTCCGACGCGTTCGCAGTGCTCCCGGCCGCGATGGTGATCGTCGAATCCGCCGCCACCGTGTAAGCACCCGCCACCGGGCGCACCGTGATCGTCGTCGCCGCGCTCAACGGGTGTGCCAGCGTCGCGGTCACAGTGCTCATCCCGCCGTTTTCCGAGATCGACGAGGGCATCAGGGTCAACGTCACTCTCGCGGGTTGAAGCTGAAATTGCGCGGTGGTGTCCATGCCGGCATACTTCAAGGCCGGATACTGATCCATCGCGCCAAAGGTCCACGGATCATCGTTGCCGGGTTGTCCGTCGAGGTTGGCGTTCCAGTTGTAGTAGGTGTCGTTGGCGGTGGCACCGTAGGTAGTAGGGCTTTGGAGCTCGCTGGTCGTCTTGCCCGCCGCGCCGCTACCGCCGAAGCTCGTTGTGCGCCCGCTGGTTGTGGTGTCCCAGTAGCTATCGGTAACCGTGCCCGTGCCGGCATTCGACTCGCCCAACAGCCCGCCGATAGATGTCATCGACCCGCTGGAGAGGCTGACCGCGCCGGTGGAGTAGGAGTTTGTTATGGAGCCGGTGGTCGCTTTTGAGCCTACCAGCCCACCGAGGTTCTGAGTCGCGCTGACGGATGCGAGGGAGTAGCTTGTGGAAATGGAGCCTCCGGTCCAGCCGACCAGACCGCCGACGACATTGTCGCCCGTCATGCGACCGGTGGTGTAGCAGGCGACGATTTCGCCGCGATTGGCGCCGACCAGAATGCCACTAAAGTCGTCTGCCGTAACATCGGCGTCGGTTACGCCCAGCGACTCGATGCGGGAGTTGGTGCCGGTGCCGCCGAACAGTGCTTGGTAGCTAACGGTGTTGCGGCTGATGAACAGGTTTTGGACGGTGTAGCCGTTGCCTTTGAAATCGCCTGTGTATCGAAACGCTGGGCTGGCGTCGGAGCCGATGGGCATCCAGCCTTGGCCGCTATTCCAGTAGGTGGTGTCTGCTTGGGTGATTGCGCCGTCGTTGTTCTCGTCAAAATCCAAGTTGTTGAGCAGTTCGTAGCCAGTGCAACCGCTGGAAGGGCAACCCTTTCCGACTGAGGCGTTGGGAAAGACGGCGTTGTAGGCGGTCGTATCGCTGGTCGAGGCACTGGCGTCTATGAAACCATTGCCATCCAAATCCCAGCGCATGGCATGCAGTTGCGCCAAGGTCGAGACCTCAAGGAGGCCATCGCTATCCGTGTCATAATGCACGGGTTGGGCAGCGTACTGCACCGTGGTGTCCATGTCGGCAAACTTCAAGACCGGATACTGCTTTGTCGTGCCAAAGGTCCAGGGATCATCATCGTTGGCCCCCGAAGCATCTATGGTCAGATCGTCCCAAGCGGCATAGATATCACGCGCAGACGTGACCGATTGTAAGTCGGCAGTCAACTTGCCCTCCGGCGCAACAGTATCGCCATCGTCGGCAATGCCGCTTTCTTGCGTGTCCCAATAGCTATCGGTCACTGTGCCAGCCGAACTGCCCACCAAACCGCCTTTCGTACCGGTACCCGTGACCCGGCCTATCGCGTAACTGGCGGTCACGCCACCGCTACTCGCGATTTGACCCACCAAACCGCCACCCACCGCGCTGCTGTGTCCCACGAACACCGAGCCCAGCGCGTAAGACGCCACCACCTCGGTCTGATCGGTCAGCCAACCCACCAAACCGCCGGCCATCCCGCCACTCGTCACATGTGCAGGAACCCGCACAGAGACGAGCGCATAGCTGCTCACAATGCGGTTGGTGCCCGAAGTGCGATAAGACCGACCAACCAAACCACCCACACCCCACTTCGCCCCCTCAACGCGACCCGTCACATAACACGACGAGATGGTGCTTCCACCACCTTGATTACCGGCCAGACCACCCACGCGGTCAGCGCCGGTCACATTCACATTCAACAACCCCAACCCCGAAACATCGCCATCAACCGCATGGAACAATCCTACATTATGCCGAGACCGGTTGATGAACAGGTGGGAGATCGTCTTGTTGTTGCCTTTGAACGTGCCGCCGTAAGGCCCCACAGGGTTCCAGCCGGCGCCGCTATTCCAGTAGGTGGTGTCTGCTTGGGTGATTGCGCCGTCGTTGTTCTCGTCAAAATCCAAATTGTTGAGCAGTTCGTAGCCGATGCAGGTACCGGACGGGCAACCCATCCGGCCGGTATTGCTGGTGTTGCGGAGGGGAAAGGCGGCGCCATAATCGGCGTGGGTAGCGTCGCCATTGCCGTTGAGGTCGTGGCGAATGGCGTTGAGTTGCGCCAAGGTGGTGATGTCAATCAGGCGGTCATTGTCCATGTCGTAGTCGGTGGCCGGTCGGCCCTGGGCAACCAGGGAATGACCGCCGTACTTCAGCACCGGATACTGCGATGACGTTCCGAAGTCCCAGGGGTCGTCGTTGCCGGTCTGTCCGTCAATGTTGATGTTCCAGGTGGCGTAGATGCCGGTGTAGCCGGTGGGAGTTTGGAGAGTGCTGGTGGTCTGACCCGTGCCGCCTGCGCTGGTGGTCTGACCGCTGGTTTCGGTGTCCCAGTAGCTACTGACCACGCTAGCTGCGCCAAAACCCTGTGCTGTGAAGAAACTTGCTACTAAACCGCCGATGGTTGATGCTGTTCCGCTGGACAGGCTGACCCGGCCGATAGAGTAGGAGTTTGTTATATTTCTTCCTTGGCCTAACAGACCGCCGACTTGGCTTGTTCCGCTGACAGAAGCAATCGAGTAACTGGTCGAGAAAGTCCGATTAGTCCAGCCGACTAATCCACCAACATAATTGGTGCCTTGTACCCTGCCGGTGGTGTAACAGGCGACAACGTCGCCGCTGGTACCGGCTAGAATGCCGCTGAATTCCCTTCCCGTGACATTGGCGTTGGTCACGCCCAGGGATTCGATTTGACTACTTGAGCCGCCGAACAGCCCAATGTAATCATCTCCGCTACGGTTGATGAACAGGTTGTTGATGGTATAGCCGTTGCCCTTGAAAGGGGCACTGTAACTCTGTGTACCATCGGGATCGCCCACGGGTCTCCAACCTGCACCGCTGTTCCAGTAGTTGCCGCTGTGGTCATTGGCGTCCACGTCGCCGTCGCCGTCGCTGTCGAAGTCCAGGTTGTTCATCAGTTCGTAGCCGTTACAGCCGGGGGACGGGCAACCCATACCCGAGGCGGCGTTGGGGAAGGCGGTGTTGTAAAGTGTCCATTCGCCGGCTGTCGCGTAGCCTTGCACGGCATTGCCGTCGAGGTCGTAGTTTATGGCTTGGAGTTGTGCCAAAGTGGTGATGTCAATCAGGCGGTCGTTGTCCATGTCGTAGTCAACGGTGGTTTGGGCAAAAGCCTGCCCCGATGCCACCAGCATGCCCAACGCGACCAGGGCCAACAAGTGAGCGTAGCGGGACATCATTTTGTCCCCCTCTCCGAGGGGGGGGGGGGGGGGTACACTGTACTGATCATCCTAACAGACTGTTTTGCAATGAAATAGAAGCATGCCTCAAGACGAGAATGGGCACCATGAACGCCCGTTTTCGCAGGAGAACGGTGGCCTCCAAACAGGTTTGAACAACGTCGAAAAATGGCGGGAATCATCTGAAGTCTCCTTTGCAAAAGCTGTCGCACAGACCGGGCGCGGCCTTTCCTCCGCGCTCAAAATCGCAATGGTGAACGAAAAAAACTAAAAAATCGCGCTATTATTTGTCAAGCGAAAAAATGACGATGGGATCGGTGGTCAGTCAAGCGAGAAGGACAGGCGCAGGGGCCTGTGCCTGCGACGGATGGCGGCAGGATGTGCGATTAGCCACAAAAGGCACAAAAACACAAAAGGGCGATGGGTCTTCCGAGGGATTGTGCGAGGGGGACCTACCCCCTGGCCCCCTTCCTGCGAGGAAGGGGGAACTGTGAGCGGTTTTGCGAGGGGAATGGCGTAGAGGTTTTTTGGGGTTCATAGCGTGATCTATTCGCGCAAAGCCATCAAAACAGCCAGGGATACAAACCTTCAAGAAAGCCATGCGCTCCCCCTTTCCTTGTAGGCACAGGCGTAGCCTACAATGAGCGAAGCGAATAACGGGGGCCGGGGGGATAGGGCTTGCGGTAGGGCGGTGTGGGGTAATCCGCGCAATCCGCGTAATCCGTTTAATCCGCGATTCAGACACGGTGGGGTGGGGACGGGGACGCACGGGTGGAGAGGCGGCGCGGATCGAGGCTTTCTCTGTTTTGCGGGCACGCTTATCGCTCTAAAACAAAATGTCAACAGAACCTCGTTCATGTCTTTGGATGATGGGGTGCGGCTTGCTTCTTACTCGCTTTCTACTCTCAATTCGCATTGTCAGTTGACTAATTCTAACGAACATAGCGGTGGGGCACGGGCGGGGCGGAAAGGTGAGGCCGCACGGGCGGCAGGGTCGTGGGTAATGCAAAATCGCGTCACGCCTCCGCATCCAATGCGCGCTGAAATTCACCCAGATCAGCGACTTGCACTGCCGAGCGATGCAACTGCTTGAGGCGTTGCAAATCTTCGATGGTCCGAAGGCGACCTGCGACCTGATCGGCCACGGCAGGATCAAAGCGAATCTCCAACACGTCGAGAATCGCGTCCATGGTATGTTCCCTACCCCCTCGCTCGATGCCCTGCTCGATGCCCTGCTCGATGCCCTGCTCAATGCCCTGCTCAATAAACTGTTCCTTGAAGTGCTCCTTGAGGTATTGGGCAAACGATGATTCACGCATAATCGCGTCCATAAAACCCTCCTGAGAAAGAATTCGGTTGATGGTGGTCGGCTCATAAGCCAAACCACTCATGACCGCCAAGCCACCCAAAAAGTCGATCTTGCTTGAATGATCCAAGGGCATCACATCGGTCTTGCGGATACACTGACGCAACCAAGTCTCTGAATCCACCCCCACAGGAGGTTTCATCAACGGCGCGAAAGGAAGCAAGCCCGCCTGACCCCCTTCAAGAATGCTTTGCCCATCCATCTCACTCAGCCGAATCACCTTGTATTCCACATAGATGAAATGGCCGGGAAGTTCTTGCGTGTAGCATCCTGGATCGTGCCGCCCGGCATTGCGCCGCAAGTAGATCACACAGGAATAGACCGGCAGGCCATACTGCGCGATAATGTAACCCATGTAATTGATCATGCGGCGATTCATCGGGGTGCCCGTGCTGTCGGTGGTTTGAAATTCCGTGTGAACCAAGGCATCCTGACCGTCAATCCGCACGCGAATCAGATTATCGCTTCGGCGCATTTCAACGGTGGGTTGTTCGGTTTCGAGCAGACCGTCAACTTCCACGTCAACTCGTCCGAGAATGAATTGGACAAGGTCGTCTGGATAGTTTTGAATCAGGTGTTTGGAAATTGTATCGTACTCGGCCATGTGAATCCCCTTCAATAAAGTCATCCCCATTCGATTTCAAAGCGAATGAAAAAAATAAAGAATCACGCTATTGTTTGTCAAGGGGTAAAATGACGATGGGATCGGTGGTCAAGCGAGAAGGACAGGCACGGGGCCCTATCCCTACGGATGATGAGGCGGGGGATGCGAAGGAGATAGCGGAGTGGGAACGATGAAGCGGCGGTAGGGCGGTGGGTGGATCTCACCTCTTACTTCTTGCCTCTTACTTGGGGGTAGGGCTTGCGGTGGGGCGGCGAGGATGCGTACGCCCTATTCTTCTGCCTTGGCTTTGACGACGCGCTCGAGTTTGTGGATGTCGCGCCAGAGTACGCGAATCCTGCCTTGCGTCTCTGTGGTGACGACGATTTCTCCTGCGGTTGACCGCAATGCGATGCCTTGAAATGTCGCGCCGTCTTTGGTCTCTATACGCACGGAATCGCCAGTGGTGATTTGTTCGGGGGAATGCACCACTTCGTAAAAAAAATAAGAAGAGGGCGAGGTGGTCTCGCAACCACACAGACACAGGCTCAAGACCGCGAATGCGAGCAATTGGTTCATGGCATCCTCACCGGTTCTGCGGAAAAAACCCGCCACTGCTCCACAGGTCGAAATTTTTGTTTGAACTGACGCAGGCCCGAGAGGCCCAAGTCGCCGGCGTCATTGACGCGGCGATACGCAGACAACGCGCCATAGACCCGCCAGCGCAAAAAATACGAGAGGTCGGGCAAATCGGGATTGGCTTTGGCGACGAAAAAGTGCGCCAGATCGGGTTGCATAGCGCCCGTTAGTGCGAACGCTTGAACCCGGCCATCGAGTTCCACGCACCATCCCCGCAACATCTCTTTTGACCAATGGTGAAACTGATCGAGGGCGGCTTGCGTATATCCCCAGTCCAACAAAAAGGGGTGCCGCCTGCCTTGCCGTCGCCGCCAGTATTTTAGGAGGGCGATGCAATGCGGTATATCGCGGGCATTGAGGGCGCGAAAGCGCGATAGATGGTTGC
Source organism: Candidatus Latescibacterota bacterium (assembly GCA_965204745.1). Taxonomy (GTDB): domain Bacteria; phylum Latescibacterota; class UBA2968; order UBA2968; family UBA2968; genus VXRD01. Next base: position 1,596,756 of record OZ242010.1, read on the forward strand.
GTTCAAACCGGCGCACGCGCTTGCGAACATCTCGAAACGGGCGGCCTTTGACCGAAGCGATTTGAGACGGGTCGTAAATATATTCGGCGTCTTTGTCGCGCAGTGCAAAGCATTGGGGGTCCAACAACTGGGCGTCGCGGGCATCTAGCCACAAAATTCTCGGCAGGCGGCCCCGTTGCTGCGCTGCCAATTTTTGTACGACCCGATTCAACCCATCGGCATCAAAGGGAATGGGCGGCGCGAGCAAGTCGGTCCCGGTTGGACGTTGCACGAACAACCACGCACATCCCGCCATTTCACCGACGCGCACGATCCGGTTGGGCGCGAGGCTAAACGCACAGAGAAAGGGCGGGAAATAGCACCACGCCCGTTTGTCGGCGTGCAAAAACACATCGCGCAAGTACCCGCCGTGCGCTGGCTCAATAGGTTGTCCGATCACTTTGTCGCTGCCTTTTGCAATCCGCTGTGTACAGGGCGCCGTGGTACGGGCCGGTCACGAGCGGCTGTGGCTTCCCGGTGGCGATGAGGTGGATCATCTGACTGACCCCGCCCAACACTTGCGCGCCCACGTATTCGTTAAATTCCGGTACGATTTCCACGGGCGCGAAGCCCATCTGGATCAACGAGGCCATGGCCTGGGCGGTTTCAGCGGGCGAGCGGCGGCCAAAGCTGACAAACCCCTGTTTGCCCACTTCGGGCGCGAGTGCGGTGGCCCCGCGCGAGACGAACAATGCCAGACCGGGCAAGGTATAGGGCGGGTCCGTAACGAACCCGTCCATTTGCCCGCACAAGGTCGCTGGCAGGTCTTCGCGCAAATCGCGTGCGATCACCGTGATGGGCAACCCCTCGCGTTTCTCGACCGCATTGAGAAACGCGATGAGCCGCTGGTCGCATTCTAGCACCACCACTTGCCCGAGTGCGATTTCCAAATGTTGCGCGAGCAAGCCCACGCCCACCGAGGTCAGGTCGTCGTCGCCGAGGATGAGCAGGTTTCGGCCTTCGAGGGCGTCGTGTTCGTACAAGTACACGGCGCGTTTGAGGACCGTTTCGGGCGTTGCGTGGGACTGATCCAGTTTGACGTTGACCTTGGGGCGGCTCGCGGCGATCTCTGCGAGGCGTTCGCGCACGTCGTCCAAAATTGCGGGCGTGGGGGGCGCGCTTGGCCGCGCAAAGCGTTTGCGGCACGAAATCCCCAGTGCGGATTGGACGACGCCGAGGCCCTCGTCGCTGAGGGAGACCCCGCCGCGGCGCGTCAAAATCCCTCGTTTTTCCAGTTCGCCCCGCACGGCAGCGACCACGGGAACGGGCAGGCCCACCTGCTGCGCGATGTTGCGAATGGGAATTTGTTGGGCCACGAAGACCGTTCGCAAAATGCGGCGCACGCCCTCGGCGCCTTCGGCCAAGCGCGCGTGGGTTGCCACGTCGCGCAGCAACGCGCTGCTGTCGATAGAAGCAGTTGGCTTACGCCGTTTCGGAATCCGCATGATGGCCGGCCTCCTCTTCTTCGGGTTCTTCTTCATCGTTCCATTCGAGCAGATTTGCATTGTCTTTGCGATGCCGCAACGCCACGTACATCAAACACAATCCCGAAGCGTAAGTCGCTTGCACATAAGATATGACGATCCCGGTCACCAAGACGAGCATCACCCCCAAAATACCCCCACTCCAGACCTCTGCGCCCGACGGCGTGCCCAGCGCGGGCAAACTGGCGAGCCACAGATCCCATTTTGCGGGTTGGAACAAGAGATAGTGCGATGCCTCGGAAAAGAGATGGGTCAATTTGACGCCCATAAACAAACCGCACGCCCAAATGATGAGGCCAATCGCGGCCATGGTCAACGCGCCCATCAGCATCAGGCCAACCCACGCGGAAACAACTGTCCACACCAAGTACAAAACCAATCGCCACGGTTGCGACCACGTCAGGGAAAAGGACTGGATCACGACCTCTAAGGTGTCATCCTCCACCGTGCCCACCATCGCTGGGGACAGGATGGACGCGACGACGAAGACCACGCCTGTGAACACGGTCAACAAGGCCGCGAAGAAGATGGGGATGAAGCACAGCGCGAAGGCCAGTTCCCCCAACGCGGGAATCCACCCGGCGATCCATCCGATGACCATGCCGCCAATGACGACCATGGCAAAGAGGAAAAGCAGGGTTAGCGGGCCAAACAGCACGGCTTTCCAGTTCGCTTTTGCGAATTGCCATGCATCGCTGCCCGAATAAAAGTCGTCTCCGCGCAGGTGCTGAAAAGTGATTTTGCACATCATGCTGGTCGTGACAAAGACCACGCCCAAGGCGAACAGCAGGCCCGCGATGTGCAACACTGCGCCCAACAGGTCAAAGTCGCCGGCTGTCGCGCCGGGAAACAAGCCGTAGCGTTGCCACACCGCGCCGATAGATGCGCCCGTGCGGAGATGCGCGATGAGCAGCAAGACAGCGTACCCCGCCCAAGCCGCGATCAGTCCCAGCAGTCCAATCCAGATTTTCTTTCCAGACCACCCCAGTCGCACGCAGCGAAACAGGTCTCGAATGTCGAAATGTAGAGTCATGAGATGCTCCTTTTTAGGTAAGAGGTGAGACGTAAGAGGTAAGAGGTAAGAGGTAAGATACTCTCTTAAAAGGTCAAGGGGTTTTCGGGGTGATTCGATAGAATTTTTCGCCCTCAAAATCTTGGTCATGGCGCAACATGCCCCAGATCGAATGGAGCAACTTTCGCATCACCGCAACGATAGCCTGCAAAGGTTTCTTGCCGCGGGCGATGAGTTGGTCATAGAAGGCTTTGACATGGCCTTCGTGTCTGATGGCCACCCAGGCAGGCATATAGAGGGCATGGCGGAGGTACTTATTCCCGGTTTTCGAGATGCGTCTTTGTGGATTGGCGGTTCCGGATTGTTTGGGTTTGGGATCCAGGCCTGCATGTGCGACCCACTGGGGCGGTTGCATCTCCTCTGGCAAAAGGGTCAACTCGGCCAAGAGCCGCAAGGCACTCGTTTGCGCGATGCCAGGCGTCGAGCAGAGGCGTTGGTAGGCACGCTTGAGGGGCTCATCGTGCAAAACGAGATCGAGGGCTTGGCTTTCCAAGTATGCAATCCGGCGTTTGAAGTGTCGAATATTCACCTGAATATCGCGTGCGATGAGACGTGTGCTGCGGATGTGGTAGCTCTGCGCGTGGTTGCGGCTCTGTTCGCGGATGATCTCCTGCTTGAGTTGGTCAATGCGTCTGGTGAGGGCTTGCAGTTGAAGCCGTTGCTCGCTCGGCGCTTGCCAAGGCACAAAAGGCATGCGCTCGGCATAGTCGAGGATCAACAACGCATCCTTCGCATCCGTCTTCGCCCGTTGCATGCAGGCTTGGGCGTACTTGCTCATCGCTTTGGGATTGACGACCATGACCTTTGTGTGGCGATGCCGATGCAAGGCCAAGGCCACCCCCAAACTGTAAAGCCCGGTCGCTTCGAGGCACACAGAGACCATGTGCCCGCCCTTCGTGAGCCACTTCAGCAACCGCTTATGCGCTTGGGGATCATTGGCAAAGGTCGCTTGCATGACAGCTTGTCCGGGTCTGGACAGGGCAACGGACAACGTGCGGGCACTGACATCAATGCCGGCAAAAGCGGGGTGAGATTTCGACATGGGGGCCTCCTGTGATGAGGGGGTTGTAAGGGATCTGGTGCGCGCTCGGGGTCGCGTCCCGACCATTGACGCCAAGTCTACCGGTCTTGTATATGCAGCCTCAAGGGGCTTAGATACTCTTCGGCATAGACCCGGCGGTCGGGGGGCCTATCTTACCTACAAGGTCATCGCCTTCAAGAGGGGCCGGCCTTCCCCGAGCCGGGCATCAAGATGGCTTATCTCGATACGAGGGCGCAACTCCTAATTAACCCTTACTTCCAAGATACAAGAGGTAAGAGGTAAGAGGTAAGAGGTAAGAGGTAAGAGGTAAGAGGTAAGAGGCAAGAGGCAAGAGGTAAGAGGTAAGAGGTAAGAGGTAAGAGGTAAGAGGGCCACCCAACCCGACCACCAAGCGGTTAGCAGTTCGTTACCCGATCCTATCCCCATTACCCGGACAGGCCGTGTTCAATCCTTTGAAACCGCGTTCATCCGCGCTTCGGTTTCTTGGTTGTCCTTACACCGCGCACGCAGTAGGGGGCTATAATTATAGCCCCTACTCACAGCGACGACGAGGGAACTTGACGGAGGTCTTGGAAGCGGCTATCTTGGGCATGACAGGTTCCTGCTGAGAAAGGGTGCGTTGTTTCGGTGGCAAATATGCCCAATCTACGAAGGAGCCTATCTTTTTGCAACTTTGCCCCCTCTGCGCTCGAGATCGCAGATACCGAAATCTACGAAGGAGCCTGTCTTTTTGCAACCCCCAAACTAGCTATTTATGCAACAACGCCACTGACCACTGACCGCCTGAATGCGAATCGACGACCATGGCCAAACCACTTGAAACCACCGCAGAGCCTACCCCTCGCAAAGTCGATTTTTCCCTGACCCGGAAAATCCTCTCCATGACCTTCCCTGTCGCGCTGGGCGGGCAAATCGAAACGGCTGTGGGGATGGCGCAACTCTTCTTGATCGGCATGCTCGGCCCCGTGGCCCTGTCCGCCGTGGGGATTGCACAGGCATTTACGCGCGTCTTGTTCACCGCGATGATGTCCATTTCGCGGGGCGCGCTCACAATGGTCGCACGGGCCATTGGCGCGGATTCCATGCGCGAGGCCAGTGCCGCGGCAAAGCAGGCGTTCACCCTGCTGTTCGCGTTCAGCATCGCGTTTGGCGTGGGTAGCCTGATTTTGTCGCCCTTCCTCATTCCCGCGCTGACCTCTGACCCGGAAGTGGCGGCTTTGGGCACGCCCTACTTGCAGGTCTTCTTTCTCGGCGTCCCCTTCATGACCCTGAACCGCGCGATAGCGAGTTGTTTGCAAGGCGCGGGCGATACGCGCACCCCGTTCTTCTTAAGCCTCGTCAGCAGCAGCATTCAAATCGCGATGGCGTACGTCTTGATTTTCGGCTATTGGGGATTTCCAGAATTAGGCGTCGTGGGCGCGGCTATAGGTGGGTTTATGGGACGCTGTGCCGCGACCCTGATTGGATTTGCCTGTCTTTACAGCGGGCGGTTTGCCCTCGCGCTTCTGCCGGATACGTCCTACCGCTTCAACTGGGAGGTGGCGCGGCGCATCCTCAAAATCGGCGTGCCTTCCGGGCTTCAGGGCATTTTACGCAATGGCTCCGGGTTGGTGTACATCCGCCTCATCGCCATGTCCGCGCTTTCGACCACGGCGGTCGCCGCGTACTCGATAGGGAATCAGGTGGAACACATCTTGCGCCGAACCGGGCTGGCTTTTGGCACGGTTGCCACGGCCTTTGTGGGGCAGCATCTCGGCGCGAAAGACCCGGCAGGCGCGGAGCGTCACGGGTGGACCATCCTCGTCATCTCCGTCGCGACAAACCTCATTCTCTCCCTGCCCGCCGCGCTGTTTGCGGGATTTTTCATGTCCATCTTCACAGACGCGCACGCGGTCATCAGCACAGGCGTGGTCTATCTCTACGCGATGGTCATTGCCGAACCCTTTTTGTGCGCGGCCAATACCAGCAGCGGCAGCCTCAGAGGCGCGGGCGATACCATGCCTCCGATGTACTACACCCTGATCGCCCAATGGATCGTACGCCTGCCCATCGCCTATATTTTGGGCTTCACCCTCGGCTTTGACATCCACGGCATTTGGGCCGCGCTCATCATCTACAGCACCGTGCAAGGCACGCTCACCATCCGCAAATTCGCGCAGGGCCACTGGAAAACGCGAGAGATTTAGCCGCCTGCCAACACCTCCTTCAAAAACCGCCCGGTGTGCGAGGCGGTGACAGCGGCCACCTCCTCGGGCGTGCCGCAGGCGATCAGGTCGCCGCCCGCATCGCCGCCTTCCGGCCCCAAATCGATCACCCAATCCGCGGTCTTGATCACATCCAAATTGTGCTCGATCACAATCGCTGTATTGCCCGCATCCACGAGGCGATTGAGCACGTCGAGCAACTTTTGAATATCGGCGACGTGCAAGCCCGTGGTCGGTTCGTCCAAAATATAAACCGTCTGCCCGGTATTCGGGCGGGCCAATTCGCGGGCGAGTTTCACGCGCTGTGCCTCGCCGCCCGAAAGCGTGGTCGACGCCTGCCCCATTTCGAGATAGCCCAGGCCCACGTCAAACAGCGTTTGCAAGGACCGCGCAATGCCGGGCACGGTAGCGAAATGCGCGAGGGCCTCTGCCACGTTCATCGCCAGCACCTCCGCGATAGACGCGCCCTTGTACGTTATGTCGAGCACGTCTCGGTTGTACCGCTTTCCGCCGCAAAGCTCGCACTGCACCCACACATCCGGCAAGAAGTGCATCTCGATACAGCGCGCGCCCAACCCCGCGCACGCATCGCACCGCCCGCGCTTGTGGTTAAAACTAAAATGCCCGGCCAAAAACCCGCGCACTTGGGCATTGGGCAGGCTGGCGTATAGCTGGCGGATCTTGTCGAACACCTTCACATACGTCGCCGGATTGCTGCGCGGCGAATGCCCTATCGGGGTCTGGTCGATGTTGATCACCTTATCCACCAGTTCCAAGCCCATCGCATCGTCGTGTTCCCCCCACGCATTTCGCGCCTTGTTCACGCGGGCCGCGAGCGCGCCGAACAACACGTCATTGACGAGCGAACTCTTGCCCGAGCCGGAAACCCCGGTCACGCACGTCAACGTGCCCAAGGGGAATGCCACATCCACATTTTTCAAATTGTTGTGCCGTGCGCCCCGGATGCACAACGCGCCATTCCCCGCCTCGCGCCGCGCTTCGGGCACTGCGATCTGCAACGCGCCGGACAGATAGCGCGCCGTCGATGACCCATTGTCGCCGTGCAAGGTGTGCGGAGCGCCCGTAGCCACAACGCGCCCGCCTTCACCCCCCGCGCCCGGGCCAAAATCCAAAATGTGATCCGCTTTGGTCAAGGTCTCGCGGTCGTGTTCCACAACGAGCAGGGAATTGCCCAAATCGCGCAGCCGCGCCAACGCGCCCAACAACCGCCGGTTGTCGCGCTGATGCAGGCCAATGGTCGGCTCGTCGAGCACGTAGAGCACCCCGGTCAGCCCAGAGCCGATCTGACTCGCCAAGCGAATGCGCTGCGCCTCACCCCCGGACAGGGTGGGGGCGCGCCGTCCCAAATTCAAATAGCCCAGGCCCACCTCGTGGAGAAAGCGCGCCCGGCTCTGAATCTCGGACAACACCTCGCCCGCGGCCTCGCGCGCCTGCCCGGTCAGTGCCATCGCGTCGAACCACGCGCGCACATCCGCTATCGGCATCGCCGCCACCTCGGGCATCGTCTTTCCAAAAAGCCGAACGGCCGCGCTCTCTGCCCGCAACCGCACGCCCTTGCAGGTCGGGCACGGCACATCTTGGATAAATTCGCCCATCAGCCGGCGAAACCGCGGCGCCTGGCGCACCAGCGCGTCAAGGGTTGGAAACAACCCCTTAAACTGGAACGCGATCCGGTCGGGGCCTTTCAACCATCGCTCGCCCAACCCGTACAAAATCGCGTGTTGCCCCTGTTGTGAGATGCGCGCAAACGGCGTGTCGAGCGCGAAGCCCGCGGCCTCGCCCACCGCAGACAACATGCGACCTAGCGGCGTGGTCGCCCCCACCTCGCCCCATGCGAGCACCGCGCCCTCGGCCAATGACTTGTGGACATCCGGTATCAGGGTGTGGAGTCCCATGCCGCGTTGCGTGCCGAGCCCCTCGCACGCCAAACACCACCCTTCGTAACTGTTGAACGACATCCGCTGTGGGATGATCGCCTCGAAACTCCGGCCGCATGACGGGCACGACAAGTGCTGGCTGAACCGCGTCTCCTCCTCGTCATCCGGCGACGCGACGATCAAAATCCCCCCGGAAATATCCAATGCGCGCTCTGCGGACTCGGCGATGCGCTTGCGATTCTTCTCTTCCGCGACCACGCGATCCACCAAAATCTCGACCCGATGCGACTGCCGGTAATCGATCTCCGGCGGCGTTGCCAACTCAAAAACCCTGCCATCGAGCCTGCCGCGCAAATACCCATCCCGCCGAAAGCGGTTGAGCAAGCTGGCGTAATCCTCCCCCTTGCCGAGGTCCACCGGCGCGAGCAGGTATAAGCGTCGCCCCAGTTTCAGCACGCGATCCACGATCTCGGCCACGGCTTGGCTGCCGGCCTTTGCGTCGCACTCCGGGCAATACACATCGCCCAACAGCGCGTACAATGCCCGCAGATAATCGTACACCTCGGTCACCGTGCCCACGGTCGAGCGCGGGTTCTTGCTCGCGGCCTTTTGCTCAATCGCTATCGCGGGCGACAAGCCCAACACGCGATCCACCTTGGGCTTGGGCATTCGCCCCAAAAATTGCCGCGCATAAGCCGAGAGGGATTCCACGTATCGCCTTTGCCCCTCGGCGTAAATCGTATCGAGTGCCAGCGAGGATTTGCCCGAACCGGACACCCCGGAAATCACGGTCATTTTCTCGCGCGGAATGGACACATCCACGTCTTGCAAATTGTTCTCCCGCGCGCCCCAGACGTCAATCGTGCGAACCCGTCCGTGCGCCCGCATCCGGTCCGCCTCGTCCGCGACCACCGGCGTTCGCGCCAACACCTCGCCCAGGGCGCGCCCGGTGTGGGACTCGGGGGACTCGGCCAATTGTTCCGGCGTGCCCACGCCCAGCACTCGCCCGCCTGCTTCCCCGCCTTCCGGCCCCAGGTCGATCACCCAATCCGCAGTCTTAATCACGTCCAAATTGTGTTCGATCACCACCACGGAATTGCCCATATCCACCAACCTGTGCAGCACGTCTAACAGATTTTGAATATCGGCAAAATGCAGGCCCGTGGTCGGCTCGTCCAAAATGTACAGGGTCTTGCCCGTGCTCTTGCGGCACAATTCCTTTGACAACTTGACCCGTTGGGCCTCGCCGCCGGACAGGGTGGGCGCGGGTTGCCCCAAGCGCACGTACCCCATTCCCACGTCGACCAGGGTTTGCAACACTCGGGAGATGCGCGGGATCGCCTGAAAAAACGCATGGGCCTCCAAAACCTCCATCTCCAGCACGTCCGCAATGGACTTGCCCTTGTAACGCACGTCCAATGTCTCGCGCTTAAAACGCCGTCCCTCGCACACCGGGCACGTCACCCACACATCCGCCAAAAAATCCATCTCCACCAAATTCGCGCCATTGCCCTTGCACGCCTCGCACCGCCCGCCCTTCACATTAAAACTGAATCGCCCGGGCTTGTACCCGCGCACCTTGGACTCGGGCAACTCGGCAAACAACGCGCGAATCGGGTCAAAAACACCCGTATAGGTCGCCGCATTGCTGCGCGGCGTGCGCCCGATAGGCTGCTGGTCGATCTCGATGACCTTGTCCAAATGCTCGATGCCCTCGATGCAGCGGTGCGCGCCGCGCGCCACCTCTGCGCGATTGAGTGCCCGCGCCAGGGCCGGATAGAGAATATCCGCAATCAGCGATGATTTGCCCGAACCGGACACGCCCGTAACGCAAGTGAACGCGCTGACCGGGATTTTCACGTCGATGTTTTTCAGATTGTTTTGCCGCGCGCCCCGTATCCAGATCCCCTGGTCCGACACGGCCCGCCTTTGCGGGATGCGGATTTTCCTCTTCCCGGCCAGATACGCCCCGGTCGCGGACCGCGTGCGCCGCGCCACCTGCTTCCACGATCCCTCGGCGACCACGCACCCGCCCGTGTGCCCCGCGCCCGGCCCAAAATCCACCACCCGGTCCGCGCGTCTCATCGCGTCTTCATCGTGTTCCACCACGATGACCGTATTGCCCACATCCCGCAGTCGGCACAGCGCGTCGAGCAGTCGGCGGTTGTCGCGGTGATGCAGGCCAATCGACGGCTCGTCCAACACGTACGTCACCCCGACCAAGCCGGAGCCGATCTGACTCGCCAAGCGAATGCGCTGCGCCTCGCCCCCGGACAGGGTCGGCGCCGTGCGATCCAGCGCGAGATAATCCAGCCCCACGTCCAACAGAAATCGCAACCGCCCGACAATTTCCTTCAATGCGTCCTCGGCGATCCGCGCCTGCACTTCGGTCAGTTTGAGCGAAGTAAAAAAAGCGTGCGCCTCGGCGACCGTCATCGCCGCGACCTCGGGCAGGTTCTCGCCTTCGATCTCGACCGAGAGGGCTTCGGGCTTTAAGCGTGCGCCGCGGCATTTGGGACATTTGCCCACGCGCATAAACGGCGCCAACCGCTTGCGGATCAGGGGGCTGCGCCCCTCGGCAAATTGTCGTTCCAGCGGTGGCAAAATCCCCTCGAAAACATCGCGGTGGCGTTTCACACTGCCATTGCTCCGCCGCCATTCAAAGATCATCTCGCCCTCGATGCCGTATAACAACGCCCGTTGTCCCTTGCGTGAAATGCGTTGCCACGGCACGTCCAAGGTCGCGCCATAGCGTTTCAACACGCCCGCGTAATAGTGGTTCTTCCACCGGTTTTTGGGGATGCCCAACGGCGCGATAGCGCCCTTGCGTACGGACAGCGTGGGATCGGCTACGACCTTGTCGAGATCCATCGCAACGCGCGTACCCAAGCCGTGACAGCCGGGGCACATCCCCTGCGGGCTGTTGAACGAAAACAACTGCGGCACGGGTTCCTGCGCGCTGCGCCCGCACTTGGGACAGGAAAAATGCGTGCTCAACAACAGATCGTCCGCCCCCTCTGCGCTGACGATCACCGCGCCCTTGCCCATCAGCAACCCGGCATCTACGGCCTCGCCGATGCGCGCCCGCGCGTCCTCTTTGACCGCGATCCTGTCGATCACCACCTCGATATCGTGTCGGATATAGCGTTCCAATTTTGGGGTCTCGGTCAGTGCCGCCACTCGCCCATCCACGCGCACGCGGATGTACCCCTCCTTTTGCAAATTCTCAAACAGATCGCGGTACTCCCCTTTGCGGCCCTGCACTAGTGACGCCATGATGTGAATGCGCGTGCCCTCGCCCAATGCCATGATGCGATCCACGATGCCATCGCGCGTTTGCGCCCCTATCGGCGTGTGGTCATACACGCAATGCGGCGTGCCCACCCGCGCAAACAGCACGCGCAAGTAGTCGTAGATTTCCGTGATCGTGCCCACAGTAGATCGGGGGTTGCGCCCCGCGGTCTTTTGCTCGATAGAAATCGTCGGCGACAAGCCCGTGATCTGATCCACTTCGGGCTTTTCCATCTGCCCCAAAAATTGCCGCGCATACGCCGATAACGACTCGACATACCGCCGCTGCCCTTCGGCGTAAATCGTATCAAACGCCATCGACGACTTGCCCGAACCCGAAACACCCGTAAAACAGATCAAGGCGTGTCGGGGCAACGTCAGGTCCACATTCTGCAAATTGTGAACCCGCGCGCCCTTCACGACGATATTCTTTGTCTCCATAAAAACCTCACATAAAAAAAACCCATGACAAAACATATCATGGGCTTTATTTTTTTCAAGTCAACAAAGCGATAAAAAAAAACGCTAACCAGATCAACGCAAAGGGGTTCGGAAAGCACGTCAATAGCCCTCTTTGTGGGGGTCCCAACCAAATGCCTCGATCATGGTCTGTCGATCCAAGCGCAACGCGCCGAAGCGAAGGCGAATTTCCCGATCATCTGCTTTGGGATACCGACTGCGAATGCCCGCGACTGCGAGATCCGTACACGCCTGAGAGAGTTGAGATATTTTTTCGGCTTTCTCGTGCGGCGTCATGCGCCGATACGCTTCAATGAGCAGGCGTTCCACTTTGAAGCTGGTATCGTGCGATTGTGTTTTGTAAGCCATACCATGCCATACCATGCCATACCATGCTCCAGCGACAGCGATTTGGACTTTGAATTTTAATATCTGAGGATATTTCGCCGATGTTCCTTCGGTGTCCAATTTGGATATCGCATCATCAACCCGTCTTCAACACATTCCGCGTTCCCCCGTTCAGGGGGTTAGGGTAAGCCTACGTAGCAGTTCAATATAGCGATTTTGAGTTGCAAAGTCTATTTTCAAAAAAAGGTCGGATGGACTGATTGCCCATCCGACCCGTTGACAAACCCGTTGTGTCGAGGTTACTGACCTGCGGGTTTTTCGTTGGTTGTCCAGCCTTTCAACCAATTGTTGGCAGGATCGACGCCGCCGATAAAGTTGACGGAGTCAAAGAAGCCATCATCCGGAGGCGAGGCCACGGGCACTGTGCCATTAACCGCAGGCGAACCGGCTCCGGGCGTGAAGTCGGGCGATGACTGATTGTAAGGATCCATCAGCATGGGATCGGTTTCGGCATTGTTAAACTGCGGATTGGTTGCCCATGCTCTTTCGTCAAACCCGTCGCTGTCGATTTCAAAGTTGCCTGCGACGCCTTCAACCTTGTTGTTGAAGAAGATGGTGTTCTGAAGCGAGAGCGCGCCGCTTTCGGCTTGGTTGTGGGTGGAGGAACCATCGACATCCAACCCGCCCTTGTTGAAACCTATGACGATGAAGTTTCGCAAGGTCGCTGCTGTGCCGTGACGCAACAACAGGCCAGTGTCGGATTCGGGGCCATTGGGATCGCCCACCAGGGTCACGTTGTAAATCGTAGGATTGGAGCGCGGTATGAGTTCGGTGTTGTCTTTTTTGTTGTCGGCTTCAAAGCCGTGGTTAGCAGCGTCGCCGTGTTGCTGTGCCACCCAGAACTGCCCCTTGCCCGTCCAGCCGTCTGTCCAGTCGAAAGAGTCGTCGCGGATGCCAGAGCAGTAGAGGTATTTGGCGTTGACCGTGCCGCCGAAGAACTCGATGCCGTCGTCCTGATTGTAGTGAACCTGTATGTATTCCACAACTGTGCCAGAGCCGACGCCTTGGAAGGCGATGCCATTGAGTTCGTTATCCGGAGAGAACTCGATGCCTGCGAACTCGACTCGGACGTAACGCAGGACGCCAGAATTGTCGCCGGGATCATTGCCGCCGTACGTTCCCGTATTGCCTTCGCCTTCAGCGGTGGCCCCTGTGTTGACGGGCGCGCGACCGTTGATGATGAGACCGCCCCATTGACCGCGATCACGCTGGCCTTCCTCTGCGTCAGAAGTGAACACTATCGGCTTGTCCGCACGGCCATTGGCATGGATTTTGCCACCTTGCGCGATGATGAGCGTGCCATTGGTGGCCCCCTCGCCAAAGATGGTGGTGCCGGGTTCAATGGTGAGTGTCGCGCCTGCTTGTACGAAAACTGCATCGGAGAGGAGATAGTATTTATCGGCGGTCAAAAGGCGATCAGACGTTATGTTGCCCCTGATCACTTCGGGATGACCAGAGGCCATGCCCGAAGGCGTGGTCATTGCCATCGCGGTTGCGCTCGGGATTGACGCGCCCGCTGAGGTAACGGGGACAATGCGATAGGTGTATTCCGTGCCAGGAACCAGATCGGTATCGGTGTAACTCGTGCCTGCTATGTTTTCAATGGCTGTGAAGTCAGACATGCCCTGCATTGCGCGTTCCACATTGTAACTCGTGGCGTCGGCAACAGCCGCCCAACTGATGGCGATAGACATGCCGCTTTGTGCGGCGAGCATCGGGGCTTCAGTTCCTGGTGGTGTGTAAGATTGACCAAAAACACCGGCAAAGACGAGGAAGTCGGGAAAGTCAATCTCTCCATTTCCATTGAGATCCATCCTGACATCAAAATCGGGATCTGATGAAGTTTTGCCAAAAACACCGGCAAAGGCGAGAAAGTCGGGGAAATCGACCGCCCCACTTTCATCGAAATCGGCACGCACCACATTATCTGTTTGTGCGTGGGCGACGCCGACCAGACCATACGTTAAGCCCAAAACGAGAACTGCGCGGTAAAAACGTCTCACAAGTTGTCCTTTCATGCGTGAGTGGATGAGCCTCATAGCTCGGTGACGGGGTTTCGGGGAGAGAAGGGGAGTTAGTAATCGTAGCTGATGCCAAAGGAGAAGGATCGCCCGGCCTTGTATTCGCGGGCGATGCTCTCTCGCTGTTTGAACCGTATCTCGCTGTCGAGCAGGTTTTTGGCCGATGCTTTCAAGGTGAATTGGGCGAATTTTTTCTTGATATTAAAGTCGAGTTGGTGCCGGGGTTGTTCAAAGACATCGGGCAAGCCTTGCGCGCCCACTTCGCTGATGCGGCGGCCAAAGACGTTGTAGAGCAAGTTGGCTTGGAACCCGTGGTCGGGTTTGTCGTAGCCGAGTGTGGCGTTGACCGCGTAGGGCGATTGGCCCTGAAGCGCGCGTTCGCTGGAAGTCTGGACGCCAATGTCGGGGTCGATTTCGATTTGTGACTTGACCAGCGTGACATTGGTGTTGATGGACAGGGGTTCTAGCGAGGGGGCGAGCGCGTCGAGGCGACGGCGAAATTCAAATTCGATGCCGTAATTGGTCGCAACTTTGGCGTTTTGATAGGTGACGCTGAGTTGTGCGGTGGGGCGAATGATTTGCTCGATGGGGCCGTGGAACTTTTTGTAGAAGGCACTGATGGCGACGAGTTCACCCAAACGAGGGAAAATTTCAAAGCGAAAATCGAAGTTGTCGATGGTGCTGCGCTGGAGGTCGGGATTGCCCGAGACGGCGCGCCCGCCGATGAAATCGACAAACTCAAAGGGCGCGAGTTCTCGAAAGTCTGGACGCGACAAGGTGCGGGAATACGCCGTGCGGAAATTGGTGCGGTCATTGAGTTTATAGACCAAGTTGAGGCCGGGCAGGTAGTCCGTGTTGTCGAGGGTCACTTCAATAGGGGTGGCGGTCGTGCTGAACGGATCGAAGGAAATGAGTTCTTGTTTGGAATTTTCAACGCGCACGCCGCCCACAAAACGCCACTGGCGCGAGAGCTGGAGATCGGCCATCGCGTACGCGGCCCAGGTGTATTGAGACGCGCTGTAGTTATCCACGTTGCGGGTGGTTTCGCGCAACTCGAACCGACGGGGCGCGATGTTGTCTGGCGTAAAAATGTCTTCGGGATCGAGGGTCAGATCGACATAGCGCTGAATGCCGCTAGATTGCTCAAAGCGGAATCGGCGGGCGTCAAAGGTGCGGTCTTTGGTCAAGCCCTTGGTGCCGAACTTCAATTTGGAGGGGCGGCCGTTGAAGCCCGAAAAGGGAATCGCCCAATCGACTTTGGCGCTTTGGGCATTGTCGATGAGGTCGAAAAAGAAGCGGCTGCCGCTTTGCGTGATGTCGAAAAAGGTCCATTCGCCATCGCGCATTTCGTAGAGGACTTCGCGGTTGTCGGGTTCGTCTCGCGTGGCTTTGGACAAATTGAGCAGCCAGTCGATGTTGGAATTGAGGAGAAAGCCAATGTGATGCGCGCCGGACAATTGCCCAGAGAGAATGCCGCGCTCCACGAATCGCAACCGGTAATCGCGCAGGTCCGTGTCGCGGTCGGAATTGAAGCCCGTGTACGTGCGCGCTTCGTTGTCCGTGTTGCGGTTAAAGAGGGTCTTGAGGCTGATTTTGTGACGGGGCGACAAGCGGAGGCTGCTGTTGAACAAGACGCCCCAAAGGATGTTGTTGGTCGTGCTGTTCACGTCATAAGTGGAAAAGGGCGAGAGCACTTCGTCGCCGGATTGGTCTTTGGTGATGTGGTAGGAGTTCCAAATTTCGCTTCTGTTGTCAAAGCTGTTGTCGTAGGTAAATGAGAAGATGTAGCCGAGTTCGCGGTCACCCGAGCCAACGGCGTTGCCGATGCTGATGCTATAGCCCTGATTGGCTGGCGCGGTTTTGGTTTTGGGCTGCCACACATTGGCGAATGCCTGCCCAAATTGCTGGATTTCTTCGGCGGTAAATCCGGTGGTGGAAAACCGCCCGCGTTTGCGAACGGGCTGGTCCGCGGCCTGCGTTTTGAGCATTTCGGGCAGGGCGCGCGTGCCGTCATCCACGCCAAAAAAATCCCACGAGCCGCCGTCGTAGGTTTGAATGTCTTTGAAACTGGTTTGGGAGTGGTAGCCCGCAGAGGTGGAAATTGAGAAGGTGAATTTGCTCGGGAACTCCCGGGTTTTGATTTGGACGGATCCGCCGGAAAAATCCCCCGGTTGATCGGGCGAAAAGGTTTTGGAGACTTGGATGTTTTCCAACAGGCCCGCGGGGAAAATGTCCATGGGCACGACGCGCCTGTTCGGCTCGGGGCTTGGAATGTCTGCACCGTTGACTTGCGTGTTGCTATAACGCTCTCCAAGGCCGCGCACGTACGTGTATTTGCCGCCCACGATGGTGATGCCGGTCACGCGCTTGAGGGCGTCTCCCGCGTCTGAGGACGAGGATCGGCTCATCAATTCCGCGCTGATGCCGTCCGTGACCACCGGGGCTTTTTGCTGAATGATGAGCATCGAGACTTCGCTGTTTTGTTCGGCTCGGGCGGTGACGACGATTTCAGCGGCGCGCATGGTTTCGGGAGGGAGGGAGATGTTGAGGATTGTGGGGTCGTCGGCTTTGACTGCCACGCCGGTGATTTTTTTGGTGGCGTAGGAGATGTAGCTGACTTCTAGGTCGTGCGTGCCCACGGGCGCGCCGAGGGTAAAGCGACCGTCGAGGTCCGTCGCCGTGCCATAAGCGGGCGCGCCGGTTTCGCTTTTGATGACGACGTTCGCGCCGATGAGGGATTCGCCGGTTTCCGCATCGACGACAATGCCCTGCACTTTGCCCCTGTCCTGCGCTTGGGCGGGGAGCATGGTGGCAACGAGGATGAACAGGAGTGATCGCATTTTCTTCATGGGACGGTTCCTTTCGATAACGAGCAGTGCCCTTTCAAGTGTGCGAAAATGTAAGTTGACCATGTTGTGGCGCAGTTACAACTGAGTGACGATTTTGTGACAACCCGATTCGCCAAACCCGCAGACAGATCCGGCGTCAACGCGCCATTCTCCCCTATCGCCGCAGGCAACGCGATAGCGTCGCGGTGAACTCCGGCGGTGCTTTGGCTTTCTTCATTGCGGAGAACGCGGTTGTTTGTTATGGTTTATCTTTGAACGGAAAGGAGGCGCGTATGCGCGGTTGTAGGGCAATTTTGGGCGTGCTCTGGTTGGTTTGGGCAGGGCCAAGCGAGGGGGCAGATGCCGAGTTCAAGGGCATGGTGTTTGGCGATTATTATTTTATTGCCAGCGGCGCACGGGAGAAGGAGAACGGGTTTCGGGTTCGGCGCGTGTACCTCACGCACGACTTGAGGTGGAATAAGGCGATTGCGGGGCGGGTTCGTCTGGAGGCGAACGATGGCGGGTTTAACAGCCAAAAAAAATTAGAGGTCTATCTTAAAAATGTCTATTTACATCTGAAAAATGATCGACACGCGGTTTATGTGGGCCTGTCGGGCACGCCAACGTGGAATGTATCGGAGGCGGCGTGGGGTTATCGCTCCGTACAGAAGACGATGATGGATCGCAACAAGATCGCTTCCTCCACGGATATGGGCATTGCGTATCGCGGGCGATTGGATGGAGATGGAAAGGTGAATGCGCGGTTGACGTTGGGCAATGGCAGCGGGGTGCGCTCGGAGGAGAACAATGGGAAGCGGATCTACGGGTTGCTGCATTTCAAACCGAGTGCTTTGAATGCGACCGCGTATGCCGATTGGGAAAGGCGCGGGGGTGGTGAAGACCGCACGACGGTTGCGGCCTTTGTGGGGCTGATAGACAGAAAATTTCACGGAGGGGTGGAGGGCTTTGTGCAATGGCGAAATGTTGACAACACACAGGTGCGGGGGATTTCGCTGTTCGGCACGGGGCGAATCAGCAGAAAGGCCAAGGTGTTTGTGCGCGGCGATTTGTTCGATCCAAACGACCAGTCTGGCAAAGACCACGAGTATTTCTTCCTCGGGGGCGTGGATTATGAACCCGCAAGAGATGTTCACGTCATGCCCAATGTGCTGGTCGCGCAGGTGGGGGATGACGAGGCCGAAGTGATTCCCAGGCTGACGCTTTTTGTGAAGTTTTGACCTACTCCCCGGCCCCGTTAGGGGAATGGAGCAACGAGCGGTATCACATGAATGACGCGCTTTTGTCATATCGTTGTAACACGGTAGAAGTTCATTTTTGTACGACTAACCTTTGTGCGTAACCATGGAGAGGAGGATCGTGATGACGCGGTTTATTTGTCTGCTTGCGAGCGTGGCTGTTTTCGCCCATGCCGGGGCGCAGGCGCAGCAAGCCGAAGGGGATGCGGGGATTCCCGCGTATCAGAAGGTGAGTGGGATTTCGGGCAGTGCGAATAGCATTGGGTCCGATACGATGAACAATTTGATGACCCTGTGGCTGGAGGGATTTCGCAAGTACTATCCCAATGTCAAAATTCAGGTTGAGGGCAAGGGGTCGAGCACGGCACCGCCCGCGCTGATCGAGGGCACGGCGCAATTTGGGCCTATGTCGCGCCCGATGAAGAATACGGAGATCGATAAATTTGAGCAGCATTTTGGGTATCCCCCAACCCTGTTGCGGACTTCGCTGGACGCGCTGGCGATTTTTGTCAACAAGGACAATCCGATTGAAGGGTTGAGTTTGCCGCAGGTGGATGCGATTTTTTCCAAGACGCGGCGCGGGGAGTACAAAGAAAATATCGCGCGCTGGAAGCAGGTGGGTTTGGAAGGCGATTGGGCAAATGCCGCGCTGAGTCTTTACGGGCGCAATTCCGCGTCTGGCACGTATGGGTTTTTCAAGGATCACGCCTTGTTTAAGGGCGATTACAAAGACGAGGTGAAGGAGCAACCGGGGTCCGCTTCGGTGGTTCAAGGCGTTGCCGAAGACCGGTATGGCATTGGGTACAGCGGGATTGGGTACAGGACTTCTGGCGTGCGGATCGTGCCACTCTCATTGGAGACGGGCGGAGAGTTTAAGGAGGGGACTATCGAAAACGTGATCGACGGGTCGTACCCGCTCGGGCGTTTTTTGTATTTGTACATCAACAAGGCCCCAAACAAGCCGCTCGATCCGCTGGTGCGGGAATTTTGCAAGTTCATTTTTTCCCAAGAAGGCCAAGAGATCGTGACAAAAGACGGGTACATGCCCGTGCCCGCCCAAGTGGCGAAAGAAGCGCGGGAGAAGCTGGAATAGGGAGATGGAAGTTTAGCCACAAAAGGCGACAGCCAGTTCAAAGGCGAATTAGCCACAAAAGGCACAAAAACACAAAAGGCGAATGTCATCCTGCAAGTGCTCTCGCAAAACCCCTCCGATCAAGCCATCACGCACAGCGCGTAAGTCCGTCTCGCAACCAATGTCCATATTGCAACCCACCTTGCAGGCTGGCGTATATCGTTCTGTTACAAAAGCGATTTGCGCTGTGCAAGCCTCTCGGCGTTTGAGAGCGGCATTTTTTGCTTACTTTTTTTTGCTGTTGAAAAAAAGTAAGTCGCCGAAGGCATCAAAGGCAACCAACGAGGCTGTAGGACCAAACGCCTTAAATGAGCAAGCAACACATTTTTTAATCTGTGCATAACGTGAAAAAAAATAAAATGTCAACACGACCTAATATGACAGCAGGGATTACGCCGGGGGCGCGGTTGATGGATCGCGCGGGGCGATGGGTGATCACCGCGGGTGGGATTGGGGTGATCCTGTCGGTGCTCGGCATTTTTTTGTTCGTGTTGCTGGAGTCCTATCCCCTGTTTTTGAAGCCGAGTGTGTCGCAGGCACGGGTTTTTGATTTTTCGCATCGACAACCGGTTTTGGGCACTGGGGTCGATCCCTACCGGGTCGTGATGTTTGTGGTGCATGAGACCGGGGTTGATTTTGTGGATGTGAATACGCAGTCCCTGCTCGCGTCCGTGTCGCCCGCAGAGTTGCAGGGCAGGCGCGTGCGCTCGGCGTATCGCGGGTTGCACAATACGCACATCGGCTTGGGGTTGGACGACGGGTCGATGCTCGGCTGCCGCGTGGCGTACAAGGTGGCTTACGATGCGGATGGCAAGCGGCTTGTGACGCCGTCTTTTGCTGTGGAATCCTCGATGAAATTAGCGGATGACGCGCTGGAGCAGATCGTTTTTCGGCACGATGGGCGCGTGCGGGGAACTGCGCTGGGCATCGCGGCGTCTGGGCAACTCGTTTTGGGCGTTTCCGAGACGCGGCGCGGTTTGTTGGGCGGGGGCAAGACGACGGTGCGTACACACGATTTGACGGCGGATATCAAGGGGCGGGCCACTGCCGGGGCCGTGACAAGGAAGGGACGCTACGTGCTGGTGGGCACGGACCGGGGCGAGGTGTTTCGGTGGGAAATGGGCCGCGCGGGGGCCGCGCCCAACTTGTTGGATCACTTTCGCGTGTCGGATCGAGCGGTGACTGCGTTGGATTTTTTGTTGGGCGATGTGTCGCTCACGGTGGGCGACGCGGGTGGGCGCGTCTCCACGTGGATGCCGGTCAGGATGCGCGAGGCCGACAACAAGCGGACGTTTAAGAAGATTCACACCTTAGCGTCGCATGCAACAGCGGTGATGGGATTTTCGGCGTCTGCGCGGGACAAGCAATTTTTGTCCGGCGACGCACAGGGCGGGGTCGCCTTGCACCACATGACGTCTGAACAGACGTTTGTGCAGTTGCCCGGCACTGGCGCCCCCGTGCAGGCGATGGCGTTCACGCCCAAGGCAAATGGCTTTTTGACCGTGGCAAAGTCCGGGCAGGTGGTGGCGTTCGACCTGCACAATCCGCATCCGGAAGTGACGTTGCAAACGCTGTTTGGCAAGGTGTGGTACGAGGGCTATACCGAGGCGCAACACGTCTGGCAATCCACGGGCGGGTCAGATGATTTTGAACCCAAGTTGGGCATTGTCCCCTTGGTGTTTGGCACGTTTAAGGGCACGCTGTACGCGATGTTGTTCGCGTTGCCGCTGGCGATTCTCGCGGCGATTTACACGGCTGAATTTGCGTCTCCCAACGTGCGAAATTTGGTCAAGCCGGCGGTGGAGTTGATGGCGTCGTTGCCGAGTGTGATTTTGGGCTTTTTGGCCGGCTTGTGGTTGGCGCCGATGCTGGAGACGCGGGTGGTCGGCGCGCTGTTGTTGTTGCCATTTGTGCCCGTCGTGATCGTGGTCGGCGCGTGGGCATGGGGGCAAGTGTCGGATGAGTTTGCGCGGCGCGTGCCGGATCATTGGATTCTCGCACTGCTATCGGGCATCGCGTTGCTCGCGCTGTATTTGTCCTTCGCGCTCGGCCCGGCTGTGGAGTCGCTGTTTTTCGGGGGCAATTTTCAACGCTGGTTGCTCGGCTCGACGGGCACGCGCTACGATCAGCGCAACTGTCTGGTGGTGGGCTTTGCCATGGGCTTTGCGGTGGTGCCCATTATTTACACGATTTGCGAAGACGCGCTGTCGAGCGTGCCACAGCATTTGCGCGCGGGGTCCCTCGCGCTTGGGGCAACGCCGTGGCAAACCGCGATTCGCGTGGTGGTGCCCACGGCGAGTCCGGGAATTTTTTCCGCGACGATGATCGGGTTTGGGCGCGCGGTGGGCGAGACGATGATCGTGTTGATGGCCACGGGCAATACGCCCATTTTGGATTGGACGATTTTTAATGGCATGCGGACGATGTCGGCCAATATCGCGGTGGAGATTCCCGAGGCGCCGCACGAAGGCACGCTGTACCGCGTGTTGTTTTTGACCGGGGTGTTGCTGGCGGGCATCACGTTTTTGGTCAATACCCTGGCCGAGGTGGTGCGGCAACGGCTACGCGAGAAGTACAGCCGAATTTGACGGTGGAGATGGATGTGCGGAATTTACCGATTTGGAAAACGGGCGTGCCGTTTATTTGGTTGACCGGGGGCGCGCTGGCGATTTGTCTGCTGATGATCACGGGGCTGGTCGCGCTGGTTTTGTACAATGGCACCGGGTTTTTCTGGCCGTCGGATATCGAGGCCGTGACGCTCAAAGACGGGCAAAAGGCCATGGGGCAACGGTGGGACGAGCAGGAGATTCCCGCGTCGAGCCGAACCGGGTCCGGCCGCTTTCGCATTCAACTCAAGGTGGGCAACCGCGACGTGTACGGCAGCGATTTTCGGTGGATCGACGAAGCGGATATTCAGGACGCGCAGCATCCCAAAGACGCGGTGGTTTTCGAGCGGCGCGAGTGGGGCAATTTTTACGGGTTTATCAACGCGCTGTACGAAGGGGAGGCCAGGGTGTCGCACACCTGGGATGCGTTGCAAGGCCAACTGGAGAAGACGCACGCCTTGCACGCGCAGATCAGGGCAATTGAAGAAGACGCGATTGGGGACGTGAACCGGGAAATTGAAGCCCTGCGCCTCGAGAAGCGCGAGATCGAGTTGCGCGGCGGCAATGCCGATGCCATAGCCGCGATAGACCGGGCGGGCGAGACGCATTGGGCGCGGTACGAACAACTGGCCGATCAACTCGCGCAGTTGCGCGCGGCCAACGAGCGGTATCGCGTGGAGGTGCGGCTCATCGGCGGGGAAGTGCGGCAGATCGCCACCGCGGATATTGTGCGCGCCCATCGGCCCAACCGGTTGGGGCTAGGCGGCAAGGTGGGCGTTTATTTGGATCGCGTGGGCGAGTTTTTGTTCGATGAACCCCGCGAGTCCAATACCGAGGGGGGGATTTTCCCCGCGATTTTCGGCACGGTGATGATGGTGTTTTTGATGAGTTTGGCGGCTGTGCCATTTGGGATTTTGGCCGCGCTCTATTTGCGCGAATACGCCCGGCAGGGCACGTTGGTGCGCCTGATTCGCATCGCGGTGAACAATTTGGCCGGCGTGCCTTCTATCGTTTTTGGGATGTTCGGGCTCGGGTTTTTCGTGTACGGCATTGGCGGGAGCATCGATCAACTCTTTTTCGCCGAGGCATTGCCCACGCCCACTTATGGCACGGGCGGCATTTTGTGGGCATCGCTGACGCTGGCGCTGTTGACGGTGCCGGTGATGATCGTTTCCTCAGAAGAGGCCCTGTCCGCTGTGCCGAGCGATGTGCGCGCGGGGTCATTGGCACTGGGGGCGACGAAGTTGCAGACGATTTTGCGCGTGGTGCTACCGGGCGCGTTGCCGGGCATTCTCACGGGCATTATCCTCGTGATTGCGCGCGGCGCGGGCGAGGTGGCGCCGCTGATGATTACCGGCGTCGTGAAATTGGCCCCCGCGCTGCCGGTGGATGGGATTTGGCCCTTTTTTCACCTCGAGCGCAAGTTTATGCACTTGGGCTTTCACATTTACGACGTGGGGTTTCAGTCGCCCAATGTCGAGGCGGCCCGGCCAATGGTGTACACGACGACCCTGTTGCTGATGGGCATTGTGCTGGCGTTGAATCTGGTGGCGATTCTGGTTCGCAATCGCCTCCGCAGACGCGCGGGCGGGCCGACATTTTGAAAGGCGAAATAGGAGCGCGGTGGACTGACCACTGACAACTGCCTTTAAGAAGGAATCGCGATGGCCGCAGAATCCGTTCGGGATGGTGAAAACACACGGACCGTTATGCCAGATATTCGGAATCCGATTGTCAAGGTGTCGAATCTGAATTTGTACTACGGCGAGACGCAGGCACTTTTTGAGATTGACCTTCGGATTCCCGAACACCGGGTAACGGCGTTTATCGGGCCTTCTGGATGCGGGAAATCCACGCTTTTGCGGTGCATGAACCGGCTGAACGATTTGATCGATTCGGTGCGGATCGAGGGCGTAGTTGAAATTGACGATGACGATATTTACAGCGCGGGCTACGATGTGATTTCGCTGCGCCGGCGCGTGGGGATGGTGTTTCAAAAGTCCAATCCCTTTCCCAAGTCGATTTACGAGAACTTGGTGTACGGATTGCGGATTGCGGGTGAAAATCGGCGGCCCATGCTCGATGAAGTGGTGGAGCGGAGTTTGCGCGCGGCCGCGCTTTGGGACGAGGTGAAGGATCGGTTGGACAGCAGCGCGCTGGGGCTTTCGGGCGGGCAACAGCAGCGGTTGTGTATTGCGCGCGCGATAGCGGTCGAGCCTTCGGTGATTTTGATGGACGAGCCGTGTTCCGCGCTGGATCCGATTGCGACAGGGCGCATTGAGGAAACCATAGAAGAGCTCAAGAGGGATTATACGATTGTGATCGTGACGCACAACATGCAACAGGCGTCTCGCATTTCGGATTATACGGCGTTTTTCTATTTGGGGCGTTTGATCGAAATGGCCGAAACGAGCGATATGTTCACCAATCCACAACGCAAACAGACCGAGGATTACGTGACGGGTCGGTTTGGCTAAGAACGGGAGTCAGGTATGGAGCGCACACTCGACCAGCACCTCGACCACCTCAAGGGCGAGTTGTTGAAGATGGGCAGCGCGGTGGAAGAATCCATCGAACAGGCGGTGCAATCGCTTGTCGACCGCGACAATCGCCTCGCGGATGTGGTTGAAGAAGGCGGGCATCACATTGACGCCTGGGAAGTGGCGATTGAAGAGGAGTGTTTGAAATTGCTGGCCGTGCAACAGCCCGTGGCCAGTGATTTGCGCTTGGTGGCGGGCATTATGAAGATCAATTACGATCTCGAGCGCATCAATGATCAAGCGGTGAATATCGCGCAACGCGCGCGCTTGCTCAATCAGATGCCGCAGCTAAAACCCCTGATCGATATTCCGCGCATGGCCGAGTTGGCGCGGCGCATGGTGAAGAATGCCCTCGATGCGTTTGTCAACCGGGATGTGGCATTGGCGAATGAGGTGCGGCGCATTGACGATACCGTAGATGCGTTGCGCGATCAGATTTTCCGCGAGTTGCTGACCTATCTCAACACGGGCGTACCTTCGACGGTGGATCAGGCGATTTTGCTCATTCTCGTGTCGCGGCATTTGGAGCGCATCGGCGATCATTCGTCCAATATCGCGGAAAATGTGGTCTATCTCGTGCAGGGGCGCATCGTGCGGCATCAACAGGCGAAATTGCGTGCGGAGAGTGAGAGTTAGTGCGCTCGTCACGCGGTTATTGTATCGCGATTGGCACAGGAGGTTTTCTCCCGCTTGGGAACCGGTCTTTGACCCGGTTCCCATTTTTTTGCCCGAATTTGGTTCGGGCTTTTTCGTTGACCGAAAATAAATCCCGGTGTATTTTGTGGTTTGAGAGTTGTGTCCTGAAAACAAAATGGTTGATTTCCTTGTCCAATCGTCTAAAATCCAAAGCCTGGTTTTGCGAGCGGTGCGGTGCCCCATTGGTTTCAAAAGTCGTTGAAGGCACGGACAGGCCGTGTTGTCCCGCGTGTGGGTTTGTGGCCTATCTCGATCCCAAAGTGGCGGCCGGGGTGATCGTTACCCTCGCTGATGGCGTGGTGTTGCTCAAGCGCAATATCGAACCCGGGTTTGGCAAGTGGGTGTTTCCGGGCGGATATGTGGATGCGGGCGAGCCGCCCGAGGTGGCGGCTGTGCGCGAGGCCCGCGAGGAGGCGGGCTTAGAGGTCGAGGTGGAGGACTTGCTCGGGGTGTTTTCTATCGAAGGGGAGCGCGTGGTGCTGATCGCGTATGCAGGGCGGGTCATGGGCGGAACGTTGGCGGGCAATTTTGAATCGCAAGCCGTGGCGACATTTGCCCCCGAGGATATTCCGTGGGACGACTTGGCTTTTCACACCACCGAAGCAGCATTAAAAATCTGGGCGCGCAGGCATGGCGCGATGCCCTGACTGGCACGGAGAAAGGTGATCATGCTCAATTCCATCGAAGAGGTCGAGAAGCGGTTTGCCGAGCAGGGGTACATTACGGACCGCACGTTGGCAACGACGATTTTTTTGGCGCAGTCGCTTGGCAAACCGATTTTTTTGGAGGGCGAACCCGGGGTTGGAAAGACCGAGGTGGCGAAGGTCATGGCGGGTATTTTTGACACGGAGTTGATTCGGTTGCAGTGTTATGAGGGCATCGATGCCAATACCGCGTTGTACGAGTGGAATTACCCGCGCCAGATGCTGGAGTTGCGCCTCGAGGAAGCGCGGGGTATTGACAAGGCCAAAATCGGTCAGAATATTTTCCGCGAGGAATTTTTGCTCAAGCGGCCCTTGTTGTCCGCGCTCGAGGGCAGTGCGAATCAGCAACGGGTGTTGTTGATCGACGAGGTGGATCGGTCAGACGAGGAGTTCGAGGCGTTTTTGCTGGAAGTGCTGTCCGATTTTCAGATTACGATTCCCGAGATCGGCGCGATTCGGGCGATGAATGTGCCGTTTGTGGTGCTGACGTCCAATCGCACGCGGGAGTTGCACGACGCGCTGAAGCGGCGGTGTTTGTATTTGTGGATCGACTATCCCTCGTTTGACAAGGAAATGGATATCGTGCGGTCGCGCGTGGCCGGCGTGCAAGACGAGTTGGCAGAACAGGTTTGTGGGTTTATGCAGTTGTTGCGGAACCGGGATTTTTACAAGAAGCCCGGAGTCGCCGAGACGATTGACTGGGCACTGGCGTTGATGGCGATGAAAATCGAGGAACTGGATCCGCAAACCGTGGATGCGACGTTGGGATGCGTTTTGAAGTACAAGGAAGATATCGAGAAAATTCAGGAAGATGGCTTGCCACAACTCATCGAAAAGGCGCGGTTGCTGAAAGAGCAGGCGCAGGTGGATGGGGCGAAAGCGTTTTGAGTTCAGGCGACCTATTCCCTGCGGGGAAGGTCGGTGGGAGAGGATATGTCAAAAACCATGCTGGGGCGGGTGGTCGGTTTTTCGCGGGCATTGCACAGCGCGGGCGTAGAGGTCAACGCGGGCAATTTGATCGATTTGTGCGATAGTTTTCGCTATATCGACCTGCACAATCGGCCCGATTTTTACGCTGCCGCGCGCGCGACGCTCGTGTCGCGCTTCGACGATTTGGAGACGTTTGACGCGGTTTTTAAGGCGTTTTGGGCGCGGCCCGTTTTGCCCGACGATCTGACGTTGACGGATACAGAGGCCGGGGGCGATCCGGATCTCGATGTTCAAGCCGATGTCGACGAGGTGGTGGATACCGCGGATTTGCAGGAGGAGGCCGAGGGGGAAGGCGAGTCCGAGGAGGTGGGGTATAGCCCGGACGAGGCCCTGATGGCAAAGGACTTGGCCGCGATGTCGGATCGAGAGATCGAGCAGGCCCGCAAGGTGATCCACGAAATTGTGAACATCATCGCCAACCGGCGCAGCCGCAGGCGCGTGCCCGAGAACCGAGGGGCCGAGTTGGATTTCAGGCGCACCTGGCGGCGCAACGCGCTGTACGGTTCGGATGGCGTGGCATTGATGATGAAGCGGCGGCGCATCAAGAAGACGAAGTTGATGTTGCTGTGCGATGTGAGCGGGTCGATGGACTGTTACAGCCGGTTTTTGATCCGGTTTATCTACGCGCTCAAGCGCGAAATCCGCGATGTGGAGGTGGGGGTGTTTTCCACGCGGATGACCGCCATTTCGCGCTTGCTGAAAACAAAGGGCATCGAGGAATCGCTCGTAGAGGTGGCCGAGACGGTTCACGACTGGGCCGGGGGCACGGATATCGGCGGGTGTTTGCGCGAGTTCAACGACCGGTTTGCGCGCGATATGTTGCACTCGCGCACCGTGATGATCATCGTGAGCGATGGCTGGGATAGGGGCAACCCGGATCTGATGCGGCAAGAGATGACGCGCCTGCGGAAGCGCGTCCACAAGTTGCTGTGGCTCAATCCGCTTTTGGGCACGCCTGGGTATCAACCCCTCTGCTTGGGCATGAAAACCGCGTTGCCCTATCTGGACTATTTTTTGCCCGCACACAATTTGGAAAGCCTGATCCAACTCGCCCGCACCCTGCGGTCTGTTTGGAAATAGCCGCTCGCCGGAGGCCGATATGAAGAACAACCCCCTGCCAAGGCTTGACGCATCGCGGCACATAAGGGATGAACTGCTTCCACATTGTCGCCTCCAACCCGGCGAAATCTGGATCGACAGGGTTCGCGGGCACCGCGTTGGGTGTCTCGATGTTGCCGATAGCAACGCAGTGCAAACCCTCATGGACGGGGAACGGGCGCGACTGGCGATTCACGACCCGCCGTATAACCTCGCCGCATTTGAACTGCGGTCAATCGCGGAGTTTATCAACTGGTGTCGAAACTGGGTATCCCACACGGATGCCGCGTTGGCGCGCGATTCATCCCTCTATGTTTGGCTAGGGGCCGATCAAAACGAGGGGTTTCAGCCCTTGCCGGATTTTGTGCTCATGATGCGCGATCATCCATTTCGCCCGCGCAGCTTGATTACCATGCGGAATCAACGCGGCTATGGCACGCAGAAAAACTGGATGGCGATTCGACAAGAATTGCTCTATTACATCAAAGGAAATCCGATCTTCAATGTCGATGCGGAATACACCGACATTCCGAAGATCCTCCGCGGATACTACAAAGAAGTCAACGGAAAGAAGATGGAGAATTTCGAAAGGAGTCGTTCCAATACGATTCGAGCGGGGAATGTTTGGGTTGACATCCAGCAGGTCTTTTATCGGATGGAGGAAAATGTCTCTGGCTGCTACGCGCAAAAGCCCATAAAGTGCATTGATCGAATCATTCGCGCGAGTTCAATCCCCGACGATCTGGTGATCGACTTTTTCGCGCACTCGGGAACCACCTTGCTCGCATCCGAGATCCTCAACCGCAGATGTTTCACGACGGATATCGATCCCATTTATGCCGAGATTGCCATTCGCCGCCTCGAGCGATTCCGCGCAACAGGGCGAATGGGATGGCAAAATGGGCATCCTTTTGAAAGCGATGCGCCCGACATCGGGCTTTCTCCAAAACGCCAACCCAAAAAGATGCAAAGAACTTTGTTTTAAGCCCTATGGAATACCTCCAAGAACAACTCGACTCGTTACTCGCACAACTACCCAATGAGGACGAAATTCGAGATCGAATCAACTCTCTCGTGTCGGTTTATCCTTTCAATGAATACGAGTACATCATCTCCACATTGCTCGCTATGGATGTTCTGACGCTGGATGGCTATTGCGAATTGCGCGACAATTACATCGACAGGAATCTTTACCTCTACATTTTTGAAATCAGCGCGCCCCGTTCCTTTGGAGAGGCTTGGGCACAAGGCCACTTGAAGGAACTCATCCCCGCTCTCCAAAAACCGTCAAAGAAAATCGATCCAAACTACTCGGGTCAATACGATCTCTATCTCGATGGGATCCGCATTGAAGTCAAAGCATCTCGCGCAGTTGATGCAACTATGGACGCGCCACTTTACGTCAAAGCTCTGGCCTCGGATTCGGACAAGGAGTTTTGGATGAATTTTCAACAGGTGAAGCCGAGTTGTTGCGATGTATTTGTGTGGGTTGCCGTGTGGCGCGATGTCATTCGGTATTGGGTACTGTCTTCAAGCGAAGTCGAAACGAACCCGTATTATTCCAAAGGGCAACACCGCGGCAATATCGGGGAAGGGCAACTTCACATGAGGCATGATAACATTCGGGATTTCGTGCGTTACGAAGTGAAGCCCAACAAACTGGAAGAAGCAATTCGCGCAGCATTTGATCGACAAACCCAAGGAAAAGCCGCGCATAGTTGAGCGAGTCATGCGCTGGGTCCGACTCTGGGTTTCTGGCGATTTTACATTTTTTGAGTGGGTGATGTCATGGCTGGTCAGGATGTTTTTCAAGAGGCGTTGGCCCTGGTTTCGCGGGGTGAGAAGGCGGCGTTATCGACGATTGTGTCGAGCAAGGGGTCGTTGCCGATGAGCAAAAAGGCCAAGATGCTCGTGCGCGCGGATGGCGAGATGGTGGGCACTGTGGGCGGGGGGTGTTTGGAGGCGGATGTGTGGGCCGAAGCGCGGCAGGTGATGGAAGCGGGCGTGCCGACCTTGCAGAAGTTTATTTTGACGGAGAAACACGCGGGCGAGAACGGTCTCAACTGCGGGGGCAATGTCGAGATTTTTACCGAGCCATTGTTGCCCGGGCGTGCAGATGAGATGCTCGACGCGATTGCGCGGGTTCGCAAAGCGAGGGGTTCAGCGGTGTTGGCAACGCTGGTTTCGGGCGGAGAGCAGATAGGCGCGAAGTTGTTGATCCATCCCGACGGCAGGAGCGCGGGCGGGTTGGGGCACGCAAAAGCCGAGGCGGGCGTGCGCGAGGAAGTGGCGGGGCTTGCGGCGATTCCCGAAGATTTGCTCGAGGTGGTGGCGATAGGCGCGGAACCGGCCGTGGTGTTTTTGGAGTCGATCTGCCCGGAACCCACGCTGTTTTTGTTTGGCGGGGGGCACGTTTCCTTTGCCATTGCGCGAATCGCGCAGTCGGTCGGATTTCGGATTGTGGTGATCGACGACCGGCCGATGTTCGCCAACAAAGCGCGGTTTCCCATGGCGAGTGAGACCCTGACGTTGGATATGGAGACCGCGTTTGATCACTTGGCGATTGACGATTTGTCTTATGTGGTGGCGGTGACGCGCGGGCACCAACACGACAAGCCGATCATCGAGCAGGCCGTTAAGACGCATGCGGCGTACATCGGGATGATCGGCAGCCGGCGCAAGATCGCGCTGATGTGGAAGGAATTGGAGGCCAAGGGCATTCCGCGCGAGAAATTGGACGCGGTTCACGCACCGATTGGGTTGGATATCGGCGCGGATACGCCCGAAGAGATCGCGGTGAGCGTCGTGGCTGAACTCATTCAAGCGCGCCGCTCAAGGGGCAAACCCACCCATCGCGGCGTCTCGCTGTCCGCGATACGAGGTCGCCATGGCGAGCATCACAAGACGCGCTGAACAAAGTCGCTGATGGGCGTTGCGACACGCGATACAGGTGATCTTGAGGCCGTTTTGAAAAAATAAGGAGGTGATATGAGCGTAGAGATGCGAATGGGTTGTGCGGTTCCGATTTTTGGATGTGTTTTGGTCGTTCTTTTTGAAGGGAGGAAGTCATGATGAGATGGATGATCGCACTTATTGCGATGTCGTGGTTGCACGCATCGGCAATGGCCGGGGTGACGGGCAAAATTGCGGGTCAGATCGCGGACCGAGATGGCAGCGGCGCATTGCCCGGGGCAAATGTGGTGATTTTGGACATGCCCAGCACTTTTGGCGCGGTGTCCGATGCCGAGGGTCATTTTGCGATTTTGAATGTGCCTGCGGGTACGCATAACCTCAAGTGCAGTTTTATCGGGTATCAAGACGTGGTGCTCAAGGGCATCAAAGTGTTGCCGGATTTGACCACAGAGGTCGATTTTGTGTTGGCGGCGCAGGCATTGGAAGCCGATGTGCTCGAGGTGGTGGCCGAGCGTCCGCTGGTGCAAAAAGACAATACGAGTTCGCTGCGGTTGGTCACCAGTGAAGAACTCGAATACATGCCCATCCGCGGGTACGCGGCGGCCACGTCTTTGCAGGCCGGGGTGACGAGTTTGGGCGGCGAATTGCACATCCGCGGCGGGCGGTATTCCGAAGTGGATTACATCGTCGATGGCGTGTCGCAGAAGGATTTGCAATTCGGCACCTCGACCACGATCCTCAGCAATGGCGCCATCGATCAGGTGTCGGTGATCGTGGGCGGGTTTGAAGCGGAGTACGGGCGCGTGATGTCGGGCGTCGTCAAGGTGGTGACGCGCGAAGGCGGGCAAAAGTATTCCGGGTCCGTGGAATACATCACGGATGAGTTGAATGACCGCAGTTGGGCCGGCGCGCCTTCTTTTGGGTACAACAACGTGGATGCGACATTGGGCGGCCCACTGGCACCCGGGTCGGATCGGCTTTCGTTTTTCGTTTCCGCAGAACGCCTCGACCGCCTCGACCGCGGCCCGCGCTGGGGCGTGGAAGCGCACGAGTGGGAGCGCGAGTTGTTGTCGGAGGAAGAGTTCGAGTTGCTCAGCGATGGCATTTTGCCGCACTACACCCTCAACCGCTGGGGTTGGCAGGCCAAGTTGTCGTCTCGGGTGTCGGATGCCGTGGGGTTTAAGGCCGGCGTCGTAGGCTCGATGACGGACCGCTTGAGCTATGTCCACACGTACCGCTACAATTTGCGGCACTCTCCGCGCGTGACGAGAAACAACAATTCGGCGTTTGCGCGCATCACCTATACGCACGGCGCGAAGACTTTTTTCACCTTGCAGACGAGTCTTTTCGACCAGAACTTCAAGGGCGGCGACGGGGTTTATTTCGACAATTTGAACGACTATTCCCGGCCGCAGGGCAATCCGCGCTTTGACGCGGAGAATTTGTTTGCCCGCGGGGATGTGGATTCCACAGAGATCACGCCCACGACCGAGACGTTCAACGACCGGTCCGTGACGTATTTCGAGGGCGACGAGGGGCGCGTGTATGACGACTTTGAGCAGAGCAGTTCGTTTTACATCACGCCCATAGATTTTGATTTGACCAGCCAGATCAGCCGCAACCACCAGTTTAAGTTGGGCTTTGACCTCCAGCTACACCGCTTGCGCTATTTCCGGCACCTGACCCCGACATTGACGTATCGCGGGCCGTACGAGGATGCGGACAACCGGGGCGGGTTCCAAGATACGGATCGCTACGGGTATCAGTACGATTGGAACAACGAAGTCCTCGAGCCGTTGGACTCGACCCGAGACGCCAAAAAGCAACCCATCTTGGCGTCGTTTTACGTGCAGGACAAGATGGAGTACGACGGGTTGATCATCAATGCCGGGTTGCGCTACGATTATTTGAATGCGCGCACGGATGTGTTGTCCGACGAGAGCGTGCCCTTGGGGGGCGACTCCACGCTGGATCCGCAGGACTTGGCCGGCAACAGCGTGTACCACAAACTCAGCCCGCGCTTGGGCGTTGGGTTTCCGGTGACGGACAAGACCGTGTTCCACATGAACTACGGCATTTTTTACCAGCAACCCAAGTTGGAAGACCTGTACGTGGGCTTGGATTATCTCGAATACAAAGCGCCGCTGGGCGGGTATTACTACGCTTTTGGCAACCCCAACCTCAAGCCGGAAAAGACCACGGCGTACGAAGTGGGCTTGGTGCAACAACTCGGCGGGCATGCCAGCGTGGATATCACGGCGTACTACAAAGCCGTGGAAAACCTCGTTCAGGTGGCGACGATTCCGTCCAATCCCGCGGCCTTTTCCTCGTTCCGCAACCGCGACTACGGCACGATTAAGGGGTTGGACGTCGGCCTTTTGATGCGGCGCAGGGGGCGCACCACAGCGCGCATCTCCTATTCGCTCGCCTTTGCCACGGGCACGGGGTCCACGCCGCAAACCCAGCGGCAGATCGCTTGGACCTTTCAGCCCGGGGTGAACGAGCCGCCCAAGTCAACCGCGCCGCTCGATTTTGATCAACGCCACAACATTTCCGCGTCGGTGGATTATCGCTTTGTCGATAATGACGGGCCGAGGCTGCTAGGCGGGCGGCCCCTGTCCAATGCGGGCCTCAATGTGCTGATCGACGCGGGAAGTGGCTTTCCCTATACGCCCACCTTCACGTTTAATGAAGTGACCACCTTGGCGACGTTTTCCCGGCCTTCGGGTTCGGTCAATTCCAGCTACGGGCCCTGGACGTTCCGCGTCGATCTCAAGGCCAACAAGCGGTTCAAAATCGCCTCGATTCAGGGCGACTTCTACGTGTGGGTGATCAATCTGTTGAATCGCGCCAATGTGACGGCCCGCAACACAGACGGCCGCGGCACCGAGTCGGCGTTGTATTCGGGCACGGGCAGTGCCACGACCACGGGTTGGTTGAACACGGATGAAGGCCGCGAATTCGTGCGGCGATTTGGTCAGTTGGGCGAAGACAAATACAAGCTAAAAGAAAAAGACCCGCGCAACTTTGGCTCGCCCCGACAAGTGCGCTTTGGGCTCGCGCTCAGCTTCTAACAGGAGGTAGGAGATGAAATTTTTGCGAAGTTTGACGCTGACTTTGATGGCCTTGGGCATGGCCGGCACGGCATGGGCCGAACAGCTCAATCAAAGGCCGCGGTTGGGCAAAATCGACAATGACAAGCTGATCGATGTGAACAACATCGCCATGTTTGTGACCAACCGAGGATCTTTTGCCTGGGATGTGGGCACCGGGGCTTCGGGCCTCGAATTTCCCAAGGGCACGGGCAAGACCGCGGTCTTTGCGGCCGGCCCGTGGATCGCGGGGAAGGTGAATGGCGAGATTCGCGTGGCGATAGCCGAGTATCGGTTTGAGTTCGCGCCCGGCCCCATTTTGCCCGATGGCACGCCTGCGGACCCGCAAAGTGACCGCTATCGCGTGTACAAGATCAACCGCGGCGATGGCCCGGAAAATCCGGATTACGCGCAGTGGCCCGTGGAAGACGGCGCGCCGGTCAATGCGGATGGCACGCCGATGATGCTGGGCGATCAGATGTTGTGGGCCGTGTATAACGACGCGGATCCGGGGGTTCACACCGGCATGCAGACCGCGCCTTTGGGCGTTGAAATCCAGCAGACGACCTTTGCGTTTAACCGCACCGGGCCGCTCGGCAATGTGGTGTTCATCAAGTTTTTGATCCTCAACAAGGGCGGCAACACCATCGACAGCACGTATGTGTCGCTGTGGTCCGATCCCGACTTGGGGCAGGCCGACAACGATTTGGTGGGGTGCGATGTGGAAACGAGTCTGGGATTTTGCTACAACGGGTCGAACACGGACTCGCAGTACGGGTCGTCGCCCCCTGCTGTGGGGTACGACTTTTTCAAG
The DNA here is from genome assembly GCA_965204745.1 of Candidatus Latescibacterota bacterium. Lineage (GTDB taxonomy): Bacteria > Latescibacterota > UBA2968 > UBA2968 > UBA2968 > VXRD01. The sequence continues at coordinate 1,631,343 of OZ242010.1, forward strand.
GGGCCCATTGGCGACGATGGCGAGGAATTGCCCATGACGTCGTTTAGCAAGTACATCAACGGCACGGACCCGAACACGGCAGAAGAGACGTACAATTACATGAAGGGCATCGACGCAGACGGCACGGTGACACTGCACACGGACCCGATTACCGGGCAGGTCAAGGCGTTTATGGTGGATGGGGATCCGGTTGCGGGCACGGGCTGGAACGACGAGAACCCGGCGGACCGGCGCTTGATGCTCACCGCGGGGCCCTTTACGTTCGCGCCCGGGGACACGCAGGAAGTGGTGGGCGCGATCATCCTGGGGCAAGGGCAAGACCGGCTCACGTCGATCACCGCGGCGCGGTTCAACGACACGTTTGCCCAGTCGGCTTTTGACGCCAATTTTGAATTGCCCTCGCCGCCGCCCGCGCCCAAAGTGCTGGTCGCGACTACGGGCGACCACATGGGCAATGGCAAAATTCAGTTGACCTGGGGCAAGGATTCGGAAATTTCTAGCGGCGACTATGCGTTTGAAGGGTACAACGTGTACCAGGGCGAGTCTGTCGCAGGCCCGTGGCGGCGCATTGCGACTTTTGACGTGATCAACGGGTCGGCGATTATTTTCGACAATCAGTTTGACGAAGGCTCTGGCGTGGTGGTCAATTCGCCCGCGCAATTTGGCGGGGACTCGGGCATTCGGCACTATATCGAATTGACCGAAGACAAGGTTTTGGGCGGGCGGCTGATAACGGGCAAAACCTATTTCTTTGCGGTGACGGCGTATTCGCTGAACGAGAGCAGGTCGCCCAAAACCCTAGAGACGGCACTTGCGCCGCTGGCCGATGGGCGCATGACATTCAAGCCCCTTTCGGACGAGTTGATTCCTGCCAATGGCATCGTGCCGCGCTCGCCCACGGCAGGCACGCGATTCAATACCGTGGGGGTCGATAGCCTGGTCGCGCACACGCAGGGGTCGAGCGATGGGATCGTGGCCGTGCAGGTGGTTGACGAGACCCGCGTGACCGGCGCGTCTTACGAGGTGCGCTTCCGCGAGACCGATGAGGGCACCACTGTTTGGGATTTGGTCAATTTGTCGAGCGGGCAAGCCGTGCTTTCCGATATGGCGCAACACGCGACCTTAGACGAGGCCGTTTCCAATCCGGTTGTCGAGGGGTTGCTCGTGCGCGTGACCGGCCCGCCCTTGGGCATTAAGGATTGGGAGATTCCCTCTGGGGCGCGGTGGTACACCTGGGCGGGTAACAACTGGGGGGGCGAGGGGTTTCGCGGCGCGATGACGGGCGATGTGGCCCACTATTGGTTTGGCCCGACGAGCGTGCCCCCTGCGCGGTTGGTCAATGTGGAATTGCGCTTTACCAGCGTGATTGAAGACGAGGGGGAAGATCAGTACAAGCCCATCGACTTGACCAATCCCAATGTGTCGTGGGGGTATCGGTATTTGCGCGGCGCAAGTGCGCCGCCACCGGCGCCTGCGGATCAGACCACGACCAAGGCCCCGTACGATTGGAGCAGCTACATCATCAATACGTCAGGGCCAGGCGTTTATGTGTATCAGGAACGCAATCCCATCGCCCTGGCGGCTTGGGATGTGGAAAACAACCGCCGCCTCGAGGTGGGATGGCTGGAAAACAATCAGACCGGGGGCTTGGTCAACGGCGCTTATGGGCCGGCCTATTACGATGATATCGGCAATCTCGTCGGCGCTGGCCCGCGCGAGTGGTTGTTCATCTTTGACCGAACTTATACCGAGCCGGGCGATGATACCAATGTGGCGGAATTGTCGCAGGGGTTGATCAACGACGATTCGCCGCCGCCGATTATGTACATCGTATTTGCAGGCCGCCGGCAAGCAGACCGGTTCCCGCAAGATGGCGATTCGTTTCTGATTTACGCCAATCACGTCAACAGCAGCAACGATGTGTTTTCATTCAATACGCAGGGCGCGTTGCGAAACGATCAGGCGTTGGCCGCAGAGGATTTGACGAAAATTCTGGCCGTGCCCAATCCGTATTTGGGGCGGTCGTCTTACGAACTGAGTTCGCTGGCGCGGCAGATGCGCTTTACCAATCTTCCCGCGTCATGTACGATCCGAATTTTCAGCCTGTCGGGCGATTTGGTGCGGACGATCAGCCACAACAATGGCTTGTCGTTTGACACCTGGGATCTGAAAACCGATCAGGGCGTGCTGGTCTCGAGCGGCGTTTATATCGCGCATTTTGACGCGCCGGGCATTGGCACGCATTTTATCAAGTGCGCGGTATTTATGGAATCCGAGGCCCTCAATTCGTTCTAAATGGAGGAATGACTTATGTTGAAGCAGATCATTTTGCTGTTCGCCGCGCTGGCCTTGGTGGCACAAGATGCACGCGCTGGCGATAAGAGCCGCATCGGCACGTCCGCGGCGCAAGAGTTGCGGATTCCCATCGGGTCGCGCGGGACCGCGCTGGGCGGCGCGATTTTGGCCCATGTCAGCGGCGCAGAGGCATTGCAGTGGAATCCTTCGGGATTGGTTTTTGGCGCGCACAAGCGCGAGGTCGTGTTTTCGTATCTCGATTATATCGCGGATATGAATATCAACTACGTCGCCCTGACCACGCACTTGCGCGACGATATTTCGATAGGGATCAGCGCCCGCGTGTTTTCCGTGGGCGATATCATCGTGACCACCGAGGAATCGCCCGAGGGCACGGGCGAGGTGCTTTCGCCCAAGTTTTCGTGCGTGGCGTTCACGTATTCGCAGTTGTTGACGGACCGCGTGTCGTTTGGCAGCACGATCAAGTACATTCACGAGGGGATCAAGCGCGAGGTCGCCAGGGGCATGGCGTTTGATTTTGGGTTTCAGTACAAGACCGCGCTCAAGGGGTTGACCCTGGGCATTGCCATGCGAAACTTCGGGCCGGACTTGCGGTTCGATGGCCCGGACTTGGAGCGGGTGGTGCGCTTGCAAGACGCGATTCCCAATGCGGATCCCCAAGCTACGTCGCGCAATTTCCGCACGTCGCTCGCCTCTGCGGAGTTGCCCACGTCTATCGAAATCGGGTTTTCTTATGATTTCTACGAAGATGCGATGGGCAAAGCCGCTTTTTCCGCCACCTTCCGCAACAATAATCTGGCGACGGACGAGTATCAGGCAGGTGTCGAGTATTCCCTAAAAAAGATGCTCCAGTTGCGCGGTGGGTATGTGATGTCGCCAACAGGGGATGCCCTGCCCAACGGGTTTAAGAAGGAATATATCCTCGGCCCGACATTTGGCTTTGGCCTCCATGTGCCCATGGGCAATACGGCATTTCAGGTGGATTACGCCTACGGCAAGACCGAGTTCTTCCAAGACAACCACTGGCTGACTGTGGGACTCGGGTTTTAGGAAGGAAGGAAGAGGGGAGACGTAAGAGGGGAGACGTAAGAGGCAAGAGGGGAGAAGCGGACCTATCCCCCTAACCCTCTCACATCAGGGATGAATGAGGAACAGACGTTCCGTAGGGATCCTGCGTTGCTTGTCTCACGTTTGTTGCATTCCGTTTGTTTTGATGCCTTCGGCGACCTACTTTTTTTCAACAGGAAAAAAAGTAGGCAAAAAATGCCGCTCTCAAACGCCGAGAGGCTTGCACAGCGCAAATCGCTTTTGTAATCGCACGACATGCGTTGGCCTGCAAAGGGGGTTACAAGCGGGTTGTTGGTTGCGAGACGGACTTGCGCGCTGTGCGTGATGGCTTGATTGGAGGATGTTTTGCGATGGCATGGTTGCGATGACTTCTCTGAATGACTGCATAGCGTCAAGGAGATCATTGGCTCTCAGCATATCGCATCACATTAGGCCAACAGAAAATCAGTTTAGTATAATTCCTCGCCTCTCGGCGCATTTAACCGTCTGTATTGGTTTGTCGCACCAATGCAGGCGGTTTTGTTTTGTGTGGGCAATGGGCATTTGTATGGAAAACAAGGGGATATGACTTTTACGGTCGCAACTGATGGTTGGCACGGATCTTGCGAAAGAGCGCGTTTGATGGACAACCCCAAACCGAAAGGAGAGAAAGATGGGTGCATTGAGCAGGATGGCGAATGTGGTTCGCGCAGAGGTCAACGAGGTTTTGAATCGGATCGAGGATCCGAAGAAGATGGTGCGGCAGATGATTTGGGATATGCAGGCCGAGGTGGATGACGCGCTGGCAGCGGTGGCCCATGCCATTGCCAACGAGCGGGTGTTGGATCGCCGGCTGGCGCAGAAGCGGGAAGAGGCCGCGCTGTGGACGCGCAAGGCCGAGGCCGCGGTTGACGCGGGCGAAGAGGAGCTGGCGCGCAAGGCGTTGGTTCAGAAGGTGGCGGCGGATGAGGCGATCAGCGCGCTTCAGAAGGCGCGGGCCGAGGTCGCGACGCAGACCCTGAAGGATCGGGCGGCGGATTTGAAGGCCAAGTTGGCGACTGCGCGCACGCAACAGGGCGTTTTGGCCCTTCGCATGCGCGCGGCGCGAGCGCGTCGCGACGTGGCGATGGTCGATGTGCAAGCGCGGTCGCGCTACGACGAGTTCGTCGATGAGGTGACGCGCGACGAGGTGGCCGCCGAGGTCTATGCGGAGATGGCGGCAAGCGATGATGGGCAACTCAAAGAGGAGTTCGACCGCCTGGAGCAAAAGCAACGGGTCGAGGCCGAGATTCAGGCGTTGAAGGAAAAGGCCAACCAAAAGAATCGGCCATCCGAGCAGGAGGAATGACGATGTTGGCAAAGCTGTTCGGCATTGTTTTGCTGCTCATCGGCGCGGTCCTCGCGGTTGCCGTTTTGATGTTCGCGCTGAAGGTGGCCGCGGCAGTCGCGCTGATCTACCTCGGCTACCGCTTGCTCACGCGGCATCGGCGCCGCAGGTATTAAATGCGCGGTTCGCGCAAAACGATTAAACCACCCATATCACAAAGATGTGGGTGGTTTTGTTTTTGGTTCAAGGGTGTCTGTGGGTCAGTTCTCGATTTGCGTTGCGAAATCGCGCACCGCTGGGAAGAGGTCGCCGTCGAGTGGCGCGCCGATTTCGAGCTCGAGCGGGTCCGTGACGACGTGGCGTTTGCCGGTGTACGTGGTGGTGCAGTCCATGAAGATGATCACATGGGCTACGCGGGGTTCGTCCGTGTTGTTCGGCGTGGCCATGTGGGCGCAACGGCTGTGGTGAAACGTGCAGTCGCCCGCGCGCAGGGGCACGGTGATGCGCGGTGCCCAGGTCAGATCCGGTTGCGCGGTGAACAGGCGGCTTTCGTCTCGCGTGCTCTGTGCGGGCAGGTCCGTGTGCCGGTGCGATCCGGGGATAAAGCTCATGCAGCCGCGCTCGACCGGCACGTCGCACAACGCGATCCAGGCGGAAATGGATTGGGGCGAGTTGGCGTGCGGCCAAAAGGGTTGGTCTTGGTGAAAAGAGGTGGGCGCTTCGTTGTGCGGTTGTTTGATGAGGACGTGGTCGTGCCACAAGCGCAGGGGCACAGCCGCGAGTGCTTCGGCGACCGCGCCGATGTTGGGATGAAAGGTCAAGCGGCGAATGGCGTCGTTTTTGGGCCAGAAATTGACGAGTTGGGTAAAAACCGGTTGGTCGCGCACCATGATGTCTCGGCCTTCCGTGGGCCGCACGCCTTCACTGAAGTTTTGAATGGCGTCGTGAAATTCTGCGGCTTCTTCCGGCGAGATGATGCCGGGGATGTGGACAAAGCCGTTGTCCCGATAGCATTGGCGTTGCGCGGGGGTCAGGGTTTCAGGGGTGGTTTGATAGGCCATGGGGTCTCCTATGGAATGTGATCGCCAGCGGGACGGGGGATGTGTTGCCAGTATCCCGATGGGTCGATGCCGCGACATACCACCGCGGGGGCGCGGTCCGTTTCTCGCGTGCGGACGTCGGGCGGCATGTAGCGCAGGGTTAGGCCACAGCGACGGCGGCGCGATGTGTTGGGCCGGGAACCGTGCAACAACAAGTCCGAGTGAATGGAAATTTGCCCGGCTTTCATGACAAAGGGCACGGGGTCGCCGAATCGCTCGGCATTGTGAACGGATTGTTTGAGCACGTTGTTTTCCTCGGGCGCGCTGTGGTCAAACGGGATTTGCCCGTGCAAATGCGAGCCGGGAATGACTTCCATCGGGCCGTTTTCCAGATCCACGTCGTCGATGGCGAGCCAGACTGTGACGGTTTTGGACGGGGTGAGCGGCCAGTACGAAGCGTCTTGGTGATAGGCCACTCGTTTGCCGTCGCCGGGCATTTTGCTGAAGTAGTGGGTCATGCGCGAGACCAAATTTGGGCCGAGCAGGTCTTCGACATAGTCGAGGATGCGGCCATCGATGAGCAGGTCGTAAATGCCCTTGCAAGTGCGGTGCCACCCGTTGATGGCATAACTGTTTTTGCCCGCGGCCCGCGCTTTTGCCAGCAGGTGGTCGAAATACGCGCGATTGGCTTCGGCTTCGCGCTCGGTGAAAACGTCGAGCGGGAAGATGTATCCCCGGTCATTGAAGTGCCGAATCTGCGCCCGCGTCAATTTTTTTGGCGCGTCATTCTCGGCCGGGTAAAATTTTATCTCCCGCTTCATCTCGGGAAGCGCGTCTGTTATGGGCATAGCGTCTCCTAAAAAAAGACCACCTATGGATGTGCAATTAACGCGCGCAGGGCTTTGTTCACAGATTCAGAATTGGGAAAGTGGCGTTTTACGTCTGGGTCGAGCATGACAGAGCCATCTTCGGGTGTAAAGTAGTGAACTTCTGTGGTGCCATCCCGTTTGTCTATTTGGACAGCATGCCCCTGACGATACGCCCGATGGTGTTTTCCGAGAACACCGCCGGAGAAATCGCATTCTGCCTGCATTTCATTTTGTTTGTCATCCATAGTCTTGTCGCTCCTTTTTCGTTGGTCATTATACTCAGTTGACGGCGAATCGTCAAGTGAGCGTGGGATGAGATACGGACGGGATTGAACGAATCGAGGCAGAAAAATCAATCGGATACAAAAAAGAGCGACGGGGCTTTCGACCCGCCGCTCGGTTGTGCGGTTCATCGAGGCGAGATGGGCAAGCCGACAAATAATCGGGTGTATTCGTCGGTGAGGGGGTCGCGTTCGTTTTTTTGTGCGGCGCGGGCAAAGACGACGCCCGGGGTTTCTGACCTGCGGGCGCGGGCGAAGACCCCATAGCCGCCGGGCGCGCTCTGCAATTCCAAATCGCTCTGAATTGCCAGCATCTCGGCGAGCGTGTTGGACAACCCCCAGCGCGCGCCAATCGCGCGGGCAAAAAGCTCCTCGGGGGTCAGCCCTTCTCGAAAACCGCGCTTCACCGGGATGAACTCGCCCCGGGCGTTTCGCACGCTGCCCTGCGGGGCCACATAGAGTCTGAGTTGCAACAAGGTCCCGCGCGCGCCACTTTGGACCAAGAGGGCGGGCACGCCGAGTTCATCGTCGTCATAGCCGCGGAATTGCGCCAACGCGGCCGACACCTCGTCCGGATAATCGCGCCAGGCATCGGGGTCGTCGTCCGCTGGCGGCTCGGGCCACGGGAGGGATGCGCCGATGAACGCACTCATGGACGCGCCGGTTTTGCGCGCTGTGTCAAAGCCCAGGGCTTGCAAGCGCGTTGCCAAATCGAGCGCGGCTTTCGCGCCATCGCGTGCCATGGTGGCTGCCAGCCACGCCATCACTTGATTCCCGTCGACAAATTCCCCTTCCCGCGTGACCTGATCGCCCACTGCGGCGCTGATTTCCCGCAGGCCCGCGTCTGTCATGCTCATCAGCGCGAGGCCGAACAGGGCGTCGTGTGTGGGATGTACTTTTTCGCGCATAATCAGGCCCGGATCGCGCGTCAAGTGGGCAATGGCAGACAGGTGATCGCCTGCGGACGCCTGGCCTTCGGCGGTCAGGGGCACAAAGACCGCCACTTGGTCCCCGTCAAAATCGAGATTCATCAAGGCGCAAAGCCGGATGCACACGCGAATCGCGTCGCCGGCAACGCGCACCGGGCGACACGCCACAAACGCGGTTGGCGACACCGCGGGCCTGCGGAGCACAACGGCCCACAACTCGGCCATCGCCGCGTCCAAAGCCGCGGTTGCTTTTTGCGACCGCCGGCTCACTTCTTTTGCCCCCACTGCGCGTGCGGCAAAAGGGCCAAACAGGGTCCACGCCATGGCTTCGGGGATGCCGACTTGATCGTATCGCAAGTCGGCCCCCGGCACGGCGACGGACCGGCCGCTGAACAATGCACGGGTGTAAAAGCGCGCGCCCGGCAAATCGCAAAAATCGGCAACGCGCGCGCCCAGGGTTTTAAGCCCGCGCTGGATCAAGACCTCGGGCGCGGCATTGGCGATCATCTCGGTCAAGCGGTTGTTGGCCGCTTGCAAGGCGCGGGGCGCGTCGCTGCCCACATGGGTGAGGGTATGCCCGGACAACCACGGATGCGGCACCGGGCGCGCCAGCGCGATGTCCCCCCCGCGCTTCAGGGAAAATGTTGCGCCGTGGTCGTCCAATGCGACCGTGATGCCGCGGCTGTCCAACTGCTCGGTCAATTCTTCAAATGCTGGCGATGGCGCGGCCGGGACAACGGCCCCTTTGGAGACGCGCTCGGCTAAGGTGGCGGCATCGGATCGACTTGCGGAACACGTATTGAACAGATCGCGGATGACCCCAAACGCGCCTGCTTCGCGCAGGGCCAAAAAGTCCGCCTCGCCCACTTCTTGACCGGGCCGGCCGGGCGCGACCCCCATGTGGATTTTGTCTTGGGTGTTCGACCACGGGATCGCCATCGCCTTCACGGGCCGGCCGGGCGCGACCCCCATGTGGATTTTGTCCGCGGCCAGATGCGACGTGCGGCCCCAGTACACCCAGCCCACGGTCGTGCGGCGCAACAGGGGTTCACCGTTGAGGCGCAGCGCGTCCATGCCGTCTTCGGGCAAGCCGTGTCGCTTCAACTCGGCGCGGATTTCATCGTCTTTTGGCGCGGCAAAGATGGGCGCGATCACCGGCTCGCCTTTGGCTTTTGCAATGCGGCCCATGACGGCTTCGCGCACCTGCCCAAAGTTGAGGCGAGACACCAGGCCGCACACGCTCATGATGAGTTCCACAGGCGTGCCGTCGGACAGGGTGGGCATTTCGTCGTCGGGCACAATGCGCGATACCACGCCCTTGTACCCGTGCCGATTGCTGAGTTTGTCGCCCGGGGCGACGCGGTTGGGTTGCATCATGCGATGGGCCGCGGATTCGCTCAGGACGAGTGCGTCTTCGTGTGCGTCCTCATCCCATGCCATGAACGCGGTGAGCAAGTTGTACCCAGTCCAAAAATGGGGATCGCGCGGTTCGCACCCGGTTTGCACCAGCGCGGGTTCGGATTCCAATACCGCGCCGTCGTATTGCGCGTGGTAGGCATGCCACGCGCCGCGGTCATCGCGCGGCATATCGGGGCCTGGCGCGCCGATCCACTGGCGCATCATGTTCACGCCCATCAAAACGCGATTCGTGTCATCGTGTTCCAAAAACGGGGTGACGGACGCGCCAATGCCCACGCGCTTTTCGGGCGAATCGTCTTCGATCACCAACTTGCCATCGCGGATGGTCGCGCCCTGTGCCACCTCCAAAATGCGGGCGATATTCGGACCTTCGGGCGTGCAATAGGGGCAGACGCGCCCATCGTGAGATGGGTGATACCCGTTTGCCAACCCCTCGTCCTGATCGAGAATGGGGAGCAATGTTATCCGCCGCAAGTGAACGTGCATGTCGTGAGAGTTGGTCGCCTGCAAAAAGTGAGACGTGGATTCATTCGTGAAAAATGCGCGAATCCAATCGCCCAATGGCATCCACGTCGCAACGCTGTTTTCGAGCATGTTGGGCATCCCATCCAACCGGCGGGCGATATAATCGCGCAGTTGCTCGCCCACGCAATAAATATCGGCACGCGCCAAATCCACCTCGGTGGGCACGGGCACCACGGTGCGGAAAAAGCCATCCACCTTAAACCGCCCGTCGTCATCGGGTTGCGGGATGTTGTCGTACACCACCTCTGCGCGGCCCTGAATCGCCAGATGCAGTTCGCAGGTGTATTCGCTTTTGGACACCACGCGATACCCGGCCAGCGACACCTTATCGGCCAGCAACTCGGGCAGTCCTCGTTGCACAAACCCATCCCAAGAAATTTTGTGCCACGGTGCTTTCACTGCGAGACCCATTTCAACTTCCTCCTATTGTGTGATCGGGTGAACGCGGAGGCATCGCCCCTACGATTACCGAAAATCCTTCAATCTCGAAAATTCCGATGCGAGTTGCTTGCGGGCGTGGAACAGGCGGGATTTGACCGTGCCTTCTGGAATCGCGAGCCGTTCGGCGGCTTCTCGGAGCGTGACCTCGTCTTCGTACACCAGTTGAAACACCTCGCGTTTTTCCTCGGGCAATGCGTCGATCAACTCCTGCAACACGCGCCGCTGTTCTGCGCGTTCCAGTTGCACGTCCGGGCCCAGTGCGGCGCGGTCGATCATCCACCCCGGAACCGGGCGTTCTTCGTCCTCATCATCGTGGAGCGATGGCATGTGCAAGGGCTGTTCCCTGCGGCGATTTTTGCTCCGCAACTGATTCAGCGCGAGATTTTTCGCCATGCGAAACAACCACCCGCGAAATGACCCGCGCCCAGACCATTGCTCGGCCCGATTCCAAACGCGGAGAAAGACCTCTTGCGTCAAATCATCCGCCGCACTCGCGTCGCTCACCATCCAATATATCAACTCGGTCACTCGCGCCTGATAACGCGCAAACAAAAGCGAAAACGCCGCTTCGTCCCGCGCCACAATTCGCTGCATTAAGATGGCGTCCGAAGGCGTCATGCGTGCCTCACCTCGCTACCCTGTTGCCTGTGCGTGCCCATCCTTTCCGCCCATCCGCCCGTGCGGCCTCACCTCGCCGCCGCCCGTGCGTGCCCGGCCCCAAGCGGTCAGCGGTAAGATGGGCGTTTTGCCACGAGCGGGGTACAACTGGCGATAGCCCGTTCAAAGGTGATCCGGGTGTAGTCCAGAGATACAAGGAGAGACAGAAAAGTCGGTCTGTGGGGAATGGACACCGCTCGGTGCGGAGGGGTTCAAAAATAGTGCGTGCCCGGCCCCTGCCGCAGTGTCTGAATCGCGGATTAAACGGATTACGCGGATTGCGCGGATTACCCCACACCGCCCTACCGCCATAGCCCTATCCCCCCGGCCCCCGTTATTCGCTTCGCTCATTGTAGGCTACGCCTGTGCCTACAAGGAAAGGGGGAGCACATGGCTTTTTGAAGGTTTGTATCCCTGGCTGTTCTGATGGCTTTGGGCGAATGGATCGCGCCATGAAAATGCGACCTATCCCCCCGGCCCCCGTTATTCGCTTCGCTCATTGTAGGCTACGCCTGTGCCTACAAGGAAAGGGGAGCACATGGCTTTCTTAAAGGTTTGCATCCAGGCCTGTTCTGATGGCTTTGAGCGAATGGATCACGCCATAGAAACCCAAACCCCCTCGCGCAAATCCCTCGCAAGACCTACCCCCTGGCCCCCTTCCTCGCAGGAAGGGGGCCAGGGGGTAGGTCCCACCTCGCAAGCCCTATCCCCCGGCCCCCGTTATTCGCTTCGCTCATTGTAGGCTACGCCTGTGCCTACAAGGAAAGGGGGAGCGCATGGCTTTCTTGAAGGGTTGTATCCCTGGCTGTTTTGATGGCTTTGCGCGAATGGATCATGCCATGAACCCCCCAAAACCTCTCGCCATTCCCCTCGCAAAACCTCTCGCCATTCCCCCTTCCTCGTAGGAAGGGGGCCAGGGGGTAGGTCCCACCTCGCAAGCCCTATCCCCCGGCCCCCGTTATTCGCTTCGCTCATTGTAGGCTACGCCTGTGCCTACAAGGAAAGGGGGAGCGCATGGCTTTCTTGAAGGGTTGTATCCCTGGCTGTTTTGATGGCTTTGCGCGAATGGATCATGCCATGAAAATGCGACCTATCCCCCCGGCCCCCTTTCCTTGTAGGAAAGGGGGAGCGTATGGCTTTCTTGAAGGTTTGTATCCCTGGCTGTTCTGATGGCTTTGCGCGAATGGATCGCGCCATGAACCCCAAAAAACCTCTCGCCATTCCCTCGGAAAACCTCTCGCCATTCCCCCCTTCCTCGCAGGAAGGGGGGTTAGGGGGGTAGGTCCCAAAAGTAAAGCCCGAGTTCACTGTGAACCCGGGCTTTTGTTTTTCCTTTCGCGTCTTTCGCATTTGTCAGCCTGATGAGCCAAAGTCGGCGGCGAAGATGAGGAAATCGTCAAAGTCAATTTGACCATCGCCATTGAGATCGCACCGGGGGTCATATCGCTCCTGACCGAGGCGCGAGCCGAACTTGCCCGCAAAGGTCAAGAAGTCGGCGAAATTTACAACCCCATCGCCATCGAGGTCGGGCGAGGGGAGTGAGACTTCGAGCGTGAAGGGTAGCGAGGCCACATCGCCATCGGCGTCTAACGCGCTCAAGGTGTAGGTCGCCTGGGCCTTCGCCTCACTCGGCATGCCGGAAAGCGTGCGCGTGGTCGGGTCAAACGATAGGCCATCTGGGAGGAATGGCAAGAGGATATAGACCAACATGCCATCGCCACTGCTCGCTTGCGGGAGCGTGAGGGACGCGATCTCTTGGTTGACGAGATAGCTTTGTGCGGCGATGGTCGTATCGCCAAAAGTGGGCACCAAGTTCGGGATTTCAAGGGTGAACGTGAGAGGGGCCGAATCGCCATTGCCATCTGTGGCGGTCAGCGTGTAGGTCGTCTCGTCCATGGCCTTGATCGGTGTGCCAGACAAGGTGAGCGTTTCGGCGTCAAAGGTCAAGCCCTCGGGCAACGCGGGGGTCAATGCGTAGGTCAGTGGGTCATCGCCACCGGTTGCTTGCGGGAGCGTCAAGGACGCGATCTCTCGATGTTGCATATAGACCTGTGCGGCGACGGTCGTATCGCCAAAGGTCGGTATTGGATCGGTCGTTACAGAGAGGGTGAACGTCAGGGTCGCCGCGTCGCCATCGCTGTCTGTGGCGGTCAGCGTATAGATCGTTTCGTCCGTTGCCTCGAGCGGTGTGCCAGACAATTCCCGGGTCTCGGCATTGAAGTTCAAGCCCTCGGGCAGATCCGGGGTCAGTGCATAGGTCAGCGGGTCATCGCCACCGGTCGCTTGCGGGAGCGTCAAGGACGTGATCTCTTGCTTCCGCGTATAGGCCAGTGTATCCACACTCGCATCGCCGAAGGAGGGCGCCACGTTCCCGATGATGGTGAGGAAGAAGCTCATGGTGCCCTCATCGCCATCTTCATCTGTGGCGGTCAGGGTGTAGATCGCTTTTTCTATCGCCTCGAGCGGTGTGCCAGATACGGTGCGCGTCTCAGCATCGAAGCTCAACCCATCGGGCAGACCCGTCAGGGTGTAGGTTAGGTCCCCATTGCCATCTGTTGCCGCGGGCAAGGTCAGCGGATCGATGGCCTGGTTTTGCCGATAGCTTTGCGGATCAACCGCCTCGGTGAAGGTCGGATCTGTATCCGGATCCGGTTCTGGCTCTGGATCCGTCGGATCTGTGGGTGTGGGCGCCTGGTCGTCGTTGGTGATCGTGCCGGTGCCGGTCGCCACAGCCAAGGCCGCGCTGACCGGGTTGCTCAGCGTCACGACCACGGTCTCATCCGGTTCTACCGCTCCATCGCCGATGACCGAGATGTCGATGGTCTTGCTCGTTTCGCCAACCGCGAAGGTCAGGGTCCCTGCGGCGAGCGCGTCGTAGTCCGTTCCCGAAGTCGCGTTGCCAGTGCCAGCGTCTGCATACGCCACCGTCACTTGTAACCCACTCGCCGAACTCAGCGAAACCGTGAAGCGGAGAGTGGGAGACGTCCCTGCCGCGCCCTCGGCCACGCTGGGCGAATCGATGCGTAGCACGGCCGCGTCATCATCGATGATCCTCCCCATCCCTGTCACACCGCCTAAGCTGCTGCTCAGGCTCACGGCCACGGTCTCATTGGGTTCATCCATTGTATCGTCGAGCACGGAAACGGCAAAGGTCTGCGTGGTCGCGCCTATCGCGAAGGTCAGGGTCCCTGCGGCGAACGCGGTGTAATCCGTCCCCGAAGTCGCGCTACCGGTGCCCGCGTCTGCATACGTCACCGTCACCGCTGCCGTGTGCGCCGGGATTAGGTACACCCGAAAGGTTAGGGTCGCGCCGGTCGCGCCTTCAATCACGCTGGGCGAACCGATACTCAGCGCAGACGAGCCATCGTTGTCGATAATCGTCCCGGTGCCGGTGAGGCTCGTCGCACCGCCATTCAAGGTGGCATTGACCGCGCTGCTCAACGTCACCACCACGGTCTCGTTCGGATCAACAGCCGAGTCGTCGGTCACAGTAACATCGAAAGTCCGCTCGGTCTGCCCTGGCCCAAAGATCAGGAGCCCCCCGGTAAGCGCGGTGTAGTCCGTCCCCGAAGTCGCGGTGCCCGTGCCCGCATCGGCATACGACACCGTCACCAGTTTGTAGCTCACTTTATTCAATCTGACGGTGAACCTCATGGTAGTGCCCTCGACCGCACTCGGCGAACTGATCGAGAGCATCGGCGGCGCGTCATCATCGGTGATCGTTACCGACGCCCCGGTCACGCTCCCGGTGCCTTGGCTATTGGTCATCACGCCCGTCACCGTCGTAGCGTTGTCCGCCGCGTCTATGTCGTTGTCCACGCCGGTGATCGTCACGGCGTCCGTGCTCGTCGTCGCGTCCGCCGCGATGACGATGGTGTTGTCCGAACCCACCGTATAGACATTCGTTACCGCCGTCACTGTGATCGTCGTCGCCGCGCTCGATGTATGCGACAGGGTCGCGCTCACCATCGCCACGCCGCCGTTCTCCGAAAAGGACAGCGGCGACGCGCTCAGGGTCGCGTCCGGCGGATCGTCGTCGTCTGTCAGCGTCAATGCCGTGCCGCCGATTATACTGGCCGTGCCTTGGGTGTTGCGCGCCACAACGGACATGGTCACATTGCGATTAGGCTCGTCTCGGGTGTTGTTCATCGCAGTGATGACCACATTGTCCGACGCGTTCGCCGTGCTCCCGGCCGCGATGGTAATCGTCGAATCCGCCCCCACCGTGTAAGCACCCGCCACCGGGCGCACCGTGATCGTCGTGATCGCGCTCGACTTGTGAGATAGCGTCGCTGTCACCGTCGAAACCGCGCCGTTCTCTGAAATCGACGCGGGATTCGACGTCAATGTCACCGTCGGCGCGGCCTCATCATCGGTGATCGTCAACGTCTCGGGAGACGATAGCGACGCCATATTGCCACCCGTCACCGTTGCAGACACGGTCACGCTCTTGTCAGGCGCGTCAGTCGTGTCGTTCACCGAGGTGATCGTCACGGCGCCCGTGCTCGTCGTCGCATTCGCCGCGAAGGTCAGCGTGGTCGCGGTCGATAGCGTAAAATCGCCCGCAACCGCAGGGGCCACAGGTGTCGCTGAAACCGTGACCGTCGCCGCCGCGGTTGCGGTGCGATCTAGCGTCGCTGTGATCGTGGAAACCTGGGCATTCTCCGTAATCGACGCCGGAGTCAAAACCAACGTCACCTGCGGCACGTCGTCATCGACAAGCGTCAGCGTCGCATCAGTGACCGTTCCCGTGCCCACGTTGTTGCCCACCGTGCTCGACACGGTCACCGTCTTGTTCCCCGTAGCATCGGCATTATTCACCCCTGTGATCGTCACGGTGCCCGTGCTCGTCGTTTGCCCCGCCGCGACGAGCAGCGTGTCCGCCGTGCTCAGCGTGTAATCGCCTGCAACAGCAGGTTGCACAGGCGCCACTGTCACCGTAATCGTCGTCGGATCGCTCGACGTGTGAGACAGCCGTGCGGTCACGGTCGAGATACCGCCGTTCTCTGCAATCGACGCAGGCGACACAACCATCGTCACAGTCGGCGGGTCGTCGTCGTCCGTCAGCGTTATAGTGCCGGTCACACTACCCGCGCCTTGGGCGTTGCGCGACACACCGGACAAGTCCACGGTGCGATTAATCTCATCTCGGGTGTTGTCCACCGATGTGATGACCACCGTATCCGACGCGTTTATCGTGTCCCCCGCCGCGATGGTGATCGTCGTATCCGTCGCCGACACCGTGTAAGCACCCGCCACCGAGCGCACCGTGATCGTCGTCGCCGCGCTCGATGGGCGCGATAGCGACGCCATCACTGTCGAAGCCGCGGCGTTCTCCGAAATCGACGCGGGATTCGGCGTCAGCGTCACCATCGGCGCAAGGTCGTCGTCGTCCAGCGTCAAAGTTGCCCCGGTTACCCTGCCCGAGACTTGGCTGTTGTGCATCACAACGGGCATGGTCACATTGCGATTAGGCTCGTCTTGGGTATTGTTCACCGCTGTGATAACCACCGTGTCCGACGCGTTCGCCGTGCTCCCGGCCGCGATGGTGATCGTCGAATCCGCCGGCACCGTGTAAGCACCCGCCACCGGGCGCACCGTGATCGTCGTCGCGCTCGACGACAACGACCGTGACAGCGTCGCGGTCACGGTACTCATCCCGCCGTTTTCCGAGATCGACGAGGGCGTCAGTGCCAACGTCACGACCACGGGTTGGAGGTTAAATTGCACGGCGGGATCCTTGCCGGCATACTTCAAGGCCGGATACTGATTCGTCGCGCCAAAGGCCCACGGGTCGTCGTCCGTCGGGTTCCAGCTTGCGTAGATGCCGGTGTAGCCGAGGGGGGTCTGGAGTTCGGCGGTGGTTTTGCCAGCGACGGTTACAGAGGAGCCGGATTGGCTGCCGACGCACGGGAGGGTCGTGCGATGAACCGTGCTGTCGCAGTAGGTGTAGGACATCATGCTACCGGCGTTGGCGACACTCCCGACAAATCCGCCGATGACGTTGGTGGCATCGGCAGTGCCGGACACGTCACCGGCGGCGTAGGCAGCGGTGATCCTGCCGCTGACGGGGTTGCCCATGATCGCTGTGTGGTTGCCTACTAGCCCGCCCAAGGAGAGGCTGGTATAGGTTCCGCCATCGACGGATGCCGTGGCGTAGGCTTCGGTGATCGTGCCGAAGTTGTTGCCCGCCAACCCGCCCACATGAGTGCCATTGATGATGGTGGAGACGGAACCGCCTTGTACGTAACTGGCAGTCACCGAACCTATGGAGTTGATTTGACCCACCAGAATGGCAAGGGCGTCATTGGGGTTGGCGCCGCCACTCACGCGGGCGTTTATCATCCCCACCTCCCGGATAGAACCGCTCAGAGCAGTGAATAGGCCAGTAGAACCGGCGTAGTTGGTGATGGTCATGCGGGTAATGGTATGGCCGTTGCCGTTGAATGCGGCGGTATATGTCGGGATGGGGGTCCAACTGGGGTAGGTGTCGTCGGCGTCCACGTCGGAATCGCTGTCCGTGTCGAAGTCCAGGTCGCTGAGCAGTTCGTAGCCGGTGCATCTCAAGAAGCAACCCATAGGGGTGGCGGTGGCGGTGTCCCGGTTGGAAAAAGCGGTGTTGTAGGCGGTCGTATCGCTGGTCGAGGCACTTGTGTCTATGGCACCATCGCCATTGAGATCCCAGCGCATGGCGTTGAGTTGTGCCAAGGACGAGACCTCGATGAGGCCATCGGTATCGCTATCGTAACTCGGTGTCCCTGGGACGCCCATGACCTCGGCCGAGGGTGCATCGCGCACACCGGTCTTGGTGGCAAGGACACGCACTGTGTAGGTCGTCCCCGACGTCAAGGAGAGAATCTTGTGGAGCGTATCCGTGGTGGCGGCCTCACGCATGGTGTCGTAGCTTTGCATGCCGGATTTCCACTGCACCTTGTACCCCGTCGCGCGACTCGCCGCACGCCAGTACACGTTCAAGCTGTCCGTATTGGACGTCACGGCCACCTCCGGTTGCCCGGGCGGTTGCAACGCAAGTTGCGCGGTGGTGTCCAGGCCGGCATACTTCAACACGGGGTACCGATCCGTCGCGCCAAAGTACCACGGATCGTCGTTGCCCGTTTGCCCGTCCAGATTTTGGTTCCAGTTGGCGTAGATGCTACCGGTATAGCCGGTGGGGCTTTGGAGGGCACTGGTGGTTTGAGCGCCCGTGGTGCTGGTGCTGGTTCCAGCGGTGGTGTCCAGGCCGGTGGTTTGTCTGTCCCAGTAGCTGTTGGTCATCGGGTTGGCTGTACCACCCTGTTGTGCCGCCAGGCCTCCGGCGGCCGTGGTGCCAGTGCTGGTGTTGGAAACAGCGCCGATAGCATAGACGGCGCTTATCGAGTTCGCGGTATTGACGGTCGCGCGGCCTATCAGACCGCCCGCTTTGACGCCGGTGCCGCTCCCAGAAACGTTCCCGGTTGCGTAGCTGGAGCGCAGGTATTCGCCACTACCGAGAATTATCTCCCCTATCAGGCCGCCCACTTTGAGGCTGAGGGCGTCGGTAGCACCGGTGCCGGTGCCACTACCGGAAACGTTCCCAGTCGCGTAGGTGGCGTAGCTGGGACCCCGCATTTCCCCTATCAGGCCGCCCACTCTGCCGAGGCCGGTGGCGGAAACGTTCCCAGTCGCGTAGCTGACGCTGACCCGGGAACTGGTCCAACCGATCAGGCCACCGGCGGTGATGGTGCCGGTAAAAGTACCGGTGATGGTGACCGTCCCAGTGGCGTAGGTGGAGTCGACGGTACTGGTGGCTACCCCGATCAGGCCGCCGGCGAAATGCGAATTGTTGTTCGTTCCGAATACATTGCAGGTGGCGTAGCT
Source organism: Candidatus Latescibacterota bacterium (assembly GCA_965204745.1). Lineage (GTDB taxonomy): Bacteria > Latescibacterota > UBA2968 > UBA2968 > UBA2968 > VXRD01. The sequence continues at coordinate 1,650,051 of OZ242010.1, forward strand.
ATCGCTGACGGTCCCAAGAGAGTAGCCCAACAGACAGCCGATATAGCTAAAACTGCCACTGGCACTGCTGGGGTTGTGGGTTACGGAGCCGCCGGCAACGTAGCTCCCGCGCACCGTGCCGCCGCTACTGAGGCGACCCGCCAAGGCACCGGTTCGACCAAAGTTGTTCGAACTGGAGGTGGAAGTGCGGGTGTTGGTGACATTCACGTCCAACAAGCCCACATCTCTAATCGTGCCGCTGACATCGCCGAACAGACCGACGAAACCGCCACCGGTGGCGGTGCTGGTGCTGTCAGCGATAAACAAGTTGGAAATGGTGTTGTCATTGCCATCAAAGGTGGCGGTGAAGAGGGTTGCAGCACCGGTGGACGCAACACCGATGGGCGTCCAGCCAGCACCGCTGTTCCAGTAGGTGGCGTCTGCTGAGGTGATCTGGTCATCGTTGTTCTCGTCAAAGTCCAGGTTGCCCATCAACTCGTAGCCGGTGCAGGTAGCGGCGCAACCCATGCGGGTGGCGGTGGCGGTATCTCGGCCGGAAAAGGCGGCGTTGTAAGCGGCCGTATCGGCGGTCGAGGCACTTGCGTCTATGGCACCATCGCCGTTGAGGTCCCAGCGAATGGCATTCAGTTGCGCCAAGGTGGTGACGTCAATCAGGTTGTCGTTGTCCGTATCGTAGTCGGTTTGGGCAAAAGCCGGCCCCGATGCCATCAGAAAAACCAGCGCGACCATAGCCAACATAGTGTAGCGGGACATCATATCAGACTCCTTTGCAATGAAATAGAAGCACACGCCAAGATGGGGATGGGCGACATGAACGCCTGTTTTCGCAGGAGAACGGCGGCCTCCAAACAGGTTTGAACAACGCCGAAAAATGGCAGTCAACATGTGAATCCTCCCGAAAAATAGAACGAGTTGCACAGGCATGGCTTTTGCCTGCGGGAAAAAAATAACGACGGTTGGGAAAGTATAAGATGCCAAATCATTTTGTCAAGGGGAAATTGGACCTACCCCCTAACCCCCTTCCTGCGAGGAAGGGGGAACTGTGAGCGGTTTTGCGAGGGATTGCGCGATAGGTTTTTGGGGTTCCATGGCGTGATCCATTCGCGCAAAGCCATCAGAATAGCCAGGGATACAACCCTTCAAGTTGGGACCTACCCCCTGGCCCCCTTCCTGCGAGGAAGGGGGAACTGTGAGCGGTTTTGCGAGGGATTGCGCGATAGGTTTTTGGGGTTCCATGGCGTGATCCATTCGCGCAAAGCCATCAAAACAGCCAGGGATACAAATCTTCAAGAAAGCCATACGCTCCCCCTTTCCTCGTAGGAAAGGGGGCCGGGGGGATAGGTCTTGCGGTGGTGGGGTGGTGGGTGGTAATCAGGGCCGACCGAACTGGAAAACGCCTATGCCGATACGTCTTGCGGCGGTAGGGCGGTGTGGGGTAATCCGCGCAATCCGCGTAATCCGTTTAATCCGCGATTCAGACACGGATGGGCGGCGGGGGATGCGAAGGACACATCGGAGGGAAACGATGAAGCGGTGGTGGGGTGGTGGGTGGTAATCCGCGTAATCCGCGTAATCCGTTTAATCCGCGATTCAGACACGGTGGTGCGGTGCCTAAACGCTGATTGCCGACACGAAATATTCTCAATTTCTCCTCCAAAATTTGGTATCTTATGGATATCCAAACGCAGTTCCACCACACTCACAGGAGGCATCCCTTGGCAGAAGTCAAAGCCACCAATATCGTTTGGCACGAAAGCCAGGTTGCGCGTGAACAGCGCGAAGCCTTGCTCGACCAAAAAGGTGTGTTGATATGGCTCACCGGCTTGCCCAGCTCGGGCAAAAGCACCATCGCATTCACCGTCGAACACGCCCTGATTGAACGCGGGCGCATGGCGTATGTGCTCGACGGCGACAACATCCGCCACGGCTTGAACAAAAACCTCGGCTTCTCGGCTGAAGACCGTGCGGAAAACATCCGGCGCATCGGCGAAGTGGGCAAACTCTTTGCAGACACTGGCGTCATCACCCTCTCTAGCTTTGTCAGTCCCTACCGTGCGGACCGCGACGGTGTGCGCGCATTGATGAATGACGAGAACTTCATCGAAGTCTTCATCGACACGCCTCTCAAGGTGTGCGAAACACGCGATCCCAAGGGTTTGTACAAAAAAGCGCGAACAGGTGAAATCCCCAATTTCACGGGCATCTCCGACCCGTACGAACCGCCTGTAAATCCCGAACTCGTCATTTACACTGTTGACAGTACGCCGCAACAGGCCGCACGACAAATCATCACCTCGCTCGAAACGAGGGGGAATATTTAAGAAGTAGTCAGTGGTCAGTCCCCGCCCAACCGCCCTTCGGTGAGACGTAAGAAGGGAGAGGGGAGACCGCCCCGCCACCCCAAGTGGTCAGTAGTCAGTGGTCAGTGGTCAGTAGTCAGTCCCCGCCCAACACCTCCAAAACCCGTCGCACTTCGATGAACTGCTACGGGGAGGGGCATGTTTTTTGCCCAATTTCTAAGCACGCGACCCGAGGACATGACGATGATTTACCATCAACTCTTCGCCCAAACGGACCGCATCGTGCGCGTGGGCGTCATTGGCACCGGGCAATACGCCACCGCCCTCGTCGCGCAATCGCACGCTATCGATCAACTCCATGTGCCCGTGGTCTGCGACACCAACTTAGACGCGGCCCAAAACGCTTTCGATCACGCGGGCTTGGATTCGGACAAAACGATCATCGCCGACACCGGCGAACAGGCCGCCGTTGCCATCGCACAGGGCAAATACGTCATTCTCACAGACGCCATGCAAATGATGGACTTGCCCCTCGACGTCATCGTGGAATCCACAGGGGTCGCAAGCGCGGGCGCGAACCACGGCCTTGAAGCCATCCGACACGGCAAGCACGTCGCGATGGTCTCCAAAGAAACCGACGTCACGGTCGGCCCCATCCTCAAACACCTCGCAGACCAAGCGGGCCTGGTCTATACCGCTGTTGATGGGGACCAGCACGGCTTGCTCATGGGCCTCGTCCAGTGGGCGCGCGACCTGGGCCTCGAAGTGCTCTGCGGCGGCAAATCCCTCGATTCGGACCGCGTGTACGACCCGCAAGCCAACGCCATTGTCTGGTCCAAAGGTAGTCTCCAAATTCCAGATCGACGCATCTTTGCGGCCCAAACAGCCGAAGGCCCCTCGGCTTATGTCGCGCAACGCCGCAACATTCTCGGGCAACGCGGCGCGATTGCGGGCTACGACATCACCGAACTGACTATCGCCGCCAATGCCACCGGCCTCATCCCCGACACAGACACCCTGCATACCCCCATCGTCCGCACGGTCGAAATCCCGGAAGTGCTCGCCCCCAAAGAAGATGGCGGCATCTTGTCGCAACGCGGCGTCATCGACTGCGTCTCCTGCTTGCGCCAACAGGGTGAACCCGGCCTCGGCGGCGGGGTCTTCATCGTCGTGGCCTGCGAAAATGCGTACGCTCGGCGCATCCTCACCACCAAAGGACTCATCTCCAATCGAAAAGGTAGCGCGGCCCTCATCTACCGCCCCTATCACCTCTGCGGCGTGGAAACCCCCATCACCACCTTGGTCGCGGGCCTCTTAAACCTGCCCACGGGCGCGACCCATTACCGGCCGCGCTTTGACATTGTGGCCCGCGCAAAAGAACACCTCAAAGCCGGCGCCCAAATCGGCACGGATCACAGCACAAACCTCGACTACCTCATGCGCCCTGCCCTGCCTATCGCGGGCGACAATCCCCTGCCCTTTCACATGGCGAGTGGCAACCCCCTCCGCCGGGATGTCCCCGCGGGCGAACTCATCACCGCGAGCGCGATCCGCGCCCAAGACGACGACCCGCTCTGGACGCTCCGCAAAAAACAGGACGCCCATTTTCTCGGACGATCCCCCGCATGACCTACCGTTGCCAACTCGCCCGAGGCCAACGAGGCGCGCGAGAAGCCGCACAACGCGGCGATGTCCTCGTCATAGTTGACACCCTCAGCTTCTCCACGGCTGCCATTACCGCCATCCACAACGGCGGCGTTGTCTTTCCCCGTGCCAAAGGCGAAGACGCCGCAACCTACGCGCAGCGCGTCAATGCCGAGTGCGCCGTGGGCCGCGGCGATGTCCCCGCAAAAGGCCGGTTCTCGCTTTCCCCGCTCACCTATCTCGACATAGAACCCCAAACGCGCATCGTGCTCGCCTCGCCCAATGGCGCGACCTGCATTCGGTATGCCCCTCGCGTTCCCATCCTGCTCGTGGGCGCGTTGCTCAATGCCCGATCCGTTGCCCGCGCGCTTTCCCACATCTCGCAGACGACCGATTATGCCATCACCATTTTGTCCTGCGGCGAACGCTATGTCGATCCCGATGCCGACGGGCCCCTGCGCTGGGCCTTGGAAGACGACCTCGGCGCAGGCGCGATCCTGTCCTATCTCTCCTGCGAAAAATCGCCCGAAGCCCGCGCATGCGAAGGCGCGTTCATCCACCTGCGCGATGACTTAGCCACCGCGTTGACCCATTGCCCCAGCGGCCGAGAGCTCTGCGCCAGGGGCTTTGCCGCCGATGTTGCCCACGCAGCACAACTCAACTATTGCAACGCGGTACCCACAATGCGCGGCGAGCAGCTCGAAAATCAGTGGGCACTCCACCGCTGACCTGGCGGGTACAAGGGCTGCTTCTCAAGCCCGTTCAATCGTACAGCAAAAAAAACCGGGTGCATCGCAAAGACGCATCCGGTTTTTGAGTTATTTGCCGCCGCCACTATCGGCTCTGTCACCAAATTTCATCCAGATCGAGTTCAAACCCCCGCAAGATGGGATCGCCAAAAAGACGCGAGGGCTTTTCCAATTCTTCGACGGGCAATCCGGGCCGATACACAGAAACGCGCTGGGTATCCGGATCGATCAACCAGCCCAGACTCAGGCCATTGTCGAGATACTCCCGCATCTTCGCCTTCAAGGGGGACAAGGGATCGCTTGCCGAGCGCAATTCGATGGCAAAATCCGGACACAGCGGAATAAACTTGCGCCGCTCTGATGCGGACAATGCGTTGAGCCGCGTATATTCAATCCACGCCGCATCTGGAGAACGCACCGCGCCATTGGGCAATCGAAACCCGCCCGACGAATCAAAACTCGCGCCTGTGCCATCGCCTTTTGCCCAAAGCCGCAACTGCATCGTGATCTCTGCATTGCGCTCGCTCGTCTCTCCGCCCGCTGGTGGCATCACAATCATATCCCCCCGAGCATCGCGCTCGATGAAAAGGTCGCGGTTGAGTTGGCAAAACGCATAAAATTTCTCATCGCTCAACTCGAGCACGGGCTGAAAATGCAAGACGGTTTCCATCGTCCTATCCATCCTTCAAAAAATTCCGCAGCACGGTGTGCAGAATGCCGCCATTGCGGTAGTAGTCGATCTCCACGGGGGTATCGATCCGCACAGTCGCGGAGAATGATCGGACCTGACCCCTATCATCTGTCGCGGTCACCGTCACATCTTGCAAGGGTTGCAAATCATCGCCCAAGCCGGCAATACCGTACACCTCGCGCCCGGTCAGTCCCAACGAATCGGCGTTCTCGCCATCCTTAAACTGCAAGGGCAATACCCCCATCCCCACCAAATTGCTGCGGTGAATGCGTTCAAAACTCTCCACGAGCACCGCGCGCACCCCTTGAAGTGCCGGGCCTTTGGCGGCCCAATCGCGCGACGACCCCGCGCCGTATTCCGCGCCTGCGATCACGATAGACGGCACGCCTTCCTCCACGTACCGCATCGCCGCGTCAAAAATGCTCATCTGATCGCCCGAAGGCAGGTGAACAGTCACCCCGCCCTCTGTGCCGGGCGCGAGCAAATTGCGGATGCGAATATTGGCAAAGGTGCCCCGCATCATCACCTCGTGATTCCCCCGCCGCGACCCGTAGGAATTGAAATCCTTCGGCTCGACGCCTTTTGAAATCAAATACCGCCCGGCTGGGCTATCCACCGCGATTGAACCCGCGGGCGAAATGTGATCCGTCGTCACCGAATCGCCCAATTTTGCCAGCACGCGCGCGCCCCTGATATCGGCAATCTCGTCCAACTCGGGCGACAGGTCCATAAAAAACGGGGGTTCTTGTACATAAGTGCTCTCGGCCTGCCATGCGTAGAGATCCCCTGCTTGCCCGGCCACCGCATTCCACATCTCATTGCCATCGAACACATTGCCATAGCGCGTTTCAAACATCTCGGGTTTGAGTGCCCGCGCAATCGTCTTGGCAATCTCGTCTTGGCTCGGCCAGATATCGCGCAAAAAAACCGCCTCGCCATCGGCATCGCGCCCGAGTGGCTGCGCGGTCAAATCCACATCCACGCGCCCGGCCAGTGCGTAGGCCACGACCAGCGGCGGCGACGCCAAATAATTCGCCTTGACATGCGGATGCACGCGCCCCTCAAAATTGCGGTTGCCACTCAACACGGACGCCGCAACGAGATCGCCTCCCTCTATCGCAGTCACCACGGGGGCGGGCAGCGGGCCGCTGTTGCCAATACACGTCGTACAGCCATACCCCACCGTGTGAAAACCCAAGCGTTCCAAATAGGGCGTCAACCCCGCCCGATCCAGATAATCCGACACCACGCGCGATCCGGGCGCGAGACTCGTCTTGACGTGGGCGCGCACGCTCAGCCCGCGGTCGACGGCTTTCTTCGCCAGCAACCCCGCCGCCACCATCACGGAGGGGTTGCTCGTATTCGTGCAACTCGTAATCGCCGCGATCACCACCGCGCCGTGCCCGATCTCGGCATTTTTCACCGCGATCTTTTGCTCGTCCAAGCCATACCCGCTGTTGCCCACGGGCGCGCGCAACGCCTCTTCAAACGCCTCTTTCATCTGCCCGAGCGCGATGCGGTCCTGCGGCCGTTTTGGCCCGGCCAAACTCGGCTCCACCGTGCCCAAATCCAGCGCGAGCACGTCTGTGAACCGCGGCTCTGGCGTGTCGTCTGTGCGAAACAACCCCTGTTCCTTGGCGTACCGCTCCACCACATCCACCGCTTTTGCCGGGCGCCCGGTGCGCCGCAAGTAGCGCAAGGTCTCGTCATCCACCGGGAAAAACCCCATTGTCGCGCCGTACTCGGGCGCCATATTCGCAATCGTCGCGCGGTCCGCCAGCCCAATACCCGTCAAGCCCGTGCCGTAAAACTCCACGAACTTGCCCACCACGCCCTTCTCGCGTAGCATCTGCACCACCGTCAACGTCAAATCCGTCGCGGTCGTTCCTTCCGGCAACTGCCCGTCCAACTTGAACCCGACCACCTCGGGCATCAGCATGTAAATCGGTTGCCCGAGCATCACGGCCTCGGCCTCGATCCCGCCCACGCCCCAACCGAGCACCCCCAGGCCATTGATCATCGTGGTGTGCGAATCCGTTCCCACCACGCTGTCCGGAAACGCCATGCCATCGCGGGCGATGACCCCCTTGCCCAGGTATTCGAGATTGACCTGATGCACGATGCCCGTCAGCGGGGGCACCACCCGGAACCGCTCGAACGCATTCGCGCCCCAGCGCAAAAACTCGTAGCGTTCCCGATTGCGCTCAAACTCGATCTCCGCATTCCGCCGCAGCGCGTCCGAATTGGCAAAACTATCGACCTGCACCGAATGATCCACGACCAGATCCGCCGGAATCACAGGCTCGATCCGCGTGGGATCTCCACCCGCGCGCCCCAGCGCCGAACGCAGTGCCGCCAAATCCACCAGCGAGGGCACACCCGTAAAATCTTGCAACACCACGCGCGCGGGCTTAAACGGTATCTCGATGGCCTCCGGATCTGCGGCCCGCCAATTCGCCAACGCGCGCACATCTTCCTCGCGCACCTGATACCCGTCCAAATGGCGCAGCGCGGCCTCGAGCAATACGCGCACGGAAAACGGCAACCCCGACACGGGCCCAACGCCATCGCCTTCCAGCCTGTCCAACCGAAAAATTGCGAGATCGCCCGCCTGTGTCGGCAGCGTATCGCGCGTATTCAAAGGATTATGGGGTTCAGTCATAAATCGGTTCCTTTCCGATGATTTGTTTCCACGGATTTCAAAAAAATACAGCCTCACCGCGTAACGTCAACCAAAAAGAAATACCAAATTCACCTCTGTTTAATGATGCGGAAATAATTTGACCCTAATTTTGTGCCCGTCATAAACCCGCGTATCGCCGTTCGGAACAACGGATTGGGGAACCGTTCGTTTCGCCGCAACTGAAAGGAGGCGCTCGATTGACCATCCCCACAGAAGTGAGTTTGCGATATTGTCCAACACAGCACCGATCTGGAGGAACACACGCATGAAAAAATCGTCATTTGTCATTGTTGCCCTGTTGCTCGCGATGGGGCTTTCCGTCCGCGCAGACGATCACGCAACCGTCAAACTCGGCGTCCTGCACTCCCTCAGCGGAACCATGGCCATCTCCGAGGTCTCCTTGCGCGATGTCGTGCTCATGGCCGTTGAAGAAATCAATGCCAGCGGCGGCGTGCTCGGCAAGCAAATCGATCCCGTCGTCGTGGATCCGGCATCCGACTGGGACTTGTTCGCCGAAAAATCCAAAGAACTCCTGCGGGAAAAGGAGGTCGCCGTCACCTTTGGGTGCTGGACTTCTGTCTCGCGCAAATCCGTTTTGCCGGTCTTTGAAGAAAGCAATGGCCTGCTCTTTTACCCGGTTCAGTACGAAGGCGAAGAATGCTCGCGCAACATCATCTACACCGGCGCCACGCCCAATCAGCAACTCATTCCCGCCGCTGACTATCTGATGAGCGAAGAAGGGGGTGGGTACGAGAAATTTTACCTGCTCGGCACGGATTACGTCTTCCCGCGCACCGCAAACAAAATTCTCCGCGCTTTCCTGCTGCACAAAGGCGTGCCAGAGGAAAACATCATCGAGGAATACACGCCCTTTCACCATCAGGACTACCAGACCATCGTGCAAAAAATCAAACGCTTTGCCGCCGATGGCGACGCGGCGGTCCTCTCCACCATCAACGGCGACTCCAACGTGCCGTTCTACAAGGAATTTGCCAACCAAGGACTCACCTCGGCCATGTGCCCCATCATGGCATTTTCCGTCGCCGAAGACGAATTGCGCTCCATGGACACGGAATTTCTCGTGGGCCACCTCGCCGCGTGGAACTACTTCCAATCCATCCCCACCGCAGAAAACCGCGCCTTTGTCAAAAAGTTCAAAGACTACTGCGCGGCAAAAGGGTTGCCCGGCGGGGCCAGGCGCGTGACCGACGACCCCATCGTGTGGTCTTACGTGGGGGTTTATCTGTGGAAAGCCGCAGTGGAAAAGGCCGGCTCCTTTGCCGTTGATGCCGTGCGCCCCGCGCTCTACAGCCTCGGATTCGACGGGCCGGGCGGCACCGTCATGATAGACGCAAAAAACCACCACCTGCACAAACCCGTGCTGATCGGCGAAATCCGCAAAAACGGCCAATTCAAAATCGTCTATGAAACAGATGGCCTCGTCGCCCCGGACCCGTGGGACGACATCACGAGTGCGGACAAAGACTGCGATCACGTCAACCACATGGGAACCTACACCCTCAAACCGTAAAGACTCGGCCGGGCAACGCGCTCGCCCGGCCCCATTCAACAGGAGAAAACCATGAAAAAACTGCTGCTGATTTTCGCGCTCACGGCATTTCTCGCCACCCCGTCAGTTGCACAAATCAAAATTACCGACAACCTCACAGTGACGGGTTTTTTCGACATGTCGTCGACCTACGACACGGGGTCTAAAGACAATACCCTGTCCTTCGATCAATTCGAAGTCGATTTTCTCTACGATTACGGCCATGGCATCACGGCCCGAGCCGACATCAACAGCCTCAGCGGCGGCTCTGTCGATCTCGAGCAGGCGTTTGTCACGTACAAAGCACCCAATGGCTTCAGCATCACGGGCGGCAAATTTCTGAGTTGCTCGGGTTGGGAAACCGCAGAACCCACGGGGCTATATCAGTACTCCTACTCTGCAACCCTCGTCTATGGCGGGTATCAAAACGGCGCTGCCGCGAGTTTTGGCAATGGCAAAATCGGCTTTTTTGGATCGGTGGTCTCCAGCGTCTGGGATGGCAACGACACCAGCTTTGACGACTTGGGTTTTGAAACGCAAATCATTTTGACCCCCTCTGAAGCCATCACCGCCAAAGTCGCCTACCTCTGGGAAGACATGGTCGTCGAAGACGAGGACACGGGCGCGACGACCGCTTTTAACCAGTCCCTCATCAATGCTTGGGCCATGTATGCCACGGGCCCTGTCACCCTGGCCGCCGAATACAATTATCTGACGAACTGGGGCGCCAAAGACAACGACGGCCATGGCTATATTTTGATGGGCAACCTGGCCGTATCTGACAAAATCGCCGCCACGGTGCGTTACAGCGGCATAGACACGGACGACGAGGACAAGTTCACGGAAATCACCTTCAGCCCCAGCTACAGCATCACCGACAACTGGGGTATTCTGGCCGAACTGCGCCGCAATATCGACGAAAAAGTGACCGAGGTTGCTTTTGAATCCATATTCTCGTTCTAAACCTCGTCCCAATCGGGACCTACCCCCTTCCGCGCTCGCAGGAGGGGGCAGGTCCCACCTCAAAACGCATGAAAACAAAACGCCACAAATTTTTGCGCGCGGTCTGCATCATCGCTGTCGCCCTCATCTCGGGCATGCAGTCCATCCAGGCGCAATCGGATCACCACCTGCAACTCGGGCGCATCGCCAGCAACGACCGCGACAGCATCACAACCGCCGTCAAAGCCATTGCCGAACGGGACAACGCGAATTATTACGCCCTGATGATCGCGCTCTTCAACGGCGAACTCTATCTGAAAAATGGCGCACTCGTCATCGTGGGCGACTTGCGAGAAGACGATTACGGCGACAGCTTCGCCCCGCTCTACACCGCATATCCCCAACGCCAGCCCATTCCAACCGCCGATGGCAACCCCCTCATCGCCCCCCTGATCGACCTCGAAGAAATCGACAGCAACCGCCGCATCCGCGCCCTCATCCAACCCTATCTCACCCGCATGGAAATTTTTCATCCGGACCCCGTCAAGCGGCGCATTGCAGCCGAAACCCTCGGCAATCGCGGCGGCCCCAGCGCGATCCCCACCTTGCGCGCTGCCCTCGAAAAAGAGGCCGACAGCAGCATTCAAAACCTCATCCGCGTCGCCTTGGGCAAACGCGAACTCACCAGCGAAAACCCCGACATTCGCCTCAACGCGGCGAAAACCCTAAGAGAACTCGACAACACATTCGTCCTGTCCTTTCTCCGCGGGCGCGTCGAACCCGACGCCAATGGCGCCATCGCCGAACCCCATCCCGAGGTCCAAGGCGAAATTCGCAAAACCATCCAGTGGCTCGAAACCCTCGAGCAAATCCTGGTCGTCATCCAAACCACCTTTGTCGGCATCAGCCTGGGGTCCATCCTCATCCTGATCGGCCTGGGGTTGGCGGTCATCTACGGGCAGATCGGCATCATCAACATGGCGCACGGCGAATTTATGATGGTCGGGGCGTATTTCACATTCATCGTCCAAAATATATGCCTCATCGTCCTCCCCCCTGCGTACATCGACTTGTTCTTTCTCCTGTCCCTCCCCATTGCCTTTCTCGCCGCAGGCAGCATGGGCTTGCTCGTCGAAACCGCGGTCATTCGCCACCTCTACAACCGCCCCCTCGAAAGCCTGCTCGCCACATGGGGCATCAGCCTCATCCTCATCCAACTCGCCCGCACGATATTCGGCGACCTCACCGCCGTCAAACTGCCCCAAATACTCAGCGGCGGCTTTGAAGTGGCCCCCCAAGTCATCCTGCCCTACAACCGCCTCTTCATCATCGGATTCACCTGCCTCATCCTCATCGCCCTGATCGCCTTATTTTTCAAAACGCGCTTTGGCCTCCGCCTGCGCGCCGTCACGCAAAACCGCGAGATGAGCGCGTGCATGGGCATTCCCACCCGCCGCGTGGACGCTATCGCTTTCTTCGTCGGCACGGGCATCGCCGGCGTCGCCGGATGGGCCATGACCCTGATTGGCAATGTCGTACCCAACATGGGACAGACTTATATCGTGGATGCGTTTTTGGTCGTCGTCGTAGGCGGCGTGGGCAAAATTTTAGGCGCTGTTGTCGCCGGACTCGGCATTGGCATTTCCAACAAAATCATCGAACCCTTTGCCGAAGCCGTCTATGCCAAAGTGCTCATCTTGGGCCTCATCATCCTCTTCTTGCAACTGCGCCCCACCGGCATCTTTCCCGCAAAAGGCAGACGCGAAGATGAGTAAAAACACCGCCATGACCTACGCTTGGCCCATCGCCATCTTCCTCGTCTTTGGCATTGCCGCGCCCGTGCTCAATGCGATGGGCCTCATCTCCGACACGACCCTAAACCTCTGGGGCCGTTACTTCTGCTTTGCCATCGCCGCCCTCGGCATCGACCTCATCTGGGGATACACCGGCATCCTCTCGCTCTGCCAAGCCTTCTTCTTTTGCTTGGGCGGGTACGCCATCGGCATGTACATGCTCCTCAAAACCGGCACCCAAGGCGTCTATGGCAGCGCGTTGCCCGACTTCATGGTCTGGAATCGCGTAGAACAACTGCCCCTGTTTTGGGAGCCGTTTCACACCTTCACCTTCGCCTTCATCCTCGGCCTGCTCGTCCCGGCCCTGATCGCCCTCATCTTTGGGTACCTCGCGTTTCGCAGCCGCCTCAAAGGCGTCTATTTTGCCATCATCACGCAAGCCCTCGCCCTGGGCATCTATCTCATCTTTTTGCGAAATGAAACCATGCTCGGCGGCACCAATGGGCTCACGGATTTCAAAACCCTGCTCGGCTTTGAACTCGCCGATCCAGCCACCAAACGCGGCCTCTACACCATCGCCTTTGCCGCGCTGTTCGCGTCCTATTTTTTGTGCCGCGCCATCGTCAACGCCAAACTCGGGCGCGTGCTCATCGCCATTCGAGACGGCGAACACCGCCTGCGCTTCATCGGCTACCGCATCGCCAGTTACAAAGTCTTCGTCTTTGTGCTCGCCAGCGTGCTCTGCGCGTTTGGGGGCATGCTCTACGTGCCGCAAACCGGCATCATCACCCCCGGGCGCATGGATGTGCAAGCGTCTATCGAAATGGTGATCTGGGTCGCCATTGGCGGGCGCGGCACCTTGATCGGCCCCATCATCGGCGCCGTGCTCGTCAACCTGCTCTACAGCTTTTTGACCGGCGCGTTCCCCGGCACTTGGCTCTACTTTTTGGGCTTTCTCTTCATCGGCGGCGTGCTCTTTTTTCCCGACGGCCTCATCGGCCTGCGATCCAAAATCGACTCGATCCGTCCCAACCGCCGAAAGCGAAAATCGCCATGACATTCGACCCCATCCTCCTCACCGTGCAAAACCTCCGCGTCTCCTTCGACGGGTTTGTCGCGCTCGACATCCGCGAATTCGTCTTGCACGACCGGGAATTGCGCGTGGTCATCGGCCCCAATGGCGCGGGCAAAACCACCTTTCTCGACGTGCTGTGTGGCAAAACCAAGCCCGACCGAGGCAGTGCGCGATTCGACAAATTCGACCTCACCCACATGAGCGAAGATGCCATCGTCAAAGCCGGGGTCGGGCGCAAATTTCAAACCCCCTCTGTCTTCACCTCCCTCAGCGTGTACGAAAATTTGATGCTCGCGCTCAAAACCGACCGCAACGTCCTCTTTTCGCTTTTCTCGCGCCTCTCCGACAAAAACCGCGACCGCATCCGCGCAGTCGCAGAACAAACCGGTTTGACCGACCACCTGCACGCCCCGGCGGCCTCCCTCTCGCACGGGCAAAAACAGTGGCTCGAAATTGCAATGGTCATTTTGCAAGACCCCGAACTCTTCCTCATCGACGAACCCGCCGCGGGCATGACAGACGAAGAAACCGCCAAAACCGGCGAAATCCTCCAACGCCTGACCATGAACCACGCCATCATCGTCATCGAACACAACATGGAATTTGTCCGACAAATCGCCCGCACGGTCACCGTGCTTCACGAAGGCAAAGTGCTCGTCGAAGGGCCGATGGAACAAGTGCAAAACGACCCCCGCGTCATCGAATGCTATTTGGGCAAACACCCCGAAACCGCTTGAGGCCCCATGAACACCCCCGCGCTCGCAGTGCGAGACCTCCACGTTTATTACGGCGAAAGCCGCATCTTGCAGGGCATCGACATGCACATCGCCACCGGTTGCATCGCCGCCATCATGGGGCGCAATGGCGTCGGCAAAACCACGCTCATCAAAACCATTGTGGGCTTGCTCCAACCGCGCCGAGGTCATATCTTCATCAAGGGCGAACGCGCCACGGCTTGGACGCCGGACGTGCGCGCTCGTGCGGCCGTGGGGTACGTACCCCAAGGGCGCGAAATTTTTCCCAAACTCACGGTCCTCGAAAATTTGCAAATCGGCTTAGAGGCACGCACCGATGGCCTCGCAACGATCCCCGAAAACCCCATCTACGACCTCTTTCCGGCATTGGCCGACATGAAACGGCAGCTGGGCGGCAACCTCAGCGGTGGGCAACAACAGCAACTCGCCATTGCTCGCGCCCTCGTCGGAGATCCGGATATCCTCATCCTCGACGAACCCACCGAAGGCATCCAGCCCTCGATCATTCTCGACATCGAAAACGCATTGCGCCGCCTCAAAGCCCGCGCCGACCTCACCATCATCTTGGTCGAACACCGCTTTGACTTTGCCCGACAAATCGCCGATTATTTTTATATTATGGACCGCGGCAGCATCGCATTGCACGGCCCATCGCACGCCCTCTCGGACGAAACCATCCAACAGCACCTCACGTTTTAAGGAATGTCCCATGCACCTATCGCCCAAAGAAATCGACAAACTCATCCTCCACAACGCGGGATTCCTCGCCCAAAAACGCTATGCCCGCGGCTTGCGGCTCAACTACCCGGAAGCGGTCGCGCTCATCGCGGCCCAACTCCTCGAATTTATCCGAGACGGAAACGCCGTGGCCGCGCTCATGGACAAAGGCAAGCAACTGCTCGGCACAAACGACGTCTTGCCCGGCGTCCCCGCGATGGTCGGCGAAGTGCAAGTGGAAGGCACCTTTCCCGACGGCACCAAACTCGTCACGGTTCACCACCCCATCTGCCGCGCAGAAGGCGACCCCGACCTCGCCCTGTACGGTTCGGGCCTCGCGCGCACCCAGTCGCCCTGGTCCCCGGACAACACCATCTCCGCAACGCCGGGCGCGACCACCCCTCTCGCCGAACCCATCGCCCTCAACGCAGACCGGGAAACCATCACCCTCTCCGTCACCAACACGGGCGACCGCCCCGTACAGGTGGGATCGCACTACACATTTTTTGAAGTCAATCCCGCCCTCTCATTCGACCGGGAAAAAGCCTACGGCTTTCGCCTGAACATTCCCTCTGGCACGGCAGCGCGCTTTGAACCCGGGGAAACCAAAACCGTCTCCCTCGTCGCCATCGCGGGCCGCCGCACCGTCTATGGCGGCAATGCCCTCATCTCGGGCCAACTCGACGAAAACAAAGCCGAGGCCCTCCAAAACGCACGCCATTTTTAAGCGAGGCGACCCATGTATCCCATCGACCGAACCGCTTATGCGAGCATCTACGGCCCCACCACCGGAGACCGCGTCCAACTCGGCGACACCCACCTCGTCATCCAAGTGGAACGCGACCACACCGTCTATGGCGACGAATGCAAATTTGGCGGCGGCAAAGTCCTCCGCGACGGCATGGGCCAAGCCACCGGCGTAGCGCAAGACCGGGCATTGGACCTCGTCATCACCAACGCCCTGGTCATCGACTACACGGGCATCTACAAAGCCGACATCGGCATTAAAAACGGGCGCATCGCGGGCATCGGCAAAGCCGGCAATCCCGACATCATGGCCGGCGTCGATCCCAAACTCATCGCGGGCGTCACCACCGAAGTCATCGCGGGCGAAGGCCACTTGCTCACCGCGGGCGCGCTCGACGTACACATCCACTTTATCTGCCCGCAGCAAATCGACGAAGCCATTGCCTCGGGCATCACCACCATGCTCGGCGGCGGCACGGGCCCGGCCACGGGCACCAAGGCCACCACTTGCACCCCGGGCGCTCACCACATCCGCATGATGCTCGAAGCGAGCGACGCCTACCCCCTCAACTTTGGCTTTTTGGGCAAGGGCAATTCCGCCCTCCCCCAAGGATTGACCGAACAAATCCAAGGCGGCGCGTGCGGCCTCAAACTCCACGAAGACTGGGGCAGCACGCCCGCGGCCATCGACATGTGCCTCTCGGTTGCCGAAGACCACGACATCCAAGTCGCCATCCACACCGACACCCTCAACGAATCCGGCTTTGTGGAACAAAGCCGCGCCGCATTCAAAGGGCGCACCATTCACACCTATCACACCGAAGGCGCGGGTGGGGGACACGCCCCGGACATCATGCGCCTGTGCGCCGAGGACAATGTCCTGCCGTCCTCCACCAACCCCACGCGGCCCTTCACCGTCAACACCATCGACGAGCACCTCGACATGCTCATGGTCTGCCACCACCTCGACAAAAACATCCCCGAAGACGTGGCCTTTGCCGAAAGCCGCATTCGGCAGGAAACCATCGCCGCAGAAGACATCCTCCACGACTTGGGCGCGCTCTCGATCATCGCCTCCGACAGCCAAGCGATGGGCCGCATCGGCGAAGTCATCTCCCGCACATGGCAAACCGCCCACAAAATGCGCCGACAGCGCGGCGCATTATCCGGCGATACAAACAGCGACAATTTGCGCGTCAAACGCTACATCGCCAAATACACCATCAACCCCGCTATCGCGCATGGCTTAAGCGAACACATCGGCTCGGTCGAAGTGGGCAAACTCGCGGACCTCGTCTTGTGGAAACCCGCCTTTTTCGGCGCGAAACCCGAAATGGTCATCAAAGGCGGCATCATCGCACACGCGCAAATGGGCGACCCAAACGCCTCTATCCCCACGCCGCAACCCGTGTACCCGCGCCCCATGTTCGGCGCGCAGGGCAATGCCGTGGGGCCGACCTCCCTCGCGTTTGTCTCCCTGGCGTCATTGGAAACCGTCGCCTCCTACAACCTGTCCAAACGCGCGGTTGCGGTTTCCAACTGCCGCGACATCGGCAAAAAAGACATGAAACGCAACGACCTCACCCCGAACATTCACATCGACCCAGAAACCTATCGCGTCACAGTCGATGGCGAACCCCTCACCTGCGACCCGGCGGCAAAATTGCCCTTGGCGCAACTCTACCATCTGTTTTGAGCCCCATGTTACTCGACCTTTTCACCCTTGCCGACAGCGCGTTGCCCACGGGCGGGTACGCATTCTCCAATGGGCTGGAAGCCGCCGTACAAATGGGATTGTTGCGTACCCCTGCGGACCTCGACGCGTACCTCCAAACCGCCATCCACACCACGGCCACGAGCGAAATCCCCTTCATCAACGCCTGCTACAACGGCGATCCCATCCCCGCAAACCTGACCGACATCCTGCTCGCTTACGACGCCATGCTCACGGCCCCCGCCATAGCCCGCGCCAGCGCGATGCAGGGCCGCAACTTGTTGCGCCTGATGCGCGACTTGTACGCCTCAAAGACCATGGGGCGTCTGCACAAAACCTTGCTCGGTCAAGCCGTGCCTGCCCACTACACCATCGTCTTGGGCGCGACCTGCCATGTCGCCGGCCTCAAACGCCCGCACACCTGCCGGGTATTCATGTACCAATTCTTGCGCGACCAAATCAGCGCGGCGGTTCGCTTGGGGCAAATCGGCCCTCTCGAAGCCGCGCGATTGCAAAAACGCCACCACCAAACCGCCATCGCCGCTATCGCCGCCATCGCCAACGCAGACCACACCCGCGCCTCGCGCTCTGCCCCCCAATGGGACATCGCCCAAGGCATGCACGAGTATCTCTATTCCCGATTGTTTCAAAGCTAAAAAGGACATCTCATGCACGACCACCATCACGGCCATGCTCATTCCCCCTTTGAATCCCCCGGCAAATTCGCCCTGCGCGAATCGGTCGCAGCCAGCCGCGACTTTTCGCAACGCGCATTCACTATCGGCGTTGGCGGGCCGGTCGGCACTGGCAAAACCGCACTCGTTCGCCTGCTCTGCGAAGCCCTGCGCGACCAATACAGCCTCGGCGTGGTCACCAACGACATCTTCACGCGCGAAGACGCCGAATTTCTCTTGCATCACAACGCACTCGAAGCCGACCGCATCATCGGCGTTGAAACCGGCGGATGCCCACACGCTGCCATTCGGGAAGACATCTCCCTCAACCTCAACGCCCTCGAAGACCTCATGATTCGCTTTGACTGCGATATCGACCTCCTCGTCGTCGAAAGCGGCGGCGACAACCTAGCGGCGCACTTCAGCAAAGAACTCGTGGATTACGCCATCTACGTCATCGACGTCTCCGCAGGCGACAAAATTCCCCGAAAGGGCGGCCCGGGCATCACCCAATCGGACCTGCTCATCATCAACAAAACCGACCTCGCGGACCTCGTGGGCGCGGACCTCGGCATTATGGAACGAGACGCAAAAAAAATGCGCGGGGACGGCCCCACGCTCTTTGCCTGCATCAAAAACAAAGTTGGACGCGATGAAATCATCGCCCACATCCTCCGCGCCCATGAATCTGCCCGCTTGTATCTTGCGAGATAGAGGGCGCACCCCCGTATCGAGGGCATCTTATGTCTCACTTGCGGAAGGGCGGTGCGCGAGGGGACCTATCCCCCGGCCCCTTTCCTACGAGGAAAGGGGAGTAAAGTCCCTTTGATGGCTTATCTCAAGGGTTGCTCTGATGGCGTTGACCGAGGGCATAAAGCGATTAAAAATCCCTCATCAATCCCCTCGCAAAACCGCTCACAGTTCCCCCCCCTTCCTCTAAGGAAGGGCGGTGCGGGGACTGACCACTGACTACTGACCACTGATTTTGATCGGGCGAGCACGGGGCATCGCCCCTACACATATCGCCAGTTGTACCCCTTTTGTGCCTTTTGTGCCTTTGAACTGGCTATCGCCAGTTGTACCCCGCTTGTGGCTAACCCCATCTCACCTCAGCCGCGCTCATGCCCACAATCCCCTCATCTATCGAAGTGACCCACAATGGCACGCGCTCTGTCCTCACGGCTTGCCGCTCCATTGCACCGCTCAAATTGCTCAACCCCGCCACGCAGGGCACGTATTGCGCGGTTGTGATCTCCAGTTACGGCGGCGGCATGGTCGAAGGAGACGCGCCAATCCTCCGCGTGCGCTGTGGCAAACGCGCGGCCCTGTACTTGGGCACGCAGGCATTGACCAAAGTCTATAAAAATCCCCACGGCATCCCGTCCAAACAAACCCTCATCGGCAAAGTCGAATCCCAGGCCCTCGCTATCGTGTGGCCCGATCCCGTTGTCCCCTATGCACAAAGCATCTTTGAACAAAACCAACACTGGCACTTGGCCCCCAACGCCTGCCTGCTCCTCGCGGATGGGCATACGGCCGGGCGCGTTGCCCACGGCGAACACTTTGCCTACGCACGTTACCGATCCCACATCGCCATTCACACGCCCAAACGCCCGCTCCTCATCGAACGCTACCACTCCGAACCGGGCGCGGTATCGCCCACGCACCCGGGCGCGTTTGGCCCTTACAACGTCGTCTTCAACATCTTCATCGCAGGGACGCCCGGCGAAGCGCGCTTCACCCACCTAATCGAAAATCTCTCCCAAACCCTCATCCCATTATTGCGACCAACCCCGCCCGACCTCTTGCTCTCTTTCGCCTCCCCCAAGCCCGACCTCTTCATCATCCGATCCCTCGCGCAAAATATCGAAAGCCTCCACCCCCTCTTCGCGGCCCTCCGCAACGCAATCGCCCACCCCAACATCCTCGGCACAGATCCCCTCGCCCGAAAGTACTAGGTCGTGTTGACATTTTATTTTTTGAACGTTACGCACAGAGTAGCAAATGTATTGCTTACTCATTTAATGCGTTTGGTCCTACAGCCTCGTTGGTTGCCTCCGATGCCTTCGGCGACTTACTTTTTTTCAACAGCAAAAAAAAGTAAGCAAAAAATGCCGCTCTCAAACGCCGAGGGGCTTGCACAGCGCAAATCGCTTTCGTAACAGAACGATACGCGCCAGCCTGCAAAGTGGGTTGCATAATGGATGTGGGTTGCGAGACGGCCTTGCGCGCTGTGCGTGATAGCTTGATCGGAGGGTATTTTGCGAGGGCACTTGTTAGGATGCCTTCTTTGAACTGCGGAACATCCGTGAATACGATGCGTGTGGTAGCAAAAGCGAGAATGCTGAAGGAACCACTGTTGCCCGTCCCCGTTGCGGAGAGGGGCCGAGGGATGGGTCATCTTTTGTTTTAAGACAACTTCTAAGGGGCACGAATTGGTTTTGTATATTTTTTGTGTTCTCAATTCCACATTCCCCCTTCCTCACAGGCACAGGCGTAGCCTACAACGAGTGAAGCGAGGGTAGTCCCGATATTCTTTGTTGCCTAATTTCAGGCATGTTATATTTTTTAGCCATCCATCTACTCGTTGAGATGGACTCCTGTGCCCCACCGCATAGGAGGAACGGATGAAGAAACGGATTTTGTCAACGGGCTTGTTGATTGCTTCTCACTCGCTTTCTACTCTTAATTCGCATTGTCAACCGACAACTTCAGAAAGGACGTACCATTATGCCGATGGAATACGGCACGATTGACGGGATGAAGAAGAAAATCTCGCGCATTTTGCAGGGCACGATCATGTTGCGCGAAGATGATTTGCAAGGTGGATTTGCATTGCTGGATGGGGTGTGGGCACTCGGGGTCAATGGGTTTGACGCTGCGTATATTTACGGCGGCGGGCAGTGCGAGCGCGTTTTGGGCCAGTGGCTGGAAGAACGTGGCCTGTTCGACGAGGCCGTCATTTTGACAAAGGGCGCGCATCATGCCGGCCCGAAAAACAAAGTCAATCCAGTCGATATTACGGCGGATTTGACCGCGTCATTGGAGCGGTGCCGAACGGATTTCATCGACATCTACGTGTTGCACCGAGATGATCTCAATGTCGAAGTCGGACCGATTGTCGAGGTGTTGAACGAGCACAAAGCCGCGGGCCGAATCGGCCTGTTTGGCGGGTCGAACTGGACCGTGCCGCGCATTCGGGAGGCCAATGAGTACGCTTACAAGCACAACTTGGAACCCTTTAGCGTGAGCAGTCCCAATTATAGCCTCGCCGAACAGGTGAAAGAACCCTGGCGCGGTTGCATCAGCATCAGCGGGCCGAGCAACGAAGCGGATCGGGCGTGGTACGCAGAACAAAAAATGCCCCTGTTCACGTGGTCGAGCCTCGCACAGGGGTTTTTCTCGGGCAAGTTCACACGCGAGACGTTTGAAGCCTACAAGCCGAATCTGCCGGGGTCATGCGTGGATGCCTATTGTTACGAGCAAAACTTCGAGCGTCTAAATCGCGCGGGCGAATTGGCGAGGGAAAAGGGGCTGACCGTGCCGCAAATCGCGCTGGCATTTAACCTGAATCAACCCCTGAATCTCTTTTCCCTGATCGGCGTGTTCCACCCGGATGAGTGCAAGGCCAATATCGAGGCCCTCAATTTGAAACTCACGCGAGAAGAACTCGATTGGCTGGATTTGAAGTGCGACGAGCGATGAGCGAGAGGGCGAAGATGAACCCCGCCCAACCCCCTTCGGTGAGAGGTAAGACGGGAGAGGCGAGAAACAGGCTCCAAGCGGTCAGTGGTCAGTGGTCAGTAGTCAGTAGTCAGTCCCCGCCCAACAGCCCCAAAACCCGACGCACTGCGTAGATGCACTGGCCCGAAAAACGGTCAGTTGCCCCGTTTCGTTGATTCGCTTGGCAGATTAAATTAGCTTAAATGGCAAAGGCCGACGGGCATCACCCGTCGGCCTTTTTGTTAGACCTTTTGCCGCGTCCAGCCGCGTTTGACTTCGGGCTGTTTGCGGAATCCCTTTTGCGGTTTGGTGCCGGTCGCGCCCAAGGCTTTTTGTCGCCTGTGATGGGTTTCCCACTGGTGTTGCATGCGCTGGCCCTCGTTTGAAGCCAGCCACGCATCCAGTTTTTCTTTTGACACGCCGCGCTCTGTCACGATGCCCCCTTTTTGAAATGCCTGCCGCCTGCGCTTGATTTCGCCCCGCGAGCATCCGAGTTTTCGCGCCATGTGTTTGTCGTCTTCGCCAGCGACCAAAAGGTCTGCAAAGGTGCGATAAAATACCGCTGCGTCGTCAATTTGAAGATGTGCCATGTGAACCTCCTAAGTGTCTTTCGTCTTCCCTCTCGCATCTTGTCTTTGGTCGAGCACGAGGCCATCGCCCCTTCTCACCGCATTCTCGATTCCGACATCCACATATCGGGGTTGTTGCCGAGTTTGTTTTTGACGCCCACCGTGATTTCAGAGAGGCGTTGCAGGAGGTCTTCGGAGAGCGCGAGTGCGACTGAGGGGAGATTCCATTGGACTTCGTCGGGCGTTCTCGCGCCGACCAGAAGCGAGGTGATGCCGGGTTGTTGCCGCGCCCACGCGAGGGCCATTTCCGCCATGGTGACGCCAGCCTCGGCGGCGACAGCGCGAATTTCTGACAGCGCGTTGAAGACTTCGGTTTCGCAACCGGGTTCGCCGTGTCGGGCCATGGGCCGGTCGTGCGAATACAGGCGGGTGCGCGCCAAGCCATCGGGCACTTCATCCGCAGAGGCGTAACGCCCGGTGAGCAGCCCTTGCATCAGCGGGCTATAGCAAATGATGCCGATCTCGTTTTCCAAACACATCGGCTGAATTTCGCGTTCGATCACGCGCCAGAGCAAGCTATACGGCAACTGATTGGTGGCGATATCGCCCACAGCGAGCAAGTCGCCGAGATCGCCGCAGGCAAAATTGCAGACGCCAATGGCCCGAATTTTCCCCTGATCGCGCAGGCGAGAAAGCGCGTTTGCGGTTTCTTCAATGGGGATAGTGTGATTGGGCCAGTGAATTTGGTACAGATCGATGTAATCCGTTTGTAGATTTTTCAAGCTGTTTTCACAGGCTTTGGGCAGATCATCGGATGAGAGATGAGCACCGCCGACTTTGGTGGCGATCACCGCTTCGTCGCGCCGCCCTTTAAGGCCACGCCCGAGGACGCGCTCGGAATTGCCATACCCCTCTGCCGTGTCAAAAAACGTGATGCCCGCGTCATGTGCGGCATGCACAGTGGCGATAGAGACGTCGTCATCTTGTTCGCCCCAAACATCGCCGCCGGCAAAAGGCCAACAACCCAACGCGAGGACAGAGACAGCTATATCCGTGCCGGGGAGTTTGGTGTAGGTCACGATTTGTCCTTTCGATGAGGTGGTCAGTCTCCGCCCATCCGCTTCGCCGCCCCATTCCGTTGCATGGCTCGCAAATGTCAACACAACCTAATTACCGATGCCATGCGCCTTCTACGTAACGCGCCGATAGGCGGCGAGATAACTCGCGTCTGAGGTCGGGATTTTGTTCGGCGATGTTGTGTTCTTCTTTCGGGTCCGCGATCAAGTCGTAGAGTTCGGTGACGTCGTTGTAATTTTCGATCAACTTGTGCTCGTGCGTGCGGATGCACCGGAAGTTGCGGATGCCGCTGACGGTTTCGGCCCGGTGGCTCGCTGTTTCGCCCCGCAACACAGCCGCGATGGACCGGGCGTCGATATCCGAGAGCGGGGGGATGCCAGCGAGGTCGCATATCGTGGGATTTAGGTCGATGAGTTCGACCAAGGCATCGGAGACGCGCCCGGCCGCAATGCCGGGGCCTGCCACGATGAGCGGGATGTGTACCGAGGCTTCGTAGGGTACGCTTTTGGTGTACAAGCCGTGATCGCCGAGCATTTCCCCGTGGTCGCTGGAAAATATGACGTACGTATTGTCGGCCATGCCTCGCCGTTCAACGGCTGCGAGGATTTCGCCGATCTGATCGTCGATGGCTTCGATGGCCGCGCAATATTGCCGCCGCGTTTCCGCGATTTTTTCTGGGGTGATGTCTTTGACGCGGTCTTTGAGGTACGCGGGTTTGCCCGGCAAGTTCGCAGGTGTGGCAGGTGGCATGTCCGCGTCGCGGTATTTGTCGCCGTATTCGGTGGGCGGGTCAAAGGGATCGTGCGGGCCGACAAAGCTGACGAACAAATGCCAGGGGAAATCCCCGGGGATGTTCTCGATCCATTCGACAGATCGCTGCCCAATATAGACATCCTCAAAGGCTTCGGTGGGCAAGACCGAATCGTGACAAGAGCAGTGAAAGCCCTCTTTGGCGCGGCGGGTATAATCAGCGACAAAGGCTTCGAACAACCCTTTGTCTTGCAAGAAGTGGTTGTATGGCCCCAGCGGCGTTTTGGAACGGCCCGCGTGCATTTTGCCCTCGCATTCAACCGGGTGGGTAAAGCCCCACATATAAGTGGCGGGACGGTCGCCGTCTCGTCCGTTGTACCCATCGGGTTTGGCGAGGTCGAGTTTGCCCACGCAACCCACGTAATAGTTGTAATCGCGCAGTTGCTGGTAATAAGTCGGTTGGCTTCGGGGCAAGAAGCAATTGTTTTCAACGCATCCGAGGCGCGAGGGTTGCATGCCCGAGGCGAGCGCAATGCGCGAAGGCGCGCAGACCGGGCAATTCGTCGTGCATTGGGTGAAGTGCATCCCCTGTTCCGCGAGGCGGTCGATATTGGGCGTGCGAACAAAATCCGCACCTGCACAGCCCAAGTAATCAAAGCGATGCTGGTCATCCATGATGAACAGGATATTGGGGCGATCTGTCATGTCGTCTCCTTAGAATCAGTACTTAAAGGGTAGGCACGCAATATAGGGGTGGTGTCTCTGTGCGTTCTACCAAAGCACCGGTACCGGGTAGCGAGAGATTGCCGCGTCGGGCGTTACTATCGTCAGGCTGTTCAAGATAGCCTGAGAGACGAGACCCCGGTCAAACGGATCGGAATGATGCAGTGGCAAGAACGCTTCGTGTGCGGCACAGGCCTCGTCAAAGGCAAGCGGCTCAAGTCGCAACCACCTGCGCCGGCTGACCACATAGCGATCCGGCGGCTCTGGTAGCGGCAAACGACCTAACCGGTATTTGATGGCAATTTCCCAAGCTGAAAGCGCGCTGAGGTAAACGTCGTTCTCGGGGCTACGGCAACTTGTTCGCGCTACAGGTGTCAACTGCGGGTCGTCGGCCGCCAGCCAGAGGAAGGTACATGTGTCAAGCAGGAGTTTCATGCGATTGGTTGTCTCCGCAAAATGCGTTGAGCAGGTCATCGGGAAGCGGATCGAAGAAGCTAAGGGGAATGGTCAGTCCACGGTCAATCCCTACTGGGCGCAATTTTGAGGAATCAATTGCCCCAATAATTTCCTCAGTTTCTCGATGGTCCTTTGATTCGGGGAAACGGTGGCTGGCGTTCAGGATCGTAAGGCCGATCACTTGGCCCTGCTCATAGCGGATGATCACGTCGTCGTCTGTCAGTTCGCTATCGTCTGCACGACTGGGTTTTTTGAAATTGACATACAACACATCGGCTTCGGCATCGTATGAAGACCACAAATAGTGCTTCGGGGAATGCCGCACTGCCGGGATTAAGTGTACATATTTATCTACTGTGATAGAGGCCATACTTGCTTTCTCCTGTTTAGGGAATTTATTCGCCTAAAAAAAAAGGCAGTGATGATAAATCCATCTGATCCTACCTCACGATACGGTACGAGCAGAAATTTTCCAGACTCTATCTCGCGTACCGCGATCAATTCGCCTTGGTTACCCACGAGGATTTTCAGGGGGTCTGTGACAGTTTCGAGGATTTCTTCCCGCATGCCTGCGAGTTCACAGTGTTCTTCTGTAATATGTGCCCAGCGTTCATCTGTGAGCCGGATCGGGATGCCGTTTAGCGATTGTGTGACTTCGTCCATGAATAACCATCGTAGTTCATGTTTATCCGCTCGACAAATCTCGCTTGGCGATTAGGATGCCGTCTGCGTCTGCGTAGAGATAATCGCCGGGCAGGAAGGTGACGCCGGCAAATGCGAGGGGCGTGTTTTGGCGGCCATGGCCTTCTTTGCGACTGCGGCGCGGCACAGCGAAACGCGCTTTGACGCCGATAGGGATTTTGGCGAGCTCGGAAACATCGCGCACCCCGCCGTTGATGACGATGCCCGACCAACTGTTGTCGCTGGCGATTTGCGCGACCATATCCCCCAACAGCGCGCACCACGTCGAAGCCTCGCCATCGACGACGAGCACGCGACCGTCGCCCGGGGTTTCGAGCACTTGGCGCACGAGCGCGTTGTCTTCGCAAACTTTGACCGTGGCAATCGGACCGCAAAATGCAAGGGTCCCGCCGTAGTCGTCAAACAGGGGTTCGGCAACTTGGAGCGTGGGATCGGTTTCATATTCGTCGCACAAATCCGTGGTATTGAAAGCCATCGATGATCTCCCAGAATTTTGATGAACAAGGTGCTGACCGCTTAATATGCGTTTCAAAAGCGACTTGTCAATTTTTTTGTTTCGCAAAGCGGAACGGGGTACAACTGGCCGTTTTTCAGACCCAGTTCATCAGCAAAGGGCATACGGATTTTGGGGCTGTTGGGCGGCCCTCTCCCGTCTTACCTCTCACCTCTCCCGTCTTGCCTCTCCCCTCTCACCATTCAAATACCACGCCCAAGGCTTCTGTTGGATCGTCGGCGAGCATGTCGAAGGTGGTCTGGCAATCGGCGGGTTTTGCGATATGGGTTATCAGGTCTTCAATGGGCAACTTGCCCGCGGCCATCAAGCGCAAGACCAACTCGCGGTCCCTGCGCTTGTTCCAGGGATAGTAGATGTGCTCATCGTCCGGCGTTTTGGGCTGGTGCGCGCCTAAAATGGAGACTTCGCGCTGGTGAACTTCGGGCAAAAAGCTCACTTCCACTTTGCCGCGTGGAGACCCCAGCGCGACCAGTCGCCCACCCAGCCGGGGCAAAGAGAGTGCCGTGGGATAGACTGCGGGGATGCCAGTCGCTTCAATGACCAGGTCCACGCCGTCGGCGGTGCCGTGGTCGCGCACGGCTTGGGCGACATCGGCTACGGCATGGGGATTGAGACAGACATCTGCGCCCCGAGCACCGGCCCTGTCCAACCGGAAGGGGTTTATGTCGATAGCAATGACCGGCAAGGCGCCGGCCAAGCGGGCAAAGGTGGCCGCCAGTTGGCCCACAATGCCCATGCCGGTGATCGCGACGACCTCGCCCAATTCGGGACGGCCGACCCGGTGCCCGTGCAGGGCAATGGCGCACATGACCATAAAAGCCGCGGATTTGGGGGACACGCCCGCAGGCACTTGAAAGAAGTTCTGGGTCAGGACCGCGTGGTGCGCGTGATTGCCCTGCCCGGCGACGCGGTCGCCGGGTTTGACATTTCGCACGTCTTTGCCGACTTCGAGCGCGATGCCCGTGTTGCAATAGCCGGTTGGGCGCGGGAAGGTTCTCGGCCGGGATGGCTCGCCCCCGTGTGCGTAGTTGTAGATTTCCGTGCCGACGCTGATGGCGGTGTAATCGTTTTGCACCAAGATGCCGTGGGCCGGCAGGCGCGGCAATTCAAATTCCCGCAATTCGATCCGCCGAATGCCCGTGCAGACCAAGCGTTGCGATTTCATTTTTCGTTCTCCTATGGGGGATCGACCGGGACTTTCTGGCGTTTTGGAATGAGGGGATCGTAGGTAAAGCCCTCGGTTGCCTTTTCAAATTCCGCGCGGGCCGCTCGCAACTGCTCGGGGTTCGAGATCAGATCGATGGCCGATCCGGCAAAGACTTTGGCCGTTTGCAAAATCGCGCGCTCGGCAAAGGGCATGGCGGCTTGGGCGGTCATGTCTCGGTGATGGCCCGGCGTGCCCTTGGTATAGCACACCATCTGAAACCGGCCCATCGGCGCGAGCCACGACACATTGTCTTCATCCGATGAGCCGCGCCCTTGCGACCCCTTGCCCGTTTTGATTTTCCCATCAAATTTGCCTTTGTACCCGAGTGCCTGCACGCGCTCCTCGTCTTTTTTGGATGCACGCGGCGGGCCGAATAATTCGAGGTTTTGGCGCACGGTTTCACCCATGGCATCGTTTGGCAACCGGGGATAGACAGCCGTGATCCGATGCCATTTCATCGTGGTTTCCGTGGCCATGGCCGCGCCTTTGGCGCATTTGGTCAATCGCTTGCGGATCTCATCGACCTGTGCGCGATCTTTTCCCCGCACGTAGTACCACACTTTCGCGTAGGCCGGCACCACATTGGGCGCGTCGCCACCATCGCGGATCACGCAGTGAATACGCACGTTTTCGGGGACGTGTTCGCGCAAATAATTCGCCGCAATATCCATCAACATCACGCCGTCCAATGCGCTGCGCCCATGGTGCGCGCTCGCGCCGTGAGACGTTTTGCCAAAAAATTCGTACACCAGCGAATCCAGCGATGAGCCTCCGCGGTTGTTCACGCCCGTACTCGTTCCCGGATGCCACGCGAGCACCGCGTCCAAATCGCGGAACGCGCCATCGCGGGCCATATAGACCTTGCCGGACAGGGTCTCTTCGGCCGGGCAGCCGTAATAGATGATCTGCCCGGGGGATTTCAAATTTTCCAACACTGCTTTTGCAGCGACCGCACCTGCGGCCGGGGCAACGCCCAACAAGTTGTGGCCTCAGCCGTGCCCCCATGTGCCTTCCTCAGCACCGCAGTTGGGCAATGCGTCGTATTCGCCCAACATGCCAATGGCGGGCTTGCCCATCCCCCATGTGGCGCGAAAGGCGGTTGGGATGTTTTTGAACGGAAATTCGATTTGGAATCCATTGTCTTCCAAATAGGTCGCCAATGCCTTCGACGATTCGCGTTCCCGAAAGGGCCGCTCGGCCCAGCCGTGAATTTGCCTGGACAGATCAAACGCCCGTCGCGATTGGGCTTTCACCGCAGGGTTGACCCGTGATTTTTTGGTTTTCGCATCCATGATGGCAGTCCTTTTTGTTGGCGATTACTCCCGCACCGAGTTGACAAGTCGCGCGATGATTTCATTGATGAGTTCAACCGAGATTATTTCCCGCCTTTTGCTTTGCTTCTCGAAGTTGATCGTATCGCTTTAGAAATTCTTTGTGTGCTCGTTTTACCATGGCGAGTAAATCTATGTACCTTCTGATGTAGATTTGCGAATTTGCTAAAATTTTCCTTTTTCCTCTCACTTGATAAGTGCCCACCAAATCTCCACAAAGGAGATATCCGGTGACGGCCTCGTACTGATAATCGAGATCCGTCGTCTGTTGAATGTTCTCCCGCATGAAGATAACGTACTCTTCAATTTGATCGAGTTCCTTCACAGAAGCCTTTGACCGCGGGCGTTTGATTTCCACTACGACTAAGTTCTTATCTTCTCGCACGCAGAGGAAATCAATGCGTCTGTCGCTTTCCGGGGCGTCGCTATTTTCCGGGAATTTGTCGCGCAGTAAGTCGCTATATCTCACCTCGTCATCGACCAATGTCCAACGCGGGTCAATCACCCACGGAAATTCTTTTAAGAAGTTGTGGAGCGTCGGTACTTCTAACGCATTGTTCTCAATCAATTTTTGAAGTTTTTCAATTGTCGTGATTCGCCCTTGAGTCACCCTTGCCATTTCCTTTGCTTCGACAATTTCCCATTCCCGAAATAAATTGAGGAGTTTTTCGGTGTCCTCAAACTCCGTTTTCGTCAAGTCTTCAGCGATTTCCCAAAAAGCATCAAACTCCAAAAAATCAAGGGAGGTTTGGATGATGGGTTCGAGTTCCGCAACCTCGGCAATCGGATTCTTGTCAATCGCTTGACGCACCAATTGATCTGCCAACTTCAATGCCCGCTTATTGCCAATCTCCTCTGCTCGTTCTCGGAACTCGCCATAGACCGCGTTTTCTTCCAATTGCCGTTCATTATCTTCGCGGCGTTTCTTCGACCACTCCCGAGCAATTCGCTTGACCTCTTTATCACCCCACTCCTTGAGAGCCGTATTCGCCTCCGTATCCCATACCAATGAGTTGCGCGTCGTTCCGATTGTATCTTCTCCTTCATCGACAAACTCGACGTGAAGTTCTCCAATGAGGTAGGAAAGCGCGAACTGTTGGCCGACAACCGCTTCAAAGACAAACGGCTCTTGGACCAATTTTCCTCTCGCCATCAGAACGATTCCGCGGTCTATCCCATCGATATCCGGCGTTGTGCGATTGAGCGCGCCAATCCAACCCGATACGGTCCAGCCCGTTTGGGGTTGGATTTCCTCTTTATCGTATTCCCACAAATACGGCGCATCGTTCATATCTTTGTCGAGCAGGCGTTTCAAGTCGCGGTCTTCAGGCGAGATTGGAATCCCGTTAATCGCGACCTCAAAGTTTTGTCGCGCCCCAATGACAGCGAATCGCCTTGCGAGCCCTCGGCGGATTCTTTGAATCGAAATGCGGCGGGTTTGAAATTTTGTGATGTGTCTGAGGATGACTTTTGTGCCTTTAGAGACAGTGCCAGTAGAAGCCAATGGCGGAAATTCGATTTTGCGCTCATCCGCTTTTTCCAACAGTTCGTCGTAGTTCATGCTGAAATGGCTGACTTCGCCATCTTTCACACTTTCAACATCGATCTCTTTGGCGATGCCAAACGCCGAGAACTTACCGATGCCTTTTCTGCCCATGATTTTGCGGCTGTGCGGAGGAGGCGTCTCATCGGATCGCTCATTTTCGCGCCGGTCTCGACCGATAATGAGGTATTTTTTTCGCACATCCCCATCTGACATGCCCATGCCATCATCGCTGATGACGATTTCAGAGGTTTGTTCGTCAATCGGCGTTTCGGGTATGGTAATCTCGACCTTGGTTGCGTTTGCATCCCAACCGTTGGCTACCAATTCCCCGATGACTGGCGGCAATGTCGAGTACATCTGCAAGCCGAGGTGCTTAATGGTATAAACGTCAAATTCCATCCGATATGGGGCTTTGGAAGCGACTGCGCGAGTACCCATAACATGTCTCCTTCAGCATCAACGCGAATCGGTAATTGATTTGCCCAACTGTTCTGCGAGTTTCACCGGGACAGCGTTGCCGATTTGACGAGAACAAGAAATCAAAGATGAACCGAAAAACTCGTAATCGTCTCCAAATGTTTGCAAGGCAGCGGCCTCGCGTAAGGAAATGCCCCTGTCTTGCTCGGGGTGTATAAAGCGACCACAATAAACATCGGTGCAACGACACGTCAACGTCGGACTCGGCTCATCCCATGCCATCCGCCCAAACACATCTTTATGGGCGTTTGGTCTCTTTTGGTGACAGGGTAACAGAATAGAGGTGTCGGTCACATCCCGCCGACTGCCGCCGTTTTTGGGGATGGCTAAGACGATGCGTTTGTGGTGCGGTTGCAGTTTTCTGGCGACGTGATTCGGATGGGCCTTTGATGCTTCGCCATCGGCAATTGCAGGGTACTTTTCAATGCACGCCCGCACGGTTGACATCCGGCTTGGATCTGTTTGTGGCTTATGTAGAGAGATTGCCCCGTGTCTGGATGCCACGAGGATGAATCTCTTGCGCGTTTGCGGAACGCCGAAGTGTTTCGCGTCGAGCAAATCCGCCGCCGCCGAAAAGCCGCACCTTTTTAAGGTCGATAGAAATTCTTTGTAGATTTCTTTTCCGTGAGCTTTATGTAGCCCGGGGACATTTTCAACGAGAATAAAATCAGGAGGGCATTTTTTGATGATTTTTGCAAAATCCAATAGGAGTATTTTTCGTTTGTCTTTGCCTTTCTGCCTGTTGAGTGTAGAAAAGGGTTGGCAGGGCGTACACGCCGCATAAAGGATGAGGTCTTGCGGCTGGATGCCGAGTTCTTCCCGAAGTGCTTCAATCTCAATATCATTGATGTCGCTGGCAATAAAACGACTGGGCTTGTTATTGTGCGTGTAGGTCTGTTGCAAGCGTTCATCATTGTCCACGCCTGCCAACACCGAGATGCTGGCATTCAACAACCCCCTCGTTAAACCACCCGCTCCGCAAAAGAAATCAATGGCTTTGATCATGGCATACCTTTCAAATTCTCAACCAAGCCTTGGAATGCTTTATCCAACAACCCCAACCCCGGCAACCCCTCCACAAACGCCCGTTGCGATTGGGCTTTCACCGCAGGGTTGACCCGTGATTTTTTGGTTTTCGCATCCATGATGGCAGTCCTTTCATGTCTGTACAAAGATAGGCTCACGGATCACATCTCGAATTTCCGCAACGGACTCTTCAGCGAGCAGGCGATTGGCTTCAAGGGTCATTGCGATTGCCTCTCGAATATTGACCCGAACTTCATCGAGCGTCTCCCCTTGCGTGTTCGCGCCGGGCAATTCTTCGACAAATCCAATATACCCTTCCGAGACTTTTCTATAAACTGCGGTGAATTTCATGTTGGAAATCTCCTTTCGCGTTGTCTCGATCTACTGACGCTACGCACAACTTCACATATGCGTTGCTTGTCTAAAGCGTTTGGTCCTATAGCATCGTTTATTGCCTTTGATGCCTTCGGCGACCTACTTTTTTTCTACAGCAAAAAAAAGTAGGCGAGCGGGGTACAACTGCCCCAGCAGTTCAAAAATGCCGCTCTCAAACGCCGAGAGGCTTGCACAGCGCAAATCGCTTTTGTAATCGCACGACATGCGCCAGCCTGCAAGGTGGGTTGCATAATGGAGGTTGGTTGCGAAACGGACTTGCGCGCTGTGCCTGATGGCTTTTTCCGATGGGTTTTTTGATGGCATTCACCGTGAGTAGTCCGATGGATTTTTCATGTTACCATTGATCACAAATACAAATGCCTTAGATGGAAAATCTTTGGCTATATCGTCTCCCCCATGAGTCTCGACATCAGTAAGAATAATATCGTTCCGAATGTCGCCGGGGGGCTTATCTTTGGTCGTCAGGTCGAGTACGAGAAGGATGCTGACTTGTCGGGCTTCGACGCCTGCATATTGAGTAGCTTGGGCTGTGTACTTTTTCGAGATGTGCTCTCGGGCACCGTTTTCCTTTTCGACTTTTAGTTCGACAATCACTCCGCAATACCTAATATCTGTGACGCCCCCTGCTTGGCTTGAGTGTTCTTGTACATCCTGTCCGAGCACATTCCGGAGATCTCGAAGCACTCTTACTTGGAACTTAGCCTCCGATACATCACTCCGTCCCTTGTAGATTGCTTCTTGAGCATAAGTAGCCAGCAGACGAGTGAGAGCCTGAAGCATCTTTAACAAGTCAGGAAGTTCATAGCGGACTTTGGGACAGTCTGAAAGCAGTCTTGTGGCAAGTTCGTTAATGTGTTGATCCAGTCTCCGGTTGCCTGTCATCAGGGGATGCCTAGCTTCATTAACAACTTTGAGACGCAACTCATTGTGCCCAATTACGGGGAGTTTAATGAACTTTCCGTCGGACGTTTCAAATGCGCCACGAACTGTAAATACAAGATCATCTAGACCGCTACTTTGCTCTGAATTGAACTTAATTTGTCCTGCTAATTCCCCCCGATACTCGCCATTTTCAACACTACCCGGTGCGGGCAGCACAAATTTGGAAATCGAGAACTCGGTTGAGGGACACGTCGTAAGCAAGTCAAGGTGAAGGCGAATCGCATC
Source organism: Candidatus Latescibacterota bacterium (assembly GCA_965204745.1). Taxonomy (GTDB): domain Bacteria; phylum Latescibacterota; class UBA2968; order UBA2968; family UBA2968; genus VXRD01. The sequence goes on from OZ242010.1 coordinate 1,683,748, forward strand.
ATTGGGCCATGTGAGGCCACGCACCCGAAATTCCAAAGGGTACAAAATATTGGGTTTTAAGAGTTGTGGACTTGCAAGCGGAGCATGATCCAGAAATACAATCACCCTCAACATCGGGCTTAGTGTAGCTACGGGTTCTTCTACCGCACCTTGATATGGAAGATCCAATTTGCTTCTATGCCAGTACAAGATAGGTAGTGGGACTGCCAAGAGGAATGCACGCAGTCTGTCGGAATCGCATTGCCCTGTTTGGAACAATGATTGACGAATTGAATCCGCGATACCCGGCAATGTGAGAGTGTCCGACGAAATCCAACGTCGTAGCTCATCAACTAAGACATCGCATCTTGCACGTTCCGCAACCAAGTCACCTTCACTACCTTGGGCAATTGCTACACAAGTAACTTGACTGACCAAGACACGTAGTCCGGCAACGACGACCTCCCACTCTACAGGTACATACCCATCTGGCGTCTGTTTGATAAGTTTGTCAATCTGATCGACGAAAGTATCAACCTTCTGACACCATTCTACTTTATCATCAGTGTCCGAGTTCAAAATCGTGCGTATATCATGAATGAGTGCCACTGAATTAGAAGCATGATCAATATCCAACTTGGATTCCCACATCAAGTTTCATCCTTTCCCTTTGTAAAATATGCTTCAGCCGCTACTGTGTCACCGGTTTGTAGTGATGCGTTTCCTGCGGCGATCATCGCGAGTTGCTGTAATTTTGTGCGAAATGCTTCATGTCTTGGTTCTTTTGCGAGAGCGTTGGTTGCGGTCTCCAATACATTTTGCTCGTATTGAAATGCGCGGAAGTGCGAGAAAAGGCTTGCGAAATGGCGTGATTCCCAAGCATCACGTTTGGCTAGTTGTAGGGCGGAAACCAAGAGGTCATCTGCTATACTCTGATACGTTGCGACTGGAAGTTGGTGTAGCCATTTGAAGAATCGAAAATGTCCGTAGTAATTAGAGCGATCTCTGTCATGGTACGCTATATGCACACCAATGTCTTTGGCAACAAATTTAGCAATTTTTTCGTTTGGCTCGCAGAACCGAATCAGGTTTTCCGCGATCTTTCTATCTACAAAATATTCTTTAGTCGGAAAGACAGACTTGACCATGCGTAACGCCAATAGTTTGAGGCTCTCATCTCGGTGACCAATTTTCAGGATTGCATCGCAGATACCTTCGAGTTGATATTTATCATTATGATACACACGAAGGTGTGCTTCAAGACACTTAAGAACTTCAAGTGGTTGCCTTTTATCAAACCACTTTGAACACCGAGCCACGGCTTGTCGCGCAGCTCGATGAACAATGACTTTCGGATCTTGTAGGTGAACGATAATGGTGTCCACAAGATTTTGGGGTGGCATAGTGGTCGAAGAAGAGAACATCTCGACTGTTGCGTTTATTGCTTCAGCCCGCACCCAAGATGAATCGTAATCCATCAACGTACGCCAAATCAAAGGTAGTACGCGTGTTTGGAGAGTATAGTTCTTGCCAAGTTCACCGAGCAACGATACACAGCACCCCTTGAATTCGTCCTCAAGGTGTGCTGACGGTTGGTTCAAACAGTTGAAGACAGAATCGAATGTCTCTGAAGGCTTGGCTTTGCAGAGTTCGTTCAAGCATCCCTGCAATCGTCTTTTGAATAAATCCCATTGTTGGATGCGCCCTAATTCTTCTAGCAACTGCTCAAGTTGAGTATCTTGCGTCTGAACCTGGTTAGGTAGCAGAATTTTGGGCGGTGAGGCAGGCGGAGGTTCCTCGCCACTAATGATGGCAAAATAACCGAGGAGAGAGTCAAAATGGTTCAGCATCTCTGCTGAGGCATCTTGACAGGCGATTTCCAACGCTTCAAATGCAGCGGCTCGAATATCGATCTCGAATCTGTCGTCCTTAGCCCATGAAAGTAACCGCTTAATTGCAATCTTCTCCTGTTCTGACACTTCAGTTCGGTTTCTATGATCCTGTCGTTCTTCCCAACTTACGGTCTGGTCAAAAAGTGGGCCTCGGTACACACGAATAATATCTTCTTGCACGGCTGGACGAACGCGGGTCATTGACTCGGCAAGAAACTGGTCAACTCTCTCTGGGGAATACCGAAACGCCGATTGCAAAATTTGGATAATCTGTTCTGATGGCTTCTCTGCACCTGACCGTGTATTTTCGTAAAATTCAAGTGATTGAACTAAGTCGCCAAGTAGATTCTCGGCTATCTGTGGTCGTTCGCGCTGAATGAGTTTGATCGTTCCACACAATTGGAAGCGTTCGGCCTCACTCTCGTTTTGTAGTTCGCGGCGAATAATGTTTTGCACACTCTCTGGGTCAGCGTCAAAATTTCGTACGATGACTGCGGTACTGTGATAGTAGCCAGATTCATCGTAGGCCCTATTACGAAAGAAAAGGTAGTGATCCTGCGAAAATATCAAGTGTTTGATACATGCTTCACTGAGTGGATACTCAACGGCGTCACCGAGCGCGTTAAGCATTGCGGCAGACAACTCTGGAGATTGTCCTTTCACAATATTGTCAAAAGCTACTTGGCTAAAGCGAGGGCCTAACTCAGAGCGTTTGCTGGCGAGTGTTGTACAGACCGGAAGCATTAGTTCGGAAAATTCGGCGGAACCGGCAAGTAGCAAGATCAGGTCAATAGCATCGTCCGGAAACAGATCTGCCCCCAAGAGTGCAGATTGTTGCAAGCGTTCGGATGCTTCCTTACGTTCGGTTTCATCTTCAGAAAAAAACTCCTCGAGATACTTAAGTATGCTGTAAGCTTCGGGTTCTGATTCCGAGCTGATCTCCCCGGATTTTATACGCAAATCAGAGCGGAGTTGGGATATTCGCTCCGCTTCTGTTTTGGTTGCTTGCTCGCGTTCTTGGACTTCTTTTTTGTTTTTTTTTATAATCTCTTGTCCCCAAGAAGTATCTCCATTAGGAGTATGATGCGGACAAATGGCACAATGTTCTACAAGGAAATTGGAGAAAATCCAACGAAGATTCATGGACTCGTGCATGCCCTCTACTTTAGGGCAACCTATGCTATGGCTTGCAATGGGAAGTCCTGTCCATTGTGCGTAAAGCCCTTCAGTGGTTCGCTCAATCTCCACATGTTTGCACCAACGCCGCATTTGGCGTATGCACTCAGCATTGTCCTCGCCGAGCTTTATAGCTTGCTTAAAATCATCATCTTGAGTTTCGTCGAATCGTCGCATCATTTTTTGATTCTCCTTAGCAGATGTTGCTACCTATTATGCTTCTTGTTCTTCCTGCACACCCAACCCCGGCAACCCCTCCACAATCGCCGCTGTCTCTAAGCTCACCGCGATCACTTTGCCGATCAGTTTGACGATGTACTGCGGATCGGCCTCGCGGTTCGGGTCGTTGATTATGCCGCTTCGTTTGTCGGTCTTGACGCGGTATTGATCGATGACCCATTCGAGTGCCGAGCGGTTTCCGAGCCGATACTCAAATGCTTTGGGCGGAATCCCGTCGAGTGTCAAGAAGTCGTTGTACTCGATCTGCGTTTTGTCTTTGGACAAGCGCATCTTTTCCACGCGCCAGTCGAGCGGCGCGTCTGAATTTTCGATGAACTCGAGCCGATGTTCGGGTTGGGCTTCATAGCCGATGTGGAGTTCTGCCAAGCGTTGGCCGGCTTTGGCAAAGGCCCCAAAGTCCGGGGCGTAAGGGATGTGCGGCAGGTCGCGCTTGAGGTTGGCACGGTATCGCGCCCGGTATTCCGGGTGGTGGAGCAAGCCATAGACATAATGGAAGATGGCCCACTTATCAATCGCGTTGTCGCCGTAATGCGAGCGGAATTGAGCCAACGCCCAGTCGGTGATGTTCTCGCGGCGATTCGTTCCGTCCTCGTCGTAGGTGTAGAAGGGGAAACATTGAGTCCCGCCATTTGAGGAGTTTGAGAATTTTAACTCAACGATACGATCCGCTATAAGGCATCTGAAAACATCGTGCCCAAGTCCAGCAACACAAATGATCTGATTTTCCGTTTCTGTCTCAGGCGTGGGAAAGATGGAGGGGAAAGCGTAAACGCGCTCAGCCGTGAGTCTGTCAAAGTAGAGGTGCGATTTCGTGAACGGGCGATAGAGTGATGCCCTCATCTTTGCAGGCGAAAAATCAGCGGTTTTCCCTCGCTTTAAGTTCGCTTTCAGTGTTTCGCCCCACTTGATCTTTTCGTCATCATAAATCACAAAATCATCGACGTTTTCATTTTTGTTTTCATTTTTTTTAGACGCGCCCCACTTGAACACCTGCTCATTGTAGGTATCGATCATCCGCTCTATGTTTTCGGCGAGGGCGTTTGGGTTAAAGTTGTACGCCCACGCATCGCGATTGGTTTTGACACCGCCGCTAAAGGTCCTAAAAATCACACCTTCAGCCCCGACCTTCGCCGCCTTTGCTTCCTTGCTTCCCATCGGGGTAAAGGTTTCAAATTCCGTCTGAAGTCCTTCCGTGAGCCAAGTGTGTCGCTCGTCCGGGTTAATCGTTTGCCACTCGATATTGTCGATGTGTTGCCGCTCGTTTAGGAAGTCGAATTTCTGCTTTTTGTTCCACAGGTCGTCGGTTCGGTAGTAAAAGATACGGGCTGTTTTTGATGGATTTTGTTTTACAAACAAATTGATGCTGACCCCGACCCGAATGCCGAACACATTGGCATCCGCGACCTTCAATCCCTTGCGTGCATTCCCGCCCAAATCCAAAATGTAAATCGCGTCAAAATCGTCTGCGAGGTGTTTTCGCATGCCATCAAATGCCACGCCGTCGAGAAATCCGCTATTTGTCACAAAGGCGACAATGCCTTCCTCTCCGATCCGATCTGAAGCCCAACGGATCGCTTTGACGTATGGATCGGCGAGGGCGTTTTTATTCGTTGCGTTGGACGCTTGCGAATAGGTTTCTCTGACCCGTGCATCTATCGTTTTGTACTTCCGATTTTTGTTGTTGTCGTTCTCGTTGACCTGCCCCGCGTTGTAGGGCGGGTTGCCGACGATCACAAACATGTCAGTTTTCTTTTGTCGTTCAACCCGCGCCGTGTTCTCCGCTGTGAACAGGGCCAGTTCGCGTTCCTCTGCCAGTTCAAACGTATCGACCAAGCACAGCCCTTTATACGGCAGATAACGCCCCGTCGCCTCGTAGAACTCGTGCTCGATGTTCATAGACGCGATGTAATACGGCAACAGCATCACCTCGTTGCAGTGGAGTTCGGATGAGTACTTGTCCTCCAGCGCGGTTCTGCGAATCTCGCGCATCATGCGGACGATGAAATTGCCGGTGCCGACAAACGGGTCGATGATGTGAACGCCCGCGTCAGACAGGGAACGACCAAACTCGGTCTTGAGGATGTGCTCAACGCTTTTCGCCATGAAATCGACAATCGGTTGCGGCGTATAGACGATGCCGTGCGTATCGGCGGCCTCCACCGAAAAGCCCTGAAAGAACTGCTCATAGACCGTGTTGAGGAAGTGCTGTTTTTGGGAGAAGTCATCGATGGTTTCCGCGGTCTGCTCAATCGCAACATAGAAGCGGTCAAGGCTTTTGAGAAACTCGTGGCGGTTAAACGATTGAGACGTGAGCGCGTCGATGACCTTTTCGATCTCGTTGGCGATAGCGTTGCGCCGCGTGAAATCGGGGTTGCTGAAGACGGTTCGGAAAATCCGCTCGGTCAAGAGGTGTTGAACGAGCATCTCCTCGACAGCGGCTTCGGAGAGATTGGGGTTGATGGACTGACGGCATTTTTCGTAGAAACCCGCAAAGGCCATCGTGAACCGGCGGTTGGTCTGTCGCTCCCGTTGGATCAACGCCGCCAACCCGCGCCCGATATCGGGCACTTTGTCCTTGAACTGCGCGACGGCCTCTTCCCATTTGGCGATCTCTGCCGGACGATGGGAAAAGAAGGTCTCGAGCGTCTCGACAAGTCGCCTTTGATCGGTCAAATCCGCGTCGAGAACGGGCGCGTCATTCTGCCACAGGATCGCCCGTTGGGGCGTTTGGAACAGGATGTTGTCTCGCGGATAGCCCGCCGCAAACTTGTGTTGCACTTCGGCGTCGAGGTCGTCGTGAATATCCTTTGCTTCCCAATAGCCGTGCGGCAAGTTGAACGCGTCGATCAACGCGCCATCGACGACAATCCGCTTATTGCCGCCGAGCGAGATGGCATGTTCGGGGACGAGTGTCCACGCAACTTGCCGAGCACACGATTCGAGCAGCGCATGAAACGCCGAGCGCACGGCGGTTTCATGCGTCACGCCGAGGTGCTCAAATTCGCGGAGCGATTCGTAATACGCCCTAACGGGCTTGTGCGTGGGTTTGAGATTGAGCGTTGGCATGTTGGTATTATTTTTTTACCGCGTCGATAAGTCGCGCGATGATTTCATTTTGGCTGGCGGTCTCGTTGTTCTCTGCTCTGAACTGATCCCACAGGCCTGGGTTTTGGGCGATGACCAAACCCAATCGCGGGCATACCCAGATGTGTTTCGCGCCCGCGCCGGATGCGGCGAAGGAATCTCGGGGGGCGTCTGCCCATTGTTTCCCGTGGTCGTTGCACCAGAACCCGTGCCCGTAGTTCCAATTTTCTTCGGGTTCGTTTTTCAGGATGAAGGCATTGGTTTTGGTGGCTTCTTTGAGGTACTTTTCCGGGGCGACCTGAACGCCGTTCCAGTTGCCGTAATTGAGCCACAAGTGCCCTGCGCGCAGTTGATCGCGCAACGTGGTATGCACCTGCGTGTAATACCCGAAGATGTTGATCCGCGCATTGTTGCCCAGGTCAAAATTGGCGTGCGAATGCGTCCATGCCCCACCGATGGGATCGCGCATCTTTTCGTTGATCAACTTGCCACACCCCGGCGAACCCTCGGGATCGGTTGCGTCGTAATACCCGTACAGTTTGGCGATAGCGTGCGTGAGGATGTTCATGCCATACGTTTGATAGTGAAAGACTCTGCCCGGTTTTTCCCCCGGTTTCATGTAGCCCGACACATTGCAGATGAGGTGCCGAAAGGTGATCTCGCGGTCTTTTTCAAACGCATATCGCCCGGGCTTTGGGCCTTCTTGCTCGCCCACGTCCATCATTTCCGGATAGTAGTTGACGACGCGTTCATCGGGCGAAGACAATTTGCCCTCGGCGACCACAATGCCCAAGAGCGTGGCGTAATACGACTTTGCGGCAGATGCCTGCGAATGCACAGAACCCCCTGCAATGCCTTGCCGCCACTCGGCAACGAGATAGCCATAACGCGCAATCCCCACCTGAAAGGGCCGATTGCCTGCCACCTCTTGCAACCACGTCTGCACCCGCGCGAGTTTGTCCGCATCAAAGCCGATATCCCCGGGCCTTCGCGCCTCCCACTCCGCATGTGGAAAAGTCATATCCATCCCAAAAATCTCCTCGTATCGAGACAGGCGTATTATTCGCCTGATAACGCGACACCCTCTTTGCGAATATTCCGAAGCAGGGGACCGCGTTTGTTTTCGTAACGCTGGCGATCTACAAACACACAACTGATCACCACTTCGTTTTCCAAACAAAGATCGGACACAATCCCACAGGTTCGCTCAATTTCCTCACCTGCATTTACAGGCCCATTCAATACGACGAGCACATCGATATCCGAGTCGGGCTTTGCATCGCCGCGTGCCCTCGAACCGAATAACACCATGCGCGCCAGACGATCACCGTAAAATATCTCAAAACGATGGCGCAATATTTGGAGAACGACTTTCAAATTCATAGCCCACCCTCCAGTCGTCAGCCCACCTATCTCGTATCTTCGGTCGAGCACGGGGGCATCGCTCAAAAAGGTGAGAGGCAAGACGGGAGAAGATCTACACCACTGCTCGCCTTTGAACGGGTTGTCGCCAGTTGTACCCCGCTCGTGCCTTTTGTGGCTAAAATCCCTCTCCCGTGGCGTTGCCCGATTGGTTCATTTCGGCAAGACGTATCCGATCTTTCTGAGTGCATTGCGAAAGGCTGTCAGGGATTTTTCCGGCACGACCAGATGGCGGTCGCCTGATAGATGGCAATATTTTTTGACGCCTCGGTCATGCGCGAGAAACTGTGCGGTCTCGGCGTCTGTCACCTCGATCAAATGCGCTGTACCTTTGACGCTTAAACGCGATACTTTGCCGGCCATATCGTCAAACAGCACGGCCACGGGCTGTGGCAATTCCCCGCCGCTTTTGTGGGTGAGAAATGACCGCATCTGATCGAGCGATTGCCCGCTCTCCAAGCCTTTGAGCATCCGTTCGGGCCGAATGGTCCACACGTTGTCAGAAGTCTTGTCCGCGCATTGTTCCAGCGCGATCTGATCGCCCAACGGCAGGGGCTTCAAGGCGACCACATCGAAATTGGGCAACACTTTGAGCACGGGTTCAGCTTTCACTTCTGAAGGCGCGTAAGACCGCGTTTTGCCCAAACAAAAAGCCCCCAACGCATTCACGCGCACATACATCAACCCATCGTAGCGACTCAAAAAATCGAGATCGCCCTCGTAGTCTTTGGGGCCATGTACGGGTTCAATGTATGCCACATCGACAAGCCCCAAGGTCGCGGCATATTCAAACAGCAAGGCCATGGTGTAGCGGGATGTCAGCAAGGGCCAGTTGTCGGTCAAATGTCCATAGTGATCGAAAACATAAATCTCCCACGGCTCGTGCGACACGATCAGCACATGGCCGGCCGCACGCATGAAATTGCAAAAGCTGGCAAAATTGAACCACTTTTCCGTTGGGCATTGCCCGATTGCTTTGACGATCATCTCGCGCCGCTCTACCGGAGATGTCAGTCCCGATTTCCCAGGTCCAGCCTGCCCGCGCAAGAGATCGATTCGTTGCAACTCATCGATGGTTTTATTTTTTAGCCACGCCTGCCACATGGTCTTAATCGTTTCGTGAGGGGGCGCGATCAATGCCTTTCGCCCCGCGGTTGTCAAATGCAACTTGCCGCTTTTCAAACTCGCCAGTTTTGCCGCGTGAACCAACACCGGCCAAGCATAAGCCCTAATCGGACCGGGCAAGTCTTCCCACTTGTGGCACTTTTCGCGATCCAAATAAAAATCGCCGCCCGAAAGTGCCTCGCCAACAGCGCGAACACTGGCGGCTGTCGGGCGTTCCGTGATTTTACTCAGGCGCACTTTGCCCGCGTCGACCAACCGCAATACGGCTATCAGTTCTTCTGGTGCTGCCTGCTCGGTGTCGACGCGATGAAGCGGGAACCGTTCTGCCTTCCCCTTGTTTGTCAAAAAAATATCGCGGATAATATCGACGGTTTCCGGACATTCTTCTTGAACCCGCAATTTTGCGGGCGGCGGTTTGGGCACAAATTTTTTCAATGCGGCTTTCAAATCAGCGGGCACGACCTTCTGATCGCCGATATAATCATAGCGGGCATAGACAAAAAGAAACAAGTTGAGCAGGGAAGGCTCGCGAATATAATTCCCCCAAGGGGCCGTTTCGCCCCAATCTGGATCTGTGCCATATTTGAGTCTAAACCCCAACTCGTCAAACCACGGCGCGTAAAGTGCTTCTGCAACGGCTTTCTGTTGCACCTCGTCCAGCAGTTCCCAGTACTCGCGCGTGTACCCGAGCATCTCCTTGACGATGACGGCGATAATATCCGCCTTGCGCGTGGGCAAACGCGCGCCGGTCAACAAACGCGCGAGTTTCTTGAGTTGACCGACCACATGCCCGTTCAGAAATTCTGCAAGTGTTCCCGATAGAGGGTCTGTCATAACGAGACGTCCTCTTTGTGAATAGTCCGTAGTGGGAGTGTCACTGTCCCACCCTGAACCCATCTTCTCGTGCGATGCCTTCTGCTATCGCGGCTGCTTCGAGGTCAAAGCCCGTACCGGGGGTATCGGGCACGATCAAACACCCGTCCCGCATTGTCCATCCGTCTAAGACAATGCCCGGCATGGCTGCGGGGGCGGCTTCTTGCAGGCAGAAATGCGGGATGGAAGCGGCAAAATGCGCGTGGGCATACCGCTCGATCAAACTGCCCCAGCAGTGGGGGGCGCACTGGCCGCCCCAGGGTTCGATCATCGCGGCGGTTTCGCGCCACCACGTGAGGCCCTTGGCGCGGAAATCGTGTTGCACCACGTCGATCCACCCGCGTTTGACCATGTCGAAATAAGTGGGCGGCGGCGGGCCGGATTCGCCATCCGCGACCAGGGTATCATAGCCCTTTTGCACGATGAAGTGCTTAAGGGCTTCGTTAAAAGATCGATCCTCGTGAAAGGGCTCTTCAAACCAGTAGATGCCCACAGCTTCGCAGCGCGTGAGAATGTCTTTTGCGATGTTGAGCGTGGTGCCGTTGTTGGCGTCGATGAGGATTTTCGCATCTGCACCTGCGGCTTCCCGAACGCTGTGAATGACCAGCACATCCCGGTCCGTGCCCTCTGTGACGGGCATCCAGCGCGCGCCGCGCCCGACCTTGATTTTGAAATTTTTGTACCCGTACTCGTGCCCGGTTTTGACTTCCTCGTGGAAGATGGCGACGGCCTCTTCGTCTGAGGCGTCCAAGTCGTCGATGTAAATCGACCCGTCGTACAATTCAACTGCGCGCGATCCCCGAGCACCCAAGAGTTGGTACAGGGGTTGGCCCGACAATTTTGCCACCAGATCCCACAGGGGCAAATCAATCGCGGTGCCGGCTTCGGTTGAGCCGCTGGGCAATTGGAACACATCCCCCACGGGTTTGCCCACCAATGCCTCGGCTTCTTCCCGATCCAGCCGCGCCCATCCGACGCCGATGGCGCCGCTGTTCGTGTGGATGCGAACCACGGGGTCGGTCACCGTGTCCCCGTGGATGCCGATGCGCGCATTGCGCCCGACCACGCGGGGGCGCTTGAATTTCAGGACCACTTTTTCAATTCGGACGATTTTTTCCCGGTGCAAGTTCGGCATGAGAAACTCCTCTCGATCAAGCCTGACACAATTCCAATTTTTGAAATATAATGTCGAAGCACGTAATATCAAGTGTCAAATTATCCGACAAAATGCACAGGTGCGTCCGCGTTCTCATTTTGACATCACGCGGCTTTGCCGTATAATTTGTATTCACAAAAACCGAGGAGGGCACGGTGTTGATCCATAGAGAAGCGAAAAGAGACATTCCGATTGTGGAAAACGTGGATGTCATTGTTTGTGGCGGTGGGCCGGCCGGTGTCGCGGCTGCGATCTCGTGTGCGCGGCAAGGGGCGAAGACGCGATTGATTGAGTTGCACGGTTGCCTAGGAGGCGTTTGGACGACGGGCGCGCTGAGTTGGATCATCGATTCCGCGGACAAGCCCGGCATCATGGCGGAGATCACGGATCGGCTCGACGCCCGAGAGGCGCGCAGGCTTCGCGTGCACGGTGGCAAAAACTACGCGTACGATGTGGAAGAGATGAAGTTGCTCCTCGATGAGATGTGCGTCGAGGCGGGGGTCGAAATTCGGTTGTTGACGCGCGTGGTCGGCGCGGCGCGTGACAGCGAGAATAGACTTTCAGTCGCGATCACAGAGTCCAAAACCGGGCGAGAAGCGTGGCACGCATCGGCTTTTATCGACGCGACAGGTGACGGTGATCTCGGAGCACTTTCCGGATGCGGGTTCGATGTCGGTCACCCGGAAACCGGAAATGTCCAGCCGATGAGTTTGATGGCGTTGATCGCCGGGTTGCAGTTCGATCAGATCGAACCCTATGTAGGTGGGTCCCTGAAAGAGCCGAAGGAGCGACTCCGCGCGTTGATGGACGAGATCGGCGTTTCACCTTCTTATGGGCACCCGACATTATTTCGCATCAGGGACGATCTGTTCGCGCTCATGGGCAATCATCAATACGGCGTGAAATGCGACGATGCCCAGGCGATCACAGAGGCGACGATCCGCGCGCGTCGAGAGGTTCATACACAAGTGGCTGCCTTGCGCGCCCACGGCGGGGTCTGGGCGACGATGCGCGTGGTGTCAACGGGCGCGCAGATCGGCATTCGGGAAGGGCGGCGGATTCGCGGACGATATGAGGTGACTGGGGAGGATATCCTCCATGGCGCGCGCTTCGAGGATGCCGTCTGCCGGGTCACGATGGGGATTGACGTACACTCGACCGACCCGACAAAAACGAAGATCGTAGAGGCCAAGCCGCACCGGTCGCGCCCTTACGACATGCCACTCAGGGCGCTGATCGCGCGCGATGTCGATGGGCTACTCATGGCGGGCCGTTGCATAAGCGGGGATTTTATCGCGCATTCGAGCTACCGGGTGACGGGAAACGCCGTGGCAATGGGACAGGCCGCCGGCGTTTGTGCCACCAAAGCCGCCCTGTCGGATAGGTTGCCCCATGAAGTCCCGTGGGGCGAGGTCAAAGCGGATCTCGACGCGATCAATACCTTTACGATAGGGAAATCGTTCGGGACGCTGGATTGACCATTGAAGAATTTCGCCATCTTTTGCGGTGATCGAACTGCCGCAAAATCCCAAAGACCAGCGGCACGCCACTTTTCGTCTTGACGATTGGCACAAGATATAGTATTATAGCCCCGTATCACAACCCTCTCCTCTACTAAATGTAGTTCCCCAACGCTCCCCAAGCGGCTGTTTGTAACTGTCGTTCCCCCGTTTTTCCCCCTCTGTTGGCGCGTCGGCGCCCTAGCCCTATCCTCTCCCCTTGTTTTTTCGCGCTTCGCGTTCTCAATTCCCCTGTTTTGCGTAGGAGGTCCCGCGTTGTATTTGACTCGTTTGCAAGCACTGGGTTTTAAGTCCTTTGCCCAAAAACTCGATATGCCCTTCCAAAAAGGCATTACCTGTGTCGTGGGGCCAAATGGGTGTGGCAAGTCCAATGTGGTCGATGCGCTGCGCTGGGCATTGGGCGAACAGCGGCCCCGATCACTGCGGAGTGGCAGCATGGGCGATGTCATTTTTTCTGGGACGCGCTCGCGCAAGCCCTTGGGCATGGCCGAAGTCTCGCTCACGCTGGACAATTCTCAAAAAGTCTTGCCCACCGAATTTTCAGAAGTGACCCTGACGCGCCGCTTGTTCCGATCCGGCGAGAGCGATTACTTGATCAACAAAATTCCGTGTCGCCTGAAAGACATTCAAAACCTGCTGATGGACACCGGGCTGGGCACGCAGTCGTCTTATGTGATCGAACAGGGCATGGTGGATGAGATCATCAGCGACAATGCCGAAGAACGCCGCCGGTGCTTTGAGGAGGCCGCGGGGGTGACGCGGTATAAAATCCGCCGCAAGTCCGCGTGGAACCGGCTCATCTCCGTGCGGCAAGACCTGCAAAGGATGGAAGACTGGCTCGGGGAAATCCAACGCCAAGTGTCCTCGCTTCAGCGGCAAGAGCGCAAGGCCAAGCTGTACAAAGCCCTGTCGGACGAATTGCGCGACCTCGAAATCAAATTGGCGCGCTTCCAATATTTTGAGTTGGCGGACAAAGCCGTGCCCCTGCGCGAGGAAATGGCTTTTCTCCGAGAAGATGTCGAAATCTCCGAAACCCAGATGACCACCCTCGAAGCCAAGCTCGAGGAAATGCGCGCTGACTTGGCGGATCGAGACCGGGTGCTCGCCCAAGCCAATGCCGAGATCGCACAGCACGTCGCGCTCGTACATCGCAAAGACCGGGAAATCGGGGTTGCGCGGGAAGAGGTGCGCGGCATTCGCGCTTTTTTGGAACGCGCAGAACAGCAACAGGTGTCCTTAAAAACGCGGCTTGCCAACGCGCAAAAAGGCCAGAAAACCGCCGAGAAAGACGGGCGAACCGCCGCGCAACAACTCGAAGCCGCGGAATCGAAACGCGAAGCGGACGCCGCCCATCTCGAAGCGGACACGCGCGACTTGGACGCGCAACGCACACAGGTCGATGCACAGAAATCCCAACTGATGAACCTGTTGCGCCAAAGCAACGAGCAGGGCAAACGCCTCGAGCGCATGCAGGCCGAGCGCGAGGGCATCGCGCAACGGCAGGGGCGGTTGACCAAAGACATCGAGCGCGTGGCTGCGCGTCGCGTCGAGGCCGATGAAATTGCCCGGGGATCCGCCCGACAGATCGCGGCGATTGAGGGACAAATTGCCCAACGCGCCGAGGAACGCGCCCGACAGATCGCGGGGCGCGACCGCTGCATTGCCGAGCGCGATGAACGGGTTGAAGAGCGCAACCGGTTGCGCGCGCGCATCGAAGCGGATCGAGCGCGGGTGGCCCTGCTTCAAAAATTGCGCGAGGGGTTTGAAGGCTATTCCAAGGGGGTGCGCGCCTTGGCCGTGGATTCGCCATTCTCTGACCGCATCCAAGGCGCGGTGGCAGACATGGTCGCTGTCGCGCCCGAATACGTCACCGCGATTGAAGCCGCGTTGGGGCGCGCCCTGGAATGTTTGATCGTGCGCGATACCCGCGATGCGAACGCGGCGATTGCGTTTCTCCGGCAGGGCGACCACGGCGCCGCGGCGTTTTTGCCCCTCGAACGCATCGTCCAAAATGGCGCGCCCTGCGACTTGCCCAATGGCAAGGGCGTCGTGGGTTGGGCGAGCGATTTGTTGGCCCCACAGTGCGATGACCACGGCGGTGCCGCCGCGCTGTTGCGCCACACCTTGCTCGTTCAAGACGCGCAGACCGCGCTCGTGTACAGCGATGCGATGCGCGTCAAAGGCGTTGAGATCGTCACGCTCAGCGGCGAGGTGTTTGCCGCAGATGGCACGGTTTACGGGGGCGCGGATGCGACTTCGGAATCGGGCCTGATCGGCAGGCAGCAACAAATTGACGAGCTCCTGTCCGCCATTGCAACTGCACAAACGGAACTCGCGACGCGGGAAACGCAGGTGGCACACGCGAACAACGCGCTGGCGGAACACCTCGCGCAAATCGAGCAGTGTGACCGCGCCTTGGCGGAGTTGCACAACAGGCGGGCGGGCCTTCAGCGGGATCGGCAAAATGCCGAGGCAGAAGCCAAACGCCAAGCGAGGGCCGTGACCGAACTCGACGGCGAGACCGCGCAACTGTCCGAGCGCGAAACCGAACTCGCGCACCTCATCGCCCGAGCAACCGGGGCACAAGGCGCGCTCGATGCCAAGCGCCAAGCGCTTGAAGAAGCGGTTCGCCGTGCCGATGCGGACTTGCGGAACAAGGAAAACCAGCGGCGCGTGTTGCAAGATGGGGTGGCCGCTGTGCGCGTGACTATCGCTTCCCTGCGCGAGCGCGTGGAGAGCTTGGGCCACGAAGCGGCGCGCCTGTCCCGTGAACAAGGGGCTATCGCCCGAGAGAGCGAGCGGTTGCGCGGCGAGGCTGACGAGAGCAAAAAGCGCGCACACACGCGCGAGGAGGGCATTCGGGTCGCGACGGGCGAACTCGAGGCGTTGCACGGGCAACAGACGCAACTCGAGCAAAAGCGCGATGCCCAAGCGCGCGGGCAACACGAGATCGTGATGGCGACGCGCGCGACAGAAGAAAAGTTGCGGGAAAAGAATCGGCGCACCACGCACCACCGCACGCGCTTGGGCGAACTCGAGGTGGCGATGGCGCGCATGAAAGAGCGCGGCGAGGGGATTATCCAGCGCGTCAAGCGCGATTACGAGGTCGATATCGCCGAGCAGGGGCGGCTTTCCGATCCGGAATTTGGCGCGGACATGGCCGAGAAAAAGGCGCGGGAACTGCAAGAGCGGTTGCGGCGCATGGGGTCTGTGAACTTGGCCGCGCTCGAGGAGTACGAGGTTCAAAAAGAGCGGTTTGAATTTCTCACGCGCCAGCGAGACGATCTCTTGGAGGCCGAGGAAATCGTCAAGCGCACGATCGCGCGCATCGACCGCACCGCGCGCCAACGCTTTCTCAACACCTTTGGCCGCATTCGGGAGAACTTCCAGAACACGTTTCAGGAATTTTTTGAAGGCGGCGAAGCGGACCTGACCATGCCCCCGGATGAAGACCCGCTCGAAGCCCCCATCCTGATCACGGCGCGGCCCTGGGGCAAACGCCTTCAGAGCATCAATCTGCTTTCGGGCGGAGAGCGCGCGCTGACAGCCATTGCCCTGCTTTTCGCCATTTATTTGGTCAAGCCCAGTCCCTTTTGCGTTCTCGACGAGGTGGATGCCCCCCTCGACGACGCCAATATCGCGCGCTTCGTCAAGGTGATTCAAAAGTTCTCTGCCCAGTCGCAGTTTATCGTCGTCACGCACAACAAGGGGACGATGGAATTTGGCGAAACCCTGCACGGCGTGACGATGGAAGAACCCGGGGTGTCCCGGCTCGTTTCCGTCAGGATGTCTCGAGACAGCGCAGATTCCCTCGATGAGGTCGGCGCGCTGACCGCGCCCGTGGCACAACCCGCGGATGATGATTGATCGGATGAGGGATCATGGACAAAGGGCGACGGCGCGTACCGTCGCCCTTTTATTTTTTTGGGAAGCGCGTATATTGTCGGGCCGGAAACAGGAGATCGATGGGTGGAAACCGACCCCTTTGGAGATTTTCAATGCAAAAACGATTGCGTGCGAAATGCCCGATGAGATGCCCCGTTCTCATCGCGCTCATTTTGTTTTTCGCGTGTGGGCCACGGCCCGCCGAGATCAAGGTTGCGACTTACAACATCTACTGGCTCGACGATGGGATTTCCGATGCGCGCAAAGCGCGGTTGCAACAGGTGGTGCGCGAACTCGATGCGGACATCATCGGCTTTCAGGAGATCCGATCAAAGGCCGCACTCGCCCGCATTTTGCCCGACAACTATGCGATTGGCATGATGGATGATCCCGATGCCGTGCAAGAACTCGCCCTAGCCGTGCGCGCCCCGTTTGAAATCACGGACCTCAAAATGGTATTCCCAGAAAAAGTCCACGACCGCGCATTTCCCCAAACGAACGATTTGCTCCAGGCTTATGTCGAGGGATATGGCCGCCGCTTCATCGCGCTGGTTCACCACGCCAAGTCGCGGGCAGGTGGCCGGGCTAAAACCGATGCGCGCCGGGAAGACAGCGCGAGGATGATCGCGCGCTATCTGTCTAGCCGCGTGAAATACGACCACATTGTGCTACTCGGGGATTTTAATGACAACCCCGATGACCGCTCGCTCAATATCCTCGAATCCGGCGACCCAGACGCGCCTGCTGGCATTGATGACGCGCCCGATGCGTTCCTCTACAACACGTCCGAAGCTTTGTTGGAACGCGACTATTGCTCGCACGGATACAATTACCTCTACGGCAAAATCGAAAGCGATTCGTTTGATCCCACAGTGCCGGGCGCGCGCGCCGAGAACAACAAGTGGCGGGGAAAACCCCACGATTTTCTGCGCGATGTCAAGGTCAAAGCCATCTTGTTCGACCAAATCCTCGTTTCCCAAAACTTGAGGGAACACGTCCACGCATCGGGCGTTTTCACCCGTGCGGAAGCCGTTAGAGGCAACCGCTCGCGCATTCGCCTCTCCGGCGATGAGGTCGTTTATACAAACCGCGGCACCTTTGCTTCGGATCACGTACCCGTATGGACGATTTTGAAATTCTAAAACTTCCATCTCCTCCTCACCTCCCTTTTGTGCCTTTGAACTGGCTGTCGCCAGTTGTACCCCGCTCGTGCCTTTTGTGCCTTTTGTGGCTAAACTTCCTCCTCACCTCCCTTGCTTTGCCCCCAAAATGCCCTTAAATTCCAAGCCATCCCTCATCCTACAAATTGAAAGGACGTCATCATGGACAAACCCAATATCTTGATGCTCATGACCGATCAGCAGCGGTGGGACGCGCTCGGGTGTGTGAGCGACTGGTTGGAAACGCCCCACATGGATCGCATCGCCGCAGAGGGCATCCGGTTTTCAAATTGCGTGACCAATTCCCCGGTGTGCATCCCAACGCGCTTGAGCCTGGCCACCGGGCACTATCCGCACAACACGGCCGTGTGGGACAACCAGGACCACACCTTGTCGCCCGATTGCCCGACGTGGATGCAAGCCGTGCGCCGCGCCGGGTATCGCACGAGCGCGTTTGGCAAAACCCACCTCCACCCGCACAGCGGCGACCTGCGCGAGCGCGAACACCTCCTGCGCGCTTATGGGTTGGACGACATAGATGAAATCGGCGGCCCTCGCGCGAGTACGCGATGCCTGTCGCACATGACCGCGATGTGGGACGCAAAGGGCTTGTGGCAAGCGTACAAAGCCGATTTTGCCGACCGCTTTGGCAACAAGCCCTGGGTTGCGCGCCCGTCTGTCTTGCCCCTCGAAGATTACGCGGATGTGTACGTGGGGCAACGGGCGAAGAACTATTTGGCGGGGTACGACCGAGATCAGCCCTGGTTTTGCTGGGTGAGTTTTGGCGGCCCGCACGAGCCGTGGGACACGCCCGAACCCTATCACAGCCGGTATCGTCCCGAAGACATGCCCGATCCCGTCGCCGCGCCCGGGGATGACCGCGACCGAGCACGCGGGTTGTTAGACGCGAAAAAGCCCGTGCCCTTTGAACCCGGGGAAGAGAAATTGTTGCGCGCCAATTACGCGGGCAATGTCACCTTGATAGACGATCAGATCGGCGAGATTTTCGCCATCATTGAACAGCGCGGCGAAATGGAGAACACCATCGTCGTTTTGATGTCCGATCACGGCGAGATGAATGGCGACTACGGCTTTATTTACAAGAGCAATCTCCTCGATGGCGCGGTGCGCGTGCCCCTGCTCATCCGCACGCCGGACACAGTGGGCAGCTCAGTGGCCGGGCAAGTGTGCGACAGCCCCATCGAGTGGTTCGACGTCGGCCCCACCCTAGTCGAACTCGCAGGCGGCGAATTGGATCACAGGCAATTCGCAAAATCGGCCTGCCCCGTGCTCGACGACCCGACGTGCGAACACCGCACAGAAGCCATCTCGGAATACAGGGGCGAGATCATGTTGCTCGACCGCGAATGGAAAATCGTCCTAAACCGCCAGGCCCAACCCTACTTGCTGTTCAACGTGCAAGACGATCCGCAAGAGGTGAATAACCTCGCGGGCCTGCCCGAAATGGCCGCTCTCGAAGACCACCTGCGCCTCTCTATCCTCGACCGCATCGCCTCATCCCAAGCCCTCTCCGGCGCACACTTCGCGCTGGGAACGTGAAGAGGCGTAAGGCGTAAGAGGTAAGACGTAAGAAGGCCACCCAAAAAGGCAGTTGTCAGTTGTCAGTTGTCAGTTGTCAGTCCCCGCCTCCGCCCTGCCGCCATTCGTCATTCCGGCGCACGCGCAAGCATAACGCAAGTAATCACGATCAAAAAAGCATATCGGACAACGCCCATATCTACCCGAAGAGGATATCCCATGTTCCAAACCAAACCCCACATCATCTTCATCATCACGGACCAACAGCGGTTCGACACCCTCCGCGCTTGGGGATGCGATTACATGGTCACGCCGACGCTGGATCGGCTGGCCGGCGAGAGCATCTCGTTTCGGCAGGCGTATTGCCCGGGCGCGACTTGCGTGGCGTCTCGCGCAGCCATTTTCACCGGCATGTACCCGCACACCACCGGCGTTTACAGCTTTGACCATTGGGCGAATCATCGCAACTGGGTGCAAAATTTGGCGGACGCGGGCTATTACTGCGTCAACATCGGCAAAATGCACATGACCCCACGCGACATCCCCGGCGGGTTTCACGAGCGCGTCATTGTGGAAAACCCCACCAACAAGGCCCTGCAAACCGGCGGCGCAGACGACGATTGGGGCAGGTACATGACCTTCCACGGCATCACCCGGCCCAATGATCGCAACAAGGCAGATCCCGAATGGCTCAACAAATGCCAAGGCGTAGTGTGGCACGAACACGAGCGGTTTCACAGCGACGTGTTTATCGGCAACTCGGCCTTGAACTGGATTCGCAACCATCGCGGCGACAAGCCCCTGTTTCTGCAAATCGGCTTTACCGGGCCGCACGAGCCATGGGATCCCCTGCCTCGGCATTTGGACTTGTACCGCGACAAACCCATGCCCCCATGCGTGATGCGCGAAGGCGAGTTGCGCGACAAACCGCCCCAACACTTGGCGCACCTCGACATACACGCGACCTCAGATCACGAATCGCAAATCGACCTGCGCGGGCGCACCGATGCCGAACTCGCAGAGATGAAACGCCATTACTACGGCAATATTTCCACAGTCGATGAAAAACTCGGTGAAATTTTGGATGCCCTGCAAGAACGCGACTATTTGGCGAACAGCTTGTTGATCTTCTGTTCGGATCACGGCGAATTGTTGGGCGATCACGGCTTGGCTTACAAGTGGTTGATGTACGACCCCATCGTGCATATTCCCCTGATGATTCGCACGCCCGAGTCCATCCATCACCCCCGCGAGACGCACGATTTGGTCTCTCTGATGGATTTGGGGCCGACAATTCTCAATGCCGCGGGCATACCCGTGCCGACCTATTTGGAAGGCCGATCCCTCATGCCGTATTTGAACGACCAAGACCCAGCGCCGCGCAAATACGTTTTCTGCGAGGACAACTACCAGATCATGATGCGTTCAAAAACGCACAAGGTGGTGTATTACATCGGGCAAGCAGAAGGCGAGTTGTACGACCTCAACGCGGATCCGCACGAGTTGTGGAACAGGTGGGACGCACCCCACTACGCCGCCATCAAAAACGAGATGCTCGCGGACTTGCTGGCATGGATGGCGACGAGCAACTACTACAATGCCGGCTACAAACGCCAACGCAACCAACAATACGCCATGCGCTGGCCCACCCAAACCGACGCGTACCTCCACGGACGCAAATCCCACCCCAAACCCCGAACCGTGGATTTATAGCCGAACTTCCGCTTCCTTGGGGTATGGTGTTATTGAACGAGCATGGGACGATATATTGCCAAAATTAAAAGCTGTCGCGGTTGCGCCATTTTTGTGTGCGCGTGTTTTTTTTTGGCGTGCAATCAAACGGCTACGCCGCCGATTCCGGGGGCCGATTCCTCGGCGTCTGAATCCGCGCTCCCGGCGGTTTATTCATATCTCGTCGTCAATACTTATTTGCACGATCCCAATGCGTTTACCCAAGGGCTGGTTTTTGAGGATGGGATTTTTTACGAGGGCACTGGGCAGTACGGTGCGTCTGGTATTCGCAAGGTCGCGCCGGCGACGGGCGAGGTTTTGGCGGAAAAACGCCTATCCGAGCAGTATTTTGGCGAGGGTATCGCGGTTTTTGGCGACCGGTTGTACCAACTCACCTGGAAGGCGGGGATATGTTTTGTGTACGACAAGAACACGTTTGCCTTGCAGACCCAATTTTCCTATCCCACAGAGGGATGGGGGCTGACGCACGACGGGGAAAAGTTGCTGATGAGCGATGGCACGAATATCATTTATTTTCGGCATCCGGACACGTTTCAAGAAATGGGCCGCATCGAAGTGACCGACATCGCGGGGCCGGTGCATTATCTCAATGAACTCGAATATATCGAAGGACAGTTGTTCGCCAATGTGTGGCGAACGGACCGCATCGCTCGCATCGATCCCAAAACGGGCGCGGTCACGGGATGGATCGATCTCACGGGTCTTCTGCCGGCGGCGGATCGCTCGCAATACCGCGTGGATGTGCTGAACGGCATTGCGTACGACGCACGGGCGGATCGCCTGTTTGTCACGGGCAAGTGGTGGCCCAAGGTGTTTGAGATTCGACTCGATAAACGCAGAGGCAGGTAGGGGTGGCGGGGCGGACTGACAACTGGCTACTGACAATGCGAATTAAGAGTTGAAAGCGAGTAAGAAGCAAGACCGCACCCCATCATCCAAAGACATGAACGAGGTTCTGTTGACATTTTGTTTTAGAGCGATGAGCGTGCCCGCAAAATAGAGAAAGCCTCGATCCTCACCGCGCCACTCAACCGCCCGTGCGTGCCCATCCGCGCCGCCCAACCGTGTCTGAATCGCGGATTAAACGGATTAAGGGATTGCGCGGATTACCCCACACCACCCTACCGCCATAGACCTATCCCCCCGGCCCCCTTTCCTACAAGGAAAGGGGGAGCGCATGGCTTTCTTGAAGGTTTGTATCCCTAGCTGCTTTGATGGCTTTGAGCGAATGGATCACGCCATAGAAACCCAAACCCCCCACGCACAATCCCTCGGAAGACCCCTCGCCATTCCCCCTTCCTCGCAGGCACAGGCGTAGCCTACAACGAAGCGAAGCGAGTAACGGGGGTTAGGGGGGTAGGTCCATAGGTCAAATTCCCTTGACAAGAAACGACGTGGTACCTTAACTTGTCTCCACCATCGTTAGTTGGTTGGCGCACGCAGGCAAAAGCCGTGCCTGCATTTGTGCGACAGCTTTTGCAAAGGAGGTTCCAGGTGATTATCGCCACTTTTCGACGTTGTTCGAACCTGTTTGGAGGCCCCTGTTCCCCTGCGAAAAAAGGGGTTTATGACGCCCATTCTCGTCTTGGGATGCGGTTCTATTTTATTGCGAAACAGTATGTTAAGATGATCAGTACAGTGTGCCCCCCCCCCCCCCCCCCCCCCCCCTCGAGAGGGGGACAAAATGATGCCTCGCTACGCTCACTTGTTGGCCCTGGTCATGCTGGTGGCATCGGGGCCTGCTTTTGCCCAAACCCCCGTCGACTACGACTTGGACAACGACAACTACATTGATGTAACCAACCTCGCCCAACTCAACGCCATCCGCTACGACCTCAACGGCGACGGCGCGCAAGGCACCGTCAATGCCAGCGATTGGATAAACTACACCACCGCATACCCCAACGCAGCCTCCAACATGGGCTGCGCCTCTACCTGCACCGGCTACGAACTCATCGCAAACCTTGACTTCGACAGCGACGCAGACGGCGATGTGGACGCCAGCGACCACGGCGGTGCTTACTGGAACAGCGGCGCAGGCTGGGCTCCCTTCGGCATTGCCCTCAACAGATACACAGGCGATTTCAAGGGCAACGGACACACTATCAACAACCTGTTCATCAACCGCACCGCCGATAACACCTTTGATGTAGGACTATTTGGCGTTACCAACTCCACTTCCCGCATTGAAACCCTGGGCGTAACCAACGCCGATATTAAGGGAAACAACTTTGCCGGCATTCTGGTCGGTAGCAATTACGGCGAAATTGTTGCCTGTTATACCACCGGCACAGTACAAGTTAACCAACATGGCGGTGGATTGGTTGGCTACTCGGAAGGATCTATCCACTCCGGCTACTCCACCGCATCCGTCAGCGGAACGAACTTTGTCGGCGGCCTATTGGGTCAGCGGTGGGACGGCAACGTAACAAATTCCTACTCCACCGGCAATGTCAGCAGGTCCAGCGGAACACTGACAAACATCGGCGGGTTAATAGGGTTTAGTCGTCCGGGAGCCTCAGGTAGCGTTACTGCTAGCTACTGGAACACCCAAACCAGCGGCTGTACATCCGGCGGTAGCAACGGCTGTACAACCAGCGCAGGCGGCACGGGCAAGACGACCAGCGATCTCCAGAGCCCCACCACCTACGGTGCCACCGATAGCGACACCTACTACAACTGGAACGCCAACCTCGACGGACAATCCGGCAATGACGACCCGTGGACCTTTGGCGCGGCGGATCAGTATCCGGTCTTGAAGTATGCCGGCATGGATACCACCGTGCAGTATAACTTGCAACCGCCGGGCATTCCGACAAGTGTGACAGTGACATCAAATGCGGACACCTTGTACGTGCGCTGGCGTGCGGCGAGTTATGCGACGGGGTACAAAGTGCAGTGGAAATCCGGCGCGCAGAGCTACGACGCCTCGCGTCAGGCCACCACCACAGAGACGTTCCACAAAATTCCCAACTTGATGGTGGGGACGACCTACACAGTGCGTGTCATTGCCACCAAGACCGGTGCGCGCGATGACACACCCTCGGCCGCGGTCACGGGCGTCTCGGGGGGCACTAATTACGATGGCGATGGCGATGGCCTCATCAATATTAAGACGCTGGCGCAACTCAATGCCATACGATGGGATCTCAACGGCGATGGGGTCGTAGCCGATAGCGATACCATGAACTACAACGCCGCCTTTCCCAACCACGACACCACCAGTAGCGGCCGGATGGGTTGCCCTTCCGGGACATGCACCGGCTACGAATTGCTCAACAACTTAGACTTTGACCAGAACGGCGATGGCGCAATCACCTCAGCAGACGCCACCTACTGGAATAGCGGCGCAGGCTGGGCTCCCATCGGCTCCGACGCGAACGCAAGCACCAGATACTCAGGCAATTTCAAAGGTAATGGCTACACTATCAACAACCTGTTCATCAGCCGCAACACCAACTACCAAGCGCTGTTCGGTAGCACCACCTCCCGCATCGAGACCTTGGGCATCACCAACGCCAATGTCACGGGAGGCGACTTTGGCGGCATTCTGACCAGCGCCAATCGCGGCGAAATCGTCGCCTGTTACACCACCGGCAGTATGACGGGCACCAATATTGTTGGTGGATTAGTCGGCTGGTCTGAAGGAACTATCTCAACCAGTTACTCCACTGCTTATGTCAACGGAACTCAGCGTGTCGGCGGTCTGCTAGGACTAAAGGCGGCCGCCGGTGCTATAACAAACTCCTACGCCACCGGCAGGGTTACCAGCTCCAGCACAACGACAACAACTATCGGCGGGTTGGTAGGTGAGGCACTTTCCGGCACAGGCAACGTAAGCAACAGTTACTGGGACACCTCAATCAGCGAGCAGACCACCAGCGCAGGCGGTAGCGGCGTTGTTGGCAAGACCACTAGCGAGCTCCAAAGCCCCACCACCTACGGTGCCACCACCAACGACACCTACTACAACTGGAACGCCAACCTCGACGGACAACCCGGCAGCGACGATCCGTGGACCTTTGGCACGTCGAGTCAGTATCCGGTCTTGAAGTATGCCGGCATGGACACCACCGTGCAATTTGCGATACAACCCGCGATAGTGACGTTGGCACTGATGCCCTCGTCGATCTCGGAAAGCGGCGGGATGAGTACCGTGACCGCGACGCTGGCACGGTCGTTGAGCGCGGTGACGACGATCACGGTGCGCCCGGTGGCGGGTGCTTACACGGTGGGGTCGGATACGACGATCACCATCGCGGCCGAGCAAACCGCGAACGCGTCGGACACGGTGGTCATCACAGCGGTGGACAATACCCGAGACGAGCCTGATCGCGACGTGACCGTGTCCGTTGTGGCGGGCACCTCCCATGGCGCGGGCAGTGTGACCGCGACTTTGAATTTGACGCTGGAGGACGACGACCCTGCACCGACAGCGACGTTGGCGGCGTCACCGGCGTCGATTTCGGAGAACGGCGCGGTTTCGACGATCACGGCGGCACTATCGCGTCCATCGAGCGCGGCGACGACGATCACGGTGCGCCCGGTGGTGGGTGCTTACACAGTCGGGTCGGATACGACGATCACCATCGCGGCCGGGGACACGATTAACGCGTCGGACACGGTGGTCATCACAGCGGTGGACAATCCCCAAGACGCGCCTAATCGCAACGTGACCGTGCCCGGTGTGGCGCGCAACGCCCAAGGCGCGGGCAGTGTGACCGGTGCGGATTTGACGATCACAGACGATGAGGCCGCACCGACCGTGACGATGGTTGTGTCCCCGGCGTCGATTTCAGAGACGGTTGAGGTTTCGACCGTGACGGCGACCCTATCGCACACGTCAAGCGCGGCGACGACGATCACGGTTTCCGTGCCTACATCATCCGACTACACGCTAAGCACGCCGAACACGCTGACCGTCGCGGCGGGCGAGTCGACGAGCACGGGCACCGTGACGATCACGACGGTGAACAACAATATCGCTTCGGGCAACAAGACGGTGACCGTGACGGGCACGCCAACCAATAGCGTGGGCGTAATGTCGTCGGTCACTGATGCGACACTGACGATTACCGATGACGACGTGGCGCAGGTGACGTTGGTTTTGTCGCCTGCGTCAATTTCGGAGAATGCCGAGGTTTCGACCATAACGGCAACGCTAGATCGCACCGCGACCGCGGCGACGACGATCACGGTTTCAGCGATGGCTGTATCGCCTGCGGATGCGGATGACTTCACGCTATCGAGTGCGGACACGCTGATCATCGCGGCGAGTGCGACGACGAGCACGGGCGCCGTGACGATCACATCGGTGAACGATACGACCGATGCGCCGGACAAGCGCGTGACCGTGTCTGCAACGGTGCAGGGTGGCAATGGGGCGTCGCTATCGTCTGCCGTGACCCTGACGATCACAGATGATGAGGCCGCGCCGGACGTGGCACTGACGCTGTCGCCCGCGTCGATTTCGGAGGCGAGCGGTGTTTCGACGATCACGGCGACGCTGTCGCATGCGTCGAGCGAGGCAACGACGATCACGGTGCGTCCGGTGGCGGATGCCTACACGGTGGGGTCGGATTCGACGATCACCATCGCGGCCGGGAGCACGGCGAACGCGACGGACACAGTAGAGATCACGGCCGTGGACAACGCGACCGATGCGCCGAACAACGATGTGACCGTGTCTGTTGCGGTGAGCAATGACCAAGGCGCGGGCAGTGTGACCGGCATGGATTTGACGATCACAGACGATGAGGCCGCGCCGGACGTGACACTGACGCTGATGCCCGCGTCAATCTCGGAGGCCGGCGGCGTGAGCACGGTGAGCGCGACGCTGGCACACCCATCGAGCGCGGCGACGACGATCACGGTGCGCCCAGTGGCGGATGCCTACACAGTGGGGATGGATTCGACGATCACCATCGCGGCCGGGGACACGACGAACTCGTCGGACACGGTGGCACTCACCGCCGTGGACAACGACATAGACGCAGCGGACAACGCCGAGATGGTGCAGGCCGCTGTGGAGAACGACCACGGCGCGGGCAACGTGCAGGCTGTGACGCTGACGATCACCGATGACGACGATGCGGCGATTGACGTGTCGGCGATGACCACGACGACCGTCAGGCTCCAGACGACAGAGTCGGGCAGGACAGCGACCTTCACGGTCACGCTCGCCACCGAGCCGACGGGGGACGTGGCACTCTCGGTGGTCAGTTCAGACACGACGGAAGGCACTGTATCGCCTGCGGTGCTGACCTTCTCATCGACAACATGGAACACCGCGCAGACCGTGACAGTGACCGGGGCGGACGATGCCCCCTTCGATGGCAACCAGAACTATACGGTCACCCTTTCGGTGAACCAGACGGATACGCAGGACGCCAACTATGACGTGCTCTCCGCGATCAGCGTGTACCTGGTCAACCGCGACAACGATTTTGGCCTGAACATAAGCGCGGTGACTGGGCAAGCGACAGAGGCCGGCGCCTCGGCGACCTTCACGGTGGCCCTGCTGACGCAACCCACGGCGGCGGTGACGGTTTCGGTGACGAGCCAAGACCCGAGCGAGGGGCGGGTTGAGCCTGCGATGCTGACCTTCACGACGTCAGGCTGGAACACGGCACAGACCGTGACAGTGACCGGGCAGGACGACCCCATCGACGACGGGGACGTCCCCTGGACGGTACGACTCGACCCGTCAAGCGGCGATACCAACTACAACACCCTTTCGGACGAGGACGTTCCAGTGACGACGACCGACGATGAAGATGCGCCGACCGTGACGTTGGTGCTGATGCCCTCGTCCATCTCGGAAAACGGCGAGGTTTCGACGGTGAGCGCGACCCTATCGCACCCATCGAGCGCGACCACGACGATCACGGTCTCTGCTACGCCTGTGTCCCCTGCGACTGCGAGCGACTTCACGCTATCGAATGCAGACACGCTGATCATCGCGGCGACGACCACAACGAGCACGGGCACCGTGACGATCACCGCAAAGGACAACAACGACCAGGCAGACGAGAAGATGGTCAGGGTGTCTGCAACCGCAAACAACGCCCAAGGCATCACCGCACCCGCACCCGTGACCCTGACCCTGACCGATGACGAAAGCCCGAGTGCCAACTTGGATGTGGATGGCGATGGCCGGGTGAGATTGTTCTCGGATATAATCCTGGTCATTCGATACGTCCTCTTCTTCCGGGAAGAGGCCCTCCTCAGAGGGAACGTCATCGAGCCAACTGCCACGCGCAAGACCGCTCAAGAAATTGAACCCTACCTCGACACGTTGGTCAATCAGAACATTCTCGATGTGGATGGCGATGGCGATGTGAGGCTGTTCTCGGATATAATCCTGATCATTCGATACGTCCTCTTCTTCCGGAACGAGGCCCTCCTCAGAGGGAACGTCATCGAGCAAAATGCTACGCGCACGACCGCTCAAGCCATTGAACCCTACATCCGAAGCCTCTATCCCGACTCCCACTTCCAATGAAAGCCTGTTCCCTGACCGCCACAGATGAAGATGGCGATGAGAACACCCTGAGTTTCTTCCTCACCATCAGCGCGAACGTGGCACCGTCCTTTGGCGATGCGAGTGTGAATGCACTGGCCTATATGCGGAAGCAAGAGATCGAATTCCTTTTCCTCATCTTCGCCGCCGGCTTTGGCTCGCCAGGCTGAACGACGAAAGACGCAAAAAAGTAAAGCCCGGGTTCACAGTGAACTCGGGCTTTACTTTTTGAAATTGGAACCTACCCCCTAGCCCCGTTACTCGCTACGTTTCGTTGTAGGCTACGCCTGTGCCTACGAGGAAGATACAAGGGGAATAACATCTCTCCGTTGCGGGGAAGAGCCGGAGGAGGGACATCCATCGTTCGTTTTAAGACAAGTTCAAGGGCGATTCTATAAGGGATGACTCGTTCATGTCTTTGGATGATTGACCGCGGCTTGCTTCTTACTCGCTTTCTACTCTTAATTCGCATTGACAACTGACCACTGACAACTCTTGACCACCGTTCTTTTTTTCGCTATACTTGTCATTGTCTTTTCTCAATGATTTTGTCGTGCAGTTCATTTTTTGAGGGCCGTTCGCCAGACGAGATTGTGGCTATTTTGAAAGCCGATTTGGCAACGATGTAGCGCGTCTGACACAGGAGGATAACATGCCTGCAACAGCAACAGTGCGGCGCACAAATGGCAGGGTCAAGTCCCTGACAAAGATGAAAATCGTGGATTGCGATGTCCACCATTCTCCGGGCAAGGGCGATGCGCTGTATCCCTATTTGCCGCGCCACTTTGTCGAGTACATCAAGGACTTTGGCGCGATGATGCCCAAGCTCGGATATACCAACATGCCCGGCGGGGGTGCGCGGATCGACCTGTGGGAGAATCCAAAGGAAAATCCCGCGCATCAGCCAGAGGCTTGCATCGAGAAGCACCTCGATGTCTATGATATCGACTATGCGGTGCTCACGGGCGGGCCGTACGCCGCGGCGGTTCACACGAACCCGGACTACGCATCGGCTTATTGCAGTGCGTTTAACGATTGGACAAAGGATCATTGGATCAGTGCCGATCCCCGGTTTCGGGCTTCGATTCACATTTGCCCGGTGGATCCGCAACTCGCGGTAAAGGAAATTGACCGCTTGGGACCGGATCCGGCTTTTGTGCAGGTTATGATGCCCGCAGGGGCGCGCATGCCGTTTGGCAACCGGCATTACCATCCCATTTACGAAGCCTGCGAAAGACACGGCTTGCCCGTCTCGGTTCACTTTGGGGGCGAAGGCGCGGGGCTTGCGGCGCCGCCCACCGCAGCGGGGTATCCCACTTATTACCTCGAGATGCGGATGGCGCGGCCCCAAATTGCACAGGCCCACGTCACCAGTTTGGTGGTGGAAGGCGTGTTTGAGAAATTTCCGGATTTGCACTTCATTTTTGTGGAAATGGACACGTTTTGGTTGCCGGGTCTGATGTGGCATTTGGACCTGGACTGGCGTGCGTTGCGCGACTACACGCCTTGGGTCAAACGCCTGCCGAGCGAGTACATCCGCGAACACATCCGCTTGGGCACGCAACCCATGCCCGATATACCCGGCGGCAAAGCGGACTTGGAGACGTACTTGCGCTGGATGCACGCCGAAGACACGCTCGTTTTTGCCAGCGATTATCCGCACTGGGATTGGGATGAACCGGGCCACGTTCTCCGCAATATTGACTTTGAGTTGAAAAAGCGCATCATGGGCGAAAATGCCGCTGAAATTCTCGGGCTTTTCTGATGTCGAAACACAGGGTCGCAAAAATAGCGGACTTGCCCCCGGGGGAGCGCGTCATCGTGACGGTCGAGAACCGCGAGATCGGCGTTCTCAATGTGGGTGGCGCGCTTTACGCGCTCCGCAATGTCTGCCCCCATCGCTTGGGGCCGCTCTGCAAGGGCCGCGTCCGTCCCCTGGTCGTGTGGGAAGGCGAGACCAATATCGGGCATGAACGCGAGGACGAGATCATCAAGTGCCCGTGGCACAACTGGGAGTTTGACCTGAAGACCGGCAAGTCCATTACCGATGATTCCCTGCGCGTCCGCACGTACCGCGTAGAGACCGAGGGCGAGGATGTCGTGCTCTATCTAAATGGCCGGTGAAGGTATTCGCGAACTGCTTGGCGCGATGCGGAGACGGACTGCTGTTTTAGGTCGTGTTGACATTTTTTTTAACGTTATGCACAGATTAGCAAATGTGTTGCTTGCTCATTTAAGGCGTTTGGTCCTACAGCCTCGTGGGTTGCCTCCGATGCCTTCGGCGACTTACTTTTTTTCAACAGCAAAAAAAAGTAAGCAAAAAATGCCGCTCTCAAACGCCGAGAGGCTTGCACAGCGCAAAGCGCTTTTGTAATCGCACGATATGCGTCAGCCTGCAAAGTGGGTTGCAAGATGGACGTTGGTTGCGAGACGGCCTTGCGCGCTGTGCGTGATGGCTTTAGCTGATGGTCTGTTGTGATGGCACTTGTTGGGATGCCTTATCTGAACTGCGGAACGTCAGGGAGGGCTTGATTTTCTTGATAAACCGCTCAAGCCGTTGCATGGCTCGTAAATGTCAACACAATCTAGTACAAGGACGGGCACAGGGGCCTGTCCCGAAGGTTGATGGAGGGCTGGGTGGACTGACTCCTTTTCCAAAGAGCGATTTTATGCAACTGACTTTTAGCACCACTGTTTGTCCGGATTTGCTGTTGCCCGATGCGTTGCGCGTTGCGAGAGAAGCGGGGTTTCGGCGCATTGAACTCTTTCGCGCCTGGACCGAGAGTTCGCCCGTCCACGCGGATACCTCCGTGCGGATGGTGCGCGAGCGGCTGGACGATGCGGGGGTCGCGCTGACGGGCCTCAATATTCGCAACCTCACGGGGTGTAATGCCAATGGGGAGCGCGACTTGAGATACAATTTGCGGCAGGTCGAATGGGATATCCACCTCGCGCGCGCCCTGCGCCTTCGGTGTGCCAATCTCAAGGGCGGGCAGCGCACGGACGAAGCGCGGGAAGATTTTGTTGCGGGCATCAATTACGCACTTGACCGCATTTCGGATTTCACGCTCAACTTGGGCAATCACAAGGGCAATTTGCTCGAAAATATCGCGGATTACGAGCGCGTTTTGCCCGAGCTTCCGGACCGCGCCAAAGTGCTGATGGATACCGGGCATCTCCTTTCCGCAGGGGTTGATGTGCGCGATTTTGCAATGGCGTTTGCGGATCGCATCGGCGCGGTTCACCTGCGCGATCAAAAGGGGGAGACGCCCGTGCCCTTTGGCGAAGGGGATTTGCCGTTTGAAGATGTGATCGGCATTCTCAACGGTGCGGGGTACGATGGCGATCTCGTTATCGAACTCGAAAATGTCACTTGGGCCGAACCCGCTGAAGCCTGCGCTGTTGCGCGTGAATACGTGGAAAATATCCCGTCCTAAATGTACCCACCGCTTGCCTGAGAGCCTATGCCCCACGCACTGGGCAAACATCTGCTCGTCGATTTGTACGGTTGCCCGACCGGTTTGCTCAATGATGTCGCCGCGCTCGAAACGATTATGGTCAAAGCGGCCCACCGCGCAGGTGCCACGGTTCTCAATACCAACTTCCATCGTTTTTCGCCCTGCGGCGTGTCGGGTGTTGTCGTGATTCAGGAGAGCCATCTGACCATCCACACATGGCCGGAGCAAGGCTTTGCAGCGATTGACTTGTTCACCTGTGGCAAGCAGACCCGACCGAGACGTGCGTTGACCTACTTAAAACGCGCGCTCCAATCCAAGCACAGCGAGGTGCGACGACTCACGCGCGGGGAAAAAAATGAAAGCCCGACAAGAGAAGGAAAACCCCATGCCTATTCCCGTTATTAATGCACGAGCTACGACAAACGAAAGACTGGCAAAACTCGAGGCCCTCGTAGCCCAACTGGATGAGCACTTCGACAATCTGGAGCAAGGCCAGCGTTGGATCATTGGCCTCCTGTTCACCATTACCATTTTGGTCAAAATGCCTTAACCTCGGAGAAGTGACAAATGTCTGTTCACAAAATTTTGAATAGCCTAGGCCTACATGAAATCGGTAGTTTGCTCATCAAGCGGGGCACGGCCATGGGGCCATTGGTCCCATCACTTTTGATCAGCCCGGTATTGCTATTTTTTGGTTGGCTTTTTGAATCGACACTTGTGATCGGCGGCGTTCCTCTCATTACCGTCGCATTTGTGCTCGTCGCATTGTGGCTCATAATCAACTACATTCGCCACTATGCGCGGTTTGCAAAGCATGATCCGGATCGGCTCCAGTCCGAGGAATAGCGACAGTTGCTGGATTATCTCTCAAAAGCGACTTAGAGCACTGGCAAGATCCAATAACACAAAACGCCCGTCAAGTGGTGCATAACTGCGGTAGCAGTTCATTCCGACGGGCGTTCTCGTTTGGACATGTACGCACGGGCGATGTCGTAGCCCATTCCAAATCCACGGGAGCAAATATGACTTCAGATCAAGCGATTGACATTCGCGCCACACTCCTTGCGATGTTTGAGGCCATTGACAAAAACGAAAATATCGCCGAGCATCTGATCAAACTCGACGATATTCAGCGCGGCCTCGACCGCGGCGTGCCCGCACAACTCAGGCATTTTCTCGAGCGCCGCAGCTATGTCAAGGCACTCGAATATCTCGAGACGGGCATGGTGATCGACGACCCCAATCGGCCCGACTGTGACGACCACCCATACGCATCGCGTTGAGCATTGCGCGCCAATGATCCACCTGTGACGACCACCCCATGACTGTTAGGAGTTGCGTTATGGCTGTTGAAACCCGCACGGATATCAAGGGTATTCCCCGGTTTTTGTTCACCGAAGGCACGGATGCGGACCGCCTGCATCTGCATATCTCTGAGGTTGGCCCGGGCCAGCGTGCCCATCCGCCGCACCGGCACGAGGGGTGCGAGATTTTCTACGTGATTGAGGGAAAGGGCGAAGTTTTGTACGGCGACGAAACGCATCCCGTCAACACCGGCGAGGCCATGCACTTGGAATGTAGCATTTTGCACGGGATTGAGAATGTCGGAGACGCGCCGATGCACTACGCCGTGATCATTCGGAAATGAGACGCCGCGGGCCGGGCGCGTCAGTAGTGTTTTCGCAGGATGTCCATGATGTGCATGGACAAGGATTGCACGGCTTCGTCAAAATTGGCGTTTTCAACCGCGATCAGGCGATGGGCTTCGCCCACGTCGAGGATGTGTCGCTGAATTTGCAAAATGGCGTCGAGGTTTTCGACATAGCGGTGCGATGGCCGTTGCGCGGCCTCTTCGCTGCGAAATTCAAACCGCTCGGCATAGCGTTTTTTGTCGTCCAAGTACAAAATCATCCAGATGAAGATGGCGCGGTCTCGGTACGCGCTCACGTCGATCAAATCGGGCAAGAGATGCACGCCGTCGATGACGAGGCTGACGTGTTCTTCGATGGCGCGCTCGATCATGGCGCGCACGCCAACGCCGACGCGCACGGCCTGTTCTCGAAATGCCTGCACGACTGGAGGATGCTCGCCGCTTAGTTCCGCGCCCGTGTGTTGCCAGGCGGAAAATGACGAGGCGTGCAATGCGGGCATGAGTTCGGGGGAGATCATCAGGCGCATAATTTGCCGAATGGCATCGGTGGAGGTGACGCGCGAAATTTTCAGCAGATTGGCGAGTGCCAATCCCACGGATGTTTTGCCCACCCCACTCGCGCCGCTGATGAGAATGACGAGGGGCTTGTGTTGCCGGTCCTTGCGAAACCGATACCACGCCCGATAGCGTTCGGCATAAGGCGCGCTGTATCCGTCGTTTAAGACGTTGAGGGCGGTTTCAAAAATTTGCGGTCGCTTGATGACTTGGCCCTGTGAGCGCGAGAGTTGTTGCTCGACTTGGGCGGCGATGCGGTACGCGAGGTCGCGGTCGAGGCCGATGGCTTCGAGGGAATCGGCGAGTCTGTCCAGCGAAAACAGGGCGCGGTCTTCGCCTTCTTCGATGAAAATTTGCCGGGAGGTGGGTTGCCAAAAGAGGGCGTCGCCGATGCTGCGGTTGCCAAATTCTCGCGCGACCTGATTTCGCACGAGATCGACCATGTCTTCGGCTTTGATGTCTTTTGCTTTTTGAAGGGATCGGCGGATGCCGTCTGCAAATTTGTACGCTTCTTGAAATGCGAACCCGTGCTCGATGAGGTAGTGCGCGAGCATGCCCCGCAGAAAGGGGATGCGCTTTTTGCCATCTACAATCGTCGCCATGGCGATCTCCTGCAAGACGCAGTTTTCAAAAACAACGGCTACTTTTTGAACTTAGCGAACCTTTTGCGCGGTGTCAAGTTTCTGGCTGACAACCCTGTGAACAGAGAGGGGAGTTTATGGCTGCACGACCCAATGTGTTGTTGATTTCGACGGATCACTGGCCGGCGCGGCTTTTGGGATGCGCGGGTCATCCCGTCGTCCAGACGCCGACGCTGGATGAATTGGCCCGAAGCGGCGTGCGTTTTACCAACTGTTATGCCGAGTGCCCGGTGTGCATTCCCGCACGGCGCACGTTGATGACGGGGACGCCGCCGCGCACGCATGGGGATCGCGTGTTTAAGGAGCGACTCGAGATGCCGGATGTGCCCACGTTGGCGCAGACGTTTCGGGATGCGGGCTATCAGGCGTATGCAGTGGGCAAGTTGCATGTGTATCCACAGCGGGATCGCATTGGGTTTGACGATGTGATTTTGGATGAAGAGGGGCGCACGCAGTACGGGGTGACGGACGATTACGAGTTGTTTTTGGGCGATCAGGGCTTTGTGGGGCAACACTTCAATCACGGCATGAGCAACAACGAGTACAGCGCGGTGGCGTGGCATTTGCCGGATGAGACGCACGCGACAAATTGGGCGACTCAGACCATGGCGCACGTCGTAAAACGCCGCGATCCCAAACGCCCTGCGTTCTGGTTTCTGTCCTATCGGCATCCGCATCCGCCGCTCGTGCCTTTGCAGACGTATTTGGATTTTTATCGGGATCTGGCGATTGACGCGCCGGTCGTGGGCGATTGGGCGCGGGCCGATGATCTTCCTTATGGGCTTCAATCGACAACTGCGCGCGGCGATAAACACAGCGCGGTGCAAACCGAGATGGCGCGGCGGGCGTTTTACGCTTTGTGTACGCATATCGACCACAGCTTGCGCGTGTTGATCGGCACGTTGCGCGAGGAAGGCGTGCTCGGCAATACGATGATTTGTTTTACGTCTGATCACGGCGATATGTTGGGCGATCACAGGATGTGGGCGAAGCGGCTTTTCTACGAGGGGTCGGCCAATATCCCGATGATTTTGCTCGGGGTTGAAGGCGATGAGCGGGTCGGGTTCAACCGCATAGATGATCGCTTGGTGGGGTGGCGCGATGTGATGCCCACGTTGCTGGATTTGGCCGGGGTGGAGATTCCCGATACTGTGGAGGGGTTGTCGATGGTCCGTGCGGAAAAGCGGGATTGGTTTTACGGCGAGATCGGCGAAGATGCCCATGCGACGCGGATGATTCGCGATAGACGCTACAAGTTGATTTACTATGCGACGGGAAATCGCCGGCAACTTTTCGATTTGGAAAGCGATCCCCGGGAACTCGTGGATTTGTCGTCTGATCCGCGATATGCCGACACCCTGGCGCGGTTGACCGAGGTTTTGATCGGCGAACTTTACGGCGGGGATGAAACCTGGGTTGAGGATGGGCAATTGGTGGGCCTTCCAAATCGACACTATCGGCCCGGCCCCAACCGGGGGCTGACCAGCCAGCGCGGTCAACACTGGCCCCCACCGCCAAAATCCGACATGCCGCAGATCCGATGGCATGCGTGAACAATGGAGAAAGACACCTCGAGGTGATCGAGTTTCTCGAAATCGCAGAGGCGTGAATATCGACTCTTGAGAAGTCATCAAAAAGTTGAAGGCGGAGACAACGTCGTGACCATTTTAGACGAGTGGGGGATTACACCCGAACAGCTTACGATTCTTCTCGACGAGAACCCTAGCTTGCGCGGTATGTTGTTTGGATATGTTGCGGAAGTAAAATTAAAAAAAAAATAGCCGCATTTCCCGAAGTTTCTTTCACAACTAAATTCGACGATCACAATAGAAAAAAGAAAGGCGATCTCTATATCATCTACAGAGATCGCGCTTTCGATTTGGAGTCAAAATCACTTCAAACATCGTCAATCAGATATGATGAAGAAAATTTTTGCTGGTCGGGCAAGGCGCAAGTAGATGCAAGCGATAGGCGCGTCATTACATTGCCCGATGGCTCGGAACTGAATACGACACTTTTGCTGAGGGGAGAGTTTGACATTCTGGCTATCAATTGCTATGCGTTCAACAAGGAGTGGAATTTTGCTTTTGCGCGAAACCAAGACCTTCCCCGCTCGACATACAGAAGATATACTCAGATTCAAAAAGAGAATTTAATCGCCAGTCTGATAACCGTCACATGGCCTCCACGGCCTCCATTTTACTCGGACATACGCGCTTTGCTCGATCAAATAGTGGCGGAAGGAGCAGGATCCGACCCAATGGGCATTTAACCTTTTGATCTTTTGGAAAAAGCATTTTTGACAAATACCAAAAAGTACGAATGGTTTTTTCGGGCGTGGACTTGTCGTTTAAGTCTGCTGATTGAGGGCTTGTTTTGGCGAACGACGACAAAGAGGTCTTTTGTGTAGAAATCCATTTTCTCGTATTCATTTACGATTTCTAAATGTGTCAACCATTGTTTGTTCGCGCTGACTTCATCTTGACATTTGACGATCAGGATGCCTTTGTCTCTTAAGATTCGAAATGCTTCTCTGCCCGCAAGAAAGTACATATCTGTTACGGCACCGTGCCATTTGCTCGTGCCTTTGAACTCGTTATTTGATTCATCGCCATTTGAGTATGCGGATCGAAATGATCGATGTGACCCCGAACCCGCTTTATGCGCTGGAGATTTTCTGTAAAAGCCTTCCATATACGGCGGGTCGAGTACGACGC
This sequence comes from Candidatus Latescibacterota bacterium, assembly GCA_965204745.1. Lineage (GTDB taxonomy): Bacteria > Latescibacterota > UBA2968 > UBA2968 > UBA2968 > VXRD01. The sequence continues at coordinate 1,721,095 of OZ242010.1, forward strand.
AATCAACAGAACGATCCGCATAAGGCAAATTCCTACAATCGACGCCCATGGATATATCGGTCGCTTTAATGTCATAGAAGCCCTCTGGTACATTTCGCCAAAAGACACCCTTGCCCCAAGTGACGTCGGCAACAACAGAGCCTTTGGGAACATGTAGAGATAGAATTTGGGGAAAGACATCGGCATTGCCACCCACATGGGCAGACATAATGACGTCTGAAGTCGCGTGACCACCTTGTACTCGCCTATTTTTTTTCGTAGCCATAGCGGTCGGAAAAATATCTGTTTGAGTAGTGTTCATACGTTCATTGTATTCTATTTTGAAATAATTGTCAATGTCTATTTTTTTATATTTGATCCCGCTTTTTGGGGAGATTGAGAAGGAGGCATTATGCCATCGCGATTGTTCAATTCACATCCGAACTGCGGCATTCGCGTGCCCTATCGGGTGATGGAGGAGTATGTTCGCGCGCTGTTTCTCGCTGTGGGAATGTCTGAGGCACACGCGCAACACATGGCGGTGACATTGACGGCAAATGATTTGCGTTGCGTGTTTAGCCATGGCACGCGGCAGGTGCGCGATTACATTTTTGAAATGCAAAATGGGCATACCAATCCGCGGCCCCAGGTGACGGTGGTGTCGGAGACAGCGGCGACGGCGGTGATCGATGGCGATGGCGGGTTGGGGTATTTCCCATCGCATCTGGGAACGGAGATGGCGATTGAAAAGGCGTTGAACGTGGGCGTGGGCGCGGTGACGACGCGCAATCACTTCCACTTTGGCGCGGCCGGCAATTATTCCCGCATGGCCTTGGCACGCGATTGCATTGGGATGGCGTTGTCCTCGCATCGCTATCGCCCTCGCCGAGATGCGACGGTGTTGAGCGCGTCGGGCGGATCGCCCATGAGCATTGCCGTGCCATCCGGGGTGCAACCCCCTGTTGTGATGGATATGTCCGCGCATTTCATTTTGTACAGCGAGGAAGCGTTCGCCCGGTTTCCGGCTGCGGTTTTTAAGGGCTTGGGGTTGGCGGCTGTGTTGCAGGCGATGGGCGGCATTTTGCCCGGTATCTGGCGCGAGGGATATGAATTTACCGGGGAAGGCAAAGGCGCGGCGCCGCATCAAGGGGCGTTTGTCGCGGTGTTCGACGTGAAGCGGTTTGCCGATGTGGCGGCGTTTAAGCAAGAGATGGATCGCTATATCGGCGAAGCGCGTGCCACAAAGCCCTTGCCGGGACACGACCGCGCCGAGTTGGCCGGGGGCATGGAATGGCAATGGGAAAAAGAACACCGCGAGATCGGCATTCCCGTAACCGACGAGCACCGCGACTTGCTAGAACAAGTGGGCGATAGCGTGGATGTGCCAGCGCCGTTTGGGCAATTTGAAGATGCGCGATTTGACAACGGGAAAGCGTGAACGTGGGGTTCGCCACAAAGGGCGCGACCGGGGACAACTAATTCAAAGCCAAGCGGTGAGCATGCCCCCGCGCGCCTTCGCAGCAGTTTGACAACGGAGAGGAGTGACGGATGAACGAGCGACCGAATATCTTGTTTCTCTTTGCGGATCAGATGCATGCGTTTGCGATGGGGTGTATGGGGACGGAGGATATTCATACGCCGAATTTGGACGAACTGGCGAGCGAGGGGGTTTTGTTTCGCAACTGTTATTCCAATGCGCCGGTTTGCACGCCGTTTCGCGCGACGCTGGTGTCGGGGCAATACGGGTCGCAGACCGATACGCTTCGCAACGGCCGGTATCTTCCCGAGGGGACGCGCACGCTGGCCGGCGCACTCAATGACGCGGGGTATCGAACCGGCTGGGTGGGCAAGTGGCATTTGGGCGCGACTGGCAATGTGTGGGTGCCGCCTGAGTTGCGGGCGGATTTTACGGAGTTTATCGGGTACCAGTGTTACAATGACTTTTTGCACAGCGTGAAATTTTACGACGAGGCGGGCGATGAGCATTGGTACGATCACCACCGCACGGATGTGACGAGCGATATCGCGATGGCGCGCCTAGAGAAGATGGCGGCAACCGCTCCGTTCGCGCTGTTTGTGTCCTACCAAAACCCGCACTATCCCGAGCAGCCGGGGGATGAGTACGACGCGATGTATCGAGGCGCGACCCTTGCGCGGCGGCCAAATTGCGAGGAGGTCGATCCGTACACCAAAACGCACAGCCCGCCAAGCCCCAAACCGCGAGAGAACGATCCCATTTACCAACGCTATGGCAACAACTTGGATGAGTATTTGCGGGCGTATTACGCGATGGTGACGCAATTAGATGCGAATGTGGGGCGGATGATGGACGCGCTGGATCGGCTGGGCTTGCGGGAGAATACGGTGGTGATGTTCACGTCTGATCACGGGGATTTGCAGGGCAGTCACGGCGAGACGAACAAGGGCATGGCATGGGAGGAATCGAGTCGGATTCCCCTGATCGTGCGCGCACCGGATGGCGCGGCAGGGGCTGTTGTGGATGATTTGGTGTCCGGCGTGGATTTTTTTGCGACGTGTGTCGATTATGCCGCGCAACCGCCCGAGCCTTCGGTGGAGGGCGACAGTTTCGCACCGCTGGTACGCGACCCTTCGCAGACTTTGGACCGACCCGTTTTTTCAGAGATGCAACCCTGGTGCATGGTGCGCGAGGGCGCGTTTAAGTTGGTGGTGCAGAAAGAGGACTTTGAGCCGACCCACCTGTTCGATTTGGAACGCGATCCCTACGAGATGAATAATTTGCTCGCCGATCCAAATCGCGCCGCGCAACGAGCGCGTCTGCACGGGGTGCTACGGAATTGGTATGAGTACGTGGCGGGAACTGGGAATGCGGAACTACAGCTTTGAGGATGAGCGTGGATAGATCGAGTAGCGAAGGACGAGACGCGAGATTTCGGTTGCGCTTTTCGGATTACAGGTACACCTTTCTCACCTTGTCAGTGGTTTTTCTTTTTATGGTGATGCCGTTGTTGGAGCGCGAAGAGCAACCCTTTGTGCCATTTCTTTTTTTGTTGGTTATGGCCGTGGTGCTCTGGACGTTCAGCCTTCCCAAGGTGCTCTTCGGATTGTGTGTGGTTCTCGGGTTATTGGGGTTTGGATTTTCGTTGTGCATGGAGATGGGCGCCGTTTCAGAGCCCCTATCTCAAGTGGTCAATCTATCCTTGCTCGGGGTTTATACCTCGTTTTACGGGATATGTCTTTTGGTTTTTTTGTACAGGATTTTCTCCGAGAAGATGATCACGGCAGATACCATTCAGGGGGGAATAGCCGTCTATTTTCTCAGCGGATTGTTGTGGGCGTTTTTCTATCAGATTTTGCTCGCGTTTGATTCCTCTGCGATTTCATTGCCCGTTCATACATCGGGCGAATTTTCAGAGCTGATTTATTTTTCCTTTGTCACGCTGACCACTTTGGGGTACGGAGAAATAACGCCGGTGAGTTGGATGGCGCAAAACCTGACCCTGTTGGAAGCCGTTTGGGGGCAGACGTATCTGGTGGTGCTGGTCGCGCGACTGGTGGGATTGCATTTGAGTGGGGGCGGCAAATCCGATTGCGAATAGGAATGGTTATGAATGACAGATGGCATTTTGTGGTCGGCGTTTTCTTTTTGACGCTCTTCTCGACGCCCGACGTCTGTGCTCAAAGTGAAAAGGAGCGCGTCACTATCGGCATCATCGCGGATGAGGGCCAACGGGCGGAAACCGATTTTTGGCTCGAGCCGCTAAAACGCGAACTGAACGCGCTTTTGGGGTCAAAATATCATCTCCAAATTTTGGAAGACAAAATTCTGGGCGCGGATTGGTCTGCCCATGTCGCTGCCCAAAACTACGACCGGCTGATGCAGGATCAGAACGTGGATATCATCATTGGCATCGGACTTTTGACGAGTTCGGTCATCGCGCAGGAGAGGCCCTATCAAAAACCCGTTATCGCGCTGGGCATTCTCGATCCCAAATTGCAGGGATTGCCCCTACCCCAAAAAAACAGCTCGAATGTTCACAATCTCACTTATGTCCTCCTGTCCAATCGATCTTTGGCGAGAGAGTTGGATGTTTTCTTCGATCTCTTTCCCTATCGAAAGGTCGGCGTTGTTTTCTACGGCGAATGGTTGAATTTTTTCATCGAAGACGAGGCGTTTTTGCAAAGTTTTTTGCGAGAGGTCATGGAGAAAAATCGAACTTCGTTTGCGTTGCTTCCATTCGCCAATGCGGTTGAAACGCTATCTCTGGCCGTGCGGCAGGGCATCGATGCTTTTTACATCGGGTATTTGGGGCCGCATGAAGGCGCGGCAAAACGCGCCTTTATCGACTCTATCAATGTTAGAGGCATGCCCTCTTTTGGTTCTTCTGTGCTCGACGTTCGGCAGGGCGTTTTGGCAGCCACCGCGCCAGAGGAGAATTTCTCCAGAATTATTCGGCGCGTTTCCCTGCACGTCGAAGCCATCCTCAATGGGGAAGATGCCGCGCGGTTGCCCGTCCACATGAGCTTTGAAGAGAATTTGACGCTCAACATGCAAACCGCCAACGAGATCGGATTTTCTCCCAAATACACCGTGCTCGCAAAGGCCGACTTGATCGATGAATTTGCTTTGGAAGGCGTGCGCGTCGTGGATTTGCGCCAAGTGGTGAGCGAGGTGATGGACGCCAATCTCGGCCTGAAAATCCAACGCGGTGATGTCGCCGTCGCGCACAAAGATGTGGCGCTGTCTCGCACCCGGTTTTTTCCTTCTCTGAACTTGAATGTCACAGGTGTGCGGATCGATAAAGACCGCGCGCAAAACTCGTTTGGGCAACAGGCCGAGCGCGCTGTGACTGGAAAAGTGGGCGTTGGGCAGTTGTTTTTCTCCGAGCGGACAATGGGCGAGGTGTCGATCAAAAATTATCGGTTGCACTCGGCAGAATACGGGTACGAAAAATTGAAACTCGATGCGATTTTAGATGCTGCCGTGGCTTATTTTCAGGTCTTGAGGGCCAAAACCGGTCGCAAAATTCAGCGAGACAATGTGGCACTCACCAAGAGAAATCTCGAGATTGCCAGACAGCGGGAAGCCATCGGCTATTCCGGGCGGTCGGATGTCTATCGTTGGGAGAGCCGATTGACGGCGGCCAATACGAATTTGCTATCGGCCAAAAACGCCGTGGAGTTGGCAAAGATCCAGTTGAATCAGTTGCTCAACCGCCCCATTGGCGAAGCGTTCATCGCACGGGAGGCCGCGTTGTCCGACAGTCTGTATTTGAGTTATATCGGCAGTGTAGAAAAATATATCGACACGCCCAAATCGTTGCGTATTTACACGGAGTTCCTCATTGCAGAAGCGCGGCGCAATGCGCCGGAACTTCGGCAACTCGCGGCGAATATCAACGCCGTGCAAAGATCGCTTCGATCACTGAAGTTGGCGCGCTTTGTTCCGACCCTCGCCTTGAGTGCAGAATGGCAACACGTCGTTTCCCGCAGTGGCATGGGGTCAGACGTCGCTGGCGTCGATCCAGTTGATAACCCCTGGAATGTGAGCCTCAACGCGTCGTTGCCCCTTTTTCAAGGCGGTGCAACGCGCGTCAATATTCAGAAGACGCGCATCGAAATTGACAAACTCGAAGATCAAAAGGCGCAGTTGATGCGGGGTTTGGAACTAAACGTGCGGACTGCCATACTGGATGTAAGCGTCAAAAGCGTCAATCTCGAGTCATCCCAAAAGTCGGCTGAATTGGCCGATAAAAGTCTGGAACTGGTGCAGAATGAATACGCACAGGGCCGCGTTTCCATCGTCGATCTGGTCGATGCACAAAACGCGGCATTGGCCGCGAGATTAAACGCGCTGGATTCGGGGTACGAATTTTTGATCAGCTTATTAAAAACCGAGCGCGCCGTGGGAAAATTCAGTCTGTTGGGCACGGCTGACGAGCGCGCCGAGTTTCTCAATCGCTTTGAGCGTTATTTTTTACAGCGCGTGCGGTAAGCCATCCACCCTCACCTGAAAGAGGCAGTCCCATGCAACCCAAACTCAGCTCGACCATCTGGTTGGTCGTTTTGCTTTTCGCATGCGGCAGCGAGAACCGCGACCAAAGAGAAATCATCCGCCCGGTTCGCCACCAGCGAGTCGTTCTTTCCGGCGGCGAGCAAAGCAAAATTTTGTCTGGCACCTCAAAAGCCGGTACCACATCGAAATTGAGCTTTCGCGTTGGGGGCATTGTCGATGGGGTCGATGTCAAAGTTGGCGAGAAGGTCCACGAGGGCAAGCGGCTCGCTTCCATCGACCGTTCCGATGCACAACTCAACTATGAAAAGGCACTCGAGATGTTGAGAAAGGCGGAGACGCAGAAAGATATCGCCCGGTCAAATTTGGATAGGGTCAAGGAATTGTACGAGAACAACAATATCTCTTTGAGCGAGTACGAGGCTGCAAAAGATAAATACGCTTCGGCCAATTCCGCCCATAACACGGAACGAAGAAATGCAGATCTGAAGAAACGGGAACTCGGCTATTACGCCCTGTACGCGCCGATAGACGGCATCATCTCGGAGGTCGTCATCGAAAAAAATGAACAGGTCAGCCCCGGTCAGGTCGTTATGACTATCGCGTCCAAAGAGGATATCGAGGTGAGCATCGGCATGCCGGAAGCATTTATTTTTCGCATTGAGGCCGGCGAGAAAGTCTCGGTGAAATTTTCATCTCTGCCCGATAAAATTTTCGATGGGACGATCTCCGAGGTGTCGTTTGCCCCTGACGCGCAATCGTCCGTCTATCCGGTTATCGTAACAGTCGAACACCCGACCAGCGACATCAGGCCCGGCATGGCGGCGGATGTGACGTTTCATTTTTCCACGCGCAATCGCGCATCCACAGCTCGGTTGATCGCGCCGGTGAGTGCTGTGGGCAAAGACGAAAGCGGCACCTTCGTGTTCGTCTTGATGGAACGGGAAAACGGCCTCGCCATTACGCACAAGCAGAAGGTGACGGTGGGCGAATTGTCGCACGAGGGATTTGAAATCCTCGAGGGATTGCAAAACGGCGCGCTGGTCGCAACCGCTGGCGTGGGAAGTCTCGCGGATGGGATAACCGTGAAGTTGATGAAATAATGGGAAATGCCTCATGAACATCACTGAGTTTGCAACGAAAAATAACGTGGTCACCTTGTCCTTGTTGTTCGTGCTCTCCGTAGCAGGGCTTTCCGCTTTCGGAGGCCTGCCGCGGGATGATATGCCGCCGTTTCTGGTTCGCGTTGCCAGCGTCGTGACCACCTTTCCGGGCGCTAGCCCAGAGCGCATGGAATTGCTCATTTCCGATAAAATCGAAGAGGTGTGTCAGGAAGTGCCAGAGGTGGATTACGTCCAGAGTGAAAATCGCACGGGCGTCTCGGTCGTCACGATCCACATCAAGAATAGCGCGCGCGATCTCCGGCCCATTTTTGACAAATTGCGCCGAAAAGTCGATGCGGTCCGCCCCCAGTTGCCCTCGGGCGTGACGAGCTTGAGTTTCAATGACGAGGGGTTGGCAGATGTTTACGGCATCGTTCTCGGGCTCACGGCAGAGGGTTTTACATACGCCGAATTAAAAGAAGCAGCGGACGCCATCCGCGACGATCTCATCAAATTGCCAAATGCGGCAAAAATAAAAATCGTGGGTACGCGTGAGGAGCGCGTCTATCTCGATTGCGACAATGCACATCTGGCAAAATTAGGACTTACGCAACAAAACCTAAAAAATATCATCGCCAGTACCAATGTCGTTTTCTCCGGAGGCGACATCGAAGTCGGCGATGAGCGCATTATTTTGGAACCCACGGGAAATTTTGATCGCCTAGAGGACATCGAAAAGATCATCGTTTCCTCCGAAGGAGGCGAATTGTTGTTTCTAGGCGACATCGTCAATATTTACCGCGGCTATGTCGAACCGCAAAAATCGAGTGTACGCATCGATGGGGTGCCGGGATTGGGCATCGGTGTCAATCTGAAAAAGGGGGGCAATATTATTGAATTGGGACGAGAAATCGATGCGCGTCTCGACTATTACCAGACCGTTTTTCCCTGGGGCTTCCAAATCGTCAGGGCGGCTTCGCAGGACGAGGTCGTGGATAAATCCGTGCAAAACTTCCTCGGAAATCTCTATCAGGCCGTGGGCGTGGTGCTCCTCGTCATGTTGCTCTTTCTCGGCTTGCGAACGGGTTTGATCGTGGCTTCGCTGATCCCGATGGCGATTGCCTTCGCACTTTTATTGATGTCGCTCTTCGGCTTGGGACTAAACCAGGTGTCATTGGCCTCCTTGATCATCGCCCTCGGTATGCTAGTAGATAACGCCATCGTCGTTGCCGAATCCATTATGGTCAAAATGGAGAAGGGCGAGAAAGCCATCGATGCGGCCATCGCCTCTGCCAAAGAGTTATTTCTGCCCCTGCTCATATCTTCATTGACGACCTCGGCCGCATTTCTCGCTTTCTATTTGGCAAAGTCGTCGATGGGCGAAATTATGGGCGAATTATTCTTGGTGGTCAGCTTCGCGCTCCTGTCTTCCTGGCTCCTCTCGATGACATTGATACCGCTTTTGTGTCTTTATTTTTTGAAAGTCCAGCCAAGGGCGGAACGCGCAAAGCCGAATGGCTTGCAGGTATTTTACGAGAAACTTTTGGCGATCAACCTGCGACATCCCTTCCTGTTTCTGATCGGTGTGGTCGCGGTCTTCGCGGTCGCCTTGTGGTCGTTTCGCTTTGTTTCCTTTATCTTTTTTCCCGATAGCCAACGCGCCTTGGTGACGGTTACCGTGGATTTGCCCCTAGGCACCACTATCGGCAAAACAGAAGAGGTCGTCACCACTATCGAAAACTACGTCGCCGAGGACCTGTTGGTGGGGGAAGGCCGCGCGGAAGGCGTGGTTTCGTTTTCTTCGTACATCGGCGAGGGGGCGCCCAAATACGACTTGGGCTACACCGCGCCAGAAGCCCTGCCCAGTTCTGCCCATATCTTGCTGAACACCAGTTCCTCGGCGATCAATCAGCATGTGATCGATTCGGTTGACGACTTCATTTTTCAAAACCTGCCAGAGGCAAAGGGCAAGGTGAAGCGATTATCCGGCGGCGGGGGCGGCGACAATGCCATCGAAGTTCGCATTTCCGGAGATGACCCCGAGATCCTCTACCGCCGAGTGGCGGAAATCAAGGCCAAATTGCACGGGATTGAGGGCACAAAAAATATTCGCGACAGTTGGGGGCCGCGCACAAAAAAATTCGTCGTGGCTATCGATCAGCGCAGGGCGCGGCTCGCAGGTGTGACGAGTCAAGACATCGCCGTGTCTTTGCAAACCGGGTTGAATGGGTTGCAAACCGGGCAATTTCGAGAGGGCGATAAAATTATCCCCATCGTGATGCGAAATGATCAGACGGACGATCAACGCATTCAGTTCTTGGAAAGCATGGCGGTGTACGCGCAACAAAGCGGCAAGAACGTGCCCCTCAAGCAAGTTGCGGATCTGAAGATCGAATGGCAGGCTGCAAAAATTTTGCGGCGCGATCTGACCCGGACGATTTCGGTTACGAGTGGCTTAAAATCCGGATATACCGCGGCGGAGATCATGGCGCACCTGACGCCGTGGTTGGCAGAGCAACGAAAAACGTGGCCTTCCGGCTATGCGTATAAATTGGGAGGGGAAGCGGAAGATAGCGCGAAAAATATCGGCGCGATAGTGGCCCATCTGCCCCTGTCATTTTTTATCATCGTGCTCTTGCTCATCGGTCAATTTAATTCCATCCGCAAACCCCTGATCATTTTGTTGACGATCCCCTTGGGCTCAATCGGCGTGATCTTTGGGTTGTTGCTCACCGGCTCTCCTTTTGGCTTTATGCCATTTTTGGGGGTCATCGCCCTCGCCGGCATCGTGATCAACAATGCCATCGTTTTGATCGACCGCATTCAAATCGAAATGACCGCGTTTCATCGCGCACTCCAAGAGGCGATAGTGGCGGCGGCCCAACAGCGGTTCCGCCCCATTATGCTCACGACAGCGACCACGACTTTGGGGCTTATTCCGCTGTGGATCGGCGGCGGCGTCATCTGGGCGCCGATGGCGATTGCGATTATATTTGGCTTGCTCTTTGCCACGGTTTTAACCTTGTTGGTCGTCCCCGTGATGTACAAGCTCTTTTTTTACGAACGCTGACCTATATTTGGAAAAAAAATAAAAACGCCCGGTCGTTGTGCGACTGGGCGTTTTTTGTTGGGCGGTTGCCTGGTCACGCAGGGCGTTCTGCTGGAGGGACAAAAAAGTCGGGGATGGCGACGGGTTCTCCGAGAGACAGGCGAATGAGCGCGTCGTGCATGCAGAAGGAGGATCCATCGGCGCAGGACGCGACGCGGCGGTATGAACCGTCGGGCATCAGGGCGTGCGATTTGACATTGTCGGCGAAACAGGCGCCGAGGAGTTCGGATTTGATCCGGGCGATCAGGTCGGGGTCTTCGATGGGGCAGAGGGTTTCCACGCGGCGGCGCAAATTTCGCGGCATCCAATCCGCGCTGCCGATGTACACGTCCGGATGGCGGTTATTTTCAAAGTAGTAGATGCGGCTGTGTTCCAAAAACCGGCCGATGATGCTGCGTACTCGGATGTTGTCGCTGATGCCGGGAACGCCCGGCCGCAGGCAGCAGATCCCGCGCACGATGAGGTCGATTTGCACGTCGTTTTGAGAGGCGCGGTACAGGGCGCGAATCACTTTGGGGTCTTGGAGTGCGTTCATTTTGGCGACGATGCGGGCGGGCCGTCCCTCGCGCGCATGGGCGATTTCGCGGTCGATTTTTTCTAGGATGGCGGGAAGCATGGTGTGGGGCGCGATGAGAAATTTGCCGACTTGGGGGTGCGCGGATTGCGTGGTGAGCAGGTTGAAGACCTCGGCCACGTCTCGCGCGATGTCTTCGCGCGCGGTGAACAGGCCCAAGTCCGTGTAGAGGCGGGCCGTTGTGGGATTGTAATTGCCCGTGCCGATGTGGGCGTAGCGGCGCAGGCCATCGTTGGATTCGCGCCTGACCAGCAGCGAGAGTTTGCAGTGGGTTTTGAGGCCGACGACCCCATAGACGACGCAGACCCCCGCATCTTGTAGGCGGCGCGCCCAGCGGATGTTGGATTCCTCGTCAAACCGCGCTTTGAGTTCGACGACCACGGTGACTTCTTTGCCCGCCTCGGCAGCGCGGATCAACGCATCGATCACGGGCGAGTCTTCGCTGGTGCGATAGAGCGTTTGTTTGATCGCCAACACATCGGGATCGGTCGCCGCGGAATTGACGAATTGGACGACGGGCGTGAACGCATCGTAGGGATGGTGGAGCAACATGTCTTTTTGTTTGATCTGGTTGAAGAGCGTCTCGAGTTCGTCATACGCGTGATCGGGCGGGCGATAGGGTGGATATTTCAAATCGGGCCTAGGGGTCGCGCTGTAGAGCCCCATCAAGCGGTTGAGATTCACGGGCCCGTTGACCTGATAAATCTGGTTGTTTTTGAGGTTGTAGGTCGATTGCAGGCGTTTGACGAGCGCGGGGTTGGCATCGGCTTCGATTTCGAGGCGGACCGTGTCGCCTTTGCGCCGGTTTTGAAGTTCGTCTTGAATGGCGAGCAACAAGTCGTCTGCGGCTTCTTCGTCCAAGTACAGGTCGCTGTTTCGGGTGATGCGAAACGCCGCCGTGTCGAGAATTTGGTAGCCTCGGAACAGTTCGGGAATGTGCGCTTGGACGATGTCGGCGAGGAAGACAAAGTCGATGCGCGGGCTGTCTTCTTCGCGAGGCAAGCGGATCAGGCGGGGCAACAAGCGGGGCACTTGCACGACGCCGAGCAGGGTTTCACCTTCGCGGCTTTTGAGCAAGAGGGCAATGCACAGGGCTTTGTTGATCAAGCGCGGCAGGGGATGGGCGGGGCTGATGGTGAGCGGGGTTAAGACGGGGTAGAGTTCGGCGTGGCAATAGTCGTCGAGAAAGGCTTTTTCGCGGTTGGAGAGCGTGTCTATGGTGCGGATGTGGACATCGGCGTCGCGCAGGGCGGGCAGGAGTTCGCCGTTCCAACAGGCGTATTGCTCATCGACCATGCGGTGGGCTTCTTTTGCGATAGTCGCGATTTGTTCTTCGGGCAAAAGGCCATCGGGGCCGTAGTCGGAGATGCCGGCTTCGACTTGCTGGAGCAGGCCGGCGACGCGCACTTCGAAGAACTCGTCGAGGTTGTTGGCGACAATGCCGAGAAATTTGACCCGTTCCAGCAGGGGATTTTGCGTGGTGCGGGCCTCTTGCAAGACGCGCTGATTAAACCGCAACCACGAAAGTTCGCGATTAAAATAGAGTTTGGCATCGCCGAGGTTCATCACACACTCCGGGGGAAGGAACGATGGCATTGCACAAAATGTCGCTTATCATGCGATGCAAAGCGAAAAAAAAGAAAAGTTCGCAGGGCGAAAGGCCGTTTAAGCCCTTATCTCCCCGCTAAAATCGGGGTTTTCAAAATGGCTTTTTTGCATAAATAGCTAAAGCCTGCTGTTTGGGGGTTGCAAAAAGACAGGTTCCTTCGTAGCTTGGGCATCTCTGTCACCGCAACAAATCACCCCTTCTCACCCGGAACCTGTCATGCCCAAGATAGCCTCTTTCAAGACCTCCGTCAAGTCCCCTCGTCGTCTTCGGGACGAACTTCGCCACATTTATGCAACAACGCCCCTCGACATTCTCATCTCCCAACGCATCTAGCAGTGCCGTCGTGCGATAGCTTGCTTCTTGTATCTCGCTTGACTTTAATAAACGAAACTGTTACAATTTCACAACATTTTTTGCGATGGCTTATCGGCCATTTTTTGTTGCTTTGAGGTTTCAATTTTTATGGATATGGCAGATACACTTCTAAATGACGCACGCAGTTGTACGGCACTTCAGGCCGAGCTAAAAGCGCGGGGGAATTTGCCGCAGCACATTGCGATTATTATGGATGGCAATGGGCGATGGGCGCAACAGCGGGATTTGCGCCGCACGGATGGGCACAGGTCCGCCCGCGAAACCGTGCGCGATATCGTGCGGGCCTGCGGCGAACTCGAAATCGATATCCTGACCCTGTTCACATTTGGCACGGACAACTGGCGGCGGCCCTGGACAGAGGTGTTGTCCCTGATGCAGTTGTTGCGCGATTGTTCATATCAAGAACTCGACGAGTTGCAGGAAAACGACGTGCGCCTGATCACCACCGGCGATACCGGGCGGCTGGTCAAGCACTCGCGTGAGGCACTGGAAAAGGCCATTTGCCAAACAGCTAATAACAGCGGGCTGACGCTCAATTTGGTGCTGAGTTACGATGGCAAAAGCGATATTCTGCAAGCCGTGCAAAGCATAGCCCGAGATGTGGCGCAGGGGCGGGTTTCCGCAGATGAGATCGATGCCGAGGCGGTTGCCCAACGCCTGTACACGGGGTGCTTGCCCGATCCGGATTTGCTGATTCGCACGAGCGGGGAAGTTCGGTTGAGCAATTTCATGCTGTGGCAATGCGCGTACACGGAGTTTTGGTTCACCGACGTGCTGTGGCCCGATTTTAAGCGCGAGCATCTGTACGAGGCGATTCGCAGTTATCAAAATCGAGAACGGCGGTTTGGCAAAACCGGGTTGCAGTTGCGCGCGGAAATGCGGGCAAAAAAGGCCAATGGGGCCGTGGTCAGCGATTAGCGGGCCGTCCGCCCCGAGATACAAAACCCGTAGGTACCCGTTCTCTTCGCCCAGGGAGGGGCTGTGGCAAAGTCCAATCTGGTTCAGCGCGTGTTGGCGGCAGCGGTTTTTGGGCCGGTTTTGTCGGTGCTGTTCTGGGTGGGGGGCTATGGGTTGTTCGCGCTGTGGTGCGGGGTGATTTGCATAGGCGTCTGGGAGTTTTACCGACTGTTGTGTGGCAAGGGGTTGAAGCCCCGCATGGTCTTTGGCATGATTGCAACGCTCGCGTGGTGTGCGTTGGCGTTTTGGGTCGGGTTGGATGCGTTCGCGCTGTTTTTTTTGATCGTATTTTTATCGCTGTTTTGCCTGGCCCTGTTCGACCCCTCGGATTACCGGTTGCACAATGCGGGGGGCACGCTTTTGGGAGTGTTGTATGTCGGGTTCTTGGGCAGTTTTGTGCTGTTGGTGCGCGAGGCGTTGCCCGCGCCAGAACGAGGCCCGGGGGCAGTGCTCATTTTGCTTGGGATTTGGGCCAATGATGTGATGGCCTATTTTTTTGGGCGGTGGTTTGGCCGCTGGCATCCCTTTCCCCGCATCAGCCCGGGCAAGACCGAGGCGGGATTTATCGGCGGGGTGTTGTCCGCACTGCTGGTCGTGGGGGTTGGCGCGCATCTCTTTGGTTCGTTCAATGCGTCGCAAAGCCTCTGTCTCGGCCTGATCATCGGCATTGGCGCGTCATTGGGCGATCTCGTGGAATCCATGATCAAGCGCGCAATGGATGTCAAAGACACGTCGGAACTGATCCCCGGGCACGGCGGGGTGCTGGATCGGTTTGACAGTTTGTTTTTCGTTTTTCCACTCGTTTATCTCTATTTGCTATGAAAAAGCGCGTTGCCCTTTTGGGATCCACAGGCTCTATTGGCACAAATACATTGCGCGTTTTGAAGGGCCTGCCCGACCGATTTGAGCTGGTGAGTTTGTGCGCGGGCCGCAATGCCGAGTTGCTCTGCGAGCAGGCCGAGCGCTGGCGTCCGAAGCGCGTGTGCATCGACCGAGGCGCGAAAGCCGTGCGGGCGCGGCTTTCGCCATTGGGCATTGAGGTGCTAGAAGGGCGGGCGGGCATGCGGGAACTCTGTGTTGATTCAGATGTGGATTTGGTGATCAATGGCTTGGCCGCAGGCGTGGGATTGCGCCCGACATTGGCGGCGGTGCGGGCCGGCAAGGATGTGGCGATAGCCAACAAGGAGACGCTGGTGGTCGCCGGGCATCTGGTCACGGCTTGGGCGCGACAGACCGGGGCGACCCTGTTGCCCATCGACAGCGAGATCACGCCCCTGTGGCAGTTGCTGCAAGAGACAGATCGAGACGATATCAAGCGCATCGTGTTGCCGGCGTCGGGCGGCCCGTTTTTTGACCACACGCGGGAACAGATGGCCGAGGCGTCGCCCGCTTTGGCCCTCGACCATCCCACATGGCAGATGGGGCCCAAAATTACGATAGACTCGGCCACGCTGATGAACAAGGGGTTCGAGGTGATTGAGGCGCGGTGGTTTTTGGATTTGCCGGTGTCCAAGATCGATGTGATTATCCACCGGCAGTCTATCGTGCATTGTTTGGTCGAGTACGCAGATGGCGGGGTGATGGCGCACATGAGCACGCCCGATATGCAGTTGCCCATTCAGCAAGCGTTGGTACATCCCGAACGGTTGCCCACGCAGGTCGAACCCCTGGACCTGACGCGGGTTCGCACGTTGAGTTTTTTCCCGCCGGATACCGCGCGTTTTCCCTGCCTGCAACTGGCGTATCGGGCCATTGAACAGGGTGGCACTGCGACTGCGGTGCTCAATGCGGCCAATGAGGTCGCGGTGTACGCTTTTTTGGATGGGCGCATCGGGTTTCTCGATATTCCGCGCGTGATTGCCCGAGCATTGGACGCGCCAGAGGCCCATCGCGATGCCGATACCCTCGAGGCGGTTTTTGACGCGGACCGCTGGGGGCGAACGCGCGCCGATGAACTGGTTTGTTCACTCGCGTCATAGAAACGAGGTTTATCGTGGATCTGCTCTATTTCATCTTTGTGTTGGGCGTGCTGGTGTTTTTTCACGAACTCGGGCACTTTTTGGTGGCGAAAAAAGCGGGCATCCGCGTAGAGGTATTTTCTTTGGGATTCCCGCCCAAAGCCGCGGGCATGAAGCTAGGCGAGACCGAGTACTGCCTTTCGTGGTTGCCCTTGGGGGGATACGTCAAGCTGGCGGGCATGGACGATTTTGGCCGCGAAGAGAGCAGGGGCAAGCCCTGGGAATTTCAGTCAAAGCCGCGCTGGATTCAAATGGCGGTGCTCGTCGCCGGGCCGGTGATGAACTTTATTTTGGGCTTTGTGCTCTTGCTCATCATGCGGATGGCCGCGGGTGAAGACGCTTTTATGGACGATACGCGCGTGGGCGAGGTGAAGCAGAACTCGCCGTTTTACGAGGCCGGGATCAGGCCGGGCGACCGCATCGTGAGCGTGGGCGATACGCAGGTGAGGGACTGGGAGGAAATGACGGATGCGTTTCTCCAGCACGCCGGCCATGTCGTGTCTGTCGAGGTCGAGCGCGTCCCCGAACTGTTGTCGCTCGCCATCGATTTGAGTTCGCCGCCGCTCGACGGGCCGGGCCTCGGGCATTATATCACCACAGAGGTCGGCGGGGTGTTGCCCGGTACGCCCGCTGCGGAACTCGGCTTGCAACCGGGGGATGTGATCTCGTCGGTCAATGGGGTGAAGGTGGCGATGTGGTGGGAGATGAGACGCGAGATTTCTTCGCAACCGGGGGTGAATCTGCCCTTGACATGGCAACGCGATGGCGAGGAAATGACCGCGTGGGTGACGCCCGCTACCCACACGGTCAATGGCGAGCCCGTGGGGCGCATCGGCGTTGAGCAGGCGGTCAAGCGCAATCCCATTCCCTTTTTGAAAGCCGTGAGCCGTAGCGCGACAGAAACCGTCAATTTGTCGATGCTGATCGTCAAATTCGTCAAGGGCTTGGTCGTCGGGGAACAATCCAGCCGGGATTTGGCCGGCCCGGTAGGGATTTTTCAACTGGTAGGACTCAGCGCAGAGCGCGGGTTTTCCTTTTTCCTGAGGTTTATGGCGATACTGAGTATTAACTTGGGCATCGTCAACCTGTTGCCCATTCCCGCGCTCGATGGCGGCCATCTCACCCTGCTCTCCATCGAAGGCATTACCCGCCGGGATTTGTCTGCGCGCAACAAAATGCGGTTGCAACAGGTCGGCGTTGCGTTTGTGCTCTTTCTGCTTATCTACGTGACCTTCAACGACATCGGGCGCATTTCCGGGTGGTACTAAACCCAAAAGAAAGCGGGAAAATCATGACGAGGAATACACATGTTGAGAAGCCATCCCAAGGCCCCGAAAATTCAGTCTAAACTCGTCACGCTGTTCAACAGGGCAACGCTACCTCTGTTCGTGATTGCACTGATGTTAGCGGCATTCGCAGGTGGCGTATATGTCACGAGAGAAAAGGTATTTCCGTACTACCTTTTAAGATCTGCCTATTATACCAGTAAAAGTCTGTTTGAAGTGTCTATGGGTGATAGACCCATATTCTGGAAAATGAAGTTCGTGGATATCAGCCCCGACAGTGTGGCAGCGCGTCGCTTTGAGTTCATCGGTGCCGATACCCTCGCCGACCCGATCCTCGTTTTGGGAGGTGCGGATCGTTTTATCGAGTATTGTCCCAACGCCAGCGGGTGCCTCGCGGTCGAGTACGGCGGCCGAGGGGAAGTGAGGCATGCCTATCCGTACCGTCCCGAGAGTTTCGAGAACGTGCCCATCAGCGTCGACTTTCCCTATGAGCAGGTACCTGGATTCCAGTTTCGTTATTTTACTATATTCAGTGGTATATCCCGGTATTCAAACGGCGACCTGTTGGTTGTTTTTCACTTCGGGCATAGTTTTCCATTCACCGGTGGCGTGGCACGCGTCAACCGCGATGGTCATGTGATCTGGTACCGCCGGGACTATAGCCATCATGTGCCGTATATAACCGATGGCGATACTGCTCTAGTCCCAAGCCTGAGGATTGGCGAAGGGCCAAGCGAGTTTATCGGGAGTAAAAATCAAAAGTACTATAATGATTTCGTACACATCATTGACGGGAAAGGGCGGCTTCTCAAAGCTATTTCCGTACTTGACGCGCTCCTCGAATCCCCGTATGCACCGTCTCTGTATTACACGGATCCTTCTGATCCGACTCACCTCAACTTTGTCCACAAACTGCGGGAAGATGCCGGTGGTGCGAAGGGCATCGCGCCGGGCGATCTCGTGGTTTCTCTGCGAAACCTAAGCGCGTTCGGCATTCTAGATCGCAAAAGCCATCAACTAAAAAAGTTTGTGCGCGGCGGGTTCTTTCAGCAGCACAGCGTCACGCATCTCGAAGGATCCAAGTTCCTCATGTTCGACAACTTGGGTAGCGATGGCGTTCACGGTCCGTCTCGATTGCTCATGGTCGATTTAGCGGATGGCGAGGAGACCACCATTTTCCCAAATGATAGGACTCCTGAACATCTGCGAGTTCTGTTTAGTCATCGGGGAGGGGATATCTCCATTTCTCCAGACCGCCGGCGGTGCATCGTTATATACCACTACAAAAGGTCCGCGGTTGAAGTTCGGCTTGCCGACGGTGCGGTGCTCGCCGTGTTCACCAATTTACACGACATGTCGCATGTGAATACGTTGCCCGATGAGAGAAAGACCAAGGCAGTATGGTACAACTTACACAGCACAAAATATATCGACAGCAATGGAGTGAGCAGATGATCGTTGAAACGACCGCAAAACTCGCCAGCGGCGACCTGCTTTTGGGCATTGCATATATCGGCCTCGGTCCAGGGCTGGCATCTATCGGTGCCTTGCTGGTCGTTGGCGGGGCCGTCATTACCATGCTCGTCGGCCTCGTCTGGTATCCCGTCAAGCAGGTGCTCCGCAAGTGGCGCGCGCGACGAGCAGACGAGACGCCAGACGACGAGGCGTCTAACTAGGTTCTGTTGACATTTACGAGCAAAGCAACTGGCTTGAGCGGTTTTGCGAGGGGGACCTACCCCCTAACCCCCTTCCTAAGAGGAAGGGGGAACGGTGATGGGTCTTCCGAGGGATTGCTCGAGAGGTTTTTTGGGTTCTATGGCGTGATCCATTCGCCCAAAGCCATCAAAGGAGCTTTACTCCCCTTTCCTCGTAGGAAAGGGGCCGGGGGATAGGTCCCCTCGCGCTTTGCTAATCTGTGCGTAACGTGAAAAAAATGAAATGTCAACACAACCTAATCATGCAATTCCAAGATCGGTATTCCAAACTGGACCGGTTCCTGCACCACTTGGCCTTTTCCGGCATTGAGGTGCAAAAGGCCCTGGCCGATATTGAGGCCCGCCTCTACGCCCGGCGCTTGGGCGGCATCGGGATTGACCGCCCGGTATTTATCACCGCGCTTCCGCGGGCGGGCACCACGCTCTTGCTGGAAACGCTTGGTTCGTTGGATATATTCGCCACACATACGTACCGGAACATGCCGTTTTTGCTCATTCCGCTCCTGTGGGCCGCCCTTTCGCGTCGCTTTCGCGTGTCCGATACGGTTGTCGAGCGCGCTCATGGCGATGGCATGACTATCGGCGCCGACAGCGCCGAGGCGTTCGAAGAAGTCGTGTGGCGTGCGTTTTGGCCCGAGAAATACCTCGAGGATCGCATCGCCACATGGACGGCGACCGACGAGAACGTTCATCGGGAGTTCGAGCCGTTCATCAAAACCCACATGGCGAAGATGATCGCCCTGCGGGCTGTGCAAAAACCGGATGCGGTTCGCTATCTCTCAAAAAACAATGCCAATATCGCCCGCCTTCCCAAAATCGCTCGGTTGTTTCCCGATGCGGTCATCCTCGTCCCCTTTCGCAATCCCCTCGACCACGCCGCCTCTCTGTTGCGGCAACATCTCAACTTCCTGAACATCCACGCCGCCGAGCCTTTTACCCGGCGGTATATGGCGGACATCGGTCATTTCGACTTCGGCGCGAATCTCCGGCCGATTGATTTTGGTCACTGGTTGAGCCGAGCGTTAAATCCCACACATACCGCGGACTTTTGGCTCGCGTATTGGTGCGCGGCCTACGCGCATATCCTCGCCAATTCCCATCATAACCTCCTGCTCATCAGCTATGATTCGCTTTGCGCCAATCCCGGCCCTATCCTGCGGCGCATCGGCAACGCGATAGGCATCGATGAATCGCCGGAACTGATCGCCCTCGCCGACCGATTCCGCACGCCGACCCGCTACGATGCCGGCGCCCTGAACACCGATCAAAGCCTGCTCGAGATGGCCTCCGAACTTCACCGTGAATTGCAAACCCGTTCCATTGGGCAGATTGCCTGACAGATACTGATTTGGGGATTATCGTAAAGCCCGCAAGCCCCGCTGGCTTCAGCGCGGGGATTACGTCACTACAAGAAAAAAGCCCTCGCGAGATGTGGGGCTTTTTTGTGTACTCCTTTAATACAAATGCGAATTAAGCGTTGAATCTATCGCGTACTTGTCCTTTCTTGAGGGCGCAACCAATTTCACCCTCAAAGGAAGGAGCACGCGATGGATTGGCAAGATAAACGCATTCACTTGTATGTCTCTATTTGTCAGCAGTATGACCAAAGCATCTGTGGTTTTATACACAACGCATGAGCAAGAACGACACGCCGGCCTTCACAGATGAAGAAGTGCTGACGATCTCTTTGTTTGGGATCATGCAACAGCACACGCAGATCATGGCGATTGATACCTATACCAAGGATCATCTTTCCGACTGGTTTCCCAATCTGCCCACTTATGTAGGCTATCTACGCCATCGGCTTGCACAAAGTCATCTGTTTTTGTATTCTCTATTGATCCTCGTTGATCGGAAGCCGTTAGAGGCAACCGCTCGCGCATTCGCCTCTCCGGCGATGAGGTCGTTTATACGAACCGCGGCACCTTTGCTTTGGATCACGTACCCGTGTGGACGATTTCTAATTACGGGCAAGGGCGCAGAGGGAACAAATGCAAAAAGAAAATCAGCCACTCGCAGAGGTGTTCGGCCATTTGCCGACAGATTTTAGCGCGAAAGCAACGCGCTACCGGAAGAATAAACTCTGTCCATTTCCTAATAAAGTGCCCAATTGCACAAAGGATAAGGCAAAAGACCCCCTAGGGATATGTAGCATTTACACCAAAGAAAGCGCAGTCATTACATGCCCCATCCGATTTCGAGAAGATTGGCTCGTCGCTGACGATGCAGCGGATTTCTTCTTTCCAGAGGGAACGACTTGGACTTCATTGACCGAAGTCAGATTGACCGATTTTGATGGTAAGTCTGCCGGGAATATCGACATGGTATTGGTTGCTTACGACCACGCGGGAAGAGTATATGACTTTGGCTCGTTAGAGATTCAAGCCGTTTATATTTCTGGAAACGTAAGAAATCCATTTATGCATTACATGGCGGATTGCAAAGCGAATGCCTCAATGGACTGGACAGATCAACCGAACTATCCTCGTCCCGATTTTCTATCATCATCTCGAAAACGTTTAGCTCCTCAACTGATGTTTAAGGGGGGTATTTTTCATGCGTGGAACAAGAAAATGGCAGTCGCTTTAGACAGTTCCTTTTACGATACCCTCCCCGACCTCAGAGAGACGTCAAAATCTGAGGCTGAAGTCGCGTGGCTTGTATATGACCTCGTTCTCGACGCTACAGCCACAAGATACAACCTAAAAAGAACCAAAGTCGTTTACACAAAATTCTCAGACGCTTTGAATGCGATAACGCGCCCAAAAGTTGGAAGGATCGCAGATTTCATGAAATTACTTCAGTCAAAGGTAGATGAGAAACAGGAATTGCCACCGACAAATAGAACGATTGAAAACCCATTTTGAAAGGTAGTCACATGCAAAAATTGCTGTTTGGTGACGCTGAATTTAAGTCTTCCAGTGTAGGTAAAAAAGACTCCTTAAAGGCGGTCAATGTCGCATCTGTTCCCCAGCGCAGTCCATTTCGATATCCCGGTGGTAAGACATGGTTTGTTCCCCGTCTGCGAGAGTGGCTTTACGGGTACGCAAAGCACAACGCCGGTAAACGTCCTCGGCTGATGGTAGAGCCTTTTGCCGGAGGCGGTATCAGTTCTTTAACAGCGATTTTTGAGAATTTAGTTGAAGCATCGTTGCTGGTTGAGCTCGATTCGGAGGTCGCGGCTGTATGGCAAACAATTATTGACGGTGAAGCAGAGTGGCTTGCTGAGAGAATACTAAACTTTGAAATGTCGAAGGACAACGCCATTGCGGAGATCGATACAAAGAGGAGATTAACCAAAGAAAAAGCGTTTCAAACCATCGTAAAAAACAGGATGTCTCACGGTGGCATTTTGGCGGCGGGCGCCGGCTTTCTGAAGCATGGGGAATCGGGCAAAGGCGTGCTTTCTCGCTGGTATCCCACAACGCTTGCCAAGCGTCTGCGAGCCATTCATCTGGTGCGAGACAAATTGCGTTTTGAGCACGGAGACGCATTTCGCGTATTGGAACGATATCGGGATGATGGGGATATCGTATTTTTTCTCGATCCCCCCTATACCGCTGGTGGCAAGAAAGCGGGAAATCGGCTTTATACCCACTTTGAATTAGACCACAAAGCTCTTTTTTTGGCGTGTCAAAAGATAAAAGGCGATTTTATCATGACTTATGACAATGCAGACGAAGTGAGAGAACTCGCGCGAAAGCACGGGTTTATGGCTAAGCCGATCCCCATGAAAAATACGCACCACGCGGCAATGACGGAACTCGTCATTGGAAGAGACTTGGCGTGGATGAATGGCATTGACCGCGTGTTGGAGGCGCAGGCGGAAGACAAAAGCCGAAACGAGAAATGATGATGAGCACCAAAGTGTTGGACACGCCAACCATCTCGTGTGCGTTGCGCTTCGCAAAAACAATAAAACCAGGATCCATCGATGTCCACGCTCCTCGACACCTTGCAACGCCCCATCCGCGACCTTCGCATTTCCGTCACGGACAGGTGCAATTTTCGTTGCCCGTATTGCATGCCCGCCGAGATTTTTGGGGAAAAGTACGAATTTCTGCCCAAAGCCGATATTCTCACCTTTGAAGAAATCGTCCGGCTCGCCAAAATTTTTATCGCGCTCGGCGTGACCAAAATCCGCATCACCGGCGGCGAACCCCTGCTGCGTCGGGATCTCGAGACCCTCATCGCGGACCTGTCGCGCCTCGATGGGGTTGGCGACCTCACTTTGACGACCAATGGATATCTCCTCGCCGACAAAGCGCGGGCACTCAAGGACGCGGGGTTGCACAGGCTCACCGTGAGTTTGGATGCGATTGACGAGCAGACCTTTGATCGCATGAGCGGGCGCACGCATGGCACAGAGCGCGTGCTCAACGGCATTCGCGTTGCTGAACGACTGGGCTTTTACCCCCTCAAAATTAACGCGGTCGTTCAAAAGGGGATCAACGACCATCTCGTCGTCGATCTCGCGCAACACTTCCACGGCACCGGGCATATCCTGCGGTTTATCGAATTTATGGACGTGGGCAATCGCAACAAGTGGAACATGGCGCAGGTCGTCCCGGCCGCCGAGATCATCGACCGCATTCACGCGGTTTTGCCCCTCGAACCGATAGCGCCCAACTACATGGGCGAAGTGGCAAGACGCTATCGCTATGTCGATGGCGGCGGCGAAATCGGCCTCATCTCCTCTGTCACGCAGCCCTTTTGCGGCGACTGCACGCGCGCACGCCTATCCACCGATGGCAAGTTGTACACCTGCCTGTTCGCCTCAAAGGGAACGGATTTGCGCGATGATTTGCGCTACGGCGCATCTGATGCAGCGTTGCGCGACAAGATTATCCACACCTGGACGCACCGCAATGACCGCTATTCGGAAACCCGCTTTGCCCACACCCCCGAAGCGCGCAAAATTGAAATGTATCAAATTGGGGGCTGAGAGCGCGAGACCAAAAAGGCGAAAGTCATGATCCTCGGGCCGAGCGACACAGAGAACGCAAGGCAATACAGTTGATGGCTGACTTCACTGCACTCACGTCCGTATATTCTCACGCATTACTTCAGGCGGGGCGGTGGGGACTGACCACTGACCACTGACTCTCACCGTATTATTTGCCTTGACAAATCCCCGTAATACCCTAAGTTTCACAATCGTTTTTCATCTTCTCACTCCACACCCTCTCAACACAGGTGGTACATTATGAGCGCGAGTTGGAAAGAAGTATTGCGCGATCTGATCCCGGAAGACTTGGGGGCTGAAATCGACACGTTTGAAGCGCAGATCGAGCAGAAGAAGCAGGGAAAAATTGATGACCGGGTCTTTGCCGAAACCCGGCTTCGGCGCGGCGTGTACGGCCAGCGTTACGACAATGGGCAACGCTTTGACGGTCAGATAACCAAAATGTTGCGCTATCCCAGCGGCGACCTCCTCAAAGGGCCGGACACGGTTTGGGACGCGCCGGGAATGCAGCGCATCAAAATTCCGTTCGGCGGGTTGACAGCCGATCAAATGGATGCGTTGGCCGATGTGGCCGAGGAGTATTCCGATGGCATTTTGCACATCACCACGCGGCAAGACATTCAACTCCACTACGTACACATCGAAGACACCCCCGACCTCATGCGCCGCCTCGCTGCTGTGGGTATCACCACCCGCGAAGCCTGTGGCAACAGCATCCGCAATGTCACGGCTTGTCCGCTTTCGGGCGTGTGCCAAACCGAGACATTTGACGTGACCCCGTATTCCCATGCCCTCGCCCAATTCTTGCTCGGGCATCCGGATTGTCAGGACTTTGGTCGCAAATTCAAAATCGCCTTTTCGGGATGCGCGCACGAAGCCTGTGGCCTGACCAGCATGCACGACATGGGCATGATCGCACGCATCGAAGATGGCGAGCGCGGGTTTGAGACCTATGTCGGCGGTGGTTTGGGCGCCGTGCCCCATCAGGCCAAGCTCTACTCGGAATTTCTGCCTCCCGAAGAACTCTTGCCCACGGCGCAGGCCATTTGCCGGGTTTTTGCGCGCTTGGGCGAAAAACAAAACCGGGCGCGGGCGCGCATCAAATTCCTCGTCGCCAAACTCGGCATTGAAGAGTTTATTCGGCTGGTCAAAGAAGAACGCAAAATCCTGCCCAAAGACCCGGCGTGGACCGCCTATCTCGACGACTTGGACGCCTATCGCGAAGAACCCCTCAAAATTGCCGCGCCCCTCAACGGCGTTGCGCGTCCCGAAGGATTCGATGCGTGGGCAGAAACCAACATCTACAAACAACGCCAACCGGGGTATGTCGCGGCAACGATATGCCTGCCCTTGGGCGATCTCACGTCCGAGCAGACGCGAAACCTGGCCGATGTCGCGCGCAAATACGTCAAAGACACCATTCGCACGACCGTTGAGCAAAACATCATCTTGCGCTGGGTCAGCGAATCCGATGTCATTTCCCTGTACCGCGACCTGCAAGCACTCGGCTTGGCCGAAGCGGGGGCGGGCACGATTGTCGACGTCACGGCTTGCCCGGGCACAGACACCTGCAAACTGGGCATTTCCTCGTCTCGCGGGCTGGCTGCGGAATTGCGAACGCAACTGGCGGAAAAAAATCTCCAACTCGCCGACGCCATCAAAAACTTCCGCATCAAAATCAGCGGTTGTTTCAATTCATGTGGGCAACACCACGTCGCGGATTTGGGTTTTTACGGCAACAGCCGCAAGATCAACGGCTATACCGTGCCGCATTTCCAAGTGGTGCTCGGCGGGCAATGGACGGAAAACGCGGCGTCTTACGGCTTGGCTATGGGCGCAGTGCCGTCCAAAAATATCCCGGCCGTGATCGAGCGCATCACCGGGCATTACATTGCAAACCGCGAACCGGATGAGAGTTTCCAAGCCTATATTCAGCGCATCGGGAAGAAAGAGGTCAAGGACCTGCTTCAGGGTCTCACGCAAGTGCCCGCGCACGAGATCGATTCCTCGTTCTACACGGATTGGGGCGATATCCGCGAATTTACCCTCGGCGATATGGGCAAAGGCGAATGCGCGGGCGAGGTGGTTTCGCTGGTGCAATTCGAGCTTTCCGGCTGTGAGACCGAGGCGTTTGAAGCACAGATTCACTTGGACGAGGGCGACTATGAAGCCGCGTACAAGACCGCGGTTGGCGCGATGTTGCACGCGGCCAAGGCCCTGGTCAAAACCCAATTTCTCGACGTGCCCGAAGATGCCATTGTCGAAGAATTTCGCACGCGCTTTTGCGACACCGAGTTGTTCTACAACAAATTTGCCGGCGCGAAATTCGCCAATTATCTCTTTCGCGTTCACGCAGAAACCATCCCCGAATACACCCGCGACGCGGCCCATCAGGTCATTGAAGAAGCCCAACTCTTCATCGAAGAAGCCTACGCCTGCTACGGTCAGATGAATGTGGTGTGAGAGGGTAAAGGCAAGACGGGAGAGGTAAGACGGGAGAGGTAAGACGGGAGAGGTAAGACGGGAGAGGTAAGACGGGAGAGGTAAGACGGGAGAGGTAAGACGGGAGAGGTAAGACGGGAGAGGTAAGACGGGAGAGGTAAGACGGGAGAGGTAAGACGGGAGAGGTAAGACGGGAGAGGTAAGACGGGAGAGGTAAGACGGGAGAGGTAAGACGTATGCCGACTCATAAAATCAGCGTCAAATTGTATTTTGATCGGGGGCAGGAAATCGCGCCTGAGATTTGGTTCAAAATTTTCAACAACTGGATTTCCGCGCACGATGGGTCAGACGTGTTGCTCGACGTGGCCGATTACAGCCATGTGCCCAATGGCCCGGTCACCCTGCTCATCGGTCACGAATACGACATCAGCATTGACGACTCGGACGCAAAGCGCGGCCTGCTCTACAACCGCAAGCGACCCGGCGGCGATGGTTTTGCACAACAGTTGACCGCTGTGGTGCGCGCAACTTGTGAAACGTGCCGCCGCCTCGAGGCAGAAGAAGATGTGGTTTTTCGCGGCGATGAACTTCGGATCATCCTCAACGACCGCCTCGACGCGCCCAATACCGAAGCCACGCACGAGGCCATTCAAGGCGATCTCGACGCGCTGTCGCGCCAGCTTTACAACGGTGCGGAAGTGGCTGTTGCGCGGCGAACAGACGCCAAGCAGCGGTTCACGCTAGACCTACGCGCCGAGGGCGACTGGCCCATCGAAACACTCCTCAAAAACCTGGCCGAAAAGTAAAATTTCTTCTTTTGCACGCCTGCAAACATAAAGTCAACTTACAAACCTTGACAAACTCGACCAAATAAGTATATTTGGCGAAACCAACGCCGGTTCGGAACAACTGCAAGGAAAGGGGAAAAAAATGGCCTATATCATCGCCGAGCCATGCATCGACGTCATGGACAAGGCCTGCGTGGAAGTCTGCCCGGTGGATTGCATCTACGAACCCGATGCGACCAATTTGCCGGAAGACGAACGCCTCAACATGCTCTACATCCATCCCGAAGAATGCATCGACTGCGGTGCCTGCGAGCCAGAATGCCCGGTCGAGGCGATTTTCGCAGAAGAAGACACGCCCGAAGAATGGACGGAGTACATCGAAATCAATGCAGTCGCTTTTGAGTAGCGTCTGAATTGCAACAACCGGTTTTCAAATGCCAGGGCCGGCCTCGGTTCTGGCATTTTCGCGCCATGCGATTGAGGAAGAGAGTTATGGCATACCCCCGCAAGCACGGTCTTTACAATCCCAAATACGAACGCGACGCCTGTGGCATTGGCTTTGTCGTAAATATCAAGGGCGAAAAATCCAACCAGATCATCCAAATGGCCCTCGAATCCCTGGTCTGCCTCGACCATCGCGGCGCGCGCGGCGCCGAAGCCAACACGGGCGACGGCGCGGGCGTGTTGATGCAACTGCCGCATCGGTTCTTTGAACGCGCCTGCAAGGGCATCGACCTGCCAGCCCCTGGGCACTACGGCGTGGGCATGATTTTTATGACCGATCACGCGGATCGATCTCTCCGCCAAAAAACCCGGCAACTGATCGAGGACATCGTCACAGAAGAAGGGCAGGAGGTTCTAGGCTGGCGCGAGGTGCCCACGCACAACGCCTCTTTGGGGCTTACGGCGCTGTCTTGCGAACCGGTGGTTTGGCAAATTTTCGTCGGGCGCAGCGCGGCCCTGCCCGACCCGATGGCCTTTGAGCGCAAGTTGTACGCGATTCGCAAGCGCGCGACCAATGCCATTCGCTACAATGGGCACGACGAGAATTTCTACATCTCCAGTTTGTCGTCTCGCACCATAGTGTACAAGGGCATGCTCACGCCCAGGCAAGTGGCCGAATTTTATTCGGACCTGCGCGATCCCCTCATGGAAGCCGCGATTGTGCTCGTACATTCCCGGTTTTCCACCAACACCTTTCCCTCCTGGGAGCGGTCACACCCCTATCGCTACCTCATTCACAACGGCGAAATCAACACGCTGCGCGGCAATCAAAATTGGATGAAAACCCGGCAAGCGATGCTGGCATCCGAGCTTTGGGGAGACGACTTAAAAAAGATATTCCCCATTTTGTACGAAGATGGATCGGATTCCGCGATTTTCGACAACTGCTTTGAATTTCTGTCCCTGTCCGGGCGGTCGATGGCACACGCCGCCGCGATGATGATTCCCGAACCATGGGAAAAGCACGAGAGCATGAGCCCCGAAAGGCGCGCTTTTTACGAGTACCATTCTTGTCTGATGGAGCCGTGGGATGGCCCGGCGTCGATTGGCTTTACCGATGGCGAAGTGGTGGGCGCGTGTCTCGACCGCAATGGGTTGCGCCCCTCGCGCTATTACATCACCAAAGACGACTTGCTCATCCTCAGTTCCGAAGCCGGGGTTTGCGAGTTGGCGCCCGAGCGCGTCGCGTACAAGGGCCGGTTGCAACCCGGACGCATTCTCCTCGTGGATACGACACAGGGCCGCGTGATCTCCGATAGCGAAGTCAAAGATGAGATGGTTTTCGCGCATCCCTACCAGCAGTGGCTCGACCAGCATCTCATTTCGCTTACAGACCTGCCCGCAGTCGCGCCCATCGCCCCGCCTACAAACCACGCCGAGGTGCTTACGCGGCAACAGGCGTTTGGGTACACGTTTGAAGACCTCAAAATTTTTGTCGGCCCCATGTCCAAAATCGGGCGCGACCCGGTCGGGTCGATGGGCAATGACGCGCCCTTGGCCGCGTTGTCCAACAAGGCCCATCTGCTCTACAACTACTTCAAACAACTCTTTGCCCAAGTAACCAATCCGCCGCTCGATCCTCTCAAAGAAGAGGTGATCACCTCGGCCGACGCCACCATTGGCCCAGAGCGCAATCTGCTCGTTCCCGAACCGGAAAGCTGCCGGCAAATCCACCTCGATACGCCCATCCTGACCGATGAAGAACTCGAGCGGTTGCGCCGCGTGGATCGCCCGGGCCTCAAAGCCACGACGATTCCCATGCTCTTTGACGCGGCTGATGGGGATCTCGAAAAGGCGATAGACGACTTGTATGCAAAAGCCGACAACGCCATTGACGCCGGTTATACCATCCTCATTCTTTCGGACCGCGGCGTGGATGAAAAGCACGCGCCCATTCCCGCGCTTTTGGCGATGAGCGGCCTCCACCACCATCTCATCCGAGAGGGCAAGCGCACCAAAGTGGGCATTGCCCTCGAAACGGGCGAACCCCGCGAAGTACATCACTTCTGCTTGCTCATCGGGTACGGCGCGCAGGCCATCAACCCCTATATGGCTTACGAGAGCTTGGCGGATATGATCAACGAACAGCAGTTGACCGATATTTCCTATCCCGATGCGGTCAAAGGGTATGTCAAATCCGCGACCAAAGGCGTGGTCAAGGTGATGGCAAAAATGGGCATTTCCACCATCAAGTCCTATCGGGGGGCGCAAATTTTTGAAGCCGTGGGGATTTCAAAACGGGTGATCGACAAATACTTTACGTGGACGGACTCGCGCATAGATGGCATTGGTCTCGACATCATCGCACGAGAAGCCCTGATGCGGCATCGCGTCGCCTATCCCGCAATATCGGTCAATGGCAGTACCCTCGACGTGGGCGGTCATTTTCAGTGGCGGCAGGACGGGGAATACCACCTGTTTAATCCCCTCACGATTCACAAACTCCAGCACGCCACGCGCACCGATAATTACGACGTGTACAGAGAATACGCGGCCCTGATCGATGAACAGGACAAAAATTTGGCGACGTTGCGCGGGTTGATGGATTTCAACTACGCCAGCGACCCCATTCCCCTTGATGAAGTCGAACCCGTGGAGGAGATCACCAAACGCTTTAAGTCCGGGGCCATGTCCTACGGGTCCATATCCAAAGAAGCGCACGAGGCCCTCGCCATAGCGATGAACCGCCTAGGCGGCAAGAGCAATACCGGCGAGGGCGGCGAAGACCCTGCACGCTATGTCCTCGAACCCAATGGCGATTCCAAAAACAGCGCGATCAAGCAAGTGGCTTCCGGGCGGTTTGGCGTGACGAGCAATTATTTGGTCAATGCCCGCGAATTGCAGATCAAAATGGCGCAGGGCGCCAAGCCGGGCGAAGGCGGCGAGTTGCCCGGCAACAAGGTGTATCCGTGGATCGCCCGCGTTCGGCACGCGACCCCGGGCGTGGAACTCATCTCGCCGCCGCCGCATCACGATATTTATTCTATCGAGGATTTGGCACAACTCATTCACGACCTCAAAAATGCCAACCACCACGCTCGGATTAACGTCAAGTTGGTCGCTGAAATCAATGTGGGCATTGTCGCGGCGGGCGTGTCCAAGGGCCACGGCGATGTGGTGCTCATCTCTGGCCTTGACGGGGGCACGGGCGCGTCGCCGCAAACGAGCATCAAACACGCGGGCCTGCCGTGGGAACTCGGCGTTGCCGAAACCCACCAGACGCTCGTGCTCAACAATTTGAGATCGCGCATTGTGGTCGAAACCGACGGGCAACTCAAAACCGGGCGCGACGTGGTGATCGCCGCGTTGCTCGGCGCCGAGGAATTTGGCTTTGCCACCACCGCGCTCGTGGCGATGGGGTGCATTATGATGCGCGTTTGCCACCTCGATACGTGCCCGGTGGGCGTTGCCACGCAACATCCCGAACTCCGCAAGAAGTTTATGGGCGATCCCGACTATGTCGTCAATTTCCTGCGTTTCATCGCACGGGACATGCGCGAAATTATGGCGCGGCTCGGCATTCGCACGGTCGATGAACTCATCGGGCGCACGGACCTGCTCCACCAAGCAAAAACCGATCACTGGAAGGCCAAGAGCCTGGACCTGTCTCCCATTTTGGAAAAAGTGGATGCCAGCGACGACATCGGTCGCTATTGCCAGATCGAACAGGATCACGGCCTCGAACACGCGCTAGACAATCAGGTGTTGCTCGACGTTTGCAAACCCGCCCTCAAAGATGGCAGCAAGGTGCGCGCTACATTCGACATCAAAAATACCAACCGCGTGGTGGGCACGATTCTCGGCAGTGAAATCACGCGCCGGTTCGGCCCGGATGGCCTGCCCGAAGATACCATCGACATCGCGTTTGAGGGATCCGCCGGGCAATCCTTTGCGGCTTTTACGCCGCCCGGTATCACCTTTCGCCTCGAAGGCGACGCCAACGACTATTTTGGCAAGGGCCTGTGCGGCAGCAAGTTGATCGTCTATCCGCGCAGGGGATCGACCTTTGTGGCCGAAGACAATATCATCATCGGCAATGTCTCTTTTTACGGCGCGACCAACGGGCAAGCCTTTATCCGCGGTCAGGCCGGCGAACGCTTCTGCGTCCGCAACTCGGGTGTGCGCGCTGTTGTGGAAGGCATAGGCGACCACGGGTGCGAATACATGACGGGCGGGATGGCGGTTATTCTGGGCAAGACCGGGCGCAATTTTGCCGCAGGCATGTCCGGGGGCATTGCGTATGTGCTCGACGAAGAGGGCGATTTCCACACGCGCTGCAACCCCGAACTCGTGGATCTCGAATCCGTCGAAAGCGACGCAGACGTGGAAGACCTCAACCACATGATCGCCCAACACGCCGAATACACGCAAAGCCGCGTGGCACAACGCATCCTCGCCCACTGGGAGGACGCATTGCCCAAATTCGTCAAAGTTTTCCCCAAGCCCTACAAGCGCATTCTCTCGGCTTATGAAATCGCACAACGAGCGGGCTTGGAAGGCGAAGACGCATGGCTGGAAGCCTTCCGCCGCGGCGTGGAAGTCGAGGCGTAAGAGGTAAGAGGTAAGAGGTAAGAGGTAAGACGTAAGAGGTAAGAGGTAAGAGGTAAGACGTGATAGCCACAAAAGGCACAAAAGGCACAAAAGGCACAAAAGGCACAAAAGACATGTGCTGAGTGGAAGTTGAGGCGTGAAAGGAAAGAGGTAAGACGTGATAGCCACAAAAGGCACGAGCGGGGTACAACTGGCAACAGCCAGTTCAAAGGCACAAAAGACATGTGCTGAAGTGTGTTATTCAATCAGGCAAAGCGAGAGTCGTAGGGGCGATGCCCCCGTGCTCGCCTCTATATGGAACGCACATAAACTTGCCCAAACGAGGTATCCACATGGGAAAATACGATACGATAGCCAAACATTTGGTTGCGGCCTACCCCATCGACTTCGTCTGTCT
The DNA here is from genome assembly GCA_965204745.1 of Candidatus Latescibacterota bacterium. GTDB lineage: Bacteria > Latescibacterota > UBA2968 > UBA2968 > UBA2968 > VXRD01. The sequence continues at coordinate 1,753,460 of OZ242010.1, forward strand.
CGCACTGGAACGGGAGGATGTCGAATTCCGCGCAATCATCGAAACCGAACTCCCCAAGGTTGAAACGCGCCTAACCGATAGCCTGATTCTCGTGCGGATTGGTGGCGAGGAGGCCTTGGTGCATACGGAATTTCAGACCACGGATGGCAAGGATATCCCGATCCGCATGGCCAGTTACACCATCCGGCTCATTGAATACTATGGCCTGCCGGTCTTTCCCCATGTGATCTACTTGCAACCCGATGCGGGGCGACGCGATGAGGGGATCTACCTCCAGGAGCATCCCGATTACCCAGTGCTAGTGCGCTACAAGGTGATTCGGTTGAGTGAAATTGAGGAGCGAGGTATTCTTGAAGGCGGTCAGCCGGGCTTGCTTCCTTACGCGCCGTTGATGAAGCGTCCTTCGGGGATGGGTTCCGAAGCCTGGTTGCGCCAGTGCATTCGCAGGACCAAGGCGTTAGATCGGACAGGCGACTTTGACTTTTTGGGCAGTTTGGCGGTCTTGAGTGGGCTGGCTTATGAACAGGCCACCATCAAGCGAATTCTTTCTCAGGAGGGTCTTATGGACGCGATTATGCGTGAATCATCGTTTGCCCAATACCTCAAGGAACAGGGCATTGAGCAGGGCAGAGAAGAAGGGGGCCGAGAGCGCGCTGTTGAAGACATCCTCGATGTGCTGGAGATTCGCTTTGATCCGGGCATTGCGGGTCAGTTCGCCGGTCGCATTCGGGCCATTGACGATTTGCAACGACTCAAGCAGTTGCATCGTTCGGCAGTGCAAGTGAACGATCCGGAGGCATTTCAGCATTTGTTGAATACGGGCCTTGACGCGAGTTCCCGATGAATGACGCGAGAGGATATGGCGTCGTGGCGGTTGCTGAGGAGATCACAAAATGTCTGAAAGCGCTATTTCGACTTGGCGTTTGCACCGCACATGGGGCAGGGTATGGTACCACCGCTCGGGATTTGCGGAACATCGATTGGGACGCCAGATTTGCCGATCAAAACATCTTCGATTCGCCTGACACTTGCGTAAGTCCTATACTGACCACTGACCACTGATTACTGACTACTGACCACTGATTTTAAGGAGCATGTATGGGAAAACCGACCGGATTCATGGAATTTCAGCGAACGCTCCCGGCCGATAGAGATCCCGCCGAGCGCATTAAAGACTGGCGGGAATTTCACCATCATCTTCCGGATGAAAAACTCAGGGAACAGGGCGCGCGGTGTATGGACTGCGGCATTCCCTTTTGCCATACCGGCGTGCGCCTGCCCGAATCCACGCCTTTTCCCTCGGGTTGTCCGATCAACAACCTCATTCCCGAGTGGAATGACCTCGTGTATCGCGGCCTGTGGAAAGAGGCCCTCGAGCGGTTGCACAAAACCAACAATTTTCCCGAATTTACCGGGCGCGTGTGTCCCGCGCCATGCGAAGGGTCCTGCGTGCTGGGCATGACCGATCCCGCTGTCACCATCAAAAACATCGAAGTGTCCATCATCGACAAGGGTTGGGAAGAAGGCTGGGTCGTGCCGGACATACCGGAAAAGCGCACGGGCAAGCGCGTGGCGGTCGTGGGGTCGGGGCCTGCGGGATTGTCTTGCGCCGCACAACTCAACAAAGCCGGGCACAAGGTCACGGTGTACGAACGTTCTGACCGGGTCGGCGGCCTGCTCATGTACGGCATTCCCAACATGAAGCTCGACAAAAAGGAAGTCGTGCAACGCCGCATCGACCTCATGATCGAGTCGGGCATTGACTTTATCACCAACACCGAAATCGGCAAGGATATTTCCGCTCGGCATCTCATGGACGAATACGATGCGGTCGTGCTCTGCATTGGCGCGCTCAAGCCCCGGGACCTGCCCATCAAGGGCCGCGAACTCAACGGCGTTCATCAGGCGATAGCGTTTTTGCACAAGAACACCAAGAGCTTGCTCGATTCCAACCATGAAGATGGCGCGTACATCGATGCCAAAGACAAACACGTCATCGTGCTCGGCGGCGGGGATACGGGGACGGACTGCTTGGCGACGGCGATGCGGCACGGTTGCAAGAGCCTGCACCAATTCGACATCATTCCCGAACCGCCCAGATCGCGCACGGCGAACAACCCGTGGCCGCAAATGCCGCTCGTTTTCAAAACCGATTACGGTCACGAAGAATCCACTGCGATTTTTGGCAAAGACCCGCGCGAATACCTCACGAGCACGACGGAATTTGTCGGCGATGGAAACGGCAATCTCAAGGCCCTAAAAACCATGCAAGTGGAATGGGTGCCCGCGGAAAGTGGCGCGCCCTTCCGCGAAGTGCCCGGCACGGAACGGGACTGGCCTGCGGATCTCGTTTTCTTGTCGATGGGCTGGCTCGGCCCGGAAGATACGATTTTAGACGAACTCGATCTCGAGCGCGATGAACGCTCCAATGCCAAAGCGGTCGAAGGTGAGTTCACCACCAAAATTCCCGGCCTATTTGTCGCAGGCGATGTGCGCCGGGGCATGAGTCTCGTGGTCTTTGCGTTTGCCGAAGGCCGAGGCGCGGCCCGAGAAGCAGATCGCTACCTGATGGGATCGACTGATCTGCCATAACCTATCGCCATATCAAACCACTGGGGCGCAGTGCAAACTGCGCCTTTTTTGTACTCTGACAAATCAACGATTCAGCGAATCGGAGTACAACTGGCCGGTGAACGGACTTGAAAGGCAACCCGTTGTACCCCATCCTCATGCCAGTTCATCAACGAGATGCGTCGGGTTTTGGGTTGTTGGGCGGGGACTGACCACTGACCACTGACCACTGACCACTGACCACTGACCACTGACCACTGACCACTGACCACTGACCACTGACCACTGACCACTGACCACTGACCACTGACCACTGCTGTGAATGTCAACGAGGTCGCTATGTTCCGCTATTGCTTCATCTTGCTGTTATTTACCCCATTTGAAGCCCAGGCATTTGACGATGCCTTGCCCGTGCGCGGGATTACGATTTCAACGCACGGCGGCGGGCGCGATTGGGCGGGCGATGAGATGGTTTCCACATTGCGGGATATCAAAATTTTGGGGGCGAATTGGGTGGCGACACATCCCTACGCCGGGATTTCGCAGGATGGATCGGTCGGGTTGCGGCGATCTGAAGGGGCGGGCGATTCAGCACCGGCGCACTGGACGCGCCCGATAGTGGAAGCCCATGCACAGGGCTTGAAAATTTGCATCAAGCCGCATCTGGCATACTGGCGGTCGGGATTTGAATGGCGCGGCGAGATCGCATTTCGCACAGCGGAAGAATGGGCGCGCTTTTGGGCGGATTATCGGGCGTGGATCTTATCCGTGGCCAAAGCCTGCAAAGATGCCGATGCGTTTGTCGTGGGCACGGAATTGGACAAGACCCTGCATTACGAGGCCGAGTGGCGCGCGTTGATTGCGGATGTGCGAAAGGTGTATGGAGGGCGAATTACGTACGCGGCGAATTGGTCGGATTACGAGCGCGTGCGATTTTGGGATGCGTTGGACGTGATCGGCATTCAGGGCTACTTTCCGATTTCCGAAAAAGAACAACCCACCGAGGCGGACCTTCGCGCTGGGTGGGATCGGTTGGTGGAGGAATTGCGCGCTTACGGCGATGAGATGGGGCGCGACATCGTTTTTACCGAGTTGGGATACAACCAATCGTATCGCACGGCGTCAGAGCCGTGGGCGTATCGCGTGGATGACGATGGCGCACGTCCGTTGCAAGAGATGTGCTGGCGCATCGCGCTCGAAGCCATTGAAAGCGAACCGCGCCTTGCCGGCGCGTTGCTGTGGAAATGGTTTCCAAACCCGCGCCCCTTTGGCCGGGATTTCCAACTGGCAACGCCGCGCATTATGCCCATTATCGCCCGCGCCTGGCAAGGCGAAGTGCCTGCCATCACCTTTGACGAAGAGGCGTACCAACGCTGGCGCGAAGCGCGAAGACGCAGGCGGTCGAATCGAGACTGAACCAAGCAGATAACTTTATTGATTTTATCATCGAAACGCGCAAACGCACGTCAGCCTCGCCTACAGGTGTCGTGTGTCTCGAGGTCAAAATCTCCGATAGATGGGATAGGCGTTGGGAACGGCAAATGCGCGATATGAGCCAATCCCCAAAAATTCAGGTGGATCGCATGATCGGAATCTACACAGGCGAGCAATCCTATCATTTCGATAGCGTAGATGTGCTGCCCGTCACCGCGTTTTTGCAACACCTGCACCAAGGCCAGATCTTTTGAGGACGGATAAAATCCTGATCACCTTCAAATAATTGACGTATCGGGAAACTTCTGTTACCTTTGGGTACCGACGCTCGCACCCGCCTGTTTGACCTGCCTTTGCTGACTGCTCGGCGGAGCGGTTGTGCGGAAACTGACAACTGACAACGGCGTTGCATAAATGTTGTCGTGGCAAAGTTCGTCCCTTTCCCGCGAGATTTAAGCCCCTCTTTCTCTGGGATAGGACACGGGTTTCGCGATCCTCATCATGCGATTGAGCACCGCACATCCCAACCGCGCTTCCGTTTCTTGGTTCTCCTGATTTCGCGCACGCAACTGCCGCCCAATGCGTTGTTTGTAGCGGCATAGTTGGGTTTCAACGACCGAGCGACGATGATAGCCACGGGTGCGTTTCCACTGTCGGCGGCCTTGACGCCGGATGGCTCGGATGATTTCATCGCGGGCGAGGGGGGTGCCTTCCTGTTTCCATGTTGTTCAATTTTCGCGTCATGGCGCGGGGGAAGCAGGGGCCGGATGGGGGCTCCTTGTTTGGGGGCGGCGCATGTGTTGGGGAGAATAATTATTCGCCCCTACCTTGCGTTTGTCATAGCCGCCATCTGCGCCCATCATATCACAGGGGCTTGGACTTGATCGAGCAAGGGTTTGACCTGCGAAGCATCATCAACGCTTGCCGAAGTCAGGGTCTGTGCGACAAGCTCGCCGGTGGCCTCATCGACGCCGATGTGCAATTTGCGCCAAGCAAAAGCCGTGTTGACGCACCTTCCATTCCCCTTCGCCATACCCTTTCAGGACGGTGGAATCCACCACCAAGTGGATCGGCGCATGACGGGATTGGACAGGTAAATCCACGTTTAAATCGCCCTGTCGCCGGCAGAGGGTCGTGTGATCGGGCACGCGCAAAGCCACCCCCATCAACGCCAGGATGGACGTGAGAAACCCCTCGGTTTGACGCAGGGGCAAGGCATAGACCAAGCACAACATCAACGCCGTTTGAATAGCCAAATCTGAAAAGGTGTTTTGCCTCCCCCGTTGCGTTGGCCCTTGATGGTACCAGTCCCGAAGGGCTTGCGGCGTGATCCAAAACGTCAGACTGCCCCGCTGCTTGAGACCGGCCTCGTAGGCCGGCCAGTTCCGAACCCGATAGACAGGCTCATAGCGACGCGAGCAGGGTCGGGCAGGGGCTGACCACTAACTACCATCAGCCGTAGGGACAGGCCCCTGCGCTCGACCAAAGATACAAGGGGGATAGGGGGTAGGTCCCAATAATGAGGAGTCATCATGAATATTTTAGATCGATTCAACCTGCGCGGGAAAACCGCGTTGGTAACCGGATGCCGTCGCGGGATTGGGCGCGCATTTGCACAGGGGTTGGCCGAGGCAGGGGCGGATATCGTGGGCGTGAGCGCATCGCTGGCACCGGGCAGTGCGGTGGAAAAAGAGGTCGCAACACTGGGGCGCGGGTTTTTGCCCTACGCATGTGATTTTTCTGATCGGGACGCATTGTACGCGTTTATCGCACAGGTGAAAGCAGAGGTCGATCAGATCGACATTTTGATCAACAACGCGGGCACGATTTTGCGGGAGGCAGCGGTCGATCATCCCGATGACTATTGGGACAACGTGATCGAAGTCAATTTGAACGCGCAATTTGTTCTCGCGCGCGAATTTGGCAAAGAGATGGTGGCGCGCGGCCGCGGGAAAATCGTTTTCACCGCGTCTCTGCTGAGTTTTCAGGGTGGGATTACCGTGCCGAGCTATGCCGCTGCCAAAGGCGGGATCGCGACCTTGACAATGGCCCTTTCAAATGAGTGGGCGAGCACGGGGGTAAATGTCAATGCCATTGCCCCGGGCTATATTGCAACGGACAATACCGAAGCCCTGCGCGGTGATCCCGTGCGCGCCGAGCAGATTTTGGCGCGCATTCCACAGGGGCGATGGGGGCAACCCGACGACTTAAAAGGCGCGTGTGTGTTTTTGTGTTCGGACGCGGCCAATTACGTCAATGGCGCGGTTTTGACAGTGGATGGCGGTTGGATGGGGCGGTGATGTACGACATTTTAAGCGGAGGTGTGCAATGGAATACAGGCCGTTTGGCAAGACTGGGTTGGAGGTTTCGGCGATTGGATTTGGATGCTGGGAACTCGGCGGCAGTTATGGGCATTTTGACGAGGGCGAAGTGATCGCGGCGATTCACAAAGCCATGGATCTGGGGATCAATTGTTTTGATACCGCCGAAGGCTATGGGAGGGGCAAATCCGAAGCCCTGCTCGCGCGAGGCTTGGGAACGCGGCGCAAAGACGTGATCGTGGTCACAAAGGTCGGCATCGGCTATAAGGATTCCGGGCGGGAGAAAGACCGCGACAGCCGCCGAGAACGGATCATGGCGTCTGTGGAAAACAGCTTGCGGTTTTTGAACACGGATTACATCGACGTGTATCTGATCCATTGGCCCGACCGGCACACGCCGTTTGACGAAACCATGCGCGCGATGGGCGATCTGGTTCAGCAGGGCAAAGCGCGGTTTGTGGGCGTGTCGAATTTCAGGGCGGAAGAGATCGACGCGTGCATGAACACGCGCCGCGTGGATGTGGGGCAATACGGGTATCACATGTTTGATCGGCGCATGGAAAGAGATGTTTTTCCCTCTTGCGAAGCGCACGGCATCGGCATGATGGGCTACGGGTCCCTCGCGCACGGCTTGTTGACCGGCGCGTTTGACGAACACACGACATTTGACGCAGGCGATTGGCGATCTCGGGGCGGGTTGTTCAACATGCCGTTGTTCACAGAAGAGAATTTTCCCCGCAATTTGAAGGTGGTGGAAGCCCTCAAACAGATGGCGGCGGACCGCGGCACAGCAGTGCATCACTTGGCACTGGCGTGGGTGTTGTCCAACCCGGTGATCAGCACCGCGCTGGTGGGCGTGCGTCAACCAGCCGAAGTCGCGTCAAACATGGGCGCGTTGGAATTGACCTTGTCCGCAGACGACAAGGCCGCCATAGATGCGGTATTTGAACGATGCGGCGTGGATACGCGCCCGGATATTTGGGTGGAGTAAAACGACGAAAAAAGGGGCCAAAGTCCAAGTTCTTTACTTGACATCATCCAAACATGTGACTAAAATAAAACGAGCCAAACAAACTCTAAACCCACTGCTCTTGATGCGTGGGTATGGAGATCACAAACGCCAATTTTATAGGGAGGTAATCATGGCGCGAGCACCAACAGCAGTGCAAGAACGGTGGAACAAGGCCCAAATTATCAGCGAGATCGCAGAAAGCACCGGCCTCAGCAAGAGAGATGTGGGCAATGTTCTCGATGAATTGGGGACAGCCATTCACCGGCATATCAAAGCGGATTCTGTGGGCGAGTTTGTGTTGCCTAGCCTGCTCAAGATCCAAAAGCTCAAAAAGCCGGCTCGCAAAGAGCGGCAGGGCGTCAATCCTTTCACGGGCGAAGCCATCACTATCGCCGCAAAGCCCGCCTCGTGGGGCGTCAAAATCTCCGCCCTCAAAAAACTGAGAGACATGGCCGAATAATCGCCACATGGATGGGACAGACGCACAAAAGCCCGGCCTTTTAAGGTTGGGCTTTTTTCTTTTCAAAACGTGTAACGAATTGTATATTTTAGCGCAAGTGCGCGAACGGAATGACAACCCCATCGCCAAGGATGCGAAATGCAACTAAAGAGAATAGTCGCGATTGTCTTGGTGGTCTTGACAGGTGCGATCACCACAGCCGAAGCCGTTGAGGTCGTTCTCAAATCCGGTCGCGTCGTGCGCGGCGAGTTGATTCGAGAAACCGCGACCTCGATTACGCTCCAACTGGCTTCCAGCCGAATCGAGATTTCCAAGTTGAGCATCAAAACCATTGACGGACGCTCCCCATTTGAACCGCGCAGAGCAACGTCCGCAACATCTGCGGACCTGTTCAACAAAGCCGAGGTGCGAATTTCCGCAGGCGAGTTTCTGATGGGCGATACCCGTGACAAAAACGCGCCCGTCCACACAGTGCATCTCGACGCGTATTGGATCGACACGCACGAAGTGACCAACGTGCAGTACCGCGAATTTGTGGCGGATAGCAAACGCGCGGAGCCCCGCTATTGGCAGGACGAAAAATACAACAAACCCGATCAGCCCGTCGTTGGGATCTCGTGGGAAGACGCGGATGCGTATTGTGCGTGGAAGGGCAAACGCCTGCCCACCGAAGCCGAATGGGAGCGCGCGGCCCGAGGCACGCACAGCCAGCTCTATCCATGGGGCGACCGGTTTGACGCCACGCGCACCAACACCCGCGAAGCCCGAACCCGCCGCCCCCTTCCCGTGGGCGCGTTTCCGGAAGGCGCGACCAGCGAGGGCCTGCTCGATATGTCGGGCAATGTGTGGGAATGGTGCTGGGATTGGTATGACGAATCCTATTATCGCATGTCCCCGCTTCGCAATCCCACCGGGCCGGAAACCGGAAAAAAGCGCGTCATCCGTGGCGGAGGCTGGAGCGCGCCGCAGATTCACATGGCGAAACGCAGGGGGGAAAAGCCGGATAAGACCTATCCCTCGCTGGGCTTTCGGTGTGCGCGATCAGATGGCAAAGGCGAGGGTAAAAGGTGAGAGGTGAGACGGGATTTTAGCCACAAAAGGCACAAAAGGCACAAAAGGTGAGACGGGAGAGGTAAGAGGCGAGAGGTAAGAGGCAAGAGGTAAGAGGCGAGAGGCGAGAGGCGAGAGGCGAGAGGCGAGAGGCGAGAGGTAAGAGGTAAGAGGCGAGAGGCGAGAGGCGAGAGGCGAGAGGCGAGAGGCGAGAGGCGAGAGGCGAGAGGCGAGAAGGCCACCCAACCCCAAAAGCGGATCGCGGATGAAATGCGAAATGTAGGGATAGGCTCCTGTGCTTGGTAAAAAGAGACGCGAAAGGAAGATAAATATGCGGATAGAGACCCACGAGCGGCTGGTCCGTGATGACCCGATTGAGCGGAGTTCCAATCGCGCCTTTGGCGTTGTGTTCACCGTTTTGTTCGTTGTTATTGGGCTGTTTCCGTTGCTCAATGGCACGTCGCCCCGCTATTGGTCGCTCGGCGTCGCCGGTGCCATCCTCATCGTGGCACTCGTCAAAGCGGACTGGTTGGCGCCGTTTAACAAGGTCTGGTTCAAGTTCGGCTTGCTCCTCCACCGCATTGTCAGCCCGATAGTTTTGGCCCTGTTGTTCTACGCCGTGGTTGTGCCCACGGGGCTGATCATGCGCGCTTTGGGCAAAGACCTGTTGTGTTTGCAGTACGACCGCGAGGCCGAGAGTTACTGGATCCATCGCCATCCCCCCGGCCCGAATCCCGAATCCCTGAAAAACCAGTTTTGAGGTTTGTCATGTCCTTTCTCCGCGAACTTTGGCAATTTATGCGCGTCCGCAAAAAGTATTGGCTGTTTCCCATCATCGTCATGATGCTCGTGCTTGGCGGGCTTATCGTGCTGAGTCAAAGCAGCGCAGTCGCGCCGATGATCTACACGATTTTTTGAGCTATGAAAATTCTCGGTATCTCCGCGTTCTACCACGACAGCGCCGCGGCCCTCGTAGATGACGGGCGAATTGTCGCCGCCGCGCAAGAAGAGCGGTTCACGCGCGAGAAGCACGACTCGGGCTATCCGACCAACGCTGTCGCTTACTGTCTCGATCAAGCCGGCATCGCGCTCGGTGAGATCGACCAGATCGCGTTCTACGACAAGCCCTTCCTCAAATTCGAGCGGTTGCTCGAAACCTACATCGCGTTCGCGCCGCGCGGGTTCCGCTCCTTCTACATGGCAGTTCCCGTGTGGATCAGGGAAAAGTTGTTTCAAAAAGACCTGTTGCGCCGGGAACTAAAAAAACGCGCCCCAGACGTGGATTGGAACGCCAAGTTGCTGTTCGCCGAACACCACCAATCGCACGCTGCGAGCGCGTTTTATCCGTCTCCCTTCCGAGACGCGGTCGTTTTAACCATGGACGGGGTCGGCGAGTGGGCCACCACCTCTGTGGGCATTGGTTGCGGCAACGAGTTGGAGATGACGCGAGAGATTCACTTCCCCCATTCCCTGGGGTTGCTCTACTCGGCGTTCACGTTTTACACGGGCTTCAAGGTCAATTCCGGCGAATACAAGGTGATGGGCCTCGCGCCTTATGGCGATCCGAAATACGCCTCGACCATTCTCGACCATCTGATCGACTTGAAGCAGGACGGCACGTTCCGCCTGGACCTCTCCTATTTTGACTACTGCACCGGGCTAAAGATGACGAATGGCAAGTTCGACTCGCTATTTGGCGGCCCGCCGCGCAAGCTAGATGAGCCGCTGACGCAACAGCACATGGATTTGGCGGCCTCCGTACAAGCCGTAGTCGAAAAAGCGGTATTGCGCTTGACCCGCTCATTGCGGGATGAGACCGGCATCCCCTATCTGTGTCTCGCGGGGGGTGTCGCGCTCAACTGCGTCGCCAATGGCAAGGTGCTGCGGGATGGGCGGTTTGAGGATATCTGGATTCAGCCGGCAGCCGGCGACGCAGGCGGTGCGTTGGGCGCCGCGTTGGCGGCGAGTCATCGCCTATTCGATGCGCCGCGTTATTGTGAAGTTGGCGATGCTATGCGCGGCGCCTTGCTCGGTCCCGCATTTGATCAAGCCGCGATTCGCCACGCCCTCGACTCGGCCGGCGCGCACTACGAGGTGCTATCGGATAAGGCGTTGATCGACGCCACCGTGTCCGCGTTGGCGGATGGCAAGGCCGTGGGCTGGTTTCAGGGCCGGATGGAATTTGGCCCGCGCGCCCTCGGCAACCGGTCAATTTTGGCAGATGCGCGTTTGCCCACCATGCAAAAGACGCTCAACCTCAAGGTCAAGCACCGCGAATCCTTTCGCCCGTTCGCACCGAGCGTGCTGCGAGAGGATGTGTCGGATTGGTTCGATCTCGCGTGCGACAGCCCCTATATGTTGCTCGTGGCAGATGTGACGTCCAAACGGCGCAAGCGCGTGGCTGAAACGCTTTTCGGCATCGACCGCCTAAACGCACCGCACTCGGACATTCCCGCAGTGACGCATGTGGATTACTCGGCCCGCATCCAGACGGTCCATCGCGAGACCAACCCCCGCTACCACGCGCTACTCAAAGCGTTCAAGGCGAAAACCGATTGCCCGGTCATCGTGAACACCAGCTTTAACGTGCGCGGCGAACCCATTGTTTGCACGCCCGCTGACGCCTTCCGCTGTTTCATGGGCACGGACATCGACTGCCTCGCTATCGGCAATTGCTTCTTGGAAAAGGAAGATCAGGATCCCTCGCTCAAAATTGAAAATTACGAGGACTCGTTCGAGTTGGATTGAGGCATAAAGACAGAACGCGCAGGCGGGAATGATCGGGAGCAAAACATGACTGCCAGAAAGGAAGAGATACATCATGGCAGACTCCGAAACGCACGGCTTAAAAACGCCTCTGAGAAAAACCCGTCGTGTACTCCGATTGATCGGCTGGAACCTGTTACTTACGCTCGCGGGCTTGGCTTTGATCGCGCTGACTGGGGAAGTCTATCTCCGGCTGAAAAGGTCGATGATGCCGTTCACCACATGGAGATATCCCTTACACTTTGTCCCAAAGGTAGGTTTGATACCGAAACCCAACGCCGAGGTGCGCTGGACAAACCATCGTGATTTCTGGACCATCTCTCGAACCAACAGCCTCGGGTTTCTCGACCGTGAACCCATCCGTTCTGAACGCGCCGCCGAAAGTTGTCACATCGCGATGATCGGAGATTCGTTCGTCCAAGCCAAAGAGGTGTCCATCGCCGATAAGTTTCATGTCCGCCTCGAAGAACTCGCCACCCAAGAGTTGCCCCACTTGGACATCACCACGTCGGCATTTGGGATAGGGGGCATCGGACAGATCAACCAACTGCCGTATTACGATGAATTTGCGCGGCATCTGTCTCCCAAACTCGTCGTGCTCGTTTTTGTTGACAACGACTTCAGGAACAACACCCCTATCCTGGCCGCGTTGGATTGGAAAGTCCATCCGGACCGGCAACCATTCGTCACGGCAACAAGAGATGAGAACGGTACTATAAAACTGCGGCCACCCCACCCGGATTGGCAGAGGTTCCCGAGGTTCCCGAGGTTCATATTGCCCCAAGCCCTTGATAGGCATATCGTTAGGTACCAGCAACATTGGTCCTACTTCGTGCAAGAGTTACGCCACAATATATCCGCCTTGTTTCCATCCCAATCTCCTTACCTGACTGCCTGGTTGAAATTATTGAGCGGAGACCCCGCCTACGAATCGCTGTTTAATGGAGGGCAACCGAAGACTCTGGCGGATATCCCGCATCAGTTTGAGAAAAAGACTCTGTTGCCCGCCTTTAAGAAAGAGTTGGCGTTCACGGCTTTTGCCTTGGATCAATTTAAGGAACGCACCGAGCGCGACGGTGCCTCATTGGTCATCTTGGCGAGCTACACCATGGGCACTCGAGGTCATGCTCCCTTTGGTCACATGAGCGCCTTGACCGAGGTCCGCAACATTCCCGTTATTGACCAGTACGACTATATCCACCGTCAAGGTGCCGATCCTGAAAGAGACCCGAGATGGGCAAACGATGGGCACTGGAATGTCGCCGGACATCAATGGGCTGCCGAAGCCCTGCTCGAATATCTCAAGGAAAACCCGGAAATTTGCACTCGGCCGGCAGACACAAGAGCACCCTGACACGCCTAAGATAGGGCACGAGACATTGGATGGAAAGAAAAAGGAAAGAAGTATCATGGCAGACTCCGAAACGCACGGCTTAAAAACGCCTCCAGGAAAAATTCGCCATGTCCTGCGGGTGATCGCCTATAATGTTTTGTTCACGGTTATCGGTCTGGGTTTTATCGCGCTGACTGGGGAAGTTTATCTTCGGCTGAAAAGGTCAATGCTTCCGTTCGCTACAGATAGATATCCCTTACACTTTGTCCCAAAGGTAGGTTTGGTGCTGAAACCCAACACCGAGGTGCGCGCGACAAACCATCGTGATTTCTGGACCATCTCTCGAACCAACAGCCTCGGGTTTCTCGACCGCGAACCCATCGGTTCTGACTGCGCCGCCGAAAGTTGTCACATCACCATGATCGGCGATTCCTTTGTTTTAGCCGGAGAGGTGCCCATCGCCGATAAGTTTCACGTTCGCCTTGAAGAACTCGCCGCCCGGCACCTGCCCCACTTGGACATCACCACGTCGGCATTTGGGATAAGGAACACCGGACAGATCAATCAACTGCCGTATTACGATGAATTTGCGCGGCATCTGTCTCCCAAACTCGTCGTGCTCGTTTTTGTTGACAACGACTTCAGAAACAACTCACCATTCCTGGCCGCGTTGTCGTGGAAAGTCCATCCGGACCGGCAACCATTCGTCACGGCAACAAGAGATGAGAACGGTACCATAAAACTGCGACCACCCCACCCGGATTGGCAGAGGTTCCAGAGGTTCATATTGCCCCAACCCCTTGATAGGCATATCGTTAGGGACCAGCAACATTGGTCCTACTTCGTGCAAGAGTTGCGCCACGATATATCCGCCTTGTTTCCATCCCAATCTCCTTACCTGACTGCCTGGTTGAAATTATTGAGCGACCACCCCGCCTACGAATCGCTGTTTAATGGAGGGCAACCGAAGACTCTGGCGGATATCCCGCATCAGTTTGAGAAAAAGACGCTGTTGCCCGCCTTTGAGAAAGAGTTGGCGTTCACGGCCTTTGCCTTGGATCAATTTAAGGAACGCACCGAGCGCGACAAAGCCTCATTGGTCATCTTGGCGAGCTACACCATGGGCACTCGAGGTCACGGCTACTTTGATCACCTGAGTGCCTTGGCCGAGGTCCGCGGCATTCCCGTTATTGACCAGTACGATTATATCCACCGTCAAGGTGCCGATCCTGAAAAAGACCCGAGATGGGCAAACGATTACCACTGGAACATCCAAGGTCATCAATGGGCCGCCGAAGCCCTGCTTGAATATCTCAAGGAAAACCCGGAAATTTGCAGAAAAAAAACGCCCTGACGCATTTTAAGACAGAGCACGGGATGACGGGCAATAGGCATAAAGACGGAACGCGCAGGCGGGAATGATCAGGAGCAAAACATGACTGCTAGAAAGGGAGAGATACATCATGGCGGACACGGAGCCAAAAATCACAAATTCAATAAAAACGATAATTTATCCCCCCAGAAAAATTCGCCGTGTGTTGCGAGTGATCGTCTGTAATGTGTTATTCACGTTTATCGGTCTAGGTCTCATCGCGCTGACTGGGGAAGTCTATCTCCGGCTGAAAAGGCCAATGATGCCGTTCTCTACATATAGCTATCCCTTACATAGATATCCCTTACACTTTAGCCCAAAGGTAGGTTTGGTGCTGAAACCCAACGCCGAGTTGCACGCGATAAACCATAGTGATTTCTGGACCATCTCTCGAACCAACAGCCTCGGGTTTCTCGACCGTGAACCCATCCGTTCTGAACGCGCCGCCGAAAGTTGTCACATCACGATGATCGGCGATTCCTTTGTCCACGCCCAAGAGGTGCCCATCGCCGATAAGTTTCACGTCCGCCTCGAAGAACGCGCCGCCCGGCACCTGCCCCACTTGGACATCACCACGTCGGCATTTGGGATAGCGAACACCGGACAGATCAACCAACTGCCGCTTTACGATGAATTTGCGCGGCATCTGTCTCCCAAACTCGTCGTGCTCGTTTTTGTTAACAACGACTTCAGGAACAACTCACCATTCCTTGCCGCGTTGTCGTGGGAAGTCCATCCGGACCGGCAACCATTCGTCACGGCAACAAGAGATGAGAACGGTACCATGAAACTGCGACCACCCCACCCGGATTGGCTGAGGTTCAGATTGTCCCAAGCCCGTGATAGGCATGTCGCTAAGGACCAGTACGTTAGGTCCTACTTCGTGCAAGGGTTACGCCACAATATATCCGCCTTGTTTCCATCCCAACAGCCTTTGCCTAACTGGGTGAAACTTTTGAGCGACCACCCCGGCTACGAATCGCTGTTTAATGGATGGCAACCGAAGATTCGGGCGGAGATCCAGCAGCAGTTTGAGAAAAAGACGCTGTTGCCCGCCTTTGAGAAAGAGTTGGCGTTCACGGCCTTTGCCTTGGATCAATTTAAGGAACGCACCGAGCGCGACGGCGCCTCATTGGTCATCTTGGCGAGCTACACCATGGGCACTCGAGGTCATGCTCCCTTTGATCACATGAGTGCTTTAGCCGAGGCCCGCGGCATTCCCGTTATTGACCAGTACGATTATATCCACCGTCAAGGTGCCGATCCTGAAAGAGACCCGAGATGGACAAACGATTGGCACTGGAATGGCGCCGGACATCAATGGGCCGCCGAAGCCCTGCTCGAATATCTCAAGAAAAACCCGGAAATTTGCACTCGGCCGGCGGACAAAGGAACGCCCTGACACGCCTAAGACAGGGCATGGGATTGACGGGCAATAGGCATAAGCAGGCGGGAAGAAACGCGCACAATCGGCTTCACAAGAAGACAAAGACGCCTTATCGGGCAACGCCGCCCTGGCAAGCCCTATCAGGCAAACAGAACGAGATTCAGCCATGCACGCACGGCGCAAATTGCCCATCGGCATTCAGACCTTTCGCGAGATTCGCACACAGAACCACTACTACGTCGACAAGACCGCCTACATTCGGCGGCTGGTGGACGAAGGCAAGCATTACTTTCTTTCCCGGCCACGGCGGTTTGGCAAAAGCCTGCTGATCGATACCCTCAAGGAACTGTTTGAGGGCAACGAGCCGCTGTTTGAGGGGTTGGACATTCATGCGTGCTGGGACTGGTCGGTTCGCTACCCTGTGGTGCGGCTGAGCTTTGGCGGAGGCGACTTCAAGGTGCCGGGTTACTTACACACGAACCTGATGGCGCAGTTGGACGCCGTCGAACGACAGATGCAAGTGGTTTCCAAATACGCCACGGCACCGGAGCGTTTCGGCCATCTCATCGAGATGTTGCACATCCGCGCTGGGCAACCCGTCGCGGTGCTGGTGGACGAATACGACAAGCCGATCTTAGATGCGCTGGAGCAACCGGCGGTCGCCCGGGACAACCGCGACTTTCTGCGCGGCCTCTATGGCGTCATCAAGGACTGCGACGCGCATGTCAAGTTCACCCTGTTGACTGGCGTGAGCAAGTTCTCCAAGGTCAGCCTGTTCTCCGGTCTCAACAATCTCAGGGACATCACCCTCGCTTCGCGCTACTCCGCCTTGTGCGGCTACACCGATGCGGACCTAGACACGGTATTTGCGCCGGAACTCCCCGGCTTAGACCGAGACGAGATCCGCCGCTGGTACAATGGCTACAACTGGCTGGGCGAGGAGAAAGTCTATAACCCCTTTGACATCCTCCTGCTCTTCGCCGAGCGCAAATTCGGTGCCTACTGGTTCGAGACCGGCACGCCGGCTTTTCTGCTCGACATGCTGGTGGCGCGTGGAGTCGGTGCCCTAACACTCGACAACCTGCTCGGCAGTGACGAGTTGCTGTCCGCCTTCGATGTCGATCACATCGCCACCGAGGCCCTGTTGTTCCAGACCGGCTATCTGACCATCCAAAAGGCAGAAGACCGCGGCGGGCAAATGTTCTACCGGTTGGGCTATCCGAACCGGGAGGTGCGGCAGAGCCTGAACAGAAGCCTGCTGAACCGCTTGACGGAAAACCCCTCGCGCCAGACCCAGCACAGTGCCCGGTTGTTCGACCTGTTGCTGGTCAACGACTTCGCCGGCTTGGAGGCACTGTTCAAGGCTTTCTTCGCCGGCATTCCCTACCAGTGGCACGCGAAGAACAACATCGCCGATTACGAGGGCTATTACGCCAGCGTGTTCTATTCCTGCTTCGCGTCGCTAGGGTTGGACATCACCGTAGAAGACAGCAGCAGTCATGGTCGTCTGGATATGGCGGTGGTCTTCAACGACAACGTGTATTTGTTCGAGTTCAAGGTGGTGGAGAATGCCTCTGTAGGCGCGGGACTGGCGCAGTTGCGGGCGCGAGGTTACGCGGATAAGTATCGGCCTCTGGGGCATCCGATTCACCTGGTCGGGGTGGCGTTCAGCAAGGCGACCCGCAACGTGGCGGCCTTTGAGGTGGCGCAGGCGTGATCGACCATTGCTTGTTGCAAAAAGAAGATCAGGATCCCTCGCTCAAAATTGAAAATTACGGGGACTCGTTCGAGTTGGATTGAGGAATGCAGACAGAACGCGCAGGCGGGAAGAACACGGGCATATTGCAAAAAAGGAAAGAAGTGTCATGGCAGACCCCGAAACACACGGCTTAAAAACGCCTCCAAGAAAAACCCGTCGTGTACTCCGATTGATCGGATGGAACCTGTTACTTACGCTCGCGAGCTTGGCTTTGATCGCGCTGACCGGAGAAGTCTATCTCCGGCTGAAAAGGTCAATGATGCCGTTCTATATAAATAGATATCACTGGCACTTTGTCCCAAAGGTAGGTTTGGTGACGAAACCCAACGCCGAGATGCACATGACAAACCATCGTGATTTCTGGACCATCTCTCGAACCAACAGCCTCGGCTTCCTCGACCGCGAACCCATCAGTCCCGAACGCGCCGCCGAAAGTTGTCACATCGCGATGATCGGCGATTCCTTTGTCGAAGCCAAAGAGGTGTCCATCGACGATAAGTTTCACGTCCGTCTCGAAGAACTCGCCACCCAAGAGTTGCCCCACTTGGACATCACCACGTCGGCATTTGGGATAGGGGGCATCGGACAGATCAACCAACTGCCGTATTACGATGAATTTGCGCGGCATCTGTCTCCCAAACTCGTCGTGCTCGTTTTTGTTCAAAACGACTTCAGGAACAACTCCCCTATCCTGACCGCGTTGTGGCGGGCTGTCCATCCGGACCGACAACCATACGTCACGGCGACAAGAGATGAGAACGGTACCATAAAACTGCGACCACCCCATCCGGATTGGCAGAGGTTCAGATTGCCCCGAGCCCGTGATAGGCATATCGGTCAGGACCAGCACGTTAGGTCCTACTTCGTGCAAGGGTTACGCCACAATATATCCGCCTTGTTTCCATCCCAACATCCTTACCTGCTGCCTGACCGGATGAAATTATTGAGCGGACACCCCGGCTACGAATCGCTGTTTAGTGGATGGCAACCGAAGACTCTGACGGAGATCCATCAGCAGTTTGAGAAAAAGACGCTGTTGCCCGCCTTTGAGAAAGAGTTGGCGTTCACCGCCTTTGCCTTGGATCAATTTAAGGAACGCACCGAGCGCGACGAAGCCTCATTGGTCATCTTGGCGAGCCACACCATGGGCACTCGAGGTCATGCTCCCTTTGATCACATGAGCGCCTTGGCCGAGGTCCGCAACATTCCCGTTATTGACCAGTACGACTACATCCGCCGTCAAGGTGCCGATCCTGAAAGAGACGCGACATGGGCAAACGATCCGCACTGGAATGTCGCCGGACATCAATGGGCTGCCGAAGCTCTGCTCGAATATCTCAAGGAAAATCCACAAGTTTGTACAAGACCGGCAGATATAGGAACGCCCTGACACGCCTAAGACAGGGCACGAGACATTGGGCAAAAAGAAAAAGGAAAGAAGTATCATGGCAGACTCCGAAACGCACGGCTTAAAAACGCCTCTAAAAAAAATCCGCCGTGTCCTGCGAGTGATCGCCTGTAATGTGTTATTCACGTTTATCGGTCTGGGTTTTATCGCGCTGACCGGAGAAGTCTATCTCCGGCTGAAAAGGCCAATGATGCCGTTCTCCACAAGGATATATCCCTTGCACTTCGTCCCAAAGGTAGGTTTGATGCTGAAACCCAACGCCGAGGTGAACTGGACAGACCATAATGATTTCTGGACCATCTCTCGAACCAACAGCCTTGGGTTTCTCGACCGTGAACCCATCCGTTCTGAACGCGCCGCCGAAAGTTGTCACATCACTATGATCGGCGATTCCTTTGTCTTAGCCAAAGAGATGCCCATCGCCGATAAGTTTCACGTTCGCCTTGAAGAACGCGCCGCCCGGCACCTGTCCCACTTGGACATCACCACGTCGGCATTTGGGATAGCGAGCACCGGACAGATCAATCAACTGCCGTATTACGATGAATTTGCGCGGCACCTGTCTCCCAAACTCGTCGTGCTCGTTTTTGTTCAAAACGACTTCAGGAACAACTCCCCTATCCTGACTGGGTTATGGCAGGGAGTCCATCCGGACTGGCAACCATTCGTCACGGCAACAAGAGCCGAGAACGGTACCATAAAACTGCGACCACCCCGCCTGGATTGGGAGAGATTCAGATTGCCCAGACTACACAAATCCCTCTATGTGCGTATCGTTGAATACCTGAGTCTGAGTTCCTACTTCGCGCAAGGGTTACGCAACAATATATTCGCCTTGTTTCCATCCCAATATCCTCACCTGACTGACCGGGTGAAATTATTGAGCGAACTCCCCGCCTATGAATCGCTGTTTAATGGATGGCAACCGAAGACTCGGGCGGAGATCCAGCAACAGTTTGAGAAAAAGACGCTGTTGCCCGCCTTTGAGAAAGAGTTGGCGTTCACGGCCTTTGCCTTGGATCAATTTAAGGAACGCACCGAGCGCGACGGCGCCTCATTGGTCATCTTGGCGAGCCACACCATGGGCACTCGAGGTCACGGCTACTTTGATCACATGAGTACTTTGGTCGAGGCCCGCGGCATTCCCGTTATTGACCAGTACGACTACATCCGCCGTCAAGGTGCCGACCCTGAAAGAGACGCGACATGGGCAAACGATCAGCACTGGAATGTCCAAGGCCACCAATGGGCTACCGAAGCCCTGCTCGAATATCTCAAGGAAAATCCACAAGTTTGTACAAGACCGGCAGATATAGGAACGCCCTGACACGCCTAAGACAGGGCACGAGACATTGGAAGAAAGAAAAAGGAAAGAAGTATCATGGCAGACTCCGAAACTCACGGCTTAAAAACGCCTCCGAGAAAAACCCGTCGTGTACTCCGATTGATCGGCTGGAACCTGTTACTTACGCTCGCGGGCTTGGCTCTGATCGCGCTGACTGGGGAAGTCTATCTCCGGCTGAAAAGGTCAATGATGTCGTTCTATATAAATAGATATCCCTTACACTTTGTCTCAAAGGTAGGTTTGATGCTGGAACCCAACGCCGAGGTGCGCTCGATAGACCATCGTGAGTTCTGGACCATCTCTCGAACCAACAGCCTCGGCTTCCTTGACCGCGAACCCATCGGTTCTGACCGCGCCGCCGAAAGTTGTCACATCGCGATGATCGGCGATTCCTTTGTCGAAGCCACCGATGTGCCCATCGCCGATAAGTTTTACGTCCGTCTCGAAGAACTCGCCGCCCGGCACCTGCCCCACTTGGACATCACCACGTCGGCATTTGGGAAAGGGGGCACCGGACAGATCAACCAACTGCCGCTTTACGATGAATTTGCGCGGCGTCTGTCTCCCAAACTCGTCGTACTCGTTTTTGTTGATAACGACTTCAGGAACAACTCACCATTCTTTGCCGCGTTGTCGTGGAAAGTCCATCCGGACCGGCAACCATTCGTCACGGCAACAAGAGATGAGAACGGTGCCATAAAACTGCGACCACCCCACCCGGATTGGCAAGGGTTCAGATCCCAAGCCCCCCCTGATAGGCGTCTCGCTGAGGACCAGCACGTTAGGTCCTACTTCGTGCAAGGGTTACGCTACAATATATCCGCCTGGTTTCCATCCCAACCTTCTTACCTGCCTAACTGGGTGAAACTTTTGAGCGACCACCCCGCCTATGAATCGCAGTTTAATGGATGGCAACCGAAGACTCGGGCGGAGATCCATCAGCAGTTTGAGAAAAAGACACTGTTGCCCGCCTTTGAGAAAGAGTTGGCGTTCACGGCCTTTGCCTTGGATCAATTTAAGGAACGCACCGAGCGCGACGAAGCCTCATTGGTCATCTTGGCGAGCTACACCATGGGCACTCGAGGTCACGGCCCCTTTGATCACATGAGTGCTTTGTCCGAGGTCCGCGGCATTCCCGTTATTGACCAGTACGACTACATCCTCCGTCAAGGTGCCGACCCTGAAAGAGACGCGACATGGGCAAACGATTGGCACTGGAATGTCGCCGGACATCAATGGGCTGCCGAAGCTCTGCTCGAATATCTCAAGGAAAACCCGGAAATTTGCACACAAGAAAAAACGCCCTGATACCCCGGATGGCGGAGTGTGGGCGTTTTTAGCGGTCATTTGATTTGGCGTCAATCTGATAATGCCCGGTGAGCCAGTGATAGCGAATCAGCAACAGGTCGCGCACCATTCGATAGGTGTCCCGAAGAAAGTTCACCTTGCTTTCGGCGCGCCAATGCCATTCAATGCCCACTTCTGCGATTGAGAATCCCAAGCGGCGTGCCAGAAACAGCAATTCGACATCGAAACAAAAGCCGTCAATCGTCTGCAATGGGAACAACGCTTGCGCCGCACGCGCCGAGAACACCTTGAATCCGCATTGCGTATCGGCGATGCCCGGCACGGCCAGCAGGCGCACGATAGCGTTGAAAACCCGCCCCCTCAGATGGCGCCTAAGTGGCTCGCCAACGCGCTGCGAGCCGGCGGCTTCTCTGGAGCCGACGGCGATGTCTGCACCGTCAAACTCGTCCGCAGGCAACAGTCGCGTGAGATGCGCGATGGGCATCGACAGGTCCGCGTCGCATAAGCAGCGGTATTGGCCTCGCGCCGAGAGCATCCCATTTCGCACGGCCCAGCCCTTGCCCCGATGCGGCAGGTCGAGCACGCGGAGATTGGCACCGCTTTGATCGGCGATGTCCTGCGCGACAGCAGCCGTGGCGTCAGCACTGCCATCGTCAGCCACGATGATCTCCCATTCGTAACATTGTCGTTCGAGATAATCGAGAATGGTCGCCAGCGTATCCGGCAGACGGCTTTCTTCGTTGTAAGCGGGAATGACTATGGAGAGGAATGGATCAGGCGGCGAATGCGACATTGAAAATCTCTGCTGTGCAGGTGAAAGGTGGGGTTGCAAAGGGTGGGATGATCGTCGTGCAGAACGCCCGCGGGATTAGATGCCGAGGTCATCCAAATCCTCCAGTTCATCCAATCCCTCGTCTTCGTCCATCAAGGGGTCTATATCTCGAATCACAACGAGAATAGATGCCTGCGGGACGATGACATATTTCTCGCCTTCAAAAGAAATCTCCATCGCGGCCTTTTGCAAAAACAGGGCAAAATCGCCTTCTTCAACTTGCAGGGGCAAATACCGCGGCTCGCTGGGCGCGTCTTGCCAGGGTTCGTCATCTTCGGGCGTTTCCGGCAAGGGCAAGCCAGGCCCAGTCGCCAAAATGCGCCCGCCCTGCACATCCTCTTTTTCCATCACGGTCTGCGGCAAATAAAGCCCGACTTTGGTGCGGTCTTCCAAATCTTCCCGCTGGATCAAAACCCGATCCCCAATCACGATCAACTCTCTGTTGCCCATTCGCATTGTGATTTCCCATTTTGTGTGAACGCGGTCAAACTCATGCGTCAAACGTAAAAAATTATCTCCGAAGTGTCAACAGTCGCGTAAGAGGTAAGATACTCTCTTAAAAGGTCAAGGGGTTTTCGGGGTGATTCGATAGAATTTTTCGCCCTCAAAATCTTGGTCATGGCGCAACATGCCCCAGATCGAATGGAGCAACTTTCGCATCACCGCAACGATAGCCTGCAAAGGTTTCTTGCCGCGGGCGATGAGTTGGTCATAGAAGGCTTTGACATGGCCTTCGTGTCTGATGGCCACCCAGGCAGGCATATAGAGGGCATGGCGGAGGTACTTATTCCCGGTTTTCGAGATGCGTCTTTGTGGATTGGCGGTTCCGGATTGTTTGGGTTTGGGATCCAGGCCTGCATGTGCGACCCACTGGGGCGGTTGCATCTCCTCTGGCAAAAGGGTCAACTCGGCCAAGAGCCGCAAGGCACTCGTTTGCGCGATGCCAGGCGTCGAGCAGAGGCGTTGGTAGGCACGCTTGAGGGGCTCATCGTGCAAAACGAGATCGAGGGCTTGGCTTTCCAAGTATGCAATCCGGCGTTTGAAGTGTCGAATATTCACCTGAATATCGCGTGCGATGAGACGTGTGCTGCGGATGTGGTAGCTCTGCGCGTGGTTGCGGCTCTGTTCGCGGATGATCTCCTGCTTGAGTTGGTCAATGCGTCTGGTGAGGGCTTGCAGTTGAAGCCGTTGCTCGCTCGGCGCTTGCCAAGGCACAAAAGGCATGCGCTCGGCATAGTCGAGGATCAACAACGCATCCTTCGCATCCGTCTTCGCCCGTTGCATGCAGGCTTGGGCGTACTTGCTCATCGCTTTGGGATTGACGACCATGACCTTTGTGTGGCGATGCCGATGCAAGGCCAAGGCCACCCCCAAACTGTAAAGCCCGGTCGCTTCGAGGCACACAGAGACCATGTGCCCGCCCTTCGTGAGCCACTTCAGCAACCGCTTATGCGCTTGGGGATCATTGGCAAAGGTCGCTTGCATGACAGCTTGTCCGGGTCTGGACAGGGCAACGGACAACGTGCGGGCACTGACATCAATGCCGGCAAAAGCGGGGTGAGATTTCGACATGGGGGCCTCCTGTGATGAGGGGGTTGTAAGGGATCTGGTGCGCGCTCGGGGTCGCGTCCCGACCATTGACGCCAAGTCTACCGGTCTTGTATATGCAGCCTCAAGGGGCTTAGATACTCTTCGGCATAGACCCGGCGGTCGGGGGGCCTATCTTACCTACAAGGTCATCGCCTTCAAGAGGGGCCGGCCTTCCCCGAGCCGGGCATCAAGATGGCTTATCTCGATACGAGGGCGCAACTCCTAATTAACCCTTACTTCCAAGATACAAGAGGGGAGAGGCGAGAGGCGAGAGGCAAGCGGTAAGAGGCAAGAGGGAGAAGGCCACATTGATATTACCGCTTGGTTTGCTGAACGCCGTTCGCCCATTTGGCAGAATAAAATCTTGACAAATGACCCAATAAGGCATATTATTTTGCCCGCGTTGTTTTGGCTTGAGGAGTCGTTCCATGTTGTCTCTCTTTCCCATCCCGCAAATGGCAATGCCCGTCGTTGTACGGGCGATGCCCGTCGTACATTTCCCTCGTGGGCGGGAGCATGGATAGCGGATCATTTTGGTCGTTTGACACGTAAAAAGCCGTTGGAATGTTCCGTTCCAGCGGCTTTTCATCATGGAGATGTTGCGTTGAACCGGGTGATTGGACAAGCGCGAGCGGTTCGGGTTTTGACCGACTGGGTCGAAAAAGACCGCATCCCACACGCGCTGTTGTTTTTGGGCACGTCGGGCACGGGCGCGGTGGCCGCGGCCTTGGATTTTGTGCAGGCATTGCACTGCCGATCCGACGGCGCGGTCGCCTGCGGGCATTGCCCGGCCTGTCACAAGGTCGAAACGCGCAATCACCCGGACAGCAACATGCTCTTTCCCTTTGCCCGTAGCGTGGAAGAGGACGACATGCAGGCGGCACTCCTCGAAGTGTGGCAATCGCCATATCACTATTCCCCGCCCGGCGACAACGAGACCATCGCTATCGACTACGTGCGGCAAATGCAGCGGCAGTTCGCCCACAGCGCGTTTGCAGGCGGCTGGCGCACGGCCCTCGTATTGCACGCGGAGCAGATGCGCGTCGAAGCGGCCAATGCCATGCTAAAAATACTGGAGGAACCGCCGGATCGCTCCCTGATGATTTTGGTCGCCTCTCCCAAAGACGCGCTGTTGCCCACCATTTTGTCCCGGTGCCAGTTCGTCAAATTTCCCGCGCTGTTGCCCGCCGACATCAGCACGGGGTTGGCGGCACAGGGCGTTGACCCAACCACAGCGGATTTTATTGCGCGCACCTGTGGGGGCGATTTTCGGCGCGCAATGGCCATGACAGACGGCCATGTTGCAGACCGGCAGGATCGCGCATTTCGGTTTTTGGACGCCTTGCTGTGGGGGCAGGACGAGCGCACGTTTGAAGCCCTGGCAAAACTCGACCGGGAAGAGGCGTTGGAGATTTTGGCAGGCGTAGAGGTCTGGCTGCGAGACGCGCTGTTGTTGCAATGCGGCCGCGCAGACGAGATCGCCAATCAGGCGGACCGCGTCGAGCGACTGGCAGAGGTTTTCGATCTCGACCACCTCATGGCAGCCGTAAAAAAGATCGAATCCCTGCGCGAAATGAACCACCGCAATGTGAATATGAACCTGGGCCTGATCTCGTTTTGGCAACGGATTCGGTCCTTTTGAATGGATGCGAAAATGGGCACATTTTACATTACGACCCCGATTTACTACGTCAATGACGAACCCCACATCGGGCATGCGTACACGACGATTATGGCCGACGTGCTGGCGCGTTTTCACCGCTTGGCCGGCGACGAGGTGCTGTTTGTCACCGGCACGGATGAGCACGGGCAAAAAGTGGATGAGGCCGCCAAAAAACGCGCGTCGTCCCCACAGGCGCATGCCGACGAGATGGTGGTGAGGTTTCGGGATTTGTGGCAGGTGTTGAACATCTCCAACGACGATTTTATCCGCACGACCGAGGATCGACACAAGCGCGTCGTCAGCGATATTTTGCAGCGCATTTACGACGCGGGCGAGATTTACGCCGCTGATTACGAGGGTTGGTATTGCATTCCAGACGAGCGGTTTTGGACCGAGCGGGACCTGATAGCCGGCAATTGCCCGGACTGCGGGCGGCCCACGGTGAAAATATCCGAGAAGAATTACTTTTTCAGAATGAGCGCGTATCAGAGCTGGCTCATCGAGCACATCGAAACGCATCCGGAGTTTATCCGCCCGGAAAAGCGGCGCAACGAGATTCTCGGGTTCTTGCGCCAACCCTTGGGCGATTTGTGCATTTCCCGGCCCAAGTCGCGCCTGGGATGGGGCATCCCGCTGCCATTTGACGCTGAGTACGTGTGCTACGTGTGGTTCGACGCGTTGATCAATTACATCACGGCGCCGGGCTATCTCGCGGATGGTGCGCGGTTTGAGCACTGGTGGCCCGCGTCTTGCCACTTGATCGGCAAAGACATTTTGACGACCCATTGCGTGTATTGGCCCACCATGCTCAAGGCGATGGGCGCGCCCTTGCCCGAAACCGTGATGGCGCACGGCTTTTGGCTCGTCGATGAGACCAAGATGGGAAAGTCGTTGGGCAATGCGGTGCGGCCCCTCGATCTGGCGGACAAATACGGCGTAGATGCGTTTCGGTACTTTTTGGTGCGCGACATGACGCTGGGGCAAGACAGCGATTTTAGCGAGGTGGCTTTTGTGCAGCGGTACAATACCGAATTAGCCAATGAGTTGGGCAATTTGCTCAATCGGTCCGTGGTGATGGCTGCGCGCTATTTGGATGGGGTCATCCCGGGCATCGACCGCAACCACGCCGCGCTCGCCGCATTGAAAGCGCGAACCGCTGAGACCCTCGCCGCGGTGGCCGACGCCATCGACGCGCTGAATCCCAATGCCGCTTTGGACGCGATTTGGCGATTGGTGCGCGAGGCCAACCGATTTGTCGAGGTGCAAGCGCCGTGGCATTTGGCGAAGGACGCGAGCAAACGGGCCGAGCTCGAGGTGACCATTTACGCGCTGCTGGAAACCATGCGGCAATTGTCGGTCTTGTTGTTCCCGGTGATCCCGTCAAAAGCGCGCGAGATTTGGCAACAACTCGGCGCGTCAGGTTCGCCCGAGGAGATCCATTTAGACGATTTGAAATCATGGGGAGGGCTGGATCCCGATGGCGAGGTCGCGCCCGGAAGTCCGGTTTTCCCGCGGATCGAGGAGGTCGATGTGGCAACGGAAAAAGCAACAGAGGACTTGATTTCTTTTTCTGAATTTCAAAAGCTCGATTTGCGCGTGGCAAAAGTCGAAGCCGCGGATCGCGTGGCAGGCGCGGATCGCTTGTTGCGTTTGCAAATCCGCCTGGGCGATGAGCAACGCCAAATCGTCGCCGGCATCGCCGAACACTACGCGCCAGACGCACTCATCGGGCGGCAGATCGTGGTGGTCGCCAATTTGCAACCCGCGACCATCCGCGGCGTGGAATCCCAAGGCATGTTGCTGGCCGCCTCCGATGATCGCAACCTCGCACTCATCGCACCCGACGGCGAGATCCGCGATGGCACGCAGGTTCGGTAGCAACGATGAGAGGAGCCACAAGAAACACAAAAAGCACAAAAAAGGGCGAGAGGGGAGGGAGAGAAACACAACGGTGAAGAAGGAATGGGAAGCAATCTACGGGAACAAATACGGTAAATTCGCACGCCCTGCTTGGAATCGCTAGGCAAGCGGCCGTAAGTATCTCTCCTCAAAAAAAGAGGGAATGATATGAAACTCAAAGTCGTTATTCACAAAGCAGAAGAAGGCGGGTACTGGGCAGAAGTGCCATCCCTTGAAGGCTGTGCGACCCAAGGCGAGACATTTGACGAACTCCTCGAAAATATTTACGAAGCGGTTGAGGGATGTTTGTCCGTCGATCTCGAAGATTTCAAAATCACGCCTCAAGATAAAGTGATGGAGATAGCGGTTTGAAATCTGTGACTGGGAGAGCGTTTTGCCGCTTATTGGAAAATCGGGACTGGCAATGCGAATAAAGCGTTGCATCCATTTATTGGGACCTACCCCCCTGGCCCCCCTTCCTGTGAGGAAGGGGGGAATGGCGAGAGGTTGTGCGAGGGGTTTGGGTTTCCAGAGCGTGATCTATTCGCTCAAAGCCATCAGAACAGCTAGGGAGACAAACCTTCAAAAAGCCATGCGCTCCCCCTTTCCTTGTAGGAAAGGGGGCCGGGGGGATAGGTCCTACGAGGAAGGGGAAGAACCTCTCTCGTTGCGGAGAGGAGCCGGATGACTCGTCCATGTCTTTGGGCGATTGGTCTCGGCTTGCTTCCTACTCGCTTTCTACTCTTAATTCGCATTGGCAATTGAAGCGTATCAAAGGCAGTCATCACATTTATGCTAGATCCGGAAATCCCGCTCGAATCTCAGTGCCCGTTCACAGCAATAAGACACTTAAGAAAGGCTTGCAAATACACTTTATGAAGATTGCTGGCATCGAGGAAAGTGAATTGTGAGGCTATCCCGAAATGAAGCGACAACCGTCATCTTGCAATCTCGCCTTTCTTCCGCGTAATCCGCGTAATCCGCGATCAGGTTTTCCACATGCTTATCGACTCACACGCGCATTTGATGTTTTCGCAATTTAGCGGGGATTTGGACGAGGTGTTCGCTCGGGCACGCGCCGCGGGGGTGGGGCAGATCGTGAATGTGGGCACCAATTTGGAGACGAGCCGCGCTGCCGTCGCGCTTGCAAATGACCAGGTGTTTGCCACAGCGGGATTTCACCCGGCGGATTCGGCGAAAGCGGATGCGTCATCCCTCGAGAAATTGCCCGATCTTTTGGCGCGTCAACAGGTCGTTGCAGTCGGGGAAACCGGGTTGGATTTCTATCGCGATTACGCGCCGCGCGATGTGCAGGAACGGGCGTTTCGGGCGCATATTCGGCTGGCGTGCGAAATGGGCCTGCCGCTGATCATCCACAGCCGCGCTGCCGAGACCCGCGTGTTGGACATCTTGGCAGAAGAAGGCGCGTCCCAAGTGGGCGGCGCAATGCACTGTTTTGGCGGGAACGCGGCAGAAGCCCGTCGCGCGGTTGATCTCGATTTTCATCTGGGCTTTGGCGGCATTGTCACGTTCAAAAACGCGCACGCATTGAAGGTCGCCTTGGGCGTGCCCGTCGATCGGTTGCTGTTGGAAACCGATTGTCCATTTCTGGCACCAGTGCCAAAACGCGGCAAGCGCAACGAGCCGGCATATGTGCGCTATGTCGCCGAGTGTTTGGCGCGTGCCGGACGCGGGGATTTTGACGCGGTCTGCCGGCAAACGACGCACAATGCCCAGACCTTGTTTGGGTTGCCATCGTGAAATCAAAAAAAAAATTGAGCCAGCATTTTCTCGTCAATGCCGCGTCTGCTACACAGATCGTGGAAGCCGCGCAAATTGGCAACGAGGACTCGGTCGTAGAAATCGGCCCTGGCCGCGGCGCATTGACAAACCTCTTAGTCGCCCAAGCGAACCGGGTCATCGCCATTGAAATCGACGAAAAACTGTGCGACCTGCTCGCCGCGCGATTCGGGTCGCAACTACAACTCGTCCGCAAAGACGTGCGCCAAGTCAATTTGCCCGCGCTCGTGGAATCCAAAGCAATTCTGGTGGGCAACTTGCCCTATCACCTCACGGGCGCGCTCATCAGGCAGATTACGGATGCGCGCAGGGTTTGGAAACGCGCTGTGATCACAGTACAACGCGAAGTCGCACAGCGCATGATCGCACAGCCGGGTAGCAAAACCTACGGCGTGTTGTCTATCGTCACGCAGGTGCGATGCGCGGCAACCCGGTTATTTGACCTGCCGCCCACGCATTTTTTTCCCGCGCCCAAGGTGCATTCGTCCGTGTTAATGCTGGATTTTCAAGCCCCTTCTGCTTATGATATTGCAAACGAAAGGCGTTTGTTCGGCATCGTGCGCGCCGCATTTCAGCAACGGCGAAAAATGGTGCGAAATGCACTCGCCCATGTGGTAGATGCCGAGACGCTGATGGCGGCAGAGGTCGATGGTCGCGCCCGTCCGGAAACCATCTCTATCGCCGGCTATGAACGGATTTGCCGCGCAATGGCAATGCGATAACTTTTAGAGAAAAGAGAAAACCCTTGTTGAATATTCGCCTCTACTTGTTCGCAAATGTGATGATGCTGGCCTTGACCGCATGCGGGGGTGAGAAGTACACCTCAGCTTCGTTCCCCAAGCCTATTCCGGCAACTGAAGGAGCCATTACAGTGACCATCGCCGAGTTCGCGTCTTTGCCCGATATCAGCGACGGTCGAGTAGCGCCGATGATGTTGCTCGTCGATGAACCGGGCACGGGCCGCTTGTTTGTGAACGACCAGTCTGGCGTATTGTACAGTGTCAGTTACGACGGGCGCACTGTTGTGCCCTTTCTCGATCACACTGACGCGCTATGGGGAATCAAGGTACGAAGAAAAAACTCGCATCCACAAGACATACGCGAGTTACGCGGATTTCATAGTTTCGCTTTCCACCCGCAGTTCGCCGAGGCGAGCACACCGGGGTTCGGTAGGTTCTACACCTTTTTAGAATCGCGCAACGAAACCGATGATCTACTCCTGCTGGAGTGGACAGCGGCGGATCCCTACGCCGCGTTCTACGATGGCGGCCCGCCGAGGGAACTCATGCGGAAGCCATGTAAGGATCATTGCTCCGGTATGCTCGGCTTCAATCCAAGTGCAACCCCCGGGGATACCGACTTTGGGCTACTTTACATGTCGATAGGTGATGGATTAAACTCAGGTGAAGTTAAACGCAGCCTTGTCTCTCAAGATCTGAGCGAGATATTCGGCAAGATACTCCGCATTGACCCGCTTGGGTCAAACAGCACCAATGGGCAGTACGGCATTCCCGCGGACAACCCATTTGTCTCAACGCGCAATGCGCTCGCCGAAATCTACGCCTACGGCATGCGCCACCCGCAACGCTTTGGCTGGGATGTACGAAACGGCAATCTGTTCGTCGCAGACATCGGTGAGTACCAGGTTGAGGAGATCAGCCTCGTCCCTGCTGGAGCCAACCTCGGCTGGCCTAATTGGGAGGGGAGTTTTATGCCTGTTGACGATGCGAATTAAGAGTTGAATCCATCGCGTACTTGTCTTTTCTTGAGGGCTCAGTCATTTCACCCTTAAAGGAAGGAGCACGCGATGGATTGGCAAGATAAACTCATTCACTTGTATGTCTATATTTGTCAGCAGTATGACCAAAAGCATCTGTGGTTTTATACACAACGCATGAGCAATAACGATACGCCGACCTTCACAGATGAAGAAGTGCTGACGATCTATTTGTTTGGGATCATGCAACAGCACACGCAGATCAAGGCGATTTATACCTATACCAAGGATCATCTTTCCGACTGGTTTCCCCATCTGCCCACTTATGCAGGCTATATCCAGCGGTTGAACCGCTTGTGTGTGGTCTTCGCGCCATTGATTGAACAAATCCAAAAGGACAGTCCCGCAACCGATCTCTCTGAACACACCTACTTGGTGGATTCCATGCCGATTGTCATGGCACAATCGGCACGCAGCGGTCAGGCGTGTGTGGCCGAAGAACAACTGGCCAACAAAGGCCGCTGCGCTTCCAAAAAGATGTGGTATTACGGCACCAAACTGCACATTGTCGCACAAGACCGTGAGAACGGCCTCCCGAAAGCAGAGTACATCGGCTTGACAGGTGCAGCAGAGCATGACCTGACCGCTTTGCGACAAGTCTTACCCGTTTTGCGTGATGGACACCTCTACGGCGATAAAATCTACGCCGATCAGCCCTTAAAAGACACGCTTAGCAAACAGCAGAACCTGATCTTCGAGACGCCGGTGAAGCGCAAGAAGGGACAAGAAAGCCTGACCGAAGCCGAAAAAGACTATTCTCGGGCGGTTTCGAGCATACGACAGCCGATTGAGGCCTTGTTCAGTTGGATTGAACGAAAGACGAACATCTCGATGGCGTCTCGGGTACGATCCTATGAGGGCTTACTCGTTCATGTCTTTGGGCGATTGACCGCGGCTTGCTTCTTACTCGCTTTCTACTCTTAATTCGCATTGACGATTGGCGCGACGACTGGCGCATCATCTTCAGACTGGGCGAGAATGTGGTTCGGGCGATCCGGGAAGGGCACTTTCGGATCCAGCGTCCTTATGATCACCATGTCTTCAGTTACCGTAGCGACCCCAGCATCACCTATCCCGTTGTCGAGTTTGACCACTATGACCCATTATTAGGAGGAGACAGAGTCGCCATAACCGGTGTCGTCGTTTACCGTCACGCTGCGATTCCCCAACTCGAGAACACGGTGCTCTTTGGCGACTTGGTCAGCGGCGAGGTGTTCTATTTTTCTGCGGACGACCTGCCCGAAGGCGGTCAAGCCGCCATTCGCCGGGTGCGGTTTGAGCATCGGGGCGAAACAAAGACCCTGTTGCAGATGATCCAAGAGAAGAATATCGCGCAGGGACGCGAGCCTGCTCACCGTGCGGATATGCGATTCGGCACAGGGCCGAATGGGCAGATATTCTTGCTCAACAAGCAAGACGGGATCATTCGCCGCCTCATGCCGTAGTACCTGGACAAAAAAATGGCAGTGATTGCCTACATTTTTGCCGCGTAATGGCGACGCAATAACTTTTAACGAAAGGGAGTTTCGATGCCCATTCCGCAATCGGATAAAATTTGGTTCAATGGGAATTTCGTGAATTGGGACGATGCCAAAATTCATGTGCTATCCCATGTGATACACTACGGTTCGAGCGTTTTCGAGGGGATCCGCTGTTATCAAACGGCGCGAGGGCCGGCGTGTTTCAGGCTTGGGGATCACGTCAACAGGCTTTGCGATTCCGCCAAAATCTACCGCTTGGACATTCCCTACACGCACGCCCAGCTCGAAGACGCCATTTTGGAGACGATCCGCGTGAACCGGTTGCAAGCGTGTTACGTCCGCCCCGTGGCGTTTCGGGGGTTTGGCGAACTGGCCGTCAACCCGATGCCCTGCCCTGTGGAAGTGGTGATCGCGGTGTGGGAATGGGGCAAGTACCTCGGCCCCGAGGCATTGGAAAAAGGCGTCTCAGCGCGCTTCGCGTCGTGGAATCGCTTTGCCCCCAACACCATGCCGTCACTCGCCAAAGTGGCTGCGAATTACATGAACGCCCAGTTAATCAAAATGGAAGCCATGGCCGATGGGTACGCCGAAGGCATTGCCTTAGACACGCAGGGCTATGTGAGCGAAGGCAGCGGCGAGAACATCTTCATGGTGAAAAACGGGCGGATTTACACGCCTTCCACCGAGTCGTCCATCCTGCCCGGCATCACGCGCCACACAGTGATCACACTCGCCCGCGCCTTGGGCTACTCCGTGACGACCCGCCCCATTCCCCGCGAATCCCTGTACATCGCAGACGAGGTATTTTTCACGGGTAGCGCGGCGGAAATCACCCCGGTCACGGCCATCGACCACATTCCAGTCGGCGGCGGTGCCCGCGGCGAAATCACGCACCAACTCCAAGAAGCCTTTTTCGAGGTCGTAGAAGGCAGAACAGAAGACAAACACGCCTGGCTGACGTATGTGTAACCTGAAAATCGGCGATCACCGGCGAACTTTACCGCGCAATGACAATGCGATAACTTTTAGCGAAAGGAGAAAACCCATGTCGCATACTCGCCTCTACCTGTTCGCAAATGTGATGATGCTGGCTTTGACCGCATGCGGGAGTGAGAAGTACTCTCGATATCCGTTCCCTGAGCCTATTCCGGCAACCGAAGGGGCCATTACAGTGACCACCGCCGAGTTCGCATCCCTGCCCGATATTGACGGTCAGGCGGCGTTGATGATGTTGCTCGTCGATGAGCCGGGCACGGGCCGCTTGTTTGTGAACGACCTGTCCGGTGTATTGTACAGCGTCAGTTACGACGGGCGCACTGTTGTGCCCTATCTCGATCACACTGACGCGCTATGGGGACTCGGAGTCAGAAAACCTATATTGGAAGCAACTGCTTACCAACCAAGGAGACGAAGAGGATTTCAGAGTTTCGCTTTCCACCCGCAGTTCGCCGAGGTTGGCGCACCGAGGTTCGGTAAGTTCTACACTTTAGTCGAATTACACAACGAAACCAAGTATCTATCCCTGCTGGAGTGGACAGCGGAGGATCCCTACGCTGCGTTCTACGATGGCGGCCCGCCGAGGGAAGTCATGCGGAGCGAGCGATTGCCGGGTGATCGTTACTCCGGTATGCTCGGCTTCAATCCAAGTGCAACCCCCGAGGATCCCGACTTTGGGCTACTTTACTGGTCGATAGGCGGTGGATTAAACGAAGTCTGGTCTCAAGATCTGAGCAATATGTTCGGCAAGATACTCCGCATTGACCCGCTTGGCTCAAATAGCACCAACGGGCAGTACGGCATTCCCGCGGATAACCCATTTGTCTCAACGCGCAATGCGCTCGCCGAAATCTACGCCTACGGCATGCGCCACCCGCAACGCTTTGGCTGGGACGTACGAAACGGCAACCTGTTCGTCGCAGACATCGGTGGGGAGTTTGTCGAGGAAATCAGCCTTGTCACTGCTGGAGCCAACCTCGGCTGGCCTATATGGAGGGGGAGTTTTCTACGTGGTGACGATTGGCGCGACGACTGGCGCATCGTCGTCAGACTGGGCGAGAATGTGGTTCGGGCGATCCGGGAAGGGCACTTCCGGATCCACCGTCCTTATGATTACCATGTCATCGATTTGGACAATCCCCGTAGCGACGCCAGCTTCACCTATCCCGTTGTCGAGTTTGACCACAGGGACCCGCTGTGGGAAACTCAAAGCACTGCCATAACCGGTGTCGTCGTTTACCGTCACGCTGCGATTCCCCAACTCGAGAACACGGTGCTCTTTGGCGAATTGGTCAGCGGCGAGGTGTTCTATTTTTTTGCGGACGATCTGCCCGAAGGCGGTCAAGCCGCCATTCGCCGGGTGCGGTTTGAGCATCGGGGCGAAACAAAGACCCTGTTGCAGATGATCCAAGAGAAGAATATCGCGCAGGGACGCGAGCCTACTGACCGTGCGGATCTGCGATTCGGCACAGGGCCGAATGGGCAGATATTCTTGCTCAACAAGCAAGACGGGATCATTCGCCGCCTCATGCCGTAGCACCTAAAAAAACAAACCGTTTAATACGACCAACTCTTGAAGGTGACTGGCGAAAAAATGGCAATGATTGCCTACATTTTTGCCGCGCAATGGCAATGCGATAACTTTTAGCAAAAGAAAGAAAACCCTTGTTGAATATTCGTCTCTACTTGTTAGCAAATATGATGATGGCGTGGTCGGCCTTGACCGTGTGCCTTTTGGAGCATCATATCTACATCCCCAAAGATCCGTCTGATGGTTATAGGTTTGTCATCTCTCTTGTTAGATATTTATGCCCCCCCCCTCGCCAAGATCCGTTCCCTAAGGCTATTCCGGCAACCGAAGGGGCCATTACAGTGAACATCGTCGAGTTCGCATCCCTGCCCGATATCAGCGACGGTCGGGTAGCGCCGATGATGTTGCTCGTCGATGAACCGGGCACGGGCCGCTTGTTTGTGAACGACCAGTCCGGCGTATTGTACAGCATCAGTTACGACGGGCGCACTGTTGTGCCCTATCTCGATCACACTGACGCGCTATGGGGAATCGAGGTGCGAAGAAAAAACCTTTGGCCCAGAGACAAACGCGAGTTACGCGGGTTTCATAGTTTCGCCTTCCATCCGCAGTTCGCCGAGGCGGGCACACCGGGGTTCGGTAGGTTCTACACCTTTGTCGAATCGCGCAACGAAACCGATGATCTACTCCTGCTGGAGTGGACAGCGGCGGATCCCTACGCCGCGTTCTACGATGGCGGCCCGCCGAGGGAACTCATGCGGAAGCCATGTGTTAAGGATCATTGCTCTGGTATGCTCGGCTTCAATCCAAGTGCAACCCCCGGGGATACTGACTTTGGGCTACTTTACATGTCGATAGGCGATGGATTAAACGCAGCCTGGTCTCAAGATCTGAGCAATCTATTTGGCAAGATACTCCGCATTGACCCGCTTGGGTCAAACAGCACCAATGGGCAGTACGGCATTCCCGCGGACAACCCATTTGTCTCAGCGCGCAATGCGCTCGGCGAAATCTACGCCTACGGCATGCGCCACCCGCAACGCTTTGGCTGGGATGTACGAAACGGCAACCTGTTCGTCGCAGACATCGGTGAGTACCAGGTTGAGGAGATTAGCCTCGTCCCTGCTGGGGCCAACCTCGGCTGGCCTAATTGGGAGGGGAGTTTTCTGCTTTTTGACGACTGGCGCGACGACTGGCGCATCATCTTCAGACTGGTCAGAAATGTGGATTGGGCAATCCGGGGGGAATGGCCCTGGGCCTTCGGAGATATCTCGCCTGAGGACCACCCTGTCTTGAGTTTGGACAATCTCCGTAGCGACGCCAGCATCACCTATCCCGTTGTCGAGTTTGACCACAAGGATCCGCTGTTGGGGAGAAGAAGAGTTGCTATAACCGGTGTCGTGGTTTACCGTCACGCTGCGATTCCCCAACTCGAGAACACGGTGCTCTTTGGCGACTTGGTCAGCGGCGAGGTGTTCTATTTTTCTGCGGACGACCTGCCCGAAGGTGGTCAAGCCGCCATTCGCCGGGTGCGGTTTGAGCATCGGGGCGAAACAAAGACCCTGTTGCAGATGATCCAAGAGATGAATATCGCGCAGGGACGCGA
Source organism: Candidatus Latescibacterota bacterium (assembly GCA_965204745.1). GTDB lineage: Bacteria > Latescibacterota > UBA2968 > UBA2968 > UBA2968 > VXRD01. The sequence goes on from OZ242010.1 coordinate 1,790,161, forward strand.
GCCTGCTCACCGTGCGGATATGCGATTCGGCACCGGGCCGAATGGGCAGATATTCTTGCTCAACAAGCAAGACGGGATCATTCGCCGCCTCATGCCGTAGTACCTGAAAAAAAATCGCTCAATGCGGCCTCCTCCTGAAGGCGAACAAAAAAAATGGCAGTGATTGCCTACATTTTTGCCGCACAATAGCAATGCGATAACTTTTAGCGAAAGGAAGAAAACCCTTGTTGAATATTCGCCTCTACCTGTTCGCAAATGTGATGATGCTGGCTTTGACCGCATGCGGTGGTGGGAGTGGGCGAGAAGATCTGTTCCCTGAGCCTATTCCAGCAACCGAAGGGGCCATTACAGTGAACATCGCCGAGTTCGCATCCCTGCCCGATATTGACGGTCAGGCGGCGTTGATGATGTTGCTCGTCGATGAACCGGGTACGGGTCGCTTGTTTGTGAACGACCAGTCTGGCGTATTGTACAGCGTCAGTTATGACGGGCGCACTGTTGTGCCCTATCTCGATCTTGACGCCTTGGGTAGCGCTGTTCCGACCATATTGCATAGTTTCGCTTTCCACCCGCAGTTCGCCGAGGCTGGCACTCCGGGGTTCGGCAAGTTCTACACCTTGGTCATATTCGAGACCCCCGTCGAAAAGCCCAACCGAACCATAATCTTGCATCAGTTGTCCATTCTGGAGTGGACAGCGGAGGATCCCTACGCCGCGTTCTACGATGGCGGCCCGCCGAGGGAAGTCATGCGGAAACCACCGGATATGTGGTCCGGTATGCTCGGTTTCAATCCAAGTGCAACCCCCGGGGATACCGACTTTGGGCTACTTTACATGTCGATAGGCGTTGTATACAACAAAGACCGGGCACAAGACCTGAGCAATATACTCGGCAAGATACTCCGCATTGACCCCCTTGGGTCAAACAGCACCAACGGGCAGTACGGCATTCCCGCGGACAACCCATTTGTCTCAACGCGCAATGCGCTCGCCGAAATCTACGCCTACGGCATGCGCAACCCGCAACGCTTTGGCTGGGATGTACGAAACGGCAACCTGTTCGTCGCAGACATCGGTAAACATCATGTTGAGGAGATCAACCTCGTCTCTGCTGGGGCCAACCTCGGCTGGCCTAATTGGGAGGGGAGTTTTCCTTGGGTTGACGACTGGCGCGACGACTGGCGCATCGTCGTCGGACTGGGCGAGAATGTGGTTCGGGCAATCCGGGAAGGGCACTTTCGGATCCAGCGTCCTTATGATCACCATGTTTTCAGTTTAGACAACCCCCGTAGCGACTCCAGCATCACCTATCCCGTTGTCGAGTTTGACCACCATGACCCATTATTAGGAGAGAGAGTCGCCATAACCGGTGTCGTCGTTTACCGTCACGCTGCGATTCCCCAACTCGAGAACACGGTGCTCTTTGGCGACTTGGTCAGCGGCGAGGTGTTCTATTTTTCTGCGGACGACCTGCCCGAAGGCGGTCAAGCAGGCATTCGCCGGGTGCGGTTTGAGCATCGGGGCGAAACAAAGACCCTGTTGCAGATGATTCAAGAGAAGAATATCGCGCAGGGACGCGAGCCTGCTCACCGTGCGGATATGCGATTCGGCACCGGGCCGAATGGGCAGATATTCTTGCTCAACAAGCGAGATGGGATCATTCGCCGCCTCATGCCGTAGCAGGTTCAACGACAAATAGAAAGCGAATGGCGATGAAAAACAAAAAAATCGCTGTAATTGGCGCGGGCAACATGGGCGGCGCGTTGATGGCCGGATGGATTCGGTCCAAACAAATCGCCCCCGAAAACATCACCGCAGTCGATCTCATCGCCGACGTGTTGGTGCAGAGAAAGCGCGAACTCGGCGTTTGCATCGCAACAGACGCCCGCGAGGTCATCGCGCATCGAGACATCGTGGTGCTGGGCATCAAGCCGCAAGCGTGGGAACAAAGCGTCTCGGGATTTCGGGATTTGTTGCGTGCGGATCAACTGATCATCTCGTTCATGGCAGGCGTGCGGATCGCGGCATTAGAAGCGGCCCTCGGCCCCTTGCCCATCATCCGCGCAATGCCCAACTTGCTCGCGCAGATCTGCGCCGCGGGTTCCGGGCTGTGCGCGGGCACGCATGCGGGAGACGATCACCTGCGCTTGGCACTCGCGCTGTTCAACGCGGTCGGCACGGCGGTCGTCGTCACGGAATCGCAGCTGGACGCCGTCACCGGGCTTGCGGGCAGCGGGCCTGGGTATGTGTACGCCATCATCGACGCGTTGGCAGATGGGGGCGTGCGTTCTGGGTTGTCCAAAGACATGGCACTCGCGCTTGCAACGCAAACCGCGTTGGGCGCGGCATCGATGGTCATAGAAACCGGGGAACATCCGGCGCTGTTGAAAGATCGGGTCGCGTCGCCCGGTGGCACGACGATAGCGGGGTTGCACGCCTTAGAGCGGGGCGGGATGCGCGCCGCGGTGATGGACGCTGTTTTGGCTGCGACAGAACGGTCAAAGGCACTGGGGGAATGATGATCGCGATAGTAGATTACGGAATGGGAAATTTGCGGAGCGTTCAAAAGGCATTTGAACACCTCGGCGCGAAAGCCGCGATTGTGCATCGGCCCGAAGAGATCGACCATGCGGATCGCGTGGTGCTGCCCGGGGTGGGCGCGTTTGGCGATGCCATGGACAACCTGAAAGCAACGGGATTGATCGCTCCCATCGTAAAAGCCATCGCTGAGGGTCGTCCGTTTTTGGGAATATGTTTGGGCTTGCAACTGATGTTTGCCGAAAGCGAAGAGATGGGGCAACATCGGGGGTTGGGCATTTTGCCGGGCAGGGTGAGGCGTTTTCCCAATGGGCAGCGCGTTCCGCAAATTGGCTGGAACGAAGTGAGGATCCGGCGCGAGACCGCCCTGTTGGACGGCGTGCCCGATGGGTCGTATTTTTATTTTGTGCATTCTTTTTTCGTGGCCTCTGACCGCGATGCCGATGTGATCGGCACAACGGATTACGGGATCGATTACGCGTCGATAGCCGGAGGTGGTCGGGCTTTTGGCGTGCAATTTCACCCGGAGAAAAGTCAGGATGCCGGGTTGAAAATTTTGAAAAATTTTGCGGAGAAGGTGTAGGGTGTTGGCAAAGCGAATCATTCCGTGTTTGGACGTGAAAAACGGGCGCAATGTGCGCGGGGTCAGGTTTTCGGCGGATAAAGACGCAGGCGACCCCATCGCGTTGGCGCGGCGATACGACCGCGAAGGTGCCGACGAACTGGTGTTTTACGATATTACCGCGTCAGCGGAAAAGCGCGAGATCGTGGGCGAACTCGTGCGGCGCGTGTCCGAAGAGGTGTTCATCCCCTTTACGGTTGGCGGGGGCGTTCGCACCTATCGCGATATTCGCACCATTATCGAAGGGGGCGCGGAAAAAGCGTCGATCAATTCGGCGGCCATCCACGCGCCCGAGATCATCACGCACGGGGCCGAAAGTTTTGGGTCGCAGGCCATCGTGGGATCCATTGACGCGATTCGGCGACCGAGTTCCGATCACGGGTCAGAACCGCGCTGGGAGGTGGTCATCGATGGCGGGCGCACTCCTACCGGCAGAGACGCCCTCGAATGGGCAGAAGAACTGGTGGATCGCGGCGCGGGCGAATTGGTGCTGAACAGCATTGACGCGGACGGGACACAAGCGGGATACGATATCGACCTGAACCGCATGGTCGCCGAGCGCGTGGATGTGCCTATCGTGGCGTCTGGCGGCGCGGGCGGCCCGGAAGATATGTATGCCGTGTTGTCCAAAGGCGAGGCGAGTGCCGCGCTGGCCGCGTCCATTTTTCACTACGAGCAATACAGCATCGCGGAAGTCAAAACCTATCTCGCGGAACGCGGGGTGCCAGTGCGCCCGAAAATTGAAATTGATTTGACATGAGATGCGGTAAAGGCATAAAAGCCACAAAAGGCATGAAAGCCACAAAAGGCACAAAAGGCACAAAAGGGGTACAACTGGCGATAGCCAGTTCAAAGGCATGAGCGGGGTACGAGTTCAATAAGATCGGGACCTACCCCCCTAACCCCCGTTACTCGCTACGCTTCGTTGTAGGCTACGCCTGTGCCTGCGAGGAAGGGGGGAACTGTGAGCGGTTTTGCGAGGGGATTGATGAGGGGTTTTAATCGCTTTATGCCCTCGGTCAACGCCATCAGAGCAACTAGAGCGAGAAGCCATCAAAGGAGCTTTACTCCCCTTTCCTTGTAGGAAAGGGGCCGGGGGATAGGTCCCCTCGCGCAACGCCATCAGAGCAACCATCATCCCTGCGATGAGGCAGGATACGGGCAACTTAAAAGCAAATTGGTATAAGCAGTCAGGGATCAACTCCTGTCTAACATCCATCAAAAAGTAAAATGCAAAAAACAAAAACAATAAATCGCATAGCCCTATTCGACAATGTGCGGCGGGTGGTCGTGAAATTAGGCACGCGGGTCGTAACCGCGCACGGCAACGCATTGAATCTCGCCGTGATCGACCGCTTGGCCGCCGACGTGGCCTGCCTGAGAAATCGCGGTGTGGAGGTGGCTATCGTGACCTCGGGCGCGGTCGGCGCGGGCATGGGCCGCTTGGGATTGGCGCATCGGCCCAGGCGGTTGCCCGAGTTGCAGGCCACTGCCGCGGTCGGGCAAGGGCTGGTGATGGATGCGTACAAACGGGCGTTTGAAACGCATGATATGGCCGTGGGGCAGGTGTTGTTGACGTCGGATGATTTGGACAATCGCACGCGCTACGTGAACGCGCGCAACACTTTGGACCAACTGTTTCGGTATGGGGGCGTGCCCGTTGTCAATGAGAACGACAGCGTGGCTGTGGAAGAATTGCAACTGTCCGTCGGCGAAAACGACCGCCTCTCCGCGCTGGTGTCGCATCTCTTGGACGCGGACATGCTGGTGTTGTTGACCGACGTGGATGGGTTGTTTTCGAGCGATCCGGCCAAAGACCCGCACGCGCAACTGATCCGGTTCGCACGCGGCGTGCCCCAAAAATTCCACGCACTCGTGGGCGCATCGGGCAACGCGATGGGGCGCGGGGGCATGCGGACCAAACTCCGAGCCGCCGAGGCCGTGTTGCAAGGCGGGCAAATGGCGCTGATAGCGAATGGTTGCACCACTGGCGTGCGCGACATTTTGGACGGCGCGGATCGCGGCACCCTCTTCGTACCGCATGATCGCAGCCTGAACAGCAAAGCCCTGTGGTTGGCGCATTCCCGCAAGCGCGGGGGCGTGGTGGTGGATGATGGCGCGGTTGCCGCCTTGACCGATAGGGGCAAGAGCCTGCTGTCTTCGGGCATTGTCCGCGTGATCGGCAGTTTTGAAGTCGGCGAACTCATCGGCGTTGAAACCGAACAGCGCGTTGAAATCGCGCGCGGCTTGACCCGATTCGCCGCGGTTGACGTGCAACGCATCCGCGGCAAAAAAACCCCAGAAATCGCCCAAATCCTCGAGATCGCCAGCGGTGCGGTGGTGATTCATAGAGATGATATGGTGGTTGTGAAAAAGTGAGATACTCTCTCACGGAGGTTCTACCATGCGTGCATTTTATCGTGGACACAGCACGGTGTTGCCGGGAAGTGCCCGTCAACGCCTGAACAAATTTTTGATCTTCGCGCCAATCTTATGCTCGTTGTATCTGTGCGTTGCAGGCGACAGCGGTTTTTTTCAACTCGTGATGCGCGAACAACAGATCGCCGCGTTGGAACAGGAGATCGCCAGCATCCGCCAGCAAAATGCGGACTTGGAGCGCGAGGCCGCCTTGGTGGAAAACAATTTGGGCGAAATTGAACGCATCGCCCGAGAACGCTATGGCATGGTGTATCCGAATGAATCGGTTTATATGATCTATCCCAAGCCCCCCACAGAATTGGAGAAGCCGTGATTTGCCAGACCGATGGCTTGGTGTTGCGCGGGTTTCGCATGAGCGAAAGTAGCAAGGTCGCGGTGATCTTTTCCCGCGAGTACGGCAAGGTGCGATTGGCGGCCCGAGGCGTGCGACGGCCCAAGAGCAAATTTGGCGCGAGCCTCGAATCCATGACCTGGGGTCGCTATGTGTTTTACCGGCGGGAGAATCGCGCATTGCAAACCCTGAGCGAAGGCGATATCGTCCACTCCTTCGAGGCGGTCAAGCAACACTACGACCGCGTGGCCGCAGGCAGCGCGATATGCGAATTTCTCGATCATATCACAGAAGACGAGGACCGCAACCCGCTCTTGTTCAGCATCGCGCTAGAAGCCATGCAATGGGTGGGCAGCGTTCCGGAAATCGCATTGGATGTGCCGGTGTGGTATTTTCAAATTCGCGCGGCGGGCGCGGTGGGGTATCGGCCCCATGTGAGCGGTTGCGTTCAATGTGGTGCGCGACTTTCCGGGCCGCGCTTGGGATTTAGCCCCGTCATGGGCGGCACCCTGTGTGGCAATCACGCGAACATGGGCATGCGCGTGCGGGTCGAGACCGCGAATTTGATGGCGCAGTTGCAAGTGCGACGACCCGACCGCATCGATCTCGCGCTGTTGCGCGGCGTGGATCGCGCAGAGATAACGCGGTTGTTGCGCGCATTTTTCGACCAGCACATCGCAACGCGCTATCGCCCGAGAGCACTGGATTTTTTCAATCGCTTGCGCGCCGCCGAACAACCCGAGGCATATCGCATCAACGCAGAGAAAACCGGATGAGTAGGCATGTCATGCTGAGGCGGGCGAAGCGTCTTTGCTCAGCATGACGGGACATCACAAAGCGGAGCGCGTCGTTCATGCATCGATTCTTACAGCGGTGGCTAGACCGCAAAAAACTCCAGTTCGTCCAACTGCGCGAGGTGTCGCTCTTTCAGAACTTGAATCGCCGCGAGTTGCAAGAGGTGGAGCAACACCTGACAGAACACACGTATTCAAAAGGCGGCGTCATTTTTGAACAGGGCGCGGCGGGCGATGGCGTTTACGTGGTGTTGCAAGGGCGCGTGGCGGTGCTTCAGAAAGACGGGGAAGATGGCGCGCCCGCGTTGCTTTCCCAATCCGAATCCGGATCTTTTTTTGGCGAAACCGCGCTGTTAGACGACGCGCCCCGAACCGCTGCGGCAGTGGCACGAGAAGACGTGCGATTGGCCTTTTTTTCTCGAGACGCGCTGCGGAAGTTGGCGGAACGACGCCCGCGCCTAGGCGTAAAACTCGCCAGTCAACTTTCGCAGATCATCGCCGAGCGATTGCGCCACACCCATCGCGGTTTGCAAGTTGCCCAAGACGAATTGGCAAAACGACAGAAGCGCGCACAGGCGTCGCCTAACAACGCAACGCAGCGCGTCATAGACGAGAAAATCAACCGACAAACAGGAGCAAAAAATGAATGAATCTCCTGCGAGCGGCATGCGGGCTGTGCAGATCTTGCGTATCGTGATCTTTTTCCTTTTGATCGCAGCAACGGCTTGGTTGCTCTATACCATCCGGGGCACGCTAGCCCCTTTTTTGATCGCGTTTGTGCTGTCGTATTTGTTGATGCCCTTGGTCGATTTCCTCGAGTCCTACCGCGTAAATCGCCGGATCGCCGTGGCCGGCGTTTTGCTAGCTGTTTTTGCCATCGTGATCATTCCCCTCGTCGTGGTCGCGCCCAGGATCGCACGCGGCACAGAGGATTTGGTGCAACACATCATTGGGGATCAGGAAACATGGCTCTGTGTGGTGGAAAATCCCGGCACTATCATCGTCGCGATGGAGCGTTTTGAAAGCACCCTCGACGATTTTAAGGCAGAGGGTTTGCCCATCAAATTGATGCCCGGGGAGCGGGATACCCTGCACATGGTCTTTTCCCCACAAGAGACGGAAACGCGGCGTGCTCTTTTGAACGTGTACGGTTCATCGGGCGGGCGAGATGGCATTATCGCGATGACACTCGTGGGGAACGACACGGCATCGGTTTCGGGCGCGGTCATTTCCGAACCCACCCAAAAGGTTCGCTTTGGCCGGTCCGAAATTTTGCTGTCGGCAACCCAACACGTTTTTGGCAGTTACAAGCCCGGCTATTTCGCATTGGTAAAATCCTATACGAAAACCCTTCGGACGAGGGTCGAAGAATGGATCCCCCTGCTCAAAGGCAATGAGGCCCTAGAAGAAATCACTGCGCGGTTTCAGATCGTGGTCACCAATTTTTTCAAGCAAATCCCCAGGTTGATCGGGCAAGTGTTGTCCGGGCTGACATTTGTCATCATCGTGCCCCTGGTTTTGTTTTTCTTTTTAGGCGAGGGGCGAGCGATCAAGCGCGCGCTCATCGAGCTGGTGCCGAATCGCTACTTTGAATTGGTCTTAAATCTCTTGTACCGCATCGAAAAGCAACTGGGCGGCTATATCCGCGGGATGGTGTTGTCGGTGGCGATTGTCTCGTTGCTGTCCAGTTTCCTGCTCTGGCTCATCGGCCTGGAGCATTTCTTGGTGATTGGCCTGTTCGCGGGGCTGGCCAATGTGATTCCGTATTTGGGCCCTGTGGTCGGCATTGTCGCCGGGGTGATCGCCGCCGTCTTGCAATATTCCGCCCTGAGCGCGGGGATCATCGTTCCGGTGGTGGTCGTTTTTCTGATCGTGCAGGCCATCGACAATGTCTTCGTCGCCCCGGTGGTGGTTGCGCGCAGCGTGAATTTGCATCCCCTGCTCGTGATTTTTGCCGTGCTCGTCGGCAGCCAGTTGTTCGGCGCGGTGGGCATGTTGCTCGCCATTCCCGCAACCGCAGTGCTAAAAGTATCCGCGCAGACGATTTACGAGGGATTGCGGCGTTATTCCGCGTAAAAAGGAGTTGCACAAAATGAAGAACACGGCTTTGGCGCGTGCGTACGACCCAAAAGACATCGAAAAGACATGGTATGGCTTTTGGCGGGAAAAGGGCTATTTTCGCCCCGAATTTCGGGCCGATGGGCAAGCCTTTACGGTGGCGATTCCGCCGCCCAATGTGACGGGCGAGTTGCACATGGGCCACGCGTTGCAACACGCGATCCACGACGCGATGATTCGCTACAAGCGCATGCAGGGGTTTCGCACCCTGTGTTTGCCCGGCACGGATCACGCGGGCATCGGCACGCAGATGAAGGTGGAACAAGCTATTTGGGAAACCGAAAAAAAGACCCGCCGCGAGTTGGGCCGCGAAGCCTTGCTCGAGCGGATCTGGGCGTGGCGAGAAAAATACGGCAGCACCATTTTGCGGCAGTTGCGCGACTTGGGATGCAGCTACGACTGGTCGCGCGAGCGATTTACCATGGACGATGGCTATGTGCGCGCCGTGTTGGAAACCTTTGTGCGGTTTTACGAGCGGGGCTGGATCTATCGCGGCAAGCGCGTGGTGAACTGGTGCCCGCAGTGCGGCACGGTGATCTCAGACCTCGAAGTGGAAGAAAAAGAGATCCACAGCCACTTGTGGCACATTCGGTACCCAGGCATAGATGACGCGCCCGACGTGGTTGTGGCGACAACGCGGCCCGAGACCATGCTCGGCGATACCGGCGTGGCCGTGCATCCGTCCGACGTGCGCTGGCAACACGCCGTGGGCCAACAAGTGATGTTGCCGCTGATGGATCGGCCCATTCCCATCGTGGCAGACGAGTACGCGGACCCGGAAATGGGCAGTGGCGCGGTGAAAGTGACGCCCGCGCACGATCCCAATGATTACGAGATCGGACAGCGTCACGGCTTGCCCGAAGTGGTGGTGATCGGCCTGGATGGCAAAATGACGGACGACGCGGGCGCGTACGCCGGGCAGGACCGGTACGCATGCCGCAAAGCCGTGGTCCACGCGCTCGAACAGTTGGGAGCGATAGAGAAAATTGAGGATTATACCCACGCCGTGCCGCATCACGACCGCTGCGGCACGGTGATCGAACCCATGTGCATGGAGCAGTGGTTTGTCGCCATGCGCGAGTTGGCGGACCTGATTTTGCCCCTGATGCGCGCATCCGAGATCGCGTACGTGCCGGACCGATTCCGCGCGTATTCTATCGAATGGCTGGAGAACATCCGCGATTGGTGCATTTCGCGGCAATTGTGGTGGGGGCACCGCATCCCGGTGTGGACGTGCCAAACGTGCGGCGAGGTGATGGTGCGCGTGGATCCCCCCGAAGTGTGTACCGCCTGCGGCAGCGCGGCGTTGGCGCAAGACCCGGACGTGCTCGATACGTGGTTTTCCTCGGCGCTGTGGCCCTTTGCGACCCTGGGATGGCCCGACGAAGACGCCGCGGATTTGAAGGCGTTTCACCCCACGGATCTGATGATTACGGGCCGGGATATTTTGTACTTGTGGGTGATTCGGATGGTCATGACCGCGGTTGAGTTTGTGGGCGAGATTCCGTTTAAGACCGTGCTGGTTCACCCCACCGTGCAAACGCGAGACGGCAAGCGCATGAGCAAGTCCTTGGGCACGGGCATCGATCCGCGCGAATTGATCGACCGCTACGGCGCGGACGCCACGCGATTGTCGCTCTTGTACCAATGCGGCAGTTCGCAGGATATTCGGTTTGACGCGGACGTGAAAGACAACAAATTGCAAAATTCGCCTATCGCGGAAATGTGCCGCAATTTTTGTAACAAAATCTGGAATGCCGCGCGCTTCGTGCATCTCAATCTGGCGGACCGCGATAGCCGCGATCCCGCGTTGCAGGCTCTGCCCGATTCCGTTGTCAATCTGGCCGACCGGTGGATTTTGAGCGCGTACCATCGCACGGTGTTGCAGGTCACACAGGCATTGGAGGCGTATCGCTTTGACGAAGCCGCGCGCACCCTGTACGATTTTGTGTGGAGTACCTTTTGCGATTGGTACGTGGAAATGGCAAAAACGCGCCTCAATGCCGCCGATCAAAGCGCGCGCCAAACCGCGCAGTCGATTTTGTGCGTGGTGTTCGAGGGCACGCTGCGCTTGTTGCACCCCATCGCGCCCTTTATTTCCGAAGCGTTGTGGCAAACATTCCCCCGCGATGGCGAGGCGTTGATCGTCGCGCCCTGGCCCAAGTGCGACGAGGCGCGATTCGATACCGAGGCCGAGCGCGACATGGCACTCATGCAGGATGTGGTGGGCACTGTGCGTCAAATCCGAGGGGCGATGCGCGTTCCCCCCGGCAAGCGCGTGGCGGTGGCACTCAAGACCGATTCCGAGTCCGCACAGGCGATTTTGATGTCCGTTACCGGCTACGTGAAGGCATTGGCCCGGGTTGAAACCCCGACCATTGGCGCGGATATCGAACGCCCCTCCGCGTCTGCGAGTGCTGTGGTCCGCGACATAGAAATTTTCGTGCCCTTGGCCGGGGTGATCGACCTTCAGGTGGAACGCCAGCGGTTGCAAAAGGAGATCACCGGCTTGGAAAACGCGCTGATCGGCTTGGAAAGAAAATTGGGCAACCCGGGCTTTTTGAACAATGCCCCGACCCATGTGGTGGCAAAAGAGCGCGAGCGCGAGCGCGAGTACCGCGAGACCCTGTCGAAGTTGCGGGAAAACCTGTCCGCGCTCGCGGAGTGAAGAAGCGAGGGCGTAAGGGCGTAAGGGCATAAAATTTTACGCCCTTACATTTGTAGGTCTAAAGGATCGGAGATTGTTATGGCTGACGTCAGATTTGGTATCATCGGGCTTGGGCGTGGGCGCACGGCTGCCAAGCAGGCCGCAGAAGCAGAGGGGGCCGCGTTGGCCTGCGTGTGCGATTTGCAAGCGGACAAGGCCGAGGATGTGGCCCATGCATTGGGATGCGACTGGACAACGGATTACAAAGCGATGATCGCACGCGACGATGTCGATGCGGTCGGCATCTATACCTCCAGCGGCACGCATTGCGATTACGCCATCGAAGCCATTGCAGCGGGCAAACACGCATTTGTCACCAAGCCGATGGACATTCTCGTGGAGAAATGCGACGCGGCGATTCGCGCTGCAAAAGACGCGGGCAAGGTGCTCGCAGTGGATTTCGGAAATCGCTATTCCAAAGCCAATCAGCAGTTGAAAGCCGCCCTGGATCAGGGCATCATCGGGCAGATTTTTTTGGGCGACGTGAAGATGAAGTGGTGGCGCGAGCAGAGTTATTACAACGGGGGATTTCCCGCCGGATGGCGTAGCCGCAAAGAAACCGAGGGCGGGTCAATCGCCAATCAAGGCGTGCATTTTGTCGATCTGATCTGCTGGCTACTCGGCCCGGTCAAAGAGGTCTATGGACGCAGCGCGACCATGACCCACGACATTGAGACCGAAGACATCACCATCGCGCAGTTGACGTTTCAAAGCGGCGCGTGGGGTCTGATTACGACTACGACATCGAGTTATCCGAATTTGGGCACCCAAGTGGAGATCAGCGGCACAGAAGGCACAGTGAGATGGGATCAACGCGGCGGCGTAGAAGTCATCACCAAAGACGAGGAAGCCGTGGATTTGAGTCAGTTCGACATACCCGCCGCACCCGCCAATATCGCAGAGGATATGGTGGCGGCAATCACAAAAGGTACGCCCCCTCTGGTGCCGGGCGAGGAAGGCAAGAAATCCGTAGAGGTCTTCTGCGCGGCTTATGCGTCCTCAAAATCGGGCACGCCCGTGGTTGTCGATCAATAGGGGTAAAAAAAAATACTCCCCTCCCCGAATCGGGAAGGGGGTAAGTAACAGTTCGCTATAATCGTATCGTATCGTATAAAATCGTATATTATCGAGCGAAAGCAGTTGGTGTTGAAGATTGGATAGGTCAATGGTTAAGACGCACAAAAATGCACTGAAGCCGAATAAAGCCCAGGCGACGCGGTTGTCAAAGCACTGTGGCTATGCTCGTGTTGCGTATAATCACGCCCTCAATGCGTTCAAACACGCCCTGGATATGGGCGTGTTTAAGTCGGTCTATACGCTCAAGCGGGAGTTCAATGCGGTCAAGTATGCCGAGTATGAATGGTCTGTCGAGTTGTCGCAGAACGCATCAAAGAACGCCATTCACGATTTGGACTTTGCCATCAAGAGGTGGCAAGACAAGAAATCGCCAGCGAGGTTTCCAAAACACCGCAAGCGGTCTGGTAAGCGTGCGTACCAAGCCGATAATGGGCCCGGTACGGTCAAGGTGGACGGCAAAAAGGTCTATCTCCCCAAAATTGGTTGGGTCAAGATGGCTGAGCGTCTGCGCTTTCCCGGCGAGATTGTCAAAGCCACGGTGACAAAGACGCATGGCCGCTGGTTTGTTTGTCTATCTGTCGATACTGGCGAGGCTGTGCCCGATAAGCGGTCTGGTGAACCCATCGGCATTGACATGGGCATCAAGACGCTGGCAACCTATTCGGACGGCACAACGATAGACAATCCAAAAGGATCAATTGATACGCAGTATCGGAAGTTGCGCCGAGTAGATAAAGCCATCGCACGCTCAAAGCATGTGCATGGCAAGAACCAACGCAGTAATCGCAGGCAACGCTTGTATGACCAACGCCAGCGCATCTACGGACGCATCACAACCATTCGCAACGATGTTCATCACAAAGCCACTTCCGCTTTGGTCAAAGTGACGACCGTTGGCAAGGTGATTGTCGAAACGCTGAATGTCGCCGGTATGCGCCGCAACAAAAGCCTGTCGCGTGCGTTCCACCGCGCCGGCATCGCAGGCTTCTTGCGTATGTTGGCGTATAAGTGCGAATGGTCTGGCGTGGCCTTTGAGAAAGCCGACAGGTGGTTTGCCAGCACGAAGACATGCTCTGGCTGTGGACAGCGCAAGGTTGCGATGGATTTGTCAGAGCGTGAGTATGTCTGCTTGTCCTGCGGACTAGTTCTTGACCGCGATTTGAACGCGGCAAGAAATCTTGCACAATACGACGCGGCAAGCCCTGCCGAGTCGATAAACGGATGTGGAGGAACGATAAGACGGACACGAGGTTGTAAGCGCGTGGACGCACGCCCAAAGAAGCGTCAATCGAATCAACTGTCATTGGCTTTTGTGTAGCATGCGATAGTATGCGATAAAGTCGATTTCATACAATTTGAAGGAGCGGCATATTTCGTTACTCTGCCATGGCTGAATCATTGGAAATCGCACTCGGCAAGGTGCTCCGAGAACGCGGTTGGACCATCGCGGTTGCGGAAACCACGACCGGGGGCCTGATCAGTGCCCGCATCGTCGCAGTGCCGGGCAGTTCGACCTATTTCGAGCGCGGGGTCGTTGCGTATAGCAAGGCGTCCAAATGCGAGATGCTCGGCATAGACGAGCAGGCACTCAACACTTATGGCGCGGTGAGCGCGGAAGCGGCCCGCGCCATGGCCATAGGCATACAAAAAGCGAGCGGTGCGAATTTGGGCTTGGCCGAAACCGGCATCGCAGGCCCGATTCGCGGTCGATCCCCAAAACCCATCGGCACAGCGTACATCGCCCTTGCCAGCGCGACGGGTGTGACGTGCAAACGAGTTCAATTCCCCGGCGACCGCGATGCCATTCGCAACGCCATCACAACAGCGGCCCTGCAACTGGCGATTAAAGCGGTGAAAGCAACCCCCGATAATCACGGATGAACACCGATAAGAAGCGCGTAGTGGCGAGGCCACTGGATTAAGGCGTTCCAGTGCAGGCCCTTCGAGCAACGCGAAAATCGCGCATACCGGCGTGACGAATGACGGCAGGGCTTTGTCTTCAGACGGGCACGGGGCAAGTCTCGGTTTTGGGCGGCAGGGCGGGGCGGCCTTCTCACCTCTCCCATCTCACGCCTTTCGGCCGGGCCGGGCGGCAGGGCGGGGACTGACCACTGACCGCTTGATTACCATTGATTTTTTGCTCTTCCAAATGTATTTTTTTGCACATTGTTCAACCATGACTCTGGAGGCTCGTATGAAAATTTCGGAAAAAATTCGCGACGATGTCGCGGTCTTGACCCTGTCGGGCGAATTGATGAGCGGCCCCGAAGTCGCCCCATTTCAAGACCACATCAAGAAACTCGTCAGCGAGGGCATGAAAAAAGTGGTGGTCGATTTTTCCAAGGTGCGATGGTTTGGCAGTGCTATGCTGGGCGTGCTAACCGCGAGTTTGACCACATTGCGCGGCGAAGGCGGCGATTTGCGGCTGACCGGTGTCACCCGAAAGATCGAGAGCATTTTGATGGTGACGCAGTTGGCGAATATCTTTCAAACCCTCGACACCATAGATAGGGCTGTGGAGAGTTTTGCAGACGACGCCTAGCGTTTCTCGTTGTCGAAAATCCCGCGTTGCGTTTTGCAACTCCTATTAAACGTTTGCCAAACCCATGAAAGTGAAACAGCCATGCGCGGCGATGGCGCGGTTTTGACGGTATCGAGCACGCTGATGAGTGGGCCTACGCTCGTGCCTTTTCACACCTATTCCGTATTCTGTCCCTGGGGGATTGCGGTCAAGGTGAACGGATTTGCGATTGTGGTCTCGCCGAAACGCTTGAGGAGTTGGGCCTCGTTGCGCGCGTCGATATTCTCATCGCGGAGAATACGCTGAATGGCCGGTTGCTTCAAGCCGGGGATGCGAATGGCGAAAAACGGCCACAACGCTTCGGATTCGTAGTGCTTGTCCAGACGCGGAAAGTTGGTGATCGGATAAATATCCTTCTTGCGCCGGAAGGCATCGGTGTACTCGAAATGCCACTTGCCGTCGTGGAGCCATAGACGGCCCACCTCCAAGTCGCGGTCTTGCAACAGGAAGTCGGCTTCCTCGTGTTTCGGGGGACGGAGGCCCTCCCGGCCATCTTGGCGGGATAGCATCTTTTTTAGAGTCGAGATCGAGATCATGGGGATTCCTCTGTTGAGGTGTCGGAAACGGTCATCAATTCCAAACGCTGTTTTAAGCAGGTCAGGATCATCTCCCGTCGCAAGGGACTCATGAGTAGGCTGAACTCGGTGGCGAGCATCTCTTGAACCCGTTGTAAGAGTTGGGGACGACAAAGGGCCTCCAATGCTGGACGAAGCGCGGGATAAGCGCGGTGGATTTTCTGGATCAGGGCGAAATGATTGAGGTTTTTCTCACCATCCCACCCTGTCTTTGGACGCGAGTTCTCGATGTACCGCTTGAGGAAAGTCGGCAGTCGATTCGGATCGGGAGTTTGTTTAATGGCTTGCAGTTTCAACTCCGAGTCGTTCCAGAAAAGTGCCCGTGCGCTGTCGTAAATAGGCGAAAAATAAGGATCGTGCTCGCATCTTTTGTGAACGACCACCCCCCAATTGTAATGGTGTCGGTCATTATTGCCCACGATAGCGTCAAAAGCGAGCATCCGAGTGTACTCCTTTAGAATGGAACGTGCTTGGTCAGGGAACTGCCCTCGAATTGCCTCCGCAACAAACTGGAATGTGAACAAGTCTCGGGTCTCGCCAGCCTGCTCAACCTCCTCT
Organism: Candidatus Latescibacterota bacterium; assembly: GCA_965204745.1. Lineage (GTDB taxonomy): Bacteria > Latescibacterota > UBA2968 > UBA2968 > UBA2968 > VXRD01. Next base: position 1,806,500 of record OZ242010.1, read on the forward strand.
ACAAACGCCTCATCTTCCAAGTAACCTCCGAAAATCTCGGCTCCGTGAACGAGTTTTTGATTGCGCCCGAGAAAATACCGGCTTAGAAAGCGAACCTGCCCATGCGCTGAAACGAGGGAAGATTCGGCCATTTGCAGGCCGAGTAATTGTCCGATTCGCGTAAGCAGGTGCTCTGTGACAGATTCATTGGGATACCATTTATGTCCAACCTTGGCAATATACGCAGGCCACTTGCGAGGATTGGATCGCTTGCCCATTCCGTAGGTGTAGGCGCGTATGAAGTTCTTTGGCGCGTCACCGGCAATGGCTTGGTCCACGACGTAATAATATCCCTTGCGAAGCGGCGGCAACGCGCTTTGGCTGTTTATCTCGAAGCCAGACCGATTGATCACGTTCTCACGAGATAGCCGTTGCTTCAATAGACCAGAGCGATAGAGGGGGCGAATTGGCACAGTAGTTTATTTGACGACCACATTATTCATTCGGAGCGTTACAAAACACTTTTGACCACCCAAACACGTCACTTTTTTTGCTTGAGCAGGTTGTCGGAATCTCCTGCCTATGTCAAGTTGTAAATTTCATTGATTTCGCGTAGCAGTTCTGCCGCGCTGTTATTTTGCTTTACACGCAAACCCTTTTTGCATATCATTTTGACGCTTTTGGACGATGTGTTCACACCCATAGGAGATCGCGTGATGGCCGCCAAAATTTCGACGATATTTACGGACTATGAAGAAGCCAACAAGGGTTTGGATCAGACGAGCAGCAAGTTCGATACGGAGCAGGAAACCCCGGTTGAAGAGTATTGCTGCATCACGGGCGAGCCGGTGAAAGCGAGTTTTTGCCGGTACCCGGACGAGAAAGAAGGCACGATGATGGTCATGTCAAAAGAGCAGATGCTTTGCCACTCCCGCAATGGGGGCAGTATTTCAGAGGTTTTCAAACAGGTTTTGACGCTTCGCCGAAAGCGGGAAAAATAAGCGGTATCCCGCATTCGGCGAGCATTTCCCCCGCTATCCCCTCCACTTTTTTGAGACATGCGCGTGAAAGACGGCGTTTTGAAATACGGTTTTGTAGGCCCCGCGCTGATCTTTCTCATCGCTTTCAACGTCTTTCCCCTCCTCTACAATATTTACCTCAGCTTTACGGATGCCGAACTCAGCGGCGGATTGGCGCGGGCTGTCGGCGGGCGCAACTACGGCGTCATTTTCGACGACACGCGCTACGGCGCGGCCCTTCGCACAACCGGGCTCTTCGTGGTTCTATCAGTCGGGGTCGAACTCATTTTGGGCTTTGCCCTGGCCCTGGCCCTTCGCAAACCCTTTTGGGGCAAGCCCGTGGTGACGACCGTCCTCCTCGTGCCCATGATGCTCTCTCCGGCGGTGATGGGCCTGTACTGGAATTTTATCCTGAATGGTCATTACGGCGTCGTGAACCAAGCCCTAGCTGTTGTTGGCCTTTTTCAACCGCAATGGCTGACGGACCCGGATTTGAAACTCCTGTCCATTTTGATGATCGACATCTGGATGTGGACGCCGTTTATGATGCTCATTGCCCTTGCAGGTCTCAACGCCATTCCCCCGCATTTGTACGAGGCCGCGGCCATTGATCGCGCGTCCAACTGGACGGTTTTTCGGCGCATTACCCTGCCCTTGTGCTCGCCCCTCCTCTTTCTCGCGGTCTTGTTGCGTACCACCGATGCCCTCAAGCAATTCGATTTGGTAATGGCGGTGACCGGGCCGAATGATCGCGCGACGCAAACCCTGAGTGCCTTGCTCTATCAGGTGATGTTTCGCGGGTATAAAATCGGGTTGGGCAGCGCGTATAGCCTCGTCATTCTCGGGATCGTCATCGCGCTCGCCAGTGTTTTTATCCGCTACATCGCGGGCATTCACGCGAAACAGGGGAGGGATGTGGCATGAGGTTTTGGCGATGGCTCGTTATCGCGCCCTATTTTTTGTTGGCAACCCTGCCGTTGTGCTGGCTTTTTTTGACGTCGTTGAAAACGCAGGAGGCCGCAATCAGTTCTACGGCGTCTCTCATTCCGACTGCTGATGAGCATGTCGCGCCCGGCGGACTCAAATTTTCCGCTACGGGGGACGCGTACCGCAAGTTGGCAACGCCGCACACGGGCAAGGCGCACGCCTTTTTTCACTACTTGTTCAACAGCGTCATCATCGGCCTGCTCAGCACGTTGGCGTCGGTCGTTCTCGGAACGGGTTGTGCGTATGGCTTTAGCCGATTCCGCATTGCAGGTGCGCGAGATTGGCTTTTTTTTATTTTGTCCACCCGGTTTCTGCCGCCGCTCGCGGTCGTGGTTCCGGTGTTGATGATGTACCGCTTGTTCGACCTGCCCAATACACACTTGGGCCTCATCCTGCTCTACACGGCGTTCAACCTGTCGCTCGCGGTCTGGCTGATGAAGGGGTTTATCGACGACATTCCCCGCGCGTATGAGGAAGCCGCGCTCGTGGATGGATACAGCCCGTTTCAGGCGTTTTACAAAATCATCTTGCCCCACTCGGCGACCGGCATGGCGGTGACAGCGGTTTTCTGTTTGATTTCCGCGTGGAATGAATACGGGTTCGCGCTCGCGCTCAACAATGCAGAAGCCGTAACTGTGCCGGTGTATTTTGCCGGGCTTCAAGGCAATATCCAAGGCATCCCCTGGCCGCAAATCGCCGCGGGCGTGCTCATTTTCGTCGCGCCCATCGCGATTTTCACCGTGCTCGTCCGCAAGCACCTGCTGCGCGGGGTGACGTTTGGGACGATTAAGCAGTGAAGCAAGACGGAAGACGGAAGACGGGAGAAGACCTACACTCACTGCTCGCCTTTTGTGTTTTTGTGCCTTTGAACTGGCTGTCGCCAGTTGTACCCCGCTCGTGGCTAACCCCCATCTCGCTTGGGCGCGGTGCGGTGCGGAGACTGACTACTTCCCTCAATCCGCAACATGTGGAAGGAAATCCCCTCGCTATCCCTCTATATGGAGAATATCGGTTGCGGGGGTTCAAAGTACAGTTCCAAGGCACCTAAGCTTTATGGTACGAGGTGAACCTTGACCGAGCCGGAGTGTTTGTCGGCGGCGGTGTGGAAGGCGGCGGCGATGTCGGCAAAGGGATAGTGGTGGGTAACGAGTTTGGTCGCTTGCACGCGCCCCGACGCGATGAGGTCGATGGCGATGTCGAAATCGGTTCGCATGCCGCTAAAGCCGTAGCAATTGGAGCCGGTGATGTTGACCTCTGACCAGACGATAGAACGCAGATCGACTTCGAGGGGCTTGAAGTAGCCGGCGACGAGGACAATCATGGCATGGCGGCGCGCTATGGCGATGGAATCGTCAAAATTCTGCGCGGTGCCCACGGTCTCGATGACCGCGTCATATCCCAGGCCATCGGTGAGGTCTTTGACCACATCCTTCACATCGGTCACTGTAATATCCACAACGCGATCCGCGCCCAAGTCCTTGGCCAGGGCCGCTTGTTGGGGGTATTTGGTGGTGATGAGGGTTTCGCGCACGCCAATGGCTTTGGCAACCGCGAGGCAGAGTTGACCAATGGTTCCGCCGCCGATGATGGCGACCCGGTCTTGATAAGATGCCTTTGCCTGCGCCAATGCGCGATGTGCTACTGCGAGGGGTTCGACCAACGCGCCTTGTTCAAAGGTCAGGTCGGGTAATTTGAAAACGCTGTTTGCGTGCGCGGTCGTGTATTCGGCAAACCCGCCGTGCGACCCGCCCGAAAACCACTTGCGGTTGCGGCAGTGGTTGTATGCCCCAATGCGGCAGTAGTGGCAGGTGCGACAATGCGAAAAGCACTCGGCGGTGACGAGGTCCCCGGGTTGGATGCCGGTCACGCCCTCGCCGACTTCGGTCACTGTGCCGCACAATTCGTGCCCGGTGGCGCGTTCATGCGTGGGCGGCCATTCGCCAAAGTAGTTGTGCAAATCGCTCCCGCAAATGCCGGAGCTTTTTGTTTTCAGGGTGATATACCCCGGCGCAGGGGGTTGGTATTCCACCTCTTGCCATTCAATTTCGCGGATGCCTTTGTAAAGCGCGGCTTTCATGGTGGTCATGGGAATCTCCTGTGGGAATGGACGGAACGGGGGACAACTGCAATAGCAGTTCATTGAAGCGTGTAATGGTTGGGGGATTGGGCGGGGACTGACCACTGACTACTGACTACTAGGTTGTGTTGACATTTCATTTTTTTGACGTTACGCCCAGAGTAGCAACTGTGTTGCTTCTTGCTCATTTAAGGCGTTTCCTTTGATGGCTTCTCGGTCTGATTGCTCTGATGGCGTTGACCGAGGGGACCTATCCCCCGGCCCCTTTCCTACGAGGAAAGGGGAGTAAAGTGCCTTTGATGGCTTCTCGCTCTGGTTGCTCTGATGGCGTTGCGCGAGGGTATAAAGCGATTAAATATCCCTCATCAATCCCCTCGCAAAACCGCTCACAGTTCCCCCCTTCCTCGCAGGAAGGGGGGTTAGGGGGGTAGGTCCGATAGAACTTGATTTTTTCGATAAACCGCTCAAGCCAGTTGCTTTGCTCGTAAATGTCAACAGAACCTGACCACTAACCACTCATCTATGGTCGCAGTTCGCCCAGTGATCGTTCGCCGGGGTGGACAAATTCCACGGTTGGGCTTTCAACGCGGCCATACGCATGCCACACCTTGAAGCCGAGTAGCGCGAGCAAGTCGACCGAGGCATGGGCGAGGACTTCGGGCGACGTGCCCAAAGTGAAGTTTTCTTGCGGCCGGAACTGGGGGCCGCAAAAGGTGGTGAGAATGGCCCAGCGCAGTTGATCGCCCACATTGGCGCCCGTGCCGTGCCAGATCCGGCCGTCGAGAAACCCAACTGTGCCGGGCGGGCCTTCCAAAGCCACGGTCTCAACCGCGTTGTCATCTGAATGATCCGGGCGGCGTCCCCAAAGGTGGCTGCGCGGAACGACGCGGGTGCCGCCGTTTTCGGATGTGAACGCGCCGATCATCCACACCACATTGACGACCACGCGCGGCGAGATGAACGAGGCGTTGGGTTCGTCTGTTTGTTCGCGGGTGATGGAACCCACGGGCAAATGCGCTCTGTGTGGGCGCGTGGGCGCGGGCATCCACCACTGATCCGTGTGCAGGCGCATGGCAACGCCGCCGGGCTTGGCGATATTGGCCGAATGGCTCGACAGCAAATAATCATGGCCCAAGGCGTGATCCGCGATGTTGCGGACGCCGGCGTGTGAGAGCAGGTCTCGAAAGACGCGGCCTTTGTTGATCAGCATCCACACGCGCTGGTTGATCCCTCCTGCGGACTGCGTAAATGCCCGAGCGCGCACCTGCCCATCCGAGTCCCGAAAGTCGCCCCAATTCTGCTTCGCGCCCCCGTCTTCAAATGCGAGGCCGCGTTGCTTTTCCGCGATGGCCTGTTCTCGCAGGCGGGTTTTGATTTTTGACAGGGATTCTGCGTCGAGTGCGTTGGCGAGCAAGCCATAGCCGTACGTGTCGAGTTGCGCTTTGACCTGCGCGAGGTCTTCGGTGGGATGTGGCAGGTTAGACATGGGTATTCCTTTCATCTTCGGACGGGCACAGGGGCACCACCCCTACGATTGCCTCTCATCCGCGCCATCCGTTTAGTCCGCTCGCCCGTGCGGTGAAATTCCGAACTGGCGCAATGTGCTTTCCAATGTTGGGCGGTGGAGGCGAATGCGGTCGTCATTCAGCAAATAGGAGAAAACATAGCCGAGGCCGAGCATCAAAATGCCGATCAAAAAGCAATAGATGACCGCGCGGTCCGGGTATTCGTCTTTGAGATAGCCCACGTAGAGCGGGCCGGTGATGCCCGCGGCGGCCCAGGCAGTCAAAATCGCGCCGTAGATCGTGGACATTCTCTCTGTGCCAAACACGTCGAGCACAAAAGAGGGCATGGTGGCAAAGCCCCCGCCAAAACACAAGAGGACATAACAAACGAGCGCGGAAAAGATCCATGGATTGCGCTCCGTCATCAGGATGCCAAAGACGATCATCTGGCTGGCGAGCAAAATTCTGAAAATGCCGACCCGGCTGATGCGATCCGATAACAACCCCCAAAACAGCCGGCCCACGCCATTGCACAGCGAACTGACCGCGATCAGCGTGGCGCCGTATTCGGCCAAGGTCGCCGGCTCTATGGACGGGTCCGCAAGCCCCCAAACCTCTTGCAGGAGTTCGGACTGAAAGCTGATGATGGAGATGCCCGCGGCAATGTTGAAGAAAAACACGATCCACATGAGGACGAACTCGGAAGATCGCAAATAGGGCGCGACCGAGTCGTCGGTTGCGCCCTGTGGCGTTCTCGCAACGGGAGAAACCGCGGTTGGGGGATCGCGCAACAACGCGCTGGCCGGCAACAAGATGCAGGCAAATACGACGCCGAGCCACAAGAAGACGAGCATCAGATCTTCCTCTGTTCGCAACACGAGAAAGGGCGCCAAGATCTTGCTCAAGAGAAACGCGCCCACGCCAAAGCCCATCACCACGATTCCCGTCACCAGTCCCTTGCGGTCCGGAAACCACTTGGCCGCGGTTGCGACCGGCGTGACATAGCCAAGCCCAATGCCCGCGCCACCGACGACGCCATACCCGAGATAGAAAAGCGCGAGGATGTCCAAGTGCAAGGCGAGGCTGGCGATGAGGTACCCGCCCGAAAACAGGGTGCTGCCTGCCACCGCCAATTTGCGCGGGCCGAGCCGCGGGAGCATCGCGCCTGCCCACGTTGCGGATATGCCCAGCGAGAAGATCGCAATGCTAAACGCCCATGCGGTTTCCGTGAACGACCAACCGAGTTGCCTGACCAAAAGCGTTTGAAAAAAACTCCACGCGTACACCGTGCCGAAGCAGATTTGCAACACCGTACAAGATAGGGCTATAATCGCACGCGGAATCTGGATGGCTGATTTTGCCATACTATTCTAAACTCCAATGTCCTGTTGCGATATGCTACCCGCGAGTGATGGCTTTGACGTTACACACATTCAGAGAAGCCATAGCAACCCTACCATCCCAAAAGCCCATCAGTTAAAGCCATCACGCACAGCGCGCAAGGCCGTCTCGCAACCAATCATCCATCTTGCAACCCACTTTGCAGGCCAACGCATGTCGTGCTATTACAAAAGCGTTTTGCGCTGTGCAAGCCTCTCGGCGTTTGAGAGCGGCATTTTTTGCCTACTTTTTTTTGCTGTTGAAAAAAAGTAGGTCGCCGAAGGCATCGAAGGCAACAAACGATGCTTTAGGGCCAAACGCTTGAGACAAGCAATGCATGACCCGTTTGGTATAACATCCGGGGGAGGGGGTATTATCCGCGTTCATCCGCGTTCATCTGTGGTTGCGTTTTTGAAACATGGAGAAAGAGCCTTGCCAAGTGCCCCACCTCGTCGTCGCGCGACAGCAATTTGTCGTCCGAGGCGTCGGCTTCTCCGCGGGCTAGGCGCGCGGCATAGCCGAGGAGGTCGCCCAAGGGCTTGGCCGCGAGGTTGACGAACCAGATTGCGGCCAAAACGCCGATGACGAGGATGATGGAGATGAGATAGACCTGTTGCCCGATAGCCCGTTGGATTTTCAGCGCGATAAGCCCGGTGTCCATGCCGACGTGAACCGTGCCGGCAATGCCCGCCAAAATGGGACTGCCCACTTCCACAAAATCGCCCATGCCGGGCAGGCTGCGTTCAACGGCCGCGGTGTGAAACGGGTCGCTCATACGAATTTCTTCAGGAATGCCGGGCACGAACGTGTGGGCGAGAAATTCGCCGGATTCGTCCGTGATATAGATGTAGCGGATGCTCTGAATTTCCACGAATTGATCGATGAGCGATTGCAGGGCCGCGAGGTCTCGGTTCAAGAGGATATCCACGCTGGAATCCGCGATGGTCTTGGCGATGTTCTCGCTGTTGCTCTCGTATTCCTCGGACAAGTGCGTATCGACCGTATAAACGCACAAAACAGAGGTAGAAAGGCTGATGATGCCAAACAGGGCGAAAACCCCGAACTTGGTTTTTTGAAACAATTTTTGAATTTTCATGTTAGGCAAACCTCGTTTTCCAGTTGTCCAGTGTGACAAAGCGGCCGTTTTCGACCACCGTGTAGTACACGCGCTGGAGCCCCTGCCGACGGGCGGGGCCAAAAGAGACCTGTTCGCCGATGCCCAGATCAAAATCCCGCACCGTGAAGACCGCGTGCTCGAGGTGGTCACGCCGCGGATCGTCGCCCAAGCGGCGGAGGATTTCGACCATCAATTTGGCGTTGAAAAATCCCTCGAGGCTGACAAAGCTGTGCGCGAAGGGCGCGTACGGTTCTTTCATCAGGTCTTGCGGCGGTTGCGGATCGTGGCGTTGCATCAAGTCGCGGTACTCCCCGATGCCTGGCGTGGACACTTCTTCGTAACTCGGCACCACTTGGGAATTGACGAGCAAGCGCGTGTAGCGGTCACCATAGCCTTCGGTGAGAAGTTTCAAGAGGTTTTCACTGCCCACAAAGGACAAGTTGGCGATGGGCACGCGCAGGCCGAGATCCACCGAATCGCGCACAAAGGCCGCGCAGGCCGCGTACGAGCCGATGCAGATCACGGCTTCGGGATTTGACGCTTTTAGGATTTCGACTTGTTTTCGCATGCTGCCGGTGAATTTTTCCCCGCGCCGGTACGTGGCCTCGCCAACGACGCGTTCCCCGTGCCGCTTCAGCGCACGCCGCACCCCGGCCCATCCGCTACGCCCGTACGCGTCGGCTTGGTAAAACACGGCAACTCGCCTGCGGTTGATGCGGACGAAATTATCCACTAGGCCCGCGGTTTCTTGGCGGTAGGACGCGCGCAGGTTAAACGCAAAGTCCCCATACGGCGGCTCTCGTTGCGGTTGCGCGCCCGTGAATGGGAAGAACAAGAAGATGTTTTCTTTCTGAAATTTTTTGAGCATGGGCAAGACGCGCGTGACCGTGGGCGTGCCCACGTACCCGAACAGCAAAAAGACGTGGTCTTGCCGGATCAACTTCAGGGTGTTTTTGATGGATGGATCGGGCTGGTACCCGTCGTCATAAGTTTTGAGAACGATCTCGCGCCCCGCGATCCCGCCCTGCTGATTGACCTGCGTGAAGTACGCGCTCGCCCCGCGATAGAGTTCGATGCCCAACCCCCGCGACGGGCCGGAAAACGCCGCGGACATGCCGAGCGCGATCTCGGTGTCCGTCACGCCCGCTGCGGTCTGCGGCACAACACTGGCAACCGCCCTGAGTGCCGGTGCTATCGCGCAACACGCAAGCCCAGAGCGGATCCAGGCGCGTCTCGTCATGGTTTTCACATCGGATACTTTCATCGCTGCTCTGTTTCCTTGTCCAACTCGTCGATGATTTTTTGCGCGAGAGATCGAAAATCCTCAAAGCAATTCACGACAGCCCGCTGTTGTGCGGCGGTTATTTGGTGAGGTCTCATGATATGGCTTCAAGCGCAATATAGCCTTGGATTGGCTTCGGTGCAAGATGTAAGAGGCAAAAGGCAGTAGTCAGCGGTCAGTTGTCAGTTGTCAGTCCGCACCGCCCTGCCGCAAGCCCTAGCCCCAAGTAAGAGGCAAGAAGTAAGAGGCGAGAGCCACCCACCGCCCAACCGCCGCTTCGTCCTTCCCCTCCACTCAACCACCCATGCGTGCCTAAAAATACAAGAGGTGGTGATTTAGTGATTGACAAGTGGGGCTATTCAGATATTTTAGGCACGCATTGAGTTGACAGATGCGATTGCAACCACTTCCATACAAAGAGGGAAACCATGAGTACACAGCTCCAAAGAAGAATCATAAAAGTGCCAGACGGTAAAATTTGTGATTACATCGATGGCAAATTCCGAAAGAATACGAAGGAAGAGTATGTGCGTCAGATCATTGAAAAGAGATTGGTCAATGAGCATCAATACAAGCCGGAACAAATCAAAATTGAATTTGGTTTGAAAATGGGATCTCGCCGTCCGCGTGCGGATATCGTCGTCTTCCCAAAAGACAGCCCTGAACTCACGCAAGACCACGTTTGGCTGATTGTGGAGTGCAAGGAGGAAACCGTTGAACCCAAAAACAACAAAGACGGTGTCGAGCAACTCAAGTCCTACATGAGTGCTTGTCCCAACTGTGAATGGGGGATGTGGACGAATGGCAAGTACCGGGAAGTGTTGCAAAAAAGAAAAGTGGCGGGAAAATATGAATTTCGGGAATACAACGACATTCCCCCTGCAGATGGGTCTTTGGAAGATGTGGATCGGCCAAAGCGCAACAAATTGAAGAAAGCCTACGAGGACAATCTTTTGATGGTCTTCAAGACCTGCCACAACCACATTTATGCGACGGATGGCATGCAAAAACAGCCCGCATTTTTTGAGTTGTTAAAGCTGATCTTCTGCAAAACACTGGATGAGCAAAATATCGGCAAGTCCCTTGAGTTTTACGCCACGTCAAAGGAACGCTCGAATCCGGATGGGCAATTGACGGTCAGGAACCGAATTTCCCAAATTTTCTACAAAGTCAAAGAGCGGTTTCCACAGATATTTGAAGCAAATGACGAGATCAAATTGCAACCCCGTTCGCTTGCCTGGACCGTTTCAGAGCTCCAATCGTATAGCCTGTTGGAAACCCATGTCGATATCAAGGGAAAAGCGTATGAGGAACTGGTCGGCGCGAATTTGCGAGGAGACCGAGGCGAGTTCTTCACCCCGAGAAATATCATGCACATGACCGTTAAAATGATTAACCCAAAATTAGACGAGAAGATCTGCGATACGTCCTGCGGCACGGGCGGCTTTTTGGTTATGGCGATGAACCACGTCATCGAGCAATTAAAAAAAGAAGCCGAAACGGATTTTGAAAAATTAGAACGCGAATGGACAGATCACGAAAAGAGCACGGTTAGAGACCGAATAAAGCAAATTGCAGAATCGAATTTCTACGGTTTTGACATCAACCCAGACTTGGTCAAAGCCACAAAAATGAACATGGTGATGAATAACGACGGGAGCGGCAATATCTATCGCAGTGATTCGCTTTTACCACCGCACGAATGGCCCATCGATCTCAAAAAATCGTTGGCAGATGCGTTGAATATTCAAGCCGATAGCATCACGAGCCCGGCCGCCATTGAATTTTTCGATGTCATCGTTACCAATCCACCGTTTGGAAGCAAAATCCCCATCAAGGACAGCCACATTCTCGAACAATTTGAGATCGGCCATATTTGGCACAACGAGCAATATGACAAAAGAGGACAAAAGGGCTGGACGATTTCTGACGACTGTCAATCTTCCGCACCGCCCGAGCAATTGTTTATCGAACGTTGCTTGCAATTCCTCAAGCCCGGAGGCCGGTTGGCAATTGTCTTGCCCGACTCCATTTTGGGGAATCCGGGACTTGGATATATTCGCCAGTGGTTGATTGGAACAACGAGAATCATTGCCAGTGTGGATCTGCATGTCGATACTTTTAAACCCAAAAACGGAACGCAGACTTCGGTCTTGATCGTGCAGAAAAAGACCCACGAGGAAATCGAATCAGAACGGCGTTCAAGAGAAATCAAACCGTACGATATCTTTATGGCAATGGTCGAGAAAGTCGGCCACGACAAGCGGGGAAATACGCTCTTTAAGCGGGATGAGCACGGCAATGAAATTTGGACACCAGAAGAACCCAATGTATTGGAAATAGACAAAATCGCAGAGGACGCTGTCACCGATAGAACCGAAAGCAAAACCCGTACGATTGACGACCAAAGCCGCGAAGTCCCCGTTGTCTTTGAGGAGTGGAAACGCCAGGAGGGGATCCAATGGTAGCGCGTCACCCATCTACGCACACGGGGTTCAATCGGGAAATCCAAAGCTCCGATCTGAAATGGACAACGGTTGATATTCGAGAAGTCGCTGAAAATGACTACCGCTTAGAGGCGAGCGTTTACAGTAGCGCGGGCAGACAGGCAAGAGAGGATTTAGAACAGTGCAGGTGGGATATTGTGCATTTGGGCGATAAATTTATCGAGAATGCCTTTTATCTCGGGAGATTCAAAAGAATTTATGTTGAAGCAAAGGATGGTGTTCCCTTCATTCTGCCCTCACAAATCACAGAAGTCTATCCAAAAGCCAGTAAGTTTATTTCTCCTACGACAAATATTGATATTGAAAGTACGCGGGGCAAAAGAGGCCAGGTGTTGCTCACTCGTTCTGGGACTATCGGCATCGTTTCTTATGTATCCAAAACGCTCGAAAATCAAGCCTTATCGGATGATGTGATCCGCATAGAAGCGAAAGCGTATTCTGGATATATTTATGCCTTTCTGAAATCAAAAACTGGCTTTGCGATCATAAATACCAACCCCTACGGGGCAGTGATTAAACACATCGAACCCAAACATCTAAATCACATTCCGATACCCAATCCGCCGCCCATCCTCAAACAAGCCATTCACGACTTGATCGAGGAATCCTTCAAATTGAGGGATGAATCCAATGACCTGATGGATGAGGCGCAGGCATTGTTAATAGACGCTTTGCAACTTCCCGACATCGAAGAATTACAAGCCGAGCAAATCGGTCAAAAAGCTGACCTACTCAACTATTCCGTTCCACTAAATGCCTTGGACAATCGTCTGGACGCTTCTTATTATGTTCCCATTGTTCAGGCAATTGAACGGCATTTAGAGAAAACGGCAAAAAAGGTCGTCAAGGTTGGTGACAGTCGAATAAGCCAAGCGATTATCTTGCCCGGCCGATTCAAAAGGGTCTATGTTGAAGAAGACAATGGCGTTGTGTTCTTTGGTGGAAAACAGATTTACGAGCTAGACCCAAGCAACAAAAAGTATCTGTCATTGGTGCATCATGGGGATAGAATTAGAAATCAATTAGCCTTGCATGAGAACATGACTATGATTACATCTAGTGGAACAATCGGCAAAGTAACAATTGCTCCTAAACACTGGGAAGGCTGGACTGCGAATCAACATATCATTCGAGTCGTTCCTACAAACGATGAAATTGCTGGCTACCTCTACGCTTGGCTTTCGACCGATTACGCCTATCACCTAATAACTCGATACACCTATGGGGCTGTGGTTAACGAGATCGATGATAAGCAAGTTGCGGACATAGCGATTCCCCTGTTGCATAATGAAACCACTCAGCAGGCGATCAATGACAAAGTTTTGAACGCAAACCAAAAGCGGGCGGAAGCCTACGAGTTGGAGCAAGAGGCATTGACCATGCTCGATAAGCAGGTTATTTATGCACAGTGAACCCGTTCGCGTCGCGCTCAAAATTCAAAAAACGCCCGGCGTCTGCGGTGGTCGCGCATGCGTGGGCAATACGCGCATCCCGGTGTGGACGCTGATCGGCTTTTTTCGCCAAGGCGCGACCGATGCAGAGGTGATGCGGGCGTATCCCGCACTCACCGCTGATCATCTGGATCTCGCACGGAAATACTACGAGACGCACCGCACGGAAATCAACCGCGATATTCGAGAACAGGATTCGCCACCTTTAACCGATGACGCGCTTGTGCAAGTTGCTGACGCGCTTTTCGTCAAACTCGACAAAATGGAGGCGCGGGATGCCGAGTCCAAATCGCGGGGAAGTCTGATTGATTGACCTTGGCGTGGTAGCATAAGATCAGGCAAAAAATAAAAGCGTACGTGTGGATATCGACACGTACGCTTTTGTCTTTTGGAGATTGGGGGTCGCTTGGTTCAGGCTTCATCGGTCAATTCTAACGCTGTTAATTGATCAATTCGGAAAAAGTAAAGCAGGGGAGATGTGTCGATGCTACAAGTTTCTGGCATTGGAGAAATCCCTGACCAGATCTTCTGCGGACAGGTTGATGGCGGATACGCGGTAGGACTTTAGGGCATCCAAAAACAGAACGCGCTCCATGCCGGCAAAACGCGCTGCCTGACCTGACGAGAGGTGGCCGAGTTCAAACAACTTGACGGCGATGAGCATGCGTCCTGTTTCAGCGAAGTGTTCGGGCGTTTCGCTGAGGGTTTGCAGAATATCATCTGGGCATTCAAAGGTAATTTGAGGCATGGCGCGCTCCGTGAAATTTTGGTTGTCCAGCCACCGCAACATGCTGCAATTTGTCAACCGCGTATCAAAACATCTCGCGTTGCGTGCCGTCGTACGCATCGTGTTGTCGGCGGCGGCGGGAGATGTGGTCTTCGACCGTGTTGCGGGAGATGACTTCGTAGAGAATGGCGTGTTTGCCTTCGCGGCGGCGCAAAATCCGGCCCAGGCGTTGGACGTGTTCGCGGATGGTGGCCGTGCCAGAGAGCACTACGGCGACATTGGCCTCGGGCACGTTGACCCCTTCGTTGAGCACGCGAGACGTGACGAGCGCGAGGATGGCGCCGCGGTTAAAGGCTTTGAGGATTTCCCGGCGTTCTTTTGTGCGCGTCTGGTGCGTGATGGCCGGAATGAGAAATTGTTCCGAGATCGCATAGACGGTCTCGTTGTCATTGGTGAAGATGAGCATGCGGTCTCGCGGGTGTTTTTTGAGCAGGTCTTCTAACACGCGCAATTTGGCGGCAGTGCCCAAGGCGATCTTGCGATACCGGCGATACGCGAGCATGGCGCGGCGCCCGTCGCTGGAGCGCGCCGAGAGGCGGACGAAATTTTGCCAGCCCGACGCACTGCCCAAGCGCAGGTTTTTGGATTCGAGAAACGCGCTGAATTGCGACCGTGCGGTCTCGTATTCGGCGCGTTCTTCGGCCACCATATCGACTTCGATGCGCTGCGTGTTGTAGTCCGAGAGGTAATCGCCGGACAGGTCGCGGATGCCCTTTTCGTAAACCGTTGGCCCGATGAGATCGCGCAACATCAGGTGCCGACCATCGGGCCGTTCAAGCGTGGCCGTGAGGCCCAAGCGATAGGGCGCGATGCAAAGCTCTGCGCCGTGGGAATAGGATTCCCCGGGCAGGTGGTGAACCTCGTCAAAAACGAGAAAGCCAAACCGGTTGCCGTAGCGATCCATGTTCATGTACGCGCTGTCGTACGTGGTCACAGTGAGGTCTTCGAGTTCGTGATAGCCCCCGCCCAAGATACCGACCGCGCAGGAGAAGGCGTCTTTGAGCAGGTCGTACCACTGGTTCATCAGGTCGATAGTGGGCGCGACAACCATGGTGCTACGATTGACCTCGGCAATGCCCATCAGCGCGAGCAGGGATTTGCCCGAGCCCGTGGGCAACACCACGACGCCGCGCCGCTCGTTTGACCGCCACGCGTCGAGGGCTTCGGTCTGATGGGGATGGGGCGCGTGTTCGCGCTTGAGGGTGAGCTTGAGGCGGTTGTAGCGCGGGACGACGTTTTTGATGCCCACCTCTTGTGCGCGGAGTGCTTCGACAATTTGGCGATACCGATGCGCCTGCGCGCGCCAACGCCCCACGCGGCTATCCCACACAAACGGGGACGGCGGTTCGTACTCTGGCGGCGCGTCCAAGAGAACGAGCGTGCCATCGTCAAATGCGAGGCGAATGTCAGAAGATAGATCGGACAAGGTAGGTGTAGTGGAAAGTGGAGAGTGGAGATGCCATCCCCGAAAGAATCGATCTGGGGTTGTATCGCATAACTTGCACTGGTTGGACACTTCTTGCACTTGGGTTGTTAGGTTGTGTTGACATTCACGAGCCATGCAACTGGCTGAGCGGTTTATCGAGAAAATCAAGTTCTATCGCAGAATATGCTCTCGGTTTGAGAAACTCGGACAGTCGCTCCTTCAGCTTTCTCGCTTTTGTTGCATCGCATTCACTGCCGTTCCGCAGTTCAAAGAAGGCATCACAACAAGTGCCCTCGCAAAACCCCTCCGATCAAGCCATCACGCACAGCGCGCAAGGCCGTCTCGCAACCAACGTCCATCTTGCAACCCACTTTGCAGGCTGGCACATGTCGTGCGATTACAAAAGCGCGTTGCGCTGTGCAAGCCCCTCGGCGTTTGAGAGCGGCATTTTTTGCCTACTTTTTTTTGCTGTTGAAAAAAAGTAGGTCGCCGAAGGCATCGGAGGCAACCAACGAGGCTATAGGACCAAACGCCTTAAATGAGTAAGCAACACATTTGCTAATCTGTGCGTAACGTCAAAAAAATAAAATGTCAACACGACCTAATCCCCGTTTTATACTACCGGACGGTCATGCGAATGGCGTGGTCCGCGGCACTGAGATAGGGGTACGACATGCGGAGAAAGTCGTTGAGCAGGGAGTATATCGTCAGGGTCGAAGTGTCGATCTGGAATTTTTGTTTGAAGAAGGATTTGCGAAACTCTTCGCGGAATGCCGCTTGCACTTCTTCGATGTCGGATTCGGGCACGATGGGAAAATCGTGCGGGTCGTCTTTCATGCGCTGTTTGATGGCCTCTGGGCTGGCCGTGAGCAGGACCAAAATCATGTCCGAGGGCATGTCGCGTTCCCACGCTTGGGGGGTTTCCACCGGGTGCGCGAGGTCCGGATAGTAGTAGCGTTGCCCATAGACCATTTCTTCGATGTGAAAGCCGGTGAGCAAGACGTGCTGGTATTTGTGGACCAGGCGGACGTGATAGGCGATTTGAAAACGCTGAAAACGCTCTTTGATGGCCGAGGGCAATTCGGTCATGGCCTTTTGATCCGCGGGATTTTCCAGGGTTTGCTGGTCCGGAATGGAAAAGTGATCGTCCATGTGATGGCGAATCCCGCGATCCATGCCCCATTGTTGGATGGCCTGAACCAGCGTGGTTTTGCCCGTGTATTCCGTGCCGATAACGATGACGCGCATGGGAAACTCCTCGTTGAAAAGTGGATGTGGATACGCTATATTGGCGTATGGCAAACAAAAAAATACAGAAGGTCGTAACGAAGTGCAAGGTCGATGATCAGAAGGGCGATTTTGCCTTCTGGCAAACGCAATCCCATCAGGCTCGCATAGATGCTTTGGAAGCCATCCGGCGAGAATACAACAGTTGGAAATATGGCACTGACCCAGGATTTCAAAAAATTTGTCGCGTTGTTAGACGAAAATGATGAAATTACAGCCCATGTTATTGATTTGTACAACTTAAAGCAAAACAAAAAGGCGACTGGCCGGCCCCAAGATGTGGCAGACCTGTTGAAGTTGACGTAAAGCGGTCAGCCCGATCCATCCGCGAGAAACCGCCCTGAGTATTGTAGGCATAAGACGAGTACACACAGAGAGGATGCCATGACCCTTTCAGAACACTATCGAAAAGACGGGTTTTGCGCGGTCTTGGCGCCGGTCATTCCATCCGATGTCGTCGATGCTGCGATTGCGGGCATGGACGCCGTGCGGGCGGGCGAGTACGATACGGGACGCCCGCCGGAAAACTCGCGTTGGAACCCGGGCGACGATCCCCAAACCCTGTGCAAAATTGAAATGCCCCAACTGGCGAGCCGCGCGATTATGGATTTGGTCGCGCATCCCGCGCTGGGCAACCTCGCGGCCGAGGTCACGGGGGCGAAAATGGTGCAGGTTTGGTGGGTGCAACTGCTCTACAAACCCGTGGGCGAACCCGAAGGCGAGCGCGTCACCAACATCGGCTGGCATCAAGACCGCTACTATTGGCGCGCGTGGGAAGCGGGCAGCGAACTTTTCACCGCGTGGGTGGCCCTCAGCGACATTACCCTCGATTCCGGGCCGATGCGCTTTGTGCCCGGGTCGCACCGCTGGGGGCTTTTGGACATTGCCATGGGCTTTCAACAGCAAGACCTCGACACTTTGCGCGGGGGCATCGCCATTCCCGAACGCGAAACCTGGCGCGAAGTTCCGATGCTGATGCCGCGCGGCGCGTTGAGCCTGCACGACTGCTTCACCCTGCACGGCAGCGGCCCCAACCGTTCCAATGGCCCCCGCCGCAGCTTTGCGATCCACATGCGGACCGAAAACTCGCGCCCAGTCAATGACCTGCGGCAGGGCCTGACCCGACACATTGACGATCCGTCCAAATGCCCGGTGATTTACCGGGCGTGAAACCAAAAAAAGAAACAAAAGAAATGACACATGACGGGCAGACAATTCATCAACCGGGTACATGAGATAGGCCGAGAACGCAACGTCCCTGTTCGCGTTGATTCCAAGCGAGGTAAGGGCAGTCACGTCACGCTGTATTACGGCACGCGCAAGACCATTGTAAAAGACCGCCGCAAGGAACTGGCGTCCGGCCTTCTGTCTGCCATGATTCGTCAATTGGGCCTCGGCCGGAGCGATTTGCAGTAAAGCCACAAAAAACATGAGGGGAGTGTCATGACGCTCGTATATCCCGCACATTTTCAGATAGATTGCACAGGCGAAATCATTGTTTCGTTCCGCGATTTGCCAGAATGCCTCACCTCTGGTGCCGATGAGGCCGAGGCCCTCGCCGAAGCTCAGGACGCGCTTGGAGAAGCCATTGCCGGGCGCATTGACGATGGGGAGGAAATTCCGACGCCAAGCCCTCCGCACGCGGGTGAGCATGCTGTCCCTGTGCCTTTCGAAATGAAGACATCTCTTGAAAATCACATGACGCGACAAAACGCAACCTTCGATACGGCCTTTCGATAGAAGCAAAGGAGCGCGCATGAGCAATTTTTATCTCGGGCTTGACGCGAGCACGCAGAGCTTGAGTGCTGTTCTTATCGACCTCGACGCGCACGCGGTCGTGTATGACGCGTCGCTGAATTACGACGAAATGCTACCGCAGTACGAGACGCGGAATGGGGTGTTGGACGATCCCGATCCCAAAATCGTCCACGCGCCGCCTCTGATGTGGGCCGAGGCCCTCGACGCGCTGTTCGACAAGATGAAAAGCGACCGCGTCAGCCTGGGCCGCATTCGGGCCATCTCGGGTTCGGGGCAACAACACGGTTCTGTCTATCTCAACGCCGGCATTGTGAACGCCTTGGCCAATCTCGATCCCGCAAAGTCGCTCGTTCAAAATTTGCGCGGTGTATTCTCCCGCAGCACATCGCCCATCTGGATGGATTCCTCAACGCGCGCCGAATGCGATGAGATTTGCGATGCTTTGGGCGGGCTTCAGGCGACCACGCGGGCCACCGGCTCGACGACTTTTGAACGCTTTACAGGGCCGCAGATTCGCAAGTTTTACAAAACCCAACCCGATGCTTATGCCAATACCGCCCACATCATGCTCGTCAGTTCCTTCATGGCCTCGTTGATCGCGGGCCGCGTTGCCCCCATCGATCACGGCGATGGCGCGGGCATGAACCTGATGGACATTCAGAAGCGGACATGGCATCCTCCCGCGCTCGACGCCACCGCGCCCGGCCTGCCTGACCGTTTGCCCCCGCTTGTCGCATCCCGCGCCATAATCGGGCCGGTCAGCCGGTATTTTGTCGAGAAATACGGCCTCAATCCCCAGGCGCAGGCGCTCGTTTGGTCGGGCGACAATCCCAACAGCGTCATTGGCCTCGGCCTTATTCGCGAGGGCATGGTCGCCATTTCACTCGGCACCAGCGACACCTATTTTGGCACGATGAAAAATTGCCAGACCGATCCGCGCGGCGAGGGGCACGTTTTTGTTTCGCCCACGGGCGACTATATGACCCTGTTGTGTTTCAAAAATGGCTCGCTCGCCCGGGAGGGGATTCGCAAAGCGCATGCCTTGGACTGGAGCGGGTTTTCTCGCGCGCTTCAATCCACGCCGCCCGGCAATGGTGGCAAAATCATGCTACCCTATTTTGAACCCGAAATTGTGCCGAACGTGCTCGCCCCTCGCGTTCACCGCTTTGACCTCGACGAACGCGACGCGGCGGGCAATTGCCGTGCGGTTGTCGAAGCGCAGATGATGTCCATGCGGTTGCACGCCGAATGGATGGGCGTGCGCCCTTCGGGCATTTACGCGACCGGCGGCGCGTCTGTCAATCCCGAAATCCTCCAGATCATGGCGGATGTGCAAAATTGCCCGGTGTACCCGTTTGACGTCACCAACAGCGCGGCCCTGGGCGCGGCTTTGCGCGCGGCTCACGCCCACCGCAATGCTCACACCCCTTGGGAAGACCTCATCGCAGGCATCGCCGAACCCCTAGCCGCGTCTGCGGTCTCGCCCGCCAACCCCGCAGTGTACGACACACTGATCAAAAAATACGCCGAATGCGAACAAAGCGCGCTCGGCGTCTAAACCAAAAGGGGATGGGGATGTTCAATTTTCGATCTGAATTTGAGAGCATGTTTAGCGCGCACAACATTTCGTACGATGTCAAAGGGATCATAACGGCGGATAGAAAAAATTACGCGCTCGGCACGGCTTCCAAGACACAATCGGGTGACATCACCAGGGCTTCTTCCATTGCATTGCGGAGCGATTCGGTGGCGCCTACGTGATAGAAATGCGTTTTTGTCGCCGTGGGATAGTCGGAGAAATGTTTGGTCAGGTGTTCATTCGTGCGGTATTTGTTTTGCTTCCAAGTCGAGTACGCAAACCGCGCCTTTAGCTTTTTGACCGCTCGCGCCAACCCGTCGGCATCGCGGTCATCCCACTGATTGTAATAATCCGTATGCCTGTCGTTGTACGGCGGGTCGAGATAGACGAAATCCGAATCTTCAACTTGGCGGAGGGTATCGCGCCAATCCCAAACCGCGAAGTGCCAATCCCTGCCCTTGATCCGCTCGCCCGCCCAAGCGACTTGATTGCATATCTTGGTGATATAGGCTTGGGCAAATCTTTCGGGCTTCCTGCAAAACGGGACATTGAACTTGCCCTGTGCGTTGAACCGCATCATGCCATTAAAACACGCCCTGTTCAAAAAAAGAAAATCAAAGGGCGAGTGATGGGCATTAAACCGCTCGCGCAATTCGTAATAATGCGCTTGGCCTCTTTCTTTGAGCGAATGGCCTTCTCGCTCCAAAAAGCAACGCAGATCGTAGGGGTTCATCTCGCCCGTTTGTATTGCGCGGTAGAAGCGGATGATGTGTTCATTCGCATCCGCGAGGAGTGCTCTTTCTGGGTTGACATTCAGAACCACAACGCCCGATCCCAAAAAGGGTTCAACCCATCGCCCGCGTCCATCCCATTTCACCTGGTTCAAAATGAATGACACCAACTTTGTTTTGATGCCCTGAATTTTGAGGGGTGGCACTTTCACAGGATTCGCGTGCTCATTCATCATTCATCACTCCTGCCTTGTATTCGACGACGGATTCCCGCACGACCAGCCAATCTCTGCCGAATTTCGATGCCTCAATTTTTCCCTGACGGATCAGCAGGCGCGTGTGCTGAATGGTGTAGCCGAGATTTTCAGCCGCTTCTCGAGTGGTCATAAGTTCTTGCGTATTCACAACATATCTCCCACAGAGTTTGAGACGGCTTCTAATTTGGAAGGTTCAGCAAAATGGTGATGGTAGCACCGAAAATGGCGAGAAGGATCGTGAACTGAAGGCCGATAACCCACTTAAAAATGCTGATCATACGATTTTCAAGGCTGGTTGTGCGATTTTCAAGGCTGGTCAAACGGTTGTCTATGCTCGCCAAGCGGTGGTTGATCTGCTCGATGATAGCCTCAACGCGGGTCAAACGGATGTCGTGCTCGGTCACTCGGCTTTCAAGGGTGGGAATCATGTGCTTTCTCCTTTGCGATTCGATGATCGCACCTCACTGACGCAACTCGGTGTTCGTCATACGCGCTCGTCACCCCGACCTGAAAACGGGGCTTTACGGGTTGTTCTGGTAATTGGGAATGTGCGCGATGGCATTATTGCCCGTTTATATTCCCAAAGGAATATAGCCACATATTTGGGGATGTCAAGGATTATTCCATTCCCATCAATACTCCGCGAGGCGTAGGGTGCCTGCGTTTGTTTCGTCGATGGAAGCGCGGTACGCGTGGGGGCGGCGTTGCATCCAGTTGATGCTGCGGTAGCAACCGCGGTTTTGCGGGCGGAACCCATCCACGAGATCGACTTCAGCGGCGATAAAGGGTTGGTTGCCATCGTTCCACGCCAGCACATGCCCTGTGCGGTCGATGATGCAACTGCCCTCTGCGCGGTTGACAGCCACCACCATGCACAACTGATTGTCCAGCGCGCGCGTTTGCATGATGCCGCGAAAGCGTTGGGCGTCCCACGTATGATCTTCCGGATGCCAAGCGCGGTGATCGCCCATGATGGGCAACAGCAAAAAGTCCGCGCCATTGAGGCCGATCATCCGCGAGGATTCGGCGGCCGAGGAATCCATACAAACATTGCACCCGATCCGACCGATTGACGTATCGAACACCGGAAACGCATCGCCCGGCAAAATGCCCGAATCCATTTCCTTGCCCACGGCGAGATGCACCTTGCGGTACTTGCCAGCGATGCGACCATCGGGTGCGAACAACGCGGCGGTGTTGTGTACTGCATCGCCATCGCGCTCGAGCACGCCCAAGAGCAGGTGGACGCCATAATCGCGTGCAATGTCGGAAAACGGCTCGGTCTCAACACTCGGCACGGGCACGGCCAAGTCCAAAGGGCTGCCCTGAACCCCGTATTGCAATGCGATCTCGGGCAACGCGATCAGGTCGGGATTTTCGCGTTCACAGGCCGCGCGGCACAACGGCGCGTACAGATCGACATTGTCTTGAATGGACGCAAACCGCCGGTTGCGATCCTCGCGCCGGCCGGTTGCGACGCAGATTTTCACCGGCGCGGAAGATTCGGCCTGCCCATGCACGCTCACGTCGGGCAACTGCCACTCGGACGCGCCCTTGATGGACCATCGGAACGTATAGCGCACGGTCAGGTGGTCGGCCCCTTTGGGCGCGGTGAGGCGGCGCGAGAATTGCACGGTGTTGCCGTTCCATTCGGGCAGGAGATAATCCCACGCCACGATGTCATTTCGCCGCCCATAGTCCCAAGGCATGGAGCCCCAATACGCCTCGCAACGCAACACATCGCGTGCGTGGTCCACATCTTGAAATTGGGCGTGGGCGACGATTTCATGCATTTTGCCGGCCTGAACGCCCGAGTACACGACCTGCCACCCGCCGATGCAGGTGCGCGTGCCATTCGCGGCAATCGCCAGCGCGTCATCGCCGCGTTCTGTCAATGGCGCGGCGGTTGGATGCGGCGCCCAGGGTTCGATGGATTTGAGTTGCAAATCGGACATGGTGTGCCTCCTTGTGTCTTTTTGGATTTTCCCGTCGTTGTCATAAGTGCAATATAGCGTATTGACCCCGACTTTTCAACGAGGAGTTTCTCTAGTGCATCCATCAATTTTCGCTTTTCCCCACCGCAAAGATCAATTAAATTTCCGTATAATACCAATTTGATTTCTATGCCGTGTTGACATTTTATTTTTTTACGTTACGCATAGATTAGCAAATGTGTTGCTTGCTCATTTAAGGCATTTGGTCATGCCCCCTCGTTGGTTGCCTCCGATGCCTTCGGCGACCTACTTTTTTTCAACAGCAAAAAAAGTAGGCAAAAAATGCCGCTCTCAAACGCCGAGGGGCTTGCACAGCGCAAAGCGCTTTTGTAACAGAACGATATGCGCCAGCCTGCAAAGTGGGTTGCAATATGGACATTGGTTGCGAGACGGCCTTGCGCGCTGTGCGTGATGGCTTGATCGGAGGGGTTTTGCGAGAGCACTTGTTGGGATGCCTTCTTTGAACTGCGGAACGTCAGGGCTTGATTTTCTCGATAAACCGCTCAAGCCGTTTCAAGTTGGTATCAGGCACACAGCGGTCAGCTATCGGAGGGTTGAAATGAGAATATCCGTTTTTTTGAGTTGCCCCAAGCCGCATTTGAGCAGGCAACAGAAATTCGTCGACAGATTGGAAGAGTACCTGCGGATGCGCGGCTTAGAACCGAGAACACTCGGCGTCACTGATTACGACATGGACGCCCCGCTCAAAGCGATACGCAGGCTCATGCTCGAATCCAACGGCCTCATCACCATTGCCCTAAAACGTGCGTTAATCCGCGACGCCACAGTTCGCCCCGATACGGACATGTCGGAGGCAAAAGAGAGCAAAATTCAGAACATGTGGCTGACGAGTCCATATTGTCAGATCGAACCTGCAATGGCGTATCAACTCGGCCTGCCCATCCTCATCCTGCGCGAGCGAGGGGTGATTCAAGAGGGCCTGCTTGAAAAAGGAGTCGTGGGCACGTATATGCCCGAATTTTCATTGGAAGACGAAAACTTCGACTATCTCCAATCCCCAGAATGGAACGACCTCGTCGGCCAATGGGAAGGGCTCGTCAGGGCCGTAGTCGAAATGAAGGGCAACCCTCCCAGACTCTACGGTCACTGAGTCAGCGGTCGGGCCGCCGGGTTTTCATCCATTTTCACCCATGGTTGATTTTTATGACTATCGACATCCAATCCTGCCTCCGCCGTCCTAAAATCGACATGCACTGCCATGTCTGGCTCATGGACGGATGGGAACGATCCGCGGACCACCTCGTCGATTCCGGCGCGATGCTCGGCATCACCGAATACTGGTGTTCCTCCATCATCTCGCAAGGCATCCTCGCGCCTATCGAAGAAGTGCGCCTCCACAACGACACCACCTTGGGCGCGATGGCACGCCACCCGCAACGCATTCGCGGCTGGTGCTTTCTCATCCCCGGCCACTTTCAAGACGCCATCGACGAAGCCGAACGCTGCCTCGACGCGGGCATGATCGGCATCAAGCTCTACAACCAGTACCGCATCAACGACCCGGCCGTTCACCCCATCTTGGCATTGGCGAGCGAACGCCGCGTGCCCATTTTGCAACACGCCGGATACCCGGTTGCCGAACACCGCGCGAGCCAGCCCCTCATCTCGCACGGCATTCACTTCACCGAAGCCAGCGAAAAATACCCGGACGCCATGCTCATCCACGCCCACATCGGCGGCGGCGGCGACTGGGAACACACGGTGCGCGAAATGCGCGACGCGTCTCCCAATGTCTATATCGACGTCTCGGGCAGCAACTTGGACGATGGGCAAGTCGAATACGCGGTTACAGAACTCGGCATCGGGCGCGTGCTCTTTGGCACAGATGGCACGATGGCCGGCTCTGTGGGCAAAGTTCTGGACGCGGACCTCACAGACGACCAACGCGACCAAATTTTTTTCCACAACGCGGAACGCATCCTCGCACAACAAGGCGCGTCCCCGCTTCATCCCTAATCGGGCCCCTCCTGCGAGGACAGAGAATCGGTGTGACGCGCCCAACGCTCGTTCGCGGTCATGTGGTACTGACGCGGTTTCCATCACAGGGGTTGTCCCTACGATGGCATTATCGGACAAATGCACTCGCACGCTAACAAAAGGATACGACCATGAGTTTTACGCGCATTCAGCCCATTCCCAGTGCGGAGGAAATCGAGGCGCGGTTGCCCCTGCCCGATGATTTGAAGGCCATCAAAGCGAGGCGAGACGCGGAGATTCGGGCGATTTTTGAGCGCGAGAGCGATAAGTTCTTGCTGATCATCGGCCCGTGCTCCGCGCACAATGTCGATGCGGTGTGCGAATACGTCAACCGCTTGGCGAGGCTTCAAGATCAGGTGCGGGACAAATTGGTGCTCGTACCGAGGATTTACACCAACAAGCCGCGGACGACCGGCGAGGGGTACAAGGGCATGGCGCATCAGCCGGATCCCAAGGGCACGCCCGATATGGTCATCGGGATC
This sequence comes from Candidatus Latescibacterota bacterium, assembly GCA_965204745.1. Lineage (GTDB taxonomy): Bacteria > Latescibacterota > UBA2968 > UBA2968 > UBA2968 > VXRD01. The sequence goes on from OZ242010.1 coordinate 1,832,103, forward strand.
AAGACCATTCGGCAAATGCAGATTCGCGCATTCCGCGAGTCGCACCTCACCGCTGCCGATGAGATGCTCTATCCCTCCAATCTGCCCTACTTGGAGGATTTGCTGAGTTATATTGCGGTGGGCGCGCGCTCCGTTGAAAATCAGAATCACCGCTTGACCATCAGCGGCGTGGATGTGCCCGCGGGCATGAAGAATCCCACTGGCGGGGATTTGGACGTGATGTTCAACGCCATTTACGCGGCGCAGATCCCGCATGTGTTTTTCTACAACGGCTGGGAAGTCCGCACCTCGGGCAATCCGCTGACGCACGCGGTTCTGCGCGGGATGGCGTATCAGGGACGCAGCATCCCCAATTATCACTACGAGGATTTGATCCACATCGCCGAGCAATATCACACGCGCAAGTTGGGCAATCCAACGTTGATCGTGGATACCAACCACAACAATTCCAACAAAGTATTCTCGGAACAGCCGCGCATTGGCCTCGAGGTGATGCGTAGCCGGCAACATTCTCCGCTCCTTTGCAACATAGTGCGCGGGTTGATGGTCGAAAGCTATTTGCAAGAAGGATCGCAAAAAGCAGGCGAAGGCATCTTCGGCAAGTCGATCACGGATCCGTGCTTGGGCTGGGAAGATACAGAGGTCTTTGTGAAGGAATTGGCAGAGGTGGTGTAATATCCATCTGATTGTCCGTATCCCGCGTCCCATCAGGGCTGAATGAGGAATTGGGAATGCCCTTACCCCACCGATTCACATTTTGATTTGACAATTTTTCGCGGTTTCGTAGTATGTCTAACAATGTCGCCCATCTCAAATTCATCTGCAAAGGAGCGTATTTCATGTCGCGTTTAGACCTTTTTGGCAGAGGGTTTTATGTCTATAAAAAACAACAACTTACCCCCCCCCCCCCCCCCCCGAAAAATGCGATGCCATGCGGCATAGGACGAGGAAAAAGATGGCCTCGGTTATCGCGCTGACAATCGCGTTGATCGCGCTCGGAACAGTTCCGATGCTGGCTCAAACGCCGACGGTGACGATCAGCCCTAGGGGCAATTACAGCAGCACTTGCTCCGGGGCGGACGCCATCGCGGGTGATCGCGACTGCGATTGGCCCGGCTTGCAGGTCGATGAGGGTGACCGCGTGGAGTTCGTCATTCGGTTGCACGATGTTGCCGCCAGGGCTTCGCGGGCGATCCGCGTGTCTTATTCCGCTTCTGGAAGTGCGTATAATGTGGATGACTTGCGCGGCGGGTTGTTGGGAAGTACGCTCAGTCGGGACGATATTCCCAGTTCGGCTGAACGCACTATCTTGGAACGGTATCCCTACAACGCGCTGTCATTCAGGATCGCGCGAGATGCCGATGCCGGCGACGAGGCCATCACCATGACATTGATCGGCGTTTCCACGGCGTCTGGGGTCAACGCCTACACCATCGGCACGCCCTCAGCCGCGACGGTCGTCATTCGCGGCTCTGCGTCGAGTGCGAACAGCGCGCCCTCCTTCGGCGACCATGCGGTGACGGACAAGACCTTCACCGGCCTCAACGTTGCGATTCCGGCATTCCAACTACCCGCGGCAACAGGCGGGAATGGCGCGCTTGCGTACACGGCTTTGGACTTGCCCGCGGGCCTGACGCTCGACGACACGGGCAACGGGGCTTGCTCGGCCCCGCGCACGATCTGCGGCGCGCCCATTGCCGGCGAAACCGTCCGCGTGACCATCACCGCAACGGACGAGGATGCGGACAGGAGAAGTAGCGACGAGGCCACCCTGTCCTTCAGCATCACCACCGGCGGTTAAAAACATCGCCGCGGATCATCCCGGCCTGGTCGATCCCTGGACAGAAAACAATGAGGAGCGAACAATGGCAGATTCCCCGAATCTCCTCGTCATTCACACCGACGAGCAAAGTTGCTGGACCTTGAGTGCTTATGGCGGCACACTCATCCACACGCCCCATATTGATTCGCTGGCAGACGAGGGCGCGATTTTGACGAATTTTATGGTCAATGTTGCGGTGTGTACGCCGTCGCGAGGCGTGTTCCTCACCGGGCGGTACGAGCATGTTCACGGCGCGTATCGCAACAATATCCCGCTCAACCGCGATGAGATTACATTTGCACAGGCGTTGAAAGATCGCGGCTACGAAACCGGCTATGCGGGCAAATGGCATTTAGATGGCACGCCGCGGCCCGGGTGGGTCCACCCCGAGCGCACGATGGGGTTTGACGACGCGGAGTACATGTTCAACCGCGGGCACTGGAAGAAAATCGAAGACGCGACGATGGGCGATATGCAGCCCACGGCGTTCAATTACAAGACGATGGGCGATGAGAAGACGTATCCCACGGATTGGTTGACCGAAAAGACGTGTGCGTTTTTGACTCGGGACCGGGAGCGTCCGTTTTGTTTTATGCTGAGCATTCCGGACCCGCACCCGCCGTTCACCGTGCGCCCGCCCTACGATACCATGTACGACCCCGGACAGATGCCGTTGCCCGAGACGCGCCATGAGGAAAATCGGCCGAGTTGGGTATCCTCAAGGCAAGCACCCAATGACGATGTCCTACGCAAGCACACGGCCAATTATTGCGGCATGGTCAAGCTCATCGACGATTGCGTGGGCAAAATGCTCGACGCGTTGCGCGAAAAGGGGATTTTGGACAATACCATTGTGGTCTTCACGTCGGATCACGGCGAATATCTGGGCGAGCACGGGTTGATGGGCAAGAATCAACTGTATGAAACCGCGTATCGCGTGCCCATGTTGATCCGCTGGCCCGAGAAAATCGCGCCCGGAACGCGGGTTGATCAGTTGGTGGGATCGGTCGATTTTATGCCGACCATTTTGACCTTGATGGGATTTGAACCCCGTGGTCGAGAGCACGGCCGCGACGCGTCCGGCCTGTTGCGCGGCGACGCGGTGGAATGGGACGATGTGTGTTATATCCACCACGACGCGAATCGCGCTGGCGTGTTCACGCCCAATTACGAACTGGCTTATGTGAAGGGCCACGAGGCCATTCTCTTCGACCGCGAGAACGACCTCCTTCAGGTGAACAATCTGTTTGACGCCCCCGAACACAGCGAGATGATCGCGGCCCTGACAGCGGCCCTCGCGGCGCATCACGCATCGGTCAATTCCCCGGCAACAGCGTGGTTGCGGGAGAAAGCAACCACATAAGAACGGGGATGAAAGGCAAGCGCGTAGCAGACCTCTTCTCTCTTGTATCTGTGGGCGAATCGCCCCTACACACACCGCTCGTCCTTTGAACTAGCTGTTGTCAGTTGTACCCCGCTCGTGGCTAGGTTGTGTTGACATTTGCGAGCCATGCAACGGAATGGGGGCTTATCGAGAAGATCAAGCCCTATCGCAGGATATGCTCTCGATTTGAGAAACTCGGACAATCGCTCCTTATCGGGACCTACCCCCCTAGCCCCCCTTCCTGCGAGGAAGGGGGGAACGGTGAGCGGTTTTGCGAGGGGATTGATGAGGGATATTTAATCGCTTTATGCCCTCGGTCAATCCATCAGAGCAACCAGAGTGAGAAGCCATCAAAGGAGCTTTACTCCCCCTTTCCTGCGAGGAAGGGGGGAACGGTGAGCGGTTTTGCGAGGGGATTGATGAGGGATTTTTAGTCGCTTTATGCCCTCGGTCAATCCATCAGAGCAACCAGAGTGAGAAGTCATCAAAGGAGCTTTACTCCCCCTTTCCTGCGAGGAAGGGGGGAACGGTGAGCGGTTTTGCGAGGGGATTGATGAGGGATTTTTAGTCGCTTTATGCCCTCGGTCAATGCCATCAGAGCAACCAGAGCTAGAAGTCATCAAAAGAGCTTTACTCCCCTTTTCCTGCGAGGAAGGGGGGAACGGTGAGCGGTTTTGCGAGGGGATTGATGAGGGATTTTTAATCGCTTTATGCCCTCGGTCAATCCATCAGAGCAACCAGAGCGATAAGCCATCAAAGGAGCTTTACTCCCCCTTTCCTCGTAGGAAAGGGGGCCGGGGGGATAGGTCCCCTCGCGCAACGCCATCAGAGCAATTTGCTACTCTGTGCGGAACGTCCAAAAATAAAATGTCAACACGACCTAAATTCCCCTCTTACGCCTTTCCCGGAGGATATATGGCATTTGACGCACGGCTACAGCGCGATATTATGGGGCGGTTTGCAACCGGGGTCACGGTTGTGACCACGCGATACCAAAACGGGGATATAACGGGTATGACCGCCAATGCGGTGATGTCGTTGTCCTTGGAGCCACCGCTCGTTGTGGTGTCAGTGGATAAATCGGCGACCATGCACAGCGCGCTGTCGGACGGTCAGTGTTATGCCATCAATATCCTGACGCGCGAGCAAGAGCATTTGTCCAACCGATTTGCCGCGCCAGGGCCAAAGGATTTTTCCGACCTCAAATTGCGCGAACGCAAAACGGGCGCGCCGATTTTGGATGGCACGCTCGGGTATCTCGATTGCAAATTGGTGCATGTCCTGCCGGCTGGAGATCACGATATGTTCGTCGGCGAGATTGTGGATGGCGAGGTGGGATCGGGCGCGCCGTTGTTGTTTTACAGAGGGCAGTATCGGGGGATTGCTGAGGAGTAGGCGAAAAAAATAAAACGAGCGGTAATGAGACGTAGGGGCGCGGCCCCTGTGCCCGGCCGTAGATGCGAGAAATAGTGAACCGCTATCGCAGTTGTACCCCGTTCCGCCTATTCGCCCCTCATACATCGACATACACTTCCAAAAATCGCTTTTCCCCTTCTGTGCTGCCGATGAGGATGATTTCCGAAGCTCTTGGCAATGGTTTATTGGGGGCGGGAGGCGTGCCATTGACCGCGATGACCGTGCAACCCGTGTTTTTGCGGATGGATGAATTGGCGATGGTTTTGCCGACGAGGGACCGGGGAATTTTCATTCTGAACACGCTGAGGCCCTCGGGCAAGGTCAGGGTGTCGCTGCGTTCTAAGAGGTTGAAAATCGCGTCCGCGCCCATCGACGCATACGACATGACGAAATCCGCGCCCGCGCGATGCAGGGTCGCGATGTTTTTTTCTTGCGAGACGCGGCTGATGATCTGAATTTCCGGATTGAGTCGGCGGCAATACACCGTGAGATACACATTGATATCGTCGTCATGCGTGGTGATGATGACGGTCAGCGCGTTCATAATATCGGCTTGTTTTAAGACCTCAAAATCCGCGGCATTGCCCACGATGCAGTTGTCCAACCCTCGAACTTGTTCCGGATCTTTTTCCACGATGCGGTAGTCGAGGCCGAGTTCGGTGAGGGTGCGTGCGGCTTCTTTGCCGACCCCGCCGCCGCCGATGATGACGACCGGCGCGGTCGAGGTTTTGTAGATGCAGAACAATTCGTTGAACCGATCTAATTGATGCTGTGAGCCTGTGAGCACGAGGACGGTGTGCGGGCCGATGGGCGTGTCCGGCAGTGCGGATTGAAAAATGCCGCGTTCCCAAACCCCGATAGCCGTGAGGCCCAGGTTTTTTCGCAAGCCGATTTCCTCGAGCGTTTTGCCCACGAGGGGCGTGTGGGTTACGGTGGTTTCGGCGATGATCAGTTCTTCGTACTGGCCGATCACATGCGCGGCAGCGTCTCCGCTTTGGGTGCGCCGAGCCAAAGACGCGCCGAGCATTTTTTCGAGTTGTAGCACATGCGTGCAACCCGCCAATTTGAGAATATCGACGGAACGCGGGTCGTCTGCGCGGGCGATGATCGGCACAGTGGGATTGAGTTCGCGCACGGTAAAGGCGACGTGCGTGTTGATCGGGTCCGTATCTGTTGCGGCGACGAGCGCGGCTTGTTCGATCTGCAATTTCTCGTAGGTTTCCGGATTGTCGAAATCCCCCACGACGACCTCGATGCCTTGGTCGTGGAGTTGCAGGGCATCCGCCACGTCTGGCATGAGGAGATAATAAGTGTAGTGGTAGCGATCCAACTTGTTGATGAGGCTTTGCACAAGGGGGTCGTAGTGGGTCAACAAGACATGCCCCCGGGTATTTGCGGGCAACTGACGCGGGGCGCGGTCTTCGGATTGGGCTTGGATCCACGGCGCGTAAAAAAACTGGATAAAGGCAAAGGGCAGGACGATGAGCAAAAAGACCATGCCAGTGATCAAGACCAGCACAGAGAACAACCGCCCCAAATCGCCCTGAAAGGTGATGTCGCCAAATCCCAGGGTGGACATGGTCGTCAGCGTCCAATACAGCCCGGTAATCCAACTCGCCTCTTGACCTTCGCGGAGCATGAGAATGCGGAAAACGACGCTGAAGAGCGCGACGATGATCGCCAAGGTCAACAACAACTTGAACAACGTGCGGAGATTCCGCCGATTGGCGCGCTTGTGCATCAACTGGGAAAGTTGTGTGACAACGCCTTTGAACATATCTGTAAGCCCTCGATGAGTGCGACAAAACAAACGAATCGGCGGACGGGGCATGATCGCGTAGTGATTTTGGGTGGATGGGCTGGGCGGCCTTCTTGCCTCTCCCGTTTCCCGTTTCCCGTTTCCCGTCTCCCGTCTCCCGTCTCACCGAAGGGAGTGAGCGGGGCGGAAAGTATAGCGTACCACCATTGTTGTGTCAATTTGGTTATTTGCCGAGTTTAAGCAAGGAGTTCAAAATGTCATCTGATATGCGGTACAATATCCTCCTCATGATTTCGGAAGACAACGGACAGCACTTGGGCTGTTATGGCGATCCCCATGCACAAACGCCGCATTTGGACGAACTGGCCTCTGAGGGCGTGCGCTTTGAAAATATGTACGCCACGCAAGCCGTGTGTAGTCCCGGGCGGGCGAGTATTTTGACCGGGTTGTATCCGCACCAGAATGGTCAGTTTGGATTGGCAACCCACAAATACGCGCTGTACGATCGGTTTCCCAACCTGCCCGAGTTGTTGAAAAACGCGGGGTATCGTACCGGGCTGATCGGCAAATTGCACATCAACCCGGAAGATGCTTTTCCCTACGATCTGTGGCAAAATCCCAAGGCGTGGATCAGTTTTGCCAACCGCGACGTCCACAAAATGGCCGAGGTCGCAGGCGCGTTTATGAACTCGTCGGATGCGCCGTTTTTCTTGCAGATGAGTTTTCCAGACGCGCATCTGCCGTTTCACCGCCAACAATTCGGGGTGCCCGCACGGCCGCTAGATGGCAAAGACGTCGCGCCGCTCCCATTTGTCGGCATTGATACGCCGCGCCTCAGAGCGGAGACGGCGAATTATTACAACTGCATGTCCAGGTTGGATACGGGCGTGGGATTGGTGTTGGACCAGTTGAAAGCGATGGGCAAGGCGGAAAATACGCTCGTGATTTTTACCACCGATCACGGCGCGCAGTTTTCACGCGGGAAAACATCGAGCTACGAGGGCGGGCTACGCATTCCGCTGATCGTGCGCTGTCCCGGCATGGGTGAAGGGCGCGTGCGCGACGAACTGATCTCGCAGGTCGATATTTTGCCGACCGTGGCCGACATCGCGGGGATCGCATGTCCTCCCGGCGTGGCAGGGGCGTCGTTTGTGCCCCTTTTGAATGGCGAGGATACGGCATGGCGAACCCATCTGTACGCGGAGTGGGGAAGCGGCGGCGTGGTTACGTATTTTCCACAGCGTTGCGTGCGCGATGGGCGATTCAAGCTCATCGCCAATTTGCTCCAAGACCGCCCAAGCCCGAGCGCGCTGGGCTATTCGGAACCGACGCAAAAGTGGGCATCTGGCGCGACGCGAGAGGAGATCGCGTGCGCGGATGAGCGCGTGCGAGCGGCTTATGACCTTTATGAACGCCCCCCCGAGTTCGAGCTTTACGACTTGCAGAACGACCCATGGGAATTTGAAAATCTGTCCGGTGATCGGGCATACGAAGCCGTGTTGCAGGGGCAAAAAAATCGCCTTGCAAGGTGGCGAGCGGACACCGACGACGCCTTGCGACACCCCGAAAACCTAAACCGCCTCACGCGGAAACACGACGCGATTCGGGAACAGTACTACGCAGAAAGCGCGTGGGGCAGTTCTCGAGACTACGAGTGGGATTACACCGAGTATCTCTACGAGCGTTAAGGAGAAAACATGGCGCGAACACATGTGGCACTTGAAGGGGAAAAGTTTTTGGTGAATGGGCAGTTGACGTATTCGGAGATCGATGGGGCGCGGCCCGACGCGCACGGCTCGCTGATGAATGCGCGGTTTATTCAGGGCATTTTTGACGACGCGATGGATCCCGACCGGTTTGCGCGGTGGGGGCGCGGCGAATGGAATGCCATGCAAAATACCGAGCGTCTCGTCGCGGCATTGCCCGATTGGTATGGCTATGGTTTGCGCGCATTCACGACGGGATTCCAGGGTGGAGGGCCGTGTTTTACGACGCCGAATGATACCATCCAAAACAATCCCTTTGGCGAGGATGGCCTGACGTTGGACGCCGATTATGCCGAGCGGATGGACATGTTGATTCAGGGCGCGGACGCAGTGGGGATGGTGGTGATCGCCAGTTTTTTCTACGGAGCGCAGACGCGCTGGTTGAAGGATGAAAACGCCATCCGCAACGCGGTGACAACGGCTTCGCGCTTTTTGAAAGGGCGTTCTAATGTGATCATCGAGGTGGCGAATGAAATGAATATCGGCGCGTTTAACAGGCATCTCATTATTCACGAGCCAGCGGGGATGGTGCAGTTGTTGGATTTGGCGCGCAAAGAGTCGGGCGGCCTGCCCTGTGGATGCAGTGGCGGAGGTGGATACCGCGACCGGGATGTCGCAAGTGCCAGCGATGTGATTCTCATTCACGGCAATGGCTGTACGCGACAGCGGTATTACAACATGATTCGAGAGGTGCGCGGGTGGAACTTGAATCGGCCCATTGTTTGCAATGAGGATTCGCAGGCCATCGGGCAACTCGAGGTGGCGTACAAAACGCAGACGTCGTGGGGGTATTACAACAATATGACCAAGCAGGAGCCGCCCGCGGATTGGGGCATCACGCACGGAGAGGATACCTTTTTCGCCCATCGTATGGCAAAGGGCATCGGCATCCGCGTGGATGAGATCGCGCCGGACGACCAATACTACTTGCAGGGCTTAGAACCCGATTGGGCGTATCGGGGGCAACGCTGGCTGCGCTTGGCGAGCCTGTATCCCGAATCGATCAGCTATGTCGATTTTTATCGCAATGGCGAGTTGTACTATACGGCTTATGACGAACCCTTTGCCGTGCATTTTCAAACCAACTGGCGCCAAGGCGGCATCGCGGTTCAAGACGATGATAGCGAGTGGAAAGCCGTTATCCACCGCGGCGATGGGGAGGTTCTTGAAAAGACCGTTCAAGTATAGATAGCCACAAAAGGCACGAGCGGGGTACAACTGGCGACAGCCAGTTCAAAGGCACAAAAGGGGTACAACTGGCGATAGCCAGTTCAAAGGCACAAAAGGGGTACAACTGGCGATAGCCAGTTCAAAGGCACAAAAGGGGTACAACTGGCGACAGCCAGTTCAAGGATACAAAAGCCCGTCTCCGCGGAGGTAAGCGGAGACGGGCTTTTTGTTATGACGAACTCGCTGTTGTGGTACAGCAAAAAATGCCCGAACCATTGACGCGGCCTAATTTTTCAAAAATTCATCCAGCGCGTTCACGGCTTCGTCGATGTGTTCTTTTTCGATCACCAGCGGGGGCAAGAAGCGCGCCACATCAGGCCCGGCGACGCAGATCAAAATGTCGTGCTTTTCTCGAATCGCATTCATCGCATCTGCGGCCGGGATGTCTTTGAGCACCGCGCCGGCGATCAGCCCGCTGCCGCGAATTTCCGTCACCGCATCCGAATGCTCGTCTTTTAGCGCGTTCAACTTGTCGAATAAGTACGCGCTTTTTTCACAGATGCTGGCGATAAACGCGGGATCGGACAGGGTCTTGAACACCTCGATAGCCACGGCGCACGACACTGGATGCGCGCCAAAGGTCGCGGCGTGATCCCCCGGTTCCACGGCATCGGCCACCTCCTGCGTCACGAGCGTCGCGCCGATAGGCAAGCCGCCAGCCAGGGGTTTGGCAAGGGTCATAATATCCGGCGCGACCCCGTATTGTTCGTAGCAAAACAGAGAGCCTGTGCGGCCCAAGCCGCACTGGATTTCGTCGAAAATCAACACCATCTGCATCTCATCGCACAGGGCGCGCACGCCTTCCAAGAACGCCGGGTCCGATGAATGAATCCCACCTTCTGCTTGCAATGGCTCCAACAACACGGCCACGGTTTGGCTGTCGACCAATTTTTCTACGGACTCCAAATCGTTCAACTCGGCAAACGCAATGCCCGGCAACATGGGGCCAAATCCCTTGTGATACTTGGGTTGCCCGGTCGCTGAAATCCCGCCGTAAGTTCGCCCGTGAAAGGAATTGTTCATCGCAATAATTTTGTTTTTCGGGGCGTCCTCGAAATTTTTGTACCCCCACTTGCGCGCAAATTTCAAGGCGGCCTCGATAGATTCGGTGCCGCTGTTGCAAAAAAACACGCGGTCCGCAAACGAATGTTCGCACAACAATCGCGCCAACTGCGGCGCCGGGATCGTGTGGTACAAATTGGAGACGTGGATCAATTTGCCCAACTGCGCGTTGGCCGCCTCTTGGATCAGCGGGTTGTTATAGCCCAAGGCATTGACCGACAGGCCGCTCACAAAATCGAGATAGCGTTTGCCATCCGTATCGGTGAGATAGACCCCGTCGCCCTGTTCCAACACAAACTCGGGCCGGCCATAAGTTTGCAAAATGTACTTCTGTTCCAAGTCGATAATTTCTCGCGTGGTCATGATGTGTCCTTTGAAAGAGGCAAGAGGTGAGAGGCAAGAGGCAAGAGGCAAGAGGCAAGAGGTAAGAGGTAAGACGGGGAGAGGGGGTGGGCGGCCCTCTTCCCTCTTACGTCTCACGTCTCCCCTTTCTCACTGTACAATTTGCGTTCCAATGCCTTCGCGTGTAAAAATTTCCAGCAAGAGCGCGTGGGGCACGCTGCCGTCGATGATGTGCGTTTTGTGAACCCCGCCTTTGACGGAACGCTCACACGCGCGCAACTTGGGGATCATGCCCCCGCGGGCAATGCCCTTGTCGATTAGGATTTCCACGTCATTGACGGGCAGGGTTGAGATTTGGGAGTTCGGGTCGTGCGGGTCCCTGCGAATGCCATTGACGTCTGTTAGGAACACCAGCTTTTCCGCTTGTAATGCGCGGGCGATTTCGCCGGCTGCGGTGTCGGCATTCACGTTGTAACTCGCGCCATCCGGCCCCAATCCAATCGGGGAAATCACGGGGATCATCCCCTCTTCGCAGGCGAGGCGGATGGGTTCGGGATCGATGCGGGCCACATCGCCGACATAGCCGATATCGACCTGTTTGGTCTCTCCGTCCTCTTCGACAGTGGCAAAGTGCCGGGTGACGAACATCACCCCCGCGTCTTTGGCGGACATGCCGCGCGCGCGTCCGTCGAGGATTTCCAGCCCCTCGACAATGCGCCGATTCACTTCGCCAAACAGGGTATCTTCCACCACCTGCATCGACGCCTTGTCCGTGACGCGCAGGCCATTGACCCATTGCGATTCAATGTTAGACGCTTCCAACCGCCTGCTGATGTCCTTCCCCCCGCCGTGGATGACCACGGGCCGCATGCCCACGGTTTCCATAAAGACCAAATCGGCCATCACTGTTGGCGAACCGCCCTCTTCCGGTTGCGTGCTACCGCCGTATTTGACCACGACAATTTTGTCGCGGAACGAGCGAATATACGGAAATGCCTCGATTAAGATGGCGGCTTTTTCGATGATGTGGGGATCCAAAAGTGATTCCTTCAGTAGTCAGTGGTCAGTGGTCAGTGGTCAGTGGTCAGTGGTCAGTCCCCTCCGCTCCCAAGCCCCGAGCGGTCAGGCGTTCAAGTCTGCGATGTTTTTATCGCACTGACGCACGCGGATGGGCGGGTAGGAGGGGCACGCACGGGGCGGCTGAGGGTTGGGGTTGATCTAACAAATCCCATAGAGACGCGGGAGGCCCTGCATCAAATTCATGTTTTCCACCGCTTGGGTGGTCGCGCCTTTGCCCAGATTGTCTTCGAGTGCATTGATATAGGCAAAGCCGTCGTCAACGGCCAATTTGATGATCAATGCGTTTGTGCCCACCACATCTCGCGTGCCCCACCGATGCGCGTCTGAATCTTCGACCACGCGCACCAAGTCGTCGGGATCATAAGCCCTTGAAATGGCTTCGCGCAATCGCGTTGCGGCTCCGTCGCTCGGGAGCGATTTCAGGTCGGCGGCGAGTTCAATGCGGATATTGGCATTGATCCCCGCAAATACGGAGCGCAATACGATGGGCGTGAAATTCACGTCAAAGCCCGAATACAACGCCATTTCCGGGACGTGTTTGTGTTGCTTGCCGTAGTTATACGCGATTTCATTTGCCACGGACTCGACTTCGGCACGCGCGCCGGAATTGCCCGACGTGGCGACGATGGTCGCCTCGCCCTGAACCAGTGTTTTGAGGGGATGCAACGCGAGAATGACGCTCGTGGGATAACAGCCGGGATTGCCCACCAAGCGCGCTTGGGCGATCTGTTTTGCGAACAGAGCGGGCAGGCCATACACCGCTTCTTTGAGCAATTCGGGGGCCGTATGGGCCATGCCATAGCCGGTTTCAAACGCCGCTTTGGGCAAGCGAAACGCCCCGCTCATGTCGATGACTTTCACACCTGCGGTCAATGCCTCGGGCGCGAATCGCATTGACTCGGGGTCCTTGGTCGCCAGAAACGCCACGTCGCAATCGGTCAGATTGCCCGCTCGGCGTTTTGAGTTTTGGCGAAACACTATCGTTGCCCGGTCATGGCGTTGCAAGCCCTTCTCGATCTCTTGCCCCACCATCCCGGTATCGCCGTAAATGCCGGTTTTAATCACTGTCATTTCCTCGTATGCAAAAACATCGTTTTGTCTTGCGCGTTTTAACCACGTCAATGCGCGGGCGTAATTGATTAGTTTATCGGTGGCGTTTTCAGGTGTACCTCAATGCGTTTTTCAAGGGCTTGGCATGCTTCGGATGAGCGACAGAGAACAAAAATGGTGTTCTCGCCAGCGAGGGTTCCGGCAACTTCTGCCCAATCTGCTCGATCAATTGCTTCGCAAACGCCCTGGGCATGGCCGGTAATCGTCTTCAAGACCAGCGTTTGCGCCACTGCTTCCACGCTGACGACAAAATCTTGCAATTCGCGCCGAAGCAAATTTTCGCCTTGCAATGCCAGTGGCCCTGCGCTAGCAAACGCATCGGGGGCCTGATAGCGGAAGCCGCCATCGCCATCGGGCACTTTCACCACGCCGAGTTCCTTAATGTCTTTTGACAGGGTCGATTGCGTGGTCGAGATCCCAATGGCTTTCAACGCTGCGCTGAGTTCTTCTTGTCGCGCAATGGGCTGCTCTGCGATCAACTTGAGAATGTTTTGCTGGCGTTCTTGTTTTGCGTTCATAGGGATAAGATATGGGAGAAGTCGTTTAAGTCAAGAATAAAAATTCAGAAATATGAATTTTTATTCAGTTATCAACCCGTGTGTTCCCTGCCTCTCCACCCAGCCGCCCAAGTGCGATCCCTTCCCGACACCGCCCCGCCGTGTGCGTGCCCTGCCCCGCTCGCCTGTCGTCAACTTGACGATGGCCCTCTTGCGTCTCACGTCTTGCCTCTCGCCTCTCACCTCTCGCCTCTCACGTCTCACGTCTCGCCTCTTGCGTCTCATGTCTCGCCTCTCATCTCTGGCGCATGGTCTCTGTCTGTCTCGAAACCACCGGGCTTTATCGCTTGGCGGTGGCCTTGGCCTTACATCGGCATCGCCGCACGCAGGTCATGGTCGTCAATCCCCATGCGATGATCAAGTACGCACAGCGGCATGACCAAGATTTTGAGGGCGAGAAATTCTATCGGATCACCGCGCAATCCCCTTGACCTTTAAGAGAGTATCTCACTTCTTACCTCTTGTATCTTTCCTCAAATAAGCGGAGCGAATAATGGGGGCTAGAGATAGGTCATGCAATTTTTCCACACGTACATCGACCCCACAGAACTGGCGCGCATTGCGGATTTGGAACTGTTGGCGCGCACGGTGATCGCCGGGTTGCACGGGGGGGCGCATCGCAGCATGCACTTTGGGGCGTCGGTCGAGTTCGCGCAGTACCGGCCCTATGTGCAGGGCGATGATCCGCGCTTTGTGGATTGGCGGTTGTACGGGCGTAGCGACCGCTTGCACGTCAAGCAATTTCAGGATGAGCGCGATTTGCGATGCACGGTTTTGTTGGATTGTAGCGCGTCTATGGATTACGGGTCCGGGAGCGTGGACAAATTTCGCTACGCACAGATGTTGGCCGCATGCGTGGCAATGCTGGCCGCAAATCAGGGCGATGTGGTGGGCTTTGCCGCGTACCACCGGGAATTGATAACCCGCGTGCCTGCGCGGCGAAAAGACGGGCAACGCCACCGCATTTTGACAGCGATAGCCAATGCGAGACCCGCGGGCGAATCGACGGATACCGCGGGCGCGTTGCGCGCGATGGGCGAGGTGTTGCCCGCACGCGGCATGGTGGTGTTGATCGGGGATTTGTTGCATCCTGCGGACGAGATGATTTTGCACTTGCGTTCCCTGCGGGCGCAACGTCACGATGTGTTGGTGTTGCAAGTGAGCGATCCGGCCGAGCAGACATTTCCGTTTGACCGGGCGATCACGCTGGTCGAAGCCGAGGGTGGGCGCGAGCAATACGCGGTGCCCGAGGCCGTGCGCGAAGCCTATTTGGAAAATCGCGCGCGCCATTTTGCGGGCATCCGAGAAGCGTGTTTGACGTCTGAAATCGACATTGAAGAATTTGTGTGTTCGCAACCATTAGACGAGGCATTGCACCGGTTTTTGTATCGGCGCAACCGAGGGCTGATCGCGTCGAGCACGCGGGCGCGAGGAGGGGCATAATGGGTTTGTTGGCGCCGCTGTTCGCATTGGGCATGGCCCTGATCGGCATTCCGTATTTGGTGCATCGCATCCGGCGGCCCGAGCGCGAGCCCGTGCGGTTTAGCAGCCTGATGTTCGTTCCAGAGGTCAAACGCGAGGTGATCGAGCGCAGGCGCGTGCAACACATCTCGTTGATGATTTTGCGAATGGCGATGTTGGCGGTGTTGGCGCTGGCGTTTGCCCGCCCCTTCCGCGAGGTGATCTCGACTGCCGCCGCATCCCTTGGGGGCGCGACCGACCATGTGATCGCGCTGGACGTGTCCATGAGCATGGGCTATGATGGGGTGTGGGCGCGTGCGAAAATGCAGGCGAATGCCGCGTTGGATGCGGTCGCGCCTGGGGATAGGGTCGGGTTTGTGCAATTTGCAAATCGCGCTTTGGGCACTGTGCCGATTTCGGGCGAGGTGGCCTTGGTGCGCCGCGCCATTGACGAGGCAGACGCGACGTGGGCACACACGGATTACTCAGCAGCACTTCGCGCAACCGCGCAGCTGTTTGAAGCCGATACCGCGCAGGTGCGGCGCGTGGTGCATGTGATCAGCGATTTTCAGGCGACGGGCCTGGCAGACGCCGGATGGCGGTTGCCAGGCGAGATCGAGCTCCAAGCCGTGGATGTGGGGGTCGACCAGGCGTCCAATGCGACCATAGACGCGCTCGCGGTGTTGCCCGCGAAAAACGACGCGCTACAAGTGCGCGCCCGGGTGCGAAACAACGCCGGACAAAACGCGCTTGTGGTGCAACTCTCGGTCGACCGGGAACTCGCGGAAACGCGAACCGTGGAAGTGCTGCCGGGCAATGCGACGCAGGTGGGATTTGCCATTCCCGCACAAAGGGAGACGAGTGGGTATGTCGCGCTTGCCAAAGGCGATGGGTTGACCCGCGACGACCGCCGATTTTTCGCCTGGGCGGCCCAAGCGCAACATTCAATCGAAGTGTGGCAGGCCGCCGAGGCGACGCGCTTTATGCTCAACGCCGCGTTGCCAGAGGGATCGGATCTGCCGTGGCGATTGGATTGGGCGAACCGAGGCGCGGGTTCGGTCGTCATCGCCGAAGAGATAGACGCGCAGTTCGCCGCGGAACTCGCGGATTACGTGCAACGGGGCGGCGCGCTGTTTTTGCCCTTGGGCGAGTCCGCGGATATCGCTTCGGCAAATGCCGTGCTCGCGCGTGCCGATATTCGGATCGTGGGATTGCGGCAGGCCGGGTACGCGGAACTCGCGTGGGTCAACTTGGATCACCCCATTTTCCAGTTGTTTCGCGGTGCGCGGTTCAATGATTTTTCATCCGTGCGCTACGACAATGCCCACCTCGTCGTAGCAGACAGCGCGGCAGTGGTGCTGGCAAAATACGACGATGAGATGCCCGCTATGGTCGAAGGCCGGTTGGGCGCGGGCCGCATTCTCGTCTGGGCCGGCGGAATGGGGTTGGATCGATCAAATCTCGCGCGCACGCCCCGGTTTGTGCCCCTGTTGTACGAGACATTGCGGTATCTGGTGGGCGAGCAAACGGTCAAAACAGCGTATCAGGTGGGGGATGCGGCCCCGGATGCAGCGCGGCAAATCGCAGGGCCAAAAGCATCTGGCGATCCCGCGCGCTTCCACGCGCCCGGCATCTACGAATGGGATGGGCAAATCGCAGCGGTGAATGTCGCGGACAGGGAGAGCGACCTGACGCGAATCACGCCCGCGGAATTTGAGATTCGCCTGTGCGACGCGCCCACATTAAACGATGGCGGCCCCGCGGCAACCGCATCGCACAAGTCAACGCCCTACGACTACGGCCGCTATGCCGTCGCGCTGTTGTTCGCATTGGTCTTGGCGGAACACTTTTTTGCCTCGCGCAAGGGATATTCGACATGACGCCTTTTCTGCCCCTCAAATTGGAACACGCGATCCGAGACGTGGCCGGGCAATTTGCTCGCCGGCAGCGGTTGCGCGGTCGTTTGATTTTCGGCGTGGTGTTTTTGGGCGCGCTGATCGGCGCGTGCGCGGCAGTCGTGTTTGTCGAGCGCGTGCCCGCGATTGTGCCGGTGCTGGCGTTTCTCATCTCGGTCACAGGCGCGGCGTATCGGTGGTTGTTCATTCGGCGGGAGGTCGACCGCGAGCAGATCGCGCTGTTTTTGGACGCGCACCATCCAGAACTCGAAGACCTGATCGTGAGCAGCGTGTCCCTGCATCAGACCGTGCCTGCGTCCGAGTGGATGACCGAGCAGGTGTTTGAACAAGTGCGCGCCTTGTCCGCCATTGACGCGCCGCCGGTGATCGATGGGCGCGTTTTGAAGCGTGCGCGCTACGCGGTCGTGGGCGTCTGGGGATTGGGCGCAATCGCGGTGATCGCATCGGTGTGGCTAGCTGACGTGGGCGATATCGCGCGGCGGTTGTTCTCCGTGCCCGCGGTGCCTTTGCCCTACGCCGTTGAACCGGGGAATGCGCGCGTGCAGCGCGGCACTCATCAGATGGTTTGGGTGCAAACCGAGTTGACGAGCGCGAGCAAGGCGATCCAGTGGCGTGCGATAGGGGGCGACTGGCAGACCGCGCCGCTGTTGCCCGGGGAGACGGGCGATGTGTTTGCCCACCAGTTGCGCGATTTGTTCGCGGATACGGAGTATCAGGTGCAAGTTGGGGACTATCGCTCCGATGTGTATCGGCTCTCCGTGTGGACGCGGCCCGAGGTGGTGTCGATTTCGCTCTTGTATCGCTATCCCGATTATTTGCAGATGGCCGACCGCGAAGTGCTTTTCGGCGGGGATATCGCCGCGGCCGAAGGTAGCGAGGTGGTCGTTTCCGCGACGGTGAATAAGGCGTTGGAAGCGGCGGCGTTGATTTTGAGCGATGGCGAGGAGATCGCGTTGCGCGCTGCGGGCGACGCGGTGTGGGAAGGTACGCTGTCCATTACAAAAAGCGATGCGTACGAAGTGGCGTTGCGAGATGCAGAGGGCGAACAAAACGAGCGGGGCCGCGCGTACAAAATTTCGGCAAAGGCCGATCAGGCGCCGCGCATCCGCGTCCGTTTTCCAAAGGGGGATGACGAGGCCACGCCGATTGAGGAGGTGGCGTTTGGGTTTTCCGTCAAAGACGATTACGGGATCGCGGATTACGGGTTGCAATACGAGGTGGCGGGCCGCGCGCCTGTGCGGGTTTCGCTGAAGAAAGAGGCCGCGCGCGTGGAAAGTGCCGAGGGCGAGCATCCCATCGCATTGGAAGACCTAGGTCTCGCGGCGGGCGATTTTGTGATGTGGCTGGTTTGGGCAGAAGACGGCAAGCCCGGGCGGGCCGCGGTCGAGACCACAGGCGATTCCTATTTTTTGGAGATTCGGCCTTTTGAACGCCGGTATCGCCAAGCCATCAGCAACGAGGGCGAGCAGCGCGCACAGGGGCAACAGCGGGGCGGAGCGAGCGATCAAAAGCAGGTGATCATCGCGATCTATAATTTGCGAAAACGCGCATCGGGCATGGACGAGGCCGAGTTTGACGATCAGAAGCAGGCGATTGGCGAAGCGCAACAAACCGTTCGACGAGCGACTCGCAATGCCACAGAGGCGTTGACCGCCGAGTTCGTCGGGGTGCTGACCGCGCTGGCAGACGCGGCGTTTGCGGATCCGGATGCGGCATTGGCGCGGGCCTTGGGACATGCACAACGCGCTTATCGGCACATCTTGCAGACGCGGCCCAACGAGGCCGAGATCGTGCAACGGCAAGGACGACAACGCGGTGCAGGCAGAGACGCCCAACAACGCGCCTTGGACGGCTTGGAATTGGCACGCCGCCGGGATTTTCGGGAAGAGGCCTCCACCCTGCAACAGCAACTCGCCGAGACCGCCGAGGCAAAAAACAAAATTGAGGAATTGACGCGCAGGCAAGCGGCGATCAACGAAGATGTGGCGCAGTTGATTTCGGAAATGGAAAACTTAGAGCGCGAATCGCGCGAAGAAGCCCAACGCCGCTTAGAGCAGTTGCGCGAGAGCCAGCGGCAAACCATGGACGCACTCGACGCGGTCGCCGGAGAAATCGCCTCGGGCGATCTGGACGCGCAACAAGCGCGCCGAGCGCGCGAGCAGTTGGAGGGCGCGCGCCGGCAGATGGGTCGCAGCGCGCAAAACTTGGCGCGCGAGCAGTTGCAACGGGCGCGGGCCGCGGGCAATCGCGCTTTGGATGCTTTGCGCGATGTGCGCGAGCAGTTGGGCAATTTGTCGCGCAGTGCCGTAGCCGAGCGCGTGAAGATGTTGCAACGAGCAATGGACAGTTTGCGCGCCGAACAGCGCGGCTTGATCGACCGAGCACAACGCGCACAGCGCGAGATGCGGTCCTTGGCCGATTCCGAGCGCGAGATGAACGAGATGATCGCGGACAAGCAGGAGGTGGCCGAGCAGTTCCGCGAGATGATGACAGACGCGAGCGCGCTGGCGGAAAAATCAGCGGCGAGCCAAGGGCTGATGGCGCAAAAGCTCAATGATTGGTTGCGCGAGACGAGTAGGGCGGGGATTTTCGAAGAGATGCAAGCGGGCGAACGCCTCGTGTGGTTGGGCGCGTGGGGCGCATCCGCAGACCATGAGCGCGCTGTGGCGGATCGATTGGACCGCGCCGCGGAAGCCCTCGACGAGGTCGCCCAATTCTCGGTGCGAGACGATTTGGAGGCCCTCGAGCGCGCCAAGGAACGCTTGGAGGCCGCGATGCCCCCGTCGGGCGAGCGATTCGGTTGGGGGCCGCGCACCCCAGAGGATCGGCGCCGATTTGCCGAGGGCGGGTTCCGCGATTGGATGGATCGCGTGCGCGAGGCCGAGGCCCTGTTGCCCGATGATTTGGGCATCCGCCAACGCCTGACCGGCATCCGCGAGGACTTGGCGGGCATTGGCCGGGATTATCACCGCGATGGGGTGTTGCCGCAATACGATCTGATTTTTGACCGCGCGATCAAACCCCTGACCCTGTCAGTCGAGGAATTGTCCGATCTGATCCGAGCGCGCAAAGCCGATTTCGCCGCGGGCAAGACGGACGAGATTCCCGAACAATACCGCGCTCGGGTCGCCGAGTACTTCAAGGCGTTGACGGAAGGGAAGAGGTAAGTAAGGTGAGAGGTGAGAGGCAAGAGGTGAGAGGCAAGAGGTGAGAGGCAAGAGGTGAGAGGCAAGAGGTGAGAGGCAAGAGGTGAGAGGCAAGAGGTGAGACGGAAGTTTAGCCACGAGCGGGGTACAACTGGCGATAGCCAGTTCAAAGGTGAGCGATATGTGTAGGGGCGATGCCCCCGTGCGTGCCAAAAATGCGGTCACTCCGGTTCGAGGACGCCGCGATCCATTTCGTACCAGAACACGTCGCCGGATTCAATGCTGTCCTGAACCCGGTTGTCTCGATGCACCCCGGATACCGCGGCATAGGCGCGTTTGTCCGTGAACCGCGTCAAGAACTCGGCGTTGCGAATGGCCCTGGTCGTATCCCTTCCGTTGACTGTGAATGAAATTTCCACGGCGATGTAGCAGGTTTCGCCCGCTTGGTCTGTGGCCTCCATAACTAGGTCGGCCCTTCGGAAACTTCTCAGTTCGTTTGTGGGAATGCCAGAGGTATCAGCGGAATCGATCAGATCCCAGAGGTCTTCACGCAAGAGGGTTTTCGTCCGCCGCATGCCCATCTCTCGGGCGATGAGCGTCGCATCTTCAATAGCGGCATTGCTGGCGAGAATGCCTTTGACCTCTCCCAGACTGGCCTCGATTCTGTTGAACCGCTTGTCCGTGGCTTCAACATGGTGGTCGAATCGCTGCTCGAGATGGTCAAATCGTTGCTCGAGTTTGTCGAACCGCTGCTCAAGATGGTCAAATCGTTGCTCGAGTTTGTCGAACCGCTGCTCGAGATGATCAAATCGCTTATTGGTGGCTTCGACAAATTTGTTCATCTCCGCGACGAATTTGTTCATCTCGGTGGCGAACTGCGTAAATTTTTCGGGCAATTCGATCAATTCGCTGGACAGTAGCCGAACGCGCAAGGCTTCGGCCCACTCGGGTTTTTCGTCCAACAACTGTATCAAATCCTCGATGGTGTCAATGGTGTGCATACCCCCTCCTCGGTTGGCGTGTCATCAATTTCCGTAAAAGTATCCAACTCTGCTTCTAAAGTCAACCGCTCCTTCAAATCGTAACATCTTGTAACATCTTGTCACAAATCGCACAATTTGAATAGACGCTTCATCGGGTCAGCGTCCAAGCACATACAACCTCTTGTCCGTCTTACAACACCTCCACATCCGTTTTTTACTTGCTCGGTCAAGCTAGCCGCGCAAGTGATAGTTGGTTGTTACCATCATTCCTTTGGATTTTACACTGGCAGGAGATTTTAGGTCTGTCGCTTGGTTATCGCTGTCACAGACGTGCCTTTGCCAGCAACCACATATCCCGCTTCACTTGTCAAAGAACAAGAACAACAAAAAATCCGCCGATGGTTGATTCCAAAGCAAGGCTTTGCCACCGGCGGAATGAGACAGATACAAAAATGGCCTTGCTTTTGGAATCACACCTTAGATGACCGCAAACCGCAAAGGGTTTCACCTTTTTGTGCGATTTGTGATGATTTGTTGCGATTTGTTGCGATTTTCGCACACTGTTAAAAACCCCTTTGCTTCAATTAGTAGCTAGTGCCCATACATCTCGCCTTTGAACGGGCTGTCGCCAGTTGTACCTCGCTCGTGTTTTTTGAGGCTCATTCGCTTTTTGTATTTCTTTCGACAGGCACAGGGGCCTAGCCCTACGGTTGATGGAAGCAGGGTGGCCTTCTCCCTCCTTGTATCTTGGCAGTCAGCACATACATTGCCTTGGGGTGGAAGGGTGGGGGCTGACCACTGACCACTGACTACTGACCACTGACCACTGTCTCTTCCCTCTCCCTTCTTACGTCTTGCTTCCCGCTTCTCCATGACCGACTGGATATTACAACTCTTGACCGGTGAACGCGCTGCCGAGTACCGAGATGCGTGGTTTGTGTTGGACATTGCATGGCCCGTGGCAGGGGTGCTGCTCGGCGTTGCGTTTTGCGCGAGTGCGTGGTTTTGGCACAGGCGGTTGCCCGCGTTCCCAAAGGCGTTGATCGGGGTGCGCGTGTTGGCATTGGTGCTGGTGCTGTTTTTGGCGATGGGGCCCACGCTCGTGGCGCGGCGGTTGGAGCCGGGGACGCATTTCGTGCCGGTGCTGTTCGACGATTCCCGCAGCATGAGCGTGTCCGAATACGGCGATCAGACGCGCGCAGAGCGATTCGTGCAGGCGTACCGCGCATCCGGATTTGAGGACGCCTTGGCGCGGACGCATCGGGTCGTGCGGTTTCGGTTTGGCGAGAACACCGCGCGAGTCAATGGTGTTGCGGACCTCGGCTTTGATCAGGCGCAGTCGGATATCGCGGGCGCAGTGCGTGCGGTGATCGGACAAATGGCCGGCGCGGAACTGTCGGCGGTGGTGGTGTTCAGCGATGGGGTGCAGCAAAGCGATGCGCCCGTGCAACTGAAGGAGTTGCCCGGTGACGTGCCCGTGTTTGCCGTGGGAACGGGGCGCGACGACCGTTGGCGCGACTTGGCATTGGTCGATGTGGCTACCGCCCGGGTGCGCGACGACGAAGTGGCGGTGACAGCGCGGGTGGTCGCCGAGGGCATGACCGGGGAAAATGTGCGCGTTGAAACCCGGGCCGGCGGGCGCGTCGTGGCGTCGGCCTCACTTGCGATTTCAGGGGAGAAGGAAGAACACTACGTCCGCCTGAAATTTCAGCCGAGGGCCGAGGGCTGGCGGGTCTATCGCGTGCAGACGCGCCTGGCAGATACCACGAGCGCGAAAGACCGCATCGCCGCGAATAATGCGCGGGATATTTTGGTGGATCAGCGCGCGCGGGTGTTTCGCATTTTGTACTTTAGCGGGCGGCCAAATTGGGAGGGCAAGTTTTTGCGCCGCGCATTGGATGGGGATCGGCAGTTGGCCTTGTCGAGCCTGCTCCGCATTTCCGGGCCCGAGCGCAAGTTCGTGTTTCAGGGGCGCGATGCGACGATGGCGAATCCCCTGTTTGAGGGCTTTGACGATCAGGCGTTGAACGCGCCGCGCTACGACGAGGCCGTGTTCATCCGCATCGGCGTGTCCAAATCCGCGTTGGCGAGTGGGTATCCGTCTGATGCCGCCGAGCTTTTTCGCTACGATCTGGTGATTTGGGGGGACATCGAGCGCGATTTCTTTTCCCTTGCCCAACTCAATTTGACGCGGGAATTTGTGTCCAAACGCGGGGGGAGCTTCTTGATGCTGGGCGGGCCGCGCGCGTACTCTGAAGGCGGGTGGGCGCGGTCGAGCATCGAGCCGTTGTTGCCTATCGCGCTGGGGCCTGCGGGCGATTACGACGACATCGCCTTTCGCGCAAAGCCGACCATTGACGGCCTCTTGTCCGGGGTGTGGTCATTGGGCGAAAATGCCGCAGTCAATGCGGAGCGATGGGCGAATTTGGCGTCGCTTTACGGGGTCAATGCGTTTGCGTCTGTGCGGGCGGGCGCGACTGTGATGGCGACTGTGGAATCCGAATCCGACGGTGTTCATGGGCAACCCCTGTTCGCGTGGCAGCGGTACGGCGAGGGCTTGAGCGCGGCCTTGGGCACGGGCGAGACGTGGCAATGGCAGATGATGCAAGACGATGAGGACGCGGCACACGAACGCTTTTGGCGGCAACTGGCGCGGCTACTGGTCATGCGCGTGCCCGAGCCCGTGGCGATGATCCACAGCGGCGAGGATGCGCTGGTGGGCGAGATGCAGGCGTTGAAATTTGCGGTGCGCGATTCCCTGTTTGAACCCCGCGAGGGCCTGTCTGTGACCGTGCAGGTCGAGGCGGAAAATGGCGGTGTCGTCACCTTGCCGGTTTCCGAGTCTCTCGCCGAGGTGGGGGCTTATACCGCTGATTTTGAGCCGGTAGAACCGGGGTTGCACCGCATCACCCTGACCGCACGCGACGCCCAGGGCGAGGATGTGGCGCGGTTGCACGCGGCTGTGCTGGCACGGGTCGATCAGCGCGAGTTTTTGGATGCGCGTTACAAGCCGGCGTTTTTGCAACGGTTGGCCGCACACACGGGCGGCGAATTTTTCGCGTTGGATGACCTTGACCAGTTGCCCGAGCAAATTCCGTGGACCGATAACGCGCAGGCGCGGCTGGATCGTTTTCCATTGTGGCACCGCCCGCCATTTTATATCCTACTCGCGGCATTGCTGTGCGCGGAGTGGTATTTGAGACGAAAGCGGGGCGAACCGTGAAGGCGATGGTATTTATTGCGATTGGCCTGAGTTGCGTCGGACAGGCGCGGGCCGCGGCTTTTGACGTGATCATCAGCGGCATCGGTGGCGAAGCGATATACGCAGAGCGGTTCGGCACTTGGGCACAGCGGTTGCGGCAGGCACTCATCGACCGATGCGACCATCCCAAAGACCATGTGCGATTGCTCAATGAGACGGGCGAGAACGCCGATGGCGTCGCGTCCAAACAGGGCATTGGCAAGGCCCTGCGCGAGTTGTCCGAGCGCGTCACCCCAAGCGACGACGCATTCGTTTTTCTCATCGGGCACGGCACGTATCGGCGGCGGGTTGCCAAGTTGAATCTCCCCGGCCCGGATTTGACCGCCGCAGAACTCGACGGCCTGTTGAAGCTCCTGCCCGCACGGCGCGTCGTCATTGTCAACAGCGCGTCTATGAGCGCGCCCTTTGTCAACGCGCTCAGCCGCGCCGGGCGGATTGTGTGCGCGAGTACGCGCAGCGCGAATCAGCGCGACGCCACGCGCTTCATGGGCTTTTTCGTGCAGGCATTGGAAGATGGCAACGCGGATCAAAACCGCGATGACCGCATTTCCATTTTGGAAATTTGCGCCCAAGCCGCGTCCCTGACCGATGCGTGGTTTTTGGGCGAGGGCCTGATCCCCACCGAGAACGCGATTTTGGACGACAATGGCGATGGCTTGGGCACGCGGCTGTCAGACCTGCGAGTTGACGCGGGCGACGGGGCCGTGGCTACCCGTTGTTTCCTCCGCGATTTCCGCGTTCCCAAAGGCGCGTCGCCCGAACTCGTCCGAGCTTATGGCGAGGCCATTGACGCGGTGCAAGCACTGGTCGCCCAAAAAGCGATGATGGACTCGGTGGCCTATTACCACTTGTTGGAACGCGAGTTGGTGAAGGCGGCGCGGTTGAATCGGGCGATCAAGAGCAACCACAGATGAACGCGGGCGGTGTACAACTGCGATAGGAGTTCACGAGCGCGCAGAGCGGATTGGGATCGCAGGTAGGGCGCAGTGAGGGGGTGGGGTTAATCCGCGTAATCCCTGAATCCGCGACAATCCGCGATTCAGACAAATGGAGGAGGGTGTGATGTTGACGGACGAACAGAGGCATCGGTTTCGCAATGAGGGGTACCTAATTTTTGAGGGCCTCATTCGCGGAGCGCGGTTGGCGTATTACAAAGGGGTGTTTGACGAATTGGTCGCCCAAGGCCGCGGGCTGACCGAGCAGATTCCGCATTGGACGCTCGAGTTGGACGAGCGCGGCGTGCCTCGCCCCGGGTTGTTGCACAAAGTTCAGGGCGTTTGCATGGTCGATCCCCGGGTGCTGGAACTGGCGCGTGAACCTGCGATTTTGGACCGCGTGGAAGCCCTGATCGGCGAGAATATCGACGTGTTTGGCACCAAGTTTTTTCCCAAATTGCCCAATGGCGGCACATCGACGCACTGGCATCAGGACAATTTCTATTTTGGCACCGAGACCGAGCGCATCATCAGTTGCGGCGTTTATCTGGAAGATTCGGATGTGGAGAACGGCTGTTTGCGCGTCGTGCCCGGTAGCCATCGCCTGGGCAAAATCGTCGAACACCGCAAGAACCCGGCCCTGCACGGCATGTGGACGGACGTCGATGAGTCGCGGGCCGTGGATCTGGTCATTCCGGCCGGGACTGTGGTGCTGTTTTCCGCCAACATCCTCCACGGCGCATACGACAACCACAGCACCCGCACGCGCTACAGCACGGCTTGGCACTACTTGCCCGAGACGCTCAATCCGAAAAAATTCATAAAGGGCAAATACGAGGACCGACATGTGGCACGCAAACATTGACCCCTCCCCGAGGCGGGGCGGACCGACTACTGACCACTGACCACTGACAATGCGAATTAAGAGTAGAAAGCGAGTAAGAAGCAAGCCGCGGTCAATCGCCCAAAGACATGAACGAGTAAGCCATCCTCTGATCGTACCCGAGACGCCATCGAGAGGTTTGTCTTTTGTTCAATCCAACTGAACAAGGACGCTATCGGCTGTCGCATGCTCGAAACCGCCCGAGAAAAGTCTTTTTCGGCTTCGGTCAGGCTTTCTTGCCTCTTCTTTCGCTTCACCGGCGTCTCGAAGATCAGGTTCTGCTGTTTGCTAAGCGTATCTTTGGTCAGTCCCCGCACCGCCCTCTTTTATTCGCGTAATCCGCGAGCTGTCTTTGAACGGGCTGTCGCCAGTTGTACCCCGCTTCATCCGCGTTTATCTGTGGTTGGTTTTTCATGATCTCCTATATCATCAGACGCTTTTTGTTGTTTTTTCCCACCCTGTTCGGCGTGATGGTGGTCAATTTTTTGATCATTCAGGCCGCGCCCGGCGGGCCTGTGGAGCAGGCCATTGCGCGGATTCAAGGCCATGACGTGGATGCGACTGCGCGCGTGGGCGGGGACCGGGGAGAACTCTCTTTGGCGCAACGCGCGGCCGAGACGAGCACGTACCGGGGGGCGCAAGGGCTCGACCCCAACTTGATCGCGGAATTGGAGCGGATGTACGGCTTTGACAAACCGCCCCATGAACGCTTCTTTCAGATGGTAACGCGCTATGCGCGCTTTGATTTTGGCGAGAGTTTTTACCGCGATCAAACCGTCGTGGCTATGGTGCTGGACAAAATGCCCGTGTCGATTTCACTCGGCTTGTGGACGACCTTGCTCGTGTACCTGATTTCGATTCCCATGGGCATCCGCAAGGCCGTGCGCGATGGGTCCAAATTCGACATCTGGACCTCCGGCGTGATCGTGGTGGGCAATGCGGTGCCGGGGTTTATGTTCGCCATCTTGCTGATCGTGCTCTTTGCCGGCGGCAGTTATTTCGACTGGTTTCCCCTGCGCGGCCTCACCTCGGCCGAATGGGCGCAGTTCGGCTTGGTTCACAAGGTCGCGGATTATTTTTGGCACCTCGCACTGCCTATCGCATCGATGGTGATCGGCGGCTTTGCCGGCCTGACCCTGTTGACGAAAAACTCCTTTTTGGACGAGATCAACAAGCAATACGTCACGACCGCGCGGGCAAAGGGCTTGGCAGAACAGCGCGTGTTGTACGGGCACGTTTTTCGCAACGCGATGTTGATCGTCATCGCCGGGTTTCCAAGTGCGTTTGTCAACATTTTGTTCACCGGGTCCCTGCTGACCGAGATCATCTTTTCGCTGGATGGCTTGGGCCTGTTGGGCTATGAGGCCACGGTCAACCGCGATTATCCCGTGATGTTCGCCACCCTCTACTTTTTTACCCTGCTCGGCTTGGCGATGCAACTGGTGAGCGATTTGACCTACACATTGGTAGATCCGAGGATTGACTTTGAAAAGCGAGACGCATAGCAAAGACCGGTTTTGGGGCGTTGGGATTTCCCGCCTCACGCGCCGTCGGCTGGACAATTTTCGGGCGAATCAGCGCGGGTACTACAGCATGTGGATTTTCCTCGCCCTGTTTGGCCTGAGTTTGCCCGCGGAATTTATCGCCAATGACAAACCCCTTTTGGTTCGGCACAAAGGGGGGTTTTATTTTCCGGTCTTGCGGGCCTATCCGGAAACCGTCTTTGGCGGGGATTTTGAAACCGAAGCCGAGTACCGCGATCCGTTTGTCAAAGCCTTGATCGAAAAAAACGGGTGGATGATCTGGCCGCCCGTGCCCTTTCGATACGACACGATCAACTACGACCTCAAGCATCCGGCACCCGCGCCGCCTTCGGCCCAAAACTGGCTGGGCACAGACGATCAGGCCCGCGACGTCGTGGCGCGGCTGATCTACGGCTTTCGCCTGTCGGTCTTGTTCGCGCTCGCGCTGACCGCATTTAGTTCGGTGGTGGGCATCGCAGCAGGCGCGGTGCAGGGGTATTTCGGCGGGTGGATCGATCTCATCTTCCAGCGGTTCATCGAAATTTGGAGCGGGTTGCCCACCCTGTTCATAATCATTATCATCGCCAGCATGATCGCGCCGACTTTCTGGACGCTTTTGATGATTATGTCGCTGTTTTCGTGGATGCGACTCGTGGGCGTGGTGCGTGCAGAGTTTTTGCGGGCGCGCAATTTTGACTTTGTGCGCGCGGCCCGCGCCTTGGGCGTGGGCGACTTGACAATTATGTGGCGGCACGTCTTGCCCAATGCCATGGTGGCGACCCTGACCTTTTTGCCCTTTGTGCTCGTGGGGTCCGTCACCGTGCTGACCTCGCTGGACTTTTTGGGCTTTGGCCTGCCCCCGCCGTCGCCGTCGTTGGGCGAATTGCTCAATCAGGGCAAGCGCAATTTGCAGGCGCCATGGCTGGGCCTGTCCGGGTTTTTTGTGTTGGCGATCATGTTGTCGCTGCTCGTGTTCATCGGCGAGGCCGTACGCGACGCGTTCGACGTCCGCAAGACCCTGTCGCAACCGGGAGAGGCATGAGTTTGCTCGACGTACAAAATTTGGCCGTGCATTTTCGGCTCGAAGACCAGGTGGTTCAAGCCGTGCGCGGGGTGTCGTTTCGCATTGAAAAGGGCGAGACCGTGGCGCTGGTGGGCGAATCGGGATCCGGCAAATCCGTATCCGCTCTCTCCGTCCTCCAACTGCTGCCCTATCCGCACGCCTTTCACCCGCACGGCATCGTGCAATTCGATGGCGAGGACATGCTCAACGCCTCTCAAGCGCGCTTGCAAGAAGTGCGCGGCGACCGCATCGGGATGATTTTCCAAGAGCCGATGACCTCCCTCAACCCGCTGCACACAGTCGAAAAACAAATCCGCGAAACCCTGATGCTGCACCGCAAAATGACGCGGGACCAAGCACGCGAACACACCCTCAATTTGCTGCACAAAGTGCAGATGCCCGATCCAGAGACGCGCCTCAAATCCTATCCGCACCAACTCTCGGGCGGGCAACGGCAGCGCGTGATGATCGCCATGGCCCTCGCCAATGCCCCGGACCTGCTCATCGCAGACGAGCCGACAACTGCGCTAGACGTGACCATTCAGGCGCGCATCCTCAACTTGCTACAGGCATTGCAAGACGAACTCGGCATGGCGATTCTGCTGATCACGCACGACTTGACTATCGTGCGGCACGTGGCGGATCGGGTCTATGTGATGACGCGGGGCAAAATTGTGGAGGCAGGCGACGCAACGCGCATCTTCGCGTACCCGCAACACGAGTACACGCGCGAGCTCTTGAACGCACAGCCAAAGGGCACGGCCCCAACGCGCAATGGCGCGGCACCCGTCGTGGTCGAGGCCGATGATCTGAAAGTGTGGTTCCCCATTCAGCGCGGGATCTTGCGCCGCACTATCGGGCACGTCAAAGCCGTCAATGGCCTGTCCGTCCGCGTTCGCGCCGGGCATACCACGGGCGTTGTGGGCGAGTCTGGTTCCGGCAAGACGACCCTGGGATTGGCCCTGTTGCGCTTGTTGGGTAGCAAAGGCCCCATCGCGTTTCAAGGGCAGGACATTCACACCTCGTCCGGCAAGGCCCTGCGGCCGTTGCGCCGCGAAATGCAAATTGTGTTTCAAGACCCGTTTGGGTCTTTAAGCCCGCGCCTGTCCGCGTTTCACATCATCGCAGAGGGCTTGCGCGTTCACAACATGGGGGAAAGCCACGAACAACGCCGTGAACGCGTCGCGCAAATTATGGACGAGGTGGGCCTTGCACCCGAGATGATGGATCGGTTTCCACACGAGTTTTCGGGCGGGCAACGGCAGCGGATCGCCATTGCGCGTGCAATGGTCTTGCGCCCCCGGTTTGTGGTGCTAGACGAACCCACGAGCGCGTTGGACATGACCGTGCAAGCGCAGATCATCGCCTTGCTCCGCCGCTTGCAAAACGACCACGATTTGGCGTATTTGTTCATCAGCCACGACTTGCGGGTCGTCCGCGCCCTCGCCAATGAATTGATCGTCATGAAAGACGGCGTTGTGGTAGAACGCGGCCCGACCGAGGCCATCTTCGCAAAGCCACAAACCGCCTATACCCGCGAACTCATCGCCGCTGCATTCGACATCGCAAAAGTGAAAGGCGGGAGAGGGGAGAGGTGAAAGGCGGGAGACGAAAGGCGGAAGACGGGAGAAGCAAGACGGGAGAAGGCATCGCCCCTACACACTGCTCGCCTTTGAACTAGCTATCGCCAGTTGTACCCCGCTCGTGCCTTTTGTGCTTTTTGTGGCTGTCGCCTTTGAACTGGCTGTCGCCTTTGAACTAGCTGTCGCCTTTTGTGCTTTTTGTGGCTGTCGCCTTTGAACTGGCTGTCGCCTTTTGTGCCTTTTGTGCTTTTTGTGACTAATCTTTCATCTTACAGGAGAATCCCATGCCCCGCCGCGATGCGCTATGGATTATTGGTTTTCTGATCGCAGGTGCGTTCGGTCTCACCTGTTATATCCAGTTCTACGACCGCGCCTTTCCGGTCGCTTCGCTCAATTTTCGCGTGGACCGCGAACAGGCGTATCGCGCTGCCGAATCGTATTTGCACAACTTGGGGTACGACCTGACGGAATACGAAAGTGCCCAGGTCTTCTCGTCCTCTGGCATGCGGCAGGTCTTTCTCGAGCGCACCTTGGGGCTTGCAGAGGCCAACCGCCTCGTGCGCGACTGGGTCTCGGTGTGGTATTGGCACATCCGCTATTTCAAACCGCTGCAAAAAGAAGAACTGCGCGTCCGCATCGATCCCGGCGGCCGCGTCGTGGGGTTCACGCATAGCATCCTCGAATCCGACGCAGGCGCCAGCCTGTCGGAAGAAGACGCCCGCGCCATCGCCGAAACCTTCCTCGCCGATACCCAAGGCTTTCAACTTCACGCCTATACCCCCATCGAAACCTCGAGCGAGAAACGCCCCAACCGCGTCGATCACAGCTTCGCGTACCGCAAAAAGGACTTTGTCATCGGCGACGATGGGCACTATCGCTTGACCGTCACAATCAAAGGCGACAAACCGGGTTACTTTTCCGAATCCCTCAAAGTGCCCGAAACCTTCTCGCGCAATTACCGGGAAATTCGCTCGCGTGCGGGCCTGCTCATCAACATCGCTTATGTTTTCTATTTCGCGCTGATCATTGCGGGGTTTGTCGTTCTCATCCACAACTATCGCCAGCGCGCGCTCGTATGGCGCGCGGCCCTCGCGCTGGGCATTCTCGTTTCCGTTGCCAATTTTCTCGGCTCCATGAACACCTATCCGATCATCCACTTTGGTTACAACACCACGCAGTCCTATCCCTCTTTTTTGATCTCTTTCCTTTTTTCTGGGCTGATGGGAGCTGTTATTTCTGGGGTGATGATCGCCTTGTGCGGCACGGCCGGGGGAGCTGCCGCGCGCGATGTGCCGGGCTGGACCAATCCCCTCGCCCGATTGTCGCTGCGAGGCTGGCGATCCGCGGGTTTTGCGCGTGCCACCTTGATCGGTTACGGGCTCGCATTTGCCCACTTGGGCTACGTCACCCTGTTTTACATTTTGGGCAACGACTATTTGGGCGTTTGGGCACCCGCTGCCATGACGCAATACGACAATGCGTATAGCACCTACCTGCCGTGGATTTATCCCCTGCTGGCCGGGCTTGTCGCCGCGACTATGGAAGAATTTCTCTTTCGCCTGCTCGCCATTTCCCTGCTCATTCGCTGGTTGAAAAAACCATGGCTGGCCGTTCTCATCCCCGCTGTGGTGTGGGCGTTTCTCCACGCCAATTATCCGCAGGAGCCCATCTACATTCGCGGCTTGGAACTCACGCTCGTGGGCGTCATTTTCGGGATTGTTTTTTTGCGCTATGGAATTTGGGCCACCATCATTTCGCACTATGTGTACAATTGCTTCTACAGCATCTACCCCATGTTGCAATCCGACAGCCTCTATTTTCAAGTCTCGGGCATTCTGGCCGTCTCTATCGTCTTCATCCCTGCCATTCCCGCTATTTTCGGCGCGATTACAGGTCGCTATCCAGAACGAGAGGAACGGGTAGAAGAACCCGAAGCGGAGCCCGAACCGATCCCGCAGGCCGCAGAACCCGAAATCCCGCGGCCAGAACCCGACCACCCCGTCGACCGCAAAACCCCTTCGGATTACCTCATTTCCCAAAGGGGGATTCTCGTCTTTGGCATCCTCGGCCTCATCGGTTGGTCGATCTATTTCAGCTTTACCCCGCCAAAATTCGCCAAGTACACCCGCGAGAACATCGTCACGCGCGATCAGGCCATCCGTGCGGCAGAGGCCATTCGCCTAAAACTCGGCTTTGATCTCGAAGGCTATCGACGCACCGCCTCGTTTGTCAGCCACCTCAGGTCCGACCATTTTACGCATCTCATTCGCAACGTCGATCTCGCGCGTGCCGACACGCTCGTTGCCGACCACACGGCCTTGTGGCACTGGCATGTGCGCTGGTTCAAACCCCTGGAAAAAGAAGAACTCACCATCAGCATCGACGGGCGGGGCGCGTTCTCGCACCTCTCGCATGCCATTCCCGAAAACAGAGAAGGTGCGGAACTCAGCGTCGAAGACGCGCAGAAAATCGCCGAGGCTTTTTTGTCGGAACACCTAAAGCGCACGGTCGCAGATACCGCGCTGTACAAACGCCTCGAGGCCCGGTCGCAAAAGCGCGAAAACCGGATGGACCACCGCTTTGTGTGGGAGCGCGCAGATATCAAAGTCGGCGACGGGGAATTTCGCATCGTGGCTTCTGTGCAGGGCGATCAGGTCGGCCTGACAATCGCGACCTACAAAGCCCCCGAAGCATTTATGCGCGAATTGCGCGAAGGCACGGTCAAAGATACCGTCGTCTCGATCATCGGCACTATCGCGGTCATTGCCACCATCATTTTGGCGATTCTCTACTTGTTGCGCGCCTACCGCGAGGAACAGACCAACTGGCGGTTGTCCATTCGCGCCGGCATTTTTATCGGGATATGTGGGGCAGTAGATACGCTCAACAAATTGCCCACGCTCTACGCGGGTTACAACACCAGCGATGCCCTAAGCACGTTCCTCGGCAGTACCATCATCGGTTGGGTCGTCATGCTGACCGTTCTGCCCGCGATGATGTGTTTGGTTTTCGCGCTTGGCGACGCGATCTACCGCGGGGAACGCCCCAAAGAAATGCAAATTGCCAACTGGATCGACGTGCTCCGCCTCAAAACGCACAGCGCCGCGCTTTGGTGGCAGGTCGTCTTTCTGGTTCTCTGCTATTTCGGGATCAGCAGGGGCGCGGGCATTTTCTCCTCTTATATGCACCTCGCCTACCTCGGCGACTATCTCACGGCGGGCGGCAACGCGCCCCCGAGCATCAACGCGTACTTTCCCGCTCTCGGCGAATTTATCCAAGAAGCCATGGGGGTGCTCTTTATTTTGGTCTTTTTGGTCATCTTGCTCGTTTGGTGGCGCGTAATCGGCAACGCGAAGCTGATGATTCTCTGCGCGTTTCTCGTTCTCATTTTTCACTTCGTCGTCTCGCCTGCCCAAGACTTCTACCACGCGGGCATTCTCTTGGTCACACGTATTCCAATCTGGCTGATCACGGCCTTTCTCATTTTGAAGTACATCCGCTTCAACCTGCTCTTTTACGCGGTGATGGGGTGGTGCTCCATCGTTTTTGTGGGCATCCGCTACCTCGAATGCGATCCCACCGCCTTTCAGGCCAACGGCGTCCTCATGATCCTGTTCGGCCTCGCCCCCCTCATCCTCGCCCTCCTCGCATGGCACAAAGAACGCACCACCTCATAAAAATAGCCCCTCCATTGGAGGGGCTTTGCTTTGCACACCGTCGAAAATTTCATTCTACTATCGCCTGTACGCGCTTTACCTGACTCAATCTCGCGCCAAAAGCGAGGGCCGCCAAGATATCTTCTTTGTTCAAATCTTCATAATCGTCCAAAATGTCATCCATCGACATCTCCCCGCTCAACAGTTCCAAAATCATCTCGACCGGATACCGCAACCCCCGTATGCACGGTTTGCCATGACAAATTTCAGGGTCTATGGTGATGCGTTCCAGCAATTTTTCTGTGGAATGAGCCATGTATTTATTCTCCTCAACTCTTCGCAGAACCCATCGTTCACACCAATGCGCGGAAATTTAGTTGCTTTTAAGCGAACACTTTTCTTTTTTAGTGACGTTACGCACAGAGTAGCAAATGTGTTGCTTGCTCATTTAATGCGTTTGGTCCTACAGCCTCGTTGGTTGCCTCCGATGCCTTCGGCGACCTACTTTTTTTCAACAGCAAAAAAAAGTAGGCAAAAAATGCCGCTCTCAAACGCCGAGGGGCTTGCACAGCGCAAATCGCTTTTGTAGCAGAACGACATGAGACAGCCTGCAAAGTGGGTTGCAAAATGGATGTGCGTTGCCAGATGGACTTGCGCGCTGTGCTTGATGGCTTTATCTGATGGGGTTTTGCGATGGTACTTTGTGCGCTGGTTTGTTTGACGTATGCGTAACGTCAGTTTTTAATATAGCTTACTTTTTGCGATCTGAAAATCAAAAAGCTACGGGCGATACGCTACGCCCTTGTTGCCCCCGTCAGTGAGGGGCAGAGGGCTGACCCCTGACCACTTGATTCGGAATAGCATAGTTGCCTTCTCCCCTCTTCCATCTCACGTCTTACCGAAGGGCGGTTGGGCGGGGTGGACTGACCACTAACCATCAACCCTCAAGGAGTTTCTCGTATGAATCTGGATTTTACCAGCAATGTTTTTGAAACCGAAACCATCGACCTCGCCGGTACGCGGGAGCGCATCGTGCGCGGGGGCCGGGACTTGTTTGACAAATTGCCCGAAGCCCTCATGAATGTCGAGCAGATCGGCGTGATCGGCTGGGGGTCGCAAGGGCCTGCCCAAGCGCAGAACCTCCGCGAATCCCTCGCGGGCACCGGGATCAACGTCAAAGTGGGATTGCGCCCCGGGTCTTCCTCAGTCGAAGCTGCCGAAGCCGCGGGCTTTACCGAAGCCAATGGCACGTTGGGCGAAATGTATCAGGTCATCGCGGAATCGGACCTCGTGTTGTTGCTCATCGCCGACGCGGCGCAAGCCGAAAACCATCAGGCCATCTTCGACCGCCTCAAACCCGGCGCCACGCTCGGCTTGTCCCACGGCTTTTTGCTCGGGCACATGAAAACCGTGGGCGCGAAATTTCCCGACAACATCAACGTCATCGCGGTGTGCCCCAAAGGCATGGGGCCTTCGGTGCGCCGCCTGTACGAACAGGGCAAGGAAGTCAATGGCGCGGGCATCAACGCCTCATTTGCCGTGGAACGGGATATCGACGGCAATGCCACGGACATCGCCCTCGCATGGTCGATTGCCCTGGGCGCGCCGTTCACCTTTCAGACCACATTGGAGCGCGAATACCTCTCGGACATCTACGGAGAGCGCGGCATCTTGCTCGGCGCGGTTCACGGCGTGGTCGAATGTCTGTATCGGCGCTACACGTTTCAGGGCATGGGCGAGGAAGACGCCTTTAGGGAATCGTGCGAATCCATCACCGGCCCCATTTCAAAAACCATTTCCAAGCAGGGCATTCTCGCCGTGTACGAGGGGTTGGACGACGCGGGCAAAGCCGAATTTGAGAAAGCCTATTGCGCGTCCTATCACCCGGTCGCCGAAATCCTCCTCGAGATCTACGACGACGTGGAAAGCGGGGACGAAATCCGCAGCGTGATCGCGGCGAACAAACGCTTTGCGCGCTACCCGATGGGCAAAATCGACGGCACGCGCATGTGGGAGGTGGGCAAGAGCGTGCGCGCCATGCGCGTGGAAGACGGCATTCCCATCAATCCCTTTACCGCAGGCGTCTATTGCGCGGTCA
Source organism: Candidatus Latescibacterota bacterium (assembly GCA_965204745.1). GTDB lineage: Bacteria > Latescibacterota > UBA2968 > UBA2968 > UBA2968 > VXRD01. The sequence continues at coordinate 1,868,140 of OZ242010.1, forward strand.
TGGTCGCGCAATGCGATATCCTGTCCGAAAGGGGCCATGCGTGGTCGGAAATCGCCAATGAATCCGTCATTGAAAGCGTGGATTCGCTCAACCCCTACATGCACTATCGCGGCGTGGCCTATATGATCGACAACTGCTCGACAACCGCTCGCCTGGGCGCGCGCAAATGGGCGCCTCGCTTCGATTATTTGCTCACGCAACAAGCCTTTGTCGCCATCGACAACGCTGACGATCTCGATGCCCGCGTCTTCGACGCCTTCCTCTCTCACCCCATCCATCCCGTGCTCAAAACCTGCGCGGCCCTGCGCCCCTCGGTCGATATCTCTCTCGGCGCGTAAATTCGGAGAACGAGAAGATGAACGATCCCATAACAGCCCCCGCAAAGAAACCGCGGCCGCTCTGCGATGCGGGGGCAGATGCACGCAGAAAGTTTGAGGCATTGACCAGCCAGTGGAAAGTCGAGAAGGTGTTTATCTCTTCGGTGCCCGATATGGCAATGCTTTCACCCTATCAGCAAATTATCGGCATGGGTGAACAGGCGATTCCCTTTATCCTCAAAGAATTGGAACGGGAACCCGATCATTGGTTTTGGGCTTTGCGTGCGATATTGGGCGACATCGATCCCGTACCTCCTGCGAGCAAGGGAAAAGTCAAAGAAATGGCAGAGGCATGGATTTTTTGGGGGAAGAAAGAGGGATGGATATAAACATCGCATTTCCCGCGTTATCAAATTACGAAGTGACCAGTCCGCAGGCCGTCAATTACAACTGTATTGCATGGGCAGCGGGCAAAGATGATGCATGGTGGTGGCCCCATCCCGATTACTACTGGCCCCAAGATGTGCCCTTAGACGCATCTTTAGAGGGCTTTGTCGAGCTTTTCCGCACGCTCGGCTATGAGGTGTGCGACAATGATTTTTTGGAATCCGGCTTTACGAAGGTTGCGATCTATGCCCGTGAAAAAAAATGCACCCATGCTGCTCGACAACTTCCCGATGGCACATGGACGAGTAAATTGGGATCAAATGTGGACATCACTCACGCCACTTTAGCAGAATTATCAGGCCCGATATACGGCGAGGTTGTGTGTGTTATGAAACGAGAAGCAGTCCATACGTAAAAATACCAAGACCGTGACCGAATCAAAAAGCCCCGTTGGTCCAATGACCAGCGGGGCTTTTGTATGGCAAATATCAAATTGATAGATTCGGGTGCGGGTGAGAACCGCTACATCGCATCCGTCAAGTACCCTCCTCGCGCACATCCACTTGGCCGGTGACCACGTCGGCGATCAGGCGCGTGCGGTATTCGCTCAACAAGTTGATCTCCCGCTGGGCACGCGCCATAGCGGCGTCAATGGCGGCGGTCTGTTTGTCCAAATACGCGGCGATAGCGGCTTGCTCGGCGAGGGGTGGGATGGGTAAAAGCGCGGATTTGATTGCACGCTGAGACAAGCCATAACGAGTTACCCCGTTGGCCGCTATATGGAACTGATAAGCAATCGCCGAACTCTGTAAGGCATAAAAAAGATACGCACCATTGAGCACTGTTTTCAACGGACGGAGCAAGGCCAAATGGTACCCGCAAACCAAGTCTCTTGCCGAATACTCAACGAATGCAGGCACTCCGATGTCGTTCCATACTTCCGAATCTTTGGTAATCAGAACGTCGCCGACTTCTAACCGGAAGCGATCTATTTCGTCCGCCTTAGCAGTAGCCCGCATAAACGGCATATTCTCGGTAATGCGGTCGTTTTTGTACACGTCAACATAATTGCAAAGTCGGACGGGAAGTTCGCCCTCTTTGCTATGTTTATCAACGTTACTCACCTTCATCTTGACAGCGTGTCGTAACCGCCGCACCTCCCAATGCGTGGGCACATCGCCGAGCCACTCCACGCCAGAGGGCTTAAGGGGCACATCCGGGTCAAGTCCTTGCGTGACCGTCTCGTGGATAACGGCTTGCCGATATTCCTTGAGCAACTCGAGGAGTCGCTCCCTGCTACGGAGGTAGCGGCGGATGCGCCCATCGGTGTGATCGAGGTAGCGAACGATAGCGGCTTGCTCGGCGAGGGGTGGATAACAGCCTATATGCTGATAAGCATCCTCTCGGTTGAGTCCGGGTATCGCCGAATCTTTGGAAACCGCGTCCAATTTTAACCAACCAAGCAAGTAGTAGAGCCAACGGATATTCGCGCCGGTGTGCCGCCTATCCACAAAAAACGTCGTGTCGATTGCAAATACCGGCTTCGCTGAATAATGCACTTTTCCAAAGGACCCTTTGCGACCAACAATCAAACACTGACCGCTGGTATTGGGACTTGAATGCACGCCCACTTGACCGTTTGAGCCATAGACTGGAACGGTGCCGGCGGCGCGGTTTTCAGCGGATAGAGAATTCCCATACGCCAAGCGACAGATATTCTTTAACCGCCGCACCTCCCAATGCGCGGGCACGTCGCCGAGCCACTCCACGCCCGAGGGCTTGTAATGGGGATAGGGTTTCAGGGCATTAGCGTTCATAGTTAAGTCCAACCGATACTTAATACCAAATTGAATTGATGTTAGCCTGATATGCGAATAAAGCGTTGAATCCATTTATTGGGACCTACCCCCCTGGCCCCCCTTCCTGTGAGGAAGGGGGGAATGGCGAGGGGTTGTGCGAGGGGTTTTCGCATTCGTTCGCCCTGCGGTATTCGCGGCAATCATGGGAATGGCGAGGGGTTGTGCGAGGGGTTTGGGTTTCCAGGGCGTGATCTATTCGCTCAAAGCCATCAGAACAGCCAGGGAGACAAACCTTCAAAAAGCCATGCGCTCCCCCTTTCCTTGTAGGAAAGGGGGCCGGGGGGATAGGTCCTACGAGGAAGGGGAAGAACATCTATCGTTGCGGAGAGGAGCCGGATGACTCGTCCATGTCTTTGGGCGATTGGGCGCGGCTTGCTTCCTACTCGCTTTCTACTCTTAATTCGCATCTGATGTGATGCAGTACGTCAGCTAAGCTAAGCCATCCCTCGCACTTGTTCCAATTTATCGCACAATCGCTTGGGCGATACTTTTTGGGCCGTGCCGAGTTCTTGGGCGAAGACCGAGACGCGAAATTCTTCGACCATCCAGCGCAACGCCTCAACCGCCTCGCGCTTTTCGCCCGTCAGTTCCGAAGCCAGTAATTCCGCCACCGCGTCGCAAAAGGGCTGAACCTGCTCGGCTTTTTGGCGATCCTTTAGCGGATCGATGCGGGCGCGCTCGGCGCGGATCCGAATCGCCTTCAAGAATCGCCCCAGATTCAGCACTTGTTCATAAGGCGTATGGCGCAAAAAATCCGGGGGCATCAAGCGCGCGAGATCGGCGTCCATCTCGGGATACGCGCTCGGCAACAGGCGAATTTCCCGGTGCGTTTCAAACAGGGATTCGAGCGCGTGGATCAGTTGCGGGCCGACGTGTTGCAAGTACAATCGCGCTTGTTGAATGCGCGCTTCAAAGCGTTGACGAGTGATGGGAAATGCCGGCTCCCGGTTAAATAAATGGGCCATCGCATTTTGGTATGCCCCCTCGCGCATGGCGGCACTATTCGCCCCATGTTGCAACGCGCCCAATGACCGCCTCAACGCCCGCATCTCGTTTTGCATGGCGCGCTCGCACAGGCGCGTCCACCCCTCGCGCGTCTCGCGCTCGGCCTCGTCTGCTCGCTTGAACAAGCGCGCATCCACGCGCTCCCCATCGCGCATCAGCCCCACATAGCCAAATATCGGCACCCCGCCTGCGCGCATCACCTCTACGCGCTCGGGCAAATCCCCGAGCGTATCTCCGGTCACATCGCGCTGCGCCACGCGCTTTTCCGCCTTTTGCCACGCATCGGATTGCACGTCTTCTGCGTGTGCGTCCAATTGCTCGCGCAAGGCGTGCAAATCCCGCGCCGCAACTATCGCTTCGTCATCCTCGCCTTGAACTTCCACGCGCATCTGAATGTGGTCGGGCAAGTCGCACACCTTCCAATCGCTTTGCGAAATCTCGACGCCGTAAGCCCGCTGAATATGCGCGGACAGGGAATCCAAAAACGCGCCGTGTGTGGGTCGTAATGTTGCGGCGATTTCTCGCGCCTTGTCTGGCACCGGCACAAAGCGTTTGCGAACGCGCTTTGGCAACCCGCGCAATAAATGTGTGATTTTCTCTTGCAACAGCCCCGGCACCAGCCAGTCTAGCACTTCGGGTTGCAAGAAATGCACCAGTTTGTAGGGCAACTTCAAGGTTATGCCATCGTGGTCGTGCCCGGGCCGATACGCATAAGAAAGCGGCACGGGTTCGCCATCCACCTCTAAAAACTCGGGAAACGCCTCTGCATCAAAATCCACTTGTTCGCCCGCCAAATCCTCCTCGCGCATCATCAAAAAATCCGCGCCCCGTTTTGTCAGGAAGCGGTTTAAGTCGTGCGTGGAAGACACGTCTGCCAACCGATCCGCGTAAAACCGGTACGCGGCCTCGTCCAAATCGAGAAATTGCACGGCGCGTTGCTGCATCTGCCAGGTTTCCACGCGCGCACGCAACTCCCGGTTGTGGGCCACAAACGGATAGGGCAGGGCGACCTCGTCATTGACCAGGGCCTCGCGGATAAAAACCTCGGTCGCGGCTTCTGCATTGACGCGCCCATAGCCCACGCGCTTTTGCCGAACCTGCAAGCCGTGCAGGGTCAGGGTCTCGGTCGCCAGCACCCTGCCAGAACGCGCGCTGTAAAACGGCTCTTTGTAAGACGCGCGGCACAAATGCGCCCCTAATTCCACCAGCCATGGCGCCTGCACCCCGGCCACTGTGCGCGCAAACAACCGCGAGGTTTCCACCACCTCTGCGGCGGCGATCCACTCGGGCGTGGTCTTCCCGCGCTCTGCTTTGCGTTGAAATAACCCGGACCCGGGAAATAACATCACATCTCGACCACGCGCTGCGCGATACAGATTGCCTTCCTTTTTTTGTGCCACATGGTCCAACGAGCCGCTGATGATGGCGCGGTGGATGGCGTCGTAGCTCGCGGCGTCCCGATTCATGCGGAACCCGCGCATCTCGCGCAAGGTGTGGCGAATTTGCGTGTAGATATCGCGCCATTCGCGCATGCGGTTGTAGGATAAGAAATGTCGGTTGCAAAATTTTCGCATCTGCCCTTGGGTTCTCAATTTTTCAAACGTATCGTGGTACGCGCGCCAGATATTCAGCAGGGTCACAAAATCGGACGCGCTATCGACAAATCGCCGGTGCTCGCGGTCCGCTTCTCGCTCGTGGCCCAGGGGGCGCACGCGCGGGTCTTGGATGCTGATTGCCGATGCGATGATCAGCACTTCGCGCAGCGCGCCTTCTTTTCGCGCTTGCAAAATCATCCGCGAGACTTTGGGCGCGAGGGGCAACCGCGCCATGTCTCGGCCGAGGGGCGTCAGGCGTTTGTCGTCATCTATCGCGCCCAGTGCTTTTAGCAACTGAAATCCCCCGCGGATCGCCTGCGCGCCGGGGGGATCGATAAAGGGAAAGGTCTCGACATCGCCCAAGCGCAGGGCGATCATCCGCAAAATGACCTCGGCCAGGTCCGACCGCTGGATCTCGGCTTGCGTGTATTCGGGCCGGGCAAGAAAATCCCGCTCGTCGTACAGGCGAATACACACGCCATTTTGCACGCGCCCGCACCGGCCTGCGCGCTGCTGTGCGCTGCTTTGGGCAATCGCCTCCACCGGCAACCGATGCGTCTGATTGCGCGGATTGTACCGGCTGATGCGCGCCAAGCCCGTGTCGATCACATAGCGGATGCCCGGAATGGTGATCGAGGTTTCCGCGATATTCGTCGCTACCACCACGCGCCGATATCGCTGTTTGTGAAACACCTTTTGCTGGTCGGCCGAGGTCAACCTGCCGAACAAGGGCAGTATTTCCGTGAAGCGAAATTGCCGTCCTTCCAGACGCCTGCGCGTTTCGTGGATGTCCTTTTCCGTGGGCATGAAGACCAGCACGTCGCCCGGCCCGGCCATGACCACCTGCTCCACCGAGTCAACCGCCGCGTCGATGTACGTGTACGCGTCGCTTTGCCCATCTCCCAAGGGCGCGTATTGCACGTCCACCGGGTACACGCGCCCGGACACTTCGATGATGGGGGCATTGTCAAATGCCTTGGAAAACGCCTCGGTGTCAATCGTGGCCGAGGTGATGATCACGCGCAATTCCGGGCGGTGCTTTCGCAACACGCGCAAGTACCCGAGCAAGAAGTCGATGTTCAAACTGCGCTCGTGCGCTTCGTCGATGATCGCGGTGTCGTATTCGTACAAATTCGGATCGCCCTGAATCTCGGATAGCAGCATGCCATCCGTCATCATCTTGATCCGAGTTTCGGCCGTGGTCTCATCCGTGAACCGAATTTTGCAACCGACCTCGGCGCCCCATGCGACATTCAATTCTTCGGCAATGCGCCGGGACACGGATACGGCAGCCACGCGACGGGGTTGGGTACACGCGATTTTCGCCTCCATCCCGCGCCCGGCTTCCAAACACATCTTGGGCAACTGCGTGGTTTTTCCAGAGCCGGTCTCGCCGGCCACAATCACGACGGGATGTTCTCGAATCGCCGCGACGATTTCGTCTTTGCGCGCCGTGATCGGCAGGTCTTCGGGATAGGTGATATTCAGTGGATTCTCGCAACGGGCTTTCCGCAATGCCGCGGATCTTTCGGCCCGCGCTTTGAGTTTGTGCAATGCCGCTGCATCTCGCCGCTTGCGCCGCTGCATCTGCCGCAACTGTCGCGCTATCGCCACGCGGTCTTGTAACATACACGCGGGCAACAGTGACCACACCACCGATGGCAGGCTCGGCCGCCGCTTGCGCGATTTGGGTTTTCTTTTTTTTATTTGCATTTTTTATATCCGGTCTTCCTCACGAGGGATATCCGTTTCAATGCCCTGTATAAATCCGCGCATCTGCCGCATGGGACGCACGGGAATCAATTCAATGCGGTTGTTATATGCGATGGCTTGAACTCGTTGCCCAGGTTCAAGGTTCAACTCGTCCCGAATATCTTTTGGGATGACAACCTGAAATTCTGATGAGATAGTCACGGTTGACATGCAATCCTCCATTGATCATTTTCTCGTATGGCATACCCAATATACCAAAAGCCCTAATTTGTTCAAAACCTATCAGGAGCGACGAGGATGAACAAAACCACCATTCGCATGAGCGCGTTTACGCAGAATCGCCTCAAAAAAATCGCACGCAGAAAAAGCGTGTCGGTTAGCCATCTCATCAACGAAATGGCCCTGAGGTATATCGGTGCAGAGGAAGGGGCGCGAATGATGCAGGAACGCGCACAGAATGGCTCCAAAATCAAAGCCAGGGGCGTGCTCGATGCCGTTCGCCAAGCGAATAAACCGCCCGTTCCCGGAGACGAAAAATAGCCCGATTTTTTTTACGCCCATTTCTTCCAAAAAAGGCCAGCGCACGATGTGTGTCTGGCCTTTTGCATTTCAGATTTGGAAATTGTCCTACAAGCCCTCCCAATATTCCCACATATCGTCCGGCGTCTCGAAGCGCATCTCGTTGTTGTCCTTGCGCCGGAACCGGCTCACAAAGGCCATGCGAATATCGCGACCGCAATTCACGCCCGGGCTGTGCAACATCAGGTGGTGCCAGAACGTCACCGTGCCCGGCGGGCCCGTAATGTCGATGGGCGTGGGCAGGTCGCAATACGCGCCATGTTCATTGCGAAACGCATTCAGGCCATTCACCAAGCTGTGCGTCTTGAAATACTCATACGCCCGCTTGTGCGAGCCGGGCCAGACCGTGAACCCACCCGAGCGCGGTTTGATGTGGTTGATGTTCACAGTCACCGCAATCGCAAAGGTGTCCACCACGCCTTCACATGTATAGCCATCCATGTGCATCTGCGTCGCGGGCGTCCAATTGTCGTGGCCTTCGGGATACACCATCTTGGCAAAGGTGTAATTCGACACGGCCAACGTGTCTTTGCCCACCAATTCCTCGCACATGTCTTGAATCGGGGTGTCGGTCAAGGTCGCGCGCACAGCGGGATGGTTGCTGCATTTCAAGTTGCCCCGAGGCCCGGCATCGATCCAAGTTTGGGGATCATCGCGGTCCGCGTCGATCTCATCCCACACCACATCCACGGCCTTGTCGATCAAGTGCAAGGGCACCACATCGCGCTTGACGACGTACCCCTGTTCCTTGAAGTGCTGCTTTTCTCGGTCGGTAAAATAAGCCATCGTTCGCTCCAAAGGTGAAAGGCGAGCCGTGTGTAGAGGCGATGCCCCCGTGCTCGCCCAAAGATACGAGAGGGAAAGGCAGTTGTCAGTTGTCAATGCGAATTAAGAGTTGAATCCATCGCGTACTTGTCTTTTCTTGAGGGCTCAGTCATTTCACCCTTAAAGGAAGGAGCACGCGATGGATTGGCAAGATAAACTCATTCACTTGTATGTCTATATTTGTCAGCAGTATGACCAAAAGCATCTGTGGTTTTATACGGAACGCATGAGCAATAACGATACGCCGACCTTCACAGATGAAGAAGTGCTGACGATCTATTTGTTTGGGATCATGCAACAGCACACGCAGATCAAGGCGATTTATACCTATACCAAGGATCATCTTTCCGACTGGTTTCCCCATCTGCCCACTTATGCAGGCTATATCCAGCGGTTGAACCGCTTGTGTGTGGTCTTCGCGCCATTGATTGAACAAATCCAAAAGGACAGTCCCGCAACCGATCTCTCTGAACACACCTACTTGGTGGATTCCATGCCGATTGTCATGGCACAATCGGCACGCAGCGGTCAGGCGTGTGTGGCCGAAGAACAACTGGCCAACAAAGGCCGCTGCGCTTCCAAAAAGATGTGGTATTACGGCACCAAACTGCACATTGTCGCACAAGACCGTGAGAACGGCCTCCCGAAAGCAGAGTACATCGGCTTGACAGGTGCAGCAGAGCATGACCTGACCGCTTTGCGACAAGTCTTACCCGTTTTGCGTGATGGACACCTCTACGGCGATAAAATCTACGCCGATCAGCCCTTAAAAGACACGCTTAGCAAACAGCAGAACCTGATCTTCGAGACGCCGGTGAAGCGCAAGAAGGGACAAGAAAGCCTGACCGAAGCCGAAAAAGACTATTCTCGGGCGGTTTCGAGCATACGACAGCCGATTGAGGCCTTGTTCAGTTGGATTGAACGAAAGACGAACATCTCGATGGCGTCTCGGGTACGATCCTATGAGGGCTTACTCGTTCATGTCTTTGGGCGATTGACCGCGGCTTGCTTCTTACTCGCTTTCTACTCTTAATTCGCATTGTCAGTTGTCAGTTGTCAGTTGTCAGTTGACTAATTCTAACGAACCATAGCGGTGGGGAGCGGGCGGGGACTGACCACTGACTACTTGGGCGGTAGGGGCAGGTGGGGGCTGACCACTGACTACTGTCAGTCCCCGCCTATGCCAAAATATCGGATATTTTTTTGCAGAAATCAACCATCTCATTAAGTTGCGCGAGCCAAGCCAGCGCGACTTCGGACGGGGAATAGTCCCGTCGCCATCAATGGGCGGTTGTTGCCGCTCTCGTGAAATCGCGCCCACAATGCGTTCAAATCTTCGCGGTACCTGTGGACTTTTTGTTCTATGACGGGCGACAAATTGAGACACGTTGTTGTAGGGCATTGACCGCTTTGGAGGATAATAAACAAATTTTGGCGTGTAATATCAACAGGTTATCGAGAAACTGAGTTGGACGATGCGGTTGGCAAGTTATTTGCAAGTTGGGGATGCAAAGCGATTGGCAACCATTCACTGGGGAAAGGGGTTATGATGAACGAGTGCCGTGCGGTTTTCGTCCGATTCCGCTTACTCGCATGCCGGTTGGCGTTTTTGTTTTGCGCGATCCACAGCGCTTATTTGTCCGCGCATGCGGCGTTTGAGTTTCAGCCCGTCGGCGCGCATACCGCAGGCGCGGGCGATGTGGGGGTCGCGCTGGCAACGGGTGCTGCAGGCGCGTTTTGGAATCCCGCGGCAGTGGCATGGGGCAAGCGGTTGAGCGCGTTCGCCGCGTATGACCGCCCTTATGGCATGGCCGAACTGACGACGCAGGCGTTGAGCGCGGGCATCCGGATCGGGCGTCACGGCTTGGGCATGCGATATATGGGCTTTGGATTTTCGTTGTACAAAGAGCGGGTATTTGGCGCGGTTTGCGGATTGCGCGTATCCGGGCAAGCGAGTGTGGGCTTGGGCGTGCGCGTCTTGCAAATCAGCGCGGCGGGCATGCCCACAACGCAATGGACGGTCTTTGATCTGGGGCTACGCTGGCGGTTGCGCGAAGGCGTGTTTCTCGGCGCAGTGGCGCGGAATGCAGGCGGCAAGGACGCATCGGTTTTGGGACAAGGAGGGGCCGTTGGTGTTGGCGTTGACGTGATGCCGCAGGTGGTCGTGGTGGCAGATGTGCAAAAGGAGGCAAATTTTCCCGTGGGCGCGGGCATTGGGATGCTGTACCGCGTTCACCCGCAACTCGTGATCCGCACCGGGATGGGCACTCGCCCCGAGCGATTGAGCGCGGGGTTTGGCGTGCGGCAAAACGGCCTTGCCGTGGATTACGCTGCTATGTGGCACACCGTGCTGGGCATAACGCATCGCGCATCCGTGATCGTGGCGTACTAACCCACTGATTTTCAAGGGATTCGCGCTTGACAGGGTTTGGGCCTTCGGCTATTTTGACCGTTCAAAATTTCGGAGGCAGGCATGGATTTGGTTCGCAAAATTTTGCGCGAAGCCGCCCTGTTTTGCGCGTGTGCCATCTTTGTGGCAGGCGTCGGGTTGATCCTCATGGATCAAATCGTCATGCCGCGCTACGTGCGCCAAGGCGTGGAAGTAACCGTGCCCGATCTCAAAGGACTGACACCCGAGCAGGCACGGGCGCGGTTGCAGGCAGAGGGCCTGCACATGAAAGAACGCGAACCGCGATGGGATGCGTCCATGCCCGCGGGGCAAATCGCGTGGCAAAACCCGGCCGCGCTGTCGCACGTCAAGCCCCATCGCACGGTCTATGTCGCGCCGAGTTTGGGCGAGCGTCTGTACGCCGTGCCGGATCTTCGCAACCGGCCCTTGCGACAGGCGCGGTTGTGGATCGCCCGAGCAGAATTGGCGGTCGGCGAGGTCATCGAGATGGCCTCGGCAGAGATCGAGGAAGGCAATATCATCGAGCAGACGCCCAAAGCCGGCGAGCAAGTCGTCCACGGGACGCCGGTCGCGCTCACAGTGAGCACCGGGCCACATCGCGCTTTTGTCGCCATGCCCGTGGTGGAGGAACTCAAATTGGACGACGCGCGGCGTTTGTTGTCCTCCCTCGGCCTGCGCGCAGACAATATCCGCTACGAATTTAGCACCGCGTACGAACCCGACGTCGTCATTCGCCAAGACCCCGAACCCGACACGCCGATCAAACGCGGGACAAGCGTGCAACTTGTCGTGAGTAAGTTGTGAAAGGCGTAAAGGCGTAAAGGCGTAAAGGCGTAAAGGCGTAAAGGCGTAAAGGCGTAAAGGCGTGAGAGGTAAGAGGCAAGATACTCTCTTAAAAGGTCAAGGGGTTTTCGGGGTGATTCGATAGAATTTTTCGCCCTCAAAATCTTGGTCATGGCGCAACATGCCCCAGATCGAATGGAGCAACTTTCGCATCACCGCAACGATAGCCTGCAAAGGTTTCTTGCCGCGGGCGATGAGTTGGTCATAGAAGGCTTTGACATGGCCTTCGTGTCTGATGGCCACCCAGGCAGGCATATAGAGGGCATGGCGGAGGTACTTATTCCCGGTTTTCGAGATGCGTCTTTGTGGATTGGCGGTTCCGGATTGTTTGGGTTTGGGATCCAGGCCTGCATGTGCGACCCACTGGGGCGGTTGCATCTCCTCTGGCAAAAGGGTCAACTCGGCCAAGAGCCGCAAGGCACTCGTTTGCGCGATGCCAGGCGTCGAGCAGAGGCGTTGGTAGGCACGCTTGAGGGGCTCATCGTGCAAAACGAGATCGAGGGCTTGGCTTTCCAAGTATGCAATCCGGCGTTTGAAGTGTCGAATATTCACCTGAATATCGCGTGCGATGAGACGTGTGCTGCGGATGTGGTAGCTCTGCGCGTGGTTGCGGCTCTGTTCGCGGATGATCTCCTGCTTGAGTTGGTCAATGCGTCTGGTGAGGGCTTGCAGTTGAAGCCGTTGCTCGCTCGGCGCTTGCCAAGGCACAAAAGGCATGCGCTCGGCATAGTCGAGGATCAACAACGCATCCTTCGCATCCGTCTTCGCCCGTTGCATGCAGGCTTGGGCGTACTTGCTCATCGCTTTGGGATTGACGACCATGACCTTTGTGTGGCGATGCCGATGCAAGGCCAAGGCCACCCCCAAACTGTAAAGCCCGGTCGCTTCGAGGCACACAGAGACCATGTGCCCGCCCTTCGTGAGCCACTTCAGCAACCGCTTATGCGCTTGGGGATCATTGGCAAAGGTCGCTTGCATGACAGCTTGTCCGGGTCTGGACAGGGCAACGGACAACGTGCGGGCACTGACATCAATGCCGGCAAAAGCGGGGTGAGATTTCGACATGGGGGCCTCCTGTGATGAGGGGGTTGTAAGGGATCTGGTGCGCGCTCGGGGTCGCGTCCCGACCATTGACGCCAAGTCTACCGGTCTTGTATATGCAGCCTCAAGGGGCTTAGATACTCTTCGGCATAGACCCGGCGGTCGGGGGGCCTATCTTACCTACAAGGTCATCGCCTTCAAGAGGGGCCGGCCTTCCCCGAGCCGGGCATCAAGATGGCTTATCTCGATACGAGGGCGCAACTCCTAATTAACCCTTACTTCCAAGATACAAGAGGGGAGAAGGCCAGCCGATTACCCCAAAATGCGAGGAGTGGATCGTAGGGACAGGCACAGGGCCTGTCCAAATCCGCGGTTAGCGAAACAAATTAACCCTTTCGAGAAAGGAATGACGATGTCGAAGAAAATCATTGCTTATGGCATGGACGGTTTTATCACGCCGATGATGAAGCATTTTGCCGATGAGGGATCGTTGCCGACGTTTAAGCGGTTGATTGACGAGGGCGCGGTCAATGAGACGTTTCCGTCCTTTCCGGTGTGGACGCCCACGAATTGGGCCACCCTCTCCACGGGCGCGCACACGGGTACGCACAGCGTCACGCGCTGGCGAGTCGAGGTCGCGCCGGGCGAGCGCGTCAATTCGTTTGACGGTCGCGCCAACAATGCCCAACGCATCTGGAACGCCCTTGAGCGCGAGGGCCTGAAAGGCGTGGCCCTGCACTATCCGGCAGCGCATCCGTCCGGCGTGGAAACCGGGTATGTGATCGACGGGTTCGGGCATCCTGGGCACGCGAGTACGGATTATGAAATCGCCGCGGCGCAGGCTTATACCACGGCGGCGCAGGGCGAGGAGACCGTGCAGATGGACCACGACGGCACAGCCGTGCGCCGCAGGCAGCGCAGCATTGCATCCATCCCCGCGCTCGCGCCGGCCAAGGGCTGGACAAATCTTCCGCAAAGCGCGTTGCCGCCGCTCGCTTCTGCCATCGAGATCCACGCGCGCTTGGGCGGCGACATCAATCGCTTTTACCTGCTCGCATTTGCCCATACAGGCAATGGATACGACGCGCTACGGGTCTGCCGATCAAGAGATGGCAACGACCACATCGCGGAGGCCAAGACCGGTTCATGGAGCAATTGGGCCATTGAACCGTTCCACATCGCGGGCCGCACACAGCGCGCCGCAGTGCGTTTCAAACTCCTCGAACTCGAACCCGATGGCACGCACCTCAAGCTGTACCGCTCGCAGATCACGTACGCGGATGGCTTCACCTATCCAGACGATTTGGCCGCCGAACTCATCCACCGCTTTGGCCCCTATCAAGAACACGCCTCGATGACGCCCTATACCGCGGGCATGACCGATTTTGACACCGCGCTTGAAGAATGCGCGTATCAAGGCATGTGGTTTGCCGATGTCGCCAATTACATGCTCCAAGAAAAAGATGCCAATTTCTTCATCTGTCACTGGCATCTCTACGACTACCTCAACCACATCCACCTCGATGGCGTCGATCCGGTGTGCCCTGCATACCGTGCGGACAAGGCGAACGCGGTCATGGACTTGTTCCGCAAGGCGTACATCGTCGGGGACGAGGTCCTCAAACGCCTGTGGGATGCCGCGGATGAGACCACCTGTGTCGGCGTGCTGTCCGATCACGGCGCGTCGCCAGATGTGCGGATTGCCAACATCCGAAAATTCCTGCACGACAAGGGATTCACCGTGCTCAAAGCAGATGCCAGCGACGGGGTTGAACGAGACGAAGTCCTCGAAAGCGAAATCGACTTTGAAAAAACCCGTGCGTACCTCAAAGACGACAAGGGCTTCGATATATGGATCAACGCCGAACCCGGCCCCGAGTTTGACGCGATTGAACGCGATCTCCTCCTCGCCCTCCGCACTTGGGTCGATGAAGAGGTCGGGCGCAATGTCATCGCCATTGCCCTGCCCAAGCGCGACGCGTACATGCTCGGGCAATGGGGCGATCAGTGCGGCGATGTGGTTTTCGCATGGGATCACGGCTATGTCAGCGGGTACTACGGCCAATGGAAGGGCATTGTGGGCGGCGGGTGCGTGGGCGCGCCCGAGGTTTTCGGCGCGCATCACGGGGGCTTTATCCCCACGCGCAGCGAGATTTCTTCGAGTTTTGGATCGTTTCACTTGGCGGGCCCGGGCATCAAAAAGGGCTACGAACGCCCGACGGACAAACTCGGGTATATCCACGCGGTCGATGTGGTGCCCACGCTTTGCCACCTCTTCGGCATCGCCCCACCCGACCAAAGCCAAGGCGCGATTGCCTACGATATCCTGCAAGGTCACGAGATGGTGCGGAAAAGAGCCACAAAAGGCACGAGCGGGGTATAAGAGAGCCACAAAAGGCACAAAAGGCACAAAAGGGGTACAACTGGCAACAGCCAGTTCAAAGGCACAAAAGGGGTACAACTGGCGATAGTCCGTTCAAAGGCGGGCCGTGTGTAGGGGCGATGCCCCCGTGCTCGTCCAAAGATACAAGGTATAAGGGTGGGGGAAGCTCGGTGATAGACTTTGAGATTCTTGGAGAAATTACACAAATCGAACCCATTGCCAGAGGACCTGGCGTGCGTGACCGAGCGCGATTGCAAAAACAATACGGGCCAGGTAGATGGCGCAAATTGAAGGGCGTGGCGCGCGTGCGCCTACTTGACAACAGCATCAGGATCGCTGAAATTCATTGGTACGAAGCGCATGGTATTGGAAAAAAAGAATTTAAACTCAAACTCCCCTTTCTCGGCTGATTATGACAAAAGAAAATCATTTTCCCCGACACTTTGCCCTCTGTATCGACAATGAGGGATACGAGGCTTCGCTCGAAGTGGGCAAGGTTTATCGCGTCATTCCCGATGAAGCCGCCGCCGATCATGGCTATATTCGCATCGTTGATGAAAGCGGTGAAGATTACGCTTTTGGCGACCACCGCTTTCATCGCATTGCCCTGCCCGCTGCCGTTGGTGAAGTGTTGATATCTGCCCAGCGAGTCGTAGATTGAGGAGGCGAATCACATGTTCGATATTCACGGCGTTCTGAAGGACTTGTCCAAGCATCGCCCGATCTTTTGTTCGGAGGCGGATTTCCAAGACGCTCTCGCATGGCAGATTCAGGAGGCGATGCCGGATTGTGAGATTGGATCTCTCCAAAAAAAGAAATACCGGACCTTTGTATTCCGTCTGAACGCATTGCAAAAGCAAAGGGCTTGCGAGATCGAATCGCAAGCCCTTCTGTCTCAAAATCAAACCGTCTTTTTGGGATCAAGATGCCCACTTGAGCTTTTTCTTTGACTGGACGCAGTCCAGCAGATACAGGTTGATCAAATTCTGGTATGGAATACCCGTTTCGTCCGCCAAGTCCTTAAAATACGCGATAACATCCGTCCCCAAGCGCAATGTGACTTGCTTTTTCAAATGCTTTGTATATGGGTTTTTGACGGATTTCGAGAAGTCGTATTCTTTTTTCATCGCAAATACCTTTCGTATTGTCGTTGTTCGTTGTTGTTGGCCTTTCGCGCAGAAATAATTCTGATCACTGTATCCTCCTCTCGATGACAGTGGCTGACAACCAAAATTAGGAGAAAACCATGAGATTGCAAAACAAAAACATCGTCGTCACCGGGGGGGCGTCGGGGATTGGGCGGGCCGCGGCGCGATGCTGTGCGCGGGAAGGCGCGCGCGTGGCGGTTGTGGATTTGGATGGGGAGGGCGTTGAACGCACGGTGCGGGAAATCGAACGGGCAGGTGGATGTGCAAATGGGTTTCGGGCAGATGTGAAAGACGAGGCGCAGGTGCGCGACTTGTTTGACGATATCGGCGGAGCCTTTGGGCACATCGACGGCTTGATCCACGCCGCGGGCATCCTCGAAGGCGCGCTCGTTCCCGTGGATGACTTTGACGAAGTGACGTGGGACAGGGTCATCGACATCAATTTGAAAGGGAGTTTTCTCGCGGCAAAGTACGCGGTGCCGTGGATGGAAAACGCGGGCAAAGGCGTCATCGCGCTCATCGCGTCTGGCGCGGGGGTCAAAGGCGGGAGTTCATCTGTGGCGTATGGATCGAGCAAGGGCGGCGTTCACGGCTTGTCCTTGGTGCTGGCAGCGCAACTGGGCAACCGCAAGATCCGCGTTCACGGCGTTTGCCCGGGCGGGATTGAGACCCCGTTGAAAATGCGCGTCGTCCAAAAACAAGCCGATGCCTCGAGGCGCGATGTGGCGCACTTGGCTGCCGGGCTTGGCGACCCCGAGGGCGTGGGCAAAATTTTGTCCTTTCTCGTATCTGACGACGCGGATTACGTGCGCGGCACGATTTTCACGCGATAGGAGGCGACCATGCGCTTGGGTGTTGTTGGCCTGTTGCCCCGGGATTTTCGCACTTTAGAACCGGCCCATCTGCAAGCCGTGCAAAACCTCGGCTTCACGGGTTGCGCGTTTCACTTTCCCGGAGAACTGTGCGGGGAAATCACCACTGTGGACACGGCGCGGTGCCGCGCGCTTTTTGCTGACCACGAGCTCGACCTCGCGCAATTTTCCATCACTTATTCGGAATGCCTGTTTGACCCGGATGCAGACGTGCGAAATGCCATTGTCGCCAAAATCAAACGGGGCGCGGAAATCGCCGCGGGCCTGTCTGCCCAGACCTACTTGTTGCGCCCGGGCAGCCGCAATCCCGCGGGCAGTTGGACGCCCCATCGCCACAACCACACGCGAGCGGCCTGGGACTGCCTCATCCAAACCCTGCGCGACATCGCGCCCACGCTCGAACAACGCGGCGTCACAGGGGTCATGGAAACCCACCTCGTCTCCATCCTCAAAAACCCGCACACCTGCCGCGCTATGGTCGAAAGCGTGGGGTCTGCCAACCTGCGCTTGGTGATGGACTACGTGAATCACTTCGAGACCCTGAGCCAAGTCTATGACAGCGCAGAACGGTTGGATCACATCTTCGCCGAGATGGGCGCGTACGCGCCGATTATGCACATCAAGGATATCGCTATCGGCAAGGGACTCGTGCTCCACCTCGATGAAACCGTGCCAGGCCATGGCGAACTCGACCTCGCGCATTGCTTGCGGCACTTCCAACGCCTCTTTCCCGACAACTACGGCCTCATCGAACACCTTCCCCCCGACCGCATTCCCGAAGCCGCGACCAACACGCACGATATTGCGGAGCGGGCGGGCGTTCCGATAGGCGAAAAGTAGCCACCCCCAAATTCCAGTTGTCAGTTGTCAGTTGTCAGTTGTCAGTTGTCAGTTGTCAGTTGTCAGTTGTCAGTTGTCAATGCGAATCAAGAGTAGAAAGCGAGTAAGAAGCAAGCCGCGGTCAATCGCCCAAAGACATGAACGAGTAAGCCCTCATAGGATCGTACCCGAGACGCCATCGAGATGTTCGTCTTTCGTTCAATCCAACTGAACAAGGCCTCTATAGGCTGTCGCATGCTCGAAACCGCCCGAGAAAAGTCTTTTTCGGCCTCGGTCAGGCTTTCTTGTCCCTTCTTTCGCTTCACCGGCGTCTCGAAGATCAGGTTCTGCTGCTTGCTAAGCGTATCTTTTAAGGGCTGATCGGCGTAGAGTTTATCGCCGTAGAGGTGTCCATCACGCAAAACGGGTAAGACTTGTCGCAAAGCGGTCAGGTCATGCTCTGCTGCGCCTGTCAAGCCGAAGTACTCTGCTTTGGGCAGGCCATTCGCTCGGTCTTGTGCGACAATGTGCAGTTTAGTGCCGTAATACCACATCTTTTTGGAAGCGCAGCGGCCTTTGTTGGCCCGTTGTTCTTCAGCCACACATGCCTTTCCGCTACGTGCCGATTGTGCCATGACAATCGGCATGGAATCCACCAAGTAGGTGTGTTCACAGACATCGGTTGCGGGACTGTCCTTTTGGATCTGTTCAATCAATGGCGCGAAGACCACACACAAGCGGTTCAACCGCTGGATATAGCCTGCATAAGTGGGCAGATTGGGAAACCAGTCGAACAGATGATCCTTGGTATAGGTATAAATCGCCTTGATCTGCGTGTGCTGTTGCATGATCCCAAACAAATAGATCGTCAGCACTTCTTCATCTGTGAAGGTCGGCGTGTCGTTGTTACTCATGCGTTCCGTATAAAACCACAGATGCTTTTGGTCATACTGCTGACAAATATAGACATACAAGTGAAAGTTTATCTTGCCAATCCATCGCGTGCTCCTTCCTTTAAGGGTGAAATGACTGAGCCCTCAAGAAAAGACAAGTACGCGATGGATTCAACTCTTAATTCGCATTGTCAGTTGTCAGTTGTCAGTTGTCAGTTGTCAGTTGTCAGTTGTCAGTTGTCAGTTGTCAGTTGTCAGTTGTCAGTTGTCAGTTGTCAGTTGTCAGTTGTCAGTTGTCAGTTGTCAGTTGTCAGTTGTCAGTTGTCAGTTGTCAGTTGTCAGTTGTCAGTTGTCAGTTGTCAGTTGTCAGTTGTCAGTTGTCAGTTGTCAGTTGTCAGTTGTCAGTTGTCAGTTGTCAGTTGTCAGTTGTCAGTTGTCAGTTGTCAGTTGTCAGTTGTCAGTGGCGTTGTTGCATAAATGTTGTCGTGGCGAAGTTCGTCCCTTTCCCGCGAGATTTAAGCCCTTCTTTCTATGGGATAGGACACGGGTTTCGCGATCCTCATCATGCGATTGAGCACCGCACATCCCAACAGTGCTTCCGTTTCTTGGTTCTTCTGATTTCGTGCGCGCAACTGCCGCCCAATGAGTTGCTTATAGCGGCCTATGTGGGTTTCAACGACCGAGCGACGATGATAGCCACTGGTGCGTTTCCACTTTCGGCGGCCTTGACGCCGGATGGCTCGGATGATTTCATCGCGGGCGAGGGGGGGCGCCTTCCTGTTTCCGTGTTGTTCAATTTTCGCGTCATGGCGCGGGGGAATCAGAGGTCGGATGGGGGCTCCTTGTTTGGGGGCGGCGCATGTGTTGAAGACCTTGCGTTTGTCATAGCCGCCATCTGCGCCCAGCGTATGGACAGGGGCCGGGACTTGATCGAGCAAGGGGTTGACCTGCGAAGCGTCATCAACGCTTGCCGAAGTCAGGGTCTGTGCGACAAGCTCCCCGGTGGCCGCATTGACGCCGATGTGCAATTTGCGCCAAGTCCTGCGCTTGCAAAAGCCGTGTTGACGCACCTTCCATTCCCCTTCGCCATACCCTTTCAGGCCGGTAGAATCCACCACTAAGTGGATCGGCGCGTGACGGGATTGGACAGGTAAATCCACATTCAAATCGCCCTGGCGCCGGCAGAGGGTCGTGTGATCGGGCACGCGCAAAGCCACCCCCATCAACGCCAGGATGGACTTGAGAAACCCCTCGGTTTGACGCAGGGGCAAGGCATAGACCAAGCGCAACATCAATGCCGTTTGAATAGCCAAATCTGAAAAGGTGTTTTGCCTCCCCCGTTGCGTTGGCCCTTGATGGTACCACCCCCGAAGGGCTTGCGGCGTAATCCAAAACGTCAGACTGCCCCGTTGCTTGAGACCGGCCTCATAGGCCGCCCAGTTCCTAACCCGATAGACAGGCGCACAGCGCGGGCGACGCGGGGACTTGACGGCGGTCTTGGAAGCGGCTATCTTGGGCATGACAGGTTCCTGGTGAGAAAGGGTGAGTGGTTTTGGTGATCTATATGCCCAATCTACGAAGGAGCCTGTCTTTTTGCAATCCCAACTTGGAGGCAATAGCTATTTATGCAACAACGCCGTTGTCAGTAGTCAGTTGTCAGTTGTCAGTTGTCAGTCCCCACCCAACCGCCCAACCACTTAGTTGGGATAAATCCAGCGGTCTTTCCATTGCCGCAGGCGGTGGAACTGCTGTTGTACTTTGCAGTAGCGGCTCAGGATTTCGATGACCCGCAAGCGCAACATGAATTTGTGAAATTCCTCTTGCATGACGCCTCCTTATGTCCCCTTCCCGATCTGGGGAGGGGAGATTTTTTTAGAAAAAAGAAAGTCTTTATTCCCCCAACCGCCCGTGCGTGCCCGTCCTCTCCACCTCTCCACCCGTGCGTGCCCAACACGGCCCCGCCCGTGCGTTCTCTTTTTGTCTTCGGTGTTTATCTATTGGGGCCTACAACGAAGCGGAGCGAGTAACGAGGTTAGGGGGATAGGTCCCTTTTGCTCCGGTCCGATTCTCGGTACCGATTCAGGAGATCGAGCAATTCTGCGGCGATCTCCGGTTTTTCGCGGTACAGGTTGTGCTGTTCCTCTGCGTCGCGGGCCATGTCGTAGAGTTGCATGGGGGGCGCGTCTGCGGGCACATCTGCTTCTTTCAAACTCCAGCCGCCGGAACCGCGGCAGGCCACCAATTTCCACTGATCCTTGCGAATCGCAAATTCCCCGCTGATCGAATGATGTACAGTTGCCTCCCGAATCGTCTCGTCCTGCGCGCCCCGCATATACGGCGAGATGTCGTAGCTGTCTTCCCCTGCATCCCGCGGCAGATCGACGTTGCAAATCCCTGCGGCAGTTGCCAGCAAGTCCGTCAAGCACACGGTCTTGTCGCATTTTGACCCCGGCGCGATCACCCCCGGCCATGACGCGATAAACGGGATGCGATGCCCGCCATCCCACGCATCGGATTTTTGCCCGCGGTAGATGTAATTTCCCAAGTGATCGTACTTCTCTTCCAGCCCTATCGGCTCGGTGTGGCAACCGTTGTCGCTCGTCACAATAATCAGCGTATTCTCCGCCAAGCCATTGCGCCTTATCGCCGACACAATGCGCCCGATGCTCCAGTCGTGCTCGGTGACGTAATCGCCGTATTCGCCCGCCCGACTGCGCCCGGCAAACCGGTCGCGTGCAAAATGCGGCGTGTGTGGCGATGGCGCGGGAAAGTACAAGAAGAACGGCTCGCCACCATTTTCCCTCGCGTGCTGATGGATAAACCCCTCGGCGCGAATCGTCAGTTCCAGCAAACACGTCTCGTGCGAAAACCCGGGCGCGCACGCACCCCCGCGCCAAAATGCGGGCCGGGGCGATCCCGCGATCTCCTCAACCGGTTGCTCCACCACCACTCCGTCTTCGATATAACAATACGGCGGCATATCTAGAGACGCGGGAATGATGAACGAATAATCAAAGCCCACCTCGCGCGGGCCATGCGCCAAGGGCGCGGAAAAATCCACTGTTTCCCCGTTCACGGCCTCGGCCCCAACTTTCACCTGCCAGCCCAATCCCAAATGCCACTTGCCCACGCACGCCGTCGTATAGCCCTGCTCGCGCAACAGGGATGGCACGGTCATGCGTCCAGCTTCGATCAGGGGTTCGGAATAGCCATTCAAAACCCCGCGCTTCAACCGCGACCGCCAGCAATAACGCCCGGTCAAAACGCCGTAGCGCGTGGGCGTACACACCGCCGAGTTGCTGTGTGCATCCGTAAAAATCATCCCTTCGGACGCCAGTTGGTCCGCGTGTGGCGTTGGAATTTTCGACTCGGGATTCAAATAACTCACATCGCCATAGCCCCAGTCATCGGCCAACAAATAGATAATATTTGGCTTGCGTGCCATGCCAATTTCCTCCATGATATTTTGTTCACTGCGCTTGTATCATAATACATTCATCGCTTGCTGTTCACAAGTTTCATTCCAATCGCCCCGTCCATTTCAGAGGCTTATGCCATGGTTCTCACAGATGCCAGCGTTAGGCGGTCAGTCGCGGGAAAATGTCCCGTCCTGCTCGCTTGCTTACCGCTGCTCCTCGCGCTGTCAACGGTCTTTGTTTTTGGCCATGACCTGCGAAGCCACATAGAGCGTTCTTATAGTCACTCTGCCTTTACGCAGCATAAAATGACGATAGCCGCCAATCTGTCTTTGGATCACAACTTTCTGATGTTCTATGCCCAAACGCTCGAGGCAGATGGCACGGTTTCTTACGAACCGTATAATCGCCATCCCATAGGTGGTTATGTGCTCATCGTGCTGGCTATCCTGCCCTTTGGCGATGACTTGGCAGCCCAACTCTATGCGGCAAGGACGCTGATGTTGCTGTGCTTTGTTGCCACAGCACTGCTGGCGTATCTCTGCCTTTGCCGGCTGACACATCATCCATGGATCGCCGCAACCGCGACGCTCTTGGCATTTTCATCGTTCTATTGCTTGTTCTACAGCGATATGGTGGATAATGTATTGGGGATCGATCTGCTCGGGGTGATGCTGACTTTTCACGGGATGGTCATTTTCATTCGTGAGGGTCGCTTTCGGCAACTGCTGGTCAAGACGTGCATCGCGCTGTTTTTGGGCTGGCATGTCTATGCGTTGCTGTTGCCCTTTATCACACTCGGAGTGGCGCGAGAATGCCGAGGCAAGAGGCAAGAGGCAAGAGGCAAGAGGCAAGAGGCAAGAGGCAAGAGGCAAGAGGCGCGTTTAGCCCCTTGCAAGTTGAAATGCTACTTCCTGCTTCGCAGTCGCTATGTGTTGCTCGGCATTGTCGCATTGCTTTTGGGGTTGTCCTTGTTGACCTTTAATTTTGTCAATGAATACGTCGCGCTGAAAGGTGAGAAATCCCTGACGGAATTACCGTCTTTCCGGTCTATGATATATCGCACGGGAATGGGTACCCAAGAAAATAGACCCCAGAACCCCTTGAAGTTGGGATTTTTCCTGCTAGGTCAATTTTCTCGCATTGGTGGGATGTCAACGCCGTATTTCATCCTGCCCTACCTCGGCGTGCCTAAGCCACCGAACTCTTACGTGCCGTTGTCCGTTGGTGTAGGCATTGGGGTGTTTGTTTCATGTCTGTTTGGGGTGTATTTCACGCGCCCGCGAATCCTTTGGGCGACCTTGGGTCTGTTTGGCTTCTGTTGGGCATTGCCCATGCGCCATCAAGTTAAACCGAATGGGCATGAATTCGAGAGCGTATTTTACATCGGCCTGCCCCTGGTCTTCTTCTCGCTTATTCTGCTGTGCCTATCCCGCCGCTTCAAGACCCCGCCTTTGATGGTCGGCTTTGCGGGTGCTGCCCTGATCGTCTTTGTGCTTTCCAGTTTTCAGATGAGCCATTTCTATGCCCCCGATGCGACGCAACGCCAAAAGGTCGAACTGGCAGACGCGACAGCCATCCGCCGGTTAACGGCAGATGGCGACCTCATTTTTGTGCCGTTCTATGACTCACTTGATTCCATGCTATTATGGCAGAAGTTACGTTACTATTTGACGCGGAGGATCATTCATCCTCATTCTCTCACCGCAGAGGGCTTCACGGTGATGTTTGATCGCCTGGACACTGTACCCCCCTCGAGAGGGGCAAAACTTCCCGTGAAGACAGACGCGTTGCTCACGCCGAAAAACGAGCAGATATTCCTCTATGACTCCAAGAAATTGCTCGAGGAGTATCGGTATAAATATCAATGGGTCGTATCTGGCGAGTTGGTGGCGCGGTCAACCTTTGATGTGTATCGCGACGAGCATGTGTTGCATTACGTCAAAACGCCCTGTTCTGACGCGGACATGCAGACCGAATTCTTCTTGCACCTCTTTCCGGCAGACGAGAGATCTATTGCCTTCCACCGCAGGTGGCTTGGATATGACAACGAGGGCTTTAAGTTTTATGACCGCGGTTTGCGATTCGACGATAAATGCTTGGCGAGCATCGCGCTTCCGCACTACGATATCGCCCGGATTGAAACCGGGCCACTTCCCCCGGTCAAAGCAAGCAAAGAACGCGCTGATCATCCCGGGAGGCTCAAAGCGTATCGACAGGCATATCAACGGGCCGTGTCTGGTGAGCCTGTGGCGCGGTCAATTTTCGATGTGTATCGCGATGAGCGCACGTTGTATTACGTCAAAAGTCCCTGTTCTGATGCGGACGTGAAATTTCGATTCTTCTTACACCTCTTTCCCGCAGACGCGAAGGAGCTTCCCAGCCACCGCAGGCAGTATGGATATGACAACTACGACTTTGATTTTTCTTCGTACGGCCTGCGGTTCGATGACAAATGCTTGGCGGGCATCGCGCTTCCGCACTATGCCATCGCTCGTATTGAAACGGGGCGGGTCCACTGGAACAGCGGCGGCAACCACTGGGAGGCTAAAATTTTTCTCGACGAACAGTCAAAGTAGATCCCCTATCCATTTCAGAGGCTTAGGCCATGATTCTCATTCCATCGGAAGCAAGCGTTAGGCGGTCAGTGGTGGGCAAACGTCCCGTTTTGCTCGCATGCTTACCACTTCTCCTCGCGCTGTCAACGGTCTTTGTTTTTGGGCATGACCTGCGAAGTCACATAGAGCGTTCTCATACTCACTCTATCCCTACGCATCATAGAATGGCGATAGCCGCCAATCTGTCTTTGGATCACAACTTCTTGCAGTTCTATCTCCAAACGCTCGAGGCAGATGGCACGGTTTCTTACGAACCGTATAATCGCTTTCCCATAGGTGGGCATGGGCTCATTGCGCTGGCTATCCTGCCCTTTGGCGATGACTTGGCAAGCCAACTCTATGCGGCCAGGACCCTGATGTTGCTGTGCTTTGTTGCCACAGCACTGCTGGCGTATCTCTGCCTTTGCCGGCTGACACATCATCCATGGATCGCCGCAACCGCGACGCTCTTGGCGTTCTCATCGTTCTATTGCTTGTTCTATAGCGATATGGTGCATAATGAAGCGGGGATCGATCTGCTCGGGGTGATGCTGACCTTCCACGGGATGGTCATTTTCTTATGTGAGGGGCGTTTTCGGCAACTGCTGGTCAAGACGTGCATCGCGCTGTTTTTGGGCTGGCATGTCTATGCGTTGCTGTTGCCCTTTATCGCGCTCGGAGTGGTGCGCGAATGCCTCCACATGCGTTCAGTCCCTTTCAAGTTGAAGTGCTCCTGCCTGCTTCGCAGTCGCTATGTGTTGCTCGGCATTGTCGCATTGCTGTTTGGTTTGTCCTTATTGGCCTTTAATTTTGTCAATGAATACGTCGCGCTGAAAGGTGAGAAATCCCTGACGGAATTACCGTCTTTCCGGTCTATGATATATCGCACGGGAATGGGTACCCCAGAAGATCGCCCTTCGCGCCCCTTGAAGTGGGATTCCTTCCTGCGAGGTCAATTCTCTCGCATTGGTGGGATGTCAACGCCGTATTTTATTTTTCCCTGCTTTGGCGTGCTTAGGCCACCGCAATCTTACGTGCCCTTGTCCGTTGGTGTGGGCATTGGGGTGTCTATTGCGTGTCTGTTTGGGGTGTATTTCACGCGCCCGAGAATCCTTTGGGCGACCTTGATTCTGTTTGGCTTCTGTTGGACATTGCCCATACGCCATAACGTTAAAATGCTTGGCCATGAATTCGAGAGCGTGTTTTACATCGGCCTGCCCCTGGTCTTCTTCTCGCTTATTCTGCTGTGTCTATCCCGACGCTTCAAGACCCCTCCCTTGATGGTCGGCTTTGCGGGTGTTGCGCTGATCATCTTTGTGCTTTCCAGTTTTCAGATGAGCCATTTCTATGCCCCCGATGCGACGCAACGCCAAAAGGTCGAGCTATCGGACATTGCAGCCATCCGCCGGTTAACGGCAGATGGCGACCTCATTTTTGTGCCGTTCTATGACCCACCTGATTTAAATCGGACGTCGCGAGCTTACGAGAGGGCGAAGAGAAATTACTATTGGTCGCGGAGGATCATTCACACTCATTCTCTCCCCGCAGAGGGCTTCACGATGATGTACGATCGTCTGGAGACAGACGCACTGCTCACGCCGAAAAACGAGCGGATATTTCTTTATGACTCCAAGAAATTGCTCAAAGCGTATCGGCAGGCAGTCGTGTCTGGCGAGCTCGTGGCGCGGTCAACCTTTGATGTGTATCGCGATGAGCGTGCGGTGCATTACGTCAAAAGTCCCTGTTCTGACGCGGACATGCAGACCAAATTCTTCTTGCACATCTTTCCGACAGACGCGAGATCGATTCCCGTCCGCTGCAGGTGGCTTGGATATGACAACGAGGTCTTTAAGTTTCAGGATCGCGGTCTGCGGTTCGATGACAAATGCTTGGCGAGCATCGCGCTTCCGCACTACGATATCGCCCGGATTGAAACCGGGTCACTTTCCCGCGATTCCGATCCAGAGCGGCTCGAGGTGTATCGGCAGGCATATCAGCGGGTCGTGTCTGGCGAGGTGGTGGCGCGGTCAACCTTCGATGTGTATCGCGATGAGCGCACGTTGTATTACGTCAAAAGTCCCTGTTCTGATGCGGACGTGAAATTTCGATTCTTCTTGCACATCTTTCCCGCAGACGCGAAGGAGCTTCCCGTCCATCGCAGGCCGTATGGATATGACAACTACGACTTTGATTTTTCTTCGCAAGGTCAGCGGTTCGATGACAAATGCTTGGCGGGCATCGCGCTTCCGCATTACGATATCGCCCGGATTGAAACCGGGCCACTTTCCCCCGGTCAAAGCAATGAACGCGCTGATGATCCCGGCAGGCTCGAGGTGTATCGGCAGGTTTATCAACGGGTCGTGTCTGGCGTGCCTGTGGCGCGGTCAATTTTCGATGTGTATCGCGATGAGCGCACATTGTATTACGTCAAAAGTCCCTGTTCTGATGCGGATGTGAAATTACAATTCTTCTTACACCTCTTTCCGGCAGACGCGAAGGAGCTTCCCAGCCGTCGCTGGCAGTGGGGGTATAACAACGACAACTTTTCTTTTGTTGATCAAGGTCAGCGGTTCGATGACAAATGCTTGGCGAGCATCGCGCTTCCGCACTATGCCATCGCTCGTATTGAAACGGGTCAGTTCCATTGGAACAGCGGTGGCAAACACTGGGAGGCTAAAATTTTTTTCGACGAACAATCAAAGTAGATCCCCTATCCATTTGGGAGGCTTAGGCCATGATTCTCATTTTATCGGAGGCAAGCGTTAGGCGGTCAGTGGCGGGCAAATGTCCCGTTCTGCTCGCTTGCTTACCGCTGCTCCTCGCGCTGTCAACGGTCTTTGTTTTTGGGCATGACCTGCGAAGTCACATAGAGCGTTCTCATAGTCACTCTGTCCTTACGCATCATAGAATGTCGATAGCCGCCAATCTGTCTTTGGATCACAACTTCTTGCAGTTCTATCTCCAAACGCTCGGGGCAGATGGCACGGTTTTTTACGACTGGCTGTACAATCGCTTTCCCATAGGTGGGCATGGGCTCATTGCGCTGGCTATCCTGCCCTTTGGCGATGACTTGGCAAGCCAACTCTATGCGGCCAGGACCCTGATGTTGCTGTGCTTTGTTGCCACAGCACTGCTGGCGTATCTCTGCCTTTGTCGGCTGACACATCATCCATGGATCGCCGCAACCGCGACGCTCTTGGCGTTCTCATCGTTCTATTGCTTGTACTACGCCGATATGGTCATGAATGAAACGGGGATCGACCTGCTTGGGGTAATGTTGACCTTTCACGGGATGGTCATTTTCTTATGTGAGGGTCGCTTTCGGCAACTGCTGGTCAAGACGTGCATCGCGCTGTTTTTGGGCTGGCATGTCTATGCGTTGCTGTTGCCCTTTATCGCGCTCGGATTGGTGCGCGAATGCCTCCACATGCGTTCAGCTCCTTTCAAACTGAAGTGCTCCCGCCTGCTTCGCAGTCGCTATGTGTTGCTCGGCATTGTCGCATTGCTTTTGGGGTTGTCCTTGTTGACCTTTAATTTTGTCAATGAGTACGTCGCGCTGAAAGGTGAGAAATCCCTGACGGAATTACCGTCTTTCCGGTCTATGATATATCGCATGGGAATAGGTACCCCAGAAAATCGCCCTTCGCGCCCCTTGAAGTGGGATTTCTTCCTGCTAGATCAATTCTCTCGCATTGGTGGGATGTCAACGCCGTATTTCATCCTGCCCTCTCTCGGCGCACTTAGGCCCCCAGAGTCTTACGTGCCTTTGTCCGTTGGCGTGGGCATTGGGGTGTTTGTTGCGTGTCTGTTTGGGGTGTATTTCACGCGCCCGCGAATCCTTTGGGCGACCTTGGTTCTATTTGGCTTCTGTTGGGCATTGCCCATGCGCTATAACGTTGAAGCACCTAACCATAGTTTCGAGAGCGTGTTTTACATCGGCCTGCCTCTGGTCTTCTTCTCGCTTATTCTGCTGTGCCTATCCCGCCGCTTCAAGACCCCGCTTTTGATGGTCGGCTTTGCGGGTGCTGCACTGATCATCTTTGTGCTTTCCAGTTTTCAGATGAGCCGCTTCTATGCCCCCGATGCGACGCAACGCCAAAAGGTCGAGCTATCGGACGTTACAGCCATCCGCCGGTTAACGGCAGATGGCGACCTCATTTTTATACCGTTCTCTGACCCACCTGATTTAAATCGGACGTCGCGACCTTACGAGAAGGCGAAGCAAAATTACTATTGGTCGCGGAGGATCATTCACTTTCATTCTCTCCCCGCAGAGGGCTTCACAGTGATGTACGATCGCCTGGAGACAGACGCACTGCTCACGCCGAAAAACGATCGGATATTCCTTTATGACTCCAAGAAATTGCTCAAAGCGTATCGGCAGGCATATCAGCGGGTCGTGTCTGGCGAGTTCGTGGCGCGGTCAACCTTTGATGTTTATCGCGACGAGCATGCGTTGCATTACGTCAAAAGTCCCTGTTCTGATGCGGACATGCAGACCAAATTCTTCTTGCACCTCTTTCCGACAGACGCGAGATCGATTCCCGTCCGCCGCAGGTGGCTTGGATATAACGACAAAATTTTTAATTTTCAGGATCGCGGTCTGCGGTTCGATGACAAATGCTTGGCGAGCATCGCGCTTCCGCACTACGACATCGCCCGGATTGAAACCGGGTCACTTTCCCGCGATTCCGATCCAGAGCGGCTCGAGGTGTATCGGCAGGCATATCAGCGGGTCGTGTCTGGCGCGCCTGTGGCGCGGTCAATTTTCGATGTGTATCGCGATGAGCACATGTTGTATTACGTCAAAAGTCCCTGTTCTGATGCGGACGTAAAATTACGATTCTTCTTGCACATCTTTCCCTCAGACGCGAAGGAGCTTCCCGTCCACCGCAGGCAGTATGGATATGACAACTACGACTTTGATTTTTCTTTTCAAGGTCAGCGGTTCGATGACAAATGCTTGGCGGGCATCGCGCTTCCGCCTTACGATATCGCCCGGATTGAAACCGGATCACTTTCCCCCGGTCAAAGCAAAGAACGCGCTGATGATCCCGGCAGGCTCGAGGTGTATCGGCAGGTATATCAGCGGGTCGTATCTGGCGCGCCTGTGGCGCGGTCAACCTTCGATGTGTATCGCGATGATCGCACGTTGTATTACGTCAAAAGTCCCTGTTCTGATGCGGATGTGAAATTACAATTCTTCTTGCACATCTTTCCTGCAGACGCGAAGGAGCTTCCCAGCCGTCGCTGGCAGTGGGGGTATAACAACGACAACTTTTCTTTTGTTGATCAAGGTCAGCGGTTCGATGACAAATGCTTGGCGAGCATCGCGCTTCCGCACTATGCCATCGCTCGTATTGAAACGGGTCAGTTCCATTGGAACAGCGGTGGCAAACACTGGGAGGCTAAAATTTTTTTCGACGAACAATCAAAGTAGATCCCCTATCCATTTGGGAGGCTTAGGCCATGGTTCTCATTCCATCAGAGGCAAGCGTTAGGCGGTCAGTGGCGGGCAAACGTCCCGTTCTGCTCGCCTGCTTATCGCTGCTCCTCGCGCTGTCAACGGTCTTTGTTTTTGGGCATGACCTGCGAAGTCACATAGAGCGTTCTCCTAGTCACTCTGTCCCTACGCATCATGCAATGTCGATAGCCGCCAACCTTTCTCCAGATCACCACTTCTTGATGTTCTATCGCCAAACGCTCAATGCCGATGGCGCGGTTTCTTACATACCGTATAATCGTTTTCCCATAGGTGGGTATGTGCTCATTGCACTGGCTATCCTGCCCTTTGGCGATGACTTGGCAGCCCAACTCTATGCGGCCAGGACCCTGATGTTGCTGTGCTTTGCCGCAACCGCACTGCTGGCGTATCTCTGCCTTTGCCGGCTGACACATCATCCTTGGATCGCTGCAACCGCGACGCTCTTGGCGTTCTCATCGTTCTATTGCTTGTTCTACAGCGATATGGTCTATAATGATACGGGGATCGACCTGCTTGGGGTAATGCTGACTTTTCACGGGATGGTCATTTTCTTATGTGAGGGTCGTTTTCGGCAACTGCTGGTCAAGATGTGCATCGCGCTGTTGGTAGGCAGGCATGTCTATGCGTTGCTGTTGCCCTTTATCGCGCTCGGATTGGTGCGCGAATGCCTCCACATGCGTTCAGTCCCTTTCAGGCTGAAGTGCTCCCGCCTGCTTCGCAGTCGCTATGTGTTGCTCGGCATTGTCGCATTGCTTTTGGGGTTGTCCGTCTTGACCTTTAATTTTGTCAATGAATACGTCGCGCTGAAAGGTGAAAAAGCACTGACGGAATTACCGTCTTTCCAGTCTATGATATATCGCACGGGAATAGACACGGGAGCATATACAGATAGATATGACGAGCCAGCCCTGAAAGGGTGGGATTCCTTCCTGCTGGGTCAATTTTCTCGTATCGGTGGGATGTTCACGCCGTATTTTATTTTTTTCTTTCTCGGCGTGCTTAGGCCCCCGCAGTCTTACGTGCCCTTGTCCGTTGGCGTGGGCATTGGGGGGTTTGTTGCGTGTCTGGTGGGGGTGTATTTCACGCGCCCGCGAATCCTTTGGACGCCCTTGATTCTGTTTGGCCTCTGTTGGGCATTGCCCATGCGCCATACCGTTAAAGTGTATGCCCATGACTTCGAGAGCGTATTTTACATCGGCCTGCCTCTGGTCTTCTTCTCGCTTATTCTGCTGTGCCTATCCCGCCGCTTCAAGACCCCTCCTTTGACGGTCGGCTTTGCGGGTATTGCGCTGATCGTCTTTGTGCTTTCCAGTTTTCAGATGAGCCGCTTCTATGCCCCCGATGCGACGCAACGCCAAAAGGTCGCGCTGGCAGACGCGACAGCCATCCGCCGATTAACAGCAACTGGCGACCTCATTTTTAAGCCGTTCCCGTTCTATGACTCACCTGATTTAAATCCGCCGACGCTACATTACTATTTTGCGCGAAGGATCATTCACTCTCATGCTCTCACCGCAGAGGGCTTCACAGTGATGAATGATCGCCTGGAGACAGACGCGCTGCTCACGCCGAAAAACGAGCGGATATTCCTCTATGACTCTAAGAAATTGCTCAAAGCGTATCGGCAGGCAGTCGTGTCTGGTGAATTGGTGGCGCGGTCAACCTTCGATGTGTATCGCGACGAGCATGTGTTGCATTACGTCAAAAGTCCCTGTTCTGATGCGGACATGCAGACCAAATTCTTCTTACACCTCTTTCCGACAGACGAGAGATCTATTCCCGTCCACCGCAGGTGGTTTGGATATGATACCGATGTCCTTAAGTTTTGGCACTACGGTTTGCGCTTCGACGATAAATGCTTGGCGAGCGTCGCGCTTCCGCATTACGATATCGCCCGGATTGAAACCGGGCCACTTTCCCCCGGCCAAAGCGATGAACGCGCTGATGATCCCGACAGGCTCGAGGTGTATCGGCAGGTATATCAACGGGTCGTGTCTGGCGAATTGGTGGCGCGGTCAACCTTCGATGTGTATCGCGATGAGCGCACGTTGTATTACGTCAAAAGTCCCTGTTCTAATGAGGATGTGAAAACCAAATTCTTCTTGCATATCTTTCCGACCAATAGGCAGGAACTGGACTCCCGTCGTTGGCAGTGGGGGTATGACAACGACGGCTTTGATTTTTCTGAGCAAGGTCTGCGGTTCGATGACAAATGCTTGGCGAGCGTCGCGCTTCCGCACTACGACATCGCCCGGATTGAAACGGGTCAGTTCCACTTTGACAGTAGAGGCAAACAATGGAAGGCTAAAATTTTTCTCGACGAACAGTCAAAGTAGATCCCCTATCCATTTCAGAGGCTTAGGCCATGATTCTCATTCCATCGGAGGCAAGCGTTAGGCGGTCAGTGGCGGGCAAACGTCCCGTTCTGCTCGCATGCTTACCGTTGCTCCTCGCGCTGTCAACGGTCTTTGTTTTTCGCCATGACCTGCGAAGTCACACAGAGTATTCTCGTGGTTACTCTGTCCTTACACATCATAAAATGTCGATAGCCGCCAACCTTTCTCCAGATCACAACTTCTTGATGTTCTATCGCCAAACGCTCAATGCCGATGGCGCGGTTTTTTACGTACTGCATAATCGCTTTCCCATAGGTGGTTATGTGCTCATTGCGCTGGCCATCCTGCCCTTTGGCGATGACTTGGCAGCCCAACTCTATGCGGCAAGGACCCTGATGTTGCTGTGCTTTGTCGCAACAGCACTGCTGGCGTATCTCTGCCTTTGCCGGCTGACACATCATCCATGGATCGCCGCAACCGCGACGCTCTTGGCGTTCTCATCGTTCTATTGCTTGTTCTACGCCGATCTGGTCATGAATGAAGCGGGGATCGATCTGCTCGGGGTAATGCTGACCTTTCACGGGATGGTCATTTTCTTGTGTGAGGGTCGTTTTCGGCAATTGTTGGTCAAGACGTGCGTCGCGCTGTTTTTAGGCTGGCATGTCTATGCGCTGCTGTTGCCCTTTATCGCGCTCGGATTGGTGCGCGAATGGTGCCGTGCGCGTTCAACCCCTTTCAAGTTGAAGTGCTCCCTCCTGCTTCGCAGTCGCTATGTGTTGCTCGGCATGGTCGCATTGCTGTTTGGGTTGTCCTTATTGACCTTTAATTTTGTCAATGAATACGTCGCGCTGAAAGGTGAGAAATCCCTGACGGAATTACCGTCTTTCCAGTCTATGATTTATCGCACGGGAATAGGTAACCCAGAAAATATATCCCGGTACCCCTTGAGGTGGGATTCCTTTCTGCTGGGTCAATTCTCTCGTATCGGTGGGATGTTCACGCCGTATTTTATTTTGCAGTACCTCGACGTGCTTAGGCCCTCATTGAAGTTTGACGTGTCTTTGTCCGTTGGCGTGGGCCTTGGGATGTTTGTTTCGTGTCTATTTGGGGTGTATTTTACGCGCCCGCGAATCCTTTGGGCGACCTTGATTCTGTTTGGCTTCTGTTGGGCATTGCCCATGCGCCTTCAAGTCAAAGAGCCTAACCATAGTTTCGAGAGCGTGTTTTACATCGGCCTGCCCCTGGTCTTCTTCTCGCTTATTCTGCTGTGCCTATCCCGCCGCTTCAAGACCCCGCCTTTGATGGTCGGCTTTGCGGGTGTTGCCCTGATCGTCTTTGTGCTTTCCAGTTTTCAGATGAGCCATTTCTATGCCCCCGATGCGACGCAACGCCAAAAGGTCGAGCTATCGGACGCGACAGCCATCCGCCGGTTAACGGCAGATGGCGACCTCATTTTTGTGCCGTTCTATGACCCACCTGATTTCAATCTGGCGAAGCTACGTTACTATTTGGCGCGGAGGATCATTCACTCTCATGCTCTCACCGCAGAGGGCTTCACAGTGATGTACGATCGCCTGGAGACAGACGCGCTACTCACGCCGAAAAACGAGCGGATATTCCTTTATGACTCCAAGAAATTGCTCAAAGCGTATCGGCAGGCAGGCGTGTCTGGCGCGGTGGTGGCGCGCTCAACCTTTGATGTATATCGCGATGATCGCACGTTGTATTACGTCAAAAGTCCCTGTTCTGATGCGGACATGCAGACCAAATTCTCCTTGCACATCTTTCCGACAGACACGCAGGAACTGCCCTCTCATCGCTGGCAGTGGGGGTATGACAACGACGACTTTTCTTTTTATACGCGAGGCCTGCGGTTCGATGACAAATGCTTGGCGAGCATCGCGCTTCCGCATTACGACATCGCCCGGATTGAAACCGGGCCACTTTCCCCCGGCCAAAGCAATGAACGCGCTGATCCCGGGAGGCTCAAAGCGCATCGGCAGGCATATCAACGGGTCGTGTCTGGCGCGCCTGTGGCGCGGTCAACCTTCGATGTGTATCGCGATGATCGCACGTTGTATTACGTCAAAAGTCCCTGTTCTGATGCGGACGTGAAATTACGATTCTTCTTACACATCTTTCCCGCAGACGCGAAGGAGCTTCTCAGCGGCTTGCACCGCTGGCAGTATGGATATGACAACGACGACTTTGATTTTTCTTCGCAAGGTCTGCGGTTCGATGACAAATGCTTGGCGAGCATCGCGCTTCCGCACTACGACATCGCCCGGATTGAAACGGGTCAGTACCACTGGAACAGCGGTAGCAAACAATGGAAGGCTAAAATTTTTCTCGACGAACAGTCAAAGTAGATCCCCTATCCATTTCAGAGGCTTAGGCCATGGTTCTCATTCCATCGGAGGCAAGCGTTAGGCGGTCAGTGGTGGGCAAACGTCCCGTTCTGCTCGCATGCTTACCGTTGCTCCTCGCGCTTTCAACGGTCTTTATTTTTGGACATGACCTGCGAAGTCACCTCGAGCGTTCTAATTACTCTATCTCTACGTATAATAAAATGGCGATATCAGCCAATCTGTCTTTGAATCACAACTTCTTGATGTTCTTTTCCCAAACGCTCAATGCCGATGGCACGGTTTCTTACGTACCTTATAATCGCTTTCCCATAGGTGGGCATGTGCTCATCGCGCTGGCTATCCTGCCCTTTGGCGATGACTTGGCAAGCCAACTCTATGCGGCAAGGACGCTGATGTTGCTGTGCTTTGCCGCAACCGCACTACTTGCGTATCTCTGCCTTTGCCGGCTGACACATCATCCATGGATCGCCGCAACCGCGACGCTCTTGGCGTTCTCATCGTTCTATTGCTTGTACTACAACGATATGGTCTTTAATGAATTGGGGATCGATCTGCTCGGGGTGATGCTGACCTTTCACGGGATGGTCATTTTCTTATGTGAGGGGCGTTTTCGGCAACTGCTGGTCAAGACGTGCATCGCGCTGTTTTTAGGTTGGCATGTCTATGCGTTGCTGTTGCCCTTTATCGCGCTCGGAGTGGTGCGCGAATGCCGCCGTGCGCGTTCAGATCCTTTCAAGCTGAAGTGCTCCCGCCTGCTTCGCAGTCGCTATGTGTTGCTCGGCATTGTCGCATTGCTGTTTGGTTTGTCCTTGTTGACCTTTAATTTTATCAATGAATACGTCGCGCTGAAGGGTGAGAAATCCCTGACGGAATTACCGTCTTTCCAGTCTATGATTTATCGCATGGGAATAGATCAAAGCAAATGGCGCCACTTTTGGGGTCCCTTCCTGCAAGGTCAATTCTCTCGCATTGGTGGGATGTTCACGCCGTATTTCATCCTGCCCTCTCTCGGCGTGCTTAGGCCCCCAGAGTCTTACGTGCCCTTGTCCGTTGGCGTGGGCATTGGGGGGGCTATTGCGTGTCTGGTGGGGGTGTATTTCACGCGCCCGCGAATCCTTTGGGCGACCTTGGGTCTGTTTGGCTTCTGTTGGGCATTGCCCATGCGCTATAACGTTAAAATGCTTGGCCATGACTTCGAGAGCGTGTTTTACATCGGCCTGCCTCTGGTCTTCTTCTCGCTTGTTCTGCTGTGCCTATCCCGACGCTTCAAGACCCCTCCCTTGATGGTCGGCTTTGCGGGTATTGCACTGATCGTCTTTGTGCTTTCCAGTTTTCAGATGAGCCGCTTCTATGCCCCCGATGCGACGCAACGCCAAAAGGCTGAGTTGGCAGACGCGACAGCCATCCGCCGATTAACGGCAGATGGCGACCTCATTTTTGTGCCGTTCTATGACCCATCTGACTTAAAGCGGATAAAGCACACTTACGAGAGGTCAAAGCAAAATTACTATTTGGCGCGGAGGATCATTCACGCTCATTCTCTCACCGCAGAGGGCTTCACGCTGATGGATGATCGCCTGGAGACAGACGCGTTGCTCACGCCGAAAAACGAACGGATATTTCTTTATGACTCCAAGAAATTGCTCAAAGCGTATCGGCAGGCATATCAGCGGGTCGTGTCTGGCGAGTTCGTGGCGCGGTCAACCTTCGATGTGTATCGCGATGAGCGCACGTTGTATTACGTCAAAAGTCCCTGTTCTGACGCGGACATGCAGACCAAATTCTTCTTACACCTCTTTCCGACAGACGCGAGATCGATTCCCGTCCGCCGCAGGTGGCTTGGATATGACGACAAAATTTTTAATTTTCAGGATCGCGGTCTGCGGTTCGATGATAAATGCTTGGCGAGCATCGCGCTTCCGCATTACGATATCGCCCGGATTGAAACCGGGTCACTTTCCCGCGATTCCGATCCAGAGCGGCTCGAGGTGTATCGGCAGGCAGTCGTGTCTGGCGAGTTGATGGCGCGGTCAATTTTCGATGTGTATCGCGATGAGCACACATTGTATTACGTCAAAAGTCCCTGTTCTGATGCGGACGTGAAATTTCGATTCTTCTTGCACATCTTTCCCGCAGACGCGAAGGAGCTTCCCAGCCACCGCAGGCCGTATGGATATGACAACTACGACTTTGATTTTTCTTCGCAAGGTCAGCGGTTCGATGACAAATGCTTGGCGAGCATCGCGCTTCCGCATTACGATATCGCCCGGATTGAAACCGGGCCACTTCCCCTCGGCCAAAGCAAAGAACGCGCTGATGATCCCGGCAGGCTCGAGGTGTATCGGCAGGTATATCAACGGGTCGTGTCTGGCGCGCCTGTGGCGCAGTCAACCTTCGATGTGTATCGCGATGATCGCACGTTGTATTACGTCAAAAGTCCCTGTTCTGATGCGGATGTGAAATTACAATTCTTCTTACACCTCTTTCCTGCAGACGCGAAGGAGCTTCCCAGCCGTCGCTGGCAGTGGGGGTATAACAACGACAACTTTTCTTTTGTTGATCAAGGTCAGCGGTTCGATGACAAATGCTTGGCGAGCATCGCGCTTCCGCACTATGCCATCGCTCGTATTGAAACGGGTCAGTTCCATTGGAGTAGCGGCGGCAAACACTGGGAGGCTAAAATTTTTTTTGACGAACAATCAAAGTAGATCCCCTATCCATTTCAGAGGCTTAGGCCATGGTTCTCATTTTATCGGAGGCAAGCGTTAGGCGGTCAGTGGCGGGCAAACGTCCCGTTCTGCTCGCTTGCTTACCGCTTCTCCTCGCGCTGTCAACGGTCTTTGTTTTTGGGCATGACCTGCGAAGTCACATAGAGCGTTCTCATAGTCACTCTGTCCTTACGCATCATAAAATGGCGATAGCGGCCAATCTGTCTTTGGATCACAACTTCTTGATGTTCTGGCGTCAAACACTCGAGGCAGATGGCACGGTTTCTTACGAACCGTATAATCGCCATCCCATAGGTGGGCAGGTGCTCATCGCGCTGGCTATCCTGCCCTTTGGCGATGACTTGGCAAGCCAACTCTATGCGGCCAGGACCCTGATGTTGCTGTGCTTTGTTGCCACCGCACTGCTGGCGTATCTCTGCCTTTGCCGGCTGACACATCATCCATGGATCGCCGCAACCGCGACGCTCTTGGCGTTCTCATCGTTCTATTGCTTGTTCTTCAGCGATATGGTGCATAATGAAACGGGGATCGATCTGATCGGGGTGATGCTGACTTTTCACGGCATGGTCATTTTCATTCGTGAGGGGCGCTTTCGGCAATTGTTGGTCAAGACGTGCATCGCGCTGTTTTTAGGCTGGCATGTCTATGCGCTGCTGTTGCCCTTTATCGCGCTCGGATTGGTGCGCGAATGGTGCCGTGCGCGTTCAGTCCCTTTCAAGCTGAAGTGCGCCCGCCTGCTTCGCAGTCGCTATGTGTTGCTCGGCATTGTCGCATTGCTTTTGGGGTTGTCCTTGTTGACCTTTAATTTTGTCAATGAATACGTCGCGCTGAAAGGTGAAAAAGCATTGACGGAATTACCGTCTTTCCAGTCTATGATGTATCGCACGGGAATAGGTCCCATATCAATATATATGTCTTACGAGTACCTCCTGAAGTGGGATTCCCTTCTGCTGGGTCAATTTTCTCGCATTGGTGGGATGTCAACGCCGTATTTCATCCTGCCCTCTCTCGGCGTGCTTAGGCCACCGCAGTCTTACGTGCCCTTGTCCGTTGGTGTGGGCATTGGGATGTTTGTTGCGTGTCTGGTGGGGGTATATTTCACGCGCCCGAGAATCCTTTGGGCGACCTTGATTCTGGTTGGCTTCTGTTGGGCATTGCCCATGCGCCATAACGTTATAGACCTTGACCATGACTTCGAGAGCGTGTTTTACATCGGCCTGCCCCTGGTCTTCTTCTCGCTTATTCTGATGTGCCTATCCCGACGCTTCAAGACCCCTCTTTTGATGGTCGGCTTTGCGGGTGTTGCCCTGATCGTCTTTGTGCTTTCCAGTTTCCAGATGAGCCGCTTCTATGCCCCCGATGCGACGCAACGCCAAAAGGTCGAGCTATCGGACATTACAGCCATCCGCCGGTTAACGGCAGATGGCGACCTCATTTTTGTGCCGTTCTACGCCTCCCTCAAGAAATGGCGGATAAGATACTATCTGAACCGGAGGATCATTCACGCTCATTCTCTCACCGCAGAGGGCTTCACGATGATGTATGATCGCCTGGAGACAGACGCACTGCTCACGCCGAAAAACGAGCGGCTATTCCTTTATGACTCCAAGAAATTGCTCAAAGCGTATCGGCAGGCAGTCGTGTCTGGCGAGTTGGTGGCGCGGTCAACCTTTGATGTGTACCGAGACGAGCGTGCGTTGCATTACGTCAAAAGTCCCTGTTCTGATGCGGACATGCAGACCGAATTCTTCTTGCACATCTTTCCCACGGACGAGAGATCTATTCCTGTCCACCGCAGGTGGCTTGGATATGATACCGAAGGCTTTAAGTTTTGGAAGCACGGTTTGCGATTCGACGATAAATGCTTGGCGAGCATCGCGCTTCCGAACTACGACATCGCCCGGATTGAAACCGGGCCACTTTCCCCCGGCCAAAGCAATGAACGCGCTTATGATCCCGACAGGCTCGAGGTGTATCGGCAGGTATATCAACGGGTCGTGTCTGGCGAGTTGGTGGCGCGGTCAACCTTCGACGTGTATCGCGACGAGCGTGCGTTGCATTACGTCAAAAGTCCCTGTTCTGACGCGGACATGAAGACCAAATTCTTCTTACACATCTTT
Source organism: Candidatus Latescibacterota bacterium (assembly GCA_965204745.1). Lineage (GTDB taxonomy): Bacteria > Latescibacterota > UBA2968 > UBA2968 > UBA2968 > VXRD01. The sequence goes on from OZ242010.1 coordinate 1,907,881, forward strand.
CCGACCGACAGAAAGGAACTGGACTCCCGTCGCTGGCAGTGGGGGTATGACAACGACAGCTTTGATTTTTCTGAGCAAGGTCTGCGGTTCGATGACAAATGCTTGGCGAGCGTCGCGCTTCCGCACTACGACATCGCTCGGATTAAAACGGGTCAGTGGAAGCCTAAAATTTTTCTCAGAATGAATAGGTAAAGTAGGTGATACATCTGAGCGTTACGCACAACTGCTCTTTCAAATCAACTTAGGAGGCTTAGGCCATGATTCTCATTCCATCAGAAGCAAGCGTTAGGCGGTCAGTGGCGGGCAAACGTCCCGTTTTGCTCGCTTGCTTACCACTTCTCCTCGCGCTTTCAACGGTCTTTATTTTTGGTCATGACCTGCGAAGTCACTTTGTGCGTTATCGTCACTCTGCCCTTACGCATCATAAAATGTCGATATCCGCCAACCTTTCTCCAGATCACAACTTTCTGACGTTCTATGCCCAACCGCTCAATGCCGATGGCACGGTTTCTTACGTAATGCATAATCGCTTTCCCATAGGTGGGTATGTGCTCATCGCGCTGGTCATCCTGCCTTTTGGCGACGACTTGGCAGCCCAACTCTATGCGGCAAGGACGCTGATGTTGCTGTGCTTTGTTGCCACAGCACTGCTGGCGTATCTCTGCCTTTGCCGGCTAATACATCATCCCTGGATCGCCGCAACCGCGACGCTCTTGGCGTTCTCATCGTTCCATTGCTTGTTCTTCAGCGATATGGTGCAAAATGAAGCGGGGATCGATCTGCTCGGGGTAATGCTGACCTTTCACGGGATGGTCATTTTCTTCTGTGAGGGTCGCTTTCGGCAACTGCTGGTCAAGACGTGCATCGCGCTGTTTTTGGGCTGGCATGTCTATGCGTTGCTGTTGCCCTTTATCGCGCTCGGATTGGTGCGCGAATGGTGCCGTGCGCGTTCAGTCCCTTTCAAGCTGAAGTGCTCCCGCCTGCTTCGCAGTCGCTATGTGTTGCTCGGCATTGTCGCATTGCTGTTTGGGTTGTCCTTGTTGACCTTTAATTTTTTCAATGAGTACGTCGCGCTGAAAGGTGAGAAATCCCTGACGGAATTACCGGCTTTCCGGTCTATGATATATCGCACGGGAATAGATACCCCATGGGATAGACTCCAGAACCCCTTGAGGTGGGATTCCTTTCTGCGAGGTCAATTCTCTCGCATTGGTGGGATGTTCACGCCGTATTTTATTTTGCCCTACCTTAGCGCACTTCCCCCGGAGTTTTATGTGCCCTTGTCTGTTGGCGCGGGCATTGGGGTGTTTGTTTTTTGTCTGTTTGGGGTATATTTCACGCGCCCGAGAATCCTTTGGGCGACCTTGGGTCTGTTTGGCTTCTGTTGGACATTGCCCATGCGCCATCAAGTTAAAGAGATTTACCATGCCTACGAAAGCGTGTTTTACATCGGCCTGCCTCTGGTCTTTTTCTCGCTTATTCTGCTGTGTCTATCCCGCCGCTTCAAGACTCCTCTTTTGATGGTCGGCTTTGCGGGTGTTGCGCTGATCGTCTTTGTGCTTTCCAGTTTTCAGATGAGCCACTTCTATATCCCCGATGAGACGCAACGCCAAAAGGTCGAACTGGCAGACGCGACAGCCATCCGCCGGTTAACGGCAGATGGCGACCTCATTTTTGTGCCCTTCTACACCTCCTTCAAGAGACATCGGCTAAGATACTATCTGAACCGGAGAATTATTCACTCTTATTTTTTTCCCGCAGAGGGCTTCACGATGATGAAAGATCGCCTGGAGACAGACGCACTGCTCACGCCGAAAAACGAGCGGATATTCCTCTATGACTCCAAGAAATTGCTCAAAGCGTATCGGCAGGCATATCAACGGGTCGTGTCTGGCGAGCCTGTGGCGCGGTCAACCTTTGATGTGTATCGCGATGAGCGCACGTTGCATTACGTCAAAAGTCCCTGTTCTGACGCGGACAGGAAGACCAAATTCTTCTTGCACATCTTTCCGACCGACAGAAAGGAACTGGACGCCCAGCGCTGGGTGTGGGGGTATGACAACGACAACTTTTCTTTTCATACGCGAGGCCTGCGGTTTGATGACAAATGCTTGGCGAGCGTCGCGCTTCCACACTACGACATCGCCCGGATTGAAACCGGTCCACTTTCCCCCGGCCAAAGCAATGAACGCACTGATGATCCCGGGATGCTCAAAGCGTATCGGCAGGCATATCAACGGGTCGTGTCTGGCGAACCTGTGGCGCGGTCAACCTTTGATGTGTATCGCGATGAGCACATGTTGCATTACGTCAAAAGTCCCTGTTCTGATGCGGACGTGAAGACCAAATTCTTCTTGCACATCTTTCCGACCGACAGAAAGGAATTGGACGCCCATCGCTATCTGTGGGGGTATAACAGCGGCGACTTTAGTTTTTTGAGGCGAGGCGGTCTGCGGTTCGATGACAAATGCTTGGCGAGCATCGCGCTTCCGCACTACGACATCGCTCGTATTAAAACAGGTCAGTTCTACATTGATAAAGTTAGAGTGTGGGAGGCAGAAATTTTTCTCAACGAGCAGTCAAAGTAGATACCCTATCCATTTCAGAGACTTAGGCCATGATTCTCATTCCATCAGAGGCAAGCGTTAGGCGGTCAGTGGCGGGCAAACGTCCCGTCCTGCTCGCTTGCTTACCGCTTCTCCTCGCGCTGTCAACGGTCTTTGTTTTTGGGCATGACCTGCGAAGTCACATAGCGCGTTCTAAGAGTCACTCTTTCCATACGCATCATAAAATGGCGATATCAGCCAATCTGTCTTTGGATCACCACTTTCTGATGTTCTATCGCCAAACGCTCAATGCCGATGGCGCGGTTTCTTACGTACCGAATAATCGCTTTCCCATAGGTGGGCATGTGCTCATCGCGCTGGCTATCCTGCCCTTTGGCGATGACTTGGCAACCCAACTCTATGCGGCAAGGACCCTGATGTTGCTGTGCTTTGCCGCCACAGCACTGCTGGCCTATCTCTGCCTTTGCCGGCTGACACATCATCCCTGGATCGCCACAACCGCGACGCTCTTGGCGTTCTCATCGTTCTATTGCTTGTTCTACAGCGATATGGTGTTCAATGAAGCGGGGATCGATCTGCTCGGGGTGATGCTGACCTTTCACGGCATGGTCATTTTCATTTATGAGGGTCGTTTTCGGCAACTGCTGGTCAAGACGTGCATCGCGCTGTTTTTGGGCTGGCATGTCTATGCGTTGCTGTTGCCCTTTATCGCGCTCGGAATGGTGCGGGAATGGTGCCGTGCGCGTTCAGTCCCTTTCAAGTTGAAATGCTCCCGCCTGCTTCGCAGTCGCTATGTGTTGCTCGGCATTGTCGCGTTGCTCGTTGGGTTGTCCTTATTGACCTTTAATTTTTTCATTGAATACGTCGCGCTGAAGGGTGAGAAATCCCTGACGGAATTACCGTCTTTCCAGTCTATGATCTATCGCACGGGAATAGGTACCCCAGAAAATCGCTCCTCGCACCCCTTGAAGTGGGATTCCTTCCTGCGAGGTCAATGCTCTCGTATCGGTGGGATGTTCACGCCGTATTTCATCCTGCCCTCCCTCAATGCACTTCTCCCGGAGTTTTATGTGCCCTTGTCCGTTGGCGTGGGCATTGGGGGGGTTATTTTGTGTCTGTCTGGGGTGTATTTCACGCGCCCAAGAATCCTTTGGGCGACCTTGATTCTGGTTGGCTTCTGTTGGGCATTGCCCATGCGCCATAATGTTAAAGAGCTTTCCCATAGCTTCGAGAGCGTGTTTTACATCGGCCTGCCTCTGGTCTTCTTCGCACTTGTTCTGCTGTGCCTATCCCGTCGCTTCAAGACCCCTCTTTTGATGGTCGGCTTTGCGGGTGCTGCCCTGATCGTCTTTGTGCTTTCCAGTCTTCAGATGAGCCATTTCTATGACCCCGATGCGACGCAACGCCAAAAGGTCGAGCTATCGGACGCGACAGCCATCCGCCGGTTAACGGCAGAGGACGACCTCATTTTTATCTCGCCCCATCCACATTTAAATTGGCCGGACTTTGGGGGCCTACGTTACGGGACAAGAATAGATTACTATTTGGCGCAGAGGATCATTCACTCTCATTCTCTCACCGCAGAGGGCTTCACGGTGAGGTATGATCGCCCTCTCACCGCAGAGGGCTTCACGGTGATAAATGATCGCCTGGAGACAGACGCGCTGCTCACGCCGAAAAACGAGCGGATATTCCTCTATGACTCCAAGAAATTGCTCAAAGCGTATCGGCAGGCAGTCGTGTCTGGCGAGTTAGTGGCGCGATCAACCTTTGATGTGTATCGCGACGAGCGTGCGTTGCATTACGTCAAAACGCCCTGTTCTGATGAGGACTTGAAGACCAAATTCTTCTTGCACATCTTTCCGACCAACAGGAAGGAACTGGACTCTCATCGCTTGCTGTGGGGGTATAACAACTACTCCTTTTCTTTTGATAAGCAAGGCCTGCGGTTCGATGACAAATGCTTGGTGAGCATCGCGCTTCCGCATTACGATATCGCCCGTGTTGAAACAGGTCCACTTTCCTCCGACCAAAGCAAAGAACGCGCTAATGACCCCGACAGGCTCGAGGTGTATCGGCAAGCATATCAACGGGTCATGTCTGGCGAGTTAGTGACGCGATCAACTTTCGACGTATATCGCGTATCGCGGGCATTGTATTACGTCAAAAGTCCCTGTTCTGATGCGGACGTAAAGACCAAATTCTTCTTGCACATCTTTCCGACCAACAGGAAGGAACTGGACTCCTTGCGCTGGCAGTGGGGGTATAACAACTACGACTTTTTTTTTGATAAGCAAGGCCTGCGGTTCGATGACAAATGCTTGGCGAGCATCGCGCTTCCGCACTATGCCATCGCCCGGATTGAAACGGGTCAGTTCTACTTTGATAGTAGAGGCAAACAATGGAAGGCAAAAATTTTTCTCAACGAGCAGGCAAAGTAGATACCATATCGTTTTAGGAGGCTTAGGCCATGGTTCTAACAGATGCCAGCGTTAGGCGGTCAGTCGCGGGCAAACGTCCCGTTCTGCTCGCTTGCTTACCGTTGCTCCTCGCGCTGTCAACGGTCTTTATTTTTTGCCACGACCTGCGAAGCCACTGTGTACGTTCTTATAGTCACTCTGTCCTTACGCATCATAAAATGGCGATAGCCGCCAATCTGTCTTTGGATCACCACTTCCTGATGTTCTATCGCCAAACGCTCAATGCCGATGGCGCGGTTTCTTACGAACTGTATAATCGCTTTCCCATAGGTGGGTATGTGCTCATCGCGCTGGCTATCCTGCCCTTTGGCGATGACTTGGCAACCCAACTCTATGCGGCAAGGACCCTGATGTTGCTGTGCTTTGTTGCAACAGCACTGCTGGCCTATCTCTGCCTTTGCCGGCTGACACATCATCCCTGGATCGCCGCAACCGCGACGCTCTTGGCGTTCTCATCATTCTATTGCTTGTTCTACAGCGATATGGTGCATAATGAAACGGGGATCGACCTGCTCGGGGTGATGCTGACTTTTCACGGGATGGTCATTTTCTTATGTGAGGGTCGTTTTCGGCAACTGCTGGTCAAGATGTGCATCGCGCTGTTTTTGGGCTGGCATGTCTATGCGTTGCTGTTGCCCTTTATCGCGCTCGGATTGGTGCGAGAATGCCGTCGTGCGCGTTCAGTCCCTTTCAAGTTGAAGTGCTCCCGCCTACTTCGCAGTCGCTATGTGTTGCTCGGCATTGTCGCGTTGCTCGTTGGGTTGTCCTTGTTGACCTTTAATTTTGTCAATGAATACGTCGCGCTGAAAGGTGAGAAATCCCTGACGGAATTACCGTCTTTCCAGTCTATGATGTATCGCACGGGAATAGATACCCCATGGTATAGACTACAGAACCCCTTGAGGTGGGATTCCTTTCTGCTGGGTCAATTCTCTCGCATTGGTGGGATGTTCACGCCGTATTTTATTTTCCCCTACCTTAGCGCACTTCCCCCGGAGTTTTATGTGCCCTTGTCTGTTGGCGCGGGCATTGGGGTGTTTGTTTTTTATCTATTTGGGGTATATTTCACGCGCCCGAGAATCCTTTGGGCGACCTTGGGTCTGGTTGGCTTCTGTTGGGCATTGCCCATGCGCCATAATGTTAAAGAGCTTTCCCATAGCTTCGAGAGCGTGTTTTACATCGGCCTGCCTCTGGTCTTCTTCTCGCTTCTTCTGCTGTGCCTATCCCGCCGCTTCAAGGCCCCTCCTTTAATGGTCGGCTTTGCGGGTGTTGCCCTGATCGTCTTTGTGCTTTCCAGTTTTCAGATGAGCCACTTCTATGACCTCGATGCGACGCAACGCCAAAAGGTCGAACTGTCCGACGTTACAGCCATCCGCCGGTTAACGGCAGAGGACGACCTCATTTTTCTACCGTTCTATAGCTCATCTGATTTAAATCCGCCGAAGCTACATTACTATTTGGCGCGGAGGATCATTCACGCTCATTCTCTCACCGCAGAGGGCTTCACGCTGATGGATGATCGCCTGGAGACAGACGCGTTGCTCACGCCGAAAAACGAGCGGATATTTCTTTATGACTCCAAGAAATTGCTCAAAGCGTATCGGCAGGCAGTCGTGTCTGGCGAGTTGGTGGCGCGGTCAACCTTTGATGTGTATCGGGATGAGCGCACGTTGCATTACGTCAAAAGTCCCTGTTCTGACGCGGACATGAAGACCAAATTCTTCTTGTACATCTTTCCGACAGATGAGAGATCTATTCCCTTTGGATATGACAACGAAGTCTTTAAGTTTCAGGATCGCGGTTTGCGCTTCGACGATAAATGCTTGGCGAGCGTCGCGCTTCCGAACTACGATATCGCCCGGATTGAAACCGGGCCACTTTCCCCGGCCCAAAGCAAAGAACGCGGAAGGCGCGAGGTGTATCGGCAATATCAACGGGTCGTGTCTGGCGAGTTGGTGGCGCGGTCAACCTTCGATGTGTATCGCGACGAGCGTGTGTTGCATTACGTCAAAACGCCCTGTTTTGATGAAGACATAAAAACCAAATTCTTCTTGCACATCTTTCCGACCGACAGAAAGGAACTGCCCTCCCATCGCTGGCTGTGGGGGTATGACAACGACGACTTTTCTTGGCGTAAGCGAGGCCTGCGGTTCGATGACAAATGCTTGGCGAGCATCGCGCTTCCACACTACGACATCGCCCGGATTAAAACGGGTCAGTTCTACGATGATGGGGTTAGAGTGTGGGAGGTAGAAATTTCTCTCAACGAGCAGTCAAAGTAGATCCCCTATCCATTTGGGAGGCTTAGGCCATGATTCTCATTCCATCAGAGGCAAGCGTTAGGCGGTCAGTCGCGGGAAAATGTCCCGTTCTGCTCGCATGCTTACCGCTACTCCTCGCGCTGTCAACGGTCTTTGTTTTTGGGCATGACCTGCGAAGTCACATAGAGCGTTCTCCTGGTTACTCTAACCTTACGCATCATAAAATGTCGATAGCCGCCAACCTTTCTCCAGATCACAACTTTCTGATGTTCTATCGCCAAACGCTCAATGCCGATGGCGCGGTTTATTACGAAATGTATAATCGCCATCCCATAGGTGAGTTTGTGCTCATTGCGCTGGCTATCCTGCCCTTTGGCGATGACTTGGCAAGCCAACTCTATGCGGCAAGGACCCTGATGTTGCTGTGCTTTGTTGCAACAGCACTGCTGGCGTATCTCTGCCTTTGCCGGCTAATACATCATCCCTGGATCGCCGCAACCGCGACGCTCTTGGCGTTCTCATCGTTCCATTGCTTGTTCTACAGCGATATGGTGTTCAATGATACGTGGATCGACCTGCTTGGGGTAATGCTGACTTTTCACGGGATGATCATTTTCTTCTGTGAGGGTCGCTTTCGGCAACTGCTGGTCAAGACGTGCATCGCGCTGTTTTTGGGCTGGCATGTCTATGCGCTGCTGTTGTCCTTTATCGCGCTCGGAGTGGTGCGGGAATGCCGCCGTGCGCGTTCAGTCCCTTTCAAGTTGAAGTGCTCCCGCCTGCTTCGCAGTCGCTATGTGTTGCTCGGCATTGTCGCATTGCTGTTTGGGTTGTCCTTGTTGACCTTTAATTTCGCTAATGAATACGTCGCGCTGAAAGGTGAGAAATCCCTGACGGAATTACCGTCTTTCCAGTCTATGACGTATCGCACGGGAATAGACCCAGGAAATAGACCAGGTCGCCCCTTGAGGTGGAATTCCTTTCTGCGAGATCAATTCTCTCGCATTGGTGGGGTGTCAACGCCGTATTTTATTTTTTTCTATCTTAGCGCACTTCCCCCGCAGTCTTACGTGCCCTTGTCCGTTGGTGTGGGCATTGGGGTGTCTATTGCGTGTCTGGTGGGGGTGTATTTCACGCGCCCGAGAATCCTTTGGGCGCCCTTGATTCTGCTTGGCTTCTGTTGGGCATTGCCCATGCGCTATCAAGTTAAAACGCCTGGTCATGCTTATGAGAGCATGTTTTACATCGGCCTGCCACTGGTCTTCTTCTCGCTTATTCTGCTGTGCCTATCCCGACGCTTCAATGCCCCGCTTTTGATGGTCGGCTTTGCGGGTATTGCCCTGATCGTCTTTGTGCTTTCCAGTTTTCAGATGAGCCATTTCTATGCCCCCGATGCGACGCAACGCCAAAAGGCTGAGTTGGCAGACGCGACAGCCATCCGCCGGTTAACGGCAGAGGACGACCTCATTTTCTTTACCCCTGGTTTCAATCTGGCGAAGCTACGTTACTATTTGGCGCGGAGGATCATTCACTCTCATTCTCTCACCGCAGAGGGCTTCACGCTGATGGATGATCGCCTGGAGACAGACGCGTTGCTCACGCCGAAAAACGAGCGGATATTCCTTTATGACTCCAAGAAATTGCTCAAAGCGTATCGGCAGGCAGGCGTGTCTGGCGAGGTGGTGGCGCGGTCAACCTTCGATGTATATCGCGATGAGCACACGTTGTATTACGTCAAAAGTCCCTGTTCTGACGCGGACATGCAGACCGAATTCTTCTTGCACATCTTTCCGACAGACACGCAGGAACTGCTCTCTCATCGCTGGCAGTGGGGGTATGACAACGACGACTTTTCTTTTCATACGCGAGGCCTGCGGTTCGATGACAAATGCTTGGCGAGCATCGCGCTTCCACACTACGACATCGCCCGGATTGAAACCGGGCCACTTTCCCCCGGCCAAAGCAATGAACGCACTGATGATCCCGGGATGCTCAAAGCGCATCGGCAGGTATATCAACGGGTCGTGTCTGGCGCGCCTGTGGCGCGGTCAACTTTCGATGTGTATCGCGATGATCGCACGTTGTATTACGTCAAAAGTCCCTGTTCTGATGCGGACGTGAAATTACGATTCTTCTTACACCTCTTTCCCGCAGACGCGAAGGAGCTTCTCAGCGGCTTTCACCGCTGGCAGTATGGATATAACAACGACGACTTTAATTTTTCTGATCAGGGCCTGCGGTTCGATGACAAATGCTTGGCGAGCGTCGCGCTTCCGCACTACGACATCGCTCGTATTGAAACGGGTCAGTTCCACTGGAACAGCGGTAGCAAACAATGGAAGGCTAAAATTTTTCTTGACGAACAGTCAAAGTAGATACCTTATCCATTTCAGAGGCTTAGGCCATGATTCTCATTCCATCGGATGCCGGGGTTAGGCGGTCAGTGGCGGGAAAACGTCCCGTTCTGCTCGCTTGCTTGCCGCTTCTCCTCGCGCTTTCAACGGTCTTTGTTTTTGGCCATGACCTGCGAAGTCACCTTGTGCGTTCTGTGGGTCACTCTGACTTTACGTATCATAAAATGGCGATAGCCGCCAACCTTTCTCCAGATCACCACTTTCTGATGTTCTATCGCCAAACGCTCAATGCCGATGGCGCGGTTTCTTACGTACCGAATAATCGCTTTCCCATAGGTGGGCATGTGCTCATCGCGCTGGCTATCCTGCCCTTTGGCGATGACTTGGCAACCCAACTCTATGCGGCAAGGACCCTGATGTTGCTGTGCTTTGCCGCCACAGCACTGCTGGCGTATCTCTGCCTTTGCCGGCTGACACATCATCCCTGGATCGCCGCAACCGCGACGCTCTTGGCGTTCTCATCGTTCTATTGCTTGTTCTTCAGCGATATGGTGTTCAATGAAACGGGGATCGATCTGCTCGGCGTGATGCTGACTTTTCACGGGATGGTCATTTTCATTTTTGAGGGTCGCTTTCGGCAACTGCTGGTCAAGATGTGCGTCGCGCTGTTTTTGGGCTGGCATGTCTATGCGTTGCTGTTGCCCTTTATCGCGCTCGGAGTGGTGCGGGAATGTTGCCGTGCGCGTTCAGTCCCTTTCAAGTTGAAATGCTCCCGCCTGCTTCGCAGTCGCTATGTGTTGCTCGGCATTGTCGCGTTGCTCGTTGGGTTGTCCTTATTGACCTTTAATTTTGTCAATGAATACGTCGCGCTGAAAGGTGAAAAATCACTGACGGAATTACCGTCTTTCCGGTCTATGATATATCGCACGGGAATGGGTACCCCAGAAAATCGCCCCTTGAACTCCTTGAAGTGGGATTTCTTCCTGATAGAACAATTCTTTCGTATTGATTTGATGTGCATGCCGCAATTCATCCTGTCCTGCCTCGATGCACTTCCCCGGAGTTATTATGTGCCCTTGTCTGTTGGCGCGGGCATTGGGGTGTCTATTGCGTGTCTGTTTGGGGTGTATTTCACGCGCCCGAGAATCCTTTGGGCGACCTTGGTTCTGTTCGGCTTCTGTTGGGCATTGCCCATGCGCCATAACGTTAAAGTGTATGCCCATGACTTCGAGAGCGTGTTTTACATCGGTCTGCCCCTGGTCTTCTTCTCGCTAATTCTGCTGTGCCTATCCCGCCGCTTCAAGACCGCGCCTTTGATGGTCGGCTTTGCGGGTATTGCGCTGATCGTCTTTGTGCTTTCCAGTTTTCAGATGAGCCATTTCTATGCCCTCGATGCGACGCAACGCCAAAAGGTCGAGCTATCGGACATTGTAGCCATCCGCCGGTTAACGACAGAGAACGACCTCATTTTTATTTTTTTTAACTCGTCCAACCTCTACATCGAGACAAATCGGATAAGATACTATCTGAACCGGAGAATTATTCACGCTCATGCTCTCACCGCAGAGGGCTTCACAGTGATGTTTGATCGCCTGGAGACAGACGCGTTGCTCACGCCGAAAAACGAGCGGATATTCCTTTATGACTCCAAGAAATTGCTCGAGGAGTATCGGCAGGTATATCAACGGGTCGTGTCTGGCGAGTTGGTGGCGCGCTCGACCTTCGATGTGTATCGCGATGAGCGTGCATTGCATTACGTCAAAAGTCCCTGTTCTGATGCGGACATGCAGACCAAATTCTTCTTCCACATCTTTCCGGCAGACGAGAGATCTATTCCCTTCCACCGCAGGTGGTTTGGATATGATACCGCCGTCTTTGCGTTTTGGAAACACGGTTTGCAATTCGACGATAAATGCTTGGCGAGTATCGCGCTTCCACACTACGATATCGCCCGGATTGAAACCGGGCCACTTTCCCCCGGCCAAAGCAATGAACGCGCTTATGATCCCGACAGGCTCGAGGTGTATCGGCAGGCATATCGACAGGTCGTGTCTGGCGAGTTGGTGGCGCGGTCAACCTTTGATGTGTATCGCGACGAGCGTGTGTTGCATTACGTCAAAACGCCCTGTTCTGACGCGGACGTGAAGACCAGATTCTTCTTGCACATCTTCCCGACTAACAGGAAGGAACCATCCTCCCTGTACTATCGGTGGAGGTATGAAAACATCGACTTTGATTTTTCTTCGTACGGCCTGCGGTTCGATGGCAAATGCTTGGCGAGCATCGCGCTTCCGCACTACGACATCGCCCGGATTAAAACGGGTCAGTTCTACGACGATGGGGTTAGAGTGTGGGAGGCAGAAATTTTTCTCAACGAGCAGTCAAAGTAGGTGATACATCTAAGCGTTACGCCACAACCGCTCTTTCAAATCAACGAGTATCTCATCAAATCTCGCATCTTCTCAATCCCTTTGCATACGACAAGTGCGATCATCTGCCGTAATCCTTTTCACCCATCGAGGTTTCCATGTCCAACAAACCAAACATCCTTTGGATCTGCACGGATCAGCAACGTTTTGACACGCTCGGTTGCTATGGCAATCCATTTGTCCACACGCCCAACTTGGATCGCTTGGCCGAACAAAGCGTGCTTTTTGAATGCGCGTTTACCCAAAGCCCGGTCTGCACGCCCAGCCGATCCAGTTTTCTCACGGGCCGGTATCCGCGCACCACGCGCTGCCGGCAAAACGGTCAATCCATTCCCAGGGACGAAATCCCAGTTACCAAACTGCTCCACGATTCGGGCTATGTGTGCGGCCTGTCCGGCAAACTCCACCTCTCGGCCTGCAACCCCCGTGCGTGTCATGGCACGGAACGCCGCATTGACGACGGGTACGACCAGTTCTTTTGGTCGCACGACCCCGCGCCGCGATGGCCCACGAACGACTATCACCAGTGGTTGCGAGACAAGGGTTTGCAGCGCGATGTCCAGCCGTTTGCGGATTCGCAATACGTGCGGGTTTTGCCCTCTGAAGAACACAGCCAAACCACTTATTGCGTCCAGCGCGCCATCACTTTTATCCGCCGATGCGCGGAGGAAAACAGGCCATGGACCTTTTCGCTCAACCCGTTTGACCCGCATCACGCCTTTGATCCCCCGCGTGAAGACTTGGAGCGATACCGCGATTTGCTCGCCGAGATTCCATTGCCCAATTACGTCGCGGGCGAACTCGACGACAAACCGATTTGGCAACGCATTGACCACGCCGGGTCTTATGGCGGCAAGGGCGTGTTCGCGTACGACCGCATGACCGATTCGGACCACCGCTGGGTCACGGCGGCGTATTGGGCGATGGTCGATGTGATCGACCGCCAGATCGGTCGCTTGCTCGACTGCCTCGAAGAAACGGGCCAGCGCGACAACACGTATATCATCTTCACGTCTGATCACGGCGAGATGCTCGGCGACCACGGCATCTACCTCAAAGGCCCGTTTTTCTACGAACCCGCTGTGCGCGTGCCCCTCCTCATCTCGGGCCCCGGCCTTCGCAACGATGGCTCGCGTTCCGCCGCGCTCGTGGAACTGGTGGACCTCGCGCCTACGATCCTCGAATGGGTCGGGCAGGACATCCATCCCGCGATGCAGGGCCGCTCTCTTCTCCCCCTCTTGACCGGCGACGCGCCCACGGACGAACACCGAGACGACATTTACTGCGAATACTACAACGCCATGCAGGGCCATAAAAATCCACCCGCACACGCCACGATGGTCCGCACGCGCAGGCACAAACTCGTCGCGGCACACGGCACGGGCACGGGCGAACTCTACGACCTCGAAATTGATCCCAGTGAAACGCACAACCTGTGGAATGACCCGGACGCCACCGCCATCAAACTCGATCTCCTAACCCGCCTCGCGGACCGCATGGCGTGGACAGTTGACCCCCTGCCTCCGAGAGAAGCGGGGTTTTGAAAGGCGGGGAGAGGTAAGAGGTAAGAGGCAAGACGGGGTTAGCCACGAGCGGGGTACAACTGGCGATAGCCAGTTCAAAGGCCCAAAAACACAAAAGGGGTACAACTGGCGATAGCTAGTTCAAAGGCGATCAGTGTGTAGGGGCGATGCCCCGTGCTCGCCCAAAGATACAAGAGGCGGGAAGAGGGGAGAGGTAAGAGGCAAGAGGCAAGACGGGAAAAGCGGGAAGACGCGAAAACGCCCACTTCGCATAAGAACACAGATGAAAGGCAAAACGCACACGGCGGGGCGGAAGCGGGGATGGGCACGCACGGGTGGATGGGTGGATGAGCGGGGCACGCACTTGGGCGGCAGTGCGGAGATGGGGATGGCCGGGGTAACTGACCACTGAAAGGAGCACGACATGACCCACACACAACCGCGGGCCGAGCATCCGCGGCCGCAATTTCAGCGCGATGCGTGGATGAATCTCAATGGCACATGGGATTTTGCTATCGACTTTGGACAATCGGGCGAGGCCAAGGGCTGGCCCGAAAATCCCGCTGGTTTGGACCGCGTCATCACCGTGCCATTTTGCCCGGAATCCAGCCGCTCGGGCATTCAGCACACGGATTTTATGCCGTGCGTGTGGTATCACCGAACCCTTGGGATCCCCGATGAATGGGCAGGCAAGCGCGTTCTGTTGCACTTTGGGGCCGTGGATTACCACTGCAAGGCGTGGGTCAATGGGCGGCTCGTGGGGCAACACTACGGGGGCAGTTCCTCGTTTGCGTTTGACATCACGCACGCGCTCGCGGCTGGGGAGAACCACCTCGTCGTCTGCGCGAATGACGACACGCGCTCGCGGGAACAGCCCTCGGGCAAGCAGTGCTCAACCCTGTATTCGCGGGGTTGCTTCTACACGCGCACCACTGGAATCTGGCAAACCGTTTGGCTCGAAGCGGTTCCCGAATCGCGCATTGACGCCGTGCAGATCGTTCCGGATTTGGACAGCAGCCGGTTTGTGCTGACCCCCTCGTTCACCAATGTGCGGCGCGGGCATACCTTTCGCGCTGTGCTGTGCAATGGCGATGAGGTCGTCGCGGTTTCCACCATGCCGGCGGCGAGTGGCGCGGCGATGTCGCTGCGCGTCAAAGATCCGATATTGTGGTCGCCCTCCCATCCCCATCTCTACGACCTGCGTTTTGAACTCTGCGCGGGCGACGCGGTGATTGACGCGGTTCACAGCTATGCCGGGTTGCGAAAATTTCACATCGAAGGCCACGAGTTTTACCTGAACAACGACCCCATTTTCCTGCGCTTTGTATTGGATCAGGGGTTCTATCCCGACGGTATTTGGACCGCGCCATCGGACGAAGCCCTCAAGGGCGATATCGAAAAATCGCTCGCGGTCGGCTTTAATGGCGCGCGCTTGCACCAAAAGGTTTTTGAAGAGCGGTTTCACTATTGGGCGGACAAACTCGGGTATCTCACTTGGGGCGAATACTGCGACTGGGGCATGAATTTTGGTTCGCCGCAGGCGATTCTCAACCAGCAACGCGAATGGCGCGAGATCGTCCTGCGTGACCGCAATCACCCGTCCATCCTCGCGTGGACACCGTACAACGAAACCCGCGGCGGCGCGACCACTCACTTTGAAGCGCACCGCAACGCCGTGCAGGAAACATACAGCCTCACCAAAGCCCTCGATCCCTCGCGGCCCTGTCACGACACCAGCGGTTATGTTCACGTTTGCACGGATATTTACACCGTGCACGACTACGAACAAGACCCGACCAAACTCCGCGCAACCTACGCCCCGGTATCCCCAAGCGATTGCGAGAACACGCCCATCCGATTCCCAGACTTGAGCGCGCCGTATCAGGGGCAACCATATATCGTAGATGAATACGGCGGGACGTGGTGGGATGCCAATGCACAGGAAACCGAACAAGACCCGGACCGCAAGGGCAGTTGGGGCTATGGCAAACGCCCGACGGACATCGAAGAAGTGTACGACCGCATTGAAAAACTCACGGCTGTGCTCGTCAACCACCCCAACATCGCGGGGTATTGCTACACGCAACTCACGGATATCGAGCAGGAACAAAACGGCATTTACACGTACGACCGCCGCGCAAAATTCGACTCGGAACGCCTGAAGAAGTACTTCGGCGCGCCCGCGGCAATCGAGAAGGCATCGGACAAATGACGAGGATAGACGCGCATTGCCACATTTTTGAAACGCTCGCGGATGATGGGGAATTGCACGGGCGGGCTTGACTGCTAAAAATTGATTGCTGATTGCTTTTCCCTTCTCGTATCTTTGGGCGGGCCGGACTGACTACTGACTAGGTTGTGTTGACATTTCATTTTTTAACCTTACGCACAGAGTAGCAACTGTGTTGCTTCTTGCTCATTTAAGGCGTTTGGTCCTTTGATGGCTTAGATTGCTCTGATGGCATTGCGCGAGGGGACCTATCCCCCGGCCCCTTTCCTACGAGGAAAGGGGAGTAAAGCTCCTTTGATGGCTTCTCGCTCTGGTTGCTCTGATGGCGTTGACCGAGGGCATAAAGCGATTAAATATCCCTCATCAATCCCCTCGCAAAATCGCTCACAGTTCCCCCCTTCCTCGCAGGAAGGGGGGTTAGGGGGGTAGGTCCCGATAAGGAGCGACTGTTTCAGTTTCTCAAACCGAGAGCCTATTCTGTGATAGAGCTTGATTTTCTCGATAAACCGCTCAAGCCAGTTGCTTTGCTCCTAAATGTCAACAGAACCTAACCACTGACCACTGATTGATGTGAGACGCGCCACGAAAATTTTGCTCATTGTCATGCTGTTGCTCACCGCACTCTGCGTTGCGCTGGCGGTTTGGAGGGAGCCGATGCCCGATCATCCTTTTTTTCAGCAAAACGCGGGGGTTGACGTGATCGCCCACCGCGGGGGCTGGCGGTTGTGGCCCGAGAACACCCTGTATGCGTTTCAGCGTGCGGTCGATCTCGGCGTGGATGTGCTGGAGATGGATATTCGCAGTACAAAAGACGGGCATCTGGTGGTTTTTCACGACGAGACTGTGGCGCGCACCACAGATGGCAACGGGCTTGTGGCTGATTTCGCGCTCGCAGAATTGAAGCAGTTGGACGCGGGCTACCAGTGGTCGTCGGATAATGGGGCCACCTTTCCCTTTCGCGGACAAGGCATTGTGGTGCCGACATTGGACGAGGTCTTTGCGGCGTTTCCACACATGCGAATGACTATCGAGATCAAAGACCCGGATGTTGTCGCGGCATTTGGCAATGCGATTCGCCGCCACGGAATGCAGCACCGCATCCTGGTGGCGTGTTTTGACAGCGGGACATTGAAGCGGTTTCGCAAGCAATTTCCCGAAGTCGCCACCTCCACGGGCATGACGGAAGGCATGTTTTTTTACGCCTTGTGCTATTTGCACTTAAGCGCGGTTTATCATCCCTCAGTGGAAGCCTTGCAGTTCCCGTTGAAGCTCGGCCCAATCAACGGCGTCCATCCCCGCCTGCTATCGGGCGCGCGCAAAAACAACATCCAAGTGCAAATCTGGACCGTGGATGACGAGGCAAAAATGCGAATGCTGATCGAGAGCGGGGTCAACGGCATCATCACCCGCCGCCCGGATCGGTTGTTGAAAGTCCTGGGACGATAGGCAAAAGCAACCCCATCAGAACGCGGATGAAAGGCGGATTTTGCCACAAGGAGCACAAAGTCGAGAGGCGAGATACAAGAGGCTTAGCAGTCAGCGGTTAGCCAACCGCATCGTCACTTCGGCACACGCGCAAGCACAGGCGTATCCAACGTCAGTAATCCAATGGCTTTTGTCTTTTGTTCCACGCGAGAGCAGACGAATCGCAACAAAACAGCAACGCAACGGGGGGTGAAACCGAATATGGCTTCACCCCCTTTTTTTTTGAAAATCAGCAATCGGCTTTCAGCCCCCACCTGACCCAACCGCCCGTGCGTGCCCATCCGCTCCGCCCAACCGCCCGTGCGGCCTCACCGCGCCACCCAACCGTGTCTGAATCGCGGGTTAAACGGATTAGAGGATTGCGCGGATTACCCCACACCACCCTACCGCAAGACCTATCCCCCCGGCCCCCTTTCCTACGAGGAAAGGGGGAGCGCATGGCTTTCTTAAAGGTTTGTATCCCTGGCTGTTTTGATGGCTTTGAGCGAATGGATCACGCCATAGAAACCCAAACCCCCCTCGCACAATCCCTCGCAAAACCTCTCGCCATTCCCCCCTTCCTCACAGGCACAGGCGTAGCCTACAACGAAGCGTAGCGAGTAACGGGGCCAGGGGGGTAGGTCCCAATAAATGGATGCAACGCTTTATTCGCATTGACAACTGACAACTTGAGGAACAGCACGGTAGCCTTCTCCCGTCTTGCCTCTCGCCTCTTACCTCTTGCCTCTCGCCTCTCCCGTCTCACGCCTTCAATCACCTAAAGCCCCGCAGCGAAAAAGGCTTTGAATACCTCATCCGACACCGTTGCACAGGCTGCGCGGACGTTGGCTGTGAGTTGGTCTTTGTTCAGGCTACCGAGGGGGTTGCCGTGGATGCGGGTTTCGCGGATGGAAAATTGCAAGGTGAGTTCGAGCAGGTCGTGCCCGCGTTCCTCGCACCACAGGCGCATGGTTTCCGCGCGATAGTGATCGTCTCGCCAGCGGTTGCGGGGGACGAAATTTTCCACGGGCACACCCGTGAGATAGCCGCGCATGATGGACCAGCCGTTCATCACGCCCAAGTCGCGTTGGGCCGCAGCGGGCAGGATGTCGTCGCCGATGGTTTGCCGCAAGAGGTTGTGATCGCCAAAGCACAGGAAACAATCCGTGCGCCCGGATTCGATGTGCGCGAGGTGGAAATCGTGGGGGCGCATGCCGTAGCCGATAAAATTGACCCATCCCCGTTCTCGCGCTTTTTCCAAGCCTTCGAGCGTGCCGCCCGAGGCGAGCGTGGGTTCGATGGTTTCGGGATCGTGGATAAAGAGCACGTCAAAGTGGTCGATGCCCAAAATGTCGAGTTGGTCTGCCACATCGGCGAGCACGCGCTCGGCTGTGTAATCGGGATCGCCACTGCCATATCCCCCCCATCGTGCCGCGCTGTGACAGCACACGCGCCCGCTGATGATGAGTTCCCCTCGCCTGACAACGCCTTGTTTGATGGCGAGGCCGAGTTTGCGAAGGGAGTCGCCGTAACACCGCGCACAATCGAAGTGGTTGACGCCGATATCCACGGCAAACCGAATGAGGTCCGCGGCTTCATCATCGGTGACCGGGCCAAAGTGGTTGCCAAACCCCTGCGTGCCAAACGGAATCACCGGGATGGAAAGTTCGGTCTTGCCCCAGCGTCGCCGGGGGACTTGCAGATCGGACATGGGGAAAACTCCGGAAAAGAGAATGACCTCAATCGTCCAGCGCGTGCGCGACGAGATCGTCCATATCGACAAATTCGAGCGTGGAAATGTGCGTCCCCGGCAAAAAGACGGGCGGGGCAACGCCTGCATCTCGGGCTTCGATCCAGCGTTGCACGCACAGGCACCAGCGGTCGCCGGGCTTGAGCCCTGGAAAGCGATATTCCGGCATCGGGGTGCTCAGGTCATTGCCCACGGACCGGGAGAAAGCCAAAAACTCCTCGGTCATTTCCGCGCAGAGGATGTGCAATCCCAGATCGCCCGGACCCGTGCGGCAACAGCCATCTCGAAAAAAACCCGTCATCGGTTCGGTACAACAATCGACGAGTTCTCCGCCAAAAACATTTCTTCCGCGGTTCATGGTTCACTCCAGGTGAGAGGCAAGAGGTGAGAAGGAAGAGGGCCGCCCTGCCCAACCCCCTTCGGCAAGACGGGAGATACTCTCTTAAAAGGTCAAGGGGTTTTCGGGGTGATTCGATAGAATTTTTCGCCCTCAAAATCTTGGTCATGGCGCAACATGCCCCAGATCGAATGGAGCAACTTTCGCATCACCGCAACGATAGCCTGCAAAGGTTTCTTGCCGCGGGCGATGAGTTGGTCATAGAAGGCTTTGACATGGCCTTCGTGTCTGATGGCCACCCAGGCAGGCATATAGAGGGCATGGCGGAGGTACTTATTCCCGGTTTTCGAGATGCGTCTTTGTGGATTGGCGGTTCCGGATTGTTTGGGTTTGGGATCCAGGCCTGCATGTGCGACCCACTGGGGCGGTTGCATCTCCTCTGGCAAAAGGGTCAACTCGGCCAAGAGCCGCAAGGCACTCGTTTGCGCGATGCCAGGCGTCGAGCAGAGGCGTTGGTAGGCACGCTTGAGGGGCTCATCGTGCAAAACGAGATCGAGGGCTTGGCTTTCCAAGTATGCAATCCGGCGTTTGAAGTGTCGAATATTCACCTGAATATCGCGTGCGATGAGACGTGTGCTGCGGATGTGGTAGCTCTGCGCGTGGTTGCGGCTCTGTTCGCGGATGATCTCCTGCTTGAGTTGGTCAATGCGTCTGGTGAGGGCTTGCAGTTGAAGCCGTTGCTCGCTCGGCGCTTGCCAAGGCACAAAAGGCATGCGCTCGGCATAGTCGAGGATCAACAACGCATCCTTCGCATCCGTCTTCGCCCGTTGCATGCAGGCTTGGGCGTACTTGCTCATCGCTTTGGGATTGACGACCATGACCTTTGTGTGGCGATGCCGATGCAAGGCCAAGGCCACCCCCAAACTGTAAAGCCCGGTCGCTTCGAGGCACACAGAGACCATGTGCCCGCCCTTCGTGAGCCACTTCAGCAACCGCTTATGGGCTTGGGGATCATTGGCAAAGGTCGCTTGCATGACAGCTTGTCCGGGTCTGGACAGGGCAACGGACAACGTGCGGGCACTGACATCAATGCCGGCAAAAGCGGGGTGAGATTTCGACATGGGGGCCTCCTGTGATGAGGGGGTTGTAAGGGATCTGGTGCGCGCTCGGGGTCGCGTCCCGACCATTGACGCCAAGTCTACCGGTCTTGTATATGCAGCCTCAAGGGGCTTAGATACTCTTCGGCATAGACCCGGCGGTCGGGGGGCCTATCTTACCTACAAGGTCATCGCCTTCAAGAGGGGCCGGCCTTCCCCGAGCCGGGCATCAAGATGGCTTATCTCGATACGAGGGCGCAACTCCTAATTAACCCTTACTTCCAAGATACAAGAGGGGAGAGGCAAGAGGTGAGAAGGCCACCCAATAACCCCAAGTGAGAGGGGAGAGGCAAGACGGGAGAAGGCCACCCAACCAACCCCAAGTGAGAGGGGAGAGGCAAGAGGTGAGAAGGCCACCCGACCAACCCCAAAACCCGACGTGCTTTATTGATGAATTGCTATCGCAGTTGTACACCGTTCCGCCGATTCGCCGTTCTGTTAATTTGCATAAGACACAGTGCCGGTTTCATCGACCGTATAGCCCCACTGGTCGATATACGCCGCGCCGGGTAGAAACGAGTCGTTTTGTGCGTCGAGGCGGCGTTGTAGCCAGGCGTCTAATTCGAGTCGCAACTTCGCGTAGTCGGGGTGGTCGATGAGATTGTTCAACTGGAAGGGATCGGCATCGTTGTCGTAGAGCAACCACGGGCCGTCCAATGAGCGAACGTACGTGTATTGCCCGGTGCGTAGGCCGCGGTATTCACGGCCTCCCTTTGCGCGTGTCCACTGCCCAAAGGGTTGCGGGCATTGCAACAGAGCCGCGCCATCAGAGGGCGTGTCGCCCCCGTTGAGATAGGCCGAATAATCCAAGCCCTCGACCGTGGCCGGGATGTCGATCCCGCACAGGCCCAACAGCGTGGGCATGATGTCCGGGATGTCGATGGGGGCGTCAATCTCGCGGCCCGATGCGCCGAATTGCGCGGGCCAGCGCAACAAGAACGGAATGCGAATGGACTCGTCCCAAGGCTGTTGCTTTTTCGCGCTGCCCTGCGAGCCGAGCATGTCGCCGTGATCCGAAAAAAAGAGCAAGATCGTGTTGTCCGCCATGCCCGCGTCGTCGAGGGTTTGGAGCAGGTCGCCCATGCAATCGTCGAGCGCGGTGCAATGGGCGTAGTATCCCGCGATCCATTGTCGGGCGTTTGCTTCGGATTGCGGGGGCACATTGGGGCGCAACGGCACGTCTTCTGCGCGATACATGGCGCGGTATTTTTCCGGCGCGGTTTCATAAGGCGCGTGCGGCGGCCCCCACGAGAGCGCGAGGAGGAAGGGGTTGTCCGCATTGCGATTTTGAATGTAGGCTTGCACGTCGCGCGTTTGTGCGATGGCGTCGTATCCCTCCCACAGGAGCTTTTCGTCCGAGTTATCGGCATAGTAAAAAGATCGGTTGTAATTGTGCGTGCATTCCAACACTTTCCAATAGTCAAAGCCCTGCCGGTTTTCAGGGGGAATGTAGTTGGATCGCCCATTTGCATGGACGTGCCATTTGCCGACGTACGCAGTGTCGTAGCCCGCGTTTTTGAATGCATGGGCAAGGCTCATCGCCCTGTCGCTCAGGTGAACATCGTTGACAAAAACCCCGTGCGTGAGGGGGTATTGACCCGTGAGCAGAGACGCACGCGCCGGGCTACAGACCGAGCACCCGGAAACCGCGTGCGTGGCATTGATGCTTTGAGACGCGAGCCGGTCGATGTTGGGCGTTTGCACGCAGGTGTTGCCGGCATAACCAAATGCCTGTGCGCGCCACTGATCGCCGAAGATGAGGATGACATTGGGAGATTCGGGCATGGAAATTCCTTTGGTTTGAGAGGTGATCCCGCATAAAACCGCGCCTATATTATGGTCGAGCAAGCCCCTTGTCAATATGTCTGACGAAGGGAATCTGTGATGCGGTTAGATTCTGGCAGACGAATAGTCAGTAGTCAGTGGTCAGTGGTCAGTGGTCAGGTGCGATTTGATGCAGACAGACGAATAGTAGGTCCAAAAAAATTAAACCAGCCTCGCAGAAATCGGGACTTGCCCCACGCCTGTGATTTTGCTTAATTTAGCAAACCCAAGTTCTCGTCGATAAAGACAGGGACAACCGCGCCATTTTGCGATGAGGGAAAAAACATGAATGCTATCTGGATTCAAAAGAAAATTCAACTTGGGAATCGCGCCAAGTTTGTTCTGAAGGTGCCCTTGCATGTGACCGCCGAGGCTTTGACCTCCCAAACATTCTCCTTGCCCGTTTATGCTCGGTATCGCACCCGTGTAGAAGTCAAAAAAAACCCCGGTCGAAAATCTCTCGATTCGGCTCTATTCCGAAGATGAGTTTAACGCGCCAGACAGGTGACAGAGGCGGATGTGGAACAAGTCAAAAACGAACTCATACGCGGGGTCAACGCGCTGGCGTTAGATAAATTTGACAACCTCATCAATTCGGGAGACACTTCAGAAGATGCCATCTCAGATGAAGACGCGCTAAAAATCCTGAAAACGATTGCCGACAACAGCGGAACGGGCCCCTGTCATCGCGATAGAATGGATGGCGAAATATCGGTTGATACCATTTTGGACGATCTCGTAAAGCGGGATGTCGTCGAATGTGATCGGGGGCAGTATTATCGCATTCGGGTCGGCCTTTTCAATGAGTGGCTCATCGTCAACGGATGAAAGGAAAACGAAATGAATGATGCGTTTGAAAACCCATTGGCCCACAACCGCGACGAGTCCCTCCGCGAATACGAACGTCAAATTGCCGAGGGGTATTGCAACGAGATTTTGAACAAACTCGATGTCGGCGACAGTGACATTCGAAAACAGTCACCAAAATGAGGAACTCCCATGCTGACGAGTTTTACCGTAACAAATTTTCGCAATCTCGAGTCGGTCACATTGGAACGCCTCGGGCGAATGACGCTGATCGGCGGAAAAAATGGGGTGGGCAAAACGGCTCTTCTCGAAGCACTCTGGTTGCTCGCGGGTTCAGATCTTCCGGAATTGAGTGGGCGAATAAATTCATTCAGGGGGCTTCCAACACTTGGGCCTGAAACGATTTTTCAAGACATCTTTCGCAACTTCGATACGCGGACGCACATCAAAATGAGTGCATCGGGAGATTGGGGAAGCCATCCGCGAAAATTGGAGATCTATTTACAGAAACGCCAACAGGTCGATACCATCCGTTCAGATGCTTTGGAAAGGGCGAGCATAGAACGGTTGACGCGCCCCCTAACCGAAGGCGAGTTTGAACTCGTGTTTCGATACCAGCATGGCAGTGATGACGCCTACACATCCCGAGCATGGTGGGTTGCAGAGCAGATGCCGGTTGGCCCTGTCACCGCGTTGACGAATGAGGGTATCCGCCAAGAGCGACAATCCGTCCACAACAGGACCAATTCGGTATTCATGCCAGCGGTTCTCCGAGACAGCCTCCAAGCCATTGCATTGAGGTTTGGCAAATTTCAGTTGGAGAGAAAGGATGCCGAAATTCTGAGGTTCTTGTGTCTTTTGGAACCGCGCTTGACGGGATTGACCCTTATCGCGATCAACAATATACCCGTCATCCACGCGTACCTAGACGGCATGAGCAGGCCCATCCCCGTCCAGTTGCTCGGTGAAGGTTTGAACCGGATGCTCGGACTCGTGTTGTCTATGAGCGAGGCGAGTGGCGGATTGCTCTTGATAGATGAGATCGAAAACGGCTTGCATCACACCGTACAAGAAAAAGTGTTTTCCATCCTGCTGGACATGGCCGGATCATTTGATGTGCAGATATTCGCCACGACGCACAGCGACGAGTGTATCAGGGCAGCGCACCGGGGGCTCGCAAAACAGGGGCAGCAAGCGTTGGCATTCTACCGCCTTGATCGCGTTAAAGAATCGGTCAAGGCGGTGGGCTTTGACAGCGAGCGGATCGAAACGGCCATCAAATACAACATGGAGATCAGGTAAGACGTAAGACGTAAGACGTAAGACGTAAGACGTAAGACGTAAGACGTAAGACGTAAGACGTAAGACGTAAGACGTAAGACGTAAGACGTAAGACGTAAGACGTAAGACGTAAGACGTAAGACGTGAGACGTGAGACGTGAGACGTGAGAAGGCAACCCATCAAATACAATATGGAGATCGGATAAGTGCCCGACCACCTGAAGATCGAACAACCGAAACAGGTCATCGTTGAGGGCAACGACGACGTTCGGGTATTTGGCGCGCTAGCCAAGCATCTGAATATCCGAGATGTGCAAATACACGGTTATGGCGGAATCGACAACTTGCGGAGATTTCTCGATACCTTCCGGAATTTGCCCGAATTTGGTCGCGTTCAATCTCTTGCAGTCGTGGCGGATGCAAACTCGGATAGGGACAAAAGAGAACGCCGGATTTGCAACGCATTGTCAGATATGGCATTGCCAACCCCATCTCATCCGCTTGAAATCGCTTCAAATGGCGAGTTGCAAGTCGCCTATTTGGTTATTCCACATAACGCAACGGGCACGATGAGCGAGGATGTGTGCCTCAACTCGGTAAGCGCTGACCCCGCAATGGAATGTGTGGGTCGGTATTTTGAATGCCTTAGCCAGACCGAGATCGAGGGGCCAAAAAAAGTATGGATGTCAAAGGCGCGATTACACGCATTCCTCGCGTCGAGAGACCGTCCTGGCCTCCGCTTGGGCGAGGCCGCAGAAAGCGGGATATGGCCGTTGGAAACCGATGCGTTCCGGCCATTGCTGGAACTGATCAGAATGCTGTGAATAAATCGATTCAAACAAACACCACCTCAACTTGGAGTGTGACATGGCGATTACGCAACTCGAACCGAGAGAAGCGAAGGCCGCGATAGATGAAGCGGAAAATGCGGTTTATTTGGATGTGCGTACGGAAATGGAATTTGCACAGGGGCATCCCCAAGGCGCGATCAACATTCCGGTTGCCGTGCCCGGGGCCGCGGGCCTGATGCCGAATCCCGATTTTTTGACCGTCGTCCAAGACGTGTTGCCGGACAAAGACCAACCCGTGTTTTGCGGCTGTCAGGTCGGAATGCGCTCCCAGATGGCCGCGGAATTGATGGCGCGAGCCGGGTATTCCAAGCTGGTCAATGTGCAGGGCGGCTTTGGCGGCAAAGTCGAAAATGGCGTCCTCGTGGTCGCGGGATGGCGCGATTCCAATTTGCCGGTGGAAACAGAGGTCAACGACGCCAATTCCTACGCGAGCCTCAAAGCGCGGAGAGCGAAAAGCGAATAGATGAATAGATGCACCGGCGTAGCCCAATCCCTCAGTGTTGAGTCCCCATCTCGTCATCCGTAGGGATAGGCGCCCGTGCCTGTCCGAAGCCGATTCGCCAAGGTGGTTGAATGTCAAGAATGAACGACATCCGCGCACGCGAAGCATTTGTCGCCGCGGCGAATTTGCAGGTTGGCAGTCGGGTATTGGACCTCGGCTGGGAGGGCGAATGTCTCGGGCGTTTGCAGGGCATAGACATACAGGTGACGTTTGTGGCAGAGGACATCCGCGCAGTGCAACCGGGCAACGGGGTGTTGAGCACGACGCCATCGCAGGTCGTTTCCAATGTCCAGGTCGCCTTTTACAAACCCGCGCAAAAAGCCGCCAAGGGTCAAGTGTTTGAGTGGATCGACGAGAGTTTCAACGCCCTCGAACTCGGCGGCGCGTTCTATTTGGCGGGGCAGCGCAATCGCGGGGTGCGGAGTTATGCCAAGTATCTAACAGCGGTTTTTGGCAACGGCAAACGCCTCGGGCGCGTGGGCAGGGTGGAAATGTACAGCGCGAAAAAAGAACGGCCCGACCCCTTGCGAGCACCGGTGGACACGCGCATCTCATTTGCATTGTGCGGGTTGCCGCAGGGCCGCTATGAGATCGAAACCCGTGCGGGCGTTTTCTCTCGGGATGGACTCGATCCCGGTACCGAATTGTTGATCGCCTGCATGGCGGTTCGGCCCACAGATAGCGTATTGGACTGGGGATGTGGCTGGGGCGCGTTGGGCATGGTGGCAGCGCGGTTGGCGAGCCGCGGCCGCGCAACGCTCGTCGATTCGAGTCTTCGCGCCATCGCTTGCGCGAAAAACAATTTGACGCGCAACCGGATTCGCAACGCGGTCGCCCGAGTGCAAGACGCATGTGTTTATGCCAAAACTGAAAAATACGATCTGATCGTTTCAAACCCGCCCCTGCACGATGGCAATGCCGCGGCGCATCCCCTCATCGAAGGCGCGTATCGCGCCCTGCGACCGGGCGGCCGGTTGATGCTCGTCGTGATGCGTGTGGAACCGTATTTGAAACACATCCGCAAGGTCTTTGGGCAAGGGGAAATCGCAGTGCAAAAAGACGGGTATGCCGTTCTCGTGGCCCGGGTTGGGAACCCATAGATGCCTCAAGCGTTTATGGCGATGAAGGACGAGGTCTGATAGTCGGTCGCGGGTTTCCGCATGGGTCCTGTCTGGGTTCCCTCCCGCCAGATTGGGATGCTTCGCGGAAGCCCGCTTTTTTGTGGTTGACACATCCATTTTCAAAGCGTTAATTCCCATCGGCAAAAGGCTTGACAGCCCGGAACGTCGGTTGTATCGTTAGCCGATTTGTTCAAATAATTCACTACATAAGGAGGAGACGAATTGAACGCATTTGACTATGCTGCCCCAAGGTCTGTCGATGAGGCCATTTCCCTGTTGTCTGCGGGCAATGGCAATGTCGGCATTCTAGCAGGTGGCACCGACTTGATCGCGCAGTTGAAGGAGAACCGTCGCAAGATCGACTTGTTGCTCGATCTCAAGCGGATTCCCGAAGCAACGGCGTTGACGTTTAACGAGGCGGGTTTGCACATTGGCGCGGCGACGCCCTGTGCCAAAATTTACACGTCCGATGTGGTCGAGCGCCTGTATCCCGCGCTCGTGGATTGCACCGAGCTCATCGGTTCGATTCAGATTCAAAACCGCGGCTCGATGGGCGGCAACTTTTGCAATGCGTCGCCCGCGGCAGACACCCCGCCATCTGTGATCGTGCAAGGGGGCGCGTGTCGCATCGTTGGCCCCAGTGGTGAGCGCGAAGTCGCCGCAGAGGATTTCTTCGTAGGCCCCGGGCAAAATGCCCTGCGAGCCGGCGAGTTGCTCATCGCCATTCGCATTCCAACCCCGGCTGCCAATTCCGGGGCGTTCTTCCTGCGCTTTATCCCGCGCAATGAAATGGACATCGCCGTCGCCAATGCCGCGGCGGCTGTGGTGTTGGACGAGGACAAAGCGACCATCCAATCCGCGCGCGTCTCTATCGGCGCGGTCGCGCCAACGCCCCTGCTCGTCGCAGGCGCGGGGGACGCACTCGCGGGCAAAGCCACAGATGACGAAGATGCGATCCATGCCGCCTGCGAGGCAGCGCGTGCAGCGGCCAACCCCATCAGCGATATGCGGGGCACCATCGAACAGCGGGTTCACCT
The DNA here is from genome assembly GCA_965204745.1 of Candidatus Latescibacterota bacterium. GTDB lineage: Bacteria > Latescibacterota > UBA2968 > UBA2968 > UBA2968 > VXRD01. Next base: position 1,935,853 of record OZ242010.1, read on the forward strand.
GAGCGGGGTTTTGACGGGCCGCGCCATTCGGGGAGCCATTCAAAGAGCAAAGGAGTCTTAAGCACATGGCAGGCAAAGTTCACGTTACGACGACGATCAACGGGGAATCGGTCGAATTTTTGTGCGAACCTCGGCAAACGATTCTCGAAGTTTTGCGGGATCAACTCGATCTCACGGGCACAAAAGAAGGGTGTAGCAATGGCAACTGCGGCGCGTGCAGCATTCTGGTCAATGGGCAGGTCATCGACTCGTGCTTGATGATGGCCGTGGAAGCCGAAGGCGAGGAACTCACCACCATCGAAGGCATTGCCAGCGCAGACGGGTTGCACCCCATCCAGCAAAAATTTCTCGAACACGCGGCCCTTCAGTGCGGCATTTGCACGCCGGGCTTCATCATCGCGGCCAAGGCCCTGCTCGACGACGAGCCAACGCCTTCGGAAGAACGCATTCGCCTGTACTTGGCCGGCAACCTGTGCCGCTGCACGGGTTACGACAAAATCGTTCGCGCAGTGCAAGACGTTGCATCTGCCATGGCCGAATAAGGGAGTAGCTCAAATGGCGACAAGAACAGAAGATTATCTCGGCATTACGGATTACAAAGTCGTCGGCACGCGCCCAATCCGGCACGATGGGGTCGACAAAGTCATCGGCCGGGCCAAATACGGCGCGGACATCGACATGGCCGGCATGTTGCACGGCGCGGTGGCGCGCAGTCCGCATGCCCATGCGCGGATCGAGTCTTTGGACACGCGCAAAGCCGAGGCCCTGCCCGGGGTCAAAGCCGTGATCACGGTTGCGGATTTGCCCTTGCAAGAAGACAAGATCGAAGAACTCGGCGAAGGCGCGGCGAATTTGCAACACCTGCGCGCCAACCTGCTCGCCGATAGCAAGGTCTTGTACCACGGGCACGCCATCGCAGCAGTCGCGGCAACCGATGTTCACACCGCGCAAGAAGCCATCGACTTGATCGACATCGAATACGAGGTATTGCAACCGGTGTTGACGGTCCACGAAGCCATGAAACCGGACGCGCCCTTGCTCTTGGAAAGCCAGACCACGCAATCCTTGGGCGAAGACACGGGCGCGGCGAGCAATGTGTGTACGCATTTTCGCCATGAACTCGGGGATGTGGAAAGGGGATTTGCCGAAGCCGACCTGATCATCGAGCGCGAATTTGACACGGCGACCGTGCATCAGGGCTACATCGAGCCGCAAAATGCCACGGCCCTGTGGAGCGCGGACGGTCAGATCACCGTTTGGTGCAGCACGCAGGGCGCGTTTGACGTGCGTGCCCAAACCGCGCAAATCCTCGACGTGCCGGTTTCGCAGGTGAAGGTCGTGCCCATGGAAATCGGCGGCGGGTTTGGGGGCAAAATTCGCATTTACCTCGAACCCCTGGCCGCGGTTTTGTCCAAAAAGACCGGGCGGCCGGTCAAGATGATCATGAGCCGCACCGAGGTTTTGCAGGCGACCGGGCCCACTGCGGGGTCGTTTATCTCCTGCAAAATGGGTGTTGACAAAGCCGGCAAACTCGTCGCGGCTCAAGCCGATATGCGCTACGAATCCGGCAGTTTTCCCGGCAGTTGGGCCGCGCCCGGTGCCATGTGCATTTTCGCGCCTTACGACATCCCCCATGTGCTGATCGACGGGTACGAGGTCTTGGTCAACAAGCCGTGGACCATGGCCTATCGCGCGCCGGGGGCGACGAATGCGGCCTTTGCCTCGGAGACCGTCATCGACGAACTCTGCGAACAACTCGGCGTCGACCCCTTGGACTTTCGCCTCAAAAATTCCGCGAAAGAGGGCACGCGCCGCGCAGATGGCCCGGTATATCCGCGCATCGGGCACGAGCAATGCGTGGAAACCGCGCGGTCTTGCGATCACTACGCCACCCGATTCAATGGCAAACACCGCGGGCGCGGCGTGGCTTCCGGGTTCTGGTTCAACGTGGGCCTCAAGTCGAGTGCGGCGGCGAGCGTCAATCCCGATGGCACGGTCAGTCTGGTCGAAGGCTCGACGGATATCGGCGGAACGCGCACCTCTATCGCCATGCAGTTGGCCGAAGTGCTCGGCATTGCCGCAGAAGACGTCAAGCCCCAAGTGGTCGATACGGACTCGGTCGGCGAAACAGACGTGACCGGGGGAAGCCGCACGACCTTTGCGACCGGATGGGCCGCGTATCAATGCGCGTTGGACATCAAAGCGCAACTGATCGAGCGCGCGGCCACGTTGTGGGAAATCTCGCCCGACGATGTGGTCTTTGAAGATGGCGCGTTTTCCTCGTCGGATGCGTCTAAAACCATCTCGTTTGGGGAATTGGCAGGCAAACTCGGCGAAACCGGTGGCCCCCTCATGGGGCGGGCAACCGTGAATCCCCCCGGCGTTGGCGGGGCTTTTGCGGTGATGATCGTGGATGTCGAAGTCGATACCGGCACAGGCAAAGTGGAAATTTTGCGCGCGTCCATGATTCAAGACGCGGGCAAAGCGATTCACCCCAGCTATGTCGAAGGGCAAATGCAGGGCGGCACCGCGCAGGGCATTGGGTGGGCACTCAACGAGGAATACGCGTACAATGCGGACGGGTTGCTGACCAACGCGAGCCTGCTCGATTACCGCATGCCCACCTGCCTCGATCTGCCCATGATCGAGACCCACATCGTGGAAGTGCCAAACCCGGGCCATCCCTACGGCGTGCGCGGCGTGGGCGAAGTGCCGATAGTGCCCCCGGCTGCGGCAGTTGCAAATGCCATTTACGACGCCATCGGCGTCAGACTGACGACCCTGCCCATGTCGCCCGGCGAGGTCTTGAAGGCATTGTGGGCAAAAAACAACGGGCGATGAGCAAAGCGTCTTTGACCCGAATCAACCCAATGGAAAGATGGGATTTTAGCCACGAGCGGGGTACAACTGGCGGTAGCCAGTTCAAAGCCACAAAAGGCACAAAAGCCACAAAAGGTGAGCGATATGTGTAGGGGCGATGCCCCGTGCTCGCCCAATGGAAAGGGGACATCGCATGAACCGATTCACTTCGACAATCGCTGTTTGGGCACTGGCGGCTTTGATGGTGCTGTGTGTGCCCCGAGCCTCTGACGCGCTGGGCGTGCGGGTCAAAGCCGGGGTGAACCTGACGCGCCAACAGCAGTTCGACACCTTGTACGGCGTCGGTGGGCAATTCGACTCGCACCGCTGGATGTTCGGCGCCAATCTCGACTTGGGGGCATTTATCTTGCCGAAGCTGCATCTGGTGCCTGGCGTAGATATGGCCGTACAGGAAAATTTGCGCGTGTATGCCGTCAATCTCGATGCCAACTACTTTTTCCACCAAAGTTCGCGTGGTAGGGGCTATGCCGGGCTCGGCTTTGGCACGCATTTCTTTCGCCCAGAGTCCGCGTCCGAGGCAGAGACAGCGGTTGCCAACGACACCAAAATCAGCCTGAATTTGCCCTTGGGCTATCAGCGCAAATTGGGCGGTGGTTTGGCGTGGTGGTTTGGCGAGATCAGGTTGGTCATTGCAGACGACGAAAAAGACAGCGCGTTGCAATTCACGGTTGGTTTTAATTTTGGTTATTAAGGAGGGGGTATGCCGAGCAGTCAACGCCGAAAAGAACTGCGCCGACGGCGGCAACGGCGCAAAAAACGCCTGAAAGCCCGGCGCCGAGAAGAGCGCGCCGGGCGATAGTAGCGAGATGCAACCGTCTCGGTCACACCGATAAAGGGAGGGAATTGAAATGCGTTTTTTGAAATTTTCTGCGGTTCTGATTTTGGTTTGTTCGTTTTTGAATCCAGCGAGTGGGATGGATATCAAGCGTTGGCTTGAAGAAATAGGGCTTGAAGAATATTATCCAAATTTTGTGGATAATGCCATTACTGACGAAGAAACCCTTAAAAGTGTCACAGAAGATGACCTGAAATCCATGGGCATTGCTTCACTGGGGCATCGCAAAAGGTTGTTGTCAGCTATTTCCGAAGTCAAAACCCAAGGCTGGCAACCCAGATGGGACTTAAAATATTGGCTCCAGTCAATTTACATGGATGAATACTATCCGAATTTTGTGGAAAATTCCATAACCGATAGGGAAACCATAGCGACCCTAAGTGAAGATGACTTGAAATCCATTGGCATTGCTTCGCTGGGGCATCGACGAAAATTGATGTCCGCTATCGCATCTCTGAGTAAAACCGGTGAAATCGCAAGTGGCGTATTGCCTAGGGCGAATAATAATATCGTCGTCGAAGTGCATCAATCCCACGTGGGAAGCGATCTGTGGTACCGCGTTGGCGTTGTCGATCCCACAGCAAAAACGATTGACTGGGGAGAGAGTCACAAATACGACATAGGTCGCTTGCCCATGTGCGATTTTGACGGCAATACGATTGTGGAAGTTCACGAGGGGCACGACGATTTGAGCTTGTGGTATCGCGTGGGCACGGTGGAAGAACAGACGAGAACCATCAATTGGAAAAGAAGTGTCAATTACGACGATAGGGGGAGAAGCCCGGTGATTGCCATACGAGGCAATATTGCGGTTGAGATGCACCAGTCTCACGATGGCACGGATTTGTGGTATCACGTTGGGATTTTGGATCGCGCAACGGGGTTTATCAACTGGAGTGAAAGCAAAAAATTTGATCGCGGCAAAATTCCGAGCATTGGATTTCCCGAACTGGAATTGAACACCATTGTCGAAGTTCACCAATCCCATACGGGCACGAATTTGTGGTACCACGTTGGCGTTGTCGATCCTGCCTCGAGAACGATCCATTGGGGCGAAAGCCACCAATACGACGTCGGTCGCTTGCCCATGTGCGATTTCGATGGCAACACCATAGTGGAAGTCCACCAAGGGCATGACGACTTGCAACTGTGGTATCGCGTGGGCACGGTGGAAGAAAGAACGCGGACCATTGCGTGGGGCAGGAGCGTGAATTACGACAGGGGCAAAATCCCCACGGTCGCGATCAACGACAATATCGTGGTGGAGATGCACCAGTCTCATGCAGGCACGGAGTTGTGGTATACTGTCGGGATCTTAGACAAGACAACTCGGACGATTGAATGGGGACAGGGCCATAGATTTGATATGGGCAGGATTCCGAGTGTTGGATTTTAATTGCGGTGCCCTGTCGCCAAAAGCCAAGAGAATCCTTGCCTAATGTGCGATTTTTCGTAAATTGAGGAAGTAGGCAGACGCCAACATTCACTTTTCAGGAGGTTTTGATGGACAATCCCAAAGTTATCGCCTATTTGAAGCCCGTGTGCGGCTGGAGCGGGGGCGTGCGGGCCGTGCTGGCAAAATACGGCCTTGACTACGAAGACCGCGACATCATCAACAATCCCGACAACTACCGGGAAATGGTGATGAAGAGCGGGCAACCTTTACAGCCCTGCGTTCAAATCGGGGACGCGATGCTGGCCGACATCAGCGGCGACGAGTTGGAAAGGTGGTTGATCGAAAACGGGTACCGGCCCGGCGGCCCGGATCCCGCTGTTCCGACAGATAGTTCCTGCACGGACGAACAGCACGAAGCGATGGCACGCGCAGCAGCCGCACAGCCGACCATTGCCAACCCGTTTTTTGGTCAATAACAAAAGCGGCGGGGTTTTGAAAGAGAACGAGGCGATCCCTTTGGGGGTCGCCTTTTTTGTGGGTGCAAGACCGCAATGTGGGGAAGGTTGCGATAGGCTTGGTCGTAGTCGAGGCCATAGCCCACCACGAATTGGTCCGCGATAGTGAACGCGGAGTACTGCACTGGAACTCGAACGATGCGGCGGCTCGGTTTGTCGATGAGGGCGCAGATGCCGAGGCTGCGCGGGTTTCGGTCTTTTAAGAACGCGAGCAGGGCCGAGAGCGTGCGCCCGGTATCCACGATGTCTTCGATGATGAGCACATCCCGCCCGGCGATTTCACCATCGAGGTCTTTTGAGAGCGTCACCTTGCCGGAACTCTCCGTGCCGACGTAACTCGACACCGCCATGAAATCGATCTCCACCGGGCTCGTGATCGCACGCGACAGGTCCGCCAAAAAATAAAACGCGCCCCTGAGAATGCCCACGAGCACCACGCCCTCCGGATACTGCGCGGAAATCTCAACCCCGAGTTCCCGCACCCGATCCCGAATCGCGCTTTCATCGATTAAAATACGCGTACTGTGATGAGACATATCTCGCATACAAATCTCCTAATTGAGTTCAACACATGAAGTCCATCAAGTCTCGGTTTGGCTTATGGGTTTGCCATCGCGGGCCATAACACTAGAAAATGGATCGCCGCTTTCCCTCTACCAAACTGGATTGCTTGCGTTGTGCTTGCGCGTGCCGGCGTTCGCCGGAATGTTCGCCTTCATCACTTCACAATTTCGCGCAAAAAATCTTCCGCTGAATATTCGTTGCAACCCACCGCTGCCATTACCAAATCCAATATTTCGCGCCGCGTTCTGCGCACATAGAGCAGATCTTCTTGCACCTCTTTGGATTTTCGCTCGCCCAGCCGTTCCCCGATCTCCTTGGGCGTCAACCACGCATTTCCCGCCTCTGCCATTGTCGTTCCCTCGCGTTGAATGGGTCTGGGTTTGAGTAATGGGTGCGAAAATAAATCATGAGAAGGATAATGTCAATAGGGGCAAGAGGGGAGAGGCAAGAGGCAAGATACTCTCTTAAAAGGTCAAGGGGTTTTCGGGGTGATTCGATAGAATTTTTCGCCCTCAAAATCTTGGTCATGGCGCAACATGCCCCAGATCGAATGGAGCAACTTTCGCATCACCGCAACGATAGCCTGCAAAGGTTTCTTGCCGCGGGCGATGAGTTGGTCATAGAAGGCTTTGACATGGCCTTCGTGTCTGATGGCCACCCAGGCAGGCATATAGAGGGCATGGCGGAGGTACTTATTCCCGGTTTTCGAGATGCGTCTTTGTGGATTGGCGGTTCCGGATTGTTTGGGTTTGGGATCCAGGCCTGCATGTGCGACCCACTGGGGCGGTTGCATCTCCTCTGGCAAAAGGGTCAACTCGGCCAAGAGCCGCAAGGCACTCGTTTGCGCGATGCCAGGCGTCGAGCAGAGGCGTTGGTAGGCACGCTTGAGGGGCTCATCGTGCAAAACGAGATCGAGGGCTTGGCTTTCCAAGTATGCAATCCGGCGTTTGAAGTGTCGAATATTCACCTGAATATCGCGTGCGATGAGACGTGTGCTGCGGATGTGGTAGCTCTGCGCGTGGTTGCGGCTCTGTTCGCGGATGATCTCCTGCTTGAGTTGGTCAATGCGTCTGGTGAGGGCTTGCAGTTGAAGCCGTTGCTCGCTCGGCGCTTGCCAAGGCACAAAAGGCATGCGCTCGGCATAGTCGAGGATCAACAACGCATCCTTCGCATCCGTCTTCGCCCGTTGCATGCAGGCTTGGGCGTACTTGCTCATCGCTTTGGGATTGACGACCATGACCTTTGTGTGGCGATGCCGATGCAAGGCCAAGGCCACCCCCAAACTGTAAAGCCCGGTCGCTTCGAGGCACACAGAGACCATGTGCCCGCCCTTCGTGAGCCACTTCAGCAACCGCTTATGCGCTTGGGGATCATTGGCAAAGGTCGCTTGCATGACAGCTTGTCCGGGTCTGGACAGGGCAACGGACAACGTGCGGGCACTGACATCAATGCCGGCAAAAGCGGGGTGAGATTTCGACATGGGGGCCTCCTGTGATGAGGGGGTTGTAAGGGATCTGGTGCGCGCTCGGGGTCGCGTCCCGACCATTGACGCCAAGTCTACCGGTCTTGTATATGCAGCCTCAAGGGGCTTAGATACTCTTCGGCATAGACCCGGCGGTCGGGGGGCCTATCTTACCTACAAGGTCATCGCCTTCAAGAGGGGCCGGCCTTCCCCGAGCCGGGCATCAAGATGGCTTATCTCGATACGAGGGCGCAACTCCTAATTAACCCTTACTTCCAAGATACAAGAGGGGAGAAGGCTACCGGGCTGTTCCTCAAGTTGTCAGTTGTCAGTTGACTAATTCTAACGAACATAGCGGTGGGGAGCGGGCGGGCACGCACGGGTGGCGGGGTGGAGCAGATGGGGACGCACGGGCGGTTGGGTAGGGCGGTGGGCAGATCTCACCTCTTACTTCTTGCCTCTTACTTGGGGGCAGGGCTTGCGGTGGGGCGGAGGGGGTAGGGTAATCCGCGCAATCCCCTAATCCGCGAAAATCCGCGATCCGCTTTTACTCTTGAACTATTTTTATATCTGTATTATAGTTGGCCTTACCACGTAACGACATATCGCCTCTCTGCTCCCCATTCCATTGGAGGCGTTTTTTTATGGAACAATTTGTCATTGAAGGTGGGCATCCGCTGGCGGGCACAGTGGTTCCGGCGGGCAACAAAAATGCGGCGCAACCGCTGTTGGCCGCGACCTTGTTGACCGAAGAACCCGTGGTGCTCAAGAATGTGCCACAAATCGGCGACATCGGCGTTATTGTCGAGATTTTGCGCGACCTCGGCGCAGAAGTCCGCGAGTCGGGCGATCACGAACTCGCGGTTTGTACCAAAGGCGTCGACAAATCCGCGTTGCGCGCAGACCTGTGCCGAAAAGTGCGCGGCAGTTTTATGTTTGCCGGGCCCCTGTTGGGCCGCTTTGGGCAAGCGACCATTCCGCGCCCTGGGGGCGACCGCATTGGCCGGCGGCGCGTGGATACCCACTTGATCGCGCTCGAAGAACTCGGCGTGCGGTTCCACACCAACCACATCTACGATTTTCAGGCACCCAGGGGGCTCGTCGGCGCGGACATTTTTTTGGACGAGCGCAGCGTCACCGGCACGGAAAACGCGGTCATGGCCGCGGTGCTCGCCCGCGGCACCACCATCTTGTCCAACGTGGCATCCGAGCCGCATGTGCAAGAACTGTGTTTCATGCTCAACGACATGGGCGCGCAAATTTCGGGCATCGGCACAAATGAAATGGTGATCGAAGGCGTGTCCAAACTCGGCGGCACAACGCACACCATCGGGCCGGATTACATGGAAGTCGGCAGCTTTATCGGCCTGGCCGGAGCCACCAACAGCGAGATTCGCATCGTCGATGCCGCGCCCAAAAACATGCGAAAGACCTTGATGGTATTTCGGCGGTTGGGCCTCGAAGTCGAAGTCGATAGACGAGACATCGTCGTGCCGCCCTTTCAAAAGCTGGAAATCATGCCCGACGTGGGCGATGCGATCCCGCGCATCGACAATGACCCATGGCCGGGGTTTCCGCCCGATTTGATGAGCATTGCCATCGTCCTTGCCACGCAGGCGCGGGGCACCGTGTTGTTTTTTGAAAAAATGTTTGAACAGCGCATGTACTGGCTCGACCGCCTCATCGACATGGGCGCGAAAATCGTCATTTGCGACCCGCACCGCGCCGTCGTGGTGGGGCCGTCCAAACTCTACGGCGAGCATCTGACGAGTCCGGATATTCGGGCGGGCATGGCATTGATCATCGCGGCATTGTGCGCCGAAGGGCAAAGCGTGATCCGCAACATCGAACAGATCGACCGCGGATACGAACAAATCGACACGCGCTTGCGGGCCTTGGGCGCGCACATTCAGCGGGTGACAGTGGAAGATGGATAACGCAGATGCACGCGCGGGCGCGCTACAAATCGTGCGCCGGTTGCAGGCGCGGGGGTTTCGCGCCCTGTGGGCCGGCGGATGCGTGCGCGACATGGCGATGGGGCACGCGCCCCGGGATTACGATATTGCCACAAATGCCGATCTCCAAGAGGTGATCGGCATTTTTCCACATGCCCAAGCGGTCGGCGCGCACTTCGGGGTAGCACTCGTGCGGTTGGGCAATCACCTGTATGAAGTGGCGCGCTTTCGCCGGGACTTGGCATATTCAGATGGGCGGCATCCCGACGGCGTGGTATTCGCAGATGAACGAGAAGACGCCGAGCGGCGCGATTTCACCATCAACGGCATGTTCTACGATCCCATAGCCGACGAAGTGCTCGACTATGTCGGCGGACGGGCGGACCTAGCGAAAAAAGTGATCCGCACTATCGGCGATCCCCAGGCCCGATTCCGCGAAGATCGCTTGCGGATGTTGCGCGCCGTGCGCTTTGCGTGCCGGTACCACTGGCCCATCGAGGACCAAACGCGACTCGCTATCGCGGAATTGAGCCACAGTGTTGACGCCATCAGTTCCGAGCGCGTCCGCGACGAGGTCGTCAAAATCCTGACCGAAGGGGGCGCGCCTTGGGGCGTGCGTTGCCTGATCGACCTGGGCTTGATGGCCGTCTTCATGCCCGAAGTGGTCGCTATGGATGGCGTGCCGCAACCGCCGCAATTTCATCCCGAAGGCGATGTGCTGACCCACACCCTGATCATGTTGGGCCTGTTGCGCGATCCCTCTCCCGAATTGGCAATGGGTGTTTTGTTACACGATGTGGGCAAACCCCCGACTTTTCAGGTGCGCGACCGCATTCGGTTCGATAACCACACAAAAGTCGGGCGCGCAATGGCCGAGGAAATTTGCAAGCGGCTGCGCTTCTCCCATGACCAGACAAAGCACATCGCGGCATTGGTGGTCGATCACCACAAATTCATGCATGCGCGGGACATGCGCCCGAGCAAGTTGAAGCGGTTTCTCCGCGCGGATCGGTTTGAAGATCATCTGGAATTGCATCGCATAGATTGCCTGTCCTGCCATGGCGACTTGGCAAATTACAAATTTTGCAAGAACGCACTCGAAACCCTGCCACCAGAACAAATCCGTCCCGATCCCCTGATCAACGGTTACGACCTCATCGCAATGGGCCACACACCCGGCCCTGCGTTCAAGCGCGTATTGCAAGCGGTGGAAGATGCACAACTAGAAGAACGGGTAACGACTCGCGCCGCCGCATTGGCATTGGCAACACAACTCATTGAATCGCCCCCACACCCGGAACCCTTTGCCCGTTGAGAGGTCAAAAAAATGACCGCTATTCGGCACATCCAACATTCTCGAGGAGACGCCCCATGCCTAACCGATGGTTTATCACCTATTGCGCGGGCCTGATGCTGATGGCACTTGCGGCAACGCCTGCGGCAGCGACGACCGTGAAAACCTTTGCCTTTGAAGAAATGTGCGAAACCGCGCAGACCATTGTACACGTCCAATGCCTCGCCCGCGAAAACGCCATCTTTCCCAAGCGCAAGGGCATCTTTACCCAAACGCGATTCCGCGTTCTAGAAGTGGTGAAGGGACAGGCAGACGAGGAAATGGTACTCGTGTTGCCCGGCGGCGAATGGGAAGGCCAACGCATGCATGTGCCCGGAATACCGCAATTTGCAGCCGGCAAAGAAACCGTGCTGTTTCTCTCAAAAACCGACACTTTCGGCTCTCCATGGCCAGTCGGCTTGGGGCAGGGATGCTATCCCGTGCAAGTAGAGGAAGGCAAAGACCGCAGCGTAAGGCTCCGCCCGGGGCACACCCCTTTGCCTTTGAACATCCGCCGCAAACCCACACAAACCCCGCACACAGACATGGCATTGCGCGACTTTCTCACCGCAATACGCGAAGTACTCGCCTTGCCCAAAAACAATCCCCCATCCGAGCAGTAAGAGGCGAGAAGGTTGCCCGAAACGCAGGCGCGCGGCTCCCAATGAACAGAAAAAGCGGACACACAATCGCGTGTCCGCTTTTTTGCGAAACCCAACCCATGCCGCGACAAAACACATCGCACAGCCTACGAGAAGCGGAACGGGGTACAACTTCATCATCGAAGGGCATCGGATTTTGGGGTTGTTGGGTGGCCTTCTCCCGTCTCCCTTCTTGCCTCTCACTGGTGGATGGGCTGTTGGGCGGCCCTCTCCCGTCTCACTTCTCGCTTCTTACCGGTGGATGGGCTGTTGGGTGGCCTTCTCCCGTCTCACTTCTCACTTCTTACTGGTAGATGGGCGGAGGCGGGCTGACCACTGACCGCTGACAGGTCATCGTCATCCACCGGCGGGCTGGCAATTGCGCCCACAGACACGGCATGCGCGCCTGCGGCCCACAGAGCGAGAACGCACGCATTGAGCGTCGCGCCGGTAGTGATGACGTCGTCAATCAAAAAAATGTCGCGGCCCGCAATGGTCGCGGGTTTCCGCACGCGGAACGCGCCCATCACATTGTATTGGCGTTCAAAAACGCCCAAGCGCGTTTGCGTGGGGGTGGCGCGGACGCGATTTAGCGCGTTGGGGATCACGCGGACGCCCGATACCCGGCCAGCAGCCCTTGCGATTATCTCGCTCTGATTGTACCCGCGTGCTCGTTTTTTGGTCGGATGGAGGGGCACTGGAACGATCACCGAGTCCGGATTGACCATATTCGCAATCCGTTGCCCCAGTGCCACCCCGAGTATTTGCCCGGGCAGGGTTTTGCCCCGGTATTTGAGCGCGTGAATCAATGCCCGCACGCAGTCGTTAAATTGGTACAAAATCACCGCGTGATCAAAGTCGCATTCAAAATTCTCCTCGCTTGGCGTCCAATCCTCGAATTCCTCTGTGCAGGCATCGCATATCCCCGGCGCGTCCGGCAACGATGTGCTGCAAATCAAGCAGGACGACGGATACACAAAATTGAGGGCCGCACGCCAAAGTTTTTTCGCTGGTTGCATCTTTCCGCTCCTTTTAGAGTTCGTAGTGGTCGATTTTGCGGTAGAGGGTGCGCTCGGACATGCCGAGGAGTTTTGCGGTGCGTTTGCGGTGGCCGCCGGTTGCGCGGAGGGCGTTGACGATGGCTTCGCGCTCGAGTTCGCGCAGGGGGCGGATGTCGGCTTCTGTGGGCGTTGGGTCCATGGCTGGGGGTTCGGTGGTGTCGGGGGGTTCGGTGTATTCGACTATTTCCGTGCCTTCGATGGGCGCGTCGTACACGGGAAGGCCCGGCGGGGGCGGTTGCAAATTTTGCATGAGATAGGCTTTGAGTTCTTTGACGTCGCGGGCGACTTCGAGGATGGCCCAATAGAGCAGGTCGCGGTGGGATTCGGCCGGGGTTTTGCCGGTGGGGACCGGGAGAAACGAGGATTCTGGTTCGGGCGGCGCGTCGAGATAGGGGGCGAGGTCGGACGCGGAGATGCGGCGGGTTTTGGACAAGACCATGAGGCGTTCGATGAGGTTGATGAGTTCCCGCACATTGCCGGGCCAGTGGTACTGTTGCAACAGGGCGAGCGCGTCTGGTGTAAATTCGATGGGCGGCATGTGGCGTTCATCGCTCAGTTTTTGGATGTGGTGTTCGGCGATGAGGGGGATGTCTTGGGGGCGGTTGTGCAGGGGGGGCATTTCGATTTCAATGACGCGGAGGCGTTGGTAGAGGTCTTGCCGAAACGCGCCTTGGGAGACGGCTTGTTGCAGATTGCGATTGGTGGCGGCGATGACGCGGACATCTACGGGAATGGCACGGGTGTTGCCCAAGCGGGTGACTTCTTTGGCGTCGAGGACGCGCAACAGGCGCACTTGTGCCGCGGGCGACATTTCGCCGATTTCGTCCAGGAAAACCGTGCCGCGATGGGCGGCTTCAAAGATGCCTTGCCGCTTTGTGCGCGCGTCTGTGAACGCGCCTTTTTCGTGGCCGAAGAGTTCGCTTTCGAGCAGGGTTTCGGGGATGGCGCCGCAGTTGACGATCAGAAAGGGTTTGTCACTGCGCGTGCTTTGCCGGTGGATGGCTTCGGCGACGAGGTTTTTCCCAGAGCCGCTTTGGCCCGTGATGAGCACGCTGACGGGCGTGGGCGCGATTTGCGCGATGCTTTCGCGGACCTGTTGCATGGCGTCTGAGCGTCCGATGATCGGGGCTTGTTGGAGGTCGGTTGGCATGGGATGGTCTGTTAGGGTGAGCGTTCGTTTTTGAGTTGCTGGATGCGCTTTTCCGCGCCGTAGCCGTAGTTGCTGGTCGCGCCGTAGCGGGTTTTGATGTCCTCGAGTTCGCGGATGGCTTGGGCGATGTTGTTTTGTGCGGCGTAGCAATCGGCGATTTTCATTTGGGCGGATGCGATCCAGAGGTCGGTCGCCGTTGCGTTGTAGCGCAAGATCAAAAATTCCCGCTGGGCGTCTGCGTAGTGGCCCTGCGCGAAATAGCTTTCGGCGATGGCGTATTGGATGTTCGCTTTTTCGTGTTCATGGGTGACGAGGTCGAGCAAGGGGCGCAGTTCCGCGATGGCTTGTTGGTGGTCGCCTTTGTTGGGCAAGTAAATCGTGCCGATGTCGATGCGGGCCTCGAGGGCGAGGGGGTGTTGTGGGTGTTCGCGGATGAGTTGGCGCGCGAAGTCGATGGCGAGGTCGTAGGCGTGGAGGTTGCCGTAACTCTTTGCGATTTTGTGGAGGATTTCGGGTTTTTCAACTTGAGGGACGCCTTTTTCAAGGGCGTTGCGGTACGCACGGGCCGCGAGGTTGTACTCTTCGTTGCGTTCCCAAAATTCGGCAAATTCGAGGTTGGCTTTGGCCCAATGCGGGCTGTCGGAAAAATTTTTGACGAAGGTGCTGAGGGCGTTGAGATAGGGGTCGTTGTCGCCCTGTTTGTCCGGCCCTTCGGCGTCATAGGCGCGGATGATGTGGTAATGCGCGTCGCGCCCGGCTTCGGTGGCGGGGTATTTTTCGATGACGTCTTCAAAGATCTGCCGGGCTTTTTTGGCATTTTTGATGGCGAGTTGGTACTCGCCTTTTTCCACCTCGAAGCGCGCGCGCCATTCGGTCGCGGTTTTGTGGTCTTTTTTGAATCGGCCCGCGGCTTTGTCGGCTTGGTCGATGCGTCGCAGGCGGTAGAGGCACAACACTTCGCGGGCCGCGCCGGTTTGGGTGCGCGCGGGTTTGGGCACGCGCCGGTAAGCGGCTAGGGCCTCGGCGTATTTTTCGGTTTGAAAGAGCAGGTCGCCCACGGCTTGGTCGGCCTGCGTGCGGAGCGGGCTATCCGGGTATTGTCGGGAAAAGTTGCGGTAGGCGGTCAGGGCTTCGGCGGTGCGGTTGAGGGCGGTTAGGTGTTCGGCGCGGGTGAAGGCGATGCTGTCGGCGTCTGGGGCGTGGGGGAATTTGCGGAGGAATAGGCGGTAGGTGTCGATGGCGCGGGCGCGTTGATCGTCGTGAAAATAGGATTGGGCCAGGCGGCGCAATAGCGCGGGCGTGGGGGCGCGCTGGCTGAGGGATTCGTCGATTTCTATGGCGCGTGGATAGTCGGCGAGGTGGTAGTAGCTTTCGGCCAAAAGCTCGCGGGCAGAGCGGCGCAGCGCGAGGGGCGGGGCAATGGCTAAGAGTTCGGAAAAGGCTTCTGCTGCGCTGGCGTAGAACTCGCGGTTGAGGAGGATGCGGCCGAGTTGAAAATGCGCGGGCGCGGCCCTGTCGCTGCTGGGATATTCAAAGAGGAAATTTCGGAGGGTTTCTTCGGCTTGGGCGTGTCGCTGTTGCAGGGCTTGGCACAGGCCGATGCGATAGGTGGCTTTTTCTTTGAGGATGGGATCGACGGCCTCTTGTCGAACTCGGAGATAGAGGGCCAAGGCCGAGTCGATAGCCGCGGTTGAGAAGTGGGCGTTGGCGATGCGGAGGCGCAGGTCCTGTTGCAGGTCGCTGTTGGGATAGGTGGTTTCAAAATCGCGGTACGCGCTCAGGCGGATTAGGGCGCGGAGGGTGTCGGGTTGTAAGTCGGCGGTTGCCGCGTCGATGACGGCAAGGGCGGCGTTGTCGGCCCAATCGCTGTCGGGAAATTTTTCGACGATCATTTTGAGTGTCGTTATGCCCTCGTGGCGCCAGTCGTCTGGGGATTGGTTTTCGAGTGTGGCTTTGCGGGCGCGTTTCAAATAGCTGCAGCCCAAGAGATAGGCGGCTTCGGGAGACCAGGAGAGGGTGTCTTCGCTCGCTAATGCGGCTTTGAGGTGGGCGGTGGCGCGGGTATAGTGTTTTTGGCGATAGAGGGTTTGGCCGAGGGCGAGTTGTGTGCGGTCGTCTCGAGCGGGCAGGTTGGCGAGCAAGGCGAGCCAGACGCTGTCGCGGTGGGTTTCAATGCCAAATTCGGTGAGGAGTTGGATGCGGGTTTCGGCGGTTTCGGCGCGCGGGCCGTCCGCGTGATTTTTGAGGTAGGCGCGGTATTCCCGGAGGGCAGGCGCGGGTAGGGCGCGTTTTTCAAATACGCGGGCGAGGCCAAATTGGGCTTCGGCGGCGGCGGGTGTGCCGGCGATGAGGGCGCGATAGTGTTCGGCTGCGAGATCGTACCAATGCAGGTCTTCGCAGAGTTGCGCGATGTGCAAGCGCGCGGCGGCTTTTTCGGCCGGGGATTGGATGCGCGTTTGGTATGTTTGGTACGCGGAGAGGGCTTTTTGGTGCGAGCCGAGGGCGCGCCAGATATCGCCGATATCGCCGTAGGCTCGGATGCTGACATCGGCGTCGGGGTATTTCTCTTGGAGCTTTTTGAAGGCGTCTAGGGCGTAGCGATAATTTTTTGAGTCGGCAAAGGCGCGGCCATAGCCCAACAAGGCGTGGGCGCGAAAGGGGCTGTTGGGATAGGCTTTGAGAAATGCGGCGTAGCGGTTGAGGGCTTCGCGGCTTTTGCCGAGTTCGCGTTTGGCGTTCGCGCTTCCCAATACGGCGCGTTGGCGGCGGGTGTTGCGCGGCAAGGTGGCGAGTGCGCGGTCGTACGTGGCTTCGGCGCTTGCCCAATCGCTTTTGCCCGCGTGCCATGCGGCGAGGATGAGGTGCGAATTTTCAGCGGCGGGCGTTTGGGGAAAGCCATTGCGGAGCGTTCTAAAGACGCGCTCGGCTTCTCGGAGGTCGTCGTGCGCGAGGGCGATGTTGCCCATTTCGAGGAGGGCGTCGGGCTTGCGCTTGGCGGAGGTGGGGGATTCGGCGAGGGTGCGAAATTGCGCGAGGGCTTGGTCCGTGCGCGATTCTTGGAGCAGGACGCGGCCCAAGTTGAAGGTGGCTTCAGCGACCAGCGGCGAGTTGGGGTATTGCGCGATGAGTTGGCGAAAGGCGTCACCGGCTTTGGAGAGGACGCCGCCTTTGTGGTAATTTTCGCCTGCGGCTAAGAGGTCTTGGGGCGCGTGTTCCGATGCGGGATAGGCCGCGTGGACTGCGCGATAGGCTTCGCCTGCGCGGGTATGCTCTTTGAGACGACTGAGGGCATCGGCGCGGGCGCGCATGGCGTTGCCCACTTCGATGTGGTTGGGGTTGCGGTCGATGAATTGCTGAAAGGCGTCGCGGGCGCGGTCGTACTGTTCGGCTTTGGCATGTGCTCGGCCGAGGCGCAACATGGCGTCGGGCAGGCGTTCGCTGGTGGGGAAATGGATGATGAATTGCCTAAATTCCCGTGCGGCGTCGCTGTACATGCCGTCGTTAAAAATGCGGACGGCCAGTTCAAAATGCGATTTTTCATCTTGGGCGCAGAGGCCGGGCAATGCCGCGAAAAAGAGCAGGCAAAGGCCGAGAGTTAAACCGCGTTTCCAAGTGCTGAGAAGAAGCATTGCCATGATGGCGTTCCGCGTGGTGGTGATTGGCGAGATGTGATTTTGTAAATGTATTACATTTTGCAGAAGGCGTCAAATTGAAAGATGGGAACTTAGCCACGAGCGGGGTACAACTGGCGACAGCCAGTTCAAAGGCACAAAAGGCGTTTAGCCACAAAGGGCACAAAAGGCACAAAATAGGAGGCGCGTTTTGGAGATTGTCGAGGATGCGAATGCGAAGATCAATTTGGGGTTGAAAATTCTCGGGCCGCGGCGCGATGGGTTTCACGATATTTTGTCCGTGGTTCAGACGATTGATTTGCGCGACCGACTGGTGTTTAGGCCCTCGGCGCGGGGGCAGATCGCATTGGCGTGCGATGATGCCACGTTGGCCGTTGGGCCGGAGAATTTGGTTCACAGGGCGGTTGTGGCGTTTCGGGATTACACGGGGATGGACCGGGGCGTGGAGGTCGCGTTGGAAAAGCGGATTCCGATGGGCGCGGGGTTGGGCGGCGGGAGTTCGGATGCGGCGGCTGTGTTGCGGGCGCTGAACCGCATGTGGGAAGCGGGGCTTTCGGAACGAGAACTGCGGGATCTAGGCGCGAGTTTGGGGTCGGATGTGCCGTTTTTCGTGCGGAAGAACGGGACGGCGATGGTGACCGGGCGGGGCGAGAAATTGCGGTATGTGCGGTGGTCTGCGGATGTGGTCTATGTGCTGGTCTGGCCGGGGTTTGAGGTGGATACGGGATGGGCTTATGCGAATTATAGAAAGCCCTTGACAGTACATAGGGATTATGATAGGTTTTTCAACTCTGTAAATTTTGACGAGTTGCCCGCTGCGGAGTTGTTTTGTCATGTCGAAAATGATTTTCTGCCCTTGGTCGCGCAGACGCATCCGGAGACGCGCGAGATCTTGTCTCGATTGACGGATGCGGGCGCGCTGGTTGCGTCGATGTCTGGGAGCGGTTCGACGCTTTACGGCGCGTTTGCGAGTCGGGCGGTTGCCGAAGGTGTTTGGGCGCGGTTTAAGGCCGAGGGTTTTCGGGCGTTTTTATGTTGTCCCGCGGTTTGAATTGCGGGAACTGGAGTGTTTTTTATGGCTGATCAAGTTTTTCTCAGCGCAGATGTGCGAACTGAAGCGGGAAAGAAAGTCGCCAAGGGGTTGCGCCGTCAGGGGCGATTGCCCGCGATAGTGTACGGGGAACGCGAAGACCCGATTAAGTGTTCGGTGGATCAGCGCGCCTTGACGGATTTGTTGCACGATCACGGGCGCAACGCCATTATCGCGCTCGAGGCGGGCGATAAGCGGCAGAGCACGATTATCAAGGATATCCAGTACCATCCCTTGCAGGGCGATATTTTGCATGTGGATTTTCACCGCATCAATTTGACGCGCAAAATCGTGGTCGAAGTGCCCATCGCGGTGCAGGGGGTGCCGCTCGGGGTGCGTAATGATGGCGGGATTTTGGAACACATGTTGCACGGTCTCGAGATCGAGTGCTTGCCCACGGATATTCCGGATCGAGTTGGGGTGGATGTGTCGAACATGGAAATTGGGGATTCGCTGCACGTTTCGGATATCGCGATAGACGGCGATGAGCTGACCCTCGTCACGGATGGGGATCGCACGGTGTTTGCGGTGGTCGCGCCCGCGATTGTCGCCGTTGAAGAGGAAGCAGAAGAAGACGAAATGGTCGAAGAAGAGATGCAGGAGCCGGAAGTGATCGAACGCGGCAGGCGCGGCGGCGATGACGAAGAAGGCGATGCAGCGT
This sequence comes from Candidatus Latescibacterota bacterium, assembly GCA_965204745.1. GTDB lineage: Bacteria > Latescibacterota > UBA2968 > UBA2968 > UBA2968 > VXRD01. The sequence goes on from OZ242010.1 coordinate 1,955,028, forward strand.
AGCATGAAGGCGATAGTGGGATTGGGCAACCCGGGCGCGCGTTATGCCCATACGCGCCACAATATAGGGTTTTGGGTCGTGGATGCGATGGGCGAGGATGTGCGATGGCACGCCTTTGAATTTTGCATGTGGAGCGAGGTCGGCGATGAGTTGGTGCTGGTCAAGCCGCTGACGTATATGAACGAGAGCGGGTTGGCAGCGGCGCAAATTGCGCGGTGTTTTGGGGTGGCGGTGGCAGATGTGTTGGTGGTGGTTGACGACGTGCATTTGGAGGTGGGGCGGTTGCGCTTTCGGCGCGCGGGCAGTCACGGTGGGCACAATGGGTTGCGGTCGATTGAGCGCGAACTGGGGTCTTCGGATTTTCCGCGGATGCGCGTGGGCATTGGGCAGCCCGCAGAGGCGGATGGGTTGATCGATTACGTGTTGGGTGAATTTTCGCCGGAAGAACGAGCTGTGATCGCAGATGCTGTTGGCCGAGGGGTCAGCGGTGCTTTTTGTTGGGCAACACAGGGCATTGAACAGGCGATGAATCGGTACAATGCGCGTTAATTTGGATGAGGGGTGTTCTATGGTTTTGGCACCTGTGCTGGGAGCGGCGGGGCTTCTTTGCGCTGGTTTGATTTATCTCTATGTCGCCAGACAAGCCGATGGTACGGACCGCATGCGGGAGATCGCAGCGGATATTCACGAGGGGTCGGTGACGTTTTTGAAGCGCGAATACAGCGTGCTCGGGGTTTTTATCGCGGCGGTATTCGCGCTGGTGTTTTGGGGCATCAATTCGGCGACGGCCCTGGCTTTTTTGGGCGGCGCGCTGTGCTCGCTTTGCGCGGGGTTTATCGGCATGAAGGCGGCGACCAAAGCCAATGTGCGAACCGCTTGTGCCGCCAATCGGGAGGGACGGGATAAGGCGTTGAATGTCGCGTTTTCTGGCGGGGCCGTGATGGGCCTGGCCGTGGCGAGCCTCGGGCTTTTTGGCGTGGGCTTGCTTTTTTATTTTTACGGCAAACCGGATCAGGCCGCGATTATCAATGGGTTTGCCATGGGCGCGAGTTCTATCGCGCTGTTCGCCCGGGTTGGCGGCGGGATTTATACGAAGACCGCGGATGTGGGCGCGGACTTGGTGGGCAAAGTCGAAGCGGGTATTCCGGAAGACGATCCGAGAAATCCGGCGGTGATTGCGGACCACGTGGGCGACAATGTGGGCGATGTGGCCGGTATGGGCGCGGATATTTTCGAGTCTTATGTGGGGTCCATCATCGCGACGATTGCGATTGCGGCAACGGCCGGCAACGCGGCACTCTTAAAGTTGGGCGGGGATCAAGTCGCGGCGATGCAATACCCGCTGGTCGTGGTGATGATCGGGTTGGTGGCGTCGCTGGTCGGCGTGGGGGCCATTCGCGTGTTGCAGTCGTTAAGCCCGGACGCGGCCCTGCGCTATGCCACGTATATTTCCGCTGGTTTGATGCTCATCGGGGCTTATTTTGCCGCCGAATGGATGGGGTTGGCACGCGGCGTTTTTTGGGCGATTCTCTTTGGGTGCGTGGTCGGCATCGCCATCGCGCTGATGACCGAATACTACACGGGCGGGGCGCCTGTAAAGCGCATTGCCCATTCGTCGGAAACCGGATCGGCGACCAATATGATCGCCGGCTTGGCGGTGGGGATGGAGAGCACGACCTTGCCGATTTTGGGGATATGCGTTGCCATTGGCGGCGCGTTTCACTTTGCCGGGCTATACGGCATTGGCATTGCCGCTGTGGGGATGTTGTCCACAGTGGGGGTTACGATGGCGGTGGATGCGTATGGCCCGATCGCCGACAATGCCGGGGGGATTTCCGAGATGGCTGCACTGGGGCCTGAGACGCGCGAAATTACCGATGGGTTAGACGCGCTTGGCAATACGACTGCGGCGATTGGCAAGGGGTTTGCGATAGGGTCTGCCGCGCTGACCGCGCTCGCGCTGTTTTCCGCGTATTCGGCGGCGGTGGGCATCGATTCGATCAACCTGATCAAACCCAAGGTCGTGATCGGGTTGTTCATCGGCGGGGGCGTGCCTTTTTGCGTGGCGGCGTTGACGATGACGAGCGTGGGCAATGCGGCTTTTAAGATGGTGGAGGAAGTGCGCCGCCAGTTCCGCGAAATTCCGGGGCTGATGGAAGGGACGGGCAAACCGGATACGCGCCGGTGCGTAGATATCAGCACGGTTGCCGCGCTGCGCGAGATGGTGGTGCCCGGGTTGGTGGCCGTGTTGACGCCCGTGGTGGTCGGGTTTGTGTTGGGCGCGGAGGCGTTGGGCGGGATGCTCGGGGGCGCGACTGTGTCGGGCGTGTTGCTGGCGTTGATGATGGCGAATAGCGGGGGGGCGTTGGACAATGCCAAGAAGTTGATTGAAGGGGGCGATTTGGGCGGCAAGGGGTCCGAGGCACACAAGGCGGCGGTGGTCGGGGATACGGTTGGCGATCCCCTAAAAGATACGTCCGGCCCGTCGCTGAATATTTTGATCAAGTTGATGTCGGTGGTTGCCCTGATGCTGGCGCCGTTGCTGGCATAATGGGGATGCGTTTTTTACCCCGTTCAGAACGTCGGATTCTGAACCTCATGTCCGAGGGGGATTTATGTCACGAGAGTACGAGATGGCTTTGATCGTCGATACGCAGCGTCCGAATAGGGAGGTGGATGAGGTGGTCGCACGCTACGAGGCCCTGCTCGAAGAGCACGGGGCCGAGGTGGTCGATGTGGACCGCTGGGGCGCGCGCAAGTTGGCGTATGCGATTCGCAAGCGGCAACAAGGCGATTACACGTTTTTCCAATTTCGGGCCGAGCCCAATGCGGTTGCGAATGTGGATCGGGCGTGTCGGTTGGATGAGGCCGTGTTGCGGCATTTGATTCTTCAGGTCGAGATTCCGCCCGCTGTGGAGGCGGACGATGGCGGGGAATCGCCTGAAGGCGGTTCGGATATTGCGGAAAACTCGGAAGGAGAGGAGGACGGAGCATGAACAGAGGTCGATTGAAGGTGTGTCATATTTGCGAGGGCAACGCGAGGGCGTGCCGGTTTGAAGCGCATCGGTTGGAGATCGATTACAAGAATGATCGCTTGTTGCGGCGGTTTGTGACGGAGCGCGGGAAAATCGTTCCGCGCCGCATGACGGGCACTTGTGCAAAGGGTCAACGTGCGTTGGTGCGTGCGATTAAGCACGCGCGCTACCTCGCGCTGATGCCTTATGTGAACGATTCGGTTCGATAGGCTGGATGCAACCAGGGCAGTTTTGCCGAAACAATGGGAATACGCGATGAAGGTTATTTTGATTTCAGATGTGGATGCGCTGGGCAGTGCCGGCGAGGTGGTCGAGGTGAAAGACGGGTATGCGCGAAATTTTTTGATGCCTCGGTCCCTGGCGTTGATCGCAAACGCGGGCAACATGGCCGTGTATGAGAATGTGCGCCAACGGCGTGAGGTCCAACGGACACGCGCAGCCCGCGAGGCCGAATCGCTGGCGAACGCGCTGAGCGAGGTGTCGTGCAATGTGGCGGTGACAGCGGGCGAGGGCGACCGCATTTTCGGATCGGTGACGGCCCAACACATTGCGACCGCGCTCTATGATTTGGGATTTGATATCGACCGCCGCGCCGTGGAACTCGAGGAGCCGATTCGGGCGTTGGGCGTGTACGATGTGTCCATTCGCCTTCCGGCAGGGTTTAAGGCGTCTGTGAAGGTGTGGGTGGTTCGGGAGTAGAGGCGAGATGGAAGCAGGCAACGCAAATTAAGAGTTGAATCCATTGCGTATTTGTCTTTTGGGACCTACCCCCCTAACCCCCCTTCCTGCGAGGAAGGGGGGAACTGTGAGCGGTTTTGCGAGGGTATTGATGAGGGATTTCTAATCGCTTTATGCCCTCGGTCAATGCCATCAGAGTAACCAGAGCGAGAAGCCATCAAAGGGACTTTACTCCCCTTCCTCGTAGGAAAGGGGCCGGGGGATAGGTCCCCTCGGTCAATGCCATCAGAGCAACCCTAAGCCATCAAAGGAGCTTTACTCCCCTTTCCTCGTAGGAAAGGGGCCGGGGGATAGGTCCCCTCGTGCAGAGATAGAGAAACCCCCGTTCTGACCATGTTCGGTCAGGCGGGGGTTTTTGGTGGGTTTTTGTTTTTGGGGCGTGTGTGGGATTGGGTTAGGCGTTGCGGGCGCAGCGGAAGCCGAGGTTGCCCGTGGAACTGTCGGGGGTGTTCGCGCTGCGGGCCGCGACTCGGTAGCGGTTGCAATACGAGTCGTGGCAGAGGTAGGAGCCGCCGCGCATGCTTTTGGCCTGTCCGATGGGCGGGCCCGTGGGATTTTTTAGGGTGCTGTCGAGGTGAAAGGTGGGGCTAAACCAATCGCTGCACCATTCCCACACATTGCCGGAGATGTTGTAAATGCCAAATTCGTTGGGCGGAAAAGTCTTGACGGGCGCCGTGCCGATGTAGCCGTCTGATTTGGCGTTGCGCTCGGGGAATGTGCCTTGCCAGATATTGCACATGTGTTTGCCTTTGGGCGTGAGGTCGTCGCCCCAGGGATAGCGCGCGTGCTCGAGGCCGCCGCGGGCGGCGTATTCCCATTCGGCTTCTGTGGGCAGGCGTTTTCCGGCCCAGTTGCAATAGGCGACGGCATCGTTCCACGAGATGTGGATGACCGGGTGGTTCCAGCGGTTTTGCACCTGTGTTCCCGGGCCTTCAGGGCTGTGCCAACAAGAGCCTTCAACGGCCCACCACCAGGGCGCGTCTATGACGGTTTGGGAGATGCGCGATGCGTTTTCGGGGGATACAAAGAGGTGAAAGACGAAAGACCAGCCAAACAGTTCGGCTTCGGTTTTGTACGCGGTTGCGCGGATGAATTTGGCAAATTCGGCGTTGGTGACAGCGCAGGCGTCGAGGTAAAAGGGATCGACTGTGACTTCGCGCATGGGGCCTTCGCCGTCTTCGGGAAAGCCCTCGGTGCCATTTGTGCCCATCAAAAAGGTGCCGCCAGACAGGCGAATCATGCCTTTGAGCGAGGAGTCGCTCCTGCGTCTCATTTTTTGTTTGCGCGATTTTTGTCTTTTGGAAGCGGTGGGTCTGCTCGCGCCGCAACACGGGGAGGCCATGGGGATACTCCTGAAAATGGGGTGATTGGTTGTCATGCGGGTTTGTGGCATGATACGATTGGGTGCGTTGGATGTCAAGAGGACAGGCACAGGGGCCTGTCCCTACGGGGAATGGGGTTGTCGATGCGCGATAGGGTCGCATTCAGCAGAAAGTCGTTGCCATCGCCACCGCCCGCCAGAACGCCGCGATCTAGCAAAAAGCCACTGGATTCCATCCCCTGCTTTAAGCAGATAGGGCCATGCTTTCGCCGGAGTGACCTGCTGATCGTTGCGTGCTTTTTTGCTTGATTTTTGTTTGTGCTTCATTCTATATTAGCATTCCGCTTGTCGCGTGAGATTTGCGTTTTTAGAGGAAGGGTGTTCGCATGATAAAGATGGAAGTGGTTGCCGTGCAACTCGAACCGAATAGCAATCATCCGTTGGTTTGGTTGAAAGACAAAGGTCAGCAGGTTTTTTTGCCCATCGCGATTGGCAATTTTGAGGCGGCTGCGATTTTTATGTCGCTTTACGACGAGCCGCCGCCGCGTCCGATTACCTATGATTTGTTGCGGTCGATTATCGAGGGGTTTCATGGGCGCGTTGAGCAGGTGGTGATCAATGCGTTACAGGACGAAACTTTTTACGCCGAGATTACGCTCGTCCGCGATGGAGAGAAGGTGTGTGTCGATTCGCGGCCGAGTGACGCGCTGGCACTGGCGTTGCGCGTTGACGCGCCGATTTTTGTGGCGGATGAGGTCGTCGAGGAGGCAGGCGTGCCGGTGCAGACGCAAGATGCGCGAGATGCTGTGGAAGATTATTTGAACCTCGCGGCCATTGAAGAGGACGATCCAGACCAAGTGACGGAGCGCGTCGTCGCGCTCAAGGTGCGTTTGCGGAAGGCGGTCGCGCATGAGGAGTACGAAATCGCCGCCAGGCTTCGAGATGAAATTGGGCGGCTGGAACACAGCATTCAAAAACGATAGAATTTTCGGAGGTCGTCATGACGGAAGTGATAACGGTGATAGCGGTTGGCGTTGGCGTTAGCGGGCTGATCTTGAACGGTCAGCGGAATGCCCGAGAGGAGATGAAAGAATTTAAGGCTGAGATGAAAGCTCGATTTGAAAAAATCGAGGGTCGTCTTGGGCAAATCGAGGGTCGTCTGGGTGTGTTGGAGCGTCAGCAAGCGAAGTTGGAGGGGTTGTTGGATGGCTTGCGGGAAGCCATATCGGGACGGGCGAGAAAAAAATGAAAAGGCTTGAGCACGGCACCATCAACGATAGAATTTTCGGATGTCGTCATGACGGAAGTGATAACGGTGATAGCGGTTGGCGTTGGCATTAGCGGGCTGATCTTGAACGGTCAGCGGAATGCCCGAGAGGAGATGCGGAACTTAGAGGCGCGTCTCCGCGAGGAGATGGGTAATTCAGAGGCGCGTCTTCGCAAGGAGTTGCAAGATTTCAAATCGCAAGTGGATGCGCGGTTTGAGAAAATTGAAGGGCGTCTTGGTGTGTTGGAGCGTCAGCAGGCGAAGTTGGAGGGGTTGTTGGATGGCTTGCGGGAAGCCATATCGGGACGGGCGATGTCTCTAAATAAAGACTAGGTTCTGTTGACATTTGGGATATTTTGAGTTACTCTGTGTGTATGTCAAACCTTATTCTTTCTCCGAATCAGTGGCCTAAAATTCTCGCATTCATCCGCGAATGCCCTCGCGTCTATGTCGGCGAGGAAGCCGGTTGCAAACGCTTCATTGAAGCGGTTCTGTGGGTGATGCGCTCGGGTGGTCAGTGGCGTCAGTTGCCCGCACAGTACGGGAAGTGGAACACAGTCTATAAACGCTTTGCTCGCTGGTGCCGGTATGGCGTGTGGGAACGCATGCACCAGCATTTTACGTCTGATCCAGACTTGGCATGTCTGATCATTGACAGCACTGTCGTGCGTGCTCATGCCTGTGCAGCGGGTGCCTCAAAAAAAAAGGGGGGCAAGCCGCGCAAGCCCTCGGCAAGAGCCGAGGCGGGTTCAGCACCAAAATCCATCTCTGCACAGATGCGCGTGGCCTCCCGCTCCGGTTTCGACTCACACCGGGACAAACCCACGATATCACGCAAGCCGAAGCGTTAATCGCTGGGTATGAGAGCCGATCTGTCATCGCGGATAAGGGCTATGATTCACAAGCGTTTCTGGACGTCCTTTCTCACCATGGACAGGTTGCCGTGATTCCGCCCCGGTCTTATCGCAAGACCCCGCGTGATTATGATCGCCATCGGTATAAGCAACGCAATTTGATTGAGCGGTTGATTGGAAAAATGAAGCAGTATCGCAGGATATTCGCTCGCTTTGAGAAACTCAGCACGAGTTATCGAGGCTTTCTCGCTTTTGCGGCCACGCTCATCGCTCTAAAACAAAATGTCAACAGAACCTAAAAAAAGGCTTGACAGTCTGTTTTTGATTGCATATAATTAGCCCATTATTTGTCAGTAGGTAAATTTTTGGATTACACGTCAAACAGAAAGGTTTGTCGATTTTCCTACACACATTCTCCCCGTTGCACTCTGATTGAGATGTGTTGGGTTGTTTTGGAAGGAGGTTCTCAAATAAAATGTGAGTTTATGGTTGTCTGTAACTCGTTGTTTGGTAAGGGATTTTATAAAAAATAAAAAAAATAAATGCTTTGAAGGGAGGGATATTTATTGGATGTGAGAGGTTTTTCTCCGTTGCTTCACAAAGGTTGTGACCCTCACCCTTTTTGGGTTTTGATCTTGCAGAAGTGAAGAAAGCGCGAGAAATTGTTGTTTTGCAGTGCATTTAATTCGTCCGTAATAATCGTTTGTCGTTTGTTGATCGTCCTAATTCAAGGAGGTCGATGATGTTGTATTTTCGTAGAATTTGCCTTTTGGTTGCTTTGGCTTTGACCTTTGGAGCGAGCGATGTTTTCGCACAGGGAGCACCACCAGGTATTTCTGTTAAAATCGTGCAACCAGCCGATAGTGCTTGGGTTGGCATTGGTGGTAAAATTGTCGTTGATGTGGAGAGCACGGGCTTGCTGAGTGGCATAAGGGCAACTAGTAGCACGGATACGGCTTTTTTGGGCTATCAAGGAGCTACTATACCAGGACCGGGAGACGGAATTGACGAAGTTCTCCTCTACATAGATAGCACCCCTAATGATAAATCTGTTGCTGGGGCGGCTACTCGTACTCTTACGGGTCACCCAGGTAACACTGCGGTTGCTGATCCTGTAGTCTGTAGAGCTAACTATTTCCACAATAGTCCGGTGGTCCAGCAGAATGGGAGAAGAGTAGTTTGGAATACTGATGCTACAACTGGAGGTGCAACTCCTGGTTGCAAGGTAACCGCAGTAGTACAGTCTTTTCAAGGCGGGAAACATATTGCCAGATATACCTTTGAAATAAAACAAATACTCGCCACTGTTGGATCTTTCAATTTTCGCCAAGGTGTATCCGGTATTTATGCTGTAGCGGCAGCCCGAGTGGGCGGTCCTACTTTTAAAGCTGTCGCCAATGTAGAGACTGGTGGCGATGGCAAGTTTGTCAAAATTGACACTGGTCGTCCTAGCCAAGTTGCGGCTACCCATTTCGACTCGGTTGGCGTTTCAGGGAAGATTGCTGTGACCGATTCGTTTAAGATTGGCGATAAGATCGAGTTGGTGGCGGGGATCAGGAGCCTTGTTGGTGCTAGCGATGTCGTCGCTATAGAACTCGGCCTGTTTGGTTTCCATGCTGACTATCTCGATGCCTATATGGCGTCGCGTGACAGCGCGTTGGTAAATTCGCTCACCACGTTTAAGGTCAGCGGCGGTGAAATCCAAGGTGCGGCGAATAATGTTCTGCGTAGAACGGTAACCGTGGAGGAAAACGCTTTTAAGATCGTTAGTGATGCTGGTGCTACCCCCACTATCCTCATGGACGACCTGAAGTTCAAAGTTGCGGTGTTCTTTGTGGATAGAGCCGGAAACATAGGTGCGGAGGAGGCAGATGCTACTGCACCTGAGCCTTATTCGGCGGCTACGGTCTATGTGGTAGATTCCAAAAAGCCGAAGATCACGATCAAGTATCCGGTTGACCATCCCGACAGCAATCGCTTCACGGGTCTGATAAGCAAAGAGTTCAGAAATTATCGCAATAATGCTAATGCGTTGTCGATAAAGAGGAAGATTTCAATCCATTGGAGTTGAAAGTGGATGAAACTGTGAAGTCGCTTGTTGCTGTCGCGAAAGCCGCCGGTAACAAGACGGATCGGCCCAACATAACTTCAGACTATACGGAGGTAGGTAGCTTCCAGAAGATTCGGACTACTGGTAAGTTTGCGACGAACGTGAAGTCAAACAATAGTGCAAAGGGCGGGAAGAAATTTAACCTGACCATTGAAGCGACGGATCAGGTGGGCAACAAAGCCACGAAGACCGTTAACAATGTTTGGCACGATCAGGATGTGCCTAATCCGATTAGAAGGTTCCCAAGCGTTGCTGCCTTGGGTGCCGATAATCCGACGATCAACAATGAAACGCGCCATCCGGTTCTCCGGTTTAATGAGAGTCTCGATTCGCTTTCGGTGCGCTTTATTGAAGACACGACCACTAATCCGCGCAATGCTATTCAGAAGGCTGGCAATAACCTGCTGACCATGGTGAACAAAGACATTACCATCACGGTCGATTCTTCGCTCGTGCATGGTACGAGATATTGGTTCCAGGTTTTCGCCCGCGACCTCGCTGGCAATATAGATATCACGCCTGCGGAAAGGTTCACTTTTAGCACTGACTTCACGAATCCGCAAGCGGACTCGTTTAAGGTTGTGGCAACTAGTGGAGACACTGCGATTGCCGGTTATCAGTTGCCGATCAAGATTACCGCCCTCAACGCTGCTTTGACACGCTCAGCTAAGGCTGATCGCGTAGCTGTGACGTATCGCAGTGGTAATGTGCGAGTGAAGGCCATGATGGCTGATGGTAGCGATGCCAGTGACGTGGTCATCTCTGGTACGGGTGTAGCAAAAGATGAGGGTGGTTATTACTCTCTTAGTAGTGCTGCCTGGAATACTGGTGTGTACGATATTAAGATCAAGTCGAACAAGGTTCTCAATGGCCTCAAAGTTGAGGTTGAAGAAACGGAAACGACTACGGTTGATGGCAAGTCGATGACCACAACCGCCAAAGTCCGCGACCGTGCTGGTAATGAGCGGGAGCTCCGCAATACCTTGGGAGACATCACCATTGACGAAGGCGATATGCGCCGGTTCGTGGTGACGGCTTGGGAAGGTGACGGAGAAGCAGACACGGTTGCCGGTGAGTTCAAGGTTCGCGTGGTACCTGCTGATTCGTTGGGCAATCCGTCTGTCAAATATGGTGAAGAACTGACCGGTGGTGCCAACATTGGTACTCCGGGATTGTTTGATAAGGCGAAGCCGAGCAAGTTGACGAGTATTGATGTTGAGTTTGCTGCCAGTCATCCCAGTGCTCGTGTGCCGCAAGGTTCGCAGACGGTGATGCCCGAAGGCACTTCCTTCACGGTTCTCGCCCCCAATAGCAATGGCGAAGATCTGACAATTACGGCACGCGTTGCCAATTTGCAACCCGGCACCTCACTTACCGATGTAAATAAGTATTTGGGAGCTACCGGTTCCGTGACCGTTGACTATACGGTTGCTGAGCCGACTTCTGCTGATTCGCTCGCGGCTCCGGCTTATCTGGAAGTGATAGATGTTCCGGAGGATCAAGGCCACTATGTGACGGTGACTTTCCCGCTTTCAACCGATCACGATGTGGTAGATTCGTATCGTTTGTATCGCGAGTTTGATATTGGCGACGGTAGAGGTTCGCGCTTTATCCCGTGGGGTGATGATTTTGAGCCTTCTGGTAATGATTCACTGGTGACGAGGAACATAGGCGTGCCGGACGCTCTGGCGACTCACTGGGCTATTGAAGCCATTGGTGCTAAGCCCTCCAGCCAGACGGTATCCGGTAAGCTGAGTGCCGCAGTTATCGTTTCGGATCGCACGCAGACCGCAGAAAAGGTGCGCGCCCTAGACAATAAACCGCCAGAGGCCGCGACCGATGTTATGCTCGAAAACCTGACGGTTTCTTGGACATTGTCTCCAAGTGAGGGGCCAACGGATGCGACTTACACCGATCCCCGATTCCCTGGAAGCCAAGCTAGGGCCATTCTCGGTGTGACGGGATACGAGATTATGGTCGGTCTCAGTGCGGATGCTCTGTACTCTGTTGGCAAGGTTGACGCTGGTGAGTCCAGCTTTGAACTGACCTCGACGGCGATTGCTTCTTTGGTCACCTCTGGTGTGATTAGTCCAGAGCAAATTCAACAACTGCTCGCAACTGATCTCCTCGGCGTTACGATCCGCGTAGATGCGCTCGACCTGTCCAATAGCGTTCCGAGTGAAATTTTTGTCGTTGAAAAACTGACGCGCAGAGAGTTCACGAGTGCAGATAATGAGCCTGTCTATATCGTCAATCTGGATGGCGATATGACGGTTGGCTTTGATGATTTTATGGCCTTTGCCGCGGCATTTGATACCCGCGATGGCGACGAGGCCTGGAATATTCAAGCCGATCTCAACGACGATGGGACAGTGGATTTCGCCGACTTCATCCTGTTCGTCGGCTCCTATGGCAAGACCGCTCAGGGGCCTTCAACCAAGCCCGTGATTTTGCCGCCTGGCGTGAATGAAAATGCAGAGTTTTCGCTCCGCTTGGGCAGTGAGCGCGTTGTGGTTGGTCAGAACGTGTTTGTGGATGTCTCTCTTGCAAACGTGCAGGATCTGATGGGTTACGGATTTGTGCTCAACTACGATGCCGATAAGTTCGAATTTGTAGAAGCCGCTCCCGCCGATCAGGATCTGCTCAAATCCACGGGTGGCGAAACCCCGCTGTTTAGTTCACTGGCAAACGAAGCCGGCCAGGTTTCCATTGCCAACGCAGTGGTCAATGCTTCGGAAGTTTCCGGCGGTGGCGACATCGTTCGGTTGACTTTCCGCGTGTTGCAAGAGTTTGCTGAGAACGCTCGGTTTGAAATTGCCGAAGGTCTGGTTTTTGACCCGCAGCAACTTTCCAATCCGGCGGTGGTCGCGGGTGTGCTCGATGTTCAAACCACACCCACAGAGTTTGCACTGCTTCAAAATTTCCCCAACCCGTTCAACCCAGAAACGACAATCGGGTATGAACTGGCCGAATCTGCCGACGTGACGCTTCAGATTTACAATGTCGTGGGTCAGGTCGTGCGGACGTTGATCGCTGCGGAACCGCAGGCGGCTGGTCGCTACCAGATGCGTTGGGACGGGATGGATGATCGCGGGGTGTCGGTTTCCAGTGGGGTTTATTTTTACCGGATTTCGGCAGGGGAGTTTCAAACCGTGCGGAAGCTGATGTTGCTCAAGTAATTCCGCTTCAGTGTCTGGGAAGTTTCACACCGAGACTTCCCAGACTTTTTTGCTTCTTGATTTCTGATTTAAGGAGCAGTTCTCAGTAAGGAGTATCCAAATGTTGAAGAAAGGATTGTTGTTTATTACCGCTCTGGCGTTGTTGGCATTTGTGGGCCAAGCTTCCGCTGGCCCCAATGCCAATGCCGTTCTGTCTTTGGACATCGATGCCAGCGATAATAAAATGGATGATGGCAATACATCGGGCACCGTTGAGGGTGCTGGTACCGATGTTGTCGTCGAGGTGTTTATCACGGGGTTGGCAGGCCCAATTAGCGGTGGCACTTTGTCCTTTAATACGGATATGCTGACCGTCAAAAGTGTGGCTGTAGGTGCAGGATTTCTTTTAGGTACTACCGATCAAACTGCTAGTATTGGTATTCTACCGGCGGCTACCTTGACCAATGGTCATTTCGCGACTGTTACGTTTACGACTGCTTCTGATGTAACAGGCAGGGAGTTCACAGTTGGTGCTAGTGTGAATAATCTGGCTGCTGGTGATGGTAGTACTGATATGCTTACCGCGGCGACGTCATTGACTTTTAATGCCTCTACGACGCAACCGCCGATGCCGCCGACTCCTCCTACGCCGATGCCTCCTACATCTACGGTGGGGCCAGCGTTGGATATCGGCACCAGTAGCAACGGCATGAATGATGGCAATGTGTCGATTAATGCCGAAGCCGGTAGTACTGTTGTTGTTGAAGTTTTTGCCGGCGCAAATTTGTCTCCAATCGGTGGCGGTAGCATAACCTTTTCTCAGGCTATCGGCGAAGTCAACTTCGCCCAGGACAATTGGCAAATTGTGGGGGGACTAAAGGATGGAGGCAAAAAGGTTGACTTTAGTGCCTTAAATGGCGGTCTTGCCACCCTGAACGCCGAAGGTTTCTTAGGTGCTGTGAGCTTTACGGTTGCCTCGGTACCTGCCACAATTAGTATTGAGCAACTCGTTTTGGCTTTTGAGTCAGGTGCTGATACACTGTCTGTTAGTAATGTGGCGGTGACGATTTTGCCGCCCACGCAGTTTAGGTTGACCGCCTCTGAAGAGATGGCGACGATTCCTTATGGCGGAAGTGCTATGATTACACTGACCGCTGAAGGCTTTGCCGAAGATGCTTTTATTGACTTTACTGTTGATCCAGATGTGCTTGAAAGATTAGCGGAAGGTGCGGTCCTGACGCTTACGGCTACCAGTGCCGCTACGGTGACGGTGACGGCCAGCGTTGGGGAAGATTCAACCAACCCTGTCACCGTTGAGTTTGTAGAAGGGCCACGGCCGCCTCATTTGATTTCGGATAGAGAAAGCCCTGTCACAATCCCTCATGATTCCAGTGTTACAGTGACGGTGACAGCAGTGGATTTTGACGGGATAGTCAGATGGCCTGATCTGCCAGCTGGAGCTGAAGTCCGCGGCAATACAGTGACTCTGACAGTCAGCGATGCGGCTACGGTGACCGTGATGGCCAGGGATGATTCAAACAACCAGGATGAGCTTACCATTGAGTTTCTGCACGCTCCCTATCTTGAGGCTGATACAGACATGGTGTTGGTGCATCGTGACAGCAGTGTCGCTACTGGCATGGCTACGGTGACAGCGATGGGCTTTGATGAGGATGCTGACATTAACTTCACTGTTGAGCCGATGGATGCGGTTGTTGAGTCGCAGGAAGGTGCTGTGCTGACGCTGACAGCCAGCGATGCTACGACAGTGATGGTGACAGCCAGCGATGGCAGAGTCACAACCTCACCGATATCCATTGAGTTTCAACTTGATCCCTATCTTCGTGCGGATAAGGACAGCCCGGTTGAAATTCCGCCTGATAGCAGCGTTGTGGTTAAGGTGACAGCCATGGACTATCCTGCTGATGCTAATATTTCGTTCGATTCTTCGCAGACATCGACGGAAGGTGATGCGGATACTGATCTGGTGGAGTTTAATGATGATAAGTATGCACTGTTGACAGTTAGTGGTTCTGGTTCTACTACTGTGACGGTGGAAGCCACCGATGGTACCACAACGAGAACGGTCACCGTTCAGTTTATTCAACCCGTGAAGTTGGAATTATCGGAAGAACTTTCAGATAGCCTTATCTCCACTCTGAAGGAGGGTAGCGTTACGGGTACGGTGACAGCCCTGCATTTCCCTGATGACGCTGCTCTCGATTTTGGTGTTGAGGTAGTAGAAACAGAGGATGGGGCTGAGGTTGAATCCTCGCAGGATGGTGCAGTCCTGACCTTAATCGCTAGTGGTTCTGGTTCGGCTACTGTGACGGTGACAGTCAGTTCTGACAAATACGAACACCTCACAGTTGACCCAATCACCCTTCAATTCATTCATCCTCGGCTCGTGGCGGATGCAGATAGCCTCATTATTGAGCCTGGTAGCACTGCTGTGGCTACGATTGTAGCAAAGGATTTTCCTGCTGATGCTGATGTTAAATTTGAACTGACAAAAGATGTAGACGAGTCGGTTACAATTGACCAGCAGATACGTCCCCGTGAAGTGGTTTTAACTGTCCAGGGTTCTGGTTCTGCTACTGTGACAGTGAGGGCCAGTTCTGGCGAAGGTGAGGACCTGATAACCGCCGCACCTGCGATCATTCAGTTTGATCCTCCTGATCCTCCTGATCCTCCTGATCCTCCTGGACCTCGACCTGCTCTGGTGTCGGATGCAGATGAATACGTGATTCCACCTGATGGCGATGTTGTGGCGACGCTTACAGCCATGAATTTCCCCGAAGGTGCTACTATTGCGTTCAACTGGATAACAGTAGATGCAGAGGGGCCGGAAGTTACGATTGATGAGGGGTCAGAAGGTGCTGTTCTGACCTTGACCGCCAGTGGTTCTGGTACGGCAAAAGTTGAAGTGAGGGCAACTGATGGTGCGATCTCTGTTGCAGATACCATTCAGTTTATTCAGCCTTCCCTCATGCTCGCATCGGATGCAGAAGATAACCAAGTCTTGATTCCGCATAATGCCAGTGCGACGGTTACGGTTACAGCCGAGGGTTCTCTTCCTACCGGTGCTACGGTTGATTTTACGTGGACGCCCGAAGATGATGTTGAAGGGGTTGTGTCGGAGGATAGTGATACGCTGACGCTTACCTCCAGCAGTGCGGCTACTGTGACAGTGTCGGCCAGTGCTGCTGACGACAAAATCACAGCCGACCCAATCACCATTCGGTTTACTGAACCTCAACCCCGACTTGTGTCGGATGTCGGTAACGCAGTCGTGATCCCACTTGCAGGTAGTGCTGTGGCGACGATTACAGCCATAGATTTCCCTGCTGGTGATGTGATTACGTTCGATGTAGATATAGTTACAGACGGTTCGGCTAAGGTTGAACAGTCGGCGGAAAATACTGTCCTGACCTTGACCGCTAGTGGTTCTGGTTCTGCTACTGTGACAGTGAGGGCCAGTTCTGGCGAAGGTGAGGACCTGATAACCGCCGCACCTGCGATCATTCAGTTTGATCCTCCTGGACCTCGACCTGCTCTGGTGTCGGATGTAGATGAATACGTGATTCCACCTGATGGCGATGTTGTGGCGACGCTTACAGCCATGAATTTCCCCGAAGGTGCTACTATTGCGTTCAACTGGATAACAGTAGATGCAGAGGGGCCGGAAGTTACGATTGATGAGGGGTCAGAAGGTGCTGTTCTGACCTTGACCGCCAGTGGTTCTGGTACGGCAAAAGTTGAAGTGAGGGCAACTGATGGTGCGATCTCTGTTGCAGATACCATTCAGTTTATTCAGCCTTCCCTCATGCTCGCATCGGATGCAGAAGATAACCAAGTCTTGATTCCGCATAATGCCAGTGCGACGGTTACGGTTACAGCCGAGGGTTCTCTTCCTACCGGTGCTACGGTTGATTTTACGTGGACGCCCGAAGATGGTGTTGAAGGGGTTGTGTCGGAGGATAGTGATACGCTGACGCTTACCTCCAGCAGTGCGGCTACTGTGACAGTGTCGGCCAGTGCTGCTGACGGCAAAATCACAGCCGACCCAATCACCATTCGGTTTACTGAACCTCAACCCCGACTTGTGTCGGATGTCGGTAACGCAGTCGTGATCCCACTTGCAGGTAGTGTTGTGGCGACGATTACAGCCATAGATTTCCCTGCCGATGCTGATGTTAAATTTGAACTGACAAAAGATGTAGACGAGTCGGTTACAATTGACCAGCAGATACGTCCCCGTGAAGTGGTTTTAACTGTCCAGGGTTCTGGTTCTGCTACTGTGACAGTGAGGGCCAGTTCTGGTGAAGGCGAGAATATGATCACCGCATCTGCTACCATTCGGTTTGATCACGCAAGGCTTGTGTCGGATTCGGATGCAAATAAATATGTGATCCCACCTGATAGCAGTGTTGTAGCTACGATTACAGCAGTAGGTTTTCCTGAAGATGTTGGGATTACATATGAATGGGTTCGGGTTGTGGCAGATGGACCGGAAGTTACGATTGATGAGACGGTAGAAGGTGAAGTCCTGACCTTGACCGCCAGGGGTTCTGGTGAAGTTACTGTGATGGTGCAGGGCACAGGGGGCGACATAACTCGTGAAATCACCATTCAGTTTGGTCAACCTCTACCTCCTGATCCTCCTGATCCTCCTGATCCTCCTGGTCTTAGTGTTGATCAAGATGTCTCGGATGAAATAGTCACTCTTCCGGGTGGTGGTATTCCTGCAAGAGTTCGGGTTACAGCAGAGAATTTCCCTGCCGATGCTGAGATTACATTCAGTGTGGAGAGTGTAGGTAACGCTACGGTTGAACATTCGCAGGATGGTGCTGTACTTACTCTGGAAGTTACTGGTCCTGGTGCGGCGATTGTAACAGTGATGGCCACAGATGGCGCCACAACGTTTGAGAAAACCATTCAGTTTGACGAGCAGGTTGCCGTCGAATTGTCGTCTTTTGTCGGCGAGGTGGTCGAAAAGCGCGTGGTGCTCAACTGGGCGACGGTTTCGCAGACCAACAACGCGGGGTTCCGCGTGCTTCGCAGCACGGATCGGGAAACCTACGAAGTGGTCAGTGAATTGATCGCCGGTGCAGGTACGACCGATCAGTTGATGGATTACACGTTTGAAGATGCCGACTTGCCCGCTGTTGAACTCGTTTATTACGTGCTCGAGCAGATCGACATCGATGGCACGGTGCATCGTTCAGACCCCATCGAGGTGCTGTTGGGGGCGCGGTTCTTGTTGCCCACGGAATTTGCCTCGTCTGTTTATCCCAATCCGTTTAACCCGAGCACGACCATTTCCTACGATCTGCCCGTTGATGCCGATGTTTCTATCGTCATTTACGACGCGATTGGTCAGGAAATTCGTCAACTCGTCAGCGAGTATCGCGCAGCGGGTCGGTATAACGTCCGGTGGGATTCCAAAGACCATCTCGGTCGTAGCGTTGGTAGCGGCGTTTATATCGCCAAAATCAAGGCGGGTCAGCATACGGCCCTTCAAAAGATGTTGCTGTTGAAGTAAGTTGCTGTTAAGCGATTCAAAAAGGCCATTGGGCATATTGTCCAGTGGCCTTTTTTATTGCCATAAGGCAAAGGTAAAACTATATTCGGCGCGTTGTGAGGTGTAATCAGTCCAAGGCGATGGGCTTGCCGCTCGTTTTGCTGACCGACGAGACGCGGAGCCCGAACCTTTATCTGAACGGACAAATTTGAAAGGAGATGGCGATGGCGCAGAAAGTGCGAATGGGGTTGATTGGGTGTGGTGGTAATATGGGCGGGCATATTCGGCGGCTGATGGATATGTCGGATGTGGAGGTCGTGGCGTTGGTCGATCCGAGTGAGGCGAGTTTTGCGCGGTTGTTCGAGCGCGTGCCCCAAGCCGAGAAGTTGCCGCGATTTGCGGATCACGAGGAGATGCTCGCCACTGTGGAGATGGATGCGACCGAGATTTCAACACCGCATACCTTGCACTTTGAACAGATTATGGACAGTTTGGACAAGGGCCTGCATGTGTTGACGGAGAAGCCGATGGTTTGCTCGGTGGATCACGCGCTTCAGGTGATGGGTAAGGCAGAGGAAGTCAATCGCATTTTGATGGTGTCTTACCAGCGGCATTTTGCCCCGGCGTTTCGGTTTATTCGCAACCAGATTCGGGCCGGGGAACTCGGCGAGATTCAGTTTATACAGGCGATGCAAGACCAACACTGGTACGAAAATCAGCAGGGCAAATGGCGGCAGGTTCACGCCTTGTCGGGCGGGGGGCAACTCAATGATTCGGGTAGCCACTTATTGGATATCGTGCTGTGGATGGTGGATCAAGAACCTGAGCGCGTGTCGGCATTTATGGAGAATTTGGATACGGAAGTGGATGTCAATTCCGCGCTGTCAATCGCGTTTGCCAATGGCGCGTTGGCGAATTTTTCGATTGTGGGCACGGGCCCCGGGCCGGGGATGTGGGAAGACATTACGATTTGGGGTAGCAAGGGCGCGATTTATTCTCGCAATGGCAAGGTGACGTGCAAGTACGGTGGCAAGGCCCCGGTGGAGGTCGATGCCGCTGGGTTGCCGTCTCGGTTTGTCAGCCCGGATCAAAATTTCGTGGATGCGATTTTGGGGCGCGATGAGGTTCAGGTGCCCCCGGTGTGCGGGTTGCGCGTGATCCAGTTGACGGAAGCGGCGTGGGAATCCGCCGCAAAGGGCGGGCAACCGGTGCGCGTGAAGCGCGTGAGAGGGTGACGCAACAGGCGAGCAAAGAATTGGAGGTGGCGATATGAGGGCGTACACTGCATTGATCTCGTGTGTTTTTTTGCTGAACCTCTCGGATATTTCGGAGGTTCAGGCCCAACCCGTGACGTTGAAGCTCGACCATCCAGAAGGGCGCACGGTGCAATACAAACACACGCATAGACTTTTTTATTTTAGCAATCAGGCCGAAATTTTGTTTGGCGTGCAGGAAATGGGGGCCGATATCGACGATGAGGGCAATTTTAATTTTTCGTCGGATTTTTCGAGGGGCGCATCGTTTGAAATGGATATAAGCGGAGAATGGGTCAGCCGCGAAGTGGTGGTGCCCCTCGCAGAGGATCATCCCGATTCCTCGATGGAGGTGGCACGCATCAAGGCGACCATTTTGTCTGCGGACAGCCGCGCTGTTTTGGCGGGTGATCGGTTGACGTATGAACAATATCCAGATACGTTTGAAAAATTCAAAGATCGGGAGTTTGTTTGGTTTGTCGATTCAGAAGGCCAGATACTCAATTTTGAACCCGAATTTTACCCCCACAGGCTCGGGCGCGAGGATCTGGTGACAGACCTTTTTCTCGCCTGGGTTCCCGAATACAGTTTGACCCTGCCAGATAAACCCATTTCCAAAGGCGATACTTGGGATGGAGAGGGTGTTTTCAGCCGGCGAATCGAGTATCGCCGGTTGTCCAATCAAGATGTATTCCTAAACTATAAGAGCACGTATCGCGTCAAAGACATCAAAAGGAGCAAAAAGAGGGTTGAAGTTAAAATCGAGGAGACACGAGAGGTTTCTTACAAGACGTGGATCGACCTTAAAAGGGCCTCCTTTGTCGTTGATGGCAAAGGCTCGGGCAATGGGGAATGGGTCCTTGACGCGACGCGGGGATTGGTCTTGGAGCACAAAGTGAAGTTCGACGTCAACCGCCCAAAGGTGATGAAAGGGTTTGTCGATGCCGAAGGCAATCTCGCTGTAATTCCCGATATGGTGGCTGAAATAAAGATAAATTTTGAACGCAAACTCAAGAAAATAGAAAAAGAGTAAGCGACCCTCTGATAACGGGGGCCGGGGGGTAGGTCCCATTAAAACGGGACCTACCCCCCAACCCCCGTTACTTGCTTCGCTTCGTTGTAGGCTACGCCTGTGCCTGCGAGGAAGGGGGGAACGAGGATCGGTTTTGCGAGGGATGGGGTGAGGGATTTTTAATCGCTTTATGCCCTCTGTCAACGCGCCATCAGAGTAGCTATTGATATAAGCCTTCAAAGGAGCTTTGCTCCCCTTTCCTCGTAGGAAAGGGGCCGGGGGATAGGTCCCAAAAAAAATCGTTGAAATGGAGAGCCGATGAAATCATTGGCGTATTTTCCCGAAACCGATACGCTTCACATCACATTGAGTTCGACGCCTGCCTCTGGTGGCGCGGAAAATGCCGGCGCAGATGGCGAACATCAAGATGTGATTCTGTCCTATAATGATAGAGACAAATTGGTCTCTATCACGATTGAAAATGCCAGTACAGGCGTCGATCTCGATGACATCCTTTCGGGGCGCGGAAAAATTGTACGCGGCGAAACCGAAGTCATTTATTCGGTTTCAGAACTGGCGGGAAAATTGGACATAATACCACGCGCATTACGCAAGATCATCCATTCGATGCGGGCTTCGGGAATCCAGGTCGGCAGACGACGAGGGCCCACCTATCCCATGATTTTGTCTGAACAGGACGCACAAAAAATTGTGCAATGGCGCGATGCACATCCAAAAGACTGGCAGAAACTGGCGCGTAATGCGTCTAAACCGTGGAAAAATTTTTAGGCTGGGTGGCATTGCAAATCCCAAAGTTAGTCCATTCCGATCCCGGAAGGGAGGTATCCGTGATTCATACCAACGATTCTGATCGGCCGCGCAAGTCCCCTGAAGATTTTCTTCAGGATTATGTGGATATGCAGCACACGTTTCAGTCCTTGTCGATTATCGACCAAATTTTGATGACGATGGATGAACGAGATCGGCGGCGGCCCTTGTTGTACCAGCTTCGGCGCCAACTTCAGGAAGACGAGATCACGTTTGAAGAGGCCCGGCGCACCATTGTCGAGTTGGAAGGCGCGCTGGAGAAAGTGACCGCGCCTGCCAATCGCGTGGGCACGCTGTTGTCGCCTGCGGAGAATGGCGTTGCCTATATTACGGTGGGTGGGGCAGAGTATTATGCCAATGTGGATACGCGGTTGGACGAGCGCGATTTGAAGGTGGGCACGCGGGTGCTGGTCAATGAGGCATTTGCCGTGGTGGGGGATATGGGCGAGTCGCCGTCCGGAACCGTGGGCAAAATTGTCAATGTGCTCGATGACGGGCGTTTGCTGGTGGGGCAAGACCACGGCTCTCAGTCGCATGTGCTGTTGCGCGGCGCGGATTTGGAGGCCGAGGCTTTGAAGGCCGGAGAGGAGGTTCGCATCGACCCGCAGTTTCGCGTTGCGCTAGAGAAGATGGCGCAGTCGGAGGTCGAGGATTATTATTTGGAGGAAGTTCCCGACTTGCCATGGAAAAAAATAGGCGGGCACGAGGATGCGATTCAAGCGATTAAAGATACGATTGAGATGCCGGTGTTGCACCCCGAGTTGTTCGAGCGGTTTCAGTACAGCACGCCCAAGGGCTTTTTGCTGTACGGCCCGCCGGGATGTGGCAAGACCCTGATCGGGAAGGCCACGGCGTACAATCTCGAGAAGCAGGTGCAGGAAGACGGGTTGGATCTCAAGGCGTGTTTTATGCACATTAAGGGGCCCGAGATTTTGAACATGTGGTTGGGGGAATCCGAGCGCAAGGTGCGCGAGATTTTTGCACAAGCGCGTGAAAAGCGGCGCGAGGGGTTTTTGCCAGTGGTGTTTATCGACGAGGCCGAGTCCGTGTTGGGCACGCGGCGGGCGATTCGGTCGCCCAATATTTCCAATACGGTCGTGCCCATGTTTTGCTCGGAGATGGATGGGATCGAGTCGTTGCAAGATGTGGTGATTATTTTGACGTCCAATCGCCCGGATTTGATCGATCCCGCGATTTTGCGCCCGGGGCGGATCGACCGCAAGATCAAGGTGAATCGACCGGAGGAGGATGCCGCAGGCGAGATTTTGGGCATTTATTTGACACCCGATTTGCCAATCGCCAAGGCCGAGTTGGACGCGCACAATGGCGACGCAACGGCCGCGGTTGACGATCTCGTGGCGCGCACTATCGCCGAGATTTTTGCCAAGCGAGATGATACGCGCTTTTTGGAGGTCACGCTTCGGAGCGGGCGAAAAGAGGTGTTGAGCCGCGGGGATTTATGTAGCGGGGCCATTCTCGAGTCGATAGTGAAACGCGCTAAGGAGATCGCGATTAAGCGGTCCATTGCGGTCGGCGCGGAAAAGGGGATCGGCTTTGACGATATGCTCGCGGCGGTTGAGACCGAGTACGGCGAGAATGAAATTTTCCCGCCGACTGACAATACCGAAGACTGGTTGAAGTTGCTCGATTACGATCCCGAAAACGTGGTGCGCGCAATGCCTGTCCGCCCAAGGCGATCACAACGCATTCAGCGACAGAGCGTGATTTGAGGTGAGACGGGATTTTAGCCACAAAAGGCACGAGCGGGGTACAACTGGCGATAGCCAGTTCAAAGGCACAAAAGGGGTACAATGGCGATAGCCAGTTCAAATCTTACCTCTCCCCGAAGGGGGTTGGGCGGGGTGGAAACTGACCACTATGAAACGTTTATTTGGCTTGGAAACGGAATACGGCATCACGATTGACGGCGTGGATACGGTCGATGTCGTCGAGGAATCGATGCAGTTGATTCGGTGCTATCAACAAGACCCGTTTGTGCCGCTGTGGGATTATCAACTGGAAAATCCGCGCAGGGATGATCGGGGGTTCGAGGTGAAGAATCTGTTGAATGACGCCGATGAAAAGGTGCATGTACAACGCGACCGCAAGCGCAAAATTGCGTTTGCAGAATTGAAGAGCGATTTGATCATTTACAATGGCGCGCGGTTTTACAACGATCATACGCATCCCGAGTTTTCCACAGGTGAGTGCTTGGGGCTGTTTGAACTCGTGGCGCAGGACAAGGCCGGAGAGCGCGTGGTCGATATTTGCGCGCGCAGGCGCACGGAGATGCTCGATAGGGGCACGGTGCGGATGTATAAGAACAATACGGATTTTGAAGGGCATAGCTACGGGTGTCACGAAAATTATTTGATGGATCGCGCGGTGCCGTTCGAGCGGATCTTGGCGGGGTTGTTGCCGTTTTTTGCGACGCGGCAAATTTATTGCGGCGCGGGCAAGGTGGGCGTGGAGCGGGAAGACAGGGCGGCGATTTACCAACTGTCGCAGCGCGCGGAATTTTTTGAGGTGATCGCGAGCGTGGATACGATGCACAAGCGGCCCGTGGTCAATACGCGCGATGAACCCCACGCAGATGCTACGCGCTACCGCCGGTTGCATGTGATTGTGGGCGATGCGAATATGTCGGAATACGCCACCGCGCTCAAGGTGGGGACGACGGCATTGGTGATCGATTTGATCGAGGCCAATTATTTGCCGGATTACCGGCTCAAAGATCCGATTGCGGCGATGAAGAATATCGCGCGGGATCAAACCCATGAGTGGTTGGTGGAAGTCGAGGGGGCGGGCAATCGCTTGGTGCCAGCGGTTGAGATTCAGGATGCGTTTTTGACTTTGGCCCGCCGCGAGTTTGCAGGGCGCGACCGAGAGACGGATTGGGTGTTGGCGGCGTGGGATGATGTGCTGGAAAAATTGCGCCGCGATCCGAATGATCTGGTGGGCACCTGCGATTGGGTGACGAAGAAGTGGCTGATTGACCGGTTTTGCGACGAGGAAAATTTGGCGTGGGACAATCCCGACGATTTGTTCTGGATGCAGAGTCAGGATTTGGAATACAGCAATGTGGATCGAGAATCCGGGTTGTACTATTTGTTGGAATCCCAAGGGTATATGGTGCGACTGGTGGGGGATGATGAGATCGCCACGGCGATGTCCGAACCCCCTTCGGGCACGCGGGCGTATTTTCGGGGGCGCAGTTTGGAAAAGTTCGGGGAATACGTGTCGTCGATCAATTGGGATCGCATCGTGTTTAAGCACAATGGGCGCCAGCATCCGGTAGATATGAAGCTGTTGGTGGATGCCGAGCGCGTGCGGCATTACAATGACGTGTTGGATCAGGCAGAGACTTTGGAGGCTTTTTTGCAGGCTTTGCACGAGGTGGAGCGTTTTCTTAAGGAGGCCGGAGATGGATAAGGGCATGCAGTATGAGCGACGGACAAAACCCGTTGCCCCAGGTGGCCCCGGTCCGGGGGATGATGGCGATAGCGGCCCGGCGCGGCCAAAGGTGGAGCGGCCGGATACGCGCGATTTGATGCGGCGCATGCGGCGCGTGGATCCCAATCAGGCGCGGCGGTATCGCCAGCGAACAGGCGAGTAGCCCATGGTATCGGGTGGAGATTTTGTCGATTTGTTGCGGCAAACGGGCTATCGGTTCCCGGGCGAGCAGTTGGGCGATGCCGCAGGGGATCGCGCCTTGCCTTTTGAGCCGACAGAGGGCACGACCATTTTGGCGTTTCAATACGCCGATGGGGTGCTCGTTGCGGGGGATCGGCGCGCGACCGCAGGCAATATGGTGCTTTACGACCGTGCGGATAAGGTGATCGATTTGGATGCGTATTCGGTGATGGCGATTTCCGGGTCCCCGTCTGTGGCATTTGAGATCGCGCGCATTTTGGAGCACGCGTTTCAGTATTATCGCCGCCGCTTGCTCCAAGAGATGAGTTTGCAGGCCAAGTTGCGCCGGCTGTCGCTGTTGATCAAAGACAACTTGCCCCTGGCCATGCAGGGCATCGGCGCGGTGATTCCGGTGTTTGCGACGTATGACCTGCGGGATGCGCGAGGAAAAATTTACTTTTACGACGCGTTGGGCGCGCAGTTTGAAAGCGCGGATTTTACGACTACGGGATCGGGTTCGCCTGCGATTCGCGGGGCGATGTACTATCTCAATCGCTGGAGTGGTCGGCGGTTTGTGGAAATGGATCGGGAGACAGCGATTGGGCACGCCTTGCAGCTTTTGGATACGGCGTCTGAGTACGATTCGGCCACCGGGCGATACGAGCGGGCCGCGGATATTTTTCCGTCTGTCAAGACGATTACCGCGGCTGGGTTGGCAGAGGTCGAGACCGAAGAGTTGCGGCGGCTTTACGCGCAATACGTCGATGGAGAGGAGGCGAGACGCGCATGATGTGGTCGGACGAACCGTATCGCTGGGCCGAGGCGGTTGCCAATCGGCGGGAGTACATCGAGGATCAAATCCGGCCGGGCAGCCCGGTGGTGGGCGTGGGCTATGACGATGGCATTTTGTTGCTGACCCTGTCGCAGAGTCAGCAAAAATTGTTTGAGGTGTACGATTGCATCGGGCTTGCGGGCATTGGGCATTCCACGGATATCGAGAAGCTCCGGCAGGCGGCGATTGATATGGCGCACGCGATTGGGTTTAATTATTCCGCAGACGATGTGACGCTGCGTCAAATTGTGTACTTTGGCTTGGGCCCCGCGATGAAGGCGGGTTTTGACGATGTGGTGCGGTCGCCATTTTTGGCGCGCGTGCTCCTCGCCGAGTTGGATGGGCAAGAAGGCGCGCAGGTGTTTTATACGGTGGATTACGATGGCGCGTTTCACCGGCGCGAAAAATGGGCTGTTTTGGGCGGCGTTGCCGAGGCCGATTTGATGATGGAACGCGCGTTTTCAGAGTTGGATACGGCGTCCTCGCCCCTCACAGATGCTGCGGATGTCGCCCTTCGCGCTTGGGCCATGGGGCGATGGGTGGGAACGATAGAGGAGGTGCCGGACGATGTCGCGGAGCTCGAGGAGATGGCAACGTCCGTGGATGTGGATGAGGTGCTCGAGGCCGAGTTGAAAAATTTAGAGGTGGAGGCGGTGGTGCTCGAGCGGTCCCTGATAAAAAAAAACAAATACCGCAATTTGGATGCCGATGAAATCGCGGCCACGCTGGCGCGGTTCAAGGCGGATTGAGGATTGCATGAGAGATCGCATTTTTGGTTTGGAGACCGAGTACGGGTGTTTGGCACCCGAACGCGATGGCTTTGTGAGTCCAGACGCGATTTCGGTCAAGGTGAAGGATCACATTTTTTTTGTGGATCGAATCGGGATTGTGGATATCCACTATCGCGGGCGAGACGAACCCCCGGGCAATGGGGGTTTTCTCTTGAATGCCGGGCGCGTGTATATCGACATGGGGCATTTGGAATACGCCACCCCCGAATGCGCGGGCCTGTGGGATATCGTGGCGTTTGATCGGGCCGGGGATCTCATTTTCCACCGGGCATTGCAGGCACTCGGCTCGGGCAAGGAAGCGTCGTTTTTGAAGAATAACATCGATCACTATACGGGGGCGACATTTGGCTGCCATGAAAATTACCTGATTCGGCGCCATGTGCCATTTTCCACGGTGGTGATTCCCGCGCTGTTGCCGTTTTTGGTGACGCGCCAAATTTTTTGCGGCGCGGGTCGCGTGGGCAGTTATGACGACAGTTTTTATTATTACGGCCGCGATGCGCGAGATACTGCGGAGAGAGAAGACCCGGTGACTTTTCAGATTTCCCAACGTGCGGATCACATCGTGACGGAGATCTATCAGTGGATTCAGTTTTCGCGTGCGATTATCAATACGCGGGATGAGCCGCTAGCCGATCACAGCAAGTATCGCCGGTTGCACCTTTTGGTGGGCGATTCAAATATGTCGGAGTATGCCACGGCATTGAAAATTGGTACGACTGCGATGGTGCTCAATCTGTTGGAGCGAAAGATTTTTCCGCACGATCTCAGCTTGGGGGATCCGGTGTGGGCACTCAAAGAGATTTCGCGCGATCCAACGCACAAATGGTTGCTGTACCGGTACAATGGCCGAAGCATTTCGGCGATTGATATCCAGCGCGAGTATTTGGCCTTGGCGCAACGCCACTTGAGGGGGCTGGATGCAGAGTCGGATTGGGTGCTCGATGCGTGGGAGCGCACGCTCGATGATTTGGAGGCCGATCCCATGCAACTGTCGGATCGGTTGGACTGGGTGGCGAAGAAGTGGTTGCTGAATGCGTTCCGCGAATCGGAAAATTTGAGTTGGAATGATCCGTGGTTGCAGAGTTTGGATTTGGAATACCACAATATCGATCCCAATCGCGGGTTGTATTTCGATCTGGAGCAACAGGGCAGGATGCAGCGCGTGTTGACCGATGATCAAATTGAACGCGCCTGCCTGACGCCTCCAATAGATACGCGGGCAAAAGCGCGAGCCGCACTGGTGAAGACGCTGTCGGAGAACCGGATGCGGTACATTGTGGATTGGGATTCGGTGTATTTGGAAAATGAACACCACTTGAATCTGCGCGATCCGTTTTGCACGTACGACGAGGAAGTCGCAGAGCTTTCTCGGGAGATCAAAGTCGAATCGCGGACAATTGATGCGAGGCGGAGGCGGTGAGAGGTGAGAGGTGAGAGGTGAGAGGTGAGAGGTGAGAGGTGAGAGGTGAGAGGTGAGAGGTGAGAGGTGAGAGGTGAGAGGTGAGAGGTGAGAGGTGAGAGGTGAGAGGTGAGAGGTGAGAGGTGAGAGGTGAGAGGTGAGAGGTGAGAGGTGAGAGGTGAGAGGTGAGAGGTGAGAGGTGAGAGGTGAGAGGTGAGAGGTGAGAGGTGAGAGGTGAGAGGTGAGGCAAGAGGTGAGAGGCAAGAGGTGAGAGGCGAGAGGCGAGAGGCGAGAGGCGAGATCGTAGGGGCGCGGCCCCAGTGTCGCCCACAAGATACAAGAGGAGAGGCGCAATATGGACAATTGGGTAACTCGTGAAAGAGCAGAGAAATTACTTGCCGAAGCCGGCATAATAGGTCACTTAAAGAACATAGGGCGTGGTCCCCTACCTTGGATAGGTCTCATTGGCACTATTGCTTCTATTGTTAGTCTTGGGCTTGATCTCTTTCCTCAATGGGCAATCATCTTTGCCGTTGTTATTTGTTCTACTTTTATCGCAACTGGATTTTGGCACTATCGTAACAGGAAGAACCGTGCAGAAGAGATCCTGTTTGGTCACATCACTGCGACAGAACATCTCGTATCTTCCTTCACATATATTCACCAACTTATTCACGATACGCGCAATTCTTTTTTGCTCGAAAATTTTCAAGACGCTCGCAAGAGTGATGAAAGCTATGATATATTTTGGGCATTGGTCATTGTGAAAGCAATCAACAACATTCAATATATGATTACAGAAGCTATTGGCATGTCTTGTTATGTCAATCTGATGATCCCTTCAAGAGATGATTCAAACTTATTGGTGTCCTCTTGGTGGTCGGAAAATACCCCTTCTGAACGAAAAGAGAAATTTCCTCCAACTCAAATACCTATAGGCCACGGGATCGCAGGCAAGGCTTTTGCAGAGATGAAGGTATATGTTGTTGGAAATGTGCAAAATTTTCCCGGTTTTGTACCAAGAGGTGGAGATGAGCCTTATACCAGTGTGATTTCTTGTCCATTTCGAGTACAAGGGAAACCCGCAGGCGTCTTAAATATAGATTGTAAAGATGAAAACGCATTTGAACCTGAAGAGATTAAGTTTTTGGTTCAAGCTACCGCTGATACTCTAGCACTGATTTTGCAGATGCAAGAATACGAGCAGTCTTTATTTTTAGAAATTCACAATCTCCGGTCATCAAATTCATAAAAATTGCCCTTTGATGAGGAGTAAATTTGGTATTATATTGTAATATCTGTAAACGCTATCCATGGAGGAGTTCGATGAAAAAAGAAGTTTATCCTCTGCCCATAAAAAAGTTGTCGCTTGGTGAGTTGCTGGAAAAAGGTAATGAGGTGATCCTACAGCAACGTGCGGAAACGGCGAGAAAAATGGCTGAGATCTTTGACGCTGCCAAAAAATATGGTTTGGACAAAAAAGAGCCCCCCGAGGGTCAGGGGTAAAGGGTGCCTCTGAATAAGGTGACTATCGAAACCATAGAAGTCTCTCAAAGAGCGTATCATGAGGTCCTTTTAGCGAATAGGATTGGAGACAGGTACGTCACTAAATGTATCACACATTGCCATAGATTTTCGCCAGCAAAAAAGCCGGTCACATTGTGATCGGCTTTTTTTGTTTGAGAAGCAATCCGTTGTACCCCATGCCCATGCCCATTCATCAACGGAGCGCATCGGGTTTTGGGCGGTTGGGTGGGGACTGACCACTGACTAGGTTGTGTTGACATTTACGAGCCATGCACCGGCTTGAGCGGTTTATCGAGAAAATCAAGCCCTGACGTTCCTCAGTTCAAAGCAGGCATCACAACAAGTGCCCTCGCAAAACCCCTCCGATCAAGCCATCACGCACAGCGCGCAAGGCCGTTTCGCAACCAACATCCCTGTTGCAACCCACTTTGCAGGCTGGCGCATATCGTTCTGTTACAAAAGCGATTTGCGCTGTGCAAGCCTCTCGGCGTTTGAGAGCGGCATTTTTTGCTTACTTTTTTTTGCTGTTGAAAAAAAGTAAGTCGCCGAAGGCATCGGAGGCAACAAACGAGGCTGTAGTACCAAACGCATTAAATCAGCAAGCAACACGTTTGTTTAACGTCATAAAAAATAAAATGTCAACACAACCTACTGACCACTGACCACTCGTCTTGGATTATCCCCGCCGGCCTCTACCGCGGCGGCGGGAGTCGTGGCGAGAGCCCATGGGCAGGTAGGTGCGGGCGATTTTTTGGCTGGCGCGGTCGAGCTTGGTGAAATCGGAGATTTTGTAGCGTTTGCGCGTGATGGTGTCTGTGAAGACTACTTCGGGAAATGCGTTGAGGTTTTGGTTTTGGTCGCCGCGCAGGGTGAAGCGCGTGGGGCCTTCTCCGGTGGTGACGTGCCAGACCGCGCCGCCCTGTTTGCCGGTTTCGATGGCGCGGAGGGATTGAATGATGGGGATGTCGTAGCGGGCTTTGAGGTGTGCTTCGAGCGAGGTGCGCGCGCCTGCATTTAAGCCGTTGAGCGTGGGCAAAAGCCCGAGTTCTGCGCCGGTTTCATCGCGGAGGCTGATCCAGCGATCCGGCGTTGTGAAGGGAAAACAGCGCACCGCTCGCTCGACAGTCAATTCCTCGGCATTGGCGATGAGGAGGAGGCCCGCGCCGTTTGGGCGAATGTCGATGGCGTGCGGGACGAGTTGGTGTTGGGTGACGAGGTTGATGGCCGGGACAAAAGGAGAGACGTGATCGGGCATGGGCGAGTCCTTTGTGTGACGATAGATGGCCTACGAGATGGGGTTTTCTGCGAGGGCAAATTGCATGTCGCACAAGTGAGCGTACAAGCCAGCGCTGGCGAGCAGTTGGGCATGGGTGCCGGATTCCACGATTTTGCCGCGGTCGATGACGTAGAGACAATCGGCGCGGCGCACGGTGGATAGGCGATGGGCGATAGCAAAGGTGGTGCGCCCTGCCATGAGGCGTTCGAGGGCTTTTTGAATGAGCATCTCGGTTTCCGTATCGACAGAGGACGTGGCTTCGTCGAGGATGAGGATGCGCGGGTCGTTGAGGATGGCGCGGCCGATAGAGATGCGTTGTTTTTCACCGCCGGATAAGCGCACGCCCCGCTCGCCGATGTGCGTGTCGTAAGCATCGGGAAAGTTGCAGACAAAGTCGTGTGCGTTGGCCATCATCGCGGCGTTGATGATGTCGTCTTCGGTGGCGTTGAGTTTGCCGTAGGCGATGTTTTCGCGGATGGTGCCGTTGAAGAGGAATGGCTCTTGCAAGACCATGCCGATTTGCCCGCGCAAGGATGCGCGTTGCATGTTTTTGAGGTCGCGGTCATCCACGCGCACCGCGCCAGCATCCGGGTCGTAGAAGCGGCATATCAAATTGATCATGGTGGTTTTGCCCGCGCCGCTAGGGCCGACAAGGCCGATGAGTTGCCCGGGTTGGACTGCGAAGGAGACGTCGTTGAGCACGGCCGGGCCGCGTTCGTACGCGAAGACGACGTTTTGAAATTCGACGTAGCCGTCCAAGCGGGCAAAGGCGCGGGCCTTGGGGGCGTCTTTGATTTCGGGCTGGGTGTCGAGGATTTCAAAAATGCGGCGGGCCGAGGCCGCGGCGCGCACGATGGTGTCGTTGATGCGGGTCAGGCTTTCCACGGGGCCGTAGAACCGCCAGAGATAGCTTTGAAAGGCAAAGAGGGTGCCGATGGTGAGGTCGCCCAAGATGATCTGCCGCCCGCCGAAGAAGAGGATGAGGAGAGGGCCCATCGAAATAATCAAGCGGGCCAAGGGAAAGAAGGCCACGCGGATTTTGATGAGGGTGATGCTGATGTCGAGAAAGGCTTTGCACTTTTGGGTGAAGCGCGACAACTCGTGGCCCTCGCGGGCAAAGCACTTGATCACGCGGATGCCCGATAGGTTGTCTTGCAACAACGCGCTGATGTCGGCGATGCGCTCGCGTGCCATCGTGTAGTAGGGCCGCACTTTGTGGTTGTAGAGGAGGATGAGGACGCTGTACATCGGCAGCGGGGCCAAGGTGATGAGGGCGAGTTCAAAGCTGAGGCCAAAGAGAATGCTGCCAAAGATCAGGATGGTCGCGACGTTGAGGAGCACGCGCTCTAAGGTGTCGGTGATGGTGTTTTGCAGGGATTCGACATCTGCTGTGACGCGGGACATGAGTTCGCCGGTGCTGCGGTCATTGTAAAAACGCAATCCCAAGTGTTGGAGATGGTCATAGACTTGCACGCGCAGGCCGAAGAGGATTTCCTGCCCGACCCGGTTGAGCAAGTAGCGGTTGATGAAGCCAAAAAAGGTGCGGAGAATGTAAATTCCCAACAGGATGAGGGCGTAGAATTGCAGCAGGTCAAAGTCGCTTGCGATTCGCTCGTCCAAGAAGTCGCCGCCGCTATAATGGCCGTCGCTGAAGTACGGGGTTAGGATGTTGTCGATCACCTCGCGCATGAGCAGGGGTTGCACGGCTTCGAGCGCGATGACGACGAGCGTGGCGCCGATGCCGATGATGGCGCGCCCGAGGTAGGGGCGAATGTAGGTGATGAGGCGGAGGAAGACGTCCATAAGCGGTAGGGGATGCGGATCACGGGTTGACGATGTGGTCGGTGGAGACGACTTCGACGCCCCGTTGTCGCCACTCGGCAACCATGAGGTCGCCGCGTTCGGGGATGATGGCTTGCGTGGCGTCGCGGACGAGTTGAATGGGGGCCGTGTCGCGCTTTAGGAAGCCGTTGATCGCATGCGCGTTGCACACGTCGAGGGCGACGCCGTAGAGGACGATGCGATCCGGGGCGATGGCGTTGAGCACGGGATCGACATGGGGATTGGTGAAGACGTCGAAGCGTTGTTTGCGAAAGAGGATTTCGCCGCGGTGGTTTTGCACTTGGGCGATGAGATCGGCAGGGGCGTCTGGGTCGATCCACAGGGGATTTTGCGGTCGGGTTTCGGGCACTTTTTGTTGCCCCGAGGTGCCGGCGATGCAATGGGGGGGAAAGGTGTTTTGAAAGTCTGGCCGGTCGGAGATTTCGGGGTCGTCCAAGCGGTGGTTGTCAACCGAGCCGAAGATGGGGATGCCCCGTTGTTGCGCGTGGCGCGTGAGGCGTTGGAGATTTGGCAAGATCGCTTCTGCGCCGGTGACGTAGAGGTCGCCGTCGGGCATGATGAAGTCGTATTGGGTATCCACGTCCCAGAAGATGACACGGGGCACGATGGCCTCCTTTCCGCGGAAAATCCGTCGTCATGATAGGGCGTTGGGGAGAAAGACGCAACTGTTGATTGGGCGCGCCAAAAAAAGAAAATCCCCGGTGCGCTACGGCAACCGAGGATTTATCGATCAGGCAACGAGGACGGATCCATGCGAACCTCCTGTTTTACGATGCGCGCCAATCCAAGGTGACGAAGTCTTTGTACTGCGTCAGATACCTTTCTGTTGACCATTATTGAGCATCCAATCATGGTTCAACCAGTGCAAGTCACGCCAAACAGCGACGCAACTTGGGGGTATCTCCCAAAGCACGAAGAAAAATACCCCGTGCGCCGTTGATATCTCGATCCATCGCCTGACCATCTATTCTGCTACGAATGACCCGCGCACCACCTAACTTCTTCACCACCTCGCCTGTCCAACTGACCGTCTTGGACGTGTATGCCTCGTTCACATCCAAAACCAACTTGCCCATCTCAAATGCCTTGTGCTTCAAAAACTGCTTGAAACGATAATGAGCAAACGTCAAAAGACTACGGACAGACTTGCTACGAAGACAACGCTGACCACGAACAACCATCTCGCTCGTACCAAAGGTCGGCAACAAGATCACATCATAATTGTCAACCAACCAACGAGACACCTGCTTGTGTAACTCATCGACCAAATCACGTATCCGACAACGCATACGCTTAATCGCACGACCAAGACGACTCCTACGATAACCCTTCGCCCTCGCCTTACGACCAATCACCCCATCAAGATGAACACACAAACGATGTACCTGACCAAAATCGCCCTCGCCAATCTTACCACAACCATTTTCAGAATAGAACGTCAAGAAACTACGAATACCCGGATCAAGTGCCACAACACGCCCTTGAGTCTCGGCTACGCACCGTGGACTTGAATAAGGCACAGTAACATAGTACCGGCCATTGTAACTCACAAAACGACCATCCCTCGGTACAACAGACAACGGCTCCGACAAACGAATATCGCCAAGACTGCGAGGATAGATCGCCGTCAAATCCTTATTCCACGCATCCTTGCTCAAAACAAACGACTGCATAGGATTCTTGCGACTGCGAAAATGTAACTTAACCTTACGCTTTATACCTTTATCCTTCAAATCCTTACGCTTCTTCTTTACCGCCTCATGTGCCCGATACGCATCCGTTATCGCACCATTTAATACCCTACAAGGCACATCCCTAAATCGCTTAGGCATCACAGCACGCACGATATCACGCATCTCATACTCATGAAGAGAAAAACCCAAACGATACAATGACACGGCCTCGTTATACATCCAACGACTACCTGACATCCATAACTTGACCAACTCACGCTGGTCACTTGTCAGATAGACTCTTATCTTTCTTGATTTTGTCACGATACTTGCGGAGTCCGTACAGCCGACAAGAGAACGGATGGAGCATGGACAAAATATCTTCCGTGAGTTCTTGTTCCGGACTGCAACTTGACTCGTCGAGAACCACGACATCGCCCCCGTTTTGCTTTGCCAACCAGTCAATAAGTTCAAAGCCGAACCGTGCAAGACGGTCTTGGTGGGCAACCACAATGCGCAACTTCTCTCCGCCGTGTAAGCGTTCCAATAGGGCAACAAGGCCTTTCCGCTTCCCGTTGAGACCTCCCCCAATGTCTTTGACGATCTCTGCGCCGGGATAACGGGATTGAAGCGCGACTTGACTTTGCAAGTCATCTCTTTGTCCGTAACTGCTGACACGGGCGTAGCACACAACGGCAACGCCAACGGATTCCCGCAAGAACGCATCGACATTGTATAACCTCTTTCCACCTAGACTACGGATATGCTCAATCCGACCACCATTTGCCCACCTTCTCAACGTGCTCGGATGAACCCCAAGCAAAGCAACAGCCTTGCGAGTATTTACATAAGACATAGACAATAATATAGACAAACAACAAAAGTCAACAAATCATTTTACTACATGTTAGCACCTCCTCTTCGACATGTTGCAATTTGGCTTTGACAATGTCGCCGATAGAGATGATGCCGACGAGGGTGTTTTCGTCATCCAAGACGGGCATGTGGCGAAAGCGGCCTTCTGTCATTTTTGCCATGACGTATTCGATGTCGTGATCCGGATTGCCCGTGACGAGGTCGCGCGTCATGACGTCTTCAACGCGCACGGCCCGCAAGTCCGTGTCTTTGTACACTTCGCGCATGAGATCGCGCTCGGTGATGATGCCGAGCAAGGTGCCTGTGTGATCGTGTGCGATGAGCGCGCCGATTTTGTTTTCGATCAGGGTCGCCAGGGCCAAATACAAGGTGTGGTGGGGTTCAATGGTGAGGACGCGAGTGCCCTTTTGGTTGAGGATGTCCCGAATGGTCATGATCGTTCCTCCTAAAAAAAGACGATGCCGATGAAAAGCGATTTGCAGCCGAACTTTCATCGGCTCAAATTTTCCGGTGGCATGGCCCTCCTCCTGTTGTGGTGTTCGCAGTGGTGTTTGGGAGAATATACACCGGGCAAAACCATAAGTCAACGCTTTATTATTTTGAAAAGTATTATTGCTAATAATACGCCTACACAACGTTACAACGCGCTTATGTTTTTGACGACAAGCCTTCAAGAGAGGGGATTGATTTTGCATTGCCAACGGGTCACAAATTGATTTTTATGTTCAGCGGTCGTGCGGAGGTATCGTTCAGAAAAACTTAGCTTTTTAGGACAATGCGATGGTTACATGGGATTGGACAAAAAATACTTGGGAATGCGATGCGTGTGGCGCATCGGACAATCACGCCCTCGCCAATTTTTGCGCTCGGTGTGGGGCTTTGATCACGGATAAAGTCGTCTCTGTTGCGGCGCCTCCAAGCCCTTCGGAAGACCACCAGCCCGAGGAACATTTGGTTCTGCTTAGAGGGCCCGATGTGCTTTTGAACATCTTTGGCGTTGCATTGGTCGGAAAGAAAGCGACCGGGAATATGACGGCTTTTCCCGATCCCCTCCGCGAAAGCAGTTCTTTTGACCTTCCCCACATGGACAAAGGGATCGCGCAAGTCCGTTTTGACCAAGGGTGGGTCTATGTTCTGGATGCTCTGGGCACGCTTTTTGTTTTTCCGACATCGGCACTTCGCGACGGGTCTATGGCTCGGAGTACCAAATGGCGGCGTTGTGCTGAAAATGTACACAAATTTTGGTCGTTCAAAGACAGGCTGATCGTCCTCGGCGAAGAAGGCCGGGAGATAAAAATGGGGGCGAGACCAGCCGTACAAAATTTTTGGCGAGAAAAGGAGATGGGTTACGAACCGCAAAAAATAGAATCGCCATTTGAAGTTGAAACGCTGGTCCCGCTCCAGGGCGGGGATTTTCTGGTGGCTCTCGTGGGAAATAACCAAATGGCCTTGTTGTCCGATGAAGGTGTTTCCGATCCGTACGAGGGATTTGTAGATGGAGACCCTTGCATAGGCGCAAACCGCGAAGGCATGCTCCGCTTGGCAACCACACTGGAAAATCGCGAGGTTAGGGTGGTTTCCTTTCAGCGCGATACCACGCAACTCCTTCCAGACGCCATACCCGATTTACGAGCGACAGCCCTTCGCACCATAGATATCGATGGTCGAGATTGGTTTGTCGCGGTGACGAGTGATGGCATCCATTTGATAGACCCCTTGAATCGCAATATCGCGGCAAGCCGCGAGGTTTTCATGAAGCCGGCGGATATGTGTGCCTCTTTTGGCAATCTCGTTGCGGGCTTTCAAGACGATGAAGACCCGGCCGGGTCGTCTCAAATGGCGTTGTTCCGGTTTGATCGTCACGCTATTTCTCGCTTGCACGCTTGGTCACTCAAGCCAGGGCTTAAACCCGTGACTGCGCCGGCGGGTTTTGGGCATGGCTTGTATGTGTTGATGCAGGAACGAAATCTCACAACGCTGTGCTGTTACGCGCTCTGTGGAGATGGAAGGGGTTAGGCTATGATACGAGTTATTTTTTTGAGCCTGTTGTGCGCGTTGACCTCATCGGTGGATGCACAACAGGTCAGCATACAGGTCGATGGATCCGGTTCTATGGCTGGTTTCGACAACAGCGCGGAACTCGGTACCTTGGTCGATGTCTTGGAAAAGGCGTGTGAACGGGCGGGCATGCCCTCAGAGACGGTCTTTTTTGTTTCCACCCGGTCAGATACCGTCGCTTGGCGCGATGCAGAGCGTTTTCAAAAGACAAAGGCGTGGGGGGGATATACCAATCTCGAAGCGGCGTTTAATACGGGATACGATAGGGCGCCGATTGTGATGATGCTGACGGACAATGTTCAGGCGGCCAGCGACTTGGACGCGCGAGCACTTTATGCTTGTTTTGCCCGCGATACCATCGAGGTCTTGCGGGCGATTCCCTTGAAGCGAAGGTTTGCGGGGGTGCTATCCAATCCCCTGCCGGATAGGGGACGGGATGCGTTGCGACGCCTGAATCCGAATGCCGAAATCCAATTCCGATCAGACGGTCGGCTTTACTACAAAGGGATGAAGGGGTTCGTCCTCTATTTGTTTTTGACACAGGCGCGCTATCGATCCCAATACGAGCACCTCGTCGCAGCCTTGCAGAAAGAGGGTATGGAGCCGATGGCGATGAAGCCGATTGACGATGCGATTATTTTGAATCGCGGCGCGATCAGGCCCATCGTCGTATCCTTGGACAAAAGAAATCAACTGCGTTTTAATTTTACACTGGAGTCGCGGCTCGAGCATATCAATATCGAACCCTCGGAATCGGAAAATTCGGATGTGCGGTTCAAAGTCCAGTCCCCGCAAGTCCATGCGCGCAGGGTTGAAGACCGCATGTTATTGGGCCGCCGGTCTTCTCACTACGGCCGGGTCAGCCCGCCAACACTCATCGACACGCTGTCGTCTGCCGCCGAGCATACTTCTGTCTATACCTGCCTGGTACACTTTGGCCCTTTTCGGCCCGGGCATCAAAATTTTTGGGAGTACTTAAGCCTCGCCCGAATCGGCCCTGTGCCTGCGGATTATTTTTTTTCTGTCGCAATCGAAATCCCGCCGCATTCGTTTCGCATGACCCAGGCTTACAAAGAGCGATACTTCACGGACCAGCCGGGTGTGTTGGATCGCATCTATACGCCTGCGGACCTCATCCAGTACCTCCACCAGCAACCCGCAACCGTCGTGCCCCGGGATGGGACTATTTCTGGCGAGCTACGAGTCTCGCCCCTCGTAGGCCCTTGGATCGCGTGGATAGCACTTTGTCTCGTTTTGATAGGGGTGGTTGGCACACTGGTTTGGATCGCGTTTTATCCGATAAAATACCGGCTTACAGACAGCTTGAATCAAGTTCAGGAGCATGTGGCGCGACCTCTGCATCGGCCGGTTGATCTCAAAATTTCAAATGCCGCAGGCGACGAGATCGGTTTGGGAACGATTGAGCGACGCGCTGTTTTTCGGTTTGTCCTCTGCCCGGATGAGGGCGTTCGGGTGGAAGATGTTTTGGGCAATGATCTGGTGGAAGAATTGAGGGCGAGAGGAGGGGAAGATGGCGACGCGCAGGATCATAACGGTGCAGAGGAAGAACAGAAAGAGATTGAGGTGTTGTTAGAGCCGGGTAAGGTGTTGACCTTGGAAAAAGGCGATCTGTCGGTGGATCTCGAGCGCGTGGTTGCGCGATTTTGAATGGGAGAGTTGGCGATGGCGACATATCTTTTGGGGGTAATCCCTTGGTTGCTTTTTGTTTTGTCGGGGTGCGGTGGGGGATATACGGGCGACAACACGGCTTCGCGGATTGCCGAGCAGGAAGGCCCTGCTGTGGCCTTTGTGGTGGTTGAGAGAGAGGGGGGAAAGAGTCAAGGGTCGGGCATTGCCATCGATGGGGCACAAGGTCATTTTCTGACCAACTGGCATGTGATTCAAGGCATGCGCGGACGCAAAGGGTGGGTGCGCGTGCAAGGCGCGGAGTGGATGCCCATTGTGGCCCTTGTGGCAAAAGACGAGCATAAGGACCTCGCGATTGTGAAGGCCGATTTGGGTGCGCAAGTCATCCACGAGGCGCGTTTGGGAAGCGTGACCGGGATAAAACCAGGAGATCCCGTGGTCGCGATTGGCAACCCGTTGGGCGAAGAATTTTCCGTCACCGATGGCATCGTCTCGCAAATACGCAATCAAGAGGGCTATAAGGTCGTTCAGACGACGGCGCCCATCTCGCCGGGCAACAGTGGCGGCCCCTTGTTTAATGAACTGGGCGAGGTGATAGGCGTTGTGACATTTACCAAACAAGATACGGCGAGGCTCGCCCAAAATCTCAACTACGCCGTGGCAATAGATGAAGCCAAACCTTTGCTGGGCAAAACGGATTACGAGTATAAGGTCGTGCCCGGCGTCGCCCCGCCGGATTACCTATCGCCCTCTCGGCTGTCCGTTTTATCGGGTTCGCTCAGGTGGGTTTTGTTGGGGATCATCATCGTTGGGATTTACTCATTTTCAACGCATGTGATCTTCAGATCCCTCATCAGAAATCGAGATCGGAGTCCCAATCAGGCGTTTGGTCTTTCGGCGGTGATTACGTTTTTGGGAAGCGCGTTGACCATCGTCTTTTTCCTCAGCGGATATTTGGATTATTTGCTGGGTTGGCAGACCACGTACGCCAAAGCCTTTTTCTGGTGGTCGGTCATCATTTTTGTGATCGTCCTTGTAATCACTATTTTCATGACACGTACTCAGCGTCGAGAAAATTGAGCTGATGTCTTAAGAAGCTATCTCAAAATTATTGGGACCTATCCCCCTAGCCCCCTTTCCTAGCAGGAAAGGGGGAATAAAGTCCCCTATTCTTGGGTTTTAATCTGCGAAAAGCGAATGTTTTTGCGGCTATTCAATGGCGGTCAGGATTTTTAAGATGGCTTCTTAAAACGAACTGGAATCTGGCCCCTTCTGAAAGGGGATGAAGCAGATCGGTTTTGCGAGGGATTTGAGGTTTTTCATGGCCTTCTCCACACGCATCAAAGCCATCGCGCACAACCCTTGCATTCATCTATCGATCAAGCCTTGCTCCCCTTTCCTTGTAGGAAAGGGGCCGGGGGATAGGTCCCAAATCAAACACTTTGGAGGCAAACCATGATGGAAACAGGAGCGACAGCAGAACGCATTGGCGGCGCGCAACGGGGAGAGGATCGAGTCAGTATCAGGCCAACTGTGCTGATCGGGTTGGGAGGTACGGGTAAGGAAGTGTTGCGGCGTCTCAGGCGGATGTTTTACGAAAAGTACCGGATGCCGGGCCTGCCCGTGATGGAGTTTCTCTGGTTTGATACGGACATCCGCAATATCGACATTACGAGAAAGGAAACGGATTTGCTGGATCGGCGCATCGATTTTTCGGCTCGTGAAATGGTGGATGGCAGTGTTGGGCCGCAAGAACTCGAAGCATACCGCAAAAACAAAGGGATGTACCCCCATATCTGGTCGTGGTTTCCCGATGCGCTTGACAGCCTTGCCTCGGATGCGATTACCCAGGGCGCAGGGCAGATTCGACCATGTGGGCGGTTGGCGTTTTTCCATCACTATGCCAAACTCCGCATGGAGATCGAAAACAAAATCAAGCGCGTTCAAAGCGCGGATGCCGAGACAGAGATGAAACGGATGTTTCCCGACTACGATGCCGACTCGAATGATCTGGAAATCGTGCTCGTCACGTCTATCGCTGGCGGGACGGGTTCGGGTTCGTTTATCGACATGGGCTTTCTGTGTCGAGACCTCGCCCCCAACGCCGTTAGGACAGCCTACTTGGTGTTGCCTTCTGTTTTTGATGGGGTTATAGGTGGAGCACGCCAGACGCCGCGGGCGAATGGGTTTGCCGCCATCAAGGAACTCGAACACTATATGAAGCCTCGCTTTGATGCCCAAGGCAGTGATGGTAGCCGTCATACGACGCATATATTTGAGTGGGATGGCAGGCCGCACGAGGTCTCCGCGCCTCCGTTTTCGACCGTGTATTTGCTGGATGACAGAAATTTTGCTGGAGTCCGCGTTGAAGATTTTACCGATGTGTTTCAGATGATCGCCGAATTTCTGTTGCTCGATTTCGATCAGACCCGGTTTGCGCTAGACAAGCGCAGTGTGCGCTCCAACATGGAGCAATTTTTACAGGAAGTCGCGACGTATAAAAACGATCATTACGTCCAGTACTTCCCGTGTCGATATGCCTCATTCGGTCTGTCGCAAATGGAGATCAACCAACCCCGCCTCGCCAATGCGGCATCCAATCGGTTCGCGCAGTATTTGGTGGACTTTATCATCGCAGAAGAGAATGAAGTTCCCGCAGGATTTTCCACAGCCGATGTGTTGCCCCAACTAGCACAACTCGAGCTCACGGCAGACCGGCTGATCGGCCTCGCGTTGAACCGCCCGGGAGCAGATTTTACGCTCGCCGATGATGCTATCACTAAAAATTTGTCACCGGTTTTTGACGATCTTCAGCAGAAAATTCGGAAAGCACCCGAAGCGCGGGAAGTTGCGGTACTCGAAAATCAAGTGGCAGAAGCCAAATCAACGGTTGAAGGCATAACCCTTGAAATACAACGAGAAGTGGCAGAAAAGCTCAAAGAGGAGGGAACGAGCAAAGGGGATGATATCAAACAGATCATCGACAATATTGACCGGCTGATTCCAAAGTTGGAAGACGGATTAGAAGATTATTGTATCGGCTTGCTCTGCGATCCGATGGAATGTGGGCCCAACTATGTGGTCAGTTTCTTACAATACGGCAAGGAGGCGTTGGAAGGCGTGCTTGAGGAGTTGACTCGGCTGGCGAATGAGCCGATGGAAGGCCCCAAAGTTCCCGCTATCGACGTCGCGTTTTCAGAAGACTTTCATCTCTTTGACCAGCGGTTGAAAGAGGCGCGGGATATTCCTTTGGCTTGGCAAAGCAAAAAAATCGCGGTGCGTTACTACGAGGGGAAGAAACAAGAGGCTTTTCGAGAATGTACCCAGAAGGTCAACAGAGACCTACTCGATCAGGTGGAGGCGACGCGGCAGGAGCTCGCCGATTGGGTGCGGAAACGCTTTCGCAAGGATGCGGCCAGATTTCTCATCGATCCCGTCAAAAGAATCATCAGCCTGTTGGGAAGCCGAGCAGAGATTGTCGGAGATGATGGCAAGATCAGTCTCAGAGTGAGCGGCATCCAGCAACAGGTTCAAATCTTCCGGGACAATCTACGGGAGATGAGCGGTGAGTTTTCAAAGATCCATCAGGCGTATATTCGGCGCGAAACGGGTGAGCGAAACTTGAATCTCACACCTGAGTTGAACTACGCTGAGGAAATCCCCGAGCATCTCCGGCGGGATAGAGAATGGCGGGAAACCGATCTGCGGCGTCTTTGCCAAAGGGCGTTGGAAAATTATTTTCGTTCTGAGGAGGCCAAAAACATATTTGCCAATCTCGCAACAGCAGCGGGTGAGGAGATCGACCTCATCAGGGCGGGGACGCGAGAGATATTCAATCGGTCTGCCAACAGTGACCGCGCCCCTCGCGATTGGGATGGCGTGCGAGAGACGATAGATAAGTACACCTTTCGGCTTTTCAAGGATTTCAAAACGGACCTTTACGCCACCGAAGAGTTGCGGCGGCGTTTTGGTGAGCGAGAGGAAATCGTCAAGCGAAGCCAGCGGGCCGCGCCTCGGGTTTCGACCGGTCGAGAATTGCCCGGGCTGAAGGATATTTCCGATAACCGCATCGGCGGAGACGCTGACTGGGTCAATGAAGTCAATCGCATTGCCTCGCCGGCCAAGGGCGATCCTTATGAGCCAACAGAGCACAGAAACGACGCCATCGTGTTTGTGAATCAATGGATGGCATTTCCCCTTTTATCCATTGGAAACATAGATGACATGCACCGCGATTACAGGGCAGATATAGAGGCACAGGCTGACAATGTGTATAAGCGTCACATGATCGAAAATTATTTTCAATTTGCCGATATTCTACCGCCGCAAAGCGATAGCGAAGTGCAGGCCCTGATTCAGGCACAGCGTGCGCTGATCAATGGGTTGCTTATGGGCATTGTCAACTACGATGACAGCCGGAAATTTCATCGTCCGTATATGATAC
This sequence comes from Candidatus Latescibacterota bacterium, assembly GCA_965204745.1. Lineage (GTDB taxonomy): Bacteria > Latescibacterota > UBA2968 > UBA2968 > UBA2968 > VXRD01. Next base: position 1,998,129 of record OZ242010.1, read on the forward strand.
GGGGCATTGAGGAGATGGACCGATACGGTCACGATCTCGAGCGCGCCCGGTTGAGCATAGGAAGTAGCCACGACAAGAAAGACCGATTGGATGGCGAGATCCGAAAGATGGAAGATCAATGGCGCGGGGAACAGCGCGATGAGCGGTTTATGCAGCGGCTCGCGCTGAAGAGTTGGTTGCTCAACGAGGTGTTCCCCAAGACCTCAATTTACGTGTTGGATCGGGAAATTGAGGATACGGATAACACGTTTCGGCGATTGTTGAAGGAGTCCTACGATGAAGATTACGATCAGATGTTGAGACAATTCGGTTTGACCGAAGGAGAATTGGATGAGAAATTGGCAATGTTGATGGCTGAACTTGGCGATTTCGCTACTCCTTTGTCGTCGTATCGAGATGAGTTTTGCGAAGCTGATATTTATGTGATGAAGTGACACACTCCCCCTTTCATTGTAGGCACAGGCGTAGCCTACAATGAGCGAAGCGAATAACGGGGCCGGAGGGATAGGTCATCATGAACAGTAACATCCATTGTCCCAGGTGTGGTTGGCGCGTTTCCCGCGAGGATCGTTTCTGCGGGGGTTGTGCGTATAAGTTGGTGATTTTGAAAGTCAGTCCCGACCCGGATGAAGACTTGGGTGGTCGTGCGTGGACAATTTTTGATGGCATCCCCATCGCGCTGAAGCTGAGAAATGCAGGGATCAATCCCATAGAAATTTCGGAGTTGTCGGCATCCGGATTCGAGATTACCCAATGGCACGGCACTATTGAACCGCCATATACGCTCAATGTCGATGAAAGTGTGGAATTGCGTTGCTCGCATGATGCTCCCGAAGGCGGCGGCGGCCGGTTGGAGTTGCTTTCGTCGAGTGACCCCGTCGATCTTTTTGTGCGATGCCAGAAAGCACCGGAAATTTCGCTCGCTTCACAAGATGATCATGTGTTGAGGCACGACACAGACGAACCGCAGGTGTGTGACATGAATCCTGACGAGGGACGCATCGGCTTTACCCTTTGTCACGATTCTCCGCTGATGCTTCAGGCGGCTCCTTATTTGTCTGAAGGCGAATCTCATTTTGTTTTGCGTGGATTGCCAGAGGCATTCCCCCATCAACTCTCGCCTGACCATCGCTTTCGATTTGGCTTTATTCGGCGACAGGATTTTTCCGAGGAGACTTGTCGTGCGGTTCTCAATTTTCCTTTTGATGGCTTGGGCGAGATCGTATTCGATTTCTCGGTGCGCTATGTTGAGAGGCCAAAGATCGATTGGCAGTTCAGCCGCCGATTTGTGAACGAGGACGCACTGGTATCCGGCGGAAAGGAGAAGATAGATTTCGCACTTACCATAACGCACGAGGGTGGGCCACCCCTGCGAATCGAGCGGGTTGAATCAAATCGGGAGTGGCTCGAGGTAAAAAGTCAGATAACAGATCAAAATTCCATTCTGATCGATTCCTCAAGTGCTGAAATTGATTTGCTTCTCAATCGAGGTATTCTTCCGATAGAGCAGGCTACCGCCCTTGATGCCACGCTGGACATCGAGGGAATCCCCGTTGGGGAAGACGCAATATTCCGCGAGTCAATTTCTCTTCCGGTTCAGATCCGACCGCCCCAAGCTCTGGAGTATCCCATTGCGGTCGATTTTGGCACCACCAATTCGTGTATTGCATATCAGGATCCCCAAGACGGAAACCGCGAGAAATTGTTGCGATGGGGGGTGGGTGAAGGCGAACTCCCCTCGGTGTTTCAGTTTTTGGCGATTGCAGAGCCAGATGATTATTTGGACGTGTTACAGGCGTTGGGGCCTGATGAAAGGCGTACGGAGTTGAAGGAGCAGGAGGTCTTTTTGCGATTTGGCGACACGCTGACAGACCTGCGGTTCAGTGCTGAAAATATCCCGTCCATTTCATGGGGCTTCAAACACAACTTGAGAACGCCCGACGAGAAGGTCACGCGCAACGATTTGGGCACAGGGAGCATCAGCATAAACGGAAGGCGCTATACCCGGGGCAATAGATATGTTGAGGTTGATGCGATAGAGATGGTGGGGCTTTATCTCCGTTTTCTCTTGGAGCGTTTTCAAGAGATGACGGGTTATTTCCCTTTGGAAGCGGTTTTTACGTATCCCGCGGTTTTTAACCATCACAAGGCGGCATTGAAAAAAGCCATTGAATGGGCTACGGAAGGGATGAAGCTCGAAAAATTTATTTTGGATATCAGCGAGCCGGAAGCCATTGCCCTCGATTATGCGCTGGATCTCGCTGCGACACTGGAGCGAGGTCAAACGATTGTTTATGGCGTTTTCGATTGCGGGGGAGGGACGACGGATATTTCCATTGTCCGGTTGACTTCCCAAACCGAAGGACGTCCGGATGTCGAGATTCTCGGTTCTGACGGGGATAATTCACTCGGTGGCAACTTGCTGTCTTTTCGGCTCGCACGATATTTGTATGCTCAGATCGTCCCGGAACTCTATCGGACACAATTCCCGTTTCCCAAGACCTTGAATGAGGCGCTGAGAAGTCAAAATGAAAATTTCATAACGCTCTATGAACTGGCGGAAAGAATAAAGGAGAATAGCAAAATACTGTCCGATTTTGAAGACGCGCTGGATGATGCCCAATCGCTTCATCCAACGGGGAAAGGCATTTTAGATCTGATTGAAGACCCCGATATTACCGTGAACTGGCCGCGCATTGTTCTCTCGGAGACTGATGGCACCGCGCTGGAGGTCAGGGGTACGGAACGTTTGTTGGGTGAAACAAAACTCGGAGATATGGCCCCGTTGGATATCGGTGATCTCTATGACGCGGTTCGCGGGGATTTGGAAAAGGGCTTTGAGAAGCTCGATCAAATGCAGGCGTATCTGTTCGAGAAAGAGCGGATCGCCGACCTTGAATTGGATTGTCTGATTTTGGAAGGCAATTCCTCTCGTTTTCCGTTGGTCAAACGGGTTGCCGAAGAAAAGGCACGCACGAAAAAAATTATTTTCAATCCCAAAAAATTAAAAAGAAGCGTGGCTTTGGGGAGTATCGAATACGGAGCGAGTTTGAAGGCTTTGCCGACGGGCACTTTGCAAGGATCAAGCGATTCGAGTATCGAATACGGAGCGAGTTTGAAGGACTCCACGCGGCCGCGCATAATGGGAATACACAAATTGAATTATCCGATATGCAGAAGTGCTTTTACCCATTTTGTGCCCATTTTTGACCGCTGGACACCTTTGAAGCCGAATACGACCATCACCCCTGAAACCCCGTCTCCCACCATCCCGACAGAAACGGCACGGGGCGAGATTGGGCTTTTTGAGTTTTTTGGATGGGATTTCAACACGCGGCTAACCCAAGGGGGAAATAGGGTCGCTGCCGCGTTGCGCGTGCCGATTGAAGATGACGCATTTCAACAGGCGCGATTTTGGACTTATTGCTTGGAATTGCGGTGCGATGCAGAGGGAAAGGCGAGCCTGTGGTATAATTATCGCGTTGGCAATGAAGCGGATGGCAGTGACTTTGAACTCGTCTGGGAAGAACATCGACATTGTGCGGGCTTTTCCTATACCTAGGTCGTGTTGACATTTTATTTTTTTAACGTTCCACACAGATTAGCAAATGTGTTGCTTGTTCATTTAAGGTGCTTCCTTTGATGGCTTCTCGCTCTGGTTGCTCTGATGGCGTTGCGCTGGGGGACCTATCCCCCGGCCCCTTTCCTACGAGGAAAGGGGAGTAAAGCTCCTTTGATGGCTTCTCGCTCTGGTTGCTCTGATGGCGTTGACCGAGGGCATAAAGCGATTAAATATCCCTCATCAATCCCCTCGCAAAACCGCTCACAGTTCCCCCCTTCCTCGCAGGAAGGGGGGTTAGGGGGGTAGGTCCCGATAGGGCTTGATTTTCTCGATAAACCGCTCAAGCCGGTGCATGGCTCGTAAATGTCAACAGAACCTAGTGATATTCGTGGAGATGAATCATGTTTGAAGAACTGTTTTATCCATTATCGAGCACCATCATCTCTCTAATCGCACTTGCGTGCGTTTGTCTTTGGGTGAGAAAGCAGGTTTTGGGGTTGCGTGCAGAAGCAGAACGCAGGGAGGCAAAGCGCGAAAAGAGCGATCAGAATGCAGAAGAGGTTGAATGGCTGAAACGTTTGAAGGCAGGTCTTGAAGAGAGGGTGAGGGGCGTTGCAGAACGCGCAATAGCGGAAGAACACAGGCGCGAACTGAAAAAGCGCGTGGCGTATTTGAGGCGGTTTCTGGCGGCATTGGCAGAACTAGAAAGCGCGATGTCGGCGGAAGACCGCGTTTCTTTTGCGGTATATGTGGATCGGGAAATCGAGAAGCCCTTAAAACAGATGCGGGATCTGTTGACGCTGTGCGAAATGCAAAATGCGTCGACGGATCCGGTGCTTTTGCTCAAGGGAGCTCTGCTCGGGGAAGAGGTTTTTAGTGCGTCTTCAATCGCGAGCCTTTTGCGGCGCACGCGCCCCGGGCAGATGATCCGATATTTCTTGCCGGAAATTGACAGTCGCGTCACCGAGAACGGGCAGGAGAACGCGCAGCGCGTTTTTGATGGGATGACGGAATTAGGCGGGGATGAAGTGGAACTTATCGGTGCGCGCCCGGGCGCCCGGTTTGACACGAGCCAATACCAAATTGTCGGTCAAGACACGAGCGGCGGGCAACCTCGGGATAGTATTGTGAGATGCGTCGCGCACGGGCTTAAAAATGCCCAAACCGGAGAGACGGAACACAAAGCAAAAGTGATCATCGCTGGATAGGAAATAGGGCCGATATGTCCGATTTACTTTTTGAATGGAATTTTTTGGCGATTTGGCTGTTTGTTATGGGCCTAGTTTTTTTATTGGGTCTTCGGTTATGGATAAAAATGATGCTCGAGATGAACAAATCGAGAAAAGCACTTGAAGATTTGAGGCGTTGGAGCAGAAGATATCCAGAATTTAGTGCGGGCATATACCACGACAGGGAAGCAGCGGAGATCTCGGATCCCACTCTAAATCGCAAGACGCAGAGATGGTTGAAGCAGTTTTGGGCAGGGCATCGGCAAAATAAACCCCCAGTTGTCGATGAGGTGATCCAAAAGGAAGAAGACCATCTTTGTAGCGAGGATGATAAGTTCCGCACGATAAGCGGCAGTTTGATCATCTTGGGGCTTCTCGGGACTTTCGTTGGACTTTATCAGGTCATTCTGCCGATACAGAGCATTATCCAAAATACGAAGGATAGTGCCACGATTACAGACCCGGCGGTAGCCGCACAGAGCATGACAGAAATGCTGAAAGACATCGGTGGGTCGCTTTCGGGGATGGAGTTTGCCTTTGTAACCAGTATTGGCGGGTTAGGTTGTATGCTTGTATTGAATTGGATTTTTTCACGTTTCAGCAAGAAAAGGTTTGAACTGATCGATGAGTTGGAAACGTGTTGCAATGAAGAGATCGCGCCGAGGTTCAGATTGTTTTTGCCAGAGACACAGTTGGAGGAGGCGGTCAATAGAGCTTTCAGGTCTCTTGCAGATAGGCATTCGGAATTTATGGCGGGTCAGGAAGACTATATCAGAACCGCACTCGAAGCGCATTTTGAGAAAGTATTGGCTTATCTCGAACCGCTTTTTCAAACGCTTAAAAATACGAGCGATACGTTCAACGCGGCGAGTGCTTCCAGCCATCGGACGAGTGAAAAGTGGCAGAAGACGCTCGATGATTTTGCCGAGCTGCACGCTAAATTTATGGCGACACAAAAAGAAAATCTCGAGACCGCGCTCAAGCCGCTTTTGCAAACCCTCAACAGTGCCAGCGATACCCTCGACAAGGCGACCGAGGATTGGAGCGAAACGTTCTCGCGGGGGGCCGAAGCGGTGCGCGAGTCAGGCGAGAATTTTGTAAAACACATCTCGAATTTCACCAAACTCAGCGAACCGCTGGAGGAGTTGAAAGCCGCGGTTGAAAAAATGGTTGAAGACTTTGATGGGCGGATCGAGGCTCTGGCACTGACGATGGGAGAAACCTATCAGGTGCTTCAAAAGCTCAACCCGGATGAACCCATGTATCAGCCCGTTTTTGAAAATATAAAGGCGCGATTAGATGCCATTCACAGCACGGAACAAGCCCTTTTGAAGTTCCAGCAGGTGTCGGATGACGAAGCCGAGACAGGGATAGATGAAAAGGTCGAGGCTTTGCTCAAGGGCCTGTCGGGCGTTGAAAGTGCCATAGAGAATTTGAAGGAGACACTGGTGAAGAATTTGACCGTTGTCGATCAAACGCTGAATGATTTTCCCGAAGTTCTGCGCCAGCAAAAGCGGATTATCGGGTTGTTGACGAATATGGATGTCGCGGATCGTCCAAACAGGGTTAAGCGTTTGGCCGGTAAAGTGAAGGATTTTTTTAACCGACTTTATCTCGGGTAGGTGGCGATGAAAAGAAACCGAACCCGTAGGGATACCTCGCTGAATGTATGGCCGTCTTTTACGGATCTGATTACGTCTATTTTTATTTTTGCGATGTTTTTGCTCATTTTGATGGTCGTGCAAAACTATATCAGTTTGGTGCAGTTGAGCTACCATCGCATTGTCGGCAGTTAAATTGAGGAGGATCAAATGAACCGATTGACCAAAACGATGCGGCAGCAGTGGCACGAGCAGGGGTATTTGCATTTGAAAAATGTGATTCCCAAAGCCGAAGCCGCGGCCTATCTCCACGCGGCCAACGACGTGATCGCGCAGTACGAAGCGGAAAATCCCGATGTGCGGGAGAAGGGGGTTTATACGATCATTCAAACCCTTTTCCGAACGACCGGGATCGATGGGTTGATGGATCACCCCAATTTGTTCGGCATCATTCTCGATCTGATGGGGCCGTATCTCCAGATTATGGGATCGCAGATTTACGTGCGCTATCCCAGCGACAAGGCCGATAATTTGCTCGGCTGGCACACCGATGCCGGGCGGTCATTGGCGCAAATTCGGGTCGCGCCGGACAGCTTGCCGCTGAATTTCAAAATCCAGTTTTTCCTGACCGATATTCCCCTGGAAAATCGCGCCAATTTCTGCTTGGTGCCCGGTAGCCATCGCCGGACCTTGCCTAAGTTGCAACGCGATGAAACGCCGCTGGGCGCGATCCAACTGATCGCCGAAGCCGGCGATTGCGCGATTTTTCCAAATACGATGTGGCACGCGGTCGCGCCCAATCACTCGGATGTGGTGCGGCGCAGCATCACGTTTCGGTACGGGCAGATGTGGTGCCGGCCTTATGATTACGAGACGTGCCCTGATGAGGTGCTAGCGCGCATGACGCCCCGCCGCCGGCGGTTGATGGGCGACATGGGCGCGCATTACACGCCGACCGATTATTTCAAGCCGCGCGATCAGATCGAGGTGATCACGGATGGCTTGGATTTTGAATGCCCCCACGTTTAAGCGCGAATGTTGTGTCGAGGAGGTAAGAGGTGAGATGAGAGACGGGAGAAGGCCGCCCAACCCCTAGGCCCCAATGCGGTCAGCCTTACCGTCATTTTGGCGAAAGCCTACGCCTGTATGCTTAAAGCAGGAGGCGGAACCAGTGATTTTTGTTTTTTGTGGCGTGGAACTGGCGGGTTGTCTCGCTTTCACCTCTTGCCTCTTAAACCTTGACAATATTTCGCCTTCCCGTTACTTTTGCTTTCGCACATCACAATCGCAGGCACGGATCGAGACCCATGGCACAGTTGATTCAAAAAGTAAAAGGCACGCGGGATTTTTACCCCGAAGATTGGGCCTATCAGAAATGGCTTTGCGAGAAGTTTATCGGGGTGGGCAATTTGTTTGGCTATCGGGAATACGAGAGCGCGATTCTCGAATACATGGCCCTCTACTTGGGCAAGAGCAGCGAGGAAATCGTCACGCAACAGACATTTACCCTGTCCGATAGAGACGACAAACAACTCGTCATGCGGCCCGAACTCACGCCCACACTCGCGCGCATGGTCGCGCAAAAAGAAGGCGAACTCACCTTCCCCATCCGCTGGCAATCCTATGGCCGGTTCTTTCGGTACGAGCGCCCGCAGCGCGGTCGGGGGCGTTCGTTTTTCCAGTGGAACATCGACGCGCTCGGCAGCGACAGCTACTTGGCCGATGCCGAAATCATCGCCATTGCTTGCACCCTGTTCAAACACCTCGGCCTCGGCCCGGAACACGCGACCATCCGCGTCAATGACCGGGAGGGCATGGAGGGTTTGATCGCCAAAACACTGGCCTTGTCGCCCGACGACATCCGCCCGGTTTTTGCGGCTGTCGACCGCATCGACAAAATGCCCGAGGAAAAATTTCGCGCCTATCTGACCGGTGATTTGGGCTTGTGTACGGGTCAAATTGACGCTCTGTACGACCTGCTCCACACCGCAGACCTGGGGTTCTCTCCGTGGCTTGCGCGCATTTTTGAGCACCTCGACAAAGCCGGCGTGAGCGAGTTTGTGGAACTCGACCTCAAAATCGTGCGCGGGTTTGACTACTACACGCGCACGGTCTTTGAAGCGTGGGCGAAAACCTCGTTGCGCCGCGCACTATTTGGCGGCGGGCGGTACGACAATCTCACCCGCCAAGTGGGGGGCAAACGCGAAATCCCGGGCGTGGGATTTGCCGTTGGCGACATGGCAATCGCGGAATTGCTAAAAGAAATTGACGCCTATCCCCGCATCGAAACCCCCAGCGCGTGCGTCTTTGTCGCGGTATTTTCAGAAGACCTGCTCGCGCAATCCTCTGCTTTTGCGGACCGCCTGCGCCGTGCCGGAATTGCGACAGAACTGCATCTCGCACCGGGCCAGCGTCTCGACCGGCAATTCAGGTACGCGGACCGGCAAGGTATTCCCTTTGCCGCGGTGATTGGCCCAGCCGAGGCGGCTACAAGTACCGTCGTGCTCAAAGACCTCAAAAATCGCGCCCAACGGGTCTTTCCCAACGATGACCTATCCGCGATAAAAACAGCCCTGAAAAACGGGATTCCCAAAACGTAGGAGACCGCCATGCCAGAGTCGCTCGGCGATTGGAAACGCACGCACAACTGCGGCGAATTGCGTATTGAAAACGTAGGCGAGGAAGTTTGCCTGATGGGGTGGGTCGGCAAAAGGCGCGACCACGGCGGGGTGATTTTCGTGGATCTGCGCGACCGCTATGGCATCACGCAGGTGGTCTTTCGCCCGGACCTCGAAGCGGATACCCACGCCATAGCCGAGGGGATTCGCAACGAATACGTCTTGGCCGTGCAAGGCCGGGTCGAACCCCGCCCGGAGGGCATGGCAAATCCCAACTTGCCCACCGGCGCCATTGACGTGGAATGTTCGGACCTGCGCCTGCTCAACGCATCGGACACGCCGCCCTTTGCCATTGAACCGGACATCGAGGTCAACGAGGAACTGCGCCTGCGCTATCGCTACTTGGATTTGCGCCGCCCGGACATGCAACAGGCCCTGGCCTTGAGACACCGCGCCGCACAGGAGACGCGCCGATATTTGACCGCGCAGGGCTTTCTCGAAATCGAAACGCCCTTTCTCATGAAGAGCACACCCGAAGGCGCGCGGGATTACCTCGTGCCCTCGCGCGTGCAACGAGGCCATTTTTACGCCCTGCCCCAATCGCCGCAGACCTACAAACAGTTGCTCATGATCGCGGGCTGTGATCGCTATTTTCAAATCGTGCGCTGTTTTCGGGACGAAGACTTGCGCGGGGACCGGCAGCCCGAGTTCACGCAAATCGACATTGAAATGGCATTCGTCGCAGAAGGCGATGTGATGCGTCTTTCAGAAGGGCTTGCGCGGCACTTGTTCGCGCACGTCATCGGGGTTGACATTCCCGCGCCCGTCCCGCAAATCACCTATCGAGAGGCGATAGACCGCTTTGGCACGGACCGCCCAGACACGCGCTTTGCCCTGGAAATCGTGGATATTTCAGCCGCGGCGCACGCTTCGGAATTTCAGGTCTTCAAATCCGTGCTCGGTTCCGGGGGGCAGGTCCGCGGCATCAATGCCAAGGGATGCGCGACCTACTCGCGCAAGCAAATCGACGACCTCACGGCGTTTGTGGCACAACACGGCGCGCGCGGGCTCGCGTGGATCAAAGTGACCGACGAGGGCCTCGAATCGTCTATCGTCAAATTCTTCCCGGCTCGAGCGCGACAGCTACTCAGATCCGCACTCCACGCACAACCTGGGGACCTGCTCTTATTCGTCGCGGATCAACCCGCAACTGTCGCGACCGCGCTGGGCAACCTGCGCTTGGAACTCGCGCGGCAACAAGACCTGATGAAGGCCGACGATTTCAGTTTCTTGTGGGTGACGCAATTCCCGCTACTCGAATTTGACGACGGGGAAAAACGCTATGTCGCCTGCCATCATCCCTTTACGTCGCCGATGGAAGCGGATCTCCACGCGCTCGAGACGGCCCCCGGCGACGTTCGCGCACGCGCGTATGACCTCGTTCTCAACGGCAATGAGATCGCCGGCGGCAGCATCCGTATCCACCACCGGGAAACCCAAGAGCGCGTGTTTCGCATGTTGGGCATCTCGGAACGCGAAGCACGGGAAAAATTCGGCTTTTTGCTCGACGCGTTCCGCTATGGCGCGCCCCCTCATGGCGGCATCGCGTTTGGCTACGACCGCCTGATCGCCCTGATGGCGGGCAAAGCATTCATCCGAGATGTCATTCCATTTCCCAAAACCAATACCGCGGCCTCGCTCATGGACGGGGCGCCATCCACAGCGGACCCGGCCCAACTGCGCGAACTCGGGTTGCGCGTGTTGTGATCGCTTGGTGCGATAGCGTTTATCCACAAAACTTTTTCTTGACTTTCTGTATTTTATGTAGTAAGTTCTGCAAGTTGTTATGGAAAAAAATTATTTTTTGATAACTTCTAAAAATTTAACATAGTTAGTCAATATCTCACGAGGAGGGTATCGGGTTATGACAATGCGTGGCATCACAAAAAAAGCGGCGGGTTGTGGTTTGGTGCTCGTGCTGTTCGCAGGATGTTGCACGCCAATGGCGTCAAGAGCACAACTCCAAATGCTCGAACAAACGCGCAGAGCCGCTGAATCAGCAGAGGCCGACCTCGAAGCCTGTAAGCAACGCCGGGCCGAGTTGGAGCGCCAGTTGGCAGAGAAAAAACAGGTCATGGCCGAGTGGCAAAATATCCTGGGCCAGTGCCAACAGGCCATGAGCCAATAATGTGGAAAGGAGTTGTTCGTATGACAGTTTTGAAACGTTTCGGCGGGTTGATCGTCTGTTGTGCATGTGCCCTTTTCGCCTTGCCCCAGCAGGGCATTGCCCAGATGGAAATGACCTACGACGAATACAAGATGAGACTCACCGAATACGAGACGCGGATCGCAGACCTCAAACAGTCTTTGACCGAATGCCAAATGGCGAACAAGGGGCTCTCCGACGAGATTTCGGGTTTGGATACGCAGATCAGCGACCTCAAACAGCAAGTCTATGCGCTCGTCGAATCTGACGAAGCGGGGATCGATGCCTTTATCCAAGAACTCGGTCGCGTCGAAGGTCGCCTCATGGGGTTGCGCGAGCTTTCAGAAGATGCCCTTTTCGATGTCGTAGATGAAGTTGACCAAATCGAGGCCCGCATACCCGAACTCAAAGCGGACAAGCGGTCTTGTCTCCCAGATGCACAGACCAAATTGGCCAGCATCGATCAATTGCTCGAACAGGTTAAAGCGCGCATGCCGCGCAAGCGCATTCGGCAATACTCGGTCCTCAGTGGGGATAGCCTTTGGAGAATCGCCAAGAAGGACGACATTTACGGCGACCCCTATCACTGGCCTCGCATCTACGTTGAAAACCGAGAGAAAATCAAGAACCCCGATATGATTTATCCCCAATGGGTTCTCAACATCCCCTTTGGCGTGGATCTGCACCAGCATTTGGTGATGCGCGGCGAACACCTCTCGTCCATTGCCGGCAAGGTGTATGACGATGTCACCAAATGGAATCGGATCTATCAGGCCAACAAATCGCAAATTCTGGATCCCAGCCTGATTTTCCCGGCTCAGGTTCTCGACGTTCCCTCAAACTGACCTCACCCTTTTCGATCCCAGAATTTTGGATCTTTCATAAGTTCCATGGAAGGTTCATCTATCAACCTCTAAATATGAGCTCTCGTTCCCGCAGTCCGTTTGGGAACGAGAGTTTTCTTTTATCAAGTGGAAACCAAAGAACTCACCCATAAATTGTCTTTGCGCGGCGTGGATTTGCTGTCCCTCTACGGTCACAACGACGCGAATTTGCTCGCCCTTGAAAACCGCTATGGCGTGCATTTGCTCGCACGGGGCGATTACCTCAATGTGCAAGGCCCTCGCCACAAAGTTCAGCACGTCTCCGGGCTGTTGGAGGAAATGATTTCATGCCTCCGGCGCGGGGATCAGTTCGACCCTTTGCACTTGCTCGCGCCGCCACGGGAAACCCACGAGTCCGAAATTGGCGACTACGCGAGAACCATTCTCGCCACGCCTAAAATCCTCATTCGGCCCCGGTCGCAAACGCAGGTCGCCTACGCCGCAGCTATCGAAAACCACGACATCGTCTTTGGCATTGGGCCGGCCGGCACGGGCAAAACCTATCTGGCAGTCGCCGCAGCGGTTGCCGCACTCAAAAGCAAACGCATTTCCCGCATCATCCTCACGCGCCCGGCCGTAGAAGCCGGCGAAACCCTGGGGTTTCTGCCGGGGGATATTCAGGACAAAGTCGATCCCTACTTGCGCCCGCTCTACGACGCCCTGCGCGACATGTTGCCGGATACGCAGTTGCAACATCTGATGGAAATGCACACCCTCGAAATCGCGCCGCTCGCATTTATGCGGGGCCGCACCCTGAACAACGCCTTTGTCATTTTGGACGAGGCCCAGAATACCACCATCAACCAGATGAAGATGTTTCTCACCCGGTTGGGCAACGATGCCAAGGCCGTGATTACGGGCGATATCACGCAAATCGACCTGCCGCCGGGCATTGCGTCTGGGCTCGTGCATGTGCAACACATCTTGTCCCATATCGAAGCCATTAAATTCGTCACTTTTTCAGAGCGCGATGTCGTGCGGCACGCCTTGGTGCAACAGATCATAACGGCTTACGAGCAGAGCGAACCCCGCCATGAACCCGATGCCGATGAGGCAGAGCCATGATGGTTTTTAGAAGACGGAGACGCAACCGCAAGCGTCAGCCGATCCGGTGGAAACAGCGCGGGCGACAAGTCCTCCGCGTGGCATTGGTGTTCGCCCTCTTGGGGGTGCTGACCGTCTTGTTTCCCACGCAACAGCAGCACGAATACAGCGCGTTCCGCGAAGGGGCGATTGCGCCGGACGAAGTCATCGCCCCCACGACATTCCCGGTGCATAAAAGCGCGGCAACATACCAAAGCGAAGTGGAAACGGCCCGCCGCCAGGTTTTGCCGATCTTGCGATACGACGACGCGGTGCAGCAGAACATGCAGAAGGCCCTATCGACATTTTTGCGCGACACGGAAAAACACCGGGGCCAAACCCTGACCGATTCGCTCTCAAACGCGTTGCACCTTTCGCATCCGGAGATCGGCCCTCTGTCGGAATCCACCTTGCAATTTCTCGTGCCGCAGTCCCGCCGCCGGTCGCCCGCGCGCCGCAAGTTGATCGCCACAGTCGATAGCATGCTTCAAAGCACGTACCAAAACGGGGTGATCGACCAAAAACTCACTATTGCCGAAGAGGGCTACGACGAGGTTATCCTGCTGAAAAACAAAGCCGACCAGCGCGTCGTTCTCGAAACAGTCGTGGATATGGAAAGCGTGACCTCTGCCCTTCAACAGACCATTGAACAACACTTGCCAGATGCCGGGGATACCGAACTGCGCGCGGGCAGCGAACTGGTCTTGGCGTACTTGGCCCCCAACATCGTCTATGACGTCGACGAAACCCAGAAGCGCGGGCAGGACGCCGCAGACCATATCTCCCTCGCCAAGGGCACTGTGCTCCAAGGCGAGCGCATTATCGACAAGCACGACCGTGTGACCGCTGACCACATCGACAAACTCAGGTCATTGGCCGAACAACTCGATCAACGCCGCGGCGAAGACCCATTCGTCAACCTGATCCAACGCGGCGCGAGCTTGGTGCTTTGCGCCTTGGTGCTGACGACGTTTTTTGTGTTTCTAAAATTTTACCGCCCCACGCTGTACGGCCCGTCCAAGAACATCGTCCTGTTCGGCATTCTCATTTTGTTCCCCACTGCCATCGCCGATTACGCGGCCCAAAGCCAAGCCATCTCCCCGTTTCTCGTTCCGGTCGCGCTGTCGGCCATGCTGGCAACCGTGCTGTTCGACGCTGTCGTGGGCATGGTGATCACCCTGGTCATTACCACGCTTTGCGCCAGCATTTTGGGCGATCTCCAATACGGGATCGTGTTTCTCATCACCGGGATTATCGGCGCGTTTTCGGTTCACCAAGTGCGGCATCGCAGGGATTTTTACCTGCCCGGCCTGTATCTCATCGCAACCTATACCCTGACCATTAGCGCGGCGGTCGGCCTGCGTTTCACCTATGCCAACACCGCCGAGTTTTGGTCGGAAATCAGTTGGCATCTGCTTTGGGGGGGCGTCTCTGCCTTTGTTTCTCTCATCCTGACTATCGGCTTGTTGCCCCTGTTCGAGAGCGTTTTCAACATCGTCACGTCCATAACCTTGCTCGAGTTGGCGGACCTCAACCGGCCGTTGCTCCGCAATTTAGCCATTCGCGCGCCCGGCACGTTTAGCCACAGCATCAACATGGCGAACATCTCGGAATCCGCGGCCACGGCCATCGGCGCGGACCCCCTGTTTGTGCGCGTGGGGTGCTATTATCACGACATTGGCAAAATGCGCCGCCCGCATTATTTTATCGAAAACCAGCAGGGCATCAATCCCCACGATGGGTTGCAGCCGCGCATCAGCGCGCTCATTCTCATGGCGCACGTCAAGGATGGCATCGAATTGGCAAAAGAGGAAGGGTTGCCCACGGCGATCATCGATCTCATCCCACAGCACCACGGGACTTCGGAGATGACTTCGTTCAAGCATCAGGCGCAACTGATGGGAGATCGAGCGGTGCGGGATGCGGACTTTCACTATCCCGGCCCCAGGCCGCAGACCAAAGAAGCGGGCATTATCAACCTCGCAGACGCGGTTGAATCCGCCACGCGGTCTTTGCCCAACAGCGACCCAAACGAGATCGGAAAGCTCGTTCAAACCATCGTCAAAGGCCGGTACGACGCCGGGGAATTGGACGAGTGCGATCTCACCTTGCGCGACCTGACCCGAATCCAAGAAGCCTTTTTGCCGGTATTGCGGGCTTCGCAGCACCAGCGCGTGCCCTACCCGTGGCAGACGCAACAACGAGAACGCACAACCCGATGAGCACACTTGAAATGACGACTTTGGTCGATGTCCCGGATCTGGATATCCCGCGCATAGAAGCGGTGGTGAACCAACTCTTGTCGGACAAGGGCGTGCGCACGCCGGTGTCTTGCGTGCTGACGTGCGACGCGCATATCCGACAACTCAACAACCAGTATCGCAACGCGGACCAACCCACTGACGTGCTTTCCTTCGACCTTTCAGACGCGGTGCATCCCGAAGCCCAGTGTTGTGGGGAACTCTACATTTCAGTCGAGCGCGCACGCCACCAGGCCGCCATGCACAACCGCTCCCCGCAAACGGAGATCACCCACCTGACCCTGCACGGCGCCCTGCATTTGCTCGGCTTTGAACACGATACCCAAGCGGGCTACGCGCAAATGCGCCGCGAAGAAGAGAAATATTTGGCTTTGATGGGGTGAGAAAAGCACAAAAAGGAATGGGCGAGCCATCCGCTTGCCGTCACTCTGGCGCACGCGCAAGCGGCCGTAGCCAACGCCGGAGTCCCGCCCGTAAATTCGCTTCCCGCGAAAGGAGTGTGATTTTTTTGGATGAAGCAATTTTCACGACCATCGCTGCTCTCGTCCTGACAGCGGCTTTTTCGAGGCTCGGCTCAATTGGTATCTCGCGCACGGCCCTCGAGCGCATGTACGAAGAAAAAATACCACGCGCAGGACTTTACCTGTGGCTTTATCGGTCGCGCGATTTTGTGTCACAGATGGTTTTGCTCGGTCAGACCATCGCCATATCCATAGGTGCTCTCGCGCTGTTGTCCCTGTTTTTTGAATCCCCGGGGTTCTGGCAGTACCTCGGCGCGGTGTGGTTCGTCGCGCTCTACGTCTTTCTCGCGCTGTTCATCCGCAGCATCGTTCCCCCCTACCGCAGGGAAGAAGGTTCAGACCGTCCCCTGCCCCTTTTGCCGATCTGTTTCCTGCCCGTGTACGCCATCCTCGTGTTGCCCACGCTCTTGTTGCAAAAGGCGCAAACCGCGTTTGTGAGCGAAGACGACAACCGCACATTGAAAGAAGAGGAATTGCGAAACATCGTGGAATTGGAAACGGAAGAGGGCACCATCGAAGCAGAAGAACGCGAGATGATCGAGAGCATCTTCGACTTTGGCGAAACCACTGTCAAGGAAGTGATGATCCCGCGCATCGACATGATTTCCGCCGAGATAACCGCCACGCCTCAAGAACTCCTCGAGTTGATCCGACAATCATGGCATTCGCGCATCCCGATTTACGAAGAGCGCATCGACAACATCAAGGGCGTGGTGTATGTCAAAGATATTTTGCTCAATCTGGCGACCAATCAGACGTGGTCCATTCCACAGGTCATGCGCGCGCCTTATTTTGTGCCCGAGACCAAAACACTCGACGATTTGATGGCGGAGTTGAAGCGCGAGAAGGTACACATGGCGATTGTCGTCGGGGAATACGGCGGCACGTCTGGCCTGATTACGATGGAAGACATCATCGAGGAGATCGTCGGCGAGATTCAAGACGAATACGACGATGAGGAACCGCTTTTTGAATGGCGCGACGAGGGCGAGGTCCTCATCGCAGATGCGCGCATTGACATCGAAGACCTCAATGACGTGCTCCAGGTCGAACTGCCACAAGAGGGGTACGAAACCCTCGGCGGGTTCATCTTCAACGCACTCGGACACGTCCCCGAGGCCGGGGAAAATTTGGAATACGGCCATCTGGTGATCGAAATCCTCGAAGTCGTGGGGCAGCGCATCACGCGGGTCAAAATTTCCAAACTCGGCGATCCCTCACCGGGCAGGGCAGATAGCAGCACAACGGAGGCAGAGATGCCCCCACAGAATGACAAAGGAGAAAAATAACTTGACAAATGTCCAAAAATTCGGTTTTTTGTGTTTCAACACTTGGACATGTGGTCGCGGGGTGGAGCAGCCTGGTAGCTCGTTGGGCTCATAACCCAAAGGTCGGGGGTTCAAATCCCCCCCCCGCTACCAAGAAAATAGGGGGACCGATATTTTCGGTCCCCCTTTCTTTTTTTTGGGGCACGGGCCTACACTGAAACGCTTTAATCAGGGGGCACCGCCTCTACCTTCTTGTATCTTTGGGCGAGCACAGGAGCATCGCCCCTACGTTTCTATCCTCGCCTCTTGCCTCTCCCCTCTCCCCTCTCCCCATCAATAAAACACATGCAGTTGCAGGGCGTAGCGCGATGAGCGGAAGGTCTCGGTGTCGAGGATGCGGTATTCGGGCCGCAACTCGATTTGCGGGGTCAAAAACATCTGTATGCCGAACACGGCTTGTCGCGTGGTCAGCTCTGTGGCGCGGACCGTTGCGCCGCGTTCTCCTCGTGCGAAGAAGAGCAAGCCGGGCCGCGCTTGAAACGAGACATCGAGAGACGCGGTTTTTGTCTCGCGCAGGTCATCCTTATCGGCGAGGGCGTATTCGACCATGACCGCGAGCATGTCCTGTATGCCCATCCCGGCAAAGAGATTCGTCATCGCAAAATCGCCATTTTTGAGCCACGATCCGCCCACATAAAAATTGATCTTCTGCTCGACCCATCGCGGCCACAACACGACGCGCCCCAAAAAGGACGGTTTATCCCGGTCCGCGATCAAAGAGACCAGCGCGCCTTGGGCGTCTCGCACCGTGTTTTCCGCGAGGGCGTGGGCGCGATGAATCCCCGCGGTCAGGGACAGCCACAGGTATTTGTAATAATGCACTTCCGCGCCGTATTCGGCGTAATTGGGCGCGATGAGGGACGAGTACCCGGCAACATGGGGCGTTTGCCGAACCAGCATGGTGTGATCGTCATACCGCATGCCGATGGATGGCTGAAAATGTCCCACGCGCACCGCGGGCCAGTCGTAGTTGGGCTGGTAAATCGCAGACGCGGTCCACGCTCGCTGCCCATCGTATTTCTCCGGGCCAAAATTGTACGTGCCTTCAACCTTGAAGGCATTGGAGGGCCGCACGACACCATACAGCGCGACCTGCATGGGAAAGACCTTGCGCGCCGCGTCTGGCGAGATATGTGACCGCGCCATTTGCCCGCGCACATCCGCGCCCAACAGCAGCAGGCCATCGGCAAACGCGGTCTTGCCCGGCAAAACGTAATTGGGCGCGAGCATTCCCACGCCATCCATCGAATACTGCCCCAACTCGTCCCGCTGCGCCCCGCCCTGCGTGCTGACGTGGCAGTTGATGCACCGATTGCCGGTGAGCAAGGCAAATTGCGAGAGGGCCTCGGCCTGTCCCATCCATCCGATCCCTATCCCGATCACCCATCCCAACACGCGAAAATACGTCGTCATACTTTTATCCCTTCTCGTCATCATCGTCGCCTTCTGTTAGGTTGAACCGCGTTTGAGGTCGTTCACGAAACGAAATACGACCCCTCCCCCGGCCCCTCCCCGAAACGGAGAGGGGAGTCCTGATCTCCTACCTCGTAGGATTGGGGTAGGAAAAAAACAATTTCTGAGTTCGTTTGGAAAATGAATGATGTGATCTGAAGCAAAAGAATCCAGTTGTGGTTTTGCGTCCATCATGTTTTCCCCTGATTTGGTTCGATGAGTGCTACTCGATGCGCTTTTTGCGATTCCTCGTAAAAGATCATCATGTCCAAATCTGGCACTTCTGCGGGCGCGAAGTACCACTTTGCAATGAGCGTCTCGCCCTCTACTGCCAGCACTTTCAGATCAAAAAACACCTCTGGGGTTGAGAATTTGCGCTTGACCTCGGCGCGCACGCGCTTCAGGTCTGCGGGGAAGGATGCACCGCGCTTGGGCACGGTGAGTTCGGCATGCACGAAAAGCGGCACTTGTCGTTGATTGAAGGTCGGCAACCCGTGTATTGGCGCGAGGCCATCGAGGTAATATTGTAGCAACTTGTCGGTTTTGCGATCAACGACAATTTGTTTCGTCAGCGCACGGACGAGCGCGAGCGCGAAGCACACCAGATGGTTGACCTGTTTGCTACTCAAGGTCAAGCTGGTTCCCGCTTTGGAATCCGAGAGGGTCAATGTGTCTCCGGAGACAGAGAAGCTATTTTTGTGTATGACCGCATTCCGATACGGCATCAGTTGACAAAAGAGGGCCTTCGCGTAGTCGTAAAGGTGCGGTTGGTTTTTGAACGGGTCGGGGAGTTGGAGATTGGATGCTCGTTGCGTCAGAATTTTCACTTTGTCCGCAAAACGCCAAGGTACCTTTGAGATGTTCCCACAGTTATGATTCTCTTCAAGGATCCATTCAAAGATCATATCCAGCGTCTTGAAAGATGCAACGAAGGTGAGGGGCATCATGGCGTTCAGGAGACTTGAGTCGGGGCCAAAAACAGATTCCTCAAAGGTTAGCTCATGCGAAATCTGCTGTTCGCCATTCGTGATCCTGATCACCGGAGCGTCGCGCTGGCTTCTGCCCATTTCATAACGCTTTTCCAGAAAATCGAGAAACCAGGCCTCATACTCCAACTTGTCCAAAAGCCTTCCCCGCTCTGTACTTTGGGGATTAGCCCTTGCTTCTCGTTGGAGTTTCGATCTGCTCTGTGAGATGCGTTTGACAACCGGTGGCGCGTACAGCCGCTCGCCACAACGCAGACAAACTTCCGCTTGAATTTTCACGATCTCGGAAAGAGCGCCAACTCGCACAATTTTCTCGACTTTCTTTTTTTTTATCCCGCCACCACATACCGGACATTTATCAAACGACGCCATTAGGTTCTCCCAATTCGCAATTCTCTTATGTGGTCGCGTTTGATTAAAACGTCTGTCCGTCGCCGGGGGCGCCGCCGCCGAAGGTCACTTCCATGCCCGTGAGGTCGCGTAGAAAAATTTGCAGGCGGATGATATGCACATTGCCCGCGCCCATTCGCATGTTCAGGCCATCGATGACTTCGGGCGTGAGGAAATCGAGGTTTTGCTCCAAGAACGCGATTCCGTCGAGATAGTCTTCAAACGCGGCTTCAAACTCTTCGATGTGCAACCGGCGCAAATACGGATTCTCGGGGCGCATGGCGCGCAAGGTCCCCAAAATGGCGTGCAGGCGTGCGGTCATGTTGTGGATAAATTGCCGCGACCAATAGACCGGGATCGCGTTTTGCGTGACCTCGGCCGTTACCCCGCCGTATTCCGCGAAAAAGACGTCAATGGATGGAAAGACCCCGTTGATCGCGCTGATGTACGCATTGGCCTCATCCGCGGTTGCGTAGTCAAAAGTCAGTTCGGCGGGCGGCTCAGGCTCTAACGTCGCGGGATTTGTGGGAGTTGAAGACCCGCATCCGATGCACAGCAATGCAAAACACAAGATCCATGGTTTCATAACGTCTCCTGCAACTGTCTTAAAAACCCTGACAGCCATTGAATAGTTGCAAAAGCAGTCGCTTTTCGCAGGTCAAAACCTCACATACCGCTAAGATGGGATGCCTTTATTTAGGCTAAACGGATCGATTCCCGCGTTGGCTACGCCTGTGCCTACGAGAATGAGGGGTGGAAGTCATACCATATAAATCAAACGCCGTTTCTGGTATCGTTCGGTATTTCCCAAAAGGCGAGCGATTTCGTCGTCCGACAGGGGGCGACGCGGTTTGGCGGGGACCCCGGCCACGAGCGTGCGCGGCTCAACTTCCGCGCCTTCCAAGACGAGGGCGTGCGCGGCCACCAGCGCGGATTCGCCCACCACTGCGCCTGTCAACACGGTTGCCCCCATCCCGATAGTCACGCCAGGTTTGATTTGACACCCGTGCAAAATCGCGTTGTGTCCCACCGTCACATTTTCGCCCACGTCACAGGGATAGCCCGGATCCGTATGCACCACAACGCCATCTTGGATATTCGATCCCTCGCGGATGACAATGGGCTCGACATCGCCCCGAATCACCGCGTTGAACCAGACACTCACCCCCGCGCTGATCACCACGTCGCCAATGACCACCGCGCCGGGCGCGACATAAGCCGACGGGTCGATGCGCGGGGTTTTGTCTTTGTAGGGCAAGATCGTCATGGTCTCATCGCCTCTTATCATCCGCGACCGGGCCGAGGGTAAATGTCTCGCTGCTCTGCGTGGCTTTCGCGCCTGTCACCAGCCCGGTCACGAAACCGAAAATGCCAAAAATTGCGGCGGCCCAGATCATCGTCTCTTTGACATCGGCATTGGCCTGCCAGGCAGCGAGCGCGCCTGTCACCGCGCCCGTGGCCGCGCCGCCGAGTCCCGATACAATGGCCCGTTCCATCGCAACCGAACCGCGTTGACCAAAGAACCGCACCTCGCGGATATCGGACGTAGCGACTTTTTGAACTTGCAAATCCGTCTCGATCAAAATGCTGTGATCTTCGTACATCGGCAGAAATTCGCCTTTGATTTGCTCGCCGTTCTTCAAGGTGAGCATGCCGGGAAAGCGCGTTTCCACGCGAAAGCGCGTCTTGCGTTCTTCAAAAGAAATGGCGTCTTCGGTGTATTGCGGATAGGTCGCATCGCTTGTTGACGTGTCCGCTAACGCGTACTCGCCCTTGATGATCTCATCGAAATGCTCGATGTAGTCCCGCAAGCGGTGCAAGTCGTTTTCATTTCGCAAATCGACCAACTGGGTTTCGATGCGTGGGCCGGAGCGGTATTGAATTTTGATGGCGAGTTTGCCATTGTCGCGCTTCATAAACTCGGCGGACTGGAATCCCGATACGCCCAAGCGCAAGACCGGCAGGTCTATTTTTTGCGAATACACGGTCGCGCCTTGAAACAGGGCGTAGCGATTGCTCTCTTCCAAGTCGATTTGAGCACCCACCCGTTGGCTCAACACGATGCGCGTGCCAGACACGCGGCGCACATCCACGATCCCCCAGGCATCTTCGCCCAAGCGGTCGATCACGCGCTCGGCTGGCATCTCCTTTTCGCGGTCAGCGGCCCGCACCGGGCACACGGAAAACAACAACATGCACATCGCGGTTATGATGGAAATTGATTTTTTGATCATGAAATTCTCCTGTGAAAAATGGATGAAAAGGAAAAAAACAAAAATCACTGGACCCGGCGTTGGCTACGCTTGGGTGACGAAAACTTACACAAAATTGAATTGCCATTGTCCTGATGTGATATGCTACCAGCCAGTGATCCCCTTGAAGTTACGCACAGATTAGCAAATGTGCTACTTGCTCATTTAAGGCGTTTGGTCCTACAGCCTCGTTGGTTGCCTCCGATGCCTTCGGCGACCTACTTTTTTTCAACAGCAAAAAAAAGTAGGCAAAAAATGCCGCTCTCAAACGCCGAGAGGCTTGCACAGCGCAAATCGCTTTTGTAACAGAACGATATACGCCAGCCTGCAAAGTGAGTTGCAAGATGGACATGGGTTGCCAATGGACTTGCGCGCTGTGCGTGATGGCTTGATCGGAGGGGGTTTTGCGATGGCAGAGCGGATGCGCGATGCGATGGACGCGGCATCGCCCCTACACCCTTTTGTGCCTTTTGTATTTTTGTGTTTTTGTGCCTTTTGTGGCTCTCTTCAGGTTGGGCGGCCGGGTAGGGACTGACCACTGACCACTGACCTCACCTATTCCCCGCGAATGGCCTTGGAAATGCCTTCCAAAATATACGGGCGGTACTTGCGAAATCGCAGGCGGGGGTGGAAAAAGGTGCGCTCGGGATCGGCTGTGCCGGGGATGGGAATCAGGCGCGTCAGATCCACGCTGGACAAGGTGGCTTCGCCCAAAAACCACTCTGCGATCTGCTTGACCGTGCGGTTGGGGCGACCGTCTTCAATGGCGATTTCTTCGTCTAGTGGAAAGAACAAGGCGCCATCTCCCATGACCGACACATCTTTTTGGTACGCGAGTGCGGCTTCTGTGAGTTGCCCGGGTTCTGAAATGACCACGGCCGTGACGCAGGCGACGTCCCGCTTGGACACAATGTCGCTAAACAGGGTGCGGATGCGATTTTGCAAGCCCCCGTATTCGTCCAAAAGCCGGAGCGTCCGGGGATTCACGCCCGCTTGTAGCAGCCCCAAGGCGTTGTAGCGGAGGCACTCGGCTACAAAATCGTCTTCATTGTCAAACAGGCCCACGCCGATGAGATGATCCTCATCCATCACATTGATCTGCGTGAGTCCAGACCCTGCCTCGTGCTGGAGCAAATCGTAAAAACGCCGCACATCCCGCTCGTGAAAACGCCTCATCCACACGCCTTTCTAGGGGTCAGCAACCGCCGACCCGCCTCGATCTGTCGCAAAACGGCGTCGCGCCCGGTGCCCCCGTCCAAGTTGCGCGCTTCGAGACTCGCCTCGGCTGACAAAACCTCGCGCACATCTGCATCGAACACCTCGGACGCCGCCCGCAGGGTTGCCATGTCCAATGCCTCCAATCGTTCCCCACGCGCCAGGGCCGTTCTGACGAGTTGGCCCACAATGCGATGGCACACGCGAAAGGGCACGCCTTTGCGCGCGAGATAGTCCGCCAAATCCGTGGCCAAGATGGTGCTGTCCAGCGCGTCTGCCATGCGCTCGCCATTGATTTTCATGGACTGCCACGCGCCGGCAACCACGGACAGGGCGATATGCACGGTGTCTGCCGTGTCAAAAACCGGCTCTTTGTCCTCCTGCATATCCTTGGCGTACGTCAGGGGAATGGCCTTCATCACGGTGAGCAACGACATCAAATTGCCGTACACGCGCCCGGTCTTGCCGCGCACCAGTTCCAGCGAATCGGGATTTTTCTTTTGTGGCATCATGCTCGACCCCGTGCTGAACGCGTCGTCCAATTCGATGAACCCAAACTCCGAAGACGACCAGAGGATCAAATCCTCGCAAAACCGGCTCAAGTGCCCCATCAAAATGGCGGCTGCAGACAGGTACTCCAAAAAATAATCCCGGTCGCTCACCGCGTCGATGCTGTTCTCCGCGACGCGCGCAAAGCCCAACTCCGCGCGCAAAAATTCTCGGTCGAGCGGGTACGCGCTTCCGGCCAACGCGCCCGCGCCCAAGGGCATGGCATCGGCGCGGTTCCAGCAATCCTCAAAGCGCGTGCGGTCGCGCGCCAGCATCCAGAACAGGGCCATGGCGTAATGCGAAAACCGGATCGGCTGCGCCTGTTGCACATGCGTATAGCCCGGCATGATCACATCGAGATGGGCTTCGGCAACGGCTAGCACCACGCCCATCACGCGCTCGATCTGCGCGATGGCGTCGGCGATGGCGTCGCGCAAAAACAATCGCTCGTCCAACGCGACTTGATCGTTGCGACTGCGGCCCGTGTGGATTTTCGCGCCCGCGTCGCCGACCAATTCGATCAACCGCTTTTCCACCGCCATGTGGATGTCTTCCAGATCGTCGGTCAGGGGCAACGCGCCCGAGTCGATCTCTCGCTCCACGCGATTGAGACCCGCGAGCACCCGTTCCCGCTCCCCCTTTGTCAAGATGCCCATTCGGGCCAGCGCGCGGGTTTGTGCGCGGCTGCCTTCGATGTCCACTTTGTACAGCCGCTTGTCAAAACCGATAGAGGCGTTGAATTTTTCCATCAGTTTTTCGGTCGATCCCGCGAAGCGCCCGCTCCAGGGTTTTTCGGATGAATTGTTCATGTTCAGTAGGGACCTATCCCCCCGGCCCCCTTTCCTACAAGGAAAGGGGGAGTAGGGCTTGCTTGATAGCGAACGCAAGGGCTATTTGGATGGCTTTGGGATGTGTGGATCAAGCCATGAAAACCCCCAAAACCTCTCACACAATCCCTCGCAAAACCGATCCTCGTTCCCCCTTCCTCACAGGGAGGGGGGCTAGGGGGGTGGGTCACGGATCGCAATGAATCTCATGCCCATCGCCGGGGAACCAAAAGAAATCGACAAAAACGCCCAGGGTCACGCCGGCGATATAGCCCATGATCATCCCCAAGAAAAAGGGCGCGTAGTGTCGGTAGCGTTCCAACCCACCCAATTTCATGATGATGGTCTTCACGCCCCACATCAGAAACAGGCTAAAGGAATTGTCCTGCATTTCCACCATGCCGCAAATCGTGAACCCGATGGGATGGATGGGAAAGCCCGGGAACCGATACCGCAGGTAGTAGAGCGTGGCTGTAAATACGCCTCCGATGCCCATGCACAGGAAGCGGTTCCAATCCGTGAACAGCGTGTCTGATTGAAGTCTCGACACGGCCAAGCGGCTGAAGCCCGCCCCGTTGAGCGCGCCGATGCCCTTGAAGGTGGTGCGTCCAAAATTCGCGCTGCCAATGCCGTAGTAGCCCTGATAGATGACGAACCCGACGACCGCGATGACGCCGAGCAGGCAACCGATGAGCACTGTGGGCGCCACGGCTTTGCGGCTGCGCTTTGCCATGGCCATGCTCAAGCGCGGGATATGCGCCATTTGCGTGGTGGCAAAGGTTTTCCCATCCGCGACCAGGCTCATCGTGAGGGTCAAAATGGACGCGCCCGCAGGGCCTAAGTTGCCGACCCCAAAGGCGTGCCAGGTGAATCCCTGCGCGGTGAGGGGCACGCGGAGATACACGAGACCGCTCTCGACCACAATGCGCGACATGCCGACAAACAGGACGAGCATGGCAAAGGACCAGCCGAGAACCGCCCCCGGCCCCATGCCTGCGCGCAACAGCCACAAAAAGACAAACCCGCAACACGCGAGCAAGAGGCCGACTGCGGTGCGGTAGGACATGATCTCTTCCGAGTCGTCAACGCTTTCGTCGCGCAGAACGGCTTTGCGGAAAATGTCGCGGAAATGGGATCGCGCGATGTAAAACCCCCAGCCGACAAACACGGCCATGCCGCCAAAGGACATCCAACCAATCGCGGGATGGCTCGAACTCCACGGGTCATTCGCGCCCAAGTCCAAGCCAAAGCGGTTGAAAAGCCCGACCACGCAGATCTGAATGACGTGAAAAAACCACAGGCTAAACAGAACTTCCAGTTTGGTGAAGTAGCCCAGACAAAACGTGAGCAACACAAAGGTGGTGACGATGCTCGGAAATCCCGGCGCGACCGAAATCACATGCCTGCCGTATCGCCCGGCCAGGAAGGGGAACATCGGCAGGTTGACGCTGAACCAGGTGAACACGTTCCAAGCGATGATGGCAAAGGTCAGGCCAAATCCCCACTGAAACAGGCGGTTGCGTGCGAGGGTTCGCAAGGTGCCGGTCGTGCCCGAGACCCCGGTGAGTTCCAAAAGCGCGGTGGCAACCGGGAAAGACAGCCGCTCGTAGTCCATCCACTGTTTTCGCAACAACACGCTGAGACACAGGTGAATGGTCAAAATGCCCGCGATCAGCAGGCCCCACCAGAAAAGCACGGAGAACCACTCGCCCCACGGAAAAGGCGCGCCGGGCACTTGCCCTTCGTAAAACCCGCGCACCGCGTCTCGGTTGGTGATGGTCGTCCAACTCGGCATGTGGGGCAGGAGGAGCTCGTCAAACCTATTCTCGGGCGAGGCGTAATAAGCGGGCATGGTCAGCATTTGCAGAAACCACACCGTCAACCATTCGCCCTGCATGGTGGATGCCACAAAGCCGATGCAGCAAATCGCCAGCAGCTCCGTCGGGGAAAACCCCATGCCGCGCCGCTCGAGAAACGCATTCAGAACCAGCAAGGCCACAAAGGGGACGAGCATCGCCATCGACAGGTGCGAATGATCCGCCCGCGTGGAGTTGAGCACAAAGCTGGTGTACGTGGGCCACAAGGGCATGAGCACGCCCATCCCCAAGCCGATCAAGAGGGATCGCTTGGTGATAACAGACGATCCCTCGGCTGTATCCGATTTTGGGGCTTGCGATTTTGGTTGTGCAGACATGGGCATTTGGGGTAAGTAAAACCAATTTGAATGGCTGTTGTCCTATTCCTGGAACACTTCAACTATCACTGCTTCGGACAGGCTATGGGGGCCTGTCCCTACGATACGTCTATCCGCGCCGACAAATCATTCAGCAAAAACTGAGCAGATGGTCGTCTTGCAATATAATACAATAACGCCCGAGATGCGTAATATCCATAGTTTCCCCTCTCCCCTCATCCGCCCGTGCGTGCCCGTCCTGTCCCCACCCCGCCGTGTGCGTCATGCGATTTGTCTCTTATCTCTTCGGGCGAGCACGGAGGCATCGCCCCTACACACGGCTCACCTTTTGTGCCTTTTGTGCTTTTTGTGGCTAAAATCCCCTCTTGCCTCTCCCCTCTCACCTCTCCCTCCTCAACCTCGCCATCGTCTCCTCGATCCGTGCGCGTTGGGCAGTGCTGACGGGTCTGCCCGGGGGTCTTGGGTCTCCGCAGTCAATGCCCAAGCGCGCGCTCAACGCTGCTTTGATCAGGGAATGAAAGCCACCGCCCGCGCCTGCGCTCAACGCCTCGTACGCATGCGTGGCTTTTTCCTGTGCGGCTTCTGCGGCCTGCAAATCGCCTGCGCGATACGCGGTCCAAATTGCCACCCACAATTCGGGCAACACAGTCAGGGGGCCATCCACGCATCCACACGCGCCGATGGTCAGGCCCGGTAGCATCAACCGATGGTTGCCGATAAAACACGCCAAGCCCATCCGTGCAAAGGTCCGCACATTGGCAAACGTCAGCGCGGAATGTTTTAATCCGGCCAGTTGCGGCACGCGATCCTGAATTTTTGCCATCATGCCCGGCGTGATTTCCACACCGGTCGCGCCCGGCAAATTGTACACGAACAACGGCAAATCCGCCGCGCCGGCCACAACCCGATAGTGCTCGGCAATGTCGTCATCGTCGCGGCGATAGAAAAACGGCGGCACGCAACACAGCGCGTCTGCACCCGCACGGGCCGCGTGCTCGGCCAATCGCGCCGCGCGATCCGTTGTCGGCGCGCCCACATGCATGATGACCTTGGCCCGCCCCCGCGCTTGATCCACAATCGCAGAGGCGATCTGTTTGTTTTCCGCGTCGTCCAACAACACGCTTTCGCCCGTGCCTCCGGCAACCCAAAATCCGTGGACACCGGCCTCGATGTTGAACGCGACAATTTTGCGAAATGCCGCTTCATTGAACCGTCCCGCTCGGTCCATCGGCGTTGCTATCGCAGGTACGACACCTTCAAAGCTCATGGTAATCTCCTCGTGTGATCCTCCTCCTCCTCACCCCGCTGCCCGTGCGTGCCTCTCCTCGCCCTGCCGCCCGTGTGCGTTTTCTCAGCTACGATTGCTTTTTGCCTATCCCAACGTGCGAATGTCCAGCCGTGTGACGCTCACGTGGCCTTCGCGCAGTGCCATGCCATCCGTGCCTTTGTGTTCATCCACTTCGGGCTGGTCGATGGCGTGGTGATACCCGTTTTCCGATGGCTTGAAACAAGAGGTGTAAAACGTGTGCCCGAGCGCGGTTGGGACGACCTGCCAGTTGGGGGCCAGTTCGCAGGGCAGGTTCACATTCCACGTTACCGGGGCGGACAGAAAATCGTCTCGTGCGGTCAAAAACGCAAAAACGCGGTGCAACATGGCGCGACAATTTTTCAACAGCGCGTCCTGCACATCAGGGCGTAGGGCGCGGTGTGCAATCCAGTGTTGAAACACAGGCCCGTGCAAAACCTGCGACAAGGCCACGCCCGGCACGCCTGCGATATTGGCTTCTAGCGCAGCGCCGATGGTGCCGGATGAGAGCGCGAATCCCAAACCCGCGTTGCTGCCCATGTTGATGCCCGAAATCACCAGATCGGGTTTGCTGTCGAACAAGTGGTAAATGCCGAAATTCGCGCAGTCTGCCGGCGTTCCCGAAAGCGCGTACGCCGCGCACGCAAAGCCGTCCAAAGGCTCCAGATGCAACGCGCCCAACCGCGTCATGGCCTTGCCCTTCCAACTCTGCTCTGTTGCCGGCACCACAGCCATCACCTGCGCCTTCGCCTGAAAATAAGCCATTGCAAAGTGAAACAAAGGCGAATCCAAACCGTCGTCATTGGTCAATAGAATTTTCAAGTCGCGCTCCCTTCAATCGCAACCGCGGATGAACGCGGCCGGGCATTTCGTAACAGACAGTCAGTTTGACGACACGGCTTTCCCAAAATGATTGGCAAAGACCAGGAAATCGTTAAACCCTATCGCGCCATCGCCATCCAAATCAAACCGCGCATCATACCCTTCGTCATTCTGACTCAATCCAAACTGCGCGACGAACAGCAGAAAATCGGGAAAACCAACCGCGCCATCGCCATCAAAGTCGGACATAAGGGGCGTGATATACGGCGACATATCCCACAGCAGAACCGTGCCATCCCATGATCCGGATGCGAGCGTTGTGCCATCGGGCGAAAATGCAACAGAAACGACCAAATCGGTATGCCCCTCAAGCGTAGCGATCTCTGTTCGTGTCGCAAGGTCCCACAACTTGACTTTTTCCCAGGCACCCGAAGCGAGTGTCGTGCCATCGGGGGAAAATGCAACAGAATACGCTTCATTTCTATGCACAGCCCGAAGAAAGGCAATCTCCTTTCGCATTGCCACATCCCATAGCCTGACACCGTTGTCTGCCCCTGAAGCAAGCGTTGTCCCATCGGGCGAAAATGCAATAGAAAACACCTGGCTTGTATGCCCTTCAAGAATAGCGATATTTGTCCGTGTTGATACATCCCATAATCTGACTGTCATATCCCATGATCCGGAAGCGAGCATTGTACCATCCGGGGAATACGCGACAGCGGTGGCTAGCTCCGTATGTCCTTCAAGGGTGGCGATACTTTCTCGTGTCGATACATTCCACAGCTTAATCGTCCCATCCGATGACGCTGACGCGAGGGTTGAACCATCGGGCGAAAACGCAACTGACCGGACCGACGACGCCCGCACCGTCGTGATATGTTGTCCTGTCTCAACATCCCACAGATAGAGATCCCCTGAGTTTACTAAAACGAGTGTCGCCCCATCAGGTGAGAATACGCCTGAGAATACGCCTGAGAATACGGCATACTCCCCACCCTTGAGTATGGGGATGTTTTGTCCTGTTGCCACATCCCAAAGTCTGTCTCCCGCAAAGAGGGTTGAACCATCGGGCGAAAACGCAATTCCATCAATGTAACGACTTCCCAAGCGAGCGAGTGCGCCGTCGGGTAAATGCCATGTCCGGCCTCCCAAGGCATTAAAAGTCGCCTCAAGTTCAACCTCAACAGCATTTACTCCAGGCTGTAGCGTTAGCGTGCTTAGCACCCTGCCAGTCGCCACAAGTTCAGCAACAGATACCTCAACAGCATTTATTCCCGGCTGTCTTCCAAGCGTCAGCAGGCTTTGCGCCCTGCCATTGGCATCGGTTGTTGCGTTCTCAACTGTGAGCGTTCCATCGCCTTCGGTGACAGTAAATTTAACTTGAGCACCTTGTAAGGGATTGCCGTATTGATCTTTCACTTCAATAACATAAGGGTCCGGCAATGTTTCACCCGGTGCCCCTTCCTGTTCATCCCCTGAGATTTTCACCAGCACTTGAGGACGCGGTTGTATCAATTTAGGTATATCCCACAGCAGAACCACTCCATCCAAGCCTCCAGAAGCGAGGGTTGAACCATCAGGCGAAAACGCAACAGAAGAGACCCCCCAATGCCCTTCAAGTGTAGCAATATTTGTTCGCGTTGCAATATCCCACAACTTGACCGTGCCCGCCCCGGAGGCGAGGGTTGAACCATCAGGCGAAAACGCAACAGAGGAGACCTCCCCTCTATGCCCTTCAAGTGTAGCGATATTTGTTTCCGTTGCCATATCCCACAACTTGACCGTGCTATCCCAAGACCCTGACGCGAGGGTTGAACCATCTGGCGAAAACGCAACTGATTTGACCCAAAACGTATGTCCCCTAAGAGTGGCGATATTTGTTCGCGTTGCCATATCCCACAGCTTGACCGTTCCATCATCTGATCCGGAGGCGAGGATTGAACCATCTGGCGAAAACGCAACTGAAGAGACCCAAAACGTATGTCCCCTAAGATTGGCGATATTTGTCCGCGTTGCAATATCCCACAACTTGATCGTTTCATAATCTGAGAAGGCGAGGATTGAACCATCTGGCGAAAACACAACTGATTGGGCCTCCATCTCATGCTTAAACATAGCGATTTTTGCTCGCGTTGCCACATTCCACAGCTCGACCGTAAAATAATTATTTCTTGCCGAGGCGAGGGTTGCACCATCGGGTGAAAACGCAACCACCAGTCCTTTACCTTTAATCGTGACGGTGTCGGTCTCTGTTCGCGTTGCAATATCCCACAAATTGATCGATTTATTAGGTTGTGTTGACATTTCATTTTTTGACGTTACGCACAGAGTAGCAACTGTGTTGCTTCTTGCTCATTTAATGCGTTTGGTCCTTTGATGGCTTAGGTTGCTCTGATGGCGTTGCGCGAGGGGACCTATCCCCCGGCCCCTTTCCTACGAGGAAAGGGGAGTAAAGTCCCTTTGATGGCTTCTCGCTATGGTTGCTCTGAGGGCATAAAGCGATTAAATATCTCTCATCAATACCCTCGCAAAACCGCTCACCGTTCCCCCCTTCCTCGCAGGAAGGGGGGTTAGGGGGGTAGGTCCCGATAAGGAGCGACTGTTTCAGTTTCTCAAACCTTCTGCGATAGGGCTTGATTTTCTCGATAAACCGATCAAGCCAGTTGCTTTGCTCGTAAATGTCAACAGAACCTAGCTCCGGAGGCGAGGGTTGCGCCATCGGGTGAAAACGCAACTGATTCGACGTCACCTAAATCCCCCTGAAAATCGGCAATAATACCTAGCGCAACATCCTTCAGCCTAAATTCTTTCAGGACACTATTCCCGCGAGTATCTACTGCCATGACGAAAATTCGATGCCAAAGCGCATCGGAAAGACCGATGCCTCCTGCGCCATCATAATCGAATTGAACAGTGGCAGTTTTTTCTCCATTCAATCCCTGACACGCCCTTAATCCCCTCCTGCCGTATGGACTGTCGTATAGAAGTACTTGATGGAGTCCGGCCGGATAGAGTCTGTCCAGATCGCTGATTTTGAGTTGGATAGAGATGTTCTTTGAACCTGTCGGGTATAAATGTGATGATATGGGTTTGATTGTTGGTGGCTGTGCATCTTCAATTGGTACGGGCTTGAAATAGGGATGAACGGACAAAAATTTAGCAGCACACGCAGATAGCGAGTTTCGTTGCGCCCCATACGACATGATATACGCCCCATCCCGCCAATCGTGTTCCAAGCCAAAGGCATGTCCAAGTTCATGGGCGGCGGTTGTCCAGTGAAATCCGCCAGGAACGAACACACTGCCCTGATTTTTTCGTCTCCAGATTTCCGATCCAAATCTAGTCCTACCGACTAGGGCTGTTCTTCCTAGTGCAGTCCCGATTCTGTCTGTACTATTATCAACAACGATAAAGTAAATGTTCTGATAGAAATCAAACGCCTGCTCAGCTTCCCCAACCGTACCGCTAAGATAGTGGCTATCGGGGTGTTGCCCATCCACTCGGTGAACCAAGGGTTCGCCTTGGGCATCGGTTTCAAAGCGGAAGGTCATGTCCCCATGTCCATGCGCTCGCATCTGATCGCGGTAAAAAGTCTGAATGTTGCGAATCTCATCTTTCATTTTCTGAACGATCTCGGCGCGATACGGCCGGTCATTGGGCAAAAAGTAGATCATCCGCACAGTGCGCGGTTCACCCACGTTCCGATTCAACGCATGCTTGCTTGCGGCATAGAGGCTATCGCGTGCTCGCATGGCTTCCAAGGTGAGGGGCAAACAGAAATGCACCTCTTGCTCTGCGAGTGGCGGAGACGCCTGCGCGATAGACGCGAAGCAGAGCAACGCAAAAACGCACGCGGTCAATTTGGCTGGGATGGCGAAAGGGGTCATGGTTGTGCTCCTTGTTGCTATGTGGCTATGCCTGTGGTGCATGCGAAATGACGTTTGCGCTTCTTGATGCGATGTAGGCTATGCCCGTAATGCGTTCTGCCACTGCCATGCCATCGCCGAGGCGAGGACAGGCACGGGGGCCTGTCCCTACGGGTGATTGCTGACCGATTGGGGACTGAGGGCTGTGTGGACTGACTACTGACCACTTGGAGCAACGCAGATGGGTGGCCGGGTTTCAATCCGCGCAATCCCCGAATCCGCGCAAATCCGCGAATCAGACGCGCTCTTCAAAAGGATACATGGGCCTGCGCCGAAATTGGTAGTCGAAATTTCGCATATCCGCTACGGTCGCGCCGGGGGTATCCACGCGGATCAGCGTGGTGCAGACGGGTTGGTACGCCGCGACCGGGGCGTGGACGCCTTTGGCGACGATCACCTGAAACGCCGAGGGGGTGAGGCCGCAACTCGTCATCAACCCCAAGCTCACGGGCACGGTGCGCCGCGATGTCAAGCTGATCGCGAGTTGGGTATCCGTCTCCACAATGGCCGTGGCGCCCATGTCAAAAGCGGTTCGCCCGCCGTGCCGCACTTCGGTCTCTCTGAATTTTCCATCGTGCAGGCTCCGCACGCACACTTCGGCCTCTAAGGGCGCGCCGTGCAACTCGTCCGTCTTGCCGCCGATACGCAACGCAAGGCGATTGCCGACTCCTGCGTCTCGGGCGCGCTGTTGCGATTCCGGATCGAAAATGCACACAAAGCTCGGCGCGGTCCCTCGCCTGTGCAATTCGCGCACGATAGCCGTGCCGTCGCCCGCTGAGCCGCCGCCCACATTGTCGCCCATGTCGAGCAGACAAACCGGACCTTGTTGCGCCATCGCCTGATCGACCGCGTCGGGAATCGCGATGTATTCGCCCACAAATTCTGCGCGATGGACGTACAAATAATCCGCCAGCCGATTTGCCAGCACTTGCGCGCGGTCTGGATCACCATCTGTCACCACCACAAATGCCGCTCCCATTTCTTCGACATCGGCATAAGGGAACCCGAGCAAGATGCTGTTCGACAACACCCCCGGTTCTCGCAACATCTCATCTGCCAATTCGTACATCGGCAAACACGGCGGTGCAGAGGTCAGTTGCCGCTCGATATTGATGCCAATGGAGGGAAACGCGCCGGCCTGCGTGGGTTTGACTCCGCCTCTCAACGTGCGTGCCATCAGGGTTGCGGCTTCCAACCCGCGCTGTTTTTGATCCAGATGGGGATTCGACCGATAGGCTATCGTGGCATCGCACGCGGCAACCATGCGCGGGGACAAATTGGCGTGGGGATCCAGGGTGCAGATCATCGGCTTTTGCGGCCCGACCCGTGCGCGCAACCGCGACAGCCAATACCCATCCAAATCCCGGTACGCGTCGCCCTCGCCCGCATTTGCCCCGTGCGGCGCGACCAGGTAGCCATCCACTTCGCCAACCGCTACCACTCGGTCAAACATCTGCGCCATCAATGCGTCACAAGCCGCTTTGGCAATGCGCCCAGATGGCGTTGTGCCCGCATGAAAAATCGGCAGCGCGTCAATGCCTGCTGCCGTCAAGCCCTCCAAAAAGCCACTGACTTCGTGGTGCCTGCCCGAGTAGTGATCGTACATCGCCTGCCCGGTCAAAATCCCGTCTCGCTGAAAAGCGTCTAAAGTCGTCGGTGCGTTGATAAACGTGTTCGACTCGTGCAACAGAGAAATAACGCCCACGCGCATGGGGACTCCTTAGAGAAATGAGGAGAGAATGTAGGGGCGATGCCCGTCCGTGAGTAGTCAGTTGTCAGTAGTCAGTCCCCGCCCAACCGCCCAAAGTCGTTCTATCGAGATGTTTAGGTTGTGTTGACATTTACGAGTCATGTAACTGGATTGAGCGGTTTATCGAGAAAATCAAGCCCTATCGCAGAATATGCTCTCGGTTTGAGAAACTTGGAACAGTCGCTACTTTTCGGGACCTACCCCCTAACCCCCTTCCTGCGAGGAAGGGGGAACAGTGAGCGGTTTTGCGAGGGGATGGTGTGAGGGATTTTAATCGTTTTATGCCCTCGGTCAACGCCATCAGAGCAACCAGAGCGAGAAGCCATCAAAGGAGCTTTACTCCCCTTTCCTCGTAGGAAAGGGGCCGGGGGATAGGTCCCCTCGCGCAACGCCATCAGAGCAACCTAAGCCATCAAAGGACCAAACGCCTTAAATCAGCAAGCAACACATTTGCTACTCTGTGCGTAACGTCAAAAAATGAAATGTCAACACGACCTATATTTCTACGATGAGATACGTTTGCTCCACTGTGACTGGATATGTCTCTGCTACATAAGGGCCTTTTGCCAACCCGGCCATGGCTTCCGCGCCTTTGATTTCTGTGCCGGGGGTGATTTCTACGTCATAGCTCCGCACGCGCACGCTGGCGGGATCGACCCAGGACTGCCCGGTTTTGATATCGTATTCCCAGCCGTGCCACGGGCAACGCAAAATTTCGCCCTTGCGCGTGTACTCGTATTCCCCAGGCACGCTTGCGGTGACAAAGCCCGATACCCGGCCCTTGCACAGCGCGCCGCCTTGATGCGGGCAGCGGTTGCGAAGCGCGTAAAATTCGCCGCGAATATTAAATATGCCGATTTCGCGCCCCGCGACCGTCACCAATTTCCGCGCCCCCGGCGGGATTTCGTCAACTGTTCCGATAATGTGTTTTGCCATATCGAGTTACGCTCAATATACGCCGCGAGGAGTCGCTCTCTTGCAGCGCGTGACCAATCGCACTCCTCGTCGTCCATATCTGGAATCGCGATCACAATGTCATGACCCGGTTTGTGCGGTCACGCCAGATTGTACAATGCCCGTGCGTTTTCGGCCAGGATATTGCGGCGGACGCCCTTGTCCATGCCGGAGGGCAGGGCCACGTCGGGCGCGTCAAAATCCCAGTGGGGATAATCCGTGGCAAACAGCAACCGGTCGTTCATGTCGAGGTGATCCATCATCTCGAAAAAGTAGTCGCGCACAGGGGGTTCTTCCATCGGTTGCGTGCTGATCCAGAAATGATCGCGGATATAGTCCGACGGCAGGCGTTTCAGTTGCGGCAACTCCACCCTCAACTGCCGGTAACAGCGATCCAGCCGCCACATCAACGCGGGCATCCACGCAAACCCGCCTTCGATCAACACCACCTTCAACTCCGGAAAGTGCTCGAACACGCCTTCATACACCAAACTCGTCACCTGCGCCTGAAAGGCCGTGGGCATGCCCCCGTGGTCTTCGATGTAGTGCGACGGCTTGCCCGCGCCGGTGATCGGCCCTGCGCCCGTGCCGCCAAAGTGAATCGCAATGGGCAATCCCTTTCGCACCGCCGCCTCGTACATCTTCCAGTACTTGCGCCTGCCCAGGGGTTCCAGCGTACGCACGATGAGCAACACCTGCACAAAGCCGGGGTGATCGCCCACGCGGTCAATTTCTGCGGCGGTCAAATCCCCGTCTTCGTAGGGCACGATAATGGACCCGCGCAACCGAGGCTCGCGCCTGAGCCACGCGTCGGCTTGCCAATCGTTCACGGCGCGTCCCATCGCCGCGGCATAAGCCAAATTCTGTTGCCCGCCCACGCCGATCAAAGGCGTCAGGATGCCGTAATCCATGTCCCACTCGTCCAACAATTGTGCGCGCAAAAACGCCAAATCAGACCCAGGCGGCCCGGATGGGGGCCAGGCGTCGTGGCGCGCGGCATTGGGCACGGCGCGCGGATACGCGGATCCCATTCGCCCATGCCCGCCAATGGTTCGGTGATACTCGTGCCATGTATTCGGCAGATATCGAAACCACACATCACCCGATTTCATGGTGACGTGAATATCGCAATCGATCACCGCGGTTCTCCGCCGCGTCTCGACTTCGGCCATCAGTGTCGCTGCCATGTCGCACCTCCTCGAAATTCACTGCGCGGTTCAATCACAATCGCACAAAAGTATAACGCAACACCGTTCAAAACGCAACCCCAAGCATTGACAAGCATGCGTTTTTAATATAATCTGAGGCACGCTGTTCGATACGGATTCGCTGCGGCGCGCCATCGAAGACATTTACCGCTATCCCCTGCGTCAAACAGCGGTGGATACGCTGAACCGCCAGTTGCACAGCAGCATCTCTGACGAGGCCCTCGCGCAGTTGGTCATCGCGCTCAGAGACGACGACCGGCTTTGCATCAGGCACAAAGAAGACGAACGCCAAGAGTCGCGCATTATCTGCTCTCTGGGCTTGAACGGGGATTCATCATGACGCTTAACAGAGACAGAGTCAAACAACACCTGAAGAATTGCGATCTCCAGCCGCTCTTTATTGAGGAACTCGGCTGGGACCACGGCGGATCGGATATCGCAGTCGCAGGCGAGACTTACGCGCTCGAGGCCATCGCCCATAAGCGCGGTATGGTTGCCTATCAATACGTGGCGGATTCGGCCGGGGCCTTGCCCGACTATCCGACGCGGCAGAAGATCGAGCGGGATGTCGGCAAGACGGTGCGCGAACACCTCATCATCTACGCCGATGCTGACGCGCAGTACTGGCACTGGGTCAAGCGCGAGCCGGGGTGGCCGGATCGGTCTCGACACCATATTTATCGCCAGGGGCAAGCGGGCGAATCCCTGATTCAAAAATTGGAGCAAATCATGGTCGCGCTGGAGGAAGAGGAAGATCTCACCCTTGTCGATGTGACGAGCCGAGTGCGTGCGGCTTTCGATGTGGAGAAAGTCACCAAGCGATTCTATGACCGCTTCAAGAAAGAGCACAGCGCGTTTCTGACTTTTATCGAGGGGATCGAGAACGCAACCGACCGCGAGTGGTACGCCTCGCTGATGCTGAACCGAATGATGTTCATTTACTTCATCCAAAAGCGGGGTTTTCTCGACGGAAATCCGGATTATCTGCGCGACCGGTTGGAACGGGTGCGCCAGCAACAGGGCGAGGGCAACTTTCTCGGTTTCTACCGGCTGTTCCTGTTGCGGCTGTTTCACGAGGGCCTGGGTCAACCCGAAGCCGACCGTGCGCCCGAATTGGCGGCCCTGCTCGGCAAAGTCCCGTATCTCAATGGCGGCTTGTTCGAGGTGCATGATCTGGAGCGGGCCAACCCGCAGATTCACATTCCCGACGAGGCGTTTGAACAAATTTTCGCGTTTTTCGACGCGTACCAATGGCATCTCGACGACCGCCCGCTCCGCAACGACAACGAGATCAACCCCGACGTGCTCGGGTACATTTTCGAGAAGTACATCAACCAGAAGCAGATGGGGGCTTACTATACGAAAGAGGACATCACCGGCTACATCAGCCGCAATACCATCATCCCATTTTTGTTCGACCGGGCGAAAAAGGCATGCGCCATCGCGTTCGCGCCAAAGGGCTGGGTGTGGCGGTTGCTGTCGGACGACCCGGATCGGTATTTCCACGAAGCGGTGCGCCACGGCATCACCTACGACATGGACAACAAAGTGGAACTCGCCGAAAAACGCGACCTGCCGAATGAGATCGCCGCTGGTCTGGACGACGTCGCCAAGCGCGATGGCTGGAACCAAGCGGCCCCACCGGAGTATGCCCTGCCGACTGAAACGTGGCGCGAGCACATTGCCCGTCGCCAACGCTATGAGGACATCCACGCCAAACTCGCCGCCGGTGAAATCGCGTCGATCAACGACCTGATCACGTACAATTTGGACATCGAGCGATTCGCCCAAGACGTCATCGCGAGCAGCGAGGGGCCGGAACTGATCCGCGCTTTTTGGAAGGCGATCAATGCGGTATCTGTCCTCGATCCGACCTGCGGCTCGGGCGCGTTCTTGTTCGCCGCGCTCAACATTTTGGAGCCGCTCTACGTCGCCTGCTTGGAGGCCATGCGCGGGTTCTTGGACGACTTGGAGAGATCGCACCACAAGCACCGTCCCGAGAGACTGCGCGATTTTCGCCAAGTGTTGCAACGGGTTGATGAGCACGCCAGCGAACGCTATTTCATCCTCAAGTCGATCATCATCGACAATCTTTACGGCGTGGATATCATGGAGGAGGCGGTGGAAATCTGCAAACTGCGCCTGTTCCTCAAACTCGTCGCGCAGTTGGCTACTTACGAGCAGATCGAGCCGTTGCCCGACATCGACTTCAACATCCGCGCCGGGAACACGCTCGTCGGCTTCACGTCGCTCGCGCAAGTGAAGGAAGCATTGAGCAGCGACCTGATCAAGCGACTGTCGCTTCCCCAGATTGAGGAAAGCGCCGAGATCGCGGACCGGGCGTTTCGGCAGTTCCGCACCATGCAGACCCAACACGGCTTGGACGCCAGCGCGTTCACCAGCGCGAAGTCGCAACTGCGAAAACGCCTCACCGATCTGCGCGATGAGTTGGACGAGTACTTGGCCGGCGAATACGGCGTCAAGCCCAGCGACGGAACAGCATATCAACACTGGCGCGACAGGCACCAGCCGTTTCACTGGTTCGTGGAGTTCTACGGCATCATGCACAAAGGTGGGTTTGACGTGATCATCGGCAACCCGCCGTATGTCTCGTCCAGAAAAGTGCGGAAATTTTATGCTGTGAAGAACTCGGTCTGCGATAAATGCCCTGACATTTATGCTTGGGTATTAGAGCGTAGCCAGGCTTTACTCCGGATGCGTGGTCGAACCGGCATGATCGTACCGCTCAGTCTCGGCTTCAGTTCCGCTTTTGATTCATGCCGCCGCCTTCTATTTTCGGGATACAGCGACAACTGGTTTTCATCCTTTGGTCGCATTCCGTCCGCTTTGTTCAGTTTTAATGTGCGGGTGCGAAACACCATTCACCTCGCGCTCAAGTCAAAAGGACCGACAAGCACTCTGACGACGCGATTGCACCGCTGGTTCCGTGCTGCACGTCCGACACTCTTTCAAGAACTGGAATACGTACCATTTCAACCAGAGGTTTGGAAATATAGGATACCAAAACTGAACAGTGCCGCGCTTGCTAAGGCTTTCGAGCGACTTCTCGCTTCACAGAAACACACGCTTGAAGCCGCAATTTCGCCCCGTGTGAAAGAGCACGTATTACATTTTAAGAAAACGGCTTACAACTGGCTAAATTACTGTCGTGAGATGCCACCTTGTTACAACGACAAAGGACAACCCATTCCACATACGAAGTTCGGTCAGCTATATTTTGAAAATTTCGAAACGTGCCAACTTGCGATGTTGCTTGCAAATGGAAAGATCATGCTGACTTTTTGGTTTGTCATTGGTGACGACTTCGACGTGACGCGCCGGGTCTTTGCCGATTTTCCAGTTGACTTCAAGCGGTTCCCCAGAGAACGGACATTTGATCTTCTCGAAGTCGTTCCATCATTGGAATCCGCAATGGCACAGGCTACCCAATTCAAATTGAATGCCACCAAAATGGTCGGCAACTACAATCTTGCTAAGTGTCGAAAGATTACTGATTTAAGCGATAAAATTTTTTGTCGAGCACTGGAAATAGAAGATGTGTGGGAAGATATTGAGCTTTATTGTGCCCAAACAGTACGAACGGATTTTCATTCAGATGACGAGGAGAATAAGGGATGAGCGTTGAACACAACTTCATGGCCCATGAAGTATCCTCGACCCTGCTTCACCAGTTGAGAAGTGGCGAAGCTACCGCGTGGGCTACGCCAAGGTTATCGACAAAATCGACGCTTTGGCAAGGGATCGCAGACTGGCCAAGGCCCGACATTGCGTTTGAGGATAGTACGAATAACTCGTCGTTCGCCATAGAGTTCAAACCACCCAACCAAGTAAAGCGCGAATATGTAACGGGCCTTGGCCAAGCAATCACGTATCTTAGCGATTTTGAGTTCTCCGGACTCGTTGTGCCAAAACGCACTGCCGATGGGTTCGAGATTTCCAAGTATTTGAATAACATTCTCGACCAAGAGCTTGCGACGTTGTCCCTCGCGCTTTTTGAATACGACCAAGATATAAACAACCTCACTGTCCTGCGGCCGCTAACGCCTCGTGAACCACCTCCCTCACAAGTGCCCAAAGGAATCGGTCGTAAAGTCTTCTGGGGCTATTGGCGCGATTTGTCGAACTACGATCTTTTTGAGTTGCTCCGGCTTTCTGACGAGATGGATGGTCAGGGTTTTGATAAAATTTTCCAGCGTTTCTGGACCGGATTTGCTACCAAAGGTACTGCCTTGACGTGGGAAGGAAAAACTCGAAAGGCAAAAATGCCGGACGCCAAAAGTTTCGGAGCAGAACGTCTGAACGCTCAACTGGCTATGCGCCATTCAGGACTTTTGTCAGTGGACGGACGGCTGACAGCATCTGGTCATGATTTGCTTCGCATCGGAAAAATCTACTCTCCTGATAGTGTCGCTTTCTTGGAGATGCTTACGTATTACATTTTAACGGACGGGCATCATCTCAATCTCATTTTTTGGATCGATGAGCAAAATCGAGCTATTGATGTTTGTGATAAGAATGACCGAAGCCGATACTTTGCCGCATTGGATAAGGCACTCGTCGAAATAGGCGTAATTGCACCGCGAAAGCACCACGCCAAGACGCATTTTATTCGCGACGAACCCAAGTTGTGGAATAAACTTGGACTCTTGGTCCGCGACGGTAATAGAAGGTACTTCCACAAGAGACATGGATTGCTTTTTGATTGGCGAAAAATCATATCTGTCACGAACAGTAGGTGAACACCCTTGGAGATTTTTGTTTATTTTGTCGATTTTAGTATATTTTCGCCAACTGTTATTTATCCCATGCTAAATGAAGGGCTGACCTTATTAGGTCAATTCAAGGAGATAAACCATGAGACTCAAGACCTCCCCACAGAGTCAGAAACCATCCTCACCGCCGAGGAGCCGAGTAGTCCAGGACGCGGTGAAGACAGCCATCCGGTTGTCGAAGGGGGATAAATCGCGCAAATGGGAAGCTGTTGCCCCTCGGGCAATCCCTCGCTGGCCTTCTCCTAAAAACGGCGAAAGCAGGGCGTAATTTGTATCTCGCGGCAATTTGACAAAACCCCGTCTGGTCTATTCCATGGCGGGGTTTTTACACGGACCAAAAAAACGCGCTCCATTGATGTGCGTTTGGGATGGCGTCACAATTTGGTCATTTTTGAATGCTATGGATTTTGGGAATCACAGGTTGTTCAGGCCCGACGCTACGGGCTATCCGGCGGTGTTGCGCCGATGTACGGATGGTGGGCATCCGCCTGTTGTCACAGCGCAGGGCAGTCTCGGCGTATTGGCCGGAACGCTGATCGGGTTCTTTTGCTCTGTGCGTTGCCCGGGCGACATTATTCTCAAGACTTACGATCTGGCACGCGCACTCCGAAGGGCAGACGCGGGGATCATCGGCGGTTTTCAGGTCGCGATAGAGAAAGAGTTTTTAGACATTCTGCTACGGGGCACGGCGTCTGTTGTCATTTGCCCGGCGCGAGGGCTTAGTCGCCTGCGAATGCCGAAAAGCTGGCGGGATCCCCTCACCACGAAACGCATGCTCATCCTGTCCTTTTTTGCGGACCATATCCGTCGCCCAAC
The DNA here is from genome assembly GCA_965204745.1 of Candidatus Latescibacterota bacterium. Lineage (GTDB taxonomy): Bacteria > Latescibacterota > UBA2968 > UBA2968 > UBA2968 > VXRD01. The sequence continues at coordinate 2,040,862 of OZ242010.1, forward strand.
CGCGGGCATCGCGGCCCGGCGCAATGCGTATGTCGCCACACTAGCTGACCGCATCCTCATCGCCCATGCCGAGCCGGGTAGCAAAACCGAGGGGCTATGCAAAGACGCGCTCGCCGCGGGCAAGCCGGTATTCGCTCTGGCTTCAGCGGACAACGCCCACCTCGTAGAACTCGGCGCCATCCCCATCCCGGCTGATAACCCCGAAACGCTTCTGTCACGACAAAAAAACGCTACATGTGGATAAGGAAGGCACCGTGCGCTAGCATACCCAACCCCGTCTGGTCATTCCATGGCGGGGTTTTTACACGGAAAAAAAAACGCGCCCCATTGTTGCGCGTTTTTGGATGGCGTCACAATTTGGTCAACTATATTTTCAAAATTCCGACATCTTGTCTCGCGCCTTGGACAAGGTGAACTGCCAATTCAAGGATGCGCTTGGCCTCCCGCTCTTGAATTAGTTTTAAGACAATTTCCGAAACCGCATAGCGAAAGGACAACTTCATGTTTTTGCTGGCAAGTCTGCTCAAAATTTACGGCTATATCATCATCGTGCGGGCGATCATCTCTTGGGTGAATCCCAATCCATACAACCCGCTCGTCAGACTGATACACGGCCTCACCGATCCCGTTCTCGAACCCATCCGCCGCTTGTTGCCGGACATGGGCGGCTTGGACATTTCGCCCTTTGTCGCTCTTCTCATCATTTGGATTCTCATGTCCCTGATTTAGAGGGAAGGAGACTTGAACCATGCGCTTTTTCAACACCACGGCCCCCGTGGTGGCTGAAGACCACGACTGCATCCCGCCACTGAAACGGCTGGACCTCGCGGGGATTCGCCGGCTCATCCGCGAGAAACGTTGCTTTATTTTGCACGCGCCCCGGCAGACGGGCAAGACCTCTGCCCTGTTGGCCCTGCGCGATCTGCTCATAGTCTGGTCGCAGGGCGAGATGCAAACATTGCTCGCACAACACACCGAGGAGGCTGGGCAGGTGTTCAATCCCGCCGCACTGGAGACGATTTGGACGCAACCCCAAGGCCAGCCGTGGCTCGTCAATGCGCTGGCGTACGAAGCCTGCTTGCAGACCATTGCCGAGGGTTTGGCGCAGACTGCGGATTACGTGGATCGTTGCGATGCAGAGGCGGGGCATTTGGCGATCTTTGATCGACGCGAGGACCGGCAGTGGAGAGACGAGATCTTTCAAGGACGCCGTGCGGCGGGCAGTGGGATCGAGATCGACGGTTGGGGCATGTGATGGAGGCAACAGAACCGCGATCCCCGAGGTCTCGCATCCTCATTCCGGTTTTGCTCACCGGGTTGTCTGGCCTGCCGCCGTTGTCTATCGACATGTTCTTGCCCTCGATGCCGGCGATGGTCGAGGAGTTCCAAACCCATCCCACCGGTATCCAGCCCGCTGTCACCTCGTTTTTGATGGCTCTGGGCGCGGCGCAACTCGTGTTTGGCCCGCTGTCTGACCGATTTGGTCGCCGCCCCATTTTGCTCATTGGCTTGGCCTGTTACGCGCTTGCGGGCCTAGGCTGTTTGTTCGCACCCACGGTGGGCGCGCTCATCGTGGCGCGTGTGGTGCAGGGATTTGCCGGGGGCAGCGGGCCTTCGGTGAGCCGCGCTGTGGTGCGCGACATATACGGCAAAGCCCACGCGGCCAGAATGATGGCTTATATGGCGACTGCGATTGCGCTGGCACCCATTCTCGCGCCGGTGATCGGCGGATTTTTGCAGGCCCATTTTGGATGGCAATCCGTCTTTGTCGTATTGAGTGCTTTGGGCGGGTTGTTTTTTATCGGCTATTTGTGGGCCGTGCCCGAGACCAATCAGATGATCGATTCCACGGCCCTCAATCCCGCACGCATGGGCGCGAATTACCGCGACCTCTTGGGCAACCGCCAGTACCTGGGATACACGATGATGGTCGCCATTTTGTTTTGGGGCATGTTCGCGTTTATCGCCAATTCGTCATTTGTGCTGATTACCGAGTTGGGCGTTTCGCCCCAAGGCTATGGCTTTTGTTTTGGCGCGGTCGCCGTGGGACTTATGATCGGCGCGTTTTTGTCTGCCCGCCTCGGCGACCGGTTCGGCAGTGCGCGCGTCATTCAGGTCGGTAGCCTGATCGCTGCGGGCGCGGGTTTGCTGATGATGGGCCTCAAATTGGCCGGGGTATTTTCTGTCTTGAGCATTGTCGCACCGATGTGTTTGTTCACCATAGGCGGCGGGATGGTGCGTCCGCAAGCGATGGCCGGCGCGATTGTGCCCTATCCGGAAAAAGCCGGGCTCGCGTCTGCGCTGATGGGATTTCTGCAAATGAGCACAGCGGGATTGTTCGTCACCTTTTTTGGCGAGTTGTTCAGCGCGTCCTCTGTGCCGATGGTCGTCGCCATCGCCAGCGCGGGTATCCTCGCCCTGCTCGTGCGCCGCGTCCTGTTGCCCTTTCGAGAGGGGAGAAGTTAAAGATGCCTGCGTTAGCGGAGGTCTATTCGGTGATCCCGGAAAATTTTGGTTTTGATGCGCGGAAGATCAACCGCGCCGAGCGAGTTTTACAACGCCATGTGTCGATGCGGACCACGCCCGGCGCCGTGGGGCTCGCGTTGCGCCGCAAGGGCGTTGTCGCATGTTGGGCCGTGGGGCGTCATACTTATCAGGCGGATGCCGCGCCCGTGCAAGTCCATACCCTGTACGACTTGGCTTCTGTCACCAAGGTCGTCGCCACGACAACGCTTTGTATGTTGTTCGCGGATGAAGGCCGTCTCGATCTCGCCGCGCCCGTGCAGTCCTATCTGCCTGATTTTGTGGGAAAGAATAAGGATCGCGTTACCGTTCGGCATCTGCTCGCGCATTGCAGTGGCCTGCCCGCGCATGTGCATCTTTACAAAGGGGAGAGGGGAGAGGTAAGAGGTAAGAGGGGAGAGGTAAGAGGGGAGAGGCAAGAGGGGAGAGGGGAGAGAGAGGTAAGAGGCGAGAGGCAAGAGGCAAGAGGGGAGAGAGAGGCAAGAGGCAAGAGGGGAGAGGAGAAAGGAGAGAGGGCACTGTGGCCCGCCCGACAGCGGGAGGCGCTGTTCGATGTGGCGTGTCGGTTGCCTTTGGTTTATGAACCGGGGACGGGGACCGCGTATAGCGATATGGGCTTCCTCGTTTTGGGCAAGGTGTTGGAGACTATCGGCGAGGGGCGGTTGGATGTGCTCGCCAAACAGCGCGTTTTTGAGCCGCTCGCAATGCGCGACACCTTGTACTGTCCATCTCCCGATCTCCTGCATCGCATTCCCCCCACCGAGCGCGGCACCCATTTGCGCGATGGCCTCGTACACGGCGAAGTCCACGATGAAAACGCCGCGGCAATGGGCGGTATCGCATCCCATGCGGGCCTGTTTTCCACAACGAGAGATCTGGCGAAGTTCCTGCGCGCATGGCTCGGCGCGGGCATTTTTCCCGAGCGGGGCATCCGCCAATTCACCACGCGGGCGAATATCGCGCCCAAAAGCACATGGGCACTCGGCTGGGACACGGTCTCACCCGGCATCAGTTCGAGCGGACGCCATTTTAGCGAACGAGCCTTCGGCGCCCTCGGATTCACCGGCACATCCGTTTGGGCAGACCCGATCCGCGACCTCGGCGTCGTCCTGCTCACCAACCGCGTTCACCCCACGCGCGAGAACGCGCAAATCAAACACCTCCGCCCAGAATTTCACGACGCGATATCCGAAGCCCTGATCGAATAATGGACATTCCGCAACAACGCCTTTTTCGCGTCCATCCGTTTAATCCGCGATCCGGATTGTCCATGCGCCGCGGGGTTTGGGATTTTTGACCGTCAGCACGATTCTTCTCAACACATCGCCCCAGATGGCGTTGAGGCGGGGGTCTTTGATGGGGATGGTTTCGATAGCAATGTCGAACACATCCGCGTCGCAGTGCAAGTGCGCGGTGCCGGACACGCGGCCACCTGCCAGTTCTGCTTGGTTCAAGGCGAGCGTGCCATTGCCGCGGTCTTCAACCGTGCAGGCGGTCAACACATGCATGACGAGATCGCCGGTGATGGCTTTTAGTGCGTATTGGTCCGTGATGGTCACGCCTTCGCCACGCTCCAAGGTGACGGTTCTGACCCACGAGTCGATCTGCGCTTCGGGCGGGTACGCTTGGGCGATGTCCAGCGTCATAGTGGCTGTTGCATCGTTTGCACCATGCGACACATCCCGTGCGGCAATGTCGTAGTGATAGTCGATCCCGGCGTCGGAATACACCCGCCCGGGCATCTGCATGTGTCCGTTCACCGTGGGCAAGGTGTGGTATTGGGATTGCATGGTCCAAATCTCATACCGCTCGCTGCTGAACGTCTTGGCCGTGTACGTCTCCACGCCGGCGTCCACGATCACGGGTTTGCCATCGACATAGACCACCACTTGCCCGATGTCATTGTGGTTGTGGCTCTCGGCATTGTGCCCGCCCTTCGCGCCCACGAAAAACCCATCGGACGACCCGGCGCGGTCACGCGCGACAAACACCTCGATTTCATCCAAAAACACATCGCGCGGCAATGGGGTCGCGGCCTTTGCGTCGAGGATTTCATCGAGCGAAAACAGCGCGGGCAATGCGCGGCCCATGCTCCCAAACGCTTCGGTGATGCCCTTCTCGGCGGCGCCTTGTCGGCGTGCGGCCCACGCGCCCAATGCCATCATGGATTCGTCGCCCACGCGCTTCCCATAGCCATAGACCACGGCAAAGGCGGGCATCACCACAGGCGACGCGTCGGCAAAGTTGATGAAGTATTGATCGGCAATTTGCACGCGGTAGATGAACTTGCCGATGTTCTGAATCAGCGGCTCGTCGTACACATCTATCGCGCCGCGGGTCGCGCTGTGCAGCCATTCCAAGCAGTCGTAGAGCGCGGCACCCGCGCGGCCCCAATAGCCCGGGCCCTCGTCGCACCCGCCATCTTTGGGATAGGGATCGATGAAATGATCCACTGTCTCCATCGCTTTGAACACCGCGGAAACCCGGCGCGCCTCATCGGTTTCCATCAGCAAATTCGAGGTCAGCCAGTTCGACGCGATCCACGGATTCCAGTTGTTCACGCGCGCCCCCGAATAGCCCATCCAGCCAAAATCCTCGCGTTCCAACAACGGCGTCAAGATGCGGGATTGAATTTCGCGGGCGATGCGGGGGACGATCAGCGGCGAGACCGAGTCGAGTTGTGGGCCGAGCAAATACGCGGTCCACGCCAGCAACTCGGAGGTCTCTGCGGCGAAAAGATCGACAATCGGCTCGGCGGTATCGGGCAACCCGCTGCCGGCCTGTTGCACGCCGATGTGCGCGGGCACGCCCCAAAAGGATTCTTCGCAGATGCACCACACGCCATTTGTAATCTCGTCCAAAAAACGACCCTCGTCCTCCGCGCATTCGGCCAGCACGAGATCGGCCAGGGCAGTGCGCCGCCCAAAACTCAGGGCTTCGTAGCGCGAGCGATTGCCATTGCGCGCATAATCCAAAAAGCGCGTTGCGGGCACGGGCGGCCAGTCAAAATTCAGGCGGTCTTCCCCGCGTGCGATTTGCGCTTGCCGAACGCGCTCGGGCAACGCCTCCCACGCATCGCGCCTAGACGCGGTCGGAAAGGGCCGCCAGTCAGCGCGGGGAATCAAAACATCGCGCACCCTGGCTTTGGAATAGAGTTGTGAAAGCATGATCTTCTCCTTATTTTTTTAGCATCTACCACGACATCACGCGAAGGGAACGCCATGGCACTTCGGATCGCACAAATCGGCTCTGACGGACATCAGAACATGGTGCTCGACGGCATCGCGCAGATTTCAGACGCGCAGTTGGTCGCGTGTGCAAAGGGACAGGCAGAGGATGCGTTGGACGCGGTCAAAAAGCACGTTGGCGCGCACACCCGCATCTATGACGATTATCGCGAGATGCTCGACTCGGAGGACATCGATCTGGTCGGCATTTGCCGGCCGTATTCGCTCAACGCCGAAGCGTCGATAGCCGCTGCACGGCGCGGGATCGACATCGTCAGCGAAAAACCGGTGGCGACCACATTGGCGGATTTGGACGCACTCGAAACCGCAGTCAAAGACAACGGCATTCGCCTCACCGCCATGTTTGGGACGCGCCTATCGCCCGCTTTTCGGGCGGCACACCGAGCCGTGCGAGAGGGGCTGATCGGCGAACCCATTTTGGCAACCGCGCAAAAATCCTACCGCTTTGGCACGCGCGCTGACTTTTTCAAACAGCGAGAAACTTATGGCGGGACAATCCCATGGGTCGCAATCCACGCGGTGGACTACACGCGCTGGGCGAGCGGGCAGGAATACTCACAAGTCGCCGCGCTACACGGCAACCTCGCGCATCCGGACTATCCGGGGTGCGAAGATCACGGTGGCCTTCTCTTTCGCTTTGCCAATGGCGGCACCGCCGCGATCCACTTTGATTATTTGCGCCCCGGCACTGCGCCCACGCACGGCGACGACCGCCTCCGCATCGCCGGTTCAAAAGGCGTCATCGAAGTGATCCATGACCGCGCTCACCTGATCCGCTCGGGCCATGCCCCCTGCGATTTGCCCTTGGGGATCGAGGAGAATTTTCTCGTCAATCTCTACGCCGAGCGCACGGGCAAATCCCCCCACATTATCGGCCCTGACGAAGCCATTCACGTCACGCGCATCTGCCTCTACGCCCGCGAAGCCGCGGACACGGGGAAGGTGGTGGCGTTGTGATCTCCCCGCCGCCAAGCGGTCAGTTGTCAGTTGTCAGTTGTCAATGCGAATTAAGAGTAGAAAGCGAGTAAGAAGCAAGCCGCGGTCAATCGCCCAAAGACATGAACGAGTAAGCCCTCATAGGATCGTACCCGAGACGCCATCGAGATGTTCGTCTTTCGTTCAATCCAACTGAACAAGGCCTCTATAGGCTGTCGCATGCTCGAAACCGCCCGAGAAAAGTCTTTTTCGGCCTCGGTCAGGCTTTCTTGCCCCTTTTTTCGCTTCACCGGCGTCTCGAAGATCAGGTTCTGCTGTTTGCTAAGCGTGTCTTTTAAGGGCTGATCGGCGTAGATTTTATCGCCGTAGAGGTGTCCATCACGCAAAACGGGTAAGACATGTCGCAAAGCAGTCAGGTCATGCTCTGCTGCACCTGTCAAGCCGAAGTACTCTGCTTTCGGGAGGCCATTCTCGCGGTCTTGTGCGACCATGTGCAGTTTGGTGCCGTAATACCACATCTTTTTGGAAGCGCAGCGGCCTTTGTTGGCCAGTTGTTCTTCAGCCACACATGCCTGACCGCTACGTGCCGATTGTGCCATGACAATCGGCATGGAATCCACCAAGTAGGTGTGTTCAGAGACATCGGTTGCGGGACTATCCTTTTGGATTTGTTCAATCAATGGGGCGAAGACCACACACAAGCGGTTCAACCGCTGGATATAGCCTGCATAAGTGGGCAGATTGGGAAACCAGTCGAACAAATGATCCTTGGTATAGGTATAAATCGCCTTGATCTGCGTGTGTTGTTGCATGATCCCAAACAAATAGATCGTCAGCACTTCTTCATCTGTGAAGGTCGGCGTGTCGTTATTACTCATGCGTTCCGTATAAAACCACAGATGCTTTTGGTCATACTGCTGACAAATATAGACATACAAGTGAATGAGTTTATCTTGCCAATCCATCGCGTGCTCCTTCCTTTAAGGGTGAAATGACTGAGCCCTCAAGAAAAGACAAGTACGCGATGGATTCAACTCTTAATTCGCATTGTCAGTTGTCAGTTGTCAGTCCACCCAACCCCTCCCAGCGTCACTCTGGCGCACGCGCAAGCATAACGCAAGTAATCCAGTGACTGTTGCCTTTTCGCCGCGTGCAGAGTCCCATCCCTCCTTGTTCTTAGGTTGTGTTGACATTTCATTTTTTTGACGTTACGCACAGATTAGCAAATGTGTCGCTTGCCCATTTAAGGCGTTTGGTCCTTTGATGGCTTAGGTTGCTCTGATGGCGTTACGCGAGGGGACCTATCCCCCGGCCCCTTTCCTACGAGGAAAGGGGAGTAAAGCTCCTTTGATGGCTTCTCGCTCTGGTTGCTCTGATGGCGTTGTGCGAGGGCATAAAGCGATTAAATATCCCTCATCAATCCCCTCGCAAAACCCATCCACGTTCCCCCCTTCCTCTAAGGCACAGGCGTAGCCTACAACGAAGCGAAGCGAGTAACGGGGGTTAGGGGGGTAGGTCCCGATAAGGAGCGACTATTCCAGTTTCTCAAACCGAGAGCATAGTCTGCGATAGAGCTTGATTTTTTCGATAAACCGCTCAAGCCAGGTGCTTTGCTCCTAAATGTCAACACAACCTAGTAGATTCCCATCCGCGTTCATCCGTGGGTGCTTTTACCGCTTCAAGACCGTCGGGTAATCCGTCAGGTTTTCGACGCCGGTTTCCGTGACGAGGAACGTGTTTTCCAAGCGGATGCCGCCGTTGAGGGCTTGGGAGTACGCGCCGGGTTCGCAGGAAAAGACCGTGCCGATTTCCAAGATGCCCTCGCGGTCTCGGTTGAGATCCGGGGGTTCGTGGGCGCGAAGGCCAACGCCGTGTCCCGCGTGGTGGATCAGGCCGATGTCTGACAAGTGGGGGTGTTCGCGGATGCGTGCGTCTATGGTTTGCCACAGCGCGGTGCCGCGACTGCCGGGTTTGACCAGATTGGGGATGTCCGCCAAAATCGCTTTGAGGTGGTCATACACCGATGCCTGCAAGTCCGTGGGATCGCCCACGGCAAAGGTTCGGCATAAGTCTGACCAGTAGCCGCGGTACGTGGTTTGCGCGTCGATGATGTAGAGTTCCCCGTCTTGGATGGCGCGATCTCGGGCCGGCCCGCCCAGTTGCCCGCATCGGTAATCCCCGCCGTGGTGGATGACCTCGCCTGCTGCGTGGAGGGCGACGCGTTGCCCGGCCGCGAGTACGTCCAGTTCGTTCACGCCCGGCGCAATGGCGGTTTGCACCCGGTCGTACGCGCACAGGCTAATGTCAATCGCCCGTTGCAAGAGCGCGATTTCATCTGCGTCCTTTTTCATCTGTTGCGCGATGAGCAGGTCGTCGATGCCGATCCAAGCACTGTCCAAAGCATTGCCCACGGTGTCCGCGAGCAATTTGGGTAGGGATTCGCATTGCCAGCCCAAGCGCGTAATGCCCCGGCTATCGCGCAATTTTTGGGCCACGACCGCGTTGAGCAACCGCATGGGATCTGGGTTCATGGTGTAGAGCACATGCGAATCATAGACCACGCGCTCATCCACTGCCGCGTCGCCATCTCCTGTGGATGCGGCCAGCCACGCACTTCCATCGGTTTCCAAGTAGAGGAGCGCGGGAAAATAAAATGCCGGGTACGCGGACAACAACAAGCCGGTGAAATAGTAAATGTCCCGCGAATCCGTGATGATGGCCGCGTCAATGCCCTCTGTTGCGAGGGCGTCCCGAAAACGTTGCTGCCGATAGCGACAGCCTTTCAGTGTGAGCATGAGATATGTCCTTTCCTAAATCGCTGGGTATGAGAGCCGATCTGTCATCGCGGATAAGGGCTATGATTCACAAGCGTTTCTGGACGTCTTCTCTCACCATGGACAGGTTGCCGTGATGTAGCCCCGGTCTTATCGCAAGACCCCGCGTAACTATGATCGCCACCGGGTATAAGCAACGCAATTTGATTGAGCGGTTGATTGAAAAAATGAAGCCGTATCGCAGGATATTCGCTCGCTTTGAGAAACTCAGCACGAGTTACCGAGGCTTTCTCGCTTTTGCGGCCACGCTCATCGCTCTAAAACAAAATGTCAACAGAACCTACTGACTACTCCCCCAAATGCCCATTCCCGCGGGTGCGGCGTTTGACTTCGCGGAGGGTGGCGAGCGAATGTTCCAGCGAGTCGGACATGATGGCGAGGCGTTCGTTGGACGACGTGCTTTCCAGCAGGGCTTGTTGTTCGTCGATAGACAAGTTGAGATTGCCGGCCAGAACCAAGTTGAGATTGGCGGTCAGAACGTAGGCGAGGTCTTCCGGATCCACATCGGGGATGAGGGCCGAGTGCCAGCCGGACGCGAGTTTCAAGGCTTCGGCATAGAGTGCTTTCGCGCGATTGTCCAAGTCGAGGTCAACCTCTTCGTCTTCGTCCTCCACATCTTCCACAAAGCCCGAGATATAGGGATGGATCTCGAATTGTTGCATCACGCAAAAGCGTCTCGTGCCCTCGATCAAAATGTTCATGCGCCCATCGGAAAACCGGTTGATCAGGCCGATCACGCGCGCCGCGCACCCGATGTCCTCAAAATCGTCGTCCGCGCCGCGCACGATCCCAAACTCGGTGTCGTCGGCCATGCATTCGCCGATCAGTTGCTTGTATCGCTCCTCAAAAATGTGCAGGGGCACGCGGCGATAGGGCAACAACACCATGTCGAGCGGAAACAGGGGAAGTTCGGTTGGAAGTGCCATGGCAGCCGCTTAGAGGAGGGGTTTTTGAACGCCGTTCAAGAGAATGTCGAGCAGGCGTTCGGTGGCGATAGACAAACTGCGGCCCTTGCGAAAGAGAATGCCCAAGGGCCGGTCGAAATCCCGATTCGCGAAGTGCAGGCACGCGAGGGTCTTGCGGTTGACCTCTTGTTCGACGGCGTTGAGCGGCAGGATTGAAATGCCGATATCGACCTCGACCGCGTGTTTGATGGTGGCGATGTGGTCGAGTTCCATCACGATGTTGGGGCGCACGCGGTGCTTTTTGAAGAACAGGTCGATGGCGCGCCGAGTCGGGGTTTCGGGCGTGAAGAGCACGAGCGGGTACTTGTCGAGTTCTTTCGGGGACAAGGTGTCGCGACCAGCCAATTTGTGGTCGGGATGCATGACTGCGACCATCTCGTCTTGCGTGAAGGGGAGCACGTCCACCTTGCGCTGGGTGCGCGGATAGGGCACGATGCCCAAATCCACTTCGCCATTGCCCACGTCTTCGTAAATTTTCTGCACTTGATCGTATTGCAAGCGGAAATTGACCCGGGGAAAGGCTTTGAGATAGTTTTTGAGAAAGGGCGCGAGTTCGAGCATGCCCACGCTGTAAATGGACGCCAAGCGCACAGTGCCCGAAACGACCCCGTCCATCGCTTGGATGCGGTGTTCCATTTCCTCGTAGCGTTTGACGATTTCGCGGGCATAGCGGTAGAAAACCTCGCCCTCTGCGGTGAGGGTCAGGCGCCGTTTTTCGCGCTCGATGAGTTGCTTGGACTGCCGCTTTTCAATGCTCTTGAGTTGCTGGCTAATAGCGGATTGCGTAACCGCATTAAGGGCGGCGGTTTTGGAAAAACTCTGCGTTTCAATCAGGTCGCAGAAAACCTTCAAACTCGTGATCAGCACGGGAACCTCTCCTGTTAAAGTATAAGCAGATGTGAATTTCGGAGAGAAATCTATAAGAGAGTTGAAACTATGTCAACAGAAAATCTGGAACGGGTGAAGCAGCCATAGGTAAGAGGTGAGAGGCGAGAGGCAAGAGGCAAGAGGTGAGAGGCAAGAGGCAAGAGGCAAGATGGGATTTTAGCCACGAGCGGGGTACAACTGGCGATAGCCAGTTCAAAGGCGAGCAGTGTAGGGGCGATCACCCAAAGAGACAAGAGACCAACAGCCAAAAGCCTGTACCGAAAACGGTGCAGGCTTTAGCCCTCCAAACTTTTTTTGCATTTTCGTATTTTTGTTGCAACTTTTTCTTGCTTGCTTGCGTCTTGCGTCGTGTATCCAAAAGCAGTGCGCTCTTTGTATTTGTCTCATTCCGCCGATGGCAAAGCACGGCTTTGGATACAACCATCGGCGGTTTTTTGTGCGTATCAACATGGGCTACCGGACATTCAAATTCAAAATGTACGACAACGCAAAGCGCAATGCGTTTTTGCAAGCGCGTATCTCTGCGTTTGCAAGTCCGTATAACGCTTGCGGTACGGTCAAGCATGACTTGCAACTGCGTGACCGTGTGTTCAAGTGCAACTGCGGTTGGATGTGTGACCGAGACTTGAACGCCGCGTACAATATCCATGAGGTTGGGAAGACGACCTTTGCAGGAGAGACCGTAAGACGCCTGTCCGCATGAAGGCGCAGTCTTGTCGATAGCACAACCTACGCTGAAGGGGATCTGATGCCCCGATGCTTCTGCGCGGGGTTCTTCATTCACGGCTTCAAATCCCTTTTCTACGATGCCTTCGAGCTTTGCCAATCGCTCATCAACAGTCATAACGCGCCTCCTTTGTGGGCTTTGGTTGATGGTTGAACCTTTTAGAATTATTGACGAATAATACGCCATTGCCACCTGTTCCGCAATTCCCATGTCGAAATATTTTTTGCGGTTGAACGAAATGAAAAAAGCGTCGTGTCTTGCGTATTGTGGCTATGTTCGTTATACTCATGGGAATTGATTTTGGCTACTTAACTCGTCCAAAGGCTGTATTGCCATTGTCTCTGGGGAAACGCATGGCTATGGAAATGATGGATCCCGATCCGCTCGTTCAGTTTGAAACGTGGTTTGAAGAGGCGAAAGTTTCGGAATTGACCTTGCCAGAAGCCGTGGCTTTGGCAACGGCAACGCGCGATGGGCAACCTTCGGTTCGCATGGTGCTGGTGAAACAATACGACCGGGATGGGTTTGTGTTTTTTACGAATCGGGAGAGTCGCAAGGCCGATGAATTGGCGGCGAATCCCCGCGCGGCTTTGGTGTACCACTGGAAGTCATTGGGCCGGCAGGTTCGCATCGAGGGAAGCGTTGAACCCGTTTCAGACGACGTGTCCAAAGCGTATTTTGATTCGCGGCCGCGCCGCAGCCGCTTGAGTGCGTGGGCGTCGCCGCAAAGCAAAGCAATTTCAGACCGAGAATTTTTGGAAAATCGCATGGCAGAACTGGCGCGGAAATACCCGGGGGACGATGTACCATTGCCGCCGTTTTGGGGAGGCTACCGGGTGATTCCCGAGCAATTTGAATTTTGGATAAGCATAGAAGATCGCTTGCACGATAGGTTTTTGTACGTGCGGCAAAGCGATGGCGAGTGGACGCACGCGCTGCTGGCTCCGTAGGCGCGTTTAGCCACAAAAAGCACAAAAAGCACAAAAAGCATAAAGCACAAAGGGGCTACGCCTCCATGCTCGGCGGCGGGCTCCGTAGAATTGTCGAGGAGTGCTATGACCAAACTCAGTGTCAATTTGAACCGGGTCGCGCTGTTGCGAAACAGCCGCCCGCTCACCATGCCCAGCGTCACACAGGCGGCGCAGGTGTGCATGGATGCGGGCGCGCACGGGATTACCGTGCATCCCCGGCCGGACGAGCGGCACATTCGCAAGACCGATGTTTATGAACTCAAAGAGGTGATTTCCGGGGTGGAATACAATATCGAAGGCAACCCCTTTCCCGAGTTTATGGAGATGGTGCGCGATGTGCGCCCGGACCAATGCACGCTGGTGCCCGATGAACCCCATCAGCGCACGTCCGACCACGGTTGGGATTTGCAACGCGATGGCGCAAGGCTCAAACCGATTGTCGCGGAATTGAAAGACCGGGGCATTCGGGTTTCCCTGTTTATGGATCCGGAACCGGAAAACATGGCTCTGGCAAAAGCACTCGGTGCGGACCGCGTCGAACTCTACACGGAGTTTTATGCGTCTGCATTTGCCAGCGGCGATGTGGGCCGCGTTTTTCGGCAATACGCCGAGGCCGCACGCACGGCGCAGGATGTAGGGTTGGGGGTCAATGCCGGGCACGATCTCAATCTCGATAACTTGGGCGAGTTTGTGACCATTCCCAATATTCTCGAGGTGTCCATTGGTCACGCGCTGATCGCAGATGCTGTTTTCTTGGGCTTGGAGAGTACGGTGAAGGCGTATTTGGCGGTGTTGGGGGTCGGCAAAACGGGCGTCTGTAAGGACGGATGGGTGAGGGCTGAACGCTGATGGCGGCCGGCTGCGGGTTGCCTCTTATGCCCAACGCCATTGACAAAGCGATTCCATTTGTGTATTTTGCACCCTGTTCAGCGTCCAACGCACCATTATGAGAAAGGATGGTCCAACGCGATGAATGTGCAGGTGACCGAATCCGGAACATGGCGGCGAACATTGGAAATCGAAGCCCCGGTTGAAGCCGTGGACGAGCGGCTCGATGCCGCTTATAGAAAGTACAGCAAGACCCTCAGTGTGCCGGGATTTCGCAAGGGCAAAATTCCCCTGAACGTCGTCAAACGGCACTTTGGGCAGGCCATCCAAGGAGAGGTTATCCAAGAGTTGGTCGGGGAATTTTATCAGGATGCCTGCGAAACCGAAGGCATTCACCCGGTTTCCCAAGCGGAGATTGAAATCATCGAGTTTGAAGAGGGACAGCCGCTGGTGTTCAAGGCATTTGTCGATATTCGCCCCGAGATCACCGTGGAAGCCTATAAGGGGCTGCGCGTGACCCGGCCCGCTACGACGATTGGGGACGAGCACGTTCAAGCGCGGTTGCGGGTCATGCAGGACGAGCACGCCAAAGAGCGAGTCGTGGAACGCGCTGCCGACTTTGAAGACGTGGTTTTGGCCGATCTAGAAGAGCTCGGGGAAGATGGCGACCCCATTCCAGACCATGGCACAGCGGACCAGTCGATTCGGCTGTTCAAGGATGACGAGGGTTCGCTGGAATTTTCAAAACAGTTGGTCGGCATTTCGGCAGGGGAAGTCCGCGAGATTACGGTTGTCGCGATAGCTGCGGATGATCTCGACCACGCTCGCGATTCTGACCATGATCACGACAAAAAAACCGTGCAGTTGCGCGTAATGGCCAAGGAGATCCGCGAGCGCGTGTTGCCGGAATTGACCGATGACTGGGCGCGTGAAGTCGGCGGCGCCGAGACCTTAGACGCGCTTAAAACGCAGATCCTAGATGAAATGCAGACGCGGTACAATCTGCTTTCGCGCCAGCGAGTCGAGGAAAATTTGATCAACGCGCTGATCGAAGGCAATCCGTTTGAGATCCCCGAGAGCATGATCGAAACGCATCTCGACAATGTGGTCGAATCGTACAAGCGAGAACACGCGGATCGCGATGAGGTCGACGAAGATGCGATTCGGAAAAGCAGCCGCGATCAGGTCGAGCGCTTCCTCAAGCGCCATTTGTTGCTCAATGCGGTTGCCGCACAGGAAAACATCGAAGTGACCGATGAAGATCTCGACGAGCATCTCGAAGACTTGTCGCAACGGCATAGCATTGAAGGGGCGCGCCTGCGTCAAATTTTGAGCCGCACCGGGCAACTCGATCAGATTCAGGCGGATGCCAAAATGCAGAAGACCCTCGATTTTCTCCTCGCCCACGCGAATGTCGAAGACGTCGAGGAAGCCAAATCGCAACGTGCCTGACGCACGGTCAGCGGATTTTACCACGCAAACACCAAACCGGGATTTGAAATCGACATGGCTCTGGTTCCCACGGTTCTCGAACAAACCGGGCGCGGCGAACGCGCTTACGACATTTTTTCGCGCCTGTTGCGCGACAATATCATTTTCATCGGCACGCCGATCAACGATGCGATAGCCAATTTGGTGATCGCGCAGATGTTGTTTTGCACCTCCGAAACGCCCGAGAAACCGATTCGGCTGTACATCAATTCCCCGGGTGGCAGCATCACCGCGGGGTTGGCGATTTACGACACCATGCAATACGTGCCCAATGACGTGGAAACGGTTTGCGTGGGTCAGGCATTTTCCCTCGGCGCGGTGCTCCTCGCAGGTGGCACAAAGGGCCAGCGGCGCGCATTGCCCAATTCTCGCATTTTGCTGCATCAGCCCATTGGCGGCGCAGGCGGTCAGGCTTCGGATATCGAGCGGCACGCCGAAGAGATTTTGCAATACCGCGACCGCTTAAACGCCATCCTATCCGATTGCACGGGGCAACCCATCGCGCAAATAGAAAGGGATGCGGACCGGGATTTCTTCATGTCGGCCGACGAGGCAAAGGACTACGGCCTCATCGACGATGTGCTCATTCCCGACCAAGCCCCCAAACCCGATATCGACGACGTGTAGGGCACTATGAAACGACGGACTTCCAGAACAGATATCCGCTGTTCTTTTTGCGGCAAGAGTGCGGATCAGGTCGATAAGATCGTCACCGGTCCCAGCGTGAATATTTGTAGCGAGTGCATCAGGCTCTGCAATGAGGTGCTGCGAGAAGACGATCTCAAAAAGCCGGTCACGCTGCACAAGGGCCTGCCCAAGCCCGGCGAAATCAAAGCGCGTCTCGACGATTACGTGATCGGTCAAGACCGCGCCAAGCGCGTGCTCGCCGTTGCGGTGTACAATCACTACAAGCGCATTCGCAGCAATCAGGCAACGGACGAGGTCGAGCTCGACAAGAGCAATATTTTGCTCATGGGCCCCACGGGCACGGGCAAGACCCTGCTGGCGCAAACCCTGGCGCGCATCTTACAGGTGCCGTTTTCCATCGCCGACGCCACCATTTTGACCGAGGCGGGGTACGTGGGCGAAGATGTCGAAAATATCTTGGTGCGCCTGCTTCAAGCTGCGGACTACGATGTGGCGCAGGCCGAGATGGGCATTTTGTACTTGGACGAGGTCGATAAAATTTCGCGCAAGTCGGCCAACCCATCCATTACGCGCGACGTGTCCGGCGAGGGGGTTCAGCAAGCCCTGTTAAAAATTTTGGAAGGCACGGTGGCGAGCATCCCGCCCAAGGGGGGGCGCAAGCATCCCGAACAACCGCTGATTCAACTCAATACGAAAAATATCCTGTTTATTTGCGGCGGCGCGTTCGATGGGCTAGAAAATGTCATCAGCACGCGCATCGGGCAAAAGACCATTGGCTTTGGGTCGGATTCGACCGAGCTGGAAGACCGGAATGCCGGCGAGATTTTCCAGCACGCAGAGCCAGAAGATCTGATCAAATACGGGCTGATTCCCGAACTCGCGGGGCGCATGCCCGTGATGTGTGCGTTGAGCGATTTGGACGAAAGCGCGCTGTTGCGAATTTTGACCGAGCCACAAAATGCCATTACCAAGCAATATCACAAATTGTTTGAACTCGACGGGGTTTCCCTGACCTTTGAGCCTGACGCGCTGCGCGAGGTGGTTCGCATCACGCAGGAAAAGGGCACGGGCGCGCGCGGGTTGCGGTCCGTTCTCGAGTCGCTGATGACGGATTTGATGTTCGAGATCCCGTCCAATGGGGACATAACCGAGGTGACGATTACCCGCGACATGGTGCAAAACCGCAACACGCCGCGCATCGAAGTTCTCGAATCTCAGAAAAAACGCGCTTAAAACAGAGGGCAAGCGAGAGACCGCCCCCCATCCAAAAGGAAATTTCCATGCCCATGCCCATCATCGAATCGCAAACCACCGATGAAAGACTGGCAAGGCTTAAAACAATCGCAGAACAGCACACGCAAGCCCTTAACAGACTTGAAGATAGAGCGGAGGAGGGAGTAATCCGCGCAATCCTTTAAGGGAATTATATACTTAACTAGACGAGTCTATGTTATTATATTTTTTCCTTAAGACAATGAATGAGAGTATTGTTTTTTCGAGGAATTTGCAATGGATACCGTGCCCACAGACAAGGATTTGACGTTAGGAGAAGCTTAAAAGGGATGCAAAGGGCATTGGGTTTATTCAAGTATATAATTCCCTCCTTTAATCCGTTTAATCCGCGATTCAGACACTTGCCACCGCGCTGTGCGAAACCGAACTCGTGGCGAATAGGAGGACAATTATGAACAAAACACACGGTACTCAGTTTAGTGAATTGGTTAGAGAGAAGCTGGCGTCTGAGGAACAGGCTCGCGATCTGTGGATACCCATAGCAGAAGAATTTAATAGGCATGGTTCCGATGCAGCCAAGGAATACCTTGACGCTGAACAACAGCGGCTTGAAGAACGCGTACAAAATCAACTCAACCAATTTGATGAGAGGTAAATTGATGAAAAAGGGATTCCGCGTCCAGACCCTTACAATTGAAGGATTCAAGGGCTTTACGACACGCAAAAAAATTGACCTTAAAGGGTGCCACACCTTTTTGTTAGGACAAAACGGCAACGGAAAGTCGAGCATCATAGAGGCCATTCGCTGGGGCTTGTTCGGTTCTACAGGTAGGCCAAATGAAATTATAGCGAATCGAGACTACTCTGGACGGTGCCGCGTCAATCTTACCCTTATGCGTGAAGGGAAGAAGTTCAATCTTCGACGTACACTGATACGAGGTGCGAGTGGCGGAAGCGACGCTATACTCACCGATGAGCACGGGGATGAACTCTCTATTCGAGATATTATGCCCCAACTGGACTCTGTGGATGCAGGCGAGGGAATGCACATCATTTTTTCTCCCCAAGCTACCCCGCTCCGCCGCCAGCCTGAAGACCTTACGCCATTTGAAAGAATCGTCTTTAATCACCTCGGACTGACGCATCCTCGAGCGTTACTCAGTCAACTGGATAGATTTCTCGACGGTCAAGAATTAGTTGAAAAGGACTTGGGCGAAAAACTCACTGCTACCCGCCAAGGAGTCGATAATCAGATCAATGAACTCAATATTCAGAGGAGATATATCCTCCGTTCACCGCCTTGGGATGACGATCGTACGCCGTCAGTCGCAGAGTCCGAAAACAAAGCCCGAGATCTGATCATAAAGATTACTAGCAAACAACCTGACCCGTCTTTGTCAGGAGCATCGCTGAATGCCTTGATTGACAATGCAGAAGACGCTATAAAAGCCAGACGAGATCAAGACCAAGGAGGACTCCAAAAAGAAAAAGAAATTCTTGTCGAACGCAGGAATAGTCTGGAGGAACTCCGCGAAATTCAAGAGGAAATGGAGGCGCAGAAATCCCAAGTTCAAAACTTACAATCGCAACTTGATGCCTTGCTGGAGGGTAAATCTCTCGACGAACTCCGGGACAACATCAACGAGACTAGAGAAGTAGCAGACACCGCCGGTCTAAGGCGACAGATAGCCGAGAATGCGATTGTATTGCTCCAGCGCGATGAAAAGGAGTCTGTGTCCTGTCCTATTTGCGGAGAGGAACATCACCGGCAGGATTTGGAGTCAGCACTTCAGGATACTGCCAGTCAACGTTCTGACGATGCAAATTCAAGACTAAACCAACTCAATTCGCGGCTGAAAAAAGCCGAAGAACTTGAATGCGATGTTCAAGAGCTTAAAAATGAACTAGCTAAGACGAAGCAAAGGGCAAAGGCTATCAGGATGGATCTCGATCCAGACGACGCACAAGAACTTGCTGATCAAGTTAATGTGGACCAACTAGATGAGATGATAAAACGCTGTTTGAATGGAGAATCTTCGATAAAGGATCGGATTGAAAAACAAGAAAGTTGGTTTGGTGCAATAGAATCCCGGCTATTCAATCTAAAGGAAGAAGCAAAATTTCATCGAATCCAAGATGAGTTGAACAATCTTAATCAATCCAAAAACCGATTTGCGGAAGTCGAGAAAGCCTACCAAAACCTTGTTTCGTTCGGTGAATCAGTTCGAGCAATACAGCAGGCAGTGGAAATTTGCCTTAACGAACAGTTGGAGAAAGATATACCGGAGGTATCTGAAAATCTCTCGCAAGTTTTTGTTGCGTTGACTCGCCATTCATGGTTTGACCGACTGACTATTGCGAAGGACGAACTGCCAAAACTCGAGCTACTGGTGGCGAGTAGTCAGGATCCATCCGGTACTGCACACCCCACTGAAGTACTGAATGGACAAGCTGAAAGTGCTCTGGCCCTTGTTCCGCATTTTGCATTTAGTCAGGCGGACAACGCGCCTACTGAGGTATATCTGGTCTTACTAGATGATCCCACGCGAGCGTTTGATGAAGAACACACCGAGATATTAGTTGAACGCTTGGTCGATCTCGGTCATTCCGTACAACTCATGGTTGCTTCGCAAGAGACCGCTCGATTTCGAAAATTGTTACCGAAGAATTTCGAGCGGAGTGACTATATTATTGTTGAACCTACCTGCTGGTCGTATCACGATGGCCCAGAACTGAAGATTGAATATGACTAGGTTCTGTTGACATTTTGTTTTAGAGCGATGAGCGTGGCCGCAAAAGCGAGAAAGCCTCGATAACTCGTGCTGAGTTTCTCAAAGCGAGCAAATATCCTGCGATACTGCTTCATTTTTCCAATCAACCGCTCAATCAAATTGCGTTGCTTATACCGATGGCGATCATAATCACGCGGGGTCTTGCGATAAGACCGGGGCGGAATCACGGCAACCTGTCCATGGTTCGAGAGGACGTCCAGAAACGCTTGTGAATCATAGCCCTTATCCGCGATGACAGATCGGCTCTCATACCCAGCGATTAACGCTTCGGCTTGCGTGATATCGTGGGTTTGTCCCGGTGTGAGTCGAAACCGGAGCGGGAGGCCACGCGCATCTGTGCAGAGATGGATTTTGGTGCCCAACCCGCCTCGGCTCCTGCCGAGGGCTTGCGCGGCTTGCCCCCCTTTTTTTGGGCGGCACCCGCTGCACAGGCATGAGCACGCACGACAGTGCTGTCAATGATCAGACATGCCAAGTCTGGATCAGACGTAAAATGCTGGTGCATGCGTTCCCACACGCCATACCGGCACCAGCGAGCAAAGCGTTTATAGACTGTGTTCCACTTCCCGTACTGCGCGGGCAACTGACGCCACTGACCCCCCGAGCGCATCACCCACAGAACCGCTTCAATGAAGCGTTTGCAACCGGCTTCCTCGCCGACATAGACGCGAGGGCATTCGCGGATGAATGCGAGAATTTTAGGCCACTGGTTCGCAGAAAGAATAAGGTTTGACATACACACAGAGTAACTCAAAATATCCCAAATGTCAACAGAACCTAGTTACATGCCCCCCAATGCAAGCGAGTGCATTGAACGCATACGCTTAGACATTTCTCCAGTTGAGTTCGGCTACAAGATTCAAGCTCTTGCTGCACATGTGCTACTACGGCTCGGTTACAAAATAAACGAGGTCAACCCGTCAGGACATCCAGATATTGTCGCTACCAAAGACGGGAGAGAATTTCGTTTTGAGGTAGAAGCCGAAGTAACCGGGCCTCGCCCTCGAAAACTGACAGATGCTGACTTTGCCTCGTTGACGGAATCATCAAACGCAGTTGGCTATTACGCGCTTGCGATTAGCTTTCCAACGCCCTATTGGGTATTGGTGCCCGCCTCTAAACTCATCTGTAGAAAATTTTCCAGTTCAAACATGTTACTAGAAGCTCTCAGCGATAAGTCATACTCATCAGAATGGACACAGGAGTATGTGCAGTTGCTTCAATCTGAGTGCCGACAAATCAAGTTGGCATCATTCAAAGATTTAAAAAAAATGGCACTGGCAGGACGCAGGCTTTAATTGATTGGTGAAACCGAAACTTCGCCGATTTCCTGATCTTCGGCAGTTCTTACGGCAATGACGGGTCATAACCGCGCCATGAGAAGCGCGTTCTGTATAGCCTTGAATACGGGCAGGAGGCCAAGCGTATCCCCTTGAATTGGCAGTTCACCTTGCCCAAGGCGATTAAAGCGTTCATCCTTACAACCCAAAACTCAAAATAACTTAATTTACAGATTAGTGAGAAAGGGATCGGTAAAATGCTATCGATCCCTTTTTTTATTTCCTCTAAAGTCGCGCCAGAATCGCATCGCAAAGGGCCAGGCAAACAAGCGAATGCCGACCGCGTAGGCGATAGCCCAGGTCGAGCCGCCGAGCAACAGGGTCTCGATAGTTCCGAAGTTGGTCGCTGAACGCACCGCGATCAGCGCGACTGTAACCCAAATTGTCGTCAGCAGGGGGCGGATATAACATTTTAAGTAGTTGATCATCCGCAGGCGGATCAGATGGTTGACCAGCAGTTGCGTGACGATGAGGAATATCACGGCAATGCCCGAGATCGCCGCGGCCACGCCCGCAATGCCATAGCGCACGCCCCAAAAGAGCGCGGGGATGAAAACGATCAGATTGGCGACCGTCCATCTAAACGACCAGTTCGCCTTGCCCTTGGCGAGAAAAACCGATCCCACAATCGTGCCCACGGCTTTGAGCATGCCCGCCGTGATCAACAGCCTGAGCGGAATGAGCGCGGGCAACATGGCCTCGCCCTTGACGAGCAACAAAATCTCTCGCGCATACACAAACCCGCCTGCGAGTGCGGGCCAGGCCCCCAGGGCTATCGCGGCAACCGCGCGCGTATATCCCCGTCGCAACACCCGATCATCCCCTTGCACCACGGAAAATGCCGGGAAGATCACGCGCATTAAAATGATGCTCCCGTGTCTCAACGGCATCATCGTGTATTGATAGACAAAGGAATACAACGCCATAGCCACAGGCCCCAAGTAAATCGGGATAAAATAGCCCTTGTCCAAGTTGGCGGTGATGTAATTCACGATGTTCGCGCCGGCGACATTCAATCCAAACCCCAAGATGTCCCGAAGCGCGCGCCACTGAAACGACAGCGCGGGCAGCCACGAGACAGCGATCCACAAACAGGCCAGCAAGGCAAACTCTCTGACTAGGGCGTTCCAAACCGCGCTCTCAATGCCATAGCCACCAGCGAGCAGGCCCAGGCCCACGCCTGCCGCGATGAGCACGGAGATCACCTCGCCCAATGCAATGGCGCGAAAATTGAGTTTGCGTGCCAGTTGTGCGCGCATCACACCCGAAACAGAAGCCGCCGGGATAATCAGGGCCAAGGGTTGCAACACGCTTGCAAATGCGTGGGCATCCACATCTTTCGCCCAACCTGCGACCCGCATGCCCAGCGCGGATGCCCCAAAAAACAGGGCCAGATACAGAGCGCACCCAACTCCCAAGCACGCCCAAAACGCCGCGCTAAAATGGGCATTGCGCGCATCTTTGTGTCGAACCAGCGCGTCATTGAGGCCCAAGGTGCTGAGCAGGGGAAACAAGACCACGACCCGCAACGCCCAGGTGAAATAGCCCATGTCTTCCAGATCGAGCATCCGATAAAAGATCAGGGTCACGATGAGTTGGATGCCCAACCCGCCACCCGTCCAAAACGCACCGCGCACCGCACGCGTCGCCAACGATTGATCGCCCACACATCCCTCCTCAAAACTTGAGAATCAAGCAAAAACCTCGGTTTTTTTGGAATTTCCAGACAGCGTTGGAACGTGCGAGTGCGGTCTTGGATATTCAAAAGGACCTATTGCAAATCATCTCGTCCATGATGTCCATCGTGCATTGTAAGTCCACAGGGCATGGTCTCCCGGCGTGTTGCTCCCGATGATCACCGAGTCATTGGGGAGCCGGATCGCTGATAAATAGAGCGCGTGCCCATAGACGCGCCCGGGTTTTGTCAAGATCGTTTGCCGATGCATAGTCGGGTTGGCGAATCGTTTTTTCAGCGGGCTTTGTGCTAAAGAAAACGCGCTTGCCTGACGGGGTGTAGTTGCGTAACTTGATCAGACATAGACCTGTGCTTTCCGAGAAGGAGTGAGGGTTTTGGCGAGCAACTTTAATCTAACTCTTTTTTTTGCACAGGTCTTTTATTTTTCTCGCGTAGCATGGTTTATCTGTGGTGGCTTTTCGCCTTTCTGAAAGGATGGTTATGTCAAATCCCACGATTGATTTGTTGTTGTCGCACCGGAGTATTCGCCGCTTTGAAGATCGCCCGTTGCCCGATGGGGTGTTGGAGACCCTGATTCGGTGCGGGCAACAGGCGAGTACGTCGAGCAATTTGCAGGCTTATACCGCGATTCACGTGGCCGATCCCGAGCGCAAAAAGCGACTGGCCGAGTTGTGTGCGGATCAAGTGCAGATCCATGAGAGCGCGGCATTTTTGGCTTTTTGTGCGGATCTGCATCGAGACCGAATGTGCAATCAGATGCACGCGGCCGAGCGGTTTGATGGGGATTATGTCGAGGCGTTGATGATCGCGACTGTGGATGTCGCGCTGATGATGCAAAACGTGGCGATAGCAGCCGAAGCGATGGGATTGGGCATTTGCATGATCGGCGCGATGCGGAACAACCCCAAGGCCGTGGGCGCGTTGCTCGGCTTGCCCGCGCACGTCGTCGCCGTGGCCGGATTTTGCATTGGCTATCCCGCGCAAGCACCCGAAGTGAAACCGCGCTTGCCACTGTCTGCGGTGTTGCAGCGAGAACGCTATTTAGACGACGAAACGCACCGGGCGATTTTAGCGGATTACGATCAGACGATGGTCGAGTTTTATGCGTCCCAAGGCATGCACACAGGCGATCAGCGATGGACCAAAGTCATGGCCGAGCGCACCGGGCAATTCCACGCCCGCGAAGAATTGGACGAATTTCTGACCGCCCAAGGATTCCGCCTGCGGAGATAGCGCGATTCCCTAGAACATACGGGCCAAGTGCTGGATTGGGAAAGTACTTGACCGCGTTTTGTGGGTGTGTTATATACGCCGGTGCGAGTTAGAGAAGACCACACAGAAGGAGGAGAACATGAACGTGCTGATTTTGTCTGGGGAGAACCATCGGTTTGCGGACAGCGCCGAGGTCATCAACGGGTTTTTGCGCGGTCGGGATGATTTGTCTGTCGCGCTTGAGACCGATAAGGATGTGTTGACTTCGGGCGCGCTGAACGCGTTCGACGTGCTCGTACACGGAACGGGCTTCACGCGCACAGAGCGCGGGGCAGATGGCAGTGTGAATCGCGTGCCGGACTTGACGCCCGCGCAGGAAAACGGGATTTTCGAGTTTGTGGCCGGGGGCAAGGGCTTGGTGGGCATTCACGGCACGGCTTGGTGGATCGGGGGCAAGGCCGTGGATTTGATTGGCGGGCATGCAAACTGGCATCCGCCTGGGATGACGTTCACCGTGCAAATTGCGGATGACGCGCATCCCATCACGCAGGGCATCGATGATTTTGAGGTGGAAGACGAGATTTACATGTCGGCTTGGGATCCGACTATCCACATCTTGGCAACCGCGACTTGGAGCGACAAGCAACACCCCATGGCCTGGGTCAAGCCTTACGGCGACGGGCGGGTATTTTATACGACGCTAGGACATGGCCCCGGCACATTCGAGCGGGCCGCGATGCAGAAGTTGGTGACGCAGGGCGCGCGATGGGCAGGGGGAAATTGAGGCGCACACTTTGACAAAGGAATGAGACGATGCTGAAATTTGCAGAAGAACTCATGCTGCTCATCCTCGACGACGAGAACGGAAGATTCGCCCGGGTGCCGGATAGGCTGATGCGCTACGCACTCGCAGGAGGGGTGCTGATGGACTTGGCGCTGGAAAACCGCATCGACACGGACCTCAAGCAACTGATCCTCGTCGATCCCACGCCGGTGCAAGACAGCCTGCTCGACCCCACACTCGCGGACATCGCCCGCGCAAAGGAGACCCGGGACGCGCGTTTTTGGGTGGAGCGCACGGCTCTGCGTGCAGACGAGATCCGCGAAGAGGCCCTCAATCGGCTCGTCAAAAAGGGCATTCTCCGGCAACGAGAAGACCGGTTCTTGTGGGTCTTTCAATCGCGGCGGTACCCGGCCATTGACGACGCGCCACAACGCGAGGTCAAGCTCAGGATTACGGGGGTGTTGTTCAGCGACGAAATCCCGGATCCGCGCGACGTGGTGATCATCGGCCTGGCGCACGCCTGCGATCTGTTCAAGGAAATTCTGTCCGCACGCGAATTGGCGCACGTTTCCGACCGCATCGATCAAGTTCGCAAGCTCGATTTGATCGGCCAAGCCATGTCGCAGGCGATCTCAGATATCGAACTGTCCCTCGCCCTCGCGGTGCAGATGATGCCATAAAGGCGGAAAGCGACCCCATAAGAACACAGATGAAAAGCGAAGGGATTGAACCCATGACATGGGCGTGCCCATCCCATCACCGCCCGGCCCTGTGCGTCCCCCTCCACGCCACCCTGCCACCCGTGCGGCCTCACCTCGCCACCCTGCCACCCGTGCGTTCCCAACCACTTTACCCAACCGCCCGTGCGTGCCTCAACGCCCTACCGTCGCTTCATCGTTCCCATCCGCTATGTCCTTCACATCCCCCCCGCCATCCGTCGTAGGGACAGGCCCCTGTGCCTGTCCGCGCATCCAACCCAAAACCCGACGTACTTCGTAGGTTCGTAGATTCGTCAATTCGCAGGATGACCCCTTTTCCATGGAGATCACCATGAAGACCTTCTCGATTTTGATGTTTGGATGCTTGCTCGCGACTTCGGCGTGGGCAGCGGATAGCCAAGTGGATTCCCTGTATCGCGCCGCGCTGGCGCGCATGAATGAGATCGACCCCAAAGAGAGTGTCGATGCCTTCAAACAGGTGCTGAAGAAAGATGGCAAGTACGCGGCCGCACTCGCACAACTGACCCGGCTCTACATTCGCTTGGACACGCCCGAATTTCGGCGCCGGGCCGTGGAAGCGAGTGAAAAGGCGATTCGGATCGATCCCGAAAATTTGCAGTACCAACTCCTGCACGGCGAGGCGTTGTGGAACAGGGGGTTTCAGCGTCAGGCCAAGGCGCATTACGAAAAGGTGATTGAAAAATTCCCCAATGCCGCGGTTGCGGCCTACGACGCCGGGCGGCATGTGTTGGGCGAATACATGATCACGCGCGACCGCGTCTTGTCGCGCCGGGGGGCGATTCGGTCTTTTGCGAAAAACGAATACGACCAAGCCGTGATGCTGTTGGAAAAGAGTTTGGAGGTCGACGCGGGCTATCGGGATTCCCATTATCTTTTGGCCCTCGCCCATTTGGAGCACCGCAGAATCCCGGCGATGCAAAAGGTGATGAAGCGGATGATGCGAAAATTTCCCGACGACATCAACGCGCAGTTGTTCTTGGCCTATTCGCACCAACTTCAGGGCAATTTGTTAGAGGCCAACAAATTGTACGAGCAGGCTATCGCGGGCATGGACCCCGAACAGCGCGAAATGATGGAATCGGTCGAACTCATCGCGTCCAAAGAAGACCATGCGCGTATCGCCAAAGCCCTGAAAACGGACGCGGACGAGGAGTGGCGCGACTCTCCTGCGCTGACGCGGTTTTGGAACAAAAACGATCCCCTATTTCTCACCGCCCACAACGAGCGGCGGATGGAGCACTACGGCCGCGTGGCATACTCAAATTTGCGCTTTAGCGTGCCCTCGCGCAATATCGAAGGCTGGAAGACCATTCGCGGGCAGACGTACATCAAATACGGCAAGTACCAGCGGCGCACGACCGGCGTATTTCCCATGTTCAAGGAAACCTGGTACTACGGCGGGTACCGGTTCACGTTCCAAAGCGTGAACGGCGTGGACGGTTGGGGATTTGCAGGCGAAGTGGGGCCGAGCACCACAGTGGATCTCATCGGCAGGGACCCCAATGCACAGCGCACGCGCAATGTCGATGCCACGCAGGTAGCCGCAACGCTCTTCAAAAAATCCACCAACCCGCAATGGGCGAGCGACAAGATGCGCGAGGAGTACTACGAAATTCAAAACCGCGCCGCGTTCAAAAAGAAAGAAGCGCGGTTTGTCGATCCGTTCCAAAGCCGCAAATACTCCTTGCCGCATCAGATTACCGCTTTCCGGGCGGGCGAGCAGATGCGCTTGGAAATCGCGTATGCCATTCCCTTGGACAAACTCAAAGCGAGCGACGAGCAGGCCCTGGTCATGGATGACGGCTTGTTTTTGTTCGATTATTTGTGGCGCGATATTTATCGCAACGTGCGCCCCTTGGGGCAAAAGCAACCGGCTGTGGGCGGCGGCCCTCAGTACTTGCTCGGGCAACGCGCGATGACCCTGCCCCAAGGCACGTACAACGTGGTGATCGAAGTCGGCGACCGGGTCAGCGGGTCTATCGGCACGTTCCGCACAGAACGCCTGTTGACCGTGTCCGAATCCCGCTTGGACATGAGCGACCTCTTGCTCGCCAAGCAGATCGAACTGGTCAATCCCTTTCCCGAAAAACGCACGGACTTGCGGATTGCCCCCAATCCACTGCGCGCGTACCGCTCTGGCGGCTCGGCCTTTGTCTATTTGGAAATCTACAACCTGACGCAAGACGACTTTGGGCGCACGGAATACCGGATCACGTACAGCTTGAGCGTGCCGGAAAAAGAGGAAGTCAACCCCGCGATGTTCGGCGCCGTGGCCCTCAAAAAAGTGGGCGGCCTGCTGATCGTGCCAACCGCTGAAGAACTGGCCGCAGAACAAGAGGACGCAACCACTAGCAGCAATGACATCCTCGCCGCGGGCAGCGCGCTCGACGGCACGGATGGCGTCGACATGCCAGACGAAGATGCCCTCTCCGGCGATGCCATGGCCGGCGGCGAGGAATCCCTCAAAGCCCGCCCCGTGGAGTTTGAAGTGCAATACGTGTTGCCCGAGCGCAACCAGATGGCCGAGTCCCTCGAAGCACTGCGCCGTGCCGGGCAGCAGAGCAGCACGTCGATCAGTTCGATGTACGCGGGCGATAAGCCCGATGATTTCACCTTTTTGGAAATCGACCTGTCCAAAATGCCGCGCGGGGTGTACAAACTCGCCGTCGCCGTCGCGGATGTGAAGACCAACAAACAGGTCAGACGCAATGCCATCTTCCGCGTGCGCGAGTAGGAGTTGCGACGCGGAGCGTAACAATACCCCTTTCGCTATCGAAATTTTCCAAAAAAAGGAGGATGCACGATGATTGGATTCGACACGCTCAAGGCGGCCGTGCGGTTGCAGGATGAAGCCGGCTTTGACGAGCACCAAGCGCGGATTTTGGTGGCTACATTTGCCGAGGGGCTCGGCGAGGATATCGCCACGAGGGATGGATTGGCACAAACCGAGGCCATCCTGCGGAGCGATATGAAGAAAACTGAAGTCGCCTTGCGGAGCGACATGGAGAAGGTGGAAACCACTCTGCGGAGCGACATGGAGAAGGTGGAAGCCACCCTGCGCGGTGAAATTGAAGCCCTGCGGAACGACATGGAGAAGATGGAAGCCACCCTGCGCGGTGAAATTGAAGCCCTGCGGAACGACATGGAGAAGATGGAAACCACCCTGCGGAGCGACATGGAGAAGATGGAAGCCACCCTGCGCGGTGAAATTGAAGCCCTGCGGAACGACATGGAGAAGATGGAAGCCACCTTGCGGAGCGACATGGAGAAGATGGAAGCCACCCTGCGCGGTGAAATTGAAGCCCTGCGGAGCGACATGGAGAAGATGGAAGCCACCTTGCAGAGCAACATGGAGAAGATGGAAGCCACCCTGCGCGGTGAGATTGAAGCCCTGCGTGCCGAGATGAGAGCACTTGAACTGCGCCTGACGATCAAATTGGGCGGCATTCTCGTGCTTGCCCTCGGCTTGATGACCGCGATCAACAAGTTGCTTGGTGCAACCCCACCGGTCCCTTAATGGTTTATTTTTTGCGTTATTCCAAATGACCGCGATAGATAATGCGCTGGCGATTACAGAACAAAACCTGTCCGCTGTCTCCTGCGACCAAGTGTTGCGCGATCTCAATGCGTTTTGGGCGCGGCGGGACGCGGACAACATCGTCTTGGACCTGTCTGGCCTGAACTTTGCCGATCCCTATGGCATGGGCATGTTGTGTTTGATCGGCCGGCATTTGAGCACCAAATACTGGGACATCGCGTGTCGGTTGCCCGCGGATTCGGACATTGAAAGTTATTTGACGCGGATGAACGTGTTCGACATTTTGCGGGCTTATGTGACCGTGGAACGCACGCCGCAAATGGGACGACCGCCGGTCCACAACGAGAGCTTGTTGGAAATAACAGCCATCGAGCAGCGCGGGGACATCGAGCAGGTGTTGGGCGTCATCGAAGCGCGGGTGGGCGCGATTCTGAGCGCGGAGTTGCGCTATACCGTGCGAGAGATTACGGGCTTCAAGAATGTGGTGGCCGAATTGTGTCACAATATCCTCGACCACAGCGGGGACAAGGGATTCGTGGTGGCGCAACGCTACGTCAATCACAGGGTTCAGCGAAAATTTGCGATCATCGGCGTATGCGACTTGGGCATCGGCATTCGGGAAAGCCTAGCCACCAAGCACAATGCGTCTCGATGGACGCACGGGCAGGCGATCCAAATGGCGGTTCAAAAAACCGTCTCCCGCGGCGACACCCGGGGCTTGGGGCTATACATCGTGAAACAAATCTGCCTCGAAAACAACGGCAGTTTGCACATTCGCTCCGGCGATGAGCGCGTGTGCATCCGCGGCGACCACACCTGGGTAAATCCATCTGCCATGTTCCCCGGCACGCAGGTGAGCATCAGGCTTTACGAGAAGGGGTGAGGGTGAATCAACGGAACGCGGTACAACAGGTCATCTCTCAGGTCAGTTCATGAAAAAAATAGCGCAAAAAAATACATCCGCGTTGTTTTTTTGACATTGATTACATCGAGGAGCACTCCTATGACCGACGATGAAAAATACCTCTTTGATCTCAACGGGTATCTCGTCATTGAAAATGTTTTGATGGCTGATGAACTCGCCTTGGCAAACGAAGCGGTTGATCGCCACCTCGACCGGGGGCGCGTGCGCTCGAGGGAACAGCGTCTCGATGGCGACTCGCCCGCCTTGAAAGGCACGCATGGGCGCGGCGAACTGCGCGATCTCATCCACTGGGCCGAACCCTGGTGCCATCCCTTTCGAGATATGCTCGCGCATCCGCGCATCGTGCCTTACCTCAACGAACTGCTCGGCAAGGGCTTTCGCGTCGATCACCAGATGTTTTTGCTCTGGATGGACAAAGGCGCGGAAGGCCATCGCTTTCACGGCTCCTCCGGGCCTGGGTTTGACCCCAACCAGTACTATATTTTTAAAAATGGCAAAATGCACAACGGGCTTACCGTGGTCTCATTTCAACTCACCGCTGTCAACGCGGGCGATGGCGGTTTATGCGTCATTCCCGGATCGCACAAAAGCAATTATCCCTGCCCACTGGACACGCGCCTCTACCAAAAACACCGGGAACACATTCGCCAACTCACCTGTCGGGCAGGCGACGCGATCATCTTCACCGAAGCTGTCACGCACGGCACCTTGCCATGGACCGCCGACCATCCGCGCAGGTCAACGCTCACGCGCTACACCGCCGGCAACATGGCCTACGTCCGCGCTTACGACATCCCCGACTGGGCAAACGCACGGCACCGCGCGGTCATGCAACCGCCCTACCACACGCGCCTCAATCGCCCAACACTCGAGGAATGAGAAGGATAATTCGGTCTCACTTTCAAGGATTGGATACGCCATGGCTTTCAAAGTAAAAATCAAAAACATCGGCAAACTCGCGGATGCAGAAATTCACATCGGCGATTTCACCGTGTTTGCGGGGCCAAACAACACGGGAAAGAGCTTTGTCTCCAAACTCCTGTATTCGCTTTTTAATGCGATGAATGCAAACCATGCCGAGACGCATCTCAACAATCTGCTCGAGCCTGTTAAACTTACTTTGTGGAATCTGATGGCGCAGGTGAGACATGATCGAGGTGGTTATTATAGTAGGGCGATCCACTCGTGGCAGTCTTCGATGGAAAAACAAACAAAAAAATTGGAAATACTTGTTAAGGAGGTTTCTATTGATGAGTTCGATAACGAGAACATTATTTTTGCTCTTATCAGCCAAATGGAACAAATGCAGCAAATAGCCGCCGATATTCCGCAGTCCTTCTTAAAAACAACGGATAAAAGGAGCCGGACGGACTGGGACAGACTGACAACTTCATTAGCCGAGTTGCAAGAGCAACTCCACCGAACAGATGCGGAAGGTTTTATCGTCGCTGGTATAGAGTATGAAATTCACCAAAATCTGATTCGGAATTTCCAAGTGCCAAATACTTCTGCTCTTCAACGGGAAGAAAGCAGACCATCAGAGGTTGAGGTTGAGGACTTTAGCGCATTCAAATTATCGCATGATGAGGGATTGGAATTCCGAATAAATAAATCGTGGCTAAGGCAATTGCAGGAGTACTCCAGGGTCATCTACTTGGAATCACCCGTTTATTGGAAATTGAAACCCGCGTTGGAAGACATACGAGATTATCCAGTTCGGTTCAGGGATAGGGAACGGCTCAGCGGGGTTCCGGGGTATTTCTATGACTTGAGCAGAGCATTGAGATTTGAATACACCGGAGACATGGCCTTCCCGGATGTATATGATAATCTGACCAGCGAAGAAATTATCGGCGGCAGGATCGCCATTTCCGAAACCGGCGATTTGTCCTTCCGGGAAAATGGGCGCAATTTCTCAATGCCCGTCACCGCGACGGGCATTGCCAACCTCGGCATCCTCGCATTGCTGATTGAGCGCAAGGTCCTTGATAAAGGGACTTTCCTATTTATCGACGAACCGGAAGCGCATCTGCATCCGGCCTGGCAGGTCATCATGGCGGAAAGCCTCTTTGAGTTGTCCTGCCAAGGCGTGAACATCGCGATTGCCACGCACAGTGTAGATATCCTCAAATGGCTGGAAGTTCGCGCAACGAAAAACCCGGAGGATAAGCAACTCATCGCGCTCAATCACTTTTCTGCCACTGGCGTTAATCAAGACCATGAGGAAAATGCCGAAGACGATTTTGAAACCAGAATGGCAGAGATCAAACAAGAACTGACCAAGCCCTTCTCCGATTTGTACATGGAGGGGTTATGATGGACCTGAAAAAATTCTTGCAACCGATTACGCTTGCACGTAAGCCTCTCCAAAACCACCAGGCCTATCGCATGGATGGCACTCTACCGCAACCCGATATGAGAAAAGATGTGGGTTTGGGAACTTGTAATTGCTGTGATTATTTTCTGATCAGCAATGGGGTTGTTGTCTTAATTGAAGAGACCCAACTCTTGCGACACATCAAGCGTTTGAGAAACGAGTACAATTATCTCAGAGGCACTGACCAAATGGAATTTATCAAAGGGGACATCCGACGAGAAAACTGGCTGAAAGTTTATGGGTCAATGCTCGTCTTGTGTCGATTGGCTACGGTATGCAAAGAAGCGAAAGACCTTTTTGGAAACAAAAAATACAAATTTTGGCTCGTCGTCAGCGACACAAATATGACAGATGCCGAGGAGTCCGATGCCCAAATGATTTTTGACCATCTGAAAGACAAGTTATACCTCGACCTGAAAAGTCTCTTATCAGGCAAAATTGTAGCTGATGCCGAAATCGTACCATCCCCTGAATTTGTACGCAAATTACCAACACAGGCTCCATTTTTTCAATTGACGCCTTGAAACCATATATTCTTTGGCGACTTGGCCTGCTGTCAGGGGCAGAGGATTGAGGCTGTCTTAATATGAAAAATTTCTCGGGGATGACCCTCGCACAAATTCGCACGTACGTCAAATCTGCCGAATCACTGGACGAAACGAGTCTGCACGCGCTCGAGCGGGATGGGCGCGTTGGGGTGCGGGCAATCGCGGAGCAGGTGCGAAAGAGGAGAAAAGCACGAGCACGCGAAAAAGCGCGCCTCGAGCGCATGCTCGCGTTGGAGAGAAAACTCAGGGCGCGAGGCATTGAACACATCGCGGGCGTGGATGAAGCCGGGCGTGGGCCACTTGCGGGCCCTGTCTTCGCGGCAGCGGTCGTGTTGCCACCAGATACGCTCATTCCCGGATTGAACGACTCCAAGGCCCTGTCCGCAAGGCACAGAGAATCCCTTTTCAAAATCATCCACGAGGTGGCCCTCGCCATTGGCGTGGGCAAAGCGTCTCCACGAGAGATCGACAAATACAATATCCGCAACGCCACGCATCGCGCCATGTGCAAAGGTCTCGATGCACTCGGCATGTCGCCCGACCGCGTGCTCGTGGATGGCAATGCGGTTCCGCGCAGTCCGTTTCCGGAACAGGCGATAGTCGGCGGGGACAGGGCGTCGCTTTCCATTGCCGCGGCATCCGTGATCGCCAAAGTGACGCGCGACCGTTTGATGATCGCGTACGACGCGAAATATCCGGATTACGGCTTTGCTACGCACAAGGGATACGGTAGCGCGGATCACCTCGCGGCCTTGCGAAAACACGGCCCTTGCCCGATCCACCGGCAGTCTTTCAAAGGCGTTTTTGAAGTGGCGCGAAACCGATCCGAGGATTTTGAAATTTTTGCCGAGGGGATTCGCGCCGCGACCAATGGGGACGAACTCCATGCCATTGGCGAGGCCATTGCCAGCGCACGCACGCACATCGCGCAAGACGAACTCGCGGCCCTGCGCCAACTCTTTCGCACGCGCCGCGCTCGCCTTCGGGAATCGGGACCCAAAGGTGAGCAGTTGGCAGAGACGTTTTTGAAGCAAAAGGGATATGACATTCTCGTGCGAGGCTTTCGCGCCTTGGGCGGTGAAATTGACCTGATTGCACAGCGGGACAACACCTTGATTTTCGTGGAGGTCAAAACCGCATCTACCGCGCATTTTGGACCGCCCGAATCCTGGGTGACGCCGGCCAAGCAAGCGCAGATCATCAAGGTCGCCACCGCGTACCTGCAACGGCTACCGGACCACTTGGCACCGCGATTTGACGTCATCGCCGTCGATCTTACGCGCCCACGCCCCGTCATCCGGCACTATGAAAATGCGTTTGGAGTGAAGGAAGGGTAAGCGATCAGCACATACATCGCCTTGGGGTGGAAGGGTGGGGACTGACAACTGACAACTGACAACTTGGTGGTCGGGTTGGGCGGGGTTCTTCTATGCCATTCCTACCGATTGGCGAGGAGGTCGTCGACCACAGCGGGGTCCGCGAGGGTGGAGGTGTCGCCGAGGTCAGACGTGTCGTTTTCGGCGATCTTGCGGAGGATGCGGCGCATGATTTTGCCGGACCGGGTTTTGGGCAGTCCAGGTGCCCAGTGGATCGCGTCTGGCGTGGCGATGGGGCCGATTTCCGTGCGGACTTGTCGGACGAGTTCGGCCTTGAGGTCGTCGGTATAGGCTTCGCCCGCGTTGAGCGTGACATAAGCGTAAATGCCTTGGCCCTTGATTTCGTG
Organism: Candidatus Latescibacterota bacterium; assembly: GCA_965204745.1. Classification (GTDB taxonomy): domain Bacteria; phylum Latescibacterota; class UBA2968; order UBA2968; family UBA2968; genus VXRD01. Next base: position 2,075,829 of record OZ242010.1, read on the forward strand.
CGGGAAGCCCACCACGGCGGCTTCGGCCACTTTGCCGTGGGAGACCAACGCGCTTTCGACTTCGGCAGTGCCCATGCGGTGGCCCGAGATGTTGATCACGTCATCGACCCGCCCGGTGATCCAATAGTACCCGTCTTCATCCCGGCGGCAACCGTCGCCCGTGAAGTAAAATCCCTTGTACTGCTGAAAATAGGTTTCCTCAAACCGCTTGTGATCCCCATAGACGGTCCGCATTTGCCCGGGCCAGGGTTCGGAAATCGCGAGCACGCCATCCACGCCATCGCCCTCGACGACTTTGCCGGATTCGGGTTCGAGCACCACGGGTTTGATGCCGTACAAGGGCAGGGTGGCCGAGCCGGGTTTGGTGGGGGTCGCGCCCGGCAAGGGGCTGATGAGAATGCCCCCGGTCTCGGTTTGCCACCACGTATCCACGATGGGGCATCGCCCGCGCCCAATATTGCGATGGTACCACTGCCACGCTTCCGGGTTGATGGGCTCGCCCACTGTGCCGAGGAGTTTGAGCGATGACAAATCGTATTTGGCGGGCCAGGATTCGCCCTCGCGGGTGAGGGCGCGAATGGCCGTGGGCGCGGTGTAGAATTGATTGACCTGGTATTTGTCGATGACCTGCCAGTAGCGGCCCGGATCCGGATAGACCGGCGTGCTTTCAAACATGATGGTGGTGGCCGCATTTGCCAGGGGGCCGTAGATGATGTAGGAATGGCCCGTGATCCAGCCGATGTCAGCCGCGCAAAAGTAGATGTCCCCGGCTCGATAGTCGAAAACGTGTTTGTGCGTAAAACCCGTGTACACCATGTACCCGCCTACATTGTGTTGCACGCCCTTGGGCTTGCCGGTGGAGCCAGAGGTGTAGAGGATGAAGAGTGGGTCTTCGGCGTCCATCGCTTCGCACGGGCAGTCCGCACGCGCTTCTGCCATCGCGTCGTGCCACCAGAGGTCGCGGCCTTCCCGCATGGGACATGGCATGTCTGGACGTTCTCCGACGCGCTGAACGACGATGCAGGTGTGGACATGGGCATCGGGCATGCGCGAATCGGCCAAGGCGATGGCTTCGTCCGCGGGTTGCTTGCGCGCCATGGGGCGGTCGCCGCGGAACATGCCATCGGTGGTCAGCACCACGCGACAAGCGGAATCCACAATGCGATCCGCCAATGCCTCGGCGGAAAAGCCCCCAAAGACGATGGAATGGATCGCACCGATGCGCGCACAGGCCAGCATGGCGATGGCGAGCTCGGGGATCATGGGCATATAAATCGAGACGCAGTCGCCTTTTTTGACCCCGCGCGATTTGAGCACATTGGCGAATTTGCACACTTGCTCGTGCAATTCTTTGTACGTGAGTTGGGCGTCTTCGCCGGGTTCGTTGCCCTCCCAAATAATGGCGACCTGATCCCCCCGAGATTTGAGGTGACGGTCGATGCAGTTGTACGCGATATTGGTTTTCGCCCCTTCAAACCACCGGATGGAGATCGGCCCCTGATCCATGTCGTAGTTGTAGGAGCGCACGGCGTCCCATTTTTTGTACCAGTGGAATGAATCGGCGACCCCTGCCCAGAACGCTTCGGGATCGGCAATCGACAGGGCGTATTGTTGCCGGTATGCGTCCATGCTGGGCACATGCGCCGCGGCACTGAGCGTTTTCGGGGGGATGTACGTCCCGTTTTTTTCGACCACTTGATTCGTTGCCATCGCAGTTCCTCGCTTTCTCGAATACTCGGTTTGGGATGATGCGGTGAATATAAGGCGAGATCACCGATGGCGCAATGCGGAAAACCGAGCGGATTTTTGGGAACCCCTACGATGCGTGGGGGTTTAATAGGCGACCAACGATATCAGATCTTGGGCCTGGCGGAAATGCCGGCTCGAGGGGAGGGTTTTTATGCTTATGGTAGATTCGAGATCTGGGCATGGCGAACAATCGGATATGGAGGTTCTCGCTGAGGTGTCTGCTGGCGATATCGATGCGTACGGGAAAATCGTGCGACGCTACCAAGGGCGATTGTACAATTTTATCCTTCGATTTGTGAACGATAGGGAAACAGCAGAAGATATCGTGCAGGAGGCGTTTTTGCGTGCATTTGGCAAGCGCGAGGAATACCGCGCCATCGCCAATTTTTCGACGTGGTTGTTCACCATTGCCGCGAATTTGGCAAAGAGCGAACTGCGAAGGCGCAAGCGATGGCGGTTGTTTTCCCTGAATCGAGACGATGAGTCCGACACCGGCATGGAATTGCCCGATGAGTCGAAGCGCCCAGATCGCATGGCGGAAACCGCGCTGACCGATGTGGAAATTCAAAATGCCATTGCTTCGCTGACCGATAATTACCGCCAAGTGATTTTGTTGCGCGACGTGGAGGGCATGTCGTATTACGAAATTTCCCAAATCATGAATTGTCCAGTTGGCACGGTCAAATCGCGCGTCAACCGCGCCCGCTTGAAATTGAAACAGAAGTTGAAAAACGAGGGCCGAGACGTGGGCATCGGTGTCTGACCTATCCCCTGCTCGCCCAAAGATAAAGGCGGATTACTCGCTCCGTTAGGCTACGCCTGTGCGGGAAAGGGCATTACATAGGAGGTCGAATAGAGACCATGACTGTTAAAGAATTTGAATCGCGGGTTTCGGCTTATGTCGAAGGAGAGTTGAGCCCGGTTGAAATGGCGACTATGGAGCGCAAGGTCGCCGAGTGCGAATACTGCCGCGCTTTGTTGGCGGATGTGCGAACACTCATCGAGCGCGTGAAAGAATTGCCGAAGGTGCGTCCCTCGGCGGAATTTGTGTTCGCGTTGCGTAGCCGGTTGTTGATGGAAGGATCGAAGAAGAGACGCGGTTTGCACGAGGTGCTGTTTTCCTCTGCCACGCGAACCATTACCACGCTGGCCGCTGCTGTGATGATCGGCTTGGGGTTGACGCAGGTGGTGGTCGATTCCGATGTCCCACCGATGGCGGTCGAGCAAGCGGAAATCCCCTTGGCACCGGGCAAACAGGTCGATGTGGGCGCGCTGGAGTTGGAACGCTTGTCCGAGGAATCGCATCGTCTGGATGGCCGCCATGTGCGGGATTCGATGCAGGTGGATTCCCTGCGGCAACGGCCATCGAATGTGCGCGATCAGCACCGCGTGAGGCAGGTTCCGGTGTCGTATTCATTTTGATGTTGGCGCAACAGAGTGGCATTTATGGCACGGAATAACCTCAAGGCGATGACGGCGAGATGTTTGGGGTGTGCCCTGGCGTTGTGCTTGCTCGCAGGCAAGGGGTGGGGCACGGGCTTGTTGCACGCGCTCGAAAATGAGATCGCAGCGATTTTGGAATCCAATCGGAAGGGCGTGGTGTGCATTCACGCGCTGTATCCCCGGCCGCAGGCAGACGATGGATCACGCGGTTCGTTGTGTGCCCACGGCACGGGGTTTGTTTTTGACCCGCGGGGATACATTTTAACTATCGAGGCCGCGGTCAAAGATGCCGAGGAGATTCGCGTTACGCTCGCGTCTAAGGTGCAGGTGCGGGCGTCGCTCGTGGGGTCAGACCCGATTTCCGGGATCGCCGTCATTCGCACAGAAGCGGAGAATTTGCCCACGGTTGTGGTGGGCGATTCGCAGAAAATTCGCATCGGGCACTACGCCTTTTTGCTCGGCAATAATTTTGGCAATCTGGTGCCGTCGTTTGGGACCGTCCACGAAATTCATCCGGATACGGATTTGATTCAGGTGTCTGCCCATGTGCAGAGCAGTTATGGCGGCGCGCCCGTGTTTTGCAGCAGTGGTCGAGTTGGGGGCATGGTGTGGCGTTATCAGGATCCGGTCAGGGCCATTGCCCGAGATAGCGGCCCCCTGTCGCAGACCTTGCGCGGATGGGGGCCGATGCCATCCTCGGTTTTTGTCATTCCGATCAACCGCGCCATGCGGGTGGCACGCGCCTTGGTCGCGCATGGGCAGATGGCTTACGGCAAGTTGGGCGTGGAGGTCGCGCAACAGGGCAACGAGGTGGTGGTGGTCGATGTGCAGCCCAACAGCCCGGCGACAAAGGGCGGGCTTCAGTCGGGCGATGTGGTGCTCTCATTTCGGGGCCGCGCCATTGCCGGCCCGGTGCATCTGAAGCGCGTGGTGATGGAGAGCACACCTGGGGAGACCGCAACCCTGGGGATTCGGCGAGACGGGCAGGTGGTCGCAAAACGAGTCGTGCTGTGCGAGATGGATAGACCAACGCCCGTATCTCCGCGTCCCACGCCAACGCCCGAAGATGTCGCGGTGTATCGAAAAATCAACGATTTGCAACGAGAAGTCGGACGGTTGTGGCAAATGCTACACAGCAAATAGACGCACGCCAAATAAACGCCAAACGCAAAAAAGCGACGATCCAAAGATCGCCGCTTTTTGTGTGTACGCGAACTGCTGAACGAAGCTACGCATTTGTCTGTGCTTTCGTGTACGTATGCGTCAGTGCGTCTTGGGGATGCCAGCCTAGGACGCGCTTTGCTTTTTCATTTGAGAATTGTCCGTGCGGGCGGTTGGCGAAGATGTTGAACGCCTCGCAACGGGAGGGCAACTCGTCCAATGCAATGGTCAATCCCGGCAAAAACGCGGCGGCGGCGTCTCGCCACGTCACCAGAAACGGGCGGTTCTGATGCGTGTTTGACAAATCGTCATGAGAACAAAAAATGTAGAACAAGTAGCACAACACATGCACGTCGCAATTCGCGGCGAAAATCCGGCAGATCTCTTGGCCCAAGCCCTTGGACAGCGCGTACAAATTCGTGCTCGGCTTGGGCGGCACATCCGGGCCAATGCCGTAATCCCACGCCTCGTAGGGCGCGCCTTGCACGGTGAAATGCGGCCCGGTGTTGATCACGCGCGGAATCCCGTGCGCGACCGCGGCGCGCATGATATTGTAACAGCCCATGGTGTTGACATCAAACGCGATCTTGCGATGCGGGCGCAACACGGACAAATTGATGATCGCGTCCATGCCCTCTGCGGCGCGCATCACCGCGTCTGCGTCTGCCACGTCCACGGGCACCATGTCGTGCGGCGTGTCAAACGGTTCCAGATCGGTCAGGCGCAATTCGACCTGTCCTTCCAATGCCTTGACCACATGCGGCCCCAACATGCCATTGCTACCGTAAATGACGACTTTCATTTTTCTCTCCATTCTCATTGCAAAAAATCGTTTTAAGATAAATGATGACTCCTCTCCCGTGCGCTCCACAACAGAGGGAGCCGTTATTCCCCCTCGTATCTTTAGGCGAGCACAGGGGCATCGCCCCTACGAAGGGGTTGGGGGGTGGGGCGGACTGACGACTGACAACTGACAACTTCCCTCTTGTGTCTTTGGGCGGCGATAGACAGGGACTGACCACTTGGGGGTGGCGGGGTTGTCTCACCTCTCCCGTCTTCCGTCTCACCTTTTACCACGGCTCGCCTTTGAACGGGTTGTCGCCAGTAGTACTCCGCTCGTTCCATCTTATTCGCAGTCACAGGCGTTGGCCTACGATGAGCGGCCCTTGCTAAAGCCCCAATACGCTCTTTGCGCGGCCTATTGGGAATCGGGCATGCGCGACCTCGGATTGCACATGCAACACCTGCCACAGCGGGCCGTTTGTCGCCAGAGCTTGCCCGATGGCCTTGACCGCATCTGCCATGGACAGCGCCATGTCGCCATCGCCGCCCACATCGCCGAAGCGCAAACACGTCACGCGCACCGAGTGCTCGCGTGCGAACTCTCGGCAGGTGAACTCGCCCAAATACCGCGCCAATGGCTCGGCTTGTGTGGAAGGCCGCGGAGCCCACACTTCTGTCACATGATAGTTGGGATCGCAAGTTGCGAACAAGTGCAGGGAACTGACATACACCACATGCGGCACATTCTTCTCCCGCGCCGCGTACATCAGGTTATACGTACACCGCGTCTGAAAATCCATCTCCCGCTCATCACTTTTCAACGCCTCGGGCAGGGTTGCGAGATGCACAATGGTATCCATCCCATCCACAAGGGCTTCTGTCTCGCCCTCGTGCCCGAGTTCACATGTAACGAACTCGCGATCCGTCTCCACATCCACAACATCGGTCAGTACAACCTCGTGTGTGCCGGCCAATGCCTCGGCCAGTGCCTGCGCCAACGCGGTCTCGCCCGACGTAATCAACACGTTCATGTTTTCCTCCTATTTTTTTCCAACTCGATCACCGAGAGTAAGAAGCAAGAAGTGAGATGGAATTTTAGCCACAAAAGGCACAAAAGGCACGAGCGGGGTACAACTGGCGACAGCCAGTTCAAAGGTGAGCGATATGTGTAGGGGCGATGCCCCCGTGCTCGCCCGAAGATACAAGACGGGAGAAGGCCACCCAACAACCCCAAAACCCGACGCCCTGTTCTCCGTTGCTGAATGGGTCTGTTGTCCTAATTTGAAAATATATGATAAAAGCGCGTTGATCAACTGGGACAGGTCGCTAACTCAATTTTCTTTTTTTGCTCCCACTTTCACCGAAAAAAATAAAATATCAACACGACCTAGCCATTGAGGGAGGGGCCGGGAAGGGCACGCACGGGCGGAGGGGGATGCGAAGGACATAGCGGTGGGGAACGATGAAGCGGCGGTAGGGTTGTGGGCCGGTCTCGCCTCTTACTTCTTGCCTCTTACTTGGGGATAGGGCTTGCGGCGGGGTGGAGCGGTGAGGCCGCACGGGCGGCAGGGCGGAGCAGTGGGGCACGAGTTCGCCTGTTATTTCTCCAAATACACCACGCCATCTTCGCCGATGTCCAAACTGAGCGCGTGTGCGCCGGTGTTTGAATAGGGGCCATACATGACCGCGCGCTGTTCCTCGGTCATGCCCGCTACGATCTCGTCGTCCCAATACGTCTCGGGCGGGGCGATGGGTTGCGAGATGCCCGATCTCGTCGCGGTGCGCGAGGCGTATTTGATCAAGATGGATCGCCGTTCAAAATCAGCGGTCCACGGGTGCGTGCCGTGGGTTTGCGCGCCGTCCATAAAAAAGAGCACGTCGCCCGGGTGCAAATCCGGTTCGGCCACCGCGCCCATTTCGTCTTCTTGCGACCGCACGCTAGCGGGCATGGGATACTTTGCCTTATGCGAGCCCGGCACGCAGGCAAAGCCGCCCGATCCGGTGGGCGATTCGCCCAACTGAAAGGTGACGGTGACCCCGCCGACATACGCCTTGCCGTTTTGGTGGTGATAGGCCACGGCTTCTCGATGCGGTTCGCCCGCGCCGTGCAGGTTGCCCCCTTTGGTGCCGTTGATCCCCCCGATGAACTGCGGCCCGTGATCCAGCCGAAACCCCTTGCCGCACATGACGTTGAGGCGCGACACAATGGCGGGCAGGGCGATCATTTTGCGAAACGGCTCGCAATGGGGCGCGGGCAAGGTCAACAAAAAGGGATAGCTGTTGGTCGTGCGGGTCAAGATGCCGTTTTCAATGCTGGGGCGACTGCGCTGGCGCAGCACTTCGACTTCGGAACTTTTGTCATCGCTTTGCACCACCTCGCCGAGATAGTCAATCGCCTCGTTCGCGGCCTCGACCTCTGCTTGCGGAAACACATCGCGCAAGACGAGATAACCGGTCAGGTCCCAGTAATAGCGTTCTTTGGCAGTCATGGTTTGCTCCTGTTATGCGTAACCCCAGCCATCCATCAATCGTCAGGATGGGGGGTAATCGCTAGTGGCTGATCGCTCATTCAATCCGCCGCTTGTCGTGCTTGCATGTTTTCCAAGCGAACCGCGCCGTCGGCTTCGACGACGAGAAACATCTCATCACTTCCGGGGGCAGAGCACGGCCCGAACATGACAGCGCGTTGTTGCTTGGTCATGCCGCGCACGATATCGTCGTCCCAAAAAATTTCGGGTCGGCACACCTGTTGCGATGGCCCGCCGCGCGTGGCGGTGCGCGAGGCGTATTTGAACAGGATGGATCGCCGGTCGTGGTCGTTTTGCCAGGGGTGGGTGCCGTGGGTTTGCGCGCCGTCCATAAAAAAGAGCACATCCCCGGCCCGAATGCCCGGGTTGGCGACCGTGCCCATGTCCTCATCGCAGTAGCGAACGCCAATCGGCATGTCGTATTTCGATTTGTGCGAGCCCGGCACGCAGGCAAAGCCGCCTTTGCCTTCCGGACAATCGGTCAAGTTCCAAGTGACCGTGACGCCGCCGCAATACATTTCGCCGTTCTGGTGATGATAGGCCACAAAGTCCCGGTGCGGTTCGCCCGCGCCGTGCAAGGTGAGGCCCGCGGTGCCTTTGACTGCGTTGTTGAATTGAGGGCCGTGATCCAAGCGAAAGCCCGCGCCGCACATGACCTTCAGATATTGCACGATGACCGGATGGGCGAGCAGGTTGCGGATCGGCTCGCAATGGGGTTTTGGCAACGTCAACAAATTTGTCCCATGCGCCCAGCGCGGCCCGGCCCCGCGCAAAAACGCAGAATCCGCTGCCCCGTGATTGGCTTCGCTCTGGTGAACAATGCCCGCGTCAATGACGTAATTCAAGGCGGCATTCACGGCATCGAGTTCTTCGGGCGACAAGACTTCTCGCACCACCAAATGCCCGGTCACGTCCCAGTAGTAGCGTTCTTTGGCCGTCATGATTGCTCCAATCTATCGTCAGGGTGACGCGACAACGTGCGCGGTTTCGCCATCGGATTCCAGCAGGGGCAGGCGACCGCCGTGGTGAACGCCCGGCCCATACAAAACAGCTCGTTGTTCGGCCGTCAATTCATCGACCCAATCGCCGTAGCGTTCCCGTGGCGTAAAGTATTTGCCCACAGCGCGAGCCGCTGCACGCGAGGCGTATTTGTAGAGCACGGAACGGCGTTCGCGTTCGCCGTTCCAGGGCAGCGTGCCATGGGTCATGGTTTCGGCAAAAAAGAGCACGTCGCCGGCACGCATGGTGGGTTGATAGACCAGGCCCATATCGTCTTCAACAGAGCGCACTTCTTCCGGCGTTGGCTCGGCGGTTTTGTGGCTGCCTGGGACGCAGGCAAATCCCCCGTCGCCTTCGTTGACATCGGTCAGTTGCCACGCCACGGTAATGCCCCGACAGAAAATTTTGCCGTTCTGTTGGTGGTACCAAACCGACTGGCTAAACGGTTCGCCGCCGCCGTGCAGGCGATGGCCCTCTGCGCCTTGGTGCGCGCTGATCAAGAGGGGGCCGTGATCCAAGCGAAAGCCCTTGCCGCTCAATTCATTCAGGCGGCTCACGACGACCGGGTGGACGAGCAGTTGGCGAAACGGTTCGCGATGCGGTTCGGGCCAGCCCAACATGCCCGAGAGTTCGCGCCGGCCTTCTGTACCCGCCAGCGCGGACGACCCCCGCGCCAATCCGCCATCGTCGATAGCACGCGGTTTGATTTCATCGGCGTAGTGGTCAATGGCATCGTTGCACGCTTGCACCTCTGCGGCGGACAATGCGTTGCGGACGATCAAATAGCCGCGCAGATCGAAAAAGTACTTCTCTTCTTCGCTGACAGTATAAAGGTGGTTATCCATGGTGACGCTCTCCTAACTGGTTGAGGGACAAATTGACGAGACGCACGGGCGTAAGCGAGTAATCCCGGCCATTCGGATCGTAAGGACAGACCCGCCCAACAATCCCAAAATCCGCCGCACTTCGTAGATGGCTTGCGATGTAGCCGTTGTACCCCATCCGTCGATTCGCCGATGTGCTATTCCCGTGCGTCTGCATCTAGTTGCACGGTGCCATTTTCACGGACCGTTAGATAGGGCACGCGGCCCCTGTGGTTGGAATAGGGGCCGTACATCACGGACAATTGCTCGGGCGTCATGCCGTCCACGATTTCGCGGTCCCAGTAGATTTCCGGTGGGGATACTTCCTGCGATGGGCCGCCCCGAGCGCAGGTGCGCCCTGTGTATTTGAACAGGATGGACCGCCGGGTCGTCTCCAATTTCCACGGGGTCGCGCCGTGTGCTTGCGCGCTGTCCATAAAAAAGATGACGTCGCCGGACTTGACCACGGGCTGTGTGATCAAGCCCATGTCGTCGTCTCCTGTACGCACGCCTCTCGGCGTGGGGAACATGGATTTGTGGCTAGAAGGCACGCAGGCAAACCCGCCCATGCCCTCCTTGCAATCGTGCAGTTGCCACGCCACGGTCACGCCGCCGACCCAAGGCGCGCCATTTTGATGGTGATAGGCCACATGCGGGCGGTGCGGTTCGCCATTGCCGTGCATGGTGTGGCCCGCGGTGCCTTTGTTGCTCACGATAAACATCGGCCCGTGATCCAAGCGAAAGCCTTTGCCACACATGACATTGAGATATTTCACCAACACCGGGTGCGCCAGCATGTCCCGAAAGGGATCGCAGTCGGGTTTTGGAAATTCGAGAATGCCGGGCAACATCGGGCGCCCCGTGCCCGCAAAGGCCACGGAATCTCGCGCTGTTGAACCGCCCACTTGCACCTTGTCCCAATACCGCTCCACAATTTCATTCGCGCGTTCCACCTCGGCTTTTGACAACACGGCCTTCACGACGAGATACCCCGTCAAATCCCAGAAATACCGCTCGCGTGCATTCATGTCGCTCTCCTTTCGCGGCAGGTTAGGGTTTCCAATGCGGGAATATAAGTCAATTTGTAAAAAAAATCTGAATCAAAACAACGCCATCTGCGCGGCCGCGCCCCGTTCTGCGGGCCAAGGCCGCATCTCGCCGACATCGATCTGGTTGGACAGCAGTCGGTGAAAATGGCGGGCCAAGTGCGGCGCGTAAAAATCATCGGGCGCGTGGAAAAAGACAAACGGGGTTCGCCCCTCGCGGATCCAATTCGCAACCACGGGCGCCCATTCCGACAGCAAGGGCAAATTTTCACGCACTTCGGGGTGCCCGACAAATCTGACAAAAGGAAATCGCCCGGTTGCGACAAACCGCACCGGGACCTTGGGCTTTTTGCGCTGTGCTTCGCGCCCTGCCGGATCATCGACGTTTGCACTGTGCAATCCCCGGGTGTCAAAGACCACGCGATTCGCACGATGGCTTTTGAGAACCGCGGTCAGTTCATTTTCCGCTTCGGCAAAAAACAAATTGTGTCGGATTTCCACCGCGTAGTGAAATGCGTTGGGCAGCGCGGTCAAGTACTCGTCCAACGCCGGCAAATCCCTCGGGCCAAACGCGGGAGGCAATTGCAGAAACGATGGGCCTATGCGGTCTTGCAGTGTCGCGAGCAAATCCATAAACGCAGCGGTTTCCGGTTCGGCATTTCGCAACCGCTTGGTATGGCTGATCACGCGCGGGAACTTGAGGGCAAAGCGAAAGCCCTTTGGGGTATGGGCCAGCCAACGCGCCGCGGTCTTTGCGGTAGGCAACCCGTAAAACGTGGTGTTGCCTTCCACCGTGTTAAATACCGAGGCGTATTGTCGCAAAAAATCCTGTTGCTTGGCCTCTGCCGCGAACAACTCGCCGACCCACGCCTTGTTGCCCCAAATTGGACAGCCCAAAAAATATCGCTCGATGCCCATGGCCTCTCCTTCCGCGCGGCCTCCCCTTTCCGCCCAACCGCCCGTGCGTGCCCTTCCGCTCCGCCTCTCCACCCGTGCGTGCCCAAAGATACAAGAGGTATTATACCAAAACTGGCTGACAAATTATATTTGCAAAAAAATAAATCAGGCGGCTACACATTACAACTCGTTGCGATCTGTTTCGCGTTGCCATTGCTGAAATACATTAACGAGAGGATCGACAAATCGCTGGAAGGATCGATCCGCACGCTTGGCGCGGTTAATGTCCATGCTTTGCACGATATCTTCTGCGAACTCGATGCCGCCAAGACTGGGCATGATGCCCGCGGCGCGAATGGCCGTAGCCAAACGTCGTTTGTAGAGATCGCGGTCACACTTTCGATCCGGTGCGTCGCAACCCCTTCCGACTGCGGTTTTGAATGCGGCACTATCGAGCAACAGCCAGCGTTCGATATGTGGGTCGGGGATGGCGAGGATCATGGGCGCGGGGGTGGTGGTCTGATCCATTTCTTTTTTGCGCTCATTTAGTCCCCTACAATTGGCGTCCGTGGCAACGATGATCAAGTCGGGCAACGGGCTTCCTTGTCCGCGCAAGTCGCGCAAATAGTCGCGGAGTTCCAGAACGACCCGTCCGTGGCCCCTTACTGCACTTCGCCAGTTGAACTGCACGTCGATACTGTATTCATCGGCAAGGCGTTGCACCAATGCGCCGATAACTTCTTGATGGGCGAAGTCTTCCACGAACAGCGCGATCTCACGCATCGAAATCTCCTCTCAAAATGCGCTCGGAAACGGGAAGCCTTTCCGCTTGGTCGATGAATGCTTGATCAATATCCTCGCGGCGCGTCAGCGGCCCCCAGGTGGTAAAGGGGTCGATATGCGTTTGGCGATCACTGCGCCGCACCGCGAACAGGGAATCGTCCGCCAGCAGATCGGGAAGAATCGGCGAGTGCGTGGTGACGATGTATTGGGTCGGCCCCAGGCTTGAGCGCGTCTTCAGCATTTCTGCGATCAACTGAATCCGCCGCGGGTGAACCCCGTTCTCCGGCTCCTCAAAGCCCACCAGCGAGGGCACTTCATCCGCGCCGGTCAATGCCAAAAGCCCCAGCATTCGCAACGTGCCTTCAGACAGCACCCGCGCGGGAATGGCAACACCGCTTTCCCGAAGGCGCAACTCGACCTCGCCGAGATCGCTCACATCCACTTCGATTCCCTCCGCATTGGGCATCAAGGTGTGCAATGCCTTTTCAACGGCCTTGAACTGCTCGGGCTTGAGTGCCTTAAGCGTATTGAGAAAAGCCGCGAGGTCTTCGCCCATCAGCCCCATGTGGCGCACTTCCTTGACCGGATTGGCCGCGCGCATGCGCTCGCGTGGCTCAAAGTAGAAGAACAGCCAATGCTGCAATTCGCGCCGCGCCGCGACCAAGTGCGGATAATGCGGCGGATAATGCGGCATGGAGAGAATCGTGTAGTCGAGGTAGCGGTCGTAGTACGTGGGGTGCGCTTGTCCCTCCAGCCGCAAACGGATATGATCGCCATACGGTTCGATAAAGGGCTTGCGCTTGCCGGTGGGTTCGCCTGCGGCGTTCAGAGCCGCCAAGTATTCGTCCCTGACGTGAACATTCCCGAATCGGGGTTGCATCTCGACCTCAACTCGGTAGCGCAAGTTGCGTTCCCGCACGGGCGCGGGCCTGCTGTTCGTCTCTGCACCACTTGGACGCCGCATTTCTCGGATCTGCCGGTTGACCGCATCGACGACCGCGTCCGACAGTTCCAAATCCGCCTCAATAGCAAAGGCCAACTTGTCTTGTTCAACCAGTCCCTTCAGCCCTTTGTCTCCAACTGTGAAGGATTCGAGCAACTTGCCCCGATACGGCGGATCAAAGGCTTCTTTCAAGGTGCGGCTCGTCGCCAGTTTCGACAACAGTTGGAGCGCGTCGAGAAAATTGCTCTTGCCCGCTGCGTTCGGCCCAAATAACAAGGTGAGGGGCGAAAGCCGCACCTCCATGTCAGACAGGGATTTGTACCCCTTGATATGAACGCGCTTCAGCATCTTGCGTCTCTCCTTCCGTGCGTGCCCAAAGATACAAGATGGCTTATCTCGATACGAGGGCGCAACACCTAATTAACCCTTACTTCCAAGATACAAGGGGGAATGGCGAGAGGTTTTGCGAGGGGATTGTGCGAGGGATATTTAATCGCTTTATGCCCTCGCGCAATGCCATCAGAGCAACCATAGATATAAGCGCTTTACTCCCCTTTCCTTGTAGGAAAGGGGCCAGGGGATAGGTCCCATTCGCGCAACGCCCAAAAACAGGGCATCGGGTCTGTTGATCGAAACAGGAGACCACGCAACAAAACAAACCCGGGTTCGCAAGGAACTCGGGCTTTTGGTTTCTTCGCAAAAACCAAGCGTGCTTCGGTGGAGGGGCGAAGCCCGAAAGCTGAGAACAAATGACGTTACGCAAAGTCCCGTGCGCGTGTCATTCATCGGGGAATCGCGTTAGGCATCCGCATCCAACAAGTGCTGAAAGGCCTCCAGATCATCCACTTGCACCGCCGAGCGAAGCAACCGCTTGAGCCGTTGCATGTCTTCAATCGCGGCAATGTGAGCGGCGAACTGACCGGCAACGGCCGGATCAAAGCGAACCTCCAACACGTCGAGGATAGCGTCAATGGTATGTTCTCTACCCCCTTGCTCGATGCCTTGCTCGATGCCCTGCTCGATGCCCTGCTCGATGCCTTGCTCGATGCCCTGCTCGATGCCCTGCTCGATGCCCTGCTCAATGCCCTGCTCAATGCCCTGCTCAATGCCCTGCTCAATGCCCTGCTCAAGAAACTGTTCCTTGAACTGTTCCTGGATCTGTTCCTTGAGATATTGGGTAAACGATGACTCACGCATAATCGCGTCCATAAAACCCTCCTGGGAAAGAATCCGCATGATGGTGGCAGGCTCATAAGCCAACCCACTCAAGACCGCCAAGCTACTCAAATAATTCGCCTTGTCTGCCTGATCCAACGAAACCGAATCGCCCTTGCGAACACACGCGCGCAACCAATCTTCGGAACCCATCCCCACAGGCGGCTTCATCAAGGGCGCGAAAGGAAGCAAGCCTGCCTGACCGCCTTCAAGAATGCCGCGCCCGTCCATCTCGCTCAACCGAAGCACCTTGTATTGCACAAGGACGAGATGACCGGCGAGTTCTTGAATGTAGTAGCCCTCATCGCGGCGCCCGGCATTGGGACGCAGGTAGATGACAAAGGAATAGACCGACAAACCATACTGCTCGATGAGTCGGATGATATAGGAAGCCATGCGAATAGCCATATTCGCGCTGTCGGCGGTTTGAAATTCGATGTGAACCAAGGCTTCCTCGCCATCGATCCGCACGCGAATCACGCTATCGACCAGGCGCGTTTCCACCTTGGGGAGTTCGGTATCGAGGACTTCTTCAACTTCAATTTCGACATCCTCGCGTCCGAGAGCCAAGCGGATGAGGTCTTGCGGGTAGATGCGAATCAACTGCTTGGGAATCGTATCGTATTCTGCCATGGGACGCCTCCTGATGTGCCATGGTTTGAACGACTTGTGGAACAACAATAAATAATCTCCAATCCCGCTCGCGATGTCAAGTGATTTTCCCCAGCCGCTCCGCCCATCCGCAGGGTTTTGGTCTTACGTCTTGCTTCTGCCTTCTCCCCGCCTTTCATCCGTGGTTGCTTTTTGTTTTTTTTCGGATCGCGGCGATTTCTCTTTCGATTTGATCGTCGAGGCCCTCCGCTGGATCGTCGGGACTTTCCGCGGCTGCATTGTCGAGGGCTTTCATAAATTCGACGGCGCGTGCGGTATAGCGGGCGCGGGTTTGGCGGTAGTCGTCTGTCTCGACCTTTCCCATGCGATGGTCAAAATCGAGTTCGCGGATGGCTTCATAGACCATATCGCGCTGCTCGATTAGGGCGCGGCGTCTCGTCTCGTTGCGCGAGGTCTGATCGAGGGTCCCCGCGTGTCGCGGGTCGAATAGCGGGGTGAACACAAAGAGCAGAACCCCCGCTGCGATGAGGATAAAAGCGACGGTGATCACGTCTCGCGCTCCTTGAGTTCGGTTTCGAGGCGGTCGAGGTAAGGGTCATCGCGCACGGATCGCGCTGTGGGTGTGGCGGGCATTTTCGTTTGTGACCATGAGCGTAGCACCTGGCGCACCACCAAAAAACCGAGCAAGAGAACCGCGGGCGGCATGAGCCACGCCGCGAGGTTGAACCCCTCGGCCGGCGGTTTGGCGAGGACTTCTTTGCCAAAGTCGCGCACGTACGTATCGACAATGGCCTGTGGCGTTTGGCCTTCTGCCAGCATGGATTTGATGCGCGCGTGTTGTTGCCGGGCATAGCCACACACGCATTCGTCGAGGGGCCTGCGCGGGCAGTCCCCGCACAAACACGCGAGTTCTTTGCCCACTTCGTCGATTTGCGCGGTGGTTATTTCAGCGCGGATGGAGATTGCGAAGAGGCAGAGACATATCGGGATGAGGATCGCGGTTTTCATGCCACCCCCTTGAGTTGCGCGGTGCGTTTCTCGCGCTCGTCCGGCCACATGACGACAATCGTGCCAATCGTGATGATCCACGCGCCTATCCAGACCCACATGACCAGGGGATTGATGTAGAGGTGAAACAGGGCGACTTCCTCGCCGTCTCGCATGTCGATGCCCTGATAGAGCGCGTAGAGGTCTTCGCGCAAATTCGACCGAATGGCGACTTCTGTGGTGCTTTGCTGGTCTTGTCGCTTGTAATAGACCTTCTGGTGCGGCCACATCGTGCCCAAGCGTTGCCCGCGTTTGTAAACCCCGAGTTGCGCCACGATGTCCGCGGTGAGTGGATTGACGGATTCGGCGATGCCTTCATACGTGAGCGTGTACGGGCCAATTGCGGCGGATTCCAGATATTTGAGTTCGACTTGGTCGTCTTTGTTAAACGCATTGCCCGTAAATCCGATGAAGAGCAAGACCACGCCAAAGTGGATGATGTACCCGCCGTAGCGGCGGCGATTGCGCCGGGTGAGGTTGACGAGCGCGACGGGATAGGATTCGCCAGAACTGCTGCCCCGCGCTTTGGCCCCGCGGTGAAATTCAGCCGCGATGGTGCCGGTGACAAAGCCGCAAAAGAGGAAGGAGATGATGGCGTAGATGTCGCGCACGCCCAGCGCGATGGCAACCGCGCCGCATGTCAAGCCAAAGAGGCCCGATCCGGTGAAGTGTTTTCGCAGGCTTTTGCCCGAGGTGCGCCGCCACGCCAGCAACGGGCCGATGCCCGTCAGCAAGAGCAAGAGCAGGCCGATGGGCACCATCACCGTGTTGAAGTAGGGCGGCCCGACCGTGATTTTGTCGCCGGTGACGGCTTCGGAAATCACCGGGAACATCACCCCCCAGAAGACGGCAAAGGTGGCGGTGACAAAGAGCAAATTGTTGAGCAAGAACCCGCCCTCGCGCGAGATGGGCGATTCGTATTGCGCTTGGCTTTTGAGCAGGTCCAAGCGCGAGACCAAGAGGAGGGCCGAGAAGATGACGATGAGGACGACCAACGCGCCGAACCAGGGGCCAATCGGCGACTGGGCAAAAGCGTGTACCGAAGACACCACCCCGCTGCGCGTGAGGAACGTGCCGTAGATGCACAGGGTAAAGGTGGCGATGATCAAGACCATGTTCCAGACCTTGAGCATGCCCTTTTTTTCTTGGATCATCACCGAGTGCAAAAAAGCCGTGCCGGTCAGCCAGGGCAACAGGGCGGCGTTTTCGACCGGATCCCAACCCCAGTACCCGCCCCAGCCGAGCACGACGTAGGCCCATTTGCCGCCCAAGAGTTGGCCCGTGCCCAGGAAAAACCACGCGAGCAAGGTCCAGCGGCGCGTGGTGCGAATCCATTCTTCGTCGATTTGCCGGGACAAGAGCGCGGCCATGGCAAAGGCGTAGGGCACGATGAAGCCCACGTAGCCGTGGTAGAGCATGGGGGGATGTATCGCCATTACCGGGTGGACGAGCAAGGGGTTCATACCCGTTCCATCGGATAAGGCGCGGGGCATGGTGAGAAAGGGATTTTCATGGACGCAGATCAAGGCGAGAAAAAAGACCTGCGCGAAGGACATGATGGCCGTGGCATAAGACGCCAAGGGACCGCGAAAGGCGCGGGTTTTGACGCTGGCAAAAAAGATGAACCCCGCCAGGATTGACGCCCACAGCAGGAGCGACCCCTGCATGCCGGACCACAAGGCGGTGAACTTGTAGCCCGTGTGCAAGTCCCGGCTGGAATGCGTGGCGACGTAGTGAACCTCAAACCGGTCCGTGAGAAAGAGCACTTCGAGAATGCCCATCGCCACGACGCAGAGCGCGAAATTCGCAGCGACCGCGCGCTCCGCGCTCAGGGTCAACCCCACGCGCCGAGTTCTCCCGGCCCATATCGCAACGACCGCCGCATAAGCCGAGACGAACCACGCGAGATAAAGGAGAAAATTGCCGAGTTGTGGAAGCATGTTTGGCCTTGTGTTATGGGGCGTTAAAATATCGCGATCTGTTGCGTGCCCACAAATTCAGAATCGAGATGGGGTTCACCATCTTCAAGAAGCATTTCGACCACTTCTTTCAGATTCCCATTCAGCGCGTCCAATGTCTCTCCCTGAGAATGGGCACCGGCAAAACCGGGCACATAACCCACATACAAATCCGTATCCTTACAATATTCTACGATAGCTGTAAAACGCATCTTTGCCTCGCTTTATGACCGACATTTGTCGAACTTTGCATTGCCAAGCCCTTTGGCTCTCGGTTGTGCTCACTTGTTTTTTTGGATTCAACACAGGGCGACCCGATTGCCATTCGCGCTTGCGGCGTATTGATAAGATCGAAATGCCTAAGTGGTCAGGGACAGCAAACTATTCAACGTGTCTGTCGTGCGCTTTGAACTTAGCACTCGGTGCAACGCATCGCGGAATCCCTGCTCGCTGTCGCAACTCACTTCAGACAGTTCGTCATCCTCGGCGTCAAGGTCATCTGACAATGTAAGCGGGTAGTGGTCTTTCAGTGGATAGATCACCGTAACGATATCCAGATGATAGCGATCCAGTGCCGGAACTGTAACCGCGAGCGTGGATCGAAATTGCTGTTTTGCAAGCCCGCTCGTCACAACCGTCGCACTGATCTGCCAACCGATTTTTTCATTCAAAACACCCGCCTGCTCCTTGAGTATCTGAACAGGAGTTGGCGGCTCGACAGGAACTTGGAGATCGCCCCAGTAGTCTCGTGTTGACATTTCAAACACTCCTATGATTTAATCATCCGCGACACCTCCGAGTTCTTCATACTACTGGAGTGCTTCATGGCACCTCAATTCGAAATTCACGGTTAGCCTTTCTCGCTTGGACACACGGGATATTGTGAGCCTTGCAGAGTTTTTCAATATTGGCCTTGAACTTATCTTCTATTCTTATCCCAAGGATGACACGCGAAATTGGACCAGGCCAGGGGCATTCTTGATCACCTTGCAGCGTTATTAAACGCCATTCTTTTTCGTATGACCAGTCAATAGATTTGGTTTTCATCATGAGGCCTATCGTCCTGCCATCACGTTTCAATAACATCTGTCCAATATCAATTTGTGGATAGTGTCTGAAATAATTCACTGGCGAACAAATGTCGTCGTCGCCAAAATAGTTTTCCGCGTCCGCGGCACGGGTAAATTCAAAGCAAACCCCCGTATGATCTTTGGCATAATGGGACCACATACGTATTGAGTCGCATTCCTCTGACAGACATAATATTCCCATATTCCTCTGGTCTTTTATCAACTTTTGCATCGCCTTGTCCGCTTGATCTTGTCCTTCGAGAGTGAAATTCCCATCAGCGGTAACGTATTTGTCAATTTCCCTCTGGCTATGTCCCTTACGGCGCATTGCCTCCAAATAATCATCCGCGGTTATACCTTTTGTAATTTTCAAATCGCAATCAAACGGGTCATTGAATCGCTCTGGTTTTGCCGCCCAAAGACATTTTTTACGCAAGATGTCTAATGTATAGTTGTTTGGGGGCTTGTACATGTAAAGTTTCGTGATTCGAGGATAGATCATCATTTGTTCCTCCTAATATTTTTTTGTACCCTTGATTTTTAACTGAGCTTTCGCTCTTCCGCTTCAATAATTTCCAGTTGTGCTTCCATTGCGGCGTAGTAATCGGGCAACGGCTCCACATCATATAGAATACCTACACCTTGTTCTTGGCAATTAGCGAATAAGATCATGCCCCCCTCAATCGGCTCCTCTGTATCCTGTACAGCGTGGTAAAGCTCGGTATAGAAGCTCCGCATGTCTCCACGCTCGGTCTTCAGTTCCTCAGACGCCATTCTATAAAATGTGGTCTTTACACTCGGGAATACTGTCCGCCTGAAGAACCCCTCCTCAACCACTCGCCTACGGCACATTTTTAAGCTCGGCTTGAAAGATTCACTCATCGCATTTACGACATTCTGGTACAGGTCCAGGAATACGGCTTGAAATTCAGTAGCGAGATTTTGAATTTGCTCAATCGCTCTTCGAAGATGCCGCTCCTTGAACCATCCACTGATTCCCTTTCCAGTAAAGACGCCAGCCAAGCTACCTAATATCGGCATAAAAACGGTTGATAGGCCGCCAGTCACAGGGGCCAACGCTAGGCCCAAACCCAAACCAATTTTGCTACCGAGCAAGCCTCCAACACCAGTGGCAGCAGTGTCAAGCACGGTGTGTTCTGCCGCTGTCTTTAGGTCGAGATCGCCTTTGTACAATTTCCGGCTATTCTTAACTACATTGAAGGCCAACGAGATGAAGGGAATGTTATCGATCCCATCTCCAAGATCGGCAATTCCCTCAAATGTGTCGGCAGTGCTGTGGAATGCTTCCTGAACAGAGAGATCAGAGTCAATTAAAACGCGAGGATTGTTGCGAAAGGCGTCGGCCATTTCCCGGTTTGTGATCACGTCGATATCCGGGTACCTGTCAAGGTGCTCTTGGATGTACCGTGGATTATCTGTAACCTTGATGTTGTATTGCTTTCCATCTACTATAATGTCCAATCCCTTGGCTGTGCCTGATTCTGGAACCTCGACGGCACGTCCCTGATCTCGAAAGTTGTCAGCTACATTCTTCTCCCCGGTATAGCCCTTGTATTTGTGGATCATCTGTCGCCAAGCATCTTCGCCAGGCTCGGATTTGATGATCTCGCGCTTCATGAAGTCCATAAGATCGCCAAGACTCTCAAAGCCTTGTGCGTGGTGCAGATGCTCCATCCCCCGCAGAGCTTGGGGATCCATCTTCATCGTGTTGTATAACACATCGAACATGCTCACGCCAGTCACAACTGCTCCGTCCACCCCTAACGCTCGCGCTACCCGATTCCGCAGATTTCTGTCAACCTTGAGAGGCTTGGTAAGGAAAGCCCGCTGGCGTGACCGATGGACGTATGAGGCTGTGCTGAGACCGGTAATCACGAGACCAGCTATCCAGATGAGTATGATTTCCATAGATTATTCCTTCCTATCATCGATGAATTGCTGACCCAGTTGGATCCCGTTCCATCTATTCATACGACGCTTTGATCTCGTCGTAGCTTTGGCTTTCGTATTTGGAGGGGCATTTGGCGAGCATGGTTTCGGCGATGAAAATGCCGTTGGGGGCCATTTCGCCTTCGAGCACGACATCGGCACTGTCGCGGAACGTGTCGGGTATGACGCCGCTGTAGCGGATGGTGCGGTTGGTGGTTGCCGTGTCTCCGTCGCTCGGGTCACGGATTTCAAACTCGACCGTGCGGTTGCCATCGCGGTGGATGATAGAGCCGGGGACGACCTTGCCCGCGAGTTTGAAGCGCGTGTTGGCAAATTCGGTTTCTCGCGCTTCGAGTTCAGAGACCGTGAGGTAATACAGGGACATTTTTTCCGAACTGTACACGACCAGCGCGAGCAGGCTGAGGACAATGACGACAAATCCAGCGATGAATTTTACTTTTTTGACTGACATGGCAACCTCTGTGATCGTGGTATTTTACGCGGCGTTTCAGACGCCTAAAGATAGAGAAGTCCGTAGGTGGGAACAACTACAAAAGACGTAAGAGGCAAGAGGCAAGACGGGAGAGGTGGGCTGATATTATTCCAATCCGAGTTGGGCGCGGTAAGCTGTGTCTTGGGGTTTGTTTTTGTTCCAGTAATCGAGCATGATGGCGTGGGTTTTGCGTGCGGTGGTCGTTAGCCAGCGGCCGCGGCGTTGGTGGGATTCTTCCCATCCGAGGATGGCGTGGGGATAGGCTTTTTCAAAGGTGATTGACAAGTTGCGGTCGATGGACGTGTACGCGAGGGTATAGACCTGCGTGGTGTCGTGGGTGGCGAGTTCGGCATGGGCGGTTTGAACTTGGGGCAAGGCGTGTGCCAAACGCTGAAACTGCGCGCCCGGGATGATCTGGATTTCACCGCTAGGCAACTGTTCGGGTGCCAAGCGGATGCGCGTCCAAATTTCGTCTTCGAGGATGGCGTCGGGCAAGGTGAGGTCCCGGTCGCCTTCGCTTTGAAAATACGAGCGCACGGTCGCGTGGTAGTTGCCATCTCGACGGTTGAGTTGAATGAAGGTGTGCCCGCACCACTCTTGCGCTGTGCTCGTGACTTTGAGCGCGTGCTTTTGATCGGGCGCGACGGGGGTGAAGACCGAGGTCATGACGGAATAGGGGTACAGGCCGGTCGTAAAGTTGGAGGTCGCGTTGAGCTTGAGCACAGACACACTCGGCCCGTCGCCGCGTTCGCGTTTGACGTGTTTGTCCGCGAGAAAATCCTCGGTGACGAAAATGAGCACCGCGTCGCCGGCGTACGCGTCGCGGTACTGCGCCTGTTTGAGCTCGTAGCGCGTGATCTCCGCCAGGCCGGCGTACCACTGTTTCTTAAACGCCTCGTCCCAGGGTTTCACTTCGGCATGGCCGGGAACGCCAAAACCGACGCACAGAAAAAGGGTGATGAACCGTCTCATCGCGCACTCCTTTTAGGGTACTGCGAAATTTCCGATTGGCCTTATATTGCGACAGGTGGTTGCGAGCAGGGGCGCGTCAATATAACGACTGAGGGAGAAGATGCGACCAAATTTTTTGATTTTTTGCGTGGATCAGATGCAGGCGTATTGCCTGGGTTGCAATGGGCATCCCGATGTCAAGACCCCGCATTTGGATCGCTTGGCGCGGGATGGCGTCTTGTTTCGCCGCAATTATTGCTCGCATCCCGTGTGCCAGCCGTCGCGGGCGTCTTTGATAACGGGCTTGACGCCTTCGCAACACGGGGTCACCCAAAACGGCATGAGCCTGTCCGAAGAAATGCCGACCGTCACCGAAGCATTGTCCAATGCCGGGTATCGCACGTATGCGGCGGGCAAGCTGCATTTGCAACCCTTTTCGGGCGGGCCGTCGTGGGAAAATCGCCATCGGTGGTACAGCGGCGAGGTGACGCATTTGCCCGAAGGGTATTACGGGTTTGGGGAAACGGATTACGTGGGCGGCCATGTGAACTACGTTTGCGGGGATTATCGAAACGAGTTGGAACGAGAACATCCGCACATCGCGCAACCGGAGCATCCCAAAGCCAGTCCGATGGCGTGCATTCCCTACGCACAATTTTCCGCCTATCAAAACTTCGGGTATCAGACTTGGAAAATCGACCAAATTCCAGCCGAGTTGCACTACAACCACTGGATCGCGGACCGCACGATGGCGTTTATAGATCGGTTGGGCGAAGATGAGAACTTCTTTGCGTGGTGTTCGTTTCCGGACCCGCACCATCCTTTTGCGGCGTGCAAACCGTACAGCGAACTGTACGATCCCGCATCATTGACCCTGCCCGAAACATTTTTCGCCCGCGAAAACCCGGCCGCGCACAGCGCGTTGCGAAAACAAGGCCCCGCGTGGTTCGATGGCGATGCGGATGATTTGCGGCAGGTGATGGCGCAAACCTACGGCATGATTTCGCATATCGACGACAATGTGGGACGCGCTATCGACTTTCTGAAGGCAAAGGGCTTGTACGGAAACACGGTCATTGCATTCATCGCGGATCACGGCGAGTATTTGGGATCGCACCACTTGTGGCACAAAACGCCCTGGCAGTGGGAAGAGTTGTTGCGCGTGCCGTGTATTTGGAAAGCGCCCCAAGGTCATACCGGTATTTGCGATGACGTGGTGAGCAATTTGGATTTTGTGCCGACCGTGTTGGATTACGCGGGCGTCGATCAAATTGCCATGCGATTTCGGCGAGACGACTGGGCAGTTGCCGGCTTTGAATTGCCCGGGCGATCCCTTCGACCGCGTATCAGCGAGGGGGCCGATCTTTCGGATCGCCCGGCATTTGTCGAGATGGGATCGATCCGCACCTCGATCACACAACGCCATAAAATCGTCGTGGATGCCTCGGCCCTCGGGCACAACGCGCTCATCGATTTGGAACGCGATCCGCATGAAAAAACAAATTTGTGGGATCATCCGGAAGCGCGGGACATAAAAACCGACCTGCTGACGCGCCTGATGCGCGAGAGCATCCGCTACACGCGCATGGACAATCCCAGAATCACGGCGTCGGCATAAGAACCCGACCTTTTCAAAGGAGAGACGATGTCCAACCAACCCAATGTCATTGTGTTTTTCACGGATCAACAGCGCTGGGATTGCATGGCCGCGCATGGCAATCCCTTGGGGATTACGCCCAATTTGGACCGCGCAGCGCGGGATGGCACGCATGTGTACAACAGCTTTACCTGCCAACCCGTGTGCGGCCCGGCGCGGGCGTGTTTGCAAACCGGGATGTACGCGAGCGAAACCGGGGTGTATCGCAATGGCCTCGGCCTGAACCCGGATCACGAGACCCTGGCGCAGTGTTTTCACGATTCGGGCTATCACACGGGCTATATCGGCAAGTGGCATCTGGCGACAGGTGTGCGCGGTGCCGTGCCCGAAGCCCAGCGCGGAGGGTACCAGTATTGGCTTGCGGCTAATGCGCTGGAAGCGACGTCCGATGCTTATGACTGCGTTGTGTACGATAGCGATGACCGAGAGGTGAAGTTGCCCGGGTACCGGGTGGACGCGCTGACCGACGCGGCGATTCGGTTTGTGGATGAACGCCAGGGCCATCCCTTTTTCCTGTTTATGTCCTTTTTGGAGCCGCATCACCAGAATCATTTAGACGATTATCCCCCGCCCGATGGGTACCGCGACATGTACGCCGGTCACTGGACACCGCCCGATCTCGCGGCATTGCCCACGCATCCGCAGGCCGAAGGCGAATATCCCGGTGCCGTGCCCACGGGCGGTAGCGCGCAACAACATTTGGGCGGGTACTGGGGCATGATCAAGCGGTTGGACGAGGCTTATGGGCGGTTGCTCGACGCGCTGAAAAGTTTGGGGTTGTTGGAAAACACGATTGTGTTGTTCACTTCGGATCACGCCTGCCATTTCCGCACCCGCAACAGGGAGTACAAACGCTCGTGTCACGACAGTTCGATTCGCGTTCCCACCGTGTTGACCGGCGGGCCATTTACCGGCGGGGGCACGCTCGGCGAGTTGGTGAGTCTGGTCGATTTGCCCCCGACCTTGTTGGACGGTGCCGGGTTGGAGATTCCCGAGCAAATGTCGGGGCGGTCCATCCTGCCGATTTTGGGCGGCAGGGGCAGAACGCTCGCCCGCCCTTGGCCGGATGACGTTTTTGTGCAGATTTCAGAGAGCGGTGTTGGGCGCGCGGTTCGCACCAAGCGATGGAAATACGCGGTCCACAGCGATCAGTCACAGCCCGGCACAGCGGGCGCAGCGCGGTATGCCGAAGCCTATCTCTACGATTTGGAAGCCGATCCGTACGAATTACGCAATCTCATTGGCCATGAAAGCCATCACCAGGTCGCAGACCACATGCGCGCGCGCCTATTGCGCCACATTCGAGAGGTTGAAGGCGAGTCCCCGCAGATCGTCCCCACGCACACCCGCCAAAGCGGTCAACGCCGCGTGTCCGCCGCCGAAGTGGAGATGTAAAACCACCTCCCGCGCCCGACCAAAGTGAGCGGAAAGAGGGGCGAGGCGGACTGACAACTGACAACTGACTGGAGAGACGAGAAATGTACATTCAAGATCAAGTCCATTACGACGATTTGGGCGATGAAATTTTGAGCTTTTACCGGGCGATCAGCGTGGATTCCATCCACCTCGAATTGCGGGGCGGGCGACCGCCGGCAAGCGCGGCGCGCAAGGTGCGCGGGAGCGGGACTGGGCAGGCCCATACCACACTCGCGCAGCGGATTCGCGCAGGGGAAGATTGCACGGAGGAATTTGTGCAGGCGCGGGAATTGGTGGAATCCCACGGCTTGAAATTGAACAACATCTTCATGCCGTGCTGGGAAGAGATCGCGCTGGCAATGGAAGACCGGGAGGAAAAGATCGGGTACTGGTGTCGGATGCTCGAATCCCTGGGCAGGGCGGGCATCCCTTGGTTGGGCTGGAATTTCAAACCCATGGGCAATTTTCGCACGCCATCGGCCACGGGCCGCGGCCGGGTGACGTACAGCACGTTTGACTACGAATACTTCCGGCAGAATCGCCCCGAACAAGTCGATCCCCCGGTTTCGGAAGACGCGATGTGGGCGAATTTGGCGGTGTTTTTGCAAGCGGTGATCCCGGTGGCAGAGAAAGCGGGCGTGCGAATGGCTCTGCATCCGGACGATCCGCCCATTCCCGAACCGCTCGGAGGCATCGCGCAGATCTGTTCCTCACTCGATCAATTCAGGCGCACGTTTTTCGAGATCGCGCCGAGTGACAGCAATGGCATGTTGTTCTGTCAGGGATGCATGACCGAGTTGCTCGGCCCTGGGGTATATGACGCGATTGCAGAGATGGCGTCCAAAAACAAAATCGCGTGGGTGCATTTTCGCAATGTCAAGGGCCGGTTGCCGCGATTCGTGGAAGTGTTTATGGACGAGGGCGATATCGACATGAAACGCGCGATGGAGATTTACCGCGACAATGGCTTCAACGGCCCTTACATGATGGATCACACGCCGCGCTTTGCCCATCCCACGCACACGCAGTTGCACGGCAAAGCCTATGCCATCGGGTACATCCGCGCCTTGATAGACGACGTCTATGCCTAACCGCCGATAGGGAGAATGCGCCATGGTTGGATTTGTGAAGCGGTACACGCATTGGTTGCACACGCGATGGCCGTCGGGCACAGTGGAAAAATTGCCAGAGATGAACGAGGACGGGTCAACCGCGGTGCCGGGCCTGTACATCGTGGGGGATTTGACCGGGATTCCGCTGTTGAAATTTTCGTCTGACACCGGCGCGCGGGCCGTGCGAACCATCGTGAATGACGCGGGATTTGAGAAGCGGACGCAACGGGATGGGGTGCGCGATTTGGCGATTATCGGCGGGGGCGTGTCCGGCATGGCGGCGGCCCTCGAAGCGAAAAAGCAGGGGTTGGATTTCGCGCTGTTGGAATCGTCCGAGCGGTTTTCCACGGTGGTGAATTTTCCAAAGGGAAAGCCGATTTACACGTATCCGACTGAAATGGTTCCGGCAGGGGATTTGCAATTTTCGGATCGGGCGGACGTGAAAGAGCGGTTGATCGAGGAACTCGAAGCGCGCACTGCCGAGGTCGAGCCCGCGATTGCGCGCGCGGAATGCGTGCGAAGAGAAGGCGATGTCTTGCGCGTGGTCGTGCCCGATAGCGAAGACCTGCTCGCGCATCGGGTGATCGTGGCGATTGGCAGGTCGGGCAATTTCAGAAAATTAAATGTGCCGGGCGAGGAACGGGACAAGGTCGTGAACCGGTTGCACGATCCCAAAGAGTACGCGGGCCGAGATGTGCTCGTCGTAGGCGGCGGGGACAGCGCGGTCGAGGCCGCCATCGCCATAGCCGAGTGCGGGGGCCGCGTGACCCTGTCGTATCGGCGTGCGGAATTTAGCCGTCCCAAGCCCGAGAATGTGGCGAAAATCGAAGCCCTTCCGGAGTTGCGCTTGGCACTGGCGACCGAGGTGGCGCGCATCGGGGAGCATGACGTCACCCTGTCAACCGGCGCGGGCGAGGAGCGCGTGTCCAATGACGCGGTGGTCGCGATGATCGGCCGCGAGGCGCCGCTGGATTTTTTCAGGCGGTCGGGCGTGCCCATCCGCGGGGAATGGCGTGCGGGCACATGGGTGTCTTTTGCGTTGATCATGCTGGCGTGCGCGTTTGTCTATCACTGGAAGACCGAGGCCGGCATTCCGATTTACGAGTGGTTCAAGAACGCGAACCTGTTTCCGTTTAATCTGTCGCCGGCTGACGACAAGTCGGGCCTTTTCGGCACCGTTTGGACGTCGATGACGCAACCGGGATTTTACTATTCGCTGGCCTATTGCGCGTGCGTGGTCGGGTTTGGGATTCGCAGAATCAGGCGGCGGCAAACGCCTTATGTCACCGTGCAAACCCTAACGCTGATGCTCATTCAGTGCATTCCCCTGTTTTTGTTGCCCTACATTTTATTGCCGTGGCTGGGGCACAATGGCTTCTTTTTTACGGGCGAGGTTCTCAAGCCCATGGCCGACGCGCTGTTTCCCGCGACAAAGTGGGATGCACACGGCAGGGAATACTGGCGCAGTTTGGGCTTTGTGTTG
Source organism: Candidatus Latescibacterota bacterium (assembly GCA_965204745.1). Classification (GTDB taxonomy): domain Bacteria; phylum Latescibacterota; class UBA2968; order UBA2968; family UBA2968; genus VXRD01. The sequence continues at coordinate 2,103,988 of OZ242010.1, forward strand.
GCGTGGCCCCTGTTCTTCTGGAACGCGTTCACACACGAACCCTTGGGATGGTGGCTGGGCATCGGTTTGGTGCAGACCTTTGTGCTGATTCCCCTGCTGATTTGGCGATGGGGCAAGGGCGCGTATTGCGGGTGGATTTGCTCGTGCGGCGCGCTGGCAGAAACCATGGGCGATATGCACCGGCAAAAGATGCCGCACGGCCCCTTGTGGAACAAACTGAACATGGTGGGGCAGGCGATTTTGGTTTTGGCCTTTGCGCTTCTGGCATTGCGGATCGCGAGCTGGGTGTGGCCCGGCGCTCAGTGGGCGACTGCGAGTTACATGGGCGCGTTTATGGGCCGCGATGCCCAGTGGGCCAGCCTGGGGTTTCCGCTGGCGTTTTTGAATTACCAGTGGTTTGTCGATTTGTTTTTGGCCGGCATGATCGGCGTGGGGTTTTACTGGCATTTTAGCGGGCGAATGTGGTGTCGGTTTGCATGCCCCTTGGCCGCGCTGATGCACATTTACGCGCGGTTTTCGCGGTTTCGGATTTTTGCGGACAAGAAGAAGTGCATTTCTTGCAACGTGTGTACGTCGGTATGCCACCAGGGCATTGACGTGATGAATTTTGCGAACAAGGGCTTGCCGATGGAAGACCCCGAGTGCGTGCGCTGTTCGGCGTGTGTGCAGAGTTGCCCGACGGGCGTGTTGACGTTTGGGCAGATCGATCCCGCGAATGGGCGCGTCGCCCGAGAAGATGGGTTGGTCGCGTCTCGAGTGCATCTCGCCGAAGGCATCGAGCGCAACGCGAAATGAGGTTGCCCCGCCGCGAAATTTTTGTATGTTCCACGCGAGTTAGGAGTCCCTATCCATTCACAGAACTCCGCCGAGAGTTCGACACACAGGAGGTTGCGATGTTGAAGGTCATGAGGGTGTTGTTGTTGGGGTTGATGGCGTCATTGGTGCTGACAGATGTGGGTTTTGCCGAAAAGTACCAGATCGACCGCTCCCATTCGACGGTCGGGTTTTCGATTCGGCACTTGGTCAGCCGCACGTCTGGGCGGTTCAATCAATTCAGTGGCACGATTGATTACGATCCGGCAGCCCCCGAAAAGATGATGATTCAAGCGACGATCCAAGTGCAGAGCATCGACACGGGCAATAATCGGCGCGACGATCATTTGCGTAGCGCGGATTTTTTCGAGGTGGAGACCTATCCCACGATGATGTTCAAAAGCACATCGGCCATGATGGAAGGCGACAAAATTATGGTGACGGGCGATTTGACCATGCACGGCGTGACCAAGAGCATCGCGCTCCCCGTGACCGTGCTGGGCATTGGCACGCATCCGCAACGCAACACGCCGCTGGCCGGGTTCGAGACCGAACTCACGGTGTTGTGTTCGGATTTTGGCATCAATAGTTGGGCAAATTTTGCCAAGGTGCTCGGGGATGAGGTGCGCGTCAACATCACCATCGAAGCGGGGCCGCCCAGACAGGGGCGCGGGCAAGGCAGGCGCGGCGGCGGTGAAGGTCGGCAAGGCGGTGGCGAAAATTGAGTTGGACGAATCGCACAAAAAATCCCATCCTGAGTTCAGGGTGGGATTTTTTTATTGTGCGGCCTCATTCCAAGGCTCGATTAAAACCGACTGAAAAAGTCCCATATTATCTGATTTCCGTCCACGCCTGCCCTGTTGTTTGCATAGGGCCATTCGTGCCCGAAGTTTGTGATTTTGTAATACCAAATTTCAACATTGGCATTGCACTCCCGGTGCTTGTAAAGCGTGTTGTCGGAATTTATCTCGATGGTTTCGGTAGCCAGACATGAATTTTGTTCGCTCCAATAATCTATAATGGCGTCCATGCCCGGCGCGCCACCCCAGCCACTAATTGGAATAATTTCATCATCGACGCCAGAAAGTTGAAGCAGGGGAAACGGCGTGGGAATGCGGTTTTCCCAAGCAGTCATAGTGCCAATAATCGATGCGACCCCTTTGAATACATTTGGGGCGCCCATTCCCAACACATAAGCCATCATACCGCCATTTGAAACACCGGCGACAAAGGTTTTCTCAGGACTTAAATTGTGTTCGGCCTGTAAAAACCGGGCCAAAGAACTCAAGAACCCAATGTCATCCGCATTGCTTTTCGAGACCCCAATGTCATCCGCATTGCTGACATTCAACCAGGCATTCCAATGCCGCGTGCCTTCGTTATCTTCGCTTCCCAAGGGATATACAACCGCGAATCCATTTGCATCGGCAGTGGCATTCAAGTTTGAGTACTGTTGTAAATATTCGGAATTACCCCCATAACCATGCAACATGACTATCAACGGGGCATTCTCGGGCAGATCTCGCGGTTTATGGAACAAATAATATCTGGCGCTACCACTATAAGAAAATGCTGAGTATTCGCCGAGATCCAGATTCTCTGATTTATCGTCCTTGTCGTCCTCGCTTGATTTATCGTCCTTGTCGTCCTCGCTTGATTTATCGTCCTTGTCGTCCTCGCTTGATTTATCGTCCTTGTCGTCCTCGCTTGATTTATCGTCCTTGTCGTCCTCGCTTGATTTATCGTCCTTGTCGTCCTCGCTTGATTTATCGTCCTTGTCGTCCTCGCTTGATTTATCGTCCTTGTCGTCCTCGCTTGATTTATCGTCCTTGTCGTCCTCGCTTGATTTATCACTTTCTCCTAAGCGCGCAATCGCAAAATGGGTTCCGTCATAGGTGCAGTGAATGACATATCCTCCAATAGTGACATCGACATTCTGCCCGCTTTGGAGATAGCGCCCGGTTTTCGTCACCTCGTCGCTGGTGGTCACAACAACGCTGTTATCGATTCCAAAATCAAAGGTATAACCGAGGTTTTTATAGGTCGCGCTTAGGGTTAAACCATTGACCGCACCCGAGTTATCACGCATGAGCATTTTCGATGATTCGGTCACGCGCGCCTTTCCGCCGATAGGCAAATTGAGCATCACCTCGTAGCCGCTGTTGACTGGAATGCTCGACCACGAATCGATCTCGCTCCCGTCTTGCCAGGCGCGGGCGCGATAATAGCCCGTCACATTGTCCGCCGCGATCTCCACACGCGCTCGCCCCATCTCATCGGTCATGCCCGACCACTGATAGGACGCTACCCGACCGGCAATAGCACGCGAAAAAGCCACCTTTGCCCCGCTTACAGGCGCGCCCTCCCGCGACAGATCGACCACCACCACGGCTTGGGAAGCGCGATCACTCGCAGTCAATTTGCCTATCGGGGGGCCTGTCGTCTCGGTCTGCGATTGGGTCACGCGCTCGCCGCCGCAGTGCCACATCAGGCTCGCGGTGAGGACGATCACAGCGAGCGTACGAATAATTTGCAACATTACAATCTCCTTAAAAAAATCCCAAAATTGAGTTTCCACATATCCACTATGCCATTTGGCTTAGAACCGACTGAAAAAGCCCCATCCCCTCTGATTTCGTTCATGCGTTCATGGAATTTCCTCCTTTGTATCTTTGACCGAGCACAGAGGCATCGCCCCTACATACTGCTCACCTTTGAACTGGCTATCGCCAGTTGTACTCCGCACGCACAGATTAGCAAATGTGTTGCTTGCTCATTTAAGGCGTTTGGTCCTACAGCCTCGTTGGTTGCCTCCGATGCCTTCGGCGACCTACTTTTTTTCAACAGCAAAAAAAGTAGGCGAGCGGGGTACAACTGCCCCAGCAGTTCAAAAATGCCGCTCTCAAACGCCGAGGGGCTTGCACAGCGCAAACCGCTTTTGTAACAGGACGATATGCGCCAGCCTGCAAAGTGGGTTGCAACATGGATGTTGGTTGCGAGACGGCCTTGCGCGCTGTGCGTGATGGCTTTATCTGATGGTCTGTTGTGATGGCATGGTTGCAAGGGCTTCTCTGAATGACTGCGGAACGTCAAGGGGATCGCTTGCTGTCTGTATATCGCATCACATTAGGTCAACAGAAAATCAATTTAGTATGAGAGTATGTCACATCTCCGTGATTTCAACCCTTTTCCGGAATGTGTCGAGGTCAATTTCTTTCTTGGCGTACGCGTCGATGTCGCGTTTGCTCACGCGAAAAATGAGGCGGTCAGGGTGCTTGATCACCTCGGGGGATTTGTCCTCTTTTGCACGCACAATACGCGCGATTTTGCGGTCGTCGTCTTTGGCGAGGTCCGCGTGAACGATGATGGATTCCTCCGCCGGAAGGTCGCGCAGGGTTGGGCCGTAGTCGGCCAAGGTTTCGATGACTGCGGTTTTGAGGGATTCGATTCTATCGGAGGCATCGGTTTTGTCTTTTCGGTACCAATCGTACCAAAAATTGCTCTCTTGCGAGACGAGAAAGATCGCGCCTATGCCCTTTTGGTATAACCCCATGCTTTTGGCGCCACTCAAGAAGTGGAAATCCGCATCCCCTTCCCGTTTGATGACGCCGGACAAAATATCGGTCATGATGTCGATTTTTTTATCGTGCGAGGGCTGTGGATCGTGCTCGCGGAAGGCGATCCGATTCTGGAGTTCGTCGATTTTGCCCCGATTGTACGCGTCAATGTCGCGTTTGGTCGCAGTGGCTTCCAAAAAGACCCCCTCGTGATCACCCCGAAATAGCTTTGAGAGTTGGTGCTCGGCGTCGTGCATGGCGGCTGCCATCTTTTTTTTCCACGCCATTTCCCTGTCTGGGTCGCCTTTCCCTGCGTACAGGCTGTCGATTGCACTTTTCATGAGGCTGTCGATGTCGCGCATCCCCGAGTTGGGATCAGGCTCGATTTTTGATGCGTACAGCAAAACGGTTACGCGGTCGTCGTCTTTGAGTTGCCCAATGGCGTTGGCGTACGTGCTCAAAAATTCGGCGATGTGTTTTTCGTTGAAGACGTCGGCTTTTTGAAGCGCGAAGGAGTATGTTTGGGGCCAGCCTCGGTCGATGAGCAAGACGCCGTAATTTTTGACGTAAAGACCGATTGTCGCCCCTTTTTTCGTGTCCAAGAAGCGGTCGAGAATGCTTTCCTGAATGGCGAGGTCGCGCTTCATGCGTTGCCAGTCCATGTCGGCAGAGGCCGAGGTGCAAAGTGCGATGTAGAGGCTGATCCCGGCAAAGAGGATGGTTCGCGTCATCGTTCGTCCCATTTTGATTTCTCCTCGTTTATGGGGTGTTTCCACCGGTGGGAATGATGGGGGTCGGTCGGTTCTTCTGTCCAAAGGGCATTCCCCGCGTGTCGTAGAGGATTTGCAGGCCGCGGTCAATGCGTTGCAGGTCTTGTTTGCGTTGGGTTTCGAGTTCGCGCACCAATTGGATGAGGGCGCTGTTGACCTCGTCGCGCTGTCGGTTTTGAGATGCGTGAACGAGGCGATTGGTGTAGTCGATCAGGTTTTGCTGGTGGACGATCAATTCCCCAAAGGTGATGGGCGCGTCCAACGGGTGGGTTTCGGAGGTGTCATTCGCGGCGATTCGTTCTGACGAATCGCCGGACCGCAGGCCGATAGAGGCGTGGAACGCGCCATCTTGAAGGGCAACTTCGACATTGAAAAAGGTTATGACGAGGACCGCGGCAATGGCGAAAGTCGCCGCAACGGCCCATCGCTTGGGAAATCGCGCGGGCCACGGATTTTGCCAGAAGGAGGAGCGGGCTTCGGCAAACACGAGATCAAAGTCGGGCGTTTCGTCGCGCCAAGTGCTGAGGATGCGGGATGCGTTGCCCAGTTCCTCGAGGGCTTGGCTGCACGAGGGGCAAGCCGCGACGTGAACGCCGAGGCGTTCGCGCTCGTCTTTGTGGATGTCCTCGTCGTAAAAATAGGCGATGAGTTGTTCGCGGGTGATGTCACAATTCATAGCGCACCATGTCCTCGCTGATGTCCCAGCGGTCAAAAATTTTTTTGAGGGCCGAAAGGCCGTAATACATTCTGGATTTGACCGTGTTGATCGGCGCGTTGAGGGTTTCGGCAATTTCGGTGAATTTGAGGCCCTGGTATTCTTTCATGACGATGACCACGCGCTGTTCTTCGGGCAAATGTTGCAGGGCGCGGTTGATCAAATCCCGCACGCTTTGTTCGTGAGCCCGATCATCCGGGCGCGCTCCGGTGTCTGCTATTGGCGCGGATTCCCAAAGCGCGTCGAGGGATATGAGTTCGCGCCTGCGCGCCGCGTCTCGGCACGCATTGAGCGCGATTTGATAGATCCAAGCGGTGAATTTGTCCGGGTCGCGCAATCGCCGCAGGCTTTTGTACGCGCGAATAAAGGTTTGCTGGCACAGATCGTACGCGTCGTCTCGATTGCCCGCGTAACGCAGGACAAAGTTGTAGATGGGGCACTCCCAACGCTTGACCAAGGTATTAAAGGCCGCGGTGTGCCCGGCTTGGAACTGCGCGATCAGCGCCGCATCATTCATCGAGAGAAGCCCCGCGTTTGGCGTTCAACATCGTGTCGTCACCCTTCAAGACGTTAGGTTAGGCCAAAAAGTTTTACACTTGTGAAAAAAGTTCATATTTTTTGGCAAAAAAAGCGACCCTTTCGGGCCGCCAAATATTCCCTCTGCGAGCCTGTGATGCAAGAACCCGAATTTACACAGCACCCCACTGAGATATTTGGGCATTCCTTCGACAAAATCAGTATCTAAGGCAACCAACAATGCTTTAGGACCAAACGCTTGAGACAAGCACCGCGTACGCCAATGTCTGTTTCTCATTCATCTCTGATAGGATGCGGGATACGGACAACTAAAAATCAAATTGGTATAAGACCATGAACTTTAGACCGTGTATTGACTTGCGCCATGGCCGGGTCGTGCAGATCGTCGGGGGGACATTGCGCGATGGGGAACGTGCGATGACCCATTTTGAGACCGAGCGTTCCCCTGCGGATTACGCACGCCTGTACCGCGCAGATGGCTTGTGGGGCGGGCATGTGATCGCGCTTGGGCCGGGCAACGAAGCAGCCGCGCTGTCTGCACTCAAGGCGTTTCCCGGGGGCCTGCACATGGGCGGGGGCATCGCGCCGCACAATGCGGAAACATTTTTGCACGCAGGCGCGAGCCATGTGATCGTGACGTCCTACGTGTTTTGCGATGGGCAGATCGATGACGACCGGTTGGACGAGATGATGCGGGCCGTGGGCAAGGATCGGTTGGTGCTGGATTTGAGTTGCCGAAAGCGCGGCAATGACTACGTCGTGGTTACAAATCGCTGGCAAACATTTACCGATGTGGCGGTTGGAAAAGCGACCTTGCGCGCCTTGGCCGATTGTTGCGCGGAGTTTTTGGTCCATGGGGTCGATGTGGAGGGCAAACGCGCAGGCATAGAAGAACCGCTGGTGGAAATGCTCGGCAAGTGGTCGCCCGTACCGGTGACGTACGCGGGCGGAGCGCGGAACCTGTCCGATCTGGATCGCGTCAACGCGCTGGGGCAAGGCCGCGTGGATCTGACCATTGGCAGCGCGCTGGACATTTTCGGCGGCGATGTGGCATATCGAGATGTCGTGAGGTGGCAAAAAGAGAACGAGTGAGATGGGAGCGATGAGGCAACCCCGCCACCGCCCAAGTTGTCAGTTGTCAGTGGTCAGTTGTCAGTGGTCAGTTGTCAGTGGTCAGTTGTCAGTGGTCAGTTGTCAGTGGTCAGTCCCCGCCCATCCACCGCAAAATTGGACGTGAGAATGTAGGGGCGTGGTCGCTGTGCTCACCCAACCCGACCACCGATCCGTTCGCAGTCCGTTGCCCCATCCTGTCTCCATTAACCGTAGGGACAGGTCCCCGTGCCTGTCCGAAAGCGGACCTGTGCCCGCACGTTCCGCGGATTCGTCAGGATTATTTTATGATGCGTTTTCAGGATCTCGGGGAATTTGGATTTATCGACCGCATTGCCGCGCACGCACAGCGCAATCGGGTGCTTTGTGGGATTGGCGATGATTGTGCGGTCATCGCAATGGATGAGGACCGTGCGCGTCTCGTGACGACGGACGCGATGGTCGAGGGCGTCCACTTTGTGCAAAACGCGCCGCCGGAAAGCGTGGGCTACAAGTTGCTGACCGCGAGTTTGTCCGACATCGCCGCAATGGGGGGCAAGCCGACGGATGCGGTCGTGGGGATCAGCGCGTCAGCGCACTGTGACGCGGCGTATGTCGAGCGCATCTACAACGGCTTGTTCGCCTGTGCGGATCGTTTTGGCGTCGCCATCGTGGGTGGGGATACGACGCGCACAACGGGCCCCTTGGTCTTGAGTTTGACGCTCACGGGCCACATGGCACGCGATCAAGTGTGCTATCGGTCGGGCGCGCAGGTGGGCGATGCGATTTACGTATCGGGCCCCTTGGGCGATGCTGCGGCCGGTTTGGGCGTGGTATTGGGCGAAGTGTCGATGCAGGGCGAAGACCGAGCCGCGCTGTTGCGGCAACATTATCGGCCCGATGCGCGCGTGGATTTGGGATGGGCTTTGGCAGGAACCGGGGGCATTACCGCGATGATCGACATATCGGATGGGTTGGCTTCGGATTTGAACCACATTTGCCGGCAAAGCGAGGTGTCGGCTGTGATTCGAGCAGAGGCGATCCCCATGTCCGCGGCGTTTGTGAAATTTTGCGCTACGAGCCAACAAAATAAACTCGATCTCGCCCTCGCCGGCGGGGAGGATTTTGAGTTGCTATTTTGCGTGCGCCGCGCACAGGTGCATCAGGTCGAGGCACTCGCAACGCGCTATTCGATTTCCCGCATCGGCGAGATCGCAGCGGGTAATGGCGGTGTGAAAATAAAAAATGAGGATGGGAAGCGCGTGCTGTTGGAACGGGAGGGATACGAGCATTTTAGGAGAGCGGGAAGTTTAGCCACGAGCGGGGTACAACTGTAGGGGCGATGCCCTGGTCGAGAACATATCTTTCGCTACTCAGGCGAATTAAGCGTTGTCGGCTGTCTGTCGTCTTTGCCCTCGCCTCGCCCCTCTTGTATCTTTGGGCGAGCACAGGGGCATCGCCCCTACACATATCGCTCACCTTTGAACTGGCTGTCGCTAGTTGTACCCCGCTTGTGTTTTTGTGCCTTTGAACTGGCTGTCGCCAGTTGTACCCCGCTCGTGGCTAAAATCCCATCTTACCACATCACGCGAAACCGCGTCATTGCAATGGCGCGTTCCAAATTGTGCATGTCTTCGACCACCACGCGCAGGGCTTTGGGGCCTGGCATGGTTTTGTCCAGGGACAAGGCCAAGAACAGGGGCTCCCAGTTGCGGGTGCCGCGCTGTTCGTAGGACACGGCGGTGGCCCAATCGCCTCGTTCTGCGTCGTCGGCATCGCTCAAGGCGCGCACTTGAAAGGTGAGTTTGTAATGGGTCGCGCCGAAATTGTCGCGTTGCAAATTGTAAATCTCGAAATACACCACGGCCCGCCCGTTGCTTTCGTATTGTTGCAGGGGATTGGACAATACGAGAAAGCGATTGCGTCCAAAGGGGCGGTCTTCGCGCTCGACCACGCGCCGCGCCAGCAACAAGTCGCTGATGTCCAATCGGTCATTTGAAAAGTGCCGCACATCGAGCGTGTCTCGAAACGCGCCCACGGATTTTTTGGCGCGATCCTCCACTTCCGCAACCAAATAATAACGCCCTGTTTTCAGATGTAGCCTATCGCCGGATAGCAAATAGCCCGTGCGAACCGCGTCGTATTTGACCAGCGGCAGGCGTTGCACATGCGCGATCTCTCGGCGCAGCGTATCCCATTGGGCGTCGAAGAGGAACAGGCCCTGCCGCAAATTGACGCGCTTGAGGCCCGCGCGCAGGGCTTGGGTCTCGACCTCCTCGGCGTCGAGCGCGTAGTACACTTCGACCCGTGCGTGGGCGTCTTCCCCGCGAAACTGCGCCACTTGGTGGGGCACATCGTAGCGTTGCCCCCAGTACGGGTCTCGAAAATGATCGGGGTTGCGCGCGACAAAGGACTTAAACCCCCGTGGATTCACTTCAAAATCCAACCAGCCCAAGCGGAAATTCCAGTGATCGCGCGTGTCTGTATTTTCAAAAATGATCGTAAAGCCGTCGTATCGCCACAACTCTTTTCGATGCTCGAAATTGTGCGACATCGTCTGCCATCGCGCGCGCCGGGCCAGATAATCCTGCATGTAGCCCGGCAAATCCACCCCGGTGCGAAATTCCGCAGGTCTCGCCACCAATGCGACCGGATGCCCGTAGCGGATATAGACCTGGCCCTTGTCCGTCATCCAGCCGGGGATGCCTTTGAGGGGATCGCCAAAGCGCAAATTGGCGTAGGCCACGCGCCGGCAGTGCTCGAGCAATCGCTCGTTGTATTCGGTCAAAAACAACGGGTCTCGGCCCGTCCAAAACTTGCGAATGGCAACGCGGTCTGGCGCGGTGGAATCCGGGTCGGCCAGCAAAAACACCCCCATCATAAACCGCTGCTCTGCGCCGGACATGCGCGCAAGGCCATCGGCATAAGCCGCATAGGCGCGCCGCAACCGGTCGTTGGCCTGATAGCCCAATCCGACAAAAAAATGCGCGTGGGCATTGTCGGGATGCCGTTGCAGGTACGTTTCAAACAGGGGGATTAACGCATTCGCCATTCGGCCTTCGTAATAGACGAGGCCCAAGAGGTGATGCGAGGCCCAATGGTCGGGGTCTTTGTCGATAGCGCGGGTCAAGTACCCGATGGCCGCATCGCGCGCCTCGATGCCGTAGTGTTCCAAACTCAGGGTTCTGACCGTTCGTCTCGGCCGATAGGGATCGGAACCGTAATTCACGATTTTGCGTTCGGCATCCAAATACCGCGTCATGTTCCACATCTCAAAGCGCGCGGCCCAATACAGAGGCCCCACGGCGTCGGGATCGCGCTCGATGCCCCGCTTGGCATAGACTATCGCGGTTGTGCGCCGCCCCACGCGCCAGTAATACTCGGCCAGCGAAGTGTAGATATCCCCGTCATCCGGCTGTTGCTGTACGGCTTTCTTCAACCACCGCTCTGCCGCGTGGACATATCCCTTGCCCCGCGTCATGTACAACGCGCCCAAGGCGTGGGCCGCGCGCCCGGACGCATCGCGCTGGGCAGCGGCTTTCAGCAGGGACACGCGATCCTCAAACGCCCGCGTCGTATCGGAGGCGGCGACGAGCAACGAATCGGTATTCGCCCATCCCACACTCGGCGCGATGAGCGCGGCGATCAACAGCATTCGCAAGGTCATTTCCATTCTCCTCTACCCAGTCAACCTCCGCATCGCCCACTCGAGCGGGCCGCGGTCGAAGTGTTTTCGCCATGTGTCGGAATAGGCGACAGCCAATGCAAAAAATACGACCGCGCTCGTCACGGCAAACTCGAGACGCTGATTCTCCAAACGCCCGAAAATGTCCAAAATGCCCATCCCCAGTACGACGTGTGCGACGTAGAGCGTCAGCGAAAGTTGGCCTGTTGCCACGAGTGCGCGATGCAATCTGAGATGCACAAATCGCTGCGAGAGCATGACGCACAGCGCGATAACGGCAAATGCCGTGCCGCCCGCCGCCAGCATGTACAAGGGCACAGGTGGGAGCATTGCAGTTCCAAAGACGGCGCGTATCGCTTCTACGGAATCGGCGGATGCACGCGCTGTCAGGGTCTCGATTAGCACTGCGGATAGAAACTCGGCAACGAGCGCGACCCCTACACCCACCAGCAACACGCGCTTGCTCACCGACGCGTCAGCCATATTCTGCCTGCCCAGCCACATTCCCGCCAATAAAAAAGCAGTCCAGGGCATAACGGGATGAAGGCCGTTAAAAAACAAGTTGCGGATCATGCCCAACGGCGTCCAGAGCCCTTCGTACTCCAACGTGGTAAAATCCCATTCTGCCTCGTAGTTAAAACACAGGAGCAACGCGGAGAAGGCGATGACAAATGCGGCTGCCAATCCCCAAAGCCAGCGGCCGGATGCCGACAGGACAAGCGCGCCGATGGTGATGTAAAGGCCGTAGAAGTGCAGGATGTCGCCCGAGTAAATGGGGAGGTACAGCATGCCGACCACGAACAAGAAGGCGGCGCGCCGCCACAGGATCTTGCGGGCATCGAACAGGGCTTTGGAATCGCCGGATTGTAGATCGCGGCGCGTCGCCAGCGATAGGCCAACACCGGCCAAGATGACGAAGATGGCAGCGGCGCGACCTTCGAACAGCCCCGTCGCAAAGGCGAGCCAGCCGGGGCCGCTCCCATCGGCTGTCATGACGACCTTGTAGTTGACCAGTGTCATGCCAAAGATGGCAAAGGCGCGGGCCACATCGTAGCCGAATATGCGGTTTCCCACCTGCATTTGCAGTCTCCCTAAAAAAATGCCCCTGGCAGGACTCGAACCTGCGACCAACGGATTAGGAATCCGCTACTCTATCCTCTGAGCTACAGGGGCGTTGCGGTCAATATGATCGAACCGGATTTCAACACCGGACCAGCGCGTGGATCGGCCAGTCCGCGAGTTTTTCGCGCCCGTGCAAAAAGCCCAGTTCGAGGACGAACGAGAGGCCGACGATCTCGCCCTCGAGCGCCGAGACGAGTTGGCAGGCAGCGGCCATGGTGCCCCCCGTGGCGAGCAGGTCATCGACCAGCGCGATCTTTTGGCCTGCGGCTATGGCATCGGTGTGAATTTCGAGCTCATCGATGCCGTATTCCAATTCGTAGTCCGCAGAAACCGTCGCGGATGGCAACTTGCCGGACTTGCGAACCGGCACGAATCCCGCGCCGAGTTCGAGCGCGAGGGCGGCCCCAAAGATAAAGCCGCGCGACTCGATGCCCACGATCAAATCCACGGGCGCGGCGCGATAGGGGTGCGCGAGTTGCACAACTGCGGCGCGATAGGCCGCGCGGTCCGCGAGCAGGGGTGCGATGTCTTTGAACACGATGCCCGGTTTTGGAAAATCGGGCACATCCCGAATAAATGCCGTTAAATCCACGATCTCCTCCTTATCGCACAACCCCTGTTTCGGACGGGCACAGGGGCCTGTCCCTACGCATTACCCATCGCCGCGGTCTATCGCGTCGGCGAGCACCTCGGCCGGGTGGCGTGCGGTGCGCCCGGTGGCGTGGGCGATCTGTTGCCGGCAGGACAGTCCCGCAGCTACGATTTCGGTCGTCTCATCCGCGTTGCGAATCACTTCGAGCAAGCGCGGTTCGCCCACTTTGAGCGACACGTCGTAGTGCTCGGCCTCATAGCCGAATGAACCCGCCATGCCGCAGCATCCGGATTCGATGGGGGTGACGCGAAAGCCCTCGGGCAATCCCAATGCGGCTTCGGACGCGCCCATGCCCCACAGGGCTTTTTGGTGGCAGTGCCCGTGCAACAAAATGTCTTTTTGCAAATCGGTAAATGGCGCGGCAAAGTCGCCCCGGTCAGAAAATTTCTGCACGAACGCCTCAAATGTATAAACATTGTCCGCCACTGCGCGGGCACGCGGGTCGCGGATCAAATCCACGTATTCATCCACCAACATGGAAACGCACGACGGCTCTAAGCCCACGATGGGATAGCCTTGTTCGGTATAGCGGTACAAATTTTCGATGTTGAACCGGGCATTTTCTTTCACGCGGGCCATATAACCACTCGAAAGCAGGGGACGTCCGCAACACCGCTTCACGGCCAAAATGACCTCGTAACCCGCGCTCTCAAACAGGGCCGTGGCCGCCTTGCCGATAGCGGGATAATTGTACGTGGTGTACGTATCGGCAAACAACACCACGCGCTCGTTCCCCTTGGGCGCGCGGCGACTGGCGAACCAGTGGGGAAATGTCTGCCTCGCAAACGGGGGCAATGACCGCGCGGGCGCGATGCCCATGAGCTTCATCATCCACTTTGAAAGCCGCGCATTGCCCAACCCATTGCCCAAGGGCGCGGCGAGACAGCCGAGTTTGCCCATCAGTTCCACATTGCCAAATAAGCGCGCGCGCAAAGGCCGCCCGTGGTCGGCGTAGTAACGCGCCTTGAACTCGTACTTGATCTTTGCCATATCCACATTGGACGGGCACTCGGCCTTGCACGCCTTGCATTCCAAACACAGGGCGAGCACGTCGTTGATGCGATGATCCGTCAACCCGCCTTTCCACCGCCCGGAAATGGCTGCGCGAAGTGCGTTTGCCCGGCCCCTGGTCGAGTGTTCTTCCTCTAGGGTCGCCATGTAGGACGGGCACATGGTGCCCGCGAGTTTTTTGCGACACGCGCCCACGCCATTGCACATTTCGATGGCGCGGTGAAAGCCGCCGTCCGCGGAAAAGTCGAAATGCGTGGCGATTTCATCGGCGCGATAAGCCGCGCCATAGCGCAAATTTTCCGTCATCATGGGCGCGTCGACAATTTTGCCGGGGTTCATCAGGCCCATCGGATCGAATGCGCGCTTGACCTCTCGAAAGGCATTGTAGAGCACCGGGCCAAAAAACGCTTCGTTCCAACAACTGCGAACCAGGCCATCGCCGTGTTCACCGCTTATTGCACCGCCGTATTTCATCACCAAGTCGCGCACGGATTCGGCGATGAAGCGCATCTTGGCGATCTCTGCGGCGTCCTTGAGATCGACCATCGGGCGAATGTGCAACAGGCCCACGCTGGCGTGCGCGTAATACCCGGCCCGCGTGTTGAGGGCGTGCATCAATTCGCCAAATTCGGCGATGTAATCGGGCAAGCGCTCGGGCGGCACCGCGGCGTCTTCGACAAAGGCAACGGGCTTGGAATCGCCCTTGACGCCCATCAACAAGCCGAGACCGGCCCTGCGGACATTCCAAACATTGGCCTGCTCGGTTTCGGAGATGGCGCGGGAAAAGGTGTGCGCGAGATCGCGCTTTTGCAACAGGGCCTCGAGTTCGTCCAACTTGCCGCGCAGTTCGCCTTCTGAATCCCCGTAGTATTCCACGGCCAGCACGGCTTTGGGATCGCCTTGCACCCACGTGCGCATGCGAGACAGTTCCACCGATCCCTTGGTCTGATCTAAAATCATCTCGTCGATCAACTCGACCGCCGCGGGCCGCGTTGCCAAAATCGGCGCGACCGCGCGCATAGCCGCGATCAGATCGTCAAATTGCGCGATGCCGAGCACCTTTGCCCGGGGCAGGGGGATCACCTTGAGTTTCGCGCGGACCACCGTCGCCAACGTGCCTTCGGAGCCGATGACCATGCGCGCGAGGTTGAAGGGTTGCTTTTTGATAAATTCATCGAGATTGTACCCGCCGACCCGGCGCAAAATTTTGGGGTACCGCCGCTCGATCTCTTCTGAGTTTTCCCGCGCCAAGCGGATCACTTCCCGATAGGCTTGGCCCTCGAGGTCGCGTTGCTCGCACTTTTGTTTGACCGCGGGTTCGTCCAATTCGCCCATTGTGGTGCGCGTGCCGTCGGCCAGTATCAGATCGAGTTCCAAGACGTGGTCGATGGTCTTGCCGTAAATGACCGAATGCGTGCCCGCGGAATTGTTGCCCACCATCCCACCGATAGTCGCGCGGCTACTGGTGGCGACGTCGGGCGCGAATTGCAGGCCGTGGGGCTTGAGAAATGCGTTGAGTTCGTCGAGGATCACCCCGGGTTCGACTTTGACCCACCCCTCTTCGGCATTGAAGTCGAGAATGCGGGTCATGTATTTCGACATGTCCATCACAACGCCGCGGCCCACCACCGCGCCCGCAAGCCCGGTGCCCCCGCCTCGGGGAATGACGGCCACCCCGTGCTGCGCCGCGAGACGGATCACCTTCAAAACATCGCGCTCGTGCTTGGGCAACACGACGCCAACAGGCTCTCTTTGATACATGCTCGCGTCCGTGCTATACAAAATGCGCGACATCTTATCGAACCGCACTTCGCCCTCGAGTTGCTGCATCAACATCCCCGCAAAATTCATGGGCAACCTTCCTCTCTTAATAACTTCACCGTTCTCAAATCTCGCCTTGACAATCTACGCTCCACAAGTTAAATATACACCTGACCGTATGATGGGTCAAGATTTGGAATGGATAAACACAAGGAGTTTTTCATGGCAGAGACACTCGCAATAGACGGCGGCGTGGCCGTGCGCGATACGGCGGTGTCGCCTTGGCCCGTGTGGCCGGACAATACGGAACGGGAATGGGATGCGGAAATCGCGCCCATTCTCAAAGAAATCTATCTCGAACAAACCGAGGGCCTGCCCGCGCCTGTGGGGCATCGCTTTGGGCAGGCATTTGCCGCCTATTGCGACGCGGCGTTTGGGGTGATGATGCCGAGTGGCACCACATCCATTGCCGCGGCATTGTCCGCCGCGCTCGACCTCGATGGGCTCGTGGATGGCGGGGAAGTCATCATTCCCAACTACACCTTTATCGCCACGGCGAGCGCGCCCCTGTCCGTGCGGTGTTCGCTCGCGCTGGTCGATATCGACCCCGTGAGTTTTACCATGTCGCCCGAAGCGGTCGAAGCCGCCATCACGGATCAGACCGTCGCGCTCCTTCCCGTTCACTTGGGCGGGCACCCCGCCGACATGGATGGGCTGAACGCCATAGCCCAACGGCACGACCTCAAAGTCATCGAAGACTGCGCGCAAGCACACGGCGCAGAGCACAACGGGCGCAAAGTGGGGTCGCTGGGGCATGTGGGCGCGTTCAGCTTTCAATCGAGCAAAAACCTGACCTCGGGCGAGGGCGGATGCCTGCTCACCAATGACCGCGACCTGCGAGATCGCGCCTGGGCCTTCCGCGACGTGGGCCGGCGCCCGGGCGGCGAGCGGTGGGAATATCCCCGCTTGGGCTGGAATTACCGCACGTCGGAATATCTGGCCGGCATCCTCTTAAAGCGATTGCCCAAACTCGAAACCCAACTCGATTTGCGAAACAAAAACGCGGCCTATCTCGCCAAAGGCTTGGATGAAATCGGCGGCTTGGAACCCCCGCGCTGGCGGCCCTGGGTCACGCAACACGGCTATCACCTGTACATGACGCGCTACGACAGCGAGGCATTTGGCGGCAAAACCCGCGATGCGTTTGTCGCGGCCCTGCGCGCCGAAGGCATTCCCTGCACCCCGGGCTATCAGCGGCCCTTGACAGACGAAGGCGGTCTCAAAACCGTGATGGAACGCCATCCGCACCTGATTCGCCGCTTGCCGTGCCCCAATGTGGAGGCCACCTGTGCTTCCAGCGTTTGGTTGTTGCAAAACCTGTTGCTGGGCCAACGGGAAGACATGGACGATGTTTTGACCGCTGTTGCCAAAATTAAACGCGCTTTCACGACATGAGGTCCCCAGCCATGAATGCACTTGAAAAGGGCTTGTGGACAAGCCAACGGATGATGGGCCTGGTCTTTTTGGTCGCGGGCCTGACCAAGATATGGGACCCAGAGCTCTTTTTTTGGCAGTCTATGCCGCACATCCAGTTTTTCGCCGAGAGGGAAAGCTGGGAGCGGATCGCCACTTGGGCCTT
This sequence comes from Candidatus Latescibacterota bacterium, assembly GCA_965204745.1. Taxonomy (GTDB): domain Bacteria; phylum Latescibacterota; class UBA2968; order UBA2968; family UBA2968; genus VXRD01. Next base: position 2,121,339 of record OZ242010.1, read on the forward strand.
GCTGTTGGGGCCGCTGGAGTGCGCGGTGGGCTTGGCGCTCTTGGTCGATTGGAAGCCGCGTCTCGGCCTGCCGGTGGGCGTGGTGTTGATGGCGTTTTTTGTTTTTATCGTTGCGCTGGCTTGGTCGCGCGGCGCCGCAGAGAATTGCGGGTGCTTTGGCGCGCTGATCGAGCGATCTCCAGGCGAAGCCCTCATAGAAGACATCGTCATGTTGGGGTTGTTGCTCTTTTCGTGGTGGGGGTTGCGGCGGCGAAAGGTGGTGCTGCGGGCATGGCATCGGCGGGTGGTCTTGATCGGCGGCGCGGTATCCCTCATCGCGCTGGGGTTCCGCTATTTGCCCGAGCGTGACCACCTGACCGAGTCGGATCTGCGAGTGGGTCTCGAATTGCCCGATATCGCTTTGTCAACTGCGGATGTCGATCTCGCCGAAGGGGCCTATTTGCTGGTCCTGTTCAGCCCAAAGTGCGGGCATTGCCAGCAGGCCGTTCCCGATATCAATACCTGGATCGCGGATCCAGATGTGCCCCAACTCATCGCTTTGAGTTGGTTCCCCGTGAACAGTCCGATGATCAGATGGTTCAAAAAACACTTCCAACCGCGCTTTGCTATCGCCTCCATCTCCGTCGTCGATTTCTGGCGCCTGAACTGGAAGTACGGCTTCCCCCGGCTGGCGTATATTGAGGATGGCGTGATCAAACAGGTGTGGGATTACGGTGCTTTTCCCTCGCTGGCAACATTGAAGCAGTTGTAGGATGATGACTTGGAGAAACTTATGAATAATGAAGACATACACGGGCCAGAGTCCGAAGATACGAGCGCCGGATCGGACCTCCCGATGCCGAAGGGGAAACAAGCTTTCCAATATATTACTCGGGAACTGTCAGACGATGACCTCAAAAATCCCGCCGTGGGGAAACTCTTGCTGAACGAGATAGACAGACTTGAGATCGAAAATGACGAACTCGGGGACTATAAAGAACAATTTCACGAAGCGGACAAGAAGGTGGCGGTTTTAAAAGAAAAGAGCAAGACGCATTTAGTTGCCGAAATCACCTCGGTGGGGTGTATTGCTATCGGGGGAATTCTAATCGGACATGGGATGTCTGAGCCATCGAATTGGATAATAGGTTGCGGAGCATTAGTGTTTATTATCGGAATTGTTGCAATTGTTGCAAAGGTGGTGAAAAGATGAGAATGAGAATTGCCATACTTTCAATCGCGGATAAGGGCAATTTGGAAAAGGAACGCCTCGTTCTTCGGGTGCGTGCAAACGCGGATGTAGGGGACTACATTTTAATTCAAACCGGATTCCAACAAGATGGCGTGACAATAGATACGCACAACACCTATTGGTTTCCGTACAAAAAAGTGGAAGCAGGCGACCTCTTGGTGATCTACACCAAAAATGGTCGTGAAAACCAGCGGGCACTGGAAAATGGGAAAAACGTGCATTTCTTTTATTGGGGACTTCCCGAACCAATATGGGCGACAAAAGACCGCGCCCCGGTGCTCCTGTACGCGCCAGTATGGATCAGCAAAGAACCTCAGAAACTTTGACCCGCACGCCGGAACCACTCGCCGCAGTAACAATCCCACCCACAAAAGCGCTGGAAGTCGTTCCGGGCTTTTCCCATGTCATCCTTCAAAAAATACCTCCTGCTCATCCCCATCATCGCGCTCGCCATTGCGGTGGGTTATTGGTGGGGGATTTCTTTTCATGAGCCAGTCGCGCCGGTTCCCGAGTCCGCGCATCAAAACCGCCTCGCACAGGAGCTCAGCCCGTATCTGCGCCTGCATGCCCACAATCCGGTCGATTGGTATCCCTGGGGCGAAGAGGCATTGGCACGGGCGCGGCGAGAGGACAAACCGATCTTCTTATCGGTCGGCTATTCGAGTTGCTACTGGTGCCATGTGATGGAACGGCTGGTCTTTTCCGATCCGGACATCGCCCAACTGATGAATCAATTTTTTCTCAACGTCAAAGTCGACCGCGAAGAGCGGCCCGACATCGACGAGATTTACATGACCGCGACCCAACTCATCACCGGGCGCGGGGGATGGCCGAACTCGGTTTTTCTCACGCCAGACCTCAAGCCGTTTTACGCGGGCACGTACTTTCCGCCGGAAGACGCGCATGGGCGGCCGGGGTTTTTGCGCGTGATTCGAGCCTTGCATGTGGCGTGGCAGGAAAACCGACAGGCACTTGAACGACAAGCCGATCAAATCGCCGAATCCATCACGCGCTTGCACGCCGCGACCGCGAGTTCCGAGCAGGCAGAAACCGACCTGATCGCCAAGGCCATCGACCACATCGAAGCGCGATTTGACCCCATCAATGGCGGCATCGGCACCGCGCCGAAGTTTCCGCCCGATCACGCGCTCGGCCTGTTGCTGACGGCCTATCAACGCGATGCCCAGCCAAAATATCTCGCGATGGCGACGCAAACCCTCAGCCACATGGCGCGAGGCGGCATCCGCGATCACTTGGGGGGCGGCTTTCACCGGTATGCAACCGATGCGCGGTGGCGCGTGCCGCACTTCGAGAAAATGCTCTACAACCAGGCCCTCCTCGTCCACAACTTCCTCCGTGCGTACCAAATCACCGGGGAAATGGCCTACCGCGTCGCGGCCGAGGAGACCCTCGACTTTGTATCAAACGACATGACGCACCCCCAAGGCGGATTTTACTCTGCCCTCGACGCGGAAACAGACGCGGAAGAAGGCGCGTATTACACTTGGACAGAGGCGGACATTCGCCGGATTTTGAAAACAGACGCGGACTTCTTCCTCTCGGGTTATGCCCTCGCGCCCATGCCCGAAGGCGCGGTCGGCGTCATTTACCAAGCCGACACAGACAGGGCCGCCCGCCATCAAATTGACGTTGCGGCCCTGCACGCCCGCCTATCCCCGCTCAAAGAAAAACTCTTGACCGCCCGCGCCCAACGCCCGCGTCCCCTCCTCGACGACAAAATCATCACCGCTTGGAATGGCCTCATGATAGGCGCGTACGCCCATGCGTACGAAGTCCTCGCCCGCCCAGAAGACCTCAGCGCAGCGCAAAAAGCCGCTGAGTTTATCCGCGACAACCTCCGCACAGCACAGGGCGACTTGTACCGCATCTACCGCGATGGGCAGCGCAAAGGGCAAGCGTACCAAGAAGATTACGCCTTTCTGATCGATGGCTTGCTCCACCTCTATCGCGCAACGCAGACCGGGTCGTATCTCCAAGACGCGCTGTCCCTCGCAGAACGCATGCACGCCGGGTTTTGGGACGCGCTCCACGGCGGATATTTTCTTTCTCGGGAACAAAACGAGATGATCGTCCGCACCAAAAGTCCGCACGACAACGCGCTGCCCGCGGGCAATGCCGTGGCCCTGCACGTCCTGTGGCAACTCCATGCCCTCACGCAAAACCCCATCTACGCCCAACGCGCACACGCCCTGATGCAGAATTTTGCTCCTCGCGCCGAGAAAAGCCCGGGGGCGTTCCTGCACTTTATCCACGGCACGATGATGGCAACGCCCGGCCATCCCATCGCAACGCGCTCGCGGGATAGCCTCGTCACCGCATCGGTCTCGGTCTCGGCTGTGGACGACAACGCCCTCGCCGCGACCGTGCGCTTGCACATTGCGTCGGGCTGGCATATTCAAGCGGCCCATCCCACGGATGAGTACCTGATCCCCACGCGCCTCGCCATAGAAGGGGACAATGCCCAAATCATCGACATCTCCTATCCATCGCCCAAAGACATACAATTTCCCTTTGCGGATCATCCCATCGCGGTTTATGCCGATAGCCTCGCCATTCCCCTCGCCCTGTCCTTCAACTCCCGCCCGCAATCCCTCGCGTTGTTGCTCACCTATCAGGCCTGCGACAGCACGCGCTGCCTTCCCCCGCAGACGCAGCGGATAAAATTCAAAAAAAAATAATACCAACTTGATTTTAAGTTGTCCGTATCCTGTGCCCTATCAGGGATGAATGAGGAACAGACGTTCCGTAGGGATCAGGCGTTGCTTGTCTAAAACGTTTGGTTCTGCATTCTCGTTGGTTGCCTCCGATGCCTTCGGCGACCTACTTTTTTTCAACAGCAAAAAAAAGTAGGCAAAAAATGCCGCTCTCAAACGCCGAGAGGCTTGCACAGCGCAAAGCGCTTTTGTAACAGAACGATATGCGTCAGCCTGCAAAGTGGGTTGCATAATGGACATTGGTTGCGAAACGGCCTTGCGCGCTGTGCGTGATGGCTTGATCGGAGGGAGTTTTGTGAGGGCACTTATTGTGATGCCTGATTTGAACTGCGGAACGTCGGTGAATACGATGAGCGTGGTAGCAAAAGCGAGAAAACTGAAGGAGTGACTGTTCCAGTTTCTCAAACCGAGAGCATATTCTGCGATAGGGCTTGATTTTCTCGATAAACCGCTCAAGCCAGTTGCTTTGCTCGTAAATGTCAACATAAGGTAAAAAAAAATGGGACCCCTCCTCCGCCCCTCCCCGCACAGGCGTAGCCTACAACGAAGCGTAGCGAGTAACAGGGGCCAGGTAGGAGTCCCATTATGCTAACCGGTCATACCGTATTGTTTTCCAGCGAATACGTGCGGTTGCCGCCGGGGGGGCCTCCGATAGCCCATGTCCCGCGGAACAGGGATTGGCGTTTGGGCGGCATGGCGGCGATGGTCTCGTGGCGCAGGTTGAGGCGATGCCATTGCGCCCAGATCGAGTTGTAGCAGTTAAACACCGCACAGCGAGGATTAGAGGTTTGCGTCCAGTCGTTCGCCGCGTGGACGAGGCTTTCGGTGAAGATGACCACGGAGCCGGCCGGACAAGTGTAATCCTCCATTGCCGCGCGCATGTTCTCCTCCCACGGCGAGTCGCTGATGTTGGGCCGGTTCGGATCCGGCCCCCCGTAGTTGAAATGCGCTTTGTGCGATCCGCTCAAAAAGGATGTGCCTCCTGTTCCCGCTTCTACATCTTCGAGTTCCCACACCACGCGGGTCAGCCCCGAAAATATCTTTCCGCCCGCGACCTGATACCGCATGGCATTGGCCTGTTGGGGCGGACGCACCACATGCGGCATGCCGTTGTCGCGCCGTTCAGATGCGCGCCAGCCGGGTCGCCGCACAGTGGTAAATGACCCTTCGCATCGAAAGCTGTAACAGTCGTCCCGCACAAAAGGGGCTTCGGACAAAATCTCGGTGAGAATGCCCACGATACCCGGGTGGTCGAGCAAGTTCTGAAGCGCGCCACCATAACTCTGCCTGGCCCCGGCGTACACCTCTGCCTTCATCTCGTCAATTTCCGGCTGTGACAATACGCCAGGCAATAAAATCCACCCGCGCAGATCGAAGAAAAACTTCTGCTCGGGGGTCATCAGTTCTGCCATGGTTCCTCCTTTATGCCAATGGTTAGTCTATCCAACCCAATGCCTTGGCAATGGCAACCAAAAATGTGGCGATGCCAAGCGCGAATCCCGCTGTCCAGCGCATGCTGACCTTCAAATCTCGATGCGCTTGCTGGGACTCTAATCGCAACAGTTCGATATCTCGTTTCAAGTCTCTGTGGTTGTCGTCAACTTTATTTTTAATGCGAACGAGATTTTTGTCAATCCGCTTGATCGCTTCTTCGTGTTGGGCAACATTCCGAGTCATTTTTCACCTCCTTTCCGGTGGATGGTCAAAATCCATTTACCCCGCTGATCGCACAATCTCCGCGCTATCGGGGGTGCTTTTAGAAGCCCCTCTGATTCTGCAAGGGGAGTACCTCACATGAGTTCTCCGCCACAACTGCTGCCCGCGCCCGCCGTGCAGCCAAAGCAGTGATCGCCCACGCGCACGTCGCGGCCGATCAAGTCGTCGGGCATCACCTCCCAGAGTTTGACCTCGCGCCCAAACGCATGCAGATCGAGCATCTGGTTAAAATCGCAATCGTAAATCTCGCCTTGCCACCCGACGCTGATCAAGGATCGGCACATCAAATTATCGACTGTGTGGGGATTGAAATTGTCCTGCAAGGTCTGCACGTACTGGTCGTAAATGCCCCTGCGCTTGAGAAAATCCCCAAAGCGGCTGATGGGCATGTTGGTGATGGTGTAGAGCTTGTTGAAGGCGATGTCGTAGCGCGCTTTTAGTTCCGCTTTGTAATCGGCTTCGAGTTCGGCCTGCGGCGGCGGTAGTGACGCGCCGACCGGGTTGTACACCAGATGCAGTTCCAACCCCGTGCCCGCCCGGCCATATCCGATGCGGTTGAGCAGTTGCAACGCCCGGATGCTCTTGGTAAAAACGCCGCGCCCGCGCTGTTCATCCACATTTTCCTCCAGATAACACGGCAGGGAACACACCAATTCGATTTCGTGTGCGCGGTAAAATTCCGGCAGGTCTTCCTGCCCGCGTTCAAAGATCACGGTCAGATTGCAGCGCACCATCACGCGGCGGCCCTGGGCGCGGATGCGCTCGACAAAAGCGCGAAAATCCGGATTCAACTCGGGCGCGCCCCCGGTGAGATCAACCGTCTGCACATCGGACTGTTCGAGAAAGGACGCGATGCGGTCGATGGTCTCACCGGTCATGATCTCGGTGCGCGTGGGGCTGGCATCCACATGGCAGTGGCGACACGCTTGGTTGCACAATTTGCCCAGGTTGACTTGCAGAATATCTAACCGGTCGCGTGCGAGTGCGAGGTGTTCATCGCGGAGTTTGCTCGCAAAATCGGTCTTTTGATCCCCACGCGCAATTTGCATCAAAGCCATGGTGTTCTCCTAAAACGCCCCGTCGATGATCGACCGCAACCGATGGATACCCGCTATCGGGTCGGTCTTAAAATGGATGCGAACAGCCCGTCTGTTGCGGCGCGAAAGCGCGTGGGCATCGCCTAGGGCCTGCGCCTCTTTGAGGATGCCAAACGAGAACGCCCGCCCCGGAATCGGCACATCCGCCGCGTCGTCGCCGGTCAGTTGGATGACCGCCACGCTATTTGGCCCGCCTTTGTGCAACTGCCCGGTGGAATGCAGGAAGCGCGGCCCAAAGCCCAAGGTGGTTGCCACCCCACAGACTTGGCGAATCCGATGCCGCAAGCCCTGCAAGTGTGCGACAATATCTCGATTCATGTCGAGGTACGTGCAGAGGGCGACGTAGTCGTCCGGTGCAACGCGGTTGAGAAATTGGGACACGCAGGCCTCGAGGCTGTCGAGATCGTCCATCCCCGCATCGGCATAAACCGCGACATCGCGGTCGCAAAACAGCGGCGGTTGCGCGGGCAACGCGCCCTCTCGTTCAAAGGTCTGCGTCAGTTGTGCGGTGAAGTTTTTGCTCTCCTGCACATTGGGTTGGTCAAACGGATTGATGTTCAAAACCGCGCCTGCCACTGCTGTTGCGTATTCCCACTGAAAAAACGCCGCGCCGAGTGCCAACGGGTCTGCCACATCGAGTTGGATCACGGGCAACCGCGCCGCGCGCAAAGTTTCTATTTTTTGATCGCGACGCGCATCGCCGGCCAAGCGAATATAAACAAAGACCCGATCCGCGCCATAAGCATCGGGCAGGGCGACGTCTTCCAAATCAATCGGTATCAACCCCCGACCATTTTTGCCCGTGCTCTCGGCCAAAAGTTGCTCTAGCCACGCGCCGAAATCCCACAACTTCGGCGAGGTGACGAGCGTCACTTTATCCCGACCAGCCTTTGCCAATTCCCCGAGCATGAGGCCCAACAGCAGGCCGGGATTGTGTTCATCCGTTGCCATGCACCGGTCGCCCATCGCCACTGCGCGTTTTAAGAACGCCCGTACATCCACGCCGATCAAGGCCGCGGGCACCATCCCAAAATGCGAGAGCGCGGAAAACCTGCCGCCGATTTCCGGTACCCCGTGAAAAACGGCCCAAAAGTCCCGCTCTTTGGCGAGCGTCTCCAGTGCGGAACCCGGATCCGTAATCGCGACAAAATGTTGCCCTGCTGCATCGCCGACCGCTTCCCGCATCTTTGCCCAAAAAAATTCGCAAAATGCGTGGGGTTCGGTGGTCGTGCCGGATTTGCTGGCGACAATGCACAAGGTCGTCTCCATCTCGACCGCATCGGCAAACCGCTGCACTTGCGCGGGCACCGTGGAATCCAACACATGCAGCGCGGGCCATCCCTCGCGGGGGTCAAACGTCATCGCCAACACCTCGGGGCACAAACTGCTGCCGCCCATGCCCAAGAGCAAAACATCCGTCATCCCTCGGTCGCGCACCTGCCGGGCAAACGCGCAGAGTTCTGCCGCCTGATCGCGCATGCGAGACGCGATGGTGAGCCACCCCAACCAATCGGCTTCGTCCGCGCCCGACCAAAGCGAGGCATCGCCGCGCCACAACCGCTCGGTATTGCCCCGTTGCGACCACGCCTTCAATGCGCGGTCAACCCTGGCTTGAAACGCGCCCAAAGACGCATGCATGTCTGAAATCCCGCCCATATCATTTTTGCTCGTTCAGTGCCCAATCGTAATCCAAGAACGCGATTTGCACCCCCGGATGGGTTTGCAAATACGCGACATCGTCTTTTTCGAGAAACAGGGCGAGGTAATCCAACAGGGTTTCGCCCGCGTTATTCGCTTTGAGATATGCGGTAAAATCAGCGCGGAACCACTTAAAAATCGACGACAACCGCACCACATCCGCCCGTTGATCGATTTGCACATGGGTCGGGTTGCGGACCATATCGCGCATGGCCGCGTGGAGTTGCGCGTCCAAGTCGCCGGGCATAAACGCTTTGTTCTGCAAGCGCGGGCAACTCACCGCCGCGCAGTTGATCGCCGCGTGGATGCGCGGGTCCGCGAATCGTTTGCGGATGATCTCGTGCTCGATGTGATCCAGCGTCATCTCGCGCCCGCCAACGCGGAATGCGTGTCTTTTGAAAAAGCCGTGAAACAGCGCGATGTCCGTCACGGATGCAATGGGATAGGCTTTTGCGACTCCGGCCAGCACGCAGGCATTGTACGCGTTGATCCAATACGCGAGGCTGTCTGCACGGCCGGGAAAAAGCGCGGGGTGCGTCTCGGGGCTGATCCGCGCGAGTTGCTGCATAAAAAGGCGCAAGTCCTCATCCGCCTTGACGGCCTCGTAATTGACCCATCCCTCGGCATTGACGACGCGCCCGAGCGTGCGGTTGAGCGGGGCGTAATCGAATGACTCGGCTGCGCTGTGTTGCACAAATCCCGCGAGGGCGAGGCAGAGTGTCCAAATTCGCCACATCTTGAACGGAGACCTTTCTGACCGGGAAGGGGTCATTTTACGCATCAAAAAACGTCAGGTACGGCTTGTCGTGGATTTCGCGTTGGAGCAAGACCGCCAGTTCCATCGCGTGGTAATCGCCCCACATCGACGCTTCGCCACACGCGACCTGTTGCCCTTCGGGGACGTGGTCCCACGCATTGGGGTTGTGGTAAATCGAATGCAGGATGAGGCCCTGATGCCCTTTGTCTTCGGACAAATAGGGCGGGTTAAACAGGGTTTGTGCCACGGTGAACGCGGCTTGGCGATAGCGCGCATCGTCCAAATAGACGCCCAACCGGTAAAGCCCTTGCGCTGCAATGGCCGCGGCAGAACTATCGACGGGTTCATGTGCATTGTACGGATCGGAGATGCGATTGCTATCGTTTTTCATCGGCGCGAGTCCGGGCGCGCCCGCATCCCAGAATGGAATGCCGTCTGCCGATGTGATTTTGTCGATGTAATAATCCGCTGTGGCGCGGGCCGCTTTGAGCATCCAAGCTGTCACCGCATCTCGCCCGCCGTACAGGTCGAGCGCGTCATCCGGCAGATGGGCCACGTATTCCAAGAGTTCGGCATAGCCGGTCACAATCCACGCCAGCCCGCGCGTCCATGTCGAAAATGGCGAGTACCCCTGTTGCGTGCTCGGGCAGCGGTAATTGCCATCATTGAGGTTGAAAATGGACTCGTGTACCACCCGGCCGCAAATGTCGTAGCGGTCGCGCCCCTCGCCGTAATACACGTTGAATCGCGCGGTTGTCTCGGCGTGGTGGAGCAGGCGTTGGAGCAGGGAAATCGCGCGGTCGTTTTCCCCCATCAAGACGTGGCCGAGATCGTGTGCTAAGGCCAAGGCGCGGCACGAGCGAATGGTGTCTGAAAACAGGGAATGCGGCCCGTTGAACGAATAGATGTAGCCCTTGCCATCGCCGATAGTCGTCCAGCGTGCGGCTTGAACCGCGCCCGAGGCTTTGAGGGCCAATTCGTAAAAATGCCGCTCCCACTCGTTTTCCGCAATCGCGCCCTCGCGCATCAACCGGCGCAAATTGCCATAAGTCGAGACATTGTTAAACCCGTGGTCATGCACCCCAATATGCGTCACATGAGACGCCATGCGCTCGACCGTGCCCACGCGCCCAATGTGCAACAAATCCTCGTCGCCCGTGATCTCATAGCCCAAAATCGCGCATCCAAACTGAAACCCCTGCGTCCACTCGGTCCACCCGCGCGTGGTGTATTTGCCATCTACCGTAAAAACCGGGGTTCCGCGATTCGGATCCCAGGTCGCGTCAATGTTGCGGATTTTCTCAACCGCCAGCGCGAAAAAGCGCTTCAGCCCGGTTCGCAAATCCCCGAGCCGAATATCGACATTCACTCTCATTTTTTATCCTTGATTGACCGCCTTGGCGAAATCGACATCCGCACGGGTGACGGCGTTTTCGCTGTGCGTGGTCACGGAGACCGTGAGGGTTTTGGCGCGGCTGTTGAGATGGATATCGGAGTGGTGGTTGTTCTCGTCCATGATCTCGGTCAGCCTGCGGACCTGAGCCATTGTCGGCACAAATTTTTCAAAGTGCCAAACGCGCTGCAACTCCTTCGCGTCTTCGAGATACGCCCAGCCTTCGAGCGCGGCGACTTCTGCGCGAATCTCGTCTTCGGTCAGTCGGGTTTTGTCTTCAACGGCCATGGGTACACCTCCATCAGAAAAGTGAAAAGTGAACATCATCAGGGTCAGGGAGCGGCAAAAGTTCAGGTGCGTGGCGATAGCGTGGTGGCGTGGTGGCGTTCATCAGAAACCGCAGTTCTGGGGCAACCACGGGCGCGCCTTTTTTTAGTAACGCGGCACGCATCTGCCAATGCCAACTACTCACCGGATTCGAGGCCGTTTGCCAAATCGCGGTGCGATAAAGCACGCACAAGGGATAAATTGATCCTCCATGCACGGGACAAAAAAGGACGCTGTTACACGCCCTTCGCAACCTCTACTCAATGCCGAGGCTCGCGGCTTCTTCAGATGTGTAATATCTGATGCCTTTGGCCTCTAATTTCTTGCGCGCCTTTTTGCCCCGCTTGCCACCCCGTCGCACCAGCGAGAGCAACCGTCTGGTTTCCTCGAGGTCTTTATTTACATAACTGGATTTCAAAACATAACCGCCTTTGCTTTGTCGCACACCCGTGCGAAGTGTTCGATTGTCCCTCAATATATACAAAATATACAAAGCCGCGTCAAAACGCAATGCCTACCCCACTTGGCTCAATCCCGTAAGTTCCGTATATTGTTAGCCCCCGCCACACCACAAGTAAGACGTGAGAGGCAAGACGTGAGACGCAAGAGGGGGCGGCGCGGGAGACGCACAGGGGTAGCGGGGTGAGCTGACAACTGACAACCGACAACTACCATGCCAATCGAAATCGAACGAAAATTTTGCGTGCAAGAAATGCCGAATCTAACCGCGCACTCCGGCGTGGCTATCGCGCAGGGGTATCTCGCGGTGGATGTAGCGGGTACTGAAATACGAGTTCGGCGCGAGGGCGGGCACTATTATCAAACCGTGAAAATGGGTATGGGCATAAAACGCATCGAAGTCGAGATGGCGTTGACCCGCGTGCAGTTTGACATCCTCTGGCCCTTGACAGCGGGCAGGCGCGTCAAAAAAGTGCGGTATGAACTGACCGAAGGAAAATGGACCATTGAGTTGGACGTGTATCGCGGTCGCCTGAATGGCCTCGTCGTGGCCGAGGTCGAGTTTGAGAGCGTGGCCGAAAGTGCGCGTTTTGTCCCGCCGCCGTGGTTCGGCAGGGAAGTGACGGATGATGCGCGATACAAAAATGCCAACCTCGCACAAAGGGGGTTGCCCGATGATCGCACGCAGTGAAACGTATCGTTTGCGCGAGGCACACGGCCCGGAATGGGTCGAGCAACTCGCGCCTGGGCGCGTGGTGCTCGCGTCTCGAACCACAAAGGCCGTTCGGTACTTCGACACGTTTGACTGGCGGTTGTACCGCAAGGGCCTCGCGCTGGTGCAAGCGAAGAACGAGGTGCATCTGTTGCGCGTTTCGGATGGCGAAATACGCGCCCAGACCGAGATCTCGCCGGAGGGCCGTTTTTGGTGGATGTTCCCCAAAGGCGCGTTGCGCGATATATTGCGCGCTGCCCTCTCGGTGCGGGCGTTGTTGTTGCGTGCAGAGGTGCGGCAACAGGTGTGCGCGTTTCGGGTTTTGAATGCGGATGAAAAGACCGTCGTTCGCTTGTTTCTCACCCATAGCGCGTCCGATGGGGCCGCCGAAGACGCACGGGCATTTTTCACCTTGCGCGAGGTGCGAGGCTACGAGCGCGAGTTCGAGGCGTTGCGCCGCAGGGTCGCAAAATTGGATGTCGCACGGATATCCGAGGGCGTGTTTGAGGGCGTTGCGGGATGTGCGCCGGGGGATTATTCGTCAAAGCTCGAGCTCGACTTGAACCCGAACGGGACCGGGCGCGAGGCCATCTGCGACATTTTGAAATGCCTGCGCGATACCATGCGCCAAAACGAGGCGGGCATTCGCGCGGATTGGGACACGGAGTTTTTGCACGATTTCCGGGTGGCGATTCGGCGCACGCGCTCCGCATTGAGTCAGATCAAAGGCGTGTTGCCCAAAGATGCGGTGGATCACTTCAAGGCCGAATTTCGGCAACTGGGCAGATCGACCAATCGGTTGCGCGATTTGGACGTGTATTTGCTCAAAGCGGAAACCTATCGGGCCATGCTACCGCCCGCGCTACAACCCGGATTAGACGCGGTGTTTGCCCGGTTGAAAAGAGAACGCGAGCACGCCCTCCAAGATGTGGTGCAAGTTCTCGATTCGCCCGAATACCGGGGGTTGATGGCGTCAGGGACAACTTTTTTGCAGAATGGGCATGAGGGCGTTGCCCCGGCAGGGGATACGCCTGTGGTCGCACTTGCGCGGGGGGTTGTTTGGAAGCGTTTTAGGCGGGTGCTCAAACGCGGCAAAGCCATTGAATCCCATACCCCGGACGAGGCGTTGCACGACTTGCGGATCGACTGCAAAAAATTGCGCTACTCGTTGGAGTTCTTCGCGTCGTTTTTCCCGAAAGACAAAATGGACGAGTTGATCGGGCACCTAAAAAACTTGCAGGATAACTTGGGCGAGTTCAACGACTTATCCGTGCAACAGGCGGATTTGATGGCCGCTTTGAACGGCGCGTTGCCCCGTGGCGAGGATCGCCTGCTTTGCGCCGCGGCTATCGGCGGTCTCGTCGCGCAGTTGCACGCCCAACAGCGCGTTGTTCGGCGTGCGTTTGCCAGCGCGTTTGCCGCATTTTCCAAAAAGAAAAATGTTCGGCTCTACCGCGCTTTGTTTGGGAACTAGCGATGGGTATCTACGCACTGTACAGCATGAAAGGCGGCGTGGGCAAGACCGCTGCCGCAGTGAATTTGGCGTACGAGGCGGTTCACTCCGGCGCGACCGCGTTGGTGTGCGATTTGGACCCGCAGGGCGCGGCGGCGTTTTACTTTCGCATTCGCGCCAAAAAAAAGTTCGGGCGCAAGCGTTTTTTGAAGGGCGGCAAGCACCTCGCCAAAAATATCCGGGGCACGGATTTTGAGGGGCTCGACCTGTTGCCGTCTGCGATGTCGTTTCGCAATCTGGATTTGGGCTTGGACGACACCGCGAAAAACGAGAACCATCTCAAGCGGTTGTTGGCCCCGCTGCGGAAGGATTACGACCACATTTTTCTCGATTGCCCGCCCAATCTCACGCGCTTGGCCGAGCACGTTTTCAGGGCCGCTGATTACGTCATCGTGCCGTGCATTCCCACGACCTTGTCGGCATTGACCCACCAAAAGTTGTTGGACTTTTTCAAAAAGAACGGACTGAAGCGCGACAAACTCATGGCGTTTTTTTCGATGGTTGAACAGCGCAAAACCATGCACCGCGAGATGATCGCGCACCTGCCCGAGTCCAAGGCGAAATTTTTGTCCGCGCAAATTCCCTATACCACAGACGTGGAACGCATGGGCTTGGCGCGGCAACCGGTGGCGTGCGTTCGCCCGCGGTCAAAGGGCGCGCAGGCATATCGGGCGCTGTGGGCGGAGTTGCAAACGCTTTTGGCAAAATGAGCGATTCCGCCAAAAATCAAAAACCCCCCGGCGAGTCTCGTCGGGGGGTCGATTTGTGGGCATTTGTGGGAGGTGGGTCACTGCTCTAAGCGGAAGCGCATGGGCATCACGAGATAGACTTTGACCGGTCTATCGTTTTGACGCGCTGGCGTAAAGCGGTATTGATAAACGGCCTTGAGGGCGGCTTTTTGAAAAATTTCCTTGCCCCGAACAGCCGTGGCTTCTGCGATGCTTCCGTCTTTGTCGATCAGCACTTTGATGACGACCGTACCCTCAATGCCCGCTTTGAGCGCGACTTGGGGATATTCGGGGGCCACGCGCTTGATGATCTTGGGCTTTTCTTCCACCATCATGTAGTCGAGGATTTCCTCTTCTTCCACTTTGATGGCCGTCTCGGTAGGCGGCGGCGGCACGTCGATGGTGACGTGGTCAAAGTCGAGGTCCGTGGCTTCGATAGTGACGTCGTCGGGCACATCCGCGCTTTCGGTCGCAATGGGCACGGCCGGGCGCGGAGGCGGAGGCGGACGGTGAATTTGACGGGTTTCCGGAATATCCAAGGTCTCGATGACGATGGTCTTGCGCTCCACTTTGCGCGGGCTGGCTTTGAAGGTGGGAAATGCGATTCCAATGCCCACGTGCAAAACGAGTGCGATGCCCATACAAATGCGGAAGGTGCGCTTGTACGTGCGCTTGAGATCGAACGCGGGGTTTTTCGTGCGCGGAATCTCGGGCGTGATCCACTGGTCGGGTTTTTCTGCCATAGCTTTTCTCGCCTGTGAAATAGGGTGGGGTCAACGTGGTTTTGCCCTGACGGGGCCTTAACTATACAGCGGTATGCTTGGAATGGCAAGTATTTTCGCCCGCCCTTATTCGACAAACCGCTTGTGTGTTCGTCGTCGATGGCAATATATTGCAGGTCATGAAAACGCATTTTGTGCTTTTGAACTGGCCGTCGCCCAGTTTTACCCCGCTCGCGGCTCAACTCGCCTTTCTCTGCCTGGTGCTCGGATGCTACAATCCCCAGCGCGATGTGAGCATCGACCCGCACAATACGCCGATCATCCACATTCTCGATGCCGCTTATGACGCGCCCACGGGCAGGGCCGTCGTGCAGTGGGAATACCTCGGGCAGAAACCGGTCGAGAACTTCATCCTCCAGCGCGGGGAGACGTCTGTTTTCAGAAATGTCGCCCAGTCCTCTGGCGCGAGTGCCCAAGGCAACTACGCAACTGTGGGCGCGTTTCGAGATGGCGAGTTGATCGCGGGCGAGACCATGCAATACCGCGTGGTGGCCGAATACAGGGCGGGCGGTTCGGCGCGTTCCGATGTCGTCAAAGTACCCATCCCGGGCGCGGGCTTGCGCGAGATTCGGCGCGATCCCATCGCGCTCGCGGTGCAAGTCGTGTGGCAACCGGGCGGCGGGCTGAAATACGAGGTCATCCGAACGGTCGCAGGCGGGGATAGCGAGACGATTTTCACCACGCAAGACTCGCAGCAGACGTCCTTTTGGGATGCGTCAATCGCAGACACTCGGCCCTATCAGTACGCGATCCGGTCCCACCTGTCAACGGGTGTGCAACTCATCAGCCGCAGCGCGCAGGTGCAATTCTACCGCAATGCCGGACGCTACACCGTCGAACCCCTGCGCGGCGGAGAACGGATGCGGCTCGCGGCGACCAACATCAACGGCGAAGCGGACATGATCGCGCTCATCGGGCAGGCGGAACGGTTTTCCCTGTCGCGCCTTCGGCATACGCTTCAGGCGGCCCATCCGGCTATCGTGAGGCAACAAGTCGTGGAGCTGCTTTATTTGGATGGCGGGCGCGTTCCGCTATCGCTAGACCTGGCGGGGCTTCCCCTGTCCGCAACTCGGAGCGCGGCTCCCCGCGTGTATTTCGGGGGGATCGATCCGAATGGGCGCGTCGATGTCGAGGGCTTTGACAATAACATCGTTTGGCAATTGCCCGATCATTGGATCAGCCGATCCCCGCAAGTGCGCTTGGCACAGGACGAGCAACAGCGGGTTTACGTTGCGACCGATGGGCAGTTGCGCGTGTATTCCGCGGATGGGGATCGCTTGGGCGCGTTGGATTTTGCCCGGGGCGATCCGGTGGATATCGCGGTTCACAATGGCGTGATTTGGGCCGCGTGGGCCAACCGGGTTCAGCGCGGGGTTGCGCGCTTTTCCAATGGGATGTTCGCGGGTATCGCGTGGGAAAATGCGTCCATTGAATTACAGGACGCCCCCATCGCCATGACGCTCAATGCCGCGGGGCAGGTGTTCGTGTTGCACCGCGCTGGCGTGCATGTGTTTCGCGCAACTGGCACGGCCCTCATCTCTTGGGCCTTGCCTCCGGGCGCGTACGCCGCAGGCGATGTGACCATTGGCGGGACCGCGCAAGGGTTCGTCCATGTCTCAAATGAAAATGGAGAGGTCATCGTCTATGTGCCGTAACCTGATACTGATTTGCCTGGGGGTGTTTGCACCTGCCGCCGCGCTGGCGCAAGCGTTCGACGCGCAACTCAAAAGCGTTGAAATGGCCTATCGCACGGGCGATTACGCTGGCGCGTACCAAACCCTGTCCCAGTTGCCCGGCCTGTTGGGCGTGGTGCCCGTGCTCGACCGCCCGACACAGCGCGACCGCGCGCAATTTTTTTTTTCGTTGGGGCGCATCCACATGGCATTGGGCGACACGGCCCGCGCACGCCTCTCGCTCGTGGAGGCATTTCACCTCTACCCCGAGGCCGACAAGGGGATCGTGAATCTCGACGAGGACCGCGCCCTCGCAACCACGCGGGCCCTGATCGCGGGCATGCGCCGCAGGGTTCGGCAACAGGCCCTGCACAGAACCACGTCTTGGGGCGCGGCGGGTCGGTCCTTGCTCTTGCCGGGTTGGGGACAGCTCTACCGCGGGCACAAAAAACGGGGGTATGGATTTATGGGCGCGTCCGCCGCCCTCGCAGCGGTCTGGTTCGCGGCTGACCGATCCTATCGCAGTGCTTACAAGACCTATCGCAAGACCCGGCGCAATGATTTGAACTTGGCACAACGCGGCGCAGATGCGGGCACAGATGCGTTCACCCAAAATTTTGAACGCGCCCAATCCCGCGCCAACCGCGCCAATCTCGCGCTGGGCCTGCTCGCGGCGGTGTGGGTATCCGGCGTGCTGGATCACTTGGTGATCGGCCCGGCGCAGGTTTCTTTGGTCGTCAGAATAGGTGACTAGCCTCCAAGGGAGCTCCCGCAACTATGACTTTGATCCGCCCTTGCTTATTCGCCCTCGCGTTTTTTCCCGCTGTGGTCTTTTCCCAATCGCCGCCGGCCAGGTTGGCTGTCGCGCCCTTTTATTCACCTTCCAATGCCGATTACGGTCTCTATATCGCGGACCGCATGGCTTGCGCCCTGCACCGCCGCGCTTATGTGCCCGCGTTGGGCCGGGCGCGGTTCGTCATGATAGAAACCGATGCCCTCCCCCCCGCAATGCAAAAGGCGATAGCCCAATCGGAAAGCCAACTCGCCCCCGCGTTGCGCGAAGCCTTGAGAAAGCGCGTACCCGCCGCGTATCTCATGGCCGGTTCTGTCGCGTTCACCGGGATTTATCAAATCGACCTCAAACTCATCGACCTCCAAACCGGCGCGATTGTCTATCGGGGCCAAGTGCGGGACAATCCGGCGTGGGTGTGGACGCGGGCGCATCGCTCTGTGGGCGATATTCCCACGGACGAAGTCAGGTCATCGCTCGGATTTGCCGAAGCGGAAACGCCTGTGCATCCGTCAGATGTGCCCCGCGACATTCTGCTACAACCGCTTTCGACTGCGGATGATCTCGCCCTTGCCGCGGATTGCGAGACGCGCTTAAAACACGCCATTCAGCGCGATGGCTTGTTTTCATTGGTGCCGGGCGCGTTGGAGGACGCACGGGGTCGCGTGCGGTTTGCGCGCATGGGCCGCGCGTTGCGCCGGCAAGCCGCGGAAACGACGCTGGCAGACGCCATTTTGACCGGCAGTTTGCTCACTTTGGGCAAGGATGGCGCGACGGACAATATCGGCGTGGTATTGCGTTTGATAGACGTGGAAACCGGGCAAATTCTGTGGATGGGCGCGTCGAGCGGGCGGCGCGTGTGGCGATGGGACAGGATGGCGGATATCGTGTCCGGCCTCATCGGGCGGCTCGCCGAAGCCTTGGCGCAATACGGCGCGGGCGCCGCAGAAACCCAGATCGCCGCGTTGCGCGAGCGGGCAAAGGACGGGCGGTCATGGCACGCCTTGGGGCAGGCGTTTCTCGAGCGCGGCTTGTTGCAACGCGCCGAAGCGGCATTTGACAAAGCCATGACTTTTCCGGATGCACGGGCGCGGGCACACGCGGGCAAGGGCCAGGTATTGCTCAGGCGCGGGGGGCATTTTGACGACGGGGTGAAAGCACTGCGGGCCGCGATGCGCGCCGATCCCGATGATTTGCACGCTTACGCGATTTTGGCGCAGGCGTTTCTCGACCGGGGCATGGGCGATGGCGTGGGGATTGCGCGCGCCGCGATTCAGCGCGATTCGACTTATCACCCGCCGTATCGCATCTTGGGCGATTGGTATGCGGACCGCGGCGACCATCGACAGGCGATAGCGTTTTACAAGGTGTACTTGACGCGCCAACCCGATGACGATGACGCGGCGGTTCGGCTGGGCAGGAGCCTGTTGCGCGCGCACAATTACCGAGACGTCGACCGGGTCATCGCGCCCATTGCCCGCGCAAAACCCGAGGCATCCGGCCTGTTGCCCATCGTGGCGATCAAGGCTATGCGCGTGAAAAATTACGCGGAGGCCACGCGGTTGTTCGAGCGCTTCCTCGCGCAAATTGACGCGCGCGAACGCAGGCTCTACGAGGATATTTGGGCGTTGTTATCCGACGGGGAAAAAGGGGCGTATCGCGCCATGAACGAGTTGGAACAGGGAAAGTACCGCGCGCGGTTCTGGCGTTCCAAAAATCCGAATTTGTCCAACCCATACAACGAGCGACAGCTCGCGCACTACGAGCGCGTGTGGCTTGCGCGCTGGGAATTTGGGCGGGAAAGCCATCCGTGGGACAGGCGCGGCGAGGTCTATATCCGCTATGGCAAACCCGATTACCGCGCCCGATCCGGGTGGGTGCCCGAACTGCCGTCAAGGCGCGTGCAAGAGGTCAAGGAAAAGGTGTATCGGGAATTGTATCGCACCCCGCAAGATGGCGAACTGATCGGCCCGGTCTTTCCCATTCGCAGCGACCGCGGGTTTTCCGCAGTGGGTGCTGTGGACGACCGAGATGACGACCGAGACGGGGCGAGCATGGCAGAGCTTCTCGGCGATGAGACGCCCGACGAGGCTTACGCGCCCGTGACCATGCAGCGCGACCGCAGCATCGTGCCGTGGGAATCATGGGTTTATGCCGATGTGGATGGCGGGTTGGTCATCGATTTTACGCGCGAATTGGGCGGGGTATCCGGGTTCGATTTCGCGCCCATTCCGCCGATTCCGCCGAGCATGCTCAAGGACAATATCCGCCTTGCCGAACACGCCCCGGCCATTCGCTTTCAAAACGCCACTGTGAACCAGCCCGACGAATTTCGCAGCGCGCCGCGGTTGGCATTGGGCGCGTTTTACTGCGATTGGGCGGATTTTCGCGGGGGCACGGGCAAGACCCGCGTGGATGTCGCTTATGGCATCCCGCTCAAAAATTTGCTCGTGGTGACGGATGGGCAACAGGCGCGAGTGGTGGTCAATCGCGCGGTCGCGCTGGCCGATTCGGCCTATCGCGTGGTCTATCGGCAAGCGCGCAAAGTGCAACTATCCGTGGATACCGCCCACGTTGAGACACGCGAAGTCGTGGACCTCGCACGCCAAGACGTGCCCGCAGGCGTGTACCACCTCACCGTGACCGTCACCGACGCCATGACCGGCAAACAAGGCGTGCTCAAGCGCGACGTGACCATCGACGACTACGGCGGCAACCACCTGCAACTCAGCGATCTCATGCTCGTCAAAAGCATGTCCGATACGCTGCGAGACGCGCGGTTTCGCCGGGGAAACTGGCAGGTCGTCCCCAACCCGCGGCGCGTGGTCGTCGCACCCAATCCACTCGGGTTCTACTGCGAGGTCTATCAGTTGACAAAAGACGATTTTGGGCAGACCCGATACCGCGTGACGACCGCAGTCAAGTCCATAGCAACGGATCGACGCCGTATCCCGGGCACGGCTGAACGCGCCGAGGTCGCCCTGTCCTACGAACAAGTGGGCAACAGCGATTGGGAACGCCTACCCCTCGAAGTTGATTTGCAACACGCACACCCCGGACAAAACCGCCTCTTCGTGATCGTCGAAGACCTCGTCGCCGGAACGCGGGTTGCCAAAGACACGTTTTTTCAGTATATCCGCAATCGCTGATAACACCCATTTTTTGGTTCAACTGATTTGACAGCGATGCGCGCATTGCTTAAGTTTGTCACCGAAGAATGGATGGCCTATCGCCGGTGGCGGTTCGTCCGTTGGTCAACCGCTACCCGCCCCACGCTCACCGGGAGGTTCACGATGACGACCAAATTGCCGGCGGCGGTTGATCCGTCGGTCGATCCCCTAGTTGAGAACGGCGTTTTTTATCCCGAAACGGACGGTGTACCCTTGCCCGATGGAGAATTTCAATATCCGCTTTTTCACACGGTTGTGATGCCGTTGCGACACCATTTCCGCAACCGTCCCCATGCCCGGGTCAATGGCAATACCTTCATCTACTACGAGGAGGGCAATCCCGCTCGGTGGATTTCCCCGGATTGCTATGTGGCGTTCGACGTGGATGTGTCCCTAATTGAATACCATAACACCTATCGGGTTT
Organism: Candidatus Latescibacterota bacterium; assembly: GCA_965204745.1. Lineage (GTDB taxonomy): Bacteria > Latescibacterota > UBA2968 > UBA2968 > UBA2968 > VXRD01. Next base: position 2,142,544 of record OZ242010.1, read on the forward strand.
GGGCGATTGGCAAGCCACCCGATTTTGTGATGGAGATCGGTTCGAAGAGCACGGCGCGGCGAGACATGAGAGAAAAGCGGGCTTTGTACGCCAAATTGGGCGTTGGCGAGTACTGGCGTTACGATGCCACAGACGACAGCGCGTTCTACGGCGAGCCGTTGATCGGCGAACATCTCCTGGATGGCGCGTATGAGCGTCTGCCCTTGAGCCCGATGCCCGATGGGATTTGGGGACACAGCCCAACTTTGGGCTTGGATTTGCACTGGGATGCTGGCCGGCTGTGGTTTTACGATTCCGAGACGGGCGAACGCCTGCTCAGTTACGATGACCAAGCCGAAGCCCTAGAAGAGACCGAGGACGCCTTGCAAGAATCCGAGGCCGCTCATCGCGCCGCCGAGGTTGCCCGCCGGCGTGAAGCCGCCGCTCATCGCGCCACTGAGGTTGCCCGCCGGCGTGAAGCCGCCGCCCGACAAGCCGCCGAGGCCGCTTTGAGGGAGTCGGAAGCCGCCCGACAGCGCGAGGTGGCCGAACTTCAAGCGCAGTTGCGACGGTTGCGCGCACAGCAAGGGGAATGAAACCGCTATCAGGGCAAAGGACGGAAAAATGGAAAAGCCAGATTTTAGCGAAGACGACCGCATCTTGGCCGATCTGACCGATGATACGGACGCTGATAAACCCCCATTTTTTAATCTGATTTGACGGCAATGCGCGCATTGCTTAAGTTTGTCACTGAAGAATGGATGGCCTATCGCCGGTGGCGGTTCGTCCGTTGGTCAACCGCTACCCGCCCCACGCTCACCGGGAGGTTCACGATGACGACCAAATTGCCGGCGGCGGTTGATCCGTCGGTCGATCCCCTAGTTGAGAACGGCGTTTTTTATCCCGAAACGGACGGTGTACCCTTGCCCGATGGAGAATTCCAATATCCGCTTTTCCACACGGTTGTGATGCCGTTGCGACACCATTTCCGCAACCGTCCCCATGCCCGGGTCAATGGCAATACCTTCATCTACTACGAGGAGGGCAATCCCGCTCGGTGGATTTCCCCGGATTGCTATGTGGCGTTCGATGTGGATGTGTCCCTGATCGAATACCATAACACCTATCGGGTTTGGGCGATTGGCAAGCCGCCCGATTTTGTGATGGAGATCGGTTCGAAGAGCACGGCGCGGCGGGACATGAGAGAAAAGCGGGCTTTGTACGCCAAATTGGGCGTTGGCGAGTACTGGCGTTACGATGCCACAGACGACAGCGCGTTCTACGGCGAGCCGTTGATCGGCGAACATCTCCTGGATGGGGCGTATGAGCGTCTGCCCTTGAGCCCGATGCCCGATGGGATTTGGGGACATAGCCCAACTTTGGGCTTGGATTTGCACTGGGATGCTGGCCGGCTGTGGTTTTACGATTCCGAGACGGGCGAACGCCTGCTCAGTTACGATGACCAAGCCGAAGCCCTGGAAGAGGTTGAGGACGCCTTACAAGAATCCGAGGCCGCCCATCGCGCTACTGAGGTTGCCCGCCGGCGTGAAGCCGCGGCCCATCGCGCCACTGAGGTTGCCCGCCGGCGTGAGACCGCGGCCCGACAAGCCGCCGAGGTTGCCCAACAAGCCGCCGAGGTTGCCCAACAAGCCGCCGAGGTTGCTTTGAGGGAGTCGGAAGCTGCCCGACAGCGCGAGGTGGCCGAACTTCAAGCGCAGTTGCGACGGTTGCGCGCCCAGCAAGGGGAATGAAACCGCTATCATGGCAAAGGACGGAAAAATGGCCGATCTGACCGATGATACGGACGCTGATAAACCCCCATTTTTTAATCTGATTTGACGGCAATGCGCGCATTGCTTAAGTTTGTCACCGAAGAATGGATGACCTATCGCCGGTGGCGGTTCGTCCGTTGGTCAACCGCTGCCGCCCCACGCTCACCGGGAGGTTCACGATGACGACCAAATTGCCGGCGGCGGTTGATCCGTCGGTCGATCCCCTAGTTGAGAACGGCGTTTTTTATCCCGAAACGGACGGTGTACCCTTGCCCGATGGAGAGTTCCAATATCCGCTTTTCCACACGGTTGTGATGCCGTTGCGACACCATTTCCGCAACCGTCCCCATGCCCGGGTCAATGGCAATACCTTCATCTACTACGAGGAGGGCAATCCCGCTCGGTGGATTTCCCCGGATTGCTATGTGGCGTTCGACGTGGATGTGTCTCTGATCGAATACCATAACACCTATCGGGTTTGGGCGATTGGCAAGCCACCCGATTTTGTGATGGAGATCGGTTCGAAGAGCACGGCGCGGCGAGACATGAGAGAAAAGCGGGCTTTGTACGCCAAATTGGGCGTTGGCGAGTACTGGCGTTACGATGCCACAGACGACAGCGCGTTCTACGGCGAGCCGTTGATCGGCGAACATCTCCTGGATGGGGCGTATGAGCGTCTGCCCTTGAGCCCGATGCCCGATGGGATTTGGGGACATAGCCCAACTTTGGGCTTGGATTTGCACTGGGATGCTGGCCGGCTGTGGTTTTACGATTCCGAGACGGGCGAACGCCTGCTCAGTTACGATGACCAAGCCGAAGCCCTGGAAGAGGTTGAGGACGCCTTGCAAGAATCCGAGGCCGCCCATCGCGCCACTGAGGTTGCCCGACGGCGTGAAGCCGCCGCCCGACAAGCCGCCGAGGTTGCCCAACAAGCCGCCGAGGTTGCTTTGAGAGAGTCGGAAGCCGCCCGACAGCGCGAGGTGGCCGAACTTCAAGCGCAGTTGCGACGGTTGCGCGCCCAGCAAGGGGAATGAAACCGCTATCATGGCAAAGGACGGAAAAATGGAAAAGCCAGATTTTAGCGAAGACGACCGCATCTTGGCCGATCTGACCGATGATACGGACATCGAAGCGTTTGGCAATTTGATGGCGCATGCCCACGATCAAGGGGTCAGCGCAGCGGATTTTGTTCGGGAAGAACCGCGCCGCACCTCGCGCACGCGCATTCGCAAGTTGTGTTTGCAAAACCGCAAGCGATCCTTTCAGGTGATGCTGCGCTCCGTTCTCAAATCCCTGTGGGATCGCCCGGCAACCGACGCGACTATCGAATCCCTGTACGGCATCCCACCGCATTTGGACAAACCCCACCGCAATGGGCAACAGCGAAAGGAATCGGGGTGAATAATCCATTGACCCTTCGGGCGCACATCGCCGAAATCGAAGCCCTGCGAGACGATTTGTTGCCTTCTGCAAAGCGCGGACAGGCCGATGCGCGCGCCCATGTGGTGGCCCTGCACAAAGCCGCGATGGAAAAGCGCGACCGCCTGCGCGGGCATGTCCCCCGGGTGGTCGGTGAGTAACGAGGAGATCGGAATGGCGCGTATTTTGGGGATCGACTTTGGCAGGCGGCGCGTGGGCCTTGCCATATCCGACGAGTTGCAACTCACCGTGCGGGGGTTGCCCACGATCGACGTCCGCAATTTCGCTGACAGTATCGCGCAGGTCGCGCAGGTCGCGGCCCGAGAAGAGGCAGAGCAAGTGGTCGTCGGCTTGCCCTTAAACATGGATGGTAGCCGTGGGGAAATGGCACAACTCGCAGAGCATTTCGCTTCCCAACTCGCAACGCTGTGCGGCCTGCCGGTTTGCATGTGCGACGAACGGCTTTCATCCGCAGGCGCGAAACGCACCTTGCGGGCCGTTTCCGCAAAAACGCACAAAGGCGCGGTGGATCGCCTGGCCGCGGTCTTGATTCTCGAAACCCATTTGCAGCGCGAAGGGAGATAGGCCCTCATGTCAAAATTCATCTTTGTCTTGCTCGTCGTGCCCATCGCGTGCATTCTGGCCGCGGTCGCGGGGGTTGTGATTTTGAACCGGCCCACGGGTGTGGTTGCCAAAGATATCGAGATTCCACCTGGGGCGAGCGTGGAACAGATCGCCCGACAACTCCACCGGGAACGTCTGATCCGCGACCCGCGCTTGTTGCAACTGTTCGCGTATCTCAAGGGCAGCGGCCGCAAATTGATGGCGGGCGTCCATCCCTTTAGCGGTCACATGACGACTTATGGGGTGTTGCTCGAATTGGAGCGCCCACGCGATGCCGCTGTGTCGGTGACGATTCCCGAGGGCTTGCGAAAGGAAAAGATCGCGGCGATCCTGGCGGACAAATTGGATCTCGACCGACAAAAATTGCTCGCCCTGATGAACGATGCCGAATTTTGCAAAACCCTTTTCGTGCCGACCGACGATCTCGAAGGGTACTTGTTTCCGGAAACGTATAAATTTTCAGTGGTCGCATCCGAACAGCGCGTGCTACGCACCATGGTCGGGCATTTTCACGCGGTTTTTGATGACCGCCTGAAACGCCGCGCTCGGGAACGCGGGATGAGCATGCACGAGGTGGTCACGCTGGCCTCTATCGTCGAGGGCGAAACCTGCTGGGACAACGAGCGCGATACCATTGCAGCGGTTTATCACAACCGCCTCCAAAAGGGGATGCGCCTGCAAGCCGACCCCACGGTGCAATACGCGCTTCCCGATGGCCCGCGCCGCTTGTTCTACAAGGATTACGACTACGATTCGCCCTATAATACCTATCGCCACGCGGGGTTGCCGCCCGGGCCCATCGGCAGCCCGGGAAAAGCGTCTATCGAAGCCGCGCTCTTTCCCGCCGATGTCGATTATCTCTTTTTTGTGGCAACCGGCGAGGGCGGGCATGTTTTTACGCGCACCTTTCAAGAACACTCGGCAGCCAAGCAAAAGACCATGCCCGCACGGAAAAATTCCTGGGGCGAGGAGTGAACCATGACGTCCATTTTGCACGGATTAAATGACGCACAGCGCGAAGCAGTACAGGCGGTCGCCGGCCCGGTGCTCGTGCTCGCGGGCGCGGGGTCGGGCAAAACGCGCGTTTTGACGCGGCGCATCGCCTATTTGCTGGCCGAGTGCAATGTCGATCCGCGCGGCATTTTGGCGATGACCTTTACCAATAAGGCCGCCGGCGAAATGCGCGAGCGCGTGGAAGACCTGTTGCAAACCTCGTGCAAGACCATGTGGATCGGCTCGTTCCACAGCTTGTGTGCGCGCCTGTTGCGGCCACACGCCGAACGGGTGGGGTTGCGATCCAATTTTACGATTTACGATGCGACAGATCAACTCGAGCTCCTCAAGCGGGTCATTGCCGACGAGGAACTCGCCGAACGAGAATGGCCTGCGCGGCAAATTCGCGCGCGGATCACCCAAGCCAAAAATGCGATGGCGGACGCGGATGTTCTCGCACAGCGCGCGGGCACGTTTTACGAACAGACGGTCGCACGGATTTTTCGCCATTATCAAGACGCTTTGAGGCAGAACAACGCGGTTGACTTTGACGACTTGTTGATGTTGAGCGTGGAATTGATCCGCGATCACAAAGACGTGCGCCAAACCTATCAGGCGCGGTTTTCGCACATTCTCATCGACGAGTACCAAGACACCAACCGGCCGCAGTACCTCTTTGCGCGCTATTTGGCCGAGGCGCATCAAAATATCTGCGTGGTGGGCGATGACGATCAGAGCATCTATGCGTGGCGCGGCGCGGATATTCGCAATATTCTCGATTTTGAAGCCGATTATCCCAACGCGCTCGTCGTGCGGCTCGAACAAAATTACCGTTCCACGCAGGTAATTTTGGACGCGGGCAATGCCGTGATTCGCAACAACGCAGGGCGCAAGGGCAAGGAATTGTGGACGGACCGCGCAGGGGGCGAGAAGATCCGGTTGAAGCGCTGTGCGGATGAAACCGAAGAGGCCCTGTGGATCGCCGGCGTGGCGCGGGATTTTAGACGGGCGCATGCCTATCGCAACATGGCCGTGCTCTACCGCACCAATGCCCAATCTCGCGCTATCGAAGAGAGCCTGAGGCGTGCGAATATCCCCTATCAAATCGTGGGCGATGTGCGGTTTTACGAGCGCAAAGAGGTCAAGGATGTGCTCGCCTATCTCAAACTGGTGGTCAATCCGCACGATTCCATCAGCTTTTGGCGCGTGCTCAACACGCCGAAGCGCGGCATCGGCAAGACCTCGGCAGAGCGCCTCGACGATTTTGCCATGCGCGAGGGCCTCGCGCCCTACGACGCGCTTGCGCGGTTGGGTGAAGTCAATACGCTTCCCGCGCGCACGGCGCGCACCATGCGCGGTTTTTACGAGTTGATCGAGGGTTTTCGCCGCGACATGGCGACCCTGCCCGCGGATGAACTCGCGGCAAAACTGGTCGTTGACACCGAGTATTTGCGCGATTTTGAGAAGCTCGTGCGGGAAGAACGCGAATCCCGCAAGGCGCATGTCGAGGAATTGTTGACGGATATTCAGCTTTTTGTCGAGCAATCTGACGATGTTTCCCTCGAGGCGTATTTGCGAAAGGTTTCGCTGGTGACAGACGTGGATCAGTGGGAACAGGCGGTCGACGCCATAACCTTGATGACCCTGCACAGCGCGAAGGGCTTGGAATTTCCCATCGTGTTTATCGCGGGCCTCGAAGACGGGCTGTTTCCCATTTTGCGCCCGGGCGCAGAAGGGGATTTGGAAGACGCCTTAGAGGAAGAACGCCGGCTGTTTTACGTGGGCATCACCCGCGCAGAAGAGCGGCTCTTTTTGTCTTATGCGATGCGGCGGCGGCACTACAGCGGCGCGGTGTCGTGTTCGGCGTCTCGGTTCCTGTCCGAAGTTCCCGAAGACCTGCTCGACGCCGGGTTCAAGATCCGCGAGGATAGTGCCGCGCCGCGCCGAAAATCGCCCCCCCCTCGGCAGCGATACCCGGGAGAGTCGTTCGTCATGGATGTCGGCTCTTGGGTCGTACACCCTGCCTGGGGCCGCGGGCAAATTCAAAGCCGCACGGGCTCCGGGCAAAGTGCCAAACTCAAAGTGAAATTCGCCGATGGAAGCGCCAAAACGCTCATGGTCAAATTTGCCAACCTCCAGCCCGGGTAAAATCCACGCATACAACTCGTAAGAAGTGCCCGCGGATCAGAGGGCCAACCGATGAGACTCCTCCACTACCTCGAGATCGAAAACTTCAAGCGTTTCGGCGACAAGCAGCGCATTGAGTTGGATCATCCCGCGGTCCTCATCGGTCCGAACAACTGCGGCAAAACCACCGCAATCCAAGCGATCTCGCTCTGGTCGCAGGCGGTCAAAACGTGGTTTGCCAGCAAGGGCCAGGCCCCTCCCAAACAGCGGACATCCACTTCGCTCAACCGCCTCAACATCGTCTCGGTGCCAGTGGGACGCACCCGCGAATTTTGGCATAATCTGGCCGTGCGTACCGGCAACCAAAATATCGCGCTGCGGATCACGCTCGGGGTTTTGCACCAGAACAACATCGCGCCGGTCACGATGTGCTTTCGCAACCAAGGCGACGATTTGGTGTATTGCACACCGGCCCCGGAAACCCTTGCACGGCCCGAAATCATCGCGGCAGCAACGCGATTCAACGTCGAGTTGCTCTATCCCATGTCCGGACTCGAAACCGAAGAACCCATCCTGCAACGCGGACGCATTGACGTGCTCATGGGACAGGGACAGACCGCGCAGGTGCTGCGCAACCTGTGTTTGATGGTCTGGAAGCACGCGCCCGAGGATTGGCAACGGATCACCGAGTTGATAAAACGCCTCTTTGCGGTCCAACTCGGCGCCCCCAAGGAAAACGCACGCGGCAGCATTGACCTCCACTACCGGCAAGCCGAGGTGCGAGAGCCATTGGACATCGCGCTCGCCGGACGCGGGTTACAGCAAATGTTGCTGATTTTCGCCTACCTGTATTCGCATCGCGGCAGCGTCCTCCTCATCGACGAGCCTGACGCCCACCTAGAGATCCTGCGGCAACAACAGGTGTATGTGTTGTTGCGCGAAATCGCCACGCAAAACGAGTCGCAGGTCGTCATGGTCACTCACTCGGAGGTGATCCTCGAGGAAGCCTTGGAAAGCAATCTCACCCTGTTATTGGAAGGAAAGGCCGACAACCTCGCCGCAAAAAGATCGGACATTCGCAACGCCCTCAAGTACTATGGGGCCGGCCACTACCTCCGCGCACGGCAACGGGGCTATGTGCTCTATGTGGAGGGCCGCACCGATCTCGATATCCTGCGCGTGTTGGCAAAACGGCTAGGGCACGCGGTGGAGCGTGCTTGGGACGAGCGGATGAACGCCTTTTACGTGCGAGACAACTTCCCAGATGTAAATCTCGACTCGGAACTCGAGCGCGTTGCCGGAGGCTTTGGCACGTCGCCAAAGCAACATTTTTTTGCATTGCGTGCTATGGTGCCCAAACTCAGCGGACTGGCTATCCTCGACAACGATGGCAGGCAGCGGCATGACTCGACAGACGGCGGCCTCCAGATTTCCTACTGGCGGCGTTACGAGATCGAAAACTACTTTGTCACGCCCGCGGTCCTAAAAACTTATGCGATCCAGGCTTACCGCGACTTGCCCCTCTTCAACCAGTTCCAGAGCGAAATTGATGAAGTCCTCGACGGCCTGATTTTGCAGCGCGTCTTCGCCGGACACACCGCGGACTATGCCACCTATCGGGGACTCGCTGCCGACGCGGCCCGCCTCGTGTGGGAAGCCCGCACCGAGCGGCAAAAGCTCGGCGACTTCGCCGAGGAGTTTTTTCGCCGCCTTGGCCACCGGCTAGGCCACCCGATGTTGCTACGCAAATCAGAGTTGCATCGCCTTGTCCATTTTGTCGATCCGCAGGACATACCTGAAGAAGTCACGCAGAAGCTCGACCTGCTCGCGTCCCTCTTCGCCTCGGTGCAACCGAGTGAGGAAACGCGGGTGTGATTGAATTAACTGATCTTGGGTTTTGATTCGCGGAACGATCAAGAGCCTATCGTGCCGCCCCACAGCTCGGATAAACCACCAATGGGGATTTCCATAACGATGCCACGCTACCAACTTCGCCTCAGCGGCCCTAAAGAGAACGAGGGCCAGATCAAAGTGTCGGTGCTTCAGCGCTCTCTAGATGCCCTTGTCAAGACAGCGGAATGCGCCACCCGCCTGCTGGTCACCGGCGAAGGTCGCGGGAGGGGGCCGAAACCCAAGTGGCTACGCGCCGTTCTCGACTTCACTATCGCTGGACGAAAACGCGGCGCGACCGTTTTTGAGATCGAGGCACCCCAACTCGGTGAGATAGCCCACGCGCAATTTGCCCGACAGCATTTCTGGCGTGAACGGTTTACCATGCAAGACACCGCCGTCGATCTCGCCGCGCTGGCGATCCGAGAAGCCCAAGAAGCGACCTCCTCAGGCGACTGGTTTGACAGTGCTGTTCTTCGTGCGATTCTCCGATTTCGGCCATCTGCTAATATCCGCTATCACCTAATTCCGCGGAAATCAGCGCACGGGCAGTTCACACTCGACGCTTCAACTTGCGTCCAGATTGCGGAGCGGTTGAAAAGCCTTCCGCCTTCACGGGCATTTATCGTTAGCGGTAGGATCGTAGAGATCGCACCTGGAAGCGGTCACTTTCTCCTCAACTTGGGCGATGAAAGGAAAATATTTGGTCGCCTACAATTGGAGAAATTCGGTGTCGACGCGTTGCGGTCATTGTGGGGCAAGCGTGCAACTGTTCAAGGCATGGTTCACTTCAAGGCCGATAGTCAACCCCGACTCATTGAAGCCCACCGGCTGAGAGCCTATCGAGCCGGAGATGCCGTATTTGCAAAATTGCCTTCTGCCGAGATGTCCAAGTCCCGTGGCTTGACACCGCTACGAGAAAAGCGAGCCCGATCTTTTGATCTCCTAAGTTTATGCGGCACATGGCCCGGCGACGAACCTGTCGAAGACCTGTTGGCGCAGATGGGTTGAGCCTTATTGACTCCTCTCGGGCTATGTGCCATTTGGCGCGAGGGCAGATTTTTTGATTGGGTTTTGATTTGCGAAACGATCCACTGACCACTAACCACCGAGCCACCACCATGCCCGTCACAAAAAATGATGTACAAAAAGTCGCGCAACTCGCGCGGTTGGCGTTTACGCCTGAAGAAGAGGCCCAACTCATCGGCGATTTGAACCGCATGCTCGAATACGTCGCGGCACTCGATCAACTCGACACGAGCGGAGTCGCGCCAACAGCGCATGTGCTGCCGCTGGAGAATGCGTTTCGGGACGATGTGACGCGCCCCTCGCTGAATCGGGCAGACGCGCTGGGCAATGCCCCACTTGCTGGGCAGGGCCATTTTCTCGTCCCCAAAGTGATCGAGTGAAGAACCCCGCGCTAAAGCATCGGGGCTTCAACGGCTGTTTAGGTAATGGGTCGGCGGCGGATGAACTCCCCGCCGATTTTTTGTTAGACCTGCGGGAGCGCGTAGGATTTCGGATGCACCCAAGGACGGCCCTCTTCCTTCTCACTTCTCGCGTCTCGCCTTTGAACGGCCTATCGCCAGTTGTACCCCTTTTGTGCCTTTTGTGCCTTTTGTGGCTAAACTTCTATCGCCAGTTGTACACCGCTCGTGGCTAAACTTCCATCTCCCTCCTCGCCGCCAACTTAAAGCCTGTGCATGTGGAATCCGCCATCGACCGGAATGGCTGCGCCGGTTGTGAAATCGAAATATCCAAGGGCGATGGCTGCGACTGCTTTGCCAATGTCTTCGGGTTGTCCCCACCTGCAAATGGGGGTTAGCCCGTCGGCGATCAGGGCGTCGTATTTTTTTTTGACTGGCCCGGTCATGTCGGTCTGGATAATCCCCGGTTGAATCTCATTGACCGGGATGCCGTGTTCTGCGAGGCGGGTGGCGAACAAGCGCGTCATCATGCTCAATCCGGCTTTTGAGACGCAGTATTCCCCGCGCGCTGTGGATGCGGTATAAGCCGAGATGGACGTAATGACGACAATGCGCGGCGTCTGAATTTGACCGCGTTTTTTCAGCGCGATCATGTGGTTTGCCGCGTATTGGGTCAAAAAATATGGGCCTTTGAGGTTGGTATCCATCACCTCTTCGTAGCTTTCGGTCGTGGATTCGAGGATGTCGGCGCGTACCCGCGGGGCAATGCCGGCATTGTTGACGAGCATATCCAAGCGACCAAATCCATCGAGCGTCGCATCCACGAGGCGTTTGCCGTCTTCGATGCGCGTTATATCGCCCTGACAAATCCGGACGTTTCGCCCGCGTTCCCGAATCCCGGCTGCGGTTTCTTCTGCGGCTGCTCGGTTGCCCGCGTAGTTGACCAAAATGTCGTAGCCCACATCGGCGAGGCAAAATGCAATGCCCCTGCCAATGCCCCTGCTAGATCCCGTGACGAGTGCTGCTGGCATGTGCCCTCCCTTTTGCTGTTTGTCCAAAGTCTCTTCTCGTAAAATACCACATTGGGCGACAAGTGCAATGTATCGGCAGGCCCCATCCATGCCGCCGATTCGGTTGACAAATGGGCTTCCCGTGATTATACATGGGCGCAGTTGCACTCGGCGTTTTAATAAAGTGCGTTCCGGTAAAATACGTAACATCACTTAAAGGGGGATTTCGAGATGAAATTTACCGCAGTGTACGGAAAAATCCCCGAAGGATACATCGGATTTGTCGCAGAATTGCCCGGTGCCAATACGCGGGGAAAAACGCTTGAAGAAGTTAGGGTAAATATCCGAGAGGCCATTGCGACGACGCTTGAGGCCAATCGCCAGATCGCGGCGGAAGCTCTTGAGGACATTCAAGATGTGATTTACGAGTCTGTTTTTGTTCAGACAAAACACATTAGTCCGCCTACGCGAAGCGGTCAAATAGCCTCTGAAATCATTGACCAAAATAGCATAAAAAAAGGATACGCGATTCTCGATGAGATGGTCGGCTTCTGCGAATCGGACCAAACCGATGGCTCTGTCAAGTCGTTGGTTGCCTCGGATTTTGATTGAGAAAGGAAAACGGATGCCTCGTGGTCGGTGTCATTTTGCGTTGTTGCTCGAATTGCAGGCGCGTCTGGTCCATGAAGTGCCGGAGTTGGGCGCATTAACGGCGCGCTATTTGCCGGAATTTCTGGCCGGGTCTATGGCGCCAGATGCGATGCGTTCGCTGGGCAATTTGGGCAAGTACGGGTCGCATTTTTACACGGAAGACCGCCCCGAGACCTGGGGCAAATCCGTGTCCGGCATGTTTGAAGCGCATCCCGAGCTCGCCGATAGCCAAACCTTGTCCGCGCCTGACCGCGTGTTGCTGATGGGGTATATCTCGCATCTGACCGCGGATGAGGCGTTTCGGGACGAAGTGACCATTCGCGTCCACGGCATTGAAGACTGGCGGCCCATTATTGGCGGATTGTGGTCTTATGTGGATGAGTTGCCCATCGATCATTCGAACCTCAGCCGTGTGCTGGATCGATTTGCTGGCTGTGGAAACGTGGGCTTTATCGACCGAAAAACCACCGGTCGGTTTTTGAGACGCGCCCGCGATTGGGCCAAGAGTGCGGACCCGCTCGTTCACGAGCGGGTCTTTCTCGAGATGACCGGGCAGTCCATGTCCGATGCGGATGTGAAAAAGCGTCTCGCTGAAAACCGCGCACGGGCAGAGGCGTTTTTCGATGCGCGTGTCAAATCGCGCTTTGTCGCTGAGGCCCTCGCACGCGCACACGATGAGATCGAGAAATTTGTCACTCGGGCTTATATAAAAAAATAGCTCATCTGACGGGCACGGGGCATCGCCCCTACACCCATTGCCGACCGCTGACCATGAAAACGACCCACGAAATACATTATCGAAACGCGAGTAATTTGGGGAACATCCCTTCGGAAAGCGTGGATTTGGTGGTCACGTCGCCGCCGTATCCCATGATCGCCATGTGGGATCAGGTGTTTGGTAGCCAAGACGCAACGATCCAAAAGGCATTGCACGCCGGCGATGGCATGCGGGCATATCGGTTGATGCACGCGATCCTCGATTCGGTATGGGACGAGGTGTTCAGGGTCTTAAAGCCCGGTCGGTTTGCCTGCATCAATATCGGGGATGCAACGCGGAAACTCGGGGATGATTTTTGTCTGTATCCCAACCACGCGCGCATTTTGAATGCCCTCTTAGACATTGGATTTTCCGCACTGCCCGATATCCTCTGGCGAAAACAGACCAATGCCCCCAATAAATTCATGGGATCGGGGATGCTGCCGGCCGGGGCTTACGTGACGCTGGAACACGAATACCTCCTCATCGTGCGAAAAGGCTCCAAACGGGAATTTATGACCGAAGCGGAAAAACAGAACCGGCGCGAAAGCGCGTTGTTTTGGGAAGAGAGAAATGTCTGGTATTCGGATATTTGGCTGGATATTCAAGGCGCCTGCCAGCGGCTTTCCGATGAGGTATCGCGCTTGCGGAGTGCGGCATTTCCATTTGAGTTGGCCTACCGCCTGATCAATATGTACTCGGTGAAAGGCGATGTGATCCTCGATCCATTTTTGGGCACGGGCACCGCGATAGCGGCTGCGATGGCTTCTGCGCGCAACAGCATCGGCGTTGAAATCGACCGCAGTTTTCAACACGCGATTCGCCCGCTCGCCCATCGCATTATGGATTTTTCAAATGGTTACTCGCGCGACCGGTTGCATAGACATTTCGCGTTTGTCGAAGATCGGCTTCAAACGTCAGGGCCATTGAAATACGCGAACGAGCATTACGGCTGTCCGGTTGTGACGCGCCAAGAACAACATATTTTGTTCAATGATTTGGAGGCTGTTCAAGAAAGGGACGACGGTAGCTTTGAAGTGGCGTATTCAGAAACCCCTCAAGACATGGCGTATTCTGAACCGGAAAACCACAGCACACCGCAACTCAATCTGTTAAATGCGCGGTGATTCCCTATTCTGCGAAGGAGGGTTATCTATGCAGATCAAATTGAAAAATGCCGAGATACAAGAATACGTAAGCGCGCCTGTCCGCGAATTTCCAAAGTACACGACGCAGTTGATGAATCTCGCCAATCAAAATTCCCAGGGCACGCGACCAAAAGTTGTCGGACAACTGACCGATTTGATTCAAAAATTTCCGGGACAAACTTTCGAAGAATGGGTTGTGTGGTATCGGGAACAATATCCCGATGCGATTGACAACGCGACAGACAAAATCATCTCAATGATAGAAAATTTCCATGTGGTCTTTCCCAAAATTGACCGAGATCTGGTTAGGTCATGGGTGGAGGATCTGGTGCTCGTCAAGACTTTTACCGGGCTCAAATTTCAGGAGGCAATTCTGAGAAAGGTATCCGAACTGAAAGGTTGCGACTACCGCTTGGCAGAACCCTATGAAGAATCCCAAGGCATAGATGGTTTCGTAGGCGAAGAAGCGTATTCGATCAAGCCCCACACCTATCGCGCCATGCCTAGTTTGGCGGAATCCATTGAGATAAAGATCATTTTTTACGAAAAAAAGAAGGACGGTGTGATAGTTGAAATACCATAGCTCACGCTTTCGGATCTGCCCCTTGCTTTTAACACACAAGGGCATGTTTTCGCCAGAATGACAGCGGCAGGATACCTCGCCTTTCCCGTCTCCCCTCTTGCCTCTCACTTCTCACTTCTCACCTCTCACTTCTCACCTCTCACTTCTCACCTCTCACTTCTCACCTCTCACTTCTCACCTCTCACTTCTCACCTCTTACCCCCGGGCCGGGCGGCCGGGCGGGGACTGACACTACCCTTATCCATCTCCTCCCGGTCAATCCACCCCGGCAATTTGATCTTTTCGGACATCTGCCACGCGGTCAAATAGAGGGCGATTGTGAAGCGGGCGGCTTCCTTGCCCTGTTCTTCGGCGAAGGCGCGCACCGCGGGTTCGGTTTTCCAATCCGCGTCTTTGGGCACGAGGTATTGTTCCAGTGCGAGGGCGGTGTCAACCGCTTTGGAACGCGCGTGCATCTGTGCCACAATGCCGGGCATCAAACTATCCACGGGCGCGGCGGTCAAGCCTTGTGCAAGGGCTTCTGGATCGAGGTCTAAATTTTGGAGCAGGCCGTCGATTTTCTCGTGCATGCGCGTGCGCGATGGTTCGCCATCCACAACGCGGCCGTTCCAGTGAATCGTCAGGTTGAGGGGTTGGCAAATCTCCTGGGCAAAGTGCGCGACATACCCGGCGTATAGCAAGCACTTGGTTTGGATAAACACATTCTCCGGCCACTTGCGGTACTCGGCAAATGCCAAGGCGAGTTGCTCGGTGGCTTCTGCGGTTGCGTAGGGCAGGAGCCCGACCTGCTCGGGCTTTTTGCCCAACTCGGCGCAACGCCTTCCAAACGCGAACCGAGACGCGGGCAAATCCCGTGCGTCAAACAGTTCTAGGTTGAAATAGTGGCTGGGATGCCCGGCCCGTTCCAAATGCAGGGTGCCGCGATTTTTGGCGATATCGGGATCGACTGCGGCGTGGGCCACTATGCCCGCGCCATCCCGCAAAAAAGACGGCATCTCGGGCGGCAATGCCCGAAGCGCGGCATGCGTCAAAATGCCATGCCCGCGCGGCCACCAACCCCATGCCGGACTTGCAACGACAAACAGCACGAACAACACCAAGTAATGCATGATGACCTCCTCGTTCCGTCTAACGCCCGTCCCATTCCTCGCGTTTGACATAGTCGGCAATTTGCAACTGCGCGGACAATCGCCACGCGGTCAAGTAAAGCCGTGCCGTGAATCGCGTTGCAGCGCGGGCGCGATCTTCTGCAAATGCGACCACCTCGGCATCTCGTTCCCAGGTTTCCGCGTCGTATTCGGGATTGCGCCGAGAAAAATAAAAATAGCGGATCGTTTGATCATAACGCCTCCAATCAGTTGGCAGGCCGCCCCGCCATTCAACCCCGCAAGTGAGACGTGAGAGGCAAGAGGCAAGAGGGGAGATGGTAGTTTAGCCACAAAAGGCACAAAAGGCACAAAAGGGGTACATGGCGACAGCCAGTTCAAAGGCGAGCCGTGTGTGTAGGGGCGGTGCCCCTGTGCTCGCCCAAAGATACAAGAGGGGAGAGGGGTGGCCTTCTCACGTCTTGCCTCTCCCTTCTCACCTTTTTACGCGGTGCCCCTGTGCTCGCCCAAAGATAAGAAGCGAGACGCAAAAGGCAAGGGCGGGGTCATACATACATAAAGACAGCGGAGAAACGCATCGGGTTTCTCCGCTTGTAGAATTGGCGGGAATGTGTGGGAATCGAACCCACCAAGCGTGGGGTTAGCACGCAACAACGGGTTTGAAGCCCGCGGGGGACACCAGTTCCCCATCCACTCCCGCCTTTTTGGGTTTAGGCCACGACCTCGATTTCACCGGGATGTTCTGCCACTGCTTCGCCAATATGCTTTGCCATCACCCCTTTGGCGATGAGGGCGTTAAGGAACGCATCTGCCACGGCTGGCGCGAATGCGATCAGCAGGCCGCCCGAGGTTTGCGGATCGAAAAACAGTCGGCGCAACGGCTCATCGACCTCGGCGGCAAAGCGCACGGCTCGGCCGCGTGCGGCCCGGTTGCGGCGTAGCCCGCCGCCTTCGCGGTGCACGGCGATTTTCACCGCCAAATCAAAGCGCGGCACTTCGGACGCCCGGATGCGAAGGCCGACCGCGCTGGCCCGCGCCATTTCCAAGCCGTGCCCGAGCAAGCCAAATCCGGTGATGTCCGTGCAGGCGTGCGCGCCATACGCGACCATGGTCTCGGCGGCGACGCGATTCAGTTGCACCATCGCATCGACGGCGATTTGCAAATCCGCTTCGGAGATTTCGCCATTTTGATAGGCGTCTGACATGAGGCCCGTGCCCAAGGGTTTGGTCAAAATCAGAAGGTCGCCTGCCCGCGCGCCCGCATTGGTCTTGATCTCGTCTGGATGCGCGATACCTGTGACGGACAATCCGAACTTGGGTTCTACATCTTCCACCGAGTGCCCGCCGACGAGCACGGCGCCGGATTCCGCTACTTTTTCCTGCGCGCCGCGCAAAATTTCCGCAATTACCTCGGGTGTGACCGCGTCGCTGGGAAACCCGCAGATATTCAGCGCGGTGACGGGACGTCCGCCCATCGCGTACACGTCGCTGAGCGAATTGGCCGCGGCGATCTGCCCGTATTGATGGGGATCATCGACAATGGGCGTGAAAAAATCCACTGTTTGAATGAGTGCCATCTCATCCGAGATCCGAAACACGCCCGCGTCGTCAGCCGTGTTCATCCCCACCATCAAATCGGGATGCGCGACTTGGGGCACGGTTTTCAAAATTGCGTCCAGCACCGCTGGATCGAGCTTGGACGCTCACCCCCCGCAACTGACCAGTTGCGTCAATTTCTTTGCGCGATTCCGCCATTTCATTTGTCGATAGCCTCTATCCGTAAAGATGTGCCACGTATTCGCCGTAGCCATTGTAGAGTTGGGTGGGGACGCGGTCAGTCGTGCCGATCAGGCGTTCGGTTGCTTGGGACCAGCGCGGGTGTGGGATGTTGGGGTTGACGTTGGCCCAGAAGTCGTATTCCGCGGGCGCCAGTTTGTTCCAAAACGTGGGGGGTTGCTGTTTGGTGAACGCGATCTTCACAATGGACTTGATGCTCTTGAACCCGTATTTCCAAGGCGTGACCAAGCGAATGGGCGCGCCGTGTTGTTTGGGCAAGGCGTGACCGTAGATGCCCGTGGCGAGCAAGGTCAGTTCATTTGTGGCTTCTTCCATCGTCAGCCCCTCGAAATACGGCCACGGGTACCACGACTGCGCTTTGATGCCCGGCGCTTGTTCTGGGCGGTGGAACGTCACCATCCGCACGTACTTGGCCGCGGAGGTGGGTTGGACGTAGTCGATCAACGCCTTCATGGGAAAGCCGGTCCACGGCACGGTCATGGCCCAGGCTTCCACGCACCGGAAGCGGTACACGCGCTCTTCCAACTCAAAGCGTTTGTACAAATCATCGAGATCGTAAGTGCCGGGTTTTTCCACAAATCCCGAAATCTCGATCTGCCAGGGATGGACTTCAAATTTGTCCGTCAACTCGTGGACCTTGCCCTTGTTGGTGGTAAATTCGTAAAAATTATTGTAGCGCGCGGCGACCTTCTCCCGCGTCAATTCCCGCGTCACAGTGTACTTCTCATTGCGCGTTGCCGGATACAAGCCCGGCAACGAGGGGGGCACTTCCACCACAAACTCGTCTTCTGCTGCGGCACAGCCGGGGCCGAGAACCGCGCTCGCGCCTGCAACGCCCATCGCCTGCATAAACCGCCGGCGATTCATGTACACCTGTTCGGCCGTAGCCGCGCTTTCGGGCAGGTGCCAGCCTTTGGGAATGTGGATAAACGCCATGTTTGCCTCCGCTGTTTTGGGTTACCGCTGATCGATAGATACGTAATCGTGCGCATCTTCGCCGGTGTAAATCTGGCGCGGCCGGGCGATTTTTAGGTCGGGATCCCCGAGCATTTCCCTCCACTGCGCCAGCCAGCCACACGACCGACCCACGGCGAATAACACGGTCATCATCCGCGTGGGCAAGCCCATGGCCTGATAGATGATCCCAGAATAAAAATCCACATTGGGATACAAGTTGTGCGACACAAAATAGTCGTTTTCAAGCGCGACCCGCTCCAGTTCGAGCGCGATGTCGATCAGGGGATTTTTGCCCGTGACCTCAAACACATCGTACGCGACCTGTTTGATGATCTTCGCGCGCGGATCGTAATTGGCGTACACGCGATGTCCAAATCCCTGCAAGCGCAGTTCGCGGTCCGCCACCACGCGGTCGATATAATCCGCCACGTTATCCACCGAGCCGACCTCGTCGAGCATCTTCAGCACGGCCTCATTCGCGCCCCCGTGCGCCGGGCCGTAGAGCGCGGCGGCGGCGCCGGCCATTGCGGAGTAGGGATCTGCCCCGCCGCTGGCAATGCCGCGCATGGTGCTCGTGGAACAATTTTGCTCGTGATCCGCGTGCAAAATCAGCAACACGTCCAACGCGCGCTCGAGAACGGGATCGACCTCGCCGAACAACATCTTCAGAAAGTTGCCGCAAAACCCCAAGTCCGGATCGGGCGGGACATGGGACAGGCCCGCGCTGCGCCGATGCACGGCCGCGCCCAGACTTGCCACATGGCCGATTAGGCGACAGATATGCCGGTCTTGCGCGTCTTCGGTTGCAAAATCGCGCACGTCATCGCAAAACACGGATAGGGACCCCAACGCGCCCACCAGCATGCCCATCGCGTGGCCCCCTACGGGAAATCCTCGGACAAAAGACAGCACATCCTCTGACACCAGGGTTTGCGAATTGACGCGCTCGGCAAATGCGTTCAACTGATCGCGGGTGGGCAGCGCGCCATAAATCAGCAAATAAGCCACTTCGAGGTAAGTCGATTGCTCGGCCAGTTGCTCGATGGGATAGCCGCGATAGCGCAAAATCCCCTTTTCCCCGTCGATGTACGTAATCGCGCTTTTGCAAGACGCCGTGTTGAGATAGGCCGGGTCGTATCCCAAAAGCCCAAAATCCGCGTCCTCGCGTTTGATATTTCGCAAACCCGCTGTCCACACATAAGCGCCGTCTGCGGCATACGTCCCGTAATCGATGGGGAGTTCAAACGGGTTGTCCGTCCGATTATCCGTACCTATAAGCATTTCCTGACGCATCAAAAACTCCTTTCAAATCGCGATTTACACCATCACTTGATAGATTGTACACGGGCTGTCACTATCGGGTTGCATCGCATTGACCGCGCTGAAAACCTCTTGCAGTGCGCGATCATAAGTCGCCTGGCCCGCGCAAAGCGCGAGTGCGCCGCCGGTTCGCAGGCGCGTTTGCAACACGCGCAACATCGACAAACTCGCCACCCGATCTAGCCCGGTGTCGATGTGCATCGCAATTCCGTGGTAATTGCGCGGCACGGCCCGAACATACCCGCAAAAGTCGCCCAGGACGAGTTCGACCCGCGCATCGTTTAGCAAATCGGCATTGTTCAAATAGGTGCGGTTCCACGCGACAATGCGCGGTTCGATTTCTATGACGCAAACGGATTGCACGGCGCGGTGTTTGAGCACTTGCCGCAGGGTTCTGCCAAGGCCAAGCCCGCCGATCAACACGTCTGCATATCGCTGCGTTGCGGGGATGCCACAGAGCGCGAGGTCCGCCAGTGCGATTTCCAAGTTGGATTGGCTCTGCGCCATCACACACCCATTGATGGAGAGCACATGGTGCGTCTGCGCGCCCACAACAGCCGCTTCGAGCTGAAAATGCCCATTCCGCGTCTGTGCCGAAGCCAAAATGTGTCGCCCGTTGTCCATCGCACCCTTTTCGCAACATGCCATTTGAACAGGGCTTACAATATAGAAGCGTAAGAGGTAAGACGCAAGACGTAAGAGGGGAGGCGCAAGAGGGGAGACGCAAGAGGTGAGAGGTGAGACGGGAGAGGTGAGACGGGAGAGGTGAGACGGGAGAGGTGAGACGGGAGAGGTGAGACGGGAGACGCAAGAAGGCCATCGTCAAGTTGACGAAAGGCGAGCGGGGAAGAAACGCACGGGCGGAGAGGTGGATGAGCGGGGCACGCACTTCGTCTTATTTTTTTCTGCAAGTCGCCGCATCGCTGCCGCGTGGCTCATGCCCTCGGCCCGCAGGCGTTTGTACGCGGGTTCGTCCAGGCCTTCGGGATTGAGGAATGCGCGGATGTCGTAGCGTCCGGGCACGGTGACGGGCAATTTGCCTTCTTTGATC
Organism: Candidatus Latescibacterota bacterium; assembly: GCA_965204745.1. Taxonomy (GTDB): domain Bacteria; phylum Latescibacterota; class UBA2968; order UBA2968; family UBA2968; genus VXRD01. Next base: position 2,163,155 of record OZ242010.1, read on the forward strand.
ATCAATCGCAGGGGATAGTCCTTTTCCGCGAGGGGCAGGTGGACGACGCGGTGTTGGCGTGCGGATTCAAACAGGGCCATCATAATCTCCACGGTGGCGCGTGCTTTGCGGCCCGAAGCGCGGTGCTCCTCGCCGCCTTCCAACCACGCGATCAATTCGCGCACGGACGCGGCATTGGTCTCGCCACCGATAGCGCGATGGGTCTTCGCAATATCCACCTCTTCCCATCCTTTGCTCCGTGCAGTGAACAGGCGAATCGCGTTCTCGGTGACATCCATCATGCCCTCTGTGCCGCGAATTTGAAAATGCCCCGCGTTTTCCCCTGGTCGATTCAGATCCGCTTGGATCAAAGCCTGCGCGCCATTTTCAAATGCGATCAGCCCCATGCACGCATCCTCGATTGGCGTATCGCGCTCAAACCGGTCGGTTTGCCGCTCGACCGCGCCCATCACCCACTCGGTTTTGGGATCGTCCAACACAAAGCGAATGCCATCGATGGTATGCGTCGCCCAGTTGATCAAGCCCTGCGCGACCTGCCCTTGCACCATCACCGCATCGCCGATCACTTTGTCGCGCATCAGCACCCGCGCCCGTTCCCAACCGGGGGTAAAGCGACGCTGGTGGCTGATCACCAATTTCGCGCCGTTTTGCTCGCACGCCTCCAACATGCGGTCCGCCTCGCCCAAGCCGATGGCCATGGGCTTTTCGCAAATAATGCCCGGCACCCCACCATTTGCCGCGCCTATCGTGCAATCGGGATGGAGCAGATGCCACGTACAAACGCTGGCGATATCGAGGTCTTCTCTCGCCACCATTTCGTCCAGCGAGGCGTACGCGTTGGGAATGCCAAATTCCTCGCAAAATTGCGCCCGCGCCACGGGATGGGGATCGGCGACGGCCACCATTTCCGCATTGGCAACGCGCAAATACCCATCGGCGTGACTGCGTGCAATTGAACCACATCCGATGATGCCGACTCTGTAAGCCATGGGAATAATCCGGGTTAGGTGACAGCGTAGCTTTCAAAGTTCAGTTTGCCAAGAACGATGTACCCAAAAAAATATGTGGTATCACGGCGTCAAACTTTACAGGAGGGATTGCCCAAGCCCAAGTATATTTTTTTCACGGAGTAGCACAGAATGATCTGACTGCCTTGCGCCCCTCATACCCTATTTGCGCGATGGGGAATTGTATTCTGTGGTCGCGCTTTCCTCTATCCGCTCGCCGATCTCGCCGGTGGCTTTGTCCTTTACGATGCGCTTCAACCGGCCATCTGGCATGCGCTCGGTTTTCAGGGTGACATCTGGCGCGGCTGATTCGGTTGATGCTGTTTCCGATTTCATGGCTTCGCCGCGCCAGTCCATCTCGATGGTCTCCCACTGCTTTGTTTTTGCCGAGCGATAGCACGCATCGATAATGGCATTGACGACATAGCCATCGTACAGGGTCTCCATTGGCTCGCAGCCTTCATCCCACGCATCGAACATATCCACAAACATATCCGAGTACCCCAACTCGGCGACCTCGTCGCCCACCGGAAAGAGCCATCCGGTATCGCCTTCGGCTTTCTCGGCCACATAGCCGCCTTGTCCCACAGCCGTGAACATGTCAAATCCCGTCCGCAACCAGTGATTGAGCCAAATTGTGCCCTCTGTTCCGGCCACCTCGTCCCGCAGATCCATCCCACCGCGGAATGCCCATCCCACCTCGAACTGCCCCATCGATCCATTTTCAAACTCGATCAGCCCAATCCCGTGATCCTCTGCCGCGACTGGATGCACGAGCGTATTCGCCCAGCACATGACCTCGACCGGGCGAACGCCCTTGCCGATGAAATTGCGGATGATCTCGATGCAGTGACATCCCATATCCACTATCGCGCCCCCGCCTGCGCGGTTCACATCCCAAAACCAATCGCTGTGCGGCCCCGGATGTGTCTCGCGTGACCGCACCCACAATATCCGTCCCAACGCCCCGTTTTTGACGGAATCCAACGCCTTTAGGGTTTTGGGCGGATATACCAAATCCTCCAAATACCCGCCAAATACGCCCGCCTTTTCCACGGCGTCGAGAATCTGCTTGGCCTCGCCAGCCGTGCGCCCCAAGGGCTTGGTACACAACACGGCCTTGCCCGCTTGGGCCGCCAACATCGCGGCTTCGACGTGCATATCATTGGGCAACCCGATCATCACGCCATCGGTCTCATCATCTTCAATCGCCGCCTTCAAATCCGTGCTCCACTTCGGAATGTCCCATTCCCGCGCAAACCCTTGGGCGCGCTCCTGCGTCCGCGAATACACCATCTGCACCCGATCTATGCCCCGATGCCTGTGCAATGTCATGGTGTAAAACATCCCGATCAGCCCGGTTCCCAACATCGTCAACCGATGCCCTTTTGGCATTTTGAACTCCTTTTTAAGGTAAGAGGGCAGACGCAAAGAAAGGTAAGAGGTGAGAAGTGAGAGGCGAGATGGGATTTTAGCCACAAAAGGCACGAGCGGGGTACAACTGGCGATAGCCAGTTCAAAGGCACGAGCGGGTACAACTGGCGATAGCCAGTTCAAAGGTGAGCGATATGTGTAGGGGCGATGCCCCTGTGCTCGCCCGAAGATACAAGAGGGGAGTGGATCACTGAAATCCAATCTCGCCCCAGAGTCGGAAGTCCCAGGTCACGTTGGTCAGGCCCTCGCGGAGTTGGTCGATGCGCCGTTCATGGCGGAACGTGGTGCCGCCCGTGAAGCGCGAGCTAAAAGCGTATTGCGTGCCTAGGGTGACGGACCATGACTCGGTGTTCTGGCGGATGATGGGTTCTGGGATCACGTCTGGCGTTGCGCTGCGCGGGATTTCGGTCTGCGTGTTTATGGTGCGCGAAAAGGAGAGGTTGAGTTCCAAGTTGCTCTGCAATCTGCCCTGAAGCGAGTAGCGCGCGTCCGCTTGCAGGGTGCTGTTTTTCGTGAGGGTGGTGCTGATGAGGCGGTCCGCGAGTGAGGGCGGGGCAACCGTTTCGTCCGCGATGACATTGCGCTGGTACCGAATGTCATCGGTTTGGGTTTGGCGACTGCTCAAGGTCGTGTTCACGCCGCCTTTCCAGCGCGCGCTCCATTGAAAGAGCGGGTTGAAGCCGGTTTCTTTGGCGTCGCTGGTGATGAACTGCTCGCCGAGGCTCAGCGCGCCATCCCCGCGCCGGATGCGCGATTCTTGGTAGCCAAAATTGGCATTGGAACTGACCCACAACCAGCGGAGGATGGGCACGCGCTCGAGGCCGCGCCAACTCATATCGACTTTGGGAAAAATGATTTGATCGTCTTTGCCGAGGGTGCTGCCGCGCTGTTCGTTTTGGGAATACGTGGCAGAGGTGTTGAGATTCAGGCCCAAGGGCAGGCGAACCCCGCTAGATGCCTGCGCTTGACTGCGAATGGTTTTCGCATTGACCCGGGTGCCCGCGCCCGTGGTGACAGAGGGGACATCGATGGTATCTGTAAAGCCGAATTGGTAGGCCAATGACGGGCGGGCCGTAAGCCCAAACAGGTTGTTCGACGTGTTGCGGGAAATGCTGCTCGTCACGTTTTGAAGCCTCGTGCCGGCTCTGCCGATCCAGCGCAAGATGGAAAACCCGTTGCCGGGTCTGCGCGCCATGCCTTGAAACAGGCCGGGCAGGTTGAAGTTGACGCGCGCTTGTGCGGTTTGCGTGCTCGTGGCGGAAAGCCCGCGCCGAATGTTGCCGTGTTGCACGCGCTCCCCGCCGAGTTCAAAGCGGTCGTTGTAATTGGCCGAGTACGAGGGGTTGATCGAGAGCCAGTTGGAGAGGCGGGGCGTGAACCGGAAATTGATCGTCTGCGTGCGCGATGTTTCGCGGCCAAATTGGAGTTGGGTCAGGGCGTAGCCATTGCGTAGATCGCGGTCGATGTTGAGCGAGTAATCCGCGGTGAGGCTGCGAAAGGGCGCGAATTTGATGGCGTAATTTTCGCTTAAGTTGAAGGTCTCGCGCACCGTGTCGATCACGTTTGACGTATCGTTCGCCACAGCGCGAAACGAGGTTTCATCCGACACGCCGCGATTGAAGCGCAGGTTGTAGTTGAGGCTGGTGGGCAAGAAAAAGAACTGCGCTTCTTTGAGGGGTTTGTAAAAGGGAACCCACTTAAAAATCGCAATGGATTTGCGCTGGGACCACGCCTGATTGTAGGTCAAGTTGCCGTTGAGGTTCTGGTTCTGGCTTTGCCTGCGCTGCGTGATCGCGCCGGTGGTCGAGGCGTCTGAACTGTAGTTGAGCGACGTGGAGGCTTTGTCGAACAAGATGCGCGACAGCAAGCTCGGGTCTTCGCGTGCGGGCCGTTTGCGGAGCGAAATGGTAAAGCGCGTCTGCGAGCGGATGTCGCTTTCATTGGCCTTTTGTTCTGGGGTGAGCACGATGTCAGAGCCCGGGCGGATGCGCGGGCTGGACGAGAACCGGTTGTAGCTGAAGCGCGCCGGGATAGAGGCGTTCCACTCGGCGGGGAGGAATTTGTCGAGGTTGATCTGGCTGTCGAAGTTGAAGCGCGTGGTGGTGTTGCCCGAGGCATTGCCTTGCAGGTCTTGAAAATCCCCGCTCCTGCGCTCAAGGTTGACCGTCAAATTGCCCAAGTCCGCAAGGGTCATGCGCGTGTCCGCAAGGGCGGACAAGGCGGACTTTTTGCGGATGTTATCCACGTGCAATTCGTTGAGCCAAATTTCGTTTTTGCCCATCAAGAGGCGGTCGCCCAAGTTGCGAATGCCCACGGTGAACGCGCTGATCGAGGAGAGTGCGGGATTGCCGCGCACGATGTAGGCGCGCCCGTCGACGTCTAGCTCGATGCGATTGCCCGGTTGGTCGTAGCGCGCGAGGAACTCGCCCTGACGCAGGGCCACGCGCACGGTATCGGATTCGCGCCCGGCGGTTTGGAGGTCGAGCAGTTGGCCCTTGAGTTGCGACATGAGCTCGAGGTCGATCTGCACGGTGTTGATTTCTTCCGCCCACCCGCGATAGATCCGAGAGCGGTATTCGTAGTAGTTGAGGGTGTCGGCACTGATGGGCGAGAATTGCATAAAAAATTCAATGGGACTGGGGCCTGCGCTCAGGGTATCCGCAGGGTCGGGGAAATTGGCGTCATAGGTGGGGGAGGAGGGATTGCCCCCGTGGATGTACAACTTCATCGTGCCGTAATTGGTGTAATTTCCGGCGTTGCCGGGCAAGACGCGGGACGCAGAGATGGCTTCGCCTGGGTGTAGATCGACAAATTCGAGGACCATGGAATTTTCCGACAAGCGAATGCCGGTGGTGGGGTCGATTTCGCGCTCGAGGTCCGCAGGGGATTCGTAAAAGGAATTGTCTGTGCCAATGGTCGAGATCTGAAAATCGCCGGACAACTGGCCGAAGGGCACGGGATTTTCCTGCCATGAACTGCCGGTGGTGGCCATGGTATAAATTTCGACGGTGGTGGTGTCGCCGTGTTCGAGCCACAGCCGCGCAAAGCCAATCGCGCTGGTAAAGGTGGTGTCAGGAGTGCCCTCAAACGCGCGGGGCGCGTCTTGCCCCTTGAGGGGAATCCGCAACAGGCGCCACGGCGGGTTGGAGATGCCGCGCAATTCCGGAAACAGGTCGGATTCGGTGCCGGGCACGAGCAGGGACGGGCCGGTAAACGCGCCGGTTTCCGGGGACAGGCCCCGGTCCGTGCTCAAATCTATGCTGTACCGGATAAAACTCTCGCGCTGGTCGAGAAACCCATTGCTGTTGAGGTCTTCGGTATCCGGGCGCGATTGCCGCTCGGTGCGGTTGTCCTCGGTGCCATTGATGCCGGGGGGATAGCGGATGAAGTGGTCGGTGGTGTTTTGGTCGATGTCTTGAAAATTGTCGCCCGACGGGTCGTCTGGCACGGTGACGCCTGGGAAGATTTTTTGAAAGACCTCGGCTTCCTCGGCGTCTGTGAGCCCATCGAGGCCCGTGTCTTCTTCCTCGACGACGATGTCGTCGCCGGTGGGCAAGCCGCCGATGGGTTTGTCCTCGGTGCGAAAGCCGCGCGGGAACCGGTCGCGGTCGTCCGGGTCGTTGTGCGTGGGGTGATCCAGGGGCAGGGCGACCCGCTCGGAGATGTCGCCCAAGTCGATGTGCAACAGGCCCTTGTCGCCCCGAATCCAGAGCTCGATGAATTTGTCCCGCAACAAGTCGGAGCGGTTGATATAGCGCGTAATGCCGGCCCACGAGCGTTGGGGAATGCCGGATTGGGCGTTGCGCGTGCGCGTGGGAAATCCATTGCTGCGCGCGGGTTCAAAGCGCAGTTTGAAAATATCCACGATGTCTTGCTCTGCGGTGATGTCGTCTCGGGTGGGCTGGATTTGCGAGAGGGAGGCGCGGTCCCTGTCGATGGGGTTGTACCAAGTCAGGCGGCCCTGTGGCAAGGCGAGCGGCAGGGCATTGCGCGTCGGCGTGCTCGCGCGCGTCCACCCCAGTTTGCCGATGGAGAACCGCTTGCTACTCAAGGAGGCTTCAAAGTCGTCGATGTAAGCGATGTTTTTCGTGTTGGGGTTTGGCAGGCTTTGCGCGACTTCCATGTCGATGTCGATAGAGGACGGGGTTTGCGTGTTCACCAATGGGATGGAGTTGACCAACGAGGTCAAGAACTGCGGCTGCATGCGGAACCGCGCATTGGCATCCCACAAGATCGTGCGCGCGGGTTCTTGCCCGACCCGCACGCGGTGATCAGGCGCGCTCTGGTTGCTGTAAAGCACGGTCATGCCGATGAGGGAATACTGGTCTTCAAAGGGCCGCTCAAAGCGAAAGCCCACCAGGCTTTTGGATTGCGACAAGCCGCCGAATACGTCTTGGTTTTGGTACGAGATGTCGAGATCAGCGGTGGGGTCAGAGGCTTCGTTTTCCGCGTCTCCGATGAATTTCAACCGGCCGAGGGTGTAGTTGATCGTATAGTCTTTGTCGCGCTCGAGGGTGCGGTTGTTCAGGCGCACGACTTCGCTGTTTTCGATCAGCCCGATGCCCAGGGTAAATTCGGTTGCGCGGCTCGACGAGCGCACGCGGATCACGTAGCGCCCGGCTTCGCTGCGGTTGGTGGAATTGGTTTCCGTGTAGATGGCGGGCACGCGCACTTCGAGATCTGGCGCGCCCAAGCCCTCTTCGCCAAACGGCTCGAGAAAGGGAAAGACGAGATGGCCTCGGGCGAGGAGGAGACCGGGGATTTCATTGCCCGTGCCGATGTCGATTCTCTGATCCGGGGGCGAGGATTCGGAAGCTCCATTGGCGTGTCGGTCGAGGCCGAAAATTTGCAGGTACGGATTGCCCTCTTGGTTGTCCTGCGGATTCTCGCCGGCCACGATGCGGACGATGCCCACGTTCAAGCCGATGGGGTCGATGTTGCGCCCGCCGAGATAATAGACATTGCGCCATGAGAGATTCCACGTCGGATCCGAGGGGCGTTGTTGCCGGGCTTTGATGAGCTTGAGGCGGATTTTTTTGTCCGGATTGCCCGGCTCTGGAATGAATTGGATGTCGCCAACAATCGCGCCGGCCGCGGTTTGATACGCGACTGCGAGGGTGTATCCCTCCGAGACCCGGCCGCGTTCATGGATGAGATAGCCTTCGGGCAGGACCGTAAATTCAGACGGGGCGAGTTCGTGAAACGTGCCTTCTTCCACGCCCTTGTCAAAGCGGCGCGACCCGGCTTCGTCGGGCGATCCATTGTTCCAAGACACGTAAGCCACGCCGGGAATGGCCGAGTCTTCGAGGTCGTTTTGCGCGTTAAAATCATTGAGGAACACGCGCACGCTTTGCACGTTGACGCGGGCATTTGGCGCGGGCAGGATGCCGATGCGGAAGTTTTCCCGGTAAATTTCGTCCAAAAAAAAGTACGTGTTTTGAAGATACTGGTGATCGGGGATTTCCTGAGCCGATTCCTCGGTCTGACCCGTAAAGGTTTTGCGGTCGGACGAGGCTTTGTCTTGCGACGTGACGAGCGTAAAATTGACCGCGCCGACCCTGCCGCGCGTTTTGATGCCAAACAGGCCGCCCCTGTTGCCGCCGCTAAAGCCGATTAAGCGCGTGCCGGGCAAGGAGAGCGACGTGCTACCGGCTTCGATAGATTCGATGATGCCGTCTTCGTCGCCTTTGTATTGCAGGCGCAGACCATCGGTCAAGTTAAAGTCCTGCGCGCTGTTTTGTTCGAGAGAAACCGTGATGCGGTCGCCGATAGTGCCTTCGACCGTGAGGTGGGCGTCTTGTTCAAAATTGATGGTGGGAAAGCGCGAGGTGTGCGCGGTGACAGCTTGCGCTTCGCCCAAGGTGTACTGCGAGACGCCCGACAATTCGATGCGGCGGCGGCCCCGAATGATGAGATTGGTTTCCCCCTCGCCGGTGATCGCACTCAGGCGTTTGGGCACGCGAAACGGGATTTTGACGTCGATCAAGCCCTCGCCCTCGTCGTCGCTCGTCACCTTGCTGCCCAAGCGTTCTCGGGCGAGGCGATGGGCGTCATTGTGGAATTTGTAGCGCGCAAATTCGCCCAAGCCGATGATGACGGGCATGCCATAAGGCGCGCCGCCCAAGTCGCGGAAGACCATCAGGCGGAACGGGGCTTCTGGTTCCAACAGTTGCACGGTGGGCTTGGTATAGGCGCGTCTGCGGGGAAAATACGGCGCGGCTTGCGGATCGTCGCGCAAAAACACCTCGAGGGTTGACGCGCCGAGTTGCGGACGCAGGCCCGGCGTCGCAAACGCCACGCACGGATAGAGCAACGCGAGACAGAACAAAACGCCGACCACTGAGAGGTGAGAGGTGAGACGCGAGAGGTGAGAGGCGGATGAACAAAGCATGATAGCACGAGCCAGAGGTGAGAGGTGAGATGGGATTTTAGCCACAAAAGGCACAAAAGGCACAAAAGGCACGAGCGGGGTACAATTGGCGACAGCCAGTTCAAAGGCGAGCGATATGTGTAGGGGATGCCCCCGTGCTCGCCCAAAGATACAAGAGGTAAGAAGTGAGACGCGAGAGGTGAGAAGTGAATGAACAACGCAACATGATAGCACGAGCCACATGAAAGAGCAAGGGAAAATCCGCCAAAAACAGCGAAAGCCAAACGACGCAAGGCGCGTCTTTTTTTTGAAAAATAAAATCGTATATTTGGATGGACGAATGGGCGAATTGACGAACCCCGACCACCGAGTGAAAGGCGAGACGCGAGAGGACTACCCCGCTGTCCAACCCCCCGCGCACGTCGGCGATTCGGCTATTCGTCGCTTCCTTGAACTTCTCTCTTTTTTAAAGGTTCCGCATGCGCTTGCGTCGGTACGTGTTGAGCGAATTGGCGATGCCATTCGGCCGCGCAATGGCCTGGAACGATGTGCTACCTCCGGCTTGGGGCGCGTGGGCCGCAAACGCGATTTTCAGCGCGACTGGCCTTGCTCTGTTGCTGACGACGCGAAAATGAAAAAGCCCCATCGGAAATCGCTTGCGCGACTCGGATGGGGCGTTGGTTTGATGCGTCAAAACGAAGTGCAACCGCGCTTATCCTTTGCTGACGGAGTTCGCCGTTCCGTCTGTTCTACGCCACCTCGACGACTTCCTCGCCCAGCATATCCACGAGTTTCACCGCCACTTTCGCGTCGGCGCGGGGCAATGTTAGCGCGTACTCGCCTTTGATGAGATCGGTCTTCTTTTTTGGAATATCGCTTTCCGCGATGTCGAAATACCTGCCATTGTAATCCGTATCGATGAGCACGCAGTCGATCTGCACTCGAAAGTCGTCGATCTGTTCGTTAAAAATCGTCCTGTCGATTTCCATTCTCGCGAGGATAGAGGGGCTGATGTAGTCGATAATTTTGACCGTCGCCTTTTTGCCTGTTATGGCGATTTGCACATCCGCCTCTGCGGGCTGATTGGTGATCACGCCATCCCGCTGGATGTCGCAGACGGCGATTTTATTGATCGGGCTTTTCTCTTGGGCGAGTTCGGCGATGATGCCCATTTCAGAGCCGTTGCAAAAAACGGCGATATCCCGGGTTTCATCTGGGCGATTGTGGGCAATTTCGTCCTTGATGATCTGAATATCCAGCCGGTTCAAGGGCCTGTGCAGGTCGATGATTTTCGCCAATTTGCCGCCGACTATGCCGTCGAAAAACAGATCGCCGTTGTCCTTTTGGATGCCGTACTTGGAGATGATAATTTTCTCGAGTCCGTTCTGCGCGACAAAGTCGTAGTTGTTCACCCGATAGTGAATGAAGCCGCGGCCGTTCTCTATCAAGTCGCCGTTCTTCTCGTCGATGACGCCTTGTAACCGCTTGATCGTGGTTTGAATCGCCCCCTTGTTCAGGTCCGCCACAATCCAGCGGCGGCCCAATTTTTCGGCCACTGCGGCGGTGGTACCGCTGCCGCAAAAGCAATCGAGGACGATAGAGCCTTTGTCGCTCGACGCTTTGATGACGCGCTCCAACAGGGCTTCGGGTTTTTGCGTGGGAAAGTCGAGAAGTTCGGCACGCCACGCAGATACATTTGACATATCAATCCACCATGATTCTGGAACTTTGCCTTCCTCGTGTCTGGCGAGTTGGGAGCTTTTATCATATTCCGCATCCCCAATTGTTCGTACCTCTGTAAAATCCGCCTTGTACGGTATGCGTATGTCATCGGGATTAAAAATAGCCCTGTCGTTATTCTTTTTATATCGCAGAATATTGTCGTGTTTTTTGGGAAAATTTTGGGGCGACGGCCCAGGAAACGTATAACACCAAATAATCTCGTTGCCGAAATTTTCCGCTCCAAATACCTCGTCCAGCAAAAAGCGCAAGTGATGGCTTTTGTGCCAGTCGCAGTGCAGGTAAATACTCCCTTGTTCGCTCAACAATTCCCGCATTAAAATCAGCCGCTCGTACATAAACTGCAAATAATTGTCATTCGCCCAAATATCCTCGTACTGCGTCTGTTCGACGGCCGTATGTCCATCGCCTTTGAGCATTTTGGATTGCCCGCGCAACCTGACTTTGCGGACGTAATCCGCGGCGGAATCAAACGGCGGGTCGATATAAATGAGATCGACCTTGCCCCTGAACCCAGCGATCAAAAGGGAAGACAGAATTTCCTTGTTATCGCCGTGAAAAAGCAAATTGTGCCCGCTTTCCACAAACGCATCGTAGGACGGCTCGGCGGGCGGATTTTCAACGCCCAAGGTCTCGCACAACTGCGCCGGGAAATGCTGTACTGTATCCAGCGGCTTCTTGCCGACCCAGTGGAGCATTGGGCGGCCTTTGACCGGGGTGATTTTGAGGGATCGGTTCATTTGATTTTCACCTACAAATGGCAAAAAAGATGATGAGCGCGAGATAAAGAAGGGCAAAGATAATGGGAAGAAAGGTCTCGACAACCGTGAGTTTCCAGTAGCGTCTTGTCTTCGGTCTTTCTTTTTCTTCCATTCCCAACAACTCCCATTCCCGCTTAAAAAAGGGATAGGCGAGTTTTTCTTCCAACTCATGAAGAGCGGCAAACTTTCCCGAATTGAGTTGGCGATAGGATCGGATAATGATATACCATGCTGCGGAAAGAAAAATCCCAAAAATACTAACGGCGGTCAAAATTGCACCGACAGGCATGGTCTCGGTGCCGTATCTAAGAAATGCAACGAGAAAAATTAAAGTGCCCGTCAGCAGACTTACGAAAAGCCGATTTGCTCCCTCGCGCCTCTGACTCACCCTATCCGCGAGTTCGGCATGGAGTTTATAGATTTCCAAAAGTTCCTGTCTATTCTCGTCCATTAGGTCAACCCCCTTATCGCCGAGACAATGCTTTCGGTGTTCCAACCAACAATGCGGTCGGCATTGTTTTTTACGATTTGAGATGTCTTCCTACTTCCCCATGGCTCTATGGCTATGATTGGTTTTGCAACCCCAAACCCTTCTCTCGCTATTTCTATTTCTTTCTTAATCCACTTACTGTAGGTTGCATAAACCCCTGCCAAGATGAGTACCACACCACAAGGTTGCATTTTCCGACGAATAGCCTCATATAGTTGTCTATCAGTCCCTACTGCATGAATCGGGTCGTCTTTAGGCACCGAATAGTCTTTGAAAAAAAAATATGGTCTTGCTTCTAACAAATCTATTAGATTTTCATAACTGTCCGAATATGCCCAAGAATGACTGATAAATAGATTGCGGATTCTCATTCTCATATTTCCCTCCTCACTGTGGGTTTATCCAACTCAGCAATTGGCTCAATTTCCGCCTCATATAACGTATTCACACCCGAAAGTCAACAACTTATCCAAGCTGTGATTGGCTCGATTTCCGCCGCCATTCCAGCGATGTTTTTTCAAGTTCGAGTGCCGTATATTTATCGCCGTATTCCCTGAGTGACCCGGCCCAATTCTGCCGCAATGTAGGAGTGGCTTTAGGCCCCCGTTCTTCTGCGAGCAACTCGACCAATTCCAGTACCTCGCACTGCTTGTCCGCGGGCAGTTTATGCAATTTTTTGACGATAATTTCTTCAACGGTCATGTCTTACCTCGCATTTAGAATCCCGAGTTGCCGCCCTCGCGTGACTTACCTCGTCCGCTACGCCAACTCCCTTATCGCCGAGACAATGCTTTCGGTGTTCCACTTAACGACTTGGTCGGCATTATCCCGCACCGCCGGAGAAATTTCATTTGTCCATGGCCGGATGGCGAGAATAGGTTTTGGTTTTGAAAAGCCACTTTTGGCAATTTTGATTTCCTTGTCTATCCACTTGCTGTATTCGGCGTACACACCCGCCAAAACGATGACGATACCGCACGGTTGCATTTGATTGTGAATCGCTCTGGACAATTCTTTATCGCTACTGCTATGCACGGGGTCATTTTTTGGGATAGAGTAGTTGTGATAATGAAAATTTTTGGCTTGCTCCAACAGATTGACCAAGTTGTTATATTGGTCAGCGTGTGTCCAAGAGTGGCTGATGAACAAATGATAGGGTTTCATATTTCCCTCCTCACTGTGGGTTTATCCAAGCCGTGATTGGCTCGATTTCCGCCGCGCTTATCGCAGCCGTTGAAGCATAGACGACGTGGTATCGAAACTTATCGGGTTGCATCTTTTGCAACCGCTCAACTGCCTTTTGTTTTGCCGCCACTGTCTTGTCGCCGCGCTCGTGCTCGGCTTTGACCTCGACGATGTAAAACTCGCCCGTCTTCTTCACGATCACAAAGTCGGGAAAGTAACGGTGGTACCGCTCGTCCTCGCCCAGGTACTCAAAGTAAAAATCGGTCTTCTTGGGATCGGTCAGGCCGCCCGTGAACAGGAACGCTTTCACATCGTCGGGATCCGTATTGAGCACGGATAAAATTTGCCGAAAGAAAGCGCGTTCCGGCTCGCTGTCAAAATTGTACGGCGTGTAGTGAAAGCTCAAATCGCGCCCGTCTGCATACTCCTCGCGGTCAGCAGACAGACCCCCGGCCTGTATTCGGTCATACGTCTGCTTGAGCAAGCGCAAACGATGGACAAAAACGCCGTTTTCGTCCCGTTCAAAAACATCCTTTCCCGCCTCGTCCCGAACCCGAATCAGCGCCAGTGCCTCCGTGACCTGTTCTTCAACGGTCTCGTAATTCGCCTGTTGATCTTCGACCTGCTGAAACAGGCCGTACAAGTGGCTATTCGGCATTTCGCCCCGTGGATACAAGTCGTTGAGCCGCTTCAAAATCGGCATCATTAACAGGTGGTAGCGCGAGGCGATTTTGTACGCGGCGGCGTGGCAATCTGTCGTTTCCGCTGCGGCTGGCAGTTCCTCAGTTTTGCCAGTGGGCATCAGCACTTCCCGCGGCCCGCTGAAATCCGGGGTTAGAATGCTGTGCAAAATTCCGGGGGCTTTTTGCGGTCTCGGCTTATCCAACGCGATCTCGTCGCGCGGTGCTTCGGCGCGGATGGCGCGCTTGACCGTTCGGGTAATCTCCAATGTCGGCAGTTCTGGTTTGACGATCCGCAGTGTCACGGTCTCTTTGTCACTCGTTCCCGCGCTGAGCAGGTCGAGGTCCGTGCGGAAGTTGTCTTTCAGTTCCTTATCCAAAATCATCGCATTGCCGTAATCGAGAAAAATTTTTGCCGGATGCCGGTTGCCCGGCACCTGCCGCAAACACCGAGTCGCCGCTTGCAGGACGTAATTGTTGCTCCTCGTCTGTTCTTTGATGAGCGCGCAGGCAAACAGGCTCGGGCAGTTCCAGCCTTCCACGCCCTTGCCGATCAGCAAAATGACCCGCTTTTGGGTGGTGGGATTGTTGAGCCGCTTGAACTCGTCGAGCTCGGATGCTTTTGATCGTTGCGTATTGACCAAGATCTGAGAGACGCTTTCGCCAACGCTCGTCATGGCCTGCTCGATCAAGTGCCGGGATTGGTCCAAGTGCTCCTGCGTCTTGAAGTAAAACGCGATTTTTGCCTTTGATCCGTCCGGCAACGCCACAGGGCCGTAGTTGCTGAAAAACTCATGGATGATGTCCTTGAAAACATCCCCATCCGACTGCCCTTGGAGGTCGTATTGGTGGATCCCGTTTTGGAGGTCTTTTAGGATATTGTCCTGAATGCCATCGCCAAGCCCATACCAAACGAGGACTTCTTTCAGGTGTTGTTTTTTGTAATACGGCGTCCCGGTCGTGTTGATCACCGCGACGATAGGGGTTTTCTCGTGGATGTAATTAATCGTCTCGCGCACCCGCTTCAGTTTGTCAAACGTGTTGCCATACGTGTGATGCGCTTCGTCTGAAAAGATGCCGAGGTTGGGCAAGCTGGCGATTTTTTGCAGCCTGAGATTGGCTTGCAACGCCCTTTCCCGAAACGCGAGGGCTTTCTGATTGCTCCGCCTTCTCGCCCGCAGACTGATTTTTTCCGTGTTGGTAACGATCAAGTTGTAACTGCTGCCCGTTTGAGCCTGTATGTCCTTTTCTCTGCCCGGGTATTCGATCTTCAAATTGGCGAGAAAATCGCGGTTGAGGTCGGGCGGCAAAACTTTCTGGTATGGCATACCACCGAGTTCGCGCAGGCTTTCGATAATCGTGGTGCCGGGCGCGAAGACCAGGGCGTTTTTCATAAAATTGCCGTCGGGATAACGCAGGGACATCGCAAACTCGGTAGCGACAATCGCGCCGATCAACACGGTCTTGCCGGCCCCCATCGCCAGCGCGAGGATATAACTCGGATAGTCCAAAATCGCCGCTTCGTGCAACGCCTGAATTTTGAGGCTTTTGACCCAGTCCGAATCGCTTTTGACCTCCTCGAGCACGCCCTCTATTGTCGCCCACTCCAAAGCGTCTTTTGAGATCGGAATGCCGAGCGCGTCGAAAAGCGTTTTTTTGTCCGCGTAGTAATGCTTGTACAGATCGATGACGTGGGGCGTTTGCAGTTTGAGGCGCACATACCAATACACCTCGAGCGCGAGGAATTGAGGCTC
Organism: Candidatus Latescibacterota bacterium; assembly: GCA_965204745.1. Lineage (GTDB taxonomy): Bacteria > Latescibacterota > UBA2968 > UBA2968 > UBA2968 > VXRD01. The sequence continues at coordinate 2,178,576 of OZ242010.1, forward strand.
GCGCAAAAACTCGAGGGCTGGGCTATCCGCCGCCATCTGATAGGCGAGGATTTCGCCGATGAGCGGATGCTCGCGACAAGCATATCCACCCTCGCGCCATTCGAGAGCGGATCGTTTTAGGTCTTCGTAAAGGATCGGCATCGATCTGACTCCAAGTCCTTAGAGGCTATCTTAAAATTATCGGGACCTACTCCCCTGGGGCCCCTTCCTCACAGGAAGAGGTGAGAAGTGAATGAACAACGCAACATGATAGCACGAGCCACATGAAAGAGCAAGGGAAAATCCGCCAAAACCGCGAAAGCCAAACGACGCAAGGCGCGTCTTTTTTTTTGACAATAAAATCGTATATTTGACGAATGGGCGAATTGACGAACCCCGACCACCGAGTGAAAGGCGAGACGCGAGAGGACTGCCCCGCTGTCCAACCCCCCGCGCACTTCGTCGCTTCCTTGAACTTCTCTCTTTTTTAAAGGTTCCGCATGCACTTGCGTCGGTACGTGTTGAGCGAATTGGCGATGCCATTTTTGCTCGGGTTTTCCGCGATCATTTTTTTGCTGATCATCGATCTCGTTCTGCAAATGCTCGACCGCATTTTGGGCAAGGGCGTGCCCGTGCGCGTGGTCGCAGAGTTGTTTTTTTTGAATACCGCGTGGATGATCGCCCTCGCCGTGCCCATGGCGGTTTTGGTGAGCGCGTTGTTGGGATTTGGCCGCTTGAGTGCGTCGGGCGAGATCGCGGGCATGCGCGCCTTGGGCATCGGGGTTCACCAAGTCGTCGCGCCCGTGCTACTCGTCGCCGCGTTGATGGGGGTTGGACTGGTGATTTTTAATGACCGCGTGTTGCCCGAATTTAATCACCGTGCACGCGCGTTGATGATGGATATTCACCGCAAACGCCCGGCCATCGCGCTGGTGGATAAGGCCGGCGTGGTGATAGGCGATTTTGAGGATTACCGAATTTTGTTCGACCGCGCCCGGGGCGATGTGCTCTACGACGTGCTGGTGTACAGCTTTGCCCGAGAGGGGTTCCCCGAGACTGCGGTTGCGGATTCGGGCATGGTCGCGTTTGACGACGCGCGAGACGAGGCCCTGCTCTATTTGTTCGATGGGGAGATGCACCGCATCGACCCGGACGATCCCGGGGTGTACGCACTGACGACCTTTGCCAAGGCGCGTTTGCGATTGGGAGAGGCGGGGAACCAGTTGTCGCGGTCTTCGTCCGCGTATCGCAATGACCGGGAAATGGATATCGCCACGATGCGGAGGCAAATTGCGGAGTACGAGCGCGAAATCGCCCAAGCACGGGCCGAGGCCGCCGCGTTGATGGATGCGGTTGCGCGGGAAGTGTTCCTCGATTCCACGGCTTCGATGCAGGCGTTGCAGGGCCGCGTCGCAGCGGATCTGCGGATTGCGCGCCACAAGCAACGGGCCGCGGACCGGCTGCGCGTGGAGGTCCACAAGAAGTTTTCGATTCCCGCGGCGTGTGTGGCTTTTGTGTTGGTGGGCGCGCCTATCGGCGTGTGGGCACGCAGCAGTAGCGCGGCAATAGGCGCGGGGATCAGCGTGGGGTTTTTCTTGGCGTGGTGGATTTTTCTCATCGCCGGGGAAAAATTGGCGGACCGCGGCGTGCTCATGCCCTGGTTGGCGATGTGGATGCCCAATGTGCTGACGCTGATCGTCGGCGCGGTTTTGTCCGCGCGGATCATCGGCGAGTGGGGCAAAAAAAGGAGATAGGCGTGCGGATGATGAGTCGCTATGTGGTCGTGCAATTCGCCGTGCCCTTTGGGATCAGCGTGCTGGCCTTTGCCGTCGTTTTCGTGGTGATCGATTTGGTGGATCGGCTCAGCGCGTTTTTGGACCGCGCCGTGGGCATCGGCGCGATAGTCTCGTACTATCTCTGCTATTTGCCCCATATCATCGTTTTGGTGATGCCCATGGCGGTCTTGCTCGCCGGGCTGTTTTGCATGGGCGGGTTGATCCAGCGCGGGGAATTGCTGGCGATGAAAGCGGCCGGCATCAGCCTGTATCAGGTGGTGATCCCGCTGCAAGTGCTGGCGCTGGGGATCGGCGTTTTGGCCGCTGTGATGACCGATCAGGTGTTGCCGCGGGCGAACCGGGCGCGGGCGAAGATCGAGCAACCGCGCCGATCAGGCTTCGCCCCGATTCGCGTGCAAATCGCGCTACGCGATACGGCCGGGCGCGTGTTTTCAATGGGGGAATACGACGCCATAGCCATGCGAGGCAAACGGGTCGTGCTCGACAGGTACGAAGGCGGGATGCTCAAAGAGCGCGTGCGCGCCGAGGATGCGATTTGGGCGGCTACGGAATGGCATTTTATGGACGGGGACAGGCGCGTGTTTGGCGAGCGGGAATCGTATCGCGCGTTTCGGTTGTGGATACCGAGAGAGGTGACGCTGACGCCCGAGGATTTTGCGCGCGATGTGGTGCCCGAGGATCAGATGACGTATCGGGAACTGACCGAGTTTATCCGCCGCAAGACGCGCAATGGCAGCCAAGCCCTGCGAGAGTCGGTGGCGCGCCACATGCGCTTGGCTTTTCCATTCGCCAATTTTGTCATCGGCTTGTTCGGCCTGCCGATGGCGTCTCGCATGCGCCGCACGGGCCGCCCCATTCAAATTGGCATGTGCTTGCTGATCTGCTTTGCGTTTTACGGGTGCATTCAACTCGGCCGCGCAATGGCCTGGAACGATGTGCTACCTCCGGCTTGGGGCGCGTGGGCCGCAAACGCGATTTTCAGCGCGACTGGCCTTGCCCTGCTGCTGACGACGCGAAAATGAAAAAGCCCCATCGGAAATCGCTTGCGCGACTCGGATGGGGCGTTGGTTTGATGCGTCAAAACGAAGTGCAACCGCGCTTATCCTTGGTGGTTAGGGCGCGGAGGGAAAATCACTTGACAAGGCGAGAGGGAGTGCGGATTATTTATTTTCTTCCGCAAGTCGTTCAAACGATCTCAGGAGGTTCCCCATGGCAGAATACGATACAATTTCCAAACAGTTGATTCGCATCTACCCGCAAGACCTCGTCCGCTTGGCACTCGGACGCGAGGATGTCGAAATTGAAGAAGTTCTCGACACCGAACTCCCGAGGATTGAAACGCGCATGGTCGATAGCGTGATTCGCGTGCGGATCGATGGCGAGGAAGCCTTGGTACACATCGAATTTCAAACCACCGACAGCGCGAATATGGCTCTTCGCATGGCGATCTATATCCTCCGCCTCATCGAACGCTATGACCTGCCGGTCTATGCCTTTGTCATCTACCTGCGTCCCAATGCCGGGCGCCGCGATGAAGGATACTACATTCAAGAACTTCCCGGCCATCGCGTCTTTGTAGAATACGAGGTGCTTCGATTGACCGAGATAGACGGGCAAGGTATCCTCGAGGGTGGTCATCCGGGCTTGCTTCCTTTCGCGCCGTTGATGAAGCATCCTGTGGGGATGGGTTCCGAGGACTGGTTGCGCGAGTGTGTTCGCAGGAGCGATTCGGTTTCGTTGGATCAATCAGAAAAGGCTAATTATTTGAATAGCTTGGCGGTCTTGAGTGGGTTGGCTTATGATCTGCCCACTATCACGCGGATTCTTTCACAGGAGGGTTTTATGGACGCGATTATGCGTGACTCATCGTTTGCCCAGTACCTCAAGGAACAAGGCATTGAGCAGGGCATTGAGCAGGGCATTGAGCAGGGCATTGAGCAGGGCATTGAGCAGGGCATTCGAGAGAGCATCCGAGAAGCGTTGGAGATTCGCTTTGATGCGGATGTGGCCGGCCAGTTCGCTGATCGCATTGCGGCCATCGACGATTTGCAACGGCTCAAGCGGTTGCTTCGCTCGGCGATGCAAGTGGATGATCTGGAGGCCTTTCAGCGCGTGTTGGATGCGGAAGCCTGACGCGCATCCCCAACCGGTAGGGGCTGATACCAAATTGAATTGCCGTTGGCCTCATGCGATGCGATATGCGGACATATCACACGAGTTGGGATTGATGGAAGGCTGGATACGAATGACCGAAAATCAAATTCACTATAAAAAGGCCGATGTGTTTCGCATCGGTCTTTTGTCATGCGGGTGAGATTACGCGGGTTGCATTTGCAATAAACCTCGGGCGCGGGGCAAAGGTGGGGCGGGGGCGTAATCCGTCAACTCGCCGATGACCATGCCATCTTCGATTCGCTGCAAGCGCGTATCTACGATCTGTTCACACGCGGCACTGGGGCCGGGCGCGAGCACGCGGATGTAATTGTCGGTCAGCCCTTGCAAGCACTGCCCGTTGCGGCGGTTTTCAAACAGCACGGGCAAGGTCTGTCCGAGAAACCGCGCTTGGAATGCCGCCACCTTTTGGCGTCCCAATTCGCGGAGGATCGCGCCGCGTTGCTTCTTCACCTGCGGGTCAACTTGGTTTGCCATGCGCGCTGCGGGCGTCTTGCCACGCGGGGAATAGGGAAAAACGTGCAAATACGTCAGGGGATGATCGGCGATCAAATCGCGCGTATTTTGAAACGCCGCGTCCGACTCCCCGGGAAAGCCCACCATCACGTCGCCGCCAATGCCCACGCCGGGCACGCGCTTTGCCACCTTCTCTAGCAGCGCGATGTATTGCGCCCGCGTGTAGGGGCGGCGCATCGCCTTGAGGATGCCATTGTCCCCGCTTTGCAAGGGGATGTGCAAATGCCGGCAAAACTTTTGGCTCTCCGCAAAAAAATCGATCATCTCATCCGTGATGTACGTGGCTTCGATAGAACTGACGCGAAACCGGTCCAACCCATCGATCTGCTCCACAGCTTTTAGCACTTGCAACAACTCGCACCCTGCCAAATCCGCGCCGTAATCCCCGATATGCACCCCGGTCAGCACCACCTCGCGGTACCCCGCATCCACCAGCTTCTTCACCTGCGACACCGCGCTTTGCAATGTGCGGCTGCGACTGCGCCCACGCGCAAACGGAATAATGCAGAACGAGCAAAACTCGTTGCACCCCTCCTGAATTTTGACAAAGGCCCGCGCCCGCCCGCCAAAATTGTAAATATCCATATCTTGGAAATCAGCCGTGCGACTGCGCGTGACAAAGGTTCGGCCCAACGAACAGGTGTCGTTGATCAAATCCAAAAGCTGCACGCGCTCCGCAGTGCCGACCACCAAATCGACTTCCGGCATTTGGGACAGGGCATCCGGATCGGTTTGGGCATAGCACCCCACGGCCACGACCGTGCCCTCGGGCGAAATCCGATGCGCCCTTCGCAATGCCTTGCGCGACTGCGCGTCCCCCTGCCCGGTCACGGTACACGTATTGACCACCGTGACATCGGCTCGGTCGCCAAAGCTCACCTCGCGGTATCCCCGCGCTGCAAATTGCTCGGCATACCACTGCGTGTCGTACGCATTGAGCTTGCATCCGAGCGTGTAAAACGCCACTGTCTTTTGATCGCGCATAACCATTTACCCTTGAAACAGCAAAGCGTTGAGACGAATGCCCCAACGCTTTGATCTCTAACCCCTAACCAGATGTGATTCCCCCTTGGATCTTTGGACGAGCACGGGGGCATCGCCCAAAAAGGTGAGAGGTGAGAGGCAAGACGGGAGAAGGCCACCTCTCTCCCCTCTTCCTGTCAGAAAGGTAGGTAGGTATCAATCACCTGTTTCTTCCTTTGCTTCTTTCTCATCTTCCCCCTCTGTTTCCGCTTCCCCTGTCGCTTCGCTCTCCGCTTTTGCTTCCGCTTCCCCTTTCACTTCAGCTTCAGCCTCTGCCTCGCTTTTTGCTTCCGCTTCCGCTTCCGCTTCGCGCTCTGCCTCGCCTTTTGCTTCGCGCTCTGCCTCCTCCTCTGTCTCGGCCTCTGCGGGTCGGCGGAGGGGGTGGGCTTCGAGGAACGCGGCGACTTCATCTGGTTCGGCATCGCGCAACCGCTCTTTCACGCTCAGCACGATCTTCTTTTGATCTTCGTCGAACTCCATGACCTTCAGCGGCAGTTCGTCGCCTTCTGCGAAGGACTCGCCCGGGCGTTTCAGATCGTCAATGCCCAGTTGGGATGAGGGCACGAATCCCTCGACTTGGCCTTCGAGATCGACCAGCACCCCGCGGTCGAGCATGTGCGAGATGCGGCCGCTCACCGCATTGCCCACCGCATAGGTCACGGCCAGCGCGGCCCAGGGATTTTCAATCGTCTGCTTGTGCCCCAACGAGATGCGCCTGCGCTCCTTGTCGATATTGATCACGATAACATCCAATTCCTGGCCTTTTCTCACCACATCGCTCGGATGCCGAATGCGCTTCGTCCACGACAGATCGGAAATATGCACCAGCCCGTCGATCCCATCTTCAATTTCGACAAACGCGCCAAACGTAGTCAAATTCCGCACCACGCCGCGAATCGGCGTGCCGGCCGGGTACTTGATATCCAGGGACTCCCAAGGATCCGGTTGCACCTGCTTGAGACCCAGGGAAATTTTCTGGCCTTCCTCGTCCACGCGCAAGACCATCACCTCGACCTCATCGCTGATAGACACCAACTTGGAGGGATGGCGGATGTGTTGCGTCCACGACATTTCAGAAATGTGAACCAGCCCCTCGACGCCCTGTTCCAACTCGACAAACGCGCCGTAATCCGTGATGCTGACCACCTTGCCCAGCACCTTGTCATCCACTTTATACCGCTCGGACACGCCTTTCCACGGATGGTCTTGCAACTGCTTCAGGCCCAGGGAAATGCGCTCGCGCTCCGCGTCGAAATTGAGCACCTGCACCTCGATCTCTTGCCCAATGGACAACTCTTCAGAGGGATGACCGACCCGGCCCCAGGCGATATCCGTGATGTGCAACAAGCCGTCCAAGCCGCCCAAGTCGATAAACGCGCCAAAGTCCGTGATGTTTTTGACCGTGCCCGAGCGGATTTGCCCCACCTCCAGCGTGGCGAGAATCTGCTTACGCAAGCGCGCGCGTTCCTCTTCGAGCACCACGCGCCGGGAAATGACGATGTTGCGCCGATTCTTGTTCAGCTTGATGATGCGGAACGGGAACACCTCGCCGATAAAGCGATCAAAGTTTTTGACCTGCTTGATGTCGATTTGCGAGCCGGGCAAAAACGCCTCCACCCCGAACAGATCGACCACGATGCCGCCCTTGATTCGGCGCATCAACCGGCCTTCGACCATCTGCTCGGTATCGTACGCGTCTCGAATGCGATCCCACACCCGCATAAAATCGGCTTTGGTCTTGGACAGCACCACTTGGCCTTCTTGATCCTCGATGCTCTCCAAAAAGACCTCGACCTCATCGCCCTCTTCAATCGCGGGGGGCTCTCCAAACTCGGAGAGGGAAATCACGCCTTCGGACTTGAACCCGATATCGACCAACACCGCATTGTCGCGGATGGACAACACCTTGCCAATCACAATTTCGCCCTGCTCAATGGCCTCAAACGTGTCTTCGTAGAGATCCATCATTTCATCGTGTTCCGCATCGCTGTATTCGCGTTCATCGCGTTCATCCAGCGCGGCGAGAGCTTCTTTGGGCGTGGGGAGGGTATTGACTGCCATTGTATTTCCTTTCGTGCGCCAAAACGCACACCTGCAAAAAGAACGGCGAACAACGCCGTCAAACCGTGCCGACACCGCTTGGTGATCCACTGCGAGAAGCGGGTGCGACCGTGCCGGCTTTCCGCCGCATCCGCTCGAGAACGACGAGGTGACGCATCACCTCACAACTGATAAACTGGTACGCGTCGCGCCGCCTGTCCGGCAACTGCTCGGCGGGAAATCGAATGGGCTTGCCAAACCGCACTTGCAGCCGATCCATGCCGAGCATCGTCTTCCAGATATTCACTGTGCCGGAAATGTACACGGGTATGACAGGGGCCTGTGTGCGATACACCAGCAGGCCGACCCCGGCCTTGGGGCGCAAGAACCCGGGGCCTTTGTTGCGCGTGCCTTCGGGAAAGATGAGCACCGGATTGCCACTTTGCAAAATTTTCGTCCAAGCCAACAATGCACTGCGGTCACTCCGCCGCCGATCAACGGGCATCGCATGTAGCTTGCGAATCAACTTTCCCAACGCCGGAATCGCAAAGAGTTCGGCCTTGGCAAGATACCAAAGTTCGCGCCCTGTGGCAACCCCAATCATGACGGGATCGACCAAAGAGCGATGATTGGCCGCCAAAATCACCGCGCCAGATCGGGGAATATGACGCCCCCCCTCAACGCGCAATCGAAACGCACACGCGACCAAAACGTACGCCAGCCACCAGCAATACCGATAAAATGTCATTCGCTTTGTCCCCGAGCGAGTGCCACAATCCGATTGACTTGTTCTTTGACCGACAGCCCCGTGGTGTCGATATGCACCGCATCGGGCGCGGGCCACGCGCTGCGTTGCAACTGGGTTTGCTCGTCTCGAGCATCGCGTGCGCGAATATCGGCCAGCAGCGATTCAAAATCAGCGGACTCGCCCGCACGTTCCAAGTCCCTGAGCCGGCGGCGTGCGCGTTCCGCAGGATCGGCAATCAGAAAAATTTTCAATTCTGCATCAGGAAAAATCGCCGTGCCCGTATCCCTGCCCTCCAAAACGATGCCCCCGTCTTTGCCCATGTCCTGCTGTCGCGCAACGAGCACCTCGCGCACCCCCGGATGGACGGCCACGCGAGACGCGGCCCGCGAAACTTCGGACGTGCGAATGGCCCTGGAAACATCTTCGCCATCGAGCAGGGTTTGCCCCTGCCCATCCCGCGTTTCAAACGCAATATCGAGCGCCCGGCCCAATGCGGCGACCCCCTCCGCGTCATCGAGATCGACCCCGCGCCGCAATGCCGCCAACCCCACCGCGCGATACATGGTGCCAGTGTCCAAATACACATAACCCATTTTACGCGCCACGCGCCGCGCCGTCGTGCTCTTGCCAGATCCGGCCGGCCCATCTATCGCAATGACAATGCCATTTTTGCGTTTCATCTGTAGATGCCTTTTTCATCTTCGGTCAGGTGAGAGGTGAGAGGCAAGACGGAAGACGGGAGATATAAGAGGGGAGAGGGTTTGTCAGTTCCAATTCATCCTCAAGTCGTCAGTTGTCAGCCGCCTCCCCCCATCACCCGTAGGGACAGGCCCCGTGCCTGGCGTCATTCAGCGATCAGCCTGGCGTCATTCTGACGAAATTATACCCCTGTATATTTTAGGCAAAATCCAGTGACTTTTGTCTTTCTCTCCTTTGCCTCTTGTATCTTTGGGCGAGCCGTGTGTAGGGGCAGCACCCCTACGTTTCTATCCTCGCCTCTTGCCTCTCACCTCTTGCCTCTCACCTCTTACCTCTTGCCTCTTACCTCTTACCTCTCCCCGCTTGCCGCCTATGCTCTACCCGTCCAAACAACGGCAGATCTGCCCGTCCCGCGCTTTCTATCTTCTGGTGACACGACGGGCACAAGCTAATCAAATTGCTCAGTTGATTGGCCTCTTGTGGCGAATCGAACAGCCGATACGGAACTTTGTGATGCACGTCCATCTGCCGCCCGAGTGCGTCTTCTGTTATCCCGCACGCCACGCAACAAAACCCATCGCGTTCCCGCGCCAAGCCCGCCTGCGTCTTCCAATTTCCCCCGCGGTATTCGGGGCGACCTTCGAGCACGAGTTCAAACGCCTCATCGGCCTCCCAGTCGGCTCTGCACGTATTGTTGCAAAACTGCGCGTGCATACCCCGCTCAACGTACCAGCGCGGTTGGGCAAATCGCTTGCCACACTGCACGCACCGCACCGCGACCTGATCCTCGCGCCGAACTTGCCGCTCCTCATCGAACGCCAAGCGCATCTGCGGCGACGCGATTGCCGAATGCTTTCCGTCTGCCATTGCTAACTCCATTGGTCAAATGAACGGGCTTAGAATATCGGCACGATTGCGAGAAATTGCAAGCGCACATTTTTGCGTTATGAGTAGGGTAGTGGTCATACCAAAGTAGTAATACGAATTGATTTGATATCGATCTATATGGACGCCTCAGTAGTCACTGCTTCGGACAGGCACGGGGGCTATCCCTACGACTGATGGGGCGAGGTGGACTGACAACTGACAATGCGAATTGAGAGTAGAAAGCGAGTAAGAAGCAAGCCGCAACCCATCATCCAAAGACATGAACGGGGTTCTGTTGACATTTTGTGTTAGAGCGATGAGCGTGGCCGCAAAACAGAGAAAGCCTCGATCCTCGCCGCGCCACCGCGCCACCCGTGCGTCCCCGTCCCCACCCCACCCGTGTCTGAATCGCGGATTAAACGGATTACGCGGATTGCGCGGATTACCCCACACCGCCCTACCGCCATAGCCCTATCCCCCCGGCCCCCGTTATTCGCTTCGCTCATTGTAGGCTACGCCTGTGCCTACGCGGAAAGGGGGAGCGCATGGCTTTCTTGAAGGTTTGTATCCCTGGCTGTTTTGATGGCTTTGCGCGAATAGATCACGCTATGAACCCCAAAAAACCTCTACGCCATTCCCCTCGCAAAACCGCTCACAGTTCCCCCTTCCTCGCAGGAAGGGGGTTAGGGGGTAGGTCCCCCTCGCACACCCTCTCGCCATTCCCCCCTTCCTCGCAGGAAGGGGGCCAGGGGGTAGGTCCCAATTCCCATCGTCATTTTACCACTTGACAAACAACAGCGTAATTTTTAATTTTTTACCCATTCGCTATTTCGATTTTGAGCGCGGAGGAAAAGCCGCGCCCGGTCTGTGCGACAGCTTTTGCAAAGGAGGCTCCAGATGATCACCGCCATTTTCAGCCGCTGTTTGAACCTCATTTGGTGCTATGTTCCCACCGTGAAAAGTGGCGTTCATATCGCCCATTCTCGTCTTGATGTGTGGTTCTATTTCATTGCAAAACAATCTGTTAGGATGATCAGTACAGTGTACCCCCCCCCCCCCCCCCCCCCCCCTCTCGGAGAGGGGGACAAAATGACGCCCCGCTACGCTCGCTTGTTGGCCCTGGTCGCGCTGGGCATGCTGGTGGCATCAGGGCCGGCTTTTGCCCAAACCGACTACGACTCGGACAACGACGGCTACATTGATGTAGCCAACCTCGCACAGCTCAACGCCATTCGCTGGGATCTCAATGGCGATGGTGTTGTGTCGAGCACCGACTCTACAAACTACTTCACCGCCTTCAGTAACCCCGCCTCGGGCATGGGGTGTCCGTCCTCCGGCTGTAATGGCTACGAACTGCTCAACAACTTGGACTTTGACGAGAACAACGACAACTCAATCACCTCAGCAGACGCCACCTATTGGAACAACGGTGCCGGATGGCTACCCATAGGTGGTACCTACACGGGCAATTTCAAGGGCAACGGCTACACCATCGACAACCTGTTCATCAACCGTGGCTCCGCCAGCGCTATCGGACTGTTCTATCAATTTGGATCCAGCTCCCGCGTCGAAACCCTCGGCATCATCAACGCCAATGTTACGTTAAAGAAATATGGCGGTATTCTGGTATACCAAAATTCCGGCACAATCGTCGCCTGCTACACCACCGGCACAGTGACGGGGGAAGAAAAAATTTCTGGATTAGTCGGCTGGGCTGGCACAGGAAGTATCTCAACTAGCTACTCCCATGCATCCGTTACAACCTCCACCAACGATAGCGATGTCGGCGGTTTGGTAGGCGAGATATGGGGCAATGCCATTATAAGAAATTCGTACTTCGCAGGTACCATCAACGGCACCAATTCCGCCGGCGGATTAGTCGGGGACGAAGACGGAGGTAGCGCGTACGACAGCTACTGGGACTCCTCAAAAGCTTCAGGGACGATCCAACTGGGTAGCGGTCAGTCCACTACCACTCTCCAAGGTACCACCGGCTATACTGGCATCTACGCCAACTGGAACCTGGACTTGGATGGCAATACCAACACCGGCGATAGCCAAGGCAGAGACGATCCGTGGAACTTCGGCACCAGTAGCCAGTACCCGGTACTGAAGTACGTCGGTCCTTCCGCGGTAGTGATTGACCACGATGGCGATAACGATGGCCTGATTGACATCAAGACTTTGGCGCAACTCAACGCCATTCGCCACGACCTCAACGGCAATGGCGACGCTACCCACGCCGATTATGCCGCCGCCTTTCCCGGCCGAGTCACCACCAGTAGCGGCCGGATGGGTTGCCCGTCCGGGACCTGCACTGGCTACGAACTGCTCAACAACTTGGACTTTGACGAGAACAACGACGGCGCGATCACCCAAGCAGACACCACCTACTGGAATAGCGGTGCCGGCTGGGACCCTCTGGGGACTTACACCGGCACGTTCAAGGGCAACAACAAGACCATCTCCCACCTGTTCATCAACCGGGGGTCTCGGCATAATACAGGATTGTTCCAGGCGGTTGATGGCGATGTTTCGGGGTTGGGGTTGTTGAATGTGGATGTGACCGGCCGTGACCGCGTGGGTGGTCTGGCCGGTAATCAAGGTGGTGGGGGCACCATCTCGTCGTGTTATGTGACGGGTCGCGTTTCGGGGTCGAAGTGGGGTGTGGGTGGTTTGGTTGGTCGGTCTTTTCGCACTTCGGGCACCAACCGCATTGTGAGCAGCTATGCGAGAGTCTCTGTGCGCGTTCCTGCGTCTGTGACGAGTGGCGGGATGGCCGGCGGTTTGGTGGGTTGGCTGACCGATCAGACCGAGGTGGTGGCGTCTTACGCGATGGGCTCTGTGTTCGTGGGACACAGTAGCGGGGTGGGCGGTGGGTTGGTGGGTCAAATCGCGAGCGGCGGTGGCGTGACCGCGAGCTACTCGATAGGGCGGGTCACGGGTGCCGGCACGAAAGGCGGTTTGGTGGGTAGCATATCTGGCACAGTGACCGATAGCTACTGGGACACGCAAGAAAGCGGCATTGCCGACGATGGCGATACTGTTGCGCCGGAGGGCAAGCTGATCTCCGACTTACAATCGGTCACGTCTGCGAGCGGCATCTATGCCAACTGGGACGATCTGACCATAGATGCTTCGGGGGCCAACGATGATGATCCCTGGACCTTTGGCACGACAAAGCAGTATCCGGTCTTGACGTTTGCCGACATGGACACCACGGTGCAATTCGCTATCCAACCTGTGCATTATGACACGGATAGCGACGGCCTCCTCGAGGTCTCGACCTTGGCCCAACTGCATGCCATGCGCTGGGATCTCAATGGCGATGGGGTCGTCGCCGATAGTGATGCCATGACCTACAACGCCGCCTTTCCCAACGGGAACTTGTCACGGAGCAAGGGGTGTCCTTCCACAGGTTGCATCGGCTACGAACTGCTCGCCAACCTGGACTTTGACACCTCCGGCGACGGAGAGATCACCTCAGCAGACGCCACCTACTGGAATGGCGGCGCCGGCTGGGCACCCATCGGCAGTAGCAACACCTCCCCATACACCGCCACGTTTGAGGGCAACGGCAAGACGATCTCCCACCTGTACATCAACCGCTACGTCAACTTTTCGGGATTTTTCGCAAGCACGGATACCACTACCCACATTCGCTCTTTGGGGTTGGTCAACGCGGTGATCAATACGGGTCAGGGCACGGTGGGCGCGCTGGTGGGTCTGAACAAGGGTCGGATCGCGGCGAGTTACGTCACGGGGTCGGTCACGGCGAGCACCAATGTCGGCGGGTTGGCGGGCGCCACTCAGAGGGGGTCGTACATCGTGGCGAGTTACGCCACGGCGTCTGTGGTGTGCAATCAGTCGGGGCCGTGGTCCACTGGCGGCGGGTTGGTAGGTGCCAATGGTCCGGGTGCGACGATCGCGTCGAGCTACTCAACAGGCTCAGTGACGGGGGCCTGCCTGCACAAGCATGGGCTGGCGGAAAACTCAGGTACAGTGACCGATAGCTACTGGGACACGCAAACAAGCGACATTGCCGATGATAGCGATACTGTTGCGCCGGAGGGCAAGTTGACCTCCGACTTACAATCGGTCACGTCTGCGAGCGGCATCTATGCCAACTGGGACGATCTGACCATAGATGCTTCGGGGGCCAACGATGATGATCCCTGGACCTTTGGCACGACGAATCAGTATCCGGCCTTGAAGTTTGCCGGCCTGGACACCACGGCGCAGTTCGCTACCCAACCCGTGCATTACGACACGGATAGCGATGGCCTCCTCGAGGTCTCGACCTTGGCCCAACTGCATGCCATGCGCTGGGATCTCAATGGCGATGGGGTCGTAGCCGATAGTGATGCCATGACCTACAACGCCGCCTTTCCCAACGGGAACTTGTCAGCGAGCAAGGGTTGCCCTTCCACAGGTTGCATCGGCTACGAACTGCTCAACAACTTGGACTTTGACGAGAACAACGACGGCGCGATCACCCAAGCAGACGCCACCTACTGGAATAGCGGCGCCGGCTGGGACCCTGTGGGGCCTTACGGCGGCACATTCAAAGGCAACAACAAGACGATCTCCCACCTGTTCATCAACCGGGGGTCTCGGCATAATACAGGATTGTTCCATGCGGTTGATGGCGATGTTTCGGGATTGGGGTTGTTGAATGTGAATGTGACCGGTGCTGACCGCGTGGGTGGTCTGGCCGGTAATCAAGGTGGTGGGGGCACCATCTCGTCGTGTTATGTGACGGGTCGCGTTTCGGGGTCGCGGTGGGGTGTGGGTGGTTTGGTTGGTCGGTCTTATCGCACTTCGGGCAGCAACCGCATTGTGAGCAGCTACGCGCTCGTCTCTGTGCGGGTTCCTGCACATGTGACGAGTGACGGGCTGGCTGGCGGTTTGGTGGGTTGGCTGACCGATCAGACCGAGGTGGTGGCGTCTTACGCGCTGGGCTCTGTGTTCGCGGGACACAGCAGCGCGGTGGGCGGCGGGTTGGTGGGTCAAATCGCGAGCAACGCTGACGTGACAGCTAGCTACGCGATAGGACGGGTCACGGGTGCAGGCACGAAAGGCGGGTTGGTGGGCAGTTCGGCTGGTACAGTGACCGATAGCCACTGGGACACCTCCACCAGCGGGCAGACCACCAGTGCCGGCGGTAGCGGCGTTGTTGGCAAGACGACTAGCGATCTCCTAAGCCCTACTACCTACGGTGCCACCGCCAACGACACCTACTACAACTGGAACGCCAACCTCGACGGACAACCCGGCAACGATGATCCGTGGACCTTTGGCGCGATGGATCAGTATCCGGCCTTGAAGTATGCCGGCATGGACACCACCGCGCAATTTCAGCTTCAACCCGCGAGAGTGACGTTGACCCTGATGCCCTCGTCGATCTCGGAAAGCGGCGGGATGGGCACTGTGACCGCGACGCTGGCACACCCGTTGAGCGCGGCAACGACGATCACGGTGCGCCCTGTGGCGGGTGCTTACACGGTGGGGTCGGATACGACGATCACCATCGCGGCCGGGAGCACTGCGAACGCGACGGATACGGTGGTCATCACAGCGGTGAACAACACCCAAGACGAGCCTAATCGCGATGTGACCGTGTCCGTTGTGGCGGGCAACGCCCAAGGCGCGGGCAGTGTAACTGGTGCGACTTTGACGCTGGAGGACGACGACCCTGCACCGACAGCGACGTTGGCGGCGTCACCGGCGTCGATTTCGGAGAACGGCGCGGTTTCGACGATCACGGCGTCGCTATCGCGTCCATCGAGCGCGGCGACGACGATCACGGTGCGCCCGGTGGCGGGTGCTTACACGGTGGGGGCGGATACGACGATCACCATCGCGGCCGGGGACACGATTAACGCGTCGGACACGGTGGTCATCACAGCGGTGAACAATACCCAAGACGCGCCTAATCGCGACGTGACCGTGCTAGGTGTGATGAGCAACACCCAAGGCGCGGGCAGTGTGACCGGTGCGGCTTTGACGCTGACGGACGACGACGTTGCGCCGGACGTGACGATGGTTTTGTCGCCTGCGTCGATTTCAGAGGACGGCGCGATTTCGACGGTGACCGCGACCCTGTCTCACACGTCGAGCGCGGCGACGACGATCACGGTTTCAGCGTCGGCTGTGTCGCCTGCGGTTCCGGGCGACTACATGCTGAGTACGCCGGCCACGCTGACCGTCGCGGCGGGCGCAACGACGAGCACGGGCACCGTGACGATCACGACGGTGGACAACAGCATATCTTCGGGGAACAAGACGGTGACCGTGTCGAGCACGGTGGGCAACAGCATAGGCACGGGATCGGTCACTGATGCGACGCTGACGATTATCGATGACGAAGTGGCGCAGGTGACATTGGTTTTGACTCCGGCGTCAATTACGGAGAATGCCCAGATTTCCACGATCACGGCGACGCTAGATCGCGTTGCAACCGTGGCGACGACGGTCACGGTTTCAGCGACCCCGGTGGCCCCTGCGGTTGCGGGCGATTTTACGCTATCGACCGCGACCACGCTGACCTTCGCGGCGAATGTGACGACGAGCACAGGCGCCGTGACGATCACCTCGGTGAACGACACGACCGATGCGCCGGACAAGCGCGTGACCGTGTCTGCAACGGTGGCAGGTGGCAATGGGGCGTCGCTATCGTCTGCCGTGACCCTGACGATCACCGACGATGAGGCCGCGCCGGATGTGGCACTGACGCTGTCGCCCGCGTCGATTGCAGAGACCGGCGGTGTTTCGACGATCACGGCGACGCTGTCGCATCGGTCGAGCGCGGCGACGACGATCACAGTGCGCCCGGTGGCGGGTGCCTACACGGTGGGGATGGATTCGACGATCACCATCGCGGCTGGGAGCACGGCGAACGCGACGGACACAGTAGAGATCACGGCCGTGGACAACGCGACCGATGCGCCGAACAATTCCTTGACCGTGTCTGTTGCGGTGAGCAATGACCAAGGCGCAGGCAACGTGACCGGCACGGCTTTGACGATCACAGACGATGACGCCGCGCCGGACGTGACACTAATGCTGTCGCCCGCGTCCATCTCGGAGGATGGCGGCGTGAGCACGGTGACGGCGACGCTGACACACCCATCGAGTGAGGCGACGACGATCACGGTGCGCCCGGTGGCGAATGCCTACACGGTGGGTTCGGATTCGACGATTACCATCGCGGCTGGGAGCACGGCGAACGCGACGGACACGGTGGCACTCACCGCCGTGGACAACGACATAGACGCATCAGACAACGCGGTGATGGTGCAGACCGCCGCTGTGGAGAACGACCACGGCGCGGGCAACGTGCAGGCTACGTCGCTGACGATCACCGATGACGACGAGGCGGCGATTGAGGTGTCGGCGATGACCACGACGACGGTCAGGCTCCACACGACAGAGTCGGGCAGGGCCGAGACCTTCACGGTCACGCTCGCCTCCGAGCCGACGGGGAACGTGGCCCTCTCGGTGGTCAGTTCAGACACGACGGAAGGCACTGTATCGCCCTCGGTGCTGACCTTCTCATCGACAACATGGAGCACGGCGCAAACCGTGACCGTGACCGGGCAGGACGATACTCCCGCCGCCGTCGATGGCAACCAGAACTATACGGTCACCCTTTCGGTGAACCAGACGGATACGCAGGACACCAACTACGACGCGCTCACCGCGATCATCGTGTACATGGTCAACCGCGATAACGATTTCGGCTTGGACATAAGCGCGGTGACCGGGCAGGCCACAGAGGCCGGTGCCTCGGCGACCTTCACGGTGGCCCTGCTGACGCAACCCTCGGCGGCGGTAACGATTTCGGTGACGAGCCAAGACCCGAGCGAAGGGCGGGTTGAGCCTGCGATGCTGACCTTCGCGCCGACGAGCTATAACACGGCACAAACCGTGACCGTGACCGGGCAGGACGACATCATCGACGACGGGAACGTCACCTGGACGGTGCGACTCGCCCTATCAAGCGGCGATGCCAACTACAACACCCTTTCGGACGAGGATGTTCCGGTGACGACGACCGACGATGAAGATGCGCCGACCGTGACGTTGGTGCTCACACCCTCGTCCATCTCGGAAAACGGCGAGGTTTCCACGGTGAGCGCGACCCTATCGCATCCATCGAGCGGGATCACGACGATCACGGTCTCTGCTACGCCTGTGTCCCCTGCGACTGCGAGCGACTTCACGCTATCGAGTGCAGACACGCTGATCATCGCGGCGACGACCACAACGAGCACGGGCACCGTGACGATCACCGCAGAGGACAACAACGACCAGGCAGACGAGAAGATGGTCAGGGTGTCTGCAACCGCAAACAACGCCCAAGGCATCACCGATCCTTCGCCCGTGACCCTGACCCTGACCGATGACGAAACACCGAGTGCCAACTTGGATGTGGATGGCGATGGCCGGGTGAGATTGTTCTCGGATATAATCCTGGTCATTCGATACGTCCTCTTCTTCCGGGAAGAGGCCCTCCTCAGAGGGAACGTCATCGAGCCAACTGCCACGCGCACGACCGCTCAAGAAATTGAACCCTACCTCGACACGTTGGTCAATCAGAACATTCTCGATGTGGATGGCGATGGCGATGTGAGGCTGTTCTCGGATATAATCCTGATCATTCGATATGTCCTCTTCTTCCGGAACGAGGCCCTCGTCAGAGGGAACGTCATCGAGCCAACTGCCACGCGCACGACCTCTCAAGCCATTGAACCCTACATCCGAAGCCTCTATCCCGCCTCCCACTTCCAATGAAAGCCTATTCCTTGACCGCCACAGATGGCAATGGCGATGGCAATGTGAATTTCGCCGACTTCTTGACCTTTGCGGATAAGTTTGGATCGCGGCTCGGACAGGAGCGATATGACCCCCGGTGCGATCTCAATGGCGAGATTGGATTCTCCGATTTCCTCATCTTCGCCGATAGCTTTGGCTCGACAGGCTGAACGACGAAAGATGGAAAAAAACAAAAGCCCGGGTTCACTGTGAACCCGGGCTTTACTTTTTGGGACCTACCCCCCTAACCCCCCTTCCTGCGAGGAAGGGGGGAACGGTGAGCGGTTTTGCGAGGGGAATGGCGATAGGTTTTTTGGGGTTCATTGATCCATTCGCTCAAAGCCATCAAAACAGGCCTGGATGCAAACCTTTCAGAAAGCCATGCGCTCCCCCTTTCCTTGTAGGAAAGGGGGCCGGGGGGATAGGTCGCATTTTCATGGCATGATCCATTCGCGCAAAGCCATCAAAACAGCCAGGGATACAAACCTTCAAAAAGCCATGTGCTCCCCCTTTCCTTGTAGGCACAGGCGTAGCCTACAATGAGCGAAGCGAATAACGGGGGCCGGGGGGATAGGTCTCTATGGCGGGGGATGCGAAGGACACAGCGGAGTGGGAACGATGAAGCGGTGGTAGGGTGGTGGGTGGCTCTCACCTCTTGTATGTTGTCAGAAAGGGTTAATTTAGGTGTTGCGCCCTCGCATCGAGACACGCCATCTTGATGCCCTGCTCGGGGAAGGCCGGCGCCTCTTGAAGGCTATGACCTTGTAAGTAAGATAGGCCCCCCGACCGCCGAGTTGATACCGAAGAGTATCTAAGTCCATTGAGGCTGCATATACAAGACCGGTAGACTGGGCAAACAGTCGGGACGCGAACCCGAGCGCACACCAGACCCCTTCCCCACCCCTCATCACAGGAGGCCCCGATGTCGAACACTCAACCCGCTTTTGCCGGCATTGATGTCAGTGCCCACACGTTGTCCGTTGCCCTGTCCAGACCCGGACAAGGGGTCATGCAAGCCACCTTTGACAACGCGCCTCGGGCGCACAAGCACCTGTTGAAGTGGCTCACCAAGGGCGGGCGCATGGTCTCGGTCTGTCTCGAAGCGACCGGGCGTTATAGCTTGGGGGTGGCCTTGGCCTTGCATCAGCATCGCTGCACGCAGGTCATGGTCGTCAATCCCAAAGCGATGAGCAAGTACGCTCAAGCCTGCATGCAACGGGCAAAGACAGATGCGAAGGATGCGTTGTTGATCCTCGATGATGCCGAGCGCATGCCCTTTGTGCCTTGGCAAGTGCCGAGCGAGCACGTCCTGCAACTGCAAACGCTGACCAGACGCATTGACCAACTCAAACAGGAGGTCAGCCGCGAACAGAACCGGCACCACGCGCAGGACTACCCCGTCAAGCGTGCCCGCCTCATCACACGCGATATTCAGGTGAATATTCGACACCTCAAACGCCGCATTGCCTACTTGGAAGACCAAGCCCTCAAACTCGTTTTGCAGGACGAGACCCAAAAGCGTGCCTACCAGCACCTCTGCTCGGTGCCCGGTATCGCCCAAACGAGTGCCTTGCGGCTCTTGGCCGAGCTGGCCTCCTTGCCAGACGGGATGGAACCGCCCCAATGGGTCGCTCATGCAGGCCTGGATCCCAAACCCAAACAATCCGGGATGGCCAACCCGGAAAGACGCATCTCGAAAACCGGAAATAAATATCTCCGCCATGCCCTCTACATGCCTGCTTGGGTGGCCTGCAGGCACGAAGTCCATGTCAAAGCCTTTTATGACAAACTCATCGCCAGGGGCAAGAAACCTTTGCAGGCTATCGTTGCGGTGATGCGAAAGTTGCTCCATTCGATCTGGGGCATGTTGCGGCATGACCAAGATTTTGAGGGCGAGAAATTCTATCGAATCACCCCGAAAACCCCTTGACCTTTTAAGAGAGTATCTTACTTCTTGCCTCTTACTCGGGGATAGGGCTTGCGGTGGGGCGGTGATGGGATGGGCACGCATGGGCGGCAGGGCATGCGAAGGACATAGCGGTGGGGAACGATGAAGCGGTGGTGGGGATGCGGGGTAATCCGCGTAATCCCCTAATCCGTTTAATCCGCGATTCTCCGCCTTTGACCTTGACACGCAACATAGCGATTCCGATATTGGACGCAACAGAGGTTTGTCGAACAATTTACAACGCACTTGGAGCGCGCTATGGCTGAACGAAAGAAGATCGCGGCGATTGTGACTTCGTATTTTCCCCGGTCGCATGCGGATGTGATTGTGACGAAGTTTTTGAAGGGGTTCCCCACGGATGACGGGTTGTTGTTGCCGGAGGTGGATGTCGCGTCGATGTATTTGGATCAAGTGCATTTTAGAGACGATATCGGGTGCGCGATAGCAGAGGAGTTTGGAGTGCCGATGTATGGAAGTATTACGCGAGCTCTGACGTTGGGAGGAAGCGAGTTGGCGGTGGATGGCGTGTTGCTGATCGGCGAACACGGGGATTATGCGTGGAATGAAAAAGAACAACACATGTATCCGCGCAAGTATTTTTTTGAGCAAATCTGCGGGGTGTTTGCCTCGTCCGGGCGGGCGGTGCCGGTGTTTAATGACAAGCATCTCTCGTACAACTGGCAAGACGCCAAGTGGATGTACGACCGCGCGTGCGAACTCGAGGTGCCGTTTATGGCCGGGTCGTCCGTGCCGCTGGCATGGCGCAAGCCGTGGATCGACTATGCGTTGGATGCGGAGATCGAAAAGGCGATGTCCGTGGCGTATAGCGGGCTGGATTCCTACGGGTTTCACGCATTGGAGCTCTTACAGTGTATGGTGGAGCGGCGCGCTGGCGGCGAGACCGGGATTGTGGCTGTGAGGTGTTTGGAGGGCGACGATGTTTGGGCGTCCGATGCGTGGGATCGCGATCTCTACGCGGCGGCGGTGGCACCCATCGAGGCGAAAGAAGAGGGCGATGTGCGCGACCACTGCGAAAATCCAGCGCTCTTTTTGTTGGAATATGCGGATGGATTGCAGGCGGCGACGTT
Source organism: Candidatus Latescibacterota bacterium (assembly GCA_965204745.1). GTDB lineage: Bacteria > Latescibacterota > UBA2968 > UBA2968 > UBA2968 > VXRD01. The sequence goes on from OZ242010.1 coordinate 2,200,269, forward strand.
GATGTTGAATGGGTACACAAAAGGGTGGGGCTTCGCAGCGCGGCGAAACGGACAGGTGGAGGGCATGCGCGTTTTGTTGCCGGATAGCCCGCATCCGCATTTCAGTTATTTGAGTTTGAATGTCCAGCAGATGTTTTTGACGGGCGAGCCGCAGTACCCGGTCGAGCGCACGCTGTTGGTGTCTGGCGCGCTGGAGGCGTTGTTGGATTCGCGGTATCAAGGGCACGAGCGCGTCAAGACGCCGCATTTGCAGGTGGCCTATCAATCGTATCGAAAGATGCCGATTCGCCCGGTGAATCCGCATCCGATGGGCGCGAGTTTGGCGCCGTTTGAATGATTGCCACGAGAAGCGCGCCCTGTGCTGATTCTACACAGAGGTCACAAACGAGCGCAAAGTGCGTCAGTAAGGGGCGGTGCCCGTGCCCGCCCGAAGCTACGAGAGGTGATGGTGCTCAAGTGCGTTGAAAATCCCGAGCGCGAGCGGGGGTATGCGATTGAATTTGAGACCGCGGAATTTACGGCTCTGTACGCGGTGACAGAACAGCCGATTTTTGCGACGGTCTCGATTTCTTATGTGCCTCGAGAATTGTGCGTGGAACAGATGTCGCTCAAGGCGTATTTGGGCTCGTTTCGCAATGAGAAGGTGTTTTGCGAGGGCGCGATCAATCGGATCGCTGACGATTTTATCCGGGCCTGCGATCCGTTGACGGTAAACGTGACAGGTGATTTTACCGTGCGCGGGGGCATAGAGACGCGCATCGCCGTGACATGCGAACGCGAGGATGGGGCATGAGTTCGGTGGATCTCTTAGAGGCATTCGACAATCCCAATCCGGAACGGCAGTACGAGATCGAATTTACGTTTGCCGAGTTCACGTCGCTGTGTCCCAAAACCGGGCAACCGGATTTTGCGACGATTGTGATTCGGTACGTGCCCGGCCCGCGATGCGTGGAATTGCGCTCGCTGAAGCACTACTTTTGGTCCTTTCGCAATCGGGGCATTTACATGGAGCCTGTAACCAACGAGATTTTGAACGATCTGGTGGCGCTGTGCGACCCTGTGGAAATGCAGGTGAGTAGCCGATTCAATATCCGAGGCGGCATCGATCACGAGATTGTGACGCATTACAAGCGGGAAGCGGATGCACCTGCGAAAGAGGAGAAATCACCCTGAACAACGCGGCGTTTGAGAAATCAGCGTAAGCCCAAGACACCTCAAAAACCGCCCTTGCCCAAATGACGCGATTTGTGTACCTTTTTCATGAACGCGAAAACAACCGCTGGCTTTTGGGCTGAATTTTACCACGACCACAACACAGAAGGAGAAGATCGATGCAACAGACAAAGCCGCAGCAGGAAGACTTGTTGGTTTGGTTTCTCAAGGTGTGGGATCAGATTGAGGACAATTACATTCCGATCCTCATAGGAGTGGGCATCGCGCTGATCGCCGCGCTGATTTTCGTCTTTTTTCATCAAGAGCACACGCAACGCGCTCGGGATGCGCGTGAAGCCTTGGGATCCGTTTATATCGCGCTTTCCCAAGGCCGCACAGCAGACGCCATCGCCACATCGCACGACGTGATGGCGACTTATGCAGGCGAAGCCGCCGCTGCCGAGGCATTGATGACCTTGGCCAATTTGCATTTTGAAGAGGGCGACATCGCAGAAGCGCGCACGCTCTTTCAAAAATATTTGGATGAGAACTCGTCAGCAGGGCCACTGGGATATGGTGCCTGGTCGGGGTTGGCTTCATGTCTCGAAACCGAGGGCAAATTTGCCGAAGCGGGGCAACGATTCGCGGCTTTTGCCGACGCCCAACCCAACTCGCCCTACGCGGCCATCGCGCTGAAAGAAGCGGGCAGATGTTACGAACTCGCGCAACAACCCGCGCAAGCCCGCGACGCGTATCAAAAGATCACCGCAGAATACAGCGCGTCCTCCGTCGCCCGATTCGCACGCGGGCAGTTGAATATGATGGGGATTGAGGCCGAGTGAAAAGCAACCACGGGCATGCCCCTGCGTGGTGTAAGCCGGGATGAACGCGAATGAACAACGCGGTTGGGGTTTCAAACCCGTGTCAATCGCGTCAAATTGACTTGGGCACCTCAAAAACACCAGATCGCCAGACGGAGAAAGTAATGTCGCATTTTCAATATTTTCCCGAAACCGATACCCTCTCTATCGACCTATCCGACAAGCCTGCAATGGGTGGGGCTATAAATGCAGGTGCAGATGGCGAGGACGAGGATATTTTGTTTTCTATCGACAACAAGGGGCGGATCACAAATATCACTATCGAAAGGGCCAGCGTCCGCACAGATCTGTCCCGCATCGCCTTGGATGAGCATCACATCGTTGTCGGACGCGGGTGCCCGACAACGCAACGTCAATCTGCTTAATTTTGGAGATCTTGTGCCCAGAGAACCGGAAGCGGCAGGACGGTGATGGGCTGGGCACGCACGGGTGGTTGAGTGGAGCGGCTGGGCCGTTACTTTATCCTTGTTTTGAAATGGATTTGGGATTTTCATGGAGCAATGTAGGTGCATCGCGCAAGTAGGCAAAGGAGGATGGTATGGATCAGCAGATGATGACGAATGAGGAGAATTACGCCTTTGATTTGACGGGCTATTTGCACGTGCCGGGGGTGTTGACCCGGCCCGAAGTGGCGCGGTTGAACGAGGCGATAGATCGGATGGGGGCGCTCGAGGGGATGTTGGGATGGGAAGGCGATTTGCGCGAGCCGTTCCGCGACGTGTTGGTTCATCCCCAACTGGTGTGGTATTTGGATCAAATCGTGGGGCCTGGGTTTCGCCTGGACCGCGAACCCACAATCCTGTGCGACGAGACGTGCGATACGTCTGCGCCGCTGATGGGCGGCAATGAGCCGAGAGACCCGGCACTGGCGTATTACCACCAAAATGGGCGCCGATTTTGCGAGGGCGTGCGCGTGATTTGGGCGTTGTCAGACGTGAAGGCAGGCGATAGCGGGTTTGTGATGCTGCCGTGTACGCACAAGGCGAATGTGGAGACGCCAGCGGATGTTTTGACCGGTGTGGATGATGCGGACCATCTCTTTCAGCCCGAGTTGAAAGCGGGCGATTTGCTGATCGTGGGCCTGACGGTCGTGCAAGGGATGCGCGCCTGGCAAGGCGAGGGGCCGCAGCGGTTGTTGTCCTACGAGTACGTGGGGCGCGGGGTGATGCGTTCCGCCGGGCCTAGCGACGCATCGAAAACAATGCCCGTGCCCGACTGGATGGCGGAGATGCAACCCGAACAGCGCGCCTCCCTGTATCGCCCCGGGTATGGGGATACGACGCCGCCACCGACGTTGAAGACGGATGGCGAGACCGTGACATTGGACGCATCCCGCGAACTTTTTCATCCGTCCATTTTGACGAAAAATCCCGATTCGGGCATCGACGAGAAGGAATTTTACTTTTGGGATTTGAACGGGTATCTCGTATTGCGCGGGGTGATGGACGACGCGTGGCTGGCCGAGGCCAATGCGACTATCGACAAATTCGAAGATCAGATCGTCGTCGGCGAAGAACTCGCCCGCGGGTCAAAAGCCCTCGCGGGCACGGGCAGGCCCTTGTTGAACGGGCTGATTCAGTTGCCCAAGCCCTATTGCGATCCATTTCGGCGCATGCTCGCGCATCCGGGCGTTGAACACCGGCTCAACTGGATGGGTGGCAGTGGCGGGCGCACGGGCGGTGGCACGGCATTTTGCGCGGTGAAGGGCACGTCCGGCCATTCCCTGCACGATTCCAACGAGCCGCTCAATCCCACGCGGGGGTACGTGTATCACAATGGGCGCAGCTATTGCGAAGCCATCACCGTGACCTGGCAGTTGCGCGACGTCGCGGAAGCAGATGGCGGGTTTGCGTGCGTGCCGGGATCACACAAGGCGTATTACCCTCTGCCCCCGGGCGTGCGCTCGTATGATGACCACATGGGCTTGGTCAAACACGTGGCGATGAAAGCGGGCGACGTGCTCTTTTTCATGGATGGCGGCACGACACACGGCACCTTGGCGTGGAAGAGCGAGATTTCGAGGCGGGGGATTTTGCACAAATACTCCTCGCGGAATTTCAATCGCAGCGGCGGGGAATTGACCCATCCAGAGAACCGCTGGGGCGATCTGGTGGCGGGCATGACAGACGCACAACTGGCCGTGATGCGCGGCCCTGACCGCGATGTTTTCGACAAGAACGTGCCGCGCCTGACCGTTGCCAACGGCGTTGTGGGGGTGTCTTACGAGCGAGGCAGTGCGTTGTACAGCAAGGACGCGCCACAAGGGCCGGTGGCAAAACGATAAAAGTCAACTTGACAGATCTCGACATGCGGTCTATTTTTGGCTTCGCCCGCCCTGCCGTGGCGCAGGTGGGCTGGTACTGACGACTGAATGAGGAGAACGCAATGGGCATTAACGTGGGTTTTGTGGGCGCAGGCGGACGTGCGCGGTCACACATGCGCGTGCTGTCGCGCCTTGAAGATGTCGATATCGTCGCGCTTTGCGATGTCAAAGAAGACGCGGCACAAAGCGCGGCTTCTGAATTTGGCGGCGCGGTCTATACCGATTACCGCGAGATGTTGGACAAAGAAGATTTGACGGCGATGTACGTGGTGGTGCCGACGTTTGCACACTACGACGCGGAGATTTTGGCCGCGCAACAGGGCGTCCACATGTTGTTGGAAAAACCCGTGGTGCCGACGATGGAAAAGGGCTTGGAAATTTTGGAAGCCGTGCAAACCTCGGGCGTGTTGACGTCTGTGGGCTATCAACAGCGATACACCGGCGGCGCGAAGCAGGGGCGCGAATTTTTGCGGGATAAGGATGTGGCCATGGCGACGGCCTATCGCTGGGGCGGTTTGCCGGGCACGCCTTGGTGGCGCGTGATGGCGCAATCGGGCGGGCAAATTGTGGAGCAGACCACGCACCAAGTCGATTTGTTGCGCTATCTCGTGGGCGAGGTGGCAGAAGTGCATGCGTATTATGCCACGCGCGCCTTGAACGATGTCGAAAATTTGGATATTCCCGATGTGTACGCGCTGTCCTTGCAATTTGAAAATGGCGCGGTGGGCACGCTGAGTTCCACTTGCGTGCTCCGCAACGGCGGTGGCTCAAATGGGATCGACGTGATGATGCGCGATATGCGCGCGACGGTTGGCGCGAATGGCGTGACGGTATTTCCAAGCGGCGCCGCTGAAGTGGGCGAGATGCCCGAATCCGAGGATATCGACGAGGTGTTTATGGACGCGATTCGCTCGGGCGATAGATCGGGGATTTTATCCGATTTTGAAGACGGGTTACGCAGCCTCGATATTTCCCTCGCGGCGAACAAATCCGCCGAGACAGGACAACCCGAGCGAACTTATTTTTCGCAGAATCGTTAAAGAGGAGCAACGACCACTATCTGGTCGAACTCGCCTCCGTAACGGTGCTTCGCGCAATCGGCGCAAAGTTCCCCTATATCGAGGTTTGTAACTCATGATCAGACAGATAAAAATAAAAAATTTGGGGCCAATCACGCGGGGATCCTTTGAGGTTAAACCGATCACGCTTTTTTGCGGCCCCAATAATAGCGGTAAGACCTGGGCGATGTATTCGCTGTACTACTATTTGAATTTGCAACATGAGCCGTCGCCATCACTCGGTTCCCTTACTGTTTTTAGAGATATGTACGCTTCTCTCTTTGAGAACAGCAGTGATTACACTTTCTCCGTAAAGGAGTGGGTATCAAAAAATGGGAAAACATTTATTGAGCAGGTCAATCGAATCATTCACGCCAATCTGCCCAATTTGTTTAATACTCCGTCAGAATTATTCGAGTCCTCTTATTTTTTTCTTCAGCCCGATTTGGAGAGTCTTGTTGCTGAATTGATCGAAAAAGAGGTCAATGCCTCGGTTTCTTTAGGACGAAAAAAAATTATGCGTCTCACCAAAAAAGCGGGGCATGATTGTATTCGGCTAATCGCAGAATCAGATCGACCTCCTTACGAGATATTTGCAGACAGGATTGGTTGTCTTTTGTTGGGACTCGGTGAAGGCCGAGATGCTTTTCTGATGCCGGCAGAACGCAATGGACTGCATTTATTTTTTCGGGAATTGAGTAGTAAAAGGACCGCCCTATTGCATCATGCTTCTCGGGAAAATATCGATATCCTGGAACTTTTGCGCGATGTCATGCGATCCCGCTATGCCATGCCTATCGCCCATTACATCGACTGGCTCAATGATATGCAAAGCATCCAAAAACGCGGAACGGGCGATTTCCACCCGTATGCGAAAAAAATAAAAAAATTGGTGTCGGGTAGCTACACTGTGGATGCGCGTACTGGCGAGATTACCTTTAAGCCCTATCAAAAAAAACGCGATGGCAAGTCAACTCAGCGGATGGGATTGCATTCGACTTCATCTGCGGTAAAGAGTTTGTTCGGTCTTTGGTTTTATTTGGAAAACCAAGCAAAAAAAGGCGATGTGCTGATGATCGATGAGCCGGAATTGAACATACACCCCGAGAACCAACGCAAGATAGCGCGAGTTTTGGCTATGTTGGTGAACGCTGGGCTAAATGTCGTGGTGAGTACACACAGCGACTATATCGTGCGAGAACTCAATTCTCTGATCATGTTGTCTGGCGACAAGGGCAAAAAACTCCGAGAAAAATATGGCTATCAAAAGGACGAGGTTTTGTCTCACAAAAAAATTGGTGCTTATTTGTTTGACGAGCAAAAAATCACGCCGTTTGAAATTACACCTGAAGATGGCGTCTATGCCACGACTTTTGACGAGGTGATTAGGGAACTCAATACCGTAAACGACGACATTTATTATAGCTTACAGGAAAGCAACAATGGGTAATGGAAAAACATTGTTTGATCTGTTTGATAGCACAATTGAGAAAACATTTCATCTCAAAAGAAATGGACGGCAGTGGATTTTGACCGAAAGGGCAAAAAAAGGTACTCAACTGTCGATTATTGCTCCAAACAGATATTCGCTGGGATTCACGCTGGACGAGGCAAACTCGCCATCGGCCCAAAATCCTATGTCTTTTATCTCGGGCAATCCCCCTGAACATATAAAAAAAATGTGCGATGCTATCGTGGCCTTGACATATAGAGGTATGGGTTATCTGTTTTGCATAGAACAAAAGAGTGGGAATAAGGGAGATTACAAAAAACAACTGATGAACGGCGCGATTTTTTGTAACTGGCTTATGGCTTTATTCAAAGCGCACAATCACTTTAACCAAAAGCCAATTTATATTGGCCTCCTCGTCTTCACGCCTAGGGCAAAGGCAACGAGAAAAGGTTTGACCTCACACAGAGAGGATGAACCTGAAGCATGTGGCCCCATCAAACCTTTTGACAAGTGTTACAGAATAGTCAATCAAAATGAAATTCGGTTGGGAGAAGTGTGTAAATTGCATCGAGAGTAACGGGGGTTTCGCGCTTCGCGCAATCGGTGCAGAGTTCCCCGACTTCATCGCCTGACCGAGGTCGGGATGCCCGCAACGTACCGATCACACAGTATTTTTTCGCAAGGCCCGAACCCGAGTTGGCGTTTGGGGCCCTGACAACTGTATCACCTTTATTCACCACGGTAGGCTATGAGAAAGAGAATTCGAGAAGTTGGAATCGCCATTTTTTTGGCTATTTTGATTCGAGGCACGCTGGTGCAAGCGTATCACATCCCGTCTGGATCGATGGAAAATACGCTGTTGGAAGGCGATTTCGTGTTGGGCGATAAGTTGACGTTTGGCACGCAAATCCCGGACCGCGTGCCCATATTTAATAACAAATTGCCCTCGTTTCGCGTGCCGGGGTTCTCGACCCCCAAGCCGGGGGATCTGGTCATTTTTGAATTTCCCGGCGATGACTCGCGCGATTTTATTAAGCGGTGCATCGCGGCTGAAGGGCAAACCGTGGAAATCAAAAATAAAATCGTGTACGTGGATGGAAAGCGATTCGATAATCCCCAAGGCGTGAAGTACGAAGACCCCACTGTGCTGAGCAAACGGGATGGCCCGCGCGACAACTACGACCCGCGCAAGGTGCCGCCCGGGCACATTTTCGTGATGGGCGACAACCGCGACAGCAGTTACGACAGCCGATATTTTGGGATGGTGCCGATAGAGAAAGTCAAGGCGCACCCCTTGTTTATTTACTATTCGTGGGACAGCCAAAAGCCGTTGTGGAATATTTTTGAGAAAATCCGCTGGGGCAGGCTGGGGCTTTTGGATTGATGGGTACCTAAGAGGCAAGACGTAAGACGTAAGACGTAAGACGTAAGACGCAAGACGCAAGACGTAAGACGCAAGACGCAAGACGCAAGACGCAAGACGTAAGACGTAAGACGTAAGACGTAAGACGCAAGACGTAAGACGTAAGTGGGCAGGGTCCGAATTTGTTTGAACCAGTCTTGAGGCGAAACCGACAATGCGACGAACGACATATCCAAGAAAAAGCAGTGAGGGAGAAAGATCGACGACAGGGGCTTGGTTTCTTTTTTTTGTAGCCGCTGTTTTTTGTTTTTTGACCGCGGTGCCGATCCGGGCCGCAGAGGTGGTGTTGCTCTACACGGGCGATACGCAGAGTTTTTTGGAAGTGTGTGGCTGTGCGGACAACCAACTCGGCGGCATTGCGCGGCGGGCGACGATGGTGCGGGATTTGAGGCGGTCACATCCCGATGCGGTGTTGTTGGACGCGGGCGGCCTGTTTGCCGGCGATACGGTCTTGGATCAACTGCGATGCAAAATCCACCTAAACGCGATGAAGGCCATGCGCTACGATGTCGCCAATGCGGGGGTGGGCGAATTGCGCTTTGGGCAGGCGTTTTTTGAAACCATGCGCGATTCCGGAGGCGTGCCTTTTGCGAGTGCAAATCTGAAGGTCGATGGCGTGCGGATGGGCGCGGAAACGCGAATTTTGAATGCGGGCGATGTGCGCGTGGGCATCGTGGGGGTGGCGGGCGAACGCGAGCTCGAAGCCCACGGCATGGCGATGGGCGCATCGCGCTTGCACCTGCCCGATGGCGTGGAGGTCGCGCTCGATGGCATCGAAGCGGCGATAGCAAAGGCGAGTCGCGCCGCCGATCTCGTGGTGGTGTTGAGCGATTTGGACCGCGACTCAGAACGCGAGCTCATCCGGCAAAACGCGGAGATAGATGTGGTGATCAGCACGCGGTCAAATGAGACCGCGCAACGGGTCGGCAACGCGCTGTTGCTGGGGACACAGGCGCAGGGCAAGGCGATAGGGCAGGCGGTATTGACACTGGAAACCGGGCGCGTGACAGCCGAACGGGTCAAGCCCATCCTCCTCTCGGAAGCCATTGCCGAAGACCGCGCGATCAAACAACTCGTGGATGGCTTTTACACTCAGGTGGCGCAAACCGCAACGTTGCAACAGACCGCACGCCCCCGGTTTGCGGGCTTCGCGTTGGAGGATCAACTCGCCTTGGGCACCAACCGCTACGTGGGCGCAGAGGCGTGCGCCGGATGCCACACCGCAGAGGCCGAGGATTGGGAACACTCGCATCACGCGGGGGCGTTTAACCGGCTGTTGCAGCAACAAAAACACTATCAGCCCGATTGCGTGACGTGCCATACCACCGGGTTCGGCTATCCAACCGGCTTTCGGATCGGCAAAGATGTGCTGACCCATGTGCAGTGCGAAGTGTGTCACGGGCCGGGAGAGCGACACGCGCGCCGGCCCGAAGCGCGGAATATCCGGCGCACCCCGCCGCCCGAGTTGTGCCAACGCTGTCACGATGCCGACCAAACGCCGGATTTTGATGTGCGATTTCCGCAGATGCTGGCCGAGGTGAACCACACCGGATCGCACGCCGAATCCCACGCACCTGCCGAGCAAGAGGAACTCGGCCGAGAGGGTCGGCCGCTGGTCGAGTTGTTCGTCATGGCAGATTGCCCTTATGGCATCCGCGCAGAACAAAATTTGGGGCAGATGTTTCACGCCTTGCGGGATCAGATCAATTTTCAACTGTATTTTATCGCAGAGGAAGCGGAGAACGGGGAGGCCGAGGTCGTGCGTGCGCCGGTCAATCCCATGCCGTCGGGCCCAGGATGTCAGGCGACGACCGCGACTGGCACCGGGCGTTTTCGCAGTTTGCACGGCGATGTGGAAGTGGCCGAGGGCATCCGGCAAACAGCGGTGATGTCATTGTATCCCGAGCGGTTTTGGGATTATATCCTCTGCCGCAATCAGGCGGGGATCGCGACCGAGTGGCGCGGTTGTGCAACGCAGGTGGGGATGGATGCAGACAAAATCGCCGCGCTGGCCGAAAGTGCCGCGGGCGAGGATTTGTTTGCCGAGAATATCCGCCGCGCCAATGTGTTGGGCGTCCAAGCGTCGCCCACGTTGCGCGTAAATGGGCGTGCCGTGAATGCGTCTCTTGATGCGGGGGCCATAGCGCAAGTGCTTTGTCGCAATGGCGATGCCCTGCGGTTTTGCGCGGATGTTCCCGCGTGCCGTGCGGATGTGGATTGCGCGCAACCGGGCAAAGTGGGCGTGTGTCGCAAAGGTGGAACGCCCGAGGCGCGTTGCGAATTTTTGGATCCGGTGTCGTTTCAAGCCACGATTCTCAATGACGCGACCTGTGAGGTGTGCGACACGTACGCGCTGATTCGATCCACCCTGTCCCTGTTTCCCGGCGCGACGTTTCAAACCGTGGATGTGAACAGTTGGGCGGGGCAAAATTTGATTTCGCGCTATGGCCTAGACCGCGTGCCGGCTACCGTGCTGATGGAGGGCTTTGAAAAGACGGCCCGGTTTGGGCAATACGCCCATCTCATGCAGCGCGTTGGCGATCAGTTCGTGCCCTCTGTGCGATTGAACCCGGTGACGCGGCTGTTGCGCGGCCGGGAGTTGGCGGGTATGGATTTGTTTTTGGATGTGGAATCGCGCACGTCTTTGGACATCGCCGCGCGCTTGTTGGACTGGATAAAAAAGGTCGATGCGCCTGCGCGCTTGCGCTTGCACTTCGCGGGCGATAGCGAGCAAAACGCGCTGTTTCGACAGGCGCAACAGGTCGCGCCAAACCGAGTCGGCGACGCGTTGTTGTGCCATTATCAAAAGCGGGCTTCTGCGGCGGACTGCATCGGTCAAGCGGGCATTGCCGGGCAGGGGCGAGACGATCACGCAGCCGTTCTCGCGCTGGCGCAAGCGCTCGGGGTGTCGTCTATCGTGCCCGCAGTGGTGATCGATGGTGGTTTTGTGGTGCAAGCCAATGGGCTCAAGCAGGTGGAAGCGGTCTTTTACAGCCTGCATCCCGAAGTCGTCCAACGCGACAGGAATTTGTTATCCGACACCAACTGACCTCATGGAGGAACGATTATGACCGCCTTGAAGAGAATCGGATTCGGCCCATTGTTTTGCGCGTTCGCGCTGTGTGGCCTGCTCGCGGCTTTGGGGTGTAAGCCGATTCCCACGGCCCCCACTGCGGATGATGACGTTTTCGACGGGCTTTCGTATTTCAACGAACAATGGAAGTTTCAAATCAGCCGTCCAGACAGCCAGTGGGGGATTCAGGTCTCGACGGACAACCTCAACCGAGATAGCAATGGTTTGTACCCCGTGACCGTACGCATTTTCAGCCCCAGGACATCAGATGAATTCCGCCCGTACTTCTACTTTTTTCCTCGGGCATTGCAAACCAATACGCCGCTGGATTCGCTCATCGTGAATTTTGAAGAGCAACAGTTAATGCTGGCATTTGATCGATATCGGGTCGTTGGTGAAAAACAGCGCGTGCAACTCGAGACGGGCGAGGCGATGCAGTGGGAGTTTCGCTATTCCCAACTGGAACGATCCAACCAGCGATTTCCCGGCAACCGTTTTTTCGCCGCCGTGGCCCGCCACAATCAGGTGGGGTATTACATGATCGGCAATGGCAGCCGAGACGCTATCTATCCGGTCGACGCATACCGGCAGATCGTCGCCAGCTTGGAATTTCGATAGACGCCGCACCCCGTCCTGTTCCCCCTCGGCCTTCCTTTAACGAGGGTTCTGCGCGGTTTTTTGTGAACCAATAATAGGTTGAGCATGCCCAAAAATCCATTCTGGGAATTTGATCGCGTTCTCCCATCCGAAAAGACGGCCGAAAAGCGCGTCAGCGGCTCGTTATCCACAACGCGCAATCCGTTCGGAGAATTTGCCGAAAGTGCAACCGAAAAGCGCGGTCTGCCCATGGATGAGATTTTGGCGTCTCACGCCTCGGCAATGGGTCGCTTGACAGACGCCTATCGCGCATTGGTTGCCGAATGCATGGGCGAGGGGTTGTGGCAAGCCAATCGCAAGACCATTGAAATGACCTATCGCACCGCGTCGCGGATCGTGCGCGAGATCGATTGGGAAATGGCCGACATCGAAGCGTTTTGCACGCATGCCTTGCAAAGCGATGATGCGGCTTTTTTTGTGATCGAACCCCTCGGCCTGTTCCTGTCGGCCTTTTGCAACGCATCTTCCCAAGCGGAAATTCGCCTCGAGCTCACAGGTTGCGATTTGCGCTTGTCCCTGATGGGCTATCGCCTCCGCCATGGCGCCTCGCTCACTATCGCGGGCGATTTGGGCGACCTGACGGGCATTTCGCTCATGGGCGGCCACTTAAAAATCGAGGGCGATGTGGGTCACTATCTCGGCGCGGGAATGACCGCCGGGCGGATCGAAGTATCGGGCAATGCCGGCAAATCTATCGGCGAGCAGATGACGGGTGGCGAAATTCACATCAACGGGCGATTGGGCGGCATCGGCCACGCCGAAGGGGGCGCGGTTTATCACCGTCAACACGCGCTCAGAGGAACGGGGATTACTGACTCATGAATTTTGACACCATCATCCAGCGCGTTTGGCCCTCTGTGCGCCAACGCTATCTGTTTCCCGAATTGCCGATGCCCGAAGTGGTCGAGTCGGGCGATGGAGATGTGTGCATCCAGATGAAGGACAAAGTGATCCAGTTGAATGCCGTGCGCTTGACCGCCCTCGCAGAGGTGATGGACGCAGAAGACGCCACCGCCGCGCTGTTGGATCACGGGGTGGGGCACCACGCGGTTTGTCCGTGGGATTTTGAGACCCATCTCGACCTGTACGCCGCGCTCAAGCCCATCCTCTTGGACGGGGTACGGGTCAAGCAGGTGGTCGCGTATTTTATGGATGTGGTGGTCGATACCCATGCCGTGCGCGAGCGCGAATCGAAGTTGCCCGAAGTGTATCGGCACGCGGAACCGGGCGAGGTGACGGATGTGATTCGCGCCTTGTACCAACGCCTGTGGGGCGAGGATTTGGGCGTGGATGACCGCGCCGAAGTCGATAGGCTCGCGCGCATTCCCTATTTGGACGCGGCGCGATGGGGCGACAGCCTCCGGGCCTTTGCCCAAGTGATCGCCCCGTTGATCGCGCAGGCCGCAGAGCAGGGGCAAGGCGGGATGATGGGCGATGTGCAACAGTATTCGGCAGACGAACTCGCCGCGGGATTGGCGCGATTCGCGGATCAGGGGTTTTACGCATTTCGGGAAATGGTGCGCGATTTTAAGGACGAGTTGGAAGACGCGGATGCACTGCCCAACATGGGCCGGGGCAAGGGCGCGCCCTCAGATGCCGATCTGCTGTTCTACATGGCGCGCGCCGCTGCCTTTCGCTTGCCCGTGCAACCCATGCCCATGAAAAAAGTGGGCGGACTGCATCCGCATTCTCATTCGCCGTGGGAAATCGGCAAACCCGTGCAGCATATCGACGTGTGGACGAGCTTTGGGCGCGTGATGCCGGGCATTTCCCAGATGTGGAACTGGCGAGATGGAGAGACCCACGGCCATGGCGATGGCGTGCCCGATTGCGCGATCCTCGTCGATTCCTCGGGCAGCATGGTCGATCCCTGCCGGGAACTATCCCACGCGGTTTTGGGCGCCGGATGCGCGGCAGATGCGTATTTGCGCCGGGGCAAGCGCGTTGCGGTGTACAATTTTAGCGATGCCCAAGCCGGCGGCAAAGCGGTGCTGGATTTTTCACGAGACCGAAAGCGCGTCTTTTTCGCGCTGTGCCGGTATTTCGGCGGGGGAACCGCGTTGCACCTGCCCGATCTGCAACCGCTGCTCAAAAATCATGCGGATGTCTTTTTGATGACGGACATGCAGATCACCAATCTCGATGCCCTGATGCAATTTTTGATGGGCCGCGAAAATCGCGTCACAGCGGTTCATGTGGCACAGAACCGAGACGCACAGCGGTTTCGCCAGCGCGCCGATGCCGCGGATCACATGTGCGTCTATGCGGTTGAGCGCGCGGAGGATATTCCCAATATCGTGCTGTCCGAAGTCGAGGCGCGATTTCGCGGGGCGGAGTTCGCACCTTAAAATGTGGCTGTGAGTTTTGGCTCGTGTCGCTGGTTATTTTCAAAGGAGATACTATGAGGCGTTTTTTTGCGGTATGCCTGACCGCTGGCGCGTTGGGTTGCCAAAGTCAGGAGAAACCCGAATTTGTGGAAGTTGACTTGGAGAACGAGCACCACGAGCAGAGTTATGCCCTGGGCTTAAATTTGTCCGATCAACTCAAACAGCAGGGTGTAGATGTCGATGTCGATGTGTTTATGCAGGGGTTCAAAGACGGGTATGCCGGAGAGTCCGCGCTGCTGACTTCGGACCAGGCAATGGAGGTTCTCATCCAAAGGGAGCGAGAACAACGGGCGCAACAACAAGCGGAGCAAACCAAGATGGCAGAGGAAAACAAAAAAGCCGGCGAGGCGTTCCTCGCGGAAAATGGGAAAAAGGAGGGCGTGATCACACTGGACAGCGGCTTGCAATACAAGGTGATCAAAGCGGGCGAAGGCCCCAAGCCTAAAAAGACCGATACGGTCGTGTGCCACTATCGCGGCACCTTGCTCGACGGCACGCAATTCGACAGTTCTTACGACCGCGGCGAGCCGGCGGAGTTTCGCGTGGACAAACTCATCCCCGGCTGGACAGAGGCGTTGCAACTCATGCCTGCGGGCTCGAAATGGGAGCTCTATATTCCGCCCTATCTGGGGTACGGTGCGCGACAAGCCGGGCAAATCGGCCCAAACGCCACGCTCATTTTTGAATTGGAATTGCTCGAGGTGAAATAATCTCACAGGAGGTCGGTATGGGAAGTCCAGCAAAAAAGGCGATTGTGATCGGGATGGATGGGGCGAGTATGGAAATTGTGAAAAACATGGTCGATTGGGGGCACATGCCCAATTTGGCAAAACTGGTCGAGCGCGGCGCGTGGCGACCGATGGTGGGCGTGTTTCCCACCCTCACGCCGCCGGGCTGGACCGCGGTCTCCACCGGGTCGTGGCCGGGCAATCACGAGGTGATGGATTTCAACATCCGCGCCCTGGGCGAGCGCCTGGATCAAACCGTGTGGGGCATCGATACGGGCCTGTCCAAATCGGAATACATTTGGAACACCTTTGAGCGGGCCGGGAAAACGCCGATCCTGGTCAAGTGGGAAATGTCGTGGCCCCCCACAGTGACGACCGGGATTCAGGTGGAAGGCACGGGGCCCGGGGTGTCCAATCACCATCAGGTCGCCGGGTATCACTTGTTTGTAGGCGGCAAGTGGGCGCCGCGCCGATTGGTGTTGCAGCGCGATCCCGAGACGCTGGATCCGAGTGCGTTGCAAACGGTTTCGGAATTTGATCCCGTGACCCTCAAACCCGCCGAGGGGTGGACCGCGCTTCCTGCTTCCGAGAAGGCACCGCTCGAAGTCGAGCTGGTGATTCGGCCTTTGGCGCGGGGGCGCGCGCCGATGAATCGCGGAAAGAAGGGCACGCCCAAGGCGTTTTTCGGTTTGATTTACGCCACGACCGCCAAGGGGTACGACCGCGTGCGCGTGTGTCGCAACCGAGACGGGGGGTCACAAGTGTGCGATTTGGGCGAGGGCGAATGGAGCGAGTGGTGGCTCGACAGCTTTGAAATCGACGGGGAGCAGGTGCGCGGTTACGTGCAGATGAAGTTGATCGCGCTGACCCACAATGCGGATATGTTCGAGTTGTTCGTGCCGCAAATTTGGCCGCCCGATGGCTATACGCAACCGGCGGTCATTGCGCGAGAAATCGACGAACATGTCGGCAATTTTTTGCAGAACCCGGCCCGCGATGCCTTGGGCAAGATCGACGATGACACGTATTTTGAGTTGTTGGATTTCCACCACCAGCGCTTGGCCGATGTCGCGCAGTATTTGACCGGGTCTCGGGATTGGGACTTGTTGATGATCGAGACGCACGCTTCGGATTATACGAGCCACTTCTTTTTGGGGCAGGCCGATCCCACGAGCGGCGCCGCGCAAGCCGTGCTAGACAGGTCGCGCGAGGGGGTCTTCCGAACCTATCAATCCATCGACGGCATGATCGGGCGTCTGATGGACGATGTCGCGGATGGGGATACGGTCATCGCCGTGGTGGCGGATCACGGGGGCACGTCCAATCAATTCCCGGCGGTCAATATCCGCAAGGTGCTCGCGGAGACCGGGTTTGTGAAATACGCGGAAGATGGGGGGATCGACTGGCGCCAAACGCGCGCATGCGACGTGGGCTTGGTGCATATCTTCATCAATCTGGAAGGCCGCGAACCAGATGGCATCGTTTCCCCGCAGGATTACGAAAGCGTGCGCCGAGAACTGATCGCCGCGCTGATGGAATACAAGGACGAAGCCACCGGTCGCCACCCCTTCGCGCTGGCATTGACCCGGGAAAATGCCGAGATGGTCAATTTGTGGGGCGATCTGGTCGGCGATGTGGTCTATGCCCTGCACCCGGAATTCGACGGCGCGCACGGCAAGCAATTGCCGTCCGTGAGTTTTGGCATGGGGGGGCAACATTCGGCATTTGTGATCGCGGGCGCGGGCATTAAGCAGGCGGGCATGCTCACCAAACAAGTGCGCTCCATCGACGTTGCCCCCACGATCTGCTATCTCACCGGCGTGCCCATGCCCAAACAGGTCGAAGGCGGCGTGGTCTATGAGGCCCTCGAAGACCCGGACTGGCATTTGAAATAAGACGCGCAGACGAAAAACAACAAGCCCGAGTTCCTTGCGAACCCGGGCTTTTGTTTTGCGAACATCGTTTTTACGCATCAGCCTCCAGTGCCGAATTGGTCGGTGAGGATCTGGCCATCGGAAAATCCAATTTCGCCATCGCTGTCGAGATCGTACCGCGCATCGTACTCCGCATCGCCTCGGCGCGTCCCATACTTAAAAATAAAGGCTATGAAGTCGGCAAAATTAACCTGACCATCGCCATTGAAGTCGGCGGTCGGTTGTTGCACTTCAAGGGTGAACGTCAGCGAGGCGAAATCGCCATCTGCATCAAACGCCGACAAGGTGTATTCGGTCTCGGTCATCACCTTGCTCGGCGTGCCGGAGATCGTGTGCGTGGCCGAGTCGAATCGCAATCCCTTCGGTAGGATCGGCAGTAGGATATAGACCAGCGTGCCATCGCCACCGGTGGCTTCGGGCAGGGTCATGCGGACATTGCCCCCGATGAAGTAGCGTTGCGCGGCAACCCGTGTCCCATCGCCAAAGGCAGGCAGTCGGTCCGCTATGACCGCGAGCGTGAAGGTCAATGTCGTCGCATCGCCATCTGTATCGGTTGCAGTTAGCGTGTATTCGGTTTCGTCCATTATCTCGCCCGGCGTGCCAGACAGTTCCCGCGTTGTCGCGTCAAAGGTCAGTCCCGATGGCAGAGCGGGCGTTAGGGCGTAGGTCAGTGCCTCATCGCCGCCGGTTGCCTGCGGCAAGGTGATGTTGATGGCTGTCCCTGTCCGATAGCGTTGCGCGGTGACTGTTGAACCCTTGAAGGATGGCAGATAGTCTGGGGTGGGGTCGGGCGGGGCAGGCGGATCAGGCGGGGGCGGCGAGGGCGGTCTGTCACTGGGCGTCCCCGTTACGCCCACCGAGGGTTGCCCATCGTCGGCGTTGGTCAGGGTGGCGATGACGCGCACAGTGTATTCCGTGCCCGCGGTCAGACCGGCGATTGTCGCACTCGTCTTGCCACCGTTGTCGATGACTTGCTGACGGTCAGAGGCGTACAACGCATCCCCGGATTTCCACTGCACTTTGTAACCGGTCGCCCCGTTCACCGCATCCCACGACACGCCCAAATAGCCCTCGCCGGGCGCGACTGTCACACCCGTCACTTGCCCCGGTTCTGTCACCACTGTGACCGGCCCCGTCCCCTGCGCGGCTGTCACGGTGAAGGTCACGGACTTGTCAATATCCGCGACGTCGATAATTGCCTTAACTGTATTCGCGCCCGCAGTACCCAGGGTCAACCTCGTCGAGGCGCGCCCATTGGCATCGGTGGTATCGGTTGTGGTACTGAGCGAGCCACCGCCCGCCGTGACCGAAAAAGTGACCGGCACCCCGGCAAAGGCAACATCGTTCTGATCCCGCACTTCAACGATGAACGGATCGGACAGGCGAGAACCAGCCGTGCCGGTTTGGTCATCGCCCGAGATTTTTACCAAACTGGCCAAGGTGCGGGAAGAGTAGCCGTAGTCTACAAAAACGCCTCGGCTCCCTAGATCCGAGATGTAGGTAGCGCGAGAAAGATAGTTTAAGGGATTACCCGTAAGCTCTATCCGTCTCAGGCTGGTTAAGCCCAACAGGGCTGAGATATCCGAGATGTTGTTTTCTTGACAATATAACCGGATCAAGCTAGTGAGACCCCGAAGCGGCGAGATATCCGAGATACGGTTTTTGTCAATATCCAGCTCTTTCAGGCTGGTTAAGCCCGACAAGGCCGAGATATCAGAGATGCGGTTGCTTTCAAGAGACAGCGTTGTCAGGCTGGTTAAGCCCGACAAGGCCGAGATATCAGAGATGTTGTTGTTGTAAAGCCACAGCCTTGTCAGGCTGGTTAAGCCCGACAAGGCCGAGATATCAGAGATATCAGAGATGCCGCTGCTGAAAAGCCACAGCGTTGTCAGGCTGGTTAAGCCCGACAAGGCCGAGATATCAGAGATGCCTCTGCTACTAAGACTCAGAAATGTCAGGCTGGTTAAGCCCGACAGGGCCGAGATATCAGAGATGCGCCAGTTGTAGGCAAGAGCCAGATGTGTCAGGCTAGTTAAGCCCGACAGGGCCGAGATATCAGAGATGCGGTTGCCGGAAAGACCCAGATATTCCAGGCTAGTTGCATGCTCCAGCCCGGTCAAATCACCTATGCGTAAAGCCGGATCATCATCAAAGTGGAACAAGTCAAGGCGGGTCAGGGTCGCCATCTCACTTGGGGTAATGATCGCACCGCTCGATTTTTTTAGTGCGCTCTCAATGGCAGCACGCAAGTTGGCGTCGGGAATGTTCACGTCGCGCACAACGGTCACTGTGTAGGTTTTCGTCGTCGTCCCATCTTCTGCTGTGACCACTATGGTAATGGGATTTTCGCCCACACTGAGGGAAATGGCACTGCTCGCACTGCCACTCGATACCGAAGTGCCGTTCACCGTGATCGTGGCACCGTCGTAATTGCTCGTCGGCATAATGGTCAGGCTGTCGATGCTGTGCGCCACGGTCGCCGTGTAGGAGAGAGAGTCATACACAAAGGCAGGAACCAGCGTCCCTGCCGAGAGGGTCAAGCCGATCAGGTCCGCTGTCCCACCTGTTGCCGTGGTGAAGGTCACGGACTTGTCAATGCCCGAGACGTCGATAGCTGCTACAACCGTGTCCGCGCCCACAGTCCCCAGCGTCAACCTCGTCGAGGCGCGCCCATTGGCGTCTGTGGTATCGGTTGTGGTACTGAGCGACCCTCCGCCCGCCGTGACCGAAAAAGCGACCAGCACCCCGGCAAAGGCAACGTCGTTCTGATCCCGCACTTCAACGATGAGCGGATCGGACAGGCGATCAGTGCTACTGGTTATTTGGTCATCGCCCGAGATTTTTACCAAACTGGTCAAGGTGCGGGGAATATAGTATACATTGACGCCTCGGCTCTGGAGAGCCGGGATATGGGTAGCGAGGGAAGGATAGTTCAATAAATTATAATGAATCTCCAGACTTGTCAGGCTAGTGAGATCCTGAAGTGGAAGTGCCGAAATATCCGAGATGCGGTTGAAACGAAGATCCAAATATGTCAGGCTGGTTAAGCCCGATAGGGCCGAGATATCAGAGATATGGTTTTGGTTAAGAATCAGCTCTTTCAGGCTGGTTAAGCCCGATAGTGAGATAGCCGAGATGTTGTTGCCGGAAAGATTCAGATTTGTCAGGCTGGTTAAGCCCGATAGTGAGATAGCCGAGATGTTGTTGCCGGAAAGATTCAGCGTTGTCAGGCTGGTTAAGCCCGACAGGGCCGAGATATCAGAGATGGAGTTCCTATCAAGATTCAGCGTTGTCAGGCTGGTTAAGCCCGACAGGGCCGAGATATCAGAGATGGAGTTCCTATCAAGATTCAGCGTTGTCAGGCTGGTTAAGCCCGACAGGGCCGAGTTATCAGAGATGGAGTTCCTATCAAGATTCAGCGTTGTCAGGCTGGTTAAGCCCGACAGGGCCGAGATGTCCGAGATGCCGTTGCCGCTAAGAGACAGCGTTGTCAAGCTGGTTAAGCCCGATAGGGCCGACGACAGGGCCGAGATATCAGAGATGCCGCTAAGAGACAGCGTTGTCAGGCTGGTTAAGCCCGATAGGGCCGAGATATCAGAGATGCCGTTGACGTTTAGAAACAGCGTTGTCAGGCTAGTTAAGCCCGACAGGGCCGAGATATCAGAGATGCCGTTGACGTTTAGAGACAGCGTTGTCAGGCTGGTTAAGCCCGACAGGGCCGAGATATCCGAAAAGCGGTTGTTGTAAAGATACAGCGTTGTCAGGCTGGTTGCATGCTCCAGCCCGGTCAAATCACCTATGGGTAAATACAGACCATTGAACTTTAAGTCAAGGCTGGTCAGGGTCGCCATCTCACTTGGGGTAATGATCGCACCGCTCGATTTTTCTAGTGCGCCCTCAATAGCAGCACGCAAGTTGGCGTCGGGGATGTTCACGCCGCGCTCAACGGTCACTGTGTAGGTTTTCGTCGTGGTCCCATCTTCTGCTGTGACCACTATGGTAATGGTGTTTTCACCCACACTGAGGGAAATGGCACTGCTCGCATTACCACTCGATACCGAAGTGCCGTTCACCGTGATCGTGGCGCCGTTGTGATTGCTCGTCGGCGTAACGGTCAAGCTGTCGATGCTGTGCGCCACGGTCGCGGTGTAGGCGAGAGAGTCGCGGGCAAAGGCCGGAACCAGCGTCCCGGTCGAGAGCGTCAGACCGCTCAAATCCTCATCGCTTGAAGCGGTATTCTGCGTGTTCACACCGCGCTCAACGGTCACTGTGTAGGTTTTCGTCGTCGTCCCATCTTCTGCTGTGACCACTATGGTAATGGTGTTTTCGCCCACACTGAGGGAAATGGCACGGCTCGCGTTGCCACTCGATACCGAAGTGCCGTTCACCGTGATCGTGGCACCGTTGTGGTTGCTCGTCGGCGTGACGGTCAGGCTGTCGATGCTGTTCGCCACGGTCGCGGTGTAGGCGAGAGAGTCACGCACAAAGGCCGGAGCCAGCGTCCCTGCCGAGAGCGTCAGGCCGCTCAGGTCCGCATCGCTTGAAGCGGTATTCTGCGCGGCGGATTCGCCACAAACAACGAGCAGGGCGCAGAGCAGAAGAACGGAGCTAAAAGGGCGGTAGGTCATGATAAACTCCAAAAGTTATACTGCCGGGCGGTGAAAAAAATAGAATATACGCGATTGTAGCGTGATTGGATGCCACGCCTTAGTCCGCCGAGCCAAAGCTGTCGGCGAAGATCAGGAAATCGGAAAATCCAATCTCGCCATCGCCATTGAGATCGCACCGCGCATCATACCGCTCCTCGCCTCGGCGCGTCCCAAACTTGCCCGCAAAGGTCAAAAAGTCGGCGAAAGTCACCTGCCCATCGCCATCAAAATCGGCCGTGGGCAATAACACGCCAAGCGCGAACAGCAACGAGGTGAGATCCCCATCCGCGGCCAGCGCGCTCAAGATATGGGCCGTTTCTGCCACATCCATTGAGATCGCCGCCTTACTGGGAGGGGAGCAGTTCGGACGGAGGCTGCAGATGTAGGATTCAATGGCTTGAGAGGTCGTGCGCGTAGCATTTTGCTCGATGACGTTCCCTCGGATGAGGGCCTCGTTCCGAAAGAAGAGGACGTATCGAATGATCAGGATTATATCCGAGAACAGCCTCACATCGCCATCGCCATCCACATCGAGAATGTTCTGATTGACCAACGTGTCGAGGTAGGGTTGAATTTCTTGAGCGGTCGTGCGCGTGGCATCTGGCTCGATGACGTTGCCTCGGATGAGGGCCTCTCCCCGGAAGAAAAGGACGTATCGTTTGATCAGGATTATATCCGAGAACAGTTTCACCTCGCCATTGCCATCGATATCCAAGCTGGCAGGCATGCCGGTCACCTCCACTGGGTCGCTGTCGGTTGCATGGCGGCGCGTGGCGATCACTTGAACCGTGTAGGTCGTCCCTGCTTTTAGATCGGGGATTGTGTCGGTCGTGGTCGTCGGCGGGCGCTCACGGATCGCCGAGTAGGTGGTATCCGATCCTGACTTCCACCGCACTTTGTACCCATTCGCAGTGGTCACGGTATCCCAAGACACGATTATTGCGGCCACCCAAGGCTTTACCTGCACATTGGTTGGCTTGCCCGGCCTGGCGAGTGCGTTGCGTACCGCGAGGGTGAAGGTCAAGGTGTCGGTATCGCTTGCCGCTATGTTGGCATCCGTAGCGGTTGCTGTCAGCGTGTACGTGCGCGCAGGCGCCGCAGTGGTCGGCGTGCCAGCAATGACGCCCCCATTGCCCGAAGTGGCGGCTTTGTACGTCAGACTATCCGGCAGGGCAGGGGTCAAGGCGTAGGTCAGCGTGCCAGTGCCACCGGTGGCCCCAGGTAGCGTATCCGAGACCGCGGTGTTCACCGTATAGGTCGTGTCCCGCTTCGTCGCCGCAAAGGTCGGGGCGCTATATACTGAGATGGTAAAGGTCAAGGTGTCGGTATCGCTTGCCGCTGTGTTGGCATGGCATCCGCATCGGTTGCTGTCAGCGTGTACGTGCGCGCAGACGCCGCCGTGGTTGGCGTGCCAGAGATGACCCGCGTCATGTTGTTGAAGGTCAGGCCTGTCGGCAGTTTGGGAGTCAAGGCATAGGTCAGTTTGCCATTGCCGCTCGTGGCAAGAGCCGCGGGTAGGGTATCCAAGACCTCCACCTTCGCCGTATATGTGGTATCCCTCACCGTCGCCGTGTCAAAATTCGGTGCCTTGTCCGGCTGTGCGGCAAACTGTGCGGTGGTGTCGTGGCCGGCATATCTTAAGACCGGATATTGGTTGGACTCGCCGAAACTCCACGGATTATCTGGACTATTATTATGGGGGGTGGTGGACGTGCTATCTACGTTCACGTCCCAAGCAGAGTAGATGGCATTAGCGCCGTTACCCAAAGTGGAAGTATAAGAAGTAGGGGCCTGCAACTGCGCGGTGGTCTTGGCACCAGTGTGCGTTCCGCTGACTTCGGTGGTCACGCTGTCGTAGTAGCTATGCGTGATGTGCCCGCTACCAACCAAGCCCTGGCTACTACCGCTCACCTTGCCGATGGCATAACTCGTGATGATCGCGCTTAAGTTGTAGCCTACCAGCGCGCCAACACTGCTGGAGCCGGTGACGGAGGCGGTTGAGTAAGAGGCGATGACACGCCCATTGTTGTCATTTTTACCGACCAAGCCGCCGACACTGGTCCTGCCAGAAACAGTACCAGTGACGTAGGAGTTGACGACGGTTCCTTTGTTGATGCCCACCAACGCACCAACGTCATTAACGTCATTAACGTCATGATTGCCGGTGACTTTCGCGTTAATCAACCCGACGCCTTCAATACGTCCGCTATCGTTGATGGAATGAAACAGTCCGACGCCGGTGGTGGAGCTATTGATGAAGAGGTTGGAGATGGTGTGACCGTTGCCCTTGAAAATGGCAGTAAATTCTTGATCGTTCCGGCCGATGGGCACAAATCCGGTACTGTCCCTCGTGCCTATAGAAAAAAAGTCCGTGTTATCGGCCACGGTAATCAGGCCATCCCCGTTGGTGTCAAAGTCCAGGTCGTTCAGCAGTTCATAGCCAGTGCAGGAGGACGGACAGCCCATGGAAGATAGACCAGGGATCGGTCCTATATCGGGGAAGGCGAGGGCATAGGCGTTGACATCGGCAGTATGAACATCACCATCGCCATTCAAGTCGTAGCGGATGGCATTTAGTTGCGCCAAGTTCCTCACGTCAATCAGGCCATCGCCGTCCGCATCATAGTTTTTAGATCCCTTTCTCGTCACTGCAATGGTATAGGTAGTCGTGTCTCCGTTTGCTGCTGTCACTTTGACGGTGATTGGAGTTGTACTTATAGTGTCATAAGTAGCTGGCTTGACGAGATTGACTTGATGGCCGGCCAGGCTACGACTATCTTCTGGTTTAATAGTGTACGTGGCTGTGCTATCATTCGTCGTCGGCTTCACGGTCAAAAAGGTCACCTTGGCCTCTACGGTGAAGCGAAAGGTGTCGCGGATGGTCAAGTGGTGAAAAGTAAAGTCTTCTATCTGTATATTTTTCAAGTTCGCGTCATCAGATCCCGTTTGTCCGCCTACACCTCCTGTTTGTCCTCCCACACCGCTTGCCGCTTGCTCGACGCTGTAGAACGTCAGCCTGCTCAAAGTCGCGTCTGAAGACAGGGTGACCGAGAGGGTAAAAGTCAGCGCGGTTGTGGCATTGTTCGCATCGGTCACTGTCAGCGTGTACGTGCGCGCAGATGCCGCCGTGGTCGGCGTGCCAGCAATGACGCCCCCATTACCCGAAGTGGCGGCTTTGTACGTCAGCCCATCCGGCAGGGCAGGGGTCGTCGTCAAGGCGTAGGTCAGCGTGCCAGTGCCACCGGTGGCCCCAGGTAGCGTATCCGAGACCGTCGCTCTCACCGTATAGGTCGTGTCCCGCTTCGTCGCCGCGCCAAAGGTCGGCGTCGTCTGTGCGATGGCCGACTTGGGGGCGAGGATCAACAGCGGTGCGGTCAGGGTCAACAGTGCGATAATCGCCCTCCAGTTGCGGAGGACAGGGAAAAAATGGATCAAACGGTTCGGCATGTGCTTCTCCTTATTAGAAATCCTACACTACGGTTGCAATTTGTAACCAATATAATAGATATAATAGCCCATAAAAGAAAAATCGTAGCCAATTAGAAAAAAATGTAATGGACCCGCAAAGGTCAAAAAGTCGGCGAAAGTCACCTGCCCATCGCCATCAAAATCGGGCGTGGGCACTAATACGCCAAGCGCGAATCGACGCACAGACGAAAAACAAAAAGCCCGAGTTCCTTGCGAACCCGGGCTTTTTGTTTGAACATCGTTTTTACTCATCAACCGCCAGTGCCGAATTGGTCGATGAGGATCTGGCCATCGGAAAATCCAATTTCGCCATCGCTGTCGAGATCGTACCGCGCATCGTACTCCGCATCGCCTCGGCGCATCCCATACTTGAAAATAAAGGCTATGAAGTCGGCAAAATTAACCTGACCATCGCCATTGAAGTCGGCGGTCGGTTGTTGCACTTCAAGGGTGAACGTCAGCGAGGTGAAATCGCCATCTGCATCAAACGCCGACAAGGTGTATTCGGTCTCGGTCATCACCTTGCTCGGCGTGCCGGAGATCGTGTGCGTGGCCGAGTCGAATCGCAATCCCTTCGGTAGGGTCGGCAGTAGGATATAGACCAGCGTGCCATCGCCGCCGGTGGCTTCGGGCAAGATCACGCGGACGCTGTCCCCGATGATGTAGCGTTGCGCGGCAACCCGTGTCGAATCGCCAAAGGCCGGCAGTCGATCCGCCGTGACCGAGAGCATAAACTTCAACGGGGCCGCGACGCCGTCTTCATCTGTGGCGGTCAGGGAACAGGCTTTCATTGGAAGTGGGAGGCGGGATAGAGGCTTCGGATGTAGGATTCAATATCTTGCGGGGTCGTGCGCGTGGCATCTGAAGAGACAGCACGATTGATGAGGGCCTCTTCCCGGAAGAAGAGGACGTATCGAGTGATCAGGATGATATCCGAGAACAGTTCCACCTCGCCATTGCCATCCACATCGAGAATTTTCTGATCGACCAAAATGGCGATGTAGGATTCAATGTCTTGCGGGGTCGTGCGCGTGGCATCTAAAGAGACAGCACGATTGATGAGGGCCTCTTCCCGGAAGAAGAGGACGTATCGAGTGATCAGGATGATATCCGAGAACAGTTCCACCCGGCCATTGCCATCCACATCCAAGTTGGCACTCGGTGTGTCGTCATCGGTCAGGGTCACGGGCGAGGGAGGCGAGGTCGTTCTGGCACTGGGCGTCCCCGTCACGCCCACCGAGGGCGGGCCATCGTCGGCATTGGTTAGGGTGGCGATGACGCGCACAGTGTATTCCGTGCCTGCGGTCAGACCGGCGATTGTCGCACTCGTCTTACTGCCGTTGTCGATGATTTGCTGACGGTCAGATGAGTACAACGCCTCCCCGGATTTCCACTGCACTTTGTAACCGGTCGCCCCGTTCACCGCATTCCACG
Organism: Candidatus Latescibacterota bacterium; assembly: GCA_965204745.1. Classification (GTDB taxonomy): domain Bacteria; phylum Latescibacterota; class UBA2968; order UBA2968; family UBA2968; genus VXRD01. The sequence goes on from OZ242010.1 coordinate 2,226,889, forward strand.
ACACGCCCAAATAGCCCACGCCGGGCGTGACTTCCACACCCGTCACTTGCCCCGGTTCTGTCACCACTGTGACCGGTCCCGTCCCCTGCGCGGGCGTCACGGTGACCGATCCCGTCGTCAAGTCCTCGCTACCAGAATGGGCCGCGGCCTTCACGGTCACGCGCAAACTCTGATTCGCGTCAAAACCCAACCCGGTATAAGCGAGCGTCAGTTGGGCGACGGTGGCGGAGGTTCTGACAGGCGTACCGCTGATGCTCGCGCCCTGCGGTGCGGTGTGCAATGCGAAGTGGTTGGCGGCGAGGGTCTCGTTGTAGGTGGCACCGGTCAGGGTGATGTTGACTTTTGCCCCGTCGAGATTGGTTTCTGTCAGCGCGTCCGGAACCGTCGATGATATCGCTACCCCCTCTGCCGTGGCGGTGAAGGTCACGGACTTGTCAATGTTCGAGACGTCGATAGCTGCTACAACCGTGTCCACACCCGCAGCACCCAGCGTGTCGGCACCCGTAGCACCTAGCGTCAACCTTGTCGAGGCACGCCCGTTGGCATCGGTGGTATCGGTTGTGGTACTGAGCGACCCACCGCCCGCCGTGACCGAAAAAGCGACCGGCACCCCGGCAAAGGCGACGGCGTTCTGATCCCGCACTTCAACGATGAACGGATCGGACAGGCGAGAACTAGCAGTGCCGGTTTGGTCATCGCCCGAGATTTTTACCAAACTGGTCAAGGTGCGGGTATCGTAGCGTACATCAACGCCTCGGCTCTGGAGAGCCGGGATATGGGTAGCGAGGGAAGGATAGTTCAAGGGATTACCCGTAAGCCACAGACCGGTCAGGCTGGTTAAGCCCGACAAGGCCGAGATATCAGAGATGTTGTTGCTTCTAAGAAACAGACCGGTCAGGCTGGTTAAGCCCGACAAGGCCGAGATATCAGAGATGCGGTTGGTGTCAAGATACAGAAATGTCAGGCTGGTTAAGCCCGACAAGGCCGAGATATCAGAGATGTTGTTGCTTCCAAGATACAGACGGGTCAGGCTAGTTAAGCCCGACAAGGCCGAGATATCAGAGATGCGGTTGGTGGAAAGACCTAGATCGGTCAGGTAGGTTAAGCCCGACAAGGCCGAGATATCAGAGATGCGGTTGGTGGAAAGACGCAGATCGGTCAGGCTGGTTAAGCCCGACAGGGCCGAGATATCAGAGATACGGTTGTCGGAAAGATCCAGAAATATCAGGCTGGTTAAGCCCGACAAGGCCGAGATATCAGAGATGCGGTTGTCGGAAAGATGCAACGCACTCAAGCTGGTTAAGCCGGATAGCGGCGAGACATCCGAGATGCTTAAGTTGCTGTTAAGATTCAGATCTCTCAGGTTGGTTAAGTTGGATAGCGGCGAGACATCCGAGATGTTGCTACCGGAAAGATCTAGAAATGTCAGGCTGGTTAAGCCCGACAAGGCCGAGATATCCGAGACGCTGTTGCTGTCAAGATTTAGCGTTGTCAGGCGGGTTGCATGCTCTAGCCCGGTCAAATCACTAATGTTCTGACTCACAGCAACAAGGCGGGTCAGGGTCGCCATCTCACTTGGGGTAATGATCGCACCGCTCGATTTTTTCAGTGCGCCCTCAATGGCAGCACGCAAGTTGGCGTCGGGGATGTTCACGCCGCGCACAACGGTCACTGTGTAGGTTTTCGTCGTGGTCCCATCTTCTGCTGTGACCACAATGGTAATGGTGTTTTCGCCCACACTGAGGGAAATGGCACTGCTCGCACTGCTGCTCGATACCGAAGTGTCGTTCACCGTGATCGTGGCGCCGTTGTAACTGCTCGTCGGCGTGACGGTCAGGCTGTCGATGCTGTCCGCCACGGTCGCCGTGTAGGAGAGAGAATCACGGGCGAAGGCCGGATCCAGCGTCCCTGCCGAGAGCGTCAGGCCGCTCAAATCCGCATCGCTTGAGGTCCTACCTGTTGCCGTGGCGGTGAAGGTCACGGACTTGTCAATGTCCGAGACGTCGATAGCCGCTACAACCGTGTCCACACCCGCAGCACCCAGCGTGTCGGCACCCGTAGCACCTAGCGTCAACCTCGTCGAGGCACGCCCGTTGGCATCGGTTGTATCGGTTGTGGTACTGAGCGACCCACCGCCCGCCGTGACCGAAAAGGCGACCAGCACCCCGGCAAAGGCGACGTCGTTCTGATCCCGCACTTCAACGATGAGCGGATCGGACAGGCGAGAACCAGCAGTACCGGTTTGGTCATCGCCCGAAATTTTTACCAAACTGGTCAACGTGCGGGTATCGTAGCTTACACCAACGCCTCGGCTCCGAAGATCCGGGATGTGGGTAGTGAGAGAAGGATAGTTCAAGAGATTACCCGGAAGATACACCGTTTTCAGGGTGGTGTGCCCCTTAAGCGGCGAGATATCCGAGATAAGGTTGTTGTTAAGATACACCGTTGTCAGGCTGAGCCCCTTAAGCGGCGAGATATCCGAGATGCGGTTGGCGTAAAGCCACAGCACTTCCAAGCTGGTTAAGCCCGACAGGGCCGAGATATCAGAGATGCGGTTGTTGTTAAGATATAGACGTTCCAGGCTGGTTAAGCCCGACAGTGCCGAGATATCAGAGACGCTGATGCGGCCAAGATTCAGCACTTTCAGACTGGTTAAGCTCGACAGGGCCGAGATATCAGAGATGCTGGTGGTGCCGAAAAGATTCAGCACTTTCAGGCTGGTTAAGCCCGACAGTGCCGAGATATCAGAGATGCGGTTGTTGTCGAGACTCAACCATCTCAAGCTAGTGAGCCCCTGAAGCGACGAGATATCCGAGATGTGGTTGGCGGAAAGAGACAGATATATCAGGCTGGTGAGATCCTGAAGCGACGAGATATCCGAGATGCGGTTGTCGGAAAGAGACAGCGTGTCCAAATTGGTTGCATACTCCAGCCCGGTCAAATCACTAATGTTCTGATTCCTAGCATCGAGATCAGTCAGGGTCGCCATCTCGCTTGGGGTAATGATCGCACCGCTCGATTTTTTTAGAGCTCTCTCAATGGCAGCACGCAAGGTGGCGTCGGGGATGTTCACGCCGCGCACAACGATCACTGTGTAGGTTTTCGTCGTGGTGCTATCCTCTGCGGCAACCACTATGGTAATGGTGTTTTCGCCCACACTGAGGGAAATGGCACTGCTGGCACTGCCACTCGATACCGAAGTGCCGTTCACCGTGATCGTGGCGCCGTTGTGGTTGCTCGTCGGCGTGACGGTCAGGCTGTCGATGCTGTTCGCCACGGTCGCGGTGTAGGAGAGAGAGTCACGCACAAAGGCCGGATCCAGCGTCCCTGCCGAGAGCGTCAGGCCGCTCAAATCCGCATCGCTTGAAGCGGTATTCTGCGCGGCGGATTCGCCACAAACAACGAGCAGGGTGCAGAGCATAAGAACGGATCTAAAAGAGCGATAGATCATGATGAACTCCTGTCAAAAAGAGTGATACTGCTGGTGACGCCGTTGGGTAAAATATACGCGATTTAGGATACGACAGTCAATTTTTTTGGCATTTGATGCGAACATCGTTTTTCGTGCGTCAACCGCCAGTGCCGAAATTGCTGGCGAAGATCAGGAAATCGGAAAATCCAATTTCGCCATCGCTGTCGAGATCGTACCGCGCATCGTACTCCGCATCGCCTCGGCGCGTCCCAAACTTGCCGACAAAGGACAAGAAGTCGGCAAAATCAACCTGACCATCGCCATCGATGTCGGCGGTTGGTCGTTGCACTTCAAGGGTGAACGTCAGCGAAGCACTATCGCCATCTGCATCCAACGCCGACAAAGTGTATTCGGTCTCGGTCAGCACCCTGCTCGGCATACCGGAAATCGTGCGCGTGGCCGAGTCGAACCGCAACCCGCTCGGTAGGAACGGCAGTAGGATATAGACTAGCGTGCCATCGCCGCCGGTGGCTTCGGGCAGGGTCACGCGGATGCTGTCCCCGATGATGTAGCGTTGCGCGGCAACCCGTGTCGAAGTGCCAAAGGCAGGCAGTCGGTCCGCTATAACCGAGATCGTGAACGTCAATGTCGCTCCATCGCCATCTGTTGCCAGCGTGTATTCGGTTTCATCCATCACCTCGCGTGGCGTGCCAGCAATGACTCGCGTTGTCGCGTCAAAGGTCAACCCCGATGGCAGATCGGGCGTCAGGCTATAAGTCAGCGTTCCATAGCCGCCGGTTACCTGCGGCAAAGTGATGCTGATGGTCGTCCCAGCCGTGAGCGTCAGGCCGATAAAATCCGCGGGCGTCCCCGTCACGCCCACCGAGGGCGGGCCATCGTCGGCATTGGTCAAGGTGGCTATGACGCGCACAGTGTATTCCGTGCCCGCGGTCAGACCGGGGATTGTCGAACTCGTCGTACCGCCGTTGCCGATGACTCGCTGACGGTCGGAGGCGTACACCGCATCCTCGGATTTCCACTGCACTTTGTAACCGGTCGCCCCGTTCACCGCATTCCAGGACACATCCAAATATCTCACGCCGGACATGACTTCCACACCCGTCACTTGAGCCAGTTCTGTCACCACCGTGCCCGGCCCCGTCACCTGCGCGGGCGTCACGGTGACCGATTCTGTCGTCAAGTCCCCGCTACCGGAATGGGCCGCGGCCTTCACGGTCACGCGCAAGCTCTGATTCGCGTCAAAACCCAACCCGGTATAAGCGAGCGTCAGTTGGGCGACTGTGGCGGAGGTTCTGACGGGCGTACCGCTGATGCTCGCGCCCTGAGGTGCGGTGTGCAATGCGAAGTGGTCGGCGTCGAGAGTCTCGTTGTAGGTGGTGCCGGTCAAGGTGATGTTGACTTTTGCCCCGTCGAGATTTGCCGCTGTCAGCGCGTCCGGAACCGTCGATGATATCGCTGCCTCCTCTACCGTTGTCCCACCGGTTGCCGTGGCAGTGAAATTCACGGACTTGTCAATGTCCGTGACGTCGATAGCCGCCACAACCGTGTCCACGCCCGCAGCACCTAACGTCAACCTCGTCGAGGCACGCCCGTCGGCGTCGGTTGCATCGGTTGTGGTACTGAGTGCCCCACCGCCGCCTGTAACTGAAAAAGCGACCGGCACCCCGGCAAAGGCGACGTCGTTCTGATCCCGCACTTCAACGATGAACGGATCGGACAGGCGAGAACCAGCCGTGCCGGTTTGGTCATCGCCCGAGATTTTTACCAAACTGGTCAAGGTGCGGGCATCGTAACTCACATAAACGCTTCGGGACTCAAAGGCGGGGATATGCGTGGCGAGGGAAGGATAGGTCAAAAAATTACCACTAAGATACAACTCGGTCAGGCTAGTTAAGCCGGATAGCGACGAGATGTCCGAGACGTTGGTGTTGGAAAGACTCAACTCTCTCAGGCTGGTAAGCCCTTGAAGCGACGAAATATCCGAGACGCCGGTGTAGGAAAGCCCCAGCGAGAACAGGCTGAGACCTTGAAGCGGCGAGATATCCGAGACGTTGGTGTTGGAAAGACTCAGTTCTCTCAGGCTGGAGAGACCCTTAAGCGGCGAGATATCCGAGACGTTGGTGTAGATAAGACGCAGAGATATCAGGCTATTAAGCCCTTGAAGTGCCGAGATATCCGAGACGCTGTTTTGGCTAAAAGACAGCGAGGTCAGGCTGGTTAAGCCCGACAGGGCCGAGATATCCGAGATGCGGTTGTCGGAAAGATGCAGAACTGTCAGGCTATTAAGCCCTTGAAGCGACGAAATATCCGAGATGCGGTTGCCCGCAAGATCCAGCGCGGTCAGACTAATTGCATGTTCCAACCCGGTCAAATCGCTAATTTCCCTCAAACTAAAATAAAGGTCAGTCATGGTCGCCATCTCACTTGGGGTAATGATCGCACCGCTCGATTTTTTCAGTGCGCCCTCAATGGCAGCACGCAAGTTGGCGTCGGGGATGTTCACGCCGCGCTCAACGGTCACTGTGTAGGTTTTCGTCGTGGTCCCATCTTCTGCTGTGACCACAATGGCAATGGTGTTTTCGCCCACACTGAGGGAAATGGCACTGCTCGCACTGCCACTCGATACCGAAGTGCCGTTCACCGTGATCGTGGCGCCGTTGTGGTTGCTCGTCGGCGTGACGGTCAGACTGGTTGTGCTGTTCGCCACGGTCGCGGTGTAGGCGAGAGAGTCGCGGGCGAAGGCCGGAGCCAGCGTCCCTGCCGAGAGCGTCAGGCCGCTCAAATCCGCATCGTCAGACGAGGTAGGCGAGGGCGGGGTGGGCGGCGGCGAGGGCGGCTGAGTCCTGGCAATGGGCGTCCCCGTCACGCCCACCGAGGGCGGGCCATCGTCGGCATTGGTCAAGGTGGCGATGACGCACACAGTGTATTCCGTGCCCGCGGTCAGACCGGGGATTGTCGCACTCGTCGTGCCACCGTTGCCGATGACTTGCTGACGGTCGGAGGCGTACAACGCCTCCCCGGATTTCCACTGCACTTTGTAACCGGTCGCCCCATTCACCGCATTCCAGGACACATCCAAATAGCCCTCGCCGGGCGTGACTGTCACACCCGTCACTTGCCCCACTTCTGTCACCACTGTGACCGGCCCCGTCACCTGCGCGGGCGTCACGGTGACCGATCCCGTCGTCAAGTCCCCGCTACCGGAATGGGCCGCGGCCTTCACGGTCACGCGCAAGCTCTGATTCGCGTCAAAACCCAACCCGGTATAAGTGAGCGTCAGTTGGGCGACGGTGGCGGAGGTTCTGACGGGCGTACCGCTGATGCTCGCGCCCTGAGGTGCGGTGTGCAATGCGAAGTGGTCGGCGTCGAGAGTCTCGTTGTAGGTGGTGCCGGTCAGGGTAATGTTGACTTTTGCCCCGTCGAGATTTGCCTCTGTCAGCGCGTCCGGAACCGTCGATGAGATCGTTGCCCCCTCTACCGTTGTCCCACCGGTTGCCGTGGCAGTGAAAGTCACGGACTTGTCAATGTCCGAGACGTCGATAATTGCCTTAACTGTATTCGCGCCCGCAGCACCTAACGTCAACCTCGTCGAGGCACGCCCGTCGGCGTCGGTTGCATCGGTTGTGGTACTGAGCGACCCGCCGCCCGCCGTGACCGAAAAAGCGACCGGCACCCCGGCAAAGGCGACGTCGTTCTGATCCCGCACTTCAACGATGAACGGATCGGACAGACGAGAACTAGCCGTGCCGGTTTGGTCATCGCCCGAGATTTTTACCAAACTGGTCAAGGTGCGGGCATCGTAGCTCACATAAACGCCTCGGGACCGAAAGGCGGGGATATGCGTGGCGAGGGAAGGATAGGTCAAAAAATTACCACTAAGATACAACTCGGTCAGGCTAGTTAAGCCGGATAGCGACGAGATGTCCGAGACGCCGGTGTTGGAAAGACTCAACTCTCTCAGGCTGGTAAGCCCTTGAAGCGACGAAATATCCGAGACGTTGGTGTAGGAAAGCCCCAGCGAGAACAGGCTGAGACCCTTAAGCGGCGAGATATCCGAGACGTTGGTGTTGGAAAGACTCAGATCTCTCAAGCTGGAGAGACCCTTAAGCGGCGAGATATCCGAGACGTTGGTGTAGATAAGACGCAGAGATATCAGGCTGTTAAGCCCTTGAAGTGCCGAGATATCCGAGACGCTGTTTTGGCTAAAAGACAGCGAGGTCAGGCTGGTTAAGCCCGACAGGGCCGAGATATCCGAGATACGGTTGTCGGAAAGATGCAGAACTGTCAGGCTGGTAAGCCCTTGAAGCGACGAAATATCCGAGATGCGATTGCCGGCAAGATCCAGCGCGGTCAGACTAATTGCATGTTCCAGCCCGGTCAAATCGCTAATTCCCCTCGAACTAAAATAAAGGCCAGTCAAGGTCGCCATCTCACTTGGGGTAATGATCGCACCGCTCGATTTTTTCAGTGCGCCCTCAATGGCAGCACGCAAGTTGGCGTCGGGGATGTTCACGCCGCGCTCAACGGTCACTGTGTAGGTTTTCGTCGTGGTCCCATCTTCTGCGGCAACCACAATGGCAATGGTGTTTTCGCCCACACCGAGGGAAATGGCACTGCTCGCACTGCCGCTCGATACCGAAGTGCCGTTCACCGTGATCGTGGCGCCGTTGTGATTGCTCGTCGGCGTGACGGTCAGGCTGGTTGTATTGTTCGCCACGGTCGTGGTGTAGGCGAGCGAGTCGCGGGCGAAGGCCGGATCCAGCGTCCCTGCCGAGAGCGTCAGGCCGCTCAAATCCGCATCGCTTGAAGCGGTATTCTGCGCGGCGGATTCGCCACAGACAACGAGCAGGGCGCAGAGCAGAAGAACGGAGCTAAAAGGGCGATAGGTCATGATGATACTCCTCTCAAAAAGAGTGATACTGCTGGTAATCCCATTAAAAAAAATATACGCGATTTAGGATACGACAGTCAATTTTTTTGGCATTTGACTTGATCGACAACGGTGTTGCCCTTTCGAAAAAAGAAAATGCTCATCTGCATACCAATGGCGTTCAAATAGCGTTCAAGGTCCCCAAAGGTGAAACTCCCGAATTGATTAGATCGACAAAACGCTATAAATTATCGAGCACAGCACCCAATTCGCGGGGATGATTTTTTTTGTTTTGAAACGCGCTCGGTATCTTTCTGTGCCTTCCAACTTCCACATAGCCAAGATATTCTCTCACCTCTCACCTTTGGGATGTGGGATTAATCCGCGATTCAGACAAAGTTGTTCTGTCCCTTGACATTTTCTTTTTTCATCGTACAATAGATGGTATCTAAAGGAGGTCGTTCTGAACATTGTGATTGACACGTCAGCGATTATTGCGGTGATCGTCGCTGAACCCGAGAGAGACGCGATTATTGCGGCGACATGGGGGCACGCACTTATCGGCCCCGGTTCTATTCCTTGGGAAATTGGGAATGCCTTCTCGGCGATGATAAAGCAACGTCGCGTCAATGTTGCAGATGCCCAGCAGGGGCTGGAGATTTTCGACAGCATCCCGTTGCGATATGTGGATGTTGACATGGCAAATGTCCTGTCTATCGTTGCCCGAGTAAACGCGTACGCTTATGATGCCTACTTTTTGGACTGCGCCTTGCAACAGGCGGCCCCTTTGTTGACATTGGATCGATCTCTTAGACGTGCCGCAGGTACCCTCGGCGTCGATCTCATTGATTTGGAGAAAAAATAAAATGGCAGTCTATACGTACTCAGAAGCCAGACAGAAACTCGCCAGCGTGCTCGATGAAGCCGAGACTACGGGTAAGGTTCTCATTCGCAGAAAAGATGGCAGGACGTATGCCCTGGTGCCAGAGCACTCACCCACATCACCCCTGAATGTTCCCGCTATTGAGGCGGACATCTCCACGCGGGAAATCGTCACACTCGTCAGGGAGCAAAGAGGCAAAACAAGGGGCGTTGGGACGAAGGGCGGGGTTAATCCGCACAATTCATAACTCCGCGACAATCCGCGATTCAGACAAACAACAAGCCCGAGTTCCTTGCGAACCCGGGCTTTTTGTTTGGCGTAGGCGGACGGATAACGGACGACGGACCGCTGACCGCGATTTAGAAAACAGTTGCTATTGTGGGCGTTTTGGGCGACTTTGGAAGTCGTTGTCTATCTTCGATTTTGTTGCGCGTTGTGAAACACAGAGGGTTACACCTGTGGCAGAAGCATCGACATATCCGACAGAAACCGCTGAGGTTCATCGCGGTCGCGCTGTCACGCCTCGGTGCGTTTTGGCGGGCATTGGGATCATCATCCTGACGGTGTTGTGGGACGAGTGGACCGCCTATTACATGCGCGGGTCCAACATCAGCCGCAGCCATTTTCCCATGGCATTGTTCTTTCCGTTTTTGTCCTTGGCCGTGGTGAACATGCTCACGCGCCTGATCCGGCCTTCTGCCGCGCTCACGCCCTCCGAGTTGCGCGTGGTGTTGGGGATGGGGTTGGTCGCTGCGATTGTGCCTTACGATGGCGTGACCGGGCATCTCATCGGGGTGTTGGCCGGGGTGTACTATTTTGCCACGCCGGAAAATGGTTGGGATGTGTACTTGCATCACCACATCCCGACGTGGTTGGCGCCCCAAAATGACGCCGGTGCCATGAACTGGTTTTACGAAGGCACGCCCGCAGGACACATGCCCGCGGTCAGCGCGTGGGCCACGCCCCTGTTTTGGTGGACGTGTTTCTTGGGCGCGGTGGCGTTTGCGATCTTCTGCCTCGTCGTGATGTTGCGCCGGCAGTGGGTCGATCACGAGCGGTTGACCTATCCCATCGTCGAGGTGGGCAAGTTGTTGACCGAAACAGAAGCGGGCGGCAGGCTCAGCCGGGTCTTTTGGTCGCCCCTGTTCTGGATCGCGTTTGGCATTGTCATGCTGATGAAAGTGTGGAACATCGGGTCGTATTTCATGCCTGCTTTTCCGCCCATTCCATTTGAAGGCGGGCAGTTTCGGTTTTATCCCGACTTTCCCTTTTTGATCCGCAGGGTCAGTTTTTACGCGATTGGATTCGGGTACTTTGCGCGCTTGGACGTGTTGTTCAGTGTTTGGGTGTGGGTCTTTTTGTCCGGCTTTGAGGTCTTTTTGTTCAACCGATTTGGGTACACCCCAGGCGCGGCAGACCGGCAGTGGCAAAGCCCTGCGCTGGGTTGGCAAAGCGGGGGCGCGCTCATTTTTTTGGCGATCTGGAGTTTGTGGATGGGCCGGCAACACCTCGTGGATGTTTGGCGAAAAGCCACGCGCACGGGGTGGGAAGGCATTGACGACGGCCGGGAATTGTTGTCCTATCGCACGGCTGTGATCGGCCTGCTCGCCTCCTTGGCATTTGTCGTCGCGTGGTTGTACGCCGCCGGGATGGACCTGTTCGTCATTCTGACATTTGTGCCGATCTCCCTCTTGACATTTTTGGGGCTTTCCCGCGTGGTCGCCGAACTGGGCTTGGTGTACGTGTATTACCAAGTGCAGCCCTTTGACGCGGTTTTGCAAATTTGGGGCACGCCGACCATTGGCGGGCAAAGCGTGACGACCCTGTCGTTTATGCGCGTCTTCAACAGCGCGGGCAAAGGCTATGTCATGCCCGCGATGACGCAGTCGGTCAAGGTGGTTGACGGCGTGGTCAAACCCCGACAAATCGCCCTGATGATGGGGGTGTCCCTGGTCGTGGGCTACATCGTTTCCGTCGCCAATACCCTGTATTTGGGCTATGCGTATGGCGCGTACAACTTGGGCAACATGGGCTTGAAGAACGCGGCACCGGGCGCGCTTAACAAGGCGATCAATGCCATCCGCAATCCGATTCCCATGGGCGGCAAGGGCGGGTTGGCCCTGTGGGCCGTCATCGGCGCAGTCGCCATGGGCGGGTTCACGCTGGCGCGCTATTGGTTGCCGTGGTGGCCCCTGCATCCGATTGGCTTGGCTATCCAAGGCAATTACGGGGTGACAAAGATCGTGTTTTCCATCGTGATCGTATGGGCCGCCAAGTCCCTGCTGATGAGCATAGGCGGCGTAAATCTGTACGAACGCGCCAAGCCCTTTTTCGTGGGCTTGATCGTCGCACAGGCCGTCAGCACCGCGCTGGTCTTTGCCCTCGACTGCGTGTGGTTCCCCGCACGCGGGCACAATGTGCATAATTACTAGATTGATTTTAGGCGGGCGATTGCGTATTCTGCACGCGCTTGTAGCGAACACCACATTCAACGAAAGGATATGAGATGGAGCTCACGTACATGATGTTCACAAAGCACCTCGAGGGCATGGATATTCCCGAGATCATCGAGGCACTCCAAGACGTGGGGGTGCAAGGGGCTGATTTGTGTGTGCGCCCGGGATATCCGGTGAATCCGGAAAATATCGCCGGGGCATTGCCGGATGCGGCCAAGCAGTTTGAGGCCGCGGGCCTGTGCATTCCGCTGGTGACGGCCCCCGGGGATTTTAGCCGCCCGGACCTCGACTATGCCGAGCGTTATTACGGCGCGTTGGGCGATGCGGGTGTGCCGCATGTCAAGTTGGGGTACTGGCACTGGTCGGCCGAGAAACACTATTGGGATCAGTTGGAGGAAATCCGAGGCTGGATGGCGGGCTTTGAGAAATTGTCGGCAAAGCACGGGGTGAAAACAGTGGTCCACAACCATTCGGGCAAGTCGATGGGCCTCAATTCGTGCGCGATCATGAACGTGGTCAAGGGGTTCGATCCCGCGCATGTGGGCGTGTTTTCCGATCCGGGGCATTTGTCGATCTGCGGCGAGCCTATCGAAATGGCATTGGACATCGTGCGCGACTACCTCTCGGTGCTGGCATTTAAGGATTTGATTCGCCAACGCCCCTTGGGGCGACCCACGCAAGGCGCGCCCACGGGCGGCACCATGCGCTTGGGGCAGGGCTTTGGCGATTGGCCCGCGGTGGTGCAAACGCTGGATCGCTTGAACTTTGAAGGGCCGGTGAGTTTCCACAGCGAATACAGCGGCGAGCCAGTGGAAACCGTGATCGACCTCGCGCGGATCGACGTGCGCTTTTTTGATGCGATGCGGGCGCAATACGAAGGCGCGTAGGAGACGAGCATGGACCAACACCCCAACATCTTGCTCATCATGAGCGACGAACACGATCCCGCGGTCACCGGTTGTTACGGTCATCCCCACGTTGACACGCCGCACTTGGACCGCCTCGCATCCGAAGGCGCGACTTTTGAGAATGCGTACACCGCTTGCCCGATCTGCGTGCCGGCGCGCCTGTCCTGTATGACCGGGCAGTACATCCACCAAATCGGCGCGTGGGACAATGGCTCGTCCCTGCCCGATGCCGTCCCCACGATGGGCAGTTATCTCGAAGCCGCCGGTTATGAGACCGCGCTGTGTGGGCGCACGCATTTTGTCGGCCCTGATCGCCTGCGCGGTTTTGGCGAACGCCTGTTGGACGACGCGGAAAAATGGCAACATGGGCGCACGCCTTCTCGTGCGCCCAATGCCCGACGCGGTAGCAACAGCCACGTCACCGAATGCGGGCCGGGCGACCACTGGCACAACGCTTATGACCGCACGGCCGCGGATCGCTCGGAACGCTTTCTCAAATCCCGCGCCCAATCCCCAGATCGCCCCTTCCTCCTGTACACGGGGTTCATAAACCCGCACTTCCCCCTGTTGTGCCCGCGGGAATATTTCGACCGCTACTATCCGGATCGCGTCACCTTGCCGCCCACGCGCGCCGAACCCTGGGAAACCCAGCACCCCGCGATTCGGCAACTCCGCTATTGGCTCCGCAACGAAGAACCTTTGGACGACGCCATCTCGATCACCGCAACCGCCGCGTATTACGGCTTGGTCTCGTTCACGGATCACCTCGTCGGTCGCCTGCTCGACATTGTCGATAACTCGCCCTTGCGCGACAATACGGTCGTCATCTACGTCAGCGACCACGGCGAAATGGCCGGGCATCACGGCTTGTGGCAAAAGCAATGTTTTTACGACCACGCCGTGCGCGTGCCCATGATCATTCGCCATCCCCATGCCGCGGGCCACCAGCGCGTCTCCGCAGGCGCCAGTCTCATCGACATCCTGCCCACCCTGCTCGACCTCGCGGATCGCGCACCCGCGCCCTTGCCCGGCGCCAGCCTGTTACCGGCTGTTTTCGGCAATGAATTTCCAGATCGCCCGATCTTCAGCGAATACCACACCCTCGGTTCCACCACGGGCGGTTTTATGATCAAAAAAGGCGACTGGAAATACATCCACTACGTCGGCCTGCCCGATCAGTTGTTCAATGTGGATCGCGACCCGGACGAGCTCGAAAACTGCGCCGCCGATCCCTCATGCGCCCACATCCTCGCGGACCTCCGCACGGACCTCCACGCTATCGTCACACCCGAAGAAGTTGACCGCCGCGCCAAGGAGAGATAGGGGGGAGAGGACATTTTAAGTTGAACCGTTCTAGGTCATGTTGACATTTTATTTTTTTTGACGTTACGCACAGATTAGCAAATGTGTTGCTTGCTCATTTAATGCGTTTGGTCCTACAGCCTCGTTGGTTGCCTTTGATGCCTTCGGCGACTTACTTTTTTTCAACAGCAAAAAAAAGTAAGCAAAAAATGCCGCTCTCAAACGCCGAGGGGCTTGCACAGCGCAAATCGCTTTTGTAACAGAACGACATGCGTTGGCCTGCAAAGTGGGTTGCAAAATGGACATTGGTTGCGAGACGGACTTGCGCGCTGTGCGTTATGGCTTTAGCTGATGGACTTTTGCGAGGGCACTTATTGTGATGCCTTCTTTGAACTGCGGAACGTCAGGGCTTGATTTTCTCGATAAACCGCTCAAGCCGGTGCATGGCTCGTAAATGTCAACACAACCTAATACCAAATTGATAGGAAAAATAAAAATCAAATTGGGATAAAACAAAAAGCCAGACAATACGTCTGGCTTTTGCATTTTCAGGGCGGTTGCGAATGTGAAAATGCGATTCGAGAATGGGCGCGATGAGCACAGAAGTTCGCCAATCCGAGATGTATAAATTGTCGCATGGGGATGCAACGCGGGGAGCAAAACTTCAATAATCCGTTGAAACCACTTGGCTGGTCGCGACGGTTTCGCAGTCTGGGGCAAAGGTGAACACGGCTTTGACGCGCTGGTTGTTGAGCACGAGCGGGTACCAATAGGAGGCATCGTCCCACATGGCACTGAAGGGCAAGTGGTCGATGGCGAACCACTCGGGGCGGATTTCGCGGGATTCCGTTGGCCTGCCCTGATAGTCGCGTCCCCAAAAAACATGGGTGGTGAGATCCCAGTTGGGGCGTGCGGGAAAATAGAACGCCACATGCCCGGCATCTAAGAGGTCGCGGGGCGACAGCACAACGCCGGTTTCTTCATGCATTTCGCGCACCGCGGCTTCGCGCACGGGTTCGCCGGGTTCGATTTTGCCGCCAATGCCCGTGTATTTCCCCGCGCCAAAACCGCGCTTTTTGTACCCGAGCAACACATGGGTTATGGGATCGCCCCTGACGAGCAATATCAGCGTGGTGCGCTTCACGATACACCTATAAGAAAGTAAGAGGGAAGAAGGGAGAGGTGAGAGTCAGTAGTCAGTAGTCAGTAGTCAGTAGTCAGTAGTCAGTTGTCAGTTGCCAGTAGTCAGTTGTCAGTTGTCAATGCGAATTAAGAGTAGAAAGCGAGTAAGAAGCAAGCCGCGGTCAATCGCCCAAAGACCTCAACGAGTCATACATTATCGGATCGCACCTTAGAACTTGTCTTAAAACAAACGATGGATGCCCTCTCCGCCGGCTCCTCCCTGCAACGGAGAGATGTTATTCCCCCTTCCTCGCAGGAAGGGGGGTTAGGGGGGTAGGTCCCAACAAAAAGACAAGTACGCGATGGATCCAACGCTTAATTCGCATTGTCAGTGGCTTTGTTGAATAAATAGATATTACCTGCTGTTTGGGGGTTGAAAAAAGACAGGCTCCTCCGTAGATCGGGCATGTTTGTCACTTCCAAAACTCACCCTTTCTCACAAGGGACCTGCCACGCCCAAGATAGCCTCTTCCTCTGCATCCGTCAAGACCCCTCGTCGCCGTCGCTGTGAGACTTGTCTATCGGGTGCGGAACTAGGCGGCCTTACGAGGCCGGCCTCAAGCAATGGATTGGATGGCAGTTGCGCGTGCGGTATAAGGATAACCAAGAGCACGCAAGCGCGGAAAGCCGCCCGCGCAAACCCCATCGTCACCTTAATGATACATTGAACGCGACGCGTGATGGCTTTTCCGCTGGCTTTTTGTGACGGTACTTTTTATTTGGGAATTATATACTTAACGAAACGAGGCTATGTTATTATATTCCTCCCTTAAGGCAATGAATGAGAGGACTATTTTTTTGAAGGCGATGGCGCGGTTGGTTTTCCCGATTTTCTGCTGTTCGTCGCGCAGTTTGGATTGAGTCAGAATGATGAGGCGTATGATGCGCGGTTCGATTTGGATGGCGATGGCGCGATAGGGTTTGGCGATTTCCTGGTCTTTGCCAATCATTTCGGACAGGCCGTATCGCCGCCCGGGTCTTCTAGCGGTTAGCCACCGCTCAAATTGTTCGCGGTATTCACGAAAGGAATTGCAATGTATTTGTATGGGATTCGGAACACGAGTTTGAAGATGGATTGGGGGAAAGATGCCTTTGTCGCGGCCGGAAAGATGGGGTTTGATGGGGTGGAGATCGTGCTGCGAGAGGAAGACCGGTTGGACTGGCTGTTGACCGCGGCTGGCAAAGCAGAGGTGGCGACGTGGAGCGAGGAATCGGGCGCGCAGGCGTGTTCGATCAGTTTTGCCCTGTTTCGGGAATACAAGGGCAATGAGGCAGACCCTGCGGTGCGCGACCGCGTGGTGTCGCTCGTGCAAAAGGCGATTCGGGCGTGCAAGGGCATGGGCGGCGTCGGGATTTTGCTCCCGTATTTTGACGCGGAGAACCTCGACATGCCGCGCCAATATGTGAACTCGCTGATCGAAGACTTGCAGCAGTGCGCGCCCCTCGCCGAAGATTTGGGCATCAAAGTCGCGCTGGAGACCAGCTTTTCAACCGGGCTGTTGCGAACGATTTGCGATGGCGTCGGCTCGGAGATGGTCGGGGTGTACCAAGACACGGCCAACGCCTTGATCTACGGACACGGCTCGGTTACAATGCTCACGGCGTTGCCCGAACACACCCAGTTGATCCACCTGAAGGATACGCAACGTTCAGACTTGGGCGAAGGCGACGTGGATTTCCCCGCGTGCCGCGATGCCATTGCAAAAATCGGGTACGAGGGCTGGTTGATCTTTGAAACCCCCGCGGGAGACGACCCCATCGCATCGGGCGAGAAAAACCTGGCGTTCGCAAAAGCGATGTTTGGGTAGGGAGGGAAGAGGGAAGAGGGAAGAGGTGAGACGTAAGATGGGAGATGGGAATTTAGCCACAAAGGGCACAAAAGGCACAAAAGGGGTACAACTGGCGACAGCTAGTTCAAAGGCACGAGCAGGGTACTGCTGGCGACAGGCAACACTCGTCTGTCGCTTTTTTTATGAGGAATAGCCCCTGTGAGCAAGCGGGTAAAATACGTCCGATGGCTGTTGGTCACACTTCTCTTGCTGTCGGCTGGTCGCGTTGTGGGGTTTGCCGTTCTCTTTGGGCGAGAGAGCCTGCAACTGGACTTCTCGGCGTTTTACACGGCCGGGCAGGCAACGGCACGCGGCTTGTCCCCCTATCAGAACCACTTGGCACACACCCCGCCGATCTGGGATGGGTTCGGGCTTTTGCAACACAGCCGATTTCTGTACCCGCCTTTGGCGGCCCGATTGTTTCAGCCCCTCGCGCATTTGCCCTATCGCGTTGCCAAAGGAGTGTGGACGGGCCTCGCGCTGGTCTGCATCGCATTTGCCATGGGGGTGGCACACAAGTCATTGCGGGCGCGGATGGGCCGCGACGCAATGATAGTCGCCGGGATATGCGTCTGCCTGTTCCACCCGGTCTTGGCCCTGTTGGAACGCGGGCAGGTCGATGGCATCACGCTGGCATTGCTCGCCGCATTTGTTTATCTCGTGCAACGGGGAAAAAAACAACGCGCCGCGGCGGGCCTCTGCCTCGCGCTGGCGACGCTTTTGAAACTCCACTGCGTTTATTTCGCGCCGTTTCTGATTTTGCGAAAAAAATGGATCGCGCTGGCGGGATTTACGAGTGGGTGTCTCCTGATCGGGCTGTGTTCTCTCGCGCTGGATGGGTACGCGGCAAACCGGGACTATGTGCTGACGCACCTGCCCCGGATTTCCCAATACGGCGAAGGGGGAACCCGGGAGATGCTGTTGCCCCGCGCATTGGTGCAACCCCATTTGTCCGACCATCAGAACGGAATCGCGCAAAAGGAAGGCCATCGCTATCGCCTCGGCGCGTTTGATTTTGTGGGCAGCGCGACTCTGGTCGATGTGATCGCGCCGCGTTGGGGCAGTCCTTTCGGCGTATCGCTCGTCCTGATGGGGCTGTTTTTGCTGTTGATGATCGCGTGGCACCTGCGCGAGAAGCGATTTTTTGACCGCCTCAATCCGACCGCAGAACTGACCTACTGGCAACTCATGGCAACCGCTGTTTTGCTGACCGCGCCCACGACTTGGGCGATGAATACGGTGTGGTTGTTGCCCGCCCTCCTCATCCTGATTCGATCCCAGCGGGCTCACCCCTTGGCACTTTATTGTGGGGCTATGGGCCTGTTGCTCGCGGGCCTGCCCGACCCGTATAGCTTTCCCCTCATCGCCCCGTATCTGAACGACTGGTTCGAGTACAAATACGTGCTTGCCGAAGGCGCGCTCCTGATCAGTTTGGCATTGCTGTTGAGAAGATGTCTTAAAACGAAATAGGCCCCCGCCCCGAGGCGGGCATCGAGATGGAGTAGAAAAAAAAGGAATGGACGCCATGACTTTGACCGCAAATGCAATGGTCGATCCGAGAGATCGCGCAACCGCCGGCGCGACAGTGCGATCCCTGATATTCGGGCTCGTGCTGGTCGTTGCGATCAGCGCGTTGGCAACGGTCGTGCGCTATATTTTGCACAGTTCCTTCATGGCGTATAGCCACATGCCCATGGGCAATCTGATGCTGACGTTGCTGAGTGTGATCGCGTGTAGCGCGCTCGCACGGTGGTTTGGCAAACGATTTGCCTTTTCCCCGGGGGAATGGCTCGTGATTTTTTCGATGGGCTTCGTCAGTTCCCTCGGCCCGACTTATGGGGTCAGCGGGTATCTGGTCGGGGTCATCGTCACGCCTTACTATTTTGCCACGCCCGAAAACCGATGGGCAGAATTTTTGCATCCCTATTTGCCCGAGTGGATCATCCCATCCAATCGCGATGGCGCGATGACGTGGTTTTACGACGGCTTGCCCGCTGGCGCGCCCGTGCCGTGGGCCGTGTGGCTCGGCCCGCTTTTTTGGTGGTTCACCTTTGTGTGTGCGGTGGCGCTGGCCTGTTTTTGTGCATCCGTGATTATGCGGAAGCAGTGGGCAGAACACGAAAAACTGGTCTATCCCGCGATGGAGCCCATCGTCGAATTGACCACGCAACCCGGCACGGGACAGACGTGGTTGCCCGATTTTATGCGGGGGCGAATGTTCTGGACCGGGTTTGGCGTGGTGGCTTTGGTCTTTGGGTGGAATATCATCGCTTGGTTTCATCCCGCGTTGCCCAAATTCCCCACTGCCGCGGGCACCTGGGTGCCCATCGGGCGAAATTTTCCGCCGCAGTGGGTGTTCGTCAGCACGGTGGGAATCTGCTTTTCGTACTTTGCGAGTTTGGAAGTGTTGCTCAGCTTGTGGGTTTTCGATCTGATGTTCACCGTCGAGTCCGGCATTTTGGATCAATTAGGCGTGCCGGCCTTTCACCGCTACTACGCCACCAAGCGCTATTCATGGCAAACGACGGGCGCGTTTGTCGGCCTCGCCTTGTGGTGGGTGTGGATTGCGCGGGCGCATCTGAAAGACGCATTCAAAAAAGCCCTGCATCCGAAAAGCGGGCATATCGATGACCGCGGGGAACTGATGTCCTATCGCGCGGCCTTTTGCTGTCTCGCGGTTTCAATCGCCTACGCGCTGGTGTGGTTGTCAGCGGCGGGCATCGCACCGAAGGTCATCGCCATTTTGTTGCCGACCATGTTTTTGACCTACGGTGCGGTCTCGAAAATTTTAGCCGATTCTGGCTTGATTTACGTCAATGCGCCGGCGTCGGCCTGGACCCTGACCACGGCGTTGATGGGCGGCGCACGCGCCATTCCCGCGGGGACACACGCCATGCTGTATCCGGCTTCGGTCGCCATCAACCACTTTCGCGGATTCACGTTTTCCGTGGGCACGCATCTCAACCGGTTGGCGGATTTCATCCCCGGCAACAAACGCCCCTTGTTCGGCGGCATCTGCATCGCGTTTGTCGTGGGCATCTGCTCATCCATGTTGTTCACGATTTGGTTGGGCTATCGCATCGGCGGCTATAATTTTTCCCCCAACTGGCTCATCATCCGCGCTGGCGTGGGCGGGTACCAAAATGCGGTCAACGCCATTGTTTCGCCGCAACCCATGGAAGTGATCGATTACTGGTTTTTCGCTATCGGGTCTTGTGCGATGTTCGCCCTGTTGTTCTTGCGGTACCAATTCACGCGGTGGCCCCTGCATCCCATCGGCCTCGCGTTGTCCGGCACGATGCTCGCCCGGCTCACCAGTTTCACCATTTTTGTCGCGTGGCTGATCAAGTTCGTTTTGCTGCGAATCGGCGGCGCGCCCTTTTACCGCAGGTCAAAGCCGTTTTTTGTGGGCATGCTGGTGGCGTATGTGTTGTCGACGGCCTTGGGCCTCGTTGTCGATGCGCTGTGGTTTATGCCCCGCGGGCACACCGTTCACAAATGGTATTGATTCGAGCCGCGCATTTCGCTACACTTGTGCAACAGGAAAACAAAGCTTTTCGAGGGGAACGCCATGGATCGTCGCCTGGGTCGGTTGGCATTGATCGGGTTTGTGGTGGTCGGGTTTGGGACCGTTATTTTGGGGCCGGATACGGTCGATCCGCTGTTGCGCGCTGCGTTGGGGTTGCAGACGCCCGAACCGGTCGCGCCCGCGCCTGTGCCGGGTGCCGATGTGGTGGCGGATCGGGTGAAGCGCGAAATCACCGAGGCCGAGGTGCGTGCGTTGATGGGGGCGTTTACGCAAGGCGGATCGCGCGTGCCGGGGTATCCGGGGCACGCTAGGGCCGCGGCGTTTATCGAAGAGCGGTTTCGATCCCTGGGGTTGGAAGATGTGGAGACCGAGGCTTACGGGGTGACGTCGCCTGTGGATGAAGGCAGCCGCTTGACCCTCGTCTCGTCTGGCGAGGTGTTCCCGCTGTTTGGGCTGTGGCCGAATCTGGTGAAGACCGCCACCTTGCCGCCGGGGGGCGTTCGCACGCGCTTGATCGACGGGGGCGATGGCGAGTTCAAGGCGTACGATGGCAAGGCCGTGGAGGGCGCGGTCGTGTTGTTGGATTTTAATACGTGGAACAGATGGCTCAACGCGGCGATTTTGGGCGCGGAACAAGTCATTTTTATCGAACCGGATTCCACATCTTACTCGCAGGCCGAGACGAAATTTTTGCAAGTGCCCAACAGCATCGAGCGGTTTTGGATCGACCGAGAGCACGGGGAAAGGTTGCGCGCGCTGTTGGCAGACCGCGGGGAAATTGAGGTGCAACTCGAATCGCGGATGCCCTGGAAAAAAGGCGAGGTGGCCAATGTACTGGGCTGGATCGAGGGAACGGATGCGGAATTGTCGAAAAAAATCGTGGTGATCAACGCTTATTACGACGCGATGTCCGTGGTGCCCGCGCAGGCGCCGGGCGCGGAAATGGCGTGTGGCATCGTGGGGTTGATGCGGTTGGCCGCGTATTTTCGGGCGCATCGCCCCAAGTACACGCTGCTCTTTTTGGCATCGTCGGCGCATCACCTGGGATTTAGGGGGATCTGCGATTTTTTGAACCGGCATTCGCGCAAGGAAGAGCACTTTGCGGCCCTGATGACCGAACCCATCGACATCGCGCTGTTCATCGGGTTGGACCTGTCTAGCCAGACCGCGGAGATGGGCGTGGCGAGTCAGACCGCTGGCTTTTCTGCGAACGCGGCGGTCAATTATTTTTACACGCGGTTTTTCGCGGTTTTTGGCAAGTCCTTCACGCGCTATGCCACCGCCATCGCCAAGGGCATCGGCGCGCCGTCAAAAGACGCGATGGTCGATGGGATCAATCCCAAAGGCGGGATGACGTGGGATATGTACATCCCCGGGGAAAATATCAAGAGCGACAGCGAAGTGGTGTTGTACGCGGGCACGCCTGCGCTGTCGTTGACCACGGTGAACGACGCGCGATTTCGGGTGGATACCCCGCTGGATCGGCCCGAGTTCGTGAATTACGACAATTTGACGCAGCAGATTCGCGTGCTCGCAGGCGTGCTGGATCTGTCGTTGAACAGCGATGACTTTTTGCCCGATTACAAGTTGGACCCCGATGATCGCATGCGCGGGCTGAAGGGCTTTGTCCGCACATTTCCCCGGCGGAGCATCACGCCGGACAAACCGCGCCCGGGCGCGATAGCCGCCATGCGGATGGGGTTGGAAAAGTCGATCAAGGGCGTGCGCCGGATTTATTACGACCTCGCAGACGACAACGGCGAGTACTATATCCCCGGCGTGGCAGAGCGCAGGGTACACGTGCGCGCGTACTATCTCGACCCGGAAACCGGCGAGATCACGTACGCGCCCAACATGGGGCGGCAGGGCAAAATTTACAGCGGCAATTTCGACATGAACTGGTGGATCACCAAGCAAACCGTGATTTTGTTTCCGTGCGTGGCAACGGATTTTTACGGCACGGTGGACCCGCGCTACTTGACCACGTTGTCGAATATCAGCGTGTACGGGGCGGGCAATACCGCGCCGCAGGAATACGGGTACGCGGTCGGGTTTGGCCCGGATGAACCGGTCGGCGTGGTCTTTACGTCGCCGGGGGAACGGGTGAAAATTGCGATGCGCGCCGGGGTGATCGGGGTGCGCTTTTTGTTGCTCAATTCCAAAAGCGCGGACGATGAGTGGGAGGCGCGCGGCGAGGGATTTCAAACCCTGTCGTCGGGCGCGCTGGTCCGCACGCCCTATCGCGCCGCGCGGGATATGTGGATGCTGAACGAGTCGCGCATGCGGAAGTTGCGCCAGTACTCGATAGAGAACCAGCGGCTAGAGGCCTTGCACGCACAGGCCAAAGAACACTTGGACGAGGCCGAGGTCGCGTTGCGGGAAAAGCAATGGGATGCGTTTGTCAAGCACACGCGCGCGGGCATGGGCATCGAGTCGCGGGCGTACCCAGATGTGAAATCCACGCAGAACGACGTGATCCGCGGCGTGATTTTCTTCATGCTGCTGGTGATCCCGTGTGCGTTTTTCCTCGAGCGGCTGATTTTTACCTTTGCCGATATTCGCATGCAAATCACCGGCTTTGGCGCGGTTTTTGTGGTGATCTGGATTTTCCTGTCGCAGGTGCATCCCGCGTTTGACTTGTCCAACCCCTTTGTGATTTTGCTGGCTTTTGTGATTATGGCACTGGCGATTTTTGTGATTTCGATTTTGGCGGGCCGGTTCAACGAGAATATCCGCCGCCTACGCAGCGCAGAGGTGTTGTTGCACGAAACCGATGTGGGCCGGGTCAGCGCGTCTGTGGCCGCGTTTCAGTTGGGCATCGCCAACATGAAAAAGCGCAAGTTGCGGACGTGGTTGACCTTTGCGACGCTGGTGTTGCTGACCTTTACCGTGCTGTCGTTCACGTCCATCAAATCCGCATTGGAATTTCACCAACTCCAGCGAGACGCGGAAGGCGCGTATCCGGGGGTGTTGATCAGAAGCAAGTTTTGGGGGCCATTGGAAGATACGGCGTACGATTATGCGCGGATCAATTTCAAAGACGCGGGCACGGTGGCGCCCCGGAGTTGGTACGTCGCGACGCGGGAACAAAAAAAATCGAAGGCCGTGCTGTGGTCGAACAAAAAAAGTGCCCGCGCCCAAGGCGTGTTGGGCCTCGCGCCCGAAGAAGCACGGGTCACGCGCATCGACACCTTGTTGCGCGCCGGGCGATGGTTTCAACCCGGGGAATCGGCCTGTGTTTTGCCCGACCGCATGGCAGAACTCTTGGGGGTGACAGCGGGGCAAGTGGGCGAAAAGTACATTCGCATTTTCGGCAAACAACTGAAAGTGATCGGGGTGATCGATTCCGAGAAGATGCGGGCCTTTGTCGATTTGGATGAGGAAATTTTGACGCCCGCGGATTTTCAAGTGACCGATGACGAGTTCATCACCGTCATGTCGCAGACCGAGAGCCGGGAGCGGCAGGGCTTGGAACGGCCCGAGGTCGAGACCGTGCCATTTGAACACCTCGATCCGGACGAGATCGCCATCGTGCCCTACGCGCTGTTGCGCGACGTGGGCAGCCCCTTGCAGTCCGTGGCCGTGCGCTTTCACGAGGCCGTGGATGTCGAGGCCGAGATCAAGTCGTTTTTGTCGCGCCTGTCCGTGGTGCTGTTCGCGGGCATCCCGACCGCAGATGGGGGCATCCGAGTGGCGGTGTACAGTTCGCTGGGCGATACGTCCCTGCGGGGGTTGTCCAATTTGTTCATCCCCATTTTGGTGGCCGCGCTGATCGTGCTCAACACGATGATGGGGTCCGTGTACGAGCGATTTCGGGAAATCGGGATTTATTCTTCGGTGGGCCTGGCGCCGGTTCACATCGCGTTTTTGTTCATCGCCGAGGCGTGTGTGTACGCGGTTTTGGGCACGGTGGCCGGGTATTTGTTGGGGCAAAGCGTCGCCAAGTTTTTGTTGTGGCAAGACGCGCTGCAAGGGATGACCGTGAATTATTCCGCGCTTTCCACCGTGACGTCGTCCATGCTGGTGATGTTGGTGGTGCTGCTGTCCTCGGTCTATCCCGCGCGGCAGGCGTCCCTGATGGCCGTGCCGGATGTGACGCGCCGCTGGAAATTCCCAGAGCCAGAGGGCGATCACTGGCATTTTGAGTTTCCATTCACCGTCGGCGGCAAGGACGTCTTTGGGCTGTCCGTGTTCTTGGTCGATTATTTTCAAGCACACGCGGGCGAGAGTTTGGGCACGTTTTACACGGATGGCGCGCGCTTCGGCTCGGTTGAGACCCCGGCCGGACAGGGCTATGCGATAGACACGACCATCTGGTTGGCGCCTTATGATTTGGGCGTGAGCCAGCAGGTGCATTTTGAAGCCGTGCCCACGGGCGAACACAATATTTTTGCGATGGCACTGACGATAGACAGGCTGTCGGGCGACGCGTCTTCATGGCGGCGGGTCAATCAGAATTTTATGAATTTGTTGCGGAAGCAGTTCCTGATTTGGCGCACCGTGGCGCCAGAAGACAAGGCGCGATACACGGAAAAAGGGCGGGGCATGCTGGTCGAGGCGGTGGCTTGAGCGGAGAATATTGATCGCATTTCGCAGATATTTGGCGAAAAAGCATTGACTTCTGACAAAAGAACGGGTATCTTGTCCCATGTCTTACGAAGATGTTGTTTTGTTTCCTGTGCAATCGGCCTGAAAAAGACGGTATGGCAAGAATCGAAACTTCTGATTCTTGCCTTTTTTTGGTTCTGTTGTGCAATTTTCGCCGTTAGAAAGGTGGTGAAGTACGTTGGCAGAAGGAAGAGTTAAGTGGTTTAACGACGCCAAGGGATTCGGTTTTATCGAACAGGAAGGGGGCGAAGATGTTTTCGTCCATTTTTCCGCGATTCAATCCGAGGGTTTTAAGTCTTTGGCCGAAGGTGACTACGTCGAATTTGACATCACTCAGGGGCCGAAGGGACTCCAAGCCTCGAATGTCGTGAAGCAATGATCTGAACTCGATTCAGAATTATCAAAAGCACCATCTCGTTTTGAGGTGGTGCTTTTTTTTTGGTGTGTTGACATTTGGAATATTTTTAGGTTCTGTTGACATTTACGAGCAATGCAACGAGATGGGGATAGGGCGGTTTATCGGGAAAATCAAGCCCTATCGCAGGATAGGCTCTCGATTTTTCTGTTTTGTTGCATCGCCTAAAAACAAAATGTCAACTCGGGGGTCAGCGCGTAAGTCAGCGGGTCAGTGCCACCGGTTGCTTGCGGTAGCGTTAGGGACGCGATCTCTTGCGCGTATAGGCCAGTGCATCCACACTCGCATCGCCAAAGGACAGCATCAGATTCGCGCTGATGGTGAGGAAGAAACCCAGGGTGTTCTCATCGCCATCTTCATCTGTGGCGGTCAGGGAACAGGCTTTCATTGGAAGTGGGAGGCGGGATAGAGGCTTCGGATGTAGGGTTCAATTTCTTGAGCGGTCGTGCGCGTAGCAGTTTGCTCGATGACGTTCCCTCTGACGAGGGCCTCGTTCCGGAAGAAGAGGACGTATCGAATGATCAGGATTATATCCGAGAACAGCCTCACATCGCCATCGCCATCCACATCGAGAATGTTCTGATTGACCAACGTGTCGAGGTAGGGTTCAATTTCTTGAGCGGTCTTGCGCGTGGCAGTTGGCTCGATGACGTTCCCTCTGAGGAGGGCCTCGTTCCGGAAGAAGAGGACATATCGAATGACCAGGATTATATCCGAGAACAATCTCACCCGGCCATCGCCATCCACATCCAAGTTGGCACTCGGGGTTTCGTCATCGATAATCGTCCCGGTGCCTTGCGCCGTGCTTATGGTCGCATTGGTCGCACTGCTCAGCGTCACGATCACGGTCTCGTTCGGCTCATCATCCCCGTCGTCGGTCACGGAAACAGGGATGGTCTGGATGGTATCGCCTACCGCGAAGGTCAGGGTCCCTGCGGTGAGCGCGGTGTAATCGGTCCCCGAAGTCGCGCTGCCCGTGCCCGCGTCTGCATACGCCACCGTCACTTGTGCCGTGTGCGCCGGGCTTAGGTACACCCGAAAGGTTAGGGTCGCGCCGGTCGCGCCTTCAATCACGCTGGGCGAACCGATACTCAGCGCAGGCATGCCATCGTCATCGATAATCGTCCCTGTGCCTTGCGCCGTGCTTATGGTCGCATTGGTCGCACTGCTCAGCGTCACGATCACGGTCTCGTTCGGCTCATCATCCCCGTCGTCGCTCACAGAAACAGCGATGGTCTGGCTGGTCGTGCCCGCCGCAAAGGTCAGGGTCCCTGCGGTAAGCGCGGTGTAATCGGTCCCCGAAGTCGCGGTGCCCGTGCCCGCGTCTGCATACGCCACCGTCACCGCCTTGCCGCTCGCCGCATTCAATCTAACGGTGAACGTCAGGGCAGTGCCCTCAACCGCACTCGGCGAACTAATCGAGAGCCTCGGTTGAGGGTCATCATCGGTGATCGTTATCTCGGTCGGGAGGACCACACTGCCCTGGGCGTTGTCTGACACAACGGACATGTCCACGTCGCGATTAAGTTCGTCTCGGGTGTTGTCCACCGCTGTGATGATCACTGTATCCGACGCGTTCGCGGTTTGCCCGGCCGCGATGGTGATCGTCGAATCCGTCCCCACCGTGTAAGCACCCGCCACAGGACGCACCGTGATCGTCGTCGCCGCGCTCAACGGGTGTGCCAGCGTCGCGGTCACGGTGCTCATCCCACCGCTTTCCGAGATCGACGAGGGCGTCAGTACCAACGTCACGACCGCGGGTTGAAGCTGAAATTGCACGATGGTGTCCAGGCCGGCATACTTCAAGGCCGGATACTGATCCATCGTGCCAAAGGTCCACGGATCGTCGTTGCCGGCTTGTCCGTCTATGTTGGCGTTCCAGTTGTAGTAGGTGTCGTTGCTGGTGGCACCGTAGGTGGTGGGGCTCTGAAGCTCGCTGGTCGTCTTGCCCGCCGCGCCGCTACCGCCGAGGCTGGTTTGGCGTCCGCTGGTTTGGGTGTCCCAGTAGCTGCCGGTAACCGTGCCCGTGCCGGAAACTGCCTCGCCCAACAGCCCGCCGATAGATGTCATCGACCCGCTGGAGAGGCTGACCGCGCCGGTGGAGTAGGAGTTTGTTATGGAGCCGGTGGTCGCTTTTGAGCCTACCAGCCCACCGAGGTTCTGAGTCGCGCTGACGGATGCGAGGGAGTAGCTTGTGGAAATGGAGCCTCCGGTCCAGCCGACCAGACCGCCGACGACATTGTCGCCCGTCATGCGACCGGTGGTGTAGCAGGCGACGATTTCGCCGCGATTGCCGCCGACCAGAATGGCACTAAAGTCGTCTGCCGTAACATCGGCGTCGGTTACGCCCAGCGACTCGATGCGGGAGTTGGTGCCGGTGCCGCCGAACAGTGCTTGGTAGCTAACGGTGCTGCGGCTGATGAACAGGTTTTGGACGGTGTAGCCGTTGCCTTTGAAATCGCCTGTGTATCGTAACGCTGGGTTGGCGTCGGAGCCGATGGGCATCCAGCCTTGGCCGCTATTCCAGTAGGCGGCGTCTGCTGAGGTGATTGCGCCATCGTTGTTCTCGTCAAAATCCAAATTGTTGAGCAGTTCGTAGCCAGTGCAACCGCTGGAAGGGCAACCCTTGCTCGCTGACAAGTTCCCGTTGGGAAAGGCGGCGTTGTAGGCGGTCGTATCGGCGGTCGTGGCACTTGAGTCTATGGCACCATCGCCATTGATATCCCAGCGCATGGCATGCAGTTGGGCCAAGGTCGAGACCTCGAGGAGGCCATCGCTATCCGTGTCGTAATTCACGGGTTGGGCAGCGTACTGCGCCGTGGTGTCCAGGCCGGCAAACGTCAAGACCGGATACTGCTTTGTCGTGCCAAAGGTCCAGGGATCATCATCGTTGGTCCCCGAAGCATCTATGGTCAGATCGTCCCAAGCGGCATAGATGCCACTCGCAGCCGTGACCGATTGTAAGTCGGAGGTCAGCTTGCCCTCCGGCGCAACAGTATCGCTATCATCGGCAATGTCGCTTGTTTGCGTGTCCCAGTAGCTATCGGTCACTGTACCAGCCGAACTGCCCACCAACCCGCCTTTCGTGCCGGCACCCGTGACTGCGCCCGTCGCGTAACTGGCGGTCACGCCACCGCCGCTCGCGATTTGACCCACCAACCCGCCGCCCACCGCGTTGCTGTGTCCCGCGAACACAGAGCCCAGCGCGTAAGACGCCACCACCTCGGTCTGATCGGTCAGCCAACCCACCAAACCGCCAGCCATCCCGTCACTCGTCACAGTCGCAGGAATGCTCACAGAGACGAGCGCGTAGCTGCTCACAATGCGGTTAGTGCCCGAAGTGCGATAAGACCGACCAACCAAACCACCCACACCCCACTTCGACCCCGAAACGCGACCCGTCACATAACACGACGAGATGGTGCCCCCACCACCTTGATTACCGGCCAGACCCCCCACGCGGTCAGCACCGGTCACATTCACATTCAACAACCCCAACCCCGAAACATCGCCATCAACCGCATGGAACAATCCTGTATCATGCCGAGACCCCCGGTCGATGAACAGGTGGGAGATCGTCTTGTTGTTGCCTTTGAACGTGCCGCTGTAAGGCCCCAGAGGGAGCCAACCCGCGCCGCTATTCCAGTAGGTGGCGTCTGCTTGGGTGATCGCGCCGTCGTTGTTCTCGTCAAAATCCAAGTTGTTGAGCAGTTCGTAGCCAGTGCAACCGGTGGAAGGGCAACCCTTGCTCGCTGACAAGTTCCCGTTGGGAAAGGCGGCGTTGTAGGCGGTCGTATCGGCGGTCGTGGCACTGGCGTCTATGAAACCATTGCCATCCAAATCCCAGCGCATGGCATGCAGTTGGGCCAAGGTCGAGACCTCGAGGAGGCCATCGCTATCCGTGTCGTAATGCACGGGTTGGGCAGCGTACTGCGCCGTGGTGTCCAGACCGGCAAACGTCAAGGCCGGATACTGCTTTGTCGTGCCAAAGGTCCAGGGATCATCATCGTTGGTCCCTGAAGCATCTATGGTCAGATCGTCCCAGTTGGCATAGATGCCGCTCGCAGACGTGACCGATTGTAAGTCGGCAGTCAGCTTGCCCTCCGGCGTAGCAGTATCGCTATCATCGGCAATGTCGCTTGTTTGCGTGTCCCAGTAGCTATCGGTCACTGTACCTGAGTTTTCCGCCAGCCCATGCTTGTGCAGGCAGGCCCCCGTCACTGATCCCAGCGAGTAGCTCGACGCGATCGTCGCACCCGAACCATTGGCACCTACCAACCCGCCGCCAGTGGCCCACGGCCCCGACTGATTGCACACCACAGACGCCGTGGCGTAACTCGCCACGATGTACGACCCCCTCTGAGCGGCGCCCACCAACCCGCCGACATTGGTGTTCGCCGTGACCGACCCCGTGACGTAACTCGCCGCGATCCGACCCTTGTTCAGACCCACCAGCGCGCCCACCGTGCCCTGACCCGTATTGATCACCGCGTTGACCAACCCCAAAGAGCGGATGTGGGCAGTGGTATCCGTGCTTGCGAAAAATCCCGAAAAGTTGACGTAGCGGTTGATGTACAGGTGGGAGATCGTCTTGCCGTTGCCCTCAAATGTGGCGGTGTACGGGGCGGTGTTGCTACCGATGGGTGCCCAGCCCGCGCCGCCATTCCAGTAGGTGGTGTCTGCTTGGGTGATTGCGCCATCGTTGTTCTCGTCAAAATCCAAGTTGTTGAGCAGTTCGTAGCCGATGCAGGTACCGGATGGGCAACCCATCCGGCCGGTACTGCTGGTGTTGCGGAGGGGAAAGGCGGTGCCATAATCGGCGTGGGTAGCGTCGCCATTGCCGTTGAGGTCGTGGCGAATGGCGTTGAGTTGCGCCAAGGTGGTGATGTCAATCAGGCGGTCGTTGTCCAGGTCGTAGTCGGTGGCCGGTCGGCCCTGGGCAACCAGGGAATGACCGCTGTACTTCAGCACCGGATACTGCGATGACGTTCCGAAGTCCCAGGGGTCGTCGTTGCCGGAGTTGCTGTCTATGTTGACGTTCCATGCGGAGTAGATGCCGGTGTAGCCGGTGGGGCGCTGGAGGTCGTCGGTAGCATAGCCCGTGCCGCCGTCGCTTGTGGTCTGTACGCTGGTTGTGGTGTCCCAGTAGCAGGCGGTCAGGTTGCTACCGCCTGCTGTAATAGAGTCGCCCGTTAGCCCGCCGACGTAGTTACTGCCGCTGACTCGGCCGGTGGAATATGAGTTTGTTATAGCGTACCCGGTATGCAGAAATCCCACCAGGCCGCCGACGTAGCGAGTGCCGCTGACGGATGCGGTAGAGTAGCTTGTGGAGATAGATCCGCTTAGGTGTCCGATCAATCCGCCGCTAAGATCACCATTAGCGGTGACCGCGCCGGTGGTGTAACAGGCGACTACTGTGCCTCGATTGGTGCCAATCAGAATGCCGGTATTTTCATTCCCCGTTACATTGGCGTTGGTTACGCCTAGGGTTTCGATGAGGCTAGTGGAGTGAATAGCACCGAACAGCCCGACGTGGTTGATGGTGGAGCGGCTGATGAACAGGTTGTTGATGGTGTGGCCGTTGCCTTTGAAAGCGGCTTGGTATCTGGTTGATGCGCTGGCGTCAGTGCCGATGGGGGACCAGCCGTTGCCGCTGTTCCAGTAGGTGGCGTCTGCTGAGGTGATTGAGCCATCGTTGTTCTCGTCAAAGTCCAAGTTGTTCATCAACTCGTAGCCGGTGCAGGTGGCCTGGCAACCCATGCCCGAGGCGGCGTAGGGAAAGGCGTCGTTGTAGGCCACGGTATCACCAGCGGCTACGGAACCATCGCCATTGAGGTCATAGCGAATGGCATTCAGTTGCGCCAAGGAGGTGACATCAATCAGGTTGTCGTTGTCCGTATCGTAGTCGGTTTGGGCAAAAGCCTGCCCCGATGCCACCAGCATGACCAGCGCGACCAGGGCCAACAAATGAGCGTAGCGGGGCGTCATATCAGACTCATCTCGGGGGACTGTACTGATCATCCTAACGGACTGTTTCGCAATGAAATAGAACCGCACTCCAAGATGGGAATGGGCGATATGAACGCCAGTTTTCACGGTGGAAACATAGTGCCAAATGAGGTTCAAACAGCGGCTGAAAATGGCGGTAATCATCTGAATCCTCCTTTGCAAAAGCACTGTCGCACAGACCGGGCGCGGCTTTCCTTCGCACTCAAAATCGCAATGGTGAACGGAAAAAAATAAAAAATCGCGCTATTATTTTTCAAACGAAAAAATGACGATAGGATCGGTGGTCAGTCAAGCGAGAAGGACAGGCACGGGGCCTGTCTCTACGGATGATGACGACAGGCCCCAAGCGGTCAGCGAGATGCTGTGACGCGCTGTGACTTGACATGGAACCATTTTGGAGTAAATTCCAAAATAGTCTAACCAATTTGGAAAGGAGTTCAAAATGGTACATTATGATCGGCGGTTAAAAATTGCGTTGCCCAGCAGACAATCGGCCTTTTTGTGGGGGCCGCGCAAAACCGGCAAATCCACCTATCTCAAAGCAACATTTCCCAACAGCTTGGTCTATGACTTTCTGAAGACGGATCTGATGTTGGATTTTAACCGGCGGCCGGCCCTGTTGCGCGAGCAACTTCTCGCACAGCCCGATGCGGTGCTGGCGCGTCCGATTATCTTGGACGAGGTGCAGCGCGTGCCGCTCGTGTTGGACGAAGTGCATTGGCTCATCGAAAACAAGGGGTTGCGTTTTATCCTGTGCGGCTCCAGTGCGCGAAAGCTCAAGCGGGGCCGGGCGAATTTGCTCGGTGGTCGCGCGTGGCGATACGAGATGTTTCCGCTGGTGACAGATGAGTTGCCCGATAGCGATGTGGATCTGTTGACCATTTTGAATCGCGGGCTGATACCCGATCATTTTGCCACCGCGCAATACCGCCGTTCCCTGAATGCCTATTTGCAAGATTACCTAAAGGAGGAAGTTTTTGCCGAGGGGTTGACGCGCAATATCCCGGCGTTTTCCAGATTTTTTGACGCGCTTGGATACACACACGGCGAGTTGACCAATTTTTCCAATATCGCACGCGAGTGCGGCGTGAGTTCCAAAACCGTGAAGGAGTATTATCAGATTCTCGTGGATACGCTTTTGGGGCGCGTGGTCGAACCGTTCAAAAGACGCCAAAGTCGCCAAGTGATTTCCAAAGCATCCAAGTTCTATTTGTTCGATGTGGGCGTGGCCGGCGCGCTTGCAAAACGGCATTTGCCAGACGCGCACGGCGAGGTTTTTGGCAAGGCGTTTGAGCACTTTATTTTTGTCGAACTGGCCGCGCATGCTTCTTATGGCGCGTTGAATTACGACATTCACTTTTGGCGCACCAAGTCCGGGTTGGAGGTCGATTTTGTGCTGGGCAATGGCGAGGTGGCCCTCGAGGTCAAAGGCGCGAGGCGAATAGATAACAAAACTCTCCGGCCCCTGCACGCATTTATCGAGGAATACGCGCCCAAAAAAGCACTCCTCGTTTGCAATGAAACCGCAGAACGCGCGGTTGGCCCCATTCGCATTGTCCCGTGGAAAATATTTTTGCAATCGCTATGGGCAGGTGAGGTGATTTCGTGATGGGCATAACGGGGACTGGGGGGATAGGGCTTGCGAGGTGGGACCTACCCCCTGGCCCCGTTACTCGCTACGCTTCGTTGTAGGCTACGCCTGTGCCTGCGAGGAAGGGGGAATGGCGAAAGGTTTTGCGAGGGATTTGCGCGAGATTGGGTTTCTATGGCATTATCCATTCGCCCAAAGCCATCAAAACAGCCCTGGATGCAACCCTTTAAGAAAGCCATGCGCTCCCCCTTTCCTCGTAGGAAAGGGGGCCGGGGGGATAGGTTTTGCGGTAGGGTGGTGTGGGGTAATCCGCGCAATCCCCTAATCCGTTTAATCCGCGATTCAGACACGGCAGGGCGGAAAGGACGGGCATGCCTTGCCTTCTTATGTGGTTGCGTCTAGTTGCTTTCGTCCGCCCAGTGTCGCGCCGCCGTCGATAGTCAGGGCTTGGCCCGTGATGTTTTTTCCCTTGTCGCTACACAAAAAGACGACCATGTGCCCCACGTCATCCGGGGTTTGTTCCCTGCCCAGGGGCACGCTGTTGCGGATCACATCGTCGAAAATTTGCCGGGCCGTGAACTTCTCGTACGCCGGGTTGGCGCCTTGGATTTGAGACGCGATCATCTGCCACGCGCGCGTCCACAGATAGCCCGGGCAGATCGCGTTCACCCTGATGCCGCGACCGGCGAGTTGGCGGGCCAAGGTGCGGGTCAAGTGAATCACCCCGGCCTTGGCCGCGCCATAGGCCGGCATGGAAACGCTGGGCATCAGCGCGGCAATCGACGCGATGTTCACGATGCTGGAGCCGCGACCGAGATGCGGAATGGCTGCGCGGGAAGACACAAAGACCGTGCGGAGATTGGTCCGCAACTGCGCGTCCCAGCCCTCGGCGGACAATTCGGTCAGCGGGATTTCCAATGACGCCTGGGCCGCATGGGTATCCGGCCCCCCGATGCCCGCGTTGTTGACCAAAATATCCAGCGCGCCGAATTTTGCCACGACCCGCTCGAGTGCCGAGCGCATCGCGGCTTCATCAGACGCATCCGCGCACACGCCTATCGCCTGCGTCGCCAGCGTCCCCGCGGTCTCCTCTGCGCCCTCGGCATCCAAATCCACAATCGCAACCCGCGCGCCCGCACCTGACATAAGTTTTGCTATTGCCGCGCCAATCCCCCGCGCCGCGCCGGTGATGAGTGCGACTCGACCGTCTAAATCCATGTGGCTATACCTCGCGTTTTGCGCTGTGAAGGCGACCGCGCCCCCACAGTCATCTGCGTTCATCTGCGGATGGTTTTTCGCGGTTCTCCATCAACTCCAACCCCAGTGTCTTCCCCTTTTCCACCGCGGGAATGCCCTCGGCCATCCACGCGGGTGCGGGTGCGTCTTTGAGGTGGTGGTCGAAAAACTGTTGCAAGCGGATGCTCCAATCCCTGCGGTTGTGGTGTTTGCGAATGCCGTGCGCCTCGCCATTGTAATTGACCAGATACGCGGGTTTGCCCAAGCGGCGCAGGGCCACAAAGAGTTCAATTCCCTGGTACCACGGCACCGCGCCGTCCTCGTCATTGTGCAAAATGAGCAGCGGCGTTTGAATTTTATCTGCCCAGAAAATCGGCGAATTTTCGATAAACCGCATCGGGGCCTCCCACAATGACCCGCCAATGCGGCTTTGGGTTCTTTCGTACTGCATCATGCGGCTCAGGCCCGAACCCCAGCGGATGCCGCCGTACGCGCTGACCATGTTCGACACGGGCGCGCCGGCCTCGGCTGCGCGGAAGATATTGGTGCGCGTGATCATATACGCGATCTGGTACCCGCCCCAACTGTGGCCTTGCACGCCGATGCGGTCCGGATGTACAAAGCCCTGGTTGACGAGATGCGTCACCCCAGAAACGACCGCGTTGACCGCGCTCTCCCCCGGAAAACCGACTTTGTAGGGAATGTCCGGGATGAACACGAGGTACCCCCGGCTCACGTAAAAGGGAAAATTGATCGACCCGCCAGAAGTTCGGGGCGTGCGGTGGGCGTGGAGCTGATGCGACATCCGCTCGTAAAAATAAACCAGCATGGGGTATTTTTTTGCTGGGTCAAACCCCTCGGGCTTGTACAAAATGCCCTGCAACACCTCGCCGTCGAGCGAGATCCAGTCCACGAGTTCGGCAGTGCCCCACAAATAATCCTTTTGCTGCGGGTTGACCTCGCTGATCTTCCGCGCATTTTGAAACCCGAGATCAGCCATCCACAGATCCGGATACTCTGCAAAATCCGATTGCCTGAACAGCAACACCTCCGCGTCCTCGGCCTTTTTCACATCGAGAAACCGCTTGTCGCGCCTGATGAGTTCGACCGGCGCGTCCCCGCCCGCGATCCGATCTCGGTAATAGCCCATCGCCTTGGTCTCGCGGTGAACCCCGGAAAACAACAACTCGGCTTTGGGATCGCGCGCGCGCTCCTCCGGGTCGAGACGCACGTACCGAAAGCGCGTCTCGGTCTCTCGACCAACCCCTTCGGTGATGGCGATAGGCGCGTTGCGCCCATTGGGATCCACGAGCCAAATATCGTAGCGGTCATAAATGAGAAATCCCTTGTCGCCGGTTGTCCACCCGGCATTGCCGTGAGCATCTGGCGGATAGGGGTGGTCGTGCAACTCATCGTGCAGCGGATGGGGAATATGCTTCCCCGCGTTGATGCGAATCGCGTTTTTGACCTGTTGCACGTACCAGGTCTTTTGCACCCGATCCCACCAATAAATATACTTGGACTCGGGCGAAAAATTGGGCCGCGCCTGCTGCTTGGTCAACACGCGCCGAGACGCGCCGGTCTTGACGTCGATCAAATAACTGTCGTAATAGGCCGGCGTATCCCAAGAAATGAGTTGGCGATAGGGCAGAATCGAATAGCCTATCGCAACATCCGCCTCGCCCTCGCTTCCCAAGCGAATGTCGGGAATGGTCTCGGTGGCGAGTTGCACCACTTTGCCATTGTTCAGGTGAACCACTGCGCGATAGGCGCGCTCGCG
This sequence comes from Candidatus Latescibacterota bacterium, assembly GCA_965204745.1. Classification (GTDB taxonomy): domain Bacteria; phylum Latescibacterota; class UBA2968; order UBA2968; family UBA2968; genus VXRD01. The sequence goes on from OZ242010.1 coordinate 2,262,920, forward strand.
CTCGTCTTTGGCGTCTTTGAGTTGCATGGGCTGGAGGTACGGGTCTTGCCAGTTCCAGATATCGACCACCACCTTTTCGTCGTCGGGCGTGTCGTCATCCGCTTCCGGTTCTGGCCGGGGCGCCGTGCCAAAAAACAGGCGTTTGCCATCTTTGGAAAACGAGAGGTTGCCGCGTTCGCTGACCCACCAGTTGGCCGGGATGCCCGGCGTATTTGATCGGGCGCGCACTTTTGCCCGATCTTTTGACCCCACGCGCCAGGAATAGAGGGCGTACTCTTGTTGCTCTGTGTCAAAGCTGTCGCGGTTGGCGACAAATGCGAGCTGGGTACTGGACTCGTCGCAAGTGATCTTTTTGTAATCCCCCGCGCCGCGCAGAACAACCGTGGAATCGCCCGTGCTCGTGCGGATGGCATAGATCCCATCGGCGGTGCTGTCTTTGCTCGCAGCGGCAAAAATGAGATGCGCGCCGTTTTCCGTGAACGCATAAGAAACCACATGGGCGTATCGCGTTTCCGCGCCCGTTTGCAGGTTGCGAAGCACGAGCGTCGTGCCCTCGGCTTTTTTGCGTTTCTTCTTTTTGTCGTCCTTTTCTCCTTCCTTTTTCGCTTTCTTCCCTTCTGTCTTCTCGGGTTCCGGTTCTTCTTTGCCCGCGGATGTCTTCTCCTTTTTCGCTTTTGTGCTGTCCTTTTTCGCCACTTCCTTCTCCAGCAAATACGCGACCCAATCGCTGTTTTCTTTGGGCAATTTGAAAAATTTGACCCGCGCTGCCTTAAAGAGATCGCCCGTTTCGAGCGCGAGGACCCCGAGCGAATCCTTGGGCGATTCCTCCGGCTTCTTCTCGTCGCGCTTTGCCTGCTTCACCGAATCCTCAAACGCCTTGATGAGCGCGATCACATAGCGCGAATCCCTCGTAAATCGCACGGATGCCCCCCGCGGGATCGCGTACGTGCGGTCGTCCCCAAGGCTCACGATGCGGAGTTCCAAGTCCTTTTCCTCTGGCCCAACAGACAGAAAAGCCCATTGCCCATTGCTGGAAATCGCATGGGCGCGCATGCGATTCCACACGTCATACGCATCGTGATCCAACGGCTTCTTCTCGCCAAAAACAGCCGCCGCCAAAACCATCAAAACCGACAACACACCGAAACCCAAACGCATGGCAAACCCCTCGATAACAGGTGACGAAAATCGAACGCTACCCAATATAACAGATACCCGCGCCGTGGAAAAACAAAAGCGGATTCGCCACAAAGACGCTTGCAACACTGTCACTTTTACCCTACATTTTAAGATATGAACGAACCATCGCGATTCTAATGGAGGCGAAAGATGACTGTTTCGACACTCGCCATCCCCAAATGGCACGGGCAAAGCATTATGGACGAGCCTGCATTGCTGGAAGGCCGTCTGATGGCCGTGAATTGGGCCTGCGGCACAGCGGAGTTACACCGTAGGCATGGGGCGGTTGTGCCCTTGTGTTTTGGCCCCGCGCTCAACGACGCCGTGCGCGGCCTAACAACGCAACACGTCGAGATCAGAGGCCGCGGCCGCTTCAACGCCGAGGATCGGTGGGAGGTGGTTTGCGTGGAGCAAATCACCGGCACGCGGTCATTGTCAGAGCCGTTCGACCTCGAGGCATTTCGCAACAACCCCAATCCGAAGATATTCGACCCGGATAAAGTCATCGCGCTCGACCTAACGCAAGAAGAGTGGGAATCTTTCAACCGTGCGATACGCGAAGGAAGGGATGCCTGATGCTTGCGAGTTTGCCCATCGTGCTCGATACCAGTGTCGTCTCAATACTCATGCGCCGAGAAGAATCGGCTACCTACTACTTGGATCGGACAGAGGGACGGCGTGCGGTCATTTCGTTCCAAACGCTGGAAGAGTTGTGGTTTGGTGCCTACAAAAGAGGCTGGGGCGACAGACAGATGAATGCCCTAAGGCAAAGCCTTGACCTATATGAAGTTCTGTGGCCGAACATCGACATGGTGTATATCTCCGCGCATCTCCGTAGCCAACGGGAGTACGCGGGCCGCAGGCTAAACACAGCAGATTCATGGATCGCCGCAACCGCGATTGTGTTGGGTTGTCCCCTTGCGTCCCATGATCGAGACTTCTCCGGCATTCCCGGTTTGGAACTCATCCGAGCACCGTCACCATAACCCGCCAAGCCCTGTGCAGAAAATAGAAAAGCCGACGCTATGCAAACGTCGGCTTTTTCGTTGAAGTCCTTTTTTGACCAGATCAATCACGTTTCCCGAAAGATCGTGTTCTCGCGCTCAAACCACTTGGCGCATCCGTATAGGCTAAGGCCCGCGAGGGCGATGAGCGAGGCATAGACCTCGAGCAACAAGGGAAAGGTGATGGTGCCGGACAAAATATCTTTGGTCGCGAGGGAGATATTCAAAACCGGGATGAATGCCGTCACCGCATCGAGTTCAACGCCGGGCAAAAGCCCGAGCGCCGCGGGAACGATGATCACGATATTGAGCGGCGTCATAATGCTCTGCGCCTCTTTGAAAGACCTGGCAAAAATGGACAGAGACATCAGCGCAGCCGCAAAAAAGATGATCAGGGGCAAAAACAGGGAAATGACCAAGAGAACCGAGGCAATGTCGAACGTCCCTTGCAGGGCTTGGAGAATTTTTGCGACGAGTTCCCGGCTAAGAAAAAACACAGAAAAAAGACCGATAAAACTGACGGTCACGGAAACGAATCCCGATAGCACGATCACACCACATTTGCCCAGCAAGATATGAAACCTGCTGACCGGTGCCACGAGCAACGTCTCCAGCGTGCCGCGTTCTTTCTCTCCCGCGCCCAAGTCGATGGCCGGATACATACACCCCATAAACCCCATCAACACAAAAATATAAGGCAAAAACCCTCCGATGCTCTTTCCCACTTTCTCCCGCACAGACGCGATGTCGTGGCGTTGGACCTGCACGGGATCCACGATCTTTCGGTCGAGCGAAAGCCGCTGGAATCGGTCATCCACGAGTTGATTTTCGTAGTGCCGAATCAAACTGGTCAGGCGCGTGCGCGACTCGTTTAAGTTCTTGGACGAATTGAAATAGAGGTGAATCCGACCCGATTGCAAATCCGCGACTCGCGCGTCGAATTGCGCGTCAAAGCGAATCGCCGCATCCAAGCTGTCGGATTGAATCAAAGCGCGGATCTCGTCCTCGCGCACATCTTCCCGAATCTTCAAATCCCCGCGCTTGAGCAAGGTATCGCGGAACGCAACCGCATTGCCGTGCGCGATCAACGCCACCGCGAGCGTTTTCGTCTTCGCCTTCTTCGCTTGCCGCATCGTCACCGCGCCCACGAGCGTGATCAACACCGGAAACAACAGCATCGGCAGGACGATCATCATCACCATCGACCGCCTGTCGCGGGTAATGTCCTTGAACTCTTTTTTGAAAATCGTCAAAATGGGTTTCACAACGACCTCTCCTGAAAATTGGAATTGTCCCAATAGATGAAAACCTTTTTCATGGTTCTATTCTCCTAACAAAACGAAAGGGGCTCTCGCCTCTGCGTTTGAAAATCAGCAAGTTGTTTTGCCGACCGCTGACTCGCCCTTCAGCCATCTCTCATGCCTCTTCAACAATGCGAATAAACTCATCTTCGAGCGTAGGCGTTTGCATCTGATCCTGAAACTCCGCAAACGTCCCGTCGAACCGCAACTGGCCCTTGTGAATAATGGCGAGGTCGTCACTGAGCAGGCTGACTTCCCCCATGCGGTGCGTGGAAAACAGCACGGTCTTTCCCGCATCTCGGCAGTTGCGGATGAGGCGCACAATATTGCGCGACGTGACGACGTCGAGACCGGCGGTGGGTTCGTCGAACACGATGACATCGGGATCGTGAATGATCGTGCGTACTATCGACACCTTTTGCTTCATGCCCGTGGAGAGCTTGCCAATGCGCCGGTCTGCAAATCCCTCCATGTCCAGCAACCCAAAGAGATGATCGCGCCGCCCTTGGTAATCCGCGCGGTTCAAGCCGTGCAAGTCCGCGAAATACTGCACCATTTCATCGGGCGTCAAGCGGTCGTACAAACCCGTGTTGCCCGTGAGAAAGCCGAGGTTTTGGCGCGCGGCATGGCTTTGTTCGACCGTGTCGTATCCCGCCACGCTGATGCGACCCGAGGTGGGTTTGAGCATGGTGGCGATCATCCGCAGCGCAGTGGTCTTGCCCGCGCCATTGGGTCCCAACAGCGCGAACACGCGCCCGGGCCGGCACGTAAAACTGATATGCTGCACCGCGTCAATGGTATTCCCCTGAAACCCATCCTCCATCTCCCGCTTCTGCTGCCGCGACAGGGTGAAGGTTTTGACAATATTCTCTACGACAACCATACGCGCTCCGAGATTGCGGTCCTAAAAGTGAGAAATCCAACTGCACTCCAACACTATATCATACCAAATTGAATTGCTGTTGTCCTGATGCGATATGCAGACAGCAAGCGATCCCTTTGACGTTCCGCAATCATTCAGAGAAGCCCTTGCAACCATGCCATCGCAAAAGCCCATCAGCTAAAGCCATCACGCACAGCGCGCAAGTCCGTCTCGCAACCAACATCCATGTAGCAACCCACTTTGCAGGCTGGCGCATGTCGTCCTGCTACAAAAGCGCTTTGCGCTGTGCAAGCCCCTCGGCGTTTGAGAGCGGCATTTTTTGCCTACTTTTTTTTGCTGTTGAAAAAAAGTAGGTCGCCGAAGGCATCGGAGGCAACCAACGAGGCTGTAGGACCAAACGCCTTAAATGAGCAAGCAACACATTTGCTACTCTGTGCATAACGTCAGGAAAAAAATAAAATGTCAACACAACCTACGCATTTCGATTCGTAGATGACCTAAACGGTCAGTTGTACCCCATCCGTAGATTCGCCGATTCGCCGATTCGCCGATTCGCCGAAACGAACATTTGACTTTGCCCGTTAGACATTGCAACTTGCACGCCCACCTGATGCGACTCAAAGGAGAAACCATGGACAAACTCAACCTCGCGCTGATCGGTTGCGGCGGCATGGGAACGCGCCATTTGTATGGGCTGCGCGAACTGGCACGGACGCCGTTTAACAACATCGCATTGCGCGCCCTGTGCGACCTCAACCGCGACAACGCCGAACTCGCCGCACGCGAAGCCGAACACTTGCTCGGCTCAAAACCGCCCGTCTTTACCTCGCTGGAAGCGATGGTGCAAGCCATCCCGGATTTGATGGCGGTCGATGTCGTCACCGATCCCTCTGTACATCACACAGTAGCGTGTCAGGCATTGGATATGGGATTGCACGTACTGGTGGAAAAGCCCATGGCCATTTCCGTGAAAGCCTGCCATGCCATGATCGCCGCCGCCGAGCGCAACCGGTGCAAATTGTCAGTCGCGGAAAATTACCGCCGCGATCCCTCTGCCCGCTTGACCCGGCACTTGCTGGACACCGGGCGCATTGGCACGCCGTATATGGCGACGCTACACGCCTTGCGCGGGGGCGATGAAATTTTTATCACGCCTTGGCGACATTTGAAAGACCGCGGCGGGCCATTGATCGACATGGGCGTGCATTATGCGGACCTGATCCGCTACCAACTCGGGGATGTGGCAGAGGTCTATGGCGATGCGCGCTTGGTGGCGCCCATCCGCAAAAAACAGCGGGCCATCCGCGACAGGTACGCATTTTACCAGCAACGATTTCGCGCCATGCCCAGCGAAGTACCGGCCACAGCAGAAGACACGGCCATGGCGATGTTGAAGATGGAAAGCGGCGTAACCGTGAGTTTTATCATGGGCATTGCCGGGCACGGCGCGTGCCGCAGCCAGTTGATCTTGGGCGACAAGGGGTGCTTGCAGAGCTTTGGCAACCGCGGCGGTCAAGCGATCTGGCGATCCGCAGATGGCGCGGTGCGGGATCAGAATGCGATTTTAGACGCCATTGATGACTTTGAATTGCATCCGCTCTTAGACCACTTTTTCCCCACCGTGAACAGCGCGGGCGACCAGGCCGTGGATTGGAAATTGATCGCGTATGAACAATACGAACTCGCCTGCGCGGTCTTAAACGACGATCCCATCGAGGTGGATGGCACAGAAGGCATGAAAGACGTCGCCGCCATCTACGCGATCTGCGAATCCGCCCGCGCAGGCCGCACAGTGACAGCAACAGAGGTCGAGCGCGGAGATGTGTACGCCTACCAAGCAGAGATCGACGATGCGCTGGGGATAGATATTTGAAACTCAGGCGAGGTACAAATTGCGGATGCGATCCAATGTCCGTTTCAAACTGACAGATGCAGAAGCAGCGCGTTCCAAATTCCAATGATCGCGCACGAACTCGGCAAAACGCGCGTTAAATCCCGTGCCGACTTTCGCGGTAGTCGCGCTCGGGGCGGGAACCAATTCGCGCTTTAATTTTGTTTTTCTACTCCTTCGCGCAAGCGAAACGAGAAACTCTTTGGGATTTTCTATGCGGTCAGTGCTTTGCGGAATCCGATTGAGAGGTATCGACAGAAATTCCGCGATGCCCCTGCGATCTGCCATAATCCAAGATTCGATTTCCACGACCGCAACGCGAAAAATGAACCCAGAGTTTAGAGGCACGCCAACCCAAGATTGAATGAGTTTTGACGGACAATTTTGGAGAGAATCCAAATCCGTCAACAGAAAGACATTGTAAAACCCCCTGGCTACTTGGTTGAGTCCGGGGGCTTTTTGTTGGAGATAAGAATTTCCCTTATATCCAATTCTCTGTGCGATTTCGAGACCGAAGTATTCGAGAATTTTAGTCGAAACCGCATCGCTGAGTCTATCCTCAACAGCGAGGATGAAGGGTTCTGATCTCATTCCAATAAACTCAACTGTTCGGCCCGCTCGGGTCGGGTTCTCGGCAACACGGCTTCACCCACTGTAAAACCCGCCTCGAGAAGTGTTCGCACGGCATCGATGTCAGAGGCGATTTGTACTTCTGTGCCCTCTCGCGCCGCTGTGAGCAACAGCACTTCCCCGCCATCAATGCCCTGTTCCGTAAGCAGGGCATCGCTATGCGTGCTCACAAAGACCTGTGGCCGCCTGTTTCTTTGCATTCGGGAAATAAAAGGCGCGATTTGAGAAACGATTCCCGCATTCAATGACAACTCTGGCTCTTCTAATAAGAGCACGGAGTCGCTGTCGAGGAGAGACCACAACAAGCCCATAAGCCGGAGCGTCCCGTCGGAGAATTGGTCTTCGCGTTGCAACCCCGCATTGGGCCGCCAGTGGGAATAAAGGGCTTGCAAATGAGGCCGCCCCGTGATTTCATCGCGGATAAATTCCAACTGATCGAGTTGGGGCACGGCAATTTTGAGGGCGCGTTCAATTTTTTGCAGGCGGGAACGGCGCGTCCTTTCCGTGACTCTGGCAAGCCTTTCCAAAAACCCTTGCCCAAAGGGATCTTCTTCGACAACCCTGCCCTGAATCGAATCGGCAAATCGCAAGAGTTGAGGCACCAGATGCAAATAGGTCATGGCTTGAAAAAACCGCACGAGTTCCCGAAAATCCGCATTGACATTGATTTGCTCGAGAAAAGTCTGCGTGAGGCGATCCCTGTCCGATTCGTCGCCCGCATCTGGCCTATCGAGAATTTGTTGACCCTCTTTCCACAGGCGTTCATAAGTGAGAAAGGGCTGGCGATACCCACGGGGTTCTTGGCGAATCCCGATTGCATATCGCCAGGCGTCAGGCGCGTCTGCGTTGTCCGCGAGGTGAATTTCAATGGCGATTTCCGGATCTTGCCGCGCCGCCAAATTTCGGATTTTAGATACGCCCCCGCGGTCTTTGACCGCTTTTTGCAAGCCGCCCCCTTCGGCCTTGACGACATCTCGAAGAAAGCGAAAAATGTCGAGGAGATTGGATTTCCCCGACGCATTCGCGCCTACGATGAACTGGCGTTCGCGCAAGCGCGCATCGATGTGCCGAAAATTGCGCCAGTTTTTTGCGATGAGACGCTTGATCATCATAGCCACGACCTCCCGATTGGAGTTGGATTTTCTTTTTTATTGTGTCACGCTCATGTACCCGATCAGCATTTCGTCAAAACTCTGCTCGCCCCAGCGGACCGTTGCAGAGGGATCGGGGTTCAATTTGTTTTTCGCCGAGTTATCAAAGACCGCATGGCTGACCACGCGCGTGCCGGCCGGGAGGGATTTGGGGGTTGCAAGCGTGTAAAATCGTTGCCAGTTGAACGTGTAATTCGGCACGGAAAGGAGGGTCTCGTGGCTACCATCCGGGTAGTGGGCCACATAGCGGAAGCCCGCGCCGCGAAAGTGCATGTGGGGAAAGAGGCTGTAAAGCGTGACGTCCGTTTTGAAAATTTTGACAGACGAATCCCGGTGCGCGCTGGCATGGGGCGGGATTTTGATTTTCGGATTGGCCGGGCCGACCACGATGTTTTCCCGCAAATTTTGGGCGTCTGTAAAATACAGGCCCAACGCGCTCTCATCCACTTCCGGCCGCCCCGTGGTCGTGTAGTGGAGTTGAAACTGAATTTTACTCCCCGCGGGTAACAACCGCGCCGTGCCCTCGGGCAACATCACCCCGTCCATGCCCGGTACATACGAGGCAAAAATACCGTCTAACCAGCGGTTCTCCGCGGGCTTCATCTCGTGGTTTTTGGGATAGATCACCCGCGCCAAGGCGTGGTGCATCGCCGTGGGATTGCCCGGCAAAAACTCCGTGCCGCGCACCCACACATCGCGGTCGATAGGCACGGTCATTTTGAGATACCGGTAATCCACAATGCCGGTTGCCGGGACTTCTTGGCGGGCCAACGCCATGACCAAATCCGGTTGCCCATACGCCCAAGTCGTGGCGTGCGTGGGATTGTCAGCCAAGGGATCACCCCCCTCCCCACGCGGCGCGCCGGCTTCTATCCAATGGATGAGGGTTTGTTCTTCGGGAATGCCGAGCGACATGTCATTGCTAAACGTGCCGAAGTGCGGGTCCGCGTGCCACGGGGGCATGCGCCGGGTTCGCACCACCTCGCGCATCATCGGCGCCCAGCCCGCGATGTCTTTGTACTCGGTCATATCAAACGGGGCAATGCCGCCGGATCGGTGACAGGGCACGCATTTTTGTTGCAAAATGGGCGCGACCTCTCGGGCGTAGGAAATCCGCTCGTGTCTCGCCTTGTCTTTGCCCGGCAAGGCGATGAGGCAACCGGGCGATGCGATGGCTTTGCGGACGATTTCCCCGCCTGCGAGATGGGCGCGCAGGGCATCGGCGAGATAATGCGCGGACGCGCTCGGCTTTTGCGCTTCGTAATGCAGGCGATCATCGATCGGCCCTCGGTACGCGACTCGCCACGTCTTGGGATCGATCAGGATGGCCTCAGCCGTGCGGCGCAATTCGAGCGATTCCGCGACGAGTTGCGCTTCGTCAACGAGGATAGGATAGTCGAGCGAGAACGCCTCGGCTTCTCGGCGGATGCGTTCGCGGTCGTCCTGCAAATTGGCATTGAGCATGAAAAACCGCACGCCCTTGGGCGCGTACTCATCGCGCAGCGCGTTGAGGCTATGCACGGCATTGCGAACGATGGGACACCCATTGCCCTGCACGAACAAGACAATCGCAGCAGCATCCGCATGCGCGTAAAGCGTGTGAAACTCGCCCCGCTGGTCATACAAGCCAAAATCGTCGACGACGATATCCGCGGATTGCGGCGGTTCGAGGGTCGCGCACCCGAAAAGAAAAAGAATGAAAAACAGGTATTTCATAAAAAAACTCCTTATGCCCATTTTGACGTTACGCGCAGATTAAAATGTGTTGCTTGCTGATTTAATGCGTTTGGTCCTTTGATGGCTTAGGTTGCTCTGATGGCGTTTTGCGAGGGGACCTATCCCCCGGCCCCTTTCCTACGAGGAAAGGGGAGTAAAGCTCCTTTGATGGCTTATATCAATGGCTGTTTTTAAGAGCGTTGCGCGAGGGCATAAAGCGATTGAAAATCCCTCATCAATCCCCTCGCAAAACCGCTCACAGTTCCCCCCCTTCCTCGCAGGAAGGGGGGTTAGGGGGGTAGGTCCCGATAAGGAGCGACTATTCCAGTTTCTCAAACCGAGAGCATATTCTGCGATAGAGCTTGATTTTCTCGATAAACCGCTCAAGCCAGTTGCTTTGCTCGTAAATGTCCTTTCTGTCAATACCCCTCATTACGCAACAACTCCAGCACCCGGTCGAGGTCGTCGTTGCTGTAAAATTCGATTTCAATTTTTCCCTTGGACCCCCTGCGGTTGATGTTGACGGACGTGCCAAAATAACGTTGGAGGTCTTCTTCCAGCGACAGCAGGTTGGGGTCTTTGTTCGGCGTGGGCTTCTTTTTGTTCGCCTTTTCTTTTAAGGCTTTGACGATAGTCTCTGTGCGCCGAACCGACAGCCCCTGCGCCATGATCTGCTCGCACAGCGCGATTTGCTGATCCGCATTGTCGAGTCCGAGCAAGGTGCGGGCGTGACCCGCGGATATTTGCCCGGCTTGCAGGGCATCGAGAACCTCGGCTGCCAATGCGAGGAGGCGCAAGGTATTGGCAATGGTGGAGCGGTCCTTGCCCACGCGCTGTGCGACCTCGTCCTGCGTGAGAAAACACTCGTCGATGAGCATGCGATAGGCTTTGGCTTCTTCGATGGGGTTGAGATTTTCCCGCTGGATATTTTCGATCAGCGAGAGCTCCATCATTTCTTGATCCGTCCCCACATCCATCACAATCGCGGGCACGACCGCGCACTCGGCCTGACGCGCAGCGCGAAACCGCCGCTCGCCCGCGATCAACTGATAGCCCGATCCATACCGCCGCACGGCAATGGGCTGGAGAATGCCCTTCTCCCGAATCGATTGTGCCAGTTCGCTCACGGCTTTGGGATCGAAATCCGTGCGCGGTTGATGCGGATTCGGTTCGATCTCATCGATGGGGATTTCCAAAATTTGCCGATGGCCCTGCGCCGCGTGAGACGGATGGCTCTCCGCGATAGCGGTGTCCGCGGCGCCGGGAATGAGCGCACCCAAACCCTTGCCTAGGGCAGTGCGTTTAGCCATTGATGACCTCCCCGGCCAAGTTCATGTAATTTTGCGCGCCGGCCGACAGAATATCGTAGAGGATGATGGGTTTGCCAAAGCTAGGGGCTTCGCCGAGTTTGACGTTGCGCGTGATCACCGTGTTGTACACGCGGTCTCCAAAGTGCGATTTGGTCTCTGCGGCCACTTGGCGCGACAAGTTGAGGCGACCGTCGTACATGGTGAGCAAAACGCCTTCGATAGTGAGGTGATGGTTGAGGTGCTGCTGTACGAGGCGCAAGGTGTTGAGCAACTTGCTCAATCCCTCGAGCGCGTAGTACTCGCATTGGATGGGGATGAGCACGGAATCGGCGGCGGTCAGCGCGTTGAGCGTGAGCAACCCGAGCGAGGGCGGGCAGTCGATGATGATGAAATCATACGTGTTGCACGCAGGTGCGAGGGCGGTTTTGAGGCGTTGTTCCCGCGAAATCACAGACACCATCTCCACTTCCGCACCCGTCAGGCGAATGTGCGAGGGCGCGATGCCGAGAAAGGGCAACTCGCTCTGGCTGATCACCTCCGACAAGGGCACGTCATCGAGGAGCACCTCGTACACGCAGGGCGTCTGGTCATCCACCACAATGCCGCACCCGCTAGACGCATTGGCTTGCGGGTCCAAGTCGAGCAACAGGGTTTTCTTTTCCGCAGCGGCCAAACACGCCGCCAAGTTGACGGCCGTCGTGGTCTTGCCCACGCCGCCTTTCTGATTGGCTATGGCTATGATGCGAGCAGGCATAATGAAATCCCGTAAATTCACAACGACGTTCAAAGTCGAAAAAATATAGGTTAAGCACGGGGAAAAATCAAGCGCGGGCATAACGCCCCAACTTGACACACACACCCCAAAATCGGGGATATTGAGATGAGATTGACAACTTGACAAAAACGCGGAGAAAGGAGCGTTTGTCGTGACCGATTTGAGCAGAGAGACCGCCGCTTACAAATACAACCCAATGGCAACATGGGATGATGACGTAACTGTGCCCAAGTTCAAAGAGCGCAAGACCACTCAGGTCGCGGCATTGCTCGCGCAGAATTGCAGCGGGGAAATCGATCTTTACAAGTTGGTTAAGCTCATCTATCTCATCGACCGAGAAACCCTGAAGTGTTGGGGCCGACCAGTGACTTTTGATCGCCCGTTCAACCTTCCTTTGGGGCCAACGCCGAGCGCGACTTATGATATGGTTCGTCATCCAGCGAAAGGGCGGTATTGGTCTTCGTCATCATCTCTCTGTCCAGAGATCCCGAGCGCCATGTCTTCGCAGCTCCTCAGCACAACGTCATTAGATTGATCTCGCCCGATACGGGTGTTGATGAACTCTCTCAAGCCGAGATCGACTTGGTGCAAGAGGTCTTTCGAGAATTTGGACACAAAAGTTTTGGGGAATTGAAAAGTTACGTACACGCTTTGCCCGAATTTAGGGATCCGGGCGAATCGTCTGAACCTATAGGATGGGATACATTACTCCGCGCAGTGGGCTGGAAAGGCGAGGATTTAGAAGAGATCAAACGAGAACTTGAAGCGAGTGCTAAATTTGAAAGCGCGATTGGATAAACATGGATTTGGCAGGCACATGCGTCATTCATCACAACAAACGCCCGCTCTCTCATGCGAAAGCGGGCACTGTTGTTTTTTTGGAATGAGAGATGAACTTACTCTGCCAGCGCGGCGTGGGCCGCGGCGAGGCGGGCGATAGGCACGCGGAAGGGCGAGCAGGAGACGTAGTCCATGCCGATATTGTGGCAGAAATGCACAGAGGCAGGGTCCCCGCCGTGTTCGCCGCAGATGCCCACCTTGAGGTCTGCGCGGGCATGGCGACCGGTTTGCGTGCCGAGTTTGACGAGTTGCCCCACGCCGGTTTGGTCGAGGGTTTGGAAGGGATCGTTTTCCAAAATGCCCTTCTCCACGTATTCGCCCAGGAATTTGCCCGCGTCGTCGCGCGAGTACCCATAGGTCATCTGCGTGAGGTCGTTGGTGCCAAAGGAAAAAAAGTGTGCGTGTTCCGCAATCTCCGCAGCGGTGAGGGCCGCGCGGGGAATCTCGATCATCGTGCCCACCAAATACGAGACGCATGTGCCCGTCTCTCTCGCCACGTCGCGGGCCACGCGATCCGTCATCTCCTTGAGTTCGGTGAACTCCTTGACCGCGCCAACCAGGGGAATCATGATCTCGGGAACGGCTTTGTCCCCCACATTCGCGGCGGCTTCCAAAATGGCGCGCACCTGCATCTCGTAAATTTCCGGATAGGTAATGCCCAACCGACACCCGCGATGCCCGAGCATGGGGTTAAATTCATCGAGGGACTCGACCTTGTCTTGAATGACGCGCAAAGACGTATCCAGGCGCCGCGCCATTTCGCGTTGCTGATCGCTCTCGTGCGGCAAAAACTCGTGCAGGGGCGGGTCGAGCAGGCGAACGGTCACGGGCAACCCGGCCATCGCATTGAAAATCCCCTCAAAATCGCCGCGCTGAATGGGCAACAATTTTTCCAAAGCGCGGCGGCGCCCCGCTTCGTCATCCGCCAAAATCATCTCGCGCACGATATTGATGCGGTCGCCTTCAAAAAACATGTGCTCGGTGCGGCACAGGCCAATGCCCTCGGCGCCAAACTCGCGGGCAACCGCTGAATCGCGTGGCGTGTCCGCATTGGTACGCACCTCGAGGTTGCGAATCTCGTCTGCCCAGGCCATCAACGTGGCAAAATCGCCCGAAAGCTCCGGCTCTTGCGTGGGCACGCGACCGAGCATCACTTCGCCCGTCGAACCGTCTATCGAGACCCAGTCCCCGGCTTTGACGACCACATCGCGGACCGCAAACTGATTCGCGTTGTAATCAATCGCCAAATCGCCGCAGCCGGCCACGCAACACTTGCCCATGCCGCGCGCCACCACAGCGGCGTGAGAGGTCATGCCCCCGCGCGCCGTGAGAATGCCCTGCGCGGCGTTCATGCCCCCAATGTCTTCGGGCGACGTTTCGAGGCGCACCAACAAAACCCGTTCGCCCTGTGCCGCGGCTTCTTCGGCTTCTTCGGCGAGAAAAACGACTTTGCCCGAGGCCGCGCCCGGGGACGCGGGCAAGCCCACGGCCAGCACCTGTCGTTCGGCGTTGGGGTCGAAGGTGGGATGCAGGAGTTGGTCGAGTTGCCCCGGTTCGACGCGCTGCACGGCTTCCCGTTGCGTAATCAATCCCTCCCCGACCATGTCGACGGCAATTTTCACCGCGGCGGCGGCGGTGCGCTTGCCATTGCGGGTTTGCAACATCCACAACTTGCTCTGTTGCACAGTAAATTCGATATCCTGCATATCGCGGTAGTGCTTTTCCAGCGTTTGATAAATGCCCTCAAGGGTCTGATACGCGCCGGGCAACTCGCGCGCCATTTTCGCCACCGGCTCGGGCGTCCGCACGCCTGCGACCACGTCCTCGCCCTGGGCATTGGTGAGAAACTCGCCGTAAAATGCGTTTTCACCCGTGGAGGGATCGCGGGTAAATGCAACCCCGGTGGCGCAGTCGTCGCCCATGTTGCCATAGACCATCGCCTGCACATTGACCGCCGTGCCCCAGTCTGCGGGAATATCGTTCAGCCTGCGATAGGTAATCGCGCGATCCGCCTGCCACGAGCCGAACACCGCGCCAATCCCGCCCCAGAGTTGCTCCACCGGGTCCGTGGGAAAATCTCGCCCCGTGCGGTTTCGGACGATGGCTTTGAACATGTCAACCAGCGTCTTGAGATCATCCACTGTCATGTCGAGGTCGTCTTCAATGCCGCGCTTTTTCTTGACTTCATCAATGGCGACTTCAAAGGGGTCCAACTCCCTGCCTTCTGCGGCCACGCCCATCACCACATCGCCATACGTCTGAATAAACCGGCGATAGGAGTCCCATCCAAAGCGCGGGTTGTCGGTGCGGGCGATGAGACCTTCGGTGATCGCGTCATTGAGGCCCAGGTTGAGCACGGTCTCCATCATGCCGGGCATGGAAACGCGCGCGCCCGACCGCACGGACAAGAGCAACGGGTTTGCCGCATCCCCGAATTTGCCGCCCATCACCTGCTCGATTTTGGACACATTGTCCAACACCTGTGCTTTGAGCGCGGGGGGATAGGTTTCGCCGTGGTCGTAGTAATACGTACACACTTCGGTGGTGATGGTGAACCCGGCCGGCACCGGAATGCCCAAACCCGACATCTCTGCCAGATTCGCGCCCTTGCCACCGAGCAAGTTCCGCATGTCCGCCGCGCCTTCGGCCTTGCCATCGCCAAAAAAATAAACGTACTTTTCGTTCGCCATTGCATCCTCCAAAAGGGTTCATATCGAGGCACAATCATGTGCCGAGGTCAGGTCAAAACATATAACAGCACAAAAAAACGAGCAAGGATTTTGTGAAAAAGAAAAGGCAAAGCAACCACATAATACCAATTTGATTTGATTTTATATCCGCATCCTGCCTCATATCAGGGATGAATGAGGAACAGACATTGCTTGTCTAAAGCGTTTAGCCCTAAAGCCTCGTTGGTTGCCTTTGATGCCTTCGGCGACTTACTTTTTTTCAACAGCAAAAAAAGTAAGCGAGCGGGGTACAACTGCCCCAGCAGTTCAAAAATGCCGCTCTCAAACGCCGAGAGGCTTGCACAGCGCAAATCGCTTTTGTAACAGGACGATATGCGCCGGCCTGCAAAGTGGGTTGCATAATGGATGTTGGTTGCGAGACGGCCTTGCGCGCTGTGCGTGATGGCTTTAGCTGATGGTCTTTTGCGATGGCATGGTTGCGATGGCTTCTCTAAATGACTGCGGAACGCAAGGGTATCACGGACTAGTAGCATACCGCATCACATTAGGACAATAACAATTCAATTTGGTATAAGAACGCTCACAGGTTGATTTCAAACGCGCAGTAGAGGCCGAAGGGGGCCGCGGGGATGATGGAGGGGGCCGGACCGCCAAAGCCTTGGGTGTCGTATTTTTGATCGGTCAGGTTTTTGGCGTTGATGCGGAAGGTCACGCGCTTGTAAGTGTGCGATGCCGAGGCGTCCCACGTCCACACAGCCGCGATTTGGTACTCATTGTCCGGGGCGATGAACTGGCGGGTGACGTAGCGCGTGCCGAGGCCAAATTCCAAGCCATTATCCCAACCGATGGCGGTCCACACGTTGAGAATGTGGCGCGGGGAAAAGGCGGGCGCGTTTCCGGATCGGTCGGTGGGCTGATAGACGACGCCGGTTTGCGTGAACACGGGAACGATTTCCGCGAACCGGGTGAGCGTGGCATCGGAAAATGCGTAGGACAAAAAGGTGTGCCAGTTTCGCACCGGGCGCAGCATCACTTCGAGTTCGATGCCGCGAGATCGCTGGTCGCCCTCTTGTTGGGTGATGCCCGTGGCGTCGGGAATGGCGATGTTGTTTTTGGTCAAATTGTAAAACGCGACAGAGGCGTGCAAGCGGTTGTCCATGAGGTATTTTTTCGCGCCCACTTCAATTTGCGCGCTCTCTTCGGTTTGCCGAGGGCCGGCGACTCGGGTGGAGGGCGGGGCAAAGGCCCTGCCCGCATTGGCGTAAAACGAGAGGTCCGCAGTCGGCGAGAACACCAGCCCGGCCATGGGACTCAGTTTATTGTACTCTCGCGCCGTGTTTGTGAGGGGGTCGTCGTAATCGATGCGGTCGTAGCGCGCGCCGAGGAAGGCTTGAGCGCGGTCCGAAAAGGCCATGCGGTTCACGATGTAGGGCGCGATGACCAGACTTCTGGCATCCGCGAATTGGTACGGGGAGCTTTCGGGCAACTGGCTCGCGGTTTCCGTGGGCGAGGCCAGGTCAATGGGGAGCAGATTGGCTGTGTCTAAGGTGAATTTGTCTTTCCACTGCATCAGTTCTAGCCCTGCCAACAAGGTGTGTTCAACGCGGCCGGTTGAGAATGTGAACAGCAATTCGGCCTGATTGCCCAAGACTTTTTGGCGGTCGTCCAAGAGCAACAAGGTGCGGTAGATGTCCAACCCCTGCTGGGCATTGGGGAAAATGGCACTGAACAAGGTGCCGTCCGATACCCACGAGAAATCCGTGTAATAGAGTTTGTCGCGCAAGGTGACGCGCTTGGACAGGCGAGATTGCACATCGAATCGGGCGCGGTAAATTTTTTGGTCGGACGTGTCAAAGGGCGATTGGTACGACTGCGTGCGCGGCACTTCGGCCACGCTTCCGTTGACGATGGGCAGGCCCGAGTCCGGTTTGTATTTGCTCGTGACGTATTCAAAATTGACGGTCGCGGTGGTGTTGTCATCGACCCGCCAGGTCGCGGCCGGGTTGATGGCCCACAAGCCGCTGTTTTTGTCGTCTCGGTACCCGTTGGAAACTTGGCGCAGGGCATTGACGCGCAGGGCCGTGCCGCGTTCCAAATTCGCCCAGTTGCCGTCTATGGTGCCGCGCCCCGTGTTGTACGGGCCGTAAGAACCCGTCACTTGGAGGGCGTTTGAGAAAATGGGTTGTTTGCGGCTCAAGTTGACCGATCCAGACAGGGGGTTGCCCCCGTATAAAAACGCGCCCGGGCCTTTGAGCACTTCCACGCGCTCCAAGTTGTAGAGGTGGTAAAATGTGGCTTCTGGCTCAGACGCGCCATCGGTGAGCACCAAGCCGCTGGTGAGCGAATCGAACCCGCGAATGACGAAGAAATCCGTGACTCCAGAGATGGTTTGGATGTTGACGCCGCTGATGTTTCGCAGCGCGTCTCCCAAAACCACGCCGCTTTGATGCTCGAACAAGCCGTGATTGACCACGCCGATGCTGGCCGGGGTCAATCGGATGGGCACTGGGATTTTGGTCGCCACCGTGCTGACCGTGGGGACTTTTTCCTTGCTCTCCGTCACCACGATCTCCTCGCCCGCATAAACGGGCAGTTCGCTTTCTTCTTCCGCGTCCTCTGCAAAGATGAGGTTTGTCGAGAGGCAGAGGATACAGGTCAGTGTGAAGAAGTGGCGGAGGTGCATGGAAATCTCCTTGGCGTAGTGGTTAGACGGCTTAAACGGTTTATCGAGAAAATCAAGTCCTGACGTTCCGCAGTATCGGGGCCTACCCCCCTAGCCCCCGTTACTCGCTACGCTTCGTTGTAGGCTACGCCTGTGCCTGCGAGGAAGGGGGGAACGGTGAGCGGTTTTGCGAAGGTATTGATGGGGTTTTTTAATCGCTTTATGCCCTATCGGGACCTACCCCCCTAGCCCCCCTTCCTGCGAGGAAGGGGGGAACAGTGAGCGGTTTTGCGAGGGCATTGATGAGGGTTTTTAATCGCCTTATCCCCTCGGTCAACGCCATCGGAGCAACCAGAGCGAGAAGCCATCAAAGGGACTTTACTCCCCTTTCCTCGTAGGAAAGGGGCCGGGGGATAGGTCCCCTCGCAAAACGCCATCAGAGCAACCAGAGCGAGAAGCCATCAAAGGCACTTTACTCTCCTTTCCTCATAGGAAAGGGGCCGGGGGATAGGTCCCCTCGCAAAACGCCATCAGAGCAACCAGACCGAGAAGCCATCAAAGGGATTTTACTCCCCTTTCCTCGTAGGAAAGGGGCCGGGGGATAGGTCCCCTCGCAAAACGCCATCAGAGCAACCAGACCGAGAAGCCATCAAAGGGACTTTACTCCCCTTTCCTCGTAGGAAAGGGGCCGGGGGATAGGTCCCCATCCGATATATTCAAACACGCGATTTTGTGCATGTCGCGGATGAACAATTTGCCGTTGGCGAGTGTGGGGGCGGTCCAGCAAGTGCCTGACAGGACTTGCGCGTTGGCTTTTTCGCGGAAGGCTTCGGGCGATGCCTCGGCCAGTGCGAGTTTGCCCTTGTCGCTCAAGATGATCAAATGCCCATCCGCGTAGATGAGCGATCCTTTGCCATACCCGCGCTGCCGCCACTGCTGTTCGCCCGTGCTGGCGTGGATACATTTTAGGTTCGAGTTGTCAAACCCGTAGAGGTAGTCGCCGAGCAAGATGGAGGTGCTGAAATGATTTTTCATGACGCGGCTTTCCCACACTTTTGTGACGTTCAAGCCCTCGCCGCGTTGTTCGATTTGCAAGAGGGCCGCGCCGTGGTCGTAGCCCGAAGAAATGAAGATGCGATTTGGGGGCACGACAATGGGCGTGGCGATGTTCAGGTCGTACTGGGTCTCCCAGGGAAATCGCCAGTAGAGCGCGCCATCGGCGGGCGAGAGGCCAACGGCTGCTTCGCCAGAGACAAAGACCACTTGGCGAGTGCCCGCGAGGGTCGTGGCGATGGGCGAGGAGTAGGATACGATGTCGTTTTGAGACGCCCATTTGATCTCCCCGGTTGTTTTGTCCAATGCGAGAAAGGTGCCGCGGCGCGCGCCGGTTTCCAAGAGCAGGAGGCCGTTTTCGACCAGCGGCGAAGTTGAAAACCCGAATCTCGGGATGCGACTGCCCAATTCGTCGCGCAGGTTGACCTGCCACAATTTTTTGCCATCCCTGGCGTCGAGGGCGTACAACACGCCCGTCGCGCCGAGCACGAAGACCCGATTCTCATCCACAGTGGGTTGGGCCCGAGGGCCGTTCCCGCCCTGGCGTTCATGGAATTTGGCACCGGTTTTGAATCGCCAGATTTCCGCGCCGGTCGCTTCGTCGAGGCAGATGGCAAATTCGCTTTCGCGGTCAGAGAACATGGTATAGACCCGTCTATCGGCGACCGAGATCCCGGAAAAGCCCTCGCCGAGTTCTGTTTCCCAAACGACGGGCGGCCCGTCTGCGGGCCAAGTCGTCAACAGCCCGGTTTCAGATGAATGCCCAGTCCTATCAGGCCCAAGCCACTGCGGCCAGTCGGCATGCGCGAGATGAAACGAAAAACAAATTGCTATGGCGATGAACGAGTAATGCCGGTATGACATGATATTCTCCTGTAAAAAAAAATGAACAAGTGACGCCTAAAATGCAATTTAGGTGTAGCGGGCGTTGCGGTATTTGGGGTGGTAAAATTCGGGGAGGAGTTGGTCCACGCGCAGGAGCCCCTGGCGGCTTAGGGTGATGCTGTGGGAATCGAAAGACAACATCGCGGCATCGCGGAGTTCGCGGTAGATCGGCCCGAATCGCTGCAGGATATCCACGCCGAATTTGTCTTGAAAATACGCGGTTTCGATGCGCCCGAGTTTGAGTTGCAGGATCATTTCCCTGATCAGACGCTCTTCTTCTGTGGGCACAAAAGATCGGTTGATCGGGAGTTGCCCGCGGCCCGCGGCGTCGATGTACGGGTCCCAGTGCGTCTGGTTTTGGAAGTGCATGCCGCCTGCGTGGGAAAATGAGGCCACGCCCGTGCCGATGAGGTCCGCGCTGCGCCACAGGGCGTCCCGATAGATGAATTTGTTTGGGCGACCTTTTTTTGTCAAGGTGTACGCGCTAGAGGGTTCATAGCCCGCGGTGGCGAATTGTTCGATAGCGTAATCGTGCCATTCCCGCTTGGTTTGCCAGTCTGCGACCGGCACCCCATTGCCGCTGCGGATGGCCTGCGAGTACGTGGTGTTGAAGGGCAGTTCCATCTGGTAAATGGTCACGCTGTCCGCATCGAGGTCGATGGTGCGCTGCACTGTGTCTCGCCACGTCTCGAATACCTCCCCCACCATGCCCGCGATGAGATCCACGTTGACCTGTGCGAATCGTTGCGCTTTGACCCATGGCATGACCGCGTAAATTTCCTTGCTGACGTGGGCGCGGCCATTTTCGCGCAAGATGTCGTCGTTCAAATTTTCCAACCCCAAGCTCAAGCGCGTGACCCCGATATCGCGGATGGCCTCAACTTTGGATTGCGACAAAGTGCCCGGCTCGCATTCAAATGCCACTTCTTCGGCAGCGTCCCACGGCATCGCGGCTTTGACCCGATCCACCAAAGCGCGTAGGTGTTTGACGCTGATGTAGGACGGGGTTCCGCCCCCAAAATAGATGAAGTGCAATGCGCGGCCCGCAATGCGCGGCAGGGTGCTGTACGTTTCGACTTCGCGGGCCAGGGCGTCCAGGTACGTTTGGATTTCAGAACTGTTGCGCCCGGTATAAACCCTGAAATAACAGAATTTGCACCGCTTGCGGCAAAAGGGGATGTGCATGTACAAGCCCAAGGGGATGGCTTTGTCCGCGGGGTCAGCGGCGTGCAACATGGCTTTGATGCGTGCCGTGTTTTCGTCTCGCCAAAAGGAATAGGGCGGGTAATTGGACACAAAGACGCTGCCCACGTCTGTTTCCTTCCAAGCCTTGCGGGTGGTAGCCGGCTCTGGAATCAGGATTTGTTCGCTCATTTTTGTTCTCCAAAACAATACAAGGTGCCGTCGGTCGTGCCGATAATCAGCCGGTTGCGCGCCACGCTCGGAGAGGCCACAAAGCCGGAGCCCGCGACAAATTCCCATTCGGGTTCGCCCGTCTGCCGGTTCAAAGCCACGAGTTTGCCGCCGGTGGTGGCCGCATAGATGCGGTTGCCAGCGATGACCGGAGAGGCTTCAAACCGGGATCGAGAGGCGTAGGTCCACAGGGTTTCGCCGGTGTCTAGGTGCAAGGCGTGAACCATCTTGTCGCGGCCCGCAACGACGAGCAGATCAGCGGTGAGAGCAGGCGACGCGTAGTAGGGAAATTTGCGTTGTGGGTGTTCGTAGTGCCACGCGATTTTTTTGTCCTCGAGGTCGATGCACAACACTTGGTTGCCGTACGTGCCCACGTACGCGCGGGTGTTGCGAACCGCCGCGCTCGCGCCCACGTACGCATCGAGTGCGATTTCCCCGCGTTCTTCGCCGCTATCGATGTCGATCACGCGCAAGAACCCGTCGCATCCCGCGATGAGGGCCTGCGCTTGCGCGATAGCCGGCATGCCGTGGACGTAGCTATCGGTTTCGACCTGCCACAAGACGGCGCCGTCTTTGGGCGCGAGGCAATAGAGGGTGTGATCATAAGAGCCGATCAAGATGCGGTCAGGCGTCGCATTGGCCGATGAGAGGATTTCCCCATCTGTTTGAAAGGTCCATAAAACCTTCCCGGTTTGGGCATCGACCGCGTGAAAGACGCCATTGCCGTCGCCGACGAAGACGCCGTTGCCCAGGGCCAATGGCGAGGCTTTGATCTCGCCGGTTGCGCGATAGGTCCACAGCAACGCGCCGCTGTCCAAATCAAAGGCGTAGAGTTTTTCGTCCAACCCGCCCACATAGACCGCGTTTTGCCAGATCGCGGCTGTGGATTCAATGCCGATTTCGATTTGCGCGGTCCACAAAACCGCCATGTCCTGTGGCAGGGCCGTGGCGACGCCTGTGGATTGTGCATCCCCGCGAAACCGCGTCCAGTCTTCTGCGCGGAGGGGCAGGACAAACAAAAAGCAACCGCTGATGAACGCGGATAACCACAGATGAAGGCGGGAGATGTCGTTCATGAGTACACCGATGAATAAAGGGACAGATAGGCTTGCTCGTCAACGGGTCTTGGGTTAAACGCCCCCGTCCATTGTTCTGTTGCATTTTTTGCCAGCGATGGGAGGTGGTCGCGGGCGACGCCGAGGTCGCGCAGGCGCGCAGGGAGGTGCGCGCGTTCTTTTAGGGCGATGATTTGCCGGGCGAGGGCGTCGGTATTTTCGCACAGGCCGCGATAGCGCGCGCTTTGGGTTTCCCCGTTGAATCGGATGACCGCGGGCAACATGAGGCCCACGGCGACGCCATGCGCGATGCCGAAATGCGCGGTTAAGGGATTGGCGCATGCGTGGGCCGCGCCCAACATGGCGTTTTCAATGGCTGCGCCGGCAAAGTGCGCCCCCAATAGCATGTGGCTTCGCGCCTCTTTGTCAGACGGATGGTCGAGCACGCGCTCGAAGCCGCGCGAGAGCAAGTGCCACGCCTTTTGCGCGAACAGTTGCGAGATCGGGGTCGCCCGCGTGCAGACGTAGCTTTCGATGGCGTGGGCCATAGCGTCGATGCCGGTTGCCGCAACCACGGGTCGCGGCGCGCTTTCGATGAGGGACGGATCGAGAATGGCGGTCTTGAATCGCGCTTTGAGGTCCCCACACGCCATTTTTTCGTGGGTCTTTGCATCGGAGATCAGGGCGTAGGATTGCGCTTCGCTTCCCGTGCCCGCGGTGGTGGGGATGCCGATAGACGGCAACATGGGTTTGGTCGCGTGTCCCATGCCCCGGTAATCCGCCATCTGCCCGCCGTTGGTGAGGATGAAGTTGATGCCTTTGGCGCAGTCCATCGCGCTACCCCCGCCCAGGCCGATGATGCAGTCGATGGGGCCCCGCGCTTTTGCAAATGCCACGCCCGCCGAGACGTGTTGCGTGGTCGGATTTTCACCCGCGCCGTCGAACACGCAACACGCGAGGGACGCGCTTTGCAGAGACGCGATGGCCCTGTCCGCAAGCCCGGCGCGCACGATGCCCGGGTCCGTGACGAGCAAGACGCGGTTGACGCCGAGTTCTGCGGCGCGTTGCCCGAGTTGCGCGAGTGTTCCCTCGCCGAATATCACGCGCGTTGAGGGGTGAAAGTCAAAGGGTGTGTGCGTGTACAAGGTGGTACCCTCCTTCTCTAGCCGGCCCGCCTGGCCCATTGCAGGGCGCGCTGGCGGTACAGGTGTTCAAACAAATTGCCTTCATGGGGCTGATCCCACGAGAGTTGATGCGTGGGGATGGCGCCCACATTGAGGCGTTCGACATGGGGGGACGCGAGCAAGTCGTCGATCAACGCGCCGTCTTCGGTCAACGCGGTCACCACGAGGCTCGGCCCAATGGCGTTCAACATTTCCGCTTGCGGGACTTCCACTACGCTCGCAAAGGGGAACAGGTACTCGGTATTCGCCAAGGGGTGCGCCGCATCCTCGCACCAGATAACCGTGGGGGTTAAGAATTTCAAGCCGTGGATTTCCACGAGCCGATCCCCGCGCAATTTTTGTGTGAGGTCTGCCGCGCCCGGGGTTTTGAGGTGGATATCTATGGCGCCCGATAGTTGCTCTGCGAACGCGGGATTGGTGAACGCGGCGAGTTGCGCGTTGGGGTCGCGCAAGGGCCGCGCGTGGATCGTCGCCAGTCGCTCGGCGAGTGCTTCGGCGATTTCCCGGCCGCGTGCGGGGACCCACACGCCGGACGCATTGATGCAGGAACGCCCGCCGTTTGCTGCGATAGAGGACGCGATGAGGTCGAGGTGGTCTTCCCAGCGGTCTATCTCGTCTTCGCCGATGATGATTTTGCTCTGCCCCGGCCCGTGGATTTCCACGCGGGGGTCGTTTTCCCACGCCGCGACGGTTGCCCCGCCGCCAAAGAGCATGGTGCGCCCGCAGCGCAAGAGGATTTCGGTCGCGCCGCCGTGGTCCGTGGGGTAAAACCCAAAGGCTTCGGCCGGGCAACCGGCTTTGATAAATGCCTGTGCAATGCGAAAGGGGGTCCACGGTTCTTCGCGCCCAGGTTTCAACGCCAAGGGCACTTTGAGCGGAATGGCGGGCAGCCACAGCGCGTGGACCCCAGGCGAGTTGCTCGGCAAGATCGCGCCCAGCGCGTCGGTTTGACAAATATAGCTGAGGGAACGGCCATCTTGATCGCACCAGCCCCCGTCGAGCACCGAGAGGTTTAACCCGCGCGTCAGGCCGCCCAAGATGGGTTCGATCTCATCGCAGGTGCGCTGAATTTTTGCCATGTTTGCGCGGCAGAGAACTTCGGGCATGCCGGTCGTGCCAGACACTTGCCGTATGTAGTCTTCGGGCGATTGGACGTGATCGCCGAGGGGCAAGTCCGCGCTTGCAAACAAGTCCGCGGCGCGACGGGTGATGGCGATGAGTTCAGAGACGCTCATAGCGTCCAGCGCACGTTTGTTCGCGGCGGCGGTATTTAAGTCTTTTGCGATCAGCCCCCGGTTTGCCTGACTGACCCGGACGAATGGCTCGCGCGTTTGAATGTGCGCGACTTCCTGAACGCTCAGGCTCGCATAGGGTTTTCCCGCACGCAAAATGGGGATGTGAATCATGGGGTATCCTTATTTAAGTTGTCTGTATCCCGCTTCACATCAGGGATGAATGAGAAACAGACATTCAGTAGGGATCATGCGGTGCTGGTCTAAAACGTTTGGTCCTACAACCTCGTTGGTTGCATCCGATGCCTTCGGCGACTTCTTTTTTGCTTGCCCAAAAAAGAAGCAAAAAAGGGCACTCTCAAACGCCGAGAGGCTTGCACAGCGCAATGCGCTTTTGTAACAGAACGATACGCGCCAGCCTGCAAGGTGGGTTGCATAATGGATGTTGGTTGCGAGACGGACTTGCGCGCTGTGCGTGATGACCTTATCTGATGGTCTGTTGTGATGGCATGGTTGCAAGGGCTTCTCTGAATGACTGCGGAAGTCAAGGATCACCTGCTCTTATTTTTTTTGGACTTACGCCAGGGTCATTGGTATCGCCGGTGTTTTGAGTTGTTGTCTCAAATAGTCCTCCCATAAGCCATGTTTGACTTGATAGATGGTTTGTCCGGTCTGATGAGCGACTTGGGTCAGTCGTCCCCAAACGAGAAAGGCACACGCAATGTGGTTTCGCACAATGCGTGCCAATCGGCATTGACACTTTTCAAGCCCCGTTACCTGTTTTGCTTCCCGGTGAACTTGCTCAATCTTCCAACGCAAGTGGCACACCGCTTGTGCCACCGACGGGTCGGTTTGAGTCAAGTCGTTCGTCACGATATACGCCGTGCGTCCCGTAGGAGATGCAACCCGGAATACGTTCACCTTATGGTTTTTGGGGAACCCTCTGAGTTTCATGCGTTTTCCTGTGGCCTGTTCGCGTTTGGTCCAAGTTAAGGCATCAACCCGTTGATAGGGGTTTTCACCTGCCGAATCGTCCACGAGGCGATTCTTTTTAATAGGACAGTAATAGGTCTTTTGCAAGTGCTCAATGTGAAGCATGACCGCTTTGGTGGCATACCAAGTATCCATCACGACCCGATCAAAAGGCAGCTTTTTGTGAGAGACCAAGAGTGACAACATCTCTTTGACGGGGTCTAACTTGGTTTTTCCGTCCCCTTCTGGGTCATAAATGCGATAGTCAATCAACCAAAACTGATCGGTAACCGGATTGACATACACACACGTCACCACACCGATCCCATTGATGACCCCCTTCGCATTGCCACTGTATTGCCGACGCACGAGGGCCATCTTTTTCGCATAGCGCTTGTCTTGGACCGTATCATCAAAGAGAACCACGCCCTTTGCGGTCAACGTGAGGTGGGGGGTGACGTTTTTCCAGATCTCACGCGGCGAGACGCGATCCCCACCCAGCGTGCGGTTGAGCATATCATGCGTGAACCGATCGCTGTGATCTGCGAAATGAGTCAGGGTATAGTTGTGCGGACTACTAAGCAAATACTGGCAGTCATCCAGGCGCGTTGGTTTCGCCATACAGACCTCCAATGTGAGGATGGGGGGCGATCTCGTTCTTTTTTGCGTAAGTCCTATTTTTGATAAAAACATAAGGGGTTTGATCGGTTTTCACAATTTTTTTCATAAAAGCCACATAGTTCTCGTACTGCGACAGCGGTATTTGTTTTTTCATCAACTCGAATGTTCGGGTGTGGTGCAACGCGCCATCTGAAAAGCGATAGGTGGTTTTGAAAGAACCGAAGGGCGTTGTGATTTCTTTTGTCTCGGGCGCGGTTTCCAAGGCGTATCCCTCGGGAATATCGATGGATAGGGAGTCGATATGCGTATAGGGATAGGAGTGGTACACGGAGAATTGGCGTTCCCGTTCTCTCGGCACGTCCCTAGGCGTGGCGCGGTTCACGATGTTGGGATTGACAAAGAGTCTCTTCGCGCTTCGAGTGCCGAATTTGCCGGACGTGCCGCGGATGCACACCTCGAGGGGTTGATCGAAGTCCTCGTGCAGATGATCGATCTCATAAGTCGCCAAGTCCAGCACGGGTGAAGAACCCCTCGCTGAAGCATCGGGGCTTCAGCCCCACTTCAGCGTAGGTTGTGCGATCAACAGACAAAGCAGGTCAAGCCGCGACCTGTCTTACTTGTCCTTCTGCAAAGGTTGTCTTCCCAACCTCATGGATATTATACGCGGCGTTCAAGTCTCGGTCGCACGTCCAACCGCAGTAGCAACGGAACACACGGTCGCGCAAGTTCAAGTCTTCTTTGACCGTCCCACAAGCATTGCATGTCTTGCTGGACGGATAGAACTTGTCAATGAACACAATGTCTTTGCCGTGCTTCTCTCCACTCTCCCTCGCCTTCAACCGCGCCTTTGTGGTGATGGCACTACCGGCCCCTCAAATCCAGCGCGATGCCAGTTGGCGACCTCAATCCTGTGGTGATGAGGTCTTCAACCTGGGAGCCATCCAAGTTGGCACGCTGAATCTTACCCGTCCAGGCCGTCCAGTACATCTTTCCGCGTCCCACATCCAGCGCGATGCCTTCTGGATTCCTCAATCCTGTGGTGATGAGGTCTTCGACATTGGAGCCATCCAAGTTGGCACGCTGAATCTTACCCGTGCCAAAGAACGGACTGTCCGTCCAGTACATCTTTCCGCGTCCCACATCCAGCGCGATGCCCCGTGGCCACCCCAATCCTGTGGTAATGAGGTCTTCGACATTGGAGCCATCCAAGTTGGCACGCTGAATCTTATCCGTGGTAACGTCCACCCAGTACATCTTTCCGCGTCCCACATCCAGCGCGATGCCCCGTGGCCCCCTCAATCCTGTGGTAATGAGGTCTTCGACATTGGAGCCATCCAAGTTGGCACGCTGAATCTTATCCGTCCAAGTGTCCGTCCAGTACATCTTTCCGCGTCCCACATCCAGCGCGAAGCTCTCTGGCCACCTCAATCCTATGGTGATGAGGTCTTCGACATCGGAGCCATCCAAGTTGGCACGCTGAATCTTACCCGTGCCAGAGAATGGCGAGGCCGTCCAGTACATCTTTCCGCGTCCCACATCCAGCGCGATGCCAACTAGCGCACTCAATCCTGTGGTAATGAGGTCTTCGACATTGGAGCCATCCAAGTTGGCACGCTGAATCTTATCCGTGCGAACGTCCGTCCAGTACATCTTGGGCGTCCCTCCCCCACTGCCACCAGGAGGTGGAGGCTGTGGGGGAGGGACCGGACACGATGTGCCATAACTGCTGGCAAAACTAAGAAAATCCTGAAAGTCTATCGCGCCATCGCTATTCAAATCGTACTTGGCTTGGTATCTGCCATCCCCTTGCCGCGTGCCAAATTGCCCTGCAAACGCAAGAAAGTCGGAAAAGCCTACCGTGCCATCGCCATCAAAATCTGCTTCGCACTGTGCTCCAGCCGGGGCGTGCATCACCAACACACAACTCATAACACACAGATACCACAGCCGCATAACCGCCTCCTAAAAAAAATTTTGGGCGACTTTAGAATAGGCGTCGCCCAGAGCCTTATCGTACAAACAAACGCCTCAATAGGCGTCACCGGCGCATCTGCGTAACGTGCTCGGATGAACGCCAAGCAAAGCAACCGCTTTGCGCGTATTTACATAAGCCATAACCGATAACTTACCACAATAAACAACAAAAGTCAGCAATCTATTTACAAGACGTTAGCACTAATAAACCCCGACGACCACGGATTCTTGCAATTCGGAGAACAAGCCGAGGTTTCGCACGCCGTCCCATGGATAGGCTTCGATGGGTTTGGCGCGCTCGGCTTCGTCGCGTTCGAGGAACCGGGGCATGAAAAATTCCTCGGTGAGGGTCGTGAGCATGACGCGACCGACCGCGTCGTAATCGACTGTTTCGTCCGGATCGTTTGGATCGACCAATTCGATGAACGCACGGGGCACGGGAGGGTAGTAGGTGATGGCGTAGTTGTCTTCCGGCGCGAAGGGTTTGGAATAGGCCAGGCCCATGAGGGTGTTGCCGTACGTGGGGACGAAGTCGATGCCGGGAATCAGTTCTTCCCGAGCAAAGCGATTGAATTGCGCGTCCATCTCTGTGCCGCCGCAAAAGATGCCGGTGATGCCGGCTTTTTGCAGGGATATTTTTTCGCACAATTCCTCGAGGAGCTTGGGGGTTGTGAACATGCATTTCACGTTGTCATTGGCGCGCAAAATCGTGAGGGCCTGGTCGATGACGTGGGCTTTGTACAGTTCCAATTCGTGGAACGCGCCGCGCTTGATCAGCTTGTTGACCCATCGGGGATCGAGATCGACGAGAAAGCAGATCCCCCCGCGAATCTGGCACAGGTATTCCACGGCCAAGCGCAAGCGGCGAGGCCCTGTCGGCCCCAGCATCAACCAATCCGCACCCTGGGGAAAGGTCTCGTCAGAGAGGTGGTCGCTGAACATTTTGTAGTCGATCTGAAAATCGTTTTGGCTGATCCGGTATTTGGGCACGCCGGTCGAGCCGCCCGTTTCAAAGACGTACGTGCGTTCTCCCTCGTTGCCCTTGGGAATCCAGCGGCGCACGGGCCCACCGCGCAACCATTCGTCTTGGAAATGCCCGAGGAGCTTCAAATCGCCGTACCCGCCGATTTCCCGGCGCGGATCAAAGTCCAATCCCCGCGCAAAATCCAGCCAGAACGGACAACCCGTATTTGAATCGAAATGCCATGCGACCATCTCGCGCACCTGGGCATCGAGGCCCTCACGCGCTGCTTTGACCCTGTCGGCGATGGGGGTGGTTAAAATTTCCATGTGATGATCTTTCCGTGAATCGGGTTGAAAAACAGCGTTCAGGGCGGGGCGGAGGGACTGACCACTGACTACTGACCACTGACCACTTTCTACTGCCCCCCTTTAATCGCAAACAACGTATTTCGCGTGCCGATGTAGAGCATGCCATCTTTGGCGATAGGCGTGGTATAGACCGCGCTGCCCATGTTGATGTCGGCGATGAGTTCCAATTCGGTGCCGGCTTTCAAAATCGCCACATCGCCATCTTCGTCTCCGATATAGACTTTGCCATCGGCGACAAAGGGCGACCCCCAGATCGCGGCGTAAGTGTCGTATTTCCAGTGCTGCGCGCCGGTCATGACGTCGAGGCAATAGACAAAGCCGCTCAGGTCCGCGGCGTAGAGCAGGCCGTCTTGGATGGCGACGGTTGAAATGGTTCGGTTGAATTTTTCGTCGCCAAAGTGCCACATCGCGTGCGTGCCGGTGACGTCGCCCGTGCCGGTGGCGTCGATGGCCCACAAGTGCCCGATGCCTTCGCCGTGTTCCGGATCTTGTCCGACGCCGATGAAGACCTTGTCGTCATAGATGACGGGCGTGGCGATAATGGCATTGCGCGTGCCGCGGCCGCCCAGTTCCCACACGGATTCTTTGGGGTTGCTATCGAATTTCCAGATCAGGTCGCCGGTTTCGGGCTCCATCGCATACACCCAGCCGTCGCCGCCCGGGCAGATCACTTGGGGCTTGCCCGCGATGACGCCGTACGCGGGATTGGACCATTGCCCGTGCAAGATGTGTTCCCCCGGATAGTCTTTTTCCCAAACCAAGTCCCCGCTGTCCAGGGTGAGGGCGATAAAGCTAGGCGCCAGGGGCGAGGGGATGGCGATATGGCCTTCATCCACGCCATTGGCGGTGATGACGAACAACAGATTGCCCGCGGCCACGGGCGAACACACCGCCAAGTTGTGCGGGAAAACGTCCAACTCCTCCATCATGTCGTATTCCCAAATAATGTCCACGCCAATCGCGCTCGTGTCGTCTTCTGCGGTGAATGGGCCGTCGTTTTCGCCGTCTAAAAACCCCTCGGTGTCCGCACAGACCACGCGGCATTGGTTGGAGATGTAATACATTCGGTCGCCGCGGATATACGGCGTGGAGCAAACGCCCTGTTGCGGCCAGTCGTTCACCCGGCCCGCGGGCAATTTGGGATGGGCCGCTTGCCAGAGGAATTTGCCATCGGCTTCCCGAAAGGCCATGATCACGCCCTTGTCCCCCTTGATTTTGGGATTGCGCGCGATTTGGTTGTTCGTGCCCATGAAAATTTTGCCCCCGATTTTGATGGGGCCTGCGTAGGATTGGGCACCCAGGGCCGCTTTCCAAACGATGTTTTCACCGGTTTCCACATTCCAAGAGGTGGGCAGATTTTTTGCTTCTGACACCAAGTTCCGCTGTGGGGTGAACCCCCACATAGCCTCTTCGGCAATGGCTGACGAGGCGATCATGCTGACGCATCCGATTACAAGTGCTTTCAGTTTCATTTTGTTCCTTTGTTTGTTAAGAGGTGAGAGGCAAGAGGCAAGAGGCAAGAGGCAAGGCAATCGCCCCTACACACGGCTCGCCTTTGAACTAGCTGTCGCCAGTTGTACCCCGCTCGTGCCTTTGAACTGGCTGTCGCCAGTTGTACCCCACTCGTGGCTAAACTTCCATCTTCCCGTCAGGAGGATAGGGTGGTTTTACCACACTTTCACATTGTCGTAATAAATCATCGCAGGGGAATACCCGTAAAGGCCGGGGCTGCCTTCGCGGATGGGCAAGGGATCTTCGGCTTCGATGGTCCACGCATTCGGTTCGGGATCGCCCGTTTTCCACACCTTGCCGCGCACGATAGCCTTATCGCCTTGGATATCGACCTTCATTTTTGCGGTGTACCAAGTGCCCATCTCCCACGGGAAGTCGATGCGTTTTGCCATTCGCAAATCCGATGACCACGACCGAATTTCGAGGCGTTGGTGAATGCCCTGAAGGTCGAGGATGTAGCGGTGCGCGATGAGGCCCATGTCTGGGCGTCGCCGCTTGTTTTGCGTGCCCATCAGGTCGGCTTGGATGGTGTATGCCGAGAGCGTGTGCCGCGCCATGTAGAGGTTTGAGCGGTCGAGGCCACGCGCTGCCGGCGGTTTGGTCAGCACTTTGTTGCCGTCTTGTTCCTCCACCCGAAACCCGCTGCCGGCCCAGACCCAGTGCAAGGGGTTTTTGCCGACTTCCACATTTTCAAAATCCTCTGTCCACGGCACCGCGGGCAAGACGCGCACCCAGGTTTGGCGGGTCAAATCGCCCACTTTGGCGGTGATCCAACCGCCGCCCGGTTTGGATGGGGTGAACGCGCTGGTTGCGATTTTGCCTTCCAAGCCATCCAACGACCACTCGGCGTCCAGGTCGCCGATGGCGCGGCCCTTGTCGTCGTAGGCGACAGCGCGCAGGGGCAGGGATTCGCCGGCTTGCACGGTGGCTTCGGCGGGGATGGATAGGATGGACGCGGGTTGGGCACCTGCGGGCGCGGGTTGGTGCTCTGCGAAAGCCGAGGAGGTGACTTCAAACGGCGCGGTTTTGTCGCCCAAGCAGAACAGCCCGGCCTCGGTTGCAAAATAGATGCGGCGATAAGCGATGGCGACCGACCCGTAGATTTCAGCGTGCCCGCCTTCGGGCATGGCGATTTTCTTTTTGTCGAGCACGGTGGCGCCCGCGTCCTCTACTTTGAGGATTTGCACGCCGCCATTGACTTCTGTGACATAGACTTTGCCATCGGCCCAGGTGGGCGATCCCCTGCCCACGGTGCCGATGTTGTGTTCCCAGTACTGTTTGCCGGTCTCGGCGTCCAAGCAGTGTAGATTGGCCGAGTTGTCGATCACATAGACGCGGCCCGCGTGGACCGCGGGGGACGCATAGCCCGCGGTCATGCCGTCTTGCCGCCAGAGTTCCTCGCCCGTGCGAGCGTCCAAACAGGCGACGCGGCCGAGGGAGGTGTTATCGACATTTTCCTCGCTGTGCGCGACATAGACGCGACCATCAGCCACCGCGGGCGAGGTGTTGATGCCCCGCAGGCTAAAGGGAAATCCCCATACTTTTTCTCCGGTTGCGGCTTTGAAGGCGAAAATGCCGCCGTTGCCATTGCCCGCGATGAGCACGCGTTGCCCGTCGATGGTCGTGACAACCGGGGTCGAGTAAATGGTCAAGTCCTTCTGCCCGCCGCCGCCCGGACGCGCCATCCATACGGTTTGCCCGGTGCGCTTGTTCAGGGCGAGATACCGATGCGAAGGGGGTTTGCCGGCCCACCCGCGGTTGCCCAGGCTGATGATGACGAGGTCGCCTTCGACCACCGGCGTGTGCAATCGCCCGCCATACCCGGAGAATCGGTTAAATTCCTCGGTGAGGGAGCGCGTCCAGATTTCGTTGCCATCCGGGTCAAAGCAGATCAACAACCCGCTGACGAGGTGCGCGTAGATGTTGCCCGTTTCCGGGTCTGCGCCCAGGTTTGCCCAGCCGAGGCGGTTGAAGGAAATGGTCGAGTGCCAGACATTGAACTTCTTTTCCCACAAGAGTTCGCCGGTTTCCGCGTCAAAACAAGCGATGTGTTCTCGCTGCGTGATGTCTTTGCCCGTGCGCCCGACGACATAGACCCGGCCATTGACGATGGCCGGGGTCGATCTGCCGATGAACGGGCGACGCCAGATCAGGTTTTCGCCGTCGAGGGACCAGGTGGCGATGAGGCCCGTCTCCGGCGAAGCACCCGTTTGCATGGGGCCGCGCCAATGCGTCCAATCAGACGCGTCGGCAATTCCCAGCGAAGAGATGCAGAACAACGCAACCAAAATAATCTTCATATACGCTCCTCGTGTTTGTGCCCAACAGGGCGGTGAAA
This sequence comes from Candidatus Latescibacterota bacterium, assembly GCA_965204745.1. Lineage (GTDB taxonomy): Bacteria > Latescibacterota > UBA2968 > UBA2968 > UBA2968 > VXRD01. The sequence continues at coordinate 2,296,523 of OZ242010.1, forward strand.
AAGGGATGCGCGAAATCCGCATATATGATAACACCGCATCGCACCAGAGTCAAGCAACGCGGTTGACAGGCTCAATTTAGAATATACGCCATTATTCGGTTCGCGTTCCCTCTTTCTCGTGAATTGCGCGGATCGAGAATTGATTTTGCGAGAGCGGGTTAGAGTTTGTAAATTGCGTATGGGCATTCAGCCATCAACAGAGGTGAGAGGCAAGAGGCAAGAGGCAAGAGGCAAGGTAAATTGCGTATGAGCGTTCAGCCATCAACAGAGGCGAGAGGCGAGAGGCAAGGTAAATTGCGTATGGGCATTCAGCCATCAGCCCCACCACTCTACCGCTGACCTCTAGGTATGAGGACAAGTGACCACTTGGGGTGGCGGGGTTGTCTCACCTCTTACGTCTTGCGTCTCACCGAAGGGGGTTGGACGGTGGCGGGGTTGTCTCACCTCTCCCGTCTCCCGTCTTACCGCTTACCGAAGGGAGTTGGGCGGGGTAGGGACTGACAACTGACAACTGACAACTGCTTCAAGGAGCATTGACATGGGACTGACAGCCGCGGAACGCGCATTTTACGATGAAAACGGGTACGTATTAAAGCGGGGATTGATCGCGCCCGCCGCGATTTCGCAAATCGAGCGGGAGATCGCGGGTTTGCACGAGCGCATGGCCGCGAAGATGCCCGAGGGCGTGGGGATTTCATGGGAGGAGTTTGAAGACGGGCGCGTGCCCAAGCGCATTCGGCAGTTGATGCACAGCGAGGTGGTCAGCGAGGGGTTGAACCGCGCATTGCGTTGCGACGCGATGTTGGATAGTATCGAAACCCTGATCGGGCCGGATATTTCCCTGTATCACAGCAAGTTGTTGATGAAGGCCGCCCGCGATGGCACGGCGATTCCGTGGCATCAGGATTATGCGTATTGGAAACGCGAGGACAACGCGCCGTTGATGGTGAATTGCCAACTCGCCATCGACCGCGCAGACGATGAGAATGGGTGCATTCAGTTCATCCCCGGCAGCCACGAGTGGGGCCTGCAAGAACACGAGCGGGCGCAGACGAGTTTCGGCGTGTTCTTGCCGGGGCACTACCGCCAGCGCGATGACGCCGTGCCCGTGCCCATGGCACCGGGCGATGGCGTGTTTTTCAGCGCGCTGACCATTCACGGGTCCGGGCCAAATTCATCGCCCCGCGACCGCCGCATGAATACGTTTGCGTACAATGTGACGGGCAACAGCGAAGGACAATGCCGCGAATGGCTACGCGGTCGCGTACTTCCCCAACGTTGACGCACCTGCCATTCGCCTTTCCCAGTGCCCGATAAATCGTTTGACAAATCCATGTGGCAAGGGTATAATTTTCCCTCGATTCTTTGGCGCGTCCCGTGTCGCCATCCCCTCCAATGTCTTTCCCACCTCTGCGGGATCATCCCCGTTCACCTGTGATTCATCGCCCATGGCCCTCGATGCTCAACACCCTCAGCAAGATGTTTTAGACGAACAGTCGCAACCCGCTGTCACTGCGCGGTCCGTGGGGTTGGGGCTGTTTTTGGTCATTGCGCTCGACCTCTTGGCGATTTACGTGCGCTATGTGTTTCACGGCGCGCTCATGACCTATAGCCACATTCCAATGGCGATGCTGATCGCGTTGATGCTCATGATGTTTGGCCTCGCCATCATCGCCAAGATGACCGGGTGGGTGCTCTCAAAAGGCGAGTGGCACGCGATTTTGGCCATGGGCATCGTGGGCGCCGCGCTGCCGGGCTTTGGCCTGACCGGGTATTTGCTCGGGTACATCACGGCGCCGTATTATTTCGCCACGGAAGAAAACGAATGGGCCGAGCACTTGCACCCGCATTTGCCCAACTGGCTGTTGCCGAGCAACGAAGGCAATGCGGTCGCGTGGTATTACGAGGGCTTGCCCAGCGGCGCGGAAATCCCTTGGGGCGTGTGGTTGTTGCCCCTGTTTTGGTGGACCACAGTCGTGGCCGCGGCCTTTGTGATGCTGGCGTGCGTGGCAGTCGTATTTCGCAAACAATGGGTGCAAAACGAACGCTTGGTCTTTCCGGCCATGGCGCCGCTGATCGACATGGCCTCCGCGCCTGGGGATGGCAAGCGGTGGTTGCCCGAGTTCACGCGCAGCCGGTTGTTCTGGATCGGATTCGCCATTGCGTTTGGGGTGCTGGCATGGAATTGCATCAACTACTTTTTGCCGGGGTTCCCGCGCTTTCCCATCTACCGATCTCGGTGGTACTGGATCGACCGGCAACTGCCGCCGATTCGGGGCTACTTTGGGATTTTCACCGTGTTTTTCTCGTACTTTGCCAGCTTGGACGTGCTGTTCTCGATCTGGTTTTTCGATCTGGTCTTCATCTTTGAAGGCGGGCAACTCAGCAAGTGGGGGTACAAAGCCATCACCCCGTACTATCGCACGGGCGTGTATTACTGGCAAACCTTCGGGGCCTTTGTGGTCTTTGTGGCATCCGCATTTTGGGTCGCGCGAAAACATTTGCGCGACGTGCTGATGAAAGCCCTAGGGCGCGATCCCACTGTGGATGACGCGCACGAGTTGATGTCGTATCGCGCCGCGTGCATCGGCTTGATCGGCGGCATGGCGTATTTGTTCATCTGGTTGGTGCAGATGAATTTCGATCCGCTGAAAGGGTTTTTGTTTTTGTTGGCCTTGATCTTTGTCTATACGGGGGTGGCGAAAATCCTCGCGGATACGGGCATGCCATTTACGAGCAAGCCCATCGGTACGTGGAGCATGGTCGCGTCGTTTGTCGGGCGGCGCAATATCTCGCTGCCCACATTGGTCGCGTTCCGGTTTTCGTGTTTGATCACCGAGAATTTCAAGGGCTTGTTCTTGCCCGCGCTCTCCCATGCCGGGCGCGTAGCAGAAGGCGTTCCCGGCAATCAGCGGCGGCGGTTGATGGGCGCGCTCGGCTTGGTGTTCATCGTCAGTTTGCTGTTCAACCTGCTGTTCACGGTTTGGCTCGGGTACGACCAAGGGGCGTACAATTTCAACAGTTGGGAAATCACGCGCGCCGCAGAACGCCATTTTCAGCGCACGGTTGACGCCCTCAAAAAACCCGACGAACCGCCGTTTTACGAAAAGAATCCCGAAGAGGCGGTCTTCTTGGGCATCGGCGGCCTGCTGATGGCCGGGTTGATCTACATGCGCTATCGCTTCGTGTGGTGGCCCCTGCATCCGGTTGGGCTGGCGATTTCGGGCCATTACTTGGCGCGGCGCACGAGTTTTACCACGTTTTTGGCGTGGCTCATCAAGTTCGTGATGATGAAGGTCGGCGGGCCAACCGTGTATCGCAAATCCCGGCCCTTGTTCATCGGGTTGCTGGTCGGGTACATTCTCGGCGTGGCCCTGTCAACTGGCATCGACATGATTTGGTTCCCAGAACGCGGCCACGGGGGGGTACATCGCTATGGATAACCACCTCACGCACATCGCGCGCCTACTCGCGGCATTGGGCATTGCGGTCGGCGCGCTCTTGCTCGCGGGCCCGGACCGCGTGAACATCTACTTGAGCGCGTTGTTGGGCTTGGAAGCCCCGACCGAGGTGCCGCCCGAGCCGGTTCCGCGCGCCGAAGAGGTCAGCGCGAGGGTTTTCGACGCGGTGCGAGAAAGCCGCATCCGCGAGTTGATGCATGAGTTTGCGCGCCACGACTCGCGCGTGGTGGGCTATCCGGGCCATGAAAAAGCCGCGGATTTCATCGCGTCCGAGTTTCGGCGGTTGGGCATGGAAGACGTGGAAGCCGAGACCTACGGCGTTGCCGTGCCCATGGACCACGGGGGCACGTTGACCGTGGAAGGCACCGGCGAATCCTTTCCCATCCACGGGTTGTGGCCGAATTTGATCAAGACCACCACCTTGCCCGCAGACGGGGTGCGCGGGCCCCTCTTGTGGGGCGGTTCTGGCGAGGTGTCGGCCTTCAACGGGCATGTAGTCGAAGGCGCGGTGGTGTTGATGGACTTTAATTCCTGGAACAACTGGCTCAACGCCGCCATGCTCGGCGCGCAACAAGTCGTGTTTATCGAACCGGACTCCACCTTCACCGCAGAGGCCGAGACCAAGTTCTTGCAAGTGCCCAACAGCGTCGAGCGGTTTTGGATCGACAAGGCGAGTGGGGAAAAACTCAGGGCATTGACCGCGCAAAAAGACGCGGTCTATGTCACCCTCGAGGCGCGCATGGATTGGGAAAAGCCCGAGACCCGCAACATCCTGGGCTGGATTCGCGGCACGGACCCGGCGTTGCGCGACAAAATCGTGGTGATCAACGCCTATTACGACGCGATGTCCGTCGTGCCCGCACGGGCGCCTGGCGCGGAAATGGCGAGTGGCATCGTGGGCCTGATGCAGTTGGCCGAATACTTCAGCAGGTACCCGCCCAAACACACGCTTTTGTTTTTGGCGTCTTCGGGCCACCACCTCGGCTTTCGGGGAATCTGCGATTTTTTGAGCCGGCACTCGCGCAAGGAAAAACATTTTGCCGCGTTGATGACCGAACCCCTCGACCTCCCGCTGTTGATCTCGCTGGATTTGACGAGCCAGACCGACGAAGTGGGGGTTTGGAACAGCACGCGCAACTATTATTACAAGCGGTTCTTCACGCCCTTTGGCAAGTCCTTCGTGCATTACTCAAAGGCCATCGCCGAGCATTTCGACCTCGACCCCGCAGACGCGCTCATCGACGGGATCAACCCCAAGGGCGGCATGAACTGGGACATGTACATTCCCGGAAAAATCCTCAAAACCGATGGCGAAGTCGTGCTCGAAGCGGGCACCCCCGCGCTGTCGCTCATCACGGTCAACGACGCGCGCTTCCGGGTGGATACGCCCTTGGACAAAGCCGAGTACGTGAATTTCAAAAACCTCACCGGGCAGATTCGCACCCTCGCAGGCGTGCTCGATTTGGGCCTCAATTCCGACGATTTTCTGCCGGATTACAAGTTGGATCCCGACGACCGCATGCGCGGCCTCAAGGGCTTTGTCCGCACGTTTCCCCGGCGGAGCATCACGCCGGATCGCCCCCGGCCAGGCGCGGTCGCCTCGCTGCGAATGGGCATCGACAAATCGGTCAAAGGCGTGCGCCGCATCTATTACGACATCGCGGATGAAAACGGCGAGTTTTACATGCCGGGCATCGCCGAGCGTCGCGTGGATGTGAAGGCGTTTTACATGGATCCGCAAACCGGCGAGATCACGTACGCGCCCAATCGCGGTCGTCAAGCGCGCATCTATCGGGGCGAGTTCGACATGGACTGGTGGATTTCCAAGCGCACGCAAATTTTATTTCCGTGCATTACCACCGATTTTTACGATACGGTCGACCCGCGCTACCTCACCAAGTTGTCGAGCATCAGCGTGCTCGGCCTGGGCAATACCGCGCCGCAGGAATACGGCTATGCCATCGGCTTTGGCCCGGAAGAACCGGTCGGCACGATTTTCACCACCCCGGGCGAGCGGGTCAAAATCGTGATGCGCGAGCGCGAGATCGGGGTGCGCTATTTGTTGCTCAACGCGAAAAGCGCGGAGAGCGTGGAAGTCGCGCGCGGCGATGGCTTCCAAATCCTCACGCACGGGTCCTTTACGCGCTCCTCGTTCCAAGCGGCAAAAGACATGTGGACGTTGAACGAGGCGCGCATGCGCGAATTGAAAAAGTACTCTATCGAAAACCAGCGCATGACCCAGTTGCACGCGCAGGCCAAAGAGCATCTCGACCTGGCCGAAGCGGCGTTGCACACCCAGCAATGGGATACATTTATCAAACACACGCGCGCGGGCATGGGCCTGGAGTCGAAAGCCTATCCGGACGTGAAATCGACTCAGAACGACGTGATCCGCGGCGTGATTTTCTTCATGTTGCTGGTGGTCCCGTGTGCGTTTTTCGTCGAGCGATTGGTCTTCACGTTTTCCGATATCCGCATGCAAATCGCCGGCTTTGGCGCGGCATTTGTGGTGATCTGGATTTTTCTGTCGCAAGTGCATCCCGCGTTTGACCTGTCCAACCCCTTTGTGATTTTGCTGGCCTTTGTGATTTTGGCCTTGGCGATTTTCGTCATTTCTATCGTGTCGAGCAGGTTTAGCGACAATATCCGCCAGTTACGCGCCGAAGAGGTCTTGCTCCACGACACGGATGTGGGGCGAATCAGCGCGTCTGTGGCCGCGTTTCAGTTGGGCATTGCCAACCTCAAAAAGCGCAAAATGCGTACCGGCCTCACGTTCGTCACGCTGGTCTTGCTGACCTTTACCGTATTGTCCTTCATGTCCATCAAAACCACGCTGAACTTTTCGCAACTCCCGCTGGACGTGGAAGGCAAGTACCCGGGCCTATTGATCCGCAGCCAGTTCTGGGGGCCGCTAGAAGACGCGGCCTACGACTACGCCAAGATCAACTTTTTCGACCGAGGCGAAATCGCGCCGCGCAGTTGGTACATCACCCACGACAAGAAAAAGACGCCGATAGAAACCCCGGACAAATCGACCAAAGTGCTGGGCATTTTGGGCTTGGCGGCCAACGAACCCGCGGTCACGAAAATCGACACCTTGCTCAGCCATGGGCGTTGGTTTGAGCAGGGCGAATCCGCGTGCATCTTGCCCGGCAAAATGGCCGACCTGCTCGACGTGGCGCCCGAAGATGTGGGGGAAAAACACGTCCGCTTGTTCGGCAAACAACTAAAAGTGGTGGGCCTCATCGACGCGGAAAAAATGCGCCAGCACCTCGACTTGGATGGCGAAATGCTCAGCCCTGCGGATTTCAAACTCACGGATGAGGAAATCGTCGCCCGAATCACGCAACAAGAGACCCGGGAAAAACAGGGCTTGGAACAACCCCAACTCGAGAACATGTCCTTTGAACACCTCGATCCCGACGACATCGCCATCACCCCCTACAAGATGTTGCGCGAAGTGGGCAGCCCCTTGCAATCCGTGGCGATTCGCCTCCGCGATGAGGGGGAGGTCGAAGCGCAGATCAAGGAATACGTGTCGCGCTTGTCCGTGGTGTTATACGCGGGCATTCCGCAGGCCGATGGCAGCATCCGCGTGGCGATTTACAGTTCCCTCGGTTGGGGCCCCTTGCCCGGCTTGGCGAATTTGTTCGTCCCCATTTTGGTCGCCGCGCTGATCGTACTCAACACGATGATGGGGTCCGTGTACGAGCGATTTCGGGAAATCGGGATTTATTCTTCGGTGGGCCTGGCGCCGGTTCACATCGCGTTTTTGTTCATCGCCGAGGCGTGCGTGTACGCGGTTTTGGGCACGGTGGCCGGGTATCTCTTGGGCCAAGGCGTCGCCAAATTCTTGCTGTGGCAAGGGTTATTGCAAGGGCTTTCCATCAATTATTCCGCATTGTCAACTGTGATCTCGTCCGCGCTGGTGATGCTGGTGGTGTTGCTGTCTTCCCTCTATCCGGCGCGGCAGGCATCTCTTATGGCCGTGCCGGACGTGACGCGCCGCTGGAAATTGCCCGACCCGGATGGCAACCGCTGGCATTTTGAGTTTCCATTCACGGTCGGCGGCAAGGACGTATTCGGCCTGTCCGTGTTTTTGGTCGATTATTTCGAGTCGCACATGGGCGAATCCATGGGCGCGTTCTACACGGATGGCGCGCGCTTTGGCGCTATCGAAACCCCGACCGGGCCGGGCTATACCATCGACACCGCGATCTGGTTGGCCCCTTACGATTTGGGCGTGCGCCAGCAAGTGCATTTTGAAGCCGTCTCCACGGGCGAGCACGACATTTACGCCATGACCCTGACCATAGACCGGCTTTCTGGGGACGCGGCTTCCTGGCGGCGGAGCAATCAGGGCTTTATGAACGCGCTCCGCAAACAATTCTTGATCTGGCGCACGGTCGATCCCACCTATCGCGTCAAGTACACGCAAAAGGGCAGGGAACTGCTCGCGGCCCAACCCGTCACCGCATAGGAAAATCAATGGCCTTAAGCAACCTGTTGAGACGCAACAAAGATCCGGAAAAGAAAAACACCCAGTTTGAGGAAATCGAGGAGTACCGCGATCTGCTCGACGACCCGGATGAATTTGTCGATGGCTTCAACATGAAGACCATCGTGGGCGCGTTGTTCGTGTCGATAGTGATGGTGCCGGGCAACATCTACCTCGACCTGATGATCGGCGGGTCTATCGGCGCGGCAGCGCAATGGGTGACGATCATCTTGTTCATCGAATTGGCAAAGCGGTCGTTCACCACCCTCAAGCGGCAAGAAGTCTATTTGCTGTTCTACGTGACGAGTTCGCTGGTCAACCGGGAGTCCAATGCGTTTGAAGGTCTGTTGTGGCACCAGTACTTCGTGCAATCGCCCGCAGCCGTGCAATTCGGCATCCAAAAGGCATTGGGCGAACTGTGGTGGTGGGCGCCGCCGGCCGATTCAGAGGCCCTGGTCGAGCGCACGTTTTTACACGCCGATTGGTTTTGGCCCATTGCGTTTTTGGTCTTGGGTACGATCATGGGGCGAACCGCGTGGTTTTCCGCGAGCTACGTGTTGTTCCGCATCACCTCCGACTACGAAAAGTTGCCCTTTCCCTTTGCCCCGATCAACGCGCACGGGGCCATGGCCCTGGCCGAGGAGAGCAGCGGGGATATCACGTGGCGCTGGCGCATGTTTTCTATCGGCGCGGTCATCGGCGTGGTTTGGGGGATGGTCTATGTCGCCGTGCCCGCGATTTCGGGCGCGTTCATGGAACAACCCGTGCAACTCATCCCCATTCCCTGGGTGGATTTCACGCAGTACACGGGCTACTTTTTGCCGGCCACGCCATTGGGCTTTACCCTGCACTTGGGGCCTATTTTCACCGGCTTTCTCGCGCCGTTTTGGGCCGTGATCGGCACGTTTATCGGCGTGGTCATCCACACCGTCTTAAGCCCCATTTTGTACAACTACGGCTATATGCCCCACTGGTTTATGGGCATGGACACCATCCAGACGCACTTCGTGACCGGCATCGATTTTTGGATGAGCTTTGGCATTGGCATCACGTTTGCCATAACGGTCATCGGGTTCTATCAGGTGTGGCGGGGCGTGCGAACCGCGCGCATCGAAAAGACCGAAAAGGGATCGTGGGAGACCCCGCCCGGCCGCGGCGATTTCAAAATTTGGATCTGCGTGGTGTTGTTCTGTCTGGCGAGTTTGTACACCATCGTGGTGTCCAAAATTCTGTTCCCGCAGTTGGTCACCGTCACCCTGCTGATCTTTTTCTTCGTGTTTTCCTTTGTGTACACGCCCCTCATTTCCTTTGTCAATGCCCGCTTGGACGGCATGGTGGGGCAAAACGTGAGCATCCCCTACATCAAAGAAGCCACCATTTTCCTCAGTGGCTTTCGGGGCATTCAGATTTGGTTTGTCGATTTTGGCTTGGACAACTACGGCGCGGCAGCGCAACGCTTCAGGGAGATCGAGTTGACCGGCACTAGCTTTCGCAGCATTTTGCGGGCCGAGGTTTTTATGGTGCCCTTGGTGTTCCTCACCAGTTTTATGTACTGGTCCTACATCTGGAAACTCGCGCCCATTCCCTCTGACGCGTACCCCTACGTGCAACTGTTCTGGCCCTTGCGCGCCCTTCAGCGATGCGTGTGGATCACGAGCACCATGCGCGGGGAAGTGACTTACGGTCGGGAAAACACCGTGACGTGGACCCCGGCAAACTTGTCGAACAATGCGTGGTGGTACTGGCGCGTGCGCGCAACAGCGGACGATCCAGAAACCGTGCCCCCCGAACAGCGCAAGTACGGCCCGTGGTCAAAGACCGCCTATTTCTACACCAATTTTGAAGACACGCAACCCCCGCCATATCCGGCCACCGTCTTGAGCCGCGCCCCGCCCGATATTTCCGACGCCCTGGCGCAAGGACTGCCTTCGGCCCCGGAAATCCGCAGCGCGGACACTGGCGCGCACATGAACACGCCCAACCCGGAAATGGGCATTTCCCAAGCCGTCGATCCCCAAGGGCGGGACTTGTTCTACCAATTCGAGGTCGATCAAGTGCCCTCTTTTGATGGCGCGTTCTTGCAGTCCTCAGACGATAAGCCCATTTTGTTCGAGGCCCTCAAGCCCTGGGTGATCGGCTCTGGCTTTGCCGTTGGGATCGTGTTTTTCTGCGTTCTGTCCGTGTTCGGGTTGCCCATCTTGCTCATCTTTGGCTACGTGCAGAGTTTGACCAATATCCCGCATGTGGTGATCACGCAGATCATCGGCGCGCTGATCGCCCGGTTCTACTTTTGGAAGCGGTTCGGCAAGAAGCAATGGCGCCTGTACGCGACCGTGCTGGCCGTGGGCTTTTCCGTGGGCATGGCCCTCGTGGGCATGGCGTCTGTGTCTATCGCGATGATCCAAAAGTCCGTATCGGTCTTGTTGTTCTGACCCGCGAAAGTCGGTATTCATGACGAAATTCCGTTGGTGATCGTTTGCGCCAACGGAATTTTTTTAGAGAGAAAATCATGGCTGACGAACGTTTTTTGGTCACGGGCGCGTTGGGGTGTATCGGCGCGTGGACCGTGCGGAATCTCATCCGCGAAGCCGTGCCGGTCACGGTCTTTGATCTGGCGACAGAGCCGCGCCGATTGCAACTGCTGCTGTCGGATGCCGAACTCGCGCAGGTGAATTTTGTCGCGGGCGACATTGCGGATTTGCGCGCTTTTGAACGGGCATTGGACGAGAACGCGATCACGCACGTCATTCATCTGGCCGGATTGCAAGTCCCGTTTTGCCAAGCGGACCCGCCCCTGGGCGCGCGCGTCAATGTGGTGGGGACGGTCAATGTGTTTGAAGCGGTGAAGCGCAGGAAAGACCGCATGGACAAAGTGGTCTATGCCAGTTCGGTCGCCGTGTTTGGCGCGCCCGAAGATTACGCCCCCGGCGAGGTCATGCGCGATGATTCCGCGCTGATGCCCCACACGCATTACGGCGTGTACAAGCAGGCCAATGAGGGCACTGCCCACGTATATTGGCTGGACGCGGGCATCTCCTCTATCGGCTTTCGGCCCTACGTGGTCTATGGCGTGGGCCGCGATCAGGGCATGACCTCCACGCCCACGACCGCGATGCTGGCCGCAGCCGCCAACCTGCCCTATCGCATTTCCTACGGCGGGCGCACCGTGGTTCAATACGCAGACGACACAGCGCGCGCGTTCATTCAGGCAGCGCGGGCAAATTACGCGGGCGCGGGCGCGTTTAACTTGGGCGGATTCACGCCGACGATGCAACAGGTGAAAGACGCGATTGACCGCGCGGCCCCGGAAGCAGCGGATAAGATCGCGTTTGAAGACCTCCAGTTGCCCTTTCCGCAAGCGGTCGATGGCAGTGGCTTAGAGGCCGCGATTGGCGCGCTGCATCACACGCCCCTAACCCGAGGCGTGGTCGAGACCGTGGCCCTGTTCCGCGAATTGATCGACGCGGGTAAAATCGATCCCAAAACCTATATCGCAACGCGGTCGTGAGAAATTTTAACCTACCCTCAAAGGAGCAGATATGTCCAACCCATGCGATGTGCTGATAACAAATGGCCGGGTGATCGACCCGGCAAATGGCGTGGATGCCGTTCGAGATGTCGCGCTGAACGAGGGCAAAGTGTCCGCCGTGGGGCACAATTTGGGCGAGGCCGATGCGGTGATCGACGCAACCGGGTGTCTCGTGGTGCCTGGCCTGATCGACTTGCACACCCATGTGTACAAGGATGTGTCGATCTTCGGCATTGAGGCCGACGCGTTGTGCCCGCGTACCGGCGTGACCACGAGTGTGGATACGGGCACCGCCGGGTGGATCAATTACCGCGGGTTGGAACGCTACGTGATCGAACCGTCCGAAACGCGCATTTTGGCCTATGTCAATCTTTCCGGCGTCGGCTTGCCCTGGCGGAGCGGGGAAATGGTGTACGAAGGCTATGTGTCCGCCAGCGAATGCGCCCGCGCGGTTTTGAACCATCCGCAATCCGCCTTGGGCGTCAAGGTGCGTCTGTACAGAGGCGTGGGCGGAGACGCGGATTTGCGCGATCTGTTGCAAATCGCACTCGAAGCGGCCCATCGCTGTGAAAGACCCCTGATGGTCCACGTCAGCAATGCGGACGTGCCCCTGCGCGATTTGATCCGACACCTGCGCCCGGGGGATATCGTCACGCATTGTTTTCACGGCACGCAACCTGCGTCCATCATCGACAGCCGGGGCAAGGTGATTGCCGAGGCGTGGGAGGCGCGTGACCGCGGTGTGATTTTTGACATTGGGCACGGCTTGGGCAGTTTTAGTTACGACGTGGGCCGCGCAGCAATGGAAGACGGCTTTCCGCCCGATACCATCAGCAGCGATATTCACTCCTACAATATCGACGGCCCGGTTTACGATTTGCCCACGACGATGTCCAAGTTTTTGAATTTGGGCATGCCCCTCGACGAGGTGATCCGCCGTTCCACCCTAGAACCGGCGCAGGTGATCGCCCGAGGCGATGATCTCGGGCATATAGGCGTTGGCGCGGCAGGCGATGTCGCGGTGTTCGCATTGGAAACCGGCGCGTTTGAACTGACCGATTCCATGCAACAGGTGTTGATGGGCGAGCAACGCTTGGTGTGCCGCGCGTCTGTTCGAGCGGGAAAAATCTGGTGGCAAGCGTGAGTTGAGCGGGGTACAAGGCGAGCTACCCTTTGTGCCTTTTGTGCCTTTTGTGGCTCTTTGTGGCTCTTTGTACAACTGGCGACAGGCCGTTCAAAGGCGAGCGTGTAGGGGCGTGGCCAGAGGTGAGACGCAAGAGGCAAGAGGCAAGAGGCAAGAGGTGAGTACAACTGGAGCGTGTAGGGGCGTGACCAGAGGTGAGACGCAAGAGGCAAGAGGCAAGAGGCAAGAGGTGAGTACAACTAGCGAGCGTGTAGGGGCGTGGCCCCCGTGCCCGCTTGAAGGCAAGATGGAGGGATTGATCGATGACACCGACTCAAGTCGCGCAGTACGAGCGCGATGGTTTTCTCATGGTCCGCGATTTGTTGACCGCTGATGAGATCGCCGCGTTTCTCGCCGCAGAACGCGAACCCAAACCCCAAGCGTGGCGCGAATTGGGACTCAGGCGGCATACCGCCGATCCGCACTGGCGATATCTGGCGATGCACCCCAAAATTTCGCGTGTGGTCGCGCAACTGCTCAACGGGCACCCGCGCATCGTGCAGACGATGTTCATGAACAAACAGCCCGACGGCGGCACGGGCGTGGCCCTGCATCAGGACGTGCATTATATTCGGAACGAACCCGAGACCCTGATGGCGTGTTGGCTGGCATTGAGCGATACGGACCGCGACAACGGGGGCCTGTGCGTGGTGCCGCGCAGCCACAAGCGACCCGTGTACAAAACCGCACCGCCCAAGGATGACCGCGAACACGCGCGTTGGGAAAAGGTCTATCGCATGCGCGGGGCAGATGGGCAGGCGTGGGATGAACCCATGCATTCGCACGAGGTGCAGGGCTTGGATGTGGACGAGGTGGTGTATTTGCGCGTGCCAAAGGGCGGCGGGGTGTTTTTCACGAGCCGCACGATCCACGGCTCGTTTGCCAATCGGTCAGGGGATCGCCCGCGCCTCGCATTCGCCACGCACTACGTCAAAGACGGCACCTGGGTTTATCGGGCGGATATTCAAGAGACGGTGTCGGTGGGGAAAGGCGAAAGGCAGTAGGCAGTAGTCAGTGGTCAGTCCCCGCACCGCCCTTCCGCAAGTGAGACGTGAGAGGGAAGACGGGAGAGGGCCGCCCATCCGCTCAAGCGGATCGGGTATAGATGATGAATCGAATGTCGAAGTAAATGTGTTGCTAAATAAAGACCGTATATTTTCAATTACAGCGATACTTAATATATCCCCTTTCTGAGTTCTCACTCGATCTACCGATAGGTGCAACGGTTTTAGTTAACGGTGAAAGCGTAGGGAAAACGCCATGACAGGACAACTTTTTACCCAGAACTTCCTCACCATCGGCATACGAGACACGGATGAATGGCGGGGGTTGGACGCGCCATTTGCCGAGTTTCAACGCGATGTCGCGCAAGCCTATCAGAGCTTCGAGACGCGCCAAGCACCCAACGAAGCCGTCACCGAGGAAGACCTCATCCGCCCGATTTTGAGACTGCTCAATTGGACCGACTACTCGCCGCAACAGGACAGTGGCGACGACATTCCCGATCACCTGCTGTTCGCCGATGCGGAATCCAAAGCGCGTGCCGATGCCCGCAGCAATGCGCGCCACCGGTTCAAAGACGCCCTGGCGATTGAAGAAAGCAAGCGGTTTGGCCGTTCGCTCGACGCACGGGATGGCAACCGCACGCCCCACGGGCAGATATCCGAGGCCCTGTCAACTGCGGTTGCCCTCTCGGATGGGCAAATCCGCTGGGGCATCTTGACCAATGGCCAGAGGTGGCGTCTGTACGACTACCGCACCCGGCCGCGCACGAGCAGTTACTTTGAGGCCGACTTGGACGACTTGCTCCAGCCCGGCAATGAAGACGACCTCCGCGTCTTTTATCTCTTGTTTCGGCGCGAGGCGTTCATCTATCGGGATGGCGCGACAACCACCTTTTTGGAATACGCCCTGGCCGAGGGGCAGCGATACGAAGACGAGGTCGCAGAAGACCTTTCGAGCGTGGTCTTTGAGCGCGTCTTTCCAAATCTCGTTGCAGCACTTGCAGATGCCACCTCGGAAAACCTGTCAAAAATCCGGGAAGCCGCCCTGATTTTTCTGTACCGCGTGCTCTTTGTGCTCTACGCCGAGGACAGGGGCTTGTTGCCGGTCAACGAATCGCGTTACGACGACTATGGCCTGCGAAAGCGCGTGCGGGACGACATCGCGCGCCGGATGGATCAGCAAGATGCCTTTTCCAGCATCGTGACCAATTATTTCGATCACCTTTCCAACCTGTTCCTGATTATCAACACAGGCGACCCGTCCATTGGCCTGCCGCCCTACAACGGTGGCTTGTTCGCGCCAGAGGTCGCACCCCTTCTAGAAACCGTCCGCCTGCCCGACGCCACTATCGCGCCGATCATCTACGACTTGAGCCACACCGAGTCCAAAGGCAACCGCAACTTTGTCAATTACCGCGACCTGTCCGTGCAACAACTCGGCTCCATTTGGGAGCGTCTCCTCGAACGCGAACTCGTGCGTGAAGGCGACGAGATCGCCATTCGCCTCAATGCGTACGCCCGCAAAGACAGCGGCAGTTTTTACACGTCCCAAGACCTCGTCGATCTCATTGTGGCTAGGACCCTGAAACCCTTAGCCGAAGAGCGTCTCAAGGCATTTGAAGACAAAGCCGCCGCGCTCGCCCATGACCCCCGGCCCAAAGCTGAGCGGAAAGCCGAGTTGTGCAAATGCGACCCGGCCGAGGCGGTCTTGAATCTCAAAGTTATGGACCCGGCCATGGGTAGTGGGCACTTCCTCGTCACTGCGGTCGATTTCCTCGCGGACATCATCTCCGAGTTGGTCGAGCGCGTTCCCACCCCCAAGTGGCTGAACGGGGAATACGTCTCGCCACTCATGGCGCGGGTGACGGCGATTAAAGAGGACATCGTCCAACGGGCAAAGGCATCCAACTGGATTTTGAACGAATCCCAACTGACCGACCAAGCCATCATCCGGCGCATGGTGCTCAAGCGGTGCATCTACGGCATAGACAAGAACCCGCTCACCGTGGAACTGGCAAAGGTCTCCCTGTGGTTGCACAGCCTCACGATGGGCGCCCCCCTGTCCTTTCTCGACCACCACTTGCGCTGCGGGGACTCGCTCATGGGCATGCGCGTCAAAGACGCCATTGACGAAATGAACCGACTCGGCGGCCTGTTCGTCCACAATGCCATTGCCGGGGCCGAAGCCGCCACCGCGGGCATGCAACGCATTGAAGAAATGTCTGACGCGGATATGACCGAAGTGCAAGAATCCGCGTTCCTATTCGGGCAAGTGGAAGATACAACCGCTGCCCTGCGCGGCCTGCTCGACTTCCTCTGCGGCCTGCGCTATCTGACCGCGGGGATGAACCCGCGAGAACTCGCCGCTTATGAAGCCCCGCTGATGACAACCCTCGGCCGGCAACCGGAAAATGCTTATGGGCTTTTGTCCCGAGGCCCTGACGAGAGGGGCGATGGCGCGGATTGGTCGGGCTTCTCCGAACTGTGGCGAGACGCCCATGCCATTGTCCAGCGCGAGCGTTTTTTGCACTGGGAGGTCGCGTTCCCGGGCGTGTGGCAGAACTGGCAACACAATCAGCCAGAAGGCGGCTTTGACGCGGTGATCGGCAACCCGCCGTGGGATCGCATCAAGTTGCAAGAGGTCGAGTGGTTCGCAAGCCGCGCGCCCGAGTTGGCACGCGCCCCAACCGCAACAGCGCGGCGCACCGCCATCCAAAAGCTCCGCAAACAGGCCGATCCGCTGGCCGCCGACTTCGACGCGGCCAAGGCGCAATCGGACAAACTCGCGCACTGGGTCCGCACCTCTGGCGACTATCCCCTGCTCGGTGGCGGCGACATCAACCTCTACGCCTTGTTCGTGGAGCGGGTGATGAGCCTCGTAAAGCCGGATGGCATCATCGGCTTGATTACGCCCTCGGGCATCTATGCGGACAAGACCGCGGCACCCTTCTTCAAATCCGTCTCCACTGCCGGGCGCGTCGCCTGCGTGTTCGATTTTGAGAACAAGAAAATTTTCTTCCCGGACGTTCACGCCTCATTCAAATTCTGCGCCTTCGTATTCGGCGGCGAAAACCGAACATTCGCCGAGACGCACTGCGCCTTCTTTCTCCACGACATCGCAACGATTGACGATCCACAACGCTGTTTCCCGCTGACGCCGGACGACTTCGCCCGCGTCAACCCCAACACCGGCACTGCCCCTGTCTTTCGCAACCTCAGAGATGCCGAGATCACCCGCTACATCTACGAGCTCCACCCTGTATTGGTCGATCACGCAGGGGACAAAGAACGCCGCGCTTGGCCGGTGCGCTACAACAGAATGTTCGATATGACCAACGACTCTGAACTCTTTCGCACGCGGGAAGAATTGGAAGAGCGGGAAAGCGCGTATCCCACAGGGGACAAAGAACGCCGCGCTTGGCCTGTCAAGTACGCCACGATGTTTCACATGACCAACGACTCTGGACTCTTTCACACGCGGGAAGAATTGGAAGAGCGGGAAGGCGCGTATCCCATCGGCGGCAATCGCTTCAATAGTCCAAGCGGGGAATGGCTACCGCTGTACCAAGGCCGAATGATTTGGCAATTTGATCACCGCGCTAACTCGGTTCGCATCAACCCTCAGAGTACGCACAATCCCTATTTGAGCGAGGAAGTCAGCGCGGGGCAACACGCGGATCCGGACTTTCTCCCGCAACCGCAATACTATGTTCCTGCGGAAAATGTGGAGATGGCCTTTCCGCAGAGCAGCGGCTGGGCATTGGGTTTCCGCGACATTACCAACCCGACTAATATGCGAACGATGGTCGCATCTATTGTCCCATGGGCGGGCTATGGCAACACCCTTCCCCTGCTCATCGGCGATGACAGCGTCGCCGCGATGTGTCTGGTTGCGAATTTGAATGCTCTTGTATTCGATTTTGTTACGCGCCAGAAAGTGCAAGGTCAGCATTTGAACTGGTTCATCATCGAGCAACTCCCGGTCATCGCCCCGGACGCTTACGATAGGAAATTCGGCCCCAAAACCGCCCGCGATCTCGTCCGCGAAGCCGTGTTGGAACTCACCTATACAGCGCACGACATGGCCCCTTTCGCCCGCGACTTGGGCTATGTCGATAAATCGGGCGAGGTGCTGCCGCCCTTTGTTTGGGACGAGGACCGCCGCCTGCGTTTGCGCGCCAAACTCGACGCGGTATTCTTCCATCTCTACGGCATTACTGACCGCGATGATGCGCGCTATGTCTATTCGACATTTCCCATTGTCGAGCAGCAAGAAACCGCCGACTATGGCCGGTATTTGTCCCGCGATCTGTGCCTCGCGTACATGAACGCACTGGCGGCCGGTGACGCGGATGCGGAGCCGGTGGTGTGACCTATCCCCCCGGCCCCCGTTATTCGATTCGCTCATTGTAAGGCTACGCCTGCGCGCCTGCGAGGGGGACCTACCCCCTGGCCCCCTTCCTACGAGGAAGGGGGAATGGCGAAAGGTTTTGCGAGGGGAAGGGGTGAGGGATTTTTAATCGCTTTGTCCCCTCGGTCAATGCCATCAGAGCAACCAGAACGAGAAGCCACCAAAGGCACTTTACTCCCCTTTCCTCGTAGGAAAGGGGCCGGGGGATAGGTCCCCTCGGTCAATGCCATCAGAGCAACCAGAGCCAGAAGCCACCAAAGGAACTTTACTCCCCTTTCCTCGTAGGAAAGGGGCCGGGGGATAGGTCCCCTCGCAGAACTTACTAAATTGATTTTTTGTTGTCCTAATCTGTTTGAATGTCTCGTCGTATCACTCCCGTCGTCCTATCACAGAAAGGAATGGAGATGAAAATCGTTTTGCACCCCCCGGTCGATGACGCCCTTTGCCAGCAGGTTCGAGACACCGCGCCCGACGCCGAAGTCGTGATGGTCGATCAGGGCGATGCGGTCGCTGCCGTTGCCGATGCCGAAATCATCTTTGGCGTTTTTACGTCTGAATTGGTGTGCGCGGCGCCCAACCTCAAGTGGATTCAATCCACGAGCGCGGGCATGGACAAGGCCCTGATCCCAGAAGTGGCGGACAGCGACATCGTCCTTTGCAATGCCAGCGGCGTGCATGCGGTGCAGGTTGCCGAACACGCCTGGGCACTCACCACGGCCCTCACGCGCGGGCTTCACGTTTCCCTGCGCCACCAGCGCGACCACGCCTGGAAGCGACCGCCCCTCGCGGATTTGTTGGGGGCGACCGTTCTCATCATCGGGTTTGGAGGCATCGGCCAGTACTATGCCCAACTCGCGCAGGGCTATGCGGCGCGGCTGATCGCGTTGGATATTCAGGGCGGCGACAAACCCGATTACGTGGAAGCGATCTGGAGCATGGATCGCTTGGACGAGGGCCTGCAACTCGCCGATGTCGTGTTCATCGCCGTGCCGTACACGCCCGAGACCGCAAAACTCATCGATGCCCGCACCTTGGGGCTGATGAAAAACACCGCGTTCTTGGTCAACACCGCGCGCGGGCCTATCGTGGATGAAGCCGCTTTGGCCGAAGCACTCCAATCCGGCGAAATCGCAGGTGCGGGCCTGGACGTGTTTGAACGAGAACCGCTGTCCCCGGACAGTCCACTATGGGACTTGGAAAACGCCATCATCACTCCACACGCGGCCGGGGGATCGCCCAATCGGCACAACCGAACCGTGGCGTTTTTCTGTCAAAACCTCAAACGCTACTTGGCCGGCGAGCCGCTCTTCAACGAAGTGGATAAATCCCTCGGCTATCCCAAACGGGAACGCCGCGTCAATTAAAAGCGGGAATGTGCGAATAGACGCCCCCCGGTCAATTCCATTCACATGAGAGGGAAAAATGAAAAAACCCAACATCATCGTCATTCTCGTAGATGACATGGGCTATTCCGATCTGGGGGCTTATGGCGGTGAAATCCGAACCCCCAACCTGGATCGCTTGGCGGCTCGTGGCCTGCGATTCACGCAGAGTTACAACTCGGCCCGCTGTTGTCCTTCGCGGGCTTCTCTGCTTACGGGCTTGTATTCCCATCAGGCGGGCATTGCCAATTTCACGGGCAAGGACCAAACCGCCGAGTTGGGCCCCGCGTACTTGGGGCGGCTGAACGACAACTGCGTCACAGTGGCCGAAGTCCTCAAAACCGCGGGCTACAACACCTACGGCGTGGGCAAGTGGCACGTCGGGGACCAGCTCAATCCCATCGACCGGGGATTTGACGAGTACTACGGGTTCATCAAAGGGCACAGCGCGTCGCAGTGGGAACCGGAACACTACTATCGCCATCCCGAGTCCTGCACCCCGGAACACGAGTACGCGCCCGACGCGTTTTATGCCACAGACGCATTTGGCGATTACGCCATTGAATTTATCGACCAAGCGCGACGCAAAAACGCGCCGTGGTTCCTCTATCTCGCCCACTCGGCACCGCATTGCCCCCTGCACGCGCCGGTGGAAACCCGGGATTCCTATCTCGACATCTACCGCCGCGGCTGGGATGTGTTGCGTCGCGAACGCTATGAACGCCAGCGCGCATCTAACTTGGCAACCGAGAACTGGCAATTCACCCCGCGTTCTCTCGTACCTATCGAGGAAAACGAAGCGATAGCCCATGGGTACAGCGGCGAGCAGAATCCCGCGTGGGTCGATCTGCCCGAAGATCGCCGCGAGGATCTCGCCTATCGCATGGCGGTCTTTGCCGCGATGATCGAACACATCGACCGCGGCGTCGGCAGAATCATCGACCTGTTGGAAACCACCGGCGACTTGGACAATACGCTCATCTTGTTCACGAGCGACAACGGCGCGAGTTACGAATGGGGCCCTTTTGGGTTTGACGTGCGAAGCAGGGCGGGCATCACGCATCTCCACACCGGCGACGACCTGCAAAAGATCGGCGGGCCGGGGACTTACCATGCTGTCGGCAGCGCGTGGGCATGCCTGAGCAACACGCCCTTGCGAATGTACAAACACTACAACCACGAAGGCGGGAATTGCAGCCCATTCATCGCGCATTGGCCCGAAGGGATCGCGCAACCCGACCGCTGGGTTCGCACGCCCATGCACCTGTTTGACATCATGCCGACCCTGTGCGAAATCGCCGCCGCCAACTATCCGCAAACGCACAACGGCAACCGCATTCACCCGCAAGAGGGGATGAGCCTCATCCCTCTGTTCAACGCCCGCGACCTGCCCGAGCGCGCCCTGTGCTTCGACCACTTCGACGCCAGTGCCATCCGCAAGGGCCGCTGGAAATTGCTACGCGGAAATACGCGCTATCCCACCCGCGACTGGGCACTCTACGACATGGACGCGGACCGCTGTGAAACCACCGATCTCTCGGCCCAGCATCCCGAATTGGCACGAGAACTCGAGCGCGAATGGCACGCCTGGGCCATCCGCGTCAAAGTCCATCCCTACCACTTGGCGGCGGGCACCGCGGACTGACCCCTTCCTGCCAACCGCTTGGGCGGTGGCGGGGTTGCCTCACCTCTTGTATCTTTGGGCGAGCACAGCGATTGCGCCTTTATGTTTCTCTCACCTCTTACGTCTTGCCTCTTGCGTCTCACCTCTCCCGTCTCCCGTCTTACCTCTCACCGCAGGGGGTTGGGCGGGGTGGGAACTGACAACTGACCATTATCCCCGAGGACGCCATGAAAATCACCCAATTTACAATGGAAGAGGTGCGCTGTTTTGCCGAACGCCAGCAATTCGACATCCGCCCCCTGACGTTTTTGGTGGGCGAAAACAGCACGGGCAAGACGACCATGCTGGCGTGTTTTCAAGCGTTGGCAAATTATTTGAAGCGCGGGGAGATGGATTTCAATTCGCAACCCTACGCCCTGGGCATTTTTCGGGACATCGTCAGAAACAGCAAAAAAAGGGAAAAAGCCTTTCGGCTCGGATTTGTGGTTGAAGGCGATTCTGAAAATGTCGAATACACCGTCGAGTTCGTGCAAAAAAGGGATGGAGTTGAACCCGCCATCGCGTCCATAAAAATAAAATTCACTGACGGGGAGATCGTTTTCAAATACGAAGATACGGGGAAAGGAGAGGCGCGTCTCACAGACTTTGATGCAACGAAGAATCAATACCACGTAGAAGCACCTGATGGCTTTCCACCTTTCTTTTACTTTTCACCCTTCTTTAATTTGACGCTTTGGATTAGCGTGCTCAATGGCAAAGGCAAACACGCCTTAGAGAAATATGTAAAGCAGAAGTATCAGGGCACTAGATACTCGGGCATGATGCGCGCCATATCCGTAGTCAGCCTCTCGCCGATTCGCGCCCGCCCAAAGCGGACTTATGATCCGACGCGGGAATTTAACGACCCCGAGGGAAGCGATGTGCCGATGCGGTTGATGCGGACGCAAGCGACGAAAAAAGAGCGATGGGAGGGCTTAAAACAAAAATTGGTCGAATTTGGCAAGCACTCGGAACTGTTTCAAAACATAGAAATTAAAAACCTGGGCGGGTCTCTGGGCGACCCATTTCAACTGAAAGTCAAGGTGCGAGGCCCCAGTGCCAATCTCATTGACGTGGGTTATGGCGTCAGTCAAATCCTGCCGATCTTGGTGCAGATTTTAGACGCCGATATTTATAGCAACGCGAGAACGACCTTCTTATTGCAACAACCCGAAGTCCATCTCCATCCCAAAGCGCAAGCGCAACTGTCTTCATTGCTCGTCGAATTGGCGAATCACGGGCACCATGCATTCATCGTTGAAACGCATAGCGACTACATGATTGACCGCGCGCGCATTGAAATCCGAAGAGGCAATATCAGCCCCAAAGACGTGTCGCTGATCTATCTGGAACCCAAGGGCCGCGTCGTCCATGTCCACAATATCCGCTTCGACAAAATGGCAAACATGCTCGACGTCCCCCCGCATTATGGCAAATTTTTCCTGCAAGAAACCGACCGTCTTATGGGATTTGAGGATTGATTATGTGCGTTATTTTGGATGCCAACGGTCTTGGTCAATACAAGGATCCGAACAATGCGGAGATGCAACCCGTGCGGGATTGGCTCAGAAGATCCGGGAAAATCGTTTATTCCGACACCGATAAAGTTAGAAAAGAATGGGCAAAAGGGGGCGGACACAATTTGATGCGGGAACTACAAAGGCGGAACAGCCTCAAGTTGGTGTCGATTCGAGATGTGCGACAAAAAGAGAATGAACTCAAAGGGAACATAGAATCAGATGACGAACACATTATTGCACTCGCTATGGTCGCAAACGTAAAGGTCTTGGTTTCCAAGGACAAGAAATTGCACCGAGATTTCAAGAACCGCGATCTGGTCGGCGGCAAAGTGTATCAAACAGCGCGACACAAACACCTACTGACCAGAGATACTTGTCCTTAATCGGCTTTCAGCCATCAGCCCCGCCGCTTCGCATATCCCCGAGGTCTTCCATGAAAATCATCATCCTCTCCACTATCGGCGCGCTCATTTTGCTCGGCGTGGGTGTGTACATTGTGTTTCAAGTTTCCGAGCGCGTCCAAACCGAAGACAAATCCTTTTTCCGCATCGAAGCCCGATGGCTCTACGGGTTCTTGGTATATGCCTCGGTCACGGTCACCATCTTTCTGATCTTGGTCTTGCAAACCTCCCTCACGCGCCAGACGCGAACGCTTGAAAACACGCAAGCGCGCTTCCAGCAAGAACTCACGGCTTTTCGCACGCGCCTCGGCGACCAAACCGACCGCCTCATGTCGCAGATCGATGAAAAGGCCGAACTGACCGGCTCAGAAATCGAGATGCGCGGCAAGTTGTCCAATGAGATCGCCCATCACCAACGCACGCGGCAAGAGCGAGACGCAACACGCGCTGACTTGCAAACCACCCAAGGCGAACTCAAGCGGGAAACGCGGGCGCACTATGCCTATCGGGATAGCCTCAACACGGAGCGATCCCTACACGCAACCGTGCGAAAACAACTCGCGGACGAACAAAAACAGCATGCCAAAAACCGCGACATCTTGCGAAATACCCGACAAAATCTCGACCACGCCAACGAGCGGCTGGATACGCAAAATCGGCAACTCGCAGCACTGCGAAACGATTTCAAACGCGCCCAGGACACCGCCGACAACGCGCTCCAAATCGCCGAAACAGCCAAACGCCTCCTGCGTCAATCCAACGCCCAGCAACGCGCATTGACGACCCTTCAAGCCACTGCGGATTCGCTCTTCCTCAAAGAATTTAAGCGACCGCGAGAGCCGTAAAAAAATATGACCCCATCCTCGTCTCGATCCTCGGCGGAGCGAGTAATGGGAATTCCCAACCCATTGGAGAAACACATGAATCGAAAAAAAATCCTCCTTCCCATCCTCGTCCTGTTCCTCGGCGCGTTGAGTACTTATGTCGTGATGTTGATGGGCGGCAAAAAAATCGTGGTCACAATTAAAAACCGGGAAATCGCACAGGTTCGGCCCGAAGTGCCGCCGCCGCTCGTGCGCGTGCAAACCGTTGAACTCGAGGACCTGCAACTCGTGGTGCCAGCGCAGGGCACGGTCGCGCCGCGCACCGAAAGCACGCTCGTCGCGCAAGTGGCCGGGCAAATCACCCGCGTATCGCCCGCATTTGCCAACGGGGGTTTTTTTGAAAAAGGCGCTGTGTTGCTCACCATTGACCCGCGCGATTACGAAGTCGCGGTTGCCCAAGCCAACGTGCAAGTCGCGCAGGCGAAGTTGCGCTTGGCACGCGAAGAGGAAGAAGGCGCGATAGCCCGAGACGAGTGGCAACGCCTAGGCGATGGCGAACCGACCGCATTGGTGTTGCGCGAACCGCAAATCGCCGAGGCGCGGGCCACCCTCGCCGCTGCCGAAGGCGCGCTCGCCCGGGCGCGTCTCAACCTCGAGCGCACGCAAATCCGCGCGCCGTATCCCGGGCGCGTGCGCGCCAAAAGCGCGGATGTGGGGCAATACGTCAACCCCGGTTCCCCGGTGGGGCGCATCTACGCGGTCGATTATGCCGAGGTGCGCTTGCCCGTGCCCGATGACCAACTCGCGTACCTAACCGTGCCCCTGTCCTTTCGCAACCGCGCCGATGCCAAAGGCCCGAACGCGCGCTTCTATGCCACCTTTGCCGGGCGAGAACACGCGTACCTGGGCCGCATCGTGCGCGTGGAAGGCGAAATCGACCCGCGCTCGCGCATGGTCACGCTGGTCGGCCGCGTGGACAACCCCTACCGGCAACGCGACTCCAATCGCCCGCCCTTGGCCGTGGGCATGTTCGTCACCGCGGAAATTCTGGGCCATCGCGCCGAGGGGGTCGCGGCCATTCCGCGCGTTGCTCTGCGCGGCAAAGATCGCGTGCTCGTAGTGATAGAGAACCGCCTCTATTATCGCGCCATCGACATCTTGCGCGCAGACGCGGCAACAGTCGTCGTCAAAGCCGGTCTCAACTCGGGCGATCAACTCTGCGTATCGCCACTCGACACGGTGGTGGATGGCATGCGCGTCCGCATCACGACGCAAACCGGAGGTACGCCGTGAAAAATGCCATTGAATGGTTTGCCCGAAACAGCGTGGCGGCCAATTTGCTGATGGTGCTGATCCTGGGCGGTGGGCTTTTTCTCATTTCCAGCATTCGCATGGAAATCTTCCCAGAGTTCTCGTCGGACATCATCTCGGTCTCTATGGTCTATCGAGGGGCCGCGCCCGAGGAAGTTGAAGAGGCGATCTGCGTGCGTATTGAAGAAGCCGTACAGGGCCTCGACGGCATCAAACGCCTCACCTCCACGGCATCGGAGAACATGGGCACGGTCAGAATCGAAGTCGATCCCAGCGCGGATTTGCGAAAATTGCTCGACGATGTCAAATCCCGCGTGGATGCGATCACCACATTTCCGGCGGAAACGGAAAAACCCATCACTCGGGAAATCATCAACCGCCGCCAAGTCATTAACATCGCAATTTCGGGGCCGGCGGATGAGAAAACCCTCAAAATAATTGGCGAGCGCGTCCGAGACGATATCGCCGCCATTCCCGGCATCACGCAGGTCGATCTCGCCAACACGCGCCCCTACGAAATCGCCATCGAAGTCTCGGAAAGCGATTTGAGACGCTACGGCCTCAGCTTTGGCGAAATCGCCATGGCGGTCAGGCGTTTTTCGATAGACCTGCCCGGCGGCGGCATTCGCACGCAAAGCGGCGAAATTTTGTTGCGAACCAAAGGCCAAGCCCATCGCGGCGACGAGTTTGAATCCATCGTTTTGCGAACGCGCCCGGATGGCACGCACCTCCGGCTCGGCGATGTCGCCACGGTGAACGACGGGTTCGCAGAAACCGATCAATCCGCGCAATTCGACGCAGAACCCACCGCGATTGTTCAGGTGTATCGCGTGGGGGATCAAAATGCCCTCGACATCACGGAAAAAGTCAAAGCCTATATCGAAGAAGCCCAAGCGCGCATGCCCGACGGGATCAAACTCACGGTGTGGTCGGATTTTTCTCGCGTTTTGAGAGGCCGCCTAGATCTCATGCTCCACAATGGGCGCCTGGGCTTTATCCTCGTCTTTATCGCGCTGACGATGTTTCTGCGGTTGCGGCTCGCCTTTTGGGTCTCGCTGGGCATTCCCATTTCCTTCCTCGGCGCGATCAGCCTGATGCCCTCGCTCGATATTTCCATCAACCTCATCTCGCTCTTCGCATTTATCATGGTGCTCGGCATCGTGGTTGACGATGCCGTCATCGTGGGCGAAAACATCTATCGCCACCATCAGATGGGGAAACGCGGCTTGCGCGCCGCCATCGACGGCACGCGCGAGGTCTATGTGCCCGTGGTTTTTGCCATCCTCACGTCTATCGTGGCCTTCTCGCCCTTGCTCTTGGTCGAAGGTAGCCTGGGCAAAATCATAAGACTCATTCCGCAAATCGTCATTCTCACCCTCATCTTTTCCCTCATCGAATCCCTTTTCATTTTGCCCGCGCACCTCGCGCATTCCAAAATGGATCGCACCTCCGCTTCAAAACGCACCTTGCCCCGCCTGTGGCAGCGGTTTCAAGATCGGGTCTCCACTGGCTTGCTCGCCTTTGTCGAGCGCTATTATCGCCCCTTTCTCGAATGGACACTCCAATGGCGGTATTTGACCCTGGCCTCGGGCATTGCCGTGTTCGCGCTCGCCGTGAGCCTCGTCGGAGGCGGATGGATCAAATTCATCTTTTTGCCCAAGATCGATTCCGACAATGTCGTGGCATTGCTCACCATGCCCCAAGGCACGCCCGCAGAGGTCACGGAAAGCGCGGTGCGTCGCCTCGAACGATCTGCCCTGCACCTCAAACGCGAAATTGAGGGCGATAACCCCGGCGCGGTCTTTCGGCACATCCTCGCCTCGGTGGGCGAACAGCCCTTTCGCGCAACGCAAAGCCAGAACGTCGGGGGCAATGCCGAATTTTCATCGGCGCATTTGGGCGAAGTCAACATCGAACTCGTGCCGTCTGAAAACCGCACCGTCGGCA
This sequence comes from Candidatus Latescibacterota bacterium, assembly GCA_965204745.1. GTDB lineage: Bacteria > Latescibacterota > UBA2968 > UBA2968 > UBA2968 > VXRD01. The sequence continues at coordinate 2,323,657 of OZ242010.1, forward strand.
GCGAGGAAATCGTCCAACGCTGGCGCGAACTCAGCGGCGCGATTCCCGATGCGGTGGAACTGACTTATACGGCCTCCCTGTTTTCAACGGGCGAGGCGATCAACATCCAGTTCTCGGGGCCGGATTACGGCGAACTGCGCGAAGTCGCCGAGAAATTCAAAAGCACCTTGGGGGAATACCCCGGGGTATTTGACATCGCGGATACCTTTCGCCCGGGCAAACGGGAAGCGAAACTCTCCCTCACGCGACAAGCCGAAATCATGGGCATCACGCTATCGGACCTCGCGCGCCAAGTCAGACAGGCGTTTTACGGGGAAGAAGCGCAGCGCATTCAGCGCGGCCGCGACGACATCCGCGTGATGGTGCGCTATCCCGCATCCGAACGCCGCTCCCTCGGCAACCTCGAGGACATGCGCGTTCGCACGCCCGACGGGGGCGAAGTGCCTTTCTCCATCGCCGCCGAGGCCGAGTTGAGCCGGGGCTATGCGTCCATTCGCCGCGCAGACCGCCAAAAGGCCATCAACGTCACCGCGGATGTCGATCAAAACGTCGCCAATGCAAACGAGATACTCGCCGATGTCACGGGCGCTGTCTTACCCAAAATCCTGGCCGACCACCCCCGCGTGCGCTACGGGTTTGAAGGCGAACAACGGCAACAAGCCGAAACCCTGGCCGGGATGGCCGACAGTTTTGTCCTCGCCTTGCTCATCATCTATATTTTGCTCGCCATACCCTTCAAGTCCTACACCCAACCCCTCATCGTGATGACCGCGATCCCATTTGGAATTGTGGGCGCGATCTGCGGGCATGTCATTCTCGGATTTGACCTCACCATTTTCTCCTTGTATGGCATTGTCGCCCTCATCGGCGTCGTGGTCAACGACAGTTTGGTGATGGTCGATTTTATCAACAAACAGCGCGGCGAGGGCCACGCGCTTTCCATTGCCCTCCGCGAAGCCGGGTCCGTGCGGTTCCGCCCCATTCTCCTGACATCCCTCACGACCTTTCTCGGTCTCACGCCCATGCTGTTTGAAAAAAGCATTCAGGCGCAGTTCCTGATCCCCATGGCGATCTCGTTGGGGTTTGGCATCCTCTTTGCCACGGTCATCACCTTGTTGCTCGTGCCCATCAGCTACAACATTCTCGAAGACCTCATCGGCGTTTTCTACCGCATCATCGGCCGCGAACGCCGCGCTTTCCGCGCAGACCTGCATCGCGCAGTGGATTAGCGCGCAAAAAAGGGCCGGTTGCAAAAGCAATCGGCCCTTTCTCTTCCCTCTGCGGTGCGCGATCACCGCGTACCTGCCTATTGAATTGACAAGCTATGCCAATACCCGTACATTGGGTTTAACCGCTGATCGCTTCGGGCGGTTGGGCGGACTGACAGTTGTCAGTGGTCAGCCCCCGCCTAACCCTACCACCCAAGTAGTCAGTGGTCAGTCCCCACCCACTCCCCACCGCTATGTTCGTTAGAATTAGTCAACTGACAACTGACAACTGACAACTGACAACTGACAACTGACAACTGACAACTGACAACTGACAACTGACAACTGACAACTGACAACTGACAACTGACAACTGACAACTGACAACTGACAACTGACAACTGACAACTGACAACTGACAACTGACAACTGACAACTGACAACTGACAACTGACAACTGACAACTGACAAGGAAAGGACACCCCATGACCGCTCCCAACATCATCTTCATCCTCACCGACGACCAAGGGCCGTGGGCCGCTGGCTGTTATGGCAACTCGGAAATCCGCACGCCCAATATCGACCGCATTGCCGCCACCGGGATGCGATTTGACAATTTCTTTGTCACCATCCCCGTGTGTTCCCCGAGCCGCGCTTCTTTTTTGACGGGGCGCATCCCGTCTCAGCACGGGGTCCACGACTGGATTCGAGAGGGCAATACCGGGCCTGATGCGGCATCGTATCTTCAGGATGAAATTTGCTATACCGATATTTTGGCCGCGCACGGCTATACGTGTGGCCTGTCCGGGAAGTGGCATTTGGGCAACAGCACCTTGGCACAGCACGGGTTCTCGCATTGGTTTGCCCACGAAAAGGGCGGGGGGCCGTACAACGGCGCCAAACTGGTTCGCAATGGCGAACTCGTCACCGTGCCGAGGTACGTCACCACTGCGATCACGGATGACGCCTTGGCATTCATCGACGCGCACGCCAAAGACGACAATCCCTTTTACCTCAGCGTTCACTACACCGCGCCGCACAGCCCATGGACCGGGCATCCCCAAGACATCGTGGATTCGTACGACGACTGCCCGTTTGAATCCTGCCCGCAAGAAGACCCGCACCCGTGGGCCGGTGGCTTGAGCAAGAATTTGGGCAACCGCGAAAGCCTCAAGGGTTATTTTGCCGCTGTCACGGCGATGGACGCCGACGTGGGGCGCGTCCTCGACAAAATCGAGGCCGAGGGGATTCGCGACAACACCCTCGTCGTCTTCACGTCTGACAATGGCTTTTCCTGTGGGCATCACGGGTTTTGGGGCAAGGGCAATGGCACGCGGCCCTTGAACATGTACGAAAACTCCATCAAAGTGCCTTTTTTGGCGAGCCATCCCGGGGTGATTCCCGAAGGCGTCGCGCAACCCGCTATGGCATCGGGATACGATTTTATGCCCACCCTGCTCGACTACCTCGGCCTGCCCCTGCCCGAAGGCCGCCCCTATCCCGGTCAATCCTTTCTCGCCGCGCTCAAAGGCGAAGAAGATACCGCCCGCGACAATGTCGTCATCTACGACGAATACGGCACCACGCGCATGATTCGCACGGTCGATTGGAAATACGTCCACCGCTATCCCGACGGCCCCAACGAACTCTACGACCTGCGAAACGATCCGGACGAACGCGACAATCTCGTGGATCACCCCGCGCGGACCAACCGCGTCAAAGCGATGAAAGCGCAGATGGAAACGTGGTTCGCAACGTACGTCGTTCCAGACAAAGACGGTCGCGATTACACGGTCAGCGGCGGCGGTCAACTCCGTCCCGTGGGCAGAAACTGGGAAGACGAGCGCGAGCCGTTTGCGTGAAGGGGCAGTTGTCAGTCGTCAGTTGTCAGTTGTCAGTCCACCCAACCGCCCAACCCCAAGCGGTCAGCCCCCGCATCCATCAACCCGTAGGGACAGTCCCCCGTTCCCACACCGCCGGACGGATGCGCGAGGAACGCACACGGCGGGGTTGGGCGAGGCAGGGCACGCTACGGGAGTCAATTTTCTGGGAAGGGCGAGGATGGCGGCGTTTCACAGCATGACAGCACCTTGTGTGCTTACTCACAACATGAAAAACTACCGATGCTCTCGTCCGATTTTTTTCATTTGGAGGCAAGAAATGACCACATTTGAAGTTCAGGTCGATAACGAGTTGGAATTTGCCGAGGCATTCCAAAATTTTTACAACCTGATCGGAATCAAAAAAGAAATGGTGGAGGGGCGAGAATGAAGATCAAACACATCATCGCTGGCGTCCTCATCGCCATCGCCATCGTCATTTTGGCAACACTTGCTCGGGATAGGCTCGCAAACAAAAGAGTCGCAGAGGGGTTGGCACATGCCGAGTTCGTTTGGAACATGCAGACGGTGCGAAGTATTGCACGCACCGAGATGCGCGATGCTGAGGGGAAGGTGTACTATGGCATCCTCTTGCGCCACAATGTGAAATTCGCAGAACGTAAGGTGCTTCTGTACAACACGCGCAAAGAGCGCGACGATGTCTTTGGACACATGGAAGCACAGATCTACGAAAAACGCTAAGGTATCGACCTGTCCCAGGTTCTCAAACCCAGAGCATATCCTGCGATATGGCTTGATTTTCCCGATAAACTGCTCAATTCGGTTGCATGGTTCGTAAATGTCAACACAACCTAGTATCGGTTGGAGTACCTTGAGATAACCATGAACACCAGCGACCTCAAACCCTACCCCCACTACAAGCCCTCCGGCGTGGAATGGCTCGGCGACGTGCCCTCGCATTGGGAGGTGTTGCCAAACCGTGCGATTTTTGCCGAGGTGAACGAGCGAGGGCATCCACAAGCAGAGATGCTTTCGGTTACGATAGCAGAGGGCGTTATTCGCCAGCGGACATTGTTGGAAGACAGGTCAAAGAAAGATACTTCGCGGCTCGACAGGTCGGCCTACAAACTCGTTCAACCTGGGGACATCGCATACAACAAGATGCGAGCATGGCAGGGTGCAATCGGAATGTCTGAGTACCGCGGTATCGTCAGCCCTGCGTATATCGTGCAACGGCCACGGAATGGGGCAAACGCACGCTACTTGCACTATTTGTTGAGAACGCCGGCATTTGCAACAGAAGCCGAGCGATGGTCTTATGGCATCGCTTCGGATATGTGGAGTTTGCGACCAGAGCACTTCAAGATGATCTATGCGTGCGTTCCACCCCTCGCCGAGCAAGCCGCTATCGTCCGCTATCTCGATCACACCGACGGGCGCATCCGCCGCTACCTCCGCAGTAGGGAACGGCTCCTCGAGTTGCTCAAAGAGTATCGGCAGGCCGTCATCCACGAGGCGGTCACGCAAGGGCTTGACCCGGATGTGCCCCTCAAGCCCTCGGGCGTGGAATGGATCGGCGACATACCCGCGCATTGGGAGGTGCGGCGGTTGAAGCATTGGGTCGAAATAAATGAGGCGATGCTACCCGAAACAACTGATCCCGACTTTGAATTTCGTTATTTGGAAATCGGCGCAGTAGGCACAGGTGTACTCGTCGAGGAACCTGCCACCATTCGTTTCGCTCATGCGCCATCGAGGGCTAGGCGCATCGTCAAAAGCGGAGATACCATCATCTCCACAGTGAGGACGTACTTGAAAGCGGTTTGGTTTGCCGAAGAAGTGAACGACGCCTTGATCTGCTCGACGGGCTTTGCGGTTCTTACTCCGCGCCGTGCGACTGTGCCCAAATTCGTGAGTTACGTGGTCCAAGACAACGCATTTACCGACCGCGTAACAGCGGAATCGGTTGGCATTGCGTATCCGGCCATTGCTGAAAGTCGATTTCGTTCATTTCACGTCTGCGTTCCGCCCCTCGCCGAGCAAACCGCTATCGCCGCGTATTTGGACAAACAGACCGCCGCTATCGCCGCCGCTATGGCGCGTGCCCAGCGGGAGATCGACTTGTTGAGCGAATACCGCCTGCGCCTGATCGCCGACGTGGTCACCGGGCAAGTGGATGTGCGGGATGAACGCCCTGCCCGTTGATGGCATTGCCAACCGATGGGAGCCAACGCCGGTTTGGTTTGTGATTTGGGCTGAAAGCAGTACTGAAACAGCTATGCCCTGCACGCACACGGCGGGGTTGGGTGAAGCAGGGCACGCACGGGCAGACGGGTGGATGAGCGGGGAACGCACACGGGGCGGCGGTAGTGAGATGGGCACGCACGGGCGGATGGCCGGACGGGCGGATAATCGGAACAGGAGACTTAAACCATGCGCTTCTTCAACACTGCCGGCCCCACCAAGCCCGAAAAGCATTATTGCATCCCACCGCTGGAACGCTTGGACATAGACGATGTACTCGCCCTGATCCGAGATGAAAAGTACTTCGTTCTGCACGCGCCCCGGCAGACGGGCAAGACCTCGTCTCTGCTGGCTCTGCGCGACTTGCTCAACGCCGAGGGCCTCTACCGTTGCGTGTACGTCAATGTCGAAGGTGGGCAAGCCGCACGCGAAGATGTGGAACAGGTCATGCGTACCATTCTGGGCGAGTTGGCTCTCCGAGCACTCTCGGCGCTGGACGACGGGTTTCTCGACGCGAGTTGGCCCGACATCTTAACCAAGTACGGTCCTCACGGTGCCTTGCGTGCAGCATTGACGCGCTGGGTAGCGTCGGATGCGAAACCTTTGGTATTGCTCATCGACGAAATCGACGCGCTGATCGGGGACTCGCTTCTGTCCGTGTTGCGGCAGTTGCGGGCCGGCTACGATTTGCGTCCCGAGGAGTTTCCGCAAAGCGTGGTACTGTGCGGGATGCGCGATGTGCGCGATTACCGCATCCATTCCAGTTCTGCAAACGCGACCATCACCGGGGGCAGTCCGTTTAACATCAAAGCACAATCGTTGCGCTTGGGCGATTTTGCACAGGACGAGGTACAAGCCTTGCTTGACCAACACACCGAGGAAACGGGTCAGGTGTTCACGCCAGACGCGCAGGAGATGATCTGGACGCAAACCCAAGGGCAACCGTGGCTGGTCAATGCTTTGGCGGATCAAGCCTGCTTCCGAGATGGCGCCGTGGATCGGCGCGATCCGGTCACCGCCGCCGCCATCATCGAAGCGAAAGAGCACCTCATCCTGCGCCGCGAAACGCATTTGGAGCAGTTGACCGACAAACTCAAAGAGGAGCGCGTGCAGCGCGTCGTGGAACCGCTGTTGAGCGGGGCTGAGACACGCCACTTCACGGATCGGGATTTGGAGTATGTGCGCGATCTCGGGCTCGTGGCTCAAGATCGCCCCTTGCGTATCGCCAATCCGATCTACGCCGAGGTCGTCCCGCGCGAATTGACATGGGTGATCCAAGAGGAGTTCGATCAGGACACCGCTTGGTACGTCCATGCCGATGGCAGTTTGGATGTGGTCAAATTGCTGGTCACGTTCCAGACCTTCTTCCGCGAACACTCCGAGCATTGGGTCAAGCGATTCGCGTATCGAGAGGCCGGCCCGCAACTGTTGCTTCAAGCGTTTTTGCAACGGATCATGAACAGCGGCGGGCGCATCGAGCGCGAGTATGGCTTGGGTCGCATGCGAACCGATCTGCTCATCATCTGGCCGCAAGGCGAGCGGACGCGCAAGTTCGTGATCGAGTGCAAAATTCTCCACAAGGGCTTGGATCAGACCATCGCCGCGGGGTTGTCACAGACCGCCGAGTATATGGATCGTTGCGATGCAGAAGCGGGTCATCTGGTGATTTTTGACCGGCGCGAGGGCAGACGTTGGGAGGACAAGGTATTTCGGGATCGCCGAATGTCGGACAGCGGGGTAGAGATCGATATCTGGGGCATGTGAGGCAAGCGGCGGTGGCGAGGCAGGGCACGCACGGGTGGCGGGCGGATGAGTGGGGCACGCACGGGTGGCCGGGCAGATGAGTGGGGCACGGGCGGACGGGCGGATGGGCGGATAATTGGAACAGGAGACTTAAACCATGCGCTTCTTCAACACTGCCGGCCCCACCAAGCCCGAAAAGCATTATTGCATCCCACCGCTGGAACGCTTGGACATAGACGATGTACTCGCCCTGATCCGAGATGAAAAGTACTTCGTCCTGCACGCGCCCCGGCAGACGGGCAAGACCTCGGCTCTGCTGGCTCTGCGCGACTTGCTCAACGCCGAGGGCCTCTACCGTTGCGTGTACGTCAATGTCGAAGGTGGGCAAGCCATGCGCGAAGACGTGGAACAAGTCATGCGTACCATTCTGGCAACATTGGCGTCTCGGGCGCGCTTGACCTTGGGCGACGAATTTTTGGGTAAAGTCTGGCCCGGCATTCTCGCTGAAGTCGGGCCGGGTGCCGCACTCCAAGAAACGTTGACGCGCTGGGCCGCGGCAGATGCGAAACCTTTGGTGCTACTCATCGACGAAATCGACGCGCTGATCGGAGACTCGCTCCTGTCCGTGTTGCGGCAGTTGCGGGCCGGCTACGATTTGCGTCCCGAGGAGTTTCCGCAAAGCGTGGTACTGTGCGGGATGCGCGATGTGCGCGATTATCGCATCCATTCCAGTTCTGCAAACGCGACCATCGCCGGGGGCAGTCCGTTTAACATCAAGGCGCGATCATTGCGCTTGGGCGACTTCTCGCAGGACGAGGTACAGACCCTGCTCGCACAACACACCGAGGAAACGGGTCAGGTGTTCACGCCAGACGCGCAGGAGATGATCTGGACGCAGACCCAAGGGCAACCGTGGCTGGTCAATGCCTTGGCGGATCAAGTCTGCTTCCGCGATGGCGCCGCCAATCGGCGCGATCCGGTCACTGCCGCCGCTATCATCGAGGCGAAAGAGCACCTCATCCTGCGCCGCGAGACGCATTTGGAACAGTTGACCGACAAGCTCAAAGAGGAGCGCGTGCAACGCGTCGTGGAACCGCTGTTGAGCGGGGCCGAGACACGCCACTTCACGGATCGAGATTTGGAGTATGTGCGCGATCTCGGTCTCGTGGCTCAGGATCGCCCCTTGCGTATCGCCAATCCGATCTACGCCGAGGTCGTCCCGCGCGAACTGACATGGGTGATCCAAGAGGAGTTCGATCAGGACACCGCTTGGTACGTCCATGCCGATGGCAGCTTGGATGTGGTCAAATTGCTGACCGCGTTCCAGACCTTCTTCCGCGAACACGCCGAGCATTGGGTCGAGCGATTCGCGTATCGAGAGGCCGGCCCGCAACTGTTGCTTCAAGCGTTTTTGCAACGGATCATGAACAGCGGCGGGCGCATCGAGCGCGAGTATGGCTTGGGTCGCATGCGAACCGATCTGCTCATCATCTGGCCGCAGGGCGAGCGGACGCGCAAGTTCGTGATCGAGTGCAAAATCCTCCACAAGGGCTTGGATCAGACCATCGCCGCGGGGTTGTCACAGACCGCCGAGTATATGGATCGTTGCGATGCAGAAGCGGGTCATCTGGTAGTTTTCGACCGGCGCGATGGCAGGCGTTGGGAGGACAAGGTATTTCGAGATCGCCGGGCATCGGACAGCGGGGTAGAGATCGACATCTGGGGCATGTGAGGCAAGCGGCGGCGGGGCAGGGCACGCACATGGCGGGGTTGGGTGAAGCAGGGGACGCACACGGGGCGGTGGTGGTGAGATGGGCACGCACGGGCAGACGGGCGGATAATCGGAACAGGAGACTTAAACCATGCGCTTCTTCAACACAAGTGGGCCTGTCGTGGCCGCGGATCACTACTGTATCCCACCCTTGGAACGGGTTGACCTCGCCGAGATTCGCAGACTCATCCGCGACAAACGCTACTTCGTCCTGCACGCGCCCCGGCAGACGGGCAAGACCTCGGCTCTGCTGGCTCTGCGCGACTTGCTCAACGCCGAGGGCCTCTACCGTTGCGTGTACGTCAATGTCGAAGGTGGGCAAGCCGCACGCGAAGACGTGGAACAGGTCATGCGTACCATTTTGGCAGGTTTGGCGTCTCGGGCACGTTCAATCGGCGACGAATTTCTGGACGGGGTTTGGCTCGACATCTTGACCAAGTACGGGCCTCATGCTGCACTACAGGAGGCATTGACGCGCTGGGCAGCGTCAGATGCGAAACCTTTGGTGCTACTCATCGACGAAATCGACGCGCTGATCGGGGACTCGCTTCTGTCCGTGTTGCGGCAGTTGCGATCTGGCTACGATTTGCGTCCCGAGGAGTTTCCGCAAAGCGTGGTACTGTGCGGGATGCGCGATGTGCGCGATTACCGCATCCATTCCAGTTCTGCAAATGCCACCATCGCCGGGGGCAGTCCGTTTAACATCAAGGCGCGATCATTGCGCTTGGGCGACTTCTCGCAGGACGAGGTACAAGCCTTGCTCGACCAACACACCGAGGAAACGGGTCAGGTGTTCACGCCAGACGCGCAGAAGATGATCTGGACGCAAACCCAAGGGCAACCGTGGCTGGTCAATGCCTTGGCGGATCAAGCCTGCTTCCGCGATGGCGCCGCCAATCGGCGCGATCCGGTCACTGCCGCCGCCATCATCGAGGCGAAAGAGCACCTCATCCTGCGCCGCGAAACGCATTTGGAACAGTTGACCGACAAGCTCAAAGAGGAGCGCGTGCAGCGCGTCGTTGAACCGCTGTTGAGCGGGGCCGAGACACGCCACTTCACGGATCGGGATTTGGAGTATGTGCGCGATCTCGGGCTCGTGGCTCAGGATCGCCCCTTGCGTATCGCCAATCCGATCTACGCCGAGGTCGTCCCGCGCGAACTGACATGGGTGATCCAAGAGGAGTTCGATCAGGACACCGCTTGGTACGTCCATGCCGATGGCAGCTTGGACGTGGTCAAATTGTTGACCGCGTTCCAGACCTTCTTCCGCGAACACGCCGAGCATTGGGTCGAGCGATTCGCATATCGAGAGGCCGGCCCGCAACTGTTGCTTCAAGCGTTTTTGCAACGGATCATGAACAGCGGCGGGCGCATCGAGCGCGAGTATGGCTTGGGTCGCATGCGAACCGATCTGCTCATCATCTGGCCGCAGGACGAGCGGACGCGCAAGTTCGTGATCGAGTGCAAAATCCTCCACAAGGGCTTGGATCAGACCATCGCCGCGGGGTTGTCACAGACCGCCGAGTATATGGATCGTTGCGATGCAGAAGCGGGTCATCTGGTGATTTTCGACCAGCGCGAGGGCAGACGTTGGGAGGACAAGGTATTTCGAGATCGCCGGGCATCGGACAGCGGGGTAGAGATCGACATCTGGGGGATGTAAGTAAAGTCGGTGGTGGAGAGGCAGGGCACACATCAAAGGGCTTCGCGCAATGACGAGGAGGATATCATGCCCATGAAATCCGTTTATACGATAGCTGATTACAAAGAAAAAAGTCCCGTCGCCGTGGAGAAAAATGACGCCATCAAATCCGTGTATATGATGACCGATTTGGAAGGCGTGGCCGGGGTCGACGATTGGGACCCGAGGCACCGCGAGGATGCGACAACCGCAAAAGGCGTGTACGACCGCGCCGAAATGCAACGGTTGTTGACCGGCGAAGTGAACGCGGCGATCAGAGGGTTGTATCTCGCAGGCGTAGAAGAAGTGATCGTCAATGACGCCCATGGCGCGGGGCGCACGATTTTGTCAGAAGATTTGGTTTCGATTGCGGGCGCGCATCCGTTTTCCGTGAAGTTGGTGCAAGGGGTCAATCGGCCGTGCTGGTTGCCGGGCTTGTCGCCGCGATGTGACGCGCTGCTCCAAGTGGGCATGCACGCCATGACCGGCACGCCCAATGGCTGCCTCGCGCATTCGATGAGCCGCGACGCGGTCTATCGCGTAAATGGCTCGGAAGTGGGCGAAATGGAAATGGCCGCGTACTTGTGTGGCCAACTCGGCGTTCCTTGGATCTTTACGTCGGGCGATCTGCACGCCTGCACCGAGTCCGAGCACTGGGTCGATGGCATCGTCACGGCGCCCGTGAAAGAGGGCTTGGGCGAATTGTGCGCCATCCACCTCTCGCCCATAGATGCGCGTACGCTCATTCACGACCGCGTCATCGACGCCATCGCAGCAACCCAAAATATCGCACCGCTCGTCGCCCAAGGCGATGTGGTGATGGAAGTCACACATCCCACCCCCGGTCGCCTCGCCGCACGCGAAGGCGTCGAGCGCGTGGATGACCACACCATCCGATGCACGGGCACCTCCTTCTGGGAGGTGTTCCACCGCGTCGTTTATGGCAAAGCTGATTTTCCAATACCCCAACAGGAGATTTCACCATGAACGCGAAAATTGAGAAGCAATTTCGAGCGCCTTATGGCGCGCCCAACGGGTTGCAACTGACAGCCGAGGGCTTGTGGATCGTCGATCAAGCGACCGACCGCGTGGCATTGATGAGCATGGACGAAGCCGCGGACGATGATTACGGCACTCGGCGATTGTTGCGGGACATTCCGTCCGAATCCTCGAATACCAGTGGCATGGCCGCAGGCGATGGCTCCTTGTGGCTGGCGGCCAATGGGCCGGGCAAACGCTGGCGCCTGCCGCGTGCAACAGACGCGCTTCAAGGCGATGTTTTGCGCGTGGACCCCCAAACCGGAGCCACGCAAGGCCGTTGGGCATTGCCCACCGGCGGCGGCACGCACGGTATCGAATACGACGCGATTGAACCGGGCACGCTTTGGCTGACGACCTTGAAAGAACAGACCTTGACGCAGGTGCGGATTGACGATTGGGCCGTGTTGCACACAGTCAAACTCCCCTTGCCGCGCGCGCATGGGGTGGTGCGTCTGGACGAGGATGCGATTTGGGTGGTTCACACCGGGCATCGGGTCATCGTCAAATTGGATTTGGCGAGCAGTGCAGAACGCGACCGCATCGACGTGCCCGAACCGCATCCCGAACCCCATGGGCTGTCCGCGTGTGCGGATGGGTTCTTGTATTGCGACGCCACCTCCGGCTGGGTGTCGAAAATCTCGTGTCGATAATCGCCGCCGGCGCGACAAACTCATTCCCCGGCCCGCCGGGGTTTTTTTCTGTTGTCGCCAGCGGTTCAAGGGGACAGGCACTATGTCTCGTTCACACGTCCAGCGAGCGATTCTCATTTTGTCAATCGCGCTGCTGATCTACCCGTTTGCCAATGCGCTGTTCGGCGAGGATGCGAGGGCCGCAGGCGCGGTGCACAATCCGGATTTCGACGGCAATGGCGTCGTGGATTTTGACGACTTTTCGTTGCTGGCGAGGATGTTCGGGATGCGCCGAGGCGACGCCGGGTATGAAGATCGGTTCGATCTCAACCGCGACGGTGTGATTGGGTTTCGGGATTTTTTGATCTTCATCCAGCATTTTGGGCAAGTCGCGCCCGTGCCGGTGGAGGCGATCCCCGCGCGTCAAGTGCATGTGGGCAGCGATCCCCTGCGCGTGGATGTGGCGGAGTATTTCTACGATGCCAATGGCGATGCGTTGCGCTATGCGGCCTCGTCCGATGATGAGGCCATCGCGAGCGTGCGCGTGTCAGAGGCCGTGGTGGCAATAGCGCCGGTGGGCGTGGGCAACGCGACGATCACCGTGACCGCGATAGATGGAGCGGCCTTGTGCGCGACGCAGACCATCGCCGTAACCGTGACCCTGTTTGCACGCACGCCCCTCACGCGCGAGTTGGACGAAAACGCGCCGGCCGGTGAACCCGTGGGGGATCCGGTTTCCGTGCCGGGTCTCTCTGGCCTCGCGTACAGCCTGACCGGGGCAGATGCGGATAGTTTTGACATCGACGCACGCACCGGGCAAATTCGCACGCGGAAAGGCATAACGTATGACCACGAGCGCGACGAGACCTTTTCCCTCAACGTGGTCGCAACCACTGGGGACGACGCAGACAGCATCGCCGTGACCATCTCCGTCATGGATGTGAACGAACCGCCCTCATTGCCGCCATCCAATTTTCACGTCATTCCCGGGAATCAGTCTTTGAGTGTCCACTTCCACGCAGCGCGAGACGAACCCGGCAAACCGCCCGTGCTCGGGTATCACGCAGAGATCCGCACGGGCGAGGAAGGCGACTGGGTCAACCGCAAGACCATCTACGGGCGCACCAACAACACGGCGTTCTATGCGGACTTGGGCCAAGTGCCTCGGTATCGAGACCCAAGCCTGCAAAACGGTCAACGCTACCAAATTCGCATTCGCACCTGGAACGCAGAGGGCGAGAGCGATTGGGCAGAACCCGTGTCCGGCGTGCCGGTCTATATCCCACCCCCGCCCATTGCCCACGTCACCGCGCCTGCGCCGTTTGAGCAGGACGACCAGGCGCGAGTCGATCTTTCGGACGTCACCGGCCAAGGCGGCAGAATCACCATAGCAAAAAACGCCCTTGCAGACGACGCCATCCAATCGGCCTTCGCGACAATTTTGGCGGTTTCCAATTTCCCGGCGATCCCCTCGCAGACGGGATTTGCCGTTTCTGAGGGAGGGGCAATTTTCGACATAACCCTGAAGGCGCGCCTCGCAAATGGCGAGGAGGTGGATATTGGCGGCGATTTGCGCGTGCCTGTCGAGATTTGTCTGCCAGTGCCCGAGGGCATTTCCAATCCGGTGATTATCCACTACGCAAATGCGTGGGAAATGCTCGAAACCCAGCGCGTGGATGGCAATGCGATCTGCGCCCACGCCGCCACCTTTTCGTATTATGGCGTTGGGGTGGCGTTCAACGATGTGCCTGAATTTGATATTTTTACGCAACCTCTGACCATTCCCGAAAACACCGCGGCAGGCCAGAATGTTGGAAATCCAGTAACGGCGACCGATAGCGATGGGGGCACGCTGGTCTATAGTCTTGAAGGCGCGGATGCGGCCAGTTTCGACATAGATGCAGCCACGGGTCAGATCGAGACCAAGGCGGGTGTCACCTACAACTACGAGGCGAAGAACAGCTACGCTGTGAAGGTGAAAGTGATCGATGGTCAAGGCGGCAGTGCGACGATTCCCGTGACCATCACCCTGACCGATGTGGATGGCGAGGCACCGGGCAAGGCCGCTGTGCCAAGTGTATCTATGGCTTCATCGACGAGTCTGACCGCGACTTGGACAACCCCTGCGAACACAGGCCCGCCGATCACCGATTACGATGTGCAGTATCGCGTGGGCAACAGCGGCGCGTTCACCGATTGGCCTCATAGTGGTACAGGGTTGACCACGACAATTACGGGCTTAACCGCGAATATGAGCTATGAGGTTCAAGTGCGGGCGAAAAATGCCGAGGGGACAGGTGCATGGTCTAATTCGGGCGGCGGGACGACCTCCAACCTGCCTTCCCTGTCGATCAACTCGCCGAGCGTGACAGAGGGGAACAGCAGTTCGGTGACATTGCAATTCACAGTGACGCTCAGTCCTGCGAGTGGTCAGCAGGTGACCGTGGCGTATGCGGATACCTTGACGGGCACGGCGACTTCAGGAACGGATTACACAGCCCTCACCGCTGGCACATTGACCTTTGCGGCGAGTGAGACGAGCAAGACCTTTGACCTATCCATAACCGGCGATACGATAGATGAGCCAAACGAGACGGTGATCGTCAAGTTGAGCAGTCCGACCAATGCGACTATCGCAACGCGCATAGGCACCGGAACGATTACCGATGACGATGACACGCCAAAAGTAACGCTAGTTCTGAATCCTACGGCGATAAATGAGAACAGCGGTGTAACGACCGTGACCGCGACATTGAACCGGGCATCGAGCCAAGCGACCACGATCACGGTATCGGCGGCCCCTGGCACGAATGCGGTGGCGGCGGACTTCACGGTGAGCGCGAACAAAAAGTTGACCATAGCGACCGGTCAGACGACGAGTACGGGAGCCGTGACGATCACGGCCAACGACAACAATCGGGACGATCCGAACAAGGAAGTGACCGTCTCGGCAACCGCAAACAACGGGCAGGGCATCACCGCGCCGGACAATGTGACGCTGACGATCAATGATGACGATGGCGCCCCTGCTTTGTCGATCAATTCCCCGAGCGTGACAGAGGGTAACAGCGGTTCGGTGACATTGCAATTCACAGTGACGCTCAGTCCTGCGAGTGGTCAACAAGTCACCGTGGCGTATGCGGATACCTTGACGGGTACAGCGACTTCAGGGACGGATTACACAGCCCTCACCGCTGGCACCCTGACCTTTGCGGCGAGTGAGACGAGCAAGACGTTCGACCTATCCGTAACCGGCGATACAATAGATGAGCCAAACGAGACGGTGATCGTCAAGTTGAGCAGTCCGACCAATGCGACTATCGCAACGCGCACAGGCACGGGCACGATTACCGATGACGATGACACGCCAAAGGTGACGCTGGTTCTGAATCCTACTGCGATAGATGAGAACAGCGGTGTAACGACCGTGACCGCGACGCTGAACCGAGCATCGAGCCAAGCGACCACGATTACGGTATCGGCGGCCCCTGGCACGAATGCGGTGGCGGCGGACTTCACGGTGAGCGCGAACAAAAAGTTGACTATCGCCACCGGTCAGACGACGAGCACGGGAGCCGTGACGATCACCGCCAACGACAACAATCGGGACGATCCAAACAAGGAAGTGACTGTCTCTGCGACCGCAACCAACGGGCAGGGCATCACCGCACCGGACAATGTGACGCTGACGATCAATGATGACGATGGCGCGCCTGCTTTGTCGATCAACTCGCCGAGCGTGACAGAGGGCAACAGCAGTTCGGTGACATTGCAATTCACAGTGACGCTCAGTCCTGCGAGTGGTCAGCAAGTCACTGTGGCGTATGCGGATACCTTGACGGGCACAGCGACTTCAGGGACAGATTACACAGCCCTCACCGCTGGCACCCTGACCTTTGCGGCGAGTGAGACGAGCAAGACGTTCGACCTATCCGTAACCGGCGATACAATAGATGAGCCAAACGAGACGGTGATCGTCAAGTTGAGCAGTCCGACCAATGCGACTATCACAACGCGCATAGGCACGGGCACGATTACCGATGACGATGACACGCCAAAGGTAACGCTGGTTCTGAATCCTACGGCGATCAATGAGAACAGCGGTGTGACTACTGTGGCCGCGACATTAAACCGAGCATCGAGCCAAGCGACGACGATTACGGTATCGGCGGCCCCTGGCACGAATGCGGTGGCGGCGGACTTCACGGTGAGCGCGAACAAAAAGTTGACTATCGCCACTGGTCAGACGACGAGTACGGGAGCAGTAACGATCACAGCTAACGACAACAATCGGGACGATCCAAACAAGGAAGTGACCGTCTCGGCGACTGCAAACAACGGACAGGGCATCACCGCGCCGGACAATGTGACGCTGACGATCAATGATGACGATGGCGCGCCTGCTTTGTCGATCAACTCGCCGAGCGTGACAGAGGGGAACAGCGGGCCGGTGACATTGCAATTCACAGTGATGCTCAGTCCTGCGAGTGGTCAGCAGGTGACCGTGGCGTATGCGGATACCTTGACGGGCACGGCGACTTCAGGGACGGATTACACAGTGCTCACCGCTGGCACATTGACCTTTGCGGCGAGTGAGACGAGCAAGACATTTGACCTATCCGTAACCGGCGATACAATAGATGAGCCAAATGAGACGGTGATCGTCAAGTTGAGCAGTCCGACCAATGCGACTATTGCAACGCGCATAGGCACGGGCACGATTACCGATGACGATGACACGCCAAAAGTGACGCTGGTTCTGAATCCTACGGCGATCAATGAGAACAGCGGTGTGACGACCGTGACCGCGACGCTGAACCGAGCATCGAGCCAAGCGACGACGATTACGGTATCGGCGGCCCCTGGCACGAACGCGGTGGCGGCGGACTTCACGGTGAGCGCGAACAAAAAGTTGACCATCGCCACCGGTCAGACGGCGAGCACGGGAGCCGTGACGATCACAGCCAACGACAACAATCGGGACGATCCAAACAAGGAAGTGACCGTCTCGGCGACTGCAAACAACGGGCAGGGCATCACCGCGCCGGACAATGTGACGCTGACGATCAATGATGACGATGGCACGCCTGCTTTGTCGATCAACTCGCCGAGCGTGACAGAGGGGAACAGCGGGCCGGTGACATTGCAATTCACAGTGACGCTCAGTCCTGCGAGTGGTCAACAGGTGACCGTGGCGTATGCGGATACCTTGACGGGCACGGCGACTTCAGGAACGGATTACACAGCCCTCACCGCTGGCACATTGACCTTTGCGGCGAGTGAGACGAGCAAGACCTTTGACCTATCCATAACCGGCGATACCATAGATGAGCCAAACGAGACGGTGATCGTCAAGTTGAGCAGTCCGACCAATGCGACTATCGCAACGCGCACAGGCACCGGGACGATTACCGATGACGATGACACGCCAAAGGTGACGCTGGTTCTAAATCCTACGGCGATAAATGAGAACAGCGGTGTGACGACCGTGACCGCGACATTGAACCGAGCATCGAGCCAAGCGACGACGATCACGGTATCGACGGCCCCTGGCACGAATGCGGTGGCGTCGGACTTCACGGTGAGCGCGAACAAAAAGTTGACCATCGCGACCGGTCAGACGACGAGCACGGGGGCCGTGACGATCACAGCCAACGACAACAATCGGGACGATCCAAACAAGGAAGTGACCGTCTCGGCGACCGCAACCAACGGGCAGGGCATCACCGCGCCGGACAATGTGACGCTGACGATCAATGATGACGATGCCACGCCAAAGGTAACGCTGGTTCTGAATCCTACGGCGATCAATGAGAACAGCGGTGTAACGACCGTGACCGCGACGCTAAACCGAGCATCGAGTCAAGCGACGACGATTACGGTATCGGCGGCCCCTGGCACGAATGCGGTGGCGGCGGACTTCACGGTGAGCGCGAACAAAAAGTTGACCATCGCGACTGGTCAGACGACGAGCACGGGAGCAGTAACGATCACAGCCAACGACAACAATCGGGACGATCCAAACAAGGAAGTGACCGTCTCGGCGACCGCAAACAACGGACAGGGCATCACCGCGCCGGACAATGTGACGCTGACGATCAATGATGACGATGGCGCGCCTGCTTTGTCGATCAACTCGCCGAGCGTGACAGAGGGGAACATCGGTTCGGTGACATTGCAATTCACAGTGACGCTCAGTCCTGCAAGTGGTCAACAGGTGACCGTGGCGTATGCGGATACCTTGACGGGCACAGCGACTTCAGGGACGGATTACACAGCACTCACCGCTGGCACCTTGACCTTTGCGGCGAGTGAGACGAGCAAGACCTTTGACGTATCCATAACCGGCGATACGATAGATGAGCCAAACGAGACGGTGATCGTCAAGTTGAGCAGTCCGACCAATGCGACTATCACAACGCGCATAGGCACGGGCACGATTACCGATGACGATGACACGCCAAAGGTAACGCTGGTTCTGACTCCTACGGCGATAAATGAGAACAGCGGTGTAACGACCGTGACCGCAACGCTGAACCGAGCATCGAGCCAAGCGACGACGATTACGGTATCGGCGGCCCCTGGCACGAACGCGGTGGCGGCGGACTTCACGGTGAGCGCGAACAAAAAGTTGACCATCGCCACTGGTCAGACGGCGAGCACGGGAGCCGTGACGATCACGGCCAACGACAACAATCGGGACGATCCGAACAAGGAAGTGACCGTCTCGGCGACTGCAAACAACGGGCAGGGCATCACCGCGCCGGACAATGTGACGCTGACGATCAATGATGACGATGGCGCACCTGCTTTGTCGATCAACTCGCCGAGCGTGACAGAGGGCAACAGCGGGCCGGTGACATTGCAATTCACAGTGACGCTCAGTCCTGCGAGTGGTCAACAGGTGACCGTGGCGTATGCGGATACCTTGACGGGCACAGCGACTTCAGGGACGGATTACACAGCCCTCACCGCTGGCACCCTGACCTTTGCGGTGAGTGAGACGAGCAAGACGTTCGACGTATCCATAACCGGCGATACAATAGATGAGCCAAACGAGACGGTGATCGTCAAGTTGAGCAGTCCGACCAATGCGACTATCGCAACGCGCATAGGCACGGGCACGATTACCGATGACGATGACGCGCCAAAGGTAACGCTGGTTCTGAATCCTACGGCGATCAATGAGAACAGCGGTATAACGACCGTGACCGCGACGCTGAACCGGGCATCGAGCCAAGCGACCACGATTACGGTATCGGCGGCCCCTGGCACGAATGCGGTGGCGACGGACTTCACGGTGAGCGCGAACAAAAAGTTGACCATCGCCACCGGTCAAACGACGAGCACGGGGGCCGTGACGATTACAGCCAACGACAACAATCGGGACGATCCGAACAAGGAAGTGACCGTCTCGGCGACCGCAAACAACGGACAGGGCATCACCGCACCGGACAATGTGACGCTGACGATCAATGATGACGATGGCGCGCCTGCTTTGTCGATCAACTCGCCGAGCGTGACAGAGGGGAACAGCGGGCCGGTGACATTGCAATTCACAGTGACGCTCAGTCCTGCGAGTGGTCAACAGGTGACCGTGGCGTATGCGGATACCTTGACGGGCACGGCGACTTCAGGAACGGATTACACAGCCCTCACCGCTGGCACATTGACCTTTGCGGCGAGTGAGACGAGCAAGACCTTTGACCTATCCATAACCGGCGATACGATAGATGAGCCAAACGAGACGGTGATCGTCAAGTTGAGCAGTCCGACCAATGCGACTATCGCAACGCGCACAGGCACCGGGACGATTACCGATGACGATGACACGCCAAAGGTAACGCTGGTTCTGACTCCTACGGCGATAAATGAGAACAGCGGTGTAACGACCGTGACCGCAACGCTGAACCGAGCATCGAGCCAAGCGACAACGATCACGGTATCGGCGGCCCCTGGCACGAATGCGGTGGCGTCGGACTTCACGGTGAGCGCGAACAAAAAGTTGACCATCGCCACTGGTCAGACGGCGAGCACGGGAGCCGTGACGATTGCGGCGGTGGACAACTATGTAAACGCGCCGAACAAGTCGGTGACTGTCTCGGCAACCGCAACCAACGGGCACGGCATCACCGCGCCGGATAATGTGACGCTGACGATCCGCAATGACGATGTGATGACCGCGGGAATATGTAACCGCACCCAGGCGGTTCAAAGCGCGATCCTCGCCAGCCTGGTCAACCGCACGCTTTGTAATGAGGTCACAACTTCGGACCTGTCCGGGATCACGGGATCCTTGGACTTCCGTAATCAATCCATCACCACCTTGAAGGCAAATGACTTCTCGGGATTGTCCAGCCTGGTAACCCTGCGGATTGACAGAAACAGTTTGACCACCCTGCCCGCGACCCTATTTTCTGGCTTGACCAGCCTGCGAACCCTGCGCCTCAATCACAATCAGTTGAGCACGCTTCCCAGCACGATATTCTCCAACTTGTCCACTGTGAATAGGCTGACGCTGAACAACAACAGTTTGACCACCCTGCCCGCGACCCTATTTTCTGGCTTGACCGGCTTGACCCGGTTGGAGTTGCGGAATAACACCGGCGCGCCCTTCACCTTCACGCTGGCACTAGAACGCACAGACAATACGGACTTGACTGCCGCCGGACCTGCGACGATTGTGGTCAAAGTTGCCGAGGGCGCGCCGTTTGATATGAGCGTCACCCTGTCGGTAACAAGTGGCATGCTGTCGAGTACGACGGCGACCATTTCCAAAGGCAATCTCCAAAGCGGATCGATCACGCTGACGCAAAGTGGGGGAAATTCAGCCAGAATTTCGATGGCTTCCGCACCCGCAGTGCCGATGGACTACGATGGCATCGCAACCGCCGTGGGCAACCCGCTCGTGCTGTGGGCCGCGGGAATATGCGGGCGCACGACAGTTGTGAGCGATGCCATCGTAGCTGCGGTGGATGGCATAACAGATTGCGCCTCGATCACAGACTCGCATGTGCAAGCCGTGACGGGGACGATGGATCTCGGCAATCAGCGCATCAACGCCTTGCGGGCGGGCGATTTTTCGGGGTTGTCCAGTTTGGAAACCCTGTGGCTTTACGACAATGCGTTGAGCACCCTGCCCGATGCCGTGTTTGCGAGTTTGTCCAATTTGAGATTTTTGAGTCTTTACCGAAACCGGTTGACCACACTTCCGGACGCGCTGTTTGCGAGTCTGGACAGTTTGAAAACCCTGCACCTGAACGACAACATGTTGGCCTCCTTGCCCGACACGGCGTTTGCCGGGATGGACAGTCTGCAAACCCTGCTGATGGACAACAACCTGTTGACCGCCCTGCCGGATACGGCGTTTTACGACTTGCCGAATTTGCAAACCCTGCACTTGAACAACAACCGGTTGAGCGCGTTGCCCGACAGCGCGTTCAAGGGGCTGGACAGTTTGCAAACCCTGCGCCTGAATGACAACTCGTTGACCGCATTGCCCGACAGCGCGTTCAAGGGCTTGCCCCACCTCAAAATCCTATACCTGAACAGCAACTCGTTGACCGCGTTGCCCGATAGCGCGTTTAAGGGCTTGGACAGTTTGCAAACCCTGCACTTGAACGACAACCGGTTGAGCGCGTTGCCCGATAGCGCGTTCAAGGGGCTGGACAACTTGAAAACCCTGCGCCTCGACGACAACATGGTGAACGCGCTGCGCGACAGTGCGTTTGCGCGCCTGACCGACCTCCAATCCCTCGACCTCGCGCGCAATGCGTTGAGCACCCTGCCCCAACGTGCGTTCAATGGCCTGTCCAACCTCCAATCCCTCGACCTCGCGGGCAACTCGTTGAGCACATTGCCCGATAGCGCGTTTGCGGGCCTGACCAGTCTGAATCGCCTCGATTTGTCCGGCAATACCGAGGCGTTTATCCTAACGCTCAGCGTAGAACGCACGGATAACGCGAGTTTGACCGCCTCGGGACCTGCCACGCTCAAGGTCAAAGTCGCCCAAGGCGCGCCCTTTGATATGGCCGTTGGTTTGTCGATCACGGGCGGCACCCTGTCGGACGAAAAGGCGACCATAGCAAAAGGCAGCACGGAAAGCGCGGCGATCACGGTGACGCAGATGGGGGGGAATTTGGCGAGGGTCCGGTTGGGCGTGCCCCCGGGCGTGCCGTCCGGCTACGATGGGATTCAAACCGCTGTGGGCGATTCGCTCGTCCTGTTTGGGACGTTGGCAAATCGCGCGCCCGTGGCCACAGGGGCGCTAGGCGATGTGACCGTGGCCATGGGCAGTTCTGCCGTGACCGTGAATGTGGGGCGCAATTTCAGCGATCCCGACGGCGACGCATTGACCTTTGGCGCGACCGCGAGCGTTCAGGGTTTGGCAAGCCTGAGCGCGATGGATTCCGTGGTGACGATAACGCCCGTGGCCGCGGGGATTGCCACAGTGACCGTGACGGCCACGGACCCCGATGGCCTGACCGCGACGCAGACCTTTTCACTGACCATCACGAACGACGCGCCCACCGTGCAGGCGAGCATTGCGGACACGACCGCTTTGGTGAATACGCCATTCACTTATGCGTTTCCCCAAAACACATTTAACGATGCCAATGGCGATGCGTTGACCTATACGAGCAGCGGGTTGCCGGCATGGCTGACGTTCACCCCCGCGACTCGCACCTTCAGCGGCACCCCGAGCGATGCCACGGGTTCGCCCTTTGCCATCGCTGTGGAGGCGAATGACGGCAAGGGCGGGCGCGTGCAAACGACCTTTACCCTAGCCGTCGCCGCCGGGATTTGTACGCGAACCACCGCGGTCAGAACCGCGTTGCTATCTGTGATCGCTGACGCGGATACCTGCACAGTGGTCACGGCCGCGCACTTGGCCGGGGTTGTGGATTCCCTGAACCTGCGCGCGCAGCGCATCGCCACCTTGCAAGCCACGGACTTCGCCGGCCTGTCCAGCCTGACGACCCTCAACCTGTACGACAACGACTTGACCAGCTTGCCCGCGGGCGTATTCGACGACCTGTCCAGGTTGCGATTCTTGAGCCTGTACAACAACGGCTTGACCGCGCTTTCTGCGAGTGTGTTCGACAGCCTGTCCGCCTTGCGATTTTTGAGCTTGGACAGCAACCGCGTGACGTCGCTCCCGGCAAACGCATTTTCAAATCTACCGCAGTTGCAAACCCTCAGCTTCAGCGGCAACGGCCTGACCGCGCTCTCTGCGGGCGCGCTCGACAGCTTGTCCAATTTGCGCGAACTCTTGCTCGACAACAACGCGCTGACATCCCTGCCCGCGGGCGCGCTCGACAGCTTGTCGCAGTTGCAAATCCTCGGCCTGAACGACAATGCCCTGTCCGCCCTTCGCACCGACGCGTTCGCCAATTTGTCGCACCTGCGCGTCCTGAACCTGAAAAACAACTCGTTGACCGCGCTCCCGAACAGCGTGTTCGCCGGCCTTGACAGCCTGATGCTCTTGGATTTGTCCGGCAACACGGGCGCGAATTTTACCCTTACGCTCACGCTGGAACGCACGGACAATTCAAACTTGAACGCCGCAGGGCCTGCCACCATCGCGGTCAAAATCGCCCAAGGCGCGCCGTTCGATATGACCGTTGGCCTAGCCATAACAAATGGCACGCTGACGGACGCGAATGCGATGACCGTTTCACAAGTGGCGATCCCACGGGGAAGCACGGAAAGCGCGTCCATGACCGCGACGCAAACCGGGATGAATCAAACCGCGATCAGCCTGGGCACCGCGCCCACCGTGCCCGCGGGCTATCGCGGCATCGCAATCGCAGTGGGCGGTCCACTCGTTCTGTTTTAAGTGAATCAGTTGTCAGTTGTCAGTCCCCGCCCCGCCCTACCGCCATTCGCCATGTTTTGGAAAAGGGGCCTAACCCAAGGAGCACCATGCACACCTACAAATGGATACTTGTCGCAATCGGCGTGCTCGCGCATTCTGCCATGGCGCAGGATGTGCCGTGGCACTACGATTTTGAAGAGGCGAGTCTGTCGCCCGCGTATCGGGCAGATGCGGGTAGCCGAATCGCGGTTTCCACGCGCCATTACAAGACGGGCCGCCAATCTTTGGCGTGGACGTGGCAGAATAGTGATCGCCTTTTGTTCACCGATCCCGCGCCCGGGCGCAACACGGCCTTGACCGCATTTCGGGCATGGGTGTACCTCGAACAGGCAAGCGCGGATTCAACGCTGACGTTTCGGTTTGGAACGGAATCCGAATTGGCGACGAATAATCCGCGCTACCAATTTGAGTTTGGCATGAATTTTACGGGGTGGCGGGCGATGTGGATCGATCTGCCGCGCGACGCGACCCGTGCGGCTTATACGGGGCCGAATGCCGGGCGGGTGACGGCGTTTGATATCGTCGCGCCAAACCAGACGGGTTCTGCGTATCTGGATCTGATGGAACTGGTCGATAGCCGAAGTGTTCGGCGCGCCATCGCCGATGTGCAGGTACCATTTGTCAATGGCGGCGCCGTGAACAATCGCGAACTCCGCTGGAGTTTGAACGCGTTGCCGAGCGCGTCCGTGCCCGCGGCGATCACGCAGGCGCAACGGAACGCCTTTGCGACGATTGCCAATCGGTACGAGACGTGGATTTTGGGCAATAATGTGAAAGCGGATATGCGAGAGCCCGTACAGATTCGGCTCGACTCGCTGACGTCTTTTATCGCACTCGGGCATCGCAATTTCGAGCGGTTCGAGGTAACGCGCACGAGCGACGGCCGGGTTTTGGGCAGGCCCCTGTTTTCGAGCCGGTCCCCGTACCGCCCGTATTTCAACGAGATTTTTCAGGGGATGTTGTTGTACTTGGCGCTGGATTTTCGCTTGAACAACAACCAACGGGCAAAAGACCGCGCGTTGGATGTTTTCGACTATCTCAACGATCAAGGCTGGGCCGCGGGCAGCAGCATTGGCACGATGTACCACGAATTTTTGCGCGTGTCCGGCTATGCCAATTCCGTGTATTTGATGCGCGATACCCTGCGCGCAAGGGGAACGTTGGCGCGGGAACTCCAGACGATTGAGTGGCACAGCATGTTTGGCGAGATCTACGATGCGTCTTGGGATCCGGGCACGAACGCGGATTTTTTGCGGTCGGTCGGCCTGTTTCGCCTGCTGCTCATTTTGATGATGGATGATACCCCTGAAAAAGTGGCAAAGATGCAGCACTACCTCAGGTGGCTCAACAACGCGATAGACATCGCTCCTGGGTGGCTGGACACCATCAAGCCGGATTACACCAGCTTTCACCACCGAGGCATCTACACCAATGCGTACGGGCAAAACGCGATTCACATGAGCGCGCTGCTGGTGTATTTGTTGCACGACACCCCGTTTGCCGTTGACGATGACGGGCGCGACAACGTGAAGAACGCCCTGTTGACTTCGCGGACGATGGCGAATGCGTACGATATTTCCACGGCGATTGGGGGCCGCTTTCCGTTTAGCACGACCATTGCCAACAGGCTGTTGCCCGCGCAGATGTATATGGCGATGAGCTATACGCCTGTGGATGCCGAATTGGCCGGCGCGTTTATGCACCTTTGGCGACCGGAATCGCCATTTCTCAAAGTGGAGTTGTTCCCGCGCGTCTCTGTGCGGATCATGTACTTGGATTCGCCTGGCGCGATTCAGATGATGGCGGATTTTGCCGCGCGGGGTTACGCTGCTAATCCCGTTTCTGGGCATTGGACCATGCCTTATGGCGCGCTGTCCATCCACCGGCGCGACGAGTGGATGGTGAGCATGAAGGGGTGGAGCAAGTACGTCTGGGATTTTGAATCGGACGGCAATTTGAATCGATTCGGGCGCTATTTGAGCTATGGGTCGATGTTGATCTACGCCACTGGCGATCCCGCGGGGCGCGTGGCGAGTGGCATTGTGGAAGCGGGGTGGGATTGGAGCATGTGGCCCGGCACGACGGTGATTCGCCTGAACGAGACCGAACTCGCAGCCTGGAATAGGGATCGCAATTTTTCGGATGAGACGTTTGTGGGGGGCGTAAATTTGGAGGGCGAAAACGGCGTGTTCGCGCTGAAGTTGCACGATACGGAGCACGACGCGAGTTTCAGGGGTATCAAGACCGCGTTTTGTTTTGACGAGGTGTTGGTCTGCCTGGGATCGGGCATCACGAATAGCGACAGCGGGCACGAGACCGTGACGACGCTGTTTCAAACCGCGATATCGGCAAACCGCGCCACCGTAATAGACGGAGAAGGGATGTTTTCCCTGCCCTACAGTTTTTCGGGCACGGCCGGGCAAGGCGTTTGGTTGATGGATTCCTCGGGCAATGGGTACGTGCTTCCCGATGGCAATGGCCTCCAAGTGCGGCGCACGCAGAATGAGGCGGGTGCGTTTGAACTGGCGTGGATCAACCACGGTAGCATGCCGGCAGACAGTACCTATCAATACGCCGTGCTGGTGCAACAACCGCAGGGGCGGGTACGCCAATTTGCCGCCGCGCCCGAATACGTCGTTTTGCAACGCGATAATCGGGCGCATATCGTACATTATCCAAAAATGAACACGACGGGCTATGCGATGATCGACGCGGCGGCAAGGCCAATGCAGGGCGAGATCGTCCAAGTGGATATACCGGTTTTGGCAATGACACGCGAAACAGAAGAAGGGCTGTTGCTATCGGTCGCCGATCCAAATTTTGGCTGGGATTGGATCATTCAAACGCCGCACCGGCAAAGCGGTACGCTGGTCGTCAACCAATCGAGCACCCCGCGCACGGTGACGCTGACGATGCGCGGGCAGTGGCGGTTGGATGGCACCCAGGCTTTGGCGCGCGTTACCGGCGTGCAAGCCAACCCGGACCGCACGACTGTGGCGTTGACATGTCAGGATGGCAAGACCGTGCAGGTGAAACTCATCCGCACGAGTGTCGGGGTCGCGCAGTTGGATTTTAATGGCGACAACGCGATTGACATCAATGATTTTTTGTTGTTCATCAGCAAGTTTGGCCTCGCCACGGGCGATCCGGGTTTCGAGTCAAAATACGATCTCGATGGCAATGACATCGTGGGGTTCAGCGATTTTGTGCTCTTTGCCGAGGGCTTTGGCAAACGAGTGCCTTCATCCAAGCCCGTGGCCCTCCGCCCCCTGCCCGGTTGGAGCGATTCATGATCCGATTTCTCATTGTTATGTTGCTCTGCGCGTCCGCCTCTGTGCGCGCCGAAGACGCGAACGAGGCGATCCTGTTTTTGGGCGACAGCTTGACCGCCGGGTACGGCTTGGACGAAGCGCGGGCTTTTCCCGCATTGGTGCAGGCGAAGATCGATTCTCTGGGCTGGGCCTTTGAGGTGATCAACGGCGGGTTAAGTGGCGAGACATCCGCAGGCGGGTTGCGGCGGGTCACCTGGTTGTTGCGCCGCAAGATCGACATTCTGGTGCTGGCACTGGGCGGCAATGACGGCTTGCGCGGCATCCCCACATCCGAAATGCAGCAGAACTTGCAGGGTATCATAGACCGCGCCCGCACAACCTATCCCGACGTACAAATCATCCTCGCGGGCATGGAAGCCCCTCCCAATTTGGGCGATGCGTACACGGCGGCCTTCCGCACGGTGTTTCCAACCCTCGCAGAGAAAAATCGCATCCCGCTCATCCCCTTTCTGCTCGAAGGCGTGGGCGGCATTGCAACCCTGAACCTCCCCGACCGCATCCACCCCAATGCCCAGGGCCATCGCATCATCGCCGAAACCGTGTGGCACGCGCTCAAACCCATTCTCGAAGGCGAGAGGTGAGAGGCGAGAGGCAAGAGGTGAGAGGCAAGAGGTGAGAGGCAAGAGGTGAGATAGTAGTTTAGCCACAAAAGGCACGAGCGGGGTACAACTGGCGATAGCCCGTTCAAAGCACAAAAGGTGAGCAAGATATGTAGGGGCGTCGCCCCCGTGCTCAAAAAAAAATACAAGATGCGAGAGACGAGTTGCGTAGGGACACCGTGCCTGTCCGAATAGACGGACAAGGTAGCAGGTCATCAACGAATACGGGATAAACCAACGCACGGGCGGTTGGGCACTTGAGTAGGGCACGCACGCGGGGCGGTTGGTGGCGGGTGAGGAACGCACACGGCGGGGCAGGGTGAGGTAGGGAACGCACGGGTGGCGGGGTGGCGGGGTGGACTGACAACTGACAACTGACAATGCGAATTAAGAGTAGAAAGCGAGTAAGAAGCAAGCCGCAACCCATCATCCAAAGACATGAACGAGTCATCCATTGATAGAATCGCCCTTGAATTTGTCTTAAAACGAACGATGGATGCCCCTCCTCCGGCTCTTCCCCGCAACGGAGAGATGTTATTCCCCTTGTATCTTCCTCGTAGGCACAGGCGTAGCCTACAACGAAGCGTAGCGAGTAACAGGGCCAGGGGGTAGGTCCCAATTCCAAAAAGTAAAGCCCGAGTTCGCTGTGAACCCGGGCTTTACTTTTTTTGTTTTTCGTCGTTCAGCCTGTCGAGCCAAAGTCGGCGGCGAAGATGAGGAAATCGGCAGAATCAATTTGACCATCGCCATCGCCATTGAGATCACACCGAGGGTCATATCGCTCCTGGCCGGGTCGCGAGCCGAACTTGCCGGCAAAGGTCAAGAAGTCGGCGAAATTCACATCGCCATCGCCATCTTCATCTGTGGCGGTCAGGGAACAGGCTTTCATTGGAAGTGGGAGTCGGGATAGAGGCTTCGGATGTAGGGTTCAATGGCTTGAGCGGTCGTGCGCGTAGCATTTTGCTCGATGACGTTCCCTCTGACGAGGGCCTCGTTCCGGAAGAAGAGGACGTATCGAATGATCAGGATTATATCCGAGAACAGCCTCACATCGCCATCGCCATCCACATCGAGAATGTTCTGATTGACCAACGTGTCGAGGTAGGGTTCAATTTCTTGAGCGGTCGTGCGCGTGGCAGTTTGCTCGATGACATTCCCTCTGAGGAGGGCCTCGTTCCGGAAGAAGAGGACATATCGAATGACCAGGATTATATCCGAGAACAATCTCACCCGGCCATCGCCATCCACATCCAAGTTGGCACTCGGTGCGTCGTCATCGGTCAAGGTCAGGGTCACGGGTGAGGGTGCGGTGATGCCTTGGGCGTTGTTTGCGGTTGCAGACACCGTGACCGTCTTATCGTCTGCCCGGTCAGCGTTTTCCACGGCGGTGATCGTCACGGTGCCCGTGCTCGTTGTGGCCGTCGCCGCGATGATCAGGGTGTCTGCATTCGATAGCGTGAAGTCGCTCGCAGTTGCAGGGGACACAGGCGTAGCAGAGACCGTGATCGTCGTGATCGCGCTCGATGGATGCGAGAGGGTCGCCGTGATCGTGGAAACCTCGGCGTTTTCCGAGATGGACGAGGGGGTGAGCACCAACGTCACGGTCGGTGTGGCCTCATCGTCTGTGATCGTCAGGGTCACGGCAGACGATAGCGACGCCCCATTGCCACCCGCAACCGTTGCAGCCACGGTCACGCGCTTGTCCGGTGCATCGGTCGTATTATTCTCCGCTGTGATCGTCACGGTGCCCGTGCTCGTCGTCACACTCGCCGCGACGGTCAGCGTGGTCGTGGTCGATAGCGTGAAATCGCCCGCAACCGCAGGCGACACAGCCATCGCTGAAACCGTGATCGTCGTCGCCGCGGTCACGGTGCGATTTAGCGTCGCCGTTACTGTTGAAACCGCGCCAGCCTCAGAAATCGACGCCGGAGACAAAACCAACGTCACCTGTGCCACTTCGTCATCGATAATCGTCAGCGTCGCATCAGTGACCGATCCCGTGCCTATGCTGTTGCCCACCGTGCTCGCCGACACGGTCACCGTCTTGTTCCCCGAAGACATGCTGTTGTCCACCGTCGTGATCGTCACGGTGCCCGTGCTCGTCGTCGCGCCCGCCGCGACGGTCAGCGTGGCCGTGCCCGATAGCGTGAAGTCGCCCGGAACCGCAGGCGACACAGCCGACGCGGAAACCGTGATCGTCGTCGCCGCGCTCGATGGGTGCGAGAGGGTCGCTGTCACGGTCGAAACCGCGCCAGCTTCAGAAATCAACGCCGGTGCCACCATCATCGTCACGTCCGGTGCCGCGTCATCGTCTGTGATCGTCAAAGCCGCGCCGGTCACACTGCCCGCGCCTTGGTCGTTGTTCGCTACACCGGCCACGGTCACATTGCGATTAGGCGCGTCTTGGGTGTTGTCCACCGCTGTAATGATCACCGTGTCCGACGCGTTCGCCGTGCTCCCGGCCGCGATGGTGATCGTCGAATCCGACCCCACTGTGTAGGCATTCGCCACCGGGCGCACCGTGATCGTTGTCGCCGCGCTCGATGGGTGTGTCAGCGTCGCGCTCACCGTGCTCACGCCGCCGGCCTCCGAGATGGACGCGGGCATCAGCACCAGCGTCACGTCCGGCGCGGCGTCATCGTCTGTGATCGTCAAATCCGTGCCGGTCACACTGCCCACGCCTTGGTCATTGCTCACCGCAACAGACACGGTCACATCGTTGTTCGGCGCATCGGTCGCGTTGTCCACGGCCGTGATCTCTACTGTGTCCGTCGCGTTCGCCGTGCTCCCGGCCGCGATGGTGATCGTCGAATCCATCCCCACCGTGTAAGCATCCGCCACTGGGCGCACCGTGATCGTCGTGATCGCGCTCGACGCATGAGACAGCGTCGCCGTGATCGTCGAAACACCGCCGGTCTCTGCAATCGACGCGGGCGACAGCGTCAGTGCCACATCCGGCGCGGCCTCATCGTCTGTGATCGTCAGGGTCACGGCAGACGATAGCGACGCCCCATTGCCACCTGCCACCGTTGCAGACACGGTCACGCCCTTGTCCGGCGCATCGGTCGTGTCGTTCACCGATGTGATCGTCACGGTGCCCGTGCTCGTCGTCACACCCGCCGCGATAGTCAGCGTGGTCGTGTTCGATAGCGTGAAGTCATTCGCAACCGCAGGGGACACAGCCTCCGCTGAAACCGTGATCGTCGTCGCCGCGGTCGCGGTGCGATTTAGCGTCGCCGTTACTGTTGAAACCGCGCCAGTCTCCGCAATCGACGCCGGAGACAAAATCAACATCACCTGCGCCACTTCGTCATCGATAATCGTCAGCGGCGCATCAGTGACCGATCCCGTGCCCACGCTGTTGGATGGCGTGCTCGACACGGTCACCGTCTTGTTCCCCGAAGACTGGCTGTTGTCCACCGTCGTGATCGTCACGGTGCCCGTGCTCATCGTTTGCCCCGCCGCGACGGTCAGCGTCTTGTCCGTGCTCAATGTGTAGTCGGATGATGTAGGCACGGAAACCGTGATCGTTGTCGCCGCGCTCGACGTGTGAGACAGGGTCGCCGTCACGGTCGAAATCGCGCCGTTCTCTGAAATCAACGCAGGCGTCACAACCATCGTCACGTCCGGCGCAGCGTCATCGTCCGTCAGCGTCAAAGTCACCCCGGTCACACTGCCCGCGCCATGGGCGTTGCGTGACACACCGGACACGGTCGCGCTGCGATCAAGCGCGTCTTGGGCGTTATCCACGGCCGTGATCGCCACCGTGTCCGACGCGTTCGCGGTTTGCCCGGCCGCGATGGTGATCGTCGAATCCGTCCCCACGGTATAAGCATCAGCCACCGGGCGCACTGTGATCGTCGTTGCCGAGATCGATAGACGCGATAGCGTCGCCGTGATCGTCGAAACACCGAGGTTCTCCGAAATCGACAACGGTGATGCCGCCAACGTCGCTGTCGGCGCAGCGTCGTCGTCCCTCAGCGTCAATGTCACGGCAGACGATAAGCGACCTCCATTGCCACCCTGCACCGTTGCAGACACGGTTACGCGCTTGTCCGGCGCATCGGTCATATCGTTCACCGCTGTGATCGTCACGGTGCCCGTGCTCGTCGTTTGCCTCGCCGCGATGGTCAGCGTTTTCGCGTTCGATAGCGTGAAGGCACTCGCAACCACAGGCGACACAGGCGCCGCGGAGACCGTGATCGTTGTCGCTGCGCTCGATGGGTGTGCCAGCGTCGCGCTCACCGTTGAAACCTCGCCGTTTTCCGAGATGGACGAGGGCATCAGTGTCAACGTCACTATCGCGGGTTGGCGTTGAAATTGCACGGTGGTATCCATGCCGGCATATTTCAACACCGGATACTGATCCGCCGCGCCAAAGGTCCAAGGATCGTCATTGCCAGGCCTGCCATCGACATCCACATTCCAAGTGGCGTAGATGCCGTTGTAATCCGTTTCCGACTGCAACGCGCTGGTGGTATAGCCCGTGCCGCCAGCACTGGATGAGAGATCGCTACTTTCCGTATCCCAATAGCTATCGGTTCCTGTGCCAGAACCGGTAGCGAACAGACCGCCTGTCTGGTGGTTGTTCGAATTCCTAGTCGCCGTCCCCGTGGCGTAGCTTGCCGTAATTGTACCGGCATTCTGACCCACGAGACCGCCAATCGCTGAGCTCGCATCAGTTCTCCCCCATCCCGACACCGGCCCGGTAGCATAGGACGCTGTCACAGAAGCACCGTTACCCAGGTAACCGACCAACCCGCCGACTTCATAGAGGACGCTACCGTACCAATTTGGCCACTTTTGCACGGTGGCATGGGAATAGCAGGCCGCGATGTGACCACTGCTCACCAGCCGGCCGGCCAAACCGCCCACGCCGTAACGGGCACCCTCAACAAAACCGGTGACATAACAACCCGTTATGCGCCCGCCGTTCTGAGCACCAACTAACCCACCAACGGTGTCTGTCGCGTGTACATTGACATTGAGCAATCCAACCCCAGAAATATCGCCACTCACGATTGAAAACAGCCCAACATTGCTCCTTTGGTTTGTGTGTGGGTAGGACATATACAGATAGGAGATGGTCTTGTTATTACCCTTGAACGTACCGGTGTAAGTCCCAATAGGTATCCAACCCGTGCCGCCGTTCCAGTAGGTAGTGTCTGCTTGGGTGATTGCGCCGTCGTTGTTCTCGTCAAAGTTGAGGTTGTTGAGCAGTTCGTAGCCTGTGCAGGTTCCGGAAGGGCAACCCATCCGGCCATTGCTGGTGGTGACGCGGTTGGGAAAGGCGGCGTTGTAGGTCATAGTGTCACTATCGGCGACGACCCCATCGCCGTTGAGATCCCAGCGGATGGCATGCAGTTGTGCCAGCGTCTTAATGTCGATGAGGCCATCGCCATCCCTGTCGTAATTGATCGCTTGGGGCGTGCCCATGACCTCGTCCGAGGGCGTGCTATCGGTCCCACCTGCCAGGGTAGCAGTGACGCGCACCGTGTAGGTCGCGCCAAAAGTCAGGTTCTCTATCGTGTAGGTCGTGGTGCTCATCCCAGAGACCGTCGTCTGGCGATCAGATGTGTTGTAGCTTTGTCCACCGGACTTCCACTGTATCTTGTAGCCCGTCGCGCCGGTTGCCTCGGTCCAAGCCACAATGAGTTGGGCCGGCCCCGGCGTCACGCGCACATTGGTGGGCCTGGTGGTCGCCAAGGTCACCATGACTTCCTCCGAGGGGACACTGTCGGCTACATTGATATTGGTACTCGTGGCGATGACGCGAATCGTGTAGGTCATCCCTGTAGTCAGCCCAGAAATTTTGTGGATCGTGGTGCTCCCACCAGCGATAGTAGCTTGCCCGTGCGTGGCGGCCTGAGAATCGGCGTTGGGATAAGTCTCTGACCCGGATTTCCACTGCACCTTATACCCGGTTGCGTTGGTCACCGCATTCCAGGTCACGGTCAGCGTGTCCACCGTCGCACTCACATCCACACCCGTTGGGCTACCCAGCGTGAGAATGCTGATCACTTCCTCCGAAGGGGCACTGTCGGCTACATTGGTACGCGTGGCGATGACGCGAATCGTGTAGGCCATCCCTACGGTCAGCCCAGAAATATCGTAGGTCGTGGTACTCCCGTCAGTGATGGTGGCTTGCCCGTGCGTGGCGGACGCCACATCGGCGTTGGGATAAGTCT
The DNA here is from genome assembly GCA_965204745.1 of Candidatus Latescibacterota bacterium. Classification (GTDB taxonomy): domain Bacteria; phylum Latescibacterota; class UBA2968; order UBA2968; family UBA2968; genus VXRD01. The sequence goes on from OZ242010.1 coordinate 2,357,812, forward strand.
CTGCCCCGGTTTTCCACTGCACCTTATACCCGGTCGCCCCGTTCACCGCATTCCAAGTCACGGTCAATGTGTCCCCCTTCGCCGCCACCATCACAGTCGGACTGCCCAGCAGAGGAACGCCGGTCACTTCCTCCGAAGGGGCACTGTCGGCTACATTGGTACGCGTGGCGATGACGCGAATCGTGTAAGTCGTCCCTGCGGTCAGCCCAGAAATATCGTAGGTCGTGGCACTCCCGCTTGCGATGGTGGCTTGCCCGCGCAAGGCGGCCGCCACATCGGCGTTGGGATAAGTCTCTGACCCGGTTTTCCACTGCACCTTATACCCGGTGGCATCGTCCACCGCGTTCCAAGTCACGGTCAGCGTGTCCACCTTCGCCGCCACCATCACAGTCGGACTGCCCAGCACGGGAACGCCGGTCATTTCCTCCGAGGGGGCACTGTCGGCTACATTGGTACGCGTGGCGATGACGCGAATCGTGTAAGTCGTCCCTACGGTCAGCCCAGAAATATCGTAGGTCGTGGCACTCCCGCCTGCGATGGTGGCTTGCCCACGCAAGGCGGCCGCCACATCGGCGTTAGGATAAGTCTCTGACCCGGTTTTCCACTGCACCTTATACCCGGTGGCATCGTCCACCGCGTTCCAAGTCACGGTCAGCGTGTCCACCTTCGCCGCCACCATCACAGTCGGACTGCCCAGCACGGGAACGCCGGTCACTTCCTCCGAGGGGGCACTGTCGGCTACATTGGTACGCGTGGCGATGACGCGAATCGTGTAAGTCGTCCCTACGGTCAGCCCAGAAATATCGTAGGTCGTGGCACTCCCGCCTGCGATGGTGGCTTGCCCGCGCAAGGCGGACGCCACATCGGCGTTAGGATAAGTCTCTGACCCGGTTTTCCACTGCACCTCATACCCGGTGGCATCGTCCACCGCGTTCCAAGTCACGGTCAATGTGTCCACCGTCGCACTCACCTCCACACCCGTCGGGCGTTCCAGCATGGGAACGCCGGTCACTTCCTCCGAGGGGGCACTGTCGGCTACATTGGTACTCGTGGCGATGACGCGAATCGTGTAGGTCGTCCCTCTGGTCAGCCCAGAAATTTTGTAGGTCGTGGCACTCCCGTCAGTGATGGTGGCTTGCCCGCGCAAGGCGGACGCCTGATCGGCGGTGGGATACATCTCATTCCCTGATTTCCACTGCACCTTATACCCGGTGGCACTGGTCACCACATTCCAAGTCACGGTCAACGTGTCCAACTTCGCCGCCACCATTACAGTCGGAATGCCCAGCCTGGAGATAACGCCGGTCTGCTCTGCTGAGGGCATGCCATCGCGGGCACCGGTTTTGGTGGCAATGACACGCACTGTGTAGGTCGTCCCGATGATCAAGTTGGGGATCTTGTGGAGCGTATCCGTGACGGTCGTCTGACGCGAGGCGGCGTAGCTCTGCATGCCGGATTTCCACTGCACCTTGTACCCCGTCGCATAACTCGCCGTGCGCCAACGCACGTCCAAGGTGCCCGCTTGTGGCGTCACGGTCACACTTGTCGGAATGCCCGGCGGTTGCATTGCAAATTGTGCGGCGGTGTCCAGGCCGGCATATTTCAACACCGGATACTGATCCGCCGCGCCAAAGGTCCACGGGTCGTCATTGCCAGACCTGCCATCGACATCCACATCCCAACTGGCGTAGATGTCGTCGTATGACGTTTGCGACTGCAACGCGCTGGTGGTCTGGCCCGTGCCGCCAGAACTGGATGGGCGACCACTACTTTCCGTATCCCAGTAGCTATGGGACACATTGAAAGCTCCAACCCCTGTCAATCCGCCTACATTTATGCTCCCAGTGACTCTCCCCGTGGCATAGCTAGCCGAAAGATTACCACCATTAAAGTGCCCAACCAGACCGCCCACATTGTCATGTCCAGCCACCGGCCCGATGGCGTAGGACGCTATCACCTGTCCCTCTCCAATCACGTGGCCCACCAAACCGCCGGGAGTAAGACCGCCGGTATTATTCCGATTCCGACTACTTCTGACCTCAGCATTGGTATAGCTGGCCGCGATAATGCCTTGTGATTGACCCACTAAACCGCCCGCAGTGTGAACGGCACTCTCAACGCGACCCGTGACAAAACAGCCCAGGATGCGACCACCCGTCTGAGCACCGGCCAACCCACTCACGTAGTATTGGCCTCTTACATTGACATTTTTCAGCCCCAGACCGGAAATGTTGCCGCTGACACGGCTGAACAGCCCAACATACCAACCAGTAGTAGTGTCGCCGGGAGGAAGATTAACAAAGATACGGGCGATGTACAGGTTGGAGATGGTCTTGTTATTGCCCTTGAATGTGCCAGTGTAAGTCTCCCGCGAAGCAATCCTCCACGTTCCAATAGGGAGCCAACCCACGCCGCTGGTCCATGAGGATGGGCCTTCTGAAAAGTCGAGGTTGTTGAGCAATTCGTAGCCTGTGCAGGTCCCGGAAGGGCAACCCATCCGGACATTGCTGGTGGTATCGCGGTTGGGAAAAGCGGCGGCATAAACGGCGTGGGTAGCGTCGCCGTTGCCATCCATGTCGTAGCGGATGGCATTGAGTTGCGCCAGCGTCGTAATGTCGATGAGGCCATCGCCATCCCTGTCGTAATCGATCCCCGGGGGCGTGCCCATGACCTCGTCCGAGGGCGTGCTATCGACCCCACCTGACAGGATAGCAAGGACGCGCACCGTGTAGGTCGTGCTAACCGTCAGGTTCTCTATCGTGTAGGTCGTGGTGCTCACCCCAGAGACCTGCGCCTGTCGAGAAGAGGGGTCGTATGCCTGTTGCCCGGACTTCCACTGCACCTTGTATCCCGTCGCGCCGGTTGCCTCGGTCCAACGCACGAGGAGTTGGGTCGTCCCCGGGGTCACGCGCACATTGGTGGGCCTGTTTGTCGCCGGCATCACCATGACCTCGTCCGAAGGCGTGCTGTCGGCGATATTGATATTGGTGCTCGTGGCGATGACGCGAACCGCGTAGAGCGTCCCGACGGTCACACCGGAGATTTTGTGGGTCGTGGTGTTCCCGCCTGCGATGGTGGCTTGCCCGCGCGTGGCGGAATCCAGATCGACGGTGGGATAAGTCAGAGCCCCTGATTTCCACTGCACCTTATACCCGGTTGCATTGGGCACCGCATTCCAAGTCACGGTCAGCGTGTCCATCTTCGCCGCCACCATCACAGTCGGCTTGCCCAGCAAAGGAACGCCGGGCACCTCGGCTGAGGGAGCACTATCGGCTACATTGGTGTGCGTGGCGATGACTTGAACCGTGTAGGTCGTCCCTGCGGTCAACCCAGAAATTTTGTGGGTCGTGGTGTTCCCGCCAGCGATGGTGGCTTGCCCGCGCAAGGCGGACGCCAGATCGGCGGTGGGATACATCTCTGACCCGGATTTCCACTGCACCTTATACCCCGTTGCATTGGGCACCGCATTCCAAGTCACGGTCAGCGTGTCCATATCCGCCGCCACCATCACCCCCATTGGGCTACGCAACAAGGGAACGCCGGGCACCTCGACAGAGGGAGCACTCCCGGGCAGACCGGCCTTGGTGGCAATGACACGCACGAGATAGGGCGCCCCGGCGATCAAGTTGGGGATCGCGTAGCGCGTCCCCGTGACGATCGCCTGACGCGAAACATCGTAGGTCCGCCTGTAGAGTTTCCACTGCACCTTGTACCCCGTCGCAGTGCTCACCGCAGTCCAGCGCACGTCCAAGGTGTCCACTTTGGGCGTCACGATCACACCCGTCGGCATGTCCAGCCCTTTAAGGGGCGTGCCCACGACCTCGTCCGAGGGATCACTATCGGTCCCACCTGCCAGGGTAGCAGTGACGCGCACAGTGTAGGTCGTGCCAAAAGTCAGGCCCTCTATCGTGTAGGTCGTGGTGCTCCCGTCAGAGACCGTCGCCTGGCGAGAAGAGGTGTTGTAGGTCTGTTGCCCAGACTTCCACTGCACCTTGTAGCCCGTCGCGCCGGTTGCCTTGGTCCAATCCACAATGAGTTGGAGCGGCACCGGTGTCATGTGCACATTGGTGGGCTTGGTGGTCGCCGGCGTCAACATGACTGCGTCCGAAGGGTCACTGTCGGCGGCATTGAGGCGGGTGGCGATGACTTGAACCGTGTAGGTCGTCCCTGCGGTCAGACCAGAAATATCGTAGGTCGTGGTGAGCACGCTACCGATAGTGGCTTGCCCGCGCGTGGCGGACGCCAGATCGGAGGTGGGATAAGTCAGAGCCCCTGATTTCCACCGCACCTTATACCCGGTCGCATTGCGTACTAACCCCCAAGTCACGGTCAGCGTGTCTGTCTTCGCCGCCACCATCCCACCCGTCGGCTTGCCCACCCGTTGCGCGTTAAATTGCGCGGCGGTGTCCATGCCGGCATACTTCAAGACCGGATACTGACTCGTCGTGCCAAAGCTCCACGGATTGTCGTTGCCCGTTTGCCCGTCCAGGTTTAGGTTCCAGTTGGCGTAGATGCCGGTATAATCCGTGGGGTTTTGGAGCCCGGCGGTGGACTGAGGGCCGCCGCGTCCGGTGTCTTTTTGTCCGGTGGTGGTACTATCGTAGTAGCTGTAGCTAATTGATGTAGAACTGTTGAAGCCCACCAGACCGCCGATATAAGAGACGGCGCCGGTGCCCCTGACTGCGCCGGTGGCATAGCTAGCGGTTATCGCGCCCTCGAAAGCAGTACCGACCAGGCCGCCGAAGAAGGTTTGGCCTCTAACGGCGCCGGTGGCATAGCTAGCGCGTATGACAGCACTTGAGCCGCTGTGAATGCCCACCAGACCGCCGACGTAAACATTGTCGTTGCTGACTGCGCCGGTGGCATAGCTAGCGGTTATCGTGCCGGAGTTGCCACCTACCAGACCGCCGAAGCGTACATCAACGTAGGGTCTGCTACCGCGCCCAGTGACGTCCACCTCGGCACCGCAGGCGGTAATGGTCGAGCTACCGTGCGTCAGATTGCCCACCAAGCCACCGCCATCGCTGAGCCCGCTGACCTGTCCGGTAACGCGGATGTGCATGAGCTGGAGCCTGTTGCCTTGGCCAACAAGGACTGCGGTATAAGCAGAGCCGGTCATATCGGCGTTCACCAGACTCAAATTGCGGATCGTACCGCCCTCGGCATAGCCGAACAGCCCGATATGGTTGGTGGCAGAGCGGTCGATAAACAGGGTGGAGATGGTATAGTCGTTGCCGTGGAAGTTGCCGGTGTATTTCGTCTCGCTGTTGCCGATGGGCGCCCAACCCTCGCCGATGTTCCAGTAGGTGGCGTCTGCTGAGGTGATTTCGTTGTCGCTGTTCTCGTCAAAGTTTAGGTTCGCCGTCAGTTCGTAGCCGATACAGGTGGTATCGCAACCCATCCCAGGCGGCAGGTTGGGGAAGGCGGCATTGTAGGCGGTCGTATCGCTGGTCGTGGCACTTGTGTCTATGGCACCATCGGCATTGAGGTCCCAGCGCATGGCATGCAGTTGCGCCAGCCCGGTTTGCCCAGCACCGAGTTCAATGAGGTTGTCGCCATCGGTGTCGTAGTCGGTAAAGTTGCCGGCAGAGACCGTATAGGTCAGCGTGGTCGTTCCCACAGCGGGGGAAACCACGATGCGGATGCTGACCGGCAGGGTAGATACGGCGACTTGGTGGCCGCTGGTCGCGCTGGCATCGGCCGGCGTGATGGCGACAGTTGCCCCAGAATTGGTTGGGGTCGCGGTCACGGTGATCTCTGTCGCGCCGGATTGAACGGCAAATGCGTAGGTGGTTTTGTCGGATGCGAATGTGGAAAGCAGGGTGCCTTGCGTGAGGGTCAGCGCGCTGAGGGTCGTATCGGTATTCGAGGGCGTCGTCTGCGCTGTCGCGGGGGCGACCAGCAAGGGCATGACCAACATGGCGATCCAGGTTGGAAGGGACAGAAAAGGAAAAATAAAGCGCACCATTTTAGTCTCCTTTCGAGGGGGGACACTGTACTGATCATCCTAACAGGCTGTTTGGCAATAAAATAGAACCGCACTCCAAGACGAGAATGGGCGATATGAACGCCAGTTTTCTCGGTGGGACAGGCGGGAAAAACATAGAGCCAAATGAGGTTCAAACAGCGGCTGAAAATGGCGGTGATCATCTGAATCCTCCTTTGCAAAAGCTGTCGCGTAGACCGGGCGCGGCTTTTTCTCCGCGTTCAAAATCGCCATGGTGAACGAGAAAAATATAGGGAATCACGCTATTGTTTGTCAAGCGGTAAAATGACGGTGGGATCGGTGGTCAGTCAAGCGAGAAGGCATGCGAGGGGGACCTACCCCCTGGCCCCGTTACTCGCTACGCTTCGTTGTAGGCTACGCCTGTGCCTGCGAGGAAGGGGGAATGGCGAGAGGTTGTGCGAGGTGGGACCTACCCCCCTGGCCCCCCTTCCTGCGAGGAAGGGGGGAACTGTGAGTGGTTTTGCGAGGGATTGTGCGAGGGGGGTTTGGGTTTCTATGGCGTGATCCATTCGCCCAAAGCCATCAAAACAGCCCTAGATGCAAACCTTTAAGAAAGCCATGCGCTCCCCCTTTCCTTGTAGGAAAGGGGGCCGGGGGGATAGGTCTATGGCGACAGGGCGTGCGAAGGACACAGCGGAGGAGAACGATGAAGAGGCGGTGGGGTGGTGGGTGGTAATCCGCGTAATCCGCGCAATCCCCTAATCCGTTTAATCCGCGATTCAGACACGGGCGGCAGGGTGGCGAGGACGGCCACGCTCATCGCGCTAAAACAAAATGTCAACAGAACCTCGTTCATGTCTTTGGATGATGGGTTGCGGCTTGCTTCTTACTCGCTTTCTACTCTTAATTCGCATTGACAAATATAGACATACAAGTGAATGAGTTTATCTTGCCAATCCATCGCGTGCTCCTTCCTTTAAGGGTGAAATGATTGAGCCCTCAAGAAAAGACAAGTACGCGATGGATTCAACTCTTAATTCGCATTGACAACTGACAACTGACAACTGATTTTCGGAGATGTATCATGCGAAATCCCGTGGTAATCGGCATTGACGTGGGAACGGGCAGTGTGCGGGCGGGTGTATTTGCGTTGGATGGCACCATGCTCGGCGCGGCATCGTCGCCGATTTTGGAATTTCATCCCGAGCCGGATTTTTACGAGCAATCGTCCGAGAATATTTGGACCGAGACCGGGCGCGTGGTGCGCGAAGCCCTCGCCGAATCCAAGTGTTCGCCCAAAGCGGTGATCGGCCTGAGCTTTGACGCGACGTGTTCGCTCGTGGTCTTAGACGCTGATGGGCAGCCCCTGAGCGCGTCGAAAACCGGGCGGGCCGAGCGCAATGTGATCGTGTGGCGCGATCACCGCGCCATCGATCAAACGAATCGGATCAACGCGGGTGCGTACGACGTGTTGCGATATGTCGGGGGTGTGATGTCGCCCGAGCAAGAGCCGCCCAAATTGTTGTGGCTCAAGGAAAACCTGCCCGACACCTGGCAACGGGCGGGCAAATTTTTCGATCTGGCGGATTTTATGGTCTATCGGGCGACCGGGATTGACCGGCGGAGTCTGTGTACCAATGTGTGCAAGTGGACCTACTTGGGGCACGAGTCGCGTTGGGATACTGACTTTTTTCACGCCATTGGCCTGGGCGATTTGTTCGACCGCGGCAAAGTGACGGAAGAGGTCGCACCGATGGGCGAATGTGCGGGGACCTTGTGCGCCGAGGCCGCGGACCTGATGGGCTTGACCACAAAAACAGCCGTGGGCGTGGGCATTATCGACGCGCATGCGGGCGGGATCGGCGTTGGGGTTGACGAACCGATTTTGGCATTGATTGGCGGCACGTCCTCCTGTCACATGGCCGTGGCGAACGAGGCGCGATTTATTCCCGGGGTGTGGGGGCCGTACTGCGGCGCGCTGTTGCCGGGCATGTGGCTCAGCGAAGGCGGGCAAAGCGCGACCGGGGCCTTGTTGGATCACACGATAGCGCGATTTGGCATGGTGCGCGAAGAAGACCACTATTGGCATGTGCTCACCGGCAAAGAGATCAACGCGGTGTACGCGGAACTCAACGCGTACATCGCCCAAAAAGGCGTGCGGTCAGATTGGACCGAGCGGTTGCACATCTCGGCCGATCACCACGGCAACCGCTCGCCCATGGCCGATCCCCAGGCGCGCGGGATGATGGACGGGTTGACGCTGGACATGTCCTACGATGCGCTGGCGCGCATTTATCACGCGACCATCCAAGCGGTGGCTTATGGCACGCGCCACATTATCGACGCGATGGAAGAACAGGGCTATGCCATCGCGCAAATCAATGCGTGCGGGGGCGGCACGAAAAACGCGCTGTGGATTCGAGAACACGCCGACGCCACGCAACGCCCCATCCACTTGCCCAAAGAGCCGGAAGCCGTGTTGCTCGGCGCGGCGATTTTAGGCGCGGTTGCCGCGGGCGCGTTTTCCGACATTCAAGCCGCGATGCGCGCCATGTGCCACGCGGGCGAAGTCATCGAACCCAACCGCGACACCGCAGACTTTCATGCGTGGAAATCCGCGCAACAACTGGCGATGTACGATCAGCATGTCGCCCGGCGGGAATCAAAATAACCAGTCTAATCGGGAGGAGTTTCAATGGGCATTCGTCTCGGCATCGTGGGATTGGGAGCATTTGCACAGCATTTCATCCCCTTGTTCAAAGCACATCCAGGCGTGGATCAGGTGATCCTGTGCGACCTCAATGCGGAAAAACGCCGCGCCAATGCGGAAAAACACGGCATTGCACACACGTCACCCGCGCTCGATGACCTGTGCGGCGTGGACATTGACGCCATCGCGCTCTTCACGCAAAACTGGCTCCACGGGCCGCAGGCCGCACAGGCCCTTCGTGCGGACAAACACGTTTACTCCGCCGTGCCCCCCGGCATTTCCCTCGACGAATTGCGCGCCATTGCCCGTGCGGTCCGCGAAACCGGACGCCTCTACATGCTCGGGGAAACCAGCTATTACTACCCGGGCGTCATTTATTGTCGGCAACGGTTCCGCGAACGCACGTTTGGCGATATCGTCTATGCCGAAGCCGAGTATTACCACGACTGGGATCACGGCCTGTACGAGGTCGCCAAATGGCGCGGGGGCGAAAACTGGCGCGAAATCGCCGGCGTGCCGCCCATGTTTTATCCCACCCATTCAACCAGTCAAATTCTCTCTGTCACTGGCGCGCACATGACCCACGTCTCCTGCTATGGCGTTGCGGATCACCACGAAGACAAAATCTACGCCGCAAACCAGTGGCGCAATCCCTTCAGCAATGAATCCGCCCTGTTCAAACTCTCGGATGGTAGCATCGCCCGCATCAATGAATTTCGCCGCATCGGGCATCCGGGCACGGCGCGGATGACCATGTTCGGCACGCAGGGCAGCTTTGAACACAATGCGGCCGGCGCGGTCTGGCTGACCAAAGACCGGGCAGAACGCGAATCCCTCGACGCCCAACTCACCTGCCGCCGACCCGCAACGCAGGTCAAAGGCGATATGGACAAAGTCAGCGCGGACGATGGCACGCATCACAGCGTTGCCCCGGTGCATCCGGTCCACCGCTTGCCAGCCGCATTCAAAGGCTTGCCCAACGGCCACAGCGGGTCCCACCAATTTCTCGTAGATGATTTTGTGCGCGCCTGCACGACGGGCAAAACACCGCCGAACAATATTTACGAGGCCGCGCGGTACATGGCCCCGGGGATCATCGCCCATCAATCCGCGCTCAAAGGCGGGGAATTGCTCGAAATTCCCGACTTGGGCGATCCGCCCACGCGCAACCGATTGGAGATCGCCTGATGGGAAATGGGGTTGTGTCTCGCGCAAAATCGCGTTAGGTTGTGTTGACATTTTATTTTTTTCCGTTACGCATAGATTAGCAAATGTGTTGTTTGCTGATTTAAGGCGTTTGGTCCTACAGCCTCGTTGGTTGCCTTCGATGCCTTCGGCGACCTACTTTTTTTCAACAAGAAAAAAAAGTAGGCAAAAAATGCCGCTCTCAAACGCCGAGAGGCTTGCACAGCGCAAATCGCTTTTGTAATCGCACGACATGCGTTGGCCTGCAAAGTGAGTTGCAAGAGGGATGTTGGTTGCGAGACGGCCTTGCGCGCTGTGCGTGATGGCTTGATCGGAGGGGGTTTTGCGAGGGCACTTGTTGTGATGCCTTCTTTGAACTGCGGAGAGCATATCCTGCGATAGGGCTTGATTTTCTCGATAAACCGCTCAAGTCAGTTGCAGGGATCGTAAATGTCAACACGACCTCGTCAGTACGACACAAATGCTTGTTGCCATCAACTGCTGTCACAGAGGGAATGACCATGACGCATTTTTCCAATGACGAAAAAGCCTTTTTCAAGCAAAATGGCTATGTCGTCAAACCCGACCTGATCGCGACCGCGCTGATCGAAAATGCACGGGACGCCGCGTGGGAACACATCAATGCGGATCGCAGGGACCCCCAAACTTGGATCGATGCCGGGCCAACCGGCAACCTGCCGTGTAGCGACCATCCCGCAATCGCCGCCATGACCACGCACACGCCGCTGTACGAGATGGCCGAAGAACTCGCGGGCAAAGGTCGTCTGCGCCCGCCCGGCAATGCCCTGTGCAAGATGATCTACCCCACCGGTCACGGCGATTGGCATCCGCCGCGGGGGCATCTCGACGGGTACCTCATCGACGGCGTGGCCGACACCTTTACCGTCGCCGTGACCATCAACATCAGCGACGTTTTGCCGCGCGGCGGCGGCTTCACCACATGGGCGGGATCGCATCTCAAAGTCGCCGGGTACTTCCAGCGTCACGCGCTCACCAATTTGAGCGGGCTACGAGTCCCGGACTATCTCCCCTCGGCCGCGCGTTACGAACACGCGGCCCCCGCGGGCACCGTCTGCTTTTGGCACCACTACATGTTGCACACGGCCAGCATGAATTGTCGAAAACACATCCGCATGGCCTTGGTCAACCGCTTTGCCTTCACCAACTTGCGCGATATCATGTTCGACCTGCCCTTCGACCTGTGGGCGCAATGGGATGGCTTGCGCGACATCAACTGAAAGGGGCGCGTTGTGAAAATCGGATACGGCACGTACGGCATGCAGACAGAAGACATTTTTGACGCATTGCCGCGGTTGCGCGCCATCGGGTATGAAGCCGTGGAGATCAGCACGGGCGACGACTGGCCCACCGCGCCGCACAAACTCCACGCGAGCACCCGCGAGGCACTCGCCAAGACCATCGCGGATTTGGGATTTGCATCGCCCGTCACCATGGCTTTGTTGCCGATCTGCACGCGGGGCGATGCACGTCCCGCTGTGCTCGAAAAATTTGACGCGGCGTGCGTCCTCGCCCACGACCTGGCACATGGCAATGCCCCCGGCATCCTCGTCAGCACATTAGGCGGCCTGACCGGCGCGTGGGACGAGGTCAAGCACACCTATTGCGAGATGCTCATCGAGCTCGGAGATCGCGCCTCGGAGCACAATGTCATCCTCGCAGCCGAACCCCACGCAGGCCACCCGCTCGACACCCCGCACAAAGTCGATTGGCTCATGCGACACGCGGATCACGACAACGTCAAAGTCAATTTTGACATCAGCCACTTTCACGTCGATCATTTCGACCTGCAAACGAGCGTCGACCTGTGCGCGCCCTACACGGTCTCGACCCACATCAAAGACGGGTATCGCGCCAATGGCGAGGTGCGCTATCAACTCCCCGGCGAGGGCAACTTGGATCTCGTTGCCTATTTCAACGCCATCGCCGCCGCGGGCATCGCCGTTCCCATCACCGTGGAAGTCACGGCCCAAATCTGGAAATCGCCCGACTACGATCCATGGCCCGTGGCAGAACGATGTTTCAAAGCACTCGACGATGCGCGGCGAGAAGCGCTGGAAGAATAGCGATGGAATTGCGTTTGAAGCACGACTTGACCTTGCGGCTCGGCTCGATGATGGTCGTCGCGATTGGCGTCGGTGCCGCTTTGGTGAAACTTCTGTGAGACTGGAGACGCGCTGGAAAAGGCGTAGATTCAATTTGATGGGCGAAAAACGAGCCCGAGGAGTTTTCCGTGCGATACATCGTTGTCGAAGGGGTGACCGGGGTGGGCAAGAGGCGGTTTGCCCGGGTTTTGGGGCACCATCTCAACGCCCGCTTGGTGCTCGAAGAACCCGAGGAAAATCCCTTTTTGCCCTTGTTTTACGAAACCCCAGAGCGATACGGCTTTCAGACACAGGTCTTTTTCATGTTGAGCAGGTATCGGCAACAACAAGAATTGCATCAGATGGATTTGTTTCAAGAAGCGGTGGTCAGCAATTACATCTTTGAACGGGATCGCATCTACGCCAATCTAACGCTCGGAGATGCGGAATTTGCATTGTATGAACGCTTGGCCGAAACCCTGAGTGAGAAAATGCCCCGGCCGGATCTGGTCATTTATTTGCAGACGACAATCGATCATCTGATGCGGGGCATCAGAAGCCATGGGCGCGGGTATGAAGGCGCGATAACCGAAGATTACGTGGCGCGGTTATCCGAGGCGTACAACCATTTTTTCTTTCACTATTCCACCACGCCCTTGCTCGCCGTCAACGTGTCCGAGGTCGATTTTGAAAACCGCTCGCACGGCTTAGAGGATTTACTGGCGCAAATTAAATCGCCGCCTGCGGGCACGCGCTATTATCGGCCAGCGCGGGTGGATGCCAAAAAATGAGGTGGGATCGATATGGGAGCACGGGTAAAAATAGAAACCCTCGGCCTTATGAAACAGCGGGGCGAACCCATTGCGGTGCTGACGTGTTACGATCACCCCACGGCCGTTTTTCAGGATGGCGCGGGGGTCGACGTCATTTTTGTAGGCGATTCCGTAGGCGTCAATGTGTTGGGGTACGAAAGTCCGCAACAGGTGACGATAGACGATATGCGCCACCACACGCGCGCGGTCAGGCGCGGGGTTGTCGATGCGCTGTTGATGGCGGATTTGCCCTACCGGTCTTATGAGACGCCCGCGCAAGCGGTCAAAAATGCGCGGCAACTCACAGGGGCCGGCGCAGAAGTGGTCAAACTCGAAGGCGGTCGCCCCGTCATAGACCAAGTCCGCGCACTCGTCAGCGAGGGCATTCCCGTGGTTGGGCACGTGGGATACACCCCGCAGACGCGCACCGGCAAACGTCCCGTGTTCGGAGACCGCGCAGAAGACGCGCTCGCAGTTCTCAAAGACGCCCATGCCTTGGCATCTGCTGGCGCGCTGGCCGTGGTTTTGGAATGCGTGCCCGAGCGCGTGGCCGAAGTCGTGACGGATCGCGTGCCCATTCCGACCATTGGCATTGGCGCGGGGCGCGTGTGCGATGGGCAGGTGCTCGTCGCCCACGATATGCTGGGCATGCACAACAGCCGCTATCGGTTTGTCAAAGCCTACGCGGACCTCGAAGGCGCGATGCAGCAGGCATTTGCGGCCTACGTCCAAGACGTCAAAAACCACCGCTTTCCGCAAGACAACCACCGGTTTAAGATCAAAAGCGCGGAACTGCGCCGATTTCATTTGCGCGCCGAGGATGTGTTATGGCCGTCAAAATCGTAACAGCGGTTCGCGCAATGCACCGCGCAGCCGATCAGATGCGGCAGGCGGGGCAGCGCATCGCGCTCGTGCCCACGATGGGATATTTGCACGAAGGGCATCTCAGCCTTGTGCGGCGGGCGCGACAAGTGGCGGATCGCGTGGTGGTGAGCATTTTCGTCAACCCGTTGCAATTTGGCCCGGCCGAGGATTTCGTCGCCTATCCCAGGGATTTGGCGCGCGATTTGGAACGGCTCGACCAGTGCGGCGCGCATCTAACGTACGCGCCCGAAGTCAAGGAAATCTATCCCGAGGATTTTGCGACAACGGTCGAGGTGGCGCGTCTGACCCAAGGGCTTTGTGGCGCGCATCGGCCCGGGCATTTTGAAGGCGTGACGACCATCGTCGCCAAGTTGTTTGCAGCGGTCAAACCCCATGTGGCTATTTTTGGACAAAAAGACGCGCAACAGACGCTCATCGTCAAAAAAATGGTGCGCGATCTCAACTTGGATGTGGAGATAGTGATGGCGCCCACAGTGCGCGAAGCGGATGGCTTGGCGATGAGCTCGCGCAATGCCTATCTGACGGCCGAAGAGCGGATGGAAGCCCCCGCGCTTTACCGCGCCTTGATGCTCGGAAAAAAAATGATCGCCCGAGGCGAACGGCGTGCGTGCCGAGTCGTCGCCGCGATGCGCGACGCGATTGCGCCGCTGTGCCATGCGAAAATCGACTACATCGAAGCCGTGGATGCGGAAAGCCTCGCGCCCGTCGAGGTGATCGAAACTACCGTTTTGCTGGCCGTGGCCGTGCGCTTTGGCAAGGCGCGCCTAATAGACAACGCGCTCATTCGCGTGGAATGATTTTTTTAGTCGAGTTGTAACTATTCACATTATGCCACCTACACGGCGCGTATAAGGACTTGACGCCCATCGGGGAGTTCATTATATTTTGACTTCAATCGGCGAAGGAGTTTTCGTTCATTCCAAACAAGGAGTTTCACCATGGCATATCAACTGCCCGACCTGCCCTATGCTTACGACGCGCTCGAGCCGTACATCGACGCGCGCACGATGGAGATCCACCACTCCAAGCACCACAACGCGTACGTGACCAACCTCAACGCCGCGCTTGAGGGGCACGACGAGTCGGCAACTATCGAAAGCCTGATCAGCAATTTGGACAGCGTGCCCGCAGACATCCGCACCGCAGTTCAAAACAACGGCGGCGGTCACGCCAACCACAGCTTGTTCTGGACCATCATGAGTCCCAATGGCGGGGGCGGCCCCACGGGTGCTGTTGCCGAAGCCATCGCGTCGTCTTTTGGCAGCCTGGAAGCCGCTAAGGAAAAATTTGTGACAGCCGCGACAACGCGCTTTGGCAGCGGCTGGGCATGGTGCGTGGTCAAGGATGGCAAGCTCGACATTTTGAGCACGGCCAACCAAGACAATCCGCTCATGACCGGCGATGGCACGCCCATTCTCGGCCTGGATGTGTGGGAACACGCTTATTATCTCAAGTACCAAAACTTGCGCCCGGATTACATCGAAGCGTGGACGAATACGATCAACTGGGACGAAGTGAATCGCCGCTACGAAGCTGCGCGGTGAGTTTTTCAAAAGGAAGCGAACAATGGGCATTACCGTAGGTGATCGCGCGCCCGACTTTACGCTGAAATCGAAGTCCGGCGACGATATGAAAGACATCTCCCTGCGCGATTACGAGGGGCAGAAGAATGTCGTGATCTTGTTTTTTCCGCTGGCTTATACCGGCGTCTGCACCGACGAGATGTGTTCGGTCAGCGGCGGGTTGGCCGATTACGACGCGCTCGACGCGCAGGTGTTGGGCATCAGCGTGGATAGCCCTTTTGCACAAGACGCCTGGGCCAAGGAAAACGGCATCGCCTTTCCCCTGCTCAGCGATTTCAACAAAGAGGTCAGCGCGGCTTATGGGGCGCAATTCGAGGAGTTGCTCGGATTTCGCGGCGTGGCAAAGCGGTCGGCTTTTGTCATCGACAAAACCGGCATCGTGCGTTTTGCATCCGTGTCTGACGACCCGACTGTGTTGCCGGATTTTGACGCGATCAAAGCGCGTCTGACAGAACTGGGTTAATGGAGGAATTATGGTTCGCGTCACGGAAACCGCTGCGGGCAAAATCAGGGAACTCATGCACCGAGAAGGACGCCCCGCCGAGCACGGCTTGCGCCTGAAAGTGATCGGCGGCGGGTGTTCTGGCCTGCAATATCAACTCGACTTCGACGAGGCGGTCCGCGCAGACGACAGCGTCGTCGAAGCCCACGGCGTTCGGGTCTTCGTCGATCTGAAAAGCGCGCTTTTTTTGACGGGCACCGAACTGGATTACGACGATGGCCTGATGGGCACGGGGTTCCGGTTCAATAACCCCAATGCCAAAAATCAGTGTGGTTGTGGGGAATCTTTCAGCGTTTGAGCATTGTTGTTGTCGAAAATTCAGAAGGGAGGGGTCGTGTTGCGGTCCCTCTCTTTTGGGCTTAGATGCGTCCCCAAAGGACAAAAACGCATGGCATCGATTTATTTTTTGTTGCGTCTGCAAGGATGTTGCACATCGGCGCGGTTTGTTCAGAAGTTCTGGGGCATCTCTGCATGGCCCGTCAACCAGACCGCGGATCGAAGATCGGATTTGAAAGGAGGCTCCAAATGGATGCGTTATTGCTGGGGGCTCCAATGGCGACTTACGGCATCTTTCTGGTGGTCGCCATTGCCCTGTTTGGATTCGGGTGGTTTTTGGGCGCCCGAATCAGAGCGCGAAACGTGCGAGATATCGAGCGGCAGGCCGAAAAACACGCGCTCAAACTCGCGGAAAAAGAAGATCGAAATCGCAAGACCGCTTTTTTGGAACTCAAAAACAAGTGGTATGACGAGAAGGCCGAAATCGAAAAGTCCTTCGATCAAAAACGACGCGAGGTCGAGCGTCAAAATGACGAATTGCACGAAAGGGAAACCGGGCTTGCCAAGCGGGCCGAAGTCGTCAATCAGCGCGAAAAAAACCTCACCCGGCGGGAACAAGAGGGCGTGCAAAAAGCCGTCCGCTTGGAAAAGCGAGAATTGGAACTGGCGGATTTGATCGATCAACAACGGGCGCAACTGGAGCGCATTTCCGGCATGAACGTGGAACACGCCCGCGAAATGTTGCTCGAAGACATCCGCAATTCCCTGCGGCAAACCTCCATCAACCTCGGCAGGGAAATGATCGAGCGCGCCCGAGAACGCGCGGACCGCGAAGCCAAGAAAATTCTCGCGCAGGCCATCGAACGCTGCTCCACAGATCAAACCGTGCAATCGTCCATCTCGGTCGTCACCTTGCCCAACGACAACATCAAGGGGTGGATCGTCGGCAAAGAGGGGCGCAACATCAGCGCGTTTGAAGCCGCCACAGGCGTGAAAGTGATCGTCAACGACACGCCCGAGGCCGTGGTCTTGTCCAGCTTTGACCCGGTCAAGCGCGACATGGCGCGATTGGCGATGGAGCAACTGGTGCGCGAGGGCCGCATCAACCCGCGCCGCATCGAAACCGTGGTCGCCAACTGCGAAAACAAGGTGCATTTGATCATCGACGAAGAAGGCCAGCGGGCCGTGCGCGAATTGGGCATCGACGAATTGCATCCCGAACTGGTCAAACTGGTCGGCAAACTCAAATACCGCACGAGTTTCGGGCAAAACGTGCTCGGGCATTCCAAAGAAGTGGCGTTTTTGGCCGGTGCAATGGCAACGGAATTGAACCTGGACGAAAAACTCGCCCGCCGCTGTGGGCTGTTGCACGACATCGGCAAAGCCGTGGATCAGGAACTCGAGGGCAAGCACACGGACATCGGCGCGCATCTGGCCGGCAAGTACGGCGAGGGCCCAGAAGTGATCAACGGCATTTTTTATCACCACGGCGAGGCCGAGGCCGAGACCCCGATTTCGTTTTTGGTCAAAGCCGCAGACGCGATTTCGTCCTCCCGGCCCGGTGCGAGACGAGACGACCCGGAAGCGTACATCAAGCGGATGCGCGGCTTGGAGGAAATCGCGCAATCCTTCCTCGGGGTGCGAGACGCTTATGCTATCAATGCGGGCCGCGAAGTGCGCGTGTTGGTCAATGCCGCGCATGTGAGCGACGAACGCGCCAAAGACCTGTCTTATGAAATCGCCGAGCGCGTGCGCGAGGAAATGACCTATCCGGGCGAGGTTCAAATCACGGTGATTCGGCAAATCGTTGCCTCGAATTTGGCCGGGCACCCCGGCAGGCGCAAGCCAAAGCCCCGAAAACGCTATGCGCGTCGCCGCAATCGCCCTGCACCAGCGAGCGCGTAATCCCATGTCCGACGCCTATTCCACGATTTTGCGGGATCACTTTGAGCATCCCAGAAATGTCGGCACATTGCAAACCCCGGATGCGGTGGGGTATGCGGAAAATCCCGCTTCGGGCGCCACCTTGTCCCTGCACCTCGCGTTGAAAAATGGCGTCATCGACCGAGCGGTTTTTCAAGCGCAGGGATGCGCGGCGACCATCGCTTCCGGGTCCGTGCTCACGGAGTGGGTGATGGGCAAACCGCCCGATGAGGCCCGCAAAATTTCGCGCACCGACATCGAGGCCGCGCTCGGCGGGTTGCCCCCCACGCGGAAACACGCCGCAGACTTGGCGGTAGATGCGGTTCGCGTAGCGCTTCAGACCTGACACCGCGGGGCAGGGCATTGTTTCGTCCTGCCCCTTATTTTTGGACTGCCCGCATGACCGATCAAATCAAAGCCATCGCGCGGGAGTTGGGATTCGACCCGGTGGGCATTGCATCGGCCGATCCCCCGCAGCACTGGGCGTTTTATCAATCGTGGTTGGCCATGGGCTACGCGGGTGAAATGGGGTACTTGGGGCGCAACTTGGATCGGCGGTCAGACGTGCGGCGCATTCTTCCGAGCGCGAAATCCATCCTTTGCGTGGGCCTGAATTATTTGCCCGAGACCGATGGGCAGGAAACTGGCGGGCATCCCACAGGGCAGATCGCGCGCTATGCCCGCGGCGATGATTACCACGACGCGATGCGCGACCGCCTGTTTGACTTGTTGGCCGAAATTCAGCGCATCGAGCCGGCTGCCGAAGGCCGGGTCTATGTGGATACCGGCCCTGTTTTGGAACGCGATTATGCCGAGCGTGCCGGGGTGGGTTGGTTCGGCAAACACACTTGCATGATCGACAAAGGCCGGGGGTCGTGGTTTTTTTTGGGCGAAATCATTTTGAATCTCGATCTCGACTGTGATCGACCGCAGTTGGATCACTGCGGAACCTGTACGCAGTGTTTGGATGCGTGTCCCACAGACGCTATCGTAGAACCCTACGCAGTGGATTCGCGGCGGTGTATTTCCTATTTGACTATCGAATTAAAAGGCGCGGTGCCGCGCCCATTGAGATCGAAGATGGGCAACTGGGTCTTTGGCTGCGACATTTGCCAAGACGTGTGCCCGTGGAATCGCAAGCACGCAGAGCCGACTCCCGAAGATGCGTTTCAAGCGCGCCCGGGGTTGAACGCGCCCGATCTCGTGGACTTGTTGCACCTGGATCAGGCGGCTTTTTCCAAGCGGTTCAAAAACAGCCCGATCAAACGCGCCAAGCGACGCGGCTTGTTGCGGAATGCGGCTATCGCCTTGGGCAACGTGGGCGGGCAGGCAGAAGTGCCCGCGCTGGCGTCCGCCCTCAAAGACGGTGAACCACTCGTGCGCCAACACGCGGCATGGGCCTTGGGCAAAATCGGCGGGGACCACGCCCGGCAAGTGTTGGCCGACGCCTTGAACTGTGAATGCGATGGCGGAGTTGTCGAAGAACTGCGGTTGGCTCTCGAAGCCATCGATCAGCGAGGAAATGAACGTGAGCGCGCTACTCGATATTGAAGGTGTGCAAGCCGAGATCCCCGTCACCCCGATGCAGGGGCAGCGGGTTTTCATCGAAACCTACGGTTGCCAGATGAATGTCTCGGATACGGAACTGATGCTGGGCATTTTGCAGGACGCGGGGTATGCGTCTGCACAGCGGGCCGAGGATGCCGATGTCATCGTGCTCAATACCTGCGCGATCCGCGAACACGCCGAGGAGCGCGTGCGGGGCAGGTTGGGGCAGTTGCGCGCGCTCAAGTATCGGCGGCCCGACCTGATTATGGGCGTATCCGGGTGTATGGCAAAGCACGTTTCCGAATCCCTGATGAAAGACGCGCCCTATGTCGATCTGGTCGTCGGCCCGGATTCGTACCGCAAATTGCCCGAACTCATCGCCGAAGCGCGCGGCGACGCGGCGTTGGACGTGCGCTTGGATCGCGGCGAATCCTACACGGGGCTCGACCCCCTCCGCAAACCGGGCAGCAATGCGTACATTACCATCATGCGCGGCTGCGACAAGTTTTGCACGTTTTGCATCGTGCCCTACGTGCGCGGTCGAGAGCGCAGCGTGCCCGCGCGCGAAATCGTCAGGCAGGCCCAAGCCGCGGCAGACGCGGGGTTTCGGGAAGTCACCTTATTGGGCCAAACCGTCAATTCCTACCGGGATGGCGCGTGCGATTTTGCGGACTTGCTCGCGATGGTCGCGCGCGTAGATGGCATTTATCGCATCCGCTTCACGTCGCCCCATCCGAGTGATTTCTCCCAAAAATTCATCGAGACCATGGCGTGCGAACCGAAAATCTGTCGGTTCATCCACCTGCCCGTGCAATCCGGGTCCAATCGCGTGCTCAAAGCCATGCAACGCACCTATACGGTCGAGGGCTATCTCGGCTTGGTCGATGAGCTGCGCGTCGCCATGCCCGAGGTGTGTTTGAGCACGGATATCATCGCCGGCTTTCCCGGGGAAACGCAAAGCGATTTTGAGGCCACCTTGGCGCTGATGGCGCAGGTGCGCTACGATTCCGCGTTTATGTTCAAGTACTCCGCGCGCAAGGGCACGGTCGCGTTCCGCGAAATGCCGGACACGGTTTCAGAAGAGGAAAAGGTGGAACGCCTCGAAACCGTGATCGCCCGACAAAACCGCATCTCCGAAGAAATCAACGCGACTTATGTCGGGCGCACCCTCGAGGTGCTCGTGCAAGGGGATGCGCGCAAGGGCGAGGGATTGGCCGCGGGCAAATCCGATGGGTTTAAGACCGTCGTATTCCCCCGCGAGGGGGTTGCCGATCACGCGCTCGCGCAGGTCGAAATCACGCGGACGACATTGCGAACCCTCTTCGGCCGGAGGCTGCCATGCGCGAGTTGATGGACATTCACGTTGCGCCGCGCCGCCCGCGATTGCCCAAGTGGTTTCGCGTGCCCGCGCCCGGCAGCGCGAACTACCGCGCGCTCAAAGACCTGATGCGCGGGTTGCGTCTGCACACGGTTTGCGAAAGTGCGCGTTGTCCCAATATCGGCGAGTGCTGGAACGCGGGCACCGCCACCTTTATGATTTTGGGCGACGTCTGCACGCGGAGTTGCGGGTTTTGCGCGGTGAAAACCGGGCGGCCCCAAGGGCTCGACCGGGAAGAACCCGAGCGCGTCGCCCGCGCCGTGCAAGCGATGGGCTTGCGGCACGCGGTGGTCACGTCTGTCAACCGAGACGAATTGCCGGACGGCGGCGCGGAAATTTTTGCCGAAACCATCGCGGCGATTCGGCGGTTGTGCCCACAGACGAAAGTCGAGGTTTTGATACCGGATTTTCAGGGCAACTGGCAGGCCCTCCTCGCGGTCATCAACGCCGAACCCGATATCCTCAATCACAATGTCGAAACCGTGCCCCGCCTGTACAAAACCATGCGCCCCCAGGCCAAATATGACCGGTCATTGGCCCTGTTGCAACGGGCAAAAGCCCTCGCACCTCGGATGCCCACCAAGTCCGGCATGATGGTCGGCGCAGGCGAAACGCTCGCAGAAGCGCGCCAGACGATTCGAGACATCGCGGCCAGGAAAACCGATATCCTCACCGTGGGACAATACTTGCAACCCTCGGCGCGGCATGTGCCGATGGCGCGCTTTTACCATCCCGACGAATTTGCAGCCCTCAAACGATTCGCACTCGCGCAGGGGTTTCAATACGTCGAGTCCGGCCCTTTGGTCCGCAGTTCCTACCACGCAGCCGATCATGTGGGGCAATAGCCTCCACAACTCCAACAGTCTCTCAGGGAGGATGTTATGCGCCTCAAGAAATGGTATTTTGCGCTGGTTTTCGCCTGTGTTTGTGCAACCGCCCATGGGCAAGAGGACGCGCCCGCGTATCGGGATCTGCCGTTGCGCGCCACCGGCGACCTGCGGGTTTTTGTCGAAATGGCCGGGTTTCGAGGGCCGCAAAATCTCACGCGCTTCGAGGTTTATACGCTGATCGACGCGCGGCAGTTGCAGTTCGTCCCCGAAGCTGGGAAATACGTTTCCCAAATCGACTTCGTGCTTTCCCTGCAAGATTCTGCGGGCAACTCGGTGATGCGCGAGTTGTGGACGCGCAATGTTTCGGTGAAAAATATCCGCGAATTAAAGCAAAACGGCGCGCTGGTGCGCGATGTCGTCGGCCTCGACATCGCGCCGGGTCCCTATACCGTCACCTTGTCTGCGGAAGATATTTACGGGGACCTCGCGGGCACCTGCGAGGGGCATGTGCGCGTGCGCGGGTTTGAAGGCCCGGCATTGGTCGTCAGCGACATCGTATTTGCCTCCGAATTGGCAAAGGCCGAGGCCAGCGGGCGGTTTGTGCGAAATGGCTGGCGGGTCGTGCCCAATACCACGCGGTTTTTCCGGGTGGGCAAGCCGATTCAGATCTACTTTGAGATTTACAATTTCAAGGTCATGGCCGACAATCCCAAAGACTCCTTTGTGTTGGGCTACAGTTTGATAGACACCGCGGGGATGGTCGTCAAATCGTATCCGGCAAAGCGGTTGCTCAAACCCGGCGAAAGCGTGGTAAAAACAGACGCATTGGAAACCGAAGACCTGCCCGGCGGCGCGTACGCCTTGCAAGTTGAGTTGTTCGACCGGGGCACGCGCGAACACGTGCGGCACGAGCGCAAAGTTTTTTTACTTTCAGAAGAAGTCGAAAATCCACAGTTGACCGAGGCCGAGCAAGAACAGTTGCGCCACTATCAAAGCATCCACCACATCGCGTCTGAAAAGGATTTGACGATGTACAAGTCTTTGGGCTCGCAAAATGCAAAAATGAAATTCCTTCAGGCGTTTTGGAAAAAACGCGACCCGACGCCAGACACGCCCCTCAACGAACGCCTGCGCGATCACCTGATGCGGATGAAGTATTCCGACGATACGTTCACCGCCCAACCGGGCAACCTGGGTTCAGACACGGACAAAGGCCGGATTTACGTCAAATACGGGCCGCCCAACGAGCGCGACTACACCACCTCGGCCGCGGTCGGCAAAGCCATTGATACGTGGATCTACGAAAAGTCGGGGCGCTACATTTTCGTGTTTTTTGATCGGCGCGGCACGGGTGTTTACGAACTGGTACATTCGACCATGTCGGGCGAGATCTACAATCCCGATTGGCAGAGCACGGCGTTTTAGCGGTTGTTTTAAGATTATCGGGACCTACCCCCCTGGCCCCCCTTCCTGCGAGGAAGGGGGGAATGGCGAGCGGTTTTGCGAGGGGATTGATGAGGGATTTCTAATCGCTTTATGCCCTCGGTCAATGCCATCAGAGCAACCAGAGCGATAAGCCATCAAAGGAGCTTTACTCCCCTTTTCCTGCAAGGAAGGGGGAATGGCGAGCGGTTTTGCGAGGGGATTGATGAGGGATTTTTAATCGCTTTATGCCCTCGGTCAATGCCATCAGAGCAACCAGAGCGATAAGCCATCAAAGGAGCTTTACTCCCCTTTTCCTGCAAGGAAGGGGGGAATGGCGAGCGGTTTTGCGAGGGGATTGATGAGGGATTTCTAATCGCTTTATGCCCTCGGTCAACGCCATCAGAGCAACTAGAGCTAGAAGCCATCAAAGGCACTTTACTCCCCTTTCCTCGTAGGAAAGGGGCCGGGGGATAGGTCCCCTCGCGCAACGCCATCAGAGGAGATCGTGACGTGATCACAAAGGCAGGCAAACCGTATTTGAGCTTGACGCAGTATCGCGGTGCTGCAAAAGCGCGACAGCCGGACTTGCTCAAAGGGCAAATCTGGATCGCCCCGGACTTCGATGAGACGACCGATGATGTGATCGATTCGTTCTACAACAGTCCGTTATTTCCCGACGAATAATGCAACGCCTTCTGCTCGACACACACGCGCTTATTTCGATTTCGCGGGCGTATCACATATTGTAAGGGACATCGATGGATCCTCGATTTACGCTGGAAAACGGCACGGGTATTTTTACGGGCAATGAATTGATCGTCAAGGGCGGTCTCGAAGGCGGCATGGGGTTGATGACCGGCTACCCCGGTTCCCCTGTGGCAGAAGTGTTTGACGCCGCAGAGCGCGTCCGCGAGTTGTTGGTGGAAAAGGGCGTCATGGTGCAAATTGCCAACAACGAAGCCCTGGGGGCCGCGCGGCTCAACGGCGCGCAAATGGACGCGATCCGCGCTATCGCAGTGATGAAAAGCGTGGGCGCGCACGTCGCTTCAGACGCGCTCGCCCTAGGCAACATGGCCGGCACCGGCGAGGGCGCAGCAGCGGTCGCGGTCTTTGGCGACGATACGTGGTCCGAAGGCACGCAGGTGCCAGCCGATTCGCGGTTTATCGCCAAACACCTGTACATGCCCGTGCTCGAACCGAGCACCTTTCAGGAAATGAAAGACTGGATCAAAGTCGCCTTCGAGTTGTCGGAACAAACCCGGCTTTACATCGCGTACCTCGTCACGTCCAATCAGGCAGATGGCGGCGGCACGGTTGCGGTACATCCCAACCAATTTCCCGAACGGACGTTTCTCCGTCCCGCGCGCCTGGATCCCGCCGCGATTTCGCCGGACGAACGGGTGATCATTCCCCCGCACACCGTCGTCAAAGAAAAAGAAGTGCTCGAGGAGCGCTTTCCCCACTTGCTCAGGCTCGCAAAAGACGATGGCCTGAACCGGATTTTGTACGGGCCGGACGCTGGCAAAAAGCAGATCGGCTTTGTCACCAGCAGTTTGGCCTATTGTTATTTGGAACACGCGCTCACCATGGTGGGCTTGGGGGGTAGCATCCCCATTTTGAAATACGGCATCACCCACCCGATAGATGCGGACATTTTGCGCGAATTCGTCGGCATGGTCGATGACGTGTACGTGGTGGAGGAAAAACGCGGGTTTTTGGAGGAACAGATCACCGCCGCGCTGCAAACCATGCATCAGGCCGGGCAAATCGGCGCGTTTCGGGTCTGGGGCAAGCGCTTTCCCAACGGACGCGGTTTTCCCGACAGTTGCGGCCTGAACCCGAGCATCGCGCTCGAGGTGCTCGCGCCGGTGTTGAAATCGCTCTCCGATCCCAGCGTGCCCGTGGACCACACGCGCATCGACGACGCGGTCGCATTGATGGCGCAGACCAAAACGTTCGACCTGACCCCTTCGGTTCGCACGCCCTCGTTTTGCCCGGGCTGCCCGCATCGGGATTCGGCGAGTGTGTTGGACAAGATGATCGACGATTTTCGCAACCGCGATTACATGCGCCGCAAGCACGGCGAGGAGCAGACAGATCTGATTTTTCACGGGGATATCGGCTGTTATTCCCTGCTGAAATACGAGCCGTTCAATCGCTTGATGCACAACTTGTCCGGGATGGGCCTAGGCGGGGGCACGGGCGCGGGCATCGATCCCTTCATCGACAACAAACAAGTCGTGTTCATGGGCGATTCCACGTTTTTCCACAGCGGGATGGCGGCGATTTCCGATTCCATCAAACACGGGCAAGACATCACCTACGTGATTTTGGACAACAAGACCACGGCCATGACCGGGCACCAGCCCACGCCGGGCGTGGATATCGACCTGATGGGACAGCCCACATTTGCCCAAGACATCGAAGACGTGGCGCGCGGGTTGGGCGGGGGCACAGATGGCCCGGTGCTGGTCACGCGCATGAACCCGGCCGACAGAGACGCGTACCGCGACGTTTTGGAGCGGGCGATCCTCAAAGACGGGGTCAAAATCGTCATCGCGGACAAGGAATGCGGCATCACCTATCACCGCCGCATGCGCGCAGAGCAGCTTCAGACCACTCGGGAAAAGGGATTTCTGCCCGAAGAGACGCACATCAACATCGCGTCCGAAGTCTGCGAGTACTGCTTGGAATGCACGCGGGCAACCGGGTGTAGCGGCCTCACAGTCGAGGAAACGCTCCACGGCCCAAAGGTGGCGACCGACCTGTCCCTGTGCGTGGCGGATGGGGCGTGTACCAAGGTGGAAGTCGCCAATGGCGATAAGACCTGTCCCTCGTTTGAACGCCTGACCATTCACCGCGTGCGCGCGCCCGAAGTGCAAACCGAGTCTATCGAGTTGTCGGATATCCCCGAACCCGAATGCCGGGATTTTGACACGGCTTGGTACGCGTACGTGGCCGGCGTTGGCGGCATGGGCGTCAATACCATTTCCGCGATTATCGCTGTTGCGGGCGCGCGGCAGGGCTATACCGTGCGCTTTACGAACAAAAAGGGGTTGGCGATTCGCAATGGCGGCGTGTATTCGCACGTCAGTTTTAGCCGCAGTGATCGGGTCATTTCGCAACTGACGCCCTACGGGCACGCGGATTTGTTGTTGGGCTTGGATATCTTGGAGGCCGTGCGCGGGTTGGATCCCCATGGCACGGGCCGCGTTGCCAGCCCGCAGCGCACCACCGCTGTCGTGGAGACCGGCAAGCGCGAGACCATTTTGTCGATGATCGGCCGCGACGAGTTTGATACGGATAACTTGGAGGATATTTTGCGGCAATACACCGATGCCGACACGTATTTCGGGATGGACTTGGGCGAAATATCCGAACGCTATTTGGGCAATAAGATCTACGCCAACAGCATTTTGCTCGGCGCCGCATTTCAACGGGGCGCGTTGCCCCTCTCGCTGGAGAATATCCGCTGGGCGATGAAGCAAAACATCAAAGCGAATGAACTCGACGCCAATCTCAAGGCGTTTGAGATGGGCCGCAAGGCCGCGTTGCATCCCGAAGCGTTCGCAAAGCCCGAACACGCGATCACGTACCGCGACCTCATCGCGGAGAAGGCGGGGATTTTGGCAAAGACAAAGGGCAAAAAATTGGCCGAGACCTATCGCGCACACGCAGAGACAGTCGGCGATTGGGCCCTTTCAGACGCGACAAAATTCCAGTTCGCACTCGGGGTGTACGATTTGATTCAGTGGGGCGGCATCGAATGCGCGCAGGCCTATCTCGCGCGCGTCAAGCAGACCTACGCCCGAGACGAGGCGCGCTACCAATACGCGGCGACCGATGCGGTGACGCGCTTTCTCGCCCGGGTGATGGCGTACAAAGACGAGATTTACGTGGCGCATCTCTTGACGAGCGAGGAAAAGTACCGCCGCGATTGCACACGCTACAATGTCGATCCCGCCCGCGGCGACAAAATTTCCTACCGACACCTGACGCGCCCGCATTTCCAGGTGCTCGGGTTGGACATCAAATTCGATATCCAAACGCGCGACTGGATGCTCAATCTCATGAAGCGCGCCCGCTTTTTGCGCCGCCTCCCGGCCTGGCACCGAGAGGAGAAGTCCTATCGCGACTGGTACATCGATCTCGTGGATGGCTTTGAATTTGACAGCGCGGCGCGCTACGAGACATACCTCAAAGCCCTGCGCCTGCCCGATGAAGTGCGCGGGTACCGCGAGGTGATCTGGCCGAAAATGGCCGCCGCCAAAAAAATGGCCGACCACTGGCTCAACGGCAATGGAACGCCCCCAAAGCTGGACCGCGAGGTTCTCGATATCGAACCCGTGGTCGAGAAGGCTTAAACCCGCCCGCGATCATTCAAACGATGGAGCATCCGATGAAGCGCGTTTTTACAGTAAAGGCCATCTGGGACGATGAGGCGCAGGTCTTCTACGCCCAAAGCGATATCGAAGGCTTGCACATCGAAGCCGCCAGCCTCGACGAATTTGAAGAAATCATGCTGGACGCAGCACCCGAATTGATCCTGGTCAACCACCGAAGCGCGTCCGGTATCTCCGAATATCCCTTGAAAGATTTGATACCGAGCATTCTGTGGCAAAGGTCGGAGACGGAAAGGACGATCCTGAAAAGTGCGGGAAGCATAAACAAGTTCTGATCGGAGGTAATAATGGGTTTTTGGGACACACTACGTGAAATTGCAGTAGATATCTGGAAGGAATATCAAATTGCCCAAGTCTATCCAACACTGCAAGACGCGGTGAATAAATATCGCGCTGATGACTACGACTTGATAAAATGCGAACCACCTTGGTTTGCTACACTCAAAAAACAAGGGGTGTTTGGTGCAAAGACCGTCACGCTTAGAGTGCAAGAAGATGGGTCGGTTCACGTTCTTGAAAGTGGTGTCTTCGGCGAGGAAAGGGTGATCCCTAAAACAGTAGGTGCGCCGACACCCCAGGAATTTATACAGATGCTTGAAGAAAGGGAGGCCGAAGCTCAAACTCGTCAAGCGTTGAGTGAAAACGAAAAAAACGCCATCGCCTTTGGAACGCTGTTTTTGATGTTCGGCAAACTGGCAAAGGCAGATTCGCAGGTATCGAAAGATGAAATCAGCGCGATTGAAGAGTTCATGACCGAGGGAGAATTGGACCAAGAGGCCCGAAAAGTAGCGATTGAATTTTTCAACGAAGGTAAAGAGACGAAAACGCCATTTCGGGAAATCGCCGCTGAATTTGCACAATATGCAGAAGATGTCGAAATGCGTCGATATGCTCTGTATTGTCTCGTGCAAATCGCTACCTCTGATGGTGCGTTACACGCAACAGAGGAACGCTATCTCAACGAAGCGGTCGTCGCATTTGGCTTGCCGCCAAGCATCTTGGCCGAAGCCTTGGAAGAAATACTTCCCGACATGCAGAAGTACTATGAGATTTTGGGTTGCGATCCTTCGGCTTCCGATGACGAGTTGAAACGATGCTACCGTGAATTAGGAAAAAAATATCATCCAGATCGAATATCTTCGAAGGATCTCCCGCCTCATCTTCTCAAACTTGCAGAAGAAAAATTCAAAGAGATCCAAAACGCCTATCAGATCATAACCCAACATCAAAAATAAGCATCCCGTCCACAACGAACAGAATCTCAAATGCTGATCGGTAGCGATGGGATTATCTATTTTTGATAGACAAAAACCTACTTATTTTTAACGAGGAGCATACCTATGTGGCCTATGATTGCAGAACCCGGCCTACGCTGTGCAGAGTGCAAACATACTATCCAACCGGGCCGGTTGTGTCTGTCCGAGTTGCCCGAGGAAACGCCGGACGGTGTCAGCCGTGGCGACTTCAAAAATTACTGCATCGGTTGTCCCGACTGCTGGCGATATGGCAAACACGCCTGTTATGTCCGCTACTTAGACTCCGGGCGAAGCATTGGTAAAACGCCCCGCAGTCTGCCCTGTGCCCGTTGCGGTCAACGCATTGGAGCGGATGAAAAAGCCGGTGTTGATATTTACTACGACTGGCCCGGCGAAACCGAAGACGGTCATAGCAGGACACTGACCCAAGCCAGCGTCGCCGGACTGACCGCCGCTACCCAGGTAGGCACAGTCATACGCGGCGTGCCCGATGGCTCTTTCGCCAGCCTTACCGACAGTCTGCAACGCAAATTTATGGACGCCGGACTACGTGACGGAACAAGAAGCTTTGCCGAAGCCCAAGCTCTTTATCAAGAATCAGTGCCCTTATTCGTCCAAAACTACGGCGAAGATGCCGTGAAGCAATTCCTACAAGGCAAGGACGCCAGCCACATCAAGTCAGTGCATAATGCGCCTCACTTGGCTACCGACCATAGCAACATTCTATGGGAAAACTCCGGTATCAATCGCGCCCGAGGGGCCGCCGATATGACCGGAAGGGAGCATCTCAATGCCCAAGCCACCAACGCCTTTGACGCTTCGCAAATCATGTTGCGGGAATGTGCTACCGCCGCTGGTTCCGCCGCTCTATTCGCCGCTCTACTTGAAGCCCCGGTCAGCGGCATTGAAAACTACATCCATTACAGGAAAGGTCGCAAAACAGGCGAGGAAGCCATCAAGGATGCTGCCAAATCTATCGCTATACACGCCGGTTCTGCCGCCATCGTCGGCATCGGCGTAACCATCGCTATCGGTTTGGGAGCCGGCCCCATCATCGCCACGCTTGCCCCCATCCTAATGCCCATAGGTTTCGCGTTGTATGGCAGTAGCGTCCTGAAACGCATTCTGAACGCACTGGCAGATGGCCTGCCGTTGCATCGAATAGGCACTTACTTCTGTAGTCCTCGTTGCCATACTATGTTCGCTTACGAGACGGGTAAGTCGGCCTTGATACGGTGGGAAGCGAATCGAATTGCGTAACTGACGTTACGCGGTACATCAAATAAGGAGAGCACCAATGAGTCAATACCCGTTCAATCTGCGAGGCAAGCAAGAACATGTGCATGGTACCGGCCTCACAAACAGTCAAATCCAAGAAGGCATTGTCCAGCGTAGCCGCGAGTTCGTTCTGAAACAAGGGGTTATTATTGCAGATATCGCACATCACGGCTACGACGACTTCAAACTGCAATTCATCCCCACTGAAGGCTCTAGCGAAGAAGCTACCGCCGCCTCAATTGGTGGAGCCTTCGGTGCTAGTGCCGCCTTGGGCGCACGTTGGCCGCGGCGAAAGCGAGCGCGTTGCCTTGCTGGTGCCGCTTCTGGTGCCGCCTTGGGTAGAATTGTGCCCGGTGCAGGAACAATAGCTGGCGCGTTGATAGGAGGAGTGGTCGGATATTTCACGGGCAATGCAATCTGGACGCCTGTCGATTGTCGAGGAACATTCGACGCATCTTGCATCAGGCGAGTCAACGAAGACGGAGAAAACGCCCTTTCACCAGGTAAATACTACATAGAAGTAACGGCCAAGGATAGATGGACTTGCAATTTTATTCAGCCTGATTTAGGCCAGCCATGGGGCCCTTTGGTAGTTGAAGATGGTAACTTCGACCAAGACAGCATAGGGGCAGGACTTCACATCCATGGCCCCTTGGAATCTGGCTACCGACCAACGCTTGCCAACATCTATCACAGGGGCCTCGGAGAATTTTATGCCGCTGCCTACAGTGCCGATGGAACCCACCAATGCACTGTATTTCAAGAAACTGGGCAATTCCGAGTTGAGGAATATCAAACAGAGATCAAACCCGGCAAGGAGTACTTTCTCTATATTGAAGCCCATGGTGATTGGTTCATAACCTTCACTGAAGGGTACTAGGGTATGTGCGATAAATGCTTTACGCGGGTTCTCCCCGTCGTTATTCCCGTAAGCGTGTGTTGGAATGACGTATAGTGCAACTTGGGCAATTATCACATCCGAATATCCCTTGAAACAAACGTGCGGGTTGGTTATATTCTGCACGCGAAATTTTTCCCTGTAAATGCACATCTCAAGGAGGACGTGTTTTGAGCAACAACGATTGGAGGACGCACAACGAATCGGGCAGCAAGCGCGTGGTCGTGACCAAGGAATTGCCCGGTGACCGCTGGCTCGAGATTCTCACAGCGGCGGATTGCCGCGTGGAAATCGGCACCTCGACCGAAATTTTGAGTGTCGAAGAGATCAAAGACAAAATTGGCGATGCGTGCGATGGCGTGATCGGGCAGTTGACCGAAACCTGGGGCGAACCCCTGTTTGCCGCGCTCGAGAACGCGGGCGGCAAAGCGTATTCAAACTACGCGGTGGGGTACAACAATGTCGCTGTGGATGCGGCGACAAAATGCGGCATTCCCGTGGGCAATACCCCGGGGGTTTTGACCGAGACCACAGCGGAAATGGCTATCGCACTGACGTTTTCAGCCGCGCGGCGCGTGGTCGAAGCCGACGCGTTTATGCGCGCTGAAAAATATCGCGGCTGGTTGCCCACGCTCTATTTGGGCGAGTTGATGACCGGCAAAACCGTGGGCGTGATCGGCGCCGGGCGCATCGGCTGCGCGTATGCCAAGATGATGGTCGAGGGGTTCAAGATGAACGCGGTCTATTACGACCCCTATCCCAATGCGTATATGGAAAAATACATCGCGGCTTATGGCGACTTCTTGGCGTCTCAAGGCGATTCGCCCGTGACCTGCCAACGCTTGGACTTGGTCGAAGACGTGTTGCAGGTCGCCGACGTGGTGAGTTTGCACCCGCTGTTGGACGACACCACCTTCCACCTGATGAACACCGAGCGACTGTCCCTGATGAAAGACAATGCCATTTTGATCAATGCCAGCCGCGGGCCGGTGATCGACGAGACCGCCTTGGTCGAACACTGCAAAACCCACCCGAATTTCCGGGTCGGACTCGACGTGTTTGAAGACGAGCCTGAGATGAAACCCGGCCTCAAAGACTTGGACAATGTGGTCATCGTGCCGCATATCGCGTCTGCGACGATCTGGACGCGCTCTGGCATGGCGACATTGGCCGCGTCCAACGTGGCTGGCGTTTTGAACGGGTATGGCGCGTGGCAAAACCAAGACGATGTGTTGCCCTTCTTGGGCGACGATCCCCCAAAGGCCGCGCCGAGCATTGTCAATGCGAAAGAGGTCGGCCTGTCCGCCCATGAGGGCTAAGCGTTGTTCGCATCCAAAACGAGTCGGTCATCTCGCGTGATCGGCTCGTTTTTGTGTACGCGACAAAACGCATAGACGACAAATTTACGGTGGGAATTGTTGGGCGAACCAATGCGCCGAGAGGTCTCACGCCTTCAATAAACACAAACGCCATCGACAAATTGCCGATGGCGTTTTTTCGGTTTCAAAATACGGACAAAAGCGCGGATTAGTTCACACAGCGGTTCGTCTCTTGCGTCGGTCGAAAACGTAAAATTTGACGAGCCCAATCGCGCCGCCTAGCCCACAGGAAATCACGACAAAGCGATACTTCGAAACTTCGGCATAGCGAAACGAGGCGCCCGTCGCGCCGATAGTCACGATCACAAACGAGAGATGAATGAGCTTTTGACCGATGTGCGGATTGGCAAAGGAGGCGATCAAAATCAACACGAGTGCCGTGTGAAAAATGACAAATCCCGCGTACCCATTTCGCACAGCCAAATCGAATTGCCAATCGTAGCGATAAATCCAAACCATGAGCACATGGGCAAAAACGATCAGCGCGACAGCTCGCCACAGCGCAAGCGGGTATCGATCTCGCAGCGTGAGCACGACCGTAGCGGTCAATCCCACATATCCCACAATCGCCATCAAAAAACAGATAAAAATTGCTGTTGTCCCTTCGCCGATCATCGCAAGGGCCTCCCTTTTTTGTTCTGAGGGTGTGTTGACATTTTATTTTTGGATCTGACGTTACGCACAGATTAGCAAATGTGTTGCTTGCTCATTTAAGGCGTTTGGTCCTACAGCCTCGTTTGCTACCTTCGATGCCTTCGGCGACTTACTTTTTTTCAACAGCAAAAAAAAGTAAGCAAAAAATGCCGCTCTCAAACGCCGAGGGGCTTGCACAGCGCAAATCGCTTTTGTAACAGTACGACATGTGCCAGCCTGCAAAGAGGGTTGCAAGATGGACATTGGTTGCGAGACGGCCTTGCGCGCTGTGCGTGATGGCTTGATCGGATGGTGTTTTGTGATGGCACTTATTGGGATGCCTTCTTTGAACTGCGAAACGTCCGTGAATACGATGCGTGTGGTAACAAAAGTGAGAAAGCTGAAGGAGCGACTGTTTCAGTTTCTCAAACCGAGAGCATATTCGCGATAGGGCTTGATTTTCTCGATAAACCGTTCAAGCCAGCTTATGTGATTGTTTCTTCTATTTTACCCGATTAAACCCATTGAGCGCGGCGACTCGGTAGGCTTCGGCCATCGTGGGATAGTTAAACGTGGTGTTGATGAAGTACATCAGGGTATTGGCTTCGCCTTGTTGCGCCATAATCGCCTGCCCAATGTGGATGATCTCAGACGCCTGCGACCCGAAGCAGTGAATGCCCAAAATTTCAAAGGTCTCTCGGTGAAACAGAATTTTGAGCATGCCCGTGAGGCGGCCCGTCACCTGTGCCCGCGCAATGTGGCGAAAGTACGCATGGCCCACCTCGTAGGGAACTCTCTCTGCGGTGAGTTCTTTTTCCGTGAACCCGATAGAACTGATCTCGGGAATGGTGTAAATCCCGGTGGGGATGTCCTCTACGAGTTGTTGCTCGCATTCGCCAAAAATGAGGTGCGTGGCGGCAAACCTGCCTTGGTCATAAGCCGCGCTCGCCAAATTGGGAAACCCGACCACGTCGCCAACCGCATAAATGTGGGGTTGGGCGAGGGTCTGGTACGCGTCGTTGATGAGAATGGAGCCGCGTTCATCGGTCTCGATCCCGATGTTTTCCAACCCCATGCGGTCCGAATTGCCCGTGCGCCCTTGTGCCCAAAGGAGAATGTCGCTGACGATTTGCTTGTTGGATTGGAGATACACGCGCACTTCTTCGTCATTGGCTTCGACTCGGTCATATTCCTCGTTATGGCGAATACGCACCCCGTTTTGGCTGAGGTGGTAACTGAGCGCGTCGATGATCTCGTCGTCGAGGTACGAGAGCAACTGGCTGCGGCTGTTGATGAGGTTGACCTTGATCCGCAACCCGCGAAAAATCGACGCGTATTCACACCCGATGACCCCCGCGCCGTAAATGGTGATGATGCGCGGCGTTTTTTCGAGGTTGAGGATGGTGTCGCTATCGCGGATGCGCGGATGCGAAAAGTCGATGTCCGGCGGGTGATACGGCCGCGACCCGGTGGCGATGACAAATCCCCGCGCAGTATAGCGTTCCGTCCCCCCGTTGAGCAGCGCGACCTCGAGCGTGTGGGCATCCACAAAGGACGCCCTGCCCAGGATGATATCGACCTCGTTGCGCTGGTAATACCCCGTGCGAAGGTCGACCTGATGCCCGATCAGATCCGCGGCCCGGTCGAGCAACTCGGGAAAGCGCGTCGTGCGGTGCGCGTTGATGTCGATCAACTGCTGCACATAGTGGCGCAGGGCCTTGCTCGGAATCGTGCCCCTGTGCGTGCTGTTGCCGCCCACGCTGGTAAAATTGTCGATCACGGCGACGCGCTTGCCCTCTTTGACGGATTTCATCGCCGCGCCTTCGCCGCCCGGCCCGGTGCCAATGACGAGAATGTCGTAGTCGAAAGTCATAGC
Organism: Candidatus Latescibacterota bacterium; assembly: GCA_965204745.1. Taxonomy (GTDB): domain Bacteria; phylum Latescibacterota; class UBA2968; order UBA2968; family UBA2968; genus VXRD01. The sequence goes on from OZ242010.1 coordinate 2,392,662, forward strand.
TTACGATTTTGGTCTAAAAATCCGCGTTGCACCAAAAATTCATCCATCTGCGCGACCGTCTGATCGTAATCCGCGCCATCGCCGCGGCCATAATTGAAAAAGCCATGCCCCCTGCCTTCGTACGCGCACATCGCGCAAACATTGCCCGCATCGCGCATGGCTGTTGTGAAGCGTTCGGCCTGTTCAAAAGGCACGGTGGTATCCTGCGTGCCGTGAAAAATAATCGTGGGCGGCAGGTCGGGACGAACATGGTGAACCGGCGAAATTTCCCGGGGCGACTCGAACCGGGCCGCCAAGCGTTCCAACGCAACCACGTCGACGACCGGGTTGAACAGCACCATCGCATTGGGCCGGGACGAGAGGGCCGCGTCCTCACCATCCGCATCCGAGCCGGGCACCGTGCCTGTACACGCGCCGACATGCCCGCCGGCGGACCCGCCGCCGGATGCGATGCGGTCGGGGTCGATATTGAGTTCATCCGCGTGCGCCCGCAGCCAGCGAACCGCGGATTTGCCATCTTCCACGCACTCGTAAGGCGACGTGCCGTGCTTGCTCTTGATGCGGTATTCCGCCGAAGCCGCGAGCATCCCGCGCCCGGCGAGGTATTCGCAATGCGGAAAAAATTGTTGCGGACGCCCACCAGTCCACCCCCCGCCAAAAAAGAAGACAATCGCCGCGGTCCGTTCATCCGCGTCCGGTTCAAAAATGTGAATGACCAACTCGCCCTGCGGCGTGGTTTTATACATCCGTTGCATGGGAGCCTCCTTTTAGATTGATCAGTTGCTGTCCGTTTTTGTCGCTTTGGCATACGCCCCATAGCGCGTTTTTTGTTATCACCGGAGTGCCTTCTCCGCGGCATCGAGTTGCGCCTTGTCGTTGATCGGCAGCCAGTAATCGCCTTCGATCACCTCGATTTTTCGGCCTGCTGCGATCAACTGCATCCACATATCGGGCACCTCGTATTCACCGCGCGCCGAGGGCGTCATCGCCAGATCGAAAAAATCCGCGTCCATCACCATCGCCCCGTTCCAAACCAAATCCGAAACAAACGCCTTGGGCTTTTCCACAGCATGCACGAGAAAGCCATCCGCATCCGTGACCAAGACCCCAAAATTTTGCGGACGCGCCACACGCGAACCAAGCACCGCCAGGCCCCGTTGCTGCACCAGAGCGCGCAGACTGCGCGGGCCGAAAATGTCATCTCCGACCATCCCAAGCCATCGCCCGGCGATCACAGGCGCCGCCGCCCGAAACGCATGGGCCAAACCCAAGGGTTCATCCTGAACGCAAAACACAATGCGCCGCCCCCGGTACGCGCCCTCGGCAAAGTGCCGCCGAATCGCCTCCTCGTGTGGCCCGCCCACGACAAACACCAAGTCGCGCACCTCCTCCGGCAACCGATCTAGCACATGCTCCACAATGGGCTTGCCCGCGACCGGCAACAAATGCTTCGGCCCCGCGTAATTCCTCGCCATCCGCGTTCCCTTCCCGGCCAATAAGACAACAGCTTGCATAGATCACCTGTGAAGGCAGTGGTCAGTGGTCAGTTCCCACCCCGCCCAACCCCCCTTCGGTGAGAGGTAAGACGGGAGAGGCAAGAAACAGGCTCTAAGTGGTCAGTGGTCAGCGGTCAGTTCCCACCCCGCCCAACCCCCTTCGGTGAGAGGTAAGACGGGAGAGGCAAGAAACAGGCTCCAAGCAGTCAGTGGTCAGACCGCCCCACCCGTCCGCAGACGTAAGAGGGCAGAGGGGAGAGGTGAGAAGGCCCACCGCCCAACCCCCTTCGGTGAGAGGTAAGACGGGAGAGGCAAGAAACAGGCTCCAAGCAGTCAGTGGTCAGTAGTCAGACCGCCCCACCCGTCCGCAGAAGTAAGAGGGCAGAGGGGAGAAGGCCCACCGCCCAACCCCCTTCGGTGAGAGGTAAGACAGGAGAGGCAAGAAACAGGCTCCAAACGGTCAGTAGTCAGCGGTCAGTTCCCACCCCGCCCGTGTTTTTCCTCACTCCTCTTGTATCTTCGGACAGGCACGGGGGCATGTCCTTACCATGACTCGTCTCTCGCGTTGGAACAACTTGGTAGGTGAGGTTGGTGGCCCTCTTACTTCTCACGTCTCGCGTCTCACGCCTTAATGACTCTGGCGATAGTGCTGCTTGAGAATGTCGTCGCCGAAATCGTTGGTCAGGTCGCGCCAGACCGCGTGGATGTGGTTGGCTTGGTTTTGGGTGCAATCGTATTCGGCGAGGAAAGTGGTGCCGAGCACGCGATAGTAGTGGCCTTCGCCGCGCTGAATCCCCCCGGCCCAGGCAAAGGCCGCGGTGTCGAGGGAGACGAGGTTGGCGCGTTGGGCCTCGGCGATGGTATCGGGCAGGCGCGTGACATACACATCGAGCAGTGCGGTGACGACCTCGCGTTGGGCCGCGGTCATATCCTTGAGTTGCAGGCCCTCAATTTGAACTTCGTCTGTGACTTGAGGCGCGTTGCGCGTGAGAATGTCGTGCGGGGCTTTGGCGCTGATGATCGCCACGCGCTTTTGTTCCCCGTCCAAAGACGCGAGCAGGTCGCGGGCCAAATCCTCTTCTTCCTCGAGTGCGCGCAAGCCCTCATGCTCCCCGTGCCGAACCTGCGCGGGATTGGACCCAAAAAAAATCGGCGTGGGCGCGACGAGCGTGCCATCGACAATCGTGTAGTTGACCGAAACGTGATGGCCTTCAAACCGCCAACTCCACGTCGCGTCGCCGCCGGGAGTGCCAAAAATGACGAGGTCGTACAGGTCCGGATCGCGTGGGAAGCGTCGCCTGGGACCTTCAACTTCCGCGAGAATCGGCTCCAAGCTGATGATCGTTCTGGCTTTGTCACGCGCTTGTTCGCTCAATCCCGTGTCGAGCAGAGTAAACGCCTTGGCGCGTTGATGTGCCTCCATGTCTTTGAGCGCGAGGCCCAAGCGGTCGCGGGGAATATAATGCCAGTCGCGCCGCACATCCTCATCGCCAAACGCCAGTTGCGCGATCCCCGCTTGATCGGGCCGCAAAGAAGCCAAAAACGCCGTGGCCGCATCGGCCATGCGCTCGGCTGTGTCGATCTGGGTATAGCGTTCTTCGAGTGTCATGTTCTCCTCCTGTGTTGGTTGTTAGTCCGCAACCCTGCCCATTGGCCCCGGGCGTGCTTCCTCTCTCCACCGCGCTGCCCGTGCGGCCTCACCTTACCGCCCCTCCGCCCGTGCGTTCCCTTCCCGGCCTCACCCCGCCGTGTGCGTGTCTCTGGCCTCACGCCCCAAGGGGTCAGCATCAGTTCCACTCAACCCCCGTGCCTGTCCGTGTATATAATAAGCTCTCAGTGATCAGTCCGCAACCTTGCCTATCGGCCCCGTGCGTGCTCGGCCTGTCCCCACCCCACCATGTCTGAATCGCGGATTAAACGGATTAGGGGATTGCGCGGATTACCCCCACCGCCCTACCACCGCTTCATCGTTCCCACTCCGCTATGTCCTTCGCATCCCCTGCCGCCATAGAGACCTATCCCCCCGGCCCCCGTTATTCGCTTCGCTCATTGTAGGACGCCTGTGCCTACAAGGAAAGGGGGAGCGCATGGCTTTCTTAAAGGTTTGCATCCAGGGCTATTCTGATGGCTTTGAGCGAATGGATCACGCCATGAACCCCAAAAACCGCTCGCCATTCCCCCCTTCCTCGCAGGAAGGGGGGAATGGGGTAGGTCCCAATCCCCTCGCAAAACCTCTCACCATTCCCCCTTCCTCGTAGGCACAGGCGTAGCCTACAACGAAGCGTAGCGAGTAACGGGGCTAGGGGGTAGGTCCCAATTCCAAAAAGTAAAGCCCGAGTTCACTGTGAACCCGGGCTTTTGTTTTTTCGCGTCTTTCGCAGTTGTTAGCCTGTCGAGCCAAAGTCGGCGGTGAAGATGAGGAAATCGTCGAATCCAATTTGACCATCGCCATTGAGATCGCACCGGGGGTCATATCGCTCCTGACCGAGGCGCGAGCCGAACTTGCTGGCAAAGGTCAAGAAGTCGGCGAAATTCGCATTGCCATCTGTGGCGGTCAGAGAACAGGCTTTCATTGGAAGTGGGAGTCGGGATAGAGGCTTCGGATGTAGGGTTCAATGGCTTGAGAGGTCGTGCGCGTAGCAGTTGGCTCGATGACGTTCCCTCTGACGAGGGCCTCGTTCCGGAAGAAGAGGACGTATCGAATGATCAGGATTATATCCGAGAACAGCCTCACATCGCCATCGCCATCCACATCGAGAATGTTCTGATTGACCAACGTGTCGAGGTAGGGTTCAATTTCTTGAGCGGTCGTGCGCGTGGCAGTTGGCTCGATGACGTTCCCTCTGAGGAGGGCCTCGTTCCGGAAGAAGAGGACATATCGAATGACCAGGATTATATCCGAGAACAATCTCACCCGGCCATCGCCATCCACATCCAAGTTGGCACTCGAGGTTTCGTCATCGATAATCGTCCCTGTGCCTTGCGCCGTGCTTATGGTCGCATTGGTCGCACTGCTCAGCGTCACGATCACGGTCTCGTTCTGCTCATCATTCGAGTCGTCGGTCACAGAAACAGGGATGGTCTGGATGGTATCGCCCATCGCGAAGGTCAGGGTCCCTGCGGTGAGCGCGGTATAATCCGTCCCCGAAGTCGCGGTGCCCGTGCCCGCGTCTGCATACCCCACCGTCACCTGTGCCGTGTGCGCCGGGCGTAGGTACACCTGAAAGGTCAGGGTCGCGCCGGTCGCGCCTTCAATCACGCTTGGCGAACCGATACTCAGCGCAGGCATGCCATCGTCATCGATAATCGTACCGGTGCCGGTGAGGCTCGTAGCCCCGCCATCAAAGGTGGCATTGACCGCGTTGCTCAACGTCACCTCCACGGTCTCGTTCGGCTCATCATCCGAGTCGTCGCTCACAGAAACAGCGATGGTCTGGCTGGTCGTGCCCGCCGCGAAGGTCAGGGTTCCTGCGGTGAGCGCGGTGTAGTCCGTCCCCGAAGTCGCGGTGCCCGTGCCCGCGTCTGCATACGCCACCGTCACCTCCTTGCCGCTCGCCGCATGCAATCTAACGGTGAACGTCAGGGCAGTGCCCTCAACCGCACTCGGCGAACTGATCGAGAGCCTCGGCGGCGCGTCATCATCGGTGATCGTTATCACAGTCGAGAGGAACACTGCCTGGGCGTTGTCTGCCACAACGGTCACGGTCACGTCGCGATTAGGCGCGTCTTGGGTATTGTCCACCGCTGTGATGACCACCGTATCCGACGCGTTCGCCGTGCTCCCGGCCGCGATGGTGATCGTCGAATCCGCCGCCACCGTGTAAGCACCCGCCACCGGGCGCACTATGATCGTTGTCGCCGCGCTCAACGGGTGTGCCAGCGTCGCGGTCACGGTACTCATCCCACCGTTTTCCGAGATCGACGAGGGCGTCAGTGCCAACGTCACTATCGCGGGTTGGAGCTGAAATTGCACGGTGGTATCCATGCCGGCATACTTCAAGACCGGATACTGATTCATCGCGCCAAAGGTCCACGGATCATCATTGCCGGATTGTCCGTCGAGGTCGGCGTCCCAGCCGTAGTAGGTGTCGTTGGCGGTGGCACCGTAGGTGGTGGGGCTCTGGAGCTCACTGGTGGTCTTGCCCGTGCCGCCGCCCCCGCTGGTGGCACGGTCGCTGGTGGAGGTGTCCCAGTAGCTATTGGTCGTGCTGCCTTGACTAGAGGATCCTATTAGCCCGCCGACGTTTGAGGACCCGCTGACTCGGCCGGTGGAGTATGAGTTCGTTACACTGCCGAACTTTTGCCCCAACACCCCGCCGACCTGGTTGTTGCCGCTGACGGCGGCGGTGGAGTAGCTGGAATTGATAACCGCCGCGTTTCGGCCTTGATAGCCAACTATGCCGCCGACACGGTCTGTGCCGGTGACCGATCCCGTGGTGTAACAGGCGACGATTGTGCCGTTATTGCTGCCGACCAGAATGCCTGTGTAGAGGGCTCCGGTGACATCGGCGTTGGTTACGCCCACGGTTTCTATTTGAACTCCGGTGTCAACATCGCCGAACAGCCCGATGCTATTCACGTTGCCACGGTTGATGAACAGGTTGTTGATGGTGTGGCCGTTGCCCTTGAAATCGCCTTGGTATTGGGTGGAGAAAGTTCCGATGGGATTCCAGCCCATGCCGCTGTTCCAATATGTGGGGTCGCCGGTTTGGGTAATGTCGCCATCGCCGTTTTCGTCGAAGTCAAGGCTTGCGAAAAGTTCGTAGCCGGTGCATGTCCCGGAAGGACAACCCATCCGGACGTTGCTGGTGGTGTCTCGGTTGGGAAAGGCGGCGTTGTAGTTCATGGTATCACTAGCGGCGACGACCCCATCGCCGTTGAGATCCCAGCGAATGGCATTGAGTTGCGCCAGAGTCGTAATGTCGATGAGGCCATCGCCATCGCTGTCGTAATCGATCCTTTGGGGCGTGCCCATGACCTCGTCCGAGGGATCGCTATCCATCCCACCTGCCAAGGTGGCAATGACGCGCACGGTGTAGATCGTGCCAATCGTCAGGTTCTCTATCGTGTAGGTCGTGGTGTTTCCTCCAGAGACCGTCGCCTGGCGATCAGAGGTGTTGTAGCTTTGTCCGCCGGACTTCCACTGCACCTTGTACCCCCTCGCGCCGGTTGCCTCGGTCCAACGCACGATGAGTTGAAGCGGCCCCGGCGTCACGCGCACATTGGTGGGCTTGGCTGGCGCCGTGGTCACCATGACTGCGTCCGAAGGGGTGCTGTTGGCGGCCGTTGTGGTGTGCGTGGCGATCACTCGAATCGTGTAGGTCGTCTCTGCGGTCAGCCCAGAAATATCGTAGGTCGTGGTGCTCCCGTCAGCGATTGTGGCTTGCCCGCGCAAGGCGGACACCAGATCGGAGGTGGGATAAGTCTCTGACCCGGATTTCCACTGCACCTTATACCCGATGGCATCGTCCACCGCATTCCAAGTCACGGTCAGCGTGTCCGCCGTCGCACTCACCTCCACACCCGTCGGGCTACCCAGCAGGGGAACGTCGGTCACTTCATCCGAGGGGTCACTGTCGGCTACATTGGCACGCGTGGCGATCACTCGAATCGCGTAGGTCGTCCCTGCGGTCAGCCCAGAAATATCGTAGGTCGTGGTGCTCCCGTTAGCGATTGTGGCTTGCCCGCGCGTGGCGGACGCCAGATCGGAGGTGGGATAAGTCTCTGACCCGGATTTCCACTGCACCTTATACCCGGTTGCATCGTCCACTGCGTTCCAAGTCACGGTCAGCGTGTCCGCCGTCGCACTCACCTCCACACCCGTCGGGCTACCCAGCAGGGGAACGCCGGTCTGCTCTGCCGAGGGGTCACTGTCGGCTACATTGGCACGCGTGGCGATCACTCGAATCGCGTAGGTCGTCCCTGCGGTCAGCCCAGAAATATCGTAGGTCGTGGTGCTCCCGCCTGCGATTGTGGCTTGCCCGTGCGTGGTGGACTGCTCATCAGAGGTGGGATAAGTCTCTGACCCGGATTTCCACTGCACCTTATAGCCATCCGCGTCATCCACCGCGTCCCATGACACGCGCAACGTGTCCACCTGCGCGAGCACGCTAACGTTTTTAGGCGGCAACAGCCTTAGCGCGCCAGTCGCCTCGTTGGAGGCTTCACTGTCATCGTAATTCGCACGGGTGGCGATCACCCGAACCGCGTAGGTCGTTCTGGCAGTCAGATCGGGAATCTTGTAATTCGTCGTACTGCCCACTGTGGCCTGTCCATGCGTCGCGGCATGCCCATCAGCAGTGGGGTAATTTTCTTCGCCAGACTTCCACTGCACCTTGTAACCCGTCGCACCGGTCACAGCGTCCCAATTCACCGATAGGGTATCCATCAAGGCCATCACACGCACATTCATCGGCATGCCTAGCGTCTCGTCGTCGTCCACCGTCACCGTCACGCTGGCGATAGACAGACCAGTCGTATAGACCCCTGAATCGGTGGTAACGCGGTGACTCACAAGCGCGGTGTCGTCCAGGCCATCGGCATCATGCCCTGCGGTTACGGTCACCGTCTGCGCCGTGTTCCAATTCGAATTTGTGAAGGTCAGCGTCGAAGAGGACACGGTGACATCGGTGTTATTGCTCATGACGCCAATCACGACGTCGTTAGCGGGTTGGGTATCCAATTCGACCGTATAGGTGCCTCTGTTGGCGTTGGTGGTGCTGGGATCCTCCTTTAATGCCAGATTGCTCTCGCTGACGGTCACGCCCGGAGTCGGCGTCAGCGTTATTGTGTCCGTGGTCAGATCGCCACTTTTTCTATGAGCCGATGCCCACACCTTCACTGCCAAGGTCTGGTCAGTGTCGAAGTTGCCGGTGAAGGCCAGACGCAGATACGTCCTAGAACTCAAGGATCCATTTACGAAGGAGATGGACAAATTCGGGATGGTCGTCACCAATCCGAAGTGAGAAGTATTCAAAGAGGCACCGTGGCTGAAGCGGGTGTGGTGCAACTGCAGATCAATCCTCGCACCGTTCAGATTGGCTTCGGTTAACTGGGTGGGGGTAGTGTAACTGATCGTGACCCCTATCACTTTGATGTTGAATAACAGACTGGCGCGATCGCTATTGGCCATGTTGGCGTCCGAGTCCGTCGCATAGAGGGTGACGGAGAAGGTGCCCCCATGGTCAGGCGTGCCGCAGATGGTACGCGCCGCCGCGCCGGGACAAGTCCCACTGCCATCGGCGTCAAAGGTCAAACCCGCAGGCAAGCCGGTGGCTTCATAGGTTAAGGCACCATCGCCGCCAGTCGCCGCAGGCATTTGCCACGCCAAAGTATCCACGCCCGCAGTAATGGTCGTATCAGGCACTGAGTTATTACCGAAAGACGGAACCTCATCGCTCGACAATGTCGCCGTGTAGGTCGTGTTAAGGCTATTGTCCGTGACGATGACCGAAACGGTTATGGCACCGCTACTCAGGGAACTGATGGTGTGTGAGCTACCACTGGCGACCGTGGTCGTGTCTCCACTATTGACGCTGACGCCGATGGTGCCCGAACTGGCCGTGGGTGTAACCTTCAGGCCGTTGGCGGTGGAGGGGATACTCCCGGTGTAAGTGAGCGTGGACGAGGCGAAGGTCGGCATCAACGTGACCGACGAGGAAGTGGTAATGGGTATCCAGTCTGCAAAGGCGGTAAGTTGATTCTCCCCCTCCCAAACGTGCCACATGACCCCGCCATGGTCGATCTCGGTTTGTTCAAGCGTGATCGATGTGGGATGAGTTTCGCTAGCGACTTGACGACATCCCGCCCTCCCGATAAGGCTAACATCTCGTCGAGTATCCTTATCGGCACAAACATAGTGATAAAAATTCTGAGTCGAACCATCAGAAGCGGGGCCAGTAATCGTTATCGGTTGCGAAGTCGTTTGCGGCAAGAGGGTAGTGAAGCCAAACGAGAACGTCGAGTAGTAGCTACTGCTATGTCTGGGTGAAGCCGGCGGATCAACTGAAATGGTAGCAACCAGTGCCAGGCCGGACAGAGTCGGCGCAGATTGCGCCTTAGCGGACGGAACAAAGCCGATCATTGTAACCAGCCAACCGAAAAGCACGATAAAAACTGGATAGATTCGGGAGAACATCGTCATTTTGACTCTCCTCACAAACTGTTTTGCAATAAAATAGAACCACACGCCAAGACGGGAATGGGCACCATGAACGCCTCTTTTCGCGGAGGGAACATAGGGTAAAATGAGGTTCAAACAGCGTTTGAAAATGGTGGGAATCATCTGGAGCCTCCTTTGCAAAAACTGTCGCACAAATTAGGCGCGGCTTTTCCTCCGCGCTCAAAATCGAAATCGTGAACGGGAAAAAAATACAACATCACGCTATTGTTTGTCAAGCGGTAAAGTGACGATGGGATCGGCGGTCAAGCGATAAGGACAGGCACAGGGGCCTGTCCCTACGACGGATGGCGGCAGGGTGTGCGAGGGGGACCTACCCCCTAACCCCCTTCCTGCGAGGAAGGGGGAACTGTGAGCGGTTTTGCGAGGGGAATGGCGAGAGGTTTTTTGGGGTTCATGGCGTGATCCATTCGCCCAAAGCCATCAAAACAGCCATGGATGCAAACCATCAAAAAGCCATGCGCTCCCCCTTTCCTCGTAGGAAAGGGGGCCGGGGGGATAGGTCCTGCGAGGAAGGGGGAATGGCGATGGGTCTTCCGAGGGATTGTGCGTGGGGGGTTTGGGTTTCTATGGCGTGATCCGTTCGCTCAAAGCCATCAAAACAGCCCTGGATGCAAACCTTTAAGAAAGCCATGCGCTCCCCCTTTCCTCGAAGGGGGCCGGGGGATAGGTCCCCGCGCGCAACGCCGTCAGAGCAACTCTTGATATAAGCCATCAAAGGAACTTTACTCCCCTTTCCTCGTAGGAAAGGGACCGGGGGATAGGTCCCCGCACGCTACTAGATTTGCGCGGGGAACAGATGCACTGATGGACGAGGAGGGAAAAATGAAAATTACCGATCTGCATGTGATGCGGATGGGCACGCCTGGGCAAGGGGGGACGAACTGGACATTTGTCAAAATCGAGACCGATGCGGGCATTTACGGCTTGGGCGAAGCCAGTTTGCAGTTCAAGGACGAAGGGTTGATCGCGGAATTTGGGGCGTTTAAGCGGTTTCTCATCGGCAAAGATCCGTTTGAGATCGAGCGATTGTGGACATCCCTGTATCGGCGCGTGACGTGGTCGGGCGGGCCGGTGACCACGAGTGCGATCAGCGCGATTGATCTGGCATTGTGGGACATCAAGGGCAAAGCATTAGGCGTGCCGGTGTACGAGTTGCTCGGCGGCAAGTCGCACGATAAAATTCGCATGTACGCCAATGGCTGGCCGCGAGGTGGCATGACGCCTCGGGGGATTGCCGAAGAAGCGAAAAAGGTGGTGGACCAGGGCTATACGGCGTTGAAATTCTATCCGTTTGGCGGCGAGCAAGTGGCAAAGATCGAACGCATCGAGCACGGGGTCGCGCTTGTGGAAGCCGTGCGGGAGGCGGTCGGTTCGCAAATCGAAATCGGGATCGACATTCGCGCCCGGCTGAATATCTGGAGCGCGCGCCGGGTCGCCCACCACTTGGAGGCATTTAATATCGCGTGGATGGAAGAGCCGATCTTGTGGGACAATCCCGAAGCACTCGCGCAATTTGCCCGCGACGTGCGCGTGCCCATCGCGACGGGCGAACAATTGTACACGCGCTGGGGCTTCCGCGCCTTGTTGGAACAAAACGCGGTGGGCATTATCCAGCCGGATATCTGTCATGCGGGCGGGATAACCGAGTTAAAGAAAATCGCGTCCATGGCCGAGACGTATTACGTGACCCTGGCGCCACACAATTCCAATGGGCCGCTTTCCACGATAGCGAGCCTGCATCTGGACTTGTGCATTCACAACAGTTTGATGCAGGAGATTTTCCTGTCGTCTATCGCCCTCTACAACGAGGTGCTCACGCAACCCATTGCCGTGATCGATGGGTATTGCATCCCACCCGAAGGCCCGGGCTGGGGCGTGGATTTGAAATCGGATGTGCTTGCGAAATACCCGCCCAAGGCATTTACGCCTGTCGCATCAGAGCCTTATGTGGCGTTTTGAGTAAAGTGTGGAGAAATGCGACTTTATACGATAGTTGTTAATTTGAAGGAACGATTTCTGTCTTGACCACTAAGATGAATTAGGATATATTTGCAAAAGCATTGGGGGCGACATGGATTCGACGGGGGTGGAGAGATGATGGCTGCGTGTCGAGGTGCCCAATCACCTCGTAAAACAATTGGGAAAAACGCAACTGCGGACGATAACACGTACGCAATGGCTGCCTAACCAACCGTTACGCAGTCCGTTCTGTCAGACCTCGCCTGCGTGGTCTGGGTCAGGGCGCCGACGAGAGCAGGCTGGTTCGGGAGTTTCCGCTCGAGGACATCCGAACGAGACAAAATCGGGCTGGCATCTCAATGACCCTGTCTGTTGGGGCGCGGGATGCGAGATTTCAAATGAATAGACTACACACGTAGATGCCGTTGTCAAACCGCTTTCGGACGCGGGTTCGATTCCCGCCGCCTCCACCAATAATGAAATCGCAACTTCCATGAGTTGGAAGTTGCGATTTTTTTTTTAGCTTCGCTTTACCCTTTTGTGCCTTTTGTGCCTTCTGTGGCAAATACGCTTTACCCTTTTGTGCCTTTTGTGCCTTCTGTGGCAAATACGCTTTGCCCTTTTGTGCCTTCTGTGCCTTCTGTGGCAAATACGCTTTACCCTTTTGTGCCTTTTGTGCCTTCTGTGGCAAATTCGCTTTACCCTTCTGTGCCTTCTGTGGCACATCGCACCTCTCAAAAAGGTTTTAGCACAGCCAGCGCGACAATGATGATCGCGATGAGCGCGGTGACAGAACTGACCGTGCGGAAATAGGCCGCGCTTTTGGTGTTTTCGCCGCGTTGAAATGTTTTGCGTTGGCGCGACATCATGCCGTGCAACCCGGCGAGGATGAGCACCAGCAGCAGTTTGGCGTGTAGCCAACCGGCCATTTTGCCACCGATAGCGACGATCAGGAGGAGGCCCGTGATAAAGACCGCGATCAGACACGGGAGGAGCAGAAGGCGCAGGAGGTTGCGTTCCATCCGTTGAAAGGTCGCGTCCATATCCGATCCCACAGCGGCGGCGTGATACGCGAACAGGCGCGGCAAGTACAAAAGGCCGATCAGCCAGCCGATGATGGCGATGAGGTGAACGGTTTTGAGCCACAGATAATATTCCATGGGAAAATTCATCGCGTGATCCTCAATCGTAGTTGCTGCTTTTGTGGTCGCCCATCAGGCGGCGTTGGCGCGAGGTGGCGCGGGCGAGAATTTGGGGGTCAAATTGAAAGCGGTTGAGATAGGGCGGGTACTTTTGCGCGATCATGCGCTTGGCATAGTGGACTTGAAGCAGATAGCGCGTCTCGTCACTGGTGTTGGCCGTGCCGCGGTGCCAAACTTCGCTGCGGAAGATGACCACGTCACCGGCGTTGCACATGATGGATTTTTCGGTCTGGCCTTTCCAAGTCGTGTCGCCATTGGGACTTCTGCCCGAAAGGTGGCTGCCGGGGATGAAGTTGGTAGGGCCAATGTCCTCGGCGATGTCGTCCAAATAAAAATGTGCAGTGGTGATGAAGATGGGGAGGCGCACCCGAGGGTCCGCGAGAATGTCTTCCGGCAGGCTGAGGGGCAACCAGTCCGTGTGGAGTTTTTGATCCGGGCGACCGGGGCCGGTCATCCACGCGGTCATGCCAATGCAGTGGCAATCGCTGCCGTGGATGGCTTCGGCGATTTCGATGATGCCGGGGCAGTCGAGAAATTGGAGGAAGTGCGGGTGTCGGTTGAACGCATTGTTGATGTGTTTGTTGACGTAGCCGAGGTCTTCGGGCCGTCCGTTTTTGTCAAAACTCTCCGGAATGGGCATCAGGGCGTCCATGTGATCGCGGAGTTTTGCAACCCGTTGGGCCGTCAAGACATCGGGCAGATAGGCGTAGCCGTCGCGATACAGGGCTTCGGTTTGATCTGCGAGGGTATCAAAGGCGATGAGCGGTAGAGGGGCGGCCATATCCGTGCTCCGAGATGATGTGGTAGGGCGAGAGTTGTTGCGGGTCAATACGGCCAAACGCGCAAGCCGTCGCGCAAGCCGTCGATCAGCCGGTCGGCGTGGTCGGTCGTCATGGGAAGCGAGACGCAACCGCCTTGCCGAATCGCGATGCCCTTGTTCAAGAGATAGAAGTAGAGCCAGCGGTGTTTTTCGCTGCTGTCTCGTGCGGCTTGGCGATAGTTGGCAGGGGCGCGGTCGAGAAAGTAGATGCGAAAGAGCGAACCCGCGACGACGATGCTGCCCGGGGTGTCGGCACTTTTGAAAGCGTCTTTGAGACCCGCGGCGATGTAGCGCGTGAGGGCGTCGATGTGGCGATATGCGTCCGGGGTCATGGCTTTGAGGGTGGCGAGACCCGCAACAGCCACGAGCGGGTTGCCGTTGTACGTGCCAGATTGTGGAATCGCGGGCGATCCGCCTGTGGGATCGTACAGGGCCATCGCGTCTTTGCGACCGCCAAACGCGCCTGCCGGGGTGCCGCCTGCAATGACTTTGCCCAAACAGGTGAGGTCCGGGGCGATGTTGTAAGCGGCTTGCGTGCCGCCCGCGGTCATGCGAAAACTGACGATTTCGTCGAAGATGAGGAGAATATCGAGTTCCCGCGTGACAGCGCGCAAGGTGGCGAGAAATTCCGGATCGGGCAGGGCCATGCCAGCCGCTGTCGAGAGTGGGTCGATGATGACGCAGGCGAGTTCTTCGGCATGATGGCGAATGAGGCGTTCACAAGCGCGGGCGTTGTTGAACGGCAAGACGAGGACATTTTCAGCCGTTGCAGGGGCGAGGCCAGCGGACGAGAGAACCGAATTGGGCGCGTCTTCAGGGCCAAGCGCGGCCGTGACAGGCGGGATATAGCTGATGAGGGCCGGGTCGTCGATGCCGTGGTACGCACCTTCAAATTTGGCGATTTTTGGACGGCCCGTAAAGGCGCGGGCCACGCGCAGGGCATTGCCCACGGCCTCGGTGCCCGAACTGCAAAAGCGCAGGTGTTCGAGGGAGGGGACGCGCTCGCGCAAGCATTCTGCCCATTCGATTTCGAGCGCGGTGGGCGAAAAAAAGGCGGTGCCATTGCCGATGCGTTGGCACAGGGCCTCGCTCACCGCGGGATGGGCGTGACCTAGGATGAGGGCCGTGGCGTTGTTGACAAAGTCGAGGCGGCGGTTGCCATCCACGTCATAGATGTCGACGCCCTCACCCCGGTCCGTGTAAATTGGGAAGGGATTGACGAAAACCCCGGTGCGCGTGTTGCCGCCGGGCAAAACTTCTCGGGCGCGTTTGAAGAGGCGTTGCGAGTGTGCGTTTTGGTCGCAGTAGTCCGCGATGAGTTGGTCGAGGGTGAGCATAATGACTTCTTTCAGGGGGAATGAGAGGCGGACCGATAGATTGCCGGATCTTTGATGCCGTTTTGTGCAAACCCCTCTAGGCGCAACGAGCAGGCGTCGCACTGCCCGCAAGCGCGGCCTTCTAAGTCGGGGTCGTAACAGGTGCAGGTCATGGCGTAGTCGATGCCGAGCTCCAAGCCGCGTTTGATGATATCGGCTTTTTGCAGGTCGATGAGCGGGGTGTGAATAGCGAAGGGATCGCCTTCAACGCCGGCTTTGGTGGCGAGGTTGCCCATGGTCTGAAAGGCGGCGATGTATTCGGGGCGGCAATCGGGATAGCCGCTGTAGTCGATGGCATTGACGCCGATGAAGATGTCGCGGATGCCGAGGGATTCGGCCATGGCGAGCGCGAAGGAGAGAAAGATGGTGTTGCGCGCGGGGACATACGTGATGGGGATGCCGTCGGACATCGCGGTGCGATTTTTGGGCACCTCCAAGTCGCTGGTCAATGCGGACCCGCCAAAGGCGCGCAGGTCGATATTGACGATGACGTGATCCCGCACGCCAAAATGCGCGGCGATTTGTTTTGCACACGCGAGTTCGGTTTCGTGCCGCTGCCCGTAGCGAAAGGTGATGGCATAACAATCATACCCCTCGTTTGCGGCAATGCCCAAGGTCGTGGTGGAATCCAATCCCCCACTGAGCAAGATGATGGCTTTCTTTTTCACGGTTGAGTTGTCCGTTGATCGAGATTTTCAGGATGCAAAGTTGAAATTGAACGATCTGTTCAACACCGTAGCGCGGGTGTTGCTGCGAGGCCCGTCTGCCACGCGCCGTCTTTGAGGCCCGCGTAGAGCATAAAATAGCGGTTGTCGATCTCGAATACCTGTGGCGTCAGCAACCCGTCGCAGTCCCAAGCATTGGGATCGGGCGAGGGCGTGAAGATGGGATTGTGCGGGTTGGGTTCAAAGGTGCGGAAATCGCGCGTCCGCACATGTCCGATTCGCCAGGTCTCGCCATCGCTCCCACCGTAAAAAATATGGAAATACTGCGGCCCCATGAAAATTTCCGCCTCGCGGACGCCCCAACTGTCCCACGCTTGCCCGCTGCCTTTGAAGATCGGATTGGCGGGGTCTTTGGTGACGGTTGCGGGATCGCTCGTCCGTGCGGTCGCATAACATATCGTCGGTGGCCCTGCTGACTCGCCCGTATAGATGATGTGTATGGTCTCTCCGACGACCACAACAGAGGGATGAGACGATCCCAGCCGCTCGTGTTCGGTGGTGGCGGCGATCACGGGCGCGTGGCAAACCCGCGTCCACATGCCAAAATCTCCGTCCCCCACCAAGAGGCCCGTCTGCTTGGGCGGCTTGAGTCGCCGGCCCAAATAATAGACGTAATATCTGCGATCCGCGGGGTTGTAAAATGGAAAGGGATATTCAGTCGTGTAATCGTCGAACCCTTCGCTCGAAGGCAAGAGCACCGGGTTGCGCGGATCGTGCGCGACCCGTGCGGGGTCGATCGCCGGCGCTGTGCTGTGCATCAAGACCCAGTAATTGTCTTTTCTTCGCCTGCCCCACAGGTAGTGAACCGCGTCGTCCATGACAAACGCATGCGCTGCGGCGGCCCACTCGGGCGGGGCGCAAGCGATGATCGGGTTGCCGCCCGCAAGCCGCTCAAAGCCCGCAAACGCCTCAAAGGGAATGGGGGCGTTTTTTTTTCGCACTTTTGACGCGCTCATTTTGCAGTCCTCCAATCAACGAATCAGCGAATCGGCGGAAGGGGGCCTGTCCCCTGCGATGAACTGCTATCGCAGTTGTACCCCGCTCCGTCTATTCGCGCTCACACATCCAAACACCATTCGTAGGGGCCGGGGCCCGTATGGCAAATCATCTCGGCGATTTGTCGGCGCATGGCCGCAATGCGCGGTTGGTGTGTGGGAAGTTGCGCGAGGTTTTGCATTTCGTTCGGGTCGGTTTTCAGATCGTACAACTCGTCGATGTCAAAGCGATTGCGGATGTACTTCCAGCGTCTGTCTCGGTTCATCACATGCGCGGCAAATCGCGCCCTTTCTTCCGAGTGAAAATAAAGGGCTTCTTGACTGGCGATCTCGGCGAAGATGGGCCGCGGTTCGGGTTGCCGCCCGTTCAAAATGGCGTCGGCAACAGAACGACCATCGATGTTCTCGGGGGGCACCTCGTTTGCCATAGCGAGCAGGGTGGGCATGAGGTCCACGCCTGCGAGTGGCGTCGCAACGCGCAACCCCGACGGGAGAACACGCGGCCACGAGAGCAGGCAGGGGACTCTGACCGATGCCTCGTACATGAGACTTTTTTCCGTAAAGCCGTGATCCCCGAGCAGTTCGCCGTGGTCGCTTAGGAAGGCCACGAGGGTGTTGTCGCGCAAATTCCGTTGGTTGAGCACATCGATCAGCCGCCCAACCTGCGCGTCAATATGGGTGATCAGCGCGTAATAATATGCCATCATCTCTCGGAATTGGCAATCGGTCACGGTGCTCGGTATGCGAAATTTCGCCCGGGTCTGATAGCGCAGTTTGCCGCGGAGTGGATCGCGCAGAGAATCCGGCAGGGGGATCTGATCCACAGGGTAGCGTCGGAGCAGATCCGGCGGAACGACGATGAGGGGATGCGGGTCTTTGATGCTCACAAACAAGAAAAACGGTTCGTCTCGCGACGGGGGCAAAAAGTCAATCGCGCGGTCAATCGTCCAGGTGGTGCGTTGCTGTCGCGGGTCTGTCAGTGTGGTAAAGGGCAGTGTATTGCCGTACTGGGTGATGGCTACCCCGTCGCCGTAGAGATTGGGCACGCCCTCGCGGTCAAAATAATCGAAGAGAGGATCTGGATATTCCGGGCCGAGGTACCGATAGGGTTGCCAGAAATCCTCGAATCCGCGTTGCGGCGCGTGGTCATCGCCTAGGTGCCACGGGCCGACCATGCCACAGCGATAGCCCGCACGGTTCAAAATATCGCCCAGGGTGACGCAATCGGGCGGCAAATAAGACCCCCAGGTTTTGCCTCGTTTTGGCCCGTAGTTTCGCAGTTGCAAGTGGGCATGAGGATAGCATCCGGTCAACCAACTCGCCCGCGCAGGCGAACAAACCGGAGACGCACAATAGGCGTTTTCAAAGCACACGTCGGCCAGACGGTCCAGATGGGGGGTTTGAACGATGGAACTCCCCGCAAAACCGGCCGCGTCCCAGCGCATTTGATCGCACATGATGAGTAGGATATTGGGGCGGGACTTCGCCATAAATGCCTCGTTACAATCTATCTCGCGTCTATCCACCAGTGAAGGATGTTGGTCTGGCTCTTTTTGTAGGCGTGCGATGCCTGGATCAGCAACCGGCGCCGCTTGTGGAGATTCAGCGAACCGACCACCATGCTGTTCGAGTACGCGCCGGTCCCCGCCTCGCGCATCCTCAAGTAGATGCCGTCATCCCAGGCGAGACCATCTCGTGAAGAATACAGAACAAAATGACCCCTTTTCGCTTTCTCACCGTAATGTCCACTCCGGCCGGTCATAAAATAACAGCCGTTCAGCGAGGCCAACTGGGGATTTCGAATCTTCTTTTGAAAGTGTGCGACCTTCGCGTCAGACCAGGTACGACCGCCGTCGTCGCTCACCACATAGTCCATCGCGTGCTCAGCGTTCTCGTTGTATATATAGACAACGATGCTGCCGGAAGCGAGTTTTCCCATGGTGCCGTACGATTTCCCGGCGGTGTCGAAGGGAAGTTCGCTGCGCTTTGAGAATGTCCGGCCGTTGTCGGCGCTCGCGTACAACTCATACACATGTTCGTCCTTGTTGCCCCAGAATTTGATCTCGTTGTCGTTCTTGAAGTGGAGCGCGAGTATCTCTCCGTCGTAATACCGCGCATCGTAGAGCCTCCCCCGATTGTCGCACAGGTCACGCGGCTCACTCCAGGTGTAGCCTCCGTCCTCGCTGATGATGTACGTCGGCACCTGAAAGCGTCGCCAAATGTCATCGTTGGTGATGTTACACACGAGGAAGAAGAGGACGATTTCGCCCTGGTCCGTTAAAACCGCTTTCTCGCAGAAGGCAGAAAATTTCTCGGCGTTGGGCCCTCCCGCTCGCCCCGTGTCGAACAGGTTCTTTGAGTAGGCGAGCGCGTTCGGATCGCCCCAGGTTTTGCCGCTGTCTTCAGAACGCTTGTATTCCATCCAGCCCACGGCCGAATGACCGTTGTTGTCATCGGAGCAGTTGGGATAAAAGGCGAGCAGCTTCCCGTCTTCATACTCGACGAGTGCGTGTCCGAGATTTCCGCTCCTTCCCGTCTGGGCGTGATCGACGAAGAGAATCCCATCGTTCGGCGGGTTCTTTGGGGTGACCTCGTAATTTGCTTTGGTTGGATTCGCGTCCATAAGTGCCTCATCTTTCCTCGGAGTTACGTGTCTTGGTAGATTCTGGCGGAGTACATTTCGAAGCCTTCGGGGCCGGGGTAGCCGTCGTAGAGGTCGCATTCGGGAACCTTGCCGGGCGCGCCATTTTTGAGCCAGTCGATGAAGATGGGGTCGGCATTGCGGCGCTCGAGTTCGGCGAGGCCCGATGCGTGTAGGGCTTGGACGCGAGCGGGATTTTCAGAAGCGATATCGTCCAGAGACCCGTAAGGGGTGAGGATGCTGTCTTCGGGGTCGGGGTGCCATTCGAGATAGCCTTCTCGATCAAAGACGGTAAAGTAGCCGCGTTGAAGATGCTTCATCGCCTTGCCGCGAGCCACGCCTGCCAAAGCGAGTTCGCGGTTGCCCAGGCTGTTTTCACGCGCGGCGTTGAGGATGTCGTAACTTTCGATATCGTCGGGAATGGGCGCGCCCGCCAAGTTGGCGATGGTGGCGAAGAAATCTTGCGGTTGGAAGATGGCGGAACTGCGCCCGGTTTCGCCTTCGGGTGTTTTGATGAAGAGTGGAATGTGGATTTCCCGGTCGCGAACGGGCGCGCCTTTGCCAAATTTGCCGCGTTCTCCCACGTTGGTGCCGTGATCGCCTGCAACGATGATCGCAGTGTTTTTGGCCAGCCCCGTGGCTTCGAATGCTTCGAGGAAGCGGCCAAAGCAGTGGTCCATCCAGGTGACTTTGGCGGCATAACTCGCTTTGATGCGGGCTTTGGCTTCGTCGGGGAGCTCGGGATTGCTGCGGGTTTGCGTTCCCCCCTTGAATGTGCGCGGGTCGAGCCGCCCATCATAGCCCGGCGTTTTGTCGTATTTGAGCATGAACTCAGGCGGTGCGTCCCAGGGTTCGTGGGGGTCAAAGCAGTCGATCCAAAGAAAGAAATTTTCTCGGTTTTTATTGTCGCGTAAGAAGTTGGCCGCTGTGTTGAAGAGTCTGGCGCAGTTCCAGTCGTCTAAGTTGTCGCGGCCGCGGTTGGTGCGGGCATATTGAATGAGCGGTGCGGGGAGTTTGTCGTCGAGGAGGTCAAAGATCGGGTCTTTTGCCCAGTTGCGAGGCCATCTGGCTTCGTCATTCATCCAGGAACGGTCGACCTCGGCACCGCGAATGAAGGTCCAGGTGTGGAATGGGTAGTCAAAGGCATGCCCCCCGTTGACGAGGTGGGGCGTGTCGTGCAGGAGTTGGGTCGCGTAGCCCGCTTCGCCCAAGACAGATGGCAACGCATTGGCGGTGAAGGGCAGTGGCTTCCAGGCGTGAAACGGACTGCCGTACTTGCCGGTCATGACATCGGTGCGATAGGGGATGGTGGGAAAGCTCGCTGCGAAGGCGCGATCAAAACACCAGGATTGGGAGGCTAAGCGATTGAGGTTGGGCGTTTCGATCCAGTCGTTGCCGTTGGCGCCGATGTAGTCGTAGCGCATGGTGTCGATGAGTAAGAGAATGATGTTCATCGCAAACCTCTGAGGGCGAAAGCGTAGGGACAGGCCCTAGTGCCCGTCCTCGATTTACTCGTACTTCAGCGCGTCAACCGGGTTGGTGTGCGCGGCTTTCCACGCTTGGTAGCTCACCGTGAAAAGCGCGATGCCCATGGCGAGGGCCGTGCTCATCGCGAATGCCGCCACGCCCAAGTCGATGCGGTATGAAAAATTGGACAGATAGTTGTTCAGCGCGTAATACGCCACGGGCCATGCGATGAGGCTGGCAAGTGCCACGAGTTGGATAAATTCCGCGGAGAACATCAGCGCGATTTGCCCGAAAGACGCGCCGAGCACCTTGCGAACGCCGATCTCTTTGGTGCGCCGTTGTGCAGAGAGCGCGGCCAGGCCGAACAACCCCAAACAGCAAACGAAAATCGCCAGCAAAGAAGAGAGGTCCGCGACCTTTCGCAAGCGGAGCTCGTTGCGGTATGCAGCCGCTAGGCCCTCGTCGATGAAAATGGGCCTGAACGGCTCGTCGGGCACGAATTTTTCCCACTGCGTTTGCAAAAAGGCCATCGTCTCCTCGAAGTGTTCTCCCGTCACTTTGAGCGCGAGGTACGCGTACAATCTCGACCATTTGACGAGGGCCAGGGGGGCGATCTTTTCGCGCAAAGGAGCAAAATGGTAGTCCTTAAACACGCCCACGACCGTGCCCGATCCCAGGCCCGTCCACTCGAGTTGCTTGCCGATGGGATTCTCCCAACCAAAGCCCTTGGCTGCGGATTCGTTGATCAAAAACTCGGAGGAAAACCGCTGAAGAGCCCTGCCCTTGCCCGGCGTGAAATTCCTTCCCGCGACGAGTTCGATGCCCATTGTGGTCAAAAAATCCTCATCGACTTCGTTGAACAGCACGCGCCAATCATCGCCGGGCAGCCCCTCTGGACGCACGGTCCAAATCCGGCCGCCACCGCCTTGGGGAAAGGGCAAATAGCGCGACGCCGTGGCCTGCAACACATTGGGATGGCGCAAAAACGATTGCTTCACCGTGGCGTAGCGCGCGGCCAACCGCTGTTCAAAATTCGCGTGTTCCTCGCGGCTCGGCGCGAAAATTTGCAACATCACGAGGTGGTCGGTCTCAAACCCCAGGTCTCGGTTGAGCATATAGGAAATCTGATCGCGCACCACGAGCGTGCCCACGAGCAAGAAGATCGAAATCGAAAATTGGAAGACCACCAACGCCTTCCAAAACCACGCGCCTCGGTTGCCAGATCGAATTTGGTGTTTGAGGGTTTCGATAGGCTGCCAGGCGGACAATGCAAAGGCCGGGTAACTGCCCGCCAAAATCCCGGTCGCCAAGATGACCCCGACCGCCACGGGCAACAAGGTGAGGGATGCCTCGCGGTCCAAGGACAAGGGCTGTTGGATCAGATCGCCAAACACGGGCAAGAGCAACGCGCAGAGACCCAGTGCCAGCACCAACGCGAGAAAGGCCACGATCAGGGATTCGCCCAGGAATTGCTGGATCAACTGCCAACGGGTGGCCCCCACCACTTTTCGCAAGCCCACCTCGCGCGCGCGCCCGATGGATTGGGCGGTTGCCAAATTCATGAAGTTCACGCAGGCGATAGCGAGGATGAACACCGCGACGATGCCCAACACGTAGAGTTGATCGATATCGCCAAATCTGTCGATGCCGTAATCCGCACGCGAATGGAGATAGACGCGGTGAAAGGGTTGCAGGTGATACGCATTGTGCATCTGAACTTCCGCGCCCATATAGCGCGTCATAAAGTCCGGCAACTTGCGCGATAGGGACGCGCTGTGCGCGCCTTTTTGCAGGAGGACGTACGTATGTACGGGGCGCCATGCCTGAAATTTCTGCCAGGTGATCCATTTGCTTTCCCAGCGATTCTTTGGCATGCGCGCCATGATCAACCCGAAGCGAATCGTCGAGGGCACAGTCTGCGCTCTCATGACCCCGCGGATGATATAGTCCCCGCCAAAGATGGAATTGTCGACGGTCAAAACCCTGCCCATCGGGTCTTCCTCGCCAAAGAGAAGCGATGCCACGCGGTCGGTAATCACCATGCCGAATGGATCTGCAAATGCGGTTTGGGGATCGCCATGGACAAATTCCGCGTCGAACACGTCGAACACATGCTTATCGACGAGGCTAAACCGCGCCCGAATCAACCGATCCTCGCGTTTGACTTTTACGTTCCAGTGCCACATGCGGACCGCGGTTTGCACCTCGGGGAAATCGCGTTCTAGCGCAGGCCCCAAGGGGCCGGATGTGCCCCAATCAAAACCGCGCGACCCGTCTTTGCCCTGGGTTTCGCGCACCACTTGGTAAATGCGGTCGCCGTTTTTGTGACCCCGGTCATAGCGCAGTTCGTGTTGCACGAACAACGCGATCAACAGACAACAGGCCATGCCGATCCCCAAGCCGAGCACGTTGAGGGTGGCGTAGATTTTGTTCCGCATCAAATTGCGGATGGCGACGATGAGATAGTTTTTGACCATGGGAAATCTCGAAACTCGGCGTCAGGGCTCGAGTGCGTGCCGCGCCTTGAGTTGGGCGATGAAGTTGGGGTCGAAGGTTTTGAAGTGATCTACAATGTCATTGCCGAGCGCGGTATTGAGATGGGCGTGTTGCACGGCTTTGTCGATTTCCACGATGCCGGTGCGGTCGATCAGTTCGGGACGCGCTTTGCCGTTGATGATCGGCGCGTGCAGGGTGCAGTTGGTGAACCGCGTTCCCAAGCTGCTTTTCACCGCGTAAAAAACAGCGGGCACTTTTCGCACGTCGGGCTGGAAGCGGCAGGTGTCGAAGACCAATTCCCCGCGCAGGCCCGGCGCCTGAACCGCGTTGATCCCACAGCGTTCAAAGAACGCGCTGGCAATGCACTGCCCCAAGTAAATGCCGATGTTCTCGCAATCCGAAAAGCGAATGAGCGGACGAAGCGCGTGCGAATCCGCGTAGTCATGGGCCCTTTCCGCGCCGATGAGGAGGTGCATGGCTTCGGGATCAGCGGGATTGGTGGGCGTCAATTTTTCGAGTTGCACGTCAGCGCAAATCAGGGTGCAGTTGGGGATGAGTCGGTTGCCGTCGTACGCGCTCTTTTGGCGCAGGTCGTAGTGGTGCGGGTCGGGAATGCGGATGAGGCGCACGCCCTGGTCGCGGCCTTCCACGAGGATGTTGCGAAACGCGATGCGGCGGGGAAAAAAGAGGCGTGCATTTTCGGCTGTTTTGGAAAAGGGCGCGATGTCCATCAGCCAGCACGGGTCTTTTGATTCGGGCACCGCACTGTAATCCACGATCATATCTTCAATTTTGACACTTCTTGCAAAGCCGATGGGGTATTGGTAGTCGAACTTGTCCGGGTGGTAGGCGAGCACGGCGACTTTGCCTTTGCCGCTGGGCTTCAGTGTGCAGTTGCGGAGGTGGATGTGACCGTCCCATTTGGCGCCGTAATCCCGCCGGAAATTGACGAATTGATTGCCGTAGCGCGTGGTGTTTTCGATGACCAAATCCCCGCCGCCGGTGACGGAGATGCCTTTGAAGCCAATCGCGCAATGGCCGATGTAGAGGTTCCAGCAGTGAAAGTGAACGTCAATGCGGTTGAGGCGACAATTTTCAACGCGAAAATTTTTGTTGAGATTGGTGCCGAAAAATCCCCACGCGACCCAGCCGCCCTCGGCGGTCAAATTGCGAAATGTGCAGTTGAGCATCCGTGCGCCGCTGATGCCATAGGTGCCCGCGGCCAAGACGCGATCAGGGGTGCGGCGGTTTTTCTCCCAGGGCATTGCGCGGATATTTTCCAAGGTCACGTCATAGACATGGCCGAGCACGTAAAAGCCGCGGCGGGGTTGCATGGACATATCGCGCTTGCCCGTTTCCAAGCCCATCCACTGCTGGCGAATGATGGTGCGACTGCGGTGGATGGCGATGCCGTTGTGGCGATACCCGGTGTACGTTTCCCCCGGCACGTCGCCAGAAAAGTAAAACCCGCCGCCTTCGACGACGAGGTACTGGTCGTTGCAGGGCGTGGCCGCGATGGTCGTGAAATTTTTGAATGCCCAAGCGATGTCGCCGATGACGCGGCCTTCTTCTTCCACGTAAAAAAATTCTTCGCGCGCCCACCCGGCTTTGGAATAGTTGCCTGCGCGAATGCCGATGCGGTCGCGCGAATCTGCAACTGTGATGAGATGCCCCGCATAAGGGGCCAGTTCCGGAATGAGTTGCACGCCGGGTTTGAGTTGTTTGAGCAAGGCCGCTTTGAGGTCCTCGTCTCGCGTGAGGTCTTTCTCCGCTTCGTCATTGCGAACGATGAAGCGCGGTTTGTTTTTTGCGTTGTGTTTTTCGTCGATGTGAAAGGTCGTTTTGCCCCAATGCACGTCGGTCGCGATGGGGATATCGTGCGTCTGTTTGATCCAGTATTCGCCCGCGCGATTGACGATTGGAACGCCGCGTGCGTTCGCGTATTCATGCGCCAACTTGATCTGCGCGCCATCGTCTTGGACGCCATCGCCGACTGCGCCGAACATGGCGTAGTTCACAGCGCGATTTTCCACCAAAACCGCCATCAGGTCATTTTGGAGAGCGATGACGTCAGCACCGTTGGGCTGGGTTTCGCTATCGCGTTTTTGGATGCGATAGAATGCCGCGCCGCCATCGCCCGGTGCGTAAAACCCCGCGGTTTCGGCGAACGAATCACCGTCCCCCGCCTGGGATTTCATGGCCCGAACTGTGGGATAGCGCGTCAGGCGGATGTTTTCTGTCGCTTGCATTTCGGTCTCCTCGGCGAGTGCGCGTGCGCTGTGGTGCGCGAGGACGATACCACTCGCGCCGATACCAGCCATTGCTTTGCGTCTGGACATGTGGTTCTGCGGTTCAGACATGCGAGCCTCCAATAAAGTCGGGGCAATGTACAGCGTCCCGCAAGCCGCGTCAAGCAATCGGTTGAGAGGCGTCATTTTATACTTGTTTTGGAATTGATCCGCCCCGAAGCCATCTGGGATAAGAACGTTTTTTACAGAGATAATTTCTCTTTTATGTTGGCTTTTGGGCAACTATTTTCTAACTTTAGGATGATAAAACGAAAAATTCATCTTGGGAGACAAGAAAATGATAATCAGTTTTTCCGTTGAGAACTGGATGTCTTTCCGCGACCGCGCCACCTTTTCGATGGTCGCCAGCCAAGAAGAGCAACATGGAACGCGCGTTTCAAAGCTCGGCAAATACCAAACGCGGGTGCTTCCCATCGCGGCGATTTACGGCGGCAACGCATCGGGCAAGACGAATTTTTTCAAGGCCATGAGTTTTGCCAAAACGCTGGTCGTCAAAGGCAGCCGCCTCGATAGCCTAATCCCGGTCGAGACGTTTCGCTTGGATGACGGGGAAACGACGCGCCCCGCACGCTTTGCTTTTGCGTTGCTGGCCGACGAGACCATCTACGACTTCAGCTTCGCAGTAACGCGAAGAGCGGTCTTGGAAGAAAGGTTGGTGAAGATCACGAGTACCAGCGAAAACGTGCTCTATGACCGTCGCGATGGCAAACCCAACTTCGCACCATCGCTCGCCAAAGATACCTTCCTACAATTCGCTTTTAGGGGAACTCAGGACAATCAACTTTTTTTGACCAACGCCGTGTCGCAAAAAGTTGACCATTTTAGACCTGTCTATGACTGGTTCAAGAATGCGCTCGTTCTGATCGCGCCGGACACTCGGTTTGATCTTTTCGAACAATTTCTCGATGAAGGGCATCCACTTTATACGGCCATGAGCGAGTTGTT
The DNA here is from genome assembly GCA_965204745.1 of Candidatus Latescibacterota bacterium. GTDB lineage: Bacteria > Latescibacterota > UBA2968 > UBA2968 > UBA2968 > VXRD01. The sequence goes on from OZ242010.1 coordinate 2,419,275, forward strand.
GCCGCAGCTCGATACCGGAATTGCCCGTCTCGGCAGTGAAGAAATTCCATTTGAGAATATCCCGCTTCCCGAGTCCTCAAAGCTCGAGCTTCAGGAAGAAGTGCAAGAAGGCGAGAGCATTCGCTTTTCGAATCCATCGGGGAATGACCGCTTTGTCGTTACCCGCAAGGATGGCGAGTTAATCGGAAAAAAACTGGTCGCCTTTCACCCCAAATCGGACGGTACAGAAGCCAAATTTGAAATGCGTCAGGAATCGGATGGCACGCAGCGAATCATCGATCTCCTGCCCGCCTTTCTCGATCTTTCGGAGCAAACATCGCAAAAAGTCTATGTTATTGACGAGGTCGACCGTAGCCTGCATTCCTTGCTGATCCGCAATTTGATCAAAGCATATCTAATGGGTTGTTCCGCGGAAACTCGGACGCAACTGCTCCTGACGACCCATAATGTTATGCTGATGGATCAGCAGTTGTTGCGCCGGGACGAAATGTGGGTAACGGAAAGGGATGCGTCCGGCGTGACGGACCTGTTTTCCTTCAGCGAGTACGAAGATATTCGTTACGACAAGGATATTCGGAAAAGCTATCTGCAAGGACGGATGGGTGGAGTCCCTCGCATATTGGGAGAGATTTTCACAAATCTCCATCCCGAGAAGGAAGGAGAGGAGATGCCCGATGCCGTCGAAGAGACGTAAATTCAGCAGGCCAACCGGCAGGCTATCTTACCGAAAGCTATTTGTCATTGCCACAGAAGGAACAAAGACCGAGCCTCAATATTTCGACCTGTTCAAAAACAGTAAGCATTTGTTTATCCAGGTCGTAAAAAGCAAACATCACGCACCGCATCAAGTCTTGGGACGCCTGAAAGACCACCTCAAAGGGGAAGATCTGTCGCCTTCGGATGAGGCATGGCTGGTGGTAGATAAAGACAAATGGACTGACGATCAGTTGGCGCGACTCCACGCATGGTCACAGGAAGCGGATAATTACGGCTTTGCCCTCAGCAATCCCAAATTCGAGTACTGGTTGTTGCTCCACTTTGAACCTGGCACGAATATCGGATCATCACGCGAATGTTCAGCTCGGTTGAAGCGGCACTTGCCCAACTACGACAAAGACATTGATTCCCGGAAGTTCACGCCAGACAGGATCAAAGAAGCTATTGATCGGGCCAAGGCTCGTGATAACCCCCCATGTGCGGATTGGCCGCGCGCATTAGGTAGCACAACGGTTTACAAACTGGTCGAGAAAATTTGCCATTTCCAATAAATCACAAACTGCCCGGTTGTATGGGCAGTTTTATTTTTTTATATTCACATTTGTATGGGCGTTGTGTTGCATGTGCGGACAGGCACGGGGGCTGTCCCTACGGTTGATGGCGGCGTGCGAAGGAAAGACAGGAGAAGACCTACACTCACTGCTCGCCTTTGAACTGGCTATCGCCAGTTGTATCCCGCTCGTGGCTTTTGTGGCTAATCGCGTCTTTGCGTGGCTAACTCCCATCTTCCTCGCAGGAAGATACAAGGGGGTAGGTCCCATTAAACCAGTTTCTCAAGGATCAAACCATGAATCTCTGGCATTGGGTTGGCATTGGCTTGTTGATGGGTGTTGGCGTCGCGCAGGCGGCCGAGGTGCGCGTGGTGGCGACAGGCGACAACTGGATTGAAGTCGCCGTGTCCGAGGCGGATTTCGTTCCCACGCAATCGTCGTTTGCGAATGTATTGCATCGGCCGGGCGCGCCTGCTGTGCCGGTGCGCGGCGCGATATTGGGCATGCCCTTTGGATCGCGTGCGGTCGTCCAAGTGGTAGAGGCGGACTACGAGGAAATCGAAGGCATCGACCTCAGGCCCGTGCCGACAATCCAATGGCTCGGCTCTGAAGATCACCCATTTTCCAGATCGGTCTATGACCGCGATGCCGCCATTTACCAACGCCCGGGATTTTACCCCGGCGCCGATGCCGTCATCGCACACACGGGCGTATTGCGCGATCAACAAGTCGCGGCCCTGTCCCTGCGCCCGGTGCAATACGACCCCGTGCAACGCAGGCTTCGGATTGCGCGGCACCTGCGCGTGCGCGTGCAATTCATCCCAAGCGCGACCCGGCCCGCGGTTCGACCCGTGCGCGACCCAGACGGTTTTGCCCCCGTGTACCAAAAGGGCTTGCTCAACGCGGAACAAGCCCGAAAGTGGCGCGGGCAACGCGCAGTCGCACCAAAACAAACCCGGGATTGGTACGACCCCACGGCCACGCACTACAAAATCAGAATTTTTGAAGACGGCCTCTACCGCATGGACGCCCGTTGGTTCGCCGAATCCGGCATCGCCTTATCGGACTTAGACCGCGTGCAACTGTTCTCAAACGGTGTGGAAATCCCCCTACTCGTCGAGGATGGCGGCGATGGCGCGTTGGACGCGGGCGATGGCATCGCGTTTTGGGGCGCATTTCGGCGCATGCCAGATCGGGATTTTGAAAACGAGTACGGCAAAGAAAATATTTACTTTCTGCGCGTGGGCCGCGAACCCGGCCTGCGATACGCCCGCGTCAATGGCACGCCGATAAATAACGCGCCCGAAATCTCGCATTTTTGGTCGCGCAAACACGCCGAAATCGACTCGACTTTTGAAGCGATGGGCCGCGCGCGCCATGCGGATCGCGATCACTGGTTCTGGTGGCGCACCGCGTCTCCGTCTCACGCAGGTGGTCAGTCCTTTGAGGTGGTGATGCCCGTGCCACTGCCGGGGTTGGTGCGCGAAGCAGGGGGCAATGCACGGATTCGCCTGGGCATGCATTCGCTGACATTGAATCAAAACATCGACCCGGATCACTACGCCGTCATCCGCATTCAAGACGGGCCGATCATCGCAGAAGCGCGTTGGGACGGGCAGGACGCGCATATCGCCACCGGCACGGCGCCCGTGGCCGCGCTGTCGGATACCACGCATATCGCGTTGCAAACGCCCGGGGATCCGGCGTTTCTGCGCCAACCGATCCCTTATGTCGATCACGTTTTTTTTAATTGGGTGGAGATCACCTATCCGCGCCGCTTTGCGGCCACGGATGGATTCCTGCGCTTTAACCTGGATAGCGTGCCGTCGCCTCGCACTGTGTCTATCGCCAATTTTAACCATGCGCGGATTCGGGTTCTGAATCTGACCGCGCATCAGCTCATCGATCAAGTGCAAGTGGATGGCAAGTTGAACGCGACCTTTGAACTCGCTGAAACCGGCGATTTTGTGGCGGTGGATGTGACCGCGCTAAAAAGGCCCGAGCGCGCAACCCGAGACATTCCCTCTGATCTGCGCGGGTTCTCCGGCGCGGAATACGCGATCGTTTCCGGTGCGGATTTTATGAATACAGCCGAGCAACTGGCCGCGCATCGCCGAGCACGCGGCCTATCCACACGCGTGGTCGATGTGGCCGATGTGTACGACGAATTCTCCTTTGGGCAGGTCGATGCCGAAGCCATCCGCCGGTTCGTACAACACGGATTTCGCTCCTGGACGACCCGGCCCGTGTACGTGTTGTTGTTCGGAAAATTCAGCTTTGATTATCGCAATATATTTGGGCAAACCCGAGTTGCGCGTGCCAACCTCGTCCCCGGCATGCCATATCAATCCCCGAACCGGGGCTTGGCATTTACCGACGAATTTTTTGGGCGCATCGACGACGACTTGTTCATGGATGTGTTCGTCGGGCGTTTCTCCATCAGCCGCACGTCCCAAGCCAACACGGTCGTGCAAAAGGTCATCGATTACGACGAGACGCCGCCGGCGCTATGGCGCGACCGCATCTTGCTCATGGCGAATTGGGACGCGCATGATCCGCGCAAATTCATCGGCACGAGCGATTCGCTGGCGACATTCACCCGTGCGATTGGGCTGGAAAACTTCAAGGTGCATCACGATGAAAATACCCCGCCCGAGCCCAATGCCTCGACTCGAGAAGTCATTCGGCAGATCAACGAGGGGCGGTTGGTGGTCAATTTTATCGGGCACGGCAGCGCGGCGTCCATGAACAAATTCTTTGCCGGCACCTTTCAGCAGGGCGCGTTCAACTACGTCAGCCAAATTCAAAACCGCGAACGCCTGCCCTTGTTTATCGGCATGTCCTGCCTCAACGGGTTGTACTGGGAACCGCGCCTCATCAGCTTGGCAGAAGAAATGACCAACAAACGCGATGGGGGCGCAATCGCGTACATCTCCGCGTCTTCCCTCGCGTTCATCCGCATCAACAACGCACTCAATACGGCCTTGTTTTACCACACGTTTGAAAACGGCGTCTTGGCCTTTGGGCAGAGCCTCGCGCTGGCAAAGATGACCGAACTCTCGGCCCTGCCTTCGAGCGAATTGGGCTTGGTCACGATGAACCTCATCGGGGATCCCGCGCAACAACTCGCCCTGCCCTCTGGGCCGGATCTCGTCGTAGAAAACATACACCTGGACAGGCGAGGCGACCTGAGCACCGCCGACTCCGTGCGCGTAACCCTGCGCGTGGGCAACTGGGGGCTTTTGCCCGACCGCACTGTGGATGTGGTCCTCATAGACCGCAATTTGGACGCCGGCTCAGTCGATACCCTGTTCATGGCGGCACTGCCTCCGTTTGGCACGCGCGACAGCGTAACCGCGCTCTGGCGTCTCAAAGACCGCGGTGGGCGGCACGCCTTAGAGGCGGTGGTCGATCCGCGCAACGCGATTGTAGAAGGCGATGAATCGAATAACCGCGCCACCATCGAGATCGATGTACTCGGCACGCTGGGTGCCGTGCCCTTTGTGCCCTTGCCCAGCCAGACCGTTTCGGACGCGGTCTTCGGCGTGCGATCCGCCGAGGACAACCGCGACCTCATCGCGGAATTTGAAGTCAGCGCGTCCGGGGATTTTCGCGCCCGAGATGTCCTCCGCTCTGGGGCAGTGTCCGGGGCTGATGGCGTAATTTTGTGGCGTCCCGCGGGCCTGCGCGACGGGTCGTATTTTTGGCGCGCCCGATTGTCCGATGGGCAAACCGCCGGCCGGTGGTCCGATGCGCGGCATGTCGCCATAGCGCGCGCCGTGCCCGAGCGGGAGGTCGTCTGGCAACAAGATGGCGCGGTGGCCCTAGCTCGCGGGCAGGCCGAAAACGTCATCGCGTTTGACGACAACACCATAGGCCGAACCCAGTCCCCGCCGCCGATCCGCTTCGATGTTGCCGAGGCGTCTTTTTCCGCACAGGACGTAGCAGGGGCCGCGGTTCTGTGTACGGATGGGACTTATTTGTATGTGAAGCGTTTTTTTTCAGCACAACCTCCGTACCCCGGCAACGATTGGTTTGCACGCATCGGCACCGGGTTCAACGGCACAGTGGCGGGCCAAAATTACGGACGGGTGACGGAAACCCCCATCCGAAGCATCTCCGCGACCTTTCACAGCGATGGATTTATTTATTCTGAACACCGCGACGCGCAATCGGTCTTGAGGATCTCCCCCGTCACCGGGCAGGTCGATACCGTGGAAGTCCCCGACAGATTGCTGGACTTGCTTCGCGGCTTGCCTTTTGACGCCCATGCGTTGATCACCTCTGATGGCGAGTTTATTTACAATGTGTCCGCCGGAGTCAATGGCGTGCGCCGCGCCGGGTGGACCGTGCGCGTATTTGACCCGGCCAATGCGTGGCGCGTGGTGCGGCAATTCACTGTGGAACCCACCGAAACCGGGTTTGGCTATTTGTTCACCGATGGCGCGATAGCCGACGGCCGGTTTGTCTATTTGATCGAATTTGGCACGGGCCTCACGCATCGCGTGCGCGTGGTCGATGCCCACACCGGCGCGTTTGTCGAAGAATTTGAAAGCGATCAAGCTCAGACGGATATTTTGGGCGGGCAATACGATTGGGTGAACAATGTGGTGTGGCTAGGGCAGTTGCGCGGGGGCACGGTCTATCGCTATGCGGGCCGTCGCTTGCCCGAGTTCGGCGAACTCACCTCCGACGCCATTGGCCCGGCGAGCGCGTGGCAAACCGCAACGATGGCTCTATCGGGCGCGGGCAGGGCCGAAGTCTCGGTATTGGGCGAGGTCGAGACCGGTACGTTCGCGCCCTTGTCCCAATGGCAAAATCTACCGCCCGGCGCGATTGACTTGCGCGGCATATCCAACCCGCGCTTGAAATTGCAGATCAAATTGTTCGGCGAGGGCTTGAATCCGTCTCCTTCCCTGCAAATGTGGACCGCGACTTACCAACCGCTTTCCGACATCGGCTTGGGCAACTTGCGCGCCGAACCCCTCGAAGCCGATGAATTGCAACCCGTCCATCTGCATCTCGACATCCAAAATCGCGGCCCCCTCAACTCGGCCGTGGGCGCGCACATCGCCTTTTACAGCGGCCCGCCCGAGGCCGGGCGTCTCATCGGGCGCACGCCCGTGCCCGAAAACGTTTCCCTCGGTCAAATCGCACCGATGCGCTGGACGTGGCGGCCCGCGCAATGGGCTGGGCAACACACGGTAACGGCCCGAGTGGAAAACGCGCAGGGGATACCGGTTTTTCCCGGCAGACGAGTCATCGCCGCGGACCCGGTGCAAATTTTACGCAGTTCGGATCGCGACATCCCCACCATTGAAATCGCGGCCCTCGACGCCCTGGGCGAAGTACGCGCAGAGGATTACTTGCCCTCTGCCCCCGAGTTCCGCATCGCCATGCGCGACACCGCGGGCATCGACCTCTCCAGCATCCGCCTGTCGCTCACAGACGAGATTCAATACGCATCCGAACACATCGCAGACCGCGCGGTCACGCCCACGACCCTGTCCTTTGTCTATGCACCGCCCGCGCTCGAAGATGGGTCGTACACCCTCGACGTCTCGGCGTCCGACAGGCTGGGCAACGGCCCTGCCAAAGCCGCGCTGTCCTTCCGCATATCCTCAACTCTGACCATTGACCGCGCTCTGGTCGCGCCCAATCCCGTGTCCGACACCGGGCACTTCACCTTTGTTTTATCGCAACCATCAGAAGTCACCGTTCGGGTTTATACCCTCGCCGGCCGCCTCGTTCAAGTGCTGGAAGAACCCTTTGCCCGCGCCGGATACAACCAAATTTTTTGGGACGGACGAGACGCCGATGGGCGTATCCTAAGTAACAATACGTATTTGTACACCGTGACCGCAGATGATGGCGAAGCGCAGGCGCGGGTCAAGGACAAGTTGATCGTGTATCGGTGAGAGGCAAGATCACGGATTAAACGGATGACGCGGATTAAAGGCAAAAGGCGAAAGCAACCACCGCGCAGGTGCTACAACGCTGATGAACAGACATAGCGAAATTTGGTCTTGTTTTTTGATGCGTTTTTGGGTAAAATTGTCGAGACCATTGCGTAGTTCAATCCAACTTCCCAACGAGGAGAGGTGTCATGACAGATGCAGAGAAGATCGCGCAACTCGAGCAGAAGATCGCCGATCAAGATCAACGGCTCGTTGCACAGGATCAACGGCTCATTGCAATCGAGAAGAACGGGGCAGTATCCGGCGAGCAGGGCAAGCAGAATGCGAAAGAGATTCTTCGCGTAGAACGGCAAACGACTGACCAGTTCAAGCAGTTGGTGACCCTGATGAACGAAGGCTTTGCTCGCGTGGAGGAACGTATCAACCGCGTGGAGACGAACTTGAAGAACGACATCATTCGCGTGGAGACGAACTTGAAGAACGACATCAACCGCATGGAGGAGCGTATCAACCGCGTGGAAGGGCAGATGATCAAATGGCTGACCGTGATCGTTGGGGTCGCGGTTATCATTATCGGCGCGTTGACATACCTCAAGGGGTAAGCGCGGTTGGTCGCCACTCGCCATTGAACGAGCCACTTTGGATGGGTGTTCTTTTGCGGAGAAATGCGAAACGCAAGACAAGGAGGTGGAGATGGGGTCAAATATAGAAGCGATTAAGGCGGCGATTGAAGCCCTGCCCGAAACGGATTACGCCGCATTGAGGCAATGGTTCAGTGAAAAAGACTGGGAAAATTGGGACAGGCAGATCGAGGCAGACTCCAAATCGGGTAAGTTGGATTTTTTGATTGCCGAAGCAAAAACAGAAAAAGAACAGGAAATGCTCAAGGAGCTTTAATGCATCGGACGACAACATACTTTTGGAGAGACTTTGAGAAACTTCCCGAATCTGTTCAAAAGGTGGCGAGACGAAATTTCCTATTGCTCAAAGCGAATCCAAGGCACCCTTCTTTGCATTTCAAGAAAATTGGTCAATTTTGGTCCATTCGCGTTGGTATTGCTCACAGAGCACTTGCCGTAGAAGACGGTGAAGATTTTATCTGGGTTTGGATCGGTCATCATGACGAATATCAGCGAATGATTGGACAAGACCGTTGAAGCGATTGCACTCGCCATCAAAACACCGCCCCATCCGAGGTCGCACAAGCGATTTCAGATGGGGCGTTTTGTAGTGGTCAGCGGTCAGTCCGCACCGCTGATGAACAGACATCGCGAAATTTGGCCTTGTTTTTTGATGCGTTTTTGGGTAAAATTGTCGAGACCATTGCGTAGTTCAATCCAACTTCCCAACGAGGAGAGGTGTCATGACAGATGCAGAGAAGATCGCGCAACTCGAGCAGAAGATCGCCGATCAAGATCAACGGCTCGTTGCACAGGATCAACGGCTCATTGCCATCGAGAAGAATGGGGCAGTGTCTGGCGAACAGGGCAAGCAGAATGCGAAAGAGATTCTTCGCGTAGAACGGCAAACGACTGACCAGTTCAAGCAGTTGGTGAACCTGATGAACGAAGGCTTTGCTCGCGTGGAGAACAATATCATTCGCGTGGAGGAACGTATCAACCGCGTGGAGGAGCGTATCAACCGCGTGGAGACGAACTTGAAGAACGACATCAACCGCATGGAGGAACGTATCAACCGCGTGGAAGGGCAGATGATCAAATGGCTGACCGTGATCGTTGGGGTCGCGGTTATCATTATCGGCGCATTGACATACCTCAAGGGGTAAGCGCGGTTGGTCGCCACTCGGTATTGAGCCACACAACAACACCGCCCCATCCGAGGTCGCGCAAGCGATTTCAGATGGGGCGTTTTGTATGCACAATTAGACCACAACAGATCATTTTGAAAAATCCCCAGCTTCGTCAAATTGGGGGTTGATAACGATCTCACCTTTCGGGTTGATATACCCATACTTGTCACCGATTTCCACCCACGCCAACGCTTCTTCTCCAGAATCGGAGCATCAGGATGTATGACAGGTTCTTCATGACGGTGTCTCTTTCTTGCGATAGCGTCTGTCCCAGGGAATACGGTTGCGGTGAATTTATGGCGGTTTGTGGTGGTGTCAATGGGTATTTCCCGTTCCGTGGAAATGGAATATTGCGTTTATTTTATTTTTTGTTACACTTCTGCGGTTTGCGGAAATTGGCTTTCATCCTTCGCCGCGCCGCTGGGTGCAAGGGCAGGCTCTACGGGGGATGGGGCTGACAACTGACAACTGACAACTGCCTTTATGTCCACTCGCAAAGTACTCGTCATAGGGCTGGATTGCGCGCCGCCGGAATTGATCTTTCATCGGTTTCGGGACGACCTGCCCACCATCCGCAATCTGATGCAGACCGGGGTTTATGGCCCGCTCAACAGCACCATCCCCCCGATCACCGTGCCCGCGTGGATGAGCATGCTGACCGGCAAGGACCCCGGTACGCTGGGGTTTTACGGGCTTCGCAACCGTGCGGATTACGCTTATTCCCGCCTGTCTATCGCCAATTCAACGCTGGTCAATGACGACGCGGTTTGGGACATCCTCTCTGCTGCGGGCAAAAAAGTCATCCTCGTGGGCGTGCCCCAAACTTATCCGCCCCGCGCGGTCAACGGCTGCCTGATCGCCTCGTTTCTCACGCCGAGCACCAACAGCGCGTACACCTATCCCCCAAGCCTGAAATCCGAAATCGAGCGCGTGGCCGATAGCTATGTCCTTGACGTGCGGGACTTTCGCACCGAGGACAAAGCGCGATTGCTCCGCGACATTTACACCATGACCGAGAAGCGATTCCGCGTGACCCGGCACCTCTTGCAAACCCGCGACTGGGACTTTTGCATGCACGTCGAAATGGGCACGGACCGCATCCACCACGGGTTTTGGCGATTTCTCGATCCCGCCCATCGAAAGTACGAGCCTCATTCCGACTATCAAAACGCCATCCGCGATTACTACCGCTACCTCGACCGGGAAATCGCAACCCTGATCGACCTCGCGGGCCAAGACGCGGCCATTCTCCTCGTCTCGGACCACGGCGCCAAGCGCATTGACGGCGGCATCTGCATCAACGAATGGCTGATCCGCGAGGGCTATTTGACGCCAAAAAAATATCCCCAAACGCCCACGGCACTCGAGGATCTCGAAATCGACTGGACAAAAACCATCGCTTGGGGCGCGGGGGGATATTACGCACGCATCTTCTTGAACATCGCCGGGCGCGAGCCAACCGGCATCGTCCCCCCAGAACACTGCGACGCCCTGTGCGACGAACTCGCATCAAAAATCAAAGCCATTCCCGACGACCGCGGCCATCCCTTGCCCACACGGGTCTTCAAACCCAAAGAAATCTACCACGCGATCACCAATATCCCCCCGGAGTTGATCATCTACTTCGGGGACTTGCTCTGGCGATCCGTGGGCACTATCGGGCATCGCACCATTCACACCCTCGAAAACGACACGGGCCCTGACGACGCCAACCACGCCCAACACGGCATCTTCATTCTCAACGACGGCACGCACGCAGGAGAACGCGAGCACTTGGACATCCGCGACATCGCCCCGACCATCCTCGGACTCATGGGCATCCCCATTCCCACAGACATGCAAGGCCACGCCATCGTCAACACGGCCGCAACACCCGCGCAGGCAGAGCCGCGCCCCTCATCCACGGGCGGCGCGGTTTATACACCAGCCGAACAAAAAGCCATCGAAGACAGGCTCAAGGCGTTGGGGTATTTGTGAAAAAAAAAGATGGAAGTTCAGCCACGAGCGGGGTACAACTGGCGACAACCCGTTCAAAGGCGAGCTGTGTGTAGGGCCGATGCCCCCGTGCTCGCTCAAAGATACAAGAAGTGAAGCATGGCAGAAAACGCACTTGGGTGGACAGGAAAAACCAAAAAGCCACCGACCTCCTGCTTTTGCCGGAGTGACGGTGGCCTTCTCCTTCTCCCGTCTCACCTCTCCCGTCTCACCTCTCCCGTCTCACCTCTCCCGTCTCACCTCTCCCGTCTCACCTCTCCCGTCTCACCTCTCCCGTCTCACCTCTCCCGTCTCACCTCTCCCGTCTCACCTCTCCCGTCTCACCTCTCCCGTCTCACCTCTCCAACCCCACACCCGAAACCTCTCGGGCAACGCGGGCATCCCGCTGTCCTGCGTGGTGACGAAGCCGCCGATGGCATTGGCCTGTTCGGCGCAGGTTTGTATGGTCGCGCCATTGAGCAAATGCAATGCGAATGCCGCTGTGAACGCATCGCCCGCGCCCACGGTATTGACGACCCGTTGTTTTTTTCCCACGGCATGGCAAATCCCCGCGTCGCCGATCACGCGGCACCCATCCGCGCCCAGGGTCAGCACCACGCATTGCAGATCAAACCGTGCGCGGAGCGTGGACAAAAAAGCATCCTCATCGGCGACGCCCCCCACATAATCGCGCAACAGAGGCACTTCCTCGTCATTCAACTTCAGCACATCGGCCCGCACGAGTGAGGACAGCACGACATCCTCAGTGTGAAAGTGCTGGCGGAAATTGATGTCGAGCACGCGCAAACACGCAGGCGACGCCGCGTCCAAAAAATTCACAATGGCCCGGCGGCTTTGCGGATCGCGTTGATCCAGCGTGCCAAAACATATAACGCGAGCAACCCGAGCCAATCGCGCCAATTCCGACTGCCATGTCAGTGCGTCCCAAGCCACATCCTCCACGATCTCATACGCCGGTTGCCCATCTTCAAGGGTGACGATCACCCTGCCGGTCGGGCGCTGGGCATGCACCTGCACGGCCTCGGTTGCCACGCCCCGGGCGTGCAAAATCTCGAGCGCATCCCGACCCATCGCATCGTCTCCCACGCAACTGACCAGTGCGGACTGCGCGCCCAAAGCCGCTGCATGCACGGCAAAATTGGCCGGCGCGCCCCCCAATCGCGCGCCATCTATAAACACATCCCACAACACGGCGCCGAGGGCGACTACAAAGGGAGGTTCGCCCTGCATCACCGCGCAACCTTCACGGCCTTTTTCGCCGCGGCCGAGCGGTACGCGGCTTCGGAAAACCGAGCGACTTGCAGCGCGAAATCCGGGGGCGAATACCCCTGCCCGTCACTGCGGATCAAATCGAAAAACACCTGATCCGGCGTCGTATCGGAAATTTCCGGGGGAATCTCGAGCGGCGCGTCATTGTGCAACACGGATTGCACCTGCCAGTTGTGGAGGTGGAACACCAAACAACCCTCGCTCCCGTGAATCGCCACGCGCTCGTCGTGCTGCGCCGCATTGCCAAACGTATTCAGCGTACCCGAGCCCCCGCCTTTGAACCGCACATTGACCACCATATTCGTATCCACGGCTTTGCCCGCGTTCTCCGTAAAGGCCGACAGCTCCACCGGTTGCAAGCCGGTCATCCACAACACCGAGGCCACGAGGTGGCTACCCGTGTCCATGAACATCCCCCCGCCGGATAGGTCCGGGTCCAACCGCCAACCGCGGATCTGCCCCCAATTTTGCGTCACGTATCCCACCACCCCGCGCAGTTCCCCGAGTTCGCCTTGCCGAATCAACTCCCGCACATACACATAAGGGGCCATGTAATTGCGCTGATAGGCCACCATCAAGTACAATTTCAGTTTGTCCGACAAATTGATCAGGGACTTTGTTTGGCGCGATGCGAGCGTCAGGGGTTTTTCAACCAAGACGTGCAAGCCCTTTTGCAAAGCCAATCGGACTTGTTCGTAATGCATGGCGTGGGGCGAACTGATCACCATCGCGTCCATGGCCTCGTGCCGCACGAGTTGGCGATAATCCTCGTAAAACGCCATCTCGCTGCCCCATGCTTTCATCACGCTCTTTGCTTGACTCTCGTCCGGATCGGCCACGCCCACGATCTCCACGCCGCCGTCTGCCTTCAGGCGGGGCAAATGCGCCCGTTGCATGTTGCCACCACACCCGATCAAACCGAGTCGAATTTTTTGTTTTGCCATCGCGCTAACCTCCCAATCGTTGTAAAAATGTCGCCTATCATGCCGCGTGTTCGGCCGCCATCGTCAATTCCTCTCTGCCTTCCAACCCGGCGATCACCGGAAACGTGCGCGATGAGGCCGTGCCTCGCGCCATGTAGCGCACGGTCGGCGGAAAATACGCATAGAGCGCGGTGTGCCTGGGATGAGGCGAGTGGTTCGGCCCGGATCCGTGGACGCACAAGCTGTGAAACAACAGGGCCGTCCCTGCCTTGAGGGGCACTTCAAGGGCCGTAGCCAGATTTTTTTTCTCCGTCAACGCGGCATCTTGAGGCCGCGCAATATGCCCCCATTTCTGCATGCCCCACTTGTGGCTTTCGGGAATGACCTGAATGCACCCGTTCTCCGAATTGGAATCGGTCAGCGCGATGCTCACGGTCACGAGCGCGGGCGGCTCCATAGGCCAATACGCCGAATCCTGATGAAACCCGTGCGACGACCCGTGAAACGCGGGCTTGAGCATGAGAGTGCTACGGAACAACAACAAATCCAGCCCGATCAAATTTTGCACCACCGGCACCAGTTTGGGATGCGCGGCCAAATTTTTGAACACCTCGGAAAAATCGCGCGTCTGTTCGATCTTTCGCAACACCGGCAGGCCCTCTTGTCGTTTGTCCTTTGCATACGGCTCGCGCTGAAAATGGCCCGCACGCGTATCGCCCTGCTCGACCAATTCCGCGGCGAAGGCGTGTAAGTTGCGAATCTCCGCTTCGCACGCGCCCAACTCATCTGCCGACACCACGCCTTCGACGATGAGATAGCCTTGATCGTAAAAAAATGCCCTCTGTTCCTCTCGCGTCATTTCGCGCCTCCTATGTGATTATGATAATGACCCTCCCCGCACAGGCGTAGCCTACAAGCGTAGCGAGTAACGGGGTTTTAAGAATCGTGAAGAACCCCGTGCTAAAGCCTCGGGGCTTCAGAGGCACTACAGCACAGGTCGTCCTGTCAACGAGACTGCGAACCTATACGAGCGTCCGTCTTACGGTCTCTCTTGGAAACGTCCACTTCCAAACGTCGCTTACAGCCAGTCACCGCACGAAACAAGAGCCTTTTCTTGTACGTGAAGGTTGCGGCGACCTCTCATGTTGGGGCGAATAATTATTCGCCCCAACACATGGGGAATATATCCCCTACGCACAACATTGCAAGCCCTAAAAAAGTGCTCATGCTAAAGCACGCAAGTTCTTATATCCCCCTGCGAAAGCATGGGGGTCTTACGGATTGTTTAGATAACGGAGTTGGGGAAGTACGCGACCGCGTAGCCATTCGCGGCATTGTCCTTCGCTGTTGCCCGTCACATTGTACGCAAACGTATTCATGCGGCGGTCACGGCTTGCTTCTTACTCGCTTTTTACGCTTAATTCGCATCGGTTATGAAACTGTATGGCTTTCATCTACATTCATCGCCGTGCATAGGGTTTTGGGAGTGGATGAGGCGGTTCTCCCTTCTCGCGCCTTTGGGGTTGGGTTGGGTGGACTGACCACTGCCTTTCACATTTAACACCTTGACACGCGCCAAGGCTTTTGTTAAATTTGTCACCGCATCGGGAAGAATGGCGGCTCCCTAGCTCAGTAGGTAGAGCAGAGGACTGAAAATCCTTGTGTCGGTGGTTCGATTCCGCCGGGAGCCACCATCATTCTCGACCCCACCGCGCAGGGTTTCAAGCCCTTGCGCGGTTTTTTTGTTTTCCACAAGAGGCAGAGGCAAGTGCCCAAGTGCGTGCCCAGCCCACTTCCGCGCCGCCGTGTGCGTTATCCCGGCCCATATTCCCCGGCCTCTCGCGTCTCGCGTCTTTTGCTGATTGAAAAAATCTCGTGCCCGTTTTCATTTTAGACAAAATAATAACACTGCCGATTTTAGGATCAGCAGTGCTATTCGTTTGTCCATTGTGCGTTTGAGCTGTTCATTCAGCCGTGGGATCGAAGCCTTCGATGCGCCCTTCTTGGATCTCGATCTCGTCGCGGCGTCTGATTTTTTCGACTTGGCCGTCGCGCAAATCGACCACGCGATCAGACACGCCGAGCATCTTGTGATCGTGCGTGTTGGTCACGATGGTAACGCCGCTTTCGCCCTGCATCTTGAGCAACAATTCGATGATTTCCTGCCCGGTTTTTAAGTCCAAGTTGCCGGTTGGCTCGTCAGCCAAAATCAGATCCGGGTCATTCGCCATGGCACGGGCGATAGCCACGCGCTGCTGCTGACCGCCGGACAACTCGTAGGGCTTGTGATGCAGGCGGTCCGCGAGGCCCACCAGCGACAATTTGTGCGCGGCTTTTTCCTCGTATTCCTTGCGCGGCATGCCCGAAAATACCATCGGCAAAGACACGTTTTCGAGCGCGGTCATGACGGGAATCAGGTTGAACGATTGAAAAATGTACCCGACGCTGTGGCAACGCAAATACGCGATTTGCCCTTGGCTCATGTCGCCCATGTTCGCGCCATTGACCAAGACCGTGCCCTTGGTGGGCGTGTCCAACGCGCCGACCATGTTGAACATCGTGGTTTTGCCGGAACCCGAAGGCCCCATGATGGACAAGTACTCCCCGCGAATCACATTGAGATTCACGCCGCGCAGGGCATGCACTTCCTGATCGCCCATCCGATAGGTTTTCCACACCCCTTGCACGTTGATGATGTAATCCTCGTTGCCATTGCCGACTTGTTGTTCTCGCGCCATTGTGTTCTCCTCTTGCAATAAATCCGTTGTCGAAGCCCATTTTAGCGAAATCCCTTGGGCATGTCAAGCCAAATAAAATTTTGCGTGATTCCCAATGCGTCTTTCCCTATATTCCGTCGCCATTCAACTCGCACAACTCAAAGGAAAGGACCCCTATCGTGAAACTCGCCGTGTGCAATGAATTTTTTGATGACTGGACAATTGATCAGGTCTTTGACTACGCCGCGGAAATCGGCTGTGATGGCGTGGAAATCGCGCCCTTTACACTGGCCCCAAGCGTGACGGACATTTCGGCAAAACAGCGCGGGGACATTCGCAAAGCCGCAGAACGTGCAGGCGTGGAAATCGTCGGCCTCCACTGGTTGCTCGCCAGTCCGCCGGGGCTGTACCTCACGCACCCAGACGAAACGATCCGCAACAAGACAGAGGCGTACATCAAGGCGTTGATCAATTTCTGCGGGGACTTGGGCGGCCGGATCATGATCCACGGATCCCCCGCACAGCGAAATATCCAAGAAGGCTGGGATCGCCAAGCCTGCTGGCAATATGCCGTTGACGTATTTTCCAACTGCACCCGCGACATGGAGGCCAACGACGTCACCTATTGCATCGAAGCCCTGACCGGCAACGAGACCAATATCTTAAACGCCATCTCCGAAGCCCTCCAGATGGTCGCAGATGTGGGCCATCCCAATTTCCAGACGATGGTGGATACCAAAGCCGCCGCCGCCGAGAACAAGTCCCATGTGGATGTGATCGCCGAGGCGGGCAAGGCCATGCGCCACGTCCACGTCAACGATCCCAACTTGCGCGGGCCGGGATTTGGCGATTTGCAATTCGCCTCCATCCTCCGCGCCCTCAAAGACCGGCACTACGACGGCTATGTCTCCGTCGAAGTCTTCAACTTCAAACCGGATCCGCAAACCATTGCCGCCCGTAGCATCGGCTACCTCAGAGGCATCTTGGAAGGCCTGGAGAATTAACGGCCCGCAGGCGAGCACGAGGGCATCGCAAAAAGAAGTTGCTGCACAAAGGCGATGACTCGATTCATCGCCGCGAAGCCGGATGGCGCGCCTGGCTCGATTGGGGGCATCGCACGCTGAAGATTTTCGATATTCGGGTCAATGTGTTGATCGACCCGCAATTTGAAACCGAGCATACCCATTGCCAAAGCCATGAGTTTTGTAATTTCAGCCGACGCAACAACTCTGGCTACACTTCCATCAAAACAAGGATTGAAACAAATTTCGAGATACGCGAATCGTTTCGAGGCGGGAACTCTCGCTACACTTCCATCAAAACGAGGATTGACAAATGGGGAAAATAGCTTAGATTTTTTGGACATTATAGAGAGGTTGTGATGAGGACATTGAATCGACATTGCGATGGGTGATTGGGATTCAATGCACGATGTTCATCGTGTTGGTAGGATTGATGCTACCGGTGCTCTGGGTGCTGTTGAAAGGGCGTGCGGGATAACCTTAAACAGAGGTAAGACAATGACAACTGATGAAAAATTGATTGAACACGAGACGCGCATCTCTCGGATGGAGGGTATTATTGAGGAGATTCGCACGCGGCTTACAGGGATGGAGGCTGGTCAGCGCGAACTTGGCAGGAAAATCGACAGCGTGAAGCATACGATTTTGGTGGGGTTGCTGTTTATCACCGGCTTGTTGTCGAAGATGGCGTTCTTTGATTGATGCCTCTCGCTACACTTCCATCAAAACGAGGATTGAAACCCGACCGAGCGGCGATTCCAGCGGGCCGGTAGGTGGTCAACGACGGCTACGGTTCGTGCGGGAATAGAATATAGCCAACAGCGAGGACGCTTCTGAATTTTAGCAGTCGTCTGACGCTGGGGCCGTCCCTTATTTGCAGGATATCCCTCCCGTCATTCCCGCGGCGCAACGCGACCCAAGGCGGGTTTTCAACCAACTTCTCTATTTGTTTAGATAAGTTACAAGGAGGGTTGAACGCGATGCAAAAGATACCTTCGGCATATCAGGTGGGATACGAAAAAGCGCACCTACGCAATCCAAGTCTCGCCGCAAAGTACATTGAACACACGCGCCTCAATGACCCGGTCGCTGATGCGGTCATTGAGTCGTTGGCTGAGTTCGAGCATGGACAGGTCCATCGCTTCATCAAGGCCGGCATGGAACAAAACGCGCCGATCCTCGCGGACGCGCCGCGGCTGTTGCGCGACTTTTTTGAAGAACTCGAAACGCCCCCGGCGTGGTTTGATCGGGACGCGGTTTTTCCGGGCCGCCAAGCCTTCCACGAGTACTCGGACTTGTTCATCCCCGCATTCTTTGTCGCCACCCTCCAAAACGCTTCCACTTTGATCAGCAAGGCGTTTTATACGACGGGCCGGGTATTGAGCGGTTTCGGGGCCAGGCGAATCCGGCAAAACACCCGGCACTTCATCGAGATTATGCTCCCGGGATCCTTAGAACGGCAGTCAGATGGCTGGAAGCAATCGGTCCGCATCCGGCTAGTCCACGCACAGGTCAGGCGGTTGATTCGTTCCTCGGGCAACTGGGACGAGTCGGTCTATGGAGTGCCCCTCAGCGCCGCGCATCTCGCGCTCGCGTCGGCCAACTTTTCCGCGACGATACTGAAGCATGTACAGACGCTCGGGGCGCAACTAGACGATGCCGCTCGCAACGGTTTCATGCAGATCTGGTGCTATGCTTCAACGCTGATCGGTACGCCCGAGGCCCTCCTATTCGATGGAGACGAGGCCAAAACCAAGGCGCTGTCCCAACTCGCGCACCTCTGCGAACCGTCGCCTGGCGATGAATCGGTTGCAATCGCGAATGCGCTGGTCAAAGCCCTGCCCGATATCGCCAGAAAGACCGATCCTGGCGACCGACAATCCATGGTGGATCATACGTACCGGGTCTCGCGCGCGCTCCTCGGCGACGAACTCGCCGATCAACTTTCGTTTCCCCGGCAATCGGCGGCGGGACTGCTGACGTGGATGCGGTTGCAACGCCGTGCCCACAGGATCTCCCACCGCATGGCACCGGGCGTCGCCCAAAAGTGGCGCGGGAAGAACTTCGTCTTTCTGCTCAAAGCGTCGATGCTCGATGATCTCAGCTACCGGATCCCGGATCACTTGAAGGCAGACGAGGCGACTCCGTGGTGACCTCTCCGACCATCCCCCCGGTTTAGCCACGAGCGGGGTACAACTGGCGATAGCCACAAAAGGCACAAAAGGCACAAAAAGGGCCCCGTGGTGACCTCTCCCATCCCTCCCATCTTTGTACTGAGCACAGGGCGGTGCGGCTCGACGATGGTGTCGAACATCCTAAACCATCATCCGCGCGTGCTCAGCCTCTCCGAACTCATCAGCTATATCGGGATACGCTCGTTCAGCCGTCGTCGGACCACTGGCGATTGGATGTGGGAACGCTATAGCCGGCAACAGCCGCGAACCCGTCTCATGTTGCAGGGGCGGTACGAGGAACTGCTTTACCCGCTCGACGATCCCAACAGCCGTTTCACGCAGGACGACGTGCCGCCTATTCTGTGTGCCACGCTCCCACACCTCACCGAACGGTACGAGGACTTGTTCGATGCGCTCGAGCCGATGGTGCGGGGCCAGCCGAGACAGTCGCCGGCCGACCACCTCCGGCATTTTATCGCGTGGTTGTGCCAACGGTACGGTTGCTGCACTTGGGCCGAACGCTCGGGCGGGTCCCTTCTTTTCGCTTCTAGATTGCTACACGAGTTTCCCGAGGCGCGGGTGATCCACGTGTACCGCGATGGACGGGAAACGGCCATCTCGATGAGTCGGCACTACCTCTTTCGCCTGATCGCCGCGACCATGCTGGCACTTCGATCCTTTGGATTCGATGCGATGAAATCGCTCGCTCGGGGAAGGCACTGGGAGCGACTCAGCTCGCGCTTGGAGCCGTTGACGAGATTGTTGCTGAACCCCGCAAAGCTGCCCTACGACGAGCTGACACTCCGCGATTTCGGGGTTCTCTGGAGCGCGATGATCGAGCGGGGAGACCGCATGCTCAGCCGCTTGCCATCAGGCCACCTGCTAAATGTCAAGTTCGAGGCCATACAGGCGGATCCGGACCGCGAGATCCGGCGTCTCATTCGATTCATCGATCCATCGCTGGAAGATGAGGCATGGCTGGGCGCGGCGCGCTCAATCCCGCGACAAACGACGTCCAAGTTCGCGCAACTTACCGCTGGCGATCAGGCCGCGCTCTCCGCAACGTGCCGCCCTGGGCTTGAACGCCTGGGATATCCGCTCTGAGCCTACCTAAGTAGATTTATCATTGGGAATAAGGTACATCAATGCCGCGTAAAAATAGGTTTCTCAACATCGGCGACCCGGCCCCCTTATTCACGCTTCCCTCGCATCAGCAACGAGACGTGTCGCTGGCGTCACATCGAGGGAAAGACCGCGTCATCCTGACGTTTTTTCGGGGAACTTGGTGAAGGAGAAGCCGTCGTCAGTTGGCGACCGTGCAAGAACACCTTGACGCGTACACCCAACGCAACGCGACGTCTATTGCCATCGCCGCCGGGCAACAGGTCCGCGAACTGCGCGAATACGCCGAACGCAACGGCATCACCTATCCGCTTCTGTTGGACGCAGACCAGAGCGTAATCAAAAGCTACGGGGTATATCACTATTTCGGCCTAGCGGGTCACAATTTCGCGTACAACATTTTTCGCCCGGCGACGTTCATCGCCGACAAACTCGGCTATCCGTTGTACAACTATATCGGCTTGGCGGATCGCAACCTCCGCAACACCATTGCCCGTCCCGCGACGTTTATCATCGATGAACTCGGCATGGTCCGGTATATGTATATCGGATCGAATCAGTTTGATTTGGCCGAACAGGAAGAAGTTCTCGCACACTTAAAATCGCTGAAGAGTGAGATCCAGTAAGAGACTTCGTCGCCGCCTCGAATATCATCCAGATGCACTGAACAACCCGGCACCGTCGAGCAGGAAAATCTCTCTCTACACGTCCATCAGTGAGAGGAGCGGATTGAAACGCAAAAAGAAAAGGGTTGTGCTCGGCAGGCGATCTGTGTAAATTTTGCCTGCCCTTACAATGCAATGTAGATCTCAATTTGGTAGAGTGGCTCGCCGAGGCAACTCGGTCAGCGGGTTGCGGGTTCGAGTCCCGTCATTGCGTTGTGGGGGCTATTTTTTTTTCCACTTCTAACAAGGATTGAATGGCTTAGGTTTTTGGACATTAGCAACATTGAATCGACATAACGTAGATATGAACACATCGTTGACGCAGGCGTTTCGCCTAAATGCAATGGCTGAACGACGCAGAGAAAAAGCCATCCCAAATTTATCGGGATGGCTTTTTTCTATTCCATAACACCGCTTCCCTACCTTCTCGCCAACACCCGTGCGCGGGTTTGTGCAACGATGTCTTTTTGAGGCCCGGCGTTGGGGGCAGTTTTGCGATTGAGGAGTGCGAGGATATTTCTTTTGGAATGTACCATTTGTGCCTCTCCCTGCCCTGCATCCAAGTAGCCAGTAGTCAGTAAGTCAGTCCCCGCGCCCTAATCCCTCAAACCCTGCCAAATTCCAAAACGCTGTGGGCGATTCGCACCTCGAGGCCGATAGGCAGGACGCGGCGGGACTTGCCGTGGCCGTAGGGCAGGTCGCAATACACCGGGCAGGACACGCGCATAGCAAAATCCGCGAGCACGTCTTCGAGTTGCCCCTCGGATTCGCACTCGGGTTCGCAACCCACAAATTCGCCGAACACCACGCCCGCGGCGCGATCAAATGCCCCGGCCATTGCCAGTTGATTCAGCATGCGATCTACGCGATAGGGCGGCTCATTCACGTCCTCCAGCGCGATCACCGCGCCTTCGCATTGCGGGAAAAACGCCGTGCCTGCCAGCGACACCATGAGCGATAAACACCCGCCGATCAGCGTGCCCGTGGCCTCGCCCTCGCGCAGGGCCGTCAAGGGGATGGGCGCGAACCGATGCGAACACACCGCGTCCCACAACGCGCTTTCGGTCTCGGCATGGAGACCCTCTGTCGTCACATCCGAACACAGGGACAGCCCGGAAAACGTGACCAGTG
This sequence comes from Candidatus Latescibacterota bacterium, assembly GCA_965204745.1. Classification (GTDB taxonomy): domain Bacteria; phylum Latescibacterota; class UBA2968; order UBA2968; family UBA2968; genus VXRD01. The sequence goes on from OZ242010.1 coordinate 2,441,289, forward strand.
CCGCACGGTCATAGATACCCAACTGCAACGCCGTCGTATCGCTCAGGCCGACCAACGCCTTGGGGTTTTGCGCGATCAACGCCCAATCCAACAAGTCCAAAATGCGGGCCGCGCCATATCCGCCACGCGCCACAAAAATGCCCTTCACATCTGTATCCGCAAACATCGCATGCACATCGTCTGCCCGCGCCCGATCCGTTCCCGCCAGATACCGATCTCGTGCGTAGAGCGACTCGCCCTCGCGCACGCGAAATCCCCGCTGTTGCAAATACGCCACTCCCGGCGTCAACCGCTCGCGCTCGAATGACCCGGATGGCGCGATGATCCCGACTGTATCGCCGGGTTGTAATTTGGAGGGAAGAGTCATAGTGGTCAGTGGCGTCGTTGCATAAATGGCGATAGCCTGCTGTTTGGGGTAGCAAAAAGACAGGCTCCTTCGCAGATTGGGCATATTTGTCACCGCCACAACACCCTTTCTCACAAGGAACCTGTCATGGCTAAGATAGCCTCTTCCAAGACCTCCGTCAATGCCCCTCGTCGCCGGTGCTGTGAGACTTGTCTATCGGGTGCGGAACTAGGCGGCTTACGAGGCTGGCCTCAAGTAGCGGGGCAGTCTGACGTTTTGGATCACGCCTCGAGCCCTTCGGGGCTGGTACTTTCAAGGGCCGACGCAACGGGGGCGCAAACTTGGCGATCCAAACAGCGGTGATGGTGTGTTTGTTCTATCCCTTGCCCCTGCGCCAAGATGAAGATAGCGATGGATTTGCCGATGGTGTGCATGGGGTTCTCCTCTCTATGAGATCCATGTGCCGGTTAGAAACTGTTTTAATTTTTTCAAGACCTACCTTCGCGCCGCTCATTGTAGGCTACGCCTGGAACAAAAAAGAAGGTCTCCCCTCCCCGTTTCGGGGAGGGGCCGGGGGAGGGGTCCTATTCCTTTCAAAAATTGACCGTGAGCGCGGCGCGAAGCCCTTTGTCTCGCGTGGGCGCGATGCTCAGGTTGAGGCGTTGCGGCGATACCTCAACCCATTTCTCGGATTTTATTGTAGCACCCATGAGAGTCGAGAGAACCACTATGGATGGGAATATATACACCGCTGTCACGAATGTAGCAAGGCCACGCCAGTCGTTGTCCTCATCGTTCAAATCTACCAGCGCGATTGGAACGAGGATAATAAGTCCAAGCCCAAGCCCAATCTTAAAGCCTTTGCCCGTGTTTCGATGCTGTCCAATGCTGACTTCAAAGTTGGAGATTGAAGACATGGGGACTTGATAAAATGTGTGTCCACCTTGGATAACGACCGTGTCTCGATTCATTTTTATGACCTCGCCAACGATCCGACTTTTTGAAAGTGAAGGGGCTTTGAAACGCACTTTGGCATTGAACAGGGTCTGTCTTGCATTTTTCCACCACCGATCAATGTCTCGCTTGTGTTTAGCAACAACAAGTGTGTCAATGTCGCTGTATGCTATCCATCTTTCCCAGTTTTGCTTTTTGATTGCGATGCGGTTTGCGCCTTTACCGACAATCCACCCGGTTACGGTTTCTTTCGTCCTTTCTGGTGTATAGACGACATGGGCATACCATCCTTTTCTTATTTTTTTTAGATCAATCTGCTCGCGTGTCATGACCGTGGGGAACTGTTGGTTGAACCGTTGGATGGCTTGTGCTTTATTCCGAATAACCCGATTCACCTCGTTCATCTGCGTCGCGGGCACGCTGGATTCTTCGCTCATGATTATGGATAGAACTTTGGCATAAGCGATAGTCGTCTTGCTCTTGAGTCCGCCGCTGCGAATGGTGAACGATGTCTCGCCTATCGCATCGATCCAGCCCCTCGCCATTCTTTCTCGGTCATTGCCATCGCGATAGGTGACAGCGATGTACGCATCTCGAACCAGCGCGTTGGCATTGACCTGATCGCCTTGCAAGTGCTTGGCGGCATGTGCGAGCATGGGGGCCATCGCATTGAGCACGAGGGTCGCGGTGACAAAGATGGCGATGGATTTGGTGATGGTGTGCATGGGGTTCTCCTGTCTGTGAGGTTTGAGAGCCGGTTAGAACCGCAATGTGGCGATTGCCGATACGTTGCCATTGCGGTCAGGCGCGAGCCCGATTGAGAGCCGGCGGGGTTCAAGGGCAGGGTGTGACCGTTTGGACATCATCGCAACCCCGACGAGCGGGCCGATGAGCAGAGAAGGCCAGAGTTTTCTGTTGATGGCGGTCATCATAACCGTGCCTGCGCTCAATCCCATCGCGCTGCCTTTCAGCCCAACGCCAAATTGACCAGGTGTTTTTTGCATCAATGCGCGAATCCCTATGCCAATCCCACCGCCGATAAGCACGCCCAAAAAACTGTACATCGGGGCAGCGAAGCCACCGAGGGGATCATCCTCTTCATTGCTATTTATTCCAATTTCCCAACCGATTATTCCACCTCCTATCCCTCCCAAAATACCCAAAGTGACAACACCGGGAACCCAGCGGCGGTTATCATCTGCCCTTTTTAGTGGACGCCCCAGACGCAGAAGGTTTTGGGCGTGCAACAGTTGGAATGGATTATCGCAAACCATGAGTTCTTCAATCCAAGTCCGCGGAATGGTCTTTTCTGTGTTGTCTCGGCGAATCGTCAGTTCGGTTTCATCTATCGCTCGGACGAATCCTTCCTCGGTTTCAATTTTGCCATCGCCTTTGCGATAGGTCACGCCGACGTATCGGCCCTTGGCAACGACCAATTGCCGGGCGCGTTCACCGATAAACCGCTCAACCCCTGCAATCACCTCTGCGGGCGCGTTGTTCTCTGCCTGCGCGAGCGCAGGGGCCATCGCATTGAGCACGAGGGTTGCAGTGACAAAGATGGCGATGGATTTGGTGATGGTGCGTTCTGCGTACATGGATGCCTCCGATTGAGTTTGGGGTGCTCGTTCTGCAACACGTCCTAAAATTTCAAAGATGGCCCAACCGCCACGGTCATTCCTCGCAAAAAATGATTATCCAAATACTCCCAAAATAAGTCGGCTCGCACGGCGGCTTGCACGTTGATATGCGGATGAACAGGTACAAGGATCGCGGCACCCGCCGAACCGCGCGGACGGGTCGTCGATTCGTAATCCCCTCCGCTCTGGTAGTAGATGTTCTCAAAGGATGCGCCAAACGCGAAATCGGCCAGCAAGACGACTCGTTTGCGATTGTTGAGGACATAAGCTTTTTGAAAGACCAGCAATGAGGAAAACACCCGTGCGGTCATGCCGGCCTCGCGTCGTCTAATTTCAGATTCACTTCTCCGCCAATGAGATACACTATATTCTTGGTCGGGCGAAACCGCAAAGATATTTACTTTTTGATACGCACATCGCAACCCAACCCGCGAACGGTCTTCATCAGAGAGGAAATCGCCGAAATAGAGAGACGCGGCCCACAGTGACTTTTTGTACCGATCACCAAAGATATAGAATCCCGTATACATTTTACTGATGTTAAAAAAATAACCGGCTTCAAGCGTCAATTCCGGTTTGAAATGGGTTAGCCATGAACGCGGGCCGGTCGTCTTTTTAGGTGCGGTCAACGCGATGATTTTGTGAATGCGCTCGCGGTCAATTTCCGTTTTCCAAGAATCGACGCCGATGATCAACCGCTTTGAATCAACCGCCTTGATTAGCCCTCTTACAGTCGCCATGCTTTCCCACTTCCCAGAGATCGAATCCCGCTCTCCCTCCCCATAAGTGATCATGACATACGCGCCGATTTCAACCGCGTTGCTGTCGATCTCCCCGGCTTTCACATCCACTTCTGCCCGTAGAACTCCTGGCAGACACACGCCCAAAAGCAAAACGATTATCGCCATTCGTACCATGTGTTCCTCCTGTCGAATCAGGATCCTTTGCGTTAAAAATTGACCGTGAGCGCGGCGCGAAGCCCTTTTTCAGGCGTGGGCGCGATGCTCAGGTTGAGGCGTTGCGGCGGCACTTCAACCCAGTTCTCGGATTTGGTTGCAGCACCCATGAGAGTCGAGAGAATCACTATGGATGGGAAGATATACGCCGCTGTAATAGCTGTGGCCCAGCCGTGCAATTCGAATTCGCCCCCTTCTTTATAATCTGCAATCGCGACTGGAACGAGGACAGCAAGTCCAAGCCCAAGCCCAATCATAAAACCTTTGTCCGCGTTTCGACGCTGTCCAATGCTGGCTTCAAAATTAGAGATGGAAGACATGGGCACTTGAAGAATCGCCATCTTTATCACCGCGGCACTCGTGCTCAATGTACGTCCTTCTCGGATGAGAAGTGTGTCTTGCGTCATTTTGACGACCTCGCCAACGATCCATTCTTTTGTCAGTGAAGGAACTTTGAAACGCACTTTGGCATTGTGTGTCATGAACCGCTGTATGGCTTTTGTCTCTGCTTCTATTTTCTTTTTTTTTCGCGCTACTGCATTCCGTTGCGTTAAGTACACGCCTGTATCTGCACTCATGACCAATGTCATCACTTTGGCGTATGCAATGGTCGTCTTGCCCAAGAGGCCGTTTTGAATCGTGAACGATGTGTCGCCAATCGCCTTAATAATCCCCGCTTTCTCCTGTTTCAGTTTATTGTCCTCGTAATAGGTGACGACAGCGTAGGCATTTTGAACCAGCGTATCGGCCTTGACCTGTTCGCCTTGCAGGTGGATAACCCCGGTCCTTGCCTTCTGTTCTGCCTTTGCCGCTCTTCTTTCTGCCTTTGCCGCTCTTCTTTTTTCATCTCTGATAAACCGATTTACCTCATTCATCTGCTTCGCGGGCACGCTTGATTCCTCGCTCATGATTATGGATAGGACTTTGGCGTAGGCGATAGTCGTCTTGCTCTTGAGTCCGCCGCTGCGAATGGTGAACGATGTCTCGCCTATCGCATCGATCCAGCCCCTCGCCGTTCTTTCTCGGCCATTGCCATCGCGATAGGTGACAGCGATGTACGCATCTCGAACCAGCGCGTTGGCATTGACCTGATCGCCTTGCAAGTGCTTGGCGGCCTGCGCGAGCATGGGAGCCATCGCGTTGATCAGAATGGTCGCCGTGACGAAAATGGCGATGGATTTGCCGATGGTGTGCATGGGGTTCTCCTCTCTATGAGGTTTGAGAGCCGGTTAGAAACTGTTTTAATTTTTTCAAGACCTACCTTCGCGCCGCTCATTGTAGGCTACGCCTAAAATAAAAAAAGAAGGTCTCCCCGTTTCGGGGAGGGGCCGGGGGAGGGGTCCTATTCCTTTCAAAAATTGAACGTGAGCGCGGCGCGAAGTCCTTTGTCTCGCGTGGGCGCGATGCTCAAGTTGAGATGTTGCGGCGATACCTCAACCCATTTCTCGGATTTTATTATCGTCCCCATGAGAGTCGAGAGAACCACTATGGGTAGGAATGCTATTGTCTCTAAAGGGATGCCTGGCCATTCGTTCGGCAATATGATCTCGTCGTTAGAATTAGAATCTGCAATCGCGGCTGTAACAACGACAGCATATCCAAGCCCAAGCCCAATCATAAAACCTTTGCCCGCGTTTCGACGTTGCCCCAGGCTGGCTTCAAAATTGGAGATTGAAGACATGGGCACTTCAAGAAATGTACGTCCTTCTCGGATGAGAAGTGTGTCTTGCGTCATTTTGACGACCTCGCCAACGATCCGACTTTTTGAAAGTGAAGGGGCTTTGAAACGCACTTTGGCATTGTGTGTCATGAACCGTTGCATTGCATTGCTTGCATTTTTCAACTCTTCAACAGATCCTCGGTATTTAGCGTTGGCGACAACTATCGCGTCGATATCGCCGTATGCTATCGTGTCGATATCGCCGTATGCTCTTTCCCAGGTTTTTCCGACGAATCTGGCCTTATTTTTGAACTCGTGGATTACGATATGCTTTGCGTCTTTGGTGATAATCCATCCGGTTGCGGTTTCTTTTTGGTTTTCTGATGTATAGATGGCATGGGCATACCATCCCTTTGTGATCTTCTCGGGGACGATCTGCTCGCCTTGCAGGTGGATAACCCCGGTCCTTGCCTTCTGTTCTGCCGCTCTGCTTTTTTGATCTCTGATAAACCGATTCACCTCATTCATCTGCTTCGCGGGCACGCTTGAGGCTTCGCTCATGATTATGGATAGGACTTTGGCGTAGGCGATAGTCGTCTTGCTCTTGAGTCCGCCGCTGCGAATGGTGAACGATGTCTCGCCTATCGCATCGATCCAGCCCCTCGCCGTTCTTTCTCGGCCATTGCCATCGCGATAGGTGACAGCGATGTACGCATCTCGAACCAGCGCGTTGGCATTGACCTGATCGCCTTGCAAGTGCTTGGCGGCATGTGCGAGCGCAGGGGTCATCGCATTGAGCACGAGGGTTGCAGTGATGAAGATAGCGATGGATTTGCCGATGGTGTGCATGGGGTTCTCCTTTCTGTGAGGTTTGAGAGCCGGTTAGAAACTGTTTTAATTTTTTCAAGACCTACCTTCGCGCCGCTCATTGTAGGCCACGCGAAAAATACAAAAAGAAGGTCTCCCCTCCCAGTTTCGGGGAGGGGCCGGGGGAGAGGTCCTATTCCTTTCAAAAATTGACCGTGAGCGCGGCGCGAAGTCCTTTGTCTCGCGTGGGCGCGATGCTCAAGTTGAGATGTTGCGGCGATACCTCAACCCATTTCTCGGTTTTTATTATCGTCCCCATGAGAGTCGAGAGAACCACTATGGATGGGAATATATACACCGCTGTAATAGCTGTGGGAAAGCCTTGCAATTCCCCCTCTACTTTATAATCTTCAATCGCGACTGGAACAAGGACAGCAAGTCCAAGCCCAAGCCCAATCATAAAACCTTTGCCCGCGTTTCGACGTTGCCCCAGGCTGGCTTCAAAATTGGAGATTGAAGACATGGGCACTTCAAGAAATGTACGTCCTTCTCGGATGAGAAGTGTGTCTTGCGTCATTTTGACGACCTCGCCAACGATCCGACTTTTTGAAAGTGAAGGGGCTTTGAAACGCACTTTGGCATTGTGTGTCATGAACCGTTGCATGGCCTTGCTTGCATTTTTCAACTCTTCAACAGATCCTCGGTATTTAGCGTTAGCGACAACTATCGCGTCGATATCGCCGTATGCTATCGTGTCGATATCGCCGTATGCTCTTTCCCAAGTTTTTCCGACTCGCCAACGATCCGTTCTTTCGAATCTGGCCTTATTTTTGAACTCGTGGATTACGATATGCTTTGCGTCTTTGGTGATAATCCATCCGGTTGCGGTTTCTTTTTTTCCTTCTGATGTATAGATGGCATGGGCATACCATCCCTTTGTGATCTTCTCGGGGACGATCTGATCGCCTTGCAGGTGGATAACCCCGGTCTTTGCCTTCTGTTCTGCCTTTCTTCTTTTTTCATCTTTGATAAACCGATTCACCTCGTTCATCTGCGTCGCGGGCACGCTTGAGGCTTCGCTCATGATTATGGATAGGACTTTGGCGTAGGCGATAGTCGTCTTGCTCTTGAGTCCGCCGCTGCGAATGGTGAACGATGTCTCGCCTATCGCATCGATCCAGCCTTTTGCCGTTCTTTCTCGGTCATTGCCATCGCGATAGGTGACAGCGACATAAGCATCTCGAACCAGCGCGTTGGCATTGACCTGATCGCCTTGCAAGTGCTTGGCGGCCTGCGCGAGCGCAGGGGCCATCGCGTTGAGCACGAGGGTTGCAGTGATGAATATGGCGATGGATTTGGTGATAGTGTACATGGGGGTTCTCCTTTCTGTGAGATCCAGGTGCCGGTTAGAACCGCAGGGTGGCGATTGCCGATACGTTGCCATTGCGGTCAGGCGCGAGGCCGATTGAGAACCGACTATCTTTAGGCAACTTGCGTGACCTCTCGGACATAATCACAGACCCGACGAGCGGGCCGACGAACAGGGCGGGCCAAGTTTGGTCTTTCAATCTGACACTAAGAATCCCGATTCCCAATCCCATGAGGCTACCGAGCATTGATTTGACAGATTGATCGTACGGATCCACAATGCTCACCCCAAGTGCCATTCCTACCGTATAGGCAATACCCGCGCCAACAACTACTCCTTCAATACATCCGAGATATTTATCACTACACTTACTCCCAATATTATTTTGTAATCCACCGCCTACAGCACCTCCCAACCAAAAGAAAGAACCGCCCACAAGAGGTCCGAGAAGCAATTTTTTGGCAATGCGGACTGGAGGGCGATCTTCATCTCTTTTCTTGTTTCTTAGGGCGATGCGCTTGGCGTGCTGAAGCTGGCTTGGATGTTCGCAGACGATCAAAACGTCAATCCCATTCAATGGGATTTTCTTCTGCCAAATACCCCGGCGAATCGTCAGTTCGGTTTCATCCCTCGCTTGGACGAATCCTTCCACTGTTTCAATTTTGCCATTGTCTTTGCGATAGGTCACGCCGACGTAGCGGCCCTTGGCAACGACCACTTGTCGGGCGCGTTCACCGATAAACCGCTCGACCCCTGCAATCACCTCTTCGGGCGCGTTGTTCTCTGTCTGTGCGAGCGCAGGGGCCCTCGCCTCGCTGGCCTCTTCTTTGGCCTGTTCTCTCTCTCTCGCTTTCATATTCCGAATAAACCGATTTACCTCATTCATCTGCTTCGCGGGCACGCTGGAGGCTTCGCTCATGATCACGGACAGGACTTTGGCATAGGCGATAGTCGTCTTGCTCTTGAGTCCGCCGCTGCGAATGGTGAACGATGTCTCGCCTATCGCATCGATCCAGCCCCTCGCCGTTCTTTCTCGGCCATTGCCATCGCGATAGGTGACGGCGATGTACGCATCTCGAACTAGCGCGTTGGCATTGACCTGCTCGCCTTGCAGGTGCTTGGCGGCATGTGCGAGCATGGGGGCCATCGCATTGAGCACGAGGGTTGCAGTGACAAAGATAGCGATAGATTTGCCGATGGTGTGCATGGGGTTCTCCTTTCAAAAATTGACTGTGAGCGCGGCGCGGAGCCCTTTGTCAAGCGTGGGCGCGATGCTCAGGTTGAGGCGTTGCGGCGATACCTCAACCCATTTCTCGGTTTTTGTTGCAACACCAATGAGAGTCGAGAGAACCACTATGGGAGGGGCAATGGCTACAGTATCTGTATTCAGCAGAGGACTGAGATAAGGGGCACTAAAAAAAAGAGTAATTCCAAGCCCAAGTCCAACTGACAAGCCTTTGCCCGTGTTTCTACGTTGCCCCATGCTGACTTCCGTATTGGTGATTGCAGACAAAGGCACGCGATAAAGTGTACGTCCTTTTTCAACAGGTGTTCGGCGTCCGGGCATGAAAATCCACCCTGTGCCTTCGATAACGAGTGTGTCTTGTGTCATGCTGACGATTCGACCAATAATCCGTTTTTTTGAGATTGCATGAACATGAACGCGCACTCTGGCATTGCGAAATGGTCTGGCATCGCCTCTCACATCTTCTTCACCGATAAACCGCTCAACCCCTGCAATCACCTCTGAGGGCGCGTTGTTCTCTGTCTGCGCGAGTGCAGGGGCCATCGCGTTGAGCACGAGTGCCGCGGTGATGAAGATGGCGATGGATTTGGTGATGGTGTGCATGGGGTCTCCTTTCAAAAATTGACCGTGAGCGCGGCGCGGAGCCCTTTGTCAGGCGTGGGCGCGATACTCAAGTTGAGGCGTTGCGGCGGCACTTCAACCCATTTCTCGGATTTTGTTGCAACACCAATGAGAGTCGAGAGAAGACATAGAGATACAGCTCCACCCACGCCGATAACGAAGAACGCCGCTCCTCGTCCCAGTCCTAGATCTCCACTATCTGGAGTTTTCACTGTAGTGCTCACTACAAGCAAAAAAGTCAATCCAAGCCCAAGTCCAAAGCCAAAGCCTTTGCCCGCGTTTCTCCGCCGTCCCATGCTGACTTCAAGGTTGGTGATTGAAGACATGGGCACTTGATACAATGTCTGTCCATCTTGGGTCATGACTGTGTTGGCAGTGATTTCGCGTAGTTGGGGCCAAGGCATCCGCGCCAGTTTAAGAACGAGCGTGTCTCGATTCATTTTTACGACCTCGCCAATGATTCGCCTTTTTGAGATGACCGGGGCATGAACACGCACTTTGGCGTTGGGTGTCTTGATTCGTTGTATGGGAGTCTGGTTGACCTTTGTACTTTGCGAGTCTGCGGTAGCCTGCGCGAGCGCAGGGGCCATCGCATTGATCACGAGGGTTGCAGTGACAAAGATGGCGATAGATTTGGTGATGGTGTACATGGGGGTTCTCCTTTCTGTGAGGTTTGAGAGCCGGTTAGAACCACAACGTGGCGATTGCCGATACGTTGCCATTGCGGTCTGGCGCGAGGCCGATTGAGAACCGGCGTGACCGAAAGGGATTTGATCGCTCGGACATGATGATCGATCCGATGGTAGCCCCAAAGGGCGAGACAACAATAAAGGCTGCCCCAACATTTCTACTGGTGACACTTCCGATTAACACGCCTGCCCCCGCGCCCAAAAGGCTACCTACCAGCGTATTGAGAAACCGATCATCAGGATCAACTATGCTCATGCCGAGAGGACATCCGATGATGTAGCCAGCCGAAGCACCTGTCAGGAACACAGCTATTTTCCCCCATCCGCAAAACGTCTCACCACTTTCACACTTGTCCAGAGGAAGCACCGCGCCCGTCCCGGCCAAAAAACCCAAACTGATACCTGCCAAAATACCAGCGGTCAATTTGCCGCCCACTCCCGTATCCCTGTTGAACAACCCTCTTTGACGACTCTCCTTGCCCAGGATGTATCGGGCGCGCTGAAGTTGGCTTGGATGCTCGCAGACGATCAAAACGTCAATCCCATTCAATGGGATTTTCTTCTGCCAAATACCCCGGCGAATCGTCAGTTCGGTTTCATCCCTCGCTTGGACGAATCCTTCCACTGTTTCAATTTTGCCATTGTCTTTGCGATAGGTCACGCCGACGTAGCGGCCCTTGGCAACGACCACTCGCCGGGCGCGTTCACCGATAAACCGCTCAACCCCTGCAATCACCTCTGCGGGCGCGTTGTTCTCTGTCTGCGCGAGCGCGGGGGCCATCGCGTTGAGCACGAGGGTTACGGTGACAAAGATGGCGATAGATTTGGTGATGGTGTACATGGGGGTTCTCCTTTCTGTGAGATTTATGTGCCGGTTAGAACCGCAGGGTGGCAATCGCTTTTGAGGGCGCGTTTTTGTGGATATTTCCATCGCCATTTCCATTGGCAGAGTTGCGTTCCAACAGAAATGGCGATGGATTGAGAGACGACTGAGTACGCGGCGTCTCATCTCCGGAAACAGCGGCAACACTCACAACGAGCAGGGTAAAAGTTGCGGATAATATTTTCCTGGAAGCCTCCCTCGTTTCAGGCCACTGGCTCTTGCATTTCCGTACGTTTGGTGCGCGAGCCGAGCAAGAGCATCACCAAGCCTATTTGCATCCAGAAAAGCCTGCGTATCCTGCGGATGATGCCCACGGCCAGGCCCATGCTCGGTTGCAAGCCCATCAAAGCGAATAGGAACACATGCCCGCCTTCAAAAACGCCCATCCCGTAGGGCACGAAGAAGAACGCGGTGTTGATCGCGATCAGCAATGCGTGGAACAAATACGCGGACGCGAGCGGGATCGGTTCGCCGAGCACATGGAGAATCGCGTAGATCTCCAGCGTGCCCAGGCCCCAGCCCAAGAGATGCAAGCCCAGCAGGCCGGACAACCGCCACTTGTTCAGGCGGTAAAACGCGGCCAAATTGCGGTCGATTTCCTCTGCGCGGGGCCGGTATCGCTCCAAAAATCCGAGTCGTAAGCGCGACAACACATCGAGCAGGCCGGCAAAGGGATTTCGCCTTTGCTTCACAACCGTGAAACCGGCCCACAGCACAGAGACCGCCAAAATGGCGATCAACCCCGTGCGAACCTCTGGCGGAAATGCAAATCGCTGCAACCCGGTCGCCACGCCCCCGAGCACGAAGATCAACCCGCCGATCATTTCCCCGGTCTTGTTGATCACCAATGACGACACCCCTTGGGACGCGCGCATTTTCTTTCGCAGCATAACCGCTTTGGCAATTTCTTTGCTAACCTGCGACGCGGGCGTGGCATTGCCCAGGGCCTCGCCGACCAGTTTTACCCACAGCAGTTGCCGCAATCGCGGCCTTTCCGCGCTACACGCAAAACACTTTTGCCACACATAGACATGATTGACATAGCCCATCAGGGAGATGCCGATCACCGGAAGATAGCCCCAGCCCATCATCAAGACGTGTTGCCACACCTCGATGGTGCTGAGTTGGTGCAAGAGCACGCCCAGGCAAATCAGGCCGAGCAGCCAGAGCAAGACATAGGTTTCTCGTTTCATGGTGTTCTCCTTAAAATTGCCCCGCGCAACCCCTCAACCCCTCGTCCGCCCGTGCGTGCCCGTCCCGTCCACCTCTCCGCCCGTGCGTTCCCCACCCTTCCGCTCGTCCGCTTGTGCGTTCTCTATCTCGCTCTGCCCTGCCATTGATTCGGCTATTCTTGGTATGACAACCTCTTAACCGCTGTGATCACTGGAATGCCTCGGATGACGCACAGGGCGACGGTCAGGTACGTGGCGGTTAGGGCGATGAACTCAATCGGGAACGCGGCGCTTTGTTGCGCTTGTGCGGCGTTGAGGATGAACAGCGCCTCAAACGCGATCACCTTGGCAATGCCGTACGCAGCGCGACTCGCACGGGAGGCGACCAACGCATGGCCGATCCGCGACTGCATCATCGACGCCTCGCCAAAGGCGGTGAGACCGCGGGACAGGGCATAGCTGCGGATCGCATCGGTGACAAAACCCCGGCTGAGCACCACGAGCGGCACCCAAAGTGGAATCAGATGCAACCACGCAAACACCACCCACCACACGTTTTCCGCGATGCGGTCGCCCACGATGTCCAACAAGCCCCCGATCTCGCTCTCGCACCCCAGTCGCCGCGCCGCGTACCCGTCCAACCAATCCATCACCAGAGCGGCAAGGGCAATGGGCACGGCAACCCACGCGAGCAGCGCGTTCCCGGTCACGGCAAACGCCGCAGCGAGAAACAGACACACCACGCGCCCGGCGGTAATCAAATTGGCAACGTGGCGTTGCAGTGCGAATGTCCAGGTGAGTGTTGACATGTCGAGCCTCCTCATAAAAAGCTGAGAACCATTTCCATCTCACAACGCGGTAAGCGCAAACCCCGTGCCAAAGCCGTTTCGCCCGAAAACCGAGGATTTCCATCGTTTTTCACGCAAAAACCACCCGACTGCTGCAACCCCAATATTGCACCTGCAACCCAATTCTTGCATGCACGCACAAAAAAAGACCCCATCTGAAATCGCTTGTGCGATCTCGGATGGGGCGATGTTTTGATGACTCGATAGCGAAATGTAGCCGCGCTTATCCTTTGATGTATGTCAACATACCGATAATGATCACTGCGACCGCAACGATCAATGACAGCCATTTGATGGTTCGCTCCTGCGCGTGGTGGATATCATTCTTCAAATTCGTCTCCACACGCATAACCTGGGCACCCACGCGGTTGATGTCCTCTTTCGCGGTCTTTTCCGCACGCATAATACGGGCATCCATGCGGTTGATGTCCTCTTTCGCGGTCTTTTCCGCACGGATAACCTGGGCACCCACGCGGTTGATGTCCTCTTTCGCGGTCCTTTCCGCATGCATAACCTGGGCACCCACGCGGTTGATGTCCTCTTTCAAGTCAGTCTCCACGCGGTTGATGTCCTCCTTCAAGGTCTTTTCCGCATGGACAACATGGGCATCCACGCGGTTGATCTCTTTCTTCAAGCCAGTTTCCACGCGGTTGATGTCCTCCTTCAAGGTCTTTTCCGCATGGACAACATGGGCATCCACGCGGTTGATGTCCTCTTTCAAGGTCTTTTCCACATGGATAACATGAGCCTCCACGCGGTTGATCTCTTTCTTCAAGCCAGTCTCCACATGGCTGATTTCTTCCTTCAAGCCAGTTTCCACGCGGACAATCTCCTCCTTCAAGCCAGTTTCCACGCGGTTGATCTCCTCCTTCAGGTCAGTCTCCACGCGGTTGATTTCTTCCTTCAAGCCAGTTTCCACGCGGTTGATCTCCTCCTTCAGGTCAGTCTCCACGCGGACAATCTCCTCCTTCAAGCCAGTTTCCACGCGGACAATCTCCTCCTTCACGTTCGTCTCCACGCGGTTAATATTGTGCTCCATGCGCGTAAAGCCCGCGTTCATCAGGTTCATCACTTGCTCGAAGCGATCAATCGTTTGCTCCTCTACGCGGCGAATGTCTTTCGCGTTCTGCGCGACTTGATCGCCGACGACCGCCCCGTTCTTTTCGATAGCGATGAGCCGCTGATCCTGCTCTGCGAATTTCTGATCGTGTTGCGCGATCTTCTCTGCATCTGTCATGACATATCTCCTTGTGAGATGGTGGGGTGAACTGCGAATGTCTCGACAAGTTTACCCAAACAATGCCCGAAAAGCAAGGTCAAATTTCGCTTGTTTCAGGTCAACGATAAATCCCGGGATCGATTCCCAACTCCTTTAATTTCTGTTGCAATGCTTGGCGTTTCATGCCGATGGCAGGGGCCGTGCGGCTGATGTTGCCGTTGTGGTGTTCTAGCGCGGCGCGGATGAACGCGGTTTCAAAGGAGTGAACACGCGCTTGTTTTGCGTCTCGAAACGAGAGGCCATCCCGCCAGATCGGGTCCGTTGTGGCTGCGGATTGCTCGGGAGGTGTCCGCATATCATCGGGCAACAAGTTTTTGTGCAATACCCCGCTGTCCGACAGAATCGCGGCGCGTTCAATCGCGTGCATCAACTCGCGGATGTTGCCGGGCCAAGGGTGCGTTATGAGTAGCTTCATCGCGTCTGCGGGGATGTCCGTGAGGGTCTTGACGTGCTGTTGGTTGAAGCGCGCGAGAAAATGTTGGATGAGCAGGGGAATGTCCTCGCGCCTGTCCCGCAAGGGCGGCAGAAAAATATCGACCACTTTTAATCGGTAGTAGAGATCCTCGCGGAACCGTCCATGCGCGATTTCAGCGGGCAGGTCTTTGTTCGTGGCGCTGATCACGCGCACATCCACGCTCACGGTTTGCGAACCGCCCAGGCGTTCAAAGCGTTGCTCTTGCAACACGCGCAACAACTTGGCCTGCGTTTCGAGGTGCATATCGCCGATCTCGTCCAAAAACAGCGTGCCCCCGTCCGCGAGTTCAAACTTGCCCTGACGCCGTGCGGTGGCGCCGGTGAACGCGCCCCTTTCGTGGCCGAACATTTCGCTCTCGATCAACTCGGTCGGCAGTGCCGCGGCATTGACCGCGACAAAGGGCCGCGCGGTTCGCCCGCTCTGTTCGTGGATGGCCCGCGCGACGAGTTCCTTGCCCGTGCCGCTCTCGCCGGTGATGAGCACGGTCGCATCGGTGCCGGCCACCTTGTCGATCAGATCGC
Organism: Candidatus Latescibacterota bacterium; assembly: GCA_965204745.1. Classification (GTDB taxonomy): domain Bacteria; phylum Latescibacterota; class UBA2968; order UBA2968; family UBA2968; genus VXRD01. Next base: position 2,456,752 of record OZ242010.1, read on the forward strand.
AGACTTTTTGCATGGCCCGACTGCGGCCAATCAGCAGGCCGAATCCGGATCGTTGCCAAATCTCGTTGCGGAGGGCACGGTTTTCCCGGCGCAGGCGCACGGTCTCGAGGACGTTTTCCACCGAGCAACGCAGTTCATCTATGTCGTAGGGCTTGCTCAAATAATCGTACGCGCCGGCCTTCATCGCCTCGACGGCGATCCGCTCGGACCCGTACGCGGTGATCACGATCACTGGCCGCCTGTCCCCTCGTTCAGTCAGATGCTTGACCAGGGTCAACCCGTCCATTTTCGGCATTTGAATATCGCAGATGAGCAAGTCGGGATCGTCGGTTGCAATGACCGCGCACGCGGCCTCGCCATCTTCGGCTTCGACGATGTCACATGATAGCGCGTCGAGGGCGCGTTTGAGCCCGTATCGCGCGGCGGGGTCGTCATCTACGATCAAAATTTTGTGTTGCATCAGTTCGCTCCGGGAAGTTGAACCGCGAATACCGCGCCCGATGGGGCCGCGTTTGTCACGGCAATGGACCCGCCCATGCGCTCGATGTCGCGTTTTACAATCGCGAGGCCCAGGCCCGTGCCCGACGCTTTGGTCGTGTAAAACGGCTCGAAAATTCGGGCCTGATCTGCTATCCCCGGCCCGGTGTCCGCCACGCGGATTTCTATATATGGGAACGCCTGTTGCGCGGCGATGCTCAGGCGGCGATCCGCGCCCTGGCCTTCCAGTGCTTGGATGCCGTTCAAGATGAGATTGAAAAACACTTCTTTCAAGTCCTCTGAATCGCCCGTCACCACAAGGCCGTCGGGCACGTCGAGGCGGATCGCCACGTCTTGCCGCTCGGCTTCGTGGAACAGGATCAGCACCACGTCTTCGAGCACGGCTTTGATGTCGACCGACTGAAATGCCGCGCCCTGCTTGGGTTGGGCGAATTTGAGCAGGCGATCCACCACCCGGCTCAAGCGGTCGATCTCGCGCAAGACGACGCTTAGGTCCGCGGCTTTGGGCGCGTCGTTTTGCAAATCCTCGCGCAACACGGTCGCGATGGCTTTGATCGAACTCAGGGGATTTTTCACCTCGTGCGCGATGCTCGCCGAGAGCAGGCCCAGGCCCGAGAGGCGCTCGGCTTCGTACATTTGCCGCTCGAGTTGCAACCGCCGTTCCACCAAGCGCGTGTTTTCGACCGCCAATGCGATCTGGTTGCACAAGGTGGTGAGCAAGTCCCATTCTTCAGAAAAAAAGGCCACGCCGCGCTTCTTCTCTCCCAAGCACAGCAGGCCGACGGGATTTTCCTCTTGCAAGACCGGGATGCAGAGTTGCACGCCTTGCGCGGACAGGATACCGGCCAGGGCCGCGCCGTGCAATTCCCCCGCGTACAGAGGCCGGCGGTGGGACGACAACCAGCGCACCACGCGCGCTAGCGGCACGCTGTTTTCTGCCCCGCGAAACGGGATGACCGGCGGCTCAAACCCCGGCAAGCCCCGGCTGGCGATGACCTGCACATTGCGGACGCGCGCTTTCTCGTAGTCGAACACCACCAGCGCGACCGCGTGTACCTTGAGCACTGCGCTGACCGCGTTGACCACGGACCGCAATCGCTCGTCGAGCGCGTGCGGCACGTTTAGCGTTTGGCTCAGCGCGCCGAGCAGGTGTTGATACTCGTAGCGCGCCTTAAAAAACAGGCGGTTGATCGCGCCTTGCAACCGATTCTTGACCGGCTGAAACAGGAAGATCAACAGGGAAATCAGCACGGCCTCGACGACCTCTTCCCGAAATCCCCTGTCCAAGCGACCCACTTCTTCGGCGACGCGGCGGATGACGAGCAAGTAGATCGTCAACACGATGCCGGTCAGCGCGGAATAGAGCAACGCGGGATTGACCACGATGCGGAAAAAGCTGTATCGGTAAATGAAATAGCCCAGAATGTACGCTGGGAAAATGGGGGAGAGAAAGCGCGCCAACCGGAGCGCAGGCCCCAAAACCGGGTGCTGACCGAGCAGATAGGCAACGCCGATGAGCGCGGCGATGCCGACCAACGCAACGCCCATCAACCGGTAAAAGGATCGATGGATCGGGGTCTCGGCGCGCGTGGCAAATCCCCGGCAGAGCTGGGCGGAAAACAGCAGTGCCGCTATCGCGTACAGGCCGAACCCCACGCGCAGTAGCGGCACTTGAGACAGGTCGAGAAAGAAGATGATCGCGCCCGGCGCGAGGGCCAAGGGCAACGCGACTTGACGTGCGGTGGTCTTGTGCCCATCGGCAAACGCGAGCACGGTTGCGAGCAGCGCAGAGGGCAAAAAGCCCAGGCCGAGACGCGCCACTTGCCCGGCGTAGTCAACGGCCCCCGTGCCCGGCGCGGCTTGGCCGATGAGGATGCGGAGCGCGTCCCCGGTGTACCACAGCGCGCCTGCTACGATCAAGACCAACAAGGGCAGGGACGCGCCTTTGCGTTTGATCGCCGAGGCAAATATGCCCCACAACAACGCGGCGGCAATACCCCCGCCGATGAGCCAAATCGTTTCGTATGGCGATAGGTGCATGATCGGTCTTTCAAAAAAGTTATGACCCCTCGTCTCCCCGCAATGGGAGGCGAGATGTTCTCCCACTGATGGCTTAGGGACCTATCCCCCGGCCCCGTTATTCGCTTCGCTCATTGTAGGCTACGCCCGTGCCTACGAGGAAAGGGGAGTAAAGTTCCTTTAATGGCTTCTCGCTCTGGTTGCTCTGATGGCGTTGACCGAGGGCATAAAGCGATTAAAAATCCCTCACCATTCCCCCTTGTATCTTGTATCTTGGAAGTATCTTGTGAATGGGCTGTTGGGTGGGGACTGACCACTGACCACTGTCTCTTGCCTCTCCCGTCTTATATCTTTGGACGGGCACGGGGGGGGCACCGCCCCTACGTTTCTATCCTCGCCTCTTGCCTCTCACTTCTCACTTCTCACTTCTTGCCTCTCACTTCTCACTTCTCACTTCTCACTTCTTGCCTCTCACTTCTCACTTCTCACTTCTCACTTCTTGCCTCTCACTTCTCACTTCTCACTTCTCACTTCTTGCCTCTCACTTCTCACTTCTCACTTCTCACTTCTTGCCTCTCACTTCTCACTTCTCACTTCTCACTTCTTGCCTCTCACTTCTCACTTCTCACTTCTTGCCTCTCACTTCTCACTTCTGTTGGATTTTCATAATGGCTATTGGAAGCAGCAGGCGATTTTCCATCGCGCCCATGATGGATTGCACGGATCGGCACGAGCGGTATTTCTTGCGCCTGATCTCCCGCCGCGTTTTGCTCTACACCGAAATGGTCGCCACCGGCGCGATCATCCACGGCGACCGCACGCGCTTGTTGGCATTTGATGCGTTTGAACACCCCTTGGCCTTGCAATTAGGCGGCAGCGACCCGGCCGAACTCGCGTTGTGCGCCAAAGTGGGGGAAGATTGGGGCTATGACGAGATCAACCTGAACGTGGGATGCCCGAGTGACCGCGTGCAATCCGGGCGGTTTGGCGCGTGCTTGATGGCAGAACCCGAGCGGGTGCGCGACTGCATCGCCGCCATGCGAGACGCCGTGCGTATTCCCGTGACCGTGAAAACCCGAATTGGCATTGACGACCGCGATTCCTATGAAGAACTGGCGCGTTTTGTCGAGACAGTCGCCGAATCCGGGTGCGCGGTCTTTGCATTTCACGCACGCAAAGCCTGGCTACGGGGGTTGAGTCCAAAGCAAAACCGGGAGGTGCCGCCCTTGTGTTACGACGTGGTCTATCGCATCGAGCGCGAGTTTTCAGATTTGGAGGTGGTGATCAATGGCGGGATTACCTCCCTCGACGCGGCAGCCGCGCATTTGGCACATGTCGATGGGGTGATGATCGGGCGCGAAGCCTATTCAAATCCCTATTTTCTCTCTGACGTGGATCATCGGTTTTTCGGCGACGCCCGCGCCATACCGTCTCGGCACGAAATTTTGCAGGCATTTTTGCCTTACGTGTCCGATCAACTCGCCCGCGGCGTTCGATTGCATCACATCGCACGGCATCTCACGGGCTTGTTTGCCGGCGTGCCGGGTGCAAAGACCTGGCGACGCCATCTCGGGGAAAACGCATCCAAAACCGGCGCGGGAATCGAAGTTCTAAAATCCGCAGCGCGTGCTGTGAATCCATAAAATATTCTTGCCCTTGACTTGTTACAACTGTATTCTTAAGGTTACGCACGATGACTATGGGAATGCAGGTTGCGTCGAAGAGGATAATCACGCCATGACAGCATCAAAACTCAACTCCGAGTCCTTAGTGGCTCGCATCATCAAAGAACTTCAGGCCAACCCCGATGCTCAGACCCTCTTGTTGCGTGCGTTGCTCACCAACGAATTTCTCGGCATACCCATACGCTTGGAGCGCGTCGAAGCCGACATTGTAGAACTCAAAGCCGATGTCGCTCAACTCAAAACCGATGTCGCGGTGCTCAAGGAGGATGTTTTGGAAATGAAACTCCACCGAAGGATTCGGCCGCTTCTCAGTCAGCGGCTCAACCTTCGCAAGGCGCGGATGATGCAAAGCCCTGTGCAAGACACCAGTCCCGAACTTTTCGAGCCGGTTGATGATGCCTTCGACAAGGGCATCATCACCGACCCGCAGGAAACCCGGATCAGTGAAACGGACCTCATTCTTCGCGCACAGCGCAAAGATGATCGCGTCGTGGTCTGGGTGGCTGTCGAAGTGTCCAATGACATCGGTCAGCGCGACATTGAGCGAGCGCGTCAGGCCGCCGATGCCTTGAGCGTCGTATTCCCCCAAGACGCCCTGGCTGTCGTTGCAGGCTATCGCATTCATCCCCAAGACCAAGTGCGAGCGGATACCACAGATGTTCATGCCCTCCTCATTGAGGAGAACAGCTAGAAACGGGTGTTTTTCATCTCGGCGCACCGATGATGTTTTGCCGGAACACGCGGACGAATGCAGAGGAGCTCACAGGGATGTTCTTAAAAGCGTTACAGAGTCGCGGGGCCATTGTCGTCTGGGCAGACAGGGCATCCTATTGGATTTTTGTGTTGCTCTTGGGCTACATCTCCCTCGTGCCTTTCTACTACCTGCAACCCCTGTCGCTGGAAAGGGTTTCGTTCCATTTTTTTAAGTATTTGCCCTTTTTGCTCTGCGTCGCCCTAACCGTAGCGCGGTTGATCGTTATACGACAGTGGCGCGGGATGGTGGATAAAACGGATTGGGCGATGGGGGTCTATCTCCTCTGTTGTTGCTCGAGCTTAATCGGGGCTAAGTATCCCGGGATTGGCGCGGCTAAACTCATCTACTACTCGGTTACGGGCATATACATGTTTTACATCGCGCAAAGTTTTGACGCTGCTACTCTGTACAAAATTCTGCGCTGGGTCGCTTGGTTCAGCGGGTGCGTTGCCATCTATGGCGTCGTTTCGTACCTCGTCGGCACGGATTTTCTTTGGGACAGATGGCGCGATGCCACGCATTATTATGGTGGACCGTATAGGCTATCTTCGACTCTCGGCAATCCGATGTTCTTGGGCGGATTTATCTGCCTGACCGCCCCTATTTTGGTCGGCGAGATCTTTGTCGCCCGTGTAAACCTGTACCGGGCCTTGGTTTTCGTTGGGGTAATGGCAATGGCGATAAGCCTGATGCTGACGGTGACTCGAAGTGCCTGGGTCGCCGCTGTTTTTATGACCGCGTTGTGGCTTGGCTTATGCAGATACCCGTGCAGGGCCGTTCAGATCGGTATTGGAGTCGTTGCTTCCGTTTTGCTACTGGCACCTGTGGTTAGCCTTTCGGTCCCCGAGAAGATAACTCAAACGACGGAGTACATCGGGAATAGGATTGGGTCCACTGGGCTTGACAATGACACTATCTGGCTACGATTAAAGATGTTAGAGATCGGGGCTACTGAAATTGTCAGTCAGCCACTGTTGGGTCTGGGGTTTGGCAATTTTACGCGGGTCTTTGTCGAACGACATCAAAGGGCCTATGAGTCGTACCAAAGGACCTTTCGGACTGATACATCCATTTCCAAAGACCACTCGTTGGAGAATATGTACCTTATGTTCACGGTTGAGACGGGATTGGTCAGTTTGGGGGCAATGCTATTTTTTTTGTACAAGCGTCTTGCCTGCCTCCGCCATGTTTTCAGCGTGACCGAAGATCGACAGCAACTGCTCGCTCTACTGGCGATCTTCATCGGAGTATGCGGTTTTTTGTTGCAAATTTTGGCTTGGGATGGGCTGAACCAACCTGCTACGAGGATTCTCTTTTGGAGTTTGTTGGGAACGGCCTGCGGCATTGCTCGATATACCAACGATTGATTTTAGGACATATAAACTATGAAACTGGCATTCTGGATGCTTGCCATCATAATTCTGCTCAACCTGAACGGCGCGGTTTATCTGGTATTTGAAAAGCCGCGAATGTTCACCCCCATAATAGCTATCTGCTGTTTGATCCTGATTCAGGCATGTCTGCACAGCGTTTCATTGAAAAAAGCCCTTGGAATTTCCGGATTTTTGATCGTCGCGGCTTTGGTATCCTATCTCTATATAAGTTGTTTCATGGCCTTTGTTAATGCCTCTTGGGAAAAGGGCTATTCCGCTGGAATTCTGATAGGACATCTCTTTTCTGTTATTACAATCATCGCTGTTGCTATTGGCGGGCGGGTGGTGATTCGCCAAGCAGGCCCTGAGCCTGTACTAAAAGCAATCCTCGTATTACTGACCTTAGATGGCATTCTTATCTTGGCATCTTCCAGAATATACGACAACACTAATCTAGAACGGACTCATCCAGACCAGCAATTTGGCCCGTTCTTAGATCCCAACGGCGCAGGACTTATTGGATGCGCGACGATCGTACTGGCCCTATCGTTCTTTAGTCTGAAGCAACATCGAAAGTTTGCTTACTTGGCTTTAACCGTGGGCGTATTGACAATCATTGAAACAGGCTCTCGATCAGCTATAATCTCTTTTATATTTTTTATTCTATATTCTATATTCTATAATTTCGGCGTACTAAGATTCGTTCTCAAAGGGTCTGTCTTTATGATCTTGTGTTGCATCCTTTTCCTGTCCCAGTCTCAATTGTACGGATTAGCGAGGTTAAGTTTGTCAGGAACATCAGAGGATTATTCGACACATCTACGTTTGGAGATTTTGCCTTTGGCTTTGGAGCAAATATTTGAATCCCCCATCTTTGGTCTCGGTATCGGGAAAATGTATAGCGTTGAGAACGCGCCTCCTAACGATATAGCAACTGATCGGGGTTTTGGTGTTCACAATAATTATCTTCTTTTTTGGGGAGAGGGTGGCATTATCCCGGTAACATTGTTCTTGTTGTTTTTTATTTATTTATTGTTATTTTCGTTGACAATTCCTAACCCCGTTGTGAGAAACACCGTTTTCGGCTGGGTTTTAACAATTGCCATCTTTTGTTTAGCTCATCACACAATATTCCTAAAGAGAACAGTCGCCTTTCTCATCGGTTTGAGTTGTGCCTTAGTGGGCTTTGGCAACTATGTAGGGACTAAACAAGACAGTGAATCATGAGAGCACGCAAAACCTGATCGCAAGGACGCAGACAGGACTGAAATGGTCTTCCTTGGCGACTGCTATCCAAGCAGTGCTGGCAGTGCTGATCCTGTCGATCCTGTCGCGTCTGCTTTCGCCAACCGATTTCGGACTATACGGCATCGCGTTGATCATTGTGGGCTTTGCGGAAACGGCTATCAAGTGCAGCGTTAGTCCCTCTGTCGTGCAACGGCTTGAACTGACGGATCAACACATTGAGGTCGCTTTCACAATTTCGATGGTGATCGGCACTGTCATAGCCGCGGGAACCTGGTTGTTCGCACCGTTTTGTGGCACGCTCTTCAGCGAGCCGATAATTTCTGAAATACTTAGGATGCTGTCGGTCGTGTTGACAATTGTAGGCGTTGGGGCCGTGCCGGAGTACTTGCTCAGTCGGCATCTTCAATTCAAAAATCTGATGACAGCCAATATCCTGTCGCAAGTGATTGGCAGTGGCCTCACGGCTATTGTTCTGGCTCTCTTGGGATTTGGCGTGTGGTCTCTTGTCTGGGGCAAAGCCGTGCATCAAGCGGTATATACCGCGATGATTATCCGATGCAAGCCGCTGTCTCTCCAACTCCGTTTGACCGTGCGAGAGACAATGGATCTCCTCGGCTACAGTACCGGGATTTTTCTCTCTTTGATCTTTTATTTTATTGCCCAGCAAGGCCCCTCCTTCATCATTGGACGCTGGTTGGGAGCCGCTTCGCTCGGTTACTACACGCGGGCTTGGTCGTTGATCGCATTGCCCATCCGATTCAACCACGCCTTGCTCCATGTCCTGTTCCCCGCCTTGTCAGCGCGGCAAAAACAGACGGCCCGCCTGCGCGTCGTCTATCTTCACGGTATCGAGATATTGCTCCTCGCGGCAGTACCCATAAGCATGATGTTGTTCATAAGCAACACTGAGCTCGTCGCCATCATCTTGGGTGGACAATGGCATGCCGTTGTTCCCATCATTCAGATTTTTGCGTTGGCAATCCTGTGCTTCACATGCGACGCCATAAATATTCCCCTCATGCGAGCACTAGGCGCGACATATGGCGAAGCTTGGCGGCAAGCGATATTCGCGTTGCTCGCCATCACCGGTGCTTGGCTCGGAAGTCACTGGGGCTTGGTGGGTGTTACCGTAGCCATCCTGGGGGCCTTGCTCACGGTTCATATACTCATGACGCAGTTGGTATTGTCTCTTCTCGAACTGAACTGGCGTCATTTCCTCCGAGGTCATTTGCCGGCGTTTTGGGTTGCTACTTGGATTGCGCCAGTACTGTGGCTGACAGCACGACAAGCACGAGCGGTTTCGCTTCCGGCGTGGCTGTCGCTCGTTATCGAATGTTTAGCCTGCATCGCCGCCTTTGTTCTCGCGGTGTACTTTTCCCCTCGGTTTGCTCGTCCTAGATCCATCGGCTGGATCCTGGCGAATGTTCATTTCGATGCCTTTGGCACGCCCGGCCACTTACTTCACAGCGCACTCGCACGGATGGAACGCTAACTCACAAAGGAGACGCAAAAATGAAAATATTGATCGTCGTTTATGATTGTGGTGGCGGCATCGCGCGAGGGATTGCCAACTTGAGGCCTGAGTGGGCAAAGTTGCACGACGTGACTATCGCGCTTTCATATGCGTCGCATTCGACTTTCCAACTTGAAGGGCGTACCGTCGAACTCAAGACACCAGCGTCGGACAGCAGTAGATTGCGGAAAATCTATGGAGCTATGACGCGATCTGTGCGCCTGATGAAGCTGTTTCGAGACGAGTGTCCGAATCTCATTATTTCATTTGGAGAGAACGCCAATTTTTCCGCCATTATCGCCGCGGCCTCAACGGGCTATCTGGATCGGCTCCGGGTGAGTATGCAGGGGCGGATTGAAGATTCCGCCTTTGCTTTTGTTTATCGCGCCCTGCTTCCATGGATGTACCGCTTCCCCTCTCGCGTTATTGCCGCCTCCAAAGGACTGGAAAGGATGCTAATATCGAGGGGTGTTCCAGCCGGAAAGATATTGGTTTGCCCCAACGCCACCCCCATTTGCAAAACAGACGTTAGAGTCACCGAACGCGAATCGGTCTCACCGTTACCGAACCGCTACCTATTGGGAGCCGGGCGGCTCTCCCGGCAGAAGCGTTTTGAGCGGCTCTTGAAGGCATTTAGTGATCTCGATAGAGAAGATCTCCATCTAGCTATTATCGGCGAAGGTGAAAAGCGACAGTTGCTCATCGACTTGGCGCGAAAGTTAAATATAGGGGAACGCGTGCATTTCCCCGGATTCGTCGCCGATGTTGATACTTGGTACCGGCACGCGGAGTGTTTCGTGCTGAGTTCCGATAATGAAGGATGGCCGAACGTGCTGATGGAGGCCATGGCGAACGGATGTCCTGTCGTCAGCTTCGATTGCAAGTACGGACCTTCGGAGATCATCGAAGATGGTAAAAGTGGGCTACTGATCAAGGAAGGAGATGTCGCAGGACTGACCAGGGCGATTGCCCGGGTTCTCGATAGCGAAACCTTGCGGCGAAACCTCGCTATCGAAGGGATGAAGAGGGTAAAAATGTTCAACTTCGAGGAAATCGTAGCGCGTTGGTTGCGGGCATAGGGAAAAATTATACACATGAATACATCTATAGTTACTCAACGCGGTATAAGGTATCCAAGTGGGAGTGAATTCTTTTCTCCTAGTGAGCGTTTTCCAGAGTATCCATTCGCCACCATATCGAAGATAGAAAATCCAGTGTATCGTCTCGTGAGACAAGTGCTGGTGGATGCAAACCTGGATCGGAGTCACTTCGGTAGTTCTTCGTGGAATCCATTAGGGAGCTATATCGCACCCGATAGCCGTGTGTTTATTCTTTGCAACTTCGTCTATCATAGGCGATCAAAGGAAACGCCACATAGCTTTCTGGCGAAGTGTATCCATGGATCAGTACTACGTGCATTGATTGATTACGTGTTAATCGCTACTGGACCGCAAGGGAAAATCGTGTTTGGAAATGCCCCATTGCAATCGTGCAGGTGGTCAAATGTGCTTGCAGATACAGGTGCTGATCGCGTGGCTGAATTTTATGTTGCGGAGGGAGCTTCTGTGCGAGCCGAGGATCTGCGCCTCTTTATCTCGGAAAAGAGTTTGCTCGGAAAAATAAAAAATAATTATAGCCGTGATGGAGAATCGTCTGCGATTAGCTTTGATCTGGGCGAAAGTAGCCTTCTAGCAAAACGGAAGGGGTCTCCTTTCCGCGTCATGAATTACAATCCCGACAAGACTGACCGCTATCACTCTGGAAATTCCCACATATATGTAATCAACAGATCGGTACTCGATGCACAAACCGTAATTAGTTTGCCAAAGTTGAAAGTGCATGAGAAGGTCGGTCTAACGGGCGCGATGAAAGGATTTGTCGGCACCGTTGGCCACAAGGATTGTTTGGCACACCATCGTTTTGGATCGCCACTCCTTGGGGGTGATGAGTTTCCGGCAAAGCAGGCCTTCACAACCCCTCTTTCGAGTTTCCATGATTGGCTGAATCGCAGAGAGGCGGGAGCTCGCTTACAGGGATGTATGGAAATCTTGCACCACTTGTTGAGTAGTGCCCTACGGCGACTTGGTGTAATTCGCGGTGGGGCATGGCACGGTAATGATACAACTTGGCGAATGGTGCTTGATCTCGTTCAAATAATGCAGTACGGAGATAGTGCCGGGGCATTGCAGAGGAGCGTACAGCGACGGCACTTGGCACTAATCGACGGTATCGTTGGTGGTGAAGGCAATGGGCCGCTTGCACCGAGCCCGGTGGACTGCGGGACGCTGATATTCTCGGATGACCTAGTTCTCGCTGACCGGGTTGCATGGAGACTTATGGGTTATCGTCCGGAAGCTTTGCCGCTTCTGCAAGTATCGAACATGCAACCACGGCAACATAGCTTGGTGGACGGAGAACCGCGGCTGTCGTACAATGGCCTGCCTATAGTTGAGGAAAAGTTAAGCCCTGTTCTGTCGAGACCATTTGCGGTCCCTCGAGGATGGCACTCCTATTTGTCGAGATGGATTCTATGACGAGACTGCCAACTCGCGTCAGATGGCACCGAAGATCAGTGTTGGTCACAAAATGGAGAATACTGGTTGATAGTGGTCAATGTACGCGCAAAGAGAGGAGCTACAGATGGCTTGGATTTCAAAATCTCGACTAGCGGCTCTCGCTCTTGACCACCAGACGTGGTCACCATCTCAGGTAGCCGCCTACCAACTGAAACGAATAAACAATTTATGGGATGGAGCGACTCGAAACATACCACACTATCGCAACTTGGTTAAGAGGCTTGGTTTACCTAAGTCCTTTGACTCTCTACAACAATACATAGCTCTGGTACCACCACTTACTAAGGATGTTTTCCAGAACCAAGATGTCCCTTACTGGCACCAAAAACCGCGGCCAAATCGCAAGCGAATAACTGGTGGAAGCACGGCAACGCCGATACAGATTCCAACTTGGCGCAGGGAGTATGAAGCGAACAGATTGGATCCGTGGCTCGGTCGATCGTGGTATGGAATCGATCCATGCAATCGCCTGTTACTGTATTGGGGACACTCGCACTTGCTGGGGGAAGGATGGCGAGGGAAGGTTAACGGCTGGCTTAGGTCGATCAAGGATCTGGTACAGAACTATAAGAGGTGTTCCAGCTACGATATGTCTCAGACCGCACTGAGAAACGCCGGGCGGTACTTGTTGGAATCAAAAGCTCGTTTTGTACTTGGTTACTCATGCTATCTCGACCGATTGGCAAAGACAAACGCTCACTTGTCCTCAGCCTTTGCAGACTTAGGCTTAAAGGCAGTAATTGGCGCTGCCGAAGGGTTTCCCTTTGAGGATTCGGAACCGCGGATTGAGGAGGTTTTTCAGGCACCAATAGGTATGGAGTACGGCTCGGTGGAAACGGGTCTCATCGCACACACACATCCGGCCGGTGGCTATCGCGTATTTTGGAACAACTACTTACTCGAGTATTGCCCAGGGTCAGCGTTGCAGGAGGTTTTTGTAACATCCTTGTTTCGGCGCTGTACACCGCTGTTCCGCTATCAGTTGAACGACCGTTATGAATTCGCAGATGAGTCGCAACAGGTCGCAGGCTGTTCAACTCTTTCCTTTGGTCGTGTCGTCGGACGGAGCAACAGTTCCATCTCTTTGCCCAATGGTCAGATCTTACACTCGGAATCGGCAACTCATATCGTCCGCGGCATCTCTAAAATTACCGGTTATCAATTTGTGTCTTGGAAAGATCAAGTGACCCTGAATGTTACTGCGAATAAACCACTTGGGGATGAGGATCTCAAGCGTATCTACGGCATGGCGAGACGGATCGATTCTCAGTTTGGTAAGTTCCTGAGAATACAGGAGGTACCGGATTTGGACCGCACGGTAGCCGGGAAGACTCCGATGATTCTCAATAAAGACAGACCATATCGCGTCGGGGATAGCGAACATCCATAGGTGAGTACGGGGATCTTGAAGAGCGAAAGAGAGGACACATTGAAAGTTTTACACGTCATCGTCAGCCTGGCACCTGAACAAGGGGGGCCAGCGGTGTCTGTCCCAGGGCTGACGCAGGCTTTGGCTGAGGCGGGTATTCACTGCGAGATTTTTACGACTAACTGGAACGGCGTTGGTGATGACGCAATGTTGCCTTCCGTTGTTCCAATTCACCGATTCGAGGTGGGATTCGCGGCGCGCTTCTGGCCGGCTTATTCAAAAGGACTGGGCAAGGTGCTTGAAAAAAAAATGGGAAATGGGGCTTTTGATCTCGTTCACGTCCACGAGCCTTGGCATTACTTGGGATTCATCGCATTCCGCGTTGCTCGTAAAAACGCCCTTCCTTATGTTTTGAGTCCGAGAGGCGCGCTTAAAGAATGGTGTCTCCGGCAAAAGGCATTCAAAAAGCGGATATATCGAATGATGATCCAAGACCGCATTCTGAAATTCGCTGATGCCATTCACGCGCTTACAAACGAGGAGATGACGAGCATCTCCAAACTCGGGTACAAAAGTTCCATCTTTGTCGCTCCCAACGGCATCGATCCATCTCCATTCGAGTGCCCGCCTGATACATCGGCGTTCTTAGCGGCGTACCCAGAATTGGTGGGCAAGCGCGTGATTCTATACTTGGGGCGCTTGCATCCCAACAAGGGCTTGGATGTGCTTGCGCGAAGCTATGCAAACCTATCGCACAAGTTTAAGGATTCCGCGTTGCTGGTCGCCGGTCCGAATGAGAAAGGCACCCAAAAAAGAATGGAATCAATTTTGAAGACGTCGCCGGCTTCAGGCAGTACCGTATTCACCGGCCTGTTGACCGGCAAAGACAAGTTGGCGGCACTGGCGTGCGCGGGTCTGTTCGTTCTGCCCTCCCCCTCGGAGGGGTTCAGCATGGCAATACTCGAAGCACTGGCGGCTGGACTGCCCGTAGTCATCTCCAAACAATGCAATTTTCCCGAAGTGTCTGAACACGACGCGGGGCTCGTCATTGAACCCAATGATGCGGCTGTGACCGAGGCGATCAGCACATTGCTGTCAGACGATCAACTCCGCACCCGCATGGGACAAAATGGCCGGAATCTGGTGAGGGAAAAGTACACTTGGGACGCAATCGCCGCGTCAATGGCTGGCCTTTATCAAAGGCTGGTCGCTCGGCGGTCTGCAAAGCGAAAGTTCGTCTGATCCCTATATGTCCCGACGCAGGCAATTTTAAAAGAGGTCAACCGTATAATGGGTATAGATATTCGAGATTTGTTTCTTACCTTTAAGGGGGTGAGGCTGGCACAATCTGTACTTAATAAGACGCAGTTCATGTCTTCAGCCGAGATTGCAGAATTTCAACTCAGTGCATTGAAACGCACACTCATCCAGGCCTACTGTCAGATACCTTACTATCAAAAACTGTTCTGGGAACACGATTTTGATCCTTATTCACTGAAATCACTCGACGCTTTATCTCGGCTCCCGGTTCTTTCAAAGAAAGATGTGATTTCAGCCCCTAGCGATTTTTGTAGCTTTTTGACGGGTGAGCGCACCGTTGAGCTACATACTTCTGGAACAACCGGAAATCCGATGGCCACATTCACCTCTGAGCGACAATGGGTCGTTGAGCAGGCAGCAATCTGGCGTCAGTGGAAATGGGCAGGTTATAGGTTTCGGGACAAAATGGCGATTATCAGAAGCTATGCACCAAAAGCCGGAGAGCCTTTGACAAAGTTTGATCGGCTGAAGAACTGGCTCTACATTTCGCCATATAACTTAGACGAAAAAAATGTGCTAGATCACCTGAGAGTATTGGAAAAATGGCAACCGAAATTTCTTCGTGGCTATCCTTCGTCGCTCTATCTTTTCGCTCGCGTTGCGCGAACACATAAAAAAACGCTACCAAGTTTGAAAGCTACGCTGACTGCCTCTGAAGTTCTTAGCGAAGAATATAGATGGGAAATTGAAGAGGCGTTCGGCATTCCGGTATTTGACCATTATGGACAGGCTGAAATATCAGCCATGTTGCATGAGTGCGAATACCACACTGGCTTGCACATTCTAGACGATTACGCATATACAGAGCTATTAGACTCAGATACACCTGGGCAAAAACGACTCATTGCCACCAACTTGTTCAACGACGTAATGCCTTTGATTCGCTATAATACGGGGGATCTCGTGATTCCCAAGAAAGGAGAGTGCCCTTGTGGTCGAAGTTTCCGCTTGGTTTATCGCATTATAGGCCGGGCGGACCAAATGTTAGTTCATCGGGAAGGTTACTTCCTTCCACCTGTTAATTTTTATACGTATTTTTCAAAATTCAAAGATATTCTACGCTACCAGATCGTACAAGAGAGCGAAACCGAAGTAAAAGTGCTTGTACAATCGTCGAGGGGTGAAGACATATCCCGAACCATCAAAAACATAAAAAAAGAAATGGCTCTTAGGTTTGGAGGCCCAGTAGAAGTCATTGAAACAGAAGCATTTGTATTGTCGGGAGAAGGAAAATGCAATATTATTGTGCAAAAAATAAGATGGTAATGGTTGCTGAACTTCACTGCCACACACGACGTTCATTCGATGCGTTTACCACGGAGCGCGAACTGTTGAACGCGTGTTTGATCAAGGGAATTGATGTCGTAGCGATTACAGAACACGACCAAATTGCAAAGATTGACGATGCAATACTCCAAAAGAATGGAATACAAGTTATTCCCGGTTGTGAATTCACGACAGAAATGGGTGCACACATTATTGGGTTGTTCGTAGGGGAAGCACTCGCGAAAGGAACGAATGTTCAACGAATTTTGGATCATATCGTCTCGCATGATGGCCTCGTTTTAATACCTCATCCGTTTAAGCCCAAAACGGGTGTTTGTGTAGTATATGACGATTATTCCTCAATTTTGGACAAAGCGCAGTTAATCGAGTTGTATAACGGAGGTCACGATCCAAAAGATGAGCGCGAGTTGCGAGTTATCGAAACTCTAGCAACGAAATTTCAACTTCGTCTCGTTGCGACTAGTGATGCCCACAAATCCCGTCAGATAGGATATTACGTAACAAAAATAACAAATGTTTTCCAGTCGGATCTAAAGACTTCTCTGCTACACTCTCCGTTAGAGCATTATGTGGATGTATCGGCTAAAAAAAGACACCGCCGCTTGAAAGTCATCCAAAAAAATTCGATTTATCAAAATATGGTCTCCACGGTTCCGTCGTTTTTGAAACGCGGGATAAAAATGGTGTTCTATAGCCTCAGGATAAAGCGAAAAATAAAAAGGTCAACATACAAAAAAATTGGAACCCAATATGGCCGTGCGACCAAATAGATTTATAGAAAAACTCGATCCATACAAGATTACCACTCAAGAGCCGTGGAACGAAAAGGACCGGAAGGCAGTCCTTAAACTCGATTGGAATGAAGCGACATTTGTGCCTTCGTTTATTCGAGACTTTGCAATTCAACTCCTGAAATCAGATGAGTATTTTAATTGGTACCCTGATTACAACGCGCACCAACTGCATAAAGCACTTGCTGAATCATTGGGAGTTTCCGTCATGGAAGTCCTTTCCTTTCCCGGCTCCGATGCCGCTCTTGAGGCTTTGTGCAGATGTTATCTAGCGCCTCGCTTCAAAGCTGTTGCAGTCACACCGAGTTACTCTAATTTTTTTGTTTTTGCAAAATCTATCGGTGCATCAGTTAATTATGTGCCTATTCCCAAACCGTTCTGTTTTGATTTGGATATGGTCATCAACAAAACAAAGAAAGTAAGGGGACAACTTCTATATCTAGTAACTCCTAACAATCCTTGTGGGTACTTTATCGATCCCACCGATGTATCTAAAATATGCGATCTATTGCCGGATGTTCTTATCGTATGTGATCAAGCTTATGTCGAATTCGCTACTTATGCCGATTGTGTCCACCTGATCAGCGATCATCCGAATCTGA
The DNA here is from genome assembly GCA_965204745.1 of Candidatus Latescibacterota bacterium. Taxonomy (GTDB): domain Bacteria; phylum Latescibacterota; class UBA2968; order UBA2968; family UBA2968; genus VXRD01. The sequence continues at coordinate 2,473,787 of OZ242010.1, forward strand.
TAATCGTTCGTACTTTTTCCAAGGCTTACTCGCTCGCGGGGATGCGGGTGGGTTATGTAGTCGCCCAACACGAAATTCTAAAAAATCTAAGTAAAATTCGGAACGGGAAAAATCTTATTATGCTCGCGCAAAAACTTGCAATAGAATGTTTGAAGCACCCGACTTGGCTAGAGGACTGGGTAAAAGAGATTATACGAGAAAAAGAAAAACTTTACAAAATTCTCGACCAATTTGAAATTCCTTACTACCATAGTCATGGCAATTTTGTGCTATTCGAACTGAGTTCGCCAAAGAAAGCAGTGGCAGAGTTCAAAAAAAGGCGAATTTTCATTCGGGATCAAAGTGAAGCCATCGAGGGCGGTGTACGCGTGACTATCGGACACAGTTCCGCAATGAAACGATTTGCGAACGTGCTTCAAGAAATTATTTCGGAAGATACTAGGGGGGTTACTCTTCGCGGTCTATCATAAGCCCGATGTTGATCTACTCTGTTGCTGTCAGCCAATCCATTTGCAAAAATCCCTGTCTGATTTGAATTACCTCGCAATTACGCAATTAACTGTTTTTCCCTTCTGAGTGTTGTCCTTACATCGGTGCGAGAGGTCAACTACGGAGTCGGGCTAAGTTGGGACCCAATAACGCAACTGGTTCCGTTATGAAACAAATTCTCCAGTCCTATCGAACCGGTGAACTGTGGATGGCCGAAGTGCCGGTACCCACATGTGGTCGCGGTGGTGTGCTGATCAGAACGCGATCTAGCGTGGTTTCAGCCGGTACGGAAAGGATCGCGCGGACGCTTGCCAAAAAGAGCCTAATCGGCAAGGCGCGGGCGCGTCCCGATTTGGTCAGACAGGTGCTCAAGAAAGTGAAAACCGAAGGGATCAAGCCCGCAATGGAACAGGTCTTTGCCCGACTCGACGAGCCGATCAGTCTCGGCTATTCCGCCGCAGGCGATGTCGTCGAGATTGGGTGCGAAGCTATCGGATTCCAACCCGGTGACCGCGTGGCAATGGCCGGCGCGGGTTACGCGGCACACGCCGAGTTCAACTTTGTTCCTCGGAACCTGTGCGCGAAAATTCCCGAAGGCGTCTCATACCCGGACGCTGCCTTTGCAACCATTGGCGCAGTCGCCCTACAAGGTGTGCGTCAGGCCCAGCCCTTGATCGGGGAGCGGGTCGCAGTCATCGGCTTGGGGTTGCTCGGCTTATTGACCGTGCAAATCCTGAAAGCCAATGGTTGCGCCGTGCTGGGGTTTGATCTATGCGAAGAACGGGTGGCACTCGCCGGGAAGTTGGGGGCAGATGTTGCGGTAAGTGCCAATCCCGAAAAAGCCTGCGACGCATTCACCGGGGGGCGCGGTGCCGATGCCGTCATTATCACTGCGGCCACGCCCAGTAGCGAACCAGTCATACATGCCGCCGAGATGTCTCGACACAAGGGCCGCGTGATCGCTGTCGGAACAGTGGGCATGAATGTGCCACGCGAGGCATTTTATCGCAAAGAACTCGACATGCGCTTGTCGATGTCCTACGGCCCGGGGCGATACGATCCCGCTTATGAAGAACGGGGGCACGACTACCCGTTCGCATATGTGCGCTTCACCGAGCAACGCAACCTGGAGAGCTTTTTGTATTTGGTGCAACAGGGCAAGGTGACGCCCGCGGCATTGGTGACGCATCGCTTGGCTTTTGAAAACGCGCTCGACGCTTACGCGCTGATAGAGGGCAAGTTGCCCAAGGGCAACGCGCTCGATCCCAAGTACCTCGGTATTCTGTTGGAATACGCAAAAGACGCGCCATTGGAACGCACGGTACATCGCGGCGATGCAGTCGGTTCGGGTGGCAACGAGATCGGCGCAGGCTTCATCGGCGCAGGCAATTTCGCCAGGGGCGTCTTGCTACCGCACCTGACCAAACTGCGCGGCGTCGAGTTGACGGGTGTTTGCACGAGCACCGGCAAAAGCGCGCAACAGACCGCACAGCAATTCAAGTTCGGCCTGGCGACAACTGATCCAGCGGCATTGCTCGAAGATGGCGATATCGACGCCGTGTTCATCGCCACGCGGCACGACAACCACGCATCTTTGGTCAGCGCGGCATTGCGCGCAGCCAAGCATGTTTTCGTCGAAAAACCGCTTTGCATCCGCGAAGCCGAACTCGACGAAATCGAACAAGCACTCAAAGACGGCCGCGATGCCGGGCAACAGCCGTGTCTGATGGTCGGCTTCAACCGCCGCTTCTCGCCCCATGCGCGTGCATTGCAAGCCGCGTTCGAGAACCGCACCATTCCGATGGTGGTGAGCTACCGCGTCAATGCCGGGCGCGTTCCTGCGGAGAGTTGGATTCGCGATCCCGCCGAAGGCGGCGGGCGCATCATCGGCGAATGTTGCCATTTTGTCGATTTTTGTACGGCACTGATCGGTAGCGCGCCTGCGACCGTGACCGCCAACAGCATTTCCTCGGATCGTTGCGCCATCGCATCCTCAGACTCCGTCGTCATCACCATCCAATACGCCGATGGCTCGCTGGCGACCATTCAATACCTGGCCGAAGGCCACGAGGACATGCCGAAAGAGCGTTGCGAGGTATTCGCAGATGGCAAGAGCGCGGTCATGGACGACTTCCGCACGACCCAGTTCTATGGCGGGGGCAGAAACGTGCGCGGCAAGCAAGCCAAGGGCTTTGCCGAAGAATTGCGCGCTTTCCTCGATGTCTGCCGCAACGGCGGTGCTTGGCCCATCTCTTGGCAGAGTCTGGTCGGCACGCACCGCGTATGCTTCGGGGCCATGCGTAGTCTTGAAAATGGGCAGATTGTACACATCGAATCCCGTTCCGTTCTTTAGATTATACGACCAAGGTTCAACTGCTACCTTTAGCCATAAACCTACCGACTTTCCCACCCTCCCTTACTCAGTCTAATCCGTTTGCCAGAGTTCATTTATGAGCATTATTTTGGGAATCAACGCATTCCACGCGGGCGCGGCTACCGCCTTGGTCATCAACGGCGAACCCGTAGTCGCCATTGCGGAAGAGCGGCTCAACAGGGTAAAGTACTATGCTGGCTTTCCCGCACTTTCCATTCAACGCTGTCTCGAGTACGCGGGCTTGACCTTTTCGGATATCGACGCGGTGGCTATAGGCCGCGACAAATCAGCCAATCGCGTTCAGAAATTGACCTATGTTGCACAACACCCCAGTAAACTCCTAAATTTCGCCAAGTTGCGGTCAGCGCGATCAGCACTCGACGACCTCAAGAGTCAGATAGTCGCCCACTGTGGCGCGAATCGGGACCAACTCCGCTTTGAACAGTACAATGTCGAACATCACATAGCCCACGCGGCAAGTGCCTATTTCATCTCGCCCTGGGAGCGGGCGACGGGCCTGACAGTAGATGGTTCCGGTGATTTTGTCACTTGTTTGATGACAGAATGCGTGGGGGCCGAAATCCGAATCGAGCACCGCATCTACGTGCCCCAGTCACTCGGTTCTCTGTACACGATGGTATGCGAATTTATTGGTTATGATCGCTACGGCGACGAGGGCAAGGTGATGGGCTTGGCCCCCTTGGGGGAGGACGCATATCGGGATGCGTTCGCGGATATGATCGAAACGACCTCCGTTGGCATGCGTTTGAACCTGAAATACTTCCTGCCATTCGGTTCCAATCAGGGCATCTCTATCGCCGACGATGGCACGATGAAACTGGATCGGCACTATTCGGACGAGATGGTGAAGCGATTTGGCACGCCCCGGCAACGCGGTGCGGCAATCACGCAACGCGATCAGAATCTCGCCTGTGGCCTCCAAGCGCGTTTCGAGGAGGTCTATGTGCATCTGCTTCGCTTGGCCCATCAGAACGCGCCGAATGATCGCGTTTGCCTCGCGGGTGGTTGCACGCTTAACAGCGTGGCAAATGGCAAGTTGTTTGACGAGACCCCATTTAGGGAGACGGTGATTCAGCCGGCCGCAGGCGACGATGGCCTCGCCCTTGGGGCAGCCCTCTACGTGAGCAATTCCTTAAAAAAAGAGGACAGGCGGTGGGTGATGTCCAACGCATTTCTGGGACCCGAGTATTCACACGAGACGATGAAGCGCGTATTGGAGAACAAAGGAATAACCTATCGCAAGCTAAACCGCGATGAACTTCTCAACGAGACAGCCGAGGAGATCGAGCGCGGGTGTGTCGTGGGGTGGTTTCAGGGCCGTAGCGAATGGGGGCCGCGGGCATTGGGGAACCGTTCTATCCTCGCACATCCTGGCCTGCCCGATATGAAGGATGTCCTCAATGCGCGGATCAAGCATCGCGAGGCGTTCAGGCCGTTCGCGCCTTCGGTCCTCGCGGAAAGGCAATCCGAAATATTTGAACGGGATCACCCATCCCCATTCATGTTGCACGTCTATAAAATTCGCTCTCCGTGGCGGGAACGCCTGTGCGCGGTCAATCACGTAGATGACACGGGACGTCTCCAAAGCGTGTCACGCGAAGACAATCCTCTCTATTACGATCTCATTCGGACATTTGAAGCGCGAACCGATATCCCTGTCATTCTCAACACGAGTTTCAACGAGAATGAGCCAATCGTCGAGCACCCGGCCGAGGCAGTTGATTGCTTCATCCGCACGAAGATGGATGTGCTGGTGCTCGGCCCCTACTTCTGTCGCAAGGACGATTCATGAGTGGTGGGATCGAGTCGAATTTGTCATCTCTGTACCGCGTGCGGGAGGTGTCGTCTTTGCGCGGCTTTGCAATCGAATGGCTATCGCCCGAGCGCGTCCTGTTTTCAAAGCGAAATATCTTGTACGAGTCCGACGGGGTAGGTCACAGTTCGATGCGCCGCGTTGGCGCGATCTCTCAACCATTGTGGCGGGTGCTCGCTATTCGTTGGCGTCTGGTACAAAGGGCGTTGCGGCAGATGTTCTACAATGTGTTGCCCTTGGCTGACGGTTCGATTTTTGTCACCTACGCCAAGGAAGTTGGGGTGTTTCGAGATGGCGCCTATCACCGGCTAAAGGGACTCGTCCGACCTTGCCGGGTATTGCGCGGAGCAACCGCAGTCGCCGAAGACGGGCGGGTTTTCTTTGGAGAATATCTGGACAACGCCGAACGCGGGCCAGTGCGGATCTATCGGTACCTTCCGGGCGATGAAGACGTCAGCGTGGTGTACACCTTTCCGGCAGGGGCCATCCGCCATGTTCATGGGATCTATCGCGATCCGGTTGACCGTTGCCTGTGGTGTCTCACTGGTGATATGGGTCACGAGGCACGCATTCTGATTACGGATGATGGCTTTGAGACGCTGACGACAATCGGTTCGGGAGATGAAAGCTGGCGTGCGGTGAGCGTCCTGTTCACCCGCGATGCAATCTGGTACGCGATGGATGCGGAATTTACCTATAATAAGGTATTCCGCATCGACCGGGCGACGCGACAGCGTTCGAACAAAGGTGCGATTGACGGCCCCGTCTATTATTCGGTCAAGTGGCGCGAAAACTTGTTCTTCGCCGTAACGGCGGAACTTTGTCCGAGTCAGGACGGAAAATCGGCTACTCTCTGGACGGTCATGGATGATGCCTTAGAGCGGGTGGTGAGTTTTGACAAGGACCGATGGCCGGTGAAGTTGCTACCGGGTACACTACACTTCCCACTCGGGCCCGGCGTAGAGGACGGCCTTTACTTCCAAGGTGTGGCCCTCGAGAATGCCGATGCTCGATGCTTTTGCGTAGAACTTGTCACGGGATAATATATACTGTTGCGATACCTCCGACGGGAGGGAACGGTGACGACAACCACCGGCCTAAACTTGGAGACTACATGGCACTCATATCCTGGCAGAGTCTGGCGGCACGCGTCGCGTATGTTTTGGGGCCATGCGTCGTCTCCTAGACCGGCGAGAGGGTCAACGTTTCGTTCCGCGTTCGCAAACGTGATGGGAATTGAAATGTTCAGAATGAGCGAGGCTATAAATTGGCTGGACCAATGCCTCTACCCTGCATTTTCCGACCAGTGGGATAATACGCTATTTCGACATGAGATACGCAAGTATCTCAATTCGTCGACAGTTTTGTTGGATCTGGGAGCCGGTGCTGGCATTCTCCCTCAAATGGATTTCAGGGATCACTGCGGTTTGGCCTGCGGCGTGGATATCGAGCCATCAGTCCTCGACAACCCATTTCTTCATGAAGCCCGCGTCGGCAACATCGAGCAACTTCCTTGGGCGAAAAATACCTTCGACGTCGTCATCTCGAACAATGTCTTGGAGCACTTGTCGCAACCTGCAACGGCGTTCTCGGAAGTGTATAGGGTTCTGAAACCGGGGGGTATATTTTTCATCAAGACCCCAAATTGCCTGCACTATGTGGCATTGCTGGCGCGTTGCACCCCGCATCGTTTTCACGAATGGTTCAACCAAAAGCGAGGACGGGCGTCAAAAGACACTTTCCCTACATTTTACAAGGTTAATCGTTCTGGGCGTATCCGTCAATGCTGTCTCTCCGCCGGTCTTCTCGTGGAAGACATCCGCCATATAGAGGGGCGGCCCGAATATCTCCGCTTTTCAGTTCCAAGCTACTTGCTTGGAACTTGCTATGAGCGTTTGGTGAACAGCACGCGACTCCTGTCCTCTTTCCGTGCGGTTCTCATCGCGGTGATGCGAAAACCCATGCCCCCTAGAGAGTAGGGTCTGGCGGCTTTGCCATCTGTCTAAGGAGAGTATCATTTCTTGTCCTTCACGCGCTTCCTGAGAACGATTCGGCATCTGCAAACTCGCCAACTTGCATATCAGATCTTCTATCGGCTTCCGAGGAAACATCGCAGATGTCCTGTCGGAGCAGAGCCGATGCCGAGACTGCGCTGGTCTCGAGAGGTGGACTTTCCCGTGCAAATGGGCGTCACCGCCAATGATCGGCAATCTATCCTGTCGGGTTCTCTTTCCTTCCTCAACCGGCGCGAGATGGTCGGTTTTCCCCCAGACTGGAAGCGTGCAGATTTGCCGCTGTTGTGGCTCTACAATCTGCACTACCACGAGTTTTTGTGGCAATTGGATTTTGAGCAGGCGCGAGAGGTCGTTCAGGATTGGGTCGCAAACCACGGGCCAGGGACAGTGCAAATGGGTTGGGAAGCCTATCCGACCTCGCTACGGATCGCCAACTGGTGCATGGTCTTCTTTGGTCGCTACCGCGCACAGACGCTGAGGGATGAACAGTTTTGCGCTGTGCTGTGGGCGAGTATCTGCGATCAAGCGGAGCACTTGCGGCGAAACTTGGAGTGGCATTTATTGGGCAACCACTTGTTGGAGAACGCGGTGGCCCTCGCACTGGTGGGGAGTTGCTTCGCGCATCCGGTTGCCGAGGCGTGGTTCGAGAAAGGTTGCGCGATTCTGGATCGGGAATTGCCCGAGCAGATCCTCTCGGATGGCGGGCACATCGAACGCTCGCCGATGTACCAATGTCGGGTGCTCTACGCGCTTTTGCTTTTGAGCGCGACTGGAGATGGTATATTGAAAGAACGGGTGAGACCGTATCTCAAGCCTCTGGCGAGGTCGCTCGCCGCCCTGACCCATCCCGATGGCGGCATCGCACTGCTCAACGACAGTGCGATTGGCATTTACCCGGCGCCGCGAGCATTGATGAAAAGAGCCGGCGTAAAATCGCCGCAACCCAGGTCCTTCGCGCTTGCCGAAAGCGGCTACTACGGTGCCCGGACCAGCGATGGGAACTATATCATCTGCGACTCAGGGGCCATTGGCCCGGATTACCAGCCCGGGCATGGGCATGCCGATTTGTTCTCATTCGAGCTTTCGTTGCAAGGTGCGCGGGTGGTGGTCGATAGCGGCGTCTCCACATACCAGGCCGGCCCAATGCGCGACTACTGCCGCTCGACACGCGCCCACAACACAGTGGAGATAGAAGGGCGAGATCAAGTGGAGTTATGGGTTGCATTTCGGGTGGGGCGGCGATGTTGCCCCCGCGATGTCAAGTGGAAGGATTTGGGAGATGGCTTTGCGTTGTCAGGACAACACGACGGGTATCGGCATCGGCCGGGGCGCCCAATCCATGCACGCACCTTTCGCTGGCACCACCAAGGCCGGCTCGAGATCCGCGACCGAGTAGAATCAAAGCGTCCCCTGCGATCTGTTGCCAGACTCCATTTTCACCCGGATTGTCGCATCCACGCCCTCGACAGTGCGACTTGCACATTGTACTTTCCCGGTGGACGAGCGCGAATCGCGTGGTCGGGGTGGGAAAACGTTGCGGAGGCTGAATCTTTCTACTGCCCGGAGTTCGGCATCGAACTTTCCAACCCATGTCTGGCGTTCTCGAGTTTTGTTGCAAGCCTTGATGGGACGATTCAAATGGAGCTATTGTAGCGCATGCGTATCCTCTTTATCTCGCAGTATTTCCCCCCGGAAATGGGCGCGCCTGCCACGCGTACGTATGAATTGTGCAAAGCGTGGGTGCAAAGCGGGCACGATGTTACGGTTTTAACCGCATTCCCGCATCATCCCACGGGCATTGTGCCCCCGTATTATCGCCGAAAAATTTTTTTGCGCGAAAAGGTCAAAGGGATTAACTTAGTGAGAACTTATGTTTATGCGACTGCCAACAAAGGCTTTCTCAAAAGAACGCTGAGTTACATTTCCTTTATGCTATCCGCTGTATTTTTTTCCTCTTTTATCAAGTGCAATCCGCAAGTCGTCATCGCGACTTCGCCCCAATTTTTTGTTGCCATAGCGGGCTATCTCCTCAGCAGGCTCAAACGGCGGCCCTTTGTCTTTGAAGTGCGCGATTTATGGCCCGAATCCATTGTGGCGGTTGGCGCGCTCAAAAACCCTTGGCTCATTGGGGTGTTGAACAAAATCAGCTATTTTCTTTACAAAAAAGCTTCTCTGATTGTTGCAGTGGCCGAGTCAACGCGGGAAATTTTGGCGGGACGAGGGATTCCACGCGATAAAATTGAGGTCGTCCCCAATGGCATTGATACGGATTTATTTGCGAGGCAACGCGATTCGGAATCCGTGCGGCGGCAATATGGATTGGACAAAAAATTCATTATTTCCTATATTGGCACGCACGGGATGGCCCATGCCCTACAAAGCGTCTTGACGGTCGCCGTGCTTTTAAGAAAGCGAGAGGATATACATTTTCTTTTTGTTGGCGAAGGCGCGGAAAAGGACAACCTATTGCGCCGCAGGGATGTGGAACGCTTGGAAAATGTGACTTTCTCAGGACAACAGGATCACGAGATGGTGCCGCTATTTCTCAAGGCTTCGGATGTTTCGCTCGTCCCACTTCGGGACACGGCTCTGTTTTCCGCTGTTCTGCCATCAAAGATATTCGAAATTATGGCGGCATCCCGACCGATTATCCTCAGTGTGAGAGGCGAAGCAAAGGCTTTGGTTGAAAGGGCGCGAGCCGGTTTGTGCGTAGAACCGGAAAACCCCGAAATGATGAAAGATGCAATCCTAAAATTGTACGAAAATCGCCAACTGGGGAAAACACTGGGAAGCAATGGCAAGCGTTTTGTCGAAGCGCGTTATGATCGCACGGAACTGGCCGCTCGGTACGCGCAGATCTTATGTGGGGTCTTGAAAACCGCATCTCAGTCGTTGAAAAACGGGCATCACATTTCTGGAAGGGAAAAAGCATGAATCAAGTGGATCAATCAGAGCGTCCTGAACGAGATGAAGTTTATCTGCGTAAGTTTTTAAGCGATGTGTGGGCGGCGCGAAAGGCGGCACTCTGTGCGGTGATCACCGTCACGGTAGTTTATCTGGGCTTTTTTGCCTTCAAGTTATTTTCTAATCCACCCATCTTTACGTATAGCTTGGTTATTGACTTTGTCTTTGAAGAAGCGAAGAAGGACCAGTATCCCAATAAGTCGCCGTTCTCTATCTCTGACCTCATTGCCCCCAACTTTCTAGCGGAGATATATACACTCAACGGACTATCCAGACGAGAAATGCCCAGGCGAAAATTTATGCACAATTTTAGGATTGTGCCCTATACACCAGCTTACAAATTGGTCGCCAAAAAGTATGATGAGCTTTTGTCAACGAGAAATCTCCGTATATTGGAGTTTGAAGAACTACTAATGCTAGAAGATGATATGAAAAAGGAAATTAACCGATTACAAACCCGAGCGGCATTACTGTCCTTTCGAGCAGAATGGGGGGCCATAAGCCAAGACGCCGCAAAAAATATTCTGCTGAGTGTGCCGCAATACTGGGCAAATAAGATGGTCAACGAGTATGGTGTTTTGGAACTCGATGTTCAAATGTACTCCCCAGTGCTGTTTGATACACACCAATACGAAGATTTTGATTACTTGGTCGCCTTAGATAAGATACAGACAAATATCATGCTCGTTTCCTACAGCATCGCAGAGTTGCTGACATTTCCCAACAGCCAGCGCGTGACAGACGAAAAAACCGGTTACACTCTGCTCGATCTCCAAAAATTGGTCCAAGATATTGTCACCTATGATCTCAACCGACTATCGAGTTTTATTCAAGAACTGGGCATATCTTCCCACAAAGAGGCTGTAATACTCTATTACGAACATCAAATCAATAAACTCGACCGCGACAAGGAGTACCAAATTGAGCAAGCCGACTTGATCAACCAAGCCCTAAGAGACTATAGCCTGCAACTAGGCAACGCGGACGAAACGCGCGTCGTCCGTGAAAACACCGTTGACATGGTTCAAGCAAGTGGGGATTTTTTAGATCGGATCACGGAACTCGTCAAACAAAGCGAAGACCTGGAGTACAGGCAAAACTTGTACAACCGGTACATTCAGTACAAACAGGAATCGGCGAGAATAGATTATGAGATCGCCCAAAAGCAGGCACTCCTCAAGGCTTTGGGCGACGAACAAACAAAGCGTAATACACTCTTCGGGCACAGATACGAAGAATCACTGATGCAAGAGCGTTTTCCAGTCATCCTGTCCAAGATGAGCGAATACATGGATATACTCAATCGCCTCCACAGCAAACTTAGCAAGGAAAATTTTGGGCACGACACAAAACTCTACCGAGTCGCAAATGTGGATGCAGTGAAAACCACAGGGATCATAATAAGCTCTATGGACAAGATCATTTTCGGCTTCTTGATCTTTGGGGTCGCGTTTGTCACCGTCGTTGTCAAGCTGCTGATGACCCGGTCAAAAGAAAAATCAGACTGAATCGGCGTTTGGATCTAAACTCATTTTGGATCTAAACTCATTTTGGATCTAAACTCATTTTGGATCTAAACTCATTTTGGATCTAAACTCATTTTGGATCTAAACTCATTTTGGATCTAAACTCATTTTGGATCTAAACTCATTTTGGATCTAAACTCATTTTGGATCTAAACTCATTTTGGATCTAAACTCATTTTGGATCTAAACTCATTTTGGATCTAAACTCATTTTGGATCTAAACTCATTTTGGATCTAAACTCAATGAAAAATCACTTACTCTCCAAAGCTATTTTGGCAATGGGCGATATATTGATTTTGTTCGGGGGGTTCTTGCTCGCGTATTACTTGCGCTTCTCCCTGCCCATCTTTCCCCCGCGCCCGATCCCGCCTTTTGACCTCTATTTCAACTTCGCGTTCTTGGTCGCGCTCATCGGTTTTTCCATGGTCTATCTTTCCGGCCTGTATCGCATCAAGCATCCCGTATTCAAAATGGAGGATTTTTTTCTTCTCTTGCGCGCTGTCTCCTTGACCCTCTTAATCGTAATGGCGATGAGTTTTGCCTTGCGGGGTTACACCACGCGATACGACATCGAGATGTATTCCCGACTGATTATCGTCCTCGCTTGGGGAGTGGATTTGATCGTCTTGACCCTGTGGCGTTGGGGATTTTTGGCTTTTCAAAGGTATCGTTTGAGATGCGGGAAGGGGATGAAACGGATCGTTATCGTGGGTGTTGATGAGACCGCACGTAACTTTCATCGCGCTACAAAAAAGATGGATATGTTGGGGTACCAACCCCTTGGGTTTTTAGCCAATGGCGAGTCCAAGGCCGAACTCGATCACATCTGCAACACCTACCAAGATATTCAGATTTTAGGCAATACTGACGACCTGCCCTCTGTCTTAAAGACCGAGCACATAGATGAGGTCGTGCTGGCGAGCAAGCAGTTGGACAGCGAGACGATAATATCGACGATTCAGACATGTAAACGCGCAGACATTCAATTCAGCATCATCCCCAATTTTTTTGAAATTTTAATGCACCAAATGCGCGTTGAGGAAGTCGCTGATATTCCCATCTTTCAACTTGACGAAGGGATATTCCACCGTTCGGGGCGTTTTTTGAAGCGGGGGCTGGATATCGTCTGCTCCCTACTCGTTCTCACTCTTCTGGCACCGGTTTATCTCATACTCGGCATTTGTATTCGCTTGGATTCCAAGGGGCCCGTGCTATTTCGCCAGGCACGTATTGGCAAGGGCGAGCGGATATTCCACACGTACAAGTTCAGGTCGATGTGCGTGGATGCCGAGGAGAGACTCCCCCACATTCTCAAAAAACACGATGTTTCGAATGATGGGTTGTTGAGAATCGCCGATGACCCGCGCGTGACGCGCCTAGGCCGCTTTATGAGACGCTTCAGTCTAGATGAGTTGCCGCAACTGATCAATGTCTTAAAAGGGGAAATGAGTTGGATCGGGCCACGTCCGCATACGGTAGATGAAGTAAATGGATACGCGGACTGGCATTTTCGGAGATACGATGTTCTGCCCGGCATCACCGGCTTGACGCAAGTCAGCGGGCGAAAAGACCTATCACTGGACGAAATGGCCCGTCTGGATATTTACTACATCGAAAATTGGTCCCCAGTACTGGACTTACAAATTTTGCTCCGAACAATCCCCACAGTGCTCAACGGCCGAGGAGCGTATTGAAAGTGAAGAGGTCAGAGTGCAGGGGATACGTAGAGGCGATGCGGAGGCGAGGAGGGGAACTGGAGGCGGGGAGCTAATCGCTGAAAATTGATAGCTGAAGATGCAAGGGCGTTATGTCATAACGCTCTTTTTTTATGCCCAAAGCGCGGAGGGTTTGTAGTCGGGAAGAAATTCGGTCAATTTCTGGATGATGTCGTTGCGTTTGGTTTCTTCGGCCAGTTGTTCGAGTTCTGCAATCGCGGTTTCGAGCACAGCAATGTTGACTTGATCGGGTTGGGCGATAAAAATTTTCTTGTTTTTCGTCATGCAAATGCCTTCGGTTTGCGTGAGGAGCTCTTCGTGGAGTTTGTCGCCCGGGCGCAGGTCGATAAACTCGAGTTGTATATCCACCCCGGGTTCTTTGCCGGCCAAGCGTATCATTTCGATAGCGAGGTCGATAATGGGCAGGGATTTGCCCATGTCGAGAATAAAAATTTCGCCGTTCTTGCCCATAGACCCGCTTTGAATCACCAGGCGGGCCGCCTCGGGGGTGGTCATAAAATACCGCGTGGCTTTGGGATGCACCGTCACCGGGCCTCCTTCGGCGATTTGCTTTTGGAACAGGGGCACAATTGACCCGCGCGCGCCGAGCACATTGCCAAAGCGCACCGTGACAAAGATCGCGTCAGACCGCCGAGAAAGCCCGCTGATCTGAAATTCTGAAAGCCGCTTGCCCGCGCCATAAACGCACACGGGCTTGACGGCTTTGTCCGTGGAGATCATCACAAATCGCCGAACCCCGTATTCGTGCGCGAGTTCCGAAACGATTTTGGTGCCGATGATGTTGTTCTTGACGACTTCTTCCGGAAACGCTTCGATGAGTTCCACATGCTTGTGCGCCGCCGTGTGAAAAACAACCGCGGGCCGATGCGCTTCATAAACTTGTCGCATGCGATTGGCGTCGCGGATGTCTGCGATGATGGGCAACACATTGACCTTTGGAAAATGCGTGCGGCATTCCAAATGAATGGTGTAAATGCTCTGCTCCCCACGCCCGAGGAGCAAGAGGCATTTAGGCTCAAAACGACTGATCTGCCGGCAGAGTTCAGAACCGATAGACCCACCCGCACCGGTCACGAGAACGGTCTGATCATTCAGATAGGCCGCGATTTCCTTCAGGTCAATGTCGATTTCATCTCTGCCGAGCAGTTGATTCAAATGCAGTTCGGTCATGTTTTCAGATAGGCCAAAAGTTGTGGAAATGTCGAAACGGGTAAAAAATAAAAAAAAGCCAGAAAAAGACAAGATACGAGAAGTAATACCAACCTGCGTCCCATCAAGGCATTGGGAATGCCCCACGCCCCACAATTCGCGTCGCGTGCTAAGTCCGCATACCGCACATTAGGACAACAACCATTCAAGTTGGTATTACGCCTTCGCCTCGAGTTGATCCACCAAGCGGATGGAGTGGATGACGTCGCGCAGGTCGTTATGGGGCACTTGGTCGGTATTGATGCACTCGACAAAATGCCGGTGCATGGTCAAGACGCCGTCGTAACTGGCGACATCTTCTTCATCCGCGCCGTCGATCTCCCATCCCCCCAAAGTACGCACTTGGTTGTTTTCGTGAATCTCGATCTCCTGCGGGATTTTCATATAACACCCGATACCCACCCCGTGCAATTCAGCGCGCAACACGCGACCGCCGGAGGCGCGATTGCCAAAGATGGCGCCGGTGGCACCGTTCTCAAACCGGATGAGGGCCGTGTAATTGTTGTAGCTTTCGCTACCGAATTTGTCCTGATAGGCGGTGACGTCAACCGGTTCGCTCCCGGCCATATAGCGCGTGAGATCGACGATATGGCAAACGTCGTTCCACAAGGTGGAGGTAAATTCCTTGCCGTCGCCGCCGAGCATCTGCTTGTTGAACGTGGTGACGATAGATGAGACCGGGCCTTTTTCCGAGACGAGGCGCGTGGCTTCGCGCGTGACCGCTGTGTATCGGCGTTGAAAGCCGACCATCGCAAAGACATTGTTGCCCACGGCCGCTTCGAGCAACTGCTCGGTTTCTTCCAGATTCGCGCCTGGGGGCTTCTCGATGAAAATGTGTTTCCCCGCGTTCATGCAGTCGAGGGCGGTTTGCAAGATCCATTTCTCGTTCATCACGCAATAGATGACGTCGAGGTCCGCTTTGTCGAGCATCTGGCGGTGGTCCGCGTAGGTCTGCGGAAATTCGTACTTTTTCGCCACTTGATTCAGGCGTTCCTCGTCGAGTTCGCAAACCGCGCTCATTTCGACCTCGCGCTCCAAGCGATGCACGCTCGGATAATGCGCCCCCTGACTGCGATGCCCCGCGCCGATAAAGCCTGCTTTTAACATGGGAACTCCTCCAAAGATGTAATAAAAAACGGACGACTGACCGCTATTCATACTTGCTACAAACCGCAATGTCAAGTTGATTGTTGCGCGGGTGCAAAATTATTTTGTTCTAGTGCTCCGTTGGCGTTATCATTCCCACTGACAGCATGACAAACTCGGCGCGTTGTACAACGCATTCACAACAGGAGGTACACCATGAAAGCCGCTGTTTTGCACGCAGCCCATCAGCCGATCCGCGTGGAAGAGGTCGAGATTGCGGCCCCCATCGGGCGCGAGGTCTTGGTTCGCACGGTTGCGGCGGGGGTTTGCCACAGCGATGTCCACTTTAGGGAAGGGCTTCACACCTGCGCCATGCCCGCGGTGATGGGCCACGAGTCCGCAGGGATTGTAGAGGCCGTTGGCGCGGACGTGACATACGCAAAACCCGGCGACCATGTGATTACGTGCTTGTCGGTTTTTTGCGGGCATTGCCGGTACTGCACCACCGGGCGTCCCAATCTGTGCGAAGACCGGGAATCCACGCAGCGCAAAGAGATGGACAGGCCGCGCTTGTCCCAAGACGGTCGGGAATTGTTTCAGTTTGCAAACCTCGCCTCGTACGCAGAACAGTTGCTGGTGCATGAGAACGCGGTCTGCAAAGTGCGCGAGGACATGCCGCTGGACAAGGCCGCGCTGATCGGATGCGGCGTGACCACCGGGATGGGCGCCGCGCTCAACACGGCAAAGGTCGAGCCGGGCAGTACAGTGGCGGTCGTCGGATGCGGCGGCATTGGCTTGAGCGCGGTTCAAGGCGCGCGCATCGGGGGCGCGGGGCGCATCATCGCCGTGGATGCAGTGTCTTCCAAATTGCAACTGGCCAAGGAATTAGGCGCGACCGATCTCGTCAATGCGAATGACGGGGATGCGGTCGAGCAAATTATGGATCTGACCGGCGGCAATGGGGTGGCGTATTCGTTCGAGGCGGTGGGCTTGAAGCGAACCGCAGAGCAGTGCTTTGAGATGCTCGAAAGGGGCGGCACGGCCACGGTAATCGGCATGATTCCCGAGGGCGTTAAAATCGAACTGACCGGGCACGACTTGCTGGGCGAGCGCAAAATTCAGGGGTCGAGCATGGGATCCAATCGCTTTCGCGTGGATATGCCCCGGTACGTGGACATGTATTTGATGGGCAATCTCAAGTTGGATGAGATGATTTCCCACGCGATAGCCTTAGACGATATCGACGATGCGTTCAATGCCTTGCTCGAGGGCGAAGTCGCGCGGCAGGTCATTCACTTCGACGTGTGAAAGGAAGAGAACATGGCGCGTGTTGGGCTGATCGGCGTGGGGGATATGGGCAGTGGCATGGCGGCGAATATTTTGAAAAACGGACACGATCTCGTCCTCTGCGATTTGCGGCCCGAACAACTGGCCCCGTTTGTCGCACGAGGCGCGCGGGCCGCAGAAACCCCGGCCCAAGTGGGCGACCAGGCGGACTTTGTGTTCGTCATGGTCATGAATGGCGCGCAGATCGCGGCGATCTTGAAGGGCGGTTTGTTGGACAGCTTGAAACCGGGATCGACGTTTATCTGCACATCGACCATCCTGCGCTCCGAACTCATCGAAGTCGCGCAGTGGCTAGAGGACAAGGGCATCAACGTCGTCGATGCACCCGTCAGCGGTGGCGCGCCCGGTGCTACGGCCGGCACCTTGACGATGATGGTGGCCGCACAGCGAGAGGTCTTTGACCGCACCAAAGAAGTGCTCCAATCGGTCGGCGAACACATTTACCACGTCGGCGAAGAAATCGGCACCGGGCAAACCGTGAAAGCGTGTCTGGCCGTTTTGACCGGGGTGACGTACGCGGGCATCTTCGAGACCCTGGCCCTCGGCGTCAAAGCGGGCGTGAAACCCGAAACCCTGTGCGAGGTGATCGATACGAGTGTGGTGGGCAGCTTTTTGTTTCGAGACACCGCGCAAAATATTCTGGAACGGAAGTTTGTGGGCCAAAGCCGCATCGGCACGATGTACAAAGACTTGGGCATCGCCAAGGCACTGGGCCGCGAGTGCGGCGTCCCCCTGTTCACCCTGTCCTCGGCTGCGGAATGGTTCCAAGCCGGCATCAGCGTCAATCCCGACGAATCGAACTGGGCGATCATCAAAATTTTCGAAGATATGCTCGGGATTGAGGTGAAGGGAAAGACGTAAGACGGGAGGCGGGAGGCGGGAGACGGGAGACGTAAGACGGGAGACGTGAGACGTAAGACGTGAGACGTGAGACGTAAGATGGGATTTTAGCCACGAGCGGGGTACAACTGGCGATAGCCCGTTCAAAGGCACAAAAGGGGTACACTCAAAGGCGAGCGATATGTGTAGGGGCGATGCCTCCGTGCTCGCTCAAAGATACAAGACGAAGAGGGATTGGGCGGAAAGGGGGCCTGTCCCTACGATTCATCCCTCGCATTTTGGGGTAGTCGGGTGGCCCTCTCACCTCTCCCGTCTTACTTCTTACCCCCGGGCCGGGCGGCTGGGTGGAGACTGACAACTGACAACTGACAACGGCGTTGTTGCATAAATAGCAATTTCCTGCAAGTTGGGATTGCAAAAAGACAGGCTCCTTCGTAGATTGGGCATATAGATCACCAAAACAACTCACCCTTTCTCACCAGGAACCTGTCATGCCCAAGATAACCGCTTCCAAACCCGCCGTCAAGTCCCCGCGTCGCCCGCGTCGCCCGCGCTGTGCGCCTGTCTATCGGGTTAGGAACTGGGCGGCCTACGAGGCCGGTCTCAAGCAGCGGGGCAGTCTGACGTTTTGGATCACGCCGCAAGCCCTTCGGAACTGGTACCATCAAGGGCCAACGCAACGGGGGCGGCAAAACACCTTTTCAGATTTGGCTATTCAAACGGCATTGATGGTGCGCTTGGTCTATGCCTTGCCCCTGCGTCAAACCGAGGGGTTTCTCAAGTCCATCCTGGCATTGATGGGGGTGGATTTGCGTGTGCCCGATCACACGACCCTCTGCCGGCGACAGGGCGATTTGAACGTGGATTTACCTGTCCAATCCCGTCACGAGCCGATCCACTTGGTGGTGGATTCTACCGGCCTGAAAGTGTATGGCGAAGGCGAATGGAAGGTGCGTCAACACGGCTTTTGCAAGCGCCGGACTTGGCGCAAATTGCACATCGGCGTCGATGAGGCCACCGGGGAGATTGTCGCACAGACCCTGACCTCGGCAAGCGTTGATGACGCTTCGCAGGTCAACCCCTTGCTCGATCAAGTCCCGGCCCCTGTCCATACGCTGGGCGCCGATGGCGGCTATGACAAACGCAAGGTCTTCAACACATGCGCCGCCCCCAAACAAGGAGCCCCCATCCGACCTCTGATTCCCCCGCGCCATGATGCCAAAATTGAACAACACGGAAACAGGAAGGCACCCCCCCTCGCCCGCGATGAAATCATCCGAGCCATCCGGCGTCAAGGCCGCCGACAGTGGAAACGCACCAGTGGCTATCATCGTCGCTCGGTCGTTGAAACCCACATAGGCCGCTACAAACAACTCATTGGGCGGCAGTTGCGCGCACGAAAAAAGAAGAACCAAGAAACGGAAGCACGGTTGGGATGTGCGGTGCTCAATCGCATGATGAGGATCGCGAAACCCGTGTCCTATCCCATAGAAAGAAGGGCTTAAATTTCGCGGGAAAGGGACGAACTTAGCCACGACAACATTTATGCAACAACGCCACTGACAACTGACAACTGACAACTGACAACTGACAACTGACAACTGACAACTGCCTTATGAAACTCGGCGTAATCACAGATGGCATCAGCAGGGATTTGGAACGCGCATTGGACGTCATGGCGGAATGCGGGTTGCGATATCCCGAACTCCAATTCGTTTGGGATCGCGAGGTGGGCGATCACGACGCCGCGCAGGTCGCGCGCATGAAGGCGTTGGTGGATCAGCGCGATATGGCGGTCTCCTGCATCTCGCGGCACAATTTCGCCGGCCTGCCCGTGTTGCAAACCGACGTGGAAGACGCGGCGTTTGAAGACCACGTGGCCGGCTTGCGGCGGTGCATTGGCCTCGCCAAAACCCTGGGCGTGGATCTGGTCAGGATTATGAGTTGCAGGAAGGAGATGATCCTGTTTGGATATAACGGCGCCGAGGAGTGGATTGTGACGTCCGGCGCGTGGGACAAGCTGGTGCGGCTGATGGCCGTGCCCGTGCAAATCGCCGAGGAGGAAGGCGTGACCCTGGTCCTTGAAACCGGGAACAACGCCATGATCACGTCGGGGTTTCTCGGCCGCGAGTTGATCGACGAATTGGGCAGCGACCATCTCAAGTTGCTGTGGGATTTTCCCAATGCGATGTATTGTGCGGATGTGCCGTTCCCGGATGCGTACGATGAGATTCGGGATTGCATCGGCCATATCCACGTCAAAGATGCAAAGATTCAGATCGCCCGTGCGACCGTCGGGTTCTGCCCCTTGGGCGAGGGCGATGTCGCGCCGTATTTGGAGCCGATAGCAAACGCGCTGCGCCGCGATGGGTACGCCGGGGCCATTTCCTACGAGAGCGTGTACCGGCCCACGGGCGGCACGTACGAAGATGGGTTTTGGGCGAGTGTGGCGACATTCAAAGCCATTTTTGGCGACTAGGAGCGATGGGTATGATCGGATTTTGGCTTGTGATTTTTACCGTTGCAGGGCTTTGCGCGCAGGCGATGGGCCAAGGCGTGGTCAAAGAAATTGCGGGCGATCTGGCCTATGTGGCGGGGTTGAACGGCGATGCGACTTTGGGCAGTCAGTTGCAGGTGGATGAGGACGGCGCGACGCTTCAGGTGATCAAAAAGCTCGACGATGTGCTCGTGGCCCGCGTGGTCATGGAAAATGGGGCGCCCGTGAAAGTGTCCGACCGGATTCGCATCCTCGCCACGCCGGCTTCTGATGGCGCGCCGCGCACGGTGTACGCGGTTCGCGTGGACCAAGGCCCCAAATTAGATGGGCACTTGGACGACGCGGCGTGGCGACAGGCCAAGCCCATCGAGGGCTTTGTGCAACGCGATCCGGGGTATTGGGTGCCGAGCACGGAGCGCACCATTGCCCGCATTCTCTACGACCATGAGAAAATCTATTTCGGGTTTGCGTGTTACGATTCCGAGCCGCAAAAGATCGTGGCGAACAACATGCGCCGGGATTCGGAGGTGTGGGGCGACGACAACGTGCAAATCCTGTTGGATACGTACAACGACCGGCAGACCGGAGCCTTCTTTTTCGTCAATGCTCTGGGCGCGAAACGCGATCTCATCCTGTCCCAAGAGGGGCGCACGTATAACGATGACTGGGATTGTATCTGGGAGGCCAAAGGCCGCCGGCACGACGAGGGCTGGTCCGTGGAGGTGGCGATTCCATTTGCCCAACTGCGGTTTAAGGACAAAGCAGACGCAGCGTGGGGCATCAACTTGGCGCGGTTCATCGCCCGCAAAACCGAGTCCGCGGCCCTGATGGTGGGGCGGCGATCCACATCCCCAACGCAGCGTTATCGCACGTCTGATCTCGCGGAACTGCGCGGCCTGACCGCGTTGAAGACCAAGCGCGTGTTGCAGGTCAAACCCTATTTGTTGCCCGGCCTGCTAAGGGATTTGAAGGCGGACGACCCGGCCGCGCAGGGGGCCTTTGAAGCGGGTGTGGATGCGCGCTATGGGATCACGCCCAATATGATGCTGGACTTGTCCTACAACACGGATTTTGCCCAAGTGGAAGGCGATCAAGAGCAGGTGAACTTGACGCAGTTCTCACAATTTTTCCCGGAGAAGCGCGAGTTTTTCCTCGAAGGCGCCAGTCTGTTCGACTTTGGCGAGGCCGCCACGCGCCGCGGCGGAGACAGCCGCCCGCCCACGATTTTGTTTTACAGCCGGCGCATCGGTCTGGAAAACAAGCAACCGGTGCCGATTCTCTTGGGTAGCAAGTTGGCGGGCAAAGCTGGCAAGACGAGCATCGGCGCGTTGAATGTGCTGACCGATGCCGCGCTGTTGCCAGATAGCACGCGGGTCGAGCGTAGCAATTTTTCCGCGTTGCGCGTGAAGCGCGATGTGTTGGCGCGATCCAATGTCGGCGCGATTTTTGTGAACAAGCAAACCCGCATCCCCAACTCGGGATGGGACGACTACAATCGCGCGGCCGGGGTGGATTTCAGTTTTTCCCCGTCCAACGCCCTCAATTTTCAGGGGTTTTACGCGCGCACCTGGGAGGTGAAAGACGCGGATGAGACCGGGGATGCAGTTGAGACCGGGGACGCGATGTTTTTCCAGAGCACTTATACGGGTAGCGTGTATTCGGCTTCGGCAAAGGTGATCGATATCGAAGCGGCATTTCAGCCCAGGGCCGGGTTTGTCAATCGCCGCACGGGCCTGCCGGGCCTGCGTCGCTACGAGTCGTCTTTCAGGGCGCGGATTCCCTCTGCGTGGAAGCACATCCGCTACATTTCCACCGGGCCGCGCCTGCGCCTCATCACGGACAGGCAGAACGCGGTCAAGTTTTGGGATGTGCAGTGGGCGACTTATACGCGCTTCAACACCGGCGATTGGTACCGCGTTGAGGTGACGCAAACGCACGATGTGGTCGAGCGCACGTTCAAGCCATCCAAAAAGCGACCCGACGTGATTATCCCGCACGGCACGTACACATTCACGAAATTCAGGACCGGGCCTTTTCCGAGCCGCTCGCGGAAAATCCGCCCGGAGTTCGATTTTCAGTTTGGCTCTTATTACACGGGCAAGCGATACAAGTTTGCACTCGAAAACAGCTATCGGCCCTCGGGCCGCCTGTCTATCGAAACCGATTACGAAATCAATTGGGTGCGCCTGCCCGAGGGCAATTTCAATATCCAAGTGTTGAGTAACCGGCTGATTTACTCGTTTTCCACGGATTTTTACGTGAAGCTGTTCGCGCAGTGGAATAACGACAGCGAGCAGGCCAATGTGAATGTGTTGATGAATTACCGGTTCCGCCCCGGCAGCGATCTCTACCTCGTATTCGATCAAGGCTATGCCCGCGATCCAGACCTCGACCCCAGCGGCGCATGGGCCGAAAGAAATCGCGCCGTGCTCGTCAAGGTGTCGTACATGCTGGGGATGTGAGGAAATGAAGGGGGTAGGTAGTGTTGACATTTTATTTTTTTCCTTTATGCACAAATTGGCAAATGTGTTGCTTGCTCATTTAAGGCGTTTCCTTTGATGGCTTCTCGCTCTGGTTGCTCCGATGGCGTTGACCGAGAGGGACCTATCCCCCGGCCCCTTTCCTACGAGGAAAGGGGAGCAAAGCCCTTTGATGGCTTTTCGCTCTGGTTGCTCTGATGGCGTTGACCGAGGGGACCTATCCCCCGGCCCCTTTCCTACGAGGAAAGGGGAGTAAAGCCCTTTGGTGGCTTCTGGCTCTGGTTGCTCTGATGGCGTTGACCGAGAGGGACCTATCCCCCGGCCCCTTTCCTACGAGGAAAGGGGAGTAAAGCCCTTTGATGGCTTCTGGCTCTGGTTGCTCCGATGGCGTTGACCGAGGGCATAAAGCGACTAAAAAACCCCCTCATCAATCCCCTCGCAAAATCGCTCACCGTTTTCCCCTTCCTCATAGGAAAAAGGGAGTAAAGCCCTTTGATGGCTTCTGGCTCTGGTTGCTCCGATGGCGTTGACCGAGAGGGACCTATCCCCCGGCCCCTTTCCTATGAGGAAAGGGGAGTAAAGCCCTTTGATGGCTTCTGGCTCTGGTTGCTCCGATGGCGTTGACCGAGGGCATAAAGCGATTAAAAAACCCCCTCATCAATCCCCTCGCAAAACCGCTCACCGTTCCCCCCTTCCTCATAGGAAGGGGGGCTAGGGGGGTAGGTCCCAACAAAACGAAAGGAAAGCGACGATGAACGACACAGGCAATCCTCTGCACCATGAAAATTACAGGAGACTCTTTGGTTTAGAGATTTATCTGACACCCGTGTTCATTTTTTCTAGCCTCGCCATTGTCGGTCTCGTCGCCGGTGCCCTCGTGTTTGAGGAAGGCGCGACGCGCGTGTTTGGCGATGTCCGCGTGTGGATCATGACGAATTTCGATTGGCTGTTCATGATCACCGCCAACTTCGTCCTGCTCTTTTGCGCGTTTGTGGCTGTCTCGCCACTCGGCAAGGTGCGCCTCGGCGGGGAAGATGCAAAGCCCGATTATTCCTACGCGACATGGCTTGCCATGCTCTTTGCCGCAGGCGTGGGGATCGGGCTTTTGTTTTTTGGCGTGCTCGAGCCGGTGACCTACTTTCAAAACCCGCCGCTCGGCCTCGAGCATCTCGATCAAGTCTATGACACAGAAACGCGCTACACAGCCGAGAATACGCCCGACATCGATGACGCAGCGGTTCGGGCCGCGAGTGCCTTGGGAATCGCCGCGACGACCTTTCACTGGGGATTGCACGGGTGGGCAATTTACGGCGTCGTCGGCTTAACCCTCGCGTTTTTTGCGTACAACAGGGGGTTTCCCCTCACCATCCGCTCGGGGTTCTACGTGCTGTTCGGCGAGCGCGTATGGGGCTGGCCCGGGCACCTCGTGGATACGTTTGCCATCTTGGCGGGCCTGTTCGGCCTCGCGACCTCCCTGGGCCTGGGCGTGCAACAAGTGACCTCGGGCCTCAACTATTTGTTTGGGGTGCCCGATAGCCACGCCACAATGGTGCTACTGATCGTGGGGATTACGGCCATCGCGCTGATATCGGTGCTGTCCGGCCTCGATGTGGGGATCAAGCGTCTCAGCCAACTCAACATCGTCCTCGCGCTGGTGTTGCTGTTGGCGATGATCCTGCTCGGCCCCACGCGCTACATTTTTGATAGCATGGTCGCTGGGTTAGGCGAATACGTCACAAAACTCGTGCCCCTAAGCAACTGGATCGGCCGGACAGACACGGCCTTTTTGCACGGATGGACGACGTTTTATTGGGCGTGGTGGATTGCATGGGCGCCGTTTGTCGGCACGTTTATCGCCCGCATTTCCAAGGGGCGCACGGTGCGCGAGTTTATCTCCTGTGTGCTCATGTTCCCAACCCTGTTGTGCTTGGTGTGGTTTGGCACGTTTGGCGGTATGTCCATTCACCAGTTCCTCACCGAGGGCTACACCGGCGTCACCGAGGCGGTCGAGGCGTCTCAACTCGCCCTCGTGCTGTTCAAAATGTTCGATGGCCTGCCGCTATCGGGCCTGTTGTACGGCCTGCCGCTGGCGGGCCTCCTGTCCTGCTTTGGCATGCTTTTGACCATCATCTTTTTCATCACCTCGTCGGACTCTGGCTCGCTGATCATCGACACCATAGCCGCCGGCGGGCGCACAGACGCGCCCGTGTCGCAACGGGTGTTCTGGTGTACGGCCGAGGGCGCGGTTGCCATTGCCCTCCTGCTCGGCGGCGGCCTCAAGTCCATGCAGGCGGCCACCCTGGCCACGGGCCTCCCCTTCGCTTTTGTGCTCATCGGGATGTGCGCCTGCACCTGTCTCGGCCTCCGCAGGGCATCGCGGTGATACTGGTACGATAGGGCTAAGAGCTGTTGCACTGCAAGTTAGATCACCGTAGTTTATTTGGGATTACATCTTGGGGCAACCACCCATTTCTTGAGCACCTCGTATTGACCCGCCATACCCATACAGCGAGGAAAAAGTGCGTTTTTGGGAGGAACAGGACAGAATCAACCAAGAGCTAATTCCTCGGGTCATTCGTCAGAACGAACTGCTAAGCCAGCACATAGCCGAGCACGACAACCTGCAACAAATACTCAGCGATACCATCCAAAAGGCTCTCACCGAGCAGGCCCAACAGTACGAATCAGCCTTAAATGCCGCCCAAAAACAGCTCGATGAAACCCATGACGAGATCACCCAAAAGACTATGACCAAAGCGTTGGAGACCCTGAATCAAGAGGCACGTCAGACTCGAAACCGCCTTGCTGTAATCACCGTTGTCAGTATCGCCATCGCCGCACTAATGTTCGCCGTTCTCACATAGGAGGCAACCGCTATGACCATGCAGTCGCTAAACCTGTTACCGGAACTGCGAAAACTCCCCGGGCCGGAATCCGATCAACGCAAATCCTTTCGGGATATGATCGCTGAGCTGCGAGGCATGGAGCGAGGGCTTATGGCAGTCGAAACCGTGTCTGCGACCTCGTTCGCGATGTGGGGTATTTTCGATACTATCAATGTGGACGATACCCTAGAAAAAGCTCACGAAATGGCCTTCGGCAACTACGAGGGTTCATTGCACGACCACTGGCAAGAAATGTTACGAGGCGATGAGGATGCCTCCGCTGGATTCATCAGTGCCCTCAAAGGCAAAGTAGCCGAATTTAACGCCGCCGAAATGCTAGAACAAAACGGCTATACGAACGTAGAAATCGCCGCGAATCCCATCCAGCCAGAATGGGACATCAGCGCTATTTCTGCGGAAGGAGAGGAAGTCCTGTTCCAAGTTAAAACCGGAGTGGAGGGGTACGCTAGCGACGTGAGGGAAAGAATGGAAAATACCCAGGATATCGAATACTTGATCAGTACCGAACTATACGACAAAATCGCCGAGCGAAGCCCTGAACTCATTGATCAGATGGCCGAGATAGGCTCCGATTACGAACTAGTGGAAGGAATAAAGGACGGTCTCAATACCCTCAGCGACAATATGGACCTTGACCTACCCGATAGCATCGGAGAGATAGTCCCCTACGCCGGCGCAATTATGATGGGTGCTCGTCTGATATACAACGTCATCAAAACCGAGAAAGAGTTCAGCACTGCTGACCGCACCACTAAGAACAAGATGCAAGTCGTCCAAGCCCTTACCGTAATGTCCCGATTTGGCATCTCAACCGGCCTTTCGATGGTCGGTGGACTGGGCGGGGGTACTATAGGCTCATTCATACCGGGCATTGGCAACCTGATCGGCGGCATCGCCGGCACAGTATTTGGGGCCGGCATGGGAATGTACCTGAACAAGCACCTCCAACCCCATATGTTGAACCTAGCCCTGAGCATCACTGGACTCACCCACGCAGACCTCTTCTACTACAAGAACAAGCCCCATATTGATAGGGTAGCCTTGTCTTTCCGGCAAGACGCTAACATGCTAGCCGCTGTCCCTAGTTAAACGGGATAGAGTCCCACTTGTGCAAGGCGAGCACTGCTGGCTTGACGAGGAACAGGCGTGATTATATAGTGGGGACAGGCAGAATACTTGGATGGAGATAGAAAGGACAACACACTCTGATGTGACAGGAGGCCCTGAGTATGGCCGAACGAGATGCTTTGATTTTGGGTGCGCTGTTGCACGATATTGGGAAGTTTGAATTTCGCGCCAATCGCACGTTTACGCCGCATACAAATTACGGTGGCTACTTTGTTCAGGAGTACCTCAATCGGTTTCGCTGTCTGGACGATATTCGCGAGGATATTCGCAGAAAAGTAGCGTGGCATCACGAGGCCGAATTGGCCGTTACAGCAGAAGGCGCGGATCGGTTTATGACCTTGTCGCTCTACGCGCCTCGAGAGTCGGAAATGGCTACGGTGCGTTCGGATGGGGCGTGGTACAATTTGACCGTGCGAAAAGGCAAAGTGGGCGGGCCGGATTACGCGGGTGAGACCTTAAATGATGCGATGGGTTTGCAGAAAGGAGAAGAGGATATGAACTCGGCGATGCTGGTGACAGTGGGGGTGGGGAACACGGTTTCGGATGCGATTGCATTTGCCATTCGGGGCATACGCCCGGATTTTGTGGTGTTTCTGACGACGGAACAAAGTGAAAAACAGACGATGTCCGCTGTTGTGGAAAAGCTCGCTTTGTCTCCTAAAAATTATACATGTCGCCGCGTGGCTGACGAGGATGATGTTGAAAACTGCACCTTGAATTTCATCGCTGCGATCCAAGATTTGAAAACGCGGGGATTTGACGTAAAAGACATCGTGGCGGATTTCACAACGGGCACCAAGGCGATGTCTGCGGCACTTGTGGCGGCTGGCATTGGGGAGCCCATTGGCAAGTTGTCTTATATCATTGGGGAACGCGGTGAAGGCGGGATCGTTATTTCGGGCACGGAACGCGCCTTGTCGCTCGAACCAAACCGATTGACCATCCGCCGCATGACGGAACAGGCCATCGCGCAATTCAACGCCACGCGCTTTGACACATGTCTGGAAATGCTCGATCAGATTGTGGGTTTTACTCGCCTGCCGCAAGTCACTCAAGCGATGGCTACCTTGCAAACGCTTGCAAAGGGATATCGGGCTTGGGATCAATTCGACTACAAATCGGCCATGCCGCATCTGAATTGCTTGAAGGGAAACGAACTGTTGCCCAAGTGGGGATTGAAAAGCAAGTTGGAGCAACACAAGGCTTTTTTGCACCGCGTGAGTAAGTCCGAGTACGGCGTCGAGCGCGCCCTGGATTTGTGGAACAGCGCAGAAAAACGCAAGGCAGAAGGACGGTTCGACGATGCCATCGCGCGTCTGTATCGGTTGATGGAATACATTGCACAAGTGCAACTCTTCAACAATCACAAGGGCCTGAAAACCAGCGACCTCGATGTGCAGTTGCTACCCGAACCCCTGCGACCACAGTATCTAAAAAAAGTCGGACGATCCGACAAAATCACCCTGCCGCTGTATGAAAGCTATGAGTTGTTGAAGCATTTGGGCGATAGCTTGGGATGTTTGTTCGCAGACGAGTATGACGGAACGGGTGAGCTAAAAAAAGTGCTAGGGCTGAGAAATCAGTCCATTCTCGCGCATGGCTTTGGGCCGGTCTCTCAAAAGGGATGTGAAACAGCACGGGATTATGTCCGGAAGTTTATGGTGCAGGCATTTCCAGACTGGGCGGAGAAAGCCAAAGAGGCGGTATTTCCGGCTCTGAATCCCGCGCCAGTGATTGAGAGTTTGGGATTAGCAGGTCAATCAGGCTGATTGGGCTGGTTCTGACGCGATAAGGCCGGTTGCGGTGCCGATCCCATCGCACAAAAAGGACGGTCTCTCCGATGTGGCACACCACCGTCCGCGAGGCTGGCAGAATTTCGTCACTCGCCTTTGTGAGATCGATTGCGTAAGCCGGGTTTCTTATGACGAGGCCGCTTATGGCGGTGAAAAAGTTAAGATACTCAACGGTGACAACGGCACCATCGCGGTGCGATATGGCCCAACGGGCGAGGAGTTGCCCTTGCGCGTTGAGACCTCTGCTCGCGGGGAGGTCCAAACGAAACTGGTTGAGGAATACATTGCAAAAAACCTTATTCGGAGGAATTGATTTGTAAATCCTTGGGTTGAATGATTCGTTCAAAAAAAGCAAAAGCCAGACGCATTGTCTGGCTTTTTTTGTGCAACAGTTCAGCTAAAAGTCTCTTTCAGGTGCTGGCATGGTTTAAGTCAGTAAAACCGCTACCCTTTTCTCACTCCTCTTTTTTTTCGTCTCTCTCCTCATTTCTATTCCATTCCTGCAAGGAAATAAACAACGCGCCCAAGAGAAATAAGATAAGGGAAAAACCCCACCCATCTCCATCATAGACGCCGCCACGCGACTCTGCAACCCAAAACGGCAACACGCAACCTATGAATACCAATCCCAATCCCGATATAATGAACATGACAATTCCTCCAATGGTGGTTTAGTTTAAGCGGACGGTGATTATGCCATCAACAGAGATGGCGACCTATACCGCTGACTGTCTTTCACCGAACGATTGATGACATACCGCGAGAACGCGGTGAGTTTCCGAGTTTGAACATGATCAGCGTGCCGAGGGTCAACAAGGTCGTGATCTGGATTTCCAATAATCCAACACAAAGCCGTAAAAAGTCGGCTGTTGATTTCTCGAAAGCCGCTGTCGATGCGTGTCGACAATTCGCGCTGACCTCGTGCTAGATTGGTCAACCGATGGCCGATCTGTTCAATGACGCCTTCGTGCCTGCTCGTGCGGGCGTCCAATTCAGCACATCTGCTCCCTGTGGGCGGCAACATTTGTTCTTCTCCTTGTGGTGAATGGTGAGTTAAAACGGCACGTCTTGCCGAGGTCATGACAAACATACTCAATTATCTCAAAATTTTCAAGTACTGATAACTCGTTTTGCCGACCACTGATAGCTGCTCTCGCCCGATTTGAAACATTGCTTTGCGTGCCGAATCCGTTATATTTGATAGCGCATAAGCGGGCAAAACGCAAGCATGCATTGTCGTCGAGTTGTTGCGCTGGGCAGAGGCGATAACATCTATTTGGATCGGTGGATCGAATTTGGCATAGGGTTTGAAATATGGATGCTTACGATGCGTGGTTTCAGTGTTTTCGCGGGTGTGCGGGTCGCTATCCGTTGACCGAGGTGATTTACACCTGCCCGACGTGTGGGGGGTTGCTCGAGGTGGCGCATGATATGGCGGTGCTCAAGCGCGAATCGGGTGCGTATTGGCGGGCCTTGTTCGACAGGCGGTATATGCGAACCGAGTGGCCTTATGGCAGTTCGGTGTGGGGGAAGAAGGAATTGGTCTGCCCGGTGGTTCACGAAAACAATGTGGTGTCGATGTACGAAGGGGGCAGCAATTTGTTTTGGGCCGAGCGTCTGGGCCGGGAAATTGGGGTCGATGATTTGTGGGTCAAGCAATGCGGCAACAGCCATACCGGGTCGTTCAAGGATTTGGGCATGACCGTGTTGGTGTCGATGGTGAAGCAGATGCAGTTCGAGGGCGTGCATATCCCGGCGGTTGCGTGTGCATCCACCGGGGACACGTCTGCGGCACTGGCTGCGTATTGCGCGGCAGCGGGGATCCAAGCGGTGGTGTTTTTGCCGAGGGACAAAATCTCGACCGCGCAACTCTTGCAACCCTTGGCCAATGGCGCGCTGGTGCTGAGTTTGGAAACGGACTTTGACGGGTGCATGAAACTCGTGCAGGAGATTTGCCATGAGGAACACATCTATCTCGCCAACTCGATCAATTCCCTGCGCGTGGAGGGGCAAAAGACGATCAGCATTGAATTGGTGCAACAATTCGATTGGGAAGTGCCGGATTGGATCGTGATCCCGGGCGGGAACTTGGGCAATGTGAGCGCGCTCGGCAAAGGGTTTCTCGAAATGCAGGCACTGGGGATCATCGACCGGTTGCCGCGCATCGCTGTGGCCCAAGCCCACAGGGCCAACCCGCTCTATCGCAGTTTTGAAAAGAACTTTGACGATTTTGAACCCATTCGCGCCCAGCCCACCTTGGCCAGCGCGATCCAAATCGGCAACCCGGTCAGCAGGGAAAAGGCGACGCAAACGCTCAAATTATTCGGCGGGGTCGTCGAGGAAGCCAGCGAGCAGGAATTGGCGGATGCAGCGGCGCGCGCGGATCGCACGGGGTTGTTTGCGTGCCCACACACGGGCGTCGCGTTTGCGGCATTGTTCAAGTTGATCGACAAGGGCGTCATTCAAAAGGATGACCGGGTGATCGCGATTTCGACCGCGCACGGCTTGAAATTCAACGAATTCAAACTCGGGTACCACCGCGATGAGTTGCAGAACTGGCGCGTCAACCCGCGCTATGACAATGCGCCGGTCGCGTTGCCGCCCGACGCGGATGCGGTCAAACGGGCGATTTTAGAGCGGGTGGAAGCCGACGAAAAGTTGACAGGATAAGGGGTTTTGGTTACATT
Organism: Candidatus Latescibacterota bacterium; assembly: GCA_965204745.1. Taxonomy (GTDB): domain Bacteria; phylum Latescibacterota; class UBA2968; order UBA2968; family UBA2968; genus VXRD01. The sequence continues at coordinate 2,504,699 of OZ242010.1, forward strand.
GTGAACGCAACAAAATGGTGGTGATTTGCGGCATATTGCAGCCACTTTAAACAAGTCGCTAAAAAGTCAATCCAAATTCCGGGCTTTTTGGCCCGGTTTTTTTGCGTACAGCGCGGGGCTTTTTGTGGCTCCGCTTTTTTTGGAGATGGCGCATGGTGGAAAAGCGCGACAGGTATGCGCCCTGTTCGGGCACGCGGGCCGTTCACGCAGGGGAAGACTGCGACCACTGGGGACAGGCGTTGACCGTGCCCATCGCCCAAACATCGACCTATGTTTTTCGGGACTCAGGGGCCGTAAAGGCGTTTGTGGCCGGCGAGAACCGGCAGATCGACTACGGGCGTTACGGCAACCCCACGCAACATGTAGCGGAATGCAAACTCGCGGAATTGGAAGGCGCCGAGGCCGGGATCTTGTTTGCATCGGGCATGAGCGCGGTGACGACCACCTTGTTGGGCATGTTGTCGAGCGGGCAACATGCGGTGATCATGGACGACTGCTATCGCAAGACCGCGCAGTTCTGCGAGATGGTGTTGCGAAAATTTCGCATTGAAACGACATTTGTTCACGCGGGGGATTGCGCTGCAGTGGAAGGGGCCATTCGGAAGGAAACGCGGGTGATCATTTCCGAATCGCCGACCAACCCGCACCTCAATGTGATCGATTTGGAAAAGCTGGTGCAAATCGCAAAAAACCATCGGGTCAAGACGATCATCGACAGCACCTTTGCCACGCCGTTCAACCAGCGTCCGCTCGAATTTGGCGTGGACTTGGTCATCCATTCGGCGACCAAATACTTGGGCGGGCACAATGATTTGATGGCCGGCATCGTGCTCGGCAGCGCGCCATTGGTCGGTGCGATAAGGGATTATCGAGGCATTTTGGGCGGGGTGATCGACCCGCATTGCGCGTATTTGCTGATCCGAGGGATCAAGACCTTTCCGCTGCGGATGGGCAGGCAAAACGAGACCGCGTTGCGGTTGGCGCGGTTTTTGGAACGACACGCACGGGTCAAGCGCGTGTATTATCCCGGCTTGGAGAGCCACCCGCACTACGATGTGGCCCAAGCGCAGATGCGCGGGTTTGGCGGGTTGGTGAGTTTTGATTTGGACGCGGATGAGGCCGGCACGTTATCTTTTATCGACCGCTTGCAAATCCCGCGGATCGGCGCGAGCCTCGGCGGCGTGGAGAGCTTGGTGTCGCATCCGGCGTCGATTTCGTATTACGAGTTGGCACGCGAAGACCGATTGGCGATTGGCATTGCGGACGAGTTGGTGCGCTATGCGGTGGGGATTGAAGATGCCGAGGATATTATACGCGATGTGGGGCAGGCACTCGACGCGGTTTGATGATAGCCACAAAAGGCACGAGCGGGGTACAACTGGGCGACAGCCAGTTCAAAGGCACAAAAGGCAAATTGGATGTGCTTCTAATTTTTCAAATCCGTTTCTCGGTACTGGGCTCCGGCGTTGGTTACGCTTGCGCGTGCGGCGGGGTAATACCAAATTGAATTGCTATTGTCCTGATGTGATGCGATCTGCTACTGGTCCCTGATCCTCTTGAGGTTACACAGTCATTTAGAGAAGCCATGGCAACCATGCCATCGCAAACGACCATCAGCTAAAGCCATCACGCACAGCGCGCAAGTCCGTCTCGCAACCAACATCCATGATGCAACCCACTTTACAGGCTGGCGCATATTGTGCTGTTACAAAAGCGCTTTGCGCTGTGCAAGCCCCTCGGCGTTTGAGAGCGGCATTTTTGAACTGCTAGGGCAGTTGTACCCCGCTCGCTTACTTTTTTTTGCTGTTGAAAAAAAGTAAGTCGCCGAAGGCATCGGAGGCAACCAACGAGGTTGTAGGACTAAACGCCTTAAATGAGCAAGCAACACATTTGCTAATCTGTGCCTAACGTCAAAAAAATAAAATGTCAACACGACCTAATCCGTTTCTCGATCCTGGACTCCGGCGTTGGTTACGCTTGTGCGTGCGGCGGAGTAAGCAAGTTTTTTGAAAGGCCACTATGTTTGGCATTCTTTTGATTCACGCGATTCGCAACCTGTTTCAGACGCCGCGCTGGTGGTGGGCGATGATTCCCGGGGGTGCGTTGAATATGTTGTTCGCGCAGGTCTTAATGCTGATTTTTGATGAGGAAATTGAACTTGAGGCATGGGCCGTGTTGTTCTTGGGAAGCCTTGGATTGTCGGTCATCGCTTGGGGGTATGTGTATCGGATTTTTGTCGACGCGCTCAACGGGGCAGAGTCGCTGGTCTTGCCCTCGTGGCGCGATTGGTGGACGTATTGGCTGGCGGGATTCTATTTGCTCCCCATTGCGATGGGCTACTCGGTGATCGTCATCGCTTGGCTTTCGATGATGATTTCGATATTGGGCTTGAAGATGGCGGTGATTCCGCTGCTGCTCACGCTGATCTTTTACAATGGGTTTCTCCCTATCGCGTTTGCGCGATTTGCCGCAAAGGGGCGCGTGTGGATGGCGTTTGAGCCGGGGCCGATTTGGCAGGACATCCGCAGAATTGTGCGCGGCGACTACGTGCAGACGTGTTTTGGACTGTTTGGCTTTTCGATCCTCGGCAATATGATATTGAGCTATTTGCCGTGGGGAGGCTTGGCATTGGCCTCGACGTATAATTTTGTGCTCATGGTGATTTTTGCGCGGATTTTCGGCTCGCTGATTCGCAACGCGCTCAGAGAGGACGCGCCGCGTTCAATCGACAGGTGGCAATAAAAAAGCCGGACATTCCCATGGGGAACGCCCGGCGGTTGGCTGTGCGAGATGCGGTTAGACCTGCGCCCAGGCCAGATCGAGCACGCGCTTGGCATTGGCGATAATGACTTCTGGCGATTCCCCCTCCATTGGGGAAACCTCGAAACTCAAGATGGGGCGTTTATCGGGGTCGAGATAGCCGATGTTGTGCAACTCGCGGAGAAATTCCACGACTTCGGGCACGTCATTTTCCCCGTCTTTGCAGCCAAAGCGCGGGTGATTGTCGCCATAAGCCGGGTGATCGGGGTTGGACATCACGCAGTTGCCGACGTGCATGTGGACGATGTGATCGCGCGCGAGGTTGAGGGCGTAAACCGCGTCTTCGCCCTGCAAGGGGAAATGGCTCAAATCGAGCATCAGCCCGAAATTGGGATATTGCCGCCGGAGGCACTGCGAGACTTCGACCGCGAGGGCGTTGGGGCCAATGATGCAATTTTTGCCATAAGGCACGCGGTCAAATGTTTCGAGGACGATATCCATCCCCTTTTCGCCTGCGTAATCGCAGAGTTGGCTCAAAGAATCGATCAGCAACTCGAGGCCTTCTTCGCGGGCCTCGTCCCCGGGGTCGGCGCCGGACAGCAGGGCGCATCCGGGCGCGCCGAGTTCTTCGGCTTGGTCGATACCCGCTTTGACCGCGTCGACCGCGCTTTGGCGATGTGCCGCAGCCGGCGAGTTGATGTTGAGTTGGTTGACCAGCAAAATGGGTTGCGCGCCAAATGCCACGTCCATGTGGGCCGCGGCGAGCAGATCGCGTGCCTGCGCCCGCACTTGCGGATCTTTCATGTGCGTGACTTCCACGACTTGGAAATAGGGATCGGTGGCGATTTTTTCCAGGGTTTCGACAATGGGGCCTTCGCCGCCAATACAGGCTTTGTAGGCCATGAAGTGAACGATGCCAATGCGCGCGTAGTGTTGAATGGGGTCGGTCATTGCGGCGGGTGCTCCTTTCGTATCGGAGGGATGGGAACTGCGAAAATTGGACTCGGAAAATAGCAAAGGCGGGCGGGTTTGTCAAGGTATTGCGCGATTTTGGCCTTGACTATCTGTATCCCTTCTGGTATTTTTTACGCCCGATAGGTTGGGGGGTTACCAAAGCGGTCAACTGGGGCAGACTGTAAATCTGTTGGCTCATGCCTTCGGTGGTTCGAATCCGCCACCCCCCACCATCACTTTCCACAAGGGGCGGCGCGTCCTGCGTTGCAAAATTCTCTTGACCTTAGACCACCTTTTTCCTATCTTCCCAATTCTCAAAAATTCCCTTTGGGCAAAACAGACCCCTTTTTCAGAAAAAGGGTTGTTTTTTATGTAATTAGTCGAGCGGGAATAGCTCAGTTGGCCAGAGCGTCAGCCTTCCAAGCTGAGGGTCGCGGGTTCGAGTCCCGTTTCCCGCTCCAACCATCCCGCGAGGAGTTCAACGCCCATGTAGCTCAGACGGTAGAGCACTTCCTTGGTAAGGAAGAGGTCACCGGTTCAAGTCCGGTTGTGGGCTCCATTTTTTGGGTAGGCTAGTAGCTCAACTGGTAGAGCGTCGGTCTCCAAAACCGGTGGTTGCGGGTTCAAGTCCTGCCTAGCCTGCCATTTTTATGCGATTATGTTCAGCAAAATCAGTCAATTTATCGGCGACGTGCGCGTTGAGATGGGCAAGGTCACTTGGCCGACGCGCGAAGAACTCAAAACATCGACCGCCATTGTACTCGCGCTGTCGTTAGCACTGGCTGTGTTCATTTATATCGTCGACACTTTCTTGGCCGGCATCATGGAGTTCATCCTGATTTAGCGGGATTTTTTGCGGAGATCGTTACCCGATGAAATGGTATGTGGTCCACACCTATTCTGGGCACGAGAACAAGGTCAAGAGCTATATTGAGGCCGCCAAGGAAAACGTCGATGTCGGCGACAAAATCGGTCGGGTGATCGTGCCGACCGAGGAAGTGGTCGAGATGAAGGACGGGCGGAAAACGACCTCGCTCAAGAAGTTCTTGCCCAGCTATCTTTTGGTCGAACTCGATATGGACAAAGAGTCCCTCTATTTTGTGACCAGTGTGCCGGGGGTGACGAGCTTTGTGGGCCCGGGCCGCAGGCCACAGCCTTTGCGCGAAGAGGAAGTGAACCGCATTTTGGGGCAAATTGAGCGGCGCCCGGTCGAGGAAACCTCGGATGTGCCCTACCAAGTGGGCGACAGGGTCAAGGTGATCGACGGGCCGTTCAGCGATTTTATCGGGCTAGTCGATGATATCAATCCGGAAAAGAGCAAGATCAAGGTGATGGTGAGCATCTTCGGGCGCAATACGCCGGTGGAATTGGATGTGTTGCAAGTCGAAGAAGCGGTTGAAGCGCGATAACGAGAGGCGGCAATGGCGAGAAAAATTCTCACGACAATCAAGTTGCAAATTCCCGCAGGACATGCCACGCCGACGCCCCCGGTCGGTCCGGCTTTGGGGCAGCACGGCGTGAATATCATGGAGTTTTGCAAGGCGTTTAACGCCCAAACGCAGGACAAACAGGGGTTGATCATTCCCGCGATTATTACGGTATATGCGGATCGGAGCTTTTCCTTTGAACTCAAAAGCCCGCCCGCGGCCGTGTTGCTCAAACGCGCGGCCGGGATCGCCAAAGGGTCGGCGGAGTCCAACCGCGACAAAGTCGGGTCCGTGACAGATGACCAACTTCGGGAAATTGCAGAGATGAAAGTTCAAGACCTCAACGCGGCCAGTGTAGATGCCGCCAAGCGCATGATTGCGGGCACGGCGCGCAGCATGGGCCTCACTGTTGAAAATTGACCGGAGGGAGTATGGCACGGAAGCAATCCAAACGCTACAAACAAGCGGCCGAGCTTTTCGACCGGCAAACGCATTACAACTTGGCCGAAGCGGTTGATATATTGAAGCAAATGCCCACGCGGAAATTCGACGAAACCGTCGAACTCGCGTTTCGCCTCGGCGTCGATCCCCGGCAGGCGGACCAACTCGTGCGCGGCACGGTCGTCTTGCCCCACGGCTTGGGAAAATCCGTGCGCGTTGCGGTTTTTGCCAAGGGCGAGGCCGCTACCGAGGCCGAAGCTGTGGGCGCGGATTTCGTGGGCGCGGAAGACCTCGTGGAGAGGATCAATGGCGGGTGGACGGATTTTGACGTGGCGATAGCCACGCCCGATATGATGGGGCAGGTCGGGCGGTTGGGGCGCATCCTCGGCCCGCGCGGGCTGATGCCCAATCCCAAGAGCGGCACGATGACGCCCGATGCCGCACGGGCGGTGCGCGAGGCCAAAGCGGGGCGCGTGGAGTATCGGGTCGATAGGACGGCCAATGTGCATACGCCGGTGGGCAAGGCGTCTTTCGACGCGCGACGTCTGCGGGAAAATGCACAGGCGTTGATCGATGCGATTGTGCGGGCGCGGCCATCTGCGGCAAAAGGGCAATACATGCGCTCGGTCACGCTATCGACCACGATGGGGCCGGGCATTCGCCTAGACCGCACGGCACTATCGGTCAATTGACGAGAGATGGACATTTAGGCGAACAGCGCGTAGGGGCGATGCCCCGTGCTCGCCAAAAATACGAGAGGTGCGGAGATGCCAACTGCTGAAAAAGAGGCTGTTGTCGCGGAGTTGACAGATGTCTTAAAACGGGCCAACGGGGTGTATTTGACCGATTTCACCGGGTTGGACGTGCCCGCGTTTACCCTGTTGCGGAAGCAACTCCGCGAAGAGTCGATTTCCTACCGGGTGATCAAAAATCGGTTGGGCAAATTGGCGATTCAACGCGCGGGGCTCGAGGGGCTCGACGAGGCGTTGCGCGGGCCTACGGGCTTGGTTTGCGCGGATGAAGACCCGGTCGCGCCGGCGCGCGTGTTGTCCAAATTCGCCGAAGAAGGCGATGGCAAGCCCGCGATTAAAGCCGGGTATGTCGATGGCGATATTTTTGTCGATGACCAAATCGAAAGGCTGGCCCAAATCCCGCCGCGCGATGTTCTGCTAGGGCAGATGGTTTCGGCCATGCAAAGTCCGATCAGTGGCCTCGCGTTCACGCTGAATGGCATTTTGCAAAAACTCGTGGGCACATTGCAGGCCGTCGCAGAAAAGAAACAGGAAGGGGGCGGCGAATAGGCCGCTCGCAACAATCCCAATTCATTGCTGGATGGAGGCGTTCATGGCTGTTGATTCCATTATTGCGGAAATTGAAAAGCTCTCGGTGCTCGAGTTGGCCGAATTGGTCAAAGCACTCGAGGAGAAGTTTGGCGTGACAGCACAGGCCGCGGTCGTTGCCGCGCCCGGTGGTGGCGGGGGTGAAGCCGCGCCCGAAGTTGAAGAGCAGACCGAATTTGACGTGATTTTGTCGTCTCCCGGCGACAAGAAAATCCAAGTGATCAAGGTCGTCCGCAGCATCACCTCGTTGGGCCTCAGAGAGGCCAAGGCCCTGGTGGATGGGGCGCCCAATCCCGTCAAAGAAGGCGTGGAGAAGGACGAAGCCGAACAGATCAAGGCAGAACTGGAAGAAGCCGGTGCGGTGGTGGAACTCAAGTAGGGTGTTTTGCAGCACGAATCCGTAACTGACCCTTAGCCTTCCAGCACAGGAGCGTGATCACTTGGCAGATCGAGGATTTATCAACCGGAAATCGTACGGAACACTCACGTCTGCAATCGAAATGCCCAATCTGTTGGATATCCAACTGGATTCCTACGACTGGTTTTTGCAGAAGAATACACCGCCTGGCGCGCGCGAGAAACAGGGCCTCCAGGCGGTCTTCCATAGTATCTTTCCGATTTCGGACGCGCACAATCTCTATTCGCTGGAGTTTGTCGATTATTCCGTTGGCACGCCCAAATACGACGTGCAAGAATGTCTCGAACGCGGGACCACTTATGCCGTGCCCCTGCGTTCAACGCTGCGTTTGATTTCCCGGGAAAAGCAGGGAAATGGCGAGGTTCGCGTGAAAGACATCGTGGAGCAAGCCGTGTTCTTGGGCGAGTTGCCCCTCATGACCGCTGAAGGCACATTTGTCATCAATGGTTCAGAGCGCGTGATCGTCAGCCAGTTGCACCGGTCGCCCGGGGTGTTTTTCGACGATACCATTCACCCCAATGGCAAGCGTTTGTTTTCCGCGCGCATCATCCCGGACAATGGGGCGTGGATCGAATTTAGCCTCGATATCAACGACATTATGTACGTGCATATCGACCGCAAGCGCAAATTGCCGGTGACGACCTTGTTGCGCGCACTGGGCTTTGACAAGTCCGAGGAAATTTTGGGGATTTTCCACGGCGATGTCGCGGTCAAAGTCAGCGAAGAACTCATCGGTCGCATCGCCACCGAAGATGTCATCGACAAAAAAACCGGCGAGGTGATCGTCGAAGCCTATACCACGTTAGAGGAAGAACATCTCGTAGCCCTTCGGGAACGTCAAATCCGCAACATCGCCGCGATGGATATCGATCCGGAGAACGACGGCGGGATTATTGCCAATACTTTGGCAAAAGACCCGTGCGACAGCGAAGAGGAGGCACTCTCGCGGATTTACAGCTTGTTGCGGCCTGGGGACCCGCCCAATATCGAAACCGCGCGGGGGTTGCTCGAGCGGCACTTTTTCAGCCCTAGGCGGTATCAACTCGGCGCGGTCGGGCGCTACCGCATCAATCAGCGTCTCGATATGATCGATCACATTCCCCTCGATTTTACCATGCTCTGCATCGATGACTTTATCAAGGTTATCGAATACCTGATCGAGTTGGCTATGGGAGAAGGATTTACCGACGATATCGATCACTTGGGCAATCGCAGGGTGCGCTCGGTGGGCGAGTTGCTCTCGAAGCAATTCAGCATTGGTTTGGCGCGCATGGCGCGCACGATTAGAGAGCGCATGAGTTTGCGCGATTCCGAGCAGTTGACCCCCCACGACTTGGTCAATGCGCGCACGGTTTCCACGGTGATTCAGGCGTTTTTTGGCAGCAGCCAGTTGTCGCAGTTTTTGCAGCAGATCAACCCCTTGGACGAACTGACGCACAAGCGCCGGTTGTCCGCGCTAGGGCCAGGGGGCTTGACGCGCGACCGCGCCGGGTTTGAGGTGCGCGATGTCCACCACACGCACTACGGGCGCATCTGCCCCATCGAAACGCCCGAGGGGCCGAATATCGGCCTGATCGTGTCTGTGGCGACTTATGCCAAAGTCAATCCCTTTGGGTTTCTCGAAACGCCTTACCGGGTGGTCGAAAATGGCAAAGTAACCGAGGAAATTGCGTATTTGCCCGCCGATGAAGAAGACCGCCACACCATCGCGCAGGCCAATCTGATGCTCGAGGAGGATGGCGCGTTTGAAAACAATGTGGTACAGGCGCGGCGACGGGGCGATTTTCCCGTGGTCGATCCCGAAGCACTCGACTACATGGACGTTTCGCCTTTCCAACTCGTCAGCGCGGCGGCCGGGCTGATTCCGTTTCTCGAGCACGACGAGGCCAACCGCGCGTTGATGGGGTCGAATATGCAGCGGCAAGGCGTGCCCCTCCTCATCACGGACGCGCCGCGCGTGGGGACGGGCCTCGAGCGCAAGGTCGCCACGGATTCAAAGGCGGTGGTCGTTGCGAAAAACGCCGGCGCGGTGACGTATGTCAGCGCGAGCAAAATCGTCGTCAAGCGCAAAAAGAGCCGCAGCATTGAAATGCTTTCCCTGTCCGATGAGGACGTGTACGAACTGACCAAGTTCAAGCGGTCCAATCAGGATTTTTGCATTAACCAGCACCCGGTCGTGCAGGTCGGCGACAAGGTCGAGGAAGGGCATTTGTTGGCCGATGGATGCGCCACGGACAAGGGCGATCTCGCACTCGGCGCGAATGTGCTCGTGGCATTTATGTCGTGGCACGGGTACAATTTTGAGGATGCGATTATCGTTTCTGAACGCCTGATCAAGAAGGATATTTTCACGTCGGTGAGCATCGAGGAATTCGAGCTTCAGGTGCGCGATACCAAGCGCGGCACCGAGGAAATCACGCGCGAGATTCCCAATGTGAGCGAGCAGGCGGTTCGCAATCTGGACGAGCACGGCATTATTCGCATCGGCGCGGAAGTGAACCAGGGCGATATTCTCGTGGGCAAAGTGACCCCAAAGGGCGAGACCGAGTTGTCGCCCGAAGAGCGGTTGTTGCGCGCGATTTTCGGCGAGAAAGCCGGCGATGTGCGCGACGCCTCGCTCAAAGCCCCGCCGGGCATGGATGGCGTGGTGATGGATCGCAAGGTTTTTTCCCGCAAGGAGCGCGACGAAAAGACGAAAAAAGAAGACCGCGAAAGGACCCGAGCCGCGAGAAAGCACGCTGCGGAAAAGATCGCGTCCTTGAAGGAGAGGCGGGATCAGCGGGTTTTGGAGTTGCTCAAAAACCGCGCGGTCAATACGCTTCGCAGCATCGAAGACGATTCGGTGATCGTGCAGGGCGGAGGCGCGTTGACCGCAAAAACGCTGGAAAAATTCGACTTGCGCGACCTCCGCCCGGATGACAAGTGGTGCGACAGCCCCGCGACGAGCCAAAAGGTGGATCGCCTGATCGAAATGACCGATCACTTGGTGAATCAGGCCGAAGAGGAACTCGAGCGCGAACTCGAGAAAATCGCACGCGGAGACGAACTCCCGCCGGGCATCGTGCAATTGGTCAAGGTGTACGTGGCGCGCAAGCGAAAGCTGATGGTGGGGGATAAAATGGCCGGCAGGCACGGCAACAAGGGCGTGATTTCGATTATCGTTCCGGAAGAAGACATGCCCTATTTGCCGGACGGCACGCCCATCGATCTGATTTTGAACCCGCTCGGCGTGCCTTCGCGCATGAACCTCGGGCAAATTCTCGAAACGCATCTGGGCTGGGCGGCCCACGAGTTGGATCTCCATTTTGCGACCCCGGTGTTTGACGGCGCGAGCATGGAAGATATCCAAGAGAGGTTGCGAGAAGCCGGGTTGCCCGAAAATGGCAAAACGCGCCTCTACGATGGCAAAACCGGGCAGCCTTTTGACAAAGAAGTGATGGTGGGCATCATTTACATCTTGAAACTGTCGCACCTGGTCAGCGACAAAATTCACGCGCGGTCCATCGGCCCCTACTCGCTGGTCACGCAACAGCCCTTGGGCGGCAAGGCGCAATTTGGCGGACAACGCTTTGGGGAAATGGAAGTTTGGGCGCTCGAAGCTTATGGCGCGGCACACATGTTGCAAGAGATGTTCACGGTCAAATCCGACGATGTGGCGGGCAGGTCGAAAATTTACGAGACCATCGTGAAGGGGGAAAACCCACCCGAACCCGGCGTGCCAGAGTCGTTTAATGTGTTGGTCAAAGAGTTGCAAAGCCTGTGTTTGGACGTGGTGCTCGAAAACGCGCAGATCGACTGACGACCTTAAGATTTGAAAAGGGGGTTCTCCGTGGCCAATACCCATTTTGTCAATCGAACCTTTGATTTTAATTCCATCCGCATTCAACTGGCTTCGCCAGATACCATTCGCGGGTGGTCGCAGGGCGAAGTGACCAAGCCCGAAACCATCAATTACCGGTCTTTTAAGCCCGAGCGAGACGGGTTGTTTTGCGAGTGCATTTTCGGGCCTGTGAAGGATTGGGAATGCCATTGCGGCAAGTACAAGCGCATTCGGTACCGAGGCGTGGTTTGCGACCGGTGCGGGGTTGAAGTGACGCAGTCGAAGGTCAGACGCGAGCGGTTGGGGCACATCGAACTGGCGGTTCCGGTGACGCACATCTGGTTTTTTAAGTCGCTGCCGTCCCGCATGGGCTATTTGCTCAATCTGTCGGTTCGCAACCTCGAGCGGATCATCTACTACGAATCGTATGTGGTGCTCGATCCTGGGGACGCGCCCATCGAGTTCAAGGACTTGCTCACGGAAGACGAGGTGCTTGAACTCGAAGAACAGGGGCATTCGTTTGAGGTGGAGATGGGGGCCGGCGCGATCAAAAAGTTGCTGGAGGATATCGATGTCGAGGACCTGTCTGCGGAGTTGCGGACGCAAGCGCGGTTCGAGACATCGGTGCAGCGCAAGCAAGAGGCACTCAAACGCCTCAAGGTCGTGGAGGCGTTTCGCCAATCGGACAACCAGCCCGAGTGGATGATCCTCGACGTCATCCCGGTCATCCCGCCGGACTTGCGCCCGCTCGTGCCCTTAGAGGGCGGCAGGTTTGCCACGTCTGATCTCAACGACCTGTATCGCCGGGTGATCAACAGAAATAACCGCCTGAAAAAGCTGATCGACATCAAGGCGCCCGAAGTCATTTTACGCAATGAAAAGCGCATGCTTCAAGAGGCCGTGGACGCCCTGTTTGACAATGGGCGGCGGTCGCGTGCGGTTCGCGGCGATGGCAACCGGTCCCTCAAATCGCTTTCGGATCTGCTCAAGGGCAAGCAGGGGCGGTTCCGCCAGAATCTCTTGGGCAAGCGGGTGGATTATTCCGGGCGGTCCGTGATCGTGGTCGATCCCCATTTGAGATTGTACCAATGCGGCTTGCCCAAGCACATGGCCTTGGAATTGTTCAAGCCCTTCATCATCCGGCGGCTGGAGGAAAAGGGGCTCGTGCAAACGGTGAAGAGTGCGAAAAAGCTGGTGGAACGCGAGCGCGTCGAGGTGTGGGATATTCTGGAAGAGATCATTCAGGATCACTGCGTTTTGCTCAATCGCGCGCCCACCTTGCACCGCTTGGGCATTCAGGCGTTTTTGCCGGTGCTCGTGGAGGGCAAGGCCATTCGCATTCATCCGCTGGTCTGCGCGGCGTTCAATGCGGATTTTGACGGCGACCAGATGGCCGTGCATTTGCCCCTGTCGTTCGAGGCGCAAATTGAGGCGCGGGTGTTGATGCTGTCGTCGAATAATTTGCTCAAGCCCGCGGACGGGTCGCCCGTGGTGGTCGATAGCCCCAAGGAAATTGCGATGGGGCTGTACTATTTGACGAAAATGATCCACGGCGATCAAAAGAATCTCAAGACCTTCAGCAGCGCGGAAGAAGCGCGCATGGCGCATGAATACAAGCGCGTTAGGTTGCACGAAGCCATGCGCGTTCGCATCGGCGACGAACTTTTGACCACCACTGTCGGGCGCGTGATTTTCAATGGGATTACGCCCGATTCCATGCCCTTTATCAATGAATTGATCGACGATAAGGGGATTCGCAAGATCGCGGCTGAAGTCCATAGCCAATATGGCAACCGCACTACGACTAATTTTCTCGACGACGTGAAGCAGTTGGGCTACGATTATGCCACCTGGTCGGGCATTTCAATTGCGGTGAGCGACGTGGCCGTGCCCGGGGAAAAGGACGAACTGATCACCAGCGCGATGGACGAGGTCGAAAAAATCCTCCAGCAACACGCGATTGGCGCGATTACCGAGGGCGAGCGCTACAACAAAGTGATCGACGTGTGGCAGCATACGACCAATCGCATTGCCCAGGCGATGATCGGTACCTTTGAGCAGGCCGAAGATGGCTTTAACTCGATCTGGATCATGAAGGATTCCGGAGCGCGGGGGAACGACGATCAGATCAAACAACTCGGGGGCATGCGCGGTCTGATGAACAAACCCCAAAAGAAATTGACCGGGGCCATTGGCGAGATCATCGAAACGCCGATCATTTCCTCGCTCAAAGAGGGGTTGTCCGTGCTCGAGTACTTCATTTCTACGCACGGCAGCCGCAAGGGGTTGGCCGATACGGCATTGAAGACCGCCGAGGCGGGTTATTTGACGCGCCGCATGGTGGATGTGTCGCAAGATGTGATCATTTCCGAGAAGGATTGCGGGACGATCTTGGGCATCGATATGGAGGCCCTGAAAGAAGGCGAAGAAGTGGTCGAGCCGCTGTCTGACCGCATCGTGGGCCGCACGGTGCTCGAGGATGTCGATGATCCCATTACGGGAGAACAGATCGTCGAAGCCGGCGTTTTGTTGGATGAAAAATTGGCCGACAAAATTGCCGATGCGGGGATTGAAAACGTGCCCGTGCGTTCCGTGTTGACGTGCGAATCCCGCAAGGGGGTGTGCATCGCTTGTTATGGGCGCAATCCCGCGACCGGGCAACCCGTGGATATCGGCGAGGCCGTGGGGGTTATTGCCGCGCAGAGCGTTGGCGAACCCGGCACGCAACTCACCTTGCGTACGTTCCACATCGGGGGCACGTCCAGCCGCATTGCGGAGCAAGCCGTGATCGGCGCGAAGCGCGCGGGCAAGGTCTTCTTCAAGCATCTCGAATTTGTCCCGCGCACAGAGGATTCGTGGGTCGTGGTGGGGCGCAATGGCGAACTCGAAGTGCAGGACGATCAGGGCCGGGTGCGGGGCGGGCACTACCACGTGCCACACGGCGCGGTGTTGCGCGTGCAAGCAGGGCAAGATGTGGAAGAGGATCAGGCACTCTACGAATGGGACCCGTACAACAACGTGATCATCTCGCCCAACGCGGGCACAGTTCGGTTTGTCGATCTCGTGGAAGGCGTGACGTACCGCGAAGAGATCGACGAGAACACCAGCATTGCCGGGCTAGTCGTGATCGAGCACCGCGACCGCACCTTGTCGCCGCACATCCTGGTCGTGGACGACGATGGCAAAGAGTTGGGCAATTACATCATTCCGTTGGGCGCACGCTTGGTGGTGCGCGATGGAGATCGCGTGGCCGCGGGCGACACGCTAGCGAAAATTTCGCGGGAGCGCAGCAAAACGCGGGATATTACGGGTGGTTTGCCGCGCGTGGCCGAGCTCTTTGAAGCACGGCGTCCCAAAGAGGCTTCTGTGGTGACGGAGATCGACGGCGTGGTGAGCTTCGGCGGGTTGGTGCGGGGATCGCGCACGGTTTTAGTCACGGCGGATGAGGGCGATGAGAGGAAGTACACGATTCCCTACGGACGACATTTGCGCGTGCAAGCAGGGGATCGCGTGGTCGCAGGGGATCGCCTGTCCGAGGGGTCGATCAACCCACACGATATTCTGGCGATCTTGGGGGATCGGAGGGTGCAGGAATACCTCGTGGATGAAATTCAGCAGGTGTATCGCCTCCAGGGCGTGAAAATCAACGACAAGCACATTGAAACCATCGTCCGCCAGATGTTGCAAAAAGTGCAGGTGACGGACCCTGGGGATACCAATTTCCTCGAAGACGAGCTCGCGGATCGGTTCCGCTTCTTGGATGAAAACGACAAGGTGATTGCCGAAGGCGGGGATCCCGCAACGCACAATCCGGTCTTGTTGGGGATTACGCGCGCCGCGCTTTTGACCGAGAGTTTTATTTCTGCGGCGTCTTTCCAAGAAACCACGCGCGTGCTGACCGAAGCCTCGGTACAGGGCAAGGTCGATACGCTGTTGGGGTTGAAGGAAAACGTGATCATCGGGCATCTCATTCCCGCGGGTACGGGCGCTGTGAAATACCGCGGAGTGGATCCAGAGATCGTGGAAGACTCGCAGGTTTTTGAAACGCTCGCAGAGAAGCGCACGGAGAGCATTGGTTTGCCGCCAATTAATGCTTGACAATTACCAACGCGCTTGATATATTGCCAGTCTCCCATACGCAAACGTTCATGGAGGTTGCGTTGCCCACAATTAATCAATTGGTTCGGAAGGGCCGAAAAGCCAAGCGCAAACGTTCTTCTGCACCCGCCCTGAGAGGGTGTCCTCAAAAGCGCGGTGTTTGCACTCGCGTTTATACCACCACGCCCAAAAAACCCAATTCAGCCCTGCGTAAAGTCGCGCGCGTCAGGTTGACCAATGGCCTTGAAGTCACGGCCTATATTCCGGGCGAAGGGCACAATCTCATGGAGCACTCTGTGGTACTCATCCGAGGGGGGCGCGTCAAAGATTTGCCCTCGGTGCGTTATCACATTCTTCGGGGCGTGCTCGACACCACGGGCGTGAATGACCGCAAACAGGGCCGTTCCAAATACGGCACCAAAAGGGCGGGTTAATCGCGTATCTATTATTGAAAAACATGGGGGATACCACTGCGGTGGCATATCCCCCTTAGTGTAAAAAAAGGTCGTTCCCAAGATGCGAAAACGACGAGCGGAAAAACGGCATTTGGCCCCAGACCCCAAGTACAGAAATTTGTTGGTGACGCGCTTTGTCAACTGCTTGTTTCGCAAGGGCAAAAAGAGCGTGGGCGAGCGGATTTTCTACGATGCCCTCGATCTGATCGAGGCGCGCGGCAACAATTCCGGTTTAGAGGTTTTTGAAAAAGCACTCGACAATGTCAAGCCGGTCATCAAGGTGCGGTCGCGCCGGGTCGGTGGCGCGACGTATCAAGTGCCCGAAGAAGTCCGACCCGACGAGCGGCTCGCGCTGTCCATTCGCTGGTTGATTCTGTTTGCCAAAGAACGCGGCGAAAAGACGATGGCGCAGCGGTTGGCCGGCGAATTTATGGACGCGGCAAACGGGCAAGGACGCGCGATGCAGCGGCGCGAGGAAACGCACCGCATGGCAGAGGCCAATCGCGCATTTGCACATTATCGCTGGTAAAGAGAACGAGATGGCGAAACGATACGACTTGAAACGCACCCGAAACATCGGGATTATGGCGCATATCGACGCGGGCAAAACGACCACGACCGAGCGCATGCTCTACTACACGGGCATTTTGCACAGAATGGGCGAGGTTCACGATGGCGCGGCCACGATGGATTGGATGGCGCAAGAGCGCGAGCGCGGCATTACCATTACGTCTGCGGCGACGACGTGTTTTTGGGATGACCACCGCATCAATATCATCGACACGCCAGGGCACGTGGATTTTACCGCCGAGGTCGAGCGGTCATTGCGGGTTTTGGATGGCGCCGTGGGCTTGTTTTGCGCGGTCGGGGGCGTCGAGCCCCAGTCCGAAACGGTTTGGCGTCAGGCCGATAAATACGCCGTGCCGCGGATCGCATTTGTCAACAAGATGGATCGCACGGGTGCCGATTTTGATCGCGTGGTCAACATGATGCGCGAGAGGTTGGCGTCCAACTTCGTTCCGGTTCAGTTGCCGGTCGGGTCTGGCGAGATGTTCACGGGGCTGATCGATTTGATCAAGATGAAATTCGTGACCTACGAAGACGATTCTCTGGGCACCATGTTCGCGGAAGGCAGTATTCCCAAGGATCTGGAAGAACGCGCTTACGAAGGCCGCGAGCAGTTGTTGGAGGCGGTTTCCGATTTTGACGATACGTTGATGGAAAAATTTCTCGAAGGCGAAGCGATCAGCGAACGCGAGATCAAAGCGGCATTGCGCCAAGCCGTGATCAACAGTGTTGCGGTGCCTGTGCTTTGCGGGTCCGCGTTCAAAAACAAGGGCGTGCAACGGTTGTTAGACGCCATTGTCTCATTTTTGCCCTCGCCGCTCGACGTGCCCGAAATCGTGGGCTACGATCCCAAAAATGTCGATGTTCGCATCGGCCGCCCGGTTTCCGATGAGGTGCCTTTTTCAGCATTGGCGTTTAAGGTGATGACGGATCCTTATGTCGGGCGCTTGACGTATTTCCGCGTGTATTCCGGGCGATTAACCACGGGTTCTTACGTGCTCAATGCCAACAAGGGCAAGCGCGAACGCATTGGCCGCGTGTTGCAGATGCACGCGAATAAGCGGGAACAGATCGATGCGGTGGTCGCAGGCGATATCGCCGCGGTTGTCGGGCTGAAAGACACGGCGACGGGCGAGACCCTGTGCGATGAAAAAGATCCGGTGATATTGGAGTCGATGGAATTTGCCAAGCCGGTGATTTCCGTGGCGATTGAACCCAAGACCAAGGTCGATCAGGATCAACTCGGCGTGGCACTAGGCAAGTTGGCCGAGGAAGACCCGACGTTTCACATGGCCGTCGATCCAGATACCGGGCAGACCATTATCTCGGGAATGGGCGAATTGCACTTGGAGATCATCGTGGATCGCCTCAAACGCGAATTTCGGGTCGAGGCCAATGTGGGCAGGCCGCAGGTGACGTACAAAGAGGCCATCCGCAACGCGGTGCAAAGCGTCCACGGGCGTTTTGTGCGGCAAAGCGGAGGGCGCGGTCAATACGGGCATGTGGTCATCAACGTGGAACCCGGCGCGCCTGGATCGGGACTGGTTTTCGAGAACAAAATTACCGGCGGCGCGATTCCCACCGAATATATTCCCGCGGTGCGGGCGGGCATTCAGGAGGCCATGAGCGGTGGGATTTTGGCCGGGTATCCCATAGACGACGTCAAAGTCGCGTTGTTCGACGGGTCTTATCACGAGGTCGATTCTTCTGAAATCGCTTTCAAAATTGCGGGGTCTATGGCTTTTCAAGAGGCTGTCAGACGGGCGAAAGCGTACTTGATGGAACCGATTTTTGACGTGGAGGTCGTCGTGCCCGAAGACTATATGGGCGATGTCATCGGCGATCTGAATGCGCGTCGCGGCAATATCGTGGGCATGGTCAACCGCCCGGACGCACAGGTCATTACGGCGACTGTGCCGCTGAGTGAAATGTTTGGTTATGCCACCAAGTTGCGGTCGCTCACGCAGGGCCGCGCGATTTATTCGATGGAATTTTCCAAATTTGAGGAAATGCCAAAGCACATCGCCGAAGAAATTTTGTCTTCGGTCAATGTATTTGCAGCTTAAAGCGAACGCTTCATTCCGTTCGGTCTTTCTTAGGAGGAGAACATGGCGAAGGAGAAGTTTGAACGGGACAAACCCCACATCAATATCGGCACCATCGGGCATGTGGATCACGGCAAAACCACGCTGACTGCGGCCATTACCAAAACGCTGGCAGCCAAGGGCCTCGCCGATTACATGCCCTTTGACGACATTGACAAAGCGCCCGAGGAAAAAGAGCGCGGGATCACCATCAACACGGCGCATGTGGAGTACCAGACGGACAATCGCCACTACGCCCATGTGGATTGTCCCGGGCACGCGGACTATGTGAAAAACATGATCACGGGGGCAGCGCAGATGGATGGCGCGATTCTCGTCGTGAGTGCCGCAGACGGCCCCATGATCCAGACCCGCGAGCACATCCTGCTTTCGCGTCAGGTCAATGTGCCTTCTATCGTGGTGTTTATGAACAAGGTCGATATGGTCGATGACGAGGAATTGCTCGAACTGGTCGATCTGGAAGTCCGCGAGTTGTTGGATCAATACGATTTCCCCGGCGATGATGTGCCCGTGATTCAGGGGTCAGCCCTCAAGGCGTTGGAATCCGCCGATCCGGATTCTGCAGATTGCGCCTGTATTTGGGAGTTGCTAGAGGCGGTGGATGAGAATATCCCGGAGCCCGTCCGCGAGATCGATAAAGATTTTTTGATGCCGGTTGAGGATGTCTTCACGATCACCGGGCGCGGCACAGTGGGCACGGGGCGCATTGAACGCGGCCTGATCAAGGTCGGCGAGGAAGTCGAAATCGTGGGCATCCGCGAGAGCCGCAAGACCACGGTGACCGGCGTGGAAATGTTCCGCAAGTTGCTCGACGAGGGCCAGGCTGGCGACAATGTCGGGTTGTTGTTGCGCGGCGTGGATAAAAACGAAATCGAGCGCGGCATGGTGATTGCCAAGCCGGGGTCTGTGACGCCCCACAAGAAATTTGTCGGCGAAGTTTATGTGTTGACAGAGAAAGAGGGCGGGCGCAGCAAACCCTTCTTTACCGGCTATCAACCGCAGTTCTATTTTCGCACCACCGATGTGACTGGCAAAGTGCAGTTGCCCGAAGGCGTGGAAATGGTGATGCCCGGCGACAATGTGACCATGAATGTGGAGTTGCTGACGCCCATTGCAATGGAAACCGAGTTGCGATTTGCCGTGCGGGAAGGCGGCCGCACCATTGGCTCGGGCGTGATTACTGAAATCGTTGAGTGAGAACCGCGAAGGGATGTCTCGTGCCTGCACAGAAAATCAGAATTAGGCTGAAAGCATACGATCACCACGCATTGGATCGCTCTGCTGAGGAAATCGTTCGCACGGCAAAACGGACTGGGGCGCTGATTTCCGGCCCCATTCCATTGCCGACGAGGCGCTCGCTCTACACGGTGTTGCGCTCGCCGCATATCGATAAAAAGTCGCGAGAGCAGTTTGAGATGCGCGTCCACAAACGCCTGATCGACATTCACAACTCAACGCCCCAAACGGTGGATGCCCTGATGAAGTTGGATCTGCCCGCGGGTATCGACATTGAAATTAAGGTGTAATCGTGCTCGGATTGATCGGAAAAAAAATCGGTATGACGCAGGCATTTGACGAAGCGGAATTGCTGACGCCCGTCACGGTGCTCGAAGTGGTTCCGTGTCCCATCGCGCAGGTCAAAGACCGGGACTCGGATGGCTATACGGCATTGCGGGTCGCGTACCACAAGACGCGGGCGAATCGGCTCAACCGCGCAGAGCAAGGCGTTTTCAAAAAGGCCGGCATCGCCCCGCATCGGGGCCTTGCGGAATTTCGCGTGGATGATGTTTCCGAATACGCGACGGGCGAGGTGCTCGACGTGGGCATGTTTGCCGTGGGCGAGATCGTGGATGTGACGGGCCGGTCCAAAGGACGCGGGTTCCAAGGCGGTGTCAAACGGCATGGATTCAGGGGTGGTCCCAAAACGCACGGGCAATCGGACCGGCATCGCGCGCCCGGGTCCATAGGCCAAAGTTCCACGCCTTCGCGCGTGTTTAAGGGCATGCGGATGGCCGGGCACATGGGGGATCGGCGGGTCACGGTGCGCGGGTTGCAGGTGGTGCGCGTGGATACCACGCAAAATTTGCTGGTCGTAAAAGGCGCTGTGCCGGGCAGCAAGGGGGCGCTCGTGGTTATTGAGAAGCGCGATTGATTGAAGGAACGCGATTATGGCATCTCTTGGGATTTGCAACCTCGAAGGCGAAGAAGTCGGATCGATTGACTTGCCCGAAACCGTTTTTGGCATCGCGCCATCTGCGGACGCGATTTACTACGCGGTCAAAGCGTATTTGACCAATCAGCGGCAGGGCAATGCCTCGACGAAAACCCGTGCGGAAGTCAATCGGACGAAGCGCAAAATGTATCGCCAGAAGGGGACCGGGCGCGCCCGCAAGGGCACGGCAGGATCGCCCATTTTGATCGGTGGCGGGGTGGCGCACGGGCCGAGGCCAAAAAATTTTCGGGAGCGCGTGCCCAAGAAAGTCAAAAGGCTGGCGATGCGCTCGGCATTTTCGCAAAAGGCTATCGACAATGCCATCTCGGTTTTGGAAGATTTTGAACTCGAAACCCCGAAGACAAAGCAAATGGCAGACATGGCGCGCAGGCTCGACATTCAAGGCCAAAAGGCATTGCTCTTGACGGACGGCATCTCTGAAAACACGGTCAAATCCTGTCGCAATATCCCCAAACTTTCCGTGTTGCCCGTCGCGCAAGTTTCGACTTATGACCTGATCCACGCAGACGCGCTCGTTCTCACGCGCAGCGCGGTTTCTCGCATTCGATCCCTGTGGGGTGCCTCGTGAAAAATTCGATGCAGATTATTCGGCGTCCCGTGATTACAGAGCGGGCTTCCAATTTGCAGGAAACGCACAACAAGTACGTGTTTGAAGTTCATGCCCGCGCCAACAAGGTCGATATTCAGCGTGCGGTCGAGGCCCTGTTCGACGTCGATGTCGTCAAGATCAATACGAGCACCGTACACGGCAAGGTCAAGCGGCTCGGCCGGTTTCAGGGTAAGCGTTCCAACTGGAAGAAGGCCGTCGTCACCCTTGCCGATGGACACAGCATCGACTTCTTTGAAGGATGATCCCATGCCCGTAAAAAAATTTCGCCCACTCACGCCTTCGCTGCGATTTAAGACCGTCTCTTCGTTTGACGAGATCACAAAAACTTCGCCCGAAAAATCCCTGATTGAACCCAACAAAAAATCCGGGGGGCGCAACAATCGGGGGCGCATTACGATTCGGCGGCGCGGCGGCGGGCATCGGCGCAATTATCGGCGCATCGATTTCAAACGCGACAAAGTGGGCGTGCCCGCGATTGTCCACAGCATCGAATACGATCCCAACCGGTCGGCGCGCATCGCGCTCTTGCATTATGTCGATGGCGAAAAACGCTATATTCTCGCGCCGATTGGGCTGGCTGTCGGCGATGAGGTCACATCTGGCACCGATGCAGAGATTCGACCGGGCAACGCGCTTCCCTTGTCGAATATTCCCTTGGGTAGCAATGTACACAATGTCGAACTCAAACCCGGAAAGGGCGGGCAACTGGGCCGGTCCGCGGGCGCGGAAATTCAAGTGATGGCGAAAGAGGGCAATTTTGCGACCCTTCGGTTGCCTTCTGGCGAGCGTCGATTGGTTTTGGTATCGTGTTATGCGACCATTGGGCAGGTTGGAAATTTGGAGCACGAAAATGTCGTCGTTGGGAAGGCCGGGCGGAGTCGCTGGTTGGGCAAGCGCCCGAAAGTGCGCGGCGTTGCGATGAACCCCGTCGATCACCCCCACGGCGGCGGCGAAGGCAGGGCCTCGGGCGGCGGGCATCCGGTAACGCCGTGGGGACAACCCACCAAGGGGTACAAAACGCGGAAAAAGAAAAACAAGTCCGACCAAATGATCATTCAGAGACGCAAGTAACAGGAGTATTATCTATGGCACGGTCAATCAAAAAAGGGCCTTTTATCGAGCCGAGTCTCTTAAAGAAGATCGATCTGATGAATAAGACCGGCAACAAGCGCGTGATTCAGACCTGGGCGCGGCGTTCGACAATCGCGCCGGAGTTTGTGGGTCACACGCTGGCTGTACACAATGGCAACAAATTCATCCCGGTTTATATCACCGAGAACATGGTCGGGCACAAACTCGGCGAATTTGCCCCCACGCGCACGCATCGCGGCAACAGGGGCAGATCGACCGAACGCGCCACTTCACTGAAGTAATTGAGATTGGAATTGCAAATGGAAACTCGGGCCGTATTGCGCTATTCGAGAATTTCGCCGCGTAAGGCGAGGCAGGTGGTCGATCTCGTGC
The DNA here is from genome assembly GCA_965204745.1 of Candidatus Latescibacterota bacterium. Lineage (GTDB taxonomy): Bacteria > Latescibacterota > UBA2968 > UBA2968 > UBA2968 > VXRD01. The sequence continues at coordinate 2,527,391 of OZ242010.1, forward strand.
GGGGGAAAGACGTGGAGGAGGCGTTCCACATCTTGCGATTTACCCCCAAAAAGGCCGCGCGCATCGTAGAACGCACCTTGCAATCCGCTGTTGCAAATGCGGTCAACCGCGAGGAAACAGATGTCGTAGAAGAGGAGCTCTTTGTGAAAGAGGCGTATGTCGATGGCGGCATCGCGTTGAAGCGGTTGCGTCCGCAGCCTCGCGGGGCAGCCGGATTGATTCGCAAGCGGTACAGCCACATCACGCTGGTCGTTTCAGACGAGGCATAGGAGACTACTGTGGGCCAAAAAACGCATCCTATCGGAGTGAGGTTGGGCATCGTCAAGGACTGGCACTCTCGCTGGTTTGCCAATCGCGATTTCGCCACCCTTCTAGAAGAAGACCTCATGCTTAGGCGGTACATCAACAGCCGGTTGCAACGGGCGAGCGTGGCGCAAATAGATATCGAGCGCGCGCCCAAGCGGGTGACCATTTCGATTCACACCGCGCGTCCGGGCATTGTCATTGGGCGAAAAGGCGCGGAGGTCGATAAATTGCGAGACGAGTTGAAGCACCTGACCGGGAAGGAAATTTACATCAATATCAACGAGATCAAGCGTCCTGAACTCAACGCACAACTCGTCGCGGACAATATTTCCCGGCAATTGGAACAGCGCGTGTCGTTTCGCCGCGCGATGAAAAAGGCCGTTGCCTCTGCGGTTCGCATGGGCGCAGAGGGGATCAAAGTCGTGTGCGGGGGGCGCCTTGGCGGGGCGGAAATGTCTCGCGTTGAAAAATCGGAACCCGCGGGCCGAGTGCCGCTCCACACGCTTCGCGCCGATATCGACTATGCCAGATCGACCGCCTATACGACTTCGGGCACGGTGGGCGTGAAGGTTTGGATCTGCCACGGGGAAAAAATGGGGGCGGACGCCCATCTGTAGAGGAGCGACACTCATGTTAATGCCAAAGCGCGTCAAGTGGCGAAAACAGCAAAGAGGGCGTCTCAAAGGCACGACCCTTCGGGGAGCGCGCATTTCTTTTGGGGAATACGGGTTGCAGGCCCTCGAACCGGGATGGATCACCAACAGGCAAATCGAAGCGGCCCGCGTAGCGATTACGCGCGCCTTGGGCCGCGGTGGCAAAGTTTGGATTCGCGTTTTTCCGGACAAACCCCTCACGGTGAAGCCCGCCGAAACCCGCATGGGCAAGGGCAAGGGCAATCCCGAATACTGGGTCGCGGTGATCAAGCCCGGGCGCATTATGTTTGAAATTGAAGGAGTGCCGCGTGCGAGCGCGCAACGCGCCATCAAATTGGCGAGCCAAAAATTGCCCATTAAAGTGCGCTTTGTCGAGCGCGGAGGGCACGAGGAATGAAACCGAGTGAAATGCGAGATCTCACGCCGAGCGACGTGCGGGAGAGAATTGGGGAACGAGAAGCGGAACTCATCAATCTCCGCATTCAGTTGGCGACGCGCCAACTCGATAATCCCATTGTGTTGCGAGATGCGCGCAGGGAACTCGCCCGGCTCAAAACCGTGTTGCGCGAACACGAGCTCGGCATTCGCACGCTTCCCAATGCGTAACTTTTGAGGAGAATCGGCGTATGGCACAAGTGCAAACCCGCAGGCACCGCAAAACCCGAGTGGGGCTGGTGGTCAGCGATAAAGCCAACAAGACCATTGTCGTTGAGGTGAGGCGTCAGGTGGCGCACCCCTTGTATGGCAAGGTCGTGCAAAGGCGTTCAAAATTGGCGGCGCACGACGAGAAGAACGAAGCGCGATCTGGCGATGAGGTGTTGGTTGCCGAAACCCGGCCTTTGAGCAAGACCAAACGCTGGCGATTGGTGGAAATTGTCAAAAAAGCCCATTGAGGTGGAGAGGTCATGGTTCAGGAATATTCGATGTTGAATTGCGCCGATAACACGGGGGCCCGAAAGGTGATGTGCTTTCGCATTTTGGGAGGCACCAAGCGCAAGTACGCCAAAATCGGCGACACGGTTGTGGTTACGGTGAAAGATGCACAGCCAAACAGCGGGGTGAAGCGCGGCGACGTCGCCCGTGCGGTGATCGTTCGCACGAAAAAGGAAACGCGCCGAGCAGATGGGTCGTACATCCGATTTGACGACAATGCCGCTGTGTTGATCAATCAGGAAGGCGAACCCCGCGGCACGCGCATTTTTGGGCCTGTGGCCCGCGAGTTGCGCGAGCGGCGGTTTATGCGGATCGTATCGCTGGCGCCCGAAGTGATTTAAAAGGCGAGGAAAAAAATGAAAATTCGCAAGGGCGATCAAGTCGAGGTCATCAGCGGGGTTTATACCGGGCAACGGGGCAAGGTGTTGCGCGTTTGGAAAAAGAACGACCGGGTGCTGGTCGAAGGGGTCAACACGGTCAAACGCCATACGCGCCCCAGTCCCAACAATCAGCAAGGCGGGATTGTGGAAAAGGATGCGCCCGTGCATGCGTCGAATCTCATGATCGTCGATCCACAAACCGACGAGCGCACCCGGGTTCGCATTCAGCGGCTCGAAGATGGGTCGCGCGTGCGGATTGCAAAAAAGAGCGGGGAGCAAATTCCCGACGCTGACTAGAGGCGTACCGACCGACGGCCTGTCAGCAGATGTGTCGAATGACGAGGACGATATGGCAACGCGATTGCAAGAACACTATGAAAGCGAAGTGGTACCCGCACTCATCCAGCGGTTTGGCTACGAGAATCGCATGCAAGTGCCCAAGGTGGAAAAGGTCGTTTTGAATATGGGCGTTGGCGAAGCCGTGCTCAATGCGCGGGTGATCGAGCATGCGGTCGAGGATTTGACGCGCATTTCAGGGCAAAGGCCCGCCATTCGCAGGGCGAGGAAAGCCGTTTCAAATTTTAAGTTGCGCCAAGGCATGCCCATCGGTTGCGCTGTCACCCTTCGCAGGGCGCGCATGTACGAGTTTCTCGACCGGTTTTTCAACTTTTCCGTGCCGCGCATCCGCGACTTTCGCGGGCTTTCAACGCGGTCATTCGACGGCCGGGGCAATTACACGGTCGGCATTCAGGAGCAGATCATTTTTCCGGAAATCGACTACGATCAAATCGACAAAATTCGCGGCCTCGACGTGACTTTGGTCACGACGGCCCCTACGGATGAAGAGGCATTGGAATTGCTCAGCGGGATGGGCATGCCGTTTCAAAATCAAGGGTGAACAACAACAGAAGGTCAGGGCTGATATGGCGAAAAAATCCATGATTGCCAAAGCAAAGCGCAGACAGAAATTTGCCGTTCGCCGCTATAACCGGTGCCACAGGTGCGGCAGGCCGCGCGGTTATTTGCGGAAATTCGGGGTTTGCCGCATCTGTTTCCGCGAATTGGCACTCGCCGGCGAGATTCCCGGCGTGACAAAGGCGAGTTGGTAAGGGAGGTGCGATTGTGACAACGGATCCGATTGCCGATATGTTGACGCGGGTGCGGAATGCATGTCGCGCTGGGCATCGCAAGGTGGATATTCCGAGTTCCACGATGAAACGCGAGATCGCCCGCATTTTGAAAGAGCGCGGTTTTGTCCACAATTACGCGCATATCGAGGACAATAGGCAGGGGTACTTGCGCCTGTATCTCAAGTACAGTTCCGACGAGGAAAGCGCGATTCAGGGGTTGAAGCGCGAGAGCCGGCCCGGGTTGCGAAAGTACGTGGGCAAAGCCGACATTCCCCGCATCCTCAATGGCCTGGGCGTCGCCATTTTATCCACATCAAAAGGCGTTTTGACGGATCGCGTTGCGCGCCGAGAAGGCGTTGGTGGCGAAGTGATTTGCAGCGTCTGGTAAAAGGAGAGCGTCGTGTCTCGAATAGGTAAACAGGCCATCGCAGTGCCCGGTGGCGTGCAGGTGCAAATTGGGGCTTCACAAGCGCGAGTCACCGGTCCCAAAGGGACCTTGCAAGTGCCATTGCACCCGGTCGCGGATGTGAGCCAAGAAAATGGCGCGCTTTCCGTTACTGTGCAAGACCCCGAAGATCGGCAACACAAGTCGCTTTGGGGCCTCACGCGCGCGTTGTTGGCGAATGCGGTTCAAGGCGTGACCGCGGGTTTCGAGAAGCGCCTGATCGTCGTGGGCGTGGGCTATCGCGCGGATATGAAGGGAAAAAATTTGGATCTCAACGTGGGGTTCAGCCACTCGGTCACGGTTGAAGCACCACAGGGGATCGAATTTAGCGTGGATAACCCGCCGCCCGAGCCGGAAAACGCCCAAGCACTGGTTCGGGTCAGCGGCGCGGACAAAGAACTCGTGGGGCGCATCGCGGCGAATATCCGCAGTATCCGGCCCCCCGAACCGTACAAGGGCAAGGGCATCCGGTATAGCGACGAATACGTGCGGCGCAAGGCCGGCAAGGCGGCGGTCAGTTAAATTTGAAATGGGTGAGTCGTTCAATGGCAACCAAACAAAATGAAAAAAAGAAGATGCACAAGCGTCGTCAGTTGCGGATCAGAAAGCGGCTTTTCGGAACCGCAGACCGACCTCGGCTGACGGTTTTTCGCAGCCTCAAACACATTCAGGCGCACCTGATCGACGATGCGAATGGGCGTTCATTGCTGGGCATTTCGTCCCATGGGCTTAAGGATCAGTTGCAAAATATCGCGGGTAAGTGCGATCAGAGCCGCGAGGTGGGCAAGGTTCTGGCGGCCAAAGCGCGGGAGGCCGGTATTTCGCAAGTCGTTTTCGACCGCGCCGGGTATCTCTATCACGGCCGCGTCAAGGCATTGGCAGAGGGCGCGCGCGAAGGCGGGTTGAAATTTTAATGCTAAGGAGCGGGTTTTGAGCAGAATTGAAGCCACGGGTTTAGACCTGACAGAGGTCGTCATCAACAACAGCATCAAGCGCGTGTCTCACGTCCGCAAGGGCGGGCGGCGTTTTGCGTTTAATGCGCTGTGCGTGGTCGGCGACAAAAAAGGCATTGTGGGCGTTGGCATGGGCAAAGCGGGCGAGGTCTCTGAGGCCATCCGCAAAGCGACCGACGACGCAAAAAAGAATCTGGTGCGCGTGCCCGTCGTGGAAGGCACTTTACCACACGAGATTATCGGACGGTTCGGCGCGTCTCGCGTTTTGCTCAAACCCGCCGCGCCCGGCACGGGCGTCATCGCAGGCGGGGGCGTGCGTGCGGTTTTGGAATTGGCCGGGATTCAAAATGTGTTGACGAAATCCTTGGGTTCTCAAAATCCCCAAAATGCTGTCAAAGCCGCGATGGAGGGCTTGACGCGGCTAAAAGATGCGGGGATGTTTGCGCGATTGCGCGGCATAGATGAAGCCGAATTGATCTCGGTGCGGGGGCAGGATGGCTGACCAAAAAACACTTCGGATTACGCAGGTTCGCAGCGCGATTAAGCGGCCAAAAAAACAACAGCGAACCTTGGACGCGCTGGGTATCCGCCGCATTCGCCATACGGTAGAACACGATGACTCGCCGCAGGTGCGCGGCATGCTGGTGGTCGTCTCGCATCTGGTCACAGTTGAAGAAACGGGAACGCAAAAATGAAACTCGGCAATCTCTCGCCGCCCAAAGGGGCGACTGCAAAAAAGAAACGCCTGGGCATTGGCCCCGGCTCTGGAACGGGTAAAACCGCGGGCAGGGGGCACAAAGGGCAACGGGCGCGGTCCGGGTCCAAGCGCAAGGATTGGTTTGAGGGCGGGCAAATGCCCCTGCAACAGCGCTTGCCCAAAATTGGATTTAACAATCCCTTTCGCGTCGCGTACCAGATCGTCAATCTCGCGGATTTGGCTGCGCGAGAACTCTCTGGCGAGATTACGCCCGAGGTGCTCAAAGGCGCGGGGCTGATCGCCTCGGCAAAACGGCCCGTGAAAATTTTGGGACAAGGCGAAATTGCCGCGCCCTTGCAAGTTCGGGTTCAGGCGATGTCGGCTGCGGCTGCGAAAAAAATCATCGCCGCGGGCGGAAGCGTTGACGTTACTGCCGGCGGCGCGGTCGAGGCCGACTGAGAGGAGGAGGCGTTGCTCGAGAGCGTCAAAAGCGTTTTTAAGATCCCGGAACTGCGGAACAAGGTGTTGTTCACCCTGGGCATTTTGGCGATTTATCGCTTGGGTGGGCAGATTCCCATTCCGGGCATAGACCGAGTCGCATTGGGTGAGTTTTTTGCCGGCACCACGCAGACCATTTTCGGCCTCTACGACATGTTCGTGGGCGGGGCATTTACTCGTGCGACCGTGTTCGCGCTGGGGATTATGCCCTATATCAGCGCGTCCATTATTTTTCAATTGATGGGTGCTGTGGTGCCATCCCTGCAAAAGCTGCAAAAAGAGGGCGAGGCCGGGCGCAAGAAGATCATTCAATACACGCGGTACGGCACGGTCGCCTTAGCTGCGGCGCAGTCGTTGGGCGTGAGCTTTTTTTTGGAAAGTCTCCAATCTCCGTCGACCGGGCTTCCGGTCGTGCTCTATTCCGGGTGGAGTTTCCGGTTGTTGACGGTTTTGACCATTACCGCAGGCACCGTGTTTATTATGTGGCTGGGCGAACAGATCGACGCGCACGGCATCGGCAACGGGATGTCCCTGCTCATTTTTATTGGCATTATTGCGGCATTGCCCTTTGTCGTGCGGCAAGAGTATCGAGATTTCGTGACCAATGACAAGGCCATTTTGATCGAGATCGCCGTTTTGGTTATCGTTGTTGCCCTGACCGCGCTGGTGGTGTTGATCACGCAGGGCACGCGCAAAATTCCGGTACAATACGCCAAGCGCGTGGTTGGGCGGCGCGTCTATGGGGGGCAAAGCACGCATATTCCGCTCAAAGTCAATACATCTGGGGTGATGCCCATTATTTTTGCACAGGCCATTATGTTTTTGCCCGCGACAATGGCAGGGTTTGCCCCCAACAACGAATTTATGCAAAATTTCGCGTCTGCATTTACGCCGAGTATGTCGTGGGTGTCGTTGCCCTATTGGTCGATTTACTCCTTGCTCGTGATTTTCTTCGCCTATTTTTACACCGCCATCGTGTTTAATCCGATTGATTTAGCCGACAACATGAAACGCCAGGGCGGGTTTATTCCCGGGGTGAGGCCTGGCAAGCGCACGTCTGATTTTATCGACCGGGTGCTCACGCGCATCAACATGCCGGGGTCAATTTTCTTGGCCGCTATCGCGGTTGGCCCCTACTTCATCATCAATTCGATGGGGGTGCATCCGGGCCTCGAACAGGTGTTTGGCGGCACGGGGTTGTTGATTATGGTCGGCGTGGCACTCGACACCTTGCAGCAGGTCGAATCGCATTTGCTGATGCGCCACTACGATGGGTTTATGAAAAAGGGCCGCATTCGCGGGCGCCGCGCATGAGGTCGCAAACGCTGGAGATGGGTTATGAAAGTCCAATCATCCGTTCGCCGTCGCTGCAATCACTGCAAGATCATCCGCCGCCGAGGCGTTGTGCGCGTGATTTGCAAAGCCAATCCGCGGCACAAGCAGCGACAGGGATAACCACAGGAGACGCAGTCGCATGGCCCGAATTGCAGGTGTAGATATTCCCAGGGAAAAGCGCGTGGAAGTCGCGTTGACGTACATTTTGGGCATTGGGTTGAGCACGTCGCAAAAAATCCTGACGCAGACGCGGATTTCGCCCGATACGCGCGTGGAGGCTTTGACGGACTCGGAAGTCGCCAAATTGCGCTCGGTCGTCGAAGGCCAATACAAAGTTGAAGGCAACCTGCGAAGCGAAGTTGCCATGAACATCAAGCGATTGATGGATATTGGGTGCTATCGCGGGTTGCGATGGCGGCGCGGGTTGCCGGTGCGGGGGCAACGGACGCGCACCAATGCCAGAACGCGCAAAGGCCCCAAGCCCGGTATTGGCAGCCGCAGACGGAGCGGGTAATCAAACAAAGGAGGAGTCGTTTGCCACCGAGAAGAGGGAGACGACGGAGCAGACGGGTCGAGGCCAATGGCGTCGCCCACGTCAATGCCAGTTTTAACAATACCATCGTGACGCTGACCGACCGCGATGGCAAGGTCATTTCGTGGTCGTCCACCGGCAAAGTCGGGTTTAAGGGGTCGAGAAAGAGCACGCCCTATGCCGCTCAGTTGGCCGCAAACGATGCGGCCCGAGAGGCCATGGCACTCGGATTGCGCCGGGTGGAAGTGTGGGTCAAGGGGCCCGGGGTTGGCCGAGAAGCTGCGGTGCGTTCCTTGCAGGGCGCGGGGTTGGAAATTTCCGCGATCAAAGACGTCACGCCCATTCCGCACAATGGGTGCCGCCCGCCCAAGCGACGGCGCGTTTAACCAAAGAAACAGGAGATATCGCATGGCGAGATACACTGGCCCAAGTTGCAAACTGTGTCGCAGAGAAGGCATGAAATTGTTTCTCAAAGGCGCGCGTTGCCACATGGACAAATGTTCGTTTGACCGCCGGAGCTACGCGCCCGGCATGCACGGGCAGAACATGCGCCGCAAGCCGTCGGAATACGCGCTTCAGCTCCGCGAGAAGCAAAAAACCAAGCGCATCTACGGGGTGCTGGAAAACCAATTTCGCACCTATTATTCCAAGGCTGCGCGCAAAAAGGGCGTGACGGGCGAGTTGCTTTTGCAGATGCTCGAATGCCGGCTGGACAACCTGATCTACCGGTTGGGCTTCGCGCCATCCCGAAAATCCGCACGCCAACTCGTGCGGCATCGGCACATTGCGGTCAATGGGCGCACCGTGGATATTCCCTCATTTCAGGTTTCTCCGGGCGATGCGGTGCAGGTGCGCGAAAAGAGCCGTCAGTTGCAACTCATTCACGATTCGCTCAAGCGCGCAGGCGATGCGGGTCAAGCGACGTGGCTTTCGGTCGATAAGGTGAATTTGAGTGGCACGCTCATCGAATATCCAAAGCGCGACGCCATCCCCACGCCGGTCGAAGAGCAACTCATCGTCGAGCTTTACTCCAAGTAAGACGCGCAACAGGAGTTTTTGTATATGGAAGCGACAATTTTTCAGATGCCTCGCTCTGTGAAAGTCGACGAAGAAAGTCTGCGTGACGATCACGGCTTGTTCAGTGTGCAACCCCTCGAGCGCGGATTTGGCTCAACACTCGGCAATGCCCTGCGGCGCGTCTTGCTGTCCTCTATTGAGGGGGCCGCGATTAAGGCCGTGAAAATCGAGGGGATTCAGCACGAGTTCACAGTGGTCGAGGGCGTGGTCGAGGATGTGACGGAGATCGTCTTGAATCTCAAAGAGGTCTGTCTGCGCGTGCATGGCGATGAAGACAAGTTGCTGTACGTGCGGAAGGAAGGCCCGGGCACGCTCACGGCCGGGGATTTGAAAGTCGATGCCGATGTCGAGGTGATGAATCCGGAGTTGCACATTGCAACGCTGGACAAAGATGGCGTGCTCGGTATGGAGATCACCGTCGGCAAGGGTAGGGGCTACGTGCTGGCCGAGGAGAACAAGCACCCGGATCAACCGATGGGTACGATTGCGTTGGACGCGGCATTTTCCCCGATTCGCAAAGTGCATTACGAGGTCGATAATGCGCGCGTGGGGCAGCAGACCGACTACGACAAACTCACGCTACAAGTTTGGACAAACAGCGTTGTGCGCCCAGACGATGCCGTGTCGCTCGCCGCGAGAATCTTGAAAAACCATCTCGATATGTTCATCCACTTTGAAGAAGATGTCGAAGACGAACCAGAGAGAATTATCGACGAGGAAACGCGCCGAATTGCAAAGTTGCTCCAGATGCCCGTAGAGGAATTGGAGTTGTCGGTGCGGTCGGCCAATTGTCTGAAAGCGGCCCGTATTGACACCATCGAAGATCTCGTGCAGAAAACGGAAAACGAGATGCTCAAGTTCCGCAATTTTGGGCGCAAATCGCTCAATGAACTGACCGCGATTCTCGAAAGTTATGGCCTTGCTTTCGACTTTGATGTGAGCAAGTATCGCGGCATCGCGGATCGGGATGATCACTTCTCGATTTTGGATGAGGATATTTAGCGAGGAAACCATGAGGCACGGAAAACGAGGCCGCAAGTTGGGCCGTACCGCGAGCCATAAAAGGGCCATGCTCAACAATATGGCGACATCTCTGTTCGACAATGGCAAAGTTCGCACCACCTTGCCCAAGGCCAAGGAATTGCGCGGCGTTGTCGAACGGTTGATTTCTTTTGCCAAGCGCGGCGATTTGCACGCCCGGCGCCAGGTATTGCGGCGCATTCAGAACAAGGTGGTGGTCGCCAAGTTGTTCGACGAAATTGGCCCTTCATTTGCCGGTCGCAATGGCGGGTACACGCGCATTTTCAAGCTCGGCCCCAGGCGCGGCGACAGCAGCGAGTTGTGTTTGATCGAGCTCGTCACAGATGAGGTCGATTTCGATTATGCAGAGACCGAATCAAACGCAGATGAGGCAGAGGAAGTGGGCGTGCAGAGAGACGCTTGACCTACCCCCCCGTTTCATTTTTTGAGGGCAAATCGACATTCGTTCGGTTTGCCCTTTTTTGTACGCAAAAAAGGCGACGGTATCACCGTCGCCTTTTGGTTTGGATGGGAGAAACTTAGTCCCGCGAGATGCCGAGAATCTCGTAGGTGAGCGTGCCGACGGGCACTTGAATATCCACGATCTCGCCAACGCGCTTGCCCAGCAGGGCCTTGCCGATGGGAGACGCGGTCGATATCTTGTTCTGGTCAAAATCGGCTTCATCCACTGTCACCAGTGTGTACTGCATTTTGTTGCCGCTCTTTTTGTCTTGCAATTTGACCGTCGCGCCCAGATAGGCTTTGTCTTTGGGAATCTGACTTTCGTCGATGATTTCCGAGTTGGTGAGTTTTTCCTCGAGTTCGGCAATTTTCTTTTCCAGAAATGCCTGTCGCTCTTTGGCAGCGTGGTATTCGGCATTTTCACTCAAGTCGCCAAATTCGCGCGCCCGTCTGATCGCCGCGATGACGGTTGGACGCTCTTTGGTTCGCAGGTGAATGAGGTCGGCGCGAATTTTCTCGTAGCCGTCTTTGGTGAGATAAACCCGGGTCATAACAAAGTGTCCTATGAAATAAAAAATCTATCTCGAACCCAATCGCGTGTTCCGAGATAGACTTTTGATGCGACGATATGTCGCTGTCCATTGTCTATATGGCAAAAAAATAACACCTTTTGGGCGATAAGTCAAGCGTAAATATTCGCGTGCGGATAAATCCGCATCTGGGGTTTGACTCGCACGTTGCTCGGCAAAAATGTTTTTCTCGTTTGAGTGGGATGTTATATTTTTTGGGTTCAATTCACCATTGATAATTTTACGAGAACCGCGATGCGTTTATTTCGAGGCAAGTTTCATTTTTTGGGGACCTATTTCCCTAAATCCCCTTGTATCTTTGGGCAGGCACGGAGGCACCGCCCCTACACCCAAAAAAGTGAGAAGGTAGAGGCAAGACGTGAGAAGGCCACCCCTCTCCCCTCTTGCGTCTCGCGTCTTCCGTCTTCGGGCGAGCACGAAGGCATCGCCCCTACACACGGCTCGCCTTTAAGCGAGTTGTACCCCTTTTGTGTTTTTGTGCCTTTTGTGCTTTTTGTGGCTCAAATCGCATCTTCCTCTTTTGCGTCTTTTGTGCCTTTTGTGGCTCAAATCGCATCTTCCTCTTTTGTGTCTTTTGTGCTTTTTGTGGCTCAAATCGCATCTTTCTACGAGAAAGGGGGGAATCGGGTCTCCCCCCCTCGTTGCGGGGAGGGGTCATATTTTTTTGCCTTCCTTTTTCTCGTCGCCCTGTTGTGCATCCCCAAAGACGCGCCTGCCTCCGCGCCAGATAGTCTTTACAAACACGATCCCTACGATATATCCCAAGTTGGCGTTGTTGACAGCGCGGATGTTTTTGTCACGCGAGTGACACCGGTGAAACATTTGTTGCGCTTGCCCCGGTATGCCTTGTTGTTGCTGGTCAATCCGGTGGAGAAATTTGCCATTTATGCAGAGCACGCAAAGCTATGGATGCGCTACTATAAATTTTTCACCAACAAAGCGGGTACGTTTGGTCTTTTTCCGCATGGGCAGTTGGGCGGCGAAACGGGTACGGGGATCGGGGTGCGTCTTTTTCACGCCAACTGGTTCGGCCATGAAAATACAATCGCGGCGCGCTATATCTATTCGGGGCGAAAAGGACAATTTGTCGAAGGGTTGTACGTTGCGCCCGAGGTGTTGGGCAAGGGGCTCGTTTGGAAACTTTGGGGTGGCTATTTGCAAACGAGAAATCGCAGCGCAAATATCAACGGCGCGTTGAGGGGCAATGACGCGAGACTTTTTGAACTCGAGCAGGTCGAGATCGAGACCGCGATTGAATGGCGGTTGCGAGAGGGCGCGTTCGCGTCTTATGTGCCGCAGGTCAAATTGGCGGGCACGCTGGGGTTTGCGCGGCGCGATTTCAGGCCGGTGATGGGCGGATCGCAACCGCTGTCCGATCCGGGTTCATCGGCCCAAGCGCGCTTGCTCAAGGGGATGGGCAAGGCGTTCAACTTTTACCGGGTTGGGCTTCAGGTGGTGTATGACGACCGCGATTTTAAGCGGCCGACGCGCCGGCTTTCCCTGCCGGTCGATTACCGATACCCCGGCCGCATGGTCGCGCAATTTGGCGATCAATTTTACTTTGCACGCGATACCGGGTATCCCGAACGCGGTGGCTTTGTCGCGTTGGAAGGAAGCGTGGCGATAGGGCCGGATCACATTGGGTTTTATCAGATTCGCGCAGAGGTTGCCCGCTATGTCACGCTGTTTTGGAAGAACCGAATTTTGGCCCTGCACGCCCGGTTGGATAAGGTGCGGTCATTGGGAGATGGCTTTGTGCCCTATACCGAGTTGATTCAGTTGGGCGGCAACCAATCGGCACGCGGGTACAGACGCGGTTATTTTCGCGGGCAAGGTGCTTTGGAATTTAACGCCGAGTATCGGTATCCGATCTGGGATTATTGGAATGCGTTTTTGTTTTGGGACGAGGGACAGATTTTCGATCATTTTGGCGCGTTGCGCTGGGGCGGTTTCCATTCTTCTTATGGCGGCGGCATTGCATTTCGCACCGAGCTCGGCCTGCTCGCCAAAGTCAAAATCGGCCGTAGCACTGTCGAGCGTCTTCTCATCGGCTTTACGCTACGCCAAGCGTTTTAAGGCCGAGGGATAGCCACAATAGCCACAAAAGGCACGAGCGGGGTACAACTGGCGACAGCCAGTTCAAAACACAAAAGGGGTACAACTGGCGATAGTCAGTTCAAAGGTGAGCGATATGTGCAGGGGCGATGCCCTCGCGCAAAGCCATCAGAACAGTTCTTGATATAAGCCATCAAAGAAGCACTGCTCCCCCTTTCCTTGCAGGAAAGGGGGCCGGGGGGATAGGTCCCATGAACGACGCACAACAACCCATAAACGCCCTGCCCAAGGGGTATCGGCTCCAGGAATACGAACTGGTGCGCGTGCTCGGGTTTGGGGGATTCGGCATGACGTATTTGGGCTATGACCACAACTTGGACAAACCCGTGGCGATCAAGGAATACCTGCCTTCGGATATCGCCATCCGGACAAGCGACAACAGCGTCATGCCGCAGGCGAGCGAGTTTCAAGGCGATTTTGCGTGGGGTCTGGATCGCTTTTTGGACGAAGCGCGCACCTTAGCCCGATTTGACCATCGCCATCTCGTCAAGGTGCATCGCTTTTTTGAAGAACACAACACCGCGTATATCGTGATGGAATACGCCGAGGGCGAGACTTTGTCGGCGTATCTCAACCGCAAAGGGGTGCTGACCGAATCAGAACTCAAGGCGATTCTGAATCCGATTCTCGACGGCTTGGCGGCGGTGCATCGTGCGGATTTTCTGCATCGGGACATCAAACCTGGCAACATCGTCATTCGCGCCGAGGATCGCTCGCCCGTGTTGATCGACTTTGGCGCGGCGCGTCAAGCGGTGGGGGCGATGAGCCGTTCGGTAACAGCCGTCGTGACCCCGGGCTACGCGCCGCGAGAGCAGTATTCGACCCGTGGCAATCAGGGTCCTTGGACGGACATTTATGCGCTGGGGTGCGTGTGCTATCGCGCATTGACCAATGATGTACCCCATGATGCGGTGGATCGGATGATCGACGATCCGCTGATTCCGGTTTCGGATCGGTGCAAGGGCCGTGCGAGCCACCAATTTCTCGCCGCTATCGATCACGCACTACAAGTAGATGAGACTGCCCGTCCGCAAAGTGTGTCCGAATGGCGCGCCGAGTTAGGCGACACGCCTGTTGATGTTCCGCCGCCGGAAATCTCGCCACCGCCCGATGTTGAGCGTCCTGAGCCGGAGCGTGTTCAAGGTGCTGTGCCGAATAAGAAACGTCTGGGAGATCGCCTGATATGGATCGTCGTGGGCGTGGTTGTGCTCGTGTTTATGGTCCTTGCAATTTCTGATTACGTCGAGAGGCAACGCCGAGCAGAAGAGATTGCACGCCAAGAGGAGATTGCGCGCCAAGAAGAATTAGCACGCAGAAGGACTGAAGAAGCAAGAAAGGCAGAGGAAGCACGCCAAGCAGAGATTGCACGCCAAGAGGAAATTGCGCGCCAAGAAGAATTAGCACGCAGAAGGACTGAAGAAGCAAGAAAGGCAGAGGAAGCACGCCAAGAGGAAATTGCGCGCCAAGAAGAATTAGCACGCAGAAGGGTAGAGGTACAGGCAGAGGTGGGTAAGTCAATTGAAGACCTCATCACCACAGGATTGAGGTATCCAGAGGGCATCGCGCTGGATGTGGGGCGCGGAAAGATGTACTGGACGGGCACTGGCACGATTCAGCGTGCTAACCTTGATGGCTCGAGTGTCGAAAACCTCATCACCAGAGAATTGAGCTTTCCATGTGGCATCGCGCTGGATGTGGGGCGCGGAAAGATGTACTGGACGGACTCGGTCACAGCTAAGATTCGGCGTGCCAACCTCGATGGGTCGAATGTCGAAGACCTCATCACCACAGGATTGAGGTATCCAGAGGGCATCGCGCTGGATGTGGAACGCGGAAAGATGTACTGGACAGACAGGAGCACGGATAAGATTCAGCGTGCCAACCTTGATGGCTCGAATGTCGAAGACCTCATCACCAGAGGATTGAGTAGGCCAAATGGCATAGCACTAGATGTGGGGCGCGGAAAGATGTACTGGATGGACACTTACACGAATAAGATTCAGCGTGCCAACCTCGATGGCTCAAATGTCGAAGACCTCATCACCACAGGATTGAGTGAGCCAAGTGGCATCGCGCTAGATGTGGGGCGCGGAAAGATGTACTGGACAGACAGGAGCACGGATAAGATTCAGCGTGCCAACCTCAATGGCTCGAATGTCGCAGACCTCATCACCACAGGATTGAGGACGCCACTTGGCATCGCGCTGGATGTGGAACGCGGAGTGATGTACTGGACGGACTATGACACGAATAAGATTCAGCGTGCCAATATACCCCGCTAACGGGGAATGAAGATGGGTTTTGCGAGAGGGAATGTGACGGGTTTTAATCGCATGATGCGCTGGCTCAAAGCCATAAAAACAGCTCTTGTTCTCATCCATCAAGCAAGCTATGCTCCCCCTTTCCTCGTAGGCACAGGCGTAGCCTACAATGAGCGAAGCGAATAACGGGGCCGGGGGGATAGGTCCACATGGGTATCGGCTTAAGAAAGAAACTGATCATGTCAAACCCCTTCAAACAGATGATGGATATTCGCCGATCTGAAGCACCGCTGGCGGTGTTGATGTTCGGCTATTTTTTTTTGGTGATTGCGAGTTTCTGGATTCTGAAGCCGCTGAAAAAAGGGCTTTTTATCGCGTTTTACGATGCGGTTGGTTTCCACGCTTTGGGCATGCAGTTGACCGCGGCACAAGCCGAATTGATCGCCAAAGTTTTGAATATGGCGGTCGCGTTTCTGGCGGTGTCGGTTTTTACCCTGCTCGTGCGGTCATTTCAGCGGCAGCAGTTGACGTATCTCTTTTCCGCGTTTTTCGGCGTTTGCTACGCGATCTACGCAACGATGCTCGGCAGTGTGGGGCCTTGGACCGCGTGGACATTTTATCTGTTCGGCGATTTGTACAGCACCTTGATGGTGGCGACGTTTTTTGCGTTTTTGAACGACAGCGTGGCGCCGGATGCGGCCAAACGCCTGTACGGGCTGATCGGCTTGGGCGGGGTGAGTGGGGGATGGTTTGGGTCGGAAGTTCTACAAGCTCTGATCGATGATTTGAGCGCGTCCGACTGGATGTGGGTTTGCTTGGGCATCGGCGTTGTGATCGCCGCCCTTGCAAGCGCGGCCGGGCACTTGGTCACGCGGCAGTTGCCAGCGGTCAAATCGGCATCCAAAGAAGAATTGCCGCCCGGCAATCCAGCACTGGAAGGCGCGCGCTTGGTCTTTCGGTCAAAATATCTTTTGTCAATTGTGGCGATAGTGGGCATTTATGAAATGGTCTCGACCATTATGGACTTCCAGTTTTCTGCAACGGTTGCCCACTACCTCGAAGGCGATGCGATAGGAAAGCAATTTGTACGTGTTTTTGCGTTCACCAATCGGTTTGCGTTTGTCGTGCAAATCGCGCTGACTAGCTTTGTGATGACGCGGTTTGGGGTCGGCAGGGCGCTGATGTTTTTGCCGGTTGCCGCGCTGTGCGGTTCTGCGGCGTTTCTGTGTTTTCCCGTGTTGTGGGTCGGCAGCGCGCTGAATACGTGTGACAATGGGTTTGGCTACTCGATCAACCAATCGGCAAAAGAGGTGCTTTACGTGCCCACGACCCGCGACGAAAAGTACAAGGCCAAAGCCTTTATCGACATGTTTGTCCAGCGGTTTGCCAAGGCCGTGGGTGTGGGCCTGAGTTTGGGCATTACGCTGGTGTTCACGGGCTTTGCGAGTATGCGGTGGTTGTCGTTGATCAGCGCGGGGTTGCTCGCGGTGTGGCTTTTGGCCGTGCGGTACGTGGGGCGTTCTTTCCAGCGTTTGGAATCTCAATGATCGATTCTTTTTATGTGGAACAAAATCATCGACATTCGGCCGGGAGAGTTGCGGCGGTTGATGCCACTCGTGATGGCCTACGCGCTCATCTTGGCGTCTATCTACGTGCTCAAGCCCGCGCGCAACGCCCTGTTTTTGGACCAACTGGGCATCGCACAACTGCCTTATGTGTTGATTCTCGTGGCGCTGATCGGCGGGGGCATTTCGAGTTTGTATTCCAAATTGATGGGCGACATGCGGCTCAATCGCCTGATACCGGGCACCTTTGTCGCGCTGATCGTTCACTTGGCGATTTTTCGGTACGCGTTCACGGTTTCCGGAAGTTGGATTTACTACTCGTTTTACATCTGGGTCACAATTTACGGGGTGCTCGCGGTGTCCTTGCTCTGGCTGCTGGCAAATGCCGCGTTTAATGCGCGGGAGGCGCGGCGGCTTTTTGGGTTTATCGGCACGGGCGGCATTGCCGGGTCCGTGTTGGGAGGCTCGTTCACGGGATGGGCCGCCAACGATCTGGGCACGGAGAATTTGTTGCTGGTCAGCGCGGGGTTGCTCGCGGCGAGTACCGCGCTGGTTTGCACAGTGCCTGTGGGAAGCCTGTCTGCGAAAGCGTCGACAGAAGGGGGCGCGTTGCGAGCGGTGATGTCGTCGGCACTGCTTACGCGCATCGCGGGCATGGGCGCGTTGGTCGCGGTTGTCGCGGTTGTGGCAGACATTCAGTTTAATGAGATCGTGGATGCGGCGTTTGAGAGCAAGGACGAGAAAGCCGCGTTTTTCGGCAGTTTTTTTGCCTATCTCAATGGGTTTTCCTTTGTGTTTCAACTCCTCGTGACCCCGTGGGTTCTCAAGCGATTGGGGGTTGGTTGCGCGCTGTTTTTTTTGCCGGTGAGCATGGCCCTCGGCGCGGTGGGCGTGCTGTTGATGGCGGGCTTATGGGGCGGGGTCGCGGTGAAGGTCGGGGATGTCGGGTTTCGCCATTCCATCCACAAGGCCGTGGTCGAAGTCCTGTTTTTGCCGGTGCCGGCTGAACTGAAAAAGCGGTCCAAGGTGTTTATCGACACGACGGTCGACAATTTGGCGACCGGCGTGGGCGCGCTGTCCGTCCTGATTTTGCAGGCTGGGTTCGGCGTGTTGTATCCCCATCTGTCGTTTTTGTCGTTGGGGCTCATCGCGGTGTGGCTTTGGCAGTTGGTCGGGTTGCAACGGGCGTATGTAGATGCGTTTCGGCACGCGCTCGACCGCAGGGAAATTTGGGGTGATGATTTTCGCATGCAACCCGACGGGGCGATGATTGCGGTGTTGCTTCAGGCATTGAAGTCCGAAAATCCCCGGCAGGTGGCGTACGCGCTGGCGTTGTTGGGCACGGCGGACGAGGATTTGACCGGGGCCGTCGCGCCATTGCTTCAACACGCGGATGCCGAGGTGCGGCGGTTGGCAGTGATGGCGATGCGGCCCTCCCCGCATGTGAATTTACAACCCTTGGTGCGCGGGTTGTTGCGCGATGAAAACACGGATGTGCGCGTAGAGGCATTGCATTTTCTGCGCCGTCAATCCCTGTCCGCGGATTTGGATGCGTTGCGGCGCGATTTGCGAGACGACGATCCCAAAATCCGCACAGCCGCGCTGGGATATATTTCCCGGTATGGCAAGGCCCGGGAAAAGGCATTGATCGACGAGGCATTTGTGACCTCCGTCCTTTGTTCGGACGTGCGCGAGGAGCGCGTGGCATTGGTGCGGGTGATCGGCGGCATGGGGGAGTTGGAGGCGTTTCTATTCGCGCTGATGCACGACTCAGACGCCGAAGTGGTGCGGGAAGTGATTCGCAGTTTTGACAATCGTAGCCCGGAGTACACGGCTTGGTTGCTCGACCGCTTGGCAGAGCCGCGCTATCGCCTGGACGCGCGCAATGCCCTTGGGAGAATGGGAGAAGATGCCTTGCCCGCGCTTGAGACCGCCTGGGATTCGCCGCACACCTCGCCGCGCCTGCGGTTGCAAATCCCCCGGGTCATTGCCGAGATTCCCTCGCAACTGTCTGTCGATTTTCTGTTGGACGAGTTGAAAAACGCAACGGAACATTTGTCGGAGTTGTCAGTCGCTTCCGACGATAGCCTCGCGCTGATTCAGGCGGTGTACAAATTGCAGGCGTCGTTCCCGGACCTGCATTGCGATGCAGAGCGCGTGGACCGCATTGTGATGGCGCAGGCCGAGGCGTATTACGAGATGACGCGGTTGTTGCAAATTTTTGAACCGGCGCAGGGCCAAGACTTTGCATTGCTCAAGCGGGCGTTGCGGGAATACCGCGATGAGACACTGGAGCAAATTTTTCTGTTGCTGGGGCTTCGGTATTCGGCCGAGGATATGCACCGCACCTATTTGGGCATTGCGAGTTCTGACGAGACAAAGCGCGCAAATGCGTTGGAGTTTTTGGACAATGTGCTCGACCGGCACCACGAGTGGAAGGCGATTTTGCCCGCGCTGATCGACGCCGATGCAGTGGAAGCTGCCCTGTCTTATGGGCGAAAATTTTTTGCCGATAGCCTGCGGACGCACGAGGATGGGATGTCGTATTTGATCGATGGCGATGATCTCTGGCTCAAAGCCTGCGCCCTCAACTGTGTGGATACCGACGATTCCCCCGCGCTGATTTCCCGCGTCCATACCTGCCGCACCCATGCACATCCCCTGATCGCCGAGACCGCGGCGCACGTAGTTGAGCGGCTTGGGGGGATGAGCGGGGACTGACCACTGACCTACGATTGCCGTTCATCCGCCTCTCACCTGTGTCTCGCCCCTACACACGGCTCGCGTTTGAATGGGCTGTCGCCAGTTGTACCCCTTTTGTGCCTTTGAACTGGCTATCGCCAGTTGTACCCCGCTCGTGCCTTTTGTGGCTAACCCTCTTGCCTCTCACCTCTCATTGAATACCGTTATGTTGACCGCGATTGAAAAAGTGATGGCCTTGCAAAATGTGGATGTGTTTTCCGAAGTCTCCACGCAACACCTGGCGCGTTTGGCCGCGATTGCAGAAGAGATGTCTTGCAACGCGGGGGATGTGCTGTATCGAGAGGGGGACCCGCCCCGCGCGATGTATCTGATTTTGGAGGGCAGGGTTCGGTTGCACCGCGGCGATCTCGATGTGACGATAGCAGGGCCGGATGATGTGTTTGGCACATGGGCGCTGTTTGACGACGAGCCGTGCGTGGCAACCGCGACTGTGCTGGAGCCGAGCCGGGTGTTGTGTATTGAACGCGACAATTTTATTGATTTGTTGGCGGATTATGTGCAGATTACGCAGGGCGTTTTACGCATGATGGCGAAGCGTTTGCGCGGTTTGGTCGCCCGCGTTCAATAACGGATATGCCCCGATCTTTGGGGCTTTTTTTGTTTTGGAGATGGCATGGATAAGCGCAGAAATATCGTGATTGTCGATGACGAAGAAATGGTTTTGGTCAGCATCAATTCCTTTTTGACGCTCGAGACCAATTACAAAGTGACGACTTTTTCGCATCCAAAAGACGCGCTCGAGTTTATCCGAGAAAACGAGGTCGATCTCGTGATTTCCGACTATCTGATGCCCGACATGGACGGCATTCGGTTTTTGGGCGAGGTCAAAAGGCTCAGGCCAGACGTGACGCGCATCATTCTGACGGGCTATGCAGACAAGGAAAATGCGATCAAGGCGATTAACGATATCGGTATCTATCAGTATATCGAAAAGCCGTGGGACAATGAGGATTTGAATATCATCATTCGCAATGGCTTGGAGAAGAAGTTGCTGATGGAACAACTGCAAGAGAAAATCGAGCAGATCAATCGCGCGTACGGCGAGTTGCAAGCGATCCAACAAGAGGTACTCAAGACCTTTGTGTGATGGGACCTACCCCCCTAACCCACCTTCCTGGCAGGAAAGGGGAACGAGGATCGATTTTGCGAGGGGAACGATGAAGCGGCGGTAGGGCGGTGGGCCGGTCTCGCCTCTTACTTCTCGCCTCTTGCTTGGGGATGATGAGCAGGGCGGGTTGACGCTATGGCGCGAAAGGGGATTGTGATGCCGCGGTTATGCTTTTTGATGGTGTGCATCCTGCTTGTGGGTTGCACGGAACGCCAGGTCCGCATCCATTTTGAACGGGCCGAAAAGTATCGGCATGAGGGCAAAATTGATTTGGCGATTGAGGAATACAAAGCCATTCTCGATCTCAGCCCGGATGCGTTTGACGCGCGCAACAACTTGGGGTATCTCTACGTTGAAAAAGGTCAGTATGCCCGAGCTATTATGCACTATCGAAAAGCCATTGCCGCGAAGCCCGATTTTGCCGAGGCCCACTTCAACTTGGGCGTGGCTTATGTGGCGGAGGGCCAACTCGACAGCGCGGTTGCCGCTTACCAGCGCGCGGTGCAATACGATCCGGAAAACCACGAGATCCACAACAACTTGGGCGCGGCGCATACCATGCGCGGCGATTATCGAAAAGCCGAAATGAGGTATCAACACGCCCTCGCGCTCGCGCCGGATTACGCGGATGTCCACCACAACTTGGGCCTGCTCTACACGTTTGAAGGGCGGTTTCGGGACGCCATTCCGCAGTATGAGAAGGCCATCCAGTACAAACCCAATTTCGCCGATGCGTATAACAACATGGGCAGCGCGTACATGGAATTAGGGGAAATCGAGGCCGCCATGCGACACTTTCAAACGGCTCTTCGGCAACGACCCGATCACGCACTCGCCAAGGCCAATCTGCAAGAATCCAAAACGCGCCTCCAAGAGGCCCAACGCGCACGGGACGCAGGCGAAATGCGCGCCCATCACATTCTCGCCAAAACCGAGTCGGATGCCCGCCAACTGCTCGATCAACTCGCTGCGGGCGCGGAATTTGAAACGCTGGCGCGGCTCTATTCAATCGATCCCGCGGCTGGCCGAACCGGAGGCGACCTCGGCCCCTTTTTGCCCGGTACGCTCTTGCCCGAATTTGAGCGAGCGGTGCAAGAGATCAACCCCGGTCAAATCGGCGGCCCGGTCAAAACCGCGGCTGGGTATCACATCATCAAACGCATCTATTGATCTCGCGGTCTTAATCCTCGCGTTTTGACTGGGGAACTGCTATCGCAAAATTTGCTCCTGTCAATCCCCCATTGCAAACCGAATCTGCTTGCGTACACCGCGCGGGTTTGGGGCGTTCAAATCCGTTACCACCACCTCGATTTCCAATTGTTCTTCGCTGTGTTGCGGTACGTCTAACGCGATGTAGATCGGTTCCCATGTGTCTGTTCCGGTGTGTTCATAAGAGATCTGTACCCCATCGGCGCGTGGGGTTTGACCGAGTAGCCGCCCCAGTCCCCGAATCAACCGCATGCCCGTGCTCGGCATGCCCGTAAGCGCGTACTCGATGCGGTAGCGGGTTTGCCCGAACGCGTCGCGGGTCAAGTTGTACACCTCGTAATAGAGATACACCGCCTGCGCCTTTGCAAAGGTTTTGGACGGCAGGGGCACGACCTGCAACCCCCCCTTCTGAAATTTCCCACCCGCGGTTTCTTCCTTTTCAACGATCTGTCCTGCCAATTCCAAATCGCTCAAGGCCAGTGCGTCGCCGCGGAAAGACGGCACGGTGACGTAGGTTTTGTGGACCTGAATTTTCTGGCTGATGGGATCGCGCACCTGAGCGGCCAAGAAGTACTGGCCCGGGGGCAGCGCGGTGGTCGCTTGATCCACGATCAGCGTCCCGTGATCGGTCGGGCCACTTAGGGCTTGTGCCACGCGCACGCTGTCTCGAAAAACCGGCTTCAGGGATCGGTCATAGACCGCGATTTCTCGGTCGAGCATCGCGTAAGACTTGCCGCCTCGAGATGCGGGGGTCAATGCCGCGATGGGCACGGCCATGTACACTTCCAGCTTCGTCTCGCGCTCGGATGTGCGGAAATTCGCCGCGTACATGTAAAAGTCCATGGGGTCGCCGCCGTAGTCATGCCGATAAACCGAGGGCGTGCGGTTGACGACTTGGGCCACCACCTTTTCGGGCGCGAGGCGCGTCCACAGCGCGCGGTTGGGCGAATTGGGTGGAATGGGCGCGAAATCGAAAAAGCCATTGCCCGTGGGATCCAAAAATGTGATCTCGATGCCGCCGGCGATGTCGGCGTAAATCCACGATTCCCACTTGTAGCCCAACTCCGATCCATCGCGCATCACGCTGCGCCTGCGCGGTACCGGGAACGTGGGCACGCCGCGCAACTCGGCTGTCTCGGGGCCGGCGCCGTAGCCATAAGACGAACTCGACTGCCCGTGTACATGCTTGGTCGGCAACACTTCATCCAAGGCGTTTGCAGCGATCATATTCAGGCGGTTCTTGACCTTTGCCACCTTTTCGTCTGTCTCGAACACCAGATAATCCGACCAAGTCCGATGGTCCGGATGCCCGAGCCGAATGTACACGTCGCCCCGGCGATCCCAGCCTCTGCCGTGCCATTCTTCCAGGCCTTCGGCAAAATTTGAGCGCGCGAAATACACGCGCCGGTAATGCTCTACGCGGCGTTCATTCACGGGCGTGGTCGGCGTGGGATCGGCCTCCAGCCAAAAGACGTTCCGCAATCTGGATAGGGACCGCCCGAACGCGCCTTTGATCTTGGCTAGCACTTCGGCAGGGGCTATCAGGGACAGGTCTTGGTAATACGCCCGGTCGGTCGGGCCCAAAACCCGAAAGTACTGTTCAAACGCCTTTTGTGCTCGGGCAAAATCCCCGCGTTCAATACAAGTCTGCGCCAGCAAGGGGAGATAGTCTTTGGGTTTTGTCTTTGCCATATCCTGCAATTCGTCCAAGCTATGGGTTTCCTCGCCCGCGGCTTTCAGGCGCATCGCCACATGCGCCAGGCGCGAAGGCGTGATGGGATGCGCGGGATTCACCGCCAGTTGCCGGGAATAGGCTTTCATCGCCTTGTCGTAGTAGCGCAGGGATTCGTAAAACACGCCCAACTTGAAATGCGCGTCGTAGTGGTCGGGAAACCGCTCGATGACATGCCCGAAATAGTGATCCAGATCCACGCGGTCCATCCCCACCATCGCCAGATGGCACATGCCCAGATTGTAGTGGGCTGCCGCGTACGCGTCGTCCATTGCACAGGTTTCCCGAAACAAGCGCGATGCGCGGGATTTTTGCCCCGGCATTTTTAATGCGGCGAGCGCCCGGCCATTGCGCGCTTCCACGAATTTTTTGTTCTTTTTGATGGCGTCCAAAAAGAGTGCTTCGGCTGTTTTCACGTCGTCTCGTTCCAAGCGGAGATAGCCGAGCGCGCACATCGCCACGGCGTCCTTGGGATGGAGAATGAGCATGCGGTCGCAAATGCGGGCGGCCTCGGCGACTTGCTTTTCATCTGGGGCCTGCGCTCGGGTGGTGTATTTTTTTGGGATCAGATCCCCGCGCTCAAAATACGCATCGGACACGGTCACATGGCGGCGCCCAAAGTGGTAGTCGTAATAGTACTTCAGCACGAGCGGATTGCGCGCCCGCCAGAATCGCGCCAGAAATGGCCCCTTGGCTTTTCTATCCAATGCCTTGTAAAAAGCCGCGGTGTCCGCATCGGCGATCTCGCCCAAAATCAGGCCCGCGACTCGGTCTTCAACTTCCCCGAAACTCGCTTGCAACACCACCTCGGCGATCTGCCTATCGGCCTCGCGTGCTTCGCCTTCTCGGTCGATCATTTTGATGAGCGATCTCTGCACCCGCAATTCGCCGATAGATGTTTTGATCGCGACCTCGGTTTCGGTTTCGGTCGCGATCTCGCCCTTGAGCACCGTGCCATCCTCGAGCAAGACCGTGACATTGCGCGAGGGGCGTTCGATCATTTTGATGAGCGACTTCGCCACCCTGAGTTCACCCATCGCCGTTTTGATCACGACCTCGGTTTCGGTTTCGGTCGCGATCTCGCCCTTGAGCACCGTGCCATCCTCGAGCAAGACCGTGGCGCCATCAGCCGAACTCAAAAATACGCAGAGCAGCATGGCTATGAGTTGGAGAATTTTCATCTGTCGCGTCCAAAAAAATTTGGCAATACATGGGAATTGACTTTGAAAATATAACAGGGTATCTTTAGGAAAATCGTTTTTGATATTCAAAAATCAGGAGGTGAATTTCTATGGGCAAGATCAGAAGAGTGATTAAAGATGCTGAAAAATCTGCCTCTGTAAGCCGAGAGCAGGTTGAGGTGGCGGCTCAGAAAATCAAAGCAAACCGCCCGGCTACCTTTGAGACAAAACCCGATGTTCTGAAAAGTGCGCCCACACTTCATCCAAATAAGTAATACCAATTTGATTTTATATTTTTCGCATCTTGCCTCACATCAGGAATGAATGAGGAATAGACGGTCCGTAGGGATCATGCGGTGCTGGTCTAAAACATTTGGCCTTACAGCCTCGGTTGTTGCCTTCGATGCCTTCGGCGACCTACTTTTTTTCAACAGCAAAAAAAAGTAGGCAAAAAATGCCGCTCTCAAACGCCGAGGGGCTTGCACAGCGCAAATCGCTTTTGTAACAGAACGATATACGCCAGCCTGCAAGGTGGGTTGCATAATGGAGGTTGGTTGCGAGACGGACTTGCGCGCTGTGCGTGATGGCTTTAGCTGATGGGCTTTTGCGAGAGCACTTGTTGGGATGCCTTATTGAACTGCGGAACGTCAGTGAATACGATGAGAGGGGTAGCAAAAGCGAAAAAGTTGAAGGAGCGATTGTCCGAGTTTCTCAAACCGAGAGCATATTCTGCGATAGGGCTTGATTTCTCGATAAACCGCCCATCCAGTTGCATGGCTCGTAAATGTCAACACAACCTAATCGCATTGGAAAAATACAATACCCCTTCCCCTCGTACCTGTCAAGCCATGAAAAACGGCGGATGGACATTGCGTCCCTCCGCCGTTTGTTTTACATCCGCCGTTGTGTTTCAAGGGCTAAAAATCGACTGCCCCTGAAATCACATGGACAGAGGAGAAGTAATTGGTGTCGAATTGCTTGTAGGCATAATCGATCTTCACGCCTCTGCCGGATTCGGTCAAATACTTCAGCCCGCCGCCAAAAGCAAAGCTCTCGGTATCGTGATTGGTCTTGTAGCCCGCGCGCCCAGAAAAGCCGATGGGACTGCCGGCGGCTTGGAACGTGTACTCCAGGCCGATCAAAACCTGCTCGTCAAAATCCACGGGATTCGTCACGTCAAACGCCAAATTCAGGTGATGCGGTACGGGGAGGTTGCCCATCATGGACAACACATCCACCAGCAGGCCGAGACGAATATTGCGCGGCAACTCGAAGGACTCGCGCTGGTAGGTCAGTTCCTGGCTGTAATTTTGCACGGTCATCGCCAGCACTGTATTGCGGAAGCCCGTATTGAAATACGTGCCCAGATCCACGGCAAACGCGGTCTTGGCATTATCCACAGTGGTGCGATTGCCGCCGATCAAGACATTGCCCGTGCCCAGGTTTTGACTGGCGAGTTTCACATTGGCACCGATTGAAAAGCGATCCGTGATCTTCAACCCATAAGCCACAGAGAACGCATAGTTCGACGTGGTGAAGGTGCCGGTATCTGTAAAACCCTCGCCCGTGGGGTCTGGATCTATTGCCGTGCCATTGAACGTGCCCGCGTCATAGGTCACAAAGCCGAGGCCAAACGTGCCGCGACCGGGAATGTTGAGGGCCGCGCCAGCGACTTGGCTTTTGGTATTGGCAATCCAGGAAACATAGGTGAAAAAGGCTTCGCGCCCATCGAAAAACGCCAGTGTTGCGGGATTGGTGAACACGCCGGCTGCAGAGCCGATCATCCCGGTGCCCGCTCCGGCAAGCGCGGCGGACCGCGCATTGGTCGGCAGTTTCAAAAACGCAAAGCCCGCTTGCCCAACTTTGACAAACGCGGGATTCAGCTCTTCGGAACCGCCATCTGGCAAAATGGGTTGCAAATCCCGAATTTGTGCTTCTGATGTGGGGGCCATCAACCCGACGAACAACGCGGTCAGCATGGCGGCCCAGTTCATTCGTTTCACAACGTACCTCCTTAAAATCGTCGACTTTTACCTGACCACGACAAAGCGTTCGATGTGTGTGGCACCGGTTGCCGTGTCTTCGATGTGGGCGAAGTAAATCCCACTCACCAAGAACTGATTGTTGTCCGAAATCATCAAATCCCACGACTCATCGCCAGACCCAGAGGTGTGGTCGATGCGCGTGATCAGATCGCCCGTAATCGTAAAGACGCGAATGATCGCATTTGCGGGCAGGTTCACAAACTGGAGTTTGTTGGGCTGACCCTGGTAGTTGTACCCGTTGTCGTCGAGTTGCCCGCCCTGCACCTGATAGGGATTGGGCACGACGCGAACCCGCGTAATGTCGTTGGCCGGCCCGCGGAAGGGGCTGATGCCATCGGCTTCGGTGCGCGTGGCAAAGCGGCTGCTCTCCAAGCCATCGGCATCGACCGCTGTCACGGAGTAATAGTAGCGCGTGCCGCGAAGGGCGGTCTCGTCGCTAAACGAGGTGCCGGTCGGCATGCCGATCAACTCGGGCACTTCCGTGTGCCGGCCCGCGTAGCGATAGACGTGGTACTTGTCCGCGCCGGAAACCGCATCCCAACTCAGTGAGTTGATATCCGGCCCCGATGTCACCTCGAAGCGCGCGGGCCAATTGGGCGTGGGCGGCAAGGAGGGCATCGCGCCCCTGCGATTTGCCCATGCCTGGCGCGCGACGGCCACAGTCGCCATCAGCGAATCGAGGCCGCTGTCGAGGAACGCCTCTTTTTCATCAAACGAAATCGTGCCATCTGCCCACTGCTTTCCAACGCGCTTGTTCTCCGATTCAGAGGGCCCGGCGACGATCACTGCGGACACGATGTGAATGCTCTGCCCGAGTTCCAAGTCCCAGGGGCCAAAGGTCGTCACCCACTGATAAATTTGCTCGGTGGTGACATACCCGGGGCGGTCGGGATCGGAAACGGCAATGCGATCCTCTCTCATCGCGTTCGGTTGCACGTAAAAGTCGTGCACGGTTCTGCGATCTGCCGTGCGCGTGCTCGTCCACACTTCGCCCGGCACCCAGCGCACCTGACGCGGCTGTGCATTTTCGGGATCGGACGTGTCGTCCAACCAGTTTTCGCTGAACACATTGGGATCGTTTGTGGGGGTTTTATCCACGTGCAAAAACACGCGGCCCTTGTAGTGCGATTCCATAAACTCGCCCGCGCTGATGTTGGCAGCGCGCACCGCGTCGAGCAAGTCGCCAGAAGCGGGCGCGGGTTCGCCGCGATCATCGCCATCGGGCCGATAGCCCGACTTATCGCTGTCGTCGCCATCGTGGATGTAGAGCAATTTTTCGTCGTCATCCCAATAGTTGACTTCGTCCCAGATGCCGCCGGCGAGCAAGCCGGCATCGTAAGCGCGACCGCCATCTTCGGCGGTGATCGTGATATGCGCCCCGCCCGCAGGGCCTGAGCCACCGCGCTGCAAATAGTAGTTCAGCCCGACGTAGAAATCGTCGTAAGACGGATTTTTCTGCGCGGTTTCCGGGCTCGAGGCAATGCCGCGCTCGCCCGCGCGCAGATCGACCACATGCGGCGTTTGCGGATAGGTGATCGTCGTGACTTCAAAGACCATGTCGTCGGCATTTGCGTTTGCCCAAGAATAGGTTTCGCGCACGATCCGCAAGCCTTCGGAGTTGACGATTGTGCTGCTGATCATCAAATCCGCGCCCAACTCCGACCGCGTGCCATCGCCGTATTCGGGGAACACGCGCCAGTTGGTCCGCAAAAGCTCTTTGCCATCCTGAACGATGGTTGGGGGCGCGACTCGGAAAAACTTCGGATTGGGCAAGTTCAACCGCGTTTCCGTTCCGCCCAACTTTGAAGGCGAAAAATCGGCGAGGTCGTCGAGCAGGTCATTGCACCAGGGGCTTTGCGTGGTGTTCACCAAGGATTGCCCGCCTTCGTAGTAACTGGGCACATTAAACGTGGAATACAGGCCCACCACGGCCATACCCGCATTTCCGACTCGATACCCGATATCGGGATCGGTATCGGCCGTCTCGAGGCCGCCCGGCCAAATCAGCCGCGACGAGGTCCAAAGCGTGCCGACCTCGTGGCTTTGTGCCTGGGCACTGCCGGCCATCAGCACGACCATCAAGCATGTGGAAAGAATCCACAATCCAAAACGTTTCATAAGCAAGGTACTCCTTCAAAACTATCGGCCACAGCCGCTCGCCCTATCGGCGGGAGAGCGGCGATGGGGCCCTAAAATGAAAATCGCAACCCAAACGCGATGTCGCGGCGGTCCAAATAGACCAGATACGGACGGCGCGTCTCTTGGAAATTATTCAAATCCACGTCGGAACCCGGACGGCTGCCTTCCTGCAAGTTGCCACTGGAATCGACCGTCCACCCGAGCCGCTCCATATAGGCTCTTGCTTTGGCATCGTCGTTGGTGTTCGGATAATCCCAAACCTCGCCATCGAAGTCGCGGTGGTGGTTGAAGTTCTTGAAATTGAAGATGTTGTGGATCTCCAAGTACAACAGCGGCGCGCCCGCGATATCAAAGGCTTTTGATATCCGCAAGTCTGCGATGTTGCTGTCCGTCCACTGCACGTTCAACACATTTTGCAAGGCGGGGTCGTTGGTCGGATTGTAATTCATCCACCAACCGCCTTCGCGGCGGAAGAACAAGTTGGCTTCCCAACCGCCTTTCCACATGCGCTGTTCGGCGCCGTAGTCGAGCGGCGTGCGGAAGTTCAACCCCAACTTCCAAATTGGACGCGCTTTGAACGCCTCGTTGGCGGCATTGGCATTGACATCGATGAGCAAGCGGGAAGGCGTGGTCACGGTGTTCTGATCGTAGATTCTATCCCACCCAATTCGCCGCCTGCGTTCTTGGCGGTAATCGTAGGAAATGAAGCCCGTGAAGAACTGACCGCGCGATTTCTTGAAGGCGATCTCGTACCCGCGCACGTCTTTGATGCGGCCCGAAGTCGTCCAGCGCGTGCGTCTGCTGGTGCTGTTCAGGGTGTAATAGCTCGTGTTGGGTTCGAGTTCTTTGTCGATGTCTTTGAAATACACCGTGCTCGAAGCCAGGTACGTCCCTGCAAAGCTCTTTTCAAACCCGAGTTCATACGCGATAGTCTGCGGCATTTCCACCCAGGGGTTGCCGAAGTTTTCCAAAGGCTCGCCCGCGCCAGACTGCGCTCGGTAGAGTTCCACTGTCGTGGGCACCTGATAGAAGTGACCGTAGTTGAAGTAGAGCTTGGAGGTGGCGGTCGTCGGATGAGACACGCCAAACCGCGGGCTCCACGTCCACTGGGTCGGCGCGCGAACCCTGCGCCGATTCTCGTACAGCCGCGTGGCATTTGAGCCGATGTATTCATCGTGCGGTTGGCCCACCAGGTCAAACCACTTGTCGGGACGGTGGAAGTCCAAGCGCAGGCCCGCGTTCACCACGATCTGCCGATATTCCATGCGGTCTTGAACGAACAAACCGCCGTACCACGGCGTCTTGACATAGTAGTTGTGCAAGTTCGCGGTCTGCGTTGCCACGATATCGGCGGGATTGTCGCTTTCCCAACCATCGGGGCGGGTCGGCAAGGTGGAGACATAGCCGCGGAACTCTCGCAGGTAAAACGTATGCGCCTGAATCCCCGCTTTGATCTGGTGATGCGGCGTCATCTGGCTGGTGATGTCAAAGGTCAAATCGGTCTCTCGGATATAGGACCAATCCGCCGAGCGGCTCGATCCGCCGCCGCCGCGCAACCGGTAAATCCCCAAGATGTCGTTGCGCCGGTTGGCGTAGTTCCAGCCCACCGGGGCTTCGTCCAAAATCACGGCCCCGGCCGCTCGTGCGCGCTCGACATTCGCGTTGGGGGTGACGGCTTCGTTGCCTTCTTGAAATTGGGCGATCTCGGAGGCGTAATCTTCGAACTCTTCAATTCGGCCATCGGGATACACCGCGGCGCGGGGGATGCCTCGGGCCTGCGGTTTCTGCCAGGTGGCTTCCCAGTCCGTCCTGCCATAACGCGCCGTGAGGTTGTAAAAGGTTTTGGGCGACAAGGTGTGCGACCAGTTCAGGGTAAAATAGTTGCGGCCGATGGTCTGCTGGTTGTTCTGAGACCCGGGCGCAAACATCTGAACATCGTCAAAGCGGAGAGACGCCTCGTATTGCGATCTGACAAACGTGCCCGTAAAATCGCCGCGCTTCGCGCCATCGGCCCAACCGCGCAAATAACCCAACGACAGCTTTGTCGTGGCAGTCGGCGTCATCGTCAATTTGCCCTGCAACATGTTGTCGCGGTACGACGTTTTGGACAGGTCGTACACATAGGCCGTGCGCTCGCGCTGGCTGGTCACCATCAACGACAACTTGTCGCTGATGATGGGCGTGCCAAGGGTCGCGTCGTAGTGATAATCCGCTTCGCGATCCCCTGCATTGGCATTGTAGCCATCGTTGCCATCGAGTTCAAAATTGCGATGTTGCCACGCCCAGATGCCTTTGGCCTGGGCAATGGATTGGATCGGGTCGTCAAAAATGCCCGCGGTCCAGTTGCCCTCGGCGCCGCCGCGATCCGCAAATTCCTGCGTCCAACCCTTAAAATCGGGGGTGCCATCGCCATTGAGATCTGCGGTGGGGGTATCGCTTTCAAACCGGCCGACATCCCACCAGTTGTCCGAACTGTACACTTCGGGGCCAAAGTGCTTGCGCCCAGCGGGATTGAACCGCGCATCCGCGTTGATCGTGAACTGGCGCGGCTCGCGGGTGACGATGTTGACGACGCCACTGCGAACATCCCCATACTCCGCGCTAAAACCACCCGTCAAAATTTGCACTTCGGCCAGATTTGTTTTGCTAAACGAAGAATACGGCCGGTTGTTGCGGTTGTCTTTCATGCCCACGCCGTCTAGCGTGTACAGCAATTCCTCTTCGCTCGCGCCGCGAATGGTCAACCCCCAGGCGTCGCGATCCACGCCGACCTGCGTGGCAAACGCATCGCGCAAGCGCGGCCCCGTGGGGGTCTCGCGCACCTCGGTCGCCTTCATAATCGTTTGGGCGTAGGAGACTTCCAATTCGATGGGCGGGCGCTCGGCCACAACCGTGATCTCGCTCAATTCGACGGTCGATTCCGTCAGGGAAAAATTCACCGGCGAGGTGCGGTCCACACTCACCACCACATCCGTCTTGCTCACCGTGTGATAGCCCACGAGTGATGCCTGCACTTCGTACACGCCCGGCAACACCTGAATGACGAAATACTCGCCATTGACATCGGCGGTCGCGCCGAGCCGCGTACCCGCGATCACCACATTGGCCCCCGGCAAGGGGTCGCCGGTATTGGCATCGGTGATGCGCCCCGCGATTTTGCCCGTGGTGGTCTGTGCATCGGCGCGATGCGCTAGACCAAACCCCAGGGCAATGGCGAGTGCGGTGTAAAACCATGACTTATAGCGATTCATAAAACATCCTCCTTTATGGTTTCTTCCCAATATTGGGGAAGACGAGGGAAAGATTCTCTCGGCCCTTTCCCAAAGCCGATTTCTCCATACCTCAAGAGAGAAACTGCCAACGACAAATCACCTACAAGACATCACCTCCTTTTTTTGCCCTATATACTCGGGACACCTCAACCACTGCTGCGATGAACTGCTCGTGCCAAAAATCTCATGTAAAGACCAGAAAGTCAAGAGAAAATTCAAAACGAGCAGGCGTCATGCGAAGCAAAGCAAAGCATCTCTTACCTTCTCATCACACGAATGCGAATTGCGAATTGGGGTGGCGTGGGGCATTCTTATACCAATTTGATTTTATGTTGTTCGCATCCTGCCTCATGATGAATGAGGAACAGACGTTCTATACAAATCATGCGTTGCTCGTCTCAAGCGTTTGGTCCTACAGCCTCGTTGGTTGCCTCCGATGCCTTCGGCGACTTACTTTTTTTCAACAGCAAAAAAAAGTAAGCAAAAAATGCCGCTCTCAAACGCCGAGAGGCTTGCACAGCGCAAAGCGCTTTTGTAATCGTACGACATGTGCCGGCCTGCAAAGTGGGTTGCATAATGGATGTTGGTTGCGAGACGGACTTGCGCGCTGTGCGTGATGGCTTTAGCTGATGGGCTTTTGCGATGGCAGGGGTGCCATGGCTTCGCGGAATGACTGCGGAACGTCAAGCGAATCATTTGCTATCTGCATATCGCATCGCATTGGGACAACCGCAATTCAATTTGGTATTAATTCCCAATTCTTGATTCCTCATTCATCCTTGATGGGACGCAGGATATAATACCTCTACCTCGCAATGAGAAAGATCACATCCTTGCTCACTCGTGTTCCCGCATTCAAATCCGTTACGGTGACCTCCAACGCATAGCGTCCCGCCTCTGATCCGCTTATGTCGATCTCGAGATAATTGTACTCTGTTTGCGCCATCCCCACCTGTTCGTAGGCAATCGTCACCACCTTCTTTTGTTCGATGCCCAAGAGCTTGCCGACCGCGCGCAAGATCGTCACGGCCAGGGGCTTGCCCTTGCGGGGCGAAATTTTGTAATCCATAAGATAGCGCGTCTGGCCCAACTCGTTGCGCGTCAACCCATAGACCTCGTAGTAAATCGTCACGGGTTGCCCGGGCAAGTAGGTCTTGGAGGGCATGGGCACGACCTTGCGCCCGCCCTTTGTCGTTAGGGTCGCATCTTCGGCGACCGAGCCGGCCAATTCGATATCGCTCAATCCCAAGCCATCCTCGGCATAGTCTTCCACCGCCACTTCGCGCGTGTACGCGCCCATCAAATTGCGACTGCGGTCGCGCACTTCTACCCCCAGATGGTAATTGCCCGGCGGCACATGAAGCGCGAGTTCGTCGATCAACATGGCGCCGCGTTGCACCTCTGTACCATCCGATAGGGCATAAGGCAGTGGGGCGACCTTCCGAAAAACCGGCGTCCAAGTGCTGTCAAACAGGGCAATGCCGCGTTCGACTTCGCCCTGGGTTCGCCCCGAATCGATCAGCGCGATCAACGGGATGCCGCAATAGACCTCTAAGCGGGTGTGGGGATGCGCGCCGCGAAAGTCTGCCGCGTGAAAATGAAATGCCAAATCATCTGTTCGGGGCCGATAAATTTCGGGTTGTCGGCCCACGGCTCGCGCCACCACGCGGTCGGGCCTTTTTGCGGTCCACGCGCTTTGATTGAAGGTCGATAACACGCGGCCTTGTGGCATGTCGGGAAAATCGAACGCGCCGCGAGAATCCAAAGCCGTAAAGACGACCTCGATACCGCCTGCCACCTCCGGGTAAATCCAGTATTCCCAGGGCGTGCCGCTGTCGATGGGAAAGATGGGAAAGCCCCGAATATTGGTCATGCCCGCGTCTCGGTCGCGATGGGAATCCTGCACGTCGTCGTAGTAGTTGCCATCGTTGCGATCTGCGCCGCCGCCGAAAAACGTGCGGTTGGGATTCGATTCGTAGTCGATAGATTCAAAATCCGCGACGATCAAATCGCCGGCATCGTCCCCCTGGTATTGCACGTCCCGCGTGGAAGTCCGCAACCGGCCCATCCGCGCGATAATCTCCTTGTGCGCCTCTGCGGTCAAGCCCATCCACAGGCGTTCTTTCACCCGCACCACATCGGCGGCCATCTCGTAGCGGATGTCGACCGCGCGGCTTTTGTGCGCGGGGTCGCCATAGCGAATGTAAATCTCCCCGCGCTTGTCCCACGGCGTGCGCCCGGTTGAAAAATGTCGCATCGCGTACAATACCCGGCGATAGTGTTCCACCAGCCGCTCGTTGCCCGGCGTGGCCGGCGTGGGGTCGCGCCGCTGCCAGAACATCCGAACGAAATCCGCCTGCTTTTCGGGCGACAACGCGTCGTACGCCGCGGCCTCTCGCGGGGTCGCCACGGTGCGAATGTCTTGCAAGCGCGTGCGCGTCTCGCCGTCCACCGTGCGTAAATACTCCGCCATCACTGCTTGCGCTTTCCCGGTTTCGCCCATCTTTTGATACGCGCCCAAAAGCAGGGGGAGGCATTCCGCGCGCAGTTCGGGCCGCGTGTCCATCAGGTCGCGCCACAGGCGCGTCGCCCGTGCATCCCGCCCTTGCTTCAACCAAACGCGCGCGAGGCTCAAGCGCGCCCGCGCGTGCATCGGGTTTGTCGCGCTTTGTCGGAGATAGGCTTTCTCGGCGGCTTGCACCTCGCCCGCGCGCTCGACCACGCGCCCGAGCAAATACAGCAACGAGGGATGATTCGGATGGCTTTCGATAGCTTCCCTCAAAGCGGCTTCTGCGCGTTGTTTGCCCCCGAGCAACCGGGCGATAGCGCGGTTGACCAGCGCGGGGCCATAGCGGGGCCGAAGCGCGAGGGCCTGATCGCAATGCGCGACTGCCTCGTCCCATCGCTTGCGCCCCATGTGGGCTAGCCCCGCGCCTAGGTGGGCTTCGGCCGAGGTCGCGTTTAGAAACGCCCGTTCCGCCGAAGGGACGTCGCCCGCAAACAGATGGGCGTATCCCCGTGCGGTTCGGCCCATCAAATCGCCGCCATCTTCGGAAAGGAGGGCGTCGATCACCTCGAAGGCGGCTCGCGCCATCGCCGGATCGGGCGGCACTTGGCGCGCTGCATAGCGCGGATCGATGTATTTCGCCATTTCCTTCTGCCTGCCGATTGCCGCGAGGAGTGCCCCGTCCAGATGGGGCGGCGCGCCAAAGCCGAGCAAGGGATTGTAATACGCCCGCGCGATGAGCGGATTGCGATCCATCCAAAACCCGTAGAGGAATGCGGCCCGATCTGCCCGTCCCAATCCCGCATAAGTGGATGCGACCCCTGCGCCGCCAAATTGCTTTAACAGGCGCCCGCCTATCTCTGACCGTTGCTCGTCAAAGGCCGACGCGGGAACGGGCGCGTCGCCCATCACCTCGAATTTTCGGGCCGATGTGAGGGTATCGCGCCCCGCGCTCACGCGAACCCGCAGCGTGTACACGCCCGGCAGCAGGTCATGCGTGGGGATGCCCTCGGCAAATTCAACGCCGCCGCGATACCCCGGAAAAGATCGCTGATCGCGCCAAATGCGATGCCCGTAGCGGTCTTCCACTTGCATGGCGACGCGATGGCTCTGATAGCCCAAATAGTAGAGCTCAAAATACGCGTACAGGGGGGTTCCCCTGCGATATTGCCGAGACGGGTTGGGCATCACCGTGCGCCCGTTTTTGCGAAACATCTCGAGGGCTTTGCCCGCGCCTCGTGGGTTGAACCCAGAAGACAAGTACAGATCGCTCATGCCCACCGCGCCCGGATCGTAAGCGGGCACCTCGACCGAGAACACGGCCAACCCCGACCGGTCAGCTTGCACATCGCTGAGGGTCAGTTCCCCGCGATACCGGCCCTTGGGCAAGCGCACTTGCACCATGTCGTACACCATGCGGTCGGGATCGACCGTGGCCGCTATGGACTCGGCGGTGAGCTGGCTTTCCGCCTCCACTTGCCGCACGACCTCGCCCTCTGCATTTAAGACCCGTAGCGACGGTTTGTAGCGCGCGAGATACCCACCCGAATCCGCCTGCAAAAACGCGAACTGCGCCACCGGAAAGCGCAGCGTGATCTCTTCAAACCCCTCGCGGCCGCGATAGCGAAAACTGCACACATCGATCTCAAAAGCCACCGCCCCTTCTCCGCGCGGGGGCAGGTCCGTCTCGCTGGCGCGAAGGTCACAAACCGCGACCAGCAAACCCAACAACACTGTCGTAAAGCGCATGGTACCCTCTTTGAATTTGAGCAAACTGCAAGCGAACTTGGCGAGATGGTTTGCGAAGTAAAATAACACAAAACAAGCGCGATTTCAACCCGATAGCCCCGATGGAATTTTCAGAAAGGCGTTCACGCATGCGATAATACCAAATTGATTTTCTGTTGGTCTAATGTGATGCGATACGCTAAGAGCAAACGATTCACTTGGCGTTCCGCAGTCATTCAGAAAAGCCATTGCAACCATGCCATCACAAAAGACCATCAGATAAAGCCATCACGCACAGCGCGCAAGTCCATTGGCAACCCACATCCATCTTGCAACCCACCTTGCAGGCTGTCTCATGTCGTACTGCTACAAAAGCGATTTGCGCTGTGCAAGCCCCTCGGCGTTTGAGAGCGGCATTTTTGAACTGCTGGGGCAGTTGTACCCCGCTCGCTTACTTTTTTTTGCTGTTGAAAAAAAGTAAGTCGCCGAAGGCATCGAAGGCAACAATTGAGGATTTAGAACCAAACGCTTGAGACAAGCAACACATGATCCTTGATGGGGGCAGGATACGGACAAGCTAAAATCAAATTGGTATAATTTCATCCATACCCTCGCTTTTAGGTTGCATGTTGTGACGTAGGGGATATATTTCCCGTGTCGTAAGACTTATCGCCTCGGGGTTCTTCATCAATCGCAATCCCCTCACAAAAAGGAGTCCATGATGAATTCGTTGAACCGACGTGCGTTTTTGCGAGGTGCTGGTGTGTGTTTGGCCTTGCCGTTTTTGGACGCGATGTTGCCCGTGGGGCCTGCCGCGAGCAAAGCGTTTGCCCTTGCCCGTGCCGAGGCGGCCAAGCGGTTGGTGTGCATTGGCAATCCGTTTGGGATGATTCCCGAGCGGTTTTTCCCCACGGAGGCCGGTGCGGATTACGCGCTTTCGCCCCTGTTGCAACCGTTAGAGGCGCATCGGCGAGATTTTACCGTGTTTTCCAATTTGGACCACGGCGTGACCGGCGGGCATCGCACCGCGCACACGTTTTTGAGCGGGATCCGCATTAAAGATGCCGCGATGATGCCCGAGAGCAATATCTCTATCGACCAGAAGGCCGCAGAGCATGTGGGCGTGGCGACGCGCTTCCCCTCGCTGAATGTGAGCATCAACGGGCACTGCGAAATGTGCTGGACGCGCACGGGCGTTCGCGTGCCGCCGATCAACAATCCGCGCAAGGTGTTTCAGGCGTTGTTCGTGGATGCGAATGCCAAAGAAAAGGAACGGCGCGCGGTAGCACTCGATCAGCACGGCAGCATTTTGGACGCGGTGATGGGCGAGGCGCGGATGTTTGAGCGCAAGTTGGGCCGGCAAGACCGAGAAAAGTTGGACGAGTATCTGACCTCGGTGCGCTCGGTGGAGAAGAAGTTGGGCATGTCCAAGGTGTGGTTGGACAAACCCAAGCCCAAAGTGGAGATGGACATGCCGCAAAACGGCACCTTTGTCGAGACCCTGCCGCTGATGTACGATCTCATCGCGCTGGCACTCCAAACGGATTCGACTCGGGTCGCCACGCTGGAAATCGGGCAGGGGATCAAGACCACGGATTTGGGATTGAATACGAATTACCACAAGTATTCCCACCACGGCAAGTTGCCCGAACTGATCGACGGGCTGACCATCATCGAGAAGTACCAGATGAAACACCTCGGCCTGTTTTTCGACAAGCTCAAAGCCGTGGAAGACCCGGCGGGCGGGACCTTGTTCGACCACACTATGATCATCTCCGGCAGTGGCATGGGCAATGGCAGCTCGCATACGAATAAGAATTTGCCCGTTTTGCTCGCGGGCGGCGGGTTCGCACACGGGCAACACATGGTGTTTCCCGAAGCAAAGCCCAAGCGCGTTCCCCTGAGCAATTTGTACGTGACGCTGTTGCAGAATTTTGGCTTGGAAATCGATCAGTTCGGCCAAAGCACGGGCACGTTGCGGGGATTGGAGAGCACATGAAAAAGTCAGTGACGAGTTTCCACCCCCTCGTGGGGCTTTGGGCAACGGCCTGTTTGTTCGTCCTGTTGGCTGCTACGAGTGCGCGGGCCGAGGGCGATGCGAAGTACAAAGAGGTCGTGCGCCCGTTTTTGGCACAGCGGTGTTTTCGCTGTCACGGCGCAGAGCTTCAAAAGGCCGATTTGCGGTTCGATACCCTGACGTTGAATTTGCAAGATGAAGACGTGTTGCTGACTTGGCAGAATATGGTGGATATGTTGAACTTGGGATTGATGCCGCCCTACGAGGAGCCGCAACCCGAGTTGGAGGAGTTGAAGCCGGTGGTCGATTGGATTACGGCCACGCTCAAGGCGCATTACGACCGCGAGGAGAGCACGGGCGGGCAAACGGTGTTGCGCCGTCTCAACCGCAAGGAGTACCGCAATACCGTGCGGGATTTGCTGCATTTGGATATGACGATGTTCGACCCCACCGATGCGTTTCCGCAAGACGACGAAGAACACGGGTTTGACAATATCGGTCAGACCCTCGTGATGTCGGGGTTTTTGGTCGAAAAATACCTCGATGCCGCGGATCAAATCGTGAATCACGCCGTGTTGCCCGGCGCGCGCCCCGAGGTGAAAACGCACGCCTTTCAACCGCCGATCATGCGGAGCGGCGGCGGGTTTCTGGCACCTGCGAGCCGCCGCTTAAACCAGGGATACGACGAGTTGTTCCGCCGCCCCGACGACCGGTGGGGGTATATGTCTATCGACGCGTTCCGCAAGGGCGCGCCGCAGTCTGGGCTGTATCGCATGCGCGTTCGCGCATCCGCGCACAACCAGAGCCATCCCTACGACCAAGGGGCGCGTACGGATGAGGACGAACCCCTGCGAATGGGCATCGTGGCCGCGTCCGGGCGTTATGGCGATTTGCGACAGCGCAATACGTCCGATGTGGCGCTGGCGGAATTTGAAATGATCGCCGATGGCGAGGCGCGCGATTACGAATGCGAACTCTATCTGGACGAGTCTTACATGCCGCGCATCACCTATCCAAATGGGCCGCTCAATCTCTTTTGGGGCAATATTCTGCGGCGGTATCACCCCGAACTCTACGACAAAACGGATAGGCGCAAGTTGCCGGCAAAGGAGGATCGGGACCTCGTTTTTCGGCAGACAGAGGTCGCGGTGAAAAATTATTTGGGGCCGTCGATCCGCGTGTATGAAATCGAACTCGAAGGCCCGTTTTACGAGCAGTGGCCGCCGCGTTCCCACACGAGTGTTTTCGGCAATCGCAATCCCAACAAGGTCAAGCCCTACGATGTGTTGACGCGCTTTGCAACGCGCGCGTACCGCCGCCCGGTCAAGTCCAGCGAGATCGCGCATATTCTCGATTTGGTCGCGCAACGCGAACGGGCCGGGGCAACGCGCCTTCAGGCGATTAAGATGGGCATGAAAGCCATTCTCTGTTCGCCCAATTTTTTGTACTTGTACGAAAATGAGGGGGCTTTAGACGATTACGCCCTCGCGTCCAAGTTGTCGTATTTTCTCTGGTCGTCCATGCCGGATGACGAGTTGTTCGAGGTGGCGCGGAAAAAGCGGTTGCGCGACCCGGCGGTGTTGCGGGCGCAGATCAATCGCATGTTGAAAGACCCCAAGGCGCGGGCATTTGTCGAGAATTTTACAGAACGCTGGTTGGCCCTGTACAAGATCGGCGAGATGCCGCCGGATCCGCGCAATTTCCGGTTGTATTACGAGGCGCAGCTCGAAGATGCGATCAAGACGGAGACGCACGAATTTTTTCAGCATCTCCTCCACGAGAATATGAGCATCGCGCATTTCATCGATTCGGATTTTACGTTTGTCAATCGGGACTTGGGGGCGTTGTACAAGTTGGAGGGCATCGAGGGCCGGGCGTTTCGCAAGGTGCAGTTGAATGATCCCAAACGCGGCGGCCTGTTGGGTCATGCCAGCGTGTTGACCGCGACCTCCAATGGCATCGAAACATCGCCTGTGGTGCGCGGGGTATGGATTTTGGAGAATATCTTGGGCACGCCACCCGCGCCCCCACCGCCGGATGTGGAGCCGCTCGAGCCGGATATTCGGGGGTCTAAGACGATCCGCGAGCAGTTGGCAAACCATCGCAAAATCGCCACCTGCAACGAATGCCATCGCAACATCGATCCCCTGGGTTTCGCGCTGGAGAATTACGACCCCATCGGCATGTGGCGGTACAATTACGGACGGAATAAGCCGAAAGTGGATGCGTCTGATGTCATGGCAGACGGCAGCGAGTTCAACGGCATTGTAAGTTTTAAGAAAATCCTCTTGGAAAAACAGGATCAATTCGCCCAATGCCTCGCGGAAAAGATGCTGACCTACGCGACCGGGCGCACGCTAGAAGCCACAGACCGCCCCGAAGTAGAGCGCATTGTGAACGAACTGAAAGATCGAGGCTACGGCCTCAAAGACTTGGTGATGCTGGTGGCAACGAGCGAGCCGTTTCTGACGAAATAGCCGCAATATCAACTTCTATGGAGTGAGATTATGGCGGAAGAGAGCATGCGAACAGAGATCACGACAGTGCATGGGGAAATACGCGAGGGCTTTGCACGAGTCGATGCGAAATTTGCCGAGATGAATGGCAAGATGGATGCGGGCTTTGAGCGCGTGGATAGAGAAATCGCAACACTGCGAGGGGAAATGCACGAAGGCTTTGCACGAGTCGATGCGAAAATTGAGCGGGCGATCAAGACCTTGCTCTATGCGATAGTCAGCATAGGAGGTGCGATTGTCCTTGGGATGATAACCGCGCTCATCAGACTTTGGACGATGCAGTAGGGCCTTTGATCCAGTGTGGCACGGAGGTGCTTTTGAAGGTCGGCCTTTCTTACAGGAAGGAGATTTGCCTATGGTTTTGAGGATTCGGTAGGTGTTTCGTCAGCAGGTAGGCAACAAACCGCGAAGGAGGAGGTCGTTTATGAAGCAACTTGTGGCATTGTTGTTGGGACTGGCCCTCATGGGGCCGGGGGCGGCGATTGCCGAGGTCAATGGCACCTGGGCTGTTGGGGTGACCGGGCAATACGATTTGCCGCTGTTTAAGCTGAAGAACTGGTTTCCCTCGGGCGGAATCGACTTTGGAGGAACGGTCTCGCGCATCAACAACGAGACGTGGACCTTTGAATTAGACGCTCGGTACGCCAAATACGGATCTGGCGAATTGGAGAACCGATCATTCTTGTGGTCGGTCGATCAGCAAGACCACGATAGCCCCCAAGCCAAATCCGAAATGACGTGGCTGACCCTGACGGCCAATTATCTCTACCATTTCAAGGGCGGAGGTGCAAAACTGCAAACCGGGGGCGGCGCGCCGTATTTCTCGATTGGCGCGGGTTTTTACCGGTACGAAAACAAAATCAGCGGGTTGATCTATCCCGGGCAAAGCGGCACGCTAAATTCCAGTTTGATTCAGCGGCCCGAGGCAGATGTTCGCACGGCGTTGGGCATAAACGCGGGATTGGGCATCGAGTATTTCGCGTCGCAGAATTTTGCGGTTGACGTGCGGGCGCAATACCACGTCATCTGGGGCCACGTGCGGCCTCTTGAGGCCTGGGGCTTGCAAGAGGCATTTCCGTTTCACAAACTCAACTTGGGCGTCCGGCTCAAGTTGTATTTTCCAAATCATTAACGGAGGTTCAACATGCGTTTGAACATGCGTTTGAGTTGTCTCCTGATCGCGGTCGGAGTGGTGTTCGCCTCCTTTCCCGGCAACGGGGTGGCAGCCACGACGGGCAAAGTCACGGGGGTGGTGAAAGATGCACAAGATGACCCCCTGCCTGGCGTCAATGTGGTGGTGAAAGGCACGCGGCGCGGCGCCACGACCGATGCGGATGGCTATTTTCTGATTCTGGCCGTGGATCCGGGGGTGCATCAACTCGAAGCGTCTTTGGTGGGCTACCGCACCGAGACCGTCCAAAACGTGCTGGTGCAGGTGGAATTGACCACCACAGTCGATATGGTGTTGCAAGAGGCCGCGGTCGAACTCGGGGAATTGGTCGTCATTGCCGAGCGGCCGGCCGTGGAGCCAGACAAGACCGTGAGCCGGTACATCGTGGGCGTAGAGCAGGTGGAGCAAGTGCCCTTGGCGCGCAATGCCGCGGAAGTGATCGAGTTGCAACCGGGCGTGTCGTTGGATGGCGCGATGCGGATTCGCGCGAGCCACACCGCGTCTGTCACCAACGGCACCAACGAGGTCTTCGTAGAAATCGACGGCATCCGCTTGTCCAATGACGACGGCGTGGCAGAGAACAACACGGCGGCGCAGGTGAACAGCTTGGCGCGCGGCGCGCTGCAAGAAGTCGCGGTCGTCACCGGCGGGATGAATGCCGAATACGGCAATGCCCAAGGCGGCGTGATCAGCCTGGTCAGCCGCGAGGCCAAAGAACGCTATGGCGGCCTGGGCGAATACCGCCTGACCCTGCCGGGCCGGAAGCACTGGGGCGCGAATGTCTATAACAGCCCGCTTTTGGAGGGCAAAGTGCCCGCGCTCGTTGCACAGCCTTCCAATTACGACGAGGTGCTCGGGCATTTTGTCGAGGGCAATATTTCCGGGCCGATCAACCGGCAACTCGGGTTTTTTCTCAGTTCCTATACGGATCGGCAAGCCTCGGTGTTTCCCGGCCCGGCCAATCACGCGCCCTTCAACTTGAACACCTCGGCCAATGTCACGTACCGGCCCAGGGATGCTTACAAGTTTAAGCTGGGCACGACTTGGGTGTATAAAGACGGGTTCAACAATGGCTCGACCAATGTGGTGCGCGGGCCGGGCGGCGCGACCACGGGCGTTCCCCCGGGCGGGGTGCGCGGCATTTCGGAAAACGGGCTCAACTTATTTTTGCCCGAGGGCTACAGCTCCTCTGGCAAATCCCCGCGCACGGATCAGGTGTTTTACGGCATTTTGACGCACACCATCTCGCCCAAAACATTTTACGAGATCCGCGTTTCCTTCCAGCGCACGGCCCTCGATACGAGCGGGGTGCCGGGGGAAACCACGGACATCGTGCGGGGCGGGAACGGGTTTTACGACACGCGAAACATCCACGCCTTTAGCTATGCGCGGCGCACGCGCTTTCTGGTCAAGGGCGATTTGTCCAGCCAGGTGACGCGCGGGCATTTTGTGAAGGCCGGGTTCGAGTACATCCGCAACAGCATCGAGCAACAAGACGTGGTGTACAACACGACCCGCGAGCGCAATATCCGCTTGTTGGGCAAGGGCGATCCCATCGTGGGCATGGAGCCGTTCCATCCCGCGACGTACGCGTTTTACGCGCAGGACAAAATGGAGTTCGAGGGCCTGATCGTGAATGTGGGCGCGCGCTTGGAGATGCTCGCCCCCGGCGAATCCTTTGGTCGGGCGATGGATCAGGTGATCTGGAACCACTACAATTCGCTGACGCGCTGGCGCAACGTGCCCATTGTCGATTCGCCCACGCAGACGGCCATCAGCCCGCGCTTGGGCATTTCCCACCCGATAACCGAGCGGTCGACCATCCGGTTTTTCACGGGTCGGTTTCACCAGTTCGTGGGGTTGCAAAGCCTGTACAACCGCACCTGGCGGGCCACGGGGCCGGACAAGGATTTGAATGGCAACGGGCAGATCGACGAGCGGGAAATTTTCAACGCGCTGGTCTATCCGCTCGCGGGCGAGTTCGGCAATATCAACATGAAACCCGAGCGCACGACCAATTTTGAAGTGGGGTTCGACTACAATTTTTACGGCGATTACGTGGCGGGTTTGACGGCGTTTTACAAGGACCAAGAAGGCACGCTGTCCAGCGGCGGGTCCGACTTTTTCATCGACGAGCCGGTCTTTGGCTTCAACTCGTCCTATACGCATGCGTTTTTCAACCGCCGCTTTGCCACCTCGCGCGGGTTTGAGTTGTCCTTCCAAAAAAAGTTCGGCCAGATGACCGCGTTTCACGTGGCGTACAACGTCAACTGGGCCAAAGCCCACCGCGGCGGCATATCGTCTTGGGAGTGGTTTGTCGTTCCCTCGAGCCGCTATGTCAACAGCGATAAGTTCTTTGCCGGCGTGACCGTGCAATCCGACGGGCAGGAAGTGCCCCGCGCGCCAACGGCTGAAGAGCGCAGCAGGCTGGCCGCCCAAGCCGATGCCATAGCCCAAAAGTACAAGGCCAAAGCAGACGTGCGCGAGCCAAAGAGCAATGCGTACTGGGAACAACCGGTGCTGATCGAAGACGGGCTGTATTCCTTCAACATCGCCAACTACAGCATTCCCACTTTGGATGGGGGCTTGGACAGGCGCAATTTTGCCAGCGTGCAATTTTTG
This sequence comes from Candidatus Latescibacterota bacterium, assembly GCA_965204745.1. Taxonomy (GTDB): domain Bacteria; phylum Latescibacterota; class UBA2968; order UBA2968; family UBA2968; genus VXRD01. The sequence continues at coordinate 2,572,352 of OZ242010.1, forward strand.
TTTTCCTCGCCGCCAGATTTCCACATTCGGCCCTTGGCCGGGTTCCGCGCGACGATGGTTTGGTATATGCAGACCGGCGGCGCGTTTTGGTACACCCCGCCCACGGGGCCGCGCGAGCGGCGCAATGGCCCGCCCACGACCGTGACGGATGTCAGCTTTGAAAAGGATTTTGGCCTGGGACAAAGCGCGACCGCCACCACGTTTGTCGAGGTCCGCAATTTGTTTGGACAGCGCGACGACACGAGCACCGGGTTTCGATGGATCCAGTACGGGCTTCAAAAACCGCCGCCCGGAGACAGCAAGTTCGACACGTTTGGCGATATCGCCGAATTGACCCGGTACAACGGGGGCCTGGGCAGGCCCCGAACCATCGTGGCCGGGGCGCGGTTCAAGTTCTAAAGGAGGAACATCGCTATGTTTCTGAAAAGTCTGAATAAATACGGGTGTCTGACCGCGCTGTGCCTGGTTTTGATCGGCGCGATGGATTTGCAAGCGCAGGTGGTGTACAGCGCGTCTCGGCACATGACGCGGTCGCAGGTGTGGCTCTCGTTCACCAATTCCGGCACGTCGAGCATGCACTATCAGGTCACGCCGTCTCGGGTGATGATGCGAATGTCCTACCCGGGCGATTTGTACGCCCTGTACGCCTTGCTCGGCACCGAAGAATTTGTGGAGTACTGGGGCGACAAGGCCTGGGGCTCGTCTCAGCAAAAGGCATTTGCAAACATGCACTCGGCCGGCGAAGGCGTGTTGGTCTTGACCCAGGTGGGCGGCGAGAAGTACGTGTCGGTCACCGGCCCGCGCACGCCCACCGAAGACGTGGTGCCGCTGAATTACGACATCGCCAATGCCAAAGAGGCGTCGTGGGGGGTTCAGTCTATCGTGCCCAACCGCGGGGTGGGCACCGGCACGGTCAAATCCAACTATTGGCAGGGCGCCGCGCCCCAATCGGCAGATCCGGCCAATTTGCGGCCCTACGAGATTCACAATTTCGACTACGGCATTTACCCCCCCGTGCAAAATGCGGGCGAGGAAATCCACATCACGCAGTGGCGGACGCAACACGATGTGGTGGTCACGCGCAAAGCCCATGCGTGGAGCCATCAGGATTTCGACGATTTTTTCATTTTGGAACTCGAGTTTGAAAACCGCGGCGGGCAACAACTCGACGACACGTATTTTGGCGTGATGAACTCGATGTACGTCAACAATGCGGGCACGTCTTATCGCTGGGGGCACGAAGGCGGGCTGATCACCTATCGCCGCACGCAGGCATTGGACGATCACTATCGGTACAGCGAGGCGCCCAATTTTGAGAACAACGCATTGAGCGGGTTGTCCCCTGCGGATTTTCAGGGCAAGTACATCATGTACCAGTGGGATGGCAATTCCCCGTCCAGCTTTGAGGAAGACACGGGGGACCCGTATTATTCCGACGTGGAGGTCACGGCGTTTCCGGGCAGCAAGAGCAGGCCCGAGGGCATGCCCATCGCACCGGCCTATCAGTTTATGGCCCCGCTGGCCTTTCGCAATGCCGGGCCGAGTCACACGTTCAATGCCGCAGACATGGCCGAGCGCTATGTCGAACCGCAGGGCGAACCCCTGTCGCACTGGTACGAGGTGCACGGTCGGCGCAACATCGACGATCCCACGCGGGGCGCGCTGAGCATGGCCGACCAGTACGATTTTTTCACGTCGCCCACCATGGACAACCCCACCTCTGAACAGATGCAGTGGGAAGACCTGATCTTTGGGCCTTACGACTTGGGGCCGGGGCAAAAGGCCAAGATCGTGCTGGTCTATGGCTTTGGCTCTGCCGCAGAGTTCGACATCAACGCGCAGACCGGCTATGCCAACGACATTACCATGTGGTCGTGGAACGTGGGCGATATTGGCTCGGATGCCCGCAAATCCCTGCTGGCCAAGGGCGAGCAGGCGATGTTGCAACATTTGGAGCACGCGCAATTTGCGTACGACAACGAGTACCAAATCCCCAACGCGCCCCCGGACGTGGACTTTTTCCAGGGCAGCAATGCCCAAGCCAAGATCACGCTGACGTGGTCGGACGCCGCGGAAAAGGCCGTCAATCCGGAATACGGCGAAGCCGACGTGGTGAGCTACCGCATCTACCGCTCGACCTGGCAAGAGACCGGCCCGTGGGAATTGGTGGGCGAGGTGCAAGCGGGCAGCAGTCAGGGCGGCACGTACACATGGGTGGATGAGAACTCGCTGGCCGGGTTCCAGTTCGCGTACAATGTGCGCTCTGTTGCGCGGCCCAAAACGACCTGGACCGAGGGTTCTAAAACGCTAGACGATTTGCCCGAGACCGTGCACCAACACCTCACCGGAAACGGATTGGAGAGCGGCTGGTCCGCGGCCGAACAGCGCATGATCGTGCCCGGTAGCCCGATTTTGGCGGCCAATGACGCGGCGGACAAGCTCGAACAACCCGTGCTCGTGGTGCCCAATCCCTTCAGTTTGGCGCAGGCACAATCCAATTACCAAGGCACGCTCAAGTTGCGCTTTGTGGGGGTGCCACACCAAGCCAGAATTTCCATTTTCACGGTTTCGGGAGATTTGGTTGCCGTGATCAATCACAACGACCCAACCGCAGGGGAAGCGCAGTGGCTGTTGAAAGATCGCTTCCTCACCGGCGAGGCCACGTCGTCCGCGTATTTTTACGTGGTCGAATCGCTCGTGCCTGCAAGTCTCGGGCGCAAGACCAAGGGCGCGTTTGTGATCAACCGTTAGACCTCAAACACAAGGATGGATGCGATGAAATTTGCGGTGCATATCGTTTTGATGATGATGCTCGTCCTGCCGGCCTCGGCACAGGATCTCTTCCCGGAAGCCGAGGAGATTTTGAATCCCGAGGGCCGCAGCAAGATCAAGCCCTCCACATTCAATTTTTTGAAGACGACCACGCACGCGCGCATCGCGGGCATGGGCGATGCGTTCACCGCCGTGTCCAATGGGATGGACGGCATCGTTTGGAACCCGGCCGGGCTGACCAAAGTGGATCGGTTCGGGTACAGCTTTGGGTACACGCAATGGCTCGTCGATTCCCGGTTCGTGACCGGGGCCCTGGCGTACAATACCCGGCGATGGGGCGTGATCGGCGTGTCCTTTGTGAACTTTTCCCTGCCCGATATGGTCGAGACGACCACGCAACAGCCCGATGGCACGGGCAATATGGTGGCTTCGGGCGACCTCGCGGTCGGGGTGGTCTATGCCTATCAGTTGACTGACAAGTTGTCCGCGGCGGCCTCACTGCGCTTTGTCCAATCCGCGCTCGGCCCGGAAACGCTCAGCGCGGTTTCGGTCAATGTCAGTTCCCTGATGTACACCGGCTTTCGCAGCCTGCGGATCGGCATGAACATGAAGAACCTGGGCGGCGAGCAGGAGATCGTGAGCGAAAAATCCGAGATGCCCCTGGTGTTCCACACCGGCATTGCGATGGAGGTGTTCGGCAATTTGGGCGACCCCGTGTCTCTGACCGGCTCGTTTGAAGGCGCGTTTTTCACGGACAGGGAACAGCGTTGGAACCTGGGCGGCGAGTTGTGGATCCAGAATTTGGTCGCGCTTCGGGCCGGCTATAAGTTCAAGTACGACGCGGAAACGTGGAGTGTGGGCGGCGGCCTCAAGGGAACATTCGGCGGCCGGAGCATTGCCCTCGACGTGTCGTATAGCAATTTCGGCGATCTGTTCGACGCGCCCCTGCGCTTGAATCTGTCTGGCTCGTTGTAACCTACCCCCCTGGCGCTTCCTTACGAGGAGGGGGGAACTGAAGCCTCCGCTCCCGCCTCGGGGAAGGCCAGGGGCAGAATCGCAGCAGGATCGATTTTTTCGCATACCCCGCCGGAATCGGAGAGCAACCCGTGTTCCGCGCGGGGTGTGCCATTTTGAAGGAGAAAGGCTTGGCCGCAGAACGACACACAGATCGCGCAGATCATCCCGCGAGGGACCGGGGCGTGACGCTTCGCGCAGTTGTGCTCGGCATTGGGATCGTGGTGTTCATCAACCTGTGGGTGACGCACGCCGAAACCGTGGTGAAGACCTCTCGCCTGAATTTGAGCGTGTTCCAAATCACGCTGCTAGCCGTTTTTATCGCGCTGATCAGCGTGGTCAATCCGCTGCTCAAAGCCGCGAATCGGCGGTATGTGTTCGCGCCTTCGGAGTTGCTGGCCGTGGTGGCGATAGGCATTGTGGGTTGCGTCGTGCCCACGTCGGGCATTACGGGATTTTTGATCGGGGTCATTTCTACCCCGTTTTATTTTGCCACGCCGGAAAATGGCTGGGCCGAGTTTTACCATCCCCACCTAAATTCGTGGGTCGTGCCCACGGATCGAGACGCGGTGCGCGCTTTTTACGAGGGGCTGTTGCCCGGCAGGTCGATCCCTTGGCGCGTGTGGGTGGCCCCGCTGGCGTGGTGGGGCAGTTTGGTCGTGGCCGTGTTCGCGGTGTCCGCGAGTTTGATGGTCATTTTGCGAAAGCAATGGGTGGAATACGAAAAGCTGGCCTATCCCATTGCCGCGGTGCCCATCGAGATGTCGCAAGACGCCCTGTCCGCGCGAGTGTTGCCCGGGTTCATGCGCGGCCCCATGTTCTGGATCGCCGCGGCGGTGCCGTTTGTGATTTTTGTGTGGCATTCCCTGTCCTGGGCCTATCCCCTGTTGCCGAGCATCGGCATCCTCCCGCACGGGGGGTATTTTCGCTTTACGCGCTATTCGCCGGGCATGTACATCCAGCCCATGCAATTTTTGACCATTGGATTTGCGTATTTTGCCAATACGCAGGTCTTGTTTTCCGTGTGGTTTTTCTTTTTGTTGCACGTCGTCGAGGGCGGGGTTTTTAACCGCTTGGGCTATCAAATCGAGCGATCCACGGATTCGTTCAGCGCGGACCCGCCCACCGAGGCGTGGCAGTGCTTCGGCGCGCTGGCCTGTTTGGTACTGTGGCGATTGTGGGTGGCGCGGCGGCACTTGCGCGATGTGTTCCGAAAGGCATGCGATGAGAATTATCCGATAGACGACCGAGAGGAAATTCTCTCGTACCGGGCCGCGGTTTTGATTTTGGGGGCCGGGCTGATCTACGCGTTGTTCTGGCTGCTGTGCATTGGGATGGACGCGACCACCGCGCTGATTTTCATGGCCGGCGTGGCGATCATCTACATCGGCATTGCGCGGGTCGTGTCCGAGGCCGGGGTCGTGTATTCGGGCGCGACCGTGACGCCGCAGGCTTTTGTGATGGATCTGCGCGGCACGCACGCCATTTCCGGGGGCGGCCTGACCGCCCTTGCCCTGTCCTATTCCCTGATCGATTACATGCGCGGCCTGTTCACCCCGGGCCTCGCACAGTCGATTAAATTGGGCGATCTGATTCGCGGGAATCGCCGGTTGTTGTTTTACTGCGTGGGCATTGGGGTGCTGGCGGGATTCGTCTCGTCCGTGGGCCTGATGCTCTATTTGGGGTACGCGTACGGCGCGTACAACTTTCCGCGCTTTCCGTTTTTCAGCGGGGACCCCAAAGGGATTTACGGCTCCACCCTGACGATGATGCGGACGCCCAAAGCGCCGGATCCCAACCGCATCGTCTTTTTTGCTATCGGCGCGGGCCTGATGGCCTTGCTGACCTTTTTGAGATACCGATTTGCCCGCTGGCCCATCAATCCCATCGGCCTGACCATTTCCGCTGCGGACAACACGGCGTCGCTGGTGATGCCCGTGTTTATCGCCTGGGCGTGCAAGGCGAGTTTGCTCCGCATCGGCGGCGTGAATCTCTACCGCAAAGCCAAGCCCCTGTTCTTGGGCCTGCTCGTGGGCTATACCGCAGGGGTCGTCTGGTCGTTTCTCATCGACGCGATCTGGTGGCCCGGCCAAGGGCATTCGGTGCATTGGTGGTAGGGGAGGAGAGTTGGCAGTAATCAGTTGGCAGTTGGCAGTCCCCACCCTTTCCCCCACAATGTATGTGCTAACCGATTGTTTTGCTGACTGCTAAGATACAAGAGGATCGGCGATGAGCGGTCAGTCCCAAACACCAAACCGTAGGGGCGATGGCCCCGTGCTCGCGAGGAAGGGGGAACTGTGAGCGATTTTGCGAGGGTATTGATGAGGGATTTTTAATCGCTTATGCCCTATCGGGACCTACCCCCTTGGCCCCCCTTCCTACAAGGAAGGGGGAACGAGGATCGGTTTTGCTACCGCGCTCAATCGGGACCTATCCCCGTTAAACAAAAGGAGATGATGAACATGGACAAAAGTCGGCAAATCTACGAAGACCTGGGCGTCGCGCCCGTGATCAACGCCGCGGGATATCAGACGCTCATCGGTGGGTCGAGGATCGGCCCAGAAGTGCAGGCCGCAATGGCGACCGCGAACCGCTATTTTGCGGACATGGAAGACCTGCTCAAAAAAACCGGGGCGATCATCGCGGACATCCTCGGCACGGAAGCCGCGCTGGTCACGCCCGGATGCGCGGCGGCATTGGCCCTTGCCTCGGCCGCGTGCATGTCGGGTAGCGATCCGCAAAAAATGGAACAACTGCCGGATACCACGGGCGTGAAGCACCGCATTTTGATTCAAAAAAAACAGCGGTATCACTACGACCGCGTGCTGACCATCTTCGGGGCGAAGCTCGTCGAAGTCGGCGATGAAACCGGCACGACCGCAGCTCAACTCGAGGCCGCCATTTCAGACGAGACCGCGGCCATCCACTATTTCGCGCCCGGGAATCAGGATGGCGTTTTGCCCGCCCAAGATGTGATCCGCATCGCGCATGCCAATGGCGTCCCGGTGATTGTCGATGCGGCGAGTCAGGTTTATCCGCTCGAGGTCATGCGCCGGTACCCAGACATGGGCGCGGACTTGATCGGGTACGGCGCGAAATACATCGGCGCGTGTCATTCCACGGGCATTTTGTGCGGGCGCGCAGACCTGATTGACGCGGCGTATCTGCACTCGTTCATCGGCTACGAGACCTGCCCCTACGACACTTTGGGCCGTCCGCTGAAGGTGGATCGCCAAGAAGTGATCGCGGTCGTCGTCGCCCTGCGCGAATGGTTCAGCGCGGATCACCAAGCGCGTTTGGCCTCGTACGAGCGCGAAGCCGAAGCCCTCCTCGCGGACTTGGCGGACATTCCCCACATTGCGACCGCGGTTGCAACCGACGCGCGAAGCCTGAGCAATGGCGTGCAAATTACAGTGGATGAAGCCGCGCTGGGCAAAACCGCAGTGCAAATCATCGACGAACTCAAGCGGGGCAATCCGTCCGTGTGGGTGCGCGGCAGCGGAAATGCGTTTCGCGTCGCGGTGACCAATTTCATCGAAGACGACCGCGAAATCGTGGCATCCCGCCTGCGCGAAGTGTTGGCGAAGTAAGAGGTAAGAGGCAAGACGGGAGATGGAAGTTTAGCCACGAGCGGGGTACAACTAGCGATAGCCAGTTCAAAGGCACAAAAACACAAAAGACGATCAGTGTGTGTAGGGGCGATGCCCTCGTGCTCGCCCATCCGCCCCGCCGTGTCTGAATCGCGGATTAAACGGATTACGCAGATTGCGCGGATTACCCCACACCGCCCTACCACCTGTGCGTTCCCGTCCCGTCCCTACCCCGCCGCCCTGCGTGCCCGTCCGCGCCGCCCAACCGTGTCTGAATCGCGGATTAAACGGATTACGCGGATTACGCGGATTACCCCACCGCCCAACCACCGCTTCATCGTTCCCATCCACTTCGCCCTTCGCACGCCCTGTCGCCATAGCCCTATCCCCCCGGTCCCCGTTATTCGCTTCGCTCATTGTAGGCTACGCCTGTGCCTACGAGGAAAGGGGGAGCGCATGGCTTTCTTGAAGGTTTGCATCCAGGGCTGTTTTGATGGCTTTGGGCGAATGGAGCACGCCATGCAAATCCAAAAACCCTTACACACAATCCCTCGCAAAACCTTTCGCCATTCCCCCTTCCTCGCAAGCCCTATCCCCCCGGCCCCCTTTCCTACAAGGAAAGGGGGAGCGCATGGCTTTCTTAAAGGTTTGTATCCCTGGCTGTTTTGATGGCTTTGGGCGAATGGAGCACGCCATGCAAATCCAAAAACCCTTACACACAATCCCTCGCACAACCTCTCGCCATTCCCCCTTCCTCGCAGGCACAGGCGTAGCCTACAACGAAGCGTAGCGAGTAACGGGGCCAGGGGGTAGGTCCCCCTCGCATGCCTTATCGCTTGACTGACCACCGATCCCACCGTCATTTTACCGCTTGACAAACAAGAGCGTAATGTTGTATTTTTTCCCGTTCACGATTTCGATTTTGAGCGCGGAGGAAAAGCCGCGCCCGGTCTGCGCGATAGCTTTGCAAAGGAGGCTCCAGATGATCACCGCCATTTTCAAACGCTGTTTGAACCTCATTTGGTCCTATGTTCCCACCGCGAAAAGTGGCGTTCATATCGCCCATCCCCGTCTTGGAGTGTGGTTCTATTTTATTGCAAAACAATCTGTTAGGATGATCAGTACAGTGTACCCCCCCCCCCCCCCCCCCCCCCCCTCGAGAGGGGGACAAAATGATGCCCCGCTACGCTCACTTGTTGGCCCTGGTCGTGCTGGCCATGCTGGTGGCATCGGGGCCGGCTTTTGCCCAAACCGACTACGACACGGACAACGACAACCTGATTGACGTCACCTCCTTGGCGCAACTCAATGCCATTCGCTGGGATCTCAATGGCGATGGTGCCATAGACGCAAGTGCCTCGACCAGCGATACGACCGCCTACAACGCCGCCTTTCCCAACGCCATGTCGGGCATGGGGTGCCAGTCCACCTGCACCGGCTACGAGTTGCTCAACAACTTGGACTTTGACGAGAACAGCGACAACGAAATCACCTCAGCAGACGCCACCTACTGGAACAGCGGCGCAGGCTGGGCGCCCATCGGCAACAGCGAGACGAAATACACCGGCACCTTCCACGGCAACGACAATACCATCTCCAACCTGTTTATCGACCGCTCTGCCGCCAACGACATCGGGCTGTTCGGCTTTGCCGAGGGCGGCACGATTCGCAATTTGAGCCTGGTGAACGCCGATGTGACCGGCAATGCTGAAACCGCCGTCCTTGTTGGCGAAGGCAACAGGCTTCATCTCCTGCACATCCGCGTCACCGGACAGGTCGGCGGGTTTGCACGAAGCGCCGGCCTGGTGGGCACGCTGGCGCACGGCAACTCGACCATTACCGCCTGTCGTTCCGAGGTGGATGTCACGGGGAGTTTCGCCCCTACTGGACGCGATTTTCAAGGTAGCAGTCAAAGTGGAACCTTCGGCGGCTTGGTGGGCTGGAATAGCGGCACGATAACCGCTAGCTATGCTACCGGCACAGTCATCGGCTACTCCCACGTCGGTGGCTTGGTGGGCTTCAACGGCAACACCATCGAGCCGCGTGCTAGCATACGCGCCAGCTATGCCACCGGCGCAGCCACCGGCAGAGGCAACGTCGGTGGCTTGGTCGGTAGCAACTTCTATTCGAGCACGATAACCGGGAGCTATGCCATCGGCCCGTCCATTAGCACGGCTAACTTTACATCGGTTGGTGGCTTGGTGGGCTTCAACTTTGGTTCAACAGTTAACCACAGCTACTACGATAGTACCGCCACCGGACGTAGCGACGCCGGACGCGGTGCCCCCCAGACCACCGCCGATCTCCAAACGCCCACCCGCTACACCGGCATCTACCAAACCTGGAACCTGAATCTGGACGGGCAACCGGGCGGCGATGATCCGTGGACCTTTGGCGCGACGGATCAGTATCCTGTCTTGAAGTATGCCGGCATGGACACCACCGCGCAGTATAACTTGCAACCGCCGAGCATTCCGACAAGTGTGACCATGACGATAAAAGCGGACACCTTGGATGTGCGTTGGCGTGCGGTGAGTGGTGCGACGGGGTACAAGGTGCAGTGGAAATCCGGCACGCAGAGCTACGACACCGCCTCGCGTGAAGCCACCACCACGGATACGCGCCACAAGATTCCCAACTTGACGTTTGGGACGACCTACACAGTGCGTGTCATTGCCACCAAGACCGGTGTGCGCGATGGTCTGCCCTCAGCAGATCAGTCCCTCTTTATCTCGTTGGGCAGTCCGACTGTGATGGCGAGTGCGAAGATGGACACGCTGACCGTGACTTGGAATGCGGTGCCCATCGCAACCGGGTATAAGGTGCAGTGGAAATCCGGGGTAGCGACTTATCCCACCGCCGATCTGACGTCCGCCGCCACGCACGGGCAAGCCACCATCGTAGGCGGGAGCACCACGACCTACAAAATCTCCAATGTGACCGCAGGGACGACCTACACGGTTCGCGTCATCGCCACGAGTACCAATGTCAATATCGCCGACAGTGACCCTTCGGAGGAAGTCATGGTGACTGCGGCGACAAACAAGCCCACCAATGTGCGCCTGACGCCTGGGCATCTCCAACTCCTCGTGGCTTGGAGCGAGGCGACCGGCGCGACAGGGTACAAAGTGCAGTGGAAGTCCGGTGGACAAAGCTACGACCCCTCTTCTCGCCAGGCGACAGTCTTTGGGATGAGCACCACGACCCACGCGATAGAGAACCTAACTTTTGGCACGACCTACACGGTGCGCGTCTTTGCCACCCTGGCAGGTGGGTCCGATAGCGATCCCTCGGACGAGCTCATGGGCGTGCCCCTCGGGATCGATTACGATGGCGATGGCGATGGCCTCATCGACATTACGACGCTGGCGCAACTCAATGCCATCCGCTACGACCTAGATGGCAACGGCGACGCTACCCACGCCGTTTATGCCGCCGCTTTTCCCAGCCGCGATACCACCAGTAGCATCCGGATGGGTTGCCCTTCCGGGACATGCACCGGCTACGAATTGCTCAACAACCTCGACTTTGACGAGAATGGCGACGGCGAAATTACCTCAGCAGACGCCACCTACTGGAATGGCAACGCTGGTTGGCCCCCTATTGGGGGGACTTATACTGGCACGTTCAAGGGCAATAACAAGACCATCTCCAACCTGTACATCAACCGTCTCACTGCGGAGCTTGGTGGGGTTGAGGTTGGGCTGTTCGGCAGTGTCAGCGGCAACATTTCCGGTCTGGGGCTGAAAAATGTCAATGTAAATGGCGCCTATGAAGTGGGTGGGTTGGTCGGTGAACAGGTGGGTGGTCGCATCCTGGGCTGTTTTGTCACAGGTCGCGTTGAGGCTCATTTTTCCGACTCCGGGCGGCATGGTGCGGGCGGTTTGGTGGGTATTTCAAGTCTTGGCCGTGACACTGCTCCTAGCGTCATCGCGGCCAGCTATGCCAATGCTGAGGTCATCTTCCGGAATGCTCGGGCGGCGGGCGGTTTGGTGGGCGCCACAGGCCAGATAACTCAGATAATAGCGTCCTACGCCATCGGGCCGGCGACTGGCTGGAGAGCGGTAGGCGGTCTGGGTGGGAATACTGGTACTGGTACTACTATTTCGGCTAGCTATGCCACGGGGACAGTCACTGGCACTAACTCCGAGCTGAATATACAACAAGCATACTTAGGTGGATTGGTGGGGTCGCGGGGCGTAAGCAGTGATCCGCTTGAGCGACGCCGTGCCGGAACGACTAGTAGCTATTGGGATACGGAAAGTAGCGGTATCTCAGTCAGTCCTGCCGGCACGGGCCAGACCACCAGCGCGTTGCAGTCGGAAACGTCATACGACGGCATCTACGCCAGTTGGGATGTGGATGTCGATGGCAGGCCTGGCAATGACGCTCCGTGGACCTTTGGCGCGGCTGATCAGTATCCGGTCTTGAAGTATGCCGGCATGGACACCACCGTGCAATTTGCAATGCAACCGCCGGGCATTCCGACAAGTGTGACCGTGACGCCACAAGGGAGCACCTTGGACGTGCGTTGGACTGCGGCGAGTTATGCGATGGGGTACAAGGTGCAGTGGAAATCCGGCATGCAGAGCTACGACGCCTCGCGTGAGGCCATCACCACGGATACGCGCACAAGGATCCCTAACTTGGCGGTTGGGACGACCTACACAGTGCGTGTCATTGCCACCAAGACCGGTGCCCGCGATGGCAGGCCCTCGGCAGAGCAGACCGGCGTTATCTTCGTGCTGGGCAGTCCGACTGTGATGGTGGCGGCGAAGTTGGACACGTTGACCGTGACTTGGAATATGGTGACCAGCGCAACCGGATATAAGGTGCAGTGGAAATCCGGGTCAGAGACTTATCCCAATGCCGATGAGGAGTCCGCCTTGCGCGGGCAAGCCACCCTCGTAGGCGGGAGCACCACGACCTACAAAATTCCCAATGTGACCACAGGGACGACCTACACGGTTCGCGTCATCGCCACGCGTACCAATGTAGCCGACAGTGCCCCCTCGGAGGAAGTAACCGTGCTGGTTAGCCCGACGGGTGTGATGGTGCGTGCGACGGTGGACACGCTGACCGTGACTTGGAATGCGGTGGACGATGCCACCGGGTATAAGGTGCAGTGGAAGTCCGGGTCAGAGACTTATCCCAACGCCGATTCTCAGGCCGCCACGCACGGGCAAGCTACCATCTCTGACGGGGGCACCACGACCTACGATATTTCTGGGCTGACCGCAGGGACGACCTACACGGTTCGGATCATCGCCACGAGTACCAATAGCAATGTAGCCGACAGTGTCCCTTCGGAGGAAGTGACCGGCGTTCCTCTGCTAGGCAGTCCGCCGGGTGTGGATGTGAGTGCGACGGTGGACACGCTGACCGTGACTTGGAATGCGGTGGACGATGCCACCGGGTATAAGGTGCAGTGGAAGTCCGGGTCAGAGACTTATCCCAACGCCGATTCTCAGGCCGCCACGCACGGGCAAGCCACCATCACTGGCGGGAGTGCCACGACCTACGATATTTCTGGGCTGACCGCAGGGACGACCTACACGATTCGCGTCATCGCCACGCACACCAATGTAGCCGACAGTGCCCCCTCGGAGGAAGTGACCGGCGTTCCCGTGCTGGATAGCCCGACTGTGATGGTGGCGGCGACGGTGGACACGCTGACCGTGACTTGGAATGTGGTGGACGATGCCACCGGGTATAAGGTGCAGTGGAAATCCGGGTTAGAGACTTATCCCAATGCCGATCTGGCGTCCGCCTTGCGCGGGCAAGCCACCCTCGTAGGCGGGAGCACCACGACCTACAAAATTCCCAATGTGACCACAGGGACGACCTACACGGTTCGCGTCATCGCCACGCGTACCAATGTAGCCGACAGTGCCCCCTCGGAGGAAGTGACCGGCGTTCCCGTGCTGGGTAGCCCGACTGTGGAGGTGAGTGCGACGGTGGACACGCTGACCGTGACTTGGAATGTGGTGGACGATGCCACCGGGTATAAGGTGCAGTGGAAATCCGGGTCAGAGACTTATCCCAATGCCGATGAGGAGTCCGCCTTGCGCGGGCAAGCCACCCTCGTAGGCGGGAGCACCACGACCTACAAAATTCCCAATGTGACCACAGGGACGACCTACACGGTTCGCGTCATCGCCACGCGTACCAATGTAGCCGACAGTGCCCCCTCGGAGGAAGTAACCGTGCTGGTTAGCCCGACGGGTGTGATGGTGCGTGCGACGGTGGACACGCTGACCGTGACTTGGAATGCGGTGAACGGGGCGACCGGCTACAAAGTGCAGTGGAAATCCGGGTCAGAGACTTATCCCGCCGCCGATCTGGAGTCCGCCACGCGCGGGCAAGCCACAATCGCTGGCGGGAGTGCCACGACCTACAAAATTTCTGGGCTGACCACAGGGACGACCTACACGATTCGGATCATCGCCACGAGTACCAATAGCAATGTAGCCGACAGTGTCCCCTCGGCAGAGCAGACCGGCGTTCCCGTGCTGGGTAGCCCGACGGGTGTGGATGTTGTGCGTGTGAAGGTGGACACGCTGACCGTGACATGGAATGCGGTGGACGATGCCACCGGGTATAAGGTGCAGTGGAAGTCCGGGGCAGCGACTTATCCCAACGCCGATCTGACGTTGGCCACGCACGGGCAAGCCACAATCGCTGGCCGGCGCACCACGACCTACAAAATTTCTGGGCTGACCGCAGGGACGACCTACACGATTCGGATCATCGCCACGCGTACCAATGTAGCCGACAGTGCCCCCTCGGCAGAGCAGACCGGCGTTCCCGTGCTGGGTAGCCCGACTGTGATGGTGAGTGCGACGGTGGACACGCTGACCGTGACCTGGAATGCGGTGCCCCTCGCAACCGGGTATAAGGTGCAGTGGAAATCCGGGTCAGAGACTTATCCCCCCTCCGATGAGGAGTCCGCCACGCACGGGCAAGCCACAATCGCTGGCGGGAGTGCCACGACCTACAAAATTTCTGGGCTGACCGCAGGGACGACCTACACGGTTCGCGTCATCGCCACGCGTACCAATGTAGCCGACAGTGCCCCCTCGGCAGAGCAGACCGGCGTTCCCGTGCTGGGTAGCCCGACTGTGATGGTGGCGGCGAAGGTGGACACGCTGACCGTGACTTGGAATGCGGTGAACGGGGCGACCGGCTACAAAGTGCAGTGGAAATCCGGGGCAGAGACTTATCCCACCTCCGATGAGGAGTCCGCCACGCGCGGGCAAGCCACAATCGCTGGCAGGAGTGCCACGACCTACAAAATTTCTGGGCTGACCGCAGGGACGCCCTACACGATTCGCGTCATCGCCACGCGTACCAATGTAGCCGACAGTGCCCCCTCGGCCGAAGTCATGGTGACCTCGGCGACCACCAGGCCCACCAATGTGCGCGTGACGTCGGGGCAGCTCCAACTCATTGTGGCTTGGACCGAGGCAACCGGCGCGAGGGGGTACAAGGTGCAGTGGAAGTCCGGTGGACAAAGCTATAACACGACGACTCGTCAGGTGGGGGTTTCTATGAACACCAGGACCTCCACGATTGTGAACCTGACTTTTGGCACGACCTACACGGTTCGCGTCCTTGCCACCCTGGCAGGTGGGCTTAATAGCGATCCCTCGGACGAGGTCATGGGCACGCCCCAAGCGATCAATTACGACAGCGATGGCGATGGCCTCATCAATATTGAGACGCTGGCGCAACTGCATGCCATCCGCTGGGATCTCAACGGCGATGGGGTCGTCGCCGATAGTGATGCCGCGAACTACAACGCCGCCTTTCCCTACCGAGATACCACCAGCAATGTCCGGATGGGTTGTCCTTCCGGGACATGCACCGGCTACGAACTGCTCAACAACCTAAATTTCGACACCGACGGGAGCGGGAGCATAACCTCTGCCGACACCTACCCCAACTGGACGCCCATCGGCAACTACTCGGCAACGTTCAAAGGCAACAACAAGACGATCTCCAACCTGCACATCAACCGTGGCAGTTGGGAT
The DNA here is from genome assembly GCA_965204745.1 of Candidatus Latescibacterota bacterium. GTDB lineage: Bacteria > Latescibacterota > UBA2968 > UBA2968 > UBA2968 > VXRD01. The sequence goes on from OZ242010.1 coordinate 2,587,761, forward strand.
GATGTTGGGCTGTTTAGCCAGGTCGGCGGCAACATTTCCGGTCTGGGGCTGAAAAGTGTCAATGTAAGAGGCAGAAATCGAGTGGGTGGGTTGGTCGGTAATCAGGTGGGGGGGCGCATCCTGGGCTGTTTTGTCACGGGTCGCGTTGAGGGTACTGGTTACCATGTGGGCGGTTTGGTGGGTCATTCAATCGGCAATAATACCGTCATCGCGGTCAGCTATGCCAATGCTGAGGTCTCCGGAGGGCGGCTTCAAGAAGGGGTCGGCGGTTTGGTGGGCAGACTATATGCTACGGTGATAGCGTCCTACGCCATCGGGCCGGTGACTGGAAATAACAGGGTCGGCGGTTTGGTGGGGAGGTTGGACATTCCTCCTAGTTCGGTTAGTACCAGCTATGCCACGGGGGCAGTCACTGGGAACAACCAATCATCCACCTTTCTAGGCGGATTGATCGGGAGGGCACGAACCGGAGTGTCCCATAGTTACTGGGATAGGGAAAGTAGCGGTATCTCATCCAGTGATCGCGGCACGAGCCAGACCACCAGCGCGTTGCAGTCAGAAACGGATTACAACGGCATCTACGCCACTTGGAATGTGGATGTCGATGGCAGGCCTGGCAATGACGATCCGTGGACCTTTGGCGCGGCGGATCAGTATCCGGTGTTGAAATATGCCGGCATGGACACCACCGCGCAATTTGCAATGCAACCGCCGGGCATTCCGACCAGTGTGACCGTGACGCCACAAGGGGACACCTTGGACGTGCGTTGGACTGCGGCGAGTTATGCGACGGGGTACAAGGTGCAGTGGAAATCCGGCGGGCAGAACTACGCCGCCTCGCGTCAGGCCATCACCACGGATACGCGCTACAAGATCGCCAACTTGATCGGCGGGACGACTTACACAGTGCGTGTCATTGCCACCAAGACCGGTGTCCGCGATGGTCGGCCCTCGGCAGAGCAGACCGGCGTTCTGCTGGGCATTCCGGCTGTGATGGTGGCGGCGACGGTGGACACGCTGACCGTGACTTGGAATGCGGTGGACGATGCCACCGGGTATAAGGTGCAGTGGAAATCGGGGTCAGAGACTTATCCTAACGCCGATGTGGCGTTGGCCACGCACGGGCAAGCTACTATCGCTGGCGGGCGCACCACGACCTACAAAATTTCTGGGCTGACCGCAGGGACGACCTACGCGATTCAAGTCATCGCCACGCGTACCAATGTAGCCGACAGTGCTCCTTCGGACGCGGTCATGGTGACCTTGGCGACAAACAAGCCCACCAATGTGAGCGTGACCCCGGGGCCGGTCCAACTCATTGTGCGTTGGACCGAGGCAACCAGCGCGACAGGATACAAGGTGCAGTGGAAGTCCGGCGGACAAAGCTACAACACTTCTGATCGCCAGGCGACGGTCTCTGGGATGAGCACCACGACCTACACGATAGAGAACCTGACTTTTGGCACGACCTACACGGTGCGCGTCACTGCTACCCTGGCAGGTGGGACCGATAGCACGCCCTCGGACGAGGTCATGGGCACGCCCTACGCGATCAATTACGACAGCGATGGCGATGGCCTCATCGACATTAAGACGCTGGCGCAACTGCATGCCATCCGCTGGGATCTCAACGGCGATGGGGTCGTCGCCGATACTGATACCACGAACTACAACGCCGCCTTTCCCAACCGCGATACCACCAGCAACGTCCGGATGGGTTGCCCTTCCGGAACCTGTACCGGCTACGAACTGCTCAACAACCTCAACTTTGACGAGAATGGCGACGGCGCAATCACCCAAGCAGACACTACCTACTGGAACGGCGGCACGGGTTGGGTACCTATTGGGACTTACACCGGTACGTTCAAAGGTAATAACAAGACCATCTCCAATCTGTATATATCCTACCGATATCCAAGCCGAAGCTACAATGTTGGGCTGTTTTCAAACGTGAGTGGCGATATTTCTGGGGTTGGATTGCTCAATGTCAATGTACACGCGGAAGATGTCGTTGGTGGGTTAGTTGGTACTCTGAACGGCGGGCGCATAACGGGTTGTTATGTCACCGGTTTTGTTGAGGGTGGTCGTCTCGGCGTGGGCGGTTTGGCCGGCCGGGCGGTGAGCAGTGGTCACATCGCGGCCTGCTATTCCCATGCCACCGTGAGAAAGTGGCCACCTTATGTGTATAACATCCTCTATAAAGTCGGCGGGTTGGTCGGTCACCTGGGTAGCGGTGCTTCAGTGACAGCGTCCTATGCCACCGGGCCGGTGTCGGGACACGGGGGAGGGAGCCATGTCAAATCAGCGAATGGCGGTCTCGTGGGTCAGAATGACGGTACGATTACGGCAAGCTACGCCACGGGGACGGCGACGGCGGATTCGAACGACCTGACAGGCGGTCTGTACGCTACCGGTTCTGGCACAAGCCCCGCTAGCTATTGGGATACGGAAAGTAGCAGTCTCTCAACTAGTGCTGGCGGCACGGGCCAGACCACCAGCGCGTTGCAGTCGGAAACGGACTACGACGGCATCTACGCCAATTGGAATGTGGATGTCGATGGCAGGCCTGGCAATGACGACCCGTGGACCTTCGGTGCGGCGGATCAGTATCCCGTGTTGAAATATGCCGGCATGGATACCACCGTGCAATTTCAACGCCAAGAAGAAGTGGCGCAGGTGACGTTGGTTTTATCTCCGGCGTCGATTGCGGAGACGGGCGCAGTTTCGACCGTAACGGCGACGCTGGATCGCCGCGCGAGCGCGGCGACGACGATCACGGTTTCAGCGGAGGCTGTGTCGCCTGCGGTTGCGAGTGCCTTCACGCTATCGAACGCGAAAACGCTGACCATCGCGGCGAATGCGACGACGAGCACGGGCACCGTGACGATCACAGCGGTGAACGACATGACCGATGCGCCGGACAAGCACGTGACCGTGTCTGCAACGGTGCAGGGTGGCAATGGGGCGTCGCTATCGTCTGCCGCGACATTGACGATCACAGACGATGACGCCGCGCCGGACGTGGCACTGACGCTGTCGCCCGCGTCCATCTCGGAGGCCGGCGGTGTCTCGACGGTGACTGCGACGCTGTCTCATGCGTCAAGCGCGGCGACGACGATCACGGTGCGCCCGGTGGCGGATGCCTACACGGTGGGGTCGGATTCGACGATCATCATCGCGGCCGGGAGCACGGCGAACGCGACGGACACCGTGGTCATTACAGCGGTGAACAACACCCAAGACGCGCCTAATCGCGACGTGACCGTGTCCGGTGTGGCTGGCAACGCCCAAGGCGTGGGCAGTGTGACCGAGGCGACCTTGACGCTGGAGGACGATGACGCCGCGCCGGACGTGACGCTAATGCTGTCGCCCGCGTCCATCTCGGAGGCCGGCGGTGTCTCGACGGTGACTGCGACGCTGTCTCATGCGTCAAGCGCGGCGACGACGATCACGGTGCGCCCGGTGGCTGGTGCCTACACGGTGGGTTCGGATACGACGATCACCATCGCGGCCGGGAGTACGACGAACGCGTCGGACACGGTGGTGATCACGGCCGTGGACAACACCCGAGACGAGCCTGCGCGCGACGTGCCCGTGTCCGGTGTGGCACGCAACGCCCAAGGCGCAGGCAGGGTGATCGCGACATTGACGCTCATGGACGACGACGCTGCGCCCATAGCGACGTTGGCGGCGTCACCGTTGTCGATTTCGGAGAACCTCGGTGTTTCGACGATCACGGCGACGCTATCGCGTCCATCGAGCTCGGCAACGACGATCACAGTGCGCCCGGTGGCGGGGGCTTACACGGTGGCGGCGGATTCGACGATCACCATCGCGGCCGGGAGTACGGCGAACGCGTCGGACACGGTGGTCATCACAGCGGTGAACAATACCCAAGACGCGCCTAATCGCGACGTGGACATGTCCGTTGTGGCGGGCAACGCCCAAGGCGCGAGGGTGACCACGACTTTGACTTTGACGCTGGAGGACGACGACCCTGCACCAACAGCGACGTTGGCGGCGTCACCGGCGTCGATTTCGGAGAACGGCGCGGTTTCGACGATCACGGCGTCACTATCGCGTCCGTCGAGCGCGGCGACGACGATCACGGTGCGCCCGGTGGCGGGTGCTTACACGGTGGGGTCGGATACGACGATCACCATCGCGGCCGGGGACACGACGAACGCGTCGGACACGGTGGTCATTACAGCGGTGGACAATCCCCAAGACGCGCCTAATCGCAGCGCGACCGTGTCCGGTGTGGCGCGCAACGCCCAAGGCGCGGGCAGTGTGACCGGGGTGACTTTGACGCTGACGGACGATGACGATGCGCCGGACGTGACGATGGTTGTATCGCCTGCGTCAATTTCAGAGAACGGCGCGATTTCGACGGTGACCGCGACCCTGTCTCACACGTCGAGCGCGGCGACGACGGTCACGGTTTCCGTGCCTACATCATCCGACTACACATTGAGCACGGCGACCACGCTGACCGTCGCGGCGGGCGAGACGACGAGCACGGGCACCGTGACGATCACGACGGTGGACAACAGCATATCTTCGGGGAACAAGACGGTGACCGTGACGAGTACGGTAGGCAACAGCGTGGGCACGGGATCGGTCACTGATGCGACGCTGACGATTATCGATGACGAAGTGGCGCAGGTGATGTTGATTTTGTCTCCGGCGTCGATTGCAGAGACTGGCGCGGTTTCAACAGTAACGGCGACGCTAAATCGCCCCGAGAACGCGGCGACGACGATCACGGTTTCAGCGATGGCTGTGTCGCCTGCGGATGCGAATGACTTCATGCTATCGAGCACGAACACGTTGACTATCGCGGCGAGTGCGACGACGAGCACGGGCACCGTGACGATCACAGCGGTGAACGACATGACCGATGCGCCGGACAAGGAAGTGACCGTGTCTGCAACGGTGCAGGGTGGCAATATGGCGTCGCTATCGTCTGCCGTGACATTGACGATCACAGACGATGAGGCCGCGCCGACGGTGACGCTGTCGCTGTCACCCGCGTCGATTTCGGAGGCGAGCGGTGTTTCGACGATCACGGCAACCCTGTCGCATCGGTCAAGCGCGGCAATGACGATCACAGTGCGCCCTGTGGCGGGTGCTTATACCGTGGGGTCGGATTCGACGATCACCATCGCGGCCGGGAGCACGGCGAACGCGACGGACACCGTGGTCATTACAGCGGTGAACAACACCCAAGACGAGCCTGATCGCAGCGAGACCGTGTCCGTTGTGGCACGCAACGCCCATAGCACGGGCAGTGTGACCGAGGCGACCTTGACGCTGGAGGACGATGACGCCGCGCCGGACGTGACACTAATGCTGTCGCCCGCGTCTATCTCGGAGGCCGGCGGCATGAGCACGGTGAGCGCGACGCTGACACACCCGTCGAGCGCGGCGACAACGATCACGGTGCGCCCGGTGGCGAATGCCTACACAGTGGGGTCGGATTCGACGATCACCATCGCGGCCGGGAGCACGACGAACGCGACGGACACAGTAGAGATCACAGCGGTGGACAACACCCAAGACGCGCCTAATCGCAATGTGACCGTGTCCGGTGTAGCGAACAACGACCAAGGCGCGGGCAGTGTGACCGGCGCGGCTTTGACGATCACAGACGATGACGCGGCCCCGGACGTGACGATGATGGTGGCACCGGCGTTGATTTCTGAAGCTGGCGCGGTTTCGACCGTGACAGCGACCCTCTCGCACCCATCGAGCGCGGCGACGACGATCACGGTTTCCGCGTCGGCTGTGTCGCCTGCGGTTCCGGGCGACTTCACGCTATCGGGCACGGCCACGCTGACCGTCGCGGCGGGCGCGACGACGAGCACGGGCACCGTGACGATCACGACGGTGGACAACAGCATGTCTTCGGGGAACAAGACGGTGACCGTGTCGGCGAGCACGGTGGGCAACAGCATAGGCACGGGATCGGTCACTGATGCGACGCTGACGATTATCGATGACGACGTGGCACAGGTGACGTTGGTTTTGTCTCCGGCGTCGATTTCTGAGGCAGGCGCGGTTTCAACAGTAACGGCAACGCTAAATCGCACCGTGACCGCGGCGACGACGATCACGGTTTCAGCGATGGCTGTGTCCCCTGCGGTTGCGGGCGATTTCACGCTATCGAGCACGAACACGCTGACCGTCGCGGCGAGTGTGACGACGAGCACGGGCACCGTGACGATCACATCGGTGAATAATACGACCGATGCACCGGACAAGCGCGTGACCGTGGCTGCAACGGTGGCAGGTGGCAATGGGGCGTCGCTATCGTCTGCCGTGACCCTGACGATCACAGACGATGACGCCGCGCCGACCGTGACGTTGGTACTGATGCCCTCGTCCATCTCGGAAAACGCCGAGGTTTCCACGATCACGGCGACCCTATCGCATCCATCGAGCGCGGTTACGACGATCACGGTCTCTGCTACGCCTGTGTCCCCTGCAACTGCGAGCGACTTCACGCTATCGAGTGCAGACACGCTGATCATCGCGGCGACGGCCACAACGAGCACGGACACCGTGACGATCACCGCCGTGGACAACCCCGACCAGGCGGACGATAAGACGGTCACGGTGTCTGCAACCGCAAACAATGCCCAAGGCATCACCGCACCCTCACCCGTGACCCTGACCCTGACCGATGACGACGCACCGAGTGCCAACTTGGATGTGGATGGCGATGGCCGGGTGAGATTGTTCTCGGATATAATCCTGGTCATTCGATATGTCCTCTTCTTCCGGGAAGAGGCCCTCCTCAGAGGGAACGTCATCGAGCCAACTGCCACGCGCATGACCGCTCAAGAAATTGAACCCTACCTCGACACGTTGGTCAATCAGAACATTCTCGATGTGGATGGCGATGGCGATGTGAGGCTGTTCTCGGATATAATCCTGATCATTCGATACGTCCTCTTCTTCCGGAACGAGGCCCTCGTCAGAGGGAACGTCATCGAGCAAAATGCTACGCGCACGACCGCTCAAGCCATTGAACCCTACATCCGAAGCCTCTATCCCGACTCCCACTTCCAATGAAAGTCTGTTCCCTGACCGCCACAGATGGCAATGGCGATGGCAATGCGAATTTCGCCGACTTCTTGACCTTTGCCAGCAAGTTCGGCTCGCGGCCCGGTCAGGAGCGATATGACACCCGGTGCGATCTCAATGGCGATGGTCAAATTGACTCTGCCGATTTCTTCATCTTCGCCGCCGACTTTGGCACCTAAGGCTGACAACTGCGAAAGATGCGAAAAAACAAAAGCCCGGGTTCACAGGGAACTCGGGCTTTACTTTTTGGAATTGGGACCTACCCCCTAGCCCCGTTACTCGCTACGCTTCGTTGTAGGCTACGCCTGTGCCTACGAGGAAGGGGGAAATGGCGAGAGGTTTTTTTGGGGTTCATGGCGTGATTCATTCGCTCAAAGCCATCAGAACAGCCAGGGATACAAACCTTCAAAAAGCCATGCGCTCCCCCTTTCCTTGTAGGAAAGGGGGCCGGGGGGATAGGTCTCTATGGCGACAGGGCATGCGAAGGACACAGCGGAGTGGGAAGGACGAAGCGGCGGCAGGGATGTGTGGGGTAATCCGCGTAATCTGCGTAATCCGTTTAATCCGCGATTCAGACACGGTGGGACGGGATGGGCACGCATCAGGTGCTAAAAACGGTTGATTTATTTTTTTCGCATCGTAGATTTAGGCGATGCTAATTTTTTGTGTTCTGCCGTTACGTGATCAATGGCCCGACCATGACCCGGTTATTCGCATTTCTCGGCGGGCAACTCGCCGAGTTCTTCATTCAGAATTTTCAGATGTTCCGCCATTTCGTGCAGTGCTTGGCGGAGCTGTGGCACATCTATCTGTATCGACAGCAGATTCTCGCGCAGTGTTATACCATTGGCGTTGGGTCTTTGTCCTTGGTCTGTCTGATTTCGGCTTTTAGCGGCATGGCGGTCGCCATTCAGACCGCGTACCAGATGGAAGAGTACGTGCCCGATTACATGGTTGGCGCGCTTATCGTGCGTTCCGTGATCTTGGTGTTGTCGCCGATTTTGATGGGGCTCGTGCTCGCGGGCCGGGTGGGCGCGGGCGTTGCGTCGGAGGTCGGCACGATGAAGGTTTCAGAGCAAGTCGACGCGCTCACGTCTTTGGCGGTCGATCCGGTGGGCTATCTCATGTTGCCTCGGGTGGTCGCGGGCGTGTTCATGCTTCCGGTTCTCGTGGTGTATTCTTTTCTCGTGGCGATTGCGTGCGGGTTTGTCATGTCGATCATCAGGATGGACATTACGCCCTCGGATTTGATCAAGGGCATGAAACTCTATTTTCAACTTTACGACGTTTTTGTCGGGTTGGTTAAATCGGCTGTTTACGGCGGGTTGCTGGCGTTTATGGGGGCTTATATGGGCCTTTGCACGCAAGGGGGCGCGCAGGGCGTTGGACGGGCTGCCACGGCCGCGGTCGTGGTTTCTTCCGCGCTCATTCTCATTCTCGATTATTTTCTCACCCACGCGCTGTTGTGATGACCAAAAAAACAAAAACGGCCATTGCGTTTTCCGGGGTGTTCAAGTCATTTGACGGGCATCCCGTGCTCAAGGGATTGCACCTCCAGATCCCTCGGGGTGGGATTACGACCATTTTGGGGCCGAGTGGCTGCGGCAAAAGCGTGACCCTGAAGCACGTAATCGGCATCGAGCGGGCGGATAGGGGCGAGGTCGTTGTGGATGGGCACGACATGGGGCGCATCCGCCGGCGCGAACTGATCGCACTGCGGAAGCGCATCGGGTTTTTATTTCAATCTTCGGCCCTGTTCGATTCGATGACGGTGAAGGAAAATGTGGCATTCGGGTTGCGGATGCACACCAAGATGGGCGAAGGGGAAATCGCAGAGCGGGTACACGTCTGCTTGGACGCGGTGCGACTGGCGGGCATCGAGGCCAAGATGCCGGTCGAATTGTCCGGCGGCATGAAAAAACGCGCGGCCCTGGCGCGGGCCATTGCCATGCAACCGGATTTTATTTTGTACGATGAACCCACAACCGGGCTGGATCCCAACACGTCTAGCGTGGTGGGCGACTACATTCTCAAATTGCAATCGGAACTCGACGTGACCTCTGTGGTCGTCACGCACGACATGCCCTTGGCGCGGCGCGTGTCGGACCATCTCGCCCTGCTCTACGATGGCGAGGCGGTGGTGCAGGGGTCGCTGGCCGAGGTCGAAGCGACGGGCAACGCGGTGTTTGAACGCTTTATTCAAGGCAGGTTGGGATAATGGGCAATCGCGAGCGAGAAATTCTTTTGGGCGCGGTCATCTTTTTTTCTGTCGTTATTTTGGTGGTCGGCACGTTGTGGCTTTCGGATCGGTATGCGGGCGCCGCGGGCGGGTATCGCCTCCACGTCAAGTTCGACAGGGTGCCGGGCCTGCAAGTGGGCAATCCGGTGACGTTTCGCGGGGTGCGCGTGGGCAAGGTGCTGGCGATTTTTTTGGACGAAGGCCGACCGGTTGCCGCGCTCGGGTTTTCCGAGGTGGCTGATTTGCCAGTGGATTCGCGGTTTCTGCTCAAGTCCGATGGCTTGCTCGGGGGGCAGATGATCGAGGTGCATTTGGGGCAGTCCGAGCAACATCTCGCGGATGGCGCGGTCGTGCATGGCATTTCCGATTCGGGTCTCGATGCGGTGGTGGCCCAAGGCGAGCAGACGATTGAGCACTTGCGCGGGGCCATTGACAGCATTGCCAGCGCGGACAATCTCGCGCATCTCAACAGCATGCTCGCGCGCGTCGATACCACCACTCGGCATCTCAACCGGCTGTTGAGCGATCCAAAACTCGAGGCGATGATCGACAGCTTGGCATTGGCCGCAGACGATACCCGCGCGTTGATGCGGGATAACCGCGAAACGTTGACCCTTGCCGTGACCGACTTGGCCGCGACCTTGGCGACGCTCGCACGGGTTTCCGCGCAGGTGGAGACGACTGCGGTTGCGTTGCAAAAGACATTTGCCAACCTCGATACCATTTCCGCGCAAATACGCGCTGGGCACGGCACGGTTGGGCGGCTGGTTCACGACGATGCGGTGTACGAGCATTTGGGCCGCACGCTGACGTCTGTGGACAGCCTGGTGGAAGACATTCGGCGCAATCCCAAACGCTATTTCAGCTTCAGTGTTTTTTGAGGAGATCAGCATGGTCAGGTGGATTTTGCTTTTGCTCGTTGCCATCGTTGCCACGGTCTCGGCGACCGATCTGATGTGGTTGCATTGGCAAAACGATGACGCCATCTCCTTTGGGGGATTTGTCGCCGAGATGCGGGCGGTCAAAGCCATTGCGGAAACAGACGACGCGCCCGCGCGCATCGTGTACGGAGACCGACAGGGCGTGGTTCACATGTTGGAGATGCAAGACGGGCGTTTTCGGGAGGTGTGGAACAGCCCCCCGCTGCGGGCGGCGATTTCAGAGGTTTTCGTGCTGGATATCGATGTGGATGACGAACTCGAGATCGTGGCCTACACCGAGTCGGGCGATATCGCGTTTTATCGCGCCAGCGATTTTCAGCAACTCTGGCGAAGTACGGACGATGAGTTTGCCTCTGTGTCTGCGATGGTCATTGAAAATATCGACGACGATCCGCAACTCGAGTTGGTGTTTTGCGGCGAGGATGTGGCAGACACGCGAAATTATCGGGCGCCGGGCGGGGTGCGCGACAATGCCGATCAAGAGCGCGCATCGCAAGTGGGCCGCCTGTTCGTGTTCGATAGCAAAAATCTGTTTTTGGAATGGCGCAGCGAGCAAGGGCTGTGGGGCGGAAGTATGGCGGTGGGCGATCTCGACGACGATGGCGAACTCGAGATCGCGCTCAATACGGGTTTTGTCATCGACGCCACTTACCAGCGCGTGGAGTGGGAATACCGCGGGGGCTTTGGCGAGAAGGTCGGGTACGCGGACCTCGATGGGGATGGCATCCCCGAATTGATCGGCGAATATTACAACGCGACTCGCCCGCGGCGGTTTATTCGCATTTTTGATGTGGATCTGCAATCCGAAAGTTTTCTCAGTTCCGGCAGATAAGTGCTTGACGCCCTTTGGCAAAATGGGTAACTTGTCTGCCAACCAAAAAAGCTATCCGGTCGGAGCGTAGCGCAGCTCGGTAGCGCACCATCTTGGGGTGATGGGGGTCGCTGGTTCAAATCCAGTCGCTCCGACCATAAAACAGCGGGGGCTATGCAACGCGGCATAGCCCCTTGTTTTGTACTTGCCAAACCGCGGATGATATGATAGATAAAGACAACCTTTTCACAATCCGCCACACAAGGGTAAAAAAAATGTTCGAATCATCGAAGTTGTCGCCACATTTCCTCGAAAGGAGCGTTGTGCCATGTTAGATACGTTTTCAAGCGACATAACCGCCCATGCGAATAAGTTGCGCTGCGCCGCGGTCTTTGCGTTTATGGATCTCGACTATATCCAAACAGTGGTCAAACGCGCGGTTCTTTCACACAAGAAGGCGGCGAAAGAAGCGCGAGAGATGTTCGAGTCCGCAGTGAACAAACCTGGGTTGGTGAAAGTGTCCCGGTTTCCCAATCAGCCCTCAAAGGCGCCGCCGCCCTTTCTCGTAGAGCCGGTTTTGAAAGCCGTGATGCGGTCGGACAAGTTGGCGGGCGCGATTCTGAAAATCTGGGCAGAGTCCCACGAGGCACTCAACGAAGTGGTCGTGAAGCATCTGGGCAATTTGGCCATGCCGGCCGAGTATCCGGATTTTTCAGAGTTTCGATTTCGAAGTGCGTGGTTTAGCGATGCGTGGACGCGCGAGCGGGATAGTATTCTCGAGCAACACAGCGAGTTTAACAAAGACGATGTGGCCCTGATGCTGTGCTATGTGTCGGGCAAAATCCCCGGGCCTCGGGAAAGCGCGAAAAACGACGCGCTGTCTCGGTGTCTCAAATACATGCGGGCACTGCCGGCCAATGCGCCGGAATGGGAACGGGGGATTTCGGATTTTGTTGCAGAACTCGAAGCCATCCGGAAGGTGAAATCAACGCAGCGCAGTCAAGCATCTGGTATTGACGTTGCGATTGGCGAGATCAAGGATGTGTTTTCGGGAACCTTGACCTTTTTTCAGCGGGATGCCACGTCTTGGTCCGTGGCGCATCTGGATCCGGACGTGGACTTGGCTGACGCGCTGAAAGAGATAGAGAATTTGCAGTCGTTGCTGACCGAGTATCAACCCATTGCCGATATGGCTGCGATTTTGACCGAAGAGCGGGTGAGACGGCAGAAGCGGGTGGGGTTGGAGAATCGCATTTTGCCGGTTATGGATCGCATAGACGAACTGATGTGCGGGGATCCCGAGTCCGGGGAGGCCCTGCTGGCAGAATTGCGAGAGAGAAAAGAACAACCGGCAGCGGATGAGAAGCGCGCTGATCAGCCGGATGACGACCCAGTTCCTGAACAGCCGGAGGAGAGCCGCAGGTTTTCGGATGAGGATTACGAGTCGTTGCAATCGGAAAACCAACACCTCGGTCGCGAGGTCAAGTCGTTGCACGACAAGTTGCGCGAGGTTCAAAATGAGATGGAGAGTTGGCGCGTGGCCTATATTGAGGCGGCGAGCAAGGCGCCGGCAAGTGCAGACGAAGAAGAAACCCTGCCCATTGAGAACGTGCATGACGCTGTCGAACTCGCCAAAGAAAAGTACGGAGACGCGCTTTTGTTCCAACTCAATGCGAAGTCGCGGGTCGAAGACAATCCGTTCAGGCATCCCAAAGCCGTGTGGGACGCGCTGACCTGGCTGGCGACCACGTATTACGAGTACCGCAAGGGCGAGCGCGAGTTGCCGAACATCGACCAGTCCGTGCGCGAAGCCTGTAGGTGGTGGTACAGAGGCCACCAGAGCAATATGACGATGAACAAGTACAAAGACTGGTACACCACCAAAGTCAATGGGCAGATTTGCTGGCTGCATACGCACATCGGCACGGGGCGCAACAAAAATGCGCGCTTCACCATTCGGATCGGCTTTGACTGGGACAAGGACAGCGACCGCGTGATCGTGGGCTTCATCGGTCAACACCAACAGACGGATGCGACATGAGGAAGGAAGAGGGGAGAGGCAAGAGGCAAGACGTAAGAGGCAAGAGGCAAGAGGCAAGAGGTAAGAGGCAAGAGGTAAGATACTCTCTTAAAAGGTCAAGGGGTTTTCGGGGTGATTCGATAGAATTTTTCGCCCTCAAAATCTTGGTCATGGCGCAACATGCCCCAGATCGAATGGAGCAACTTTCGCATCACCGCAACGATAGCCTGCAAAGGTTTCTTGCCGCGGGCGATGAGTTGGTCATAGAAGGCTTTGACATGGCCTTCGTGTCTGATGGCCACCCAGGCAGGCATATAGAGGGCATGGCGGAGGTACTTATTCCCGGTTTTCGAGATGCGTCTTTGTGGATTGGCGGTTCCGGATTGTTTGGGTTTGGGATCCAGGCCTGCATGTGCGACCCACTGGGGCGGTTGCATCTCCTCTGGCAAAAGGGTCAACTCGGCCAAGAGCCGCAAGGCACTCGTTTGCGCGATGCCAGGCGTCGAGCAGAGGCGTTGGTAGGCACGCTTGAGGGGCTCATCGTGCAAAACGAGATCGAGGGCTTGGCTTTCCAAGTATGCAATCCGGCGTTTGAAGTGTCGAATATTCACCTGAATATCGCGTGCGATGAGACGTGTGCTGCGGATGTGGTAGCTCTGCGCGTGGTTGCGGCTCTGTTCGCGGATGATCTCCTGCTTGAGTTGGTCAATGCGTCTGGTGAGGGCTTGCAGTTGAAGCCGTTGCTCGCTCGGCGCTTGCCAAGGCACAAAAGGCATGCGCTCGGCATAGTCGAGGATCAACAACGCATCCTTCGCATCCGTCTTCGCCCGTTGCATGCAGGCTTGGGCGTACTTGCTCATCGCTTTGGGATTGACGACCATGACCTTTGTGTGGCGATGCCGATGCAAGGCCAAGGCCACCCCCAAACTGTAAAGCCCGGTCGCTTCGAGGCACACAGAGACCATGTGCCCGCCCTTCGTGAGCCACTTCAGCAACCGCTTATGCGCTTGGGGATCATTGGCAAAGGTCGCTTGCATGACAGCTTGTCCGGGTCTGGACAGGGCAACGGACAACGTGCGGGCACTGACATCAATGCCGGCAAAAGCGGGGTGAGATTTCGACATGGGGGCCTCCTGTGATGAGGGGGTTGTAAGGGATCTGGTGCGCGCTCGGGGTCGCGTCCCGACCATTGACGCCAAGTCTACCGGTCTTGTATATGCAGCCTCAAGGGGCTTAGATACTCTTCGGCATAGACCCGGCGGTCGGGGGGCCTATCTTACCTACAAGGTCATCGCCTTCAAGAGGGGCCGGCCTTCCCCGAGCCGGGCATCAAGATGGCTTATCTCGATACGAGGGCGCAACTCCTAATTAACCCTTACTTCCAAGATACAAGAGGGGTGGCCTTCTCACGTCTTGCCTCTACCTTCTTACCTTTTTAAGGTGGCCTTCTCACGTCTTGCCTCTACCTTCTCACCTTTTTGGGTGTAGGGGCGTTGCCCCGTGCCTGCCCAAAGGCATGGGCTGACCTGCTGTTGGTCAGTATGCTTGTTGTTCAGCATCCAAGGAGTAAAAGCGAGAGGCGAGAGGGCCATTACGGTCTTCTCGCCTTTTGCGTACTGAATAAAGTCATTTCAGTTTTTGAAGGGCTTTTGCACAGGTTTATTTTTTTTGGTCGCGTTGCGTGGGTTGCAGAGTTCAATACCCACTGGGGTAAATGTCGCCATCCATGCTTGCTCGATCTCAGGATCTTTTGTGGGCCACTTTTCGATAAAAATGACCCACAACGAATTTTGTGGGACATAAATGTCCAACAAAACCCGCGCTGATGTGTAAATCAGCATCAAAACACCTCGTGTCCCTCCACGACATTGACGAGTTCAAAGAACGCCAGAACGTTTGATCTCCGGCCGCTTCCGCGAAAAATTACCCGCAGAACATCTCCTTTGCACAAGGCGTCCAGAATCCGGCGTGCTGTCTTTGCCGGAATGCCCGCTTCGGCAACAAAGAGCGAACTCGAAAAGACCGGACGCTCAAATTGAATGTCGTCGCGGCGTTCGGGCGACGCCATCTCTCGTCCCGCCTCAAATTCCAACACCTCGCCCATCGTGGCTTGCGTGCCTTCAATGCGCGAGGACAGCACGGCCTCTCGAGTCGTGAGCGGCGAGCGTAAAACGCCGGGGTTCGGGATGGCAGAAAGCATGCCGTCGTAACGCGCCACCGCCCCGGCCGCCGGGCCGATCAGTAGAATCAGCACTTGCCAGTCAAGGTTTGCGGGGGGAAACTGCCCCGCGTGGTAATGGATTGCTACCATCATCGCGCCCTTCGGACAATGCGAACTGACCGATGAGTTATTCTGCAAATCGAGTTATCTTTCAAAGTTCGGGTTTCATCATACTCAGGGTTTGCCATTTCTTCAAGGACTTTTTTGATTTTCGCCCCAGCTTGATCGCCATGC
This sequence comes from Candidatus Latescibacterota bacterium, assembly GCA_965204745.1. Classification (GTDB taxonomy): domain Bacteria; phylum Latescibacterota; class UBA2968; order UBA2968; family UBA2968; genus VXRD01. Next base: position 2,603,316 of record OZ242010.1, read on the forward strand.
ATGTTTTGGCATTGCAACGCATTTGGGTTTGTCTTATTATTTTGACGACTTCGCCTCCCGTCCGCATTAGGGGTAGATATTTGCACGATACAACTGTGGAGTTGAGAAAATGAAAATACGAATAAAAAACCTCGGAATCTTAAAGCAGGCTGAATTTTCGCTGGGCGATTTGACCATCATCTGCGGCGAAAATAACACCGGCAAAACGTATATGGCTTACGCGCTGTATGATTTCTTACGGTCTTGGCACGAATTTATCCCTGTTCCGGTAAGCGATGCCCAGATCCAAAATTTGATTGCAGACGGTGTCCTCAATATCGGATTAAAACAATATGTCAAAAAAGCCGATCAGATGCTCGCGGCGGCATGCGGGAAGTACAAGGATAAACTGGACGCTGTTTTTGCAGCACCCGAAGGCAGGTTTGATAACAGTGAATTTCAAATTCAGGTAAAAATTCCCGATGATATTTTACAAAAAGAAATAACAGGAAACACGCCGTTCATTACCTTTTTAAAGAGAAAAGGGTATGAAGAATTGATGGTTACTTTAGAAGAAAAAAAACAAGAAAAAAATAGGGATTCCTTTATTCAGAGCATTCAAAAAGCCGCATATATAGAAAGGTTCATTGGTTTGATTATCAGTAGGGTTATTTTTGGTGATTCCTTTCCCCGGCCCTTTATCGCTTCAGCCGAGCGCACTGGCGTAGCTATTTTTCGCAAAGAATTGAATTTTGCCCGCAACCGCCTGCTTGACGAAATAGCCCAAGCAGAAAAAAAAATTGATCCGAGACAGTTGCTATTCAAAGAGTACCAAAATTACCCTTCGCCAATAGAAGCCACTGTGGAATTTACGCGCCAACTTGAAGATGTTGCAAAAAGAAAAAGCTTTATCACGAAAGAACACCCGGAAGTGTTGGAAGACTTGGCCGATATTATAGGTGGGGATTACAGTCTGCTACAAAATGACCGACTCTACTATAAACCCAAAGGGACGCGGGTTTGGTTGACGATGGTCGAGAGTTCTAGTGCGGTGCGTTCATTGCTGGATATGGGGGTTTATCTGCGCCATGTCGCTCAAAAGGGGGACCTGTTGATGGTAGATGAGCCGGAGTTAAACCTTCATCCAGAAAACCAACGCCGCATTGCCAGGCTGTTTGCGCGGCTGGTAAATGTGGGGGTAAAGGTCTTTATCACCACCCACAGCGATTACATCGTCAAAGAACTGAATACCCTCATCATGCTCAATCACGACAAGCCACACCTAAAAAGAATTGCCGAAGAAAACGGCTATCGGGATGTCGAATTGCTCAGGCCAGATCAGATCAAAGTATATACGGCTCAAGAGGCGTTGATGCCCTTAGAAGAAGGGCAAAAGAGACGCCGCAGAGGTCACACACTCGTGGCGGCTGAAATTGACCCCGAACTCGGCATTGAGGCCCCTAGCTTTGACGAGACGATTAATGACATGAACAGGATTCAGGAAGACATTATTTGGGGAGCGGAGTAAGCGGCATGGAAGATATTGAAATATTGCGAGAAATGCTCATCGCCGATGTTCGAGTTCCGCTACAACCGAGGCAGGGTAGGCCGGCTGTTGAACTTACAGATGAACAGAGCAAAACAATTGTGGAAATAAAAGGGCTACCTCATGACTCTGTTGTTATCAAAGCGGAGGCTTTTGAAGGCCCTCTGAACATCTTTCGAGGTTCAAAAATGGAACGCAGGCGGGCTGATTTTGTGATTGTATCCAATGAGGATACAAAGAAGTGGATTGTCTGCATTGAAATCCAAGCGGGGAATAGCAAAAAGGCAACGCACATTAAAGCGCAATTAAAAGGCGCGCAATGCTTTATGGGTTACTGCAAATGTATCGGAAGGTCATTTTGGGAATCGAAAAATTTTCTCGACAACTACCAATACCGGTTCGTGTGCATGGCAAATATCAACCAGGACAAAAGACCGACACGTCCCAATAGGCAACCATTACACGACAGCCCCGAGAAGTTTCTGAAACTTCCTGGCAACGCTCACCATTTTAATAAATTGATCTGGCGAGAATCTTGATGGCCCTGCCTCAAAGGAGTCAATGACCATGACATTACAAGCGGGAATCGTTGGGTGCGGGAACATCAGCCGAAGCCATGCAGCAGCTTATACAGGCTTGAACGATGTGGCCCTCGTCGCGATGTGCGATGTGGATGTCGAGGCATGCAAGACGCGCGGAGACGAACATGGCGTGCGTGCATGCTACGCGGATTACGAGGAGATGTTTGCGGCGGAAAATTTGGATCTCGTCAGCATTTGCACCCACGCGCCCCTGCACGCGCCCATTGCCATGGCCGCTGCAAAAGCCGGCGTTCACGTTCTGTGTGAAAAGCCCTTGTCCATTGATCTGCAAAGTGCCGATGCCATGATCGCGGCCTGTCGCGAGGCCGAGGTGCGACTGGCCGTGAGTCACCAATATCGGTTTAGCCCGCTGTATCGGCGCGCCAAGGCCTGGATCGCATCAGGGCGGATCGGCCAGTTGCGCGCCATCCGCGAGATCGGCAAGGGCCGCGAGGCGGGTTTCGAGTTGATGGAAATGGGGGTTCACTACTTCGACGAGATGGATTTTTTTATGGAGGGCATTGCGTGGGTTCACGCGCAAATCACCTATCGGGGCCGTGAAGCCGGCGTTGAAGACATCATGCACAGCAGCGAATTGTGCAAGACAGACCGGCGCGACAATGGCATGGTCGCCGGCGACGCGATGATGATCCATGTAGGCGGACGGGATGGGACTTCGGGGATGGTCGAACTCTACCGCCGCACGTCTCGAGCAGGGTGGCTGGCAGGCCCCCACATTTTAGGGGATGAGGGGCAGATGATGATCAAACCCAATCCCACGAGCGGCAGGGTCGAAATGTGGTATTGCCCCTTTGACGTGTCATTCGCGGCCCACACGCCGCAATGGGAGCAGGTGGAACTAGAAGCGGAAGCCTTTGTCATTGATGGCAAGGCATGGCCTGCCCTGCATTCGATCTGGAGCGTGCGAGATATGGTACGCGCCATCCGAGAAGGCCGGCAACCCGAACGAACTCGGCGGCGCGAAAGCATGCGTGTCCTTGGCGTGCGTCAGTGCGGTGTACGAGTCGCACTTCACCGGCAGGCGAGCCTATTTGCCGCTGCGAGACCGCAGCCATCCGCTCGTCGCACGGCTGCGATGAGGAAAGCCGCAAGACTCATAGCAAGCACACCTTGGCTTGTAATTCATCCACGAGGACTTTTTGGTTCTCCGAATAATCCACGGGGATGTCGACGACATGCACGCCGCCGGTGGCGTAGCACTGGGTCAGCAGGGGGGCGATCATTTCCGTGGCGGTTACGCGGTGCCCGTGCGCGCCGTAGCTCTTGGCGTAGGTGACGAAATCCGGGTTGCCAAATTCCAGACCAAAATCCGGAAGCCCCATGTCGTATTGTTTCCAGCGAATCATGCCGTACGCATCGTCTCTTAAAATCAGGACGACGAGGTCGAGGTCGAGGCGGACAGCGGTTTCCAACTCTTGGCTGTTCATCATAAACCCCCCGTCGCCGCAAATCGCCATCACCCGTCGGTGGGGATAAAACCGCGTGGCCTCAATGGCCGAGGGCAATCCCGCGCCCATCGTCGCCAAGGCATTGTCTAACAGCACGGTATTGGGTTGCGTGGTGGGGTAGTTGCGCGCAAACCAGATTTTGTACACGCCGTTGTCCAGCGCGATGATGCCGTCTTCGGGCATGGCTTTTCGCACGTCCCAAACCAAGCGTTGGGGCTTGACCGGAAAGCCGTTGTCGTCTTCGCCGATGTGAATGTGTTCTTGGATTTGTTCGCGGATACGCATGTAATAGTCAAAATCGTGCGCCTCGGTTTTGCCGGCTCTGTCGGCGAGGCGGCGCATCGTGTTGGCAATGTCGCCCACCACTTCCAGTTGTGGAAAATACACATTGTCCACCACCGCGGATTTGAAGTTGATGTGGATCACGCGGGTTGCCCCCTCATCGTGCGACATGAAAAAGGGCGGCTTTTCCACCACGTCGTGCCCGACATTGAGGATCAGATCTGCGCGGTCAATGGCGCAGTGGAGATAGTCGCCATCGGACAATGCCGCCGTGCCCAAATACAGGGGATGGCGGTCGCCCACAACGCCCTTGCCGAGTTGGGTATTGAAAAAGGGAATGCCGGTTTTGTCGAGAAAGCGCGCGATGGATTCCCAGATGCGCTTGCGATTGGTGCCCGCGCCCAAGAGCATCAAGGGCCGCACGGCGTCTTTGATCATGTCCACGGCATTGTCAATGGCGCGGTCATTGGCGTCCCCGCGCAAGCAAGTGCTGATGTTGAAGATCGGCGTGGTGTGTTCGTCGACGGGCTCTAACGCCACATCTTCCGGCAATTCCAGATGCACGGCCCCCGGGCGTTCTTCTTGTGCGAGCCGAAATGCCTCCCGCACTATCGAGGGGATCATGCCCACATTGACAATTTGCCGGGTGTACTTGGTCAGGGGTTCCATCATCCGCACCACGTCGATGATCTGAAATTGGCCTTGCTTGCTCTTTTTGATCGGCTTTTGGCCCGTGATCATGAGCAAGGGCATGCCGCCCAACTGGGCATAGGCCGCGCCGGTCACAAAATTGGTCGCGCCGGGCCCGAGGGTGGCAAGGCAAACGCCGGCCTTCCCGGTCAGACGCCCATAAGTCGCCGCCATAAACGCCGCGCCCTGTTCGTGCCGCGTCAAAATGAGTTGGATGCGCGATTTGCGAAGGGCCTCGAGAAAAGCGAGATTTTCTTCGCCCGGCACCCCGTAAATATGCGTCACGCCTTCGTTTTCCAATGCTTTGACAAACAAATCCGAAGCGTTCATAAGTTCCCCTTTGCGTTATGGCTTCACCGCCACCGCCGCACAGAGTTTGTGGTCGTGCGGTTGTATATTATCACAAATTTCCAAATATACGGAAAACTTTGAAAAAAATTAGGGAATTATATACTTAACGAAACGAGGATATGTTGTTATATTCCTCTAAGCAACTGGTTAAAGGGGAAGCAAAGGGCATTGGGTTGATCCAAGTATATAATCCCCTATTTTTATTTTTCAAAAAATTATTTTGGAATTATCGGGACCTACCCCCTAACTTAGTTATCCGCTCCGCTATGCTCGGGGTATATGAGGTTTAACCTGCGAAAAGCGAATGCTTTTGTGACTATTCAAGTTATCTCAGTACGTCGGGTTTTGGGGCTGTTGTGCGGACTGGACTGACTGACACTGACCACTGACTACTGACTACTGACCACTGACCACTGACTACTGACCACTGACCACTGACCACCAATACGGAGATATCCAAATGTCCGATACACACCCGGGGCTAATCGCGCCCCACGGCGGTTTGGCGACACCAGTCAATCGCACGGTTGCAGATGTCGAATCCTTTTTGACCGAGGCGTGCAAATTGTCGCGCATTTTGGTCAGCGATGCCGATTTGTCCTCGGTGTATCGCTTTGGCGATGGCGGGTTGAGCCCGCTCACCGGGCCGATGGACGCACAGACGTATCATCGGGTGCTGGATGAAGCGGTCATTGAAGTCGATGGCACGCGCTATGCGTGGACCATTCCCATCTCCTTGCCCGTGCGCGCCGATGTTGCCAAAACCCTCTCTGTTGGGCAACGCGTCGCGCTGGAAAACAGATCTGGCGAGATCGTGGCCGCGCTGGATATCAACGACATTTTTGAATGGGACAAACCCACGTACCTCGAGCGCGTTTATTTGACCGAGCGCACGGATCACCCTGGCGCGGATATGGCGTTGCACGGCGATGCGGACAAGACCCACCTCTTGGGCGGCGAGATTCAAGTGCTTCCCCAACCGCGCAATCCGCATTTTGGACAATACGTGCTCGGTCCGCGCGAAGTCAGACGCGCATTGGCACGCAAAGGCTGGGCCCGCGTCGTGGCGTTTCAAACGCGCAATGCCCTGCACCGGGCGCACGAATACGCGCTGGTCTATGGTTTGGAAACCCTGTTGCGCCAAGGCCACAACGCAGGAGCCTGCCTCAACCCGCTGGTGGGCGAAACCAAATCGGACGACGTGCCCGCCGATGTTCGCATGCAAACCTACGAAGCCCTGATCGCAGAGCGGGGGTTGGGCGAGGGCGATAGCGATGCGGCCCTGTGGGAAGCGCGCGGGGAATCCGTCTCGGACCGGGTGATCTTGTTGGGCTTGGATATCAAGATGTTTTACGCCGGCCCCAAAGAAGCCGTAATGCACGCGATCTACCGGCAGAACTTTGGATTTACCGACATCATCATCGGCCGCAAGCACGCAGACGCGCCCTATCACGACGGCAGCGCGATTTGGGGGGATTTCGATGCCCAAGCCATTTTCGATCACCTCGACGGCGACCTACAGATCCAACCCGTGAACGTGGGATTCGCCGCTTATTACGAGTCCATTGGCCGCGTGGATTTAATGGAACACCACGCCGATGAAACGCCGGTCTTCATCTCCGGCTCGCAAGTGCGCGAGACCCTCGGCAAGGGCGAGCAAGTCGATCCCCGCATCATGCGCCCGAGCACATCCGAGATTTTGAGCAGAGCGATGAAGGGGTAGGGATCAGTAGTCAGTAGTCAGTAGTCAGTTGTCAGTTGTCAGTCCCCACACCGCCCTACCGCATTCCCCAACCGCCCGTGCGTGCCCAGCCGCTCTAACCATCCACCCGTGCGTGCCCGTCCCGTCCCCACCCCGCCGTGTGCGTGACCCACCGCCCTGCCGCCGCTTCATCGTTTCCCTCGCAAAACCTCTCGCCATTCCCCCGTCCTCTCCTGTGCATGCCCATCTCATCTCGCCCTTTTGTGTTTTGAACTGGTTGTACCCCGCTCGTGCCTTTGAACTGGCTGTCGCCAGTTGTACCTCGCTCGTGGCTAATCGCATCTCTCCTCTTGTATCTTTCCACAGGGGCATCGCCCGCCATCTCTGTCGGTTGGGAATTGCGCGGATTACCCCCTCCGCTTTTGGTCCGATCCTTTTCTGCGCCCTTCGCCCTACCTTCGTCCTCAATCCGCGATCCGCCTCTGCATGCACGCGGCAAAAACGCCATCATTGCCGGTTTGGTGGGGTAGCAGTTGGAGGTGGGGATGGGTGAGGTGAAAGTGTGGGTGGTCGCGCAAAAAGGCTTCGACAACGCGCTCGTTTTCTTCGGGTTCGAGGGTGCAGGTACTGTACACGAGGACGCCGCCCGGGGATACGAACTGGGTAGCGTGGGTGAGGAGGGTGCGTTGCAGGCGTGCGAGTTCCGGGATATCCGATGCCCGGCGGTGCCAGCGCAGGTCCGGATGGTGGCTGAGGATGCCCAAAGCAGAACAGGGCGCATCGATGAGCACGCGGTCAAACAGGCGGTTGAGGGCCAAACGCCGCGCATCGGTTGCGATGGGATGGACGCAGGTGATGCCGAGCCGATGCACGTTTTGCTTCAGGATGTCGAGCCGGGACCGAAAGCGGTCCGCGGCGAGGATAAAACCGCGATTTGCCATGCGTTCGGCCATGGCCATCGTTTTGCCGCCCGGCGCGCTACACAAATCGAGAATGGCCTCTCCGGGTTGCGGATCGAGCAGGGGAACGACCAGTGCCGCGCCCGCGCCTTGCACGCTGAACAGGCCATTGCAATACGCACGGGTTTGAAAGAGATGGCCCGCATGGGATACGGCGAGGAGATGGGGGCCGGCAACTCGCGCGTCAATCCCTTCAGCTACGAGGTGTTCGCGCAACGCATCGGCCGATGTTCGCAACGCATTGGGGCGGATGGTGAGGGCGGGTTGGGCATTGTTGCTTTCGCACAAGGCGTGCGTTTCATCCAGGCCATAGCGGTCGACCCAGCGTGCGACGAGCCACTGCGGATGGGATGTGGTGAGGGCGAGGTGTTGGATGGGGTCGATTTGGGGATCGGGAAAGACGATGGGGTTGCGGTTTTCAGCCACGCCGCGCAAGACCGCATTGACCAACTTGGCGATGCGTGCGCCGAGGAGGTGACGGGCGAGGGTGACGGCTTCCGAGACGACCGCATACGCCGGCACGCGGTCGAGGTGCTGGAGTTGGTACGCGCCCAAGCGCAGGAGATTGCGTAATTTGGGATGCTGTTTGGACAGGGGTTTGGCGAGATAGGCCGCGAGGGCGTGATCCAACCGCGCCCGATAGGTCAGCGTGCCCATCACGAGGTGGTGCAACAAATTGCCGTCGCGTGCGGGGAGTCGCCCGCGCTGCACGTCAATCAAACGATTCGCGTACGCGCCCCGTTCAACGCGGCAGAGAATATCGAGCGCGAGATGGCGCGGATTTTTGGACGCAACAGACAAATTCACTTCCCGCTAAACGCCACATTCTCAAACACCAATGTGGGCGTCCGCATGCTGGAATAGGCATTGGGATCATCGCCCACGGCAACGAGATTTTGCAGCAGGTCGAGGAAATTGCCCGCGATGTTCATTTCGGACACGGGGCCTGTTTTCCTGCCGTTGGCAATGCGGAACCCACGAAACCCGTAAGAAAAATCCCCGGTCGTGGCGTCGGCATTGCCGCCGAGCCAAGACGTGACGTGAAAGCCGTTTGTCACCTGCGAGATCAGGGCGTGGAGGTCGTTGTCCCCGGGCGCGAAAACGAGGTTGGACGACGTGCCCGTCGTGGGTTGCCAGCCGAGTTTGCGCGCGTAATACGTGTCGATGTAATACGTTTGCAAAACGCCCTGATCGATGATGGGCACGCGCTTTGCCGAAATGCCTTCGCTGTCGTAATGCCGAGACGCAGGCCCGCGCACCAGCAGGGGATCGTCCGTCACGGTGAGGAGCGAACTGGCGATTTGCGCGTCTTTCTCGTCCGCTAAAAACGAGCGGTTCTGCTGGATGCTGCGCGCTTGCAACGCCCCCCAAATCGCGCTGATCAACCGGCCGCCGGCTTCGGGATCGACCACCATAGTGGCCCGCACGCTCGGCACTTTTTCACTGCCCAACCGGGACAAGGCGCGGTGCAAGCCCTGTCGCGCAACGGTTTGGGGATCCGGCAAATCCGACAAATGGCGCGCCCGCACGTACCGGTGATCTTCCGGCCGGCCGTGCGCGCCCTCTTTGAGCGTCACACTCGCGCCATAGCCTATTGACGTGCCGCGTTGCGTGCCCGAAAATCCATTTGAACTCGCCCGCGCTGACGTGTGCCAGCCATAGTACACATCGGCGGTCGCGCTGACCACGCGGTCGTCTGCGTGCGTGATGGCGTCCATTGTCTTGAGCCAATCCACACACGCTTCGCGGGGCAAATCGCGGATGGTGGGATCGTCCGATTGCAGATCGACATCCGGGCGATTTTCGTACAGCACGGGATCTGGAATCACGCGAAAGGGATCCTCGGCCAAGTGCCGCGTGAGGGCCACCGCGTCGTCGACAAATCGGGCCACAGACTCAGGGCGCAAATCCGTGGTCTGATGCGTGGAATAACGCCCATCGACATACAACTGAATGCCCATGCCGCGACTCGCGCTCTGTTGCACTTGCTCGATGTTCCCGTCTCGATACGAGTATTCCGTGCTGTTTTCATCGCGCACCCGAGCCACCGCATCATCGGCCCCGGCCCTTCGCGCCTGCTCAACCGCCTGCTCCGCGCGTCTGAGAAGTTCCCGTTCCATAATATCCCTCTTGTAGCACATACATCGCCTTGGGGTGGCAGGGTGGGGACTGACTACTGATAGTAGTCAGTTCCCCACCTGACCCCACCGCCCAAGTAGTCAGTGGTCAGTCCCCGCCCACTCCCCACCGCTGACAGTAGTCAGTCCCCACCTGACCCTACCGCCCAAGTAGTCAGTGGTCAGTCCCGCCCACTCCCCACCGCTATGTTCGTTAGAATTAGACAACTGACAATGCGAATTAAGAGTAGAAAGCGAGTAAGAAGCAAGCCGCGGTCAATCATCCAAAGACATGAACGAGTCATCCATTATAGAATTGCCCTTGAACTTGTCTTAAAACGAACGATGGATGCCCCTCCTCCGGCTCTTTCCCGCAACGGAGAGATGTTATTCCCCCTTGTATCTTCCTCGTAGGCACAGGCGTAGCCTACAACGAAGCGTAGCGAGTAACGGGGCTAGGGGGTAGGTCCCAATTCCAAAAAGTAAAGCCTGAGTTCCCTGTGAACCCGGGCTTTACTTTTTTTGTTTTTCGTCGTTCAGCCTGTCGAGCCAAAGTCGGCGACGAAGATGAGGAAATCGGAGAATCCAATCTCGCCATCGCCATCGCACCGGGGGTCATATCGCTCCTGACCGAGCCGCGATCCGAACTTATCCGCAAAGGTCAAGAAGTCGGGCGAAATTCACATCGGCATCTTCATCTGTGGCGGTCAGGGAACAGGCTTTCATTGGAAGTGGGAGGCGGGATAGAGGCTTCGGATGTAGGGTTCAATTTCTTGAGCGGTCGTGCGCGTAGCAGTTGGCTCGATGACGTTCCCTCTGAGGAGGGCCTCGTTCCGGAAGAAGAGGACGTATCGAATGATCAGGATTATATCCGAGAACAGCCTCACATCGCCATCGCCATCCACATCGAGAATGTTCTGATTGACCAACGTGTCGAGGTAGGGTTCAATTTCTTGAGCGGTCATGCGCGTGGCAGTTGGCTCGATGACGTTCCCTCTGAGGAGGGCCTCTTCCCGGAAGAAGAGGACATATCGAATGACCAGGATTATATCCGAGAACAATCTCACCCGGCCATCGCCATCCACATCCAAGTTGGCACTCGGGCTTTCGTCATCGATAATCGTCCCTGTGCCTTGCGCCGTGCTTATGGTCGCATTGGTCGCACTGCTCAGCGTCACGATCACGGTCTCGTTCGGCTCATCATCCGAGTCGTCGGTCACAGAAACAGGGATGGTCTGGATGGTATCGCCTACCGCGAAGGTCAGGGTCCCTGCGGTGAGCGCGGTGTAATCCGTCCCCGAAGTCGCGGTGCCCGTGCCCGCGTCTGCATACCCCACCGTCACTTGTAACGTGTTGTGCGCCGGGCTTAGGTACACCCGAAAGGTCAGGGTCGCGGTCGCGCCTTCAATCACGCTTGGCGAACCGATACTCAGCGCAGGCATGCCATCGTCATCGATAATCGTCCCTGTGCCTTGCGCCGTGCTTATGATCGCATTGGTCGCACTGCTCAGCGTCACGATCACGGTCTCGTTCTGCTCATTATCCGTGTCGCCGGTCACAGTAACAGCGATGGTCTGGCTGGTCACGCCTGCCGCGAAGGTCAGGGTCCCTGCGGTGAGCGCGGTGTAGTCCGTCCCCGAAGTCGCGCTACCCGTGCCCGCGTCTGCATACGCCACCGTCACCGCCTTGCCGCTCCCCGCATTCAATCTAACGGTGAACGTCAGGGCAGTGCCCTCAACCGCACTCGGCGAACTGATCGAGAGCCTCGGCGGCGGGTCATCATCGGTGAGCGTCAAAGTTGTCCCGGTCACCCTGCCCGAGACTTGGCTATTGTGCATCACAACGGGCATGGTCACGGGGCGATTAGGCTCGTCTTGGGTGTTGTTCACCGCGGTGATGACCACCGTATCCGACGCGTTCGCGGTTTGCCCAGCCGGTATGGTGATCGTCGAATCCGCCGGCACCGTGTAAGCACCCGCCACAGGACGCACCGTGATCGTCGTCGCCGCGCTCAACGACCGTGCCAGCGTCGCGGTCACGGTACTCATCCCGCCGTTTTCCGAGATCGACGAGGGCGTCAGTGACAACGTCACGACCACGGGTTGGAGATTAAATTGCACGGTGGTGTCCATGCCGGCATACTTCAAGGCCGGATACTGATTCGTCGCGCCAAAGTACCACGGATCGTCGTTGCCGGCTTGTCCGTCGATGTTGGCGTTCCAACTGGAGTAGATGCCGATGTAGTCGTTGGGGCGCTGGAGGTCGGCGGTGGCGTAGCCCGTGCCGCCTGCGCTGGTGTTATGGTAGCTGAGGAAGGTGTCCCAGTAGCTGTTGGACACGCTGCCCGGGGAAACAACATTGCCTATTAGCCCACCGACATTGCTTCCTGTGCCGCTGACCCTGCCTGTGGAATACGAGTTTGTTATAGAACCGCCAAACCGAGCTCCCACCAGACCGCCAGTATTGCTCTCTCCGCTGAGGGAGGCATTGGAGTAGCTAGTGGAGATGGTTCCATTATACAGGTAGCCTACCAATCCGCCGCTGGAAGTGCCGGTGGCGCTGACCTTGCCTGTGGTGTAACAGGCGACGACTTCGCCGCGCATGGTGCCTACCAGAATGCCGACCCATTTCCACGCCGCAACGTCGCCATCGATTACGCCCAAGGATTCGATGCGGGAGGTGTTGGAGATTGCGCCGAACAGCCCGACGTCGGTGACGCCGCTACGGCTGATGAGCAGGTTGTGGATGGTAAAGCCGTTGCCCTTGAAATCGGCTGTGTAATTGTTGCCGGAGTCGTCGCCGATTGGCTCCCAGCCTTGGCCGCTGTTCCAGTAGGTGGCGTCTGCTGAGGTGATTGCGCCATCGTTGTTCTCGTCAAAGTCCAGGTCGCTGAGCAGTTCGTAGCCGGTGCAACCGGTGGCAGGGCAACCCTTTGAGACTGAAGCGTCGGGAAAGGCGGCGTTGTAGGCGGTTCTATCGTTGGCCGAGGCTCTTGCGTCTATGGCACCATCGCCATCCAAATCCCAGCGCACGACGTTGAGTTGTGCCAAGGACGAGACCTCGATGAAGCCATCGCTATCCGTGTCGTAATGCCTGGGTTGGGCATCGAACTGCGCCGTGGTGTCCATGTCGGCATACTTCAACACCGGATACTGATTCGTCGTGCCAAAGGTCCAGGGAGCATCATCGCTGGTCCCGATAGCATCTATGGTCAGACCGTCCCAAATGTTATAGATGCCTGTCGCAGACGTGACCGATTGTAAGTCAACAGTCGGCTCGCCCTCTGGCATAGCCGTATCGGCATCGTCGGCAATGCCGCTTTCTTGTGTGTCCCAGTAGCTATCGACCACTGAACCAGCCGAAGTGCCCACCAAACCGCCTGTTGTGCCAGCACCCGTGACCCGCCCTATCGAGTAGCTGGCGGTCACGCCACTGCCGCTCGCGAGTTCACCCACCAACCCGCCGCCCACCCCGCTACTGTGCCCCACGAACACCGGGCCCAGGGCATAAGACGCCACCACCTCGGTCTGAATTCTCAGCCAACCCACCAACCCGCCAACCTTCCCGTCACTCGTCACAGTCGCAGGAACGCTCACAGAGACGTTCGCGTAGCTACTCACAATGCGGTTGGTGCCCGAAGTGCGATAAGATTGACCGATCAAACCACCCACACCCCACTTCGACCCCGAAACGCTACCCGTCACATAACACGACGAGATGGTGCTCCCACCACCCTGAGCACCGGCCAGAGCACCCACGCGGTCATTGCCGGTCACATCCACATTCAACAACCCCAACCCCGAAACATTGCCCTCAACCGACTGGAACAATCCTGCATTATGCCGAGTCCCCCGGTCGATGAACAGGTGGGAGATCGTATTGTTGTTGCCTTGGAAAGTACCGGTGTAAGTCCCAGTAGGGTTCCAGCCTGCGCCGCTGTTCCAGTAGGTGGCGTCTGTTGCGGTGATCTCGCCATCGTTGTTCTCGTCAAAGTCCAGGTCGGCGAGCAGTTCGTAGCCGGTGCATCCCGAGAGGCAGCCCATGCGGGTGGCGGTGTCCCGGCTTGGAAAGGCGGTGTTGTAGGCGGTCGTATCGGCGGTCGTGGCAAATGCGTCTATGGCCCCATCGCCGTTGAGATCCCAGCGGATGGCGTTGAGTTGCGCCAGCGTGGTGATAGCGATGAGGCCATCGCCATCGGTATCGTAATTGGTGAGACCTGGAGCGCGCATGACCTCGCCCGAGATTCCATCGCGCACACCGGTCTTGCTGGCAATGACGCGCACTGTGTAGGTCGTCCCCGACGTCAAGGGAATCTTGTAGCGCGTAGCCGTGGTGGTGGCCTCACGCGCGGCGGCGTAGCTTTGCACTCCGGATTTCCACTGCACGGTGTATCCCGTCGCTTGACTCGCCGCACGCCAGCCCACGTACAAGGTGTCCCCATTGGACGTCACTGCCACACCCGCCGGTATGCTCGGTTGCAACGCAAGTTGCGCGGTGGTATCCAGGCCGGCATACTTCAACACGGGGTACTGATTCGTCGCGCCAAAGTACCACGGATCGTCGTTGCCCGTTTGCCCATCCAGATTTTGGTTCCAGTTGGCGTAGATGCTACCGGTGGTATAGCCGGTGATGCTTTGGAGGGCACTGGTGGTTTGAGCGCCCGCGAAGAAGGAGGAGGTGCCAGCGGTGGTGCTCTGCCCGGAGGTTTGGGTGTCCCAGTAGCTGTTGGTCATCGGGGTGGCTGAACCCGTCTGTAGTCCCGCCAAGCCGCCGGTGAATGTGGTGCCGGTGGCGGTGTTGGAAACAGCGCCGATAGCATAGACAGCGCTTATCGAGTTCGCGTCAGTGACCTGCACTTGACCTATCAGACCGCCCGCTCTGACGCCGCTACCGCTACCAGAAACGGTCCCGGTTGCGTAGCTGGAGCGCAGGTATTCGCTACCACTGAGATTTACCTCCCCCATCAGGCCGCCCACTCTGAGGCTTAGGGCGTTGGTGGAACCGTTACCGGTGCCGTTCCCGGAAACGTTCCCGGTCGCGTAGTTGGCGTAGCTGGGACCTAAGATTCTCCCTATCAGGCCGCCCACTCTGCCTATGCCGTTCCCGGAAACGTTCCCTGTCGCGTAGCTGACGCTGACCCGGCCCCAGGCCGTACCGGTCAGGCCACCGGCGGCGGTGCCGGTGCCGGTGCCGGTGACCGTGACCGTCCCAGTGGCGTAGGTGGAGTCGACGGTACCGGTGGTTTCCCCGATCAGGCCGCCGGCAGAAAGCGCTCCATTGTTCGTTCCGCTCACATTGCAGGTGGCGTAGCTGTCGCTGACGGGCGCAGTGGCGTAGCCCAACAGACAGCCGGCAGTGCCATTACTGGTACTGCTGGTGTTGTGGGTTACGGAGCCGCCAGCAACGTAGCTCCCGCGCACCGCGCCGCCACTGAGGCGACCCGCCAAGGCACCGGTTCGACCAATGTTGTTCGAACTGGCGGTGGAAGTGCGGGTGTTGGTGATATTCACGTCCAACAAGCCCACATCTCTAATCGTGCCGGTGACATCGCCGAACAGACCGACGAAACCGCCGCCGGTGGCGGTGCTGGTGCTGTCAGCGATAAACAAGTTGGAAATGGTGTTGTCATTGCCGTCAAAGGTGGCAGAGAAGACGGTTGCAGCGCCGCTGGCCGCAACACCGATGGGCGTCCAGCCAGCGCCGCTGTTCCAGTAGGTGGCGTCTGCTGAGGTGATCTGGTCATCGTTGTTCTCGTCAAAGTCCAGGTTGTTCATCAACTCGTAGCCGGTGCAACCGCCGGTGGCCGGGCAACCCATCCGGCCGCTACTGGCGGTAATGTCGCCGCCGGGAAAGGCGTTAGCATAGGCGATGGTGTCGGCGTGGGTACCGGTGGGCAGGCCATCGCCGTTCAAGTCGTAGCGGATGGCATTTAACTGCAACAGGGAAGTCACGTCAATCAGGCCGTTGTTGTCGCTGTCGTGGTCAACTACCCGCTGGCTGGGGGTTCTCAGGGTTGGGTACTGGCTGGTGGTGCCGAAGTTCCACGGGTTGTCGGGTACGCGATCACCGTCCATATCTACGTTCCAGTTGGCGTAGATGCCGGTGTAGCCGGTGGGAGATTGGAGCGCGTTGGTGAGTTGTCCCGTGCCGGCGTCGCTGTTCCCCAAGTTGCTGGTTTGGGTGTCCCAGTAGCTAGCGATTGCGTTGGCCCCTATGGAGCCGCCTAACAGGCCGCCGACTTCGGCGCTCCCGCTGACTCTGCCGGTGGCGTAGGAGTTTGTTATAGAGCCGGCACGCTAAATCCCACAAGGCCGCCGACTTCGGTAGTTCCGCTGACGGATGCAGTGGAGTAGCTTGTGGTGATAGACCCTCGGTTCAGGTATCCGACCAATCCGCCGCTGCCGAAGCCGCGGGCGGTGACCGAGCCGGTGGTGTAACAGGCGACGACGGCGGCGCCGCGGTTATAGCCTACCAAGATGGCACTATTTTGCCTCCCCGTTATGGTGGCGTTGGTTACGCCTAGGGTTTCGACACGGCTACCGGATTCAATCTCGCCGAACAGCCCTATGTAGTTGGTGTTTTGGCGGTTGATGAACAGGTTGTCGATGGTGAAGCCGTTGCCTTTGAAATCGCCTGTGTACTTGTTGGAGTCGTTGCCGATGGGCTGCCAGCCGGAGCCGCTGTTCCAGTATGCGTCGGCGGAGTTGGCGGAGCCGCCGCCGTCGGTGTCTAAGTCAATGTTGGCGGTGAGTTCGTAGCCGGTGCAGGTGGAGGCGCAACCCATGGCCGAGGCGGCGTTGGGAAAGGCGTCGTTGTAGGCCACGGTATCCGCAGCGGCTACGGTACCATCGCCATTGAGGTCATAGCGAATGGCGTTGAGTTGGGCGTGGGTGGACACCTCAATGTAGTTGTCGTTGTCGGTGTCGTAGTCGGTTTGGGCAAAAGCCGGCCCCGATGCCACCAGCATGCCCAGCGCGATCAGGGCCAACAAGCGAGATCTGAAAATGGCGGGAATCATCTGAAGCCTCCGAAAAAAATATAACGAGTTGTGCAGGCAGGGCTTTTGCCTGCGGGAAAAAAATAACGACGGTGGATACAAGTTAAGGTACCATGTCGTTGCTTGTCAAGGGGAATTGGGACCTATGGACCTACCCCCCTAGCCCCCCTTCCTCACAGGAAGGGGGGAATGGCGAGAGGTCTAGCGAGGGATTGTGTGTAAGGGTTTTTGGATTTTCATGGCGTGATCCATTCGGTCAAAGCCATCAGAACAGCCATGGATGCAAACCTTTAAGAAAGCCATGCGCTCCCCCTTTCCTTGTAGGCACAGGCGTAGCCTACAATGAGCGAAGCGAATAACGGGGGCCGGGGGGATAGGGCTATGGTGGTAGGGTGGTGGGTGGTAATCCGCGCAATCCGCGTAATCCGTTTAATCCGCGATTCAGACACGGCAGGGTGGCGAGGTGAGGCCGCACGGGCAACGGGGTGGAGCGGATGGGCGCGCACGCACGGAATAAACCGCGCAATTCAGTTGCATGGCTCGTAAATGTCAACACAACCTAGCTACCAAACCCGCCTTCGCGCGCTTGGCGTGCCATTTCCCTTGCGAGTTTGGGCGCGGGGTCTTCCCATCCTTCGGGCTTGAGTATCTTGCCATCTGCGCGGCGAATCGCTTTGCCATTCACCACCTTTTGCATGTTCGCGCTGTGGACAATCTCAAAAAGCGGGTCGAGATTGACGCCGTTTCGCACGGCAAAATCGCAGATGTAGTAAATGGCGTCCACGAGTGCGTCTGCTTGTTCCACAACGGTTTGCGCGGCCGCCAATTCGTCGAGTTCATCATCGACCATCTGTCGGATAAACGCAATGCCCTGTTCTGTCATGTGTTGCGGACGCGCTGGCAGGTCGTCGTTGCAAGCCATTGTGAAGTGGCGCACCTGAGCGGTGTATCCCATGCGGCCTCCTCATGCGATAGTCACATCGGGACAGAGATAAACGTCTTGAATGTCGTTGAGCAACTGGATCCCCTCGCGCATGGGGCGTTGAAATGCCTTGCGCCCCGAGATGAGGCCCGTGCCGCCCGCGCGTTTGTTGATCACCGCCGTGCGAACCGCTTCGGCGTAGTCACTCGCGCCCGAAGACGCGCCGCCGGAGTTGATCAGCCCGGCTTTGCCCATGTAGCAGTTGACGACTTGGTAGCGGCACAGGTCTATGGGGTGATCGGACGTGAGGTCCGTATAGACTTTGTCGTGCGTGCGCCCAAAGTTCAAGGCTGTGTACCCACCGTTGTCGGTCGGCAATTTTTGTTTGATGATGTCCGCGCCAATGGTGACGCCGAGGTGGTTGGCCTGACCGGTCAGGTCCGCGGCTTCGTGGTAATCCACCTCTTCGGTCGCAAATGCCGCGTTCCGCAAATAGCACCACAGCACGGTGAACATTCCCAAGTCGTGGGCGCGGGCAAAGGCTTCGCTGATTTCGACGATTTGTCGGTTGGATTCTGCCGATCCAAAATAGATCGTGGCACCCACGCCGGCACATCCCATTTCCCACGCTTGTTCGACTTGCCCAAAGATGACTTGGTCGTATTGAGGGGGATAGGTGAGCAACTGGTTGTGGTTGAATTTGAGGATGAAGGGGATTTTGTGGGCGTATTTGCGCGCCACCATTCCCAGAACGCCCAAGGTGGTTGCCACGGCATTGCACCCTCCGTCAATGGCGAGTTTGACGATGTTTGCCGGGTCAAAGTAGATGGGGTTGGGCGCGAAGGACGCACCGCCGGAATGCTCGATGCCCTGATCGATAGGGAGGATGGAAACGTAGCCCGTGCCCGCGAGCCGGCCCGCGCTGTACAGGCGTTGCAAGTTGTTGAGCACGGGAATGGCGCGGTCAGAATCCGCAAACACCCGGTCGATGAAGTCCGAACCCGGCAACGCGAGCAAGTCCTTAGGGACCACTGCGTTGTGTGTGAGCAAATCGTCGGCGTCATCGCCGAGGTAGTCTGCGATTTTGCCAATGCCATTTTGAACATCAACTGCCATGAGAGAACTCCTTTTGACTAGAGGGTTGTCAGGTTGAGGCAACCGAGAGGCCGATGAAGCGTCTATTACCCATGAACGGCTACAACTGCGAGCGAAAAAGATACATGCGGACGGGTTGCTTGTCAATGCGTGAGTGGTCAGTGGTCAGTAGTCAGTGGTCAGCGGTCAGTGGTCAGTGGTCAGTGGTCAGTGGTCAGTAGGTTGTGTTGATATTTACGAGCCATGCAACGGCTTGAGCGGTTTATCGAGAAAATCAAGCCCTATCGCAGAATATGCTCTCGGTTTGAGAAACTGGAATAGTCGCTCCTTATCGGGACCTACCCCCCTAGCCCCCGTTACTCGCTACGCTTCGTTGTAGGCTACGCCTGTGCCTGCGAGGAAGGGGGGAACTGTGAGCGGTTTTGCGAGGGGATTGATGAGGGATATTTAATCGCTTTATGCCCTCGCAAAACGCCATCAGAGCAACCAGATCGAGAAGCCATCAAAGGCACTTTACTCCCCTTTCCTCGTAGGAAAGGGGCCGGGGGATAGGTCCCCCTCGCAAAACGCCATCAGAGCACCCAGAGCGAGAAGCCATTAAAGGCACTTTACTCCCCTTTCCTCGTAGGAAAGGGGCCGGGGGATAGGTCCCCCTCGCAAAACGCCATCAGAGCACCCAGAGCGAGAAGCCATTAAAGGCACTTTACTCCCCTTTCCTCGTAGGAAAGGGGCCGGGGGATAGGTCCCAAAAGCCATCAAAGGACCAAACGCCTTAAATGAGCAAGAAGCAACACCTTTGCTAATCTGTGCGTAACGTAAAAAAATAAAATGTCAACACAACCTAACAGTTGATTTTCCATTGGAGGTTCTTATGCGTGCGATATGGACATGTGCGGGGTTCCTGCTGGTGTGTGCGTTGAGCGGGAACCTGTGGGCAGGCGATTTTGACAATCCGCTGTTGGTGCAGGCGGTCGAGGCGCAGACGGTTCGGGACTATGCGAAAGCGCAGGCCCTGTTTGAAGACTACATCGCCACCTTGCCGGAAAAGGAGCAATCCCTGTACCGCGATCTCGCGCAAGTGGCATTGCCCGATGATTTGGAGATTTACCGCGATGCGAGCAAAGAGAAACGCGCTGAACTGGCGGATCGGTTTTGGCAGCGCGTGGATCCATCGCCTTTGACAAAGGCCAACGAACGCCTCATCGAGCATTATCGGCGCGTGGCGTATGCGCGCCACCAATACGGTCAGGTGGCGTTTCCGTGGGATGATCGCGGGGAGGTGTACGTGCGCTTTGGCGCGCCCGATCACGCGAGCAAGTCGGGCGATATTCAAAATGAGATGGATAGGGAGATACAGGATGCGCGACAAAATTACGTGAACCGCAGGCGCATCGCCCTGCGAATCAGGCCCGGGCAGCCCATTTTTCCGGTGCCATCGCTGTCGTGGTGGGAGTATTGGGTGTACGCGGATTTGGCCGGGGGCACGGAGTTTGACTTCGTGCGCCGAGGCAAAGGGAGCGTGTATGAATTCGCGCCGATGCCCGATGGCTTGGGCATTGCGTTGACGACGGATTTGATCGAGTATCAGAGCGAGATGGTTTTGCGACAGGTCGCCGTGCATCAGCCCTCTGTGTACGAGGTGGATTTTGCCGATCTGCCCATTGACTTTTTTTACTATCCCGCGGGATTTCGCGGCGAAGATGGGATGACGCGATTGGAGATCTATTACGGGTTGCCCGCGTCCGAGATGGCGCGGTTGCCCGTGGATGACGAGACCGATCAGGTGCTGTTAGATCGCGGCCTGGCCCTGTTTGACAGCTTGTGGACAGAGGTCTATCGCGTGCAGGATCAGTTGACATTCCAAGCCCCGTCAGATCGGCAAGTCTTGGATGGGGCATTTATTCCGGGGGTGCTCGCGGTTGAGGTCCGCGCGGGGCTTCACCATCTTTCCTTTCAGATCCGCGATGTGGTGTCGGGCAAATCGCAGGTGTATCAGCAACCGCTATCCGTGGCCGATTTTTCGCAAGCGGACGGGTTGTCGATGAGCGATATCGCCTTGGCCTTCTGGGTTGGGCCGAGCGATTCGACAACCACAGGGCCTTTTCACAAGCGCGGGCTCGAGGTGATTCCCATGGCGTCAAAGGCGTTTCGGCCCGATCAAAATGCGTTTGTCTATTTTGAAGTGTACAATTTGAAACGCGATGAATTTGGACAGACGAAATACCGCGTGGACTATTCTTTTCGCGCCGAGGAAAAGGGGATCGCGCCCGTGCGTGCGCTGCGCGGCATAGGCCGTTTTTTGCGCTTGCAGGAAAAGCGGCGCGAGGTGGTGATTTCCTACGAGCAATCCGGAGGCGCGCCCGAAGATGTGGCGTATGTCGAATTGGATTTGAAAGACGCGGAGCCGGGCGGGCAAGAAGTGCGCGTCAAAGTGACGGACTTGCTGGCCGACCGCGAGGTGGAGAAAAAAATTGCGTTTAAGATCGCGCCGTAGTCCCTAGAACGCCCTGATCATCCGCACGTGTACCATGCCTTGGTCAAAGCTCTCTTTCCAGGGCAATCCGTAGTCGATGCCAAGCGTGCCCATCCCGCTAGTTGCCAAAAGTCCCAGGCCGTAGGAAAGGGGATATTGGCTCGCCTCTGCGCCGCTGATCCGCCCGGCATCGACAAAGGCGAAAACCCGAGTCTTTGGCCCCAGCAACCGGCGGCATTCCACATTGACCCATCCCGCGGTTGTTCCCCCAAATTGCTCTTCCCGATAGCCCCGCAGGGATTGCGTGCCGCCAAGCCAAATCCACGCGGTTTCTGGCACCCCCCTCGTTTGCCCCACCCACGAGGCACGCGCCCGCCCCGCGATGGCAAATTGCCTGCCCAAAGGCCGCGACACCTGCCCATCGGCCGTCCATCGCACGCGCCTGATCCCGGGCGCGACCTCGCCGATTTCGCCCTTAAACTCGGCTTGCCAACCGTGCGTCTCATCCACGCGCCGGTCGATCCGCACGCCCATCTCGAGAGACCACATCTTCTCGGCATCGTAAAATCCCAAACCCGTTGAATCGGGCAATACGCGGCTGTGTGCAAGCCCGCCGAACAAATGCGTGCCTGCGGATACGGAAACATCTGCGCCCGCGCCAAATCGCTGCGTCACGTACCCGGCCCGTTCGTGCATTTCCACGCGGCCCCATGCCGAGATCGCGCTGTTGAACACATATGGTTCGCGGTACGAAACGCGCAAGTGAGACGCGCCCTCGTCCCTGCGCGACCACAGGGCATAGCCCTCGCGCCCGCCGCCGGAAAAGTTCAAGACGTCGAGCGCGATTGCCCCGGTCAAGGTCTGCCCCGAACCGAGGCCGAGGCCGCCTTCGATGCGCGTGTGGCGCGATTCCTCCAGCCCGATCACAAGGGCCTTTTCCTCCCCGGTAGGCACGAGTTCGGCTTTGTGAACGCGGTCGATGAAGGGTAGATTTTGCAACCGCTGCACAAACGCATCTACGCGCCGCTGGTCATAGACTTCGCCCACAGAGATATGCCGCAACAAAACATCGTCCCGCGTCACCTCATTCCCCTCGAACCGCACGGTATCAATGCGAACTAGCGGGCCGGGGGACACGTCAACCCGCACGCCCGCGCCATTCTCGCCCCATAGCACATCGGGACGCAACGCGCAAAACGGATAGCCTCGGTCTTCGTAAAAACGCAACAGGCGATCCAAGTGCCGGTTCAAGTCGCTTTCGGTCAATACCGCGCCCTGTGCAAGCCCAAAGGCATCGCGCACATCTGACGGATCAAAGATCAACTCGCCGCGCACTTGCACGGATGCAATCCGGGTTCGCGCACCTTCGGCGATTGCAAAAACGACCGTCGTTTTATCTCCGCGTACAATTTTGGGAAACGATACTGCCACACGCCAGAAGCCCTGTTTTTTGTATTCTTCCAAAATGCGTTGCACATCCTTTCGCAACAACGCGGAATCCACACCTACGCCCGCTCGCGTGACCAACCACCCCTGCACATCGCGCACGGGCACAGACCGCGCACCTTCAATTTGAACGCGCGCCACAATCGGGCGATCTTCCTCTGCTGACGCCACCAGCGGGAAAACCACAAGGGCAACCACGGATAAACACCTATAAACGCGGATGAAAGTCAAAAGACAATACCTTGGTAAGAATTGGGATATAAGGTTGAAGGATGGGCAAAGTTGAGGAGCAATTACAGGTTCACTATTGACACAATATAACAAATTCGTTATGTTATCCCAATGGAATGGGAGATTACATATTACAGCGAAAAAGTACAACAAGATATCTTGCGCTTTCCGCCAAGTGTTCAAGCACGCTATTTTAATTTGACCGACAGGATGCAAAAATTTGGGCCTAATCTGGGTATGCCGCATACACGAGCACTGGGCGGCGGGTTATTTGAACTCCGCTTGAGGGCCAAAGAGGGTATTGGTCGCGTGTTCTTTTGTACACTGACTTCGCGTGTGCAAAGTTCAGCCGGAAAAAGAAAAATTGTTATGCTCCACTGTTTCGTAAAAAAATCTTACAAGATACCGAAGAAAGAACTCGATATAGCTAGAAATCGACAATCAGAATTTCAGGGTTCTCAAAAATTATCCTGAGCACGCCACTCATCCATCCGCATAACCGAAAAAGCGAAAAAAATGATCAGTCACGAAGAATTGAAAAGACGAGCACTCGCAAACCCCGCAACAAGAGCCGAGTACGAGGCTCAAAAGCCGGAGTTTGAATTGCTGGACAAGATGCTCGAAGCGCGAAAACGCGCTGGCTTGACGCAAAGTCAGGTCGCCGAAAAGATGGGCACAAAGGCAACGGCGATCACCCGCTTGGAGTCTGCCAACAGCCACCACTCGCCAAAAATCGAGACCCTGCGAAAATACGCCGAGGCAGTGGGGTGTCGGCTCAACATCGAGTTGATCCCCGATTGACCGGTGGGACGGATTACGCAGATTACGCGGATTACCCCATACCGCCCCACCGCAAGCCCTATCCCTAAGTAAGAGGCAAGAGGTAAGAGGCGAGACCGGCCCACAACCCTTCCGCCGCTTCATCGTTCCCACTCCGCAGTGTCTTTCGCATCCCCCGCCGCCATAGAGACCTATCCCCCCGGCCCCCGTTATTTGCTTCGCTCATTGTAGGCTACACCTGTGCCTACAAGGAAAGGGGGAGCGCATGGCTTTCTTGAAGGGTTGCATCCAGGGCTGTTCTGATGGCTTTGAGTGAATGGATAATGCCATGAAAATCCAACCCCCTATCGCGCAATCCCCTCGCAAGACCTCTCGCCATTCCCCTCGCAAAACCGCTCACCGTTCCCCCCTTCCTTTTAGGAAGGGGGGTTAGGGGGGTAGGTCCAGAAGTAAAGCCCGAGTTCACTGTGAACCCGGGCTTTTGTTTTCCCTTTCGCGTCTTTCGCATTTGTCAGCCTGATGAGCCAAAGTCGGCGGCGAAGATGAGGAAATCGTCGAATCCAATTTCGCCATCGCCATCGCACCGGGCGTCATATCGCTCCTGTCCGAGCCGCGAGCCGAACTTATCCGCAAAGGTCAAGAAGTCGGCGAAATTCACATCGCCATCGCCATCTTCATCTGTGGCGGTCAGGGAACAGGCTTTCATTGGAAGTGGGAGTCGGGATAGAGGCTTCGGATGTAGGGTTCAATGGCTTGAGCGGTCGTGCGCGTAGCATTTTGCTCGATGACGTTCCCTCTGAGGAGGGCCTCGTTCCGGAAGAAGAGGACGTATCGAATGATCAGGATTATATCCGAGAACAGCCTCACATCGCCATCGCCATCCACATCGAGAATGTTCTGATTGACCAACGTGTCGAGGTAGGGTTCAATTTCTTGAGCGGTCTTGCGCGTGGCAGTTGGCTCGATGACGTTCCCTCTGAGGAGGGCCTCTTCCCGGAAGAAGAGGACATATCGAATGACCAGGATTATATCCGAGAACAATCTCACCCGGCCATCGCCATCCACATCCAAGTTGGCACTCGGGGTTTCGTCATCGATAATCGTCCCTGTGCCTTGCGCCGTGCTTATGGTCGCATTGGTCGCACTGCTCAGCGTCACGATCACGGTCTCGTTCTGCTCATCATCCGAGTCGTCGGTCACAGAAACAGCGATGGTCTGGATGGTATCGCCTACCGCGAAGGTCAGGGTCCCTGCGGTAAGCGCGGTGTAATCTGTCCCCGAAGTCGCGGTGCCCGTGCCAGCGTCTGCATACGCCACCGTCACTTGTAACGTGTTGTGCGCTGGGCGTAGGTACACCCTAAAGGTCAGGGTCGCGCTGGTCGCGCCTTCAATCACGCTTGGCGAACCGATACTCAGCGTAGGCATGCCATCGTCATCGATAATCGTCCCGGTGCCTTGCGCCGTGCTTATGGTCGCATTGGTCGCACTGCTCAGCGTCACGATCACGGTCTCGTTCTGCTCATCATCCGAGTCGTCGGTCACAGAAACAGCGATGGTCTGGCTGGTCGTGCCCGCCGCGAAGGTCAGGGTTCCTGCGGTGAGCGCGGTGTAGTCTGTCCCCGAAGTCGCGGTGCCCGTGCTCGCGTCTGCATACGCCACCGTCACCTCCTTGCCGCTCACCTCATTCAATCTAACGGTGAACGTCAGGGCAGTGCCCTCAACCGCACTTGGCGAACTAATCGAGAGCCTCGGCGGCGGGTCATCATCGGTGATCGTTATCGCAGTTGGGAGGACCACACTGCCCTGGTCGTTGTCTGCCACAACGGTCACGGTCACGTCGCGATTAGGCGCGTCTCGGGTGTTGTCCACCGCTGTGATGACCACCGTGTCCGACGCGTTCGCGGTTTGCCCTGCCGCGATGGTGATCGTCGAATCCGTCCCCACCGTGTAAGCACCCGCCACCGGGCGCACCGTGATCGTCGTCGTTGCGCTCAATGGGTGTGCCAGCGTCGCGGTCACGGTGCTCATCCCACCGCTTTCCGAGATCGACGAGGGCGTCAGTGCCAACGTCACTATCGCGGGTTGGAGCTGAAATTGCACGGTGGTGTCCAGGCCGGCATACTTCAAGGCCGGATACTGATCCATCGCGCCAAAGGTCCACGGATCGTCGTTGCCGGCTTGTCCGTCTATGTTGGCGTTCCAGCCGTAGTAGGTGTCGTTGCTGGTGGCACCGTAGGTGGTGGGGCTCTGGAGCTCGCTGGTCGTCTTGCCCGCAGCGCCGCTACCGCCGAAGCTGGTTTGGCGTCCGCTGGTTTGGGTGTCCCAGTAGCTGCCGCTAACCGTGCCCGTGCCGGCATTCGACTCGCCCAACAGCCCGCCGATAGATGTCATCGACCCGCTGGAGAGGCTGACTGCGCCGGTGGAGTAGGAGTTTGTTATGGAGCCGGCGGCGGCTTTTGAGCCTACCAGCCCACCGAGGTTCTGAGTCGCGCTGACGGATGCGAGGGAGTAGCTTGTGGAAATGGCACCTCCGGTCCAGCCGACCAGACCGCCGACGACATTGTCGCCCGTCATGCTGCCGGTGGTGTAGCAGGCGACGATTTCGCCGCGATTGCCGCCGACCAGAATGCCACTAAAGTCGTCTGCCGTAACATCGGCGTCGGTTACGCCCAGCGACTCGATGCGGGAGTTGGTGCCGGTGCCGCCGAACAGTGCTTGGTAGCTGACAGCGGAGCGGCTGATGAACAGGTTTTGGACGGTGTAGCCGTTGCCTTTGAAATCGCCTGTGTATCGTAACGCTGGGCTGGCGTCGGAGCCGATGGGCATCCAGCCTTGGCCGCTATTCCAGTAGGTGGTGTCTGCTTGGGTGATCGCGCCATCGTTGTTCTCGTCAAAGTCCAAGTTGTTGAGCAGTTCGTAGCCAGTGCAACCGCTGGAAGGGCAACCCTTGCTCGCTGACAAGTTCCCGTTGGGAAAGGCGGCGTTGTAGGCGGTCGTATCGGCGGTCGTGGCACTTGAGTCTATGGCACCATCGCCATTGATATCCCAGCGCATGGCATGCAGTTGTGCCAAGGTCGAGACCTCGAGGAGGCCATCGCTATCCGTGTCGTAATGCACGGGTTGGGCAGCGTACTGCGCCGTGGTGTCCAGGCCGGCAAACGTCAAGACCGGATACTGCTTTGTCGTGCCAAAGGTCCAGGGATCATCATCGTTGGTCCCCGAAGCATCTATGGTCAGATCGTCCCAGTTGGCATAGATGCCGCTCGCAGACGTGATCGATTGTAAGTCGGCAGTCAGCTTGCCCTCCGGCGCAACAGTATCGCTATCATCGACAATGCCGCTTGTTTGCGTGTCCCAGTAGCTATCGGTCACTGTACCAGCCGAACTGCCCACCAAACCCCCTTTCGTACCGGCACCCGTGACTGCGCCCGTCGCGTAGCTGGCGGTCACGTCACTGCCGCTCGCGATTTGACCCACCAAACCGCCGCCCACCGCGCTACTGTGTCCCGCGAACACCGTGCCCAGCGCGTAAGACGCCACCACCTCGGTCTGATCGGTCAGCCAACCCACCAAACCGCCGGCCATCCCGCCACTCGTCACATGTGCAGGAACCCGCACAGAGACGAGCGCGTAGCTGCTCACAATGCGATTAGTGCCCGAAGTGCGATAAGACCGACCAACCAAACCACCCACACCCCACTTCGACCCCGAAACGCGACCCGTCACATAACACGACGAGATGGTGCTCCCACCACCTTGATTACCGGCCAGACCACCCACGCGGTCAGCACCGGTCACATTCACATTCAACAACCCCAATCCCGAAACATCGCCATCAACCGCCTGGAACAATCCTGTATTATGCCGAGACCCCCGGTTGATGAACAGGTGGGAGATCGTCTTGTTGTTGCCTTTGAACGTGCCGCCGTAAGGCCCCACAGGGTCCCAGCCGGCGCCGCCATTCCAGTAGGTGGCGTCTGCTGCGGTGATCTCGCCGTCGCCGGAGGTGTCAAAGTCCAGGTTGGCGAGCAGTTCGTAGCCGGTGCATCCCGGGAAGCAACCCATACGGGTGGCGGTGTCCCGGTTTGGAAAAGCAGTGTTGTAGGCGGTCGTATCGGCGGTCGAGGCACTGGCGTCTATGGCACCATCGCCATCGAGATCCCAGCGCATGGCGTTGAGTTGCGCCAGCGTGGTGATAGCGATGAGGCCATCGCCATCGGTATCGTAATTGGTGAGACCTGTAGCGCGCATGACCTCAACCGATCCATCGCGCGCACCGGTCTTGCTGGCAATGACACGCACTGTGTAGGTCGTCCCCGACGCCAAGGGAATCTTGAGGAACGTAGCCGTGGGGGTGGCCTCACGCGCGGCGTCGTAGCTTTGCATGCCGGATTTCCACTGCACGGTGTATCCCGTCGCTTGACTCGCCGCACGCCAGTGTACGTACAAGGTGTCCCCATTAGATGTCACTGCCACACGCGGCGGTATGCTCGGTTGCAACGCAAGTTGCGCGGTGGTATCCAGGCCGGCATACTTCAAGACCGGATACTGATTCGTCGCGCCAAAGTACCACGGATCGTCGTTGCCCGCTTGCCCGTCCAGATTTTGGTTCCAGTTGAGGTAGCTGCCGGTATAGCCGGTGGGGCTTTGGAGGGCGCTGGTGGTTAGACCGCCAAGGGTGTTGATGAGGGTCCCAGCGGTGGTGCTCTGCCCGGTGGTTTGGGTGTCCCAGCGGCCGTAGGTTATCGCCGCCGTGATTGAACCACCCCGTTGTGCCGCCAGGCCGCCGGTGGCTGTGGTGCCGGTGCTGGTGTTGGAAACAGTGCCGATAGCATAGACAGCACTTATCGAGTTCGCGTCAGTGACCTGCACTTGACCTATCAGGCCGCCCGCTTTGACGCCGGAGCCGGTGCCGGAAACGTTCCCGGTTGCGTAGCTGGAGCGCAGGTATTCGCCACTACCGAGATTTATCTGCCCGATCAGGCCGCCCACTTTGAAGCTGAGGGCGTCGGTAACACCGGTGCCGGTGCCACTACCGGAAACATTCCCGGTCGCGTAGTTGGCGTAGCTGGGACCAGCCATATGCCCGATCAGGCCGCCCATTCTGCCGGTGCCGCTCCCGGAAACGTTCCCAGTCGCGTAGCTAACGCTGACCCGGTCCCCGGCCCAACCTATCAGGCCACCGGCGGCGATGGAGCCGGTGCCGGTGATGGTGACCGTCCCAGTGGCATAGGTGGAGTCGACGCTACCGGCGGCTGTCCCGATCAGGCCGCCGATGAACAACGAATTGTTGTTCGTTCCGACCACATTGCAGGTGGCGTAGCTATCGCTGACGGTGCCATTGGAGTAGCCCAACAGACAGCCGGTATAGCCAGTGGCACTGGCACTGCTGGTGTTGTGGGTTACGGAGCCGCCGGCAACGTAGCTCCCGCGCACCGCGCCGCCGGCATTGAGGAGCCCCGCCAAGGCACCGGTTTGACCCACGTTGTTCGAACTGGCGGTGGAAGTGCGGGTGTTGGTGATATTCACGTCCAACAAGCCCACATCTCTAATCGTGCCGCTGACATCGCCGAACAGACCGACGAAACCGCCGCCGGTGGCGGTGCTGGTGCTGTCAGCGATAAACAAGTTGGAAATGGTGTTGTCATTGCCATCAAAGGTGGCGGAGAAGGCGGTTGCAGCGCCGGTGGACGCCACACCGATGGGCGTCCAGCCAGCGCCGCTGTTCCAGTAGGTGGCGTCTGCTGCGGTGATTGAGCCATCGTTGTTCTCGTCAAAGTCCAAGTTGTTGAGCAACTCGTAGCCGGTGCAACCGCCGGTGGCCGGGCAACCCATCCGGCCGCTACTGGCGGTAATGTCGCCGCCGAGAAAGGCGTTAGCATAGGCGATGGTGTCGGCGTTGGTGCCGGTGGGCAAGCCATCGCCGTTCAAGTCGTAGCGGATGGCGTTTAACTGCAACAGGGAAGTCACGTCAATCAGGCCGTCGTTGTCGCCGTCGTGGTCAACTACCCGCTGGCTGGGGGTTCTCAGGGTCGGGTCCTGGCTGGTGGTGCCGAAGTTCCACGGGTTGTCGGGGACACGATCACCGTCCACATCTACGTTCCAGTTGGCGTATATGCCGGTGTAGGTGATGGGATTTTGGAGATCGCTGGTGCTCTTGCCGGTAACGCCTGCGTTGCTACCGGGTAATGCGCCGGGAGCAACGACGCCGATGCCACCGGGCCGCTCGCTGGTTAAGGTATTCCAGTAATTGTTGGACTGGGTATTGCTGGCACATGAGCATCCGAGCAACCCGCCGACGTTGTTGTTGCCGCTGACCCTGCCGATGGAGTAAGAGTTTGATATTAAGGCGAAAGTGCTAAAGCCCACCAGACCGCCGACATACTGCCCCCCGCTGACAGATGCAGTGGAATAGGTGGTGTTGATATCTCCGCCGTTAAAGCCGTTATAGCCTACTAATCCACCGGTTTGATCTCCGCCTTGCACTGCGCCGGTGACGTAGCAGGCGACGATTGGGCTTCCACTATTTCCGCCTGCCAGAATGCCGGTATTGTCTCTTCCCCGAACGTTGGCGTTGGTTACGCCCAGGCTTTCTATGCGGCCGGATTGAATGGAGCCGAACAGTCCGACGTAGCCTGTGTTGTTTCGGCTGATGAACAGGTTGTTGATCGTGTAGCCGTTGCCCTTGAAATTGCCCGTGTATTTGTAGGCGTTTGTGCCGATGGGTAGCCAGCCGGCGCCGTTGTTCCAATAGGTGGCGTCTGCTGAGGTGATTGAGTTGTCGTTGTTCTCGTCAAAGTCCAAGTTGTTGAGCAGTTCGTAGCCATTACAGCCGGCGGACGGACACCCCATGCCCGAGGCGGGGTTACTGAAGGCGGTGAAATAGTTCGTAGAGTCGGTGCTCGACACAACACCATCGCCGTTGAGATCCCAACGAATGGCGTTGAGTTGCGCCAAGGAGGTGACGTCAATCAGGCGGTCGTTGTCCGAGTCGTAGTCGGTTTGGGCAAAAGCCGGCCCCGATGCCATCAGCATGACCAGCGCGACCATAGCCAACAAGTGAGCGTAGCGGGACATCATATCAGAATCCTCTCGAGGGGGGGGGGGGGGGGTACACTGTACTGATCATCCTAACAGATTGTTTTGCAATGAAATAGACCCACACACCAAGATGGGAATGGGCGACATGAACGCCTGTTTTCGCAGGGGAACGGTGGCCTCCAAACAGGTTTGAACAACGTCGAAAAATGGCAGTCAACATGTGATCTCTCCTAAAAAATAGAGTGAGTTGTACAGGCATGGCTTTTGCCTGCGTGCGCCAAATAACGAATAACGATGGTGGAGTAAAATTAAGGTACCACGTCGTTTCTTGTCAAGCCTAAAAGTGACGATGGGAATTGTGACCTACCCCCTAGCCCCGTTACTCGCTCCGCTTCGTTGTAGGCTACGCCTGTGCCTGCGAGGAAGGGGGAACTGTGAGCGGTTTTGCGAGGGGAATGGCGATAGGTTTTTTGGGGTTCATGGCATTATCCATTCACGCAAAGCCATCAAAACAGCCATGGATACAAACCTCCAAGAAAGCCATGCGCTCCCCCTTTCCTTGTAGGAAAGGGGGCCGGGGGGATAGGTCCTGCGAGGTGTGACCTACCCCCTAACCCCCTTCCTGCGAGGAAGGGGGAACTGTGAGTGGTTTTCCGAGGGATTGCGCGAGCGGGGTTTGGATTTTCATGGCGTGATCCATTCGCGCAAAGCCATCAAAACAGCCGGGGATACAAACCTTTAAGAAAGCCATGCGCTCCCCCTTTCCTCGTAGGAAAGGGGGCCGGGGGGATAGGTCCCCTCGCGCCACGCCATCAGAGCAATCAGAGCAATCAGAGCTAGAAGCCATGTCAGTGGTCACTGCGCGAATAGCAACGCAAAAAGGAGACACCATCAAGTGTCTCCTTTTTTTATCGCGAGCGCGGCTCATCCTCACCTATTCATCGTCATCGGTTGACAGGGGCAAATCTTCTTGCCTCAAAACGCGGCGGCGGGGCCGGCTGAATTGTTGGGGTGCGCGCTCGAGGCGTTCTTGAACTTGTACGGTATAACGCGCTGTGGGCACGGCCTCGAGGCGTGCGGGATGAATTGCCTCGCCCGATTCTTCGCAGAAGCCGTACGTGCGATTTTCAATTTTTTGCAGGGCATTGTCGATTTCGGCCAATTCGTGCCGCTCGTGATTGCCCAAGGACGTCATCAATTCCACGGACGACGCCTTGCCCGCTGCGTCGAGTGGATCCGCGGCGACATTGCCTCTGATTTCGTCGAGGTCTTCGTCTTGACTGAGCACTTGCTTGAGCAACTCGCGCCTGCGCTCAATCAGAAGGTTCCGGTAAAATTCGAGCTTTTTCGCGCTCAAAGGTCGATGCTTTGCCATTGCCTGCTGGCTCCCTTTAGGTTATTTGCCCAGGTGAAGTGACGGTTCCCGTTCGCCATCACAGCAACGCGATCCCTCTCGAATGACAGATGTTCGCAAAATCGCGGAGATTGAACGTGAGCATCGCGTCTATGCGGACATTGGGGTCATCGAGGATTGCACAGATCACGGCATCCACAAGGCTCATCGCGTTGCGTTGCGTTTTGGCCCGTGTAAGCGCGTCTTCGTAGGCGTCGAGCCGATATGGAGAATCGTTGAGCAATTCGATATGAGGGCCGCGAAGGATGCTTTCAAACCGCGCAATCGTTGATGGTCTCCGCGCAAACCGCGTGTTGATGGTCTCGTACAGAACCGGCCAAGGTATGACGAGAGAAAGGATTTCGAGCCATTCTCGTTTTTCGACAGCATCGGCGTGATAACGGTCCCTCTCGTTGAAGAGCGCGAAGAAGAAGCCCGAGTCCACCAGAAGTCTATAAGGCGTGGTCATCGACATCGACATCGTCGTATTCCTCGTGCAGTCCGTAGCCCACCCAAGGCGCGCTCTTGCGGCGACCGATGAGGAAGTGCCCCCGTAGGCGCATTTTTTTTTGATAGACGATATATATCCGCGAGCGTTTGTCCAGTGCGACCGCGCCCTCTATCTCGGCCTTGAGAGATTCACACAGGGCTTCTCCGTCATGAGAAAACCAAAAACACGCCACGCTACTGCCGCATTCTTTTGCATTTTGATCATCGAGCCATGCGTACAGGCCTTCGTAATCGCCGCGCACACCGAGATCAAAAGACAGCCAAATCAATTTTTTCACGCGCTTATCCTCCAGCTTTTGGGGTGGCGATGCAAAAGTGAGACAATTTATAGAATCAAAAAATAATGTCAAGTCAGGGAAATGGATCGCGCTATTTCCGAAGCGCGGTGAGAAAATCTTCTGCGGAAAGCGCGTTGAGCACGTCAGCGGGGGTTAGGCCGCCTTTGCGGGCGATGCCCAAGCCATAACGCATATTTTCGAGCTCTTCAATGCTGTGGGCGTCTGTGTTGATCGGAATTTGCACGCCTTTTTTTTGGGCGTACTCCAGAAATCGCCAGTCCAGATCCAATCGGGCGGGATTGGCATTGATCTCGATTGCGGTGCGCGTGTTGGCGGCAACGTCGATAACCGCCCTCATGTCGACCGGATAGCCCTCGCGCGCGAGCAGCAACCGCCCCGTGGGATGGCCCAAAATATCGACATGCGGATTTTGAACCGCGCGAATCAACCGGGCGGTGGCCTCTTTCTCGGTCATTGAAAACTTCGAATGCACGGATGCGACCACGAGATCAAATTCGGCCAAAAACGCATCGTCAAAATCCAAGCGTCCATCGCTCAAAATATCGACCTCGATTCCCTTCAATATCCGAATGCCCGCCACCTCAGCGGCAACCCGGTCGATCTCGTCCCACTGCGAACGCACGCGGTCTTCGGTCAACCCATGGGCATAGGCGGCGGCCTTGCTGTGATCGCAAATGCCGATGTAGGTATGGCCCAGTGCTTTTGCGGCCCGCGCCATGGCCTCGATGCCGTGCCGCCCGTCGCTATATGTCGTGTGGATGTGAAGCGTGCCCTTGAGATCGGCTCGCGCGACCAACTCGGGCAAGGGGCCTCGTGCGGCGCGCTCGATCTCGCCTCTGCCCTCGCGCAATTCCGGGGGGATATAGTGCAGTCCCAGCGCGGCGAACAGTGCTTTCTCGTCGGGGCAATCCACGCCTTCATCGCCCTGAAACAACCCGGATTCATCGAGCTTCATCCCCCGATCCTTTGCCCGTTGTCGCATCGCGGCGTTGTGTTCTCGGCTACCTGTAAAATGGTGCAATACATGTGGAAAGGCCGCATCCTCCGCGATCAGCAACTCTGCGCGCATGCCCGAATCCAACACGACGTTCGCTTTGGTTTTGCCGCGGCCCGTCATCTCTTTCGCGCCGGGGTACTGGCCGAATGCCGTGGCGAGTTCCTCCCGGTCTTTCGCGCTCGCGACGATAATGACATCCTCGGTCGTTTCCGCGCATCGGCGCACGTTGCCCGCGATAGCCAACCGCGTCACCCCCGGTTGCTCGGACAGGTACGCGCGCAATGCCTCGGCTTCGGTTTGTGCGGTGTGGCACAGGAATTGCCCGCGGTGTTGTTGCAAAAAGGACACGCCGCGCAGAATGCTTTGCGCGGTTTTTTTGCCAAAACCGCGCAGTTTTTCGATTTCGCCAGCCTCGCACGCCTTAGCGAGTGCATCCACGTCGGCAATGCCGAGTTGTTTGTAAATAGACCGCACCCGCTTCGCGCCCAAGCCGGGCACAGCGGTCATCTCGAACAACCCCTCGGGCAGGGCCTCGCGCAACTCGTTCAGGCCCGGCAACTCGCCGGTTTCGATCATGGTTTCGATCATGCCCCCGATCTTGCTGCCGATGGAGCGCACGGATTCCAATTCGCCGCGCGCGCTCAAGTCCGTGGCGGGTTCTTGCAGTTGGTCAATTTGCCGCGCTGCTCGGGCGTACAACCGAATGCGATACGGGTGTTCGCCGTGCAGTTCCATCAGCGTGGTCAGGTCTGTCAGCGCGTTTGCAATGTCTTTGTTGGTCATTCAAAACCACCTTGAAATGTCGTGGACATTGGGGAATGAAGATGTATTTTACAGCGGTGAGACGGGATTTTAGCCACAAAAGGCACAAAAAGGGTGCAACTGGCGATAGCTCGTTCAAAGGCGAGCAGTGTGTAGGGGCGATGCCCCCGTGCTCGCCCGAAGTCAGTGGTCAGTAGTCAGTAGTCAGTCCCCACCCCGCCCAACTCCCTTTGGTGAGCCGTAAGACGGGAGACGGGAGGTAGCCCCGCCACCGCCCAAGTAGTCAGTGGTCAGTTCCCATCCCAAAAACAACTGACCGTTGATCGCTTGCACACATCAATATAGATGGGGAAAGGCAGCGCGTCAATGAATGGAAAATTGAAAATCGCAGTCGTCGGGTTGGGGCGGATTGGGTGGCGGTTTCACTTTCAGCAGGCCCTTGCATCCGACCAATTTGAACTCGTCTCAGTGGTCGATCCCCTGCCCGACCGGTTGGCCGAGGCCCGCGTTGCAGCGGGGTGTGAGACCCTGACGGCGTTTGACGAGTTGTGGTCGCGGCCCGCGCCGGATGTGGTGGTCATTGCCACGCCGACCACCTTGCACGAAAGCATGACGATTCGCGCCTTAGAGGCGGGGTGTCACGTCATTCTCGAAAAGCCCATGACCACGTCCATTGCGTCGGCGGATAGGATGATCGCCCAAGCGCGAAAATGCGACCGCCGCATCTTTCTCTATCAACCCCATCGCCTCACGCCTGAAACGCAAACCGCGCGCGAGGTGATTCAAAGCGGGTTGCTAGGGCCTGTGTATGCGATTCACCGGGGCGTGTATCGGTATGTGCGCCGCAATGATTGGCAGAGTTTGCGGAAAAACGGCGGGGGTATGTTGAACAATTACGGCGCGCATTACATCGACCAACTCATCTATCTCTCGGACGATTCGTCCGTTGCAGAAGTCGATTGCAAGCTCTGGGCTATCGCCACCCGAGGCGACGCGGACGACGTGGTCAAGGCGTGGATCAAAAAGGAGTCTGGGCAACTCTTGGACATGCAGATCAATCAGGCATCGGCTTATGACATGCCCACCTGGCATATTTGCGGGCACTACGGCACGGCCATTCGCACGGGCAATGCGTTCAAGGTGCGGTATTACGACCCGGCAGCAGCGCGACCGCTGTCGGTTATCGAAGGCGCGGCGCCCGACCGCAGTTACGACAACTACGACCGGTTGCCGTGGCGGGAAAAGGAGTTTCCCATTGCACGAGACAAACAGCGCGATTTTTACGCCAATATCTACGATGTGATTGTCGCCGATGCCGCGCCCCACATTCGCATCGAGGAATCGCGCGAACTCATGCGCGTGATGGATTTGTGCCGGCGAGGCAATCGGGATTTTGTGGATGAACCCCAAACAAAGGATGTGCGATGAAATTGTCACTCACTTCTGTCATGCTTCCCAGATGGGATTTGGAGACCACCTTTGCAAAACTCGCAACACACGGGTACGAGGGCATTGAACTCCGCTGTCGGTACAATCCCGAAGACCCGGATGCAGAACCGTCCAACTGGGGCCGGCATCTCACCGACGTCAGCCCGGACAATATCGCGGCCAAGGCGGCGCAGATCCGCGACCTGTCGCAACAAACCGGGGTGCGCGTGTGCGCCCTCGCGCCCAATTTTACGTGCGATCAGACCGAGATTATCGACAAAATTTTCAACGGCGCGCTCGCCATCGACCCGGACAATCCCCCGCTCATTCGCATCGGCGCACAACGGCACGACCGATCCCGGCCCTATTTGCCGCAATTCTTGGACGCACGCGCGGGCTTTGCCCATCTGGTTGAACGGGCGCACGATTGCGGGGTCAAGATCATCTACGAGATTCACGTCGGCACGATTGCGGTGAGCGCATCTCGGGCTATCGAGCTCCTAAACAATTTCGACCCCAATCACATCGGCGCGATTTTCGATGTGCCCAACATGATCCGCGTTGGCCTTGAGGACAGCAAGATGGGCCTCGAACTCCTCGGCCCGTACCTCGCGCATGTACACATCGGCAATGCCACGCCCGTGCAAACCCAACGCGACGCCACCGGAAGCATGCACTGGCAATGGGATTTTTGCGACCTGCGAGAAGGCATGGCCGATATCCCCCAAATCATCCAAGACCTCAAGGACGTGGGGTATCAGGGCTACATCTCGCTCGAAGAATTTGGCCCGGGCGACGACGAAAAGAAAATCAGCGGCGAAGGGGCGTATTTGAAGGAGTTGATCGGGTAGTGGTCAGTGGTCAGTGGTCAGTGGTCAGTGGTCAGTGGTCAGTGGTCAGTGGTCAGTCCGCCCCGCCCAACCCCCTTCGATGAGACGCAAGACGTGAGATGGAAGTTTAGCCACGAGCGGGGTACAACTGCTCCAGCAGTTCAAGTGCTTTTGTAACAGGACGATATGCGTCAGCCTGCAAGGTGGGTTGCAACATGGATGTGGGTTGCCAGACGGCCTTGCGCGCTGTGCGTGATGGCTTTAGCTGATGGGCTTTTGAGATGGCAGGGGTGCCATGGCTTCGCTGAATGACTGCGGTACGTCAAGGGCTTCGCTCGTTGTCCACATATCGCATCACATGAGGACAACAGAAATTCAATTTGGTATTATATCTGTCCTCGTGTACAACGCCTGAATTGAAGGTATGAAGAAAGATGACGTTCAGGATTTCAGCACATGCACGTCGGGAAATGTTGCGAAGGGGGATTTCAGAACTATGGGTTCGCAATATTACGGAAAACCCGGGGCAGATTGTTCCGGTGCGAGAGGGGAAGAAAGCATATCAATCTCTGAAAGCGTTGAAAGGCAAGACATATCTCGTACGTGTCATTGTCGCCGATGACGAAGACCCCTGTGTTGTCGTTACAGTTTATCTCACGAGTAAAATTGGAAAGTATTGGAGGCCCGCATGAAAGTGAACTACGATTCTGAAGTCGATGTGTTGCGTATCATTTTGAAAGACACGCCGATTGAGGAAAGCGATGAAGAAAAGCCGGGCGTCGTTCTGGATTATGACAAGGATGGCAATATCGTTGGGCTTGAAGTTTTGGATGCGTCTTTGCGCGTGGAGAATCCCAAAGCCGTTGAATATGCTGTAGAATAACGCGCTATCCGCCCAACCCTTTGTCTGAATCGCGGACTAAAAATCCGTCCGCTCGCGCCAAACAAAAAGCCCGGGTTCGCAATGAACGCGGGCTCGTGTTTTACGCCGTATGTGTTCTGCGCTTCAGTACCCCATGCTTCGCAGGTACTCGCGGTTGGATTTTGCCGCTTCTGCTGAGGATTTGGGTGGATAGGGGCGGTCGAGTTCGACGGATATCCAGCCGTCATAGCCGATAGCTTCGAGTTTTTCCAATGTGGCTTTTGCGTCAAAGCCGAGGTTGCCCGCGCCGAGTTCTGCGAATCGCGCTTCTGCGTTAAACTGCCCAGTGCGGTGGTTCCACGTTGCGGGATCATCGGCGTGAACATCTTTCAAATGCACATGACCAATGCGATCTCGCAACACCGCGCTGTCAAACACGCGCATGGGATCGCTGCCCGATGCTAAGAGGTGCCCGGTGTCGTAGAGCAACCACAAATCGGGCGCGGCGGTCATCAGTTTTTCCGCGTCTTCGACGGTCTCGATCAGGGTTCGCATGTGCGCGTGGTGAAAGCCCTTCACATGGTGCGCGGCGCAATAGGCCAGCAGGTCGTCCAGGGTACGCGCCGCGGTTTCGATATCCGCATCGCTCGGTTCATCGCCGCCCCATGCCGCGCGCCTGAGCGAGGGCACTTCTGCGGCCTCGTTGCCCAATGCGATATTGTACCGAATCCTATCGCGTGGGGTCGACCCGCCCACGTTGACCAGATGCAGGCCATGGCTTCTTGCGAGATTGGCCTTATCGACCAGATCGTCGGCATGTTCAATTCTCAGACCTTCCACGCCATCCCATCCGGCTTCGGCGACTTCTGCCAACACCTTTTCGGGATGCTCATGTTGCTCTCCCCGAAACTGAATCAAATGACAAGCCAACTTGAATGTGCCCATCCTGCATCCTTTCTGAAGAGTGGTTGTCGATCGGCGTTGATACTGTTTTTGGTGACTTGCGAAAAATTCCCAGTACGATTTATTTCGGGTTGACTTTTGAATCGCACAAGCGTAATTTGTCAACAACTTACGCGAACTTCCGTCGGTGGACAATTCAATTCAGGAGGTACTGACATGGCAATGACATTTGAGGAACTCGACAAGCAACAAGGCATACATGAACGCCGCCTTGAGACAATGGAAAAACGGCAAGACAAACAGGACGACGCGCTTGCAGAGATGAACGCGCACATCGGGGATGTCGACAGGCGTCAAGCGAAACTGGAAGGGATTATAGAAGAAATTAGCGGCACGTTGGTCGAAATCAAGGAAGGACAGCGAGAATTGAGAAACGGGCAATGGCGGCTCGTTCTGTTGATTTTTGGTGCATGGGTAACTTTGGCGGGGTTGATCCTGTTCAAACTGAGTTGATTTCAACACGCCCCTCAAACACCGTGCGATAAGGCGACCTGTTTTGAAGTAGGTCGCCTTGATTTTTTTTAAGAACTATGAACTCACCCGATCCCACACCGCAGAGTGAACCGGCGCGGCACATCACCACGCGCGCCATTGTCGTCGGTTTGATCCTCACCGTCGCGATCTGCTGGTTTGCCACGGATACGACTTATCGGTTGCGCGCCTCTCGCGTCTCGTTGGGCCACATGCCCATGTCGCTGTGGCTGCCGTTTCTGCTCATCTTTTTTCTCAATCCGTTGCTGAAAAAAATTCGGCGCGATTGGATGCTTCGCCCCGGCGAGTTGGGGCTCATCCTGTGTATGGGCTTTATCGGCAGCGTGTTTCCGACGAAAAATGTCGCGGGGCGTCTCATCGCGGTGCTCGCCAGCCCGTATTACAAAGCCACGCCGGAAAACCGATGGGCGGAATTTACGCATGAACACCTTCAGGCATGGGCCGTGCCGAGCAATCAGGCGGGTGACATCGCGCATCTGTGGGAGGGCTTGCCCGCGCATCTGTCGATTCCGTGGCAGGTGTGGGCAGGGCCGCTCTTTTGGTGGTTCACGTTTTTCTTCGCGCTGTTCTTCGCGTGTTTTTGCATCGCGGTCATTTTACGCAAGCAATGGGTGGAATACGAACGCCTCGCGTTTCCCTTGGCGCAGTTGCCCACCTTGATGATTCAGGACACGGCGGCCGGGCGGATCGGGTTCCTCAAAAACGGCTTGTTCTGGACCGGGTTCGGCATCGCCTCGTTCATTTTGACTTGGAATATCCTGCCCCTGTTCTGGCACAACCTGCCCTTTCTGCCCATTGGCCCCACCTATCGCACCACGATCTCATTTGGACACGATTTCCCGCCGCTTCAAATCAAGTTCAACTTTGTCATGGCGGCTTTTGGGTATCTCACCAACCTCGAAGTCCTGCTCTCCGTGTGGTTGTTCCATGTGTTGTCGCTGATTGAAATTGGGGTCTTGAACCGGTTTGGCGTCGCGGTGGGCAAGGATTTTGGCAGCGGCTTGTTGCTCCAGCAAGTCGGCGGGTTCGCGGCGTTCGCGCTGTTTGGCCTCTTCATGGCGCGGCAACACATCGGGGCCGCGATCCGCGCTGCGTGGCGCGCCGACGCAGATGACGAGGCCGAACTCCTGTCTTACCGCACCGCGCTCATCGGCTTGGTCGTTGCCCTGATCTACGCGAGTGCGTGGATGTACGCGCTGGGCATTTCGCCGCTGGGCATTGCCATGCAACTCGGCCTGTTGTTTATCTACTTCATTGGCTTGGCAAAAATCGTCGCGGAGACCGGGCTCGTGTACGTGGAGACCCCGTTGCGGACGCAGGAACTCGCCGCAGCCGCGCTCGGCACAAGGGTGCAAACCCCGGATCACGTGGGGATGGCGTTGGCGGCCAACAGCGTGGAAAGCCATCGGGAATACGCCCTGCCCTCGCTCGCACACACGGCCAAGGTCCACGATATCTTTCGATGGACGCGCAACCGCATGGTCGCGGCCCTCATCCTCGCGTTTGTGGTGGGCTTTGTCGTTTCGATTGGGTACACGCTCAAGTTGTGTTACGGCGCGACTGGCGCGGCCAATATCCGCCACGTTTTTGTTTTTGGCGGG
Organism: Candidatus Latescibacterota bacterium; assembly: GCA_965204745.1. GTDB lineage: Bacteria > Latescibacterota > UBA2968 > UBA2968 > UBA2968 > VXRD01. The sequence continues at coordinate 2,644,114 of OZ242010.1, forward strand.
TACAGCCAGCGCATGTTTGACCGCGTGGTCTCTTGGGCGTCCGAGCCGACGTTTTTTGGCGATATCGAATGGCGTTTTTTGGCCGCGGGCGCGCTCGGCACGTTGTTTTTGAGCCTGATGCGCCTGCGGTTTGCGTGGTGGCCCCTGCATCCGGTCGGGTTCACCGTGGGCTATGTCTATCCGGTTCGGGTCACGGCATTCACGGTCTTTCTCGTCTGGGCATTCAAGTCTATCGTGTTGCGCGTGGGCGGCATTCGCCTGTACCGCAATTTGCAACCCTTTTTCACCGGGCTTTTAATCGGCTATACCCTGGGCGTCGGCCTATCTACGCTCATCGACCACCTCTACTTCCCCGGCAACGGCCACATGGTGCATTCGTGGTGACGCCTCATCGCTGCGAGAATTTCAGGCAGACGGGGAGGGGGACTTTTGCGGTGTGTCCCGTCTCCGTCAATTTTCCGGTTTGGTGGTCGATGGCGAAAGAGACGATTGTGCCGCTGGCCTGATTCTCTGCGAGCAGGTGGTTGCCATCCGGGGACAGCGCGATGTTGCGCGGGGTTTGTCCACCGGTGGGATGGATATCGACCGGCGTTAGGGTGCCCGTGGGTTTGTCGATAGCGAAGATCGCCACGCTGTCGTGCCCGCGGTTCGATCCGTACACAAAGTCGGCGGTGACGTGAATATCCGCTGTGTGGCTGGTGCCCGAGAAGTCGTCGGGCAAGGTGGCGATAGATTGGCGCGGGGTTAAGGCGCCCGTGCTTGCGTCTCGGGCATAGACCGTGATGGTATTGCCGATTTCGTTGATGAGATAGGCGTAGTGCCCGTCCGGGTGAAAGGCAAAGTGGCGCGGGCCTTGTCCGGGCGCGACTGAAACAGAGGGCGGATCGTTGGCGATGAGTTTGCCATTGGCGAGGTCGAGTTGGTAAATCAAGATTTTGTCCAACCCCAGGTCCGCGACATAGACATAGCGGTTATCGGGCGAGATATTGGCAGAATGGGCGTGCGGGCCTTGTTGTCGTTGCGGGTTGACGCTGCTGCCCTCGTGCTGGACAAAATCCGATGCTTCGCCCAACGCGCCATTGTCGGCAATGGGCAACAGACAGGTGCTGCCGCCGCCGTAATTTGCGACCACGGCGTACCGGCCCGTGGCGTCGATGCTGACATGACACGGGCCGGTGCCTTTTGTGGATTGCTGGTTGATGAGGGTGAGGCCGTCCCCGCGGATGGCAAACGCGCTGATCGCGCCCGCTCGCTCGCCTTCGTATTCGCCCACTTCATTGACCGCATAGAGAAAGCGACCACTCGGGTGAATGGCGAGGAAAGAAGGGTTTTCACTCTCGACGCTGCCCACCGGGGTCAGCGCGCCGGTGTCCGCGTCATAGCGGTGGATGTAGATGCCTTTGCTGCCCTCGCGGGTATAAGTGCCGATGTAAGCGGTGATGTCGCTCATGGGAATCTCCTTGTTGTGTTTTACGACTGGCTCAAAATTGTCACGACCATATCCCCAAAATCGCTGGTGGAGAGCACGTTTTTGGGATCGGTGGTTTCGCCGGCGAGTTCGGAAGTGGCGTATCCCCGTTCGAGAATTTCAAACATCGCGTTCCACAAGGCGTTGGATTCCGCTTTCATGCCCAGGCATTTGTCGAGGAGAAATGCAATGCTGCCGATCATGGAATAGGGATTGGCGATGTTTTGACCGGCAATGTCGGGCGCCGAACCATGCGCGGGTTCGACGTAGCCTTTCTCCGGGCCGATACACGCCGAAGGCATCAGGCCCAAAGACCCGAGCAGGCCGCCCGCCTGATCCGTGAGAATGTCGCCCTGCATGTTTTCGAGGAGCATGACGCCGTTGAATTGCGTGGGATTTTTGACGAGTTGAAAAGCCGCGTTATCCACGAGGATGGGGACGCATTCGACATCGTCGTATTCCCTTGCCATGTCCTCGATGATGGCGTTCCAAAACCGCGAGGTCGCCAGCACATTGGCTTTGTGAACGTGGGTCAAGGTGGCGCCCAAACGGCGGGCTTCGTCAAATGCGATTTTGCCAATGGCACGCACCTGTTTTTCGGTGTAGATGCAGTCGTCGCGCGCGTATTTCATGCCGGTGCCCGCGCCTTCTTCTTTGTCGCCAAAATAAATGCCGCCCACGAGTTCCCGAATCATGAGAATGTCGATGCCGTCTTTGATGACGCTGTCGCGCAAGGGCGAGAACGAGGCGAGGGATTTGGGCAATCGGATCGGGCGGTAGTTGGCATAGGTGTTGAATCGCTTTCGCAACGGCAGGATCGCGCCGAGTTCTGGGCTTGACGCGGCCGGGATTTTGCCCATTTCTTCGAGCGAAAGCCCCACTGGCCCTTTGACGATGGCGTCTGCCCGGTCGCAGATGGCTTTTGTTTGCTCGGGAAACGGACTGCCTTCATCAAAATACGCCCGTGCGCCAAAGGGCGCGTATTCGATCACAAATTCGTGGTCGAATTTTTTTTCTATGGTGCGAAGGGCTTTGATGCCCTCGCGCATGATTTCAGGGCCAATGCCGTCGCCTTCGAGCACGGCGAGGGTTTTTTTCATGGAAAGCCCTTTCTGGAAAAGTGGTTGGTGGGGCCTATCCTCCGGCCCCGTTAGGGGGCATGAGTTCGGACGCGGCTTCTCTATCCAAGATAAATGTACAATCGGGATGCGTCTGTAAAAAACTCGCAGGACAGGCCGGCTGTGGGAGGGCCTGAACCGCACGGGCAATGGCTCGGGCTTTGCGCTGACCCGTTGCCAAAAGGAGAATGCGTTTGGCGTCGCAAATGGTGGCTATACCCACGGTAAGGGCCTGTTTGGGCACGTCATCGGGCTGCGCGAAAAAGCGGCTGTTGGTTGCCCGCGTGTCTTCTGTAAGATCGACCAGACGGGTGCGCGAATCGGGCGGACTGCCGGGTTCGTTAAACGCGATGTGACCGTTGCGCCCCATGCCGAGCAACCACAGGTCAATGCCCCCGCACGCACGGATTTTGGCTTCAAAAGCGCGGCACTCGCATTCGGGATCGGCGGCGATGCCATTGGGAATATGCGTGTTCCAAAGCCGAATATCTACATGGGCAAAGAACCGCTGGTTCATAAAATGGCGGTAGCTCTGGCAATGATCGCCATCTAACCCGCGGTACTCGTCGAGATTGAAGGTGGTCAGGCGCGCAAAGCTCAGGCCCTCTCGGTTGGCGCGAATGAGTTCGGAATAGGTTTTCACCGGGGTCGCGCCGCTCGCCAGACCGAGCACGGCATCGGGCTTTCGGCGGATGAGTTCGGCGATTTCCAATGCCGCGGTTCGCGCCACTTTGTCGGGCGTATCGCAGATGTGGAGTTGGATGGGCATAAGGAAGCGGGCAGTGGTAAAAGGTGAGACGGAAGACGGGAGAGGTAAGACGGGAGACGCAAGAGGGGAGAGGCAAGAAATAAGTGCCAAGTGGTCAGTGGTCAGTGGTCAGTAGTCAGTCCCCGCCCATCGCCGCCCAAAGGCGGTTCGCAGATCAGGCAGAGGGCGCAGATGTAGGGGCGATGCTCCCGTGTTCGCCCAAAGATACAAGAGGGGAGATAGCCCTGCCACCGCACCGCCCAAGTGGTCAGTGGTCAGTTACCTCGCACCGCCCCCAAGCGATAGCTGTACTGATTGCTGACCGCGAACGACCAACCGCTTGGGGCCGGGGGTTGGGCGGACTGACAACGGACAACCGACAACTGATACCATAAAAACTTGCATTGTATTGTCGTCCATTTTCGAGAACAAACTTGCTTGATCGCATTTTAAGGCTAGATGGTCCGATCACTGACCATCAGACACACAACAGGCTCCGTCCTGAGATAGGGGCGGAGCCTGTGCATTGCGGATCGATAGGCATTAGAATTGATAGGAATAATACAAGGCAATGCCCTGTTCTTTTGCATAAGCTGCAACGCCTTCCGATGAAATCATATGCGTCACGAGGATGGGCAAGACCTCTCCAAATAGTGGTTTTAAGTGGTCCAGCCTGGTGAAAATAAAGCGATTGATATGCCTTTCGGACAACTGGCTTTTGCTTTCCCCGAGAATGACCACTTCTCGCCCATTTTTCAGCCCTTTGCCAAAGATGTTCACCTCGAGAGAACGGTTTTTGTCGTCCGTGAGGTAGGTGCGAATCAGTCTATCCTGAACCTCAATTCCATAATCGGCCTTAAGGAGATCGGGCAACGCACGATAGGCCGCATTTTCGAGGGTATAACCCACTGTCATAGCGAGTCCGCCGAGTTGCGAGCGGGTTTTACCGTGTTCTTTGACCAAGGTGTCGAGCCTTTCTGTCAAGGTGTCGAGTCGTTCTTCAGAACGCGCTTGGGCCGCCTCCACGCGGTCAAGCCGCTTTTCAGAACGGATTTGGGCCTCGGTGAGTTTTTCAATGGCCGCTTCAATGCGGTCAAGTCGTTCTTCAGAACGCGCTTGGGCCGCTTCAATGCGGTCGAGTCGTTCTTCGGAACGCGCTTGGGCCTCGGCGAGTTTTTCGATAGCCGCCTCAATGCGGTCGAGTCGTTCTTCAGAACGCGCTTGGGCCTCGGTGAGTTTCTCGATAGCCGCCTCAATGCGATCCAGCCGTTCTTCCACGCGATCCAGTCGTTTTTCAGAACGCACTTGGGCCGCCGTGAGTTTTTCGATAGCCATCTCCACGCGGTCAAGGCGTTTTTCGGAACGCGCTTGGGCAATGGCGAGGTCTTTGACAGCATCCTTGAGATCTCGCATATCGACTGAGGTCGCTAAGCCGACGTATCCTTCGCGCAATACCTCGGTGAGGGTTTGGATTTGATCTTCGGTAAATGTATCTCCGAGTTTGCGTTTGATGTCATTTGCATCGAACATTGCGTTTTCTCCTTTCGATACTGGTGGTTTGTTGGCGCGAAAAATATACTCAGATTTGACGTTTTTGACAAGGCGCGTTTTATCTTTTTTTTGAAAAACACAACCGTGGGGTCTCCTTGGAAATGACGGGTTGCCCGTTGGGGCAATGGCGGTCGGATAGATTTAAGCAAAATACCGCAACAGATCTGCTGCGGTATTTTTTTTTGAGGGGGCTCGTCATTCGAGGTCTGCGAGGGGTGTTGAGAGGGCGTCTCGGAGGATTTTGCCGGGTTTGAAGCCCACTTTGCGGCGGGCGGGTACAAAAACTTCGTCACCTGTTCGGGGATTGCGCGCACGCGGGCGAGCATTGGTGCGTTTGACATCCCAACTGCCAAAGCCTCGAATTTCGATGCGTTCGCCTTCCATAATGGCGTCTGCGAGCGTTTCAAAGAGTATGTCCACGGCTTGTTTGGCCGTCGTGGTCTGACAATTCATTTCATCTGCAAGTAGTTTCGTCAAGTCCGCTTTGGTGATGGTTTGCACGGACAACCCCTTCCACATAACGCGAGAGCAAAAAATAACGGCGACCTCGTTGCGGATCACCGATGATTTGGAATGGTTGGTGGGCGCACAGGGACTCGAACCCCGGACCAACGGATTATGAGTCCGTTGCTCTAACCAACTGAGCTATGCGCCCAAGTCAATTCACACGGGCAAAGATAAAGAACAAAGGCCATCGGTGCAACCGAAAATTGTGTACTTATTCCGGTTCGGCCATCGCCTTGCGCCGGGCCGTGAGTTGGCGGTGTTTTTCCAGTGTGGCGCGCAGGTCGTCCGGAGAGAGGGGGCGGCGCAACTGGGTTTTGAGCTGTTCGAGTTCGCGGTCGAGTTTTTTGCGTTGAAACGCGTGGATGTAATCCCCGATGGGAATGACGTCCGGAGTTGCCATGCCGAGTTCCAAGGCCAACTCGGTCAAAATGCGCCCGAGGCGATCATCCCCACATTGGTCGATGAGGTGCGCGGCGCCCGTGCTGTGTTTTTGTCGGCGGTTGTGGGCGATCATCTGTGCGATGTGCCTGTACGCGCTGTTCGTAAAATCCTCGGGTGAAATTTCTCGGAACACGGCATCGGCGGTTTCGGGATGTTGCATCATCAGGGTGAGCAATTCGCGCTCGTAGCGCGGACGGGCGTCAAATTCGGGGGCGGGCTGGTCGTTTTGCGGACGCGATGCCCGGTTCTGCGACGGGGCGCTACGTTGGGTTTGCGCGATGTGGATGAGGGCGTCTTCACCCAAGCCGAGTTTTTCCGCGATGTCTTTGATGAGAAATGATTTGCGCGCATCGTCTTTGAGGCGGGCGATGAGGGCCGCGAAGGCGTGTGCGGCGCGGGTTTTGCCATCGATGGTCGAGAGGTCGTCTTGCGCGGCGAATTGTCGCATGAGAAAATCCACTGCGGGCGCGGCGCGTTCTGCGAGTTTGAGAAACCCCTCTGCGCCGTGGGCGCGCACATAGCTGTCCGGGTCGTGGCCTTCGGGCAAGGTGACGACGCGGACCTCGAGGCCGACTTCAAAGAGCGAGCCGATGCCGCGCATGGCCGCGGTCGCGCCGGCCGCGTCTCCGTCAAATACGAGAACGGTTTTGGGCGCGTATCGCCGCAACAGGCGTGCGTGGTCCGGCGTGAGTGCGGTGCCGGATGATGCGACTGCGTTTTCAATGCCGTGTTGCGCGAGGGCGATGAGGTCCATATACCCTTCGACGACGAGCGCGACACCCGCGTTGCGAATGGCGTCTCGGTCGCGCCACAGGCCGTACAGGGTCGCGCTTTTGTTGTACACGGGCGTTTCCGGCGAGTTGATGTATTTGGCCCGATCGTCCGGATCCAGGGCGCGCGCGCCAAACGCGACGGGACGCCCGGTGGCCGCGTGGATGGGAAAGGCGATGCGATTGCGAAACCGGTCGTAAAATCCGCCTTTTGGGTTGGGCGCGACCAAGCCCGCGCGCTCGAGGAGTTGCGGGGAGAACCCCCTGCGCGTGGCAACTTGCAAAAAGCCATCCCACCTATCGAGGGCGTACCCGAGTGCAAACGAGTCGATGATGCCGCGGGTGATGCCGCGGTCTGTGAGGTAAGCCATCGCGCCCGACGCGCGTTTGTCCTGCGTGAGCATGTGGTGGAAGTATTTGACCGCGAGTTCATTGGCGCGATAGAGTTGGTCGAAAACCCGTTGCTGTTCGGGGTCATCTGGGCGCGCATCGGGTAGGGCAATGCCGGCGCGATCCGCGACTTGGCGCACCGCTTCGATAAAGCTGATGGTTTCGATATCGCGCAAAAACGTAAAGACATTCCCACCCGCGCCGCACGCAAAGCACTTGTAGATCTGCTTGTCTTGCGACACGGAGAAGGATGGCGTGGAATCGTCGTGGAAGGGACACAGCCCGACGAAGTTTTTGCCCCGCTGGGTCAGCGCGACGTGGTGGCCCACGACCTCGACGATATCGACCGCCAAGCGCACTTGATCGATGACGGTTTCTGGAATGCGCGGCATGTTATCCCTCCACCCAATCTCCCCCTGCGCGGATGAGGGCGATCAGTTCGTCAACCGCGCCTGCTGCGGGGATGTTGCGTTTGACGATGTCTTTGCCCTTGTAGAGCGTGATTTTGCCGGGGCCGCTGCCCACGTACCCGTAATCCGCGTCGGCCATTTCTCCGGGGCCGTTGACGATGCAGCCCATAATGCCAATTTTGACGCCTTTGAGGTGGTTGGTGTGGCGCCTGATGAGGGCGGTCGTTTCTTGCAGGTCGAACAGGGTGCGCCCGCACGAGGGGCAAGAGATGTATTCGGTTTTGGAGATGCGCGTGCGCGTGGCTTGCAAAATGCCAAAAGCCGTGCGGCACGGAAGTTGCGCGGCTGTGTGATCGGAGTCGTCCACCGTTTCGAGCCACAGGCCATCGCCCAAGCCGTCGATGAGCAGGCCCCCGCAATCCGTGGCAGCGTGGAGCATAAACGCATCATCGGTCGCGTACCTGCGGCGGAGGATGACGGGAATGTCGCACTCCCATTCCGCGAGCAGGCAAAAGGCGCGGCGCAACGCCGGCAAGGCGTGCGTGTTGTGGGTTTGCAGAACGAGCACGGCATTGGGATCGGCCTTCAGCGCGCGGATGAGCGGGGCATCGAGGTGGGCGAGTTTGGCGCGGACAAAGACGATGTGATCAAAGATGCGCGGCGCTCGCAAGTAGGCGTCCGCAGAGAACAGCGGATGGGCATTGGAAGCGGGCGACCAGGCACGGGCATTTTGGATCGAGCCGAGTGTGCCGGGCAGTTCAAAATCCAAGGCGCGGTTGCCGATGTGGATGAAGTCGACGGCCATGTCCGCGATGTGCCACTTGTCGAGCGCGGGGTCGTACGCGTACCCCAAGGGTTGAAGCGATTCCGGGGCGATGGGGCTTTGGGGCGTGGCGATGACCACCGGCACATTGGGCTTGCCGATTTTTTCGATCCTTCGGGTTTCGCGGCGCGCGTACGCAAATGGGTCGATAGGCGATGTCGCGATGGGCGGGATGGGCGCGTGGTCTTTGCGCGTGCCATACCGGGCGACGAGTGCTCGGGCGACCGGGATTTCGGCTTCGGGGTCTTCGGTGAGGGAGACGCGGATCGTATCGCCCAAGCCATCTTCGAGCAACGCGCCGATGCCCGCGGCGGATTTGATGCGCCCGTCTTCCCCGTCGCCGGCTTCTGTCACCCCCAGATGGAGTGGGTAATTCATGCCCTCGGCCATCATTTTGTGGACCAGCAGGCGGTACGCCTGAACCATCACTTGGGGATTGCTGGCTTTCATGGAAAACACGATGTCCCGATAGCCGAGGTCCTGGCAGATCCGCGCAAACTCGAGGGCCGATTCGACCATGCCCAGGGGCGTGTCCCCGTACCGGCTCATGATGCGGTCGGACAGGGAGCCGTGGTTGGTGCCGATCCGCATGACCGTGCCGTGGTCCTTGCAGATCTCGACGAGCGGCGCGAACCTGTCGCGGATGCGGTGGAGTTCGTCGGCGTATTGCGCGTCCGTGTATTCGACGATCTGGAACTTCTTTTTGTCCGCGTAATTGCCGGGGTTCACGCGCACTTTTTCCACGAGTCGCGCTGCGATTTCAGCCGCGTGTGGGGTGTAGTGAATATCGGCCACCAAGGGCGTATCATAGCCCGCGGCCCGAAGTTTCTTTTTGATGGTTGCGAGGTTGCGGGCTTCGTTTTGACTCGGCGCTGTCACGCGCACGTATTCGCACCCAGCGCGGATCATGCGAATGGCTTGGGCCACCGTGCCGTCGGTGTCTCGCGTGTCGGTCGTGGTCATCGACTGCACGCGAATGGGATGGTCGCCGCCGAGTGGCACGCCGCCGATATCGACTTCGCGGGTTTTGAACCGGGCGTATTCCGTGAGGGAGTTGCAGTACTTGCCCGGGGCGATGAGGAGGTCGCTGGTCATGGAAAGGCCGTTTGGAAAAATGAGCTGTCCGTCATTGGCTTTCAGCCGTTGCGCTGTTGGTCGTTTGGTAGGGCGGCCTGATCGCCGACGCATCCTGCCGCATGAACAGGTTTTCTTCGATGGGAATGTGTTCGTCCGCGCTGTTGATGAGGTCGCGGGCCGTGTTGTGGGTAAAGGAGATGATCTCGACGCGCGGGCCAAGGGTTTTGACGAGATCGACCAGCGGGACAAAATCGCCATCGCCAGAGACGAGGATCACCACGTCGAGTTTATCCACAAGCCCCATGATGTCGATGGCCATGCCCATGTCCCAATCGCCTTTGGCGGATCCGTCGCTGCGCTGGCGCAAATCCTTGCGCCGAACTTCGTAGCGCCTTTGCTGGAGCATAGAAATAAAGTTGCTTTGATCGGTGTTGGGCGATTGCACGACATAAGCTATCGCACGGATCAGGCGGCGTTTGCCCACGCTGAGTTCGAGCAGTTTTTCAAAATCGAGCCGCGCATTGAACTCGTTTGCCGCGTAAAAGATATTCTGCACATCGACGAAAATCCCGACCCGCAATTCGGTATCGGGAATGTCTGTGTAGCGGTGAGATCGGCGTTCGGCACTGGCTTGCAAAGCCGCGATGGTTTTCTGGATTTCATCGAGCGTGGAAAAAATTGCCTGTCGTTCCCGCGCGCCGCTAATGGCTTCTTTGAAAACCCGCGCTTTGATGTCTTGGATCTCTCGCATTGGAAACGCGATCCGATCTGTTTTTTCCTCGATGCGCGCAAGTGTTTGTTGGATTTCTCGAATTTGATCTTTGAGGTCTGCCATGTGTTCTGGAGTCTCCCATCTTAGAGGTGAGGTGCGGCTGCGCCGAGGGCGAGGGCGAATTTGCCCGGGTGGTCGAGTGCTGCGCGATCCGGATGTGGCAACCGCGATGTGTCGATATTGCGAAATGTCGGGTATGCGATGAAGTCGCGGTCTGCGTGCGGTTTGTCTGCGGACAGATAGACCCGGTTGCAGGCGGGTCGGGCGTGCGCGTCAACAGCGGTTAATACGCCATTTTTAACGGCGATGCAAACCGAATTTGCAGAATCGCGGTGGACAGCCACTCGTGGGCCGGGTTGCCAGATACCTGCGATTCGTCCGGCGTAAAACAAGGCGAGCGGCGCGGCGATGAGGTGGATGCGGGTTTGGCCCAAGGCGCGGCACAGGGTCGCGTGTGCGTGGATGATGTCTTTGCGGATGGCGGTCCAAAAAGCCGCACGGCCCGCCGGCAGGAAGTCGATCTCAAAATTGTCGATTGGCGAGATGAGAGCTTGGGATGCCTCCCACATCATGTGCTCGCGGCGGTCTTCCTCTGATGCGACTTCAAGGGGCACTTTTTGGATGTGGTACAAACCATCCGATAGTGCGAATGACAAGGGGCCGAGGGGTTCGGGCAAGCGATCCAGTGCAGCGCGCAATGCTTTGACAAATGGCGCGGGCACTTCGGTATCAAACGCCCATGAAGCCGATACTCGCCGGGCCGAAAGCCCCTTTAGCCGATACGCATCGTCCGATTTTTCGAGGCAGACCACGCGCAGGGAATCGCCCGAAATGTGAATGCCCGTGGCTGTGTTCATGGCGTGCTCACGTGGGGGCGCAACCGCTCGAGGGTTTTCGCGCCGATCCCCTTGACCTTTGTGATGTCCTCAACGCGCTTAAACGCGCCGTTCTGCTCGCGGTATGCCACGATGCGCGCTGCGATTTGAGGCCCAATCCCGGGCAACCGCTCGAGCTCTTTTGCCGTTGCTCGGTTGAGGTCGATCAATGCCCCGGTTGCTTTTGTTTTCCCTGTGGCAGATGGCACAGCCGCGACGGGCTTTTGGACTTCGAGATCGGCGATGCTATCCCGCGCATGCTCTTCGGGAACAGGCACGGCACTTTTTTGCACCTCAAAGTCGGGAACGCGCTCTGGGTCTCGGCTGTCGATATACGCGATCACAATGCCCACGATGAGAATGCAGCAGAGTAGCAATAGGATGATTTGTTCGTTTCGATTGAACATGGGAGAAGCCGTAAGAGGTAAGAGGTAAGATACTCTCTTAAAAGGTCAAGGGGTTTTCGGGGTGATTCGATAGAATTTTTCGCCCTCAAAATCTTGGTCATGGCGCAACATGCCCCAGATCGAATGGAGCAACTTTCGCATCACCGCAACGATAGCCTGCAAAGGTTTCTTGCCGCGGGCGATGAGTTGGTCATAGAAGGCTTTGACATGGCCTTCGTGTCTGATGGCCACCCAGGCAGGCATATAGAGGGCATGGCGGAGGTACTTATTCCCGGTTTTCGAGATGCGTCTTTGTGGATTGGCGGTTCCGGATTGTTTGGGTTTGGGATCCAGGCCTGCATGTGCGACCCACTGGGGCGGTTGCATCTCCTCTGGCAAAAGGGTCAACTCGGCCAAGAGCCGCAAGGCACTCGTTTGCGCGATGCCAGGCGTCGAGCAGAGGCGTTGGTAGGCACGCTTGAGGGGCTCATCGTGCAAAACGAGATCGAGGGCTTGGCTTTCCAAGTATGCAATCCGGCGTTTGAAGTGTCGAATATTCACCTGAATATCGCGTGCGATGAGACGTGTGCTGCGGATGTGGTAGCTCTGCGCGTGGTTGCGGCTCTGTTCGCGGATGATCTCCTGCTTGAGTTGGTCAATGCGTCTGGTGAGGGCTTGCAGTTGAAGCCGTTGCTCGCTCGGCGCTTGCCAAGGCACAAAAGGCATGCGCTCGGCATAGTCGAGGATCAACAACGCATCCTTCGCATCCGTCTTCGCCCGTTGCATGCAGGCTTGGGCGTACTTGCTCATCGCTTTGGGATTGACGACCATGACCTTTGTGTGGCGATGCCGATGCAAGGCCAAGGCCACCCCCAAACTGTAAAGCCCGGTCGCTTCGAGGCACACAGAGACCATGTGCCCGCCCTTCGTGAGCCACTTCAGCAACCGCTTATGCGCTTGGGGATCATTGGCAAAGGTCGCTTGCATGACAGCTTGTCCGGGTCTGGACAGGGCAACGGACAACGTGCGGGCACTGACATCAATGCCGGCAAAAGCGGGGTGAGATTTCGACATGGGGGCCTCCTGTGATGAGGGGGTTGTAAGGGATCTGGTGCGCGCTCGGGGTCGCGTCCCGACCATTGACGCCAAGTCTACCGGTCTTGTATATGCAGCCTCAAGGGGCTTAGATACTCTTCGGCATAGACCCGGCGGTCGGGGGGCCTATCTTACCTACAAGGTCATCGCCTTCAAGAGGGGCCGGCCTTCCCCGAGCCGGGCATCAAGATGGCTTATCTCGATACGAGGGCGCAACTCCTAATTAACCCTTACTTCCAAGATACAAGAGGTAAGAGGCTAGAGGTAAGAAGTGAGAGGTGAGAAGTGAGAGGCGAGATGGAGGGTTAGCCACAAAAGGCACAAAAGGCACAAAAGGAGTACAGGGCGATAGCCGTTCAAAGGCACGAGCGGAGTACAACTGGCGATAGCCCGTTCAAAGGCACGAGCGGGCAACTGGCGACAACCCGTTCAAAGGCGAGCAGTGTGTAGGGGCGATGCCCCTGTGCTTGTTTTTCGCCTTTCGCGTCTTGCGTCTTGCGTCTCACCTCTTCCCGCTTGTTTTTCGCCTTTCGCGTCTTGCGTCTTGCGTCTCACCTCTTCCCGCTCGATTTCAAAGCCCAAGTCGGCGATCATGCGATGGGTGGCTTCCACATCGAGGCCGCCCGTGGTCAAATACCCTTCCATGAAGAGCGAGTTGGCCGGGTAGAGCGCGAGGGGTTGGAGGGAGCGGAGATTTTTTTCTCGCCCGCCCGCGACTCGGATTTCGGTCGCTGGGTTGACAAAGCGGAATACGCACAAGGCGCGCAGGCAGTCGTGCGGGGTCAGGGCGTTGTGATCGGACAGGGGCGTGCCCGGGATGGGGTGCAGGAAATTGACCGGAATGGAGTTGACGCCCAAATCGCGCAAGGACACGGCCATGGCGATGATGTCCGCGTGGGTTTCGCCCATGCCAATGATGCCGCCGCTACACGTCTCGAGGCCGGCTTTTTGGATGTTGTACAGGGTTTCCAGGCGGTCTTCGTACGCGTGCGTAGAGACGATGTTCGGGGTGTGCGCTCGGCTGGTATTGAGGTTGTGGTTGACGCGATCCACACCGGCGTCTTTGAGGCGCTGCGCGTTTTCTGCGGTGAGCAGGCCCAAGCAACAGCAGATGTCGATATCGACTTCGCGTTTGATTTGGCGCACGGTGTCGGTCAGGGCGTCCAATTCCCCGTTGGTGGGCGCGCGCCCACTGGTGACGATGCAGTAGCGATACGCGCCGTTTTTATGGGCTTGGCGCGCGGCATCCACGATTTCACGGGCAGGCCGCAGGGGGTATTTGTCGATAGTTGCGGTGGAGATGGATGATTGCGAGCAATAGGCGCAGTCTTCCGGGCACAAGCCGCTTTTGGCATTCATCAAAACATGGATGTGGACTTTGCGCCCGAAGTGGTGGCGGCGCACCTGAAAGGCCGCGTGCAACAAGGGCAAAATGTCGCGGTCCGGAGTTTGCAGAACCGCGTGCATGTCAGCGGTTGACAGGCCGTCGCCACAGAGGGCTTTGTCGGCATAATCGGTGTACATAGTGCGTCCTGAATTTGTGTGATGGTCGGGCGGAGATTCGCAACTCGATGGCCGCCAAAGTCGTCCAACGCCTGTACCTTTTAGCGGTAAAACGCCAAGCCAATGGCCGCGGTGGCGACAATGGCCAGGGCCGGATGCAGGTTGAGAAAGTAGATGGCGACAAACGCGCCGCAGGCGATGAGGCCCGTGTGCCAAGAGGTGACGGATTTGGGACACATTTCCCAGATCACGACGAGCAACAACCCGACCACGGCCGGGCGCACGGCTTTGAGCATGGCCTGCACGAGCGGGGTGTCTTTGTATTTGAGGAAGAACAGGGCGAGGATCATCATCATGAGCAACGAGGGGAAGACCGTGCCAAAGAGGGCGACCAAGAGGCCGGGGATATGGGCGACTTTGTACCCGATGTACGCGGCCATTTTGGTGGCGATGGGACCGGGCAGGGCATAGCCCATCGCAAGGGCGTCTGTAAATTCCTCGATAGTCATCCAGCCGTTGACATCCACGACTTCCTCTTGGACGAGGGGGATCATCGAAGGCCCGCCGCCGTACGCGAAGACGCCGACTTTGGTGAATGAGATGAACAAGCGCAACAGGTCCATTGCGTTCCTCCTCTTTGTTTTGCGTGCGAATTTGCAATATATCCTTTTCGCGGATTTGAGACAAGGCCATTTATCGGCATCTTGAAACGCGCCCGCTGATTTTACCTCCCCAACATCCTGCCCAAAGGTCGCCCGCCCACCAGGTGCATGTGAATGTGATACACCTCTTGCCCCCCGTTGCGGTTGCAGTTGATGATCAGGCGATACCCGTCTGCGGCAATCCCCTCATCCGCTGCGAGTTTCGCCGCCACAGTCAGCATGCGGCCCAGCGCGGGTTCGTCTTCTGTGGTCGCGTCATTCACCGTCGGAATCAATTTGTTGGGGACGATTAACACATGCGTGGGGGCTTGGGGATTGATGTCCCGAAATGCCGTCACTAGATCGTCCTGATACACGATATCCGCGCTGATTTCGCGGCGGATAATTTTGCTGAAAATCGTTTCTTCTGCCATGGTGCTCTCCTGTGTTGGACGTTTGAACGCGCTGCATGATAGCGAATGGGCGTCATTTTGCCAACCAAATGTTTGCGATAAAAAATTCTTGAAGTTATCCATGCAACCCTGTATATTGACCTTTCCATTCCGCCGCGTGTTGATGGCTCACACAAAAAGACACTGGAGGTCACCATGGCCAAGCGACAGGGCAACCGCATACTCGTCAAAATGAAAAGCACGGAAAGTTCGCACTATTACCACACGGAAAAAAATCGGCAAAATCATCCCGACCGCCTCGAACTCAAAAAATTCGATCCCACATTGCGTAAGCATGTGCTCTATCGAGAAGACAGATAACAAGGAGATTTTTCTATGGCCAGACGTTGTAGCATCACGGGAAAGGGACCGCTCGCCGGCAATCATGTGTCCCATTCCAACCGCAAAGTTAAACGGGTGCAAAAGCCCAATCTAAAAAGCAAACGCATTTACGTGCCCGAACTCGGTCGCTTTGTGCGTATCAAACTCTCGGCTCGCGCCCTGCGTACCGTGAACAGGAAAGGGCTGTTGCCTTTTCTCAAAGACCGGGGCCTTTCACTGGAGGAAGTCGCGCTGTAACACATAACTATCTCGGATTCAGGTCGCCAATAGGGAAAACGGTGAAAATCCGTTGCGGTCCCGCCGCTGTAACTGGAGATGCTCCTCGCCTGTATGCCACTGGCAACGCGCTGGGAAGGCGCGAGAAGCGATGATCCAGAAGCCAGAAGACCTGCCTGAATCTCAGACCTTGTTCGTTTCCTCGTGGATTGGGAAAAAGGTGAGAGAATGTCGGTAATGCGGTGTACCGCGTACTGAATCTGTCCCTGATTTCTGTGAGGAAATCGGGGATTTTTTTGGTTAAAGGTGAGACGGGAGAGGTAAGACGGGAGAGGTAAGACGGGAGAGGTAAGACGTAAGAAGGCCACAAAAAGCACGAGCGGGGTACAACTGGCGACAGCCAGTTCAAAGGCACAAAAGGGGTACAACTAGCGATAGCCCGTTCAAAGACACAAAAGGTAGTAGCATGTAGGGGTGCGGGCCTGTGCTCGCCCGAAGCAGTAGTCAGTGGTCAGTATGTTGTGTTGACATTTTATTTTTTTTCACTTTACGCACCGATTAGCAAACGTGTTGCTTGCTCATTTAAGGCGTTTCCTTTGATGGCTTAGGGTTGCTCTGATGGCGTTTTGCGAGGGGACCTATCCCCCGGCCCCTTTCCTACGAGGAAAGGGGAGTAAAGCTCCTTTGATGGCTTAGGTTGATCTGATGGCGTTGACCGAGGGCATAAAGCGATTAAAAATCCCTCATCAATCCCCTCGCAAAACCGCTCACTGTTCCCCCCTTCCTCGCAGGAAGGGGGGCTAGGGGGGTAGGTCCCGATAAGGAGCGACTATTCCAGTTTCTCAAACCGAGAGCATATCCTGCAAATAGTGCCTGATTTTCCCGATAAACACCTCAACGGGGCGGTGCCCCCGTGCCCGGTCGAATCGGCGAAAGGTGAACGCCATGTCCAACATCAAAATACTATTCCTCTGTTGCATCGCGGTTTGGGGCGCGGTTGTGCCCATCGAGGCGCGATTGAATTTGCATTATGCACGCGGTTTCCGGGTGGATTATTTCAAAGGGTACAAGGTCGTCACCGTGCATGCACGCCAGCGCGGTGCAGAGGCATCGTTTCAGTACGTGTTGGTGCAGCGCGGGCATGCGCGGCCCGATGGGTATGAGGGCGTTCCGCATATCGAAATCCCGGTGCGGACTTTGATTGCGACCTCCACTACGCACTTGCCGCACATCGAAAAGCTCGGTGAACTCGACCGTCTCATTGCGATAGACAACATCAAATACGTCAATTCACAGGCCATCAATCGGCGTTTTGAAGCCGGCAAATTGACCGAAATCGGGCGGGGCACGGCCATGGATAGAGAAAAGGTCTTGGTGCTCCAACCCGATCTCCTCATCACAGACGCGGCCGATAACACCCATCTCGCGCTACAACAGGCCGGCATCCCGGTTGTGATAAACGCCGCGTACGCCGAACCCTCTTTGCTCGGTCGCGTGGAGTGGATCAAACTGATCGCTGCTTTTTTTGACAAAGAAGAACGGGCATCCGCCCAATTTGACGGGGTGGTTGCCCGCTACGAGGCGCGCAAAGCATTGACGCAACATTTGCCGGCAAGTGCTCGCCCCTCGGTGTTTGTAGGCTCGCTCTGGCGCGGAACGTGGTTTATGTCCGGCGGCGAGACGTACGCGGCGCAACTGCTCAAAGACGCGGGCGCGAATTACCTGTGGGCAGACGACGACTCGCAACAGAGTTTGTCGCTCGATTTTGAAACAGTGTACGAAAAGGCGCACGATGCGGATTGCTGGATCACCATGCAAAATGCGTGGGTGTCTCGAAGCGATGTTGCGACTGCGGACGAGCGGTACCAAACATTCTCCGCCTTCAAATCCGGGCAAATTTTCAACGCCAATGCACGTCTCAACAAATACGGCGGCAATGATTACTGGGAAACCGGGCTGATAGAACCCGACATGCTCTTGGCTGACATCATCAAGATTCTGCATCCCAATTTGCTACCAGACCACCAACTCAAATACTACCGAAAACTCGATCCGTAGTCCGAATCCAATGGTTTAGAACAAGGGAAAACGCACGGGCGGACGATGGGCAGAGTGGGGCACGCACGGACGAGGTGGAAGGGATGGGCGGGCCGCTGGGCGGAGACTTTTTTATGCGCTACATCATTTTCTTTCTGTGCTTGCACACCCCGCTTTGGGCCGCGCAACTCGTCGGGCGGGTCGTTGATGCAGAGACCCAGAGGCCCGTCGCAAATGCGAGTGTTCGCATCCACAATGCCGCGGTTGCGACTCAGACGGATGGAACTGGACGCTTTGCGTTTCTCGATCTGTCGCTCGGCCCTTATACCCTCGCCATATCCCATGTGGCCTACGACTCGGTCGAGCGCGCCGTGCAGGCGACCGAAACCGGCGAACTTTTGATCGCGCTTTCGCCCAAAACGCTTTCGCTCGACGAACTCTCGGTCATCGCGGATCCCAGCGGCACGGGCGATATTTACAGGCATTCGGCGTATGCGACCGTGATCACGCGCGAATATTTTGACGGGCGAGAAACCTCCTTGCCCGATGTATTGGCCGAAGCCGTGGGCGTGCAGGTCAAACGCTTGGGGGGCTTGGGCGCGTTCAGCGCGATTTCCCTGCGCGGATCATCCGCCGATCAGGTCGAGGTCTATCTCGATGGCATGTTGCTCAATGCCGCGGTTGGCGGGGGCGTCGACCTCGGCAATCTCCCGCTCGCGCACGTCGGGCAAATTGAAATCTATCGCGGCGCGGGGGGCAATGGCTTGGGCGGCGCGGTGCATGTGCGGACGCGCCCCACCGCCGAGCAGGGATCGCGCGAGATTCGCGGATCGTGGGGGTCGTTTGACACGCGATCACTCAGCGGCGCGATAGCGGGCGGGGTTGGGCAGTCGCGGTTTTTGGCGGTGGCCGATTACGCACACAGCGACAACGATTTTGGATTTCTCGACGACAATGGCACGGAATACAATGCCGATGACGATGCGTGGCACAGTCGGCAGAACAACGCCCACCTATCGGTCAATTTTTTGGGCAAATGGCGGCACGCATTCGGCACGCGCAGAACCCTGTCCGTCCAAGAGACCGCGTACTGGAAACGCCAGGGCATCCCCGGCATTGGCAACAACCAATCGCAACATGCCCAACTACGCGCCTTCCGAACCTTTACTGAAATCGCTTATGAAGATCGCGCCTTGTTGCGCGGCATCACCCTGCGCCAGTCGCTCTATTTTACCCATACCAAAGAGCGGTTCCGCGATCTCGATGGCGAAATCGGCATTGGCCGCCAAGACAACGATTACCGCACGCGCACGTACGGATGGCGAGGTCAGATCCAAACCGTTCTCTTGTCGTGCGGTGATATTGCGGCATCGCTCGACCTGCATCGCGAGACCTATTTGCCCACGACCCGCATCGGCACGAGCGTCAATTTGTTCGACAGCCAGCGGTGGATCATGTCTGCGCGCGCGCGCCTGGACATCCCGTTGCCGCGCAATATCGGCTTATGGTCTTTTGGCGTGGAACAACGC
Organism: Candidatus Latescibacterota bacterium; assembly: GCA_965204745.1. GTDB lineage: Bacteria > Latescibacterota > UBA2968 > UBA2968 > UBA2968 > VXRD01. The sequence continues at coordinate 2,663,265 of OZ242010.1, forward strand.
CGCATCCACAGTTCGTTCACCGGTGCCAATCCCTTCAATTTTTCGCCTCTCGCGCCCGATTCGACCCATAAGCGCGATTTGACCAGCTTGCGGTCGGGCGTGCGACTTGACCTGACGCCCAACACAATGCTCAAAGCCAATGCCGGGCGCGTGTTTCGAGTGCCTTCTTTTTACGAACTTTTCGGCGACCGCGGCGGCATCGTGGGCAATGTCGATCTCGTGCCGGAGCGCGGGCGCACTTGGGATGCGGGTCTGCGTTATGCAGACGAGACGACCGAGCTAGAGGGCGCGTATTTTGACCATCGCTATGAAAATTTGATCCAGTTTGTCCACACGTCACAAGCCACGGCGCGCCCGGTCAACATCGGCAATGCGCGCGTGCATGGGCTTGAGTTCACCGCGCAAAAACGCTTTGGCGACCACGTCAATCTGTCGGGTAATTACACTTTTCAGCGCGCCAAAGACAAATCCGATATCCCCCATCTCAGCGGCAATACCTTGCCCAACCGCCCGCCCCACGCGCTTTTTGCCCGCATCGCGACGCGCATGGGCCGTTGCACGGTTTTTTACGATTACACGTTTGAAGATGGCAATTTTCTCGACCGCGCCAATCGCCGCCCATTGTCCGCGCGGCACATTCACAACGCGGGCGTAAAAATACCGGTCGAGCGACGGGTTCGCATTGGCCTTGAGGCGAAAAATTTGAGCGGTTCACAAATCGCCGATACCTGGGGCTATCCCCTGCCGGGACGGGCGTTTTTTATCAGCATATCCACAGGAGGAACCACAGATGAACACTGATGAACACTGATGGACAGATTAGGTTCTGTTGACATTGACGAGCAAAGCAACTGGCTTGAGCGATTTATCGAGAAAATCAAGCCCTATCTCAGGATATGCTCTCGATTTGAGAAACTGGAACAGTCGCTCCTTATCGGGACCTACCCCCCTAACCCCCCTTCCTGCGAGGAAGGGGGGAACGCGGATGGGTTTTGCGAGGGTGTTGATGAGGGATTTTTAATCGCTTTATGCTCTATCGGGACCTACCCCCTAACCCCGTTACTCGCTACGCTTCGTTGTAGGCTACGCCTGTGCCTGCGAGGAAGGGGGGAACGCGGATGGGTTTTGTGAGGGGATGGTGTGAGGGATATTTAATCGCTTTATGCCCTCGTGCAACGCCATCAGAGCAACCCAGAGCGAGAAGCCATCAAAGGAGCTTTACTCCCCTTTCCTCGTAGGAAAGGGGCCGGGGGATAGGTCCCCTCGGTCAACGCCATCAAAGGACCAAACGCCTTAGAGGCGCGGGCCGAGGTCACGCACACGGCGGGATGAGGACGGGATGGGCACGCACGGGCGGTTGGGCGGTGAGGTGAGGCCGCACGGGCGGCGGGGTGGAGAGGTGGACTGAACTTTTCAAAGGAGCGTATCATGAAGTTGTTTGTGATTTTGGTGTCCTGTTTGATTGTCGCTTGTTTGATGGCGGCGTGTGAAAAAAAAGACAACCCTATGACAAGTGACCCCGATTTGGCATTGCAGACAAATCTGGCGGTTATGACGACGACGGATTACAATAGTGGCAACCTGTCCAGTTTGGATTTGCAGACGCACGTCGCGACCCGCGATCACCTGACGATTCATTCCGATGCTGTGGTGCGCGTTTATCGGGACGAGGTGTACGTCCTCAACCGGTTGGGACAAGACAATGTGATCGTTTTGAACAGCGGGGATTTGAAGACGCCGCTGACGCAGTATTCAACTGGCAATGGCAGCAACCCGCACGACTTGGCGTTTGTCAGCGAGGATAAGGCGTACATCTCGCGGTACGAACGCACGCAGTTGCTCGTCGTCAATCCGGTGACGGGCGATTCCCTGGGCGCGGTTGATCTGTCGGGATTTGCCGACGCGGATGGCTTGCCCGAGATGTCTCAACTCGCCCTGTACGGCAATCGCCTGTTTGTCGCGTGTCAGCGTTTGGACAGGGACAATGGCTATGTGCCTGCGGATGTTTCGATTATTGCGGTCATTGACGTAACAACCGATCAGGTGGTGGATGTGGATGAGAACGCCGCGGGCGTGCAGGGCGTTGCGATGGCGGGCAAGAATCCCGCAGGCGCGGTGCAACGCGGTGGGAAGTGGATATTGAGCACGGTCAATACGTTTGCGGATTTGACGGATGGCGGTATAGAAGTGATCGATCTGGCAAATTTGAGGAGCGAGGGCATCGCCCTTGGCGAGATGGCTTTGGGCGGCAATTTGAGTTCTCTGACGATGGTTTCCGATAGCGAGGGGTATGTCGTCGTCACAGATGCGAATTTTGCCAATGCGGTCAAACGCTTTGATTTGGCAACGCAGTTTGTGTCCCCGAGTTTGGAGGGTCTTTCGGGCGGATTCGTCCCCGGTTTGGGCGCGTTTGGCAACGGGTTGTACGTGTTGGACCGGGGCAGTTTTACCGATCCCGCATCTGCTGGCGTGAAGGTTTTCGATGTGAATACCCATCAACTCGTCGCCGGCCCCATCAGCACGGGGTTGCCGCCTTCGAGCATTGCATTTGTGGGTAGCCCCGCGGATTCTGGCGGATGATTGGAGGGTTGAATGAAAAAGCGACACGTCAAAAAGGGCTTGGTCATGGTCAATACCGGCGATGGCAAGGGCAAGACCACCGCCGCGCTGGGGGTGATGACCCGCGCATGGGGGCGCAAAATGCGCGTGGGGGTGATTCAGTTTTTGAAGCACGAGAACGCCAATTTCGGCGAGATTCGCGCGGCCAGACGCATGGCAATCGACTGGATTGGCACAGGGGATGGGTGGACGTGGAAGAGCAAGGACATCGATGAGACGCAGGCGCGGGCATTGCGCGGTTGGGAACTGGCACAGGAGCGCATTGCGAGCGGAGAATACGATCTGTTTATTTTGGACGAGTTCACGTATCTGATGGATTTTGGCTGGTTGGATGCGACCGAGGTGGTGGCCTGGCTGCGCGAGAACAAGCCCGAGATGTTGCACGTCATCATCACGGGCCGAAACGCGCCCGATGCGTTGATCGCCCATGCCGATTTGGTGACAGAGATGCGAGAGATCAAGCATCCGTTCCGCGATCAGGATATCGTCGCGCAGCCGGGGATCGATTTTTAGATACGAATAGACGCACGGGCGTAGCCTACAACACAGCGCAACCAGTCCTGCACCCAAAACCAGTGGTCAGTCTCCGCTTTCGAGCAGATGCTACGCCGGTTGCGTTTGGATGGTTATGCAGGCGAGCCCGTTCGATGTGGAAATACAACCCGTGACCGATCCCGTTCTCACAACCCAAAATCTCGCTGTGGGGTATGACCGCCCGCGTCGCGTCGTGGCCGGCGAGATCGACTTGTCGCTCATGCGCGGGGAATTTGTGTGTTTGCTCGGGCCCAATGGCGCGGGCAAATCCACGCTTATACGCACACTCGCGGGCATGCAACCGCCGCTCGCTGGGCGCATCTATCTCATGGGCAAAGCCCTCGCGGCGCTATCTGCAACCGACAGAGCGCGCACCCTTAGCGTGGTGCTCACAGATCGCATCGGCGTCGGCATCGCAGTGGCCCGCGATTTGGTCGCCTTGGGGCGATACCCGCACACCAACTGGATCGGTCGCCTCACGGATGAAGATGAACGGGCCGTTTCATGGGCACTTCAAGCCGCGGGCGCATCGCACCTCGCGCATCGCAATGTGGCCGAACTCAGCGATGGGGAGCGTCAAAAAGTGATGATCGCCCGCGCCCTGGCACAACAGCCCGATCTTTTGATTTTGGACGAACCCACGGCTTTTCTCGATCTGCCCCGCCGCGTGGAAATCATGGCCTTGTTGCGAAACCTCGCACACGCCACCGGCAAAGCGATCTTGCTTTCCACGCACGACTTGGACTTGGCCCTGCGCTGTGCGGATCGAATCTGCCTATTGCCCATCGATGGCGCGATGCAAACCGGCGCGCCCGAGGATCTGATCCTCAACGGGGCTTATGAACGCGCATTCCAAAGCGAGGGCATCCGCTTTGACGCGGACACCGGGGCCTTTGTGCTCGCCGCACAACGCGGGCATTCCGCTGTTTCGGTTTCGGGACAAGGGCGAGTCGCCCATTGGACAAAGCACGCACTCAACCGCGCCGGGTTCCGCGTGACAGATGCACTATCGGCTTGCCACATCAGCATTCGGGAAGGCGATCCCCCTTCTTGGCGCGTAGAACGCGATGGCGCGGTTCGGGAACACGCCTCGATTTGCGAATTGATCGCGTCGCTCGGGTGTCTGAATCGGGATTGACACCTGCGAAAGACGAGAAAGAGGGACCTATCCCCCGGCCCCGTTATTCGCTTTGCTCATTGTAGGCTACGCCTGTGCCTACGAGGAAAGGGGGAGCGCATGGCTTTCTTGAAGGGTTGCATCCAAGGCTGTTTTGATGGCTTTGGGACCTATCCCCCGGCCCCTTTCCTGCAAGGAAAGGGGAGTAAAGTTTCTTTGATGGCTTATATCAATGGCTACTCTGATAGCGTTGTGCGAGAGTACCTATCCCCCGGCCCCGTTATTCGCTTCGCTCATTGTAGGCTACGCCTGTGCCTACGAGGAAAGGGGAGTAAAGCTCCTTTGATGGCTTCTTTTGTGAGGGGACCTATCCCCCGGCCCCTTTCCTACGAGGAAAGGGGAGTAAAGTGCCTTTGATGGCTTCTCGCTATGGTTGCTCTGATGGCGTTGACCGAGGGCATAAAGCGATTAAAATCCCTCACCCCATCCCCTCGCAAAACCGCTCACTGTTCCCCCCTTCCTCACAGGAAGGGGGGTTAGGGGGGTAGGTCCCAATAAGGCATAAAGCGATTGCGAAAGCCGCGAAAGAGAGCGGACGGGCACGCACGGGTGGCTGGGGGGAGAGGTGGACTGACTACTGACTACTGACCACTGACTACTGATTCTAAACCATACATCGCCATGTCTCTACCCATAGAACATAAAACGCAGAGAGGGTCTCGGCGCGTTGTCGCGTTGGGGTTGTTCCCATTGCTCTTGATCGCGTTTGGTTTGAGTTTGTCCCTCGGGTCGGTTCGCATTCCCCTGACAGATCTGTTGGGCATTCTCGTGGGCCGCGACGCGTCTGTTCCCGCATGGGTGGTCATCGTTCACACCATCCGCTTGCCCAAAGCCCTGACCGCTGTGTTGGCGGGCGCCGCGCTTTCCGCGAGTGGGTTGCAAATGCAAACGCTTTTTCGCAATCCATTGGCCGATCCCTTTGTGCTCGGCATCAATGCGGGTGCCAGTTTGGGCGTTGCTATCGTGGTGCTGAGTGTGGGATCAATCGGCGGCGTGCTCATCGCTGGCTTGGGCCTTTTGGGCGATTTGAGTTTGGTCGTCGCGGCCAGTTTGGGCGCAGGGGCCGTGCTCGGCTGCGTGTTGCTCATTTCCGCCCGAGTGCAAAGCGCGATGACCCTGCTCATTCTCGGCCTGATGTTCGGGTACGCGACCGGGGCCTTTGTCAGCATTTTGATTTATTTTGGCGTTCCCGAACAAATCCAATCCTACATTTTGTGGACGTTTGGGAGCTTTGGCAGTGTGACGTGGCGGCAAATGCCCGTGTTCTCGGCTGCGATTTTCCTCGGTCTCGCGCTGGCGTTTTCGTGCGTCAAGCCGCTCAACGCGCTGTTGCTCGGGGAAAATTACGCCCGCAGCATGGGCTTGAATGTCAAACGCGCCCGCGTGTGGATTTTGGTCAACGCATCCATCCTATCAGGCGCGACCACGGCGTTTTGCGGCCCCATCGCGTTTTTGGGCCTGGCCGTGCCCCATCTCTGCCGCAGCTCGTTGCACACATCCGACCATCGCGTGCTGATGCCCGCTGTCACCTGTTTGGGCGCGACACTGGCCCTGTTGGCCGATCTGATCGCCCACTTGCCGGGCAGCCAATACGCCTTGCCCCTCAATGCGGTGACATCCCTCATCGGCGCGCCCATCGTAATCGGCTTCATCCTCCACCGCAAAAACCTGATCCAAGCGAATATCCATTGACTTTTTGCGGTCAGTGCTCTATTTTGTTATCCACATGAAGCCAAAACAAAAACTTGGAAATTGTCATGCCACCCGTCACTGTCACACTGGATACCGATTTGGCTACCTTGTTGCAGAAACGCGATCAGCCCATTCAGAAAACGGCTCGCGAAATGATCATTCTGGAGCTCTACCGTCAAGGAAGCATATCCAGCGGCAAGGCGGCGCAATTACTGAACCTGTCGCGCTGGGAGTTTATCCAACATGCATCCCAACTGGGCATTGCTTTCTTTGATCTCAACGCTGAGGAATGGCAACGCGAACGGCTTCGGGCTGATGAGGCCGAACCATTGACTTTTTGAGGTCCGTTCTCTCTTTTCTACAAGTATGAATTTTCACACCAAACATCCGCTCGTCAAAGCACTGATCGCCGTATTGCTCGTTGGCGCGTTTGCCTGTGCGGTTGGGCACATGCTCGATCACGGGATGCACGAAGACCATTGCGCGATTTGCCATTGGGTTTACGGTGGCACTTATCTCGTCAGTGCCGCAGTCGCGCTCGGTGCCTTGTACGTGCATTGTTTTCTCTTTTGGTCGAATCCGACATTTTTCCCCCACCTGTTTTTCCTCGCGCCGAAAGGCCGTTCCCCTCCAGCAGTCTCCTGAAAATCAGTTTCCCTTTCCGCAAACCTCTGCATCTGACCCTTTCGCTCATCGTTGAGGATGGGTACAGGTGTACCTCTTTGGGCGATCACAGGGGCACCGCCCCTACATCGCCTCTGAACTGGCTGTTGCCAGTTGTACCACTTTTGTGCCTTTGAACTGGCTGTTGCCAGTTGTACCTCGCTTGTGCCTTTTGTGGCTATCGCCTTTTGTGGCTATCGCCTTTTGTGCCTTTTGTGCCTTTTGTGCCTTTTGTGCCTTTTGTGGCTCATCTTACTTCAGGAGACTTCCATGTTTTTTCGATTGAAATATCTCGTGGCAGTGCTGGCCCTGTGTGTGGTCGGCTGTGGCAGTGATGATCCCGTGTCCCCGCAGGAAGAACATTTCGAACCCGAGGGCTTGGTCCTCATCGAATCCGGCAGGCGATTCTTTCGCTACTTTCAGGGAGAGATCGACGCCGGTAGTGGTCGGGACGATCACCTCGACGTACCACTTGGCGATGAGACCCCCCACTGGCGCGTCCAATTTTTGGACGAAAATGGCGATGACCTCGCCTCCCCGGATGATACGGAATTCACCTTGGGCTGGGAAATTGCCGATGAAACCATCGTCGAAGTCGTCCAAGACGAGGGTGACGAGGGCAAATTTGAATTTCACCTACACGGCCTCAAAGAAGGAGAAACCACCATCAGACTGCTGGTAAACCACGGAGGCCACGCAGACTTCCGCACGACGCCCCTTCCCGTGCATGTCGTCGCGCAATAAGCGCGTCCCCTAGCTTTGGACGGGATGGAGTTGCTATCCCGTCCATTTATTTTCTCAGGAGTCCAGTATGAAATTGAAAATGTCAGCATCAGCTGGGACGGGGGCGCAGGGGTCGCCACGAGCAATGAGCGCGGGCGATTCGTCTTGCACTTGTTCCCGGGCATGCACCACCTCTCCTTTTCGCGCACTGGCTACCGCACAGCGCGCAGGAAAGTCGTGGTTCTCGCCGGGAAAATGCCCTTTTTGTAAATTGCCCATCCTCTTTCCCCTCGTCTATATTCTCGCGCTCGGCGCGGCGGAGGGGGCAGTGTTGCTCGAAGGCTATATTTTTGACCGCACAACCCAACGTGCGATTGAAAATGTCGGCATTAGCTGGGACGAGGGCGCAGGAGTTGCCACGAGCAATGCGCGCGGGCGATTCGTCTTGCGCTTGTCCCCGGGCGCGCACCACCTCTCCTTTTCGCGCATTGGCTACCGCACAGCGCGCAGGGAAGTCGCGGTTCTCGCCGGGAAAATGCCCATCTTGTACATCGCGATGACCGCGCGGGAAATCGAATTGGACACCCTGGACGTGGTCGCCAAAACCGCTGAAACCCGCTTTGAAGCCCTCCACGAACTCACGGGCACGCTCGCGGGAGACGAACTCGAACGGAAATACAGCCGCACCCTCGCGGAAACGATCAAAAATGAAATCGGCGTTGCCATTCGCAGCATGGGGCCTGCGCCCGCGCGCCCGGTCATTCGCGGCTTGAGTGGGGACCGCGTGCAGATCAACTTGGATGGGATTCGCACGCGCGACTTGTCTGCCACCTCAGCGGATCACGCGGTCGCGCTCGAACCCTACGGCATCCAACGCCTCGAAATCATCCGCGGCCCGCGCACCTTGCTCCACAGCGCGTCCGCCATTGGCGGGGTGATCAATGCGGTCAAATACAAAATCCCCGAAACCCAACCGCATCGCGTTTCTGGCAACGCGGGCGCGTACGGGGAAACGATCAATCGCGGGTATCTCTCCGCAACATCCATCACAACGCCTGTGGGACCGCTCGCCCTGTACGCGGAAACCACGTACCGCGATACGCGGGATGTGCAGACGCCTATCGGCAAGTTGGACAACACGGCCATCGACACGCGCACGTACACCCTCGGCCTGTCATACCCCACGCGCAGGGGGTACATCGGCGCGTCCTTTGACCAATTCACCACGGAATACGGCGTACCCGGCGGCTTTATCGGCGCGCATCCCAATGGCGCGGATTTGGACATTTCGCGCCGCGTCTTTGATGGCAAGGCCGCCTACACCTTTGACCACGCGGTGATCGATGGGGTCGAAGCGAGTTTTGCCAAAACGTTTTATCACCATTTTGAATACGAATCCAGCGGCAGCATCGGCTCGGAATTTCTGTTTCACACGTACAACGCGGACCTCGAGTTGCACGTCGGCCCGTCCCGCATCGCCTTCGGCTTTGACCACACCAATCTCAAACTCGGGGGATATGCTTTTACCCCGCCCACGCGCGAACAAAACGCGACTGTGGGCCTGTACCGCGAATGGACGCATCGCCAACTCGAACTTCAAGCCGCGGCTCGCTACACCTACGCCCAATTTGACCCGCGCCCCGATGCCCGAACCCGCGTGGGCCTGGATGTGGATCGCACCTTTCACACCTGGTCCGCGGCCATCAGCCCGCTCGTATCCCTGTCCGACGGATTGCGTGCTGGCCTCGGCCTGAGCAGGTCGCAGCGCGTGCCCACTATCGAAGAACTCTACAACGAAGGCCCGCACTTGGCCGCGTACACGTACGAGGTGGGCAATGTCGATCTCCACGCGGAAACGAGCATCGGCGTGGAGGTGTTTTTTCACTACTTGCGCCCGGGCTTTGATTTTGTCCTCAGCGGCTATTGGAACGAGTTCGACACCTATATCGCCCCGCGCAATACCGGGGCGATCAATTTTACCCAACTCTTGCCGATCTACGCCGCCGATGGCATCGCCGCGCGGTTTTTGGGCGCGGAAATGCACATGGGCTGGCGGCCCGATGCCCGGCTCAATTTGGAATTGAACAGCAGCTACGTGCGCGGTCAAAACCGGACCGATCACCTGCCCCTGCCGGAAATGCCCCCGCTCAAACTCAATGCCGAAGCGACTTATCGCTTTCCCCTTTTCGCCCTGGGCTTGACCGCCGAGTTCGCCGCGGCTCAAAACCGCGTGGACACGCACGAGACCCCAACGGATCGCTACATCGTCACGGGCGCGTTCTTACAACGCCACTTCCAAACCGCCCACACCCGGCACACGGTGATGCTCTCGGTCCACAACCTTTTCAACCGAGAATACCGCAACCACCTCTCGCGCATTCGCTCCGTCATGCCAGAACCGGGGCGCAACGTGCGGTTGAATTACAAGGTGTATTTTTAGGTCGTGTGTGCCCATCCACTCCCGAGGCCCGCGCTTGCCACACAAGCGCGGGCCAACGGCTCTCCACCCGTGCGTTCCCTGCCCACCTCTCCGTGTGCGTGACCCCGGCTTTGCGCGCCAGTAGCATCAGTTCCACCTACCCTCCATCACCCGTAGAGACGGGCCAAACCACTGCTCAAATTCATTCGCAAATTCAACCTACCCTCTAGCCCCGTAGGGATAGGCCCCCGTGCCTGTCCGTGCATATAGCGGTGGATGGCAGGGATCGAAAATCGCGAATGGCGAAACGCTGACCGCTATTTGGTTGCCCATCTCACTTGGGGCGTTTATATTGGGCGCGGCTGAAGCAGGACAAAGCGGTGTTCACAACTTGAACCCAAAGGATGGTAGCATGGATATAATCTCAAGAGATAGAAAATGGCGAGAAGAGCGCACGTTGCAAAAGGCTCTTGCCAAATGCCGCCGTGCAGCTCAGGAAGGATACGAGATCGCGAGTAAGAACCTTGACGGAATCAAGATCGCCATAGATGGGGTTTCGGCTGATTTGAAACAAAACTTGTCAAGCCTGAATCATAGACAAGTCAATACGAACGACGTCGACGTTCAGCTTCAAAAACAACGCCAACAAGCGGTCTCAGAACTCTATCAGTTGTACAAAAAATCGCGTGCCTCATTGGAAGAGAAACGTGCGCAGTTGGACAAATTTTCCATTGCCCTCTTTGGTCGCACGATGACTGGCAAGTCAACATTGATGGAAATTTTGACCAACGGCGACGGTTCATCTATCGGTAAGGGATCCCAACGCACGACCCGGGACGTGCGTAGCTATGACTGGAAAGGGCTTGAAGTTACCGATGTGCCTGGTATAGCCGCGTTTGAAGGCAGAGAGGACGAAGAAAAGGCATTTGAGGCCGCTGTGCTATCGGACTTGGTGCTCTTTCTCATCACAGACGACGCACCACAAAACGAAGAAGCCAAGTGTCTCGCCCGCGTTCGGGCACTTGGCAAGCCGATTCTGGGTATCTGTAACGTTAAAGCCGCTCTCAACAATGCAGATGATGTAAGCCTTTTTTTTCGAAGGAATTGGTTCAAGCGCAAACGAAAGGATCTCGATGCTATCGTCCGACAATTCCACGAGTTTGCGGAAAGAGACAGTCCGGGTAGCCGAATTTCCTTCGCATATACCCATTTGCAGTTAAAGTTCCTGTCTCAACAACCTGGGTACGAGCCGCAGAAGGAAGATTTGGAATCTGCGAGTCGCTTCAACCGCGTTGAAGAACAAATCATTTTGGAGGTGATCAGCCGTGGAACATTCTTGCGATGGAAGAGCTTCATTGATGGCACTGTCGTTCCAATGCTCAAGTTTAGCGACACACTTTTGGATTTTAGTGCCCAAAACTCGTCCAGTGATCGCGCTGACAAGAGGCGACAAGTCGAGTCGTGGTCTGATCGATTTCGCAAAAGTGGGAAAGAACGTATTGATATGTTCATCGAGAAAGAAGTGGGCTCGCTACGCGCTAAAATTTCGGGATTCGTGGAAGACAACTACGAGGCGCGCGATGCTGGCGAGTGCTGGAACCGCTTAGTCGAGAATCAAGGCATAGATCGAAAGGCAGAGAAACTTGTCGAGCAAATCGTGAATGAATGTAAAGACGAACTGTCAGAAATAGCACCGCAACTTAAATCCGAACTAAATTTCGTCGGTCGGTTTTCTGGCGACCGCAGGATTAGTATGGATTCTATATTTGACTCAAAACGCGTTTGGAACTGGGGGACCAAACTTCTTTTTGCGCTTAGTCTTGCCGCCGCTCTTTTTGTCAACGGTCCCCTCGGCTGGGTTGCTGGGGCTACTGCGGCAGTAGTTGGAGTAATCGGGCGGCTCTTCTCGGGACTCTTTAAGGACAGAGAGGCGAAGGTGCGAAAGCAACGCGCACAACTCGAAAGCAGGCTCAAACGAGATATTAAAAAGATAGAACGTAACCTCCAAAAGCAACTTGGTGATTGGTTCCACCAAGACCTGCTCAAAAAGCAAGTCTCTGTCTGTCTCGACGAATTCTCGGCTATCACATCGAATCTCTTCAAATTGGCGGATTCACAAAGAAATCTGGCGTGGGAACTCAACAAGCATCAGAAACGTCTGCACCGCATCCTGATCGACAAAGCACTTGGGCAACTTGGACATAAAGACTGTGGGAACCTCATTTCGGATATAGCCCGAGTGTCTGGACTGGCAATTATGCTGCTGATTGAGCCTAACACGACATTCCCCGGAGAAGTGCGTAGGGATTTAGAGAAACTGCTTGGGGAAAAGGTATTCGTAGTCAACACCCGCAACAAAGTCTCAATTTTAGCCCAAGCCATTGGGCTCGACTGCGACCGGAGTAAAGTCAGTATCGAATCAGACATTCAAGTGGCACACATTCCGGTAGATGATCTCGATAAGGTTGGCATCTCTCGTATCCGGCTCGCACAGCAGTTGACCGAACTGCATGTGATGAAATCAAAAGGGAGGGTATAACCCATGAAAACCTTAAAACTTCGGCAATGGGCCGAAAAGGGGCAGGCCCTGCTCAATAGGGCAAAAAGCGTCCTCAAAGACGCGCCTCTTGACAAAGTGCGGGACTTTGCACAGCGAGTTCCGGGAGAAGTGGCACCTCCTGACGAATCCGTGCAAGTGGTCTTTGCTGGTCAATACAGTGCCGGCAAGTCTTCGATTCTCAAGGCACTGACCGGAGAAGACATCGAGATTGGGGCCGCCATCACGACTCAAAAAGTGCAACAACTCGACTGGAAAGGAATCAAAGTGACCGATACACCTGGCGTCCACACGGAGTTGCGGCCCGATCAAGACGCAATAACGTACGAGGCGATCAGCAAAGCCGATCTCTTGGTCTTTGTCATTACCAACGAATTGTTTGACTCCCATATCGCGGAGCATTTTAGGAAACTCGCCATTGATCGGGAAAAAGCCCACGAAATGCTGTTGGTTGTGAACAAGATGCAACGATGTGCCGAGGGGAATACACCAGAAGTTCAGAACACAATTCAGGAAGACCTCCGAAAAGTCCTCGCACCGTTCACCCCGGAACAACTTCGCATCTCTTTTGTGGACGCCGAATCCGAACTTGAGGCCCGCGCAGACCGGGATGAGGAGCTTCGCAGAATTTTCCGGCGAAGAAGTGGCTTTGATGGCTTTATTGATAATCTCGATGCGTTTGTGGAGGAAAAGGGGTTGGCTGCGCGTTATACGACATCGCTCTACACGCTCGAACAGGTGCTCCAAGAGGCCCTTGCCGCCGAGGCGAGCGATGATATCGATGTAGATGCTTTGCAAGAATTGCTTACTCAGCAACGACGTGCATTAGTGAATGGTAAGGCACAGGTTTCTCAGTCCGTGGAAAGTAAGGTCCAACAGACTGTAAATGAGATTAGGGAGGAAGGACGCAAGGCGGCGGACCTAATTCGTGGAGGCGCGAACTCCGAGGCTGTCAATCGGAAATTAACGGTTGCCCAAGGGCGCGTTGAAAAGCAGGCGGATGAGTTGTCGGGACTCATTCAAAAAACGATGGAAGAGGGTATCAGCAATCTCGCGGGGAGGGTGACGCAAATTGCGGAGAGCGAATTAGCTAAAGAGTTGCTATCGAGGCTAAGAAAAAGAGTCCAAGATCTCGACATGGATCCTGAGACGTTGTCTAAGATGAAACAAGGTGGAGATGTAACCTACCGACTTGGATCGTTTCTAGTAAGTAAGTCTTTTACTCCCACAACCTCGACCTTCTCCGGTCTGTTCAAACTCAACCAGTATTCGGGTACAGCAACTCACGGTATGGTTAAAACCACTGGTCATTTTTTTGGGAAATCCTTTAAGTCGTGGGAGGCGGTAAAGTGGACCCGTAGGATCGCAAATGCTAGTCGGGTTTTGGCTGTATTAGGGATGCTTTTGACCATTTTGACTCAGATCATAGAAGACGCCAGGGCTGCCAAGCTGGAACAGGAATTGCGCGAAGGCCGGGCGGCGGTGCGGGCAGGATTTGACGAAGCCGCCCATGCGGTTGAACTCCATTTCGATGAAGAGACCAACACCTATGTCGACGAAACCATCGGCAAGCGCATTGCAGAGGTGGATGAGCAACTCGAGGAACTTAGAGATATGCAGCAATCGCGTAGCGAGCTCTTCCAAGAACTCACGGGCCTGTTGGAAGATACCCGATCACTCATCTCGGAAATGCACGCGTCGTAAGGTTGCGCTTGGGCGCGTTGTGGCTACAGATCGAATGGGGTTGGGTGGGCTGATTGCTGGCGATAGAAAAGGAAACTTTCCCCATGCGCTTTTTTAATACCGCCGGGCCTGTAGTGGCTGAAGACCATTACTGTATCCCGCCCTTAGAACGGCTAAATCTCGTCGAGGTGCGTCGACTCATCCGGGACAAACGCTACTTCGTCCTGCACGCGCCTCGGCAGACGGGCAAGACCTCGGCTCTGCTGGCCTTGCGCGACCTGCTCAACGCCGAAGGCGCGTACCGTTGCGTGTACGCCAATATCGAAGGCGGGCAGGCCATGCGCGAAGATGTGGAACAGGTCATGCGCGTCATTCTGGGCGAGTTGGCACTCCGGGCGAGTTTGCTGGGCGATGAGTTTCTGGACGAGATTTGGCCCGACATCTTGACCAAGAGCGGGCCGGGTGCTGCGTTGCGCGTGGCCTTGACGCGCTGGGCCAATGCGGATCCGAAACCGCTGGTGTTGCTCATCGACGAGATAGACGCGCTGATCGGCGACTCGCTCCTATCTGTGTTGCGGCAGTTGCGCGCTGGCTACGACCAGCGTCCAAAGTATTTTCCGCAAAGCATAGTGCTGTGCGGAATACGCGATGTGCGCGATTACCGCATCCATTCCGGTTCTGCAAATGCCGTCATTGCAGGGGGCAGCGCGTTTAATATTAAATCGCGCTCGTTGCGATTGGGCGACTTCTCGCAGGACGAGGTGCGCGCCTTGCTCGCACAGCATACAAAGGAGACGGGGCAGGCGTTCACCCCCGACGCACTGGACGCGATCTGGCATCAGACGCAGGGGCAACCGTGGCTGGTCAACGCCTTGGCAGATCAAACCTGCTTCCGAGATGGTGCCGAGGATCGAAGCGATCCCGTCACTGCTACCGCTGTCGTCGAGGCGAAAGAGCAACTCATCCTGCGCCGCGAAACGCACCTCGATCAGTTGACCGACAAACTCCAAGAAGAGCGCGTGCGGCGCATTGTCGAACCGATCTTGAGCGGCGGCGATGAGGAACGCCACTTCACGGATCGCGATTTGGGGTATGTACAGGATCTCGGGCTCGTGGGTCAAGATCAACCGTATCGCATCGCCAATCCGATCTACGCCGAAGTCGTGCCCCGCGAATTGACATGGGTGGTCCAAGGGGAATTTGAGCAGGAAACGGTCTGGTACATCCAGGCCGATGGCAGTTTGGATGTGGTCAAATTGCTGGCCGAGTTCCAGACCTTTTTCCGCGAACATTCCGAGCATTGGGTCAAGCGATTCGCGTATCAAGAGGCCGGCCCCCAGTTGCTGTTACAGGCGTTTTTGCAAAGGATCATGAATAGCGGTGGGCGTATCGAACGCGAGTATGGCTTGGGCCGCATGCGTACCGATCTGCTCATCATCTGGCCGCAGGGCGAGCGCAAATTCGTGATCGAGTGCAAAGTGCTCCGCAAGACCTTGGAACGGACTATCGCCGAGGGTTTGGAACAGACCGCAGACTACATGGATCGCTGCGATGCAGAGGCGGGGCATCTGGTGATCTTTGACCGCCGCGAGGATCGGCGTTGGCCGGACAAGATATTTCGGGATCGCCGAGCGTCTGACAGTGGCGTTGAGATCGAGGTATGGGGGATGTGAGGAAGGCCGGCGAAATGGGGCATGGTTGCGTACTGTCAGGTCGTAAGGTTGCGCTTGGGCGCGACTCGTTGCACAATTTTGAACCGGGAGTTTTGACGTGCATCATCCGAAAAAAGAAAAACCCGATCTCCTCGAGCGCGGCGCGCCTGTCGATGGTGAGTCGCAGGTGAGTGATCGGCGGCTCTACATGCAGTTGCAGGTCTTCACGGGGGTTCGGGATGTGGCCGCTGTGGTTCGCGCACTCGACCAAAGCGGCCTCGAGTACGCGCTCTATTTGGACGCGCACGACCCTTGTGGTATTGGCGTCGTCTTTCTCGCGAAATCGCCCGATCTGTTTGTGACCGACATCCGCGCCGCGCTCACCCGCGAGCCCTTCTGTTCCTACACGCGCCGGCCCGAACTCGCCATGCTCGGGCGCACGTACGCCACGGGCTACGAACCGGACCTCGAGTACGCGCTCATCACCCGGCCGCGCAACAATGTGCTCAACCCCGAATGGCCCTGGGCGATATGGTATCCCTTGCGCCGCAACGGGGATTTCGCCCGCCTCAACCACAAAGAACAACGCGCAATTCTCATGGAACACGCCGCGATTGGGCGCGCTTATGGCCGCGAGAATCACGCGCACGACATTCGCTTGGCCTGCTATGGCCTCGATCCCAACGACAATGATTTTGTCATCGGCTTAATCGGAGCCGAACTCCATCCCCTCTCTCGCGTTGTGCAAGACATGCGAAAAACCCAACAAACCGCGCTCTACATGGAATCGCTGGGGCCGTTTTTTGTCGGAAAAAAAGTGTGAAAAGTCGCGTGTCCGAACGAGGCAAAGGAGTCATAAGTGCATGAGTTGGCGTCCCTTCATCAAACTCTACCCATCCACGCTCGACATCATACAACTGGGCGTCAATCTCATTGTTCGCACAGCTATTCTCACACTCGTGTTGAGTTGTTTCCTGCTCATTGGCCTGAGCTTCAATTGGCTGATAAACTTCGGATTAGAGGTATTGGAAGCTCCTGAAATTGGCAAGAAGATATTGTCGCAGATCGCGCTTGTGTATATCTTGGTCGTAGGGGGCGCGGCTACGTTAACTAGCACTATGGTCGTGGTTTATTTGACAATCGCCGACCTGCGTAATTTTCCGACCCAAGTGCCGAGCGATAAAAATGGAGGCGATGGTGATGCCAAATATTAAGCTCCTTCTCATGAGAGACTTCAAGTTGGCGATAATACACGCCACCGTGTGGATACTTTTGTTTTGGATTTCAGGATATCCCATAGATGAATGGGCTGTGACTGCGGTTGTCTTGTACATCCCGCTGTGGTTGTCAATAGAGATCGTTCTCAGGGTGGTATCCTTTACGGCAAGGCGTCTGTCCAATTACGTGAGCCGCGCCGCACAGAGGGCCGGGATAGAATTTCCCGAGAGTCGGCCTCATGGCCTTTCCAACAAGCGATGCCCTATCGCCGTATTTCTGATATTGTTCTCCACGATCATTGGCCTTTCATTGAGCGTTGGCATACCCGCCGCTGGTCTGGTTGGACTCACACCTCTGCCATCTTATTTTTTTTGGGTAGCATTGGGATTTCTCTGTATCGGAGGGCTGGGCTTGTCGCTGATTTTTGGTATCGCAGCAACCATACTCGCTGTGGTTAACGCGCTACATGAAGGCTTGGGGCCGAGAATCACGCGCTCTCACGCAATGACTCGGGATGTAGCCGTTGCCGCTGGGTTTTTCCAAGAATCTATGTCAGCGTAAATGGAAATCGGAGTTGTCCATGATCCAGCGGCTTGAAACCCTTTATTATCGGTGCTTGCGCCATGTTGAACAGGACCTCGCGCGCTTCCACCTCTTGGCGGGCGCGAATGGCAGTGGGAAAACCGCCTTTCTCGACGCGCTGGCATTTCTCGGGGATTTCGTGCGCGATGGCCTTGACGCGGCCATTTACAGTCGGGCTAGCGACTTGCGCGACCTCACTTGGCACGGGCTTGCGGACCGATTTGAAATCGCGGTTGAATTGCCCGTGCCCGAACGCGAATCCAATCTCTTTTCGGACCGGGACTTCTCGCGCTGTCGCTACGAACTCGCCATCGGCACCATCGAAGAAACCGAGGCCATCGGCATTCTCTCTGAGCGCGTGCTCTTGCTCACGGACATCCAGCGGGACGCCCGCGCCATCCAAGAATCGCTCTTTCCAGTGGATGATCCCACGCCGCAAACCCTGGCCACGCGCCGGTTGCGCGGCATCAAAACCATCGTCAACAAAGTGCCGGGGGGCAACGACAAGTTTTACGATGAATCCGGTGCGGGATGGGATCCCACCTTCAAACTCGGCGTGCGGCGTTCCGCACTCGGCAACCTGCCCGAAGACGAAGCGCGTTTCCCCATCGCCACTTGGCTCAAACACACCCTCTCAAACCGCATTCGCACCCTGACCTTCAACAGCGACCAACTCAGACAGCCCTGCCCGCCGGGGCAACCGCTCGACCTGTTGCCCGACGCCGGCAACCTGCCATGGGTCGTCGCGGCGATAGAGAAAAACGCGCCGCACAGGCATGCGGCGTGGCTTGCGTGCTTGCACGCGGTTTTGCCGGGCCTATCGGCTGTTCACGCGGTTGTGCGTCCCGAAGACCAGCACGCCTATCTCGTGGTCAACCACCACAACGACCTCGAAACCCCGTCGTGGATGTTGTCAGACGGCACCCTGCATCTGCTCGCCCTGACCCTGCTCGCCCATGCGCCGGATTACGCTGGAACATGCCTCATCGAAGAACTCGAAAACGGCCTTCACGCCGCCGCTATCGAACCGGTCTTCAACGCACTCTGCACCGTGCCAACCGCCCAAATTTTGGCAACCACGCACTCGCCCATCATTCTCAACTGCGCGGATCCCGACCAAGTGCTTTGCTTCATCACCACGGAAACAGGCGCGACTCAGGTGGAGCGGTCAGCGGTCAGCAAACCAAAGCGAAACGCCGATAGCTGATGGGACACAAATTATTGGGACCTACCCCCCCTGGCCCCCGTTACTCGCTTCGCTTCGTTGTAGGCTACGCCTGTGCCTGTGAGGAAGGGGGGAATGGCGAGAGGTTGTGCGAGGAGTTTGGGTTTCCAGGGCGTGATCTATTTGCTCAAAGCCATCAGAACAGCTAGGGATACAAACCTTCAAAAAGCCATGCGCTCCCCCTTTCCTTGTAGGAAAGGGGGCCGGGGGGATAGGTCCTACGAGGAAGCGGGAAGAACCTCTCTCGTTGCGGAGAGGAGCCGGAGGAATGGATGGCTCGTCCAGGTCTTTGGGCGATTGGTCGCGGCTTGCTTCCTACTCGCTTTCTACTCTTAATTCGCATTGTCAGTGGTCAGTCCCCGCCCTATCCCCCGAAATCACTCCGCGCTTCGATTCGATGCTATGATCTCTGAGCTTCTCAACCGCCGGTTCATCGCCCTGCTCATCGTCTCCTTTTTCAGCAGCTTTGTCGCTGCCCCGGTCAGCACCCTGTTGCCCATCTACGTGGAAGCGGATTTGCGCGGCACGCCCTTCTTTTCTGCGGGATTGCGTGCGGCCTTTCTCATTTTGGGCGGTGTCTTTGCCGTGCCTGCGGGGCGCCTGTCCGACGTTTGGGGCGTCAAACCCGTGTATGTGCTCGGCACTTTGGGGCCCGTGCTCGCCGGGGCGATCTTCTTCAGCGGCGATCCCCTCCTGTTGATGGCGCTGTGTACGGGCATTGGCATTTCGTTTGGCTTCAACAGCGCGGGGGGGCAAAGCTATTTGATCAGCGCGGCGCCTGCTTCTGTGATCGGCATGGCATCGGCCGGGTATTTTTTAGGCAATACCCTCGGCTCTGCTTCGGGCAACTTGCTCTCTGGCCCCATCGCCGACGCGTTTGGGTTCCAATCCCTCGGCCTTTTAGTCGCGCTCGCAGGCGTGGGCCTCGTCCTGATGAGCATGGTGATCCTCCCTGTGATTCCCTCGCCGCAATCGGTTGACCGCAGGCACGACTTGTCCGCGCTGATGCACCTGTTTCGCCGGCTCGACCTGTGCCTCTTGTTGGGCATTCGCTACTTGCCGACCAGTTATTGGGGGGCCGTCACCCTGCTCTTGCCCCTGCTCATCTTCCGCATCACGGGCACGAGCAAAGCCGCCACGGATTACACCGCGATCAGCCTGACCATTGCCGCGTGTTTTCAAGTGCTCACCGGACGACTTTGCGACCGCATGGGCCGCTGGCGTCCCATCCTCGTTTCCGCGTCCCTCGTCGCCATCAGCGCGCTCGGCCTCGCCCTGACCGCCCATCGCCTCGCGGGCATTTACGTCTTTGGCATCCTCGCAACCGCCTCGGCTTGGTCGCTTTCGACCACGATGCCGGGCCTCATCCAACTCATCGCACGCGAAAACGAAAAAGGCCGCGTCGTTGGCGCGGCTCACTTGGCTTGGAGTATGGGCATGCTGTCCGGCAGCTTGGGCGGCGGCAAACTCATCGACCGGGGCATTGCCTGGCCCTTTGGCATCTCAGTCTTGTTTTGCCTCGGCGCACTCGCCTGCGGCATCGGTCTCTATCGCTTGCATGGAAAAAACAACCACGGGCAGGTCCCGACAGGTGCAAACCGGGATGACCATAGATGAACGCGGATGGACTTGGGTGGACTAGGTTGTGTTGACATTTTATTTTTTTTGACGTTACGCACAGATTGGCAAATGTGTTGCTTGATCATTTAATGCGTTTGGTCCTACAGCCTCGTTGGTTGCCTTTGATGCCTTCGGCGACTTACTTTTTTTCAACAGCAAAAAAAAGTAAGCAAAAAATGCCGCTCTCAAACGCCGAGAGGCTTGCACAGCGCAAAGCGCTTTTGTAACAGCACAATATGCGTCAGCCTGCAAAGTGGGTTGCAACATGGAGGTTGGTTGCGAGATGGCCTTGCGCGCTGTGCGTGATGGCTTGAGCTGATGGGCTTTTGCGATGGCATGGTTGCAATGGCTTCTCTGAATGACTGCGAAATGTCAAGGAGAGCACTGGTTGATAGCATTTGGGGATTGCATGCGCGGACAGGCCCCGTGCCTGTCCCTACGGTTGATGAAGACAAGATGAGGCAACGAACTGCGAACTGCGCGGTGGTCGGGTTGGGTGAGCACTTGGGGCGGATGGGCTTGGGTGGACTGACAACTGACAACTGACTACTGACTACTTGGGGCGGTGGCGGGGTTGCCTCACCTCTCCCGTCTTACGTCTCACCGAAGGGGGTTGGGCAGGACACGCACGGGCACGCACAGTTCATCCGCGTTTATTTTTTTTCCGTCTCTCCAAAAACCGCGCCTTGCCCCCGTGGCAGGTTTGGCAGGTTGCGGGTTTGCCCGTTTGGATATCCAGCAAGCGATCCGTGAACTGCTCCATCATCATGCGCGCGGCAACCTTGTTGGGCGTGGGCGCGACCGGATCGAGGCGACCATCGCGCCTTCGCACATGGCAGTAGTCGCACGCCTTGACCCCCAGTGCGGTCTGCATGGCTTTCATCAGCGCCACAATTTCACCGCGCGACATCCCCGCCAACCGCGAGGGCTTGGCCGCGCTGGTATCGCGCACCACAAAGCGCGCTGTGCCCTTGTGACAAAAGGCACAATCGATGGCTTGCCCCGCTGTCGTCACCAATCCATTGACAAAGTGGCGATTCATATCATGCGCGGTTTCTTTGCGTGGCGAGGGGGCTTTGTAATCGCGCTCGCCGTCCTCGGTCTCAGACGGATGGCAGTATTGGCACGTAACCCCCAGGGCGTTTGAAATCGCCTCCATGCCTTCCTCGCTCGTGTCGAGTGCGCGTCGGTCGTCTGCGCGTATGGTTGCCCAAACCAAAACAACCGCGCACATAAAAACAAAGCGTTTCACACAAGTCCTCATAAAATTCGACCGTCCACCCCATCGGCACAGGTCAGTCCCAACAGATTCATCATCGTCGGCAAAACATCCATCACAGTTGCATCTTCGCACCCCAAACCGGGCGCGTTGACAAACCACAGCGCATCGTCAAATGCATGCGTGCCATTCACCGGACTGGGTTCGAGCAAAACGCGCTTGTCAAAACCGCCCTTCAAGTCGTATCCCGGCGCGGGCACTGCGATAAAATCTGGCGCCGCATCGAGATCATCTCCCCAAAAAGCCTCCTCGCGCATCAGCACGCGGTCAATGACGCGCTCGCCGGTATCGGGATCGCGTATCGCCATCAACCCGGCTGTCACATCTCGCCTCACCTGCTCGTATTCCGCCCCCATCGACACACAACCCTCGCGCTCTCTGCCCCTCGCGTTCACGTAGAACCGCCCGGGCAGCAGGGAATAACACCGGGTTTGCGGCGATAAATGTCGCAACTGCTCGGGATCGGGCACTGCGTAGGACAACATCCCGGCCTGCTGTAACCACGCATTCAAATGCACTTCGCGCTGCAAGGTGCAAAATCCGTGATCCGACAGAATCATCAACAGCGTATCCCCGTACATCCGGGCATGCAATTCCCCGATGATTTCATCCACCCGCGCGTAAAACCGCTTGAACCAAGCGGTGGATTGCTCATCCCCGCGCTCGACATCGCCCCAGAGAAAGTGGTGCAAGCGGTCCGTATCCATAAAATGCGCGATGAACAAATCCCAGGCTTCGCGGGCGTAATATCGGAACATCGCCTCTGCGCGTCGGTCGAGCGCGTAAAAAATCTCGTCGAGAAATTTCTCGCGGTTCTCCCGCGCTTGCCATGCGTCGATATCGATCAAATACCCCATAGACGCCAGTTCCGAAGCGACCGACGCCGGATAAGTCGCGCCATTCAACGCCGGTGCCAAAAAGCCAGAAATCAGAATGCCATTGACCGGGCGCGGCGGAAACGTGGTCGGCACGCCCATTGAAAAAACCCGCCGTCCCATGCCGCTGAAGAGATCGACCCAGGTCTCGGCTTTCAGCGTTCTCGAAGACGGGATAAACATCTCGTGCGTTTGTGGCACGCGGTCGATAAACCCAAAAATCCCGTGTTTGCCGGGGTTGCACCCAGTCGCGATGGACGCCCATGCCGTTGACGATACCGTCGGCACGACCGAGGTCATAGACATCAACGCCCCCTGTGCGATCAACCCCTGAAAATTGGGCATCACCCCGTCGGCGATCAACCGTTGCAACAAGCTGTATGGCATGCCATCTAAGCCCAGCACAACTGCGCGGCGAAATTCGGCCTTGTTTTGTCGAAAAAAATTGGGCATGAGCTCTCTCTAATTTACCCTCTCACCTCTTCCCTCTCACCTCTTCCCTCTCACCTTTCTCATTGGGTTGCTTCTCGCTTTGTTTGCGTTTGAGCGCGAAGATCATGTCGAGGTTTTGCAACTGCTCGGTCAGTTTGTCCAAGGCCGTGAGGTCGGGGAGGGCGATGGGTTCGCGGATGATGCGTTGAATGTCCGGATGGTCGAAAATGCGTTGGGATGCAGGTTCGTACCCCTCGGCTTGTACGCGAATCCGGCTCGTCGCGGGTGCCCAGATTTGAAATGTATTGTCGCGCGTCTCGGTCTCGAAGATCGTGCGTCCAATGGGGTCGAGCACCTGGACGACAGCACGGGATACGGAAGAGCTATCGGTCAATGTGCCGCGTATGATGGCTTGAACCGGTTGGGGAGGCGCAAAGTTTTCGGTTTCAAAGAAGATCGGATTGGTCAGTGCCACGCGCGACGTGTCTGTGCCATAGCAACGGGCGAGATACCAGCTATCGACTGAGTCCTCGAGGGTGGTCGAGATGCGGATCTGCCGGGGGTGGTCTGCCAAATCCCAATGCTGGACCACCTTTGCATTGCGGATGAGTTCGACGCGCGTCAAGTACGCGGCGGCGTCTGCGGCGGACCATGCGCGGATCGTCGCCCGTCTGTTGCGGCCCGCGGGCAATTGGTCGCCTGGGCCGGCTGCAAAAACAGAGAACGAGACCAAAGGCCCGTTGGTGATCGCGTTTTGACCTTTGGCGATGGCATCCGTCAGTTTGCTCGGGGTCAGGTTGCCGAGCACTTGAGTGTACGTGCGAAAGTGCCCGTCGGTCGAAAATGCGGTGCCCGCAATGCGATAGCCCCGGTTGAGCAGCGCGAACCACGTTGCCCGTGCTTGGGGATGCGCGATGTTGAGCGCGTCAAAGGCCGGGCCGGCGAGTAAGTCAAAGGCCAGACTGGTGTTGCCGGATGTGCCAAAGAGGTCTGCGTATTCCACGATGCCGCGATCTAACTGCGCCCGCGCATGCACTTCAAACCCGGGTTGTTCGGCGTCATCGATCCCGGTGGCGCCCAAGACCCAGTGTTTGCCCCACGGGTGTTCGATAGATTTGCCGCGCAGGGTTGGGAGCAACTCGTCCTGCACCGGTGCTGACAATGCCATCCAGTCCAGTTCTCGGGCGCGTGCAACGGTGTAATCATC
Organism: Candidatus Latescibacterota bacterium; assembly: GCA_965204745.1. Classification (GTDB taxonomy): domain Bacteria; phylum Latescibacterota; class UBA2968; order UBA2968; family UBA2968; genus VXRD01. The sequence goes on from OZ242010.1 coordinate 2,687,422, forward strand.
AGCGATGGGGGGGACAAAGGTCGAGTCTTCCAGTTCAGGGGGATGCAGGATAGGGGAGGCATTGTCAAAAAGATCGCCGACCACCCACCCGTGCGCGCGGAGATCGGCCCAGGCTTTGAAGGGCAATGCCACGCTTTGGTCGCGCTTGGTCGCGAAGTGTAAGACCTGGGGTTCGGGGGACAAGTGCGTATAATCGCGCACTGCGGACACGGTGACTTGACCGGGTGGGATGTCGATGACAAACGCGCCGTCGGCAACAAACCCGGGTTCTGTGCCAAACCCGGGTTGCAAAACCGCGCCCGAGGAATCCGCGACAATGACCCGGGCCGCTAAGGGTTGTTCCGTGTCCGCGTCAAAAAGGCGCCCGCGCAATCGGGCGGCGTTTTTATCGGCGACATAAGCGCGGGCGATGAGGTGGGCGAATCGCGCGCGCACCCAGACCCCGCCCACATTTTCAGCGGTGTCTCGCAAGGTGGCCGTTGCGATGCCATTTTTGATTTTTGCCCAGGGGTCTATTTGCCCGCGGCTCGCTTCAAACAGGACCACGGCCCCGTCATAGTCCACCTCGCCCCGTTCTGCGCCCTGCGCGGGGAGATGCGAGGGGGTGACAACGCGGCCCTGGATGGTCACGCGCACCCTTGCAATGCGCGCGCCGCGCCTGGGAAAGTCCCCTGCCTGCAATCGCATGCCAACGGGCACTGCTTCCCCTTCGGGCACTTCGGCGTGAAGATGCCCGGCGAACGAGAAGATAAGCAAAAGACAAAATGCGTTCATGTCGTCGCATCCGTTCCTTCAAATCGTAAAAAAAGGTCATCCAGCTCATCGCCCTTAGGAACAGGCCCCCGTGCCTGTCCTCGCGCCCGGCATTTACAAATGCGAATAAAGCGTTGCATCCATTTATTGGGACCTACCCCCCTAGCCCCCCTTCCTGTGAGGAAGGGGGGAATGGCGAGAGGTTGTGCGAGGGATTTGGGTTTCCAGGGCGTGATCTATTCGCTCAAAGCCATCAGAACAGCTAGGGAGACAAACCTTCAAAAAGCCATGCGCTCCCCCTTTCCTTGTAGGAAAGGGGGCCGGGGGGATAGGTCCTACGAGGAAGGGGAAGAACATCTCTCGTTGCGGAGAGGCGCCGGATGACTCGTCCCTGTCTTTGGGCGATTGGTCTCGGCTTGCTTCCTACTCGCTTTCTACTCTTAATTCGCATTACAATCAGATTTGGAATACCTAATGCCTCGTCTTGGCAATTATCAATATCGCCAAGTTTCATGCGCGAGCGGCGCGCGGTTGAGTTCGTCTTTGTACAAGCGCCATTGCGGCATCAAGGCGTCCATCAATGCGCGAAAACGCTCGTTGTGGTGTCGCTCCAAGAAGTGGATCATCTCGTGGACGAGAATGTACGCCAAGCACGAGGGGGGCTTCTTGACCAGTTCGAGATTCAGCCAAATGCGCCCGGCACCCGCGTTGCAGGACCCCCAGCGAGTCTTCATCTTTTTGATCCGCACATCATTGACGATGACGCCGACCCTCGGTTGCCACTTGGCGACGAGCGCGGGCAATTCAGCGCGGAGTTGGTGGCGGTACCAGCGATGCAGTACGGCCTCGCGCACCTCTTGGTCGCTGCCCGGGCGCACGCGCAATTCCATCGTGGTGTTGTTGGGCAACCGCACCGCCGGTGGGCCATTATGTTCGATCATGTCGATCCGATAGCGACGGCCCCAAAAATAATGGCTTTCGCCGGTCACAAACTCCCGTTGGGATTGGCGATCCTGTTGCGCGAACTCGGCCTGTTGCCGGCGAATCCATCCCAAGCGCGAAATAACGGCCAAGCGCACCGCGTCATCGTCGAGGCGCGACGGCGAGGCCACCCGCACGCGACCGCTTGGCGGATAGACGCCCAGATGCAGATGCTTAATGTCCTTGCGAACGATCTCCACGGATATGCCGCGCACAGTGATGTGTCGTTGATCAATAGTCATCGCGTGCCTTTGCGATCCCAAATATCGCGGTTGTGAGTTCCTCGTCTCCTCCGAGCTCCGACTTGATGGCGTTTTGGATCTCGCGCTCTTTGAATCGGTTGTTCCGCCAGTCCGCTTTTTTCACGCGGCGAATCGCCTGATCGACGGCCAAGGCGGCTGTTTCGGCTTTTCCCTCTTTGAGTTGTTCCCCGCCATGAACGTCCTTCAAGTTGTCGTACAGGGCGCGTTGGGCCGGACTTTTGATCGCGATGGGATACTGCGCGTTTTCCGGGTGATCGACCCGTTTTGCCAACGCGACAATCCGTTCCAGATAGGCTTTGTAGTCTATGGTCGCTCGCTTGCGTTGCAGAACCAGGGCGTCGAGCAAGGCCGACATTTTCTCGTAGTACCTGGGGTTGACAGCCATCTCGTCGATGATGATTCGCCGGACATTGTTTTCGATAGTCTCGGCCATGGCTTCCGGATTTGCGCGAATGCCCGCGGGCAGGGATGCGAGCGAGCGCTCCCCGCGCTTGGCGATCAGTTGCACGAGCGTCTGATTGTCGAAGGTGGAGATCCGTTCGCTCTCTGCGGCTCGGATGTACGCGTCGAGCAGGTGCCGCATGGCCGGCTCGTACATTTTCAGGTCGATATAGTCGCCGCTGGCGAGTTTGACCTCTGCGCGCACGTTTTCGTAGTAGGCCACTTCGTCTTTGATGGCCCGCGCTTCGGCGGCGGCGTAGCCGGCCTCCTGCATCTCGTTGGCCAAATTGGCGTACGCACGCAGAAACGATCCGACGAGTTTGTAGAGGGTTCCGCGCTTGCGCTCGTCGTTCTTGCGTTGATCGGGGTCGCCTTCCGCAGCGCAGAAGAAGTGCAGATAGGCCGCTGTATCGCACGGGGGCGCAACCGGCTCGCACAGGGCAGCGATCTCCTCGCGGAGGTCTTCGAGTCGCTCTCGGGCCTTTTGCAAGCGATTCTCGAGCAATCCGCTGATGTCTTCCGCGTCGTACCCGTCAAATGCCTCGCCGGTATAATCGTCAATGGCCTGCGACAGGGATCGGAACAAATCCTTGTAGTCGATGATGTAGCCGTATTCCTTGTCCTCGCCGTGGAGGCGGTTGACCCGGCAGATCGCTTGGAACAGGCGGTGGTCGCGCATCTGCTTGTCGATGTAGAGATAGGTCGCGGGCGGGGCGTCAAAGCCGGTCAGCAACTTATCCACCACGATCAGGAGTTTCATCCGCCTCGGCTCTTCGACGAATCGCTTTTTCACCTCTTGTTCGAATCGCTCCACCTCGTGCATTACTGCGTCTTCCGGCGCGTTGAAGTGCGCCGCGAGCATCTTTCGGTAAATGTCGTATTGGCGCAATTTCTCGGTGAGGCCCTCGCCGGACACCTCGCCCTTGATGTCCGATACGGCCGGTTTGTAAGACGTGATGATGGCGCATTTGCCCGCCAAGTCGGTTCGCTGAAATATGTCGAAGAGGCGGCAAGCCGAATAGATGCTGTTCGAGACGAGCAAGGCGTTGCCGCGACCGCTCTTGAGCCGATCTCGCGTTTCCATGTCGAACTGGATGTCCGCGCCGATCTTCTCCAGCCGGCCCCGTGAACTCATCACCTTTTGCATCGTGCCCCAGCGTTGCTTGAGTTGGGCCTTTGCACTATCGGTCAATCCCCGGGTCTTGCTCTCGAACCACTGATCGATCTTGGCCTGCGAGGCGATGTCCTGATCGATGTCGCGTGCCTCGTAGCGCAGGTCGAGGACGACGCGATCCTGCACGGCCTCGTCGTACTTGTACGTGTGGATGTACGGTCCGAAGGTCTCGATGCTGCGTTGCTTCTGGTCCTTGAGCAATGGCGTTCCGGTGAAGCCGATCAACGTCGCGTCCGGCAACAATTCTTTCATCGCCGCGTGGAGTTTGCCGGATTGGGTGCGGTGGCATTCATCCACAAAGACGAATATCTCGCCTTTGGCGCGAAACCCCGCCGGCAAGTTGCTGCGAATTTCTTTGAAGAAGGCGTCGATGTCGGCATCTTCCGACGCGCCAAACTTGTGAATCAGCGAGCAGATCAGCCATTCGCTGCCCGCGTTGAGCACGCGCGCCAAGTCGCCGCCGCTCGTCGTGCGATAGATGTTCTCGCTGACGCCCTTGAAGACCTTTTCGATCTGCTCGTCTAATTCCGTGCGGTCCGTGACGATCAGCACCCTGCCATCGGTTACGCGCTCGCGGATCCACTTTGCCAACCAGACCATCGTCAGGCTTTTGCCACTGCCTTGGGTATGCCACACAATGCCGCCCTCGCGGCGCAGAACGCGCTGTTGTGCGGCCCGCACCCCGAAGTACTGATTGTGGCGGCAGGTCTTTTTGGTGCCCGAATCAAAGACGATGAAATAGTGCATGATCTCCAGCAACCGCTTTTTGTTGCAAAGCTGGCTCAGTTCCCGCAACAACGGATTGTCGCCTGCGTCTAAGTGGGCGTCTGCTTCTTTCCAGCGCAGATAGTATTGCTCCAGCGTCTCGATCACGCCGTAGCGCAACCCTTCGGTGTCATTGCCGGCCAGCAGGAGTTGAACCGTTGTGTAGAACGGGCGAATAAATTCTTTTTTTTTGCTGTCGAGGTGTTGCCGAATGCCCTCGGACACCGACACTGTGGACCGCTTCAACTCCAGCACGCCCAAGGCGATGCCGTTGACGTAGAGCACGATATCGGGCCGTCTGGCGTTTTCCCCGGCAATGCTAACCTCCTCGGCGATGGCAAAGTCGTTGTTGCCCGGGTTCGACCAGTCGATCAGATAGACGGTCTGGGTTTGCTCCCCGATGTTTGGACGCACCTTGACGCCGTAGCGGAGGAGGCCATACACCTCGCGGTTCGCGTCGTAGAGCGTTTTGTTGCCGCCGAGCGCGGCGGCCTTGTCCAGTGTGTCGAGTGCCTTGTCTCTGACTTTGGCGCCATGCCCTTGCCTCGCCAGCCAGTCGCGGAGCGATTCCTTCTCGACATTGGCGTTGTCGCGCCGCCTCTGCCAGTTGCCGAGGTACGCATAGCCGAGCGCGTCTTGAAAAAACGCGACCACGCGCTGTTGTGTAAAAATCTCTTTTTGACCGACTGCACTCATGTTCTCGCACTCCTTTCCGCACGTTCCGAGATAGCTACCGCGGCCCGCCCATCGTCCGTCAGACGGTATTTTTGCAAAGGGCTTCGCGGCTTGTCCGGGATGGTCCTTTCCAGTAATCCGTCGTTTAGGAGGCGTGCAAGCCGCTTTCTGAAGTCACCCGTGCGGCGCGAGTAGCCCGCGGCTACCAACAGTTTCTCACTCGGGACGGCTTCTTGATCGCACGCCCGCAACATGGCAATCTCTCTGTCTGACAATACAACTTGGCCCTCGTCTTGACCAGCTTGGCCTCGGCTTGGCCCTGGCTTGGCCTCGGCTTGGCCCTGGCTTGGCCTCGGCTTGGCCCCAGCTTGACCAGCTTGACCTTCAGCTTGGCCCCATCTTGGCCCCATCTTGGCCCCATCTTGACCAACTTGGCCTTCAGCTTGGCCCTCGTCTTGACCAGCTTGGCCCTGGCTTGGCCCTGGCTTGGCCCCAGCTTGACCAACTTGGCCCTTGTCCTGCCCCTTCTCTCCTCCCAACTCTGGCTCCTCCATAACTCGTCCTGCGAGTGCCTTCCGCCGAACCGTTGTGACGAATCCATCGGTGACGGCAAATTCCGGTTCTGGTAAACCGGCCCCAAAGCAACGGTGGATCATGTCCAGCGTTCCGGTTCCCATTCGTTCAATGTATTCGGCGAGATACAGGGATTCGGCCAGCAAGGAGTTGACCGGTAGAGAGTTGTGCGGCTCGCGCAACTTTTCGAGGGTCAGCGGGGGCAACAGCCGGCCGGGATTTCGGACCTCTAAGCGGTCCGCGAACAGCATCACTTGTACGCTGCCGTTGCTCGTGTAGTCGCGGTGCGCCACGGCGTTGACGATGGCCTCGGTTACCACTTCCTTGGGCATCTCGTAGGTTACGGGTGCGCGGACGCTCTCGGCACGGGTGCCGACGTGCAACGCGATCTTGCTCAACACGAAATCCACCGCTTGATCGACCAACTCAAAGACCGTGCCTTTATAGACTTGGTAGGATGGAATCGGCTTGGCGACTTCTGTTCCGTGGAAGTGGGCGCATTTGACCTCAGAGGAGATCAGAAACCGCTGTGGCGATTTCCCGAATAACAACACCGCAGCATAGGTCAGCCGCCCGTTGTTCAGCAGGTTCAGATGGGCCAGCAATTCCTCGGGCGATGCTTCTTCGGCCAAGGGGAACTGCCGTGCCCTGCGCGCTCGGCGAATGAACCAATGCACGCGCTCGCTGTCGAGATCGTCCAGTGTTGCCCTTGGGCAGGTAGCCGCGTCGAATGGCCCCCTGCGGATCAATTCCTCGTTCTTCAGATATTCCACCAACGCGGCGTAGAGTTCGGCTTTCAGTTCTTCGGTAGTGTTGAACCGCTTTCGGATCAGCCCGGCTTGGGCCTTGCCGAGCAGTGCCTGCATTTTGGGGTGCCGGGCACTGTCGTCCTCGCCCTTGACAAAGATCAACCGGTGGACGCCGAGGGCACTCGCCCGGTCAAACTCTCGTTCTGTCGGCGCGACACCGGCTTCATCCTCGTTGCCATAGCCAAAGCCGAACAAGCCTACATAGACGTCGCACCGCTCGACTTCGTCCAGATAGAGCGCGTCCGGCCGTCGGTTTAAGGCCGGGGCATCCTCGAACAGGAACACATCGAAAAATCCGCTCAAAAGCGCGTCGCCGCAAACATAGTCGCGCAACGCCGCCCGCTCTTGGACGAACTCGCTTTGCACGCTGCTGATGAATAGACGGAGTGGGGTCATGCCTTGAGCCTTTCATCTCCGGGGCGCGGGGGTTCATCGCCAGCCATTTTCAGAAGGCGATCAAAGGCCGCCAAGTCAGCGCGGGCCGCCCGCTCTTGGAAATAACGTGCCATCCGCAAGGCGGCTAATTTCTCCGCCACTGTCACATTGATAAACATGGAAGCGTATCCATTCATTTATGAGTTAGCCCGTCTCATTGGGCGGCTCAAGTCATACACACAGCGGGCCCGATCTTTGAAAGCTACATCTATCAGGAACTTCAGTGTCGTCTCGTTGATCCTATTTCAGGGTGCGACGGAAATTTTAGCTTCCGGCTCAAGAAGGTTGTCGATAATCCGATCAGGCATATACGGATACCTACGCTCATACTCTGCCCTAGTGTTGATCGATGTCCATGACTTGATGTTAGGATAGACTATTTCTTTTTCGTAATCGTGCGCCACCGAACAGCGATCGGATACTCCCGGCAGATTAATTATTAGAATCCCCGACTTCTTGTTGACGGCGCCATCGTACATACTGGAGTAAATCTCCCAGTCAATGTGTTTTCGACGTTTCGTCTCGGTTCCAACCAAGACAATCGTCACCGTGGAGTCCCTCAGATATTTGTCTCTGATAATTTCTCGAATACGTTCGTCGGGGAGATAGTCAGGGATATCTCCTGTATCGACGGACGCATCAATGAATATCGAGTTCGTAGTGCCGATTTTTACCAATTCATCTTTATACCGTTGGTCATCCTTGTGGTAATAGCTAATGAATACCTTGTGCATTGATTCCTCCTTTGGAGTCTATGTTGGTCGGTTCATTGAATATCCGCCGAAGACCGCGCGATACGAGCGTTACCGCCTGATGGATATGCGGCGTCCGAGCGAGAATGGCGTTATCTTCGGCAGATAATCCGTTGTGCAGATCGCATGGCGAGTAACTTTCAAAGCATGGGCGGCCATCCCAGTCAGAACGGGAACCGGCCCAAGGCTCTACAAGCCCGATAGTTTCAGCGATGTCGCGGGCACATCCGCCGAAACCGCCGAGCAAGAATACCGGCTGATGCGACTGAAGGGACAAGAGCGTTTCCTCGGCGATACCCGGCATACATCCTTTGTAACCGTCCACTCTTCCGCCGAGCACAATGCGCGCCTGAGTTTTTTCTTTTATGACGGCGCGCATTGTCGTCAGTCCTTCGGTCCATTCGTCGTCATTTGGCTCATGCGTCGGAAATTCCAGTCGTCGTTCCCAATCCAACTGAGAGCCATCCTGTGCGAGAAAGACGAGGTGCGCGGATTTTTCGTGCCCGGCGGAGAACGCAGCCAGTTTATTCGCTGTCATCCGAATATGCACGGGCCACGCCAAATAGTCGGTCACAGTGATCTTTCCGCTGTGAGAAGGATGGTCCTGATACCGCACGATCAACTCAAACAACAATTCGGTAAAGCCGTAAAGGCGCAGATCGCCGCCGTAAGCCAGACTCGTCCCCGAGGAGAGCAGATGCGATGCGAGTGCGGCCATTGCATCTCGCAGGTGTTCATCGCTCAGTCCGAGCACGGTCATGTCAGGGCTTTCCGATATCGAAATCGCCACAGTGGGTGTCATTTTGGTCTTTTGAAGGGTCATTGGTTTTCCTCCATCCACTTCGTCAGTGTCAGGGTACGCACGTTTGGCGCGATTTCCGAGAATAACCGAGCCTCGTCAGTGCCTAGCAGTGGTTCAGGATATACAATTGTAGAATCCGTCTTACTCTGGCGATCCGGTAGCGTCGCCAGCAAGATCAATTCGGGGGGCCGGGCCGTGAACAGCACGTTGGGGTATGTCGCACGAAAAGGCTCGACGCGGCAGTGCCACAGGTAGGTTCGGAAAACTTCGTCAAGCAGGCATTCCGTGACTGCACCAATCCGATCTCGCTGATCTGAGCTCATCCTAACGATAGGCACATTGCCCATGTATGGGATACTGCGCGGATCAATGTCGCGGAGGCAATCCACGACTACCATTGGCACATGCCGTCGTTTGGCTTCAATTACCTCTATACGGCACCAATCGCGGGACGAGTAGGAGTCCGTGTGCAACGCCACGAAGGCACTGGTTTCGATCTGATGCAGTATAACCTCCTGAAAGGATAATCCAGGCGGAATGTCATAGACATCAAAAAAGCTCGACAAAACACTGTTTTGGTGTAGCCAATCGCGGCTACTGCGTGCGACAGATTCACCGTCATCGTCGTGCTTTGAGTGACTGATAAATACTTGGAATTTCTTCAAGTATTCGGGAAAAGGTTCCTCTGCTACTTCTGGCCGGCGGAACAGGTCGAGACGATACCTCAGCATTCGGCTAAATTCATTGGTGAGATCGCGAACGAGACGCCGCTCCCGTTCCGCATCTGGGCCTTCCCAACGATCCCAGCGCAATGCCTGCTCTTCAAATTGCAGTTCACGATCTCCAGCTTCCATTACAACGGGGAAGAGTCGAGTGAGTAGTCGGCCTTTAGCCTGTGCGTTTTGGGAAAGTTCCTGAACGTAGTTCGACCATGCTTGGTCGCTGTCGAGTGCCGAGTCCACCAGCACGACGACTGCGGTAATTTCTGCTTCGTCCCAGTCAATCGGTAGGGGCACAAGATCGCCAGGCACCGCTTCACTGCGGTAGAGAATGCTCAAGCCTAGATCGCCGGCAACATTTTGATGGAGGTCTCGGCCGAATTTCGAGTGGAGCAAATCAGCCACCTTGCGACCACTTTTATTTGAGGGGTGCCAGACGACATAGAGAGCGAAAAATGGGCGCGTTGTTGTTTCCATATCGTGTCAAATGCTCCTAAGTGAGTGCGTTACCTCTGAAAGTCAGTTGGCAAAGGCTTGCGTTCCTGTACCAACGACGCAATGTCTTGGTCTGAGTACGTGACTGCCAGGCGTTACTCCGGTTTGACCAACCGCACCCGTCCCGTGAGAAGTTGTTGCATCATCCCCTGCTTGATGGCACTGGTCTTATCCCGGCGTCGTTCCAGCGCGGCGATCTCGGCGTCCATGTCGGAGAGGATGGTGGCGATGGCGCGTTGCTCTCTGATAGGCGGTATCGCGATCACGAGGGGGGCTAAATCTTTTCCATGAACATGTGGTTGAGCACCGCCGGTTTGAGCGCGATAAATTTGTTCTTGTCTGAGTAGCATCTGATAGAAGATATATTTGATCGAATAGTTTGGAGCATCGCTGATAGTTGAACAGTCCGAAGCGAAAATTGGCCTGTCCCAATAAGCTACATAGCCGGCATAAGCACCTGATGCGCTCACCGTTATCGTTTTGCCAGCGCGGTTCGCGTAATTGTGAAAGTAGGCGGGTTTCTTTCCTCCGGCTACAACTGGCACGATACCGGGCGTTAGAGAGCTTTCGGTTATCGGTTGCCCTTTCCTGATAGAGACTATCTCTCCCAACCGCTTCGTCTCCCACGCCCCGCTGAACCCCGGCAGGCGCGTCTTGCCGGTGAGGAGTTGTTGCATGGTGGCCTGCTTGATGGCGCGCTTCTTGGCGATCAGCGCGTCCAATGACTGGATTAGGCCATCCACATCTGACAACACCTCGGCGATGGCGCGTTGCTCGGAGAGAGGCGGTAGTGGTATGCGAATATCCCTAAGTGCTCGCTTCGATATGCCAAAGACTTTTAGACCGGTAGCAAGCCGACGCAACTGTATCTTCACGGGTGTTTTTTCCAGAAGATAGCCGCGATAGCCGGCACGAGTTTTCTCGTTCTTTGCCCTCAAAAGGAAAGTGTGGAGTCCTGAAACTGCTTCAGTCGCTCCGAGATTGCGAATTTCCACGCTTTTTCCGACACCTGCTTCGTCTTCGGAAGCATCCGCGACAATTAGATCGCCATCACGAAGGCGAGGAACGGTGACATTTTTATTTGCCAAAAGACGCGGCACTTCGTCAGAACAAAAATCTATGAAGTGATGAAAGCGGGTATGGATGTCACCGTAATGCACATACGATACAGTGCCAGTATGGCCCAGGTCGGCTCTTGAATTAGAAGCGGTGGGCAAATAGTCGAAAAGCTCGCCAATGGAGAACACAGACCAATCAGTTGGAATCACCCCAACCTCAGTGTGCTTATATCCTATCGGTGCGGGTTTTGTCGTATCCGCGTTCATGTATGTAACTGTACCTTTCAAAAAGAAGAACAGGCCGATTTATATTAAATAGGACTTACGCAAAAAAGAACGGGATCGACCCCCCATCCTCACATTGGAGGTCTGTATGGCGAAACCAACGCGCCTGGATTACTGCCAGTATCTGCTTAGCAGTCCGCTCAATTATACCCTGACTCATTTCGCAGATCACAGCGACCGGTTCACGCATGATATGCTCAACCGCTATCTGGGTGGGGATCGCGTCTCGCCGCGTGTGATCTGGAAAAACGTCAAACCCCACCTCACGTCGACCGCAAAGGGCGTGATTCTCTTTGATGACACGGTCTTAGACAAGCGCTATGCGAAAAAGATGGCCCTCGTGCGTCGGCAATACAGTGGCAATGCGAAGGGGGTCATCAATGGGATCGGTGTGGTGACGTGTGTGTATGTCAATCCGGTTACCGATCAGTTTTGGTTGATTGACTATCGCATTTACGACCCAGAAGGGGATGGAAAAACCAAGTTAGACCACGTCAAAGAGATGTTGTCGCTCTTGGTCTATCACAAAAAGCTGCCTTTTGATCGGGTCGTGATGTTGACTTGGTATGCCACCAAAGCGGTCATGCTTCACATTGAGCACTTACAAAAGATCTATTCCTGTCCTATCAAAAAGAATCGCCTCGTGGACGATTCGTCAGGTGAAAACCCCTATCAACGGGTCGATGCCTTAACTTGGACAAAACGCGAACAGGCCACAGGAAAACGCATTAAACTCAGAGGGTTCCCTAAAAACCACAAGGTGAACGTATTCCGGGTCGCGTCTGCGACGAGACGCACGGCGTATATCGTAACCAACGACTTGACTCAAACCGACCCGTCAGTGGCACGAGCAGTGTGTCACTTGCGTTGGAAGATTGAGCAAGTTCACCGGGAAGCAAAACAGGTGACGGGACTTGAAAAGTGTCAATGCCGATTGGCACGCATTGTGCGAAACCACATCGGGTGTGCCTTCCTCGTTTGGGGACGACTGACCCAAGTCGCCTATCAGACTGGACAAACCATCTATCAAGTCAAACATGGCTTATGGGAGGACTATTTGAGACAACAACTCAAAACACCGGCGATACCAATGACCCTGGCGTAAGTCCTATTAAAGCCTGCGTTAAATATAATAGACAAAGTAAAACGCCCGTGTTCCATTAGATAGGCCAGTGCTTTAGAAAGCACGACTGGATCCTCTCGCATGATGGCAGAAATAATGTCTGTATCCAGTACTACAGGTCGTAGAGCCATCAGATGTTTGCCTGTTCAAAGAAATCCCGGCGGCGAGCTATGGCCTCGATCTCATCGATATCCTGCTCAGAAAGCCCTTGGTACACTTGGGCGGCCAGTTTCAGTATATCCTCGGCCGATGGTTCGGTTAGAGGCTCTATTTCCAAACGGACTTGCTGTCCTTGGGGAATCTCTGGTGCCTTTACCGGTTTGAAGACGCCATTTTCATAGACGGCTTTCACGATAGGTTTCATGCGTTTCTCCTCGTCTTAATGTCGCGAGTCTCGAAAAAAAATAAATGGCTGGCTTTCGCGCCATTGGCAACTCATTTCTCCTCCGAGATCAACTGCAAAATTTCCGGTGTCAGACCGCGCTGGAGCGAGGGCCAAATCGGCATTATTGGCTCGCATTACTTAAAGGCAAGCGCATCGCGGTCATCAAAAGGAATCTCGCGGCGGGATTCCCGGCGGTTGGCTATCTCCAAGTCCGCGAGCTCTGCTAGAATCTTTCTGGCGACTTGCTTTGCATAAAGTGGTGGTACTGCGTTGCCGATGAGATTACATACGGCCTCCATCTGATTCGTGATAAAGTGGTAATTCTCTGGAAACGTTTGAAGCAAAGCCGCCTCCCGAACAGAGATAGTGAACCGTCGCTTGTCCGGGTGTCCGAATCGGCCTTTGCTCGCTGTCGTACATCCGCCCGTGATCGTAGGGGATACGCGATCCCACACCATTCTGCCGTAAGTGTTTGTGAATCCCTTGTATCCATTCTGGTGGCAGCGTGGACGCACGGACTCGTCAATTCCCAACCAAGTTTGTCCAGGCTCTGCCGCTTGCAGTCGTGCCTTCACTTGCGGCTGGAGGTCTCTAACCACATGCCAGTTGTACGCTTGGGGGTTGGCGCGTGCTGTCTTTAGTGTGATGGGTTCTCCCATGTGACCGATGGTTTCCCTCACTGTATTCCAGGGTTGCAAGGCGGAACCTTCCTCTGGCGACTGAGCGTAGGTCGGTTCAGGGAATGGAATCTTGAATCCAAGCCCGGCCAAGAGGACCAAACGCTGTCGGGATTGCGGAACGCCAAAGTCGGCCATCTGCTCAATGCGCCACTCACATTGATAGCCACTCCGATGAAGGATTTTTAGAAACGCATCGAAAACGGGCTTTCCGCGACTTACAAGGCCAGAGACATTTTCCATCATGACGGCCTTGGGCCGAATAGCCTCAATGAACTCGGCCATGATGAGAAGGAGTGCATTGCGCGGGTCGTCCTTCTTGTACTTGGTCGTTAGGGAACAGAAGCCCTGGCAGGGCGCGCAACCGGCCAACAATGAGATTGGCTCGCTACCGGTTGTCTGTAAGAGCTCCGCTGTGTTGACCTCATAGATATCCTTTTCGATCATAAAGGTTCGCCGGTTGTTCCATTTATACGTTCGCGCCGCGATGGGATCGTTTTCCACCGCTGCCGAGACATGAAAGCCCGCGTCACGCAAGCCCTTGGTAAGACCGCCACAACCGGCGAATAGATCTATTGCAAAGGGTTTGTTCATTTTTATTCGCCTCCGTTCCGTAACTCAAGGATTCTCGGGTCGTTCTGTGGGGCACGTTGCGTAACGGCATCGAGAAATTCTTTGTGCATAGATTCAGCGGTTGTCAACAAATTATCCCAAGTTCGGATATCGAACGTTCCCGCATTTTGCATGGTATTGGCGTGCTCTTCGTCGCCCGGACGAATTCGGTCTGCGATGATTAGCAGTCCCTTTACAACCGTTCTCTTATATGTGTTGTCCGTTGATCCGTCTTGAAGTGGTTTACGCAAAAAAAGGACATAGTCTTCAAGCTGGCGAAATTCATCCCGCCCCACAAGAGCACCCGGACGCTTTACTTCCACTACATGAGCTGTCTGATAGAGATCTCCAAGACAGAAGAAATCAAGGCGTCGCCTACCTTCTTTGCTCTTTGGGACAGAAATATTAAATTCGTTGCATATCAGGTTATCTAGAGACTGCTCATGCGTCAACATCGTCCACTTAGGGTCGATGAGCCAGGGATGATCTCGGAGGTAATCCTGCATGTCCGGCTTCTCTGGAACTCTATCTTTGATCATCTGCGCGAACTTTTGGATGATCTCCACGCGCCCCTTGACGAGATGTGCGGTATTCACGGCTTCGATGATGTCCCATTCAGAAAGGACTTCTTCGAAATGCTCAATATCGTCTGGCGAGGCCGTGTTTAACCTTCTTATCGCGTCGAGGAAACTCCGATTCGTCAGCGCGTTATAGGCGAACTCGACGAGTTCATCCGTAATATCCTTGCCATCTTCATGCTTATCGAGTTGAGGGATAGCGCAAATGCGGTCGACGACCGTCTTGAAAATTTTGCGCTCTTTTTCGGGTAGATTCTCCGCTTGTTCTAGGTAATGCTTTACCTTGGAACTTTTGGTTTTGGCTTCGCGCCTCTTGTCCGCCCATGTCTCCAGCAACTCTCTGATCGTCTTGCGTCCCCATTCTTTCAGAGGTACTGCCGTGGGGTCTTCCCATCTAACTGTGCCCCTGTCGGTGGCGATCAGATCCTCCCTTTCGTCGAGAAAATCCGCTTTGATTTCGCCTGTGAGATACTGCATTCCGTGCTGACCCCACACGCCACCGCTCAGGTCAAAGAACCAAGGTGCCTGAGCCAGTTTGCCGCGCACATACACCACAAAGCCGCGCTGTTCTTCCTCTGGGATCGTATCCTTGCAGAAACCTACCCACCATTGTATCTCCTGACCGTTCGATAGCTCGGCTACTGCCCAACCGCCGGTATTTTCTGGAAACCGAAATTGAAATGGAATCTCTTGTCTCGATATAGGGATTCCATTTACGTGGACCGTAAAGTTCTGATCGAGCACCAGCAGTCTTCTGGCGATACTCCGTTTGAATTGCTCCTCGTTAATAGCGCGGCTGATTTTCAGACGGGACAGCGTTATCGTCGTGCCGTTCCCGTCCGCAGTGCTTTTGCCATCATCAGATAGCGTGTCAGCCTCGTATCCTGCGTCATCTGCTAAATTGGGGTTTTTAGTCAACTTCTCGTAATCCCATGCGAAGTGCTGAATCTCCTGCTCATTGATGGATCGGACCTCAATGAGGTCGGCGATGCCGAATCCAGCGAGTTTGCCGATGCCTTTTCGGCCTTGGACTTTTCGAGGACTCATGCCGTTATATTCCTGGGTCCACCCAGTTGCCCCTGAGCGTCGATCTCTCCCCACTGCTAGGTAAAGTGAATTGCAATCAACGTAATTCATGCCGTGGCCATCGTCTTTGACGACGATTTTATCAGTTTGCTGAATTGGGCGTCCCGTTGGAATCTCGATCCTTATGTTCCTTGCCATTGCGTCGTAAGCATTTGAAATAAGTTCAGAAATGGCGGGAACGGCCCCAGAATACATCTGTAAGCCGAGGTGTTTGAAAAGTTGACCGGCCACGGTCGTCTTATATACGCGGCGGTTATTTTGCATCTTTGCTCTCCTTAGAAATGCTGGACATTCGCAACTCGCCACTGATTCGTTGCGGAAAGGACAGACGCGATACCCGGGGAAGTCAGAAGAGAAGCGGCAGACGCTGTCTGTTGAATCTCCGGGTAGGCGCGATAGAACTCCCGGAATTTCCGCAAATTTGTGGGCGAGCAGCCTTTCAATCCACTGGCCTTGAGTTCGGCGGACAGCCGCACAATCAGTTTTTTGCCGTAGAGCCTGCTACGATCTACCCCGCCTTCCTCGTACTCGACGATGTACCAGCCGAACAGCCAGTTGCGCGTCACCAAGTACGTGTCCATGACACGGGCGGCAGAGCGTTGGCTCTCCTCGTGGGTCCGCCGACATAAATCGACGAGATGCCCAAAATCAAATTCCCGACTCATGGTGTCACCTCCATTTTTTTTTGTTGGTCATCGTCCGCTATTCCGCATCTTCTATTGGCTTGTCGATAAATAGATTGACGTAATCCGTGTACTCGAATCGACGGTTGCGTTTTCGCCCGGTGATCTCTTGGAGGATGCCGTGCTCGATAAGTTTGGTTACGATATTGTTGGCGACGGGATATGTTGACTCAAGCAGGCCCTGAACCTCGGCAACCGAGATAAAGGGTTTTTGGTAGAGATGTTCGAGCACGCGATGTCCATTGGCAGCGGTGCGCCCAAGTTGATCGGTAATAATCTGCCGGTGGTTCTCGCGCATTGTGAGAATCCTTTGAGCAGTATGCGTGGCTTGTTGGCTAACCAAAAAAACACCTTCGAGAAAAAAAGTAAGCCAGGACTCCCAATCACCTTGGTCGCGTACATATTGAAGGTGGTCGTAATACTCTTGGCGATACAACTTGAAGAAGTACGAAAGGTAGAGCACGGGCCTGATCAAGGCTTTCTGATCACATAGCATCAAAGTGATGAGCAGGCGCCCAAGGCGACCGTTGCCATCGCGGAAGGGATGGATAGTCTCGAATTGTGCGTGGACAAGGCCGACCCTAATCAAGAGCGGGAGCGATGTGTCCTCCTGAAGGAAGCATTCCAACTCGTTCAGGGCATTTGGTACCTCGTGAGGCGGAGGAGGAACAAAGATGGCATCGGACAAGGGGCCGGGAGGGCCGATCCAGTTTTGTAACAAGCGCAACTCTCCAGGCGTCCTGTCTTGTCCACGAGTGCCAGTTAGCAACTCCTTGTGGATTTCCCGCAGGAGACAAATAGAGATTGGCCGGCCATCCTCAAGGCATTTGAGACCGTGATTCATGGCGCGAACGTAGTTGATTACCTCATCGACATCCCGTGGCCGATCAGGGGAGAAAATGCGGGCTTCGGCGGCGAGAACATCATGTAATGAACTCTGGGTGCCTTCAATCTGGCTGGAGAGCACGGCTTCCTTGCGGACGTACATGGCGACAAAAAGATCGGGATGTGGTAGCGTCTGGATCGAGCCATCGAGACGGCCCAAGGCGTGGTCGGCCTGCGAGAGCAGAATTTGCATTTTGCCCTGAAGATTGATCGGCGGGTTCGGCGGTAGCGGCTTGGGGATAAAAGCTCGGTAGCCTCTGGCCTGAGCGACGTACCGGCCAGCCCGAGTCTGCATTTGCGTCGTTTTCATAGGTAACCGTACCTTTCCAAAAAAAGAACAGGCCGATTTATATTAAAGCCTGCATAAAATATAACCGAAGTGAGGGCCAAATCGGCGGGCATGCCGGGAGCCGATAAGCCTCGTCCAAATTTGTGCATCCTGTGGGCGAGAAGCCGGTCAGAGGCGGCCAGTTCGTCCTGATCAATCTCATAAGCTCCGGTCTCGATGTCGATAACGACGAATTTACCTTCGTCGTTAGGGCCAACATGGGGGCTTATATCTCGGTCGTAAATCTCATCGCCACGGCGAGCAAATTCCTCTTTGCTGTACCGAGGTTTTGGTACGGGCATTTTGTTTCTCCTTTGCATGACAGGCGGCCAAAATCACTCGCCTCAAGATACTGAACGCAACGGAACGAATCCCTCCTCACGGCGAAGTACCCCTCGGACTCGGCGCCGAACCTCGGTGCAACGTCAACCGCAAGTAGTCCTCGGTCGCCTCAAACTCCGGGTCGACGCCGTTGTGCGCCCGCATCAACGGAACGATCTTGTTCCGCACCCCCATGCCTCGGGCATCAGAATAGCCATAGTCCCGCAAGGTCTCGGAGATGAGCGGATTGCGGGGAACCCGCTGCCCAGCGATCATCTTTTTGACCGTCATGCCGTTTTGCAGCGCGCCAGGGCTGAGTATCTCTATCCGATCCGCATAACGGACTACCTCGATTTCCTCATACCGCGTCCAGTCCCGATGCGTCAGCGCGTTGACAACGCCTTCGCGCAACACTTCCAACGGATAGTGCCAGTGTCGCTCCCGGCGCATAGACGCTTCCACTCGACCGGCCTCCTCGGATACAAACGGCCGCATCGCATCGGCAAGGCGTTCGATCAGCCCCTTTTCCACCCGTTCACGGCCCCCTGACAGCACCTGATAAAGATCGACGAGCGGCCCTTCAATCACTTGGTCGTCAAGGGCCTCGTAGGTTTTCTCCGGCCCCTCAAAGCACATCCAGCGGACGCCAGCATGGCGCAACAGGCGGCGCGGCCGATAGCCGAACAGGATCAACCCGGCGATCGTACAGGCAGGTGGGCCGTCTTCCCGCTCGGTCATGAATCCCAGCGCGCAAAGCCGCTCGTTCCAGGCCTCGTCGGTTTCTGGCACTTCCCAGTCGCCGACAATCGCGGTGAGGTAGTCCATCAGCCGTTCTCGGCTCAAATCGCACAAGCCGCTGCCGGAAACGGGCAATAGCTCCGTGTGAATCAGCCCGCCGGCCGCGAAAAGCCGCGCCTGTTGCTCGCGCGAGGCCAGCCGCGAGGTGCTGCCAATCCGTATGTAGATGTCTTCCCTGCCGCGATGCCGGACGACATAAGGTTTGGTCGTACCTTGCGTAACGGTGACAACCGCGACGCGGCGTCCATCATCTATCGGAACTTCCTCGTAAAACGGCAGGATCATGGGATGCACCACGCGCCCAAACACGGCATCCATCACCCGCTGTTCGAGATCGTCTCGCTGTATGCCGGTGATGCTACCGTCGTCTTCCACGCCAAGCAGGACGCGCCCCCCCTGAAAGTTGGCGAGCGCCACCACCTCCCGCGCCAGTTGCTCTGGACGCAAATCATCCCGCTTGAACTCCACGCCAGAGTTCTCGCCGCCAGCGATCAGTTCGAGAAGTTCCGCACGTTTCATAACCATCTCCTTTGGAGACCGTCATCCGTATCGGCGGCAGAGCGTTGGCTCTCCGCGTGGGTCCGCCGACACAGATCGACGAGATGCCCAAAATCAAATTCCCGACTCATCGCGTTCTCCCATCTTTTTGTGGTTGGTCATCGTCCGCTATTCCGAATCTTCCATTCTCGGTTTGAGTACGTGACTGCCATGCGTTACTCCGATTTGACCAACCGCACCCGCCCCGTAAGAAGTTGTTGCATCATCCCCTGCTTGATGGCACTGGTCTTATCCCGGCGTCGTTCCAGCGCGGCGATCTCGGCGTCCATTTGGGCCATACGAACTTTTTGCCTCGCAACTGTTGGACGGACCGCCCGCTCTTGGACGAACTCGCTTTGCACGCTGCTGATGAATAGACGGAGTTGGGTCATGCTTTGAGCCTTTCATCCCCGGGTCGCGGGGGTTCATCGCCAGCCGTTTTCAGAAGGCGATCAAAGGCCGCCAAATCAGCGCGGGCCGCCCGCTCTTGAAAATAACGCGCCGTCCGCAAGGCGGCTAATTTTTCATCTATTGGCTTGCTTCTTGGAATTGGTTTCATAAAGAGTGTCCGTAATGGCTCCCCGAAAAACCTCCTCATTGAGGAACTGCAAGAGCTTTTTCGCTTTGGCCTTATCAGCCGGAAAAACTATCCTGTCCTGTGAAATAGCAATCTCGACACCATGCCCTTTAGAACTCGATTGAATCTCTTGGGCGGAAAAATTATCGAGAACGCAGGAATCTCTGAGCATGGCGAATCGCTTGCGGGACCATTGGTCTGCCCCGGTTACCTGTGACTCAATGTCTTCAGGCGCGAGCAACGCATGAGTCAATACCTCTCGAATCTCTTTATTCGATGCATCCTTATAGAAGTCGGATAATGGCAGGAAGGTGTTGACGTAGCGAAAGTTTTGGAACAACAACTTGCCTTCGTCTGGATCATACACAGCACTCAATTTTCTACCTAGCGTCAAAATCGGACGTTCTAAACTTTTGTAGGTATCGCTACTCAGGATCAGAAAATTCCCCGGATGGATAACGTGAGAACGAGTAAAATTCTGGAAGAGCATCAACTCTTTGTTCTGAGTACTTCGCGCAAATGCCACAATACCTTTGACAGAATGGTTGGACAACTCATCGTCGCCGAGAGCATCAAGATTCAAGATGGACAGGCTATCTTCATTTTCTAGCCAGTCAGGTAGTTTGTAGTTCGACAAGCAAAAACGCTCATGTTCCTCTGGTTGGTACCCGGCGTTGAACTCAATCTCGTCTATTTCGCGAATGAATTCGTCATATTGGCTCTGCCAACTTTCAGCAAGGCTGTCCTGTAACTCTCCACTAAGCGGGATTTGTAACAGGCATGTTTCTGTACGATCCTTGACTATCGCCGCAAGGTGAAAGTTTTTAAGCATTGGAATTTCCTTTGTGTAGATAAATGTTCTGAGAGAGTGCTACTGTTTGGATTTCTACTCTGGGCCGCCGCAAATCTTTTTTGCTAATCAGAAGGTTGGACATTCCATGCTGATCCTTTACAGCATAGAACCGATAACGAAATAATAAACGCATTACCGGATTAAAATGAAAGGCACGGGCATGGACAAGGGCTATGATAATGATAATAAGTACATACCCGCTCGTGATCGGCTCGCTAGCAAATGTTGAGCCTCCTGATCGGATAAATGGAAGAAGGTAGATGAATAGGAACGTTAGCACCTCCTGATCTTTGCGTTCAAATTCTTGGATATAGATCATGTGGCTTTGTGCCTTCTTTGACATATGCTTCAACAGTACCCAGCAGACAACCACCATTAAAAATGCTATGCCTAGCCATATCCAGCCCTTCCGCGGCTGACCACACTCGAACTGACTGATGGCTATAGCAATCAGTACTGGAGACAAGGACGTCGTCACGAAAAAAAATTGGGCGAAGTAATTCATCATGTCAAAAACTCCGTGACACAGTTGGTTTGCCCAACCGCACCCGCCCCGTGAGGAGTTGTTGCATCATCCCCTGCTTGATGGCACTGGTCTTATCCCGGCGTCGCTCCAGCGCGGCAATCTCGGCGTCCATGTCAAAGAGGATGGTGGCGATGGCGCGTTGTTCGGCAAGTGTGGGAAGGTCGATCTGCACCTGTGCGAGGTTTCGGCTATTGATATGGACGACCGCGTCGCCTTGGGCCATACGAGCTTTTTGCCTCGCAACTGTTGGGTGATTCATCAGGTAGCCGAGGTAGAGCGAGTTTTGACTCAATGGGGTCAATACTACAACATCGCCACCGACATAGACTTGCTCTTCACCAAGATATGCGGCACAGCGACCTATTTCTTCTGAAGTTTCACCCGACCCGGCAAAAAGGAGATCGCCCGTCTTGATTGGCAATGACTTCGAGGCAACAGACAAAGGAATCCGTGCAACTGGATTCAAAACATGATCTTTGTATCGTGTATATAGCTCTCCATAACGGATACACGGAACGCCTTCGTCAGAAACATCATCTCGCTTAATTCCACGGCCCTTTGAAAAGGGGCCAATCTCTCCCAACCGCTTTGTCTCCCACGCCCCACCGAACCCCGGGAGGCGCGTCTTGCCGGTGAGGAGTTGCTGCATGGTGGCCTGCTTGATGGCGCGCTTCTTGGCGATCAGCGCGTCCAATGACCGGATTAGGCCGTCCACATCTGATAACACCTCGGCGATGGCGCGTTGCTCCTCAACACTCGGTGGACAAGGAATCTCGATCATTCGCACATCGTTGGTATTGATTGCCGGATAATTTGATCCCGCAAGTATCTTGCTAATTTGTTTGTTCACGACATGACCAAACAGATGGGCAAATAAGAAACCAGGATCGGATAGGTTGGGCTTACTTCTGATGACAGCGAATCCAGTTGAGCAAACCGCATTTGCGATTTGTCCTCGAAAGAAGAGGTGAGCCATTAGATTTGGGCGAACCGTTGACATAAGGATATCGTTTTCGCGCAGTACTCGTCGAGCTCTTGAAGGGGCCGTCCGAAAAACAATTTCAGTAAAACCAAGAAGTTGTCCTGTATCCACTTGCTCGAGCGATATATAGTTAAATTCGTAATCTGGGTCGGTATTATTTGGAAGATTCTCGGGGTCAATATCTGCGATATCTCCCAACCGCTTCATTTCCCATTCCCCATCGAGATCCGGCAAGTCTTCGGTGTTGCCCTGATCTTGAGGGCGAGTCGTTTCCGCGTTCATGTAACTGTGCCTTTCTAAAAGAAGAACAGGCCGATTTATATTAAAGCCTGCGTTAAATATAACCGAATTGTCACGCCATATTAAACGCTGCGTTTAATATGGAAAAGAAATGCTTCCATATTATTCGCTCGCATTACTATGTCCATGCCAACCCCATTTTTTGCAAGTGCCCCGCGACCTTGTCGCCAAACGTTGCCACTTCTCGCGCCAACTCGGGCAGAGGTTGCGCGTATCGCTCCTCCAATTCCTTCACCCGCGCGGCGAGTTGTTGGGTCAGCCGTTGCCCCTCGCTGTCGATCAAGGTCTGGATATCGGCAAACCATTTGTGCTCGATGACCAGCGTCTTGATCTCGGTCTCGGTCAGCGCGGCGTAGTGTTTCAGGGTTTGCTCGTCCAACTCGGTTTGGGCGTCCTTCACGGCTTTGTCGGCTTTGGACTTGGCTTGGAACAAGGCGAGGCAACACGCGAGGGCGGCGCGTTCTTCGTCGCTCTCGGGTTCGTCCCGAATGGCCTTGAGGCGGTTGACGACGTTGGTTTTGCCGACCGTCCCCTTGTCGTTGACGACGTCCTCTAACAGACCGCCCTCGCCGGTATGTTCCTCGACAAACTCCTCCAACTCGCGGGCCGCGTCCTCTTGGGCCACGCGCAACACAGCGAGAGCGGCTTGGTCCGCGGCAAAGTAGCGGGCGACAATTAGGGCCGGGGGGACCAAGTCCATCTTGTACTTCTCGCGCTTGATGGTCAAGTCCGGGGTTTCTTTGATCTTCTTTGCCTTATCCTCGATGATCCCGCGCGGCGCGGCTGCCTCGAGCCACCCGTCTGCTGCGATGAGATACACATCGTCCTGCATAGTCTCGTCCCAGTAATCCATCAGGCATTGGTACACGTCGTAGCGGTCGAGCAGCGGAAGGTCGGCAAAGCGCGTCAGCAGATCCTCCGACAAGTCGTGGATGACCCCTGCGGGACGGGCATCGACCGCAAGTGCCCAAAGGCGCGGTTTGTGGGCCTCGCGCCAAGCCGTGAAAACATCGGCAACGCGCCGCTGATAGGACTTGAACTCCGCGTGCCCGAGAATGACGGCCTTGACCCGTGCGGTCTCGACGCGGGCATCGCTGTAGCCGGCCCGACCGTTGCTTTGGAACAACACCCGGCGCAACGAGGGGAAGACGGCCCAGTAATCGCGCAGGGCGTCGAGATCCCGGTCGGGAATGCCGCCGTTCAGATGCGCGTGGAGATCGTGCATGTCCTCTATCTCGCTGGCGTCGATATAGCGCGGAATGTTGAGGTTGTAATCATTGGCCGGGCTACCGATCTCCGCGACGGACACCATGCGCGCATAGCCCGGTTGTTCGATCTGGTTGTTGAACACATCCACAATCCGGTGAATGTCCTGCGCCCGCAGGCGGTTTTTGTTCCCCTCCTTGAGAAAGCCCCGGCTCGCGTCGATCATGAAAATGCCCTTGCGCGCATGGGCGTCTTTCTTGTCGATGACCAAAATGCACGCGGGAATGCCCGTGCCGTAGAACAGGTTGGCGGGCAGGCCGATGATACCCTTGATGAACCCGCGTCGGACGAGGTTTTTGCGAATGTCCGCCTCCTTGTTGCCGCGAAACAACACGCCGTGCGGCAGGATGATCGCGCCCTTGCCCCCGCGCTTGAGGGACTTGATGAGGTGCAGGAGAAAGGCGTAGTCCCCGTTCTTGGCTGGTGGGATGCCGTACTCGAACCGGCCAAATTCGTCATGTGCCGGATCGAATCCATTCGCCCATGCCTTGGCTGAAAACGGGGGATTGGCGATAGCAAAGTCGAAGGTCTTGAGCCCGTTGTCCGGGTTCTTGTAATAGGGCGATGCCAAGGTGTTGCCGCGCCACAACTCGGCGGTCTCGTGACCGTGCAAGATCATGTTCATCCGCGCCAAGGCCCAAGTGGCGTTGTCCATTTCCTGACCGTAGATGCTGATGCCGCGCGGCGCGATGTCCGCGGCTTTGAGCAGCAAGGAGCCAGAACCGCACGCGAGGTCGTAAATGGTCTGGTCTTGGCGCGTATTTTGGTCGATGCCGAGCACCTGCGCCATGACGCGCGAGACTTCGGCCGGGGTGTAGAACTGCCCCTTGGCCTTGCCGGACTCGGTGGCAAAGTGCCGCATCAGGTACTCGTAGGCGTCGCCCAACAGGTCGTCGTCCTCGGCGCGGTTGGCGCGAAAGTCGAGGCCCTCGAAAATGGCGACCAACTTGGAGAGGCGGTCTTGCATCTCCTTGCCCGTGCCGAGTTTGCTCTCGTCGTTGAAGTCGGCCTGATCGATAACGCCCTTGAGGTCGTTGGCCTCTGCGAGCTTGCCGATGATCTTGTTGATGCGGTCGCCGATCTCCTTGTCGCCCTTGAGCGCGGCCATGTCGGCAAAGCCGCCTCCTTCGGGCACTTCGATGAGCGCGTCCTGCTTGCCGGCCTTGTCCGAGACATATTTCATGAACAACAAGGTCAGCACGTAGTCCTTGTACTGCGAGGCGTCCATGCCGCCGCGCAATTCGTCGCAACTCTGCCAAAGCGATGCGTAGATTTGGGATTTCTTCAGCGCCATGTGTGTTTCTCCGTGGTTATACCAATACCAAACAAAAGCATGCCTACAACGCAACAAATAATAGACGGAATGGGGTACAACTGGCCGGTTCCCAGTCCATCGTAGGGACAGGCACAGGGGCCTGTCCGAGTAGGATTGCTCCGCGGCACCACGCAAGCCTCCCGCCAGTTGAGTATAACTGCGATAGTCCATCGTAGGGACAGGCCGAAATTCTCCTCATGTACTTGAAGTTGAAAACCGATAGCTCCCCTACCATTCATTGCCGTGATACCGCTTGCCGCGCAACTTTAATTTTCGTCGCTTCTGGGATTCTTCTTCTCGCTCTCGCATCGCATTGAGAATCCGCGCTGCTTCCTCGGGCGTCATCTCCTCGGGCTGTGCTTGTCGTTCCTCTCGCTGCTGATCTTCCCGATTGTCATCCGCATTCTGGTCTTGCTGGCCTTGCTGTTGTTGATCTTGCTGATTCTGCTGTTGCTGATCCTGCTCATCCTGTCCATCCTGATTTTGCTGGTCTTGCTGGTCTTGCTGGTCTTGCTGGTCTTGCTGTTGCTGATCTTGTTGATCCTGTCCCTTCTGTTGCTGTTTGTCCCGATCTAGTTTTTCCAACGCCAATTCCAGATTCGCTTTGGCATCCACATCCCCCGGATTCAGTTGTAGCGATTTTTTGTACGCGCCGACAGCTTCTTGAAATTTCTCCTGCCGAAACAGCGCGTTGCCCAAATTGTAGTACGCGGACGCGGCCAAATGCGGGTGATCGCCCTCCGCAGCGCGGCCTAGTTCCTGCATGGCCTCGGCGTACTTGCCCTGCTTGTAGAGCGCGTCTCCAGCATTAAAATGCAGTGCCGGACGATCTCGCGCCTCTTGTTGCGCTTCCAAATACCGGCGCAACGCGGCTTCGTACTCGCCCTTTTCAAACAGGGCATTGCCCTCTGCGTTCTTTTTTGCCACGGGATCGAGAAACGTCCATCCCAACAACGGCAATGCCAGCAGAATCAACAAAAATCGTTTCATAATTTTCTCCTTTAGCGTCTCATCCCCGCCGCCGCGCCGCTACCCAAGTGCGTGCCCCGCTATGTCCGCACCGCCACCCGTGCGTGCCCAGCCCTGCATCCACACCGCCGTGTGCGTTGTCCCGGCTCATATTCCCCGACCTCTTGTATCTTCGGGCGAGCGCGGTGGCCTTCTCCCCTCTTGTATCTTGGAAGTAAGGGTTAATTAGGAGTTGCGCCCTCGTATCGAGATAAGCCATCTTGATGCCCGGCTCGGGGAAGGCCGGCCCCTCTTGAAGGCGATGACCTTGTAGGTAAGATAGGCCCCCCGACCGCCGGGTCTATGCCGAAGAGTATCTAAGCCCCTTGAGGCTGCATATACAAGACCGGTAGACTTGGCGTCAATGGTCGGGACGCGACCCCGAGCGCGCACCAGATCCCTTACAACCCCCTCATCACAGGAGGCCCCCATGTCGAAATCTCACCCCGCTTTTGCCGGCATTGATGTCAGTGCCCGCACGTTGTCCGTTGCCCTGTCCAGACCCGGACAAGCTGTCATGCAAGCGACCTTTGCCAATGATCCCCAAGCGCATAAGCGGTTGCTGAAGTGGCTCACGAAGGGCGGGCACATGGTCTCTGTGTGCCTCGAAGCGACCGGGCTTTACAGTTTGGGGGTGGCCTTGGCCTTGCATCGGCATCGCCACACAAAGGTCATGGTCGTCAATCCCAAAGCGATGAGCAAGTACGCCCAAGCCTGCATGCAACGGGCGAAGACGGATGCGAAGGATGCGTTGTTGATCCTCGACTATGCCGAGCGCATGCCTTTTGTGCCTTGGCAAGCGCCGAGCGAGCAACGGCTTCAACTGCAAGCCCTCACCAGACGCATTGACCAACTCAAGCAGGAGATCATCCGCGAACAGAGCCGCAACCACGCGCAGAGCTACCACATCCGCAGCACACGTCTCATCGCACGCGATATTCAGGTGAATATTCGACACTTCAAACGCCGGATTGCATACTTGGAAAGCCAAGCCCTCGATCTCGTTTTGCACGATGAGCCCCTCAAGCGTGCCTACCAACGCCTCTGCTCGACGCCTGGCATCGCGCAAACGAGTGCCTTGCGGCTCTTGGCCGAGTTGACCCTTTTGCCAGAGGAGATGCAACCGCCCCAGTGGGTCGCACATGCAGGCCTGGATCCCAAACCCAAACAATCCGGAACCGCCAATCCACAAAGACGCATCTCGAAAACCGGGAATAAGTACCTCCGCCATGCCCTCTATATGCCTGCCTGGGTGGCCATCAGACACGAAGGCCATGTCAAAGCCTTCTATGACCAACTCATCGCCCGCGGCAAGAAACCTTTGCAGGCTATCGTTGCGGTGATGCGAAAGTTGCTCCATTCGATCTGGGGCATGTTGCGCCATGACCAAGATTTTGAGGGCGAAAAATTCTATCGAATCACCCCGAAAACCCCTTGACCTTTTAAGAGAGTATCTTGCCTCTCCCCCTCTTACCCCTCAAATCGTCCGCGCCACGCTTCGCGTTCTCGGCGGCGGTCGGACAACAGGGCCTCGCTGGCAAAGCACAGCAGGGCGAGCGCGAGGGGCCATTGAAATCGGTGGATGTATTGGGCGTAACGCTGCGTGCCCAAATCGCGCTTCTCCATCTCGGAAATCCGGTCGTACACGGCTTGCAAGCCAATGCCCCCACTGCTAGCGCGCACGTACAACCCGTCGGTGATGCGGGCGATCTCCTTCAAAGTCGCCTCGTCCAAGCGCGTCTTCACGATCTTGCCCTCGGCATCCTTCAAATAATCCACGCGGTCGCCATCGCGCAGGGGAATCAACTCGCCCTCTGCCGTGCCCACGCCCACGGCAAAAATTCGCACGCCTCGTTCAGCGGCGGCCCGTGCAGCGGCGATGGGATCATCCGCGTGATCCTCGCCATCGGTAATCAAAATCAACGCCTTGTACTTGCCCTCGGTTGCCCCAAATCCCCGAATGGCCGTGCGAATGGCCTCGGCAACCGCTGTGCCCTGTTCCGCGATGAGGCCCACATCGGCCTGTCCCAAAAACATCTTGGCCGCGGCGTAATCCAACGTGAGCGGGCAGAGCACATGGCTATACCCAGCAAATGCCACCAACCCGATGCGGTCGCCTTCGAGGCGGTCGATCAGCCCTTCAATTTCAAATCGCGCGCGGTCGAGGCGGTTGGGCTTGATATCCTCGGCCAGCATGCTCAAGGACGTATCCAGCACGATCACCAAATCCACGCCCTTGCGGTGAATCACCTCCAACTCCGTGCCGAACTGCGGTTGCACCAGTGCCAGCACCAAAAACGCAAACCCCACGCACATCAGCGCGGCCTTGATCCCCTGCCGAACCCGGCTCACGCCCGACGCGAGTTTGTCCATCAACGCGGGCGCGCCAAATGCGTGCAATGCCTTCCGCTTGCGCCAAAACGCCCACCAGTAAAACAGCGCGAACACCGGCACCCCGATCAAAAAATAAAACGCCTGTAGATCGCCAAATCGCATCTCATCACCTCTCGTATCTTCGGACGAGCACAGGGGCACCGCCCCTACGGGTCTCACCTCTCGCCTCTCCTGTCTTCCCTCTTACCAAAGGGGGTTGGGCGGGGCGGACTGACCACTGACCACTGACCACTGACCACTGACCACTGACCACTGACCACTGACCACTGACCACTGACCACTGACCACTGACCACTGACCACTGACCACTGACCACTGACCACTGACCACTGACCACTGACCACTGACCACTGACAATGCGAATTAAGAGTAGAAAGCGAGTAAGAAGCAAGCCGCGGCCAATCGCCCAAAGACATGAACGAGTAAGCCATCCTCTGATCGTACCCGAGACGCCATCGAGATGTTTGTCTTTTGTTCAATCCAACTAAACAAGGCCGCTATCGGCTGTCGCATGCTCGAAACCGCTGAGGGTGAAATTGGTTGCGCCCTCAAGAAAAGACAAGTACGCGATGGATTCAACGCTTAATTCGCATTGTTTATTGACCCCCATGAAAATGCCCTTCTCCCGATTCAGTGACCCCAACACAGGGATTCCTACTTGGGAGAAGGGCACATGACCTCGGGTCACCCTTTGCCCGAGACCATAAATTTGGGTTGTAAATATCGTTATATTTTTACCCCTGTGTCAAGAAAAATTTATTCACGGAGGCATTCCCGCTTGCACGACCACATAGTCGCGCTCGATTTCTCGGTGAAAACACTCGGGCAGTCGCGCCCAGTCGCGGGCATCCATCAGAAATGGGATGGTCGATGCTGTGAACGCCGCTTTGAAGGCCATGAGTTGATCGATGGGAATGGGCTCGAGGGTTGGGCCACGCAAGACCAGATCGAGATCGCTCCCCGGATGGCTGTTGCCATTGACCCTGCTGCCGTAGGCCCACACTGCAATGCCGGGCAAGTGTTTTTGCAACAGGCGCTCGAGTTGCTTTCTATGCCTCGGCAACAGGTCCAAACGCTCAGTTCTCATCGTCCTCTCCAATGATCTTCGCAAGCTCTTGGGCGTCGGCGATGAACCGGGGCAACAATTCCAATGTTTGCTCGGCGAAATCCCCGCCGTATTGATGCGCGGTGTCGTTGCGATTGTCGCGGTATTTCAGCCAGCGTTCGCAACTTTCAGCGGAAATCAACCCGTGCTTGACAGCATACCGAAAAACGTCTCTGAAATTGAGGCGGTCAGCCTGACGGTTGGAGGCGAAAAAGGGTTGTAGCCGCTTTTTCAACAGACTGCCGCACTGCTCCAAGACGATTTCAAACTCCTTGACACAGGCAGCGCGGTAAATGTCGTAGATGATCTCGTCCGAATCCTGCTGCTGGATCTCCTCAAATGCAACGATCAGGGTTTGGATGCACCGGTTGAGGTAGTCTGTGTTGATGGTCATGGTCGGCATTTTTGATGTGGGGGCGTATCGCTTGACTTCAATACCCCTTTTGTTTGTCGATCACGCTGAGCATTTCTTCGCCCTGTCTGAAACGCCGCAAGTTCTCGCAAAACAGGTTCACGATGCGATCTTGTCTGTTGGGCGACCCGCCTGCGGTGTGCGGCGTGATGATGACATTGGGCATGCGCCACAGGGGATGATCGTCTAACAGGGGTTCTTCGGGCGTCACGTCTAGACCCGCGCCTGCGATCTGTCCCTTTTCCAATGCCGCGAGCAGTGCGTTTTCATCCATGATTTTGCCCCGCGTGACATTGATCAAAAGCGCGTGCGCCTGCATCTTGGCAAAAGCCATGCGATTGAAAAGCCCGTGCGTTTCTTTTGTCAATGGGCAACAGACCACCACGACATCGGATGCGGATAACAGATCGTAAAAGCGATCCATGCGCCAGCAGGCCGATACGCAATCGGGCACGGCGACCGCTTCGGGATCTGCTGCGATAATTTTCATGCCAAACGCATGCGCGCGCACGGCCACCTCTTGCCCGGTGCCGCCCAATCCCACAATGCCCATGGTTTTGTCGATCAATTCCCACGATGCGCGGCGAATGGGCATGCGCTCGTTCCAATCGGGTGTTCTAATCGCGCGTGCGATGCCTCGGGTCAACCCGAGCAACAGGGCCATCGCGTGTTCGGACAAATGGACGCCCACCGTGCCCTTCGCGCTGGTCAAGATGACCTCGCTGTGGACAAATTCGGGATACATCATCCCATCCACGCCCGCGCCCCATGTTTGCACCCACTTCAGGCGTTCGGCGCGTTTGAACATGTCGCGGCTCATGCCTCCAAAAATGATGTCGATCTCGGGCATCACCGCCAGCGCATCGCCCTGCGACGCGGGGATGATCAGGTCGATATCCCCAAACGCGGCTCGAATCTGCGCGACGTGGTGATCGTCCAAGCGGTCATTGATCAAAACTTTCACGACAACCTCCTATACAAATCTACGGAACGGGGTACAACTATCCGTTAGCGGTCAGAAATCAATACGGCCGGATGGCTTTTCACGCCTTCGGGCGGCTGGGCGGTCTTCTTCCCTCTCGCGTCTCACCTCTTACCGCTTTGGGCGGCTGGGTGGGGACTGACTACTGACCACTGACTACTGACCACTGACTCTTGCGTCTGCCATCTTACTTTTCTTGTACGCCGCGGACTTGAGGCCGTGCTCGGCCATACGCAACTGAAAATACTGTCGGCCAATGCCGCATTGGCGCGCGGCCTGCGTGACATTGCCCCGGGTTCGCATCAACGCTCGGTGGAGGTACGCCCGCATGAACCTACGCATCGCGTTCTGGCGGGCCTCCTTAAACGGCTGCTCAAAAACATCTTTTTTTTTCATTGCACCGCGAATGCGCGGGGGTAGATCAGACACATGGATCAGGTCGCCATCGCCCATCAGCAACAACCGGGCGACCTCGTTTTGCAACTCGCGCACATTGCCCGGCCAGGGATAGCACGCCATCTGTTGCATGGTTTCCGAGGAAAACGTGCGCGTGCGTCCATTGTTCTGTTGGGAAAAGTGCGCGACCAAAAGGGGCAGGTCGCTCTGCCGCTTCCGCAGGGGCGGTATGTAGATGGGCACCACATTTAAGCGGTAAAACAGGTCTTCTCGAAACGTCCCCTCGCGCATCATTTGCCGCAAATTGCAGTGCGTTGCGGTGATCAGGCGCACATTGGATTTGTGGATGGTGGTCTCGCCCAAGCGGCGAAATTCCCACTCTTGAATGAGGCGGAGAAATTGCAACTGGAGATCGGTTGCCAACTCGCCTATTTCATCGAGAAATAGGGTGCCGCCCTGGGCGGCTTCGACCAAGCCAGAGCGCGTTTCACTCGCGCCGGTAAACGCGCCGCGCACATAGCCGAACAACTCGCTACGCCCCAAATCAGACGAGAGCAACCCGCAATCCACCGCGATAAATGGCCTCTTGTTGCGGTGGCTGATGTCGTGAATATAACGCGCGAGCAACTCCTTGCCCGTGCCGGTTTCACCCGTGATATTGACGGGCAGTTCGCTATTTGCCACGCGACACGCCCGCCTCCGCACTTCCAAAAGCAAGGGGTGCTCTCCCGTAAAGGGCCATTTATTGCGTTTGGATTTTTGCATGCTATCCCTCCCGTTGCAAAAGATCATAATGAGAAATCGCCACGACACAAAGCGAAACATAGCATCCACTATGCCTCAATGAATGCCATGGATCGCGCCGCGCAACAGTGCCGCTGGCGTAATCAAACGAGATATTACAGCGGGAATATTACAGCAAAATTAAGTCCATGTAAAAAGGGCGTTTCTTCTTATTTTTACCCATTGTCCGATGAATTGAATTGAACGATCTTCTTCCATAAAATTTGCCCTTCCGAATCGCAGAACGCTTTCATAAACGCCATCGTAAATTTGTTGATGACCTTGCTGTACTCATTCAAAAACCGATCATTTTTTTCCTTTGCCCGATGTCCAAGTGGTTCAATAATTTCAGTATATAAGGACTCATTCGCGGTGATTTCATGTTGTGTGATGGGCTTCATAGGGAGTCTTTTCTTCAAAGAGGGTGTATTGGGCGGGCGTGGTATTTTTTATGGCCAGTTCGTAATTTTCCGGCAAGACTTCGATTCCCACCGAGTTTCTGCCCATCTCGCGGGCCACCTGACAGGTCGTGCCCGAACCGACAAATGGATCGAGTACCCAATCGCGCTCTTGCGTGAAAAGTTTAATAAACCATGCGGGTAGTGTTTTGGGGAACACTGCGCTGTGTTTTTTATTGCCGCATTCCGTTGCCAGATGGAGCACATTGGTCGGATAAACCATGTCGCGGCCAATCCAGTTGGATACCTTTTTTCCAAAACCACTTTGAGCTTTGGATTCATCTCGGATTTTGTCCGTCTCGCTCAATTTGCTTAACCGGCCTTCTGCCCACTCGCCCACGGGCAACATGACCGCCTCTTGATACATGTTGAATTTCCGATTTTTGTTGAATTGCAAGCAACGTTCCCATGCGTCGCGGAATCGATTGGGCCATTTCCCGGGGTAACAGTTTTTTTTGTGCCAGATAAATTCCTCGGTCCACAACCACCCCTGTTCGCGCATCGCCAAAATGAGTGCCAAGACATAGGTGTGTCGCTCCCCATTGACCGCTTTCTCCTTGATATTCAAAATGAATGTGCCCGTGGGTTTCAAAACCCGGATCATCTCTCGCGTTCTGGGCAAAAACCACGCCACATAATCATCCGGCTTAATACCGCCATAAGTATTTTCACGGCTGTCGGCATACGGGGGAGAGGTGACGATCAAATCAAACCGGTTGTCTGGCATTTCCGAAAGCACGTCCAGACAATCCCCCAAGCGAATATCGGTCTTCAATTCTGCCACCAAAACCTCCTTGAATCGCACCGATCTACTTAGACGAACCGCAACAGATTTAACGGATGCCAGACCGCGTGGGCCGTGCCTTCTGACAGGTGGAGGGCGCACACGCTGCTTTCCGTGACAATGGCCTCCACGTCCGCGTCTTTGAATCCCTCGAAGAGCGGCTCGCCAACGGCCTGTGACAAGTCGTAGCCGAGGGGCCCGGCTTTTAGGCCAAATGTGCCCGCCATCCCGCAGCAAGTGCCGGTTTCGATGAGCGCGACTTCTGCGCCGCGGGCGCGCAAAAATGCCATCGCGTGTTCGCCCGCGCCCAAGGGCCGTTGGTGACAAGGGATGTGGAAGCCAAATTTGCGCCCGGCCAGGGCATCGCGTTCACCTGCGGCAACATCGCCTTTGAGCAGGGATAAAAACTCGAAAAACTCAAACGTGTGATCGGCAACCGCAACCGCGTCTTCGGCTTTGTCGAGCAACTTGGGATATGAAATTTTCAGGCAGTACGCGGCGGTCGGCTCCGTGGCGACCACCTCGTACCCCTGTTCGACATAAGGCGCGAGAAAATCCACATTCTCGCGTGCGACCTCGCGCGCCTTTTTCAGATCGCCATATCCGATATAGGGATACCCACACCCCTGTTGCCGCGGGATAATGACCTCGCAACCGCGTGCCTCCAAGCATTCAATCGCGGCCATGCCCAAATCGGGGTCATTGTAATTGGCGAATAAATCCGTGAAAAACGCCACCTTTCGCACCGGATTTGCAACGGGCGACGGCCCGCGCTTTGCAAAGCGTTTCACGAGGGTCTTGCGGCTGAAGTTGGGCAACTGCCGCCGCCGGTCGATCCCCATCGCCTTTTCCATTGCCCAGCGCACCCAGGCATTGCCCATCAGCCAGTTGGACACGGGCGCGGTCAAACTGCCCATCTTCGCCGCCCTTTCCGCGGCCATCAGCATCTTGTTCACGCGCGGATGCGGATTGACTTCGCTGTCTCGGTCTTTGACCCCGGCGATCATCATCGGGATGTCGATCTCGGCCGGGCAGATCTCCTTGCACAACCCGCACGAAATGCACAGGGGCGCGAAATCGCCCGCCTTATCCAAGCCGTGAACCTCGGATGTCCAAGGTATGCCGATGGGGCCGGGATAGATGTGCCCAAACGCATGCCCGCCCACCACGCCATAGGTCGGGCAGATGTTCATACACGCGCCGCAGCGAATGCAGTTGAGCGCGTCTGAAAACAGGGGGTCTTCCTGCATCGCGGAACGCCCATTGTCCAAAATGATGATGTGCGATTCCCGCGGCGTTTTGCCATCGATCCCCAACGGCGACCTGCCCCCCATCCACGTCACATAAGTCGTCGTGTGCTGCCCGACCGCGCTGACCGGATGCGCCAACATCATCATGATGGCATCGTCTGTGGTCTCCACCACTTTTTCGCGCCCCATAATGCAGATATGCACATCCGGAATGCTCGACACCAGACGGGCATTGCCCTCGTTGGTCTCGATCAAAATCGCGCCGGATTCGGCAACGCCCACATTCGCCCCGGTCATGCCGATATCCGCAGTCAAAAAAATCGGGCGCAGGTATTGGCGCACCACTTTCATAATCGCATCCACGTCGTGGGGCACGCCCTCGCCGGTCTCTTTCTCGAAAATCTCGGCGACTTCGACCGCGGTCTTATGCACGGCGGGAAAGACGAGATGGAACGGTTTTTCATGCACCTTTTGGATGATCAACTCGCCGAGATCCGTCTCGATGACCTCCATGCCCGCGTCCTCTATCGGGTGGTTGACCTCGATCTCCTCGCTCGTCAGGGATTTTGATTTGGCCACGGTCTTGGCGTTCTTCTCCGCGGCGAGTTTCAAAATATAGTCGATAGCCGCGGCCCCGTCTTCTGCGAGAAAGACCTTGGCCCCGCGCGCCTCGACTCGCGCCGCGAATCGATTGACCAAATCGTCCAATGTCGCGGTGCATCGCACTTTGATCTCGCGCACCGCTTTGCGAAACGCCTCGCCTTGGGGCAACATCCCAATCGCTGCCCGCCGCGAATCCCGCGCCCGCTTGACCGCGTTGTAGAGCTGATCGCGCTTCGGCTTTTCCCGCAACGCCGTTTCTATCTTCGCGTACAAATTTTCATACCGTCGACTCGCCATATCGAATCCTCCAAAGAACGGAACGGACCACTGACCGCTTATTATACCGATTTCAATCCCCAGTTGGAAGTCAAAATTTTTCACTGTTCAGCGCAGGCATTCGGAGAGAACCGAGAGGATTTCCGCGACTGCGTCTCGGTCGCGCCACTCGGCCATGGATCGGCAAAGCACATCGCTTTGTGCGCGGAGATCGCGGATGGCTTTGCAGAGCGTGGCGGCCGTGAGATCGCCTTCCGAGAGCACGAGGCTGTAACCTGCGCGTTGAAATGCTCGGGCGTTTTCGATTTGATCGCCGCGACTGGCTTGGCGGGACAAGGGGATCAAGAGCGCGGGCTTTTGCAACGCGAGGAGTTCAAAGAGGGTGGTCGCACCTGCGCGCGAGACGACCCCCTCTGCTGCGGCAAAAAAATGGGGCAGGTCGTCTGTGGCGTATTCAAATTGCGCGTACCCCTCGGTCTTGCCGAGGGCCGCATCGAGATTGCCCTGCCCACACAGGTGACAGATTTGGTACTCGGCGAGCAAATCGGGCAGTGCAGCGCGCACCGCCGCGTTCACCGCACGCGACCCCAGGCTGCCCCCCATGATGAGCACAATGGGTTTTGCCGATGTAAAGCCGCACAGGGCGCGGCCCTTTTGGGCCTTGCCTTGCATGAGTTCTGCGCGCACGGGAATGCCCGTATGAACCGCTTTTTCCGCGGGCAGGTATTGGGCGGTTTCGGCAAAGGCATGGCAGATGCGGCGGGCAAACGGCAAGGCGAGTTTGTTCGCCAACCCCGGCGTGAGGTCAGACTCGTGGATGACGACCGGAATGCGCTGCAACCACGCGGCCCATATCATCGGCGGGGTGACGAAGCCCCCCTTGCTAAAGACGATGTCGGGTTTGATGCGGGACAGGAGGAACAGGGATTTGAGAAATCCGAGTTTGATGCGAAAGATGTCCGTAAAATTTTGCCAGGCGAGATAGCGGCGGAGTTTGCCTGCGGGCACGGCAGAATAGGGAAGGCCTTCGCGGGCGATCAGCTTTTGCTCAATGCCGTCTCGCGTGCCGATGTAGTGCATGTCATAACCGGCCGCGCGCAACCTTGGCAACAACGCGATATTGGGGGTAACGTGCCCGGCCGTACCCCCGCCAATGAGAACGATAGTCGGCAAAAATGCCTCCTGTGCGCGATTTGAAAATGACAAAAAATATAGCGAGGATGCGAAAAATGTTCCACGACGATATTGCAAAAAATCCGATTATACGCTATATTTTGTTTGAAAACGCAATCCCATGTGAACCCATCGCTATTTTAAAAGAAAGGAGCGATCTATGGTGACATTCAGCGATGAAGAATTGATTGACGTGTTCAGCCGGCAATTACCCGATCTATTAGAACGCCGCCCAGAACTCGAGCCGGTGATTTTCCAGGGGTTCTTGAAAGCGTTCGTGCGCCGCGAAGAACTGGCCGTGATCTTGGACGAATTGCGCGAGTTGCGCGCTGAGGTCGATCAACGCTTTGAGCAAGTCGATCAACGTTTCGAGCAAGTCGATCAACGCTTTGAACAAGTCGATCAACGCCTTGAGCGAGCAGAGGGAGCGACAAATGCCTTGCGCGCAGAGATGAACCAACGTTTCGAGCAAGTCGATCAACGCTTCGAACAGATGGAAAAAAAGATAGAGGCGTTTCGCAAAGAGATGGATCAGCGTTTCGAGGAGGTGGAAGCGCGTATGGTTGACCTCGAGTTCGGACTCCATCAGGCCATTGATCGACTGGGATCGCGCTGGGGAATCCGCAATGAAATCGTGTTTCGCAAGACCATTGCCACATTGCTTGAGGAATCCTTTGGGGTTGAGGTCGAGCAACGCGTCATCGAGGGCGAACAATTCGACGTCGTCATTTACGACCATCAGCATATCCTTATCGAAATCGCCGCGAGCGTGGGGCGCACCATTGGAGAGCGTCTGGAACGCAAGCGTCTTCTGTACACCAAGTCCACCGGAATCGAACCCACGCGGATCATTCTGGCCACGGCGGATATCCACAGCCACCGGGCGCAAGTCCTGCGCGATAAGGGCATTGAGGTCATCGAACCCGAAGAACCCGACTATAGCAAAATTTGACGGGGATATACTCGCAACGTTGGGATATTTATGTCCAATGGCGGATAGAGACACCCGAAGTCATCACCGTATGGCTTCGGGTGTTTTGCTTTTATCGTCATATCGGCGAATCGACGGAAAGGTGTACAGCGGATCGCCTTTTGGGCGGCTGGGCGGCCTTCTTCCCTCTTGCGTCTCACCTCTTACCGCTTTGGGCGGCCCTCTTCCCTCTTGCGTCTCACCTTTTGTGCCTTTTGTGCTTTTGAACTGGCTATCGCCAGTTGTACCCCGCTCGTGGCTAAAATCCCATCTTGTATCTCACGTCTCACCTTTTACCGCTTTGGGCGGCTGGGCAGGGACTGACCACTATTCTCAGTTGCTCGATCGTCGTTTTCGCAAACGTCTCTGTGGGGTCAAAGATGCGTTGTTTTGAGAGAATTTCGCCCGCGAATATTGAAGACCCAATTACCCCCGCTTTTGCGCGATGAGCAGAAAATTCCACGCATCGCTCTCCACGCGGTGCAAGCGATCTAAAAACGACGCGCCGAGTTGGATAAAGAAAAAGCCAATTCGCACAAAAGGGATGAGAGGCCCGCGGTCAAATCGCGCCAAATAATAGCAGAATCGCGCCCCGGCCGTGACCCAAAATCCCGCGAGTGCGTGGGTTTTGCAGATGGCGAGACCCGCCCGTTCCGCGAGATGGCGCAGGCCGTAGGGCGTAAAGCGAAAATAATCGTGCGGGACTTCGTGCAAGCCCCAAATATGCGGCGCGGTGACGATGAGGTAGCCCCCGGGGCGCAACACGCGCGCCATTTCATCCATTGCGACTTGCGGCTCGGGAACGTGTTCCAAAACCTGATTGCACAATGCGGTATCGAAGGCGCGGTCCCGAAACGGAAGGGCGAGCGCATCGCCCCACACATCGACCTGTTCGTATCGCCCGCGACTTTTTTCCAAGCCGATGTAGTGTTGCACATACCCCTCAAAGATGGCGGCATAAGGTTTGTTGCCGCATCCCACATCGAGCAATCGTCCGCTCGCCAGTCCCTTCACCTCGTCCATCGCCTGCCGCATGATGCGGTGGATCAACCAGTTTTTCCCGAAAACCGGGCGCCCATCGCGTCTATCGCCTTCCATAGCCACGCGGGAGAGGCCGAGCCACGCGACGCTTGCGAGGCATAACGCGCCGAGGCACGCGAGCCAATACCCAAAGGCGACCGCAATGCTCAACGCGCATACGACGAGGCCCGCCAACCACATCAGGGCGACCGCAACGCGCACGGACAGGCCGCATTGCACCAACCGCTGGGCGACGTGATCGCGGCTCGGTCGTACAATAGAACGGCCTTTGGCAAATCGCATCGCGCTGATGAACAATGCCTCAAAAGTGGGGACGCCCAGCGCGATGAACGGCGCGACAACGCCGCTGATACCGCCCGCCCGATTGACGACTGCAACGCCCATGCTGCTCAACAAAAAGCCGAACAACAGGCTTCCGGCATCCCCCATGTAGATGCGTGCGGGGTGGATGTTGTGCGCCAAATAGCCCCACAACGCGCCCGCTACCACCAGTGCCCAATGGCCCGCGCCCATCAGGTACAAGGTCAGGGATGCAATGACGCCGATGCCCGCCGACAGGCCGTCTGCCATGTCCAGCACATTGAACGCATGGCACATCCACACCAGCCACAGAACGGTCAACGCGCCATCGATCCAGACGACCTCGGCGAGATGGATGCGATGCCCTAGGCCTGTGGCGATGCCCGCAACCGCGAGGGTCAAAGCGAATTTGTGCAGGGGAGGGAACGGGCGCCAGTCGTCCACGAAGCCGATCAGGGCCATCCCCAAGGCGCCCACAGCGAGCCCTTGCGGGAGCGCGGCAAAGGGAAAAACACAAAAAAGAGCGGCCAGCAAAGCTGGACCGCCCAACGTGGAGACCGGCACCCCAAACCGGCGCGTGCGTTTTGCAATCAGACGCGCGAGTGCCACAAACAAAATCGCCAGAATCGCAGAAACGTGAAATATGATATTGGGCGTCAAGACATACCTTCGGGTTGAAAGTCTCGTACCGCGGCGATGACGCGCTCGAGTTCGCTTTGGGTCATGCTCGGGAACATGGGCAGGGTTATCAGTTGGGGCCACAGCGCGTCTGTGACCGGCAACGCCGTGCGGTAGGGGCGATACACGTCGAAGAGGTGGCAGGGTTTGTAATGCACGCCCGAATCTATGCCGCGCTGTTCCAAGTGGTCGATGAGGCCGTCGCGCTGGGATGTGCGCGCTACATAGGCGTGCATCGCGCTGCGAACATCCGCTCGTTCCGTGGGCGTTTGCAACCAGTCGAGCGCGGCAAAGGCGCGTTCGTATTGCAAAAAGATCTCTCTGCGCTGGGCATTGGCGGATTCCAATTTGCCGAGTTGCACCAAGCCGATAGCCGCGTTGAGGTCGTTCATGTAGCATTTGTACCCGAGCTCGCCCACCTCGTATTCCCACCGCCGTGCCGTGCCGTTTTTCCGAAACCGGTCGTACGTGCCGCGGGAAATGCCCATCCAGCGCAATTTGCGTGCGCGATCCGCCAGGGCCGGGTCATTGGTGGTCAGGATCCCGCCGTCGCCGGTGGACAGGTTTTTGCGCGCGTCAAAGCTGAAGCACGTCAGGGTGCCCATGCCGCCGATCATGCGGTCTTTGTAGCGCGCCCCGCAGGCGTGTGCCGCATCTTCCACGACGGGAATCCCGTGCGAATTTGCGAGGGCTAAGATCGCGTCCATGTCGCAGGGGTGTCCGGCAAAATGCACGACCATGATGGCGCGGGTGCGCGGGGTGATGCGCGCCGCTATGGCTTTGGGGTCGATGTTCAGGGTTTGCGGGTCGATGTCGCAAAACACGGGCGTGGCCTGATTTTGCAAAATGGCGTGGTTGGTCGAGACAAAGGTCATGGGCGTGGTGATGACCTCGCCACCTGCCACGTCGAGCGTTTTTAGGGCCAGCAAGAGCGCGGCAGAACACGAATTGACCGAGACCGCGTGGGACGCGCCGACGTAATGGGCAAATCGGGCTTCGAGTTCTTCGACCTTTTGCCCGGGGCCGACCCAGCCGGACAACAAGACCTCGCGCACGGCTTCGACTTCTGCTTCGTCAAACCAAGGACGAAAAATGGGAATCATGGACTTCCTCCACTGCACCGCGAGTCAAAACAAACCAATAGGCCCGCAAGCGCGCAC
Organism: Candidatus Latescibacterota bacterium; assembly: GCA_965204745.1. GTDB lineage: Bacteria > Latescibacterota > UBA2968 > UBA2968 > UBA2968 > VXRD01. The sequence continues at coordinate 2,728,007 of OZ242010.1, forward strand.
GCGCCTCTGTGCGATAGCTGCGGACGATGAGAAATGCGCCTGCCCACAGCGCGGCGCGCAATGTCATTTCGATGGGGCGCAACGCGAGGAGCACGCGCGATGCCCAGTGCCCCAGGTGTTTGCGAATAAAATAGGCATAAGACGCCTCGCTGACCACCAGCATGCGCGCCAAGGCGTGTTTGGCACTCTCGCCGCCGATGTGCGTGCCCGAGGCGTGTGGCAGGTACACGACTTGCCAGCCCGCGCGGTTGAGGCGCAGGCCCAGATCGACGTCTTCGTAATACATAAAAATGGCCTCGTCCAATCCATCGACCGCGGCGATGGCGCGGCGTCGCGCGGCAAAACACGCCCCGGTGACCCAATCCACGGGTTCGGGTTTGGCGGGGCTTCGGCGGCGAAAGTTAAGCAAGGGAAATAGCTTATGCAATAGGAATTTGCGGCAAATTTCACAAGCGAGCTTGGGCGCGTCCCCGCACGAGGCGATGGTGCGGCCGTCCGCGTCTTTTAGGCGCGGGCCGACCATGCCCACGGCGGGATGCGCGTCTAAAAATGCGATCATCGTTTTGACCGCGGCGGATTGCAGCGCGACGTCCGGGTTGAGGGCGATGACGATCTCGCTGTCGGACGCGACCAATCCCCGGTTGATGGCGCGGCCAAAACCCAGGTTTTCCCCGGTTTGCACCACGCGCACGCGATCCCCGTCCGCGGCGAGGGCTGTTAGACTGTTGTCTGACGAGGCATTATCCACGATGAGGATGTCGAGTGCCACGCCGCGCTGATCGCGCAGGGCCGCGACGCATTGGGCGAGACGCGCCCCGGCATTCCAGTTGACGACGATGGCTGTTGCGCGTTTAGGCATGGTCGTTCTCCTGGGCGAACGCGCGGGCGACGAGTCCCAAAAATGTCGCGTGGATGAAGATCAGCCGATTGGAAAAGAGCGTGGAATCGGCCATGCCGTGGACGAGCAAGGCGGAGTAGATCGCGATAAATGCCGCGCAAAACAGGCGCGTGCGGGCATGGGCACTCCGTTGAAACAAGCGGTACGCGCAGCGCAGTGCCGCGACATAAACCCACAAAAACGCGGCGATGCCGATGACGCCCATTCGCATGCCAATGGTCAAATACACATTGTCAACCCCGCCCACAGTCATCACCTCGGCCCTTGGAAACGTCACCAAAAACGTCACGGTTTGGCCGTGCCCGCCGCCGAGCAGAGGTCGTTGGCGAATATTTTCCACTGCCTTGCCATACGGCAACAACCGCCCGGCGATGGCTTCCGCGCTTTGCGTCACGCGATACCCCGCCACATCGCCCAAAGCCGTGCGCGTCTGGCGCTGAAAGACGTAGCCCATGGTCAGCAACAGCAGGGGAATGGCAGATACGACGACAAACCGCGACAGACGGCGGCCAGTTGCGCGCTCGTCCAACGCGATCAACCCGCCGAGAGCCATCAGCCCCACGAAGATCGAAATCCACATGCTACGCCCCACGGTCAAAAGCGATGCCAAGCCGATAGGCAGCATGGCGACGCAGGCCCATGCCCGTTTGTACGCGCGCGGTTCATAGGCCAAAATGGTCGCGACGAGCAGGACGCCCATGGGAAAGACGATGCCCTCGATGCGCGCGACGCGCACAAACCCACCCGCGATATCGGTATCCACCTCGAGAAAGAACTCGACCAAGTACTCGATGCCGACTATGGCGGCGATGAAGGTGAACAAGTACAAGAAGGTGGAAACGCGGCGCGAATCGAAGAACCACGTCACCGCAAAGAACAGCGCGTAGTACAGGGGATAGCGCACGTCTCGCAGCATCTGCGAAACCGATTGCCCGTATATCAGGCCGATTACGCACGAGAAGACCACCAGGCCGAGCAAGACGCACATCGGGCGATCCAATGCGGTGTGCTGTCGCCAATTCCATCGGCCTTCGGAGAAATACGCGAGGCCGGCCAGGCCCATGACGAGCGCGAAAAGCCCCTCGTAGAATTTGAAATCCAGCGGCAAGAGGAGATAATCTTCGTAAAACCAGGTGGGCACGACCGCGGCCACAAAGCACAAGTAGAGTACGGACAGGGTGATCGACCCGAACAGCGCGACCAAAGAGATCAGGGCCAACACGCAGATCACCGGGAGGATTGTCGAGATGAAAAAGGACGCGGCGATCAATGCGAGTTGCAAGGCACAGACGGCCCACAACAAGGGCGCGTGGCGCGGATGGATGGCTTCAGCACGCATGTGGTTTTCCCATTCGGTTGACCAAGACCCAGGCCGCAGGCGCGCACAGGATCGCATCTATGGGCAGGCGAAAGCGCGTGTGGGCAAAAAATACCATGTGCAGGGCGGACATGCAAATCACCAGCGAGACGATGCCCATACCTGCAACCGTGCGGCGTTGGCAGTACGCGCCTGCGAGGCCGAGTAACAGGACCGGGCCGCAGGACAGCGCGGCGACCACCGTGCGTACTGGCGATTCGCCCGGTACCCAGGGGCACCAAAAATAGAAGAGTTTGTCGATGCACAAGCGCAGGTAGTGCAGGGGATTGTGCGCGATCCAACCCAAGACGATGCCCGCCACTTTGCGGTCCGCGGCTACGGCGTGAGACGTATCGGCAAGGGTGTGATACTGTGCCAAATAGTCGATCCGATTGTCGTAATACCCGCGGCCTTGGGGATGCGCGCCCACGAGCAAGTTGATCCCCAGATTGGCGGAGATGGGCACTATATCGCCGGACAGGGCGTCGTTGCGCGCGGTCCACGGCGCGATGACCGCGATGACCGCGCCGATGACGACCGCGACGCGCGCGGCTTTTTGGACGTGGGGCAGGTGAGAGTGCCATGCCCATACCGAGAGCACGGGCAAGAGCCACGGCAATAAGACCGGTTTGCACAGCGCGGATAAGCCCACCGCGCCGCCAAATGCCATGGCCCGCAGGTGTGTGCTTTGCTGCGAAAACCGGAGGTAGCCCACGAAGCTAACGGTGGTCAAGAAGACCAACAGGGTTTCGGCCATGAGCACGGCAGGGAAGAATACGAACAGGGGATAGATGGCGAACAAGGCCGCGCCCACGAGTCCGACTCGGGCATTGCCCCGGCCCATTTTGCAACCGATGAGGAAGATGAGCCAGCAGGTTATCGCGCCTATGACCGCTTGCGCGATCCGCACGATAGCAGGCGCGTGCCCGAACATCCGATAGATGCCCGCGAGGAACAAGCCGTATAGCGGCGGGCGATACATCCCGGTATCCGGATGCAAGACGCCCAGCGCGAGATAGGCTTTTCCCAAGGCATCCCAATGCCGCTCGTCAGATGCCTGCGTCAAATCGGATTGCGTCAGGCCAAATCCCACGCGCAAGAGCAACGCGACAGCGAGGATGAGATACAGGCCCTGGCGATGGGTCATTGTCATGTCCTTCCAAAGAACGCCGACTGCTCGCGAGTCAGTTGTCAGTTGTCAGTTGTCAGTTGTCAGTTGTCAGTTGTCAGTTGTCAGTAGGTTGTGTTGACATTTACGAGCAGAGCAACTGGCTTGAGCGGTTTATCGAGAAAATCAAGCCCTATCGCAGAATATTCTCTCGGTTTGAGAAACTCGGACAGTCGCTCCTTCATCTTTCTCGCTTTTGCTACCACGCTCATCGTATTCACGGACGTTCCGCAGTTCAAAGAAGCCATGGCAACCATGCCCTCGCAAAAGACCATTCGATAAAGCCATCACGCACAGCGCGCAAGTCCGTTTCGCAACCAACATCCATTATGCAACCCACTTTGCAGGCTGGCGCATGTCGTGCGATTACAAAAGCGCTTTGCGCTGTGCAAGCCTCTCGGCGTTTGAGAGCGGCATTTTTTGCTTACTTTTTTTTGCTGTTGAAAAAAAGTAAGTCGCCGAAGGCATCGGAGGCAACCAACGAGGCTGTAGGACCAAACGCATTAAATGAGCAAGCAACACATTTGCTAATCTGTGCATAATGTCAAAAAAATGTCAACACGACCTAGTCAGGCGCGACCAGGCACGGGGGCCTGTCCCTACAAGTTGATGGGGCAGTTCGTCGATTCGTCAATAAAAATTCACATCCACCGTCGCCACCCACTCGTGGCCCACTGCATTGCCGCGTCCGCTGGGCAGAATGATATTTTTCCCCGCTTGGCGCGTATAGCGCGTTTGCAAAACCCAATTCCTCACCGGCGCGTATTCGATGCGGATGGTGATTTTTGTGCGCGTTTCCACATCGCCGGACAGGAAGGCCCGCGTCTGGGCGTCTTGTAGTCGCCGTCCCAGTTGGGCGTCGCCTCCCACATTGACCACTGTGCCATCTGGGTTGACGGGATTTTCGCCTTGGCGTTCGCGTTCAAACGCGAGGGATGCGCGCAACGATGGGGAAAACCGATGGGTGACTTGCCCAAACCAGCGGTCCGCATTTGGCCCGGTGGGATAGCCCAACAGGGCATCGTGGTGCTCATACGTGTTGATGTCGAAATTGTGGGCGTACACAAATGGCTCGACGCGGGCGTATTCAGCGCGTAGATCCGTGTCGCGCAGGCCCGGGGGATCGACCCAGAACGCGCCCAGTTGCAGGGCGAATTGGTTGGCAAACGCGCTGGGATCAAATTTGACCATATCGTCCAAAAACCACGCGGCATAGACTTCCAAGCCCGGGCGCGGGCGGGCGGATATGTCGCCGCCGATGACGAGATTGTCTCGGTTGCCCAAGTGATTTTGCGCGCCTGCAAACACGGTCACCGGCAAAACGTAGAGCGGTTCAAAGCCCCGGTCCCCGTACACCACAGCCTCGTGCAACCCGATGCGTAGCTTTGAAAACGCGATCTCCAAGCGGTGCGCGGCCAGTCGCTTTTGGCGCGGAAAGATCCGCACATGCCCATTGTCGATCCACCGGCGCGTGGTGTCGATCAGCCCGTCTCGCGCTCGCAATGACGCCGCGACATGCGTGTAGTGCAAGCGGCGGTAGGATGCGCGCAAGCGAAAGAGGCCGTAAGACGGCGCGCGGTTGGAGAGCAGCAAATTGCCCGTGCGCCCGGGGCCCCAGTCCAGGCTACCCTTGCCCGCGTCCAAGCGGATCCAGGAATTGGCCCATGCGAGTTGAAACGCGCTTTCGCGGAAGTCCGCTTTGTTGCCCTTGAGTTGCGCGTCTTCAATGGGTCGGGCGAGTACGTGTTCGCGGGTCAGGCGCGGGTGGTCGCTCCATTCGCGGGCTTCGTAATGCCGTGCGTAAAATCCCAAGGCGTGGAATCGCCCGCGCACTGCGCCGCCCAAATAGGTCTGTGACGCGGTTTCGTTGACGAATGCCGCGCCCCTGCGCGCGATCACCCGTTGCCTCATCAGGGGTTCGAGAATGACCGCGACCGCTGAATCGCGCCATGCCCAGCGGGGTTCGCGTGCAAAGGCCGCGTGCCCGGCCAATTCGGCAATGTACCGCTCGACCGTGCCGCGCTCGGTGGTGGACAGCGGTTGGTGAGACGCGGTTGCGAGCAGGCGTGCGACCTGCCTTCGGGTCAGGGGGCGCGTATCGGGCACGGATATCCACCCCCGTGCGTCCATGCGATCCAGCAGGCGGTACGCGGGATGGTGCAATGGGAGATCGGGCGATGCGCCCAGCGCGGGGCTGACCGCGCAAAAAAACAGCGCGATGCGCGTGAGGAGATGGGATAAGGATTCGGACATTTTTTTTTAATTTGCCACGGAAAGCACGAGTGGGGTACAACGGACCGCTTTTCAGATCAGTTCATCAACGAAGTGCATCGGGTTTTGGGGCAAATGGGCGGGGACTGACTACTGACCACTGACTACTGACCACTGACTACTGACCACTGACTACTGACCACTGACTACTGACTACTGACCACTGACCACTTGTTCGTCCATTCGCACTTTTTGTCGCGTATTCTGATCTGTTCTGAATTTGGGTCAAAGCGCGGGGATTGTCAAGTATCATGACTTTTTGGGCCTTTTAATCCCCCTTGACTTTGCACGGGCAATGGGCTATTTTCCGTGCCCTGTAAGCGGGATTTGACACGGAATTAGAGACGATGCTTGCGATAGTAAAAAACGCCTCTGCGTGCGAGGATTGCGGCCTGTGTTCTGCCGGGCAAAATGGCGATGCCATCGACCGCATTGCGCGAGAAGTCGCGTGCCAGATACGCGGGCAGACCGGGGAGGAGATTCCCATTTCCGTGGGGGTTTCGGCGCGGCATGCCCATGTGAACGATGAGACGCTCGATATTCTCTTTGGGCCGGGGCACGCGCTAACGCCCTACCGCGAACTCTACCAGCCCGGCGCGTTTGCAGCCGAGGAGGTCATTGCCGTGGTCGGCCCTCGGTTGCGTGCGATTGAGCGCGTGCGTATTCTCGGCCCCAGCCGCGGCTACAATCAGGTCGAACTCGCCAGAACAGACGCGATTTTTCTCGGGGTTGATCCACCGGTGCGCGATTCGGGAGATCTCGCAGGGGCCGAGTCCGTCACGTTTATCGGCCCCAAGGGCGCGGTGACGGTCGATGCGGCCATTCGCGCGACGCGCCACATTCACCTGCGCCCAGAGGATGTTGCGAATTTTGGCTTTGAGGGGCGAGCGTCCGTGCGCGTGAGCGTGAGGGGCGAAAAGGGCGTTACGTATGAGAATGTGCGCCTCAAAGTCGACGCGAGCTATTTGCCCGAACTCCATCTGGATACAGACGACGCCAATGCCGCGGATCTCGTGTGCGGCGATACGGTGTATATTTTGACATAGACTGAAACGCACATGCGAATCGACGAATTAGCTGACCACTGCTTTGGGGTTGGGTGCGAAGACGAGCACAGGGGCCTGTCCCTGCGATTGATGAGGCCGGGCGAGGGAACTGACCACTGACCACTTGGTGGTCGGGTCGGGCGAGGGCTATCACATGTCCATGATGACCAAAAGTTTGGTGGCAGTATGGGATTCGCTTCGGAGCAGAAAAGCCCAGCAAAGCGACTTCCTCGACGAAGTTCGCCTCAACAATTTGCGCGGCATCAGGGGCCTTCGCGTGCCTTTTGACTACCCGGTTTCCGTGCTCGCCGGCCCGAATGGATGTGGCAAATCAACCGTTCTCTTTGCCTGCGCCGCAGCCTACAAACCGAAAGACCAGGGGGTGCGCGCTTTTACGCCCGCCACTTTGTTCCCCGGTTTTACCGATACACGCGACGGCGTGCGCTCGGATATGAGGGGCGAAACTTCCCTCGAGTTCTACTATTTGGCCGGAGGCAAGCGGTATGCCATGGAGTGGAAAAGGAGAAAGACATGGGGGAAAAACTTCATGGGACGCAAGGGCGTCAGGCAACCCGAAAGAACGCTCTATCTCCGCACCTTGACCACCTTGACCAACCCTTCTGAAGTGAGAGGCATTTTGCAACTGAGCCGAAGGCAGTTTGAGGCCGAGGAAATCACTGCCGAACAGTTGCTTTTCGCCCACCGCATTCTACCGCAACGCTACCGCGATGTCTCGTTGATTCGCGCAAAAAACCGCGACTTGCTCTTTGCGGGCCTCGAAGGCCACCAGGCGGTGAAATACTCGGAGTTCCACATGTCGGCGGGAGAAAGGGCCATCTTACGCATATCCAAGGACATATCCCACCTGAAGGGCGCGCTGATTCTCATTGACGAAGTAGAAGCCGGGCTCCATCCCTATACGCAACAACAGATCATGTTGGAACTTCAGCGCATTGCCCTGCGGAACGATTTGCAGATTATTGTGACTTCTCACAGCCCTGTCGTGTTGGATAGCGTCCCACCAGAGGCCAGGCTTTTTTTTCAACGCGATGCACAAACCTTGGATGTCGTGCGCCTGCCCGCGTATCGAGATATTTTTCAAAAAGCCCTGTACGGACAGTCCACAGATCGGCTCTCCATTCTCTGCGAAGACGAGGTCGCCGAGGGGGTGATCCTCGGCGCGCTAGATGTATTGAACCACAAAATCGGCACGCGCCACGACGATTTCAGCATTGGAAGAGATACGGGAAGCGATGAATTTAAGGCGCACATCCACACCCTCGGGAAGATCAAAGCACTGGCCGACTTCGTCTTTGTGTTAGACGGAGATGCACGCGCCCACGCGCCCGCCTTGCAAAGCATCGCGACGCAATACGGTCACAGCATAGAGCCGATTTTCCTTCCCGGGATATCCTCCCCGGAAAATTGGCTGTGGGAGACCATCCAAAGAAATTCCGAAACCTACGCCAGTGAATTTGGCCTGCCTGCAAATGCTTTGGATCAGAGGTTGTCGGCTATCGAACAGACCTTTTCGGGAGATCCAAATGTGCGGTCACAGGATATTCCAAAAGCGAAATTGGCGATCCTCGCCGATGAATTGAATCGATCCGCGCCCGAGGTCGCGAGGATCGTCGGAAAATTGGAAACGGAGCAGAATGGGAAAACGATCAGCGAGTTCCGCATTGGGCTCGAAGAACAGATCAATTCATGGCGACAGCTCGGGACGCGCTAAGATGCAACGCGAACAGGGACATAATGCAACTGGAGTTGAAAATGGCTTCAGCACTTGGCATGATCGAAACACTCGGGGTTATTGGCACAACAGAGGCGGCGGATGCGATGGTCAAGACCGCGGGTGTCGCCATTGAAAGATACGAAAAAATCGGCGCGGGATATACGACCACGCTCGTGCGCGGGGATGTGGGTGCGGTTCGCGCAGCCATTGAAGCGGGCACAAACGCGGCCAAACGGGTCGGGGATCTCGTGGCCGTTCACGTCATTCCAAATCTCGACCCACAAGTCGATGCGGTTGTTTTTCAGACACGATAATCAGGAGGAATTGCAACATGGGTGAAGCCCTCGGCATGATCGAAACCAAAGGTCTCGTCGCGATGATCGAAGCGGCAGACGCGATGGTCAAAGCCGCCAATGTCCAATTTGTCAACTGGGAGCGCATTGGCGCGGGATATGTCACCGCGATGGTGCGCGGCGATGTGGCAGCGGTGAAAGCCGCGACCGAAGCAGGCGCCGCCGCGGCCGGCAAGGTTGGCGAACTCGTTTCCGTTCACGTCATTCCAAGGCCGCACGGCAGTCTGGAAAATGTGCTGCCCATTGGCGCGTCTTCAGACGATTAGACCATGACCCTCGGCAAAGTGGTGGGAACAGTGGTCGCCACGCAAAAAGACAGTGGTTTGGACGGGTTTAAGCTCCAAATCGTCCAAACCCTGGATTTGCCCTCGCTCGAACCCAAAGCGAGTTTTGTGGTGGCCGTGGATGCCGTGGGCGCAGGCGATGGAGAAGTCGTGCTCTGTTGCAGCGGGAGTTCTGCGCGCATGACGAGCGCGACTGAAAATCGCCCTGTTGACGCGGTCATCGTGGCGATTGTTGACGCGGCGGAAATCGAAGGCGAAGCGGTTTATCGCAAGTAGGGGTCCGCAAGACGAACCGAAAGGAGGCGCGCTGTGGCAAAACAAACTGACTGGCCTCTCGATGCGGAGGTGCAGGCGATTGGCGAGGTGCGGGCAGTGGCGTTGCAGGCAGGCGGCGGTGGTTCGTTTGAGTTGTTGCTGGAGAACGGTGACATCCTGACCGCTGCCTTTACTGACAGAGAGGAGATGATCGTTACCAATGCCCTGCGCCTGCATAACAGTGTTTGGCTCGAGGTCAAGGGACTGGGCGCGTTTGACGACGCGGGCAAATTGAAGCACATCTCGCATTTGAAGCATTGCCAACAGGTCCCTGCGCTAGCTGTTCACTGCGAGGGGGATCAGCCGCTGAAGGACAGCCCGTCAAAAAAGGGAAATCCGCCTGTTTCCACGGGGCGATCAATTCTGAAAATGGTTGAAAAAATCCATCGATCCTCACCGAAAGGCACATGGGACGATGTGCCAATAGACCTCGGTCAAAATTGGCATGATTACAAGTATGGCAGGCGGGCTTTACCATTTTGATGTGAACGGGATTATCATCCATGAACTTAGACGAAATGCAAATCCAGTCGGTGGTCGAGCAGGTGGTGCGAAATCTCGTGGCAGGTGGCGCGCCGCCTGCGGTTATTGCACCGCCTGTGCGTTGTGAGAGCAAGGGCGATGAGGGCATCTTTGACGATCTCGAAGAAGCCATTGCCGCTGCGGTGGAAGCACAGCGTGCGTTGGAGGCCATGAGCTTGGATCAACGCCGGGACATCATCGCTGCGATTCGCCGCGAATCCCTGGCGCATTCAAAGGGCTTGGCGCAAAAGACCGTGGAAGAAACCGGCATGGGCAAAGTGCCGCACAAAATTCGCAAATTCGAGGTCGTGGCACAGCACACGCCCGGGGTCGAAGACCTGCATCCCATCGCTTGGACCGGGGACAATGGGCTGACGGTCGTGGAGATGGCGCCCTTTGGGGTGGTTGCAGCGGTCACGCCATCCACGCATCCGGTGCCCACGATAGTCAACAATGCCATCAGCTTGATCGCAGCGGGCAACAGCGCGATTTTTGCCCCGCATCCGAGCGCGAAAAACGTTTCGCTGTTGGGTCTGCAAATGCTCAACCGCGCCATCGCAGGGGCCGGGGGGCCGCCCAATTTGCTCGTTGCGGTGCGCGAACCGAGTATCGAGACCGCGCAGGCCCTGTTTGTGCATCCAAGTGTGGATCTCGTGCTCGTCACCGGCGGGGGCGGCGTTGTCAAGGCGGCGATGCAGGCCCCCAAGCGCGTGATCGCCGCCGGGCCGGGCAATCCCCCGGTGGTGGTGGATGAGACCGCGGATATCGAAAAAGCCGCGCTCGGCATTGTCGAAGGCGGTGGTTTTGACAACAATATTCTCTGCATTGGGGAAAAGGAAGTTTTTGTGGTGCAATCCGTGGCCGACGAACTGACGCGCCACTTGAGCGCGAACCAGTGCGTGGTGCTCGACCGCAATCAGATCGATGCGCTGACGAAGATCGCGTTTCCCCGAGACGCGAAGGGCGATTGGTCGCTCAACCGCGAGTTGGTCGGGCGCAGTGCCCATGTGCTCGCAGCCCATATTGGGCTTAACGTGGCGCCGGACACGGCGTTGTTGATCGGCGAAGTCGAAAACGAGTGCGATTTTGTGCAACACGAGCAGATGATGCCGTTCATCCCCATCGTTCGCACGCCGGATGTCCACACGGCGATTGATTGGGCGATCCGCGCGGAACAGGGGTATCGGCACACCGCGGTCATGCACTCGAAAAACGTGGAGAATATGACCATGATGGCGCGCCGCTGCAAGTGTACGATCTTCGTCAAAAACGGCGCGTCCGCCGCGGGATTGGGCGCCGGAGGCGAGGGTTATACGTCGTTCTCTATCGCCACGCCCACCGGCGAGGGTTGCACCTCTGCGCGCACCTTTACCCGCCAACGCCGCTGTGCCCTCATCGACTATTTCCGAATCGTATAGCCCCGCGAGGAAGCTATGTTTCTCGGTCGCGTTATCGGCAAAATTTGGGCCACGCGCAAAGACGCCGCGCTCAACGGAGTTCGGTTGCTCATCGTCGAACCCATCGACCACACGCACACACAGACCGGGGATGCGTTTGTGGCCGTGGCTGTGGTCAATGCCAGCGATGGCGAGATCATCTATTGGGTCGGTTCGCGGGAAGCGCCTAATGCCTTGCCCGATAAGTACGGCCCGGTGGATGCCGCGGTTGTCGGCATTGTGGATCGGGTCAATGTATGAGGGGTGAGATGGATAGCCACAAAAGGCACGAGCGGGGTACAACTGGCGACAGCCAGTTCAAAACACAAAAGGGGTACAACTGGCGACAGCCAGTTCAAAGGCGAGCGATATGTGTAGGGGCGATGCCCTGTGCTCGCCCAAAGATACAAGACGTAAGACGTAAGACGTAAGACGTAAGAGGTGAGACGTGAGAAGGCCACCCAACCCAAAGGGCGATCACAGATGACGGGCGAAGAATGTAGGGGCGCGGCTCCTGTGCTTGCTTGAAGATACTGAGAGGTTGGCAAATAGGAGGCCACGCGATGTTTTTGGCGCGCGTGCTCGGCAGTGTGACATCGACCATTAAGCACGGGGATTACAACAGCGCGAAACTCATGGTCGTGCAACCCATCACGCCGGATGGCAAAGACGATGGCGCGTCTGCACTCGCAGTGGATTCCGCAGGCGTTGGGCGCGGCGAGACCGTTCTCGTGCTTCGACAAGGTGCTGCCGCGGCCCTGGTGCTCAATGTGGAATTGCCCGCCGTGCGTTCTGTGATTGTGGGGGTTGTCGATAGGATTGATTGGGTGGGGTAGTCAGTTGTCAGTAGTCAGTAGTCAGTTGTCAGTTGTCAGTTCCCTCGCCCGGCCCCATCAATCGTAGGGACAGGCCCCCGTGCTTGTCTTCGCACCCAATCCCAAAAGCAGTTGTCAGTCCGCACCAAGCCTTGCTTTCGTCCGCTTTTATCCGTTTTTATTCGCGTTCATCTGTGGTTGCTTTTCAGGACTTTATCATGAATCTGCATCGAGCCAAAATGGATATTGTCGAAGCCGGTCGCCGCGTGTACGAGCGCGGTTTTGTCGCTTCTAATGACGGCAATATCTCGTGTCGAATTGAAGAAGACCGCATTCTCACCACGCCGACGGGCATGTCCAAGGGCTTTCTCAAACTCGAAGACCTGTGCATCGTGGATATGGATGGCGCGCTCGTCAGCGGTCAGCGGCGTCCGTCCTCTGAGATTGGCATGCACATTTTTTTGTATTGCCAACGTCCGGACGTGCGCGCTGTGGTTCACGCACATCCGCCGACCGCGACGGGTTTTGCAGTTGCAGGCGTGCCCCTGACCGCGTGCGTGTTGCCCGAGGTGGTGATTACGCTCGGCGCCATTCCCATTGCGGAATACGGCACCCCGGGCGGGCCGGAGATTTCCGAACCCATCCGGCAATACGTCATGGATTACGACGCGTATTTGCTGGAAAATCACGGCGCGACCACCATTGGCGCGGACGTGATGAACGCCTATTACAAAATGGAGACGTTGGAACATTTTGCGAAGATTCTGTTTGTGGCAAAACAACTCGGGGGGTACAACGAGCTCGATGCAGAACAGGTCGCCAAACTGGTCGCCATCCGCGACCGCATGGGCCTGCGCGGCCCGGATCCTGCTTGCGATATTCCGGATGCGTCGCCAACGCAACCCGCATCTGACGACGCCATTCCCACGATTCGCACGTTGAGCGCGGGCGGATCCCCCCCTGACCAAACACCACAAGCCGATCTCGTCGCGGAAATCACGCGCAGGGTTATGGCAGAATTAAAAACCGGAGACGCACGATGACAAAGGATGCAATCTGGAGAGATCGAATCGTCAAAGACCCGCTGATACTGGCCGGCAAACCCACGGTAAAAGGCACGCGAATCTCGGTGGAACTGATCGTGGAACTGCTGGATGGGGGCCGAAGCGAAGCCGACATCATTCGCATGTATTCGCACATTACCCCGGAAGACATCCGGGCGTGTCGAGAGTACGCCGCCACCGGCGCGAAGTTGTCCAATGTGACTTGGGCAGATATTGACGCGATGATGGATGGCAGGCGAAAATAAAAAATTGAAGAAAGGAGAACCCCGAAATGGCTATGGCAACAATCTCGATTCAAGTGGATGAAGAGGCCGCGAAAGCCTATACCGAGGTGTCGCCCCAAGAGCGACGCAAAATAGAGTGTCTGCTACGCCTTCGCCTCCAAGACCTCACGCTTAGGCCGAGACGATCTTTGAAAGCAGTGATGGATGAAATCGGACAACAGGCAGAAGCCCGCGGGCTGACCCCGGAACTTGTGGAGTCTTTACTCAATGACGAGTGATTTGCGGATCGTTTTTACTGACGTTCCGCAGTTCAAATAAGGCATCCCAACAAGTGCCCTCGCAAAACACCCTCAGATCAAACCATCACGCACAGCGCGCAAGGCCGTCTCGCAACCAACGTCCATCTGGCAACCCACCTTGCAGGCTGACGCATGTCGTTCTGTTACAAAAGCGATTTGCGCTGTGCAAGCCCCTCGGCGTTTGAGAGCGGCATTTTTGAACTGCTGGGGCAGTTGTACCCCGCTCGCTTACTTTTTTTTGCTGTTGAAAAAAAGTAGGTCGCCGAAGGCATCAAAGGCAACCAACGAGGCTGTAGGACCAAACGCCTTAAATCAGCAAACAACACATTTGCTACTCTGTGCGTAACGTTAAAAAAATAAAATGTCAACACACCCTAGTATAAGACCTGTATCGGATTCCTTTTTGATCGGTCAACAGGAGGTCAAAATTCATGGCTGAAAAATCCTTGCCGAATATCATTTACATCCTGTCGGACGATCTCGGGTATGGGGATTTGGGGTGTTTTGGTCAGGAGTTGATTTATACGCCGCATATCGACCGCATTGCCGCCGAGGGCATTCGCTTTACGGATCACTACGCCGGATCTTCGGTTTGCGCGCCGTCGCGGTGCGTGCTCATGACCGGGTTGCACACGGGGCATTGTTATGTGCGCGACAACCGCAGATTGCCGATTGAGGGCAATGTCCCCATCCCATGCGACACGCAGACGACTGCCAAGTTGCTCAGAGGGGCCGGGTATGCCACCGCTTGCATTGGCAAATGGGGATTGGGGTATCCCGGTTCGGAGGGCGATCCCAACAATCAGGGCTTCGATCACTTTTTTGGGTACAACTGCCAGCGCGAAGCCCACACGTATTACCCGCAGCACCTGTGGCGAAACGATAAAAAAATCATGCTCTACGGCAACTCGTATTCCCACGACTTGCTCACGAGCGAGGCATTGCAATTTGTGCGCGACCAACAGGCCAATCCGTTTTTCCTGTACTTGGCGTACACCATTCCGCACACGCGGTTTGAAATTCCATCGCTCGACATTTACAAAGACAGGCCCTGGACGGAAGATCAGAAAACGCAGGCCGCGATGATCACGCGCATGGACCGCGACATCGGCACGCTGTTGGAGATGCTGGACGAACTCGGCATTGCCGAAAACACGCTGGTGATTTTTACGAGCGACAATGGGCCGCACGGCGTTGGCAACACGCTCGAACACTTCACTGCGGCCGGCCCGTTGCGCGCGAGAAAGGGCAGCCTGTATGAGGGCGGCATCCGCGTGCCCTTTGTCGCACGGTGGCCGGGGACGATCTCACCCGGCACGACGAGTGCTCATCCATCGGGATTTCAGGACATGCTACCCACGTTCTGCGAACTGGCCGACGCGTCCATTCCCGAACCCGTGGATGGCATCTCGATGGTGTCCGCGCTTACGGGCCGCGATGACCAGCGCGAACGCGATTTTCTCTATTGGGAGCGGCGCGGTGCCAGCGCGGTTCGCCTGGGCGATTGGAAGGCGTATTTGCCCGAGGGCCATACCAATCCCGAAGGGCGCGTTGAACTCTACGATTTGGCAACGGATATCGGCGAGCAAAACGACCTCGCAACGGACCATCCCGATCTCGTTTCAGAAATCCGAACCATCGTTCGAGAATCACATCGGGACACGCCTTGGGAAACATGGGCATACACCGGCCCGATTCCCAATGAATACGGCACCGTGGTTTATTGATCAGGTTCAGGTGAGGCATCGTCATTGGCTTCGCGCAAGGCTTCTAACTCGGGTAAAATCAGGTGATCCTTTGGGCGGTCAGCAGCGCGTTTGGCCTCGATCAATGCTTCGAGGGAAAGCACGGCGCACGCCACCCCAAAAAGCGCGACAGAGATAGATGAAGCCGACACCTGTTCAAAATCTCCAAGACCTGCGACTTCGCCCAATAGGTCTATATCGCCTAGATCTGTTTTGAGCGTAAAATTCAAACCGCGGCGCAGGGTTATTGCATCCCAAAAAAATGGCACGGCGTCCGGTACACCTCGCAACGCGGGATGGTATGGCGCCAATGCTTTTACCAACCGCGCCAAATTCTCTCCATCGCGGCGATAACAAATGTCGAGATCGTAAGTCACATAAGCCGAACCGTGAATTGTCGCTGCCACGCCTCCAATGATCACAAATTCGACTTGATTATTTGCGAGGCAGAGGATGAGTTTTTTGAGATTAACCATGGGATTTTCCTACTTTTCTGCGCTACCGCGGATTTGATCGAGGGCGATCATCTCTCGTTGCAGGCGCGACACCCGTTCTTCGGCCGTGAGGCGCAATCGCTCGATGAGCAACGTGAGGTCGATGCCAAAATCGCGTGCTCGCGCAATCGCGCTGTTTGGCCGAGGATTTCGCAACCGTTCTTCTGCTGAAGGGTTCACCGTTCGCTCCTTTTGTTGGGGCGAATAATTGCCCCAACAATATATCCCCGCGCCCTAAAAGGGCAAGGGTCTTACGGGCTATTTAGATAACAAGGCAGAGTAGAAAACGAACAACCGATGTCTCATCACAAAGCGACCATCGTTATCTTTTGCAGTGCCCTCATCGTGTTCATCAGCATGGGCATTCGTCAATCCTTTGGCCTTTTTTTAACGCCGATCAGCCGAGACCTCGGCATTGGGCGCGAAGTGTTTAGCCTTGCCATCGCTTGGCAAAACCTCATTTTCGGCCTGCCCGTATTGGGCATTGTCGCCGATTATTTTGGACCGCGATGGGTCGTTGCTGGCGGCGCGTTGCTCTACGCCATTTGTTTCTATTTGCTATCTTCGATCAGCACGCCTTGGGGCCTCTACGCTGTGCTCGGCGCGCTGATGGGCATTGCCCTGAGCAGCATCTCCTATGTCGTAATCCTCGGCGCGGTCGCTCGGGTTGTGCCCCCGGAAAAACGCGCCTCGCGGTTTGGGCTTATCACGGCGGCCGGTTCTTTTGGCACTTTCGCGCTCGTGCCCGGCGTGCAAGGGCTCATTTCCCACTTGGGCTGGCAATCCTCATTTGCTTTTATCGCGCTGATCGCGGGCGCGATTGCTTTTTTGTGCGTGGGGCTTCCGCAGGGGAACAGCGCGCAAAATCGGCACGCCACCACCGAATCCGGCGGCCTGCTTCACGCCCTGCATCAGGCGCGCGCCCATTCGGGATATTGGTTGCTCAATGCGGGCTTTTTTGTGTGTGGATTTCACGTCGCATTTATCGCCACCCACCTGCCCGCATTTTTGACGGATCACGATCTTTCAAAAATGGCCGGCGCGACCGCGTTATCCCTCATTGGCCTGTTCAACATTTTTGGTTCCTATCTTTCGGGCGTACTCGGCGACAGGTACCGCAAAAAGTACCTTTTGAGTTTGCTCTATTTGGGGCGCGCCCTCGTCATCGGCGGGTTCCTCGTCGTCCCTGTCACCACCACTTCTGCCCTGGTATTTGGCGGGTTTATTGGCTTCTTGTGGCTCGCAACCGTTCCCCTGACCAGCGGCACTGTCGCGCAGATTTTTGGGGCGCGCTATCTCTCCACCCTGTACGGCATTGTCTTTTTTAGCCACCAGATCGGTAGTTTTGCAGGCGTGTGGCTAGCAGGGCGCGTGTATGACGCCACGGGTTCTTACGACATCATCTGGATCGCCGCCATTCTGTTGAGCCTGACGTCGTCCCTCGTCCATCTGCCCATTGCCGACAAACCCGTTCAAAAGCTCGAACCCGTTGGGGCGTTCTCATGAAAATTCTCATTGCAAATGCCGGCTCCACGTCGTTTAAGTACCGCTTGTTTGACATGGGCGACGAGTCGGTTCTCGCGGAGGGGCGTCTCGAGCGGATTGGCGATGCAATGTCGCCGGTTGCCCATCGCACAGCCGAAGGCGCGGTTGAGACCGAGCAACATTTGCCGAACTATGCTGCTGCGGTGCGCGCGGTGATCGCCCGCCTCACAGATGCCCGCACAGGCGTACTCGCGGATTTGTCCGAGCTCGACGCGGTCGGATTTAAGACCGTTCACCTGCGCGGCAAAGCGGGGACGCATCTCCTCACCGAGGAGATTTTGCAGCGCATGGCGGACTACAACACCCTCGCGCCGGCGCACAACCCGCCCTATATCCAAGCCATTCGCATTTTCGCCCAAGACCATCCCGACCTGCCCCTCATCGGCCTGTTTGAATCCGCGTTTCACAACACCATCCCGGACTACGCCTATATTTACAGCACGCCCTACGCCTGGTACGAAAAATACGGGGTTCGCAAATACGGATTTCACGGCGCGTCCCATCGCTATGTGGCCCAACGCACAGCGCAGTTGCTCGACCGGGATGATCTGCGCCTCGTATCGTGCCATCTCGGGGGGAGTTCCTCTCTGTGTGCGATTCGCAACGGGCAGTCTATCGACACGTCTATGGGCTTTTCGCCGCAACACGGGATTATCAACAGCACGCGCATTGGAACGATTGACGCATTCGCGCTTCCCTATATTATGGAACGCGAAAACCTGTCGCCCGAGGAGATGGCGCACGTCCTATCCGAAGAAAGCGGCCTGCTCGGGATTTCGGGCATCAGCGGGGATGTGCGCGACCTTGAAGCCGCGGCGCAAAGGGGGCACGACCGCGCGCGCCTGGCCCTCGAGGCATTTTGTTATGGCGTCAAAAAAGAGATCGGCGCGTGCGCGGCAGCACTCGGCGGCCTCGATGCCATCGCGTTTGCCGGAGGCATTGGGGAACGCGGCGCGAACGCACGCCAACGCATTTGCACGGGCCTCGAATCCATGGGCGTTCACCTCGACCCATCGACAAATGCCAATCCACCCGCAGAGGGCATGATTTCAACGCCCAACAGCGATGTCGCCATCCTGATCATCCAAACCGACGAAGAACGCATCGTCGCCCGCGCAACGGTGGAATACTTGAAAGAGAGAAAGGATCACCCATGAAAATCACTGATATTCGCACGATTCCGCTGTTTGGGGAAACGCCGATGACGGGCTGGACGCATGAACCCGGGCCGGATGAGAATATGCACACCTTGGTCGAGGTGCAGACCGATGAGGGCATCAGCGGGGTAGGCAGTGTTTTTACCAGCAAGGCGTTGGTCGATGGGGCGATGGGGTTGTTGCGCCCCAAGCTGATGGGGGAAAACGCGCTGGAGCCAGAGCGCGTGGCTGAAAAACTGCACCAGATGACCTTTTGGCAAGGGCGCGGAGGCGCGATCACGCATGCGATCAGCGGTATTGACATCGCGCTGTGGGATATTTTCGGCAAAGCGGTCGGGCAACCGGTGGGGCGCTTGCTCGGCGGGTATTACCGGGAGCGGATCAAGCCTTATGGATCGATTCTCTTTGAAGATCCAGAGACATTTCCCACTACATTGCAAAACGCGCTCGACCGAGGATTCAGGGCACTCAAGTTGGGTTGGGGAGCGTTTGGGCGCATCGACCGGCGCGTGGATGAACGCTTGGTCAAAATCGCCCGAGACACCTGTGGCCCGGAGGTTGAACTCATGGTCGATGCGGGTGGGAGCGATGCGTTTTGGCCGCACAATTACAAATGGGCGATAGAGACCGCGCGCATGCTCCGGGATTACGATATCACCTGGTTTGAAGAAGCCCTGCCGCCCGACGATATCGAAGGCCATATCGAGTTGCGCGAACATTCGCCCGTTCCCATTGCCGGGGGCGAAGTGTTCACCCGGCGGCAGAGTTTTATGCCGTGGATCGAACGCGGCGCGTACGATATCATCCAGCCCGATGTCACCAAAGTGGGGGGCATTTCCGAAGTGCGGCGGTTGATTTGGTATGCGTATGACCACAATGTTTTGGTCGTCACGCACGGGTGGAATACCGCGATTGGCCTGGTCGCCGATCTCCACTTGGCGGCGGCGCATCCGATTGCGCGCTGGGTGGAATACATCACCCCATCGCCCTATATCGAGGACATTGTCACCACGCGGTTCGCGCTCGACGCGGATGGCCTACTCGCCATTCCCACTGCGCCGGGCTTGGGCATAGAACTCGACTGGGATGCGGTGCGCCATTACGCGGAAAAAAAATAAACGAATCCCGACCAACCCGACCATAGCCCCAAAATCCGATGCACTTTGATTTGAGGAGGAAGTTATGAGAACAGCGTTGATGAGTCTGATCGTCGCCAGTCTCTGGTTTGGATGCGAGTCGTCACCACAGATAGAAGATCGCGGGAAACCCTTCAAGTTTCTCCTCGATTGGCAGGCAGAGCCGACGTATCTCGGCATTTACCTCGGCAAGGCCCGGGGCGGGTTTGCGCGTCTTGGTTTGGATGTGGAGATCGTGCAGTCTTGGGGGGCGAATGCCGCGGCGTCTGCTGTGGCCGCGGGCGAATACGAGATCGCAACCGCTTCGGGGGGCGCGACAGTGATTGCGAGTAGCAATGGTGCGCGCTTGGTTTCGACCGCTGTGTTGTATCCGCGGTTGCCCACGGTGATCTACGGGCTTGCGGTGCAGGGCGTCCACGCACCGGGGGATTTGGTCCGCAAGAAGGTGGGCGTCTATGAACAGAGCATCAACAAGAACGAGTTTGAGGCGTTTTTGAAACTCACGGGCATTGCGGCAAACGATGTTGAACTCGTTTCGATCAGCGGCCCGGACATTCCAATATTGCTCGACGGGCAGGCCGATGCGGTGCTGCATTACTTCGAGATGAGTCCGACCCGCCTTGCCCTTGAGCGGGAGACGTTTCAACTTTCGCTGGACGAGTACGGGGTGAAGGGGTATAGCTTGAACCTGATCACGTCGGCAGAGACGTACGCACGCGAGCGGGAGTTGATCGACAATGTGACGGTTGCGGTGCTGGACGGGTACCGCGAGGGTTGCGCGGATCAGCCCGCGGCAGTGCGGACGTTTTTGGAGATTTTCCCAGACAAAGACGCGCGGTATGTCGAGAAGAGTTGGGCGAGCGTGTGCGCGTTTATCGGCGAGGATGTCGGGCAACAGACCGCAGAGGGCTGGCAGACGACGATTGATCTCTATGGTAGCGTGGGCCTGCTCGGCAATACCCCGGTCACGCCTGCGGATATCCTGCCTCCAAAGTAGTGCTATAACTGTGTATTTTCGGTGGAGTTGACGATGGCAAATATCCTTTCCCCATACCGGCCCGATCCGAAAGCCTGCGCGGTTGCCCGTGCGGTTGAGGAGGCGATTCATCCGGATAGGGTCATCCTGTTTGGATCGCGTGCTCGGGGCGACTTTAACGCGGATTCCGACATCGATCTGCTCATCATCACAGACGCTGAGCGGCGGGATAAGTGGGAATCTGAACGGAACCGAGTGGTGGCACATCGCAAGATCGAGGAAGTGTATGACCATTGGGTCGGCGTGGACTTGGTTCACATGAGCGAGGCTGCGTTTCACTATGGTCGCCGTGCGCGCAATCACCTAGCAGGGCAAGCCGTGCGCGATGGCTTTGACGCGAATGGAGATAAGGTGAATTACGATAATCCTGAGCCAACGAATTGGCCCGACATCCGGCAACGCATTGCAAACGCCGAGCGAGAACTCAAGGCTATGGAAGTGTTAGTTGAAGGAGAAGGCCCTCAAGAAGCCATTGGCTTTCACGCACAGCAGGCGATAGAAAACGCGCTGAAGGGGTGGATTTCCGCGCTGGATGCCGATTATGGGAATACCCACGATTTGGGCACATTGATGGCGATAGTGCGCCGGCATCCCGACGAGAATGACACGTACGCTGGCGAACGATTGATGTGGTTGAGCGACTATGCGGTTGAGTACCGCTATGAGGGCGCGAGGGTGGAGATGGACGACCGCTTTGGGTTGCTCGAAGGCGTCACCGAGACCGTGCATGCCATCATTGATCGCATCCGTGCGCTGACCGGTAAGCGTGAATAGATCGGGTAGATGAGGACATGATATGTACCAAATCGGGAAATTGACCATGCCAAGTATTCTATTTCCATGCCGGCCCGATCCGAAAGCCTGCGCGGTTGCCCGTGCGGTTGAGGAGGCGATTCATCCGGATAGGGTCATCCTGTTCGGCTCGCGCGCTCGGGGCGACTTTAACGCGGATTCCGACATCGATCTGCTCATCATCACCGACGCTGAGCGGCGGGATAAATGGGAATACGTGCGGCACAGCGAGGTGGCGCATCGCAAGAGCGAGGAAGTGTACAAGCAGTGGGTCGGCGTGGATTTGGTTCACATGAGCGAGGCTACGTTTCACTATGGTCGGCGCGCACGCAATCACATAGCAGGGCAAGCCGTGCGCGATGGCTTTGATGCGAATGGAGACAAGGTGAATTACGATAACCCCAAACCGACGAATTGGCCCGACATAAGGCAACGCATTGCAAACGCCGAGCGAGAACTCCGCGTTTTGACTATCCTCGTTGAAGCAGACGCCGACCAAGAAGCCATTGGCTTTCACGCGCAACAAGCGATAGAGAACGCGCTGAAGGGATGGATTTCCGCGCTGGATGCCGATTATGGGAATACCCACGATTTGGGAACATTAATGGCGATAGTCCGCCAGCATCCCGACGAGAACGATACACCGGCCGGCGAACGATTGACGTGGTTGAGCAAGTATGCGGTCACGTACCGCTATGAGGGCGCGGTGGTAGAGATAGAGGACCGCTTCGCGTTGCTCGAAGGCGTCACCGAGACCGTGCATGCCATCATTGACCGCATCCGTGCGCTGGCCGGTAAGCGTGAATAGGCCGTGTAGATGAGGACATGAGATGAGCAGTATGTACCAAATCGGGAAATTGACCATGCCAAGTATTCTATCCCCATACCGCCCTGATCCGAAAGCCTGCGCGGTTGCTCGCGCGGTTGAGGAGGCGATTCATCCGGATAGGGTCATCCTGTTCGGCTCGCGCGCTCGGGGCGACTTTAACGCGGATTCCGACATCGATCTGCTCATCATCACCGACGCTGAGCGGCGGGATAAATGGGAATACGTGCGGCACAGCGAGGTGGCACATCGCAAGAGCGAAGAAGTGTACGAGCAGTGGGTCGGCGTGGATTTGGTTCACATGAGCGAGGCTGCGTTTCACTATGGTCGGCGTGCGCGCAATCACATAGCAGGGCAAGCCGTGCGCGATGGCTTTGACGCGAATGGAGACAAGGTGAATTACGATAATCCTGAGCCGACGAATTGGCCCGACATACGACAGCGCATTGCAAACGCCGAGCGAGAACTCTCGGACCTGGAAAAGCTGATCGAAGTGGGCGGTTCGCAAGAGGCGATTGGTTTTCACGCACAGCAAGCGATAGAGAACGCGCTGAAGGGTTGGATTTCCGCACTAAATGCCGACTATCGGAACACCCATGATTTGGGAGCGTTGATAGCGATAGTCCGGCAACATCCCGACGAGAACGATACACCGGCCGGCGAACGATTGACGTGGTTGAGCAAGTATGCGGTCACGTACCGCTATGAGGGCGCGGTGGTAGAGATGGACGACCGCTTCGCGTTGCTCAAAGGCGTCACCGAGACCGTGCATGCCATCATTGACCGCATCCGTGCGCTGACCGGTAAGGGTGAATAGATGGTATAGATGCGGAAAGGTGAGCAGTATGTACCAAATCGGGAAATTGACCATGCCGAGTATTCTATCCCCATACCGCCCTGATCCGAAAGCCTGCGCGGTTGCCCGTGCGGTTGAGGAGGCGATTCATCCGGATAGGGTCATCCTGTTTGGCTCGCGCGCTCGGGGCGACTTTAACGCGGATTCCGACATCGATCTGCTCATCATCACAGACGCTGAGCGGCGGGATAAATGGGAATACGTGCGGCACAGCGAGGTGGCGCATCGCAAGAGCGAGGAAGTGTACGAGCATTGGGTCGGCGTGGACTTGGTTCACATGAGCGAGGCTGCATTTCACTATGGTCGGCGCGCGCGCAATCACATAGCAGGGCAAGCCGTGCGCGATGGCTTTGACGCGAATGGAGATAAGGTGAATTACGATAATCCCAAACCGACGAATTGGCCCGATATACGACAGCGCATTGAAAACGCCGAGCGTTGTCTCACTGATATGGAAGTTCTCGTTGAGGATTCCCGTTCTTCCCAAGAAATTATCGGATTTACCGCACAGCAGGCGATAGAGAACGCGCTGAAGGGGTGGATTTCCGCACTGGATGCCGACTATCGGAATACCCACGATTTGGGAACATTGATGGCGATAGTCCGCCGGCATCCCGATGAGAATGACACGTACGCTGGCGAACGATTGACGTGGTTGAGCAAGTATGCGGTTGAGTACCGCTATGAGGGCGCGAGGGTGGAGATGGACGACCGTTTCGCGTTGCTCGAAGGCGTCACCGAGACCGTGCATGCCATCGTTGACCGCATCCGTGCGCTGACCGGAGCGGGCGCGTAAGAGGATCGAGTAGGGCGTTTGAAGTTTATTTTTTGTCATTTCCGCGTATCCGTGGTTGTTGCTGCATTTTGATTGGATGGGTCTATGTCCAAATTCTTCTCGCATCGAACTTTGAAATACGGGTCTAATGCCCTTGTGATCGTGTTGATCGCGCTGGGCATTTTGGCTGTGGTCAATTTTTTGACCACGCGGTATCACGCGCGCTTTGACCTGACCGCACGCGGGCTTTATACCCTGTCGCCCAAGACGGTGTCGCTGTTGGAAAACTTGTCCGAAGATGTCAATATCGTGGCGTTTTTCCGCGAGGCAGAACAGCGCGATTACGAGTCTTTGCTCGCGCAATACGCCTATCATTCGCGGCGGTTTGCGTATCGCTTTGTCGATCCGGACCGAGAGCCGATAGAGGCCAAGCGATACACGGTGACGCGCTATGGCGTTTCGGTGATCGAATACGGCAACAGAGAAGAGCGCATTCGGGAAGCGTCCGAAAAGGCGTTGACCAATGCCATAGCGCGGTTGGCGAGTGAAGAGCGGCAGGTGGTCTATTTTGTGGGCGGGCACGATGAGGCGCATCCCGACGACCAATCGGAGACGGGATTTTCAAAGGCCAAGCAGTTGCTCATCGAAGGCAATCACGACGTGCGCCCGTCTTTGGTGCTGGCGCAAATGCAGCGCGTGCCCAAAAATTGCGATGTGCTGATCGTCGCAGGCCCCAAACGCCCATTTTTGCCCGCGGAGATCGAGGCGTTGGCGACCTATCTCGACCAGGGCGGCGCGGCGTTCTTTTTGTTGGATCCCCTCGTCACGACCGAGCTTGAGCCGTTGTTGCAACAGTGGTCTGTCGGGTTGCGAGACGATTTTGTGGTGGATAAGAGCGAGGGACTGCCGGGCGCGGATTTTTCGTTCTTAGTGACGACGCGTTACAGCAAACACCCCATTACAGATAGGCACTCGGGCTTGCAGACCTTTTATCCGCTGACCCGGTCCATAGCGCGCGTGGGGTCTTTGCCGGGCGCGGATGTGTCCCCGTTGGTGCAATCCTCGCCCCGCAGTTGGAGCGAGACCAATTTGGACGCCCTCCGCGACAAAGACGCGGACGCGGTGAAATACACATCGGGCGCTGACCGCCCGGGCCCATTGTGGCTGGCGATGGCGGTTGAAGGGTCGGTGACGATTGCGGCAAAAGCCGGTGACGAGCGGCGCGGCGCACGGGCGCGCCTGGTGGTTTTTGGCGATTCGGATTTTGCGAGCAATCGCTTTGTAGAGCAGGGGGGCAATGGCGATTTGTTCATGAACGCGACGAATTGGTTGCTCAGAGCGCGAGACAAAATTACCATTCGGCCCAAAAGCACGCGCCATCGCCCACTCACCCTCGCGCCTGGGGATGAGCTTTGGTTTCGCTGGGTGTATTGGCTGGCCCTGCCGGCCATCCCCATTGTCGCAGGCATACTGGTTTGGTGGCGGAGAAGGTGAGGCGAGAAAGCAACCACAGAGTTGTTTTGAATTGCGTGAAGGAAAACCGATGTAAAGGAGGAACGGATGAAGAAACTGATTTTGCCAACGGGCTTGTGTATGACCGCGTTCACAGCACTGGTCTTTGTGGTCTATCAGGTCGCTGCGGAGTCCGATGCCAAAGGTGGTGCGACCACTGGGGAACCTTCCCCGATTGCTGAACCGCGTGCGAAAATGGTCGCTGGCGCCAATGCCAATGCGACGCTGTCGCTCGACCTGATTCCCAATGGCGGCGCGGGCAATCAGCGAAATGATGGCGTCACATCGGGCACCGTGTCTGGACGAGGCACCAAAATTGCCATTGAGGTTTTTGCAACCGGCGTGACCACCTCTTTGACCGGCATGCAACTTCGGTTTGACTTCGACGCGTCTTTGTTGACCTTTGTCAAAGCCGAGAACCGCGCGTTTTCCTTGCCCCTGCCACACCCGACAGGCACGGACTTCGCGGCGACTTCGCCGGTTCGTTTGGCGTCGTCGGGTTTTCTAACACGGGCAGAGTTCACCACGGCGACCGATGTCGCGGGCAGGGCATTTTCCATTGGCATTGCGTCTGTGACGCTCTCTGAAAGTTTGTCATCGAGAGACACGCTCACCACGACAAGCCGAGTTGAATTTAATGCGATGGCCCCGATGGCCCCGACGCCCGATTTTGATGGCGATAGGATGGTAGGCTTTTCCGACTTCTTGGCGTTTGCAGGACGATATGATACGCGGCAAGGGGAAGGCAGCTACCGTGCCAAGTACGATTTGAACCGCGATGGCGCGATAGACTTTTCTGATTTTCTGATTTTTGCCGGCAGTTATGGCAATACAGTACCGCCTCCACCTCCTGGTGGCAGTAGCAGTCCCGATTTGATCGTTGAATCGCCGTCGGTCAGTGCCAGCACGCTAACGCCCGGGCAATCCTTCACCTTGCGTGCCACAGTTCGCAACCGGGGCACGGGGCAATCAGCCGAAACGACCTTGCGCTACTACCGTTCGTCCGACGCGACGATCTCCACGAGCGATACAGAAGTGGACACGGATTTGGTCAGCGGTCTGTCCGCTTCCGGCACGGATTCGGAATCGATCAGTCTGACTGCGCCGTCGGGTTCAGGCACGTATTACTACGGCGCGTGCGTGGCAAGCGTCAGCGACGAGAGCAACACCGACAACAACTGCTCGGCTGGCGTGCGCGTCACGGTGAGTAGCGGTGGTGGCGGTGGCGGTGGTGGCGGTGGTGGCGGTGGTGGCGGTGGTGGCGGTGGTGGTACGCCCAAGATGTACTGGACGAACGGTTGGACGGATAAGATTCAGCGTGCCAACTTGGATGGCTCCCAGGTTGAAGACCTCATCACAGGATTGAGTGCGCCATCTGGCATCGCGCTGGATGTGGGACGCGGAAAGATGTACTGGACGGACACTGGCACGGATAAGATTCAGCGTGCCAACTTGGATGGCTCCCAAGTCGAAGACCTCATCACCACAGGATTGAGTAGGCCACATGGCATCGCGCTGGATGTGGGACGCGGAAAGATGTACTGGATGGACGATGCGACGAAGAAGATTCAGCGTGCCAACTTGGATGGCTCCCAGGTTGAAGACCTCATCACAGGATTGCTTTGGCTACGGGGCATCGCGCTGGATGTGGGACGCGGAAAGATGTACTGGACGGACGATTGGACAGATAAGATTCAGCGTGCCAACTTGGATGGCTCCAATGTCGAAGACCTCATCACCACAGGATTGAGGTATCCAGATGACATCGCGCTGGATGTGGGCCGCGGAAAGATGTACTGGACGGACTGGTTCACGAAGAAGATTCAGCGTGCCAACTTGGATGGCTCCAATGTCGAAGACCTCATCACCACAGGATTGGGTTCGCCATATGACATCGCGCTGGATGTGGGCCGCGGAAAGATGTACTGGACGGACCGGCGCACGAAGAAGATTCAGCGTGCCAACTTGGATGGCTCCCAGGTTGAAGACCTCATCACAGGATTGCTTAGGCTACGGGGCATCGCGCTGGATGCCTCGGGGGCTGGTAGTGGTGTGAGTAGTAGCAGTCGTCCCGATCTGATCGTTGAATCACCTTCGGTCAGTGACAGCGTACTGACGTCAGGGCAATCCTTCACCCTGCGTGCCACAGTTCGCAACCGCGGCACATGGCAATCAGCCGCAACGACTTTGCGCTATTATCAATCGTCCGACTCGACGATCTCCACGAGAGATATAAGAGTGGGCACAGATTCGGTCAGCGGGCTTTCGGCTTCGGGTACCAGTGCGGAATCGATCAGTCTGACTACTCCGTCGTCGCGTGCGAGCACGTATTACTACGGCGCGTGCGTGGCAAGCGTCATCGGCGAGATCAATACCAACAACAACTGCTCGGCTGGGGTGCGCGTTACGGTTGAGCGTCCCGATCTGATCGTTGAATCGCCGTCGGTCAGCGAGAGCACCTTGACGCCTGGGCAATCCTTCACCCTGCGCGCCACAGTTCGCAACCGGGGCGCAGGGCAATCAGCCGCAACGACTTTGCGCTATTATCAATCGTTCAACGCGACGATCTCCACGAGAGATATAAGAGTGGGCACAGATTCGGTCAGCGAGCTTTCGGCTTCTGGTACAGGTTCGGAATCGATCAGTCTGACCGCGCCGTTGAGTGCGGGCACGCATTACTACGGCGCGTGCGTGGCAAGCGTCAGCGACGAGAGCAACATCAACAACAACTGCTCGACTGGGGTGCGCGTTACGGTTGAGCGTCCCGATCTGATCGTTGAATCGCCGTCGGTCAGCGAGAGCACCTTGACGCCTGGGCAATCCTTCACCCTGCGCGCCACAGTTCGCAACCGGGGCACGGATCGCTCAGCCTCGACGACCTTGCGCTATTATCAATCGTTCAACGCGACGATCTCCACGAGCGATACAGAAGTGGGCACAGCTTCGGTTAGCGGTCTTTCGGCTTCTGGTACAGGTTCGGAATCGATCAGTCTGACCGCGCCGTCGCGTGCGGGCACGTATTACTACGGCGCGTGCGTGGCAAGCGTCAGCGACGAGAGCAACACCAACAACAACTGCTCGGCTGGGGTGCGCGTCACGGTGAGTAGCGGTGGGGGTGGTAGCAGTGGTCCCGATCTGATCGTTGAATCGTCTTCGGACAGCGACAACACGCTGATGCCTGAACAATCCTTCACTCTGCGTGCCACAGTCCGCAACCGGGGCACGGCTCGGTCAGCCTCGACGACCTTGCGCTATTATCAATCGTCCGACGCGACGATCACCACGAGCGATATAGAAGTGGGTACAGCTTCGGTTAGCGGTCTTTCGGCTTCTGGTACAGGTTCGGAATCGATCCGTCTGACTATTCCGTCGTCGCATGCGGGCACGTATTACTACGGCGCGTGCGTGGCAAGCGTCAGCGACGAGAGCAACACCGACAACAACTGCTCGGATGCCGTGCGCGTTACGGTGGGATTGTTCATAGCCCCGGGCGAGATAAGACAATACACAAGGACGTTTTCTGCCAGTTTTAGTTATACCCGTCTTTGGGATGCTATCTCGTATCGCGTCGTGTCGTCAGACATAGACTCTGGCTTATTAGGTGTGTCAAATGTTAATTTTGACATACTTTCGCGCGCGCGCGAAAGATACCCTCCTACTTTTGGAGTTGTTCGCTCAGTAACTGCAGTGAGATTTACTTACAATCTGTCCGTAAGCTCATCAATACCCTTAAATACTACACTACGGGCTAGAGTGACTTATCGGATACTCAAGGGCCGCTTCTTTCCTTCTGTGAAGGGGACTTATACTGTTCCATTAACGATTTTTGTTAGTGAAAATAGTAGCGGTAGTGCCAAGTTGACCGTCGGAGACGCGGAGTCGGCGATGCCAGTCCAAGAGCAAGGCAGTTTGCCCCCGTCATCAACATGGATCAACCTAAAACGCTATAGCGAGGAACCTAGAAATTCCTCACCATAAACTGCCTACCGCAACAACAACTGCTCGGAGGGCGTGCGCGTCAAGGTCAGCGGCGGTGGTGGGACTCCACCGCCGTCATCCGGTGAGGCTTGCTCTGTGGGGCCGGTCGTCAGGCCCAGCCAGAGCTGTACGGTCGGCGTAGGCACAGGCGTAGCCTACGAGGAGCGAAGCGAATAACGGGGGCCGGGGGGATAGGTACCATTTTGGTATAACTAACCACTCTCATGGAGAATTACTTGTGGGCAAAAAAATAACCGCGATTTTGGCGGTGTTGTTTTTGGGTTTGGTGGGGTTTGTGCTTTTTGTTGAACGCCCCAAAATGGCCGAGGAGCAACGCGCGGCACAAGCCGAAAATGCGTTTATCGACATCGCGCGGCATCGCGTTGCACGGTTGACATTGACCAATGACTACGGGCGATTTGTCGCTGAAAAACGCGGCAATGAGTGGGTGTTGGTCGCGCCGATAGAAGTGCCCGCGGATTGGATGGAATTTGAAGGCATGATCGAGATCGCACAGCTGGTCGAGCGCGGTCGGGTCGTGGTTGATGAAGGCGACTACGCGGACGCGGCCCTCGCGGATTTCGGGTTGCAACCGCCCATGGTCGCGGTGCAATTCGATCCCCCATCAGGCGACTCTGTGGGGTTGTTTTTTGGCGATGACATTCCGTCTAAGCAAGCGTGCTATTTGAGGTGGTCGGGCGGGAAGAAGATCGTGTTGACGAGGAAGAAGTACCGCGCGCGGTTCAACCGGCCGCTGACGGCTTTGCGCGATACGCGCGTCTTTCCCTTTGATCCGGACGCGGTGACGCGGGCGCGCATCGAGACGCCGAAGCGGACTTACGAGGTGGTTCGGGATGGGCTGAACTGGCATCTCGTCGCGCCGATCCAGGCGCGGGCAGACGAGCGCGAGGTGTTGAAGTTGTTGGGAAAATTGAAAGACGAGCGCGTGGCGTCGTTTCACAAAGAGGTGGTGGACGATCCGACGGCGTACGGGTTTGACGATCCGGATTACGAGGTGGTATTGCATCGCGGGGAAGACGACTCCCCCCTGACGCTGATGCTGGGCAAGCGCGTGCGCGACCAACGCTTAAAACAGTGGTACGGCCAAGTGCTGGGCCAGCCGCAGGTGTTTATCGTCGAACAGTTCATGGTGGAATCCCTGGATGTCCCGCTGACGCAGTTGCGCTACAAGCGCGTGTTTGAGTTTGACAGGACGGGGATCGACCGCGTGCGCTTGACCTATCCGGACAGCGCGATCACCTGCACAAAGGACGGCGCGGGGGCGTGGCAAGTGGCGATCCGAGACGAGCGCGTTGCCGATGCGGGGGTGGATGACTTGATCGACCGGGTTCACAATTTGGTCGTGGCCGAGTTTCTCGATGGGGCGGATGGATCTCCAGCGCGTTATGGCTTGGATGATCCGGCATTGAAAATTTCGCTTTGGCGGGGCGATGCGTTGGTTCAAGAACTCGTCGTCGGGCGGGCCGACGAGTTGTGGTACGGCAAGGCCATGACGTTTTCCGACGTGGTGGTGTTGCCGTATTCGGCGATGTCGTGGTTGCAACTCGATGCGTTGATGCGAGAAGGAGCCTAAGGGACGCGATGCGTGGGATTTTTTACTTTTTGATCGCGGTGGGATTACAAGCGGTTCCGGCAACTGCGACAGTGGAATTTTTGACCGGGGTGGACCGCGATACCCTGACCATTGGCGATCCGTTTGTGTTGCGCCTGCGCGTGCATCGCGGGGCCGATGATCGGGCAGAGATCGCGTTTGGCGAGGACTTTCCCGGGCCATTTGAGATTCAACACACCGGCGAGGTGGAGACGACGCAACTCGAAGCTGGGCGGGTGCGAGAGACGCAAGACCTCGTACTGACCGTGTATCAGGTGGGCGCGTTTGTCCTGCCGCCGGTGTCCGTGCAATTTGTGGATGCCGCGGGCGATTCCGGAACGATTGCGTCTCGCCCCATCGACATTTTGGTGCAAAGCGTGCGGGCCCAAAACGAGGCGGATATCCGCGATGTGAAGCCCCCTGTCGCGGTTGAAGCGCGTATCCCCCTGTGGTTTTGGCTTCTGTATGGCGGGCTAATTTTGGCGATTGCGGGGGTGATTTGGTACGCGTATCGCCGCAGGCGTCGGCCCAAAGCCGAGGCGCCGCCCCCACCTGTCAACTATTTGGCTGAGTTGGACGAGGTCGGGCAGTTGGGGTTGTTGGAGCGGGGAAATTACCGGCAGTACTATTCCCTGCTGTCGTCTGTGTTGCGGCGTTGCTTGGAGGCCAAGACCCCGGTGCAAGCGGTGGAGCGCACGACGGTTGAGATCGTGCGAGACTTGCGCGCACAGGCGGTTGACGATCAGTTGACGATAGAGATCGAGCGGTTTTTGAACGAGGCGGATCGGGTGAAGTTCGCCAAGTTCGCGCCGCACGAGGCGATGGCACGCGAAGCGATAGACGAGGTGCGCGGCATTGTGACAGTGCTGCTGACGCCCGCTGAGGAGGAGGCCGAGTGATGCGGTTTGCCAATCCCGAATGGTTGTTGCTCTCGCTGTTGATTCCGGTGCTCATCTACCGCTACATCGGGCGCGGAAAACGCAAGTCCGGGCGCATCCGGTTTTCCGACACGCGCATTTTTCGGCGGATCGGCCCGTCCCTGTCCCTGCGATTGCGGCACAGTTTGATCGCGTTGCGTTGCGTCGCGCTACTTTTGCTCATCGCGGCGATGGCGCGGCCCCAGTCCGGGCGCGAGGGCCGCGAGATTTTGAGCCGAGGAATCGATATCGCGCTCGCCATCGATGTGTCGAGCAGCATGGAGGCCAAGGATTTGGCAAACCAACGCAAGACGCGCTTGGAGGTGTGCAAAGAGGTGGTGGCCCAATTTGCACAGGGCCGCACTCACGACCGCTTGGGGCTTGTGGTCTTTGCCGCAGAAGCCTATACGCAATGCCCGCTCACCTTGGATTACGGGGTGTTTTTGAGTTTTCTCGATGGCGTGGAGATCGCCGGGAAGGACTGGGATGGCACCGCGATTGGGCTGGGGATCGCCACCGCCGTGAATCGGCTGCGCGACTCAGAGGCCAAGAGCAAGGTGATCATTTTGCTGACCGATGGGAAGAACAACCGCGGCGAGATCGATCCGATGACCGCGGCGCGCGCCGCAGAGGCGATAGGCATTCGCATTTACGCCATTGGCGCGGGCAGCGAGGGGACGATTATGCAAGAGGTGGATGGGATTTTCGGCAAGCGCTATGTGCCGGTGAAAGTGGAGATCGACGAGGAGACCCTCAAAAAAGTGGCGGATGCAACGGGCGGAAAGTATTTCAGGGCGACGACCGAGGAAAAGTTAGAGGAGATTTACGCGGAGATCGGGGAGATGGAAAAGACCGAGATCAAGATGCGCGAGTACGTGGATTACCGCGAATTGTTTCCCAAATTTCTCTACCCCGGCTTGGCGTTGCTGTCATTGGAACTCGTGCTGGGCAATACGCGGTTTCGGCGGTTGCCGTAGGGGGAAAGGCAGTTGTCAGTTGTCAGTTGTCAGTTGTCAGTTGTCAGTTGTCAGTTGTCAGTTGTCAGTTGTCAGTTGTCAGTTGTCAGTTGTCAGTTGTCAGTTGTCAGTTGTCAGTCCCCGCCTTTCCACCCCAAGGCAATGTATGTGCTGGCCGATTGTTTTGCTGACTGCTTAAGATACAAGTGCGATTTTAGCCACAAAAAGCACGAGCGGGGTACAACTGGCGACAGCCAGTTCAAAGACACAAAAGGTAAGCTATATGTGTAGGGGCGGTGCCCCTGTGCTCGTCCGAAGATATAAGAGGCGAAGAGATGCGATTTGGCGATCTACAGGCGTTTTATTTTTTGATCGGGGTGCCGGTGTTCGCGCTGTTTTACTGGTGGGCGTTTTGGCGCAAGCGGAAGGCATTGCACGCATTTGGCGCGCCCGCGTTGATGGACAAACTCGCGTCGGGCGTGAGCCGGGTTCGGCAGGGGATCAAGGCCGCGCTGATGTGCGTGGGGGCTTTAATTCAAGGGGGTTTGCGTGGCTTTTGCACGGGAAGAAATCGCATCTGAAAATGCCCGACCCGCGGTGACGGTTCGCGCGCTCGCATTGGGCGCGGTTCTCACGGTGATGGCGACGGTTGCCGGGTCGTACGCGCGCTTTATTTTGCACACGACGCGGCTGGATCAGAACCATCTCTCGGTCGCCGCGGTATTTCCCATTGTGCTCATCGCGCTGTTGCTCATGCGCCCGCTCAAATTGAGCAGGGGTGAACTGATCGTCATGTTCACGATGGCATTGATCGGCGCGACCATGCCCACGTATTTCATCGGGAAATTGATCGCCAACTTCACCGTGCCCTATTATCTCGCAACGCCCGAGAATCAATGGGCCACCTATTACGAACCCTATTTGCCCGAGTGGTCTGTCCTGCCTGCGGGCGAACCCCTGCGCTGGTTTTTTGAAGGGTTGCCGCGCGGGGTTTCCGTGCCGTGGGACGTGTGGATCGTGCCCGTGTTCTGGTGGATGACCGTGATCGCGGCCTTTTACGGCTGTTGTCTTTTTTTGATGGTCATTTTGCGGAAGCAGTGGATCGAGCACGAGCGCATCGACTATCCCCTGATGGAAATGCCGCTGGCCGTGATGGAAAAGGATGACCGACAGGGCTTTTTTGCCATTCCCATCGTGAACAACCCCTTGTTCTGGGCCGGGTTCTGCCTCACGTTGTGCATCATCCTCTGGAATGTCATTTCCTATTTTAATCCCACCTTCCCGACAATCCCCTGGCGTTTTGGAGATATTAAGTTCGGGCGCGAATTTCCCGCCATTCCCTTGCGCCTATACCTCATGGTTGTGGGCTTTGGCTATTTCATCAATCTGGATATTTCGTTGAGCCTGTGGGTGTTCAATGTGCTGACCAATTTGGAAAATGGCTTTTTTAACCGCTTTGGCCTCAAGGCCGGCGCAGATGAGGAGTATTCCACCGGGCCGCTGGCCATGGGCGCGCAAGCTATGGGCGCGTTCATCGCCGTGGTGCTCGTCGGATTTTGGATGGCGCGTGGGCACTTGCGAGACGTGTGGCGCAAGGCGTTTTACCGCGATGAATCGGTCGACGATTCCGGCGAGATCGTGTCCTATCGCACCGCGGTTTTTGGGCTTATCGCCTGTTCGACATACCTGTTCGTCTGGCATTTGGCGACGGGCATGGCGTTTAAGTACATCCCGATTTTTCTGTTCGGCGCGCTGGTGATGTACCTCGGGATCACGCGGGTGATCGCCGAGACCGGCCTGATCTCCATTCGCGCGCCCCTCATGCCGCAGCCGTTCGCCATGTTCGCCATGGGATCAGACGTGCTCTCGCAACAAACGCAGGTTTCTATCGCGCTTTCGTATTCGTGGTGCAGCGACACAAAAACCACCATCATGCCCGCGCTCGCCCATTCCGTGAAACTCTACGACACCATCCGCGTCAACCAACGGCGGTTGATCCTCCCTATCGCGCTGGCCATGGGCGCGGGGGTATTGGCGACATTTGTCTATACGATTTACATGGGCTATTTGAATGGCGCGGCAAATTACGGCGGGATTTTTCACGGGGGCCTCGCGCGCTTTC
Source organism: Candidatus Latescibacterota bacterium (assembly GCA_965204745.1). Taxonomy (GTDB): domain Bacteria; phylum Latescibacterota; class UBA2968; order UBA2968; family UBA2968; genus VXRD01. The sequence continues at coordinate 2,763,253 of OZ242010.1, forward strand.
CCTGGGATAATCTGGTCAAAAAATCAAAAGCCCCCTTTTCCGTGCAGTGGTTGCCCATGATGTATATGGGCATCGGCGTGGTCGTGACGCTGCTTTTTATGCTCTTGCGCTACCGGGTTTCGTGGTGGCCGCTCCACCCGATTGGGTTTGCGGCAGGGCCGGTATATCCGGTGCGGAACGTCATTTTTGCCATTTTTTTGGCGTGGGCGGTCAAGTCTATCGTGTTGCGAATCGGCGGCATTCGCGCCTATCGCACGGGTCGGCCCTTTTTCATCGGCCTCATCATGGGGCATTTTGTCGGTGCTGGTATTTCGTTTGTCGTGGATATGATTTGGTTCCCCGGGCAGGGGCACAGCATTCCATTTTCGGATTAGAGGAGCATGTCATGAAAATCACGGGTATTGAACTCGACGCGGTACACGTCAACCACCGCGGGGACTGGGTGTTTGTGCATGTGCTCACAGACGCGGGCATTCGCGGCTTGGGCGAGATGCGCTCGGGCAACAAATACGCGGCGCAACTGTCGGCTTTGCGCGACCTCGGCGAAGCCGTTACAGGACGCGATCCCAGACACATCGAAGCCATCGCATCGCACTACACGCGCACGACGCGCACCAAGGCCGAGTTGTACGCGCTCAGTGCATTGGAACAAGCCCTGTGGGATATTTTGGGCAAGTCCCTCAACGCGCCTGTCCACGCGCTGTTGGGCGGGCCGTGCCGAGACGAAATTCGCCTGTACGCCAATATCAACCGGGCGACGACAGACCGCTCGCCCCGTGGCTTCGCCAAAAATGCCGAAGCAGCGGTGGCACAGGGATTCGACGCGGTCAAACTGGCCCCGTTCGACGGCATCCCCCTGGCCGACACGGCCCGTGACGCGGGCAAGGGCATCGCCTGCATGCGGGCCGTGCGGGATGCGATTGGCCCGGACATCGATTTGCTCGTGGATTGCCACAACCGGTTCACGGCGCGCGGCGCGGTCGAGGTCGCCGATGAATTGCGCGATCTCGATCTCTTTTGGTTTGAGCAACCCACGTCCGAAAAGAGCCTTGGGAATTGTCTCGCGGTCAAAGACCAGTGTGGGTTGACCATTGCGGGAGGCGAACAGCGCGGCCTGCGCGAGGAGTGGGTCGAGGTGGTGGAAAATCGCAGTATGGATATTCCCATGCCCGATGTGACGGTCGTGGGGGGCATCGGCGAACTGAAAAAAATCGGGGATATGCTCCACGCCTGGGGCCTGCCCACCGCGCCACACGGCCCCTTTGGCCCGGTGGTGATCGCGGCGGGCGTGCATGCGATGGCGCCTTTGCCGGGGTTCCTCATTTTGGAATACGGCTGGGGCGAGGTGCCGTGGCGAAAGGACTTGACCCTTCCATCAGAGGAGATCGTCAATGGCCGCATTCGCATCGACAACCGCCCGGGCCTCGGCATCGAACTGAATGCCGAGATGGTCGAAAAACACAGGGTTGATGTTTAATTGGTCAATCCAAGTAAGAGGCGAGAAGTAAGAGGCGAGACCGGCCCACCGCCCTACCGCAAGTTGTCAGTTGTCAGTCCCCTCACCGCCCCGCCGTGTCTGAATCGCGGATTAAACGGATTACGCAGATTGCGCGGATTACCACACCGCCCTACCGCAGGACCTATCCCCAAGTAAGAGGCGAGACCGGAGAGGGAAGAGGTGAGAAGGCCCCCCGACCACCCCAAAATGCGAGGGGAACTCACCGGTTATTTGAACTAGGAGCGGGTATGGAGAATGGATTTTTTATAGGGCATGGGTTGGGGAACGATTATATCGTGATGGATCCCAAGGACCTGACGTTTGAATTGACGCCGGAGCGCGTTGCGCGGATTTGTGACCGCAACTGGGGTGTTGGGAGCGATGGCATCTTGACATTGGAAGACGCGCAAACCGCGGACTTTGGGTTGCGGATCTGGAATCCGGATGGCAGCGAGGCCGAGAAGTCCGGCAATGGGTTGCGGATTTTTGCGCGGTACTTGTACGCCACGCGCCAAACGCGCCAAACCGCATTCTCGGTTGATACCCCGGGCGGGTTGGTTCGCATTGCGTTGCACATCGACGCCTGGGGCGATGCCAGCGCGGCGACTGTGGAGATGGGGCAGGCGACTTTTGCCCCCGCGGCATTGCCCTGTTCGCTCGACGTGGAAGAACTCGTGGAATGCCCGATTACCGCCGCGGGCGAAGACGTGGTTTTTACCGGGGTGAGCGTGGGCAATCCGCACTGCGTGGTGTTTGAGCGCGAGGGCCAAGGGTGGACGCGAGACGACCTCACGCGCTTGGGCCCCGCGTTGGAAACGCACGCGATCTTTCCCCGGCGAACCAACGTGCAGTTGGCCGTGCCCACTGGGGACAACGAGATTTTCATCTTGATTTGGGAACGCGGCGCGGGCGAAACGCAGGCGTCGGGGTCCTCGTCTTGCGCGGCGGCGAGCGCGGCGGTGCGGTTGGGATTGGTCGCGTCGCCCGTGACGGTCAATGCCCCCGGCGGCGCGTTGGAGATCGATGTGGATGACGCATTTCACCTGACGATGGCAGGCCCCGTGGCCGAGGTCGCACGCGGTAGCCTGAGTCCGTCATTTGTGCGCGAGCTCGGCGCGTTGCCCTGACTCGTTTGCGAAAGGAAGAGACCATGGCTTTGGATGCAATGGTCGAGAGGTACGAGGCGCAGGGGTTTTTGACGCAGGTCGATGTGTTTTCAGAACGCGAGATTGGGCGATTTCGCATGTCCTTTGACGCATTGGAAGCGCGAGAGGGCAAAGAGAAATGCCAGATCGGTTTGCAGGGGCGGCATTTTGACGAGGCGTTCATCTGGCAACTGGCGACCGATGCGCGCATCTTGGACGTGATGCAAGCCGTGATGGGCGAGGACGTGATGCTGTTGTCAACCCATTTTTTTTGCAAATATCCGGATCCAGGAGCGAAGAAATTCGTCGCGTGGCACCAAGACATCGCGTATTGGGGCCTCGAACCGCCTATCGCGCACACGGCTTGGATAGCGATTGACGACGCGGACGTGGAAAACGGGTGCATGCGCTTCATCCCCGGATCGCACAGAAATGGGATTGCAACGCACGGCACATCCATGCGCGAAGGCAATTTGTTGAGCATCAACCAAGAGATCCCCGATGAATACGTGGATGACAGCGCGGCGGTCGATATCACACTCAAAGCCGGGCAAATGTCCGTCCACCACGGGCAGTTGTTTCACGCGAGCAATCCCAATCGCTCGACCCGGCGGCGATGCGGCCTGACGGTTCGGTTCATTCCCCCGCAGGTCGAGCAAACCACGCTCAACTCGCACAAACAGACGTGGCAACCCATTGTCTTGCGCGGCGAAGATCGCTTTGGGCATTTTCCAAAGGTGGAGAGGCCGTTTTCGATAAAGTAGTCAGTGGTCAGCGGCTGGAGCTAAGCAAAGCGAGGCACACATTGATTAGGGCTAGCTTAACGATGACCAAGGCAAACAATATGTCATTGTGACCCCAGTACAGTAGTGCCAACAGCACAACCGCATAACACACGAACAGAATGCCGAAGAAGCGCTCCAGCACCTCCTCCCCATCCAAACACATAAATATGCCGAATAACGCACTGATCAGGGCTACCCCAAAGATGGCCACGGCAAACAACATGTCATTGTGACCGATCAATTTCACATCCACCCCACCCATCAGCACGCTCACCACGGCAAACAACATGTCATTGTGACCCCAGTACAGGTACAGTAGTGCCAACAGCACAACCGCATTGACCCATAACAGAATGCCGAAGAAGCGTTCCAGCACAGACACCTCCTTTCCATACCATGCCTCTTTCAAAAAACCCACCAGCAGATTTGACAACACCGCTATCCCCACCTTCCGCAAAAGCCACCCCAACAACGGCACCATAATTTTCCCCTTTCAAAAATGATGGCGTTTTAACATAGGCACGCCATCAAAGCCATTTAAGATTTTTATTTCAGCACCGCGATTTCTTTTTGTCCCCGCAACGCGATGGTTGTAATGTCGCAGTCTCGTCTGACCTTCCTTCGTCACACTCCCAACACAAGTTTCCCTCTCACGCGAATAAGTTTCCAAACGCTTTTGCAAGCGTTCTTTTTTTTCCATCGAGACTTATGTGCCATTCTCCTCTCCTTTCAAAAATGATGGCGTTTTGAACAGGCACGCCCTTGGGTCTCGGATACGCGACGTGGACTTGAATACGGAACGGCTATATAATACCGCCCGTTATGACTTACAAAGCGCCGGCATTGCCAAATTTGTATCTCAATTCGTTTAGTTTTTTGGTGTCTTCATCGGTGAGATAGACCATCAACCGATTTTTCTTTTTTTTGTTGCCTTCCATGAAATGACACCCCTTTCTGTTTCAATCGTTTCAAAACAAGCGGATCAGAGTTCACGACAGAACAGTGCGTAACCTATCGCTCGTTGCGTAACTGTCCTGGAAATAGAGGTAGTAGCGCCCACCGCAACGTGTGGAGATGTTACCTTTGCTACTCGGTGAATCTTTTCGCCTAATCCCCTGATCCGCTTGCAAGTCCAACCTTAATGATGGCGTTTTGAACAGGCACGCCCTACAAGTCTAAGCAAAATTTACTTGTGTTTTTTACTGCATTGCGTTTATCACTTCCCCTCCCCTTGCGTCAAGATCTGTTTCCACGAATCCAGTTTGACAAGGGCTTGGATCGGCGTGAGGTGGGCCACGTCTAAGTCGCGCAGTTCGGACAGCATGGGGTGGTCTTTGAGTTCGACTCGCACGTCTGTTGCCGGGGCGAACAGGGGAATTTGTTCGTTTTCCCGCACCCGGTCCGACTGCGGCGGCAAATCGGCGTGCTCGCCGTCGCGGTCGGCACTGCTCGGTTGTGGCCCTGCTGGCGAACCGTTTTGGCCCGGCTTTGGCCTCACGGATAGGTCGTTTTGCTCGAGCCTGTGCAAAATCTCTTTGGCCCGCGCGATCATCTCTGCGGGCATGCCGGCCAGCCGCGCCACTTCGATGCCGTAGCTGTGATCGCATCCCCCCGGCACTAGGCGGTGCAAAAACGCGATGGTATCCCCGGTCTCGCGCACCGCAACGCTGTAATTCTTCACCCGCGGCAACAAATCCTCCAATTCCGTCAATTCGTGGTAATGCGTTGCAAACAAGGTGCGCGGCCTGAGATGGGCCGCATCGTGCAAATGCTCGGTCATGGCCCAGGCAATGCTCAACCCGTCGAACGTGCTCGTCCCGCGGCCGATCTCGTCCAAGAGCACCAGACTCTTGGGCGTGGCATTGTTCAAAATATTCGCGGCCTCGTTCATCTCGACCAAAAACGTGCTCTCGCCCCGAGCGAGATTGTCGGACGCGCCCACCCGGGTAAAAATGCGATCCACCACGCCGATGCGCGCATTGCGGGCCGGCACAAAACTGCCGATTTGCGCCAACAGCACAATCAGCCCGACCTGCCGCAAAATCGTGGATTTCCCGGACATATTGGGGCCTGTAATCAGCAAAATCTGGTCCGCATCGCCATCTATCGTCACGTCATTGGGGACGAACTGACCGCCCGGCAACAACTGCTCGACCGCGGGATGCCGGCCTTCGGCAATGTCGATCCGCACGCCGTCCTCCACGCGGGGACGCACGTAATCATTGGCAGACGCCACCTCTGCCAACGTGCCCAGCACATCCACCGCGGCCACGGCCAAGGCAGTGCGCTGTACGGGTTCGACCCACTCGGCCACCTTTTCGCGCAGCGCGGCGAACAAATCGCGCTCGAGGTCTTTGGCGCGCTCGTCTGCGCCCAAAATTTTCGCCTCCCAATCCTTCAACTCCGGCGTGATGTACCGCTCTGCATTGACCAGCGTTTGCTTGCGGACAAAATACTCGGGCACCTTGTCCTGATTCGCCTTTGTCACCTCGATGTAATAGCCAAACGCCTTGTTGTAGCCCACCTTCAAAGACGCGATGCCGGTTTTCTCGCGCTCGTCTGCCTGCAAATTGGCGACCCAGTCGCGCCCACCCGAGGAGATCGCCCGCAAGTCGTCTAATTCTTTGTGATAGCCGGTTCGGATGTACCCGCCATCGCTGGTCTGCGCCGGGGGATCGTCTTCGAGCGTGTGGGCGATCAGGTCGATGAGTTCGGTCAAATCCGGCATGCCGTGGTCGCGGGCGCGCACCAGCAAATCCGCCTGAAAAACGCGCAGGGTTTTTCGCAGGGGCACGACCGCTTCCAAGGATCGGCGCAAAGCCACGAGCTCGCGGGGATTGGCCCGGTTGCAACATATTCGGGACATCAGCCGCTCGAGATCGCCCACGCGGCGCAGGGCCGTGCGCGCATCGTCTCTGTCCTCCGGGGATTCGACAAATGCCTGCACGGCGTCCAACCGCGCTTCGATGCGCGGCACATCCACGAGCGGTTGCGACAGCCAGGCGCGCAGGGTTCGCGCACCCGGCGGGGTACGCGTTTGGTCCAAAACCCCGAACAGCGTGCCCTCGCGCCGGCCGTCTTGGATGGTGCTGATCAACTCCAAATTGCGCTGCGTCACCAAATCCAGTTCCATCGCGGCCTCGGTGCGTTCGCGGGCCAAGCGCGTCATGTGCGACACCGCGCCCTTTTGATTCTCGTACAAATAACACAGCACCCCACCCGCAGCGCGGATGCCAACGGTGAGATCGTCGCACCCAAAGCCCTTGAGCGAGGCCACCTTGAAGTGTTCTTTCAACGTGTCGTACGCGTAGCGTTGCTCGAAGTGCCAATCCTCTAGTTGCGTGAGCAACGCGCGCGGCACTTGCGCGGCGAACTCGGCCTCGTTGTCCTTGGCCCAAGACTCGGGCGCCAGCACTTCGGCAGGGGCCATGCGCGCCAGCGTTTCCCACAACTCGTCTGCCGTGCGTTCCGATGCCTTGAACATGCCGGTTGACAAATCCGCGACTGCCATGCCCAGTTGATCCCCGCCCACAAAAATGCCCACGAGATAATTGTTGAGCTTTTGATCGAGCAAATCATCGGACATGACCGTGCCCGGAGACACCACTTGCACCACCTCGCGGCGCACCAATTTTTTGCCCTTTTGCGGGGGCTCCATCTGCTCGCAAATCGCCACCTTTTTGCCGGCGCGGATGAGCCTCGCCAAGTACGTATCCAATGCGTGATGCGGCACGCCTGCCAGCGGGATACTGCTGCCGCCGCGGCCGTTGTTGCGCGCGGTCAACGTCAAGCCCAAAAGCTGCGATGCCACGACCGCGTCGTCGTAAAACGTCTCGTAAAAGTCGCCCATCCGAAACAGCAAAATCGCATCCGGGTGTTGCTCCTTAAAGCGCATATACTGCGCCATCGCCGGGGTCAATTTTTTTGTCATAGCATCACCTCTTGTATCTTAGCGGTCAGCACATCTATTGCCCTGGGGTGGCAGGGTGGGGACTGACAACTGACAACTGCCTCTCTTAGGGCGAGCATGGGGACACGCCCCTACACTGCTCGCCTTTGAACTGGCTAATCGTCAGTTGTACCCCTTTTGTGCCTTTTGTGCCTTTTGTGGCTAAAATCCCCTCTTGCGTCTTCCCTCTTCCCTCTCACTCCCCCACGGCTTTGCGATACGAATAATCGAACAGCAACTCCCATTCGCGCAGTTGGATTTTTCGGCAGAGCGCGTCGTGTGTGGAACGGCCTTCGAGGGCATCGGCGCACAGATCGACATAAGCCGCCGCATCCCAGCGCGACTGCGTGGTCAAAAACGCCGGCGCGTCTGAAACCTTGCTCGCCATGAGGGTCGTTGCTCGGCACAACTCGTCAAAAATGGGATGATCACCCACGCGGGCAAACCAGTGTTTTGAATTGGAAAAATCCGGTTCCCGGCGGTGCATGATGCCGTGCCAGTAACTTCCGGTCGGGGTGTGAATGCCTTGGCTGATGGTGTGGGACGTGTCCAAGTAATTGTGGTACAACCACGCCCCGGAAATGCAGGCATTTGCCATATCTTCATCCACGACTGTTTTTCCGGCAAACGCGGCCTGCACGTTCAGCGCGTCGAGCTGGGGCTTTGCCGCGGCATTTTCTTTGCCGCCATCCAGCGGATTCAACCGCTTTTCGGAAATCAACGTTGCAAAAACATCGCCATAAGCACTTGCGTCAAAAGACATTGTGTTGCTCCTTTGGTGATAGTTGGCGCGAAATTCGCTCTCTGTTTAGACATGTGAAAATGTTTGCCGTGCGTCAAGGGTTTTTCGGAGTGGTCAGCGGTCAGTAACAAAAAAACAAGTAGGCGATGCGGGCGTTGTTTCCCTGTTGGGCAGAGGTTTTGCGCGGTTCATGGCCTTCTCCCGTCTTGCCTCTTACTTGGGGATAGGGCTTGCGGTGGGGATGCGGGGTAATCCGCGCAATCCCCTAATCCGTTTAATCCGCGATTCAGACACGGTGGGGCGGACGGGCACGCACGGGCGGAGGAGTGAAGCGGTTGGGGATCCCCCTTCAAATTCATTGACATTCCCACCGCAAGTTCTATCTTCTGAACGGGTCGGCAATCGCAATCACCATCGCTTTAGGCCCTTTGTTTTGCTGACCGACAGGGGCCACAACGGGAGATAATCATGAAATTGGGCATTGTGACGTATCAAATCGGCAAGGACTGGGATGTGCCCACCATCATCGCAACTTGTGACAGGCTCGGTTACAGCGGGGTCGAACTGCGTACCACGCATGCTCACGGCGTGGAATCAGACCTCTCGGCGGAGCAACTGCGGGATGTTCGCAAGCAATTTGAAGATGGCGGGATCGAAATCGCGGGCTTGGGCACGGCGTTTGAATTTCATTCGGACGATCCGCGTGTGGTGCGCGAAAATATCGACGGCACGATTGAATACGCCAAACTCGCCGCGGATCTGGGGTGCCCGGGCGTGAAGGTGCGGCCCAATGGCCTGCAAACCGGCAAGGGCATTTCGGTTGAACAAACGCTGGAACAAATCGGCACATCCGTGCGCGAGTGCGCGAGTGCAGCGGCTGATTTGGGGGTGCAAATTCGCGTGGAAGTCCACGGAAAAGAAACGCAAAAACCCGCGTATATGCGCGCCATCATGGACCACGCAGATCACGACAACGCGTACGTGTGCTGGAACTCGAACTTGGGCGAGGTCGAAGCTGGAACCATCAAAGCCAACTTTGACTTGCTCAAACACAAAATCGGGCTGGTACACATCACCGAGTTGTGCAACGCGGCTTACCCCTGGCGCGAGCTTTTCGCCCTGCTCAATGCCGAGGGCTATGCGGGCTATACCCTCGCCGAAATTCCCGCCAGCCCAGATGCCGAGCGGCTGTTGCAATACTACAAGGCGTTGTGGGAAGCGTATCAGTAGTCAGTAGTCAGTCCGCCCTTCCCATCCCCCGTAGGGACAGGCCCTTGTGACGATCCTCTTATGACACGCGCTTGGCTTAACCGCCTGTCCTCATATCATTCGCGTTTATCGGTGTTCTCATGTGGTTGCTTTGAGCATTCAAAAAAAAATTTACGCCCTCAGACGCGAACTCGCCGCGCGGTATCAACTCGGCGAAGAACGACACAACCTCTGCGGGCGCAAAATATCCATTACTTGCGTTGAAGATGCCGAAGCCCTGTTCGGCAAATTGGTCTGCGCGGATCCCGAAAGCCTTGACGTGCGAGACGAGCGACTGCCCTATTGGGCCACCTTGTGGGATTCCGCACTCGTTTTGGCAGATGTGTTGCTCTCGGATCAGGTGCTCGCGCCGGGCGAACCCGTGCTCGAACTCGGCTGTGGCTTGGGCTTGGTTTCGGCGATAGCCTGCCTCATGCACGCGCGCGTCACCGCCACGGATTACCAGCCGGACGCGCTCAAATTTACGCAACTCAATGGGTTGCAAATCGCCGGCATCGCGCCCCGGGTGACGCGCCTCGACTGGCGTGCGCCGCCGCAAAATCAACGCTATCCCACCTTGTTGGGCGCGGACCTCGTTTATGAACCCCGATTTTTCGATCCGCTCATCGCCACATTCGACGCCCTTCTGATGCCCGAAGGGCGCGTTTTGTTTTGCGAACCCAATCGCCTGGTGGGCGAGCCGTTTTTTGATCGGCTGTCCCAGGCGGGCTGGGCGTTCACGCCAAGCACCGAGCGCGAGAACGCGACGGTGTATGAGATTCGGAGGAAGGCAAGAAGCGGGAGCATGTAGGGGCGTGGCCCACTGCATTAAAGCGTTTCAGCGCGGGCCTTCAACTTATCCCACCCGTTTTTTGAAAAAGTTCTCGCGCTAACCATTCGATTCGCTCGCGTTCAGACAGGGTTTCCACGAGGTGCAATGGCAGGGCCGAGGGGCCGAGGTACAGGCCGCTCAGGGTACCGGCCACGGCGGCGAAAGTATCTACATCGCCGCCCGTGGTCAGGGCGCGGGTGACAGTGGGGATGAACGCGCCCTGGGCGCGCAGAAACGCCTCTAAAGCCACGACGACCGTGGATGGGGCTTCGCTCGGGATGGCGTCTTCTCTTTTCGCTTCGGGCATCTGCTGCATGGCGGCCCACGCGTCGTCTTCGTCTATCGCTAGCAAGGCGCGTACCTGCCCGATCAACGCGCCTGTGGCTTCGCAAATCGGTCGGGCCGACCACTCCGCCACGTCCAAGACCTCGTTCACATCCAGGGGGCGATGCGTGACCAGATGCCCCACCACATGCGCGAGTGCCACCGCAGGCGCGACCGCACGCGGGTCTTTGTGCGTCACCCAACTCGCGGTCAGCGCGTCTTCCCGAATGTCCTCGCCCGTTGCCCAGTGCCACAGGCCCACCGGCGCGATTTTCATGACCGCGCCATTGGTGGGCTTGTCGCGCGACGCGGCTTCGGACCACGCCACCCCGCGATCCAAGCGTTCCAGTGTTTCCCGAAAAGCCCCGCCATAAGAATGCAGGTTGCCTTCCCGCCACATGTCCAAGAACCGCTCGGCCATAGCCTTGGGATCGACCTTTCCACACGCCAAAATCGACTCGACCAGCACCAGGGTCTGCTGCGTGTCGTCCGTGTATTCCCCGGCAGAGAGCGTCACCTCGCCCATCCGATTGACGCGATCTCGGTACCGGTCCGTCAGGCCATCGACCGCCAAAATCCGCGGTCGCGTCCAGCCCTCGCAAAAGCTACCCAGCGCATCGCCAATCGCGCCGCCCAACAGCGCGCCCACGAACAAATCCTCAACCTCGACATCTTCCGTTTCTTCTTCCCAGTAATCGGTCATAACGCAATCCTCAAAAAATGAACCTATCCCCTAACCCCCTCGTATCTTCGGGCGAACACGGGGGCATCGCCCCTACACACTGATCGCCTCTCACTCCTCCCACGCATCCACCGCGTTGCGAAATGCCCGAATGTGATCGGGCGTGGTGCCGCAACAGCCGCCGATCAGGAACCCACCCGCGTCTAACAATGACCCCACGTACCGCGCCATCTCCTCCGGCCCTTGGGAATACGACGCCTGTTGCGTGGCGCGATCCAGCGTGGGCAGGCCCGCGTTGGGATAGGCCATCAGCCGCTTGTTTTCCATGCCGCGATCCGCAAGGGCGCGGTGCATCTGCCCGGTGCCCTCAATCGCATAAGGCATGCCCGTGTGCGCGGTGTTGCGCGTTTCCGCGCCGCAGTTCAGGCCAAAAAGTTGCACATGCGCGATCAAATTCTCGCCAGTTGAAAATTCGCCACTCGCCAGCGCGTCCAGCACATCGGCCGGGGAAAAGCCCCAATCCGTGCGGTAAATCACCGCGCCGGTTTGCCGATTCCGCGTCCATTTGTACGTCATATTCACGGCGATAGGCAAGCCGGTTTGCCGCGCAACATCCACGGCTATCGCGGCCTCCTTGGCGGAAAATTGCGTTTCGATGACAAAAAAATCGACCCCGCCCTGGGCCAAGGCATGGATCACGCGCTCGTGGGCTTCGCGCACATCCGCGTTGGGAATGCCGAAATCCGTATCGCCTGCGTCGGCTTCAATCGCGCCGGGGGATGGGCCGATGGAACCGCCCACATACACCTCGCGCCCGCTTTCTTCAACGGCGCGGCGCGCGTGTTGGGCCGCCAAGCGCGTCAGGTGCTCCGCGTCTGCGTCGCCCGCATCTGCCATCGCCAAGTGCAGGGGAGACGCGACAAAGGTGTTCGTGCCGATGGCATCTGCGCCCGCGTGGATGTACGCGCGATGCACATCGACCACCGCGCCCGGATGCGACAGGTTGGCTATCGCGCTGTTCGTGAGATGCACGCCGCGCGCAAACAACTGCGACCCAAATCCCCCGTCGTAGAGCATGGGGCGGTCGTCTGCGAGGCGCGTTGCAAAAGACATCATCCGACCATCCTTTTGAACTGACACCCTTCGACAAATGCGTCAAAAAAATCCGGCGTCGTTTCCAACTCGACGTGCTCGATCCGCCTGACGACGCGCTCTGCCTTGGCGCGGCGTTTTCGGGACACCAAGACCTCGCGTGCGCCCAAGATCGCGGCATTGCCCACCTTTTCGATGCGCTCGGGACGCACGGGTGCGAGAAAACCGATGTCAATCGCATTTTGCACATTGACGTAATTCGCAAACCCCCCGGCCAAATACAAGCGGTGGATCTGCTCTGGGCGGATCCCAAATTCGCGCATCACAATCAACTGCCCGCAGTAGTTCGCGGCCTTGGCCTGCGCCAAATTGCTCGCGTCTTCGCGGGACAGGGCAATGTCGTGCTCGGCCACCACCGGCAATTCAAATTGCTTGCGGTTCGCAAACGCGCCCTTTTCCGTCATCAACTCGTGCCGCCGCAATTCGGCCAGCAAATCGATCAGCCCGGACCCGCACAAGCCCAGCGGCGCGCTGTTCCCAATCGCACGGTACTCAAACCGGCCGTTCTCCCACACCCCGGATTCGATGGCGCCATCTCGCGCGGGCATGCCGCAGGTGATGCCCCCGCCTTCAAATGCCGGGCCTGCCGGGCACGATGCCGCCACCAACCGCTGTCGGTTGCCCACCACCACTTCGGTATTTGTGCCCACGTCCATGAGCATCACCACCTCGTCTTGCCCGCCCATGCCCACGGCCAGCATATCCGCGGCCACATCCCCGCCTACGTGGCTCGCGATGAGGGGCATGCCATAGACCCGCGCTTTGGGATTGGCCCGAATGCCCAACCGCCTGCTGCTTTCGCACAGGGCTGTGGTGGCGCGTTTTCCCGCCAAATACTCGTGTTCAATTTGCGACTTGTAGGGCTTTTGCCCAATGCTTTGTATGTCGAGCCTGAAGAACAGATCGCGCATGGTGGCATTGCCCGCGACGACAATTTCGTAAATTTCCTGCCGCACAAAGCCCAGGGTTTCCCCAAGCCCGAGAATCTCGGCGTTGATCGCATTGACAAGGGCTTTCCACAATTCGTTGGGATGCGCGCCGTCGTAGGAAATGCGGTACATCACATCGCTGCCGCCAAAGCGTTGGGGATTTTCAAATGACGCTATCGCCACGCTCTCGCCGGATTCCAAATTCACCAGATCCATCACAACCGTCGTAGTGCCGATGTCAATCGCCAGTCCATAGACATGCCCCCGAAACCGGTCGATGTCCTCCCCGTCGTAGAACACGCGGTCCCCGCGGCGCGTCACCACCGGGTCGAAGTCCAGCTTCTTGGCCGGACTCAAGGTCAAAATTTGCGGCGCGCGACGCAGGGGCGCAAACCCGATCTCCGCGTCCAAATCCACCACCTCGGCTTGACACGCGAGGCGGTACTCGTCCTGCAAGAAGGACTCGGCTTCGGTTTTGGGACACAGGGCGTCCATCCCGGCGGTGATTTCCACCACGCACTCATGGCAAATTCCGGATCGGAAACACGATGTTGGCACGCGAACCGCGAGGTCGTCGGCATAGTCGAAAATCGTCTTTTGCCCTACGAGGGGTTGCACCTTGCCCGCGTGCGCGATGTGACCCCTGCCCTTTTTGGTCGCTTTGAGCGCGGCTTTTGCGGCGGGATAGGCGTCTGCGTCCGTTTCCCAAGCCGTGCGATAATCAAGTTTGTCGTCGCTCGCGCATTGAAAAAGCACCCGGTCGGGTGCTGGCTTGCGCTGGTATCGGCAGCCAAATTTGGCCGTGCATTCATCGTTCTTGTCTTTGTACGGGCAGCGCGTCAGGGCCTGTTTGTCCGCGTGTTGAACCATATCCGCGAAAATCTCGGTCATGCGATCCAACCGCTGTCGATAGGCTTTTGGGTCTATTTTTTTCATTGCTAACAATGACGTTGGTGTCAAAAACGAAGCGGCTCATTTCTCATCCAAGATGGACTGCAAAATTTCTGGCGTCAGACCGCGTTGTTGCGCGCTACGGCTGATTTCCGACATGATCTCACGCAGTGATCTCCCGGACTCTATCGCATCGCGCAAACGCAAATTGATGAGCAAATCCAGTTTGCGACGCTCGGTGTCCGAAGCCGAACGATAGGCATGCGCCACAGCGGAATCAACCGACACGGTTATGAAGTCTGCCATTGCTATTCCTCCCATTCCCGCAACAACTGCTTTGCCAATTCCACGCACGCGAGGGCGTTTTCGCCGTAGCCGTCCGCGCCCATGTCGTCGGCAAATTCCTGGGTGACGGGCGCGCCGCCCACCATGATTTTCACGTCGTCTCGCAAATCCTCGTCGATAAACGCCTCGATAGTCTTGCCCATATTCGGCATGGTCGTGGTCAGCAATGCGGACATGCCCAACAAGTTGGCCCCGTGTTCTTCCACCGCGTCGATGAACTCGTCTTCGGATGTATCCACGCCCAAGTCGTGAACCACAAAGCCCGCGCCGCGCAGCATCATGATGCACAAATTTTTGCCGATATCGTGCAAATCGCCCTTGACCGTGCCCATGATCACCGTGCCGACGGGGTCGATGCCAGACGCGGACAAAATGGGTTCGATATGCGCCATCCCGGCTTTCATCGCGCGCGCACACGCCAGCACCTCGGGCACGAAAATAAAATTCTCCCGAAACTTGATCCCCACGATGCCCATGCCCGCGATCAAGCCGTCGTCCATAATCTCCAACGCGCCCACGCCGTCGTCCAATGCTTCTCGCGTCAGATGATCCACATCGAGATGCGCGCCGTCGATCAATGCGGCGGCAATGGCCTGCATTTCGACGCTCGCCCGCGAGAACGAGGCGATATTGCGCTGAATCTCATCCGGGCGTTCCAAAAACTCCTCGATCTCCTCGCGGATAAACGCATTTTGAATATCGCTCAACTCAGCCATGGGCGTTCTCCGCGTGCCAATCTGCGACCGCTTTGGGGATTTCTTTCAAATTTTCGATAGCCGTCTGAAGCGGTATCGCGCACTCTGGCCCGATCATATCCACGCCCGCATCGAGGTTTTGATACACTTCTTCGCGCACGGCTTGCGGGCCTTTGGCAAACAGGGTCTCCGGGTTGTTGATATTGCCCACCAGCGCGATGTGTTCCTTCACGATCTCAATCGATTCATTGGGGTCGTTCTTGGAATCGTAGTGAAACGCGGCCATGCCGGTTTGCGCGATGTACGCCATGCGATCCACCGTGCGCCCGCAGATGTGCAAGATCAAGGGAATGGGGATGCGCTCGGCAAATTCGATGTGCAAGTCGCGCAAGTACCGGTCGTAGTACTCTCCGCTGACCAAATCGCCGGTCGCGTGATCCGGCAGGGTCAAGGCATCTGCGCCCGCTTCGATTTGCGCCCTGCCAAATGCGATGGTCACGTCTTTCAACTTGTCGAGAATTTGCCGCGTGTGATCCGGGTCGTCCAGCGAGAGGAGCAAAAAATCCTCCACGCCAAAGCAGTGGTACGCCAAGGACCAAGGCCCCATGGTCTTGCCGATAATCGCCACCTCGTCGCCGTATTCTTTCCGCAATATGCCTATCGCATCCAACACGCATTTCGTATCCGGATGCGTGAGCAAATTCGACGGGATTTCGATATCGTCCGCGGTTTGCCAGATCGGTTCTCTCATCTTCACGGTGGGCCAGTTGTCCTTTTGTTCCCACTGAATTTTGCACCCCAAGGCCGAGGATTCCTGAATGATCGTGAACACCGGCATGATCGTGTCAAAGCCCAGTTCGGTATAACCCGTCGCGGCCAACCGCGCCATGGATTCCGCCTCGCGATTCGCCTGCGGGAACGGTGCATCGACCAGGTCCATCAATTCCACGGTGGCGACCGACGTGGGATTGCACGTCGGCGTGCGATCCACCGGTTCGCGCTCGAGCGCGGCCAACACGCGGGCGCGTGGTTTCATCGGCGTTGTTTGATTGTGCATGTAGGTCTCCGTTGTGTTGGTGGTCAGTGGTCAGTGGTCAGTGGTCAGGTGCTCCCAGTCGATGGGAACTTGGGAGACCCTCTCATTTCCCGAAGGTTTATGTACGGGCTTGCCCATTGGTCGTATCTTCAATTTGCCCTCGTAGAAATCCACAATTCGCTTGCGGGCGATGGCGCAAAATAGCGCGTCCCTGTCGATAGATACGGCCCTGCGGTTGTGCTTGAGTGTTGCAATCGCCGCACTTCCAACGCCGCCATAAGGGTCCAGAACCCAATCGTCTTCGCAGGTCATGGACAATACGCACCGCTCCACGAGTTCAACCGGAAACTGACAGGGATGTTCGGCTATTTTTTCGGGATGATTGGATTTGACATTGGGAATATCCCACACGCAGTCGTCGAATTCCGATTGCAACAAATCCCAAAAATCCGAGGGATTCTTGCCCAAGGGATTGCCGCTGGGCATGCCTTTCTTCGCGCCCTTGTAATGCCTCTTGCCCGGGTATTTCGAGGGCACGCGAACGGGATCCAAATTGAAAATGTACCGGTCGCTCTTGGTGAACCAAAGCAGGGTTTCGTACCGGCCAGAAAAGCGTTTTTTGGCGTGCAACCCATGCCCAAAATGCCAGACGATTCTGTTTCGGAGTTGCAACCCCAAACTTTTGAACACCGGATAAAAGTACATATCGAGCGGATAAACCTCGCCCTTATCGACGTAATTTCCCACTTGCCAACAGAGACTGCCATCGGATTTTAGGACGCGCACCAACTCGGCAATGACGGTTTTCTGCTCCGCTAAATAGGACGCAAAATCGTTCTTCTTTTCGTAAGTCTTGCCGATGTTATAGGGCGGCGAACTGATGATCAGGCTGAAAAATTCATCGGGCAATTCTCGACACGCTTCAAGCACATCCGCCCGTATCACGCTCATTTTCTGTTCGGGCTGAAAGTGCGGCGAAATTTCTGGCCTCTCCCCATTATCGGACAAGGTTAATTGTGCCATGACATGCTTCCAAATGATTGACGCGATTCCTCCCCAACCCTGCCGCGGGAGTTGGGCGGACTGACAACTGACAACTGACAACTGACAACTGACAACTGACAACTGACAACTGACAACTGACAACTGACAACTGACAACTGACAACTGACAACTGACAACTGACAACTGACAACTGACAACTGACAACTGACAACTGACAACTGACAACTGACAACTGACAACTGACAACTGACAACTGACAACTGACAACTGACAACTGACAACGGATTCTCCCCTAATTCTGCGCGCTTGGGGCCGCGAGTACGCCTCGTCTTGCGGCTTGTTCCAATTCTCGTAAAACCGACCGCACATTGGGCGCGCGCACCAGCAGGATGCCCACCAAGGCATCGTGTGCCGTGCCGCAATCGAAGCGCACGCGATCTGCTACCACTTGTTCCAACTCGCCCAATTTTGCAAGCCCGCCGGCCACCAACCGAACGCGCCGATCCGCGCCGCTTTCCTCGCGGTCCGCAGCGATTTGATACACCCCATCAGATCGGGCCGTGGCAGAAATGTGCAAGCCAGACTTCTTGTCCAAAATGGTCAATGGCCGCGCAGATATGTCGTCATCCATGCCCTGTTTGCACGCCTCCAAAAACAGCCGCTTCACGGCTAGGAGATGCGCCGCACCACACGGGAAGCGCAACAGGCCCTCGGGCGTTTCTTCCATGCCGCCCAAAACCCGCATCGCGCGGTTGACCGAATCGATCCGCGCCCTCGCGCCCTCGCGCTGGCTGTACGTGTGGACGCGAAACACCGTGCCCTGCGCGTTTTCCCGCTGATAAAGCCCGATTGAGATGTCGCAAAAATGGGCATCTATCGGTAGCAATTCGATTCGCCGGCCAATATCCAAAGTTCGCTTCATGAAAATTCCCCGTTAGGCACAAAAGGCGAGCCGTGTGTAGGGGCGGTGCCCCGTGCTCGCCCAAAGATACGAGATGGGAGCCCTTGGCTCTTAGCAGTCCGCAAAACAATAGCGATGCACGGCTTTGGCAAAGCCTTCGTTTTCGATGGGGTCGGTTTGCAAAATGTCTTCTCTGGCCACGGCGCGATGGGTTGCCGCATCGGCATTGTCCATGAGCACGCCCGTGCCAGCAACGCGCAACATGGGCAGATCGTTGTTGCCATCGCCAACGGCCATCACTTCGTCGAGGCCGAGGCCGAGGTGCTCGGCAATCGCCGAAAGTGCCGCGCCCTTGTTCACGGCTGGGTGCATGATTTCAATGCGCCCGGCCACGGCCCATGCCATGTAAATTTGATCGCCAAATATGTCGTTGAGTTCTGCAACTGTTTCATCCGCACGTCCGACTTTGGGCAATAACATAATTTTGGGCGGCGTGGTCAACTCGTTTGCCAGTATTCGCCGGGCCAAATCCGCATCCACGTCATAGACCATATCGGTCATAGCGGCGACTGCGCGGCTCATCTCTGTGGTGTGGTCGGTTATGTACACCTCGCGGACGCCCTCGGGGTGCAGGTCGCATCGGCAATACACAAAATTCATCCGCTGTTCGGCGGCGTATTGAATCAGGGCTAAAAACACATCGTCGGGCAAACGCTGCTCGTGCATGACCTGGCGTTCACCGTTCAACACCTGCTTTGGCGAGAACACCATCGCGCCATTGTAGCACCCGGCGTACAGCGCGTCTGCGACATCGGGATCGGTCAAAAACGGAATTTGATTGCGCTCAAAATTGCGCCCACTCATCGACGCCACAGCCACCCCGCGCTCCAACAACGCCCGAATCGCCGCCATCGAGGCGTCCGACGGCTCATTCGAGTGATTCAGGATCGTCCCATCCAAATCAAATGCCACCAACTTGATCACCATAGCTCTCCTGTCTGGGATCGCGGATTAAACGGATTACGCGGATTACACGGATTCCTCTCCGCTTCCCCACCTCCGCTATATTCTCCGCGCTACCTATATCCCCAATCCGTGTTTAGCTGTGGTTGCTTTTAGTCCACCAATGGCAAGCGCACTGCCCCCCCGCACTCTGCGGAGCGGTGGACTGCTTCGGTAAATTCCATGTACTTCATGCCCTCGTAAAAGCTGGTATCGCCCTGCGGGCCACCTTTGATCGCGTGGATAAAATCCGCTTCCACGGTCCATTCTGCCACTTCGCCTTCGGGAATCGGGATTTCCTTTAATCGCTTATCCCCCGTTTTCGCGCCGAGGATTTGAGACCGCGTATCGTAGCTCAACGTGCCCGCGCTGCCGTGCGCTTCGACAACGGATGGCCCGCCGAATTGAGACACGCCTGAAAACAAAAATGCCGCACGCGCGCCATTCTCCATTTGCCCGATGACGTGCGCCATATCGGGCGTTTCAACCGGGCCCGTGCCAGGGCCGTCGGGCAGGGGGCGTTCTGGGGTAAAAATCTCGGTCTCTGCGGTCACGGTCGCCATGTAGCCAAACACGCGGGCCACGCGCTCCACCGTAATGCCCATGCCCAAAATGTTCAGCCCCGAGTACCGGCGGATCTGCCGCCAGTGCAAGGGCAAGTCCGCGTCCCAATACCGCCCGCCCAAGTCGCGCACATAAACGTGGAAAATATCGCCCAAATAGCCTTCATCGACCAACCGCCGCAAAAAACGCCCGGCCGGCCACGGCGGCGCAGGGCAAATTTGCGTCACCAAATCGCGCTCTTGACTCGCGGCGTACATCTGCTTGGCCTCGCGCAAATTCATCGCCATGCGCGCCTGCACAAACGTGTGTTTGCCCGCGTCCAAAGACGCCAAAACAAATTCACAGTGCTTGTAAGGCCAGGTGCCGATCATCACCGCGTCGATATCGCTGCGGTTCAACAGCGCGTAGGGATCGGTCATCGCCTCTGCTGACAGGCCCTGCTCCGCGATCACTTTTTCGCCGCTCTGCACGCTGCGATTGCAAATCGCCACCACCTCGGCATCGTCGATTTTTGCCAGTCCCGGAAAATGCCTGCTGCGAAAAATACCGCCCGCGCCAATAATGCCAATGCGAATTTTATCTGCCATCGTTCACCTCATCCTGTTTTGGGTCATCGTCTCGGGCCATAATCTACGCGCATGTGGCACAGGGGTCAAGATTTTCAACCGCGGTTCAACCAAAAAAGCGGCCGTGGATTGATGCCCACTGCCGCTTTCTTTTTGGTCGATCACGGGTTTTACAAGAAGGCAATGGCCGCGTCCAAGCGGGGGAGAATGCGGTCGGCTACATCGTGATTTTGGTGTGCTGTGAAGAAATTGGGCACGGCGAACACCGTCATGCCCGCTGCTTTTCCCGCTTGCACACCCGCCGCGCTGTCTTCAAACACCAGGCAGGCTTTGGGCGCGACATTGAGTTTTGCAGCGGCTTTGAGGTAAATTTCCGGGTCGGGTTTGAGATGCGCGACATCGCTGCCGGAAAGAACGGCCCCAAAAATGTCGCGGATCGCGGCGGCATTGACGTGCGGCAAAACGCCGTTTTGGAGCGTGGAGTGCATGCGGTGACGCGGCGTGGAAGACGCAATGCCGAGTTTGTACCCCGCGGTTTGGAGATGTGCGAGCAGGTCGAGAAACCCGGGCATGAGGGCGATTTGAGCGGGATCCGCAATCGCGGCCTCAAACCGGGTCATCCACGAGTGGAGAAAATCTTCCGGGCGAACCGGCAATGCGTAGCGCGTCACCGCATTCGCGCTGTTGTCCGCTACCGGATGCCCAACGCAACGCACGTAATCCGCACGGGGAATGTCGACCCCCTGTTCATTGAGGGTCTGGTTATAGGTCTCGTAATAAAGGGTTTCCGTATCGACAATCAGGCCATCCATATCAAAGAGGACGGCCTGGTATGATTTCAACATGATTTTTCCTGCGTGAACTTAAAACTGATAGGAATAATACAGCGCGATGCCGTGTTCTTTCGCATAAGCCGCAACGGGTTCAGACGAGATCATATGCGTGATGAGAACGGGCAAGACATTTTCAAACTGAGGCCTCAGGGGCTTGAGCCTGCGGTTGATAAATCGTTCGATGTGATTGGCGGACAACTGACTCTTGCTCTCGCCGAGGATGACCACCTCGCGCCCATTTTCGCGCCCTTTCCCATAAATGTTCACCTCGAGGGAACGGCCCCTATTATCCGTGAGATAGGTGCGAATGAGTTGGCCCTGCACCTCAATGCCATAGTCGGCCTTGAGGAGCGCAGGCAGTGCGCGATAGGCCACATTTTCGAGCGTATAACCCACGGTCATCGAGAGGCCGCCAAGTTGTCTGCGGGTTTCTCGATGAGCACCGATCAAGTCGTTGAGCGTCTGTTCGGTGCGCGCTTGGGCCGCGGTCAACTTTTCAATCGCCGCTTCCACGCGCTCCAGACGTTCTTCGGTACGCGCTTGGGCCGCGGCCAGTTCATCGATGCGTTCTTCGGTGCGCGCTTGGGCCGCGGTCAATTTTTCAATCGCCGCTTCCACACGCTCCAGACGTTCTTCGGTGCGCGCTTGGGCCGCGGTCAACTTTTCAATCGCCACTTCCACGCGCTCCAGACGTTCTTCGGTGCGCGCTTGGGCAATCGCCAGTCTTTTGACCGCATCCTTGAGGTCTTGCATATCGACAGAGGTGGCCAAGCCCGTGCGTTGTTCGTCCAACACCTCGGCGAGAATGGCAACTTGGTCGTCGGTGAACGCGCTCTCCAATCTGCGTTTCATCTCATGCAACATCGTTTCTCCTGTTCCTTTTCTGTTGACCCCTATTGACTATCGGATAGCCAGCAGTGATTCAACCAGTGCATTCTCGTTACAACATCCTGCTGGTTCTTGATTTCAAATTGTCATCAAGCCTTTAAGGACACAAGAATGGGTGGAACCCCCAAAGTCATTTCCAAGTTCTTCAAAGAACGCTTGGAATGACGCGAAATACGACTGTAACTGCTTACCAGAAAGACCCTTACACTGCCCTCTTACTACGCCCCTCGTACTAGGTCGGCGTGTGACAGTGACTGCACTACCCTCGGATTTCACGCGGTCAGGACTTTTCGCCGCAACAGGATTTGATACTGCAAAATAACAAGCAACAATAATCAACAAATCACCTACAAGACATCACCTCCTTTTGGTCAATATTCAACGGGTTCTTTTTTTGCAACGCGCCGGGCCGTTGCAGCAATGGCATCGGGCGAGAGGCCGGCTTCATCGCGCAGGTCGCCCTGTGAGCCGTGTTGAAAAAATCGGTCCGGAATGCCCAGCGTATAGACGCGCTGCCCATCGCGCAGGCGGTCACTCAGATAACGCGCAACAGCCGCGCCGAATCCACCTTCCGCGGTATTTTCTTCTATCGCGATCAGCACCTGATAGCGGTCGGATAGATCCTCGAGCATCGCCAAATCCATCGGCTTCACAAATCGGCAGTTGATCACAGCGGCAGAAATCCCGGCATCCAACAGCTTTTCCCGCGCTTGACGAGCGTGATCCACCATCGTGCCCACCGCGAGGAACACCACGTCCTCGCCCTCGGCCAATGCCTCCCATGAACCGATCTTCAGCACCTCGGGATCGCGCCCGGAAAGCGGGGTATGCACATTGCCGCGCGGGTATCGGATGGCAAACGGATAATCGACTTGTTGCACCGCCGTGTATAACAAATCTCGCAACTCATCGCCATCCTTTGGCGCGGTGACGATCATATTGGGCACACAGGTCAAATACGACAGATCGAAATCCCCGTGATGCGTCGGGCCATCTGCCCCCACCAACCCGGCGCGATCCATGCAGAAAATCACCGGCGCGGACTGCAAGGCCACGTCGTGAATGATCTGATCGTACGCGCGTTGCAAAAACGTGGAATAAATCGCGGCCACAGGGCGCATGCCCTCGAGTGCCATCCCGGTCGAAAACGTCACCGCGTGCTGCTCGGCAATGCCCACGTCGAAAAACCGGTCCGGATGGGCTTCGGCAAACGCATCCAACCCAGTGCCTTCGGACATCGCGGCGGTCACGGCCACCACCCGGCTGTCGCTGTTCGCCAACGCGATCAATGCCTCGCCAAAAACCGATTGGTACTTGGGCAGGGGCGTTGGGGACGACGGCGGGCTGATCGCGTGGTACTTGGTCGAATCCGCGCTATACGGGTCTTCCTCGCCTTCGTGAATCGCCCCCTTGCCCTTGATCGTATGGACGTGCAACAACACCGGGCCTTTCAAATCCCGCACGTTTTTCAGGGTTTGCACCATCGCTTGCAAATTATTCCCATCCAAAGGGCCGAGGTACCGAAACCCCAGTTCCTCAAACAAAATCCCCGGCACCAACATGCCCTTCAATCCCTCTTCAAACCCGCCCAGTGCGCGGCGCAAATTTTCGCCCACAACCGGAATGCGCCCGGCCAAATTCCACGCCTCTTCCTTGATTTTTTGATACAGGGGATCGCCCGTGATCCGGTCTTTCACGCGGTTGTAAATCGGGTCCGTAATAATGCGCGTCAAGTAGTGAGAAATCGCCCCCACATTGGGCGAAATGGACATGCGGTTGTCATTGAGAATCACCAGCAGATCGCGATGGGACGCGCCGGCATTGTTCAACCCCTCCAGCGCGATGCCACTCGTCATCGCGCCGTCGCCAATCACCGCGACCACCTTGTGGTTTTCCCCCATCAAATCGCGCTTGGTCGCAAAGCCCAAAGCCGCGGAAATCGACGTGCCCGCATGCCCCACGGCAAAGGTGTCGTAGCGGCTCTCACTCCGCAACGGAAACCCGCTGATCCCGCCCGGTTGCCGAATGGTCTTGAGCGCGTCGCGCCGCCCGGTCAGCACCTTGTGTCCATACGCCTGATGCCCTACATCCCACACGATTTTGTCCTGCGGCGTATCGTACAAGTGATGCAAGGCCACGGTCAATTCCGCGGCTCCCAAACTGGACCCAAAATGCCCGCCAATCTCCGTCACCACGTCGATGATGTACTGCCGCAGTTCCGTGCAAACCTGCTGCAATTCTGCCATCGACAGGGGCTTTAAGTCGTCAGGCGAGTTGATCGTTTCGAGAAGGGACATGATCGCTCCTAAGTGATCGTGAGGGCGGCGATAAAATGGTCGGACGCATTGTCCAAATATAACCAACACAAAAAAGATCACAAAGTTGAAAAAAGAAAACGCACGAATAGAATCCCGCCCAAGGCGGTTACTTGGCATTAAACGCCATTAAGGCAGCATCGGCTCTGCCGCAAGAGACCCATAGTTCAGGGACGATATGACGACAAAGATGACGCAAGGACGAGTGGAACATTTGCCCTTCCGTATCTTTCAAATCATCAAATGCGAGTTCCGTCAGCCAATCCCCTACAAATTCCGTCCAATCATTAAGGTCCGCACGACTCGCAGCGGCTACGAGGCAAATGTTTATGATCTTTTGGATAGGCAACGCATACTCGGCATCGCGCCTGTATCTGCGTATGAGAATTCGCAATTCGTCCGCGAGCGCGGGGCACCTTGAAACGGCGGCAACTGAAGCCAATCCATTCAAGATATCGACAAGTTGCAATTCGCTCTCTAGGTTTTGGAGATGATAGTTGGACCGCTTTAGTGCTTTTACCGCTAATTCAGCCTGGCTTGTACCCATGGGGAAAATCAAGGCGAAATTCACGAGAGGAATGAAAGACAGTGGCTCTACCACCTCTGTGCGGAGTTGTGCCTCAATCGTTTCTGCGACTTTGGGAGGCAAAATGCGCTGAGGGGTTTCGGTTCCCTCTAATGGGCCAGGTAGCCATAGATAGGGGGAATCATCGCTAAAAGATTGAAGGCTCCCGGGCTTGTTTGCGAGTAGCAAATCACATATTTGGCTACCCGTTATATTCTGTTCGTAGATCTTGGCTACAATCAGGATACGACCCAAAAAATCGTCCTTCATTTGTCGAGCATCTGCAAATTCAGGATGCCAGCGCGGGGCCAAACGCATATCGACGAGCGATTGCAGATAATACGGCCCTCCATGATTGCGAAATGCCCACTTACTAAATTCCCCAACATCAACAGATGAATTTGCAAACTGACGCTGAATCAATGCGGCTTGCGCCAAGGCTGATAATCTTCTGTAGAAGGGTGGCTCTGCTGACAACAGCCGGGTTCTGGATAGCTCGCTATCCACGAGACAAAACAATGCCGAGAGCAGCTTAAACCCGCTCGCTTGCCCGTCAACATCATCGTCTCGAATCTGCTCAATGAGACGAATGAGAGCTCGTTCTATCTCGGGTCTTGAAGGAAGAACTCGAAGGCCAACTTCAATCGCTCCCAACTGCGAGATTCTGTCTCCATGCTCGTCCAAAAAGTCAAAGGCGCGTACGAGGTCTTCACGACTCAACTGATCGACATTGATTTTAGCGGTCATTGAAGGATGTGACGACAAAAGGAGACGAGACAAAAATCCATCATAGGGTCGCCACGCAGACAGGTGGTCAAAGAGCTTCCCGCCTCCCCCGGAGGCGTAATCGCCGATAGTAGTGCTCCCGTCGAATTCACCCACAAGTCGTTCAAAATATCTACGAGAATGAGGAACCAGAGTGGATAAACCAATCGAGCCACTCCTAATTTTCCTGCGTATGGAAGGGGCCATTTCGACTGGCGTATCGAGAAATTCATCGTTAAACGCCGCAATTTCTTCGTCTTCAAGAGCGCGTTTTGCAAGAATGTCGCGCCACCGGTCAGACGCGCTGTTGGGCAGATTGTAGTCGGAAGCAACTTTATCGAGAAAACGCAGACGTGTGTCCTTGTCCGGCGAAAGTGCCACAAAACAGGATGGCAGGGGAATACGCTGATTACCGCG
This sequence comes from Candidatus Latescibacterota bacterium, assembly GCA_965204745.1. Taxonomy (GTDB): domain Bacteria; phylum Latescibacterota; class UBA2968; order UBA2968; family UBA2968; genus VXRD01. Next base: position 2,789,327 of record OZ242010.1, read on the forward strand.
AAAAAGTGAAAGTTCCGGCAACTCTCCTTTTTTTTTCATGTTCTTTAGCCTCCACTTTTGTCCCTCCGTGTCCATTACTTTCTTTTCCAATGCACCTGAAAGAACCCTGCGAACAGCATTGTTCAGAACGGAACGGCGGACGGAAATACCAGAATCATGAAAGGCAATAATAGCGTCCTCCCTAATGTCGTACTCCTTCCGAAATTTAGGATTTTCAATCAACGTCTCACCGATAAGCGGAGGTGTACGTTGCAAAGCTATCAATGCAGATTTGACATCGGGACTATTCATCACCTCGTCCTCCTTCCTCTGTCTGATCCCTATTAGCCACTTTCGCAATCCACCTTCGATGCCATTCGACGAGCTCAAAATACAGATCGGGGTATTGTTCTTTGATCGGGGCCAGAATGCTCTCTTCGACCCAATTCCAGTACTCGTCTGTCACTTCCTGGGGCACATTAGCCGGAGGGATGAGCACCGCCAGGATATACGCGCTACGTCCCGTCTTGGCGATGTCAGTTCCATTTTCTCTGCCAAAGCTGTGCGCCCAGCCGCGCATGTCAACCTGCTCCACAATCCAGTCGGAGCGAGCACGCACATCTGAAAAGTCAGCCTTGGTTTTCCACAGGTCTTTTAGCACTTGGACGAACGTTCTGTACAACTCAACCAGCCAACGTCCCTCTTTCGGAAGTTGAAGCCAAGTAGTCATCCTAACATGAAGGATGTTTTCCCGGATGGCCTTTAGTTCGGCTGTCTCCATAACTTTGCCATTCTCGACCCTAGAGGCATTGAGATGATGTGCCAGTTCATCCTCGCTTACGGGAATGAAGAAATACCCGGCCTGACGGAGTTGCGTCCTGTACTCCATTCGTTCTTCAGGCGTGATAGAATTAGCGGCGACCAGTGCATCTATGATATCCAATGTTGTAAATACCCGCGCATGTGCGTCGCCATCATCGTTTGCATTACGTCCTCGAATATGGACATGTTGGTTGAGGCATCTGTCGTCCAAAATGATTGCGTCACAATGTCCTGCCAAATCGAAAACACCAGCGGTTGGATGTCCAGCGATTGCCTGTTCTTTTGGTTGATCGGGATAGATTTGCCTGCCTACCTTTATTTGGCCTGACTCTATCCGTTTATTAACGGCGGCCCGTATGCGTTCTATGGCGTCTTTGGCCTTGTCGGAAATCTTTTCATAAGAAATCAGTTGATTTGCTTCAGATACTTTTTTTGACGAAATAATCGGTGTGAAACCCGCGGCTTTTAGTTTGTCCAACATCCCGAGACGAAGGAAATAGTCCACAGCCAAATCATCCAAGTACAGCGTTGCCCCATCGGCAATCTGCGGTTGATTTGCCCAAGGCTTCTCGTGAAATCGAAAATAGGCACGCGCCTCCTGTTCTTCCCGCGTAGTTATCCGGCCCTTTTGTTGCAACTTATCTACAATGGCTTGACAACTACTCAACACCGTTGCATGCGCCGTTAAGTCCGCTTCTTCCTCCATCAACGAAGTGACTCGGTAAACCGGAGATGGCCGAACAACAATGCGTTGGTTACCGTCGCTGTCCCTCACCGCTTCCGCCTCGGCGATAAGCAACGCCAAATCCTGTCCAACTTGAACGGACACATCGCTGTCCGCCACCGTGCTTGGCGAGAGCCTTTCCAGCACGTCTGTTGCAATCAAATCGCGGAGTTGACGCGCGGCCTTAATTCGACTGGGTTGATGAAATGCAACCCGCTGTTTTTCATGAAAAAGCCAATGAAGGGTTGAATGCGGTAGGTGAACCGTCTCAAAAGCGTCCAATGCTTTATCGAGCGAGTTCAGAAGACTCAAGGTGAGTAATGCGGTTACATCCATTCCTACCTGTCCACCGGTATTGAGCGGTGGCGGTTGCCGCTGGCCGCTATATGCGGGGATAGCACCTCGCCGTCTCGGATCGCTCTCCGACGGGTTCGCCAAAGCGGGGAAAAGCATCAAATCGCCAAGGGACCGGTTGAGGAAGATAGCTACCAGAAACATCGAAATTTCACCATGGCTCAACTGTTGCCAGATTTCAGACGCGCTGCGGTTCCAATCCGGTTCCAGGTCCAGAAATTCCCTTAGTGTCACCTGCCAGAGTGGGCCATCGTCGCCGGAGAGTTCGACGGCTTTCTGGATCCACTCAAAAACCCTTGGATCATCTTCCCAACCGGCATTTGAAGCCAACAAGTAAGCCTCTGCTAGTACATCAGCATCATCGTTGCCCTTTTGTGTCGCTGCAAATATCAACTCTTTTGCAATGTCCCAATGAAGGGCCAATTGAGCCGTGCGTATCAATTCTCGGGCACTTCTCTCGTCTTTTGCTTGGCGTTCTTTAGCCACAAATTCAGAGAGGGCGTTCCAATTCCCCAAAGAGATTTCGAGATCAATTTTTAATTTTCGGTAGTTCGGATCATCCCAATCGCCATTCAGTTTCGCCAACTCGGAGCGTGCCTCTAAGAGCATGCCCGTTTGGTACAAAGACCAGCAATAGAGCATTTGCAGCTTATGGGATTGTGCTAACGGGGTCTTGTTTGCTTTTAAGAACGCTACGAGTCGTTCATTTTGCTGTGTCTCATGTAGAGCAAATGCAAACCGTTCCGCATCGCGCAAATCATGGGTTTTTTCAAACAGAATTTCGCCATACTCGCAAAGACTGTCCCAATCGTCTCTTTCTTCAAGGAAGGGAATGAGGGTCTCCAAATCAGATAGAGATTTTGTTTTTTTGAATTGCTCTTTGAGACCCTCAACTGGATCAGTCCCTTCTGCTTCGGCAATTATTTTTTCGAGTCGGCTTTCCTCCTCCTCGGAAAGCCTGTCTTTTATCAGTGTAGCCAAGCACTTATTTGCCTTTTCGATCTGCCCACTTTTTGTAAGTGCCACGAGTTGAAGATACAGCATTGCTTTTTTGTCAATGTGAGTGGCGAGTTCGTCATAGTGCCGGGCAATGTAGTCCGCAATGGCTTCCGGGCTTTTCTGCGTGAAGGCGAGAGCAAAGCGAGCGAGTGCGGCGTCAAGCGTAAGCCCGCCGTTGAGGGCAATTTTTCGTTCGATCTCCCGTTCGATTGCCTCTATATCCAGGTCAATTCCAAATTCAACACCGAGATGAACAAAATTAAGAGCGGTCTTGGGATTGCGAAGTTTGGACTCCAATCGTTTTCGCCCTTGATCTGATTCATCTGGGTCCCTGAGTTCAAGCCAAAGAGCGTACCCATCAGCCAGAGTTGCCACATGAGGGAGGCTTAACTCATGGGCAACTTTTTTTGTTTCTATAAAGTGTTGGTGTGCGACCCGGCGGGATTCTATCGAATCCGCATCTGAGGCAAGCGGGAAGTGTGCGACAGAGAGTGGTAGTTGTCTAAGTACAACGGTGCGAAACTCAACGGGTACCGTACTCAGCAAGTGAGTTATTGCCATCAGATGATGTAGCACAGGCGCGTCGCGCAAGTCGTCTTCAGTCAGCGCATCAATACTTTTCTGTGCGCCCTCCCAATCCTCGAGTTCAAACTGATACCACAAGAGAAAACATTTGCCGTCAGAGTCCAGATCAGAAATGCCTGCTTTCTTCAACCAGTCAACAGCCCCTTGCGGGCCGTCATGATGTGCAACGATGTTGAGTGCCGCGGATCGAGACATTGGCGAATCAATTTTAGTCAAGGTGCTCAGAGCCGCTTGCTTATCGCCCTGTTGAGAAAATATAAAAGCGTCTGCTATGTCGATTTCCTGGCAAGCTCCTAATTTCTTTGCGATCTTGAGGTACTCGCCTGCTTGGTCCAATTTTTCAGTACGTGCCAAGAATCTTACACACCAAGCGAGAGATTCACGCTTGACTACATTAGTGCCGCCCGAGAGTTCTCCTTCAACCAGCTTTCTCGCAAGTGCGAATGAAGATTGGACGCTGTCGTACTCTTCGAAAAAGCGAGATTTGCGGAGTATATCGGTCTCCTCTTTGATTTTTTGATCAATGAGTTCCATTACAGCATCGCTTGGAAAAATTTTTTTTTGTTTTTTTGCTTCTTCTGCCAAAGCGTTTGCTATTTCAAAGAATGCGTCGTCGCATAAGGAGTAATGTACGACCGGCTTTCCGTCCTTTGGAAGTGCTTTCAGCCTGCCAAATGGTGCTCTCTGCCAATCACAGGGTCGTAAAATCACAGGTATAGTTATTACTCCTCGTGTGTTTCTCTGCTCTAATGCTTTAACCGTTTCCACTTCTCGGCAGTATGTTGACGCCAAAAAATCTGGGCTTACCAAAAGAAGGATAATATCCGCTTGTTCCAGTTCCTTTTGGATCACACTGTCCAATTCTTCGCCTGGCCGGATTTGTTCGTCAGACCATATCATGACATTTTCTTGTCGTTTAAGTTCTGTGAGGTGTTTTTCTAGTTCCAGCCGCAGATCTTCATCTTTATGGGCATAGGAAATGAAAATTTTTATCATGGTTTTTACCCTCCTGTTAATCGCATTCATTGAGCGGGTTAGTAAATCGGTATCTAAAAATCGCCCATCCTTTTCCGAGATCAGAGCTTTGGTTTTCTCAATCGCCGTGTCCTATATTCCAGTAAGGACGCGATGGCTTTTGTTTAGAAAGAGATGGGAGGGAAGTTTTGATTTTTTGAATTGACCCTCTACATCATACCGCGAGAATTTTGAGTCAAACTTGCTCACGCTTTCTCCATAGCGCCGACGGGGGGCTTGACGTTGCAATGGCAAGAGACGCTCTAACTCTTGTGGCACAGATGATCGTTGAGCAGTTCGTAGCTGGTGCAGGTGCCGGAATGACAAGAGACGCTTTAACTCTTGTGGCACAGATGAGTCGGATGATTCTGTCTGCATATCCTCGGGTTGCTCGTCAATCACCCGCAAGACGTCAAAGACGCGGGTTTGGGATTCTGTCTGCATGTCCTCGGGTTGCTCGTCAATCACCCGCAAGATGTCAAAGACGCGGGTTTGGGATTCTGTCTGCATGTCCTCGAGTTGCTCGCCCCGGTTGAAAACCGAGGATTCCGCCTCCCGTGCTGAATCGGAACGCCAAAGCTCGTCGAACGCACTGTCTCTTAGCGGTTCCCGTAGCGGTGATTTGATGATGTGATCGTTGACGTTTAGGATGTGGGACTCTGCCGAGCCGGGAGACTTTGAGGAATTAGCAAGGTCGCCCAAAACGAAACGTCCCCTTTGCGTAACATTTCGGCAGAGGTCCCCCGAATTTTGCATCGCGTCGGCGATTTCTCTATTGATGGTTTCTTTGAGCAGGTCGCGCAGTTCCTCGGCAATTTTTGGATGTGGGTGGCCCACGAGGGCTTTGTTCGCCAACTCCTTGGCCAAGCGTGGTTGATCGCAGTCCAAAGCCAGCCAACCTGCGCTGCGGTGTAGTATGGACCAACTCAGCCCGTTCTGATCGTTCAGTGCGTCGATCGCGTTCAGTTCAAATTTCAACGCCTGTTCAAAGAACTCCGTTGCCCGTTTCTCGTTGCCTCGCCGCCGTTCCATAACAGCGTGGTCAACGCATTCCATTGCCTTGTTGTGAAGATCACTAACGTTGCCCATTTCTCTTCTCCTCAATCTCGGCAAGCGGCCTTCTAAATTCGACTACGATTACGTAGACAGGCAATCCCCAAGTATCAGATTGGTCTATCTGTTGTAACTTTTTTTGAATTCTTTCTCTGATTCGATGGTCATTGCCCGTGCGAATGCCGGATACTTCCAGGCTACCTCTGACAACAAAATTGTCATCTTGTAGAATGTCTCGCAATTTCGTCGTTACCTCGCGTTCGATGGCCGATATATTTGACGTATCAGCATTACCCAGCCAGTAATCAAATCCCGTGCCTTGCCATGAACGTGCAATAACGGTATAACCAATTTCCCGGATAGCCACTAGAACCGCTATGCCAATCGCACCGGCCTCGGTAGCTTCATTGGGGTCATTCCAAGTCCGGCGTACTTGATTATTTGCTGGCGTCCAAGACAAGGGATAGCTATTGCTAACATACCCTTGAACCATAAGTCGGACACCTTGTTGGTGTCCTTGAGATTCTAAGCATATCGCTCCTGCCTGTGCCAGTTCATTGCCCTTTACTCGCGTGATGCCAGGGATGTCGTCGGTGTCCAAGTCATTCAAATTCAGCATGTATAACCAGTTCCATTTCAAAACGCCGTGGGGCGGCCCTGCGCGCCGTCGACGGGGATGGACGCGCCGTTGATCCAGCGTGCGCGGTCAGATGAGAGAAAGACCACGACATCGGCGACTTCAAAATCCGTGCCCAGGCGTTGTGCGGGAAATTCGCGCGTGCGGAACATCTCGTACTGATCGGGGTTCTCGTCCTCGAAGCGTTCCCAACCGCCGCCGGGGAACAATAGGGACCCCGGGCACACGGTGTTGGCGCGGATATCGTGCGGTGCCAATTCCCAGGCGAGCGCGCCTGCGAGAAAGATCTCGGCCGCTTTGGTCGCGCCGTATTGCGCTCCCCGGTTCGCGGGTTTCCAGCCGGAGATGGACGAGATGGTGACGATGCTGCCCCCGCCGCGTTTTGCCATGTGGGGAACAGCCGTGCGGCTGGCGCGAACCGCGTGAAAGAGGTTGAGGTCAAAGGTTTGTTGCCAATCCGCATCTGTGGAGGCGAGCAACTCGCGGGCGCCGGCCGTGCCCCCCACGTTGTTGACGAGCACATCCACGCCCCCGAGTGCGTCTGCGGCCGCGTCGACAAACCGCTCGACTTCTCCGGGCTTGGCAACGTCGAGCGCGAGGCCATACGCCGCGACATGGTGTGCGCGAATCTCGTCGAGCACCGCGTCGATGCCCGCTTGCCCGCGCGCACACACGGCGACATGGCACCCCTCTGCGGCAAAGCGCAATGCGGTTGCGCGCCCGATGCCGCGACTGCCGCCGGTGATGAGGGCGACCTTATCGGTGAGTTTCAGATCCATCTCATCCCTCGATCTCGATCCGGGGCGGGTTGGCAAAATCGTGATACCGCTCGCGGATATTGCCCTGTGTGGCGTCGCCCTTGTGGAAATAATAGCGATACATGCCCACGAGCGACTCGCCTTGGGCCAAGGTGTGGTGCCCGCGGCGGCTCTCATCGCCGTAGAAATACGAATGCCCGAAAGGGTTGGCGGTCATCAGCCCGTAATTTCGCACATGCCAGTGCGTTGGGTGCCGGAAGCTGTGCGGATGATCCATGATCGCAACGCCCGTGAGCTTGCCATTGACCGGCCCGGAATAATGGCACCACGGCGCGCGTTTGCCCCAGGTCTCCTCCTCGTTGATACCGCCGATGCCATTCTCAATTTTGCCCCCCAAACCGCGCTTCACCTCCATCGTTTCTGCCACGCGAATCGAGGCCAAGCCGCCCTCTTTGGTGTCGCCGAACAGCACATCCATGTTTCGCGCTGTGAGCGTCAAGTGCAAATCCATGATCCGCACGGAAGAAGGCGTGTTGTACACAGTCCACTCGGCGCGCTGCTCCAAAATCTCGCGCTTCTTTCCCGGCGGCCCCGTCCACCCATCCATGCCCACCCAATCGCCATGCGATGCGATTCGCCCCAAAACCGGGCCGCTCTCCAATGCGTCAAAATCCCGATGCAAAATGCGCCCGTGGGATTCGCCCTCGGACCAATTGTCCGCGCCATTCACCTCGCCGTGGGCAATCCAGATCGACCGATGGTGGTGGTGATCCATCTCGCGGCCATCCCGTGGCGTTGCCAATCGCCGCGTCACCGGGTCCCCATAAGGCCCGATCACCGGGTAAAAGAGCGGACGCGCCAATTTCTCGCCGTAACAATAGGTGGTAAAATGTTGCCCATCGACAGAGACAGACACCTCATCGTTGCCCTGCACGACCTCCACGCCGCGCCCCCTGTGCTGTGGCTCCTCGCCCAACGCGAGAACGCACTCTGCGGTTTGCTCTGCGTCGAGACGCGCCACGATGAAATCGACCTGCACCCCATCGCGTACCGGCTTCACCTGACACGGGACTTCCGCATCGCCCATGCTCATCGTCGCCACGGTCGCGCTTTGGGAAATGACCACGGAAACCGGACAGTTGATCCGATTGTGTGGCCCTGCGTGAACGGTCAGTTTTACGGTTGCCATCGTTATCCTCCTCAAGAGATGAATGGATGCGTCCACACCGCCCAACCCCCTTCGGTGAGACGTAAGACGGGAGAGGTGAGGCAACCCCGCCACACCGCCCAAGTGGTCAGTGGTCAGTGGTCAGTGGTCAGTGGTCAGTGGTCAGTCCCCGCCCAACAGCCCCAAAACCCGACGCACTTCGTAAACGCAATGGAGCGGGTAACGGGATTGGGGATAGGTTACACAATCCGCGTTCAAAGTCAAGCAAAAGCGTTGACATCCCCTATACATGCGGTTATCATAAGTTCAAACCCTCATCACTCACTCGGAGATCACCATGTCCATTCTCGTCACCGGAGGCTCGGGCTTTGTCGGGGCGTGGGTTGTCAAACGCTTGGCCGAAGAAGGCGAAAACGTCATCGTCTATGACGTGTTTGAACGCCGAGATGATTTCTTGTCCCATGTTGCGGACCGCATCACCTTTGTCGAAGGCAATGTCTTGGGTCTCGCGCATCTCAACGACATTGTACGCAATGCGGTCGAACTCACGGGCATCGTCCACACCGCCGCGCTCTTGGGCGGGGATGTGCGCGACAATCCCCATTTTGCAACGCAGGTGAACGTGGGCGGCACGCACAACATCCTCGAAATCGCCCGTCAGGTCGGGGGGCTCAAAGTCGTCTATATCTCCAGCGGCGCGGTCTATGGCAAGCAAGAAGGCCCCCTGACCGAAGATACGCCGATGATTCCAAGCGACCCCTACGGCGCGACCAAAGCCATGGCCGAACACCTCTGCCACCAGTATTACGCGACTTACGGCGTGGATGTGCTGTGCGCGCGCATCTTCTTCGTGTACGGCCCGCCCAACGCGCCGGGGCCGGACTCGGGCTTTAACACGCGCTTGTTCGCCGGGCTGCGTGGGCAAGACGTGCATCTGCCAAAGGGCCGCGACCAAAAAGCCGATTGGACGTATGTCGAAGACGCGGCCCGCGGGATCGCGCTCATGCTCAAGGCGACCCATGTCGCGCAGCGATCTTTCAACATTGCGACCGGCACGTACAACCCGATTGACGAAATCGTGGAAGTCATCCAGCGGCACGCGCCGGGCAATCCGGCGTACGACATCGGCCCAGGCGTCAACCTCGAGCGCGGCGCGCCACTCGACATCACCCTCGCCAAAGACCAACTCGGCTACGAACCCCAATACGACCTCGAAGCGGGCATCCGTGCGTACCGCGCTTGGTTTGATACGCAACGGGAATTATGACCGCCCCACGGAGAGGAGAGACCTCGTTCCCTTTGTATCTTTGGGCGAGCACGGGGCATCGTAGGCACAGGCGTAGCCTACAACGCAACGAAGCAAAAAAAAGGAAAATACCATGCCAAACAAAACCATTCGCTACTTGGACGATGGCAGTATCGAACTCATCGAACGGGATGTTCCGGATCCGGTTGCGGGCGAAATTCAAATTGCGGGCGGCGCGTGTGGGATTTGTTCGTGGGATGTGGCGACCGCCAAACTCGGCGTGCAAATGCACCCGATGGCGCCGCCCGGGCACGAGGGCGTGGGCTATGTCGCCAAAGTGGGGGCGGGTGTCATGGGCTTCAGAGAGGGCGACCGGGTCGCAGGAGGCGGGTTCGCGCTGATTCGCAACTTGTCCGCGCAGCGCGTTCACAAAATCCCGGCATCGAACTTGCCGGACGAACACTGGATCGTCGAACCCGTGGCTTGCGCGGTCACGGGCATTGACCATTGCCAGATTCAACCTGGCTATCGCATCGCGGTGATCGGTTGCGGGTTCATGGGCTTGTTGATCCTGCAAGGGCTTCTCCGCCATCCCCTCGACGATTTGATCGGCTTGGACATCGCGCAAGGCCGGTTGGATATGGCGCGACAACTCGGGGTCGCCGAAGTCTATAATACGACGCAGGTGGATATGCCCGCCTTGGCGCGGGAACTCAAAGCCCGAGAGATCGACGTTGTGGTCGATACCTCGGGCAGTCAGGCCGGCCTGGACCTCGCCACTGACATCGTAAGACGCGGCGGGCGCATCAACCTCTTCGGCTGGCTCAAAGGTCAAACCGCCACATTTGACCCCACAAAATGGCACTTGGGGGGATTCACCGTCGTCAACTCCGCGCCGGCTTCAAAACTGCGCGACACATTCGGGCCGGCGATTCGCCTCATCCACAAAGGCATCATCGACCTCAAACCGCTGGTGACACACACGGCCCCCCTCGAAGATTATCCCGCGCTCATGACCCGCATTGTAGCGGGCGATGAGCATTACATCAAAGGCGTCGTCACGCTCGACCCAGAATGACGCCAGGCGGCTGTCTCGCCTACTGAAAAGGACAAAAGAAATGGCCCTCAAAACGACAACGGACTTTGCAACGGGCAAGGCCATTCAAGCCGACAAGGCAGAGGAAAAAGTCCGTCAAGAATACGAACGAGTCTTGGTCCACGACTACGGCTATCGCAAGTCGGAGATAGACATTGAAGTGCCGATTCCACGCGGATCGAGTCAGAAAGATCGCGCCGATGTGGTGGTGTACGCCGCCGCAAAGGGCAGAGATCCATCCGCCGATATTCTGGGCATTATTGAAACCAAGCGGCCCGGAGATACCTCCGGCAAAGCACAACTCAAATCGTACATGACGGCGACCTCAGCGGTTTGGGGAGTCTGGACCAATGGAGACAGCATCGAGTATTTCTGCAAGCCCTACGGTCAGACCGCCGTATCAGAGGGCTATCTCAACAACATCCCTTCGCGGGGACAGCGCGTTGAAGATGTGGGAAACCACAAAAAGAGCGAATTGAAACCTTATGGACGAGTGGAACTCAAGTTGGCCTTTCGGCGCATTCTGAATACCCTGTACGCAAACACCACGATCAGCCGTCGCGAGAAGCTCGGCAATGAGATGATCAAGTTGATTTTCGCAAAGATACGAGACGAAACGACCTATCCCAATCGCGTGCCAGCCTTCCGCGTCGGTTATGGCGAAGATCCAGAATCCGTCAAAGAGCGGATCGTCGCTCTGTTTCGAGACTCGGTCCGCGACCTGTCCCATGATGGCGTTTTCGATCAACGCGACACGATCACCTTAGATGCCAAGGGCGTAGCGTGGGTGGTCGGGCAACTGGAGCGGGGAAGTCTGGTCGAGACCCCTACGGATGTGGTGGGCGATGCCTTCGAGGTTTTTGCCGAATCCAAACTCGTGGGCGAGAAAGGCGAGTTTTTTACGCCGCGGGGCGTCATCGACCTCGCCGTGAAACTAACCGGTCCCCAACCCGAGCAGACGGTCTGCGATCCGGCCTGTGGTTCGGGCGGTTTTCTAATCGCCACCATGCGCCATATTTGGCAATCGATGGAGAACGATCCAAAATGGAAAAATCTACCGGAACTACAGTTGCAATCAGCCAAACACCAAATCGCTTCAAGGTGTTTTTTCGGCATTGACAAGGAATCCGATCTCGTCCGAATCGCAAAGGCGTACATGGCGATTTCAGGCGATGGACGAAGCAATATCGTCCATGAGAACGCGCTACACGAGGTGGCGGACTTCAACGACATAGCCAGACAGCGGTTTATGGAAAATGGCAAGTTCGAGCAGTTCGATTTCATCCTGACCAATCCGCCTTATGGCACGAAGACAAAAGTCTTAAAAAACGAAGCTCAAAACTTTGAGTTGGGGCACAAGTGGTCCCTAAAAAATGGAGAATGGGTCAAGGGAAAGCCCCGAGAAACCGATCCTTATGTGCTGTTTGTGGAGCGATGTTTCGACATGCTCAAAGATGGCGGCACGTTGGCTATCGTCTTGCCGGAAACCGTTTTTCACGCGCCGACAACCGCGTACTTGCGCCACTATATGGCAAAGCAAGGCGATGTGGTTGCCGTCATCGGACTGCCGCATAACACCTTTCGCCCGCATTGCAATGCAAAAACCTGCTTGCTGGTGATGAAGAAAGGGACGGGGCGGAGGGATGAGCGGCAAACCGTCATCATGGCCGCCCCAAAGGAAATGGGACACAACCACCAAGGAAAAGAGATGTATCGGCCTGGCACGTTGGATGTGTGGAACGATCTGCCCGTTGTCTTAAAAGAATTAGACGATCCTTCAGACAGCGAAAATGCGTTCGTCTTCACTGTGCCATGGAAAAAGATCGAAGCGACTGGGCACCTCATCCCGCATTACTACGCCTACCGCCGCAAGCCAAAGTTGCCACCGCCTGGGCAAAAGTGGGTGCGATTGGGGGATCTCGTCGCCGAGGAGGTCATCGTTGCCTGGGACGGTCACGGATCGCCATCGAGCGCGGAAAAAGGAGAAGGCGACATTCCCTACATTCGCGTCGCGGACATCGTGAATTGGGAGCTATACCGAAACCCCACCTCGGGCGTCACGCTCGAAACTTATGAGAAACTCACGCGGGGAAAACCGCGTGTGAAAGCAGGAGACGTCATTTTCGTCCGCAGAGGTAGCTATCGAATCGGGACCGTGGCAATGGCGTCTGAGCGAGACGAAATGGTCGTCCTCACGCGCGAGTTGTTGACGCTTCGCGTGCAGGACAACGATTATGGGTTCACACCGCACTATCTCCTCGCGCTTATGTCGTCACAATTGGTACAAGATCAAATCGAGAGCCTCGTCTTCATAGATACCACGCTACCCAACATCGGCGACCGCTGGCGAGAACTTTTGCTCCCCGTGTATCTAAAAAGGAATGAGATCGACGAATTGAGTGCCCGCGTGTCATCCGCCATCCAAAAGAAGTGGGCGGCCCAACGCGAGATTCAGGGTCTTCGCGCCGACATCGGAGGCCTGGTCACATGACCATAGATGAATAGACGAATCCCGCACAACCCCCAAAAGCAAGAGGGGAGAGGTGAGACGCAAGACGGGAAAGGCGAAAAGCAACCACATAAGAACGCGGATGAGAGGTACGTAGGGGCGGTGTACAACTGCGATAGCAGTTCCCGACAAGAAGAAAGGCGAGTCGTAAGGGCAATCAATAAACCCATTTCAACCATGAAAACAGCTATCGACCAATTTCTCAACCACCTGTCGCGGGAGCGGCGGTTGTCCGAGCATACGTGCAAGGCTTATGCCACGGATCTGGACCAGTTCGCCGATTTTTTGCAGACGCGCGATATACGCCATCCGCAACAGATCGACCGAAACGCCGTGCGGGGGTTTTTGGGCTTCTTGCACAACCGGGGATTTGGCCGGCGATCCGTTGCCCGAAAGCTGGCGGCGGTGCGTACGTTTTTGAGTTATTTGTGTACGTTGGACGATGCCGAGTATCCCCAAACCAGCCGTTTGGATCAAAATCCCGCGCTCGACGTGCGGCCGCCCAGGCAGGATAAGGCATTGCCCGTTTATATTGACGTGGATGAGGCCGCACGGGCCATGTCCATCCCATCGCCCAACACGGTCTTGGGATTGCGCGACCGGGCCATCTTGGAATTGTTTTACAGCACGGGCATTCGCCTGCGCGAACTCGCGGGTCTCAAAACAGACGCGCTGGACTTGACCGACAAACTGGTGCGCGTTGTCGGCAAGGGCAACAACGAGCGGTTGGTCCCGTTTGGCGAACCGGCCCGAGTCGCGCTGGTGGCGTATCTGGCGCGACGGGGGGAATTGATTTCGCAACAGACCGCGGATCGCCACCACCTGTTCTTGGCGCGATCCGGACAGCCGCTCAGCCCAAGCGGGGTTCAAAGCCGCGTCACCCGGCACCTCGGCAAAGCGACCGGGCGCGCCTTGTCCCCCCACGCCTTGCGCCACGCATTTGCGACCCATCTGTTAGATGCAGGCGCAGATTTGAACTCGGTGAAAGAATTGCTCGGGCATGCGAGCCTGTCCACCACGCAGGTCTATACGCACGTCAGCGTTGAACGCCTCAAAAAATCCTATCGAAAAGCGCATCCGAGGGCATAGAGAAACAACTCCCGGCGGGTGGAATACTAGGTCGTGTTGACATTTTATTTTTTTGAGGTTACGCAGAGTAGCAAATGTGTTGCTTGTCTCAAGCGTTTGGTCCTTTGATGGCTTATCTCAAGGGTTGCTCTGATGGCATGCGCGAGGGGACCTATCCCCCGGCCCCTTTCCTGCGAGGAAAGGGGAGTAAAGTCCCTTTGATGGCTTAATCAATGGCTGTTTTTAAGAGCATTGCGCGAGGGCATAAAGCGATTGAAAATCCCTCACTCCATCCCTCGCAAAGCCCATCCGTGGCTGTTTTTAAGGGCGTTGCGCGAGGGCATAAAGCGATTAAATATCCCTCATCAATCCCCTCGCAAAACCGCTCACAGTTCCCCCCTTCCTCAAAGGAAGGGGGGGCTAGGGGGGGTAGGTCCCGATAAGGAGCGACTGTTCCAGTTTTTCAAACCGAGAGCATATTCTGCGATAGGGCTTGATTTTCTCGATAAACCGCTCAAGCCAGTTGCTTTGCTCGTAAATGTCATAATTGTACCCCGTTCCGCAGATCGTCCCATGCTCGCCTATTTTTTTCTGCACTGGCGTGCGCTGGCACTTACCATGTGTCTTTTTGCCTGTGCGCGGCAGATGCCACCGCCGGGCGGGCCGCCCGATGAAATACCGCCCCGAGTGGTCGCCACAGTGCCCGCGGATGATTCCGTGCGCGTGGGATTGGACACCTCCATTCGCATTCGGTTTTCCGAGGCGATGGATCGCCCATCGGTCGAGCGCGCCGTGTTCGTGTCGCCGCAGGGTTCTGAGGAACCCGAGTTTCGCTGGCGTGGGCGCGAGTTGGAAATCCGATTGTCCGATGGCTTGCAAGCGGACCGAACGTATCTGGTGACAGTGGGGCAGGAGAGCGCGGATGAATGGCGCAACCGCATGCACGCCTCGTTCAGCTTTGGATTTGCCACCGGCGAGCACCTGAATCGCGGGGCAATCCACGGGCGGGTCTTGGCGGCTGACGATCAGAAGGGACAAATTTTTGTTTTCGGATACGACCTCGCGCTCGCATCAGCACCCGACCCGGGACGCGACCGCCCGGCTTATGTGACGCAACCGGATGAAGCCGGGCAATTCGTCTTGCCGCGCTTGGGGCCTGGCACCTATCGGATCTTTGCTTATGGCGATCAAAACGCGGATCGCACGTATTCGCCCGGGGATTTTTTGGCCCTCCCGCCCGGGGATGTGGTGCTCGAAGATGAAGCGCGCGTTCGCTTGGGCGATCTCAAACTCGCGGTGCGCGACACGTCTGCCCCCGCGCTCCTCGCCATTCGCACCCCGGATCGACAGCACGTCTTGATGCGGTTCGACGAACCCGTGCGGATTTTCGCCGCGCACATGCCCCAACTCGCCATCTTGGACACGTATCGAGATACAGACTCAAGCGGCATAGGCTTGATAACCGCGCCACAAACCCGGGGAAAGGAATACGATGTGCAGGTCGATCTCGCCGACCCATGGGGCAACCGCGACACCATTTACGCGACCGCAAAAGGCGATGCCACGCCCGACCGCCGCGCGCCCGAAGTGTTAGCCATCACGCCATCGCGCAATGCCGCGCATGTCTCGCCAAGTGCCCAGATTCGCATTGTGTTTTCCGATGCCATGCGGTTGGATGCCGCGTCCCAAGTGTGGGTGGCGTCTGATTCCACAGTCGTTCCCGAGGGGCGGTTTGACTGGGACGCGCCCAACCAACTCGCGTTTGGTCCGGCGCGTCCTTGGGCGAGTGGGCAGACGGTTCGGCTCATCGGCAACCCGGATGGATTTTCCGATCTCGCGGGCAATGCGCTCGCGGACCCGATTGTGTTCGTTTTTACGGTGATAGACACAGCGGCTTTGGGCCGCATTTCCGGAACCGCGTCATCCCCGGATGTGGTGATTTGGGTGCAGGGTTTGACGCACGACTTTTTTGCACAACACGCTTTGCGCGATACTGCGTTTGAGGTGAGCGATTTGATTCCAGGCACGTACCGCATTTCCGGGTTTTTAGACCGAGACCGCGATAGACGATGGATGGTCGGGCAAATCCACCCGTTTGTGCCGGCCGAGCCGCTGATAACGCATGCCGATACCGCAGAGGTGCGGCCACGCTGGGAGACCGAAGTCCGAAAACTAAAGCCGGAAATCCAGTGGCATGAGGGGCGTCCGTGATGGCGACATTTTTGTATCGACTGGGCAGTGTTCTCGTCCTGTGCGCGGTGCTGTGCGCGATATTGATTCATCGTTTTACCGACCGCACCCCCGAAGACCGAGAGCGCGAACGCGCCCGCATTATGTTGCAACGCATCGCGGCCCTGCAACACGCGTACCGGGCCGAACACGGGACGTATCTGCCGATTGATCGCGAAAACAACGCCCGCATTTTGCAACTCAATCGAGTGCCCGGGCGGTTTCGCTACCGGGTGGTCGTTTATCCAGATGGCTTCACCGCGTACGCCGAAGCGGGTTCTGACCGCGATGGCACAGCCGAAGTCTGGATGTTGGATGCCAAGGGCGTAGAACCCGTGCTCAAAAATGGAGATTGACATGGTCAAAAAAATTTCCCTCCTCGGCCTTTTGCTCGCCCTGTCGATAGCCGCAGACGCTTATGTGCGTCAAACCCATCGCAATGAGCGGGGCAACATTATCTACATTCGCTGGGCCGAGCCGAGGGCCGAGGCCGGGATTCCCTTTGCGGTCGATGCGGGCAGTTTCCCCTTTCCCAAAGCCGCCGTGGTGCGGATTGCACAAAAAGGGTTTAACGACTGGGCCGCCGTGCCATCGGCATTTATCACCTTTAAGGACGAAACGGAAATTCCCGCGTCGCCTCCCAACCCGCGCAATGAGATTGTGTACGACGAGACCGGCAACATCATCAACGCGCCCGAGGGCACCGGCGTCATCGCCATAGCGCGCCTTAGCTGGAACCCCGCCGGGTTGATCGTGGAGGCGGATATTATTTTTAATGGCCGGGATTTTACGTTTTCAATAGACGACAACACCACGCCTGAAAACCGAATCGATCTCCAAGGCGTGATGACGCACGAGATCGGGCATCTCTTGGGCTTGGATCACTCGCCGTTGGTCGGCACCCCAAGCACGCGCCCGACCATGTATCCGTACAACACGCCCGAAGCACCGCGCCAAGAGCGTTCACTCGAACCCGATGACCACGCGGGGATAACCGCGATCTATCCCGTGGAGGGCCTAACCGGCGGCATAAGTGGGCAGATCATCGGTCCGAATGGCCCGGCCTTTGGCGTGCATGTGGTGGCGTATCGGGCAGACACACAGACCTTCGTCGCCAGTGCGCTGTCGGGTTCCGCGGGCACGGGCGAAGATGGACGATACGAAATTCTCGGCCTGCCCCCGGGGGATTATCACATTGCGATTGAACCCCACAACTGGCGGATTTCGCCGGAGAATTTCGGCGGCATTTTTTCTCAACCATTCGATGGGGATTTTGAAAAAGAGTTCTACGACAATGTGTTTCAGCAGAAAAATGCCCAAATCGTGCGCGTTGAAATTGATCGGGTTATATCCAATAAAAACTTTGCCCTCGGCCCTTCTGCGCCCGGCGCGCCCTTTATCAAAAAACCCAATTTTCCATTCCACACGCCCGACCCCAATGGCCCCTATCGCTTTTCGGCAACCGTGACCGACAACAAGGGCATCGCGGCGGTTGAACTGCACTATCGCATCAACGGGGGGCCGATACGGGTGGAGCCAATGACCAGTGCGCCCGGCGATTCGGTTTTTGTAGGTGAAATTAGCGGCCAGCGCGCAGGCTCAATCATCCACTATCGCCTGATCGCACGCGATAGCGATGGCAATGAAACGCCGATGCCCGCGCTGGAACTGTCCATGCTTCAATTCGAGGTGCTCGTCCTCTCCGGCTCGCCCGTGGCCTTTGTCGCATTGCGGGATGCAAACGCGCTGGCCGTGATCGACATGGGGCCGGGCAAAGAAGTGGCGCGTATCCCCACCGGCATCTCGCCCTTGAGCGTGTTGATGACGCCGGATGAACGCTATATTTTTGTCGCCAATAGCGGATCGGAAAGAGGTGCATCTGACAATCGGATCACCGTGATCGAGACCGCCACGCATCGGGTCGCCGCGACCATTGAAGTCGCCACCAACCCCTTGGATCTCGCTTTGAGCGCGGACGGGGAGTTGCTCTATGTCACCCATGCAGAGGAGAAGACGGTTTCGATCATCGAGGTCGCAACCTTGACCGCGCGGCCTTCTCGCATTCGCGTGCCGCCCGCAGTAGTGCGCGGGCCTTATGGCGTGGCGATCAGCCCAGATGGGGCGCGGCTTTACGTGACGGATATCGGCAACAATCAGGTCTTGGTCATAGATACCGCACGCAGGACAACGATTGGGCGCGTCAATGTGATTTCCGAACCCCGATCACTGGTTATGTCCGCCGATGGCAGGCGGCTGTACGTATCCGGCGGCGGCTTTAGGACTACGAATGGCGGTATTTCGATAGTCGCGACCGATACAGCGCGTGTGCCCTACACAGATGCGTCTCGTTTGGTCGAGACGATTTCCACGGGCGAGTCCGGGATATTTCGCCTTGCCCTATCGCCCGATGGCACTCGGCTATACGCAACGGACCGCGTGAACGCGCAGTTGCTCGTCATCGATGTGAACGAAAATCGCATCGTCAAGCGTAGGGATGTTTTGCCGGGCGGTGAAGAATCGCGCGATTTGTTCGTATCCCCCGATGGGTCGCGGGTGTACGTGACCAACCAAGATTCGGATGAACTGGTCGTTTTTGACGCCGAGTCGCTCAATATTCTGAGAACCCTGCGCTTAAGCGATAGACCTCGCGGCGTGGCCGTGCGCGCCCAACCGGCCGTGTTTCGGCCCAGGCGAGATGTGTCCGCTCGGGCGGATTTCAATAACGATGGTCAGGTCGGTTTTCCCGATTTTCTCCTGTTCGTCGCTGCATTTGGCACCGAAAACCCCGATCCGCGCTTTGATTTAGACGACGACGGCAAAGTCGGTTTCAGCGATTTTTTGGTATTCGCCGGTGTATTCGGCAAAACGGTTGGCGCGTGATACCCGATCAGGAGGTAATCAATGGCTGATGTAACGGTTCGAGAAAACGAAAGATCGCACGTTCATGCCATTGCGCGGTCGTACAAAGAACGAGGCTATGAGGTGTTGGCAGAGCCTCAAGGCCATCAACTGCCCGAGTTCTTAAGGCCATTTCAGCCGGATTTGATCGCGCACAAAGGCCAGAACCACATTGTTGTCGCCGTAAAATCGCGCGGGCAATTTCCCAAATCCTCTCGCGTCAATGAATTGGCACAGGTCGTCCGCAAAAAGGCCGATTGGAAATTTGAGCTCGTCTTGTTGGGGCCGGAAAATTCATTGTCCGTAGGGCGGGCTTTGCCGCTCACGATTGAAGAAATTCGCTCAAAAATGGCGGACGTGGCTTCATTTGTTGAGCATGGACATTTAGAAGCCGCATTTCTGATTGCATGGTCTTTGGCAGAAGCGATTTTGAGAATGCTCGCTGTGAACGAGGGGATAGATGCCGAAAAAGCAATCCCCGCTTATCTGCTCAAACACCTGACTTATGAAGGAATCATTTCACGCGACACGTATCGCCAACTCGCGCAATTACAACAAACGCGAGACGCGCTTATCCACGGTTTCAAGCCCTTGCAGCTCAACGCAGAAACCGTGCGTGAATTGATCGATTTGATCGGTAACGGGCTGTTGCCCGAGTTGGACAACGCGGAGTGACGGCATTTCTCAACCGGTTGCGCGATAGCGAAGCGAGGGGCAAACCGCGTCCATGAGGTATCCGATGGCACTTAGGGAACTTGTCGCATACAGCCGGATGATTAAGTTCGGCCACAGCATTTTTGCCTTGCCATTTGCATTTTCAGGCGCGGCATTGGCGGCTGTTGAATATGGGATTTCGCTCGGGCAAGTGTTTTGGATTGCGGTGGCGATGGTGGGGGCGAGAAGCGCGGCAATGGGATTTAATCGGCTCGTGGATAGAAAGATGGATGCGGCCAACCCGCGCACGGCCCAACGCGAATTGCCACGAGGGGTCATCTCCGCGGGCGCCGTGAAAGTGTTTGTGGTCGTCTTCTCTGCGGTGTTCGTTTTCGCCGCGTCCAAGTTAAATCCACTCTGCACAATGCTGTCGCCCGTGGCACTCGGCATTGTGTTTTTTTATTCGTACACCAAGCGATTCACCTGGGCGACGCAACTCTTTCTCGGCTTGGCATTGGCCCTCGCGCCGGTGGGGGCGTGGATTGCGGTCGCGGGATATCTGGATCTGAAAATTTTGCTCTTGGGGGGCGCGGTGGCGATGTGGGTCGCGGGCTTTGACGCGATTTACGCCTGCCAAGATGCCGAGTTTGACCGACGCTTTGGCGCGTATTCGATTCCGCAAAAATACGGCGTCGCGTCCGCATTGCGGATTGCGCGGGTCTTTCACCTGCTCGCCTTTGGCCTGATGATGGGCGTGGGGTGGGCATTCGCGCTGGGCGCGATCTACGCGGTCGGGGTCATGGCCGTGGGCGGGTTGCTGATTTACGAACACTACTTGGTGCGGCACGAGGAGTTGTCAAAAGCGGGCATGGCGTCGTTGACGATGAACGGCGTGGTCAGCGTGGTGTATTTTGCGGGCACGATGGCGGATTTGTTGATTTAATCCCCGAGATAGAGGGGGCTTGCGATGAAACGAATGACCGTTGCGATTACAGGGGCGAGTGGGGCGATTTACGCGCTGCGAACTGTGCGCGCCTTGCTGATGTGCGAGGCCCGCGTGGATGTGGTCATCTCCGAATTTGGTTGGATGCTGTTGCGCGACGAAGGGGGCTTTGCCGGCAAACAGCGCGATTTTGCCGGGTTCATCCGCGCCCTGTACGGGGTTCCAACAGACCATCTCGCCCTGCATCCATTGAAAGACCTCGCGGCCACGCTGGCGAGCGGATCCGCACCCTCGGATGGCATGGTGGTCGTACCGTGTTCGATGAAAACACTGGCCGGCATCGCCCACGGCTTGTCGCGCAATTTGATCGAGCGCGCCGCAGACGTGGCCCTAAAAGAACGCCGCCCACTCGTCATCGTGCCGCGCGAAACCCCCATGAATTTGATTCAACTCCGCAATTTGGTAACGGCGACCGAAGCCGGTGCCATCATCGTCCCCGCAATGCCCGCGTTTTATCAAAAACCCAAAACATTCGACGATCTGGCCGATTTCATCGTCGGGCGCATCTTGAGCTCGCTGGGCCTCGACCACAACTTGTATCCCGCGTGGGAAGGCAGGGCGTAACCACAGATGAACGCGGATAGGCGATGGCCCGAGGCCATAATGAAAATCAGATGTTTGTTTTACGCATCCCAAGGTGGCGGCAAAATTGCAAGCGAACCCGCCGGATGTGTTGATCGTTGCGTACCCGAGATATGAACAGGAGGGATGAGATGAAAACGTATCACGCGGTGATTGTGGGATTGACCGGCATTGGGGCCAGTCGGCCCCGTGAACCCGAGGGGCCGGTGTTTGGCGCGATGCCGGCATCGCACGCAGCAGCGTATCGCGAGCACCCACAGACGGAAGTGGTGGGCGTGTGCGATTTGCGCGCCGAGGCGTTGGAGGCGTTTTGCAAGCAGTGGCGCGACGTGTGGCCGCAGGTGAATGCGTACACGGATTACCGGGAAATGTTGGACAAAGAGCAACCGGATTTGGTCAGCGTGGTGACGTCTGACCACGCGCACGCCGATATAACGGTGGCCGCCGCCGAGGGGAGCGCGCAGGCGATTTTGTGCGAAAAGCCCATTGCCACGACCTTGCAGGACGCGGACCGCATGATCGAAGCCGCAGACGCAAACAACACCTTGTTGTCTATCGAACACACGCGCCGCTGGTACCCGAGTTATCTGCAAGCGCGGGAGATGATTCGCGCTGGCGAGTTGGGCGCGTTGCGAACTGTTGTTTGCGAGCAATTTGGCCCGCGTGCGATGATGTTCCGCAATGGCACGCACATGATCGACATGATGTGCTTTTTCGCAGAGGCGCGGCCCGCGTGGGTGGTGGGCGATTTGGAGCCCGGGTTCGTGCATTTCACTGAGTACATGGGCGATGGCGGGCACGACCCGGCAACCGATCCGTTTGCGTCTGCGTATATCCATTTTGACAATGGGGTGCGCGCATTTTACAACTGCCGCAAAATGGCGTTTAATGGGTCGCGATTTTCCCTGACGTGCGAAAATGGGCGGATCGAGATTTCGGATCAAAAATTTGAAGTGATTACACAGCGGGAAGCGCGCTGGTGGTCTTCTGCCGAGGTGCCCACGGATCCGTATATGGCGATCCGACAAAGCGGCGCGGTTACAGAACTGATCCACATTTTGGAACATGGCGGCGCGCTCGTGTCCCCCGGGCGCGAGGCGAGAAAGACCCTGCAAATTATGCTGGGCATCTTGGACTCGCACCACGCAGGCAATGTGCGCGTCGATCTGTAGATGGTCTAACCGTTTGTTTTGCTGACCGCTGATTTTATGGTTGGGTGCAAGGACAAGCACAGGGCCTGTCCCTACGATTGATGGAGCTGTGGGCCGAGGTTGCTGATGGGCATGTCGCGGTCAGAGAGGGCTTATCCCTTGGCCACTTGAACGGGATAGCATAGCTGCCTTCTCACCTCTCCCGTCTCACCTCTCCCGTCTTCCGTCTTACGACCGCCACAACCTCGGCACCGCAACCGGTTTTTCCGTGACCGGCCAGTATGCCGGGGGCGCGTCTTTCCAGTGGGGCACAGTGCGCGCATCTCGGTCGAAGATGATCTCGCCCTTGCGGATCGTCAGCCGGCAGACCAAACGCTCGTCCGCGTCCAGGCGCGCATAGCCGCAATCCTCAAACGCGCACTTGCCCATTTCCAGGGACAGCGCGGCGACATCGGCCTCTGCGCCGATAGATAGGGTGCCCAAGTCCACGCGGTTAATCGCCTGCGCGGGCGTCGCGGTCGATCTGTAAATCACCTCTTCGAGCGGCATGCCCATCGCCAAGCATTTCGACATCGTATCTTGCATGCTGAACACCGGGCCTGCGATATTGCCCATGTGCAGGTCCGTGCTGATGGAATCCGGCGCGAACCCATTGGCGATGGCCCGCGCGCCGTTGCGAAACCAAAAACTCCCGGCGCCGTGCCCGAGGTCAAACCAGATGCCGCGTTCTCTGGCCTTAAACATGTGCGGCTCGACTTGCCCGTCGCCATCCACCACCGGAAATTGCCGCGCGTACACATGGGTGTGAATATCGCCCGGGCGGAGTTTTTTTAGAATGAGCGTGGGGTACGGGCGTTCGGGTGGGCGCGGCCAAAAATCAACCATGACGGGCATGTTGCATGCGTCTCCTGCTTCAACGGCTTTTTCCACGGATTCCCACGCCGGGTGCATCGCGTCAAACGGCGCGCTCGTCCAATAATGCGCGGTCTTGATGCCCACCACCACGTCCTCGTGGTCGCGTGCCGCCCGCGCCGCACTTGCCACGTCAAAGGTTCGGATATCCTGCTCTGGCGCGCCCATCCCCGGCGCGGCGATATTGATGTATGCCAACACCCGGGTTTTTGCCCGCGCCATCACGGTTTGGCGAAAATGGTCAATTTCCTCGCAGCCGGCCGTGCCCGTATCCACGCACGTCGTCACGCCAGACAATGGAAAATGGGCGTCCGGATTCAGGCTCGCATCAAAAAGCCCCTCGCCGAGTGCGCGGGTAAAATAAGCGTGGACGTGGATATCAATCAACCCGGGCGTCACGATCAACCCGGACACATCCACGACGTGGGCGGCGTTTTCCACGGGGATATTCGCTTCCACCGCTGCAATTTTCCCATCCGCAATGCCCACCTCGCGCAATCCATCCACCCCATTGACCGGATCGATCACCCGCCCGCCTTTCAGCAACAAGTCAAACTGTGCATCAGCCATCGTTCACCTCCAAGTTCAAATAATCCGTGCGATCCCCGCCGCCCTGTGCCCCCAACCCGTGCGATCCCTACCGCCTCTCAACCCCGCCGGGTGCGTGAGTGCGGTAGAAACAGGCCATTCCACCGCCATTTCCGTCGCACCTTGGGGTAGCGATGGAGGGGTCACAGCGGGACGCTTGCATAGCATAGCATCACACTCGTAGATTAACCAACCTCTAATCCAATGCGACGACGTGCCGGCACAGGGTTTTGCCGCGTTCTGAGAGGGTGTTGTAAAGGGCGCGGGGTATCTCGCCATCTCGTTGGGGCCGGCGAAACCACGGGGCGTAGTACCCCACGCTGGTCATAATGCGGATGTCCCGAGACGTGTTGACCGTGCCCCCGTGCCAACAACGCACGTCTCGAATGATGGCCGAATGGGTCCGCACGCAAGCGATAGCGCGTTTCATCCAATCGGGTTCTTCGTCCAAACTGGGAATGGGATGGCGCGAGCGGTGGGTGCCGCGGATGAAGCGAGTCGCGCCGTTTTCCGCGCTAAAGTCGATCATGGGAAAATTGACCACGACAAAAGGCGTTGGCACATCCATGATGGTAACGCGCCCCTCAGGGTCGTTGATCACGTCTGACAGGTCGCGGTGGAGCCGCTGGATTTTCGCGCCGGGTAGGGAATAATCGCCGCCCGCGCCACTGCATGCGAACAGGGAGCTGTCGAAAATCGCCTCCATAATCGGGAGAATGGTGGGCAGATCGACGAGCATGGCCCATTCGGGATGGTGAATCTGCGATCCGAAAGAATAACGCGCAAAGCCCCGGTTGGCCTTTTCCAATGGAATGGCAACGGTTTGCTGTGCGACAACGCGATGCGCGCCCGCTTTGAGATAGGCGAACTGGGCATCGGTCAGCGCGTTGGCAACGACGACAAAGCCATCGCGGTGAAACAGCGCGGCTGCGCGGTCCGGTTGCGAGGGGGCAACGAGATCGAGGTCGAGCATGGGAACTCCTATGCGAATGGACGAATCAGCGAAGCGGGGTACAACTGCGATAGCCGTTCATCTATGAAGAGCGTCGGGTTTTGCGCCGATAGGCAGGGACCGACCACTGGGGCGGCGGCAGGATTGCCTCCCCTCCCGTCTTACATCTCCCGTCTTACATCTTACGTCTCACGTCTTGCCTCTCACTGGTGGATGGGCGAGGGCGGGGGCCACATCCCTACATTCTCACATTTTGATTTTGCGCCGGATATCGCGGATGGTTTCCATCACGGGCTAAGGGTGTGCCTTACAGTTTCCGTGACGGATGCATCGGATTGCGACACGGAGATTTGATGCCGAAAAACGATTACGCGCAGAAAACAAAAGCCCGGGTTCTCAGTGAACTCGGGCTTTTATTTTTTTGGCACGCGGTTTGCAATTTGAATCGAGTCCAGCATTTAAGGAGCCATCGCCGAGCCGAACAGGGGGTCGTTCATCATCGGTGCTCCTCCGCTTGCCGCCATAACAGCATGATGTACGAGCCTGAGTTATGCGAACATCAGACGACCTTTTGGTTGGGGAATGGAACGGCCTAAACTTTTTTGTAATTATGGGTCATTGCGTTCATTATCCCAATTTCTCCATCAACAGTTGACTCGCTTTCCGGGGGTTGGCTTGCCCGCGGGTGGCTTTCATGAGTTGGCCCATGAAGAAGCCCATGAGGCGTTTGTCGCCATCTTGGAAGCGTGCGACTTCAGCGGGGTTGTCGGCGATGATCTGGTCGATGACGCCGTGCAGTTCATCGGCATCGCTGATCTGTACGAGACCCTTTTGCGCGACGATGGAGGCTGGGTCGTCGCCGGTTTTGACCATGTCGTCGAACACGGTTCGACCGATGGTGGTGCTGATATCGCCCTTGTCGATCAGCGCGATCAACTCGGCGAGGTGTTGGGGTGAAAGGCGCAAGTCCGCAATGGCGATTTTGCGGTCATTGAGCACGCGCAAGATGTCGCCTTGGATCCAGTTGGCCGCTTGCCTGCTCCCTGCGCCTGCTGCAACTGTGGCTTCAAAATAATCGGCGATGTCTCGGTCTGCGGTGAGCACCTCGATCTGATCCGCGGCCATGTCATAAGAGGTGGCAAAGCGCGTGCGTTTGGCGTTTGGCAACTCCGGGATCTGGCTTTGAACGTGTTCGACCCACGCCTCATCTACGACGACCGGGACGAGGTCCGGATCGGGAAAATAGCGGTAGTCGTCCGATTCCTCTTTGGTCCGCATGGCGCGCAACACATTGCGGTCCGGATCGTAGAGCATGGTCGCCTGGTCGATCTCGCCGCCGGTTTCGCGCAGGTCGATTTGCCGCTGGATTTCGGATGCGATAGCGCGCTGGCAGTTGCGAAACGAGTTGACGTTTTTGATCTCGACCTTGGTGCCGAGCCTCGATGCGCCAACGGGCCGAATCGACACATTGGCGTCGATTCGCATGTGGCCCTTTTCCATATCGCCCTCGGACACGGCCGTGTACACGAGCAGTTGGTGCAGGCCGGTGAGATAGTGAAACGCTTCTTCGGGGGTGGAGAGTTCGGGTTCGCTCACGATCTCGATGAGGGGCACGCCACAGCGGTTGACGTCGACCATGGACTCGCCCGGTGCGTGGATGCTCTTACCCGCGTCTTCTTCTAGGTGGATGCGCGTGAGGGGAATGGTCTTTGTCCCGTCGCCGGTGGATATGTCGATGCCGCCGCCGGTTGCCAGCGGCAGTTCTTCATGCGATTGAAATTGCGAAATCTGATACCCCTTGGGCAGGTCGGGATAAAAGTAGTTTTTTCGCAAAAACCGACTGCGCGGCTGGATGGTGCAACCCGCGGCCAGGGCGATCCGCATCGCCAGATCGACTGCGTTTTGGTTGAGCACGGGCAACGCGCCCGGCAAGCCCAAGCAGACCGGGCAGACGTGGGTGTTGGGATCGCCGCCAAATTCCGCGCTGCACCCGCAGAAAATTTTGGTGGTGGTCGCCAGTTGGGCGTGGACTTCCAAGCCGATGACGGGTTCGTAGATCATGCCAATTCTCTTTCGACAACCGCGGCGGCGCGCAAAATGGTTTCCTCGGCAAAGGCATCGCCGAGCAGTTGCAAGCCGATGGGCAAGCCCGCGGGGGAAGTCCCACACGGGACTGAAATGCCGGGAATGCCCGCGAGATTGACGGACACCGTGTAAATATCGGAGAGGTACATCTGGAGGGGATCGCGGAGTTTTTCGCCTAACTCGAAGGCCGGGGTGGGCGATACGGGCGACGCGATCAAATCGCAGGTCTCAAACGCGCTGGCAAAATCCCGGCGGATGAGGGTGCGGGCCTGCTGTGCTTTGCGGTAATACGCATCGTAGTATCCCGCGCTGAGGGCGTACGTCCCCAGCATGACGCGCCGCTTGACTTCCGCGCCAAAGCCCTGACTGCGCGTTTGGATGTACATGTCGATCAGGTTTTCCGCGTCTGCGCGAAACCCGTATTTCACCCCGTCGTAACGCGACAGATTGGACGAGGCTTCGGCTGTGGCGACGACGTAGTACGCGGCGATGGCATAGGCGGGATGCCCGGCGATGGGCAGGGAAATTTCGCGGATGTACGCGCCATTTTTCTCGAGAATTTCGACGCCGCGCATGACGGCCCGGCGGACATCGGGTTGCAGACCCTCGGCGAAAAATTCTTTTGGCAATCCGATGGCGAGGCCCTCGACGCCGCGTCGACACGCCGAGGGATAATCGGGCACCGGCACGCGAGCAGCCGTGGAATCCCGGGGGTCGTGCCCGGCAATGACGCGGAGCAGGAGGGCGGCATCTTCGACCGTGCGCGCAACCGGGCCGATTTGGTCGAGCGACGACGCGTATGCGATGAGGCCGTACCGAGAGACGCGCCCGTACGTGGGCTTGAGCCCGACCACGCCGCAAAAGGATGCGGGCAAGCGGATGGAGCCGCCGGTGTCGGATCCCAAGGTCATAAACGCCTGACCCGCCGCGACGGCCGCCGCAGATCCACCGCTGGATCCCCCGGCCACGCGGGTCGGGTCGTGCGGATTTTTGACCGCGCCAAAATGGGAGTTTTCGCTGGAAGAGCCCATGGCAAATTCATCCATGTTGAGTTTGCCCAAGATGATGGCATCGGCTCGGCGCAGGCGGGAGACAGCGGTCGCGTCGTAAGGGGGGATGAACTGGGCGAGGATTTTTGAAGCGCAGGTCGTGCGGAGCCCTTGCGTACACAAGGTGTCTTTCAGGGCGATGGGGATGCCGGCGAGTGGGCCTAATGGCACGGCGTCAGCGGCTTTTTGATCGACGGCGTCAGCGGCTTTCAGCGCGCCTTCTCCATCGAGGGTGATGAATGCGTTGAGGTCTGTGCGGCGGATGTGCGCGAGGGTTTTTTGTGCGATGTCGCGGGCCGTGTGCGAACCCGTGCGAATGCCGTCTATAAGCCCCCGCGCGGTTTGTGCGGGAAAAACAGCGTCGTCAGGCACCCTGCCTCCAGATTACGATTTTGTGGTGGTGTCCGATGGCGTCTGTGTGGCTTGTTGATCGGACGTCGACGTCGCATTGACGTTGTTCTCAATCTCGGTCTGCACGTCTCTGACGCCGCGCTTAAATTCGGTGATGCCCTTGCCCAGAGATTGGGCAATTTCGGGAATGCGTTTCGCGCCGAAGACCAACAGGACGACGATCAGAATCATCACGATTTCCCACGGTCCCATGCCGAACATAGTACACCTCCAGAAATGAGTTAATAGGAATACTTGACGTAGTACCAGGCAACGCCGATACCGAGAAAGCTCAACACGTTGAAGTCGAGCGAAAAGCCAAAGGTGAGGGTCATAATGATCAAATTCAACCGGATGGGGTAGAACTCGTAAGCGTACGAATTGACCAGCACTTTTTCGACCACGTTGTTTTGTAGGCCCAGGCTGTCAAAAACCACGGCCAATATCTCGCCGACCACGCTGCCGGCGAGGATGCCGATCGCGATTGCAACGATGAGAACCCCCAGATTTTTTTGCCTCATAACAACCCTTTCGGGACAGCGAATTTCAGTCTTTCACGTCGGCCACTTCGCGGTCCGCGATGAGGCAGTAGAACCACCTGAGCATGCCGGCCAAAGAGATGGCGAGCGCGAGCGGGAAAAACACTTCGTACGTGTAGAAAACCATGAGCACCATCACGCAGAACAGGCCGATCAGGCAGAGGCGGTGGCGCGTGGTTTCGATAGACAAGCGCGGAAATGCGGGGTATTCGATGGTGCTGACCATGAGAAATGAGAGCATGATGCACAGGCCAATGGCGATGAGCGGCTCGTGCGCGTCGCTTTGCCACACCCGTTCCGTGAACAGGATGTACGCGGCTAGGGTACTCGCTGCCGTGGGGATGGGAAGGCCCGTGAAATTGTCTTTGTCAAAGCCCTTTAAGTGCGCGTTGAAACGCGCCAAGCGCAGCGCGCCGCACAACAGAAAGAGAAAACAGATCGCAAACGGCAACCAAAAAATGACCAGCAGGGCGTCGAAGTAGTAGAGCATGAGCAGGGCCGGGGCCACGCCAAAGGAGCAGACATCCACGATAGAATCGAACTGAACCCCAAAGGTGCTGGACGTGTGAAAGTAGCGCGCGATTTTTCCATCGCACGCGTCGAGCAAGCCGGCGATCACGATGAGGAGTGCCGCGCCGAGAAAACGCCCGTTCACAGCGTAGTACATCGACAAAAATCCGCAAAACAAACTGCTGATGGTGAACAAGTTGGGCAGGGCTACTTTGGCATTCATTGGCATGCCTCCGGTGGGGTTACTCGTTGCGCGGGTCCGCTTCTAGGACGAGTTGGGCGTCGAAAACGCGGTGTCGAGGGCGCAAAATTTTGAGGTGAAAGGTATCGCCGACAGCCGCGTACCGAAACGCATCGACGACCTGGTCCGCGCTGTTGGCATTTTGGCGGTTGACCATCACGATCACGTCGCCGGGTATCAACCCCGCGCTTTCGCCCGGGCTTAGGGGATCGACGACGGTGATCAGCGCGCCTTTTATGGTGGGAACGCCCAGCGTGCGCGCAATATACGGGTTGATGTTGTGAATGTCCAGCCCGGTCCAGAACTCGCGGCTGCCCTGATCGATGAGTTGACACGCCACTTCTATCGCGCGGTCGATGGGCACGGCAAAGCCGATGCCCAAGGAGCCGCCCTGTGAAAAGATGAATGAATTGACGCCGATGACTTGGCCGAGGCTGTTCACCAAAGGGCCGCCGCTGTTGCCCGGGTTGATCGAAGCGTCGGTTTGAATCAGGCCCTTGTGGGCGCGCGCGTTTTGCTCGGGGCGGACGATGCGATCTATCGCGCTGATAACGCCGACTGTGGCGGTGGGGTTGAGGTCTTCAAAGTGCAACCCAAAGGGATTGCCGAGCGCGATGGCCCATTCGCCGATGATGACGCTTTCCGAGGTGCCCATCTGCGGGACGTAGAGGCTATCCGCGTCGATTTGCACGACTGCGAGGTCCCATTGCCGGTCGATAAAAACGTCGAGCACGTCGAAGCGACGACCATCTGGAAAGGTGACGAAAATTTCCTGCGCGCCATCTACGACGTGGCTGCTGGTCAAGATGTAGCCATCGGCTTGAATCACAACCCCGGATCCAATGCCGGGGATGCGCTGCATGTCGGAATAGGGATCAAAGGGTTCAAAAAACCGGTCGGGATAGCGGGGATACGACCGGTCATAGACGGTATTGATGCTGACGACTGCGGGCGCGGCGTGTTCAATGGCTTGCACTATGGCATTGCGGCGCGAAGTCTCGATGCTTTCACTGCGCGTGTTGGGCAAGGGCCGGTTGAGCATGGGAAAGATCCCCAGGCCGATGACTATGCCCAATGACAAAATCAGCAGGGTGCGTTTCACGGCACTCATCCTCGCGGAGGTCATCGCGGTAAATCACCCGTTCGAGAAACAAGCCCTGGGGCGGCGCGGATTCCCCGGCACTTTGGCGGTCGCGTGCGCGGAGAATATCGCGCATGGCTTCTGGGGATCGCGCCCCGCGGCCTATCTCGGCGAGCGTGCCCACGATGCTTCGCACCATCGCGCGCAAGAAGCGGTCGCCGGAAATGCGAAACGTGAGCTCGTCGCCGCGCTGTTGCCAATCGCAAGCGTAAATTCGACAGACGCGATTTTCCCGTTCGTGCGCCGCCACGCAAAAAGATGTGAAGTCGTGCCGACCGATGAGCATGTGACTCGCCCGTTTTATTGCGCCGAGATCGAGTTGGCGGCGCGCGTACCACGCATAGTGCCGACCAATGGGCCGTTTGGTATAACGGATGCGGTAAAAATAATGCCGGCGCCGGGCATCGAAACGCGCGTGAAAGTCGGGCGATGCGCTATCGGCGCGGTTGACGGCGACATCCGGGGGCAACATGCCATTGAGGGCGTGTTGCAAGCGGTCGAGTGGCATATCTCGCGTGGGCGCGAAGTTGACGACCTGCCCGAGGGCGTGAACGCCCGCATCGGTGCGCCCAGACGCCGTGACCGAAATCGGCGCGCCGTAGAGCCGCTGGAGCCGCGCTTCGAGTTCTCCTTGAACCGTGCGCTGGCGGGGCTGAATTTGCCAGCCCTTAAAGTCCGTGCCATCGTATTCGAGGGTCAGGCGAATTTGCATGATAGGGCCTGCGCCAAATCCCAACTTCCACGAGATCATACTCCAAACCGCTCGAAAAATATACCATCTCACATGGGGAAAGTCAATGACGAAAAGGGGAACGTTTTTTGCCGGTGGGTGAACGATTCGTTCCCCCCAAAGCCATCTTATCGGAGAGCGGAGAGGTTCTGTCGTAGGGCGTTTGAACGGGCGTTGTACCCCGCTCGTGCCTTTCATCAGGGAGGAATGAGGAATAGACATTCCATAGAGATCAGGCGGTGCTTGTCTCAAGCGTTTGGTTCTGCATCCTTGTTGGTTGCCTTCGATGCCTTCGGCGACCTACTTTTTTTCAACAGCAAAAAAAAGTAGGCAAAAAATGCCGCTCTCAAACGCCGAGGGGCTTGCACAGCGCAAATCGCTTTGGTAACAGAACGACATGCGCCAGCCTGCTAAGAGGGTTGCAAAATGAATGTTGGTTGCGAGACGGACTTACGCGCTGTGCGTGATGGCTTTAGCTGATGGTCTTTTGCGATGGCATTTTTGCAATGACTTCTCTGAATGGTTGCGGAACGTCAAGGGGATCGCTCGCTGTCAGCATACCGCATCACATGAGGTCAACAGAAAATCAATTTAGCATAACGGACCGAGGAGTAGGTTCCGATAAATGGCACAAAAATTGCCACAGTACGGGTCGGGGGAAAGGAGAAGGTATGAGAAGACCCGCATTGTGGACTGCGCTGTTCTTTGCATTGGGCATCGGCTTGCACGGGTATGTAGGGGAATTGCAGATCGCTTTGGTGCTCGGCGCGGTTGTCCTCGTCGGGCTTTGTGGCATGGGGTTCTGGTTGCGCTGGCACGCGAGAAATCTGAGCGTCCTGTTCGCGGGCGTGCTCGTGCTGATCGGCGCGTTGCGCGGGGCGCAAAGCCTGGAGCGCGACGCGGATCACTTCGTGCTGTTTTTGCCGGACCGCGCATTCGTGGAAGCCGAGGGCTTTGTCGCGTCTGAACCCGAGCGCATCAAGGGCGATTATCGCGTCGTGTTTGACGTGCGCCAACTCGCGGTTGAAGACGCGGTGCATGCGGTCAGCGGCAAGGCCCTCATCCGATTTCGGGCCGGGACCGCGGTGCCCGCGTACCGGGATTGGATGCGGTTGCAGGTGCAACTCTATCAACCGAGCCAGCCGCGCAACCCGGGCGCGTTTGACTATCGGGCATTTTTGCAGCGCAGGGGCTTGGATGCTTTGGGCACGGTGCGAAAGCGGTCGCAAATCCTCGCGCATCGAGAAGGCGCGGACGACTGGTGGGCGCGGATCATTCTGCCGGTGAGAGGCGTTATCCGCGGCGCGATTGAACAAAATCTTTCCGGTGGGCCGGCTGGGCTTTTGAAGGGCGTGTTGTTGGGCGCGAAAAAGGCCGTGCCCGAAGAGGTCAAGACCGCGTTCGCACAAACTGGGGTCAATCACGTCTTGGCGGTGTCCGGGCTGCACGTCGGGCTGATTGCAGGCGCGGTGTTTTTCATGCTGAAAATGCTCGGGGTCAGACGAGGGATTACCGCGGGGTTGACGATTTGCGCGCTGGTGTTTTACGCGCTCATCACCGGGTTGCCCCCGTCTGTGGTGCGTGCCGCGACAATGGGTTGCGTGGCATTGCTGGGCATCGTGGGGCAGCGCGATATCGATGGCGGCAATATCTTGGGCATCGCGGGGTTGGGCTTGCTGATCGCCCGGCCGCAGGATTTGTTCGACGTGGGGTTTCAACTGTCATTCGTCGCCACGGGTGGCATCTTGGTGCTCTATCGGCCCTTGCGCGATCTCATGCCGGTCGAGAGGGGATGGTGCGATACGTGGATCGCTGGGCCCTTGGCGGTTTCGGTCGCCGCGCAAGTGACGACCCTGCCCTTTGTGGTGTCGTATTTTGGGTTGGTGTCGGTCGTCGGCCTGATCGCCAATTTGATCGTCGTGCCTCTGGTCGGTGTCGGCGTCGGCTTGGGCCTGCTGACGGTGGTGGCGTTTGTCGTGTGGTCGCCGATAGCGACGGTCTTGAACGCCGCGAACTGGCTCGTTTTGAGCAGTGCGATTGGGCTTGCGAACTGGATGGCGCGGCCCGATTGGGCGGCGTTTGAGGTCGCGCGGCCGCCGTGGTTTGTCTTTGGCGTGTACCTGTCCCTGGTGCCCCTGATTTTGCCGCAGGTCAGACGGGTTTGCAGCGCGTATTGTCTCATCCTCGCCCTGGTTCTGGCAAATATCGGGGTTTGGAAAACTATCTTACTTTCGGGGTCGGCCCTCGAAGTCTATGTCCTCGACGTGGGTCAGGGGGATGCGATTTTTTGCCGGTATCCAAATGGGCGAACCCTGCTGGTCGATGGCGGCATTCGCACGCACTATACGGACATGGGCGAGCGCGTGGTGTTGCCATTTCTCAACAGTCAGGGGGTTGGACATGTGGATGTCGTGGTGGGGTCGCACCCGGATGCGGATCACATCGGCGGGCTGATTTCCGTGTTGGAAGAGGTGTCGGTCGGGCATTATCTCGATTCGGGGCAACACGTCGAAACGGTTACCGGCAAGCGGCTTTTGGAGGTCGTCAAGGCAAAGGGCATCGCGTATCACGCAGTCGCCGCGGGGGACAGTCTGATAGGGCTTGGCGGGTTGGTGCTCCATCCGACACCGGATTATGTGTCCGATTCAGGGCCGGCGCCCGAGGGCGAGAATAATGGGTCGGTCGTCATTCGCATCGTGCATCGCGGCGCCACGCTGTTGCTGACAGGCGATATTGAACGCGAGACAGATGGCGACATGGCGCGCTGGGGCCATCGCTTGCGCGCAGACATTCTCAAGGCCGCGCACCATGGCTCGCGCACGTCCTCAACCCGCGCATTTCTCGATGCGGTCGATCCCAAGGTGGCGGCGATTTCGTGCGGGGTGAACAATAAGTTTCGGCATCCCTCGCCGGAGGTGATTGCGCGCTTTCGAAAGATGGGCATACAAATTTGGCGCACCGATCAGTCGGGTGCTATTGCGATGAAGCTAGATGGGGGGCGGATCGATGTCGTGCCGTGGATAAAATAAAAAAAGCGACCCGATTGGATCGCTTTTTTTGGGTGGATGGAGGCGTCTTTTCCCTCGGCCTCCGCGGATTGGGATGCACCAAAATTTAGGGTGCGGTTTCTTCTAAGATCGGCCTGATACAGCGTCATCTCCCCCGGTGACACCGCAATCTAACCGTTGAAGAACCGCCTTATTTTTCCTGGACCAATCCCAGAATTTGAGGGTGTGACCATCCTCCATCCACGCAATGGGTCAACAGTGTGATTCGGAACAAAACAACCCCGAAAAGCGGGGTCGTGCAACGTGCGACTTCCTCCCCACAAGGCCTGGCGATAGACCCGGTACTCCAGATGCGAAAAATATGCGTAACCATATTAAAAATATAAAGATATGGCCGATGTTCACCCTGAAGCACAGAGACAATATATAGTGTGAAGGGCAGGGCGTCAACCCTTATTTTCGCCTTTTTGAGCGGTTTGTGGAGCGGCATAAAAATAAGGTTTTGAAACTTAAGGATATACCCCATCAAAAAAAAATTTTGGCGTTTCATGATGGGCTTTGGGCACGCGCCTAGTTATGGCGATTCCTCCCAAACGCCCATGCGCGCAAATTTTTCGGCTCGCAATTTGGGCAGATTTTCAGACGGGATTTTGTCCGTCTCTGCGAATGCCTCTGAAACGGCTTTTTTTAAGTTTTGCGCGGCCAATTCAAAGTTGCGATGCGCCCCCCCAAATGGCTCTGCCACGATGCGGTCGATGATGCCCAAGTCCATGAGATCTTCTGCCGAAATTTTCATGGCTTCTGCGGCTTCGGTGCGTTTGTCGCGGTTGCGCCACAAGATGAGCGAGCAGGATTCGGGGTTGATCACGGAGTACCAGGCGTTTTCGAGCATGAGGATGTGGTCGCCCACCCCGATGCCGAGCGCACCTCCGCTCGCGCCTTCGCCGATGATCGCCACGACAATGGGAATGGGCAGGCGCGCCATTTCAAACAGGTTGCGCGCAATGGCTTCCGAGATGCTGCGCTGTTCCGAGGCCAGGCCGGGGAACGCGCCCGGGGTATCGACCATGCAGAGCACGGGTCGATTGAATTTGGCGGCCAACTGCATCAGGCGGAGGGCTTTGCGATACCCTTCCGGGTGGGGCAGGCCAAAATTGCGCGCGAGGTTCTCCTGCGTGTTGCGTCCCTTTTGTTGCCCGATGACGACGATGGGCCGGCCTTCAAAATACGCCAGTCCGCCCGCGATAGCGCGGTCATTGCCGGAACAGCGATCCCCGTGCAATTCGATGAAATCAGCCATCATGAGGTCGATATAATCCAGGGAATAGGGCCGCTGCGGGTGGCGCGACAACTGGTATTTTTGCCACCGCGTGAGGTTGTTAAAAATGTCGCGCTCGAGTTTCGCGCTGCGTTCCTCAAGGGCTTTAATTTCCGTGCTCTTGTCCGCGTTTTCCGCTTGGGCCCGCGCCCGCAGTGCGGCGATTTGCTTTTGCAATTCGGCGAGTGGCTGTTCAAAGTCGAGATAAGATCGGTCGCTCATGGGAATCGTCCTTTCGCAGTCGGAAATTAGCGGAACGAGTTACAAATAACAGGTGGGCTTGAAACGCACCCCATTGTACCGCCCGTTCATCGGTGCTTTTGTTTTTGGGCGGAGGCGGGGACTGACAACTGACAACTGACAACGGCGTTGTTGCATAAATAGCAATTTCCTGCAAGTTGGGATTGCAAAAAGACAGGCTCCTTCGTAGATTGGGCATATAGATCACCAAAACAACTCACCCTTTCTCACCAGGAACCTGTCATGCCCAAGATAACCGCTTCCAAACCCGCCGTCAAGTCCCCGCGTCGCCCGCGTCGCCCGCGCTGTGCGCCTGTCTATCGGGTTAGGAACTGGGCGGCCTACGAGGCCGGTCTCAAGCAGCGGGGCAGTCTGACGTTTTGGATCACGCCGCAAGCCCTTCGGAACTGGTACCATCAAGGGCCAACGCAACGGGGGCGGCAAAACACCTTTTCAGATTTGGCTATTCAAACGGCATTGATGGTGCGCTTGGTCTATGCCTTGCCCCTGCGTCAAACCGAGGGGTTTCTCAAGTCCATCCTGGCATTGATGGGGGTGGATTTGCGTGTGCCCGATCACACGACCCTCTGCCGGCGACAGGGCGATTTGAACGTGGATTTACCTGTCCAATCCCGTCACGAGCCGATCCACTTGGTGGTGGATTCTACCGGCCTGAAAGTGTATGGCGAAGGCGAATGGAAGGTGCGTCAACACGGCTTTTGCAAGCGCCGGACTTGGCGCAAATTGCACATCGGCGTCGATGAGGCCACCGGGGAGATTGTCGCACAGACCCTGACCTCGGCAAGCGTTGATGACGCTTCGCAGGTCAACCCCTTGCTCGATCAAGTCCCGGCCCCTGTCCATACGCTGGGCGCCGATGGCGGCTATGACAAACGCAAGGTCTTCAACACATGCGCCGCCCCCAAACAAGGAGCCCCCATCCGACCTCTGATTCCCCCGCGCCATGATGCCAAAATTGAACAACACGGAAACAGGAAGGCACCCCCCCTCGCCCGCGATGAAATCATCCGAGCCATCCGGCGTCAAGGCCGCCGACAGTGGAAACGCACCAGTGGCTATCATCGTCGCTCGGTCGTTGAAACCCACATAGGCCGCTACAAACAACTCATTGGGCGGCAGTTGCGCGCACGAAAAAAGAAGAACCAAGAAACGGAAGCACGGTTGGGATGTGCGGTGCTCAATCGCATGATGAGGATCGCGAAACCCGTGTCCTATCCCATAGAAAGAAGGGCTTAAATTTCGCGGGAAAGGGACGAACTTAGCCACGACAACATTTATGCAACAACGCCACTGACAACTGACAACTGACAACTGACAACTGACAACTTGGGCGGTGGCGGGGTTGCCTCACCTCTCCCGCCTTACGTCTTACGTCTCACCGAAGGGGGTTGGGCAGGGGGGGCGTCTATTCTATTCGCCCCAATGCCGCTTCCACGCGGTCCATGCCCTGGGCGATAAGGTCTGCCGATGCCGCGTAGGAGAATCGCAGGTACCCCGGCGCGCCAAACCCGGTGCCGGGCACGCACGCCAC
Organism: Candidatus Latescibacterota bacterium; assembly: GCA_965204745.1. Classification (GTDB taxonomy): domain Bacteria; phylum Latescibacterota; class UBA2968; order UBA2968; family UBA2968; genus VXRD01. Next base: position 2,827,111 of record OZ242010.1, read on the forward strand.
GCCCGCTTCGTCGAGCAGATAATCGCACAGCGATACATCGCTGTCAATGCGCCCGCGAGGCGATGATTTGCCGATGAGTTCGGATATGTCGGGAAACACGTAAAACGCGCCGCGTGGCGATGGGCATGACACGCGCGGCATTCGATTGAGGCGGGAAACGATTTGATCGCGCCGCGTGGCAAATGCCCGTCTCATCGTTTCCACGCAATCCTGCGGGCCGGTGAGGGCTTCGAGTGCGGCGTATTGCGAGATGGTGCAGGTGTTTGTGGTTTCCTGCGTTTGGACTTTGATCATCAGGTCGATCAAGTTTTGCGGCCCCGCGCCATAGCCCACGCGCCACCCGGTCATGGCATGGGATTTGGAGACGCCGTTGACGACCAGGGTTTTCCCTGCCAACTCGGGCATCAGCGCGGCAATGGACACGTGCTCGGCGTTGTCGTACAGGAGTTTTTCGTAGATTTCATCCGCGATGACGTAGATGTTCGCCTGCGCGATGACCTCGGCCAAGGCCGCGAGGTTGTCGCGGGTATAGACCGCGCCTGTTGGGTTGCAAGGGCTGTTTAAGAGCAGGAATTTTGTGCGCGGGGTGATGGCGTTTTCGAGTTGTTGCGCGGTCATGCAAAAGTCCGCGTCTCGCGTGGTGGGCACGATGATCGGCTCGCCCCCCATCAAGCGCACTTGATCCGCGTAGCTCGTCCAATACGGCGCGGGGATGATGGCTCGGTCTCCGTCTTCTATCAACGCGATGATGGCGTCGAAGATGGTTTGCTTCGCGCCGCACGTCACGATGATTTGCGATGGCGCGTAGCGCAACCCATTGTCGCGCTCCAATTTGTCGCAAATCGCCTGCTTGAGTTCGGGAATGCCCGACGCGGGGTTGGTGTATCGCGTGTGCCCGGTTTCGATGGCGCGGATCGCAGCGGCGCGGATGTGCGCGGGGGTGTCGAAGTCGGGTTCACCCGCGACGAGTGAGATGAGATCGACGCCCTGCCGCTTCAACGCACCGGCTTTGGCAAATGCCGACACGGTCGCAGAGGCTTGAATATTGAGCACGCGCTGGGTAAAGGGAGATTTGGGCATGGCTAAGAGATGGAGAAAAACCTAGGGACAGCGTCCCGTTACGTCGTGTATTCGGCATTGATGCGGACGTAGTCGTACGTGAGGTCGCACGTATAAATGGTCGCCGCCGCGTCGCCGCTAGACAGGTCGATGGCGATAGCGATGTCGGACGCGGAAAGGGCATCGACAGCGCGGTCGTGGTCAAAGGGCAAGCCACCGCCGTTGGCGTAAATGGGAATGCCCGCCATGGAAACGGAGACGCGGGCCGGGTCGATAGCGACACCGGCATAGCCCGCGGCGCACAAAATGCGGCCCCAGTTGGGATCGCGTCCAAAAACCGCGGTTTTGACGAGGTTGGAGTTGGCAACGGACATGCCCACGGTGCGCGCGTCTTCTCGCGTGGGCGCGCCTGCAACGCGAATGGCGATGAGTTTGGTCGCGCCTTCCCCATCGCGTGCGATTTGTTTGGCGAGGCTGATGCAGACCGCGTTGAGTGCTGTCTGAAAGGCGCGGAGGTCTTCGCCCGTGAGTTCGTTCGCGTTTGCCGCGCCATTGGCCAGGGCCAATACCGTGTCGTTGGTGCTCATGTCGCCGTCAACCGTAATGCAGTTGAAGGATTGCGTCACCGCGTCGCGCAGTGCGTTTTGAAGCGCGGGCACGGCCAGGGCCGCATCCGTCACCACAAACGCGAGCATAGTCGCCATGTTGGGCGCGATCATGCCCGCGCCCTTGGCAATGCCTGCGATAGTGATTTCGCCGTCCCGGATTTGGAGGCGCGCAGACGCTTTTTTGGGCACGGTGTCCGTGGTCATGATCGCTTCTGAAGCGTCGTCCCAGCCGGTTGCATCGAGTTGTGGGATGATGGTTTGAATCCCGGTTTCGAGATATGCCATCTGCAAGGGCACGCCGATGACGCCAGTGGAATTGACGAGTACATCTTCTGGCGCGATGTCCAATCCGCCACCCACCCATTGCGCGGTCTGTCGCGCATCGCGCATGCCTTGGTCGCCAGTACACGCATTGGCGTTTTTGCTGTTGACCACAACAGCACGCGCACATCCATCGCGCAGGTGCTCTCTGTTGATCTGCACAGGGGCCGCGCACACGCGATTGGTCGTGAACATCCCGGCTGCCGAAGCCGGGCGATCAGACGCGATGAGCGCGAGGTCCTTCTCCTCGCCATCCTTAAGCCCGCAATGCAACCCCGCGGCCGTATAGCCCTTGGGGGGATAAATGGCATTTTCCGTAACGTTCACAACACACCTCACTGTAGAGTTATCAAGATACGCCGCTCGTTTCCTCACAGATCGTACACCAGCCGATCAATCTTTGGATAGCACCGAAACGTACACAAACCATTCTGTTCGGTATGCGTGCGATTGTTCAGAACGTCAAATACTGTTCTGGATAATCCTCATCGTTTTTTCTTTTACTTCGACTTTCTTGGAGATGATGTCCTCTATTTCGCTTGTGATTTTTCTGATTTCATCTTTGTCATTGTTGATCGGCAGGACAACTTCGCCCAGTCTGTTTCCGATTGTCGAGATTGTCGCCTGTACAAAGGTTTTGGAATCGATCTGTTTTCTTACAATTTTGCTGTTCAAAAGGTAAAATAGGTAGTATGGGTCGATGAATTTTTTCTTCATTACTCTTATCTTTTTGAGATGGCTTTGAATGATGATTTTTATGTCCAATCTCGTGACAATAGCGGTGCGCCCGATTAAAAACGTGCCATCGCTCACAAACAGAATATCTCTTTCCCGAATATCTTGGGAGCATTTGTACTCGTCATACACTTCCTCTGCCACTGCCTTAATAGGGTCAAACTTGATTTCCCAATTCACGATATCGCTGGTTCGCACAAATGGCACGTTCCCCGTACCATAAAAGCGCGAGCCTATCTCGTTACCCCTTTTGATCTGCAAGATATTTTTTTTTAGCAATTCTCCAATTGAAACCAAAAAATATTTTCCGCTGTGTTTCAACTCCTCTAATTCTCTACGGACTTCCGGGTTGTAATACTCTGGAATAAAAATGCTCTCGTTCAACTCGGAATACGGGATGTGGAAGCCGAGGTGATTTTCCTCATCTTTTCGTTTGAAGTTGTTCGTGATGGAGGGAATATCGTCATCGAGGATTTCTTCGCCGGTTTCAACATCCGCTTTGTAGATCGGTTTGCCGTTTTTGTTGTGTCCAACACTGCCTGCGATAGCCATGAACAACGAATCTCGTCTCTCGGTCGTCTTTTCGAGAAAAAGCACGCTCGTTTTCGTATGCGTGCTCGGTTGAAAAGTTTCTTGGGGGAGGCTCACAACGCCGGTAACCGAGCACACGCTGTTCACATATTCCCAGATATATCTGTCCGAAGGATTACCAAAAATACCTTCCGGGAGAACGATGCCCAAACGACCACCCTCGCGTAGCAGTTGAATACACCGCTCGATGAACAGGACTTGAGGGGATTGTTTCTCGAGTGATTCGCGTGATCTGTACCATTTGCCGTGCTTTCGCCACCTGTGACCGAGTTGATACTGCCCCAGTAGTTGTTTTCCTATGACTGGGATTTTCGCTCCGAAAGGAGGATTGGTAAGCACGATGTCAAATGCACCACACTGGATATCCCTTCTCGTATCTCCGCTCCATTTTGCTGGATTATCCAAGCTGTTCTCGCAGTAGATGCGATAATCGCCATCACCGATTAGCGAGAGATAAATTTTTGCGATTTTTGCGAGAAAGGCATCTTTGTCAAGCCCTACAATATCAAAATCTTTCGCACTGCGAGACAGAAAATATCTCAATGTGTAGGCCAGAAAACCACCGCTTCCACAAGCCGGGTCGATCATTCTTTCACCTTCCCGGGGCTCGAGAATATCGATCATCATTTGTACGACGTTTCTCGGCGTGAAAAATTGTCCCGCGCCACCTCTAAACGAAGTTCCTATTAACTCCTCAAAAGCATCTCCGATTACATCCCTGTCAGCGTCCAAAATAGAATAGTCTTCCAGTGTCGAGACGATAAATGACAGGTCTTTGGGTTGCACTTCTATTTTTTCATTCGGTTCAAAGAGGCCGGGATAGACGTCTTTCACCCTGTCAAACAAGTTGCTGATCCGCGACAGGAGCAAGTCGTTGCTTTCGCGTGGACGGTTGGAAAATTCGACGATATCCAGACTCGTTTTTTCGTCGTAGATTTTGCAAAATAGCAACCGCATCATGTTTTGGGCGATTTTCTCATCCCGCGTGATTCCAGTCACATTCCCCGCACAGTAATCTCTTATTTTTTTGAAAACGGACTTCAGATTGTTTATCGGACGCAATTCGGCAACACTGACGAACCTTTTTGTTTTTAAGGTGTCTGGATTAAACAAAGAGGGTGCTTCCATTTACTTACTCCTGCGGCGGAGGGCAATCTGCTTTCAGAACAGGGCGCGTTTGACATTTCGCACGGCTTGGCGGATTCGGTGTTCGTTTTCGACCAGAGAGATGCGGACATAGCCCTCGCCCATGTCGCCAAAGCCAATGCCGGGAGACACTGCGACTTCGGCTTCTTCCATGAGTTTGAGGGCGAAGTTCATCGAGCCGAGATGCCGATAGGGTTCTGGAATGGGCGCCCACACAAACATAGACGCTTTGGGTTTGTTGACCGGCCACCCGATGCGGTTGAGACCGCCTATGAGCGTATCCCTGCGGCTTTGATACATGGCCGCTGCTTGCCGCACGCAGTCTTGCGGGCCGTCAAGTGCGGCAATGGCCGCGACTTGGATCGGGGTGAAGACGCCGTAGTCGTAGTAATTTTTGATGATGGACAAGGCTCTGATCACCTCGGGATTGCCCAAGCAGAAGCCCACGCGCCACCCGGCCATGTTGTAGGATTTGGACATGGTGTAAAATTCGACCCCGATTTCTTTCGCGCCTTTGACCTGCAACAGACTCGGCACTTCGGTGCCGTCAAACGCGATGTCCGAATAGGCCATGTCGTGGATGACGATGATATTTTGACGCCGGGCAAAAGCCACAATTTCCTGAAAAAAAGAAATATCGACCGTGGCCGTGGTGGGGTTGTGCGGGAAGTTGAAAATCATGACCTTGGGCTTGGGCCACAACTCCCGCGAGATCATGTGCAGATCGGGCACAAATTCTTTTTCCGCGCGCAAGGGCAGGCTGAGGACATTGCCATTGGCGATTGCAACGCCGTACAAGTGCAGGGGATAGGCCGGATTGGGCACGATGGCGAGGTCGCCCGGATCCAGGAGGGCCAGGCAAATATGCGCCAACCCCTCTTTGGAGCCAATGGTGACTATGGCCTCGGTTTCCGGATCGAGATCGACGCGGAATCGGCGTTTGTAATGCCGGCAGATGGCCCGGCGCAACGCGGGAATGCCCGCCGATGGCGCGTACCCGTGCGCTTTGGGATCGCGGGCCACTTCGGCGAGTTTGTCGATAATATGCGGCGGCGTGGGCTGGTCCGGATTGCCCATGCCCAGGTCGATGATATCCACGCCCTCGCGCCGCAGGTGCATTTTGCGGGCATTGACCTCGTGAAAAATGTATGGCGGCAGGCGTTCGATGCGTCGAGAATTGATTTGCATGGGAATGCTCATTAAAAGGGTCAAGCCCTATCCGAGACGGGGAGATGTTCTCTCGTCTCGAGGAAAATGGAAATTTAGCCACAAAAGGCACAAAAAGCACAAAAGTATAAAAGCCACAAAAAGCACGAGCGGGGTACAACTGGCGATAGCCAGTTCAAAGACGAGTGGTGTATAGGGGCGATGCCTCCGTGTTCGGTCAAAGATACAAGGGGTTAGAGGGTAGGGCCATCAGTTGATGGCAATGACGCCATCGAGCAACAATTTGTAGGTCAAACTATCGACCAGCGCGATCCAACTGGCTTCGATGCTGTTTTCAGAAACGCCCACCGTATTCCAGACGCGCTGGCGGTCAGAGGATTCGATCAGCACGCGGGTTTTGGCCGCCGTGCCCTCTGCGCTGGACAACACGCGCACTTTGTAATCTTCGAGGCGCACGTCTTTGAGGGTGGGATACACGCTTTCAAGGGCTTGGCGCAAGGCCAAGTCCAAGGCATTGACCGGCCCGTTGCCTTCGCCTATCGTGTGGTAAATGCGACCGTCGATCTCGAGTTTGACAATGGCTTCGACTTCAGAGCCGGCCATGTTCTTGCGGTTGATCGTGCGGTAGTGGATGAGTTTGAACGGGTTGCGAATGCTGCCCAATACCCGCCGCGCGAGAATCTCAAACGAGGCTTCAGCCGCTTCAAACACATAGCCCTCGTGCTCGAGTTGCTTAATTTCTCGCAACAATTTTTGCACGGTGGGATGGCGTTTGTCCAAGCCCGGGATCAGGTGATCCAATTTTGCGGCAATCGCGCCCCCGCCCGATTGTTCCGACAGGAGAAACCTGCGCTCGTTGCCCACCCATTCCGCGCTGCAATGCTCGTAAGTGGCGGGTTGTTTGAGCATGGCATCCACATGAACCCCGGCCTTGTGTGCAAACGCGCTTTCGCCCACGTACGGTTGGCGGTGGTCGTGGTACACATTGGCTATTTCGCTGACAAAGCGGGACAATTCCATGAGTTTTGTGAGATTTGCCGCGCCAATCGCTGTTTTGCCCAGCTTGAGCTCGATATTGGGAATGACCGAACACAGATTGGCATTGCCACAGCGTTCGCCGTATCCGTTGATCGTACCCTGCACGTGCATCGCCCCCATTTCGAGCGCGACAATGCTGTTGGCCACGGCCATGCCCGCGTCGTTGTGCGTGTGAATGCCCAGAGGCACGGTGAGTTCGCGCTGAACGGCCGCGATGATCTGCTGGATTTCGTAGGGCATCGTGCCGCCATTGGTGTCGCACAAGGCGATCACCTCTGCGCCGCCGGCCTGCGCGGCCTGCAAGGTGCTCAATGCGTATTCGGGATCGGCTTTGTACCCGTCAAAAAAGTGCTCGGCATCGTAGATGACTTCCCTGCCGTTTTCCTTGAGCCACGCGCAGGAATCCGCGATGATCTGCAAATTTTCGTCGAGCGTTGCCCGCAGGACGTCGGTGACGTGCAGGGTCCAGCTTTTTCCAAAGAGCGTGACGACCGCTGTGCCGGCCCTGAGCAAGGTGGCGAGGGTCGGATCGTCTTCGGGCGGATTGCCCACGCGGCAGGTGCTGCCAAAGGCCACGATTTTGGCATTGCGAAATTCGCAGTCGCGCACGCGCTCAAAAAACTCGAGGTCCTTGGGATTGGTCGGATTCGGCCAACCGCCTTCGATGTAGTGAATGCCCATCGCGTCGAGACGCTGCGCGATCATGGCTTTGTCTTCAGCCGAAAACGAAATGCCCTCGGCCTGCGCGCCATCTCGAAGGGTGGAGTCGTAAATTTGCACCAGTTCAGACATGTGATTTTCCCAATGAGGAGACCTTGAACGGGTTGTCGCTAGGTCGTGTTGACATTTTATTTTTTCTGACGTTACACACAGATTAGCAACTGTGTTGCTTGCTGATTTAAGGCGTTTGGTCCTACAGCCTCGTTTGTTGCTTTCGATGCCTTCGGCGACCTACTTTTTTTCAGCAGCAAAAAAAAGTAGGCAAAAAATGCCGCTCTCAAACGCCGAGAGGCTTGCACAGCGCAAATCGCTTTTGTAATCGCACGACATGCGCCAACCTGCAAAGGGGGTTGCAACATGGATGTGGGTTGCGAGACGGCCTTGCGCGCTGTGCGTGATGGCTTGATCGGAGGGGTTTTGCGAGAGCACTTGTTGTGATGCCTGCTTTGAACTGCGGAACGTCAGGGCTTGAGTTTCTCGATAAACCGCTCAAGCCGTTGCATGGCTCGTAAATCTCAACACAACCTAAAAGCCCGCGACGTAAGGCAGTTTGGCGGCGACGGCGCGGGTGGCGTCTCGGGCTTCGAGGAGCATGCCCGTGGCGTCCCACGCGCCTTCGATGAGTTGCAGGCGGTTGCTTTCTGCGATTTGCAGATCGATTTCCAAAGTGCCAAATGTCAATTTTTTGTTTTGGAGATCGACCGCCATTTCCCGCTGCGGATGCGCGCCAACGGCATCTTGGATTGTTGCGATGTCCTCGGGCGGCGCGGTCAGACAAGGCATGCCCATCGCCGTGCAATTGCCGAGAAAAATTTCCGCAAAGGATTCGCCGACAATGGCCCGAATCCCCCAGCGCATCAGGGCTTGGGGCGCGTGTTCCCGAGACGACCCGCACCCGAAATTGGCATTGACGACGAGGATGGCCGCGCCCCGATAGGCCGGATTGTCAAACGGGTGATCGGGATTCGATTTGCGGTCGTCTTCAAATGCGTGTTCGCCCAAGCCATCAAACGTAATGGCGCGCAGATAGCGCGCGGGGATGATGCGGTCCGTGTCGATATCGTTTCCCCGAACCGCAACCGCACGGCCCGTCGCGTTTTGAATCACAGATAAATTCATGAATATCCTCTTCCTGATATTGGTCTGAATCGCGGATTGGCGCGGATTAAGGGATTGCGCGGAATAACCCCACACCCCCACATCCGCTTAGACCCCCTACCCTCCTGAAAGGGGAATGCAAATGTTTTTTGCGAGGGATCACGCGAGGGTTTTGGGGGTTTATCGCATGCCCCACGCGCTTAAAGCCCCCAACCTATCCCGTGCGTTTATCTCTCAAGAAAGCCATGCTCCCCCTTTCCTTGAAGGCACAGGCGTAGCCTACAATGAGCGAAGCGAATAACGGGGGCCGGGGGGATAGGTCACACCGCCAGCGCGTTTGACCTCATCACATCCCACCGCCCATAGTCGGATATCGTCTGTACTTATTCGAGAAAAATTGCGATAGCCTACCAATGCGGACATCGCGCAATTCTTTGGGCATGAGAAAGTCGTAGTCGAGAATGGCGATGATTTCGATCTCGCCATCCCCCACGACAACCACCATGTTTTCATACCAAGATGCCGAGGGGAATGTGCGGACTTGTGTCGGTTCGTTTTCGTATAATTTTGTCTTTTTGATTTTGTCGATCAAAAGAACGCCCGATGTTTCTTCGACAACCCAGCCAAAAGTGCCAATAAGCACCCGTTCTGCATCGGGGGTTGAAATCGCATAATCCGCAAGCCCGTTTTGCGTGCGTTGGAAATTAAACGCCCAATTGAAAGCCTGCACAGTGTGATGGTGCGACACGCCCACAGCCCGTTCTCTGCTACAGTAGAGCCGTTGCGGTCGTCCGATATCAAGCGCGATTTCGCAAAAATGAGACTCCGCTTTTCCAGCGGGTAATCGCCGCCCCGTAGAATTTTTTCTCAAAATTTTGTCGCGTTCAAGATGGGCAAAATTGTCCGTCGCCTCATAGCCATTAGATACCGCCATCCAGATGCTGGTGTGAAAGTCAAAATCCGATGTTATCACGGCATCGCCCCAGTGCCAGCCGATGTGGTTTGCGGAAATGGGCACTGCCTCCTCCTCGCCAAATCCCACGCGCACCCGTTTTGACGAAATATCGCAAATGGGGACAACGTGCAACCACTCGGGCGACATGACCCATAAGGACTGCGAATTTACACCAATAGAGAACGCACAATCGTCGAGTACCCGATAGATTCGAGAGCATTTTCCCTTCGCATGCCCCGGCCCTGCCTTGACATAACTGACCCCTTCTTCCCCTATCAGCCAGACGTGAGAACGGAAAAGTTCAATGGTGTGAAACCGCTCAGGCCCCAAGTCAAACTCATTGCGTTCATCTTCTTTGGGACAAAGAACAGTGCCATCCATCTGTTGCAAATTCTCAAGCAACACGTTCTTAAAGCCGTCATACTGTGCCCAATCCATGAGACACCTATCTTCATGGGCCAACGCATTGTTGGTCAACACCATAGCCGCCAACGGATCGGTCCCACTTTTATTCCGTGCCGGGAAAACGCGCTCTATCAACCTGTTCCAATCGAGCAGTTGCAACGTGTTCTCTGCGGTCAGAAGATAGAGGTGCCCCCGATAAAAAAACGCATCGAGATACGCGCCTGGCAATTTGAGTTTCAAAAACTGCATCTTAGGTCGTGTTGACATTTTATTTTTAGACCTGACGTTACGCACAGAGTAGCAAATGTGTTGCTTGCTCATTTAAGGCGTTTGGTCCTACAGCCTCGTTGGTTGCCTCCGATGCCTTCGGCGACTTACTTTTTTTCAACAGCAAAAAAAAGTAAGCAAAAAATGCCGCTCTCAAACGCCGAGAGGCTTGCACAGCGCAAAGCGCTTTTGTAACAGAACGATATGCGCCAGCCTGCAAGGTGGGTTGCATAATGGATGTTGGTTGCGAGACGGCCTTGCGCGCTGTGCGTGATGGCTTGATCGGAGTGGGTTTTGCTATGGCACTTATTGCGATGCCTTCTTTGAACTGCGAAACCTCAGTGAATACAATGACCGAAGCGAATAACGGGGGCCGGGGGGATAGGTCACACCGCCGGCTCCGCATCCGCGTCGCCGGCCGCCAGTGCGTTCATGTACGCGAGGCACAGATCGCGGGACAAATACCGGCCATAGTCGGCGGTTTCTTGTTGCTCGACAATGGGGAATGTCGAATAGGACTTACGCCAGGGTCATTGGTATCGCCGGTGTTTTGAGTTGTTGTCTCAAATAATCCTCCCATAAGCCATGTTTGACTTGATAGATGGTTTGTCCAGTCTGATAGGCGACTTGGGTCAGTCGTCCCCAAACGAGAAAGGCACACGCGATGTGGTTTCGCACAATGCGTGCCAATCGGCATTGACACTTTTCAAGCCCCGTTACCTGTTTTGCTTCCCGGTGAACTTGCTCAATCTTCCAACGCAAGTGGCACACCGCTTGTGCCACTGACGGGTCGGTTTGAGTCAAGTCGTTGGTTACGATATACGCCGTGCGTCTCGTCGCAGACGCGACCCGGAATACGTTCACCTTGTGGTTTTTAGGGAACCCTCTGAGTTTCATGCGTTTTCCTGTGGCCTGTTCGCGTTTTGTCCAAGTTAAGGCATCGACCCGTTGATAGGGGTTTTCACCTGACGAATCGTCCACGAGGCGATTCTTTTTGATAGGACAGTAATAGGTCTTTTGCAAGTGCTCAATGTGAAGCATGACCGCTTTGGTGGCATACCAAGTATCCATCACCACTCGCTCAAAAGGCAGTTTTTTGTGATAGACCAAGAGTGACAACATCTCTTTGACGTGGTCTAACTTGGTTTTTCCATCCCCTTGCGGATCGTAAATGCGATAGTCAATCAGCCAAAACCGATCTTGAATCGGATTGACATACACACACGTCACCACACCGATCCCCGAGATGACCCCCTTCGCATTGCCACTGTATTGCCGACGCACGAGAGCCATCTTTTTGGCATAGCGCTTATCTAAGACCGTGTCATCAAAGAGAATTACGCCCTTTGCGGTCGACGTGAGGTGGGGTTTGACGTTTTTCCAGATCACACGCGGCGAGACGCGATCCCCACCCAGATAGCGGTTGAGCATATCATGCGTGAACCGGTCGCTGTGATCTGCGAAATGAGTCAGGGTATAATTGAGCGGACTGCTAAGCAGATACTGGCAGTAATCCAAGCGCGTTGGTTTCGCCATACAGACCTCCAAAGTGAGGATGGGGGTTCGATCCTGTTCTTTTTTGCGTAAGTCCTATCGAATAGACATAGCGCGCATCATCGCGGTCCGCAATGCCGTAGAGGTGAAAGAATACCGCGTCGAGTTGGGCGCGCAAACGCAGGCGGCGGTCCTCATCCCAAACAAAGGGCGGTCGCACCTCGCCCGATTCATCGACATAGCCCAAGTCGCGGGCGAAAGGGGCCATGTCATGCGCGGTGTACGCGAGTTCCAACACGGCTTCGCGGACGAGATCGCGGGCGGTTTTGGGGCCGAATCGGACAGACGCGAAGCGATCCGGGGCGATGACCGGGAGTTGCTCGATGATGAACCAGTTCAAATGCTGACCTTGCACTTTTTGGCGCGTAACAAAATCGAATGCAAGGGCATTCAAATTGGCGGCCAGCAGATAGGCTTCCTTTTTGTATGCTTGCACGGCGCCGTCTTCGGCGATAGGCAACAGAATGGGCAAACTGTTGCCAAAACCGGCGCGTGGCACGATAGCGGCAATCATCGTTCGCATATTGGTCGGGTTGGTAATTCCGCGGAAACCCAATGCCCAGCCGCTGCTCTGCGGAAAGGCCATCTCCACATTTTCCGCAGGAACATAGTATTGCGGTTGCGGGAGAAAGTCCAGATCCGCGTGTTGCCCCGCGCTGACTTCCTCGCTCAAATAGGGATTGTGCGTACTCTGAGGGTTGATGCGAACCGAGTTGGCGCGGTGGTCAAATTGCCAAATCATTCGGCCTTGGTACAGCGGTAGCCATTCCCCACTTGGACTATTGAAGCGATTGCCGCCGATGGGATACGCCCCTTCCCGCTCTTCCAATTCTTCCCGCGTGCGAAATAGTCCGGAGTCGTTGGTCATATCGAACATTCTGTTGTAGCGCACCGGCCAAGCGCGGCGTTCTTTGTCTCCTGCGTGATCGACCAATACAGGATGGTGCTCGTAGATGCGGCGGGTGATCTCGGCATCCTTGCGGTTGCGAAAGACGGGGGCAGTGCCGGTGTTCGGATTCACGCGGGCGAAATCGTCCGGCGTCAGCGGGAAACAGCGTTGTGGATCGTCAATCGTTGCGATGTCGTGGAGGAAGAAGGCGCAGTGCGTCTCGGGGAATGTTCGTTTTTCGCCGCCGAATATTAGGGCGCAGAACTTGAACGAGGCGTGAATGTCTTTGAAGAAAATTTTCTTGTTCTCAAAATCGAATACACCAGCGACGTGCCCGGCCGTGGAGGCGGATTTGAAGAAGGGCGCCGCGGTCTTGTCCGCGTAGATGCCCGAGGGCGTGAGCAAGCCGATGATGCCATCCGGCTTTACGAGGCGCGTCGCCCGTTCCACGAACAAGGAGTAGAGGTTGATGTCGCCGCCGCCGAGCAGGGGATAGTCGCCGGAGGTGCGGACCAAGTGCGCGAGTTTGTCCGATTGCGCCTTGGCCGCGTCGAAGTGGGCGGCCAGTGGATCGTCCTGTTTGCGGAGCTTTTGGATGGCGGTGCGCCGCGCTGCTGCGGTTGGGGCGCGTGCCAACTCGGGCGCGCGGCTCGCGAACCACTCGACCTCTTGCAACTTGATGCGATCCCACGGCGGATTGCCGATCACCGCGTCAAAGCCGCCTTCTGGCTGATTGCGTTGCCAGTTCTGCCACACGCCCGGGAACGCGGCCTCCCAGTGCAAGAAGTGCTCGCGGTGCGCGAGGGTCTTGGCCTCGTTCCAGAGCGCGGAAAAGCTCGACCATGCCGCGTCGCCGGTATCGGGCAGAAGGTCATGCATGCACTCCGGCCCCCTGGCCAAAAGCGCGTACGCACTGGCCTGCTGGCGGCCGAGCGTCGTAACGAGCGGCCCTTCTAGGGTGGCGCGGTTTTTTTCGCTCAGGCCCGCGCTTACCCAGCGCAAGCCGCAGAGGAAATCGAGCAAGCCGCGCAGGTCCGCGGTCGTCTCCTCCACTTGCCCGAACAGGGACGCGGACGCTCGCACCTCGGCCACATCCGCGTCGGACATGTCCTCAATGCGCTGCATGCCTTTGGTGGCGGTCTCGGCCCCGGCAATGGCACTGGCGGCGAACAGGCCGCCGAGTCGGCTCAATTCGTCGGTGGCCTCCTTGACGCGCATGCCCACGAGCGAATCCCCGCAGCGCAGATGGTGATCGAGAAAACTCAGCGGCGCGCCTGCGGTGAAGGTGTGCAACCACAGGGACACTTTGGCGAGTTCGACGACCATCGGGTTTTTATCCACCCCGTAAATGCACCGCTTGAGCACCATGCGCCGGATGATGTGCCGGTCGTCGAGGCGTTCGGCGTCAATGGCCCAGCCATTTTTTTCAGCATTGCCCATAATCGTATCGCGGATGGCGTCAACGCGCTCGGTCAGCGGCGAGACATAGCCCGGTATCGCGTCTTCGGCCATCGCCGCGATCACGCGGTCCGCGAGATAATCCACAAGCCCGGCCAAGAAGTGCCCGGATCCCATCGCCGGATCGCAGATTTTCAACTCGAGCAACCTCACCGCCGGATCGACGCGCTTGAGTTCGGCAATTTTGACCCGCTTGGCGCGGCGGCTTTTTTTGAGTTCTTTCACCTTGCTGGCAAAGGCATCTATGCGGGCCTGCACCAATGGGTCAAGCGTCTTTTCGATAATCAGGCGCACGAGCCCATCCGGCGTATAGTAGCTGCCCGATCCCTTGCGCGCAAAAATGTTTGGACGGATCACAACCCCATCGCCATCGCGCACGACCTCGTGTTCGAGCAACCCCTCGTAGATCGATCCGAGTTGCTCAACACTCAGGTTGCGGTAATTGATATAGCGGCGGCCTTCGGGCATCTTCTCGAAGGACAGGGCGTCGATCACATCGACCATGACCTGATCGCCGAGGCGGATATCGGACAGGAGCGGCGTGCGTTCGCGGTCGAACAGGCCCCCGTTGTACGGCGGCAGGCCAAGAGAGGAATCGCCCTTGTCGATGATCCGGCACAAATCGTCGATGGCGTGGTAGTAGCGGGCCGCAGTGCCCGAGACCGCATCGCCCCGTTCTTTCCGCGCGCGCACCTCGGCGCGCACTTTTCGCAGGCTGTAATCGTCGTAGCGGCTATCGCGCACGGGCAGCAGGTCGCGATCTTCGGCATAGAGGATGAACAACAGGCGGTAGAGCAAGGTCAGGGCCGCGGCGCGTACGTCGGGCAACGGCGCGTCGGGCGCGGCTTGGACCATAACCCGAGCGAGTTGGGGAAAGACTTCGTCGAAGACCAACCCGGAAACATTGTTGGCGACGCGCTCTTCGTAAAAACGCCCCTCGTCGAGCGCGTATTGGTGAAACGTGGGATCGCCGCCAAAACTCTCTCGACGAAAGAACAGGACGAACAACTTCAAGCAGTGCCGTCTTTCTCCAGCGGAGAGATCGAAGAGTGCCGCGAGGTCGATCTCGAAAAACTGTTCCGACACGGAGCGGGCACCTTGGTAATAAAGCCGCCATTTCGCGCCATTGGTCAGGATGCCCCAGCGGAGCTTGCCCTGGGTCAGATCATCGACGCGCCGCAAATAGCGGAGCATCTGCGTTGAAGGCGCGGTCGTTTCGCCATCGCTTTGGCCTCGGCGGTCGAGGGGCATGTGCCAACGCTTGGACTCGACAATGGCGATGCCAAACACATAGCGTTGCCATTCTCGGCGGTGTGTATTGGCGCGATCTTTTGTCTCGTCATCGACAAATAGCAGCCCATCGGGCACATCGGATCGCCCCCGAGGCGCGAGGTTTTGTTGCCGCAGGTGCGCGGTCCAACCGAGACGCCGCAGGATGGGCCAGATCAAATCGTCCTCGGTCTGCGTTTCATTCGGCGATTGATCTGCGGGGAATCGGTCAAAAATTTCCCAAAACGCGCTGTCGATCCCGTCGATCATCCCATCGTCCAACGCGCGATAGGCGTCTGCGCGAATCGCTGTTTCCCGCAGAAAATCGTCGGCAAACAGGGTTCCGGAAAATAGACTGGCGAAAAAGTCGGTCATTATTTTTTTATCCGCGTTTATCTGCGCTTCGCCGTTCACATCCCTCGCACGTCGATGACTTCGCCGGCAATGGCCGCGGCGGCCACCATCGCGGGGCTCATCAAGAGCGTGCGCCCTGTGGGGCTGCCTTGCCGGCCTTTGAAATTGCGGTTGCTGGACGAGGCGCAAACTTCGCGGCCCTGCAATTTGTCGGGGTTCATCGCCAAACACATGGAGCAACCCGCGCCGCGCCATTCAAAGCCCGCGTCTCCAAACACATGGTGCAAGCCCTCGGCTTCGGCGGCTTTGAGAACGGATTTGGATCCCGGGACGACCAGGGCCTTGACGCCATCGGCGACGCGGTGGCCTTTGACGATGCGGGCCGCTTCTCGCAGGTCGGAAATCCGGCTGTTGGTACACGATCCCACAAATGCCACGTCGATGGGAATGCCCGAGATGGCCGTGCCCGGCGATAAGTCCATATAATCGTACGCTTCGGCGGCGACATCGCGCTCGTCGTCCGGCAAGTCCGTGAGCGCGGGCACTTTTTCCGAGACGAAGAGGGCTTGCCCCGGGGTGATGCCCCACGTCACGGTGGGTTCGAGGGCAGAGCCGTCGAGGTGATAGACGTCGTCGTAATCCGCGTCTGGGTCAGAGGCGAGAGAATGCCACCACGAGATGGCGCGGTCAAACGCGTCGCCCGAAGGCGCGTACGCGCGGCCTTGCAAATAGTCGTAAGTCGTCTGGTCGGGATTGACATACCCCGCGCGCGCGCCGCCTTCGATAGACATGTTGCACACGGACATGCGCGCTTCCATGTCCATGCCCGCTATCGCGGCGCCTGCGTATTCGTACGCGTAGCCAGTGCCGCCTTGGACGCCGAGGTTGCGGATGATGTTGAGAATGACGTCTTTGGCGTACACGCCGTCGCCCAAGGTGCCGCTCACTTCAATGCGGCGCACTTTGAGCGGGTCCATTGCCAAGCACTGCGTTGCGAGGACGTCGCGCACTTGTGACGTGCCAATGCCAAATGCTATCGCGCCAAACGCGCCGTGC
This sequence comes from Candidatus Latescibacterota bacterium, assembly GCA_965204745.1. Taxonomy (GTDB): domain Bacteria; phylum Latescibacterota; class UBA2968; order UBA2968; family UBA2968; genus VXRD01. The sequence goes on from OZ242010.1 coordinate 2,843,801, forward strand.
GTGGCGGTGTGGCTGTCCCCGCAGGCAATGGTCATGCCCGGTTGCGTGAGGCCCAATTCCGGGCCGATGACGTGGACGATGCCCTGGCGCTCGTCGTCGAGGTCGAACAGGGGAATGCCAAATTCCGCGGCATTGTCCTCGATGGCGAGCAACATGTGTTCGGCCATTTCGTCTGCAAAGGGCCGGTCGCGGTCGCGCGTGGGCACGATGTGATCGACGGTGGCGAACGTGCGGTCTGGATACGCGATGCCCAACTTGCGCTCCCGCAACATTTCAAACGCCTGCGGGCTGGTGACTTCGTGGACGAGGTGCAAGCCGATGAACAACTGCGTTTGACCCGATGGCAGGGTCCGCACCGCATGCGCGTCCCAAACTTTTTGAAACAAACTTTGCCCCATGATCTCCTCTTTTCTCGGTGTTCACACGGTCGGCTCGCGCTCTTTGTGCGTGGCTTGCTGGAGGGCCAGGCGATTGAGCGCGTCGAGGAAGGCTTTGACGCTGGCTTCGATGATATCGGTGGATGCGCCGCGCCCTCGGCAGACGCGCCCGTGGCAGGACACGTTGACCGTGACTTCGCCGATGGCTTCCGCGCCCCCGGTCACGCCGCGGATGGTGTAGTTTTCGACTTTGGTGTCCGCGTTGGCCGTGGCTTTTTTGATGGCGCGATAGGCCGCATCCACGGGCCCGTCGCCCCAAGCGGATTCCTGAATGTGGGTCTCGCCATCGATGCCGATGCGAACCGTCGCGGAAGGTACGGTGCCCGTGCCGCTGACCGTGTGCAAGTAGTCGAGGGTGAAGCGCGTGGGGAAGTCGCGGATCTCGTCTTCCACAATCGCCATGAGGTCTTCGTCATAGACCTCTTTCTTTTTGTCAGCCACTTTGACGAACCGCTCGTACGCGATGTCTAATTCCGCTCGATCCAAGCGAAAGCCGAGTTCCTCCAGGCGATGGCGCAAGGCGTGCCGCCCAGAGCGCGCGGTGAGCACGATGCTCGATTCGTCCCACCCCACGGATCGGGGATCGATGATTTCAAAATTTTCCCGGTCTTTGAGCACGCCGTCTTGGTGGATGCCCGAGCTGTGGGCAAATGCGTTGGCGCCCACAATGGGTTTGTTCGGCGGAACGACAATGCCCATCAACCGGCTGACCAAGCGGCTCGTGGTCGCAATTTCCCGGGTTTCGATGTCCGTGTACAGGTCAAAGTAATCCCCGCGCGTCTTGAGGGCCATGACCACTTCTTCGAGCGAGGTGTTGCCCGCGCGTTCGCCCAAGCCATTGATGGTGCATTCGACTTGGCGCGCGCCGTTTTTGAGGGCTTCGAGCGCGTTGATGGTCGCCATGCCCAAATCGTCATGGCAGTGGACGCTGACGACTGCGCGATAGATGTTGGGCACGCGGTCGCAGATGTTGCGGATGATCGCGCCGAACTGATCGGGCACGGCATAGCCCACCGTGTCGGGAATGTTGATGGTGGTGGCGCCCGCGTCGATGGTGGCTTCGATCACTTCGAGGAGATAGCGCGGGTCTGTGCGCGCCGCGTCCATCGGAGAAAATTCCACGTCGTCGCAGTACGACTTGGCACGCGCAACCGCATCCACGGCCATTTGTCGGACTTGGTCCGGGGATTTGCCCACCATGGCGATGTGCAGGGGCGAGGTGCCGATGAACGTGTGAATGCGCGGATTGGGCGCGTCTTTCAAGGCTTCGCCCGTGCGGTCGATGTCTTTGAAGATGGCGCGGGACAAGCCGCAGATCACCGGGCCTTCGACCTCGTGGGCAATGCGCCGCACGGCCTCAAAGTCCTGATCGGAGGAGATGGGGAACCCGGCTTCGATCACATCGACATTGAGCCGGGCGAGTTGCCGAGCGATTTCGAGTTTTTCGCGCACGGTGAGGGACGCGCCGGGGGTTTGTTCTGCGTCTCGCAAGGTGGTGTCAAAAATGATGACGCGATTTTTGTTTTTGTGCATGGTGATTCCTTTGCGCGCCAGACCGAGGTGAACGGGCAGACGGAACGGGTCTGGCTGTCATTGCCCTCTGCCAAACGAGATCGAGGTCGCCGAGGTCGGCTTCCATCTGCATCACCTCCTTTTGCTGAACGGGTTAGGGTTCTTGGATCGCGGAGTCCCGCAACAGGGCCACGGTGCCGGTGCGCGCGATTTCCAGGATGCCAAAAGAACGCAGCATGCCGATGATGGCCTGAATTTTGTCGTAGCGGCCCGTGACTTCAATGGTCATGGAATGCGTGCTCACATCCACGATATTTGCGCGGAACACTTCGGCGATTTGAATGACCTCTGCGCGCGTGGCTGTATCGGCCTTGACTTTGATGAGCACGAGTTCGCGTTCGACAAATTTGCCCTGCGTGATGTCGATCACGCGGATGACGTCGATGAGGCGGTCCAATTGCTTGACCACCTGCTCGAGCACGCTGTCGTCACCGCCGACAACGATGGTCATGCGCGAGATGCTCGGGTCTTCTGTTTCGCCGACGGACAAGCTGTCGATGTTGAATCCGCGACTGGAGAAAAGCCCCGAGATGTTGCACAAGACGCCAAAATGGTTTTCGACCAGCGCGCAAATCGTGTGTTTTTGAGTCATGAGAATTTCCCGAATCCATGAGGTGACAACGGCCAGTGAATCGATCAAAGGCTCTGTCCTGTTGTGGCGTTGTCGTGAAAGTGGGGAAAGAGCCTGCGCTTAGTGAACGAGAATAGCGAGGGAAAGGCCCGCGATGAGGAGCAGGTGCAGACGCGCGCGACCTGCAATGGAAAGGCGCGAAATGCGGATGACCTGCTGTCGCAGGTGTCCACCGCTTCGCAAGGTGGAGATCGCCAATGTGGGGATTGAGCGCATGGCAGAACTAGGGAATTGCGTGGTTGCGAATTTCAGATGGCATAACCTACGCAACCTAAGTGGAATATGTCAAGGAAAAAAACAGCGAAGGGAAGGTGAGAGGTGAGAGGCAAGACGGGAGAGGCAAAGGAGGCAAGAGGTGAGAAGGCCACCCCTCTCCCCTCTTGTATCGTAAGGGAATCGAGATGCCATCTTGAGGCTCGGGGAAGGCCGGCCCCTCTTGAGGCGATGACCTTGTAGGTAAGATAGGCCCCCCGACCGCCGGGTCTATGCCGAAGGTATCTAAGCCCCTTGAGGCTGCATATACAAGACGGTAGACTTGGCGTCAATGGTCGGGACGCGACCCCGAGCGCGCACCAGATCCCTTACAACCCCCTCATCACAGGAGGCCCCCATGTCGAAATCTCACCCCGCTTTTGCCGGCATTGATGTCAGTGCCCGCACGTTGTCCGTTGCCCTGTCCAGACCCGGACAAGCTGTCATGCAAGCGACCTTTGCCAATGATCCCCAAGCGCATAAGCGGTTGCTGAAGTGGCTCACGAAGGGCGGGCACATGGTCTCTGTGTGCCTCGAAGCGACCGGGCTTTACAGTTTGGGGGTGGCCTTGGCCTTGCATCGGCATCGCCACACAAAGGTCATGGTCGTCAATCCCAAAGCGATGAGCAAGTACGCCCAAGCCTGCATGCAACGGGCGAAGACGGATGCGAAGGATGCGTTGTTGATCCTCGACTATGCCGAGCGCATGCCTTTTGTGCCTTGGCAAGCGCCGAGCGAGCAACGGCTTCAACTGCAAGCCCTCACCAGACGCATTGACCAACTCAAGCAGGAGATCATCCGCGAACAGAGCCGCAACCACGCGCAGAGCTACCACATCCGCAGCACACGTCTCATCGCACGCGATATTCAGGTGAATATTCGACACTTCAAACGCCGGATTGCATACTTGGAAAGCCAAGCCCTCGATCTCGTTTTGCACGATGAGCCCCTCAAGCGTGCCTACCAACGCCTCTGCTCGACGCCTGGCATCGCGCAAACGAGTGCCTTGCGGCTCTTGGCCGAGTTGACCCTTTTGCCAGAGGAGATGCAACCGCCCCAGTGGGTCGCACATGCAGGCCTGGATCCCAAACCCAAACAATCGGAACCGCCATCCACAAAGACGCATCTCGAAAACCGGGAATAAGTACCTCCGCCATGCCCTCTATATGCCTGCCTGGGTGGCCATCAGACACGAAGGCCATGTCAAAGCCTTCTATGACCAACTCATCGCCCGCGGCAAGAAACCTTTGCAGGCTATCGTTGCGGTGATGCGATGGTCCGTTCCAAACTTTTGCGTATCTTACGTCTTGTACTTTGCACTCGATAACGAATTTGCGCGTCCGCGCTCCTTGGGGCCAGACGATGAGCAGATCGGTACGCAAACGGCCCAAGCCATACTCGCGCTCAATATGCCCACCGCTGTTCATGATCCTTTGCAAAATTTGCGCGTCCGCGCTCCTTGGGGCCAGACGATGAGCAGATCGGTACGCAAACGGCCCAAGCCATACTCGCGCTCAATATGCCCACCGCTGTTCATGATCCTTTGCAAAAACGCCTGTAACAGCAACTGGGGGCCGGCCTCTCGATACGCGAATCGCTTGACCCAATGCTCGGAATTTTCGCGGAAAAAGGTCTGGAACGCGACCAGCAATTTGACCACATCCAAACTGCCATCGGCGTTGACGTACCAAGTTGTTTCTTGCTCAAATTCCCCTTGGACCACCCACGTCAGTTCGCGGGGCACGACTTCGGCGTAGATCGGATTGGCGATGTGATACGGCTGATCTTGACCCACGAGCCCGAGATCCTGTACATACTCCAAATCGCGATCCGTGAAGTGGCGGTCCTCATCGCCGCCGCTCAAGATCGGTTCGATAATGCGTTGCACGCGGTCTTCTTTGAGTTTGTCAGCCAACTGGTCGAGATGTGTTTCGCGGCGCAAGATGAGTTGTTCTTGGGCTTCTCGGATGTCGTCCTCGGTGATCGGATCAATCCGCGCCTCTGCGGCCTCGTCTCGGAAGCAGGTTTCATCCGCCAGCGCGTTGACCAGCCAGGGCTGTCCTTGCGTCTGCGTCCAGATCAATTCCAGCGCGTCAGGCGTAAATACCTGCCCGGTTCCCTCGGTGTGTTGCGCGAGCAGGGCGTGTACCTCGTCCTGCGAAAAGTCGCCCAAGCGCAGGGATCGCGCCTTGATGTTAAACGCGCTCCCGCCAGTGATGGTCGCATTCGCAGAACCGGAATGGATGCGGTAATCGCGCACGTCGCGCACCCCGCACAAAATCACGCTTTGCGGAAAGTGCTCAGGACGCTGGTCGTAGCCAGCGCGCAACTGCCGCAACACAGAGAGGAGCGAGTCGCCAATCAGCGAATCGATCTCGTCAATGAGCAGCACCAAGGGGGTCGGATCTACCTCGGCCCAGCGCGTCAACGCCTCTTGCAAAGCCGCATCTGGTCCGACCTCGGCAAGGAGACCTGACCAGACCTTGCCCAAAAAGTCGTCGCCCAAGGTCATGCGTGCCCGAGACGCCAATCCAGCCAGAATAGCGCGCATCACCCGTTCCACATCTTCGCGTGCGGCCTGCCCGGCTTCAACATTGACGTACACGCAGCGGTACGCGCCTTCGGCGTTGAGCAAATCGCGCAAGGCCAGCAGGGCCGAGGTCTTGCCCGTTTGCCGAGGCGCGTGCAACACAAAGTAGCGTTTGTCCCGGATGAGGCGGCGCACCTCGTTGAGATTCAATCGCTCCAAAGGCGGAATGCAGTAGTGATCCGCAACCACCACCGGCCCGCTGGTGTTGAAGAAGCGCATGTCGCGTTTCCTTTATTTTTTTGTCAACCGATCTCGTTATGGACAGTGCAATGTGTCAATGTCGATTTTGAAAGATAACCCAAACACGCCCCGATAACAAGAAAAAGACCCCGCAACTCGTTGCAGGGCCTCTTTTATTCCTGTTACGCGATTTCGATTATGGTGGATTCTGAGAGCCTAAGGGGCCGAGACATCGCCGTTTATGTAGCGAGTCCACATTTCCTTACAGATCAAGGTACTCACATACAAGCCCATTACCAACACCCCGAAATGAAAAATGTGAACGATAAAATGAAAAATATGGACAGCCAAGGATTGATCGAAAGAAAGGATTTGCCGAGACACACAGATAAGCAAGTAAAAGACCAAGCCAATCACATTAATCCATGCCCCTAAGCAAAATATCAATAGACCCAACATCACCTTCTCTCGTGCCCGGGAGACGATAGTCGTGGTTGGTTCTCGGATGAATGCGGAAAATATCGACCCGAAGGTAACAGCGACAGCCAATATCGCGTATAGCTGTATCGGTGGCAACTCGGGCATCGGCAACTCCTATCAGGTCAGCGTTGCGGTGTTGGGTGGGCCGAACTTTCGTGCAATGTCTCGTTTGTATTTGCCGAGTACCTCATCTGTCACATGTTTGAGATCGCGCCGAACTCTGGTGCAATCGATCCATCTGATCCGGCGTTCACTAGCCCCCAATTTGTGCCGCGACAGATAGGCTTTTCTGCCGTCGTCGATGATCTTGTAGTGAACGTCGTTCGCCGCCACATTGTCGCCTGTCCGAATATCTACTTGGGAATGGCTGCCAAACGCTTGCCTGAAACGCAGGTCGTGGTCGAAGTTAAAGAAACACTGGATTTTGAAATCCGCGTTTTGATCCAACTTCCCCTGCACGGCAACAATGACTTCGGGATTGTTATAGATCGATTCCGCCATATCGTCGCCGTCGTCATAGATGGTCATTTTCTTTTTCGCTTCATCCAACAGGTCAATGAAATACTCGGTCGCCGCAGGGTCATCGTTGATGGCATTGGTGGCGGTGATATCGAGAATCGGCCACGCTTTGTAGAGCGTTCGGATGGCGGCAAAGACACAAAACGCACCCCCCAAAAGTGCCAAAGTCACTGTTCCATAGATAACGAACTCCATCATTCGATTCTCCTTTCAACGAACACATAAGTTGCCCAAGTCAAGAATGAGGTCACGGAGGAGGGAGTGGTACTTTGCGTCTCTAATTTCTTTCTCCGTCAGTTTCGATTTCGGGGGTTTGTTTTTATTTTCGGCTGGATGCCGCCCCGTGTTGCGAACCCATATGTCATACAAATGCCCCTCGGCCTCCTCGGCTTCGGCAATCGTCTGAGTCGGTATCCATATTGCGTATTCCGCGATGCCATTGATCCGTTCGTTTTCCTCGTCTAACCCGAAATGGTCGGTGAGTCTATTGCGAAGGTCCTTTGCTTTGCCGACATAGATGAAGTCGCCATTCTCCGCGAACAGCAGGTAGTATCCGGGGGAAACGGGTACTTGCGTGATATTCCTTATGGGTAAGCCGCACTTTTCAACTACAAAATTCCAATCCATAATTATATCCTTTCTTTGCTAAATTTGTTGCGATTAGTGTGATGGGATCAATCCCCTGTATTAAAAACATATTATGCCGGTGGAGAGGCAAAGTCAAGGCCCGAGAGCCAAAAATTTTCATTATCGCCGCAAAAAACAAAAAAGACCCCGCAACTCGTTGCAGGGCCTCTTGAGATTATGTGCTATGTGCAGTGCAGATCACTGGAATTTATGTTTTGTGCCGTATCGCTTGATAAACATCCGCTTCTCTTCTTCGGTCGGTTTGGGGTTTCGGACTTTCGGGTTACATGTCGCCCAACCCACCTCAAAGTCACAGAACTTCAACACTCGCAACAATTCGTCCATAAACATCACGAGTCTGTACAGTGCAACGAACCATTTTGCCTTGAAGGGCATTTTGGAGCTGAATTTTTGCAATGTTACCTTGCCGGGTCCCCAATTCTGGCGCATCGATATCAGCAATCCGAATGTGTTCATACTGATTGTAGTTATATTCATTGGATTCTCCGATACGGGTGACTTGCATTTCAAACGTGTCACCATCAATAACACGGATAACTGGTCCTTCAATAATATCAGCCATTTCAACCTCCTTGAAAATCAGGTTACGTTTTCTATGGGATTAGATAATATCAACAAATCTGAACCTTGTCAAGGACTTTTTAGTGTTTCCTGTGGTTTTTTAGTATTACTCGCCCTGTTTCTCTTGCTTTCAACAAGTGCGATCCGTCAGTTACAACTCAATGACAAAATCGGGATTCGACATGTTCTTTTTGAACTCGGCGAAGTCCTTCAGTGGATTTTCTTGAATAATCCCAAGAATACCGCCAAGTGCCACTTGAAGTTCGTTGTCGTTGCCCGAGTCTGTTGCCCGATGAAGCAGATGGTAGAACTGTTCCAGTGCCACCTTCCGCTCTGCGAACCGATGCTCGAAATAGGTGAGAATAACTTCCTTTTCGTTGTTGAGTGCAGTGACAAGCACATCTCGCTTAGACCAGATTTCTTCTCGCTTTGTCCGCTCCTCTGAGCGAATTTTGTAGTATGCTATTGCCTCGGTGATAAGAGGCAAGACGTTGACCGCACTGCCAGCCGCCCTGCTGACTTTCCCGCCAACTTTCATTACCGTCCCTACTTTTGACATGGTTGTGCAAACCTCCTATAAGTGATTGAAAAGGATTGTAGGCGGTCCAAATTGACTGCCCTTCCACCTAGCACAGATTGTTCTGTGCGAAGGCTCTTTTTACGGAATGATGTTTCCGTTCTTATCGACGATGGCGACATCCAGAAGATCGCCCAAGGTCTTTGCCGTGCGGGCGACTTGGTAAGCATCCCCTAAGTCTGCCGGGTTGCCTCGGTTGAGCAGTCGGTCAAGTGCCCGATCTACCTCGTCGGTAGATTCGTGCAACTCATCCACTCGGCGCAATACGGTTTTGATCACTGCGATCTGCTGTTTCCTCTGCGCTTCGGCTTTATCCATCTCGGCGATCTGCTTTTCTACCTCTGTTTTGACTTTTTCAGCCTTAGAATTGGCGAAAAATCCCGCCACCAGCAAGGCTGGTCCGGCGACGAGACCGCCGAATACTACCGTGCCGAGTGCTACGCCACCACCGCCCGCAGCAAGCGAACCACCACCCAACCAAGCGAGAGTGGCACTCTTGGCCGCTGCACCGCTAAGGGTACCAATCGCTGTACCGGTTGAGGCCGTCCCGAACACGCTGACCGCACCATAGACGCCCGTAGCCGTTGCTACACCAGCGGCTCCACTCTTAGCGATGCCGCCGAGCACTTCAACCGCGTGTGCCGATACACCTTCCCACGCCGCCAATTTCTGAGGCGTGATCTCAAATCGTTGCTCCAAGTCGCGCTCGTGGATCTTTGCCCTTTTCAGAAAGTCCACGGCACGCCCTATTGTAACGAGAGCTCCCAATCTTCGCCGTTCCAATGCTTCAAACTTTGCTTCTGCGTTTTCCCACCAACCCTTATAGCGTCGCTCAGCAAAGCCATAATCAGTACGGCGACGATCATAGCGTTCTTTGGCGTTTTTGATTTTGTCCTTGGCGTCTAACATACTACCGATACCACCGCCAATAGAGGCACCTATCGCAGCACCTGCAATAATGAGTGGAAGAGGCATAACGAATACTCCTTTCCTCAAAAAGATGAACACCTTTACGAACAAAACATATTTGCCGAGCCTTTTAACTATCTCTCCCTTCCGACTCGTCTTTTTCCTGGGATTTATGTTTTGCGCCGTATCGCTTGATAAACATCCACTTCTCTTCTTCGGTCGGTTTGGGGTTTCGGACTTTCGGGTTACATGTCGCCCAGCCCACCTCAAAATTGATGCGTTTTGCAAACGCTTTCTCCGCCTCTATTTCAGCGACGGTGGGGTAAAGCCTATCTCGCGGTGTCACAGAACTTTAACACTTGCAACAATTCGTCCATAAACGTCACGAGTCTGTACAGTGCAACGAACCATTTTGCCTTGACGGGCATTTTGGAGCCGATCTCTTGCAATTCTACCTTGCCGGGTCCCCAATTCCGGCGCATCGATATCAGCAATCCGAATGCGTTCATACTGATTGTAGTCATCATATTCATTGAATTTTCCAGTATGAGTGACTTGCATGTCAAACGTGTCACCATCAATAACATGGGTAACTGGTCCTTGAATAATATCAGCCATTTCGACCTCCTTGAAAGTCAGGTTACGTTTTCTGCCAAAAAAATCAGAACCACGTCAAGGTCTTTTTAGTGTTTCCTGTGGTTTTTTTACTATTACTCGCTCTGTGCCGTTTAGAACTCTACGTTGATGGTGAGCGTGAACTCCGTTTGTTCGCGCACATGACGATCATAGCCTGCTTCCAGCGATAGAAAGGTGGGGATATCAAGCCTGACCAGAACATTAAGGTTGCGTTGTACTTCACTGGTCATGTTTAACCGGAGGTTTCGGCTTATGAGTTGGTTATTCGAGTTTTTGCACATTTCGAGAAGTGATCTCATATTGGCGTCGCCCAATAATCCTTTTTGCTTTAGGAGTTCCTTAGCCGCCTGCACATTTGGAGAGCCGCCCTTGAATTCGTCCGTCAGGTTTAGTTGGTTGCTAAACGAAGTCAACTCTTCATTTTCTTTTTTTCCTTCTACGCCCCTCCCGAGTACGTTGCCTTCAACAGAAACGGTTTCTTTACCCTTGGCGTTTTTATGCTCAACCTGTTCTACTGTGACCTTGCTGGCACCTAACAGGCCGCATAACGTGGAAAAGTGCAGGTGTTTCTCCAGTGCGAAACGCTCCACCGCCTGTTTTGAGTCTTCGTACACATCTTTATCAAATGGGCTTTGAATCAGTACAGCTCCTGACCGGGCAAGCCCACTGTCAAATAGACCTTGTACGACTGAGTTGGACTGCTTCGAAGAAGAAGGAAGTATATAGACTTCTTCGTTGAGCAAGAGTTCAGCACCGCCATCCCGATACTCTAAAGCATCAATCTCAGGCTGGTTGAGCACAAATACAGTTTTGCGACGATGGGGTTCATTCGGCCATGTACTATCGGTCATTGTGTCTCCTTTGAGTAATTTGGCGAGTTGGTTCTGGGCGAGGTTCTGAATGAGAACGCCTCGTCTTGCGTTCTTTCATTTTCGGAAAACGATTTCGTATATTATCCATAACACTGCCAAAAAGATTGACACGCCCACCGCTCCTCGTACTATCTTCCGGCGTCTTCTGATTTTTTTTTTTACTTCTAAGATAGCCACAACACCGTGACGAGCCACCTTTTGGCTGTCATCTGAAATCGTTCTGCCAATACGCTCGGCAAAACCCACCATAGCTTTGACGACATCATCAGGCCACGATTCCGATGGCTCAGCAGATACATGACCATAGCAAAGGATCGGCGCAATTCTGCCGGCGTTATCCAACTGATCAGAGGGCGTCTGCAAGAGGAATTTATCGCCATACAAAAACGCAGTATGCGAACCTTCCGAGAAGCTCCTGGCGCCGTTTGAAGAAACTTCTGATATTTTTTGCGCTAAATCTTGGCGTTCAGTCACGTTCTCTTCTGCAAGAAAGTGCCCGTTGACCTCCATAGGGTCGGTGGTCTGATTGTCCAGACTTTGAGCGCGAAAAGATAGATTGTCCATTATTCTTGTATCTCACTAAATATCTGAAATACCAATTTTTCTGTGTCCCTTTTCCACTTCAAGCTACCCAATACGACCCTTACCTTATTTTTTCCTCCACCGAGTTGCACAATTTTTTGAATGATAGGCATTTTATATACCCGATCTTTATAGTCTCCAATTTGATCTTCTGGCAATTTAGTTAAGTCAGGCTTAGTAAGGTCGCAGTGCGTTCCAATAATGAAGAAAGGGTCATCTTTGGGGTTATCCTGCAACCACCCTCCAATTTGCCACATATCAGCCTCAACCCGAACTTCGGTCCTTTTATCGCCTTTCATCAACTTATCTATACGCAAGAGATACAGTACGATATCCGCGTCGGCTGTAATAGATTTCCATACAGCATAGTCATCTTTGCTTCCAGGCACATCGTTCGATGCCTTAATCTTTAGAGACAAATCTTTGAGCTTAAAACGGCGAGCGGCGGTTTTTTCTTTTGCGATTGTCTGCTCATACTTTTCCGGTATAGTGCCTTCGGTCAAGAAGTTAATCAACACGGTTTTTCCAACCCGACGCTCTCCAAGGACAGCGAGTTTCTTGCCCCCGTGGGCTATTACAATTTTGTCCCAGTTTAAGGCGACAGCACCTGTAGCAAGTGCAGCTACAGCAATAATAATGGGAATCCAAATCATGGTAACCTCCAAAATTTAAGAATGAGAAGCCAAAATGACCACTTGCAGGTGACTCCGAATTTTTAACTCGCAGAATATATTTCAGAATTGTCCCGCGTATCCTTACCAGCAAGATTTGATAATTATTCTAATATCAGGGGCGCGTCGTCATACGTTTGCTTGACGGTGCTCTCGTCATAGATGCGTTCAAGTTTTCGAACGATAAAATGTCCCCGAGCCATATTCTGAAAGTGATCGATAAAAATCGTGTTAATTGCGGCACCGCCAATTGCCCCGATCACTGGTAGGGCTTGAGCCGCTACCTTCTGCGATACAACAACGCCAAAGCGCGAAGCGATCTGGGAGATAAGGCGAACAAGGGCAGGCGCTCTAACTCCTTGGGCAAGAACCTGCGGATTGGCAAGAAATCGGGCGGCATCGACAACCTCATGGGTTAGCAACATCCGAACTGCAAAATAGCTTGATTTAGTAGCATCATTTTCATCAGATTGACCACCCAAAGCAAAGACCTCTAAGCAAGCCAGTCTCGCCTCCATGCCTTCAAGGTTTTCCCCCTGGCTCCTCGCTATGTCAGCGATGGAGCGAAGCATGATTGCTGTGGAAAGCGGCAGTTCGATTGCGAGTGCCTTTAGACCGAATGCGCCACCGATGCTTCCAGTTCCCATGACCATAAGTTTATGCATGGCATTGCTGGGATCTACGATGGATGTCGTATCCAGAGTTTTTACCGCGACCTGTAATCCTTTCTCCAAAGTGTCTCTGCTGAGCTGATTGATTATATCAGCATACTCGGGCGGAAGTCTCTCAAAGCCAGCTTCGATAGGTCTTCCAATAGTCTCTCAAAGCCAGCTTCGATAGGTCTTCCAATCGCAACGGTGAGTTTTTGTGCGAGGCTGGTTGATTCAAGCAAACGTTTGGCCTCGTGTAATTCGTCCAGATGTTCTTTGAGCAACATCGTTTCTCCTTTCGCGTGAGGATTGTTATTGGCACTTTTTGCTGTGACTGCCAAACTAAAGAAGGCGCACGGAAAAATCAAGTGGCTTTCTCCGCTTTTTTAGGTTGGTGAGAATCATTTGCCGCGCTTCGATTTCACCCACATAGCCACAATACCCACTGCTATCCCCCCAAAGCCAGTCTCTTGTTACGTCGTTTCTTTATTGAGCACTTGAGCGTGATTCCGAATCGTTCATAACCGTCATCTATGGGCCTCAGGCTCTTAGCGACCGGAGCTCGTTCAGAATTTGGCGGAGGCGGAGTTTTGCGATCTTGGTTTCGTTGTCCCGCAGTTTCGATTTCGGGGGTTTGTTTTTGTTTGCGAATGGAGGCAGACCCGTGTTGCGAACCCATGTGTCATACAAATGCCCCTCGGCCTCCTCGGCTTCGGCAATCGTCTGAGTTGGCATCCATATTGCGTATTTCGCGATGCCATTGATCCGTTCGTTTTCCTCGTGCGGTCCATCTTCACCCTGCCCAAAATGGTTAACGAGTCTCTGGTGGAGGTTATCCGCTTTGCCGACATAGATGAAGTCGCCATTCTCCGCGAACAGCATGTAATATCCGAGGGTCGTCGGTGCTTGTGCGATATCTTCTACATACAAGCCGTATGCCTTGGCTAAATCAAAAAAATTCCAGTCCTCGGATTTATCACGCCCGCGGATCAGCGCATGATAGATACTGTTGAGCATAGTTTTTTTTCTTTTTTCTGCCCGATCCCGACCCCTGATTAACTGCTCGCCTAACGAGACAGCAGAAGCGTGTTTAGAATCCATTTTCTCCTCCTTTCGGCTACGCTCAAATTCGGTTTCTAATGATGGCCCTCAACACTTTTGATATGATACTTTGTTTGGTCATTTCGTCAAGTTTATTTTTTTGATTCATGGTGTATTTCTTTTAGTCCCTCGAATAATTGAAATACAAGTGCCAAAGTGTCCGCAACGGCTTGAACCAAGAACTTTACCTCCTCTGGCTTAAAAGCGTCCTTCTTTTCACAATCAATATTCACAACGCCTGCTGTAGTGCCATTCACTCGATAAGGACAGGATATTACACTTTTGTAGGCAACGGTTTCCTTGTCTGATACTATTAGAAAGTGGCGATGCGTTTCTATATTATTGACAATTTTGACTTGCTGTTCGAAAAAAGCACGACCAGCTATCCCAAGACCTATGGGAATTTCTGTAACAGGCGTTTTTTCATATCTATCTGGAGGCGTATTTGTTGACCACTCGACAACCCTGAGATTTTCTGAACTTTCTGAATATGGAACCATAAGATTTGCATAGCATGGAACACCAATGATTTGGTTGAAAAGACTGGCTGATATATCCAAGACTTTGAGCACAGAAGAGCTTAAGATATCTTCATGGTCTTCTGGATGGCGATAGATCTCGAACAACTTCTCCGAGACGAGAATATCTCGAAATTCGTGTGGCAATTGATGTACATGGCTAAATGAGGAAAGCAATCGTCTATAAGCCTGTCGATCTTTCCAAAACCGAAACGCCACATATCCCAGACAAAACGCAAGCACCAAAGAGCTTGCCACAACCCAGTGGTCAAGCAATAAAGACAAAAATGAGACAATGCAAGAAAAGATAGCCAACCAAGATTTTTTATCCATCTCATTACCTCATAAATTCCGGCCATCACTTGCTCAATATAGGAACCAAATTGTTGTCGCATAAAATAAAAAAATAGATGATGGGGGGGCGTATCCAGTCCCAACATCGTTACATTTGCCAATGCGTCATTCAGCAACGGTCACGTTTAACGATCCCATTCTTTGCGGGAACGCCTTTAGATACTGCTTTAGAGTTTCTCAAACTCATTTGGGGTCAATCTCGCTTGGCGCAAAATACTCCGCAATATGCCAATTGGAATCTCACGGTGATGTGGAACAATCGTTGTACACACCTTATCATCGCTGTATCGAACAAACTTTACATGACTGCCTCGTTGGCTGATTATTGTGAATCCTGCCTTTTCCAACTTACGCTTGACCTGACGATAGGGAAGGGGTTTAAGCGGCACTGACTTTGACCTCAAATTTTCGGATTGCTGGTTTCAAACTCGGTTGCGGGGGTTCAAAGTACAGTTCCAATGCTTCCCCGAGATGGGTCAATGCTTCTTCTTCGCTTTCGCCTTGACTGGCAATATCCACCTCTAAACACTGGGCGATAAACCAGTCCTCTTCTCGCCAGATACTCGCCGTAAAAACTTGCGTTTTCATCTTTGCCATCTCCTCTCTTCAAGTCAGATTCTCACTTCAATGCCTTGCAAATTTACCATCTTCGTAGCGACAGGTCGTCAACTTCTTTGAAGTGGTCATCGCGAGAAATTAGAGTGAGTTGATGCTGTTGAGCTATCGCAACAATCCACAGATCGTTTTCCGGAATTGGCCGGCCTTTTGCCCGCAACTTGTTTTTGATCTGTCCATATATTCGAGCAGTGCCCCAATCACAGCCGACAATTACAGAACTTGAAGCAAATTCATCAATGCGGGCTTGATTCGTTTCTACACGGGCCGATTTCAGAGCACCGTAGTAGAGTTCACCTAAGACAATACTTGGGATCAATACCTCTTCAGCACGGTATAGATGGTCCTGTATGGATTGATCTTGGGCAAAGAGCGCGATGACAATATTCGTGTCGAGTAAATACCTACCATTCATCTGTCTGCACCTTTTCACAATCTGCTTTAATGGCTTGAGCCATGTCTCGGAGATCGGTCGCCGGTATTTGTCCTGCGAAGACCAACAGATTTTTACCGGGAACGCCCTTGGGATGAGTTGCCAAGTCGTGGGCTGTCATTTCCAACAGGCGCAACCGGTCGGCGGTGGACAGGGGTTTGACATGGTTTTCATAGACTGCTTCCAAGTGATCCATCACAGTATCTCCTTTCGCGTGAGGATTGTTATTGGCACTTTTGCTCTAAAAAAAAACACCCCTCGCACAACAGTATTTTCCCACCAATCAACTTCTCAGAGATTTTCTACGTCGTGCGTCTCGTTTGTGCGGTCTTGTTGGGCCGCCTTCCTGCGGAGACGCTCCAAGAATGGATCTTTGAGTTCCTGCGATGCGAGCCAATCGAGTTCCTCTTCGCATGTCATCCCTTTGATCTGAACCGAAAGTTTGGCGCGAATCGAGCGCATCATCTCAACGGAATCGAATTTTTTCTTTTTATTTTTCATCTCTTAAAACCTCTCGCGGAGAGCGGATTTCAAGGGTCAAGTAGCCACGCCGGAGATTCACGGAATTGTAGCCATGAATCCGATGCGGATTCACGATGTGTCTGAAGTTCCAACTCACAAGCACGTTCACGCGGGCAACAGTGGCCATGGCGATGTGTTGAGCATCTGCCCGCATACGCCTGCTGACGATCCCTTCGGATATATAGGCGTCTGCGAGTTCCTGTGACTCTGTGCTGAGACGCAGAACTTCGATGTGTTCTTCCGGCACCGCGGCAAGGTGAGCACGCACTTCATTCGGAGATGTTGCAAGTTCTTGAATGGTGAGATCAGAGAGCACGAGCACATAATCTCCCTTGATAAAGCACGCCATCAATCGAATGGAATGCTCGCGCCACTCATCGTCCTCGCATCCTCCAATCACGGAGGTGTCGATATAGATCCGTGCTTTCATCTTTGGATTGCTGGTTTCAAACTCGGTTGCGGGGGTTCAAAGTACAGTTCCAATGCTTCCCCGAGATGGGTCAATGCTTCTTCGCTTTCGCCTTGACTGGCAATATCCATCTCTAAACACTGGGCGATAAACCAGCACCCGAAAAAAGGTGAGAAGGTAGAGGCAAGACGTGAGAAGGCCACCCCAAAAAAGTGAGAAGGTAGAGGTAAGACGTGAGAAGGCCACCCCTCTTGTATCTTGGAAGTAAGGGTTAATTAGGAGTTGCGCCCTCGTATCGAGATAAGCCATCTTGATGCCCGGCTCGGGGAAGGCCGGCCCCTCTTGAAGGCGATGACCTTGTAGGTAAGATAGGCCCCCCGACCGCCGGGTCTATGCCGAAGAGTATCTAAGTCCCTTGAGGCTGCATATACAAGACCGGTAGACTTGGCGTCAATGGTCGGGATCGAACTCGAGCGCACACCAGACCCCTTACAACCCCTCATCACAGGAGGCCCCCATGTCGAAATCTCAACCCGCTTTCGCCGGCATTGATGTCAGTGCCCGCACGTTGTCTGTTGCCCTGTCCAGACCCGGACAAGCTGTCATGCAAGCGACCTTTGCCAATGATCCCCAAGCCCATAAGCGGTTGCTGAAGTGGCTCACCAAGGGCGGGCACATGGTCTCTGTGTGCCTCGAAGCGACCGGGCTTTACAGCTTGGGGGTGGCCTTGGCCTTGCATCGGCATCGCCACACAAAGGTCATGGTCGTCAATCCCAAAGCGATGAGCAAGTACGGTCAAGCCCGCATGCAACGAGCCAAGACGGATGCGAAGGATGCGTTGTTGATCATGGATTATGCCGAGCGCATGCGTTTGTGCCTTGCCGAGTGAGCAACGGCTTCAACTGCAAGCCCTCACCAGACGCATTTCAAGCGATCATCAGTGAACAGAGCCGCAACCACGCGCAAAGCTACCACATCCTCATCGCACGCGATATTCAGGTGAATATTCGACACCTCTTGCCTCTCCCGTCTTGCGTCTTGGCTCACACCGGCTTATCGTATATCTTCTCAAACACCGCGTCCGCGCCTTCATCTTTGCAGGCTATCGTTGCGATGGGGATCGACGATGACGATGCCATCCGGGCCAAATTGTGCGGTAACAACCGCGCCTTTGCCTGCGCGGAGGTACTCGAAATTGCGGTCGCGGACAATGCGTGCGGCATCGACTATCGCCGCGGTAATCCGGCCGTCTTCGGCCGTGGGATAAATCTCCTTCACGTCGGCGACAGACGCGCCCAAAAACTTCACGCGACACACCGCCACCAATGCCACTGTGATGCTGTCTATGCCATACCCCACATACACCTGTGACCCGTCGGGGCGTTGGACATTGCGCGTAAAATGATTGTTGGAACTCTGGCTGCTGCCGCCCGCGTACCAAAACCGAAACCCGCGGTACTGCTGGTCGGATTCCACCTTGCCTTCCGTGCCCACAATCTCGTGGCCCTGATTGACCGGGCCTTCAAAGTCATCGGGCGTGATCCAGTTGTTGTGAAAATAAACGCTCATGCCATTGTCAAAATCCACGCGCACCTGCACCGCGTCATAAGCGTCTATCCCATCGCGCACCAACCGCTTTTTTTGCCCCACCGCCGTGAGCGACACGGGCTTGCTGCGATAGTAATTGTAGAACAAATCGACCCAATGCGGCCCCACATAAGAAAAGGGATCGCTGTCTTCGGCCCACTTAAACGTGCTCGTGGAGACTTCGAGGGGTTCTTCCAGCATCGCCAAGCCGTAGAGCGGATCCCCGATGCGATGGGCGATATCGCGCTGGATCCGCAGGTGATCCGGGTCGTAGCGTTTGTGCATGTCCACCGCGCAGATCAGTTCTTTTTCATCGGCCAATTCGACCATTTCATCGGCTTCCCGAATCGACAAGCACATCGGTTTTTCCGTAATCACATGCGTGCTGTTGTGCAACGCGGCCAGCACCACAGGCGTGTGCAAATTGTCGGGCGTGGCAACGGCCATCACATCCAAGTCGGGAAAATCGCGCAACACAGCTTCCCACGGGGTCTCGCCCCAATACGGCTTGGGCGCGTGTCCGGTCCACTGCTCAAAATTCGCCCGTGCGCGCTGTGCGGACGCCTCGGTGCGCGTGGCAACGGCCACCAACTCAAATTCGACATCCGCCAGATCGCGCGCCCAGGCATCAAGCCCGACGCGCCCCATAAGACCGCTGATGCCATTGCATTGCAAATCCGCGTACGCCCGCGCGTGAATATCCCCGCCAAACATCCCCGCGCCAATCAACGCAATCGTCACCTTCCTCGCCATCTGTTCCTCCCTTCAGAATTGGGATTTACGAAACAAAAAATAAAATTGCGTGTGTTTCAAAATCTTCTACATTCCGCTCCTGTAAGTTGTTACAAATCGTCACTTGTCGCCACAAAACCAAAGGAACAAAAATGCTCATGATTCAAATTGAAGTGCCGGAAGAAATTTTTCTGTCCTTAAAAGAGACCCCCGAGGAATTTGCCCAAGAGGTCCGCAGGGCCGCTGCTGCCAAGCTATATGAAATGGGCAAAATGTCTTCCGGGCGTGCCGCGGAACTCGCCGGCATGTCGCGCATCCAATTTCTCCAAGATATGGGTCACTACGGCGTGTCCATATTTGACCTGACACATGAGGAATTAGAACAGGACCTGCAAAATGCCTGAAGTCGTCATCAGTAACACATCGCCGATCTTTACTCCTTCCAATCCCTCACCAACCTGCGCCAGACTTTCACAATTTCATTCTTCTCTCGAATGGCGTCCTGCCAAATATCCGGGAAACAGGCCAGCGCGTACCCAGAGCCTTGGGGGCCGAGTTCGGGAACGGCGTAGAGCGTCTTGCCCGGTTTCGCGCCTTGCAACCACGCATCGAGCGCGGGTTCCAGATAGTTCGCCAACCAAATCTTAAAATCGCGATCCAATCGCCCTTTGCCATTGGTCACGGGCGTTTGGCAATGGCTGCCCGTAAAGGGGCGAAAATGGATGAGTTCGTGCCTACGCAAGAGATCCACGCGCTCGGACAGTCGCGCCCAGTATTCGTGCGGGCGGAGCTGTTTGATAATGGCCGGATGCGAGTGATCGAAATTCATTCGCAATTTCTTCTCGTACTTCTTCTCGTACGCCGCGGCCAGTGCAAACGCCTTTTCCGGGGTTTCCGTACACGTATCCCGGTGGATCTCTATCGCGGGTTTGACCCCGTACTTCTTCCCGGCTTTCACCACTGCTCGCGCCACTTTCAGCGCGTTTTTTGTGCGCGTATCGTGATCGCACAACTGCACGTTGAGATGCACCACGCCGAGATCGGCAAATGCTTTGATCTTTTCATCGGCTTCCTTCTTGCTACCCACATCCACCCCGCCCACCATTTCCAATCCATTCGCGTGCAACTCAGCGGCCAACTCGGCATCGGCCCCGGCCGCCATGCCGGCAAACCCCGCTTCTTTCACCCGCCGCACTTTGGTCTGAACGGCCCAGGGAT
Organism: Candidatus Latescibacterota bacterium; assembly: GCA_965204745.1. GTDB lineage: Bacteria > Latescibacterota > UBA2968 > UBA2968 > UBA2968 > VXRD01. Next base: position 2,864,057 of record OZ242010.1, read on the forward strand.
TTCTCGCAGACGGGTAATCTCGCAAGGACCAGTCCGCGGCCATGATTTTGATCTTCGGTTTTTGAACCCTCTGTTTTGCCATATCTCACCTCCGTTTTTCCGGCCCTCACATCGGCCCGATGCGTTTGGGGCCTTTGTCCATCGCGAGCATGGACGCATCGAAACTGCGCTACATCAAATCGAGTTTGACATCCACATACTCCGCATCGTCCCACAAATTGTCAAACTCGCCCGGGTCTGCTGCCAAATCGTATAGCTCGCCCAGGCTGTGCCCGTGATAAACCACCAGTTTGTACTGCCGGTTGCGATACATCGTGGCATAGGTGCCATCGGCTTGATCCAGCGCGTCGTAATACTCGCAGCGCACAAACTCGCGGTGTTCATCAGCGGGGCACGCGCCGCTCAGCATGGGCAACAAAGAACGCGGTTGCATGCGGTCGGGCACTGCCCTGCCGGCCAGTTCCAACAAGAGCGGGGCGATATCGCGCAATTCGACCAGCGCGTCGCTCCGTCGGCCCGATTGCACATGCCCAGGCCATGAAAAAATCAGGGGCACGCGCACCAGGCCTTCGTAAAACCGACAGCCCTTTTTGAGCAACCCGTGGTCGCCGAGCATCTCGCCGTGGTCGCTCGTGAAAATGACCAGTGTATTGTCGCGTTGTCCCGTGTCTTCAAGCGCGGCAATCACGCGCCCTATCTGCTCGTCGATCAACGCGATCATCGCGTAATACGCCGCGATCAGGGTTCGGGCATCGCGGCCGCGTTCGGCACTGGGATTTTTGCCGGGCGAGTGCGGCTCAATTGCGTCCGGATGCCGGCCCTTGGATTGAAAATCGATGGCTTCGAGTTTCGCTTGTTGCGCCAAGTCGCTCTCCCGAAACAGCGGGCCGTTCACCGCTTGCGGATCGAACCTATCGCGGTACGCTTTGGGCGGGTTAAACGGCGGATGCGGGTCGTAGATATTCACGCAGGCCAGCCAGGGGCCATCGCGTTGCTCGCGCATAAATTCAATGGTCTTTTCCGCACACCACGTCGTCTGGTGCAATTCTGCGGGCACCCCATCCGGGCTTTTGATCAACTCGCCCAAGACCTCGCCCTTTGACCGCACCCAATCCGCGTAATCGTGCCCGGTTTCCCAATCGTCTCGCGGCGCGTGGCTGTATTGCCAATACCGGTACCCATCATCCACCCGTTTTTCGATGCGGCGATACGCACTCGACAAATGCAGTTTGCCGATCAACCCGCAATCGTAGCCCGCGTCTGATAGCATTTTGGTGACCAGCGGGGGCGCGTCTGGAAAATGCGAATTGCCATTGCCAGTGACGTGTACCGCACTCGCGTATTGCCCGGTCAAAAAACTCGCCCGGCTCGGCGTGCAGATGGGGCTTTGGCAATACGCATGCGTCAATGCAAACCCCTCTGCGATCAACCGGTCGATATTGGGCGTATCCACATGCGGATTGCCCAACGCGCCAATGGTGTCATACCGCTGCTGATCCGTGCAAATCCACAGGATATTTGGTCTCGATCCTTTCATCCCCGTTGCTCCTTTGAATAACGCCCGACCTGAAAACCCTCGCAATATAACCCCTACTTTGGAAAAATATAGAACTTTTTGCCCCCTGAGCAAAATTTGGTTTGAGCGGACTGCGGTGTGTGATATATTGAGCTGGTTAGCAAAACGAGCGATCAGATCAAAGGAGCGCGTACATGGCAGAATTTAGTTTGGAACGCTACAAGATCACCAAGCCCGCGGTGTTGCGAAATGCCTCGCCCGCGGTGCTCTACGAGGAAGCCCTCACCCATGAAACCGGGTCCGCCATCACCAGCACTGGGGCCTTGGTCGTGCGCTCGGGCGCGAAAACCGGGCGCAGCCCAGGCGACAAGCGCATCGTGGAACACCCGGACAGCGCGGGCGACATCTGGTGGGGCGAGGTCAACATCAAACTCGACGAGCACACCTTTCTCGTCAACCGCGTGCGCGCTGTTGACTATCTCAATGTTTGCGACCGCATCTATGTCGTGGATGGGTACGCGGGTTGGGATTCCAAATACCGCATCAAAGTGCGCGTGATCTGCGCGCGTGCGTACCAAGCCTTGTTCATGCACAACATGCTCATGCGGCCCTCGCGCACGGAACTCGAAAATTTTGGCGAACCCGATTATACCATCATCAACGCGGGCCGGTTTCCCGCCAACCTGTACACCGCCAAAATGACCTCGACCACCAGCGTCAACCTCAGCTTTGAATTTCGAGAAATGGTCATTTTGGGCACGGAATACGCCGGCGAAATGAAAAAGGGCATCTTCACCGTGCTCAATTACCTCTTGCCCAAACAGGACATTTTGTCCATGCACTGCGCGGCCAATGTGGGCGAACAGGGCGACACCGCGCTCTTTTTTGGCCTGTCCGGCACCGGCAAAACCACCCTGTCTGCGGATCCGCAGCGCAGCCTCATCGGCGATGACGAGCACGGTTGGAGCGAGCGCGGCATCTTCAATTTTGAAGGCGGTTGTTACGCCAAGTGCATCGGCCTATCCCGTGCGCGCGAACCCGAGATTTACAATGCCATCCGCTTTGGCACCGTGCTCGAAAACGTGGTTTTTGACGCCATGACCCGCGTGGTCAATTACGACGATGATACCATCACCGAGAACACCCGCGCGGCCTATCCCATCGAGTACATTCCCAATGCACAAATCCCCTGTACGAGCGGGCATCCGAAAAACATCATCTTTTTGACCTGCGATGCCTTTGGCGTTTTGCCGCCGGTGAGCAAACTCACACCCGAACGAGCGATGTACCACTTCATCAGCGGGTACACCGCCAAAGTCGCGGGCACGGAAATGGGCATTACCGAGCCACAGGCGTCTTTCTCGGCCTGCTTTGGCGCGCCCTTTCTCGTGTGGCACCCGGGGAAATACGCCGAGCAACTCGCAAAAAAAATGCAGCAGCACAACGCGGACGTGTGGCTGGTCAACACCGGTTGGTCCGGCGGCGGGTACGGCGTTGGCAAGCGCATCACCCTGACCAATACGCGGTCGATCATCCGCGCCATCCACAACGGCGCGCTGGCAGATGTCCCGTACGAAACCGATCCGCGCTTTGGCTTCAGCGTTCCAAAAACCTGTCCCGACGTCACGGGCAGCATCCTGTCCCCGCGCACCACCTGGTCCAACCCAACCGAATACGACGCCCGCGCCGCGCACTTGGCCCGGCTATTTAAGGAAAATTTCGCGCAATTTGAAACCGGCGTCTCGGATAAAATCCTCCGCGCAGGGCCTGTGTAATACCAAATATTGGAACACCTCAACCCGTTTTCAGAGGGGAATTTCGGCATGGTTGCAAAGGAAACAAAATTTCAAACCGTCTGAGAATAATCGCAAAGACGCGCTCCAAGCAGAACTCACATTGTCTTAGCGCGCGACTAGACGCCCCCCGCTGACCGCTTGGAAGCTTGGGCTTGGGTGGACTGACAACTGACAACTGACAACCGACAACTGACGAGGAACTTTACATGGGACTGATAAAAGAAATTCTCGATGGCAGTACGACCCTGTTGCGTGGCATGAAAGTCACATGGGACAACTTTCGGAAACCGCCGGTCACCTCGCAATATCCAAAAGAAAAAATCGAGATGTCCAAGGCGTTTCGCAATGTGATCGTCCTCATCGAAAAAGAGGACATTGGCTCGCACGACTGCATCGACTGCAAAGCCTGCGAGCGCGTGTGTCCGTCTTTCTGCATTGAGTTGGATGGGGAACGGCCCGAGGGGTTGCGGCGCAAACGGGCGACCAAGTTCATCGTCGATTTTGCCCTGTGCAGCGACTGCGGGTTGTGCTTGGACGTGTGTCCCACAGACACGCTGGGATACAGCGAGGTTCACGATGAAGCCGGGTACCAGCGCAGCGACTTTCTCTACGACCTCATCGAACCGTGGGCGGACGGGGAAGACGCCGCGCGCGAACGCCTCAAAGAAATCGAAGCCGAGCAAGCCAAAGAACGCGCCCAACGCGCCGCAGCACGGCGAGCATCGGCGAAGAAGGCGAAAAAGGGCGTGCGGAAAATCCCGAGAAGCAGGGGGCAGTGATGCTCGAACAGGTGGTCGTCTATATTTTTGTGGCCCTGGTCCTGATCGGGGGATGCCTGGCCGCGTTTTCCCGGCAAGTGCTCTACGCCATCATCGGATTGGGGATCAGCCTCTTGGGCTTGGCGGGCTTGTTTCTCCACTTGGGCAGCCCGTTTGTCGCGGCGATGCAGGTGCTCATCTACATCGGCGGAATCACGGTCGCCATCGTGTTTGCGATGATGCTCTCCATTGCCATGTCCGTGCGCCCGCCAGATCCGGATGTCCGCAAACTCATTTTTGCAATTGTGTGCGCGGTGCTGTTTTTCGTCTCAATCGCCTATTTGATCCGCGACACAACGTTTCGGCAAATCGCGTCGCCTGCCCCTGAAAAAGCGTGGGCCGTGGGCGCGTTGGGCCACGCCTTGCTCACGCATTACAACCTCGTGTTTGAAACCCTGTCACTCATTTTGCTCTTGGCGATCATCGGCGCCATCCTGATCGCCCGCAAGGAGAAAACGTGACCCTCGAAGCCTATTTGCTCGTGGCCGCCGCGCTGTTTGCATTCGGGTTGATCGGCGCGCTGTCCCACCGCAACCTCATTGCCCTGCTCATCGGCATAGAACTCATGATGAATGCCGCCAGTTTGAATCTGATGGCGTTCAATCGGTTCGTCGTCACGGATCCCACAGTGGGCCAAATTTTCGTCCTGATCATCATCGGGCTGGCCGCTGCGGAAGTCGCTATTTTTTTGTCGATCATCCTGCGTCTGTATCGGGCGTACCGCGATATCGATGCGGAAAAACTCACGGAACTGAGCGGTTGATGGATACCCTTTCTCTCATCCTGTTGACCACGGGCGCGCCCCTGGCGTGTTTTGTCATCGCCCTCCTCTTTCTGATGCAACGCCCCGGCGCCGCGCAAGTGCTGGTCTTGTTCGGCAGCGCGGTTTCCCTCATCAGCGCGGTCTGCTTGCTGGTGCAAGGCGCGGTCGATCCCCTGCGGTTTTTGTGGTTTCAAAGCGGGGCGTTTCAACTGCAATTTGGCTTTTTCCTGGACGGCGCGAGTCTCATGTTCGGCGTGGTCGTCTCCCTGATAACGGCGTGTATCGCGCTCTATTCCACGAGCTACATGGCACATGACCCGGGCAAGACGCGGTATTTTGCGATGTTGGGGTTTTTCGCGTGGTCCATGCTGAGTTTTGTCTATGCGGTGGATCTCTTGCAGGCGTTCATCTTTTGGGAACTCGTGGGCCTGGCTTCGTTCTTCCTCATCGGGTTCTGGTTTGAAAAACCCGAGGCCGCAGGGGCCGCGCGCAAAGCCTTTCTCATGACCCGCCTAGGCGACGTGGGCCTGTTCATCGGGATTTTGCTCATTCTCCAACTCGCGCAAAGTTTTGACCTGCCCGGCCTCTTGGACGCAGAATCCGGGCTTGGGACCCGCGTATCGCCCGGCGCGCTCAATGCCATCGCATTGCTCATTTTCGTCGGCATTATGGGCAAAAGCGCGCAGTTCCCCTTGCACACCTGGCTGCCAGACGCGATGGAAGGCCCGACGCCGGTCAGCGCGCTGTTGCACTCGGCGACGATGGTGGCCGCAGGGGTCTTTCTGATGATCCGCTTGCACCCGCTCTTCATGGCCGCGCAAGACGCCGCGCTCATCGTTTTGAGCATCGCCACGTTCACGGCCCTGCTCGCATCCACCATCGCCATGGTCGATAGCGACATCAAAAAGGTGCTCGCGTATTCCTCGATCAGCCAACTCGGGTTTATGCTGATGGCCCTCGCGGCCGGTAGCTTATTCGCGGGCGTCTTCCACCTGATCACGCACGCGGTTTTCAAAGCCCTGCTCTTTCTCTGCTCGGGCATCTACATCCACGCCTTTCACACCAACCACATAGCCGAAATCGGACGGCGCGGGGGACGGCACCTCAAAACCGCGACCCTCGGCCTCCTCATCGGCGGCGCGGCTTTGGCGGGCGTGCCCCCATTGGCAGGGTTCTGGAGCAAAGAAGAAATTTTCGCCCAACTCGGTCACAATGGTTTTACCATTTACATGGCGGGTGCGTTTTTGGCCGCGTTCCTCACCGCGTATTACACGTTCCGCATGATTTTCCTCATCGCAAAACCCGGGCAGGTGCAAGCCCCTGAAGCTGGATCTGCCGAACCCCTGGCGATGAAACTGCCCGTGTGGTTGCTCGCACTCGGCGCGGTCGTGCTCGGTTTTTTTGGCCGCGACATCGCATCGGGCTTGGGCCTCATCGCGCCGCAGCACAGCGTCGCGTCGATGCTGCCCGCTATCGGGGTCGTCCTCCTCGGCATCGCACTCGCGTATTACGACTATGGCCGCGCCAATGCACCGCGCACCGGCTTCATCCGCACCCTCGCGCCGCTCAATACCCTGTTTGTGAACAAATGGTACATCGACGACCTGTACCGCGTCACCTTCGTCGCCCTCACCAACGCCCTGTCCCGCATCTTGCACTGGGCAGAAACCCACCTTCTCGACAACAACTACGACCGCTTCGGCCTGGGCATCTTACGCACGGGCGCGAAATCGACCCGCATCCAAAACGGCTGGATGCAACTCTACTTGGGCTGGGCCATTCTCTTGCTGGCCGTGCTGGTGATAGCTTTACGGGACCTACCCCCCTAACCCCCCTTCCTAAGAGGAAGGGGGGAACGCGGATGGGTTTTGCGAGAGGATAGCGTGAGGGATTTTTAATCGCTTTATAGCCCTCGTTCAACGCCATCAAAACAGCGATTGATATAAGCCATCAAAGGAGCTTTACTCCCCTTTCCTCGCAGGAAAGGGGCCGGGGGATAGGTCCCATACCCTATGCCCTCGCGCAACGCCATTAAAACGGCCATGGATATAAGCCATCAAAGGAGCTTTGCTCCCCTTTCCTCGCAGGAAAGGGGCCGGGGGATAGGTCCCATACCCTATGCCCTCGGTCAACGCCATCAAAACAGCGATTGATATAAGCCATCAAAGGAGCTTTGCTCCCCTTTCCTCGCAGGAAAGGGGCCGGGGGATAGGTCCCATGCCCTATGCCCTATGCCCTCGGTCAACGCCATCAAAACAGCGATTGATATAAGCCATCAAAGGAGCTTTGCTCCCCTTTCCTCGCAGGAAAGGGGCCGGGGGATAGGTCCCATACCCTATGCCCGTGCTCAACGCCATCAGAGCAACCATAGATATAAGCCATCAAAAGAGCTTTGCTCCCCTTTCCTCGCAGGCACAGGCGTAGCCTACAATGAGCGAAGCGAATAACGGGGCCGGGGGATAGGTCCCATACCCCATGCCCGTGCGCAACGCCATTAAAACGGCCATGGATATAAGCCATCAAAAGAGCTTTACTCCCCTTTCCTCTCAGGAAAGGGGCCGGGGGATAGGTCCCATACCCTAGGCCCTCGGTCAACGCCATCAAAGGAGCTTTACTCCCCTTTCCTCGCAGGAAAGGGGCCGGGGGATAGGTCCCATGCCACTTCTCTCTGCCATACTTCTCGTTCCCGTGCTCACGCTCGTCGTGCTTTTGCTGATGCCCAAGCGCGCTGTGCGGAGTATTCGGTGGGTGTGTGCGTGCAGTGGTTTGTCAACCTGTGCGTTGGGTGTGCAACTCTGGATGGGATATGACCCTGCGGTGGGCGGCATTCAGTTCGAGGAAATGATCCCGTGGGTCGCGGCGATGGGCATTTCCTATCACCTCGGCGTGGATGGGTTTGGCACGGTGCTCGTCATGCTCAATGCCCTCGTGTATTTCACCGGGGTGCTCACCATGTGGGACTTGGAAACGCGCGTAAAAGAATACTTCGCGTTTATGGTGCTCTTGGTCATCGGCGTGTTTGGCGTGTTTCTGTCGCTGGACATGTTCTTCTTCTTCTTCTTTTACGAAATCGCGGTCGTGCCCATGTACCCCCTCATCCTGATCTGGGGCAGCGGGAACAAGGAATACGCCGGGATGAAACTCATGCTCTTCCTCTTGGCCGGCAGCGCGTTGCTCTTTCCGAGCCTGTTGGCGATATACCACCACGCGGGCCTCAACACCTTTGACCTCATCGCCCTGTCCAACCACAGCTTCGACTCCGACTTTCAGATTTTCGTCTATCCCTTCCTGTACATTGGTTTTGGCGTTCTGGCCGGCCTGTTTCCCTTTCACGGCTGGTCCCCCACGGGCCACGTCGCCGCGCCATCTGCGGTCTCCATGCTGCACGCGGGCGTTTTGATGAAACTCGGCGCGGTTGGCATTCTCAGTATTGGCATGCGCCTGTTGCCCGAAGGTGCCGTGTATTGGGCGCCGGTCTTTGCGGCCTTGGCTGTAATCGGGATTATATACGGCGCGTTCGTCGCCATGCGACAGACCGACTTCAAATTCGTGATCGGCTTTTCATCCGTGTCGCACATGGGCATTGTCTTGCTCGGCCTCAACCTCGCGGTCTTGGGCACCACCGCAGGCGCAGACGCGCTCAATGGCGCGGTGTTTCAGATGTTCGCGCACGGCATCATGACCGCCCTGTTCTTCAGCACGGCTGGGTACCTCTACGACAAAGCCCATTCCAAAACCATCGGGGATTTCGGGGGCTTGGGCGCGCAAATGCCGCGGGCCGTGTCCATCTTCATCGTCGCGGGCCTGTGTGGGGCGGGCCTGCCCGGGCTGGCGAGTTTCTGGGCGGAACTGCTCGTGTTTCTCGCGGCATTGAAAATCTATCCCATTGCCGGGGTCATCATCGTCATCGGCCTCGTGCTCACGGCGATTTACATTTTGCGCGTCTTCAACCTGGCCTTTTTCGGCCCGCCCAATCCCAAGTGGGAAAACCTGCGGGCCATGGACATGGCGGGCCTGCACCTGCTGCCGAGGGCCATTTTGATCGCCGTGCTCGTGCTCTTCGGCTTTGTGCCGCGCCTCATGCTCGACTTGATCAACAGCACGACGATGGCGTTTTTGGATGTGTTTTGAATCAAAAAAGCATGCGAATCGGCAAGAGTGTTGTGTCGAGATAGGAAAAATAAATGGAAAACGCCCTTCTCTTCGCGCCGGAAATCGTTTGCCTGATCATGGGCCTCGCGCTCTTTTTTAGCGCGGTGCTCAACTGGTCGTATCGCGTCACTCGGCGCATTGCCATGGCATTGGGCATTGCGATGGTCGCGGCGTGTGTGTGGACCTTGCCCCTCGAGGGCGAACCCTTTTTCCCCGGCATCTACGCGGTCGATTTCTTCTCGCAACTAATCAAAACCGCGCTCGCGGTCGGGTTCTTGTTCGTCGCAATCGTCAGCGCAGAACCGCTCACGGTCGACCGCAGTGCCTGGGCCGAGATGCCGCTCTTTTTGATCTGTTCCACGCTCGGCATGATGATGATGGTCAGCGCGACCGAGCTCCTCACCCTGTACGTGGCGATGGAATTGGCCGCGTACCCGGTCTATATCGTCGTCGCGTTGCACCGCAATGTGGATACCGGCGGCGAAAGTGCCACCAAATACATGGTGCAGGGCATGGCGGCCTCGGCCATTTCGCTCTACGGGATGAGCTTCCTCTTCGGCGCGTTTGGATCGACTTACTTTTCCGCCATCGGCTTGTCGCACGCCGCGTCGCAACCCATCTTCTACTTGGGCTTGTTTCTCGCGCTCGCCGGCTTCTTCTTCAAACTCGGCGCGTTTCCCTTCCACTTTTGGGCACCGGACGCGTACCAAACCGCGCCCCATCCGGTCATTACATTTGTCGCCACAGTATCCAAAATCGCGGCCATTGGCATCTTGTGCCGGTTGTTGTCGCTGGCGATGCCCGGCGGCTGGGAATCGGCCCACGCGCAAACCGCGCTGATGTGGGCGAGTGTCATCGCCATGACCTTGGGCAATCTGGCCGCGCTCGCACAACGCGATCTCAAACGCCTGCTCGGGTATTCCACCGTCGCGCACGCGGGTTACGTTCTCCTCGCATTGCAGACCTTCGCCGAATCCGGGCTGACCGCGGCCCTGTTTTACGCGCTGGGCTATTTTGCCATGTCCTTTGCGTGCTTCCTCGCGATCTGCGAAGTGGGCCGCAGCGAAGACCACCTCCCCATCAACGCCGTGTCCGGCCTTTACAAACGCGCGCCATTGCTCTGCTTTACCCTGCTCATCGGCTTGTTCGGCCTCATTGGCCTGCCGCCCACAGTGGGCTTTGTCGGCAAGTGGTTCCTCTTTTCCGCGGCCCTGCAACGCGGGCAATTCTACCTCGTCCTGATCGCCGCGATCAACGCCACAGTTGCCATGTACTATTATCTCCTCATCATCCGCCAACTCTACTGGGCAGAGCCTACGACCCAAGAGCCGATCAAACCGCAACCCCTCGTCGCGCTCACCGCACTGGCGACCATCATCATCGTGGTCGCAATGGGCACGGTGCCCGGGCCCTTTTGGGATATGGCCGCGCGGGCGGCGCGGGGTCTCGTTCAGTAGGTCGTGTTGACATTTTATTTTTGGGAATTATATACAAAGTGGCCGGAATCATTATTACACAAATTATTCGATTAACACACTTCGAATCCATAAGATACTCTCTAAGAAATCGAAATCGCATGTTCACCCCCGCAAACAAATAAGAATTATCAAAATTATTCAAAAAATATCCCCCCAGACAGACAACAGAAAACCCACCTGAGAGGATATTCTCTAAATACACCTCATTACAACATGTTAATGTCCATTAAAGACTTTCTCCATCCTTTCCATATATCCCCGATCACCCCCAAATTCCTTCTCCAACCTCTGTCGCAAAAATTGACGTTCCGCCTGTCGACCTTCTTGTCGACCTTCTTGTCGACCTTCTTGTCGACCTTCTTGTCGACCTTCTTGTCGGGCCTCATCGCGCAGTTTCTTTGCACGGTATTCCCGTCGATTAGACAAGAAGTCAAAAAAATACATGATCCCACCTGATACCTTTCTGTTGACACTTATTAACAGTCAAGCCAAAGTCAATAAGTGTTCAACCAGTGCAAGTTACGTCAAACAATCACGCAACTTGGGTGTATCCCCCAAAGCACGGAGAAAAATACCCCGTGCGCCATTTAGATCTCGATCCATCGCCTGACCATCTATCCGACTACGAATGACTTTCGCACCGCCCAAGTTCTTCACACGCTCGCCTGTCCAACTGACTGTTTTGGACGTGTATGCCTCATTGACATCGAAGACCAACTTGCCGGTCTCAAATGCTTTGTGCTTGAGAAACTGCTTGAAGCGGTAATGGGCGAAGGTCAACATACTGCGAACAGATTTACGACGAAGGCAACGCCGACCCCGCACAACCATCTCGGTCGTCTCAAATGTGGGCAACAGAATCACATCGTAGTTGTCCACCAGCCAACGAGACACCTGCTTGTGCAGTTCATCGATCAAGTCTCGTATGCGCCAGCGTAACCGACCTGTCGCACGCTTCAAACGCACCTTGCGAAAGCCAATAGCCTTTGTCATGCGACCGATCAACTCGTCAAGGTGAACACACAAACGTTGGATACGACCAAAATCGCCCTCGCCAATCTTACCGCAGTCATTCTCAGAATAGAACGTCAAGAAACTGCGAATACCCGGATCAAGTGCCACGACGCGCCCTTGGGTCTCGGCTACGCGCCGTGGACTTGAATAGGGCACAGTCACATAGTACCGACCCTGATGAACAATAAATCGACCATCTTTTACTGCCGCAACAGATTCGGACAACCGAATAGCACCAAGACTGCGAGGGTATATGGTCGTCCGATCTTTATTCCAAGCCACATTGCACAAAGCAAACGATTGTGTAGGGCACTTCCTCTCCCGAAAGTTTAAGAGCACCTTTCGCTTTTTCCCTTTCTTCTTCAATCGGTTACGCTCACGCCAAACGGCTTGGTTTGCCCTGTACGCATCGGTTATCGCACCAGACAATATCTTGCTCGGCACATCGCCAAAACGCTTAGGACTCACCGCACGGACAATCACACGCATCTCATACTCAGACAACGGAAAGCCCGCACGATACAAGGACACCGCCTCGTTATACCACCAACGACTCGCCGACATCCACAAGTCAATCAATGAACGCTGTTCAGCGTTCAGATAGACTCTTATCTTTCTTGATTTTGTCACGATATTTGCGGAGTCCGGACAGCCGACAAGAGAACGTATCGAGAATGGACAAAATATCTTCCGTGAGTTCTTGTTCTGGACGACAACTTGACTCGTCGAGAACCACGACCTCGCCCCCGTTTTGCTTTGCCAACCACTCAATAAGTTCAAAGCCGAACCGTGCAAGGCGGTCTTTGTGGGCAACCACAATCCGCAACTTCTCTCCGCTGTGTAAGCGTTCCAGTAGGGCAACAAGTCCCTTCCGCTTCCAGTTGAGGCCTCCGCCAATGTCTTTGACGACCTCTGCTCCGGGATAACGGGATTGCAAGAGGGCAACTTGCCCTCGCAAGTCGTCTTTTTGGGCATAACTGCTGACCCGCGCATAGCACACAACGGCAACGCCAACTTCTTCCCGCAAGAACGCATCGACATTGTAAAGCCTCCGACCACCCGGACTGCGGATATGTTCAATCCGACCGTCAGTCGCCCACTTACGCAATGTGCTCGGATGAACGCCAAGCAAAGCAACCGCTTTGCGAGTATTTACATACGCCATAGTAACAACATACGGCTTTTGTGAACAAATGTTGACAATTTATTTCCTACACGCTACTCCTCCAAAATGAGAAATACCAAACCAATACCCTACAAATGCCACCAATTCCTCCCAATCTTTATCCACTATCTCAGGACTCCATCCCGTCCATAACACTGACCAACCCGACGCTTTACTGAGTCCAAAAACAAAAGCAAGTGCGATAAAGAAAATGTTGTTGTATAAATCATACTTCTCAGCAATCTTCTTCCATTTGTCCGATTTCATATCAGACCTTAAGTCTTTCTGTCTTTCTGCCACACACACCTCCTCAAAAAAAGGGGATTATATACAATAGTGCCGGAGAGTGCTTGACGAAACCTTTACCACTAAATCACACTTTTTTTTACTTTCTCAAAGTATTCTCGCCAGAACTCCAAATAATCCTTTTCTGACTATCAGAATAAAATCACAATAAGCTCTCTCTATATATATCTAAAATCATATTGTCAATGTTTTTTTATTATTCAAACATCAAAATTCCTCAAACATCAAATCCCGGCCACTTTGTATATAATTCCCTTATTTTTTTTCTCACAGATTAGCAATGTGTTGCTTACTCATTTAGAGATACGGTTCATTCTGCCGATCTAACACGGTGACGGACAAGTCGATTTCGCAGACTTTCTATTGTTCAGTGGATGCTTCAACAAGCCGTTGCCGTGTCCATCGGAGTAGCAAAGGCCACGGGCTACGCCTATTCTAAAGTCGCCCAAATTTTTTTATTTTGACGTAAGCGTTGATTCTGTCTTATTTCCTGCGATTTATTTAAGCGATCTCGTTGGCTATGGGTGTTGTGGTGGCGTGCGTCTTTGATGCAGAATAACGGCTTGTGGGGCGTGCCTACGGTTCGCCCCATTTTCACAAGGAGATGGAGATGAAGTATCTCGAGTATCTCGTAGCTGTTGCCATCTTTGCCATCTGGCTGGGGGCAGTCGAATTCGCCCTAATTCTTTTCTTTGATTGGCGTAAGCGTAAGCGTAAGCGTCGTAAGCGTTGATTCTGTTGCCTGGTGTTATCCGTATGAAAGCGATCTCGTTTGCTATGGGTTTGTAGTGGCGTGCGTCTTTGATGCAGAATAAGGGCTTGTGGGGCGTGCCTGACAAACGCCCCAAATTCTTTCTCTCTCTTATTGGAGGGTTGCAAAATGTTGAAGCGTATGTTTGGTTGTTTCGCAGTTGTCTTGTTGGCGCTGGCAATGCAACAGCCCGTTGCCGCACAAAACAGTGCCGACTTTGATGGCGATGGCACGGTGGGCTTTGCAGACTTCTTGGCGTTTGCAGGGCAATTTGGTGCCCAGCGCGGAGACGGCAGATACCAAGCCAAATTTGATCTGAATAGCGATGGCAAGATTGATTTTGCAGACTTTCTACGCTTTGCCAGCAGCTATGGTCAGTCAGTGCCACCTAGTGGCGGGGGCGGTAGCGGGGGCGGTAGTAGCGGCGGCGGCGGGGGCAGTGGTGGTAGTGGTGGCGGTAGTAGCAGTCCCGATCTGATCGTTGAATCGCCTTCTGTCAGCGATAGCACGCTGACGCCTGGGCAATCCTTCACCCTGCAAGTCACCGTTCGCAATCGGGGCACGGGGCAATCAGCCTCGACGACCCTGACCTATTACCGCTCGTCCAATTCGACGATCTCTACGAGCGATACAGAAGTGAGCACGGATTCGGTCAGCGGTCTGTCCGCTTCGGGCACAGGTTCGGAATCGATCAGGCTAACTGCTCCGTCGAGTACCGGCACGTATTACTACGGCGCGTGTGTGGCAAGCGTCAGCGGCGAGACCGATACCCGCAACAACTGCTCAACAGGCGTGCGCGTTACGGTGAGTGGCGGCGGCGGTAGCACGGAAGTTGTTATTCCCGATGCCAACCTTCGCGCTGAAATTGAGAGCCGTTTGGGCAAGGCACGCGGTGCGCCGATCACACGGGCAGACATGGCGAGCTTGACGCTGATTGACGCGGGAGGTGCGGGCATTAACGATTTGACAGGGCTTGAGTATGCAACCAACCTGACAACGTTAGGGCTTAGCGGCAACCAGATCTCGGATATCGCCGCATTATCGGGATTAACCAACCTGACAAAGTTATGGCTTTGGAGCAACCAAATCTCGGATATCGCCGCATTATCGGGTTTAACCAAACTGACAGAGTTACGGCTTAGCGGCAACCAAATCTCGGATATCGCCCCACTATCGGGATTAACCAAACTGACATTCTTAACCCTTTCCGGCAACCAGATCTCGGATATCGCCGCATTATCGGGATTAACCAAACTGACATACTTAAACCTTCGCGGCAACCGAATCTCGGATATCGCCCCACTATCGAGATTAACCAACCTGACATCGTTACTGCTTAACGACAACCAAATCTCGGATATCGCCGCGCTAGCGGGATTAACCAACCTGACATGGTTATCCCTTTACGACAACCAAATCTCGGATATCGCCGCATTATCGGGATTAACCAACCTGACAAAGTTATGGCTTTGGAGCAACCAAATCTCGGATATCGCCGCATTATCGGGATTAACCAACCTGACAGAGTTAGACCTTGATCGCAACCGTATCTCGGATATCGCCGCATTATCGGGATTAACCAACCTGAGAGTGTTATACCTTCAAGACAACCCGTTGAGTGCCACATCAAGAAACACGCACATTCCGGCACTTCGGGCCAGAGGGGTTACGGTGATTTTTTAGTTCCGTGTGGCGTTGTTGCATAAATAGCAATTTCCTGCAAGTTGGGATTGCAAAAAGACAGGCTCCTTCGTAGATTGGGCATATAGATCACCAAAACAACTCACCCTTTCTCACCAGGAACCTGTCATGCCCAAGATAACCGCTTCCAAACCCGCCGTCAAGTCCCCGCGTCGCCCGCGTCGCCCGCGCTGTGCGCCTGTCTATCGGGTTAGGAACTGGGCGGCCTACGAGGCCGGTCTCAAGCAGCGGGGCAGTCTGACGTTTTGGATCACGCCGCAAGCTCTTCGGGGGTGGTACCATCAAGGGCCAACGCAACGGGGGAGGCAAAACACCTTTTCAGATTTGGCTATTCAAACGGCATTGATGGTGCGCTTGGTCTATGCCTTGCCCCTGCGTCAAACCGAGGGGTTTCTCAAGTCCATCCTGGCATTGATGGGGGTGGATTTGCGTGTGCCCGATCACACGACCCTCTGCCGGCGACAGGGCGATTTGAACGTGGATTTCCCTGTCCAATCCCGTCACGAGCCGATCCACTTGGTGGTGGATTCTACCGGCCTGAAAGTGTATGGCGAAGGCGAATGGAAGGTGCGTCAACACGGCTTTTGCAAGCGCCGGACTTGGCGCAAATTGCACATCGGCGTCGATGAGGCCACCGGGGAGATTGTCGCACAGACCCTGACCTCGGCAAGCGTTGATGACGCTTCGCAGGTCAACCCCTTGCTCGATCAAGTCCCGGCCCCTGTCCATACGCTGGGCGCCGATGGCGGCTATGACAAACGCAAGGTCTTCAACACATGCGCCGCCCCCAAACAAGGAGCCCCCATCCGACCTCTGATTCCCCCGCGCCATGATGCCAAAATTGAACAACACGGAAACAGGAAGGCACCCCCCCTCGCCCGCGATGAAATCATCCGAGCGATCAGGCGTCAAGGCCGCCGACAGTGGAAACGCACCAGTGGCTATCATCGTCGCTCGGTCGTTGAAACCCACATAGGCCGCTACAAACAACTCATTGGGCGGCAGTTGCGCGCACGAAAAAAGAAGAACCAAGAAACGGAAGCACGGTTGGGATGTGCGGTGCTCAATCGCATGATGAGGATCGCGAAACCCGTGTCCTATCCCATAGAAAGAAGGGCTTAAATTTCGCGGGAAAGGGACGAACTTCGCCACGACAACATTTATGCAACAACGCCGTTCCGTGTTGCAAGGCTTGCGAGCGAGAGGGGGTGAGCGTTGTAAGCGTTGATTCTGTCGCCTGGTGTTATCCGTGTGGGGTGATCTCGTTGGGTATGGGTTGTTAGTGGCGTGCGTCTTTGATGCAGAATAGGGGCTTGTGGGGCGTGCCTGACAAACGCCCCAATTTCTTTCTCTCTCTTATTGGAGGAGAGTAAAATGTTGAAGCGTATGTTTGGTTGTTTCGCAGTGGTCTTGTTGGCGGTGGCAATGCACCAGCCCGTAGCCGCCGGTCCCAATGCTAATGCCGTTCTGTCTTGGGACATCGATGCCAGCGATAATAAAAGGGATGATGGCAATACATCGGGCACCGTGGCAGGTGCTGGTACCGATGTTGTCGTCGAGGTGTTTATCACGGGGTTGGCAGGCCCAATTATCGGTGGTGCGTTTTCCATTGATACGAATAGGCTGACCGTCAAAAGTGCGGCGGCTACGCCGGGGTTGTCGGTTCTTGGGACTACCGCAAGAACTGTCTCATTAGGTGGTTTCCCACCGGGCGTTGCCCTGCCCAATGGCTATTTGGGAACGGTTACGCTTACGACAACTTCTGACGTAACAGGTACCGAATTCACAGTTAGTGCCAGCATAAATGTGGCGGATGGCACAAGTCCTTTTGCGACGGATATGCTCACCGCGGCGACGCCATTGACTTTTAATGCCTCTACGCAAACGCCTACGCCCGATTTTAACGGCGATGGCACAGTAGACTTTGCAGACTTCGTGGTGTTTGCAGGGCAATTTGGCACGCGGCGCGGGGATAGCAGATACCAAGCGAAGTATGATTTGAATAGCGATGGCGCGATAGACTTTCGGGATTTTCTGAGTTTTGCCGGCAGTTATGGTCAGTCCGTGCCACCTAGTGGCGGGGGCGGTAGTAGCGGCGGTGGCGGTGGCGGTGGCGGTGGCAGTGGTGGTAGTGGTGGCGGTAGTAGCAGTCCCGATCTGGTCGTTGAATCGCCTTCGGTCAGCGATAGAACCTTGACGCCTGGGCAATCCTTCACCCTGCAAGCCACCGTTCGCAATCGGGGCACGGGGCAATCAGCCTCGACGACCCTGACCTATTACCGCTCGTCCAATTCGACGATCTCTACGAGCGATACAGAAGTGGGCACGGATTCGGTCAGCGGTCTGTCCGCTTCTCGCACGGGTTCGGAATCGATCAGGCTAACTGCTCCGTCGAGTACCGGCACGTATTACTACGGCGCGTGTGTGGCAAGCGTCAGCGGGGAGAGCAATACCGACAACAACTGCTCAGAGGGCGTACGCGTTACGGTCGTGACTTCCGATCTGATCGTTGAATCGCCATCGGTGGATAATACCACGCCGACGCCGGGGCAGTCGATCACCCTAAGCGCGACGGTGCGTAATCAAGGCACGGCTGAGGTAGCGGCGACGACCCTGCGCTATTATCAATCGTCTGACGCGACGATCACCACCGACGACACAGCAGTCGGCAAGGATGCCGTCCCCGAGCTAGCGGCTTCGGCGACGAGTGAGCAGTCAAGTAACGTGACCGCACCTTCGACCGCGGGCACGTATTACTACGGCGCGTGTGTGGAGGCGGTCAGCGGCGAGAGCAACACCGACAACAACTGCTCAACCGGCGTGCGCGTTACGGTGAGTAGCGGTGGCGGTAGTAGCGGCGGTGGCGGTGGCGGTGGCGGTAGTAGCAGTCCTGACCTGATCGTGGAACAGCCTTCGGTCAGCGAGAGCACGCTGACGTCTGAGCAATCCTTCACCCTGCAAGCCACAGTTCGCAACCGCGGCACGGGGCAATCTCCCGAAACGACCCTGCACTATTATCAATCGTCCGACGCGACGATCACCACCGACGACACAGCAGTCGGCACGGATTTGGTCAACGGTCTGTCCGCTTCGCGCACGGGGGCGGAATCGATCAGTCTGACTGCACCTTCGACCGCGGGCACGTATTACTACGGCGCGTGTGTGGCAAGCGTCACCGGCGAGAGCGACACCAACAACAACTGCTCGGAGGGCGTGCGCGTCATGGTCGTTGTTCCTGACCTGATCGTTGAATCGTTTTCGGTCAGTGACAGTACGGTGGGTGTGGGTAAAGGCATCACTGCGCGTGCCACAGTTCGCAACCAGGGCATGGGGTCGTCAGAATCGACGAGGGTGGTTTTTTATGTGGACGATGATTCATATACTAATCCCCCCCACGTGCGCGGTCTTTCGGCTTCGGAGACGTATGAGGTATCGAGAGGGTTGAGAGTACCGTCGCGTCCTGGCACGTATTCCTACCACGCGTGCGTGGAGGATGTCCGCTACGAGACCAATACCGACAACAACTGCTCGAATGCTGTGCGCGTTACGGTCTTGGGTCCCGATCTGATCGTTGAATCGTTTTCGGTCAGTGACAGTACGGTGGGTGTGGGTAAAGGCATCACTGCGCGTGCCACAGTTCGCAACCAGGGCATGGGGTCGTCAGAATCGACGAGGGTGGTTTTTTATGTGGACGATGATTCATATACTAATCCCCCCCACGTGCGCGGTCTTTCGGCTTCGGAGACGTATGAGGTATCGAGAGGGTTGAGAGTACCGTCGCGTGCTGGCACGTATTCCTACCACGCGTGCGTGGAGGATGTCCGCGACGAGACCAATACCGACAACAACTGCTCGAATGCTGTGCGCGTTACGGTCTTGGGTCCCGATCTGATCGTTGAATCGTTTTCGGTCAGTGACAGTACGGTGGGTGTGGGTGACGTCATCACTGCGCGTGCCACAGTTCGCAACCAGGGCATGTGGCCGTCAGAATCGACGAGGGTGGTTTTTTATTGGGACGATAATTCATATACTAATCCCCCCCACGTGCGCGGTCTTTCGGCTTCGGAGACGTATGAGGTATCGAGCAGGTTGAGAGTACCGTCGCGTGCTGGCACGTATTCCTACCACGCGTGCGTGGAGGATGTCCGCGACGAGACCAATACCGACAACAACTGCTCGAATGCTGTGCGCGTTACGGTCTTGGGTCCCGATCTGATCGTTGAATCGGTTTCGGTCAGTGACAACACGGTGAACGTCGGTCAAGAATTCACTCTGTATGCCACAGTTCGCAACCAAGGCGGGAGGGCGTCAAGATCGACGATCCTGAGCTATTTCCGCTCGTCCAATTCGACGATCTCTACGAGCAATACAAAAGTGGGCAGGGATTCGGTCAGCGGTCTTTCGGCTTCGGGCACGGGTTCGGAATCGATTAGTCTAACTGCTCCGTCGAGTGCTGGCACGTATTACTACGGCGCGTGTGTGTATCCGGACCGCTACGAGAGCAACACCGACAACAACTGCTCGGATGGCGTGCGCGTTACGGTGAGTAGCGGCGGCGGCATTGTTGTTATTCCCGATGCCTACCTACGCAATGTGATTTCGGACAGTTTGAACAAGGCACGCAGTGCGCCGATCACACGGGCGGACATGGCGACACTGACGCGGATTAACGCGCCAGGTAGCATTACCGATTTGACAGGGCTTGAGTTTGCAACCAACCTGACAACGTTAGGGCTTCAACACAACCAGATATCGGATATCGCCGCATTATCGGGTTTAACCAACCTGACATCGTTAAACCTTTGGAACAACCAAATCTCGGATATCGCCGCATTATCGGGATTAACCAACCTGACAATGTTAGACCTTGAAGGCAACCCAATCTCGGATATCGCCGCATTATCGGGTTTAACCAAACTGGAATGGTTATGGCTTAGATTAAACCAAATCTCGGATATCACCGCATTATCGGGATTAACCAACCTGACAACGTTAGGGCTTCAACACAACCAGATATCGGATATCGCCGCATTATCGGGATTAACCAACCTGACAACGTTAGGGCTTAGCGGCAACCGTATCTCGGATATCGCCGCATTATCGGGATTAACCAACCTGACAACGTTAGGGCTTAGCGGCAACCGTATCTCGGATATCGCCGCACTATCGGGATTAACCAACCTGACATGGTTAGTCCTTTACGACAACCAGATCTCGGATATCGCCGCACTATCGGGTTTAACCAACCTGAGAACGTTAAACCTTGAGGACAACCAGATCTCGGATATCGCCGCATTATCGGGATTAACCAACCTGACAGCGTTATTCCTTAGGGACAACCCGTTGAGTGCCACATCAATCAACACGCACATTCCTGCCCTTCGGGCCAGAGGGGTTACGGTCAATACTAGGAGGCCACAACCACCGACGCCACAACCACCGACGCCACAACCACCGACGCCACCTGGTGGCGGCAGTGGTGGGGGGGCCTGTTCGGTGGGGCAGGTGTTGAGTCCGGGGCAGAGTTGCAATGTCGGCAATAATCGGTTCGTGGTCCGCTCCGATGGATATGGGTGTTTTGGCTTTGCCTGCGCGGGCGAGAGTCTGACTAGCAACAGATTCCGAGCCAGCAGAATCGCCGGCACGTCGCGGTGGCGCATCGACGCACTGCCCTAACCGGTAGGTGGCGAGAAAGGGCCAGTGTAACGGCACAACCCCTTACACTGGCCCTTTTCTGTATCCGAGATTTCAGAACGCCTACACTGGCCCTTTTCTGTATCCGAGATTTCAGAACGCCTACAATAGAATAACAGGAACGAAAGGCTTGCGAGCGAGAGGGGGTGACTGCTGGATGGCGGAAAAGAAGGTACTGACTGAGGAGGAGGCGCAGGAGATGCTTGAGCGGTATTACCAGCGGCCATTGTTCGAGGCAACTGTCCTGCTGAAGCTGGCGCGTCGTCAGGTCGGCAACAAGAACGTGGCCGAGATGCTTGAGGCAATGCGGGTCGTGTTCCTTTCTGATATCTCGATCAAACTGGGTAATCTC
The DNA here is from genome assembly GCA_965204745.1 of Candidatus Latescibacterota bacterium. Lineage (GTDB taxonomy): Bacteria > Latescibacterota > UBA2968 > UBA2968 > UBA2968 > VXRD01. Next base: position 2,885,563 of record OZ242010.1, read on the forward strand.
CTCCAAGGGAATCCCAAATTGAAGAAGGACGGGTTCAATCTTTCAACTTATTTGCATCTGTTTCCGCTCACGGGTGGCAGATTTTTCCAAAACGCCGGTGCCAGAAAAAAGCGCGTGTCCTATTGTTGATACACCGGCGGACGCGCTTTTGACTTGGTGTTCGCCAGTGACCGCTGAGCAATATGAGCAAATTACTTTTTCATAGGATAACACCATGCCTCAAAACGAACTCACCCTCCGATACGGTTGCAATCCGCATCAATCCTCTGCGCGGGCGTATGCGTGCAGTGGGAACCTGCCCTTTGCCGTGCTCAATGGCGCGCCCGGGTACATCAACCTGCTCGACGCCCTGAATGCGTGGCAACTCGTGCGCGAGCTCAAGGACGCGCTCGACCTGCCCGCGGCGGCGTCTTTCAAACACGTCAGTCCCGCAGGGGCCGCGGTTGCCGTGCCCATTGCAACCGCGCTACAACGGGCGTATTTTGTCCACGATCTCGACCTCTCGCCCTTGGCGACGGCGTATGCACGCGCACGCGGGGCGGACAGGCTCTCGTCTTTCGGAGACTGGGTCGCGTTGAGCGACGAGGTGGATGAATCCACCGCACGCGTAATCAGCCGCGAAGTCTCGGATGGCATCATCGCCCCGGCCTATCGCGCCGAGGCCCTCGCCATTCTGAAAAAGAAAAAACGCGGCGCGTACGTCATTCTCGAAATGGATGCAACGCACTCGCCCACCCGCACGGAAACCCGGGACATTTTCGGCGTCAGGCTGGAGCAAACGCGCAACACCCAACCCATTGGCCCGGACATGTTCACGCAGATCGTCACCCAAAACAAGGCGATTTCCCCAGACGCGCAACGCGACATGCTGGTGGCGACGATTGCCTTGAAGTACACGCAGTCCAATTCGATGTGCTTTGCCTTTGACGGGCAGGTGATCGGCAATGGCGCCGGGCAGCAAAACCGGCTGGCCTGCACCGAGATCGCCGCGGACAAGGCCGAGACATGGCATTTGCGCCAGCACCCGGATATTCTCGATTTCAAATTCCGCAAAGGGCTTAAACGCCCGGCAAAGATCAACGCCATCGAAGCGTATTTGCGCGGCGAGATGACCTATCAGGAGCGGCGCGTTTGGGAGGCGTGCTTTGACGCTGTGCCCCCTCCTTTGACCGCGGATGCCCGGCGTGCGTGGGTCAAACACATGCGCGATGTCGTGCTCAGTTCCGATGCGTATATCCCCTTCCGCGACAACATCGACCGCGCCGCACGCACGGGGGTCAAGTACGTCGTCGAGACCGGCGGCTCCATGCGCGATAGTGAGGTGATCGCGGCGTGCGACGAATACGGGATGGTCATGGTGATGACCGGGGTGCGATTGTTCCATCATTAGCGCGAGCCGCGAAAAGCCTGTCCCCACGGATGATGGAATCGCACGGGCGGTTGGGCGGTGTCGGTGTTGCCTCACCTCTCCCGTCTTGCGTCTTGCGTCTCACCGCAGGGGGTTGGGCGGTGTCGGGGTTGCCTCACCTCTCACCTCTCCCGTCTTGCGTCTTGCGTCTCACCGAAGGGGGTTGGGCGGGGTGAGAACTGACAATGCGAATAAAGCGTTGCATCCATTTATTGGGACCTACCCCCCTGGCCCCGTTACTCGCTACGCTTCGTTGTAGGCTACGCCTGTGCCTGTGAGGAAGGGGGGAATGGCGAGAGGTTGTGCGAGGGGTTTGGGTTTCCAGAGCGTGATCTATTCGCTCAAAGCCATCAGAACAGCCAGGGAGACAAACCTTCAAAAAGCCATGCGCTCCCCCTTTCCTTGTAGGAAAGGGGGCCGGGGGGATAGGTCCTACGAGGAAGGGGAAGAACATCTCTCGTTGCGGAGAGGAGCCGGATGACTCGTCCATGTCTTTGGGCGATTGGTCTCGGCTTGCTTCCTACTCGCTTTCTACTCTTAATTCGCATTGACCACTATTTGCGAGGAGCAACCGAATGATCATTGACACGCACATTCACATTTACGATCCCACGCGGCCACAGGGCGTGCCCTTTCCCGAACCGGATGACGAGATTTATCGCCGCGTGATGCCCGAGGATTACCGCGCATTGGTCGCGGATGAGGGGGTTGATGGCGCGATCATCGTGGAAGCGAGTACCTGGGTTGAAGACAACCAATGGGTGCTCGACGCGATAGAAAGCGACCCGTTTATCAAAGGGCTGGTCGGCAACCTCGATCCGCGCGCCGAGGGCTTTGGCGATCACCTCAATCGCTTGGCGGGCAATCCGCTCTTTTTGGGCATTCGCCCGCGCACCCATCCGTGGGAACGCGAAGAGGTGGGCGAGATGGCCGAGGCGTTTGAACAACTCGTTGAACGCGATCTCGAACTCGATACCGGAATCGGCGATGCGGTCGTCGAACTCGCCCGGCGATTGCCCGAACTCCGCATCGTGATCAACCACTGCGGCAATATCCCCGCAAACGGCAAACCCATCGCGGCCGCGCAACTGGAACTCATGGCAAAAGCCGCGGAACAACCCAATATGTTCTGCAAAGTGTCGGGCCTGATGGATTTGCGATGTCAAGTTCGCCCCGCGCCTACGGACCTCGGGTTTTACGTCTATCTGCTCGACGCACTGTGGAATCTATTCGGCGAAGACCGCGTGATTTACGGCAGCGACTGGCCCGTGCTCGAGCGCAGTGGCCGCACACCCGCTGACGCGCAACGCTTGGTGCATCGCTACTTTTCCCAAAAGGGCGATGCGGTGGTGGAGAAATACTTTTGGAAAAACGCCATGACCGCGTATCGATGGCCCGATAGATAAGGGGCATTATCCCATGCAAATCATCCCTTCTAACAGCGCGCTCGGTGCGGAAATCCGGGGTGTCGATATTTCACGGACACTTGACGATGACACCGTCCAAGCCATTCGCCGCGCACTGCTCGATCATTGCGTGGTGTATTTCCGCGATCAGAGGTTGCGAGACGCGGAGCAAATTCGTTTTACGAATTATTTTGGCCGCGCGGTTGAGCACGTCCGCAAACAGCGCGACCGCGAACACAAAGAAATTTTCATCGTTTCCAACATCGAGGAAAACGGCGAGCCTATCGGCGCGTTGGGCGATAGCGAAATCGGCTTTCACTCGGATTTGTCGTATCTCAAACGCCCCGGCACCATCTCGGTGCTCTACGCGCTCGAAGTGCCCCGCACGGGCGGAAATACGCAGTGGTGCAACTGCTATGCCGCGTACGAAGCCTTGGATGCAGACACAAAAAAACGGCTCACAGGACTGCGAGCCGTACACCGCCATTATGTCGAAGAACAAAATCCCCCGGAGCGCGTCGACCATCCGCTCGTGCGGACCCACCCGGAAACCGGTCGCAAATCCCTGTACGCCGGCCCCCACCTGACCCAGTACATCCTCGGCCTGCCCGCCGATGAGAGCGACGCGTTGCTCAACGCCCTGTTCGAGCACGCGGCCCGGCCGGAATTTGTTTGGACGCACACCTGGCGCGTTGGCGACCTCGTCATGTGGGACAACCGCCCCACCATGCACCGCCGCGAACCCTTCCCCCCATCGGAACGCCGCCTGATGAAACGCACGCAGGTTTTCAATGCGGATGATATACCGCAGGAATAACCTATTTGGTTTTTTGTCCTAACCTATAACGAGTAGCCAACTTCCACTCCTCACGCGGAGATTTGCCGTGTCTTTGGAAAACGCCCGCGCTGTCGTATTCGATTTCGACGGCACGCTTTTTGACTTGGCGCCCGTAGTCAAAGCCGCTCGCAAGCGCGTCGCCACCTTGTTGTTTTCAAACGGGTTTTTCGCCTCTCGTTCCCACGCGCTCAACCGCATCGAGGTGCTCGAGCGCAAACACGGCCCGTATTATTCGTCCTCGCCCTATTATTTTGCGTTTTTCGACATTGCCAAAGCGATCTTCAAGGACAAACCCGACCAGGTGCGCGGCTTTCTGGACGAGCGAAATACGGACCCGGACGCCGATCCCGTGGAAGCACTCGTGGGCGAAATGGAGCGCGTGTACAACGCCGAAGAAGTCGAGGACATTCGCCCCTATCCGGATGTTTTGCACACCCTGCGGGAATTGCGGATCGCGGGCTACAAACTGTTCTTGGTCACGCTGGGCAGGTCGCGGCGGCAGCGCAACAAAATTGATCGCCTGGGCATTGCCCCATATCTCGACCGCATCATCAACGAAGGCCCGCCCGCGCACGCGTACTGGTTTTCAGAACTCATGGAAAGCCACGCCTTGTCGCCGGATGAACTCGTCGTCGTCGGGGATAGGACGCACGACGAAATCCGTGCGGGCAATCGCCAAAACCTCACCACCGTCTGGCTGCGGCGCGGCAGATTTTCTCGGGAAACGCCCGCATTGGGCGACCGCCCGGACTACGAAATCAAATACCTCGCCCAACTCTCGACCTTGCTCCACCTCGCCCGCTTGGGCAAAACCCCGGATCAACTCAAGGTCGCGGTGATCGGCGGCGGCACCGGATTGCCCACGGTGTTGCGCGGGTTGCGGCCCTATACCCATCATCCGACAGCGGTCGTCGCGGTGACCGACACGGGCGCGTCTTCCGGGCGCATCCGCTGGAATTTGGGCGTGCAACCCCCGGGCGATATCCGCAACGCCCTCACCGCGCTCGCGGATCCCGCGCAGGTCTCTCAAGGGTTGTTCCGGGTTTTTCAACATCGGTTTCCCAACAGCGAGCAGAAATCCGGCATTTTTAAGAACGACCACATCGGCAATTTCCTGGTCGCCGCGCTCACGCAACAACTCGGGGATTTTCACGCGGCCATCCAAACCGCCAGCGATATGCTGCACGTTCAGGGCACGATTTACCCGGCGAGTACGGACAACGTCGATATTTGCGCCCAACTGACAAATGGCGAGCACCGCTACACCGAATGGATGGTCAGAAAGCCCGGCAAGCCGCCCCTTGAGCGGGCCTATCTCGTGTCGAACACCGCGTTGTTGCGCGAACTCGACCGCGAGGGCAGCGCGCTCGAGCGCATGGTCGATCCGGAAACCGGGCAAGTTGAAATTCGCGCGTGCAAGGGACGAGATGTGGGGTTGGCACAAAACCGGATCAGCGCGCCACGCGGCGCCTTGCAGGCCATTGCAGACGCCGATGTCGTGGTCATTGGGCCGGGCAGTTTGTTCACCAGCGTGATCACCAACCTCCTCATTCCCGACATTCAGCAGGCCCTCATAGACCGCACGCGGGGCAAAACCATCTACGTGTGCAATATCGTCACCCAACCCGGGCAGACCGACCACTTCCGCGCATCGGATCACCTCGAGACGATCCTCTGCCACTTTCCCGGGGATCAGCGCGCGGGCATCATCGACCACATATTGGTGCAAGACCCGCGGGTTTTCCAAACGCCCAAGAGCCGGGCGTGGCATCCCCTGCTCGAGCAGTACAAAAGAGATGGCAAAATTCTCGTCGCCTGCGATTCGGAAACCCTCGACGCGATGGGCGCGTGGACGCGGGCGGATTTCGTCGAGGAATTTCAACCCGAAGCCACCGAGCGCGGTGTGGGCGATTTCATCAGCCACGACCCCGCCAAAGTCGCCGACGCGATCTGTCGCGTTTTCTGCGGCTTGAGCGTGCCGGATTATTGGGGGATGGATCAGTAGTCAGTAGTCAGTAGTCAGTAGTCAGTCCGCCCCGCCCCAAGCGGTCAGCAGTCAGCGGGGCTGAATCCCAAAAGCGAAATCACAGGCGGATTTCAAATGACCGAAAAAATTAAAGGCATCATCTTCGATCTCGACGATACCTTGTTCGACTGCATGGGGCAACTCAACCAAACGGCCAGGCGCAGGGCCGCGCGCATCCTCGCTTCGGCATGCCCTGGCCTCTCCGTTGAAACCGCTTGCCGGCAACAGGAATCGCTCGCCCAAATCCAGGGATCATCAGAGGCGATTTGCGCGCTCGGTGGGCAATACGATATTTCGCCTCGCATCGTCAAACGGGCACTCGATGCGTACAATTCCCGCATAGTAGAAGCCATCGCGCCATTCCCCGACGCGCTCGACACCCTGGCGACATTGGTTCAGCGCGGTTATGCACTCGCCTTGGTCACGGCCGGCCTTCCCGAACGCCAGCGCGAAAAAGTTCACCTGCTCGGCTTGGGCGATTATTTCAGCGAGACCGACAACACGCTCATCTTATGCGACACCCGCAAAACCGACAAAGGGCCATGCCTCGCGCAGGCCGCCAAAACCCTCGCACTGCCCCACGGCCAAATCCTCTGCGTGGGCGACAAACTCACCGAAGAAATCGCCGCCGCCAACACTTTGGGGATGACCACTGTTCGCATGCGCCACGGGGTGCAAAAACACAGAACACCCCAAACGCCAATAGAACAACCCGATTGCGAAATAGACCGCATCTCCCAAGTGCTGTCACTCCTGCCATAACAAAAACGAGCAACCCGACGGGCAAGCGCGGGGCATTGTCCAAAAAGGTGAGAGGTGAGAGGCAAGACGCGAGAAGGCCACCCCGCTCCCCTCTTGTATCTTTGGGCGAACACGGGGACATCCTACATTTGTTTGGATCTCCTTTGAACTGGCTGTTGCCAGTTGTACCCCGCTCGCCTTTTGTGTTTTTGTGCCTTTTGTGGCTCCCATCTCGCCTTTGAACTGGCTATCGCCAGTTGTACCCTGCTCGCCTTTGAACTGGCTATCGCCAGTTGTACCCTGCTCGCCTTTGAACTGGCTATCGCCAGTTGTACCCCGCTCGTGTTTTTGTATTTTTGAACTGGCTGTTGCCAGTTGTACCCCGCTCGCCTTTGAACTGGCTGTTGCCAGTTGTACCCCGCTCGCCTTTTGTGTTTTTGTGCCTTTTGTGGCTCCCATCTCGCCTTTGAACTGGTTGTTGCCAGTTGTACCCCGCTTGTGTTTTTGTGCTTTTTGTGGCTCCCATTGTGGCTCATCGCCTCTCGCGCCTTCCCTGAACTCGAATCTCATCCCCGCGTTTGATGCCGAGCACGCGGCTTGCACTGCCTCCGCGAATCGCGATTTCCAACGTGTCCAAGCTGCCGTAAAGCGCGAGGGCGCGCCCCTCTGCGACATTGGCATACGTTTGGTCTATCCGATCAAAACCGGTCTTGCCCACGGCGATCTCGAAATTCCCATCGGGAAATTTTTCGTCGATACGCGCCCGGGAGATCATCGAGATGGCATTGCCAAAATGATCCACACTGACCACCCGCCCAATGAGTGCGTCCGGCTCTTCTTCAACGCGCCACAAATCGCATGTGACCGGATCGTCAATTTCCGGTCCCACCTCGCCACAGGGCACGCCCGTGAGCAAACGCGCCCCCACCAGCGCGAACACATCGCGGCCGTGAAATGTCGAACTGACCTGCGGACGCATCAACGCCGCATTTTCAATCGCCACAATCCTGCGGACAGATTCTTGCGCGTAAACCCATGAAAACAGGCCATTGTCCGGCCCCACATACACAAAGTGCTCGGTTTCAACGACAATGCCCCTGCGGTCGCTGCCCACGCCTGGGTCAATCACGCCGATGTGTACCGTGCCCGCGGGAAAAAATCCGCATGCACAGCGCATGGCAAACGCACCCGCGACAATGTCCTGCGCCGGCACTCGATGCGTAATATCCACGATTTGAGCATCGGGCAAACAGGTGAGCACCACGCCCTTCATCGCGGCGACATACCCATCGGAAAGGCCGAAATCCGTTGTCAGGGTTAGAATTTGGGGCATGATGAGTTCTCGGTGATCGGGAAAACAAGCGGTCAGTCGTCAGTCGTCAGTCTCAATCCCAAGCGGTTAGCGAGGGTTGATCGTTGCCTTTCACCTTTGGCAAACCACGATGTTTTCCTCGTTCATCGTCACCGCGGTTTTGCCCACAATGTTGGATGGGCTGTTCTTTTTGGGCATGCGTTTGTTCGGGATATTCCGAACAATGGTTTCCCGATGCGAAAATCCGTGCTGGCCGAACGCGAAAATGACAAACTCGTCTGTGGGAAGGGTCGCGTTTTTCACCCTGCGATTGCCGACCACGTAGCAAATCGTCGCCCGCTTTGAAAGCACGGCGGCCACAGTATTGATGCTACGCTCGAGATCGACGTAAAACGCCTCGACCTGGCGTGCCCGTTTTTCATCCGCAGAACGGATTTCTGCGATGGCACGGGCAACCGGGGAATCGCACAATTTTCTCGTGGTATTGCTTCCGCCCATGGAAATGCGGTCAACTTTTCGCGCATTGTCCAAGCCGATCCATTCGCCTGACAAACGCGAAAATTGCCCGTACGCAACGGTGGTTTGCGAGTCCCCATAAGGCGGAGACGTGAGAACCAAATCGAATCCGTCCAGCGGTTGCTTTTCGGGCCATTCGCCATTCGCGGTATTTCTGCTCGACACCAATACCTCGACATCCTTGCGCTGATGCAGATACGCCTCCAAACCCCGTCGATTCCTGCACAATTTCTCTTGAAACGCGCCAAAAACATCTATCTCGAAATTTTCCAGCTTCTCAAGCGGGATGCGGTACAACTTAAACTCGCCCTTTCGCGTATAAGAACATTCCCGAACCGTCTCTGAAAACGCGACCCAAAAGAAATTGCGAATCGCCGCGTCGTCTATGGCTTTGATGTGATGCCGCAGAAACGCGAGGCATTGCGTAACGCCTTGGGAAAACCAATAATCCAGATTCAGAACATCGGGAACGGGCGCGTCCGGCACGCGCTTGGAGAACCCAATGCGGAAGATGGCGTCGTCCAACTCCTTCAAGTGGGAATCGAGCGTTTGCAGGGAAATCGGGGTCGCCTTGGCCGCTGCGATCAAGCGCACGAGGGGGTTGATATCACACCCCAGGCCGTTCATCCCAAAGATGGACGCCTCGACCAAAGATGTACCCGTGCCGCAATACGGGTCGAACAACCACCCGCCTTCAACGCCATACCGAGTCAATAACTTTCTCGCAATCTGCGGAATCATCATCGCGGGATAGGCGTGGAAACAATGCGTGTATTCCTTGGTATCCGTCTTTCTAAAATCCCATGTCTCATCCTTGTATTTGCGGTTCACGGAGGTCATAGTATCTTTCGCCTCCTTCCAAAGCAAAAATTTAAGAATCTTGTATCTTCGGGCAAAAAAAGGTGAGAGGTGAGAGGCAAGACGGGAGAAGGCCAACCCAACCCTCTTGCCTCTTACGCCTTTCATCTTGCCTCTGTTGCTTTTTTTCAAAACACATTCGCTTCTTTCATACTCAAAAACCGCTCGGATCCGACTATCAGATGATCCAACACCTCGATCCCCATGATCTCGCCGGCTTGCACCATGCGGCGCGTGAGTTCGATGTCTTCGCGGCTCGGGGTCACGTCGCCGCTGGGGTGGTTGTGTGCCAAAATCACGCTGGCAGCGGATGAGCCAACGGCTGGGGCGAACACTTCGCGGGGATGTACGAGGGAGGCGTTGAGCGACCCGATAGACACGTCTTCGCGGCAGATCACCTGATTGCGCGCATTGAGAAACAGGGCTACAAAATGTTCCTTGCGCCGATCCTTGATGTCCGTGAGATGCCCCACCACATCGGCTGGGCTGGTGATCGAAGGCGCGATCCCCATGCCCTGATTGAGGCCGCGTTTTGCCAATTCAAATCCCGCAATCAATCCCGACGCTTTTGCCCGACCAATGCCTTTGATGGTCGTCAGGGCTTCCAGATCCATGTCCACCAGCGCGTCGACCGAATAATGCCTGCATATCTCGCGGGAGACTTCCAGCACATTGCGGCCCTCGTACCCGGTTCGCAGCAAAATAGCCAGCAGTTCTTCATCGCGCAATGCCTCCGGCCCCAACCGCTCGAGTTTTTCCCTGGGCATATCCACATCGGCCACGCCCACAATCCCCCCTCTGTGCTTGACAAAGCCATTCATTTCGTTCTCCTCAATCTCGGTGTTCCAATGGTGATGGGTTGCCGGATCTTCCAAGCCCTTGGCAGGCGGTTCACGCGGTTGTTTTGAACATCAGGCAAAATCAGTGCCGTTGGTCAGAAATTTTACAATCCATTTATTTATAGCGAGTTATGCGTGAAAACGCAGCGCGTCAACACGCCACAATGTTCAACTCGCTTCTCACGAGGTGAACGCGCTGTTCACCCCACAAAAACAAAAACAGCGAGTATCTCTCGACACGCACCGTCGTTGGGGTAAAGTCAATGCGGTTATCCGTGAAGCATCTACTTGAGGAGATTGTCTGCCCGATCAGATCGGAATGGGTTGGCGCAGCGCGTTGTCGATTTGAAAGCGCGATAAAATGTATCCCGCACGATTTCAGAGCCCGTGTGTCGCGATCTCGTACATTTCATCTGTGCAGGCCGCGAGTGTTCGCACGAGGGCGGGATAGGGCGCGCCATAACCATCGATCAAGCCAGAATGTTGTCGGTCTTGTTTGTGCGCGACCAGGTTGGAGGCATCGATCAGGCCGCAATAGTGCCAGCCGACAAATTCCGGACGCGCAAAGGCCCGCCGAAAAAATTCATCGGTCCATTCTGCCCGCTGTTCGAGGCTATCGGCCACCGGGCCGTAGGGCCGCGGCATGGTGTCGGTGATCATCGTGAACATTGCCGTCGGATATCTCTCCTTTCCAATGTGGGATATCGACAAAAGGAATCGGCAACATATAGGGCATAGATGGCCGTGGGGTATTGACGATAGACAACTCGGTGTGAACGCCGACCGTATTGAAGCCGTACTGCCGACACGTCTGGAGAAACCATTTCTGGAGGGCAGGCGCGAAGTTGTGGCTGTTCAGATCATCCAAGCCCAAGCGTTTCTTCCATGCCTCGCGATTGTAGTCCTGCTTCCACAGATTGGGGTGCAGATGGTTGATCCCAAAACTCAAAAACGCATTTCCCTCGGGCGTTACGAGCCACCATCTTTCGTCCTTCTCGACGCGAAAGAAGCCCGTCGCCTCGAACCTTTTGCCCGTCCAGCCGCCGAATCGATCAAAACCGCCTGCATCTCGGCGCGATTCACGTCTTTTCATTTTTCTATCTCCATGAGACTCAAATGGAAACAACCGAGTTCAATGCCTGACCGAATCAAAAATTTGTCGCTTGATTAGCGAAAAACGCTTCGACCCTCTCGCTGATACTTTTCGAGCAATGCTTTGAGTTCCGCGACCACCTCGGGGTATTCCGCATAACAATTGAACCGTTCGATCCTGTCGCGTTGGAGATCGTAGAGCTCGCCCGGCTGATCGTGGGGTTCGTACCCGCGTTCTTCCTTCAACCACTGGGGCTCGGCATTGTCATCGCCACTCGGCGCGTCGATCAACACCCAGCGGCCTTTCCGAATGGCGAACTTGCCCCGCATGCTGTGGTGGACAGTCGCCTCTCGGATGGGCGCAGCGGGTTCGTTCAACAGCGCGGGCAGGAGGTCGTAACTGTCTTCGGCCACATCTGCGGGCAAAGGCGCGCCTGCGATAGCCCCTGCTGTCGCTGTAAAATCGGACAGACAAATCACCTCGTCGCAGACCCTGCCGGGCGCAACTCGCTCGGGCCATCTGGCGATGAACGGCACCCGATGCCCGCCCTCCCACGCATCGCGCTTTAACCCGCGCAGGCCATCCATGCTGTAGTGATCGCATTCGCGGATGCGTCTGTACGCAAAATTTTCCGGGCCATTATCGCTGGTAAAAATAAGCAACGTATTTTCGGCGATCCCCTTGCGGTCGAGCGCGGCCATCACTTCGCCCACGGTCCAATCGACTTCGCACACGAAATCCCCGTACTCACCTGCGCGGCTCATGCCCTTAAACTCGTCTGTTGGGACGATTGGCGTGTGCGGCGCGGTCAGCGGAAAGTACAGGAAAAACGGTTGCTCGTCCGCCGCTTCGATATAGTGAACCGCGCGCTGGGTCAACGTCGGCATCACCGCTTCGAGCGACCACTTAGACGCCATCGCGCCGGGAAGCCCGAACATGCGCTCGGGCTTTTCTTCGGTGGGCACTTCCAACAGCCGATCATTTTCAAACCACGTATAGGGCGGAAAATTGGGCACGTCGTCCCCAAAATAATAATCAAACCCGCAGTCAATAGGCCCGCCCGTGACTGGCTTTTCGTAGTCGATATGCTCGCCCAGCGCATACCGCTGATCCCTGTCTAGCACCCCGTACTCAGCGCCCTCGTTGGGCAGACGCCCGTCCTTTGTCTGCCAGTGCCAACCCAAGTGCCATTTTCCAATACAAGCCGTGCGATACCCCTGGGCGCGCAACAAAGCCGCCACTGTTGTGCGCCCCGGTTCGATCAAGGGCGGGTCCCATGGCCACAACACCCCGCCTTTTAAGCGGGTTCGCCAAGCGTATCGGCCAGTGAGAATGGCATAGCGAGACGGGGAGCAAACGCTGGATGGCGCGTGGGCATCCGTAAAACACACGCCTTGCGCCGCCAGCCGATCCAGATTGGGCGTTGGAATTTTGGACGCTGGATTCTGACACGCCAGATCGCCATAGCCCATGTCATCGGCCAAGATGAAAATGATATTCGGCTCGTTCTGTGCCATGCGAATTTCCTAGCTAAACGAGGGTTTTGGGTGGAGTTCAATCAATAGAATCGTGACAATCGTTGAAACCCATGCGAGAAACATAAGGCCAATAAGCCAACGGAAAGACTTATGCATGTGGTCTTCCAGCCTGACAATGTGGGCTTTGATCTCCGTAAGGGCCTTTGTGTGTTCTTCTGCAATGGCTTCAAGCCTCGTCAGTCTTTCGTTGGTCGTGGCTTGTGACGGGTCGATGAGCGGGATAGGCATGGGGTTCCTTTCTTTTTTTGTACTTCAAGCCGGCGTGCTCGGTCAGTGTGAATCACACCGCTGATCGTCTTTGGCATAGAGACTTGCGGGCCGGTGTTGCAGGATGCGCCACCGTTGACCGTGCCCCAACTTCTTAAAGTTGCAAATTTGTCTGAATACTCGCCACGGCTTGGTCGATATTTTCCCGGTGTCCAAACGCGCTCAGGCGAAAGTAGCCTTCGCCAGCGCGGCCAAAGCCGGATCCTGGCGTGCCCACGACATGGGCTTCGGACAACAACTTGTCAAAAAAGCCCCAAGACGACATGCCGCCCGGGGTTTTGACCCACAAATAGGGCGCGTGAACACCGCCAAAAACCGTCAGGCATAGACTTTCGAGACCCGTGCGAATGATGCGGGCGTTTTCCATGTAATAGGCGATCATCTCGCGGCATTCCCGCTCGCCTTCTTCCGTAAAGACCGACAAAGCCCCGAGTTGCACGATATTCGACGCGCCGTTAAAAAACGTGTTTTGCCGCCTGCCCCACAGCGCGTTCACCTTGCCCGGTGCCGCGCCTTCCACGATCAACTCCATGGGCACCACCGTCCACCCCAAGCGCACGCCCGTAAAGCCGGTGTCTTTGGAAAAACTGTTGATCTCAATCGCACACGCCTTCGCGCCCTCAATTTCGTAAATGCTTTTGGGCAAGTCCGCGTCGGAAATGTAGCCGGCATAAGCCGCGTCGTAAATAATCACGGCCTTGTGTTCGCGGGCGTAATTCACAAAGGCCCGAAGTTGCGCCTTATTTGCCACCGCGCCCGTCGGGTTGTTCGGGCTACAAATATAGATCAAATCCACTTTTTGATCGGGCACATCGGGCACAAAGCCATTGGCCTCTGTACACGGCATATAGACCAACCCCTCATACTGATCGTCGACAGCCTCGCCCGTGCGCCCGGCAATCACATTGCTTTCCACATACACGGGATAGGCCGGATCTTGCACCGCGATCACATTGTCGATGCCAAAAATTGACTGGATATTCGCGGAATCCGATTTGGCCCCGTCGCTCACAAACACCTCGGACGCATCGAGTTCCACGCCGTATTTTGCATAGCGTTTGGCCAGGGCCTCCCGCATCTCGGGTTCGCCTTCCCCGCCATCGGCATAGCCGCGATACGTCTCGACATGTGCCATTTGATCCACGGCATCGTGCAAGCCGGCAATCGCGCTTTTGGGCAGGGGTTCGGTCGTATTGCCAATGCCCAAGCGCATGACCGCTACGCCTGAATGGGCATCGAGAAACGCCTGCGTGCGCCGTGCGATCTCGGGAAACAAATATCCCGCAGCCAATTTGTCGTAATGCGTATTAATACTCGCCATTTGCAGGACAATCCTTTCTGAGAAACTGTTTGAATGTATGCCTCACCGCGCCACCCTGCCGTGTCTGAATCGCGGATTAAACGGATTACGCAGATTACGCGGATTACCCCACACATCCCCACCACCGCTTCATCGTTCCCACTCCGCAGTGTCTTTCGCATCCGCCGCCCCATCATCCGTAGGGACAGGCTCCCGTGCCTGTCCTGGGATATAATAAGCTCTCAGCGGTCAGTCCGCAACCCTGCTCATCGGCCCCGTGCGTGCCCGTCCACTCCCCCCCGCCGTGTCTGAATCGCGGATTGTCGCGGATTACGCGGATTACGCGGATTGCCCCACACCGCCTTACCGCCACAGACCTATCCCCCCGGCCCCCTTTCCTACAAGGAAAGGGGGAGCGCATGGCTTTCTTGAAGGGTTGCATCCAGGCCTGTTTTGATGGCTTTGGGCGAATGGATCACGCCATGAAATCCAAAAACCGCTCGCCATTCCCCTCGGAAGACCGCTCACAGTTCCCCCTTCCTCGTAGGCACAGGCGTAGCCTACAACGAAGCGTAGCGAGTAACGGGGCCAGGGGGTAGGTCCGAAAAAGTAAAGCCCGGGGTCATTGCGCCTCCGGGCTTTTGTTTTTTCGCGTCTTTCGCAGTTGTCAGCCTGTCGAGCCAAAGTCGGCGGCGAAGATGAGGAAATCGGAGAATCCAATCTCGCCATCGCCATTGAGATCGCACTGGGCGTCATATCGCTCCTGACCGAGTCGCGAGCCGAACTTGCTGGCAAAGGTCAAGAAGTCGGCGAAATTCGCATTGCCATCGCCATTGTCGTCCGTTGCGGTCAGCGTGTAGGTCGTCTCGTCCATGGCCTTGATCGGTATGCCGGACTGCGCGAAGGTCGGCATCGGATCGGCTGTCACAGAGAGGATGAACATGAGATGCACTTCATCGCCATCTTCATCTGTGGCGGTCAGGGAACAGGCTTTCATTGGAAGTGGGAGGCGGGATAGAGGCTTCGGATGTAGGGTTCAATTTCTTGAGCGGTCGTGCGCGTAGCAGTTGGCTCGATGACGTTCCCTCTGACGAGGGCCTCGTTCCGGAAGAAGAGGACATATCGAATGATCAGGATTATATCCGAGAACAGCCTCACATCGCCATCGCCATCCACATCGAGAATGTTCTGATTGACCAACGTGTCGAGGTAGGGTTCAATTTCTTGAGCGGTCGTGCGCGTGGCAGTTGGCTCGATGACGTTCCCTCTGAGGAGGGCCTCGTTCCGGAAGAAGAGGACATATCGAATGACCAGGATTATATCCGAGAACAATCTCACCCGGCCATCGCCATCCACATCCAAGTTGGCACTCGGGGTTTCGTCATCGATAATCGTCCCGGTGCCTTGCGCCGTGCTTATGGTCGCATTGGTCGCACTGCTCAGCGTCACGATCACGGTCTCGTTCTGCTCATCATCCGAGTCGTCGGTCACAGAAACAGGGATGGTCTGGATGGTATCGCCTACCGCGAAGGTCAGGGTCCCTGCGGTGAGCGCGGTGTAATCGGTCCCCGAAGTCGCGGTGCCCGTGCCCGCGTCTGCATACGCCACCGTCACCTGTGCCGTGTGCGCCGGGCTTAGGTACACCCGAAAGGTCAGGGTCGCGCCGGTCGCGCCTTCAATCACGCTGGGCGAACCGATACTCAGCGCAGGCATGCCATCGTCATCGATAATCGTACCGGTGCCGGTGAGGCTCGTAGCCCCGCCATCAAAGGTGGCATTGACCGCGTTGCTCAAAGTCACGATCACGGTCTCGTTCGGCTCATCATCCGAGTCGCCGGTCACAGAAACAGCGATGGTCTGGCTGGTCGTGCCCGCCGCGAAGGTCAGGGTCCCCGCGGTAAGCGCGGTGTAGTCCGTCCCCGAAGTCGCGGTGCCCGTGCCCGCGTCTGCATACGCCACCGTCACCTCTTTGCCGCTCACCGCATTCAATCTAACGGTGAACGTCAGGGCAGTGCCCTCAACCGCACTCGGCGAACTAATCGAGAGCCTCGGCGGCGCGTCATCATCGGTGATCGTCAGGGTCTCGGAAGATGATAGCACCGCCATATTGCCACCCGTCACCGTTGCAGACACGGTCACTTCCTTGTCAGGCGCATCGGTCGTATCGTTCACCGAGGTGATCGTCACGGCGCCCGTGCTCGTCGTCACATTCGCCGCGAAGGTCAGCGTGGTCGCGGTCGATAGCGTAAAATCGCCCGCAACCGCAGGCGACACAGCCATCGCTGAAACCGTGACCGTCGTCGCCGTGGTTGCGATGCGATCCAGCGTCGCCGTGATCGTGGAAACCTGGGCATTCTCCGTAATCGACGCAGGAGTCAAAACCAACGTCACGTTCGGCACGTCGTCATCGACAAGCGTCAGCGTCACATCAGTGACCGATCCCGTGCCTACGCTGTTGGTTGGCGTACTCGACACGGTCACCGTCTTGTTCCCCGTAGCATCGGCGTTATTCACCCCTGTGATCGTCACGGTGCCCGCGCTCATCGTTTGTCCCGCCGCGACGGTCAGCGTGGCCGGCGTGCTTATCGTGTAGTCGCCCGCAACCGCAGGTGACACAGGCGCCACTGTCACCGTAATCGTCGTCGGATCGCTTGACGTGTGAGACAGGGTCGCGGTCACGGTCGAGATACCGCCGTTCTCTGAAATCGACGCAGGCGATACAACCATCGTCACGTCCAGCGGGTCGTCGTCGTCCGTCAGCGTCACAGTGCCGGTCACACTACCCGTGCCTTGGGCGTTGCGCGACATAGCGGACAAGGTCACGACGCGATTAGGCTCGTCTCGGGTGTTGTTCACCGATGTGATGACCACCGTGTCCGACGCGTTCGTCGTGTCCCCGGCCGCGATGGTGATCGTCGTATCCGAACCCACCGTGTAAGCACCCGCCACAGGACGCACCGTGATCGTCGTCGCCGCGCTTGATGGACGCGAGAGCGACGCCGTGACCGTCGCCGCCGCGCCGTTCTCCGAAATCGACGCGGGATTCGGCGTCAGCGTCACCATCGGCGCAAGGTCGTCGTCGGTGATCGTCAAAGTTGCCCCGGTCACCCTGCCCGAGACTTGGCTGTTGTGCATCACAACGGGCATGGTCACGTCGCGATTAGGCTCGTCTTGGGTATTGTCCACCGCTGTGATGACCACCGTGTCCGACGCGTTCGCGGTTTGCCCTGCCGCGATGGTGATCGTCGAATCCGCCGGCACCGTGTAAGCACCCGCCATCGGGCGCACCGTGATCGTCGTCGCCGCGCTTAACGACCGTGCCAGCGTCGCGGTCACGGTGCTCATCCCGCCGTTTTCCGAGATCGACGAGGGCGTCAGTGACAACGTCACGACCACGGGTTGGAGGTTAAATTGCACGGTGGTGTCCATGCCGGCATACTTCAAGGCCGGATACTGATTCATCGCGCCAAAGGTCCACGGATCGTCGTTGCCGGGTTGTCCGTCTATGTTGGCGTTCCAACTGGAGTAGATGCCGATGTAGTCGTTGGGGCGCTGGAGGTCGGCGGTGGCGTAGCCCGTGCCGCCGGCGCTAGTTGTACAGCCGGCGCTGCCGCCGGTTACACAGCCGCTGGTTGAGGTGTCATAGTAGCTTGCGGTTACGCCCGCGCCGGCAATCGTCGATCCCAATAACCCACCGATGGTTGTCGCCGATCCGCTGGATCGGTTAACCCTGCCGGTGGAGTATGAGTTTGTTATGGATCCGGTGCTCGATTGCGTTCCTACTAGACCGCCGACGCGGTCGGCTCCGCTGACGTATGCGGTGGAGTAGCTTGTGGAAATAGAGCCGCCGGTCCAGCCGGTCAATCCACCAACGTATGAAGGGCCTGTCACATTGCCGGTGGTGTAGCAGGCGACGATTGCGCCGTGATTGGCTCCGAACAGAATGCCGCTAAAGTTGCCTCCCGTAACATTGGCGTTGGTTGCGCCTAGGGTTTCTGTGCGGGCGCCGGATGCAATAACGCCGAACAGCCCTTGGTGAGTATCGCCGCTGCGGCTGATGAAGAGGTTGTCGATAATGTGGCCGTTGCCCTTGAAATTGCCTGCGTATCTAGTGGCGTGTGTGCCGATGGGCGTCCAACCCGTGCCGCTGTTCCAGTACGCGCCGCTGTGGTCGTTGGCGTCCACATCGCCGTCGCTGTCGCTGTCGAAGTCAAGGCTGGCGGCGAGTTCGTAGCCGGTGCAACCGGTGGAAGGGCAACCCCTTGAGACTGAGGCGTCGGGAAAGGCGGCGTTGTAGGCGGTCGTATCGTTGGTCGAGGCTCTTGCGTCTATGGCACCATCGCCATCCAAATCCCAGCGCACGGCGTTGAGTTGTGCCAAGGACGAGACCTCGATGAAGCCATCGCTATCCGTGTCGTAATGCACGGGTTGGGCATCGAACTGCGCCGTGGTGTCCATGTCGGCAAACTTCAACACCGGATACTGCTTTGTCGTACCAAAGGTCCAGGGATCATCATCGTTGGCCCCCGAAGCATCTATGGTCAGATCATCCCAGTTGGCATAGATGCCTGTCGCAGACGTGACCGATTGTAAGTCGGCAGTCAGTTTGCCCTCCGGCGCAACCGTATCGCCATCGTCGGCAATGCCGCTTTCTTGTGTGTCCCAGTAGCTATCGGTCACTGAACCTGAGTTTTCAGTTAGCCCATGCTTGTTCGGGCAGGCCCCCGTCACTGAGCCTGTTGAGTAGCTCGACGCTATCGTCGCACCGGCACCATTGCCACCCACCAACCCGCTGCCAGTGGAGGACTGCCCCCCCGAACGGCACACCACAGGCGCCGTGGCGTAACTCGCCACGATGTACGACCCCCTCTGAGCGGCACCCACCAACCCGCCGACATTGGTGTTCGCCGTGACCGACCCCGTGACGTAACTCGCCGCGATCCGACCCTTGTTCAGACCCACCAGCGCGCCCACCGTGTCCTGACCCGTATTGATCACCGCGTTGACCAACCCCAAAGAGCGGATGTGGGCAGTGGTGTCCGTGCTTGCGAAAAATCCCGAATAGTTGATGTTGCGGTTGATGTACAGGTGGGAGATCGTCTTGCCGTTGCCCTCAAACGTGGCGGTGTATGGGGCGGCGTTGCTGCCGATGGGCATCCAGCCTTGGCCGCTATTCCAGTAGGTGGTGTCTGCTGCGGTGATCTCGCCGTCGTTGTTCTGGTCAAAGTTGAGGTTGTTGAGCAACTCGTAGCCTGTGCAGGTACCGGACGGGCAACCCATCCGGGCGCTACCGATGTCACGGTTGGAAAAGGCGGTGTTGTAGGCGGTCGTATCGCTGGTCGTGGCACTTGCGTCTATGGCACCATCGCCGTTGAGGTCCCAGCGAATGACGTTGAGTTGCGCCAAGGTGGTGATGTCAATCAGGCGGTCATTGTCCGTGTCGTAGTCAGTGACTGTCCGGCCCTGGGCGGCCAGGGAATGACCACCGTACTTCAGTACCGGGTACTGGCTGCTGGTGCCGAAGTCCCACGGGTCGTCGTTGCCGGTCACGCCGTCCACGTCCACGTTCCAGTTGGCGTAGATGCCGGTGTAGTCCGTCTTGGCCTTTAGAGTGGTGGTCATCTGGCCCGTGCCGCCGCCGCCGCTCGTCCTGCCGCTTGTTTGCGTGTCCCAGTAAGAGGCGGTGATGGAGGTGGTGCCGAATAGAGCGGTCAAGCCGCCGATGCGGCCGACGACCGTTGACGTGACCGCGCCCGTTGAGTAACAGGCGATGACGCGGGCGTGGCGGCCATGGTTGCCTTGGACCGACCCAACCAAACCGCCCACGTAAGCGTCGGTTCCAAAGCTGGGAATCGCATGCACCGCCGCGCGGGAGTAGCTGGCTATTATTGTGCTCTGGTGAGAGGAGGCGTCGTTTAAGTTTTGGCCAACCAGTCCGCCGACGGCGACGTCTCCTAGAACCGAGCCAGTGCTCCAAGAGGCGGCGACCGTCCCGTGGTTGGTGCCGACGAGGATGCCCGTGAAGTTACGCCCGTAAACGTATGCGTTTTTGACGCCCACGCTTTCGACGCGGTCGTTGCCGTCGAGCGTGCCGAACAGCCCCACGGGGCTCGTTGTCGTCCGCTTTATGAACAGGTTGGAGATGATGTAGCCGTTGCCCTTGAATGTGGCGTCGAACCGCCCAATCGGCGCCCATCCCGATCCGTCGTTGTAGTAGTCGTCGCCGGAGTCGCCCATCGCGGAGGTGCCCGTTCCGCTATAAGTCGAGCCATTTCCGTCGGTGTCGAAGTCCAAGTTGTTGAGCAACTCGTAGCCGGTGCAGGTGGACTGGCACCCCATGCCCGAGGCGGCGTTGGAAAAGGCGGCGTTGTAGGCGGTCGTATCGCTGGACGTGGCACTTGCGTCTATGGCACCATCGCCGTTGAGGTCCCAGCGAATGGCATTCAGTTGCGGCAAGGTGGTGATGTCAATCAGGTTGTCGTTGTCCCTGTCGTAGTCGGTTTGGGCAAAAGCCGGCCCCGATGCCATCAGCATGATCAGCGCGACCAGGGCCAACAAGCGAGCGTAGCAGGGCGTCATTTTGTTCATCCTTTTGGGGAGGGGTACACTATATTGATCAGCCTAACAGACTGTTTTGCAATAAAATAGAACCGCATTCCAAGACGGGAATGGGCACCATGAACGCCAGTTTTCGCGGAGGGAACATAGTGCCAAATGAGGTTCAAACAGCGGCTGAAAATGGCGGTGATCATCTGAATCCTCCTTTGCAAAAGCTGTCGCACAAATTAGGCGCGGCTTTTCCTCCGCACTCAAAATCGCAATAAAAAAAATAAAACATCACGATTGTTTGTCAAACGGTAAAGTGACGATGGGATCGGTACCGCCGGATATGAGGACAGGCACGGGGGCCTGTCCCTACGACGGATGGCGGCGGGGGATGCGAGGGGGACCTACCCCCTAACCCCCTTCCTGCGAGGAAGGGGGAATGGCGAGCGGTTTTGCGAGGGATTTGAGCGAGGGGGGTTTGGGTTTCTATGGCGTGATCCATTCGCCCAAAGCCATCAGAACAGCCCTGGATGCAAACCATCAAAAAGCCATGCGCTCCCCCTTTCCTCGTAGGAAAGGGGGCCGGGGGGATAGGTCCTGCGAGGAAGGGGGAATGGCGAGAGGTTGTGCGAGGGATTGTGTGTAAGGGTTTTTGGATTTTCATGGCGTGATCCATTCGCCCAAAGCCATCAAAACAGCCCTGGATGTAAACCTTTAAGAAAGCCATGCGCTCCCCCTTTCCTCGTAGGAAAGGGGGCCGGGGGGATAGGGCTATGGCGGTGGGGATGTGAAGGACACAGCGGAGTGGAACGATGAAGCGGCGGTGGGGATGTGTGGGGTAATCCGCGCAATCTGCGTAATCCGCGCAATCTGCGTAATCCGCGCAATCTGCGTAATCCGTTTAATCCGCGATTCAGACACGGTGGGGCGGTGATGGGCACGCACGGGCAGTGGCGGGGTTGCCTCACCTCTCCCGTCTTACGTCTCACCGAAGGGGGTTGAGCGGGGTGGGAACTGACTACTGACTACTGACCACTCTCCCTTGCCTTGGCTTCAAGGTCTTTGGCCAGGGCTTCGATGACCTTGTCGGTCAAGTCGTGTGTTTCTTTTGCGTAGGCCAAAGCCGTTGTGTTGAGCACAAAATCAAAGCCCTCGTCTTCGGCCACCTGCTTGATGATCTCATTCACGGTTTGAATGATCGGCTCGGACAATTCCGCGGTCTTGCGCGCGAGGCGACCGCGTTGGGGATCTGCGGCTTCCTGCATAAACCGCTGCAATTCCTGTTGTTTTTTCACGATGGCCTTTTGTTCTTCTTGTTTGCGTTTGTCACTCAGCAACAGGGCTTGGCGTTCGTACGTTTCCTGCATCTTCTCCAGATCGTTTTGCATGGTGCTGATCTCGCGCCCGAGTTCGTCTTCGTAACGGCCGAACTCCTTCAACGCATCTTGATAGGGTTTGTACTGATCCAAAATTTTCTGCGAATCGATGTACCCCAGCTTGATCTCGGCACCGGCAGAACTGACCATGCCGACCAGTGCCAGAGACAGCGCGACCAAAAACATGCGACAACGTGTCATCAAACTCCCTCCAAAAAAATCAGCCCACCTTTACCGCGGCGGAACTGACGACTAATGAAACTGCGGACCAAATTGGAAATGCGTCATCATCTGTACCTTTTGACCGTCGACGTGCCGCCGGTCAATACCCCAAGCAAAATCAAAGCCCATAATGCCCACCACGGGCGCGACAATCCGAATGCCAAACCCCACGGACCGGCGCAAGTCCGTCAGGCTGATCCGATCCAGATTGCCCCAGGCATTGCCCGCGTCGGCAAAAATCAATCCGTAAAATTGCTGCGGCACGATGGGAATGCTGACCTCGGCATTGAACAACAACTGCGCCACGCCGCCCAAGGGCGTGCCCCGGTTATCGACGGGGCCGATCGACCGGTCTGGATAGCCGCGCAACAACGTGCCGTCGAAAATATCGACGCCGCCCGGCGTGTACAACTCTTGAAAGGGAACGGGCTCGGGGCCATAGCTGGCGGCAAATCCCAGTTGCGACTTCACGTTAAGGGCTAGGCGCCAGAACAGCGGGAAGTAAAAACTCGTGACAAAATCGTGCTTGTGAAAATCGCGGCTGCCCCCCAAAAAGCCGCCGGCCAAGGCGGGCGAATAGGAAATCACGCTGCCGGACGTGGGAAAAATTGGCAAATCCCGGCTGTCGCGGGTCAGGTTCGCGCTGATGCTGCTGGTGATGTTGTCGGCGTAGTAGGGATTGGCCGCATCCGTGCTGTCGGCAAAATTGAGAAACGAGACCCGCCTCAAGCTATACCCTCCGGAAATGCGCGAATAATCGGGCCAGCGCAACCTGCGCCCCAAGCGAAAGGCCCCGCCCTCATCGCGCTGATCAAAATTCGCCGCGCCGTAATTCGTCAGGCGCAGGGTTCTTCTGGACAGGGATGCGGAAACGAGCGTGGGCGTGTTGAGGAGCCACGGTTCGGTGAACCCTATGCTGAAGGTTTCGCGCCGCGAGCCAAATTCCCACTGAAAGTCGAGTTGTTGCCCATTGCCCCTAAAATTGGGGATTTGCAACCCGATGGTGCCGATCAACCTGTCGCGCTCGCTATACCCCGCGCCAATGGAGGCGGTGCCCGTGGATTTTTCTTCGATAGTGAACACGAGGTCGATCTCGGAGGTCTCTTCCACGGCTTTTGGCTCGGGCAAGACATTGGCGAAAAAGTTGAGCACCATGACCTCGCGCACGCTGCGCTCCAACAATGCGCGGCTGAACGTATCGCCCGGGCGCACGCGCAACTCGCGCCTGATCACGCGGTCTTTGGTTTTGGTATTGCCCTCGATCAAAATTTTGCGAATTTTCCACGGGTCGTTTTCGACCACGTCAAAATGCACGTCAATGACCCGGTCGCCCGCGGGCTTTTGCTGAGGGAAGATCTGCGCGCCAATATGCCCGATGTCCATGTACGCGTTGTGCAACTGCTCGCGGGATTTTTGCACGCGCTCTTCGTTGTACACCGCGGCCGAATCCACCACGATAAAGTGGACGAAGCCCGCGTCATTGATTTTCTCATTGCCGGCCCACGTCACCGCGCCGAACCGGTAAATCGGCCCTTCTTCAATGGTAATGTCGAGAAACATATCCCGTTTGTTCGGGCCGTAGGACAAGCTGTCGGACGCTATCGCCGCGTCCCGGTACCCGTTTTGCCGGTAAAAGGCCAGCACCTTTTCTTTGTCTTCCGGATAGGTTTCCTCGCTGAATTTCCCGCCGCCGAACCACCAGCCGTCTTGTTTGGTCTCTTTCATCTGCTTGCGGAGTTGCTTCCCGGTCAACGCCGCGTTGCCGTGGAAACGGATTTTTTTAAGATTGACCTTCGCGCCCTCGTCGATTTCAAAGACCAATGGCAACCGCCCATCTCCATCCACTTTTGTTTCTGCGACATCCACAGCGGCGAGCAAGTAGCCCTTTTTGCGGTAGAGCGCGATCAACTTGTTGACGGCCCGTTTCTTTTCCCACGATTGGATCAACTGATTTTCGATCAACCCCAACTCGCGCTTCAAGGTCTTGTCTTTCATCGCGCTGTTGCCCTTAAACACCACGCTGCCCAAGCGCGGCACGGCTTTGAGGTCGATGATAACGGCCACGCCGCCGGGTACCCGTTCCATAAAAATTTTGATGTCGGAAAACAGGCCGAGTTTGTAGAGGTTGCGAATCGCGCGCGCCGCTTCGCCACCCGCCAAATTTTGCCCCTCGAACAACCCGCTTTGAGACGCGATCAACGACGTCTCGACCCAGTCGTTGCCTCGAATGCGGATCTCCCGAATCACTGGCCCATCTTGCGCGGTCGCGGTTTGAATCCAGAGTGCGATCAGGAGCAAAAAACCGTGTGCAAAAAATCGTTTCACGTTTTGGGTACCTTTCTTGAGGAGTTGTTTCATTATTTTGATAGCCACAAAAGGCACAAAAGGCACAAAAGGCACGAGCGGGGTACAACTGGCGACAGCCAGTTCAAAGGCACTTCATTATTTTGATAGCCACAAAAGGCACAAAAGGCACAAAAGGTACTACTGGCGATAGCCCGTTCAAAGGCGAGCCGCGTGTAGGGGTGGGGAACATCTCGCCTCCCTGTCTCGGGGAGGGTCGAGCCTCAAACGCTCAAAAAAATAAAATGTTCCGAGTGTACATTAAACGACCCGGACATCTGCCCGGGCCGTTTGGGATTGACCGCGCCGTTGCGATCAAGCCTTGTTCCTGTTCACGACTTTCTTGGGAATGACGGGGGCGCCGCCCATCACTCCTTCGCCGACAACCTCTCCTGCATCGACTTCGGCCAAGCCAGGCGCATTGCCCTTTTTGCCGATTCGCACGGTTGCCTTTTTCGCGGTGTTCTCTTTGGCGAGGGGGTCGCCCTCAAACGCGAGTTCACTGCCCTTTTTGCTGACCCGCACCTTGCTACCATCGGTGAAATTGCCCAGAATGATCTCTTCGGCCAGCGGGTCTTCGACCAGTTTTTGAATGGTGCGGCGCAAGTGCCGCGCGCCATACGTGGGGTTGTATCCCCGCTCGGCGATCAAACTCTTGGCGCCCGGGGTGAGGCGCACGGTGATGTCGCGTTCTGCGACGCGCGCGAGGATTTTTTCGAGTTCGATGTCCACGATCCGGATGATCTCTTTTTTGTCCAGCGCGTTGAAGATCACGGTCTCGTCCAACCGGTTGATGAACTCGGGGTTGAAGGTCTTCTTGACCTCTTCGTTGATGCGCTCTTCCATTTTCTCTCGAATCGTTTTTTTGCTCGACTGACCAAATCCCAGACCGCCCGCTTTTTGCAACTCCCGCGTGCCCAAGTTGGACGTCATGATCAAAATCGTATTCTTGAAATTCACCTTGCGCCCAAAACTGTCTGTCAGCCGGCCCTCGTCCAAGACCTGCAACAGGATGTTGAACACGTCCGGATGGGCTTTTTCAATCTCGTCGAGCAACACCACGGAATACGGACGCCGCCGCACCTTCTCGGTCAACTGCCCGCCTTCGTCATAGCCCACGTACCCCGGAGGCGCGCCCACGAGCCGCGAGACCGCGAACTTTTCCATGTATTCCGACATATCCACGGTCACGAGCGCGTCTTCATCGTCGAACAAGTAGCGCGCCAGGGCTTGCGCCAAATACGTTTTGCCAATGCCGGTTGGGCCCAAAAACAAAAACGTGCCGATGGGCCGATTGGGGTCTTTGAGGCCCGCGCGCGTGCGCCGAATGGAGCGACACACGATCTCGACCGCTTCTTTTTGCCCGATCACCCGCTTGTGCAACTCGGACGCCATGTTGATCAGCCGCTCGGATTCGGCTTGTGCCAAGCGGAACAAGGGAATGCCGGTCATGCTCGAGATCACTTCGGCGATGTCTTCTTCGGACACTTCGACCACGTCCTCTGTCACCTGCTCTTCCCAGGCTTGGCGTTTGGAATCGAGTTTGTTTTTGAGCGCGCGCTCTTCATCGCGCAACTGCGCCGCTTCTTCAAATTGCTGATTTTCGGCTGCCCGATCCTTTTTGCGCGTGATCTCGCCGATAGCGATTTCGAGGTCTTTGATCTCGTCTGGGGGATTGAGCCGGGACAGGCGCACCCGGGCGCCGGTTTCGTCGATCACGTCGATGGCTTTGTCCGGCAAGTGCCGGTCGCTGATGTACCGATCCGCCATGTTCGCCGCGGCATCCACGGCCTCGGCTGAAAACGTCACGTTGTGATGCGATTCGTAGCTGTCTTTGAGGCCCATGAGAATATCGACCGTCTCATCCACAGACGGGGCGTCGACCAAAATCGTTTGGAAGCGTCGCTCGAGCGCGCCATCCTTTTCGATGTACTTGCGGTATTCGTCCAACGTGGTCGCGCCGATGCACTGCAATTCCCCGCGGGAGAGCGAGGGCTTGAACATGTTGGACGCGTCGAGCGTGCCCTCTGCGCTGCCCGCGCCCACGATGGTGTGCAACTCGTCGATGAAAATGACCACGTTCTGGCTTTGCTGGAGTTCGTTCATCACGGCTTTGAGCCGCTCTTCAAATTGCCCGCGGTACTTCGTGCCGGCGACAATGCCGCCCATGTCGAGCGTGACCACGCGCTTGTCCAGCAAAATTTGCGGCACGCGCCGCTCCACGATGCGCTGCGCCAAGCCCTCGATGATCTGCGTCTTTCCCACGCCCGGCTCGCCCACGAGCACGGGGTTGTTCTTTTTGCGCCTGGCGAGCACTTGTGACACCCGTTCGATTTCGCGTTCTCGCCCAATGGTCGGGTCCAATTTGCCCTTCCGCGCCAAATCGGTCAAATCGCGCCCGAAATGATCGAGGAAAGGCGTTTTGCTCTTTCTCCGCTCGCGCCTGCCCGATGTTCTTCCCTGTCCCTGCAAAACGGCAATCACCTCCTCTTTGGCGGTTTTGTGATCCACGCCATACGTGTCCAAAATTCGCGCGGCAACGCCATCTTTGTCCCGCAACAGTGCCAACAAGAGATGGCTGGTGCCCACGTCTCGGCTCTTCATTTCTTTGGCTTCATTGGCCGCAATTTCGAGAATCTGCTTTGCGCGGGGCGTAAAAGGCACTTCCCCCATCGTCATCGCACCGCCAGAAGAAGCCACGCAATCTTCGGTCTCTTGTTTGAGACTGTCGAGATTTAAGCTCAAATTGATCAACACTTGCACGGCCGCGTTTTTGCCCTCGCGGATGATGCCGAGCAACAAGTGCTCTGTGCCGATGTAGTTGTGCCCCAGGCGCGCGGCTTCTTCGCGTGCGAGTTGCATCACCCGCTTGACCTGTTCCGAAAACATGCTGTTCATCCAATACTCCTCTCGCTAACGACTCAAAACCCCGGTTCCAAATAATAACGGGTTGTAACAAAAAACTCAACCCTTTCCTGCGAGGCGGCCATCTTCCATTTCGACCACCCGATCCGCGCGGGCCGCCAAGTGGTGGTCGTGTGTGACGATGACAAAGGTCTGGTTTTGGGACCTGGCCAAGTCCCAAAGCAAGGCGTGCAATTCCTCGCTGCGCGCCACATCCAAATTGCCAGAGGGTTCGTCGGCCAAAACGACGGCCGGTTGCGTTACCAAGGCCCGCGCCACAGCGACGCGCTGCGCTTCTCCGCCAGAGAGTTCGGAGGGCAAATGCGAGAGCCGCTCGTCCAACCCGACCGCACAGAGCAGTTGTCGCGCTTGGGGACGCGCTTTGGTTGGGGAGAGGCCGGCGATCATCAAGGGCATCATCACATTTTCAAGGGCCGTAAAATCGCGCAATAAGTGGTGAAACTGAAAGACGAATCCGATCTGCCGGTTGCGAAATCTGGCGCGGGCCGCATCTGACAGGGCGAATAGATCGACCCCGTCGATGACGACTGTGCCGGACGAGGGATGGTCCAACCCGCCCAAGATGTGCAACAACGTGCTCTTGCCGACCCCGGACGCGCCGACTACGGCTACAATTTCGCCGCGAACAACGCCCAAGTCAACCCCTTTGAGCACCTCGATGCGGGCATCTCCCAACATGTAGTGCTTGCAAACATCTGTTGCGCGGAGCAACTCATCTGTCGAGGTCACGGCTTTCTTCCGGGCGCAGGTGGGGGAATAGGATGACGTCTCGAATGGATGGCGCGTCTGCCAACAGCATCACCAGGCGCCCGACGCCAATGCCCAAGCCGCCGGTCGGGGGCATCCCGTGTTCCAATGCGCGCAAATAATCTTCGTCGAGGACTTGGGCCTCATCATCGCCCCGGGCGCGCAGGGTTTGTTGCTGGGCGAATCGCTTCCGTTGCTCAACTGGGTCGTTCAGTTCGGAAAACGCATTCGCCATTTCCCATCCGTTGATAAAGAGTTCAAATCGCTCGGTGAGGTCTTTCGCGCTGCGATGGCCCTTGGCGAGTGGCGATACGGCGCGGGGATAGTTGATGATGAAGGTCGGCTGAATCAACTGGGGTTCTACGCACGCTTCAAACAGCGCGTTGATCGATACCCCGCGTTCTGCCCCCGGTTCAACATCGGAACCCAACCGCTTGCACGCGGCCTCCAACGCCGCATCCGAAGCGCGGGCCACGTCTAGCTCGCCGTACTTTTTGATGGCGTCGAGCATGGCGATGCGCGGCCATGGGGGCGTCAGGTCGATAGTTCGCCCTTGGTAGTTGAGTTGTGCCGAACCGTTCACCTTTTCGGCGACAAAGACGTATAACGCCTCGGCTATCGCCATCATATCCGTATAATCCGCGTACGCCTGATACAGTTCGAGCATGGAAAATTCGGGGTTGTGCGTGCGGTCGATGCCCTCGTTGCGAAAATTTTTGCCGATCTCATACACGCGCTCAAGCCCGCCCACGATCAACCGCTTGAGGTACAATTCATCGGCGATCCGCAAATACAAGGGCATGTCCAAGACATTGTGATGCGTGACAAAGGGACGTGCAGACGCGCCGCCGTAGATGGGTTGCAACACCGGGGTTTCGACTTCCAAAAACCCGCGCGCATCCAAAAATTCGCGCATGGCAGAGACGATGGCACTGCGCTTGCGAAACACCGCTTGCACGTCCGGGTTGAGCGCGAGGTCGAGGTAGCGGCGGCGATAGCGCAGTTCTTTGTCGCTGAATTGATCGTGGATGACGCGCTCGCCATCGCGGATTTCCTCTTTGGGCACGGGCAGCGGGCGAATGGCTTTGGACAACAACGCGAGTTCTCGCACTTGCACGGTGATGTGCCCGGTGCGCGTTTTGAAGACCGGGCCGGCGACGCCGATGAAATCCCCGATGTCGAGCAACTGCCACAGGGCAAACGCCTCATCGCCCACGACGTCGAGCCGGACGTAAATTTGAAAGCGGCCCTTGGAATCCCGCAAATCGGCAAAGGCCGCTTTTCCATGGCCGCGCGTGACGATCAACCGCCCCGCCATCCGCACCTGGCCTTCTGACGCGCTGAGGGCATCAAAACGCGCTGCGATGTCCGCAGAGTGGTGCGTGGTCTCAAAGCGATACGGGTAAGGCTCGATGCCCATGTCCCGAATATCGGCGAGTTTCTGCACGCGCTGTTCGATCAACGTTTGTCCCACGACCCGATTCACGATCAGTACCTCGCGTATTAGCTGTGACAGTTGTTACACTATAACCAATATGTATTTTTTCGTCAAGCGCGTTGCCCGTTGACGGGCGTGGTCGATGCCTCTACGACAGCAAATAGGCGTGGATAAAGGGGTCGAGGTCCCCGTCCATGACGCCCGAGACGTCGGAGGTCTCGACACCCGTGCGCGCGTCTTTGACCAGTTGATAGGGTTGGAACACGTAGTTGCGGATCTGACTGCCCCATTCGATGCGTTTCTTCGTGCTTTCGAGCGCGGCGCGTTTTTTGTCTTCTTCCTCGCGCATGTGTCGATACAGCCGCGCCTTGAGAATTTTCAGGGCCGCGTTGCGATTCTTGTACTGGGAACGCTCGTTCTGGCACTGCACCACAAGGCCCGTGGGGAGGTGGGTAATCCGCACCGCGGAATCGGTTTTGTTGACGTGTTGCCCGCCTGCGCCGCCCGCGCGGTACGTATCCACCTTCAGATCATTGGGATTGATTGCCACCTCGATATCGCCCTCTGCATCGGGATACACAAATACGGACGCAAACGACGTGTGCCGGCGGCTGTTGGAATCGTAAGGCGAAATCCGCACCAATCTGTGGACGCCGGATTCGGCTTTGAGATAGCCAAACGCATACTCGCCCTTCACCTCAATCGCCGCGCTCTTAATCCCCACGATCTCGCCGGGCAAGGTGTCCAAAACGCGCATCTGAAACCCGCGCCGCTCGGCCCAGCGCGTGTACATCCGCATCAACATCTGCGCCCAATCCGTGGCTTCCGTGCCCCCTGCGCCCGAGTGGATGGTCAAAATCGCGTCGTGGCGATCCTCGGCATCGCCCAGCATATATTGCAATTCGAGCGCGTCCAATGCCCGCCCCACCTCGGGCACCTCGGCGGCGACTTCGGCCAGGGACTCGGCGTCGCCTTCTTCGCGCGCGAGTTCAAACAGCACGTCCAAATCCCCGACTTGCCCATCCAATTCCTCCCAGCGGTCGACCCAGTGCTTCTCGGCATTGCAGGCGTCGATGACCTGTTGCGCGGTTTCCCGGTCGTCCCAAAAATTCGGCATGCCCATCCGCTTTTCAAATTCGGCGATTTTTGCGCGGCGTTGCACCACGTCAAAGATACCTCCCGAGCTCATCCACGCGCCCGCGATAATCGGACAAGATGCCTTGCAACTCGCGTTCCTGAATTTCTACGGCCATGATGTTCTCCTCGTTGCGACCTACCCCCAAAGGCGAGGGGAGGGGTCATGCCTCACCGCAAATCGATCAACTCCACGCCATTGGGCACATGGAAGGTAAATTGATCGGCTTTGACCCTTTTGTTCACTTTCAAATCCGACAACACAAATGTCGTTATATCGTCGTGGATGTTGCGATATTCCACTTGGCGCACCAGATAGAGGCGTTTGTCGATCCACAGGCGAATGGTGTGGATGTACGTATCTTCTTTTGTTGCGGACAAATCCACCACGTAGCACGTCTTGCGCTGGACTTTTTTTTCGCCCACATAGACGGGCGCGTAATTTTCGTCGTATCCCCCGAGCAAAATGAGATCGAACAACAACTTCTCGTAGCTGCGGTCATTTTCTATCGCGGAATAATCGCTCACCAGCACTTGGGCATTGGCGGGTGCGTAGTTCCACGCGGTCTCGCCATCGCTCACCACGACCTGCACATCCGAATCCATGCGAAACCGATTGGGTTGCTGAACCAGCAACGTGCCTTTCATCTCTTGGTGCTGCTCCATCAACCGCCAGTAGTGTTGCTTGACAAAGTGGGCGGAAAGCGTTTTGAGTTCCGCAAATTTTTTCTGCAACTTCTCCACGACCTCAGCACCCCGCGCATCGGCCCGCGCGGACCCCGCGCAAAACACAATCCCGAGCATGGCGAACAACGCACAAACACACGCCCAACGCGCAACCCTCTTTCCGTGCATTTCACACCTCCTCTGCCCGCGCCTGCCTCGCCACTATGCGCGAGATCCCGAGCACGAGCAAGACGAGCAGTACGGTCAAACAAATGTACGATCCCACCGTGCCCAAATAGGGGACGAACACCAATGAGGACAGCATAAAGCCGAGCCAGCCGCCGAACCGCCAAGCCGTGGAGGAATCTCCCGCGTACAACACGCCCATCGCGCTGCAAAAGAGCACCATCGCAGAGAACAGGGCGACGCTGTACACCGCGAGCGGCTTGGCGTCCGCTATTCCCAAGCAGTTCCACCCGCACAAGAACACCCATGCGGTCAGCGCATAAGCCCCATAGCCCACGCCGAACAGCAGGTAATAGGACAGGTGCGCGCCGAGCCATCCGATCAGATTTTGCGCGTGTTCGAGCGGACGAGTCGAATTGGGCGGGTCCTCTGGCGAATGCGACAGCAGGCTCAAGGCCATCAACAGCGCGAGCGCGATTGTGCATCCGCCCAAAATTTGAGAAAGCAATCTCGGTTGATTCATGGTTGGAAATGCCTATAAGTGAGTCCGCATGCGATTCATCGTCTATCGTTCAACCCCCGTGCGATGACCACGGGTTCTCGGACGCGGAACAATTTGCCGTCGGGCGTGCCGGCCTCCAAGTAGAGGATATAAATACCGGGCTTGAGCAGGTGTCCATTGTCTGCGCGGCCATCCCATTGGACGACGCGCTCGCTGCCGCCTTCAACGCCTTCGAGCAACGAGGCCACGCGCCTGCCCGTGCGGTCGAACACCCACAAATTTGCGTGCAACCGCGGGAAGGGCACCGCGTATTTAATGGCGACTCGATCCGCAAAGGGATTGGGTTCGGCGATGAGAGAAACGCCCGCGACATCGTCTTCAAACCGCACGCTATTTGCCGCGCCCGGGGTCGCGCCTATGGGGGATTGGCTGACGAGCCAGTTGTCGCTCTCTCCGGCAATGGCGAGATCGATCCGCTCCAGGCTCGCTTCGGTCTCTTGCGCTGGATAAAAGACGCTATCGACAACGCTCGCGGTCGCGTCTCGCAAGACCAGGGCATCGCCCCCGTCGTTCAAGCGGGGCCAGCGGGTCAGGGACAAAATGGCCGCAGAGAGATCCGGATATCGCGCGGCAACGCGGCCCGCATCTTCCGCGACGAGGACATGGCCCAAGCCCTCGATCATTGCGCCCGCGCCAAACGCGCCTGTGGTTCGCACATCGGAAATCGTCCACTCGGCCAGGGAAACCGGGTCGGGCGACCGGTTGTACAACTCGATCCACTCGGCGCCTTGGGCCATCACCTCGGCAATGGCGACCTGCCCGCGCGCCATGCCACCTATCACGATCCACGTCGCCGCGTTATTCGTCGTATCCTGATCCCCTGCAAACGCGAGTCTGGCTCGAAAGGGCGTCTCGCCTGCGGGTGGGTTTGCAATGGGGATCGTGACCCGAGTCGAATCCCCGGCATCAAGCCTATC
Source organism: Candidatus Latescibacterota bacterium (assembly GCA_965204745.1). Classification (GTDB taxonomy): domain Bacteria; phylum Latescibacterota; class UBA2968; order UBA2968; family UBA2968; genus VXRD01. Next base: position 2,918,767 of record OZ242010.1, read on the forward strand.
CCCCACGGCAACCCCTTTGCCGTTGACCGCGATTTCGTACGATGTCGCGCGTTCCCGCCCGATATTCGTCACCGTGAGGCCCACCGCTGTCGAGCCGCCCCAGGGCACGCGCACCGGCGAGGCGGTGTTCCGCGCCAGTGCCAGGTCCCGGTCCTTGACGCTGATGCTGTTCACCGCGCCCGGGGTGGGCCATTTGGCGTCCGTCCAGTTTTCGGGCGCGTCGCCTTGGGCGGCGTCGATCTTTTCCTCTGAAATCCCGAGGGGGTTGCCCGGTTGATAGGTCGCAGCGGCGACGGTATCGCCCGCGGCTGCGATCAGCAAAATGCGTTCGGCATGCACATTGCTCAGGCCGTTGTGCCCGAGTGTGGCGCTGTCGACCGTCAAGTTGAGGGCGGTATCCGGCAGGGGATCGTAATGCGTCGAGTGCGCGTTATAGCCCGCATCCATCACCAGAGCGTACGCGCCCGGGGCGAGCACCATCGCGTCGCCGACGAGCGCGTTGGTCTCCTCGTCATCCCCGATTCGCCAACCGGTCAGATCGACCACCCGATCCCCCGCGTTGAACAATTCGATGTATTCGTCGAAAAATTCGCTTCCGGATGGCGCGAACATGATCTCGTTGATAACCACCTGTGCCTCTGCCGCATGGGTCAGCGCGCACAAAAACAATGCGATACAACCTATTTTTTGCAATCTCATACCATCCCCAATCTTCGTCTAATCGCCCATTCAATCACCAGCAACCCCACCAGCGCGACCAAGGGCCACCGTTGCCCCCACAACGCGATTCGGTGGTGCGTCACGACCGGCTCGGCTGCCAAAACGAGCGAGTCGAGTGCCGCGGTCAAACCGCTCGGGCGCGCGTATTGCCCGCTGCTGCGCGTGGCGATGTCTCCGAGCAATTCCGCGCGCATCCGCACGGTTTCGTATTCCAAGCTGTATCGGCCCACGGTAAAATGGCCCGTGCCCGTGCCCAAATTCTGGGCTCGCACCTGGTATTCGTAATCCCCTTGGGGAAAACGCCCCAAGTTGCCCGCGTAACGCCCATTGCCCAAATCGCGCAATACCACCTCGCGCACGGCCAAACTGTCTGCCACTCGCGCTCGAACGCGCGCGCCGGACCGCGGTTGCAACAGGGCGTCAAAAACCTGTGCGCGTACAACGACTGCCTCCCCACTGCGGTACGCGGTCTTTTCGGTCATCAACTTGATGCGGGACACGTCGTCTCGCGTGACCAGCCAGCGCGTCATGTTTTGCCAAAATGCCCGCGCCACAGCATCGGTTTTGCCATCGCCCCACATCATCAAGCCGTGCCGCCAAAACGTCTGAAAGCCCACGAGCGCGGTCTTGCCCGCTTCCACGCGCCGAAGTGCCAGCAGGGGCATGGGGTTGCCATCCACGCGCTCGGTGGGATGATGCGCGAGCACGGTCGCGTCTGAAACCGCGTTGCCCACGCGATTGTAAGCCAGCAGGGGAGGCAGCGCGTCCCAGGCCGCTCGATCAGCCAAGGGGTCGTCGTCTGAAACGCGCAAAATGGGGTGGAGGGATTCGGGAAAGCCGAGGGCAAACGCGCCGGCTTGAAATGTGCTGGACGAGGGCGAGAATCGCACGGGCAAAACCTGGGCCAATGCGGACCGAGCGTACCCGTCGTCAAAAGCCGCGTCTCCGCCGATGACCAGCAGGCCCCCGCCCCGTTGCACGAATGAGACGAGTTTTCGTTCCGGCATCCCGACGAGTGCGGCATAAGGCGCGTTGAGCAGGACCGCGACATCGTGGTCGGGCAAGGTATTCATCGCGCGTTGCACCTCTCGCGCCCACCCCGTTGACCCCGCACGGACGAGCACCTCGACTTGGAGATTGGGATCGGCTTGCAACACGCGCCGCAAATAGCCCAAATCCGCACTCGGGCTGCCCGCGATCATGAGCATTCGCACGCGGCTTTCGAGCACCTCTGTCGAAACCACCATGCGGTTGTTGGCCTCTGCGCGTTCCCCGGCTTGCGCTGCGATAGCGATGGAAAACGCATGCCGGCCTGCACGCTGCGGCACGATCTCAAAGTCCAAGGTTTGTTCCCCGTCTGTCAATGCAATGGTTTTTGCAGCCACTTCCCCGCCTTCGAAAAGCACGCGCACCCGGTCGCGCACCCGGTCAAAGCCAAAGGAAAACACGCGCACTTGCACGGCGAGGGGCCTGCCCACATAGCCCAAGGGATCGATGACCGCAGACGCAATGCCCACGTCTTTGGGCGGAACCGGATCGCCGATGCCGATGGCGATGACCGGCACCCCGAGGTCCGCGGCAGCGCGCTCGGGTCGTCCCCCCAAATTTTGCCCGCCGTCTGAAACGAGCACCACAGCAGCAAGCCCTTGGCCCATGGTTTGGTCGCGCACCCCGTCCAACGCGCCTGCCAGATCCGTGGCCCTGCCGCCCCAAGTGGGGGCTTCGCCATCGCGCATGGGGGTCAGCGCGTCCGAGAAGCGAAATTGCGATACCCGTGCGCGATTGTCCAATGACCGGAGTGCCGGGTGATCCAATACCCCTTGGGCGATTTCAAACCGCGCGGTATCGCCATCCGCGAGTTGCATGCTCTCGCTGTCGTCGATGAGCAAGGCGATGAGCGGCAGCCTTTGCGTGTGCAAGGTCAATGCGAGAATGGGCTGCATCAAAAGGCCGATCAGCAAGAGGAGCGCGGCAGCGCGTACGACCGACAAATAGCGGTTGATGCCGCGCGCGTTCGTGCGATACATCAGAAAAATGAGGTACAGCCCCGCGGCAGCCGCGCAGGCCAGTGCCCAACCATCCGAAACGGAAATCGCAACATCGCGCAACATGGAACCTCACACTTGCCGGTCGCGCAGCCCGGGAAGGGGCAATCGCGGTGCCGCATTGAGATCGGCCCCGGCAACTTCGCCCCGCGCCAGCCGAAACGCGCCCGCGCCCGCGATCATGGCCGCATTGTCCGTACACAAAAAAGCGGGCGGATAAAACGCGCCCATCCCCAGGTCGTTCGCGCCCGCATCGAGCTTTGCGCGCAGTGCGCGATTGGCGGCCACCCCGCCCGAGAGCAACACCCGTTCCACCCCCGCTGCTCGTGCTGCTCGAAGCGTTTTGTCCACGAGCACATCGACCACCGCCGCCTGAAAACTCGCCGCAATATCGGCCCGCATCCCCGCGATGTCTTTTTGATCGAGGTCGCGGATGCGATAGAGCACCGAGGTTTTTAACCCGCTAAAACTGAAGTCGTACCCCGGATCGTTCATCAACCCGCGCGGAAAATCATAGCCCTCGGCATCGCCCTTTTCCGCAAGGGCCGAGAGGGGCGGCCCGCCCATCGTCACCTCGCCTTCGCGCAACAGCCCGAGGAGTTTCGCCACCTTGTCAAAGGCTTCGCCGGCCGCGTCGTCCCGCGTGCGCCCCCAACGCTCGTAATCGCCCCAGGCCGAGACGTAAATCAACTCGGTATGCCCGCCTGAAACCACCAGTGCCATAAAAGGCGGTGCCAGATCGGAACAGGCCATCGCGCCTGCGAACAGATGGCCCTCGATGTGATGGATGCCCACCAAGGGCAGGCCCGCGCCGAGTGCGAGCCCCTTGCCCACGGCTACGCCCACGAGCAAACAGCCGACCAGCCCGGGGCCTTGCGTGACGGCAATCCCGCCCAAGTCGCGCAGGGCTAACCCCGCGTCTGCGAGGGCCTGATCCACAATGGGCAACAAGGTGCGGATGTGGTTGCGAGACGCCAACTCGGGCACGACCCCGCCGTACAGGCTGTGTTCCGTTTGGGAAAAGATCGCGTTGGAACAGATCTGCCCGCCGGCCACCACGGCGGCCGCGGTTTCGTCGCAAGATGTTTCAATGCCCAAAATGGGCTGATGGGAGATGCACGTCATAAAAAAAAGAAACCGGCGTTGGGATGCAAACAACCGGCAAAAAATATTTCGGCGAGGGAAGCGATCCCCCGCCGAAAACAAAGCTTACTTGTAGGACTGCGCGATGTTCCGGCCCGTGCTGATTTCGCCGTTGTCAATCCGCAAATTATATCCGCAACTGGGGCTGTTGCACACCCACGCCTTGTAATGGATAGGCGCCCCATCGCGTCCATAATCTGACAGCGGCAGCAAAATACCCTCGTCGCACTTCAAACACTGTGGAAATTGCTCCATAAAATCCCCCTCTCTATCGATTCGCTCTGCCAGCGTCGGTTGCGAGATAATGTAACAAACTTATGCCCAAAGTCAACTTGTTTGTCCCATTTTTTGTTTTTCAACCCGCGCTTGGACCATTGCATTTGACAACCGCATTTTTATGGCCTATCTTAAAAACGCCATTCGCACAGCGTTTTTTCACCCCAAGTTATGGAGGGACTCGTATGTCCAAAGGCATTCGCAATTTCGTCATTTTTGTCGTCGCCATGGCCGTCTCGTGGATCGTCGGCATGAGCGTGCCGCCTACGTGGAAAGTGGAACAGATCACATTGGATGTTCACACAGACGCCGCCGGCAACTTGTATTACACTTACAAGGAAAAGCCCGCGTACTTCGACGCGGTTCCCCTTGCAGACGCCCAACTCCGTCCGGACAGAATCGACGGATCGAGCGAGACCCCGCCCATCAAAGAAGAATTTGTCTGGGAGATGCGCGATGGAGAGACCATGTATTACCAGTTCAGCGCCAAGCACCACTGGGGCTATTGGTCCTTGTTGCCGGCCGCGGTGGCCGTGATCTTGTGCTGGCTGACGCGAGAGCCGGTCACGGCCCTGTTGGGTGGCATTGTGGCGGGCGCGCTCATTTTGACGCGATACGACTTCACGGGCGAGGTCTTGATCCCGTCGTTGTCAACCACGAACGCGGCGAGCATCTTGGTGCTCTACTTGTGGCTCTTGGGCGGGTTGATGGGCATTTGGTCGCGCACGGGCGCGGCGCAAGCATTTGCCGAGTTTATGACCGTGCATTTTGTTCGCGGCCCCAAAAGCGCCAAGTTGGTCGCGTGGATGCTCGGCGTCATTTTCTTTCAGGGCGGCACGGTGAGCACGGTGTTGGTCGGCACGACGGTCAAACCCCTTGCAGACAAGGAGAACATCAGCCACGAGGAATTGGCCTATATCGTCGATTCCACGGCTTCGCCCATCGCGTCCCAACTCGCGTTCAATGCCTGGCCCGGCTATGTGCAGGCGTTTATCTTTGTGTCGGGCGTCAGTTTCTTGGCCACGGAAGCGGACCGGATGTTGTTCTTTTACCAAAGCGTTCCGTTCTGTTTTTACGCCATCTTTGCGGTGCTGGGCACGTTTTTGCTCAGCGTTGAAAAACCCCTGTTTTTGGGCAAGCAACTCAAAGCCGCTGTCAAACGCTCGCGGGAAACCGGGCAACTCGACGCGGACGATGCCGAACCGTTGAGCGCGAAGGAATTGCAGGGCAGCAATGTGCCCGAGGGCTACAAGCCGCATGTGCTCGAATTTTTCATCCCCTTGGGCGCGCTCATCGCCATTGCTATCGGAACTTTTCTTGCTTATGGATCGCCCAAAGTGCATTGGGCATTTGGCATTGCGCTCCTGTTGGCCGTGGGCATGGCCCTCGCCAAGGGCATGGCCCTCAAAGACATCGTCACGGGTTTTCAAGATGGCCTCAAAGGCGTGGTGCTCGGCTCGGTGATTCTCTTGCTCGCCATCACTATCGGCGGCATCAGCAAGGAAACCGGCGGGGGCACGTTTTTGGTCGAGCAACTCGGCAGCAGCATTCCCTACTTCCTCCTCCCGGTCTTGCTCCAATTATTGACCATGACTATCGCCTTTTCCACGGGTACGAGTTGGGGTACGTACGCGGTGGCATTCCCCCTTGCCATGCCACTGGCTTGGGCCGTGGCCACGGCAAATGGCCTGTCGCATCCCGAACTGTTTATGACCCTGTGCTTTGCCACAGTCATCGACGGCAGCGTTTACGGCGACCAGTGCTCGCCCATCTCGGATACGACAGTGCTCAGTTCCATGTGTACGGGTTGCGACCTGATGGACCACGTCAAAACGCAAATCCCGCAAGCCTCTATCGCCGCTGGCCTCGCAGCGATTTGCTGGACCGTCATCGCTGTCTTCACCGCGTAATTCGCTCCGTTTCGTTGTAGGCAACGCCTGTGCCTGTGAGGAATGAGGGAAAAACATCTCCCCTCCCCGTTTCGGGGAGGGGTCACATTTGACCGCTCAAGCAGAACGGCTTGGCATAATCAGCAATCAGCAAAAGGCGCGAGCCGCGAGATGGGATTTTAGCCACGAGCGGGGTACAACTGGCGACAGCCAGTTCAAAGCACAAAAGACACAAAAAGGGAGCCGTGTGTAGGGGCGATGCCCCGTGCTCGCCCTAAGATACAAGATGTAAGACGCAAAAACATAGGGGCGTGGCCCAACCGCATCTCGCTTCTGCCCAACTACATTTTGCGATTAGGGATACATTATCAATCGCTTAACCCCTTAACCCACGGGAGCAGAACTTATGACTCAACAAACGATTGATCCCGTACAAGAATTTGCCCGCCAAATCCAGCAGGCAGAAGATGATCCCGATGTGCCCAAAATTTATTTCAATGGGTTTTTGAGTGCCATGGGCGCAGGTGATGTTGCGGTTACGCTAAAACGCGGCGAAACGCCCGTTGCCGTGCTCAACATGTCGTACACGGTCGCCAAAACACTCGCTGAAAAACTGCGAGAATTGATCGGCAATTTGGAGACGATCACAGACCACAACGTCATGACCACAGATGAAACAACTGCCAAAATGGATCGATACAATGCCGACCACAACCCATAAATCTGCACGCGATAAAATTTTGGATTTCCGCCACTATTCCAAAGGCTGGGATTACGGAGAAGGAAAACCTTTCTCGCCGGAAACCATTCGCCGCGCACTTTTGATAAATCGCATGATCATTGCCAAATGCACGCCGGAAACCGATGCGTTTCCTGGCCCTGATGGCGACATTATGGTTACGGCCTATTGCGATCCGTGGTATTGGGAATTTCTCATCGACGCCTCCGGGATGGTTCTGTATATCGCGGAAAAGGATGATGTTGTCACAGATGAACGCGAGGGCCTTTCCCATGATGAGGCTTTGCATCTCGCCAGGAGGTTGACCAAACAGACATGGAAGTTCTACGCATCCTCAACGCCCTTAGATACGACCGCAGAAAACAGCGATTCAACAGCTTGGCCTTCAAGCCCTTTGGAAAACCGCCCGGAATCTCGGTCATTGACACTGCCTGCATTCAAGACATGGGCAATACACCATGTTCACACATACGACAGTACTATGATCGAATTGCCGGTGCCCCTCCTATCTTTTGGAAATTCCACACCGATCTATTGCCAGACCAGTGCGTAATCGAACAAGAAGACAGTCTCACCGGCGACGTATGTCACTACAATATTCACGGCCTTAGCGAGAAACAGGCACGGGAATTTGTTTTGCAATACGCAGGCCAACTCCATCACTTCCAGATTTGCGACCCTACAGGACAAAGACCGCTCGAGCAGAACGACTTGGCATAAATCAGCGGTCAGCAAAAGGCGCGAGACGCGAGATGTGAGACGCAAGAACATAGGGGCGTGGCCCAACCGCATCTCGCTTCTGCCCCACCTACATTTTGCGATTGACTAAATGAACGGGATATATTATCTTGTCTGTCAATCGCTTACCTCATTCACCATCCGAAAGGAGATATTATTTATGATACTGGAAAGCCTGCTGACGTTGGTGGAGACTCTCCGAAAGCATGTTGACGATCATGGCGACGCAATCAGACAAAGTGAAGCATTGACCCGCTATGTGCTGATAGATCCCCTCCTACGAGAACTGGGTTGGAACACCGCAGATCCAGATACGGTGAGACCCGAATTTAGTGTAAGTGGTGGTTGGGCGGATTATGCCCTTCTCAATAATGGCAAACCCGTAATGATGCTGGAAGCCAAAAAACTGGATACGGACCTGCAAGAAGCAGTCGACCAAGGCATTCAATACTGCCTTAAGGAAGGAACCAAATACTTCTCTGTGACAGATGGCATACGATGGGAAATCTACGAAACTCACAAACCTGTTCCCATAGACGATAAGAGGATAATCTCATTCGACTTGAAAGGTACATCGGTTGCTGAAGCCTGCTTGAAAGCCCTGGCCCTGTGGAGGCCCGGCGTAATCTCAGGTCATGTTCAGGTGGGACAAACGCCTATCGTCGGGTTGCCTGATGAGCAGACAAGCACAACCAAATTTCAGCCTACCCAAGAAACGCCTGTTCAACCACCATCGCCTGATACAGATGACAAGGGATGGCAACCGCTATCAGAGTTGAATCCCCAAGAAGATTCAAAGCCAACTGAAATTTTGTTCCCCGACGGTACAAGTGTTTCCATAAACACATGGAAAGCAATACTGGTTGAGATTGTACGTTGGCTCATAGACAACAACAAATTGAATGAAAGTCATTGCGCTCCTGGAATAGGCCGCACCAAGAAGAGTTACTTGGTAGCTACCTCTCCCAAACACCCAACTGGCAACAATTTTGGTAATTCTGAAAAAATAGGATCCTTCTACATCGAGACACATGGCAGTGGCAAAGTTATCGTTCAGAACGTTAAGCACATCATCGAATACGTAGGTCAAGACCCCGCCCGATTCAAAGTTCGCTGATGGGCAACCGCACATGAAAAAGCGAAGCTGTACAAAGTTGATTCATGAAGGGCAAGCAATAGCGATGCACATTGCCCCGTTCCCAATGTCCACTTGACCCACGCAATAACCCATTCACAACCCGAAAGGAGGCAATCAAATGTCGATTGAAATGATCCCGATTGGAATGATCCTGTTTATGACGTTTCTGGTGATCCTGTTCGTCATTGGGTTCATCGTCATCTCTTCGGAGCACAAATCGGACTGAACCGCCAGCGATGAATCGCCTTTTCCGTACGGAACTCGGATTGCCCATTCGCGGCATCGGTCTATCGCAACATCGCCATTCCGCGCAACAAAAAACCGCAGGACATATTCACGTCCTGCGGTTCGCGTTTTTTTGTCCTTTTCAATTATCCCATCGCCACAGCGGCAATCCCGTTCATACACCGAGTTTGGGGCTATTGACGACCACTCTTGCATAAATTTCTGTTGCCAAGCAGTCGTCTGTGGCTGTTTTCAAAGTGCTCTTTGAGAAGCGTGGAATAGACCTTTCCTCGGGGGTTGTCAATCAACTTTTTGTCCTTGAAATCCTGTTGCAAATCCTTATCGTTTGAATACAACAAACGCGCACCGCTGACTTGGGCCAACGCCACAATATGTGGATCATCGGAACGGCACGAGTTCTCGCTTTTGAGTTGTTGTGTCTTGTCGTTCACAGTAGCGGTATTGCAGAGCCTGACTCGTCCAGAGAGAACCGCCTGTTTCCACCATGTTCTGAACTTGCGATTTCCGTCGAGTTCTCGCAGCAACTTGCCGCCTGCAACGAGTTGTCCCTTTCCCGAATTGAGCCATTGGAAGAACTCCTCGCCAGCCGGTGGACGGTCAGGGCCGAACACTTGATGTACAATATTGATGTCGAGAATGGCACACATCTAAAGCCCTAGGGATCGCGTTGTTTCTTCCATGAAAAATTGGCGGTAACTCTGCGGCGCGTTCAAAACATTGCCCTCTCGATCCAATCGTAGCGAGTGAATGCGAACATCCAAGTCCCCGCGCTCAAAGAACAGAATGGAAACATCCTCCGGTCTCAAGTTTGTCGCGCCGTCGCGGACATCCATCCGCACGCGGTCAATCAGGTGGTCGCTGTGCGTTTCAATGATCAACTGGCGGTATTGCCCGGCGAGTTGACAAAACAAAGTTCCCAACGCCGCTTGGGCACTGGGATGGAGATGGACTTCTGGTTGTTGCAACAAAAACATGAGGCGAGATCGGTTCTCCACCTCGTCCCGCTGGGCATCTCGGCGCAACAACTCGGTTATGACGGGCAACACTTGGCTGACGCCATACCCGACGTCAATCAGGTTGCGCTGTGGCCCCTTGGCGCGTTTTCCGAATTTTCTGATCTGCACTTGAAAAGGGCCGGTGTCTTTCCTGCCCAGCGGCTCGACCGAGATTTCATCGAACAGACCGGACTGTTTTCCAAACGCTTCAAGGGCGTTCTTAAGGGCGTTCCACTGTCTCTTGTTTTGAAAATACGCATCGGCGAAATACATCGGGATATAATCGCCTTCCGGGTCTCGCGTTGGACGCGCCGGGTCATAGGTGCGACGCGGCTTGGACCGAACAGGCGCGCTGGCATAGGGGCGCGTTTCAAATATGGATCTCATTTCAGAGATCATAACAAGTTTTTCTAACCGTTCCCAATCTTCTTCAGTGAGCGATTCGGTATCTTGCAATTCAGTTAATGATCTGTTGCTTTTAACATCATTTTGTAGCGTTAAAAAAAAAGAAAAAAAGTGAGGCAGTTTGTCCCTATCGGCATCCAACCGAGGACGGAGATAACCGGATGCCTGCCACTGCCATGTGCCCTTTGGTGTGCCAAATCTGAGTTGCCAAGTCCGATCCTGCCCGAGGCAGTCCTCAACCCAAACATCATCAAGGGCAATGCGTCTTTTCACTGGCACTGGCACAGTTCCACTTCGTGCGAAAGTCACGTCAAAGCGGTAAGCCTCCCCCTCCATAGATTGAAGCGTAAACCCGGCCTCAAAAGTATCTGCTCGTCCTGCCCTTCCCCCTCGGTAGTAGGCGATTTCGTCAAAACTGCCGAGGTCGTAGGGTTCTTCCTTGAAATCCGGAATGCTCGCTTGATAGGCGATATCCCACAGGGCGCGAATCAGGGCCATGAAAGAAGTCTTGCCCGTGCTGTTCTCGCCCACGAGCAGGGTCAGCGGTGCGAGGCGGGCAACTTGCTCTTCCCGGAAGCATCGGAAATTTTTCAGAGTGATTTGGTCCATCACATGGACTCCTACGCGCTCGGCGTGTCTGGGGCAGACGGGTCGCCTTCAATCCAGGCTTCGCCCCCATCGGTCCACACTTCTTTTTTCCAGATCGGCACGGTTTGTTTTAAGCGGTCAATCGCGTAGTGACACGCTTCCAATGACGCTTTGCGATGGGGGGAAGAAACCGCGATCAACACGCTGATCTCCCCAATTTCCAACCGCCCTATGCGGTGCAACATGCCCACGCGATCCACGTCCCACTTGTCTTTGATCTCATCCCCAATTTCGCGCATCTTTTTTTGGGCCATCTCTTTGTACGCATCGTAAATGAGATAAGATGTTCCGCGCCCTTTTGTGTTGTCGCGCACCACGCCGGCAAACGTCGTCACGGCGCCGTCCGAATCCGCCAGCACCGCATTGTACAGCGCGTCCGGTTGTATCTCTGCGTTTTGGATTTTATACACGTCATCGGCCATATCAAATTCCTTTTTTGTTCGCCCAACCCTTCAGCCGCCCCGTGTGCGTGACCCCCTTTGCATCCCATCTGCCCGTGCGATCCGCCCATCGTCCCAGCCGCCCCGTGTGCGGTTCTTGTCCATGCGTTTCATCTGCGGCGATCAGGGGTTAGCCGCCGCTTACGGGAGGAATGAACGCGACCTCATCTCCTTCTCGAAGTTGCACGTCGCGATCTGCATACGCTTGATTGACCGACACCATCAAACTCGGCGCGAGGTCTGCAAATCGCGCGCGTTCTGATGCGAGGGTGGCGATCAAGTCGGTCACAGTCGCGCCAGGGGCCAGGATCATTTTTCGATCACTGACCCCCATCAAATCCCGACAAGACGCAAAAAAGAGCACGGTTATGGTCACGGTTCTACTCCCAATACTCGTCGTAGCCTCGGGTTGTTTTGAACGCCCGGCGTACGCCCGCGTTTGGCAATGGGTTTGCCATCGACCTCTTTTAGATCCGCAGTAAAATCAATCGGCGACGCGCCGCTGATCGCGCTGCCCACGCCAAACCCGGCGATGGGGCATTGCAGTCGCACAAATTCCGAAATTCGCTCGGGCGTCAATCCGCCACTCACAAAAATGCCCACCTCGTCAAATCCCGCGCCGTCCAATGCCTGTCGCACGCGCCAGACCAATGCGGGCGTTACCCCGCCCAATTCGGAGGGTGTATCCAAGCGCACGCCCCACAATCGGCCTTTCAATGCACGCGCCACGCGCACGCTCTCTTCGGCTTCGTCTAAAAACGTATCCACCAGCACAATGCGCGGCACGGAATCGGGCAGGTGGGCGTCAAACGCTCGGGCCGCGGTCACGGTATCGCCGCAAATCAACATCAAGGCGTGGGGCATCGTGCCGGACGCTTCCCTGCCAAACAGCGCGGCCCCGGCCGGCGTTGCAAAGCCATCGCATCCGCCAATGCCCGCGGCGTATTCCATGCGGTCTGAAACAGCGGGATGGACGTGCCGCGCGCCAAAGCTGATAATGGGAATCTCGCCCGCGGCTTCCACGCATGCCCGCGCTGCTGTGGCCCAACCGCTGCCGTGCGCGAGCGTGCCCAGCATCGCGGTTTCAAAAACGCCGATAGCGCGATACTTCGCTTGGAGGCGCAACACCACTTCCTTTCGCGTCATCGCGTCCCCGTCATCCAACGCCCAAACCGTTGCATCATCGGGCAGGACTTCGCGCAAATTCTCCAGCACCTCGCGGATGCCACACAACAGGCCATCGCCATTGGGAAATACCTCCATGATCACATCGGGATCGCGCCCTTCGGCTTTGAGCACCGCAAGGGTATTCAAAAAATACTGGTCAGCGCGAGCAGTGTCGAGAAATGGGATGGGTTGTTTGGTAGTCATGGCAAATTGATGAATCTACGAATCGGTGGATACGCCTTATTCAGTCCTCTTGTGCCTCTTGCCTCTCGCCTCTTCCTTTTGTGCCTTTGAACTGGCTGTCGCCAGTTGTACCCCGCTCGTGCCTTTGAACTGGCTGTCGCCAGTTGTACCCCGCTCGTGGCCTCTTGCCTCTCGCCTCTCGCCTCTTCCTTTTGTGCCTTTTGTGCCTTTTGTGGCCTCTTGCCTCTTGCCTCTCGCCTCTCGCCTCTCACCTCTTGCCTCTCACCTCTTTCATCGCATCCAAGAACGCCGATGGCACGGGCACGGTTCCAAGCACGGGGTTGCCGCGCTCATCGCCGTGGCAATCCGATCCGCCGGTGGGGAGCAAGCCATAGTGGTTTGCCATAGCTGAATACCGGCGCACAGCCTTGCGGTCGTGTTTGATGTGCATCACTTCTATGCCGTCCAAGCCCTGTTTGATCAGGTCGGGAATGATGGCATCGCGCCGATACAAAATCGGATGGGCCAAGCTGGCAAGGCCGCCCGCTGTGTGGATGATCTCGACCGCCTCACCGGGGGTCAGCGTGAACTTGGGTTGAAACGCGGGCCTGCCATAAGACAGATATTTTTGAAACGCTTGATCGTGCGAAAACACAATGCCTTCTTCCACCAGCACATCGGCGATGTGGGGCCGGCCAATCGCGGCATTGCCCGCCCGATGCAGTACTTGGGACATAGTGATCCGCACGCCCAAGCGGTTGAGCTTTTCCACGATCTTTTCCGCGCGTTTGAACCGCGTCTCCTGAAATTTTTGCAACCACGCGAGCAAGTCCGAATGATCGGGATCGACAAAATAGCCCAAGATGTGGACGTCTGCCCGCGCTTCTTGCGTGCTCAACTCGATGCCGGGAATCACTTCAATGCCGACCTCTCGTCCCACATCTTGTGCCTCGCGCACACCGGCAACCGAATCGTGATCGGTCAGGCTGATGGCCGACAATCCCACTTCCGCGGCGCGCTTGACGACCTGCGTCGGCGAGAACGAACCATCCGATTTGGTGGAGTGCAGGTGCAGGTCGATGTATGTGTTGGCGCGATGTGTTGGCATATCTCTTTACCGCCTCGCCGATAAGCGCGAGGACAGGCACAAGGGCCTGTCCCTACGGGTGATGGGCTGGGGGCTGATTGCTTTTCGCATCTTGCTATCTCCGGGCGGGCACGGGGGCACCGTCCCTACAAGGTGTTGGGCGGGATGCCTTCTCACGTCTTGCCTCTGCCTTCTCACGTCTTGCCTCTGCCTTCTCACGTCTTGCCTCTGCCTTCTCACGTCTTGCCTCTGCCTTCTCACGTCTTGCCTCTGCCTTCTCACGTCTTGCCTCTGCCTTCTCACTTTTTTGCACCGCCCCTACAAGGTGTTGGGTGGGATGAGATTCGTCGGTCAGTTGTACCCCGCTCCGTTCGTCTATTTGTACGTCAATCCCAATGCTTGTTGCTTGCCTTCGCGTTGCAATTTTCGCAACTGACCGCGCACCAAATTGCGCTTGATCGCGTTGAAGTGTTCCACGATGAGCACCCCGTTGAGATGGTCGATTTCGTGTTGGAGGACTTTGGCGACAATGCCATTCAGATCCATTTCAAATTTCCGTCCGTTCCCGTCGAGCGCGCGCACGCCAATCTGCGCGGGACGCCTGACATCGCCCACAATGCCCGGCAGGCTCAAACACCCTTCTTCGCCGATATGATCGCCTTCTGCCCATAGAATTTCCGGGTTGATAAAAACCAGCGGTTCGGCTAGGGGATCGCGTGGTCGCACGTCCAGCACGAGAAGCCGCTCGGTAAAACCCACCTGTTGCGCCGCAAGCCCTACGCCTTCGGCAACGTACATGGTTGCAAACATATCTTCGATGAGGTGTTGCATCTCATCGGTTATATCGCGGACCGGGGTCGCCTTTTGCCGCAACACGGGGCAACCAAATTTTTTGATTTCGAGTAAGGCCATAATTTTTACCTACGCCTCTTGCCTCTCCCGTCTCCCCTCTTACCGAAGGGGGTTGGGCGGGGGGCCGGAGACTGACCGCTCATTCAGGGGCGTCCAGCCGCGGCCGGGGTGGCGGATTCTTGCGTTGTCCCATTGCTTTCGCAGCGCGGCAAATGCCTCGGGGTCGCGCATTTCTCGGTGCGGGTTTTGCGTGTCTCGAATCACGAAATACGCCTCGCCCGGATGGCAGGCCATGGTCACGGGATCGCGTTCTGGCGCGTAATCTTCGGGGACTTCGCCGATGTTGCTCGGCACGCTGAAATCCTGATAGCGCAAGTCCATGCTCCAGCGCACGATATCGGTCTCGTTTTCAAACGAGGCGTGCGGGGTCATGTTCGTCAGGAACAACACGGAGCCTGCCGACATTTCAATGGGGATCGCGCCAGCGGGCAAATTTTCCGGGGCGATTTCCAAAAAGCCCGCGTGCCCACCGGTGTAATGCCGAATAATCCCCTCGTCCTGCACCTTTGGAATCACCCACAAACACCCGTTCTCCAGCGTGGCATCCACCAGCGGGATCCAGCACGTCACCATCAAATCGTCATAACAATGCGCCATCGAATAGCCCGCGTCCTGATGCCAGGGCACCTCGCCGCGCAAATACCCCGGCACCTTGGGGCGGATGCGGTAGATCGACGCGGCGACGATATCCGGGCCAATCACGTCTTCGATACACGCGATCAAGGGGGGATGGCGCAGGGCGTGCAAAATCCCCGGCCCGTGAAACTTCCCGGACCAAATCGACTTCAACACCTCGTGCGCGGCATCTGCGTCGTACCGGTGGAGTTTGGTCAACCGCGTCTCGAATGGCTCGTCCGCAAAATCGCGGTCCAACTCGCCCGCGCGGATCAGCGCGTCGCACGTTTCCTGTATCGCGGCTGTCAACCCGTCTTTCAAGGGTTGCAGGTCATCGGGGGTGTAGAGGGCTTCTTTGACGACATATCCCAATTCGTTGAATTGTCGAAGTTCTCCTGCTGTGAGACCCATGGGTTCCTCCTTTGGCGATCACATCACCACGTTTTCCCGGTTGCCGACTGACGGGGGTTGCAGGATGCGCCGCTGTTGATCCGTCAGCTTGGGATAGGCTTCAGGATCGTAGTAATTTTGCGACCACGCCGAGTGCCCGGGGCTGAACTTGTACAGCAATGCACGCCGCTCCTGCGCCCCGTTCCAGGGCATGGTGCCGTGTACCAACGCCTCTGTGAAAATGAGCATATCCCCGGCTTCGACTTCGGGTTGGTGGACGTAGTGCGCCGCGCGTTCAAAGCCGCGAACCTCTGCGGGAATATCCGCGGCAAAATTGCTCTTGTGCGTGCCGGGAATGCAGGCAAACCCGCCATCGCCTTTGCGTGCCAGCGTGAGGTTGTACGTGAACACGGTCAACCCATTTCGCATGACGCCCGCGTGGTATTTGTACCAGTGATCCCCCGGCGCATTGGATTGCATGGCTGGCCCACCGTGCAATCGCCCGCCGTGCGCGCCCTTTTTCATGAAAATGCAGTAGTCGTGATCCGCGCGAAATTTCGGCCCCAGCAATTCGATCATGTACGGCAGGGCGTTGGGGTGGTCGAACAATGCCTGCGCTTCCGGCCCCCACGCCGAAACGCGGCCCGTGCGCCTGTGCTCGTCGTCTCCAGTATCGGGCCAGACCGCGTCGGCCAACGTATTCAGCGCATCGACTTCGTCCGCGCTCAACACGTTTTTGACGACCAAAAAGCCCTGCAAGTCAAAGCGGAACTTTTCTTCGGGTGTCATGGATTCCTCCAGTGGTCAGTGGTCAGTGGTCAGTGGTCAGTGGTCAGTGGTCAGTGGTCAGTGGTCAGTGGTCAGCCCCCAATCCACATCCCCCCTCGCAAAACCGATCAGCGTTCCCCCCTTCCTCGCAGGAAGGGGGGTTAGGGGGGTAGGTCCGAAAAAAGACAAGTACGCAATGGATTCAACTCTTAATTCGCATTGAAAGATGACCGCAAGGGCTGTGCGTGATGGCTTTGACCCCGTGCATCATGCGACAAAAAACCCGTCACATCACCCCTCGCTAAAACAATCGCTTGAAGTCCGCGCCGATGACATTGCCTGCCGCGTATCGGCTGCGGAATAGGGTTTGGCGCATGGGGGGCATGGTCGAGAGCAACGCGGGATCGGGTTTCAACTCGGGTGCCCATCCGCCATCCACCTGATTGAACAAATGCGCGACCGCGATGCGGTCGTTGTCTTCATTGGTCCACGGATGCGCGCTGTGCGTGGTGGCTTCGGCGAAGAACAAGACCGATCCGGGTGGGCATTCGTACGTGGTCCAAATGTCCGAATCCGGGTCTTGAACCTCGTCTGGCGCGGTATAGACCGACTTGTGGCTGCCCGTGATCAACAGGGTGCCGCCCCGTTTGTGTTTCACGGGGTTGAGTTCCCACACCACGCGCAGGTGCGGGCAAAAGCTCTTGCCGGGAAAGGCGTTGTAGAAATGCACGTCCCCCGGCAGGCGAAACAGGCCATTGCCATTGTGCGGGACAAAGGCGCGCGATTCCCGTTTGTCCCGATTGCGCCTGCCCGGCGCGGTGCGATACCACAGGCCGCAACCGCCCAAACTGAAGCCGTAACACTCCTGGCTGGAAAGGGCGGGATTGGCCGTAAATTCATTCAGCATCCCGACGACGACCGGATGGTCGACCAACCGCTGCGTGGGCCCGGCAAGGGGGGTGCGCTCATGCGCGGGCAGGGACTCTGGCTCGAAATGCAGTCGCAGACACCACGCCCGCATCTCGTCGATTTCCGCCGCGCTCAACACCTCGGGGATCAGCGACCAACCGCATGTGTCAAACGCGTACTTCTGTTCCTCTGTCGGCGGCACAACCGGCGCGCCATCGGCGTTCTGTTGCGGCAACTCGTGTGCGTAAGGCGCCATGGGCTGCCCCATGTTTTTGTTGATGATATAGGGCTCGCCCCGTCCATTGTTCGCCATTTCTCGCTCCTATGCAATTCACTCGGTTTCGACGTAAGGCATTATCCGCGCATGAAACGCGCCGTTTTCCACATTGTTCGATGCTTTGACCTCTCGAAACAGGGATTGCCGCTTGGGGTGCATGGAAGCCAACAAGTCCGGATGCGGCAACCACGAATGCCAGCGGGTTGCCACCGCGTTGTACAGGTTGAACACCGCCAACCGGTTGTCGTCCTCATTCGTCCACGGATGCGCGCTGTGCGAAATCGCTTCGGTGAAGAAAATCACGGATCCCGCGTCGCATTCGTACGTGTCCCAAATAGGCGAATCCACCTCAAAAGCCGAGGCCGGTGCCGGATACGCTGCTTTGTGGCTGCCCGAAATGAACAGGGTGCCGCCCTGCCGGTATTTTACGGGATTCAATTCCCACGCCGCGCGCGTCAACCCGCTCCACGCCTTGCCCGGCACACAGCGATAATAATGCGAATCCCACGGCGGGCGAAACAGGCCATTGCCATTGTGCGGACTGAATTTGCCCGGCACGTATTCATGCGCGGAGCGATACATCAAGTGCGAGGTTTCCAAGCGAAAGCCATAACTCTCTTCGCTCGCGCACGGCGGATAGGCCAAAAACTCGTTCAAAAAGCCCACCACGACGGGATGATCCATCAGCTTTTGCAGAGGGCCGCTCAGGGTGCAACGCTCGGCTTCGGAAAACCCCTCGGGATCGCGGTGCAATCGTTCAGCGTACTCCTGCATTTCCGTCAATTCATCCCCTTTGATTACGCCCGGGACCAACAACCACCCATTGCGATCAAAGTCGTACTTCTGCTTTTGCGTCAACGGCACGACCGGCGCGCCATCGGCAGTTGTGGCGGTCAAATCCCCGGCCTGTGTGAGTTGCACGCTGCCCAGATTTTTGTTGATCACAAAGGGGGTTGCGTTCACGATTTGTTTCATCTGAGATTCCTTTCTACGGTTGAGACAGGCGGTGAAGTGGGATATAGGGCGTCTCGAGTTCATTGACCATAAATCCCTCGCGCTTGTTCTTATCTCGCAATGCGGTCAGTGTCAAGCTGTTGCCCTTGCGCTTTGTGCTGTTGCACGGCGCGCAGAGCAGGGCGCGGTTATACACGCTGTTCGCACCGCCATCTGAGCGCGGGCGAATATGGTCGAGTTGCAAATAATCGGGATGGCGAAACTCCGCGCCACATCCCCAGCATACAACGCCTGTCAGATGCCCCAACTGCTTGCTCGTCTCCTCGATGAGATAGGTTTTCTTCCGGTCATTCGTCCACTTCGCGCTCTCGTCCTCGTTGCCCAAGGGTTGCTTGCGCTTGCCCTTGATACGCAAGGGCGGTACGGCTACATGCTTGTCATCCGTGCGCGTGATAGGCTTGTCGATCAGATGGACATCATATTCAGAAAACCAAAAGTCAGTTTGGCTATCGACCTCCATGTGCTTGGCGAGGTCTTTCAAAGACCTCTTGGATTGCCGACTGCCGGGGTTGAGTCCGTTCTGATACAAACGCACCAACACTTGCTCATGTGCTTCCTCCCAAATGTCAGAACCAATCCATTGTCGTCCAAGTTTTTCTGCGGCGACACACGTTGTCGCACATCCGCAGAATGGATCGAAAACAACATCGCCAGGGTTACTGCTGGCTTTGATGATGCGCTCCGACAAGGCCACGGGCTTCTGTGTGGGATAGCCAGTGCGCTCTCGGGCAATACGTCCCACGGGAGAAAAATCAGGCCACCATGTTTCAGGGACTTTGCCCTTTGCGAGGTATTGGTCACGATCATCGGGGAGCAATGCTTTGGTGATCATCGCTCCTTTTCTGTTTGTATTGAGTTGTTTGTGTGGAATGCGAACTCTATCTCTGTTGAAAGTCCATTTCTCCCCTTTTGTGTACCAAAAAAGCGTGTCATGTTTGCGATTAAATTGGCGCATGTTGGGAGACCCCGGTCCTGTGTAACACCACACAATCTCATTGCGAAAGTTCTTCTTTTCAAAGATAGCATCCAGCATAGCCTTAATATAGTGGCTTGCTGTGGGATCGCAATGCAGATACAGGCTCCCATCGTCTCGCAGTATCCTGTGCATCTCGATTATTCGGACGCCCAGCCAACACAGGAACGCCGCCATGTCTTGCCCATAAGCCATCTCTGCGGCTTCGATCACAAACCACACCGCCGGATAGTCGTCTTGAATCTGATCCTTCCATTTTGGATGGACGTCATCATCCCACGACCACCTGTCTTGAAACCTTGCACCAGACGCCAAGCTACCGGGCGTGGCATGAAAATCCCGCCCTTTGTTGAAGGGCGGGTCTGTGGCGACGAGATGAACGCTGTTGCTGTTCAGCCCGCGCATGAAGTCCAAGTTGTCACCATGATATAGCGTCCGATTGGGGACGTTCAAGATGCCTTGCGGCATGATGTTGCTCCTTTCAGCGTTATTGACTGATGTTACGCACAAATCAACATATGCCTCGCTTGCTTGTTTAATGCGTTTGGTTCTAGAGCATCGTTGGTTGCTTTCGATGCCTTCGGCGACTTACTTTTTTTCAACAGCAAAAAAAAGTAAGCAAAAAATGCCGCTCTCAAACGCCGAGAGGCTTGCACAGCGCAAATCGCTTTTGTAATCGCACAATATGCGTCAGCCTGCAAGGTGGGTTGCATAATGGATGTGGGTTGCGAGACGGACTTGCGCGCTGTGCCTGATGGCTTGATCGGATGGTGTTTTGCGAAGTACTTTGTGCGATGGTTTGTTTCATGTACTGCGGAACTTCAGTGAGATAATCCATCAACTAAGCCTCTGGTAGAGTTCGGCATTCTTCTCGAGCAAATATTCGCAGATTTCTACAAATCTCATATCCCGGAACACGCCATTTTGAAAAAAGTCAATCACGTCACCTTTTACTACACAATATGACCCAGTGCCACCCGGTCTAAATCCCAGATGGTTGCCAATCACAATGCGTATGATCTCGGGAATGATGGCGGCAACGATGTTGGCTGTGTAGTTTCCGGACTGCTCAGCGTTAAGTTTTAGATCTGGGATCCGCCCCGCGTGCGTTAGGACATTACGCGCCTTGTTGACATGTCGCACCCGAGTCTTTTGATCGGGAGTTGGAGGCGTATCTATAATCTCAAGCGATTGCAGGAGCGAAATCAATTTGTCCGCTAAACTGAAAGATAAAGTTGGGCCGTCATTAACTTGACTATGTAGCATACGCTTATACCGTTCCGCTTGATCCGACTGGAGTTCCGTTTTGAGTTTTTTGCGGGTGCGCTTGTCGACCTTCTGGTAGGTCGTATGATGCTGGTCGAGAATGATGTTGAGGGCCGTGCAGTACAAAGCGGCGCGAGATTGCAACGGGGCGGCGTTCATTGCCTTGTTGTATAAGAGCAGAGCGCGGTGCAAATTGTTGGGTACTAAGTTCGCCCTATTCTGCCATGCAAGTGCTGTTACGCGCAAGGTCTCACTTAGAGCTACGGCGTAGTCGCCATATCCATGGGGGGAAAACCTTTCGCGGTACTCTGCGGTTGCGACATGTCTGCCCGTCAAAAAAGTGAGCAGATGGCACAAATCCCATTGCCCGCCATCGTCGGCTGTTTCGTTGAGAAGAATACTCTTTTCTTCGGGGCCGTCCCACGACATCGTTGCCGTGGCTTGCCAAGTGCCTTTGCGTTCCGGCAAAGTTTGCAGTCCGGCCTCGCTGATGATCTGTCTTAGAGGTTGAAACAATTTAGAAACCTTGACGTCGTAATCGTCTGCGAGACGCACGCTCAGGCAACCGATTTCGCGTTCTGACCATGAGGGGCCGGGCCGCGATTCGCCCATGTAGAGATTGAAAAGATCGAGCGTTTTCATCGCGTTTTTCCTTTCAGAGATTTTGGATTGCATAGACCGCTTTGTCGATTTGGTCTGCGGTGATGGATTCGGCTAGGGCGTCGAAACCGAGCAACAAGGCGATGTCGCAGATGTTGTTCATTTCTCGCGGGATGCCGTTAGATGCGCGGTAGAGCGCGTCGAGGGCGGCTTTGTCAAATAAGGGCCGTTTGCGTCCGGCTTTCTTCAGGCGCGTTTGCACATAGGCGTGGGTTTCCTCGCGCTTGAGCGGTACGAGGTGCGATTCGCGGGCGACCTGTTGTGCCAACGGGTCGAGGCTTGCGACGCGGTCTTTGAGGGCAGGCGGGCCGATGAGGATCAAGGTGAGAAAGAACCGGTCATTGCGCTGGAAGCTGAACAGGGATTGCAATTCCGCAAAGGTGTCGTCGTCTTCAATGGCTTGGGCCTCATCGACAATGACGACCGTGTACTTGCCTGCATTGGCACTTTTGACGACCTGAACCTCGAGGGCGCGGCGCAGGGCGGAGATGGCGTGCGATTGCGTTTCAACGCCCAACTGGTTGAGCAGGTCCCGCAGAAAATCGCGCGGGGAAAGGCCGGATTTGGTCATCAGGGCAATGGCGTACCTGTCCGGGGACAGGTCTTGGATGAGGATGCGGCTCAAGACGGTCTTGCCGCAACCGGTGTCGCCCGTCAGCACGGCGGCGCCCATGCGTTTGTCGATTGCGTAAAACATGTGCAACAATGCCTTTTGGTGGTCCGTTGCGGGATAGAAAAACCGCGGGTCCGGAACATTTTCAAATGGCAGTTCTCTCAAGTTCCAATAGTCCTGATACACGCTCGTGATCCTTTGTGTGAAATCCGATGGCAATGCCTATCGGCGCGGTGGTTGAATACGACACGCATTCCAAACGAATATAGGTACGCAAGGCGGTCTGTGTCAAGCGAACGAAATGGGCAACGCGGTGGTTGTAGAGGCGTTCAAGGCACTGCTTCGGACAAGCACAGTACGATAGCCTTTCATCCTGCGTAATCCGCTGTCAACGACGAGAGGCGCGACCACTCATCCCGCGTAAAATACTTTGACGAACTGCGTCCGTAGCCTATATTGCGCGGTAATCATCGATGTTTTTCGCCGTTCATCGCGGAGGTCTGTATGGCTTGGTGGCAATCCGTTTTGCTGGCCACTTACAGCCTTGTGTTTGCGTTGTTGTTGCTCGTCAGCCTGCACCGGCACTTGATGGTCCATCTCTATTACAAGCACAGGCGCGTGCGGCCCATGCCCCGCGGCGCGTTTGACGAATGGCCCGTCGTCACCGTGCAACTGCCCGTGTTTAACGAACGCTATGTGGTCGAGCGGCTGATTCGCGCAGTCGCCAACATGGATTATCCACGCGAGCGGCTCGAAATTCAGGTGTTGGACGATTCGACCGATGAAACGACCGCGATAGCCGCGCAATGCGTGGATGAACTTCGGCGTTCAGGGGTAGCTATCGCGCTGATCCATCGCGACGTACGCACCGGGTACAAGGCGGGCGCGCTGGCAGAGGGATTACGGGTTGCGCGGGGCGAGTTCATCGCGATTTTTGACGCGGATTTTTTGCCGCCGCCCGAGTTTTTGAAGCGCGTCATCCCGCATTTTACGGATTCGGAAGTGGGCATGGTTCAGACGCGCTGGGGGCACTTGAACCGGGAGTACTCGTTGTTGACGCGGGTACAGGCCATTTATCTCGACGGGCATTTTGTGATGGAACACGGCGCGCGCAGCCGGTCGGGCCTGTTTTTCAATTTCAATGGCACGGCAGGCATTTGGCGGCGGACGTGCATCGACGACGCGGGCGGCTGGCAACACGATACCCTGACCGAAGACCTGGATTTGAGTTATCGCGCACAGTTGGCGGGTTGGCGGTTTGTCTATTTATCCGATGCCGTGACGCCGGCCGAAATCCCAGTGGAGGTCAATGCTTGGAAGTCGCAGCAGTTTCGATGGGCAAAAGGATCTGTGCAGACCGCGAAAAAAAATCTGCGGACCCTGTTGAAAAGTCGGTTTCCGTGGCGCGTCAAGGGCGAGGCCGCGTTTCATTTGGTGACGAATTTTTCCTATCTGTTGATGGTGATGATCTCGGTGCTCATTTTTCCCGCGATTGTTCTGCGCGAAGACTTGGGTTGGCTCAGGGTGTTGCTGATCGACTTTCCCCTGTTTGTCGGCGCGACCGGGGTGATCTCGCGGTATTACATCCACGCGCAGCGCGAAATTTATTCGGATTGGAAGGCGCGCATTTTGTATTTGCCGTGCGTGTTGGCGTTGGGCATGGGCATTTCGTTGAACAATGCGCGGGGCGTGCTTCAGGCATTGCGCGGGCACGAGACCGCGTTTCAGCGCACGCCGAAGTATCGGGTTGTGGGGCGCGCTGGCAACTGGTGGCGCGAGACTTATGCGATAAAAAAGAACATGACGGCATTTTTGGAAATCGGCCTCGGGTTTTACTTGCTGATCGCCATGGCGTATTCGATAGGGCGCGGGCTGTACTTTCCCGTGCCATTCCTAATGTTATTTGCCTCGGGCTTTTTTTTTGTGGGCGGCATGTCGTTGTTCCAAGGGCTTTGGGCGCGCCTAAATGCACAGCGGTTGGCGGTTGGCGATCTGCGGTTAGCGGTTGGCGATCAGACGGAGGAGTAGGCGTTGTATCCCAAGCGGAACGCGAAGGGTCGTTTTCTTGTCTAATAAGGCGCGACGTAGTGCTGAAAATAGCCCCAAATAAAGCGGATTGACCCATGGTAATGCGACTCAAAAATTCCTATTTGTGGGCGTATGCCGCAGCCATTTTGTTGCACATTGCGATCCTCGGCTTGGAAAATCCCCTTTTCGTCATCGCGCCGCCAAAGGCAGACGACGCGGTGTCGCCACCGATGATTTTTGAATTTGTCGATGTGCCCACGCGCAAAGACGATGCGCGGCCCGAAGAAACCCGGCTGATCGCAGAGCGGGATCAACTCGCACGGGATCGGCAGACCGAACCCCTGCCGGAAGACCACTCGCCGTTTTCCGAAGGGATGGCGCGGGCAAAGGATATGGCGATGGCAGCGCAGGGCCAGGCGCGCAATCGGGCGCGAGATGCGGACGCGGCGCGGGAGCTGAAAGCGGCAGAGCATCCCCGATTCAGCTTTGCAGATGTGTTGCAGAAAAGCCCGGATGAAGCGCGGCAAGAACGGGAACGGGTCGTACTCGGCGGGGTAATGTTGCCCGAACAGCGCGTTCAGCAGGACAATCGCCAAACCCGTGCGCTGGAACGCGGGGGGTTGCAACTGAGCACTTACGCTTGGAATTACGCGCCCTATTTGACCTATCTCAAGCGGCGGATCGAAGGAAATATTTTTCCGCCCCGGGCATTTGATTTGGGGATGCTCGAGGGCACGACTCGGGTGAAATTTAGAATCTGGCGCGATGGGCGGCTCGAAGGCCCGGAACTCATCGACTACAAAGGCAGTGATCTGTTGCGCGATACGAGTTTGAAGGCCGTTGAACTCTCTGCGCGGTTCAAGGCACTGCCGCCGGATTTTCCGGATGAGTACCTCGAAATTGTGGGCGCGTTTGAATATATTATCCTCGGCAAAGGACCAAGGCGGCAATAACATGGGTTGGGCACTGTTTGAACAGGGTGGGTTGATGATGTACCCGCTGACCCTCTGCTCGGTGTTGGCGTTGGGCATTGCGATTGAGCGCGGGTTCGCGTTGCGCCGGCGCGCCATTATTCGCCCCGAAATCGTCAGCGTAATCGACAATATCCAAGGGCCGGAAGACATCGGGTTGGCACTCACGGTTTGCCGGCAATACAAAGGCCCGTTTTCCCAAGTGATGCGCGCGGGGCTAGACAATCGCCATTTGCCCCTTGAGGAGATTCGCGAGAGCATTTTGGATCAGGGGCGTCAGGAGATGGGCGCGTTGCAAAAGGGGTTGGTGGTGTTGGAAACCGTGGCCGGCGTGTCGCCACTTTTGGGGCTTTTGGGCACGGTTTTGGGCATGATCAAGGTGTTTCAACAGGTTTCAGAAGTGGGCGTGGGGCAGGCCAATCTCTTGGCAGGGGGCATTTCCGAGGCGATTTTGACGACGGCTGCGGGCCTGTTCATTGCGATTCCGTCTCTCGTGTTCTACAATTTGTACAGCAGCCGCGCAGAGAGTTTGATTTTGGAAATTGAAAAGTACGCCAATACCCTGTTGAAAAAGCTGCGGGGATTTCAAGGCACCGGCAAGGCGGAAATCCGATGAGACTGCAAACGCCCCTCAAACGCCGACCGGCCGTGAATGTGACCTCGTTGATCGACGTGCTGTTCTTGTTGCTGACGTTCTTCCTCGTCACCACGCAATTCATAGATCAATCCGCGCTCAAGGTCGAATTGCCCGCAATGGCGCACTCGGAAAAAACGCAGCATATCAGGCGTTATATTCTCAACGTGTCCGCAGATGGTCAAATGACGCTGGATGGGCAGGCCGTCAACCGCGAGCGCCTGCGGCACTTGCTCACGCGACAAGCGGCGGATGTGGATGCGAGTGGGGGCTTGGTCTTGCGCGCAGACCGGCACTTGCCCTACGGCGATGTGATGTCGATCCTCGACCTGATCAGAGGCACGGGAATCCGGCGAATTACCAATGCCACCGCAGAACCGGGGAAATAGACGAGCTCTGAACCACCCCGCCCAACCCCCTTCGGTGAGAGGCAAGACGGGAGAGGTAAGAGGCGAGAGGCAAAAGGCGGTAAGAGGTAAGACGCAAGAGGGGAGAGGGGTGGCCTTCTCGCGTCTTGCCTCTGCCTTCTCACCTTTTTGGGGTGGCGGAGGGGAACGCACTTGGCGGGGCGGTGTTGGGAAGGGCACGCACGGGCGGATGGGCGGATGAGCGGGGCACGCACTTGGGCGGATGAGTGGCTGGGGATGGGCACGCAGATTTGAGAGATAGGAACAATGCGCGATTCCAAATCGTCAAATTTTTCAAATGTCGAAGATATCCAACTTGTTGCCCAAGTTTTGGAAGGCAACACAGGAGCGTTTTCCGCATTGGTGCAACGACACCGCGAGCGCGTGTACCGCACGGCTTACAGCTTGGTCGGCGATCTCGACGAAGCAGACGATTTGGCACAAGAGGCATTTCTCAAGGCGTTTCGCGCCCTCAGACGATTTCGGGGACAATCGCTTTTTTCGACATGGCTACACCGCATCGCGGTCAACTGTTGCTTGGATTACCTCAAGTCCAAGCATCGGCGCAGCTTTGTTTCACTGGAAGAATATCGGGAAGATTGGGACGCGCCTCTCGTGTGGGTGAGGCGGTCCGAAAATGCGGATGTGCGCGTCGAGCGGCGGGAATTGCAGGAACTTCTCGAGCGCGCTTTGGGCGATTTGTCCGAGGGATACCGCGTGACATTCGTCTTGCGAGAACTCGAAGGGCTGGCCTACGAGGAAATCGCGGAGTTGCTCGGTTGTTCGATTGGCACGGTTAAATCTCGCCTGTTCCGCGCGCGAGCAAAACTCCGAGAAATTTTGCAGGTGCAATACGAAAACTGGATCGAGGCGTGATATGGACGCAGACAACACCGTCGACATCGACCGCGAATTGTTGTCGGCATATCTCGATGACGCGCTGACAGAAGCGGACCGCGCCCGGGTTGACCGGCTGTTGCTCACGTCTGAAAGTGCGCGGCGCGAACTGAGCGAGATGGTGCGGGTGCGCGAATTGTTCGCCGCATGGTCTCCGCCCTCGCCCGACCCCTTTTTCGTGCGCCGCGTGAATAGGCGAATCGTCGAGGAAGTGGCGCGTGGAAACAACCGCTGGCACAGCAGGGTGCAAAAATTTGCCACCGCTGCGATGGTGCTGATTTCGATAGGCTCGCTGGCATTTTTGACACAGCGGTTGAACCGAGAGGTCGAACCGGTGACGCTGGATTCTTTTTTGCAGGGGTCGCTCGACCGCGAGGTGCGCGAGGTTGCGAGTTTGACCGAAGATGATTTTTCCAAGGATCGCGTGCTCGATCTCGTCGTTTCCAGTGCGGCGCGCTAGTCCAAATGTCGGATTGAAAGGGTTGGTCATGTTTATTTCGCGGTTCCGATTTATCGGCCTGCTCGTTTTGTGTTTCTTGATCGGCGCGGTGACAGGGACGGTGTACGAGGGTCTCGCGTCCGGTCAGGCTGGCAAGCGGCGGGTGCGTATGGCTGAAATGGTGGCAAAGCTCGACTTGTCCGAGGATCAAAAAGCGCGGCTGGACAGGGTGTTGGAGAACGGGCGCAAATGTATGGTGGATATCAATACGTCGTACCGCGCCGAGTTTGGCAAAGTGCGAAATGCGACCAAGGCCGAAATTCACGAAATTTTGACGCCAGAACAGCGGAAAGAGTTTGATGCGATCATCGCCGAACAAGCCGCTCGGCGGCGTCATTCCCATAGACACCCGGCTCGGTAAAGGCGATAGACACAAAAAGGCGATAGCCAGTTCAAAGGCATAAAAGGCGATAGCCACAAAAGGCACAAAAGGCACAAAAGGCGATAGCCAATTCAAAGGCACAAAAGGCGACAGCCAGTTCAAAGGCGATAGCCACAAAAGGCACAAATCGCCTTTTACCTCTTACTTTTTGCACAAAGGGAGCAGATGATGCGATCAATTTTTAATCGTCAGTGGTTTGTTCTGATTTTTCTCGCGCTTTTTGCCTGTGGGGAAGAGGAAGCACAACAGGCGGAGGGACGTGGTGGGCGCGGTGGGCGTGGTGGGCGCGGTGGCGGTGCGGCTGCACCTGTGAAGGTCGAGGCGGTGAAACGCGGGGATATTTCCTCTTATATCCTGAAAAATACGACCCTTGAAGCCGAGAGATGGGTCGATGTGCGGGCGCGGACAACCGGGCAGGTTATTTCCATTCTCAAGGAAGAGGGCGATCCGGTACGCGCGGGCACCGTGCTCGCTCGGCTCGATGCGGACAATGCGCGGATCACGGTTTCACAGCGCGAAGTCGCCTATCGAGAAGCCCTTCAGCAGTACGAGCGGGAAGACGCTTTGTTCCAGCGCAATTTGGGTAGCAAAGAGGCGTATGAAAGGGCAAAAACACAGCTCGAGGCAGCCAAAGCGCAACTCGAACAAGCCAAACTCACGCTGAGTTATACGGCGATTACGTCGCCTATCGCGGGCATTATGACCCTGAGAAATATCGAATTGGGCAATATGGTTACCAACAATCAGGTCGTGGCCTCTGTCGCCAAATTCAATCCCCTGCTCGCGCGCATTCAGGTCACGGAAAAGGACTTTGGCAAAATTACGGTGGGGCAGATCGCGCGCATTACCGTCGAAGCCGCGCCCGAAAGAGAATTTACGGGCACGGTGAAGATGATCAGCCCGGTGGTGGATCCCGCAAGTGGCACGGTGAAAGTGACCGTTGAGATCCCCCGAACAGAAGAAAGCCTGTTGCGTCCGGGGATGTTTGCCTCGGTTTATATCATCACGGAAACGCGGAGAAGTACGCTGGTGATTCCCAAAAAAGCCCTGGTGCTCGAAGGAGAAGGCAATCAGGTTTTTGTTTATGAAACCGATTCCGAGACCGGGCGCGGGCAGGCGCAGCGCAGGCGCATTGAAATCGGGTTCACAGACAGCGACCGCTTAGAAATTCTTTCCGGCCTTTCGCTCCGTGAACAGGTCATCACGGTCGGACAGGAAGGATTGAGGCCCGGGTCTTCGGTGCGCCTCGTAGGCGAGGCCGCGCCGCCCGCATTTGCCGGGCGCGGCGGGATGGGTGCTGGTGGACGCGGCGGAGGTGGCGGTTTTGCAGGCGGTGGGCAAATGGGCCAAGGCGGTGGTTTTGCAGGTGGCGGCGATCCCACAGACCGCGTCAAGCGGATGCTCGAGCGTTTTCCCGAAGCCAAAGCCGAATACGATAAGCGCGTGAAGGGCGATCCGCAACTGGCGACGGATCTGGACAAACTCCGCGCATTTATGGCCGAGATGCGAGAAAAGGGCTTGATCGCAGGCGGACAGGGGCGCGGCTTCGGCGGTGGGCAAATGGGTGAAGGCAGGGGCCAAGGCCGTCGAGGTGGCGATGGCGGATTCGCTGGCGGCGGTCAACGAGGCCGAGGCGATGGGGCAGGTGGGCAGATGGGCGAAGGTAGGGGCCAAGGCCGTCAAGGTGGCGACAGCGGTTTTGCAGGTGGTGGTCAACGAGGCAGGGGCGATGGGACTGGTGGGCAGATGGGCGAAGGTGGACGCCGCGGACAGCGCGGTGGCGACGGTGGTTTTGCAGGCGGTCAACGAGGCCGAGGTGAGGGGGCTGGTGGGCAGATGGGGCAAGGCGGTGGTGATCCCACAGAGCGGATGAAACGCATGATCGAGCGTCTTCCCGAAGTGAAAGCCGAATACGACAAGCGCGTGAAGGGCGATCCGCAACTGGCGACGGATCTGGACAAACTCCGCGCATTTATGGCCGAGATGCGAGAAAAGGGGTTGGTCCCCGCGCGAGGCAGACGAGGTAATTAAGTGAAGCTGATCGAATTTTCGACCCGGCGAAGGGTCACGGTAACGATGTTTGTGGCGGCAGCCGTGCTGTTTGGCATGGTGGCATTTCAACGCTTGGCAATCAACCTGCTGCCCGATATCACGTATCCCACCTTGACGGTACGCACGGAATACGCCGGCACCGCGCCCTCAGAGATGGAACGCTTGATCACAGAGCCGATTGAGGGGTCCGTGGGCGTGGTCAATGGGGTCATCCGCGTCACCTCGACCTCGAGACCTGGGGTGTCGGATGTGGTCGTGGAATTTGCGTGGGGCACGGATATGGATTTTGCTTCGCTCGACATTCGAGAGAAGCTCGACCAAGTGCGCTTGCCACAAGACGTGCGAAAACCCGTGTTGTTGCGGTTCGACCC
Organism: Candidatus Latescibacterota bacterium; assembly: GCA_965204745.1. Lineage (GTDB taxonomy): Bacteria > Latescibacterota > UBA2968 > UBA2968 > UBA2968 > VXRD01. Next base: position 2,949,264 of record OZ242010.1, read on the forward strand.
CTCGCTCGACCCGATCATGCGCGTCGGCCTCTACGGGGAAGAGAGCCTGATTTCCCTGCGCCTTTTGGCCGAAGAAGAGATCAAGCCCGAGTTGGAAAGCCTCGAGGGCGTGGCGTCTGTCCGCATCAATGGGGGATTAGAGGAAGAAATTCAGGTCGAGATCGACCAGCCCAAATTGGCCGCGCTCCGCATTCCCTTGGCGCAGGTGGTCAATCGCTTGGCGCAGGAAAACGTGAACCTCACGGGGGGCGAACTCAAAGATGGCGAAGCCGAATACTTGGTCCGCACCTTAAACGAATTTAAGACTATCGAGGAAATTCAGGATATCGTGGTGGGCCAGCGGCAAGGCACGATTGTGACCCTGGTCGATGTGGGGCGCGTGTGGCGGGGGCACCGCGAGCGCGCGGTGATTACGCGCATAGATCGGCAAGAGAGCGTGGAACTGGCGATCTACAAGGAGGGCGATGCCAATACGGTCACGGTTGCGCGCGCGGTCAAAGAGGCGATAGCGCAATTCCGGCAAACGTCTGGCGATTTGTTGGGCAATGCGCGCATGGAAGTGGTGTCCGACCAATCGACATTTATTCAGGACTCGGTTTCCGAAGTGCTCAACACCGCGATTTTGGGCGGGTTTTTAGCCATTATCGTTCTCTATCTGTTTTTGCAAAGCCCCAAGAGCACGGGCATCATCAGCGTTTCCATTCCCATTTCGGTCGTCGCCACGTTTTTCTTGATGTACGTGTCGGATGTGAGTCTCAATATCATGTCCCTGGGCGGGCTCGCATTGGGGATCGGCATGCTGGTCGACAACTCCATCGTGGTGCTCGAAAGCGTGCAGCGTTATCGAGATTCGGGCATGGGGCCGCGCGAAGCCACAAATCGCGGCGGGTCCGAAGTGGGGCAAGCCGTGGTGGCGTCGACGATGACGACGATCTGCGTCTTCGTGCCCATCGTATTTGTGGAAGGCATCGCCGGGCAACTCTTTCGGGATCAGGCACTGACTGTGACCTATTCGCTCGTGGCGTCCCTCCTGGTCGCGCTCACGGTCATTCCCATGCTGGCCTCGCTGGAATTTTCGTGGATCGGGGAATTTGCCGCAGTGGAAAAACGCAAAAAGGAAAGCGGGCACAAGGGCGGGGTGGAAGCACCAGCCCGCGCGATGGGGTTGTTCGGCGCGGTGATGGGCGGCATCGGCCGCGGCATTCTCGCTTGCCTGGCGCCCTTGTTCTGGCTTTTTGACCGGGTCATCGGCCGGGCGTATCAGATCTACCCCCACATTATCCGGTGGGCACTCGGGCACCGCCTCGTGGTGATCGGGGTGGCTATCGCCCTGTTGGGCGGCACGGGGACCTTGGGCCAAAGGTTGGGCAGCGAGTTGATTCCGGAAATGAGCCAAGGCGCGTTCACCATTTCGGTCGAAATGCCCCTGGGCACGCCCTTGGCCGCGACGACGCAAGCCATCCAAGCCATCGAACACCTCGTCCGCAGCCAACCCGAAGTGCGCTTGGTGTACAGCATCGTCGGCACGCAATCCGCGTCTGGGGGAAGCGGCGGCGAAGAGCGGGAAAACGTGGGCGAGGTCAATGTGGTATTGCACGAGGGCATTATTCGAGACCGGGAAATCGCCGTGATGGACCGCCTGCGCCAGATGATTATGGAAATCCCCGCAGTGGATACCAAATTTACCCGGCCGTCCCTGTTTTCGTCTCGCACGCCCATCGAAGTCGAGGTCGCCGGCTACAACTTGCAATCGCTTCAGATGATCGCCGGGGAAATGATGGCGCGCATGCAGACCATTTCCGGACTGACGGATATCAAGACCACGAGCGAGGGCGGTACGCCCGAAGTGCAAATCCGGTTTGACCGCAAGCGCGTGGCGCAGATGGGCACTACGATCAACGCTATCGGCGCGATCATCCGCAATCAGGTTCAAGGGGAAGTCGCCACGCAATTCACGCGCGGGGACAGGCGCGTGGATATTCGCGTGCGCGCAGAGGAAGAACACCGAAGCACAGTGGAGGACCTGCGGCGGTTGATCATCAGCCCCAACAACGCGCCGACGCCCGTGCCCTTGAGCGTGGTCGCGGATTTGCAGGTGGAGATGGGGCCTGCGGAAATTCGCAGAGTTGACCAAGAGCGCGTGGCATTGATTTCCGCCAATTACGTGGGCAGAAGCCTCAGTGCCGTGGTCGCGGACTTGGAGCGCGAAATCGAGCAGATCGAGTTGCCCGCTGATTTTGCGATTAAGGTGGGCGGGCAAAACGAGGAGCAACAGCGGTCGTTTGAAAGCATGCGCTTGGCGATAGGGCTGGCGATTTTTCTCGTGTACCTCGTGATGGCGTCGCAGTTTGAATCGCTCGTCCACCCGTTTGTGATCATGTTCGCCATCCCGTTCGCATTGGTCGGGGTATTTGCGATGCTCCTCTTGACCGGGCAGACCGTCAGCGTGGTCGTGCTCATCGGTTTGATTATGTTGGCGGGCATCGTCGTCAACAATGCCATCGTGCTCATCGACTATATCAACACGCTCCGCCGCGACGAGGGCATGCCCAAGCTGGAGGCCATCGCAGAAGCGGGCCGAGTGCGCCTGCGTCCCATTTTGATGACCACCTCGACCACCGTGCTCGGGTTGTTGCCCATGGCGATGGGCATTTTCAATTTTCAACCCCTCGTCAAGCACATCGAAGGCGCGTTGGATGGGGTGTTGTCCGGGTCGATATTCACTGCGGTGATGGCGGTGGTGGGGGTGCTCTTCCCGGTGGGGCAAGGCGCGGAGATTCGCGCGCCGATGGCGCTTACCGTGATCGGCGGGTTGGTCGTCTCGACACTCGTGACCCTGGTGTTGATCCCAACGCTGTATTCGCTCACGGATCGCGAGGAGTAGCATGACGACCGATATCGATCAAAAGCGCGACGAGACGTTTGCCGAATCGCTCCAGAACCATTCGCTTTCAGAACTCGAAGATATTTACGCCCATCTGGACCGCGACTCGTTTCCCGACCGTTTTGAATTGGTCAGAGCCGAGATCGAAACGCGCTTAAAGGAATTCGATTCCAATGGTGCGGACGCGGGCATCGAGGCCGAGCCGCCGGGGATTTGGCGGCGAATCGCGTCGGGCATGATCGATTTTTCCATGCAGGTGCTCGTTCCGTTTTTGATTTTTTATTTGATCAAAAATACCCTTTTTTCTCGCGCACAACCCGCGGGCGGCGGGGGTGGACGCGGTGGACGCGGGCGCGGCGGTGGCGGACGCGGGCGCGGCGGCGGTCAATCGGACGATCTCTGGTCGGACATCACGGGTTTTGTGGGCGGGGCAAAGGATCTCGTCGTCGGCTCGATAGAGGGCGATCCCGCAGCACAGAGCAGGGCGATGGCGATTTGGAATGATTTTGGAACGATTTTGGTCATTCTGATCGTTTTCCGAATTTTTATGACGCTGTCGGGCTGGGCGCGATCTGGGTTCACGCCTGGGATGCGCGAATTGGGCATTCGGCTAGAGCGCGTCAGGGGCGGGTCGCCAACGTGGGCGCAAGCGGTGGGCAGGTTTGTGTTGCAACCCGTGTTTTTTATTTTGAGTTTGGGACTCAGCGGATTGTGGATGCTTTGGGACCCGGACAGCCGAGCACTGCACGACAAAATTCTCGGCACAAAGCTGGTGCGCGTGTTGCGGACGTGGGAAAAGACAGAGGCGGAGCGGAGATTTGAATAGCGGGGAAGGCTGGACGCTGGCCGGTTTTTCGACTATTTGTGGCGGTTATCCGAAACTTTTGGTCATGTGCTTTCGTCTAAACCCTCGAAATATTTGGAGAAGGAGCGCGAGTATGTGCAAATGGATGTACAAAGGATGTTGCGTCGTGCTGGCAACCGCGGTTTTCATCGGGTGTTTGGCGCCTGTTGCCGAAGCGCGATCTTTTTTTACCGCGCGGCGCACCTTTGGCGTTTTGTTTTTAGGTGGCAGTGCGTTTATGGCCAAGCGGGCGATTGATCACAAGCGCGATGCAAACGACATTTACGCCGCCTATAAGGTGGAGACAAATGCTCGGGAGGCCGAACGGCTTTTTAACCGCGCGAGTGACCGCGATGACAAGAGCCTGATGAGCGTTGGGTTTTCTGCAATTTTGTTGATCAGTGGGTTGCGTTTGCTCATGCACAGCGGCGTGGATGAAAAAGTGCCCAAACTGGATCGGCGAATCAAAATTGATCTCAACAGCGATATTCGCAAAAGGTCTGTTGGGATTGCGTTGAAGAAGAACTTTTAATCGGCACACATGCCACGAGGAGAGGATTATGAAGCACAGATGGACACACCGGTTGACAGTCGGCTTGTTGGGAATTGCTACGATTTTGATCGCGATGTGGGGGTGCGGGCGCGAGCGCGTAAATCCCGTTGACTCAAATTTTGAGGGCGGCAGCGGCGCGGCTCTGAATCCACCGGGCAATATTCGCGCCCAAGGCACTATTGGGCGGATCGCCTTGAACTGGAACCCGGTGAACAACGCCAACTTGGCGGGCTACGGCGTCTATCGGGCAACATCGGCGACGGGAGAATTTGTGCGGTTGCGCGGCGAGGCATCTGCCGCCGAGGTGACGACCGCACGTACGACCTTTGTGGATTCCACGCTCGATCTGAGCGTGTCGAAAATCTATTTTTACAAACTCAAGACCGTGGATGCAGATGGGGGAGCGAGTGAATTTTCCACTTATGTAAGCGCGGAAGCCCTCGACGACACGCGGGCGCCGGGCGCGCCGACGAATTTCGTCGCCGTCACCGATGTCGATAATGCCCAAGTGACGCTGGGTTGGGCCGCGCCAGAGATGGATGAAGGCAATGCGGAATTGACCGGGCTTTCGGGGTACAAAATTTTCAGGATCAAGGATTCGCAGGGCAGACTTCAGGTGCAAGGATCGCAGGAGGCTCTGCTCGCACTCATAGGGGACTTGGGCATCGACCTCGATGATTTGGGGCAATTGTCCGAGGAATTGACAGATATTTTTGTGCAATTTGGCACCGTGCCAAGCGGCCAGACCTTTTTTGTCGATACGGACAGGCTCGAAGTCGGCGTGCTCTACGTTTATTTGGTCAGGGCGGTCGATCCTGCGGGCAATACGGGGCGTGCGGCGATAGCTTTGGTGACCGTACAGGCACCGGGCGCGAGCTTGCCAATGCCTGCGAATTTGCGCGCGACGCAAAACCAACAGGCGCGCATCGTCGTGTCGTGGAATCCGGTGGTCGATCCCGATTTGCTCGGGTATCTGGTTTTGCGGTCACAATCCACGCAAGGGCCATTCAACCCCGTAACAGAAGATACGCTCTTTACCACGGGTCAGACGCAATACGTGGATTCGCTGGTCGTGGTCGAAGCGGTGTATTTCTACAAAGTTCAAACGGTCGTGCAGGATCCCACCCATGGGGTCTTACGCAGTGACGCTTCCACGTTCATCGACGGGCGGGCAATTGCCGATCAGAGCCCCCCGGCCGCGCCCGGCAATTTGATCGCCAATGCCGAGGGCGGCACGGCGGTTGAGTTGCGCTGGAACGCGCCCAAAACCGACGCTAATAACAGGGACCTGACCGGGCTTACGGGTTATGTGATTTACCGTGGCGCCTCGGGGGATGGACTCACCGAATTGGTTCGCGTGGATGCGGCTGAGCGCAGGTATTTTGATAGGGATGTGGAAGAAAATACGGCCTATACCTATCAGATCACTGCTATTGATGCCCACGGGAATGAGAGTGCGCGCACTGCTCGCGTGACAGCGAGAACAGAAGCGGGCGTCGTGCCTGCTAGGGATTTGCGGGCCGCTTATGATAGCGGTGCAGATGCGGTCAATTTGAGGTGGGTCGCGCCCCCTGTGTTCGACAGTTTCATCGTTGAACGCGCAGAACTCCCGGCAGGCAGTGCTTCGAGCCAGAATTTGTCCTATCAAACGCTGGTTTTCGACCATTCCTCCACGTCTTATGTCGATAGTGGTATCGACAGTCGCACCACTTATGTTTATCGAGTTCGCGTTAATCTCAATGGACGGATTAGCGATCCCACAGAAGCGGTTTTTGTCCGGATTCCATAGAGTGAGATGGCAAGGGGCGAAGTCAGACGGCGTTCTTAAAAAGAAGGACGCCGTTTTTTTCGCATAAAAGGCGACACATTTAGACCACATGTTGTTATTCATGCGTCAGTTTTCGACGCCTAAATTTTCACGATAATTTTAAGTACTTGTTTTTCAACATATTGCAAATTTTGCCGATTTTGGCACAGTTCATGCATAATATCTCCCCCAACACTTGTTCACCAACCCACCTACAGGAGGCTGTTATGGGAGATGTTTTGATCGTCGATGGAAACCCGCAACGCGCAATGCAAGCGGTGCAGTTGCTGAGGGACTTGGACGCCAAGGCGTGCATCACCGGTTCTGTCGTGGACTGCCTGAAACACCTCGAGGAGCAAAAACCCGACCTCGCGTTGGTCGCCGAAGAGCTTCCCGATGGGCAGGGCGTGCAACTGCTTCCCGCGTTTGATGGTCTGTGTCCGGTCGTGATCGTGGGGGAATACATGGTGTCCGATAGGATTCTGGAGACATTGTCCTTGGGCGCGCGAGATTTTCTCGTCCATCCCCTCGACCGACAGGTGTTGGATACGTTGCTCTCTCAACTGCGCGTTGAGGGTAAAATCGCATTGCGCTACCTGCCCCAAAATCACCGGTACGAGTCCCCCACCGGGATGGTGATCGGCTCGTGCCCGAGCATGTTGGACGCGCTCAAACGTGCGGGCCTGACCGCGAAAACATCGGCCTCGGTGCTGTGATTCACGGGGAAAGCGGAACCGGAAAGGAGTTGATGGCGCGAGAAATCCATCGGGCGTCGGGAAGATCCGGGGCATTTGTCGCGCTCAACTGCGCGGCGGTGGCAGAAGGCATTGCCGAGAGCGAATTGTTCGGGCACGAGCGCGGCGCGTTTACCGGCGCCGTGAGCCGGCGGGCCGGGTGTTTTGAACAAGCCGATGGCGGCACGCTTTTTTTGGACGAAATCGGCGAGGCGTCGTCCTCATTTCAAGCCAAGTTGTTGCGCGCCTTGGACCGCGGCGAATTTGTCCGGGTGGGCGGGTGGTTTCGGCGACCAACAGCGACCTGAAATCCCTGGTCAAGCGCGATGCGTTTCGCCTGGATCTGTTTTATCGCCTCAGCGCCGTGACCCTTGCGCTGCCGCCTCTGCGAGAACGCCGCGAGGACATTCCGCGCATTGTGCAAGCGATGCTCTCACGGTTAAGGGGCGATGCGGGCGTGGAGGTGCAAGGCGTGTCTGAAGCGGCTGTGGAGTATCTCGTGGGCTACGAATGGCCGGGCAATTTGCGGGAGATGCAACACACCATCCACCGCGCAGCATGCCAAAAGGGCGTGATTCGCCCCGAGCATCTCGACGATCTCAAGCCCAAGCGGTCCAAGACTTCCAACGGCATTGCGACCCTGAGTGAGATTGAGCAAGCGCACATTGAACGGGTCATGCTGGCGACGGGCGGCAATCAGGGGCGGGCCTGTGAATTGCTCGGGGTGTCGAGGCCGACCCTGCGCCGAAAGATACGCCGATACGCACTTGAAAAGAAGAAAGACGGGCGTGTTAAACCTTGACGCGAGCGTGGGTACTGCTGATAATATGGGCGCGACACGGGTTTTGAGTTGCACAACTTAGGAGGGATTATGGGATTTCTCGTGGATCTTCTTTGCACGCGAACCGGAAAGGCGTATCCAAAAGATCAACTCTGGAATTTGAGCCCCGAAGCAAACGCGCCCCTGTTTGCCCGCTACGACCTCGCCGCGGTTGCAAAGGCCCTGCGCCGGGAAAACCTCGCGGCCCGACCACCGACGATGTGGCGTTATGCCGAAGTGTTGCCGGTTGAAGACGCGCAATTTCAGGTCAGCTTGGGCGAGGGATTTACCCCGTTGTTGCAAGCCGAATCCATGGGGCGAAAGATCGGCGTGCCAAATTTGTACATCAAGGACGAGGGGTTAAATCCGACCGGGTCGTTTAAGGCCCGCGGCATGTCCGCGGCCATTTCCCGGGCCGCGGAATTGGGGGCGTCGGCCATTGCCATTCCCTCGGCCGGCAATGCCGGGGGCGCGACCGCTGCTTATGCGGCGCGGGCGGGTTTGTCTGCCCATATTTTTATGCCCAAAGACGTGCCCCGAGCCAATTACGTGGAGTGCAAAGTTTTGGGCGCGCAGGTCGAATTGGTCGATGGGTTGATTTCGGATTGCGGGAAAATTGTGGGGTCTCGCAAGGAAGCCGAGGGCTGGTTTGACATTTCGACCCTGAAAGAGCCATACCGCGTGGAGGGAAAAAAAACGATGGGCTATGAATTGGCCGAGCAGTTCGATTGGGAATTGCCAGAGGTCGTGATTTATCCAACGGGCGGGGGCACGGGGTTGATCGGCATGTGGAAGGCGTTTGACGAGATGGAGCAGATGGGATGGATTGGGCCGGAACGCCCTCGGATGATTTCCGTGCAAGCAGCGGGATGCGCGCCCATTGTTCGCGCCTATCAAGCGGGCGCGGCGCAGGCCGAACCCTGGCGCGACGCCGAAACAGTGGCCGCGGGCTTGCGCGTGCCGGTTGCTGTCGGCGATTTTTTGATGCTCAAAGCCATTCGGGAAAGCGGGGGATGCGCGCTTTCCGTCACGGATGAAGAACTGATGGCGGCCACTTCGCAAATGGCCGCTGCCGTGGGTTCGTTTCCCGCTCCCGAAGGCGCGGCCACCCTCGCGGTCCTCGAAAAGCTCATCGCCCGCAATTTGGTTGCCGAGCACGAGCGCGTGGTGTTGTTCAACACCGGGACCGGGTTGAAATACATCGAGCTTTTTTGAGTACTCTGTTAAATTATTTTAATTTTTGAGTGGTGAGGATAAACGCGCTGATACTGGGCCTTCATCTTGTCTCGCGCCTTGGGCAAGGTGAACCGAAGAAGTGATTTCATCGGTTTGTGCTCCTTGAATCGCGTTGGCTTTCGGAATGGGTTCTCCGTCCTCTCGGTAACATTCCTTCATCAACTCCCAGGCTACTTTCAACTCGACCAACGCCTCGTCGGGCGTCTGTCCGAAAGCCGAGACATTGGGCAATTCCGCAAAATGCTCGAGATAATCGCCATCCTCGTCGAGAAACATCTCGACCGCAAACCCATCAAAATCGTCTGGGGTATTATTTTTCACTTCTTGTCTCCTCATTGTATTGCCTGAGAAATTGTCGAACTTGGTAGCCCTTGCCCATGGCGCGATTGGCTTGGACGTGGATATCCATTCATCAAATCCGCTCCAACGCGCTGGCCTCAATCCAGCCGCCGAGGCCCGAGCGCAGGCGCACCAGTAACCACCCGCCTTCGACGCGCTCGATCTCGACCTTTGTGCCTTCGTGGAGCGTGAACACCTGAAGAAAATCGCGCCCCGGCCCACTGCGGCCAATGGCTTCATCGGCCAGCACAATGCCTTGGGAAACTTGGCGCGCCTTAAACGCGAGCATGCCCGCACTGCCCAAAAGCGCGACCACAACTACCGCCAGCAACCCGCCCCACAGCACGCGGCGAATGGGCACAAAAATCCAGCACGCCGCGACGCCGCCCAAACAAAAGACAAACGCGCAGACCAGAACCGCCAGCATATCGACCGAGAAAAACGCGAAAATCGCCTGCAAAATCCGCGTTGCCACATTCTCCTCGTTCTCGGTTTCTCGATCTGTTTTTCGGGCATTGGCAAATCGCAAATTCGCCAGCACATCCTCGTCTCGCGGCATCAACTTCAACGCGCGCTCATAAGACAAAATCGCGCGGCCCAACTGCCCGTTCTTAAAATAGGCATTGCCCAAATTGTAATACACCTCGCCATTGTGGAGGCCCTCGGCAATAACGCGCTGGTAGGCTGAAATCGCCGCCTGAAAATGCCCAGCGCGATACTGCTCATTGCCCCGATTGTAGAGCGCGACGGCCGACTCAGAGGCCAGCACATCCACCCACCCCATCGCACCCACGCCAACGAGGAACAACACCACTTTCATCATCTTTCGCCTCAATATGGGACCTATCCCCTAACCGAGAATAACATCTTGCGTCTTACCTCTCTCCATCTTGCGTCTTACCTCTCCCATCTTGCGTCTTGCCTCTCCCGTCTTACCTCTCCCGTCTTACCTCTCCCGTCTTACTCACCGCGCTCCATCGTGGGCTACGCCTGCACGGGGGAGGGGCGCATCAAATGCACCGCTCCAACGCGCCGATCAAATCCTCGGTCTGCCCGAACAACTGTTGCATCTCCTCTGCGGACACTTCCCCCGGCGCGAACCGCGCGCGGTCACTCGCGGCAAACACGTCTTGCACCTGCGCGATCACCTGCTCATCCACGCCGCATTCCACGAGCACAACGCGCACTTGCTCTGCGGTCAGCCCAGCGGCTACGCGATTGGTGCGATCCGCGACAAACTGCGCCAAAGACCTGTGGATCTCGCCGTAAAACCCCGTGCTATCGCCCGCGAGCATCAACTGACGCGCCTTGCCCAAACGCCTGCGCGCCTCGGATCGGGAACGCCGCCTGCGCGCATAAGCCACATCGCCTGCCAACCGCTCGCGGTGCCGCCGATACAGGTACGCGCCTGCAACCCCCAAAACCGGGACGACCTGCAAAAGCCAAAACCCGCCGCGTTGATGCAACGACAGGCTTTGATCCGCCAACCGCATGTGGTCGGGCTTGATGTACCGAATGTCACTGCCCAGCGCGCGCACCTCTTCCCCCGGCAACCCGGCGACCGGTTGCGGCCCTTGTTCGCCTGGGGCAACGCGCAACGCAATGGGCTTGGTCCGTGCGGTCTCGTATCGCGCTTGTGTCGGATCGAAATAGGCCAGCGCGAAAGGCGGTAACGTCACCTGTCCGTCGCGCTGCGGAATCGCCACGTACTCAAATGTCTTTTGCCCACCCAAGCTGCCATCGGCTTCCATATTCGCCTTGGGATCGTAAAACTTGAACCCCGCGCCTTTGGGGCGCATCAAATCCGCTATCGCGTGCAAATTGCCCGTGCCGCGCACCACCACCTTCACCGCTATCGGATCGCCCGCTTTCACAGAAGTAGGTATGGCTTCTGCGCGTAGCTCAAATTGTCCAACCGCGCCGCCAAACCCCACGGGCGCGCCGGGCGGCAATGGCTTCACCTCGATCTCGACATCGCCCGACCGCACCTTTACATGTTGCGTATTAAACGCGCCAAAGGGATCGAAATCGAACAAACTGCGCGACCTGCGCGCGGCGACGATTTCGCAATTCACCTCGAGTGGCTCCAAGGCGTGCTCGCCCGCTGTGGTGGGAAACAGGGCCAACCGCTTGAGCAGTGCCGCATTAAACGCACGCCCATCGACCGTCTCGCGCTGCATATTCAATCGCTGTGCATCAAACCCGGTCTCTGCCCAAAACCCGGTGAACGTGGGCACATGGCCGTACTGCACATTTCGCAAATCGTAGCGCGTGAACAACTTATAGGTCAGGCGAACCGGCTCGCCCACGTACACCACGCGCTTGTCCGGAATCGCCTGCAAAAACAAATTTTGCTCGATATCCCGAACCTCTGTCTCGGTCATCGCCTGCCCGGCTTGGGGCACGGCCCGCGTCTTCGGACGCCCACTCGCTTTGACCACCTCAACGCGCACCTGCTCCGACCGCATCGTTTTGCCATCGTAGGTCAACTGCGCCGGGCCGAGGAGATACGTGCCCTCATGTTGCGCGAAAAAGAAAACACGTACGTCGTCGTGCGCTTTGTCGCCATCGCGCCATTGACAAAATTGACGGACATAGATGTAGAAGACGAACTCCCGGACAGATGCAACCCGGCCGGCGTTGGCACATGGGGTTGCGGCAATCCCCTCATTTGCGCGGCCTCGACCACCACTGTGAACTGAATCTGCTCGCCGACCTCAACCCGCGTGCGATCTACAGACGCCTGCAACGTCACATCCTGCGCCCGCGACGGGCTGGACAGGATGATGGAAAGGGCAAATAAAAGGGGAAATATGGGGTTCTTGTTTTTCATGTCAGTTGTCAGTTGTCAGTTGTCAGTTGTCAGTTGTCAGTTGTCAGTTGTCAGTTGTCAGTTGTCAGTTGTCAGTTGTCAGTTGTCAGTTGTCAGTTGTCAGTTGTCAGTTGTCAGTCCGTCACCGCTCGTGCCTTTGAACAGCTATCGCCAGTTGTACCCCTTTTGTGCCTGAACTGGCTGTCGCCTTGTGTGGCTAAACGCCCGTCTTTCAAATCAACTTCAACACTGCAACGTTCGTAATCAACAAGTTGATCAGCTCCTTCGAGAGGGGGACAAAACACCACCCAGGCAGGAATCGTCATCATGAGTTGGTCAAATCGCAGCCGGGGGAAGGTCCAGCGGAACCACATCATGAGCACGATGAGCGCGTACACCTTGATGAAGAACCACGCGGCGTCTGGCAAAATGGGGCCGCGCCAGCCCCCCAAAAAGAGCACGGTTGCCAACGCGCATGCAAAAATCATGTGGGAGTATTCCGCGAAAAAGAACAGCCCAAAGCGCATGCCGGAATACTCGGTGTGGAAGCCGGCGACGAGTTCGGATTCCGCTTCGGGAATGTCGAACGGCGCGCGGTTGGTTTCCGCAGTGGCCGAGATGATGAAGATGATCAGCGCGATGGGTTGCACCAGCACAAAGGGATAGGACGATTGCGCGAGGGTGATGTCGTAGAGCGACATGGTGCGCGTGATCATCACAATCGGGATGACCGAGAGGATGAGCGGAATTTCGTAGGAGATATTTTGCGCGACCGAGCGCACCGCGCCGAGCAGGGCGTATTTGTTATTCGATCCCCAGCCCGCCAAAAAGATGCCCACCACATTGATGCCGCTGATCGCGAGGATGAGGACCACGGCGATGTTGAAATCGTGAAAAATGTACGTGCGCGTAATCGGAAAGAGCGAGGACAGCGCGACCACCGGGGCAAAGACCATGATCGGCGCGATCACGTAGAGCAATTTGTTGGCGTGCGCGGGGGTGAGGAGTTCCTTGCTGAGCAATTTGCCCATGTCAAAAATTTGCTGCATCAGCCCAAAAGGCCCGCGCTGTGGCCCAATGCGCCGCTGGATGCGCGCGCTGAGTTTGCGTTCCAGCCAGATCAACGCGATGGCATTGACGCTCAAATAGCCCATAATCACCGCAATGGTCACGCCGAGCGCGAGATAGGGATTGTCGAGAAGTTGGACGATGTCTGTTTTCATTTTGCGTTTGTGATTAGATCGACAGGGCTTGCGAGGGAATGCGAAATTCTAGGATTGCCACACGTTCTCTGAGGGCTTCGCATATTGCGTGCGAAGCATTAAACCGCTCCGCATAAGCGCGCCGACGTTGACGGATTTCATTTGCAATGGGATCCTCAATCATCGTCGGCATCCAACCATTCTTCTGATGTCCAATGCGCGGTGTGAGGTTGACAATCCGCTACGGCAAGGGGGAGTATCCCATTGGGATGTTTGAAACGAGTGCTTGCCGTGCCAATTAGCCGCCCGGCCTCCTTCATCAAGTGGTTGTAAGACTGCCGACGTGCTTGAAGATTCAATTGGGGCATGGAAGCAGATGCAACAGGCGATACCAGCCACTCCGAAAGGAAGAGGGGATTTTTTGTTATTTTTCCATCTGTTGTAAAAAGCGTTATAAATTCTTCGGATAAAGCATCGCCTTGGTCGTTCTGCCAGCGCAGTTTCAGTGCAGCGAGTACCCCAGGTAACGTTCCTGTTGGTAATAAAATTGAGGCATAGTACCCATCGAATGGGTGCGATTTTGCAACGTCAACCATATATTGAAAAAACGGGGTTTTGAAATCGAGTAGCACGACATTCTTCAAACGCTGTGCAAGACGACGGTCGGTTGTAATCCTGACCACGGTTCTTTGATGAAATTCCGAGAACTTACCGCGCATTTCCTCCGGAAGACGAATTTCCAGCACTTTGTCGTCGTACAGCGTGGTTTGAATATCTATCCCGACAAACGGCAACATCCCGCGAATGAACAGATCGACATGTTGCATGGTAAACCCGATAGTGCCACTCAGCGCGTTGGGATCGTAACCTGCGACATGACTGAATATCTCATCTTGTAATTCCTTGGCGCGTCGCGCACTGGCCAGTGCTTCGTCAATTTGATCGGTCGTGCGATGGATTTCCATCGTGGTTGTCGCTCGGAGAATTGAAGCCATGTCCAGATTGTCCAGTACATCGCCGAGAATCTCAGCATAAAGGCGGTCATTGTATTCTGTGCCGACCGGAGCCATATCTTGCGCGATCTGGGTTACGCGTTGGAGCATGAGGTCAATCGCAGCATTGTCGAAGTTGTCGTGTGCATGTAAGTTGAACACAATGACGGGTTCGTTCTGTCCATATCGGTATAGTCGGCCGATGCGCTGTACCAATCGCGCAGGGTTCCAGGGTAGATCGTAATTCACGATAACGTGGCAGGTTTCATGAAGATTGATGCCTTCGCCACCAGCCTCAGTCGAGATCATGAATTGTGCAGACGTGTTAAACGCTTCGATAGCTGCGAGTTTCTCATCAAGTGTCATAGAACCGTTAATCAAGACGACGCCGTTCGCATTGCCAAAGCAATATTCGACTGCTTCTTGAATATATGTCTGCGTTCCTCGGTACTCGGTGAAGACGAGCAATTTCTCGCCATCTGCGACAAGTGGTTTTACGACTTCGTTGAGGAATAAGCGCAGTTTTTCGTCATTTTGCCGCACGATTTTCGCGGCGTCGAGCAATTGCCCAATCATTTCGCGTTCACGAGAAAAAAATTCCGCGGCTGAAGCCATAGATATACGCGATTCGAGATCATCTTGATCGTCTCCCCCCTCAATCAGATCCTCGACCGTGAATTGTTCCTGTAGGTCTCTATCCGTTCCTAAATTCAGTTCCCCGGACAACCTCTCAAGTCGAAGTTGAAGTGCTCTCTCAATCGCCGCAATACTCGACGAGGCCAACTTCCGATACGTCGTCATAACAAAACCGATGGCGCGGCCAATATTTCCGGCATTCTCGCCGGAGCGGTATCCACGGATCAGATAGTCTCGCAAGAGTTTGCCAAATGCGCGTGTGGCTCGAGACGGCTCTACGGGAATCCGATGAATAACCTGCCCTTTGAATATGAATTTTCCATCGGCGTCGGTGACTTCGTTCTTGCGGTTTCGCAGGATAATATCGCTGACGATTTCGGGATTGGCTTCGAGTGTACGTATCTGTGGGCGCAGATCAGGGCGCACGAGTTCCAGTATCGAAAGGAACCGGTCCTCATAGCCTTGATGAGGCGTGCCACTCAACAAGAGGAACGCATCAGCCATTGGGCGCAACATCTCCGCCAATCGGTAGCGATCCGTTCGCACGCCGCTTTCATATCGCGTGAGTTTATGGCCCTCATCAAAGACGACAATGTCCCAGCCGTCGGTTTGTCGAAATGTCTCCAAGTGGTGTGGCTGTTTGGCGAGATCAATGGATACGATGACGTGATCGTATTGTTTCCAATGCTCCGATCTGTTGATCGTAAAGTCACGACCATAGATCATGAATTGTTGATCGAATTTGTACTGAAGTTCATCCTGCCACTGCCTAACCAGACCCGCTGGTGAGACCACGAGCACGCGGCGGGCTTGCCCCTTTTGTTTGAGTGCTGCAAGCAAAAGGCCGACCTCAATGGTCTTACCGAGACCTACGTCATCGGCGATCAGCCAGTTGTAGTTTCCCGAACTCAGTATTCTGTGAACGAGTTGTATCTGGTGCGGAAGTGGGTCAACTTCCAAGCGGTCAAGGGCACCGGTCAGATGATTCCAGTTCTCGAGCGCATGGGCGAGAAGTCGCAGACGCAAGCGTTCCGCGTGATCATCCACAGAGGTCTCGGCACGTTCATAACGCATCGCAACATCTTTGATCCGCCGCAGATTCTCATAAGGTAGCCAGACCGAACGGCCGTCATTATTGAGCTGTACGAGCAACTGCTCGCGACCACCCAACTCGCGGCCACCAATGACACGGCCCTCGCCCAGTGATTTACGCGTCGCAGAGATGGGGACATCTTGGACTGCCCACCCCTGTTGAAAACCCGATCTGAGAACAGCCAACGGTACCCATTCCTCATTGGAAGTACCCCAAGCAATTCTCATCTCGACGCGGTCCAAGGTCTTCCGGTGTTCGACAACCCATCCTAATGGACCGTTTTTATCGCGGCGGCGAACCCAACATCCATCCACGGGAATCAGATTATCGGCGGTCATAAGCTCGTCTTTTTTGGTTGTTGCGATTTAAGTAGGAACGAATATGGCCTGAGTCGAAACGAGCCTAAAAAGCTCCTTGACGTATGGCAACGAGGTCCGAGGCGTCCGAAAACTGCCGCCACCAACCGTAGTCGTCCACGAGATCTGGTTCTTCACTGTACGCTTGCATCATATCGAAGCCATCGCAGAGGATTTGGATTTGGGCATTTTCGGTTTTCGCGGCAATGAATGCGGGAAAACTCACATAACCGGGGGTTCCAGGCGAAGTTGCCATCCACTCGTCAAACCACTTGTCGTCGATCATCATTTCCGGCGGGTACTCCCAACGTGCAAGGCACACGCGCCGTGCAAGTGTCCAAGATAAGGCTGTCTCTCCACGGTGTTGCATGTGGCGGATTTGTCCGCGATAGCGATAATACCACCATCCCGACCTATGCTCCCATATATTTCGCAATTCCACCATGGCTTTGAGGGTGTTGAGATCGAGATCTTCGGCGGCGGTCTGGATCGCCCGAAATGTCATTGCATGAGTACGGTGCTCAAATAGGTTAACCAAAAAATAGAGTGCCTCGTCTTGCTCTCGTTTGCTCGGCAAGCCGAGTATGCGCGTAATGGTGGCAGCTTTTGTTTTCGCTTTTTGGAGGGATGGTTCTTCCGGTTCCAATTCCCATGGATCTCGTTGTGCTCCTTCATCAAAGTCGTAGAGTCCTCCAAAGTCGCTATGGAGTAGCGTATCCTTTACAGCAAAGTCGTTTGTCCGTTCGGTGTCTTCTCGAAAAAAATTTTGCCATTTCGCATCCTCGGTAACTTCACCATCATAAGGCGATGTTTCCCCCATATAGTCAGATGATAAATCGGCTGTGTCCTGAGTGTCCGTGCGATAGTCGGAGTTCAGTTCTGCGCCATCCCGTTTTGCGACCTCATGCGCTTCGTCGATTTGTGCGTCGTTGTTGTCGAGTGCCCAGGGGTCGATAAAAACAGGATCATCAATCGGTATTGGCTGATGATCCTCATTTTCCCAATTCAAATCTGCCGAGGACTTCGAGGCGTGCCGTGCGTCGTATTCGTATTTCTGAGTTTTGTCATTCATTCATCGTCCTCCTTTTAATTTTTCGTTCCTATCGGTCGATCTCGGGCACGACGATGTCGATGCTGCCCAGGATCGCGACCGCGTCGGCGAGGAGGGTGCCTGGCATGACCGCGGGCATGGTGGAGATGTGGGAGAAGGACGGGGTTCGCAATTTGAGGCGGAACGGGATGTCGCTGCCGTCGCTGGCGATGTACATGCCGAAACTGCCGCGCGGCGATTCCACGCAAAAATAATAGTCGCCTTGGGCCGGGCGAATGCGTCTGGGCACGCGGGCCGCGACAAAGGGCCCGTCGGGTATCGCGCTCGTGGCTTGCTCGACAATGCGAATGCTCTGGCGCGTTTCTTCCATGCGGACGAGCGTGCGGGCAAAGCAATCGCCCTCGGTTTGGGTGGGCACGTCAAAGTCGAACCGGTCGTAAATGCCGTAGGGTTCGGCTTTTCGCACGTCATGGGCTATGCCCATCGCGCGCAGGCACGGGCCGGTGATCGCGTACTTTTGAACGAGGTCGGATGCGAAAACGCCCACGCCAATCGTGCGTTCCCGAAAGATGACATTGCCGATGACCAGCTTTTCGTATTCTTTTAAGCGCGTCCGAAAATAGGTGCAGAAGTCCGCGACTCGCTCGAGGAAGACATCATCGACATCGAGGCTCACGCCCCCGAATCGCGCGTAGCAATACGTGAGGCGCGATCCCGTGATTCGGTCGAGGATATCGAGGATTTTCTCCCGGTCGTCAAACGCATACAGAAACGGGGTGAACGCGCCCAGGTCCATCAAAAACGTGCCCAGCCAGAGCAGGTGGCTCGAGATGCGGTTGAGTTCGTTGCAGATGATTCGGATGTACTCGGCGCGTTCTGGCACGTCAATGCCCATCGCGCGCTCGATGGCTTGGCAATAGCCCACGTTGTAGATCATCCCGCCGAGGTAATCCACGCGGCTCGGGTTGGGCAGGAATTGGAGGTAATCCCGATTCTCTGCCATTTTCTCGTGCGCGCGGTGGCCGTAGCCGATGATCGGCTCTGCGGAAATCACGCGCTCCCCATCCAGATGCAATTTGATCCGCATGACGCCGTGTGTCGATGGGTGTTGCGGCCCCATGTTGAGATAGTAAGTATCGCGGTTTTGCGGGTCTTGCGCGACCTCGAATCGGCTGTCCATTGTGCCTCTCACTCGCTGCGATAGGGGTTGGGGGGATCGACAAAGTCTTTGAGCAGGGGATGGCCCACGTAATCTTCTTCCATCAAAATGCGCTTCAACTCCGGATGCCCGTCAAACACGACGCCGTACATGTCGAAAATCTCGCGCTCGTACCAGTCCGCAGCCGGGAAGACCGCAACAATGCTGTGCACGGTCGCATCTGGTGCAATGTCCGCGGCGATCACCTGCCGCTGGGGCGCGCCGTATTGGTTGAACTGATAGATCAGGCGAAAGACGCTATCCGCCTCCCGCCGGTCTTGGCAGGTGATCAGTTCGAGGTGAAAGTTGTCTGCTCGAAAGACTTCGGCGATCTGCGGGAGGTCGTCCGGCAATGCCGCGTAGTGCATGTGATACCCGCGTTCGGAGTACGGCACATCCGCCGAGTCGCTTATGAGTGCGGAGAGGTCGTCCGGGGTCATGGTTTGAATTTCTTTCCGGCTTTGATTTTCTCTTCGAGTTTGAACAGCGCGGCGAACAGGGCTTCAGGGCGCGGCGGGCAGCCGGGTACGTACACATCCACCGGCACGATTTTGTCCGCGCCTTCGACAATGGCGTATTGCCCGGGATATTTGAACGGGCCGCCGTCAATGGTGCAACCGCCCATGGCAATGGCCCATTTGGGCGCGGGCATCTGATCCCACAGGGTTTTGATCGCAGGGGCCATCTTGCGCGAGATCGTGCCCGCGAGGATCATCACATCGGCTTGCCGCGCACTCGGGCGAAACACGCCCGCGCCAATGCGGTCGAGGTCGAACCGCGCCGCGCCTGCGGCCATCATTTCTATCGCGCAACAGGCCAGTCCAAACGTGAGGGGCCACAGGGAGCGCGCCCGGGCGTGGTTGAGCAGGTTTTCCAGCATGTCCATGTGGATCAACGGGCCGACCTGTTCGCGCAGTTCTTCGATGTTTTTGGGATCGCCCGCAACAAGGGGGAGGTCGTTGGGTGTCATGATTCGCTTCTCCAGTGCAAAACGCCTTTGCGCCACGCATAGACAATGGCGAGGAAGAGGATGCCGACAAAGATCGTCAATTCGATGAAATCCCGCCAAACATAGGTTCCCGAGTCGTAGATCACGGCAATGGGCAGAATGTAGAGCACATCGACTTCAAAGGCAACGAAGATGAGCGCGAACAAGTAATAGGCAATGTCAAAGCGCACCCAAGCACTGCCGATGGTGTCCACCCCGCATTCGTATGTGTCCTTGGTCTTGCGCCCCCGCGCCCGCGGCGAGATGATCAACGGCAACACCACCGGAATCGCGCCGAGCACCACCCCCGCAACCAACAACGCGCCGAGAAACCCATACTGCGAAATCCAGTCCATACGCTCTCCTTTTGCATCATGCGAATTTCCAAACCAGCCAAATCAGGATGAACAACACGCCATAAAAAGGCAAAATCGCAGATGAACCCAAACTTCGTGCGAACTGCCGGGCAATTCGCCCCCTCGGACGCACCACATAGAGATCGGACAACGCGACCTCGCCCTTGTGGAGTTTGCCGACAAATGCGTTGTACGAACCGCGAAAAGCGCGTTCCAGTGCCAAGTAATAGGTGTCGAGAAACAGAAACAGCACTGCCGGGATGAATGCAAGTGGCATGTAATTGACCGTCTCTGTTCGAGTCATCAACACCAACACTGCCGCCACCAGCGTGATGCACCATATCTTGCAGGACGCACTGTTGGCCGCCATCCGCTGAATGACTGCCTGAAGGATGGACAAGTGCGTTCTCACCGCATCGGACTCCGCGCAGTATTTTTTGGTTTGCGCTTGCTCTGCCATGGTTCCTCCTCGTGGTTTATGTGGTTAAACGCATAAATTACAGTGTTCTCAAAATAAATCAAGCGGAGACAAAGAACGCGCTATCCCGTTCATCCTTCGCGGGGGAACGCTGTTCTTCGGCTCCTCAAAGCCCACCAGCGAGGGCAATCACACCGGTACCTCAGCATTCGCAAAGACAGCACCGTGTGGGCGGGAAGCGCGGACGCCCTCAACCGACGGTCGCCGATAAGACTTCTCTAATCCGCATCCTTTCGAGAACTGAAGCAGTACAGGTATTCAAACCCCCGCAAATACATTCGGTCGCCCGCAAACACCGGCGACGAGCGATACCCCTCTATCGCATTGCGGGCCAATTCGCGGTACGTCCGTCCCAACCCAAGGACCAGAGTCGTCCCAGTCTCGGAGCCGACGAACAACTTGTCGCCGGCCAAAGTAACCGAGGGATAGGCACTTTCGCTCCCGCCGCCCAAGTTCAGCCTCTTTTGATAGACCACTTCGCCCGTGTTCGCGTCGATAACCGCGAACATCTCCTCGCGCGAAATCGCGTACACCAGCCCCTCGTGGATCACCGATGAGGCATAGTGCCGCGAACCTCGGATGCGCGTCGTCCACCGCACAGGCGTGGGAAACGAATCCGCCACAATCCTGGACAGGCGGCCTAGCCACCCCTCGGGCGTAAAAGCGGGCATAGCCGTGGGCAACTCGACTGCTTGGGCTTTTTTCTGGATGAAATACACCACCCCGTCCTGCACCACCGGCGCGGCGTATTCCAATTTGCCGATCTCCTCGGCGAGTTGCTGACCATCCGCGGCCCGGAACACATCGCCCGACGGCGTGATAACCACATCGACCCCACTGATCTTCGTCACCGCCGGCGATCCCCACTTCGCCTTGGACGACACCCGCCACTTTTCCGCGCCCGTGACCGGATCGAGCCCGAACAGATCGACCAGATGGACGATGAGCACCCCTCCGCCCAAGACCGGCGAGGCACTGATTCCCCATTCGTGTTGCGGCTTTTGCACGATCCGCGCCCATAGCAATTCCCCATCTACTGTATGCGCCGCCACCGCGCCGACCCCAAAGACCGAGAACACGCGCTCTCCATCGGTTACCGGCGTCGGCGTAGTGTACCCATTGCTCTCGTGCGCCGAGATAGGCTCGAACGCCACCACATCTCCCAAGGCGTGTTGCCACAGGATAGACCCGTCGTTCTGGTCCACGGCCATGATCTGATCCGGCTCGCTGCAAACGAACAAGCGTCCTCCCTCGGCCCACAGCACTGGCGAGGCGTTTGACCAAGCGGGCATGGCCGTCTTCCACACCACATTGTCGTCGGGCGACCAATGAATCGGCGGATTCGCGTCGGGATACCGCCCATCGCCATCCATGCGCCACCCCACAGGCTCTGCGCCCACAGGGGCCTTAAAAGAAAAAACGAACCACAAGACGAAATAACAGGTAGGTCGAATCATCGCTTTACTCCGAATGGAAAGGTGTAAGAGGCAAGAGGCAAGAGGCAAGAGGCAAGAGGCAAGAGGCAAGAGGCAAGAGGCAAGAGGCAAGAGGCAAGACCTGTGTGTAGGGGCGATGCTCCCGTGCTCGCCCGAAGATACAAGAGGTGTTATCAAAACTGTCTGACAAATTATATTCGCAAAAAAATAAATCAAGCGGATACACATTACAACGCGCTGGGGTCAGGCCAGCGTCTTCCACGACAGCGGGTAGCCACAGCGCGTACACCCCGCAACGATGATTTAGACCCGCGGTTTTCTCTGTTGCACAATCAGCCCTGCAATGATCAGCACCAACCCGACAAATGTGGAGGGGAATATATCTTCGCCGACCAAGAAGTGGATGAACGCCAGGGACAAAAACGGGGAGAGGAAAATCAAATTGCCGATTCGCGCTGTGCTGTCCGTTCGCTTCATCGCCGACAGCCACAGCACGAACGCAATGCCCATTTCAAAAACCCCGATATAGATCGCGCCGCACGCGCCCAAGAGATCGGCCCGCACCTCTGAAAACGCAACGCAAATTGCAAACGCGACGGGCAATGCACACGCGAAATTCAGGAACACGCCCACGACCGGATCGCGCGTATCCCGCTTGTTAAAAATCCAGTACAACGCCCACAACACGCTGCTGAACAATGCCAGTCCCACGCCCAACGGATTGGAAAACCGAAACCCCAGCACGTCGCCCCGGGTGGAAATCACGAACACGCCCGCATAACTCACCGCGCCGCCGATCACATCCCACACGGCCAACTTTTGGTTCAAAAGCGGAATGGACAACAGCGCGAGGGCGATGGCCCACGTATAATTCAGGGGTTGCGCTTCCTGTGCGGGCAACAGGTCATACGCCTGTAGCAACACCAAATAGTAAGCACACGGATTGAGCATCCCCAAGCCCAAGGATTGCAAATACTGTTGCCGCGTACACAAAAAAACCGCCGCCCATTTGCCCTGAGCACCGAGAATAATGCCCAGGACAATGACCGACGTCAACACTGCGTAAAACAACAACTGAATGGGGTCTAAAACGCGCAACGACAACTTAAATGCCGTCGCAGCAGTGGACCACAGGAACACGGTCAAAATAGCGTAGAGATATGCCTGTGTCTGCGTGGACATGTCCATCCTCCCCGCTTCCGCTCCGCCGCCCAAGTGCGTGCCCATCCCCGCTTCCACTCCGCCGCCCAAGTGCGTGCCCCGCTCATCCACCCATCCGCCCGTGCGTGCCCATCCCACCTCCACATCGCCTTGTGCGTTATCCTAGCCCATCTTCCCCGACCTCTTGTATCTCGCGGCTGTCTATGCGTTGTAGATTCCGCTCGATACCTAATCGGACAGGCACGGGCCCCCTGTCCCTACGATATCACATCTCGCCTTTGGGCGGCTGGGCGGCCTTCTTCCCTCTTGCGTCTCCCCTCTCACCGCTTCAGGCGGCTGGGCGGGGACTGACAACTGACAACTGACAACTGACAACTTGAGGACAGCGCGGTGGCCTTCTCCCCTCTCACGTCTCCCCTCTTGTATCTTGGGATCAAGGGTTAATTTAGGTGTTGCGCCCTCGCATCGAGACAAGCCATCTTGATGCCCGGCTCGGGGAAGGCCGGCCCCTCTTGAAGGCGATGACCTTGTACGGGAGATAGGCCCCCCGACCGCCGGGTCTATGCCGAAGAGTATCTAAGCCCCTTGAGGCTGCATATACAAGAGTATCTCCCTTCTTACGTCTCACCTCTCACCTCTCCCTTCTTACGTCTCACCTCTCACCTCTCCCTTCTCACCTCTCCCTTCTCACCTCTCCCTTCTCACCTCTCCCTTCTCACCTCTCCCTTCTCACCTCTCCCTTCTCACCTCTCCCCGCCTTTCCACGCCTCGTATTCTACCCGCGCTTCATCCGTCAGGGGATAATACTTTCGCAAATCGCCTCCTTCGGCGAGTTTCATCCGGCTGAAGACCTCCCACTCGGCGTGTTCGGTCGCCTTTTCGGCCAGCTCGGGCGCGAGTTTGATCGGCACCACCACCGCGCCATCGTCATCCGCGATGACGATATCCCCGGGCATGACCAGCGTGCCCCCACACGAGACGGGCACATTCACGGCAAAGGGAAAAATATCGGTCTGCGCGTGAAAATTGGGCGTCGCGCCCTTCAGCCACAACCCGAGATCCAATTCTCGCGCATGGGGAAAGTCGCGGATACACCCATCGATCACGGCCCCTTGACCGCCTTGACCGCAAAAATAGGTCAGCATCATCTCGCCGAAAACCCCGCTGCTCATGTTGCCGCACGCATCCACCACGATCACATCCCCCGGTTGCGTGTGGTACAGTGCGTGGCGGTGCAACTGCCGCTCGGGCCCTTGGTACTCGCCCGACGCGTGCAAATCCTCGCGCTTGGGCATGAATTGCAGGGTCAGCGCAGGCCCACAAACAGATCTGCCCGGGGTTCTCGGCAGAGGGCCCAAAATCTGCGGGTCTCGAATGCCCAACTTGAACAACTCGCCGCTGGCGGTCGCGCTGCCGACATGCGACAGCGCGTCGATCAACTCCTTGGGCGGTCGGTCGATATCTCGCGTTTGAATGGACTGCATATTCATCGTTCACTCCTGTTTTGAAGGTTGGCCCCTGCTCGTCGCAGGCCAATGCCCGTGCCTGCGAGGCAAGGGAGGGATCATAATTAACGCTGTTTTTCGCAGTTGACAAGAATGGGATTGTTCGGTTTGTTCAGTAGTGCAAGCACGCCATTCTCGTCATCGTCCAAAGGAGGTACCATGCTCGGTCTCATCGGACTTGGACTTGTTGGATCAGCACTGATTGAACGCTTTCGCCACAAGGGGTTGGAAATCGCGGGATACGACATCGATCTCGCAAAAATAAAGGCCCACGAAGGCGATGGTTTTACGCCCTGCACGTCGCCCGCCGATGTCGCTGGCAAAGCGCGGCGCATCGCCTTGTCGCTTCCCGATTCCCATGTGGTCAACGACGTGGTCACCGGGGACAAGGGCATTTTGTCTGCGGCATTTCCCGGCGCGATCATCGTCGATACCACCACGGCCGATCCCCAAATGTCAACCGCCCTTGCCAAACGCCTCGAAAGCCGAAGCATCCGCTTTTTGGACGCCACCATTCTCGGCTCTAGCAAGCAAGTGCGCGAGGCCGATGTGCTCGTGATGGTGGGCGGCACCTTGCCGGTCTTTGAACTGTGTACGGACATTTTCGACGCCTTTGCCCTCAAAACCTTTCACATGGGGCCTTCCGGCAAGGGTGCGGAAGCCAAACTCATCGTCAACCTCGTGCTCGGCCTCAACCGCCTCGTGTTGGCCGAGGGCTTGGTCTTGGCGCAAAAAACGGGCGTTGACATCGACGTTTTGCTCGACGTGTTCAAAATGGGCGGCGCGTATTCCCGCGTGATGGACATTAAGGGCGAAAAAATGATCCACGGCGATTTCACCACGCAGGCCGCATTGGATCAGCACCTCAAAGACGTGGAACTCATCCTCGACTTGGGCGCGCGCACGGAAACGCCATTGCCCGTCACCGGCCTCCACGCGCAACTCCTCCGCACGGGCGTCGCCCTCGGCCTCGCAGAACGCGACAACTCCGCCATCGTCGAAGTCTTGCGAAAACTGGCGGGCATTGCCTGATACATCACACCAAAGGAATATCTCATGATCATCGACACCCACGTTCACTTTTACGACCCGACGCGGCCCGGCGGCGTGCCTTGGCCGCCCAAAGACAACGCCTTGCTCTACCGCCCCATCTTGCCGCACCACTTTGTCGAGCGCACCAAAAACATGGGCATAACGGGCACGGTCGTCGTTGAAGCCAGCAAGTTGGTCGAGGACAATCAGTGGATTTTGGACCTCGCGGCAGACAATCCCTGCATCGTCGGCTTTGTGGGCAACTTGGATCCCAAATCCGACGACTTTGAAAAAAACCTCGACCGCTTTTCCGCCAACCCCTTGTATCGCGGGATTCGCTTGGGCCTTCAGCGCGGCAGCCTGCAAGACCAAAACGCCCTGATGCCGCAACTCCAACAACTGGCGGACCGCGATTTGCAACTCGACCTGATGACCAATGGGAAACAACTCGCCACCAACGCCGCGATTGCCGAGCAACTCCCCACTCTGCGCTTGGTCATCGACCATGTGGGGCACGTCGAAGTCACGGGCGAAGCCCCGGATCCCGAATGGGTGCAGGGCATGCAAACTATCGCCCAATACCCCAATGTGTATTGCAAAGTATCGGGCATGGTGGAACGCGCTACCCAACAACCCGCGCCGTCTGACCCTGCGTATTACGCGCCAACTTTGGACGTTCTGTGGGATGCCTTTGGCGAAGACCGCCTGATCTACGGTAGCAACTGGCTCGTGTGCGAACGCGCGGCCCCTTACGAAACCGTGCTTTCTATCGCCACGCACTACATCGAGACCAAAGGGCCGGAAGCGATGGAGAAGTTCTTCTGGAAAAATTCCAAAGCCGCTTACAAGTGGATCGAGAGGTGAGATGGGAGAGGTAAGAGGTAAGAGGTAAGAGGCGAGAGAGGGAAGAGGGAAGAGGCGAGAGGGGTGGCCTTCTCACGTCTTGCCTCTCACCTCTCACCTTTTTGGGCGATGCCCCCGTGTTCGCCCTAAGATACGAGATGGGAGTAGGTGGTTGGTGCATGAATTTTTTTGACCAAGTGCAATTTTTGTCTATCATAGCCATATATAAACCACTTGAAGGAAATGCACAATTCATTTTCGCAAAACGATTGTGCAGGACATCATGCCGCTGAGGAGACACAAATGAACTTCAAAATTGGAGAACTTTTCTGCGGGCCTGGCGGGTTGGCATTAGGGGCTATGCGGTCCTCTGTCGAGAAGAATGGCGAACAATACGCTATCAGCCACGCCTGGGCCAACGACTTTGACGAGGACTCGTGCGAAACGTACAGGCAGAATATCGCCCAGGATTCCGTTATATGTCGCGCTGTCGAACAACTGGACTTTTCAAGCCTGTCTCCAATTGATATTTTAGCATTTGGATTCCCGTGCAATGATTTTAGTGTCGTAGGCAAAAAAAGGGGCATAAACGGCGTGTACGGGCCACTCTATTCTTATGGCGTTCGCGCTCTAGAACATTTTAGGCCAAAATGGTTTCTCGCAGAGAATGTTGGCGGACTTAGAAATGCAAACGACGGACGTGCATTCCAGACCATTCTCAAAGAACTTCAAGATGTGGGATACGCCATAACGCCGCACCTATACCGCTTTGAAGAATACGGCGTTCCACAAGCGAGACACCGCATCATCATAATAGGCATACGGTCGGATATCCCCGTGACATTCAAAGTGCCTGCGCCGTTTTCAAAGCCACTCCGCACCTGCAAAGAGGCGGTTGAAAAACCACCTATACCCGCTGACGCACCAAATAACGAGCGCACAAAACAAGCGACATGGGTCATTGAACGTCTGAAACACATCAAACCCGGGGAAAACGCATTTACGGCCGACCTTCCCGAACATCTGAAGCTAAACGTCAAAGGCGCGAAAATCAGCCAAATCTACAAAAAATTAGACCCAAACAAGCCCGCCTACACGATTACAGGGAGCGGCGGCGGCGGAACACATGTGTATCATTGGAGCGAAGACAGAGCATTGACAAACCGCGAGAGAGCGAGGCTTCAAACCTTCCCTGACGATTTTATTTTTATTGGATCAAAAGAAAGTGTCAGAAGACAAATAGGTATGGCACTTCCACCGTTGGGATCGCAGGTCATTTTTGATGCTACCCTGAAGTGTTTCGCAGGTATAGATTATCTCTCGGTTAAACCGAATATCACTCCGACGGGTGATATGATTCGATGCGTACATAAGGCTCCCCATAGAACTGACAAGGACGGATTTCTTCCCACCCAGAGGTGAACACTTCACGATACTCACAGATGATAACAAAGCGTTGATTTGTGTACGCCGCCAAGACTACGGCAAGGCAATACATACACCCGATAACAATAGCCGTATGGGGCTTTATTTTCGGCACAGACTCAACGTGCCAGAAGGCATGAATATCACAAAAGAAGACATGGAGCACTATGGACGCACAGATGTTGATTTCTACAAAATAGACGAAGAAACCTACTATATGGATTTTTCCGTTTGAGGGATAAGCCCATTCGCTAGGTTGTATTGAGATTTACGAGCCATGCAACGGCTTGAGCGATTTATCGAGAAACTCAAGCCCTGACTTTTCGCAGTTCAAAGAAGGCATCCCAACAAGTGCTCTCGCCACCACCCCCCGATCAAGCCATCACGCACAGCGCGCAAGGCCGCCGAAAGTGGAAACGCACCAGTGGCTATCATCGTCGGTCAGTCGTTGAAACTCACATAAGCCATTACAAGCAACTCATTGGGCGGCAGTTGCGTGCGCGGTGTCAGGATAACCAAGAAACCAAAGCGCGGATAGGCTGTGCCGTGCTCAATCGCATGTTGATGGTCGCTAAACCCGTGTCCTATCCGGTAGAAAGAGGGGCTTAAATCCAATGGGAAAGGGGCGAACTTCGCCACGACAATATTTATGCAACAACGCCTTGAAAAATTAAAGGATTTTTGGTATTGGCGTTCAAATATTGAAAAATGTCGGGGAAAAGGCGCCGATCTACTCGTAGCGCAGCGATTCGATGGGATTGGCCAGGGCGACTTTGATGGCTTGATAGCTCACGGTGAAAAAGGCGATGATGAGGGAAAGGATACCGGCAAAGGCGAAGAGATGCCACTTGAGCGAGGTGTGGTACGCAAAGTCATCGAGCCAGCCGGTCATGAAATAGTAGGCCATGGGCGCGGCCAGGGCAAAGGCCATAGCGACCAGTTTGATAAATTCTTTGGACAGCAGGAGCACCAAATTGGGGATGGACGCGCCCAAGACTTTTCGGATGCCGATTTCTTTGGTGCGTTGTTCGGCGGTAAAGGACGCGAGGCCGAACAATCCCAGGCAGGAGATGAAAATGGCGAGAATGGCAAAAAAAGTCGCCAGCGTGCCCATGGTGCTCTCATTTCGGTACATGCTTTCAAATTGTTCGTCTTGGAAGGAAAACTCGAACGGGCTGTTGGGATTGAATTTTTTGAATGCCCTTTCCATCCCGGCAATGGCTTCGGCGATTTGCCCCGCAACGATCCGCACGAACAAAAATTCGGTGCGCGCGGGATCCAGCCGAATGATGAGCGGTTCGATAGCGGTGTATAGGGATTGAAAATGGAAATTTTTGACCATGCCGATAATCTGACCTTCGCGCCCAAACCGGAGGCGCGCACCGACCGGGTTTTCCATGCCCATCGCCCGCGCCATTTCTTCGTTCACGATGTAATTGGTGGCATCGCCGGCAAAATCTCTGGAAAATTCGCGGCCGTGTGCCAGTTCCATTCGCAGGGTTTTGACCACGTCGTAGTTGGCGTGTAACCTGTGAAAAATGTGTTCTGAATTGGGATCTCTGCCTTCCCACATGGCGTCTGTGCCGGTGCTGCTCACCCTGAGCGGGTTGTGCCCGGTGCTGGTCACGGCCACGATGCCCGGTTGTTGCAACAGCTCTCGCCTCAACGCCTCGTACTGTTTTTTCGCCGCGCCCTCCAACCGCATGTAGATCAAGTTGTCGCGGTCGATACCCAGGTTTTTGTTTCGCATATACGCGATCTGTTCGTAAACCGTCAGCGTGCCGATGATGAGCAAAATAGAAAGACCAAATTGGAACACCACCAGAACCCGCCGCAACTGACTCGCACCGGACCCGGGCGCAAAAGAACCGCGCAACGCCACGACGGGATTAAAATTGGACAGGCAAAACGCGGGATAGGTTCCGGCGAGCAACCCCGTCGCGATGGCAATGCCGAAGAACATGAGCAAAATCTCGATGCCGAAGAGATCGGTCGTGAGGCGTTGACCGATCAAGTCGCTAAACGGCGGCAAAACCAAGAGGACGATGACCAGAGCGAGCAGGGATGCGAGCAGGGTCATCAAGAGAGATTCGACCATAAACTGCCCGATCAGAATCGCCTTGTGGGCGCCCACCGCTTTGCGAATCCCGATTTCTCGAGCGCGTTGCGTGGATCGCGCTGTCGAGAGGTTCATAAAATTGATGCTGGCAATCGCGATGATGAACGCGGCGACGACGATGAACATCTGCACGTAGTCTATCCGCCCGCCGACGAGTTTGCCATTTCTGTAGTCGGAATAGAGATGGATGTCTCGATAGGGTTGTAAAAACGCATCGCTCGTGACGGTTTTGTCATTTTCCTTGATGATATTTTTGATCTTGGCATTGAATTGATCGATATCCACGCCGCTTTGCAGTTGGACATATAGCCGAAGGTGGTTCGCGGTCCACTGTTCGAGCCAGGGTTTGTCGGCGCGATAAGACGCCATTGGCAAAATAAAATCATATCTCTGCGTTGAATTTGCGGGCATGTTTTCAAAGACGGCTGTCACCTTAAAGCTCTTGTCGTCGTATTTTAAGAGCGCGTGCGAATTGTTCACCACAAAGACCTGCCCCAGCGCGGTCGTTCGCCACTCCGAGCCAAAATATCTTTCCGCCAGTTGCTCTGAGATGGCGATATCGTTCGGCTCGGCTATCGCCATCTCGGGGTTGCCCAAGAGGATGGGAAAGGTGAACACTTTGAAGAAAGCCCCATCCGCGTGCTGACCGCGCGCTCGAAATGTTTGCTCGCCGTGCGTCAAAAGCATGGGTTGGTTCCAGGTTACGAGCACGGTTTCGGTCACTTCTGGATATCGATCTCGCAACAATTTGGCACTCGGCGCGGGGATAGAAGACAAGGTCGAGATTTTGTTCTTGCCGTGATGGTTTCTCATCAGGCGGTAGATTCGGTCGCCTTGGGTGTGGAATTGGTCGTAGCTGAGTTCGTGCGCGATCCACAGAAAAATTAAAAAACTACAGGCCAAGCCCACGCAGAGGCCCGCGATGTTGATCGCGGAATGGGTCTTTTGATGCCAGAAATTGCGAACTGCGGTTTTGAGATAATTTTTGAACATGGGATGCTCCTATGTCAGTGGGAAAAGGTGAGACACAAGACGGGAGAAGGGAGAAGGCCACCGCGTTGTTCCTCTCAAGTGGTTGCTTCCCTCCTTATATCCACCTCTCGGCCTTCTGCTTGGCTGCGGTAAATGCCATCTAAAATCGCCATCACTTGCAGGGATTGCTCTGCGGGGACGGGCGATGGGTTGCCGGTTGCGACTGCTTCGGCAAAGACCATGCACTCGAGCGCGTGGGCTTCGGTGCGATTGCCCGTGTTTTGCAGGGCGTAATTGTGGTGTTGTTGCGTGTTGTAATCCGAGTAGTAAATCTCGCAATTAGGCAGATGCGCGCCGCCTTGGGTGCCGTAAAGCCAGATTTGCCGCTCTGCTGAAGGGCCTTGGTGCAGCATCCAACTCGTTTCCAAAATGAGGGATGCCCCGTTTTCAAACCGCACAAACGCCGCTGCAAAATCCTCCACGTCAAATTCATCGGGGATCGTGCCTCCGCCGCGCCCCATCGTGCTGAACGCGCCCTTTTGACTCGCGAGTTCGGCCTTTGCCACGCCGGTCACGGCCACAGGGTTGGGATTGCCCATCAGCCACAAGGTCAGGTCCAAAACGTGAACCCCGATGTCGATGCACGGCCCACCGCCGCTGTGCTTTTTCATGATGAACCCCGGTCGCGCGGGAACGCCGGATCGCCGCAACATCCAGCATCGCGCGTGGTACACATCCCCCAAAACCCCGGTCTCCAATTCCCGCTTCATCGCCAGAGACGCGCCTGAAAACCGAGCCGATTGCGCGCACATCAGCAACTTGCCTGCCTGGTCGCGTGCGGCGATCATGTCTTTCACCAATTCCGGCTTGGGCGCGAGCGGCTTTTCGCAAATCACATGCTTGCCCGCGTCCAACGCGCCGATAGACAGGGGCGCGTGATAATTGTTCGGGGTACACACATCCACGATGTCGATTTCTGAATCCGCGAACAAATCTTCGGGATCCGCGTACAATTTTTCGATCCCGTGTTGTTCGCCCCACGCCTTCAGGACCTCCTCGCCAATATCACTTCCCGCCACCAATTCGGCATGTTCCGATGCCTGCCACCCGGGAACATGCGTGCGCGCAATCCCTCCCACGCCCACAATGCCCACCTTCAACTTGTCTGCCATTTTGCCTCCTAAAAAAACGAGCGGTCAGTCCATACATCGCCTCGGCACTGATCGCTCATGGTACGAAATGGCCCGTACATTGTCAACTCAGACTGTATCCGAATATCATTCCCGCCGTGTGCGTGCCCTGTCCTTTTCGCAAGCCCTATCCCCCCGGCCCCGTTATTCGCTTCGCTCATTGTAGGCTACGCCTGTGCCTACAAGGAAGATACAAGGGGGAATGGCGAGAGGTCTTCCGAGGGGAATGGCGATAGGTTTTTTGGGGTTCATGGCGTGATCCATTCGCTCAAAGTCATCAAAACAGGCCTGGATGCAAACCTTCAAGAAAACCATGCGCTCCCCCTTTCCTCGTAGGAAAGGGGGCCGGGGGGATAGGGCTATGGCGGTAGGGCGGTGGGGGTAATCCGCGCAATCCCCTAATCCGTTTAATCCGCGATTCAGACACGGCGGGGACAGGACGGGCACACACGGGCCGCTGGGCCGGGAGGCGGACTACTGACTGCTGGTCATCATCGTTCTCAACTCGGCCTCATCCACATCGCGCGCCTCGGCTTCGCGTATCAAGCGGCCTTGCAAGAGGATGCCAAAGCGGTCTGCGAGCGCGAGGCCGTGGGCGAAATCGTGTGTCACCAAAAAGAGGGTGCGGCCCTCGGCTTTGAGGCCGATGAGCAGATCGGACAACATCGTTTGCGCCGAGGTGTCCAGCCCGGTAAATGGCTCGTCTAACAAGAGGATCGGCGGTTGGTGCAAGATAGATCGCGCTATCGCCAATCGCTGTTTCATCCCCCGAGAGAATGCGCGCACGCGGTCGTGCTGGCGGTGCGATAGGCCGACGCTGATCAGGACTTCTTCGACGCGGGCATCGAGATTTTGAATCCCGTACATGCGACCGTAAAACGCGAGATTTTCCCGCGCCGTGAGGTCGTCGTATAGCATGGTGTGATGGGAGATGAAGCCGATGTTTTTGCGTATCTGCTCCGGGTCGCGGCGGGCGTTGTCACCGCAGACCCAAATTTCGCCGGACGATGGTTTTGTCAATGCGGCGATCAAGCGCAACAAGGTCGTTTTGCCCGCGCCATTTGGGCCAAAGAGCGCGAAGGTTTGGCCCGTTGGCACGACGAGATCGATGTTTTGCAGGGCCGCGAAATGACCAAAGCTACGGGTCAAATTCCGGATGACAATGGCGGCTGTGATCATGATTGGGAGATGGGGGTTAGCCACAAAAGGCACAAAAGGCACAAAAGGCACGAGCGGGGTACAACTGGCGATAGCCAGTTCAAAGGCGACAGTGTGTAGAGGCGATGCCCCCATGCTCGCCCAAAGATACAAGAGGGAGACGAGAGGTAAAACATCCGGCCAACACCGCGCTTTGGGGTGACGGGGTAACTGACAACTGACAGCAGTCAGTGGTCAGTCCCCACCTGACCCTACCGCCCAAGTAGTCAGTAGTCAGTCCCCGCCCGCTCCCCACCGCTATGTTCGTTAGAATTAGTCAACTGACAACTGACAACTGACAACTGACAACTGACAACTGACAACTGACTACTGACTACTCATTCGTCAGATCGATGACCTCGGCTTTGAGGGCACTGCGGCGGGTTTTGTAATCGGCTTCGGAGATGGCGCCCTTTTCAAACCGCTCGTCGAGGTCCGCGATTTGTTCGAGCAACGCCGTGCGCCGATTGGGAGGGGCTTTGGGAAAACGCATGTATATGACGAGGATGAGGACCACGACCGCGCTGGCCGCCGAGACCCAAATCCACAGTTGTGAATCAGACGCGACTTCGGGCGCGGAGAGGCGAATGTCGATCTGAGTGCCGCGTGCGAGTTGGTCCGCGCCATAGCTCTGAAAGGCGTTATCCCCCAGGGTTACGACTCCGCGATCTCGCAGTGCGGTTGTGGCAATGGGGGTGTCGGTGGGGCGAACGAGCAAATTCACAGCCGCAGTGGGATAGGTGACGCGCTGTATGACGCGCTTGGATGGGGGCAGTGCGAATGTGAAAAAGGTCTGGCTATTTCCGGGAATGATGGGACGCGGATCGACGAGCAAGGATCCGTGGAGGTGGACGCCTTGTGGTGCGCGGGCGATTTCGGTGACGCCATCGGGCAGGAGCATTTCCAAGCCGTGTCCGTGATCCCCGCCGGTGAGGTAGGTGCGGTCGCCGCGGTTGTGCGCGATGAGGATGTAGGTGACCGTGCCGGCCTGAGCGTCGATGATGATGTGGTGCGAGGCCAAAGAGAGGGCGGTGTCGGAATCCGTGGTCTCAAAAACGGGAATATCGACCCTATCGCCCGCAGGTGCCGGGTTGCCCGGATAGTCGATGCCGCGGTATCGGGCGAGCAACATGGGCGGTGGATCTGCCCCCGGGTCCGGCGGAACTTCGAGCGCGAATCGGCCCTCGGCGTCCGTGGTGTCGCGCACAACCGTGACATCCCCGGTTTCGTGGCGAATATAGGACACCTCGACATCGGGTTCCGGGCGATTCAAGGTCTGGTTGACCACGCGGCCCGTAAGCGCGAAAGCAGGCGCGCAGGTCAAAAGCGCGAGCAGTCCAATGCAAAATACAAACCGCGCAGGGTATTTGTTTGACTGCGGTTTCATGCGGATCGCGTCCATTCTCGCTCCGTCCTCGTTAGTTGTGTTGACATTTGAGATATTTTCGTTACGCTATGTGCATGTCAAAACTCATTCGGCAAAAAGTATATGCAAGTTGTTGCGCGTTGTCAAACGCCTTTAAGCGGAATGGTTGATTTCTGCAAGGAGATCGAGATGGCTGATAGCCAAAAAAAACCTGACGCAACCCATACCTTGTCTTACGAAGTGCTCAACCGCCAGAACTTTCCCGAATCTGACCGCCATTGCGAGATCGAGGTCTGTGCATCGCCCGAGGAGTTGCAACAATTGGGTTGGGACGGGTATTTGGTGCGCGAGGGCTTGTTCACGGGCGAGGCTTTGAGCGCGTTGCAAGACGCGCTAGATCGATTGGAAGCGCGGGAATCGGGCGCGTTTCGAGACAGCGGAAAGCCATCGTGGGGGCGCATTCCCCGGCATTTGATGGACAAAGACCCGGCGTTTTTGGACTTGCTGAAATTT
Source organism: Candidatus Latescibacterota bacterium (assembly GCA_965204745.1). Classification (GTDB taxonomy): domain Bacteria; phylum Latescibacterota; class UBA2968; order UBA2968; family UBA2968; genus VXRD01. The sequence continues at coordinate 2,984,402 of OZ242010.1, forward strand.
CCACCCGCGCTGTCTGTGGCGCGGGCCATGATGGGGCCGTTGGTCAGGCTTCGGGGCCTGAGCGCGCGGATCAGCTACCCGGGCACAACGCCTCATCAGACGCCCTGGCACCAGCATTTGCGCGTGATTTCCAAGCCCTTGCCGCCGTGGTTTTCCCGACCCCACTGCTTGGATGCCCTCATTTATCTCGATGATTTGAATGAAGATACCGGGCCTGTGGTCGTCGTGCCGGGGTCGCACAATTGGTTGCACCGAGAACCGCCCCGAGATGCGTACGCGCCCGTCGATGGCGAGCGCGTGCTTTGCATAAAAGCCGGCGGCGCAGTGATGATGCACGGCAATCTTTGGCATCGGGGCATGCCCACGTTGCGAACAAAGCGCAGGATGCTGATCTTGAGCTACACCCCGACTTGGTTGCGGCGGTCTCCCCACGGCGGCCCGCCCCCATGTGGCGGATTGACGCAGGCGGTTTTAGAAGGGGATGACGACGAGGCGCGGATTTTATTGGGCAAAGGCGGCTATACCTAACCCTCAAAAGGAGCGACACATGAAAAACCGAGTTGCGGTTGGAAAATTGAGCGTGGATGCCGAACTCCACGCCTTGGTCAAAGGCGAAATCGCGCCCGGTACCGGCGTGGATGCCGAGGCGGTTTGGCATGCGTTAGGGGAAATCGCGAGCGACTTGGCACCGCAGAATCGGCGGTTATTGGAAAAGCGCGATGCCTTGCAGGCCGAGATCGATGCGTGGCACATTGCGCGCAAAGGGCAACCGATAGACCGCGGCGCGTACCGAGCATTTTTGCAAGACATCGGGTACTTGCTGCCCGAGGGCGATCATTTTCAAGTGCTGACGACCCGAGTCGATCCGGAAATTGCAACGCTGGCCGGCCCGCAGTTGGTCGTGCCCGTGGATAATGCGCGGTATTGCCTGAACGCGGCGAATGCGCGCTGGGGCAGTTTGTACGACGCGCTGTATGGAACAGACGTGATTTCCGAGGCTGGCGGCGCGGAAAGGGGCGCGGCGTACAATCCCGTGCGCGGCGAAAAAGTGATCGCCGCCGCGAATGAATTTTTGGATGCCACCGTGCCGTTGTACAAGGGGTCGTATGCCGAGGTCACGGCCTTTGCCCTCCGCGAATCGGGCGGGCGCAAGGGACTCGTCGCACAGGTGGATGGACGAGAGGTGGGCTTGGCAGAGCCAGCGCAATTCGTGGGCTATGCAGAACGCGATGGGCACTTGTCCACCGCGTTGTTGGCACACCATGGATTGCACGTCGAAATCCAGATCGATCCCGCGCATCCCATTGGCAAAGCGCATCCGGCCGGCGTCAAAGACGTGGTGCTAGAGGCTGCCCTCACCGCGATTCAGGACTGCGAGGATTCCGTGGCCGCTGTGGATGCCGCAGACAAGGTGCGCGTGTACCGCAACTGGTGCGGCCTGATGAAAGGCACGTTGGAGACGACCTTTGAAAAAAACGGCCAGCGCGTCAATCGCAAACTGAAGCCGGACAGAACGTACACCCGGCCAGATGGCGGCGCGTTGACCTTGCCGGGGCGCAGCACCCTGCTGATTCGCAACGTGGGCATTCACCTCTATACCGATGCGGTGACGACTGCCGGCGGCGAGGCGATTCCCGAAGGATTTTTGGACGCGATGATCACCGCGCTGGCCGCCATGCACGACTTGAAGAACGATGGCCCGTTTCAAAACAGCCGGGCGGGTAGCGTGTACATCGTAAAGCCCAAGTTGCACGGGCCTGAAGAAGTGGCGGCCACCGTGACCCTGTTTGCCCGCATAGAAGACGCGCTAGGCCTGGCGCGCAACACCCTGAAAATCGGGATTATGGATGAAGAACGGCGCACCACCGTCAATTTGAAACGCGCCTTGTGGGAAGCGCGGGACCGCGTCATTTTCATCAATACGGGATTTTTGGACCGCACGGGAGACGAGATTCACACGAGCATGGAAGCCGGCGCCATGGTGCCCAAGAATGAGATTAAGGCGCGACCCTGGTTGGCGGCGTATGAAGATTGGAATGTGGATGTGGGCATTGAGACCGGGTTGATCGGCAAAGGGCAAATTGGCAAAGGCATGTGGGCGATGCCCGACGCCATGCGGGAGATGGCGGAAACCAAGATGAATCACCCCGAGGCCGGCGCGACGACTGCGTGGGTGCCCTCGCCAACCGCGGCTACCCTACACGCGATGCACTATCACCAGGTCGATGTCTCCGCACGACAACGAGAACTCGCAACCCGAGCACGCGCCAGCTTGGATGCGATTTTGACCCCGCCCTTGCTGGATCGCGATCTGACGGATGGGGAAATCGCACGCGAATTGGACAACAACGCGCAAGGCATTTTGGGCTATGTGGTGCGCTGGATCGATCAGGGCATTGGCTGCTCCAAAGTGCCCGACATCCACGACGTCGGCCTGATGGAAGACCGCGCGACCCTGCGTATCTCCAGCCAGCACATCGCCAACTGGTTGCACCACGGCATTGTGAGCGCAGAGCGCGTCCGCGCGACCTTTGAGAAAATGGCCGCGGTTGTGGATCGCCAAAATGCAGGCGATGCCGCCTATCGCAACATGGCGCCAAATTTTGATCAGAGCATCGCGTTTCAAGCCGCGCTCGACCTCGTTTTCAAAGGCCGCACAGTCGAAAATGGATATACCGAACCGGTCTTGCATGCGCGCAGGCGAGAGGTGAAAGGCAGTGGTCAGCAAAAGGCGTGAGAGGCAAGAGGCGTGAGAGGCAAAAGGCGTGAGAGGCAAAAGGCGTGAGAGGCAAAAGGCGTGAGAGGCAAAAGGCGTGAGAGGCAAGAGGGGAGAGGTAAGAGTCTCCTTTTACCCATACCGTCCGATATTCGCTTCGTCGTAGTACTTGTTCACATTTGGCACTGCGCGCATGCCGTGCCAGACGCCGCGGAACAGGGTTTGTCGCTTGGGGGGTAGGGTCGCGATCACCTCGGGCGATGGGCAACCTTTGCCCCATTTTGCGTTCACGGTGTTGTAGCAGGTGAACAAACTCAGCCTATCCCGATCCTCATTCACCCATTGCGTGCCGGTGTGGCACAGGGCTTCGGTGAAAATCACTGCGGATCCCGCTGGGCAGGAGTACGTTTCCCACAAATCGCTCTCGCGGCCACTCAGGGTTTCGGGCCGGGGAAATGCCGCCTTGTGGCTACCGGACAAGAACATCGTGCCGCCATCGCCTTCTCGCACCTCGTTCAACTCCCAGACCACGCGAATCAGTCCCGCGTGAATTTTCCCCGGTTGCATCTGGTAAATGTGCGAGTTGCCGCAAAAGTTGAAGAAGCCGCCTCCGCCGTGGGGCCGAAAATTGTCGTGCCCGGCCTGACGATGGCTCGTGTACGTGTGGTCGAACCGAAACCCATAGCAGTCTTCGGTTGCCAATGCCTGATTCGAGATGATCTCGTTCAACACGCCCACCACTGTCGGGTGGTCCAAAAGGATTTGGGACGCGCCACCGTGATTGTCGCGCTCATTCGGCGGCAGGGCGTCGCGTGCGTGCAAAAACTTCAACTGGTGTTCGCGCACGGGTTCGAGTTCGGCCTCGGTCAACAAGCCGGGCAAACAGATCCACCCCTTCAGGTCGAACGCGTACTTCTGCTCTTCAGACATCGGCACAACGGGCAAGCCGTCGGCATTGGTCGTCGGCAACAGGGTTCTGGACATGAAATCCTCCTTTGGAAAAGTTCATCCTTGAAAAACGCGCCTGATGGACTATTTTATGGGAAATGTCGCGCCACAACCATCGAGAGATCATCATCATGGAAATCACAATGGAAATTCCCGACGATCTGGCCGTGCGTTTGCAGAGTCGCCAAGATCAGTTGCCGCAAATCATCGAACTCGGCCTTCGCAAATTGGATGCAACAACGCCAGCCGCGTTTGAAGATGTCTCGGAGATATTGGAAACGCTGGCCGCTTTTCCCTCTGCTACGGAAATCATCGCTCTCCGTCCATCAGACGAATTGCAAAAACGGATTGACGCGCTAATCAAAAAAAACCGTGCAGAGGGATTGCAACCCGAAGAAGAAAGAGAATGGACGCATTATGAATACCTCGAGCACATCGTTCGGTTAGCCAAAGCAAACGCGGCCTTAAAGCTAAAAACAAAATGAATCCATCCTATATTCCCCTCAACCTGCGTAGCCGCAACGCGCTCGAGAACTGTGCGAATACTGTCTTATCCCACAATCATTTTCATTTGCCACACACGAAATCGATCACATCATTGCCCAAAAACACGGCGGGCAAACGGTCTTGGACAACCTCGCGCTCTCGTGTTCACTCTGTAACAAGTACAAGGGAAGCGACATAGCATCCATCGATCCACAAACGGGGCGCATCACGCCATTGTTCGATCCTCGCCGAGATGTTTGGGACGATCATTTTGAAGTGCAGGAAACAGGACACATTCACCCACTCACGCCAAAAGGTCGGGCGACGGCGCGCCTGCTCCAATTCAATCGATCCCCTCGCATTGCAGAACGGAGACTCCGCATTCTTTTGCGTAATTGACATTATCCCGCCATCTCCACTAATTCCTTCCACTGATCCGCATCCACCAATACGCCTTTTTGCAAGCTCTCGCGTCGAATCCTCAGCATGCCCTCGCCGGGATAGCGCGCGGATTCGTGGACGGCATGCACGTCATCCACCACGCCATTGACAACGCGCTCGCGCATCTCTTGCCCGATGAGCGAGGTCACGTCAATCGCGATATAGGTCTGCGATACGGCGTATTCATCGCCTTGCGCGCCAATGTCGTGCGTGGCCTGACCCCCGGATAGCAGCGCGGCCAACACATCGAGCACTATCGCCAGGGCCGAGCCTTTCCAGTACCCAATGGGCAGGGCGCGTTTGGAATCGAGAATCGCGCCGGGGTCACACGTCAAATTGCCCGCGGCATCGAATCCCCCGGCGATGGGCAGGGACTCGCCGCGCGCTTGCAACACCTCCAACTTGCCATTGGAATACTGGCTCATCGCCATGTCCAACAAGATATGCCCATCTTGTCGCGGGATGGCGATAGTCATCGGGTTGTTGCCAACGCGCTTCTCGGTCGCGCCCCACGGCGGCATCAACGGGGTCGTGTTGGTCCAGCACATCCCAATACATCCCGCATCAGCGGCTTGCAAACCATAAGCCCCTGCGCGCATCCAGTGATTCGTGTTTCGCAACCCCACGCATCCCATGCCATTTTCCCTCGCAATCTCAATGGCGCGGCCCATTGCAAAATGCGCGTTCACCAGCCCGACCCCCATTTTGCCATCCCATTGCTCCACCACGCCCAACGCCTTCACGCGCACGGGCGCGGCCCGGCCATCCAATTTCCCTGCGCGCAATTTTGCCACCAAGCCGGGGAATCGGTTCAACCCGTGGGAATACACGCCATCGCGCTGGTTCTCGGCAAACAATCGCCCGCACAATTCCGCACGCGCTTCGGACAATCCCGCGTTCACCAGTGTGCGAGAAAATGTGTTTTTTAACTCATCAAAAGGAACTCGTTTTTGCATGAAAACCCTCCCTTCCGCTTGAGAAAATGGCTGACGTAGTGAATGCGAAGTCCATAACCCATCGGAAAAAATTAAGGCGTCTATGCGCGCTCGGAATGAATCCGAGTTCATGGACGCCTCGTGCTCGCTTTACCTATGAAAAAAATGGAGCGGGAAACGGGACTCGAACCCGCGACATCAAGCTTGGGAAGCTTGCACTCTACCAACTGAGTTATTCCCGCTCCGCAATGGGGAGCCAATTTACACTTGTGGTTCTGTGGTGTCAAGATTTTTTCAGGTGGTGCAAAATGGCATCTGCCGCGCCATGGGCATCCACCCAAGCAATGCGTTTGTCTTTGCGAAAAAAGGTCATCTGCCGCTTGGCGTATCGCCGCGTGGCCCGTTGTGCCTCGGCGATGGCGCGGTCGAGCGCGATCTCGTCATCGAGATGGCGAAACGCCTCGCGGTAGCCAAAGGTTTTGAGCGCGTTGCGATCCGAGGCGTAACCCATGGCGCGGAGGCGGCGCGCTTCTTCGATCAAGCCCCGTGCGAACATCTGACGGGTGCGCGCGTCGATCCGCTCGTAGAGCACTTCGCGCGCCCAGCACAAGGCAAAACGCGACGCGGTGTAGCGAATCCGCGGCGGCACTTCTTGGTGCGCGGAGAGGGGCTTGCCCGATGCCTCATACACTTCTAGGCCGCGCACGATGCGCTGCGTATCGGTCGCCTGAATTTTTGATGCCCATTTCGGATCGACCACCCGCAACTTTTCGTACAAGTTGGAAAGCCCAGCTCGCGCTTCTGCTCGCAAGCGCGTGCGAATCTCGGCGGGAATGTCCGGCATGGGTGAAAAGCCATCGCACAATGCGCGGATGTACAAGCCCGCGCCGCCGACCACGAGGGGTATCTTGCCGCGGCTTAAAACATCCCCAATCACTGCGGCGGCGTCTTCGGCGAATTGCCCCGCGCTGTAGCCCGCGGCTGGATCGACAAAGTCGATCAGGTGATGGCGCGCGGCGGCCCGTTCTTCAAGGGTCGGCTTTGCCGTGCCGATGTCCATCATGCGATAGATTTGGCGCGCATCTGCCGAGATGATTTCGCCATTTAATTGCCGAGCCAGTTCAATGCCCACGGCGGTTTTGCCAGATGCGGTGGGCCCGGCGAGGACGAGGAGGTGCGGGAGAGAGGCCATGTTATCGCCTAAACCGATTGTCGATTTCGTCCAGGCCGATCTTGATCAGCGTTGGGCGGCCGTAAGGGCCGATGAAGGGTTCGCGCGTTGCGAATAATTGATCGATGAGGGCGCGCATTTCTTCGGTGGCTAAGCCCTCGCCCGTGCGGATGGACGTGTGCCACGCATAAGACGACGCCAAGCGGTGTTCTTGCGGCGCGATCTGCCGATCCTGCCCCGGTGGCGGCACGGCGGTCGCCTGTTCGGCTTCGGCCATATCCCGAATCATATCGCGCAAAAGTTGCCCGTCTTGCCACGCCTGCAACCCAATGGGAATCGCATCGACAACGACCGTATTGCCGCCAAAATCCCGGATGCCGAAGCCCATTTTCTCCAAAAGCGGCATGGCCTCGCGCACGAGATGAATTTCTTTGACCCCAAAGGCGAGGGTCAGCGGAAACAACATCCGCTGGCTCGTTGCGGGCCGGGCGTGCATATTTTCTATGGCGCGCTCGTACAAAATCCGCTGGTGGGCAACCTGCTGGTCAATCGCGATCAGCCCGTTTTTGATGTGCGCCAAAATGTACTTGCTGTGCAACTGCCACACGGAAACCCGCGCCATGTCCTCTTCGGCAACCGCCTCGACATCGTCGTGCGCGGCCCCTGCCCCACCTTGCGACGCGCGCACGGTGAGGGGCAATGCCATCTGCGGTTCGCCGCCCACTTTGGGCTGATAGGCCAGGGGATTTTCCGCGACGCTCACTTGCGTGCCTTCGGGCATTGCGGCAACCGCCTCGTCGTTCAATTCGGGAATCAGGTCTTCGCCGCGCAATGCTTGTTGCACGGCGCGGGTGATGGTGGCGTAAATCAACCGCTCATCGGCAAAGCGAACCTCGCGCTTGGACGGATGCACATTGACATCCACGCGGCCGGGATCGATGCTCAAGCAGAGGCAATACGACGGCGCCAGCCCTTTGGGCAACAACCCGCCATACCCTTCGTACACCGCATGGGCAATGGCTTTGTGCTGCACCCATCGGTGGTTGACGATCAAGACCTGCTGCGCGCCGGATTTTCGCGCGGTCTCGGGTTTGCCGACAAAGCCGCGCACCGCAATCCCGCTCGCACTGCTTTCAACGCCAATGGCGTCTTTGCCATAGCGCACGCCGAATACGCGCTCGGCTCTGCGCGCAAAGCCGGCCCTGGGCAGTTGCAACACAGGGCGTCCATTGTGCTTGAGGTCAAACCCGATCTCCGGATAGGCCATCGCCATCGCGGTGACCGCGTTCACAATGTGCCGAAATTCCGTATCCACGCCCTTGAGAAATTTTCGCCTGGCGGGCACGTTAAAAAATAGCCCGTGCAAGGTGATGGTCGTGCCCGGCCCGCGCCCAATCGCAGACACATCCCGCACGCGCCCGCCCACCACATCTACGCGCGTTCCTTCGATAGCTTCTGCCACCCGCGTTTCGAGGGTCAGCCGCGACACCGCGGCAATGCTGGGCAGGGCCTCGCCCCGAAAGCCGTGCGTGAGCAACCCTTTCAGGTCATCCAAATTTTGGATTTTGCTCGTCGCATGGCGCTCGAGTGCCAAAAGCGCGTCGTCGCGCGACATCCCGCCCCCGTTGTCGCTGACGCGCAGGCTTTCCTTGCCGCCGGCGGTGATTTCGATGAGAATGCGGTCCGAGCCCGCGTCCACCGAATTTTCGATCAATTCTTTTGCGACAGATGCCGGGCGTTCCACGACTTCGCCGGCAGCGATGCGGTTGGCAATGTCCTCTGGGAGAATGTGAATTTTGTTGGGCATGGCGTTCTCCAGCAGAAAAACAAAAAACGCCTAACCCGCCGGGCGCCGAATAATTATTGTCGAAGTCCCGGTGTATAACAGCGGAAAACTTCCTGCGGGGCCACCCTTATGCAGATTCAAGGCGTTTTTTTGTGAAGCATGCGCTTCGGTGAATAATATAGCACTTTTGCGCGGTTTGAGCAAGGATTACGTTCAAACTCGCCCTTGTACCAAAGGTTGACAAATGGCGATGGGTATTCTATCTTTTTTGATTGAAGTTTGATCTTGTTGCCGCGTATCGAAGCAGTCAATACGCGGTGTTTTAGACCACGAGGCAGAGAGCCGTGATTTATCAATCGGATTATTTGGTCATTGGCAGTGGCATCGCGGGCCTTTCGTTTGCCCTGCAAGCGGCAGAGACCGGGACCGTCACCCTGATCACAAAAAAGGAATTTCAGGAATCCAATACCAATTACGCGCAGGGCGGGATTGCGTCTGTCTTGCATCCGAGCGACTCGTTTGACCTGCACCGGCGGGATACCATTCAGGCCGGCGCGGGGTTGTGCCGCGAAGATGTGGTGGATATGGTGGTGCGCGCAGGCCCCAAGATGGTCGAGGCCCTCATCGCTTGGGGCGCGGAGTTCACGCGGTCGGGAAGCGATCTCGCACTCGGGCGCGAGGGCGGGCACTCAAAAAATCGCATCGTGTATGCCGCGGACCTGACCGGGCGCGAGATAGAACGCGCCCTGACCCAAGCCGCAGGCGCGCATCCCAACATCGCGGTGTGCGAACACCACATGGCGATTGATTTCATCGCGGCCCCCCGGGTTCACAAAACGAAAACCACAACGCAGGGAACGACGCACTGCTGGGGCGTCTATGCCTTGGATACCAACCGCGGGCAAGTCAAAACCTTTCTGGCAAAATACACCTTGTTGTGCAGCGGCGGATGCGGTCAAATCTACTTGCACTCGACCAACCCGGCCATCGCCACCGGCGACGGCATTGCGATGGCCTATCGCGCAGGCGCGAGCGTGGGCAATTTGGAATTTATGCAGTTTCACCCCACCGCGCTCTTTCACCGCGAAGCCGATTCCTTTTTGATTTCCGAAGCCGTGCGCGGGCACGGGGGCATTTTGGTGGATCGCGCCGGGCGGGCATTTATGGTCGATTACCACGCGATGGGCGAGCTCGCGCCCCGAGACGTGGTCGCGCGCGCCATTGACAGCGAAATGAAAAAGACCGGCGATCCATGTGTTTATCTCGACATCACCCATTGCCCGCGTGCGGAATTGCAGGAGCGTTTTCCGACCATTTACGCGCAGTGCATGCAATTCGGCATCGACATGGCACGCGATCCCATCCCGGTTGTGCCGGCCGCGCACTACATGTGCGGCGGGGTCTTCACGGATACGTGGGGGCGCACGGACATCGAACGGCTCTACGCCTCGGGCGAGATCGCCTGCACCGGCTTGCACGGCGCGAATCGCTTGGCGAGCAATTCCCTCTTGGAAGCCCTGTTCTTTTCCCATCGCGCTTATGCCCACATCCAACGCGATGCCGATGCGCGGCGCGATTTTCCCAACATACCCGCACGGCAAAACGCCGCTGCGTTCAATAAAGAGAAATGGCGTTTGCTATCAAGTGCCCAGCGCGAAGTGCAGGAACTGATGTGGGATGATGTAGGGATTGTGAGATCGGATCTTCGCTTGCAACGCGCATCTGACCGCATCGACGCCATCGCACGGGAAGTCGAAGCCTTTTACACCCGCTCACGAGTAACAGAAGCCCTGCTCGAACTCCGCAACATGACCACGGTCGCCGCGCTGACCATTCGCTGCGCCCTATCCCGCCGCGAAAGCCGCGGCCTCCACCACACCCTCAACTGCCCCGACATGGCCGAATCCGCAAGAGATACGCTGATCCAAAAAGGTGAGAGGTGAGAGGCAAGACGGGAGAAGGCCACCCCTCTTGTATCTTTGGGCGAGCACGGGGCATCGCCCTACAAAGGGGGTTGGGCGGGGCGGACTGACCACTGACCACTGACCACTGACCACTGACCACTGACCACTGACCACTGACCACTGACCACTGACCACTGACCACTGACCACTGACCACTGACCACTGACCACTGACCACTGACCACTGACCACTGACAATGCGAATTGAGAGTAGAAAGCGAGTAAGAAGCAAGCCACAACCCATCATCCAAAGACATGAACGAGGTTCTGTTGACATTTTGTTTTTGAGCGATGAGCGTGACCGTCCTCGCCGCCCTGCCATCCGTGTCTGAATCGCGGATTAAACGGATTACGCGGATTGCGCGGATTACCCACCACCGCCTTACCGCAGGACCTATCCCCCCGGCCCCCGTTATTCGCTTCGCTCATTGTAGGCTACGCCTGTGCCTACGAGGAAAGGGGGAGCGCATGGCTTTCTTAAAGGTTTGCATCCAGGGCTGTTTTGATGGCTTTGGGCGACTGGATCACGCCATGAAAAAGCGACCTATCCCCCCGGCCCCCTTTCCTGCGAGGAAAGGGGGAGCGCATGGCTTTCTTGAAAGGTTGTATCCAGGGCTGTTTTGATGGCTTTGGGCGACTGGATCACGCCATGAACCCCAAAAAACCTATCGCCATTCTCCTCGCACAACCTCTCGCTATTCCCCCTTCCTCTTAGGAAGGGGGTTAGGGGGTAGGTCCCCCTCGCAGGCACAGGCGTAGCCTACAACGAAGCGTAGCGAGTAACGGGGCTAGGTCCAAAATTTCCTTGACAAGCAACGGCGTGGTACCTTAACTTTTTTTTATCATCGTTATTTATTGCCCGCAGGCAAAAGCCATGCCTGCACAACTCGTTATATTTTTTAGGAGGTTTTGTATGTTGACCGCCATTTTTCGACGTTGTTCAAACCTGTTTGGAGGCCACCGTTCCCCTGCGAAAAGTGGCGTTTATATCGCCCAGTCTCGTCTTGGAATGTGGTTCTATTCCATTGCAAAGCAGTCTGTTAAGATGATCAGTACAGTGTACCCCTCCCTCGAGAGGAGGATCAAAATGACGTCTCTCTACGCTCGCTTGTTGGCCCTGGTCGCGCTGGTCATGCTGATGGCATCGGGGCCGGCTTTTGCCCAAACCACCGTCGACTACGACTTGGACAACGACGGCTACATTGATGTATCCACCCACGCCCAACTCAATGCCATTCGCTGGGACCTCAACGGCGATGGTGCCATAGACGCAAGGGCCACGTCCAGCGATACGACCACCTACAACGCCGCATTCCCCAACGCCGCCACCGGCATGGGTTGCGCCGCCGCCACCTGCGTCGGCTACGAACTCACCGCCAACATTGACCTAGACACCGACGGCGACGGCAACATCGGCACAGACACCGACGACACCTACTACAACGGCGGCGCAGGCTGGCTTCCCATCGGCGACGACTCCGGCAACAGATACACAGCCGATTTCAAGGGCAACGGCTACACCATAAACAACCTGTTCATCAACCGAACCACCAGCGATGTCGGGCTGTTCGGCGCTATTAACCACACATCCCGCATCGAGACCTTGGGCGTAATCAACGCCAACGTTACGGCGCAGCGATACGTCGGCATTCTGGCAGGCGACGCTTACGGTGAAATCGTCGCCTGTTACACCACAGGCTCGGTAAGTGCTTCCAACTCCAGCAGCGATGTTGGCGGGTTGGTAGGCTTCATAGGCGTCTCTGGCGGATCCTCAGGGTCTATCAAATCCAGCTACTCCACTGCTTCCGTCAGCGGAGTTAATTATGTCGGCGGTCTGGTAGGGCGGGTCACTGCCGCCGGCACAAATATAACAAACTCATATGCCACCGGCGCCGTCAGCGGCACAGGAAGCAACGTCGCCGGGCTAATAGGGTTTGCCAGCAGCGTCCCCGGCAGCTCCGCCGCTATCTACTGGGACACCCAAACCAGTACCCAGACAACCAGCGCCGGCGGCGGCTCAGGACAGACCACCAGTGCTCTCCGAGGTCCCACCGGCTACACCGGCATCTACTCCTCATGGAACGCCAACATAGACGGCAACGCCGGCAACGACGACCCCTGGGACTTCGGAACGTCATCGCAGTATCCGGTACTGAAGTACGGTGGTCATTCCCTGGCCGCCCAGGGCCGGACAGTCACTGACTACGACATGGACAATGACCGCCTGATTGACATCACCACTTTGGCGCAACTCAACGTCATTCGCTGGGACCTCAACGGCGATGGTGCCATAGACTCAAGTGCCACGTCCAGCGATACGACCGCCTACAACACCGCCTTTTCCAACCGTGACATCGGTAGCGCCCGGATGGGTTGCCCGTCCGGTACCTGCACAGGCTACGAGTTGCTCAACAACCTCAACTTTGACCAGAACAACGACGGCGCAATCACCCAAGCAGACACCACCTACTGGAATAGCGGCCAAGGCTGGATGCCCATCGGCTCCGACGCCAACCCAGCGTCTCGATACACAGGCGATTTCAAAGGCAACGGCTACACCGTCCAAAACCTGTTCATCAGCCGCAGCACCGTTAGCTACCAAGCACTGTTCGGTAGCACCGGCACCAACTCCCGCATCGAGTCACTGGGCGTAACCGACGCCGATGTTACGGCAGACGACTTTAGTGCCATTCTGGTCGGCGGCAATCGCGGCGAAATCGTCGCCTGCTACACCACCGGTCGCATGACGGGCGACAATGTCGTCGGCGGTCTGGTCGGCTGGACCGGAGGCTCCATTTCCACAAGCTACTCCCTCGCATCCGTCAGCGCAACTGAGAGGCTCGGCGGGCTGGTGGGCTCAAAAGCGACCACCGGCTCCATAACAAACTCCTACTCCACCGGCGCGGTCAGCCTCTCCAGCGGGTCGATGACATCTATCGGCGGGCTGTTGGGCGAGTCGAATGCCGGCACGGGCACGGTTACCTATAGCTACTGGGACACCACAGCCAGCGGGCGCCAAACGAGCTTCGGCGGTAGCGGCGCGATAGGCAGAACCACCATGCAACTCCAGAACCCCACCACCTACGGTGCCACCACCAACGACACCTACTACAACTGGAACGCCAACCTCGACGGACAATCCGGCAACGACGATCCGTGGACCTTTGGCGCGATGGATCAGTATCCTGTGTTGAAGTATGCCGGCATGGACACCACCGTGCAATTTCAGCTTCAACCCGCGATAGTGACGTTGGCACTGACGCCCTCGTCGATTTTGGAAAACGGCGGGATGAGCACCGTGACCGCGACGCTGGCACACCCATTGAGCGCGGCGACGACGATCACGGTGCATCCTGTGACCGGTGCTTACACGGTGGGGGCGGATTCGACGATCACCATCGCGGCAGGGCAAACCGCGAACGCGTCGGACACGGTGGTCATCACAGCAGTGGACAATACCCAAGACGCGCCTAATCGCGACGTGGACATGTCCGTTGTGGCGGGCAACGCCCAAGGCGCGGGCAGAGTGACCGCGACTTTGACTTTGACGCTGGAGGACGACGACCCTGCACCGATAGCGACGTTGGCGGCGAACCCGTCGTCGATTTCGGAGAACGGCGCGGTTTCGACGGTCACGGCGTCACTATCGCGTCCATCAAGCGCGGCGACGACGATCACGGTGCGTCCTGTGGCGAGTGCTTATACGGTGGCGGCGGATTCGACGATCACCATCGCGGCAGGGGACACGATTAATGCGTCGGACACGGTGATCATCACAGCGGTGAACAATACCCAAGACGCGCCTAATCGCCCCGTGACCGTGTCCGGTGTGATGAGCAACGCCCAAGGCGCGGGTAGTGTGACCGGGGCATCTTTAACGCTGGAGGACGACGAAGCTGCGCCGGACGTGACGATGGTTTTGTCGCCTATGTCGATTGCAGAGAACGGCGGCGTCTCGACCGTGACAGCGACCCTGTCTCACACGTCGAGCGATCCGACGACGATTACGGTGACAGTGGCGCCTGTGCTACCTGCGGTTGCGGGCGACTACACGATAAGCACGCCGGCCACGCTGACCGTCGCGGCGGGGCAAACGATGAGCGCGGGCACCGTGACGATCACAGGGGTGAATAACGCCGATGCTACGGGGAACAAGACGGTGACCGTGTCGAGTACGCTAACCAACAGCGTAGGCACGGGATCGGTCACTGATGTGACGCTGACGCTTGTCGATGACGACGTGCCGCAGGTGACGTTGGTTTTGACTCCGGCGTCGATTACGGAGAATGCCCAGGTTTCCACGATCACGGCGACGCTGGATCGCATCGCAACCACGGCGGCGACGGTCACGGTTTCAGCGATGGCTGTGTCGCCTGCGGTTGCGGGCGATTTTACGCTATCGACCACGACCACGCTGACCTTCGCGGCGAATGTGACGACGAGCACGGGCAGCGTGACGATCACCTCGGTGAACGATACGACCGATGCGCCTGACAAGGAAGTGACCGTGTCTGCAACGGTGACGGGTGGCAATATGGCGGTGCTATCATCTTCCGAGACCCTGACGATCACCGATGATGACGCGCCGCCGAGGCTCTCGATCAGTTCGCCGAGTGCGGTTGAGGGCACTGCCCTGACGTTCACCGTCAGATTGAATGCGGCGAGCGGCAAAGAGGTGACGGTGGCGTATGCAGACGCGAGCACGGGCACCGCGACTTCGGGGACCGATTACACCGCGCTTACCGCAGGGACCCTGACCTTCGCGGCGGGCACGACCAGCCAGACCTTCGCTGTTTCTGTGAGCGACGACGGGGATGATGAGCCGAACGAGACCGTGGAGGTGACTTTGAGCAACGCGGTCAATGCCACCTTTGATGGCGGGGCGACGAGCCTCACCGGCACAGGGACGATTATCGATGACGATGGCATGCCTGCGCTGAGTATCGGTTCGCCAAGCGTGATTGAAGGCGCGACCGGCGCGACCCTAACCTTTCGGGTGTACCTACGCCCGGCGCACACGGCACAAGTGACGGTGGCGTATGCAGACGCGGGCACGGGCACCGCGACTTCGGGGACCGATTACACCGCGCTTACCGCAGGGACCCTGACCTTCACGGTAGGCGATACCATCCAGACCATCCCTGTTTCTGTGACCGACGACTCGGATGATGAGCCGAACGAGACCGTGATCGTGACGCTGAGCAGTGCGACCAATGCGACCATAAGCACGGCGCAAGGCACAGGGACGATTATCGATGACGAAACCTCGAGTGCCAACTTGGATGTGGATGGCGATGGCCGGGTGAGATTGTTCTCGGATATAATCCTGGTCATTCGATACGTCCTCTTCTTCCGGGAAGAGGCCCTCCTCAGAGGGAACGTCATCGAGCCAACTGCCACGCGCAAGACCGCTCAAGAAATTGAACCCTACCTCGACACGTTGGTCAATCAGAACATTCTCGATGTGGATGGCGATGGCGATGTGAGGCTGTTCTCGGATATAATCCTGATCATTCGATATGTCCTCTTCTTCCGGAACGAGGCCCTCGTCAGAGGGAACGTCATCGAGCCAACTGCCACGCGCACGACCGCTCAAGCCATTGAACCCTACATCCGAAGCCTCTATCCCGACTCCCACTTCCAATGAAAGCCTGTTCTCTGACCGCCACAGATGGCGATGGCAATGTGAATTTCGCCGACTTCTTGACCTTTGCGGATAAGTTCGGATCGCGGCTCGGACAGGAGCGATATGACCCCCGGTGCGATGGCGATGGTCAAATTGACTCTGCCGATTGCTTCATCTTCGTCGCCGACTTTGGCTCGACAGGCTGAACGACGAAAGATGCAAACAAACAAAAGCCCGGGTTCACAGTGAACTCAGGCTTTACTTTTTGGAATTGGAACCTACCCCCTAGCCCCGTTACTCGCTACGCTTCGTTGTAGGCTACGCCTGTGCCTACGAGGAAGATACAAGGGGGAATAACATCTCTCCGTTGCGGAGAAGAGCCAGAGGAGAGGCATCCATCGTTCGTTTTAAGACAAGTTCAAGGGCGATTCTATAATGGATGACTCGTTCATGTCTTTGGATGATTGACCGCGGCTTGCTTCTTACTCGCTTTCTACTCTTAATTCGCATTGACAACTGACAACTTGAGAGGGATAGCGCGGTAGCCTTCTTCCATCTCACGCCTTTGCTGAAAACTACCTTATGAAAATTACACACGTCGAAGCCATTCACTTGCGGTTGCCCAAAATTGAGGAGGCAGCCGATGGCACGCAGGATTGCCTGATCGTGCGCGTGCAGACCGATGCGGGTATTGCGGGATTGGGCGAGGTGGTGTCGTGTTCTTATGTGGGCAAGGCCGTGATTGAAGCGCCGCGCTCCGCGCCGTTTCGCCACGGATTGGCCGCGATAGTCACCGGGATGGACGCGCTCGATTTGGACGCGATTCACAATGCGATGATCCAAGGGGTATCGTGGTACGGCCCAGGCGGTGTGGCGCGGCACGCGATGAGTGGCGTCGATATGGCGTTGTGGGATATTCGGGGCAAGGTGGAAGGCAAACCCGTGCGCCGGCTGTTGCGGGAAGATGCGGCAGATGCGGTGCCCGCTTATGCGAGCGTGTTGTGGCCCGCGCGTCCGGAGTTGGTGCGGGAATCCGCCGAGCAATTTACCGCGCAGGGATATCGGGCCGTGAAGTACGGTTGGGTGCCGATGGGGCCAGATCCCGCGTTGGACGAGGCACTGGTGGCCGCGGCCAGGGCGGCTTTGGGTCCGGATGTGGCTTTGATGGTGGATGCCGGTCGCGCGTGGGATGCCGAGACCGCGCTGGGTCGCGTGGCGCGATTTGAGAAATACGATGTGTTTTGGCTCGAGGAGCCGTTGCATCCATTTGATGTGCGAGGCTATGCCGAGGTAGCCACGCGGTCATCCATTCCAATTGCCGGGGGCGAAGCCATGACCCTGGTGGGCGAATACGCCGATTTGTTGCACACTGGGAAACTCCATTTTGTACAGCCAGATCTCGGGCGCGTGGGCGGGTTGACCGGCGCGCGGGCGATTGAGCAGTTGGCAAAAGAGGCGGGGGCGCGGGCCGTGCCGCATGCGTATGGCACTGGGGTTTTGTTGGCCGCATCCGCGCAATGGGCCGCAACGAGCGACCAACCCCTGACCGAGTACACGCGCGCGCCTTCGCCCTTAGCACGCAATCTGGCGCGGCACAACATGGTATTTCGAGACGGTGCGTTGCACTTGACGGATGAACCCGGTCTCGGCGTGGAATTGGATGAAGAGGTGGTGGCGGAGTTCAGAGTATAGGAAAGTCAGTGGTCATATCGAGTGGTTGCGATGGCTCGATCCGAGATCGATGTTCGGCGTTTTTAGAAAGGGGATGGAATGGCTTCTGTGAAAGAGATCTACAAGTTTGACGAATTGACGTGGCCCGAGGTGAACGCGGCCGTGGCGATGGGGAAAATCCCGATTATTCCGACTGGCGCGGTCGAGCAACACGGGCATCACTTGCCCTTGAAGGTCGATCATCTGTGCGCCAATGCCGTGGCGACGGAAGGCGCGCGTCTCAAGCCGGAATACAGTTTGGTGTTGCCGCCGGTGAGTTATGGGTACGTCCATCACGTCATGGATTTTCCCGGCTCGTTGAATATCCACTACGAACACTTCATTCAATACGTGCTGGACATTTGCAAAAGTTTGGCGTATCACGGGTTCAAGAAGATGATTCTCGTCAATGGGCACGGGTCCAATCACAACCTGGTCGAGATGGTTGCGCGGCGCACCATTTTGGAGACGGACGCGAGTTGCGCCTTTTGCTCGTGGTGGCAACTGCTCAAGGTCGATCCCGAGTTTGACGACAAATGGCGCGAGAGCGTGTTTCCGGGTGGGTGTTCGCATGCGGGCGAGTTGGAGACGTCGATGTTGCTCTACTTGTCGCCAGAGAGCGTGCGGCAGGACAAAATCAAGAGCGAGATCGCCAAGACCAATCAGCGCGGGTCCGAGTTTATTTGGACGGATCTGTTCGCACGAGGGCCTGTCGGGCTGGTGGAATGGACGAGTCAGTATTCGGATTCGGGCGTGATGGGCGAGGCCGAGAAAGCCACCGCGGAAAAGGGCAAGGTCGTGTTTGAAGAGGCGAGCAAAAATCTGGCGCGATTCGTCGAAGAATACTATCATCAAAAGATCGAGGCACACACGCATCACCAAGCACAAGAACCGACATTCCCATTGTCGTTCACCAGTCATTAGAGGAGGAAAACGATGAAACTCGCGACGTATGTCGTTGACAATCGAGAAGCCATTGGCGCGGTGGTCGCAGATGACGCGCTGATCGTCGATCTCGTTGCTGCAGATGGCGCGTTGGCGCGACTGCAAAACCGCGAAGCGCGTCCCTTTTTCACGGATATGCTGACCCTGTTGGAGGCCGGGGCAGAAGGTCTCTCCGCGGCCGAGCAAGCTGTGGCAGATGCCGAGCAGCGGTTGAATGGCGCGCCGGATGGTCAACTCGGGTTTGCGGTCGATGCGGTCACCTTGCGCGCGCCCGTGCCCAATCCGCGCAAGGTGTTCTGCTTGGCGGGCAATTATCAGGATCACATCGAAGAAAGCGGCAACGTGAAGATGCAAATTCAGGATATGGAAACCCCGCGCGTGTTCATGAAGCCGCCAACGACGACGGTGATCGGGCCGGGGGATCACATCTCGATTCCCCCCATTGCACGCGGGGTCGATTGGGAAGGCGAGTTGGCCGTGGTGATGGGCCAAAAGGCAAAGGGCATAAAAGCCGAAAGCGCGCTGACTTACGTGGCGGGCTATACGGTGATGAACGATGTTTCCGAGCGCATGTTGCAGATCAAACAGCGCACGGACAGTCGCCCGCGCGATGACTGGTTCGATTGGCTGAACGGCAAATGGTTAGATACGTTCGCGCCCCAAGGCCCGTGGCTGGTCACCGCCGATGAAATCCCCGATCCGCAGGTGCTCGACATCAGTACCTATGTGAATGGCGACCGCAAGCAACACAACAACACGGGGCAGATGTTGTATCCAGTGCATAAAATCATCGAGTACATCTCGGCGATTATCACGCTCGAGCCCGGAGATCTGATCAGCACGGGGACGATTTCGGGCGTGGGCAATACGACGGGGACGTACATGCAACCGGGCGACCAGGTGGAGATCGAGATTTCGGGCATCGGCCGATTGCAAAACCCCGTGGCGGCGAGTGAGAAATAGAGTCGCTCTCGATGACTCGGGATGAAAAAAAATAAAGGAAAGGAGATCGATGTCTTTTTTCATGGGCCGATTTTTTGTCGGCCTTTTCTTTATTTTGAGTGCGTGGTTGGTCGGGTGTGATTATCTCGCGCCAAAAGAGAAGGGCTATGTCACGGCTGTGGTGTTGAATTTGCGGGAGCAACCGACGACAAAGTCCCGCGTGGTGGGGCGGTTGCAGCGCGGACGCGAATTGCTGGTCATTGAACGGGGCGCCCCGTGGTTGCGCGTGCGCGCAGATGAGATGGAGGGATGGGTACACGGCCATTATGTAGGGGATGCCGCAGCCGTGCGCGCCGCATTGCAAAAAGACTTGGCGAGACGTTCAAGCGCGAGGAAAAAGCGGCCTGAGACGCGCCCGCCGCAACCCCAACCCCCAACGCCGCAAAAGTCTGCCGATGCCCTGTCTATCGCTGGCATGATCGCGGGGATGCCCGACGATTTGGTGTTGGAGGAAATGGATGCCATCGAAGGACAATCGCGGCATATCGGCGCGACTGGCGATGGCCAAGTGGTGCTGGAGTTCTGGGGGCCAGAGTCCAATTTGTTGCGGTCCGAGATTATGGTGACCGTGCTCGGCATGTCCGATGATGCGGTGATCCGAAATGCGGAATTGGTGCGAATCTTCGTCTGCAATGCCGTGCCGCAATGGAAACGCGATGCGGGGTGGATCGCAAATTTTATGCGAGAATTGTCGAGCCGCGATGCGGGCACAGGCGGGTTTGACGCACGCGGCAAATCCGTGCGCTTCCTGTTCATCAAACCCTTGGGCGCGATCCGCGTGACTATCGAAAAAGCGTATTGACAACCGACAGGTGATTCCCCCATATTTATGGCGAAATCACAGCGTACAGGTGGCGGGCAAAGGAGGGTTGACATGGCGAAACTGAGCATCGAGATCGCCGCTTACGAGCGCATGCGCGACGCGCTGGAAACCGATCATTTCGGCGAGTGGGTCGTCGTGCATGATGAGGAACTCATTGGAACATATCGATCATTCGAGGCCGCGGCAGGGGTTGCGATAGCGCGTTTTGGTCGCGGGCCGTACCTCATCAGGCAAGTCGGAGAGCCTCCGTTTCGGTTGCCGGCTTCTATTTTGTACAGGCGGGCCTATGGCGATAACTAATTGCGGATTCAACGGTCGTCCCGATGTGTTGTTGCTCTACGGACCAACGCTATATGTCGAGATAGGTTTTGATCCAAACTTTCGATCTGGTAGCGAAGGTCAACCCAATCTGCCGGCGGATCTGCTTCCTGCCTTGGTGGATACAGGCGCGTCCGAGAGTTGTATTGACTCGGCTCTCGCTATGAAGTTGAACTTGCCGATAGTAAACCGGATGGACATAGCAGGGCCCCAAGGGGTTAGCACAGTCAATATGCACCTCGCCCAAATATACGTTCCGACCCTGCATGTGGCGGTCTGTGGTCATTTTGCCGGCGTTCATCTCATCGCCGGCGGACAGACGCATTCCGCTCTCATTGGCAGAAGTTTCCTTCAAAATTTCACAATGATTTATGAGGGCCAAACCGGGGTTGTCACGCTCAGCAACAATCCTGAAAGAGATGGAATAGGGAAGGAACTTGGGGTCTGAACACGCTAGTTTTTACACCTACACATCATGCTTCGAACGCAAAAACGCCGAAGGCGGAACCAGCCCTCGGCATTTTGTTATGGCAAACAGCGGTTACTTTTTTTTCTCATCGACCACTTCAAAATCCGCATCCACGACGCCATCATCGCCTTGTTTGGGGCCTTCTGTCCCGCCCGGGGCGCCGCCCGGTGGGTTTTGCGGCGCGCCTTCTGTGGAGGCTTGTTGATAGAGTTCGCTGGCGACCTGATGCCACACTTGGGTGAGGTTGTCGTTGGCCGATTTGATCGCATCGACATCGTCGCCCTTGAGGGCCTCTTTGACTTTATCGACAGCTTCGGTCACTTTGGCTTTTGACGCGTCGCTGATTTTGTCGCCCATTTCCGCCATCTGTTGCTCGGTTTGATGCACCTGTTGCTCGGCCGTGTTTTTGATTTCCACGGCTTCGCGCTTCTTCTTGTCTTCGGCCGCATTGGCTTGGGCGTCTTTGACCATTTTGTCGATTTCCGCGTCGGACAGCCCAGACGAGGCTTCGATGCGGATGTTCTGCTCTTTGCCCGTGCCTTTGTCTTTGGCCGACACATTGAGAATGCCGTTGGCGTCAATGTCAAAGGTCACTTCAATTTGCGGCACCCCGCGCGGCGCAAGTGGAATGCCATCGAGGTGGAAGCGACCAATGGTGCGGTTGTCCAGTGCCATGTCGCGTTCGCCCTGCAAGACGTGGATTTCCACAGAGGGTTGGCTGTCCGCAGCGGTTGAAAACACTTCGGTCTTTTTCGTGGGAATGGTGGTGTTGCGGTCGATGAGGCGCGTCATCACCCCGCCCAGGGTTTCGATGCCGAGGGAGAGCGGGGTCACGTCGAGCAAGAGCACGTCGGTCACATCGCCCGAGAGCACGCCCGCTTGGATGGCCGCGCCAATGGCGACGACTTCGTCGGGGTTGACGCCCTTGTTCGGCTCTTTGCCAAAGACTTCCGACACGACTTGTTGCACCTTGGGAATGCGCGTGGACCCGCCCACGAGGATCACTTCGTCGATATCAGAAGCCGAAAGCCCGGCGTCTCGAATGGCTTGGATGCAGGGCTGTTTGGTGCGCTGGATCAGGTCGTCCACGAGCTGCTCGAATCGGGCGCGCGACAAGGTGACGTTGAGGTGCTTGGGCCCGGACGCATCGGCGGTGATGAACGGCAGGTTGATGTCGGTCGATGCGGAGCTCGACAGTTCGCACTTGGCTTTTTCCGCGGCTTCTTTCAACCGCTGTAAGGCCATGGGGTCTTGGCGCAAGTCCACGCTGTTTTCCTTCAAAAATTCCTCGGCCAAGTGGTCGATGACGCGCTGATCAAAATCATCGCCGCCCAAGTGCGTGTCGCCATTGGTGGATTTGACTTCAAAGACGCCATCCCCGAGTTCGAGGATGGAAACGTCAAACGTGCCGCCGCCAAAGTCGTACACCGCGATTTTTTCATCGCTCTTTTTGTCCAAGCCATACGCGAGGGAGGCCGCGGTGGGTTCGTTGACGATGCGCGAGACCTCGAGGCCCGCGATTTTGCCCGCGTCGTTGGTGGCCTGCCGCTGCGCGTCATTGAAATAAGCGGGCACGGTGATGACGGCTTCTGTGACCGGTTCGCCGAGGTAGTCTTCGGCGGTCTGCTTCATTTTTTGCAGCACCATCGCCGAGATCTCGGGCGGCGTATAGAGCTTGCCGTCGAGTTGCACAGACGCCAGCCCATTGGCGTCGGCCACGACCTCGTAGGGCACTTCGGAAATTTCCGTGCTCACCTCGTCGCGGCGGCGACCCATGAAGCGCTTGATCGAGTAAATGGTTTTGCTCGGATTGGTCACGGCCTGGCGTTTGGCAACCTGACCGACGAGGCGTTCCCCGTCTTGCGCGAATGCGACAATCGAGGGCGTGGTGCGCCCCCCTTCGGAATTTGGGATGACCACGGGATCGCCGCCCTCCATCACGGCGACACACGAGTTGGTCGTTCCCAAGTCAATCCCAATGACTTTGCCCATTTGAATCTCCCCTTGAGGTGAAGTGGTGCGATCAATTCGGTTCAAGGAATTAGATCGCGAGACAATGACTGCGGCGACACGCCGCTAAAGGTAGATGAGTGCGAACCGTTGGTTGGCGTTTTCAGTTTTTGAAAAAAGGCGTCTAGCCAACCGGGAGGCTTACAAAAAAATGTATCCAAATCGTAGTTCTCGCTGTTAA
Source organism: Candidatus Latescibacterota bacterium (assembly GCA_965204745.1). Lineage (GTDB taxonomy): Bacteria > Latescibacterota > UBA2968 > UBA2968 > UBA2968 > VXRD01. Next base: position 3,007,932 of record OZ242010.1, read on the forward strand.
ATTCTACGAGTCGGACCCAATCTGCTGAATTTTCAGAACCCTCTTTCTCGCTTGCCGACAATATTCTGCATTGGTATCGATGCCGATGTAGTTGCGTTTTAATCGTTTCGCGGCCACGGCAGTTGTTCCCGAACCGATAAAAGGGTCCAATACCCTATCATCTGCCTGCGTGAAGAGTTTGATGAACCACGTTGGCAAATTTTCGGGAAAGGCCGCGCTGTGATTGCGATTGGAACATTCAGTCGCCAAATGAATGACGTTTGTGGGATACACTTTGTCTCTGCCCACCCAATTGGACACATTTTTGCCAAATCCACTCTCGGCTTTCGATTCGTCCCTTTTTTGGTCGGTTTCGCTCAAGTTGTTCAACCGCTTCTTTGCCCACTCCCCGACTGGCACCATAACCGCTTCTTGGTACATCCGGAAATTTCGGTGTTTGTTAAACTGCAAGAGTCTCTCCCACGAATCTCGAAAGCGATTGGGCCATTTTCCCGGATATGAATTTTTCTTGTGCCACATAAATTCTTCTGTCCACAGCCAACCTTGCTCTCTCATCTTCAAAATCAATTCTATGACGTACGTATGGCGTTCTCCGTTGACAACCCGCTCTTTGATATTGAGAATAAAGGTTCCGGTGGGTTTTAATACGCGCAAGAATTGTTCGGCTTTGGGGAGAAACCAATCGACATAGTCCCCTGGCTTGACGCCCCCATAAGTATTCGCCCTGCGATCCGCATACGGGGGAGACGTGAAAATGAGATCGACAGCGTTCTCCGGCCATTTTTTCAATACGTCTTCGCAATCGCCGTGAATGATTTGATTTACAAAATCCATCCCATCTTTCTCCATTCAGCAACGGCCTCCCCGACTGCATGGCGGTTTCGCTTACGCGGCTTTGGGGTCTGAACTTTTGGCGTCGGGGGTCTTTTTGGACTTCGATTTTTTAGCGTCCGATTTTTTGCCGCTCTCGGCTTCCTTGTCTTTTTTCGCCGCCTCTTTGTAGCCTTCGCTGCGGTAGTCCGTGATGTAAAAGCCCGATCCCCTAAAAATGAGACCCGCGCCGCCGCTGATGAGGCGTTCAACTTCGCGCTCCCCGCATTCGGGACAGATGCGAATGGGGTCCGCGGTGATGGCGTGAAAGGCTTCAAATTCATGCTCGCATGCGGTACACGCATATTCATACGTCGGCATAACAAATCCTCTGTGTTGAGGTGATGGTGAACAGAGTCCCATGCAGCACAGTGCCCGATAGCCACGCACGCACTAGATTTCAACTTTGGGGTATTGCTCGAGAAGACACTCTGATGCAACAAGGGCATTATCGTCTATGAAATAGCTTTCAGCGATTTAGCCCTTACGGACCGGTTGACAGATTTTCGCCCATACAAGGTGTAATCCAGCCTTGGAGAATGATCACCAAGATCAGCGAGACTGCGCCAATATAAAGCAAGTACAAATTGGTCAAAAAAAAGCGCCCACTTCCTTCACTGGTGCCTGCTTGTTTCCAAGTATTTGGAAATAATCCCGATTTCGCATCATCATAAACCCCTGGCTGGTAAAGTTTCAGCGCATCTTCAATACGTGCCAAAACCCTCTGTTGAGCTTTGAATCCTTTCATAATATCTCTCAGATATGATCGGTGAAACACCAAAACGATAATTGCGATCACGCTCACCACAACGACTTTTTGAATGAGTGACAAGGTTATGTTTTCTTTTATGATCCAGCCAATTATTGCAAAACAAATCCCCATGAACCAAAGACACGTTTTATGGACACGTTCCCGCATGATATGGATAGCTTTATGACGGGCTTCGGCGCTGGCAAGCAAAACCTGGATTTTCGCCTGTTCTTCCATTTTTTTCCTTTAAGCGTCTTTTGCCATTTTGATGAGGGACTTCTTCGCCATACCATTCACCTTCTTTTGTCCAATACTCGTAGCAAAAAAGCCAGAAAGCTGCCCAAGGAACAATGGTCTGGGCAATGATCTTATCTTCTGACCACAGCCAATCTGGAGGGTAATACAGACAAAGAGATTTGTCCTGATAGCGATGAGGGGCATCATGGACAATTCTGGGTTTAGTCACAAAAACAATAGGGCTTATTGGGCCTCGATAGCGAATATCTACCTTATAGTCGGGAGAATCCTGTTGGGGTCTCAACGTTCCTCGCCAGCGAGAGCGTTCATATTTGAATTGAGGAAAATACGCTTTCATCCAGTAGATTTGAAGCCCTATATCTGGCTTAGACCTGGGAATCCAAATGCGTTTCATGATCCGTATGACCTATGTTTTGGCACAGAGACACTTCTGCCGCCTTCTGGCTTGTCCAAAGTAATCTCTCCGCTGGCTTTGACAGAGACGCCACCAACTCCCACAGCCTCCGCCATTTTTGCCCCACCGCTTAACGTTTTTGGAAAATAGGAATCGCCGAATAATTCCTGCCAGAACTTGATGTTTTTTTCTTTTTCTTCTTCCTCATAGGCTTGGCGAGCCTTTCGCGTTGCCCAATCAAATCTCTTTTTGAACAGCGCAAAGTGCTCGCTGTCCCAATTTTCCGCCAGATCTTCGGATTCTAATGAAGGATTGCAAACCTGTGGTTTGGACAGGCAATTTTTTAAGTTGCGATTCAACGCCTCCATAACATCAACCAAGGTCTCTGCATCAGAGGGAGAACCGACAACATCCCCTGTCTCGAAACAACGACCAACAAGCGTCGTGAGAATGATTGACTTTGGGGCGGTATCTCTGCCCATCTTTAGATTTCGCCAGTGCTTCAACATTTTCACAATTCTACAAAATTTGCCCCCTGATTTAGCATCGACAGATTTTACCCATTCAATATACCCCATCGGATTAGTACGCTTCCAAGGTGTCCATTCCTCTTTTGTGGGAATCAGTATGGATCCTGTTTTCTCGCTTTGAGCAGGCACAACATCGAGGTGAAATTCACCGGCATAATTAATCCTAACACATCGGTTCTTTTCGCGCACTTTGCCTCTGAAGTTGTGGTTATTTCTCAAGCGGTTGGCAAACCACCGGATCACCTTTGAAGGTTCTTGTCTCTCTCTGGACCATTCTGAAATATCCAGCACGATAACCGCATCTGCATCAAACTTATCTCCTTTCTTAATCGGTATAACCGCGGTGTTAATCGCCACCGATCCTTGCTGAAAAAGAGCAACTTTGACATCAGAAATCGGAACATCAGCATCAGAAAACATCTCTAAATTTGACATTGCTGATGCAATCCGCTCGCGACGTCTCTTTTTGAGACTGATTTGATAGTGAAACTGCTTGAAGTGTTTGTTAAGTTTCATCTAACAGCTCCTTTCGGATAAGGGTAATGTGACTATGGACATGCTATCTATTAAGCAATATACATGCCAGTGAGCCTGAAAATTTGCAATTTGATATAGAACAAGGGGTTATGTTTGGATGGGGATTTTGGGGATTTTGGTCGGGTTGTCAGAGTGTCCGAAGTTTTGCCAGATTGTCAACGATGGGCGCGAAAAACGGGCCGCACTGTCAGGATGCGGCCCGTTTCTGTTTGGGATGCGGGAGGCGTTTTTCGCGTCCTTGAACCGATAGCCCCGCCCGTGTGTGGATCACATTATGCCGCGCGTTGCACTGCGGCGACGACGGCCTCGGCGGCTTCTTTGAGTTTTCGGGCGACGGCAAATTCGAGGCCCGAGTTTTCGAGAATTTGCGCGCCTTCTTCTGCGTTGGTGCCTTGCAGGCGAATGACCAGGGGCACGTCGATTTCGATGTCTGTGAGGGCCTCGACAACGCCCTCGGCCACGCGGTCACAGCGCACGATGCCGCCGAAAATGTTGATGAGCACGGCTTTGACGTCGCTGTCGGACGTGAGAATCCGCATGGCGTTTTTGACGCGCTCGACATTGGTGCCGCCGCCCACGTCGAGAAAATTGGCAGGGGATGATCCCGCGTATTTGACGATGTCCATCGTCGCCATCGCCAGGCCCGCGCCGTTGACCATGCAACCGACTTCGCCGTCGAGTTTGATGTAGTTGAGTGCGAATTGCGAGGCTTCGACCTCGAGGGGTTCTTCTTCATCCAAGTCGCGCAGGGCTTGGATGTGCGGATGGCGGTACAGGGCGTTGTCGTCGAAATTCATCTTGGCGTCCAAGGCCAGGACGTCGCCGGTTTTGGACACGACCAGGGGATTGATTTCCGCGAGCGAGCAATCGGTTTCCGCGTACGCCTTGTAGAGGGCGGTGATGAATGCGACGCCCTGCTTGAGTTGATCGCCTGAAAGCCCGAGGCCGAGCGCGAGGCGCCGCGCTTGAAAGGGCTGGAGGCCCACGCCCGGATGCACCTCTTCTTTTAGGATTTGCTCCGGCGTGGTCGCGGCCACCTCTTCGATGTCCATGCCGCCAGCGCGCGAGGCCATCACCACGAGGCGCGATTGTGCGCGGTCGAGCACGATGCCCAAGTACAATTCGTGGTCGATGTCCGTGGCCTGCTCCACCCAAACGGATTTGACCTCTTGCCCTTCGGGCCCGGTTTGCGGGGTAACGAGGTGCATGCCCAAAATTTCAGACGCCACCCGTTTGGCTTCGGCCGGGTCGGCAGCGAGTTTGATGCCGCCGCCTTTGCCGCGCCCACCGGCGTGGATCTGCGCCTTGACGACCACTTGTCCGCCGAGGGCTTGGGCGATGGCCTCGGCATCTTCAGCCGTGCGGGCAACCCCGCCTTCGGGCACGGGCACGCCAAAGGATTTGAGGATTTCCTTGGCTTGGTATTCGTGAATTTTCATCGTTGGCTCCTTTCCAATGTCAAACCGCATATCTCGCCAGCACATCGCGGTCGATTTCAATGCCCAGCCCCGGCGCGTCCGGGATGGGCACCGCGCCATCCACGGCGCGAATCGGGTTGCGGGCCAATTCGGTTCGCAACCCGTTTTCCGTCATGTCGTATTCAAACAAGGAGGGGAGAGGATGGAGCACCTCCGGCGCGTCCGGGATGGTGGCTTGCCAATGCACAGTGGCGGCCAGGCGGATATGCCCGCCCCACATGTGCGGCAACACGCGCACGTAATTCGCGCTCGCCATCGCCGCGATCTTGCGGCATTCGCTAAACCCGCCCGCAATGCTGATATCGGGTTGCACGATATCCAAGGCGCGTTGCTGGATCAACTCGCGGAACGCCCATCGCCCGGCCAGGCCCTCGGCGCCTGCAATGCGGATGGGCAGCGCGCGTTTGACCGCCAAGTACCCGCGCACATCGTCGGTGGGCAAAGGCTCTTCGTACCAAAACAAATCGTTGTGCGCGATCTTCTGCCCCACGTCAATAGCCGTGCCCACGTCATAGCCGCAGTTGGCATCCACGGCAAACAACACCCGATCACCAATGGCCTGCCGGATCGCGGTGGCGTTTTTGACATCGTAAGCCGCGCCAAATCCGATCTTCATTTTTATCGCGGGAAACCCCAGATCGACGTATTTCTTCGCCTCATCCACGAGCACCTGCGTCACATCCGGGCGGTCCTTGCAAAATAACCCGCTGGCATACGCGGGAATTTCGTCTCGCACCTTCCCGCCCAAGAGTTGATAGATGGGCATCTGCAAGGCTTTGCCCATCAAATCCCACAGCGCGATGTCGATGCCGCTGATCGCACGCGGACTGACCCCATCGTCAAACAACGCCTGCCAAATCGCGCCGCAATCAAACGGGCTATGTCCGATGATCCGCGCTTCAACCGCGGCCCTCGGCACTTCGCCCGAGCCCTCGCCCCAACCGACCAAGCCATTGTCCGTCATGATCTCGACGATCTGCGCGTTCCTACTCGTGGACCACCCCCGCGAGTTTGCGAACTTTTCCCGCAGTGGATACCGCAAGCGATGGGTTTTGACGTCGGTGATTTTCATGGGAGTGTCCCCTGTGGTTGCCTCTCGCCGCTATTGCACGAACAGATCGTCCAATGTGACGGGTGTGACTGTGCCGAGGGCGTCGAGGGTGCTGAGGTCGAATTTGGAGGTGTCGCCCATGATGGAGATGAGTTTGGGACGCTTGGCGATGTGCTGTTTGTGGAAGTCGAGCACGAGCGGGAACTCGGCTTGGCGGATGTGCGCGAATCGCGCCTCGCGCGGGTCGGGCGTTTGGTCGCGCCGTTCCCATGTTCGCAGGACGCCGGGCAGGTCGCGGAATTTGATTTTGGCGACGCGATACCGGTTGATCACCGAGTTTTTGGCGTCGTCAAACCGCTCGGGCGATTCGGGCAAGTCGTCGATCAATTCGACCAATGCGGTCACGGCTTCGGGGGTTTTGTCGGCTTGGCAACCGATATAGCCCCACATCACGTTTGGATCATGGCTGCGATTGCCCAAGTCGTAGCGGGCAAACGTGGCGTAGGCCAAGGCGCGGGCCTCGCGCAATTCCTGAAACACGATACCGGACATGCCCCCAGAAAAATAATCGTTGTACAGGTCGATAGCCGGGCGCAAAGTCGCGTCGAACGCGCCGTCGCCAAATTCGACAAAGACTTGGGATTGCGCGGTTTCTTTGTGAAAAAAGCGGATTTCGGTTTTGTCCGGCGCGCGCACGACGAAGTGCTGATATGGCGGCGGCGTTTTGAGGTCGCCGTCGACCGCGAGGTGCTTTTTGACCGCGGCGAGGACTTCCGCGATGGGTTTGGACCCCGCGTAGATCAAGGTGTGTTCGTACGCGGGCAGCCCAGAGATGAGGCCGTGCAGGTCTGCGACCAGGAGTTTTTGCAGGGCCTCGGCAGAGATGCGGCGTTTGTACGAGGAGTGATCCCCGTAGCGACTGTAGTAGCGCAGGGCATTGCGGATGGCGCTGGGGTCCTTTTTCTGGTCTTCGCGTTGCGCGAGGGTGATTTTGACGAGCTCGTCCAGCGTGGCCTGATCCGCCGTCGGGTTCTGGATGTATTTCACCATCAGCGCGAGGGAGGCGTCGAAATTTTCATCCAAGCCGGAAATGCGGATATTGGTTTCGTTGTCCGACACGCCGATGCCGAAGTCCGTGCCGAGTTTGTACCATTCCTTTTTGAGCGCGTCCGGAGACAGGTCGCCTGCGCCGGATTTGTCCATGAGTGCGCGGGCCGTGCCCAGGCGGTTGTCCTGATACGCGCCGATATCCACGCTGAGGCTGAAGGCGAAGAGGTCGTTGACCGGGTTTTTGACGTAATAGAGTTTGACGCCGTCGCGCACGTCGGCTATCGCGTAGTCTTTGTCCGTGACGAATACGGGCGTGAGTTCCTCTGCGGGCAGGGCCAAGACATCTTTGGCAAAGGCGGATTGCCGCGTGGGGTCGATGTCGATTTTGTCGATTTTGGGCTTGTCGATTTTGGGCAAGTCGTGTTGTTCGTCAATGCGATAGCCCGCGACATAGTGCTCGCCAAAGTAGTGGTTGGCAACGCGCACGACATCTTCGCGGGTGAGTTTGTCCATGCGGGCGAGTTCTGCGACCTCGCGATCCCAGTCGGCAAATCCCAAGAACGCACTCGTCATTTGCCGGACCCGGCCCGCGTTGGATTCCAAGCCGCGCTTTTGCGATTTCTTGAAATCCGTGACGATGGCTGCGAGCAGGCTTTCGTCAAATTCGCCGCGTTTGATCATGGCGATTTGATCCAGCAGGAGGCGCTCGACCTCGGCGAGGGTTTGCCCCTTTTTGGGAATGCCCCACAGGTATTGCGCGCCGTAATCGTTGAGCAAGTAGGGATAGCTGCCCGCGCGCCTGACTTGTTGCTGTTGTACGAGGTTGAGGTTGATGAGGCCCGCGGTGCGGTTGTCCAAGATCATGTCGATGAGCTTCAAGGCTTCGGCGTCTTGGTGGTTGCGGTGGTTTGTGCGAAACGCGAGCAACACGTATTCCTCGCCCTGAAATTTGACGGTGTCGCGCTCCACGCTATGGATGGGCGGCTCGTCCCAGGTGTCGACCGCGGGCAGGTCTTTGGCTTCCCACGCGGAGAAGTGGTCGTCGATGAGTTGGATGGTCGCGTCAATGTCGATGTCGCCGGAGATGCTGATCGCCATGTTGTTGGGCACGTAATAGGTGTCGTAGAACTGATACATGTTTTTCAGAGAGGGATTTTTGAGGTGCTCCACCTCGCCAATCGTGGTTTGCTGGCCGTAGGGGTGATTTTTGTACAGGCGTTTGTTCACGGCTGTGCTGATGAGGCGGCTCTTGTTGTCTAAGGTGCGGTTTTTTTCCTCATAGACGACTTCGAGTTCGGGTTGAAACAGGCGAAAGACCGGGGTTTGAAATCGCTCGGATTCGATTTTTGCCCAGTGCTTGAGATAGTTGCTGGGCAATCCCACTTTGTACACGGTTTCTTCGTGCCAGGTGTGCGCGTTCAAGCCGGTTTCGCCCATGGCCTTGTAGAGTTTGTCGAGTTCGTTGGGGATGGCGTATTGCGCGGCCAGTTGAGACGCTTTGTTGATCTCGGCGTAGATGGCTTCGCGTTTTGCCGGGTCCGTTTCGCCAAAGTGTTGTTCGTACAACGCGACGATGCGGTCGAGATGCGCGCGTTCTTTTTCGTAATCCAGCGTTCCCATATTTCGCGTGCCCTTAAAGAGCATGTGTTCCAAGTAGTGCGCGAGGCCCGTGGATTCGGCGGGATCGTGCTTGCTGCCCGCGCGCACCGAGATTTCAGCGTAAAACCGCGGTTCCTCGCGGTTTTCCGAGAGATAGACCGTCAGGCCGTTGTCGAGTTTGTAGATGTGTGCGGCCATCGGGTCGTCGGGATTGGGCGCGTTGACGCGCTTGAACCCGGCAAAGACGGGCGAAGCGAGCAGTGAAAGGGCGAGCAGCGAGAGGGCGAATGATTTAAGCATGGCGAACTCCTTTTAAAGTGGGTGTGGGATGACGATCCTCCCCGTCTCGGAGCAGGGGAGTCGGTTACAATATACAAAGTCCAAGGCTCGTGTTCAACCATTTACGCAGTCTTCCGGGCGGATTTGATCCAAGCGTTGGATGACGTCCTTGGGCTGGATGCGGGTTTTGAAGAAGAAGACGTGCCCGGGCACATCCTCGAAATCCTTCTCTTCCACATTGAGATCGCGGGAGACCGCGACGACGAGGTCTTTGCGCCGGGCAAGGCGGAGTTTGTCGAGTTTGCGGCGCAGGTAATCCGGATGCCAGAAGCCGACGATTTCGAGCAGGGCCGTGCGCCCGTCCGGATGTCGGAAGGCGAAATCGGGGATGAAGACCGTGTACTTGAGGTTCACAATTTCGGTTTCGCGCTCGAGTTGCCAGTCGGTTTTGGCCTTTTCAAAACGCACGGCAAAGGTTTCTTCGAGGAGCGAATCGTACGCGGTTTGGTCTTTGTAGTGCGACGACAAGTCGTGGTTGTGGTCCAAGACAAAGTCGCCTTCTCGACCGTCTTTGAGCCGGACCGTGGCCTCCATTTTCCAGCGCGTACACAAGAGCAGGGCCGGGAGGAAGACCGCCATCTGAATCCCGTACTTTTGCGATAGGCGAAACAGGCTGATGGGGCCGTCCAAGACGATTTCGTACCCCGCGTCCCGGTCGCCGCGGATGTCGTGGATCAGGCGGTAGAACTTGATGAATTTGAAGAGCTGTTTGTAGCGCACGGGCAGGTTGCGATGCACCGAGAGGCGCATGCGCGTGCAGCGATAGAACATGGCTTGGGCCAGGGCCACGTTATAGCGATTGAGCAACCACGCGGGATCGGGCGCGTCAAAGTGGTCGAGGAGGTGGTTGAGGGGCAGGTCCGCGTACAAGCCGTGCGCGATGTTTTCCGCAGCGGTCTGGTATTGGAGGGCGACTTGGTCGAGGATGTGTTCGCACGTGACCGGGTAGAGGACGTCGGGTTCGCGCACGATGGGGTGGTTTTCCCGGCTGAGCGCGAAGACCCGCGTGCGGATTTCTTCCGGTTCGGCGATGCTGTCGATGCGAAACTCGCAGCGGTTGTCTTCGAGCAATTTGGCAAGGCCGCGCTGAATGCGATAATCCGTGGATTCCGCGGCGCGCATGTCCAACGCGCCGTGCAATTCCCCGCGGGATTTGCCCTGGTGATCCGCGAAGATGGCGATCATTTCCTGCGCCAACGCAATGATGCCGGGCGCGGTCACATCCACATAGCGCGGCTCGATGTACGGCCCGCGCCGGCGCACGAGCAAGAGGTCAGAGGTGAGCATTATTCGGCGTAGGAATGGGCGTCGTCGAGGTCGAGGAGGTCAAACCACGTCTTGACGTCCGTGCGGCCTGGGGCCACGCGGTCGCGCATGGCGTTGAAAAATTTAAGTTGCTGATCGCCTTCGGGGCCTTTGCCAGACAGGGCCGCGTTCATCTGCGCGATTTCATCTGGGGTGCGATCCGCGTGTTCGAGAACCCATTCGACGCCAAGGGCGAGGTGGATCCCGGGTTTAATTTGGGTGCGATCCGTGTGTTCGAGAACCCATTCCCCGAGTTCGATGTCGTTGACGTGGTGATAGGCCGCGTCTTGGAATTGATCCGCGGAGATGCCGAGGAAGCCGAGGATGGCTTGGTCCAAGGGGCTGTTGTAGATGTACCCGTTCAATTTGTCGATCCGCGCGGCCCGCGCTTTATCGGCCATGCGCGACACGCCGTACAGGCCGGCAACATCGCGGTTGTAGGGCGAGCGCGGCGCCCGTTGCGTGAGGTCCGTTTCGCGGAAACAACCCCAGTCGTCGAGTTCCATGGATTGGAGCATGGTTTTCACTTTGTCGGGGTCCGCGTCGTATTTTTCGAGGCGATCTTTCAGGCGTTGGCGGCTCGCGTCGTCAAAAGGCTCCCAGGCGAGGAGGTCATCGTTGTACGCTTGGATTTCGCGTTCTGTTTTCGGGGCGTTTTCGCGCAACCAGTCGCAGAGTTCCGCGTCGTCCATGCGCTGCGCCGCGTCTGCAAATTCACCTTGCGAGAGGCCGAGAAATTCGAGCACGATTTTGTCCAAGCCCGAGTTGTCGCCATAGAGGTGGTCGCCCATCGTGCCCGCGCAATGCGCCCGCGCCTTATCGGTCAATCGCGCCAGCGAGACAATGCCGAGCATCGAGATGTTGCTCGGCCGGCGCGGCGGTTGTTTGGTGAGGTCCATAGATATGCCTTTCTAAGTGAATGGGGTTTTGGATGGCTTCGAGCGCAATATAGCCTTGGATTGGCTTCAGTGCAAGATTACTCTGCCCCATCCAAATTCGCATTACGAGATGGCTTGTTTTTTTGAAGATAAAACAATTGACTTTTGAAACGCGAATTACTAAGTTAAGGCCGGTGTCACGTTGTGGTGAATTGTGGTGGATGAGGGGTTTAGGCATATCGGCTTGTAAAATTAGTTCCCTTGGGTTTTCCGCATGTCCAATAATCGCCCACAATTTTTTGGGGAATTTGAAAACATCCCCATCGACGCGAAGAACCGGTTGATCGTGCCCGCGCCATTGCGAAACGCGTTGCCCAATGGGGTGACGACCATTATCGTCACGCAGTGGTTCGATGGCTGTTTGGCGGCGTTCGACCCCGAGGGCTGGCGGCAACTCATCGATCAACTGCTCAGTATGGGCCATTCACAAGTTAAGACGAGACAACTGGTTCGGAAAATGGCGGGGAGCGCGTCAGAAGTCAAACTCGACCGCCAAGGCCGCGCCTTGATCCCGCGAAAGCGGTTGGATTCGGTCGGCATTTCAGACCGCGCAACCCTCACGGGCGTGATCGACAAAATTGAAATTTGGGACCCCGACCGGTATGACGAAGCACAAGACAACACGGATCTCGAGAGCATCGCAGAAAATTTGGAATGGTATTGAATATTCCGAAATACAGAATAAATATGCAGAATAAATATTCGCATACTCGACTATCCTAAAAAAAACAATCTGTTATGCACCACAAGGCTCCGGCATATCACGTCCCAGTTTTGGGGTCAGCCGTGTCAAATTACCTCGTAACCGACCCCGATGGAATATACGTCGATGCCACGTTGGGCGGGGGTGGGCACGCCGAACTGTTGCTCGAGTGCTTGGGAGAATCTGGCAAATTGATCGGCATCGACCGCGATCCTCGTGCCATCGCGGTTGCGACCAAACATTTGAGCGCGTTCGCAGATCGGGTCTGCGCGGTGCGAGCACCTTTTTGGAATCTCCGCGAGATCTTGACCGCTCGGGGCATCGCGTCTATCGCGGGTATTTTGTTCGATTTGGGGGTCTCGTCTCACCAGATCGACCAGGCGGATCGCGGGTTCAGTTTTCAGCGAGATGGCCCGCTCGATATGCGAATGGGCCCGGATGCACCATGCACGGCCCGCGACGTGGTCAATTTGTATTCGCAACGAGACTTGACCCGCATCATCAAAACTTATGGCGAAGAGCGCGCGGCCGGGCGCATCGCCCGCGCGATTTGCCAGAACAGACCTTTTGATCGCACGGGCGATTTGGCCCGGGTGATTGCGCGTCACAGTTGGGGGCCGCAACGACGCAAAACACTCGCGCGGGTTTTTCAAGCCCTCCGCATCGAGGTCAATGACGAGTTGACGCATCTCGAAGACGCGCTCCAAACCGCGGTTGATTTGCTTCAACCCGGCGGGCGCGTCGGGGTTTTGTCGTATCACGGATTAGAGCACCGCGTAGTCAAACGGGTTTTTGAACGGGGCACGCGCGATTGTATTGGGCCGGTCGATCTGCCCGTGTGCGCTTGCAACCGACGGCCCGTGTTGACGCTACCAACGCGGCGGCCCCTCCGCCCAGACGAATCGGAGATCGCCCAAAACCCCCGAGCGCGCAGCGCGGCGTTTCGCGTGGCGCAACGCCTCGAGGTTTCCGCGCAACCATGGGCATGTCATCGAGGAACTCGGTCGTGAAATTTATTCGGAAAATGAAGCGCGACATCGCGTCGAAGAAGCCGGATCCAGAACCGCGCCAGCCGTGGGGAATTTATCGCTCTGGGCTTTTGGCGGTCATTATTTTGGTCTTGGGCCTGTTGATTTACATGTGGGGGCACGTGCAAACCCTGCGACAGGGCCGGGAGATCGACCGGTTGCGCGCCGAGCGCAAGACCTTGTTGCACCGGCAAGCGCGGCTCACAGCGCGCACGGCGGGGTTGAAGCAGAGCAATCGCATCCGCGATATCGCCGCGCGCGACTTGGGCATGGTGTTCCCAACTGAGCCGCCGAAGAATTTGTATTTGAGCAGGTAAATTTTATGGATACCCGATTGAAAATCATCGCGCTGTGCGGCCTGGGATTCGCGCTGCTATTGGCGTTTCGGCTGGCGTCTTTGCAGGTCTGGTCCGTAGATGCGTACGCGGATCAGGCGCGCAGCCAGCACGTCAAGAAGCGGGTTTTGCAAGCGATCAGGGGGCGCGTTTTTGATCGGCACGGCCAGGTGTTGGCGACCAATCTCGAATCCCAATCGTTTTTTCTCAATCGCATCTCGGACCGCGACAGCATGCGGCAGATCGCCGTGCAATTCTCCCAGCGGTCCGGGCAGGACGAAGCCGCTATCCTCAAAAAGATCGACCGCTCGCGCTCTTTTGTGTGGCTCGCCCGCCACGTCATCGACGCGCCATCGCCCGAGGAATTGCCCGAGGGCATCGGGCGCATCGTAGAGATGCGGCGCAGTTATCCGATGGGGTCGTTGGCCGGGCAGGTGTTGGGCTATACGGATACCGATGGAAAGGGCATCGAGGGCATCGAGCGCGCGTTTGATCCGCTGTTGAAGGGCAAGGCGGGCGAGTTGTCCGTGCGCGTGGATGCGCGCGGGCAGATGCTCAGCACCTTGGGCGCGGTTCGGCAGATGCCGGAAAATGGCGACGATTTGACGTTGACCATCGACGCGGATTATCAGGCCATTGCAGAGGAAGAGCTCCTCAAGGGGATGGAAAAATTCGACGCCAAGAGCGGCATTGCCATCGTGATGGACCCGCAGACGGGCGATATTTTGGCCCTGGCAAACGCGCCGTATTACGATCCAAATGCGTTTTCAAAATCGGAACTTTGGGTGCGCCGCAACCGGGCCGTGACCGATCAGTTCGAGCCGGGGTCCACCTTTAAGGTCGTGGCTTTTGCCGCCGCGCTCGAGGCGGGGTTGGTCGATCCCGAAGAGAAAATTTTCTGTGAAAACGGGCGATTGCTCGTTGCGGGCGGCAAGGTGATCCGCGATACGCACCCGACCGACTGGCTGACCGCGCGGGAAGTGATGGAAGAATCGAGCAACATCGGCACGATTAAAATCGCGCGCAAACTGGACAAAGGCCCGCTGTATCGGCAGATTCGCATGTTCGGCTTTGGCGCGAAAACCGGCGTGGATTTGCCGGGCGAAGTCGCGGGCCAATTGCGGCATCCGGATGCGTGGTCCAATCGCTCGCTGGAAACCATCTGCATCGGGCAAGAGATCGCCGCGACCGCCCTTCAAGTCGCCGCGGCATACAGCGCGATAGCCAATGGCGGGCGGCTGATGACCCCGCGCATTTTCATCCAAGCGTCTCGGGAAGGCACGCAGACGGTCGAAGAAGGGGCGGCCAAAACGATTCGGCGGGTGATGTCGCCCCAAACCGCGCGCACGCTCGCCGATATCCTCGAGGGCGTTGTGGCGCGCGGCACGGGCAAAACCGCGCGCATCCCCGGGTATCGAGTCGCTGGAAAAACCGGCACCGCGCAGCAGGTGAAGGAGGGGCAACCCGGGTACGACCCCAATCGCTACATCACGTCTTTTGTGGGATTTTTGCCGGTTGAACGCCCCGAACTCCTGTGTCTGGTCGCTATCGACAGCCCCAAAGATATCCACTGGGCGAGCATGGTTGCGGCGCCTGTGTTTAGCCGCATCGTGCAGCGCATCTTGAGCCTGCGCCAAGCCCCGTTGCGCCACAGCGCGCCCTTGGTGGAAGAACAGCCCCTCCCGCCTGCGCGTGCGGATATTCACTTGGTGGGCCTCTCGCGCAAAGCCGCGACCGACGCGCTCAACCGCTTGGGCATGACCTATCACATCGCGGGCGAGGGCGACCGGGTCGTGGGGCAACATGTGGATGTTGCGGAAAACAGCGTTTCCCTGTTTTTGTCCTCTGCGGCCACAGGGCAGCGCGACAGGGATGCAAAATCGCTTTACATGCCCGATGTGCGCGGGGCGCCCTTGCGCCAAGCGGTCGCACAACTGACGCAGTTGGGGCTTCAGATCAAAATTTCGGGCAGCGGCCGGGTCATCGCGCAAGTGCCCGATCCGGGGGTTCCGGTGAAACTGGGAACCGTGTGCGAGGTGGAATGCAAACGCGAAAGTTAGAGCCATGCGCCTGCAAAATTTGTTGGTCGATATCCCGCATCACACCTGCGGAACCAATCCCGATATCCGGGGCATTGCAACCCATTCGGGGCGCGTGCGAGAAGGCGACGTGTTTGTCGCGCTCGGTGGCGACGTGGATTTTGCAGACAGGCACCCCTTTGTTCCGCAGGCGGTTCGCGCAGGTGCCAAAGCCGTCGTTGCCGAGCGCGAAGTCGATGCGGGCGACACGGTGGTCGTGCAAACCGAAAATACGCATCGCGCACTCGCGCATATCGCCCGCAGGTTTTACGGGTGCCCGACCGATGCGTTGACGATGATCGGGGTGACGGGCACGAATGGCAAGACGTCGACCGCGCATCTCATCTACGCAGTGCTCGACGCGGCGGGGTTGGCACCGGGGTTGATTGGGACCATCGAACATCGACTCGGTCCAGACCGCGAGGTGTCGAATAATTCCACGCCGCAAGCGCACGACCTGCACCGCTTGTTTCGCGGGATGATCGACGCGGGTTGCCGGTCCGCCGTGATGGAGGTGACGTCGCACGGGTTGGCACAAGATCGGGTGTTGGGCATCGATTACGACCTGGCCGCGTTCACCAATTTGACGCGGGATCACCTCGATTATCACGACACGCCAGCGGCGTACTTGGCGGCCAAGGCGCGGCTTTTTGACGGTCTGCGACCAGAGGCTTACGCGATAGTCAATGCGGATGATGCGGCGTGCGGCGCATTGATCAAAAACTGTTCGGCGCGCTTGTGGCATTATGGGCGGTCGCGCGATGCGCGGGTGCGGATTGTGGATGGGCGGGCGAAGCGGCTTTGGTTGCAAACGCCGGTTGGCGAGATGGCGCTAGAACTCGCGCTGCAGGGGGCGTTTCAATTGTACAATGTCGCGGCCGCGGTCAGCGTTGGTTTGGCACTGGGGGTCGCGCCTGAAATTATCGCGGAGGCGTTGCGCGAGGTTCGGGTGCCGGGGCGGTTTGAAGGCGTTGATTGCGGGCAGGATTTTGCGGTGGTTGTCGATTATGCCCACGCGCCCGACGGGTTGAAAAACGTGTTGCAAACCGCGCGCACGTCTGCCGATGGGCGGTTGATTTGCGTGTTTGGTTGCGGCGGGGACCGCGACCGAGGCAAGCGTCCCACGATGGGCGCGTTGGCCGCGCAACTGGCGGATTTGTCGGTGGTGACGTCGGACAACCCGCGCACCGAAGACCCGGACGCGATTATCGCCGATATTTTGCCCGGCATGGGAGATGCGCCGCATCTCGTCGAACCGGATCGCAGGCGGGCTATCGAAAAGGCGATAGCCAAAGCGCGGCCCGGGGATTTGGTGTTGATCGCGGGCAAAGGGCACGAGGATTATCAGGAAGTTTGCGGGGTGAAGACCCCATTTGACGACCGCGAAGTTGCACGGGAAATTTTGCGATGGAAGGTTTGACCCTATCAGACGTGATCCGCGCGGTGCGAGGCCGCTGGCTGGGCAAAGGCGATCCCGCTGCGATTGTGCCCACGGGGGTGAGCATCGATACGCGCACGCTCGAGCCGGGCGACGTTTTTTTTGCCCTGCCCGGGGCGCGGGTGGACGGTCACCGATTTGTCGCCTCGGCATTTGAAAAGGGCGCGTGCGCGGCGGTGGTCGGCGAGCAGTGGGGCACATCCCCTGCTGACGTGATCGCAGTCGAGGCGACGGATTTGGCCTTGGGCGATTTGGCGCGGGCGTATCGCAGGCGGTTCGACATTCCGGTGATCGGCATTACCGGGAGCAATGGCAAGACCACCACAAAGGATATGGTGTCCGCGGTGTTGGGCACGCGGTACCGGGTTTTGGCGACGCAGGGCAATCGCAATAACCGGTTGGGCTTGCCGCTCACGCTGTGTCAGTTGTCCGCAAACTACGACGTGGCGGTGATCGAAATGGGCATTAGCGAACGCGGTGGCATGCGCTATTTGTGCGAGATTGCACAACCGACGATGGGGATGATCACCAACATCGGCCCCGCACATATTGAATTTTTTGGCTCCGTAGAGGGTGTGGCAAAAGCCAAAGGGGAACTTCTGGATTATCTAAATGAGTCCTCAGTGACTATCTTGAATCTCGATGATCCGTTTTTGTTCAAGGAGAGAGCAAATGTTAAGGGGAGACTCCTTGGCATTGGCATCGAGCAGATATGTCAGTTTCGTGGGGAGGGACTCAAACTGGACCGGAAGGGCTTGGGTCATTTCTCTCTGCGGGGCCATTCTTTTTTTCTGCCCATTCCGGGCATGCACAATGCGTACAACGCGCTGATGGCCGCGGCCACGGGTTGGGCACTCGATGTACCGTTGGAAGATGCGGCCCATGCGCTGGCGAATTTCGCGCCGACCAAATTGAGAAGTCAGGTGCTAGAACGCGCTGGGATTCGCCTGATCAACGACGCGTACAATGCCAATCCCGCGTCGATGCGGGCCGCGCTGAAGACCCTCTCGCACATCGAGGTATCGGGCAGGCGGGTCGCTGTGGTGGGCGATATGCGCGAGTTGGGCACCATGACCTGCGATGCCCACCGCGACTTGGGCCGCGAAGCCGGAAACCGGCAAATTGACGCCCTGTTCGCCCTGGGCGATATGGCGCCCTTAGTGGTCGAAGGCGGTCGCGCTGCGGGCATGGCCCAAGCCTGGGCGTACGCGGATCGAGACGCACTGACCGGCGCGCTGCGGGCATATCTAAAGCCCGGGGATTGCATGCTCGTCAAAGGCTCGCGCGGCATTGCGATGGAAGGCATCGTCTCCGCGCTCGGATTTGGATGAAGGACCTACCCCCTAACCCCCTTCCTGCGAGGAAGGGGGGAATGGCGAGAGGTTGTGCGAGGGGTTTGGGTTTCCAGGGCGTGATCTATTTGCTCAAAGCCATCAGAACAGCTAGGGAGACAAACCTTCAAAAAGCCATGCGCTCCCCCTTTCCTTGTAGGAAAGGGGGCCGGGGGGATAGGTCCTACGAGGAAGGGGAAGAACATCCATCGTTCGTTTTAAGACCCGTTCTAAGGGGCGATTCTATAATGGATGACACGTTCATGTCTTTGGATGATGGGTTGCAGCTTGCTTCTTACTCGCTTTCTACTCTTAATTCGCGTTGACAACCGACCACTGACAACTGACAACCGCCCCTACGATCTCACGTCTCGCCTTTGGGCGGGGCTGGGCGGCCTTCTCACCTCTTGCATCTCACCTCTCACCGCTTGGGGCGGTGGGGCGGGGACTGACAACTGACCACTGACAACTGACCACTGACCACTGACCACCGCCTATTGCTTCGGGCGAGCACGGAGGCATCGCCCCTACACATATCGCTCACCTTTTGTGCCTTTTGTGCCTTTTGTGGCTAAAATTCCATCTCACCTCTTACCGCTTTGGGCGGCGGGGCGGGGACTGACAACTGACAACCGACCACTGACAACTGATTTTATGGCACTCGTGAACGAACAAGAAGCGCATCGGACTTGGATTTCACTGCTGCTCACCGTGGTCATGCTCGTGGGCTTGGGGCTGGTGATGGTGTATAGCGCGAGTTCTGGGTTGGCGCAACTGCGGTTTGACAATGGGCATTTTTTTCTCAAACGCTGGGGCATTCGCATGCTCATCAGCTTGGGGGTAATGGTCGTGTTGATCCACATCGACTATCGGGTGTGGCGCAAGTACGCACGGGTCCTGCTGGCGTTGGGGTTCGCGCTTTTGATGGTGGTGCTCGTGCTCAAGGTGTTGGGCATTGGCAAGGTGCGCGGCGCGTATCGCTGGATCCCCTTGCCGGGCGGGCAGTTTCAACCCGCGGACATGATGCGAATGGTGCTGGTGCTCTACTTGGCGGATTCCCTCACGCGCAAGCAAGACGTGGTCGCAACTTTCAAGGCCGGCTTTTTGCCCCACGCGATTGTCATCGGCACGGCGATGGCGATGATCATCCTGCAACCGGATTTGGGCACGGCCCTGGCGATTGGGCTGACCTGCGCGGCAATGCTCTTTTTGGCCGGCGTGCGCTTGCGCCATCTGATTGCGACGAGTGTGGGGCTGTTGCCCTTTTTGTACGTGATCGTCTTCGTGTTGGGCTATCGCCGCGAGCGCGTGATGACGTTTCTCGCCCCGAGTGCTGACGTACACGACACGGGCTATCACTTGGCGCAATCCCTGCTCGCACTGGGCAGCGGCGGGGTGTGGGGCACCGGGTTGGGGCAGGGCCAGCAAAAGTATTTCTTTTTGCCCGAGCCGCATACGGATTTTGTGTATAGCATCGTGGGCGAAGAACTCGGCTTGTTGGGCACACTGCTCGTTTTGATTTTGTTCTTGATCTTTGGCCGGCTGGGCTTTCGCATCGCCCGCAAGGCGCCCGATACGTTTGGCTTTTTGTTCGCATCGGGCATTACGATGACGATTTTGATTTACGCTTTGATCAACATGGGTGTGGCGACCGGGCTGCTGCCCGTCACGGGACTTCCCCTTCCCTTTATCAGCTACGGTGGTTCCGCCTTGATGTTCACGCTCGCTGCAACGGGCGTTTTGATCGGCATTGGTCGGGCGAGTTCCCGAAGCGGTGCCCATCGCTCGCCGCATACGTCGCAAGCCAGTCCCCGGCACGCGGTGTACAGACGGCGTCCTCTCACCATTTCCCCGCGTTGAACGATTTGACTATGGTTGGATTCGACGCTGGAACCCGAGTGCATTTTGTCGGCATTGGCGGCATCGGCATGAGCGCGTTGGCCGAATTGCTCGCGCTACGCGGGTGCATCGTCTCGGGTTCCGACCGCCAGGCCTCGCCCCTGACCCGGCATTTGGCACACTTGGGCATGCCCATCCAAATTGGGCACGCGCCGCAGGCGGTACCCCAGGCGGATTGCGTCGTGTACACGTCGGCGACAGATGCCGACAATCCAGAGAGACGCGTTGCCCGAGAACGCGGCATTCCCTTGGTGCGGCGCGCGGAGTTGCTCGGGCACCTCGCGCGGGCACACCCGACGATTTGCATAGCGGGCACGCACGGCAAGACCACTACCACGGCGATGATCGCGGAAATGCTCACCGCCGCGGGATGGGATCCCACCGTGCTCGTGGGCGGGATCATGCGGGGGAGGAAATCCGCATTGCGCCTGGGCGAGGGCGGGTTCTGGGTGGTGGAAGCCGATGAGTACGACCGCTCGTTTTTGACCTTAAAACCACAACTTGCCGCGGTGACCGCGCTAGAGCCGGATCACCTCGATTGCTACCGAGATATGGACGATATTCGCTCGACATTTGAACGCTTTGTCAATGCCCTGCCAGACGATGGCTGCGCGGTGTTGTGTGCGGACGCGCCCGAGATTCGCAGGCTCGATCTCGACGATCGCTTTGAGACGATCACCTGCGGGCTGATGGCCGGGGATTTGCGCGCGAACGCCATCGCACAAGCCGGGTTTGGCATGGAATTTGACGCGGTGACAAAGGATGCGCGGTTGGGGCATGTGCGCCTTCGCGTGCCGGGAGAACACAACGTGAGCAACGCGCTGATCGCGCTCGGGGTGGGCATCCATCTGGGGTTGGATTGGGCAGAGATGCGCGCGGGCCTCGAGGGGTTTCGCGGGGTGCATCGCCGGTTTGAGGTGCTCGGTCGGGCGCGGGGGATCGCCGTGGTCGATGATTACGCGCATCATCCCACGGAAGTTGCGGCGACCCTATATGCTGCGAAGCGCGGCTGGGACGGGCGCGTCGTGGTGGCGTTTCAACCGCATCTGTTCACGCGCACGCGGGATTTTGCCGATGGCTTTGTCCGGGCGTTGCGAGAGGCTGCCCGCGTGTGGATCACCGAGATTTATCCCGCACGCGAGGACCCCATCGCAGGGGTCGATGGACAATGGCTCGCGGATCGGATTCCCGGGGCGCAGTACGCGCCCACGTTGGGCGAGTTAAAAACTGCATTATTGGACGATTTGCGCGCTGGGGATTTGCTGTTGGTGATGGGCGCGGGCGATATCGAGACCGTGGCTGGCGACGTTTTTCAAACTCTGCGAGAGATGTAAGCGATGCGCGATAACCACTGCGATTTGCTCGCGCGAGAGCTCGAAGCGCGATGCCGGGGCAAACTCAAGCGCGATGAGCCGTTGGGCAAACACACGACTTTTGGCGTGGGCGGCGCGGCAGATCTGTTTTTCGCCCCGGCCGATCTCGAGGATTTGGCGCGCGCCGTGCCATTGCTGAAAGATGCGGGCGTGCCGATTTTCCCCTTGGGCGGCGGGACGAATACGCTGGTGCGCGATAGCGGGTTTCGCGGGTTGGTGGTTTCGCTCACCGCGGGCGCACGGCAACTAAAAATGGGCGGGGATGAGGTGGTCGCCCAGGCCGGGGCGAGTACGCAAGTGGTGGCGCGGCAATGCCAGCGCGCGGGCAAGTCCGGCTTGGAATTTGGTTGCGGGATCCCAGGCAGCATCGGCGGCGCGATTTGGGGCAATGCAGGTGCGTGGGGCGGCGAGACGCTGGAGGCGTTGACGCGGTTGCGCGGCGTGGATCTCGGCACGGGCCAAGCCCTTTGTCTCGCGCAGGCCGATATTTCGTTTGGGTATCGGTACGCGGATCTGCCCGAGGATCTGCTCATCGTCGAAGCCGGGTTTCGCGTGGCCGAAGGCGATCCCCAAGCCATCGCCGGGGACATGGATCGCATGTTGGCAGAGCGGAAGGACACACAACCCCTGGCGAACCGCAGTTGTGGGTGCATTTTTAAGAATCCGCCAGGGCACTCTGCGGGCGCGCTCATCGATCGGGCCGGGTGCAAGGGCATGGCGGTCCGCACGGTTTCGGTTTCAGAGGTGCATGCCAATTTTATGGTCAATTTGGGTGGGCATTCCGCCGACGATGTGCTCGCGTTGATCGAGCGGGTTCGCGCACGCGTTTTTGAGGTTCACGAAGTTGAACTCGAGACAGAAGTCCAAATCGTAGGAGAGCCATAACCTTTTTTGAGGAGGGGTTTATGTCGAGACAGAGAGCGGGTTACACGTCTTACAGGTCTGGAAAGAATGTGTTTTTGAATGCGCGGCCCGTGCAGAGGCGACCGCGCAGGTTCGCGCGCTGGGCGATGGTGATGACCGTGTTGGGCCTGCTGGTCGTGGGCATTCAAAATGCCTATTCCTCGCTGGCGGATTCCGAGTTTTTTCGCATGGCGCGGATCAAGGTGCGCGGCAATACCCTGGTGGCTGACGCGGATGTGATCGCGTGGTCGCAGTTGCAGGTGGGCACCAATTTGTTCGCCTGTGATATCGCCTCGGCAACCGAGCGCATCGCGCAACAGCCGATGGTCAAAAAGGCACTGCTGTTGCGAGAACCGCCAGAGACGCTGGTGATCGTTTTGGAAGAACGCCGTCCCGTGGGCATGGTGAACGCGCCAGAGGGGTTGATGGGCTTGGATGCGTCTGGCAAAATTTTTCCCCTGAAGCCTTCTGCACAAGTGGATTTGCCCATTTTGACCGGCATAAGTTCGCATCGGGACGCCGACGGGCGGTGGACGCGCGCACTGGCCGGGTTTGTGGCGGAGTTGCAAATCCGCACGCCGGCGTTTTGGCGCGAGATTTCAGAAATTCGCACGGATGATCCCCGGTCCGCGACCGTGTATTTGGTGGCCGATGATTTGGCCCTCAAAATGCGTTTTGAAAACCCGGAACAGCAGATTCGGAATTTCCGCGCCTATACCCAGGCCGCATCCCCGCCTGGGCGAGCCCTCGCGTATATCGACTTGCGGTATCGGGATCAAGTGGTCGTGGGCAAGCGCGAATGAGTGAAAGGACACGCACGATGGATCGAATCGTTGGACTCGATATTGGCACCACCAAAATTTGCGCGATAGTGGCGGAAGTGGAAGAGGATGACGCGGTCAAAATTACGGGCTTGGGCAGCAGCCCTTCCGACGGCCTCAAGCGCGGGGTGGTGGTCAATGTGGAACAAACCGTGCAGTCGATTCGCACGGCAATCGACGCGGCGCAGGAGATGTCCGGCACGCGCATCGGCGCGGTTTACGCGGGCATTTCCGGGGATCACATCCACAGCGTGAATACGCGCGCCGAGGCACCCGTGTCCGGGCAGGACAATGAGATTACGCCGGATGATACGCAGCGCGTGGTCAAAGCAGCGGAAGAGGCCGTGCCCATTCCAAAGGATCAGGAGATCATCCATGTGTTGCCGCAGTCGTTTGAGGTGGATGGACAACCGGGGATCAAGGATCCAGTCGGCATGTCCGGCGTGCGCCTCAAAGCGGATGTGCATATCGTTACTGCGGCCGTGACATCCGCGCAAAATATTTGCAAGAGCATTCGCCGCGCCGGGTTAGAGGTGGCGGATTTGGTGCTGGGGCCCATCGCGTCGAGTCGCGCGGTTTTGACCCCGGACGAAGAGGAGATGGGCGTGGCGCTGATCGATATCGGCGGGGGCACGACCGATTTGGCGGTGTTTTACGACAGCGCGGTTCGCCATACCGCTGTGGTGGGCTTGGGGGGCACAAATGTGACGCAGGACATGGCGATTGGTTTGCGGACGCCCTGGAAACAAGCCGAGACCCTGAAGTGCGAACGCGGTTGCGCCTTGAAATCGCTGGTGGCCCTCAACGATATGGTGGATGTGCCAGGGGTTGCCGGGCGGCCCGACCGACAGGTGTCGCGCATGAAGATGACCTCGATTATCGAAGCGCGCCTGGAAGAGATTTTTGTCTATGTGAACCAAGAGATTCGACGCACCGAGTACGCGAATAGGCTCGGCGCGGGCATCGTGCTCACCGGCGGCGGCGCCACGCTTGAAGGCAGCGCGGAACTCGCCCAAGAGGTTTTCGACATGCCCGCGACAGTGAAGCATCCCCAAGACGTGACGGGCCGCAATGTGAAAGACCCGGTCTATTCGACGAGCGTGGGGTTGTTGTACTTTGGGCTGTACAATCCGAATCACGGTTTTATGGCGGACGAAGGCGATTTTTTGGATTCGGTCTTTGGCCGCATGAAAAACTGGATTCGCAATTTTTTTTGATGTGCTAACCGCTCATGCAGGAGGTATCTCATGGTAACATTTTCTATTCTGAACGCCGATAGCCACGCCAAAATTCGGGTCGTCGGAGTCGGGGGGTCGGGTGGCAATGCGATCAACCGCATGATCGAGTCGGATTTGCAAGGCGTGGAGTTCATCGCCATCAACACCGATGAACAAGACCTCGAAATGTCGCAGGCGTCTCGGTGCATCCAAATCGGGCGCAATGTGACGCGCGGGTTGGGCGCAGGCGCGAATCCGGAAATCGGCGCGCAGGCCATCGAGGAGGATCGCGACGAGGTCGCCGAGGTCCTGTCCGGGTCCGATATGGTCTTTGTCACCGCGGGCATGGGCGGGGGCACGGGTACTGGCGCTGCGCCCATCGTGGCCGATATCGCCCGCAGTGCGGACGCGCTGACCGTGGGCATCGTGAGCACGCCGTTTAAGATGGAGGGCATGCCGCGCATGCGAAATGCCCAATCGGGCATCGACGCGCTGAAGAAGGCCGCGGATACCGTGATCATCATTCCCAATCAGCGCCTGTTGGAGATCAGTTCCGAAGACACCACCTTGCGCGATGCGTTTTTGATCGCGGACGATGTGTTGTTGCAGGCCACGCGGGGGATTTCCGATTTGATCACCATCCCCGGCATGGTGAATCTCGATTTTAATGACGTGCGTACCGTGATGCAATCCGGGGGCGACGCGCTGATGGGCACGGCCGAGGCGACGGGCGAGAACCGCGCTGTGAACGCAGCCGAGAAAGCATTGAACAGCCCCTTGCTCGACAATGTGTCAGTCGCAGGCGCGCAAGGGGTGTTGGTGAATATCTCGGCGAGCAGCGAGTTGAAGTTGTTCGAGATGGATCGCGCGGTGAATCTCATTACCGATGCCGTGGGCCACGAGGCCAATATCATCTGGGGCACAGTGCTCGACGACAGCATGCGGGACGAGTTGCGCGTGACCGTGATCGCCACCGGGTTCAATAAAAATCCGTCGGATAAGGTGCATTCCAACGGCGCGAATCTATCCTATCACCCGACCGCGAAGCCGAGTTCCGAGACCGACGACGAGACCGACCCATCCGAGATCGAGACCGACGACGAGAATGTGCCCGCTTATATGCGGAAGTACGATGTGCCCGCGTTTATGCGGAAAACGGACGCCCGAGATGATGATGGCGATCTCGATTTGGACACGGACGAAAAACCAGAAAAAGACCGCGTGTCTGACGATCTGGACTACCCATCCTTCCTCCGCAGGCAGGTGCAAGGGGGGTAAGAGGGGAGAGGCAAGAGGGGAGAGGCAAGAGGGGAAGAGGGGAGAAGGGAGACGTATTCAAAATCTTGGTGGAACTGATCGCTGACCCCTTGGGACGCAAGGCCAGGGTCACGCACACGGCGGGGTGAGGCCGCACGGCCGGATGGGGAGGCGAAGGACACAGCGCAGGGGAAGGGCGAAGCGGCGGTAGGGCGGTGGGGGGCTCTTGCCTCTTACTTGGGGATAGGGCTTGCGGTTGGGCGGATGGGCACGCACGGGCCGCTCGGCAACGAGGTGTTATCACAATGCGACTTTGGCCTGTTGTTGTTCTTTGGGTGAGTTCAAAACCGGATAGGCTTCCACGGGTGCAAATCCGGGCGCGTCAATGGGTGGGATTTTGGCTTGCGCCCTTTCAATGGCCGGGCCGAGGCGTTCGGCTTTTTTGGCAATGTGGATTTCGTGTCGCGCTTTGAAATCCGGCAACACGGCTTGGGCGAAGCATTCGAGGGATTCGCAGATGTGATCGTGTTTGTTGTTCCCGGCTTGCTGGAGAAAGACGACTTGATCGACGCCGATTTTTTCCATGCGCTCGAGGTGGGCGCGAATCTCGTCTGGCGTGCCGATGCAGCGCGCGCTTTCTTTGGGTTCGGATTTGTTTTGCTGGAAATCCGCCCACAAGTCAAACGCGCCCGGCACATGGGTGCCGTGCTTGTAATAATGGGACAGGGCATAGCTGAAAAATTGAAAGCCTTCCAGACCGCGTGCGCGTGCGATGGCCCCATTTTCGTGGCACATAAACCCGGCGACCATTGCAATGGTGGGGTTGACCGCTTGACCGAGGGGTTCGCATGCGGTCTCAAATGCGGTGTAGTATTCCTCGACCCAGTACTTGGCTTCCTCGGGTTCGATAAAGGCAAAGGTGAGCGCGCCCATGCCATGTTTGCCGGCCCAGCGAATGCTCTCTCGGGTGGAACAGGCGACCCACAGGGGCGGGTGGGGCTTTTGCAGGGGTTTGGGTACGATGTTGCGTTCGGGCATGTCAAAAAACGCGCCCCGATACCCCGGGTACGGTTCTGACACGAACATCTTGGCGGTCTCGCGCACGGTCTCTGCCCACATGGCTTTTTTTTGCGCGACCGGCACGTTGAATCCTTCGAGTTCGGCGCGCGAGGCCGATTCGCCCGTGCCCCATTCCACGCGCCCGTCGCTGATCAAATCCAGGGTTGCAATGCGTTCGGCCACGCGCGCGGGGTGGTTGTAATTCGGAGGCATGAGCACGATGCCGTGTCCCAAGCGGATATTTTTCGAGCGTTGGCTACACGCGGCGAGAAACACCTCTGGCGCCGAGGAATGGGAATATTCTTCCAAGAAGTGGTGTTCCACTTCCCAAACGTATTCGATGCCAACGCTATCGGCGAGTTCGACTTGCTCGAGCGCGTCCTTAAAAAGCTGGTGTTCGTCTCCCTCTGTCCAGGGGCGGGGGATTTGGTGTTCGTAAAAAATGCCAAATTGCATGCCGATCTCCAGTGTTCGACAAGGCGGGCCTCGTTGGTCGTCTTGATGATACACAACAATTCGCCATGATGCCAAAAATAATTAAATCCGAGTTGCTGATCGTTCACCCTGACGCCGCGCCCATTCCGCAGGGGATGATCCTCGTCAACGCGGGGCGCGTCTTGGATGTCGGGACGGACCTCGCCTTGCCCGCGGGCGCAGAGGTGGTGGATTGTTCGGCCTATACGGTGATGCCCGCGCTGATCGATTCCCATGTGCATATCACGATCAACAATCGGTTCGAGCTGCCCTTGAGCGCGCATTTTGATCTGGACGCGACAACGGCGGTGTTGCGCGGGGCGATGAATCTGCGGAGCGATCTGGCATCGGGCGTGACGACCATGCGGGTTTTGGGGGATCGCCCGGGCATTGAAAAGGCGTTTCAAGGGGCGATAGACCGGGGCGAAGCCGTGGGGCCGAGGTTGCAGGTGTGCGTGCGGGCATTGCGACCGAGCCACGGAACCGCGCCTTTTCTGTGTTTTCCCGCGGATGGTGAAGCGGAATTGGCGTTGAAAATCCGGGAAAATTTTGCCCAGGGCGCGGACTGGACCAAGTTGTTCATCACCAACGTGCGACAAGGCGATGCGTACGAAGATTATATCCGGGGCGATTTGACGGATGTGCCCGCGTACTCGAGACGGGAAATTGAAACGGCCATTGCCGCATCGCACGACTTGGGCATCCCCGTGGCCGCGCATGCGATAGGCGGGCCGGCCATGCGCTGGGCACTAGAAGCCGGGATCGACAGCATTGAGCACGCCAATTTGTCGACCGAGGAGGATGTCGCGCTGTTCGCAAAATCGGGCGCGTATTTGAGCGATCCAAATTTGCAACTGTTTTTTGACGATGAGGTCGGGTTTGCGACCTTTCCAACCTGGGCGTGGGATTGGTGGCGCGACCGGGTCAAACGCGCCCGCGACTCGACCGCAGAGCATTTGCCCGAAGCGATTCGCGCAGGCGTCAAGGTGTGTTTGGGCACCGATAGCACGCACGCAACGCTCTGGCGCGAGGCAAAGGCACTCGTCGGCTTGGGCGTATCGGAAACAGACGCGCTCAAGGCGGTAACGACAAATACCGCCGAGATGCTGGGCATGGCGGATCGCGTGGGGCATCTGCGCGCCGGGATGTTCGCAGACGCGATAGCCCTTTCGGGCAATCCGCTCGAGGATATCGCGTGCTTGCGCGATGTGAAACTGGTGATGAAAGCGGGCGAGGTTGTAACAGATGTTTTGTGCGGTGCAAGCGGTGTTTTCAGCGATGAACGGGAGAGGTGAAACGTAAGATGGGAGACGGAAGGGGGTTAGGGGGGTAGGTCCTAACAAAAAGACAAGTACGCAATGGATCCAACGCTTAATTCGCATTGCTAATACCAATTTGATTTTTTATTATCCTAATTTTTCAAATAGTGGTCTTCTCATTTCTCGCGTCTTACTTCTCGCTACTTTTTCGGAGAACCGAAATGCTCGTTGGTATATCCCCGCTGTTCAGCCCCGAATTGCTCGCCGCGATCTATCGCATGGGACACGGCGATGAGATTGTGTTGGCCGATGCCCATTTTCCCGGGCACTCGGTCAATGCCCATGTTCTGCGGGCCGATGGGTTGGGCATTGCCGATTTGCTCGAAGCCATTTTGCCCCTGTTCGTGCTGGACACGTATGTGGATAGCCCGGTGTTCATGATGGATGCCGTGCCCGGCGATGCGCTCGATCCCGAGGTTGAAGCCTCTTACCGCGCTGTGATTGACAGGATTTGGCCCGACACGCCCCCAGTTGCGCGTGTTGAACGCTTTGCGTTTTACGAACAGGCGAGCCATGCCTTTGCCGTGGTGATGACCGGAGAAACCGCCAAATACGGCAATATCATTCTCAAAAAAGGCGTGACGCCGGTTTAGAGGTCTCTAACTCGTTTTCTCCAAAGCCCGCAAAACTGCCTGGGGTTCGTGGGCTGCCACCTGCAATAACACCCGTGCGGGTCCTTGAGGAGTCTGATTTCCGCGTTCCCAGCGACGCAGTGTCCTGAGGCTAATACCAAATGCAGCCGCAAAGGCCGTTTGCGTCATACCGACCCGTTTCCGGATGGCTTTTACATCAGTGGTCTGAGGGGGATGCTCAACCGCCTGACTTGTCTGGCCTGCCGCGTGTTCAATCGCTTCTGTTAATCCTTGTTTAATACTTGCAAAAACCTTACCCATGAGTCATCTCCATGTCTCGATCAAGGTGTGGACGAGGGCGCGTAATGCACGGCGTTCAGATGGGTTGAAATCGTCTTTCGCGCCTTTGCCGAACACGGTTAAGAGGTAGAGCGGCATCTGCTCGTTGTGGTAGTAGTAGATGACCCGCACACCGCCGCGCTTACCTATCCCTGGGCGTGTCCAGCGAAGTTTTCTGATCCCTCCCGTGCCACGCATGATGACGCCTGCCTGGGGATGCGTTGCCAGATAATTGACCAACTCATGGCACTCATGCGCGGATAGCAACCGATTTGCTCGGCGCAAATATTCAGGTAATTCCACTACAGTATGCATGAAGGCGAACAATCCAATGGTGAATGAATAAATGTTTTATGATACAGCATCGAAAAAATAATGGCAAGAGAGAACTGGATTTCCATTCTCGAACCCGTCCGAAAGAACGGGTTGTTCAGATAAGGAGGTGTCCGATGGCTGTGACGACACTCGTGCGCGTTGAAGATATTCCCGAAGATGGGATTGTTGCCGTGAATGTGGACGGGCATGCGATTGCGCTGGCAAAGTCGGATGGCGCGATTCGGGCGGTGGATAACCGATGCCCGCACATGGGCTATCCGCTGAGTGAAGGGTCGATTCACAATGGGTTGATCATCTGCCACTGGCATCACGCGCGGTTCGATTTGGTCAGCGGGTGTACGTTTGATCCGTTTGCCGATGATGTTCGCAGTTATCCGGTGGCGGTGCAGGATGGCGAGATTTTCGTGGATGTACATGCGACGCATCCGGATCCGGTAGGGCATTGGAAGCGGCGGTTGAGCGAGAGTTTGGAGCAGAATATCAATTTGGTGATCGCCAAGGCGGTGATCGCGCTGCGGGCGCATCGGGTCGATGGCGATGAGATCGCGGAGATCGGTGCGCGGTATGGCGCGTTGCGGCGGCGTCAGGGTTGGGGTCCCGCGCTGACCATTTTGACGTGTATGGCGAATGTGGTGCCCAAGTTGGCCCGCGAGGATCAGGTGCTCGCGCTGTACCAAGGGTTGTTGCATGTGGCCCGCGAGACCAATAATGCGTCGCCGAGGATCGTTTTTACGCCCTTGCAAACCGAAGACCTCACGATGGCGCGTATCGAGGAATGGTTCCGCTATCTCATCGAGGTGCGAAATGCCGATGGCGCAGAGCGCGCGTTGCTCACGGCGATTTCTATGGGCGCGACGCCCGCGGAGATGTGCGATATGATGGTGGCCGCAGCGACGGATCACTTTTATCGAGACGGCGGGCATGTGCTGGATTTTATCAACAAGGGCTTTGAAATGCTGGATCGCATCGGGTGGGACAAAGCCGACGAGATTTTGCCCTCGCTCGTGGGGGTGTTGTCGCGGTCGCAGCGCAGCGAAGAGCTCAACCGCTGGCGCAGTCCCATCGATCTGGTGCAGTTGTTGAACGCCGCTTTTGACGCACTCGAGGATTTGGTTCGAGAGGGCAAGGGAAAGACATGGGACGATGCGGATGCGTTGACGGACATTTTGTTGGGCGATGATCCCCATGCGATAGTGGATGGGCTGAAGACCGCATTTGCCGAAGGCGCGACCCTGACGCAGTTGACGCAGACCTTGGCCTATGCCGCTGCGGTGCGGATTGCGCGGTTTCACACGAAGAATGAGTTTGGCGATTGGATCGCGGTGTTGCACACGCATTCGGCGGCCAATGCCCTGCATCAATGTGCAAAGCGCGCGCCGTCATTGGAACTGGCGCGGGGGATTTTCCACGCTGCAATGGCCCTGTACTTCGACCGGTGGTTCAACAAACCGGCGGCGAGATTGCCTCGGGATCAGCGCGCGACCCAACAGTTGCCAGAAGACGCGGATGAATTGCTCGATTCTTTTGTTACCTTGCTCGACACCCAAGCGCAGGTCGATGAGGCCGGGCGGATCGCCTATCGGTACTTGTCTTTGGGCCATCCGCGTGCCGCCCTGTGCGAACGCTTGGGCCATGTGTTGTTGCGAGAAGATGCCGAGTTTCACTCGTTCCAGATGCTCGAGTCCGCGTTTAGCCAAGCCGAAGAGCTCGATGAAGAACGCGCGCGCATGACGCTGGTGGCCGCGGCGCGCTATCTGGCCGCGCATGCCCCCACGGCCCGCGCTTTGAAACAGACGGCAAATTTGGCCCTTCGGCTCCACCGCGGCGACGACCTTTCGGCGGAAGATCCAGATGAAGAGATGGGATGAGGTAGTGAGACGAGATGGAAGTTTAGCCACGAGCGGGGTACAACTGGCGACAGCCAGTTCAAAGGCACTTTAGCCACGAAAAGCATGGAAAACACAGCATGAACGGGTTTTAACCCTTTTTGTGTTTCTGTGCCTTTTGTGGCTATGTACTAAACTGATTCAACGACACGTAGTCCTTAATTATTTGTACGGGAGCCGTCATATAATCCCATACAGCGGCCCGCCCTTTGCGCCGAGGGCATCTACTCTCTTCGCGATCTCGGCATCCTCGACGAGCGGTGGCGCGTGGTGGGGCTTGTGGCGGGCGTCGATCATGAGCGGCCCGTTACAACCCCAGTGTTTGTGGTCCACAAAGCTACTCACGCCGTAAATATCGTGCGACGGATTGGACCGGGTGAACGTTACCCAAAGAAAATTGTCGAGGGTGCGCGTGCTAAACGCGCTGTCATCCACAACGAGAATGAGCGGCAAGCCGTCGAGGGATTGCGGCGCGAGCGTCTCGGCGAGGCGTCGCATGTCATCGCCGCCCTCTGTGAACGCGGGGCCTTCGACAGCCGCGACGCCAGGCAGGGCAATGGCGGGATTTTTGAAGCCATCGAGCAAGGTGAGATCGGGCGGAATCTCGCATGAGAGATCTCGGCGTTTGCGCCCGGCCGCGGCGATCACCACTTTGGAGCCTTCGTTGAACCCAGTGCCCGAATAGTCCAACGTGTCAATCGTGGTGCGGGTCTGAAAATGCAGGTCGCGCCGCCAATCCACGCGCTCGAGGATGTGGACGAAATAATTTTTGATGTGATGGGTATCGAGATCGGGATTGTCTTCATAAGCGCAAATAAAGAGGTATTTCGCCAAAGAACACGCGCCAAACCCGAGCAGGGCATTGCCCAGAGTGAGAATTTCCTGCGGTTGCCGCTCCCGATAGGGCACATAGCGTTCAGAACCAATGGCGATGAGCAAGGGATGCACGCCCGCGGCATCCACGGCATTGATCGACTTGAGTCCGGGAATCTCAACCGGCACCATCGGCCCGGTGATCTCGTGGATGAGCAGGCCAAACGCCGTGTCTTCCTGCGGTGGTCGTCCCACCACTGTGAAGGGATAAACCGCGTCTTTGCGATGCCAAACACGGTCGACGTGCAGAACCGGAAACTCGTGCGTGAGGCTGTAATAACCCAAGTGGTCCCCAAACGGGCCTTCGGGCTTGGTCTCCCTGGGATGCACCGCGCCGGTGATGACAAAATCCGCGTCCGTGGAAATGACGTGGGCCTGCTTGCGCGCATACCGAAACCTGCGCCCGGCCAAGCCCCCGGCAAAAATGACCTCGGACAACCCCTCGGGCAAGGGCATCACCGCCGAGAACATGTGCGCGGGCGGGCCGCCGATAAAGACGCTCACGCGCAACGGCTCGCCGCGCTTGAGGGCATTGGCGTGGTGAATGCCAATATCGCGGCGGATCTGGTAGTGGAGACCGACTTCCGCATTTTGTCTGTACTCATTGCCCGCGAGTTGGATGCGGTACATGCCCAGGTTGCTGTTCATCATCCCCGGCTCGTCCGGGTCTTCGGTATAGACTTGGGGCAAGAGCACATAAGGGCCCCCATCGTCGGGCCAGCATTGAATCTGCGGGAGTTGGTCAATGGTCGTCTCGTGGTTGAGCACCGCGCCCGACCGCACTTTTTTGGGCAAGGTGTGAAACGCGATCTTGGCAATGCCCATCCCTCGCCACGGCGCACGGAGAAACGCCACGGGATCGGCCTTGGCCTCGATGAGGCGTTGCACCCATTTCAGGGTTGCGCGAAAGAGAAAACGCGACCGCTCGAGCGTGCCAAAGAGATTGGACACCGCCGGGAACGGGCTGTTCTTCACATTGGCGTAGTAAATGGCCGGGCCATGGGCTTGAAAAACGCGCCGATGGATCTCGGCCATCTCCAAATGGGGATCCACTTCCCGTTCGATGCGGACGAGATACCCATTGCGCTCGAGGTCGTCAACGCACTGTTTAAGGGACTTGTATCTCATAGAAGCAACCCCAGGCATGTCCCGGCAGGTGTAAGCCGGGATGAACACGGATGAACACGGATGAACGCGGATGAGAAGTAGGTGAGGGCGTGGCCCGGTTAGCCACATGCAAGCACGACGTCAGCAATTCATTCACGGAGGAACACACCATGACGTCATATCGCGCACTGGTCGTACGCGAGGCAAACGGGCAATACTCGCGGGCAGTGGAAGAACGACGGATCGAGGAATTGCCCGAAGGCGAGGTTTTGATTCGGGTGAGATATTCCTCGCTCAATTACAAAGACGCGCTCTCGGCAACCGGGCATCGCGGCGTGACCCGCTCCTTTCCGCACATCCCGGGCATCGATGCGGTGGGCGAAGTGGTCGAAAGTGCGGTCGCTGATTTCGCGCCTGGGGACAGGGTCTTGGTCACGGGCTACGATCTGGGCATGAACATCCCGGGCGGATTTGGACAATTCATCCGCGTACCCGCGCATTGGCTAGTCGCGCTTCCGGTAGGTATGACGATGAAAGAGAGCATGGGATATGGCACAGCCGGATTGACCGCGGCCCTGTGCGTCCATCACCTCATCGAAGCGGGCGCGACACCAGAGGGCGGCGACGTCGTGGTCACGGGCGCGACCGGCGGCGTGGGCAGTTTGTCCATAGCGATATTGGCAAGAGGTGGTTTTCGAGTCGTGGCGGCCACGGGCAAGGTCGCGGAGGCCGATTTTCTGAAACGCCTCGGCGCGTCTGCCATCATTGATCGGCGCGAATTGGACGCCCCGTCAGGACAGCCCATCTCGTCTGCACGCTGGGCCGCGGGCATAGATACCGTCGGCGGGAACATCTTGTCAACCCTCATCAAAACAACGCACTACCGCGGCGCGATAACATGTTGCGGTTTGGTCGCATCGCCGGAATTGAACACCACCGTCTTTCCATTTATTCTGCGCGGCATCAAACTGATCGGCATCGACTCGGTGTTGTGCCCCATGGACTTGCGGGTAAATCTGTGGCAGCGACTCGCAACGGATTGGAAAATCAACGCGCTGAACGATCTGACGACCGAGTGCGAATTACAAGACCTCGATGGGCAAATAGACCGCATCCTAGCCGGGCAAATGCGCGGGCGAGTTGTGGTCAATTTGGGGTGAGCGGTCAGTGGTCAGTTGCCACCCCGCCTAACCCCTTCGGTGAGATGGGAGAGGTGAGAGGTGAGGCAACCCCGACACCGCCCAAGCGGTCAGTGGTCAGTGGTCAGTGGTCAGTGGTCAGTGGTCAGTTGCCCCGCTCGTTCCGCTCTGCCGCCCGTGCGTCCCCGTCCCGACACCGCCCCGCCCTGTGCGTGCCCTACCCAGCCACCCAACCGCCCGTGCGTGCCTCACCTCGCCACCTCGCCACCCGTGCGTGCCCGTCCCGTCCCCTGCCCCGCTCGTGGCTAAACTCTCATCTCACCTCAACCACTCGTCTAAATGCCGCGCCACAAACGCATCGTCATTCAAATGCGGATAAGCCGCATGCACGCGGTCGATCTCCTCGGCTTGCCCGCGCGACAGGCCCTCATTGGGATTCAGGCACCAGATCCCCTCGAGAAGCCCCTGCCTTCGCAACACCTCGTGAACGCCCGCAATACATCCCGCAAAGGCATTGGGCGCGTCAAAAAACGCCGCATTGCAATCCGTCACCTCAACCGCTCGCGTGAGCATTTCCCGGGGCACATTTCCGGATAGGGCAATTTTCTGGCAGGCGCGCAACATCTCCACCGCCTTCTTTGTCCACGCGGCCCAATGCCCCAAAAGCCCGCCCACGATCCGCACCTCTACAACCGCGCCTTCATGCACAAGCCGATGAGTCGTCAACAGATCCATCACGATATTGTCGTCATTGCCCGTGTACAGCGCGATGTGTTCTGCGCGTCCCGACGCCACGACCCCGCGAATCACCTCCAGCGTTTGATACCGGTTAAACGGCGCGATCTTAATGCCCACCACCGCCTCAATCTCGGCAAAACGCCGCCAAAACGCAAACGGCAAAACGCACCCGCCCACGGCCGGTTGCAGATAAAAACCCATTATCGGCATCACCTCGGCAATCGCTTTACAGTGCGCGATCATCGCATCGACAGACGCGCCGGCAAAAGCGCGCAAACTCACCAATCCGATCTGATACCCGCAATCGCACGCGGTCTCCGCCTCTGACACGGCCTGCCGCGTATGGCCCACGATGCCCGCCACCCGAATAAAATCAGCCGATGCTTCGGCATCCATCACATTCGCGGTCAGTTCCAAAACAGGGCGGTACAAATCCCACTGGGGATCGCGGATCTCAAACTGCGTGGTATGCACGCCCACGGCCAACCCACCCGCGCCCGCAGCGATATAATAGCGCGACAGCGCTCGTTGCCGCCGCTCGTCCAATTTTCGCTCCGCGGTCAATGCCAGCGGATGCGCGGGGATCACCTGCCCTTTTTTAAGTGCCCTTGCCACATCTCTCGATGCCATCTGCCTCTCCTCCAAACTCTCGCTACCGGTTCGACATCCTCGCCACCTCGGCGCGATAATCCGCCGGCGTATCCAAATCCCTCAAAATCCCCTCGTCATCGACCGGCACCTCCAGCGTATCCTCTGGGTACCCGCGCACGACCGGCTTGAGGCCCTGATCCCCTGAAAGGCTCAGAATCTCGCGCTGATAACGCGACAAATTTATCAGCACCGGGTGCCCGCGCTTTCCCCCGGACACGGGAATCACAATGCCCTTATCGCCTTCCCGGTACGCCCTCAGCACGGCCCGAACCGCGTTCAGTGCGATCTGCGGCTGGTCACCAAGTGCAATCAGCGCGGCATCTGCATTGGCAGGCAAACCGCGCAACCCGCAAAGCACGCTGGAAAACATCCCCTCGGGGTACGCCTCATTCACGCAAAATCGCACGGGCCTCTCGCGCAGACTCTCGCGCACGGCCTCTGCATCGTGCCCCAAAACCACCGCAACGCCAGCGAGCCTTGCCCCCAACAGCGTATCGACCACGGCTTGCAACACCGTCTTATCGCCAAAGGGCAACAACTGTTTGGTCGCCCCCATGCGGCGCGCCATACCCGCTGCCAGCACCAACCCGTAAATTTGATCGCCCATGGTTCGTATCTTTTCCAAAACGCGAGAAAACAACAATTTATTAAAATACCTTGACTTTTTTTGCACAGGCATTAAATTTTCGGGGGTCACGAGCAAACGGGATGTGGGCATCTCGCCCACGCCGTACAGACGCGGAGGTGACGA
The DNA here is from genome assembly GCA_965204745.1 of Candidatus Latescibacterota bacterium. GTDB lineage: Bacteria > Latescibacterota > UBA2968 > UBA2968 > UBA2968 > VXRD01. Next base: position 3,044,659 of record OZ242010.1, read on the forward strand.
CAGTGATTTGCGAACAGTGTGGCAAAGTTCCCGCAACCAAGGCACAAACGCATATCGAAAACAGCATCAAGCGCGTGCGCTATCGCTGTGATACCTGTGCGGCCCTCTCCTCTGCCCCCAAATTAGACCGTCCGTGCGCGCAGTGCAAACAGCGCGAAGGCGAGATCAAACTCATCCGCCTGCGGCCGCATGGTCGCGTGGTGACGTATCTATGTCCAGCGTGTGCTGGCGTCTCGTGAACGCTCCTGCCACTCCTCACCGCAAGTCTCATTCCCCTAACTCTATGAACTCCAACAATTTTATCGACCCGCCCGTTGCTGATCGGCCCGTGCCATTTTGGATCTGGAACGGCACTATCGAAGAAAACGAAATCGTTCGCCAAATCCGCGAAATGGCCGACAAGGGGCTTGGCGGTTTTTGTCTGACAACCGGCCCCGGCCTGCGAACCCCCTACTTGTCCCAAATGTGGTTTGACCGCGTGCAACTGGCGATTGAAACCGCAAAAGAATGCGGCCTCCACGTCTGGATCCACGACGAATATCGCCATCCCGGCGGCATGGGGGCAACGCAAGTCACCTTGAACCATCCCCAATTCATCGCACGCCAACTCACCTTCCGCGAAACCACTGTGCAAGGCGGGCAACTCGTCGATCTCGTCTTGCCTTGGGCGCCCGTGTTGCAAGCCCTTGCCGTTCCCGTGCGCCGAGACCGCTACCTGTGGCTGGAAAAACAAGACCTCAGCGCGTACTTGGGCGTCAATCACCAAGGCCACGCCTTGCGCGACAACGATTCCGTGCCCGCCTATCATCCCCATACCTACATATCTTTTCACCCCACCCGCCGCCTGTATTGGAAAGCCCCGACCGGGCGCTGGCGCGTGATCGTCTTTTTGCAAGAACCATCGGCAACCCCGGCGCATCCGGGCTTACACCTCGACCGGTTCAACCCAGAGTCCGTCCGAGCCATGCATCAGGCCATTCAACAACCCTATCTCGACCGATTTTCCGATCATCAAAGCAAAACCCTACAAGGCATCCTAACCTCGGAAACGCGCTTTTCCCACGACCGCCTACCGTGGTCGTCCATCTTGCCCTCCTACTTCAAATCGCGCAATGGGTACGATCTCCTCGCGTGCTTGCCCGCCCTCATCACCTATTTTGGCCTCAACACGAGCCGCATTCGCTACGATTATTTTCAAACCCTGAGCGAATTGCAACACCGGCACAACAACGCGCGCTGTGCGGACTGGTGCAAAGAACACGCCCTCCAGTACGCGAGCAATACGACCCCACTCCGCAATGCCCACCGCAGTTCAATCCCCATACCGGGCACGAGCAGCGGGCACGAGAAAATCGACAGTGACCGCGCCATCTCCTATCGCCACAGCGCGGGATTTGCCACCGCACTAAGCGCGCAAACCACTGTGGGACGCACCCTCGACACCGGTTTTCAAAACGCGGGCTGGGGCCTCACCCTGCGAGATATGAAAGTACAACTCGATGCCCTCGGCGTGCAGGGAACCAATTTCTTCGTCCCCCACGCCTTTTGCTACACCCTCGACGGCTTGCGAAAACACGCCACCCCGCCATCCCTATTCCATCAAAATCCCTACTGGAAACACTTCCGCCTCTTGTCTGACTACGCGGCCCGGCTCGCCCATCTCTTGAGCCAAGGCCAGCAAGTCGCCGACATCGCGCTCCTCGACCCGGTCACCAGCCTGTGGACGCATCTCGCGCATCCCTATCACAACTGGTCCTATGTCGGCTACGACCCGGATGAAGAAACCCTGGCCCAAAACCTCGTTGCGGACTGGGCCTGCATCACCCGCGCCCTGCATCACATGCAACGCCCATTTCACAGCCTCGACCCGGCCTTCCTCGCCCGAGCAAACATCGTCGACCGCCAACTGCAAGTCGGCAAAGCGCGCTACGCGGTTCTGGTCATTCCCCCCATCACCAATTTGGAACGCGCAGCTTTTGAGAAACTACGCACATTTATCCAAACGGGCGGGCTCGTCATCGCGCTGGGGTTATTGCCCGTCGAGGATATTCAAGAGGGGGCATCGGTGGTGGAGGGATTTTCCCGGTTGACCGACATGGAACCGAACCGCATGATCCGCGATTATACCGGGCACGAATCCGGCGTCCACCTCTTGCGCCGCGACAACTTCCAATTTATCCGCACGGGGGGCACCATCGTAGAAAATGAGGCGACCACCATGCTCGAACGCCTGCTCGACGAAATCCTACCGCGTCGCGTCCACCTCTTATCGGACGGAAAAAACGCAGACCCCATCCAATATCACCACCGCGCCGATGAAAAGCACCAGCTCTTCTTTTTCGTCAACACGGAAAACGCGCCCATCACAACGCAACTCAACATCCCCGCCTCGGGGCAAATCGAGCGATGGGACTTGGAAACCGGCGACCGCGCGCCCCTCGCAGCCGAATCCACCGGGGAAATGAGCCGTTTCAGCCTGCACTTTGATCGCCTGCAATCGCACATGATCGTCACCGATCAACCGCAACGAGAAGCACGGCCCCAAGCTCCTGCGCCAGAACTGTTCAAACTCGACTTACGCGGTCAGTGGAAAATCGATTTAGAAGAAGACAACGCCCTGCGCTTGGACAAATTCAAAATTCGTCCCGATCCCGAAAACAAGGGCATAGATCGCGGCTGGCATCAACCGACCTACTCCGACAGCTGGTGGGCTAAAACGCGCCCCCGACCTTTTGAGAATCCCGCGGAAAAAACCGCGTATTGGTACCGAACCAACTTTATCGCCGACATCATCCCCAGCAAATTGTCTTTGGTCATGGACCGCAGCGCGATTCAGGGCACCTATCAGATTTACCTCAACGGATTCCAACTGCCGGACAATGCGTTCCGCCCCACCTTCCGCTACGATCACGCCAACGCGACCTGCACTCTCGTTCAGCGCATCGCCAAAGGCAAAAATGTGATCGCCATTCGCTTGGAGGCCGCCCGCCCGGGCGATGGCCTCGTCGATGCCCTGTACCTCTTCGGGCGTTTTCAAGTCAAATCCTGGCGCGGGGTCTATCGCAGGCTCGCCCTCCCACGAGAAACCGGCCCCCTCTTCGACTTCAACGCCTCAGGGCTTCCCTTCTTCGCCGGCACTGTGGCATACAGCCAAGACATCGTGCTATCAACCCTGCCCCAAACCGAGCATTTTGAAATCGACCTCGACCACATGATGGAAAAACGGGCCGATGCTGTGGAAATCAAAATCAACGGCCAATCTCTGGGCGTGCGCGCCTGGCCGCCCTATCGCTGGACTGCCGACACCGCATGCCTCAAACAAGGCAAAAATCGCGTCGTCATCCGCGTCACCAACACACTCGAAAAATTGCTCACAGGCATGGCATTTCAGCCGCGAACACGCAAAATGGTTCCGGTCGAAATCTGAAAAACGGTGAGAGGTGAGAGGCAAGACGGGAGAAGACCTACACTCACTGATCGCCTCTTACGTCTTGCCTCTTACGTCTTACGCCTTTCATCTTACGCCTTTCATCTTACGCCTTTCATCTTGCTTCTCACCGGCAACACAGGCACGTCAGGATGCTCTCCCAGCAGATATTTCCGTAGCAGGTACTCATAAATTTGCACAAAGTCGCCGCGGCCATTGTGCGCGTTGTAGAAATGGCATATCGGATTGGGATTGACTTCCAAAACGAAAAACCCATCGCGGCTCGCGATCAGGTCCAGCGCGTAAAACCCCAAATCCAACACCCGATTCAACGCGCGGATCAGCACGCGAAACTCATCCAGTAATCCCTGATCCGCGACCGGCACCGCGACGCCACCCGCCCGATGCAGGGGATTGAGATCCGCGCCTTCAATGGCCGCGTCATTCTGCTTTTGATAGGCCAGCAACACCTCGTCTCCACTCCCCACGATGCGGTATTCAGGCCCCTCGATATACGCTTGGATCAACAGCACATTGTCAAATCGGCTACTGTCGATACACAACTCGCGCAACCGCGCCTCCAAGCCCGCGGCATCCGCCTCCAAATACACGCCCTGCGCCATAGACCCGCGATTGCGTTTTACCACCACCGGAAAAGACATGCGTCGCATCGCATCCGCCGCGATAGCCGCGACAGAAGCGTGCGTCTTGTACCGATCAAAACGCCGATCCGCCAGCGGATTAAACACCGTCATCGTCTTTGGAATCGCGATAGCCGCCCGCTCAAACAACTCGTATTGATACCCCTTGTCCTCCGCCAATTTCGCGGAAACATAATCGTTGAACGGGTGTTTGTTCCGCAAAAAATACAGGGACTTCCCCGTTCGTGTCACGCGCACCACATTGCCATCTGCCGACACCGCGTCATAGCTTATCCCCAACTTTCCGCAGGCGATTTCGAGACAGCGCAGGCTTTCGAGGATCACATCCTCGCTGAAACTGTCCTGCTCTCTGGGCAAACCCAACACCTCGCGGGCCAGCGCGACCAGATGCAATGACCCCGTCACGCACACGGGCCGCCTGGGCGCGTCCGTCAAAAAATCCAATCCCCCTGATTCGCACCGCACGCGCAACCCTTTGGGCACCTGCGATTTTAAGCGCGCCACGGGAATGGCTTTGGGATGCGCGGACCGCGTCAAAACCACCTCTGCACACACCGGCGAAAGCGCGTGTAAAATGCCCCGCGCATCGTGCCCTTCATTCACACCCACCACAAAGAGCCACTCGTCTGCCAGCGGTTGCAAATCTTTGACCAATGCGCGAACCGCAGCGGGATTGTGCGCCCCATCCAAAATCAAGGGCGGGGTTTTCCGAACCACTTCAAACCGCCCGGGCAACTGAAACCGCGACACCACCTCCTGCACCCGTTCATCCGGCAACGCCACCCCTGCTCCGTCCGCGATATGCCGCGCCACCACCACAGAGAGCGAGGCATTCTCCCGAAATGTCGCCGGCCGATCCGCAACATCGACCACCTCCCCACCGACCACCTGCAACGCGGCCCCTCGCTGCGCGCAGGCTCTTTTTAGCAACGCCAACACCTCGGGCACCTGTTGCGACCCCGTGAACAGGGGCCTGCCGCATCGCGCAATCTGCACCTTATCCGCCGCAATCTGCGTCAGGGTATCGCCCAACACCGCCGTGTGATCCAAGTGAATGGCAGTCAAAACCGCGACGTGTGAATCCCACGCATTGGTCGCGTCAAATCGCCCGCCTAGGCCCACCTCAAAAACCGCCCAATCCACATTCGCCCGCGCAAAGTGATCGGCGGCCAGTACCGTAATCGCCTCAAACTTGCTAAACGCCCCCAAGCCCTCGCGCTCAAAATCTCGGGTCTTCTCGTAAAACCGCGCCACCCCCTCGGCCCACGCCGCTCGCGCAATCACCTCGCCATCCACGCGGACGCGCTCGCGCACCGTGTGCAAATGCGGCGACGCATAAAGCCCCACGCGAAAACCCGCGCTTTGCAACAAATCGGCCAACAGAGAACTCACCGTGCCCTTGCCATTTGTGCCGCCCACAACAACGGACCGAAACCGCGCTTGGGGATCGTCCAACCGCGTCAACAAGGTATGCACCCGCGGCAAATAATTCTCCAACGGTCCCTCGACCGGTTCACCCGTTTCCCAATCGGGCAGTGTATTGAGAAACCGATTGCTCCGAAAATAATTCATCTGACTCCTTCAAACCGAAATGCGAGTTGATTCCTAAATTTTTTGTCCTATCATGGTCTGACCTGTCGCGATGATCGCCACGAGCGGAGGCCGTTATGGAACGCATCGTCGATCCCAAGTATCTCTTCGCTTTCTCCTCCCAAACCGGTCGGCCCTACCACTGCAAGTGCTATTGGGAAAACCTCTACGTCTTTGTCTATGGCGCGAATCGCGTGCTCGTGGCAACGCGCGCGGTCCCCTTCAGTTCCCTGCACGAAGCCCTCTACGCCGCCTTCAAAGGGCAGCGCGGCAACGCCCTCACGCAACATCTCTTGCCCGAAGCCCTGCAACGGCCCCATCTCAGCGTGTTCAACAATGCCTCTCCTGTGCAAACCTTTGCAGACGACATCTCTGCACTCGTCCCGGAACAAAGCTCGCAACTGCCCGAAGAACGCATTGCAAAAACAGAAGCGCGCATCGAAGAAGCCGCGTCTCGCATCATGATCGCGCAGGGCATAGAAGGCGGCCTAGGCAGTTTTGCCGCTGACGAAACCACGCCCTTTCTCGCCCGAGACGAACCCGGCGACCTCACGCAATCCTTCGGCGGCGACGAAGACGCCGCGCTGATCCAAATGAGCGTCCAGATCGACGCCGTCATCAAAACCCAAGTGCGCGAAACCCTGCAAGCCATGTACAAAAACGCATCCACCAGTCGCCCCGGCGACCTCGAAGCCATGGACAACAGCTACTCATTTGACATCGCCGCACGCCTATACACCAACCCCCGCTACCTCGGCTTTGTGCGCCGCCTCATCAGTGCCAAAGGCAGCTATGCCTCCCCGGTTGTGCGCGACTTCCTCAAGTTTTACGTGCGTTGCTTCAACATCAAATTTGCCGACCACCTGCGCCAAAGCAACGACCCCGACCTAGCGCGCCAACGCCTCGAAAGCGCGTTGGGCCACGAAAAGATCGGCTCCCATCACTACCTCGACTACCACGACCTCACCATCTTGGGCCGCGTCTTTCAAGGCGACCTCAAACGCGATCCCGACGACCCGGACCAGACCCCCCACAGGTTCAAACTCCACGCCTCCGTCACCCCCCAAAATCTCCGCCTGTGCGAAATCCGCGATCCCATCCAGCGGTTCACGATCCGCAAATTTGTCGAACACACCTTCAATACCAATCACAACATCAAAAACATCCACTACATCCGAAACAGCCGCGTGTACACCCTCGGCTCTTCAAAAATCCCACCGCTTTGGCGATAGTAGTCCTCATCCAGCACAAACGCGCCGCCTCGGGGGCGTAGCCACGACGCCTGGGGCATCGGGTATTCGGAAAGCATGCGCGCCCAGGTGCCGTAATTTTCCGGGCCATTGGACTCCATCAATCCCCCCTGCACGCCTGGGAACGCGGGCAATCGCGCAGCCACATTCTTGTTCCACTCCACCAGCACGGGCACGCACGCATTATCGGCCACAAAACACGGCACCCCTGCCAATGTCGCGGCCTCGATCATGCGAAACGCCAGCGACAGCGTCTTGCCCGCGGGCTTGATCGCCATCGCGCCATATCCCTGTTCCAAACGGGTATGCACATCTGCAACCGTCTCGATGCTCTCATCCCCTGCAAACCGCGCGGGCAAGCCGTGGACATCCACCTCTGCCGGACGAGAAAACGGCTCCTCGATCAACGCGATGCAATCCAAAAACCCCTCGCGCTGTGCATAATCCAACAACCGCGCCATGCTATCCTTTTCGGCATACCGCCCATTGGCATCCAAATAATAGAGCACCTGGCCCGAATCCGTCATCTCGGTCTCGTACTGACGGGCCAACCGATGCACCCGCGACAAACAGGCCATATCTTTCTCCACCATTTCGGCTTCATCCCCCGGATGCCCAATTTTGATTTTCAGAATGTACGCGCCATCATCTAAAATCGCCCGCAATTCATCTATCGGCAGGGTATAACTCACCGCGGGCACGAGCGCGACATGCGATTGGCGATGCGACAAAAATGCGTGAAACTCCTCTGGAATCACAGCATCAAAAGTCGTCAGGCCCCTCCGCTTTGCGTGCAAAAGCCAAGCCGCATTGTCTAGCGCGACCAGCGCGATCAACGCAAATGTGCGCCGCAAATCCGCAAGCCCCGTCACCGTCTTTCCGTACAAAAAAACATCGTTTTCAACCGCGTCGAACATGTCTATCGGATCGGCAAACGCCCGCCCTTTGACCTGCTGAAGCGCGAATTCCAAAAGAGACGCTTGAAGCAAATTGCCGCCCATTTCCGTATGCGCCGCAAACACCGCAGCATCTGACCACAACACGGCCAACCCGCCCAACCCGAACGCCTCATACCCATCGGCATCTTTCAACCGCACCACGAGATTCCACTTCTCGTGAAACGCCGATCCCTTAAACGCAAAGGGTCGCGCAAACGGCTCGCGCTGAATTTCCAAATCCGTTTCGACAATGTGCATGATGTCGTATCCTCATCCATTGGGATTCGTTCCTTGTAGGAAGTAAGAGGTAAGAAGTGAGAGGTGAGAAGGCCACCCAACAGCCCATCCACAAGTAAGAAGCAAGACGGGAGAGGTGAGAAGGCCACCCAACAACCCATCCGCAAGTAAGAGGTAAGAAGTGAGAGGTGAGAAGGCCGCCCAACAACCCCAAAACCCGATGCCCTTCGTTGATGAATCGGCCTGAAAGCGGCCAGTCTCCCCGGCCCCCGTGCCTGTCCTATTTCATCCCCGCGATGATGTCCAAGAGCACGAGATACGCGCCCGTATCGCCAAAAATGGGCGTGCGGGTCGGTGGGTTTTCCGGGAAAAATTCCGCGTACGCGTCGTTGAAATCCGAAAATAGGGCGCGATCCTTGAGGATGGCCGTCACCTTCAAGGTGTTGTCGAGCGACGTTCCCGCGTCTTCGAGAATGCCCGAGATATTGGCGAGAATGCACCGGGTCTGAGTTTTGATGTCGTCCCCGACAATTTCATCCGTCTCTGGATCCACCGGCGGTTGGGCCGAGATGAAAATGAGGTCGCCGTAGATCACGGCTTGCGAATAGGGAAATTTGGGAATGTTACCGCGGTTGCTGGTGAAGGGTTGTTTTTTCATGGTCATCTCCTTGGCGGTGGTCGGCGGTTACAGACAGAATATAATGCTCATTAAAAAAAAAGGGAATTATATACTTGAATAAACCCAATGCCCTTTGCATCCCTTTTAAGCTTCTCCTAACGTCAAATCCTTGTCTGTGGGCACGGTATCCATTGCAAATTCCTCGAAAAAACAATACTCTCATTCATTGTCTTAAGGAAAAAATATAATAACATAGACTCGTCTAGTTAAGTATATAATTCCCAAAAAAAATAAAGAGGTACAGATGAAGTTGTTTCGCCTAAAACGATCTCTCGTATTGCCGCTTTCAATGGATGAGGCGTGGTCATTTTTCTCCAATCCGCAAAACTTGGGCAAAATTACGCCCCCGAAAATGAACCTCATACCGACCCATCCGCTACCCGATGCGATGCACCCCGGGCAAGTGATCGCGTATCGCGTGCGAATCGGACTTGGGATTTCAGTGAACTGGGTGACGGAGATTACGCATGTCGATGCGCCGCATTTTTTTGTGGATGAACAGCGTTTTGGGCCGTATAAATTTTGGAATCACTTGCATCGTTTCGCGCAGCATGCTCGGGGGGTGCGAGTTGAAGACATCGTGCATTATGGACTTTATGGCGGCATCTTGGCGCGGGGGATCCACGCCGCACTTGTGCGCCCGCAACTCGAGGCGATTTTTGATTATCGCAAACGGGTTTTGGACGATCTCTTCGTTTAATGGAACGCCCCGCCGTGTCGCGTAGTCTAAAGACGAAAATAATGATTTGCAAAGGAGGCCGTGCATGTCTGTCAATCGCCGACATTTTCTCGTTCAAGCCGCTACATGGGGTGCTGTGGCATTTGCAGCGCCGGGGGTTTTCGCCGAACAACTCACGCGCACGCCCCGACAGACCGAAGGGCCGTTTTATCCAGACGAGTTGCCTCTGGATGTCGATAATGATCTCGTGGTGATCAACGACGCGATTACGCCAGCCGTCGGGGAAATCACGCACTTGACCGGGCGCGTTTTGGATGTGAATGGCAATCCCGTCAAAAACGCGCTGGTGGAAATCTGGCAGGTGGATAGCCGTGGCATTTACATTCACACCGATGCCCCGCGGCGAACGCGGCGAGACGTGAACTTTCAGGGCTTTGGGCGTTTTGAAACCGGATCGACAGGTCAATATCGCTTTCGCACCATCAAGCCCGTGCCTTATGGCGGCGCGCGTACCGCGCATATCCATTTTGCGATTGACAAAAATGGGCATCGGCTTTTGACCACGCAACTCTACGTGAAGGACAATCCGGACAATGCGTGGGATTTCATCTTTCGGCATTCCGACCACGCGACCATGCTGTCCGCCGCGTTTGAGCCTTTGCCCGGCTCTGAAATCGGCGAATTAACGGCCAATTTCGATATCGTGATCGGCGAGACGCCCGAAGACCGAGAACGAGACTGGGGCCGGCGGAGGAGGCGATAAAAATATCAACGCGCCCCTTGCGGATAAACTCACTTTTGGGTATTCTTTTGTCATAGATGGCGTTTCCATTTGTTGCTTCAATGGAGTAAATCGCGATCTCAATTATCTGCCACAACAACGGAGCGATTTGATACATGCTGGATTTAGACGATCTCGGTCATGGGCTTCCGGCTATCACGCCGAACTTCGGCAAGGCACTGGCAGAAGCCGGGGGCGTATGCTTGGAATCACAAGGGCATGTACAAGGCGTTCAACTTCTCGTCAGAGGGTACAAAAATAAACGCTATCCCTTAGCGTGGCCGCCGGTTACTGATCAAACTCGCAGATGCTGGAATGACCCAGAGGTTGCCACTGAACACGGTGCGGTGGGTATTGCGGTTTTGCTGGCACAGAAGGAAATCGGCTATACAGTGATCGAGCGTTCTCAAAAAGGTACCGGCTTTGATTACTGGATGGGAGACGAGTCAAGTTTTCCCCTCCAGAAGAAGGCGCGGCTGGAAATATCGGGTATTCGCAGGGGAAGTGACCGCGTGAAGACGCGAGTCAGGCAAAAATTGAGACAAACCGACCCATCTGATGGGTCGAAACCGGCTTATGTCATTGTCGTTGAATTTGGATATCCCCTTGCGGAGGTTCAAAAAAAATGAGTGTTAGCGATTCCCACCATAAGGCCATGGATTTTGCGGAACACGCCCTTTTGGCACGCATACGAGGCCGTCGAGAAGACGCAATTGAGTTTTCTAAGAAGGCATTGGAGCATGAACTCGTTGCCATTCGGAAACTGGATGAGCGCGGCGAGCGTGTCGAGCCAACGTGGTCTGTGTTGCACCGCAGTGCCGGGTGGCTGGCGTTTAACTGCAATCAGTTTCGTCGCGCCGAGCAGTTGGCGCGCAAAGCCCTTGCTGGCAACCCACACCCAGAGATCGCAGATGAATTACGCGAACTTTTAGTGGAAATATATCGCACTTTGGAAAAAGACCTCTATTAACGGATTTAACCCTTGAACAGATCGTTGCACAAGGGGTGAAAGTCTTGTAGTTAATCTGTTGGTCATTGTTGATTGTTTGGTGTATGTTTTGTGTCGTATTTGTTCTTTGAAAAGTGAAGCGGGATAGGCCGTTGCTGATAAAGACATGTCTGCGACAGCGACAACCAAGCGGCAGACCTAAAATCTCCTATCAGCGTAAAATCCACAGGAAGAATAGGAAATACTAACTATTCACTTGCGCGGCTAGCTTGACCGAGCAAGTAAAAAACGGACGTGGAGGTGCTGTAAGACGGACAAGAGGTTGTATGTGCTTGGACGCTGGCCTGATGAAGCGTCAATTTCAGTTGGTCAACAATGATCAACAAGAAAGGAGCGGGGTTGGTACTTCATGACCGGTTGCGCGATAAAAAAATTAAATGGCCTGAAATAAAGGAAATATAGCCCCATAGAATTGGAGATTCGCTTTGCGACGGTTTAGCCACATATTTACGGGCATCGCGTTGCGCGTGGTTGTCGCGCTGACGCTCGTCGGCATGGTCGCGCCGTGTCTGTGTTGGGCGCACGAGCGGCCGAGTTGTCACGCCACCGCAGAGATGGACGATTGTTGTTGTTCCAAAGACGCGACTGTCGATAGCGACATGCCCGTGCGCGGCCTGGCTGTTTTGCCGATTGAATGGCAAAATCCACCGTTGGATTTGATGCCCGCGATGTCGCCCATTGCCGTGCTTTCCCATCCCATATCCCTTCCTCTTTTGGGGCCTGATCGCGGCGGGTCATTGCGATCACCGCCCTGCCTGTACCTCCTCCACGCCACATTCCGCTTGTGATATTCCCCGTCTGACTGGCGTCGCGAATGTTTTACCCGTCCCTTTATACGCCCCTATTTTCTGGAGGTGACCGGTGCATGCACTTCGGGCCATGATCGGGCTGTGCGTCATGGGCATATCCGTCTTGCCATTGCGGGCAAATGAACTGGATTTGGACGCGCTGATTCAAGAGGCTTTGAAAAACAATCCCAACTTATCGGTTTTGCGGGCGCGGCTGTCGGCCCTAGAAGCAAAAATCCCGCAGGCAGGCGCGTTGGACGACCCATCCTTCCGCTTTGAGGCGAGCAACATCCCCCTGAGCAATTTCGATTTGAACCGCACGCCCATGAGCGGCAATCAACTGATGGTCAGCCAAAAATTGCCCCTGCCGGGAAAACAGCGGGCACGCGAGCGCGCCGCCCAATTTGCAACAGACGCCGTGGCGTGGCAGTTGCGCGACAGAGAACGCGCCATCGCCAATGCGGTCAAACAGCCGTTTTTCTTCCTGGCGTATTTGACCCGCGCCATCGCCATCACGCAAAAGAATCGGGTGTTGTTACAAGACCTCGTGCGAATCGCCCGCACGAAATACGCGGTCGGCAAGGGGTTGCAACAAGACGTATTAAAAGCCCAAGTCTCCCTCTCGGAATTGGACGCGCAACTCATCGGCCTTCGCGCAAAAAAACAACTGGTCGAGGCGCGGTTGAACGCGGTGTTAAACCGACCCTTGCAAAGTCCGATAGGCGCGCCGCCAGACACCATCGGCCTTTCGCCCGCGCCCTTGGCCGCCGATGCCCTGCACAAAATCGCGGATGAGGCGCGGCCATCCCTGCACGCCATGGCGCGATGGGTTGCGATGTGGCGGGCAAATGTCGAGGTGGCACAGCGCGATTACTGGCCGGATGTCACGCTGAATTTGAGCTACCGGCAGCGCGGGTTCGCGCCCAAGGATCCGGGGCGCGATTTTATCTCTTTCGGCGTGGGCATTCAAGTGCCCATCTTTGCCCGCCGCAAGCAGCGACAGCAGATCGCCGAGGCGCGGGCGAACCTGCGCGAGGCCGAGGCGCGCGAGGCCGCTGAACGCCAGCGGATTCACTACGACATTCAACGCTTGGTGATCGAGGCCACCCAACACCGGGAAAACGCCGAGTTGTTTCGCACCGCGATGTTGCCGCAAGCCGAGCAATCGCTGGCGTCCGCCCTGTCTGGATACCGGGTGGATAAGGTGGATTTTTTGACCTTGTTGGACAATCACATGACCTTGTTGAATTTTGAGATCGCGTATTATCGGCATGTCATTGCCCACGAAAAACGGGTGGCCGATTTAGAGGCTGTGGTCGGCAGGCCACTCCACGCGGATTAGGAGGTCGAAAATGAAATACGTCATCCCAATGTTGGCATTGATAGCGGGCTTTGCCGGCGGCGTCTATATCGCGGGCGATCCGCACACAGAACACACGCAGGCCGGGGCGAAATACATCTGTCCCATGCACCCGACAGTGGTGTCCGACAAGCCGGGCACTTGCCCCATCTGCAACATGGACTTGGTGGCAAAAGAAATGGATGGGGAACACAGCGCGCAACCCGACCGCTACATCTGTCCCATGCACCCGACAGTGGTGTCCGACAAGCCGGGCACTTGCCCCATCTGCAACATGGACTTGGTCAAAAAGGAGACCGATCCCGCGCCCTCGCAAAGCGGACAAGTGCAGATCGACCCCGCGACCATTCAGAACCTCGGCGTGAAAACGATGGTCGTAAAACAACAACCCTTGACGCGCACCATACGCGCACTGGGCCGGGTGGATTACGACGAGACCCGGATCATGGACGTGAACAGCAAATTGGCCGGGTGGGTCGAACAACTGTACGTGGATTACACGGGCCGCTGGGTCGAACGAGGCCAACCCTTGCTCGCGCTTTACAGCCCGGAACTCGTCGCGGCGCAAGAGGAGTATTTGACCGCGCTGGATTACGCGGACAGAATGCGAGACGGGGCGAACAAAGACATGGCACAAAATGCCGCGGATCTGCTGTTCGCCGTGCGGCAGCGGCTGTTGTTCTGGGATATTTCAGCGGCTCAGATCGCCGAGTTAAAAAAGAAGCGCGAGGTCGGGCGCACCATGCCCATTCTCGCGCCGAGGTCCGGCATCGTGACGCACAAAGACGTGCTAGAAGGCGCGCATATTGCATCCGGGCAACACCTGTATCGCATCGCGGATTTGTCCGTGGTGTGGATTTACGCCGATGTGTACGAATCCGAAATGTCGTGGATCTCCAAAGGGCAACGCGCCGAGGTCGCGCTCGCGTACTTGCCGGGCGAGCGATTCGATGGCAAAGTGGATTACATTTTCCCCTTCATGAATCAAAAAACGCGCACCGTGCAGGTGCGGATGGCCTTTGACAATGCAGACGGCGCGCTCAAACCCGATATGTACGCGCATGTGGTGATCCGCCCCGAAGTGGCCCGCAACGCCCTCGTGGTCCCCGCGCAGGCCATCATCCATTCGGGAACGCGCCGCATCGTCATCATCGCGCACGGCAATGGCAAATTTGCCCCCCGCGAAATCCGCACAGGCGTCGAGGCCGAAGACGGGTACGAAGTGCTCACCGGCCTAAACCCGGGCGACCAAATCGTCACCGCCGCACAATTCTTGATCGATTCCGAAAGCAATTTGAGAGCGGCATTGGCGGGGTTTGAAGGCGGGTAGGAGGGGAGAGGTAAGCTGACCACTGACTACTGACTACTGACCAATCCAATGGACACAAACAAATCGAACATCGCACTCGCGGTGCAACGCCTGACCCGCATTTATACGAGTGGGGGGCAACCGCTTACGGTTTTGGACGACGTCACGTTTTCCATTCTCGAAGGGCAGACTTGCGCGATTGTGGGGCCTTCGGGCAGTGGCAAGACCACGTTGCTCGGCCTGTGTGCCGGGCTTGACCGGCCGAGTTCTGGCACGGTCGCGCTTTATGGCGTGGCCCTCGATAGCCTCGATGAGGACCAACGCGCAGCCATTCGCAATGAGTACGTGGGCTTTGTGTTTCAGAGTTTTCAACTCATTCCCACCCTCACGGCCCTTGAAAATGTGATGGTGCCCCTTGAACTGCGCGGCGAAACCGGGGCCTTTGACCACGCCAAAGAATTGCTCGACCGCGTGGGCTTGAGGGACCGGCTGACGCATTATCCCGCGCAACTCTCGGGCGGCGAGCAACAGCGCGTAGGGATCGCACGGGCGTTTATCAACCGGCCGCGCATCCTCTTTGCCGACGAACCCACGGGCAATCTCGACGCGGATACCAGCCAGACCATCGTCGATTTGCTCTTTGACCTCAACCGGGAATCGGGCACGACCCTGGTCTTGGTTACGCATGATCGCGACTTGGCCGCACGCACGCAGCGCGTCATCACCCTGAGATCGGGAAGGGGATTTGCCGAATGAACAACCCGCGACCATCTCAAAAAAAGGGCATCGCGCTTTTTGACGCATGGACGTGGCGCATGGCATGGCGCGACAGCCGCACGTATCGCAGGCGGTTGTCGCTCTTTATCTCCTGCATTGTTATCGGCGTGGGCGGGTTGGTTGCGGTGCGGTCTTTGGGCGACAATTTGCAACACGCGGTCGATAGCGAGGCGCGGTCGCTCTTGGGGGCGGATTGGCGCGTGAGCAGCCAACGCGCATTCGCGCCGGCAATCGATTCTTTGTTCGCCTCGTGGGGCGGGGCGCAATCCCGGGAAGTGCGTTTTGCGTCGATGGTGTTTTTTCCCGAAACCGGGGGCACGCGCTTGGTGCAGGTGCGCGCGCTCGAAGGCGGCTTTCCCTATTACGGCGCGTTTGAGACCGCGCCCCTAGCTGCGGCGCGAACATTCCAGCGGGATGCGACGGCGTTGCTCGACGATGGCTTGCTCGTTCAATTTGGCGTGCAAGTCGGGGATTCGGTACGCATTGGCAACCACGCCTTTGTCATTGGCGGGCGCATCAAAAAAATCTCGGGGGAGACCATGGCCTTTGCCACAGTCGCGCCGCGCGTGTACATTCCCCTGTCCCATCTCGACAAAACGGGCCTCATCAAGTTTGGCAGTTTGGCGTCTTACGCGGCCTATTTCAAATTCGATGACGAGACGCAACTCCCCAGGCTTCGCAAGCAGTTGCGCCCCTATCGCCAAGAACACAATTTGCGGACCGAGACCGTTGTCAGTCGGCGAGAACGCTTGGACAGCACGTTGGGCAATCTGTACATTTTTTTGAGTCTGGTCGCGTTTGCCGCGCTGTTGCTCGGCTGTATCGGCGTTGCCAGCGCGGTTCACGTGTACGCGCGTCAAAAAATCGGCACGGTCGCGATTCTGCGTTGCATGGGCGCGCAGGCCGGGCAGGTCATGGGCATTTACGGCATTCAGGCCGGGGTTATGGGCCTGATCGGCGCGGGTTGTGGCGCGTTGCTCGGCGTGGGCATTCAGTATCTTTTGCCCGGGGTGCTCGCGCAAATCCTGCCAGTCGAACTCGAGATTCAACCCT
Organism: Candidatus Latescibacterota bacterium; assembly: GCA_965204745.1. Classification (GTDB taxonomy): domain Bacteria; phylum Latescibacterota; class UBA2968; order UBA2968; family UBA2968; genus VXRD01. The sequence goes on from OZ242010.1 coordinate 3,061,198, forward strand.
CTTACAGCGCGATTGTGCAGGGGTTTGGCATTGGGCTTTTGCTCTCCGTGCTCTTTGCCCTGCTTCCCTTGTTGCCGGTTCGGCACACGTCTCCCCTGCATACCTTGCGCGCATCTTTTGAAGATGTGCGTTCTAAAATTGACCCCATGCAAGTGGGAGTGGTCGGGGGCATCGGCCTCATTGTCGCGGGCTTGGGCATCGTGCAGACCGACAGCGTGCGCTTGGGCTTGGGCATTGCCGCGGGATTTGCCCTCGCTTTTGGGGTGCTCATCGGCGCGGCGTGGCTCATCGTCAAGACCGTGCGCCGCTTCTTTCCCGCAACGTGGCAATACGTGTGGCGGCAGGGCCTGGCGAACCTGTATCGGCCGCACAATCAGACGACCATTTTGATGCTCGCGCTGGGCCTCGGCACGTTTCTCGTTGCCACGCTCTACATCGCGCAGGCTGCGATCCTCGCGCAAATCGCCATTGCGGGGCGGGACAACCGCCCGAATTTCGTGCTCGTGGATGTGCAAACCGATCAGATCGAAGACGTGAGCGCGTTGCTCGACGTGCAGGGCCTGCCGGTCCTCCACCGCGCGCCTATCGTTACCATGCGCCTCAAATCCATTAAGGGGCAGGACGCGCGGGCCTACGGCCGAGAGAACGATGTGCCGCGCTGGGCCATTCAGCGCGAATATCGCTCGACCTATCGCAACCACCTCTTTGACTCGGAACGCCTCATCGCCGGCGCGTGGGTCGATGCGGAACGCACGGACGAACCCATCCCCATTTCCGTTGAACGCGATATCGCGCGATCCCTGCGCGTTTCACTGGGGGATACCCTGATTTTTGACGTCCAAGGCGTGCCTATGCAAACCGCGGTTCACAGCTTGCGCGAAGTGGATTGGCAACGCATTCAGCCCAATTTTTTCGTGGTCTTTCCCAAAGGCGTGCTCGAATCCGCGCCGCAGTTCCACGTCTTGACCACGCGCGTGCAGACGACCGAACAATCGGCTGCGTTGCAACGCACGCTGGTGCAACGCCATCCCAATGTCTCGGTGGTCGACCTCGGCCTCTTGCTCAAGACCATCGACGACGTGCTCTCGCAAGTCGCGTTTGTCGTGCGCTTTATGGCCCTGTTCAGCGTGGTCACCGGGCTTATCGTGCTGGCCGCCGCGGTGACGACGAGCCGGTATCAACGCATCCGGGAAGCGGTTTTGCTCCGCACCTTGGGCGCGTCTCAAAAGCAGATTCGGCGCATTCTCTTGCTCGAATACACGTTCTTGGGCGCGCTCGCGGCACTGACCGGCTTGCTGTTGTCTATCGCCGGCGCGTGGGCCGTTACATATTTTGTGTTTGACATCGACTTTGCCCTGCCCACGTGGGCCATTGCCGGGGTCTTCGCGATAGTGACAGTGCTCACCATCGCGGTCGGCATGCTCAACAGCCGCGGCATTGCCAACCGCCCCCCGCTCGAGATTTTACGCGCCGAGGAGTGAGTATCCACAGATGAAAGGCGAGATGAAAATGGCACGGCTTCGCGGGATTGTCGAGCGCATCACATTTCAAAATGAAGACAGCGGCTATACGGTCGCCCGATTGCAGGTGGAAGACCCCGTCCACGCGGCGTCGCCAGATGGGTTGGCGACCATCGTGGGCGAAATGTTGTCGATCAACCCGGGCGAGACCGTGGTTTTGGAAGGGGAATGGACGAATCACAAGCAGTACGGCGCGCAATTCAAGATCGCGTCCTATCGGACCGTGCAGCCATCGACGGTGGAGGGCATGCGCCGGTATTTGGGGTCCGGGTTGATCAAGGGCATCGGGCCGGTGACGGCCAAGCGGATCGTGGATCACTTCGGGCGCGAATCCCTACAAGTCATCGAGCGCGACCCAGAGCGGTTGGTCGAAGTTGAGGGCTTGGGGGCGAAGCGCGCCAAGTGGATCGTCAGGGCTTGGGAGGACCAGCGCGAGATTCACAATGTGATGCTGTTCTTGCAATCGCACGAGGTGGGCACGGGATACGCGGTCAAAATTTGGAAGCGATACGGGCAACAAGCCATCGAGGTCATTCGGGAAAATCCCTATCGCCTGTCTGCGGATGTGTGGGGCATCGGGTTTTTGACTGCGGATCGCATCGCGCAAAAAATGGGCATTCCCGCGCATTCGGACCGGCGCGTTCAGGCCGGCATTTTGCATGTGTTGCACGAGGCCGCAGACAAGGACGGGCACGTGTTTTTGCCCGAAGACGCGCTTATCGAATCATGCGCGCAGGCCCTCTCGGTGCCGGTGGACGCCATCCCCCCGTGCGTGGCGCAACTGGTGCGCGACGAGGCCATTGTCGCCCATGAGGAGCGGGTGTATTTGCCGCATTTGTACTATGCGGAACAAGGCGCGGCAACGCGGTGCTATCAGTTGTCGCAGGTGGCGCGCATTGAATTGGGCGATATCCCGGCCGAGATCGCGGCGATAGAACAGCGCGATGGCGTAGTGTTCGCGCCCGGTCAGAAGTTGGCGTTGCAAAAGGCATTGTCGCACAATTTGCTGGTGCTGACGGGTGGACCGGGTACGGGCAAGACCACGGCGATTAAGGGCCTGATCGCGCTTTTGGAGGCGCGAAAAAAGAAGATCGCGCTGGCAGCCCCCACGGGCCGCGCGGCCAAGCGGATGTCCGAAGCCACCGGGCACGAGGCCAAGACCATCCACCGCTTGCTGAAGTTCAGCCCGTCCGAGATGGCTTTTGAGAAGAATTTTGAAAATCCGCTGACAATTGACGCCCTGATTGTGGATGAAATCTCGATGGTGGATACGGTGTTGATGAACAGCTTGTTGCGCGCTGTGCCCATCCGCGCGTCGGTGGTTTTGGTGGGCGATGTGGATCAGTTGCCGTCGGTCGGCGCGGGCAATGTGTTGAAAGACGTGATCGCATCCGGCATCGTGGAGGTGGTGGAACTCAACGAGATTTTTCGGCAGGCGCGAACGAGCCGCATCATTACCAATGCCCACGCGATCAACCGCGGGGAAATGCCCAATTTGCGAAATGACCGAGCCGCGGATTTCTTTTTTTTGGAGATCGCCGAACCAGACCGAGTCGTGGAGGCGATTTGCGGCTTGTGTGCATCGCGCTTGCCGCGCACGTATCGCTTGGACGGCATCGAGGATATTCAAGTGCTGGTGCCGATGTATCGGGGCGAGACCGGCGCGAACAATCTCAATCGCGTGTTGCAAGACCGGTTGAACGCCCGCGGGCCTGAACTCAACCGGGGCGGCGTGCAATTTCGGGTGGGCGACAAGGTGATGCAGGTGCGGAATAACTACGACCGCGATGTTTTTAACGGGGATATCGGGCGCGTTCACGCGATAGACGACGAGGAACTCCATGTGCGGTTTCAGCAGCGCGTTGTGGTCTATGAGTTTTCGGAATTGGACGAGTTGGTGCTGGCTTACGCGATGAGCGTCCACAAGGGCCAAGGCGCGGAGTTTCGCGCTGTGGTGATGCCCCTGACCACGCAACACTATATGATGTTGCAGCGCAATTTGCTGTACACGGCCATTACCCGGGCGCGGGAACTGGTGGTCATCGTGGGTACGAAACAAGCCCTCGGCATGGCCGTGCGGAACAATCAGGTCGCCATGCGACACACGACCTTGGCACAGCGCATTCGCGCCGGACTCGCCGATGAAACCGCCGGAATAGACGCACAGGCGTAGCGAGTCGCGTCTTTAGAGACATCGATCATACGGGAAATGAGGAACAGACATTCCGTACGGATCATGCGGTGCTTGTCTCAAGCGTTTAGCCCTAAAGCATTGTTGGTTGCCTCCGATGCCTTCGGCGACCTACTTTTTTTCAACAGCAAAAAAAAGTAGGCAAAAAATGCCGCTCTCAAACGCCGAGGGGCTTGCACAGCGCAAAGCGCTTTTGTAACAGCACGACATGCGTTGGCCTGCAAAGTGGGTTGCAACATGGATGTTGGTTGCGAGACGGACTTGCGCGCTGTGCGTGATGGCTTTAGCGGATGGGCTTTTGCGATGGCATGGTTGCCATGGCTTCTCTGAATGACTGCGGAACGTCAAGGGGTTCGCTTGCTGTCAGTATATCGCATCGGGCCAACAGCAATTTAATTTGGTATTGCAAAAGCGTCATGACGAATTTGCGTTCTGGTGAGCGTCGCGTAGTCAAAGCATCTCTTGCCTCGCTCAACACAGCTCGATTTTTTGACGAATGCACGCGCTGAGGTCTCGAACAGAAACAGCCCCCTCGCGCAACAGGAGGGCGCGGTGCGTGGAGACATCGACCAATGTGGAGGGCGTTGTGCTGGCAGACGGGCCACCGTCGAGAATGAGATCGAGGTGATCGCCGAGCGCGTTTTGCACTTCATGAGCGGAGCGCGCAGACGGGGTGCCCGAGCGATTCGCGCTGGTGCTGGTGAGAGGGCCGCCCAATGCGGTCAGCAGTTGCGCGGCGATGGGAGAACTGGAATGGCGCAAGGCAATGGTGTCGCGCTCGCCCTGCAGGAAAGGTGGGAGGTTTGGATTGGCTTTGAAAATTAGGGTGAGCGGCCCGGGCCAAAACGCGCGGATGAGCGTTTGCGCGGTCGGCGAGATGGCGCGGACGAGTGTTGCGAGGTCGTCTGCGCCGCGAATTAAGAGGATGATGCCCTTGGTTTCCTCGCGGTCTTTGGCGATGAAAATTTTTTGCATCGCTTCCCTGCGATACGGATCCGCACCGAGTCCATAGACCGTCTCGGTCGGATAGGCAATCAAGCCGCCGTTTTTGATCTGCTCGGCAGCGCGCTGGATGTTTTGAGGGGTCGGTGGGGTGATCATAAAAAAGGGGAGAGGTGAGAGGCAAGAGGCAAGAGGCAAGACATGAAAGGCGTGAGAGGTGAGAGGCAAGACGGGAGAAGGCAACTGCGCTATTCCGATCAAGAGATCAGTGGTCAGTAGTCAGTGGTCAGTGGTCAGTGGTCAGTGGTCAGTGGTCAGTGGTCAGTGGTCAGTGGTCAGTGGTCAGTGGTCAGTCCCCGCCCATCGCCGCCCAAAGGCGGTTCGCAGATCATGCAGAGGGCGCAAAAAAATATCATAGCCCGCGCTATGCGGCAAAGTCGAGCATTTCGAGGATGATGCCGCGCTTCCATTGCTCTTGTGCTTGGCGGAGCAGTGCCTTGTTCACCGATTCGGAAATGTATTCTTCCCCACAATTGTCACAGATTTGTGCAGGTACTTTTTTGAAGACGACGGTTGTCTGGCCGCGTTCCAAGACAACAGTGGTGTCTCCCGCTGTGGTAATCCCATGGCGACAAATCGCGCATTTCATCTTCTCCTCCTCCGCCAGGCTTCCTTACCAAATGTAAGCAGGCGAATGGGCATTGTCAATTATGGGTTGATATGGCCTGTTTTTTGTATTTTATTCAGACAGTTGACACATCTCGGTCGTTTGCGTACGCTATGGAAAGTTGCGTCATTTCCCCGACGGGAGTTCCTGTGAAATACATTATCTCGTTCATTCTCATTTTAACCTGCGGCCTATTCTCTGCCGAGGCCAACACAGCGGCGCGCAAGGTCGGGTTTGTGCTGTTGCGCGAGGGCGTGGGCGCGCGGTCGGCTGCGATGGGCGATGCACAGACCGCTGTGGTGGGCGATCAGACGGCTGCGGTTTGGAATCCGGCAGGCGTCGCGGCAATGCGGGGCAAACACTTTGTTTTGGCGCACCACCGCTCGTTTCAGGGTATCAAACAGGGCTATGGCGGGTGGGCCTACGGCAATGGCAAGCGCGGGATCGCGCTGAGTTTGGGCGTGTATGGGACAGGGGGATTGGAAGCGCGCCGAGAACCGACCGCGAGGCCAGCGGGGCTGTTTAGCGTGTATGACCTCCATGCGGGCCTGTCTTTTGCACAAAAAATAGGGCGGCGAATCCACCTGGGATTTTCGGTTCGGGCGTTGCACGAGAACATCGGCCCGGAAAGCGCGTGGGGGATGAGCGTGGATCTAGGCGCGTTGTATCGCCTGTCCGAACACTGGATGCTCGGCGCGGCGTATCGGAATTTTGGCCGCACCGCACGCTTGGACCGCGAGCGCGTTCCCTTGCCCCGGGTGTTTCGCATGGGCGTTGCGTGGTCTTGGCGGGCATGGGTGACATCCGCAGATTTTCGCCTGCCAGCGATGGGCAAGCGCGGGGCGCATGTCGGCATCGAGTACGGGATTATGGACAAATTGTTTTTGCGCGGTGGCCTGCAAACCGGGCACGATACGCGCACCCTGTCGTTTGGGCTGGGCATTGCGCGGCGCGCCTGGCGCGTGGATTACGCCTTTGTGCCCGCATCCCACGGCTTGGGCAACGCGCATCGCATCGCGGTGGGGATGAGGTGAGGAGCTATCGGCTTTGGGCGGGCTGACAACTGGCGACTGACAACTGACAACGCGAGGATCAAATGAATACGAACACTTTTGACTTCAACGCGACATCCCTCGCACGAGCGGGGTTTCGAGATGCAGAACGCGCGGTACAAAATCTCGAGGGGTTGACCGACCCGAGCGTTTATGGGCAACTGCCCGACGGGTTTTTGCAGGCGTTGACCGCCGCGCCCGATCCGGATCTGGCGCTGAACAATTTTGATCGCGTGGCGCGGGCCATGGTTCGGCGCGAAGACTTTGCGCGCCACCTCGATGCGAATGCCGAGTTGTGCCGCATGCTGGTGTACGCGCTCGGGGGCAGTTCGTTTATGGCCGATGTTTTTGTGCGCGATTCCGAGACGTTTTTCTGGCTGACGGAAAATCCCAATCGGATCGCAGAGGCGTCTGACAAAGCGCGGTTGCTCGCGGATTTTGATCGGGAGGTTGAGGCGAAAGATACGCGAGACGACAAGCTCAACGCCGTTCGGCGCGCGGCGCGGCGCGAGTTGTTGCGAATCGGCGTGGGCGATTTGGCGGGTCATCGCGCCATCCAATACGTGGCGGCCGATTTGTCGATCTTGGCGGATGTGTGTTTGCAAAAGCTGGTCGATATTTTGCTACCGGATTTGCAAGCGCGTTACGGCAGGCCCCGAGACGTGAAGGGGCAACCCGTGGATTTTGCGATCATCGGTTTGGGCAAATTGGGGGGGATGGAGCTCAATTTCAGTTCGGACATCGACTTGATGTTCGCGTACAGCGCGGGGGGGAATACCGATGGCGCGAGGGCCACGACCAATCAGGAATTTTTCACCCGATTGGGCGAGCAAATTGTGCGCGCCGCAACAGAAGTGACCTACGAGGGGTTTTTGTATCGCACGGACATGCGCTTGCGGCCCGATGGCGCGGCCGGCGCGCTGGTGATGCCCCTGAGCGGATACGAGAGCTACTACATGCTGCGGGGCGAGTTGTGGGAGCGGCAGATGCTGATCAAAGCGCGGTGTTGCGCCGGGTCGAGCCGCCTGGGCAATCGGTTTTTGGACATGGTAAAACCCTTTGTTTATCCGCGCCATTTCGATATGAGCCCGGCGACCGAGATCAACCGCATCAAAGGGCGCATCGAAGAGGGCATCGGGCGCAAAGGGCAACGCGAAACGCATCTGAAATTGCGCTCGGGCGGCATTCGGGATATCGAATTTATCGTGCAGTGCCTGCAATTGCTCGTGGGGCGCGTACACGAAAATGCGCGTTCAGACAATACGCTCGAGGCCATTCGGCAGTTGCAAGGGGTGTCGGCGCTGTCGGACGAAGAAGCCGATAAGTTGAGAAATGCCTATGTCTTTTTCAGGCGTTTGGAACACCGCTTGCAGATGATGCACAACCGCAGCGATTATTCCCTGCCGGAAACAGAGGAGGAACAGCGCGTTATGGCGCGCACGATGGATGTGGCGTCGGCACGGGCGTATCGCAAAACACTGGACGATCATTCGAAGGATGTTCAAGAGGTGTATGCCGGTGTCTTTACCGAGGCGCAAGAAAGCGAGGGCCGGTCTATCGGCGCGCTGGTCAATATGGAGGTCGGCGATGCAGAGGCCATCGGGCTCTTAAAAGAGATCGGCTTTGACCGCCCGACAGAGGCGCATCGCAACCTCATCTATTTGGCTTATGGGCATGTGCCGCGGCTTATGGGCACCCAAGCGCGGCAGAGTTTTACGGAATTGGCCCCCGCATTGATGCGCGCGCTTCAGGATTCGCCCGATCCGGATCAGGGGTTGAAAAACTTGGAAAGTCTGGTGTCTGCTTATGGCGCGGGCGATATGTTTTTCCGAATTTTGACCGTCCATGACGGGTTTCGCAAGTTGGTGCTGTCTCTGTGCGTCGGTAGCCAATTTTTGGTGCAGGTGATCACGCGCAACCCCGGCTTGCTCGATTGGCTGGTTCGGCCAGAGGTTTTGTATTTCGATCCCGAGGCAGAAATTTTGCACCTGAGCCCCGGCGCCGCTGCTTTGCGCGAACAACTCCGCGTGCAAATCGAGCGGTATGGCGACACACCCGAATTGGTCGGCGCGTTGAACGCGGTCAAAAACCGCGAGTTGTTGCGCTTTGGCACGCGCAATTTGGTGGATTTGACGGATACGTTTGAGACGTTTGAAGCCCTGACGATGTTGGCCGATGCCGTGGTGCAAGTGGTCTATGAGGTGGTGTACGCGCGCTTGGTGGCAAAGCGAGGCGTGCCGCGCAATCCGCAGGGCGAAGAGGTCGGTTTTGTGGTATTGGGCCTCGGCAAGATGGGCGGGGGCGAATTGAGCTTTGGCTCGGATTTGGATATCGTGTTTGTCTATGGCGAAGATGGCGAGACAGATGGCGCACGTCCGCAGGGGAATTTGCAATTCTTTATCGACTTGTCGCAGCAGATGATCGCGATGCTCGGGCAAAACACCCCGCAGGGCAAGCTCTATCCGGTGGATGCGCGGTTGCGCCCCGAGGGATCGGGCGCGCTTTTGGCCCTGTCTTTGGAGGCGTATGGCAAGTATTTGGACACGCGCGCATCCACCTGGGAGCGGCTCGCGCTTTCCCGCAGTCGGGTCGTTGCCGGCGATCCGGCTTGGGGCGAAAAGCTGATGAATTTGTTCGAGCCGTTTGTCGTGGGCACCGGATTTTCAGATGCCGAGGTCGCCACCATGCTGGATATTCGCAAGAAAATGGAACGCAAAGATGGCCCGAAAACCGGGAAGTCCTTGAGCATTAAAACAGACCCGGGCGGGATCGTGGATATCGAGTTCATCGCCCAAATTTTGCAGTTGCAACACGCCAAAGATCACCCCGAGCTCCGCAGTGCTAATACGCTCGACGCGCTTTGGCGATTGGTCGGCGCCGGGTTTTTGGAGGCCGAAGACGCACGCGATCTCCAGCAGGCGTTTGTGTTTTTGCGTACAGTCGAAAAAGTGATCAGACGCCAAGACGAACAAGCGCGCACCCGCCTGCCCGCCGAAGACCGCGCCCTGACCGCATTGGCACGCGCCATGGGGTATGAGACAGCCGAGGCGTTTGGCGATGCCCTAAAAAAAGAAATGACCCAAACGCGGGCGATTTTTGACCGGGTGGTTAAAAGTGAGAGGTGAGACGGGAGAGGTGAGACGTAAGACGTAAGACGGGAGACCGTAGGGGCGGTGCCCCTGTGGCCGCCCGAAGATACAAGAAGTAGTCAGCGGTCAGCGGTCAGCGGTCAGTTGTTAGTTCCCTGACTTTTGGTTTTAATCCGCGTAATCCCTTAATCCGCATAATCCGCGATTCAGATACGGCGGGGCGGAGAGGAAGGGCACGCACGGGTTTTAGAGGCGATCCATTGAGATTTGGGTCGCCTATTTGTTTTTGAAATACGCCCGCAATTTGCACGTCAACGGATGCGCGGATAGGGGGTGGGCGATTTGATGCAGGTGTTGCGCGATTCGGGCGTTGATATTTTGCCAAGGCGATGATCGTGCCGAAAGGCAAAGGCGTGCGGCGGAGAGGTGATAGATGAGGTGATGGGCGTCCAAGCGTGCGTGGATGATTTCGGCGGGGGTATCGTACAATTTGGATGCCGAGTTCGCGTAGTGTCGCGCAAGTGCGGGTGTGAGCAGGCTGACGACGCGGCCCTTGGGATGGTGCGCGCCGAGGGCGGTCGTGTATTGTACCAGCCGGCGTTCGGGCCAGTCGTAGCCGATTTTGGCGAGTTCGAGAACGGTCGCCGTCCCCATATTTGAACACGCGATGTTGCGGGCGTTGTAATCGGTGGGGCCGAGCGCGGGCGCGGCGCGGGCGAGTTCTTCGACGAGTGCTGTCCATGTCGGCAAGAGGTCGGGCGCGGTGGGCGTTGCGAGTGTGGGCAGTGTTTCGCCGAGGGATTGGGTGAGGTGCTGCCAGTGTTCGCGCAACGCATCGGCATCACAGCCGGGCGCGATGCGTGAGGCGAAGTTGGGCGGGTGATGGTGAAAGGCGTTTTCAAGGGCGCGAAGGGTGTGGATGACGCTGCGGGCGAATGGGTTGGGATCCGCGGTTTGACATATATCGTCGAGGGTTTGATCCCCGCACCATTCGCAGACGACCAAGCCCTCAGCGGGTTCGGTTGCGATGATGCGCGGCACCGAGACGCCATGGGCGAGCAGGTGGTCTGTGACCCGTTGTTCCACCGCGAGCAGGTCATAGGGCTTTCCGCACGTGAGTGGGGCAAACAGATGGTGTTTAACCGCGAATACGGATCTGACAGTGGTGACTTTCCAAACCGCATGGGCGCACGATTCGGAGACGGGTTCGATTTTCTCAATCCCCTGCTGGTCGGGCAAGTTGGCGCGGAACAGGCGGTGGATGGTTTCGGTCATGGGCAAGTGGGGAAAGATCGCGGAGAGCGCAGATTGACATTTGAGGGGACGTTGTATATTTTGCTGTGTGCTTATTTTGCGGAGATTCGTTGGCGCACGCAAGGATGACGTGGTCAGTTGTCAGTGGTCAGTGGTCAGTAGCCAGTTGTCAGTCCGCACAACCCAACCCCAAAAGGCGCGAGCCATGCAAAGTGAAAATGTAGGGGCGGTGCCCCTCGACTTGGGCATTCAAGAGCAGGTGCCGTGCCCGCCCTTAAATTCGGGACGAAAGGTGTTGGTTTTTGACGTGGGCAATTCGCGGTTGAAGGCCGCGTTATACGATAATGGTCGCCCAGTTGTGCGGGCGTCTTTGGCTGCGAAGCGGATGGAGATAGGCGCCCTGCTCATGTCGCGTTTTGCCCCGGTGGGAACGCCTGACCGGTGTTTGATCGCGTCTGTGGTGCGCGGCGCAGCAGGGGTGATTCAGCGTGCGGTGCAAGAGGTGTGGGCACTCGCGCCCATCGCGGTGGATGCGGAGATGGATTTGGGGATTGAGATCGCTGTGCCGCGTCCGGATTATGTGGGCATAGATCGGTTGCTGGAGGCGAGTGAGGCGTTTCGGATCGCGCGAGGGGCCGTGGTCGTCGCGGCGTTTGGCTCTGCGATGACCGTGGATTTGGTGAGCGCGGCGGGCGTTTTTTGCGGGGGAACCATCGCGCCCGGGTTGGGCATGGGATTGCGCGCTTTGCGCGGTGAAACGAGTTTGCTTCCCCGCGTGGCACTCGAACCGCCGGATTCCGCTGTTGGGACGGATACGGCGTCTTGCATCCGTGCGGGCGTGGTTTATGGCGCCGCTGGCGCGGTTGAGCGGTTGTTCCGGGAATTAGCCCCCGATGGCCGTGCAAGGCTCGTTTTGACCGGCGGCGATGCCGAGTTGATATCGCCATTCATCGCATTGCCCCACCGCGTAGAGGCCGATTTGGTGTTGCGCGCATTGGTTTCTTTAGACCGCAGACTTGTTGGCTAAAATGGAGGATTCGCATGGAAAAACGACAAACCGCCGCGACGACGCGCAAGAAGGACGATCTGATCGTGATTTGCGGCGCAGGGGGGTTTATCGCCGGCGCCTTGACGCGATACTTTTTCGAGCGGGGATTTACGCGCCTGCGTGCCGTGGATAAGAAACCCCTGCCCGAATGGTACCAGCGCGTGCCTGGCGTGGAAAATCTGTCTTTGGATTTGAGCGACGAAGCGAATTGCAAACGCGCGGTTGAAGGCGCGGTCGAAGTCTATAATCTCGCAGCCGATATGGGCGGCATGGGCTTTATCGAGCGGTTTCGGGTCGAATGTTTACGCAGTGTCCTCATCAATACCCACCTGATCGAAGCGGCTTATTGGGCGGGCGTTGATCGGTATTTTTTTGCGTCATCTGCATGCGCGTACAATACCGAGTTGCAGAAGGACCCGCATGTGCGCGCGCTCAAGGAATCGGACGCCTATCCCGCGATGGCCGAGCGCGGGTACGGGTGGGAAAAATTGATCTCGGAGATGTTTTGCCAAGAGTACTGTGAAGAACGCGGCATGAAAACCGCAATAGCGCGATTCCACAATGTGTATGGGCCTTATGGCACATGGGATGGCGGACGGGAAAAAGCACCGGCCGCGCTTTGCCGCAAAGCGATTGAAGCCAAAGACAGCGGCAAACTCGAGATCGACATTTGGGGCGACGGCAACCAAACCCGCAGCTTTATGTACATTGACGATTGCATCAAGGGCGTGGATATGATCATGCACAGCGACGATCTGATCGCAACGCCCATCAACCTCGGCTCCAGCGAACTCGTTTCCATCAATGACCTGGTCAGCGTGATCGAAGACATCGCCGATGTGAAACTCAACCGCACGTATGACCTGACCGCGCCGCAGGGCGTTGCCGGGCGCAACAGCGACAACGCGATGATCGAGAAAGCCCTCAACTGGGAGCCAGACACGCCCCTGCGCGACGGCATGGGCAAAACATATACCTGGATCGCCCAACAGTACGCGGACCGCAAAGCGGGCAAGCGCACGGTGAGTTAGGCGCGAGAGGGGAGAGGCAAGAGGCGAGAGGTGAAAGGCGGGAGAGGCAAGAGGCGAGAGGCAAGAGGCGAGAGGCAAGAGGCGAGAGGCAAGAGGCGAGAGGCAAGAGGCGAGAGGCAAGAGGCGAGAGGCAAGAGGCGAGAGGCAAGAGGCGAGAGGCAAGAGGCGAGAGGCAAGAGGCGAGAGGCAAGAGGTAAGAGGCGAGAAGGCCACTGCGCTATCCCTCTCAAGTCGTCAGTGGTCAGTAGTCAGTGGTCAGTGGTCAGTTGTTAGGTTCTGTTGACATTTACGAGCAAAGCAACTGGCTTGAGCGGTTTATCAAGAAAATCAAGCCCTATCGCAGAATATGCTCTTGGTTTGAGAAACTGAAACAGTCGCTCCTTATTGGGACCTACCCCCCTAACCCCCCTTCCTGTGAGGAAGGGGGGAACTGTGAGCGGTTTTGCGAGGGGATTGATGAGGGATATTTAATCGCTTTATGCCCTCGCACAACGCCATCTGAGCAACCAGAGCGAGAAGCCATCAAAGGGACTTTACTCCCCTTTCCTCGTAGGAAAGGGGCCGGGGGATAGGTCCCCTCGGTCAACGCCATCAGAGCAACCTAAGCCATCAAAGGACCAAACGCATTAAATGAGTAAGCAACACAGTTGCTACTCTGTGCGTAACGTCAAAAAATAAAATGTCAACACAACCTTAGGTGTCAGTCGTCAGTGGTCAGTCCTCCCAACCCCATTCGTAGGGGCGGTGCCCCCGTGCCCGCTCATCGTCAACCCGGTAGCACAGGCGTAGCCAACGCCGGAGTCCAGTGGCTTTTTGGTTTTTATTTTTTGGAGTCATTTATGCACACGAACCTAACGAGCGTGATCGGCGAGATGCCCTTTCGCATGGCCTTTGCCGGCGGGTGGATCGATCAGCCCTTTGTCTCGCGGCACAACCCATCGCCGCCCGGATCTATGGTGGTGGTCTCGCTCGAACCCACTTGTCGGTTTATGAATCGCTGTGGCATGGCGACCAGCACCCGAGAGATCGCCATGCGGCTTTGGGGAGACGACGTTCCTCAAGGCAAACCATCTGATCTCGTCAAAGAACTGTACACAGCCGAAAATCAGGGCAAGGTCGAACCGTCCGGGTCGCAGGACATGATCGGGTTGCTCTATCCGGGGGTGAGCAGGCTCGACTACGATTGTGACTATGAGGGCGGCTATTTCCCGGTGCATATCGAATCCAACAATGACCCCGAGATCGCGCACTGGCTCGAAGAGGTGATCCACCTGGTGCCCATCGCGCCGCGGCCAGATGGGTACGCGCCATTGGGCAAAAAAAATCTCAATCCAAAGTGGATTGAAAACTTGGGGCAGTCCGGCAAAAATTGTTACCGCGCGATCCTCGCCCAAGACGCCCAGGGCTTGGGCGCGTCTTTGAACGAGTGCATGCGGTGTTGGGAAATCCTGTTGCCACACACGATGCGACACCCCACTATCGAAATCGATCTCATGGGCATTTTGGAATACTACCAATCCCGATACATCGGCGCGATGTATTCGGGTTGCGGCGGCGGCTATATCTACGTCGTTTCCGATGAACCCGTGCCCGGCGCACTCCGCGTCACTGTCCGCTATGGGACATAACCCTCAATAGGACAAGTCCAAGAAATGTAGGGAAAAGCAATGCCTTATGATATATCACAGGACAGACGAGATTGGTACCGAAAAATCTCTGCGCGATCCAGACAAAGAAAAAAAGCCGCAATCAACGGTGAATTGCAATACGATCTAAACGGGATCAATGAGCCTAGCCTCAAGCCAAAGAAACTGATGCCACGACAAAAGCCTCACGGCTTGAGAGCACTTTCTCTTTTTTCTGGTGGTGGCGGTCTTGACCTCGGTTTTGAACGCGCTGGGTTTGAACATATTGCCAGTTTTGACATCATGGAAATTTGCGGCACGACACTGCGTCAAAACCGTCCGCAATGGCAGGTTCTCTGCGGCTCAAACGGCGATGTAACAAAAGCTGATTGGTCAGCATATCGAGGGCGCGTTGATCTCGTTCACGGTGGCCCTCCGTGCCAGCCTTTTTCCATTGCTGGAAAACAGAATGGGAATAAGGATGATCGGGATATGTGGCCAGCGTTTATTCACGCTTTGCTGACGCTTCTGCCCGAGGTATTTGTCGCTGAAAATGTTCCCGGCCTGCTCGGGCCAAAATTCAGGCAATACGTCAATGAGGTCATTCTTGCACCGCTGACACCGCATTACCACATCATAACGTTCAAAGTCGTCGCATCTGACTTCGGCGTGCCGCAAATTAGGAAACGAGTTATTTTTGTAGGTTTTAGATCACCCAAAGTAGCCAATTTCTACAATATTCCGGAACCGACCCATCTGTCTATGGACAACTTGTTCCATTCTGGCAACCATACGATGGGGGCGAGGGCTGCATTGGGATTAGAAAACATCGGGTTTGATTGCTTCGCGCCTACCCTGCGATCTGGCTTCACCGGCCCTAGAAAATCGACGAGTATCCTCAATAGCAAAGCAAGTCAAAAGGTGTGGGAAGAACTCCAGATTTGGCCTAACGGCGTGCAGAAGTCCAGAGAAGAGGCAATTAGATTTCCGCCAGAGAACGGCCATTTCAGGCTTTCTGTCCAAGATTGCGCCCTTCTCCAGGGGTTTCCAAACGATTGGGTCTTTCATGGCGCGACTTACCAAATACTCGGGCAAATTGGCAATTCCGTCTGTCCACCCGTAGGTTATGCCATTGCAAAATCCGTATCAGAAGCATTGGAGGTCTAAATGGCTGTCCAAGATGATCGGCGGGAAAGAGAAATGTGTCAGATCATAGGGCTTAGAAAAGGAAAAGGCCGTTCTGATGTCGATGCTTTTTTTGATTTTGAGTTGCGTGGAAAAGTCTATTCCGCACCGATAGAACTCAAATCGACGACGAGTCATTCGGTTTCAACAGCGAGAGATGTGGGTCCCTCTCATATATCGAAATGGCGCGCTCGAATATGGGTGTTCGGATTTTACAACCCATCTGGCAGAAAGCTACAAAAATTGCTCACACTTGGGCCTGATGATATGGAAGCGTGGATCGGAAAAATCGAGCGTTATATGGCACCTGATCTTGCGATAGGAGAACGTATTGCAACCAAACTCACCATTGAAGATCTGCATATTATTTGCGGAGAGAAGCGCGAATACAGCCTGAGTGATGCACGGGCATTGCACAAGCGACAATGGCGGCAGGCCAAGTATGTTGAGGAGATGGATAATGCAACTGGCTACACGCCATTGAAAATGCTCGAGATACTCAAATTGCGAGCCATTTATCTCAACCAACGCGGTTCGACTTTGAACAATCCGCATATACCTAGTTCGTTTTTTCAGCGGTTTAGTGACCGAATGATTGACGTAATCCAGAGCGATGTTGCCGAAGTTGCAGACGCGGCACAAAAAAATATCCGCGGCATAGCTAATATTTTTGCACGGTCTCTTATTTTTAAGGATAGCACATGAAAACCGTCATTATCTCGGGGCGTTTCGACGACATGCGTGCGTGCGATGTGCGTTTTTTGGAAGAAGCCTCCAAATGCGGATGCGTTCACGCGCTCGTATGGGGCGATGACCTCATCAAAGCGCGCACCGGAAAAGGTCCCAAGTTTCCCGAAGCAGAACGCCTGTATATGGTCGAGGCGAGTCGCTATGTGCATCGCGGAATGCGCGTTGCGGAATGGGCAGACGAGGACGGGTTGCCCCGCGAGGTCCATGCCGATATGTGGGTGGTGCATGAACGCGATCACACCCCGCAAAAACGCCGCTTTTGCGATTCGCACGACATCGCGTACCGCGTTTTGACCGCGAGCGAGACAATGGGATTTCCCGTTGCTGAAACAGGGATGCCCAAGTCCAAAAACAAAAAGGTCATCGTCACGGGTTGTTTTGATTGGTTTCACTCTGGGCACATCCGATTTTTTGAGGAAGTGTCCGAGTTGGGCGATCTGTACGTGGTTGTGGGGCACGATGCCAATGTCCGCTTGCTCAAAGGCGAGGGCCATCCCATGTTCAGCGCGCGAGAACGTTGTTATGTGGTGCAGTCCATCCGCTTTGTGCGACAGGGCCTCATTTCCTCTGGGCACGGTTGGATGGATGCGGCGCCGGAAATTGCGATAGTCAAACCCGATATTTACGCGGTGAATGAAGATGGCGACAAGCCGGAAAAACGCGCCTTTTGCCGCGACCACGGCTTGGAATACGTCGTCCTAAAACGCGCGCCCAAAGAGGGCCTGCCCCGCAGGGAAAGCACGATACTGCGGGGATTTTGACAGCCTGATGGCAACAGTTCATGCACGTCGCAACCGCGCTATTAACCCTAAAAATGCCCGAGTTCACTGCGAACCCGGGCTTGTGTTTTGGGCAGTCTATGGAGGCGCACCGCGTCAGATATCTCGCCGTACTGGAGGAGCCAAAATTGTTCTGGCACTTTTATTTTGTTTTTGTTTGGCATCTTTCAGGATGCGATCAATGTCAAAATCCATGGCCTTCGCCAGAGCAACCTTGATCCGTCGCGTTTCTCGGATAACCTCGTCTGTGGTTTGTTCTTTTGTCATCTGTCTCATAGCAGTCAATCTCCAAATAATTCTTCAGGCGTACAGAGAACTGGCAATTCGCAACCGCAATTGACCACGATTGCCCTGAGTTCTTTCATGAGGGTTGCATTGGCAATATGTCGGCAATTCCAAGTCAATAGAATGTCGATATTGTGAACAGCAGATACGGCAATATGAACTGCATCACGGATTGCCCTCTGCGGAAGTAAGCCGGAATCCATGATGGCCTTCGCAATATCAAGGATCGCGCAATGGCAACCGTTCTTTCCAATGAGATCGAATCGCATTTCAAAGCACTCGGCGTGGATTCGGTGGTGGCGTACAAATTGTGGTGCTATCGCCATGGGCTGGACACCGGGCTGGACAAGACCCCGGATCAGCGCGGGACGGAACTCGCCCTCGTGAAAGCCGAGCGACCCGATCCCGACATCGGCCCGCGACACAATGCCCACCGCGCCGAATTTATCGCGCGCATCTTCAAGGGCGAGCTCAAAAACGAAACGGTTTCGGATTTGCTCTTTCGCATTCGCGCGATGTACAACAACCTCGACGGGGATCCAGATGCACAGCAGGCACTCGGTCGCCTCGTGCTTCACGTTGAGAAATACGGCGACTTGATGCGGCCCGCACGCGCTTGCAAACGCTTTGGGCACACGGTTGTCAACACGTACATCGCGGCCCTCGAGCAACTCGCGCGCAACCACGCCGATTGGATTCGGCCCGTGGAGGACTGGCGGCCTTATCGTTGGACATATCGGCGGCGCAGCAACAAACCCGCGCGCCAATTCAGACACCTCGCGCGGCACCTCTTGGCAAAATACGACGTGCCCGAGTTTTTTGACACCGCGTTCCTTCAGGGCAATACCCCACAGGCGCGGCAACAACAAGCGTGGTTCAAACACATTGGCCTGGGTCAAAACATCCGCACAGCCGACGTGCCCATGCGGATTACAAAACGCATGGCCCATCTGCTCTTGCAACAGCGCGGCGCGCATCACACTATCGTTCAAGCTCTTCGCAAGGTTCAGTACGAAACTTATGGCGGCAACCCGTCATCGGCGCGGGAACTCGCGCACGGGCCTTTGGGCGAGACACTCGATAACGAAGATTTTTGGGCAACGGTCGTGCAATTCCTCGCCAATCAGCCCTTTCTCGACCACAGCTACCTCAACCCCATCATCGACTATATTCGCAATCAAAAATTCACCCCTCAGCGCGTGCCGCAACCGGATGGCACAGAGGTCGAGGCGCCGCCGCTGCATCCCAATTTTTGCATGAAAGGCCGCAGCATCAACAAGCTCATCCGGCAAGTTGACCTGTGGCATCAGGAACTCACGGGCATGGAGGATGTCGAGTTTGAGACGTGGCAATCCTCCGGCTTTCGAGAATTTGAACACGTCTCATTGGATCCCGAAATAAGACGCAATATCCAGTGGACGGTTCACGAACTCATCACATCGCAACAACTCTACGCCGAAGGGCGCATCATGCACCATTGCGCGGGGTCTTATACCAAACGCTGCGCCGCGGGCGAAAAATCCCTCTGGTCACTCCGCGCGCTCGACCTCGACGCGGCAGAAGAACATCAGGTGCGGGAACACGTTCTCACCATCGAGGTCGATAACAAAAAAAAGGCCGTCGTTCAAAACGCCGGCAAATTCAATCTCAAACCCTTTGGCAAAAAACACATGGCCCAACAACGCAGGACGGGCAACATCTACCTGCACCTCCTCCGCCAAGCCCCCACCGTCATGCGCCTGTGGATGGACAGAGAAGGCTTGTCGCATGGGTGATACGCTTCCCCCGCTCCACCACTAACCCTGCCGGGTGCGTTCCCAACCCATCGCCGCTCCGCCATGGGCGTGCCCAACCCACCGCTAACCCCGCCGGGTGCGACCTATTAGAGCGGTTTCATATCTTCTCGCAGAGATGACCGTTTAGCCCAAATAAGCATGCGGTTCCTTGTCTGGTTCTCTGGCTTTTAGCTTTTCGTCCTTGGTCCAAATATGCACTCGCCATGCCGATTCCCGATAGGTGGTGGTGCGTTTTTTGAGTCTGTCGGCTTCGTCAATCAAGGTGCTGTCGCTTAAACCAATGCCTTCGATAACATGGTTATCGACAAAACGCACTATCAGTTTTTTGAGGGCACTGAGTTCTTGGGAGGGGATAATCGTCCACGGTACTGCTTTGTCGAGGCTAGACAGGATGTCATTTCGCAATTTCTTGGCCAATGACCGCCGTGCATTGCCATTAGAGACACCAGCGATGTGGTTGGCTAGTTCGTAGATGGACGGCACAGTAACGTACAGCCGTGCGCCCTGTTTGACTGCGTCTTTGAAGCGGCTTCTTATCTCATCAACTGCTTCTTGGGTGGAGTGACCCGGAACAGCGTACAGTTCCAGCAAGTAGCTCGTATCGATCACGTAAACCGGCTGTGCTTTCATGGCATGGCCTCAATCCACGCCAGCATCTTTTTTTGTCTCTGTTCCTCGAACTCTGGCGCGACATATTGTTCAAGGACGCGGCGCGACACGAGATCTCCCAACTGCCCGCGCTCGAGAAGTTCATCGGACCTCGGCACCTGCATCAACTCCACCAAATCAGCGGCTTCCTTTTCCTTGCTCCAAGTGCAGAGAACGACCCCCTCTATCTGTTCGGCAGTCAAATTGTTCATGGTCGCAGGATTATGCGTTGTGACGAGCACGCGCAGGTTGCGGCGTTTGATGGCTTTCTCGATTGCGGAGGTCAAAACGCCGACTCGACTTGGATGCAGGCCATTGTCAAACTCTTCCACAATCACACGCGAACCTTCTTGGGCCGTCTCCAAAGCCGTCAAAATAGCGAGGGTTCGCAAAGTGCCATCCGACAATGATCGGGCATCCACAGTATAACCCGTTCTTTCGCGCAACCCGAAAATCACATCGTCGAGATCGGTGACTGTAAAGATGAATTTTTCGTACGGTTCGTCCGGAAGTTGACGGATTTGAGACAGTAGCCTAGCCAACGATTTTCGCTCGGCTTCATCGCCAACGGAAAGCGCGTAAAGCACTGCCGACAGATTCGCCCCATCCCGCGAGAGAACGCTGTTGCCGATGCGCTCGTAGCTGTGCATCAATTTCGGATTGGGATCAAAGACAAACGAAGCCTGCAAGTGGTTCATGACGATCTGCACCAACCGCATGCACTCTTTGAAGTTCTGATTCTTCTGCGCGATTTCTCGATACTGCGACAGAACGGAACGCTCTGACGAAGCCGCTATTTGGGGTTTCCTGCCGCCGCGGGCAAAGTTGTCGTATTTCACCACCAAGTCACGCGATGCTTCCCAAGGGTTCTTGGGCAATGTTTCGTAGATTATGCGGTCACCGAATTCCAACCGCTCACGAAGTATTTGAGGATGCGGTTCGGTGCAAATGTGTAGGACGTAGTTAACGGGCTTGAACGCTCTGTGGAGCCTTATGCGAGCCGTAAAATTTAACGCGAAGGGTTCCTCGCCCATTCGCCCACAACCTTGAAGTCCACCGCGAATTTGGATGCCCGTCGCGGCGCGCCCCACGTCGGCAATCTCGTAGAGGGGTTGTCCGCGTGCGACAAAGGAGAGCAACTCGATTGCTTCAATGACGTTGGTCTTTCCCGATCCATTTGGCCCGATTAGAAGCGTGAACGGTCGCAACAGATCAATGCTGGCCGCGTTGAATCCTTTGAAGTCAATGAGGTTGTGCATGGGATAGCCTTATTTTTTTAATGGCTGATGGCTGAAAATTGGCTTTCAATATATACAAATGCACAGCGCGGAACAACTGCCTTGACGCAACAAAAAAGGCCGTAAGCGGGCAAACCCTCACGACCTTTCTTTTTCGGACTTCCAATTTTACCTGAAGAACACGGACATGCCCACGGTTACAAAATGGCGCGTGCTTTTTGACCTTTGATCGAAAATGCGAGCATTTACTCCTGACTAAATAAATTCCGAGGCCCCATGCCCATAAGGGCCTCGATTCTGTTTTTCAATCGTTTAGCGAGTTCAGTTGGTTCGGTCCAGTCAATGCAGTTGTATTGGCGAATGTCGAAATGAAGGTTCTCGATGTCGTCCTTACGACAGGTCCAAATAACCTGTATGTTGAGCCCGAACGCAAATCCCGCCTCAAAATACACGCCTCCACGATGTCCGGTAAAATCGGCGACCAAGAATTTTGAACGCCGAATCTCGGCAATGATCCGATCGTCGATCTTTCCAGCATGCTCTACCTCATCAATCCGCACAGGATCGTATCCCGCCTTTAGAATCCCCGCTTCAAATCCCTTTTCGTAGGCGTCTTGCATTGAATCGTCAAACCACATGGCGACAAACGCCTGAGTAGAAGCCGCTTCGCGTGCGTGCAATTCTTCGTACCTCTTATGGCCCTGAGACGTGATTCTATAGCTATGGCCTATAAGGTTTGCATCTAAGCAACCCTGATCGACAAGTAACCTGGCCAAGTAGTCTAAATCACCCAGATTTTTTGAATAGGAAATCGCTTGAAGATCTAGACTGAGGGGGTTGATGATAACTTCATTGAGCGATTTATGATGGCGCACAGAGTAGATCAAAATGCGGTCTGCCCGTTCCAAAGGGCTTGGAATCGGCATTGTAGCAATGCGTTTGATCTGATCGCCATCTATTTCTGGAATCTCATTGAGCATGTTCCGCTCGCGAATCCAGGCGGCCAGCTTGACTTCGATTTCTGGCAAAGGTTCAGAATCGACCGGTTCAAGCCAAAATCGCCCGCAATGTGGACAGTCCTGGCGAATGCGGACGAGGCGCCCGTAGTCTTCAACTGGTTTACCTATTGTCTTCGCTTGCTCATTGCCACAGATTACACAAGGATGGTTTTCAGCCATCGTATTCTCCTTATTTGATTGGTTCAAGGCGGTTCACATCCGGCTCCAGTGCCGCATGCAACAGGGCGTCGAGCAGGCGTTGCTTGGTATCGTTTCCGGCAACGAGACTCGCCTCCAGCCGATCACACAATGCCATCAGTTCATCCACTTTGGCGACGATGCGGTGTTGTTCGGCGAGGGGCGGGCAGGGGATCGAGATATTTGAAATTGATTCTCGATTTAGGGTTGCGCCCTTTATTGCTCCCTTCGTGTCACCTTGTCGCGCAAAAAAGGGCAATATCTTAAAGAGATAAGGATCGAGCTCCGAAACATACGGACGTATAGAGATGATTGCTTCGTTGTGGTAAGCGGGAATGCCAAGCCGCGCTATTTTTCCGATAGTCAACTTGAAACTCATAATCATCGTGCCGACTTGTTTGGGGGCGGAACGAAAAATTTGTTTGGCTGCTTTCTCGCTGACCGTCTCTTTTGTCGTCATGAGTGTCTCGCCATCGCCCATGTCTGAGATACTGATCCATGGGTAATCGCCTGTGTTCCAAAAAGACAACTCATTTCGAGTTGGAGTACGACCCGCCGAGAAGTCCGCGATGTTTCCAAACTTTACCCAACGCCACTTCGCAGGAATGCCAAAAGGACGCTCATCAATCTCGATAGCGGGAAGTACTTTGCCCTTCCGAATCTCTCCTCTCTTCACCAACCGCGCTTTTTCTTTTTTAATCCGCTTCAACAGTTCCGCCGCCGGTTCGTCATTTGGGTCTTGTAGCACGAGTTTGCCGCGCACTGCGAGGTCGAGGATGAAGTGGCGCAGGCGTGGGATGGCGTCAGGCGCGTCTGCGACTTGTGTAAAGTGGGCGAGCAGTTGATCGGTGTTCATCGCAGCAGTGCCCAAAACTGTCTTTAACTGATCGCGCAAGGTCGCGGTTTCCGATTCGGTCGCGGTCAGATAGGTCAGAAGTTCCTCGGGATCGCCGGGGGCGTCTTCGGCTGTGTGTGGGTTCTTGATGTCGAGGTTGTAGCCACGCGCCTTGACTTCTTCCGCGGTGACTTGCCAAGCGCGTTCTGTTTTCCTGCGGCCCGTGCGTTCTGGCCCGCCCCACCAATCCATGCAGTCTCGTAGGTGTTCTATTCGGATCGGCTTGGTCTTGGAATAGGATTTCTGGCCTTTGGGCACCAGATGTTCGTAAAACCATATCCGCTCGGTTGGCGCGCCCTTTTCAAAGAACAGCAAGTTGGTGCCGATAGAGGCATAGGGCTGGAACACGGAATTGGGCAAGCGGACAATGGTGTGGAGATTGCATTCCGCCATCAGGTGTTCCTTGAGCCGGGTTTTGACGCCTTCGCCAAACAGCGAGCCATCGGGCAGAACCACTGCGGCGCGACCGCCCGGCTTCAAGACGCGGATGATGAGGGCGAGGAACAAGTCCGCGGTTTCCTTTGTGCGGAAATGCTGTGGAAAATTGCTCTCGATCCCATCTTCTTCCTTGCCCCCAAAGGGCGGATTGGTGAGCACGATATCTACCCGATCCCGCTTTTCCCAACTGATATAGGGCCGCGCCAAGGTGTTGTCGTGGGTGACAAAGCTCGGGTTTTTAATTTTGTGCAACAGCATGTTGGTAACGCAAAGCATGTGCGGCAGTTGTTTCTTGTCCACGGCGCGGAGCGAGGTCTGTATCCTTTCCACGTCTTCGGGCCGTTTGACGTACCGGGCGCGCATGTGGCGCAATGAACACGTCAGAAAGCCGCCCGTGCCGCAGGCCGGGTCAAACAGGATTTCCCCCGGCTTGGGATCGATGCGGTCGACCATGAAGGCGGTGACGGCGCGTGGGGTGTAGTATTCACCGGCATTGCCCGCGGATTGCAGGTCGTTCAAGATCTGTTCGTAGATGTCGCCAAAATGCTGGATTTCGGCCAGGTCGTTGAAGTCGATCTCGTTGATCTTGTTCACCACTTGGCGCATCAACTGCCCGGACTTCATGTAGTTGTAGGCGTCCTCAAACACACTTCGCACCACGCGGCGGCGGTCGTCGGATGGGCCGGTCGCGTGGAGATTTTTCAGTGCCGGGAACAAATCGTCGTCGATAAAGGCGATCAGTTTTTCGCCGGTGATGCCCTCGGCATCGCCCGCCCATGTGCGCCACTGAAACCGCTTTGGGATTGGGGATGTGTAGTTTTCCTCGGTCAGTTCTAATTCTTTGTCCTGATCGTCGATGATTTTGAGAAAGAACATCCAGCACAGTTGACCGATGCGCTGCGCGTCGCCATCGACGCCGGTATCTCGGCGCATGATGTCTTGGATGGATTTGACCAACGTGTTGACGGACATGTTAAGCGACCTCCAGGTAAAGTGCGGATTGCAAATCGCGGGCGGCTTCAAGAAATTCGTCCCTGCCGCCAAAGGCATTGATCAACTGCACGGGGGTGCCGAGTTCGGTGAACGGCGGAATTTGTAGCACCTTGGTATCGAAATCGATCACGCCCTCGTCGGCGTACTTGTCCAAGAGGGCGTTGAGCACGGCACGGGCCTGCTTCCCGTACTTGGTGAACGCATCTCGCTTTCGGACATTCGCGGCGCGCTCGCGGCGGGTCAGGGGCGTGGCGTCAAAGGCGAGATGGCAAATGAGGTCAAAGGGATCGAGATCCTCGCCCTCGGCGAGCATGTCGAGTGCCAGTCCTCTATCTCTCAATTCTTCAACAATCGCTCGCTTGCGCTCTGCCGCGTTCCATCGCCCGAGAAAGTCGTCGAGGCTGGCGAAGTGCTTTTTGAGTTCCTTTTTGGTAAAGTCGCGCAAGGACTCGGCGGTCAATCTGCCATACTTGTCGAGGTATTCCACGCGCTCGGCAATGATTTCTACCCCGACCCCATCCACGTACACTTTTTGCGCGCCGCTGAGATGTGGTCGTTGATCGGGGAATATGGGATCCGTGCCGTCCTCTGGATACGGCTCATCGTCGGGCGGAATCATGGGATCGCCATCGCCCGGCTCGTAAATCTGCACGGGTTCGCCATCGAAATCCGGTTCCGCGAAATGGCTCGTCGCGCCCCGGAAATCCATCAAAGTAAAGTAAAATTTGTGCGTGTCCTCGTGTACGCGCGTGCCCCGCCCGACGATCTGTTTGAACTCGGTCATGGAACCGACGATGCGGTCGAGCACAATCAAGCGGCAGGTTTGGACATCGACGCCGGTGGAAAGCAGGCGCGAGGTCGTGACCAATACGGGATATGTGGATTCCGGGTCCATAAAGTTGTCGAGTTGGGCCTGACCTTCGGGGTCGTTGCCGGTGATACGCATGACATAGTGGTGGTTCTGATCTACCAAATCGGCGTTCTCATTGACGAGGGCTTGTCTCATGCGGCCGGCGTGTTCTTGGTCGACGCAAAAGATGATCGTTTTCTGGAACCGGTCGCCGCTTTCCTTCAGAAATTGCGTCACCTTGCGGGCGACCAACTCGGTGCGTTCGTCCAACACCAGGGTGTGGTCAAAGTCCCTGGCGTTGTAGATGCGGTCTTCGATCTCATTGCCGTATCGGTCGCGTTGGTCTCTTTCCGGGCGATAGCCTTCCACATCCCGGTCAATATGAACTTTGATGACTTTGTAGGGCGCGAGAAAGCCATCTTGGATGCCTTGTTTCAAGGAGTAGGAATAGATCGGATCCCCAAAGTAATGGATGTTGGAGTCGTACTTGGTTTCCTTGGGTGTGGCGGTTAGGCCGATCTGCGTGGCGGCAGAGAAATACTCCAGAATTTCCCGCCAAGCCGAATCCTCGGCAACACTGCCCCGATGGCACTCGTCAACCACGATCAAATCAAAAAAGGTGGGCGATAACTCGCGGAAAACTTTCTGGCGCTCCTCCGGGCCGGTGATCGCTTGATAGAGGCCGAGATAGATCTCATAAGCCGTATCGACGCGGCTATTTTTTGTGCTGCCCTCCCCGCGTTCAATGGTGCCTGAACGGGTCGAGAGTTTGGTCATTGCCGGGCCGAAGGGTCGGAAATCGTTGCTTTGGGTCTGATCGATCAGCACATTGCGGTCAGCCAAAAACAAGACGCGCTTTTTGATGCCCGCCTTCCACAGCCGATAGATGATTTGAAAGGCGGTGTAGGTTTTGCCGGTGCCCGTTGCCATCACGAGCAGAATGCGGTCATGTCCGCGGGCAATGGCTTCGGTGACAGCGTTGATGGCCTTGACTTGGTAATAGCGCGGCTCTTTGCCCCTGGGATCGTGGAAGTAGTCTTGGAGGACGATTTTCTCGGCTTCGGGCGTCCAGCCCTTCCAAGTTCGATAGCGCGTCCAGAGCGCATCGGGCGATGGGAACGCGTCGAGACTGAGGATCGTTTCTCGTTTTGAGCCGAGGCCGGTTCGGTCATGAAACACAAAGCCATCGCCATTGGAGGAAAACACAAAGGGAATGTCCAGGGCAGCGGCGTAGTTGAGGGCTTGTTGCATGCCGTCACCGATGGCGAGGGTGTTCTTCTTGGCTTCGATGAGCGCGATGTGGAGGTTGGGTTTGTTTTTGTAATGCAGGATGTAGTCGGCCCGTTTGCTCTCGCCTCGACAGACCAACTTGCCGCGCACGTTGATCTGCCCCTTGGCGAATGGGTACTCCTCGCGGATTTGCGACATGAGGTCCCACCCGGCACGGCACAAGGCCGGCGTGATGACCTTGGTGCAAATGTCGCGCTCGCTCAACCGCTTTTTGTCCATAGCGCGTCCTTTCATACATACCGAATATTCTTCCCCAGCGTTGCCACCATTTCGCCGGTCGCCACCATGGGGCGGGCGTTTTCCGACCAGAAGATCGATTCCTCTGGGGCGCGCAGGGTTTCGAGCACATTGCCGAATGGATCCGTGATGTCTGCGATGGGGTCGCCTTTTTGCAAGTGGTCGTAGCGTTGTGCGTGAAATTCTATGAAGCCGCCCCGATTGGACAGCAGGGTTAAAAATCCATCCACCACCACTTGTCTTTTGGGAATGTGCGGTTCGCCCGGGATGACGCCGTAGTACTTCAGCGCGTTCTCCACGCCCCGAATGCCCTTTTGAATGCTCGCCCTGTCCCAGCCTGGGCAACCGCCGAGTTCCGGATCGATGGTCGGGATGCCTTCATCCGGGGCCGCGCGCGCCAGTTGCCCTTCGGGGCCGCGCTGGTCGAGGATGTACCCGATGCCAAATACCTGTGCCATTTCCATGCAGGCGCGATGAATGCGTTTGCGCCGGTCCACGCGCACGCGCACTTCGTCGATCATGGGGCGTTGCCCGCCTTGGTGCAAGTCGATGCAGTAATCGGCCTGCCGCACGGCATTGTGGAACAACCGATGGGCGATGCGCTCGCTCGAGGTGCCGTCTGTGCGCCCGGGGAAACACCGATTCATCTTTTTTTTGTCGATGGGGCTGAATGCCCGATGCGCGTGAAAGGCGTGGAAATTGGCGATCAGCACCGCGATGATCTGCCCGCTCATCGCGGTTGGATCCAGCCGCTTCAACACCTGCCGAATCACGGCCACGCCATTTAACTCGTCCCCGTCGCTGATGGCCTGCAAGTAAAAGGTCGGGCCTTCCCGAACCCCATTGATCAGGGAGACCGGCACGCGCGCAGGCGATCCGTCCTGCATCTCGGCCACTTTCAAATAGCCATCCACGCGCTGCCCCGGCTCGGCCCTGAGATGTTCAACGCGAAGCATGTTCATCGCTCCTGAAAAAAGCCACTTGCCATTTGATTTCCCCAAAAAAATAGGGGAATGCCTGTGGTGTCAACGCAAACTCGGTGGCAGTCATGTCAGGCGGTACATTATCCGCTTGAAAAAAAAAGAGCCGACCCATTTCTGGATCGGCTTTTGTCATGGTGCCAACGAGAGGCTTTGTGTGCGGTTTGGTATTATACCAATTTGATTTTATACTAAATTGATTTTCTATTAGGTTGTGTTGACATTTCATTTTTTTTTGCGTTACGCACAGATTAGCAAATGTGTTGCTTGCTCATTTAATGCGCTTCCTTTGATGGCGTTGCGAGAGGGGACCTATCCCCCGGCCCCGTTATTCGCTTCGCTCATTGTAGGCTACGCCTGTGCCTACGAGGAAAGGGGAGTAAAGCTCCTTTGATGGCTTAGAGCTCTAGTTGCTCTGATGGCGTTGACCGAAGGCATAAAGCGATTAAAAATCCCTCATCAATCCCCTCGCAAAACCGCTCACAGTTCCCCCCCTTCCTCAAAGGAAGGGGGGCCAGGGGGGTAGGTCCCGATAAGGAGCGACTATTTCAGTTTCTCAAACCGAGAGCATATTCTGCGATAGGGCTTGATTTTCTCGATAAACCGCTCAAGCCAGTTGCTTTGCTCCTAAATGTCAACAGAACCTAACCACTTGTTTTTTATGACCCTATTTTTCTTCCAATCCCTCGCCATCCTGCAAAAGGACCTGAAAATCGAATGGCGCACGCGAGAGCGGCTCAGCGCGATGGTTTTCTTTGCCTTTTTGGTCGTGCTCATTTTCAACTTTGCATTTGAACCCGCATCGCCTATACTGAACAGGGCCGCGCCCGGCATCTTTTGGATCGCCACGGTCTTTGCCGGCCTGTTGGGCCTGAGCCGATCCTTTGCCATAGAAAAACAGAACGACTGCCTGATGGGGTTGCGCCTCACCCCTGCGGATCCGGGCGCGATATTTTTGGGCAAAATGTTGGGGAACGCGATCACCATGCTCATCTTGGACGCGCTCATCCTGCCCGTTC
Organism: Candidatus Latescibacterota bacterium; assembly: GCA_965204745.1. Taxonomy (GTDB): domain Bacteria; phylum Latescibacterota; class UBA2968; order UBA2968; family UBA2968; genus VXRD01. The sequence continues at coordinate 3,090,196 of OZ242010.1, forward strand.
TCGTGGTTTTTCTCAACGTGGAGATCGCGCCTGCACTGCCGGGGTTGGCGTTGCCCATTTTGTTTGGCACCCTGGGCTTTGCCGCTGTGGGCACCCTGTTCGCGGCGATGTCGCTCAACACCCGATTGCAAGAAGCCCTGTTGCCCCTGCTCACCTTGCCCCTGCTCGTACCGGCATTGCTCGCCGCGATGGAATCATTTCGCGCTGTTCTCGCGGGCCATCCCCTATCGGAAATTTCGGACTGGCTCGCGCTCGGCGGCGCGTTTGTCGCGCTCTTTGTCGCGGCGTGTCTGCTCTTGTTCGAATACGTGTTGGAGGACTGACCATGCATCGGCGGCCCTACATCTTGCCTTTTGTCTTTGGCCTGCTCGCGCTCATCGGCTTGGCTATCGCGCCCTATTTGGTCTTTCTCCATGCCGGAATCGAAAAAGAAATGGGCTTGGCACAGAAAATTTTTTACTACCACGTCTCCTCGGCCTACGCCATGTACATCGGCTTCTTTCTCTGCTTTGTGTTTGGCATCCGCTATTTGTGGACGCGGGACAAACGCTGCGATATCTGGGCATCGTGTTCTGCGGAAGTCGGGTTGCTCTTTGCCACGCTGGTCTTGATCACCGGGCCGATTTGGGCCAAGCCCGTGTGGGGCGCGTGGTGGGTGTGGGATGCACAACTCACCTTGACCCTCGTGCTCTGGCTCATCTTTGCGGCGTACTTCATGCTGCGTTCCCAGATTGAAGACCCGGCGCAAAACGCGCGTTTTCGCGCTGTGGTCGGCATCGTGGGTTTTCTCAACGTGCCCTTTATTCACTATGCCACAAAGTTGTGGCGCACGCACCATCCCGAAGTGGTGCGCGGGGAAAAAATCGGCCTGCCCCCGGACATGAAAACGGCGTTCTTTTTTTCGCTTTTCACCTTTACCCTGCTCTTTCTCGCCCTGCTCTTCAAGCGCGTCTCGCTCGAAAAAGCACGCGCCGAACTCGAATCCCTCAAAGCCGAACTACCACCCCTCCCGGATTCGGAGAAGGGGCCCCGATAAAATCACTTTCAGGAGACACGGATGCAACACCTCGAATACATGACCGCGGCTTACATCGCAATCTGGGTCGTCATCTCGATCTACTTTTTGAGCTTGTCCAAACGCGAAAAAGCGATCTGGAAAGCCTTGCAAGACTTGCGCGCCACCCTCGGCAAAGACGACACCCCCTAGCCCCATGGCCGTCAAAAACGCGAAACGAATCCTGAGCCTCAAACGCCGAAAAGGGCGGCAGGCCGCACGAAAATACCTCATCGAAGGCTTTCGCCTGTGCGAAGAAGCCCTCGCGCATTGCGCCACGCTCGAGCAACTCGTCTTTTGCCGCGAGAGCATCGCCCGCAACCAACGCCTCGCAAACCTCTACCAATCGGCGGTTGCCCAAGGCATCCCCATTCAGCAAACCAACTGGCGCGCCTTCAAAGGCATGTCGGACACGCACACTCCTCAAGGCGTGCTCGGTAGCGTTGCCATGCAGACATGGGACCGCGAATCCGTTCTCAACACCGACGGCCCGTTCCTCATCCTCGACCGCATCTCGGACCCCGGCAACTTGGGCATGATCGTGCGGACAGCCGAAGCCGCTGCTTGCGCGGGCATCTTTCTCACTCGCGGCTCGGTCGAACTCCACAACCCCAAAGTCGTGCGCGCGACAATGGGCGCCATCTTTCGCATGCCCATCTTTCCCCTGCAAAACGGTTGCGACTTGTTGCGCGACCTGCGCCGCCGCAACATCGCCATCATCGCCGCGCACGTCGACGGTATGGCCTTCCACGATCTAAGCGAAAAACCCCCGGTCGCCCTCGTGCTCGGCAACGAGGCGTTTGGCATCGATCCCGCGTACCTCGGGCTTGCCGATCACACCGTCACCATTCCCATGGCGGCCCCGGTCGAATCGCTCAACATCGCGGTCGCGAGCGGCATTCTCCTGTACAAACTTTGCGAACGGACTGAAATCGCCCCCGGCGTTCTGCGCGGTCACAATGCAGCCTCCACATGAGATTTATGTCTCGGAGCGACCACTGACCACCTGTGAGGAATGCCATGCAAAACGACTTCCACCCATCCACATTCGCGCCGCCGCTCGTGTGGGCGCGTCTCATTTTGGCGAATCGCGGTGTGCCCAAGCCGTATTGGGGCAAACTCGCGCGGATTTTGATCGCCACCGCCATGGCCACGCCCTTGCGCCTTGCGGAATGGTTGCTGTATTCCCGGCAAATCGCCAACACAAAGATCGAGCAAGACCCTTTGTTCATCTTGGGGTTCGGGCGTTCCGGCACGACGCACTTGCAGAATCTGCTCGCGCAAGACCCGACGTACGGATACCTGACGACCTTCCAGATGGTCATGCCGACCTTTTCGCTGGTCGGGCGGGGGTGGTTGAAACGCCGGATGGAAAAAGACATGGGCGAGCAGACCCGTCGGATGGATAACGTGAAAGTCACTCTAGACACGCCGCAAGAGGAAGATGTAGCACTCGCCAATTTGAGCGACATGTCCTTTGTCCACCAACTTTCCTTTCCGCAGCAGGGCCGACGGTTGTTAGAAAAGTACGTGCTGATGGGCGCGGACCCCGATGGCGAGCGTCTGACGGCAAGCGAACTGCGCCGGTGGGAGCGGACGTACCTGCGCGTCTTGCGGAAAATGACGCTCCATGCCGATGGGCGACAACTCTTGTTGCGAAATACCATCAATATTGGCCGGGTCGATCACCTGTCGCGCCTCTTCCCCGACGCGAAGTTCATTCACATCATTCGCAATCCATACGACGTGTATCCGTCGCTCATGAAGTTGTACCGCACCATGCTTCCCCTGTATCAGCTAGACGACTACAAGTGGCCGGAAGTGGAGGAGTTCCTCGTCGAGATTTATCCGCGCTTGATGCAGAAGTACTTGGCGGACCGCGCTCTGATTCCGGCCGGCCACCTGGCGGAAGTGCGCTTTGAGGATCTCGAGCGCGACCCCCTCGGCGAACTGGCGCGGCTCTACGCCGAGCTCGACCTGCCCGACTGGGAAAACGCCCAGACGCATATCGCCGCGTACCTCGAGACCATCGCCGGTTATCGCAAGAACGCGTTCCGAATCGATCCAGCGATTATTGAGCGGGTAGATGAGAAATGGCGGTTCGCCGTAGAAGAGTGGAACTATCGGCCGCCGAGCGGCGATTCCCAAAGAGCTGCTCACCGGCGTTCTGCCCGGTCACAACGCAATTTTCACCTGAGAGCTAGGGCTTGATTTATCTCTGCAAACCCTCTATATACGCAAGGTGCTGTTCCGCTGTTCTTCTGTCGCTTCCAAGCGAAGAATGCCCATGAAAGACGACTTCCACCCATCCACGTTCGCGCCGCCGCTCGTGTGGGCGCGTCTCATTCTGGCGAACGGAGGTGTGCCCAAGCCGTATTGGGGCAGACTCGCGCGGATTCTGATCGCCACCACCCTGGCCACGCCGTTGCGCCTTGCGGAATGGCTATTGTATGCCCGGCAAATCGCCAACACAAAAATCGAGCACGCGCCCTTGTTCGTCGTTGGGTTCGGGCGCTCCGGCACGACGCACTTGCAAAATCTGCTCGCGCAAGACCCCACGTACGGATACGTATCTACCTATCAGATTATGACATCGACCTTTTCGCTGGTCGGGCAGGGATGGTTGAAACGCCTGATGGAAAAGGGTCTGACGGAGATGGGCGCGCAAACTCGGCCAATGGACAACGTGAAAGTCGATCTGGATTCGCCGCAAGAAGAAGATGCGGCACTCGCTAGCTCCAGCATTCAGTCCGCTATCCACCACCTCACTTTTCCGCAACAGCGTTGGCGGTTGTATGAAAAGTACGTGCTGATGGGCGCGGCCCCCGAGGGCGAGCGTCTGACGGCAAGGGAACTGCGCCGGTGGGAGCGGGCGTACCTGCGCGTCTTGCAGAAGACGACGATCCACAACGGCGGCAAGCGACTCCTATTAAAAAGTGTGGTCAACATCGGCCGGGTCGATCACCTGCTGCGCCTCTTTCCCGACGCCAAGTTCATTCACATCATTCGCAATCCATACAACTTGTACCCGTCGCTCCTGCATCTGTACCGCGAGTTGCTGCACTTGTATCAACTCGATGACTACGACTGGTCGGAAATAGAGTCGTTTGTCACCGAGACCTATCCGCGCTTGATGCAGAAGTACTTGGCGGACCGCACTCTGATTCCGGCCGGCCACCTTGCGGAAGTGCGCTTCGAGGATCTCGAGCGCGACCCCCTCGGCGAACTAGCGCGGCTCTACGCCGAGCTCGACCTGCCCGACTGGGAAAACGCCGAGCCGCATATCGCCGCGTACCTCGAGACCATCGCCGATTATCGCAAGAACGAATTTCGGATCGAGCAATCGATCATCGAGCGGGTAGGGGAGAAATGGCGGTTCGCCGTAGAAGAGTGGAACTATCGACCACCGAGCGGCGATTCCTAAACCGACCAGAGGAGTGCAATGGCCCTGCGGTTTGCCTAAGCGTTGCTCTGCGGATCAGCCCTCGCGTTTGTTCCCGAGTCGCATCTGAGCGTGCTCATCGAAAAGGACTGAAATCGCCCCCGGCGTTCTGCGCGGTCACCATGCGACCTCCACATGAGATTTATGTATCAGCGCGACCACTGATCACCTGTGAGGAATGCCATGCAAAACGACTTCCACCCATTCACGTTCGCGCCGCCGCTCGTGTGGGCGCGTCTCGTTCTGGCGAATCGCGGTGTGCCCAAGCCGTATTGGGGCAAACTCGCGCGGATTTTGATCGCCACCGCCATGGCCACGCCCTTGCGCCTTGCGGAATGGCTATTGTATGCCCGACAAATCGCCAACACAAAAATCGAGCACGCCCCCTTGTTCATCTTGGGTTATGCGCGTTCCGGCACGACGCACTTGCAGAATCTGCTCGCGCAGGATCACGCGTACGGATGCGTATCTACTTATCAGGCTGTGACGGCGACCTTTTCGCTGGTCGGGCAGGGACGGTTGAAACGCCTGATGGAAAAGGGCATGGAAGACATGGGCGAGCAAACCCGTCCGATGGACAACATGAAAGTCGGTCTGGACGCGCCGCAGGAAGAAGACGTGGCACTCGCCAACTCGAGTATTATGTCCGTTATCCACCAACTTTCCTTTCCGAAACAGTGTTGGCGGTTGTTTGAAAAGTACTCGCTGATGGGCGCGGACCCCGATGGCGAGCGTTTGACGGCAAGCGAATTGCGCCGGTGGGAGCGGGCGTACTTGCGCGTCTTGCAGAAGACGACGATCCACACCGGCGGCCGGCAACTCCTCCTAAAAAATGTGGCCAACCTCGGCCGGGTTGACCACCTGTTGCGCCTCTTCCCCGACGCCAAGTTCATCTACATCGTTCGCAATCCATACGACGTGTACCCATCGCTCATGAAGTTGCACCACTCCCTGCTTCCCCTGTATCAGCTAGACGACTACAACTGGTCGGAAGTGGAGGAGTTCCTCGTCGAGAGTTATGCGTGCGTGATGCAGAAGTACTTGGCGGACCGCGCTCTGATTCCGGCCGGCCACCTGGCGGAAGTGCGCTTTGAGGATCTCGAGCGCGACCCCCTCGGCGAACTGGCGCGGCTCTACGCCGAGCTCGACCTGCCCGACTGGGAAAACGCCCAGACGCAGATCGCCGCGTACCTCGAGACCATCGCCGATTATCGCAAGAACGAGTTCCAACTCGATCAATCGATTATTGACCGAGTAGAGGAGAAATGGCGGTTCGTCGTAGAAGAGTGGAACTATCAACGGCCGAGCGGCGACGCCTAAACCAACGGGAGGTTTGCAATGGCCCTGCGATTTGCCGAAGAGTTACTGTTGCTGATTCTAAACGAGGATTACGGTGACCTTGCACCTGTTCCCGAGCCGCATCTGAACCACGCGCTCGCCGGGGCGGTGCTCATGGACTTGGCCCTCGAAAATCGGATCGACACGGACCCCGAAAAGTTGATTCTGGTCGATTCCACGCCGGTCAAAGACGATCTCCTGGACCCAGTGCTGGCCGACATCGCGCAGACCGCGGAAACGCACAACGCACAATACTGGGTGCGCCGCATCGCACAAACCGGCGAGCAAATTCGCAACCACACGCTCGCCCGCCTGCTGAAAGCCGGCATTCTGGACTCCGCGGAGGAAGGGGCCATCTCTTTGGCGCGTAGCGTGGCGCGCTCCCGTCGGTATCCGAACTATAGTATAGATGCCGAACAGGAAGTGCGGTTGCGGATCATGCGCGTTTTGTTCAGCGACGACATCCCCGAACCGCGCGACATCGCGATCATCTGCTTGGCCGACGCCTGTGGCATGTTCGAGAAAATCCTGTCGAAAGAAGAGTTGCAGGAGGCGAGCGAGCGCATCGATATCGTTTCGCGGCTGGATCTAATCGGGCGAGCCATCCCCGAGGCGGTGCGCGAATCCGCACAGGAGGCGACCGCTCCGGGCGCGGCGGTCGCGCCCAAGCAGATCCCCATGGTCAAGGGATTGCCCATAGTCGGCAGCGCGCTAAAAGCCGCCAAGGACATCCGCGCTTTTATGACACAGCAGTACCTAGAACTGGGGCCGGTGTTTGAAATCCGGCTCCTCAATCAGAAGATACTGGTTCTCGCCGGCCCGGAAGCCAATCAGTTCGTCAATCGGAAGGGGCGGTTCTTTTTCCGATCGTACGAGCCTTATCGAGGGGTTAGCGATGGTCTCAACGCATCTCGGATGATCCTCAACATGGATGGGCCGGAACACGTGCGATACCGTCAGGCTTTCGCCTCTGCCTTCTCGCGGGCGCGGCTCCAGAAGCATCTCGACATCGCCAGCGACATCGCTCGGAGCCAAGTCAAGACCTGGCCGCTCAATCGACCTATCCAGCCGCTCCATGCATTACAACACATCATCGCGGATCAGATGGGCACGATTTTGTCCGGCACACCTGCGGGCGACTATTTGGAAGATTTGGTCTTCCTGCTCGAAACGTTGCTGAAGACCACGCTGACGCAGCTTCCCGCGTTTTTGTTCAGGCGCAGATTTGAGAAAGCGCGCCAGCGGCTCAAAGGCCTGGCTCAAAAGACGCTGAAGGCCCATGAGCCCGGAGGGCCGTATTGCGACGCCGCCGACTTGATAAACGACATAATCGACCTCCACCGCTCGGACCCACAGTTCCTGCCCGAGACCGACATGATGGCTGTGGTGCTAGCCCCCTATCTGGTGGGGATTGAGACCGTCGGCACCACCTGCGCGTTCACGCTCTATGCCATCCTCAAGCACCCGGATTTGATGGCGCGGATGACGGCCGAGGCCGACGCCCTGTTCGCCCATGGGGAGTATCCGACCGCAGAAAGTCTGCGCCAGCTCGATGTCACCCACCGGGTAGTGTTGGAATCGCTGCGGATGTATCCGGCCGCGCCCACTGTTTTCCGTACCGTATCAAACTCATTCGATTTTGCTGGCTACCACATTCCCGCTGGCCGGATGCTGTTTGTAGCCACGACGGTGACGCATCGCTTGCCGGAGTATTTTCCCGATCCAGACCGCTTTGACATCGACCGCTACTCGCCCGAGCGCGCCGAGCACAGACAGCCCAACGCCTATGTGCCTTTCGGCGTGGGCACCCACCGGTGTTTGGGGGCCGGGTTTGCCGAGATGCAGACCTTGCTAACGCTGGCGGCGATCATGCGCGAGGCCGAACTCGTCCTAGATCCGCCCGGCTATGAATTGAAAATGACGAATGTGCCGACGCCGCGCCCGGCGAAGAATTTCAAATTCAAGGTGGCGAGATGGCGGTGAAGAATCCCGTGCGAAAGCCAATGACCCAAGAGGAGGAAAAGCAATGGCACAGTTGAATACCGCGCGCCTGTCCCCTGAAGAAGAAGCGGATGGGTTCGCGCTTTTGTTTAATGGCAAAGACCTGAACGGCTGGAAAATCATCGGGCCAGCAGAGGGGTGGGAAGTCCAAGCGGGGTTGCTGGTGTGCAATGGCGAGGGCAGGGGATGGATTCGCCCGGAAGATACGTACTCGGATTTTGTGTTGCGCTTGGCGTATCGGATCAGCGCGGGGGGCAACAGCGGGATTTTTGTGCGGACGAGCGAGGAGGGGCGACCCGCGTACCAAGGGATGGAGATCCAACTTTACGACGTGCCACACGATCCGCTGACCGACAAATCAAATGGCGCGATCTACGACGCGGTCGCGCCCACGAGCGATCCGGCGCGACCGGCCGGGCACTGGAACGCGGTCGAAGTGTCCTGCCAAGGCCCGATGGTGCGCGTGATCATCAATGGTTGCGAGGTCGTCGCCTGCAATGTGGACGACCATCCCGACTTAAAAGACCGCTTGACGTCCGGGTACATCGGCCTTCAAAACCACCGCAGCCCCATCTCATTTCGCAATGTGCGACTAAAAAAATAGATTCACGCTTTCCATGCGGCGAGGACGCGGTCAAAGGCGCGGGCGGTTTGTTCGAGATCGGCGGGCGTGTGAACCGCGGAGATCACGCCGCCGGGCCAGGGCATGATATCCACGCCCTCGGCGAGCAGACCACAGCGCAGTTCGTGGATTTGCGCGCTCGACGTCCCGCCCTTGAGCACCGCAGACGGCACTTTTCCAGCGTAAATATCCGAGCGTGTATAAGTCTGATCCTCGGCCAAGGGCAAGAGGTGAAAGCCGGAAAATTCGCCATACACGAGCCAGTTCAGGCCGCGTTTTTGAATGGCGTCATCGAGCGCGTTTCGCAGGAGTTCGCCGTTTTGATTGGCGCGCTCCGCGATCCCATTTTCCGCGACGATCTCGAGCGTGGTCAACCCGGCGCATGCCGAAATGGGGTTGGCATTAAACGTGCCCTGGTGGGGCACGCGGCGTTTCTCATTCCACAAAGCGTCGTCGCGAAAAGTCAGGATGTCGAGCAGATCGGCGCGCCCGGCAATCGCGCCGCCGGGAAAACCGCCCGCTACGATTTTGGCAAACAGAGCTAGGTCGGGCGTCACGTTGTAGTATTCCTGAGCGCCCCCGGGCGCGACTCGGAACCCGGTTATGACTTCGTCGAAAATGAGCAACACATCGCGGTCGCGGGTCAGTGCGCGCAACTGACGCAAAAACGCGCCCTGCGTGGGCACGCGCCCAAAACTCGCGCCCGTCGGTTCTAAAATCACCGCTGCAATGTCGTCTCGGCTGTCGAGTGCTCGCGCGACTTGCTCGATGTCGTTGGGTTCGCACAGCACGGTATTTTCGATATTGTCGTCCGTAATCCCCCTCGGCGGCGTGCCGTCAAAGCCGGACGAGGCCGCAAAAGCGACCTGATCGTGCCAACCGTGGAAATTGGTCGCAAAGCGCAGGATTTTGGGTTTGTCTTTGTACGCACGGGCCACGCGCAAAGCCAACAGGCTGGCCTCTGTGCCCGATGCGGTAAAGCGCGCTTTGTCCGCGCAAGGCACCATCCGAATGATTTGCTCTGCCCATTCGAGTTCGAGTTCGTGAGACGCGCCGTAATGCGTGCCCTTGCCGAGTTGCTCGCGCACGGCTTCGGTCACTCGGGGGTGGTTGTGACCCAAAATCAACGCGCCGTGCCCGCCGAAATAGTCGATGTATTCGCGCCCATCCACATCCCATTTGCGCGCGCCCTGTGCGCGGTCGACAAAGAGCGGATAGGGAATCAGATGGCGCGTATCGTGCGTGACCCCACTGGGAAATGTCTCGCGTGCCCGCTGGTACAAAGCGCGTGACTTGGGCGTTCGCGCCACGTATTTTTGAATCGACAGATCGCTCATGTCTTCTCCTTTCTCCTGTCGCGTGTTTCCATCGCCTGATCTATGGATTGTTGACTTGCATGGATTCACACAGTATCGTATCTTGATCAGCGATGCCCGTCGAGTTGCTGTTTCAACCGGGCAACCACATCCGGGCTGAGGCTATTCACCTCTCAATCGGGATAACGCTATGTCGCAAGCCATTCTCAAGCCAGAAGAAACAAAACATCTCACGCGGGCGCAAGTGGCGCAGTTTGTGGAGAACGGGTTTGTCGTGGTTCCGGGATTGATCGATCCGGACCGCGTCAATGCGGGGCTGAAGGAGTTGAAAGACAAAACCGGGATCGTGCCCGATGATGCGAAGACGTGGCCCTCGGATAAGGCGGGTATGCACGTCGGACAAGAGGGCATTGCGTTTGATCGCACCGCGTGCATCTCGCCGCGCATGGAAGCCGTGGTGCGCGAACTGGCCGGGGCCGCTGTGACCTGCGAGCGCGGGTTGGGGTACATGTTGCGATTTCCGCAACCGGGGCCCAAGCAATTTGAACCGGGCGGGGCGCATATTGACGGCACGCGCCAAGGGAATGGCCTCACGATGTACCCGACCCATTTTCACCTCTTGGCCATGGCCTATCTGACGGATACAGAGGCGTGCGACGGGGCGTTCACCGTTTGGCCGGGCAGCCCGCGGCAGGTGTTTTCATGGGCGTATTGCAATGGCGTCGATTTGGGCGAGAAGTGGCGGACAACGGGCAGCACGGGCGCGCCGGATATTCCGCTCAACGATCCCATGCCGGTCGTCGCACGCGCCGGCGACGTGGCGATTTGCCACTACTTGATGGTGCATGCCAGTTCCGCCAACCGCGGCGACCATGTGCGCGTCGGGCTTCACGGGTGGCTAAAGGCCGTACCCGATCACCGCTATGTGCCCAAAGCCGGCCCCCCGCAACGCGATTGGACCCCGTTGGACTGGGTTTTGAGAACGGACGACTTAACTGGAGAAAGGAGATCTTTGGGATACTGAGATTTTGGTTAGATGCAGTTCGCCGCGGGGGATTCGTCCCCACGCAAAGTCGCAATCACACACAAGGAGTTGACGCATGAAGCGAATGTATTTGCTCTGTATGCTTTCCCTTTTCGCGGTATCGCAAGCGTTTGCAGGTACCACCGGAAAGGTCGCAGGCGTGATTAAAGACGCCCAAACCGGCGAGGTGTTGCCCGGTGCAAATGTCGTCGTGATCGGCACCCGCTTGGGCGCGACAACCGACGTCGATGGCGCGTACTTTATCCTCAATGTGCCGCCCGGCATCATGGAAGTGCAGGCGTCGATGGTGGGATATGCAACGGTCACGCAGACCGATGTGCGCGTGAAAATCGATCAAACCGCAAAGCTCAATTTTGAGTTGCGCGAAGAGGCACTTCAAGGAGATGAGATTTTGGTAGTGGCCGTGCGTCCGCCCGTGGAGATCGACCTGACCGCGAGCAAGCAGACCATGACCACCTCGGAATTGCAGTTGAGTTGGGCCAACACGGTGGAGGAGGCCGTGGAAACCCAATCTGGAGTGGGGGTTCGGGGAAGTATCCGCGGAGGATACGGCATCAACGCCGCCTATATTATAGATGGGGTGGATATCCGCGACAGCAATACCCAGTCCAGCTTTGTCGTGACCAATACGGCGGCGATTCAGGAGATGGAGGTTTTGTCCGGCGGGTACAACGCGGAATACGGCCAGGCCAACGATGCGATCATCAACATCGTGACCCGGTCCGCGCGCGACAAATGGCACTGGAATGCCAAGACGCGCATGCGCCCGCGCGGCAAGTACCACTGGGGCCGGAATATTTACAGCGCGGAAAATGTCGAAAACCAAGTGATCACCAAAGCGTTCTTCGACAACAACGACATGGGGGCTTCGTGGAACGAATACTGGCGGGAGCAAGGCATTGAACCCACCGCCCAGTTCAACTGGGAAAAGTACCAAGAGTTCACAACGCCACCGGCAAATATGGGCAATTACGCAGATCTGGATCAGTGGGAGTGGGAAGGCGCTGCGTTCGGGCCTCTCTCCTCCAACATGGATCTGCTGTTGAGCGGCAAGTATTTGCGAGGCGTTACCAAGTGGCCGAGCGTTTTCAAATATAGCCCGGAATGGAGTGTGCTCACCAAATTGAATTACAACCTGGCCCAGAACACCAAACTCACGGCGTCGTTCAACCACCAAGGCACGGATAACAGCGGTCAGCCCAGGTTGACTTATATGTCGACCGACGACATGGGCGGTTCGATGGGGAATCTTCCGTCCGGAGGGATCCGATCTCCCTACCAGACAGAGAAATGGAATTCGAATGGCAACACCGTAATTACCGGCAACAACTCGCGCGTGCCGCCGCCGCAGTATATCCGGACGAATGCGGCCATGTTGAAGCTGACGCACCTGTTTAGTTCGCGCACGTTTATGGATTTCCGCATTCAGCACTACCGAATGGATTACGACGCGCATTACGAGAACTTGACTGATACGAATCCCGTCTTATTCCAGGATCAAGTTGATCGAACCCCGGCATTTTTGGAACCCACTTGGTTTCCCAGCAGCCCGGTCAGCACGGGCGGGCGGCGGTGGCAATGGCCGCGAGATAACGCCAAGATGTTCGCCAATACATGGCGCACGACATTCCGGTTCGATCTGACCAGTCAAGTCAATGAACACCATCTGGTCAAGACGGGCCTGTCTTATGAGCCGCAGTATATCGACACCTGGTACGGCGGGCAGTTTGGATCGGCTTCACAACCGTTTAACAAGGTGCCAAACCGGCATTATCGGCCCTGGGATTTCACCGCTTATGTCCAGGATCAAATCGAGGCGGAAGGCATGATCGTCAACCTGGGCTTGCGCCTGGACATGTTCAACGCCAACCGGAATATCAATTACACGCTTTGGGATCCCTACGCGCTGTCGCGCATCACCGATGGCAATACAGCCGGGGGCATTCTATCCTTTGACCCGGATGGTCCGCATGCCGTCAAGACGCCGCTTCAGGTCGCGCTGTCGCCCCGCGTGGGCATCGCGCATCCCATTACGGCGAGCACGGTGTTGCACTTTATGTACGGGCATTTCAACCAACGTCCGCCGTGGGTGAAAATCGCCGGTAATAAGGCCATCTGGAACCGCGGGGCGCCCTCTGATCCGAGCGTTCCCCTGCCGCCCAACTACGATCCAAATCCCAACGAGGATTACAACTATATCCACTGGTGGGGCGTCGGCGGCAATCCGGCCATTGGGTTTGAGAAGATGATCCAGTACGAGGTGGGGTTCGACCAAGATATCGCCGGTGTGCTCGGCATGGATGTGACGATGTATTACAAAGATGCCAAGGATCTGACAAAGCTCGGTTTCCGCCAGGGGCGAGAGGAAGAAACCGGCAACAATGAACGCCTTCAAGTCAATTTGTTCATGGATCCGGCCAACCCGCAAAAACAGACACCCCAAGACCAGTTCACGAACCGGGGAGCCTGGAACGTTCAAGGCGCGCGCCTCGACGCTCGCGGCCTGGAATTGGAATTGAGCACCAAACGCTGGCAAAACGTACAGCTCCAAGTCAAGTACGACCTGTCGTATTCCAGCACCGGCGCTTATGGGCCGACCAACCTCTACATTCCCATCGAGCAACCCGACGGTTCGATCAAGAAACTCGGCCTGGATAGATATCACGGCGCGGGCGAGAACAATTTGGAGATATGGAACCCGCACAATACGTTGAAGATCAACGGGCTGTTCAGCACGCCGGCGGGGTTCGGCCCTGCAATGGGCGCGTTCAAACCCCTGAGCAACTGGTTCTTGAATGTACACTACACCTACGCTTCAGCACAGCGATACACCTATCATCCGCCCGGCGATACGAGCACCGAGCCGCTGAATCGGTCGTGGAAGCCTTATCACCGCACCAATCTGCGCCTCTCGAAGCGTTTCGGACTGGCGAGGGGGATGAGAGGCGAATTTGCCCTTGACGTCCACAATGTCCTCAACAACAAAATCCTCAAGTTGTTTGGGGGGCAGGATTTGTTCAACTTTATCGAAAAGGGCGAGATGCCCGTGGTGAAAGCCACCTATCTGACGTCCGATGGCGCTTCTGCCGAATGGGTGGAGGAAAACCAGTGGACGATTTACCGCCCGGATCTGACGCCCCGAGAGTTGTTCTTCTCGCTGTCGATTGAATATTGAGAAGTCGTTTTCCGTGACCTATCCCCCAACCTCCCGCGACGAAGCGGGGCCGGGGGAGGGCTTTCATTCATTCCAAAGGAGTTTCATGATGAGTGCAAAACGCGCATCTCTCTGGTGCTATGTGATCGCGCTGGTTCTGATCTTGCCAGAGGTTGTGACTGCCCAAGTGCCCGAAAGCCAACTCGTGGGCAACAACTCAATTGAGTTCACCGCCGGAAGGTTGTGGTGGGGTACGAGCACTGCGGCAAATTACGCAGAGACGGCGATTCCCAATGTCGTTTCTTATCCCGGCTATTACCAAGCCCCCGACCACATGGATATGATCGCGCCCTGGATATGGGTCGACAATCAGGGCAGGCGGGTTAAGATCAACCTGACAGAACGGAGCATCGTGTCTTTTGGCGGCGCTGTCCAGCCCATGAGCAACAATTACAATTACAATTTTACAGGGCCGGGCGGCACCGGCGAGGCCGAGCAGTGGGGCGAAGGGATTTTCCAGACGTTCAAAAGGGATCCCGTCACGGGCGAGGCGATGGGGGCGATGCAGATCACCACCAAGACGATGGTGTGGAGCGTGCCCAAGTACGACGATTTCGTCATCCACAAGATCAAGATCAGGCAGGTGGATGACGTGGTACTCGAAGATTTTTACATGTGTTTTCCCGCTCAAGTGCAGTACAACAACGGTCAGCTCGTGAACAACGCTTTCAAGTTCAAGAACGACATGCAATTCGACTGGGATCCAGAGCGGGAAATTTTCATTTTTTACGACGACGTGCAATGGCCGACCACAGACAGCGCGCCCATTGGGTTTGACATTTTCGAACCGCCGGGCGATGTGACGGGCGATGGGGGTGACCCCGGCAATATCACCGAGGCGGGATCGCTGGATCGCAGGCTGTACGAACCGGAAGCCCGGGCCTGGGGCATTGTCGATCTGACTTACAATGGCGAACCCGACGAACCCCATTACAATATCCTCGCTGCGGCTGAATCTGCCACGCGAACGGGCAACTTCGCGGGTCGAGCGAGCGACGATCGCGTGCCATCGCGCGAGTTTGGCCGCCTGTGGGCCGGCGCGAGTTGGGAGCAAGATTTGCAGGCATTTTCGCACGATCAAGAGCGGGCGAGTTGGCTCGATTTGTGGAATGATCCGAGCCGCCCAAAGGACGGGTCCGTGGATGGCAACCTGTTTGAGCGGTCGCCGATGCTGTATTCCTATCTTGGCCCCTACACGTTTGCGCCCGGCGATGAAATTGAACTGATCATCATCTATTGCTTTGGCGAGATGGACCGCAATGTGTCGCAACGCGGCGGGTTGGAAGCCACGCAACGATACCAGGCAGAGGGCATTGCTGCGTTGAAGCAGAACTGGGATTCGGCTTTGCAACTGATCGAAAATGATTTCGCATTGCCCGCAGATCAGTATCCGCCCCCGCTCGTGGGCACCCAGCCATTCGTCGAAGACGGATACGCCAAGTTGATGGCTGAACCATTTGCCGACGCCAGCACTGAAACGCAGGGTTTTACGCTGACTTGGCAGGCCGTGCCGGATAATTACTCAGATCCGGGTACGGGAGAAAATGACTTTGCCGGCTATCGGATTTACCGGTCGGAGATTCACATCACCGGCCCGTGGGAATTGGTGACTGAAATTTCCGCTGCGGATGCCGCTGCTTATCGGCAAGGTGGCGAGATCGTTTTTCAAGCCGAGATGGACCCCGGCATTCCCTTCCGCTTTGGCGTGACTTCTTTCGATACCCACGGCTTGGAAAGTGGCTTGACGGCCTATACGTTTTTCCCCCAAGAAGCTCCGAGAGCGCCTTCCGACGATATGACGCAGATCCGCGTGGTGCCCAACCCGTTCCGGCAACGGAGCGGGTTCCTGGACGCATCTCAGAACAACCGCTTGGCCTTTGTGAATATCCCGGCCAAATGCACCATCCGCATTTACACGCTGGCGGGCGATCTGGTGAAAATTATCGAACACGACGCTTTTGGAGAGACGACCTGGGGTAGCCAAGACACCGGCAATTACTTGCAGACGGACTTTTCCGAAAGCCCGGCGGCCGGGCTGTACATCTATCACGTCACCTCTCAGGTGGCGGGAGAAGAAGGCAAGTCTCACGTCGGGAAATTCATGATCATTCGCTAAGTGGAGGGTAAAATGAAACGCAAATGGACGATGATCCCGATCATGTTGCTCGTGGTCGGGTTTGCAAGCGATGGGTTCGCCCAGCGCCGCTTCGAGGCAGAAGTGGAAGAGGGCATCGCGCCACTGCCCTATAGCCGCGTGGGGCGGTCGGGCTGGCAATTTGCCAAATTGCCCACGTCGGCGCGCATGGCGAGTTTGGGTGGGATTGCGACCGTGCTGGGGCGGGGCGATGCCAACGCCGCGCTGACCAACCCGGCGTCGATGTCCGACGTGGCATCCCTGAGCATTTCGGGCAGCAGCATGAACTGGATCGCCGATATCACCTATTATTCCGGCGCGGTGGTCAAGAGTTTTGACCAGTGGGGCGTTTTTGGTCTCAGCATCAACACCCTCGATTACGGGGACATGGTGCGAACCGAGAACCAGGAACAGTTCGGCCCCGACGGCGAAACCCTGGGCCGCACCCAACCCGTGCTGGATGGCCTGGGCACGTTTTCTGGCGGCGACCTGGCCGTGGGGCTAAACTACGCCCGGCGCATTACGGACCGCTTACAGGTGGGCGGCACGGTGAAGTATTTTCAGGAAACCTTGGACGATGCCAAGACCGGGAACTGGGCGATTGATATCGGCACTTATTACCACACCGGGATCAAGACGTTTCGCATTGCGATGCTCGGGCAGAATTTTGGCCCGGATACCGAGTTCACCAAGTACGACGAGCAGATTCAAATTCCGCCCTCGCAAGTGCGGATGCCCATGGTGTTCAAACTGGGCGCGGCGGTCGATCTGATCGAAAAGTCAGCGGATCATCCGCATCTGCTCACGCTGGCAACCGAATTTACGCACCCCAATGACGGAGACGAAAAAGTGCATGTGGCAGCCGAATACGGATTTGGCAACCTGGCCTATCTCCGCGGTGGCTACCGCTTCAATTACGACGAGGAGGGCCTCACCGCTGGCGGTGGCCTCCACCTGAAGCGCGACCGCTATGGGATCAGCGTGGATTACGCCTACATCGACTTTGGACGCCTAAGTGCGGTGCATGTGGTGACGGTTGGATTTGAATTTGGAGAGTGACCCGCCTCGCTCTCAATCCCTGGGCGCCTGACGGCATCTTGCCCGTCCGGCGCCTATTTTTTTTGGAGGTGTTGGGATGAACGATGCCGAGTTGGATAACTACGGTGGCTGGACGGGTATTCAAGGTGAAAGGACCGGGTTTTTTCATCTGGAAAAAATTGATGGGCGAAACTGGTTTGTCACCCCGCAAGGCAATGTCTTCTTTCCGGTGGCACTCAGCCATCTCTTGTCCGCAGAAAGCGATGCGGCTTGCGAGAATATCTACAAGGGCGACCGAGAAGCCTGGGTGCGTGACTCGCTCGCAACTGCCCGTGCAATGGGGTTTAATTGCGCCCTGGGCGGCGCCACGAGCCCGGAACGCAACTTGACTGGGTTTGTCGATATCGCAGAGGCAGAAGCCATCTTTCGGGAGGAGAATTTCCCCTTTGTGGTCGGCGTGATTTTGCTGAAGCACCCCCGGGAATTTATCGAAGGGGAAACACTTCCCGATATTTTTGATCCGGCGTTTGAACAGGTGATCGAATCCAAAGCCGAAGCGATTTGTCCCGCCGTTGCAGATGACCCGTTCGTGATGGGGTATTACTACGGTTTCGGCGCGTTTAACCAATCGGAACATTGGGTAAATCACCATCTGTCCTTGCCCGCAGACAGCCCCGGGCGCAATGCCATCATCGACTTGCTCGCGCAACGGTATGACGGCGATGTTCGGCAATTCAACCGGATCTACGGCACCTCTTTGGGGCGGATTGCCGATTTGAAACAGACAGCCGTGCTGACCTACGACAAAGCCTTCGAGCGGCGCAATTATCGGGCAATACGCAAAACGCTGAATCCGAGGCAACTCAATGATTTTGAAGCCATCCTGTCCCACATGTGCGTCACGCTCTACAAAATTGCCCATACCGCGATTCGGCGGTGGGATAGGGCGCATCTCATTTTCGGTTCTTTTATCAAAGAATGGGCTTTGACCGGCGAATCGTGGAAAGCAGCGGCCCCGTACATCGACATGATCGCCCCTCAACATTTTAACCGCGAGATTTCAGTCAACGAGTTGGCCGATGCCGCAGATTTGCCCATCCTCATGTCCGATGACTATTTCGGGTTCCACTATCCCGGGGAAAAAGGCAAGCGTCACGCTGGCGTGACCTCTCACGACGCGCGCGGCGAAATATACCGCGCAAGCCTGATGCGACATTACAAAGACCCACAGGTTCTGGGCGTCACGTATTGCGCCTGTATGTACGATCAAGCAGGGGACTCGTTGGAGAGGAACCTCCAGAATGGCTATTACGACATGCAGGGCAACCCACGCGACAAGCTGATCGCGGCAGTGACGGACATCAATCGGGCCGTCTATACACATACCCCGCATCCCGGTACCGCCGAGGAGCTTCGAGCATTGGAGCAGACCCTGTTTAATACTTGGGATAAATACAACCGCGGGGATTGGTAGGTCGCGCTTAGATTACTGACCTGCCAAATAGAGGACAGGCACGGGGGCCTATCCCTACGGTTGATGGGGATAACGCATACGGCGGAGCAGGGATGGGATGGGAACACACTTGGGTAGCGGGGGTGGGGAGACCGCGCTAAAAAGATCGATGGGGTATGACCACTTGGGCGGTAGCATCTCCCCTACGGTCTCACGTCTCGGTTTTGGGCGGCTGGGTGGGGACTGACCACTGACTACTGACTACTTGGGCCGTGGCGGGGGGTTGCCTCACGTCTCACCTCTTACGCCTCTCACCTCTTGCCTCTTACCTCTTACCTCTTGCCTCTTACCTCTTGCCTCTCACCTCTTACGCCTCTCACTCTCACTTGAAAGGACTCACCATGACCATTGAAAAACTTCCCCTGACAGCGGATCGCGTTGCCCAATACCACCGCGATGGCTTCTTGCTCGCCTCCGGCCTGATTCCCGAAGCGATTGCGCGAAAGGGCGAAGCCGCCATGTGGGCCGTGATGGGGATGGATGCGGATGATCCGGGAACATGGGACCATTTCTCGGACGAAGCACTTGCTTCGACGGTTCAGGCCGGGTTTAAGCCCCAGTCGAAATTGTTCCAATTTTTTGACAATCGACATCCGGATTTGTTGGCCTGCTACACGCCTGCGATGATGGTTGCCATGGCGCAACTGACCGGCAAAGCGCGGGATTTCTTTCAGCCCCCAAGCGGAACCCTAATTCAAAATGTCTTTCCATCAGAAGGCGAATGGGCATGGCGCGGGGCGCATTTTGACGGCGCGGTGAAATCCAAACAGCACGAGACATTCCCCGGCCCGTTTGTGATCAACTCGATCATTTATCTCAACGATATCGAAAAACACGGCGGGGGCACGGTCGCCTGGCCGGGATCGCACGAGCCTATACGCGCATTGGCAGAATCCGATCCCGAAAAATACAAATACATGTGGCGATTGGCACAAGACCTGAATCAGGTCGAGATCGGCGAGCCTGTGGAATTGCAACCCAAATGTGGCGACATTCTGTTTTTCGCCCACTTCTCTGTCCACGCCGCCTGTAAAAACATACGCGACACCCCGCGCTTGGCTTTGCGAAGCCGATGGTAAAAGCGCGGATGACGCGGATTGGGGGCGCAGAGGGCGAAGGGCGCAACAAGGCAACGGGCAGAGCAGGTGAGGATATGTAGGAAGGAAGGCGAAGATAACGCGTCGTCATTCTGACGTTCGCCGGAAAAGAGGTAATTGTGTCTCTGATGCCTGGAGTAAGGATTCTGCCCATTGGACAACGGCTTGGGCGAGTGTCACCGCTTTTAGATATTCTTCCTCATTAACCGGTTCGGATACATCGCCGGGATAACGTAAAACGGTTGTATAAACAGACAAGTTTGCTACCTGAGAGAGTTCGCGGATTTTGAAAACATCTTTGGGAAGCATATCGACCAACCGTTCGAGAATATGCGTTTTGGGAAAAGCAATCCCTCTATGTATAAGCACAGCTTTGATGCTCTTTTCCGCTGCCTGCTGTGCGTGAAAACAGAGAAGTTCGTAAAAGCTGGCTTCCGGTAAAGGGACTTGGGCAAGTGCCAAGTCTCCTTTGGCATACCGAATCCAATCGGCGGGTGAGCCAGGGGCCGGGGCATCAGAGGGCATAAATTTCTCTCCCTTCTTCCAAAATGGCATAGTAGATCAACCCGATATTATCTCTGTGTTTTTCGAGACTTTCGGGGGTCGTCACCAAGATGTCAACAGGCAGGGGAATACCCGACATTTTTGTGTGGAGATACTGCGCGGTTTTTCGCCTGTGGACGCCTTCGGGCATGACGATGAGCACGTCCAAATCGCTGTCCGGGCCCATCTCGCCGCGTGCCGCCGAGCCAAAGAGGATGATTTTGAGCGGATTGACGAGTGCGACAACGCGCTCGACGAGTTGATCGATAACATGCGAGTCGGGTTTCATGGTCGAGTTCCAAGACGTGAAAAAAGAATCTATCGCCGCTGAAACATAACTTGCGATGTCTTAAAAGTCAATGCAGGAGTTACAACGACCCATTTATGGCGCAATCCCAATACATTCCCGACCTGCCGAGTGCAGAAGACCCGATCAGGAAAACGGCGGTGCTGGCGATAGTGGGCACGCTGGTATTTACCTGCGTGATGTCCACGTACATCGAACTGAGCACGCGGTCGGCCCTGCTGGCCATGTCGAATTTGCCGATGACCGTGCTCCTGCCATTTGTGTTCTGGTTGCTGGGCAATGCGGTCTTGAAGCGGTTCTGCCCGCGCTTGTCCCTCTCGTCTTCAGAAATGCGCGTGTTGTTTTGCCTCGTGTGGATCGGCGGGTTATTTGCCGGGTTCAACTGGGCAACGCAATGGGCCGGCATGATGGCGGCGCCGCGGTATTTTGCGTCGCCCGAAAACCGCTGGGAAGAATTGTATTTTGACGACTTGCCCGCCTGGATGCTACCGCTCAACAGCCCGGGCGTGGTGAATGGCTTTTACCAAGGGGTGTGGTCTGGCGTGCCATGGGGCGCGTGGCTCGCCCCGCTTTTTTGGGCGGGGTCCATCGCGCTGGCGATCACGGCCGTGGGCTTGGGATTGACCGCGTTGTTTCAAAAACAATGGGCGCAGCACGAGCGGTTGGTCTATCCCCTGGCCGAAGTCTCGTTGGAACTCACCGAGGGCTTTGACCGCAAACCCGGCTGGCCGCCGTTTGTGCAAACCAAGGTCTTCTGGGTGGGATTTTTGGTGGCCGCGCTTCCCCTGCTGTGGAACATCGGGGCGTACTTCATCCCGGATTTTCCGCGCATCGCAATTTTCGATCCGATGTTTGGCCCCCAAGGCAGGCGCGGCGTGCAGTTGTCGCGTTATCTGCCGCCCTTTGCGTTTTCGTATCGCATATTGCCCACGCTCTCCGGCTTCACGTTTTTGTGCGACCTGAACATCTTGTTCAGCATCTGGTCCGTGTTTTTCACCGGCCTCGTCGCGCAATACGGCATGAACCGCGTCGGATTTACCATCGGGTTGGAAGGACAGACCGCAGACGGGGGTAGCATCCTGAGCTTGTTCTCCAACGGAGCCATGGCCGGGCTGGCCGCGTGGGGCGTGTGGGCCGCGCGCGGGCACATCGAGCGGGTCTGGGAACAAGTGAAAAAACCCGTCGCACACGAGGTAGCCGAAACCGCGATCCTCTCGCCCCGCAACACGGTAGTCGCCTTGGCGGGTGGCCTGCTCTACATGGCGTTCTGGCTGTACCAGTCGGGAAATGGCGCGGTGACGCTCATCTTGTGGATGGCGGCGTTCTGGATCGGCCTGTTTGTGTCGATGAAATTACTGGCCGCCATTGGCTTTGCGTACTTGTTCCCCTTTTGGGCCGGGGGAACGCCGATCCTGGGCGACATGTTCGTGGGTACGCGCAATATGTCCACCGCCACGCTGGTCAGCACGCACATGGTCAATCACCGGTTGCTGGCCGGGTGGCGCGTACCAACGGCCCTGCCCAACATCGACCGGGTGATGGCGCGGTCGTCCAAGACGAACGGCCTGATCTGGGGCGGCGTGTTGCTCGGCGTGCTGATTGCCGGACTCTATACGATCTGGCTCTGCTACACCTGGGGCGGTGCCAGTTTTCACTCGTGGGCATTGGAGGGGTCCGCACGCGAGCGGTACAACATCATCGCAGGCGAGGTTGCGAACGCGGACCGCTCGGTGCCAGATCCAGAAAAAATCGGCGTGTACGCGCTCGGCGCGGTGGGCGCGTTGGTATTTGCCGTGCTCCAAGCGCGGCTACCCTGGTGGCCCATCCATCCGATAGGGCTGATGGTGATGTATAGCTGGCAGTTGCGGATTTACGTCTTTAATATCTTTTTGGTCTGGTTGGCCAAGTTGCTCGTGCTGAAATTTGGCGGCATCCTGCTCTACCGCCGGGTGCGCCCGTGTTGCTACGGCCTGATCGTGGGATTCGCATTCGCCATCGGCATCGCCTTCCTCGTCGATGTGATCTGGTTCCCGGACCAAGGGCACGGGGTTCACGGGTGGTGAGACGAATAGACAGGGGACCGAGGTCATTTTTGGAGATTTCACTTGGCTCTTTCTCTTTCCCAACAAGCGATCCACGCGGCGCCTGAACCCAAGGCGGTATCGTGGCGGGCCGTGGTCGCGGGATTGCTGTTGATCGTGGCGTCTGACTACTACATCAACTGGTCCACGGTCATCTTGAGCGCGTCCAAGAACAACAAGGCCCTGTTTCCGATGGGCCTGTTTTTTCCGTTCGTGGTGCTCGTGGCGGTCAACCTGGTGCTCGAGCGGGCAAACCCGCAGTGGGTGCTGAATCGCGGTGAATTGTGCGTCGCCCTGGGCATGGGGCTGATTGGATCGCTGTTCCCGTTCTACGGATTGGCGTCTTACGTGGTCGGCGCCATTGCCGCGCCCTATTATTTTGCCACCCCGGAAAATGGCTGGGCAGAATTGCTGCATCCCAACATGGTCTCCTGGCTGGTGATGAACAACGAAGACAGCGCGGTGACGTGGTTCTACGACGGACTCCCTGCCGGGCAGGGCATCCCCTGGCAAGCGTGGGCCGTGCCCGTGTTTTGGTGGATGACCTTTGTCGGCGCGGCAGCGTGCGTGGCCCTGTGCCTGATGGTGCTCTTGCGAAAACAGTGGGTCGAAAACGAACGCTTGGAATTTCCCCTGATGGAAGTGGGCCTGCGCGTGGCGAATTTGGGCGAACGCGAAGCGGGCACGCCAGCCTTGCTCGGGCAACGGCTTTTCCGAATCGCATTCTGGTTCGGGTTTTTCGCCGTGGTTTGGAACATCGTCTCGTTCTTTTTTCCCGTGATGCCGGGCCTGCCCACCACGCACACCGAGGGCGAGTGGTTTCTGTGGCTCGAGGGGGCCAAGCCCTTCTGGGTTCAAATCAGCATCTACGTGGTGGGCTTTGCCTATTTCGCGCGCGTGGAAACCCTGTTCAGTTTCTGGCTGTTCTTTTTGTTCACCGAGATCGAAGTGGCGACGTTTGACCGGCTGGGCATTGCGGCCGGGCACGGCGGCGGCGAGGCCGTGCGGTCGCAGAATTTCGGGGTCCTGTGCGCCTATGTCATGTTCGGGCTGTGGATGGCGCGGGCGCATTTGAAAGCCGTGTTCCGCAAGGGCTTCAAGGGCGCGTCCGATGTGGATGACACCCGCGAGGCGATGTCCTACCGCGCGGCGATGATCGCGCTGGTGGCGGCCCTGCTGTACATGGTGGCGTGGTTGCACGCGGCGGGCATGGAAGTCCGCGTGGCTACGTTGTACTTGTTTTTTACGGTGATGGCCTACATTGGCATGGCGCGGTTCGCAGCAGAACTCGGCCTGCCCTACGGCGATATTGCCTACAATGCGATAACGTGGACGCCCCTCCACCTCATGGGCGGGCAAACCGTGGCCGCCTCCACCTTGACGTGCCAAGGCTATCTGTGGGCCATGTTCGGGAAGACCCGCGGATTTCTGGGGCCGCCCATCGCGCAAATGCTGAAATTGACCACCCCATTCCGCGTCGAGCGCGGGCGCCTGTTCGGCGCGATTGTGCTGGCCGTGGTGGCGGGCGCGACGTTCGCGGTGCTGCACGCGATATCCATGGGCTATTCCTCGGGGGGGTTCAACCTGCGAGCCGCGTGGAATTTGTTGATAGGCCCGCAACGATCCTACGATATGGCCATCACTTGGATGCGAAACCCCGAGGCGCCAGACGTGGAGCGGATGCTGTTCATGGGATCCGGCGTGCTCATCACAGCCGTGCTCACCTATTTGAAATACCGCTTCGTCCGCCTGCCGCTCCATCCGGTCGCGCTGATGCTGCAAGGCACGTATATGGCGCAAAAGACCGTGTTTTCGGTCTTTTTGATTTGGGCGTACAAATCCATTATCCTAAAGGTGGGCGGCGCACGCCTGTACAAAAAAGGGCAACCGTTTTTCATCGGCTTGCTCATCGGCTATGCCACAGCGACATTTTTAGCCTGCATCGTGGATAGCCTGTTCTTTTTTGGACACGGGCACTTGGTGCATGGGTTTTGAACAGGCGATTTAATTTTTCCGTGTCCGTTTTGTAACTTCGCACATTCGCCAAAAGGAGGCGCATTCATGGTTGAAAACAGAACGCATGGCTTGACCGAGGGCGAGCGCGATCAGTATGCAAAGGACGGGTTTTTTATTCGTCCGAATGCGTTCAGCACCGATGAGATCGATGCGTTGCGCGACCGAGTCGAAGACCTCGTCGAACTCATCGAGACCGCTGAGGTGTTGACGGAAAAACAGAAGCAGGTGATTTTGAAGCGCGATGTCAAAACCGATGCGACTTCTGGCCCTGCATCCTTGAACAGCATCTGGCGGTTGCACACGTTCAGCGCGTTGGTGCGATCCCATATCCGCGATCCGCGGCGGTTGGATGTGGTCGCAGAGTTCGTGGGGACGGACCTGTTCTGCCCAAACGACCTGTATTTCTTCAAACCCCCGGGCACGGGACGGCCTATTGCGTGGCATCAGGATTCGTGGTATTTCCGAAATACGTACAGCAGCAGCATCGGCGACGCCATCCAACGCGCCACTATTGGAACTTGGTTGGCATTGGATGATGCGGATGAAGAGAACGGGTGTTTGTGGGTCATTCCCGGCAGCCACCGCTTGGGCGTGGTGGATCACAGCCAGGTCGAGAGCGATGACTATTTGCTGGAAAAAAGAGTGACCGTGTCGGACGAGATGGAAGCGCGCGCCGAGCCGGTGGAAGTGCCAAAAGGCGCGCTGGTGTTCTTCAACAACGCCCTGTTGCACCGCAGCACGCCCAACCGATCTAATCGGTTCCGCCGGGCCTACATCGTGCATTATATGAAAGCCACGATTCGGCATATCAAAAACAGGCGATGGGCCCCCGAAGGCACGCAGTGCTGGAGTACCCCTGAAATGTACATCTGCGGCCAACAATTTCCCGGATGCGTGCAGACGACGCCGGAGAAAGCGTGCATGGACTGGGACAAGGCTTTGGGACGAACATTGACAGAACGAGAAATTCGGATTGCCGCGCAACATCGAGGAGACAGCCATGGCAGCTAGGCGGCCCAACATCCTGTACATCATGACCGACGACCACGGCACCGGGGCATTGCGTTGCTACGGCAGTCGGATCAACCAAACCCCCAATCTGGACCGCATCGCCCACGGAGGCACGCGCCTGGACAAGTGTTACGTCACCTACTCCCTGTGTTCGCCAAGCCGCGCATCCATCTTGACCGGGAAATACGCCCACCTGCACGGGCAGACGTCGATTGGCGGGAATATCTTCGACGGGTCCCAGCAAACCTTTCCCCAGTTGTTGCAGGCGGCGGGCTACCAGACCGCGATTGTCGGCAAGTGGCACTTGCACAGCATCCCGACCGGGTTTGACCATTACAGCGTGATGTGGGGGCAAGGCGCGTATTTTGACCCGAAGTTCATCGAACCCAGCGCGCATGGCCCGGTGTGGAAAGAGAGCCGCGGGTATTCGACGGACTTGGTGGTTGACAAGTGCTTGGATTGGCTGGCGGGATGCGCGCTTGACAAACCCTTTCTGCTGTTGTGCCATTTCAAGTCGCCCCACTACAACTGGGAGCCGGACGAAAAGCACGAGGCGATGTTTCAGGACGAGACGATCCCGGAACCCGAGACCTTTGACCACGCGTTTGGAGACAGTCCGGTTCCGCCCGAGGCATTGCAGGTCAAGCTGGAAACCGTGCATGAACAATGGAATATCACGCATTGGGACGAGATGCCCGCAGGGTTGTCGATAGCAGAGCAGAAACGCCGGAACTACCAGTACTTCATCAAGGACTACCTGCGCTGTGTGGCATCCGTGGATGATAATGTCGGGCGGCTTTTGGATTATTTGGATGAGCGAGGGTTGACCGACAATACGGTTGTGGTCTATACCTCTGACAATGGGATGTTTCAGGGCGAACACGGTTGGGTGGATAAGAAGATGATGTTCGAGGAGAGCCTGCGCGTTCCGTTTTTGATCCGGTATCCCGGTGAAATCGTAGCCGGGTCGCATGCGGATGCTCTGGCGATCAACCTCGACTACGCGCCGACATTGTTGGAGTACGCGGGGCAATCCGTGCCGGCGGATATCCAAGGGCGGAGCCTGTTGCCCGTGCTGAGCGGGAACGCGCCAGCGGATTGGCGCACCGCGTTCTACTACCAGCATTTTGACATCCACTCAGATGGCGAGTTGGCAAATTGCGGCGTCCGCACCGAGGAGTTCAAGTTGATCTGGTACAACCACAATTACGACCACTACCAACTGTTCGATTTGAAAAACGATCCCAGCGAGACGCGAGACGTATCCGAAGACCCCGAATACGCCTCAACCGCGCGCGACATGAAAGCCTTGCTGCAATCAGAACGCGCCAAGGCGGGCTTGACGGACGCGCTGGAAGATCGAATTTTCAACAGCGAAAACATCCCCCAAACCCGCAACCAGATGAACGCGCTGTTGGCGATGATAGACGCGAATACCCGGAAGGCGGAAGGGAGACAGTGATGACGCAGATAAACCGATAAGGCGTTTGGTCATTTGATGGCTTAGGTTGCTCTGATGGCATTGACCGAGGGGACCTATCCCCCGGCCCCTTTCCTACGAGGAAAGGGGAGTAAAGCTCCTTTGATGGCTTATATCTCTGGTTGCTCGGATGGCATTGACCGAGGGCATAAAGCGATTAAAAATCCCTCATCAATACCCTCGCAAAACCGCTCACCGTTCCCCCCTTCCTCGCAGGAAGGGGGGTTAGGGGGGTAGGTCCCGATATGGCGTTGACCGAGGGCATAAAGCGATTAAAAATCCCTCATCAATACCCTCGCAAAACCGCTCACAGTTCCCCCCTTCCTCACAGGAAGGGGGGTTAGGGGGGTAGGTCCCGATATGGCATTGACCGAGGGCATAAAGCGATTAAAAATCCCTCACACCATCCCTCGCAAAACCCATTCGCGTTCCCCCCTTCCTCAAAGGCACAGGCGTAGCCTACAACGAAGCGAAGCGAGTAACGGGGGTTAGGGGGGCAGGTCCCGATAAGGAGCGACTATTCCAGTTTCTCAAACCGAGAGCATATTCTGCGATAAGGAGATGACGATGCTCACCCCCAAGCAGTGCGAATCGTATCGGCGAGATGGCTACCTCTTGGCCCCTGACCTTTTCTCAAAAGACCGACTTCTGCCAGCCCTTGAAGTCGCAGAACAAAATGCTTATGGCAAATGCTTTGAAGCCTTTAATGCGGAATTGGACGCCGATCCAGAACTCGAGGAGACCTTGACCCGACCGACGGGGCGGCGCAGCTTTGGCGGGCCTCGGGCGCGGTTTCACGACATTCCGACCGGTGTCGATGCCATTGATCGGATCATCGAACACGAACCGTTTTTAGACGCGCTAGCGCAACTCTTGGACACCCCGGACATGCACTACCACCACGGCTTTGTGTACGTCCGCAGCGGGCGTTTGGACCGAGGAACGCCCAAAGAGCCTTGGGCCGGCTTCCACATCGACTGGGCCAAACCCTTGCTCCCTCCGCATCCAGAATGGCAACGCTACGGTCATATCCAAGCCTGGGTTTATCTGACCGACAACGACGCGGATTGCGCCCCCGTGCGCGTGTTGCCCGGCGCGCATCGCAAAATGGGCGACCTCATCCGCGACCCAATCGGCACCGAGCACAACTCATATCGCTTTGCCGACATTCGCAATCTTCCGCACAAATTTGAACCGGTTACCGCAACCGGAAAAGCGGGCACCGTACTCTTTTACAGTTCGCACACCCCGCATTCGCCACAGCCATTTGCCAACCCGCGCAAACAACGCGCCGTACTCTTTTTCGCAGTGGGACGCAGAGACACCAGCACTTGGACGCTCACGGAAAAGAGAGACATTCGAGAACGCCAACGCCTGCGCCCCTTCTTGACAAAAACCACAGCGCGAGTTCGCAGCCTCTTTGGCTGGCCCAAACCCGGCGACGCCTTTTACACCTCGGAGGCCCTGCACCTCATTCAAAACGCCTATCCAGAAATGGACCTCAGTCCATATCACAAGGAAAGGATTGCCAAGTGAAAAATGCCAACCTCCGGTACAGACAAGTTCATCTAAATTTTCACACCTCGGAACACTGCCCAAATGTCGGCGGGAAGTTTGACGAGGCGTGGGATTTTTCAGAAGGGTTGGCGCCTGTGAAAATCGGTGGCAAGTGGGGGTTTGGATGGGTTGAAGGTGGCAAGTATGGGTTTATCAACCGAGCGGGTGATGTCGTTATCAATCCGCAATTTGACTCTGCGGGGTCTTTTTCCAAATGATCGCGGGTTTCTGGGCGACGCCTATTCTAAAGTCGCCCCTATTTTTAAGAAAGGAGTGGGTGTGGCGGAAAAGCAGAAGGATTTGAGGTCTGATATAAAATTAGACCAGTGGAAAAAAGTTGTTGATTTTTATGATTTATGCAACAATATTTTCTTTATCGCACTTGCTTTTGTTTTTGGACTCAGTAAAGCATCAGGTTGGTCAGTGTTATGGACGGGATGGACTCCTGAGATAGTGGGTAAAGATTGGGAGGAATTGGTAGCATTTGTAGGGTATTGGTTTGGTGTTTCTCATTTTGGAGGAGATGTCGTGTATTTGATGTTTCGTTGACTATTGTTAAACATTGTTGGCTATGCTTGATTGGAAGGAGGTGGGCTTTGTTGCCCTATTGGAGCAGTTACGTAGCCGGGAAGAGTCGTGCGTTGTGGTTGCCTGGCGATTCGTCGTTGGCGGTGTTAGAGGGCTGGCAGAGCAAGACGGGTGCGGCGTCGTGGTTTTCTGTGGCGCAGAGCATGGTGCGGAAGCACCGTGCGAAAAGTCTGTTCTGTCCTTTTGCCATCGGTTCTCTCGTTAGCACGGCGAGCAACAAAGCCCTTGTGACGAAGGCGCGGAAGGTGCGTATCTCTCTGTCGGCTGATCAGCGTGCGCTGGTGAAGCATTGGATGGCTGGCAGTCGGTGGTGGTATAACAAGGCCGTCGAGCTGTACCGTGCAGGCTTCAAAGTGTCGGAGTATGACCTGCGTCGTATTGTCCGTGCGGTCAGTCCCAAGTGGTTTGCGGATGTTCCGAGCAAGATTCTGTGCGGTGCGATAGCCGATGCTCACCGGGCCAATCAAGCCGTATGGCGTAAGCGAAAGACAGGAGAAAAAGCAGCGTTGCATTATCGTAGCCGTAAGAATCCTATTCAATCCTTGTCGTTGTGCAATGTGGCGTGGAACAAGGATCGGTCAACGATCTATCCACTCAGTCTGGGACAAATCCGCTTATCCCGCCCGGTTCCGGAAGCCCCGAAGGATGGGCGGCTTGTTGTTCATCAGGGCCGGTACTATGTGACCGTGCCCTATTCGAGTCCACGGCGCGTAGCCGAGAGCCAAGGGCGCGTCGTGGCACTCGATCCTGGTATTCGTCGTTTCTTGACGTTCTATTCTGAAACGGATTGTGGTAAAATTGGCGAAGGTGATTTTGGTCGCATCCAGCGGTTGTGTGCTCACCTGGATAGTTTGATTGGTCGTATGGTGAAAGCGTGCGGCTTTCTCAAGGTGCGCCTGAAGCGCGCCATCGAGCGCCTGCGCTGGCGCATCCGCGACCTCATCGATGAACTTCACAAGCAGGCCGCACGCTGGCTTGTGGACAACTACGATGTCATCCTACTGCCGACCTTCGAGACGAGCAAGATGGTGCAACGCGGCAAGCGTCGCCTTCGCCGCAAGTCTGTCCGCTCAATGTTGACTTTCGCCCATTATCGCTTCAAGCAATTCCTCAAGCACAAGGCTTTCGAGACCGGCAAGTTGGTCTTAGATGTGAATGAGGCATACACGTCCAAAACAGTCAGTTGGACAGGCGAGATTGTGAAGAACTTGGGCGGAGCGAAAGTCATCCGTAGCAGAATGGATGGCCATACCATGGATCGAGATATCAATGGCGCACGGGGTATTTTTCTCCGTGCTTTGGGCGATACACCCAAGTTGCGTGATTGCCTGGCGTAACTTGCACTGGTTGAACCACTATTGAAAGGTCAATAATGGTCAACAGAAAGGTATCAGGTGGAATTATGTATTTTTTTGACTTCTTGTCTAACCGGCGAGAAAACCGTGTAGAGAGACTGCGCGAAGAGGCGCGAGAGGCGGAGCGTCAGGATTTGCGACGGGGGTTGGAGAAGGAGTTTGCGGGTGATCAGGGAGGTATGGAAAAGATCGAGAAGGTTTTTAATGGACGTTAACAGGTTGTAATGATGTGTATTTAGAGAATATCCTCTCAGGTGGGTTTTCTGTTGTCCATCTGGGGGGTATTTTTTAATAGGGGATTATTCCTGGTTTTGGAGAAGAAGCCTTGGCGCGGGTGAAAATCGGTGCCATCTTTGGGCATATCAACCCGAAAGACGAGATCATTATCAACCCCCAATTTGACGATGCGGGGGATTTTTCCAAATGATCGCGGGTTTCTGGGCGACGCCTATTCTAAAGTCGCCCACAATTTCACAGGATTAGGGAGATATTTTTATGGCAATAACGACAAGAGGGAGTAAGATCGAATTTGATAGGGCTATCGGAGAAGTGAAAAATGACGAGTCTCTGTATATTGCCCAAGAGAAATCCGCTGAGTCAGGTTTTGATGGATATAGACTTGTGCATAAGGATTATGATAGGAAGTCTGATGGTTTGTTGTTTCTCACTGATGGCAAGAATTTTAGGACATGGGTCAATGATCCTAGTGAAGTGGAGTTGTTGGTGTATGAGATGTTTATGAGGGATAATAGAGAAATTATTAGAACTCCACAGATTAGCATCCCTTCAAAGACTATTCCTGTTAATGCGAATTAAGAGTAGAAAGCGAGTAAGAAGCAAGCCGCGGTCAATCGCCCAAAGACATGAACGAGTAAGCCCTCATAGGATCGTACCCGAGACGCCATCGAGATGTTCGTCTTTCGTTCAATCCAACTGAACAAGGCCTCAATCGGCTGTCGTATGCTCGAAACCGCCCGAGAATAGTCTTTTTCGGCTTCGGTCAGGCTTTCTTGTCCCTTCTTGCGCTTCACCGGCGTCTCGAAGATCAGGTTCTGCTGTTTGCTAAGCGTGTCTTTTAAGGGCTGATCGGCGTAGATTTTATCGCCGTAGAGGTGTCCATCACGCAAAACGGGTAAGACTTGTCGCAAAGCGGTCAGGTCATGCTCTGCTGCACCTGTCAAGCCGATGTACTCTGCTTTCGGGAGGCCGTTCTCACGGTCTTGTGCGACAATGTGCAGTTTGGTGCCGTAATACCACATCTTTTTGGAAGCGCAGCGGCCTTTGTTGGCCAGTTGTTCTTCGGCCACACACGCCTGACCGCTGCGTGCCGATTGTGCCATGACAATCGGCATGGAATCCACCAAGTAGGTGTGTTCAGAGAGATCGGTTGCGGGACTGTCCTTTTGGATTTGTTCAATCAATGGCGCGAAGACCACACACAAGCGGTTCAACCGCTGGATATAGCCTGCATAAGTGGGCAGATGGGGAAACCAGTCGGAAAGATGATCCTTGGTATAGGTATAAATCGCCTTGATCTGCGTGTGCTGTTGCATGATCCCAAACAAATAGATCGTCAGCACTTCTTCATCTGTGAAGGTCGGCGTATCGTTATTGCTCATGCGTTCCGTATAAAACCACAGATGCTTTTGGTCATACTGCTGACAAATATAGACATACAAGTGAATGAGTTTATCTTGCCAATCCATCGCGTGCTCCTTCCTTTAAGGGTGAAATGACTGAGCCCTCAAGAAAAGACAAGTACGCGATGGATTCAACTCTTAATTCGCATTGTTAATAAGAAAGGAAAAATTGTAAGTGTTTTCAAAGCCATTTTTAAGGTTTTCCCTTCTTTGTTTCGTTTTTTAGGTGTAGGGAAATAGTGTACGGTAAGGCCACGGGCGACGCCTCTTTCAAAGTCGCCCCATTTTTTTATTTTGCAGTAAGCGTTGTAAGCGTTGATTCTGTCGCCTGGTGTTATCCGTATTGGGCGATCTCGTTTGCTATGGGTTTGGTGCGTCTTTGATGCAGAATAAGGGCTTGTGGGGCGTGCCTGACAAACGCCCCAATTTCACAAGGAGAGGGATATGAGATTTTTTACAGTGGTGGCAATCGCAGTGTTCGCAGTGTTGGCAACAGCGGGTATCTCACACGGTTACGTGAACGGGTGGGAGAAGTGCATGGTCAATGAAGAAGAGTGGTATATTGATTGTGTTTTGATCGTTCCGATTCCTTTGAGTATGTATGACAGGAGTCCTTTCGATTATGGGGCTTTACATTATGAGGGGTTTGTTCATATACGTGAAGCGTATGATGGAGGCGAGAGACTACCTTCATACAGACCGTTGGAAGTTGTTAAAGGTCTTCGTTTTTATGAACATCAAGACCACACAGGTTCTGGACATCGTCGGTATTTAACTTTCAAGCCTGTGTTCAACAGTGACGGATACACTTCCGTGACAGACTACGAAGGAAATTACCATCGAGATATCAAGTGCGTTGAGATCGAAGAAGTGTCGGAGGTGGTCAGACCAGGACCAGGCGAAGACCTTGAGTTTTATTGTAAGAAAGACCGCCTTGTTGACAAGTTCAAGCCTTTGTATGAACAGAGAACTCCAGATACCGTTCATAATACGAACAACGTCTATGAAGGAATGGTTTATTTAAGTCGCATTCAACGAGGTTTCACGCCTGACACTGTTGGGCGAAATCCTGTCATCAAGATTCTGACAAATAACAGGAACGGGAAATCTCTTGTCGCTATTGATCCAACCGTTTTTTACAAACGAGAAGCTGTCGGCGATAAATACGGTATGATGAGTCTATTCTCGCGGTTTAATGGAGGAGACAACCCTCAACACAATGTTTATACTCTGGAGAGTTTTATCGAGATGTCTGAAGCGGAGTATATGAGATTCAGAATGGTGTTCAGGCTCTACGACAAACGCGCTTGGCACATGGTCGGTCAGACCGCCGCGCCCATACCAGAACCAACTCCGATAGATACAACTCTCACTGGAGATTTGAACGGCGACGGAGTTGTCAACATTGCGGACTTCCTGATCCTTGCCGAGTGGTTTGGTTGCGAAACAGGTCAAAGTCCACCCAACTGCGAAAAATGAAAATGACACACAATCCTCCCCGTTCTCCGCTCGGTGATGCAACACGGGATTGACCTGTCGGCTGTTTACAGTTGCTACGGCCGGTGTTGAACCCGACGATACGAAAATTTTTGGTCAATTGACAAAAAATTCGTCCATTTTACGGCTTTATGTTTTGAGCGCGTGCTGATCGAGGGGTGAGTCAGTAAAGGCCACGGGCGACGCCTATTCTAAATTCGCCCCATTTTTTTTGAGGCAGCTATGTTGAAGTATCTGTTGGCAGTGGTGATTTTGATGCTCGCAACACTCCTCGCTCCGCGTCCTATTTTTGGAGAAGCCGCATTGCCGCGGGTGAAAATCGGTGGCAAGTATGGGTTTATCAATAAGGTCGGCGAGATCGTTATCAAACCGCAATTTGACGATGCGGGGTCTTTTTCCAAATGATCGCGGGTTTCTGGGCGACGCCTATTCTAAAGTCGCCCATTTTTTACAAGGAGCAGAATATGCGTCACCGAATTTTGTCAACAGGCTTGTGTATGACCGCGCTCACCGTGCTTGTCTTTGTGGTCTATCGGGTCGCGGTGCAACCCCATGCCCAAGGTAGCGCGACCACAGGGAAATTTCCCCGATTGCTGGACAGCGTGCGAAATATACACAAGGTTGGGTTGACAACCTTTGAAGGAAAGACCGTAAGACGCCTGTTGGGGCGAATAATCATTCTCCCCAACATGAGGGCGCAGTCTTGTCGATAGCACGACCTACGCTGAAGTGTCACCTCGGAGGCCCTGCACCTCATTCAAAACGCTTACCCAGAAATGGACCTCAGTCCATATCACAACGAAAGGATTGCCAAGTGAAAAATGCCAACCTCCGGTACAGACAAGTTCATCTGGATTTTCACACCTCGGAACACTGCCCGAATGTCGGCGGGAAGTTCGACGAGGATCAGTTCATCGGCACCCTGCGAAAAGGGCATGTGGATTCCGTGACGATCTTTGCCCAGTGCCATCACGGGTGGTGCTATTACCCCACGAAAACGGATATGCAGCACCCCAACTTGCAAACCGATCTGGTCGGTCGGATGCTGGCCGCCGCGAAACAGGCCGACATCAACATGCCCGTGTACATCACCGTGCAATGGCACGAAAAAGCCGCACGCGAACACCCCGAATGGCGCGCACGAAGGCCCGATGGCGGGTACCTGGGGCGGCCCGACAAACACCCCCATACGCCTTTGCCCCACGGCGGCTGGTATCGCTTGTGTTGCAACACGCCCTACCTGGACGCGAGCGTGTTGCCCGTGTTGACCGAAGTGATGGAACTGTACGCGCCCTCGGGCATTTTTCTCGACATTACCGGCGAATACGAATGCACATGCGATTGGTGCGTGGCGAGTATGAAAGAGAAAGGGCTGGATCCAAACCGCGCTGCGGATCGGGCGATTCACGCACGGGATGTGTACAAGGAGTATTTGACCAAGACCACGGACATCGTTTGGAGTCGCAATCCGGATGCGACGATTTATCACAATGGGAGCGACAAAAAGGGCCGCCACGACTTGTATCCCTACTGGTCGCACCACGAGATCGAATCGCTGCCGACCGGGATGTGGGGCTACAATCACTTTCCGACCAATGCGCGGTATTTCACCCATTTGCCCGATTGCAATGTGATCGCGCAAACCGGCAAGTTCCACCGGATGTGGGGCGAGTTTGGCGGCTTCAAAAATCCGGTCGCCTTGGAATACGAGGTCGGGCAGATCATTTCATTGAATTGCCGCTGCATGGTGGGCGATCAACTCCATCCAGAAGGCGAGATGGATGAAGAGACCTATCGCATCATCGGTTCGGCGTATCAGCGCGTTGAAGAACGCGAGCCATGGCTGGTGGGGGCCGAGCATGTGGTGGATGTGGGCATTTTGGCCCCTTCGGCCGTGCATAAGAACCCGGCGTTGGAAGACAGCGAAGTGGGCGCGGGCCTGATGCTGATGGAAAACCAAATTCCGTTTTTGATGCTGGACGAGACGATGGATTTATCGCCCTATCAACTGCTGATTTTGCCCGATAGCGTGCGCGTGGATGTCGCGCTGAAAGCAAAGCTCGATGCGTTTTTGGCGGATGGCGGCAAGTTGTTGTCCTCTGGCGAGAGCGGCTTGGATCCCGATGGCATGGGTTTTGTGTACGATATCGGCGCGGATTATGTCGGGCCATCTCCCCATGATGTGGAATACGTGGTGGTCGGGGACGAGATCGCCGCGAATTTGGTGCGGACCCCGTTCTTGGTGTACGAATCTGGCGTGGCGACAAAGGCGACGGATGGCGACGTGTTGGCGGAAGCGTGGAAACCGTATTTTAACCGGACCTACGGCGCGTTCTGCTCCCACCGGAACACGCCGTTTGAGGGCGCTGCGGGTTGGCCCGCGGCGATTCGCAAGGGCAATGTCATTCACATTGCACAACCGATTTTTCGAGTCTATGACGATCAGGGCATGCAGTTGCACCGCGATTTGGTGAAGAATTGTCTGGACTTGCTCTACGATGATCCCTTGTTGCAGGTGTCCCTGCCGTCGTGTGGCCGCGCAACTGTGACGCGGCAACCGCGAGCGGGAAATCGGCTGATCGTGCATTTGATGTACGCCAACCCCATCAAGCGGGGCGATACAGAGGTGATCGAAGATATCATTCCCCTGTATGGCGTTGCGGTCTCCGTAAAAACGGATCGCGCCGTGTCTCGCGTGTCTCTCGCGCCGGAAAATGAGGACCTCGATTTTGAGATTGCCAACGGCCGCGTGTCCTTTGTCGTACCCAAGGTCGAGATGAATCAACTCGTGGCGATTGAATAGGGCTTCTTCCCTTTTGTGTTTCTGTGCCGCTCGTGGCTTTTGTGTTTCTGTGCCTTTTGTGGCTAAAAAGGAGATCACCATGCAGACCAAACTCACGTTGCAGATGGATGATGAATTGATCGCACGGGCCAAAGCCCATGCAAAGAAGCGCGGAAAGTCGGTCTCGCAACTCGTTGCAGATTATTTTCGCATTCTGGAAAAAGTGGAACAAAAACCGCCACCGAAAAAAAAATACGGCCCGATTACAGAGTCCTTGAGGGGGGCATTGCGCGGGGCAAAATCGGTTTGAGAAATTGGAATAGTCACTCCTTATCGGGACCTACCCCCCTAACCCCCCTTGCCTCTTACGCCTCTCACCTCTTACGTCTCACCTCTTACCGCCTTTTACCGGCACTTTGAGCACGGCGTAAAAATTGGCGTATTGCCGACGCATTTCTCGGCGAATGATCAGGCCGACTTCGTCGCCGGGTTTCACCCCGGCCCATGCGTCTTCGTATTCTTCTATCGACCGGATGGGTCTGCGGTTGATCTGGCGAATCACATCCCACCTCCGCAGGCCCGCCGCTTCGGCCGGGCTTCCCGATCTCACATCGGTGATGAGCATGCCGGTTTGCGCGTGATACCCCAGTTGCCGCGCAATTGCGGAGGTCAGTTCTTGAACATCCATGCCGAGGTCGGGTGCTCCCATCCCCTTTAGGGCATTAAAATCCCCCACTGTCACGCGCAGGGTTTCGCGTTGCCCATTCCGAATCACTTCAATCGCCACCTCCGCGCCTGGCGGGGTTCGCGCAATGCGCGTGAGAAATTCATCGGCATTGGCGATCTCGCGGTTGTTTAACCCCACGATCACATCCCCGGGCTGTAGGCCCGATCGCTCGGCAAACGCGCCCACCTCTCCGATCAGCGCGCCCTTGTTCACGCTGAGGCGAAGGGCTTCGACAAGCCCTTTGCCGAGGTCTTGCACCGCCACGTCCAAATACCCGCGCTTCACCGTTCCGCGCGCGATGATTTGTTGCATGATATTGCGCGCCATGTTGATCGGCAC
This sequence comes from Candidatus Latescibacterota bacterium, assembly GCA_965204745.1. GTDB lineage: Bacteria > Latescibacterota > UBA2968 > UBA2968 > UBA2968 > VXRD01. Next base: position 3,127,933 of record OZ242010.1, read on the forward strand.
GGCCAAGCCAATGCCCTGATTGCCCCCACTGCGCGACAAAATCGCCGTGTTGATTCCCACCAGTTCCCCGCGCAAATTCACCATTGCCCCGCCGCTGTTGCCCGGGTTGATCGCCGCGTCGGTTTGAATAAAATCCTCGTAATCCAACAGATCCAAATTGCCCCGCCCTATCGCGCTCACAATGCCGTAGGTCACGGTATGGCGCAAGCCGTAAGGATTGCCGATTGCCAGCACCCAGGCGCCGACTTTCAACTCGTCCGAATCGCCCATCTCGAGCGCGGGCAGGTCGCGCCCGTCAATTTTGAGGACCGCGACATCGCTTTGCGGATCCGTGCCGACCAGCGTTGCGCCAAAGGTTCTGCCGTCGCTCAGTTCCACTTCAATGGCATCGGCTCGTGCGATGACGTGATCATTGGTCAAGATATACCCATCCCGCGAAACCAGGACGCCTGATCCCAAACCCTGTTCCCGCTGTTCTCGCCGATATTGCAGGCGGCCCCCAAAGAAATGATCGAAAAACGGATCGCCCGTCGATCTTCGCACCCCGACGACCACATCTCGTTTGTTGACTATCGCCACCACGCCCGGATTGACTTCGGACGCCACCGCGGCAAAGGCTTCGCTGAATTTTTCCATTTGCGCGAGTGTGGCTCGATGGTCAGGGTCAATGGCTGCCTCGACCTGCAAAACCATCAGCCCGACGAGCAATGTCCATGTCCATCGCAACATACTCACCTCTGTTTGTCAGTGGTCAGTAGTCAGTAGTCAGTCCCCGCCCAATCCCAATCACTGCGGACTTCGATTCACCAATTCCACCGCTTCAAATCGGATCCCTTGAAAACTATCGCCTGGCGTTGAAAGTTCCTGAATTTATCCCGCTCCGTCAACTCAAAAGCAAAAGGTCGAGGTTCGCAGGGAATCTCGACCTTTTTGGGTCGGTCAAAGTTGAAGTTGAAACACCACACCCCCTCGTGATCGCGCCCGGTTATGACCGATAGGCAGGCATTGAGGCATTCTCGCGGTACAACCTATTTCTGACCCGTTGGCGTCACGCTTTCTATCGCCGTTTTCCATGGCGTCCTTGTCGCCCGCGAACACTTGGTCATACTTTTGCTCACGAGTTCCAAATGGGTTCAATCGAATTCCGAAAGTTTGACCACGCGCCCTTGGGATGCCGAGAGATCGGCTGCGAAGTTGACGCGGTGGGTTTCAAACGCGATGTCAAAATTGGTGCGCGGCATGGGTTCATTCGCCCGGATGCCATCGACAAAGGCTTGGAACTGCGGCTCGTAGGGGTGATCGGCCACGTCGCCCGAATCGATCAGCGAGGTTTCCAGGGTGCTCCATTTGTCTTTGCTCATGCCGTGCAATTTGTGGGAGTAGATGCGGTTGTCGAGCAGGCTGCCTTCAGAGCCGACGAGGTGAATGTGGAAGTAATAGGGTTGCAAACAATCCACGCAAGAAGTGACTTTTGCCGCATTGCCATTGGCGAATTTGAGGAGGGAGACCGTGGTGGTGTCGTACTCGTAGGGCTGGAAAATGGCGGACTTGGATTTGGTGGCCAGGCTGGTCACTTCCTCGACCTCGCCATCCATGAAGAACAGGCACGCATCGAGGGCGTGGCAACCGGCGGTGAGCAGGCTGGAGCCGGCAAAGTCTTTTTTGACATTCCATTCAAATTGCCCGTACCAAGGGCCAATGCCGTGGTAGTAATCGACTTCGCCGTAGTGCAATTCCCCGAGCAGGCCCTCGTCGATGATGGCGCGGATCATGGAAAAGTGCGCGCTAAAGCGGCATTCAAAGCAGACGCAGGATTGCACGCCCGCGGCGCGAATGGCATCGCGCACCCGTTTGAGGTCGTCGTAAGACAGGCAGATGGGTTTTTCGATGATCAAGTGCTTGCCCGCTTCGGCAGCCGCGACCGCTTGGTCCGCGTGAAATTTGTGGGGCGTGCAGATGTCGATGATGTGAATGTCGGGATCCGCGATCATGTCCTCGTAATTCTTGTACGCTTTGAGGGGCAGACCGTATTGCGCGGCGAGGGCGTCTTCGCGGTGGTCGCGACGAGAACAGATCGCCGTCACACTCGCGCCATCGACCGCTTTGAACGTGTCGATGTGCGCCCCAGCTACCCAGCCGAGCCCGACGATGCCGACGTTGAGATCACTCATAACTACCTCCGGGAATGGATTGCAGAAACATCGATGGCTACACGGGACATGAATTTGCAATTTGTGGAAAATGTCAATACAAATGAACGGCTATCACATTAGGATTCAAATTTTGACCAGTGCGATGGTTTCAGGTGTGGGTTTTGTCATAGAGCGTTTTGCCTTCTTGGAGAGCGGGATATAATACTGTGCCCACTGTGCTTCCGAATTTTTCAATCTCTTCAGGTGATGCGACAATGATGTCTTTGGGAACGTCGATGTCGTGCAGGGCCACGCAGATGGCGACGCGCCCTAAAAAACAAAGACATCAACCCCTCCTTATTTTGCGTTGTCGAGTTCAATGGTAACAGGTGAAAGTGATCGCCTCGCTGTCCATCGCATGATCTCAGAAGCGAGTTCGCGTTTTTCCATTTCTGAAAGTTGGCTGAATGAATCCAAGATGTTTGCGATGCTAATGTCAAGATCTCCTCGCCCAAGATCTGTTCGACTCGGTGGAGATGGGACATCCGGCTCCTTGCCTTGCTCTCGGCAAAACGCGAGGTATTCCTCAACCGACTTTTGCATCTCTTCCCGCAGTTCCGTTACAGATGATCCGTAGAACGAAATCACGTCATGCGTATTGACCACTGTCCCGTGAAATGCGTCAATTTCCGGATCAAACGCAACCACCCCGAGATACCCCTTGTATTCAATCATGGCATAACCCCTGCATGTTCGAGAAATTTTCGCAAATCTCTCACCGCCCCCTTATCCATACTTGGACTCGGATGTGGACGATGAAACACAGCCACGCGATCATTGAGCGACACGGCAACTCTCGACCCCGCACGTTCACTCAGAACGGATCCCAAGGCTTGTAACAAGACTTCAACATCTCGCCATTTGATATTGCCCGAGATAGGTTGCGTAAAAATTGCGTTGAGTGTTCTCCTGTGACGTTTATTCATCTGCGTACTCTATAGTGCGCCCATCCCTACGAAAATGACCGGAGCACATCTCCTCTCTCCGAATCGAGCGTCTGTTCCTCACTCACCCCTGATGTGAGACAGGATACGGACAACTCGAATGCAAGTAGCTCTCAGGGATGCAGGATGCGGATGACTTGGGGTTTTGCGGTGACGGCTTGCAACGCGCCGATGCGCGTGATGGCGCGGCGCATGGCGGCTTCGGGGGCTTCGTGCGTGATCATGATCAGGGGAACGCCATCTGTTTCGGAACGGCCGTGCTGGATGACGGTTTCGATGCTGATGTTTTCATCCGCAAACAGGGCCGCAATCTGTGCCAAGACGCCGGGTTTGTCGTGAACGGTCAAGCGACAGTAACTCCCGGTTTGAATGTCGTCGGCTGGAATGAGGTCGGCTTTGGGCAGTGGTGCAAGGGGCGCGCCTGCGGGTCCCAAGTTGGCTTTGCGCCGTTCGGCGATGGCGACGAGATCGGCGACAATCGCGCTGGCCGTGGGCAATTCGCCGGCCCCTTTGCCGTAGAAGACTTGGGCATCGACTGCGCTGCCGACAATTTCGACCGCGTTAAATTCATTGCGAATATCCGCGAGGAGCGCATCGTGAGGCACGAGGGCGGGATGTACGCGGGCTTCGATGCGGTTGTCGATGGCGCGGGCGATGCCGAGCAATTTGATGGTGTAGCCGAGTTCGCGGGCAAAGTCGATGTCCAAAGCGGCGATGTGAGAGATGCCCTCTTTGAGCATGTCGCCGGATGAGACGCGCTGGCGGAAGGCCAAGCGACAGAGCAGGGCGAGTTTTTGGGCCGCGTCCGTGCCATCGATGTCCATCGTTGGGTCGGCTTCGGCAAACCCCTTGTCCTGTGCTTCTTTGAGCATGGGGTCAAAGTCCGCGCCGGCTTCTGTCATGCGGGTGAGGATGTAGTTGGTGGTGCCGTTGAGGATGCCGTAGAGCGATTGAATATCGTTGGCGACCAGGCCTTGGCTGAGGGTTTGGATGATGGGGATGCCGCCGCATACGCTGGCTTCAAACCCGAGTCCAACCTCGTTTTGCACGGCGGCTTCAAAGAGGCTGTCCCCGCGCTCGGCGAGCAGGGCTTTGTTCGCGGTGACGACGTCTTTGCCGGTTTGCAGGGCGGTCAGGACGAGCTCGTGGGCAGGGTCAACCCCGCCTATGACTTCGATTGCGATTTGGATGGTGGGGTCCGTGACCACGTCCATGGGGTCGGTGGTGAAACGGTCGAGAGCGATGTCGATTGCGCGGGGTTTGGACGGGTCGCGGATGGCGATTTTGCGAATGTCGAAGTCCAGTCCCCGAACGGTTTTGAGTTCGCGTTCCCGGTCGCAGAGGATGCGCGCCACGCCGCCGCCGACAACGCCCATGCCAATTAAGCCGATACCAATTGCCACGTTTACCTCGGATGGTGAAAGATAAGAATTGTCGTGCCATTTTTTCTCGTTATATTGTTAAAGTGTATCGTAAGGGCATGCAATTGTCAAGAAAAGGATGCGAGGCCGAGATGGGAAATCTGCCAAAAACGATGCCCGCGGTGATGTGCTACGCGCCCGAGGATTATCGTTTGGAAGACTGTGCCGTGCCCCGCCTTGGCGATGGCGAGGTTTTGATTCGCGTGCAGGCGGTGGGGATCTGTGCGAGCGATTTGAAGTGTTATCAGGGGGCGCCGATGTTTTGGGGCGATGCCCACCGCGAGGGGTATTGCCAAGCCCCGATTATTCCCGGGCACGAGTTTGTGGGGGAGGTCGTCGCGCTGGGCAATGGCGCGGGTGAGAACTGCGGGTTGGCGATTGGCGACTTGGCCGTGTCCGAGCAGATTGTGCCGTGCGGCGCGTGCCGTTACTGTTTGCGCGGGCAATACTGGATGTGCATGGTACACGATATTTACGGCTTTCGCAGGGCCACGTTTGGCGCGATGGCCGAGTATTGCAAGTTGCCGGCCAAAGCGTTGAATTACCGCGTGCCAAATTCAATCCCCGTCGAGCATGCGGCGTACGTAGAACCCCTGGCCTGTGCGATCCACGCGGTGGAACGCGGGGAGATTCAACTCCACGATACGGTGGTGATCGCAGGCGCAGGCCCGCTCGGCTTGGGCATGGTGGCTGCTGCGCGGATGAAGAGTCCGGCATTGCTGATCGCGCTGGATTTGGATGACGGGCGGTTGGAAATCGCCCGCGCATGTGGGGCGGATTTGGGGTTGAATCCGCAGGCGGTAGATGTGGTTGACGAGGTGCAGAAGTTGACCGAGGGGTACGGTTGCGATGTGTATATCGAGGCGACGGGGCATCCGGCGGCAGTGGAACAAGGGCTGCGGATGATTTGCAAATTAGGCACGTTTGTCGAGTTTAGTGTGATGCGCGAGCCGGTGACGACCGATTGGACCGTGATCGGCGATTCCAAAGAGTTGAATATCCACGGCGCGCATTTGAGTCCGCATTGTTACCCGATTGCGATTCGAATGCTAAAACAAGGCCGCTTGCCAATGGATCAGATCGTGACGCATCAGTTGCCGCTCGCGGATTTTCACAAGGGGATCGATCTGGTGGCGGATGGCACGCAGTCGGTGAAGGTGATGTTGAGGCCGTGAGGAGAGAGGGGATTTTAGCCACAAAAGGCACAAAAGGCACAAAAGGTGAGCCGTGTGTAGGGGCGATGCCGTGCGGGGTTGGTCAAAACTACAAGGAGCGGGACGATGATCGAAAAAATCAATGAATCGGAAATTGAGGAGAACACACGTTTGTCGCGCACGGGCAAATACGGTTCGTCCCACAAGGATATTTCCGGCGCGCTGGAAACCGAAGGGCAACCGTTTGAGGTCGAATGGGTGCGGTTGCCGCCGGGAAAGATCAATTTTCCGTGTCACGCCCATCAGGTGCAGTGGGAGTTTTATTTGGTGATCCGCGGTCAGGGCATTGTGCGGCGAGATGATCACACGTTTGAGGTCGGCGCGGGCGACGCGTTTGTCCAGCCGCCCGGCACAGCGCATCAGATTCGCAATGCGAGTGCGACAGAGGAGTTGATTTATTATGTCATTGCCGATAATCCCGCGAGTGACCCGATCTATTATCCGGATTCGGACAAATGGTTGATTCGCCCCCCGGGCAAATTGGGGCGCGTGACCGAGGCGGCGTATTTTGATGGGGAGGAATAGAGGGATAGCTTTTGTTTTTTTATCGAGGAGATAGCGGCTTGGAAATAAATTGCTGACACTTGTTCACAAAAGCCGTAAGTTGTTGCTATGCCTTATGTAAATACTCGCAAAGCGGTTGCTTTGCTCGGTGTTCATCCGAATACGTTGCGTAAGTGGGCGAATGACGGTCGGATTGAGCATATTCGCAGTCTAGGCGGACGGAGACTTTACAATGTCGATGCGTTCTTGCGGGAAGAAGTTGGCGTTGCCGTTGTGTGCTATGCACGGGTTAGCAGTGATGCCCAAAAAGACGACTTGCGAGGGCAAGTTGCACTCTTGCGATCCCGTTATCCCGGCGCAGAGATCGTCAAAGACATTGGCGGGGGCCTCAACTAAAAGCGGAAGGGACTTGTCGCCCTACTGGAACGCTTACACAGCGGAGAAAAGTTGCGAATTGTGGTTGCCCACAAAGACCGCCTTGCACGGTTCGGCTTTGAACTTGTTGACTGGCTGGCAAAGCAAAACGGGGGCGAGGTCGTGGTTCTCGACGAGTCAAAGTGTCGTCCAGAACAAGAACTCACACAGGATATTTTATCCCTTCTCGATACGTTCTCTTGCAGGCTGTCCGGCCTCCGCAAGTACCGTGACAAAATCAAGGAAGATAAGAATCTATCCGAACGCTGATCAGCGCGCAAAGTTCAGGCATTGGATGGTCGCTACCCGCTGGTGGTATAACGAGGCTGTGTCATTGTACCGTGCGGGATTTTCTTTGTCTGAATACGATATGCGACGTGTTGTCCGTGCGGTGAGTCCTGCATGGTTTGCCGATGTGCCGAGCAAGATTCTTTGCGGTGCGGTCGCCGATGCTTACAAGGCAAACCAGGCGGTCTGGCGTAAGCGTAAAGCATTCGAGAAGAAAGGGATAAAGCGGAAAGTGCTCTTGCAGTTCCGTAGTCGTAAAGCACCTATCCAGTCCTTGTATTTGTGCCATGTGGCTTGGAATAAGGCATTGACGACCTTTTATCCTCTTAGCCTTGGCAATGTGCGTTTGTCTGAGCCCTTGTCAGTTGTTCCGAAGGATGGCCGTTTGGTCAGTTACAATGGCCGGTACTCTGTGACCGTGCCTCATTCAAGTCCACGGCACGTAGCCGAGAACCAAGGGCGTGTCGTGGCGCTTGATCCTGGTATTCGCAGTTTCTTGACGTTCTTTTCTGAAACAGATTGCGGTAAGATTGGCGAAGGTGATTTTGGTCGTATTCAGCGTTTGTGTATTCATCTTGACAGCTTGATCGGTCGCATGACAAAGGCCATCGGCTTTCGCAAGGTGCGTTTGAAGCGTGCCTGCCATCGCATGCGGTGGCGCATCCGAGACTTGATCGATGAACTGCACAAACAGACTGCGCGCTGGCTGGTGGACAACTACGATGTGATTCTGTTGCCCACGTTTGAGACGACCGAGATGGTTGTGCGCGGTAAGCGGTGCCTTCGCCGTAAGTCTGTCCGCTCAATGTTGACTTTTGCCCATTATCGCTTCAAGCAGTTTCTCAAGCACAAGGCGTTTGAAACTGGCAAGTTGGTCTTGGATGTGAACGAGGCTTACACATCCAAGACAGTCAGTTGGACAGGTGAGATTGTAAAAAACTTGGGCGGAGCGAAAGTCATTCGTAGCAGAAAAGATGGTCATACCATGGATCGAGATATAAACGGCGCACGGGGTATTTTTCTCCGTGCTTTGGTGGATACACCCAAGTTGCGGAACTGTTTGGATGCAACTTGCACTGGTTGAACACTTATTGATTTGCTCACGCTGTTAATAAGTGTCAACAGAAAGGTATCAGGCGCAGGTGAACAGACCGAATTTGATGCTGATTACAGCAGATGACATGAATTGGGATGCGGTGGGGGCGTTTGGGTGCCCCACAGCGGGGACGACGCCGAATATCGACCGCTTGGCCGCGGGGGGCTTGCGGTTTAATCACGGGCATGTGACGATAGCGGTGTGCCAACCGAGCCGATCCGCGCTGATGACCGGGCGGTATCCGCATGTGAGCGGCGGCGAGGGTTTTTATCGCTTGCGCTCTCCGGGCGTGCCCATTTTGCCGGATATTTTGCGCGGCGAGGGGTACGATGTGGGCATTTTGGGCAAGGTGCCCCATTCCACGCCTTATGAGGCGTTTCAGTGGGATATGGCGCACGATCAGACTGCGTTGGGGCAAGGGCGTAATCCCGAGGTGTATTACCGGTACGCCAAGCATTTTGTGCGGGATGCAATAGATGGCGGGCGTCCGTTTTTTTTGATGGCAAATTCCCACGATCCGCACCGGCCGTTTTACGGCAATGACAAGGCCGAGTGGTATGGCGAACTCGATCCGCCTGCGGTTCCCCCGTCGCGCGCGTTTGCGCCCGATGAGGTGGTGATCCCCGGGTTTTTACCGGATCTGCCAGAGGTGCGGTTGGAAATTGCCGAGTATTACAATTCGGTTCGCCGATGCGACGATACGGTGGGCCGATTGCTCGATGTGTTGGATGAGGCGGGCGTGGCGGAAAATACGCTGGTGATGTTTTTGTCGGATAATGGGATGGCCTTTCCGTTTGCAAAGACAAATTGTTATTTGAACAGCACGCGCACGCCTTGGTTGGCGCGATGGCCGGCGGTTATTCGGGCCGGGCGCGTGGATGCCGCGCATTTTATTTCTGGGATAGATTATTTGCCGACCGTGCTCGATGCGATTGGCGCGGCCGTCCCCGAAGGCGTCAATGGCGCGTCTCGGCTACCGGTGTTGCGCGGCGAGACGCAGGCGGGATGCGAGCAGGTGTTCACGCAATTTCACCAGACGTCGGGGCGGCGCAATTACCCGATGCGATGCGTGCAAAATGCGCGGTTTGGGTATATTTTTAATCCGTGGTCCGATGGCGAGCGGGAATTTCGCAATGAGTCCCAAAACGGGCGGTCGTGGCAGGCGATGCGAGAAGCCGAGGCCCATGATCCGCAGTTGGCCGCGCGAACCCACTTGTTCGCTTATCGCGTGCTAGAGGAGTTTTACGATTTTGAGAACGATCCCAACGCGCTGAATAATTTGATCGACGATCCCAATTACGCCGATGAGATTCAGCGCATGCGAGACGCGCTCGAGGCCTGGATGGTGGCGGTCGATGATCCGGCACTTGGCGCGTTTCGCGGTCGCGCATCGCGGCGGGCATTGGACGAGTTGATGGACGAGTTGTCGGATACCATAGGGCAACGCACAAATGCGTAACTCGTGGAGGGCGAGATGGCGATTAAGATGGTGTTGCAACGGCGATTGGAAGATGAGTACATGCGGCAGATTCACGATTTGGGCGTGGAGACGGTGGTGGTGATGTCCGTGGCGGATGTGCCGCAGGTGATCGGGGATGCCGATGCGTATTTTGGTGGGATGACGCCGGAGATTTTGAACGCGGGAAAGAAGTTGCGCTGGGTGCAGGCGACGAGTGCCGGGTTGGACGGGTACTATTTTCCCGAGTTGCGCGAAAGCGAGTTGACGGTGACGAATATCCGCGGGATCTACAGCGATGTGATCGCGGATCACGTATTTGCGCTGGTGATGGCGTTTGCGCGCGGGTTGCATCACTATATCCGCAGGCAGTCGCAGGGGAAATGGGAGAAGGGCGCGCCGGTGATTCACCTCGCGGGCACGACGCTGGGCGTGGTGGGGTTGGGCGGCATTGGACTGGCGGTTGCCGAGCGCGGGCCCGCGGTTGGGATGCGCGTGATCGGGATGGACCCCGCGCCGAAGGGGAAGCCGGATTTTATCGCGCGCATTTATTCCCCGGATGAACTCGCGGAGATGGTCGCGGTGTCGGATTTTGTGGTGATTTGCGTGCCGCACACGGCCGAGACCGAGGGGTTGTTCGACGCGGCGATGTTTGGGGCGATGAAGGATACGGGGATTTTGATCAATATCGGGCGCGGCAAGGTGGTCAAATTGCAGGCATTGACCGAAGCCTTGCAGCGAGGGCAGATCGGCGGCGCGGGTCTCGACGTGTACGAGGAAGAGCCCTTGCCGGCAGGTCACGCCCTGTGGTCCATAGAGAACGCGATTTTGACCCCGCATGTGGCGGGTATTTCGCCGGAGATCGACAAGCGCAGAAAAGCCCTGATCGTGGAAAATGTGCGGCGGTTCTGCGCGGGTGAGCCGCTGTTGAATGTGGTGGACAATCAGAAGGGATACGTGGTGGATGCCGCGTCGATTTGGAAGTAGTCGCAGGAGGTTGGCGATGAAAGTCATCCCATTCGCTTTTCTGTTGAGCTTGGCCTTTGTGGCCGATGCGGGGATCGATACGATCTCCTATCCCACAGAGGTTTTCTCGACCGACGTCGCCTTTCCCGTGCAGGAAGTCATCGACGGGGATACGGCTGTGATTCTGTACGATGGCGCGCCGACGACTGTCAGGCTCATCGGGGTGGATACGCCCGAGACGATGCACCCGACAAAGCCCATCGAGGCGTTCGGCAAAGAGGCATCGGCGTTCACCCGAAATCTCCTCCTCGGCGAGTCCGTCTATCTGCGATTCGACGATCAAAGGACGGACAAGTACGACCGCTTGTTGGCGTATTTCTACCGGGCGCCCGATGGGCTGTTCGTGAATCTCGAGATCGTGCGGCAGGGGTACGGCCATGCTTATACGCGGTTTCCGTTTAAGTATATGCAGTTGTTTCAGCATTACGAACGCCAAGCCCGCGACGCGGGAAAGGGACTGTGGGACGGGACGACTGCCAGCCGGTCGACCCTCGCTTCTAAACAACAACAGCCGGACCGGAAGGAGGCGGTTAATGATGAGATGGAGGTTTATACCACGATCTCGGGAACGAAATACCATCTCAAAGGCTGTGGGCATTTGCGGAGAAGCCAGAAGGCCATCTCATTAAAAGATGCGCGGAAACGCTACGCGCCGTGTTCGGTTTGCAAGCCGCCAAAATGAGGACTAGCTATGAAAATTACCGATGTGAAGACGTATTTGGTGAATGCCAACGCCGAGGGGGTGACGAGAACGTCCCGGCCGCGAGGGCGAAACTGGTTGTTCGTGAAGGTGTTCACGGATGAGGGCGTGACCGGGGTGGGCGAAGGTGGGGGTTGGCCCTTTCTCGTGGCGCGGGCGATTGAGGAGATGAAGTATTTTGCGATTGGGGAAAATCCGTTTGAGATCGAGCGGTTGTGGTTGCGGCTCTACGATATTTTGCACGCGCACGGGGTAACGGGGGCCGTGCGCGGCGGGCTGATCAGCGCGATTGATTGCGCGTTGTGGGACATCAAGGGCAAAGTGTTGGGCGTTCCGGTGTGGGAGTTGCTCGGCGGCAAGATGCGCGATGCAATTCCGGTCTATGGGCATGCGAGTACGCCCGAGGCCGCCGAGAACTTGGTGGATCGCGGGTACCGGTTTTTCAAGTGCGGACCACGCATTGAGACGCTTAAAACGCTACGCGATGCTGTCGGATACGAGGTCGAGATCGGCGTGCATTGCCACGCGGAGTTCACCCCTGCGGCGGCGATTCAACTCGGGCGCGGGTGCGAACCCTATCGCCCGATGTTTTTGGAAGACCCGGTGGTGCCAGAGAACGTCGAGGCATTTGCCAAGGTGGCGGATAAGATCGGCATTCCGCTGGCGACGGGCGAGCGGTTTGCGACCAAGTGGGCGTTTGCGGAGTTGTTGGCGCGCAATCTGGTGGATATCGTGCAGCCCGAGACCACGCGGTTGGGGGGGATTACGGAACTGAAGAAGCTGGCCGCAATGGCCGAGGCGCAGTCGGTCACCGTGGCGCCGCACGACGGGTCGGTGGGGCCGATTATCGAAATGGCGAATGTGCACGTGCTGGCGAGCATTCCCAACTGCATTTTTTTGGAGCATCAGGCCAATGACGTGCCGTGGCGGTTGGATGTGGCGCCGGGCGCGATGCCCGAAGCGAATGGAAAAATCGAAATTCCGACTGCGCCGGGCCTGGGCGTGGATATCGACGAGAAGGTGGCGGCGGCGCATCCGATTGCGGAGGTCGGCGCGTATGACTACAGCCACCGCCCGCCCGAGGAAATTCAGGTGTCGTTTGTGCGGTGAACGAGGGACAGGTTGCGTTTAACCCGTATTTGATGAGGAGGGAAGATGGCGCGTTTTAAGGCCGGTGTGATTGGTTGTGGGGGTCGCGGAAAAGCGCATGCGCGTGGCTGGACCGCGGCTGACGATGTGGCGCTGGTGGCGTGTGCAGATCCGTTTGAGGCGCCGCGGTTGGCGTATATGGAGGAATTTGGCGTTGAAAATGGGTACGGAGACTACCGCGCCATGCTGGAGAAAGAGGACTTGGATTTTGTGAGCGTGTGTACTTGGACCGGGTTGCATCACGATATGATTGTGGCTGCGGCGGGCAGTGGGATTTTGGGGATTCACGCCGAGAAACCCATGGCGCCCACATGGGGAGAGGCGAAGTCCCTGTATCAGGCGTGCGTGGATAACGATGTGGCGATTGCGTTTTGCCATCAGAGGCGATTTGCCGGGCAGTTTGTAAAGGCCAAGGAGATCGCAAAGTCCGGCGCGATTGGCGAGTTGCGACGCTTTGAGGGCAACTGCCCAAATATGTTCGATTGGGGCACGCACTGGTTTGATATGTTTTTCTTTTACAACGACGATGAACCCGCGGAGTGGGTGATCGGGCAAATTGACGCGGAAGGCGGGCGCGAGGTTTTTGGAACGCCGGTGGAAGGCAGTGGGATTTCGTGGATTCGGTATCGCAATGGGCGCGAGGGGTTGTTGGCAACCGGCGGCACGGGCATGCAGGGCGTTCAGAATCGGTTGATCGGGAGCGAGGGGATCATCGAGATCGGCGGGCGCAATCGACCTCCCCTGCGCGTCGTGTCTAGCACGCGACAAGTCGATGTGGATCTCAGCGGCACGATGAGTCAGCGCGATGCGACGACCGCGGCGGTGCTGGACTTGGTCGATGCGGTGAAGAACGGCCGCGAACCCGAATTGGCAGGGCGCAAGGCTTTGCGAGCAACGGAGTTGATTTTTGCAACATACCAGTCGAGCCGGTGTCGCGGCCGGGTTCAGTTGCCCCTGGAGGTGGATGATTCGGCACTGTTGAGTATGCTGGCGGACGGGACGGTTAAATTGTGAGACTCGAGAGGAGAGATGGTCACCCTGCCCTTTCCCGTCTGCCCTCTTGCGTCTTTTCACGCCTTTACGTTTTCCGTGACCACATGGCCGTCGAACAGGTGGATGATGCGATGGGCGTAGCTGGCGTCGTGGGCGTTGTGCGTGACCATGACGATGGTCGTGCCGTTTTTGTTCAACTCCGTCAACAAGTCCATCACCTCATTGCCATTTGTCGAGTCCAAGTTGCCGGTCGGCTCGTCGGCGAGGATGATGTTGGGATTTGAAATGACGGCGCGCGCCACGGCCACGCGCTGTTGCTGACCGCCTGACAACTGCTGCGGAAAGTGCTTTTCGCGGTGCTTGATGCCCATGTATTCCAGCGATTCGTCCAAGCGTTTTTTGCGCTCGCTTGATGGCAGTCCCATGTACAACAGGGGCAATTCCACGTTTTCGGCGACGGTCAGTTCGTCGATCAGGTTGAAACTCTGAAACACGAAGCCGATGTTTTCCTTGCGGGTGTTGGCGCGCTGCCGTTCGGTGTGTTTAGACACCTCGCTATCGTTCAAATAGTACTCCCCACCCGTCGGGTTATCCAACAACCCGAGCACGTTCAAGAGCGTGGATTTGCCGCAACCGGACGGCCCCATAATGGCGACAAATTCACCCTCGTTGATCTCCAAATTGACGTTGTTCAGCGCGGTCGTTTCCACTTCCTCTGTGGTATAGACTTTTTGGAGACTGACGGTTTTGATCATGGCGAAACTCCTTTCAAAAGGTGAGACGTGTTACCTCTTCAACACCAATTTGTCTATCTCTTCGTAATTCTCATACGACGAAGTCACCACGCGGTCACCGGGAGATAGGCCGGAGAGGACTTCGAAATACTCTGGGCTTTGGCGGCCAATACGCACGTCGCGGCGCACGGCATTGTCGCCTTCAACCACAAATACCCAGTTGCCACCCGTGGTTTGGTAAAAACCACCGCGTGCCAGCAGAAGGGCTTCTTCGGGCGCGTCGAGTTCCAAGCGGATTTGCTCGGTTTGGCCGCGGCGAATACTCCTGGGGGTCTCGTTCACAAAATCCATATCGACTTCAAATTGCCCCTCGACGACTTCGGGAAAGACCCGGCGGATTTTGAGCTCGTAAATCTCATCGCCGATCTCAATCGTGCCTTTGAGGCCCCTGGTGATGCGCGTGATGTAAAATTCATCGATGCCCACGCGCAACTTGTAAGCATCCAAAACATCCACCTGACCGATGCGCCTGCCCTTGTTCATCAACTGGCCGATCTCGACGTTGAGTTGCGACAGCTGCCCTTTGATGGGCGCGCGCACGACCAGATTTTGTAGTGGGCGGCGCACGTCGTCCAATTGCCGCTGCAAACTGCGCGCGCGCGTGTCGAGTGCCGCGAGTTGGTTGATGCGATACAGGGAATCCTGCCGCACGGTTTCCAGCATGAAGGTCTTGCGCTTTTGGTCGTTTTGGTATCGGTCGCGCGCGCTTTCAAAATTGTCTTGGGAGCCCAGCCCGCGTTCAAATAAAATTTTTTGTTTTTCGTATTGGCGTTCGGTTTCCCGCAAAGCCAGTTCCACGCGCATCAGTTCTTGGCGGTTGCGAATGGCTTGAGACGCCAAGTTCAACCGCGTGTTTTCCATGTTGTTGATCTGCTCGAACAAGCGGGCTTCTTGGGTCAAGATAGTCTGCTCCAACGTCGGATTGGACAACTGCAAAATGGGCGTGCCTTTCTCGACAATCGCGCCTTCTTCCAAGAAAATCTCCCTGACCTGCCCGCCTTCGAGCGCGTCGATATAATGCGTTTGAATGGGCAACACAGTGCCGCGCTGGACGATGAACTCCTGAAACGGCCCGCGCGTGACGTCTGAAATGGTGATCCGCTCGACCTGCACGTTGAGTTTCGCGCTGTGGTCCCCAAAGACCGCCATATACGCCACGGCGATCACAAATGCGGCAGCCGCGCCGATGCTCGCAACGCGCTTTGGGGTCCACATCTTTTTTTCGAGTTTGCGATCCATGCCCTCGATGATCGGTTCCGATTCCGGCGATGCAGAACCGCCGCCCACAAAACTGGGCACGGTTTTTTTTCGCTGAGGGGCGTCGGGCTTTTGTTCGAGCTTTTGCATGTTCATATCCTCGGTTTGGGTTTGGACTTCGCGAAAAAGAAAATAGGCATTCTTTGCAAAATATCAAATCGCTTATTCATACCGCAACGCATCTACGGGATTGCGGCGGGCGTCTTTCAGGGTTTGGATATTCACGGTGAGCAGTGCGACCAACAGGGTCAGGATGCCCGCGATGGCAAAGACGCCCGCGCCCAGTTCGATGCGATACGCGAAATTGGTCAACCATCTGTCCATCATCCAATAGGCAACGGGCCAAGCAATGACATTGGCGACCAACGGCAATTTGATGAAATTTTTGGACAACGACCACATCACCTGGCTCGCTGACGCGCCGAGCACCTTCCGAATCCCGATCTCCTTTGTCCTTCGCGCAACCGACAACGATGCCAGCCCAAACAATCCCAAACACGAAAGCGCGACTGCCATGAGGGCCGAATAGATCAACACGCGAAACCAATAGACCTCATTGGCGTATTGCCGGTTCAGGCGTTCATCGAGAAACGCGAATTCAAAAGGCTCGTTGGGGGCCACGCGTTTCCAAGTGCTTTTGAGCAGCTCAACGGTTTCAAATACGTGCCCGGGGCGGATGCGAACCAACACGGATGGGGCGGTTGTGTACTTTTCCAGCACCAAGGCCAGGGGCATAATTTGTTTGTGCAGTGAGTCCAGGTGAAAATCGCGCACCACGCCAATAATCGCGGGGTCTTTAATGCCTTGCCGACTGTGGCCCGCATTCCAAACAAAGCCGGTCAGGGTTTTCCCCACTGGGTTCTCGATGCCCAACTGCTTTGCCATCGTCTCATTGATCGCGATAGCTTGGGTCAAATCTGCCGGACGGTCTTTTGAAAAATCTCGCCCAGCGAGGAGTGAAATCTCCAAAGTAGATAGATAATCGACATCGATGCCAATTACCCCGAAGGCGATCTTCCGCCCGTCGGGCAAGGTGTGATGTCTCCGCGAGTAAGAACCCGTGAACGGGCGGTCCGTAACGGCGACCCCCGCGATTCGCGCGTCGTTGGCAATGGCCTGCTTATAGGGTCTAACTGTCTGCCGAGTTGCCTGAACGATGGCGACATGCGATTTGTTAAAGCCCAAGTTTTTGTTCCGCACGTAATTTTGTTGTTGAATCATCACGCCCGCGCCGATGATCAGGGCGATAGATGCGGCGTATTGCAAAATGATCAAGGTGCGCGTGAGCGGGTTGCGCCCGCCAATGCGCGCTTCCCCTTTCATGGCAGAAATGGGTTGAAACCGCGACAAGACCCAGGCGGGATAACTGCCGGCGATGAGCCCGACAGCGCCGAACAAGACCAGCAAAATCCACCCGTCTTCAAAATACGCAAAGGTCAACTCTCGATGTACAAATTCGTTGAACACGGGCAAAAGCACTTCGGCAAATGAGGCCCCCAAGAACAGGCTCAAAAAGCTCAGCAGCAGGGTTTCTAGCCAAAACTGCACGATGAGTTGCTCGCGTTTGGCCCCCATCACCTTCCGCAACCCCACTTCCATAGCCCTGTCGGAAGACTCTGCGACCGACAAGGAGATGAAGTTGCAGCAAGCGATGAGCAGGATCAGCCACGCCAGCCCGCCCAAAGTATAAACCCCCGTTGGGTTGGCCTGTGGGCCGTAGTGATTGGG
Source organism: Candidatus Latescibacterota bacterium (assembly GCA_965204745.1). Classification (GTDB taxonomy): domain Bacteria; phylum Latescibacterota; class UBA2968; order UBA2968; family UBA2968; genus VXRD01. The sequence continues at coordinate 3,145,109 of OZ242010.1, forward strand.
AATGTCCGTGTTCCAGTACACATCCATCATGGGTTGCAGGACAAAGTTGAACGGTTTGTTCTCGTTCACTATCTCTTCTCGCAACTTCTCTTTTTTGGGCCAATGATCGAGGGCTTCGAGCACGCGAGACGCAGTTGTAGCGGTTGTTTGGACATAGACCCAGGCACGCACGCCGCGATGGCCTCTGGCAAGCGCGAAGCCTTTTTCGGCTTTTGTCGAAACCAACGCGTCGAATTGAAGGCTCGAGGTCGTCGGGACATCTGCCATGACCCCGGTTACGACAAACCGATTGGGCTGGCTTTTATTTATCGTTAGCACCTGTCCGATTAGCGCGGCGTAATCCGGCATCTCGCCAAAAAATTTGTGGGCGGTCGTTTGCGCGATCACCATGCCATCGGGGCGGTTGAGCGCCGTTTGGGGATTTCCGGCCAGCAGTGGAAACGAGAACACATCGAAAAAATTCGCGCTCACAATCCCGATGGTCTGATCGAACGTCTTCTCGCCCATCGCGATTTTGCTCCCGTAACCACTGCCTACAGTTCGCATAAATGCACAGGCTTGCACGACACTCGGGATATCATTTTTCACGTCATCGACGAGCGAAAGCGGAAACATCGTATCCCAAATGTTCATTGGAATGACCTGCCCATCGGGTTGCACCCGTTGCATCGCCAGCCGGAACAACTGGTCGCGCTTCTCGTGAAACTGGTCGCGTGACCATTCGTGTTTGACGAACAACGTCATCAAGATACAACACGCAAGCCCCAAGCCGAGGCCAAACACGTTGATAAACGCATAGCGTTTCTTTCGCATCATATTGCGAATCGCGGATGTCAGATAGCTCCTCAACATCGTTCTGCTCCTCTCTCGGTTTCCCGTCTTCCCTCTCCCCTCTTCCCTCTTACCGAAGGGGGTTGGGCGGGGCGGAGACCTAATCCTGATTTTCCAACGCGCGTTTCAACTGGTGCCGCCCGCGATAGAGCCAGATTTTCACTGTGCCGATGGGCACTTGCATCTCCTGCACGATTTCCCGATACGACAAATCTTTCATATACCGGAGCCACAGGGCGCGTTGTTGCGCTTTGGGCAAGGTGTCCAAGCCTTGGGTCAAGCGTTGGCGACGTTCTCGTTTCATGATGCGATCTTCGGGCGTTGCGAATGGAATCGGTTCGGGCATTTGTTGCGCCACGGTTGCCATGCCATTTTGCTGCGATTGCCGCGAGCGCAGATGCGAGCGTCCGACATTGAACGCGATGCGGGTCAGCCATGTCGTAAAAGCCGATTCGCCGCGAAACAGGCGCAAGCCCTGAAAGACCTTCATAAACACGATTTGCGTCAAATCTTCGGCTTCGTCTCGGTTCTGCACATATCGCCTGACAATGGCGCGCACGCGATTTTGGTGCAAACGGTAAAGCCTGTCAAACGCGCTTTTGTCGCCGGCTTTTATCATGTCGATCAACTGCACATCGCTTTCCAAACGGGACACGGGGACCTCACTTTGTTTTGGGAAATCACACAACGGACTGCACCCGGTTGCAAATTCTATATGCAATAACCGTGCCAAAAATAGGTAAAAAATCAAATGATGAAATAACAAGGAGTTACGAAAAACCACCTGAAACCATCCGCTTGGAAAGTGTCCGATTATGAGACAGTGGTGTCCGAAAATGAACAGTACAAAAAAAAGCAACCACCGATGAACACGGATGAACGCAGATGAAAAGTTTGATTTTCTATTATCCGTATCCTGCCTTCCATCAAAGATAAATGAGGAACAGAAGTTCCATACGAATCATTCTTTTTTTAGCGTTTGATCCTACAGCCTCGTTGGTTGCCTTTGATGCCTTCGGCGACCTACTTTTTTTCAACAGCAAAAAAAAGTAGGCGAGCGGGGTACAACTGCCCTAGCAGTTCAAAAATGCCGCTCTCAAACGCCGAGGGGCTTGCACAGCGCAAATCGCTTTTGTAACAGAACGACATGTGTTGGCCTGCAAGGTGGGTTGCAAGATGGATGTGGGTTGCGAGACGGCCTTGCGCGCTGTGCGTGATGGCTTGATTCGGAGGGGTTTTGCGAGAGCATCTGTTGTGATTTATCTGAACTGCATAACGTCAGTGAATACGATGAGCGTGGTAGCAAAAGCGATGAAGCTGAAGGAGCGACTGGCCGAGTTTCTCAAACCGAGAGCATATCCTGCGATATGGCTCAATTTTTTCCATAAACCGCTCAAGCTAGTTGCATGGCTCGTAAATGGCAACACGACCTAAGTATTACACCATGTCAGCACCTGTAGTCAGTAGCAGACCCCGTGGCCGCCTGAGATACGAAGCGTGACCCGGGACAGCGGTTCTGATAGCTGTTGCGGGAATGCGGTTGGGAATATAATTTGTGCTGCGATTGTTTCGTTGCTCGCCCCCTGATGTGCGCGGGGAAACCAAAAAGTCACTGGACTCCGGCCCCTGCTTTAAGCATATAGGGACATGCTTTCGCTCGCGTGACGGACGGATGGCTGACCGCTCGGGGATTGGTTTTCTCCCCCAGCACATACATTGCCTTGGGGCGGAAGGGTGGGGACTGATGACTGACTAGGTCGTGTTGACATTTCATTTTTTTTCCGTTACGCACAGAGTAGCAAATGTGTTGCTTGCTCATTTAAGGCGTTTCCTTTGATGGCTTCTCGCTCTGGTTGCTCTGATGGCGTTGACCGAGGGGACCTATCCCCCGGCCCCTTTCCTAAGAGGAAAGGGGAGTAAAGCTCCTTTGATGGCTTATCTCAAGGGTTGCTCTGATGGCGTGGCACGAGGGCATAAAGCGATTAAATATCCCTCATCAATCCCCTCGCAAAACCGCTCACAGTTCCCCCTTCCTCGCAGGAAGGGGGGTTAGGGGGGTAGGTCCCGATAAGGAGCGACTGTTTCAGTTTCTCAAACCGAGAGCATATTCTGCGATAGGGCTTGATTTTCTCGATAAACCGCTCAAGCCAGTTGCATGGCTCGTAAATGTCAACACGACCTACTGACTACTGACTACTTGGACGGTGGCGGGGGGCTACCTCACCTCTCCCGTCTTGCCTCTCACCGAAGGGGGTTAGGCGGGATGGGAACTGACGACTGACGACTGACGACTGACGACTGACGACTGACGACTGACGACTGACGACTTGGACGGTGGCGGGGGGTTGCCTCACCTCTCCCATCTTACGTCTCACTGAAGGGGGTTGGGCGGTGGCGGGGGGCTGCCTCCCTTCTCCCTTCTTGTCTCTTTGGGCGAGCACAGAGGCATCGCCCCTACAAACACTTTTGTGTTTTTGTGCCTTTGAACTAGCTGTCGCCAGTTGTACCCCTTTTGTGCCTTTTGTGGCTAAAATCCCATCTTACGTCTCACTGAAGGGGGTTGGGCGGTGGCGGGGGGCTGCCTCCCTTCTCCCTTCTCACCTCTCCCGTCTTGCCTCTCACCTCTCCCGTCTCACCTCTCACCTTTTTCCGGTTCACACCATGACACACTACCCTCCGGTTCGTGCGATTACTCGAGGGCCCAAATACCACTGGTTTGGGTATTACGACAAGTGGCAAATGGATGCGACCTGCCGGTACGCGCTGGGTATGGAAGTTGATTTTGAACACAGGGCCCCGTCGGCAAATGATACGGTCGCGCTTGGGCTGATCGACATGGAAGATGGCGATGCGTGGTTGGAAATCGGGCGCACGCGGGCGTGGTGCTGGCAACAGGGTTGTATGCTCCAATGGATTCCCAACTCGAGCACGGATGTGATTTACAACGACCGCGAAGGGGATGCGTTTGTCGCGCGTGTACACAATGTCGAGACGAGTGCAGTCCGTACCCTGCCATGCGCGATTTACGCGCTCGCGCCGGATGGCAAGACCGCGATTGGGGCGGATTTTCGGCGCATCAACCACATGCGGCCCGGGTATGGGTACGCGGGCATTCCCGATCCCAACCGCGATGTGTGCGCGCCCGACGACGTGGGGATTTACGTCGTGAATCTCGAGACTGGAGCCGCAGAGCTCATCGTCACCATCGCGGATATCGCCGCGATCCCCTATCCGCATGGCGATATTTCCGGGGCGCGTCATTATTTTAATCACCTGCTGTTTAATCCGGATGGGGCGCGCTTTGTGTTTTTGCACCGCTGGCGATTTGCACGGGGCAACTTTCACACGCGCATGATGACGGCGAATGTCGATGGGTCAAATGTGCATGTCGTTGACGACTACGGCAAAATGTCGCACTTTATATGGCGCGATCCCCACGCCATTCTCGGCTGGGCGTATCACCCGTCGCACGGCAACAAATTCTATCTGTACCGCGATCTCACCGATGCGGAGCCAGAAGTTATCGGCGCGGATGCGATGACGGTCAATGGTCACTGCACGTATTTGCCGGGCAATAGATGGATCCTCAATGACTCCTATCCTTCGGGAGACCAGCGCGATCAGGTGCCCTATCTCTATCGAGTCGATACGGGCGAGCGCGTCGACCTCGGGATTTTCCCGTCGCCAGAACCCTATACCGGCGAATGGCGTTGTGACCTGCACCCGCGCTTTAGCCCAGATGGGCAATTTGTCGTGATCGATTCGGCGCACATGGGCAATGGGCGGCAGATGTATCGGATTGAGATTGGAGATATCGCGTAGGCTTTCACAAGCGGGGAGAGATTGTCATGGCCGTAGCCAAATCCGCACTCACACAACGAGAAATTGTGCACTTTCGCACCCAAGGGTACCTCGGTCCCTATCCGCTGTGTTCGGCCGAGGAGATGGCGGATTTGCGCCCGGCCATTGAACGAGTGCTCGAAACCGATCCGCCGGATGCCAAAAACCGCATTCACAACCGGCACTTGGACAGCCGAGTCATTTACGATTTGTCAACGCATGCCGAGATTCTCAACCGCATGGTTTGCCTGTACGGCGCGGACCTGTTGTTGTGGCGCACTAATTTTTTCATCAAATACAAGGGCACCCGCGCCATCCCTTGGCATCAGGATTTCAACTATTGGCCGCTCGAGCCGCCCATTATCATTTCGGCGTGGATCGCGGTGGATGCTTCGACTCGGGAGAACGGAAATTTGCAACTCATTCCCGGCTCGCACCGCAAGGTGATCCCCCATGTCAAAGCCACGCCCGACGTGCAATTTCAAGAGATGGCAGACGCGGGCTATTACGACCCCGATCACCTCATCGACCTCGAAATGCAACCCGGCGAATTTATCCTTTTTAATGAGCGCACCCTGCATCACTCCAAAGCCAACCACTCTAATCTGCGGCGCATTGGCCTAGCCGTGCGCGTGATCCCTCCCATCGTCCACGTTCTCAAATACGATTCCGCAGACCACGCCCTTCAGGTCATCCGCGGCGGAGATACGATGGGATTTAACCGACTCACGTCGCCGCCAAAATGAAAGGATCATACCCATGCCCAAAGACAACGCCGTTGTCGATGATTTCATGCAACTGATCGGCGGGACGCCGCTGATTCGCTTAACCAGAATGCCGACCCCCGATATGGCCGAGGTCCTGGTCAAGATGGAATCGCTAAACCCGGCGCGCACGGTCAAAGACCGCATTGCCCTGGCGATGATCGATGCCGCAGAACGCGCTGGCCGTCTAAAGCCGGGCATGACCATTGTCGAGCCGACCAGTGGCAACACGGGCATTGGGCTGGCGATGGTCGCAACCGCACGGGGGTATCGCCTGATTTTGACCATGCCCGATTCCATGAGCCGGGAGAGACGCGATTTGCTCGAGAGTTATGGCGCGGAGTTAATTTTAATACCGGGGGATTTGGATATGCCCGGTGCCGTGGCCGAAGCCGAGCGGCTCGTGCAGGCGTCGCCCGAGACGACCTTTATGCCGCAACAATTCAACAATCCAGCCAACCCGGAAATCCACCGCCAAACCACGGCCCGAGAAATTTTAGACGCGGTCGATAGACAACTCCACGCGTTTGTCGCAGGCGTGGGCACGGGGGGCACCATTACGGGCGTGGGCGAGGTCTTAAAAGCCGAATTGGACCAGGTGCGCGTGGTCGCGGTTGAACCCGCCAAATCCCCGGTCTTGTCTGGGGGCGAGGCCGGATTGCACGGCATTCAAGGCATTGGCGCGGGCTTTGTCCCGGATGTGCTCAACCGCGATGTGTTTGACGAAATCGCGTGCGTGCGCGATGAAGACGCGATTGAAACCGCGCGCAGATTGGGGCGCGAGGAAGGCATTTTGGCGGGCATATCCGCCGGGGCAAATGTGTTTGCCGCCCTGCAAATCGCCCGCGACCTGGGGCCGGGAAAGCGCGTGGCAACCGTGATTTGCGATTCCGGCGAGCGATACTTCAGCGTGCCGGAATTTCTAAAGGGATAGGAAAAACGCCCTCTCGTATCGGCGGCCGGGCCGAAAAAACAAAGGTCCCTAGGTCGTGTTGACATTCACCCGTGCGTGCCCAACCGCGCCACCGTGTCTGAATCGCGGATTAAACGGATTAGGGGATTGCGCGGATTACCCACCACCGCCCTACCGCAGACCTATCCCCCCGGCCCCCTTTCCTGCGAGGAAAGGGGGAGCGCATGGCTTTCTTAAAGGGTTGCATCCCTAGTTGCTTTGATGGCTTTGCGCGAATGGATCACGCCATGGAACCCCAAAAACCTATCGCGCAATCCCTCGGAAAACCGCTCACAGTTCCCCCTTCCTCGCAGGAAGGGGGTTAGGGGGTAGGTCCCCCTCGCTATCCCCCCGGCCCCCTTTCCTACGAGGAAAGGGGGAGCGCATGGCTTTTTGAAGGTTTGTATCCCTGGCTGTTCTGATGGCTTTGCGCGAATGGATCACGCCATGAACCCCCAAAAACCGCTCGCCATTCCCCTCGGAAGACCCATCGCCATTCCCCCCTTCCTCGCAGGCACAGGCGTAGCCTACAACGAAGCGTAGCGAGTAACGGGGTTAGGGGGGTAGGTCCAAAATTTTCTTGACAAGAAACGGCGTGGTACTTTAATTTTTTTACCATCGTTATTTCGTGCCCGCAGGCAAAAGCCATGCCTGTGCAACTCATTATATTTTAGGAGATTTCAGATGATTACCGCCCTTTTCAGATCTCGCTTGTTGGCCCTGGTCGCGCTGGGCATGCTGGTGGCATCGGGGCCGGCTTTTGCCCAAACCATCATCGACTACGACACCGACGACGACGGCTACATTGAGGTGTCCGGCCACGCACAACTCAACGCCATTCGCAACGACCTCGACGGCGACGGCAATCCCACAGTCGGCGGCTCCAGTGCCTACAACAACGCATTCCCCAACCGCGACGGCAACGCCGCCACGCGCATGGGTTGCCCCTCAGGAAACTGCGTCGGCTACGAACTCACCGCCAACATCAACCTAACCACCTACACCAGCTGGGTTCGCATCGGCGACAACACCAACAACTACACAGGCGACTTCAAGGGCAACGGCTACACTATCGACAACCTGACCATCAGCAGTTCCACCACCACTTATGTGGGACTATTCGGCGCCATCAGCTCCGCCTCTCGCATCGAGTCCGTCGGCATAACCAACGCCAACGTTACGGGAAGCGAATTCGTCGGCGCTCTGGTCGGCGGCTCTGGCGGAGAAATCGTCGCCTGCTGGTCCACCGGCAGCGTTACGGCAAGAAGGGTCGTTGGCGGACTGGTCGGATGGACTAACGGCACTATCACCTCAAGCTACTCCCACGCATCCGCCACCGGAACCCAAGCATCAACGTCTGATCACGTCGGCGGACTGCTGGGAGCAAGCCAAAGCGGCACCGTAAGGAACTCCTACTCCACCGGCAGGGTTACCCGCGCCACCGGCGCCACTACTCTAAACGTCGGCGGGTTGATAGGAAGCGGTAGCGCGAACGACGCTCCCGGTAGTTACTGGGACACCCAAACCAGCGGGTGGGCAACAAGCGCCGGTAGCCAAACCGCGGTGGGCAGAACCACCACCCAGCTCCAGAGCCAGACCACCTACGGCGCAACCTCCTCCGATGCCTACTACGGCTGGAACATCGACCTAGACAACGCCGACGGCGACTCCGACACGGCAACCGGCGTGGACGACCCCTGGGACTTCGCCGGCTCATCGGCTTACCCCACGCTGATATACCACCTCACCGACTACGACACCGACGAAGACGGCTACATCGAGATAGCGAATCTCGCCCAACTCGACGCCATCCGCCACAACCTCGGCGGCAACGGACATCCCGCAAGCGACGGTGCTACCGCCTACGGCACGGCATTCCCCAACCGCGTTACCACTGCTTCAAAGGTCATGGGTTGCCCGTCCGGCGCCTGCACGGGCTACGAACTCGTCGCCGATTTGGACTTCGACAGCGACGGCGACGGCGATGTGGACGCCAACGACCACAGCGGTGCATACTGGGACAGCGGCGCCGGCTGGACGCCCATCGGCGTTGACAACCCTCCAAGCAGCAGATTCGTAACCACCCTCAAAGGCAACGGCCACACTATCAACAACCTGCTCATCAATCGCAACAGCACTAACCAAGGGCTGTTCGCCGCCGTCGGAAGCGGCGCCCGCATCGAAGCCCTCGGCATAACCAACGCCAGTGTCACCGCAAGTGATTATGTCGGCATTCTAACCGCCAACAATTACGGCGAAATCGTCGCCTGTTACACCACCGGCACGATAAGCGCCACAGATTTTATCGGCGGGTTGGCAGGCTTCATGTTCGGCGGCGCTTCAACCTTTATCCACTCTAGCCACTCCACCGCTTCCGTCACTTCCACCACTTCATCTACAAATGTAGCAGGGCTTGTGGGGCGTATCACCACCGGTTCTGTAACAAACTCATACTCCATAGGCGCGGTTAGCTCCGGCGGAGGAGGGTTAATAGGGAGTAATAACTCAGGCACCGCAACCGCTAGCTACTGGGACACCACAACCAGCGGCCGCGCCACCAGCGCGCTCGGAACGGGCTACGCCACCGCCGACCTCCGCGGCCCCACCGACTACACCGCCGGTAGCATATACGCCGACTGGAACGCCAACATCGACGGACAGACGGGCAACGACGACCCGTGGTACTTCGGCACCTCCAGACAGTACCCGTCGCTGAAGTACGGCGGATTAGACCTCTCAAAGCAGGGCGCCGGCGACTACGACTCGGACAATGACCGCCTAATCGAAGTCTCCAATCTCGCTCAACTCAACGCGGTGCGCCACGACAGAGACGGCAACGGCGATCCCGCAAGCGGCGGTGCTGCAACGTACAACGCCGCATTCCCCAACCGCGACAGCCGCTCCGGCAGCCGAATGGGTTGCCCATCTAGCTGCACGGGCTACGAACTCATCGCCGACCTCGACTTCGACAGCGACGGAGACGGCGACGTGGACATCAACGACCACGGCGGCGCCTACTGGAACAGCGGCGCCGGCTGGACGCCCATCGGCGATGACACCTCGGAGTCCGCAAGATACTCAGCCGTTTTCAAAGGCAACGGTCACACCGTCAACAACCTGTTCATCGGCGGTAGCAACGATGACCGAGGGCTGTTCGGCTCTACTCACACCACTTCCCGCATCGAAACACTCGGCGTAACCAACGCCAATGTCCGCGGAGACGAGTATGTCGCCATTCTGGTAGGCTCCCTTTACGGCACTGTCGTCGCCTGCTACACCACCGGCGCGGTAATCGGCACTGGCACCGGCGCACTCCCCAACTACGGGACTGCTGGTGGGTTAGTAGGATGGGCGGGCCTGTCCAATACTGCGACTGTCAGCTCTAGCTACTCCACCGCCTCCGTCACCGGGATATCGAGAGTCGGAGGGCTTGTAGGGATGGGGCAAAACGTCACTATAACAAACTCTTACGCCATCGGCCGGGTTACCCGCACCTCCGGTGGTGGGATAAACGTCAGGGGGCTAGTAGGATGGGTACAGAGTGGCTCTGTAACCACTAGCTACTGCGACACCGAGACAGGCGGATGGTCCAACTGTAGCGGCAACTCCGTAACCGGCGCCATAAGCAAAACCACCAGCGAGCTCCAGAGCCCCACTACCTACGGTGCCACCACCAACGACACCTACTACGGCTGGAACGTCAACCTCGACGGACAAGCCGGCAACGACGATCCGTGGGCCTTTGGCGCGATGGATCAGTATCCGGTCTTGAAGTATGCCGGCTTTGACACCACCGCGCAATTTCAACTCCAACCCGCGAGAGTGACATTGACCCTGACGTCCTCGACGATCTCGGAAAGCGGTGGGATGAGCACCGTGACCGCGACGCTGGCACACCCGTTGAGCGCGGCGACGACGATCACGGTGCGTCCTGTGACCGGTGCTTACACGGTGGGGATGGATTCGACGATCACCATCGCGGCCGGGCAAACCGCGAACGCGTCGGATACAGTGATCATCACAGCGGTGGACAATACCCAAGACGCGCCTAATCGCAACGTGGACTTGTCCGTTGTGTTAGACAACCCCCAGGGCAGGGTGGTCAGCTCGACTGCGATAACGATCACCGATGATGACGCACCGCCGATGCTCTTGATCGATTCGCCGAGTGCGGTTGAGGGCACTGCCCTGACGTTCACCGTTAGATTGAATGCGGTGAGCGGCAAGGAGGTGACGGTGGCGTATGCAGACGCGGGCACGGGCACCGCGACTTCGGGGACCGATTACACCGCGCTTACCGCAGGGACCCTGACCTTTGCGGCGGGCACGACCATGACCAGCCAGACCTTCGATGTTACTGTGACCGGCGACTCGGATGATGAGCCGAACGAGACCGTGATCGTGACTTTGAGCAACGCGGTCAATGCCACCTTTGATGGCGGGGCTACGAGCCTCACCGGCACCGGTACGATTATCGATGACGATGGCACGCCTGCGCTGAGTATCGGTTCGCCAAGCGTGATTGAAGGCGCGACCAGCGCGACCCTGACCTTTCGGGTGTACCTACGCCCAGCGCACACGGCACAAGTGACGGTGGCGTATGCAGACGCGGGCACGGGCACCGCGACTTCGGGGACCGATTACACCGCGCTCACCGCAGGAACCCTGACCTTCACGGTAGGCGATACCATCCAGACCATCCCTGTTTCTGTGACCGACGACTCGGATGATGAGCCGAACGAGACCGTGATCGTGACGCTGAGCAGTGCGACCAATGCGACCATAAGCACGGCGCAAGGCACAGGGACGATTATCGATGACGAAACCTCGAGTGCCAACTTGGATGTGGATGGCGATGGCCGGGTGAGATTGTTCTCGGATATAATCCTGGTCATTCGATATGTCCTCTTCTTCCGGAACGAGGCCCTCCTCAGAGGGAACGTCATCGAGCAAACTGCCACGCGCACGACCGCTCAAGAAATTGAACCCTACCTCGACACGTTGGTCAATCAGAACATTCTCGATGTGGATGGCGATGGCGATGTGAGGCTGTTCTCGGATATAATCCTGATCATTCGATACGTCCTCTTCTTCCGGAACGAGGCCCTCGTCAGAGGGAACGTCATCGAGCAAACTGCTACGCGCATGACCGCTCAAGCCATTGAACCCTACATCCGAAGCCTCTATCCCGACTCCCACTTCCAATGAAAGCCTGTTCCCTGACCGCCACAGATGAAGATGGCGATGTGAATTTCGCCGACTTTGGCACCTAAGGCTAAACGACGAAAGATGCGAAATGAAAAACAAAAGCCCGGGTTCCCAGTGAACTCGGGCGTTACTTTTTGGTACCTATCCCCCTAACCCCCCTTCCTGCAAGGAAGGGGGGAATGGCGAGAGGTTTTCCGAGGGATTGCGCGATGGGGGTTTGGGTTTCTATGGCGTGATCCATTCGCTCAAAGCCATCAAAACAGGCCTGGATGCAAACCTTTCAGAAAGCCATGCGCTCCCCCTTTCCTCGCAGGCACAGGCGTAGCCTACAATGAGCGAAGCGAATAACGGGGGCCGGGGGGATAGGGCTTGCGAGGTGGGACCTACCCCCTGGCCCCCTTCCTACGAGGAAGGGGGAATGGCGAGAGGAATGGCGAGGGATTGCGCGAGGGGGGTTTGGGTTTCTATGGCGTGATCCATTCGCTCAAAGCCATCAAAACAGCCAGGGATACAAACCTTCAAGAAAGCCATGCGCTCCCCCTTTCCTTGTAGGCACAGGCGTAGCCTACAATGAGCGAAGCGAATAACGGGGGCCGGGGGGATAGGTCGCATTTTCATGGCGCGATCCATTCGCGCAAAGCCATCAAAACAGCCAGGGATACAAACCTTTCAGAAAGCCATGCGCTCCCCCTTTCCTTGTAGGCACAGGCGTAGCCTACAATGAGCGAAGCGAATAACGGGGGCCGGGGGGATAGGGCTATGGCGGTAGGGCGGTGGGTGGCTCTCGCCTCTTACCTCTTGCCTCTTACTTGGGGACAGGGCTTGCGGCGGGGCGGTGGGTGGTAATCCGCGCAATCCCCTAATCCGTTTAATCCGCGATTCAGACACGGCGGGGTGGGGCAGGGTTGCGAACTGATCGCTGGTTTATTATATACTTAGAACAGGCACGCACGGGCGGATGGGCGGAGCGGTGAACTGACCACTATCTTAGGAGATTATCATGAGCGATGTTCCCAATTATTTGAAAGACCACGCCGACCTTTACGCCCGCGATCCGCGTGTTGCGGCGCTGGCGTGGTTTCGCCAAGCGCGTTACGGCTTGTTCTTGCACTATGGGCTGTACTCCCTGCTGGGACGGCACGAGTGGGTGCAACTGCGCGAACTCATCCCCGTCGCCGAATACGCGAAGTTGATGCGCGATTTTCGGGCCGAGCGGTTCGACGCGGAACGCATCGCGCAATTTGCCGTTGATTGCGAGATGAAATACATCAACATCACCACGCGGCACCACGATTCGTTTTGCCTGTTTGAAACGGCGGAAACGGAGTTCAACAGCGTCAATGCCGCGGCCGGGCGCGATCTGATCAAAGAACTGGCCGCAGCGTGTGATCGGCGCGGCTTGGGATTGTGCTTGTACTATTCCCACGGGCGGGACTGGAAGCACCCGCACGCGCCCAACAATGGCGAATGGGGCGGGCAAGCGCGACCCAAATACGACCCGGCCGAGCCGAGCTATGCCACGGGCGCGGCGCACGATTTGCAAATCTATCTCGATTTTATGAAGGCGCAAATCACGGAACTGCTCTCGAATTACGGGCCTGTGGCGGCCATCTGGCTGGACGGGATCGCCGTGCCCAACAGCGGGGACAAAACGAAATTTCAGTGTCAACAACTCTACGATTACATCCACAGCTCGCAACCCCAAGTGCTGGTTTCCTACAAGCAGGGCCTGCTGGGCACGGAAGATTTTCAAGCTCCCGAACACCGCGCTTTGGAAGAGATCGCCAAGCCCACGGAAATTTGCACGACCATGTGCTCCGGGCCTGGGGGCAAAGGCGTGTCCTGGGGCTATCTCGCCGAAGGCGGGCATCACAAAAACGCTGACGAAGTTTGGGACACACTGGCGACAGCGCGGCAGAGCGGTTGCAATTTGCTGTTGAACACCGGCCCCTTGCCGGATGGGTCCCTCGACGAAGCAGATGTTCAGGTGTTGCTGTCCGTTGGCGAGCGCATCAAAAAAGAGGGATTTCCCGGCGAGTGACCTACCCCCTGGCAGGAAGGGGAATCGAGCTCGCCAAAAAAACATCGATTCAGGGAGGGGCCGAGGGAGGGGTCCCATACTGCGGAGCGCGCATGGCAAGTCATCTCGAAGACATCGATCCAAATCCCGCGCCTCATGCCCGGCGGTCGCCGTGGTGGGCCATTGTCATCGCCGTGTCGATCACGGTGGGCATGAACGCGGTCATCCCCTATACCCATCATTACATGCACACCATTTCACTGGTTGAAGGCATGATTCCGATGGGTATTTTTATGCCGTTTCTCGTGCTGATTTTTGTCGTCAATCCCGTGTTGCGCGCGCTCGGGTACGCGTTGCAACCGTGGGAATTGATTTTCATTTTTGCGGTCGGGTACGCGAGCATGTCCATCAACGAATTGCTGGGCCGCGTGCTGGCGACTTATGCGGTGATGCACTACATGGCGACGCCTGAAAACCTGTGGGAAGAATACGTTTTCGGGCTGGTGCAACCCTATCTCGTGGTCGAAGATGCCGACGAGCAACTGGCGTGGTTTTACGAGGGCCTGCCGCGCAATGCGACGATTCCCTGGGCGATCTGGCTGCGGCCCACATTTTGGTGGCTGAGTTTTATCGCCGCCCTCGGCATTGGCTCCGTCGCGTTGGCAACGATTTTGCGCCGGCAATGGGTGGAGCAAGAGCGGTTGCCGTTTCCCTTTGCACAGGTGGCCGAGGAATTGGCCGAAACCGCAGGGCCAAACGGGTTTCCCGAGTATATGAAACAACCCTTGTTCTGGGCCGGTTTTGCCATTCCGGCCGGGATTGTGCTGTGGTATATCATCGGGTACTTCGACCCCAGTTTTCCGGTGATTACCGTGGGGATTCAGAATCACAACATCTCGTTGGGACGCTATGTGCCCTCCCTGCACGGGCGGCTCAACTTTTTGATCATCGGCTTTGCGTATTTTACCGACTTGCAGGTTTTGTTTTCGATCTGGGTGTTCTGGGTGCTCACTTGGCTTCAAATCGGCATCACCAATCGCATGGGCCTAGCCGAGGGCTTGGGCGAGTTCGCCGGGACGCGACAGCAGGCATTGGGCGGTTTTATCGTCTTTTGCCTGTGGGGATTGTGGATTGCGCGCTTCCACCTCAAGGCGGTTTTTCAACACGCATTTCGCAAGGCCAAGTGTATGGACGATCAGAATGAACTGATGTCTTACCGCGTGGCGGTGGTCGCGTTTTTGGCCTGCGCGTCCTTCGTGATGTTCTGGTTGTTCAAGGGGGGCATGACGCCGCTTTGGGCCGCGGTGGTCACGGTGTTCTGGTTCGTGTTTTACGCGGGATTTGCCAAAATTGTCGCCATGACGGGATTGGTCTTTCTCGAATCCCCGAGCAGCTTGGGCACGGGCATGATGGGGTTCGCGCCGCCCGATTCCCTGTCGCCCAATACGATTGCCGTGCGACAACAGGTGGGCAGCCTGTATCAAAATGGCAAGAGTTTTACCATGCCCGCTGCCGCGCACGCCGCCCGCTTGGGCACTGGGCTGGGCAATCGCGTGCGCGTGTTGGGCATCGCCATCGCGGTCGCCTTTGTGTTTTCGCTCATCGTAGCCGCCGCATCCACCATTTATTTGGGCTATCAGGATGGCGCGTTTAATTTTGGCTCGTACATGTTTCGCGTGGCGGCCCCGCGTTATTACGATGGCATCGTGTCGTCCATCCGCGACATTGGCAAGGAAACCCATTACGGCCTTCGGATGGGCTTTACCGCCTTTGGCGCGCTGGCTATGGGCGTTTTGACCCTGTGTCAGTACCGTTTTACGTGGTGGCCCCTGCATCCCATTGGTTTTACAGTGGTGACGTTTTATTCCGCACGCACCGCGATTCTGTCCGTCTTTGTGACGTGGCTCGTCAAGTTGATCGTACTCCGCTTGGGCGGCATCGCGCTCTACCGCAAGGCAAAACCCTTTTTCATCGGCATGATCGTGGGCTACACCCTGTCGCTCATCGCGAGCATGATCGTCGATCTGATCTGGTTCCCCGGGCAAGGGCACAATTTGTTTTGGGGGGATTGAGGGCAGTGGTTAGGGGGCAGGCCCCATCCAAAAGTGAGATGGGGGTTAGCCACAAAAGGCACAAAAGGCACAAAAGGGGTACAACTGGCGACAGCTAATTCAGAGGTGAGCAGTGTGTAGGGGCGATGCCCCCGTGCTCGCCCAAGATACGAGAGGTAAGACACGAGATGAATCCGCGCAATCCGCGTAATCCGTTTAATCCGCGATCCCCTTTTTGCACCTTGACAAATCCGACATGTAAAAGTATATTCGCAATAATTCAACAGGGTCGTGCCATGTCCCTGAAAACCTTTATCCTATTCTAAGGAGGCCAAGTATGGCACGAGGAATCAACAAGGTGATTTTGATCGGCAATGCAGGTGCCGATCCCGAACTGCGATACACGCCAGGAGGCAGCGCAGTGTCGAATTTTAGCATCGCCACCAATGAAAGCTGGACCAACAGCAGTGGCGAGAGGCAAGAACGCACCGAATGGCACCGCATTGTGGTGTGGGGGCGTTTGGCTGAAATTTGCAACCAGTATTTGCGAAAGGGCAGCAAGGTCTATATCGAAGGCAAGTTGCAAACGAGCAGTTGGGAGGGGCAAGACGGGGTGAAACGCTACACCACGGAAGTGGTCGCCCGCGAGATGCAACTGCTCGACTCGCGCAGTGATATGGATGGCAACTATGGCGGTGGCGCGCCACAGTCGCAACCGGTAGCCCCACAGCCACAGGCAGCCGCAACAACCACCGCGCCTGCACAGGACCAGGGCGGCACGTCCGAACCCGACTCCCCGCCTTATACCGCAGACGACGACCTGCCATTTTAAGGCGTTTTGCTGACGCAACTAGGTGCTAGACTTCAGCCCGCGGGTTTCTTTTAGACCTGCGGGCTTTGTTATTTGGGGACTTCGTGGTTGCTTTCCGAACAATTTTTTTTATTTTGCAAAAATCACACCCCACATTTGGAGGCAGACATGGGATTGGAGCAAGCGTTGAAACTCACGTACAAAGGCGAACCCTTGGGCCAGTCGCTAGACGATTTTGGCGGCTTGCGAGTGTCCAATGACGCGCTTGGTGATCGCGGCGAACTCGAGCGGCGAATGGCAGCGGATGGCTATTTGTTCTTAAAGAATTTTTTGCACAAAGACGAGGTGTTGGGCGCGCGTCAAGAGGTGATGAATCGGCTGATGGGCGCGGGCGTGTTGGACAACCGGTATCCTGCGATAGACGGCATCGCGGCCCCAGACCACGAGATCGACGGACGCGCCACGGGTTCGTTTATGCCATTGCTCGCGCGCGACAATCCGCCTTTGGACAAAGTGATTCACGAAGGGCCTATCATGGCGTTTTTTGAATTTTTCTTTGGCGGCCCTGCACGCTATTTTGACTATACGTGGTTTCGCGCCAAACGCCCCGGCTTGAACACCGCCACGACGCCGCACTGCGATATCGTCTATATGGGGCGCGGGACAAAAGCCCTTTATACCGCGTGGATTCCCTACGGCGATGTGCCCTTTCACATGGGCGGTCTGATGCTCCTCGAAGGGTCGCACACCTTGCGCGATATCAAAGCGGGGTACGGATCGACAGATGTGGATTTGTACTGCGAAAACCGAGGCGATGCCAAAGCCATTGTTGAACGCGCCCGCGCCGAGGGGCGAAATTTGACGCATGAAGAGCGGGCCGAGGTGAGGTGGAATTCAAGTGGTGCGTATTCCCATGATGCGATAGCAACGCGCGGAGAACTCGGCGGTCGCTGGCTGGTATCGGAATATGAACTGGGGGATTTGCTGCTGTTCTCCATGTACACCCTGCACGCGAGTTCCGACAACCACTCCAATCAGTATCGCATTTCATCCGATACGCGCTATCAACGCGCAGACGAACCCGCAGACGAACGCTGGATCGGCAAAGACCCACCCGCCCACGGCATTCGCGCAAAACGCGGGATGGTGTGTTGATTGTCGCATCACCTGAAGAGTTGAAAAATATGGAAAACGCGAACTCGCTTCTGAGATCATGCGATAGACAGCGAGGCGATCACTTTCATCTGTTACCATTGAACTCGACAACGCAAAATAAGGAGGGGTTGATGTCTTTGTTTTCTCTTGAAGGGCGCGTCGCCATTGTGACTGGGGCCGGGCGCGGGATTGGACGCGGCATTGCAGAGGGCTTGGCCGCACAGGGCGCGAGCGTGGTGTGTGCGGCGCGCACGCGGTCTCAACTGGACGAAGTGGTGGCGGCGATTGGCGATGCAGGCGGCGATGCGGTGGCGTGCGGGATGGACGTGAAAGACCTGGATTCCGTGCGCGGCGGCGTGGATGCTACGCTCGACCAATACGGGCAAATCGACATTCTGGTCAACAACGCGGGCATGAATATCCGCGAGCCGTTTGAGGACGTGACCGAAGCGCATTACGACGAGATCATGGCGGTCAACTTGAAGGGCCTGTACTTTTTGACGCAAGCCGTGGCAAAGCACATGATTTCGCGCGAGCAGGGCAAGATCATCCACATCGGCTCTTTGACGACGGGCGTGTCTTTGTCGCAAATCTCGGTGTACACAGCCACCAAGGGCGCGGTGGGGCAACTCGCAAAATCCCAAGCCCTGGAATTGGGGCCGCACAATATTCAGGTGAACGCCATCTGTCCGGGCTTTGTGCTCACGCCATTGACCGAAAGGTTGTGGGCCGATCCCACCATGCGCGCATGGGGCGAGTCGCGCGTGGCCGCAAAGCGGTTGGCAACGCCCCAAGATATGGTGGGCACTGCCGTGTTTCTCGCGGCGCCCGCGTCTGATTACGTCACCGGGCAGTCCATTTACGTGGATGGCGGGTTCATGGCGGGCGAGGCCTGGCCCTTGCCCGAGTAATGGAGGGAGAGCGATGGCGCGATACAGGGTGCAACAAGCGGATTTCCGTGGCGAGATGCTTTACGTGTTGCGGGATTTGGAGGCCGAACGAGAAGCCCGAATTTTGCCCTCTGTGGGCAATAATTGCATCGCGTACACAATGGGCGATGTCGATCTGATCTATTCACCGCCCGATCCCCAGACCTTGCAAGGCCGCGCGAGTGGATACGGCATTCCGATTTTGTTCCCGTGGCCAAACCGCATTGACGAGGGCAAGTTTTCGTTTGACGGCAACGCGTACCAACTCGCAACCCCCGCGCCGGGCGAGCACGCGTCGCACGGGTTCGTCCATGAGCGCCCGTGGCAAGTGATCGACGTTGGCGCGTCAGAAGGCGCGTGGATGACGAGCCGCTTCCTATCGGCGGATTTCCCGGAAATTGGCGATCATTTTCCCTTTCCCTTTGAAGCACGGGTGACGTATCGGCTGAAGGACGGGGTATTGTACCACGAATTTGAAGGCGTGAATGTGGGCGATGCGGACATGCCCGTGGGCCTGGGCATCCACCCGTATTTTCCCTTGCCATTGACGAAAGATGGTGACCGGGATGCGTGTACGGTCCGCATGCCCGCCGCGACTTACTGGCCCTTGCGCGGGGATCCGATTCCGACCGGGGAGGTTTTGCCCGTTGATGGCACGGCGTATGACGTGCGAAAAGCCACGCCTTTGAAGGATCGGTTTTACGACGATGTCTGGTCCGGCGTGCAGTTGACCCACGGGTGGAGCCGGTGCGAGTATGTGGATCCGACCGCCGAGGTCCGGATCGCAATGGAAGCCGATGATGCGTTCCGCGAACTCGTCCTGTACGCGCCCGATTCCCGGCCGATTGTGTGCTTTGAACCCTATACCTGCGCGACCAATGCCTTCAATCTGCAAAATCAGGGCATCGATGCCGGATTGATACGCCTGAAGCCCGGTGAAAAGCTGACAGGGGTCATGCGGATTAGCGGCGAGATTAAGCAAAAAGCAACCACATAAGAACGCGGATGAAAGACGGACACAGGGCCTGTTACTAGGCCCTGTTGACATTTACGGGCCCTGCAACTGGCTTGAGCGGTCTATCGGGCAAATCAAATCCTATCGCAGAATATTCTTTTGCTTTGAGAAACTCGGACAATCGCTCCTTCAGTTTTCTCGCCTTTTGCTACCACGCTCATCGTATTCACTGACGTTTCGCAGTTCAAATGACTTCGGAGAAAGCGCGTGAATCCTGTGGTTGCACACAGCGCCAATCCTTTTTTGCCCTTGACCGCGGGTTGGATATACGATCAGGTGCGGGCATTGAAGCGGTATCGGCCCATTGTGATGACGCAGGCGCGGCAGAATTTGGATCGGTTTCCCATGGCGCCGGTTTTGTCAACCGAGGATTTTTCGTCCGCCCGCAGGCTGGCCCTGCGTCTCGCTCGCAAGGTGCGCGGCGTGTATATAGGGTATGAGCACTGGTTGCGCGAACACAACGCCGCGCTCATCCACGCGCATTTTGGGCAGGAAGGATATCGGTGTTTGTCCGCAAAGCAGCGCGTGGGCATTCCTCTGGTAACGACGTTTTACGGGCTGGATGTCTCGGCACTGCCCCGGCAGAGGATATGGCGGAGGCGATATGCACGGCTGTTTGCCGAGGGCGAGGTGTTCACGGTCGAAGGGCCATTGATGGGCGAGCGACTCATCGCGCTAGGCTGTGCGGCGAATCGGGTGGTCGTGCAACATTTGGGCGTGGATGTGTCGAAAATCCCGTTTGACGCAACGCCGGCAGACGGCCCGCCGGTGGTGCTGACGTACGCGGTGTTTCGGGAGAAAAAGGGATTGATCTACGCGATTCGGGCATTTGCAAAAATCGCGGACAAGTATCCCGATGCCCAGTTGCGGATGATCGGCGACGGGCCTTTGCGCCCGCAGTTGGAGGCCGAGATTCAAAAGCGACGCATGGGCGAGCGCGTCACCATGTTGGGCCTGTTGTCGCATGCCGCCGCGCTCGAGGAATTGCGCCGCGCAACTGTGCTCCTCTATCCGAGCGTGACCGCGGCAGATGGCGATACCGAAGGCGGCGCGCCGGTCGCGTTGATCGAAGCGATGGCAATGGGCGTTCCCATTGTCTCGTCTTTGCACGCCGATATTCCCGAGGTCGTGATCGACGAATCGTGCGGACTGCTGTTTCCAGAACGCGATGTAGCGGGCTTGGCCGAGGGCTTGACCGCCACACTCAACGCGCCCAAACGCAACCGAGCGGCCCGTGCTCACGTTGTAGCGCGACACAATTTGGAGAAACAGGTCAAAAAATTAGAGGTGATTTACGATCAGGTGGTGGGCAAATAAATCGGCTCTCCTCGTTTTTGATTTGACAATTTTTCGCGGTTTCGTAGTATGTCTAACAATGTCGCCCATCTCAAATTCATCTGCAAAGGAGCGTATTTCATGTCGCGTTTAGACCTTTTTGGCAGAGGGTTTTATGTCTATAAAAAACAACAACTTACCCCCCCACCCCCCCGAAAAATGTGATGCCATGCGGCATAGGACGAGGAAAAAGATGGCTTCGGTTATCGCACTGACAATCGCGTTGATCGCGCTTGGGACAGTTCCGATGCTGGCTCAAACGCCGACGGTGACGATCAGCCCTAGGGGCAATTACAGCAGCACTTGCTCCGGTGCGGACGCCATCGCGGGTGATCGCGACTGCGATTGGCCCGGCTTGCAGGTCGATGAGGGCGACCGCGTGGAGTTCGTCATTCGGTTGAACGATGTGCCCGCCAGGGCTTCGCGGGCGATCAGCGTGTCTTATTCCGCTTCTGGCAGTGCGTATAATGTGGATGACCTGCGCGGCGGGTTGTTGGGAAGTACGCTCAGTCGGGACGATATTCCCAGTTCGGCTGAACGCACTATCTTGGAACGGTATCCCTACAACGCGCTGTCATTCAGGATCGCGCGAGATGCCGATGCCAGCGACGAGGCCATCACCATGACATTGATCGGCGTTTCCACGGCGTCTGGGATCAACGCCTACACCATCGGCACGCCCTCAGCCGCGACGGTCGTCATTCGCGGTTCTGCGTCGAGTGCGAACAGCGCGCCCTCCTTCGGCGACCATGCGGTGACGGACAAGACCTTCACTGGCCTCAACGTTGCGATCCCGTCATTCCAACTACCCGCGGCAACAGGCGGGAATGGCGCGATTGCGTACACGGCTTTGGACCTGCCCGCGGGCCTGACGCTCGACGACACGGGCAACGGGGCTTGCTCGGCCCCGCGCACGATCTGCGGCGCGCCCATTGCCGGCGAAACCGTCCGCGTGACCATCACCGCAACGGACGAGGATGCGGACAGGAGAAGCAGCGACGAGGCCACCCTGTTCTTCACCATCACCACCGGCGGTTAAAAACATCGCCGAGCACTATCGCACGCGCAAGTTGGGCAATCCAACGCTGATCGTGGATACCAACCACAACAATTCCAAGGAAAGGCTAAGCCAACACAAGGGTCTAAATCGGGAGACACAAATGGCATTTATAGAACGCGGTACAGTACAAGGTGGCAGTATTTTGCTCTCCAAGCCTTTGACCTTGTCTGAAGGTACGGAAGTCATCATACATATTGAACCGATCAATTCGGCACGCCAAAGGCCCACAGGCGATGAGGATAAAAATTTTGCCGATTTGCCTTTTTTTGGTATGTGGGCGGAACGCGAGGATATGCCCGACAGTACATTATGGGTGCGAAGCGCGAAAGGAGCAACGCGATGACACGAGTCAATGTTTCGTCAGACGCGACAACTGTGGGCGATTTAACCATTGATGCGTTTCGGGAACTCGTCCGAGAAGTGGTCGTGCAAACGCTCTCGGACCTGCTGACCGACCCCGATGAAGGGCTGGCGTTGCGCGAGGACTTTGTCGAAGAACTCCAGCATTCCCTCGCGGCTGTGGAAGCAGGCGGCAAAACCATACCCGTGGATCAAGTCGCCGAAAAATTGGGGCTGACGTGGTGATGTATCGCGTGGAATTGACGCCCAGTGCCGAAGCCAATTTAGGCCGTCTGAACGCGCCAGCCGCGCAACGAGTACTCAAAAGACTGCGGTGGCTAGCCGAGAACTTTGAGACGATTAGACCTGAAGCGCTTACAGGACAATGGCGGGGTATGTTCAAGTTGCGTGCCGGCGATTACCGAGTTCTCTATACCTGTAATCGGATAAACCAAAAAATTGTCGTTCACTTTGTCAAACACCGTCGAGAAGTGTACAAAATTAAGTAGAATCGTAGGGACAGGCCCCCGTGCCTGTCCGAAGCAGGGACGGGTTGAGGTATGCCAGTATATAGATCAAGAAAAATCAATTTCGTATTATCTCTCGCCATTCACCTGTGGTTGCTTTATGAACGATCCTCCATTTCAAAACGCGACGATTGCCATTGTGGGCGTGGGGTTGATCGGTGGGTCCCTGGGGTTGGCGTTTAAGCGATTGGGCATTGGGCGCGAGATCCTGGGCATTAGCCGCGCCGAAACCCTGCGCGAGGCCCGCGCGCTCAACGCCATTGACGCGGGTTGTGAATACGCCGCGATAGACAATGGCATCAAACGGGCCGATCTGGTGTTTTTGTGTTCGCCCATTTCGCGCATCTTGGCGCAGTTGCCCCAAGTTCTGAACGCGGCGTCGCCGGGGTGCATCGTCACGGATGTGGGCAGTACCAAGGCCGAGATTGTCGCGTGTGCAGAACGGGCGTCGCGCAAAGGCGTGCATTTTGTGGGTGGGCATCCCATGGCCGGGTCCGAAAAGACCGGGGTGGGCGCGGCAGATCCCTTTTTGTTTGAAAACGCGCTGTACGCGTTCACGCCTGCGTGCGGTGTGCCCGACGAAATTGTGGACGCGCTCGTCTCGCTGGTGCAATGTCTCGGCGCGCGGGCCATGTGCATGACCGCTGAAACGCACGACCAGGTCGCGGCTACGGTGAGCCATTTGCCGCAACTGATGGCGACCGCCCTCGTCGGCTTGGCGGGCAGGCGCAACGAAGCGGATGGCCTCCCCCTGCAAATGGCCGCGGGCGGGTTCCGGGATATGACGCGCATTGCGTCTAGCCCTTATGCCATGTGGCGCGACATCTGCCAGACCAATGCCGGCCCCATTCGGGCGATGATCGACGCGTACCTCGCCGCGCTCGCAGCCATCCGAGACAAGGTCGATCAAGACGCACTCGCAGCGGATTTTGACTATGCCAACCGGGTTCGCGGGGGCATTCCCAAAGATTCCAAAGGGTTCTTGCGTCCGCTTTGCGAAATTTTGCTCGTGGCAGAGGACAAGCCCGGGGTGATCGCCGACGTGGCGTCTCGCCTGTCTGCCGAGGGGATCAACATCGAAGATATCGAAGTGCTGAAAGTCCGCGAAGGCGAAGGTGGCACGATTCGGATGGGCTTTGGGCAACGCGCAGATGCGGCGCGATGCGTGGCGATTTTGCAAGACGCGGGCTATCATGCGCGGTTGCGTTAGGCGATGGGAGAACGGTATGTACGCGGTTGAAGAAGCGCGTGGGCTTGTGGGCGAATGCGAGGTGCCGGGGGATCCCGATACCGCGCTGTACTTGCTCGGCGCTGCGGCGATGCTACCGCGGTCAGACTTGACCCTGTACGGCATCTGCGACGCGTGGAAGACCCGCCGCGCCCTGGACTTGTTGCGCCGAATAAACGCCCAACTGGACATTCGCGTGACGCGCTCAAAATCAAAATCCACGGTTCGCACGGTCCATGTCAAAGGCTCTGAACTGCGGCGCACGCGCCTAGCCGGTGAGCAAACCGCGCTGTTTCTGCAAGAAATCCCGTTCCTCGCTGCACTGGGCACACAGGCCGCAGGGGAAACCGTGATCCGCGATGCCGAACAGTTGCGCCACGGCGAGATCGACCGCCTGTCCCTGCTCATTCAAAATTTGCGGCAGATGGGGGCGCGAGTCGGCGAGATGCCCGACGGCTTGGTCGTACAAGGCCCTGCACGCCTTCAGGGCGCAGAGGTCAACGCGGGCGACGACGCACGGATGGCCCTTGCCCTTGCCCTCGCCGGTCTCGCTGCCGAGGGCGAAACCCGCGTGCTCAATCCGGGAACGATGTGCCGCGACTTTGCCGAGTTATTTGCCCGTTTGTCAACCCTTGTCAAAAAGAGGTGAGATCATGAAAATCCTGTTCAAACTCGCGTGCTGTGCCGTTTTGCTCATTCTGAGCGGCGTGGCGTTTATCCGCTATACTTATAGCTGCTCGTGGAGAGAGAGCTTTGACATCGCAGATGAATTTGTAGATGAATTGCTCGGCGGAGGGAAGGGTGAGAGGTGAGAAGGGAGACGGGAGAGGTGAGAGGCAAGAGGCAAGAGGTGAGAGGCAAGAGGGACGCCCAACGCCCAACCGTTCAAGCAATCAGTTGTCCGTTGTCCAACACCGCGCCGATAGCCTCTCCGCCCCACCTTGTCTGAATCGCGGATTAAACGGATTAGGGGATTGCGCGGATTACCCCCCACATCCCCTCCGCCGCTTCATCCTTCCCCCTCCGCAGTGTCCTTCGCACGCCCCACCGCAAAACCTATCCCCCCGGCCCCCTTTCCTACGAGGAAAGGGGGAGCGCATGACCGTTTGAAGGTTTGGCTCCCTGGCTGTTCTGATGGCTTTGAGCGAATGGATCACGCCATAGAAACCCAAAAACCTCTCGCCATTCCCCTCGCAAGACCTCTCGCCATTCCCCCCTTCCTCACAGGCACAGGCGTAGCCTACAACGAAGCGTAGCGAGTAACGGGGCTAGGGGGGTAGGTCCCAATAAACTGACCACTGACCACTTGGGCGGTGGCGGGGTTGCCTCACCTCTCCCGTCTTACGTCTCACTGAAGGGGGTTGGGCGAGGTGGGAACTGACCACTGACCACTGACCACTGACCACTGACCACTCCATGAACATTCACGCAACAAGCCAAGTGCTCGGCGTTATTGGGGATCCGGTAGGGCATTCGTTTTCCCCCGATATGCACAATGCCGCTATCGCCGCATTGGGGATAGACTATTGCTACGTGGCGTTTCATGTGCGGCCCGAGCGCGTGAGAGAGGCGATCCATGGCATGCGCGGGTTGAATATCCGCGGCCTGAATGTGACCATTCCGCACAAGTTGGCGGTGATGGAACACCTGGATCGCATTTCAGAAGAAGCGTTGGCCGTGGGCGCGGTCAATACCATTTCGCATGAAGATGGGGCGTTGGTGGGATACAATACCGATGGGTATGGCATTTTGACCGCGTTGCGCGAAAGCGCAGGGATCGAGACATTGCCCGCGCAATGCGTGGTGCTCGGCGCAGGTGGTGCGGCGCGTGCCGTGACGTACGCGCTGGGCATGCAGGATGCTGTGCAACAGGTGACGATTTTGAATCGCACGGTAGCGCGGGCCGAGTCCCTGGCAGTGGATATGGAAAAAATCACCGGGAAGAAGATCGCGGTGGGCGCGTTGGATGCCGAGACGCAACGCAGCTCATTCGCCGACGCAGGCGTGGTGGTGAACGCGACGTCGCTGGGCATGTACCCCCATGTCGATGCGTCTCCCCTTGCGGATGTGCGCGCAGTGCATTCGGAGTTGGTGCTTTTCGATACCGTGTTCAACCCGTTGGAGACGCAGTTGATGCGCGCGTTCAAATCAATCGGCGCGCCTGCTTTTGGTGGGTTGGATATGCTGGTCTTTCAAGGGGCGCGGTCCTTTGCGATCTGGACAGGTGTCGAACCGCCCACGGATGTGATGAAGAACGCGGTTGTCAAACGGGTGCGCCGTGAAGCATAAGACGCAAAACGAGAGACTCGCGCGCGAGGTGTTGACAGAGCGGGAAGCCAAGCGCGTTTTTGTGCGGCAGATATTCGACCGCATTGCGCGCAGGTACGATTTGCTCAACCACCTGTTGAGCCTGGGCATCGATGTTCTGTGGCGAAAAAAAGCCATTGACCACTTGCACCCTGCACCGCGCTGGCGGGTTTTGGATTTGGCCACGGGCACGGGCGATTTGGGCTTTGAAGCGGGCAACCGCCACCGGGATGTGCAGGTGATCGGCGCGGATATTTCGCTGCCGATGTTGCGCCGAGGCATGCACAAAAACGCATCGCGGGCACATCCGGTCGCGTTCCTGTGTGGGGATGGCGAGTGCCTGCCCTTTGCCGATGGCACATTTGACGGGGTGACGATTGGGTTTGGCATTCGCAACATGGCGTCGTTGGATGCCGCGCTCGAGGAGATGTGCCGCGTGCTCAAGCCGGGTGGGCGCGTGGCGGTGCTCGAGTTTTCAAGGCCGCGTACCCCGGTGTTTCGCGGGCTTTACAATTTTTATTTTGAACACATCTTGCCGCGCATTGGGCAGTTCGTTTCCCGCGATCCCAATGCGTATCGCTATTTGTACGAGTCCGTGATGCGCTTTCCCGAAGGCGATGCGTTCTGCCGATACATGGCCAATGCGGGCCTTGTCGATGTGCAGACGATTCGGTTGACCTTTGGGATCGCGACCATTTATTTGGCGTCAAAATCCCAAGGCGAAAAGCCGTTGCGGTGAAAGACGCGAAAACCGCCTATTAGCAAATGTGTTGCTTGCTGATTTAAGGCGTTTGGTCCTACAGCCTCGTTGGTTGCCTCCGATGCCTTCGGCGACTTACTTTTTTTCAACAGCAAAAAAAAGTAAGCAAAAAATGCCGCTCTCAAACGCCGAGAGGCTTGCACAGCGCAAATCGCTTTTGTAGCAGGACGACATGCGTCAGCCTGCAAGGTGGGTTGCATAATGGATGTTGATTGCGAAACGGACTTGCGCGCTGTGCGTGATGGCTTGATCGGAGGGGGTTTTGCGATGGCATTTGTTGTGATGCCTTCTTTGAACTGCGGAACGGCAGTGAATACGATGCAACAAAAGTGAGAATGCTGAAGCAACGACTGTTTCAGTTTCTCAAAGTTCTGATAATTCCTTTGAGAGGTCTTATGGTCCATTCCTTTGTCGAAGAAATCGCATTGCAGGTGTCAACCGCGACCGAGATGCCCGCCGATGAGGTGATGGCATTGATCGAAACGCCGCCGAAACCGGATCTGGGGGATTACGCACTGCCGTGTTTTGCACTGGCGAAACTTCTCCGCAAAGCGCCGCATCTCATCGCCCGAGAACTGGCTGGACAAATTGCCACCGGGGGGCGCATTTCAGACGTGCGTCCCACAGGGCCGTATCTCAACTTTTTTTTGTCCAAGACCCATCTCGTCGCCGAAACCCTATCGGAGATTCTCGATCAGGGCGCGGATTACGGGCGCAACGATGCGGGCGTGGGCAAGACCATTGTGATCGATTTTTCGCATCCCAACATCGCCAAGCCCTTTGGCATTCACCACTTGCGATCCACCGTGATCGGCAACGCGCTTCGCAATATTTACCGCGCATTGGGGTACGAAGTCGTGGGCGTGAATCACTTGGGCGATTGGGGATCGCAATTTGCCAAACTCATTCTCGCGTGGAACTACTGGGGCGAGGGCGAGTTGACTGCGGATATTACCATTCAAAAATTGTTGGCGCTCTACGTCCGCATTCACGAGGAAATCGAGGACAATCCCGAATTGGAACGCGAAGCCCGCGCGTGGTTTCGCCGCCTCGAAGCCGGGGATGCAGAAGCCGTGCGGATGTGGCAGGTGTGCGTGGATGTGAGTTTTAAGGAGTTTGACCGGGTGTACAAGATGCTGGACATTGGGTTTGAGTCTATCGCGGGCGAGAGTTTTTATCAGGACAAGATGCCCGCGGTTTTGGCGCAGTTGCGGGAACAGGGCCTGTTGACCCAAAGCGGCGGCGCGAGCATCGTGGATTTGGAAGCGTGGGACATGCCCCCGTTTATCGCATTGCGAAGCGACGACGCGACCCTGTACGGCACGCGCGATTTGGCCGCGCTGATGTATCGGTGGAAAACCTACCGCTTTGAAAAATTGCTCTACGTGGTGGATGTGGCGCAGGCACTCTATTTTCGGCAGTTGTTTCAGGTGCTGGAACTGATGGGGTGCGATTGGCGCGACAAATGCGCGCATGTGCAATTTGGTCGCCTGCGATTCAAAGGCGGCGGCGGGGCGTCCACGCGCAAGGGCAATGTGATTTTTTTGGAAGACGTGTTGACCCGCGCCATTGAATTGGCGCGAGGGATCATGGCCGATAAAAATCCCGATTTGCCAAACCGCGAGCAGATCGCCCAAGATGTGGGCATCGGCGCGATTATTTTTGCGGATTTGGATTCCAAGCGCGCGCGCGACGTCGTGTTCGATTGGGACGAGGTGCTCAATTTCAATGGCGAAACCGGGCCTTATGTGCAATATACCCACGCGCGGTATTGCAGTGTGTTGCGCCGCTATGCAGGCCCCTTGCCCCCGCGGGAGGTGGATTTTGAGTTGCTGTGCGAACCGGAGGCCATCGAGGTGGTCAAGTGCCTCGCGCGGTTCCCCGGTCAGCTTCAAAAGGCTGCGGACGAGTGCGAACCGTCTGCGATAGCCGGGTTGATGATCGAGTTGTGTACGGTCGCCAACCGGTTTTACAATGCCCACCAAGTCCTTTCCGCCCGCGCGGAGTTGACCGCGGCTCGGGTCGCGCTGGTCTATGCGATCAAAACCGTGCTGGCCTCTAACCTGGCCTTGCTCGGGATGAAGGCGCCAGAGCAGATGTGATGTTTGGGGGAGAACGCCGTGGTTGATCTGCCTGACAAACCCATTTTTGTAACGGGATTTATGGCGACCGGAAAGACCCGAGTCGGGCGCGTTTTGGCCGCGCGGTTGCAACGGGCTTTTGTCGATACCGACGAGTGGGTGGTCGATGCCGCGGGCAAGACCATTCCGGAAATTTTCGCCCGAGATGGCGAGGCCGCGTTTCGCGCTTTAGAGCACCGAGCGATCCGCGAGGCATCGCAGATGGGCCGCGTGGTCGTTTCTCTCGGCGGCGGCGCCATCGCGCAAGCATGCAACTGGGACGTGATTCGCGCGTCCGGCGTCTGCCTGTGCCTCCGCGCTTCTGTGCAGACGATTTTTGAACGGGTCAACCGCAAGCGCGACAAAAGGCCCTTGCTGGCCGGGCTGGACGACGAGGGGCTAAAAAACAAAATTGTCGAGATGCTCGCAGAACGCGAACCCTTTTACGCCCGCGCCGATGCGTTCGCAACCTCGACGAATGACCGCACCCCCGAAGCCACGGCAACACTGGCACTCAAAGCATTACACACCTCCGCAGAGGAAATGCGAAAAGCATGGCTGAAGAGAGGATAGCCAAAGCCACCCATGTTGCGGTGACGGATGATACGCTCAGCGTCAGACTCGGCGACGGGCACTGCATTCACGCGCCGTTGGATGGATATCCGCGATTGGTTCACGCGACGCCAAAGGAACGAAACAACTGGCGGTTGATCGCCGATGGCGAGGGGATCCATTGGGAGGACATCGACGAGGATATCAGGGTTGAAAATCTGATGGCTGGTCGGGGATCCGGCGAAAGTGCGCGTTCCTTCAAGCGATGGCTCAAAGCAAAAAATGAGGAACGTGGCCTCACCCTGTACGAACTTCGCCAAACCGAACAAGGCGAAGGAGGAGAATCGCGATGAGCGATGACATGAGCACGACACGAGAAAGGAGCGCGTCACCATGCCATATACCGATTATACGCCCGGGGAAGTCGCATCGCGGGGCGAGAAAATTTACGGGCAACGCATAAGCGACAAAGTCGAGGCAGAGCATCGGGGCGAGTTTGTGGTTATCGACATCAAAACCGGGGAATACGAAATTCACTCGGACGATTTGGTCGCCACGAAACGCCTGCTCGTCAAGCATCCAAATGCGGTCGTTTACGGTCTGCGAATCGGATTCCACTCCGCGTACCGAATCGGCAAAATTTCTCCGTTCTGATATGAAGCTGGATGCGGATAAGATAAAATCAAATTGATATGAGATTGGAAGTTGCAATGGAAACCGTGACTGTGCAGTTGGATGCGCGGAGTTATGATATTTTGATCGGCCGCGAGTGTTTGGGCGATTTGGGGCAGGTGTATGTGGAGCGCGGGTTGGGCGGGACAGCGGCCATCGTGACCAACCCCATTGTTGCTACGCATTATCTCGAGCGGGTTCAGCAGAGTCTTGCGCGGGTGGGCGTGAAGGTGGTGGTCGTCAGGGTGCCGGATGGCGAGCAGTACAAGACCCTCGAAACGGCTGCGCGCATCTATGGGGACCTCATCGAGGCCGGGCTGGATCGCCAAGCCTGCATCGTCGCGCTCGGCGGCGGGGTGATCGGCGACATGGCCGGGTTTGTCGCAGCGACGTATTTGCGGGGAATCGATTTTGTGCAAGTGCCCACGACATTGGAAGCGCAGGTCGATGCTAGCGTGGGCGGCAAAACCGCTGTGGACCACGTCTTGGGCAAAAACATGATCGGCGCGTTTCACCAGCCGAAGTTCGTGCTGATAGACACGGTCACCCTCGACACCCTGCCCAAACGCGAGCTACGCGCCGGGCTGGCCGAGGTGATCAAGCACGGCATCATCCGAGACCCCGGGTTGGTGGCATTTTTGGAAGACCACATCGAGGGCGCGGCAACCCTTCGCCTGCCCGCGGATCAGATCAACTGGCTGATCGCGCAACAGTGCCGCATCAAAGCCGAGGTGGTGGCCGCGGATGAAACCGAGAAGGGCCTGCGCGAAATTTTGAATTACGGGCACACAGTAGGGCACGCCTTGGAGGTGGTGACGCAGTACGCGCATTACAAACACGGCGAGGCCGTCGGTTTGGGCATGGTCGCGGCCGGCGCGATTGCGGTGCAAAAGGGAATGTGGGCGCAGGAGGAATTTGATCGGCAAAACGCGCTGATCGCGCGCTTGGGCATGCCCGAATGCGTCCCGGATTTGCAGGTCGATGGGGTCTTGGCGCGAATGGCGAGCGACAAAAAAGCGCGGGATGGGGTCATCCGCTTTGTGTTGCCCGAGCGGATCGGGAAAGTCGCGTTGCGAGACGATGTGACGCGCGCGGAAATCGCATCCGGGATTCGGTACATGCAGGCGTTGGGCTAGGAGATCTCATGGGCGAGGACATCGGTCACGAATGCGGGGTGGCGGCCCTGTGCTGGCTCGGGCCAAACCGCGAGGCGGATGCCGGGGGTTTTGAAAACGTGGCGGCGCTCATGCCCGGCATGTTGCTCGACCTGCAAAACAGGGGGCAACTCGCCGCGGGCTATTGCGCGTACCACCCCGGCCGCGATCACATCTTGCACACGTTCAAAGACCTGGGCACGGTCAGCGAAGCCTTTCGCATGTCGCATCCCGGCAAACACCAATCCATCCTCGACGAGTACGCCGGGACCGCGGCTATCGGGCATACGCGCTATGCCACGAGCGGCGAAGACGACGCGCGCTACGCCCAACCCTTTGAGCGGCAACACGGCCGGATCTGGAAGTGGTTCAGCCTGGCCTTCAATGGCAACCTCGCCAACTACACGCAGTTGCGCGAACGCCTGTTGTCCAAGCGCGGGTATCACTTCACCCTCAACACGGATACCGAAATCATCATGCACACCCTGGCCTATCGGTTGCGCGGGGAGCATCCCCCGGACTTGGCCGCTGTGATGCGCTCGATTTCTCGGGATTTTGATGGCGCGTACAACATCGCATATCTCGACGCGCTCGGTCGCATGTTCGTCTCGCGCGATCCCTTGGGCATCCATCCCATGTGCTGGGGCGTCAAGGGCAGGCTCTTTGCCGCGGCCAATGAATCGACCGCGCTCGCCAACTTGGGCTTCGGCGACATCAACTGGCTCGAACCCGGGGAAATGGTGATCGTGGAAAATGGCCGGCACCGCGTTGCGCGGTACACAGAGGCGAAGAAGAAATCCCGCTGTTTTTTTGAATGGGTCTATTTTTCTAATGTCGCCAGTGAAATCGACGGCCTCGGCGTGTATGCCTCGCGCGCTGCGGCCGGGCGCATCTTGGCGGAAAAGGAGACGCAGAAAATCGACGAGCGATGCGTGGTCGTCCCGGTGCCAGACACGGCCAAAGCCGCCGCCGATGCGTATGCCCACCACTTGAACATGCCCTGCATGGAAGGCGTGATCCGCAACCGGTACGTGGGGCGCACCTTCATCCAGCCCAAAACCACGCGCACGCAAAGCGCGAAAAACAAGTACACGCCCTTGGCTTCTGTCTTGTCCGGCAAGCGCGTTTTCCTCGTGGAAGATTCCATCGTGCGCTCCCTCACGCTTCGCACCCTAGCGCATCAAGTGCGCGATATCGGCGGCGCGGCTGAAGTGCATGTGCGCGTGGCCTGTCCGCCCATCGTGGCGCCGTGTTTTTACGGAATCGACATGACGACCCTGCGCGAACTCTTCGCCCCCGAACACATGCCCGCGCGATACCGCGGCGTACCCAGCGAACAGACCGAAAAAAAAATGGCTATCGAACTCGATGTCGATAGCCTAAAGTACCTCGCCGTGCCCGACCTGGGCAACAGCATTGGGTGCGAAACAACCACCCTGTGTACGGGATGCGTCACGGGCAAATACCCCACCCCTTGGGGCAATCGCCTCATGCGTGCGGCCCGCCAAAACCCCGAAACCGTTGGCCGCCTCTACGGCTGATCCCCGCCGTTGCCAAACCGCGCCTCAAGGGCGCGCAAGCCTTCCTCATTTCCCAAAATCGTCAACCGATCCCCTGCTTGCAACGCGGTATCCCCAGTCGGCACCACCACGCGCCCTTCGCGGCGCAGCATCGCCACGAGGCATCCCTTTGGAAAACCCGTCTCGCGCAATGCGCGCCCAATCAGGGTAGCGGTTGCGCGGTTGGGTTGCAAGGTCAACAACAAAAAATCCTCATCGCGCAACAGGGTTTCTCTTAATTCCAATTCATTTGTGGCCTTCAAAAAGCGAACAAATGTATCCAGATCGCGGGGCAGTACAATTTCTTTTAGTTCAAATTCATCGGTGGCAGCCTGCCAGTCGCGCAGAAAATTTTCATCGTCTGCGCGCCGCGCAATTTGCGCCAAAATCCGCAAATGCCGCGAGGGGTCGCCTTCTGGACTGAACAAAAAGAAGATCGCGGTCAACTGCGCTTCCACTTCGTGCCCAGTCAATGGATCGGAAAACTGGATGTGAATGCCCGGCAGGGATCGCACCAACACCATTTCGCAGTGGTCGATCCCATCGATTCTCAAGTGGGGCAAGCCCACGCCGTGCGTCACGGGCGTCGAGCCGATATGCGTGCGCGCCAGCAGTTGCGTTTCGATTTCCTCTGCGGTATGCGGCACGCGCGCCGATAGCCATTCCGAGACCTGCCGCACCACATCCTCAAATTCCGAGGGGCGGTCCAGGTCGATAACCAGACTGCGCGCGACGATCTCATCAAAAGGATCTTCATCGCGCAAGCCCTTTTCCTTCAAAATGCCCCGCAACTCGACATCTAAGCCGCGGTCCCGCCTTTGCCCCCAGCGTTCGAACATGTGATAAATCGCGCCATCCCGCTTGACCTTGCCGCGGGCGAATTTGAAGTACCACAGCGAGCCCAGCGCGATCAGCCCGGCGGAAAACAGGGATGGCAACCAGCCCATTTCCACGATCAGCGCGCAGGAAGCCACCACGCCGAACAACTGCATCCACGGGTACAGGGGCGAACGATACCCAGAATCGTAGGACGCCAACCCGCTTTCGCGCATGACGATCACGGCCAGACACACCAGCGTGAACATCAACAGTTGAAACGCGCTCGCCAGCTTGGCAATTTTGGTGGGATCGAGAAAAACCAGGATCAAAACTATCGCGCCCATCGTCGCCAACACGCCGTAAACCGGAGATGCCTTGGCATTCAAATGCTGAAAAAATCCCGGAATCATGTGGTCGCGGCTCATCGCCAGCGGATAGCGAGACGCCGACAACATCCCTGCATTGGCAACCGACGTAAAGGCCAGCAGTGCGGCCACGGAGATGATCGCCTCGCCCCAGTTGCCCAACGCGGCTTTGGCGGCCGTCGCCGCGGGCGTCAAATCGCCCTTGAGTTGCTCGAGCGGCAAAACCCCGACCATCACGCCCGTGCCCAACGCATAGACCAGCACCGCAGTGATCAGGGAAAAAATCACGCCCAACGGCAGATTGCGCTCTGGCTGTTTGACTTCTTCGGACAAACTCGCAACCTTCGTCACGCCCACATAACTGATATAGACCAGCCCCGCGGTGGATAAAATGGTCTCGCCATCCACCGCGAACATCGCGGTCAACCGCGCCATCTCGACATTTGGCAGGCCCGTGCCGATAAAGCCGATCAAAATGACCAACAAGCCCAGCACCAACCCCATCTGAAAGCCGCCGCTTTTCTCCGCGCCCAACAAATTCAACGCCCCCAGTGCGATTGCAATGACCACCGCCACAGGGATTATGGGCAACTCGGGCACGTAAAGCGCGATGTACGCCCCCATGCCCACGAGCGCGAACGAGACTTTTAAGATCAGCGCCAACCAAGTGCCAACGCCCCCCAGCGTCCCCATCCAAGGCCCCATGGATCGATCTAAAAAGTAATACACCCCACCCGCGCGCGGCATGGCCGTTGCCAATTCGATAATGCTAAACATCGCCGGCACGAGCGGAATGGCGGCCACGATGTATGCCAACACGATGGCGCCCCCGGCCTGTTGGGCAGCCAACCCCGGCAATAAAAAGAACCCCGCGCTCAAGGTCGCGCCCGTTGCGATGGCATAAACCCCGAGCAAGCCGATTTCGCGTTTGAGTTTTGCTTGGGTCATTTTTTCAGCCACTGGATGCTCCTCCCTTAGAAATTGATCTGATATTGACCTATATACTTGGGCCTCTACTTCGGACAGACACAGGGGCCTGTCTCTACGATGAACCGCTATCGCAGTTGTCGTCTATTACTCGCTACGCTGCGTTGTAAGGCTACGCCTGTGCTTGCGCGCGTGTCGGAGTGGCGAATGGCGGTAGGGCGGAGGCGGGGACTGACAACTGACAACTGACCGCTGACAACTGCCTTCCCATCCGCGTTCTTATGTGGTCGCTTTTCGCTTTTGGGGCCGAACGCGGACTGCCTACGCCAATTCAACATCGTTCTTGCCGCGGTTTTTCACGCGATAGAGGGCTTCGTCCGCTTTTCGAAATGCGTGTTCCGCAGATTCGGGCACGCCGTAGTAAACGCCGATAGATATCGTGCCTTCTGTGCGCTCGGCGATGGCGCGGTTTAACCGGCGGGCAATGGCCAGGGCGCGTTCTCTCGACGCATTTTCAATCGCGGCGACAAATTCATCGCCCGCCCACCGCGACAACAGGTCTGATCCGCGTAGCATGTCATCGAGCACCTGCGCCAAAGCCACGATGTACCGGTCGCCCGCGTCGTGCCCTTTGGCGTCGTTAATCGCCTTGAGCGAATCGGAATCCATGTAAAAGAGCGCCAGCGGGCGGCCATTGCGGATCGACCTTTGCACCATCCGCACAAACACGGCTTCAAACCCGCGCCGATTGTGAAGGCCCGTCAAAAAATCCGTGCGCGATTCCACCGTCATCTTTTGCACCAGCGCGGCGTTAATCCGTGCGATCTCTCGAAAAAAGTTCCGCGCAATATCCGCCAGATGCGACTCATCTTCCGACAACCAGACCACGCACTCGCCCCCTTTCGCCCGAGCGACCACGCGCTGTGCCGTTGCAAAGATGATCGCGGACATCTGCGGATGCAGGCCGTATTCCTCGCCCGGCGTTTTGACGCCGCCGCAAGAGACGCAAACCCCGGTTTGGTCCGCAATCACAGCGGGCAGAGATGGGGATATCTCGCACGCGGCATCAAAATCAAAAAGCGCGGCGAATGTGCCATCCCCAAGGCAAAAGCCCTCGTGGCGAGGGATAAAATCGGCGATCAACTCGAGCGCGTGCTGATCGACGCCAAAAATCAGCAAGGCCCCAAACCGCCCTCGATACAACATATCCTTGAGCGCGTGCATCAAATTGGAAGCCCGCCCAACAGCGCGGGCGGGCCGGTTGACAAATGTGGCGTCCATGGGGTCAACCCCGGAAGTTGACGACAATTTGATCGCGATATTGATCCAGCACGCGATAGCGCACCCCCGCGCTGTCAAACATGCGGCAAGTGGCTTTTACGGAATCGGAAGTCGGATGCTTCTTCGCCAGATAAATCACCTCGCGAATGCCCGACTGAATAATCACTTTGGCGCATTCATTGCACGGAAACAAGGTGACGTAAATGGTGCATTCGTGCAAATCCGCGCTGATCTTGTTCAAAACCGCATTCAACTCTGCATGGCAGATGTAGGGATGTTTGGTATCGAGAAAATCGCCTTCTTTGCCCCAGGGAAATTCATCGTCCGAGCACCCGAGAGGCAAGCCGTTGTAGCCGATGCCCACAATTTTCTTTTGGAGATTGATAATACACGCCCCCACCTGTGTACTGGGGTCTTTGCTTCGGTGTGCCGACAGGATCGCCACGCCCATAAAATACTCATCCCACGATAAATAATCCGTGCGTTTTTGCATGGTGTCCTCCTGTTATGCCAAGCGATCCATCATCTCCCGCGTGACGCGATACACCTGATCCTCGCCCGCGAAAAATCGGCGGAACTCCTCGACCTTTTGCGCGCCGATGCGATGGGAGCGAAGCCCTGCACAATGCGGCGTCAAAATCACGTTGGGCAAGTGCCGAAGCGGGCTGTCCATCGCGGGCGGTTCGGGATCGGTCACGTCCAAAAAGGCGGCGAACCGCCCTTTTTTCAATTCTGCAATCAGCGCGGCCTCGTCGATATTCGCGCCGCGGGACGTGTTGATAAACACGCAATCGTCTCGCATCAGCTCGAAATGCGTCTCATTCCACAAGTGGTACGTGGCATCCAATTTGGGCGCGTGAATGGTCACGACCTCGGCCTCGCGTGCAATGGTCTCCAAATCCGCCTTCTCAGCGCGATATGCCTGCCGCGCTTGGTCTCGCGTCACGTAGGGGTCGTAGAGCAAAATGCGTGCGTCATAAGGCCGCAACAACCGCATCACGCGCTGCCCGACATGGCTGGCGCTGATAACGCCCACAACGCGCCGAAACAGGGTGCGGGCCGCGTCTTTGTTCGGCTTGCGCGCGCCTTCCCGCATGGCGCGTGAGAAAGGCGAGATGTGCCGCAACCCCATCGTCATGAAGGCCATCGTCATTTCGGCCACATCATCGGCAATTGAGGGCGCGGCACTCGTCACCACAATGTCTTTCTCCCACGCTTCATCGCAGATCTTTCCCTTCGGAGAACCCGCGCCATACGCCCATATTTTTAAGGTGGGCACGCCCTCCAAAATCGCGGGCGTCAACTCGCCGGAGTTCCAACTCGTCAGCGCGCCGTCCATCCCCTCGA
This sequence comes from Candidatus Latescibacterota bacterium, assembly GCA_965204745.1. Taxonomy (GTDB): domain Bacteria; phylum Latescibacterota; class UBA2968; order UBA2968; family UBA2968; genus VXRD01. Next base: position 3,183,037 of record OZ242010.1, read on the forward strand.
GAAATGCCGCTGCCTCTGCATCCACGAGATCGCGGTCTTCCCCATTGATCGCCACATCCGCAAAACTTTTCAACCGCGCCAGATCCGCATCGCTCAAAATCATTTCCCTGAGCGATTTCCGAATGACGATGCCTACTTTTGGTTTGTCCATTGTGATGCTCCTGTGTGTTCGTCCCCGCCCAGCTCAACCGCTGTATTGCGGATTCACCAAATGCACCGGGGATTCGCCGGTTAGGACGCGGCGCGCTTCCCAGGCGGCTTTTTTCTGCAATTCGATGAGCGATTCCCGCGAATAAAAAGCCGCGTGCGGGCTGTGGATGACCCCGTCCATTTGAATTAGGGAATCGCCCGGTTTGGGGGGTTCGTCGCAACGCACATCCAGGGCCGCGCCCGCGAGGGTCTCATTCCGCAATGCTGTGAGCAACGCCTCCTCATCGACAATATCGCCCCGCGCGGTGTTGATCAAACACGCGGTCGGTTTCATCTTTGCCAGCGCGGCGGCATCGATCATCCCCCTGGTCTCGGGCGTCGAAGGGCAGTGGAGCGAAACGAAATCAGCAGTGCGAAGCAGGGCGTCCAAATCCACGGATTCAACGCCACAGGCGCGCGCTTGTTCGGGGGTCAAAGACCGCGAATGGGCTATCACTTGTAGCCCAAATGCTCGCGCACGCGGCACCACCTGACGCGCAATTTGCCCAAAGCCGATCAAGCCGAGCACCTGCCCGGTCAACCGCCGCAGAGGCAGGCCGGCTTGAATATCCCATGTGCCCCCGCGAATCAGCCGATCAAATTGTGCGACCTTGTGAGACAACCCCAAGAGCAACGCCATGGTTTGCTCGGCCACATCGACAAAACAATAGTCCGGCACACGGGCAACGGGAATGCCCTGCTCGGTCGCATACGCCACGTCGATATTGTCCAAGCCCACGCCGTAGCGCACGATCACCTTCAAGTCGGGTAGCGCGGACGCGATCACCCGCCGCGTTGTTCGCGCCCAGCACGTCAGGATGCCGCAACATCCCGCGCCCAGGCGGACGAGCGTTTCTTCGTCGTCATCCGGCGCGGGAATGAGTTCCGCGCCAATGTCATTCAAGACGCTCTTTTCCACATCCAAATTGGGCCAAGCGTAATCCGTCACCAAAATTTTCACGCCATCTCTCCTTCACACCCGCAAAACCGCGTGACGATATCGTACAAAACGCGCGTGGCAAACGCGAGATTTTCAACGGATACGCGCTCGTCATGCCCATGGATCAAGTTCATCTCCTCCTCGCCCGGCGCTTGGCGATGGGGCATGAACCCGTACACCTGCACATCGGGCCGGCGCGGGCAAATGTGCTTGGCATCCGTGCCCCCGGTCATCAGCGCGGGCAACACGACCGCCTCCGGATCGCGTTCTGCCATCACTTGAACAATGGCCCGATACAAGGGCGAATTTGTGCTCGCCTCTAACGGCGGGCTGTATTGATCCACAATCAGGTCGATCTCATCGCCGACGTGAGATCGGATTTCCGCTTCAAAACTCTTATCGGTTTGCCCGGGCGCGAGGCGGCCATCGATCCACGCGGTCGCCTCGGCGGGTATGACATTGATCGCCCGTCCCGCCGCCAAGACCGTTGGCGAAACCGTGTTGTGCAACAGGGCGCGCAATGACGCGATCAGATCCGGCGCGAGGGGCAAGTTTTGCAATGCCTCCGCGCTACCATCGAGCACGTCGCGCAACTGTTGTGCGATCTCGGCATCTTGCGTCTCGGCAATGCCCGCCAAAAATGCGCGCAGGGTTTTCGACGGGTGCATCGCCCATTTCGCGCTTCCCAGCGCGTCGAGTGCCCGACTGAGTTTGATCACCGCATTGTCATCGTGCGGCCGCGAGCCGTGCCCCGGTTGCCCCTTTGCGATGAGCCGAAACCGAAAAATGCCCTTTTGCCCGGTTTGACACGTATAAAAGCGGTTGCCATTCACCTCAAAATCGCCGCCACCGCCCTCGGTCAGCACGTACTTTGCATCCACCTGATCTGGATGGTGATCGATGAGCCAGCCAATGCCGTGGTTGCCGCGCCCTGCCTCTTCGTCTGCGGTTGCCGCGTAAATCACATCCCGGTTCAGGCGCACGCCCTGCCGTTTCAACAGCAAAAACACCATCAACTCTGCGGCCACCATATTCTTCATATCCAGCGCACCGCGCCCCCAGACATAGCCCCGGTGCAAATCCCCGCCAAAGGGATCGCGTGACCACTTGTCCGACTCTGCGGCCACGACATCCGTATGCCCGAGCAACATCAGCGCGGGCGCGCCTCCTCCTTTTAAGCGGGCCGTCACATTCCCGCGCGTGGGTTCGGATTCCGTCACCACCGCGTCAATCCCCTCGCGCTTCAACACATCGGCAATGTAGTTCGCACACAAAATCTCATTGCCCGGCGGATTGGTCGTATCGCACCGAATCAAATCCCGCAAAAACCCCACAACCTCGTGCGTCACGCGATTCCAGTCCATGGTCATATTCGCTCCAGTATTTCGACAAAAAAAATCACTGGCTTCTGCCCCCTGCTTTCGTCAGATAAGGCGTTTGGTCCTTTGATGGCTTCTCGCTATGGGACCTATCCCCCGGCCCCTTTCCTACGAGGAAAGGGGAGTAAAGCTCCTTTGATGGCTTCTCGCTCTGGTTGCTCTGATAGCGTTGACCGAGGGCATAAAGCGATTAGAATCCCTCATCAATCCCCTCACAAAACCGCTCACCGTTCCCCCCTTCCTCAAAGGCACAGGCGTAGCCTACAACGAAGCGAAGCGAGTAACGGGGCTAGGGGGGTAGGTCCCGATAAGGAGCGAGTGTTTCAGTTTCTCAAACCGAGAGCCTATTCTGCGATAGAGCTTGATTTTCTCGATAAACCGCTCAAGCCAGTTGCTTTGCTCCTAAATGTCAACAGAACCTACTGATTGCTCAAACGGTTGGGCGTTGGGTTGCCCTCTCACTTCTTGCCTCTCCCGTCTTGCCTCTCCCGTCTCACCTCTCCCCATCATAAACCTCTGTCTGAAACAACTTGTCTTGAAAATCCAAGTACTGCGCTTTTGTCATCTCTGGCTCGTAAGTTGCGAGCACGGCGTTGGCTTCGGCAGCGCGGTTGGCGAGCAGGTCAATCGCCATGGACGCGAGGGATTTGGCCGGTTCGACATATCCCATCTCGTGATCGGAAATGCGCCACTCGACACTGTGGCCCGGCCCGGTTGCGCCGGACAGGTAGGGATGGAGTGCGGGCATAAGACAAGATACGTCGCCCATATCGGTTGATCCGGTTCTGTGCCCGACCGTACAAAATTCATCCTCGCCCAACGACGCCTTGGCATTGTTTTCAAAAAGCGTCTGCAAATTCGCATTGTTCTTCAGCGGCATGTACCCCGGCACGGTCTCGATTTCCACGGTCGCGCCGAGTGCCATCGCGCCTGCGCGCAGCGCGCGGTCGACCTTTGTATTGGCGTCGAGAATCGCCTTTGCGGTGCGCCCGCGCACATAAGTCTCCATCCGCACTTCAGAGGGAATCACATTGACCAAGTCCCCGCCGTGGGTGATGATGGGATGCACGCGAATCGCGTCGCCATCTTGGAAGGTCTCGCGTTGCGCGTTGATCGCGGTCAGGGCGATTTGCGCGGCATTGAGCGCGTTGACGCCTCGGTGCGGCGCGCCGCCTGCGTGTGATGCCTTGCCCACGAACCGAATCATCTTTGCCACAAAGCCATTGGACGACGCGGAAACCGCGGCCTTGGTCAGAGAGTCGTCGCTGTGCGTGTGAATCATAACCGCCATATCCACATCGTCGAAATGCCCGTGCGCGATCAATTCGGGCTTGCCACCCAAAAAGCGCAATTTTCCCTCTTTGACCAGATTCAACCGGTATTCGACCTCCACAAATTCCTCTGCGGGCACGGCAAAAAACACGACCCTGCCCGCGAGATCGCCTGCCACGCGGGCATCGACCATGCCCATCATCGCGCCCATCAGCCCCGCGATTTGCGCGTTGTGCCCACACGCATGCGCCGCGCCCGTCTGCGAATTGGCCTGGGGATGATCGGACACCAAGAGCGAATCGAGTTCGCCGATCAGCGCGACCGTCGGGCCTGGCGCGCCGCCCTCCAAAACGCCCTTCACGCCCGTAATCGCCAACTCGGTCTCGCGCAACACGCCAAATTCATCCATCGTTTGCGACACCAACTCGGCGGTTTCAAATTCCTTAAACCCCAATTCGGGATTTGCCATAATGCGCTCGCCAATGCGACAAATCTGATCGCGCCGCCGATCTATCGCCTCGCAAACGCGCTTCTTGAGTTCGGCTTTTGAAGCCATGAGTTCCTCCAAAGGAGCTATCGGCGTTCAACGACCAACCCCCGCCGCTGAGTGTTGGGGGTTGGGTGGCCTGACAACTGACAACTGACAACTGACAACTGACAACTGACTACTGACTACTACCTAATTTTTAACAACAACACCAACAAAATCGGCGTGACAACCGCCTGTAACAACGTGAACCTGACCAGCACTTGGGTATTTGACCAGCCCCACTTCTGGCGGACGTGGTCGTGCAGGGGATAGCGCACCTGCTTAAAAATGCCGATCTTGAAAAACCTCAGCAACGCGACTTTCAAAAGCCCTGTCGCGCCATTGACCAGCACCACGCCTGCGACCACCACGATTAAAAGCGGATTGCCACACGCCAAGACCAGCATGCCGAGCAACAAGCCCAAGGGGCGCGACCCGGCATCGCCCATCAACACCGCACTCGGATTGGCATTGTGCCACAAATAGCCCACCAAACACCCGGTCATGATAAAGGCCAACACGGCCCAATTCGCGGCCTCTGTGTAGTGCGGCACCAGCAAATACTGCGCGATGTCCCGATGTCCCACAATGCCGTACAGCGCGGTTCCCAAATACATAAATGCCAACGCGCACAAACTGCCGGACAAGCCATCCACGCCATCTGTGCAATTCGTCGCGTTGATCGTCATCCACAACAAGAGCGTGGCAACGGGTATGTAAATCCACAGCGGGACGATCACCGGCGTCTTGATCAGCGGCAACCACACTTGGACAGGCCCCCATTGGCATACGACCAGCGCGCCTAAAATCGAAATGCCCAAATCGATCAGGCCCATGCGGTATTCGCCCCAGCCGCCGCGGCTGCGGTCGTCGAGAAACCCCACCAGCATCGCCAAAAACAAACAGCCCAATGCCTCGACATAGCGCGCGCTGACCGGGACGAACAAAAACCCGACCACGATGGCGATAGAAACAAAAATGACCCCCGCGCCCACGGGCTTGCCCACACTTTGCGCGGCCCCAACCGCGTGAGCGCGCCCTCGGTCGTGCGGCAATCTGTGCCACAACTTGGGCAACAGCCACCAGGTGATCGCGCAGGCGAGCGCGGCCCCTGCACTCACCAAAAACAAATAAGACGTGAACAGCCGAAACGGCCCATAGACATCCAAAAGTTGCTCACCAAGCCAGTAAAACACAGCAGACACTCCCTATAAATTTGATCCGACTGATGATTCGCGCCGCGGCGCCGCGGACGTGCTCACACATTGACCAGTTCCTTGAGCGACACGATGCGCCCGGATTCAGAGGAAATGCCCATGCCTTCGACCATCGCCACGGTCGCCAGATTATTGCGCCCTGAAAACTCGGGTTCGTCACCGCCGTTTATCCACGCGAGAAATTGATCCACGATGAGGGTCGTCGAAGTGGGGCCTGCATCCAAGGGCAATACTTCGGGATCGGCTTTGCGGCGCGTCAAGACGAGTTCGCCTCGTTCGATAGACAGGGTGCCTTCATCCACATCTACGCGCGTCTCGCCGCCGGATTTGTGCGGTTCAAAAGTCGCAAAATAAGTCGCGGTCGCGCCCCCGTCAAATTCGACCCACCCGGAGACCCCGGCCCCGCCTTTGTACGGACTCCAGGGCGGATTGAAACTGCGCGCCCACATGCGCGTGGGCAATTTGCCAAAAATATAGCGCATGGTATCCAAGTCGTGAATGCCCCGCTCCCACAAATACGAATGATCGTCATGCCCCGAATGGTGAACGCCCTTGCTGCGCCAGCCCATTTTGGTGAACAGCCCAAAACTCGCCTTGCCGTAGGTCTCTTCCCGCAGGTGGCGGGCGAGCGTCATCGTGACCGCGTTGTATTTGGCATTTTGACTCACGCCCACTTTGACCCCCGCGCGCTCGGCTTCTGCAACCACCTGCTTTGCGGACGCTAGGGTTTTCGTAAATGGCTTTTCAACGAGAACGTGCTTCCCGGCTTTGATCGCCTCCAACATCATCGACGCGTGGGCATCGGGCGGGGTGATGATGATCACGCAATCCGCCGCCACATTGTTCAGGGCTTGCTCGAGCGTTCTGAAACACTTGGACTCGGGCAAGCCGGACATTGCCATCGCGGCGTTCATGTTGTCTTCGTGAATATCGACAAAGGCCGCACTCGCCACGTCGTCCCGCTCCGTGAACATCTGCACGGGCCACTTTCCCCGGCCGCCAACGCCCATGTGAATGCACTGCACTGCCATATCTGCCTCCTCAGTGTGAATGTCCGATGGTATCGCGCCCAATATAACGCAACTTTTTCTGTCTGCATGTTTTCTTTTTTGCGTTCAAAGTATCGCGCCCGTTCCCAACTGGTCAGTCCCCGCTTGGCCGCTCAGTGAGAATCAAAAGGGTAAAGACAAGATATCCGCCCATCGTCATTATAGGACAAAGGAAAATCCGCCCTGCTGAAGGTATCGGCAGGGCGGATTTTGTGTTTGTCTGTACCTGTCTCGGTCAAGTCCGAAGGGCCGCGGGGTCGTTGATGCGGGCGTTTTGGGGTGCGGGTACCCAGCCGGATAGGAGGGGGTCGTCGGTCGTTTCCATCCACGTTGCGAGGCGGCGACGCATGGCGTTTCGGTCGTGTTGATAGGCCGGATCCAGGGCGAGGTTGTGGGTCTCAAATGGGTCGAAAATCAAATCGTAGAGTTGCTCGCGGGGTTGGGTTTTCTGCCGCCATCCCCGTTCGAGAAAATAGGATTTGCTCGGGCTGCCATCGCAGTTGATGTCGCCCGGGCGCGCTGTGGGGTACCAGTGGCGGATGTATTTCCACTTCTTGGTGCGGACGGCCCGTTGCGGATCGTAATAGCTGTGGTAGTTGATTTCTGCAAAAATTTCTTCGTGGATCTCATCCGCTTCGCCGCGAACAAGGGGCAGGAGGGATTTGCCTTGCAACCAATCCGGATGGTCGATGCCGATGAGGTCGCACAGCGTGGGGAACAGATCGACTTGGGAAACCATGCCGTCGATCACCTCGCCGCCCAAAAAACCCGGCCCGCGCATGATGAGCAAGACCCCGATGCCGTGATCCGTGAGGTTGCACTTCATCATCGGAAATGCAATGCCGTGGTCCGTGGTGCTGATGACGAGGGTGTTGTCCGCGAGCCCGGCCCGGTCGAGGGCGTTGAGCACGCGCCCGACTTCGGTGTCGAGGATTCGGACGCAGGTTTTGTAGGCCGCGGTGTCGTAGCGCGTTTCCGGCGTGTCCGGCAAGGGTGCAGGGGGCATGCAGTAGCGCGGGTCGTCTTCCGGTCCCGGTTCTGGAAAACTGCGATGCGTGAGCGTGTATCCCACGTCGAGGAAAAAGGGCTTGTCGTGCGCCCGATTGAGAAATGCAATGGCCGCGTCCGAGGTCGCCCGCTGATCTTTGGCCGTATCGAACATGTGGTCATAACCGATTTCGGCCGGGTCCGCCGATGGCGGACGCCCCACATGCTGAAACCCGGAAAGCGCGGTCGCGTACCCGGCCCGTTTCAGGGTTTGCACCAAGTGATGGCTGTAATCGTTGAGCCGAAACCCCCGGTGGGCAAGGCCGAGCATGCCGCAACAGTGGGGCCATTGCCCGGTCAAAAGCGCGGCGCGACTCGGAGAACACGTCGGGTTGGCGCAAAACGCTTGCCGAAAGAGCACGCCCTGCTCGGCGAGGGCTTGGAAATTGGGCGTTGGCATGGCGTGTCCGTAAGGCTGGATATAGCGACCCGTGTCGTGCGAGTGGATGTAGAGGATATTGGGTTGGGACATGATGGGCTCCTTAAAGGAAGAGGCAAGATACTCTCTTAAAGGTCAAGGGGATTGCGGGGCGATTCGATAGAATTTCTCGCCCTCAAAATCTTGGTCATGCCGCAACATGCCCCAGATTGAATGGAGCAACTTTCGCATCACCGCAACGATAGCCTGCAAAGGTTTCTTGCCGCGGGCAATGAGTTGGTCATAGAAGGCTTTGACATGGACTTCGTGTCTGATGGCCACCCAGGCAGGCATATAGAGGGCATGGCGGAGGTACTTATTCCCGGTTTTCGAGATGCGTCTTTGTGGGTTGGCGGTTCCGGATTGTTTGGGTTTGGGATCCAGGCCTGCATGTGCGACCCACTGGGGCGGTTGCATCTCCTCAGGCAAAAGGGTCAACTCGGCCAAGAGCCGCAAGGCGCTCGTTTGTGCGATGCCAGGCGTCGAGCAGAGGCGTTGGTAGGCGCGCTTGAGGGTCTCATCGTGCAAAACGAGATCGAGGGCTTGGTCTTCCAAGTATGCAATCCGGCGTTTGAGGTGTCGAATATTCACCTGAATATCGCGTGCGATGCGCCGTGTGCTCAGGATGTGGTAGCTTTGCGCGTGGTTGCGGCTCTGTTCACTGATGATCACCTGCTTGAGTTGGTCAATGCGTCTGGTGAGGGCTTGCAGTTGAAGCCGTTGCTCACTCGGCGCTTGCCAAGGCACAAACGGCATGCGCTCGGCATAATCCATGATCAACAACGCATCCTTCGCATCCGTCTTGGCTCGTTGCATGCGGGCTTGACCGTACTTGCTCATCGCTTTGGGATTGACGACCATGACCTTTGTGTGGCGATGCCGATGCAAGGCCAAGGCCACCCCCAAGCTGTAAAGCCCGGTCGCTTCGAGGCACACAGAGACCATGTGCCCGCCCTTGGTGAGCCACTTCAGCAACCGCTTATGGGCTTGGGGATCATTGGCAAAGGTCGCTTGCATGACAGCTTGTCCGGGTCTGGACAGGGCAACAGACAACGTGCGGGCACTGACATCAATGCCGGCGAAAGCGGGTTGAGATTTCGACATGGGGGCCTCCTGTGATGAGGGGTTGTAAGGGGTCTGGTGTGCGCTCGAGTTCGATCCCGACCATTGACGCCAAGTCTACCGGTCTTGTATATGCAGCCTCAAGGGACTTAGATACTCTTCGGCATAGACCCGGCGGTCGGGGGGCCTATCTTACCTACAAGGTCATCGCCTTCAAGAGGGGCCGGCCTTCCCCGAGCCGGGCATCAAGATGGCTTATCTCGATACGAGGGCGCAACTCCTAATTAACCCTTACTTCCAAGATACAAGAGGGGAGACGGGAGAGGGGAGAGGTAAGAAGTGAGAGGTGAGAAGTGAGAGGTGAGAAGTGAGATGGGATTTTAGCCACGAGCGGGGTACAACTGGCGACAGCCAGTTCAAAGGCACAAAAGGCACAAAAGGCACAAAAGGCACGAGCAGGTAAAACTGGCGATAGCCAGTTCAAAGGCACAAAAAGTGAGCGATATGTGTAGGGGCGATGCCTCTGTGCTCGCCCGAAGATACAATAAAGGTGAAAGAACATCTCCTCTCTCCGTTGCGGGGCCAGGGATTTTTATGACTCGAGATATGCGCGGAGGTGTTTGAGGGCGCGGCCCGTGTCGATTGCGGATCGTGCCTGTCGAATTGCATCGCGGGGATCGGGATTGAAACCGAGGAGGTGATCCGTCATCGCCGCGTTGAGTACGATGCGGTCGTACACAGGGCCTTTTTCCCCGGAAAGCGCGGCCATGCCCAAGGCCGCAAAAGCCTGGGCACTGACCGCTTTGGGGCGCGGGTTTTGCGCGTAGAAAAAGCCGTACGCGGCCGGGTCGATATCGAGGGCAAATGTTTGATCTGCGCGAAAGCCCTGTGAAAAATTGATGGCATTGCGCCGTTTGTCCGTGGGTTTTCCCAAGCGCAGGGAAAAATGGCTGCTGCCCTCCTCGCCCTTGATCGCCACCGCAGATGTGAACCCGGTTTCGCGGGCGATCTTCAGCAGGGGGACTTCGTATCCCGAATGGTAGTACCCGATGACCATGTGGTTGCTGCCGGCGCAGGTGAATAGTTGTTGCGCCTTTTCCGTGGCAGACCACGGGGGGCGTTTGCCGATGTGGGCGCGCAGGTCGCGGGCCGCGTACGCGTTGGGGGCGTATTCGCGCTGGCTGATGTACGCAAAGCCGATGTCGGGATTTTCGAGGCGTTCTGCGGCTTCTGCGAGTGACAAATTGGTGCGGGCGTTGAGGGCATTGAGAATCTGCTCGTCGGTCACGCCCCATTTGGGCGGCATGGCATCCACGCCGTGAAGCACAGAGGCTCGCGCGAGGGCCGCGCGCAGGGCCGCGACGAACAAGGTGGGTTTGAAATACCGGGTCGAGCCGTTATAGGGCTGACCGAAATGCGTGAGGTTCTCGACCTTTGCCACTCGGACGCATTCGGGCGCGAACCCCGAGTGGAGGTACCCGCGCACCTCATCGTAGGATTCGCGGTTCATGCGCTGGCCTATCAATGCGGCTCCTTTGAGGCTACCGCGCACCCGATCCGAGAGAATCGCTTCGCACATCAGGCGCGTGCGGCGATACGCGAGATGCCCTCCGCGGAGAATGGTCTTCAGCGCGGAAATGACGAGTTGTTCTTCGGGCGATTCTGCGGGACAGCGATCCGCATAGCCGAAAATGTATTGCAGGTCCGGGGGCAGGTGGGCTTGCAAGCGGTTGCGATAGTGCTGAAACGCATGGTCTTCTGCCGCGCTCCAACCCGTCTTGGCAGGGTATGCACGCCGCAGGCGCATCGCAGCAAAAAACGCCCCCATCTGCACCGCCGAGACCGGGTGACGCGCCGCGTTTTGCAGGGTATCGAGGATGGCTTCCAACACGGGTTGCGGTTGCGGGTCATCCGGTTTCACGCCCAAAGGCCGGGATTGCGTGGGGCCTGTACACACACGCGCTTGGGCTTCGAGGACCAGGGGATTGGGATCGAATTGGGTCATAAAAAAACTTATGACGCAAACGCGGCGTTGTCAAGGGAAAGGGAAGACGTGAGATGGGAGAGGGGAGAAGCAAGAGGGGAGAGGCAAGAGGGGAGAAGGCCACCGCGCTGTTCCTCAAGTTGTCAGTTGTCAATGCGAATTAAGAGTAGAAAGCGAGTAAGAAGCAAGCCGCGGTCAATCATCCAAAGACCTGAACGAGTCATCCATTATAGAATCCCCCTTGAACTTGTCTTAAAACGAACGATGGATGCCCCTCCTCCGGCTCTTTCCCGCAACGGAGAGATGTTATTCCCCCTTGTATCTTCCTCGTAGGCACAGGCGTAGCCTACAACGAAGCGTAGCGAGTAACGGGGCTAGTGGGTAGGTTCCAATTCCAAAAAGTAAAGCCCGAGTTCCCTGTGAACCCGGGCTTTTGTTTTTTCGCGTCTTTCGTCGTTCAGCCTGTCGAGCCAAAGCTATCGGCGAAGATGAGGAAATCGGAGAATCCAATCTCGCCATCGCCATTGAGATCGCACCGGGCGTCATATCGCTCCTGTCCGAGCCGCGATCCAAACTTATCCGCAAAGGTCAAGAAGTCGGCGAAATTCACATTGCCATCGCCATTGCCATCTGTGGCGGTCAAGGAATAGGCTTTCATTGGAAGTGGGAGTCGGGATAGAGGCTTCGGATGTAGGGTTCAATGGCTTGAGCGGTCGTGCGCGTGGCAGTTGGCTCGATGACGTTCCCTCTGACGAGGGCCTCGTTCCGGAAGAAGAGGACATATCGAATGATCAGGATTATATCAGAGAACAGTCTCACATCGCCATCGCCATCCACATCGAGAATGTTCTGATTGACCAACGTGTCGAGGTAGGGTTCAATTTCTTGAGCGGTCTTGCGCGTGGCAGTTGGCTCGATGACGTTCCCTCTGAGGAGGGCCTCGTTCCGGAAGAAGAGGACATATCGAATGACCAGGATTATATCCGAGAACAATCTCACCCGGCCATCGCCATCCACATCCAAGTTGGCACTCGGGGTTTCGTCATCGGTCAGGGTCAGGGTTACGGGCGAAGGACCGGTGATGCCTTGGGCGTTGTTTGCGGTTGCAGACACGCTGACCGTCTTCTCGTCCGCCCGGTCGTCGTTGTCCATGGCGGTGATCGTCACGGTGCCTGTGCTCGTTGTGGTCGTCGCCGCGATGATCAGCGTGTCTGCACTCGATAGCGTGAAGTCGCTCGCAGTCGCAGGGGACACAGGCGTAGCAGAGACCGTGATCGTCGTGATCGCGCTCGATGGGTGCGATAGGGTCGCCGTGATCGTGGAAACCTCGCCGTTTTCCGAAATCGACGAGGGTGTGAGCACCAACGTCACGGTCGGTGCTTCGTCATCGTCGGTCGTCGTCACCGGAACGTCCTCGTCCGAAAGGTCGTTGTAGTTGGTATCGCCGCTTGACAGGGCGAGTCGCACCGCCCAGGTGACGTCCCCGTCGTCGATGATGTCGTCTTGCCCGGTCACGGTCACGGTTTGTGCCGTGTTATAGCCTGACGTCGTGAAGGTCAGCATCGCAGGCTCAACCCGCCCCTCGCTCGGGTCTTGGCTCGTCACCGAAATCGTCACCGCCGCCGTGGGTTGCGTCAGCAGGGCCACCGTGAAGGTCGCCGAGCCACCGGCCTCTGTCGCCTGCCCGGTCACCGCGCTGATGTCCAAGCCGAAATCGTTATCGCGGTTGACCATGTACACGATGATCGCGGAGAGCGCGTCGTAGTTGGTGTCCTGCGTATCCGTCTGGTTCACCGAAAGGGTGACCGTATAGTTCTGGTTGCCATCGACGGCGGCGGGAGTATCGTCCTGCCCGGTCACGGTCACGGTTTGCGCCGTGCTCCATGTTGTCGATGAGAAGGTCAGCACCGAGGGCGATACAGTGCCTTCCGTCGTGTCTGAACTGACCACCGAGAGTGCCACGTTCCCCGTCGGCTCGGAGGCGAGCGTGACCGTGAAGGTCTCTGCCCTGCCCGACTCTGTCGTGTGGAGCCTGACCGTCGTCGTGGTCATCGCCGACACCTCAATCGCCGCCTCGTCGTCATCGGTGATCGTCAGCGACGTAGCCTGCACGGTGCCCGCGCCGTGGTCGTTCTCCACAGCGGCGGTCTGCACCATCACCGCGTTGTCTGATGCGTCTATGTCGTTGTCCACGGCGGTGAGTGCCACCGTGTCCGACGCGTTCGCCGTGCTCCCAGCCGCGATGGTGATCGTCGAATCCGACCCCACTGTGTAGGCATTCGCCACCGGGCGCACCGTGATCGTTGTCGCCGCGCTCGATGGGTGTGTCAGCGTCGCCGTCACCGTGCTCACGCCGCCGGCCTCCGAGATGGACGCGGGCGACAGCATTAGTGTCACGTCCGGCGCGGCGTCATCGTCTGTGATCGTCAAAGCCGTGCCGGTCACACTGCCTGCGCCTTGGTCATTGCTCACCGGAACAGACACGGTCACGTCGCGATTAGGCGCGTCTTGGGTGTTGTTCACCGCTGTAATGACCACGGTATCCGTCGCGTTCGCCGTACTCCCTGCCGCGATGGTGATCGTCGAATCCGACCCCACCGTGTAAGCACCCGCCACCGGGCGCACCGTGATTGTCGTGATCGCGCTCGACCGATGCGACAGCGTCGCCGTGATCGTCGAAACACCGCCGGTCTCTGCAATCGACGCGGGCGACAGCGTCAGTGCCACATCCGGCGCGGCCTCATCGTCTGTGATCGTCAGGATCACGGCAGACGATAGCGACGCCCCATTGCCACCTGCCACCGTTGCAGACACGGTCACGCGCTTGTCCGGCGCATCGGTCGTGTCGTTCACCGAGGTGATCGTCACGGCGCCCGTGCTCGTCGTCACATTCGCCGCGAAGGTCAGCGTGGTCGCGGTCGATAGCGTAAAATCGCCCGCAACCGCAGGGGCCACCGGGGTCGCTGAAACCGTGACCGTCGTCGCCACGGTTGCAACGCGATCTAGCGTCGCCGTGATCGTGGAAATCTGGGCATTCTCCGTAATTGACGCAGGAGTCAAAACCAACGTCACCTGCGCCACTTCGTCATCGATAATCGTCAGCGTCGCATCAGTGACCGATCCCGTGCCTATGCTGTTGCCCGCCGTGCTCGACACGGTCACCGTCTTGTTCCCCGAAGATATGCTGTTGTCCACCGTCCTGATCGTCACGGTGCCCGTGCTCATCGTTTGCCCCGCCGCGACGGTCAGCGTGGCCGGCGTACTCAGCATGTAGTCGCCCGGAACCGCAGGCGACACAGCCGACGCTGAAACCGTGATCGTCGTCGTCGCGCTCGACGTGTGAGACAGGGTCGCAGTCACGGTCGAGACGCCGCCGTTCTCTGAAATCGACGCAGGCGATAAAACCATCGTCACGTCCGGCGCAACGTCGTCGTCCGTCAGCGTCAAAGCCGCACCGGTCACACTGCCCACGCCTTGGCTGTTGTGCGCCACACCGGACACGGTCACGTCGCGATTAGGCGCGTCTTGGGGATTGTTCACCGCTGTGATGACCACAGTGTCCGACGCGTTAATCGTGTCCCCGGCCGCGATGGTGATCGTCGTATCCGCCCCCACCGTGTAAGCACCCGCCACAGGACGCACCGTGATCGTCGTCGCCGTGCTCGATGGACGCGATAGCGACGCCGTGACCGTCGAAACCGCGCCGTTCTCCGAAATCGACGCCGGTGACGCCGCCAACGTCGCTGTCGGTGCAGGGTCGTCGTCGTCCAGCGTCAAAGTCGCCTCGGTCACACTGCCCACGCCTTGGGCGTTGTCTGCCACAACGGACATGTCCACGTCGCGATTAGGCGCGTCTTGGGTATTGTCCACCGCTGTGATGACCACCGTATCCGTCGCGTTCGCCGTGCTCCCGGCTGCAATGGTGATCGTCGAATCCGCTGCCACCGTGTAAGCCCCCGCCACCGGGCGCACCGTGATCGTCGTTGCCGCGCTCAACGGGTGTGCCAGCGTCGCGGTCACGGTGCTCATCCCGCCGCTTTCCGAGATCGACGAGGGCGTCAGTGCCAACGTCACTCTCGCGGGTTGGAACTGAAATTGCACGGTGGTATCCATGCCGGCATACTTCAAGGCCGGATACTGATCCATCGTGCCAAAGGTCCACGGATCGTCGTTGCCGGGTTGTCCGTCGAGGTTGGCGTTCCAGCCGTAGTAGGTGTCGTTGGTGGTGGCGCCGTAGGTGGTGGGGCTCTGGAGCTCGCTGGCGGTCTTGCCGACAACGCCGCTACCGCCGGCACTGGTGGTCTGACCGCTGGTGGAGGTGTCCCAGTGGCTATCGGTCACTGTGCCAGACGAACTGCCCACCAAACCGCCTTTCGTGCCGGTACCCGTGACTGCGCCTATCGCGTAGCTGGCGGTCACGCTACCGCCGCTCGCGAGTGAACCCACCAACCCGCCGCCCACCGCGCTGCTGTGTCCAGCGAACACAGAGCCCAGCGCGTAAGACGCCACCACCTCGGTCTGATCGGTCAGCCAACCCACCAACCCGCCAGCCAGCCCGTCACTCGTCACAGACGCAGGAACCCGCACAGAGACGAGCGCGTAGCTGCTCACAATGCGGTTGCTGCCCGAAGTGCGATAAGACCGACCGACCAAACCACCCACACCCCACCGCGACCCCGAAACGCGACCCGTCACATAACACGACGAGATGGTGCCACCACCACCTTGATTACCGGCCAGACCACCCACGCGGTCAGCACCGGTCACATTCACATTCAACAACCCCAATCCCGAAACATCGCCATCAACTGCATGGAACAATCCTGTATTATGCCGAGACCCCCGGTCGATGAACAAGTGGGAGATCGTCTTGTTGTTGCCTTTGAACGTGCCGCCGTAAGGCCCCACAGGGTCCCAGCCGGCACCGCCATTCCAGTAGGTGGTGTCTGCTTGGGTGATCGCGCCGTCGTTGTTCTCGTCAAAGTCCAAGTTGTTGAGCAGTTCGTAGCCGATGCAACCTGTGGAAGGACACCCCTTGCTCGCTGACAAGTTCCCGTTGGGAAAGGCGGCGTTGTAGGTCATGGCATCACTATCGGCGACGACCCCATCGCCATTGAGATCCCAGCGCATGGCATGCAGTTGGGCCAAGGTCGAGACCTCGAGGAGGCCATCGCTATCCGTGTCGTAATGCACGGGTTGGGTAGCGAACTGCGCCGTGGTGTCCAGGCCGGCAAACTTCAAGGCCGGATACTGATTCGTCGTGCCAAAGGTCCAGGGATCATCATCGTTGGCCCCCGAAGCATCTATGGTCAGATCGTCCCAGTTGGCATAGATGCCGCTCGCAGACGTGACCGATTGTAAGTCGGAGGTCAACTTGCCCTCCGGCGCAACAGTATCGCTATCATCGGCAATGTCGCTTGTTTGCGTGTCCCAGTAGCTATCGGTCACTGTACCTGAGTTTTCCGCCAGCCCATGCTTGTGCAGGCAGGCCCCCGTTACTGAGCCTGTTGAGTAGCTCGACGCTATCGTCGCACCGGCACCATTGGCACCCACCAACCCGCCGCCAGTGGCCCACGGCCCCGACTGATTGCACACCACAGACGCCATGGCGTAACTCGCCACGATGTACGACCCCCTCTGAGTGGCGCCCGCCAACCCGCCGACATTGGTGTTCGCCGTGACCGACCCCGTGACGTAACTCGCCGCGATCCGACCCTTGTTCAGACCCACCAGCGCGCCCACCGTGCCCTGACCCGTATTGATCACCGCGTTGACCAACCCCAAAGAGCGGATGTGGGCAGTGGTGTCCGTGCTTGCGAAAAATCCCGAAAAGTTGACGTAGCGGTTGATGTACAGGTGGGAGATCCTCTTGCCGTTGCCCTCAAACGTGGCGGTGTATGGGGAGGTGTTGCTACTGCCGATGGGTGCCCAGCCCGCGCCGCCATTCCAGTAGGTAGTGTCTGCTGAGGTGATCGCGCCATCGCCGTTTTCGTCAAAGTCCAAGTTGTTGAGCAGTTCGTAGCCAGTGCAGGTGCCGGAAGGGCAACCCATCCGGCCGCTACTGGTGGTGTTGCGGCCGGGAAAGGCGGCGCCATAATCGGCGTGGGTAGCGTCGCCATTGCCGTTGAGGTCGTGGCGAATGGCGTTGAGTTGCGCCAAGGTGGTGATATCGATGAGGCCATCGCTATCCGTGTCGTAATTCCTGGGCTGGGCAACGAACTGCGCGGTGGTGTCCAGGCCTGCATACTTCAACACAGGATACTGATCCGCTTTGCCAAATGTCCACGGATTGTCGTTGCCGGTCTGTCCGTCGATGTTGATGTTCCAGGTGGCGTAGATGCCGGTGTAGCCGGTGGGAGTTTGGAGAGTGCTGGTGGTCTGACCCGTGCCGCCTGCGCTGGTGGTCTGACCGCTGGTTTCGGTGTCCCAGTAGCTACTGACCACGCTAGCTGAGCCAAAGCCTGTGACTGAAGATCCTGCTAAACCGCCGATAGTTGATGCTGTTCCGCTGGACCGGCTGACCCGGCCGATAGAGTAGGAGTTTGTTATATTTCTTGCTCCGCCTGCCAGACCGCCGACATGGCTTGTTCCGCTGACAGAAGCAGTTGAGTAACTGGTCGAGATAGTCTCACTAGTCCAGCCGGTTACTCCACCAACATAATTGGTGCCTTGTACCTGGCCGGTGGTGTAACAGGCGACAGTTGAGCCGTTGGCACCGGCTAGAATACCGGTGTATTCCCTTCCCGTGACATTGGCGTTGGTCACGCCCAGAGATTCGATTTGACCACTTATGTTGCCGAACAGCCCAATGTAATCTCCGCTACGGTTGATGAACAGGTTGTTGATGGTATAGCCGTTGCCCTTGAAAGGGGCAGTGTAAGTCTCTCTATTGGGATCGCCCACGGGTAGCCAACCTGCACCGCTGTTCCAGTAGTTGCCGCTGTGGTCGTTGGCGTCCACGTCGCCGTCGCCGTCGCTGTCGAAGTCCAGGTTGTTCATCAGTTCGTAGCCGTTACAGCCGGTGGATGGGCAACCCATACCCGTGGCGGCGTTGGGGAAGGCGGCGTTGTAAAGTGTCCATTCGCCGGCTACCGTGTAGCCTTGCAGGCCATTGCCGTCGGGGTCGTAGTTTATGGCTTGGAGTTGTGCCAAAGTGGTGATGTCAATCAGGCGGTCGTTGTCCGAGTCGTAGTCGACGGTGGTTTGGGCAAACGCCGGCCCCGGTGCCACCAGCATGACCAGCGCGACCAGGGCCAACAAGTGAGCGTAGCGGGGCATCATTTTGTCCCCCTCTCGAGGGGGGGGGGGGGGGTACACTGTACTGATCATCCTAACAGATTGTTTTGCAATGAAATAGGACCGCACTCCAAGACGAGAATCGGCGATATGAACGCCAGTTTTCGCGGTGGGAACATAGCGCCAAATGAGGTTCAAACAGCGGCTGAAAATGGTGGGAATCATCTGGAGCCTCCAAAAAAATATAACGAGTTGTGCAGGCATGGCTTTTGCCTGCGTGCGCCAAATAACGAATAACGATGGTGGAGTAAAATTAAGGTACCACGTCGTTTCTTGTCAAGGGAATTTTGGACCTACCCCCCTAGCCCCGTTACTCGCTACGCTTCGTTGTAGGCTACGTCTGTGCCTGCGAGGAAGGGGGAATGGCGAGAGGTTTTGCGAGGGGGACCTACCCCCTAACCCCCTTCCTGCGAGGAAGGGGGAACTGTGAGCGGTTTCCCGAGGGGAATGGCGTAGAGGTTTTTTGGGGTTCATAGCGTGATCTATTCGCGCAAAGCCATCAAAGCAGCCAGGGATACAAACCTTCAAGAAAGCCATGCGCTCCCCCTTTCCTTGTAGGCACAGGCGTAGCCTACAATGAGCGAAGCGAATAACGGGGGCCGGGGGGATAGGGCTTGCGGTAGGGTGGTGTGGGGTAATCCGCGCAATCCCCTAATCCGTTTAATCCGCGATTCAGACACGGGTGGCAGGGCGGCGAGGACGGCCACGCTCATCGCTCTAAAACAAAATGTCAACAGAACCTCGTTCATGTCTTTGGATGATGGGTTGTGGCTTGCTTCTTACTCGCTTTCTACTCTTAATTCGCATTGACAACTGACAACTGCCCCACTAACTAACCCCGCCCACGGTCATACTTTTTTCCACCAACATCGTCGGCACGCCCATCGAGACCGGCACGCCCTGCCCGTTTTTGCCGCACGTCCAACTGCCGGTATCCAACTTGGCGTCATCAGCGGCCATGGCCACGTTTTTCAGGGCTTCCGGGCCATTGCCGATGATATTCACGTCCTTGATGGGCGCGGTGATTTTGCCGTCCTCGATGAGCCAGCCATTTTTGATGTAAAACGTAAAGTCGCCCGCGCCGATTTGCACCTGCCCATTGGTGAACGTGTCGGCGATAATGCCGCAATCGACCGCGGCGATGATCTCGTCTCGGGTGTGCGGCCCGTCGAGCATGTACGTAGAGCGCATGCGCGGCATCGGCACATGGCGAAACCCCTCGCGGCGGCCCGATCCCGTGGGGGCAACCCCGTAGTGCGTGGCCGAGATGCGGTCGTGCAAGTAGCTTTTAAGAACGCCGTTTTCAATGAGGGTCGTACACGCGGTGGGCTGGCCTTCGTCGTCGATATTGAGCGCGCCCCGGTCATTTTGCTGCAAGCCATCATCGACGATGGTCACAAAGTCCGGGGCCACTTTCTCGTCCATCATCGCGGCGTAGATGGACGTGCCCTTGCGGTTGAAATCCGCCTCCAAGCCGTGCCCAATGGCTTCGTGGAGCAAGATGCCAGACGCCCCTGCTGCCAGGACCACGGGCATCTCGCCTGCTGGCGGGCGTCGCGCGTCGAACAGGATCATCGTGTGATCCACGGCTTTTTGGCAGACTTCCTCGATGTGCTCAGCCGTGAAATAGCCGATGCCCTCGCGCCGGGAAACAGACGCGCCATTGCTTTGCCGCACCCCGTTTTTGGTCGCCGTGACCGAGCAATAGAGCGTGGCCATGGGGCGCCTGTCCGCGCTGAAAATCCCATCGCTGGTAACGATGAGCACATGCTCGTCCCTGTCCATCCATCCCACAGACACTTTTTCTATCGCGGCATCCATTGCGCGAATCGCGGTTTCCGCGCTTTGCACCACGGGCAATCGCTCCGCGATATCGACCGCGTCCCAATCCCGGTCAATGGCATAGCGGTCATCCGGTTGTCGGTACCGCATCGCTTGCGGGGGCGTGTTTTTCGCGCCTTCTGCAATGGCCGCCGCTGTTCGCGCAGCCGCGTAAATCGCGCTCGGGTCCAAACTTTCGGAAAACGCATAGCCGACCTGATCCCCGATCACCGCGCGAATGCCCACGCCTTGATCGACGCCCGTGTTGGCCCGGGAAATGATCCCGTCTTCCAAGCTGAGGGAGGTAGAACGCACATGCTGAAAATACAGGTCGGCAAAATCAGCCCCTTTGGACATCGCTTCGGACAATGCCTGCGCGGCCACGGTCTCATCCACGCCAAACAAGGTGGCAAACGGATGGGTTTCAAAATCGATCATTGTGAACCTCCTCAAGTGTATGGTCGCTCCGCCCAGCCCCGCCACCCTGCGGGAAGACGTAAGAGGGAAGAGGGAAGACCCCCAGATCCCTTCAGTCCCCAATCTCCAGTCCCTCGCCTTTCACCCCTCACGTCTTCCCTCTTGCTTCTTACTTGTGGATGGGCTGTTGGGCGGGGACTGACAACTGACAACTGACAACTGACAACTGTCTCTCTACTTTTTGATCTCGACTAACCAAGCGATGGGATTCAGGCCATAAAACGCGATGTTCTCGGCGCGAATACCGCACGCAGTGAGATTGGACATGACGCTATCTTTGGTCCAACGAGCGGACCAAAAACCCTCTGCGGTTGCCACAAAGCGCGATCCCAATGGCGTCACGACGCGTTGCCCCGTGTGTTCGTAGAAGTCAATCTGCGCGGCCTCTGCTTCCGGTGTGTTTTTGTTTGGGTTGGGGAATCAGGGAAGGTGTTCCAAGTCGTCGAGGTCTTTGAATCTTCCGCTGGATTTTTTGTTTTCCTTCAAGTGTTCAAGGCTGATGATGGGAATTTGAATTTCATCGATGGTATCCACGATGCGCTCTGCATAGCAAGTCTCAAAATCAACGCCCGAAATAGATGGAATAATCTCAATACGCATTGGAGGAACCCCCATTCTGACGATGTCTTCTTCATTCAAAAAAATATTTGCATAAAGGTCAGATGCGGGGAATCCAAACGCTTGTAAGGTGGCGGCCAGCCGTTCGGCATTTTCGGGATGGACGGCAATCCAAATATCCAGATCATTGGTGGTCCGTGGGTACCCGTGGTACCCCACGGCATAGCCACCGATCAAAAGATATTCAACGCCATGTTCGTTGAGCAATGTCAAGAACTCTTTGAAGTCGTCTGGTAGCTCGAGTTCCATAGTTGATCCTGCGGAGAATTTCGATTTGTTTCAGGCGTTCATGGGGCGGTTGTGCGAGCCAGTATGCCCGTTCTTCTGACGTGTCGGAAAGCGCGCCAATAGAAAGGGTCGTTCTGTCCATTTTCAGCGGCAGGCGGTGCGGTGCCATTCACGACCTCCTTTGGTTTTCAAAAAACGCTTTGTGCTGTGCGGACACGTTCTCGATGGGAATGGGTTTGGAGAGGCCGACCTTGAAGGCGAGCATCCACATGACGAAAATGCCGAACAACAACATGAGGAGTTGCCACACCCACAGGGAGGGCAACCCAAACGGCGCCCATGTGCCCGGCGCATTGGGATCGGAAAACAGGGTATTGCCAACCGTGGCGAACGGGCCGAATCCGACGAGAAACCACACGACCGTGAGAATCCACGCGGGCGTCACCCACTTCTTTTGACCGGCCGTCAGCCCGGAAACCGCTTGGATGAAGGCGTGGTGTTTCGCCCTGCGCCCGCGCTCGCCCGCGTCCTCGGATCCGAATTTCGACACGAGCAGGGCCGCGATCAAATTGGCAAAAATGCCCCAACCCGCGCTGTGAATGGTCAGGGGGAACGCGCCCCACGGCAGGCCGAACAAAGCCACAGTGCGATCCGTGAGGGTCACGGCGACCAGCCCGGCAATGAGGCCCCACACCACGCCCTTGCGCGTCAGCCACGAAAAATAGCACACGCCCATCAGGGCCGGGTACATCTGAAACCCGTAGGCCACCGCGAGGCCGCCGAGCATCACTATCGCGCCGGTGAATTGCGCGGCGACAAACAGCGCGACCACGGTCACGACAATGACAAAGACGCGGCCGCACAGCTTTTGCACCCGATCCGACGCGTCTGGAGCGACATAGTGCTTGTACAAATCGCGCGTCACCATGCCGGAAAAGGTGGACATGTACGCGGCGCCGGTGGATTGCATGGCCGCGAGCGCGCACACCGCGAGCAGGCCGACGAGCCAAGGCGCGGCATCCGCGAGCAAATTGATGAGTTGCGGGACGAGGTTTTTGTCATTCGCAGCTTCAAACACCCCGGTTGCAACGAGGATATTGCCGCCCAAGCCCTGAAAGATGGTGAAGGAAAAGAGGATGATGCCGATGATCACGGAAGACGCCACCACTTGTTGCCAGCGGAAGGGTTCGCTCGTCTCGTTGGAAAAGCACCACATGGAAAAGGCCGGCGAGGACTGGATGCCCATCAGCGCGAACATGTACGTCAGGCACATCATGCCGGTCCAAACGCTACCCTGTGCGTCTGCCCCAGAAGGCACGGCTTGGATGGCGCCGGGCATCGCCACGATGTTCGAGTGCCCGTCCGGCGTGCGTTTTTGCCCCGTTGCGAGGTCCTGTTTGACGTACTCGGCAAGGCCGTCGGTGAACCCGTCCCAGCCGCCTGCAAAGCCGATGACGATGCCGCCCAAGATGACGATGCCGAGCGCGAGCAAGATGCACTGCGCGCAATCGACGTATGCCACGGACCGCAGGCCGCCGGAGGCCACATAGATCATCACTATCGCGGACAGGGCGTACATGCCCACTTCAATGCCGATCAGCCCATCGGTCAAGACGTGGAACAAATCTCCAGACGCGCGCAGTTGCACGCCCAAATACGGCACGGAAAACAGGAAGGCGACGAGCACGGTGAGCAAGCGCATGGCATTGCCCCCGTAGTACTCGGTGTACATTTCCCCCGGGGTGATGTGTTCAAACGCGCGGCCCACGACCCATTGCCGGCGCAAAAAGAGCACGCCCGTGAACGGAATGGTGAGCGCGTAAAACGAGGCAAATGCGTAGGGCAGGCCGTCCGTGAGGATTTTGCCCGGATGCCCCACAAAGGTCCAGCCGGAAAAACTCGTCGCGGTGGCCGCCAACACGAAAACCCAAATCCCAATGGTGCGCCCGGCCACGAAGTAGTCGGTTGACGTGCGCGCGGAAATCGCCCCGCGAAACCCCCAAAACAGGCAATACGCCCAGTACAGCCCCACAAAAGCAAACAGCCAAATCAATTTCGCATCCACGATAAATCTCCTCGAGTTGTCGGCAGTTAGAACGTTAAAAAAAATTAAAATGTCAACACGGCCTACTTCAGTTTTTCGATCATATCCCGAAATGTCAGATTTTCCGGTGCCCTGATGAGGGCCTGATTGAGAATTTGAACGGCGCGAGTTGTATCCCGTTGAGTGAGATAGATTTTCGTCAAATTGAGGGTGATGAACTCAATTTCAGGTGCTAATTGATGGGCTTTCTGAAAAAATAAACTTGTGTTTTCGAAGGTCGATTTTTTTGCCAATGCTATCCCGATATGATTCAAAGCATGAGCATAAGTCAAACGGGACATCTCATCCTTTTGAGCACGGATGATAAAGTGGCCGAGTTGGTGCCAAGCGTCGATCAGTTTTCTAGCGGCTACGTTGGGATCCGCATCTCGCAAACCAAAATGCGTTTCCATTGCCTTACTCGTCTGCTCTGGATGCGCGGCAACGCACTGTACCAGTACCGTTAATGCGGGTAGATAGTTTGGGTAAATCTCCAATGCTCGGAGAAAATATAAAATGGCTTTATCCAGGTCGCGTTTCAACAATTGAACACCTGTGTTGTATGGCATCCGAGGATCCCGCGGGTATTTTTGATCTGCTTTGTTGGAAAACGACATTGCCAAAGAATCGAGACCAGCCTCGTCAAAAAATGACTCCAACGTCATTTCAACTGGATGTGACAAATAGTAAGACCCGGGATCACCGTCCAGAATTTTTATGACCCTCGCAACCGAACGGTCCGTGTGATTGATATGAACCCACGGAATAATCAGCAGTGCCGCACATACGCAACCAAAAACAGAGGCGTAATCCCGAAGAGACTTGGTCAAACCGCCATTGTAAAGCACGTACGTTGCGAAGGCCATCAGCGGAACGCCCGAAAGACACAACAGATCCCAATCCCTGCTTCCAAGTACCGGATCGATCACGAACAACCCGGCCAACGCGCCAAACGCACTGACGCCACAAAAGATCAACTCGCGGCTAAAGACGCGATGCCCGGCAAAAAGCCATAAAAACAGCACGGGCCATCCCATGGGCGCGCTCAGAACTTGTGCGTTGTACCATTCCCATCCATGCCACCAGGTTAATACGGCATATCCGTATGTGGGCGATGGGTATAAGGGCAACAGAACATGGGCATAGCTTTCGGAAAAGACATAGGCGACGACAACGCCGATCACAGCACACAACCCCATCGTCTTACGGTCTCGAAATATCGAAAATCGGCGCGCAAAATAACGATACCATAACCACAGAAATGCGGGCACGAGAAAAACGAGCAAGATGTGCATAAATGCGCCGACAATGAAAAAGACGGTTGCCCAAATGGGTGGCTTGTTATCCCGTAATGCGATGATGCCCGATAGCAGAAAGCTCAAAATAAAAACGGGCAGAGGGGAATATGTTTCGATATAGCCAAAAAAATATTGAATCGGACCTAGGAAAATCATCAGCCCCGCGCACAGTACTTTTTCCCATTGTCGGTTACAAATCCGATTTGCCCACAAACAAACGAGGACGACATACGGCCCGCCGCAAAATACGCTGAACAATTGCATCGCCAAAACGCCACTCGCATCATAATGACCGATCCAACCTTGTAGTGCGAGAAGCAAATACATCGCGCCGGCACCTTCAGAAGCGATGCGCCCGGCCGCAATATCTGAAGCCCGTACATACCCATCGCCTAAAAATCCATACTTTTGCCGACCCAGATAGAAAATCGCCCAAGCCAACAGACAGAGCACGGTGTAAATACCCGCCGGTCTTATTTTTTTGGCGATGGCGGTCACCGCCTTCTCGCCCCATTTTGCCGCCCTTTGGTTCATCGAGGGCACCGCGGTTGCGATGGCGATGGCATACAAAGAGAGCGCGATATAGGCGGGATAAAATGTCCAAAAATGCAACCCCCAAGATCGTTTCAAAAATGCGTAGTTATCGGAAGCTATTTCCGGAAGGACATAAACGATAAAAGCATGCAGTCCAATTAGCATTAGGCTTGCGAGAAAGGTTACACGCGACCTCGACTTGCCCGATTTACGCGCTGTCATATCAGCTCTCCTTGGGTGATTTTCTTACGTCTCACGTCTTGCGTCTCACGTCTTGCGTCTTACGTCTTCACCACGCAACCATCGCGTCTTTGAACAGGCGCGTCAAGTCCTCGGCACCTGCGGGGCGCGGAGAGAGTTTGGTGACTCGGTGTTGGGGAAGCGTGCCTTTGACCAGCGCGGGGATGTCGCTTTCCGCGAACCCAATGGCGGAGAGTCCGTTGGGCACTTCGAGTTGCTTCATCAGGCTTACGATCTGATCCGCAAGAACGTGTCCTGCTCGCTCGGGCGACGCATCGGCGATAGTCGCCCCCATGAGTTGCGCGGCGCAGAGGTGGCGATCCGGACACGCGGCCGCGGTAAAGCGAAACACAGCGGGCGCGGTGAGCACTACGGACATGCCGTGCGGGATGATCGCGTGCTTTGTGATCATGCCCTCGGGCTTGAAATCGCGCACCATGCCAGAGACCGGATACGACATGCCGTGGCACAGGTGAACCCCGGCATTCCCAAAGCCAATGCCCGCGAGAGATGCGGCCAAACTCATCTGTGCGCGGGCCTCGTCATCCTCCGGGTTGCGAACCGTGCGGGGCAGGTATTGCGTGGTCATCTCAATGGCTTTGCGTGCCCACATGTCGGAGATGGGATTGCTGCCCTGATACGCGGGCCGTTCGAGTGGTCGCTCGGGCATGGGCCGCTCGGTATAGGGCATGGCGGTGAACGACTCCAAGGCGTGGCACAACACATCGAGGCCAGTCGCCGCTGCGATAGACGCGGGCATGGTGCGCGTGTTTTCCGGATCGACGATGGCGAGGTCCGGCTTGAGGTGCCGGTGGGCAATGCCGGTTTTGACGTGCCGATCCGACAAGTCCATAATCGCCACCCCAGTGGTCTCGCTTCCCGTGCCCGCTGTGGTGGGTATGGCAATGAGGGGTTTGACCGGGCCGGGCACGGGTTTGCCCTGCCCGATAGGCGCGTTGATGTACGCGAAAAAATCATCGGGATAGGTGGCGAACAAATTGGCGGCCTTGGCCGTGTCTATCGACGACCCGCCGCCAATGCCGACATAGCCCTCGTACTCGCCTTCAATGGCGACTGCTATCGCGTCTTTGAACGAGACATCTGTCGGCTCGACGCGCACCCGGTCAAACACGTCGTATTCAATGCCCTCGGACTCGAGGGCCTCTCGCGCAATTTGCACCGGGGGCAAGTTGACGAGGTTGGGATCCGTCACCACGAGCACGCGCCCAATGCCCATATCCGCCAAGTCCATGCCGACCTCACGCGTCGTCCCCACCCCAAAGCGCAGGTTTGACGCGCCCATTTGGAAGGCGGTGTCGGTTGATCTGTTCATTTTTTGATCTCCTGATGGATGTGCGATCCGCTCCGTTGCCCTGCGGCCCTGTTCAAGCGCGAGTAGCCAACCCTCTGTATAACAAAAAATTTTGGACTCGATCTCAAGGATCAAGTCCAATCGCACTTTAGTGCCTCATCTTTTGGGTGTGATGAAAATGATGTCACACGTTGTCACATAATTCCGCCCTTCCCAATCAAATTCCAAATCAAATCCTGGGCGATCATCGATCTGGTCGAGATGAGTATGAATTTTTTGAAATAGAAGCGGTTTTGCCCGCTTCAATTTCCAAGATTCAAAAAAATGATTGAGATCGACAAGTACCAGATACAATCTATTGGAGGCATCGAAACGGCGGAAACCCTGATTTTCATAGAGCCAGCGAGCCAGTACCTCGGGTGCATTTTTTGCATTCTCCAAAATATCTAATCTCACGGTCTTCAACCCATCTACCAAATCGCCAGCACGGGAAGATGGATGATCGCCAATTTTTTGCCATAAATCTGGTAATAGTTTTGATTCGCGCATCGCGCGATCAAAATGTATGTCATGTTCGCGGCAGAATCGCTTTAACTCGGTGATTTCCGTAGCTAATTTCCGGATTCTTCTCCGATCTTTAATATATCCCTCTGGCAGATATGTTACTTTTAGATCAAAGGGTACATTATTCAAAAAGAAATCGATCTTTTTAATTTTTCCCACCGCCGGTATGACTCGTGGATGGTCTTTGAAAATATCTTCTATGAGAATGGATGTCCAATGATTAAACCAAGATGAGAGAACATAAGCTCTCATGCTGTGATGTAGCTCATTTTCAATAGAATCATTTAATTTGTCATAACACCAAATTTTCTTCACATAATTGTCAATGATTGTTTTTTCCAAACTATTCTGATACAGTCCACCCCACTCAAAGGAATCGACTTTATACAATTCGCTAATAAGCTCATCTTCCATTTTTTGGCGATCTCGGCGTTCTTCGGAAAATATCGCATTGATTGCGCCATCGATTATATCATCGGTTACTTTAGAATTTTCATATAAATATTTCAACCAATCTTTTGATCTTGCACTGGGTAAAGGCAAGTGGCAAATTTCAAAAAGACGCGCCATGTAATCTTTTCTCGACAGGGAACGTAATTTTAAAAATCGGAGGCCTTCAGGGGCCTGCCCCAGTTCTCTGATTCGATCATCTCTGAAAGCCTCATTGGCTTGGTCAAATGAATAGGGCATTCATTTCACTCCTGCTCGAGGTTTGGGCAAATTGGAAGTCCAATCTCTCATGGCAACAAATTTATCACGTATTTTTTTGCTATATTTTTTATTTTTGTCTTTGCAGAAAATGAGCACGTAATCCTGTTTTAGCCCTCCTCTGCGATTGTCCTGTACGACAGACCCGGCTGAGTAATTCATGGGAAAACAGCCGATATAATGCAGTTGGTTTTGAAGATATTTTATGCTGCGCCAATGATTTCTTTCTCTGGCATTGAACAACAAAGCTAAGCATCCATTGTCGACCAAAACTCTTGTTGCTTGCGCGTAAAACTCTACCATCCTCATTTCGTACTGTTCCACTGAAGCATAATTTCTCTCCAAAGCATTTGATATTACAATTTCTTTTTCGAAACGAGCGGTTTTGCCGAGAATCGCATTCCACATCTCACTTAACTCGAGATAGGGTATTCGGTCTCCATGAGGAGGATCTGTCAAAACCAATTTTACACACCCATTGGGTAAATTTCTCAGGACCTCCACAGAATCATTTTCAATGAGAGAGATAGATTTTCCATGGATGAGAACTTCTGCTGATGACGCGCTAATTTCAACCCGGCGGGTGTCCTCAATTTTTTGTATCGCTTTCAGCAATTTTTTTGCCCTATTCTCAAAACAATTCCAAACATTGACCTCAAAATGCAATGGAGGTCGCCAGTATCCTATAACCCAACTCCCAACTTCGATTTTATCTGATTTTTTGCCAGCCATCTTCCCGCGTCGCCTCACGGCAAAAACCATTTTTGTCATCTGCCCAGACGCTGCCGTCAAAGTAAGGAAAAGAGGTCTGTGGAGCTTTTTGGGTTGCAAAAAGATAAAATCCAAAATGAGATCGATATTTCTGAGGGCGCGCCCCGTGAACAAATCCGTAAGCAATAAGTCTCGATGCACATTGATTCTCGAGTTTGTGAAGAATTTTGGCGACCGGATATGCCGAGAGTGATAGCCCTCATATTTATTGAATAACCGAATATCAAAGCGGGTTGGCTCTAACTCAACCCTGCCTCTTTCCCTCGCCCCACATCGCCAGACTTTTGTGAGTTCTGTATGTTGCCAGAGGTAATGCGTTGCAAGCCACCCATTCTCCAACTGATAGCTTTCATCAATCAGTGGCTTAACACAGGTCCGTAAACGTTCCAAAGCATTCTTATATTCACGCGGAGAAGGCAAATTTACGAGCAGCTTTGACAACTCAATCGAAAGCGGATTAATATCAATGCCAATGAATTTTCGTTTGAGATCGAGTGCTTCTCGTGCGATCAATCCCGATCCCAAAAAAGGATCGACAACCAAATCGCCTTCCACCGTTAGTTCATGGATCAAAAATTCCCAACACTCTGTCGGTTTTTTGCCCCAATATTTGTGAAAAGCCGCAAGCCCTTTATATCCCTCGGGGTTGTAAAAACCATTGGCTATTTGTGTTATCGCATTGGGAAATTCGATAGCCATCTGCTGTTTCGCCATTTTTCATCACCCCATCCACAGAACGCAATTATATTGTTTTTTCCGCGGTGAATATAGTTTAATATTTTTTTCGTTCCAGATGTTTTTTGTTTTATTCCCGTTCTTTGAATGTCTGAGAAGTTGTCTTAAACCGAAAGATGCCATCCCCCCGGCCTCTCTCCGCAATGGGCAGGGGAGATGTTATTTTTCTTGAGAAATGGTAGCCAACGATGGAAAAAGCCGTCACAATTTGTGGCGGCTTTTGTTTGGAGAGAAGGGCTCGCACTCACTTCTGTCTCAACCTATCGACCACTACGGCGATGACGATGATCGCGCCCGTGGCGATTTCTTGTACCCAATTCGGCAAGCCCATCTGCGAACAACCCGCGCGAATGACGGTCATGATCAGCGCGCCGACCACGCTACCGAGCACCGAGCCTTCGCCGCCCGCGAGGCTTCCGCCGCCGATGACCACGGCGGCGATCACGTCGAGTTCAAGCCCGACCGCGACCGTGGGATCGCCGACTGTGAGGCGCGAAAATTGGAGGAGACCCGCCAGGCCCGCGGAGGTTCCGGCAAGGGTATAGACGAGCACTTTGAGGGCTTCCACGCGAACGCCGCACAACCGCGCCGTGTTCTCATTCGAGCCAATGGCGACGATGTGTTTGCCCGCGCGGGTATAGGCCAAGAAGCCGCCGGTGATCAGGGCGAGGACGACGAGCAACCAGACCCCGGGCGGGAGCAACCACCACGCGCCGGGGGGCAGTGCCGCGAGCAGGTCGATGAGATAGGTGAGAGGGGCGTCAATTTTTTGTTCGCCAGCGAGGCCCTTGGCAATGCCGCGCACGATCAAGAGCGTGCCCAAGGTGGCGATAAACGGCACGACGCGAAACCGGGTGATGATCGCGCCATTGACAAAACCGCACAGGGCGCCGGTGAGAATGCCGATGAGAGACGCGCTGATGGGAGACGCGCCCGCTTGCAGAGCCGCGGCGATGGTGACAGTGGCAAGCGCGATGATCGACCCCACGGACAAGTCGATGCCCCCTGCGATGATGACCAACGTCATGCCCAGCGCAGCCGTGCCCACAATCGCGGTTTGACGCGCGATAGTCTCGAGGGTGCGCCCGCTACCAAAACTGTCCGGGCCGATCAGGACGAACAGGCCATAGACCGCGACCAGGCCGAGCACAGGGGCAAAGCGCGAAAGGGGCATCACGCGGCGACCTCCTGTGCGGTGGCTTCGAGCATGAGGCCGTGTTCGCTGCACTGCTCAACGGGCCGCGGCGCGCCCAAGCGGCCGCGGTGCATGATCGCAATGCGGTCGCACGCGCCGAGGAGTTCGGGCATGGAACTGCTGACGAGGAGAATGGCCTTGCCCCGCGCGGCGAGTTGGTCGATCAAGCGGTAAATCTCGGCTTTGCTGGCGATGTCGATGCCGCGCGTGGGTTCGTCCAACAAAAGGCAATCCACATTGTGGTAGAGCAACCGGGCGAGGGCGACTTTTTGCTGGTTGCCCCCGGACAAATCCGCAATGTCTCGCCAGGGCCCGGGCGTGCGAATGCCGAGGCGGGCGATCCACGTTTGGGCAATGGCGCGCAGGGTTTTTGGCATGACGATCCGCCCCGGCAAGCGCGAGAGCGCGAGGTTGTCGGCTACGCTCATCCCTCGGGCCAAGCCCTCGGCATTGCGATCCTCGCTGAGCAAGCCCATGCCCTGCGCGAGGCGTTGCGATGGCCGCGCCCAACCGGTATGGTGCGCGAACGCGATATGGCCCTTGCGAATCCGGGACAGGCCAAACAGGGCGCGCAACAGTTCCGTGCGCCCCGCGCCAATGAGGCCGCCGATGCCCAAGACCTCCCCGCGACAGAGCACGAGAGACGCGCTGTGCGGCAAGGGATCAGCCGAGAGGTCCGACAGATCGAGGAGGGGATCGCCCAGCGTGCGATGGGAGCGCGGAAAAAAGTCGTCGATTTCCCGCCCGACCATGAGGTGGACGATGTCCGAAATCGGCGTGCGGGCCACATCGCCATTGCCCGCGGTTTTTCCGTCTCGCAAAACCGTGAACCGATCCGCGATTTCTTTCACCTCTTCCAAGACGTGCGAGATAAAGACGATAGCCATACCGCGCTTTTTCAGGCGGCGCATAGCGCGAAACAGCCGGTTCGCATCCGCGCGCGTGAGGCTGCTGGTGGGTTCGTCCAAGACCAAGACCCGGCATCGAACGCACAGGGCGCGGGCGATTTCCACGATCTGCTGTTCCGCGATGCCCAAGGTGCTCACCCGCGCCTGGGGATCGATGTCCGCGTGGTCGAGTTCTGCAAGGGCGTTTTGAACCAGCGCACGCATGGTCGATTTTTGCAACACCCCGCCCCGAGTGATTTCCATGCCCAACAACACATTTTCCGCAACCGTGAGATGCGGCGCCAGGGAGAGTTCCTGATAGATCATGGCGACGCCCTGTTGCCGCGCGTGCATCGGATTGGCCGGCGCGAAGGGCACGTTATCGACGCGCATCTCGCCCGCATCGGCTTGCAATGCGCCCGAAAGCACTTTCATCAACGTGCTTTTGCCCGCGCCATTCTCGCCGATGAGCGCGTGGATTTCCCCTCGCGGAACGGCAAAGTCAATGCCACCGAGCGCGACCGTCGCACCGAAGCTCTTGCAAATCCCGCGCATGGCAAATCGGGGGGGTGTGGACATGGGCATTCCTCAAAAAAGCAACCGCTGGAGATGTTGAGAATCGGGCAGGCACGGGGGACCTACGATGAACCGGTCAGGTGTACCCCGTTCCGTCTCGTCGGCTATCTTGCGGACCATCTGTGGATTCAAAGCCTCCCGCTGACCCACTGAATGCCCCGCAACAGCACGGTTTGAAAATTGTCGTCTTGCCACGTCTGATTGTCATGCCCGCTTTGCAGGCAGAAGACCCGCGTGTTCTCGTAGTGCCGCGTCCAGCCAATCGCCTGCATGCACTTTGGATGCGTGGTCGTCAACAGCACGCGACTCGTTGCATCCGGCTCGCCCATCACGTACGTCTCGTCGATCATCTCCCAATCGGACAGGCCCTGCGTAATGGGATGATCCCGGTCAGCGACCCGGATCGGCATGACCTCATCATGGCTAAACGACTCAAACGATCCCGCAACAACCCCGGCCATCTCGACCCACGGCATCCAATCTGGAAAGGCCAAAATCGCGTGGTGCAACAACACGACCCCCTTGCCCGTCGCAAGCCAGGCCCCCAATGCGGTCCGCGGTCGGCCCATCCACCCGGGGCGGTTCGCATCCGTCGGCCCTTCCTTGTGCATGTTGTAAAACACGGTCACGTCGTAAAAATCGCGCGCCTGTTCTCGCGCCGCCGCAAAATCCTCCAACGGCTGGATATACGCATCCACGCCTTGCAAATTGCGAAACAACCCGTGAAAATTCGGCACGTCAAAACGATGCCCGCCGGTCACTACGGCGACTTTCATGCTGTTGGACATAGTCCGTCTCCTTTCATGTGATCTCCCCGCCACCGCCCTGCCGCCCGTGCGTGCCCTTCCTTACCCCACCGCCCCGTGTGCGATCCCCCCCCCGCCGCTCCGCCGCCCGTGCGTGCCCATCCCTTCCTCACCCCGCCGTGTGCGTGACCCCATGTATCTCGGGGGCATCGCCCCTACACATATCGCTCATCTTTGAACGGCTGTCGCCAGTTGTACCCCGCTCGTGGCTAAAATCCGATCTTCCTATCCGCTCTATCGCCCTCTATGGGTTTCCCAGACAGGACGCTCCTGCCACGGGTCAAACTCGGGATTTTCGCGGGGAATTTTGGCTTCGATCTCCGTTTGCCAGGTTTTCAAAAGCCCCAGCAGCCGGTCTCGCACTTCGGGCAATTGATCGGACAAGTCGTTTTCCTCGCCGATGTCAGCGCGCAGATCGTACAGCTCGACGTGTCCGGATTCAAAAAATTCGATCAACTTGTAATCGCCAGCGCGCACAGAGGCACCTGGAGTGCCGCCCTGATTGCCGTAATGCGGGAAATGCCAGTAAATCGCGTCGCGCGCCAAGTCGCCTCCCGCGAGCAGGGGCGCGAGGCTCATGCCATCGCAATGCTGGTCCGGGATGGGGTCGAGACCGGCCATGTCCAGCATGGTCGGGTAAAAATCCGTGCTGGTCACGGGCGCGTCACACGCGGTGCCCGCACGGGTGATGCCCGGCCATTTGACGATCAGGGGTTCGCGCGTGCCCCCTTCGTACATCCAGCCCTTGCCTTCGGACAGGGGCGCGTTGCACGTCGGCGACCCCTCGCTCGTCGCCAAGCCTCCATTGTCCGAGGTCAACAAAATCGCGGTCTCGTCGGCAATGCCCGCGTTTTCCAACGCATCCAAAATCCGGCCCACATTGTCATCCATGCTCTCGATCATCGCCGCGTACACCGGATCGGATTGCACGTTTCGCCTCGTGATGCGCCTGTCTTTCTTGTGTTCCGCTGGGAAAAAGTCGCCCTCTTCAAACGGATCGATTTTGTTCAAGCCGAGTGCGCGAGCCTTGTTTTCGTACTTCTCGATCTTCTCCTGTTTCGCCTGAATGGGCGTATGCACTGTGTAGTACCACAGGTTTAGGAAGAAAGGTCGATCATCGCGGTTCTCGATGAAGTCCAAGACCCGATCCGTCAAATAATCCGTCAAATACGTGCCGTCGGGCACATCCGCGTCTTCCAACCCGGCAATGGTCCACGGACTAAAATAACCGCCGCGCCCGGGCGATCCCATTTCACACCCGCCCACATTCACGTCAAACCCGTGGTCTTGCGGATAATGCCCCGGCCCGCCCAAGTGCCATTTGCCGACGTGCCAAGTCGCATAGCCCCCCGCCTTGAGCGCGCGTGCAATCGCGTGTTCCTCGCGGGGCAGATGCTTCAAATAAGGCACGTCGATCAACTTGCCGCGGTTGGGATGGTTGCCGCCGCCCCAGTCGATGAAATTCGTCACCCCGACCCGCGCCGGATATTTCCCGCTCATCACACTCGCGCGCGTTGGCGAACACACCGGGCACGCCGCGTACGCATCGGTGAACCGCACCCCCTCGGCACTCAACCGATCCAAATTGGGCGTTTCGTAAAACGCACTCCCATAACAACTCGCATCCGCCCAGCCGTAATCGTCCAACAAGATGAAGATGATGTTGGGTTTTTTCATTCGCATCACTCCTTCCGTGTGTGCCCTTCCACTCCACCCTGCCGCCCGTGCGTGCCCAACCGCTCCGCCCCCGCTCGTGGCTAAAATCCCATCTTACCTCTAGTCAATCCGTCTGTTGCGTGCTGATTTCGTCTTCTGAAATTTTGTGGACGCTCTTGGGGTTGAAAGTCTGTTGCGTGTCGATGCGGAGCGCGACCTCGATGCGCCCGCCGGTCAGAACGAAAAACTGAATCAAAAAGCCCCCGCCTTGCATGGTCTCCACCTGATAGGCCGACTCATCTAACCCGTCGAGCAACTCGGGCAGGACAGCTTCAAACTGCGGATGTTGCGTGACCTCGGCTGGCAACGCCATGATCAACGTGCCCGGATCGGTTTCGAGATAATACCCAATGCGTTGCCGCGCATTGACCATGTGGGCGATCACCTCGCACGCATAGCCGAAATCCCCCTCGCTGCGCCGCAAAGGCGGCACGATGCCCCACGTGAGATGGTGGATAAAGGGATTGTCATACCCCTGCCGAATCATCTGATTGAGCGCGGCCATGTCAACTGGATGCACCACGGCTACGTACCGAAACCACCCCCGATCAAGTGCCGGATGACCATCGGGCAACCCCGAAGGCACGTTGATATAATCCCGCTCATCCACGGGCGAGGGATAGCACTTGGTATCCCATCCCGCGATGTACCCCACGGTCTTCAACGGCCCCGCAATCAGATGCGGCGGGTCCGTAAAAATCGCCGCGTGATCCATATTGGGATACAACTCGACGCCCGCCCCCGAGATCTTTTCCGCGACCTCCAAGGCTTCGTCAAAGCGCTCATACGCATTCCCAATCTGAAGCACCGAATGAAAATCCTCTGGCAAGATGCAGTCCATAACGTCCTCCCTCCTGTTGGTTGATGGGAAACAAAGGAACCAGCCATCCATTTCGCTCTCGTCCGTAAAATAAGCCGATTTTCCGACATTCGTCAAACAAAATAAGCCCGCGGCGAGGGAATGAAGCATTGCACATTCTCATCCATCTCCCCCTCAAAATTGAACATCTCGTTCTCCTTTGCCACTTGACCGTGTGAGCACGTACGCGCGTAACTATATGATTTAACGCCTCTTGCGCCATGTTCCCAAACTCGGCACGCGATTTGCGAGGGGTACGAGCGCGAGGTCTGAGATGAAATACCGAATCGTCTTTTTACTATTAGGTGTGTTCTTTTCCACCTGTGACGCGATGGCGCGAGACACGTTGCGCTTTGGGCGCGTGCGCCAGGGCCATACCGCGCTCGACACGCTCCGCATCCCAAACATAGACGTGACCGCACTGATGATTTCCAACCCGCGCGTTTCCAACCCCGCGTTTTTGCCCGCCGCGCCGTTGCCGTCCACCCCATTGACGGGGACGCCGGCCACGCCCTTGACCGGCGTGACGATTGAACCCAATGGCGAGGGATTTCTGCCGATTTCATTTATCCCCAACGCACTCGACACCTTCATCGCCAAGCTGATAATGGATACAAACCGAGGCATCCGCAACTGGGTGCTCTCCGGCGAAGGCGTGGAAGAGGTCGTCGTGATCAACGAAATCCTCGCGGACCCGCCGTCGGATGCGGGCGATGCCAACCGCGACGGAGGTCGGGATAGCAATGAGGATGAGTTTGTGGAAATCCTAAACACCGGCTTGAGGCCGATCAATATCGGCGGGTGGCAATTGTCAGACCGCAACTCACGCGGGCCATTCGCTTTTCCCGATACCACTTGGATCGGGCCGGGAGAATACATCGTCCTCTTTGGCGGCGGAACGCCAACGGGCTTCACAGGTCAGGTTTTCGTGGATGATGGCAAAATCGGTGGAGGATTGACCAATTCGAGAGATACAATATTTCTGATCAACCCGGCTTCAAACGATACGCTTGCAAGCGCGGGATGGGGCCGTGAGGGGGGCAACGATCAATCCCTCGTGCGGTATCCCGAAGGCATCGGCGAGTGGGTATTGCACACGGAATTACCGGGCACGGGCGAGAAGTTTTCGCCGGGCAGGGCCAGAGCATTGCGCGTTCAGCGACGGGGCGATCTCAATGGCGATGAGAAAATTGACCTGATAGACGCGGTGCGGCTGGTTCACATCATTCTCGGCGTCCCGCCCGCGAGCACGGCACTCGAAAGATGGGCCGCGGATGTGAACGAAAGCGGCGGTCTCGACATCCGCGACCTGATCGCCCTGATTGCCCGATTTACGGGCCTGAGTTCTTCATCGGGCAAAGTAGCTGTCGCGCCGCTCGAAGGCTGGTGGTGGGAGGCCGATGGGCAAGTTTGGATGCAAACCAACCGGCCCGTGCATGTCGTGGTGGGCAAACTGGCGGGCGAAAACGCGCATTTCGACGCGCGGTCCGAATGGATAGCCGCCGTGGCCGAACGGGATTTTGTGCTCGGTAGCGCGAATCGCAACGGCTTTGGGGACGCGCCCAATCCCTTGGGCAATATCCGCGGCGAGATCGCGTATTTGGAAGTCTATACGCTCTCGGGCGTCTCGGCGCGCTTGTCGCCCAAACCGAAAACCTCCGGGATTCGGTCCAGTTTTCCCAACCCCTTCAATCCGGATACGGTCATCGAATACGAAATCGCACACCGCACCCGAATCACCCTGAGCATCTTCACCCCCACGGGCCAAGAAATCGCGCGCTTAGTCGATCAAGTCGCGTTCCCCGGGCAATACCGCAAGGTCTGGAATGGCCGCGACGCCAAAGGGCGGCCCGTCGCCTCGGGCGTCTATATCGCGCGGTTGAGCGGTGCGAATTTTCACGCAACCCGAAAACTGGTTCTCCTAAAATGAAATACGTCTCGGTGGTGATCACATTGTTTTGCGCGAGCCATCTCGTTGCGGCAGAGACGCGGCTGACCCTTGCCGAGACCGTCGGCGCGCCGGGGGATACCGTGGCCGTGCCCATTGTCCTGTCGAACACGCAGGCCATTTCCGGCATCAGCTTCTCCCTCGAATACGCCCCATCGGCGATCTCGTTCCTGCGAATCGAACAAACCGACATTGCCCTGACGCCTTTCGTGCGCGAAAACGCGCCCCAGATCCACTTCGTTTTTTTGGATACAATATCCGCCCAAGTGCTGGCAACAGGGGAACATGAACTGGGTCACTTAATGTTTGCCATCAAGGAAAACGCGGCCGTCGGCAAGGCCGCGCTGACGCTCAGCAACTTGGATTTGACAGACGAAAACCTTCCCCCCGAGCGCGTGCAGGGCATTGCAGAATCCGCCGGCATTTGGATTACGACAAACGGGCTTCGGCTGGGCACTGCGGAGTGGGTATCCCAAAAAAAGGTCAAAGTGGATTTGAACCTCGTAACCGACACCCCGATTTCAGGCATCCAATTCTCGCTGCTATGGCACGCGACCACGCTGGCGTATGACACCACATCCACAACCACATCTTGGCGGGTTTTCAGCCATGAACCCGATGAGCGCAGCGTGCGACTTGTCGCCGCGGATTTCACAGGCGAGCGAGCGTTCAGCAGCGATACCGCGCCCGTGGTTTCCGTGCATTTTCGCTCTCTCCCGAATCAAAACGATCCGCAGATTCTCGGGCTCGAACTCGGCGATGTGCTGATGACGGATCGCGCTGGCGAAAGCGTGCCCGTTCTCTCGAGCAATGGCGAGATCGACACGGCCCTGCGCCCTGCGCGTCCAGCGGTTTCTTTTGACGACTTGCACATCGAAGAAATCCTCTCTGACCCCGCGTCGAGCGAACAGGGCGACGCCAACCGCGACGGCACGCGCCATAGCCGAGAGGACGAATTTATCGAACTGGTCAATCGCGGCGATCAACCCATTGACCTCTCCTGCTTTTTGCTCTCGGACGACGATGTGTCCCCCGACAAAATGTTTGAATTTCCCGACAGCACAATCATCGCGCCCGGAGAACGCATCGTCCTATTCGGCGGCGGTCAACCGCAAGGCATTCCCGGGCAGGTCTATACAGACGATGGTAGCATTGGCAATGGCCTGACCAACTCGGGCGACATCATCGTGCTCATCGATCCAGCGTCGAGAGACACGCTACTCATCGTCGCGTTTGAATCGAATGCGAAAGATCAATCCCTCGTTCAACAGGACGGAACATGGGTCGGTCACAGCACCTTATACACCGGGCGTTTTTCTCCGGGCGCGGCGTCACAACCGATTGATACATCTGATAATGATGAGTCAGATGAGAACGCGGATGAAAACGCAGGCGATGAACCAACGGATGAACCAACGGATGAACCAACGGATGAACCAACGGATGAACCAACGGATGGCAACGCGAATGGGAACCCGGGCGATCAACCAACCGATGCGAAAACGAATCGGGATATCCGAGGATTGCACATCGAAGAAATTCACGCTGATCCCGCGTCGAGCGAACAGGGCGATGCCAACCGCGACGGCACGCGCCACAGCCGAGAGGACGAATTTATCGAACTGGTCAATCGCGGCGATCAACCCATTGACCTCTCCGGCTATCTGCTCTCGGACGACGATGTGGCCCTCGACAAAATGTTTGAATTTCCCGACAGCACCATGATCGCGCCCGGAGAACGCATCGTCCTATTTGGCGGGGGTCAACCGCAGGGCATTCCCGGGCAGGTCTATACAGACGATGGTAGCATAGGCAATGGGCTGACCAATTCGGGCGATGTCATCGTGCTCATCAACCCGGCGACGAGGGACACGCTGCTCAGCGTCGCGTATCAATCCAAAGCAAAAGATCAATCCCTCGTTCAACAGGACGGAGCGTGGATCGGTCACAGCACCTTATACACCGGGCGTTTCTCCCCGGGCGCGGCGTCTCAACCGATTGATACATCGGATAGTGACAGCGATGAATCAACCGATACGAGTGGCGAAGCAACCGATGAGAAAACGAGCGTAAATATCCAAGGGTTACACATCGAAGAAATCCACGCGGCCCCTGCGTCGAGCGAACAAGGCGATGCAAATGGCGATGGGGTGCGCCACGGTCAAGAAGATGAATTTATCGAACTGGTCAATCGCGGCGATCAACCCATTGACCTCTCCGGCTATCTGCTCTCGGACGACGATGTCGCGCTCAATGACATGTTCAGATTTCCCGATAGCACCACAATCGCGCCCGGAGAACGCATCGTCCTATTCGGCGGCGGTCAACCGCAGGGCATTCCCGGACAGGTCTATACAGACGATGGTTGCATAGGCAACTGCTTGATCAACGCGGGCGACGTCATTGTGCTCATCGATCCAACTGCGGGTGATACTTTGCTCGCTGTCGCGTTTGAATCGAATGCGAAAGATCAATCCCTCGTTCAGATGGACGGAGCGTGGGTCGGCCACAGCACCTTATACACCGGGCGTTTCTCCCCGGGCGCGGCGTCTCAACCGATTGATACATCGGATAATGGCGAGTCAGATGAAAACGCGGATGAAAACGCAGGCGATGAACCAACGGATGGCAACGCGAATGAGAACCCGGGCGATCAACCAACCGATGCGAAAACGAATCGGGATATCCGAGGATTGCACATCGCAGAAATCCACGCGGACCCCGCGTCGAGCGAACAAGGCGATGCAAATGGCGATGGGGTGCGCCACGGTCAAGAAGATGAATTTATCGAACTGGTCAATCGCGGCGATCAACCCATTGACCTCTCCGGCTATCTGCTCTCGGATGACGATGTGGCCCTCGACAAAATGTTTGAATTTCCCGACAGCACAATTATCGCGCCGGGAGAACGCATCGTCCTATTTGGCGGGGGTCAACCGCAGGGCATTCCCGGGCAGGTCTATACGGACGATGGCAGCATTGGCAATGGCCTGACAAACTCGGGTGATGTCATTGTGCTCATCAACCCAGCGACAGGGGACACGCTACTCAGCGTGGAATATCAATCCAATGCAACCGATCAATCCCTCGTTCAACAGGACGGAGCGTGGGTCGGTCACAGCACCTTATACACCGGGCGTTTCTCCCCGGGCGCGGCGTCTCAACCGATTGATACATCTGATAATGGCGAGTCAGATGAAAACGCGGATGAAAACGCAGGCGATGAACCAACGGATGGCAACGCGAATGGGAACCCGGGCGAGCAACCCACCGATGCGAAAACGAATCGGGATATCCGAGGATTGCACATTGCAGAAATCCACGCGGACCCTGCGTCGAGCGAACAGGGCGATGCAAATGGCGACGGCACGCGCCACAGCCGAGAGGACGAATTTATCGAACTGGTCAATCGCGGTGATCAACCGATTGACCTCTCCGGCTATCTGCTCTCAGATGACGATGTCGCGCTCGACAAAATGTTTGAATTTCCCGGTGGCACCACAATCGCGCCGGGAGAACGCATCGTCCTATTTGGCGGCGGTCAACCGCAGGGCATTCCCGGGCAGGTCTATACAGACGACGGTAGCATAGGCAATGGGCTGACCAACTCGGGCGATGTCATTGTGCTCATCAATCCAGCGACGAGGGACACGCTACTCATCGTCGCGTATCAATCCAAAGCAAAAGATCAATCCCTCGTTCAGATAGACAGAGCGTGGGTCGGTCACAGCACCTTATACACCGGGCGTTTTTCACCGGGCACGGCGTCACAACCGATTGATACATCTGATAGTGACAGCGATGAAGCAACCGATACGAGTGGCGAATCAACCGATGAGAAAACGAGCGTAAATATCCAAGGGTTACACATCGAAGAAATCCACGCGGCCCCTGCGTCGAGCGAACAAGGCGATGCAAATGGCGATGGGGTGCGCCACGGTCAAGAAGACGAATTTATCGAACTGGTCAATCGCGGCGATCAACCGATTGACCTCTCCGGCTATCTGCTCTCAGATGACGATGTCGCGCTCAATGACATGTTCAGATTTCCCGATAGCACCACAATCGCGCCGGGAGAACGCATCGTCCTATTCGGCGGTGGTCAACCGCAGGGCATTCCCGGACAGGTCTATACAGACGATGGTTGCATAGGCAACTGCTTGATCAACTCGGGCGACGTCATTGTGCTCATCGATCCAACTGCGGGTGATACTTTGCTCGCTGTCGCGTTTGAATCGAATGCGAAAGATCAATCCCTCGTTCAACAGGACGGAGCGTGGGTCGGTCACAGCACCTTATACACCGGACTTTTCTCCCCGGGCGCGGCGTCTCAACCGATTGATACATCTGATAATGGCGAGTCAGATGAAAACGCAGGCGATGAACCAACGGATGGGAACAGTGGCGACGGATCAACCGATACCGGCGACGGATCAACCGATGATCCAGAAAATGTGGTTTCTACGCCTGATTCAACAGCGAGCGAACCCACTGAACCGGCGAATAGCCCACCGCGCTTTTTGTCCGTGGCGGATACCCTCGCACTGGTGGGATTGGCTTTTCAATACGCGCCGCGCGTTCACGACCCGGATGGGGATGCGCTCGAGTTGCGCGTGCATCAACCGCTCGCGTGGTTGCGCTGGGATGGCGAGCGGCTGGTCGGGTTGCCCGCAGAGCGCGACACGGGCCGCGTCCGCGTGGTGCTCTGGGTGAGCGATAGCCGCGATTCGGTCTCGCATTCGGTATCCGTGCGCGTCCTCTCGCTTCGCGCCCAACTCGACGCCATCGGCCCCATCTACCAATCCATGACATGGCGGCATCAAATCGACATACCCCCCGGCGTTCAAGTCCAAGTTGATGGCGGCCCGGAATGGCACGACCGCAGTCTAATTTGGAAGCCGCAAAGAGTCGGAACACATCCCGCGACCATCGCACTCAGCACCGAGCACGGCGACGAACTCTTTTTTACCATGTCCATTGCTGTCTGGCCCAAACCCGCCTTAAAATTGCACTCGGTCCTCGTTGAACCCCAGCGCGACGTCAACGGCGATGGCAGGGTTGACGCATTGGAAGATCAATACGTCACAATCGAAAATTTTGGCACTATGCCCATCGACATATCCGGTTGGCTACTCGGGGATGACGACGGTGCTTTGACGCGCTTGCCAGCCGGCACAGTGTTGGCCGCGGCGGATCGGCTCGTGCTGGTCGGCAACATTCAACCCGTGCCCACAGAGCGCGTCTTCTCTGCCGGCGGGCGCATCGGGAATGGCTTGGCAAAATCCGACCGCATCCTCCTCATCGCGCCCGTGGGGCCAGACACCTTGATCAACATGCGTTATACGAGCAACACCCCGGGACAACCGATTGTCTTTCAAGACGGGCAAAGCGTTGACACGCCTCCGGCCGATGATCCCGAATCCCGCGAGGACGAGGCAGACGATACGCGCCAAACAGATCGCAAACGGGTCATCCATCCATCTCCCAATCCATTCAATTCTGCGACGCGCTTTGGTTTTTACACCGCAGGCGGCCCGGTTCACCTGACGGTGTACAATGTTCTTGGGCAGCCCGTCCGCCGATTAGTCCACCGCGATTTGCCCGCCGGCTATCATCAGCGAATATGGGATGGCACGAATGATTCCGGAATGGCCGTGAGTTCTGGGGTCTATCTGGTCTATCTGAAAGATCGGGAAGCGACATTGATACAGCGAGTCGCGTTGTTGAGGTGAATAAGCGGTAAGAGGTGAGACGCAAGAAGCGGTAAGAGGTGAGACGCAAGAGGGAAGAAGGCCGACCAGCCGCCCAAAAGGTGAGACGTGAGATCGTAGGGGCGTGGCCCCTGTGCCCGCTTGAAGTGAGAAGGCCATCTCGTCCCCAACTCCCAAGCGGTTAGCGGTGAGTTGAACGCTGATAGCTACCCATAGAAAGGAGGTGAACAAAATGGCGCAGCCAGAAATCACATTTCGTCATGGTCCGTGCAGTGCTTCGATCTTTGAAAATGAATACACCCGCGGCGGTGAATCCTTCACCGTGCGGACGGTTTCATTTCAACGGAGCTATTTGGACAAGGAGGGAACTTGGCAGAGAACCAATAGCCTGAAGGTGAACGACATTCCCAAAGCCGTGTTGGTGTTGAACAAAGCGTATGAGTTTTTGACATCGACCGGTCAGGCCGAAGCAGAGGTCAATGCTGCCGCGGCAGATTGATAGGGACCGATCCCCTCTCCGCTTCGTCGTAGAGCCTGCGCTGGAATGCTGTAATCCAGCACTACGCGAAAGGTGGGAGAACATCTCCTCTCCTCGCACAGGCGTCGCCTACAACGGATCGCAACGAGTAATCGGGAAGGGGTCCTGACAAAACAAAAAGGTCCAGCTTTTGGCTGGACCTTTTTTTACAATATCGCTTATTTTTTAATTAGGACTTACGCCAGGGTCATTGGTATCGCCGGTGTTTTGAGTTGTTGTCTCAAATAATCCTCCCATAAGCCATGTTTGACTTGATAGATGGTTTGTCCAGTCTGATAGGCGACTTGGGTCAGTCGTCCCCAAACGAGAAAGGCACACGCGATGTGGTTTCGCACAATGCGTGCCAATCGGCATTGACACTTTTCAAGCCCCGTTACCTGTTTTGCTTCCCGGTGAACTTGCTCAATCTTCCAACGCAAGTGGCACACCGCTTGTGCCACTGACGGGTCGGTTTGAGTCAAGTCGTTGGTTACGATATACGCCGTGCGTCTCGTCGCAGACGCGACCCGGAATACGTTCACCTTGTGGTTTTTAGGGAACCCTCTGAGTTTCATG
This sequence comes from Candidatus Latescibacterota bacterium, assembly GCA_965204745.1. Taxonomy (GTDB): domain Bacteria; phylum Latescibacterota; class UBA2968; order UBA2968; family UBA2968; genus VXRD01. The sequence continues at coordinate 3,227,599 of OZ242010.1, forward strand.
CGTTTTCCTGTGGCCTGTTCGCGTTTTGTCCAAGTTAAGGCATCGACCCGTTGATAGGGGTTTTCACCTGACGAATCGTCCACGAGGCGATTCTTTTTGATAGGACAGTAATAGGTCTTTTGCAAGTGCTCAATGTGAAGCATGACCGCTTTGGTGGCATACCAAGTATCCATCACCACTCGCTCAAAAGGCAGTTTTTTGTGATAGACCAAGAGTGACAACATCTCTTTGACGTGGTCTAACTTGGTTTTTCCATCCCCTTGCGGATCGTAAATGCGATAGTCAATCAGCCAAAACCGATCTTGAATCGGATTGACATACACACACGTCACCACACCGATCCCCGAGATGACCCCCTTCGCATTGCCACTGTATTGCCGACGCACGAGAGCCATCTTTTTGGCATAGCGCTTATCTAAGACCGTGTCATCAAAGAGAATTACGCCCTTTGCGGTCGACGTGAGGTGGGGTTTGACGTTTTTCCAGATCACACGCGGCGAGACGCGATCCCCACCCAGATAGCGGTTGAGCATATCATGCGTGAACCGGTCGCTGTGATCTGCGAAATGAGTCAGGGTATAATTGAGCGGACTGCTAAGCAGATACTGGCAGTAATCCAAGCGCGTTGGTTTCGCCATACAGACCTCCAAAGTGAGGATGGGGGTTCGATCCTGTTCTTTTTTGCGTAAGTCCTATTAATGTGAATCGAATCTCGTTTCCCGTTAATTTTTCAAATTTAGCACTCGCTTCAAGTTCTCGTTGCAAGCCCTCTCCCCGCGGCCCCTGTGCGCGCCCGACCTAAAAAGCCCTCGCATAGCCTGGCCCCGAATCGATTCGTTCAGGGTCAGCATGCGAGGGCTTGTGTCGTTAAGGGAATCGCGTCAGGCCACCGCATCCAACACGCGCTGAAATGCCTCCAGATCATCCGCTTGCACCGCTACACGATACAACCGCTTGAGCCTCGGCAAATTGTCGATGGTCGCAATGCGACCGGCGAACTGGCCGGCCACACCCGCATCAAAGCGAATCGCCAACGCTTCTCGGATGCTCTCTTGGATACCACGCCTAATGCCCTGCTCGATGCCCTGCTCGATGAACTGTTCCTCGAACTCTTCCTGGATCCGTTTCTTAAGATATTGGGTAAACAATGACTCACGCATAATCGCGTCCATAAAACCCTCCTGTGAAAGAATCTGCGCCATCGATCCGCACGCGAATGAGGCTATCGGTCTGGCACGTTTCCACCTTGGGGAGTTCGGTGGCGAGGACTTCTTCAACTTCAATTTCGACATCCTCGCGTCCGAGTGCCAAGCGGATGAGGTCTTGCGGGTAGAGGTGAATCAACTGCTTGGGAATCGTATCGTATTCTGCCATGGGGCACCTCCTGACAGGGAATCGCGTTAGGCTTCCGCATCCAACACGCGCTGAAAGGCCGCCAGATCATCCGCTTGCACCGCTGCACGATGCAACCGCTTGAGCCTCGGCAAATCGTCGATAGCCGCAATGCGCGCGGTGAACTGACCGGCAACGACCACATCAAAGCGAATCGCCAACGCTTCTCGGATGCTCTCTTGGATGCCCTGCTTGATTCCCTGCTCAATGCCGCGCTCAATGCCGCGTTCCTCGAGGTACTGGATAAACGATGACTCACGCATAATCGCGTCCATAAAACCCTCCTGTGAAAGAATCCGCGCCATCGATCCGCACGCGAATCACGCTATCGGCCAGGCGCGTTTCCACCTTGGGGAGTTCGGTGTCGAGGACTTCTTCAACTTCAATTTCGACATCCTCGCGTCCGAGTGCCAAGCGGATGAGGTCTTGCGGGTAGAGGTGAATCAACTGCTTGGGAATCGTATCGTATTCTGCCATGAGACGCCTCCTGACAGGGAATCGCGTTAGGCTTCCGCATTCAACACGCGCTGAAAGGCCGCCAGATCATCCGCTTGCACCGCTGCACGATGCAACCGCTTGAGCCTCGGCAAATCGTCGATGGTCGCAATGCGAGCGGCGAACTGACCGGCCATCCCCACATCAAAGCGAATCTCCAACACGTCGAGGATAGCGGCAATGGTATGTTCTCTACCCCCGCGCTCAATGCCCTGCTCGATGCCCTGCTCGATGCCCTGCTCGATGCCCTGCTCGATGCCCTGCTCGATTCCCTGCTCGATGCCCTGCTCAATGCCCTGCTCGATGCCCTGCTCGATGCCCTGCTCGATGCCCTGCTCGATGCCCTGCTCGATGCCCTGCTCGATTCCCTGCTCGATTCCCTGCTCAATGCCGCGCTCGATTCCCTGCTCAATGCCGCGCTCAATGCCCTGCTCAATGCCCTGCTCAATGCCCTGCTCAATGCCCTGCTCAAGAAACTGTTCCTTGAACTGCTCCTCGAGGTACTGGGCAAACGATGACTCACGCATAATCGCGTCCATAAAACCCTCCTGGGAAAAAATTCGGTTGATGGTGGCAGGATCATACGCCAACCCACTCAAGACCGCCAAGCTACCCAAATAATTCGCCTTGTCTGCCTCATCCAACGAAACCGAATCGCCCTTGCGAACACACGCACGCAACCAATCTTCGGAATCCATCCCCACAGGCGGCTTCATCAATGGCGCGAAAGGAAGCAAGCCGGCCTGGTCACCTTCAAGAATGCCGCGGCCGTCCAGCTCGCTCAACCGAAGCACCTTGTAGCGCACCAGCACGGGAAAGTCCGCATGATCTTGGCGGAAAAATCCCTTATCGCTCCGCCCGGCATTGGGACGCAGATAGATGACAAAGGAATAGACCGGCAAGTCATACTGCTCGATGAGACAGATGATATAGGAAGCCATGCGACGAGCCATATTCGCGCTATCCGAGGTTTGAAATTCGATGTGGATCAAGGCTTCCTCGCCATCGATCCGCACGCGAAGGAGGCTATCGACCAGGCGCGTTTCCACCTTGGGGAGTTCGGTATCGAGGATTTCTTCAACTTCAATTTCGACATCCTCGCGTCCGAGTGCCAAGCGGATGAGGTCTTGCGGGTAGAGGTGCATCAACTGTTTGGGAATCGTATCGTATTCTGCCATGGGACGCCTCCTGACAGGGAATCGCGTTAGGCTTCCGCATCCAACACGCGCTGAAAGGCCGCCAGATCATCCACTTGCACCGCCGAGCGAAGCAACCGCTTGAGCCTCGGCAAATCGTCGATAGCCGCAATGTGACCGGCGAACTGACCGGCAACGGCCGGATTAAAGCGAATCTCCAACACGTCGAGGATGTCTTCAACCGCTCGTTCTCTGACTCCCTGCTCAATGCCCTGCTCAATGCCCTGCTCAATGCCCTGCTCAATGCCCTGCTCAAGAAACTGTTCCTTGAATTGTTCCTTGAGGTATTGGGCAAACGATGACTCACGCATAATCGCGTCCATAAAACCCTCCTGGGAAAAAATTCGGTTGATGGTGGCAGGATCATACGCCAACCCACTCAAGACCGCCAAGCTGCCCAAATAATTCGCCTTGTCTGCCTGATCCAACGAAACCGAATCGCCCTTGCGAACACACGCACGCAACCAATCTTCGGAATCCATCCCCACAGGCGGCTTCATCAAGGGCGCGAAAGGAAGCAAGCCGGCCTGGTCGCCTTCAAGAATGCCGCGCCCGTCCAGCTCGCTCAACCGAATCACCTTGTAGCGCACCAGCACGGGGAAGTCCGCATGATCTTGGCGGAAAAATCCCTTATCGCTCCGCCCGGCATTGGGACGCAGATAGATGACAAAGGAATAGACCGGCAAGTCATACTGCTCGATGAGACGGATGATATAGGAAGCCATGCGACGAGCCATATTCGCGCTATCCGAGGTTTGAAATTCGATGTGGATCAAGGCTTCCTCGCCATCGATCCGCACGCGAATAAGGCTATCGACCAGGCGCGTTTCCACCTTGGGGAGTTCGGTATCGAGGATTTCTTCAACTTCAATTTCGACATCCTCGCGTCCGAGTGCCAAGCGGATGAGGTCTTGCGGGTAGAGGTGCATCAACTGCTTGGGAATCGTATCGTATTCTGCCATGAGACGCCTCCTGACAGGGAATCGCGTTAGGCTTCCGCATCCAACACGCGCTGAAAGGCCGCCAGATCATCCGCTTGCACCGCTGCACGATGCAACCGCTTGAGCCTTGGCAAATCGTCGATGGTCGCAATGCGAGCGGCGAACTGACCGGCAACGACCACATCAAAGCGAATCTCCAACGCTTCTCGGATGCTCTCTCGAATGCCTCGTTCAATGCCCTGCTCGATTCCCTGCTCGATTCCGCGCTCGATTCCCTGCTCGATTCCCTGCTCGATTCCCTGCTCGATTCCCTGCTCGATTCCCTGCTCGATTCCCTGCTCGATTCCCTGCTCGATTCCCTGCTCGATTCCCTGCTCAATGCCGCGCTCGATTCCCTGCTCAATGCCCTGCTCAATGCCCTGCTCAATGCCCTGCTCAAGAAACTGTTCCTTGAACTGCTCCTCGAGGTACTGGGCAAACGATGACTCACGCATAATCGCGTCCATAAAACCCTCCTGGGAAAAAATTCGGTTGATGGTGGCAGGATCATAAGCCAACCCACTCAAGACCGCCAAGCTACCCAAATAATTCGCCTTGTCTGCCTCATCCAACGAAACCGAATCGCCCTTGCGAACACACGCACGCAACCAATCTTCGGAACCCATCCCCACAGGCGGCTTCATCAACGGCGCGAAAGGAAGCAAGCCGGCCTGGTCGCCTTCAAGAATGCCGCGCCCGTCCAGCTCGCTCAACCGAATCACCTTGTAGCGCACCAGCACGGGGAAGTCCGCATGATCTTGGCGGAAAAATCCCTTATCGCTCCGCCCGGCATTGGGACGCAGATAGATGACAAAGGAATAGACCGGCAAGTCATACTGCTCGATGAGGCGGATGATATAGGAAGCCATGCGACGAGCCATATTCGCGCTATCCGAGGTTTGAAATTCGATGTGGATCAAGGCTTCCTCGCCATCGATCCGCACGCGAAGGAGGCTATCGACCAGGCGCGTTTCCACCTTGGGGAGTTCGGTATCGAGGATTTCTTCAACTTCAATTTCGACCTCCTCGCGTCCGAGTGCCAAGCGGATGAGGTCTTGCGGGTAGAGGTGCATCAACTGCTTGGGAATCGTATCGTATTCTGCCATGAGACGCCTCCTGACGTGCTATGGTTTGAACGACTTGCGGAACAAAATAAATAATCCGCAATCCCGCTCGCGCTGTCAAGTGAATTTCCCCAACCGCGCCGCACCACCGCGCCGCCCCGCCGTGTGCGTTCGCCCCGTCTTATATCCTGCGGTTGGGGATTGCGAGGGGGACCTACCCCCTAACCCCCTTCCTTAGAGGAAGGGGGCATGGCGAGCGGTTTTGCGAGGGGATGGCGTGAGGGATTTTTAATCGCTTTATGCCCTCGGTCAATGCCATCAGCGCAACCCTTGATTAAGCCATCAAAGGCGCTTTCCTCCCCTTTCCTCGTAGGCACAGGCGTAGCCTACAACGAAGCGTAGCGAGTAACGGGGCCGGGGGATAGGTCCTCTTAAAAACAGCCACCGCCACCGTTGATGGCACTACCGCAAATCCAGCGCGATGCGTCGTAGCGTACCTTCTGCGCTGGTGATGAGGTCTTCGACATTGGAGCCATCCAAGTTGGCACGCTGAATCTTATCCGGGTACAAGTTCGTCCAGTACATCTTTCCGCGTCCCACATCCAGCGCGATGCCAACTGGCCTATCCAATCCTGTGGTGATGAGGTCTTCGACATTGGAGCCATCCAAGTTGGCACGCTGAATCTTATTCGCTTCAGCGTCCGTCCAGTACATCTTTCCGCGTCCCACATCCAGCGCGATGTCCAATGAGAAACTCAATCCTGTGGTGATGAGGTCTTCGACATTGGAGCCATCCAAGTTGGCACGATGAATCTTATCCGTGTCAGAGTCCGTCCAGTACATCTTTCCGCGTCCCACATCCAGCGCGATGCTATATGGATTGCTCAATCCTGTGGTGATGAGGTCTTCGACATTGGAGCCATCCAAGTTGGCACGATGAATCTTATCCGTGCCAGGGTTCGTCCAGTACATCTTTCCGCGTCCCACATCCAGTGCGATGGAAGTTAGAATATTCCAGTTACCGTTTCCGTCAGTGGAGATGGTGTCTTTGACGGTGATGAGGTCTTCGATCTGTGAGCCATCCAAGTTGGCACGCTTAATCTTAGCCCTGAACAGGCGCTGGAGTGGAAATGGATTGTCCCCAAAGTTCGTATCCTCGTGTGATTCTGTCCAGTATATCTTTCCGCTTCCCCCATCCAGCGCGATGCCCGCGTGGCCCCATGCATTACTATTTCCTATGGTGATGAGGTCTTCGATCTGTGAGCCATCCAAGTTGGCACGCTTAATCTTAAACATGTAATCGGTTATCCAGTACATCTTGGATGGCTTCACCGTGACGCGCACGCCGGTCGAGCAGTTGTTGTTGGTGTTGCTCTCGCCGGTGACCGCACCCACACACGCGCCGTAGTAATACGTGCCCGTGGTTGAAGGCGCGGTCACGCTACTCGACTGCTCACTCGTCGCCGACGCCGCCAGCGCGCTTATCGCATCCGACGAGCCAACTTCTGTGTCGCCAGTGGTGATCGTCGCGTCAGACGATTGATAGTAGCGCAGGGTCGTCGCCGTCGCCGGCCCCGTGCCTTGGTTACGCACCGTCGCGCTTAGCGTGAGCGACTGCCCCGGCGTCGACGTGGTATCGTCCACCGATGGCGATTGCACAACCAGGTCTGGCGCGCCAACGGTCACTTGGACGCCGGCCGAGCAGTTGTTGCTGACATCGGTCTCGCCGCTGACCGCAGCCACACACGCGCCAAAGTAATACGTGCCCGCGGTCGCTGGTGCGGTCACGCTACTCGACTGCTCACTCGTCGCCGTCGCCGCCAGCGCGCTTATCGCATCCGACGAGCCGACTTCTGTGTCGCCGGTCGTGATCGTCGCGTCAGACGATTGGTAATAGCGCAGGGTCGTCGCCACCGCCTCAGCCGTGCCTTGATTACGCACCGTCGCGCTTAGCGTGAGCGACTGCCCAGGCGTCGGCGTGGTATCGTCCACCGAAGGCGATTGCACAACCAGGTCTGGCGCGCCAACGGTCACTTGGACGCTGGCCGAGCAGTTGTTGCTGACATCGGTCTCGCCGCTGACTGCTACCACACACGCGCCGTAGTAATACGTGCCCGCGGTTGCTGGTGCGGTCACGCTACTCGACTGCTCACTCGTCGCCGCCGCCGCCAGCGCGCTTATCGCATCCGACGAGCCAACTTCTGTGTCGCCGGTGGTGATCGTCGCGTCAGACGATTGGTAATAGCGCAGGGTCGTCGCCACCGCCTCAGCCGTGCCTTGATTACGCACCGTCGCGCTTAGCGTGATCGACTGCCCCGGCGTCGGCGTGGTATCATTCACCGATGGCGATTGCACAAGCAGGTCTGGCGCGCCAACGGTCACTTGGACGCTGGCCGAGCAGTTGTTGTTCGTATCGGTCTCGCCGCTGACGCTTGCCACACACGCGCCGTAGTAATACGTGCCGGCGGTTGCTGGCGCCGTCACGCTACTCGACTGCTCACTCGTCGCCGACGCCGCCAGCGCGCTGATCGCATCCGACGAGCCGACTTCTGTGTCGTCGGTCGTGATCGTCGCGTCAGACGATTGGTAATAGCGCAGGGTCGTCGCCACCGCCTCAGCCGTGCCTTGATTACGCACCGTCGCGCTTAGCGTCAGCGACTGCCCAGGCGTCGGCGTGGTATCATTCACCGAAGGCGATTGCACAACCAGGTCTGGCGCACCAACGACCACTTGGACACCGGCCGAGCAGTTGTTGCTGACATCGGTCTCGGCGCTGACCGCTACCACACACGCGCCGTAGTAATACGTGCCCGCGGTTGCTGGTGCGGTCACGCTACTCGACTGCTCACTCGTCGCCGTCGCCGCCAGCGCGCTTATCGCATCCGACGAGCCAACTTCTGTGTCGTCGGTCGTGATCGTCGCGTCAGACGATTGATAATAGCGCAGGGTCGTCGCCGCGGCCTCAGCCGTGCCTTGATTACGCACCGTCGCGCTTAGCGCGAGCGACTGCCCAGGCGTCGGCGTGGTATCATTCACCGAAGGCGATTGCACAAGCAGGTCTGGCGCGCCAACGGTCACTTGGACGCTGGCCGAGCAGTTGTTGCTGACATCGGTCTCGCCGCTGACTGCTACCACACACGCGCCGTAGTAATACGTGCCCGCGGTTGCTGGTGCGGTCACACTACTCGACTGCTCACTCGTCGCCGCCGCCGCCAGCGCGCTGATCGCATCCGACGAGCCGACTTCTGTGTCGTCGGTCGTGATCGTCGCGTCAGACGATTGGTAATAGCGCAGGGTCGTCGCCGCGGCCTCGGCCGTGCCTTGATTACGCACCGTCGCGCCTAGCGTAAGCGACTGCCCAGGCGTCGGCGTGGTATCATTCACCGAAGGCGATTGCACAACCAGGTCTGGCGCACCAACGGTCACTTGGACACCGGCCGAGCAGTTGTTGCTGACATCGGTCTCGCCGCTGACGCTTGCCACACACGCGCCGTAGTAATACGTGCCCGCGGTTGTTGGCGCCGTCACGCTACTCGACTGCTCACTCGTCGCCGACGCCGCCAGGGCGCTGATCGCATCCGACGAGCCAACTTCTGTGTCGCCGGTCGTGATCGTCGCATTGGTTGAACGGTAATAGCGAAGGGTCGTCGTTGCGGCCTGCCCGGTGCCTTGATTACGCACCGTCGCGCGAAGCGTGATCGACTGCTCCGGCGTCGGCGTGGTATCGTCCACCGAAGGCGATTCAACGATCAGGTCAGGAACAACGACCATGACGCGCACGCCATCCGAGCAGTTGTTGTTCGTCGCACTCTCGGCGCTGACGCTTGCCACACACGCGCCAAAGTAATACGTGCCCACTGCCGCTGGCGCGGTCACACTACTCGACTGCTCACTCGTCGCCGACGCCGCCAGCGCGCTTATCGCATCCGCCGTGCCGACTTGCGTGTCGCTGGTGGTGATCGTCGCGTCGGACGATTGGTAATAGCGCAGAGTGGTCGCTGTCGCCGTCGCCGTGCCTTGATTACGCACCGTCGCGCGAAGCGTGAGCACCTGCCCCGGCGTCGCCGTGGTCTTATCCACCGCAGGCGATTGCACGAGCAGGTCTGGCGCGCCAACGGTCACTTGGACGCCGGTCGAGCAGTTGTTGTTGGTGTTGCTCTCGCCGCTGACCGCATCCACGCACGCACCGTAGTAATACGTGCCCGTGGTAGAAGGCGCAGTCACGCTACTCGACTGCACACTCTTCGCCGACACCGCCAGCACGCTTATCGCATCCGACGAGCCGACTTCTGTGTCGCCGGTCGTGATCGTCGCGTCGGTTGAGCGGTAATAGCGCAGGGTCGCCGCCGCTACCTCAGCCGTGCCTCGGTTGAACACCGTCGCGCTTAGCGTGAACGCCTGCCCTGTCGTCGGCGTGGTATTATCCACCGCAGGCGATTGCACGAGCAGGTCTGGCGCGCCGACGACCACTCGGACACCGGCCGAGCAGTTGTTGTTCGTATCGCTCAAGCCCCTGACTAACACACACGCGCCGTAGTAATACGTGCCCGCGGTCAAAGGCGCCGTCACACGACTCGACTGCTCACTCGTCGCCGACACCGCCAGCGCGCTTATCGCATCCGCCGTGCCGACTTCTGTGTCGCCGGTCGTGATCGTCGCGTCAGACGATTGGTAGTAGCGCAGGGTCGCCGCTGTCGCCGCCGCCGTGCCTCGATTACCCACCGTCGCGCGAAGCGTGATCGCCTGCCCCGGCGTCGGCGTGGTATCGTCCACCGACACCGATTGCACGAGCAAGCCTGGCGCGCCAACGATCACTTGGACGCCGGTCGAGCAGTTGTTGTCGGTGTTGCTCTCGCCGATGCTCGCCACACACGCGCCGTAGTAATACGTGCCCGCGGTCGCTGGTGCGGTCACACTACTCGACTGCTCACTCGTCGCCGACACCGCCAGCGCGCTTATCGCATCTGCCGTGCCGACTTCTGTGTCGCCGGTCGTGATCGTCGCGTCGGACGATTGATAGTAGCGCAGGGTCGTCGTCGCCGCCGCCGCCGTGCCTCGGTTGAGCACTGTCGCGCGAAGCGTGAACGCCTGCCCCGGCGTCAGCGTGGTATTATCCACCGATGCCGATTGCACAAGCAGGTCTGGGGTACCAACGGTCACCCGGACGCCGGTCGAGCAGTTGTTGGTGGTGTTGCTCTCGCCGCTGACCGCATCCACACACGCGCCGTAGTAATACGTGCCGGGGATCGCTGCCACGGGCACGCTACTCGACTGCACACTCGTCGCTGACACCGCCAGGGCGCTGACTGCGTCCGTGCCGACTTCTGTGTCGCCGGTCGTGATCGTCGCGTCGGCTGAAAGGTAATAGCGCAGGGTGGTCGTCGTCGCCGCCCCCGTGCCTTGATTACGCACCGTCGCGCTTAGCGTAAGCGACTGCGCCGTCGCCGCCGTGGTCTTATCCACCGATGGCGATTGCACGACCAGGTCTGGCGCGCCAACGGTCACCCGGACGCTGACCGAGCAGTTGTTGCTGGTATCTTTCTCGTTGCTGACCGCAACCACACACGCGCCGTAGTAATACGTGCCGGGGATCGCTGACACGGGCACGCTGCTCGACTGCACACTCGTCGCCGACACCGCCAAGGCGCTTATCGCATCCGCCGTGCCGACTTCTGTGTCGCCGGTGGTGATCGTCGCGTCGGCTGAGAGGTAATAGCGCAGGGTCGTCGCCGCGGACGTCGCCGTGCCTCGATTGCGTACCGTCGCACGTAGCGTGATCGACTGCCCAGCCGTCGGCGTGGTATTATCCACCGATGGCGATTGCACGAGCAGGTCTGGCGCGCCGACGACCACTCGGACGCCGGCCGAGCAGTTATCGCTCGAGCCCCTGACCGCTAACACACACGCGCCGTAGTAATACGTGCCCGCGGTCGCTGGCGTCGTCACACTGCTCGACTGCACACTCGTCGCTCCCACCGCCAGGGTGCTTATCACATCCGCCGTGCCGACTTCTGTGTCACCGGTGGTGATCGTCGCGTCGGACGATTGGTAATAGCGCAGGGTCGCCGCTGTCGCCGCCGCCGTGCCTCGATTACCCACCGTCGCGCGAAGCGTGATCGACTGCCCCGGCGTCGGCGTGGTGTTACTCGCCGTCAGCGATTGCACGAGCAAGCCTGGCGCGCCAACGATCACTTGGACGCCGGCCGAGCAGTTGTTGCTGGTATCTTTCTCGCCGCTGACCGCAGCCACACACGCGCCGTAGTAATATGTGCCCGTAGCCGCTGGCGCGGTCAGACGAACCGAGGTATCAAGGCCGTTGCGGGCCGCCAAGCGGTTCACACTATCCGTGCCGACTTCTGTGTCGCCGGTGGTGATCGTCGCGTCGGTTGAGCGATAATAGCGCAGGGTCGTCGCCGCCGCCTCAGCCATGCCTTGATTGTGAACCTTCGCGCTTAGCGTGAGCGACTGCCCCGGCGTCAGCGTGGTATTATCCACCGATGCCGATTGTACGACCAGGTCTGGCGCGCCAACGACCACTCGGATGCCAGTCGAGCAGTTGTTGCTGACATCGGTCTCGCCGCTGACCGCAGCCACACACGCGCCGTAGTAATACGTGCCAGCACTCAAAGGCGCGGTCAGAAGGATCGATTCCAAACCCGTGCCCGAAGCCGAAAGCACGCTGACTGCGTCCGTGCCCACAGACCTATCGCTGGTCGCGATCGTCGCGTCGGACGATTGATGATAACGCAAGGTCGTCGCGGCTGATGGCCCCGTGCCCCGGTTGCGAACGGTGGCTTGCAGGGTGAAGGATTGACCGGGCGTCAGCGTGCTATCGCTGACCGACGGTGCTTCAACGATCAGATCCGGACTGCGACTCCCACCACCGCCACCACCACCGCCACCGACTGTCACGCGCACGCCGGTCGAGCAGTTGTTGCTGGTATCTTTCTCGTTGCTGACCGCAGCCACACACGCGCCGTAGTAATACGTGCCCGGGGTCAAAGGCGCGGTCAGAGGGATCGATTCCAAACCCGTGCCCGAAGCCGAAAGCACGCTGACTGCGTCCGTGCCCACAGACCTATCGCTGGTCGCGATCGTCGCGTCGGACGATTGATGATAACGCAAGGTCGTCGCGGCTGATGGCCCCGTGCCCCGGTTGCGAACGGTGGCTTGCAGGGTGAAGGATTGACCGGGCGTCAGCGTGCTATTGCTGACCGACGGCGCTTCAACGACCAGATCCGGACTGCGACTTCCGCCACCAGAAGGGGGTACTGACTTGCCATAACTGCTGGCAAAACTCAGAAAATCCTGAAAGTCTATCGCGCCATCGCTATTCAAATCGTACTTCGCTTCGTATCTGCTATCCCCGCGCCGGGCGCCATATTGCGCGACAAACGCCAAGAAATCGGGAAAGTCCACCTTCCCATTGCCATTAAAATCGGGCGTGGAAGTCGTCGGAACATTAAACGAGATCCGGCTTGTCGTGGTGAGCGTATCGCTCGAGGACAAACTTTCAGAAAGCGTCACCAACCCAAGACCAATGGAAAATTCCCGGCCCGTAACATCGGGCGCCGTGGTGAACTCTGCCCGTGCCAGAAAACCCGACGACGCCAAACGAACCGGCGAAAACGCCGCGAAGTCCGTGCCCGTCGGTTGTGGCACGTTAAAGACAAACGCGCGGTTCTCCGCTTTGACAAAGGTCAACAGAGTCGCATCAAAGGCAAACTGAAGTTGCATGCCGATCAAAGATGTGGTCACGCCGGTTGCAAAAACCTCAATGGCAATCGTATCTCGTCCAGACGCGGTGCCTGATGTGACTTCATTATCTCTCTGATCGCCCGCGCCGCCATTGGGAATCAGATCGAGCGACACCCGCGCATTGGCATTGGCACCAGCGGCAACTTTCGCGCGCCGTTCAGAAATCGGGGAAGATTCCCCTGTGCCCGCGCCGCCTTGGGCATCCGGTTCGGCTGCGACTTGATAGACCACAAAGACCAACGCTGTGAGCGCGGTCATACACAAGCCCGTTGACAAAATCAGTTTACGCATCACTCGCTCCTTGTGAAAGTTTGGGCGACTTTAGAATAGGCGTCGCCCGAAGCCTTTACTGCATTCCCCCTCAATGAGCACGCACGCACCGAAAGATAAAAGTGCGGTAAATACTGAATATTTTTTATTTTTCGGTGATTTTTTTCATGTCTTATAGAGAGGGAAGCGAAACTGACAAGAGGTGTGTCTGCCCAGTTCAACCCTCGGTTGACCGCTCGACCAACGCGAGACAACCCCACCCTCGGAGACAGCTCCACGGCCGCACGCTTCGTTGTGCTCGGTCGCCGCGGTCAATCTGCACGGGCGGGCTTATTGCTTCAGGCGTGCCAGATGTCGGCGTTCACGCCGTGACGCTACAAAGGCTTGTGCCGTTATCGGCTCTTTCTCGCCACCTACCGGTTAGGGCAACCCGTCAATCCTGTAATCGTTGCCCACCCGAGTCCCTCTAAATCCGTTCAAATTGAAGCTGCGAATGCACAACCTGCCGCTACCGAAGGGAGTATAAACGACGCACCCACCGCCGACATTTCTAAACTCTCCACCGCTGATCTGACAACTCTGGTTAGGACGCACGACCAGCCCCACCCTGCAAGCACCGAGACTGCCACTGCCGCCACCACCGCCACCGCCACCACCACCGCCGCTACTCACCGTAACGCGCGCGGCATCCGAGCAGTTGTTGGTGGTGTTGCTCTCGCCGCTGACGCTTGCCACGCACGCGCCGTAGTAATACGTGCCCGCACGCGACGGCGCAGTCAGACGGATCGATTCCCTACTGGTCGCCGAAGCCGAAAGACCGCTGACCGAATCTGTGCCCACTTCTGTATCGCTCGTGGAGATCGTCGCATTGGACGAGCGATAATAGCGCAAGGTCGTTGCGGCTGACCGAGCCGTGCCGCGATTGCGGACTGTGGCATTCAGGGTGAAGGATAGACCGCTGGACGAGCTGGTCGAAAGCGATTCAACGATCAGGTCAGGACGACCACTGCCACTGCCACTGCCACCGCCACTACCGCCACTCTGAAAACTTGCGTGAACGGTATAGCTTCCAGTCTCTGACGAGCCATACCCTCGTACTGCGATGTAGTAGGTCCCCGCACTCACAGAGCGTGCTATGCTGAAATTCGTACCACTTCCGTCATCGTCATCGGTTTCCAAAGTGGTGCCGGAACTGCTTTGCAACGTACCATAAGTATCGGTGTTGCCTGTCGTATAAACCGTCAAGGTGCCAGAACGGCTGACTTGCACCCTGAAGTAATCAACATCGCCGCCGGTTTCTATCCGCCCAGAGCGTGAGCCACCCAAAGACAGGCTGGTCGCGCCAGATCGGGTATTGCTGTGATCATCGCTACCGCCACCACCCCCGCCACCGCCACCACCACCCCCGCCAGTCACCGTAATGCGCACGGCATCCGAGCAGTTGTTGTCGGTGTTGCTCTCGCCGCTGACGCTTGCCACGCACGCGCCGTAGTAATACGTGCCCGCACGCGACGGCGCAGTCAGACGGATCGATTCCCTACTGGTCGCCGAAGCCGAAAGACCGCTGACCGAATCTGTGCCCACTTCTGTATCGCTCGTGGAGATCGTCGCATTGGACGAGCGATAATAGCGCAAGGTCGTTGCGGCTGACCGAGCCGTGCCCCGGTTGCGGACTGTGGCATTCAGGGTGAAGGATAGACCGCTGGGCGAGCTGGTCGAAAGCGATTCAACGATCAGGTCAGGACGTCCACTGCCACCGCCACCGCCACCACCACCACTGCCGCTACTCACCGTGACGCGCACGCCTGTTGAACAGTTGTTGTCGGTATTGCTCTCGCCACTGACGCTTGCCACGCACGCACCGTAGTAATACGTGCCGGGGATCGCTGACACGGGCACGCTACTCGACTGCACACTCGTCGCTGACACCGCCAAGGCGCTTATCGCATCCGCCGTGCCAACTTCTGTGTCGCCGGTGGTGATCGTCGCGTCGGCTGAGAGGTAATAGCGCAGGGTGGTCGCCGTCGCCGCTGCCGTGCCTCGGTTGAGCACCGTCGCACGTAGCGTGATCGACTGCCCAGCCGTCGGCGTGGTATTATCCACCGATGGCGATTGCACAACCAGGTCTGGCGCGCCAACGACCACTCGGACACCGGCCGAGCAGTTATCGCTCGAGCCCCTGACCGCTACCACACACGCGCCGTAGTAATACGTGCCCGCACGCGACGGCGCAGTCAGACGGATCGATTCCCTACTGGTCGCCGAAGCCGAAAGACCGCTGACCGAATCCGTGCCCACTTCTGTATCGCTCGTGGAGATCGTCGCATTGGACGAGCGGTAGTAGCGCAAGGTCGTTGCGGCTGACCGAGCCGTGCCGCGATTGCGAACTGTGGCGCGCAGGGTGAAGGATTGCCCAGGCGTCAAGGTGCTATCGCTGACCGAAGGCGATTCAACGATCAGATCGGGAAGACTGATACTACCGGTCCCCTGAGTATCCAGCGCGATGCCACCTGGCGTAGTCAATCCTGTGGTGATGAGGTCTTCGACATTGGAGCCATCCAAGTTGGCACGCTGAATCTTATCCGTGCCATTGTCTGTCCAGTACATCTTTCCGCGTCCCACATCCAGCGCGATGCCCAATGGCGTAGTCAATCCTGTGGTGATGAGGTCTTCGACATTGGAGCCATCCAAGTTGGCACGCTGAATCTTATCCGTGCCATTGTCTGTCCAGTACATCTTTCCGCGTCCCACATCCAGCGCGATGCCCAATGGCGTAGTCAATCCTGTGGTGATGAGGTCTTCGACATTGGAGCCATCCAAGTTGGCACACTGAATCTTCTCCGTGCCCCAGTCTGTCCAGTACATCTTTTCGCGTCCCACATCCAGCGCGATGCCTTCTGGTGTCCTCAATCCTGTGGTGATGAGGTCTTCGACATTAGAGCCATCCAAGTTGGCACGCTGAATCTTCTCCGTGCCAGTGTCCGTCCAGTACATCTTTCCGCGTACCACATCCAGCACGATGCCAACTGGCGTAGTCAATCCTGTGGTGATGAGGTCTTCGACATTGGAGCCATCCAAGTTGGCACACTGAATCTTATCCGTGCCAGCGTCCGTCCAGTACATCTTTCCGCGTACCACATCCAGCGCGATGCCAACAGGTGTCCTCAATCCTGTGGTGATGAGGTCTTCGACATTGGAGCCATCCAAGTTGGCACGCTGAATCTTCTCCGTGCCAGTGTCTCTCCAGTACATCTTCGGCGTACCAACCCCGCCACCGCCACCGCTACTCACCGTGACGCGCACGCCCTCCGAGCAGTTGTTGTCGGTGTTGCTCTCGCCGCTGACGCTTGCCACGCACGCGCCGTAGTAATACGTGCCTGAACCCGACGGCGCAGTCAGACTGATCGATTCCGAACCCGTGCCCGAAGCGGACAGACCGCTGACCGAATCTGTGCCCACTTCTGTATCGCTCGTGGCGATCGTCGCGTCGGACGAGCGGTAGTAGCGCAAGGTCGTTGCGGCTGACCGAGCCGTGCCCCGATTGCGAACGGTGGCTTGCAAGGTGAAGGATTGCCCAGGCGTCAAGGTGCTATCGCTGACCGACGGCGATTCAACGATCAGATCGGGACTACTACTACCGCCACCGCCGCCACCGCCACCACTGACCGTGACGCGCACGGCATCCGAGCAGTTGTTGTTGGTGTTGCTCTCCCCGCTGACGCTTGCCACGCACGCGCCGTAGTAATACGTGCCGGTACTCGACGGAGCAGTTAGACTGATCGATTCCGAACCCGTGCGAGAAGCCGAAAGCCCGCTCACGCTATCCGTGCCCACTTCTGTATCGCTCGTGGAGATCGTCGCATTGGACGAGCGGTAGTAGCGCAAGGTCGTCGAGGCTGATTGCCCCGTGCCCCGATTGCGAACGGTGGCTTGCAAGGTGAAGGATTGCCCAGGCGTCAAGGTGCTATCGCTGACCGACGGCGATTCAACGATCAGATCGGGACTGCTACTGCCACCAGGAGGTGGAGGAGGCGGTACTGGGCTGCCATAACTGCCGGCAAAACTCAGAAAATCCCGAAAGTCTATCGCGCCATCGCTATTCAAATCATACTTCGCTTGGTATCTGCTATCCCCGCGCCGGGCACCATATCGCCCTGCAAACGCCAAGAAGTCGGGAAAGCCTACCGTGCCATCGCCGTTAAAATCGGGTGTGGGACCCATCGCATTAAAAGTCAATGGCGTCGCCGCGGTGAGCATATCCGTCTCACCAATATTAGTGCCATCCGCCACATTTATGCTGGCACTAACTGTGAATTCGGTACCTGTTACATCAGAAACTGTCGTAAGCGTAACCGTTCCCAAATAGCCGTTGGGCAGGGCAACGCCCGGTGGGAAACCACCAAACGAGACAGTTCTTGCGGTAGTCCCAAGAACCGACAACCCCGGCGTAGCCGCCGCACTTTTGACGGTCAGCCTATTCGTATCAATGGAAAACGCACCACCGATAATTGGGCCTGCCAACCCCGTGATAAACACCTCGACGACAACATCGGTACCAGCACCTGCAACAGTGCCCGATTTATTCCCATCATCCCTTTTAGGATCGCTGGCATCGATGTCCAAGTCCAAAGACAGAACGGCATTGGCATTGGGACCGGCGGCAACTTTCGCGCGCCCTATGACGTCATCCGCGCTGTGCGTGGGTTCATCCTCGGCGATGCGTTCAAGATACAGGGTCATATTGGCATTGGCACCGGCGGCAACTTTCGCGCGCCCTATGACGTCATCCGCGCTGTGCGTGGGTTCATCTTCGGCGATGCGTTCAAGATACAGGGTCATATTGGCATTGGGACCGGCGGCAACTTTCGCGCGCCGTTCAGCAATCGGGGAAGATTCCCCTGTGGTCGCGCCGCCTTGGGCATCCGGTTCGGCTGCGACTTGATAGACCACAAAGACCAGCGCTGTGAGCGCGGTCATCAACAGGCCTGTTGACAAAATCAGTTTACGCATCACTCGCTCCTTGTGAAAGTTTGGGCGACTTTAGAATAGGCGTCGCCCGAAGCCTTTTCAAAAAGCGCGATCTCCACGCCCCCCGAACACTGAGCCACACAACAACAACAACGCAAGACAACCCAATCGTATGCACAAGCCCTCGCAACAGGCTCCTACCTTCAGAGGACGCTACAAAGGCTTGTGCCGTTATCGGCTCTTTCTCGCCACCTACCGGTTAGGGCAACCCGTCAATCCTGTAATCGTTGCCCACCCGAGTCCCTCTAAATCCGTTCAAATTGAAGCTGCGACCAAGGCAAAACCTGCCGCTGCCGAAGGGAGTATAAACGAAGCACCCACCGCCGACATTTCTAAACTCTCCACCGCTGATCTGACAGCTCTGGTTAGGACGCACGACCATCCCCACCCTGCAAGCACCGAGACTGCCACTGCCGCTACCACCCCCACCACTGCCGCCACCACCCCCGCCACTGCCGCCACTCACCGTAATGCGCACGGCATCCGAGCAGTTGTTGTCGGTGTTGCTCTCGCCGCTGACGCTTGCCACGCACGCGCCGTAGTAATACGTGCCCGCACGCGACGGCGCAGTCAGACGGATCGATTCCCTACTGGTCGCCGAAGCCGAAAGACCGCTGACCGAATCTGTGCCCACTTCTGTATCGCTCGTGGAGATCGTCGCATTGGACGAGCGATAATAGCGCAAGGTCGTTGCGGCTGACCGAGCCGTGCCCCGGTTGCGGACTGTGGCATTCAGGGTGAAGGATAGACCGCTGGACGAGCTAGTCGAAAGCGATTCAACGATCAGGTCAGGACGACCACTGCCACTGCCACTGCCACCGCCACTACCGCCACTCTGAAAACTTGCGTGAACGGTATAGCTTCCAGTGGCATTATTCCCATACTCTTCTACTTTGATGTAGTAGGTCCCCGCACTCACGGAACGTGCTATGCTGAAATTCCTACCACTTCCGTCATCGTCATCGGTTTCCAAAGTGGTGCCGGAACTGCTTTGCAACGTACCATAAGTATCAGTATTTCCTGTCGTATAAACCGTCAAGGTGCCAGAACTACTGACTTGCACCCTGAAGTAATCGACATCGCTGCCGGTTTCTATCCGCCCAGAGCGTGAGCCACCCAAAGACAGGCTGGTCGCGCCAGATCGGGTATTGCTGTGGTCATCGCTGCCGCCGCCGCTACCCCCGCCACCACTGCCGCCACTCTGAAAACTTGCGTGAACGGTATAGCTTCCAGTCTCTGACGAGGAATAGCCTCGTACTGCGATGTAGTAGGTCCCCGCACTCACAGAGCGTGCTATGCTGAAATTCGTACCACTTCCGTCATCGTCATCGGTTTCCAAAGTGGTGCCGGAACTGCTTTGCAACGTACCATAAGTATCAGTATTTCCTGTCGTATAAACCGTCAAGGCCCCAGAACTACTGACTTGCACCCTGAAGTAATCGACATCGCCGCCGGTTTCTATCCGCCCAGAGCGTGAGCCACCCAAAGACAGGCTGGTCGCGCCAGATCGGGTATTGCTGTGATCATCACTCACCGTAACACGCACGCCTGTTGAGCAGTTGTTGTTGGTGTTGCTCTCGCCGCTGACGCTTGCCACGCACGCACCGAAGTAATACGTGCCCGCACGCGACGGTGCTCTCAGAATGATAGATTCCGCACTGGTACCAGAAGCCGAAAGACCGCTGACCGAATCTGTGCCCACTTCTATATCGCCCGTGGAGATCCCCACGTTGCCCGAGCCGTAGTAGCGCAAGGTCGTCGAGGCTGACCGAGCCGTGCCCCGGTTGCGAACGGTGGCGCGCAAGGTGAAGGATTGCCCAGGCGTCAAGGTGCTATCGCTGACCGACGGCGATTCAACGATCAGATCGGGACGACTGCCACCCCCACCACCCCCACCACTACTGCCACCACCGCCACCGGCACTACCGGTCCCCTGAGTATCCAGCGCGATGCCAGATAGCCCATCCACTCCTGTGGTGATGAGGTCTTCTACCTGGGAGCCATCCAAGTTGGCACGCTGAATCTTCGCCGTGTTAATGTCCGTCCAGTACATCTTTCCGCGTCCCACATCCAGCGCGATGCCCTCTGGCCCAAGCGCTCCTGTGGCTGGTACTGTGGTGATGAGGTCTTCGACATTGGAGCCATCCAAGTTGGCACGCTGAATCTTAGGAGGGTCATTCGGGTACTTGCGTGTCCAGTACATCTTTCCGCGTCCCACATCCAGCGCGATGCCATATGGCCCAAGCGCTCCTGTGGTGATGAGGTCTTCTACCTGGGAGCCATCCAAATTGGCACGCTGAATCTTCTCCGTGTTAATGTCCGTCCAGTACATCTTTCCGCGTCCCACATCCAGCGCGATGCCAAATGGCCCACTCAATCCTGTGGTGATGAGGTCTTCGACATTGGAGCCATCCAAGTTGGCACGCTGAATCTTAGACGTGCGACCGCCACCGTCAAAGTCCACGTTCGTCCAGTACATCTTTCCGCGTCCCACATCCAGCGCGATGCCCAATGGCCCAATCAATCCTGTGGTGATGAGGTCTTCGACATTGGAGCCATCCAAGTTGGCACGCTGAATCTTATCCGTGCGACCGTCAATGTCCACGTTCGTCCAGTACATCTTTCCGCGTCCCACATCCAGCGCGATGTCATATGGCGTAGTCAATCCTGTGGTGATGAGGTCTTCGACATTGGAGCCATCCAAGTTGGCACGCTGAATCTTAGACGTGACAAAGTCTATCCAGTACATCTTGGGCGTACCGCTACCGCTACCGCCACCACCGCCACCACTGACCGTGACGCGCACGCCAGCCGAGCAGTTGTTGTTGGTGTTGCTCTCCCCGCTGACGCTTGCCACGCACGCGCCGTAGTAATACGTGCCGGTACTCGACGGAGCAGTTAGACTGATCGATTCCGAACCCGTGCGAGAAGCCGAAAGCCCGCTCACGCTATCCGTGCCCACTTCTGTATCGCTCGTGGAGATCGTCGCATTGGACGAGCGGTAGTAGCGCAAGGTCGTCGAGGCTGACCGAGCCGTGCCCCGATTGCGAACGGTGGCGCGCAGGGTGAAGGATTGCCCAGGCGTCAGCGTGCTATCGCTGACCGACGGCGATTCAACGATCAGATCGGGACTGCTACTGCCACCAGGAGGTGGAGGAGGCGGTACTGGGCTGCCATAACTGCCGGCAAAACTCAGAAAATCCTGAAAGTCTATCGCGCCATCGCTATTCAAATCGTACTTCGCTTGGTATCTGCTATCCCCGCGCTGGGCACCATATCGCCCTGCAAACGCCAAGAAGTCGGAAAAGCCTACCATCCCATCGCCATCAAAATCGGGCGTGGAAGTCGTCGGAACGTTAAACGAGATCCGGCTTGTCGTGGTGAGCGTATCGCTCGAGGACAAACTTTCAGAAAGCGTCACCAACCCAAGGCCAATGGAAAATTCCCTACCCGCGACATCGGTCGCCGTGGTGAACTCTGCCCGGGTTAGAAAACCCGACGACGCCAAACGAACCGGCGAAGTCGCCGCGAAGTCCGTGCCTGTCGGGTGTGGCAGGTTAAAGGCAAACGCGCGGTTCTCGGCTTTGACAAAGGTCAACAGAGATGCGTCGAAGTCAAACCGAAGTTGCATGCCGGTCAAAGAGGTGGTCACGCCGGTTGCAAAAACCTCAATGGCAATGGTCGTGCCCCGTCCAGACACGGTGCCCGATGTGACGCGATCATTTCGCTGATTGCCCGCGCCGCCATTGGGAATCAGGTCGAGCGACAGCCGCGCATTGGCATTGGGGCCAGCGGCAACTTTCGCGCGCCCTATGACATCATCCGCGCTGTGCGTGGCCTCGTCCTCGGCGATCCATTCGCGCAACCACCGCGCATTGGCGCCAGCGGCAACTTTCGCACGCAGTGTCATGGCATCCGCGCTGTGCGTGGCTTCGTCCTCGGCGATGCGTTCAAGCAACTGCCGAGCTTTGCGGTCAGCGGCAACTTTCGCACGCTGTTCAACAATCGGGGAAGATTCCCCTGTGGTCGCGCCGCCTTGGGCATCCGGTTCGGCAAAGACCAGCGCTGAGAGCGCGGTCATCAACAGGCCTGTTGACAAAATCAGTTTACGCATGAATATCTCCTTTGCGTTGGGGGTAGCGTTTCAGCCCCAATTTGCTGATAAAACTGCGATAGATTGAACTGCTGGCTAGGGAAAGAGGTTTAAGCTTTCCTGGTTATGCGGTAGGACAAAAAAGTCGCATCTCATCCCTCCTCTATGTGTACGTATGCCGTAGTGTGATAGGTCGATAATGACAACCACTTGTCGGCACCCTCCGCGGTATTATCGACGCCGTTGCGTGTTGCTTGTGTGAGGACAATCAGCCTGGAATCCACCAAGCAGATGTGCTCAAAATTCGCATTGTCAGTGAAAACAAAAAAATAAGCCGGCTGTTCCTCAAGGGGTTGCCACGCAGGAACTGAGCCGGCTAAAGAAAATGTTTTGGAAGAATGAAACGAATGGGGGAAAGACGGACGGAAAAAATTGATCAGGAGGGATGCGACATGGTGCAAATTGGACGGTGGAATTTTGCTCAGACAATACAGATAGGGGAAGGCGATAAGGGGAAATGCCCCCCCCCCCCCGAAAATCTAATGAAAACAATAAGTTGTGTTAAGTTGTGGGCAGGCAAAAAAGACCTCACACCAGCCGTCGCGGTGCCGGTGTGAACGCCCAAAAAAGTAGGATGTGAAGTCTGAATTGTCATAACAGCCAAACCCCTTTGTGATTGAGACCTACTCGGTCAACGCGGGAGAATATAAGCCCGTCAATCCGCCTGTCAAGTATCTTTGCCGAAGGCATCGGTGCGAGGGCTTGTATCGTTATCGGCTCTTTCTCTGCACCTACCGGTTAGGGCACCCCGTCGATGCGCCACCGCGACGTGCCGGCGATTTTGCTGGCTCGGAATCCGTTGAGATTCAGACCCGGGCCCGCGCAGATAGTGCCGTAACACCCCGAAATAATACGTGCTTGTGTGGCTACACTCGAAATAAATAAACGGATCGATTCCGCACTGGTACCAGAAGCCGACAGGCCGCTCACTAGCGGACCGTGAAGGTATTCGCGCTGGTGTATTGGCGCCTAACGCCATTATTGATAAACACTAAAACCAATCGGTATTCACCGGGCTCGGTGGTTGAATAAGCACAAACTTCTTCACGGCGTTCTGTATTTGGAATATCACGCCAAGAGTTCCCAACCTTTTTTTGCCATTTTGACGAATTGAGTGTATTGCCATTAATGGTGAGGGATAGCATGGTGCATCCACTTGTACGGATGGTCGGCGTAATGCCAAATATCGACGGCAGGGTATATCGTACCTCCCCATTGGATACGCGCAGCGCATCTAAGGGCGTATAGTCACTGCTGCCGCCACCGCCGCCGCCACCGCCACCGCCACCACCGCTACTCACCGTAACGCGCACGCCAGCCGAGCAGTTGTTGTCGGTGTTGCTCTCCCCGCTGACGCTTGCCACGCACGCACCGTAGTAATACGTGCCCGCACTCGATGGCGCAGTCAGACGGATCGATTCCAAACCCGTGCGCGAAGCGAACAGACCGCTGACCAAATCCGTGCCCACTTCTGTATCGCTCGTGGTGATCGTCGCGTCGGACGATTGATAATAGCGCAAGGTCGTTGTGGCTGACCGAGCCGTGCCCCGGTTGCGAACTGTGGCGCGCAGAGTGAAGGATTGCCCAGATGTCAAGGTGCTCTCGCTGACCGACGGCGATTCAACGATCAAGTCGGGCTTGAGCTCGACCACCGTGACACGCACGCCAGCCGAGCAGTTGTTGTCGGTGTTGCTCTCCCCGCTGATGCTTGCCACGCACGCGCCGTAGTAGTACGTCCCCGCACTCGATGGCGCAGTCAGACGGATCGATTCCGGACTCGTGCGCGAAGCCGAAAGACCGCTCACGTAATCCGTGCCCACTTCTGTATCGCTCGTGGAGATCGTCGCGTCGGACGAGCGGTAGTAGCGCAAGGTTGTCGAGGCTGACGGCCCCACGCCCTGGTTGCGAACCGTGGCTCTTAGGGTAAAGGATTGACCGAGCCCCAACGTGGTGTCGCTGACCGCAGGCGATTCAACGATCAGGTCAGGAACAACGACCATGACGCGCACGCCAGCCGAGCAGTTGTTGGTGGTGTTGCTCTCCCCGCTGACGCTTGCCACGCACGCACCGTAGTAGTACGTCCCCGCACTCGATGGCGCAGTCAGACGGATCGATTCCGGACTCGTGCGCGAAGCGGACAGACCGATGACCAAATCCGTGCCCACTTCTGTATCGCTCGTGGTGATCGTCGCGTCGGACGATTGATAATAGCGCAAGGTCGTTGTGGCTGACCGAGCCGTGCCCCGGTTGCGAACTGTGGCGCGCAGAGTGAAGGATTGCCCAGACGTCAGCGTGGTGTCGCTGACCGACAGCGATTCAACGATCAGATCGGGACTGCTACTACCGCCACCGCCACCGCTACTCACCGTAACGCGCACGCCAGCCGAGCAGTTGTTGGTGGTGTTGCTCTCCCCGCTGACGCTTGCCACGCACGCACCGTAGTAGTACGTGCCCGCACTCGATGGCGCAGTCAGACGGATCGATTCCGGACTCGTGCGCGAAGCGGACAGACCGATGACCGAATCCGTGCCCACTTCTGTATCGCTCGTGGAGAGCGTCGCGTCGGACGATTGATAATAGCGCAAGGTCGTTGTGGCTGACCGAGCCGTGCCCCGGTTGCGAACTGTGGCACGCAGAGTGAAGGATTGCCCAGACGTCAGCGTGGTGTCGCTGACCGACAGCGATTCAACGATCAGATCGGGACTGCTACTACCGCCGCCGCTACCTCCGCCACCACTGCCGCTACTCTGAAAACTTGCGTGAACGGTATAGCTTCCAGTCTCTGACGAGGAATAGCCTCGTACTGCGATGTAGTAGGTCCCCGCACTCACAGAGCGTGCTATGCTGAAATTCGTACCACTTCCGCCATCGTCATTGGTTGCCAAAGTGGAGCCGGAACTGCTTTGCAACGTACCATAAGTATCGGTGTTGCCTGTCGTATAAACCGTCAAGGTGCCAGAACTACTGACTTGCACCCTGAAGTAATCAACATCGCCGCCGATTTCTATCCGCCCAGAGCGTGAGCCACCCAAAGACAGGCTGGTCGCGCCAGATCGGGTATTGCTGTGGTCATCACTCACCGTAACACGCACGCCAGCCGAGCAGTTGTTGTCGGTGTTGCTCTCGCCGCTGACGCTTGCCACGCACGCACCGAAGTAGTACGTGCCCGCACTCGATGGCGCAGTCAGACGGATCGATTCCGGACTCGTGCGCGAAGTGGACAGACCGCTGACCAAATCCGTGCCCACTTCTGTATCGCTCGTGGAGATCGTCGCGTCGGACGAACGGTAGTAGCGCAAGGTCGTTTCGGCTGATTGCCCCGTGCCCCGGTTGCGAACTGTGGCACGCAAGGTGAAGGATTGCCCGGGCGTTAGCGTGCTGGCGCTGACCGACGGCGATTCAACGATCAGATCGGGACTGCTACTGCCACCAGGAGGTGGAGGCGGTGGTGGAGGCGGTACTGTATTGCCATAACTGCCGGCAAAAATCAGAAAATCAGAAAAGTCTATCGCGCCATCGCGGTTCAAATCGTACTTGGCACGGTAGCTGCCTTCCCCTTGCCGCGTGCCATATCGCCCTGCAAACGCCAAGAAGTCGGAAAAGCCTACCATCCCATTGCCATCAAAATCGGGCGTCGGGGCCATCGGGGCCATCGCATTAAATTCAACTCGGCTTGTCGTGGTGAGCGTGTCTCTCGATGACAAACTTTCAGAGAGCGTCACAGACGCAATGCCAATGGAAAATGCCCTGCCCGTGACATCGGTCGCCGTGGTGAACTCTGCCCGTGTTAGAAAACCCGACGACGCCAAACGAACCGGCGAAGTCGCCGCGAAGTCCGTGCCTGTCGGGTGTGGCAGGGGCAAGGAAAACGCGCGGTTCTCGGCTTTGACAAAGGTGACGAGGGACGCATCAAAGTCAAACCGAAGTTGCATGCCGGTCAAAGAGGTGGTCACGCCGGTTGCAAAAACCTCAATGGCAATTTTGGTGCCTCGTCCAGACACGGTGCCCGATGTGACGCCATCATTTCG
The DNA here is from genome assembly GCA_965204745.1 of Candidatus Latescibacterota bacterium. Classification (GTDB taxonomy): domain Bacteria; phylum Latescibacterota; class UBA2968; order UBA2968; family UBA2968; genus VXRD01. Next base: position 3,253,963 of record OZ242010.1, read on the forward strand.
CTGATTGCCCGCGCCGCCATTGGGAATCAGATCGAGCGACAGCGTCGCATTGGCATTGGCGCCAGCGGCAACTTTCGCGCGCCCTATGACGTCATCCGCGCTGTGCGTGGCCTCATCTTCGGCGATCCATTCGCGCAACTGCCGCGCTTTGCGGTCAGCGGCAACTTTCGCGCGCCGTTCAGCAATCGGGAAAGATTCCCCAGCCGTCGCGCCGCCTTGGGCATCCGGTTCGGCAGCGACCCGATAGCTCAGAAAGACCAGCACGGTCAGTGCGGTCATCAACAAGCCCGTTGACAAAACCAGTTTACGCATGAATCTCTTCCCTTGCGTTGGGATATAGGTGTCCATCTCACGAGTGATGGACAGATGATTGCTGACCGCGGCCTGTTCCCTTTGCTGACCGATTGACTGGGGGTTGTGGGGACTGACCACTGACAACTGACCTCATCAATCCGCCTTCTCGCCAAACTTCGCCTCATCCACAGGGCCGGGCAGTGCGCCGTGGGTGCGGAGGATTTGCCCGCCAAAGCCGAAGATGCCCGCGGTCAACAAGGCGGAGCCGACGACCAGGAACCAGTACATCCCCGCAATGCTGTTGCCGATAGCCAGCGTGCAAAAGAGCGCGGCGAAAAAGTCTCGGCGGCTCACGAACTTGATCGACACGCAAAACCGGTGGAACCATCCGCGGTCACTTTCCGGCACATCGGTCGAAAACGCAAAATAAAAACTCACCAGACTGCCCGACCCCACCACTTTCAAATACAGGAACAGCAGCAACACGCCCAGCACGTCTAAAAACACCATCACCCCGCCGAGCAGGGGGTAGAGCACTTCGCCCGTATGCGCGTACATCCCGCCGAGCACCGCGATAAAAAACACGAGATAGGACAGATCGTCCGCCAGCGTATCGACCCACTCGCCCGCGCACGACCCCATAAGTTTCAACTTGGCGATCTCGCCGTCGCACCCATCCACAATCGACGCAAATTGGAACAACAACCCACCCAGCGCGAGGTGCAAATAACTCGTCCCGCCCTGAAACACCAGCCACGCGGACAAAAAGGACAACAGCATGGTGGAAATCGACAACTGATTCGGCGTGATGGGCAGATGAACCAACAGCCGGGAAATGCGCGTGGAAATTTTGCGGTTGAAATGCCGGGAAATAAACCCATCGGTGGGCTTGCCCAGCCTGCGAAACAACTCGCCCTCTGCGTGGACGTGCGCCTCGGGCGTATCCACATCCAGCCAAAACGCGCCATTGATATCCGCGGTTCGCATGCTGCCGCGCTCGCACAACACCCGAATCCCGCCGGACAAGGACCCGTCGCCTCGGGCGATGGACTGCGCCAGGGCCGCAAACAAAAAGGGACTACACAGAAAAATCCCGGTATCCACCGCATTGAAATCGGCCAATTCTTTGCCGATTTGAACCACGCGGTCATTGCGCGCCACGACCTTGGTGGCGTCTTCCGTATCGAAAATGCCATCGAGATCCGAATCCACGCACAGCACGGCCTCGTCTTCGCCCACCGGCATGTGCCGCAACTTGGTCAGCACCTCCGGGTCGAACAAGTGATCGGACATCAACAGCACAAACGGCTCATCCACGTAGTCTCGCGCACACAGCACAGACCCCCCATTGCCGCGTTGCCAGTCATCGTTGTGAACCCAGTTGATCACCGCGTCTGAAAACTGCGGGTCGTCGGTCAAGGCGTGCTGGATCTCGTGCCCGCGGTACCCAATCACGATCACAAACTCGGAAATCCCCCCGCGCATCGCGGACAAAACCGCGCGCTTGAGCAAGGGCACGCCGGCCAACGGCACCAGCGGCTTGGGCAAATCCGCCCCATAACCTCGCAACCTGCTGCCCATGCCAGCGGCAATAATAACGGCCTTCTTCACCATAGCGTTTGCAACCTTTCTCAATTCCCAAGCGACAACGGGCTGCGCCCAATGGCCCGCTGCAATCTCGCCCAGGATCGGTTAAAATTGAACACGGCTTCGTAGTATTTGGCGCGAATAATGCCGTACTCTTTCGCGGCATCGATCATCTCGGATGCCTCTTCAAGCCCTGCGTTAAATCCATCTCGAACCGACACAAACCACCGGCGGGTCGCCCGCCGCGCCTTGCCGGCTGCCTGCATGTTTTTCTCTGCTTCGACCCATGCGCGGTAAATCCGCTCGATTTCAATGGCGATGCCTTTCTCGGCCAACTGCTTTTGATACAGCAACTTGCGGTGTTCCAAATTCGCCCTTCGCGTCTTGACCGATGCGAGCCCAAACGACAGGGATTGCCGAATCCCGATCACCGCGCCGGCTTGCAACACATTGAAATCGTCCTTGGCAAACGGACTCGTCTGATCGTCGCGGTTCGGCGCGTACCCGTACTTGAACTGACCCGCGATAAAAATTTGCGGATACTGCTCGGCCTTTGCCACCTGCGCCAGAGAGGCGCGCACCTGCGCCGCGGCGTCCAACTGCTGCACATCCTCGCGCTCGCCTGCGCGTTGCAAATAAAATTCGAGCGGCTCGATCTCCACCTCTATCGGCGTCAGCGGCTCGGCCAGCGCGAGTGAATCCGAGTCGCTCAACCCCAAGAGCAAGCGCATCGCGGACTCGGCCAGTGCTTTGGTCTTGACCGCGGCATGCACCTTCTCGTTCACGTCAAAGGCAAATCGGTCGATGCGCCCCAAATCCGCGTACGTAAAATCGCCCTCATCCGCGTCCAATTTTTCTGCCACAAAATCGCGTGCGGTTTGAAAATCGCTTTGTGCCTCCAGCGCCAGCGCGACCAGATCATCGGCTAATTGCAGGCCAAAATACACCTCGGCAACTTGGAGTTCGAGATCCCCCCGTGCTTTTCGCAACCCGGCTTCTCGCGCTGCGATTCCGGCCCTTGCCGCGGCCTTGGCCCCTGCCAACTGCCCAAACGTGAACACCGGTTGCACGAGCGTGGCCTCGGTCTGCGTGAAAATGCTCATCTGACTCAACCGCGTCTCGCCGACGAGCGCGTTGCCCCGGGCCTCGGGCGACGGGCCGATCACGGAGCGCACTTCAAATTGCGGCAAAAAGCGCGCGGCATTGACCTGATCCAACTGCGTCTGTGCGAGCTCGACATCCACCCGCGCGGCGCGCACCCCCGGATGCACCTGCATGGCCCGCGCAATGCTCGACGCCAAATCGTACGTTTCCGCGCACAGGTCAGATCCACACGCGATGACCCAGATCGCGCACAACTGTGAAAAAACAACACACCTGTTGCAATTTATCAACACCTACCTCCTTGAACGCGCGGCAAAATTCGCAATCCCCAAAACGATGTCTCGATTAAACAACGAGTTACGACGATCTATGACAAACGGGTACAAAACATGGCCTTGATATATGCGAAAACCGTGCCAGTTCTAAAATGGACAAAAAAACCCGGGCAAGTGCCCGGGGGAATCTGGAGACGGGAGAGGTGAGACGGGAGAGGTGAGACCACCCCCCCACCGGAAAGGGAAAAAAGAAAACCGCCATCTGCGTTTGTGCAGACAGCGGCGTTTCAATCTTTGTTCTCATGGAAGTAAAGCGCGAGGATTGCTTTTTTTATGACCCGATTCCGCGCAAAATCAGGCCAGCCAAAACGATAAACATCGTGACTTGGATGCCGATCACCCATCGCAATGTTACCCGCAGGTCTTGAACCTCTGAACGCAGGTCGTCAATGCGTCTGTTCACGTCGTCAATGCGTCTGTTCACGTCGTCAACGCGCTTGTTCATCTGCACCATTTCACCGCGTAACTCTGCGAGTCCAATGCGTTGATCCAATTCTTGATCTGCCATTTCAACTCCTTTGTTAATGCCTTTCAAGGCCAGTGACGCCAAAATATACCCAAATACAACGAGGTTGGCAACGGGGATTTTTCGCCAATTACGGCTCGCGCCCTATCTTGTCACAACGCGAGGGCGACGCCGACCGCGACGATGGGGATCAGCAGGTATTTGAGTAGCCCTTTGCGCTTGCCCGGGATGTTGCTGAGGATCGAGGTTTGGAGTTTGTGATCGCCGGTTTTGTAATACAGGCATTCCGCGCCCGGGGCAACGGCTATCGCGGTGACCCCAGGCCACACCGGTTTGATGCCGCCCGTGGGATAGAGGACGATGTTTTCCCGGTGGTCTTTGTAATCGCCCGTTTTGATCTGGATCGCGTATTCCTGCCCAAAAGTCATCTGGTCGGGCGGAACGATGGGGCCGAGTTCATCCCCGAACACGGGTTGCACGCGCACCACATCGGACGCGGCCTTGGCCTCGGGCAACCACATGGACACGCGCGGGGACACGCGGAGAAACGAGGGGGTCGCGCCCACGCGGAACGACACTGGCACGGCCCGATTTTGCCCGTCTTTGAAAATGTAATGCCCTTGGGGCAAGGCCAGGGAAAACGCCTGCCTGCGCTGGACGATGTTTTCGCGCAACAGGAGTTCGGCCAACGTCACGAGGCTGTCGCGCATGGCCTGTTCGCTCGGCGAAGTCAGCGGGGGCGTTGGGGATTCGCGCGTGAAAAGCACCTGCTCAAAATAGAGCGCGTTGGGTTGCAAATTGCGCGTGGAAAGCCAGGCCTCACTCACGTTCACATCCAAGCGGCCGAGGCGGTCGTGCCAGTGCTCGACAAAGCCCATGAGATCGCCCAAGCGCAGGTGAGAATTGCCCGGCAAAGGATACGGCTCTTGGTCAACTGGAAACGGAGATCGTGCACGCGCACTGCGAAAAAGCGCGTGGGCCTCAGAGAACCGGCGGTACTTGCCCAGCACGATGCCGCGGTACACCTCGACTTGGGCCAATGCGCGCAGCACGCCGAGTTCTTTTTCGCTCATGCGGTCCAAGGTGCGGTCTATCTCGCGGATGTGCGCGCCATAGCGGTCGAGTTCTGCGACAAACAGGGGCAAGCGGCGATCCATCAAGTGGATGGCCGCATTGCTCGCAACGGCGGGCGCGGCTTCGCCAATGGCGATGGCGCCGGCCAAGAGATGCGCGCTTTCCGCGCGATACCGGTCTGCGAGTGCCGCGAGATCCGGGATGGACAAACTCGTCAGGGGCAGTGGGGCAGGCGTCAGCACGATCTTGAGGAGTTTGCCGCGCGGCCACAAAAACAGGTCTCGTTCAATGGTGCGAAAGCCGGCTTTGCCGATTTCGAGGCGATACTTGCCCACAAAGAGGTCGGCCTCGTACGCCACATTCCCGCGCCCGATGTTGATGAACCCGGTGAACGTCGTATCCCGATCCGCAAACCGCAGGCGGATTTTCGCGCCCAAGGCGTCGAGTTGGTCCGACCGGATTTGCAGGCGCGCTTTTTGTCGCGTGAGCGCGATGTGCAGCGTATCTGCCAACACCGGTTGCGTGATGGTGCGCGTCCAGAATTGGTAGCCGTGCGCCAAAGCCTGAAGTTTGTCGCCGATGTCCAAGCGTTCCCGCGTGGAAAAGGGCGCGTACCCCGCTTCCTGCCCGTTGATGAAAACCCGCGCGCCGGAGGGCGTGGAGTCGATGTGGAGCAGGGTCGCCGGGCGCGTCTGCGGCACGGGTTCTGGCTCCTGTGCGGCGAGATGCAACGGCGCGATCAGGCATAAGAAGACGAGTCGCAGTGCGTTCATGGCGATGGCTCCCCCCGTTCGCTGACCAAATTGGGATTGTGGTTTTCCTCGAGTTGACGCGCTTGGGCGTAATCGCCTTGGCTTTTGGCAATGCGGTAAAATGCCCGCCAATACCGATCCGGCGCGATGCGATAGGCATGCTCTGCGGCTTGGTACGCACGCATCCCAACACCTTGCAGGTCGGAGTTGAGATAGGCATGCGCCAAAGTGATCAGGGCCTCGGCTCGGTCTTGCCACCCAAAGGTCGTCACCGGATAAATGGCTGCAATGGCTTGGCGATACGCGCCCTCTTTGAGCTTGACGCTCGCCAAACTGAGCGACAACCCGCCGTACGTATCGCACACGCGCGCCTCGTATCGGTTGTGCCGATAGGCTTTTTGGGCAAAGGCCACGGCTTGGGCCAAATCGTCTCGATACGCGGTGAACGCCATGTCCAAATACAGGGCGGCGCGGGACGTGTCTGACCGCGCATAGAACAAGGCGCGTTGCATGGCGCGAATCGCCTGCTCGGTATCTTCTTCTTTGCCGTGGCGCAAGCCCTTGAGGCGGAGGATGGCACAGCGCATGTTGTACCCGCCGTCAAAGCGCGCTGCCGCGAGCACTTGCGCGAACCAATCCGGATTGTTGCCCAAGGCGCCGCGAGACGCTGCCGCGGCAATTTTGGGAATGTAAAAATCCGGCTCGATGCCCTCAAAATTCACCTGCGCCGCGGTTTCGATGAGGTTCAAGCTGTTCTCGATATAAACGCTCAAATAGGCTTGCAGGGTATCGCTCATGCCCGCGCGCTGGGGCGACGTATAGACGAGTTCCCTTTGCTCTCGCACGAGAATGGCGGTCCAGATCTCGCGCAACCCGTCTTCTGCGACTCGCCAGATGCGGTGCAAGGTGTCGATCATCGCCGGGTGAAAGCGCGTGTCTAGCCGCGTGGTGTCTCGCAGTTCTGCGGGGAGGAGATTCAAAGGCATGGGTTGGCGGGCGTATTCCCGGTCGAGCGCGGCATTGGCACGCGCCATCGCGTATTTGACCGTGAGCCGCCCCTGTTCGTAGATCACATCCGGGTCTTGCTCTCGGTCGCGCGCGATGCGGTACGCGTCCGCGCCTTTTCTGAGCAGGTCGATCCGCGCATTGGGATCCGCGTCATAAGCGCGTTCGCAAGCCGTGCCCAGCCAGATATAGTACGCGCTGGTAAAGATGAGGGCGTGATCGCACGCGCGTTCAAACTGCGTCACGGCTTTGGCATAATCCGCAACCGAGAACGCGGCGCGGCCCTCTTCAAAGGCGCGATAGGCCAAGTCGTCGTCCTTTTCCCACGCGCGAGACGGGGCAATGGCGACGGCGAACAACAAGATGAGGGCTGTTTTTTTCATGATCGATCTCACGATTGGCCCAAGGCGCGGTTGAGCAAGCGGATGCCCCTGCGCGCTTGGGTTTCGAGGTGGAGGGATTTGCCGAGGCCCGACCGCGCGAAAATCTGGATATTGTCCAAGCGGCCCCTGCGAAAGGTGAGGGTAAAGGCAATGCCGTCCGCAAAGTGGATTCTGGCGCGGTTTGGGGCCAGGGCGAGTTGGGCGTTTTCAAAAATTCTGTTTTCCTGCGTTTTGAGGCGCGCGAGGGCGCGTTGAATGCGGGTGAGGCGCGCGAGTTCTGCCGAAAGCCCGGCCGATGCGCGAAAGTTGGAAAAGCCAATGCGCCCGGCCGGGCCATAGCCTTTGAGATCCTCTGATTCCACTTGGGGCGCGTCTTTGTCCGTGTGCGTAGGCGGTGGCAAGGTCGCAGGTGTGTGCGAGGGCATCTGCAATGTGGGCCGCGTGACCGCGACTTCTGGGCGCGATCCAAAAAAGGACGATGGAGCCGCCCCTCGGTCTAAGCGGGGCGCAGAGATGTTGGGGCGCGTCTCGAACGCGAGTTGCGGCAGGTCGCGCTGGCGCGAAATATCGGGCAATGCCGCGAGCACGCGCTTGGGCTTGTCCGGCAATGCGATTTGTGGACGCGGCACGGTCGGCGCGATCACTTTAGGTTCTGGCTCGGGCGCGGCAACTTTGGGTTCTGGCGGCGCGTTCTGCCCCATGTCAAAAACGCCCTGCGCGCTGACGAGCATCTCCTCAAAATTTGCGACAATCGCATTGCGCGCGCGACCACTTGCGGGCGGGAACAGGGCCAAGAGCAAGACCGCACCCACAGCACACGCGCCGGCCAGCGTGGGCAAAAAGCGTTGGCGATGGCGTTGCACAGGCGGCGACAGCAGACGGGGAACAACCGCAGACGGCGCGGCATCGGGCGCGAGGGCAATGGCGATTTCGATCTCGTGCCGACGATTGGGAAATCGATCCCACAACTTGGCAAGCCCGACCCGGTTCCGGGCGGCGACTAGCGCATATGCCTCGTGCAAGATGTGGCCCTTGTACCAGCGGTCGATGACCTCCGGCGAAGGCAACTTGGCGGCCACAACGCGGCGCGCAGAGGACTCTCCTCCAATGCGATCATCAAAGGCATCGGCCTCCACAGGCGGATCATACCCTCGGTCGCGCAACCCTTGGACGAGATGCTCCACAGCGCGGTGATAGTCCCGCGTAAAATGTTTCGGCGAGACATGTCCACACACCCTGCGCGCCTCGTGCAAATTGCGTGCGTGCAACACGGCCCGCAACACGCCAAAAAGCGCGGGTTGCTCTTGCGCCATGCGGTCAAAGGCACTGCGGATTGTACTTTGTCGTTGAGGAGACATGGTGGTTTCTCGGGACCTGGTGTATGCTTATGAGGATAGCCACAAAAGGCACGAGCGGGGTACAACTGGCGATAGCCAGTTCAAAAGCACAAAAGGGATACAACTGGCGATAGCCAGTTCAAAGGCGAGCAGTGTTTGTACGTGCTCGCCCTGCCCGTCTCTCGGAGAGGGGTTACAATTTTCTCTTTTGACTCTCAAGCCCCCATTGCACGGTCTTAAACCCATTGGCGTTGAGGGCGTCGTACACGCCAACCGTGTACGTCACAGTGGCATCGCGCTCAAAATAGAGGCGCGCCAAAATATCACTGGGATCAAAACCCCGTTGCGCTTGGAGTGCGTGCAAGGCTTTTTGGGTCGCCAAAAACACCGCGCGTTCAATGCCGACTTGGGCGTTGTCTGCCCCGTGTTGAAAGACGATGTGTTCTTCGGTGGCAACGCCGCCCTTGTCGAACTGGATATGGGATTTGCCGATGATGATCTGCAAAAACCGCTCGTCCGTGGGATTGGGCGCCGCGTGGGTTTCGTCAGCGGCTTTGATAAAGTTGAGTTTTTGCGCGTGGACAAAGCGGTTGTGCAAATTGGCGAGATGCGTTTGCCACACGTTTTGGATGATGAAAAATGTCAGCAACAAAAACAGCACGTCGATAAATCCCTCGCCCGTGTCCAACAACGCTGCCAAAGGTCGCCTGTTGCGGTGTCTCATGGATAATTCCCCAAGGCACAGGGGCTACGCCTGTGCGTCTCGTAAAAAAAAATGTTGAACCAAATTGAGCATGCGCGCTCGGTGTTGCAGGCTACGGGCTTTGGTCTTGCGAATGAGGATCATGGACAAAATGCGTCCGAGGAACCCAATGGCCGTGGTGACGAGTGCAAAGTTGATGTAGTGCGCCATTTTGAGTTGGGTCTGCGCCGGGCCTTCGCCCACTTTCATCGTATCTTCCAAAATTTTGAACGCGTCGATCATGCCCACGACCGTGCCCAACAAGCCGAGGGAGAGTGCCAACAGGCCCAACATGCCAAAACCCTCGGAGAGACGGTCTTCAATCTCGTCGAAAAGGAGATAGATTTTGTCCGTGCATCGCTCGACCAATCTGGCGCGGTCAGACGCGATTTCCGATTCCACAGACGTGAGAATGGCGTAGAGTTCGGTGTTTTCAGCCAGGGCGTAATCCGCGTTGTACTGCCCGCCCCAAAGCAAGTCAATGCCGTGGGTTTGAACGATCTGCGCGTCTGAATCCGTGAAGAACCGGTCCGATGCCAAGTCGTGGGACAAGACTTGGGCATAGCGCACGACCATGTAAAAGGGCAAGGCGATCAGAAACAGGATCAACACCGTGGAGAGCGGGCCGCTGATGTTGGAGATGTACCGCCCGATAGACTCGGCCAAATCCCCGCCGCGCACCACCGTGGGCACGGCATTGTCCGCGCCAAACGCGAGTTGGATGTCGTCAAACCCGTACTCGATCATCTGCGTATTGGGCGCGATGGGGCCGTCCAATGCGTTGTCGAAGTCCAGCGCATAGACGCGGTTGCCGCGCTGAAAGCGCAACTCGTCGATCACCGCGCTGTGGCTGGCGTTGCGCGTGCGAATGACCAAGCTATCGACGGGCAGATCCGGTATCTCGATCCACTCGCGTTGCGTGCCCGAGTAATAGGTCGAATCCCGCCCCTGCACGTGGACGATGACCGCGATGGGCAAGAAGCGATCTACATTTTTGAAGCGGATGTCTGTGACCGGGAGGGTTTGTTCGGGATTGTCCGGATGCTTGAAGGTGACGGTCAGCGCGCGCCAAAACGTGCCGCCTTGCAGGACTTGCCCGCCTTGTAGCCCGGTGATGGTCGCGTCGAGGTAGATGGCCGCCTGCGTGCAGATGTAGATGCCCAAAAACAGGGCGATGAGATAGAAGACCACCTGAACGATGGGATGGTTTTTGATGGTGGGGTGGTTTTTGATCGACGCGATGTATGCAGCGGGTTTGGGCATATCATCTCTACCATTGCGGTGAGTTCAGTAGCGGACGGAATTTGACCAATTTAAGGATTTACGCAGGACTTATCCACCAAAATTTTGGGCAATAGAAGAACGCCCCATCTAAAATCGCTTGCACGATCTCGGATGGGGCCAATCGTTTCGATCACCCAAAGGCGCGTTGCGTCGGATCATGAACTTTATTTACTATCCCCATCTCGGTCGATAGACCTCGTTTCTTCATCGGGGATTCGGCTCCGAATTTTTTCAACCAATGCGGCGGTTGACTGCCGATAGCGATACCACAAACTCATCAATACGAGACCGCCGATGAAACCGATGGTGACAATCACGGTGAATACAGTAAAAATGCGGTCAGAAGCGATGTGTGTCGCGAGTAGAGCGATGAGGAATGAACAACTTATGGACACCAGCGCAATGCCAAAGTTTAGGAAAAGACTCGCAGGCATTCCCTTTTCGAGCATATCCAATTCGCGTTCCTCAATTTCGTACAATCGCATCGCAGGGACTTTGCCCCTCAGAATCTCGATGGATTTTTCGCCGCCGTTTCGCGCTGAAGATATATGATCCATCTCAAAGATTCCTTTCCAGCCATTCGTCGCTACAAAGCACATTCCATCCGGCCGCTTCCGCTTGAACATCTGACTTGACGACAAAAAGACGACTTCCCTCTATATGCCTCCACAAGTCCTCTGTAATCTCTGTCGCGCTCTTATCAGTCACCACGGCCCAGGTCGATTTGGTAATGTGCGCCCAAGCGCGATATTTCTTAATTGCATCGCGGAGCGCGTCGTAATCGCTTCCTGCCGCAATGTCGCAAGAGATAATATAGCACTTTTCATTTTTTTTCATTGACGTTCCTCCTCGTGTTTTACCCGGCGATGATCATGTAGGTCAGCCATTCCCCGTGGGGGTTTTGGATGTGGTAGGGCGTGCCGGGGGGCAGGTGGACCGCGTCGCCTTCGGTGATGGGTTGTTCGCCATCCGGGGTGACGAGGACGCCCTTGTTTTCGATGATCCACAACCCGAGTTCCACCTCGTCATAACGCCGCGCGATGCTCTGATGCCCGGGTTGAATGGCTTCGCGGTCGATGAATGCAATGGATTTCAAGCACCCGTCTTCTGTGCCCACAGGCCCGAGTTGATGCCAGCGAATCGCGCCTGCGCCGTCGCTGACCGGCAACACGTCTTCCCAGTTGCGAATCACGCACGCGCCGCCCGGGGCCGCGTCGATGTTTTTGCCCAGAACGAGGTGTTCGAGCCAATCGTCGTTCATGTCATTGAACATCTGGTGGTGAATGTCGGCTGGCAAATAGACCGCATCCCCCGCCCGGACTGGAAACCGGTCTTCGCCGACCAAGACTTCGCCGCTACCGCTGAGGATGTAATAGGCTTGTTCGACTTGCGCGTGCTTGTGGTGGTCAGAGGTCTTGCGGCCTTGCAATGCGTGCTTGACAATGCCTTGAAGATGGTGCAACTGATGTGCGTCTTCGTCCTTCCGATTGGGGCCGGCATTTCTGCTTTTCAACCCCGGCCAGCGAATCGCGCTCAAGTGCGCGACTTCGGGCTGTTGGTCTCGCCAGTTTCTAATGTGTGCCATGTTTGTTTCCTTTCGCGGTGTTGTGAAGGACTTGTGCGAATCTGGGTGAGGTTCGGCTAAATTAGCGCGATTGGCGAATGTTAAATAAAAAAGTCAGTTGTCAGTTGTCAGTTGTCGGTTGTCAGTTGTCAGACCGCCCAGCCCCTCACCCCCGTTACTCGCTTCGCTTCGTTGTAGGCTACGCCTGTGCCTTTGAGGAAGGGGGGAACGCGGATGGGTTTTGCGAGGGGATGGTGTGAGGGGTTTTTAATCGCTTTATGCCCTCGCGCAATGCCATCAGAGCAACCAGAGCGAGAAGCCATCAAAGGAGCTTTACTCCCCTTTCCTCGTAGGAAAGGGGCCGGGGGATAGGTCCCCTCGGTCAACGCCATCAAAGGACCAAACGCTTTAGACAAGCACCGCATGATCCCTTTGGTATTATGCCGCTGCGAGCACTTCGCGCACTCGGGGAAATTCGCGCCAGATGTCGAGGAAGCCCCGATTGCCGTTTTCAGTGCAATCGACGTGGCGGAGGCGGGCAATGGTCGCGTAGCGAATATTGGGAGACGCATTCGGGCCGGCGCTGTGGACCATCTGGTGGTGGGCGAGAACGAGATCGCCCGCGTTGCCGGTGATCATATCCGGACCTTCGGGCAATGCCACATGCGGCGTACCATCGGAGAGCACTTCGAGCCCCTCGCGCTTGAAGTAGGATTGAAAAAAGCGATGCGACCCCGGCCAAACCGTGAAATTGCCGCTAAAGGACTCGGGCACATCGGCCAGGTAAATGACGGCAAAACAGGTGAAATCGCGGCGGTACACGCCTTTGGGCATGCCATTCATGCCCGTGCCCATGCCGTCGAGATGCCCCCGCGGTTCGGCCGGGTCTTTGCCGATGACATTGGGAAACCGCGGCGCCACCTGCGCGCCTTGGATGGGCTTTTGCAAGTTGCCCTCTCCCATCAGGGATTCGGCGAGGGAAATGACCGGGCTGTTGTTGAACAGGTCCATAATCACGGGACTGCCATTCAAGTCGCGGCAAAACTGCGCGGCGCGATGCTTGGACATATCCTCGCCATTTGGCCCCAGCGTGCCAATCGAATGGTTGATGGCCTGCCGCGCCGTATCCACCATCGCCTTCGAGATGGCACCGGGGATTTTGACGTACCCACGCTCGTAAAATTCGCGGATTTGTTCGGTCGTGAGTTGCATGACGATCTCCTTAAAATAGGGTTGCACAACGTCGCTATTGGTCATTAAACTTACGAAAAATACAATTCAAGGACAACGATTATATGCACGCCAAGCCCAAATACCTCCCCTTGCTCGTCGCCCTGTTCGCGGGCAGTGGGTGTGCCGCGCTCATCTACGAAATCGTCTGGTTTCAGATGTTGCAACTCGTCATCGGGTCTTCGGCTATTTCCCTCGGCATCTTGCTCGGCACGTTCATGGCCGGGATGTGCGTGGGCAGTGTGATGCTCTCCCGCGTCATCGCCACGCGCCATCATCCCTTGCGGGTCTATGCGCTGTTGGAACTGGGCATCGGCATCATGGGGATCGCCCTGCTGTCCGTGTTGCCACTGATCGGCAAATTCTACATCGGCGCGGCAACGCAGGGCTTGTGGGGGCATCTCTTGCGCGGCCTTATCTGCGCGTTCTGCCTCTTTCCGCCCACCGTGTTGATGGGCGCGACCCTGCCCGCGATTGCGCGCTGGACCGCATCCACCCGGCGCGGCGTCTCATGGCTCGGGTTTTTTTATGGGGGCAATATCGTGGGCGCAGTGTGCGGCTGCTTGTTCGCAGGGTTTTACCTCTTGCGCCTCTACGACGTGGTCATCGCAACGTACGTGGCAGTCGCGCTGAACATCGGCGTGGCCTTCATCGGGTATGGCTTGGCGCGCCGCGCCGAATACGCCGCAGCGGACGCGCCCACGCGCAATTTGTGGATCGCAAACGCCTGGCGCGTCTATGTCGCCATCGCGATTTCCGGCGCGTGTGCCCTCGGCGCGCAGGTGATCTGGACGCGCTTGCTGTCGCTGATGATGGGCGCGACCGTGTATGCGTTTTCGATCATCTTGGGCGTTTTCCTCATCGGACTCGGCGTGGGCAGCAGCGCGGGCGCCGCTCTTGCTCGCAGCAAACGCAATCCCCAACTCGCGCTGGGATGGTGTCAACTCCTCCTCGTCGGCGCGATAGCCTGGGCCGCTTACGCGCTCGCGCAGTTGCTCCCCTACTGGACGCCGGGCGGAACCGTTGCCGTGCGATTTCAGTTGGATTTGCTGCGTTGTTTCGTGGCGATCTTCCCGGCAACCGCGTTGTGGGGCATGAGTTTTCCACTGGCCCTTGCAGCCGCGAGTACGCGAGACCGCGACCCGGGCGCGCTCGCCGGTAGCGTGTACGCGGCCAACACCGCAGGGGCTATCGTGGGCGCGCTCGGTTTTGTGGTGATCGCGCTTTGGGGAACGCAAACCGCGCAGCGAGTCCTGCTCGTCCTGTCCGCCTGCGGGGCCGCGTTGATGTTTGGACGTGCATTGTGGCAGGCGCGCAACCGAGGTCGGGCCGTCCGATCAGATCGCTGGGTTGCCGTCACGGTCGGCGTCGCCCTGCTCGTATGGCACCTGCCCGCGCCACCGGCCGCGCTGATCGCTTATGGCCGCTCCCTGCTCGACTGGGGCGATGAGGCCCAATATCTCTACGTGGGCGAGGGCATGAACGCCTCCATTGCCGTGTCAGAACTGGACACGGGCGTGCGAAATTTTCACGTGAGTGGCAAAATCGTCGCGTCCAGCGAACCCCAGGATACGCGCTTGCAGCGCATGCTCGGGCACCTCTCCGCGCTGATGCACGCAAAGCCGCGATCCGTGCTCGTGGTGGGGTGCGGCGCAGGCGTGACAGCGGGAACATTTCTCTTGCATCCGAGTGTTGAACGCATCGTAATCTGCGAGATCGAACCGCTGATCCCGCCTGCGGCCAAGGCGTATTTCGGCCCCGAGAATTACGCGGTCTTGCAAGACCCCCGCGTGGAGGTCGCGATCGACGATGCGCGACATTATCTGGTGACAACGGATGAGAAATTTGATATTATTACGTCCGACCCCATCCACCCTTGGGTCAAGGGCGCAGGTGCCCTGTATTCAAAAGAGTATTTCGCCCTGTGCAAAAAACGCCTGAACCCCGGCGGGGTGGTGACGCAGTGGGTCCCCCTGTACGAATCCCGCGCAGATGCGGTCAAAAGCGAAATCGCAACCTTTTTCGACGTGTTTTCACACGGGACAATTTGGGGCAATCAGGACGACGGCCAGGGCTATGACGTCGTCCTCCTGGGCACGGAATCGCCGCTCATCATCGACGTGGATGCCCTGCAAACGCGCTTGGACCGCGACGACCACACCGAAGTTTGGGCATCGCTCGACGACGTGGATCTGGGATCGGCTGTCGCGCTTTTGTCAACCTACGCCGGCCGCGCCTCGGACCTCGCAGAATGGCTCGCAGACGCCGAAATCAACCTCGACCACAACATGCGCCTCCAGTACTTGGCCGGCCTGGGCCTGAACCGCTACGAGGCAGATGCCATCTACACCGCGCTCTTGGAATACGCGCATTACCCGACAACCCTTTTCGTCGCCACCCAAACCACCGAAGCCGCCCTGCGATCCGAAATCGCTTGGCAACACGGCGGGAAAAACAACCGCTGATGAAGGAGAACAAATGACCATGGAAAACGACCTCAAAGCCCAAGCCGCGCAAAACGTGCCGGAGGGCTACGATCCCGAGTTGTATCGGATCCGCCATTCACTCGCGCACATCATGGCGCAAGCCGTGATCGAGCAGTTTCCGGGCGCCAAAACCGCGATTGGCCCGCCCATTGAAAACGGGTTCTACTACGACTTCGACTTGCCCGCCAAATTGGGCGAAGAAGACCTGAAGGGGATTGAAAACAGGATGAAGGAAATCATACGCGGTCGCCATCCCTTTCGAGTTCGGGAAGTCAGTGCCGCCGAGGCGCGCGACCTGTTTCAGGACAATCCCTACAAACTCGAACTCATCGATGGTCTCACGCAGGGCAACTATGACGAATACGGCAATGCGCTGTCAGACGCGCAGCAAACCGCGATCACGGTCTATCGACAAGACGCCTTTCTCGACCTGTGTCGCGGGCCGCATGTCGCGCACACCGGCAACATCAAATACAACGCATTCAAATTGATGAACGTGTCGAGTGCTTACTGGCACGGCGACGAAAACAACCCCATGCTCACGCGCATCTACGGCACGGCTTGGCGCGACAAGGCAGAACTCAACGCCCACCTCAAACGCCTCGAAGAGGCCCAAAAGCGCGACCACCGGCGGTTGGGCCGCGACCTCGAACTCTTCATGGGCCACGAATTTATCGGCACCGGGCTTCCCATCTGGTTGCCCAATGGCGCCACCGTGCGCCGGATTCTCGAGGAATACATCGAGGAAGAAGAGCGCAAAGCGGGGTACATGCACGTTTATTCCCCGCACTTGGGCAAACAGGAACTCTACGAAAAATCGGGTCACTGGGAGCACTACAAGGATGAGATGTTCCCGCCTATCGAGTTGAAAAATGAGAACCTGGTATTGCGCCCCATGAACTGCCCGCACCACATCTTGATCTATGCGTCAAAGCTCCACAGCTACCGGGAGTTGCCGATCCGCATCGCCGAATTGGGCACGATGTACCGGTTCGAGAGATCCGGCAAAATGGGCGGCTTGAGCCGCGTGCGCGCAATGACCTTGAACGACGCGCACATTTTTTGCACCCCGAGCCAAGTCAAAGACGAATTTGCCGATGTGATGCGCTTGGTCGAGCGCGCCTATCGCACCTTGGGCATTGTGGATTACACGTACCGCCTTTCCCTGCGCGACAAGGCGGACCGCGAAAAATACGTGGACAACGACGCCATGTGGGATATGGCCGAGGACATGCTGCGCGAGACGATGAAGGCCCTGGATCTGCCTTATGTCGAAGTGCCCGGCGAAGCGGCGTTCTACGGCCCAAAGCTCGACATTCAATTCCGCGATGTGTTGGGCCGCGAAGAGACGTATTCCACCATTCAAATCGACTTTCACCTGCCCAATCGATTCGATCTGACGTACGTAGATCAAGACGACCGCGAATGCCATCCCGTGATCATTCACCGGGGCGTCCTCAGCACCATGGAGCGGATGGTCGCCTATCTCATCGAATTGTACGCGGGGGCATTTCCGGTTTGGCTCGCGCCCATCCAAGCGGTTTTGATCCCGATCTCGGACCGCCATATCGACTACGCCCAGCAAGTCACAACGCGCCTCGCCCAAGCCGGCTTTCGCGTGGAGATCGATGACAGCAACAACCGCATCAATGCCAAAATTCGCAACGCACAACTGCGGAAAATTCCCTACATGCTCGTCGTGGGCGACCGCGAGGTGCAAGGCGACTCCGTCTCCCCGCGCCTACGCACAGGCGAAAACTTAGCAGCAATGCCCGTGCAAGCCTTCGAAGACCTCCTGCAAAATATCGTGAGCACGCGGTCCTCGTCATTGGTCAAAGGCGAAAAGTGACCCGAAGCATAAACGCGAATCCCGCAACCGCGTACAAAAAGAACGCCATCGACAAATCGCCGATGGCGTTTCTGCTTATCCCAATCGGATCATCGCACGCCTGCACGCTTTGGCTGGCAATCAGGGCCATTGTTCACCGCCAAAATGGACTCGCCCTCTCCGAAAACACCACCTGTCCAAAATCCGCTGGCGCGTGGAATTGCGGGTGGGGCGTTCGGCTGCCCGACCACTGGCTGAATTGCTCATTGGTCTTCCCGCCCAGACGGTTCAAATTCAGATGCCACACATCCCCCGGTTGCGGCGGGGTATGCGCGGCAACGTGTGCAAAATTGCGAAAGGGAATGGCCGCCTCCAAAATCCAGTATTCATCCTCATCGCTGTCGTCGTTCAGCGTGCCCACGATCTGCGTTTTGATCTGAATGCCCTCGCCATTCCATTCCCCGGGCACGGGCGCGTCAGGCCCTTCGGGATGAAACTGGTCCAAAAAAATGCCCAGCACATTCATTTCGATATTGAAATAGGCTTGGGGCAAATTCGGATTCGGCGCGGTAAAAACCTCTACGGTGTCGTCCTTCCACACCGCGGAATCGCGGGCCGTGTGTTCGGCCCAAATATGGGCGTCTTCGCAGATGTAGGCCACGTACAAATGCGCGTCATCCCACAGCATTTTGGCGACGGTCTGTTCCTTCTTCCCGGACGCATACCACGGAAAAACAAACGCCCCCACATCCGGCGCGGCCACCCAGGCGGGTTCGTCCAACCGTCCGTCAATGACAATCGGCGTTCCCGCGCGATAAACGGCGTACACCGGCGGCTCCGCATAAGTTGATGGTACCATAAAAATCCCCCCAAAAAGCAAAATCAGAGCGGCTGTAAAAAAAGAATGAGCGAACATTTTTGCCTCTTGTGTAGCGTATCGCGTGCAAAGTTCAAACGCAAAATACCATAACAAGCCGCATTTTCAACCCCTTTTTGCAGGCTATTCCTTGGGATTCACACTTGATTAGATCAACGGAAAAATATATACTCTGCCAATGGACCGCGGATAACCAATCCCGAAAATCAAATCCGACCCCATGGGGCAATGATGAAAGCCTATCGCGTTCAAAAGAAGATCGCCGCAAACGGCGATCTCAAACTGCGTGCTCTCCCTTTTCGAGAAGGGGATGAAGTAGAGGTCATTATTTTGTCGCACGAAGCCATCCGCCCTTCCGCAACGCCATCACCAATACGCGGCAAGGTCATTGAATATCTGGATCCGACGGAGCCAGTAGCGACAGAAGACTGGGAACTTTTGAAGTAAGGACGAGGTAGATTCGCCAAGGAGACAACCATGTTGACCGAAGAACAAGTGGCAGAATTTCACGACAATGGGTTTTTGAACGGCGGCCCCCTGTTGGACGACGCGCAGGTCGAGGTGTTGCGCGAGGAACTCTACCGCGTGATCGCCGACAAAGACCGCGATGACGTGCCACAGCCCGTGCTGTTGCGGAACTTGCGCGGCGACGATTCGGCACCGGTCTGGCAGATTGTGAATATCTGGGAAGCCAGCGCGCCGTTTGAGGCATTGATGTATTCGCAGAAAATTGTCGAGGAAATGGCGCAGTTGACCGGCGCGACCGAATTGCGTATCTGGCACGACCAGATCCAGTACAAACCCGCTGAAATCGGAGGCACGACCGGCTGGCATCAAGACGCGCCCCTGTGGCCGATTATCCGCCCCATGACCGAAGTCAGTGCTTGGGTGGCCCTGGACGATGTGGATGAGGAAAACGGGTGTATGAGCATGGTGCCGGGCTCGCACAACTGGGGCAATCAAATCGCGTTTGTTCGCACGGTGCAAGACTTCGATGCCATGCCCTCAACCTTTGAAAACCATCCCATCGAGGTGGTGCGCCGCCCAGTGAAAAAAGGCGAAGTGCATTACCACCACGCCCTCACATGGCACGGTTCGCACGACAACCACAGCAACCGCCCTCGCCGCGCCATCGCGATTCACTACATGACACAAGACACTTACTACGATGCACGCGGCAACCATGTGATGAAAGAATTTGTCGATGTAAAAGACGGCGAAATCCTGCGTGGAAAACACTTTCCAACGGTGTGGCAAAAGTGAAAGGCACAAACAACTAACCGCTAATCGCTGACCGCTTGGTACGGCACTCCTCTCCCCTCTTGTATCTTTGGCCGAGCACGGGGCATCGCCCCTATACACGGCTCGCCTTTCCCCGCTCGTGGCTTAAACTTCCATCTTGCCTCTCGCCTCTTGCCTCTCACCTCTTGTATCTTACGTCCCTTCCTCTGCGGCGCGTTCAGCGGTGCAAACTGAACACATCGTTCACTTAACCGATAAATTCTCGTGTTGTATTTCACGGATGCAAGATCCACGCCAACCCTTCTTGCAATAGACGAAAAGAAAGGGTTGTAAAATCGGGGGCAGAGATGTATGTTGTCGCTGGGCAGAATATTTGATCACATGCAACAAAGGAAGGCATTATGACCATCAGAGAAGAAATCAAGGACGACATCGCGATCCTCACCCTGCGGGGCGATTTGATGGATGGGCCGGAGGTCGCGCCGTTTCACGAGCACGTCAAAAAACTCGTCGACAACAACATCAATCGCGTGATTGTCGATTTTTCCGGCATCAGATGGTTTGGCAGTGCGATGCTCGGCGTGCTCACCGCGTCTTTGGCAACCGTGAAAGAAGCCGGTGGCGAGTTGTGCTTGGTGGGCATTACCAAGCGAATCGAAAGCATTTTCATGGTCACGTCCCTAGCGTCGGCTTTTCAAACCTATCGCACTGTGAACCGCGCGCTGGTCCATTTCAGGCACAATCCGTGATCGGGTTTGAGCCACGAAGGGTATGAAGAAAGGCGAATCGCGGGTTAAAGTCGGAAGTCATTCCAATTCGTCTGTCCCCGGTTTCGCACATTCGCAATGGCACATTCTGAACTCACCCGCAGCGTTCGCTTGTATCCGATTTACGCGCCTATCGCGCAGGCGCATTTCTGGTTGCCCGTATTTTTTTTGTATTTCAACCAGCACATGACCATCGATCAGGTGTTGCGTCTCGAAGCCATTTACTACGTCGCTGTGGTGATCCTCGAAGTGCCATCTGGGTACTTGTCCGACACCTTGGGCCGCCGTCTCACCCTTTTGATCTCCACCCTCGCTGCGGTACTTGCGTACATCCTGTTTTTTTTTGCTCACGCATTTGGCGCCTTTGTGTTGGCGCAACTCGGCTTGGCCGCGAGTGTGGCGTTTCGGTCCGGCACGGACACGTCCTTTCACTACGACCTGCTCGCGTGTTTGGGCCGCGAAGCCGAGTACGCGGACCGCGAGGCGCGCATTACGCGCAATGTGTTTTTCGCCTCGGCCGGGGCCGCGCTCACAGGCGGTTTGGTCGCCATTTATGCGTTGCGTCTCGCGTATTGTCTCTCCCTGTTGACCGCGTGTGTGTGTGGCGTGCTGGTCTTTGCATTTGCCGAACCGAGCCGAGACCCCAAACGCCGTTTTTTGATGCCGGGATTTTTTGCACAGATTCGCGCATGTGTGGCGTATCTCAAGCAACCCGCGCTCGCGTGGTTGATGTCGTTCTCCGTGTTTATGACGGTGATCAACCACATCCCCTACGAATTTTACCAACCCTACATCGACTTGCTCACAGGACAGGCGCCCACCCCGTTGGTCACGGGTTGCCACACCGCGTTGACGATGGTCATTGCGGCGTGGTTTGCAAAGCGCAGTGTTCGCCTGTCCGATGCCGTGGGCACGCGCTCGGCCCTGATGCTCAGTGCGGGCATTCAAGGCTTTCTCATCTGGACGATGAGCGTTTTTCTGCATCCCATTGTCGTGTTGCTGTTGGGGTTTCGCTCGGTCCCTCGTGCCCTGATGATCGCGCCGCTCAATGCCGCGATTGTTCCCCGGTTGCAACAACACCATCGCGCCACCTATCTCTCCATCCAAAGCCTGATCGGCCGGTTGGCATTTTCGCTCTGCCTCGCCCTGCTCGCGTCCTCCGCATCAACGGGCGCGGACGCGATCTTTCACCCCCTCCACACGGCCGCGGTTTTTGCCCTCGCGGGATGCGCGGTGCTCGCGATCATCGCGGTGCTCATTCCCCAGGCGCAGTGGGAATAGAGGTGAGAGGCGAGAGGGGAGAGGCGAGAGGCGAGAGGCGAGAGGCGAGAGGCGAGAGGCGAGAGGGCATGGAAGGACATAGCGGCGGGGAATTGGGACCTACCCCCCTAACCCCCCCTTCCTGCAAGGAAGGGGGGAACGCGGATGGGTTTTGCGAAGGGATGGTGTGAGGGATCTTTAATCGCTTTATGCCCTCGGTCAATGCCATCAGCTCAACCAGAGCGAGAAGCCATCAAAGGAGCTTTACTCCCCTTTCCTCGTAGGAAAGGGGCCGGGGGATAGGTCCCCTCGCGCAATGCCATCAGCTCAACCAGAGCGAGAAGCCATCAAAGGAGCTTTACTCCCCTTTCCTCGTAGGAAAGGGGCCGGGGGATAGGTCCCCGGGCGCAGTGGGAATAGAGGCAAGATGGGATTTTAGCCACAAAAGGCACAAGAGGTGCAAAATGAATCCATCCTCCAGAAAACCGAATCTGTTATTCATTTTCACGGATCAGCAACGCGCCGATACCATGCGGTGCTATGGCAATGTGCATCTCGATGTCGCGCATCTCAACGCGCTTGCGGATGGGAGTTTTGTCTTTGAAAACGCCTACGTCAGCCAACCCGTGTGCAGTCCGTCTCGCGCTACGATGTTGTGCGGCCTGTACCCGCACACGGCCCGGGTGCCCGCGTGTAATGTGCCGTTGCCGCGAGAGGTGCGGACTATCGCCGAAATGGTATCGGCGGATTATCGGTGTTGTTACAATGGCAAGTGGCACTTGGGCGATGAGATTTTTCCACAGCACGGCTTTGGCGAGTGGGTCGGCACAGAGGACTCGTACCGCCGGCATTTCTCGAGCGCGGAACGCCATCGATACCGCAGTGCTTACCATCACTTTCTCGTGGCAAATGGGTTTGAACCCGACGCGGAATCCGAAGGCCAGCGCGTTTTCTCCCGGCATGTGGAAGCCAGCATGCCCGAACCCTTTACCAAAGCCGCTTTCCAAGGCGACCGCGCCGCGCAATTTATCCGCGCCTGCGGGGATGACCCCTTTGTGCTCGCGGTTTCGTATTTGGAGCCACACCCGCCGCATACCGGGCCGTTCAACGACTATTGCGATCCGGACGACCTTCCGGTCGGCCCCGCGTTCCGGCAAAAGCCACCTGCCAATGCGTCTCTCCTCAACCGCGTTTTGGCCGCTTATTACATGGAATCCGAAGAATACGGGTACGACCTTCGCACGGATGAAGGCTGGCGTGCAGTGCGGGCGCGGTATTTCGGCAACATCACCTTAGTGGATCGCTCCGTCGGCAAAATCCTGACTGCGTTGGAAGAAAGCGGGCAGGCCGACAATACCATCGTCGTCTTCACCAGTGACCACGGGGAGATGGTCGGGGACCACGGCATTTTGGGCAAGACCGTGCTCTACGAGGAATCCGTCAAAGTTCCCCTGCTCATCCGCGTGCCGTGGCTGTCCAAGCAACAGCGGATAGTCCCCGGCAACATCTCGCACATCGACCTCGTACCCACCCTGCTCGATCTGATGGGCGAACCCATCCCCGAGCACTTGCAGGGCGAGAGCCGCGTGCCGGTGATGATTGGCGAGGCCACCTTGGCGGAAAACGACGCGTTTATCCAGTGGAACCGCAGCGACGGTCATCCGCGTCCGGGCGAGGCCGAAGTCAATCCGGCGATGGGCACGCCTTGGCGGTGCATCGTCTCCTCGGATCGCTGGAAACTCAATTTGAGTGCCCACGATCAATGCGAACTCTACGATCTCAACACGGACCCCCATGAGATGATCAATCGCTTTGGCGATCCCAAACACCGCACCCGCATCCGCGACCTCGCCGCCCGCATTCGCCAATGGCAAGCGCGGACGAACGACCGAGTCTCGTTGCCCCACCCCAACCATTGAGAGGTAGATCATGCCAAAAGTCCTGCTCGCGTTTGACGAGCGCGTGCGCGAAAATTGTATCCCGCCCGAAGAACTCGCGCGCCTCGAAACCTTTGCCACCTGGGCGTGGTTTGAATGCCAAGGCGGGGGCATTTACGAAGCGCACCGCGATCCCGAAACCCTTGCCCGCTTGATCGAGTGCGTGCGCGATGTCGATGCCATTGTCGTTTGCCACGGCGCGCCCACCCTGAATGCGGACGTGATGGATCGCGCACCGCGGTTGAAATTGATCGGCGAACTCGAGGGCGACCGCTTTGCCGCACGGATGGACCTCGACGCGGCATGGGCGCGCGGCATTCGCACAGTGGATACGACGCAGGGATCGTCTTATCCGGTCGCTGAATGGGCACTCGCCCTCATCCTCATCGCCCTACGCAATGCGGGCGCGGCCTTTCGCCGCATCATCTCGGGCAATACGCCCAGCGGTGCTGAAAAGCGCGAGAACATGCGCGGCATGCTAACCGGCAAGCGCGTGGGCCTCATCGGTTGCGGGCACATGGGCCGCCGCCTCATTTCTTTTTTGCGGCCTTTCAATGTCGATATCTGGGTGTACGACCCGTACTTGTCCCGCGACATTGCAGAAATCGTCGGCTTTACGCAAACCTCAATGGACAATGTCTTTTCCCAATGCGACGTCATCGTTTGCGTCGCGCCGCTCACCCCGCGCACCGAGGGGATGATCGGCAAACGCGAACTCGACCTCATCCGCTCCGGCTCGGTTTTTGTCAATGTCTCGCGCGGCGCGATTGTCGATTCCAACGCCCTCATCGCGCGCCTGAAACGGGGCGACATCGCGGCGGGCTTGGAGGTATTCGACCCGGAACCCATTCCCGCAGACAGCGAGATCATCCACCTGCCCAACGTGTTCCTAAGCCCGCATTTTGCCGGCGTTACCGGCGACGATTATCCACCCTTTTTCGCGCTGATGGTCGATGAACTCCACCGGTTTTTTCAAGGCCACGAGACGTGGTTCGACCTCACCCCGCAATCGCAGGCCAATCGCAGAGGCGACTGATCGCTTTTACAAATTCGGTGAGACGTAAGACGGGAGACGGGAGAGGCAAAAGGCAGTAGTCAGTTGTCAGTTGTCAGTTGTCAGTTTCCACCCCGCCCAACCCCCTTCGGTGAGACGTAAGACGGGAGACGGGAGAGGTGAGGCAACCCCGCCCAACCCCCTGCGGTGAGAAGTAAGACGGGAGAGGTGAGACCGCCCCGCCACCGCCCAAGTGGTCCGTGGTCAGTCGTCAGTAGGTCGTGTTGACATTTTATTTTTTTCTAGAGATCAGCAAATGTGTTGCTTGCTCATTTAAGGCGTTTCCTTTGATGGCTTCTATCTCTGGTTGCTCTGATGGCGGTGCGCGAGGGGACCTATCCCCCGGCCCCTTTCCTACGAGGAAAGGGGAGTAAAGTGCCTTTGATGGCTTCTCGCTCTGGGTTGCTCTGATGGCGGTGCGCGAGGGCATAAAGCGATTAAAAATCCCTCATCAATCCCCTCGCAAAACCGATCCTCGTTGCCCAATGGGACCTATCCCCCCGGCCCCCGTTATTCGCTTCGCTCATTGTAGGCTACGCCTGTGCCTACGAGGAAAGGGGGAGCGCATGGCTTTCTTAAAGGTTTGCATCCAGGGCTGTTTTGATGGCTTTGGGCGAATGGATCACGCCATGCAAATCCAAAAACCCTTACACACAATCCCTCGCACAACCTCTCGCCATTCCCCCTTCCTCTTAGGAAGGGGGCCAGGGGGTAGGTCCCCCTCGCACAACCTCTCGCCATTCCCCCTTCCTCGCAGGCACAGGCGTAGCCTACAACGAAGCGTAGCGAGTAACGGGGCCAGGGGGTAGGTCCCCCTCGCATCCCCCGCCCCATCCGTCGTAGGGACAGGCCCCTGCGCCTGTCCTTATTGCTTGACTGACCATCGACCCCATCGTTATTTTACCACTTGACAAATAATAACGCGATTCCCTTCCCCGAAAAAAAAATAAAATGACATCCCATTATCTCCGTTTTCTGTCCCTTCCAACATGGATCGCCGTGTTGGTCATGCCCTTGCTGATCGCCCCCGCGACAGCGCAGACGACACCACTGGTGAGCAGCGGGGGCGACACGCTCAAGATGTACTGGACGGACACTGTCACGGATAAGATTCAGCGTGCCAACCTCGCTGGCTCCAATGTCGAAGACCTCATCACCACAGGATTGAGAGATCCAGTTGGCCTCGCGCTGGATGTGGGGGGCGGAAAGATGTACTGGGTGGACTGGGGCACGGATAAGATTCAGCGTGCCGACCTCGATGGCTCCAATGTCGAAGACCTCATCACCACAGGATTGACGAATCCAGCTCGCATCGCGCTGGATGTGGGGGGCGGAAAGATGTACTGGACAGACTTTGGCACGGATAAGATTCAGCGTGCCGACCTCGATGGCTCCAATGTCGAAGACCTCATCACCACAGGATTGAGAGATCCAGTTGGCATCGCGCTGGATGTGGGGGGCGGAAAGATGTACTGGACGGACCTTGGCTCTGGCACGAGTAAGATTCAGCGTGCCGACCTCGATGGCTCCAATGTCGAAGACCTCATCGCCACAGGATTGGGTAATCCATCTGGCCTCGCGCTGGATGTGGGGGGCGGAAAGATGTACTGGACGGACGTTACCACGTCTAAGATTCAGCGTGCCGACCTTTCTGGCTCCAATGTCGAAGACCTCATCACCACAGGATTGAGTCAGCCATATGGCATCGCGCTGGATGTGGGGGGCGGAAAGATGTACTGGACGGACCTTGGCACGGCTAAGATTCAGCGTGCCGACCTTTCTGGCTCCAATGTCGAAGACCTCATCACCACAGGATTGAGTAGGCCATCTGGCCTCGCGCTGGATAAACCGACGGTGACATTGGCACTGTCGCCCTCGTCGATTTCTGAGGCTGGTGGTGTTGCGACGGTGAGCGCGAAGCTGTCGCATCGGTCGGCGGCGGCGACAACAATCACGGTGCGCCCCGTGACCGGTGCTTACACGGTGGGGTCGGATTCGACGATCACCATCGCGGCGGGGACACGACGAACGCGTCGGACACGGTGGTCATCACGGCGGTGAACAACACGACCGATGCACGGTGGGGTCGGATTCGACGATCACCATCGCGGCTGGGGACACGACGAACGCGTCGGACACGGTGGTCATCACGGCGGTGAACAACACGACCGATGCACCGGACAAGCGCTTAGGCGTGTCTGGCACGGTGGCAGGCGACGATGTGGCATCGATGGCTTCCGGGACCCTGACGATCACAGACGATGAAGCCTCGCCGGATGTGACGCTGATGCTGTCGCCCTCGTCCATCTCGGAGGCTGGCGGTGTTTCGACGGTGAGCGCGGTGCTGTCGCGTCCGTCGAGTGAGGCGACCACGATCACGG
Organism: Candidatus Latescibacterota bacterium; assembly: GCA_965204745.1. Taxonomy (GTDB): domain Bacteria; phylum Latescibacterota; class UBA2968; order UBA2968; family UBA2968; genus VXRD01. The sequence goes on from OZ242010.1 coordinate 3,280,952, forward strand.
TGCGCCCCTTAGCCAATGCCTACACGGTGGGTCAGGATTCGACGATCACCATTGCGGCTGGGGACACGACGAACGCGTCGGACACGGTGGTCATCACGGCGGTGAACAACACGACCGATGCGCCGAACAACGATGTGACCGTGTCCGGTGTGGCACGCAACGATCAAGGCGTGGGCAGTGTGACCGGTGCGGCTTTGACGCTGGATGACGATGAAGCCTCGCCGGACGTGACGCTGATGCTGTCGCCCACGTCGATTTCTGAGGCTGGTGGTGTTGCGACGGTGAGCGCGACGCTCTCGCGTCCGTCGAGTGAGGCGACCACGATCACGGTGCGCCCCTTAGCCAATGCCTACACGGTGGGTCAGGATTCGACGATTGCCATCGCGGCCGGGCAAACGGCGAACACGTCGGACACGGTGGTGGTCACGGCGGTGGACAACGCCCAATACGAGCTTGATCGCGCCGTGACCGTGTCCGGTGTGGCAAGCAACGACCATGGCGTGGGCCGTGTGACCGGTGCGGCTTTGACGCTGGAAAACGATGACGCGTCCAAGATGTACTGGACAGACGCTGGCACGGATAAGATTCAGCGTGCCAGCCTCAATGGCTCCCAGGTCGAAGACCTCATCACCGCAGAATTGGAGAGTTCATGGGGCATCGCGCTGGATGTGGGGGGCGGAAAGATGTACTGGACGGACAGGGACGCGAATAAAATTCAGCGTGCCGATCTAAATGGCTCCAATGTCGAAGACCTCATCACCACAGGATTGAGTTCGCCACGGGGCATCGCGCTGGATGTGGGGGGCGGAAAGATGTACTGGGTGGACGCCGGCACGGATAAGATTCAGCGTGCCGACCTCGATGGCTCCAATGTCGAAGACCTCATCGCCACAGGATTGAGTTCGCCACGGGGCATCGCGCTGGATGTGGGGGGCGGAAAGATGTACTGGACGGACGCCGGCACGGATAAGATTCAGCGTGCCGACCTCGATGGCTCCAATGTCGAAGACCTCATCACCACAGGATTGAGTTCGCCACGGGGCATCGCGCTGGATGTGGGGGGCGGAAAGATGTACTGGACGGACGATGGCAGGAATAGGATTCAGCGTGCCGACCTCGATGGCTCCAATGTCGAAGACCTCATCACCACAGGATTGAGAGATCCAGTTGGCATCGCGCTGGATGTGGGGGGCGGAAAGATGTACTGGACGGACAGGGACGCGAATAAAATTCAGCGTGCCGATCTAAATGGCTCCAATGTCGAAGACCTCATCACCACAGGATTGGATAATCCAGTTGGCATCGCGCTGTTTCAACCGACGGTGATTTTGGCACTGTCGCCCACGTCGATTTCTGAGGCTGGTGGTGTTTCGACGGTGAGCGCGACGCTCTCGCGTCCGTCGAGTGCGGCGACCACGATCACGGTGCGCCCCGTGGCCAATGCCTACACGGTGGGTCAGGATTCGACGATCACCATCGCGGCTGGGGACACGACGAACGCGTCGGACACGGTAGCGATCACGGCGGTGGACAACGGTCAATACGAGGTTACTCGCGCCGTGACCGTGTCCGGTGTGGCAAGCAACGATCAAGACGTGGGCAATGTGACCGGTGCGGCTTTGACGCTGGAAGACGATGATGCGCCCAAGATGTACTGGATGGACGCTGACACGGATAAGATTCAGCGTGTCAACATTGATGGCTCCTACGTCGAAGACCTCATCACCACAGGATTGGATGGGCCATATAGCATCGCGCTGGATGTGGGGGGCGGCAAGATGTACTGGACGGACACTACCACGGATAAGATTCAGCGTGCCGACCTCGATGGCTCCAATGTCGAAGACCTCATCACCACAGGATTGGGTGATCCAAGTGGCATCGCGCTGGATGTGGGACGCGGAAAGATGTACTGGATGGACGCTAGCACGAATAAGATTCAGCGTGCCGACCTCAATGGCTCCAATGTCGAAGACCTCATCACCGCAGGATTGAGGTATTCAGGTGGCATCGCGCTGGATGTGGGGGGCGGAAAGATGTACTGGACGGACAGGGCCGCGGCTAATATTCAGCGTGCCGACCTCGATGGCTCTAATGTCGAAGACCTCATCACCACAGGATTGGATGGGCCATTTGGCATCGCGCTGGATGTGGGACGCGGAAAGATGTACTGGACGGACATTGTCACGGATAAGATTCAGCGTGCCGACCTCGATGGCTCCAATGTCGAAGACCTCATCACCACAGGATTGGGTAATCCATTTGGCATCGCGCTGGATGTGGGACGCGGAAAGATGTACTGGACGGACAATGTCACGAATAAGATTCAGCGTGCCGACCTCGATGGCTCCAATGTCGAAGACCTCATCACCACAGGATTGACTACGCCAAATGGCATCGCGCTGGATAAACCGACGGTGACATTGGCACTGTCGCCCACGTCGATTTCTGAGGCTGGTGGTGTTGCGACGGTGAGCGCGAAGCTGTCGCATCTATCGAGGGATGCGACAACAATCACGGTGCGCCCCGTGACCGGTGCTTACACGGTGGGGTCGGATTCGACGATCACCATCGCGGCTGGGGACACGACGAACGCGTCGGACACGGTGGTCATCACGGCGGTGAACAACACGACCGATGCACCGGACAAGCGCTTAGGCGTGTCTGGAACGGTGGCAGGCGACGATGTGGCATCGCTGGCTTCCGGGACCCTGACGATCACAGACGATGAAGCCGCGCCTACCGTGACGCTGATGCTGTCGCCCTCGTCCATCTCGGAGGCTGGCGGTGTTTCGACGGTGAGCGCGACGCTCTCGCGTCCGTCGAGTGAGGCGACCACGATCACGGTGCGCCCGGTGACCGGTGCTTACACAGTGGGTCAGGATTCGACGATTGCCATTGCAGCCGGGCAAACGGCGAACACGTCGGACACGGTGGTGGTCACGGCGGTGGACAACACACAAGACGAGGTTAATCGCGCCGTGACCGTGTCCGGTGTGGCGCGCAACGCCCAAGGCGCGGGCAGTGTGACCGGGGCGACTTTGACGCTAACCGATGATGACGCGACGCCGACGCTGAGTATTGCTTCTGCGAGTGTGGATGAGGGCGCCACTGGGGAGACGCCATCCCTTGAGTTCATCGTCTCGTTGAGCGCGGCGAGTGGGAAGGTAGTGACGGTGGGCTATGCAGACGCGACTAGCGGGACCGCGACTTCGGGCACGGACTACACCGCAATCACTGCCGGCACGCTGACGTTCGCGGCGGGTGTGACGCGCAATACCATTGCGGTGTCCGTCACCGGTGACAACACCGCCGAGCCGAATGAGACCGTGAGCGTGACGCTGAGCAATCCTGTCAATGCGACCTTCACCGGCGGGAGCGCGACCCTCACCAGTAGCGGGACGATCACCGATGATGACACGACGCCGAGGCTGAGTATTAGTTCTCCGACTGTGGCCGAGGGGAGCGGTTCCTCATCCCTTGAGTTCATCGTGACGTTGAGTGTAGCCAGTGGTCAGCAAGTCACGGTGGACTATGAGGACGCGGGCACCGGTACCGCGACTTCGGGAGATGACTACACCGCAATCACTGCTGGCACGCTGACCTTAGCGGCTGGCGTGACGAGCGATACCCTTGCCGTGGGCGTTCTCGCCGATGCCCTCGATGAGGAGAATGAGACCGTGGTCGTCGAGTTGAGCAATCCTGTCAATGCGACGATCAACACGGCGACCGGCACCGGAACGATCACCGATGATGACGACGAGCCGACGTTGAGTATTGCTTCTGCGAGTGTGGCCGAGGGCACCACTGGCGCCACGCCGTCGCTTGAGTTCATCGTGACGTTGAGCGCGGCAAGTGGTCGGCAAGTGACGGTGGACTATGAAGACGCGGGCACCGGTACCGCGACTTCGGGCACGGACTACACCGCAATCACTGCTGGCACGCTGACCTTAGCGGCTGGCGTGACGAGCGATACCCTTGCCGTGACTGTCCTCGGCGATGCCCTTGACGAGGATGATGAGACCGTGATCGTGACGCTGAGCAGTGCGAGCAATGCGGCGATAAGCACGGCGACCGGCACCGGAACGATCACCGATGATGACGCCCCGCCGACGTTGAGTATTGCTTCTGCGAGTGTGACCGAGGGTGACGCTGGGGAGACGCCATCGCTTGAGTTCATCGTCTCGTTGAGCGCGGCGAGTGGGAAGGTAGTGACGGTGGGCTATGCGGACGCGACTAGCGGGACCGCGACTTCGGACACGGACTACACGGCAATCACTGCTGGCACGCTGACGTTCGCGTCAGGTGTGACGAGAGATACCCTTGCCGTGTCCGTCACCGGTGACGACACCGCTGAGTCGGATGAGACCGTGATCGTGACGCTGAGCAATCCGAGCAATGCGACCCTCAGCGGCGGGGGCACGACCCTCACCGGCACCGGGACGATCACCAATGATGACGGCGTGCCGAGGCTGAGTATTAGTTCTCCGACTGTGGCCGAGGGGAGCGGTTCCTCATCCCTTGAGTTCATCGTGATGTTGAGTGTAGCCAGTAGTCAGCAAGTCACGGTGGGCTATGAAGACGCGGGCACCGGGACCGCGACTTCGGGAGATGACTACACGGCAATCACTGCCGGCACGCTGACGTTTGCGGCTGGCGTGACGCGCGATACCCTTGCCGTGACTGTCCTCGCCGATGCCCTCGATGAGGATGATGAGACCGTGATCGTGACGCTGAGCAGTGCGAGCAATGCGGCGATAAGCACGGCGACCGGCACCGGAACGATTACCGATGATGATGGCGAGCCGACGGTAACACTGTCGCTATCGGCGTCGACGATTTCGGAGAACGGCGGGGTTTCCACGGTGAGCGCGACGCTGTCGCATCCATCGAGCGCGATCACGACGATCACGGTCTCTGCGGCACCTGTGTCCCCTGCAACTGCGAGCGACTTCACGCTATCGAGTGCAGACACGCTGATCATCGCGGCGAGTGAGACGACGAGCACGGGCACCGTGACGATCACCGCAGTGGACAACGACGACCGGGCAGGCGATAAGACGGTCACGGTGTCTGCAACCGCAAACAACGCCCAAGGCATCACCGCACCCGAACCCGTGACCCTGACCATTACCGATGACGAACCGAGTGCCAACTTGGATGTAGATGGCGATGGCCGGGTGAGACTGTTCTCGGATATAATCCTGGTCATTCGATATGTCCTCTTCTTCCGGGAAGAGGCCCTCCTCAGAGGGAACGTCATCGAGCAACAGGCTACGCGTACGACTGCTCAACAAATTGAACCCTACCTCGACATATTGGTCAATCAGAACATTCTCGATGTGGATGGCGATGGCGATGTGAGACTGTTCTCGGATATAATCCTGATCATTCGATATGTCCTCTTCTTCCGGAACGAGGCCCTCATCAGAGGGAACGTCATCGAGCAAAGTGCTACGCGCACGACCGCTCAACAAATTGAACCCTTCATCCGAAGCCTCTATCCCGACTCTCACTTCGAATGAAAGCCTGTTCCCTGACCGCCACAGATGAAGATGGCGACGAGAACACCCCGAGTTTCTTCCTCACCATCAGCGCGAACGTGGCACCGTCCTTTGGCGATGCGAGTGTGGAATACGCGGAAGCAAGAGATCGCGCCCCTAACGTTGCCGCAAGCAACCGGTGGCACTGACCCGCTGACCTACGCGCTGACCCCCGAGTTGACATTTTGTTTTTTGGCGATGCAACAAAACAAAGAAAATCGAGTTAGCGACTATAGCCGAGAGCCTATCCTGCGATAGGGCTTGATTTTCCCGATAACCACCTCAACCAAGGTACGTTGCTTGTAAATGTCAACTCAACCTAACTACTGAGCACTGCATCTTGTATCATTGGGCGAGCACGGCGCATCGCTCCTACACATACTGATCGCCTTTGAACTGGCTATCGCCAGTTGTATCCCGCTCGTGGCTCACTTCAGGTTGGGTGGTCGAGTGGGGACTGACTACTGACCACTGGCAACTGACTACTGCTTCTTGTATCTCACCTCTCGCCTCTCGCCTCTCGCGCCTTTCACCTCACCTCATCCAAAGGAGCCCCCATGCCCGAACTCGAAACGCGACGCTTGGGTCGCACCGAACTCAAACCCAAAGCACTCGGCCTCGGCTGTGCTTTTCTCGGCAGTCCGCAGCGCGTCTCTGACGACACGGGCATCGCCACTGTGCGCGAGGCCATTGACCGGGGGATCAATTTTATCGACACGTCTGCCGCGTATGGCGGGGGCGAGAGCGAACGTCGCGTGGGCCTCGCGCTTCGAGATGGATACCGGGAAAGAGTCTATCTCCAGACCAAAGCGGGCACGCATCCTGACCTACGCCACGACTATTCGGCAAAAGCCATTCGCTGGACAGTCGAGAACAGCTTGCGACAACTCAAGACCGGCTATATCGACTCGGTTCTCATCCACGACCCGCAAGACATGGACGAGACATGCGCGCCGGGATACGCTTTGGACGAACTTTTGAAAATGAGGGACGAGGGCCTGATTGGATACACGGGCATCGGCTGTCGGTCACACGAGTTTCACCGTCGCATCATCGAGACCGGGCATTGCGATATCGTCATCACCTTTCTCGACTACACACTGCTCAGTCAGACCGCGGCCGAGACGACCATCCCGCTCGCCCTTGAACGCGATGTGGGCCTCATCCTCGCCAGCGTGCAGGGCATGGGCACGCTCGCCGGGCCAAAGCCCGATCCCGAATTGACAGACCGCCGGTATCCCGGACGAGCAGACCGCGCCTGCGCCATGTGGACATGGTGCAATGACCGCGGCATCAGCATTCGCCGCCTGGCCCTGCAATTTTGCCTGGCCGCGCCCCTCGATGGCAATGGCATGCTCTTGGTAGGGCCTGCATCCCCCCGCGAACTCGACGAAGTCCTCACCGACGCCACCGCCGATATAGACCGCGACCTCTGGCAGGCATTTGAACGAGCGTTTGGCATCGGCATCACCTAAAACAAAGGAGCAGGGCATGAAAAAAATACTCGTCACGGGGATGAGCGGGTTGATCGGGGGCGTGGTTCGCAGGCAACTCGAGGGCAAGTACGCGCTTCGCGCCCTCAATCGGCGTGCTGTTGCGGGGGTGGAATGCCATCGCGCGGATATTTCGGATTATGAGGCGATTCGCCCGGCATTTGAGGGCATCGACACGGTGGTTCATCTGGCCGCGGCGATCAGAAGCGATTTTGAGGGCTTTGTCGCGCACAACATCGCGGGGACGCATCATGTTTTTGAAGCCGCTCTGCGCGCCGGGGTCAAGCGCGTGATCTTTGCCAGCAGCGGATCCGTCACGGCCGGGTGGGAAAATGACCCGCCCTACGACGCGATTGTGCAAGGCCGATACGCGGACGTGCCCGACACATGGGAGAACTTATCCCACAAAACGCCCACGCGCCCACGCGGCATTTACGGCTGCACTAAGGTGTGGGGCGAAGCCCTTGCGCGGCACTATGCCGACAGCACCCCGCTCTCTGCGATTTGCCTTCGCATTGGCAGGGTCAATGCCGAAGATCGACCCCAAGAAGCGCGCGGTTATTCCGTGTGGTGTAGCCAAAACACCATCGCACGCCTGATCGAGTCGTGCATCGAGGCCCCTGACGATCTCAAATTCGACATTTTTTACGCGGTCTCGAACAACGAGTACAGCTATCGGGACATGGCGCACGCACGCGCTGTGCTCGGTTTTGAACCCGAAGGCCATGCGGAGGATTATCGGTGAGGTACACCACGGTTTTTTTTGACGGCTATGGCACGTTGTTCGACAAGACATTTGACGCCCTGTACGAGACCTGCCAGATCATCGTTGACGATCTCCAACTCCACGCGACCAAAGAGGCGTTTCTCCATCACTGGGACCGCTACTTTTTCCCCCGGTTGCACGCAGACGATTTCGTGCCCTTTTGGGACGCGCACGTTCTCAGCCTGCAAGAGGTGTTCGCGGACCTCCGCGTTCAAGCCCGCGCTGAAAATTACGTCTCCGACCTGTTTGACGCCTTTGGGCGCGTGCCCGCATTTTGCGATGTCAACCCCACTTTGGCCGCGCTTTCCCATGTGCAAACCGGCGTTATCTCCAACGCGGATCACGGACACCTCACAGCGGCATTGCACGCCAACAACTTGCACTTCGAGATCGTGGTGAGTTCGGAATCCGCACGCTGCTACAAACCCCATCCCGAGATTTTCGCAACCGCACTCGCCACACGCGCCACGGACCCGGCGCAAACCCTGTACGTCGGGGATTCGCAAGACGACGACATCATCGGCGCGAAACGCGCAGGCATCCCCATCGCCTGGCTCAACCGCACGGGCACAACCCGCAACGCCCATATTCCGGTGCCGGACTACGAGATCGACAGCCTGTCTGAATTGGTCGATATTGTGGAGGGAAAGCAACCACGGGCCTGTCCCTGCGTGATGTAATACCAAATTGAATTGTCCTAATGTGATGCGGTACGCGGGGCATTCTCAATTCCTAATTTCTCGATGAGAGGCAGGATACGGACAACCAAAAATCGAATTGAAAAAAAAGAAGCCCCAACGATACAAAATCGTCGGGGCTTCTCACTTGGGAATGGGCGGACTGACCACTGACTACTGACTACTTGGGCGGTGGCGGGGTTGCCTCACCTCTCCCCTCTTGCGTCTCACCGAAGGGGTTGAGCGGGGTGGAAACTGACCACTGACCACTTCGCTCTTTACTTTTTCGGCATGTACACGTCGGTCGCGGAGCCGAGGTGGATTTCAGCGGCGAGGGCGATGGATTCGGACAGCGAGGGGTGGGGGTGAATCGCGTGGGCGATGTCTTCGGCGACAGCGGCCATTTCGATGGCGAGCACGCCTTCGGCGATGAGGTCGCCCGCGTGGGGGCCAACGATGCCCACGCCGAGCACGCGCTGGGTATAGGGATCGATGACCAACTTGGTCTGGCCTTCCACGCGCCCAATGGCATGGGCTTTGCCAGAGGCCGCCCAAGGGAAACGCGCAACATCGACTTTGCGATTCTGAGCACGCGCCTCCATCTCGGTCAGGCCCGCCCAGGCAATTTCGGGATCCGTGTACACCACAGACGGAATAATGGCGTCAAACGCCGCGGGTTCGCCGGCCAAAACCTCGGCGGCAATTTTGCCTTCGTGCGCGGCTTTGTGGGCAAGACCGGGGCCTGGCACCGCGTCGCCAATGGCAAACAGGCGCGGGTCGCGGGTCCGCATCTGCGAATCCACCGGGATGAACCCGCGCTCATCCGGTTCGACATCCGTGGTTTCAAGGCCGATAGTGTCGGTGTTGGGCCGCCGGCCAATGCACAGGAGAACCCGGTCGTACGTTTCAGAAGCCATCGGCGCGCTGCCCTCGTAGTGGACTTCGAGGCCGGCATTGACTTCCTCGATCTGCGTCACGCGCGTTTGCGTGTAGATGCCGCGAAAGGACTGGCGCAGTCGGCTTTCCAGGGGTTTGACCAAATCCGGATCCGTGCCGGGCAAGAGCGCGTCCGTCATTTCGACCACTGTGACGTCGCTGCCCAATGCCGCATGCACACTGCCGAGTTCCAGGCCGATGATGCCGCCGCCGACGACCAGCAGGCTTTTGGGAATGTCGGCGAGATCGAGCGCGGTTGTCGAGTCCAAAATGCGCGGCGTGTCCAGTGCAAATGTGGGCAGGACAATGGGCCGCGACCCCGTGGCGATGATGGCATGCTCAAATTCTACGCGGTCGATAGCCGCATGGCCTTCGACAGCCGCGCTTTGCGAACTCTCAAATCGCGCCCGCCCGGTGAGATGCGTGACCTCGCGTTGGCGCACCAAGCCGGACAAGCCGCCCGAGAGGCGGGTGATGATCCCGTTCTTCCAGCGGCGCAACGCCTCCAAATCGACTTTGGGATCGCCAAACGAGACCCCATAAGTTTTGGCTTCCCGCGCCTCGGCGATGAGTTCGGCAACGTGGAGCAAGGCTTTGGACGGGATGCACCCGCGCAACAAACAGGTGCCACCTAAGTGGTCGTCAGCGTCGACCAAGGTCACGGTCAGGCCCAAGTCCGCAGCGCGAAAGGCCGCGGTGTACCCGCCGGGGCCACCGCCGATAACGAGGAGTTGGGTCGTGTGCGTTTCGGCCATCTTCTCTCCAAACCATTACGATCCGCCGAGCAACATGAGTTCCGGCTTTTCGAGTGCATCGACAATTTTTCGCATAAACCGCGCACCATCCGCGCCGTCAATCGCGCGGTGGTCATAAGACAGGGCCAAGGGCATGATCAGGCGGGGGACGACGCGCCCATTGCGTACAGCCGCTTCTTCTCTCGCGCGCCCGAATCCCAAAATCGCCACTTCGGGATGGTTGACGATGGGGGTAAATTCACCCACGCCCAAGCTGCCCAAGTTGGTCACCGTGAACGTGCCGCCGTGCAATTCGTCGAGACCGATTTTGTTGTTGCGCGCCCGCTGGCTGATGTCCCCGAGTTCGAGGGCCACTTCCAAGATGTCTTTGCGATCCACATCCTTGATGACCGGAACGAGCAACCCGCGCTCTGTATCGACCGCGATGCCGAGGTTGTAATAGCGTTTGAGAATCAACTCATTGGCCGCAGGGTCGAGGCTGGCGTTGAATTGTGGAAAGGTCTTGAGCGCGGCGATGATGGGTTTTAAGGCGAGGACAGTCGGCGTCAGTTTGGCCCCCAGCGCTTCGGCGTCTGCTTTGTTGCGTTGCCGAAACGCCTCGAGGTCCGTGACATCGGCGCGATCAAATTGCGTGACGTGGGCCACTTCTCGCCACGCCCGGCTCATGTTCTGCGCGATGATCTGCCGAACCTTGCTGAGGGGTTGGCGTTCAATGGCCCCCCATTTCGAGAAATCGGGCAAGGGCGCGACCGGAGCAACGCCCCCCACTTGCCGGTTGCGAACCGCGGCTTTGACGTCGTCTTGCGAGATGCGGCCCCCCGGCCCTGACCCGGCGACCTGCGCGAGGTCAACCCCGAGTTCTCGCGCGAGCCTGCGCGTGATCGGCGCCGCGGGAACGGGGTCGCCATTGGATGGGGCGACAGTGGGCGCGGGGCTGACCGAAGGGGAAACGGCCGCGCTACCGGCGTCTGAACGGCGGACGGGTTCTGCCACGGGCGCGGGTTGACGATCTGCTTTCGGCGCCGGATCGCCCTCGGCTTTCTCTCCTTCTTCCACCGAGATCAAGACCTGCCCCACGGGCACGTGGTCCCCCTCGCTGACGTGTACTTCCGTCACAATGCCCGCCACGCTACAAGGCACTTCGACAAGGGCCTTGTCGGTCTCGAGTTCGACCACGCCTTGGTCGATGCCAACCGCGTCGCCCTCGGCAACGAGCACGCCGACAACATCGCCGGCCTCCACGCCTTCGCCGAGATCGGGGAGCTTAAATTCAGTTGCCACAACACGTCCTTTCTGTGAATTTCAGTTGATGAAATGATACATTTATTACGCAGTCTTCAAAGTCTATAACACTCAGGCAGGCACCATCCTTCGGGCGTGGGTGATGTCCTCATCGGGTACGGGCCGGGCTTGCGATGGCAAGACGTCTGCAACGGCGGCTGTATCGCCGCCCAGGGTTAGAAATTCGACGACAAAGGCGTCGCCGCCTGGATAAACATGTACAATTGTGCCTGCGTCGCCGGCTTTCAATCCTTCCTCGGCGATATCGGTTGTGAGTACGATGCAGTCGAGTTCCACAAACATGTCATCTCCTGATCGGATATGCGGTAACAAATCTGGGAATGACGCTACCGATCTAATTTCTCGAATCCCATTCACGCCCCAAAAGCTAATAATACGTCGTGACCGGGCCTGCGGATACGGGATCGATTTTCTCTGGATCGATGCCGAGTTCGTCGATGGCTGTGGCGACTTGTTCGCGTTTGATTTTGCCTTGTTGGGCCAAAGCGTAGAGCGCGGCGACGGCAATGCTTTCGGCATCGACTTCAAAATGCCGGCGCAGGGCTTGGCGCGTATCGCTGCGGCCAAACCCGTCTGTGCCGAGGGCGATCAGGTCTTCGGGCACCCAGGGGCGGATCATTTCCGGGAGGGACTTCATGTAATCGGACGCGGCGACAATCGGACCATCGGCCTTTTCGAGCACCTTGGCGAGGTACGGTTTTTTGCGCCGCCGGGTGGGATGGAGCATATTCCACCGCTCGGCCTCGAGGGCGTCGCGCCGCAATTCCTTGTAGGACGTCACGCTCCACACATCCGCGGAAATATTGTATTCCGCCGCGAGAATTTCCTGGGCGCGCAGGGTCTCGCGGAGGATGGACGCGCTGCCGAAGAGTTGCACCTTGTGCTGGCCCTGTTGCATCTCGTGCGCCTCGAGCCGGTAAATGCCCTTGATAATGCCTTCCTCAACGCCTTCGGGCATGGGCGGGTGGTCGTAGTTCTCATTGCCCAGCGTCAGGTAGTAATACACGTCTTGTTGCTCGTGGTACATGCGCCGGATCCCGTCTTGGATGATGATGGCGATTTCGTACGCGTAGGCGGGATCGTACGCAATGCAGTTGGGAACGGACGACGCCAAGATGTGGCTGTGCCCGTCCTCGTGCTGCAGCCCCTCCCCGTTGAGCGTGGTGCGCCCGGCCGTGCCGCCCAAGAGAAAGCCCTTGCAGCGGATGTCGCCCGCCAACCACATGAGATCCCCTACGCGCTGGAACCCGAACATGGAATAGTAAATGTAAAACGGAATGGTGTTCACGCCGTGCGTGGCATAAGCCGTACCCGCGCAGATGAACGAGGACATGGCGCCGGCTTCGTTGATGCCCTCTTCGATGAGTTGACCGTCTTTTGCCTCGCGGTAATAGCTGATGTTGCCCGCGTCGACCGGTTCGTAGATTTGCCCCATGTGCGAGTAGATGCCCAGTTGCCGAAACAGCGAGTCCATGCCAAACGTGCGCGCCTCGTCCGGAATAATGGGCACGAGCAACTCGCCGATGTCCTCGTCCCGTGCGAGTTTGGCAAACAGGCGCGCAAAGGCCATCGTCGTCGAAGCCTGGCGGTCGCCCGTGCCTTTGAGGGCTTCGTCAAACACGTCCGGCGAGGGCATTTGAATGGGCGTGGCCCGAACCAGGCGGTTGGGCAAGTACCCGCCGAGTTCGCGCCTGCGTTGTTGCAAATACTGCATTTCAGGGCTGTCGTCGGGCGGACGATAAAACGGTGCCTCGCCCACTTCGTTGTCCGAGATGGGAATGTCAAACCGCCGCTTAAATTCGCGCATCTCGTCTTCTTCCAGCTTTTTTTGCTGATGCGTCATGTTGCGCCCCTCGCCGGCCTCGCCCAAGCCATAGCCCTTGATGGTTTTGGCTAAAATAACCGTGGGCGCGCCCTCGTGCTCGACCGCGGCTTTGAACGCGGCGTACACCTTTTCCGGATCGTGCCCCCCGCGCCGCAGTTTTTGGAGTTGTTCATCCGAGAGGTGGTCGACCATCTCGAGCAGGTCCGGATGCGTGCCAAAAAAGTCGCGGCGGATGTACTCTCCGGATTCGACCGTGTACTTCTGGTACTGACCATCGACCACTTCTTCCATGCGCTGCTGGAGCAGGCCCTGCGCGTCCCGTTCGAGAAGCGCGTCCCAATCGTCTCCCCAAATCACCTTGATGACATTCCACCCGTCGCCGCGAAACACCTGCTCGAGTTCTTGGATGATCTTGCCATTGCCGCGCACCGGGCCGTCCAGGCGTTGCAAGTTGCAGTTGATCACGAAGATGAGGTTGTCGAGTTGTTCGCGGGTCGCCAAACTGATCGCGCCCAGGGTTTCGGGTTCGTCGGTTTCGCCATCGCCCACAAAAACCCAGACCTTGGAATCCCGCGTGGATTTGAGGCCGCGGTCTTCGAGGTACCGATTAAAACGCGCTTGGTAAATGCCCATCAGCGGCCCCAAGCCCATCGACACCGTGGGGAATTGCCAAAAGTCCGGCATCAGATACGGGTGTGGATAGGAAGACAAGCCCCCCGGATTGCGGAGTTCGCGCCGAAAATTTTCCAGATGTTCCGTGGTCAACCTGCCTTCGAGAAACGCGCGCGCGTACATGCCGGGCGAGGCGTGGCCCTGAAAAAAGACCTGATCCCCCGAGCTCTCGCCATCGGGTGCTTTGAAGAAGTGGTTCTGCCCCACTTCGTACAAAGTGGCAGCCGATGCAAAGGTGGAGATGTGACCGCCAATGCCATCGGCTTCTTTGTTCGCGCGCGTCACCATGGCCATCGCGTTCCAGCGCACGAGGCTCTTGATGCGGCGTTCGATTTCCCTATCGCCCGGATAGGGCAGTTGCTTATCGCGCGAGATGGTGTTGATATAAGGCGTGTTCGCGGTAAAGGGAATGTCAATGCCCAGGCTTTCCCGCGCCTCTTTTTCCAAGCGGTCGAGCAAATACCGCACGCGCTCAGGCCCCGCGCTTTGCCGCACATAAGCCAGTGATTCGATCCATTCCTCGGTCTCAATCGGATCGATGTCGGCAGAGGCATTGCGTACAACGGAATCGGCCATCGTAAAACCCCTTTGTCAGTGGTCAGTTTCCGCCCCGCTCAACCCCCTTCGGTGAGAGGTAAGAGGTAAGAGGCGAGACGGGAGAGGTAAGCGGTAAGAGGCGAGACGGGAGAAGGCCACCGCCTAAGTCGTCAGTTCCTACACTGCCCCAACCGCTGTTGCGATTTAGAATTTACGGGGGATATTGATTTTTGTCAAATGTACGGGGCAACCTGGGGCAGGTTTTGCTCTCTCGCACATCACCAACTTCCTCGGGCGTTTGGGTGGCAAAGAAATCACCTTTTTGTCGCTCAATCTCTGTTTTGCCTGCAAATCTCGGCAAATCGCATCGAGATCGTAATCAAACCTTTTGGCATACGCATCACGCGCCTTGCGAACTTCCTCAACGATTTGGGTCCCGTTTCATAAGTTTCTTCCTCCATGAGTTCAAGAGGTGTGCAAAGAATGGGAGTTTGGTAACCGGCAGATTCGCAAAACTTTGCCTTCTCATACAACGTCTTTCCCGAACTTTCGATTTCGCAACAAAAAGAAGTGCCGTGCCGCCGAAGGAGTTCGTACTCTGCTTTGGTGTAGATGAGCAGATCGATGGGAACGCGCCTATTGATTTCACGGAGCCTGTCCCGCACCATAAGCCGCCGCCGCATCCTTTCCCGATAGGTTTGTGAGATCGCCTCAGAGTCGAGGATGACCAGCAGATCTATATCGCTGTCCGCGTTCTCTGTCCCCGATGCCTGGGATCCGAAAAGCACGATCCGATAGGGTTCAAGAGTCAAAAGACGCGAAACGATATCGCATAAGTCGTCGGTTTGGGTCTTCATTTTTTGTCCGTTTATGTTATCGTCCCACCATCCCCTTCGGCGATCAGATGCATGAGAAAGGCGATGCTCGACAGGTGTTACTCCTCCGGCTCTTTCTTCCCTCTGTGACACATCTGGCAGGTGACTTGGGTAAATTGACCGTCTTTGAAGTCCTTGAGGATCTCGCCATTGATCTTCTGCGTCATGGTGATCATGAGGCGGGCGATGTCTTTGTGGTAGTTTTCGTCGGATGCAAAGTCATAGGTGGATAGGGGTTTGTCTTCTTCCCCGACATGGCAAAAGTGACACTTCACCCCAAGCGCGCGGCTAAATTCCTTCATGTGTTGCATGAGTTGCGCCTTTTTGATGTCTTTGGGCAGCACTTTCAAATTGGTATAGGTATCGGGAATTTGCGCGAAAGACGCCGTGCCGATAGCGATGAGGGTACCGAGTGCGAGAACGAGTGCGACGAGAAGTGAGTATTTCATGAGAATCTCCTTTGCTAAAGCCTGCGACTGAATAACACCCCTGCAACACAGGCCATGAATGCCTGTATCAGGGTACAAAATTCCTAAATGGTCGACCGCTTGGGGGACGGGGATTGGGACTGACTACTGACTACTGACTACTGACTACTGACTACTGACTACTGACTACTGACTACTGACTACTGACTACTGATACCAAATTGAATTTATCTTGTCCTATTATTATCTTTTATTTTTTGTTGTTCTACCCTATTGTGCGGAGGTGTCCATGTGGATTGACTATCCCAATCAGATTACAGAAAGCCCGGAAGCCTTGCTCCGGGAAGAAAAACGCCTGAAAGCCACCCCAATGGCTGATCGCGTGCGTTTCTTGCGCTTGCTCAAAAGCGCGACCTATCCCACGCAAACCCAAGTCGCTGATCTGTTGGGATACGATGTGCGCACATTGCGGCGTTGGTGGCGTTGCTACCGCACGGAGGGCCTGCCCGGTCTTCTGGCGCAGGCCAAAAAACGCGGGGCCAAAGAGCGGATCACGGCTTCAGCACGCACGGCGTTGCTGGCGGCGATGAAGCAGGGAGAGATCGCCACCATGGAAGAGGCCCGGCAACTGCTTCAGACGCAGTTTGGTGTGGTCTATCGCAGTGTGAGTAGCCTGTCCAAGTGGTGCCAACGCCATGGGATCAAACGCAAGACAGGACGGCCTGTGCATGTGAAAACGGATGGGGATCGCCAAGAGACTCTTAAAAAAACTTCGCCACGCTCATAACTCATGCCAAAACCGGGCATTCGCCACGCCGCCGGCGTGTCTTTGCCTTTGATGAAGCCCGTTTTGGCTTGAAAACATGGCATCGGCGGCGCGGGTGTCCAAGCGGGCATCGTCCGCCTTGGCCAGTGCAGATGCGCTATGACTGGCTCTGGCGCTATGCTGCGGTTGAACCGGCGACGGGGCACTGCGTCTGTTTGTCTCTGCCCGCGTTGAACCAGGAGTCTTTTCAATGCTTTATTGATCATCTTCAACGTCTGTATCCCGAAGATTTGGTGATCCTCGTCCAAGACAATGCCCGGGCCCATTGTCGCGCAAAGGTGCGTTGGTCAAAGCAGATGGCCCCCTTTTATCTGCCGCCTTATTCGCCTCAACTGAATCCTGTGGAACGTTGGTTTGAGGGCTTGCGCGGGGCCTTATCTAACCGAGTCTTTGAGACGAGGGCGGCGTTAGAGACCGCGTTGAGCGATGTGTTGCAAGCCTTTCGCAATGCCCCAGACCGGTTGGCGCGTTTGACCGGCTTTGGCTGGTGGTTACAAGCACTCGAAACATGAGGACAGATTAATTTCAATTTGGTATGACTACTGACTACTGACTACTGACTACTGACTACTGACTACTGACTACTGACTACTGACTACTGACTACTGACTACTGACTACTGACTACTTGAGCAATGGCGGGGTTGCCTCACCTCTCCCGTCTCCCCTCTTGTATCTTGGAAGTAAGGGTTAATTAGGAGTTGCGCCCTCGTATCGAGATAAGCCATCTTGATGCCCGGCTCGGGGAAGGCCGGCCCCTCTTGAAGGCGATGACCTTGTAGGTAAGATAGGCCCCCCGACCACCGGGTCTATGCCGAAGAGTATCTAAGCCCCTTGAGGCTGCATATACAAGACCGGTAGACTTGGCGTCAATGGTCGGGACGCGACCCCGAGCGCACACCAGACCCTTACAACCCCCTCATCACAGGAGGCCCCCATGTCGAAATCTCAACCCGCTTTTGCCGGCATTGATGTCAGTGCCCGCACGTTGTCCGTTGCCCTGTCCAGACCCGGACAAGCTGTCATGCAAGCGACCTTTGCCAATGATCCCCAAGCCCATAAGCGGTTGCTGCAGTGGCTCACGAAGGGCGGGCACATGGTCTCTGTGTGCCTCGAAGCGACCGGGCTTTACAGTTTGGGGGTGGCCTTGGCCTTGCATCGGCATCGCCACACAAAGGTCATGGTCGTCAATCCCAAAGCGATGAGCAAGTACGCCCAAGCCTGCATGCAACGGGCGAAGACGGATGCGAAGGATGCGTTGTTGATCCTCGACTATGCCGAGCGCATGCCTTTTGTGCCTTGGCAAGCGCCGAGCGAGCAACGGCTTCAACTGCAAGCCCTCACCAGACGCATTGACCAACTCAAGCAGGAGATCATCCGCGAACAGAGCCGCAACCACGCGCAGAGCTACCACATCCGCAGCACACGGCGCATCGCACGCGATATTCAGGTGAATATTCGACACTTCAAACGCCGCATTGCCTACTTGGAAAGCCAAGCCCTCGATCTCGTTTTGCACGATGAGCCCCTCAAGCGTGCCTACCAACGCCTCTGCTCGACGCCTGGCATCGCGCAAACGAGTGCCTTGCGGCTCTTGGCCGAGTTGACCCTTTTGCCAGAGGAGATGCAACCGCCCCAGTGGGTCGCACATGCAGGCCTGGATCCCAAACCCAAACAATCCGGAACCGCCAATCCACAAAGACGCATCTCGAAAACCGGGAATAAGTACCTCCGCCATGCCCTCTATATGCCTGCCTGGGTGGCCAGCAGACACGAAGTCCATGTCAAAGCCTTCTATGACCAACTCATCGCCCGCGGCAAGAAACCTTTGCAGGCTATCGTTGCGGTGATGCGAAAGTTGCTCCATTCGATCTGGGGCATGTTGCGCCATGACCAAGATTTTGAGGGCGAAAAATTCTATCGAATCACCCCGAAAACCCCTTGACCTTTTAAGAGAGTATCTTACCTCTCACCGAAGGGGGTTGGGCGGGGTGGAAACTGCCTACTGACTCTCAAGCCATCGCAACTGATCCATTTCCGGAAACGGAACAATGCGATTTTCGAGCGGGCCAATACCTTCAAACGCCATGCACACGCGGTCGCCCTCGCGCAAACCGGTCTCGAGATCGCGGTCGGAAAATACGATGGGCGTGCCCCAATAGAGAACTTGCAGGGTATCGGGTTTGAGGGGCAAGCGGGAAAAGAGCGAGCGTTCGAGGTGGAAGAGGCCGTCGGGCATGTTGAGGTGATCGCGCCCGGTGCGCCCTTCTTTGTGGGCGATGCACACCCCATTGCGAATCACCTTGCAAGAGACGGCCACACTGCGGTTGTCATAAGCCGAATCCGCGACCATCAACGGGCCTAAACTCGCGCAGCCATAAGACCAGTTTTTCGCCTGCGGCAAGTTGAGTGGGTTCTCGGCTTCGATGCCATTGTCCGTATAATCATTGCCCCCCGTGTACCCCAATCGCTCAATTTGACCTGTGGCGTTGAGCCCGTAAATGGTGACGAGTTCGGTTTCGGGCACCAGGCGGCGGGTGGTGTTCGGATATGAGATGCCGCCGCCGTGACCGACCAGAGCCGCGCTGTCGTTTTTGGCAAAGAGTTCGGGCATGCCGCCTTGCGCGCATTCTCGGTATTTTTGGTCGTACACATTGACGGTCTCGCCCGTGGCCTGCCTGGCCTCAATTTCGCGCAATTTCGCGCTGTCTTCATGCGTGACGCCAGCCAGCCAAATCCGCAAGTTGTGCGGCGCGTCCCTCGGCGCCGTGACCGGGCTTATCAAGTGCGGTTGGTCAAAATCGCCCGCATTGTCCAACAAGTCGTCGAGCAGAAGGCGCGGCGCATCGCGGATATTGATCGCCTGCACGACAGACGCGATGCCATGTTCGCTCCCGCCGTGTCGATAATACAGGTCGTAAAGCGACGCCGGATGCGGAGCACGAGCCGTCAAGTCCAAAACATCGCGGCCCTCGACAAGCCCCAAGCGCGCACCGGTTCCGGGTTGTGCAAATTGCAAGAGTTTCATAACTTGCCTCAGGAATAGGGGAATCAGTCGGAAAGACAAGAATAGGCACAATCGCCATCCGTGTAAAGCAGATTTTCGGGACGCGCTCTGCTCATCGCTGGCGAGCACGGGGGCATCGCCCCTACACACTGTTCGCCTTTGAACTAAACGCCCCTCTCCCCTATCCATTGCGGAGAGGGGATCATCGTTTTAAGACAACCTCGTAGGGAAATTGCGGTCATGAAAAAAAGAAAACGCAGATCGACGGGCAAGACAGGTACGCCGGCTCGCCGCGAACCGCTTATGCTACTTCCCGATCTACACGCGCTTCGCCTCAACCGCGACCTCGTCGGCATCGCGTTGCTCTTTGCCGGCGTGCTCGTCCTATACGCCGCCTCCACGCCGCGCACCGTGATGTTAGAGGACGACGGCTTGTTCATCACCATCGCGACATTTGCCAGCGTTGGCCACCCGCCCGGCTATCCCCTGTACATCCTGCTCGGCCATCTCGCCTCGCTGTTGCCACTCGGCAGCGTCGCTTGGCGAGTGCATACCCTGAGCGGGCTGATGGGCGCGCTCACCTGCGCCTGCATCGCCTACCTCGTGTTGCGCCGCACCGGCAACCGGCCCGCCGCGTATTTGGCCGGCGCAGCACTCGCGGTCTCCGAGCATTTTTGGTCGCAGGCGATCATCGCCGATGTGTACACAACCAACACCGCGGTGGTGTTCCTGACGCTGGCCCTCGTGCAAGAAGCGGCGGCGAATCGGAGTACGCGGCTGTGGATCGGCGCCGCGATAGTGTACGGCTTGGGCCTGGCTAATCACTATCCGCTACTGATCTTGTCTAGCCCCCTCTTTCTCGCCTACGCCATTGGGGCGGAAAGTCACCAAATCATCACCTCCAAGCATCAGAATATCTACTTTCTCGCCAGGGATTTTTCTCGCCGCGTTCCCTACCTGCTTCCCATCGCGCTGCTCCCTGCGGCTGTCCTCTACGGCTGGATGGTGTGGCGTTCTCTCCAGCCATTGCCGGTCAATTTCTTAGGGCCCATTCAGTCGTGGGGCGCGTTCCTCACCTTCATCGACCGCAGCATCTACGGACATATCGACCAGAACGTCAACGCCGACCTTTCCGACAAGTTGTTGTACGCCAAATATTTTGCGACGCAAGCACTGTTGCAATTTGGCATCGCGGGCGGCCTTGTCGCGCTGTGGGGCGCGTTCTCGCAGTATCGGACCGGCTGGCGTATCGGGCTTTTGTGCGAGACGCTCGCATTTGCCGCCAGCAGTTTCCTGCTCATCGCCATGCTCGGCTTCAACTACGAACCCCTCAGAATCTACACCTTCCGGCCGTATCCGCTGGTCGCGTACTGCATTTTCGCGCTCTGGATGGGCTATGGCATGCACGCATTGATGCGAGGCGTGCGCGATTGGCGCAAGCCGATGCTTCCGGCCATCTATGCCGCGTGCGCGCTCGGGGTGGCGGCCCTCGGCGTCTATAACGGAAAACGCAACTATCGACCGCACGACCGGTTCGCAGCGGAGCAGGCGCAGGCAATGCTCGACATCGCCGAGAAGGATACCGCCTTTGTGCTTTACGCGGACCCGTATGTCGGCCCGATATCCTATCTTCACTATGTGGAAGGACAGCGTCCAAACCTCCGCCTGCTGGAGTATCACGGCTTGGTCTTCAGCGATAGGATCGTACATCCGTTGACGACGACCAACCAAAAGACCGCCGCGTGGGCCGAATTTCTTCGGAATGCGGATCAACCCGTGTATTCCCTGTGGTTCGGCCCGGCCTTTTCGGCGGCGGGCCTCGCGCATCTCGGCTTCTTTGTCGAAGTCAATAAGACCGTCGGATCGGGGCGAATCCAGATCAAGGGCAACGACAAGGCCAAAGAGTACTTCGAGAAACTGATCGCGATGCCGGTGCCGAAGGACTGGCCGAA
This sequence comes from Candidatus Latescibacterota bacterium, assembly GCA_965204745.1. Lineage (GTDB taxonomy): Bacteria > Latescibacterota > UBA2968 > UBA2968 > UBA2968 > VXRD01. Next base: position 3,302,545 of record OZ242010.1, read on the forward strand.
CGCGGTCCATCGCAATGAAATGCTGAGAGGCTACGGAGAATATCTGGGTCTCGCACAAGTGGATGAGCGGTCCGCGATGATCGATTACATCGCCGACATCCTGCCCTTGGCAAAAAGCAATTACTGGTCGCTGATGGGCATGGCCAAGGCGCTCGCGAGTCAAGGAGGCGACAGGCCCTTAGATCTGGCGGAAACCTACCTACAAAAAGCCGTGCAACTCGCGGGGGATGACCGCAACAAGGAGACCCGAGCAAAGGAATACTTCGTGGCCGGACAGATCGCACGGCGAAAGGGGAACGACAGCAGGGCGATAGCCTTGTTCCGCGAATCCTTGCGAATCGACAAGGCGCCATCCAACCCATCCCATCAGGCACTCAAAGCGATGGGATTTCCCGGGCAGAAGTGAAATCGGAAAATAAAAAAATAACATGGCAAAAAGAACGCCTACAAACAGGACGCACCGCAACAGATCGCCCGCAAAGCAAAGTCGGCGGGCGCGACAGCGGGCGGCCAGGGGAAACGCGAAGACGCGACAGCATCAACCGCGCCGCGAATCGCGCAAACCGACGCGGTGGGACGCGCTGGGCATCCTCGCGCTCGGCCTGTTGGTGGTGGTCAGCTACTTCCCCGCGTTCTTTGCCGGCTTTGTCTGGGACGACGAGATCATCACCGAGTCAGTCGTCCAAAATTGGTCCGGCTTGTGGCACATCTATTTCTCGCCCACGGAGATCGAGCGCGAGGGGCACTACTGGCCGCTGGTCTATACGACCTTCTGGTTAGAGCACAAGTTGTGGGGCTATGCCCCGGCCGGCTACCACATCGTCAATGTTTTACTGCACCTCGTCAACACCCTGCTCCTTTGGCGTCTGATCGAGCGGTTGACCGTGCCCGGCGCGTGGATCCTCGCCGCCGTATTCGCAGTTCATCCCCTGCATGTCGAGTCCGTCGCCTGGGTGATCGAGCGCAAGGACGTGCTCTCGGGGCTATTCTATCTCACCGCCTTCTCGACTTATGTTCGCTTCGCGGCGGAGAATCGTTCGACGCGGAGGCGAAGAACCTATCTCTCGGCACTCGCGCTGTTCGCACTGGGGTTGCTGTGCAAGTCCATCGTAGTTACCCTGCCCGCGGCACTGGTGATCTATCACTGGTGGCAAGATGACCGCATAACCGGCGCGGACCTGCTCAGGTTGGCGCCATTTTTCGCGCTGGGGCTGATCGCCGTGGTGGCGGATACCCTATTCTACCAGTCCAGAGAACCCCTTGCCCTCGGCTACGCCATGCTCGAGCGGGTGCTCATCGCAGCGCACGCCCTGTGGTTCTACGCGGGCAAGTTGCTATGGCCGGTGGACTTAGCGGTCATCTATCCCCATTGGGACGTGAGCGTCACAGACCCGCTGGCCTGGAGTTATGTCATAGCCGCTGTTGCAGTGGTCGCGGCACTTTACGGCTTTCGACATCGGATCGGGCGAGGGCCGCTGGCCGGCGCGCTGTTCTTCGCGGTGACCCTGTCGCCCGTGCTCGGCTTTGTGGACTTCGGGTACATGCAATTCTCCTTTGTCGCGGACCGTTACCAATATCTGGCCGGTATCGGGTTGATGACCGTGCTCGTCGGTGCCGCGACTTCTGGCGTGGGACGCCTGCCGGAGGGCTGGCGAAAGGGCGCGACGGGCGTCGCTGTGGTCGCGCTGATCGCCATGGGGACCCTGACCTATCAGCAGGCGGGCATCTACCGGGACGAGGTGACTTTCTTTAGCCATATCGTCTCGCACAATCCCACGGCTCGGGGGGCATACCAAAATCTCGGCCGCGCACTGCTCGCCGTACAACGCCCGGAAGAAGCACTGGACGCTTCTCGCATCGCCGTGGAACAAGACCCAGACGATGTCAAGGCGCGTGTCAACGCAGGCGTCGCGCTCATACGCTTGGGCCGGTTCGACGAGGGAGAGGCATGGTTGCGCCACGCCTTGGAACTGGATTCGCAACAGATGGTTGCCTTTCAGAACCTGGCAGAGGCACTCAGGCGCCAGGGCAGATTCGAGGAATCGCTCGAATTTTATCGCACCGCGATTCAGATGGATCCCGAAAACGCCTTGCCGTATGCCGGTATGGGCGACGCCCTCTTTCACCTGAAGCGATACGGAGAGGCCCTTCAGAACTTCAACCGGGCACTCGCGCTGGCTCCGACCCTAAAAACAGTGCGAGAGATGCGCGCATCCACGCTGACGTTCCTGGGGCGAACTGGCGAATAGCGGATAAACGAGGTAAGAGGGGAGAGGCAAGAGGTAAGATACTCTCTTAAAAGGTCAAGGGGTTTTCGGGGTGATTCGATAGAATTTTTCGCCCTCAAAATCTTGGTCATGGCGCAACATGCCCCAGATCGAATGGAGCAACTTTCGCATCACCGCAACGATAGCCTGCAAAGGTTTCTTGCCGCGGGCGATGAGTTGGTCATAGAAGGCTTTGACATGGCCTTCGTGTCTGATGGCCACCCAGGCAGGCATATAGAGGGCATGGCGGAGGTACTTATTCCCGGTTTTCGAGATGCGTCTTTGTGGATTGGCGGTTCCGGATTGTTTGGGTTTGGGATCCAGGCCTGCATGTGCGACCCACTGGGGCGGTTGCATCTCCTCTGGCAAAAGGGTCAACTCGGCCAAGAGCCGCAAGGCACTCGTTTGCGCGATGCCAGGCGTCGAGCAGAGGCGTTGGTAGGCACGCTTGAGGGGCTCATCGTGCAAAACGAGATCGAGGGCTTGGCTTTCCAAGTATGCAATCCGGCGTTTGAAGTGTCGAATATTCACCTGAATATCGCGTGCGATGAGACGTGTGCTGCGGATGTGGTAGCTCTGCGCGTGGTTGCGGCTCTGTTCGCGGATGATCTCCTGCTTGAGTTGGTCAATGCGTCTGGTGAGGGCTTGCAGTTGAAGCCGTTGCTCGCTCGGCGCTTGCCAAGGCACAAAAGGCATGCGCTCGGCATAGTCGAGGATCAACAACGCATCCTTCGCATCCGTCTTCGCCCGTTGCATGCAGGCTTGGGCGTACTTGCTCATCGCTTTGGGATTGACGACCATGACCTTTGTGTGGCGATGCCGATGCAAGGCCAAGGCCACCCCCAAACTGTAAAGCCCGGTCGCTTCGAGGCACACAGAGACCATGTGCCCGCCCTTCGTGAGCCACTTCAGCAACCGCTTATGCGCTTGGGGATCATTGGCAAAGGTCGCTTGCATGACAGCTTGTCCGGGTCTGGACAGGGCAACGGACAACGTGCGGGCACTGACATCAATGCCGGCAAAAGCGGGGTGAGATTTCGACATGGGGGCCTCCTGTGATGAGGGGGTTGTAAGGGATCTGGTGCGCGCTCGGGGTCGCGTCCCGACCATTGACGCCAAGTCTACCGGTCTTGTATATGCAGCCTCAAGGGGCTTAGATACTCTTCGGCATAGACCCGGCGGTCGGGGGGCCTATCTTACCTACAAGGTCATCGCCTTCAAGAGGGGCCGGCCTTCCCCGAGCCGGGCATCAAGATGGCTTATCTCGATACGAGGGCGCAACTCCTAATTAACCCTTACTTCCAAGATACAAGAGGGGAGAGGGCTTGCGAGGAGGACATGCACAGGGGCCTATCCCTACGGTTGATGGCGACGGGGTGTGCGAAGGACATAGCGGGAGAACGATGAAGCGGCTGTAGGGTTGTGGGGGTAATCCGCGCAATCTGTGTAATCCGTTTAATCCGCGATTCAGACACGGCGGGGACGAGACGGGCACGCACGGGTGGTTGGGCAGAGCGGCTGGGAATATCCCTTGACATCATTATCAGGCAGGCTGTATATTGCTTCTCGTCAAGCCATCCTCTATTCGTGAGCTGGACACCTACCCCCAACGCAAAGGAGAGAATCATGCATAACCGGATTTTTTCAACAGGCTTGTTGATGACCGCGCTCACAGCGCTGGTCTTTCTGAGCTATCGGGTCGTTGCCGAACCCGATGCCCAAGGCGGCGCGACGGCTGGGGGATCTTCCCCTTCCGAAAGCCCGTCCTCGAGTGATATGCTCACCACGACAAACCGGATCTCGTTTAACGTTCCTACGACTTCCACGGCCGATTTTGATGCCGATGGGATGGTAGGCTTTTCCGACTTCTTGGCGTTTGCAGGGCAGTATGGCACGCGACAAGGGGATGGCAGATACCAAGCGAAGTATGATTTGGATAGCGATGGTGCGATAGACTTGCAGGATTTTCTGAGTTTTGCCGGCAGTTATGGCAACACAGTACCTCCTCCACCTCCTAGTGGTGGCGGTACGCCCAAGATGTACTGGAGGGACAATGTCACGGATAAGATTCAGCGTGCCAACCTCGATGGCTCCAATGTCGAAGACCTCATCACCACAGGATTGAGGAATCCACGGGGCATCGCGCTAGATGTGGGACGCGGAAAGATGTACTGGACGGACAGGGACACGGATAAGATTCAGCGTGCCAACCTCGATGGCTCCAATGTCGAAGACCTCATCACCACAGGATTGAGGAATCCACGGGGCATCGCGCTGGATGTGGGACGCGGAAAGATGTACTGGACGGACTGGGACACGGATAAGATTCAGCGTGCCAACCTCGATGGCTCCAATGTCGAAGACCTCATCACCACAGGATTGAGGGGGCCAGAGGGCATCGCGCTGGATGTGGGACGCGGAAAGATGTACTGGACGGACTATGGCACGGATAAGATTCAGCGTGCCAACCTCGATGGCTCCCAGGTTGAAGACCTCATCACCACAGGATTGAGCAATCCATCTGGCATCGCGCTAGATATGGGACGCGGAAAGATGTACTGGACGGACTATGGCACGGATAAGATTCAGCGTGCCAACCTCGATGGCTCCCAGGTTGAAGACCTCATCACCACAGGATTGAGCAATCCATCTAGCATCGCGCTGGATGTGGGACGCGGAAAGATGTACTGGACGGACTGGGACACGGATAAGATTCAGCGTGCCAACCTCGATGGCTCCCAGGTCGAAGACCTCATCACCACAGGATTGAGGACGCCAGGTGGCATCGCGCTGGATACTCAGGGAACCGGTAGTGCCGGTAGTGGCAGTGGTGGGGGTAGCAGTGGTCCTGACCTGATCGTTGAATCGCCTTCGGTCAGCGATAGCACCTTGACGCCTGGGCAATCCTTCACCCTGCACGCCACAGTTCGCAACCGGGGCACGGCTCGGTCAGCCTCGACGACCTTGCGCTACTACCGCTCGTCCGACGCGACGATCTCCACGAGCGATACAGAAGTGGGCACGGATTCGGTCAGCGGTCTGTCCGCTTCGGGCACGGGTTCGGAATCGATCAGTCTGACTGCTCCGTCGAGTACCGGCACGTATTACTACGGCGCGTGCGTGGCAAGCGTCAGCGACGAGAGCAACACCGACAACAACTGCTCGGCTGCCGTCGTGCGCGTCACGGTGAGTAGCGGTGGCGGTACGCCCAAGATGTACTGGACAGACTGGGGCACGGATAAGATTCAGTGTGCCAACTTGGATGGCTCCAATGTCGAAGACCTCATCACCACAGGATTGACTACGCCAGTTGGCATCGTGCTGGATGTGGTACGCGGAAAGATGTACTGGACAGACTGGGGCACGGATAAGATTCAGCGTGCCAACTTGAATGGCTCCTATGTCGAAGACCTCATCACCACAGGATTGAGGGGGCCACGGGGCATCGCGCTAGATATGGGACGCGGAAAGATGTACTGGACGGACTCTGGCACGGATAAGATTCAGCGTGCCAACCTCGATGGCTCCAATGTCGAAGACCTCATCACCACAGGATTGAGTTATCCATATGGCATCGCGCTAGATGTGGGACGCGGAAAGATGTACTGGACGGACAGGGAAACGGATAAGATTCAGCGTGCCAACTTGGATGGCTCCAATGTCGAAGACCTCATCACCACAGGATTGAGCAATCCATCTGGCATCGCGCTGGATGTGGGACGCGGAAAGATGTACTGGACGGACAATGGCACGGATAAGATTCAGCGTGCCAACCTCGATGGCTCCAATGTCGAAGACCTCATCACCACAGGATTGAGGAATCCACAGGGCCTCGCGCTGGATGTGGGCCGCGGAAAGATGTACTGGACGGACCCTGACACGGAGAAGATTCAGCGTGCCAACCTCGATGGCTCCAATGTCGAAGACCTCATCACCACAGGATTGAGGAATCCACAGGGCCTCGCGCTGGATACTCAGGGAACCGGTAGTGCCGGTAGTGGCAGTGGTGGGGGTAGCAGTGGTCCTGACCTGATCGTTGAATCGCCTTCGGTCAGCGATAGCACCTTGACGCCTGGGCAATCCTTCACCCTGCACGCCACAGTTCGCAACCGGGGCACGGCTCGGTCAGCCTCGACGACCTTGCGCTACTACCGCTCGTCCGACGCGACGATCTCCACGAGCGATACAGAAGTGGGCACAGATTCGGTCAGCGGTCTGTCCGCTTCGGGCACGGGTTCGGAATCGATCAGTCTGACTGCTCCGTCGAGTACCGGCACGTATTACTACGGCGCGTGCGTGGCAAGCGTCAGCGACGAGAGCAACACCGACAACAACTGCTCGGCTGCCGTCGTGCGCGTCACGGTGAGTAGCGGTGGCGGTGGCGGTACGCCCAAGATGTACTGGGTGGACCCTGGCACGGATAAGATTCAATATGCCAACTTGGATGGCTCCAATGTCGAAGACCTCATCACCACAGGATTGAGGGGGCCATTGGGCATCGCGCTGGATGTGGGACGCGGAAAGATGTACTGGACGGACTGGCGCACGAATAAGATTCAGCGTGCCAACTTGGATGGCTCCAATGTCGAAGACCTCATCACCACAGGATTGAGTTCGCCAGAAGGCATCGCGCTAGATGGACGCGGAAAGATGTACTGGACGGACTCTGGCACGGATAAGATTCAGCGTGCCAACTTGAATGGCTCCTATGTCGAAGACCTCATCACCACAGGATTGAGTTATCCACAGGGCATCGCGCTAGATATGGGACGCGGAAAGATGTACTGGACGGACCCTGTCACGGATAAGATTCAGCGTGCCAACCTCGATGGCTCCAATGTCGAAGACCTCATCACCACAGGATTGAGGTCGGCATCAGGCATCGCGCTAGATGTGGGACGCGGAAAGATGTACTGGACGGACTCTGGCACGCCTGGGTACCAGGGCACGAAGAAGATTCAGCGTGCCAACTTGGATGGCTCCAATGTCGAAGACCTCATCACCACAGGATTGTGGGGGCCAGAGGGCATCGCGCTGGATGTGGGCCGCGGAAAGATGTACTGGACGGACCCTGGCACGGATAAGATTCAGCGTGCCAACCTCGATGGCTCCAATGTCGAAGACCTCATCACCACAGGATTGAGTGTGCCATTGGGCATCGCGCTGGATACTCAGGGAACCGGTAGTGCCGGTAGCGGCAGTGGTGGGGGTAGCAGTGGTCCTGACCTGATCGTTGAATCGCCTTCGGTCAGCGATAGCACCTTGACGCCTGGGCCATCCTTCACCTTACAAGTCACCGTTCGCAATCGGGGCACGGGGCAATCAGCCTCGACGACCTTGCGCTACTACCGCTCGTCCGACGCGACGATCTCCACGAGCGATACAGAAGTGGGCACAGATTCGGTCAGCGGTCTGTCCGCTTCGGGCACGGGTTCGGAATCGATCAGTCTAACTGCTCCGTCGAGTACCGGCACGTATTACTACGGCGCGTGCGTGGCAAGCGTCAGCGGCGAGAGCAACACCGACAACAACTGCTCGGCTGCCGTGCGCGTCACGGTCAGTGGTAGCGGTAGCGGCGGTGGCGGCACACCTACTAAGATGTACTGGATATCCGGTACCAAGATTCAGCGGGCCAACCTCGATGGGTCCGAGGTCGAAGACCTCATCACCACAGGATTGAGGAATCCACGGGGCATCGCGCTGGATGTGGGACGCGGAAAGATGTACTGGACGGACTGGGACACGGATAAGATTCAGCGTGCCAACCTCGATGGCTCCAATGTCGAAGACCTCATCACCACAGGATTGAGGGGGCCAGAGGGCATCGCGCTGGATGTGGGACGCGGAAAGATGTACTGGACAGAGAACCTCGGAGCCACCGACAGGATTCGGAGGGCGAACCTTGATGGGTCCGAGGTCGAAGTCGTCGTGAAACCAGGAGGCGGAGGTCCGGTCGCGCTGGGGCTAGGAAAGATATACTGGGCGACCCGTAGTAGTATTCAGCGGGCCAATCTCGATGGCTCCGAGGTCGAAGACCTCATCACCACAGGATTGAGGGGGTCACGGGGCATCGCGCTGGATGTGGGGCGAGGAAAGATATACTGGAAGGACAATTCTTACCCGTATAAGATTCAGCGGGCCAACCTCGATGGGTCCGAGGTTGAAGACCTCATCACAGGATCGGGGTATGGAGGAGGCATCGCGCTGGATGTGGGGCGAGGAAAGATATACTGGACGAACGGCAGAAGTAAGATTCAGCGGGCCAACCTCGATGGGTCCGAGGTCGAAGACCTCATCACAGGATTGGATGCTCCAAACGGCATCGCGCTGGACGGTCTTGCTGTTAGCGAGGGTGCTGGTCTCGACCTGATCGTTGGCTCGCCTGAGGTCAGCGACAGCCTACTGGCGCCTGGGCAATCCTTCTCCCTGCGCGCAAGAGTTCGCAACAGCAGCCCGGTATGGTCCGCCGCAACGACCTTGCGCTACTACCGCTCAACGGACGCGACAATCTCCACCAGCGATACACCCGTCGGCACGAACGAGGTGGGCGAGCTGTCGGCTTGGGGCACGAGTTTGGAAGCGATCGATCTGACGGCCCCGTCAAATACCGGCACGTATTACTACGGCGCGTGTGTCGAAAGCGTCAGCGGCGAGAGCAAGACCAATAACAACTGCTCGGATGCCGTGCGCGTTACGGTGAGTAGCGGTGGTGGTGGCGGTGGCGGCACACCTAATAAGATGTACTGGATATCCGGTACCAAGATTCAGCGGGCCAACCTCGATGGGTCCTATATCGAAGACCTCATCACCGGAGGGGAGTGGCCAAGAGGCCTCGCGCTGGATGTGGGGCGAGGAAAGATATACTGGACGATCTCTAGTAGTATTCAGCGGGCCAACCTCAATGGGTCCGAGGTCGAAGACCTCATCACAGGATCGGGGTATAAAGGAGGCCTCGCGCTGGATGTGGGGCGAGGAAAGATATACTGGAAGGACAATTCTTACCCGTATAAGATTCAGCGGGCCAACCTCGATGGGTCCGAGGTTGAAGACCTCATCACAGGATCGGGGTCTGAAGGAGGCCTCGCGCTGGATGTGGGGCTAGGAAAGATGTACTGGACGACCCGTAGTAGGATTCAGCGGGCCAATCTCGATGGCTCCGAGGTCGAAGACCTCATCACCAGATTGGCCGACCTAGGAGGCATCGCGCTGGATGTGGGGCGAGGAAAGATGTACTGGAAGGGCAATTCTTACCCGTATAAGATTCAGCGGGCCAACCTCGATGGGTCCGAGGTCGAAGACCTCATCACAGGATCGGGGTCTGAAGGAGGCCTCGCGCTGGATGTGGGGCTAGGAAAGATGTACTGGACGACCCGTAGTAGGATTCAGCGGGCCAATCTCGATGGCTCCGAGGTCGAAGACCTCATCACCAGATTGGCCGACCTAGGAGGCATCGCGCTGGCACTGGACGATCTTGCTGTCAGCGAGGCCACTGGTTTCGACTTAGTCGTTGAATCGCCTTCGGTCAGCGACAGCCTACTGACGCCTGGGCAATCCTTCTCCCTGCGCGCAAGAGTTCGCAACAGCAGCACGATACGGTCCGCCGCAACGACCTTGCGCTACTACCGCTCAACGGACGCGACAATCTCCACCAGCGATACACCCGTCGGCACGGACGAGGTCGGCGCGCTGTCGGCACGGGGCATGAGCCGGGAATCGATCACTTTGACTGCCCCGTCAAATACCGGCACGTATTACTACGGCGCGTGTGTCGAAAGCGTCAGCGGCGAGAGCAATACCAATAACAACTGCTCAACCAGCGTACGCATCACGGTGAGTAGGTTCGACCTGATCGTTGAATCGCCTTCGGTCAGCGACAGCCTACTGGCGTTCGGGCAATCCTTCACCCTGCGCGCCACAGTTCGCAACCGTAGCACGATACGGTCCGCCGCAACGACCTTGCGCTACTATCGCTCAACGGACGCGACAATCTCCACCAGCGATACATCCGTCGGCACGGACGCGGTGGGCGAGTTGTCAGCTTCGGGCACGAGTTCGGAATCGATCACTTTGACTGCCCCGTCAAATACCGGCACGTATTACTACGGCGCGTGTGTCGAAAGCGTCAGCGGCGAGAGCAATACCAATAACAACTGCTCAACCAGCATACGCGTCATGGTGCGCGCTGGTTTCGACTTGGTCGTTGGCTCGCCTGAGGTCAGCGACAGCCTACTGACGTTAGGGCAATCCTTCACCCTGAGCACCACAGTTCGCAACCGCAGCACGATACGGTCCGCCGCAACGACCTTGCGCTACTACCGCTCAACGGACGCGAGGATCGACACCAGCGATACATCCGTCGGCACGGACGCGGTGGGCGAGTTGTCAGCTTCGGGCACGAGTTCGGAATCGATCACTCTGACTCCGTTAAATATGGGAGACTACTACTATGGGGCCTGTGTCGAAGAAGCTACGTGGGAGAGCGATTCCCAGAACAACTGCTCGGATGGAGTGCACGTCTCCGTGGGATTGGTCATAGCCCCGGGCGCGAGAAAACAATACATAGCGAAGTTTCCTGCCAATTTTTCTTATCAGCCTTCTTTTGAGACTATCTCGTATCGCGTCGTGTCGTCAGCCGTGGACTCTGGCTTATTAGGTGTGTCAAATGTTGATGTTAGCATAACTTGGCGCGACCAGTTTGGAGTTGTTCGCTCAGTAACTGAAGTGAGATTTACTTACAATCTGTCCGTACGCTCATCAACACCCTTAAATACTACGCTACGGGCTAGAATGACTTATAAGATAGTCTCGGCGATAGTCGGGAGCGAGGAGTTCACCTCCGGTGCTGTGGCGACTTATACTGTTCCATTAACGATTTTTGTTAGGGACAGCGGTAGTGCCAAGTTGACCGCCGGAGACGCGGAGTCGGCGACGCCAGTCCAAGAGCAAGACCGTTTGCCCCCGTCATCAGCACGGATCAACCTAAAACGCTCTATCGAGCAACCTAGAAATCCCTCACCATAAACTGCCTACCGCAACAACAGCGGCTAGGATGGCGTGCGCGTTACGGTGAGTAGTGGTGGCGGCAGTGGCAGTCTCGGTGCTTGCCGTGTGGGGATGGTCGTGCGTCCCAACCAGAGTTGTCAGATCGGCGGTGGAGCGTTTAGAAATGTCGGCGGTGGGTGCTTCGTTTATACTCCCTCCGGTAGCGGCAGGTTTTGCACTGACAGCTTCAATTTGAACGGATTTAGAGGGAGTCGGGTGGGCGACGATTTCAGGATTGACGTTGCCCTAACCGGTTAGAGCTGATAACGGCACAAGCCCTCGCAGTGGCCTCTGAAGGTAGGAGCCTGTTGCGAGGGCTTGTGCATACATAGAACAATGGCGGGCGATGTTCCCAAAGCCGCTGACCACTGCTTGTGGCAGGAGATGCGAAGGACATAGCGGGGAGAACGATGAAGCGGCGGTAGGGGTGTGGGTGGATCTTGCCTCTTACTTGGGGATAGGGCTTGCGGTGGGGCGGAGCGGCTGGGGAAAATCACTTGACATCGCGAGCGGGATTGGAGATTATTTATTTTGTTCCGCAAGTCGTTCAAACAATGACACGTCAGGAGGCGCCCCATGGCAGAATACGATACGATTCCCAAGCAGTTGATGCACCTCTACCCGCAAGACCTCATCCGCTTGGCACTCGGACGCGAGGAGGTCGAAATTGAAGTTGAAGAAATCCTCGATACCGAACTCCCCAAGGTGGAAACGCGCCTGGTCGATAGCCTCCTTCGCGTGCGGATCGATGGCGAGGAAGCCTTGATCCACATCGAATTTCAAACCGCGGATAGCGCGAATATGGCTCGTCGCATGGCTTCCTATATCATCCGTCTCATCGAGCAGTATGACTTGCCGGTCTATTCCTTTGTCATCTATCTACGTCCCAATGCCGGGCGGAGCGATAAAGGATTTTTCCGCCAAGATCATGCGGACTTCCCCGTGCTGGTGCGCTACAAGGTGATTCGGTTGAGCGAGTTGGATGGGCGCGGCATTCTTGAAGGTGACCAGGCCGGCTTGCTTCCTTTCGCGCCGTTGATGAAACCGCCTGTGGGGATGGATTCCGAGGACTGGTTGCGTGCGTGTGTTCGCAAGGGCGATTCGGTTTCGTTGGATCAGGCAGACAAGGCGAATTATTTGGGTAGCTTGGCGGTCTTGAGTGGGTTGGCTTATGATCCTGCCACCATCAACCGAATTTTTTCCCAGGAGGGTTTTATGGACGCGATTATGCGTGAGTCATCGTTTGCCCAGTACCTCGAGGAGCAGTTCAAGGAACAGTTTCTTGAGCAGGGAATCGAGCAGGGAATCGAGCAGGGAATCGAGCAGGGAATCGAGCAGGGAATCGAGCAGGGAATCGAGCAGGGAATCGAGCAGGGAATCGAGCAGGGAATCGAGCAGGGAATCGAGCAGGGAATCGAGCGAGGAGTCAGAGAACGAGCGGTTGAAGACATCCTCGACGTGTTGGAGATTCGCTTTGATCCGGCCGTTGCCGGTCAGTTCGCCGGTCATATTGCGGTTATCGACGATTTGCAACGGCTCAAACGGTTGCATCGTGTAGCGGTGCAAGCGGATGACCTGGCGGCCTTTCAGCGCGTGTTGAATGCGGAGGCCTAACGCGCTTCCCTTAACGACCCAAGCCCTCGCATGCTGACCTTGAACGGATTGTTCGGGGCCAAGCGTTGCGAGGGCTTGTGCGTACATAGGACAATGGCGGGCGATGTTCCCAAAGCCGCTGACCACTAACGCATGACAAACGACTTCACAATCGCAGGCGTGACCTACCGATCCCGACTGTTGATCGGCACCGCACGCTATCCCAACATGCAAGTGATGCTGGAGGCCATCGAGGCCAGCGGGGCAGAGATCGTCACCGTGGGGATCCGGCGGATCGACATGCATGACGCATCCGGCGAGGGCGTGCTCAATTTGCTCGACAGATCGCGCTACGCCATTTTGCCCAATACGGCCGGGTGTTTCAAAGATACGCAACGTTCAGACTTGGGCGAAGGCTACGTGGATTTCCCCGCGTGCCGCGATGCCATTGCAAAAATCGGGTACGAGGGCTGGTTGATCTTTGAAACCCCCGCAGGAGACGACCCCATCGCATCGGGGACGAAAAACCTGGCGTTCGCAAAAGCGATGTTTGGGTAGGGGAGGGAAGAGGGAAGACGTGAGAGGCTAGCAACCCTCTCCCATACTCCCCAAGCGAGGAAGCGATCTTGAACACGAGAAGAGGGACGCGCAACAACACCGCGCGTCAAAATAGGCGTGTCTCGCGGCGGAAGCGCGGGAAAGAGCACAGCGAAACCGCGGAGACACAACAGCATCAGCCGCGCCGCGAATCGCGCAACCTGACGCGGTGGGACGCAATGGGCATCCTCGCGCTCGGCCTGCTGGTGGTGGTCTGCTACTTCCCGGCGTTCTTTGCCGGTTTTGTCTGGGATGACCGCGTCTTCACCGAGGCCCGTGCGGTTCGGGACCTGGACGGCCTGTGGCGCATCTATTTCTCGCCCGCGGAGATCGAGAACGAGGCGCACTACTGGCCGTTGGTCTATACGACCTTCTGGTTAGAGCACAAGTTGTGGGGTTACGCCCCAACTGGCTACCACATCGTCAATGTTCTGCTACACCTCGTCAACACCCTGCTCCTTTGGCGTCTGATCGAGCGGTTGACCGTGCCCGGCGCATGGATCCTCGCCGCCGTGTTCGCAGTTCATCCCCTCCACGTCGAGTCTGTCGCCTGGGTGATCGAGCGCAAGGACGTGCTCTCGGGGCTATTCTATCTCGCGGCCTTCTCGACCTACATTCGCTTTGTACAGGAGAAGCGTTCGGGACAGGGGCGAAAACACTACCTCTTGGCACTCGCGCTGTTCGCCCTGGGGTTATTGTGCAAGTCTATCGTGGTCACCTTGCCCGCGGCATTGTCGATCTATCATTGGTGGAAACACGGTCGCATAACCGGCGCGGACCTGCTCGGGTTGGCGCCGTTCTTCGCGGTAGGTCTGATCGCCGCGGGCGCAGATGTGACATTCGCCGCGTCGCGAGAACCCCTTGCCCTCGGCTACTCAATGCCCGAGCGGCTCCTCATCGCAACGCACGCCTTGGGGTTCTACGCGGGCAAGTTGCTGTGGCCGGTGGACTTAGCGGTTATCTATCCCCATTGGGAGGTGAACGTCACAGACCCGCTGGCATGGGGCTATGTCATAGCCGCTTTTGCAGTGGTCGCGGCACTTTATGGCTTTCGACATCGGATCGGGCGAGGGCCGCTGGCCGGCGCGCTGTTCTTCGCGGTGACCCTGTCGCCCGTGCTCGGCTTTGTGGACTTCGGGTACATGCAGTTCTCCTTTGTCGCGGACCGTTACCAATATCTGGCCGGTATCGGGTTGATGACCGCGCTCGTCGGTGCCGCGACTTCTGGCGTGGGACGCTTGCCGGAGGGCTGGCGAAAGGGCGCGACGGGCGTCGCTGTGGTCGCGCTGATCGCCATGGGAACCCTGACCTATCAGCAGGCGGGCATCTACCGGGATGGCGTGACCTTCTTCACTCACATCGTCGCCCACAATCCCACGGCGCGGGAAGCCCATCGAAATCTGGGCGAGGCATTGACCAAGCAGGGGCGTTGGGAAGAAGCCCTCGCCGCCTTTCGCATTGCCGTAGCGCAGAACCCAAACGACGCCCGCGAGCACTCCAATATCGGAGCCGCGCTGATCATGCTAGACCGACTCGCCGAAGCCGAGGAACCGTTTCGCCAAGCCCTGAAGCTCAACCCGCGCTCAAAGTACGCCCTACAAAATTTGGCTGCTCTAAAGGTCAAACGACAACGCTACGGCGAAGCACTCGATCTCTATCGCCGCCTCGTTGAGGTCACTCCCCGCAACCCGAGTGCCCACCACGGCGTGGGCACCGCGCTGTTCTTCTTGGGCAGACTCGATGAAGCACTCGCGGCATTAGAGCGAGGACTGGCCCTAGACCCGACGCGCGGGGACATCCGGACCAACCGCGACGAGGTGCTGGCGATCTTGCGAAAACGCGGGCAATAATCGAATTCAAAAAATAACGCGGAGGCATATCGTTTTGACCCATCCATTTTTTGAACAACCCATTCTCAACTCGCCTTATGCCCACCCGAGCCGGCATTGGGAATTGGACGAGGCCGGGCAACCGACTCAGCAGATCATCGAAAGCCGGAGGCAGGTCAAATTCATCACGCCGATCCCAAAGCCGAAGCGGCAAAGGGGCGCGAAACAAGCGGCGCTGATCTTCGACGAGGGCAAAGGGCTTTCAACCGAGCAACAACAGTACGCACACGCGGAAATCATCAACGGGGTCCGGCGGCAGATCGACCAATGGCGAACCATACCCGACCCGAGCCAATGGCGCGTGACCCCCGAGACCGGGTGCTTGCTCCGGCACTGGCGGCATCATGCCTTCAGCGGGATTCGGCCCTTCTTCTGCCAAATTGAAGCAGTGGAGACCGCGATATGGCTCGCCGAGGTCGCGCCGCGCATGGGGCGCGTTGGCAGAGACTTCCTCGATCATCTGGCAAATGCCAACAACGACGCCAACCCCGAGTTGCCGCGTCTCGCGCTCAAGTTGGCGACAGGCGCGGGCAAGACCACTGTGATGGCGATGTTGATCGCCTGGCAGACCATCAATGCGGTACGCCATCCCCAAAGCCGCAGATTCACGTGCGGGTTTCTCGTGGTCACGCCCGGCATCACCATCAAAGATCGCCTCCGCGTGTTGCAACCCCATGATCCGGACAGCTATTACCAAAGCCGCGAATTGATCCCAAGCGACATGCTGCCCGATCTAAAAAAGGCCAAGATCGTCATCACCAATTACCACGCCTTTAAGCGGCGCGAGCGCATCGAACTCGCCAAAGGCAGTCGCTCCTTGCTTCAAGGACGCGGCGAGGCCCTCTCGACTTTGGAAGCCGGGGGGCAGATGTTGCGCCGGGTCATGCCCGAACTCATGAACATAAAAAATATCATGGTTCTCAACGACGAAGCGCACCATTGCTACCGGGAAAAGCCGGGCGAGGATGGGGAAGGCAGGCTCACGGGCGACGACCAGCGGGAAGCCCAAAAGAACCGGGAAGCGGCCCGCCTGTGGATTTCCGGGCTCGAAACAGTGGGCAAAAAACTCGGCATCGGCCGGGTGATGGATCTCTCTGCGACGCCATTCTTTTTGCGCGGGTCGGGCTATGCCGAAGGCACGTTGTTCCCCTGGACAATGAGCGACTTTTCGCTGATGGACGCCATTGAATGCGGCATTGTCAAGTTGCCCCGCGTGCCCGTGGCCGACAACATCCCCGGCGGAGACATGCCGAAGTTCCGCAATCTTTGGGAACACATCCGCACCGCCATGCCAAAGGCGAGCCGGTCCAAATTCCTCGATCCCCACAGCCTGCCCGTAGAACTCCAGACCGCCCTAGACGCGCTGTACGGGCATTACGAGCAAACCTTTGAGCAGATGCAAGCGGCGGGCATTGCCATGCCGCCGTGCTTTATCGTGGTGTGCAACAACATCTCGACCTCCAAGTTGGTCTATGACTACATCTCGGGTTTTTACCGGGAAAATGACGACGGTTCGCGGATCTTGGAAAACGGCCGCCTGCACCTTTTCCGCAATTTTGACGAGAATGGCAACCCGTACGCCCGGCCGCGCACCTTGTTGGTCAACAGCGAACAATTGGAATCTGGCGACGCGCTGGACAAAAACTTCCGCGCCATGGCCGCAGACGAGATCGAACGCTTCCGGCGCGAAATCATCGCACGCACCGGGGATCGCCACCGCGCCGAGAACATCGACGATCAAGCGTTGTTGCGCGAGGTGATGAATACCGTGGGCAAACCGGGGCGGCTCGGGGATTCGATTCGCTGCGTGGTGTCCGTGGCCATGCTCACCGAAGGGTGGGACGCAAATACCGTCAGCCATGTGCTGGGCATTCGCGCTTTTGGCACGCAGTTGCTCTGCGAGCAGGTCATCGGCCGCGCCCTGCGCCGGCAATCCTACGATCTCAATGACCAGGGCCTGTTCGACGTGGAGTACGCCGACGTGTTGGGCATCCCCTTCGATTTTACGGCAAAGCCCGTCGTTGCCCCGCCGCAAAAGCCGCGCGCGACCATTCAGGTCAAAGCCGTGCGCCCCGAACGAGACGCGCTTGAAATTCGCTTTCCGCGCGTGGCCGGGTACCGCGTGGCACTGCCGCAAGAGCGACTTCGCGCCGCGTTTAATGACGACGCGACGCTCATGCTCACGCCCGATCTCGTGGGGCCATCGCGCACGCACAACCAAGGGATCATCGGCGAGGGCGTCGATCTCACGCTGATTCACACCAACGACCTGCGGCGCACGACCTTGCTCTTTCACCTGACCAAGCGGTTGCTCTACACAAAGTGGCGCGATCCGGGCGAGGTGCCAAAGCTCCACCTGTTCGGCCAACTCAAACAGATCACGCGCCAGTGGCTGACCGACCACCTCGTTTGCAAGGGCGGCACGTACCCCGCGCAACTGATGTACCAGGAACTGGCCGACATCGCCTGCGAGCGCATCACCGCCGCGATCACGCGCCACCACGCAACCGAGCGCCCCATCGAGGTCATGCTCGATTCCTACAATCCCTCGGGATCCACCGCGCAGATCCACTTCAACACGTCCAAGACCAGCCGCTACGAAACCGATGCGCGGCGTTGCCACGTCAACTGGGTCGTCCTCGACAGCGATTGGGAAGCCGAGTTTTGCCGCGTTGCCGAATCCCATCCGCGCGTCAAAGCCTACGTCAAAAACCACAATCTCGGCCTGGAGGTGCCCTATCGCGTGGGCGCAAAGTCCCGCACGTACATCCCGGATTTCATCGTGCAGCTTGACGATGGCGATGCCGACCCGTTGCACCTGATCGCGGAGATCAAGGGCTACCGCGGCGAAGACGCAAAGGACAAGAAGACCGCGATGGAAACCTATTGGATCCCGGGCGTGAACCGCCTCCGCGATTACGGTCGTTGGGCCTTTGCCGAACTCACCGATGTTTATGAAATCGAATCCGCATTTGCCGATTGTGTCCGCCGGTTAGTCGCAAATCCGCCCCAAAGTTGACAAATGGTGACTGGTTTTCTATCTTTTTTGTCAACTGAGCGAATCAGTCATTGTCGATGCGGGTGGCTTTTAATGAAAGGCGGTAACAGTGGATACAGGGCTTAATTTTTCGCGTGTATTGAAGTACGAAGGTTTTGTTGCATTCTGGCTTCTCCTTGTCGATAGTCTTGCGGTCATGTTATGGTTGAATAAATTTGGTCTGAATCCGTATCGAGGCATTCAAGGCGCGGGTGATATGGTGGGCTTTGTTGCCTTGTTGTTGTTCATTCCTTTATCAGCATTGGAGGCGATCATGATTTTTTATCAAATGTTTAAGGAGCGAGAACGCCGAGAAGGGCGCGAAGAAGGGCTTCAAGAAGGACGCCAAGAAGGACGCGAAGAAGCGCGGCAGGAATTGCTTCAAGAGCTCACTCGCGTGTTTGCGGGCGATAAAGACGCCATGGAAAAGATCGATAAATTTTTCAATGGCACAGCCAGTCAGAAGTAAATCGCAAAACATTATTCGGCCCTTTATCATCACTGGAGGCGATCATGATTTTTTACGAAATGTTTAAGAAGCGAGAACGCCGAGAAGGGCGCGAAGAAGGACGCCGAGAAGGACGCCAAAAAGGGCTTCAAGAAGGGCGTAGAGAAGGGCTTCAAGAAGCGCGGCAGGAATTGCTTCAAGAGCTCACTCGCGTGTTTGCGGGCGATAAAGACGCCATGGAGAAGATCGATAAATTTTTCAATGGCACAGCCAGTCAAAAGTAAATCGCAAGGCGTTATTCGGCATTGGACGTGCAAAGTACGTGGCGCGGAGTTAAATGCGAGGCGGAACATTCGCAACACCCGTTGCCTCTGTTGCGAGACTTGATTGACAAAGCCATCAACCCCAAAGGTTGACAAATGGTGATAGGTATTCTATCTTTATTTTTGTCAATGCGAATTAAGATAGGACTTACGCCAGGGTCATTGGTATCGCCGGTGTTTTGAGTTGTTGTCTCAAATAGTCCTCCCATAAGCCATGTTTGACTTGAGAGATGGTTTGTCCGGTCTGATGGGCGACTTGGGTCAGTCGTCCCCAAACGAGAAAGGCACACGCAATGTGGTTTCGCACAATGCGTGCCAATCGGCATTGACACTTTTCAAGCCCCGTTACCTGTTTTGCTTCCCGGTGAACTTGCTCAATCTTCCAACGCAAGTGGCACACCTCTTGTGCCACCGACGGGTCGGTTTGCGTCAAGTCGTTGGTTACGATATACGCCGTGCGTCCCGTAGGAGATGCAACCCGGAATACGTTCACCTTATGGTTTTTGGGGAACCCTCTGAGTTTCATGCGTTTTCCTGTGGCCTGTTCGCGTTTTGTCCAAGTTAAGGCATCGACCCGTTGATAGGGGTTTTCACCTGCCGAATCGTCCACGAGGCGATTCTTTTTAATAGGACAGGAATAGGTCTTTTGCAAGTGCTCAATGTGAAGCATGACCGCTTTGGTGGCATACCAAGTATCCATCACGACCCGATCAAAAGGCAGCTTTTTGTGATAGACCAAGAGTGACAACATCTCTTTGACGGGGTCTAACTTGGTTTTTCCGTCCCCTTCTGGGTCGTAAATGCGAGAGTCAATCAACCAAAACGGATCGGTAACCGGATTGACAGACACACATGTCACCACACCGATCCCATTGATGACCCCCTTCGCATTGCCACTGTATTGCCGACGCACGAGGGCCATCTTTTTCGCATAGCGCTTGTCTTGGACCGTATCATCAAAGAGAACCACGCCCTTTGCGGTCGACGTGAGGTGGGGTTTGACGTTTTTCCAGATCTCACGCGGCGAGACGCGATCCCCACTCAGCGTGCGGTTGAGCATATCATGCGTGAACTGGTCGCTGTGATCTGCGAAATGAGTCAGGGTATAGTTGTGCGGACTACTAAGCAATACTGGCAGTAATCCAGGCGCGTTGGTTTCGCCATACAGACCTCCAATGTGAGGATGGGGGGCGTCCCGTTCTTTTTTGCGTAAGTCCTATTAAGAGTTGAATCCATCGCGTACTTGTCTTTTCTTGAGGGCTCAACCATTTCACCCTTAAAGGAAGGAGCACGCGATGGATTGGCAAGATAAACTCATTCACTTGTATGTCTATATTTGTCAGCAGTATGACCAAAAGCATCTGTGGTTTTATACACAACGCATGAGTAATAACGATACGCCGACCTTCACAGATGAAGAAGTGCTGACGATCTATCTGTTTGGGATCATGCAACAACACACGCAGATCAAGGCGATTTATACCTATACCAAGGATCATCTTTCCGACTGGTTTCCCCATCTGCCCACTTATGCAGGCTATATCCAGCGGTTGAACCGTTTGTGTGTGGTCTTCGCCCCATTGATTGAACAGATCCAAAAGGACAGTCCCGCAACCGATGTCTCTGAACACACCTACAGGGTGGATTCCATGCCGATTGTTATGGCACAATCGGCACGTAGCGGAAAGGCATGTGTGGCCGAAGAACAACTGGCCAACAAAGGCCGGTGCGCTTCCAAAAAGATGTGGTATTACGGCACTAAACTGCACATTGTCGCACAAGACCGAGCGAATGGCCTGCCCAAAGCAGAGTACTTCGGCTTGACAGGCGCAGCAGAGCATGACCTGACCGCTTTGCGACAAGGCTTACCCGTTTTGCGGGATGGACACCTCTACGGCGATAAAATCTACGCCGATCAGCCCTTAAAAGACACGCTTAGCAAACAGCAGAACCTGATCTTCAAGACGCCGGTGAAGCGAAAGAAGGGGCAAGAAAGCCTGACCGAGGCCGAAAAAGACTTTTCTCGGGCGGTTTCGAGCATGCGACAGCCTATAGAGGCCTTGTTCAGTTGGATTGAACGAAAGACGAACATCTCGATGGCGTCTCGGGTACGATCCTATGAGGGCTTACTCGTTCATGTCTTTGGGCGATTGACCGCGGCTTGCTTCTTACTCGCTTTCTACTCTTGATTCGCATTGTCAACAAAAAGATTGACTATTATTCATGCCAAAAAAGGTTGACAAATGGTGATAGGTATTCTATCTTTATTTACGTCAACAAAAAGATTGACCATTATTCATCCCAAAAATGGAACGAGAGATGCAAAAAACATTACAGGACGCTGGCGACGACAATCAACACGACGAGTCTCAGCAGAAAATGAAACAGGAAATGCAAAGCGCGTTGCAAGGCTTGGCTACCAAACGGCGGCGTCCCGTTCTTTGCTTCTATGGAGATATGGATCCGGTTTCTGTCCAGACGATACGTCGTATCGCGCCTAAATTAGAAGAGTCCAGTAAATTATCGGTGTTGTTGCATTCCCCCGGAGGCAATATTGAGGATGCCTATAGAATAGTTTTGACATTGCGAGAATACGCAGAAGATATCGAAGTGCTCGTGCCTCAATGGGCAAAAAGTGCTGCGACCTTTTTTTCTCTCGTGGCAAATACCATTTATATCGGACGGTATGGAGAACTGGGGCCTCTCGATCCGCAGAGGTTAAATCTAAAAGGAAGCGCGCTGTGGACCTCTGCACTGGAATCGTTTAAGGCACTTGATCAACTTTTTGAATTCTCTTTAGACTCTTTAGATGGGATAGTCCAGAACTTATTAATGCGTGCTCCGATAGATATTCCCTATGCAATAGAACACGCACAACCATTATTCTCAGCAATCGTGTCGCCTCTATACTCCCAAGTTGACCCACATGAATTGGGCAATGCGGGAAGGGCGTTGGCTACTAGCGAGGAATATGCGATGAGAGTAATGGAGAGATGGGGATATTCAGAGCTAGGAGATAAGGAAAGGCGGGAGATAGCATGGCGTTTAACTTGGGATTATCCGACGCATGGATTTGTCATTGACTTGGAGGAAGCAAAACAGATCGGGCTGAAAGCCAAAAGACTTGACCATGAATGTGACGAGATGTGTAGGGAAACATTGGCACTGCTCAACAGCGCAGATATCCCTCACTATATTGACATTGAATCCCCACCACCAGATGTCCAAGACAAGGAGAACAGGCATGAACCCAAAGGAGAGGAACTTGCAGAGAGGGATTCGGAGAGGCAACAGAACGCCGTTTAGGCGCGAAAAGGCATCCGAGCGATCATCTCTTCGCATCAAGAGGTGGTTGCGGCAAAGGCGAATCTATCGCGGCATTAAAGAAGTGCCCTTTATGCCCTATGAGGATGATAGATCCAAGGGCAGACCAGGGTACTGAAAAATCCAATTTTGATCCACATCCGCTCCATGGCAGTACGTCTTGCTCCCATCGCGCAATGAGGGCGATCACAAGTAAGACCGATCCCTTGGAGCTTTTTTTTGTACAAGTCGAGAAAGGATCGCGCCCATGGCGAAACGAGCGAGAACGCCCAAATCCGTCGAAACCCTCACGCACGGCGATGCGACGCGCAAGAATATTCCCACCGCCGAGTATCAACCCGTGATGCGGGAAGAGGAGCAAACCCCGATTCGAGTCGCCTATCAGCGGCGCAACCGCGACCTCGATCCGCAACTCGTCTGGCGCGGCAAGGACGAGCAGGATTGGTCCGATTTGGTCGTTCAAGCCCCGCCGATCTTCATCCAAGAGAAGGTGCATCCCAAGGTCGTGATCGACGACCTGATGCGCCAATGCGCGGAGACAGCCACCACAGCACAGGGGTTCCAGCCCGACTTGTTCGCCGATTTCAACGGCCTGCCCGACCCAAGCGCGGCGACCGAGTTCTATCAGCACGACGCCAACTGGTCAAACCGCATGATCCTCGGCGACAGCCTGCAAGTGATGGCATCCTTGGCCGAGCGCGAGGGCCTGCGCGGTCAAGTGCAGTGCATTTACATCGACCCGCCCTACGGCATCAAGTTCAATTCCAATTTCCTACCGGCAACACCCAGCCGCGAGGTGCGAGATGGCAAGCGCGAGCACATCACGCGAGAGCCAGAGCAGATCAAGGCGTATCGGGATACGTGGCGCGACGGCATCCATTCCTACCTGACCTACCTCCGCGACCGCCTGACCGTAGCACGCGACTTGCTGACCGAGAGCGGGTCATTGTTCTTTCAGATCGGAGACGAAAATGTCCATCGCGTCAGGGCGTTGATGGACGAGATATTTGGGGATGAGAATTTTGTCGGGGAGATTATTTTCAAAACCCGTAGCACTTCTACCAGCAAAAATCTGTCTGCATTGAACGATTACATCATCTGGTATTGTAGAGATATTAATGCTCTAAAATTCCGTCAATTTTACGTGCCGAAAAGTGCTGACAGGGCGCGTTTCAGTTTTGTCGATATTGATGGCGAAGTTTTCAGGGCGAGTAAAAATGCCGGGAGCGTTAAAATATTTTCAAGTAGTAGCCTGTTTTCAACAAGCGGCGGCGACGCCTCCCGGATTCCCTTTGAGTTCCGTGGCAAAGAATATACCCCGGCAACCTCTCGCGGATGGCGCTGCTCACTTGATGGACTATTACGCCTTACCTATGCAAGCCGTATATTTAACCAAGGTTAGGACTTACGCCAGGGTCATTGGTATCGCCGGTGTTTTGAGTTGTTGTCTCAAATAATCCTCCCATAAGCCATGTTTGACTTGATAGATGGTTTGTCCAGTCTGATAGGCGACTTGGGTCAGTCGTCCCCAAACGAGAAAGGCACACGCGATGTGGTTTCGCACAATGCGTGCCAATCGGCATTGACACTTTTCAAGCCCCGTTACCTGTTTTGCTTCCCGGTGAACTTGCTCAATCTTCCAACGCAAGTGGCACACCGCTTGTGCCACTGACGGGTCGGTTTGAGTCAAGTCGTTGGTTACGATATACGCCGTGCGTCTCGTCGCAGACGCGACCCGGAATACGTTCACCTTGTGGTTTTTAGGGAACCCTCTGAGTTTCATGCGTTTTCCTGTGGCCTGTTCGCGTTTTGTCCAAGTTAAGGCATCGACCCGTTGATAGGGGTTTTCACCTGACGAATCGTCCACGAGGCGATTCTTTTTGATAGGACAGTAATAGGTCTTTTGCAAGTGCTCAATGTGAAGCATGACCGCTTTGGTGGCATACCAAGTATCCATCACCACTCGCTCAAAAGGCAGTTTTTTGTGATAGACCAAGAGTGACAACATCTCTTTGACGTGGTCTAACTTGGTTTTTCCATCCCCTTGCGGATCGTAAATGCGATAGTCAATCAGCCAAAACCGATCTTGAATCGGATTGACATACACACACGTCACCACACCGATCCCCGAGATGACCCCCTTCGCATTGCCACTGTATTGCCGACGCACGAGAGCCATCTTTTTGGCATAGCGCTTATCTAAGACCGTGTCATCAAAGAGAATTACGCCCTTTGCGGTCGACGTGAGGTGGGGTTTGACGTTTTTCCAGATCACACGCGGCGAGACGCGATCCCCACCCAGATAGCGGTTGAGCATATCATGCGTGAACCGGTCGCTGTGATCTGCGAAATGAGTCAGGGTATAATTGAGCGGACTGCTAAGCAGATACTGGCAGTAATCCAAGCGCGTTGGTTTCGCCATACAGACCTCCAAAGTGAGGATGGGGGTTCGATCCTGTTCTTTTTTGCGTAAGTCCTACAAGGTAATTCTATCCGCTATAAATACTTTCACGACGATTTCCCATTCGTCGAAGGCGGGAATCTATGGATTGATCAAATGTCCGAGCAAAACAAATCTTATGTGGTGCAAACATCTCCAAGACCCATTGAACGTTGCGTCCTCATGACCACCGACCCTGGCGACCTCGTCCTCGATCCCACCTGCGGGGCTGGCACAACCGCGTATGTTGCCGAGCAGTGGGGCAGGCGGTGGATCACCATCGACACCAGCCGAGTTGCCCTCGCGTTGGCGCGTGCGCGCATCATGGGGGCGCGTTATCCCTACTACTTGCTCGCGGACAGCGCGGAGGGGCAGCGCAAGGAAGCGGAAATCAGCCGCACCGCGCCATCGGAAATGCCCGCGCATGGCGACGTCCGCCAAGGCTTTGTGTATGAGCGCGTGCCGCACATCACCTTGCGCGACATCGCCAACAACGCGGAAATCGACATCATTTGGGACAAATATCAAAAAACGCTCGAACCGCTTCGGGAATCGCTCAACGAGGCTCTCGACGAGACATGGCGGGAATGGGAAATCCCACGCGAAGCCGACGCGGCGTGGTCAGACGAGGCCAAGGCATTGCACGGCCAATGGTGGGAACAGCGCATCGCCCGGCAAAAAGAGATCGACGCGTCTATCGCGGCAAAGGCGGACTACGAGTATCTCTACGACAAGCCCTACGAGGACAAGAAAAAGGTGCGCGTCGCCGGCCCGTTCACGGTCGATAGCCTATCCCCGCACCGCGTTTTGGGCGTCGATGAAAACGACGACCTCATCGACAGCGCAACAATGCGCGGCGACAGTGAATCGCAGGATTTTGCCGAGATGATCATGGAGCACCTCAAAACCGCGGGCGTGCAACAGGCGCGCAAAGACGACCGGATCGCGTTTTCGTCTCTCGCGCCGTGGCCGGGCGATTTGGTTTGCGCCGAGGGCACGTACGCCGAGGGCGACTCGGATTCTGGCATCTACAAACGCGCTGGTATTTTCATCGGCCCCGAGTTCGGCACGGTCTCGCGTCCCGACTTGGTGAGGGCCGTGCGCGAGGCGGGCGAAGCCGATTTCGATGTGCTCATCTCCTGCGCGTTCAACTACGACGCCCAATCCACGGAGTTCGACAAACTGGGGCGCGTCCCGGTGCTCAAAGCGCGCATGAACGCGGATCTCCACATGGCCGACGATCTCAAGAACACGGGCAAGGGCAATTTGTTCGTGATTTTTGGGGAGCCGGATATCGACATTCTCGACGCAGACGACGGTCAAATCCAAGTCAAGGTCAATGGCGTGGATGTCTTCCATCCCAACACCGGCGAGATTCGCAGCGACGGCGCCGACGGCATCGCCTGTTGGTTCATCGACACGGACTACAACGAGGAGAGTTTTTTCGTGCGCCACGCCTACTTCCTCGGCGTGAAGGACCCGTACAGATCCCTCAAGACCACGCTCAAAGCCGAGATCGACCCCGACGCTTGGGCCACCCTGTACAGCGACACGTCGCGGCCGTTCGCCAAACCCACCTCCGGACGCATCGCGGTCAAGGTGATCAACCACTTGGGCGATGAAGTGATGAAAGTATTTCGGGTATAAGGGCATTGATCGCGACGAAAGGCTATGTGATTAAGTGATGTCGTGACGCCTGGTGTCTCAAGATGTGTGATGTTTTCAGAAACCACTTGGCGCATCCTCGATTGCACGCTATATTTTGAAACATAGAGATATAAACCTTTCTGTTCGCGAGCAATTGTCAGCGCACGGAAAGAGAGGGAAGGATAAAGGGTGCTTGTGTATGATTGAGCACCCTTCTTTTTTAACTCAAAAAATGGGATTACAGCGACGCAATAAATTCGACAAACGCGCTCCAATTTGCCAATAGAGATAGGGAGGTCAAAGAAATTTGGCCTCCCTAAATTGTTGTAAAATCGCTGGATGTGTGAACTTGATTTTGATATTTGGATGTTTTTATAGTGAACTATCAAAATAAATCTTGACACAAGAGATAGAAATTGGTACCTTTCTTTCATATCTTGATTTCTGTGCCACTTTTCCATAGGTGGGAATCTATTCTCTCGCAGAAATCGCCACCATTCATGATAAGGAGTATCACATGAACAGAAATGCCCCAGTAGCACATTTGACCGAACCAACGGATATTCTGTTGGCAGATGTCGCGATTCGCATCCAACTCCGGCCGACGCATTACAACATGGCTGTTGAGCGGTATCAGAAGATCAGCAAATTGATTGAGCGAGGCAACAGCCCCCTCAAGGATCGTGTCGATCTGTTTTATCCGCAGGGATCTATGGCTATCGGCGCAACTATCGCGTCTAAACTCAAGACGGATGAGTTTGACCTCGATGTGGTTGCACAACTTGATCTGCCTGAGTCAGTATCACCTTCTGAGCCACTGGATTTGCTGTTTGAAGCAATCAGAGGCGAGCCTGGTTCCCGGTATTATCGAATGACCAAGCGGAGGACCCGTTGTGTCACTGTCAGTTACAGCGACAAGATGCACATTGACATTACGCCGCTCATTCGTCGCTACCAATACACTCCAGAGCGTGAAAGCTGGATTTTTCATGACCGGCCAGAAGCACCCCAAGAGCCGGGTAAGAAACTTATCGCCAATCCCTATGGTTTTGCCGAGTGGTTCAAGGATAACACACCACCCGATCAAGATTTTGCCGGTATCTTTGAGAAACGTGCGGCTGAATACGAGCGAAAGGTGATGCTAGAAGCGGAAAGTGAACCTGTTCCCCCTCCCGAGCCGCCATTCCGAAAATCGAAGGCAGTGATCGTGCTTCAACTCCTGAAGCGCTGGCGCAATGTGCAATACGATACGCGACAGGGGCGCAGGCCCCCATCAATTCTGATTGCGAAACTCGTCGCCGATGTTGCGAACCATACGGACCGGCTGTCAGAAGAATTATTGCTTCAGGTACGGCACATGCTGTCTGTATTCCAAAATTGCCATAATGCGGGCAAGCGTATTCATGTCTCAAATCCCGTGTGTGACCAAGATGTTTTGACTGATCGATGGCCGGAAACGTTGCAAGATCAAGCAGTGTTTCTCCGAGATCTTGAAAATCTTGTTGCCAAAGTTGACCGACTGGTCTCTGGTTGTGATCTTGGCAAGATGCAGAAAATCATGATAGAGTTGTTCGGTGAAGCACCGACGACAGAAGCCTTCCAAGCCTTCAATGAACGGATGGGCGATCAAATCCGTACAGGGCAAAGTAGGCACCGCTCTGGTACTGGTTGTTTAGTCCTTCCAGCAAGCACAGCGGGGGCCATCAATCCGACATCCTCAAGAGGGACTCGAACTACTCCAAAGCACACCTTTTACGGTAACGACAGGAAAAAATAATGGGACTGACGATTTGGAAACAGGCTGAACTCATGAAACGATCCTGGCCTGACTTTCGGGTTCTTCATCAAATTCGTTGGTTTATATGCTGGGAGGGGCAACTTCGGCCTTTTAATCAAACATACATAGTTCAAATATTCCTCTCACGCAAACGGGGATGTAGCCGTGACAAATTATTGACAGTTCCGGCCGTGATGGTAATTGATCCCCTGCTGTGCAGGCGAGTTGAAAATCCCAGTGAACCCATACCACATCACTATCCAAACCAAGAGCATCCCGAGTTACCCTTTCTTTGCCTCTACGATCCCGATACTCAAGAGTGGCACCCCGGTCGATCGGTAGCCCAGACTATTATCCCTTGGACGATTGATTGGCTGGCGTGCTACGAGGGTTGGCTTGCCACTGGAAAATGGACCGGAGGTGGTCGTCACTGATTATAGGTTAAGTAGGGGTACAATGTCCACTAGCAAAGAGAATCCTCCGAAACGATCATCCGGTGCGCTCACTCAGCGTCGTGTTCCACTACCTTGGCCACAAGATCGGGAGTTTCGTATCCTCTCTATCAATGGTGGTGGCATCCGTGGAATATTTCCGGCCGCATTCTTGGCAGGGTTGGAGGAACGCTATCTCAACGAAACTTCTGTGGCCCAATACTTTGATCTTATTGCTGGAACCTCAACCGGAGGTATTATTGCCCTTGGACTCGCTGCTAGGCTTCCAGCCGCTGAACTGCGAGACCTTTATATTGAGCGCGGATGCGAAATTTTCCCTCCTATTCGTAACGGCCTTTTTGGAGTAGCAGAACGACGCCTGAAAAACTTTTGCCAATATTTTAAATTTCGCTATGATCGCGATGCCCTTATGCGCGTCCTCAATGATACCTTTGGCGACCGAAAATTTGGCGAAGCACAGACCAGGTTGTGCATACCCTCTTTTGATGGTCAGTATGGAGAAGTATATATTTTTAAGACGCCACATCATCCAGACTTCCGCAATGATGCTAAGGAGTACATGACAAAGGTGGCCGCGGCTACATCTGCAGCGCCGACATTCTTCCGTCCACTTGAGGATGGTGGATACAAATTCGTTGATGGTGGAGTTTGGGCAAACAATCCCATTATGATTGCATTGGTCGATGCGTTATCCTGCTTTTCCGTACCGCGAGAACGCATCCGCATTCTAAGTTTGGGCTGTGGAGATGACGAATATCCTGTTGGCAAGTTGAAAATGTTGTTGGGCGGCAAATTATCTTGGTACGACATCATCTTTGCAGCGATGCGTCTCCAGTCTCTCAACGCTCTTGGTCAAGCCGGGTTGCTAATTGGTGCTAACAGAATTATGAAAGTCAACGCGCCCATTTGTGGCAAGCAAATACAACTAGACGATTGGAGTCGCGCTGTGGAAGAGTTGCCCTCGGTTGCCATAGCGACTCTCGACGAGATCGGCGAAACCGTGGCGTCTGCATTTTTAGCAGAGCCCGCTACTCCTTACCAGCCAATTATCCCCATCTGAAGATATTGAAAAATCCCATCCCTGCTACCACTCTATAACTTTGGATAGAATCCTATCATCCAGCAAAGAGGATCGTTTGCTGGATTTCCGACCCGAGTTCAACCTTGCAGATACCCAATAGATTAGGCTTGTATTATACATCTTGATAGCCGTATAATAGAGGATCAAGGGCTGATGTTTCCATGATTACCCTCTTTCACGAGATAATACAATGCTGACGCAGCGTGAATTGGGACAGCGGTTGAAACGGGCGCGAGAGGCAACCGGGTTGACTCAACAGCAGGTCGCCGAGCATGTTGCGCTCACCCGGGTTGCCATCTCCCAAATTGAGTCGGGGCACCGCATGGTCAGTTCGCTTGAATTGACGCGCTTGGCGCGCCTTTACGGCCGGGATATCGCCAGTTTCTTAGAAGAAAAGCCCTCCCCGAATGAAAAAGAAAACGCGCTGACCGTCCTGTTTCGCGCACATCCCGATCTCATGCAAAACCCCACCCCCCTGCGAAACGCCACCGAACTGTTCCGAGAATATACCAATCTGAAAGCCCTCTTGGATCTGGATACAGAACAGAACCTGCCGCCTAGATATGCTTGTGCCGAACCGAGAAATGTTTGGGAAGCCATTCAAATGGGCGAACGGGCCGCCGAGGCGGAACGCAGTCGTCTGGCATTGGGGATAGATCCCATCCGCGACATGGCCGAGTTGGTGGAATCCCAGGGCATACCCGTCATTGAAATTGATTTGGACGATCAGATATCGGGTATTTTTATGACCGATGCCGAGGGGCAATTGTGCATCTTCATCAACCAGGCACAGTTCGACAAAGCCAAGGCTCGCGTCGCATTTACCATTGCCCATGAATACAGTCACATATTGCTCGACCGGGATAAGGTCAGTGCCATCAGCAAAATCTCAAATGATCGCGATTTGTTTGAAGTGCGTGCGAATGCGTTTGCCGCAGCGTTTCTCATGCCCGAAGAAGGCGTGAGTCAATTTCTCAAAACCATCGGCAAGGGCGAGGCCAGTCGCGAAAAGTTGTTGGCTTATACCGAGCAGCACGATCCGCTTGTCGGGCATCATCGCCGCTTGGCATCCACCCAAATCATCACGCTTTACGATGTCGTCAAGCTGTGTATGTCCTTTGGAACCAGCTATGAAGCCGCCTTGTACAGATTGAGAAACACAAAATTTCTATCCGAAGGATCATTTGATCACCTCTACCGACGAAAAGACGAAGCAAGGGAAATTGTACAAAATCTCAAAATAGAAGGAAGGCGAGAATACCCCAGCAGTTTCGCCCTCAACTTCACGGGTATGGCTATCGAAGCCTATCGCCGCGACAAAATCACGTACGACAAATTGATCGCGCTCGCCGATCAAGTGGCGTTTGATTCCAAGGTCATAGACCAAATACTTTGCTACATGGGACTGGAGAACAATCTCGAAGCAGAGGTCTATCTCCCGGAGTGATCTCGTGCAACAAAAAACAGAGAGCCAGTCATGCGCGATCACAGACGCAAATATCCTGATCAACTTTATCAAACTTGGCCGCGTGGATATTCTCCAACAACTGCGAATGTATGCTTTCTATCTGTCCGAGGAAGTGTATCGGGAAATCACATATCCAGCACAACGGCTCGTTTTAGATCATGCCCTAAAAAATGGATGGCTTAGAGAGACAGTGATAACGGATCAAAATGAATTGCGTTCTTATGCACAGTACAGACGACAAATGGGAGATGGAGAAGCCGCGTGTTTGGCGATTGCGATTTGTCGAAAATGGATCATGGTCTGCGATGAGAAAAAAAAGAAACTGATTTCCAGAACTGTTCGGCATCATTTAGGAGCGGGTTATCTGCTGAATACACCGGGTATTTTGCTCAAGGCCATACGCGAGGGTATTCTCACTGTATCACAAGCAGACGCAATCAAAAACACATTGGCGCAGAACCGATTTGTCATGCCATTTGCATCTTTCCAGAATTTTATCTGAAATAGGACACCGTCCTGCTACCAAAAAGGCCGCGAGGGTTTCATTCCTCGCGGCCTTCCGAACATCCCTGCCGCTGTCCTACCCGTTACTTGAGCATGTTGCGGGCCACCGTCTCTCGGGTAACCGTCAAAATGCCTGGAGCATTTCGATATCTGGCAATTGGCGAATCGCGTTTGAAGAAGATGAAGGGTGTATTGACCGCTTAAACTTGGAGGATTACCACTGATGACAACTCATGGCATTGCAGTAACCATGACCCCTTCGCATCCGGGCGACTTCATTCGCACAGAGATCATCGAGGAGTTGGGGCTAAGCGTGACGCGGATAGCCGAGATTTTGGGAGTTCGTCAAGCGACGCTTTCAGAGGTGCTAAACGGCCATGCCGCGCTATCGCCGGAAATGGCCCTACGCATCGAAAAGGTATTTGACATCAGCATGGATATGTTGTTGCGAATGCAGGCTTGGTATGACGCCTCGCAAATGCGCGCCCGGGCAAATGAGATTGAGGTTTAACGCTACGCATCCGCTTGAAGGTTGCCAGGCTCAACCCTGCACAGCGACACGTCGCGGCCATTCGCCAAACCCACCTCCGGACGCATCGCGGTCAAGGCGATCAACCACTTGGGCGATGAGGTGATGAAAGTGTTTCGCGTGTGAGGGCATTGATCGCGACGAAAGGCTATGTGATTAAGTGATGTCGTGACGCAAAAAAACAAGTTCGATCTTTAAGATTGAAAATCTACTATTGACGCATGAGACGTGAAACGATATTTTTTGAACGGATTAAAAATAGAAGGCTTACCCGTATCGAGATAGGAAAATTTCAGCATGAACCAATCTAAACTTCGTCAGTTGCTCGACCGTCTGTGCGGACTTCCAGAGAACGAATGGCTCGAGTTCAAGAAAGCGAAAAAGGGGTATGACTTCAATAAGTTAGGCCAGTATTTCTCCGCGCTGTCCAATGAAGCCAACCTCAACGGGCAAGCGTGCGGTTGGTTGGTATTCGGCGTAAGCGATGATCGTTCGGTTTGCGGCAGCCAGTTCCGCAAAGACCGAGCGGATCTTAACAGCTTGAAACATGAAATCGCCAATCATACGACTGGTGGCCTCACATTTGTCGATATTCACGTCGTTGAGCACCCGAACGGTCGCGTCGTGATGTTCGAGATTCCGGCCGCATTACAAGGCATACCAACGGCGTGGAAAGAACATTGGTACGGACGCAATGGCGAGTCCCTAGGCGGTCTTAGCCTGATGGAATTGGAAAAAATTCGGTCAAATTCTTCTGGCGGGCATCAAGACTGGAATCGCCACGAGTACGCCCCAGACTTGGCTATTGCCAACTTGCTTGGGTCATGGAATGAGCTAAACGAAGCGGATGTAGAGATCGTGAGTCAACTGATCAATGATGAGGATTACGCAAAG
Source organism: Candidatus Latescibacterota bacterium (assembly GCA_965204745.1). GTDB lineage: Bacteria > Latescibacterota > UBA2968 > UBA2968 > UBA2968 > VXRD01. Next base: position 3,335,857 of record OZ242010.1, read on the forward strand.
TGGATTCTCAAAATGAGGGAGATGTTAAGCCAAGCGATAAGCCCTGTGAGATATGTAAATGGAAAATGGTATGTCGATGATCGAAAAGAACTGTGGCAGGCGTTGGGCAAACGAGTTTTTGACGAGAGCCTGAACGCCCTAAAACAATGCGCTATCGCTGTCTTGTCCGAGTGCGATCCCCAGTTTGACTTACCTCCCGATGAACGCTATACCGCCCGTATCTCTGGAAAGACATTGAAGTACTCATCTACACTTCGGACAGGACTGACCGAAACGCTGGCACTGCTCGGCACTGCCCCCGATGCTTTGATCAATTTTTCACCTCAAGGTTGGAAGCCAAAAGATACGGCTGATTTTGTCGTGCGAGAAATACTCGAGAATGCGGATTGGGTGTTGTGGGGAAGCCTTAGGGGTCTTCTCTCGACACTCGCAGAAGCAGCCCCGGATAAATTTTTGGATGCCGTGGAAAATGCCTTGCAACGATCCCTTTGCCCATTTGATGCGCTTTTCGCCCAAGAGGGTGCTCCGATCACTGGCAGCAGTTATATGTCGGACTTGCTGTGGGCATTGGAAACACTCGCTTGGGATGCCGAGTACCTCGTCCGCGTATGTGTGATTCTCGGCAAACTCGCCAGCCGCGACCCGGGCGGCCCTTGGGCAAACCGTCCCGCCGATTCGCTGTCGATGATCTTATTGCCCTGGCTTCCACAAACGATCGCGCCAGTTGAAAAACGCAAAGTCGCCATTCAAACGCTCTGCGATGAATTGCCAGAAATTGCTTGGAACTTGATCGTCAGCCTGTTGCCCGGCCAGAACCAGATAACCACTGGGACTCGCAAACCGGCCTGGCGCAATACCATACCCGTTGATTGGAAAGAAAAAGTTACCAGGCAGGATTATCGAGATCAAGTAGCGTTCTGCGCCGAACGCGCGGTTTCAATCGCAGGTTGTGATCCGGATAAACTCGGCGAACTGATTGACCATTTAGCCGGTTTTCCCAAACCTTCATTTCACGCGTTGCTCGAGACTTTAGCGTCTGATTCCATTACAGCACTTTCAGAAGAAAAACGGTTACACCTTTGGGACAAACTCGTAAAATTCATATCCCGACACCGACGTTTATCGGGCGAAAAAGGGACTCGGAACGATGGGTCGCTCGCGCCCATTGAGGCCGTTGCGAACGAGTTGGCTCCTAAGAATCCTTTGAATCTCTATCGCAGATTATTCAGCCGCAGTATTTGGGATCACTCTACAAAAAGTGAAGATTGGACAAAGCAGCTCGATAGAGACCGTCAGCAAGCTATAAAAGAGATTTTGGCTTGCGGTGGGGTGGAGTTGGTCCTTCGATTCGCCGAAGTTGTCGAGGCCCCGTGGGATGTTGGTCGTTCTTTGGGTGCGATTGCCCAAGTGGAAAACGACAGACGCCTTCTGCCCGCATTGTTGGAAACCGAGAATGACAAACTCGCGCTGTTTGCAAATAACTATGTCAGAAGCCGCCAAAACATCGCTGGATGGAAATGGGTCGATGGCTTTGATATCTCGAACTGGTCAGCTTCGCAAATAGGTCGATTCTTAGCCGCTTTGCCCTTCACGAGAGAAGCGTGGCACCGTGCTACAAAATGGCTCGGCAAGTCCGAAGAGGAGTACTGGAGCAAAACCAGCGCAAACCCATATAGTACCGATGAGGATCTCCGCTTTGCCATAGACAAACTGATCGCGCATGGCAGACCCCATGCGGCTATCAAATGTCTGATGTGCCAAATGGACCTCGGCAAACAGCCATTGGACAACGCTCTATGCGTAAAGGCTCTTAGGGCCGCCATTTCTTCTTATGAACCTTCCCATGAAGTAGAGACGCATAGCATCATTGCAATCGTAAAGGCTTTACAGGACGATCCCAAAACCGATCCCGACGCGCTTTTTCAAATCGAATGGGCATATCTGCGCTTGCTCGACAAATATTATCACCCTGACGCATCGCCGAAGACATTGAAAAATAGGCTGGCTTCTGATCCCGAGTTTTTTTGTGAAGTGATACGCCTCGTCTATCGGTCAAAAAGGGAAACGGAATCTCCGCAACAACTCGATGACCGAGATAAAGTCATTGCCGACAACGCATACGAACTCCTCCGTAACTGGCAGACTCCTCCAGGTACGCAAGCGGATGGTCGATTTTTGCCGGAACAATTCGAGAAGTGGTTCAAACGAACAAAAGAAGCGTGTGTTGAATCTGGACATCTCGAAGTCGCTCTCAGGCGTATAGGTGAAGTTCTCATTCATGCCCCACCGGATCCAAAAGGGCTGTGGATCCATCGAACCCTAGCATCTGCGCTCAACACAGAGGATGCGGGGGAAATGAGGGATGGGTTCCGGGTCGGAATTTACAATGCTCGCGGGGTTCATGTGGTTGACCCAACGGGAAAACCAGAGCGAGAGCTCGCCGAAAAATACAGACAACAGGCCGAAGAAGTTGAAAATGCGGGCTATCACCGTTTTGCTATTACACTCCGGAACTTGGAAAAAGAATACAATCGGGAGGCGGAAGTATATGTCGCTGAGCATCAACGGGAAAGTGCCCGCCAATTGGCACGCCTCGGCGGGAGCGAGCCACAACTGCAATCCATACCACGCCAACGGACTGATCGCGCATGATTTTAGTTGATACCTCCGTCTGGATTGATCATTTGAGTAGCGAAGAAAATCACTTGGTTATCCTATTAAATAATGGTCTGGTATTGACTCACCCCATGGTCGTTGGAGAACTGGCTTGCGGCAATCTGAGCAATCGCGGAGCGATTTTGACGATGCTCAAAAATTTGCCCCAAGCATCGGTTGCCCCCGATGACCAAGTGCTTCGCTTCATTGAACGGAACCAACTCATGGGCCGTGGTATCAACTATATTGATTTTCATCTGCTGACCGCCACAGCATTGACTAAAGCGACCGAACTTTGGACACGCGATAAACGGCTTATGGATGCTGCTAAACAACTAAATCTCGCTTACGAAATTTAAGGGAGGCAGGGAGGTCGCGTGTTTGGCGATTGCGATTTGTCGGATGATGAGCACAGGTCGCGAGGGTTTCATTCCTCGCGGCCTTTTGCGTGGTCCAAAGCCGATCAAACTATGGTGAGTAAAAAAGAAATCCGTTTGCTGAAGACAAGGTCAATGCGTATTATATGACGCCTTTACAGACAAATCCTTTACAGAAGGAGAACAACCATGAATTTCAAAGGCAAGTTGGTCGGTGCGTCAGAGGTCGTCACAGTGCAGACAGAGGGCGCGCACATCGCGGGCATTCGCCGCGGCGGTTCCGCAGATGCGATAGGCGGAGACGACGTGTGGATCGCGCCTGCGATTTTTGACGTGCAGGTCAACGGCATCGGCGGGATCAACTACAAAGCCAAAAATTTGACCGTAGAGAAAATCGTGGAGACAACCGCGTGGATGCACAAAACCGGCACGGGATTGTGGTGCCCCACGGTCACCACCTCGTCTGCCCAAGATGCGATCCGCGGCCTGAAACGCTTGGCGCGAGCGTGCGAGGAATCGAACGCAGCGCGGGCGTCTTTTGCCGGGTTTCACGTCGAAGGGCCGTACATCGCATCGGAAGATGGGCCTCGCGGCGCGCATCCCTTAAACCATGTGCGCGATCCGGATTGGGATGAATTTCAGCGGTACCAAGACGCCGCGGGCGGGCGCATCGCCATCTTCACCCTTGCACCCGAGCGCGAAGGCGCGCTGGCATTCATCGAAAAAGTGGCCGCAACCGGCGTCATCGTCTCTATCGGTCACTCTGGCGCGCGTCCCGAGCGCATTCGAGACGCGGTCGCCGCGGGCGCGAAAATGTCCACCCACTTGGGCAATGGCGCGCACGCGGAACTGCCCCGGCATCCCAATTACATCTGGGAACAACTCGCCGCAGACGCGCTGTGGGCAGGCATCATCCCAGATGGCTTTCACTTGCCCCCAGCCGTCTTGAAAAGTTTTTACCGCGCCAAAGGCAAAGACCGGATCTGCTTGGTCAGCGACGTGGCCTCTATCGCGGGCCTGCCGCCCGGCATCTACGGATCCGAAAGCGGGTTGGGCAAAAGCGAGTTGCACGCCAATGGCAAAATCTCACTGGCGGGCACGCCCTATCTGGCCGGCGCGGGCCTGTTGCTGGACAGCGGGATTCCCAATGCCGTGCGCCACACAGACGCATCATTGACCGACGCCATCGCCATGACCTCGATAAACCCGGCGCGCTTGTTGGGCATCGACGACCGCGTGGGGTCCATCGCAGTCGGCAAAGAGGCGAGCCTGTCCTTGTTCCGCTGGCGAGCAGATCAGGCAAACTTGGACATCGTGGCAACTGTCGTGCGCGGGCAGGTCGTCTATCGAGCGTCATGAACACAGGAGAAACGCCATGTCACAAAAGAAGATCGTCGTCATCGGTGCAGCGGGCTATGTGGCGGGGTTGATGCTACCCGCATTGCGCGCACAATACGACCTGACCTTGCTGGACGTCAAAACCACCACCCGCGATGGTGACGCAGTCGAAGGCGTGCAAATCGCGGACTTGGAAAATCCGGATCGGGATGCGTACCGCGCCCATTTTCAAGGGGCAGACGCCGTCGTCCACTGCGGGTTCAAGGGCACGGTGGCCTGGCAACACACGGACTACTGGAAAGAATCCGACAATATTCGGATGTGCTACAACGTGTACCAAACCTGCATTGAAGAAGGCGTCAACCGCATCGTGGTGATGAGTTCCAACCACGCCTGCGACTTTTACGAGCGGCTGATCTGGTCCGACCAATTGGACTTTGCCACCACCGACATGCTACCCCTGTCCGACAATTTTTACGGCTGGGCCAAATCCTCCTACGAACACCTCGCCTTCGTGTTTGCAACCGGCAACGCCACCGATGGCAAGCGGCTGGAAAGCGTCCACATCCGCATCGGCGCGCCCCGCGACACCGTCATGGAAGGGCAATCCGCAGACGACCTGAAACGCATGCACCGCGAACTCGGCGCGTACTTGAGCGCGCGCGACCTCTCGCAACTCGTCATCAAAAGCCTCGAAACCGAGAACATCGAAGACGAAAACGGCATCCCATTTCAAATTTTTTTCGGCATCAGCGGAAACACACACCGATTCTGGAACATCGCCAACGCAAGACGCATCGTGGGCTACGCACCCGAAGACGACAGCCAACTCCGCTTTGCGAATGAGATTGCAAAAGTGATACAAAAGAGAGGGGAGAGGTAAGATACTCTCTTAAAAGGTCAAGGGGTTTTCGGGGTGATTCGATAGAATTTTTCGCCCTCAAAATCTTGGTCATGGCGCAACATGCCCCAGATCGAATGGAGCAACTTTCGCATCACCGCAACGATAGCCTGCAAAGGTTTCTTGCCGCGGGCGATGAGTTGGTCATAGAAGGCTTTGACATGGCCTTCGTGTCTGATGGCCACCCAGGCAGGCATATAGAGGGCATGGCGGAGGTACTTATTCCCGGTTTTCGAGATGCGTCTTTGTGGATTGGCGGTTCCGGATTGTTTGGGTTTGGGATCCAGGCCTGCATGTGCGACCCACTGGGGCGGTTGCATCTCCTCTGGCAAAAGGGTCAACTCGGCCAAGAGCCGCAAGGCACTCGTTTGCGCGATGCCAGGCGTCGAGCAGAGGCGTTGGTAGGCACGCTTGAGGGGCTCATCGTGCAAAACGAGATCGAGGGCTTGGCTTTCCAAGTATGCAATCCGGCGTTTGAAGTGTCGAATATTCACCTGAATATCGCGTGCGATGAGACGTGTGCTGCGGATGTGGTAGCTCTGCGCGTGGTTGCGGCTCTGTTCGCGGATGATCTCCTGCTTGAGTTGGTCAATGCGTCTGGTGAGGGCTTGCAGTTGAAGCCGTTGCTCGCTCGGCGCTTGCCAAGGCACAAAAGGCATGCGCTCGGCATAGTCGAGGATCAACAACGCATCCTTCGCATCCGTCTTCGCCCGTTGCATGCAGGCTTGGGCGTACTTGCTCATCGCTTTGGGATTGACGACCATGACCTTTGTGTGGCGATGCCGATGCAAGGCCAAGGCCACCCCCAAACTGTAAAGCCCGGTCGCTTCGAGGCACACAGAGACCATGTGCCCGCCCTTCGTGAGCCACTTCAGCAACCGCTTATGCGCTTGGGGATCATTGGCAAAGGTCGCTTGCATGACAGCTTGTCCGGGTCTGGACAGGGCAACGGACAACGTGCGGGCACTGACATCAATGCCGGCAAAAGCGGGGTGAGATTTCGACATGGGGGCCTCCTGTGATGAGGGGGTTGTAAGGGATCTGGTGCGCGCTCGGGGTCGCGTCCCGACCATTGACGCCAAGTCTACCGGTCTTGTATATGCAGCCTCAAGGGGCTTAGATACTCTTCGGCATAGACCCGGCGGTCGGGGGGCCTATCTTACCTACAAGGTCATCGCCTTCAAGAGGGGCCGGCCTTCCCCGAGCCGGGCATCAAGATGGCTTATCTCGATACGAGGGCGCAACTCCTAATTAACCCTTACTTCCAAGATACAAGAGGGGAGAGGGGAGAGGGGAGAGGCAAGAGGGGAGAGGGGAGAGGGGAGAGGCAAGAGGGGAGAGGTAAGAGGTAAGACGGGAGAGGTGAAAGGTGAGAGGCCGGGGAATATAGGCTGGGATAACGCACAGGACGGTGTGGAGGTGGAGAGGAAGGGCACGCACACGGCGGGGCAGGGTAGCGGAGGGGATCGCACTTGGGCGGATGGGCGGGCCAGGGATGGGCACGCACGGGCGGATGGGTGGATGAGCGGGACACGCACTTGGGCGGCGGCGCAGAAGCGAGGATGGGCACGCACTTGGGCGGTGGCGCGGAAGCGGGCACAGAGGCATTCGCCCCTACAAACACCGCTCACCTCTTGCCTCTTGCCTCTTGCCTCTTGCCTTTTGCCTTTTGCCTTTTGCCTTTTGCCTCTTACGTCTTACGTCTTACGTCTCACTATTTAATCACCGCCGCCTTGATAAACCGCACTTCTGTGCGCGTGCCATCGCTGGCTTGCAGGCGACACAGATAGAGGCCACTGGCGTAATCGGTCACATCCCACGCGATTTCATTGTCGGTATTGGGTATGGGGTTGGCGTGCGCGAGATCGCCGACCTTTTCGCCCAGAGGATTGTAAATCGCCACCCTGACCTCGGCCGGTTGCGACAGGAAAAATCGGATGCGCGCGCGGTCGCCGTAGCGCACGGGGTTGGGGTAGAGATACGCGCGGTCAGGGGGCAAAAGCGCGGGGTCTGTCGGCGGCGCGACCTCGCCCGCCTGTTGAAGCAATCGGCCCGCGTTGCCCGGCCCACCGCCGAGTTGTCCCCAAATAACGGTGTTGCCCGTGTAAGCCGGGTCAATCGCCTCCAAGTGGAAGAGCTGCGCGCCGCCATCTGCGGTAAAGACCACGAGTTCTAGCGTGCCGTCTGCGTCCAAGTCGTCGATCAAAGGCGAGGCGAGAATGGGGCCGGACAGCGACAGGGGAAAGCCCGGCAAATGTTGCCCGCGCGCGGTCAGGCCGTAGAGGAGGCCGCCGGCTGTGCCCACAAAAATATCGGGTGACGAGTCGTCGTCAATGTCCGCAAGAACGGCCGGGGCTCGGATGGGGCCGGCTGCGTCTTTGAGGGGCAAAGCCAGCGCGCCGCCGGTTTGCAACACCGCGTTGAACCGATACGCCCACACCTCGCCATCGCCGCCAAACAGCACTTCGGCAAAACCATCTGCGTCGAGGTCCGCAAGCACTGGGGGAGAATGCGCGCCGCCGGAGATGGGATCGCTCGCAAAAATTAGGCCGTCTGCGTCGAGAATGGAGAGAACGCCGTCTGCGGTGACGATGGCGATGTCGTCGTCACCATCCCGATCCAGATCGCCCAATGCCGCGTTGCCGATTACGGGATGCGCGAATGCGGCGAGGAGATCGGATTGCCCGGATGCGTGGATGAGATGCACTTCGCCGTTGCCGGTCACAGCGATGAGTTCATTGTCCGCGTCGCCATCGACATTGCCCACGGCCAGGGATTGCACTGCGTCGCGCAAAACGACGCTGCCCACGGCTTGGGACGAGAAATGGCCCCATTCGATTTTCCCATCGCGTTGCCCCCAAATATCGACACGGGCTTCGGGAAAATGTGCAATCACCGGCGGCGCGGAGAACAATGCGGGGACGGCGACCGAATCGCGAATCGCGCCGCCGGGTTGCCAATGCGTTCTCGCCCTCGCGCTCGAGAAGATGAACTCGGATGGATCGCCCGTGGCCGGGGTAGAGGAACTGCTGTCGCATGACTCCGCCATTTCAAACGCCGCGCCGCTGACGCGCCAAGCGATAGACGATTCCGAACAGCCGAGGATTTCTTTTGTCCCATCGCCGTCGAGGTCGATGGCGCGAGGCGCGCGCCGCGTGGGATTCAATCCCGCTATGGGCCAGTTGTCCGCGCGATTGGCAAAGCGAATGGCGACGCGCATCACTTCGCCGGGGGGGCTGAGCACTTCGATAGTGATGCCGGTTTCATAGCCCAAATTGCTGCGCGTATTCGGCGCGGTGTTCGGGCCAAACACCGCGTTGTTGCCCACGTAAAAAGCATCTTCGGGCGCGCCTTCGATGTTGCCGAGGGAAATGATGCCGCTTTGGACGATGCGGCGGGCCGATACATTGCCGATGTCCTGCAAGCCGTCGGCTTCTTCGAGGGCAATGCCGCGGCGGTATTGGGCGTCCGCGATTTTGTACTCCGGATGGCTGTTGATGGGATTTTCCGAGTCGCTAGCCCGAATCACCGCGTCGTCGATGTGGTAGATGAGAATGCCGGAGCCGGGGATGAACGCATCGTAATCATCTGCAAAGAGCCAGACCCCGTGAGGCGTGGAAAATTGGATTTGCGGGACGCGGTTTTCCACCTCGAGGCGCGAGAGCCGGTTTTCGATGAGGAAGTATTCGGTCGCGCTGATGGGCACGCGCACGGCTTGGGGCAACTCGGACGCGCTGCCGTTTGCGGCGATTTCCACGGTGTCGTTTTGGGTGATGACGAGCGGTTTGATCCAGCCGAGTTGCATGCGCGACCACGCCATCATGCGGCTGGGCAAAAAGCCGATGAGATGCGTGGCGTCGCCGGTTTGGGGGCGAACGCCCAAGCGCGCGGCGTCAATTTGGTTGTTCGCGCCGGTGTCCATCAAGCACCAGTCGCCGAGGGCGGGCAGGTCGTTTTCAAAATCCGAAAGCCCGGGCAAGCCGAGTTGCGACGCGAAAAACCGCGCGAGCGTGCCATTGAGGCCGCCCCGGCCGTTCTCGCTGATGGCTTCGGGCAATAGCATGCCAGAGCGCACGTAAACCGCGCCATTGTTGACGGCAATCGCGCCATCGACCAGTTCGACGAGATCGCGTTCCAAAATGAATGCCGAGGGGATGTCGTTGAGCCGTTGACTCGCCTCGCCGCCTAGGCCCGCGTGAAACACCGCAAAAGCCCGATATTGCGAGAAATCGATAGCATCGGCGGCATCGGCGGCGCGGATGCCATCCCGAAAGAGCCGGGTGACGCGCTCGTCGATTTCCCGCCGGGTGCGCCCATTGCCGTAGTCGATCAACGGCGCGTCGAGCACATAACTGCCGTTTGGGTCTTGCGGGTACACATCGCATTCGATGATCAACTGCCCGTTGGATACGGTTCGATAATAATTGGCGAGTGCGCGCAGGTGGGCTTCAAAATAGGCGCGATTGTGGGGGGGCGCGTCAAAGGGATAGGCGCGGTCAGCCGCTCGCGCCGAGAGATCGAACGCGCCATTCCCGCTGGTGGTCTCGTTGTCCGGCTCTTCGGGCGGAAAAGACACGCGCACGGCCAAAACGCGCCAAGTATCGGCCTGCGCCGCGCACGGGGCCGAACCAAAAGAAAGAGCCACAAGGCACGGGAGGATCGCGCAAACGCCCCCCCAAATGCCTTGTGGCTTGCAAATCGCAGTGATGCACCGCGCCATTTTCATGTGCCCAATTCGTGTTAAAATGTGAATCCACCCGTGAAGCGGAACGTGTTGCTAGCGGGCGTGTCTTCATTTTTCAAAAAATACGAAATGTCGAAATTTGCCCAGTTGTATTTTAGGCCCAGGCCAAAAGTGAGCAATTTGCGGTTGCCATCCTTGTCGTAAGAATAGCCGCTGCGCAGGGCAAACGCCGAATCTTCAGAAAGCCAGTACATCCATTCCGCGCCGGCGTGGTAATCTATATCGTCAAATTCCGTGAACCCGTTGCCGCCGCCCTCTTTGGGCTTCCAGCCATAGGGATCGTCGTTCCAGCCCGAGATAAAGGAAAAAAATCCATCGTGCGCCAGGGGCTTGTACACGTCGGCGGTGAGAATCAGGTGATACGCGTCGGTTTTGAGCACTTGGTACGCGATGCCCAAAACGAAATTTTGCGGCAGGGGATCGGCTTGGTCCGCGTCGATAAAGGTCATGTTGGGGCCCACATTTCGCAGGACGCTGGCCAGGGTCAGGCGGCGCGTGGCGGCCCACATCAGGCCCAAGTCCCCGGCAAACGTGGTCGCCGTGCCTTTGCCCTGCTCGATTCCCGCGCCCGTTTCGGAGAGGTGTTCGTGGACGAACTTCACCGTAATGCCCAGCGCGAGATTTTTGAAGAGATGCGTGCCGTAGGACACGCCTAGTGCCATGCCATAGCTCTTAAACGTGCCGAGATCATTGCCTTCCTCATCCGTGCGTTGTTGTTCGCCCAACGAACTGTAAATGAGGCTGTATCCCAGATTGCCAATGCCACTAAACGGGTGGGTGTAAGCTCCGAATGACGAAAAGATGTCGCTGGCCAGTCCGGGAACGGGTTTGTACAAGGTGGTGCTCAGGTTGCGAATTTTTTGCGAGGCCAGCGCGGCCGGGTTGTAATACGTGGCATTGGCATCATCGGCAATGGCGATATAAGCATTGCCCATGCCCGATGCGCGGGCAGATGGGGCAAACAACAAAAAGTTGGCCGTGGCCTGAGATTCCGGCGTCGCGTGAACGTGCGTGCTGAAAAGGCCGATGCCAATGGCGAACAGGGCGATGAGACGGTAGGTCATGATTCTCTCCTTGAGAAAGTTGGCCGGGAACCCTGCAAGATATGAAAAAACCCGGAATGAGCGCGTGGGATGCGCCGCCAACCGGGTGGGGCATTCCAAACATCGCGCGCTAAAGCAGGCAATCTCGGCCAGTGGACAAGTGCCGACTGGGGGTGACAAATAATGATGAACGACAAAAAACCAATGCTTTAGCGGTGATGCGATAGACAAATTCCCTGTTTGATGTCGAAAGCAAAAAATCGCTTGTTTGAGACTCGTGCGTTGCCTATTTTCTGACCGCACATTTTTAATAGGCGAGAAAGGAGAAAACCGTGATCGATCAAAATTTACTCGATGTTTTGGCCTGCCCCGAGAACAAAACGCCCGTAAAATTGGGCGATCAACCGCTGATTGATGCCATCAACCGCGCGATAAAACAAGGCGAGATCGAAAACCGAGGCGGGCAAAAAGTTGAACATCCGATAGACGGGGGCTTGGTGCGCGAAGATGGCCTGTATTTGTATCCGATTCGAGATGCCATTCCCATTATGTTGATCGACGAAGCCATTTCGCTTAAAAATGTGCAGGTCTAAATTCTCTGCACTTGGGAAAGTTCAGCAAATCCCGCGCATGTGTCAAGCCTTTTTTGTTTGGTTTATACGTTTTCCCCAACGGCTAGTTCCGCTTTTTCTCAACAAAAAATCAATTGCGATGTCGCGTACCATCGATCAGATGAGAGTCGGTTTGCAACAAAATGCGTGGATCATCCTCGCGCTGGGGATGTTCTCCGTCGGGTGCGGCGGAGCGTCCGATGAGACGGGAACCCCGCCTGTCACCGCCCTCGACAGCGGTCAAATAACCTGGCGAAACTGGCAACAAAGAGATTCTGCCCGCGTGCTCGGTCGCCCGATGCTGTTGTTTTTCTACACGCAACGGTCGGTTTGGTGCCGAGACATGGCGGCGCGATGTTTTGAAAATGAAGCGATCACCCGCGCGATAGCGCGCCACGCCTTGCCGATATGGATCGACGCGGATCAACGCCCGGATTTGTTTGAGCGTTTTGGCATGGGCGGCGTTCCCTCGGTCTCTTTTTTAACGCCTGACGGGCAGCGGATCACGGGTAGCACCTATCTCGATCCCGACGATTTGACAGAACTCTTGCGGCGGGTGCAAATTTTGTACGAAAACCCCGATAGGCTGACCGCGCTCGAAGCGCAACGGACAGAGTTGAACCGGCGCGCAGCACTTCATCAAAAGAAGCATCCGAGACCCCGCATCGCGCACGGCACGGCACTGTTGCACCGCGTGCGCGACAGTTTGAACGCCGTGGTCAAACGCGGGGTTGACCCCGGCCCCGAGGGCCTGCTCGCGCTTGCAGAAGCGGGGGTCGATTCGCCGTTGATCCAGTTTGCCCACAGCGCCCGGCGCGCCGCCGATGGCACTTACGTGCAGGGCGTGTTGACACCTCGCGGGCCCGTGATCGATGCGGAAAAACACATGGCGGTCAATGCCCAACTGCTGATGGCGTATGCACGGGTCAATTTGTCGCGCAATCTGGCCGATGCCATGCTGCGACAATTCGCGGTATCGGGCGATGTTTTGTTGGGCGCGGGGCTTGCGGGTTTCCGCGATCCATCCGGGCGGGCATTGCGAGATACCGCGGTTTATTCGGGGTGGAACGCGCTGGCTGTTTCGGGGTTGTGCGCTACGTTTCGAGACACCGACGAGAAGCGGTATTTGGATGCGGCGCGGCGAATTTTTGACGCGATTAAAACGCGATTTATCCGGCGCGATGGCTCGTTCGCCCACGCGCAATCGCCGAACGCGCCCGGTTTTTTGCAAGATCAGGTTTTCATCATCCGCGCTGCGCTCGACTTGTTTGACGCCGAAGCCCGACCGGCCGATTTGTCATTTGCGCGCATGCACGCAGATCGGGTCATGGCCGCGTTTGCCGATTCTTCGGGCGCTCTAAAAGACCGCACGCCCGATGCCGATATCGCTGTCGCGCCCGCAGTGGATCGGTGGCTGCCCTCGGCAAATGGGGTGGCCGCGCAGGTTTTGATGCGGCTTTTCGTGCAGACAAACATGTCGCGCTATCGAAATGGGGCAGAGGCGATTTTGACGGCTCTCGTTGGCCCCAACATAGATCGCATCGGATACGCCGGCGCCTTGCACCGCGCCTTGGCCTTATTCGTGCGGGAAAGCGAAAACAGATGACCGACAACCGCTTGCTCATCGTGGGCGCGTCCGGCTTTTTGGGACACGCGCTTTGCGATACGCCCAGCACTTGGGAGCGCGTGCCCGCATCTCGCAGGGGTCAGAAGGGGCACCGCTTCGTGGATGTGACGCAACCCGAATCCGTGCGCGATGCGGTATCGCAAGTGCGCCCTCGATGGGTGATCAATGCCACGGCCCTGACGAGCGTCGATGACTGCGAGCGAAATCCCGACCTCGCGCGTGCCGTACACATCGACGGCACGCGCAACCTCATTCGGGCGTGCGAACAAGTCGGCTGCGGGTTGGTGAACGTATCGACCAATTATGTGTTTGACGGAAAAAAGGGGCCTTATGCCGAAGGCGATGAAGCGCGGCCGATCAATGTGTATGGACGGACCAAGTTGGAAAGCGAACGCCTCGTGTTGCACGCACGTTGCCCCGGCATCGTGGTACGCACGGCGGTTTTGTACGGCTTTCGCCCGGGGTGTCGGCCCAATTTTGTGACGTGGGCTATGGCCTCGCTGGCATCGCGTCTGCCCATTCGCGTGGTGACCGACGAATGGGCAAATCCGACCTTTGTCGATGAACTCGCGGCGTTTATCTCGTCGCTGTGTCACACCGAATTTCGCGGCGTGGTGCATTTTGGCGGGGCGGATTTTTTGACGCGCTTTGAAATGGTCGAGCGGATCTGCGCCGTGATGGACTTCGATCTCGGCCTCGCAGCTGCCACCCCATCTGCCGAATTTGGACAACCCGCGCAACGCCCACTCCGCGCAGGGCTTTGCACGACCCGCGCCCAAACCCTGTGCGATGTCGCGCCCGCTCCTTTTGACCACAATTTGAGACGACTAAAGCGCGTCCTTCCCCAAAGAGACTATGTCTGATCAAAAACTCCGCATTTCTCTGATTACCCCCACGTACAACGAGCGCGAAAATATCGCGTTGTTGGCCGAAGAAATTTTTGGCGTTTTGAAAGACCATCCCGCCATCGATCTCGAATTGATCGTGGTCGATGACAATTCGCCCGATGGCACGGGTGAGGTGGCCGAATCGCTCACAAATCGCTATCCCGTGCAGGTGGTTCATCGCGCCGGAAAACTGGGCTTGGGCAGCGCGGTGATGGCCGGATTTGCGCGGTCCAACCGCGATCTGTTGGGCGTGATGGACGCGGATTTGAGCCACGATCCCATCGTGTTACCCCAACTCATTTACGGGTTGCGGGATTGCGATCTGTCCATTGGCAGCCGGTTCGATGCGGACAGTCACGTTGAAAAATGGGCGTGGTACCGCAAAGCGATTTCGCAAGTCGGGGTGTTTTTCGCACGGCGATTGACCGGCGTGCAAGACCCGCTGGCGGGCTACTTCTTTTTGCACCGGCGCGTCATTCAAGACATGGCCCTGACTTCGCCGGGGTACAAAATTTTGCTGGAAATTCTGGTCAAGGGGCACTACGCCTCCCTGTTGGAAGTGCCCTTTGTCTTTCGCCACCGGCAATACAGCAGCAGCAAATTGAACGGGATGGAGTACTATTTGTTTGCCAAACAATTGTTGACCTTCTACTTTTTGCGGCGAAAAAAGCCCAAAATTCACACCGACTAGGTTCGGGTATTTTTGCTTGACAGTGGGGCAACTGGCCTATATGTTGCTTCAGACACTCGGGACCATAAATTTTGGAGGCATTATGTCAGACCAGCGCGAACTCAAAACCCAAATTACCCTGCCGCTTTCCAAAGCGATAGAGATCAGTTTTAATAGCGTTAAAATCCGCTTTGGGCGGTCCTTGATCACCGTGAGTGGCATCGTGCTCGCCATTGCATTTTTGATGTCGATTTGGGCGGGCAATGCCATTGTCGAGGGGTTGATTTCTGCGGGCGATCCCAAGATCAATTTGGTGTTGCAACAAAAAGGGGTTGAAATCGATCCGGACAGCACTGCTGCCAGACAAAAACAATCAAAGGATACGTGGCTGGTGGTGTTGTCCCTGCTCGTGTGTCTGGTGGGGATTGCCAATGCCATGCTGATGTCCGTCACCGAGCGCTTCCGCGAGATCGGCACGATGAAGTGCATGGGCGCGCTGGATGGGTTTATCATCAAGTTGTTCATTCTCGAATCCACATTTATGGGCATTGCGGGCACAATTATCGGCGTGGTCGTGGGATTCGTGCTGACTGCGTTGCTCAATATGTCGAGTTTTGGCACGGTCATTTTTGACCATCTGCCCATGTACCAAGTTTTCTTATACGGCATTTTGGCCGTCGGGATCGGTTCCATCTTGTCCCTGATAGGCGGCATCTTACCCGCGTACCGCGCCGCCAAGATGGAGCCTGTCGACGCGATGTCTTTGGAAGTGTGAGTTAAGTAGTCAGCGGTCAGTAGCCAGTCGTCAGTTACCCCGCCCCAAGGCGATGCCTGTACTGATTGCTGACCGCGAACGACCAACTGCTTGGGGCCAGTGGGTGGACTGATAACCGACAACCGACAAC
The DNA here is from genome assembly GCA_965204745.1 of Candidatus Latescibacterota bacterium. Classification (GTDB taxonomy): domain Bacteria; phylum Latescibacterota; class UBA2968; order UBA2968; family UBA2968; genus VXRD01. The sequence goes on from OZ242010.1 coordinate 3,351,615, forward strand.
TGAACTCGAGGTGTTTTATGGCTATTGAAGAAACGACAGAAACCACTGCTACCGCAGAGGCCGAAGAGGCAACCGTCGTGCGGACGCAGGACGTGAAAAAGGTCTATGTGATGGGCGAAGAGGAGATTCACGCGCTCAAAGGCGTGGACCTGGAAGTCTCGCAGGGCGAGTACCTGTCCATCATGGGGCCTTCGGGATCTGGCAAGAGTACCTTGTTCAACATGGTGGGCGGGTTGGACAAGCCGACCGAGGGCAAGGTCTATATCGACGATGTGGATGTGGCCCAACTCGACGCGTATGAACTCGCGTGGTTGCGCTGCCGCAAGATCGGCTACATTTTCCAATCCTACAATTTGATTCCGGTGATGACCGCGCTCGAAAATGTCACCTTGCCGATGGTCTTTGCCGGGCTGACGAGCGATGAAGCGCGCGAGAAGGGCGTGGATTTGCTGACGCAAGTGGGCCTGGGCGAGCGCGTGATGCACAAGCCCTTTGAGCTGTCGGGTGGACAACAACAGCGCGTGGCGGTCGCGCGGGCCTTTGCCAATGATCCCGCGATCATTTTGGCCGATGAGCCGACCGGGAATCTCGATTTGAATACCGGGCGCGAGATTATCGAATTGCTGCGCCGGATGAACGAAGAGTCGGGCGTGACCGTGATTTCCGCCACGCACGATCACAAAATGCTATCCGTATCCGACCGCGTGGTGTGGGTGCGCGATGGCCGCGTGGATCGCGTGATCGACCGCGATGAGTTGAAAATCGAGGTGGGCACGATCGACGGGCATGAGTAAAATCCCCCTTGACAATTCGTTTTGAAATTGGTTATCTTTGGCGCACCTGAAAGGAATTTGACATGAACGCTTTTGCAACCCACTTTTGGTCTCGTCAATTCGACTGGCGATATTATTATCGCCGCCCGTCCAAAGGTGTGGTTTGCCCTGCGTGTTGAGTGTTTTGTACGTGAATACACAATGAGGTCGTGGGCAACTAGCTCACGGCCTTTTTTGGTTTTAGGATTTTCAGATGATTCAACCCGATTTCAAAACCGTGAAACAATTGGCCCGAGGCTGTGGGCTCGTTCCCATCGCCAAGGAGCTCCTCGCGGATACCGAGACGCCGGTTTCGGCCTATTTGAAAATTCGCGCCCAGTCGTCTTATGCGTTCTTGTTTGAAAGCGTGGTGGGCGGCGAGCAAATTGGGCGATACTCGTTTTTGGGCGTGGATCCGTTTTTGATTTTCCGGTCGCGCGGCGCGAAAATTGCGATAGAAGACGCGGGTACTGGGCAGGTGCGGGAATTTGAGGGAGACCCGATTGCGGAATTGCGCGGGCTGTTGGCGAGCTACCGGTCGCAACGCGTCGAAGGCTTTCCCCGATTCACGGGCGGCGCAGTGGGCTATGTGAGCTACGACGCCGTGCGGTTGATCGAGCGCATTCCCAATACGGTTGAAGACGATCTGCACATGGACGATGTGTTGCTGATGTTTTTCGATTCCGTGCTGGCATTTGACAATGTGACGCACAAAGTACACGTGATGGTCAATGTGCATACCGCGGGCGATTTGGCGGCGAATTACGCGGAGGCGGTCGAGCGGATAGACGCGCTCATCGAGACCCTGGCGCGGCCGGTCGCCGCGGCCATGAAACCGGGGACGAGTTCGTGCGCGGTGACGTCCAATACGAGCAAAGAGGCGTATATGGACATCGTGGCGCGATGCAGGGAGTACATCGTCGCGGGCGATATTTTTCAAGTTGTGCCCTCGCAGCGATTCGCGATGGATGTGAGCGTGGATGCCTTGGCGATTTATCGGGCATTGCGAACCGTGAACCCGTCGCCGTATATGTTTCACGTCGATTTGAAAGATCACCAACTCGTGGGCGCGTCGCCCGAGTTGCTCGTCCGAGTCGAAGACGGCGTGGTGCAGGTGCGACCGATTGCGGGCACGCGCTGGCGCGGCAAAACAGCGGCCGAAGATCGGGCACTGGCGAGGGAGTTGTTGACCGACGAAAAAGAGCGCGCCGAGCACATTATGCTGCTGGATTTGGGCCGCAACGACATCGGGCGCGTGTCCCGCTTCAACAGCGTGCGCGTGACCGAACAGATGGCGATAGAACGCTATTCGCACGTCATGCACATCGTTTCAAACGTGCGCGGCGAGTTGCTCGATGAGGTGGATGCCTTAGACGCGCTTTTTGCCTGCTATCCGGCCGGCACCGTGTCCGGCGCGCCCAAAATTCGGGCGATGGAGATCATCGACGAGATGGAGACCACGCGCCGAGGGCCGTATGCTGGCGCCGTGGGCTATATCGACTTTGCGGGCAACCTGGATACGTGCATCGCCATTCGCACCATGCTGATCAAAGACGGCAAGGCGTACGTGCAAGCAGGCGGCGGCGTGGTGTTCGATTCGGATCCGGAATACGAATACCATGAGACCGTGAACAAGGCACGCGCCCTGTTTCGGGCCGTGGAAATGGCAGAGAGAGGAGCATGGGTGTGATTCTCGTCATCGACAATTACGATTCCTTCACGTACAACCTCGTGCAGTATCTCGGGGAATTGGGGGCAAATCTCATCGTGCATCGCAACGATGCCATCTCGCTTGAAGAGATCGCGGAAATCGCACCGGATAAGATCGTCATTTCCCCCGGCCCGTGTACGCCCAATGAAGCGGGCATTTCCATCGCGCTGGTGCAGCACTTTGCCGGGCAAATCCCGATCTTGGGGGTTTGCCTGGGGCATCAGGCCATCGGGCAGGCGTTTGGCGGCGCAGTTGTCGGCGCGCCGATCATTATGCACGGGAAGGTGTCGGAAATCCACCACGCGGCGCAGTCTGTTTTTTGCGGCCTGCCCAATCCCTTTATCGCCACGCGGTATCACTCCTTGGTGGTCGCACGCGAAAGCCTGCCCGATTGCCTCGCCATTACGGCCGAGACCGACGATGGCACGATCATGGGCTTGCGCCACAAAGACCATGCCGTGGATGGCGTGCAATTTCATCCAGAATCCATTTTGACGGGCGAGGGGAAAAGCCTGTTGCAAAACTTCCTCGATGCCTGAGCGGAGAACGAGACCATGATCAACGCTTTCTTCGTCAGAAATTTCAGACTGTTCAACCGCCTCGACCTTCCCCGCTTGAGACGAGTCAATCTCATCGCCGGGAAAAACGGCTCCGGCAAGAGCGCGTTGTTAGAGGCGATCCGCCTCTACGCGAGCCATGCGGCCCCTTGGGTGTTGGCCGATCTCGTCTTGACAAGAAAAGAACACGGTTTTGACGAACCCGCTTCGGGGCAAGTGCTCAGGCATTTGTTCTGTGGGCATCAACTTCCCGAACTCAATGCCGAGGGGATTCGCATTGGCGAGTCAGCAGAGGAATATTGCCATCTCACCACAGAGGCTTATGTGCAGTTGGAAGGCGGTTATGTCCAACGAGTGCCGTCCCCGCAACCGGTCATGGCAAAGGATGAACCGCTTATGGGATCCCCCCTCACGACAAAGGACATCAAAAAATTATCCGACGATATTTCTTTTCGAGACCGGTATCTCGTTTTAGAATACAAAGGGCAAACGCACCCGCTGGTCAACCTAGACAAGCGTTTGAAGGATCAGCCGAGGTCCGCGCACGATCACAGCCGCTATGCCGTGCAAGTGGTGCGACCCCGATCCGCAGACCCAAATGAATTGGCTTCTCTGTGGGACAAGACCGTGCTGACGAGTTTGGAAGCCGAGGTGATCGCCGGCCTACAACTGATCGAGCGCGACATAAACCGGCTTTCGTTTGTCGATGCAGAAGATTTTCGCGTTCGGATTCCGATGGTTCAACACCGCGATTCCCCAGAGCCATTGTCGCTCCAAAGTTTCGGCGAGGGCATTTTGCGTTTGTTTGACATTCTCCTTTCTTTGGTCAATGCGAAAAATGGCATTTTGTTGATCGATGAATTGGAAAACGGGTTGCACTACAAAATCCATCCCCAAGTCTGGGACCTCATCTTTCGGCTGTCGCAAAAATTAAATGTTCAAATTTTTGCAACCACGCACAGTTGGGACTGCATCCGGGGCTTTAAGGCCGCCTGGCGCGAAGACTTAGATGCGGGTACATTTTTCCGCTTGGATGTGAAAGTGGATAAAGTCAAACCGACCTATTACGACCGCGAAGTGTTGAATGATGCGTTGCGGTTGGATATTGAGGTTCGCTAATGCCTGTCCAGAATCGAGAACGCCTGTTTGATGAGCCACGGTTATTGCTCGTGGAAGGGAAAGATGATTTCCATGTGATCTCGGCACTTTGTGAAGTGAATGAATTGCCTGAAAATTTCTCGATCTTTGATTGTGGTTCAGATGAGGAAGTGTTCAATGCGTTACGCGCGTTGTTGTCACGAGCCGATCCCCCTGAAACCGTCGGCGTTGTGTTAGACGCAGATGAAAAGGTCGAAAGCCGCTGGCAGAGCATTCGGGATAAATTGCAACATTATCCCTACCGCTTACCGGATGTGCCGGATCCCGGAGGGACAATTGTCGAAGCGGTCGAAGATCTGCCGCGCCTCGGTTTTTGGCTGATGCCGAATAACGTCGATCCGGGGATGTTGGAGGATTTTTGTCGGCAACTTGCCCCTGATGATGCGATTGCGTTTGCAGAGGATTGCGTGACGCAGGCGCGAAAAAAATCATTTGCCACGTTTCGGGACGCGCATCGATCCAAAGCCGTGGTGCATACGTATTTGGCATGGCAAGACGAACCCGGCAAGCCCTTGGGACAATCCATTACCGCACGAGTTTTGCAACCCAAGACGACAATCGCCGCGACATTTGCCGATTGGTTGCGCGCATTGTACTGAGGAGACGAGCATGAACATGCAAAAAGCGATAGCAAAAGCGATCGACGGCGATGACCTGCGCCGCGATGAGATGGTCGATGTGATGAATCAGATCATGTCGGGCGAGGCGACGGATGCACAGATCGGCGCGTTTTTGATCGCGTTGCGGCTGAAGGGCGAAAGCGTGGATGAAATCGCAGGCGCCGCAGCGGTGATGCGCGAAAAAGCCACCCCCATTGCCACAAAGCACGACGTGATCGTGGATACCTGCGGCACTGGGGGCGATCATTCGGGCACGTTCAACATTTCGACCACCGCGGCATTTGTCGCGGCCGGCGCGGGCTTGTGCGTTGCCAAACACGGCAATCGCGCCGCGACGAGTCAGAGCGGTAGCGCGGATGTGCTCATGGCTTTGGGGGTCAATATCGAGGCATCGCCCGAAACCGTGAGCCAATGTCTCGACGAGGTGGGCATCGGATTTTTGTTTGCCCCTGCATTGCACGGGGCCATGAAATACGCCATCGGGCCGCGCCGGGAACTCGGGGTGCGGACCATTTTTAACGCGCTGGGGCCATTGACCAACCCCGCGGGCGCGAGGCGGCAGGTGATCGGCGTGTACAGCGCGGCATTGACCGAAACGCTAGCAGGTGTTTTGGCGACGCTGGGGGCAGAACGCGCTTACGTCGTTCACGGGGCGGACGGTTTGGATGAAATGACCCTCACGGGCCCGACAAAGGTGAGCGAACTCAAGGACGGGGCCGTTTCGACATATCGCGTTTCGCCGGGGGAGGTCGGCTTGGGCCAAGCGCGTGCCGACGCGCTCAAAGGCGGCGATGCCGATAGCAATGCCGCGATCACCCTGTCGGTCTTAAAAGGCGCGGAAGGCCCGGCGCGCGACATCGTGTTGCTCAATGCCGCCGCCGCCATTGTCGCAGGCGGTAAAGCGAGCGATTTGCGCGAAGGCGTTCAGGTCGCTGCGGAGGCGATTGATTCGGGCAGGGCAATGGCGAAATTGGAGGCTCTGATTGAGGCGAGCAATCGGTAAGGATCAGTTGTCAGTTGTCAGTTGTCAGTTGTCAGTTATCAGTCCCCAACCCCGCTGCTGTCCCACCTCTCCCGTCTCACCTCTCCCGTCTCACCATTTCCCCTTGCGTCCATTTGGGCGAGTTTGTATATTCTACTTTCGCCTTTGGCACTCTGCACAACGGAGTGCCAACGCCTTTAACCATATCGTTCAAGGAGGTTTTTAGATGAATGTACGTCCGCTTTCCGACCGCATTTTGGTGCGGCGGGTGGAGGCCGCTGAGCAAGTGCAGGGGGGCATCATCATCCCCGATACGGCCAAAGAAACGCCTCAAGAAGCCGAGGTGATCGCGGTCGGCCCGGGCAAGCGCAACGAGCAGGGCGATGTGATCGCGCTGACCGTGCAGCCTGGGGAAAAGGTTTTGATCGGCAAATACGCCGGCACGGAAATCGAAATTGACGGCGATGAGTTTGTGATCGTGAACGAAGACGACGTGTTGGGCATTATCCTGTAACGCGGGAGGAGATTGACGTTATGGCAAAGCAAATTGCATATGGTATCGACGCACGCGGGCGCATTCTCGATGGGGTCACGCTGTTGAGCAAGGCCGTGAAAGCCACCTTGGGGCCTGCCGGGCGGAACGTGGTTTTGGCGAAGTCGTGGGGGTCGCCCACAGTGACCAAAGACGGCGTGACCGTTGCCAAAGAGATCGAACTCGAAGACGCTTACGAAAATATGGGCGTGCAGATGGTCAAAGAAGTCGCATCCAAGACGTCCGACGTCGCGGGCGATGGCACGACCACTGCCACGGTGCTGGCCGAAGCGATTTTCCGCGAGGGCTTGCGGAATGTCACCGCAGGCGCGAATCCGATGGATCTCAAGCGCGGCATCGATGTGGCAGTCGAATCTGTGGTCAGCGCGTTGGAAAGCCAGAGCCAACCCGTGAAAGACCGCACGTCTATCGCACAGGTGGGGACGATTTCCGCCAATAGCGACAGCGACATTGGCGAGATTATTGCCGATGCCATGGACAAAGTGGGCAAAGATGGCACGATTACGGTCGAAGAGGCCAAGAGCATCGAGACGACGCTGGATGTGGTCGAAGGCATGCAGTTTGACCGCGGGTACCTGTCGCCCTATTTTGTGACGGACCAAGAGAATATGGAAGCCGCGCTAGAGGAGGTGCTGATCCTGATTCACGAGTCCAAGTTGTCCAACATGAAAGACTTGTTGCCTCTGCTCGAAAAGGTCGCCAGCGCGGGCAAGCCGCTTTTGGTGATCGCCGAGGATGTCGAAGGCGAAGCCCTGGCCACCTTTGTGGTCAACAAAGTGCGCGGCACGCTCGCGGCTTGTGCGGTGAAAGCGCCGGGATACGGGGATCGCCGCAAAGAGATGTTGGGCGATATCGCCGTGCTGACCGGGGGGCGCGTGATTACGGAAGACCTCGGCATTAAGCTCGAAAATGTCCAGATCACGGACCTCGGCCAAGCCAAGCGCGTGGTGATCGACAAAGACAATACCACGATTGTCGAAGGCGCGGGTACAGTCGCCGATATCCAAGGGCGCACGAGTCAAATCCGCCGGCAGATCGAAGATACGACCTCCGATTACGACCGGGAAAAACTCGAAGAGCGGTTGGCGAAATTGGCGGGCGGCGTAGCCGTTATCAATGTGGGTGCGGCAACCGAGACCGAGATGAAGGAAAAGAAAGCCCGCGTTGAAGATGCCCTCCATTCCGTGCGCGCTGCGGTTGAGGAAGGCATTGTGCCCGGCGGTGGTGTGGCACTGATTCGCAGCATTGGCGCGTTGGACGAAACGAGTGTGCAGGGTGACCGACAAACGGGCGTGGATATCGTGCGCCGCGCCTTGCAATCGCCGATGCGTCAAATTGCCGATAATGCCGGCTTGGAAGGCAGCTTGGTCGTGCAAAAGGTGAGCGAAGGCGAGGGGGCTTTCGGGTTTAACGCCCGCACCGAGCAGTACGAAGACTTGGTCGATGCCGGCGTGATCGATCCCACCAAAGTGGTGCGTACGGCGATGGAAAACGCAGCGTCAATCGCCGGGTTGTTGTTGACGACCGAAGCCCTGGTGACGGATATGCCAGAAGAGAATCAAGACGTCGCCCACGACGATCACGGGCACATGCACTAAATCGCGTGCTCGGCATGCTTCACGAGGGGTTGACCACGGGTCAGCCCCTTTTTTGTTTGGTTGAATTTATGGGGAAATTTGTCTATATTACGGGCACATAAAGAAAATTTAAGCGCGTATTTGTCGATCACCCATCAATGAAAGGACAGTATGGCAAAAACAAACCCTCAAGTTGACGAACCCCAAGACGCGACAACCCAACGTCCGTCAAAAAAGCGCGCGACGAAGAAGCCGACCAAGAAGCCGGTGAAGAAACAGCGGGCGGATCAAACGACCGACGAAGCCACCACATCCTCGGCGCCGCGGACCACCAAAAAGCGCGCGACGAAGAAGCCCGCCAAGAAAGCCAAGAAGCCGGTGAAGAAACAGCGGGCGACCTCAAAACAAGAGAATGCGGATGACGCCGCATCCTCGGCGCCGCGGACCACCAAAAAGCGCGCGGCGAAGAAGCCGACCAAAAAGGCGACCAAGAAGCCGGTGAAGAAACAGCGGGCGGATCAAACGACCGACGAAGCTCCCGCGACATCCCCTGCACAGAGCACAGCGAAAAAGCGCACGACGAAGAAGCCCGCCAAGAAAGTCAAGAAGCCTGCAAAAAAGGCCAAAAAGCCCGCCGCAACAGAAGCGCGTGCAGAGACGCCGCCCAAACCGAGCGCGGAGCAGGTCGAGACAACCGCGGTCGGGGATCGGGGTCAGCAAAAAGCCGAGACAACGGCTCCTGCTGATCGGGCACAACAGCAGGTCGAGACAACCGCGGTCAGGGATCGGGGTCAGCAAAAAGCCGAGACAACGGCTCCTGCTGATCAGGCACAACAAAAGGTCGAAACACCGCCAGCCACGGATCAAGCGCGAAAAGCAGAGCCGGCCGGGCAAACGCCTGAAGCCGAAGAAATGCAGTGGGGACGGCGGACCAAGCGGTCGGGGCCTATCGGTTGGGAAGGTCGCGTTGGCGCCAGTCCACCCGTTCAACCCACGCGGCGCCCGGACGCGCAGGCAGACGCGCCAGCCGTTGAAACACCCGCTGAACCAGAGCCAAAACCACCACCGCCGCCTCCTCGCGCGGCCCAACGCAACGATCAAAACGACCGGAAGACACAACGGCCTTCGAGCAATCGCAACAGGAATGAGAAGAAGCCCGACGGGGCTTCGCGCAAACTCGCGGAAATTTTGGCGCAATCGTGGACAGAAGACAAAACCCGTCGCTTTCTCGGCGAGGGCTTTCTGAGCAGTTTGTCCGCCGATTTGGTCGATACTGGCAAAGGGGCATCCCTCCCAGACGCCGAGGCACTCAAAAAACCCATGGAGATGATCCGCAAGGTTCTGGCCGATGAGTGCATGGTTGCAGATGATGTGTCGGATTTGCTGTTGCTCGACTTGGTGATGAATGCCCTGTCCGACCGCATTGACGTGTGCCGGTTGCAGGCCGAATCAAATTCGCTGGCAGATATCGACGTGATTTTGGAATTGCGCCACAAGGCGGATCGGCGATTGATCGAAGCCGTGAATGCCCTGAAGAATGCGTGAGAAGGTCGTTTTTTAACCACGTAAAAGCCCCGCCTGATTTTTGTCAGACGGGGCTTTTTTTAACTTGATTTTTTTTAGGACTAAAGTGATGCGATATACTGATAGCAAGCCATCCATCCCCTTGACGTTCCGCAGTCATTCAGAGAAGCCATCGCAAAAGACCATCGCAAAAGACCATCAGCTAAAGCCATCATGCACAGCGCGCAAGGCCGTCTCGCAACCAATGTCCATTATGCCAACCCACTTTGCAGGCTAGCGCATGTCGTGCTGTTACAAAAGTGCTTTGCGCTGTGCAAGCCCCTCGGCGTTTGAGAGCGGCATTTTTTGCCTACTTTTTTTTGCTGTTGAAAAAAAGTAGGTCGCCGAAGGCATCGAAAGCAACAAACGATGCGATAGGGCCAAACGTTTTAGATGAGCAACGCATGATTTGTACGGAATATCTGTTCCACAGTCATCCCCGATGCTTCAGCGCGGGGTTCTTCACGCCCAACCATGCACGCCGTGACCGCCGCCGGGAAACCAGATCAGATCCACGATGAACGAGACGAGCACGCCCGTGGCCCTGCCGGCGATGATGCCAAAAAAGAGCGGGCGATATTTTTGGTAGAGCGACACGCCGCCCACCCGAATGACGATGGCTTTGAACAGATAGACGATGATGAGTGAGGTGATTTCGTGGAGAATGCTCGTCGTGGTAATGATGAAGCCCACGGGGTGAACCGGCCACCAGGGCAGGCGATAGCGCAGGGCAGTGAGGATGGCAAAAACCATGCCCCCAAACGCGAACAACACCATCCGTTCCCAAGACGCCGGTTCGGGCGATTTGATTTTGGTGACGATGGCGTCGTACAGGCGGGGCGCGTACCGGGTAAAGGGATATTCCGTAAAATTGTACGCCCCGTGCGCGTACCCCAAGTAGAGCACCATCGAGATGTTGACCACGAGCGCGCCGCCCAAGCCCAAGAGCATCACCCAAAAGAGCGTGCGTTTGTGGCCCGGCACTTGGTCGAAAATTTTGGCATTCTGCGACAGTGCGGGCATGAACAGCATCCAGCGCAAGGCGTGGGCGGTCGATCCCACGGCAATGGTCTTGGGATCGATGGTAACCGTGCCGATGAGTTGAAAGCCCATATCGAGCGGCGTTGTGGGAATGCCCAAGTACAGGGTGCCGGATTCGCACACAAAGCGCGCCAGGGCGATGTAGATGACCAGGGCGGCCGGCACCGTGATCGCCAAAAGACTCGGCGCGACCCCGGCTTTGAGCAGCCAAGCGATGATGTAGATGAGGCCGAGTATCAAGCCGATCACAGCCGTGCGGTAAGACAGGAGTTCGTCCGCGTCCTCCACATCGGGATCGTTTGTCCACGCTTTCCGGAAGACCGCCTTCAGGTGTCGCCGCGCGGTCCAAAGCCCCCAGGCGACGAACACGAACAGCGCGCCCAGGCATTGCCACTGCACCAGGGGATCGCCCCATCCCCCGCCTTTTTGGTGCATGCGCCCAAACTGAAAGCCGGTTTTTCGGATCAGCGCGATTTCGCCCATCAGCAAGAAGTGGAAGAACCAGATCGAAAACAGGATTTCGAGGTTGACAAAATACCCAAAGCCAATGGTGTACGTGTTGATGTGCGTCAACAAGGGCGGGAAGAGGCGCGCAAAATAAAAAAGCCCGGCATTGGGGCTCATGCTGATGCGGGGCACGGTGGTGTAAAAATAGGTGATGATGTTCCAGCCGATGATGCCAAATGCCAGGCCAAAGCCTATCCAAAAGAGGTAGCCCAGGGTCGGCCAGCCATTTTGCGCCGAGGACTCGCGCCCGACCATTTCGAGCACAGGCGCGAGCAGGGGATAGTCCAAGCGTTCGCTTTCGACCCATTGCTTGCGAAGGATGACCACGATGCAAAAGCACACGCCAAAACCGGCCAGAATCAACGTGACCCACCAAAAAATCGGTCCGATCCAACCTTCCCAAGGGATGGGGACGCCAGAGGGCAGGCCCTCGTAGAGAAACGTGGTTTGGCGGTGGTCATTGGCCGGAAAGAGATAGGGCGAGAGATGGGGTTGGACATTGTCGATCCACCCGTTTTCCGGGGTTGCCAAATAATAGGGCGCAGCCATCAGGCCCAGCCAGATGCCGGTGAGGCCGCGTGCGGGGATGATTGCGCCGATCAGGCCCATGGCGAAGATGACGGCCAATTCTCGGTTCTCGAGCCCCTGTCTGCCAAATCGAATTTTCAGGAGGGTATTGACCGCAAAAACGCAGAGGAAGATGGCGAAGATGGCGACGGGCAGGTGGGTGATGTTGACCGCGGACGTATTGGCAGCCGTGCGCGAATACGTCACCCACGCGCTCGCCAGACACGAGATCACCAGCCCGAAGACAATGCTGCGAGGCGTGATGCGCGCCGCTTTGCGATCCGCAACGGTGGCAGATGGGGTTTGGAGAAGGGCCATGGCGTTTTGTTCGTCAATTTTTCATTTGAAGCGAGCCAGATTTGTTTTGCGTTTTGAAATTGCACGGCCTTAATATATAGGTATATCAAAGTAATAATACCAATTTGATTTTTAGGTTGTGTTGACATTTCATTTTTTTGACGTTACGCACAGATTAGCAAATGTGTTGCTTCTTGCTCATTTAAGGCGTTTGGTCCTTTGATGGCTTAGGTTGCTCTGATGGCTTGACCGAGGGGACCTATCCCCCGGCCCCTTTCCTACGAGGAAAGGGGAGTAAAGCTCCTTTGATGGCTTATAGCTCTGGTTGCTCTGATGGCGTTTTGCGAGGGCATAAAGCGATTAAATATCCCTCATCCATACCCTCGCAAAACCGCTCACAGTTCCCCCCTTCCTCGCAGGAAGGGGGGTTAGGGGGGTAGGTCCCGATAAGGCGCGACCATTTCAGTTTCTCAAACCGAGGGCATATTCTGCGATAGGGCTTGATTTTTTTTTACACCGCCCCATCCAGTTGCTTTGCTCGTAAATGTCAACACAGCCTAAATTGATTTGGTATTGTCCGTATCCTGCCTCCCATCCGAGATGAATGAGAAACAGATGTTCCGTAGGGATCAGGCGGTGCTTGTCTAAAGCGTTGTTTTTTGCGGTTGCGTTTCGCCTTGATTCGCCTATTCGCCCGAGGTCGCCATCATGCGTTTTGTCATCGGATTCTTGCTCGTATTCAGCGCGAGGTCCGCGCTGGCCCAATCGCCACCCGTGCTGGCCGATTACAATGCCGAGGTGCGAGGGGCCGATGGCCGAGTGGATGTGCCCGTGTTGGTGCGCCGCTTGTCTGAACTGCGCGTCAACACCTACTTTTTTTTGATCTGGCACAGGGCGACCGATTGGGACGATCTCAAGCGGTTTTTGCCCGCAGCGCGCGACGCGGGGATCGACGCCTGGGTTTATCTGGTGCCGCCATCGGAAAGCCCGCCGATTTACGGGACGCGGTATTCCGAGCCGTTTCGCTTGGACTACCCGCGCTGGGCAGAAGAGATCGCGCGGTTGTCCCTCGCGCATGCCAATTTGAAGGCATTTGTGATCGACGACTTTTGGGCGAATCGCAAGGTGTACACCCCGGCTTATGTGGGGGACATGCGCCAGCGGGCACGGGCCGTCAATCCGGATCTCGAGTTTTGGCCCCTGATGTATTACCGCGAGTTGAACAGGGAATTTATCGAGGGCTACGGCGAGGCCATTGACGGCGTGGTGGCGGCCTATCCAAAGACCGAGCAGAGCGTGCAACGCGCTTGGCTGTTGTTAAATGACCGCTTGGACATGCCCGCACGGTGGCAATTTTCCTACCCCTCGTACACGCGGTCCGCGGTGGGCGATTACGCCAGCATCCAACGCGGGTTTCGCGTGCTGCCCGGCGCGGCGCGCTACACCCTGCGCTTGGCGCAACAAGACAGCTATGAGGGGCCGACCGCGGGCTACCACTTCAAGCAAGTGCTCATCGATGACCAAGTGGCGTGGGAAGAAGACGTGGCCGGCGGCGAGCGGATATGGCAAACAGTCGATTTGCCCCTCGCGTCTTGGGCAAAAGAAAAATCCCATGTCGCCCTGACCCTTCGGGTTTATGACCGCAAGCGCGTGTCCAATTTCCCGGTCACTGTGGAGATCCAAGAACCCGTCGTAGAGGGCTTGGTCGCAGAGGGGGAATGGCAGAGCGCAACGCGAGGTCGCTGGCGTGTGAATTTCGCGCCGGCCTATCATAGCGCGGGCGAGTATCGCATTCCCCTGGTGGTGATGATCGCGGCGAACCAACCGCAGTTCGTCAAGCGCAACGGCGAACCTGCCACGCCTGACCGCATCCGCGACAAGGTGAAGATGGCACTGGTGCAACGGCGTCGGGGTTTTTGCGAGGGCGTGGTGACTTACGCGCTGCCCAAAGCCCCGGATGACGCGATTTTCAAATCCATCAGACGGCTTTTTTTGAAAGCGAGCACATCCCGCAGTGCGGATTTTGATGGCAACGGACTCGTGGGGTTTGAAGATTTTCTCCTGTTCGCCAATGCGTTCGGGAAGGTGGTGGGCGAATACGCGACTGTGTTCGCCCGTTTTGATTTGGATTTGGACGGGCGAGTGGGCATGGGCGATTTTCTGCTTTTCGCACAGGCGTATGGCGAGACGTGAGAGGCGAGAGGCAAGAGGTGAAAGGCGGATTGTAGGTTTTGGCTATGAAGATATACCTCGACATGTGTACCATACAATGTCCGTTCGACACCAAAACACAACTGCGTATTGTCGTTGAAACAGAGGCGGTTATGGGGATTATCGCGCTTTGTGAATCTGGACAAATCAACTTGATGGCCTCAGACGCGCTGGTGTTTGAGACAAATCGAAATCCACACCTCTTGCGGAAAAGACATGCGATAGAAGTCCTCGCAAAAGCAACGCAGTTCATTCAGACAGATCGTCGCGTGGCTGAGCGTGCCCGCGCATACCATGCCTTGGGCATCAAGCCATTGGACGCCCTGCATTTGGCCTCAGCGGTCGAAGCGCGGGCAGATTACTTATGCACCTGCGACGACAGGTTTCTGAAGCGAGCGCGAACAGCGGATACCTTGCAGACCAAAATTGCTTGAACTCATCGCGGAGGTCGCGCAATGAACGTACAGACAAAACCGCTCAATGACATCACCCAGCAGGCCCTTGCTTTATTGACCAAAGAACTCGGGATTGCGAACACCATGCGTTTTCTCAACCAGTTTTCACCCGGGTATGGGGACTATACTGTGGAACGGGACGTGCTGTTTGCAGATTTGACCCTCGACGAAATTCTCGCGGCTATCAAAAATCATAAAGCAACCACAGGTGAAAGGCGGGAGAGGTGAGAGGCGAGAGGCGAGAGGTGAGAGGCGAGAGGCGAGAGGTGAGAGGCGAGAGGTGAGAGGCGAGAGGCAAGATGGGATTTTAGCCACGAGCGGGGTACAACTGGCGACAGCCAGTTCAAAGGCACAAAAGGGCGAGATGGGAGGGAGAGAACATAAGGGCGTAGGCACTGTGCTCACTTGAAGATACAAGGACAGGCACCGGGGCCTGTCCCTACGGATGTGGTAGGGTGTGCGAAGGATATAGCGGGGGAAAGGCAAAAGCGGCGGTAGGGCGGTGTGGGGTAATCCGCGTAATCTGCGTAATCCGTTTAATCCGCGATCCAGACACGGCGGAATGGGCACGCACGGGCAGCGGGGCGGATGAGGGGATTCAATAGGAGGAATCGCAATGGCAAAGCAATGTTGTGTACTCTATACACGCGACGAGATGGGCCATGCGCGGCGGAATATCGCGCGCTACGATTGGGCAAAGGCCGAGCGCGATGCGGTGATCGAGCGTTGCGAGCCGTGGATGGCGCGGAGTGATGAGGACATTTGGCAACTCGTCACCGGGCAGTCCATTCCCCGAGGGATTCACGTCAATTCGGACCTCGGCTGTCCAGCGTGTGGGCGAGATGTCTATGCGTTTGGGAATTACCCATGGAACGTGTCGCTGGCGCGGCCGTGGAAACTCGAATGCCCGTCTTGTGGGGAGGTCTGGCCGAAGAATGATTTTGAGGCATTTTACGAGAGCGGTCTGGGACCCGGTGGCGTCTTTGACCGCGGTCTGGCCGATGAGTCCCTGTTGTTCAATGCGGAACACGCGGATCCCGACGATCCGCTGCGGGGCTTTGCGGTGGATGACGGCATGGGGTGGATCGACGACGCGGGCAACCGCTGGTGGTTCATCGCCTATTACAGCCATTATTGCACCTGGGCCGAGTTGCCCGAAGCGGCATTGGCACTCGGCAAGGCGTATTTGTACACGGGCGACGCGGCGTATGCCCACAAGGGCGCCGTGATTTTAGACCGCATTGCAGACGTGTATCCGGAGATGGATCTGACGCCCTATTCGGATCTGGGGATTTACAATTCGGATGGGAGCACCGGGCTTGGGCGCATCAAGGGTTGTATCTGGGAAAACGGGATGGCAGAGACCCTGTCGCTGGCCTACGATATGGTCTATGAGGGGATGGCAGGCGACGCGGCGTTGGTGCGGTTTTTGTCCGCGAAAGCCGCGACTTGGAAAATTGCGCGGCCCAAGCACAGCATTGCCCAGATCCGCGAGAACATCGAACGTGGGTTGCTCAGGGAGTTTATGCTTTCGTGCCGGGACAGGCGCATCCGCGGCAACGAGGGGATGACGCAAACCGCGATGGCAACCGCAGCGGCGGTGTTGGACGATCCCGAAGAGACGCCCGCGGCACTGGATTGGCTTTTTGAACCGGGAGAGTCCCGCGGCACGGGCGGGGGACATATTCCCGCGACTTTGATCGGCGAGGTGGATCGAGACGGGGTCGGCAATGAGGCCGCGCCGGGGTATTGTTTCGGCTGGATGACCGCTTATGCGCGCTGTGCGTGGGTGTTGGATCGGTGTCGCAAGTATCGGGACCGCGATCTGTACCGGGATTATCCCCGGCTCGAGCGCATGTTCGGCGTGCCCTATCGCCTCACCGCGTTGGATCGCTATACCCCCCACATCGGAGACACGGGCAACACGGGTGGCGAGGGCATGGTGAATGTGGACCTCCAAACCGTGCTCCACGCTTTTGCGCGGTTTGGAGACCCGGATCTCGCTCGGTTGGCGTACAAATTGAATGGCAACAGCGCGGATGGATTGCACACGTCCATTTTTGACGCGGAGCCAGAGGCGATTCAAACCGCGGTGCTCGAGCGCGTCGACCAGCGCGGGGAATTGCACCTCACGAGCGAAAATCTGAATGGGTATGGGCTGACCGTATTTCGGCAAGGCACAGGGGATGATCGGCGAGCCGCGTGGCTGTATTACGGGCGCAACGGGGGGCACGGTCATAAGGACAGGTTGAATTTTGGGATGTATTACCGGGGTATGGATGTGTTGCCGGATTTGGGGTACCCGGAATACGCGGACGGCAAATGGCCCAAGCGCGCGGGTTGGACCACGAATACCATTTCGCACAATACGGTTGTGGTCAACCGAAAGTCGCAAGAGGTGAACTGGATTGGGCATTGCCAGCTTTTTGCCGCGGCTGAGGGCGTGGGCGTTGTGGAAGTCGCTTCCCCAGAGGTCTATCCCGAGGTGCGCGATTATCGGCGGACACTCGCTATGGTGGAGGTGTCGCGGACCGGGTCTTATTTGGTCGATTTTTTTCGCGTGGCCGGCGGGGACGACCATGTGATGAGTTTCCACGCAGGCGAAGGCGACGCGAGCACAGAGGGCATCGACCCGACCCGGCGGGAAAAGGGGACGTACGCGGGCGAGGACATTGCCTTTGGCACGCACTACGACGGCCCCAATGACGGACGCTATCGGGGAAGCGGGTTTGCCTATCTCTACGGGGTCAGCCGCGCCGAGAATCCCGCGCCCGGCTGGTGGGCAGACTGGCGGTTGACGGATACCTGGCAGACGCAGCTCGGCGCGACCCCGTTGCACCTGCGCTATCGCGTCTTGTCCAATGTGGAAGATGCCGCGCTGGCATGGGGGGACCCGCCGCAAAACAAGCCGGGCAATCCCAGGCGGATACGCTATGTGCTCTTGCACAATTCCGGGTCAGACCGCAAGAGCTTGTTTGCGTCAATCGCAGAGCCGTATCCCGAAGGGCAACCGCACCTGACAGACGCGGCCCGCATCGACCTGGGATTGGCCGAGGACGATTTGACGGCTGCGGCTGTACGGGTGACGACGCGCACGGGCCGGGAGGATCGCATTTTGTCATCGGATGATCCGGACCGCGTGTTTGACTTGGGAGATGGCATCGCCATTGCCGCGCGCTTTGCCCTGGTCTCGCAGGAGGAAAATGGACCCATCACCATTTTTCTCATCGGGGGAACGCAGGTGACGACCCGGTTCGGAACCCTGCGGTTGAACGATCCGGTGTATCGCGGCGCGGTAACGGACTTTCACCGAGGGGAAACCGGCACGGCTTGGGTTGAGGTGGAAGGCAATCTGCCGCCGGACGAGCGGCTGATCGGTTCGCAACTCCGAATCCTGAATGACGGGGTTCGGGATGCGTGTTATACCGTGTCCGCCATTTCGCCCGCGGGCAATGGCGCGGTGCGCGTGGAAGTGGGCGATACGTCCTTTATCCGAGGGCTTCAATCGCGCGAGGATTACGAAAGGGGATTTGTGTACAATTTTTCTCTCGGCGACCCATGCGAGATCCAAAACGCGATTCACCTTCGCATTGCCAAGGGCGAGAGGTGAGAGGCGAGAGGTGAGAGGTGAGAGGCGAGAGGGCATGGAAGGACATAGCGGCGAAGAATTGGGACCTACCCCCTAACCCCCTTCCTAAGAGGAAGGGGGAATAGCGAGAGGGTTTGCGAGGGATTGCGCGAGGGGGGTTTGGGTTTCTATGGCGTGATCCATTCGCCCAAAGCCATCGAAACAGCTAGGGAGACAAACCGTCAAAAAGCCATGCGCTCCCCCTTCCTTGTAGGCACAGGCGTAGCCTACAATGAGCGAAGCGAATAACGGGGGCCGGGGGATAGGGTATGGCGACAGGGCATGGAAGGATATAGCGGCGGGGAAACGATGAAGCGGCGGTAGGGCGGGGGGGCGGTCTCACCTCTTACTTCTCGCCTCTTACTTCTCGCCTCTTCACCTCTTACTTCTCGCCTCTTACTTCTCGCCTCTTACTTCTCGCCTCTTACTTCTCGCCTCTTACTTCTCGCCTCTTACTTCTCGCCTCTTACTTCTTGCCTCTCACCTCTTCCTCACCTCTCACCTTACAAGAACACCGATGAAAGGAGCCAAACATGGCAACCAAACGCATCAACCGATGTATCGAACTGCTCGAGCAGGGCGACTACCTCTATTACACGGGGGCAGGCCCGCTCACGTACGAGAACGGCAAGCAACAGGCCAAGACGTGGGCGGATTTTTTGATGGTGGATTACGAACACAATCCGTTTGACGTGGTCGGCCTTCGCACGTTTATGCGCGGGTTGGTCGATGGCGGCCCCACCAAGTCCGGGCATCGCACCCCGACCGTGATCGCCACGTTGCCATCCAACTGCCGCACCGTGGCGGAAGTGCGCGCCAATGCGTGGCAGATCAGGCACGTCTTGAGCGCGGGCGCGCACGGCATTTTGCACACGCATGCGCGGCAAGCCGATGCGGTCAGGGCCTTTGTCGAAGAGTGCCGCTATCCCTTCCAAACCCTGGGGCTGGATAGCGGCCTGGTTCAGGGACAACGCGGCGCAGGCGGTCAGGGCTACGCCGCCGAGATCTGGGGACTCAGCGGGCCGGAGTACACGCAGAAAGCCGATCCCTGGCCCCTCAATCCGGATGGCGAACTGATGCTCGGCCTGAAAATCGAAGACCGCGAGTGCGTTGCCAATGCCGAATTTATTTGCAAAGTGCCGGGCTTGGCATTCGCCGAATGGGGGCCTGGGGACATGGGCATGTCCTACGGATTCGCCGATGCCCACGACCCGCCGTATCCGGAGGTGATGGAACGGGCCCGAACCACTGTGAAGGCCGAATGCGATGCCAATGGGATTCATTTTTTGTGCTCGTGGAAAGACCCCTCGAAAACCACCGAAGAGAACATTCGGTTTCTCATGGATTGGGGCGTGCGAATTATCTCGGGCGGCGGAGAGGAACACGCCCGAATCGGACGTGCGATTTCGGGCAGGCAAATGCCCGTGTGAGCGCGTCAAACACAAAGGAGTTGGCGATGGTCAAAATGTTGTTGCGCGATGTCGCGATGTCGGACCTCGCGGAAATTTACGAGCGAAATGCAGATCGATCCCCTGCGCCGTATCTCGAAGACGCAACGGCGATTGAACGGGCGAGGGGGTTGGCGAAAAAGAACGGGGTGTGGGATGACCTGAGCGAGAATTTGCATCCCACGCGAGAGATTCCGGTGTTGAAGCGGTCCGCGTTCCGCAATTACCAGCGCGTTGGTGACCGCAACTTGCCGCAGACCGTCGCGGGCAATCGCAGGCGCGAGTTGGAGCGGGCCGCGCTGGCCCTGTGGCTTTCGCATCCCAAGGCGGAGGTGGATTATTTGCAGGATTTGCTCTGGGCGTATTGCGACGATCACACTTGGGTCATGGCGGCCCACGAAGGGCGGGCCATCGATTTGGGGTCCGCTGGATTGGGCGCCGCGTTTGCGGAAATTTTGCATGTGTTGGGCGACCAACTCGAAGCCGAGGTGGTGCAGCGCGTTTCGCAAAAAATCGAGGAACGCATTTTTGAACCGTTTTGGAATTACGAACACTTGGATTTTTGGAAGACCGCGCGGATGAATTGGAACCATGTTTGCAATGGCGAGATCATCCGCACGGCGCTTTACCAGATTCAAGACCCCACGGTGTTGGCGCACATGACGCACGCGGCAATCGTCAATTTGACGTACGCGCTGGACGGGTTCACAAACGACGGCGGGTGCGAAGAAGGGCCGGGGTATTGGGAGTACGGCTTTGGGCATTTCTTGTCCGTTGCCCACGCGCTTTATTTGAAGACCGATGGCGAGTTGAATTTGATGGCGGATGAGACCGGCAAAATCCAGCGAATATGCCGGTACCCGCTCGCCGCGCACATTCACGGCGCGTTGCGCTCGACCTTTGCCGATTCGAGTCACGGGTACACCGGCGCGCGCTCCGCCCTGATCATCAATGCGTTTTTTGACCTGCCCGAACTCTACGCCCTGTGCGACACGCATCCGGACAACACCTTGAAGGTGCGCGATATGCACGGCTTGGCGATGTATGACGGGTTCGCGGTGACAGCAGAAGCAGATGATCGGGATTACGTCTTGCCAGACTTGGGGCAGGCCAAGTTGCGGGGCGCGCCTGGGGACGATCAGTTGACCCTGATGTGTTTGGCCGGCAACAACGGCGTGCCGCACAACCACAACGACATCGGCAGTTTTATCGTGCATCGCGGGGACGCGCTGTGGTTGACGGATCCCGGCGGCCCTGTGTACAGCCAGAAAACCTTTGGCCCCAATCGCTACGACATTTTGTTTTGCAACGCGCTCGGGCATTCCGTGCCCATCATCGACGGGCAGTTGCAACAGGAGGGCAGCGAGTATTTCGGCACGTTGAGCGTTGAAAATTTGAATGGCGAGAAGCGGGCGGTCATAGATATGACGAGGGCCTATCCCACGGGCACGGTGAAAAGCCTGACGCGCACGTTCGCGCTTCAGGCCAATGTGCTGACGCTGACGGATCACTACGTGTTTGACCACCCGCCGCAAACGGTCGAAGAGGGATTTATCACATTTGAATCCGCAACGATCAGCGCGGATGGCGATACCGTACAGATCGGGCCGAAGAACGCGGGCATCGCGCTTTCGGCTGTGTTGACACCCGGGGCATTCTCCATCCAGCGATTCGAGGAGGAATCCAAAGAAGGGCGCACGGACGAGGTGGTCACGCGCATCATTTTCACGCCCGAGCACCTGTCGCGGGATTTCCGGTTGCAATTTGCAATGGTGTCAGACACCCCGCGCTAAAGCATCGGGGCTTGACCTTGCCCGTCTCCGCTAGTTGGCAGATAGGGCGAGTCTTTAGGCTTTCTGACGTAGCCCATTTGGGATTTAGGCGAATTGCAGTACCGCACGTTGTCGGATATTCCGGGCGGCGTTGATGTCCGCATTCGCTTGATGCCCACGCTGGAGAGAAGCGCGGTGTTTGGCGTAGCGTTGTCGGACAACTTCAACATCTTCACCAGACCATTGCGTGCCGTCGTCCGTGGTGGCGATAGGCGCCACGCCCAAGTCCACGCCGAGAAAGTCTTGGACATCTTGCATATCGCCATCGGGAATTTCAATGGCGATATGGAGAAACCACTTGCCATCCTTTCTCAACACCAAATCCGCCTGCTTCTTAGTGTGGTGCCACCGGTTCTGCTGATAGTCGCCATAGATGCACGGAACGACAACGCGACCTTGCAAAGTGGATAGCGAAACCTTATCCGCCCCCTTGATCGAATACAACCGCTTGTCGTAGGGCACAGACGAAAACGGACGGAACGTCGGCGCGGTTTTGTGCTTCTTCTTCAGCGCAGATTTCACCGCAACAACGACGAGACCAAACACCTTGACCGCATGTTGGGCCGACAAGCCAAAGCGTTTGCGAATGTCGTAGTAATACAACTTCTGAAGTGCAAAATTGTCGGTCAATCGGCGTTCAAAAGCAAGCGGAGAGACATAGTTGCAAGCCGCATTGAAGCGTTGCATCGTCTCGCGCATCTTGTCCGCGCTAACCGCGTCAGGCAACAGCCGTATCTGAAGTACCACTTTCATAGCACACCCTCCTTGTGAATAGTATAGTCACAAAAGAGGAACAGGTCAAACGATTTATGTGCTGAAGCAACACCAACTTCAAAGCCCTTACCTCCCGCCGTGAACGGACGGGGCTTCATGGGCTCGATATGCTATTTCCCTTGACCCCAACGCCCGCCTGCGCGATTATTGTGCAACCGTGTTACCCACTTCATGATTTCAGGAGTCTGCAATGGCAAGCGTTCTCAAAGAAGCCACCGCACGCATCGCAGAAAGCGACGTGGCTTTTTACCGCGAAAACGGATATCTCGTCATTCCCGATGCGCTCACCCAAGAAGAAGTTGAAACCCTGCGCGCTGAAACCGCGGCCTTGTGTCGGGGCGAGCGCGGCGCGGTGAGTCAGTTGCCCGAGGTGTCCTCCGGCGATACCGATGACGAGGTGCTCAACCGCATTCTGTGCATCCACCACGTACACAGAACCTCGCCCATGATGTACGACGCGCTCTCCCATCCCGTGCTCGTCGAAGCCCTCACCCGCGTCATTGGCCCCAATGTCAAATGCATGCAATCCATGCTCTTTATCAAAAGTGCCGGCAAGCCCGGGCAAGCGTGGCACCAAGATGAAATCTACATCCCCACCCGCGACCGCTCCCTCACTGGCGGCTGGTTTGCCCTCGACGATGCCACCGCGCAAAACGGCTGTTTGTGGGTCATTCCCGGCTCGCACAAGCGCGGGATTTTGTGGCCGCAGCGCGTGCAACACGACGCCCGTTTTGACTGCGCCCATGAGACCTTCCGCTTTCCGTACACCGATGACGACGCCATCCCCGTGGAAGTTCACACCGGCGCGCTCGTCCTCTTTCACGGCTACTTGCTCCACCGCTCATTGCCCAACCGCGCCAAATCCGGTTTTCGCCGCGTGCTCGTCAACCACTACATGAGCGCGGAATCCCTCTTGCCGTGGCACAGCCTCAAACCCGGCGAGCGCGTGGCAACCGCCGACTTTCGAGAAATCATCATGATCGCAGGCGAAGACCCTTACGCGTACAAAGGCACGCAAATGTCCGGACGCCCCCATGTGCGATCTGCCGGCGAAGGTGGGTGCGGCGATGGCCGGCAGAATGTGCGGTCATGAGTTTTGGTACTGATCCCCCGGCGCGCGCTGGTAGGTTTTTGCAATGGCCGGATCCGTATCGGTCTCCGCGATCAATTTCAGGAGGGCGTCGTGCAACCGCCGCGCTTCTTTGGGATGGGCGGCGATGACATTGTTTTGCTGATGGGGATCGTCGGGCATGAGAAATAATTCATCCACGCGCCGCTCCGGCATGTTGCGGCAATCGTAGCGTTCGATGCGAATCGGCTTGGGGCCTTTGTACGCCAAGTCCTTGTTGGGCCAATACACCAGCGTCCAGGTGCCGTCGGTAATTGTGGCGGGCACTGTGCCCCACGAGTCATCCAAATTGCGCCCGCTGATTGCGAACTCTCGATGTAGCACGGTCTCGCCCAGCAACACATCGGCAAACGATTTTCCCTGCACCCCATTGGGCGCGTCCAATCCCGCCAACGCGCAAAGCGTGGGAAACACATCCACGGGTTGTACCAGACTATCCACGCGCTTGCCCGCCATCGCCCTGTCCGGGTGATAGACCATAAACGGCAGGTGAACCATCGGGTCGTAAAGCTGGCCCCAGTCGCCCCAGGGCTTGCCCTGCAACCCGTGGTCGCCAAAGTAGTGACCGTGATCAGCCATCACCAAAAACACCGTATTCTCCTTCAACCCCATCACCTCAACCGCATCCCACAACATCCCCAACCACCGATCCGTCATCGTCACTTCCCCGGCGTACAAAGCGCGCACATGCTCGCGTTCCCGATCCGTCATGTAATTGCTGAACCCATAGCACGGATAAATGAGCTCATCGCCCTCATAATCCGCGTCGTACAGATCCACATAGTACTGCGGCGGGTCCCACGGCTCGTGCGGATCCCAAGAATCGATCCATAAAAAAAAGCCATCCCGCACGTAATTCCGCTCCAACCAGTGCATCGCTTGGGTGAACACGCGCGGCCCCAAATAATCGGATTCAAACAACCGCCCGCGCTGGTTTGCCAGATAGCGAATCACCCCGGGCTTGACCTTATCCGCACTGGCCGGCCAGTCGATTTCCTCCAAGGCGTCGCTGATCCACGGCTCTCCGCCCTGCCCGCGAATCCACTCAATCGACCCAAATCCCCGGTCGAGAAAATTCCCCTGCGTCATAAACATCGGCGTATCAAAAACCAATCCCGTGGCATATCCCGCCCGGCGAAACCCCTCGGCCAGCGTGGGCACGCCGCGTTCCATCGCATCCCAGGTGTGAAACGGATGCCCCCAGCGCCCGGTGAACAAATCGCGCCGGCACGGCAGGGTTGGAAACGACCCCGCATACGCCTTTGAAAACACCAAGGACTCGGTCGCAATGCGATCCATATTCGGGGTCTTCGCCTTGTTGCCATACACATGGTCTGCCCGCAACGAGTCCAGCATCACGCAAATAACATTCACGCCAAGCCTCCTAATCTCGCAATCGCCCAGTGCCGCGCAACACGGTCTCTTGAACCAGCAACTCGTGCTCGTACGGGCGATCTGCCGGGCGCGCGCCGCGCATCGCATCCAAAAACGCTTCCAATTCCAACGCGTACAAATCCTGCCGCGATTGTGGGGCCACCTCGACAAATTGCACGCCTGCGTCATATCCATCTCGCGCACGGGCCAAACACAGGCGGATATGCTCCGCAGGCTCCATCGGATCCATAATCGCGCTGCCCTGCGTGCCATACACTTCGAACCGCCGCGCAGTCGGCCGCGGTTCCATCGCCGCGATATCGACGATGGCAATGGCCCGCTCAAATTCAAAAATGCCCACTCCATTGTCGGTAAAGCCCTCGACCTCGCGCATATCGTTCCGCATAAACGGCGTCACGCGCACGGGCCTGCCCAAAAGCCACACGATTTGATCGAGTTGATGGCTGGACAGATCGTAAAATATGCCACCGCGATGCGCCGCGACCCGTTCCTTTTGCGCTTTGCCCACTGACGTGGACATGTGCGCCCGAACCGCAAACACATCGCCCAACAACCCCGAACGCACCCACTCGGCGATTTTGCAATACCCATCGTGATACCGAAACATGTACCCCATCTGCACGAGCGAGTCCCGCTCGCGCGCCAGCGCGATGACCCGCTGCCATCCCGCCCAATTTTCGCCTGCGGGTTTGTCGTACCAAACGTGCTTGCCCGCTCGCACAATGGCCTCTGTCTGCGCCAGGCTTTCGACATTCGCGCCCTCTGACGCAATGCCCACAATGGACGCATCCCCGAGCATCTCCGCTTCGGATTCAAACCAAGACACGCCCTCATAACTGCCCGATTGCGCCGCGGCCTCGCGCTGTCGCTCATCGGGTTCAAACACGCCGACCACCTCGACTTCGGCATTTGCTCGCATCGCCCGCAATTTCCCGGCCGCGTGCCCGTGCTTTGTCCCGTATTGCGCCATCCTGATCATCGCTCATTCCCTCCTGTGGTAATACGTAGTCGCGCCATTAGAATAACACGCCCTCCACTTGAAGTCAAACGAGATTTGTCAGTTGTCAGTTGTCAGTTGTCAGTTGTCAATGCGAATTAAGAGTAGAAAGCGAGTAAGAAGCAAGCCGCGGTCAATCATCCAAAGACCTGAACGAGTCATCCATTATAGAATCGCCCTTGAATTTGTCTTAAAACGAACGATAGATGCCCCTCCTCCGGCTCTTCCCCGCAACGGAGAGATGTTATTCCCCTTGTATCTTCCTCGTAGGCACAGGCGTAGCCTACAACGAAGCGTAGCGAGTAACGGGGCTAGTGGGTAGGTTCCAATTCCAAAAAGTAAAGCCCGAGTTCACTGGGAACCCGGGCTTTACTTTTTTTGTATGCGTGCCGCCCTTTCGGACCCCTTCGTCGTTCAGCCTGTCGAGCCAAAGTCGGCGGCGAAGATGAGGAAAAGGGATTCGATCTCTTGCTTCCGCATATAGGCCAGTGTATCCACACTCGCATCGCCAAAGGACGGTGCCACGTTCGTGTTGCTGGTGAGGAAGAAACTCAGGGTGTTCTCATCGCCATTTTCATCTGTGGCGATCAGGGAACAGGCTTTCATTGGAAGTGGGAGTCGGGATAGAGGCTTCGGATGTAGGGTTCAATGTCTTGAGTGGTCGTGCGCGTAGCATTTTGCTCGATGACGTTCCCTCTGACGAGGGCCTCGTTCCGGAAGAAGAGGACATATCGAATGATCAGGATTATATCCGAGAACAGCCTCACATCGCCATCGCCATCCACATCGAGAATGTTCTGATTGACCAACGTGTCGAGGTAGGGTTCAATTTCTTGAGCGGTCGTGCGCGTGGCAGTTGGCTCGATGACGTTCCCTCTGAGGAGGGCCTCTTCCCGGAAGAAGAGGACGTATCGAATGACCAGGATTATATCCGAGAACAATCTCACCCGGCCATCGCCATCCACATCCAAGTTGGCACTCGGGGTTTCGTCATCGGTCAGGGTCAGGGTCACGGGCGAGGGTGCGGTGATGCCTTGGGCGTTGTTTGCGGTTGCAGACACCGTGACCGTCTTCTCGTCTGCCTGGTCGTTGTTGTCCACGGCGGTGATCGTCACGATGTCCGTGCTCGTTGTGGTCGCCGCCGCGATGATCAGCGTGTCTGCATTCGATAGCGTGAAGTCGCTCGCAGTTGCAGGGGACACAGGTGCCGCAGAGACCGTGATCGTCGTGGTCGCGCTCGACGGATGCGACAGGGTCGCGCTCACCGTGGAAACCCCGCCGTTTTCCGAGATGGACGAGGGCATCAGCACCAACGTCACGGTCGGCGCATCTTCATCGTCGGTCGTCGTCACTTGAACATCCTCGGAAAGGGTGTTGTAGTTGGTATCGCCGCTTGACGAGGCGAGCCGCACCGTCCAGGGGATGTCCCCGTCGTCAATGGTGTCGTCCTGTCCGGTCACGGTCACGGTTTGTGCCGTGTTATAGGCCGTCGGCGTGAAGGTCAGCATCGCAGGCTCAACCCGCCCCTCGCTCGGGTCTTGGCTCGTCACCGAAATCGTCACCGCCGCCGTGGGTTGCGTCAGTAGGGCCACCGTGAAGGTCGCCGAGGCACCGGCCTCTGTCGCCTGCCCGGTCACCGCGCTGATGTCCAAGCCGAAATCGTTATCGCGGTTGACCATATACACGCTGATATCGGTGAGCGCGTCATAGTTGGTGTCCTGCGTATCCGTCTGGTTCACCGAAAGGGTGACCGTATAGTTCTGGTTGCCATCGATGGCGGAGGGGGTATCGTCCTGTCCGGTCACGGTCACGGTTTGTGCCGTGTTCCATGTTGTCGATGAGAAGGTCAGCACCGAGGGCGATACAGTGCCTTCATCCGTGTTTGAACTGACCACCGAGAGGGCCACGTCCCCCGTCGGCTCGGTGGCGAGCGTGACCGTGAAGGTCGCTGCCCTGCCCGACTCTGTCGTCTCAAGCCTGACGGTCGTCGAGGTCACCGCCGACACGTCAATCGCCGCAATGTCGTCATCGGTGATCGTCAGCGTCACATCCTGCACGTTGCCCGCGCCGTGGTCGTTCTCCACAGCGGCGGTCTGCACCATCACCGCGTTGTCTGATGCGTCTATGTCGTTGTTCACGGCGGTGAGTGCCACCGTGTCCGCCGCGTTCGTCGTATCCCCGGCCGCGATGGTGATCGTCGAATCCGACCCCACCGTGTAGGCATTCGCCACCGGGCGCACCGTGATCGTCGTCGCCGCGCTCGATGGGTGTGTCAGCGTCGCGCTCACCGTGCTCACGCCGCCGGCCTCCGAGATGGACGCGGGCGACAGCATTAGTGTCACGTCCGGCGCGGCGTCATCGTCCTCTAGCGTCAATGCCGCCCCGGTCACACTACTCACGCCTTGGGCGTTGCCCGCCACACCGGTCACGGTCACATTCTTATTCGCCGCATCGGTCGTGTTGTCCACGGCCGTGATCTCTACTGTGTCCGACGTGTTCGCCGTACTCCCGGCCGCGATGGTGATCGTCGAATCCGACCCCACCGTGTAGGCATTCGCCACCGGACGCACTGTGATCGTCGTTGCCGCGCTCGACGAATGCGACAGTGTTGCCGTGATCGTGGAAACCCCGCCGTTTTCCAAGATGGACGAGGGCGACAGCACCAATGTCACGGTCGGCGCCTCGTCGTCGTCCGTTAGCACCAAAGTCTCGTCGGTCACACTGCCTGCGCCTTGGTCGTTGTTCGCCACACCGGACACGGTCACACGCTTGGCAGGCGCATCGGTCATATTGTTCACTGCTGTGATCGTCACGGTGCCCGTGCTCGTTGTGGCCGTCGCCGCGATGATCAGCGTGTCTGCACCCGATAGCGTGAAGTCGCTCGCAGTCGCAGGGGACACAGGCGCCGCAGAAACCGTGATCGTCGTGACCGCGCTCGATGGATGCGACAGGGTCGCGCTCACCGTGGAAACCTCGGCGTTTTCCGAGATGGACGAGGGCATCAGCACCAACGTCACGGTCGGTGCCTCGTCATTGTCGGTCGTCGTCACTTGAACATCCTCGGAAAGGGTGTTGTAGTTGGTATCGCCGCTTGACAGGGCGAGTCGCACCGTCCAGGTGACGTCCCCGTCGTCGATGGTGTCGTCCTGCCCGGTCACGGTCACGGTTTGTGCCGTGTTATAGCCTGACGTCGTGAAGGTCAGCACCGCAGGCTCAACCCGCCCCTCGCTCGGGTCTTGGCTCGTCACCGAAACCGTCACCGCCGCCGAGGGTTGCGTCAGCAGGGCCACCGTGAAGGTCGCCGAGGCACCGGCCTCTGTCGCCTGTCCGGTCACCGCGCTGATGTCCAAGCCGAAATCGTTATCGCGGTTGACCATGTACACGCTGATATCGGTGAGCGCGTCATAGTTGGTGTCCTGCGTATCCGTCTGGTTCACCGAAAGGGTGACCGTATAGTTCTGGTTGCCATCGATGGCGGAGGGGGTATCGTCCTGCCCGGTCACGGTCACGGTTTGTGCCGTGTTCCAGTTTGATGGCATGAAGGTCAGCACCGAGGGCGATACAGTGCCTTCCGTCGTGTCTGAACTGACCACCGAGAGGGCCACGTTCCCGGTTGGCTCGGAGGCGAGCGTGACCGTGAAGGTCTCTGCCCTGCCCGACTCTGTCGTCTGGAGCCTGACGGTCGTCGAGGTCATCGGCGACACCTCAATCGCCGCCTCGTCGTCATCGGTGATCGTCAGCGACGCAGCCTGCACGTTGCCCGCGCCGTGGTCGTTCTCCACAGCGGCGGTCTGCACCATCACCGCGTTGTCTGATGCGTCTATGTCGTTGTCCACGGCGGTGAGTGCCACCGTGTCCGTTGCGTTCGCCGTACTCCCGGCCGCGATGATGATCGTCGAATCCGACCCCACCGTGTAGGCATTCGCCACCGGGCGCACCGTGATCGTCGTCGCCTCGCTCGATGGGTGTGTCAGCGTCGCGCTCACCGTGCTCACGCCGCCGTTCTCCGAGATGGACGAGGGCATCAGCGTCAGCGTCACGTCCGGCGCGGCGTCATCGTCTGTGATCGTCAAAGCCGTGCCGGTCACACTGCCTGCGCCTTGGTCATTGCTCACCGCAATGGACACGGTCAAGGAATTGTTCGGCGCATCGGTCGCGTTGTCCACGGCCGTGATCTCTACTGTGTCCGTCGCGTTCGCCGTGTTCCCGG
This sequence comes from Candidatus Latescibacterota bacterium, assembly GCA_965204745.1. GTDB lineage: Bacteria > Latescibacterota > UBA2968 > UBA2968 > UBA2968 > VXRD01. The sequence continues at coordinate 3,381,639 of OZ242010.1, forward strand.
CCGCGATGATGATCGTCGAATCCGAACCCACCGTGTAGGCATCCGCCACCGGGCGCACCGTGATCGTCGTTGCCGCGCTCGACGCATGCGACAGCGTCGCCGTGATCGTCGAAACATCGCCGGTCTCTGCAATCGACGCGGGCGACAGCGTCAGGGCCACTGTCGGTGCATCCTCATCGTCGGTGATCGTCAGGGTCACATCAGCCGGGGCCGACGCCATATTGCCACCCGTCACCGTTGCAGACACGGTCACTTCCTTGTCCGGCGCATCGGTCGTATCGTTCACCGAGGTGATCGTCACGCTGCCCGTGCTCGTCGTCACATTCGCCGCGAAGGTCAGCGTGGTCGTGGTCGATAGCGTAAAATCGCCCGCAACCGCAGGCGACACAGCCATCGCTGAAACCGTGACCGTCGCCGCCGCGGTTGCGGTGCGATCCAGCGTCGCCGTGATCGTCGAAACCTGGGCATTCTCCGTAATCGACGCCGGAGTCAAAACCAACGTCACCTGCGCCACGTCGTCATCGGTAATCGTCAGTGTCGCAGCAGTGACCAATCCCACGCCCACGCTGTTGGTTAGCGTACTCGACACGGTCACCGTCTTATTCCCCGTAGCCACGTTGTTGTTCACTGTCGTGATCGTCACGGTGCCCGTGCTCGTCGACTCGCCCGCCGCGACGGTCAGCGTGTTCGGCGTGCTTAGCGTGTAGTCGGATGATGTAGGCACGGAAACCGTGATCGTCGTCGCCGCGCTTGACGTGTGCGATAGGGTCGCCGTCACAGTCGAAACCTCAACCGCCTCTGAAATCGACGACGGGGACACAACCATCGTCACGGTCGGCGCAGCGTCGTCGTCCGTCAGCGTTAAAGAGGCCCCGGTCACACTACCCGCGCCTTGGGCGTTGCTCATCACACCGGACACGGTCACGTCGCGAGCAGGCGCGTCTTGGGAATTGTCCACCGCTGTGATGACCACCGTGTCCGACGCGTTCGTCGTGTCCCCGGCCGCGATGGTGATCGTCGAATCCGTCGCCGACACCTCGTAAGCACCAGCCAACGGTCGCACCGTGATCGTCGTCGCCGCGCTCGACGGACGCGATAGAGACGCCGTGATCGTCGAAACCGCGCCGTTCTCCAAAATCGACAACGGGTTCGCCGCCAGCGTCGCTATCGGTGCAGGGTCGTCGTCCTCCAGCGTCAAAGTCGCCTCGGTCACACTGCCCGCGCCTTGGGCGTTGCCCGCCACAACGGACATGTCCACGTCGCGATTAGGCGCGTCTTGGGTATTGTTCACCGCTGTGATGACCACCGTGTCCGACGCGTTCGCCGTGCTCCCGGCCGCGATGGTGATCGTCGAATCCGCCGCCACCGTGTAAGCACCCGCCACCGGACGCACCGTAATCGTCGTCGCCGCACTCAACGGGTGTGCCAGCGTCGCGGTCACGGTGCTCATCCCGCCATTTTCCGAGATCGACGAGGGCGTCAGTGCCAACGTCACTACCGCGGGTTGGAGCTTAAATTGCGCGGTGGTGTCCATGCCGGCATACTTCAAGACCGGATACTGATTCGTCGCGCCAAAGGTCCACGGATCGTCGTTGCCGGGTTGTCCGTCGAGGTTGGCGTTCCAGTTGAAGTAGGGATCGCTACTGGTGGCACCGTAGGTGGTGGCACTTTGGAGCTCGCTGGTCGTCTTGCCCGTGCCGCCGCCGTTGCTGGTGGCCCGGTTGCTGGTTTGGGTGTCCCAAAAGCTTCGGGAGGTGCTGGCCGAGTTAAGTTTGGATCCTACTAGCCCGCTTACATTGGCTCCGCTACCGGAGACCCTGCCGATGGAATAGGTGTCTGTTACGGAGCCAGCGTGATAACCCACCAGCCCGCCGACGCTTGAAGATCCGCTGACGGATGCAGTGGAGTAGCTCGTGGAGATGGTGCCGCTGGTGACGTAGCCTACTAATCCGCCGGTGTATTGGTTGCCGGAGACGGATCCGGTGCTGAAACAGGCGACGGCTGTGCCGCCCTCGTTGCCTCCGGCTAGGATGCCGCTACCGTGCGATCCCGTGACTTCGGCGTTGGTTACGCCGAGCGTTTCGATGCGGCCGCCGGTGCCATTGTTGCCGAACAGCCCGACGTAGCTTATGGAGCCTCGGCTGATGAACAGGTTGTTGATAATGTGGCCGTTGCCCTTGAAAGTGGTAGCGTATGCGGAGCTTTGTGTGCCGATTGGTTGCCAGCCGTTGCCGCTGTTCCAGTAGGTGGCGTCTGCTGAGGTGATTGCGCCATCGGTGTTCTCGTCAAAGTCCAGGTCGTTGAGCAGTTCGTAGCCGGTGCATCCCGAGAGGCAACCCATGCGGGTGCTACTGCTGGTGTCGCGGCCGGGAAAGGCAGAGTCATAATCGGCGTGGGTAGCGTCGCCATTGCCGTTCAGGTCGTGGCGAATGGCGTTGAGTTGCGCCAGCGTGGTGATAGCGATGAGGCCATCGCCATCGGTATCGTAATTGGTGAGGCCTGGAGCGCGCATGACCTCGACCGAGGATCCATCGCGGGCACCGGTTTTGGTGGCAATGACACGCACTGTGTAGGTCGTTCCCGTCGTCAAGTCGGGAATCTTGTAGAGCGTATCCGTGGTGGTGGCCTCACGCGAGGCGTCATAGCTCTGCGTGCCGGATTTCCACTGCACTGTGTACCCCGTCGCACGACTCGCCGCACGCCAGCCCACGTATAAAGTGTCCGCATTGGACGTCACTGCCACAACCGGCCTGCCCGGCGGTTGCAACGTAAATTGCGCGGTGGTGTCCAGGCCGGCATACTTCAAGACCGGATACTGATTCGTCGCGCCAAAGGTCCACGGATCGTCGTTGCCCGGTTGCCCATCCAGATTTTGGTTCCAGTTGGCGTAGATGCTACCGGTATAGCCGGTGGGGCTTTGGAGGGCACTGGTGGTTTGAGCGCCAGTGGTGTTGCTGCTGGTGCCAGCGGTGGTGGTCTGCCCGGTGGTTAGGGTGTCCCAGTAGCTGTTGATCATCGGCGTGGTTGAACTACCCTGTTCTGCCGCCAAGCCGCCGGTGGCTGTGGTGCCGGTGCTGGCGTTGGAAACAGCACCGATAGCATAGACAGCACTTATCGAGTTCGCGGTATTGACGGTCACGCGGCCTATCAGACCGCCCGCTTTGACGCCGGTGCCGCTACCGGAAACGTTCCCGGTCGCGTAGCTGGCGCGCAGGTATTCGCTCGCACCGAGATCTATCTGCCCTATCAGGCCGCCTATTTTGAGGCTGAGGGCGTCGGTGGCACCGGTGCCGGTGCCATTTCCGGAAACGTTCCCAGTCGCGTAGCTGGCGAAGCTGGGGCCTTCCATTCTCCCGATCAGGCCGCCCACTCTGCCGGTGCTACTTCCGGAAACGTTCCCAGTCGCGTAGCTGACGCTGACCCGGCACTCGGCCCGACCGATCAGGCCGCCGGCGACCAGGCCGGAACCGGTGAAGGTGACCGTCCCAGTGGCGTAGGTGGTGTCGACGGTACCGAGGCTACCGGCTTCCCCTATCAGGCCGCCGAGGGCAAGCAAAAAGTTGTTCGTTCCGGTCACATTGCAGGTGGCGTAGCTATCGCGGACGGTGCCATTGGAGTAGCCCAACAGACAGCCGATATAGCCTAAACCGGTACTACTGGTGGTGTGGGTTACGGAGCCGCCGGCAACATAACTCCCATGCACCGTGCCGCCGGCATTGAGGAGCCCCGCCAAGGCACCGGTTCTACCAACATTCACACCGGTGGTAGTGCGAGTGTTGGTGACATTCACGTCCAACAAGCCCACATCTCTAATCGTGCCGCTGACATCGCCGAACAGACCGACGTAACCGCCACCGGTGGGGGTGCTGGTGTTGGAATTGATAAGCAAGTTGGAAATGGTGTTGTCATTGCCGTCAAAGATGGCGGAGAAGGCGGTTGCAGTGCCGCTGGCCGCAACACCGATGCCCCTCCAATTGGGGTAGTCGTCGTTGGAATCTACGCTCCCACTGCCATCGGTGTCAAAGTCCAAGTTGTTGAGCAGTTCGTAGCCATTACAGCCGGTGGACGGACACCCCATGCCCGATAAGGGGGCGGGAAAGGCGGCGTTGTAGGCGGTCGTATCGCTGGTCGAGGCACTCGCGTCTATGGCCCCATCGCCGTTGAGGTCCCAGCGTATGGCATTGAGTTGCGCCAAGGAGGTGATGTCAATCAGGCGGTCGTTGTCCGTGTCGTAGTCAGTGCCCCGGCCCTGGGCGAACAGGGAATGACCGCCGTACTTCAGTACCGGGTACTCGTTGCTGGTGCCGAAGTCCCACGGATCGTCTTTGCCTTGGTTATCGCCGGTGTTGGTATTGCCATCCAAGTTCAGGTTCCAGTTGGCGTAGATGCCGGTGTAGCCGGTGGGAGTTTGGAGATTGCTGGTGCTCTGGCCGCTACCCTTAGGGACCGACCCTGTAGCTTTTGAGGAGTCCCAGTAGCTGTCGGACGCGCTACCTCCGTCTTCGTCCCCGACTAATCCGCCGGGGTTAGCACCGGTGAGGCTACCTGCGAAGTACGAATTTGTTATAGTGGCATCGCCCCATATATAGCCTGCCAAACCGCCGACTTGGCTACTGTTGGTGGAGGATGTAACGGATGCATGGGAGTAGCTAGTTGAGATACTTCCTGTGGGAAACATGCCGACTAATCCAGAAATTCTATTTACGCCCGTTATTGTGCCGGTGGTGTAGCAGGCGACGATTGTGCCGGAATTAGAGTATACCAGAATGCCGCCTTTTTCACTTAACGTAACATTGGCGTTGGTGAGGCCGAGGGTTTCGACGCGGGATCCGGATCCAAATTGGGAGAACAGTCCGATATTGTCGGTGGAGCTACGGTCGATGAACAGGTTGTCGATGGTGTAGCCGTTGCCTTTGAAATTGCCCGTGTAGGTACCACCTATGGGTTGCCAGCCGTCGCCATTGTTCCAGTAGGTGGCGTCTGCTGAGGTGATATCGTCATCGTTGTTCTCGTCAAAGTCCAAGTTGTTGAGCAACTCGTAGCCGGTGCAGGTGGCAGGGCAACCCATGCCCGAGGCGGGGTTACTGAAGGCGGTGAAGTAGTTCGTAGAGTCGGTGCTCGACACAACACCATCGCCGTTGAGATCCCAGCGAATGGCGTTGAGTTGCGCCAAGGAGGTGATGTCAATCAGGTTGTCGTTGTCCGTGTCGTAGTCGGTTTGGGCAAAAGCCGGCCCCGATGCCATCAGCATGACCAGCGTGACCAGGGCCAACAAGCGAGCGTAGCGGGACGTCATTTTGTCCTCCTCTCCGAGGGGGGGGGGGGGGGGGGGGGGTACACTGTACTGATCATCTTAACGGACTGTTTCGCAATAAAATAGAACCACACACCAAGACGGGGATGGGCGACATGAACGCCTCTTTTCGCGGAGGGAACATAGGGCAAAATGAGGTTCAAACAGCGTCTGAAAATGGCGGGAATCATCTGGAGCCTCCTTTGCAAAAGCACTGTCGCACAGACCGGGCGCGGCCTTTCCTCCGCGTTCAAAATCGCAATGGTGAACAAAAAAAATAAAAAATCGCGCTCTTATTTGTCAAGCGAAAAAATGACGATGGGATCGGTGGTCAGTCAAGCGATAAGGACAGGCACAGGGTCCTGTCCCTACGACGGATGGCGGCGGGGGATGCGAGGGAGATAGCGGAGTGGAACGATGAAGCGGCGGTGGGGTGGGGTAATCCGCGCAATCCGCGTAATCCGTTTAATCCGCGATTCAGACACGGGTGGGGTGGGGACGGGCACGCACGGGTGGCGGGATGGAGCGACGGGTGGTGGGCTAGTCTCGCCTCTTACCTCTTACTTACCTCTTACCTCTCGCCTCTTAACCTCTTGCGTCTTACCTCTTGCGTCTTACCTCTTGCGTCTTACCTCTTGCGTCTTACCTCTTGCGTCTTACCTCTTGCGTCTTACCTCTTGCGTCTTACCTCTTAAATGCGTGTCCCGTTGGTTTTGTGCAAACTCAAAGACCGAGAATTTCGAGCAACCTCTGCAACCCTTTGTCGTATCGCGCCGCCCGCTCAAGATCGGATAAGCCGAAGCGAGGGGCCAATTGATCCGCTGTCAGTTTCTTGCTGTATTCGGGCCAAACTCTCCGAAGTTCCCTCATCGCGTTACCCGTAATTTTCCGATTCTCATACCCTCGGTGCAAGGCGCATTATTGTTTAGCCGATCTTTGGGATACCACCGAGCACCCCTGCTCGATACTTGGGAGAGAGACGGACATCGCGGCGGAGACCGCGCACATCTTGGACGCCGTACACATGGGTCGCACCATCTCGATCCTTCTCGACGATGAAGATCTCCTCTTTTTCGAGATCATCGATCAGGCCGACGTTGTGAGAAGAAACAAAAAGCTGTGCATCGGAAGGATTGCTCTCTCGGGATAGGAACCAGCCGAGAATTTCGCCGGCGATATCCACATGCAGATCGCCATCGATCTCGTCGAGAACAATGGGAACGCCATCGCGGAGTGCGAGACGTATTTGGGGCAACAGATGAAACAGACGTTTTGTTCCACTGGATTCCAAGTGCAGGGGAATCGGTGCGTCGAGACCGCGATGGTTAAATAACACCTCTCGCTTCCCAGATTGGTCAGAAATATCGATGTCTTGAATCCCCAAGTCACTGGCTCGGATCTGCTCCGCAATCCATGCACTCACCTCGGGATCACCACCGAATAGGTCCATCACCTTTTGGGTCGGAAGTGCCCATCTTTCTCGAAAAATGACGTTGGCATTCGAAAAGACCGCTTTCATCCACTTGGCGATACGCATCGCCAAGGGCACATTGAGCAAGGCGAGTGTCGCAATCACCGAGGCGTCTGCCCGAACCGCCTTGAGGCGGTCATCCTTGGGCTTAAGACCAAATTCGCCGGAAACGTATATAGGCTCTCCCGGCTCGCCGCGCTCGAAAAGGCGACGAGGCCGGCCCTTTGGGAAATGGGACAGTGCTTCGTACAAAAAGAAGGGATCCGCAAAATCAACGCCACGGCGTCCCACCGTCAACTCATAGCGGAACAACTGCCGGACTCCGTCCATACAATCCGCTTCAAACTCCAGGCAAACCCGCGTCGGTTTGCCTTTGGTTTGTAAAGAAAAAAAGGGGCAAAAGACCGCGAGCGGGTTGCCCTCCACAGTGGGCAATGCGTGTGCGGCGATGTAGGTGGTAGCCCCCAGCGCACTGAGTAGCGTCGATTTGCCCGATCCGTTGGGGCCTATGAGTAAGACGACTGAGGGAAGCCGGATATCCGGCGTCGCTCTACTGCGGCGAAACTCCGGCCGGTTGGGGGCAGTTCCCGGAATACGCAGATCGAGAACGACTTCGTCGTGAACCGAGTAGAAATTGGATATGGAAAATGTGTGAATCATGTGAAGCCCAAATCGATGCGTATGGGGTTAGAGGGTCTCATTTCCCGCGCATGACCGCCACGGGCAAAATGCACTCTTCGAGGGAAATCCCCCCGTGTTGAAAACTGTTGGCGTATTTGGCCTGGTACTCGTTGAAATTGGTGGGGTACACAAAATAGTAATCCTCGCGGCAGAGAATGTAATTCGTGCCTTGCCCCAAACTCGGCAGGCCAAACGCTTCGGGGTCGCGGATGTGCATGGCGTGCCGTCTGTCGCAACGCAAGTTTTTGCCGTACTTGAAGCGAATTCCCGTCGAAGTCTCTCGGTTGCCATACGCCAGAGACGCCCGGTTGCTGAGCACGCATCCGTGATCCGTCGTCAGCACCACAGTCGAATCCGTCTCGGCCAGTTTTCGCAACATCGCAAAAAGCGAGGAATGCGAGAACCACGACCGGGTCAAAGACCGATACGCCGGCTCATTGGGCGCCATCTCTTGCAACAACTCGGATTCGGAACGCCCGTGCGTGAGCATATCCAAAAAATTGACCACCACCGCCATCAGGGGAAATGACCGATACGAATGCACCTTTTTCGCCAGTCGGTTGCCCTCGGCGATATCCAGCACTTTCACGTAGCGCGTATCCAAGTTCAGCGCGGGATCGATCTCGTCGAGTTGCTGGTCGAGCAACTGGTGCTCGTGCCGATTGCGGCTCAGGTCGTCCTGCTGGCCGCGCCACTCGTCCGGATACAATGCCGCGAGGTCGATGGGAAACAGACCGCTGAAAATGGCATTGCGGGAATAGGGCGTCGCCGTGGGCAAAATCGAATAGTAGTGGTGCTGCTCAATGTCGAAAATATCGGACAACAACGGCAAAATGGCGAGCCAGTGATCCAGGCGCATGCAATCGACCACCACAAAAAACACCTGCTGCCCGGCTCGCACGCACGGCGCGACAAACTCCGAAACGATATCCACAGAGAGCAGGGGCGAATCCTCTTCGTCGTGAATCCAATGCCCGTAATTGCCCTCGACAAACTTCCCAAACGCCAAGTTGCACGCGCGGCGCAAATCGTCGTGCATGGTTCGCAACCCCGGGTCGTAAAACCGATCCAATTCCAAATCCCACTCGGACAAGCGCACGTGCAAATCGATCCAATCCCCCCATGAATCCGCCTGCACAAGGGCATCGCGCAACCGGTTGGACGTCGCGGCATAGTCCAAGCCCATGCGGTCTTTTTGAATTTGCCGCGTGTCGAGCAATTTCTTGCACGCCAGCAAAATTTGGCTCGGGTTCACGGGCTTGGTCAAATAATCGTCGATCCGTTGCCCAATGGCCTGCTCCATCAGCCGCTCTTCTTCGTTCTTCGTAATCATGATCACCGGGATATGCGGGTTGATATCCTTAATCGCAGCCAGCGTTGACAGCCCATCTCGCCCGGGCATCATCTCGTCGAGCAACACCGCGTCAAATCCGCGCTTCTGGATCATGGCAATGGCATCGTCGCCATTGGTCACAGGCGTGACATCATAGCCCCGGTCCTTGAGAAAAATCTGATGCGGGCGCAACAAATCGATCTCGTCGTCCGCCCACAGGATTTGCTTGGGTTCTTGCGTTGGGTTCACAGTTACCTCTCATGTGGTTTTTGGCGATGGAGACAGGGGCAATGCGATGGCAAATGTCGTGCCCTTGCCGGGCGCGTTTTCCCGGATCTGGATTTTCCCATTGTGGTATTCTTCGACAATGCGCTTCACAAATGACAGCCCAAGCCCCCACCCGCGCTTTTTCGTGCTGACTCCGGGCAAAAAAATCTGATTGACCAAGTGCGGCGGGATACCCTTGCCCGTGTCGCGCACGTCGATCACCACCCGATGGGCTTTGGCATCCACGCGAGACCACACATCCACGCGCCCGCCCTGCCCATCCATGGCATCAGCGGCATTTTTGAAGAGATTTTCAAACGCCCATCCCAACAGTTCCCGGTTGAGCGGAATGGCCGGCAAATCGTCCAACGCCGCCGCAATTTGCACATTGTCGGGCAAGCGCGCCCGCAAATACTCCGCAGTCTCATCCACCACCTCGCGCACATTGCCCAACCGCAATTCCGGCGTCGAACCGATCAGGCTAAATCGGGACGCAATTTTGTTCAACCGACTCGTGTCCCGCTCCATTTCGCCCAAAATGTTTTTCAATCTCTCTCCACTCGCCACATCGCCCAGCGCGTCCGCCTCGTCCTTCAACACGGCCAACCAGCCATACAGCGACGACAAGGGCGTGCCCAACTGATGGGCCGTCTCGCGCGCCATGCCCACCCAAATCGACCGCTGCTCTCGGTTTTTCATGTACCGAAATCCCAAGTACCCGCCACCGGTGAAAACGAGCGTCACCCCCAACGCCACAAAGGGCAGCCAGTTCAACCGCCTCTCCAGCGCGGACGCGCCCCAGTGCAACTGCCAAATCACCGGCCTCCCCCTCACCGGTTCGCCATCCGGCCCCGTCTCCGCGCCAGGAAACTCAAAGCGCAACGGCTCATTTTCCAAATCGAGCGCGTGCGCGATATCCATCACCTTGCCCAGGGTTTCCGGCGAGTGGTCGTCAAACGGAATGCCTATCGCCTTCCAGTATTTCGGCACGCCCTGTTCATTGGTAATCACCGCCGGGAAATTGGGATTTTCAATGGTATCAAAAATGACCTCCACGTAAAATCCCTCTTTGAGCTCAATTTTGTCCAACGTCGTCACGCTGTGCATAAAAGCGTAAATCGAACCCATGCGCTTGGCTTCCCGCCGCATGGGTTGCACCACGTAAAGCTGCGTGTACACGAGAAATGCCGTGACGAGAATGACCCCCACCAAAAAAAAATACGCCATCAAAAACCGCTGGCTCGACAAGCGCGAATACCACGTCTTGAGCGCGTCTCCAATCCCACTTTCACTTTTTTTAGAACGCATTGCTTCTCCATTCGCCTTGCTTCGCGTCCTTATATCTTTCACGGGGCATCGCCCCTACACACTGCTCACCTTTGAACTGGCTGTCGCCAGTTGTACCCCGCTCGTGCCTTTGAACTGGCTGTCGCCAGTTGTACCCCGCTCGTGCCTTTGAACTGGCTGTCGCCAGTTGTACCCCGCTCGTGCCTTTTGTGCCTTTTGTGCCTTTTGTGGCTAAAATCCCCTCTCACCTCTCGCCTCTCACCTCTCACCTCTCGCCTCTCGCCTCTATCCGCTCGATCTCATCTCGGATCATCCCCGCGTCTTCGTACCGTTCTTCCTCGACGGCCTTATTCAACTCGTCTTTCAAAACCTCGAGCAACTCATTGGGATCGATATCCCGCCCTTGCGAATCCACGCCTTGGATGGGGCGCTCTATTGCTTGCGCGATATCCGAAACGTCCTCTGCCTTCACGAGACCGACGGCCGGGGGTTGCAACCGCCGGAGTTCGTACCCCTGTTCCGTGCGGTGAATCTTGAACCCCACCTGCTGAATAATTTTGGCATCCATATAAATCGGCGCGCCGAACTTGAGTGCGAGCGCAATGCTGTCGCTAGGACGGGCGTCGAACCGCGCCTGCTTCTCTCCAACAGAGAGGACGAGTTCGGCATAAAACACCTGATTCTTCAAATCCACAATCTGCACCGCCTCGATCTCGGCATCGAAATACAGCAACACCGCTTGCAACAAGTCGTGCGTCAGCGGGCGTTGCATGGTCTCGCCGGCCAGTTCTGCACAAATGGACAAATACTCGGTCTGTCCAATTTCAATGGGCACCATCACCCTGCCCTCAACACTCCGCAGCCACAGCACGCCTTGCTTCGACTGATCCCGCTGCAAATCCTCAACGCGCATTTCTATCATGACACGCTCCATTGCAATAGCACACAACCAACACATGGACTTGGGAAGAATAGGGAAAAATCCATGGATTGCAAACGAAATTTCCACGCTGCATTCGGGCGTTGACAGCAATGCGAAAAACCCGCATACATGTAGCGACCAACCGCTCTGATCCGGAGGCCGATATGCAACGCTCACTTTCCGTCCGCGTCGCCGAAAGTTTTCGCGACAAACGCAACCTGACTATCGCCCTGCCCAAACTCGCGGCCATCGCCCAAAACGCGGGGTACAAAGCCCTGTGCATGCGCGCATCGGCCGCGGGCGCGCACAGCCCGAAAGAACACATCCGCGACGTGCGACACCTGCTACAAAAACACGCCCTCGTCGTCTCGATGGCAACGGGCGATTTTGCCATCCCCGAAAACGGCCCCAATGGTCCAGACAGCTTACGCAATATTACCCCCCACCTCGACTTGGCCGATGCCCTCTCCTGCGATCTCTTGCGCGTCTGCCTCAAAACCGATGCGGACATCGCGCCCGCCCAGCGCGCCGCCGATGAAGCCGCAGAGCGCGGGATTCGCTTGGCGCATCAATCGCACACGCAAAGCCTCTTTGAAACCGTCGCCGGATCGCTCGATGTCTTGCAAAAAATCGACCGCCCCAATTTTGGCCTCATCTACGAACCGGCCAATTTGGCCCTGTGCGGCGAGGACTACGGCGAGGAAACCCTCAAACGCTTCGCGCCCCATCTCTTCAATGTCTATTTGCAAAATCACGTTCCCGATCCCAATGGCGACATGCCCATGACCACATGGGTGCGCGGCACAGTGCCATCCACCTTGCGCCCCCTCGACGAGCCGGGCGGGATCGATTTTCAGCGCGTCTTCGACGGCTTGCACGCCATCAATTACGCGGGCTACGTCACCTTGCACCACGCCTTTGCCGGCGACCTCCCGCCCGACCAGGCCGCCATCCGCTCCGCGAATTTTTTGGACTCTTTTTGTTAGGAAAGATCTCATTGCGGGGAGGTGTCCCATTGATCTCCAGCTCTCTTCTTCACAAAGATCTGCTCGTGAAACACCGGCCGGCTCCAGCCCAGAAAGGCATTGTCGGCCACGTTTTCGTAGGGCACATTGCCCAAGCGCGTATTCGCCCCCCAAACGTGATACGCAGAGCCAATCGCAATAATCGGAACGTTCTCCGTGTGCAGATCGCGCACCCGAGTCATATACACGCGGAGTTTCGCCGTATCCACCGTCGTCATCGCCAAGCGCGCGTACCGCGTGGCCTCGTACAACCAATCCGGGCCTTCGTCCCAGGCGTTTTGGTGCCAATAGGGCACGTTCTTCGCCAGCACGGCCCAGCCGATGGCATACGCCAAGGGATCGTTCGGCCCCTCCAGCCCCCAATAGTGGACATCGTATTCGCAGTTGTATCGGCGCGGCACAATAATATCGCGCAATGCCCCGTTGAGATTCACCTTAATCCCCACCTCGCGCCAGTGATCCGCGACCAATTCCGAAACCGGGTGCCCGTTGAACATGCCGCCGGGATGGACAAAATCAATCGTGAGTTCAAACCGAGACCCATCCCGAAGTTCGCGGATGCCGTCCCCATCCGCATCCACATAGCCCTCGCGGTCGAGCAGGCGTCTGGCCTCGTCCGGGTCGTACTTTGCGTACTTCGCGTACGCCGTAGCAGAAAAGTACGGGCTAATCGGCCCAAAAGAATAGCCCGATGGTTCGAGCAACCCGTGAAAAACGATCTCGTTAATCTCCGCCCGGTTCACCGCGTGCGACAGCGCGATGCGGACATTCTTATTCCGAAACGCCTCCCGCAAGGCCGGCTTGGGCGCGTCCCAGTTGAGATGGTACGCCGGCCCCCTGTTAGGCCCGGTGATGCGGAGTGCGAATTTCCCCTTCTCCTCCTCGGCTTTGAGCGTGGGGAACATGTCGATGCGCGTATAACGCCCGATCAAATCGAGTTCGCCATTGATGAATTTGAGGAGAATCACCTGCTGATCCTGAATCACATCGAAGACGATGCGATCCGCATAAGGCAGTTGATTGCCCGCGGTATCGACCTTCCAATAATACGGATTGCGTTCATAGACAATGCGTTGCCCGCGAATCCACTCCACTGGAACCCACGCGGAGACGCGGGGCATGCCGGGCCTCATCAGCAACTGCGCGCTAGTCGTAGCCGTGCGAAAATCCCGATAAGTGGCTTTGGGATTGTATCGCGGATGCATGGGCAACAGAACGTGCCGGGGCGCGGCGACCAACTCGCGGCAGAGTTCCCGAAGCACGCGCCCCATGGGCTTGGGCGACGAGATTTCAAGCGTGTGCGAATCGATTTTTCTGAACCGCAGGGGCTTGCCATCCACCATCCACCCCGCGGGCGGAAAGGGATTTTGGCGAGCGTCGTCGTCAAACGTCATGTCGTAATACCAAAACAGAATATCGTCAACCGTGAACGGATGCCCGTCCGACCACTTGACGCCCTTGCGAATTTTGAACACCGCGACCCTGCCACTGTCCGAGTACGCAAACGCCTCGGCCAAACTCAGTTGAATACTTCCCGGAAAAGGGCGTTCAAAGCCCATCAGATTTTCGTTGAGGGTCTTGCTGGGGCCAGGGGTTTGCACGATATCCCCGGTAAGCGCGCGCCGCAACATCCCGCCATACGTCCCGATTTCTTCAACCGGCACGATGACCAAGGGATTCTCCGGCAGGCGTTCAGCCACGGGCGGAAGTTCGCCCCGGCCGACTCGTTCCGCCACCATCGGCGCTTCCCGAAACGCGCGGTTCTGGAGAATGGCGGGATCGATCTCGAGCGGCGCGCGCGTCACAGCCACTTCCCGCTTCTTCTGAACCCGAGACGGCGCCCCCACCTCCCGCCCATCATCCGGCGCGAGACACCCTGCCCACACGAGAACAGCACATCGACAAAGCCAGCGCAAATGACGTTCTATATCCATATCGAACCCCCAGTACCTAGACCTAATCCCTAATTCCGTTATAGGATCGCCCCTTAGAACTTGTCTTAAAATGCGAATTAAGAGTAGAAAGCGAGTAGGAAGCAAGCCGAGACCAATCGCCCAAAGACATGGACGAGTCATCCATTACCGAATCGCCTTTTAGAACTCGTCCTAAAACAAACGATAGATGTTCTTCCCCTTCCTCGTAGGACCTATCCCCCCGGCCCCCTTTCCTACAAGGAAAGGGGGAGCGCATGGCTTTTTGAAGGTTTGTCTCCCTAGCTGTTCTGATGGCTTTGAGCGAATAGATCACGCTCTGGAAACCCAAACCCCTCGCACAACCTCTCGCCATTCCCCCCTTCCTCACAGGCACAGGCGTAGCCTACAACGAAGCGTAGCGAGTAACGGGGCCAGGGGGGTAGGTCCCAATAAATGGATTCAATGCTTAATTCGCACTGACAACTGACAACTGACCCAAAATGCCCACGATCCAACCGACAAACAAGCCCATTATGACCCGTCGCACGTACAAAGCCGACGCCCTCCTGCTCCTCATCGCGGGAATATGGGGAACGACCTTTGTGGCTCAGCGCATGGGCATGGACCACATCGGGCCTTATGCTTTTAATGCGGCCAGGTTCTCATTGGGCGCGTTGTTGCTCCTCCCTCTCGCAGCTATGCGACCGCGCATCGCGCCGGTTTGCCACACCCTCAAAGCCGGCGCCTCGCTCGGCATCATCCTCTTTGGCGCGGCGTCCTTTCAACAGATGGGCATCGTCTATACCACCGCGGGCAAAGCCGGCTTCATCACCGGGCTATACGTGATCATCGTGCCCTTTCTCGGGTATTTCACCCGCTTACACATCGACCGCTACGTTTGGACGGGCGCGCTACTCGCCACAGCCGGGCTGTATTGCCTCAGCATTCGGGAAACCTTGGCCTTTGCGCCGGGGGATTTTCTCGTCTTTGTGGGCGCGTTTTTATGGGCCGCACACCTCTTGGTGATCGGCCGCGTCGCCGCAAAACACGACGTCTTCCACCTCGCGGCCATCCAATTCGCTGTATGCGGGCTTTGCAGTTTGATCGCCGTGCCCTTTGTCGAAACCCTCGCCCTCGCCGATCTCCAACGCGCTGCATTTCCCATTGCGTACACCGCCCTATTTCCGATAGCACTCGGTTTTACCCTGCAAATCTACGCCCAACGCCACGCGCCAGAAACCCACGCCGCCATCATCTTGAGCTTGGAATCCGTCTTCGCCGTACTCGCGGGTTGGCTCATCCTAAACGAATCCCTCACACCGCGCGAACGCATCGGCTGCGTCCTCATGTTCGCAGGCATGATCGTCGCACAGCTTTTCTCCCACAAACAAAGGCCATCACCATGAACATCCTCACCCGCGGAGAACGCGCCCCCGACTTTGTCCTGCCCATCGCAGACGGCCCGCAAACGCGCTTTTACGCCCGCGCAGGAGGTCGGCCAACCCTGCTGATCTTCACGCGAGAAAACCGGATGCCAAAAAACCTGCATCCCTCCGCCGAGATCGACCTCTTCCTCATCGGCCCATCCGCTATCGAAAAGGCCGCCGCAACCGTCTTCATCGACAAAGACAATGCCGTGGGCAAAGTCTATGGCCTCAGCCGGGAGTTCGCCGGATTCGCACTTGACCCCAACCTGCGCGTCCTGTCTGCGATCCAGCACCCCAATGCCATCGCTCAACTCTACCGCACGCTCGACGATCTGCCTGATCATCAGCCCATCGACATCGACATCCACGCGCCCGTGCTCCTCATTCCCAAGGTCCTCACGCCCGAAATATGCCGCGTTCTCATCCACGTCTGGGCCACACGAGGCCATCGGGAAACCGGCGTTGAACGCTCCCAATCCGGGGCGCGGCGCGACATCCTCGACCCAGAAAACAAAAAGCGCCGAGACCATCAGGTCGCCGACGCCAACCTCTTGAAATTGCTGACCACCACAGTGGGCCGCCGCGTCATGCCCGAAATCCAGCGCGCCTTCCACTATCGCGCCACGCGCTTCGAGGGCTTCAAAATCGCCTGTTACGACTCGGATGCCGGCGGTTTTTTTCGCGCCCACCGCGACAACCTCAGCCCCGCAACTGCCCATCGCCGCTTTGCCCTCACCCTCAATCTCAACGCCGATTACGAAGGCGGGTACCTCGTCTTTCCCGAATTTGGCCCCCATCGCTATCGCCCCGGCGCAGGCGATGCCATCGCGTTCTCCAGTTCCTTCCTCCACGAAGTCCAACCCGTCACCCGTGGCCGCCGCTTCACCCTGCTCTCATTCCTCGACGCCCCGCGCTAACCCATCTATGGATTCGGCAAGGGAAATTTCTCGGTGATCAGCATTAAAGGGCGTCCCCCTGCGAGAATGCGATACGTGCGGCTCAACAGCAACTCCGCAGAGAAATGCCGACCGACCTCGGAATCCCGCTCAACCCGTTCAGCACCGTACCAAAGACGCTCGCGGTGCGTCTCCAGTCGGCTACGCGCCAACACACGTCCCAGACCAGCACCGGGCCTCGCCAAATCCGCCTGTACCTCCTCGGGCAGACGTCGCGGCAACAGGGCCGAAATCGCAAAAATATAAACCTCGCCCGTGTGATTGCCCTTCAGCAACACCTGCCGGTCGATTACGGGTTCGCCCAAACCCGCTTCCAGCCAAGGATGATCCGCAGTCAACCGCCGCTCCCGTTGGTCCAGGCGAACAACATCCACCGGCTCGCCCATACGCGCCTCCAGCACCTGCGTCACCGTGCCATCCGTGACCAGCAACACCCGCTGAAACGGGCTCAGCCCTTCCATCTGCACCGGCTCCAGTTCCTCTGGCCTCGCGTCTTGTGCCATGAACAAGCGGTTGATCAGGGCTTCGACACCCTCTTCGGAACGCTGGTTTTTCAAAATGCAATCCTCTCGTATCTTTGGACGAGCACGGGGCATCGCCTCTACACACTGCTCGCCTTTGAACGGCCTGTCGCCAGTTGTACCCCGCGCGTGGCTAAACTTCCATTGGTCTCATTACGGGCAACGCCAGTCAAGTACCCGTCAAGTAGAATAATCATTTTGTTTTCAACAAGTTATGAAAAAAATACAATCACACGCCGGTTGCCAGTCAAGTACCCGTCAAGTAAAATAAATGTAGTATCTTCAGTAAGTTAGGAGAAATATAGGCTCACCTCATAGATCGTCAGTCAAGTACCTG
The DNA here is from genome assembly GCA_965204745.1 of Candidatus Latescibacterota bacterium. Classification (GTDB taxonomy): domain Bacteria; phylum Latescibacterota; class UBA2968; order UBA2968; family UBA2968; genus VXRD01. The sequence continues at coordinate 3,399,072 of OZ242010.1, forward strand.
TCAAGTAGATCTACAATACCTTCAACTCTTCTGGAGAAGCCCAGAACGGTACGTATTTCATGTGCTTGGGCGATGCCTCGGGAACATTTGCAACGATGAAACCCGCCTCCACAGCGTCGCGAATGAGGCGCGAGGCCATCGACCGATTTTTTTCCTTAATCCCGAATCGCTCGCGAATTGATGTGTTTGTCAAGTAGTCTCGCTGAATATATTTCAGACAAGCGTGCAGATAACACGCCCGCACTCGCTCTGCCTTGTCCATATCGGACAGCGTCTTACGGGAAAACAAGACAGTGCGCGTGAACCCTTCCGGATTTTCAAAAAGCGGGGCGGGCAACTGGTGAAGTTCAACTTCAAAAACGACCTTGTCGATCCCGCTTCCTCGTTCCTCGCAAATTCGAAACCGCCTTAATAGCGAAGCCAGTTTCTCGTTGCGGGATTTCGGCGGACTATCGAGGAAGCGTTGGGTATCCACCAGCGGCTCGCCTGGATTCGTAATCTCAATGCGGTCTTTGAATATCTCTACCATCGGCCCGGCACCAGTTGCGAAAAAGTCCTGATGGATAAGCGCGTTCGCCACCAATTCACGCACGGCTAATTTGGGAAATTCTGGGATGGTCTGGCGCAATGCCTGCTCAATGACCTCGTGCGTAGGCAACCGGGCGTTGATATAATCTATCAGCCCCTCAAAACCAGAAGCGTAACCCCTTACGCCTTCCCGCTCGCCCAATGCCTCAAGACGATCATTGCCGCGATACTCGATGACACGCATGGCCTTGCGCTTTAGCCTCGGAAAATCACTGAGGTTTTTAGCAAACAAAATCGCTCCCAAATTCGTGATGTTGAATCCACCCGCCTCGCAGGGCGCGATCAACCCATCCCGCTGTAGCGCATCGAGGATGGCGGCGTGACCGTCGGGTAGCGGTACATTGAGCAACTCGAAGTACTTCGGATAGTCAAATTTGAGCAGGATGTCCCCACCACTTAGCCGTTCGGCTGCGATGCCTTCTTCAAAGCTCACCCGGTCAAACACGCGCCAGAGCGTCCGTTCCTTTTCGGGATAATCTTTGAGTTTTCTCGTCGTGCTACTTACCCGGATATATTCAACGCCCTCGAACGCGACTGGATGGTGCGACGCACGGTCAATCTCCAGAAGCACAACGCGCTGTCCATCAGCCACAATTTCGTGAAAACGGAAATCGATGCGAGGTTGCAACAGCCGTAGCAACCAAGTCTCGAGCGGCTCGTTGCCCTTTTTCGCAGTGGTCGGCGAGAAGGCCGTACCGGCGACGACATGCGTTCCGTTTTCGATTCCCCAAAGCAGGTATGCATGGGTCTTGCCGTGCAAAGCCGCGGCGTTGGCCAGTGCGGAGATGTACTGCCCGATGGCATGCGGTTGACGGTGGTTGACTTTGAACTCAACCCAATCGGTCTCGTGCGGTAGGTTGCACAATTCGCGCACCAAACCGAGGAGGTAATCATGGTCTCGGTTGTTGATCATCTTTCAGCGCACTCCGTTTAAGCTTGGTCGCTTTCGTCAAAACTCGGCACCTCGGCAATCGCATCGTCAAGCGACCTGATCGCTTCCCGCACATCCACTTGCCCGGTGACCACATCGGCGATCAGGCGCGTGCGGTATTCGCTCAACAATTCGATCTCCCGCTGGGCGCCGTCCATGTCGTCGTCCAGATTCCCGACGTGCTTTTCAAGCCGCCGGTCTTCGGTTTCGATAAACACAATGCCGCTTCCGTCGCTGTTTCGCACGGCGCGGATTTCATTGATTTCATCCTGCATGATGAATCCCCCCGCAAAAAAGCACCGACCTGATTCCTCCGTCAGTGAAATAGGGCCCCGCGCCCAAAGCGCTCTTAATCAACCGAATCTCGTCGGCGGCAACTTCAAGCCGACGACAGCCCGAAAAGGGCCCGGTTTTCATCATGGGATATGTCGCTTTGACGCGAATCGGCACGCCCATATTGGCCCCGTTTTTATCCTTGGTCAAAACAGCATGAAACACAACAACCTCCTCGTCGGTCAACTCCGTGTACGTCTCAACCTCGTTCACGTAGTTCGACCAGCAGTTGAGAATCCACACCGCTCTTTCAAATCATAACATCTTGTCACATCTTGTCACAAATCGCACAATTTGAATAGACGCTTCATCGGGTCAGCGTCCAAGCACTTACAACCTCTTGTCCGTCTTACAACACCTCCACGTCCGTTTTTTACTTGGTCGGGTGAGCTCTCCGGCCAAGGGAATAGTTTTTAAGTGGGACACCCACATACCATTCTCCGTCAAGGTTTTACACTGGCACGGGAATCTATCGCCTGGTGATGCGCTAGTGCGTATGGTTCTCATACACAAAACACCTTCGCCAGTAACCGCATACCTTCGCCAAATATCAAAGAACAAAAATCCGCCGATGGTTGTCAACAAAGCCCCGCTTTGCCCCCGGCGGAATGAGAAAAATACAAATAGGGCGTGGCGACTAGATACCCTGTTTGGACGACCACACAGGTCAAAAGGTTTTATTTTTTCGATTTGTTCCATTTTTTTGATTTGTTACCATTTGTTACCATTTTCGCACACTGTTAAAAGCCCCGTGTTCCTTTTTTATCTCGGTGGTCAGGCCATGGGGTGCTCAGAGAGGCTCTATCCAGTTTTTCTCGGCGAGCACCTCGAGGGCAATGCCGAGTTGTCGGCGGGTGAACTGGCTTTTGCGCTCATTCCACGTATATGTTCGCTCGGCGACCTCGGCAAAGGTCGATGCCCGCTCCTTGCGGACAACCCAATGGACGGTTGCCAACAATTCCAAGCCGAAGGCCGACTCGAATCCCTCGATAAGCGCAGACACCCTGTCAATGTGGCCGGGCGTTTGGGGCGTATCCGCGAGAAAGGTGCGTGCATCCTCGAGCGCACCGGGTACCAGTTTTAATTCCTTGTGGGGGGCATCGCCTCCGTCTGCGTAGCCGAACACAAAGTGTCCTTCAATGGCATGCAAGACGTGCCGGAGGTTTTCGGCGTAAGGTCCGTAAATGCCTTTGGCGAACCGCAGTTTCAACGGCTCGCCAGCGGTCTGCATGAAGTACATGAGTTTGTGTACTTCCAGCAGGGTAATGAATGGATCCAACAGACCGCGCAGGTAGCGGTCCATTAGCCCGATAAGCGCGGCCCGTCCCGCGGTCATTTTCGGGACCTCGCGCGAACGATTGGCCCTCTTGTCCACCGGGCCTCCGCCCGGCTCAAATACGACGACCTTCACGTCGTCAAATTTCTCCAAAGCCGCCTGCACTCGCCTGCGAACTTCCGACCAGTCCAAGCCGCCCAGTCCACTGCCGAGCGGGGGAATGGCAATGGAGCGGATGCCGCGCGCTCGTATTTCCTGTGCGAGCGATGCCAAACCGGATTCGATATCCTCCATGCGGCTTTTGCCTCGCCAGTGCCGTTTGGTGGGAAAGTTGATGATGTAATGGGGATGGGTAAGTTGCCCGGTCTCGAAGACGAACACCTGTCCCGGTTGCATTTCGTCGCGCTTGCACCGGGCGGCGTAGGCTTTGAAGTTCTCGGGAAAGGCACGCTTGAATTGTAGCGCGATGCCACGCCCCATCACCCCGACGCAGTTGACGGTATTGACCAAAGCTTCGGCATCTTCCGCGAGGATGTCGCCGGTCTTGTATTTGAGCATGGTCGCTCTCCTTTTGCGGTCAATAATACCAATCGGGCTTGATTTCGACGGGTGGTTTATAGGCGGCGGTTCCAAGAGCCACCATGACCTGCTGATAAACCTGCTGCGACAAGACGCCGATGCGCGAGATCAGTGCCCAAGGAAATTGTTGCTCAATTAAAAATTCCGCCTGTTTGCCTTCCTTACACTGCCGCCAGCCGGTGGCTTGCACTGCATTCCAGTCGATCTCTCCCAACTGCGTCAAGTCGCACCGGTCCTCAAAGTAATAGGCACCGGCATTCGAAAGCGTGAACGCCCAACGCTTCCCATGTTTCTTTGCCCAATCAACGGTTTGATATAAATCCGCCTCCAGATGAACGATGGGGCTTTGCCCGCCGCGATAGGTCAATTTTGGATGATTCGCTCGGTGAATCACGTAGAGCATAATAGAACGCGGACAGAAGTAGAATGGCACACAGTCGCCTACGCGCAAGTCTGGATAACTGCTCAGGTGAGTCGTAAGGCGGCGTTTCTTGATGTTGTTCATGCCAATCGCCGTGCCGAGTGGTTGGCGTTTAAGAACCTCCGAGTCGCACCAGAGATAGTTGTCTACAATAATGGATTTGAGCCGGTCCACATGAACAATATGGTATATCCTTGGATGAGGGGGTACCCGCATAGTCAAATCTCAGTCAGCCGCTTCGCGCACATCCACTTGGCCGGTGACCACATCGGCGATCAGGCGCGTGCGGTATTCGCTCAACAAGTCGATCTCGCGCTGGGCACGCGCCATAGCGGCGTCAATGGCGGCGGTCTGTTTGTCCAAATACGCGGCGATAGCGGCTTGCTCGGCGAGGGATGGGAGAGGTTGCACCATACCACCGATAAATTGCCAGTCTGCACGCGGCATCTTCGCTCCAAATGTCGAAGCGTTGATGGCATCTATAACTGGCTTTGATCGCATCAGATACTCCAGATAACCGGGGGACAGAGTACTAGCACGAGGTCGCAATACCAAAAATTCGCCTACGCAGACACCCGGCCGATTAGGGCGTGTAACCTTCGCCAAATAAGGCCGCAACTTGCCGAACAGCACATCGCCAGCCTTGAATCGCTTAACCTGACTGTCAAAGACCACATCCGGCTCGGATTCGCTATACTTCCCCGTCCAACTTTCAACGTGTTCCATCGCAAGGTAGATTTCGCGCTTCCAGCGTTTGTGTGTTTGGTCAGCAACATTCTCTACGGAAAACTTTAACCGCCGCACATCCCAATGCGAGGGCACATCGCCGAGCCACTCCACGCCCGAGGGCTTGTAGTGGGGATAGGGTTTGAGGTCGGAGGTCATGGCTTTACGAAACGAGGCTTGGGGTAATGACGCAGGCAATGCGGGCAACGCTACGGGGGAAATGATACTCAATTTTTGGCATGGTGGCAATTCTATGAGCGGTTGGGGCGTGAGGCGATTTCGAGAAATTGAGATCGCGCCTTGTCCATCAATGCAAAATGGGGTATATTACTTTTCAAGTACGCCCATTGCCAGTTGCACCAAAACATAAGGAGAGCAGAATGAACAAGACGGAAGGGACGATGGAAGACCTACAAAGGATCGCAAAGGCGGGACGGGAATACTTCGATAGATACGGCGAACTCAATTTGAGGTGGTATGTAGAAAGATTTGTGATGCCAGTGTTGAAGGATGTGTTGAAAAACTTGTGCCTCGAAATCGAAGAACGTCATAAGGTTGACGAACCTGAAGACGAAAAAGACAATTTTGTCATTCACTACACGAGTATCGGTAATCTCGTTTCCATGCTTAAACGAGAAGCAAAGAACAGACAGAATGCCGCGAAGAACGAACAGAATAAAGTGAAGGATGAACAGAATGCAACGGAGGACAAACAGGATGTAGCGAAAGACGAACAAGAATCTTCAAAAGACGAACAGAATGCAATAGGCGAACGGAATGCGTCATTGAGACTGTACGACTCCGTACATTTCAACGACCCAGACGAGGGCAATTACTTTTTTCGCAATCTGAACCTACCAAAAAAATACGCTTGGCTAGGCGACAAACAGGAATCCCACGCTTATATCGCCTCTTTTATTTTTCCTGCTACTGAAAAAAATAGCGACAATCTCGTGTTTTGGCGCACCTACGGAAAAGAAGGCGAAGGTTGTTCACTGAAGCTACGTATCCCGAGGGATCGATTACGGAAAGTTCTTTATGGTGACTGTAAGGTGAACTCTACATGGAAGGATCTGCTGACTGTATTGGATGATCTATATTCTGTGCTAGATCCGTTGTTAAACATTGATAAACAGTCACTTAAAGAAATTATCCAAAAAAATTTAGCAGAGGTCATTTGGAAATCTTTGGCGAGACTCAGATACTTGTACAAGAGTGAAGCGTACAGGTATGAGCAAGAATGTCGTTTTGTTATTCCTGAATTAGATGCTGACAAAGACAAAATCTGCTTTGAGGATAAGGAACATGACAATTCTCCTCTACACATAAGACATTATTACGAAGACGATGCCCTCAAGGTTAAAAATATATTGACTACTGACAGTTTAATCACGCTCGGGCCTTGTGTGCCTGATGATCCCTACAACATGAGCTATTATCTCGATAGCCTGCTGAGAAAAGCAGGATTGTTTGGCCCGGAAATCAAGATCTCCGAAATATCCTATCGAAAACCTTGATGGCATAACGCCAAATCCCGCGCCATTTGGCTTGCGGCGGCTCTGTGTGTTCTTTGATGAGATAGGGCGGATTTTCCGCATCCCCCTGTGCGTGGCGTTGGCGGAAAGAGCAATGGGGATGGCATTCGTCATTGATGATTCGCGTCTCGGCGGTGACAAATTGGTAATCCTGTTGCCGCACCAACGGCCACCACTCCTCGGCGAGCAAGTAGCGGAGCATCAAATTCACCTCCATCCCGGCAACGCTCAAACTGAACGGAAATACATTTTGGTTGCCGATCCGTTCTTCGGGGGGCAAGTTGCTGACGTAAGACGGATCGTCCAGCGACCCGTCCAATTCCATGACCACCATGCTCGAATTGTATTGTTTGCTACAACGCAGACATTGATGATAGGGCGTGACGAGGTGTGCGCGCCAATGCGCTGAAAACAAGCGGTCTTTGCGGCGGTCTGTTTCCACTGCGATACCGCCATCAATAACCGGAATCAAATGCGCTTGTGCGATATAATTTAGGACGTCGCGGGCAACAGGCCGGTCGACGCAACTAAAAAGGAGATCGCAATCCAACGCGGCCTTGTAAGCCTCGCTGTTGTGAACCGAAACCGGCAAAGCCGTTATTTGGATGTTTTCAGCGGTCGCATTGCGCCGCATCGCTCGCGTTGCCAAATCGACCTTTAATTGCCCGATGTCTCGCACTGTTCCGTAAAGCAAGCGGTCGAGATTGTGCTCCTCAACTTTATCGGGGTCGATCAGAGTAACTTGCGCGATTCCGATTCGCGCTATGGCTTCAGCGACAATACAACCGACGCTACCGAGACCGACAATGCCGATTTTCAACCGCGAGATTGTATTCTGCGATTCGCTTCCCCATGTATCAAAAGTGCGCCTGAGTATATCCCTCCTTAGTGGAGGCGGCGCACTGTCGTCATGAAAATAATTTTTGTAGGACTGCGGCCCGCCAACGCGGACATTCTCGCACCAACGGCGGCGCATCTGCCCGCCCTCTCTCTCCCAAAACCGCGCACTCCAGTAACCATCGGTTCCAATTGTCAACCCCACCAACGGCAAGCCAGTCGCCCCCGCCGGATACGCCAGAACATCCCGCTCTGCTTCAACATCGGTAGCACTCATCCCCTGCCATCCATCGCTTGGATGGCTGTGCATAAACGCCAAACCCGCTTGTTTGTCCCGCGCTATTTTTATGGCCCGTGCGAGGTACGCAGGCTCGAAACTGACGTTGCCGTGCAACAGTCGCTCGCCTTTTTTCGGGAGGATGATCTCATCTATCAGCGCGGTGCGGCGCAACCGCCCCGTGGAAGGACGCCACACCGCGAAGCACAGATCTTCCTGATGTTCGTCGCGCCGATAATGCTGCAACAAATGCTCATTGGCGGTCGAATCCGCCTCGGCGGTGAGAACTGTCCCAAAACTCATACATCTTTCCAAATTCGTCGCAAGTGTTCGTTGATGTAGGCGTGCATGTGCTTTGTCGGTAGCTGATCCCATATATCCCCCGGGGGTCTGCTCATTGCGAGCCATTCGCGCCCATTGGCGTTGTATCTTTCAACCACACCACCTTTCCCGTCGTCGATTGGCGGTGTGACATGGATCCAGTGAGGGGGATAATCGGGATACCCGGTTTCTTGGAAACTGACGCCTACCGTGACCTTTTCGCCCCTGTGGGAACCGGTCTCGACCGTGTAGTCAAAAACAACCACTTTTCCGCGCGGGCTATCAGACCACGATGTTTCATATCCCAAGGCTTCCAACTCTGCCTTTATCCGGTTGATGTCGTCGGACATTTTGCTGTACCTCAGGCTACTGGCGTGGGTTGGTTGGGAATTGTGAGGAACACATTGTCTTCCTCCAGATCAACCCAGTTATCCCAGCCATACTCTCCTTTGCCGCCTTGCAGAAGGTAATCCTCCGGCTTACTGGGAATGGCTCCTCTCTTTTCAGCGAGTTCCAGAATATCGTGCGCGACGACTCCCACATACGGCATCGCCATTTCCATGCCGTTCACTTTGAGCGTAAAGGATTTTTGCTCAGCCATTTTATACCTCCTAATGATGCTGTCGGACATTGAAGAAAAAGCTACGCTACGGGCGTGGATTGATTGCGAATCGTGATGAACACATTGTCTTCCTCCAGATTGACCCAGCTATCCCAGCCATATTGTCCTTTGTCGCCTTGCAGAAGGTAATCCTCCGGCTTACCGGGGATGGCGCCGTTCTTCTCAGCGAGTTCCAGAATATCGTGCGCGACGACTCTCGCAGTTGACATCGTCATTTCCATGCCATTCACCTTGAGCGTGAAGGATTTTTGCTCAGCCATTTTCGGCCTCCTTGAGATTGGTTATACCAAACGAGAACACGCGGTACTGCAATATAGCAAGCACCATCTAGAGTGTCAAGATCGCAGGTCATTTGCCATTGGCTCCGACGATCGCTACGAGTGCCGCTTCATTCTCGCGCTCCAACGCCATGACTTCGGCGCGTATTTCGGCGCGTGAGCGCAGCGGTTGCGGCTTGTAGAAATGTCGCGTGAAGCTGATCTCGTAGCCGATCTTGACGCTTTTCGGGTCGTGCCAGGCATCCGGCGCGTAGGGCAACACCTCGCGGCGCAGAAAGCCCTCGACGCCGCCCTCGGCGAGCAGTGGCACCTGTTCGGTATCGCGCAACTCGCTGTCCGGCTCGTATTCGACCACGCATTGCCGGCCATTCACCTCCGCCTCGATCAGCCCGCGACTCGGCTCCGGCTCTGCCTTGCCCGGCCGGTGGATCTTTTTGATGACCGGCGCCGCGGCTTCGTCGCGGAACGCCAGTGCCGTTTGCAACAGTTTCTTTCGCCTAGCTGTCAGCGTAATGCCGCGTCCGATGGCATCCGCAAACAGGTTGAAATCGCGGTGCGGGCCATGGCCCATCGCGCCAGCGACTTGCTCAACGGCCTCGGCGAGCGGTCCTTCGTCCGCTTCCTCGCAGGCATCGCGGAAGCGCGAGAGATGCTCAGGCGACAACTCGACAGCGACGCGCAGGGGTCGCTCAATCGTTACGCGCCAGTACCCCAAAGCCCGATTGGGAAAAATCTTCGAGTGCTCGGTTTCCTCAAAGGCGAGAAACGCATCGCAGACGCGGCGGATGTCGTCCTCGGACAACGCGCAGTTCTTATTGCCGAGGTTTTTCCGCAGTGGACGAAACCACTCGGTGGCGTCGATGAGTTGCACCTCGCCCTGCCGATGCGCGGGCTTGCGGTTGGTCAGCACCCAGATATAGGTGGCGATGCCGGTGTTGTAGAACATGTTGAGCGGCAGGGCGACAATGGCCTCCAAATAGTCGTTTTCGATGATCCAGCGGCGGATGTTGCTCTCGCCCTGCCCAGCGTCGCCGGTGAACAGGGAACTCCCGTTGTGGACCTCGGCAATGCGGCTGCCGAGCGCGGTGTCGCGCTTCATCTTGGACAGCATGTTGACGAGGAACAGCATCTGCCCATCGCTGGAGCGGGTGAGCAGGGAATAGGCCGGGTCGCCGTCGTGCGCGATGATGAAGCGCGGATCAGCTATGCCGCGCTTGCCGCCCAGGCGGTCGAGGTCGTTCTTCCAGCTCTTGCCGTAGGGCGGATTGCTGAGCATGAAGTCGAACTGGTGGGCAGGGAAAGCGTCGTTGGCGAGGGTCGAGTGTTCCGGCCCGCCGACGATGTTGTCCGCCGCGCTGCCCTCGCCCTTGAGCAACAAGTCGGCTTTGCAAATCGCGTAGGTCTCGGCGTTGATCTCTTGACCGTAGAGATGCGTGGAGACGTTCTTGCCGCGTGCTCGGGCGAGTTCTTGCAGGGTTTCCTCGGCCACGGTCAGCATGCCGCCGGTTCCGAGCGCGCCGTCGTAGAGCAAGTAGGTGCTCGACTCGATGGCGTCGGCCACCGGCAGGAAAATGAGCTTCGCCATCAACTTGACCGCGTCGCGCGGGGTCCAGTGTTCGCCGGCTTCCTCGTTGTTCTCCTCGTTGAACCGCCGCACCAACTCCTCGAAAATCGTGCCCATGGCGTGGTTGTCCAAGCCGGGATGCGTCGCCACCGGGTAGGGGCTGAGGTTGATCTCCGGCGACAGAAACTTCTCGATGAGCGCGCCGAGCACGTCCGCGTCTGACAAGCGCGGAATCTGGTTGCGAAACTCGAAGTTCTTCAAGATGTCCTGCACATTGGACGAAAACCCGTCCAAGTAGATCTCAAAGTCGGCGCGGAGTTGTTGCCGGGTCGCACGGGAACGGAGATCGCGCAACGTGAACTGAGACGCATTGAAAAAGGCATGCCCCGCGGCCTGCTTGAGGGCCGCTTCCTGTTCGACAATGCCTTGGTCGTTGAGCCGGGCCTGCATGGCGAGAACGGCACGCTTGGTCGGTTCGAGCACCGCGTCCAGCCGCCGAATCACCGTCATCGGCAAAATGATGTCGCGGTACTTGCCGCGCACATAGAGATCGCGCAACACATCGTCGGCAATACTCCAGATAAAGTTGGGAATGCGATTGAGTTGGTTGTTTTGCATGGGGCGTCCTTGGTGGGCGTTATCGGTAGGTCAGATCAAACACTTTATCGGCCAGCCAGCGTTTGAACGCTGCGTTGTCCGAGTATTGCTTGTAGAGTTCGGTGTCGTCGGCAAGCAGATCGGTGATCGCTTTCTCCAATGCCCTGTCGTGCTCGATGCGGGTGTTCTGCGCGTCCGCGTGTTGTCGCGCATTGAGATAGGCATGGTCCGCCGCGACCCGTTGCGGCACATCCTCGGTGATCAGCCGGCGGATGCGGTCCGCATCGGTCCACGGAATATCGCCGAACAAATCGTTAAATTCCCGCAGAATGTTGGAGAGCAGGTCCATTTCCGGCTCGGGTTGGTACCCGCCGCCACTCGCGGGCACTGGCGCGATTTCGGCGTCCTCGTCGGGCAAGAGGATTTGCAGGGTCGCCTGTTTCTCGGCGCGGTAGCTGTCCATGTCGATGGCGTTCTCAATGCCCAGCGACATATCCTCGCCCGCGGGCGTCGGCAACTTGGGAATGAGAAAGGTCAGAAAAATGGACAACTTCTCCCACTCCGCATTCTTGTATGGCAACACCTGCGCCAGGAAATTGTAGGCGCGGGTAAAGGCTTTGGCCTTGCTCTTGAAATCGACCTGCCCGTCCTCGTCCAAGTCGCGGCGATAGATGGTCACGCACCCGTCCAAAATCGGATCGAGAACAGCGCGGTCGTCGCCGTTCAAATACGCCGCCACCAGCGCATCGACTCGCTCTTCGGAATAGACCTGCTGGCCGTCTAAGGCGGCCTTGAGGTCGTGCAACTTGTCCGGGTCGGTTTCGTCCGCCAAGATGGTGGTGCGGTAGTACGCGGCAAAGGCGTCTTTGATGGCATCGGCGTCGTTGTGGAAATCGAGCACAAACGTATCGCGCTTGGCCGGGTGGGCGCGGTTGAGGCGCGACAGGGTCTGGACGGCGCGGATATCGGACAGCACCTTATCCACGTACATCGTGTGCAACAACGGCTCGTCGTAGCCGGTTTGGAACTTGTCCGCACAGACGAGAAACCGATAGGGGTTTTGCTGAATTTTGCGGGCGATCTGCGACGACGGAAACCCGTTCAACCGCGCTTCGCTCACCTGCTCGTCGCCGTACTCGACCTCGCCGGAAAAGGCCACGATGGCTTTGTGCGGGCTGTTGCGCTCGGCGAGATAGTCGCAGATGGCGCGATAGTAAGCTACTGCCATCTCGATGCCGCCGGTGACGACCATGGCACGCGCCTGTCCGTCGATTTTGCACGGGGCCAGCACCTGCTCGTGGAAGTGATCGACGATGATCTCGGCTTTGAGGCGGATGGCCCGGCTGTGGGTTTCCACATACCGGATGAGCTTTTTGCGCGCCTTGTTGGCGTCGAACTCCGGGTCGTCCGCGATGGTCTTGGCGAGGCGGTAGTAGCTCGTTACCGGCGTGTAGTGCCCGAGCACGTCCAAGATGAACCCCTCTTGGATGGCCTGTTTCATCGCATAGCTGTGAAAGGGCAGGTGCCGGATCGCGCCGTCGGGCTGTGGCGCGGGTGTGCCGAACAACTCCAGCGTCTTGTTCTTGGGCGTGGCGGTGAAGGCGAAATAACTGGCGTTGGCGAGCAGGCGCCGCTGTTCGATGATGCGGTTGATCTGATCTTCAAACGTCTCGTCCTCATCCGCGGCGCGATCCCCCAAGACATGGGCCATAGCCGATGCCGTGCGCCCGCCTTGGCTGGAGTGGGCTTCGTCGATGAGGATGGCAAAGCGGCGGCTCTGATGCTCGTTGTCGATCTCGTCCAAGATGAACGGGAACTTCTGCACGGTGGAGATGATGATTTTCTTGCCCTCGCCGATAAAGCGGCGCAAGTCCCCAGAATTTTCAGCGTGGCCCACGGTCGCGCCCACTTGCGCGAACTGCCGGATGGTGTCGTTGATCTGCCGGTCCAAGATGATGCGGTCCGTCACGACGATGATGGAATCAAAAACCGGCTTGCCACCCTGTTCCAAGCCGATGAGCCGGTGCGCCAACCACGCGATAGAGTTGGACTTGCCACTGCCGGCCGAGTGCTGGATGAGATAGCGTTGCCCAACGCCGTGCTCGGTGACCGAGGCCAACAGTTTCCGAACCACGTCCAATTGGTGATAGCGCGGCCAGATTTGCGTCTTGGTTTTGCGCCCGGTCTCGGGGGCCGTGGATTCTACCAGCAGGGCGTAGTTTTCCACGATGTCGGTCAGGCTCCGCCGGGTCAGCACGTCGCGCCACAAGTAATCGGTCTTGATGCCGTTGGGGTTGGGCGGGTTGCCCGCGCCGTCGTTGTAGCCCTTGTTGAACGGCAGGAACCATGACGCCTTGCTGTTGAGGTGCGTGCAGAACAGCACTTCGAGGTCGTCCACGGCGAAGTGGGCCATGCAGCGACCGAGTCGGAAGAGTGCCTCTTTGGGATCGCGGTCGCGTTTGTATTGCTCGACAGCATCGGCGGCGGTCTGTTTGGTAAGGCTGTTTTTCAACTCAAAGGTCGCCACCGGCAGGCCGTTGATGAACAGCGCGAGGTCGAGGGTCAGCCGCGGGTTGGCATTGCTGTACGACAACTGGCGCGTGACCGAAAAGCGGTTCTGCTCGTACAGGGTTGTTGCCTGCGGGTTGCCCGGCGAGGGCGTGCCATAAAAGAGCGCGAGGGCGTGCGGCCCGTGCTTGACGCCATTGCGGAGGACTTCGACGACACCGCGCTTGCCCACTTCGTTTTTCAGCCGGGCGAGAAACTTGCGGCGCGCCGGGCTATCCATATCCAAAGACAGCGCGTCGGCGAGGTGCGGTTGCGTGGCCTTGAGAAACGCGGTCAACTGCGCCAAATCCACGCAGTGCTCGCGGTCGTACTCGTCGGAGCAACCGTTGAGCCATCCGGCTTCGTAGGTGGCCGGGCGTTCCCGTACATCAGCGGCGTCCGGCGCGTCGGCCCTGTGGGTCAGCATCGCACAGACGCGCTCCTCCAAGCCGCGTTCAGTGGTGTCGGTGGTCATGGCAACTCCAGTCAAGTACCCGTCAAGTAGAATAATCGTTTTGTTTTCAACAAGTTACGAAAAAAATACAATCACGCGCTGGTTGCCAGTCAAGTAACGTAATTGATGCGGATTGGTGAAATCCTTTACTAGGTTGTGTTGACATTTCATTTTTTGACGTTACGCACAGAGTAGCAACTGTGTTGCTTCTTGCTCATTTAAGGCGTTTGGTCTTACAGCCTCGTTGGTTGCCTCCGATGCCTTCGGCGACTTACTTTTTTTCAACAGCAAAAAAAAGTAAGCAAAAAATGCCGCTCTCAAACGCCGAGAGGCTTGCACAGCGCAAATCGCTTTTGTAACAGCACAATATGCGCCAGCCTGCAAGGTGGGTTGCAAAATGGACATTGGTTGCGAGACGGCCTTGCGCGCTGTGCGTGATGGCTTGATCGGAGGGTGTTTTGCGAGGGCACTTGTTGTGATGCCTTCTTTGAACTGCGGAACGTCCGTGAATATGATGCAACAAAAGGCGAGAAAGTTGAAGGAGCGACTGTTTCAGTTTCTCAAACCGAGAGCATATTTTGCGATAGGGCTTGATTTTCTCGAGAAACCGCTCAAGCCAGTTGCTTTGCTCGTAAATGTCAACAGAACCTAAGTCCTTTACTAAATCCTTTAATAGCTCCACCGAAATGTCCAAAACCTATTAAAGAGTAAAAGTGTTGTAAAACAGAGACTTGCGGAGATTCGGCAGACGCGAACCAGTGTTTGCCATCCCCTTTCCTTTAATTTTCTTTATTTAATATCTCTCCCGGTTGCGCTTTCGCGGGTATCCATGCAGGTTGGGTACGCGTACCTCGATTGACGATCTGACCGGAGCGACGCAATGCCTGCATTAAATTCTGAACCTGCCACCGCTTCTGCGCGTCCGTCAATTAGCCCGCCGGTTGATCCGCGAGGCAGGCCGAGTTCGCAAGCGCGGACAGATATTCTCCGAGTTGCTCGGGGTCATAGCGATTGCGCTTGAACTCCAACCATTCCGTCTCCGTTGGCTGACCGCGCAACTGGTCAATGCGTGCGATGTTCATGTCGCGGCTACCAGACAAGCACCAGAATCTCTCGTTATTGAGTAGCCTCGGCTATCCGATCCGAATCTATATCAAATCCTGCATCCTTCAGCCTCTGACACAGTTTAGAAACAATCTCCTTTACGTGATGGTTATAGGTAAAGTGAATAAACCCTGAGATATCCGAAGGCATTTCCAGATGGCCCTTTTTAATAATAGCCATCCGCTCTCGGGTGAGCGAAGAAAGAAGCATCCCTGTTTCCAGAATTACATTCTGTCGCGCCCGAGGTTCGCCGCTTTGCTCCCCATCTTTTTGGGAGTACCCGTAATCGTCCGGAGTCATCAAGACTATCCCGAAGTCCGATGTGTAATCACGCCCAATTTGTCCTTCCAATGCCTCAATGATCGTCTTGCCACCACCACTTTTATTTATCAGGACAAAAGGATCGAGTCCGAGACGGCGTAATGCAAGCTCGAGTTGATCTCGGGCATCCTCGTCGTGACCGTGGACGATAAAAATCTGCTTCTGGCGATCCTCGGATGCTTGGGTAGCCGGTTTGACTGGAGAAGATTCCTCCACTGCTGCATCCTCAAACACAGCTTTAAGTCTCGCTCTAGCGTCTGGCTGTCCTTGAAAATTGATAGTACCCCTTGAGGGCCACCAGTTCAGTACACCTTTTTTATCGCTACGAAACGTATACTTCCCATTGCCGTCATCATCCCAACTCCCTGAAATTCCGGCTTGCTCTACCTTTTCTTTCAACTCGTCAATTGTTCCTTCAAATTTTTGAGCCATGGAGTTCCTCCCTAATATCTACTTGCCCGGTGACCACATCGACGATCAGGCGCATGCGGTATTCGCTCAACAATTCGATCTCCCGCTGGGCACGCGCCAGAGCGGCGTCAATGGCGGCGGTCTGTTTGTCCAAATACGCGGCGATAGCGGCTTGTTCGGCGAGGGGTGGAACGCAGACGTGAAATGAACGAAAGCGACTTTCAGCAATGGCCGGATACGCAATGCCAACCGATTCCGCTGTTACGCGGTCGGTAAATGCGTTGTCTTGGACCGCGTAACTCACGAATTTGGGCACTGTCGCACGGCGAGGAGTAAGAACCGCAAAGCCCGTCGAGCAGATCAAGGCGTCGTTCACTTCTTTGGCGAACCAAACCGCTTTCAAGTACGTCCTCACTGTGGAGATGATGGTATCGCCGCTTTTGACGATGCGCCTAGCCCTTGAAGGCGCATGAGCGAAACGAATGGTGGCAGGTTCCTCGACGAGTACACCTGTGCCTACTGCGCCGATTTCCAAATAACGAAATTCAAAGTCGGGATCAGTTGTTTCGGGTAGCATCGCCTCATTTATTTTGACCCAATGCTTCAACCGCCGCACCTCCCAATGCGCGGGTATGTCGCCGATCCATTCCACGCCAGAGGGCTTGAGGGGCACATCCGGGTCAAGTCCTTGCGTGACCATCTCGTGGATAACGGCCTGCCGATACTCCTTGAGCAACTCGATGAGCCGTTCCCTGCTACGGAGGTAGCGGCGGATGCGCCCATCGGTGTGATCGAGATAGCGGACGATAGCGGCTTGCTCGGCAAGGGGTGGGACAAGAAGGGGCTGAGTGCCAACATCCCCCACACTAACCGCATCATAAGTCGAGCCTGTGGAAGCCAATCGCAAACCATGTTCAAGGACTTCGAGTTGGTAACGAGCAAAAGCCGTTTGTAAAACGCGCTTGTGCGGGAGAAGGGCGCACAGGCCGCGCCCAATGCCGTACTCTTGGTCGGCTATGTTGAGCCGTCCGACTGGGGCGCGGACGGACAGCAAGATGGCTCCCATCGGACTAACTTTCTTCGGTGCCCGACAAAATTGCACCGGACTTGGATGCCTTTCGCCAAACTCGGCACAGCCTTGCAGGAACGGCAACCCGATAGGCTTATCGCTACACTCACTTCCCGGTGGCGATTGACCCATCATTAAGGTCACGGCTTGCTTCAACCGCCGCACCTCCCAATGCGCGGGCACATCGCCGATCCACTCCACGCCGGAGGGCTTGTAGTGGGGATAGGGTTTGAGATTGGAGGTCATTTTAAGGTACTTTATATGTCCTGATATTATTAAGCAATGTGCGGAGTTCTGTTACCGGCTCGGATGCCTCGATAAATTTAGAGTACGCAGAGAAAGCATTGTTAATCAGTTCGGTATAGGTGAGAACTCTGATGCGAAAAGGTTTCAAAGAATCTTCATCGTCTTTTCTGGTTTTAGGATTGTTCCATCCCCTAGGAAGCCTATTGACAATGCAAAATGATTCAATAAGGAAGTGACTCTCATTAGGGTCTTTTTCTAATTCGAGTTCAACGGCATTTATATATTTTTTTATTTGAGACTCGATGTCTGTTTTTTCCAAAGATCTTTCAGGTTTTTTTAATTCGATGATCACATGTGCGCGAGAGACCCTACGGTATCTGATATCTGTTCTCACATATTTGTATTTTTCGGTGATTCCATCCACGACTCTTTGAAGAGTTTGTTCCATGTGTTTATACTCGGTTGTGCGTTCCCATGCAGGATCAAGAAGCCACAAACGGTCAAATATGTACTCTTGTAATACCTTTTCTTTTTCATTCTCCGCAACTTTATCGCGGAATTGCTTGATTACATCAAGCCGTTCTTGAACGATCTCGTGATAACGAGCCGCCTCTATAGCATCAATATCAGATAGATAGCTAAGAAATTCATCAAGATTGGACGCATCAATGGTTTCCAATTTCTCCAAAGCATGGTTCATCTTGAGCGTTTCAAAAGCCAAAATTCCGTCGGCATACAGATTCTGCTTATACGCCTCATCAACACTTGCTTGATCGATAACGGCAAAAATTTTGCTTGCTGGTTCTTGCAGTGACCGCGGCTTTAATTCATCATACCACTTTTTGATGAAAGGATTGGAAGATATAGCAACATCTAATCCTTTCTTTTCTTTAAGCTTGTCTGTTACCGTCCGTATCTGCCGCATTTCATTATCAATAAATTTTTTCGTTGCGATATAGCGTGGGTCGTCCTCACGAAGTCTCTGGCGACTTGATGTGGCAATATCATCTTCATCGTCTTCGTCGAGAAAATCAGCGTAGATTTCTCCGTAAATGTATTTGCTTATCATTGAGCCCATGCGGAGTTCATACAAAATATCTTCCTGTGCCACTTTACCTCGTACGACAATCGTAATTTTGTTCAGATTATCGCCCTCTCCCTGGTCATCCAAATCATTGGAGTGACGTGCAACACCTATCCAGCCGCTCACTTCGTATTCCCCTTCTTCGGTGGCATTGCCTTCCCGATCAAAACGGCAGGGGTGTTCAAAGCACATCTCTTTTTGGGTATCGTTGTCTATGTCCAAATTTTGGCAATATTGGGTGTAATCGTGATCACCGTATTGAAAAAGAAATCGGGCTTTGTGAAAATAATCTCGGTCAGAAAATTTGACCTTGTCACCATTGACCAAGATACGAAACTCCGGATCATCAATGATCCCAAATCTACGAGCGATTCTCTTTCTAAGACCGCTGATCGACGCTTTGGTCAATCGCATCTTCTTCAATGCCGCAATTTTTATCACTGTTCCTTGCGTTTTGATATCAGCATCAAATTCAATTTGCTCAGGTTCGTATTCCCCCGGCGATGACGGATCCTCATTTTGGATAACCTCTTTTATTTTCTCTGCATCCATCAAAAAGGCTTCGTCCTTACCGCCCTTTTTTCGGGTATAAACAAAAATTTTGTTTGCAATGGAAAACAAGGATAGCTTGCCAATGCCTTTTCTACCCATCGGTTTTCTGCCACCCGGAGTGCGAAAATCGGCCACCGGTTTTCTGCCACCCGGAGTGCGAAAATCGGCCACCTTTCTATCTCTCTTTTGATATCCGACGTGCAGGTACTTGTCGTTAATGTCGTTCACGTCCATTCCGTGTCCGTTATCGGTCACTGTGATCGTTTTCTGTTGGATATCGAAATCAACTTTTACCTCGGTTGCGTCGGCATCCCAAGCATTGGCAATCACCTCGGCAATCACTGCCGGCGTGTTGCTATACAGATTCAACCCCAGGTGGTTGAGCACATTCAAACTGATGCTCATTTTGTATCTGCTATTAGACATTTGTAGCCTCTATAAGTGATTTGCCGATGGCTTCGGCCAGTTTAACCGGTACAGCATTGCCCACATGTCGCGCCGTTTTGGTTATGACAACGGATTGCTCAGCCTCTGCGAATTTGTAATCGCGCGGAAAGGTTTGCAACAATGCGGCTTCTCGAACGGATATTGCGCGATGTTGCTCGGGATGCCCAAAGCGTCCGGTGCTGTAATAACAAAATTGGGTGGTGATGGTCGGTGCCGGCGCGTTCCAGCGCATTCTGCCGTAGGACGATGAATAGGATGCCTTGCGATGGCAAGCGTTGACAATATCATCGTCCCAATCCTTCCACGTCCCACCCTGTTTGGATTGGCGAATCCGTTGCTTATTCTTTTTTGATAACGCCATTGAAATATGAGCAGGGTCATCGGGAGAGGATTCTCCGTCTTGAATCTCGGGCAAATCTCGGATAAAGTCGGCAACGGTCATTTTATTTTTAATAGGGCGCGGCAAAGAAACGTCACCCAATTTGGATGCCAACAAAACGAGTCGTCGTCTATTTTGCGGAACGCCATAGTCCACACAGCGCAAAATAGCATGATCGTGACAATAGCGCAGTTGATCCAGCGTTGAGAGGAACTCATCGAAAGATTCATGCTTCATGAGACCTGGCACGTTCTCCATCGAGACCAAATCGGGATTGCATTCTTCAATCAGGCGGGCAAATTCACCAACCAATGAGCAGTCATCCGCCCGAGAAGTTTTCGTCTTTCTATTCTCATTATGCGCTGAAAAAGGCTGACAAGGCGCACAACCAACCATTACCGTAACATCCGCGTCCTTGTAATGTGGCGCAATATGGCGGAATTGAAGATCACGAACATCGTCCAAAAAAAACTTGGAGTTACGATTATTGGCCTCGTATGCATATTGACACGCCGGATCAGTATCGAATCCTGCCTTGACGCGAATGCCTGATAAATTGAGTCCGTGCGTCAACCCACCAATACCGCAAAAGACATCCACTGCGTGAATTTTCTGTGATCCGTTTTTTGCTGGCATTTTAGGTCCCTCCTTTTATCAGTTGAGCACTTTTCCGTATCATAGCCAACTTTGCTCGCATGTTCTAAGGATGCCTTTAGTATGGCGGAATGGCTACTCCCCGATAATCTTCAAGCAACCTTCCTTTTTTCCTTTCTACGGCCCAAACATCCCTAGCGTCCACATCGGCTACGACTCGTGAAACTTGGGAAATATCCACTAGCAAGTCAACCCCAAATCACGGCACCTCGGTTCCTCGCTGGGCGAGATACTGGCTATATGCGAACAGCCGATCTCGCCTTTTGCCCGTGATCTCACGGGGGCCACGCCACGCCGGAGGGCTTGTAGTGGGGATAGGGTTTGAGGTCGGCTGTCATTATGTTATTTGCTCCGATCCGCGTCTTTAATTGATTTGATATTGACCTGTGGGACACTTCAGCGCATCGGCAAATCTACGAAATGGGGTACAACTAGCCGGTGAACGGCCTTGAGAAGTGGCCCGTTGTACCCCATCCTCATGCCCGTTCATCTGCGAAGTGCGTCGGGTTTTGGGGTTGTTGGGTAGGGACTGACAACTGACAACTGACAACTGACAACTGACAACTGACAACTTAATTGAGATGACTCGCTACACTACATTGTAGGCTACGCCTGTGCGCGTTTTGTTAGCCGCGTCTGCCAACTCGCGACGATTTCGCCAAGGGTATCGTGGAGCGATTTGGTGATGTGCCAGTGGGGATAGTGCGATTTCATTTTGCGGAGGTCGCTGTAATAGCAGATGTGATCGCCCTCGCGGTGCTGATCGGAATAGGTGTGGCGCATCGTTTTGCCGGAATACCGGGCGACGATGTCAAAGGCTTCGAGGATGGAACAACTGTTGTCTTTCCCGCCGCCCAAGTTATAGACTTCGCCACAGCGCGGGGATTGGACAAACGCCCACATGAACCGGGCCACATCGCAGGCGTGAATATTGTCGCGCACTTGCTTGCCCTTGTACCCAAACACCGTGTACGTGCGGCCTTCCATGTTGCACTTGACCAGATAGCTCAAAAACCCGTGCAATGCCACGCCGCTGTGATGGGGGCCGGTGAGGCATCCGCCGCGCAAGCAACAGGTGGGCATGCCAAAATAGCGACCGTATTCCTGAACCACGACATCGGCAGCCACTTTGGACGCGCCAAAAAGCGAGTGCTTGGACTGATCGATGGTCAGGGTTTCCGGGATGCCGTGTTCGTACGCGGGGTCGTCGTAATCGTAGCGGGTGTCCAATTCCTTTAGCGCGATGCGGTTGGGCGCGTCGCCATAGACCTTGTTGGTGGACATGTGGATAAAGGGCGATTCCGGGCAGGTCTGACGCGCGGCTTCGAGCAGGTTGAGCGTGCCGACCGCGTTGATGTCAAAATCGTCAAAGGGAATGCGAGCAGCGAGGTCGTGGGAGGGTTGTGCGGCAGTGTGGATGATCGCGGCGGGGCGAATTTGAAACAGGAGATCGCGAATGCCCTGGCGGTCGCGGATGTCGATTTCGTGGTGGTGGAAGGACGATAAGACCGCACTCAGGCGTTTCTGATTCCAGCGCGTGTCCCCCATTGGGCCAAAAAAAACAGCGCGTTGATTGTTGTCAATGCCGTGGACAACATAGCCCTGTTTTGAAAAATAAACGCAGACTTCCGACCCGATGAGGCCAGATGAACCGGTAACGAGGAGGGTTTTCATGAGGCGATATACTCTCTTAGATGAACGGCTATCGCAGTTGTATTCCGTTCCGGCGTTTCGCTATCCCACACAATATTCCACCCACTCGTTTTCGCCGGTCGGGCCTTTGGTGAACCACGCTTTTCGTCCCGGCGGATCGAGTACGATGCCGGCGATGGTTTGGCCGCAGGCTTTGCCGTTGTGCAGCTCGTTGTGGCGACAGATGCCCACCGGGGCATTGACTCGGTCTGACAGCATGTCTTTTAGCGCGTCCGCATCGCATGGGGTGCGGGATGATAACAACCGGGTCGCGCGGCCCCAGCGCAAAATGCTCTGCCCGCGCTGATCCCATTGCCGCCGCTCAAAGGGCTTGAGCCGATCCGTCAAGTAGTGATTGGCATGCGCCATCGGACCATTGAAGGGGCAGATCACCTCGTATTCCCGCGCCGTGGTTTCCAAATCGTAAATCTCGCCATTTTCATCGCAGAGCACGTAATTCATGCCCGACGCGCGCGGCTTTGCCACCACTGCATCTATGGCATCGCCGATTCGCACGGATGCCAAAACGCGCCGTATGACAAAGGGATAGAGTATGCCGCCGCCCGCATCTGATGGCACGAGATTGTTGATGACCACGCCAATGCCCGCCGCGTTGATGCCCGCACAGCCCAATATTCCAGCGGATGTATAAAAAAGCGCGTCTGGTGCGCGGTCACTTTTGACTTTGATCAACACCGCAGCCGCGGCATAGATCGAAGCCAAGTCGTAATTCTGCGCGATCAACGCGCCCTCGCCCGAGGTCGTCCCCGGAACCATGAGCGACGTACAGCCCGATACGGCAAACGCTTCGGAATAATAATCGTGCAATTCCAAAAACGCATTCAGCGCGAGCAACTCATCCACAGGCACATCCGCGGCCCGAGCAATGCCTTCCAACTCTTCAAACAGATCCGGCGCGTAGTCGCGCGTGGGGCCTGCATACGTGGACACAATTTCGCCGACGCACGTTTTGGTCAGGTTGCCCCGCGTTGCCTGCGCCATATCTTCAAAACTGGCCGCGACCAAGTCCCGAATCAAATCCCGAAATGCCTCGCCGTGCGCCTGACCGCGCTGGGTCGGCGATCCCATCACTTCGATCATGGGCAGTGTTTGCGACATATTTGCCTCCGTGTTTTATCTTCAGAATGGACTCGCCCTATCCAAAAACACCACGCGCCCAAAATCCGCTGACGCACGGCGTCGATGTCAAAATCGTCAAAGGGAATGCGAGCAACGAGGTCGTGGGAGGGTTGTGCGGCAGTGTGGATGATCGCGGTGGGGCGAATGGGAGATCGCGAATGCCCTGGCGGTCGCGGATGTCGATTTCGTGGTGGTGGAAGGATGATAAGACCGCTTTTTCACAAATTGAGTTTTGCAATATTCTCACGCACTTCGGCGGCGGATTTTTGTAGGGCAGCGGTTTCTTCTGCGGTGAGGCCAATTTCGATGATGCTTTCTACGCCCTTGGCGCCGAGTTTGACCGGCACGCCGACAAAGAGATCGCGGATGCCGTATTGCCCGGTGAGGTACGCGGCGCAGGGCAAGATGCGTTTTTTGTCTCGGGCGATGGCTGCGACCATTTCGGCGATAGCCGAGGCCGGGGCGTAATAGGCACTGCCCGTTTTGAGGTGCGAGACGATTTCCGCGCCGCCATCTCGCGTCCTCTGTACAATGGCGTCGATGGTGGGGGCGTCGAGCAATTCGGCGAGGGGAATGCCCGCAACGGACGAATAGCGCGGCAGTGGCACCATCGAATCGCCGTGTCCGCCGAGCACAAAGGCGGTGACGTCTTCAACTGAAACCTCGAGTGCTTCGGCGATGAAAAAGCGAAAGCGCGCCGAATCGAGAATCCCGGCCATGCCGACAACGCGATGGGGCGGAAAGCCGGTGGTTTTGAATGCCACGTAAGTCATGACATCGAGCGGATTGGAGACGACAATGACGATGGCACTGGGGGCGGCTTGGCGCACATCTTGGGAGACCGTGCGGACGATATCCGCGTTGGTGGCCTGCAAGTCGTCGCGGCTCATGCCGGGTTTGCGCGCGATGCCAGCGGTGATCACGACGAGGTCACAGCCCGAAAGCAGGCTGGGATCGTTGCCGCCGATCAAGCGGGTGTCAAAGCGTTCGACAGGCGCGGATTCCGCCATGTCCAAGCCCTTGCCCTGCGGCAGGCCCTCGGCCACGTCTAAGAGCACGACCTCGCGGGCCAATTCTCGCTCGGCAATGCGCTGTGCAGCTGTCGCGCCCACATTGCCCGCGCCGACAATCCCGATTTTGTTCATATCCTCCGCTTCCTTCAAACGAGAGACGAGATGTGAGATGGAAGTTTAGCCACGAGCGGGGTACAACTGGCGACAGCCAGTTCAAAGGCACAAAAGGCACAAAAGGCACGAGCGGGGTACAACTAGCGATAGCTAGTTCAAAGGTGAACGATATGTGTAGGGGCGATGCCCCCATGCCCGCCCAAAGAGGTCAGACGGGAAATACAAGAGGGGTTGGGCGGCCCTCTTCCCTCTTCCCTCTTCCCTCTCACGTCTCCCCTTTCTCACGTCTCCCCGTACACGCTGACCTTTTTGCGCTTTTTGTCGAGGTGCTCGAATTTCACGCGGCCATCGATGAGCGAATACAATGTGTCGTCTCGACCAATGCCGACATTGTTGCCGGGATGGATTTTCGTACCGCGTTGCCGCATGATGATCGTACCAGCAGAGATGACTTGACCGCCGTAGGCTTTTACACCCAAGCGTTTTCCCTGACTGTCTCGACCATTTCTCGAACTGCCAACACCTTTTTTGTGTGCCATGGTAAATCTCCTTGGAAAAGTGAGAAGGAAGTGTAGCCAAGAGCGGGGTACAACCGGCGACAGCCCGTTCGGCGAGCCGTGTAGGGGCGATGCCCCCGTGCCTCGCCCAAAGAGCCATCTGCTGTTTGCCATCGTGCTCGCGTCTCACGCCTTAATTTTTTCGATCTGAAGCTCGGTATAGGCTTGCCGATGACCTCTTTTTCGCCGGTAGTTTTTGCGGCGTTTCATCTTAAAGACGGTGATTTTGTCCGCGAGACCATGTCCTTTGACGCGGGCTTCGACGGTAGCCCCCTCAACTTGGGGCGTGCCCACTTGAATTTCGTCGCCGCCACCGACGAGCAAAACATCCGACAAGAGGCGTGACGATCCCACTTCGGCATCGAGCCGCGCCACGCGGATGTTCTCGCCCTCTCGCACCTTGTATTGGCTACCGGCGATATCGACCACTGCGTACATGCCAACCTCCAAGAATTGTATTCGTCTCGACAAACGGACTTCCCGACCCACCGGGATCGGGAAGCCAAAGCGTGCCAAATCTATCGGAAGCATCGCTTTGTGTCAAGTTTGAACTTTGTCTGTAATGTCGATTTGCCGCTTTCTGGAGAAGATGCGGTAATCTTCTTCGCGCAAATCCTCTGCTGATTCGACATCGAGCCACACGCGGGTGGATTTGCGGATGGCTTTGAGGCGTTCGCGGCGGTTTTCCAGCAGATAAAAACCGAGCGTCGGGTGAACTTGAACGGTGAGTCGGCGTTCGAGAGACGCGGCACGCGAGCGTTTGAGCCAGCGTTCAATGCGCGCGAGCACGGTTTCCCGGCTGGGGATATGCCCAGTGCCATAGCATTGCGGGCAAGGCGTGGAATAGGTGGACATCAAACTGGGGCGCACGCGCTGCCGGGTCATTTCCATCAGGCCAAAGTCGGTGATGCGCGAGTGCCGAATTTTGGAGCGGTCGCGGCGAATGGCTTGGCGCATTTCATTTTCCACGAGTTTGCGATCCCGCGCCGTGTTCATGTCGATAAAATCCACGACCACGATCCCGCCCATGTCGCGCAACCGAAGTTGGCGGGCCACTTCTCGGGCCGCTTCCAAATTGGTCTTGAGCACGGTTTCATCCTGTTTGGTGCCCCTTCTGCCCACGCTGCGCCCGCTGTTGACATCGATGGCGACCAGGGCTTCGGTCGGGTCGATGATCAGGTACCCCCCGCTTTTGAACCAGACCTTGCGGTGGGTGAGTTTTTCAATTTCTGCCTCGATGCCATACGCGTCGAAGATCGGGCGCGTCTCGCCGTAGTAGGCGACGGTTTTTCGCAGTTCGGGCGAGACTCCTTTGAGATAGGCTTGAATGCGCTTGTATTCGCGTTTTGAATCCACGATCAGGCGGTGGACATCTTCGGTGAACAAATCCCGGATGAGGCTGGAGGTCATGCCCATTTCCTTGTAGAGCAATTTGGGGCCGCGGGTTTTCTGACTCTGTTTTTCAAGGTGTTTCCACGTCGTCAAAAGTCGCTTGAGGTCGCGTCGGAGTTCTCGCTCGCTTTTGCCGCTGGCCTCGGTGCGTACGATCAGGCCAAAGCCCTCGGATTTGAGATTGTAACCGAGGTCCCGCAGGCGTCGCCTTTCATTGCGGTTGGTGATTTTGCGCGACACCCCCACTTGCCCGCCATTGGGCACGAGCACCATAAACCGCCCGGCCAAAGAGGGTTCGGCAGAGACGCGCGGGCCTTTGGTGTTGATGGATTCTTTTGTGATCTGCACGATGAGTTCTCTGCCCTTTTTGAGCACCTCGTCAATTGATGTGGCGGGTTTGCCGTTTGTCCGCGATTTGACTTCTTCGCGCATTTCCCAATCCGGTTCGACCATTGACCCACGAGATCCGGGCATGTCTGAAATGTGCAAAAAGGCGGCTTTTTCCTGCCCAATATCGACAAAGGCGGCCTGCATGCTCGGCAACACAGCGGTGACGACTCCGCGATAGATATCGCCGACCATGCGTTCTTTTTCAGCGCGTTCAACGAGAATTTCAGCGAGCCGACCATCTTCGAGGATGGCGATTCTCGACTCGTGCGAGGCGACATTGATGATGATTTCGGTTTTCAATTTTACATCCTTTGAAACGAATAGACGGAACCGGGTACAAGTGAATCTACTGCACGCGGCACTTCATTTTGAAACCACGCGGCGGGGAAAGATCGTGATCTCTTCGACAATGACGCGGTTGGGCAGTTGCGCGACCATGACAGCGGCCGCGGCGATGTCTTCGGGCACCAGGGCCGCGGCGCGTTTGGCATCCGAGACCGGGTTGGGGCGATGCGCCAAGATGGGGGTATCGACTTCGCCGGGATAAATGCAGCAAGCGCGAATGCCCTGGTCCCTGAACTCGGCATTGATGGATTGGGTGAGGGCGGCCATGCCAAATTTGGACGCGCTATACGCCGCGCCGCTGATCATCCCCGCCCGCTTGCCGGCCATAGATGAAATGTTGATGACCAAGCCGGCGCGTTGCGTTTTCATCTGCGGCAACACAGCGCGAAAAGCGTAAAACGCGCCCGAGAGATTGATCGCGAGGACGCGCTCCCAGTCGCGGTCCGATATGTCGCTCAGGTGGCGTTTTTTCGTGTTGATGCCCGCGTTGTTCACCAGAATGTCGATGCGACCAAACGCATCTGTCGTTTGTTTGGCGAGCGATTGCACGGCTTGGGGATCCGCGACATCCGCGGCGCGAATTTCGACTCGGACACCGGCGCATTGCCCCGCGATTTCCTCGAGGGGTTCAACGCGCCGACCTGCTAGGGCGAGGTTGTACCCCGCTTTGGCATACGCGAGGGCAATGCCCGCGCCAATGCCAGTGCCCGCGCCGGTAATGATGGCGGTTTTGGACATTTTGCACGCTCCTCATACGAGTTGAATGCGGTCTGCAATGGCAAAAAAAAAGGGGCGAGACCAGATTTCGAGTGTTTCGGGATTTTTGACAAAGGGTTCTATATCTTTTTTCGCCCAATCGACATTTAGGGCATCAATGGCGTCGTGCAAGGCTTGGCGAAACGCCTGCGGCGTTGCGACATCCCGGTCCCCGCTTTGTCTCAAACGCTGTCTGAGGTGGGACAAATTCAACTGGGGATGACGCGCCACATACCAGACGAGATCGTACCAGTCGCGTCCCTTGACCCTTTGTTTCCACTTTCGGCACAACAAGGCGTGCATTTTTCCAGCAAACAAATCGGGCAAGGCATAGACGCGCACGGAAAAGGGAATGGGATTGAGCAAATACGCGATTTCGGTTTCAAATCCGCCGGGCGGATCGGTATCGACTTCCAGTTTGATTTTCACCTGTTGCCCTTTGGGCAGTTCGCGCACAATGTCTTTCTCCGCTTCAATAATCAAGAGTTGTTTGAGCGTATTCGCTTTGAGAAATGCCGATTGGATGGCACTCGCGGTTCGCTTGCTTTTTGTTTCGGTCCAAACATCAAAGCCAAATGCGCGCATCTCCCGTTGCAGGGCATCGCCATACCTGCCCAAATCGAAATTTTGTGACGGACTTAAAAGCGAAAAGTCGAGGTCTTCTGAAAACCGGTCTAACCCGTGCAAAATGCGGAGCGATGTGCCCCCGTAAAAAGCGGCCTTTTCAAAAAACTTGCTGCGCCACAGGCCGAGTAAGGCGATTTCCTGCAATATTTCCCGAAGTGCCTGCACGTAATCCTCGACCCGACGGCAATCGTATTTTGCCAACATTTGACGCACCGCTTCATGCATAGACGACTTCCTTTGAACGCTGATGTCGATGGATTACAGCCTGCAACAGCCGAAGTTTTTGAGATCGATAGCACGCGGCAATATCGCGCAATTTGTTTGAATCGAGACGGTAGAACATATCTTCGTCAATACGCAGGTCTTCAAACAAATAGACCCTCATATCTCGTTGCGACCAAATGGCATGCCCGCGCTGGTTACGCACTTTATCGGCAAGTGCTTTTTCCGGCGTTGCCATTAAAAAGGCGCGATTGGATGCCGATTCGACGCGATGCACCCCGGTCCGATAGGCCAGCAAGGGCACTTCGCGGTAGGTAAATTTTCCCACAGGAGTCGAAAATGTCCTGTTATTACCACACGTAACCGACGTGATCGTTTCGACCCGCTCGGGAATCAGACCGTAATAATACAGGGCGTAGTCCATGGAAATATAAGAAGGCCCGTAGATCAAATTGGCGAGCACTTCCCTCGCATAGGGGCCGCGTGCATACAGATCGCCAAAGACGTACAACCCCTTTTTCACGCGAATGATCGCCCCCTTTCGCAGCAAGTCGGTGATTTTATCGCGCGGATGGGCATAGGACTTCAAGCAATCCAAAAGTGCCAGATAGTCAAATTCTTCGCGCAAAATTTGTCGCCTAATAAATTCTATCATCGCATTTTAAGGGAAAAATATTGTCATTTTTCGCACAGTATGTCGAAAAAATATCGACATACTATGTTATAGTATACGATGGCATCTCAAAAAAAAAAAGAAAAATCACAGATGCCTCGGGCTATTTGCGTATATTTGATTTCTATTTGTCCTCATTTTTCAAATCCACGACCAAAGCGCGCACAGGCCCTGCAACGGAGCGAGTAATAGACAGCGCGGGGTACACGCGATAGCAGTTCATCGTAGGGACAGGCCCCGTGCCTATCCGAAGCAGGGACTCGTTGAGATGTCCCAGTATATAGGTCAATTTGGTATTACATGCGTTGGATGATTCAAAACAAGGAGAGCGCGATGATTGAAATGGACGATGCCATTCGCATTGTGTTGGAAAACACGCGGACCATTGACACGACCCGCGTTGGGTTGGGCGAGGTGTTGGGGCGCGTGCTAGCCGAAGAGGTGCGTTCCGATATCGACATGCCGCCCTTTGACAAGGCCCTCATGGACGGGTACGCGCTTCGGGGCGCGGATATCGCATCGGCGTCTCAAACGACGCCAGCCATTCTCGATGTAATCGAAGAGATTCCCGCGGGCAATGTGCCGCAAAAGCGCGTGGAAAGTGGGCAGGCGTCTCGGATTATGACGGGCGCGCCAATGCCCGAAGGCGCGGATACCGTGGCGATGGTGGAGGACACGGAAGCGGATACAGATGCCGAGAAAGTGCGGGTGCTCGCCATCACAGAAACCGGGAGGAACATCGCCCGGCTCGGCGAAGATGTGCGGGTGGATCAAGTGGTCTTACGGGCCAACGCGCTTATACGCCCGCCCGAAGTGGGCATTCTCGCCGCCGTGGGCCATGTGGATATCGAGGTCTATCGCCAACCCGTGGTGGGCGTTGTGGCGACGGGCAGCGAGGTGGTTGAACCGCAGCACAAACCCAAGCCCGGGCAGATTCGGAACAGCAATGGATATTCGATGGTGGCGCAGGTCTTACGGGCGGGCGCGCAAGCGCGTTATTTTGGCATTGTGGAAGACGATGTCGATGCGCTGATCCAGACTATCGGCGAGGGGTTGGCGACCTGCGATGTGGTCGCATTGTCGGGCGGCGTCTCTGCCGGGGATTACGATTTGGTGCAAGATGGCATGCGGGATTTGGGGGTCAAGGTGTTGTTTGACCGCATTCGCATGAAGCCCGGCAAACCCCTGACATTTGGGGTCAAGGGGGCCAAGCAGGTCTTTGGGTTGCCCGGCAATCCGGTGTCTTCTGTGGTGGGCTTGGAATTGCTCATGCGCCCTGCGATAAAAAAAATGCAGGGCCTGGTGGATGTGCATCTCCGCACGGTCCGCACCGCGCTCAAGGCCGACTTTCGACAAACCCCCGGGCGAAAACAGTTCGTGCCCGCGCATAGCGTTCAAGGCAAAACCGGCGCGTGGGAAAGCACATGGGTGGGGCATCACGGCTCGGCAGATCTGTTTTCAATGGCCCGCGCAAACAGCTTGTTTGTGGTCGATGCCGAATTAGCACAGGTGAACGCTGGCGAGGAATTGGATCTCATTTTGTTGGAGGGTTGGTAAATCCGCGTGTCTGACCGGCGTGCGCGACTGCCGAGCGCGGCGGTCTTTCAAAAAAATGTGTTAAATTTGCTTGACACTGAACAGACACCTTGTTAAATTCTCGACACTTCGGGAAGATGAATGTCTAGAAATAAAAAACGAAATTCGGGGTAGTAGCTCAGTTTGGTTAGAGTACTGGCCTGTCACGCCAGTGGTCGCGGGTTCGAGTCCCGTCTGCCCCGCCATCAATCAAAAAGCTCGACGCAATCACTTGTGTCGGGCTTTTTGGTATGTACTGTAACCCGTTAAGAAGCTGTTTTAATTTTTTTCGACCTATCCCCCTAACCCTCGTTGCTCGCTACGCTTCGTTGTAAGCGTGCCTACGAAGATGGGATTTTAGCCACGAGCTGGGTACAACTGGCGATAGCCAGTTCAAAGGCATAAAAGGCACAAAAGGGGTACATGGCGATAGCCAGTTCAAAGACACAAAGCGATGCCCCCGTGCTCGCCCAAAGATACAAGAATGGGGAAGATCATCTCCCCTCCCCGTTTCGGGGAGGGGCCGGGGGAGGGGTCAGACAACTTCTAGGTTGTGTTGACATTTCATTTTTTTGACGTTACGCACAGAGTAGCAACTGTGTTGCTTCTTGCTCATTTAAGGCGTTTGGTCCTTTGATGGCTTAGGTTGCTCTGATGGCGTTTTGCGAGGGGACCTATCCCCCGGCCCCTTTCCTACGAGGAAAGGGGAGTAAAGCACCTTTGATGGCTTATCTCAAGGGTTGCTCTGATGGCATTGACCGAGGGCATAAAGCGATTAAAAATCCCTCACACCATCCCCTCGTAAAACCCATCCGCGTTCCCCCCTTCCTCGCAGGAAGGGGGGTTAGGGGGGTAGGTCCCGATAGGGCATAAAGCGATTAAAATCCCTCACACCATCCCCTCGCAAAACCGCTCACAGTTCCCCCTTTCTCACAGGCACAGGCGTAGCCTACAACGAAGCGAGTAACAGGGGCCAGGGGGGTAGGTCCCGATAAGGAGCACCTGTTTCAGTTTCTCAAACCGAGAGCATATTCTGCGATAGGGCTTGATTTTCTCGATAAATCGCTCAAGCTAGTTGCTTTGCTCCTAAATGTCAACACGACCTAATACCAAAGGGATTTATGTCTGTCGAGAGATTGTACAATCGCATGAAAAATTCGCCGCCGTTTAAGGACTTGGCGCGAAAATTGGAATCCGGGGATCAGGAGGTGACCATGCGCGGGGGCGCGGGGTCCCTGTCGGCATTTGCTATCGCTTGGATCGAAGAATCCGTGCCCGGCCCGGTGGTGGTCGCGTGCGCGGATGAGGAGCGCGCCGAGGCATTGCGAAATGATTTGGAGCGGCTGGTCAAAGATGTGGGATATTTCCCGGGCTGGGATGTGGCGCATTGGGATGGGCGTTCCCCGCCTTTGGACGTGGTGGGATTGCGGATGGAAGCATTGGATCAGTTGCACCGGGGAGCGAGTGGCATCGTCGTTGCACCGATTGAAGCCCTGATGGGGCACACCTTGTCCCCGGATCTGTTTGACTTGAGTGTGAAGACGGTTCGGTTGGATCAGGAGATCGCGCCTTTGGAATTGGCGGATCATCTGGTGGAAATCGGCTATGAGCGCGTGACCACTGTGGAGGGCGTGGGGCAATTTGGCATGCGCGGTGGCATTTTGGATGTTTGTTCGTTTGGCAACGCGCATCCGGTTCGGCTGGAGTTTTGGGGCGATGAGATATCGTCGATCCGCGCGTTTGATTTGAGTACGCAGCGATCCGTGGCGCAGTTGGAGGCAACGCGAATTTTGCCTTGCCGCGAAAGTGTGCTCCCGCTGACGATGGCGGATATCTATTTGGAGAATCTGGAGAAAGCAGAGCGCGATTTGGGCATTGAATTGCCCACCGTGCGGGAGATGCTGGAACGCGAAGGGGTTTTTGAGGGTCAGGAGCACTACCTCGGCGCATTGTATGGCGAGCGCACGGGTTTGTTGGATTACGTGCCCGAAGGGTGTTGGGTCGTCTTAGATGACCCCGATGGCATCGCCGGCGCAGCGGATAAGGCATGGGCCGCGTGCGAGCAACTCGCACAGCGCAAAAAGAAACGGCGTTCGGAAACAGAACCCCTGCCAGCGCGGTACGTACTCCGCAAGCCAAAGGATGTGCTTCGCCAGTTGGAACGCATGCCTCGGGTGGTGAATCGCGCATTGGGCGGCGCGGCTGAAGATGCGGTGGATTTTGGCGGGCAGAGCGGGCAGCACTACGAGGGGCATGTGGCGGTGTTGAAAGAGGATTTGCGAAAGTACTGGCTGGATGCGTATGAGGTCGTCATCCTTTGCGAGAGCGCGGGACAGCAGGCGCGCTTAGAGGAAATTTTGGAAGACAGCGCCGATGTGGTCTCGATTTACGTGGGCGCGTTGCAAGCCGGATTTGCGTACGGACCCGGCGAGGTCTTTTTGGTCAATGACCATGAAATTTACAGCCGCGTGCGTCGGCGACGGCGGTATCGGCGGTTTCAAGATGCGTCGCCGATCAAGACGGTGGCCGCCCTTCAGCGCGGCGATTTTGTCGTGCATGTGGATCACGGCATCGGGCGGTTTGAAGGCGTAGAGCGCATTGAGATGGGCCGCTTGGCCAGCGATTGCCTCGCCCTTGGGTATCGGGACGGGGATCGGGTTTTTGTGCCGGTGGATCAGATGAACCGCGTGCAAAAGTATTCCGGGCGAGATGGCGTAGCACCCGTGCTGAGCAAATTGGGCACGGTGGCATGGGAGCGGTTGAAGGAAAGGACGCGCAAAGCCATTTTCAAAATGGCGGCAGAGCTCGTGGCATTGTACGCCGAACGCAAAGCGCGACCGGGCACGGCATTTTCGCCCGATAGCGCGGAGATGAAGGCGTTGGAAGCATCGTTTCCCTTTAGCGAAACCCGGGATCAACAAACGGCGATAGAGGCCGTGTGCCGAGACATGGAATCGAGGTCCGCGATGGATCGGTTGATTTGTGGCGACGTGGGATACGGCAAGACCGAGGTGGCGATTCGCGCGGCATTCAAGGCGATTTTAGACGGCGAGCAAGTGGCGGTTTTGGCCCCCACGACCATTTTGGCGCAACAGCACTTTCGCACGTTTTCCGAGCGGTTTGCGGAATTTCCCGTGCATGTGGCGGTTTTGAGCCGGTTCCGCACGCGGGCCGAGCAACAACGCACCCTCGAGCGGATGAAGAATGGGAGCGTGGATATCGTGGTGGGCACGCATCGGTTGTTGTCTAAGGACATCCATTTTAAGTCCTTGGGGCTTTTGGTCATAGACGAAGAACACCGCTTTGGGGTTCGGCACAAAGAGCGATTAAAAGAGATGCGGCGGTTGGTGGATGTATTGACCCTTACCGCCACGCCCATTCCGCGCACCTTGCACATGTCCCTGATGGGCGCGCGCGATATGTCCGTGATTCAAACCCCGCCCAAGGATCGCTTGCCCATTCAGACCGAAGTGCTGGCATTTGAGGAGGAGCGCATTGCCGAGGCGATTTTGCGCGAAGTGGATCGCGGCGGGCAGATCTACTTTGTCCACAATCGCATTCAGTCCATGCCGGCGATGATGGACTTTCTCTATCACTTGGTGCCCGAAGTGCGGTTGGGAATGGGGCATGGGCAAATGCCCGAGCGACAACTCGAAAAGGTGATGCTGGACTTTTTCGAGCACAAGTACGACGTTCTGGTCTCGACGATGATCGTGGAGTCCGGGTTGGATATTCCCAATGTGAATACCCTGATCGTGAACCGCGCGGATCGCTTGGGCTTGGCGCAATTGTACCAGTTGCGCGGCCGGGTGGGGCGGTCGAATAAGCGGGCGTATGCGTATTTGTTCGTGCCGTCGCGCCAAGCCCTTAGAAAAGCGGCTGTGCGGCGGTTGCGCGCCATTGAGGAGTTTTCGGATTTGGGATCTGGATTTCACATTTCCATGCGGGATATGGAAATTCGCGGCGCGGGCAATGTCTTGGGGGCGCAACAACACGGGCATATTGCGGCTGTGGGATTCGATTTGTACACGCGCTTGTTGGACGAGGCCGTGCGGCAGATCAAGGGCGATGAGACCGAACCCGCGATTGAGCCAGAGGTGCAAGTGTCGGTCTCGTCGTACATTCCAAACGATTATATTCCGGATGCGGATCAAAAGATGCAGTTTTACCAGCGGTTGGGCGAGATGCGCCGAACCGTGGAGGTGCTCGCAATTGAAGAGGAACTCGCGGATCGCTTCGGGCCTTTGCCCGAACCCACCGCCGCATTGTTGGATGTTTTACAGGTCAAAATTTTGGCACGCCAACTCCGGTTGTCGCAGTTGCACATCGGCGAGGTGATGACGATGACCCTGTCTCCTGAAAACATGCTGACCCGGCAAGAGATCGAGCGGATGGTGACGCAGTCGCCCCTGCCCCTACAATTCGCACTGGGAGACCCGCCAAAGATCGAGGTCGCACTGATCGGCAAGGGGCCCCAGTCGCGCTTGGAATCGGCGAAAAATGTGTTGCAGAGCCTTATCGCCAACCCGTAAAATCCCATATCTTTGGGCGAGCACAAATGCGTTTGGTCCTACAGCCTCGTTGGTTGCCTCCGATGCCTTCGGCGACCTACTTTTTTTCAACAGCAAAAAAAAGTAGGCGAGCGGGGTACAACTGCCCCAGCAGTTCAAAAATGCCGCTCTCAAACGCCGAGGGGCTTGCACAGCGCAAATCGCTTTTGTAATCGCACGATGAGACAGCCTGCAAAGTTAGTTGCATAATGGATGTGGGTTGCGAGACGGCCTTGCGCGCTGTGCGTGATGGCTTGATCGGAGGAGGTTTTGCGAGAGCACTTGTTGGGATGCCTTCTTTGAACTGCGGAACGGCAGTGAATATGATGAGCGTGGTAGCAAAAACGAGAAAGTTGAAGGAGCGACTGTTCCAGTTTCTCAAACCGAGAGCATATCTTGCGATAGGGCTTGATTTTTCCGATAAACAGCTCAACCAAAGTGAGTTGCTTGTAAATGTCAACACAACCTAAACGCCCATCTCCCGTTTGAGGTCTATCCCTTGCCAAATGCGGCTCTAAGACTTAAATTGGTCATGTCGAATCAACGAAGTGCGTCGGGTTTTGGGCTGTTGGGCGGGGACTGACAACTGACAACTGACAACTGACAACTGACAACTGCCTCTTGTATCTCTGGACGAACACGGGGGCATCGCCTAAAAAGGTGAGAGGTGAGAGGCAAGACGGGAGAAGACCCACACTCACTGCTCGCCTTTGAACGGGTTGTCGCCCAGTTGTACCCCTTTTGTGTTTTTGTGCCTTTTGTGGCTATCGCCAGTTGTACCCCGCTCGTGCCTAAAATCCCATCTTACTTCTCGCACGGGTTGGGTTGACTGCTGATCGTTTGTAACTTGGTAGATACGGAACTTTAGTTTTTTTCGATAGTTAGACCCATGACCTCCACAGGAGAGCGCGTTTTGAACCGGACGGGATGTTTGAAACTTGGCTTGATGATCGGCTCGATTGCCCTGTGGGGATGCAAGGTGCCGCCGAAAGGCACTGTGGTGGCACAGGTGGGGGATAGTTACCTGACCAAAGAGGCATTAGACCGTCGGATTCCCGCCCCGTTTGCCGGCAAATTGTCGGTTGCGGAAAAACGCAGGTTGGTCGAAAATTGGGTCGAAGAAGAGTTGCTCTATCGCGAGGCATTGCGGCAAAAGCTCGATAGAGATCCCGAATTGTCGGATCGCATAGATCGTGCGGTGCGGCAATTGTTGGCAGGCGAGTTGATGGCGCGCCAACACGAGCGGGATACCGACGTCTTACAGGACGAAATTCTCGCCTATTACGAAGCGCATCGGGCGGATTTTGAGCGCGAGAAGCCCGAACTGAGGGTGCGGCACATCGTCTTGAAAGACGAACAGGCAATGAATCAGGCGTGGGAGCGATTGCAAAAAGGCGCGTTTTTTGGGCAATTGGCCGGCGAAATTTCAATTGATCGGTCGGCTTCAAAGGGCGGGGATTTGGGATATTTTACCGAGGATATGGTCAGCCCGGATTTTTGGGCCGCGTGTCGAGACGTCAAACCGGGGCATCGGGTGCGCGTTTCGACCGCATTGGGCTACCACATCATCGAGGTGCTAGATCGGCGCGAAGCGGGTTCCATCCGCGAGTTGACCGAGGTGCGCGACGAGATTCAACTGCGCGTTCTGACCGAGCGCAGACGCGAGCAACGGGCGAAATTGCTGACCGATCTCAAGGATCGGATGGAATGGTCAATGGATTTGGAGAAGATCGAGTAGTGAACCGACCACTAACTGCTGATTGCTGACCGCTTGGCGGCGGGACTGACAACTGGCTACTGACAACTGGAGCTTTTCATGAAAATCACATTTCTGCTCATCGGCATCATCGCACTCGCGGGCACAGCGCGGGCAGAGCCTGTGTTGTTGGACAAAATCGTGGCTGTGGTGGATGACGAGATCGTGTTGCAATCGGATGTGGAGAACAAATTGCGAATGGCGTTGATCGGTCAGGGGATCGACGTGCGTACCATGCCACAGGCCGAACTCGAAGACATGTTCAACAAGGTGTTAGAGAACGAAATTCAGCGCAAATTACTGCTGGCCAAGGCGCGGGAAGACAGCATTGAGGTGGATGAGGATCGCGTGGAAGAAATGGTGCGGGCGCAGATTCGCCAGTTCAAGGAGGAGTTCGGCGCGACGGCGTTTGCCGAAGAGCTAAAAAAACAGGGGTTGACCGAGCGGCAGGTGCGGGACGAGTTCAGGGAGCAATTTCGCGATCAGTACTTGGAACGCAGCATGACCGAGATGCTCGCGCAACAGGTGAGCGTGTCGCCTCGGGACGTGAAGGCGTTTCAAGAGAAATACCGGCGCGGCGAATCCGACGTCGTGTCCCTAAGTCATATTTTTGTCGAACCCACCGCATCTCTTGAACAGCGAGACAAAGTTCGACCGCAGGCAGAGGCGGTGTTGGAACGCATTCGGGCAGGTGAGGATTTCGCCGCGCTGGCAAAGGAATTTTCACAAGATCCAGGTAGCGCGTCCCAAGGTGGGGATTTGGGCTTTTTTGGCCGGGGTACCATGGTGACGGCGTTTGAGGAGGTGGCATTTGGTCTCAAAGTGGGCGAGGTGAGCGACCTCGTGCTATCGAAGTTTGGCTTTCACATTATCCGCGTGGATGAGATCGCGGGCGATCAGGTGCGGGCGCGCCACATCTTGTTTTTGTTGCCGGCAGACGAAGATGCGGCGCAACGCAGGGCCATGGCCTTGTACCAACAGATTCAAGACGGGGCGGATTTTGCCGAACTCGCACGCGCAGAGTCCGATTTTGAACAGACCGCGTCTCGCGGCGGATTGTTGGGCAGTTTGCCCAAGGCCAATCTGCCCCCCGAATACGCAGATGTGGTGCGCGCGCTCAAACCGGGCGGGGTGAGTTTGCCGGTGAAAATGGAAGGCGGGTGGAACCTGTTTCGCATCAATGACGATGTCAGCGCGTTGGAAGAGATCGCCAAGGAAGAGCGTTTGCAGGTGTTGTTCCGCGAAAAGTTGGCGGAGACGCGGAAGAAGTTGTACGTGGATGTGCGCTTGGAATAGCCCCTACTCCAATCTTTCAATGCGTTATTGCACGCCATAGATAGATCGAAGATGTATCGATTCACTTTCCGTCAATCGGGTTAGAATGCCATACATAGGGAGGGCGAATGGGGGAAAGCACCCGCGAAATTTTAGAGTCCAAAGAGTCTATTTGGGCGCGTGTATTTTTTTATAACATTTTTATCGGAATTGCTATCTATATCAGTGTTCGGGAGGCCTGGCTTTATCCATTGGCAGGCATACAAGGGATGGGTGACTTGGCGGGGTTCGTGGCTTTGTTGGTGTTCATTTACACGACTTGGAAGGAGACAGCTATGTTGTTTTACGATGCGTGGGCGAAAAGGGAGCGTCAACAAGGGCGCCAACAAGGGCGCCAAGAAGAGCGTCAAGAATTGCGTCAAGGCATTGCCCAAGTGTTTGCAGATGACAAAGACGCCATGGAAAAGCTCGATAAATTTTTCAATGGCATCACGCCAACAGACCAGAAATGAGCGGTAAGGCGCGGTCTGCTGATACCTGATAGGGGTGTAATCGGGCGCGTGGTTTAGCGCGACAGCGTTTTAGGACATATTTGTTTTGGAAGGTGGTAATTTGTGGTAAAACGAGAGGATCTAATATCCAAGATAAAATCAGAAAAAATTAAAGAGGCTGTTCAGGCATGGCGTCTCTGGGTTGTCAATTCTTTTGCTGTCATTGCTTTGGTGCTCGGATGTTGTAAATGTGGGTGGAGCCCTTTTAATCTGTTGCCCTATTTCCCCTATTTACAACCTTACCAACAGCTTTTTAACGAATGGCTTGTTCGTTATGCGTCAAGCCAAGGGTGGAGTGATTGTGTCGGTTTTGTGGGGTTTGGGATATTTACTTTTATCACCACAGGAGAAATAGTCATGTACGTTTATGACTGGATGTGTAATCGGCGCGAGTATAAGGCTGAAAAATTGCGCCAAGAAGGACGCCAAGAAGAGCGTCAAGAATTGCGTCAAGGCATTGCCCAAGTGTTTGCAGACAACAAAGACGCCATGGAGAAGCTCGATCAATTTTTTAATGGGCATAACGGTCAGAAATGAGCGGTAAGGCGTGATCTGTTGATGCCTGATAGGTTTCGTAACCGGACGATAGCCATGTACGTTTATGACTGGATGTGTAATCGGCGCGAGTATAAGGCTGAAAAATTGCGCCAAGAAGAGCGTCAAGAATTGCGTCAAGGCATTGCCCAAGTGTTTGCAGACGACAAAGACGCCATGGAAAAACTCGATAAATTTTTCAATGGCATCACGCCAACAGACCAGAAATGAGCGGTAAGGCGCGGTCTGCTGATACCTGATAGGTTTCGTAATCGGACGATAGCCATGTACGTTTATGACTGGATGTGTAATCGGCGCGAGTATAAGGCTGAAAAATTGCGCCAAGAAGGGCGTCAAGAAGGACATCAACAAGGGCGTCAAGAAGAGCGTCAAGAATTGCGTCAAGGCATTGCCCAAGTGTTTGCAGATGACAAAGACGCCATGGAAAAGCTCGATAAATTTTTCAATGGCATCACGCCAACAGACCAGAAATGAGCGGTAAGGCGCGGCGGTCTGCTGATACCTGATAGGTTTCGTAACCGGACGATAGCCATGTACGTTTATGACTGGATGTGTAATCGGCGCGAGTATAAGGCTGAAAAATTGCGCCAAGAAGGGCGTCAAGAAGGACATCAACAAGGGCGTCAAGAAGAGCGTCAAGAATTGCGTCAAGGCATTGCCCAAGTGTTTGCAGATGACAAAGACGCCATGGAAAAGCTCGATCAATTTTTCAATGGGCATAACGGTCAGAAATAGCCCGAGCGCGTGATCGCGCGATTGGATGCGAGGTTTGAAGTGAGATTGGATGTCTATTTGAATACGTGTTGTTTGGTGCGGCGGCGGTCAGAAGGCAAGCGGGCGTGCGACAATGGGATCGTGACCGTGGATGGGCAACAGGCCAAGGCGAGTCGCGTTTTGCACGTTGGGCAACGGGTGTGCATTGCGTTTTCCGACCGCCTGTTGGAATTTGAAGTGACCGCGTTGCCACGGGGCAATGTGTCGCGGAAGCAGGCGCCGAATTTTTATCGCATCGTGCGAGACGAAGCGCGGCCCCCCGAGTTTTTTTAGTTCGCAACATCCAAAACAGAAAGGCACAGGCCGGCAGAGGCTGGCCGTTTTTCATTTATGGCAAATTCCGAGACCACAGCGACGCCTTATACCCGACTGGCGAGCATCTACGATTACGCGATGCGGCATGTGGATTACGTGCATTGGGCGCGCTATGTGTTGTCGTTGCTCGCACGGCACGATGTCGTGCCCGGCCGGGTATTGGATTTGGCTTGCGGCACGGGCAGTTTGGCGATGGAACTCCATCGCCGAGGGGTCGATGTTTTAGGCGCGGATGGGTGCAAAGAGATGATGGGCGTGGCTGTGGAGAAGGCGCGTAAGGCGCGGTATCCCATTCGGTTTTTTCACCGCAATTTGCTCGAGTTGGGCGATCTGCCGGCTTGCGATGTGGCGTTGTGTTTGTACGATAGCATCAACTATTTGACGTCGCCTGACTTGGTGCAGCGGGCACTTGAAGAAGTGCATCGCGTCGTCACCAGCGACGGTGTTTTCGTGGTCGATATTTGCACGGAGAGCAACTCGAGGCAGTACTTCAGCAATATGCAGTCCACAGATCTCGGGGAGGGATTTTCGTACCTGCGGCACAGTTATTACGAGGCGGCAGAGGAGATGCAGTACAACAGATTTGAGATTCATTTTGAAGATACAGATGAAAGGGTGACGGAGTTGCACCGACAGCGCATTTATTCTTTGGCGAAGATCGAGGAAATCGTCGCGGCGTCGCCTTTTGAGATGGCGGGGGCTTACGGGGGATATGGGTACGCGCCGCCGACCGAGTTGTCGGACCGGGTGCATTTTGTGTTGAAAAACGAGCTATGAGCGCGATCAAATTTCAACATGTGCAAGTCGAGCACCAGGGCAGACCGATATTGGTCGATGTGGATTTCGAGATCGCGCCGGGCGAGTTCGCCTACTTAATCGGGCCGACGAGCGCGGAAACGAGCGCGGTATTTCGGCTGATTATTTTTGACGACCTGCCCAGTTCGGGCGCGGTCATTGTCGGACAATACGATTCGCAACAGATCCGCAGATCGGATGTTCCAAAGGCGCGGCGGAACGTGGGCGCGGCGTTTCGGGATTTCAAATTGTTGCACGACCGCACGGTATATGAAAATGTGGCTTTCGCGCTCGAAGTGACCGGGGTTTCGCGGCG
Source organism: Candidatus Latescibacterota bacterium (assembly GCA_965204745.1). Classification (GTDB taxonomy): domain Bacteria; phylum Latescibacterota; class UBA2968; order UBA2968; family UBA2968; genus VXRD01. The sequence continues at coordinate 3,440,608 of OZ242010.1, forward strand.
ATGGGTCGAGCGCAAAACACGGGCGGCATTGTCGGATGTGGATTTGTTGCACACATGCGATGCGTATCCCGAAGCGTTGTCGGGCCGCGAGTTGCAACTGGTGGCGATAGCACGCGCCCTGGCAAATGATCCCGCGGTTTTGTTGATCGATGATCCCACCACCCACATGGATGCCGAGGCGACGGATGAGCTGATGGCGATTTTTGCGAAGCTACACGCGCGGGGCATTGCCGCGATCATGGCGACGCGAGACGCGGAACTGATGGCGCGATACCCGCGGCGCGTCATCCGGTTGGCGGATGGCGTCTCGCACCTCGAGCAGGCGGATATGTGACATGAATTTTTTTTTGGTGTTGCGCGAAGCATTGCGGGGCATTGCGCGCACGGGAATCGCGGGCGTGATTTCCGTGGCGACTATCGGGGTCTCCCTGCTGGTCTTGGCCTGGTTTGGGCAGGTGATTGTGGGCGCGCACGCCTTGGTCGACCAACTGCGCGAACAGGTGGAGATCCATATTTACTTTTTTGATGGCGTTTCACAACAGCGCGTATTCGCACTGGAGCGCACCTTGAAAGGCATGCCCGAGGTGGCCGGGGTCGTGTATGTGGATCGAGACGCGGCGGCCAGAGAATTTCGCGCCTTGTTCGGTTCGGCTACGGTTGACGCGCTCTCGCGCAATCCCCTGCCCGCTTCGCTTCGGGTTCGCATTGCCCCCGGTGCGGATATGCCGCACCGAACCCGGGCCGTTGCAATGGCTGTCAGCGGCCACGAAATTGTGGAAGGGGTCGATGTGGGCGATGTGTGGGTGGATACGCTGGCGCGATTTGTGCAAGTGATCATCGGCGTTGGACTCGTGCTGGGCAGTGCGCTGTGTTTGGCGTGCGCGTTTGCCGTGGGCAATACGACGAAGTCGATGGTGCTCGCGCAGCGCGATGCCATCGAGATTATGCGGTTGGTCGGCGCGACAGAGGCGACTGTGCGGATGCCCTTGTGGATCGGCGGCGCGATCCAAGGCGTGACAGGCGGGTTGTTGGCGTCTGCGATGTTGTCTTATGTCGCGTCTTGGTGGACGGTTCGCGTGCCGGATTTGGCGGTGCGACCGTCGGTTGAGATGGGATGCGCGTTGGTGGTCATCGGCGCGGTGCTCGGCGTGATAGGCAGTTGGGGATCGTTGAGAAAGTAGGGTGCAATGCAGAACACAGCGCGTACAATCTGCGTGATAGCCCTTTTAATCGCCGGGTCAAATAGTGCGATGGCGCAGACGAGCAATGAGTTGGAGGCGCAACAACAAGCAGAGCGAGCCGCGCTGGACAGTTTGAAAGCGCGCATAGCGGCTGAGGACAGACATTTGCAACGGGCACGCCCGGCGTCGGAAGAGGAGATGCAGGAACAACTCGAGCGAGATAGGGCGCAGGTTGAGGAGGCGTTGCGCGTGGTGCAGAACACCTCTCGGGAACTCTCGCTTCGGATCGAGAACACGGAACAACACCTTCGGCAGGCCCAAGACCAACTCAAAACGCTCGAGCGCGAGATGGCGCAACGCATGCGCGAAAGATATAAAATAGAGCATCGGGGCATCCTGGCGATGTTGTTTTCCGCGCGGTCACTTGGCAATGCCGCACAGCGCGTGCGGTATTTGTCGCAACTGGCGGATCGGGATCAGCGGGATTTTCAAACATTGCAAACAGCGCGCAAACGGGTGAGCCTTTTTTACGCGATTCACAGTTCTCAGCAGCGGCGACAGCAAATTTTGGTACAGCGCGAACGCGCCAATGAGCAGGTCTTGAAGCGTCTGACAACGGATAGGTCGGGAATCAAAAATAGTGGTCAGTAGTCAGTGGTCAGTGGTCAGTCCCCGCCCGGCCACCCAAGCCGTGCGAGACGTAAGAGGGGAGAAGCAAGAAGCAAGAGGCAAGAGGCAAGAGGCAAGAGGCAAGAGGCAAGAGGCAAGAGGCAAGAGGCAAGAGGCAAGAGGCAAGAGGCAAGAGGCAAGAGGCAAGAGGCAAGAGGCAAGAGGCAAGAGGCAAGAGGCAAGAGGCAAGAGGCAAGAGGCAAGAGGCAAGAGGCAAGAGGCAAGAGGCAAGAGGCAAGAGGCAAGAGGCAAGAGGCAAGAGGCAAGAGGCAAGAGGCAAGAGGCAAGAGGCAAGAGGCAAGAGGCAAGAGGCAAGAGGCAAGAGGCAAGAGGCAAGAGGCAAGAGGCAAGAGGCAAGAGGCAAGAGGGGTGGCCTTCTCACGTCTCACCTCTACCTTCTCACTTTTTTGGGTGGCCTTCTCGTCTTGCCTCTCACCTCTTGTATCTTCGGGCCATCGCCCCTACACATATCGCTCACCTTTTGTGCCTTTTGTGCCTTTTGTGGCTAAAATCCCATCTCCCGTCTTCCCGAAGGGCGTTGGGCGGGGTTGTCTTGCCTCTCACCTCTCCCGTCTTACCTCTACCTTCTCACCTTTTTGGGCGGTCTTGCCCGCTCAAAGATACGAGAAGGCCATCCAACCCTTATGACCTTTGATTCGATATGGATTATCAATCGGCTCTAAATTTCTTGCTCGCGGGCGATCCGCTCGTGTTGACGACGCATGTGCATGCAGATGGCGATGGCTTGGGCGCGGTGTTGGGGTTGAGCCATTGGTTGACGCGACAGGCGCAGGCGCATCGGATTTTGGTGGCGGATGAGACGTTGAATCGCAAGTTTCGGTTTTTGCCAGGGCATGAGCGCGTCGAGTTGCGCGGCGCTTGGGATGATGACTCGGCCGTGCAGCGACTCGTGGTGGTAGATGCGCCCACCCTGTCCAAAGAGCGCGTTGGCGAGGTGGCGAATCTGATTGGGCCCGCGACTCAAACGCTGGTGATCGATCATCACTTGGGCGAAGACGAGGAGGGCGATGTGCGGGTGATCGATGCGGGTGCTAGCGCGGCGAGCGAGTTGATCTATTTGCTCATCCGCGCATCCGGTACTGGGTTCACGCCGGAGATCGCCACCTGTTTGTACGCAGGGATCGCGTTTGACACGAAATTGTTCAAGCATTCGCATCCCGAACGCGCGATTCGCGTGGGCGCAGAACTCGTCGACCTCGGCGCGGACCCGCAACAGGTCGCCGAGGATTTGTTTTCGCATCAGACCTACGAGACAGCGAAAACCCTGGGGTTCGCGCTATCGAACCTGACCTTGCACGAAAATGGGCGGGTCAGCGCGTTGTACATAGATCACAAAACCCTGATGCTGGAGGGCGACTTGGACGGGGTGGTCGATCACGCGATGGCGATTGACGGCGTTGAAGTCGCGTTGTTTTTTAAGGAATACGAGCCGGGGCAACAGCGGGTGAGTTTGCGGTCGCGGGGCAATGTGGATGTCAACCGCGTCGCCCGACAATTCGATGGCGGGGGGCACATGCGCGCATCGGGTTGCCGCATCAAAGGGCCCGTGGATGAGGCGCGAGCGCGGTTGCTATCGGTTGTGCGCGAACAATTGTGAGGAAGGATGATTATGGATCTTTTGACCTTAAAGACGTGGTCCGCAGAGGATATTTTGAGCACAGTGGAACTGGGGTTGGCGACAAAAAAAAATCCCCAACACTACGCGGGGCGGCTGAACGGACAGACGCTGGCGATGTTGTTTCAAAAGACCTCCACGCGCACCCGAATGTCTTTTGAAGTGGGCATGCGCCAACTGGGCGGGCAAGCGGTATTTTTGAATTGGATGGAGACCAATTTTGCCCTGGCGGATTTGCGCGACGAAGCGCAGGTGTTGTCCCGATACGCGGATGTGATCATGGCGCGCATGCTCGAGCACGAGGATTTGCTTTGTTTGAGTGCGGGCTCTGAAGTGCCCGTGATCAACGGCTGTTGTGACCGGTATCACCCCTGTCAGGCCTTGGGCGATCTGATGTCGATCCTAGAGGTGCGAGGCGCGTTCGAGGGCGTCCACCTGGTTTATGTGGGCATGTGGAACAATGTGTGCAATTCGCTGGTGGCGGCGTGTACAAAAGCCGGCGTGCGGATAACCGCAGTGACGCCGGAGGTCAACGAGCCGTCTGAAGACCCCGAACTCGTCGCAGCAGCGCGTGCCACCGGGTTGTTTGAGCAGACGTGCGATCTCGACGTTGCCGATGCGGATTTTATTTATACGGATACCTGGATCGATATGGAGTTTTTCGACAACCCGAAATTTGCTGCCGAGAAAGCGCGGCGTGCGCGGGTGTTCGCGCCCTATCAGATCAACGGCGATTTGCTCAACAAGACCGACGCTTATGTGATGCACTGCTTGCCCGCGCACAAGGGCTATGAGGTGACGGACGAGGTGATGGCGAGCGATCGGTGCATTGCAGTGGATCAAGCGGAAAATCGCATGCACATTCAAAAGGCGTTGCTGATGCGGATGATCGCGCCGGAGGGCGTGTAATGGCAAACGAGAAAAAATCGGTGGTGGCGGGAGACGCAATCCCCGAACGCGCCCATTTGCAGGGGCTAAAAGAGAAAATCGCGACGCGCGACGCGCGCGTCGCGGTGATCGGCCTGGGCTATGTGGGCTTGTCTTTGGGCGTGGAACTGGGCAAGGCCGGGTTTTCCGTGACCGGGATCGATACGGCTACCCGCAAGGTGGATCTGGTGTTGGCGGGCAAGTCGGATGTGCAAGGCGTGTCGGAGTTCGAGGTGGCAGGGCTTCGCGCCGTGGGAAAACTGACCGCGACTCGGGGCTATGACGCGATAGCCGAGGTCGATGTGGTGGTGGTGTGCGTGCATACGCCGCTGAATAAAACGCGCGATCCGGATGTCTCATTCATCGCCCAAGCGTGCGATGCGATCAAAGGCCGGTTGCGCTGCGGGCAACTGGTGATTTTGGAGAGTACGACGTATCCGGGCACGACTCGGGAACTGGTCTTGCCATTGCTCGAGGAGAGCGGGTTGAAGGTGGGGGAGGACTTTTTTTTGGTATTTTCCCCGGAGCGCGTGGATCCGGGCAATCAGCTCTATACCATCACCAACACGCCCAAAGTGGTGGGGGGGATTACGCCTGCGTGCAAAAAAATCGGCACGCATTTTTATCGGCAGTTGATCAGCGAGGTGGTGCCGGTGTCTTCCACGCAAGCCGCGGAGATGACCAAGTTGCTGGAAAATACGTTTCGCAGTGTGAATATCGGCTTGGTCAATGAGGTGGCTTTGATGTGCGACAGGTTGGGGGTCGACGTTTGGGAGGTGGTCGATGCTGCTGCGACCAAGCCGTTTGGGTTCATGCCGTTTTATCCCGGCCCCGGGCTTGGCGGGCATTGTATTCCGGTCGATCCGCACTTCTTGGCGTGGAAACTCAAGACGCTGGATTACAATGCGCGCTTTATCGAATTGGCGAGCGAGGTGACGCGCAGCATGCCGGGCTATGTGGTGGCGAAGGTCGCCGATGCGCTCAATACACATGAGCGCAGTTTGAAGGGGTCGAATATCCTGGTCTTAGGCGTGACGTACAAGCCCGATGTGGGGGATATCCGCGAGTCGCCCGCGTTGGATATTTTGGAGATGCTTCGGGAAAAGGGCGCGCGGGTTACGTATCACGATCCGTTTGTGGCCCGCCTGAATGTGGATGGCCTAAATTTGAAGTGCGTGGCGTTGAATGAGAACAAAATAAAAAATGCCCATTGCGTGGTGATCGCCACGCATCACAGCGATTGCGATTACGAATGGATCGTTCGGCACGCGCGCTGTATTGTCGATACGCGCAATGCCACAAAGGCCGTGGCGGGAACCAAGGATCACGTCATTAAATTGTAAGGGCAGGGGACGATATGCGTATTTTACTCACGGGGGGCGCGGGGTTTTTGGGATCGCATTTGTGCGACCGGTTGTTGGCTGAGGGGCACGAAGTGATTGCGATGGACAATTTGCTGACCGGGCGCGCGGCAAATCTCGCCCACCTTTTTGGGCGGGATGGGTTTGCATTTGTCAAGCACGACGTGACCAACTACATCTACGTGAAGGGGCCGCTGGATTACGTGCTGCATTTTGCCAGCCCGGCCAGTCCCGATGATTTTTCGCGCTATCCCATTCGCATTTTGAAAGTGGGCGCGCACGGCACGCACAACGCGCTCGGCGTGGCGCGGGCAAAAAGGGCGAAGTTTTTTTTGGCCTCGACATCCGAGATTTACGGCGACCCGCAGGAGCATCCGCAACGGGAATCGTATTGGGGCAATGTCAATACCCTGGGCACGCGCGGGGTGTATGACGAGGCCAAGCGGTTTGCCGAGGCGATGACGATGGCCTATCACCGCGAGAGCGGGATCGACACGCGGATCGTGCGAATTTTTAATACGTACGGGCCGCGCATGCGAAAAGACGACGGGCGGGCCATTCCCAATTTTATCAATCGGGCGCTGTCGGATGAACCTTTGGAGGTCTATGGCACGGGCCATCAAACGCGCAGTATTTGTTACGTGTCCGATCTGATCGAAGGGATTTACCGGTTGATGCACGCGGATTATCACGAGCCGGTGAACATCGGCGATCCGTCGAGCGAGACCACCATGCTCGATCTCGCCAAAACAATCGTCAAACTGGCCGAGAGCAAGAGCGCGATCACCCTGAAGCCCAACATGCAAATCGGCGACGACCCCCATAAGCGACAACCCGACATCACACTGGCAAAAAAACTCTTGGGCTGGCAACCCCAAGTGACGCCAGAACAAGGCTTGCGACAGACGATTGAATGGTTTCGAGCGCATTAGGTTGCCGTTGCCCACCCAACACCAGCCATGTGGCTATCACCGAAAAGGGGCGTGCGATGTCGCGTTTCAAAAATGGATGGGTTCTCCCGTGGGGGCGTGTCGCGTTGTTCGCGTTGCCGTTTTTCGCCGTGGTTGCGATGGTCGGGTGTTTGGACGATGGGGACCGCGCCGAGTCTGTTTTGCGCGTTGAAAAACTGATCGCCCGCCAAAATTTTGCCGAGGCAATGTCCGTTCTCCAAAAACTGGATGAGGGCGCGCTTGACGCCGGGGAGGCGCGCAATAGCCGGTTGCAGCGCGCGATTTGTTCGATGAACCTCGGCGAATACGCAGCCGCGCTGGCGATTTTTCGGGCGTTGGAGGGCGCGGATCAAGTGCTCGGGGATTACGTCTCGTTTTGGATGGGGCGATGCGCCGAAGCCTTGGGGCAGGCCGAAGACGCGGAGAATCACTACGCGAAAATTTTGGCGATGCAACCGGCGAGTTTGCTCGCGGCGGAGGCGACTCTGCGCGCGGGTCATGTCGCGCTGGCGCGGGGCAATGTACGGGGCGCGGTCGCGTATTATCGGGCACTTGTCCGCGAGGAGTCACACGCGGGAGACGCGCTGGTCGGATTGGTCGCTGCGCGATCCGCATCGGGCGATTCGGTTGTTGCACGCGAGGCCGCGTTGCAGGTGATCGAAACGCATCCCACGCACCCGGCCGTTCCCGATGTGCTCGCGGGACTCGGGGATTTGCGCGGGGTCGAAGAGTGGTTTTACGCGGGCGTCGCCCATAAGCACGCGGAAAACCACCCACGGGCCGTTGAGTTGTTGCGCCGCGTGGTCGCAAAATCCAAAGACCCCGCCTGGCAGGGCAAGGCGCAATGCGAACTCGGCCATGTGTATTATCGAAAAAAAAAATACGGCATGGCCGAAACCGCGTTTGACCGTGCGTACAAAGTGTATCACCTGCCCGACGCCCTGTTTCACCTGGGGCGATGCGCCGTCAAGCGCGGGCACGACTTGACCGCCACGACCCGGTTTCGCAGGTTTGCGCGGCACTATCCCAAGTCGCCGGATGCAGACGAAGCCTTGTGGCAGGCGGGCATGGCGTACGAGCGGCGCGGGCGGTACGGCGATGCGCGGGTCTTGTTTTTGGAACTGGCAAAATCCCATCCCAAAAGCAGCTATGCCGGGCGGGCCGCGTGGCGTGCGGGATTCGCGCTGTATCAGACCGAGCAATACGCAGCCGCGGCCAAGGTATTTGCGCGCCTGGCCGAGCGGGCATCGGAAAGCCATTTGCGCGATCAGGGCTATTACTGGGCGGGCAAGTGCCACCAAAAGCTGGGGCAAAACGCAGAGGCGCGGGCGTGGATAGAACGCGCAGCCAAAGGGTTTCCCATGTCGTACTACTCGGCGCGAGCACGCACGGTCTTGGGCGAGACAGCGGGCGTTTTTTGGGACGACCCGCAACCCGTCGCGCCCCCTGTTGCGGATCAGCAGTACGCGCCATCCGCCCATGTCTATCGGGGAGACGCACTCGCAACCCTTGGCTTGTACCGAGAGGCCGAGCGCGAATACGACCGCGCCCGGCGCATCGATGCGCGCAATGCGGTTGCAATGGAGGGCCTGATCCGGCGTTATGAGCGCGTGCGTGCCATGCACAAGGCGTTTTCGGTGTCCAGCCAAATTGTGGTACTAGAACGCAACCGCGGGATGCCGATGACCTTGGCCTCGTTTCGGCGGTTGTATCCCACCTATTACTGGGGCGAGATCAACCGGGTGGCGCGAAAGGTCGATTTGGATCCCCATCTCATCATTGCCATTATGCGGCAGGAAAGCGCGTTTTACGCCGAGGCGGTTTCTCGTGCAGGCGCGCGCGGGTTGATGCAGGTGATGCCAGAGACCGGGCAGAAGATGGCCCGCTCGGTAAAGCTCAAAAATTTTTCAACTGGCGATCTCTTTGAACCCCAGGTGTCGATTTTGTTGGGCGGCAAGCATCTCGCCGATCACTTGAACGCGTTTCAAAATGACGCGCACAGGCAATTCGGCTTGGCACTCGCGGCGTATAATGCGGGACCGGATGTTGCCAAGCGGTGGGCCAAACGCCTGCCCGCTCGGGATGTCGATGAATTTGTGGAACGCATCCCGTACAAAGAGACGCGCAATTACGTAAAACTGGTGTATCGCAATTACCGCGTTTATTCCTACCTCCTCAAAGGGGCGGGAACTTCATCCGTTGGGTTATGACCATGAACGAGCGACCCCTGTGGCTGATTTTGGAAGACGCATTTATCATTCTTTGCATCGGCGCGCTTTGGCCGGGGATTTTGGGCTGGCAACACTGGATTTGGGATTTTGTCCAATACGTGGCCCTCGCTGGCTTGGTGTGGATCCTGATCCGCCGAATTGGTCGCTACCGCGACCGTAGCGAAGGCGATGAATAGCACAAAACCTCAGCAATACGCTGAGGTTTTTTAGTTGAAGATGTAAAATTCCGCAATGACGGGATCGATGCCGCGGAGGTAGAGGATGAGGATGATGGCGGCGATGATGCACGCGGCGATGAAGAGGAGCACGAACCCGGTTTTTTGGTACCACCATTTGGGGCCGGGCGGCGGTGTATGGGGATCGCTCATGGGATGGGCGTGCTGAAGAGGTTGAGGATGTGGGGCAAGATGGCGCGCAGGGCCTGCCCCCTGTGGCTGAGGCGATTTTTCTGGTCGGCGGGCAGTTGGGCAGACGTGCAGTTGTGCGTGGGCACGTAGAACAAGGGGTCGTACCCAAACCCGTTGCGCCCTCGGGGCGCTGTGAGGACGCGCCCTTCCCATGTCGCCTGAACGGTCTGCACGAGGCCATCGGGCGTGGCAAGGGCCATCGCGCAACAAAAACGCGCGGTGCGCTGGTCTTCGGGAATGCCGCGCAGGTTTGCGATGAGTTTGCGGTTGTTGTCCTCATCCGTGGCCTGTTGCCCTGCGTAACGCGCAGAGTAGATGCCGGGCGCGCCGTCTAAGGCATCCACGACTAGGCCCGAGTCATCGGCCAACGCAGGCAAGCCCGTGTGATCGGCAATCTCTCGGGCTTTTTTGATCGCGTTGGCCTCAAAGGTGTTGCCGTCTTCAACAGTTTCGGGCGCGGTTGGAAACGCATCTAAGGATTGCACGCGGACAGCATCGCCGAGCATGGCTTGCATTTCCCGGCACTTGCCCGGGTTGCGCGTGGCGAGAATGAGGATGGGCATGTCAGTAGTCAGTCCGCCCCGCTCAACCCCCTTCGGTAAGAGGTGAGACGGGAGACGTAAGAGGTGAGATGGGAGTGAGTAGGGGAGAATAATTATTCTCCCCTACTCATCCAGGGCGAGCGCATGGTCTCGGTCTGCCTCGAAGCCACCGGGCTTTATAGCCTTGGCGGTGGCCTTGGCCTTGCATCGGCATCGCCGCACGCAGGTCATGATCGTCAATCCCAAAGCGATGCGCAAGTACGGTCAAGCCTGCATGCAACGGGCGAAGACAGATGCGAAGGATGCGTTGTTGATCAGGGATGATGCCGGGCGCATGCCTTTTGTGCCTTGGCAACCGCCGAGGGGCGAATAATTATTCGCCCCTATAATTATAGCCCCCTACGCCATGCCATCTGGGGGATGTTGCGGCATGACCAAGATTTTGAGGGCGAGAAATTCTATCGGATCACCGCGCAAACCCCTTGACCTTTAAGAGAGTATCTCCCTTCTTACCGAAGGGCGATTGGGCACGCACGGGGCCACCGCCCCTACGTTTCTATCCTCGCCTCTTACGTCTTACGTCTTACGTCTTACCTCTTATGGAGCGCCTTATGTTCGGAGAAATCAAAAATCAAAGCGGTGAAAGACTGGATTACGCGTTTCACCAGGGGAATGCCGCGAGCAAACGCATCGTGGTTTTGGGGCATGGGGTGACGGGCAACAAGGACAGGCCACTCGTGACAGCATTGGCACACGCGCTGGCGGCTGAGGGGATCCATGCCCTGCGGTTTTCTTACGCTGGCAACGGGGATTCGGAAGGGCGGTTTGAGGACGCGACCATTTCCAAGGAAGTGGCTGATTTAGGCGCAGTGCTGGACGTGCTGGATGGGTACGCGGTGTGTTATGCCGGGCATAGCATGGGCGGCGCGGTGGGGGTGTTGCGGGCGAGTGTGGATGCGCGCATCCGAGGGTTGATTTCGCTGGCGGGCATGGTGGATACACGGGGCTTTGCACAGCGCGAGTTCGGGGATGTGACGCCCGGTGCGGGCAATATGTGGGATGACCCCGCGTGTCCGTTGTCCCAAGCGTATCTGGATGATTTGACGGCGATAGGCACAGTGATGGATCGCGCAGCGCGGATTTCCGTGCCGTGGCTGCTGGTGCATGGCACAGAGGACGACGTGGTGCCGCTCGGGGATTCCCAAGGCATTTTTGAGCAGGCCAACGAGCCGAAGAAACTGGTGGTGCTACAAGGGGCGGATCACGTCTTCAGCGGAGACGCGACCCAAGCCGCGAGTCGGGCCGTTCTCGCATGGTTGAAAGCGTAGGGAGGGCGTAGATGCCGATCATTGGAACGCCGCTTTCGCCAACGGCGACCACAGTGCTGATGTGTGGCGCGGGCGAATTGGGCAAGGAGGTGGTGATCGAACTTCAGCGGTATGGCGTTGAGGTGATCGCCGTGGACCGCTATGCCCATGCGCCGGCCATGCAGGTGGCGCATCGGTCGCATGTGATCGACATGTTGGATGGCGACGCGCTGCGCGAGGTGATCGAAAGCGAACGCCCGGATGTGATCGTGCCCGAAATTGAGGCCATTGCCACGGATACCCTCGCCGCATTGGAGGCCGAGGGATTTACCGTGATTCCAACAGCGCGGGCCGCGCGATTGACGATGAACCGAGCGGGCATCCGCAGGTTGGCTGCCGAGGAATTGGGGCTGAAGACGTCGCCGTATCGGTTTGCGTCCCATGTGGATGAATACCGCGTAGCTGTCGAGGCCATTGGGGTGCCGTGCGTGGTCAAGCCGATGATGAGTTCGTCCGGCAAGGGGCAAAGCACGGTGCGGGATGTGGTCGATTCAGAGCGGGCGTGGGCAGAGGCGCGGGAAGACGCGCGCGGCGGATCAGATGCGGTGATCGTGGAGGGCTTTGTGGATTTTGACGATGAGATTACCCTGCTGACCCTGCGCCACGCCGAGGGCACGAGTTTTTGCGCGCCTATTGGGCATCGGCAGGTGGATGGGGATTATCGCGAGTCATGGCAGCCGCACCCCATGCGCGCATCCGTGCTCGCAGAGGCACAGCGGATGGGCGAGGCGATGACCAACGCGCTGGGTGGGCGCGGCATTTTTGGGGTAGAGTTGTTTGTCAAGGGCGATGATGTTTATTTTTGCGAGGTGTCGCCGCGGCCTCACGATACGGGCATGGTGACGATGATTTCGCAAGACCTGTCGGAATTTGCCCTGCACGCCCGCGCGATTTTGGGCTTGCCCGTTCCCAATATCGAGTTCCACGGCCCGGCGGCTTCGCATGTGATTTTGGCAAAGGGGCATTCGCAACAGGTGCAATACGGCAATTTAGATGCGGCACTGTCGGCCCCGGATACGCAGATGCGGTTGTTCGGCAAGCCCGAGGTGCAAGGCGAGCGGCGCATGGGCGTTGTGCTCGCGCGCGGTGCATCGCTCGCAGAGGCGCGGCAAAAGGCAAAGGATGGCGCGGCGGCGGTGGCGATTGCCCTTTGAAAAACCAATTTTGATTCCCAATGAAAAACCTGCCGGGCCTATTGCTCGGCAGGTTTTTGTTTTGCATCCCGTGAAAGTCGCTAAGGTGGCCTTGGCTATCTGCTGACCGAAAACTCCGCTTCCCATGCGATGCTTCCATCATTTGCCGGTTGCCCAGTGCGGATACCGGCAATCGCGTAGTCCGGAAGCGGGATAGTCGCCATGCACTTGCCATCGAATTTCACTGCTCTGCGTGCAAATCTGAAAGAAGTCTCGTCGAATCCTTTGTCGCGGGTAGGGCCGATAAGGTCATTTACATCTTCCGGGATGAGATGCAGAAAGACGCGCTTTCCGCTGGTCAATCTGCACGGGTCTTTGACGTAGATCAACTCGTTCTCGTGGAGATACACATCGAAGTCCGTGCGGATGATCGGATCGTTGGAAGCGATGGCGTCGTAGTCTGCCCGAAAGTCTTTGTTGACAACGCGAACGCTACCTTCTGCGCCAAACATCATTTCGATTTCCCAAGCGCCTTCATCCCTAAACCGTTGTCCGGTTCTGATGCCAGCGAGATCATAGCTTGGCAACTCCCATGCCACACCGCAGGCATGCCCGATTTTGTGGAAGCTATAGATGATCGAAGCGGAGCCACCCCACCTCCTGTGGGGAGGAAGATCAGCGCGGTTGGCTGGAATCGGATTGATATACAATGGAGATTTCCTGTCATCTGCGTTGCACTGTTCTTTGACATAGATGAGATGGTTCTGCCAGCGGTACACGTCAAAGCTGGCGCGGGCGAGGAGGTCGGTCGCCTTTTCTTTCGGTTGAATAGTGCCGCGCAACAGCCATCGCAACGCGCTCGGAAGATTCCAAGCCATGCTTTCCTTCTGTACGCCAAACCACATGTTCAGGGTTGTCTGCTTGCTTTGCGCGTAATCCCAAAAGCCGTCATTCCTCGTTGCCCGCGACAACTCGACAAACGCGGTGATAGAGCCAATGCTGAGCGCGATAGCCAACCCTACAATGGCGAGATGGCGGCGTTCGGGGGCGGATGGCGTGCGATGGCGTGCCAAAACGTCGGCACACCAATAGCAGAGCAGAAACAGCGACGGGAGCGATGCCCGCATAACCAAGACATTCCAGTAGCTGTAGTGAAGCCAGGGCAAGAAAAGCAGGGTACCGATACTCACGACAAAGAACGGCTCGCGGCGCAGACCGGGGCACAATAGATAGAGCAAACCAGCGATCAGAAGAAACTCGGTCAGGTAGAACAGCGCGCTCCATTGCAGTATCACAGACCAGTCGCGCCCTTCCATTGACCAACCGTGCGTAAAATCCATCGATCCGCTGGTCAGATACAGTACCACCAGTCCGGCCAGCGGCCAAGATAGGATCAGGTTTTGCCAGCGCAGGAAGGGCCGGATGCCGTTACAAAAAAACAGAACCGCAAGCAGGGGCAACAAACCAAGAGCGACAAAGGTCGACCAAAATGGCGCTGTTGCCAGCAGAATGCCGCTTACAGCCAAGAAGCGCGGGTGTCGGCACAGGTCGAGCAACAACAGTGCGTAGAGAGAGGCAGGCAGAAAATGGTGTGGCGCCCACATCAAAGCTGTCATATTGGATGAATATTGCGTCTTGATGCCCCAGTAGTACCATTCAAGGTGATCTCTTCCCACATCAATGCCGGCCAACCTTGGTAGTCGACGCGCAAGTCGATCCATGTCCACCCTTCAACTAGAATTACGCGCAGAACATCCATGCCGGAGAAACAAATGACAACCGCCGCCGCCAAGAAAATTCTCCAGCCTCGATGCCGCCGGGTGAACAGCAACAGGATGAGCGCGACACCGATCCAGGTCCACAGCGGCACCGCCCAATTCAACGCCGCAGGTCCAAACATAAGCGCGACGAGCCCAGGCACTATAAAATAGCCGAGATAGTAGCGTAGCAGAGGTTCGGTTTGATCGGGCAGGTGGGGAACGAGAGGATGCGGAAGGTACGTGGGCCATGGGTAGCGGCTCAGATCGAGTAGCTTCGATCTGTGAACCCACCAATCCGCGTTGTAGTGATCGAGTAGGCCACCCGCAGCGGTCGTCATCACCCAGCCCAACGCCACCAACAGAAGCGCGACAGTCGCAGGGCGCAGCCGCAACCGCCAAGAACCCGACAGAGCCTGCCAAAACGCGAGCATGAGCAACACCGTTGCCGGGCAGCCGAACCACCATTCAAACCAGCCCACCAGCCATACGACCATCGGCAACATCAGATAAACGATAGCCAAGCGGTGTAGCAACGGCAGGTCGTCTCCTGCGTCTCCCGGTTTGATCCATGTATTCAAATAGGCGAAGACAGGTCTGCATCGTTTTGTCATGCGGTTACTTCTCATCAATCGAAAATCCACCCTTTTTCGCATGGTCAATTTGCCATCAACGCACGGTCGGATCGGCGAACAAATTGAGCCTTGCAAGAGAGGCGTGCCCACTCCATAAGCTATGACCGTATCGTAGCCGTTGGCGGGTAAAGATCCCGGCGATGGCGTAGTCGGGAAGCGGAACCGTCGCTACGCACTTCCCGTCGGATAGCACGCCGTGCTGATCAAAGGAGAAACCTCTGCGCCTATACTCGTCGGGCAGTATGTCGGCCGGAATGATACTCAAAAGGAATCGCCCCTGCGTATCCGCAGGTTTGCATGGTTGCCTGACATAAGTCAGCGCGTGTTCGTCGAGATAGACCTTGAACTTGGAGTCGATAATCAACTGCCCTTCGCGTTTATCGACTATTAGATCGGCGACCTGACTGAGATTTTGAATGAGATGGAGATTGGCACGCGGCTCGGCAATGACATGCTCGACTCGAATCCCATCGTTAAATTCTTCAAGTTTTTTCATGTCCAGGAGGCCACTGTGAAGCCGGACAAACCATACTCTATCCGTGCGAGAAGATCGAGCTACGCGGAACACATCTGTCGTACACGATTCGAGCGTTGAAGTTGGATCACATCCTCCATAGTGGTAATTGGCAGGTCGTTGCCGCAAATAAAAGCCCATAAGTTCCAGTGAGAAACGAGATATATAGACCTTATCTCCTTCTCGTACGCGGTTTTCCAACGCGGCGATGACGCCCTTGACGTCGTATGTTTCGCGATATGGTTTGTCCGTTTTAATGGCGTCCACGGCCGTTAGCGCGATGACGCTTACCGCCAAAGCCAAACAGCCCCGACGGCCCCACGCGGGCAAAAGATCCGCTACCGAATGAAGCGCGTGCCCAAACGCCAAAAAGATAATCGGCCCCAGATAGATACATTGCCGAATATCGCCCAAAGGATAATACCGTAGCAGGGCCGCGAATATTGCGATGACGAGAGACAATGCGAACAACAGCGGAATCGCACCATGGCGAAAGCCCCTCCAAAAACCGACCGCCAAAGCCGCAGCGAATGCGGCGATCAGCGGCATGACGATCCCGTCCGGCAGATGATAGGCCAAGAGCCACTCCGTCCGAGAAAGCGCGAACGCGAGCATCGAACCCTGCTCGGGCGCGTAGTAATACTGCGAAAGATAGTATGCAGCGAAGCCCGTTCCCCATTGATACTGCAATGTGACCGCGTAGGTGATGACACATCCAGTCGCGAAAAACGCGACCGGGCAAATGAGGGCCTTGCACCGCGCCAGAGGGGGGAGACCATCCTTCGTCCTGTTGAACACCAGCGTGCCCAAGACCGCAACCGAAAAAAGAACGAGCCCATACTGAACGAGGGGTGACAAAAACAAAGCTGTACAAAGCAACACTTGCTTGCGGTCTCGCAGATACGCCAGTGCCCCGACGATCAGCAGTGCGACGATGAGCGCGTCAATGGAGTATTCCCGCACATCTTGGGCATGGTCTATCGCCGCACTCGAAAGCGTCGCCATCAGGGCTGCCAAAAATGCCGCCGAGCGGCGGACGCCGACGCGTGGCAAAAGAAAAAGCAACACAAAAACGGTTCCTGTGCTCGCAGCCGCCGGCACGAGGCGAACGCTAAATGGCGAGCTCTCCACTTTCTGAACGCCCCACAAGACCAATGGATAGAGGACGGGTGAGGAGTGTCTGCGGTTGCATCCGATGACCGCCAAAAATGAGTCGTTTCTCGAACAATTGGCCGTCGCGGCCTCATCGTACCGCAAAGAGTTTTCCGACAATTCATGAAAGCGCGAACCCGTCGCGACAATGAGCAGGGCGATGCAGGCCAAATAGTACAACTTATTGTCGTTCTTCATCTAAATAGCCCTTCACAGTATGCGACAAAACGCACCTCTGTGAATCTATGGATGGTACAACTGCGATGGCAGTTCATCGACGAAGTGCGGCGGGTTTGGGGTTGTTGAGCGGGGTTCATGTATTGACCGGTTCGCAATACCAGACCAATATATGTGCCACCTGCGTCATCGTCAACCCCTGGTCCCAAATCCCCGAGACGCAGAGGTGGCGCGTATCCGCATGGCCGGGAAAGGATGATGCGCTTTGAGGCGCGGCTTGCGGAAATTTTAATCCGGCTGTATCTTCATACCGCGTCGCCCCGCGTCGCCGGGCCGTGGAGAGGATGTCGCAGGTGATGGCGGCGATTTTCATTTTTCTCCGTACTCGCATTTAATTTTGTCGGCGACGGTCTGCGGACGTAGCCGATCCGTATTCACGTTAGGAGACGACTATGGAACTTCGACAAAACCGAGTCAAACGCAAATTGCAACGCGGCGAACGAGTTTATGTGGCGTCCGGATTTACGCACGCCGACGACATCGACGCGTTTGGCCCGGCGGGTTTTGATGGCATCTGGATCGAGGGCGAGCACGGCGCGATGGCCTTCGACGACTTGGGCAATCTCACGCGCGCCTGCGACCTGTGGGGCATGACGTCGATTGTGCGCGTCAACCGCAATGACCAAACCCTCATTTATCGCGTCTTGGATCGGGGCGCGCAGGGCATTGTGGTGCCGCATGTCAACACGCGGAAAGAAGCGGAAAACGTGGTCGCGGGCGGGCGGTTCGCGCCTATCGGTCAGCGCGGCATGTTCGTCAGCCGGCAAGGCTATGGGGTCGCGGATTATTTTGCCAAGGCCAATGACGAGGTGTTGCTCACCGTGTTGATCGAAGACATTGTCGCCGTGGAAAATTTAGACGAAATCCTGACCGTCGATCAGATCGACGTGTTCTTTGTCGCGCCTTCGGATCTGGGCGCGTCAATGGGATATATCCACGATCTGCAACACGCCGATGTGCAACAGACAATAGACCGCGCACTCGCAAAGATCATCGCCTCTGGGCGCGTCGCAGGGACGATGACCACCTCGGACAATGTGGGCAAATTCGCCGCGGCAGGCGTGCAGATGTTGCTCGTCAACTGCACGGGATGGTTGCACGACGGCGCGAAGACCTTTGTGGCGCGGGCAGGTGAATAGACGGGAGAGGTGAGACGTGAGAAGGCCACCCAACAGCCCCGCCACCGCCCAAGTAGTCAGTGGTCAGTGGTCAGTGGTCAGTGGTCAGTGGTCAGTGGTCAGTGGTCAGCCCTCGCCCAACCACCCAAAAGGCGAGAAACGAATGTAGGGGCGGTGCCCCTGTGCCCGCCTACTGATCGACCCCGAGCAACGATCAGTTGTACCCCCGTTCCGTTGTATCCATTTACGAGAGGAGAAGAAAATGAAGATCGAACACATTGCTTTTGTGGTTGATGATCCCGAGGTCGTCGCAAAATGGTATTGCGATAACTTGGGCATGCACGTGGTGCGCCAAGGGCCGCCACCCATCAAGATGACGTTTTTGGCCGATTCGGCCGGGCAGACGATGTACGAGCTTTACGCCCAACCCGAAGTCGAGACCCCAGATTACGCGTCGATGCACCACCTCGCGTTGCATTTCGCGTATTACGCCGAAGACCTCGAAGCCACGTTTGAACACCTGAAAGCCGCAGGCGCGACCGTCGTGCAAGCCCCAACGCCCAATGACTCAGGCGACACCCTCGCCATGCTGCGCGATCCCTGGGGCATCTGCGTGCAACTGGTCAATCGAAAGGAGAAGATGCTTTGAAGTGAGATGGGAGACGGAAGAGGCAAGAGGTGAGAGGCGAGAGGTGAGAGGCGAGAGGTGAGAGGCAAGAGGCGACAGGGCATGGAAGGATATAGCGGCGGGAATTGGGACCTACCCCCTAACCCCCTTCCTAAGAGGAAGGGGGAATGGCGAGAGGTTTTGCGAGGGATTGCGCGAGGGGGTTTGGGTTTCTATGGCGTGATCCATTCGCCCAAAGCCATCGAAACAGCCAGGGAGACAAACCGTCAAAAAGCCATGCGCTCCCCTTTCCTCGTAGGAAAGGGGCCGGGGGATAGGTCGCTTTTTCATGGCATTATCCATTCGCGCAAAGCCATCGAAACAGCCAGGGAGACAAACCGTCAAAAAGCCCTGTGCCCCCCTTTCCTCGTAGGAAAGGGGCCGGGGGATAGGTCGCTTTTTCATGGCATTATCCATTCGCGCAAAGCCATCGAAACAGCCAGGGAGACAAACCGTCAAAAAGCCATGCGCTCCCCCTTTCATCGTAGGCACAGGCGTAGCCTACAATGAGCGAAGCGAATAATGGAGGCCGGGGGGATAGGGTATGGCGACAGGACATGGAAGGACACAACGCAGGGGAACGATGAAGCGGCGGTAGGGCGGTGGGGCGGTCTCACCTCTTACTTCTTGCCTCTTACTTGGGGATAGGGCTTGCGGTAGGGCGGTTGGGCACGCACGGGCGGATGGGCGGAGCGGACAGACACGCATTTTCCCGAAAGGAGATCAAAATGGTTCGCATGACCGATACCACAGACTTGCGGGCGCCGGAACTTCCGGGCGCTGAAAACGACATGAGTCGTCGCTATCTTCGGATGATCGAACAGTGGATTCCAACCGGCGTCGGGTATTTTGCCAACTGGCCCGATCGCCCCAACTGCGGGCATTTTTTTGGCGGGTGCCACTGGTATGGGATCGAGACCATCAGTTGTGCAGAGACCTTTGCTTATGCCAGCACGTCGCCCGAATACGACTCGGCGACCACAGGCGTGTCCCGCGAAGCCCTGTGCGAGATGGCGATTCAAGGGGTGCGGTACTTGTGCTTCACGCACGATTCCGGGCCCGAAGACTGCGTGCGTCCCCAACGGGGATTGGGCCGCGAGGAAAATTGCGGCACCAAGTGGGGCGAACGGGGCAAGGGCTTTTTCCGGGAGAGCCAGTGCGGTAGCACGGTTGCCGGGTTGGCGCGCGTGTGTTTGCTTCTGCGGGATTGGATCGACGAGGAAACGTGGATGATGGTCGCCCGCGTACATGAGGACTACGCCGCGCGATTCGGCAACATGTCCCCCAAAAGCGGGGTGTACACGGACACGCAGATGGAAGAAAATGCGTGGACTTCGCACGGGCTTGCGTCTTGTGTCCTGTTTTTGTCTGGACACGCGGATGCCGCGCATTGGGAGGGCACGGCCCGCAGGTGGATGTTTTCCGCATGCGCCACGCCCCAAGACGCCAAGGACTTCGGGCGAGTGGGCGATGAAACGGCCCGCGCCCTGACCGGGAAAATTTTCACCACCCTGCCCGATTACTTTGCGGAGAACCACGGGATGGTGCATCCCAGTTACACGGCTTCGGGCATTTCCCCGCTGATGAGCGTGGGCTGTTTGTACCGGCTTTGGGGCCGCGACTTGCCGCCGGAACTCTTTTGGAATCGCCGGCGGATCTACGAGAATTTGAAGGCGTTGACCGACGGTGGCGGGTATGCCCAAGCGGTTCAGGGCATGGACTGGCACTACTTGAATATTTTTGCGAGCACCGCGGCGCACGCGATAGCCGCGGTGTTTTTCGACGACGCGGATGCGGCTGCGATGGAACGCTTGGGATTGGAAAATGCCGAGCGGCGTCAGCGGGGCAATGCCGGGCGCATGTACGACAAGGACTTCGCGCTGAAAGCACGCGACCAGCAAGACCCGATGATCATGCGCGAGGTCACGATTTCGGGCGCGGCAGGGCTGTATCTGTTGCACCGCTTGTTTGGACCTGGGCCATCGCCCGCGCCGCGCGCAGAGACAGAGGCCCGACTGGCGGGCGTCCGCACATTTCCCCACGCCGGGTTTGTCCACCACAGGCATCCGCGCGGGCAGACTTCGTTTGCCTGGCGCAATTCGATTATGGCCCTGCCCCTCACGCGAGAGGGGATTTACGCGATCTCCCCGTGTTCGGACACCTGGCTCGGCAAGCCGGTTGTGCGAGACCGCCCGGACAGCCACCGCCTCAAGGCGATCCGCGTCGCCGAATACGACGACGGCTTTGCCGCCGCGCTGGCGATGCACCGGTGCCAGGAATCCCTGCGCCAGCAAGTGCTCTTTGCCAGTTTGCCAGACGGGCGCGCCCTGTCATTTGAAAGGTTCGTCGCGCTGGAAGATTTGGTGTTGGAGGGATTGGACCAGGGGTTTTTACGCATCACCAACGAGCACTTTCCGCTGATGGCGCCCAACTGCCGCGGGGAGCGCGTGCTCTATCGCGCCGAGGGCGAAACCCGATACGCGGGTTGGCACGGCGAATCCGAATCGGACGATGTGATCGACCACTTGGGCCGTCCCGCGTGGCTCAATGTGGACGACCGCTTGGGCATTCGCTTTCGCGGGAATGGCGAGGCGGTTTATCACAATCGGCACTTTTTTGATCCGTATCGGGCCATTGCCGACGATCTCACGCTCTCCCGATTCGAGGGTGAAAGACCGCTTCGGGCGGGCGAAGAAGCGGGTCGCTTGAGCGCGTTGCTGCTGCCCGAACAGGTCGCTGCTGATACGCCTGACGCTGTCTTTGAAATTCTGAGTGGCCCGGATGATGGCATCGGTTTGCTGACCGAGGGGTTTTTGGCTGCTGCGAATTTCGCGCCCACGCACCAGATCTGCGCGTTTGGCATGGGCAAAACCGAATCCGTGCCGGTTTTTCCCGGCGCGGTGCTCGAAACGCAGGGCGATCAGGTGAGCTATCGCGTGCCTATCGAAGGCGCGTCTGCCCGCTTGCTCCGCGCAACTTACGCGCTGAAGCTAAAAGGCGATGCGCGCATAGACGCCCTGCCGGACGGGGCACTTTACGTTTTCAGTTCAGAGGGCGCCGAGGTGAGTGTCGCGCAGGGCGATGCCTCCGAGCGCGTGCATACCATCGGCCGCGGCCAAGCCAAGCGCATTGCCTAAAAGGAGGAGAAATGCAGCGCGAACTCACGATCAGGCCCCGCTATTATCGCTGGTATGTCGATCCGGGGGTGATTTGGGCCGAGGTGAACACGAGGTACGATCAGGTGGATTGGGAAATCCCTATCGCCCAAACGGCGCTGGTGCTGGTCGATGTGTGGTCGCACCACTACCTGAAAGACACGGAAGCCCGCTCCGAGGCCATCGTGTGCAACGAGATCGTCCCCCTGCTCGACGCCTGCCGAAAAGCGGACATGCCCATCGTTCACACGCCCTCCCCGCGCTTGGCCGAAGCGCATCCGTCATGGATAAATCCGATTGGGGATGAGGCACGCGCCGCTGACAGGGGCGATTGGCCCCCGCCCGCGTTTCTCAAAAAATCCGGAGACTTTGAACAATACGCACGGCCCATCGAACCCCGCGAGGGAGAATTGCAAGAGATCCGATCCAGACTCGAGATGCACCCGTTGGTACAGGTCGAAGCGCGAGAGGCCGTCATCGCCACGGGCGAAGAACTCCACCGCTGGTGCGCGCAACGAGGCGTTCTCTTTCTCTTTTACCTCGGCTTCAATACCAACGCCTGCGTTTTGATGCGGGACTACGGCACGCTGGCGATGAGCCGCCGCGGGTATGACGTGATCATCCTGCGAGATTGCACCACGGGAATGGAGTCCTTTGAAACGCACGACGACCTCACGCAGACGCGGGGCGCCGTGCTTTTCTTGGAAATGTTCGGCCACTATTCCACGACATCGGATGAACTGATCGCGGGGTTGCCAGGCTGAGTTTATGTCATTTATCCGACCAAAAGCGCACATCCTCCGCGTGCAGATCGCCCTTGCCATCTGCGCGGGGACGGCATTGGGGCAAGGCGTGCCGCCGGACGAATCGTGGCGCACCCTCGACACCGAGCACTTTCGCATCCACTTTCCCGAGCACCTCGAAGCCCTGGGCCGCCGGGCCGCGGAGCGCGCGGAGTGGGCGTATGCGCGCTTGTCCGAGGAATTTCTCGAGGGGCCGCGCGGGACAATCGATCTGGTGGTCTCCGACCACGTCGATGTCTCGAATGGCTTTGCGACCGTGTGGCCGTCAAACCGCATCGTCATCTATGCCCGACCGCCTGTGGATAATTTCGGGCTCGCGTATTTCGACGACTATCTAAAAAACGTCATCGCCCATGAAGTGACGCACATCTTCCACATCGACCGGGTGGGTCGCTACAATTTGCGCCAAGTGTTCGGGCGCGTGCCGTTGCCGGTGGGCGCGTTTCCCGCGTACACCCTCCCGCGATGGGTACATGAAGGCATCGCCACCTGGTACGAATCCGCGCTGACCGGCACCGGGCGGGTGGAGGGCACCTTTCACGACATGGTCTTGCGAACAGCAACACGCGAAGGCCGCTTCGAGTCCATGGCCCAAGCAGGGGGCAACTCGCCGCAGTGGCCGGGGGGCACGCGGAGCTATGCTTATGGGTCGCTCTTTTTTGACCACCTCATCAAAAAATACGGGCGCGACCGGATGGTGGCCTTTGTCAAAGCCGTAGAGGAACAGCCGATCCCCTATCGCCTCAATGCCGCGGGCCGCCGCGCATTTGGCGTCACCTTGTCGAGCGCGTGGCAGGCGTGGGCAGATGCGCGATTGGAATCGGCGGCGACGCTGGACCGGGAACTCGCTGCGTTTGGCGCGATCACCGAGGCAGAGACCCTGACCCGCGGCGCCCGCTATGCGCGCCATCCCAAAATATCCCCGGATGGCGCGTCACTGGTCTATGTCCGCTCGGATGGCAGGTCGGATGTGCAAATAGTATCGACCGACCCAAATGGCGGCGACGAAGCCACAATCGCGCTGACCACCGGGGGCGCGTTCTCATTCGCGCCGAATGGCGATATCGTCTTCGCGGCGATTGATTTTGCGGACCGGTATCGGCAGTTCAGCGATCTCTACCGGGTGAGGCCGGGGCGTGCGGTCCAGCGCGTGACCGTAAATGCCCGGTTGACCGCGCCGTCGGTCGCCCCCGATAGTTGGGCAGTTGCCATAGCAGAAGGCCGGGGGACGAACGGATTGGCGCGGGTCGATCTCCGCGATGGCAGTATTGAAATGCTGGCGCCGCCCAGGATGGAAGTCCACTGGGCGTACCCCGCGGTCTCGCCCGATGGCCGGTACATCGCCGCGACTCGCTGGACGGGCGGGCGGCACGACATCGTCATTCTCGATGCAACGGGCAAGCTCGTCTGCGAAGTGACGCGGGACAGGGCACTCGACTTTGCCCCTTCTTGGAGCGCGGACGGGCGATGGCTGGTCTGGTCGTCCGACCGCACGGGCATTCCCAATGTGCTGGCGGCCGAGGTGGATCGGGGAACGACGTCTCCCCCGGTGATGCTGACCAATGTCCGCACGGGCGCGGCGTTTCCAAGCGTGGACCCGTCCGGGCGGTGGCTCTATTTTTCTGGGTACCACGTCAATGGGTGGGAGGTAGAGCGCGTCCCCTTCAATCCCACCGATGCGCCGCGCGCGCCTCAACCGAGGGATGAACCGCACGCAGTCACCGCGGAAAGACCGACCGCCCACCTCGAGGGGCCGGCCCGTGCGTACTCGCCATTGCCGACCCTGCGGCCCTCCTACTGGTGGCTGGATGCGACTGGGCCGACAGCGATAAAATTCGCCACCTCAGAGGGGAAAACCTCCCGCGTCGCGGTCCTCGGCTACGCCATCGGCGCGCAAACCTCTGGCGTTGACCTCATGAACCGGCACGCTTATGCGGTTCGCGCTCGCGTTTTCCTGCCAGGCCCTTCGGGCATAAGGTCAGCGGGCCGGCTGTCTTACGTGTATCGCGGCTTGGGCAATCCCACGCTCGGCATATCCCTGTTGCAAAACTGGGACGGGGATGGCGCGAGAAGCCGACAGGGAAACGCGGCGCGGGATACGTTCTTCGTGCTCGAACGAGCGCGGGGCGTTGCCGTGTCGCTAACGCTGGCGCGACAAAAAATTCGCAGCGACTTATCGCTCGCGCTCTCCGGCGGGTTGGTGCGCGAAGATCGAGAAGTACTGGACCGCGCATTGCAGTTGACCGATCAGTTGCAACTCGACCGACCGAGCAACGCGCTGGGCGAAGTGTCGGCCCGCTTCTCTGCCTCCACCGCGAGATCGCACGCCTTTCAGATGGGCCGAGCGACCGGCGTGTCTTTCTCTGTCCGCGCCAGGCGCCGCAAGGACCTCAACGCACCCCCGGGGGAACCCGCGAGGGATCGATCATTCGATAGCGTCATCGGCATCTTCAGAACTTATGCACGGTTGCCCGGGCGACAATTTGCTGCGCCCGTGTTGGCCCTGCGGGCGAGCGCGGGGGCGGCGCGCGGGCCGGGCAGGGGCACCGGGTATTTTGACATCGGCGGGGCTACCGCACAACGCGCTTTTCCAGCGCGGGGCTACGAGACGACGACGCGATCCGGCCGCCGCGCCTGGGCCGCGTCTGTGGAGTACCGCGTGCCCATCGCGTTGATAAACCGCGGCCTGGGATCCTGGCCCCTGCACGCAGATCGACTCTTTGGATCGATCTTCATCGACGCCGCAGACGCTTGGG
This sequence comes from Candidatus Latescibacterota bacterium, assembly GCA_965204745.1. Lineage (GTDB taxonomy): Bacteria > Latescibacterota > UBA2968 > UBA2968 > UBA2968 > VXRD01. The sequence continues at coordinate 3,465,806 of OZ242010.1, forward strand.
TCCCTAACGCATCGCAGCCGCGACCCCGGCCCCTGCTGTCCGCTGGCGCGGAGATCATCGCCGACACCGCCGCGCTCTACTTGTTCTCCATCCGCCTCCGCCTTGGCGCGGCGCGCAGGTTCACGGCACCGAGGGGATTCGGATATTACGGTCGGCTCGGTATGTCGTTTTGAATGCCCCCCTCGCCCGGCGCGTGACAACAGAATAAAAAAGGCTTGACATGCCTATTTCAATGGCGTTATCATGTGTGACACTTTGCATCGAAATTCCTAAACCAAAGAAAGGGGTGAGTCCGATGCACTAAGATGGCGCGCGTTGCAACCGATTCAGCTTTCGTTTGGGTTAAGCAGTTCCATTATTTTGCGGTTTTAGCCGCAGAGAGGAGAGTTTATGACACGCACATTGCGTATTTTCCTTTTGGGTGTCTTGATGGCACTTCCGTCGGGAGAGTTGTTCGCCGACACCCATCAGAACCGATGGGGTATCGGGGGGTTTGTCAATTACCAAGTTCCCCTGTTCAATTTGAGGGACCGCTACGACCAGACGGGAAAATACGGTTTTAATTTGAACTATGTGGCGAGCAACCTGGTGACCGTCGAGGTGGAATATTACTATTCCAAATTCGACAATGGGAAACTGGCAACCACGCCCTTTACCTACCCGATTGACGGTCAAGACTACATCAGTCCCGATGCTTCTTCGACGATGACCTACAACAGCCTGTGCGTGAACGCGCTCGTCTTTGTGGGCGAGGAGAATCAACTACACGGGTTTCGCGCAAAGGACTATCGCCACTACTTGGCTCTCGGCGGCGGCTTTTTCCGCTACAATGCCGAGAACCGCAATCTGGTATGGCCCGCCCAGACCAGCGAAGAGATCGATCTCACGGCTGCCATGGATCCGCAAATTGACAAGCGCACGACTATCGCGCTGACCGCAGGCGCGGGTCTCGAGGCATTTGTGGTCGATAACATCAGCTTGGATGTGCGCGGGCGCTTAAACTTCGTGGTGGGCGAGTTGAGGCCCATGCTCTTTTACGGTCTGGAACGCACCCGGCCGTTGATGTCCTTTGACGTCGGCGCTGGCGTTAAGTTTTACTTTTGGCGTTGAGCCGGAACCACACTCTTTCTTTAGGAGGTCGTGCTATGAAGCACAGATTGTCGTTTTTTAATTTGCTGGCTGTCGGCGCATTCCTGCTCGCAGGCGCCGGCGATTCGTGGGCGCAACACGGAAAGGTCAACGGGGTTGTTCGAGATGCTGGCGGGGATCCGTTGCCGGGCGCCAATGTGGTGGTCAAAGGCGTGCAGCGCGGGGCCGTTACCGATGCCGATGGGTATTACGCCATCATCCAAGTCGATCCCGGGCGCGTGACCCTCACCGGGTCCCTCGTCGGCTACGAGACCGTTCAGGTGCAGGATGTGCTGGTCATCGCGGATCAGACCATCACCGTGAATTTCACGCTCAAAGAAGCCGCTGTGGAACTCGGGGAACTGGTGGTGATCGCGGATCGCCCATTGGTGGAGCCAGACAAGACCACGAGCAAGTACACCGTGACGCTCGAAGAAACCGAGCGCATTTTGAGCCTCGTGCGGAATACCGCCGAAATTTTGCAGTTGCAACCCGGCGTGTCCGTCGACGGGTCCAACCGGTTGCGCGGCAGTCGCGTCGGCAACACGGCCGAAGTTCCGTGGGGCAGCGACGTGGCCTATATGGTCGATGGCGTGCGGATGAATTACAACGACGGGCGCGGCGCAGGCGGGCAGTTCCGAACCGTGAACCGCGGCGCCATTCAGGAATTGTCCGTACTCACCGGCGTGACGCCTGCCGAGTTTGGCAATGCCCAAGCCGGCGTGGTGCAGATCGTGACCAAAGAAGGGGGAAACCAATACAATGGGTGGGCGGAATACCGCTATGAACCGGCCGGGAAAAAGCACTGGGGCGAAAATGTCTATGACTCCCCACAGCACCAAGACAAGATGCAGTGGGACAACCCCACTTGGCTGACCGAACGGCGGCCCGATGTTTCGGATGATCCCATGCTGAAAGAACAGGTCGGCGAGCCCCTGCACACCCGAGAGGATTACACGGAGGTCGGCGGTTGGGACGCCGAGGCAAATGTTTCAGGCCCCATCGGCACGAACGTGTCATTTGTGGTCACGGCAAAACACAGCCGCTTGGCCAACCCCTTTCCGGGCTCCAAACAGACGGGGTTTTACAACGATACCAACACCTTTATCCCCACGGGGCCGGACAATCTCTCGCTTTCGGGGAGTTTCACCTTTAGGCCAACGCAGAATTTGAAGTTGAAATTGGGCGGGCTTTACCAAGGTTACGAGTTTTGGTCCAACGGCGTGTCCGATCCGTGGATCCGCACGGCGGATTCCATTCCGGGCGTGCATCGCGGGCTAGGCGACAGCGGCAGGGATCTGTTCTTGCCCGCGAACTGGTCCGCAGCGGGCAAGCGCAGAGATCGCGAAGAGTTGCAATATCTGGTGGTGACGCACACGATCTCACCCAAAACGTTTTACGAAGTGCGCTTGTCGCGCAGCCGCTCAAAGACCGATACCATCGGCGTGTATCAGGCGACATCGGCCAACAACAAGGGCGATGCCAACTGGTTTAACGTCGGGCGAACCGCGGCTCGCTGGAAGGTGGCCGACCGCAATCGGCTGGGGATCAAGGTGGATTTGACCTCTCAGGTGACAAAGGGCCACTTGATCAAGGCGGGGATTGAAGTGATGCGCCGCGACATCGCCATGACGATCATCGCCAACTCCAGCCCTGCGGACCGACATCTGATGTTTGTCGCGGATCAGGGACAACTCGGCGAGGGCGTCAACCCCTATTCCATCAACACCTACGTGCAGGACAAGATGGAATTTGAGGGCATGATCGTGAACCTGGGGCTGCGGATGGATGCGTTCAATCCCAATACCCGCAGGATCACGCACGGTGGGTTCCGCGGTTCCGAGATGTTACGCACCTATACCCGAGCGCGCGATTACGCGTACCATGACGGATCGATCTGGTCCACAAACGCGCCGTGGCATGTGGTGTTTAGCCCGCGCATCGGGATTTCGCATCCCATCACCGAGCGGGCGCAGTTCCGCTTCTCGTCGGGCGTGTACTTGCAGTGGGCCGATCTGTGGTTCTACTTCGGCGAGGATTTCTGGGTCGCGGGCAAGGCCGAAGACCGAGATATCAACGGCAACGGCCGGATCGACGAGACGGAACGCTACAACAACTTGGAAACCACGTACAGCGGGCGAAACGGCTCGCACCTCTTGCGCCCGGCCAAAACAACGGCGTTTGAAGTGGGGGCCGATTGGAACTTCGTCTCGAATTACACCGCGGCGATAACGGCTTATTACCGGTCTGAAGTCGAGCAATTTACGTGGTATCCCAACGAAGACTGGCGGGGGCCGCGCGTCACCCACTTGCGCTATTCCCGCACGCTGGACAACGGCGCGTACGGCGATACCCGAGGCGTGGAACTCGCGTTGCGAAAGCAGTTCAGCGACAATTTCTCATTCAATTTGTCCTACAACTACCAGTGGGCGTCGTTCACCACTGGGAAGCGCGGCAATGTCGTGCGCCGGGCCTACATGGATGAGAACGGCGTGAGGCGCGGCGCGGTCAATGTCGCCTATACGCATCCGGACCTCGGCGTGCCCGTGCCCGATGTGTGGGTCGAGTGGGACGCCCATCCCTCGGGCAGCGAAGTGCCGCGCATGATGTCGCAGGAAGATATCGACTTCTATGCCGAACGGGCGAATGATCGCTTCGAGGCAAACTCCGAGTCTCTCGCGTATGGCAATACCTTGGGCACGGGCGAGTGGGATGGCCCGCGTTCGGCCGAAGGCGTGCCCGAAGACAAGGGCGTTTATATCATTACCGGCGGTTATAGCCAGTTGTTCCTCAAACCGCGTTCTGGAGATCGGCGGCAATACGGCAGTGCCTCGATGTTGGCTTCCTTCCCATCCGATTTCAACCGGGGCGGGGCCATCGTCAGCGCGGTCTTGCGGAATATGCGTATCAACCTGGTCACGCGGATTGAAACGGGCGGGTTGTTCCGCTACAGCCCTCCCGAAGGCGGCGTGCGCCCCTACCGCGAACTGGCGATGGACTCGCGCACGGACCTCGCGCTGGAAAGGACGTTTGCCATCACGTCCCGGATTCAAACCTCGGTGTTTCTCGATGTACGCAACTTGTTCGATCAGAAAGACCGAACCAGCCCGACCAACCGGAACGACTACACGTATTACGGGGTCGATGGCCCCCGACCGACCGACAGTACCTACCTGCAATACGGCGACGTGCGCGACAGAACTTATGCACACACGCCGAGGTTGACGCAGGTGGGCGTGCGATTTAACTGGTAGCGGTTTAAGTGGGCGGGCCTCGCGCCCGCTCACCTTACCCTTTCCGAAACCCGAGATGGAGGGCGAGGAATGACGCGATTTAAGATTTGTACAGGGTGGGTCGGACTTTTTGCTATCGCTGTTTTGGCGACCAATGCCGCGGCGCAATTCGACCCAAATGTGGTCCCGTTCAGGGAAAACACCAGGGCACTGATCACCAACTCGTGGAACAACATGGGCATCCAAGGGGGCAACCCCGAGATCAACCGGGGCGGCGACCGAAATGCCTATCCGCACAATGGCGCGGGGCCAGGCTCTTTCGGCCAAGTGTTGTCGCAATTTACGAGTGGTCCAAAGTCCCAGGTGTACAACGACTACAAGACCTCGATGGGCGATGGCTTGTGGATTTTGACGAGCGACGGGCAAATCAGCCTGACCGGCCCCAGGCCGTCGCCGTGGATCAAGGATTTTATTCGCCCATTGCCCTACGACCCGAGGGGCAACGAGGAAGAGAATTGGGGGGTGGTCAACCCCTTGCGGCTGTCCGACGGTTCGGCAAATATCATCGCCAGTTGGAGCGGCGGCGGCAACGAACCGTGGTTGTCTAATTACTGGCCGGGTGTGACGCCGTCGGATTTTGGGAGTTACTTGGGCAACGAGTTCGACCCGTCTTCCACGGGCCCGGTCGTGATCGCCAATTACCGATTGGGCGAGTACATCGTGGACCAGACGATCCCGGAAGAGACGATCATCACCCGATGGGTGCATATCAAGCAGGGCATTCAGGTGACGCGGCGGGTGTACAATTGGAGCCATCCGAACTTCGACGATTTTTATTTGGTGGATTTGACATTTACCAATACGGGTGACTTCGACGGGGACGGGCAGGAAGACGCCCCCGGTGCGACGGCGGCCCAGAACGATATGTACTTTGCATTTGTCAATTCCTGGGTGTCTGCGGCCATGGGCCTTCAGGAGGCCTTCGGTTGGGATGGGTACGTCACGGCTGGCAATGGGCGTGGCGTGGATGATATTTATCATTTTTCGGACGCGGCCAACTACGGCGGTGCGTTCGCGCCCGGTTACAAGGCCAGCATTTTCCGCGATTCGGATAACCCGTTGACGCCGCACGACGATACGGGCGACCCGTTCTTCCAGCGGTTGGGCGAAATCGACGTGTTGCAAACCGAGGGGCAACTCCGCGCGCCCCAACACATCGTGATGGCGCCCATTGCTTTTACCGACGATGCGGGCATACACGCCTTCAACGACCGCGACCGAGGCAAATACGTCCAGCCCCAAGGCGACCAACCCGTCTCGGCGCAGTGGTGGCAGGCGAGGTCCAAAAGCGACTTCGACGATCCCTATACCGAGAACGACACCGAGTCCGCGATGTATTCGGCCATGCTCAAAACCGGGATCAAGGACAACCCCAACGAGAACAATGTCGACGACCGGAAAATCTACATTTTCTCGCAAGTCTATGGCCCGTACACGTTGCAAGCCGGCGAAAGTGCCAAGATCGTCATGGCCTTTGTGGCCGGGCACCCGGCGCAGATGAAGAACGTGGACATCCTGACATGGGACCGGTCGAGCGACCCGGTGGAGACGAAGATCCAGGAGTTCAAAACCCTGGGCGAGCAGGCGGCGTTCGAGAATTTGCAACTCGCGCACTTTATTTACGACGCCAATTTCCACCATCCGCCCGCGCCGATGAACGCGTTTATTTCCGCCGATGATCTGACGTCCAGCGGCTTTGCCCGCCAACAGATTTCCTGGGCAGACGATGCGGACCGCGCGGTCAATCCCTATCTCGGCACGCAAGACATCGTGGGCTACCGCGTGTATCGCTCCACTTGGTTTGGGTGGGGCCCTTGGGAGTTGCACGACACGGTGCTCAAAGGCCAGAGCGGTTCCAGCGTCAATGGAAACTGGTCATTGTCCGGCGGGAAGTACACGTACGAGGATTTGGACACGGCAGCCGGGTTTGAGTATCACTACTCGGTGCGGCCCTACAACGGCGGCTACGGCAGTTGGATGGGCGGCGGAATGACCCTGGTGGATTTGCCCACGGGCAGGGCGCGCACCAATGCCTCGAGTGGGTACGAGAGCGGCTGGGGCCCGCCTACTGCACGCACGTATGACGGGGACGACAGGCGCCCATTCCAGCCGACCACTTCGGAAACGGATCAACTCGACCGCAAAGTGTTGGTGGTGCCAAATCCCTATTTTGTGGATGGCAAGCACCAATATCCCAACAGCCGCAACCTGCGATTCGTCGGGATTCCGAGCAAGTGCAAAATCCACATTTTTTCGGCTTCTGGCGACAGGGTCTATACCATAGATCACGACAATCCGGATCGAGGCGAAGCGGCGTTTCGGCAAGTCACCTACAATTTGGCCGGCGAAATCCAAACCGGCCTGTACTACTTTGTGGTGGTGTCTGAAACCCAAGGCAGCCAAAACAAGATCCAGCGCGGCACTTTTGTGGTGATTAAGTAGAGGAGGAGGTATCATTGTGAAACGGAAAAATCTCATGCTCACAGCGGTCCTGGGCCTGCTGCTGATCGCCAGTCCCGTTCTCGGCCTTGAATCGGAAGGCGTCACCGGGATCAAAGGGGTTAAAAAGGTCAACATCTCAGGCATGCAGTTTTTGAAAATCGGGCAGGGTGCTCGCGCCGTGGGAATGGGCGATTCATACACGGCGATTGCCGATGATATCAATGCCATTTTCTGGAATGGCGCCGGGCTGACCCACGTGGACCGGTTCGCCTACCAGGCCAACTACACGAAGTGGCTGGCCGGAACGGACCTGTATTCGGCGGCGGCGGTTTTCAATACGCATTCGTCTCGGGGCGAGGTGATCGGCGTCAGCTTGATCACGCAGCAGGTGGAACCCATCGAAGAGACCACCATTTTCCAGCCGAATGGCACGGGGCAATTCATCGACGTGAACTACATGGCCGTGGGCGTTCTCTACGCCATCAAATTCACGGATAAGTTTTCGTTCAGCGCGAAGGCCAACTACGTGCAGGAAAAACTGTACACGCAGACGACCAACACGTTCACGGTGGATTTGGGCAGCCATTTCTACACCGGATTTAGAAGCCTGCGCGTGGCGATGTCGTTCAAGAATTTCGGGCCGGATCAGAAATCCCGCGAAGAGGCATTTTCGTATCTGATGCCCCTGACCTACAACATGGGCCTCGCGGCCGAGGTCTATGGCGAAAAGGGCGATCCGACCTATTTGACAGTGGCCGCCGAGAGCGTCTTTCCCGTGGACTTCGAGCAACGCTATCACGTTGGCGCAGAACTCTGGTACCAAAACATGATCGCGGTGCGCGCGGGTTACAAGTGGAACTACGACCTCGAGAATTTTGCGTTCGGCGCGGGGTTTAAGCAAACAGTGGGCGGGCAAACCTTTTCGGTGGATGTGTCCTATTCGCTGCTGAAGAATATTGACGGCGTGGCTCTGTTCGATTCGCCGCTGCGCGTGTCTATCGGCGGCACGTTCTAATCCCGCGATCACAGAGGCTGTACACTTTCGGGCGACTGCCGGGGTTTGCCCCCCTGCAATCGCCCTTTGTATTCTGTATCAAAATCAAATTCTGTACCCAAAACATGTTGCGCGATGACAAGAAAATCTGGCCCCTCGTCGGCGTGGGATTCGCGGCCTTTGCGGTGTTTGCAACCACCTTGGGCAATGGGTTGGTCTATGACGATCACTTTTTGATCGAGCGCAACCGGCTGATTCGCGACGCGGACCTGTGGGGGGTGTTGACCACGCATTACTGGGGTGGGTACGAAGACGAGGCCAATGCCAATGGACAGTATCGCCCCCTCACGGTGCTGTCTTTTGTGCTGGATGGCTGGGGCGGGATTGAGGCGTTCCGATTTCACCTGACCAATGTGCTCCTGCACGTGGGCAACAGCCTGCTGGCCTATCTCCTTTGCGCGCGCCTAGGACTGCAACGCGGGGCGGTTTTTGCCGCATTGCTCTTTGCGGTGCATCCCATCCATGCCGAAGCCGTCGCGGGTGTGACGTTTGGCCGTGCGGATTTGTTGGCCGCGTTGTTTTCCCTGTCCGCCCTGTTATTGTACGCGCGTTGGCATCGCCGAGGCGGAGAAGCGCGCTACGGGTTGGCCCTCGTGGGGTTTTTTTGCGCCTTGCTTTCCAAAGAGAGTGCGCTGACCGCGCTGGGGTTGGTGGTGGTCGTTGACGTGACCTTTGTCCTGTCCAAACCGCGGCTAGGCGATTTGATACGGCAACGCGGCCCGCGCTGGGCCGGGTTTGTCGGGGTTTTTCTTCTGTATTTGGCCCTGCGAAAAGCCGCTGCGAATTTGGGGTTTTCAGCCGAAAACGTGCTCGCGCTCAACAATCCGCTCATCGATCAACCGCTCGATCACAGGCTCATGACCGCCGCTGGCCTGTTCTACGAGTACCTCGTTCTCGTCCTGTTTCCCGTCCAATTATCTGTGGATTATTCCGCGATTCCGGTCGTCGCGTCTCTGCTTTCTCTCGAAGCACTGACGGGCCTGGTCCTGGGCGTTGCGGGCCTTGTGTTGTGCGCGGGTGCTTTTTGGAGGTCCTGGCCTCGTGTTTTTTTTGGCCTGGCATTTTTCCTCGTGTCCTATTCGGCGGTGTCCCAAACGCTCGTTTTGATCAACGCCATTTTTCAAGAGCGGTTTTTGTACCTGCCGATTTTGGGCTTGTTCGCGCTGGCCGGGCTTGGATTTGAGCGCGTTCAAAAACGATGGGCAGTTGTTCTCGCCGGGTTGATCCTCGCGGGCTATGGCGCACGCACAGTGGTGCGAAATGCGGACTGGCACAGCGATTTGACCCTGTACCGATCCGCGGTGGCAGTACATCCCCAAAGCGCGAAAATGCAGCACGCCCTAGGAGACGCGCTGTCCGAACGCGGTCGGGTTGCCGAAGCCGAGGCGGCTTACCAAAAGGCGTTGTCGATCCGGGAAGATGCGTTGACCTATAATAATCTGGGCAATCTTTACGCGGCAACGGGCCGGTTTGACCGGGCGGCGTCAGCCTATCAAAAGGCGGTCGAGATGCGACCGGACGATGCCGCCGCGTGGATGAACAAAGGGCTTGCAGCGATGCGGGCCGGGCAGGTGACAGACGCGCACGCGGCTTTTGAACGAGCGGCTGTTCTCACTCCCGATAACGCAGAGGTTTTTTACAATTTGGGCGTTGCCCGCGAGGCCATGAACGCGCCGGGGCCTGCGGCTTCTGCGTATGCCCGTGCCATTGCGTTGCGCCCGGGCTGGGCAGAGGCGTATTTTAATTTGGCAAAAGCCCATCGGGATCATGGCGACAAACCCGCGGCAATACGCGCTTACAGCCGCTTTTTGCACCTCTGGCGCGGGGACCCACAAGTGGCGCAGTTGGCACGCCGAGAACTCGAGACCTTATCACATGAAAAAATCCCCTCCCGATAGCCGCGCCATCCAAGCGTTTTTCAACCGCGCAACCAATAGCCGCGACCGATGGCGCAGGCGCAACCGCACCTATCACGCAGAGGTGTTGCGATTTTGCCGCAGTATCGTGCCGGAAGGCGCGTCTGTGTTGGTCTTGGGATGCGGCACGGGCGACCTGTTGGCCGGCCTGAAACCCAACCGGGGGCTCGGGATCGACTTCAGCGAAGCGATGGTGCGACGAGCGCGAAACAAATACCCGACCTTGGAATTTCGCGTGGGCCGCGCCGAGTGTTTGCCCGAAGGCGAGCGGTTCGAGTGGATCATTTTGTCCGACCTGCTGGGTTTTTTGCCGGATATCCAGCATGTGTTCACCGAATTGTGGAAAGTGGTATTGCCTAATTCCCGCGTGCTGCTGACGCATTACAATCCCTTGTGGAAGCCGATGCTAAAGACAGCGGAGATCTTGGGCTTCAAGATGCCCGAACCCGTGCAAAACTGGTTGACGCACCGGGATATCTACAATCTGCTCTCCCTGTGCGGCTTTGAGACGGTTCGCCGGGAAAATCGCCTGCTCTTGCCCCGCGGCATACCGGGGGTGGCGTGGCTTTCAAATCGCTTGTTGGCAAAGGTGCCGGGGGTGCGTCGCCTGTGTCTGATCCAGACCTTGGTCGCGCGCCCGATTTTTCCCGCACGCGAGGCAACCGCGGTTTCATGCTCGGTCATCGTGCCGTGCAAAAATGAGCGCGGCACAGTGGAAGAGGCCATTGCGCGAACCCCGCACATGGGCGCGGATATGGAACTGATTTTTGTGGTGGGGCATTCCACAGATGGCACGGCCGAGGAGGTCGAGCGATGTATGGTCGCGCACGCAGACGCAACGATCCGCCTGATTCGGCAAACCGGGGTCGGAAAAGGAGACGCTGTGCGCCGGGGTTTTGAGGCGGCCCGAGGCGATGTGTTGATGATTTTGGACGGCGATCTGACCGTCGCGCCCGAGGAGTTGCCCAAGTTTTTCGACGCGCTGGCGTCGGGCCGGGCCGAACTGGCCGTGGGAACTCGGCTGATCTACCCGATGGAACGCGAGGCCATGCGCCTTTTGAACCTGTTGGGCAATCGGTTTTTTGGTCGGGTTTTGAGTTGTCTGTTGGGCCAGCGCATTTCGGATACCCTGTGCGGCACCAAAGCCCTGTTTGCTTCGGATTACCGAAAGATCGTCGGCATCCGGCGGGAGGTATGCGACTTCGATCCGTTTGGCGATTTCGATCTGCTCTTGGGCGCGTCCAAACTGGCTCGCAAAATTGTGGAAGTGCCCGTGCGCTATCGGGATCGCGTGTACGGAACGACGCAGATCCACCGGTTCCGGCACGGCTATTTGTTGTTGCGCGTCTGCTGGACCGCTTTCCGAAAGCTGTGCTGATGAACGGCTTTCGCAGTTGTACCCGGCGCCGGCTGTTCGTCGAGTCGGGCCGGCACGGGGCCTGTCCCTGCGATTTATAGGCGTTGATTCGCCGATTCGTTGGAGGTATGAGGTGGTCACTTTACCGCTGGTCAGATATGGTCTGCTCATGGCGTCCGTTCTCGCGCTTTGTTGCGCCGAAGCCCATCCCGAGAATCTGGTCATCCGCACGGGCGCGCACGGGCGCGTGTGGACCTTTTCGCGGCAAACCAATGGGGTCGCCCTGACCGAGTTGTGGCGCGATGAGGCGGGAAGAGAACAGTGTTTGGGGATTTTCCCCGGGCGATCCGGGCGACTGGGAAAGACGGAGACGGGACGCATTGTCTATCAATCCCTGCCGCTGACATTGCCCGCGCCGGGCGATGTTTTGAATCGGGGAACCACGGTCGCGCTCGCCCCATCTAGATACTGGTCGCGCGATGGCCTCGCGTTGGGCGATTCGGAGATCGATCAATCCATCGTTTGGGCGACTGAAACGCCCAGCGGCTTAAAACCGACCGCGCCGGGCGCAGGCGAAAAGGCGATAGCCGATCTACACGCGGGGTTCAACGCCGCACGCATGGCGCAGCTGAGCCTCTCGCGCTGGGAGTTCAAACAGGCATCCGCTTATTATACGCAGGCGGCAAAATCGCTCGAAAACCTGGGCAAGCGGGCGTCGAAGAAGGGCATGTCCGCCGCCCCCATGCGAGACTATGTACAGGCGTTTCAAACCGCCGCACAGGCGATTCGGCAGGATGGATCCCGCTGGGTGTGCCGCGATCACCTCGCTGCGATTGCCGAGTTGTTGACGGCGTATCGCAAGGCCCATCGCGGGCAAATGCCCGCTCAGCTCAAAGCCCTGGGGCGATGGGCGAGTGACCGATCCGCCGCGGATTCAGAGGTGGTTTTCCGCTTGTTCCGCGCCCCTATTGACAAACGCGACGCGCGCTCCGTCAGTTATTTTTATCGGCCCGATGCTACGCCGGGCGAAGCCGTTGTCGTGAGTTATTTTTATCCCGGCCGCCTGGTGGAATTGATCCGCGAGGCCGAGGGCTACCGCGTGCAAGACCGCCCCATTGGTCGAGCACAAGTGGATTCCCTGTTGGCGATGGGCGAGACGCACTTGGCACGGGGCGACTCGCTCGCCGTGCCCATCCTAACCGTGCTGACGCGGGTGGCCCCTCGGCTGGCGCAGGGGCATTCGCTTTTGGGCTATGCCCTGATGCAGGCGGGCGATGATGACCGTGCGCGAGATGCGTTTGAACGCGCCATCGACCTCGACTATCGGCTCGCCGAGGCATATAACGGCCTGGGGCTTGTTTTTCGGCATCGGCCCAAGGGGATGTACACGGCTATCCGCTATTTCAGAAAAGCCCTTCAGTGGCACCCCACGTACCGAGACGCCCGGTTTCACATGGCGCAGACGCGGTACGACCTCAAGGAATACGATACCAAGCGGGACCTCGATCACGTCATCGCGCTGGATCCGGATTACGCACCGGCGTACAAACTCTTGGGCAAGTGGTGGGAGGAACGAGAAGAAGACCACGAGCAAGCGGCGATGGCGTATGCCCGGTATGTCGCGCTCGCGCCCGACGATCCCGAGGGCAGGGAACTGCTTTCGCGGGCGTATTTACGCAGTGAAAATTTCGACCGCATCATCCACCTCTTGGAAGATCACATCCGCGACCATCCCGAAGAAATCGCGTCCCTGCCCATTTTGGCGCAGGCGTGTTTGGAACTCAATCGCCTAAACTGGGCGCAGGCTTATTTTTTTTCTTATGTGGATCGCCTCCCCCCACAACGCCGCGGCCTGTATGAGGATATCCGATTTTTGGCATCTGCCGAGGAATTGGAAGAATATACCAGCCTCGATACAGCCTCGATGCGGTCCGCATTTTTGCAACAGTTTTGGGCCTTGAAAGACCCCAATCTGATCACGGCGATCAATGAACGCAAGTTGGAGCACTACCGCCGGGTGTGGTACGCGCTGACAAATTTCGCAGATGGCAAAAAGCCATTTGATCGGCGCGGCGAGGTTTATATCCGATTTGGCGAGCCCGATTACAGGTCGCGCTCCAATATGTTGAACGCGGACCAAAGTCTGGCCGTGCAACGGGTGAAGGAGCGCGTGGCCCAAACCCTGTTTGGCGCAGAAGCCGCGCAACAAACGTACTTCGGGCCGGTGTATCCGGTGCGCGGTCTGCACACCAAGTTGGGTGAGTCAACTCAACTCAGGGCGCGAGTAGATGCCGAAGCCATGCAACAAGCCCTCAACCGCTCGCGGGAACAGCAACAACAGCAACTGGCGTCGGGAGACGAAGAACGGCGGATGGTGCGGGCCGGGCAAGCCACGGCAGACGACCAATCTGGGGAAGACATCAGCGCATTTGAACGGCTGGCAAATACCGCCGTCGCCAGCGAGGGCCGCGAGAGTGGGTTTTTCGACCTGCAGCCGGATTTCCACGCGGTTTCCGTGCAAGAGGACGCGTCGATGGTGCGGTGGGAAACGTGGGTCTATACGGATGTGAACGGGGGGATCGAGATCACCTTTACCGACGAGGCGATGACGGGAACTTTTGACTTTGCCCCGCCGCCTTTGGATCCCAATATCCCCATCCGCAGGCTGGCGCTGTTGAACCGGTACAATCCCCGCCGAATCACCGAGTTTGCAGCGCGGGTGACGCCCGATTATTACGTGACGCCCGAAAACACCCGGCCCTTGGCGTTTTATTACGATCTGGCGGATTTTCAGAGTTCGCGTCAAGGCGTGAGCGCGCTAGAGGTCTATACGGGCATTCCGCGGGCGTTTGGGCGGTATTTCCCAGAGACGAATACCACCGAGTTGGTGGTGGAGCGCACGGTTGCCCTGTTGAATGAGCAGACCGGGGATGTGTATCGGCGGGCGGGCGATGTGCGATACCGCAACACAGGCGACCTGACCGGAATGCACGGCGCCTTTGTGCCCGATGTGGTGCGGCTAGAGGCGCCGCCGGGATATTACAAACTGGAGGTGCATTTGCTCGACCGCCTGTCCGGAAGACAAGGGCGGTATCGGCAGATGATCGAATTGGAGAAATATCAGGGCGGGGCCATAGAGGTGAGCGATTTGGAACTGGCGTGGCGCGTTGCAGAGGGCGGCCCACAGGACAAGTTCCGCAAAGGCGCGTTGCACATCATCCCCATGCCCACGCGAACCTATCCCAAGGGGCAGAGCATCTTTGTGTATTACGAAATCTACAATCTGAAGCGCGATGCGTTTGGGCAAACGCGATACCGCGTGGAATATACCATCGCGCCACGGAGCAAAGGCGTGGGCGGCGCCGTGTCTCGGCTGGTGCAAACGCTCAAGGGCAAACGCGAGCAGGTGCTGATGGGCTACGATCAGGTGGGGACGATGGATTTGGAAGCGGTCTATACGGAGTTGGAATTGGGCGACCGCACGCCTGGGCGGTACGCGCTAGAGGTCAAAATAACCGATTTGAACAGCGATCAGACCGCGGTTAAAGATGCCCTTTTTGTAGTGGCAGAATGAAAAGGCGTAAGACGGGAGAGGCGAGAGGCGAGAGGCGAGAGGCAAGAGGGGAGAAGGCCACCGCGCTATTCCTCTCAAGTTGTCAGTTGTCAGTCCGCCCCGCCTGTCCATCCGGCCCAAAGGCGAGGCGCGAGGGGACCTATCCCCCGGCCCCTTTCCTACGAGGAAAGGGGAGTAAAGTTCCTTTGATGGCTTAGGTTGCTCTGATGGCGTTGACCGAGGGCATAAAGCGATTAAAAATCCCTCACACCATCCCCCCGCAAAACCGCTCACCATTCCCCCTTCCTCGCAGGCACAGGCGTAGCCTACAACGAACTGGCGACAACCCGTTCAAAGGCGAGCCGTGTGGTGTGTAGGGGCGATGCCCCTGTGCTCGTCCGAAGATGCAAGGGGGAATACCGTCTCCCCTCCCCGTTTCGGGGAGGGGCCGGGGGAGGGGTTCTCTCGCTTTCCCATTGCACATCCACGCGCTTCTGACTACATTATCAAATCGTTATGCTGTTTTTTTACGACCTTTCAACACAGGAAGGTGAGCATGGCCGGGCACTCTAAATGGGCGAATATCAAGCATCGCAAGAGCCGCCAAGACGCGGCCCGCGGCAAGGTGTTTTCCAAACTGATTCGAGAGATCACCGTCGCAGCGCGCGAAGGCGGCGAGGAGGCGAACAATCCCCGGTTGCGCGCCGCGGTCTTAAATGCCAAGGCGGAAAACATGCCCGCGGTCAATATCGAACGCGCCATCAAAAAGGGCACGGGCGATCTCGAAGGCGCGTCCTACGAAAGCGCGATTTACGAGGGCTACGGCCCGGGCGGCGTGGCCGTGTTTGTCGAGGCCCTAACCGACAATCGCAACCGCACCGTGTCCGAAGTGCGGCATTTGTTCAGCAAATACAATGGCGGGATGGCCGAAAGCGGCGCGGTGGCGTGGGTGTTTGACCAACAAGGGCTGATCGCCGTGCCCAAAGCGGGCGTGGAAGAGGATGATTTGATGCTCGTGGCGTTGGATGCCGGCGCCGAGGATATCGCAGAAGAAGATGGTCGATATGAGATTTACGCGGCCCTGTCCGATTTTGAGCGCGTCCGCAAAGCGATTGAAGATGCGGACATCGACATTGAACGCGCCGAGCTGACGCGCGTCGCCCAAAATACCGTGCCCATCGCCGGCAAAACCGCGCAACAATTGTTGACCCTGATGGAGATGCTCGAAGACAATGACGACGTGCAACGGGTCTATGCCAATTTCGAGATCGACGACGCAGAACTCACCGCGCTGACAGCGTGAGGGTCAGTTGTCAGTTGTCAGTTGTCAGCCTGTCCGCCCCATCAGCCGTAGGGACGCCCCCGTGCCTGTCTTCGCACCCAGTTCCCAATTCCTCCATCTAACAACTTCACGCACGCATAAACCAATGCCCACGACCAACGAAGTCGCCTTCAATTTCCCGCTACTGGAAGTACTGCGATCCAAGCATCCGCACTGGCGCGAGCGCGCCGCCGTGGAGCAACATGGCCTCATCCGAGAAACCGATGAGCGCCCGGATATTCTCATTCGTCCGGCGGGTGGGGTTCCGGTCGTCATCGAAACCGAGTTTGAGCCTGCGCGCAACGTGGAAGATGAGGCCAAAGCGCGTTTGGGAAAACATCTGCAATACAACGGCGACCAAATCGAGCAGACCATCGCGGTGCGGATCCCGCAGGAACTGAGCCGCACGCCCCAAAGTGACTTGAAGCGACAAATCGAGGCCGCCGAGTTCCGCTATTGCACCTTTTCGCTGCAAGAAGCGGATGCCATCGCGCGCTGGCCGGCTGCGGGCTGGCTGACCGGTACCATGGACGACCTCGCCACTTGCATTGAAAACGTCGCCCTGTCCGAACGCTTGCTCGCCGAGGGCACGCGGATTTTGGAGCAGAGCATCGGCGAGGCCGCCGGCCGGTTGCGCGAAACCGCAGGCCCCCAGGGGCTTGGGAAAATGGCGCGTGCCCTCCACCAAGCAGATGGCGATCAAACCTCGCGCATGGCCTGCGCCATCGTCGCCAACGCGCTCGTTTTCCACACCGCCATCGCCGCGGCCCATGGCATCGAAACCATCGACGAACTCCGCAGTCCGGGGAATAACGCGGTCAGCAAAAGCCGCGTGCTCGCCTGTTGGCGGCATATTCTCGACCACATCAATTACTATCCCATTTTCCACATCGCCTCCGAGTTGTTGCGGCCCATTGACGACCACACGGCGCAAGCAGTGCTCGACCGTCTCGCGCAGGCGGCCAGCGAGTTGGCGGGCTTGGGCGCGACGACCTTGCACGACTTGTCCGGGCGCGTGTTCCAACGGCTGATTGCGGATCGGAAGTTCCTCGCCACGTTCTACACCTTGCCGACTTCTGCGGCCCTGCTCGGCGAGTTGGCGGTGGCGCGGCTTGACGCACGGACGGATTGGGCCGATCCGAAGTCCCTCGTCGGCCTGCAAGTCGCGGACTTGGCCTGCGGGACGGGTGCCCTGCTCTCGGCGGCGTATCGCGCTTTATCGGCACGCCACCGGCGAACTGGCGGAGATGATCGGGCCTTGCATCGGCGGATGATGGAACGCGCCCTCATCGCGGCGGACATCATGCCCGCGGCCACGCACCTGACCGCGTCGATGCTGTCGAGTGCCCATCCGGGGACGACCTTTGGTCATACCCGCGTCCACACCTTGCCCTACGGTCGACAAAGTCAGGAAAAACAGCGAGTAATGGCCTTGGGCGCGCTCGACCTGATCGCGTATGACGCCACGCCGTCGCTGTTTGGGACGGGCATCCAAGTGGCGCAGGGCACGGGCGCAGATGTGGAGACAGCGGGGAGTTCAGACATGATCCTACCTCGAGAATCAGCGGATCTGGTGATTATGAACCCGCCCTTTACGCGGCCCACCAACCACGAGAGCACCGAAGTCCCAGTGCCGTCATTTGCAGGGCTGAACACGACCAAAGACGAACAGCAGGCCATGACCAAGCGTCTGTCCGAGATCCGGCGGCGGTTGTCCCATCCGTGCGGCCACGGCAACGCGGGCCTGGCCTCCAACTTTGTCGATCTCGGGCACGCCAAGCTCGGTCCGGGTGGGGTTCTCGCGCTGGTGCTCCCCGCGGCGTGTGTGAGCGGCAACTCTTGGGCGAATTTCCGGCGCTTGTTGGAAAGCGAATACGAGGAGTTGACCGTGCTGACCATTGCGGCACACGGCCAGACGGATCGGGCGTTTTCAGCGGATACGGGGATGGCCGAGGCCCTTGTGGTGGCGACTAAGCGACGCGATGGGAGGACTGGGGAAGGCGGGAAAACCCTGTTCGTCAATTTTTACCACCGGCCGGGCAGTATCGCGGAAGCGGTTGAGATGGCGCGGGCCGTGCGGCAAATCCCGGGCAATGCGCGGCAGGGGCGGTTGTGCATCGGCGATAGCGAGATGGTCGGCACGTACATTCGGGCATCGGTGCGTCAAGGCGGCTGTGCATCCCTGCACGAGACGACGCTGGCAGATGCCGCCCTCGGTTTGGCAAACGGGACGCTCCGACTGCCGCGAGGATACACCGCGCCACTGGCGACGACTCGCCTCGGCGACCTCGGCGAGAAGGGCTTGCTCGGTCGCGACATTTCCGGAAAGAACAGCAATGGCACGCCGCGAGGGCCGTTTGACATCATCCCCATTCAAGGCATACCGCAATATCCTGTGCTGTGGGGACATGCCGCCGACCGCGAACGCAACCTCGTCGTCCCGGCCGATAGCGAAGGCGAGGTGCGCTCCAGTTGCGACGACCGTGCCGTCGCGGTCTGGAATCGCACGGCGTCGCGGTTGCATTTCACCCTTGATTTTCGGCTCAACTCGCAAAGTCTCGCCGCCTGCCTCACCCCGACCAAAGCCATCGGCGGCAGGGCGTGGCCGAATTTCCTGCCGGATAGCGACGAGTGGATTCTACCTCTCGTCTTGTGGGCGAATACCACCTTGGGCCTTCTCGCCTTTTGGTGGATAGGAAGCCGCCAGCAACAGGGTCGCGCACAGATCACGATCACCCGGTTGCCCCGCCTAACCGTGCTCGATCCGCGCTCCTTAAGCCCGGCGCAACTCGGTCAAGCCGAGGCGATCTTTGGGCGATTCAAGGACGCGACATTCCTCCCGGCCAACGAGGCGTATCGAGACCACACCCGCCAAGCCCTCGACCGCGCCATCTTGATCGACCTATTGCACCTGCCCGAAGCGACCATCGAACCCCTCGTCCTCCTCCGCGACCAATGGTGCGCCGAACCGAGTGTGCATGGCGGCAAGAGCACGCGGATCGCCATCCAAATGGCGATGGCAGGGGGCAACATTAGAACAGGTAGCTTACATTAGAGATGGGAAATGAATATTCGCTTTTACATTGATCCGGAAACGGGCTTCCCCCATATTTACAACCATCATGTTGATGAGGATGATATAGCGGATGTATTGCAAAACCCAGGTGAAGACCGATCAGGGCGTGAAGGCTCACGAGTCGCCATTGGTCAAACGCAAACGGGACGTTACCTGCGCGTAATTTACGTTCCAGACCCACAACCCAATAGTGTCTTTGTGATTACAGCTTATGAATTGCAAGGAAATCCCTTAAGTGCGTATCGACGGCGCCAACGCAGGAGAGGAAGACGATGAAACAAAGCAAATTTCCCTTGAACTGGGATGACAAACGGGTTCAGAAGGTCATTGCCCACTACGAGCAACAGACAGAGGATGCGGCCATTGCTGAGGACGAGGGCGCGTTTGGAAATTCGTCCCAAACCGTTGTCGAAATCCCCCAAGAACTGATGCCTGTTGTCCGCGAACTCATTGCCAAGCATTGATCGATTTGGATGTAGCATGTTGCATTTCAGCTCCAGGCAGTGTGGTGATGGGGCAACTGCCTCCCGATAAATAGCCGAACAACACTGCGGGCACGGCTTGACGCGATACTTAAAATGCCGTAACTTTTTTTAAGATGGCTACCCAAAAAATTCCATAGTCTTTGCCGAAAGGACTAGGTTCTGTTGACATTTACGAGCAAAGCAACTGGCTTGAGCGGTTTATCGAGAAAATCAAGCCCTATCGCAGAATATGCTCTCGGTTTGAGAAACTGAAACAGTCGCTCCTTATCGGGACCTACCCCCCTAACCCCCCTTCCTGTGAGGAAGGGGGGAACTGTGAGCGGTTTTGCGAGGGTATTGATGAGAGATTTTTAATCGCTTTATGCCTTCGCACAACGCCATCAGAGCAACCCTTGATATAAGCCATCAAAGGAACTTTACTCCCCTTTCCTCGTAGGAAAGGGGCCGGGGGATAGGTCCCCTCGCGCAACGCCATCAGAGCAACCAGAGCGAGAAGCCATCAAAGGAAACGCCTTAAATGAGCAAGAAGCAATACAGTTGCTACTCTGTGCGTAACGTCAAAAAATGAAATGTCAACACAACCTAGTTTCCACCCCGCCCTTCAGCCGCCCAAGTGCGATCCCCTCCAATCCCCCGCCCCGCCGTGTGCGTTCCTCACCTCGCCACCTCGCCACCTGTGCGTTCCCATCCCTAAGACGGATGGCGGCGGGGTGTACAAAGGACATAGCGGATGGGAACGATAAAGCGGTGGTAGGGATGTGAGGGGTAATCCGCGTAATCTGAGTAATCCGTTTAATCCGCGATTCAGACGTTTTGCCCATCGCCTCAAAGCCTCTGCCTAATGGCGTTGGCGTGGGCGTCGAGGCCCTCGGCTTGGGCCAAGGCGATGATGTGGCCTGAGGTTTTTTGCAGGCGTTGTTCGGTGTATTGCAAGATGCTCATGGTTTTGGTGAAGGTGTCAACGCCCACAGAGGACGCGAAACGGGCCGTGCCGGCCGTGGGGAGGATGTGGTTGGTGCCCGCGTAGTAGTCGCCCACGGGTTCGGATGATGCCGCGCCTAAAAAGACGGCGCCGGCGTGGCGAATGGATTGCACGAGTGCCCAAGGGTCCGCGACGATGAGTTCGAGGTGTTCGGGTGCGATGCGATTGACGAGGGCTATGCCCTCGGCGAGGTCGTTGACGATGACGATTGCGCCATAGCGGTCGAGCGCGGTTTTGATGGCGGCGCGGTGCGCGAGGTCCGCGGCTTGTGCAGTGACTTCCTCGGCGATTTGAGACGCGAGGGCCTCGCAAGGCGTGATGCAGACCGCGGCTTCAAAGCCGCTGCCGTGTTCGGCTTGTGAGAGCAGGTCCGCGGCGACGTACTTGGCATTTGCGGTTTCGTCGGCGAGGACGACGATTTCGCTGGGGCCGGCGACCATGTCGATGTCAACAGCGCCGAAGACGAGTTTTTTGGCGATTTGAAGATAGGGGTTGCCCGGGCCGACGAGTTTGTCAACTCGAGGGATGGTTTGGGTGCCGTAGGCGAGTGCCGCGACTGCTTGCGCGCCAAAGACTTTGTAGATTTCGCGGATCCCCAAGGCGTGGGCCGTTGCGAGTACAGTGGGGTGAACCGCGCCATTTGCCTGGGGTGGCGTTGCGATGCAGAGTTGCGGAACGCCGGCGATTTGCGCGGGGATGGCGGCCATGAGCAGGGTTGAGAACAGGGGGGCACTCGCGCCGGGAATGAGCAGGGCGACGCGGTCGAGCGGGAGGACGCGCTTGCCGAGCACGACCCCGTCTCCGTCTTCGATGAACCACGAGTTTTGGCGCTGTGCGTTGTGAAAGTTGCGGATGTTTGTAGCAGCGGCGGCGATGATTTCGAGGAGTTTGGGATCGGCGTTGTCGTACGCCGTTTTGATTTCGGTTGCGGACACGCGCATGTCCGCAGCCGCCATGTCGATGTCGTCAAATTTCTTGGTGTACGCGAGCAGGGCGCGGTCGCCGCGTTCTTTGACCGCGGTGACGATTTCCCGCACAGTCGCTTCTCGCTCGGGCGAAAAAGCAGGGGTACGCGCGAGAATGGCGTCGAGTTTCGCGCTGTCGCGTGTGTTTTGGATGATGTCGATCATGTCATTCCTATTTGTTGGGGATCAATTTTTGCCACGCGGACAAATCCGCCTCTAAGTTGGGGTCGAGTTCAATGGCTTTTTTGAGGTGATGGCGCGCCTTGTCCGGATCGGGTAGAAACGCTGCCCTGATTTTCCCCAAAATCGCATGCGCGTTGGCTTGGTTGGCGTCTAATTGCAACGATTGTTCGAGGTGCGTTGCTGCCCGTTTGTAGTCCTCGTCGTCCAAGGCAATTACGGCCAAGTTGAAATAAGCCATAGGAAGCGGGTGGATTTGGGTTGACAGGGTGAAAACTTTCTCTGCCGCTTCCTTTTGCTCGCGGTCGTAGATCATGGTGGCGAGGTGGGCGTAGGCACTAGCCATACTGACAACGCCAACACTGGAAAAATAGGGGACTTGTCGCGTCCCCGAATCGAGGACGAACAAGGCCAAGTCGGTCAAGCCCAAGTCAAATAAACTCATCCCACTCGCCCAGGAAATCAAATGCCGATTGTTTCTCTTTTTCGTCTCTGCGTTATAGGGTTCTACGGCTTCGTGCGTTGCGCGCCCCATCTGCCGGTATATCTCCGCTTGGATGAGATGGGCCAACTTGGATTGCGGCACTTGTGCTATGACCTGTCGGGTGGTTTGCAAACTCTGGTGAAAATTTCCCGATTGGAGGGTGGAACTGGCTGTCGCCAGCAGGGAATCGACACAATGCGGGTTTGACGAGAGGCGTTCTCGCAGGAGTGCCTGACCTCGTTGCCAGGCCGCGTTATCCCGTTTTTTGAAAATCCTGACCGTTGGATGGTCAAATCCGGTGAATGTGGGTTCGCTGTCATCATCCTTGAACGCGATGCTTCCCAGCGTGGGATAGTGCCGAAAACGCTGGACGAGGTCAAATCCCAATTCGCCGGCCATCAACATGTGATAAAAAGTCACGCCGCCCGGAACGAGTTCGGGTGCCGCGATGAACTGTTTGTAGCGATTGGCGTCGATGATGACCAGATACTCCGGGTTGCGTAACTGACTTAGGAGATAGGTGAGTTCGGCTTGGCAGGTCATGAATCCGCGCAGGCCAAAGAGGGTGCCGGTGTTGATGGTGCGGACGGCGTATTTTTTGGAATCGATCAGCCCGCGCATGGAGAACCCGCCCCGTTCGACGCCGATGCGACTCGTGGCCCGAATGTGCTCGTCTATCCAGCGTGCGGCTTGGATGCGGCTGTCTTCCTCGGCGTAGAGGCCGGCAAACGCAATGCCGTACGCGGTGCTGTAAATGAACGCCGCGCTGCAAATGGCGATGCCCAATCTCCGCGCCCAAACAAAGCGCGGCGCGCGGACGAGCCAAGCGCAAAAGGCTGCGGTTAGGAGGGCGAAGAACGGCAACAGGGGCAGGAGATACCGAATGGGCTTGGTGTGCAAACCGCCAATCACATAAAAATAAATCCCTGCCCAAAGCAGAATCAGTCCTTTGTGATGATCGACTTTCCAAAGCGCGTAGGATAATCCAAAGAGAAAGAGGAGGGTCAGGGGCCAACCTACGCCCAAAGGCCACAGATGGGTCCAGTGATAGAGGTAAGGCGTGGTGTGTACATCCACCAAGCTCCAAGCGGAGAGGGTCTCGCCTCGGGCGACTTTCATCCCAAACCCAAAAGAGATGCCCGAAACGTCCTGAGAAAGCAGGTCCCAGTTGGTCGCGATATAGGGCTGGAGCGCGAGCAACACGACCACCGCTATCAGCCCTGCTAGATAGATAGGGGGGGCGAAGATGGCCTTGAGTTGTCGCTGGCGCGTGACATAGCCGACCAGCAATATGAGGCCCACGGATAGGCCCATCAGGCGCACGGATGCCGCGAGCCCTATCAGGAGGCCCGTCGCGATGAACCACCGCCAACCGGGGCGTTCCAGTGAACGCAACAGGGCGTACATGCTGGCGAGAATCAGCATGGTGAACGCGCTATCCACGGTGTAAAAATGCGCCAGTTGGATCGCGATTGGGGCCGCGGCGACGACGCACACAGCCAACAGGCCCGTCAGTTCATCGAACCAGCGGACGCCCACTAGCCAAACGAGATACAGCGTGACGCAGGAAATCAGCGCGGATAGCCCGCGAGCAGTGACGTAGATGTAGCGCGTCCCATCGGGCGATAGCTGGTTTTCAAAGTCCCACCCGAAGACGACCCGATTCAATTCGAGGACGCCTCGCAAGAGATAGACGGGCAACAGGCCGTACGCGGTGAGTTTGGGCGCGAAGGGATCGATGGGCCCCAAAGCGGCTTGGATGACAGTGGTCTCATCCGGATGAAAATGATAAAACGCCTTGCTGGCCTCGGATTGGCCGGTTGCGTTCAGCACAAACGAACTGTCCCCTCGCGTCAGCCCCACAAAGCGCAGGGAACAGCCCAAGATGAGGCAGAGGATGAGGCAGAGGATGGAAAGTTTGCTCCGCATGGCGTTTCACCTCGTGTGCTCCGTTGCGGTCAGAATGACGGTGGAACGGGCATGGAAAAAGCCGGGGTGACGCCCGCTGTCATTCTGACGAAAGTCGGAATCCAGTCTGTTTCGTTCAATAAATCACTTTGTTGAGGGGATATTCGATGATGCCTTCTGCGCCGAGTTTTTTGAGTTTGGGGATGATGTCGCGCACGACGCGCTCATCCACGATGACTTCGATGGCGACCCAGTTTTCGTCGAGCAAGTTGGCGACCGTGGGGTTGTTGAGCGCGGGCAGGTTTTTGACGATGCGACCGAGGTCCGCACGGCGCACGTTCATTTTGAGGCCGACTTTGTCTTCGGCGTTGAACGCGCCGATGAGGAGGGTGGCGATGTTGCGCGCTTTTTCGCGTTTCCACGCATCGGCCCACGTCTGTTTGTTGGCGATCAGCCGGGGCGTGGTTTCAAACATGGTTTCGACAACGCGCAATTTGTTGGCGCGCAAGGACGAGCCGGTTTCGGTGATTTCGGCAATGGCATCGACCAGGCCGGGCACGCGAACTTTGGCTTCGGTAGATCCCCACGAGTATTCGACTTCGGCAGTGATGCCATGGTCTTTGAGGTAGTTGCGCGTGGCCGTGACCAGTTCGGTGGCGACGCGCTTGCCCTGCAAGTCCCGAACGGTTTGGATGCCGGAGTTTTCGGGCACGGCGATGACCCAGCGCGCGGGTTGGGACGTGGTTTTGCTGTACGCAAAGTCGGCGATTTCGACTACGTCGGCTTCGTTTTCTCGGATCCAGTCGATGCCGGTCAAGCCAATGTCGAGCACGCCGCGTTCGACATAGTGGGCGATTTCTTGGGCGCGCAAGAACAAGCCTTCGAGTTCGGGATCGTCAATGACGGGCGTGTACGAGCGATGGCTAGCGCGAATGCGATAACCGGCTTTGGCAAATAAATTGAGTGTGGATTCTTGAAGACTGCCAGAGGGAAGCCCGATTTTTAATTTCGGCATGGGGGATTCCTCCTCGAATGGATGGCGGCCCCTGGATCCCGCCACTGCGATTCGCTTCTTTTCGGCTGGATGCGCGGAGACTGACCACTGACTACTAGGTTGTGTTGACATTTCATCTTTTTGACGTTACGCACAGAGTAGCAAATGTGTTGCTTGTTCATTTAAGGCGTTTCCTTTGATGGCTTAGGTTGCTCTGATGGCATTGCGCGAGGGGACCTATCCCCCGGCCCCTTTCCTACGAGGAAAGGGGAGAAAAGCTCCTTTGATGGCTTCTCGCTCTGGTTGCTCTGATGGCGTTTTGCGAGGGCATAAAGCGATTAAATATCCCTCATCAATCCCCTCGCAAATGATGGCTTCTCGCTCTGGTTGCTCTGATGGCGTTTTGCGAGGGCATAAAGCGATTAAATATCCCTCATCAATCCCCTCGCAAAACCGCTCACAGTTCCCCCCTTCCTCTAAGGAAGGGGGGCCAGGGGGGTAGGTCCCGATAAGGAGCGACTGTTCCAGTTTCTCAAATCGAGAGCATATCCTGCGATAGGGCTTGATTTTCTCGATAAACCGCTCAAGCCAGTTGCTTTG
Source organism: Candidatus Latescibacterota bacterium (assembly GCA_965204745.1). Taxonomy (GTDB): domain Bacteria; phylum Latescibacterota; class UBA2968; order UBA2968; family UBA2968; genus VXRD01. The sequence goes on from OZ242010.1 coordinate 3,491,544, forward strand.
CTCCTAAATGTCAACAGAACCTAATGCGATGCAACCTGCCAAATTTATTTTCAAAAAAATCGGCCCAATAAAAAAGGCCGAACTGGAATTAGGCGACATCACGATCATTGCCGGGCGCAACAACACCGGCAAGACGTATCTGGTGTACACGCTTTACGGCTTTCTGAAACAGTGGTATAGGCAAAGGAATATATCGCCGGAAATAGAAAAAATAGTCGAAGAAGTGACAGAGAAGGGGCACTTCAAGCGCACCGTTGATAGAGAAACGCTCGATCAAGAGCGCAAAAAAATAATCCGCGGCGTGACCCGTTCCTTCTCGCAAGAAGACTTGTCCGGTGTGTTCAGTTCTCCATCCGATGCTTTTGAAGAATCCTCTATCGAAGTCGAACTTTCCGGTGAATTTCCCAAAAATTTACAAATTGATATTCCTTATCCAAAAGGTGGCCTTGTTTCAATCCAGTACGATGGAACCGATATTATCGCAATCGACAAAAACGCAAGAGAACAAAAGCGCGATGACCCCTTTTTTTCCTTTCTTATCTCGTATCGTTACTATCGTTTTCTGTTTCCAGAACTGTCTCTTGATCCGTTTATTCTCTCTGCCGAACGCTTTGGTATCTCGCTCTTCTACAAAGAACTCGATTTTACCAAGAACCAATTGGTGGATTATTTGCAGAAAATGAGCGACGACAAAAATAGGGATCGATTTTCTCCATATATCTTCATAGACAAAACGACCAGCCGCTACGCGCTCCCCATAAAAGACAATATTGACTACACCAGAGACATACCCACTCTGAAAGGACAAAGAAGCGAGCTTTACGACGACAAATTGTTTGATAAAATCAAGGACATGATGGGGGGATACTATAGCACTTCCGGCGACGACATCGCATTTATCTCCAGGCGTAAAGGACGCAACTTTAATCTACCGTTGCACATCGCGTCCTCCTCAGCGCGTGGCCTGTCCGATTTGTATTTCTACCTGCGTCACGTAGCAAAAGAAAATCAACTCGTCATCATCGACGAGCCAGAGAGCCATCTCGATACGGCCAACCAAATACAACTGGCGAGATTGTTGGCGCGGATGGCACAATCTAACCTGAAGGTTCTGATAACCACCCACAGCGACTACATCATCAAGGAAATCAACAATCTCATTATGCTCAGTAGGCTTAAGGAAAAAAAGAAGGTCGTTAAGGATCTGGGGTATAAAAAAGACGACTTTATCGAACCGGACGCAATTCGGGCGTATGTCGCAGAGGGGGATGGCTTGACCAAGTGTGAAATTGATGAATTTGGCATCGACATGCCCGTCTTTGACGAAACCATTGATGAAATCAATCGGACTTCAAATGAACTTGCCTCGCGTCTCATAGAAGAAAAGGAGGCGTGAAATGGCGATAAATTCGGTATTGGAAAGCGTTCTGATAGAAGATGTTGTGGAGACGCCAAGTAAGGATCAGACCATCACCCTTCAGGAAAAGGATGCGAATGTCGATATGGATGTGAAAATAGTTACACAGTCCGCGTCCGTCATCGCGATACGGATGAGTGCTAAGAACCACTTACCAATTATGCAAGATGGCCCGTGGAACCAGGTATGCGACTATCTGTTAGTCGTTGAATCAGCCGATGAAATTCACGCCGTTTTCATTGAACTGAAGAAAACTCTTACACAAAAGAAAAAGCCAAGAGAACAACTACGGCGATCCCTGCCGTTTTTGGCGTATCTTCTTTCCGTCTGCAAAATCGAGAATAGCAACATTGATACAATGCGACTAAACACCAACTATTTCATTATAGGCGAGAAGTCGGACGAGAGGCTCGACAAGGGATTGGTGAGAATTGATCCTAATAGAATGATTGAAAAGGAGCGGTACAAGGAGATCGAAATTGCGACATCTGTCAAACCTAGCTTCACGCTTGATGAATTGATAAACCCCAAGTAAAGAGATCTCCCATTCACGGACGTTCCGCAGTTCAAAGCAGGTATCTCAACAAGTGCCCTCGCAAAACTTAAAATGCCTTAAATTTTTTTGTAAAATGGCTACCCAACTGTTTGTTTGTCTTGTTCTGTGGAAATAGATGCAGTATTATCTACAAAAATTCCATAGCCTTTGCCGAAAGGAGAAATACATTGTCGGATATTGAAATCAAAAAACGAAGCGCATTGCTTCAACAAATTGAGTCGAATCGCAATTCCAAGGCAGTCCTTTACGTGACTGGAGACCGCCAAGGTCTGGAAGCCCAAATTGGCCAAGATGCCATAGATTTATTTGTTGATCATTTAGACGAAATTGGGCCAACCGAAAAGATATCCCTCGTTCTTCACACATCTGGTGGCAGTACTTCCGCAGCATGGAATTTGGTTAATCTTTTTCACATGTTTTGTGATGACTTTGAAATCATAGCACTGGGCAAATGTATGAGTGCTGGCACGCTTGTATCACTGGGCGCAGACCGTATTGTCATGACTAAGCAGGCAACGCTAGGGCCTATTGACCCGAGTATCCAACACCCGCTTGGACCCTCTATTCCCGGAGCAAGCCCTGAAGCACGCGCTGGGGTAAGTGTTGAAGCGGTTGAAGGCTACCTCGATGCAATCCGGAAATGTGAGGCTGGCGCACTTTTTGAAGGCCAAGCTCTTATAGACCTATCAAATAAGGTCCATCCTCTCGTGCTTGGGCAGATTTTTCGATCCAGGCAACAGATAAGAGATCTCGCCGGACGACTCTTACAGAAACATACCGATAAACAAGAACAGATAGACCAAATCGTTGACTTCCTGTGCTCTGAATCAGGTAGCCACGATTATACTATCAATCGCCGAGAAGCCAAGAGATTGGGGCTGAATGTGGAAAAATGTTCCGAGGAACTCTATGAGATTCTTCGGCAATTACGCCACAGCTTTTCCACTCAAATGTTACTTCGGGAACCTTACGATATCAACACCTTGGCCGCGAATGGTAGTATGGAAAGGTACGAATTTACGCGTGTTTTGATCGAGAGTGTGGATCATGGGGCGCACCATTTCATTACGGCTGGAGAGATCGAAATCACGGAAGTAATTCAGCAAAACCAGGAAGGGACACCGTTCAAACAGGTCGCTATTCGCGACCAACGCAAATTTGAGGGATGGAGGAAGGTAGCATGACAAAAACTGTACCAGATCCGGGATTAAAATTGACCTTTCCGAGTGGTACGGCAGCTTCGGCGTATCATCTGCCAGAATCATTAGATTGGTCAAGTTTGTCGGCACAGACGAAAAACCGGGTGGTTCTCGTTCCGGTTCACATGCAAGTGCTGACGAACCTCGAATTGCAGAAAAAAATGAATATGTCGCCCACAGATAGAGATGGTTAATCTATTGTGTGCAGGCTGATTTTCATGCAACAAAGCCACTTAATCCGCGTATGGATTACAATTACTTAGGCCGTTAGCTTCCAAGTTGGCGGCCTTATCTGTTAAGTGCGTATCATCGACCAACTCGGATTCCGCACGTTGCAGTTTCAGCGTTTTTTGAAAGGTGGTTTGCGTGATTATTTTGGGCATTGATCCGGGCAGTGTGGTGACGGGGTTTGGGCTTATCGAACATCGGAATCGGAAGAACCGATTGTTGCAATGCGGGTGTATTCGCCCCGGGAAGACCCTGTCTTTTCCCAGGCGGTTGCTCTACATCTACGACCACATGCGCGACTTGGTCGCAGAGGCATGCCCGCATGAAGTCGCGCTCGAATCGGTTTTTTACGGCGCGAACACGCAATCCCTGATCAAGTTGTGCCAAGCGCGCGGGGCCATTGTGACGGCCTTGGCCAATTCGGACCTGCCCATTGCTGAATACGCGCCCCGGGAAGTGAAACGCGCGGTCGTGGGCCGAGGCGGCGCGGCAAAAGAACAGGTGCAATTCATGATCCAGCGTTTGTTTGGCAACAAAGCACTAGACCAAGCCCTCGACGCCACAGATGCCGTGGCTATCGCGCTGTGCCACGCGCATCAAAAGGTCGTAGCGCACGGCAGGGGAACGCGGCAAACCGCCTTGATCGAAAAGATCGAGGGCATGAAACAAGCCGGCAGGGCACAGAGTCAATTTGATGAAAAACTAAAAGCCATCGGCGTCAATGCCAAGTCCCGGCGGCGGTTGAACAAGAGGAGATGGTGATCCCATGATCGCGTTTTTAGAAGGGTTGCTCGTGGAAAAACACCCCACCCATGTGCTCATTGACGTGCAAGGCGTGGGCTATTATGTGCATATTTCATTGGCGAGTTACGAATCGCTCGCGGTCACAGATGGGCGCGTCAAAGTGCTCACGCATCTCTATGTGCGCGAAGATGCGATGGTGCTCTACGGGTTTAGCTCCATGTCCGAGCGCGATTTGTTTGAACGCCTGATCGCGGTATCGGGCATTGGCCCGCCCATGGCATTGAAAATTTTGTCCGGCATTCCCATTGCCGATTTCAGGCGGTTGATCGCCTCTGAAGACGCACGCGGGCTGACGCGCATCAAGGGCATCGGTCAAAAACTCGCGCAGCGGTTGGTGTTGGAGATGAAGGACAAAATCGGCGATATCGCGCCAGAAGAGTTGACGCCCGATGCCATCGGACACGCGGACCCCGATGTGTTGGACGAAGCCACAGCGGCCCTGGCCGGCTTGGGCGCGAATCCAGTGCAAGCGCGCAAAATCGTCGCCACCGTGTTGAAGGATATGGGCGAAACCGCGGCGATTGAGGAAGTGATCAAACGCTCACTCAAGCGCATTTAAGCGAAGGCCGAGTATGGACGAACGATTCACAGATCCCGAGTTTCAAGAGGGCGACGACTTTGAACGCGACCAGCGGCTTCGGCCCATTCGGTTTGACGATATGGTCGGGCAGGAAAAGGTGAAGGCGCATTTGCGGATTGCCGTCGAGGCCGCGCGCCATCGCAACGAGGCAATGGACCACGTTATCTTGCACGGCCCGCCCGGCTTGGGCAAGACCACGATGGCCTACGTCATCGCCCACGAACTCGGCGTGGAAATCCAAGTGACGTCCGGGCCCGTGTTGGAACGCCCGGCGGATCTCGCGGGCATTTTGACCAATTTGAACGAGAAGGACGTGTTGTTCATCGACGAGATCCACCGCATGAACCGCGTGGTCGAGGAACACCTGTATTCGGCGATGGAGGATTTTACGCTGGACATTATGATCGACAGCGGGCCGAGTGCGCGGTCGTATCAAATTCCGCTCGAACCCTTTACGCTGGTGGGCGCGACGACGCGCATGGGCTTGCTCACCGCGCCGATGCGAACGCGCTTTGGGTTGCTCGAGCGCTTGGATTTTTATACGCCGGACGAGTTGCAGGCCATTGTGGTGCGGGCCGCGAGGATTTGGGGCATTGAGATCGAGTTGGATGCAGCGCGTGAAATCGCCCACAGGTCTCGGGGCACGGCGCGCATTGCCGGGCGGCAGTTGTCGCGGTCGCGCGATTACGCACAGGCGCGCGCCGATGGGATGATTACGCGGGAAGTCGCTGTCAAGGCGTTGGATTTGTTGGGCGTGGATGCCAAGGGCCTGGACGAAATGGATCGGCGGTTGTTGGAAACCCTGATCGACAAGTTTGGCGGCGGGCCTGTGGGTCTCAACAATTTGGGGGCCGCGTTGAGCGAGGAGACAGATACGCTCGAGGAAGTTTATGAACCCTATCTGATTCAGGAGGGGCTGCTCGTCCGCACGCATCGGGGGCGACAAGCCACGCCACGGGCGTATTTGCACTTGGGAAAAACACCGCCAAAAAACGACTCGCAAAACACATTGTTTTAGGGCATTGCAAAGTGACAAAAATTTTGGGTATTGAGACGTCAACGCCGGTGTGTAGCGTGGCTATCGCGTGCGCTGGCCGCGTGCTCGTGGAATACACCTTGGAATTGGGCGCGCACCATTCGGAGCGGTTGCAACCCATGATCGAACTCGCGTTGCGAGAAGCGGATTTGCGGGTCGGCGATCTCGATGGCGTGGCCGTGGCTGCCGGGCCGGGGTCATTTACGGGATTGCGAATTGGGATGGGCATGGCCAAAGGGTTGTGCCGAGGGGGGCATCTCAAATTGGCGTGCGTTTCCACGCTGGCGGGCATGGCGTTTGGCGCGGGCGTCGCGGGCGTGCCCGTGTGTCCCATGATAGATGCGCGGCGCGGGGATGTGTATGCCGGGGTGTACGATCTCGTTGGGGGAATGCCGGTTTCGCGCATCGCTGCCCGCGCAGATGCCGTTTCCAACTGGGCGATGGCTCTGCCGCGCCCGGCGATGGTGGTGGGCGATGGCGCGTGGGCGTACCGCGAGGTGATTGAAGACGCGATGGGGCGAGAGGCGTATTTTGTCAATGCCGCGTTGGGCCGCCCCAGTGCCGGGGCCATCGCGCTTTTGGGGCAGGCGCGTTGCGAACAGGGCGCGGGCGATGATGTGGCGCTTGCCGAGCCCGTTTATTTGCGCCGAACCCAAGCAGAACGCCTACGATTGGATGGCTAATCCCATGACGCTCGCGCCGATGACTCGCTCGCATCTCCGTCGGGTTACAGAGATCGAACGCGCGGTTTTTTCCGCTCCGTGGACGCGGCGCGACTTTGCGCGTGCGCGAAAACGCAACCATGGGTTGTGCTGGGTCGCGCTGGTCAAACGCGAGGTCGCGGGCTATGTGGTCGGCTCTTTGATCGATGGGGAATTTCATCTGGAGAACTTTGCTATCGCGCCCTGTTTTCAGCACGAGGGCTTGGGACAAAAAACGCTCCAAGCCGCGGTTGACCAGCTAGAGACAAAGGCGCGGGTGATTTCGTTGGAAGTGCGAATGTCCAATCGCGCGGCCATTGATCTGTACAAAAAGATGGGTTTTGAGACCGTGGCGATCCAACAAGCCTATTACGCCCACCCACGCGAAGATGCCCTGGTCATGCTCAAACCGCTCAAGACTCGCTTGTCCGAGTGGGTGATGTTTCAAACCGATCAGAGGTTGTTTTAGGTTGTGTTGAGACAACAACTCAAAAGTCCAAAAAAAAAGGAGCGAGCCCCCGTGACTCGCTCCTTTTTTTGATCATTCAGCGGAAAATCGCGTCAGGCCTCCGCATCCAACACGCGCTGAAATGCCTCCAGATCATCCACTTGCACCGCTGCGCGATGCAACTGCTTGAGCCGCTGCAAATCGTCGATGACCGCAATGCGATCGGCGAATTGTCCGGCCACACCCGCATCAAAGCGAATCTCCAACGCTTCTCGGATGCTCTCTTGGATACCCTGCTCAATGCCCTGCTCAATGCCCTGCTCAATGCCCTGCTCAATGCCCTGCTCGATGAACTGTTCCTTGAACTGTTCCTGGATCTGTTCCTTGAGGTATTGGGCAAACGATGATTCACGCATAATCGCGTCCATAAGACCCTCCTGCGAAATAATTCTCGTGATGATGGTCGGCTTATACGCCAACCCACTCAAGACCGCCAAACTGCCCAAAAAGTCAACCTTATCTGCCTGATCCAACGATACGGCATCGGTCTTGCGAATGCACTGACGCAACCAGTCCTCGGAACCCATCCCCGCAGGACGCTTCATCAACGGCGCGAAAGGAAGCAAGCCCGGATGATCATCCTCGATAATACCTTGCCCCTCTATCTCGCTCAACCGAAAAACCTTGTACTCCACAAAGACGCGATGACCCGGAAGTTTTTGCGCGTAGTAGCCTTCATCGCGGCGCCCGGCATTGGGACGCAGGTAGATCACAAAGGAATAGACCGGCAAGCCATACTGCTCGATGAGTCGGATGATATAGACCGCCATGCGGAGCGGCATCGGTTTGTCCGCGCTGTCCGTCGTTTGAAATTCGATGTGGACCAATGCTTTCTCGCCATTGATCCGCACGCGAAGCAAGCTATCGGTTCGGCGCGTTTCGACCGTGGGGAGTTCGGTTTCGAGAATCTCATCGACCTCGACGTCAGCACGTCCGAGGATGAAACGGACGATGTCTTGCGCGTGAGTTCGAATCAGGTGTTTGGAAATCGTGTCGTACTTTGCCATGTGGACACCTCTGAATATGGTGAAAAAAAAGAAATAGGAACGACATCTGCAACAACGCGACCATAACGATCCCGCACCTTAATAGTATATGCTGATGGGCAGGCAATGTCAACTCGGGTTTTTTTTAGTCGCTGATCCGCTGAAATTTCTCAAAGGCTTCCGCCCAGGCGTCCGCGTCAGTTGGGCGATACGTTTTGATGGGGGTTGAGGCGCGCACGATGGCGCGCAGGTCGCCGAGGGAGGCGATTTGCCCTTTGCCCATGGCCTGCATCAACAAATTGCCCATGGCCGTGGCTTCCGCAGGGCCCGACAACACGGCCCGCCCGGTTGCAGACGCGATGAATTGACACAAGAGGGTGTTGTGGATGCCCCCGCCCACGATGTGAATGTCGGCTAGGGGTTTGCCGAGCGCGTCTTCGAGTTGACTGAGAACGCTGCGGCATTTGAGGGCCAGGCTTTCGAGGGCCGTGCGGATGATCGCGCCTTCGCTGTCCGGCACGATTTGATGCGTGCGAGTGCAGAAGTCGCGGATGCGCGCGGGCATGTCCCCGGGCGTGCCAAAGTCCGCGTGGTCCGGGTCGATGAATGACGCGAGGGCCTCCGCGTCTAGGGCGAGGGCCATCAGTTGTTCCCACGAATAGTCGTTGCCCGCCAATGCCCAGACGCGGCGGCACTCTTGCACGATCCACAGGCCGGAGATGTTTTTCAAAAACCGAATGGTGTTATCAACCCCGCCCTCGTTGGTGAAGTTATGCGCGAGGGCTTTTTCATTGATCGCCGGTTCGGTCAGTTCCGCGCCCATCAACGCCCAGGTGCCGCAACTGATATAGACCGCATCGGCCGAGGACATGGGCGCGGCCGCGACCGCGGATCCCGTGTCGTGACACGCCGGCGCGATCACGTCGATGGGCGGTATGCCCATGTCGTCGGCAATGGTTTTGCGGATGGGGCCGAGCACAGTGCCGGGCGGGACGACATCTAATAGCATGCCGGTGGGAATGTCGAGGGCGCGGAGCATCTCCGTTGCCCAGGCGCGTTGGCGCGGGTTGTAAAATTGCGTGGTGGTGGCGTTGGAATATTCGCAGACTTTTTGACCCGTGAACCAGAAGTTGAACAGGTCCGGCATGGTGAGAAAGGTGCGCGCCATGTCGAGTTGGGGCGATTGTGCGAGCCGCTGCGCCAAAAGTTGATAGAGGGTGTTGAGTTCCATAAATTGAATGCCGGTTTGTTCGAATATCGCTTTGCGCGAGACGCGCTCAAAGGCTTTGCCGAGCATGCCCTGCGTGCGCGTGTCCCGATAACAATAGGGGTTGCCGAGCAAGTTGTCGTGCGCGTCGAGCAAGCCGTAATCGACCCCCCATGTGTCGCAGCCCATGCCAGAAAGCGGTTCGCCCGCCCGCAGGGCCAAGCGCAAGCCGGTTCGCATTTCGTCAAACAGGCGCAGGGCATCCCAATAATAGCTGTTGCCAATGGGGATGCCCCGATTGGGAAAGCGGTGAATTTCTTCGATGTCGAGACGCGCCCCATCAAACCGCCCCAAAACCGCCCGGCCACTGGACGCGCCCAAGTCATACGCGAGGTAATTAGTCGTCATCGCCATAAATAACCTCCCATTGCAAGGCCATTCTCCAACCCGATTTTTTATTGTGTTTGCACGATGCAGTCGCTATTATAGAACGCGGTTGTAGCGTGTCAAGTATTGTATTGGGCACTGCTTGTTTGAACGGCAAGGCGTCCCCAAAAAAATGAAAAACGCAGGTGATTTTTATGACTTATGACGCAATCGTATTGGGCGCGGGGATCAATGGGTGCGGTGTTGCAGGCGAACTCGCAGAGCGCGGGCAACGGGTGCTCATACTGGATAAAGGCGAGATCGGCGGGGGAACGTCGTCTAAGTCGTCTCGCTTGATCCACGGGGGCTTGCGGTATTTGGAGACGATGCAATTTGGCATGGTGCGCGAGGCATTGGCAGATCGTCTCGCCCTTTTGGGCCGCTATCCAGAACTCGTTTCGATGCGGCCTTTTTACGTGCCCATTTACCGGCTGAGCCCGCGCCCGGCGTGGCGGTTGTGGACCGGGATCAAGCTCTATGACGCGCTGGCCGGGCGGCGCAATGTCTATCGGTCGCGCAAGGTGTCGCGCAAGCGATTTGCCCGCGAATTTCCCGCGATCAAGCGAGATGGGCTTCGGGCGGTCTTGCGGTATTACGATGGCAAGACGCATGATCTGGCCTTGACGAGGCGCGTGGCAGAAGACGTGCGGGCGATGGGATGCGCGGTTTGCGAGCGGGTCGAGGTGCAACAGGTGGCGTGGGACGAGCGCGGCTTTGCCGTATCGGTCGGCGGGGAGACAGTCACCAGTCGCATTTTGGTCAATGCCACGGGGCCGTGGATCGACGAGGTGACAGCGCGGTATGGGTTGCCCTCGCGGTTTCAGATTCGCAAGGTGAGCGGGGTTCACATTTTCGTCGCGGGATTGCTCGCCCCCGCGCCCCTGTTTTTGCAGACGGGAAGCAAGCGCGTTTTTTTTGTTATACCGGAACCGGAGCGCGATCAGACCATGATCGGCACAACCGAGCGCGAAGAGCATGGGGCGGTCGATGACGTGCGGGTGCGAGACTCCGAGGTCGATTATTTGATTCGAGAAGTGAATGCGTACTTGCGCCCCCACTGCCGGTTGCAACGCGCAGACATAACCGACGCCATCGTGGGCGTGCGCCCTTTGGTAAAACAAAAAGGCGAGGCCACGGATCTCTCGCGGGAATGCGAACTGGATTTGCACACCCGCGGGAACGCGCAACTGCTCAATGTGTTCGGCGGCAAACTGACCTCGTATTTGTCCCTGTCGCGCCGCGTAGTCGATACGCTCGGCATCGAGGCGATGACGCATGTGGCCCTTCGCGCATGATGTTGCTTTTTGGGAGAAAGAGATGACCGAAAAATTGGACGATTTTAAGACCGCGGTTTTGCCCGAGCGCAAATTTGGATTTTGGCAGATGGCCGGGCCGGGTGCGATTTTGGTGGGGCTATCTATCGGCGCGGGCGAGATCATCGTGTGGCCCTTGGTCGTCGCCGAGTACGGGGCGAGCATGATTTGGGCCGCTGTGTTGGGCGTGTTTTTGCAGATGTGGATCAACTTCGAGGTGGGGCGTTGGACCATTGCCACGGGCGAGACGGTTTATACGGGATTTGCGCGCGTGTGGCGCGGGTTTGCACCGCTGTTCATCGCGATCACCCTGTTTTCGTGGATCGCACCCGGGTGGGCGCGCGCGTCGGGGCTGGCCCTCAAAGCCCTGCTGGTCGGCCCGCAGGGTTGGGGATCGGATGCGTTTTGGACCGCGATCACCTTTGCCGGCGTCGCGCTGATTTTGTTCGGCCCCAAGTTGATTTACAATTCCATGGAAAAGGCCATCGAGTTGATGGTGCTGATCGTCACTGCGGGGTTGATCATGGTCGCCTTTGCCGTGGGCACGGCTGAAACGTGGGTCGAGCTCGGCAAGGGGGTTGCGAATGTGGGGTACAAAGACCCGAATATGTCGGTCAAAGCCCTGTTCATCGCCATTGTATTTGCCGGCGCCGGGGGAACGGCGAATTTGTTTTACACCTTTTATTTGCGGGACAAACACATCGGCATGGGCGCGCATGTGCCGATCATGCAAAATCCATTGCGCGGGCGCGCAGAGGCCATTCCATCGACGGGATTTACATTTGAAGAAACAGAGGAAAACGCGGCGCGGTTCAAGGCGTGGTGGGATTACATAAAGAAAGATCAGATGTTGTTTTTCTGGGGGCTCAATTCCGTGACCATGATGCTGTTCATTTTTGGGTCCCTCGCAGTGCTGCATCCCCAAGGCATCGTGCCGGCCAGCGGCACCCTGATTTGGGACGAGGCCGCGATTTTGGGCGAGGTTTGGGGCGATATGGGGCGCGTGATTTTTCTGTTGGTGGGGCTGGCAACCCTGTTTGGCACGCAACTCGCCCTCGTCGATGGGGTCTCGCGGTCCATCGCGGACATCGTTTATACCAATTTTAAGGGCGCGCAAAAACGCGACTTGAGTTGGTGGTATTTGCTCGTGGCGGGAATCTGGATCGCGGCCGGTTGCGCGATCACGTTTGTGATGGAACAATACGGCGTGAGCGAGTTGGGCTTTTTGTTCAACGCGGCCTATATGGGCGGATTCGCCATGGCGATTTACGTACCCCTGATGCTGTACATCAACCGCCGCTATTTGCCCAAAACCGCCCGCCCGAGCAAAGTCTGCACCGCGATGATGATCCTCGCATCGCTGGTCTATATCGCATTCGCTATCGCCTGCGCGCTGTGGGAATTGGGGATTGGATAAAAGGAACTTGGAAAGAAGCGGTCAATCGGGATAATGTGGTTGCGGGTTCTCTGCCAGCACCCATTCCTATCTTAATGACAACGAAAGAAGGGTTATGCCCCATTCGGCATAACCCTTTACGTATTCTAGATATGGTGCCGAAGGTGGGATTCGAACCCACACGGGCCTAAGCCCACGGCGCCCTGAACGCCGCACGTCTACCAGTTCCATCACTTCGGCACCTGACGTAAAACCAATATATCAAATCCCCCTGTCATTGTCAAGCGGGCGAATTACGGCAGGGCAGTTAGAGCCGCGAACATGGCTTTGATGTAGCCCACGGAATAGGCCAAGCCCCCGGTGACGGGCGGATGGTCGCCTTCGAGCGCGGGAATGTGGTCCGGATTGAGGCAACCGTCAAATCCCACGCGCTCGAGTTCGAGCAACAGCTTAAACATGTTCATATCCCCATCGTCGAGCAGGGTTTCTTCAAAGCCGCGTGCCGTAGCCAAAGAGCCGCGCACATTGCGGAAATGCACCATGAAGATGCGGCCCTTGCGCCCGTAGTTGTTGATTTCGTCCAGCACGAGCGGGGAGCCGCCCGCTTCGGCGCGTGTGCCACAACAATAGAGATAGCCCACTTGCGGGCTTGGGAAAGCGTCGATGACTCGGTGAAACCCCAGTCCCCCAAGCGGCGTGTCTGGGTTGGGCGTGTCGGACGGGTGAATGGCGAGTTTGATGCCGGTTTCGTCGGCGATAGACACGAGGCGTTCATACACCGCGCAAAAGTGTTGCCACCAGTCTTGGAGCGCGTCGTAATCCGGGGTTTCCGGCACGGGGCGAGTCAGGGCTTGGCTCTCGCCGCGCGAGCGGTACCCGCCTCGGTGTTCGGACGAATAGCGAAACATGAGTTCGTTGAACGTGTCGCCCCAAAAGCGTTGTCGGGCAATGGGCACGCCCGCTTCGGCAAAGACGCGCAGTGCGCGACACGTATTTTCGAGTTCTCGCTCTCCGCCGGGGCGATCTCTCATAAATTTTTCCGACATATCGGGCAGGGTGACGCGGTTGATCGACAGGCCCCAGGACTGGAATTTTTTCTTCAGTTTGAGGAGTTCGTCCAAGTCCGGATACCCCTGTTCTGCGACGCCGGGCATGTCTGCATCGCGCCCAAAGTCGATGCAGTCCGCGCCGAGTTGGGTGACGAAGCGGAGATAGGAGTCGGACAGTTCGCGGTGCCACACGGAAATTTTCATCATGACCTCCTGATGTTGCGGGTTGCGGTTCTGAGGATGAGCCAAAGCGCGTAGGTCGCGCAAATGAGCATCGCGGAATTGACGAGGTGGAGCACTTGAAACACCCGGGGCAGGCCCCCATAAGCCAGCGCGATGCCGGAGCCTGCTTGACAAACGATGAGCGTCAGCGCGAGATAACACGTCATTTTGAGCACGCCGCCGATCTTGCGGACGATGTGGGCGAGATAGGCGGCAATCCCAAGTACGGCCCAGGTGAACGAGCGGTGGATGTGGTCGATGACGCCGATATTGGCGATCCAAGCACTGCGAGCGACCCCGCCGCTGTTTTTGATGTAGGGATCGATGGCTTCGCGCACCTGCGTGCCCAGCAGCATTTGAATACACACCACGGCAAAGAGCACTCCAGAGAGCCGCGCGAGTACGTTGGGCGCGGGCAACGCATCGGGCAGGCGGATGTCAACCGCGCGCAAGGCGACGTAGAGCAACGCGCACAAGAGCACCATCGCGCCTGCCATGTGCAGGGTAATGACCCCGGGTTTGAGGCCCGATTTGACGACCTGCCCGCCGAGCCAGCCCTCAAAGCCGACGAGAAAGACCGCCGCGAGCGACCCGTAGAAAATCGCGGGATGGGTTCGCCGATACGGAATCGCACGCAAAAACGTGGCGATGACCAACACCCCGATGAGCATGCCGACCAACCGGTTGATGTATTCGATCCACATCTTGACCGGGTTGAAGTCCGCGAGGTCTAGCCCGCGTTTTGCCAGATAATCGGCGTCAATTTCCGCAACGCTCGCCGGTGGAAACCAACTCCCCCAGCACCGAGGCCAGTCCGGACACCCCAATCCCGCACCCGAGACGCGCACGAGACTTCCCACCCCAATGAGGACGAGAATCGCAATGAGAGTCGCTATCGCGGTTTTTTGAAATGCGTTCATCCCGTTCACTGTTTTTCGTCCAACATCTCGTCAATGGCCTTGCGAACCGTGCGTCGCCACGCCCACTCGGACATGGCGTCCCAGTTATCGGGGTCCTTGGGCTTGCGAAAATACAGATAGAGTTCAACGCCCATATAGGTCCAAAAAGCCAAAAAAATAACCATGAAGAGCCAAAGCCAAATCATGCGCGAAGCCCCAAAATGAATGCGTGCGATGGCGATGCCGTAAAATACACAACACAACGCGAACGCAACAAGCGAAATTCACCTTGCTTTTCACGATTTTTTGAGTGAACTTATCTCTCTAATGAGAATTAAGCGTTGAATCCATTGCGTACTTGTCTTTTTATTCGGACCTACCCCCCTAGCCCCCCTTCCTGCGAGGAAGGGGGGAACGGTGAGCGGTTTTGCGAGGGTATTGATGAGGGATATTTAATCGCTTTATGCCCTCGCACAACGCCATCAGAGCAACCAGAGCGATAAGACATCAAAGGCACTTTACTCCCCTTTCCTCGTAGGCACAGGCGTAGCCTACAATGAGCGAAGCGAATAACGGGGCCGGGGGATAGGTCCCCTCACGCAACGCCATCAGAGCAACCTAAGCCATCATCTGTGCGTAATGTCAAAAAATGAAATGTCAACACAACCTAGCCAATCAAGTCCCCGCCTAAAAAGGTGAGAGGTGAGAGGCAAGACGGGAGAAGACCTACACGCACTGCTCGCCTTTGAACGGCCTATCGCCAGTTGTACCCCGCTCGTGGCTAAACTTCCATCTCGCATCTTACGTCTTACGTCTTACCTCTTGCGTCTTACGTCTTACCTCTTACGTCTTACCTCTTACCTCTCCCCTCTTACCTCTCACCCTTTCCCACTATGAACACCACCAAACTCACATCTCTACTCATCGCGTTTCTCCTCATCGGACAAAGCCTTTGCGCGCAGGAGGGGGATTATCGCGCGCTTTGGGCGCGTGGCGCGTATTCCAAAGCGGTGGAAGTGCTCGCGCGCAGGCCCTATCTGTCGAGGTCTGTGCGATTGGAGTACGCCGCGTTGTTGGCCTTGACCGGGCGCGTCGATCGGGCCATCGAAGAATTGGAAGGCGGGCCTGCGAGCGCGCCGGATGTCACCTTGCGACCGATTGGCCGAATTGTATCGCAGGCGCGGGCGTCTGACCGATTATGAAAACGCGCTGATCCAAGCCGAGCGGCAGGTGCAGTTGTCTGCGGCGTATCGCAGGGATATGGACGATTTTCTCGCTGCAGCGCGGTTGCGCGAATTAAAGGGCGAGGATCCCAAATCCATCCTGCGCTTTTACAACTTGATGGCCCAGGTCTTTCCCAACAGCGCGTCCATTTTCGTTGCAGCGGGCGATCTGGCATTGGGCAAACGCGCGTTCGACGTCGCATCAGAGAAATACCGCGCCGCGCTCGCAGTGCATCCGGAAAACCAAGACGCCCTGGCCGGGCTGATGTGGTGCTATTACCATGCAGGCGATGACCGCGCAGCAGAAGTGATGGCGCAGCTCCTCGCGCTCAACCCCAACCATCCGCGGGCGCGCCGGTTGCAAGCCGAGCGATTTTTGGATCGCAATCAGGCGCGTGCCGCGCTCGAGGTGTTGGATGACATGTTGCTGATCGATCCGAACCACTTGGAAGCCCTCGGCCTCAAGGCAGCGGCGTTTTTCCTGTTGGACGACGAAGCGGCGATGCGAGAAGCGCGGGAGCGCGCATTGGCGTTTAACCCCTCTTTTTCCGGCGCGTTTCGCATTCCCGGGCGCATCGCATCCCGGCAATATCGCTTTGAAGAAGGCCGTGCGTTTCAAGAGCGCGCATTGGAAATTGACGCAGGCGATGTCGAGGCGCGCCTGCTCTTGGCCTACGATTTGTTGCGCTTGGGCAAAGACGCGGACGCGCGGCGCGAGTTGGAGCGGGTTTTTGCCGCGGATCCGTACAGCGTGCGGGCGTACAATCTGCTCGAAGCCGCGGACGCAATCGACGGGTTTGTCACCCTCTCGCACGGGATTTTCAAATTGCAACTGCCCAAGCGAGAGGCCGAAGTGATGTCAGACGGGTTGCTGGCACTGCTCGACGAAGCCGCGTCGCGTTATCAGCGCGACTACGAGATCGACCTGCGCGTGCCCGTGGTGGTGCAGGTGTTCGAGGATCACGACGTGTTTATGGTGCGCTCCGTCGGCCTGCCGGGCAATGCCGGGCATTTGGGGATTTGCTTTGGGCAACTCGTCACGATGGACTCGCCGCGCGCGCGTCCCCCCGGCACGATGAACTGGCAGCAGGTGTTGTGGCACGAGTTTGTGCACGTGATCACCTTGCAAAAGACCGGCAACCGCATACCGCGCTGGTTATCAGAGGGGATTTCCGTGTACGAAGAAACGCAAAAAGATGCGTCTTGGGGGCAAAAGCTAAGTCCGGGATTTGGGCAAATTGTGGATGGCGAAGGCTTGCCCGGTGCGGGCGATCTCGACCGGTTTTTCAGCCAGCCCCAAACCGCCGCGCACCTGATGTTTGGCTATTTTGCATCGGGCGAGTTCGTCTCGTTTTACATCGCGCAGTACGGCTTTGACGCGCTGCTCCTCGCGCTGGAACGCATCGGCGCGGGCGCGTCGGCGGTAGGAGCATTGAGAGAGGCGAGCGGGGTTTCCGCGCGGGTGATGGACGAGCGGTTTATGGAACATCTGGGCAACCGTTGCGCGCCGTTGCGCGTTGTGAATACGGCATTCCGCCAAAAATTGGACGCGGGCGCGAGGGCCGTTGCAGCGAAGAATTGGGAGGGCGCGGAACGACTTTTCCTCGAAGCACACGCCTTGTATCCGGATTACACCGCCGCGGACGCGCCATTGCGACAATGGGCAACGGCGAGCATCGCGCGCGGCGATCCCGCCTGGCAGCGCGAAGCACTCAAAAAATTGGTCGCCTGGGATGCCGCAGCCCATGACGCCTGCTTGACATTGAGCGCGTTTTACATGCAGGATAGGGATTGGACAAGCGCGAAGGATGTGCTGAACCGGGCCTTGGGCGTGCGTCCTTTTCACGTCGAGATGCTGAAACGCCGCGCCGAGGTTCACCGCTCGCTGGCGGATTGGGACGCGGCCATTGCGGACTGGCGGCGGTTGATTTACTTGGACGCCCCGGCGCGCGCGGATCACCGCCTCAACTTGGCGAGGGCACTGGCGAAAAAGGGCGCGGTGGAAGCCGCAAAAGCCGAGGTGCTGTCCCTGTTGGAAACCGCGCCGCACTTTTGGGCCGCGCAAGAGATGCTGTTGCAACTGGTGGAGGCACGCGGAATAGGCGAATAGACACTCCCCGCCCAACCCCCTTCGGTGAGACGTAAGAGGGGAGAGGGGAGAGGTCAGTAAAACCAGTAGTCAGTAGTCAGTAGTCAGTAGTCAGTAGTCAGTCCCCGCCCATCCGCCTCCAAAACCCGCCGCACGTCGTAGGGGTGGGGCCCCGTGCCCGTCCGAAGAGACACTTCCCGCCCAACCCCCTTCGGTGAGACGTAAGAGGGGAGAGGCAAGGGGGAACAGTGAGGGGTTTTGCGAGAATGGGGGAAGGGATTTTTAATCGCTTTATCCCCTCGTACAACGCCATCAGAACAGCTATTGATATAAGCCATCAAAGGAGCTTTACTCCCCTTTCCTCGTAGGAAAGGGGCCGGGGGATAGGTCCCCTCACCCAACCCCAAACCACTATAAACTTCAATGATGGGAGGCGCGATGAAATGGATCTGGTTGCTGTGTTTGCCGATGCTGTTGATGCTCGACAGCGGTCTCGATGCCCAGCGCGGGCGCAGGTGGCGCGGGCCAATCGAGCGAATGCCGCGCGATATTTTCCCGAGCAATAGCTTTACGTTTTGCCGCATCGAGTATTCAAATTACGCCGGGGATGGCGATTGGGGCCGCAGGCGGCGCGGGAGTTGGGCCGTGGATTATCCCGATTCCGATGTGAATTTTTCCCTGCGCTTATCCCAAATTACGACCCTCAATGTCAATCGCACAGCAGACGGACAGTTTCAACATGTGGTCGTGCGCTTGGATGATCCCGAGGTGTTCAAATACCCGTTTATTTACATGCTCGAAGTCGGGCGCATGGCCCTCAGCACGTCCGAGCAAGACGGGTTGCGCGATTATTTGCTGCGCGGCGGTTTTTTGCTCGTGGATGATTTTTGGGGCGACGAGGCGTGGCGAAACTGGGAGTACGAGATTTCCCAAGTGTTGCCGCCCGATGAGTTTCCCATGGTGGATATTCCGCTGGATCACGAGTTGTTCCACATCGTGTTCGACATCAAAGAGGTGCCGCAAGTGCCGGGCTTGGGCGGTTTCTGGGACTGGCAATCCACGGGCGTGACGTACGAAGGCTGGGCCGGGCGTTATGTCGAGTACGGTTCTGATGCGCGTTGTAAGGGCATTTTTGACCGCGATGGCCGGCTGATGGCCGTGGTGATGCACAACACGGATTTGGGCGACGGCTGGGAACGCGAGGGCGAAAACTACGAGTACTTCCGCAATTTCTCCGCACCCAAAGCGTATCCGATGGGGATCAACATCGTCGTGTACGCCATGACGCATTAGGTCGTGTTGACATTCACCCGTGCGTGCCCAACCGCCCAACCGTGTCTGAATCGCGGATTAAACGGATTAGGGGATTACGCGGATTACCCCCCACAACCCTACCGCAAAACCTATCCCCCCGGCCCCCTTTCCTACAAGGAAAGGGGGAGCGCATGGCTTTCTTAAAGGGTTGTATCCCTGGCTGCTTTGATGGCTTTGGGCGAATGGAGCACGCCATAGAACCCCAAACCCCCCTCGCGCAATCCTTCGCAAAACCTTTCGCCATTCCCCCTTCCTCGCAGGCACAGGCGTAGCCTACAACGAAGCGTAGCGAGTAACGGGGCCAGGGGGTAGGTCCCCCTCGCATGCCTTCTCGCTTGACTGACCACCGATCCTATCGTCATTTTTTTGCTTGACAAATAATAGCGCGATTCCCTATATTTTTTTCGTTCACCATTGCGATTTTGAACGCGGAGAAAAAGCCGCGCCCGGTCTGTGCGACAGCTTTGCAAAGGAGGATTCAGATGATCACCGCCATTTTCAGCCGCTGTTTGAACCTCATTTGGCGCTATGTTTTTCCCGCCTGTCCCACCGCGAAAATTGGCGTTCATGACGCCCATCTCCGTCTTGGAGCGCGGTTCTATTTTATTGCAAAACAATCTTTTAGGATGATCAGTACAGTGTACCCCCCCCCCCCCCCTCGGAGGGAGACTAAAATGGTGCGCTTTATTTTTCGTTTTCTGTCCCTTCCAACATGGATCGCCGTGTTGGTCATGCCCTTGCTGATCGCCCCCGCGACAGCGCAGATGACGCCCTCGAATACCGATACGACCCTCAGCGCGCTGACCCTCGCGCCAGGCACTCTGCTTTCCACATTTGCATCCGATAAAACCACCTACGCATTTGCCGTTCAATCCGGCGCGACAGAGATCACCGTGACCGCGACCCCAACCAATTCGGGGGCAACTGTCGCCATCACGCCGGCCGATGCCAACCCGGCCAGCGGCCACCAAGTCGACGTATCTACCCTGCCGGTCAGCATTCGCATCGTGGTTTCCCCCGCTACGGGAACGACCACGCTGACCTATACGGTCTCTGCCGGCAATTTTACCGACTACGACACCGATGGCGACAACCTCATTGAACTCGGTGCTGGGCAAACCGGGCTGGCGCAACTGCATGCCATGCGCTGGGACCTCAATGGCAATGGTTTCATAGACGCCAGTGCCACGACCAGCGATACGACCGCCTACAATACCGCTTTCTCCAACCGGCCGCCGGGGATGGGTTGCGAGACCACCTGTATCGGCTACGAACTGACGGCGAACCTAAACTTTGACGAGAACAACGACAACGAAATCACCGTAGCAGACACCACCTACTGGAACAGCGGCGCAGGCTGGGCGCCCATCGGCAGCAGTGCGACGAAATACACCGGCACCTTCCACGGCAACGACAATACCATCTCCAACCTGTTTATTGACCGCTCTGCCGCCAGCAAAACCGGGCTATTCGGCTATGCCGAGGGCAACACGATCCGCAATTTGAGCCTGGTGAACGCCAATGTGACCGGCTCTGCTGAAACCGCCGTCCTTGTTGGCGAAGGCAACAATCTACAGCTCATGCACATCCGCGTCACCGGACGGGTCAGCGGGTTTGCACGAAGCGGCGGCTTGGTGGGCAGGCTGGCGCACGGCAACTCGACCATTACCGCCTGTCGTTCCGAGGTGGACGTCACTGGGTCTAATATAAGCATCGGCGGCTTGGTGGGCTGGAGTAGCGGCACGATAACCGCTAGCTATGCTACCGGTGCAGTCAGCGGCGATGGTTACGTCGGCGGCCTGGTGGGCTTCCACGGCAACACCGGCAACCCAAAGGCCATCATACGCGCCAGCTATGCCACCGGCGTAGTCAGCGGCAACTCTGCCATCGGTGGCCTGGTCGGTGCCAACTTCTATTCCAGCACGATAACCGGTAGCTATGCCATCGGCCCGGTCAGTGCTAATTCACTGGTTGGTGGCTTGGTCGGTACCAACAATAATTCATCAATTACCCACAGCTACTACGATAGAACCACCTCTAGACGTGGCGACACCGGACGCGGTGCTCCCCAGACCACCGCCGAGCTCCAAGGCCCCACGGGTTATACCGGCATCTACATGACGAATTGGGACCTGAACCTGGACGGGCAACCGGGCGGCGATGATCCGTGGACCTTTGGCAAGACGGATCAGTATCCGGTGTTGAAGTATGCCGGCATGGACACCACCGCGCAGTATAACTTGCAACCGCCGAGCATTCCGACAAGTGTGACCGTGACGATAATAGCGGACACCTTGGACGTGCGGTGGCGTGGGGTGAGTGGTGCGACGGGGTACAAGGTGCAGTGGAAATCCGGCACGCAGAGCTACGATACCGCCTCGCGTGAGGCGACCGTCACGGGGACGCGCCACAAGATTCCCAACTTGACGTTTGGGACGACCTACACAGTGCGTGTCATTGCCACCAAAATCGGTGTGCGCGATGGCACACCCTCAGCAGAGCAGACCGGCGTTCGCCCCAGGCTGGGCAGTCCGACTGTGATGGTGGCGGCGAAGGTGGACACGCTGACCGTGACTTGGAATGCGGCGAACGGGGCGACCGGCTACAAAGTGCAGTGGAAATCCGGGTCAGCGACTTATCCCACCTCCGATCTGGCGTTGGCCACGCGCGGGCAAGCCACAATCTCTGATGGGAGCACCACGACCTACAAAATTTCTGGGCTGACCACAGGGACGACCTACACGATTCGCGTCATCGCCACGAGTACCAATATCAATGTAGCCGACAGTGCCCCTTCGGAGGAAGTCATGGTGACCTTGGCGACCACCAAACCCACCAATGTGCGCGTGACGCCGGGGCCGGTCCAACTCATTGTGGCTTGGACCGAGGCAACCGGCGCGACGGGCTACAAGGTGCAGTGGAAGTCCGGTGGACAAAGCTACAACACCTCTTCTCGCCAGGAGACGGTCTCTGGAGGGAGCACCACGACCTATACAATAGAGAACCTGACTTTTGGCACGACCTACACGGTGCGCGTCACTGCTACCCTGGCAGGTGGGACCGATAGTAATCCCTCGGACGAGGTCATGGGCACGCCCCAAGGGATCGATTACGATGGCGATGGCAATGGCCTCATCGATATTGAGACGCTGGCGCAACTGCATGCCATCCGCTGGGATCTCAACGGCGATGGTGCCATAGACGCAAGTGCCTCAACCAGCGATACGACCGCCTACAACGCCGCCTTTCCCAACCGAGACACCACCAGCAACGTCCGGATGGGTTGCCCTTCTGGGACCTGCACCGGCTACGAACTGCTCAACAACCTAAATTTCGACACCGACGGGAGCGGGAGCGTAACCTCTGACGACACCTACCCCAACTGGACGCCCATCGGAGGCACCTACTCAACCACGTTCAAGGGCAATAACAAGACCATCTCCAACCTGCACATCAACCGTGGCAGTTGGGATTATGTTGGGCTGTTCGGCCGTGTCAGCGGCAACATTTCCGGTCTGGGTCTGAAAAGTGTCAATGTAAGAGGCAGAAATCGAGTGGGTGGGTTGGTCGGTAATCAGGTAGGGGGTCGCATCCTGGGCTGTTTTGTCACAGGTCGCGTTGAGGGTACTGGTGACCATGTGGGCGGTTTAGCGGGTCGTTCAACCGGCAATAATACCGTCATCGCGGCCAGCTATGCCAATGCTACGGTGAGTGGGACGAAGGAGAATGTCGGCGGTTTGGTGGGCGTCCTAGATGCTACGGTGATAGCGTCCTACGCCATCGGGCCGGTGACTGGATGGACGAGGGTAGGCGGTTTGGTGGGGCTCTTGGGCATTTCTCCTAGTTCGATTAAGACCAGCTATGCCACGGGGACAGTCACCGGGAGCCGACAATCATCCATCCATCTAGGCGGATTGGTTGGGAGTGCACAATCCGGAGTGTCCCATAGTTACTGGGATAGGGAAAGTAGCGGTCACTCATCCAGTGCTGGTGGCACGAGCCAGACCACCAGCGAGTTGCGGTCAGAAACGGACTACGACGGCATCTACGCCAACTGGAATGTGGATGTCGATGGCAGGCCTGGCAGTGACAACCCGTGGACCTTTGGTGCGGCGGATCAGTATCCCGTGTTGAAATATGCCGGCATGGACACCACCGCACAATTTGCAATGCAACCGCCGGGCATTCCGACCAGTGTGACCGTGACGGTGCAAGCGGACACCTTGGACGTGCGTTGGCGTGCGGCGAGTTATGCGACGGGGTACAAGGTGCAGTGGAAAGCCGGCGGGCAGAACTACGCCGTCTCGCGTCAGGCCATCACCACGGATACGCGCTACAAGATCGCCAACTTGATCGGCGGGACGACCTACACAGTGCGTGTCATTGCCACCAAGACCGGTGCGCGCGATGGCATGCCCTCGGCAGAGCAGACCGGCGTTCCCTCCGCACTGAGCAGACCGGCTGTGATGGTGGCGGCGGATGTGGACACGCTGACCGTGACTTGGAATGTGGTGAACGGGGCGACCGGCTACAAAGTGCAGTGGAAATCCGGGTCAGAGACTTATCCCAACGCCGATCTGGCGGCCGCCTTGCGCGGGCAAGCCACCATCGTAGGCGGGGGCACCACGATCCACAAAATTTCTGGGCTGACCGCAGGGACGACTTACACGATTCGCGTCATCGCCACGAGTACCAATATCAATGTAGCCGACAGTGCCCCTTCGGAGGAAGTGACCGTGCTGGGCATTCCGGCTGTGATGGTGGTGGCGAAGGTGGACACGCTGACCGTGACTTGGAACGCGGTGGACGATGCAACCGGGTATAAGGTGCAGTGGAAATCCGGGTCAGAGACTTATCCCAACGCCGATCTGGCGTTGGCCACGCACGGGCAAGCCACTATCGCTGACGGGGGCACCACGACCTACGATATTTCTGGGCTGACCGCAGGGACGACCTACACGGTTCGCGTCATCGCCACGCGTACCAATATCAGTGCCCTCTCGGCAGAGCAGACCGGCGATCCCCTGTTGGGTAGCCCGACGGGTGTGGATGTGAGTGCGAAGGTGGACACGCTAACCGTGACTTGGAATGTGGTGGACGATGCAACCGGGTATAAGGTGCAGTGGAAATCCGGGTCAGCGACTTATCCCGTCTCCGATCTGGCGTCCGTCACGCACGGGCATGCCACAATCTCTGACGGAGGCACCACGACCTACGATATTTCTGGGCTGACCGCAGGGACGACCTACACGGTTCGCGTCATCGCCACGCGTACCAATGTAGCCGACAGTACCCCCTCGGAGGAAGTGACCGGCGTTCCTCTGCTGGGCAGTCCGGCTGTGATGGTGGCGGCGAAGGTGGACACGCTGACCGTGACTTGGAATGTGGTGGACGATGCAACCGGGTATAAGGTGCAGTGGAAGTCCGGGTCAGAGACTTATCCCGCCGCCGATGAGCAGTCCGCCACGCGCGGGCAAGCCACCATCGCAGGCGGGAACACCACGATCCACAAAATTTCTGGGCTGACCGCAGGGACGACCTACACGGTTCGCGTCATCGCCACGCGTACCAATGTAGCCGACAGTGCCCCCTCGGAGGAAGTCATGGTGACCTTGGCGACCACCAGGCCCACCAATGTGCGCGTGACGCCGGGGCCGGGCCAACTCATTGTGCGTTGGACCGAGGCAACCGGCGCGACGGGCTACAAGGTGCAGTGGAAGTCCGGTGGACAAAGCTACAACACCTCTTCTCGCCAGGAGACGGTCTCTGGGATGAGCACCACGACCTACACGATAGAGAACCTGACGCTTGGCACGACCTACACGGTGCGCGTCATTGCTATCCTGTCAGGTGGGATGGATAGCACGCCCTCGGACGAGGTCATGGGCACGCCCTCAGGGATCAATTACGACAGCGATGGCGATGGCCTCATCGACATTAAGACGCTGGCGCAACTGCATGCCATCCGCTGGGATCTCAACGGCGATGGTGCTGTGGACGCAAGTGCCTCGTCCAGCGATACGACCGCCTACAACGCCGCCTTTCCCTACCGAGACACCACCAGCAACGTCCGGATGGGTTGCCCTTCCGGAACCTGCACCGGCTACGAACTGCTCAACAACCTCGACTTCGACACCGACGGGAGCGGGAGCGTAACCTCTGACGACACCTACCCCAACTGGTCGCCCATCGGAGGCACCTACTCGGCAACGTTCAAGGGCAATAACAAGACGATCTCCAACCTGCACATCAACCAGGGCAGTTGGAATGATGTTGGGCTGTTCTCCCGTGTCAGCGGCAACATTTCCGGTCTGGGGCTGAAAAATGTCAATGTAAGAGGCAGAGAACGAGTGGGTGGGTTGGTCGGTAATCAGGTGGGAGGCCGCATCCTGGGCTGTTTTGTCACGGGTCGCGTTGAGGGTACTCGTAACTCTGTGGGCGGTTTAGCGGGTGAATCAAGCGGCAATAATACCGTCATCGCGGCCAGCTATGCCAATGCTGTGGTCTCCGTAGGGCATATTCGTGCAGGGGCCGGCGGTTTGGTGGGCAAACTAAGTGCTACGGTGATAGCGTCCTACGCCATCGGGCCGGCGAGTGGACATTCCAGGGTAGGCGGTCTGGTGGGGCAGTTGGGCATTTCTCCTAGTTCGGTTAGTACCAGCTATGCCACGGGGACGGTCACTGGGCGCTACCATGACTCCAGCCAACTAGGCGGATTGATCGGGCATGCACAAGCCGGAGTGTCCCATAGTTACTGGGATAAGGAAAGTAGCGGTCGCTCATCCAGTGCTCGCGGCACGGGCCAGACCACCAGCGCGTTGCGGTCGGAAACGGATTACAACGGCATCTACGCCAACTGGAATGTGGATGTCGATGGCAGGCCTGGCAATGACGCTCCGTGGACCTTTGGCGCGGCGGATCAGTATCCCGTGTTGAAATATGCCGGCATGGACACCACCGCACAATTTGCAATGCAACCGCCGGGCATTCCGACAAGTGTGACCGTGACGGTGCAAGCGGACACCTTGGACGTGCGTTGGCGTGCGCCGAGTAATGCGACGGGGTACAAGGTGCAGTGGAAATCCGGCGCGCAGAACTACGACACCTCGCGTCAGACGACCGTCACGGGGACGCGCTACAAGATCGCCAACTTGATCGGCGGGACGACTTACACAGTGCGGGTCATTGCCACCAAGGCCGGTGTCCGCGATGGCCGGCCCTCGGCCGAGCAGACCGGCGTTCCCCTGCTGGGCATTCCGACTGTGATGATGGTGGCAGCGAAGGTGGACACGCTGACCGTGACTTGGAATGCGGTGAACGGGGCGACCAGCTACAAAGTGCAGTGGAAATCCGGGTCAGAGACTTATCCCGCCGCCGATGAGGAGTCCGCCACGCACGGGCAAGCCACTATCGCTGGCGGGAGCACCACGATCCACAAAATTTCTGGGCTGACCCCAGGGACGACCTACGCGATTCGCGTCATCGCCACGCGTACCAATGTAGCCGACAGTGCCCCTTCGGAGGAAGTGATCACCCTTCTCACGCTGGGTAGCCCAACGGGTGTGGAGGTGAGTGCGAAGGTGGACACGCTGACCGTGACTTGGAATGCGGTGCCCCTCGCAACCGGGTATAAGGTGCAGTGGAAATCCGGGGCACAGACTTATCCCACCTCCGATCTGGCGTTGGCCACGCATGGGCAAGCCACCATCGCAGGCGGGAACACCACGATCCACAAAATTTCTGGGCTGACCACAGGGACGACTTACGCGATTCGCGTCATCGCCACGCACACCACAACGGCCGGCAACAGTGCCCCTTCGGAGGAAGTCATGGTGACCTCGGCGACCACCAGGCCCACCAATGTGCGCGTGACGCCGGGGCCGGCCCAACTCATTGTGGCTTGGACCGAGGCAACCGGCGCGACGGGCTACAAGGTGCAGTGGAAGTCCGGTGGACAAAGCTACAACACATCTGATCGCCAGGCGACGGTCTCTGGGATGAGCACCACGACCTACACGATAGAGAACCTGACTTTTGGCGCGACCTACACGGTGCGCGTCACTGCTACCCTGGCAGGTGGGACCGATAGCGATCCCTCGGACGAAGTCATGGGCACGCCCCAAGCGATCAATTACGACAGCGATGGCGATGGCCTCATTGACATTAAGACGCTGGCGCAACTGCATGCCATCCGCTGGGATCTCAACGGCGATGGGGTCGTCGCCGATAATGATACCACGAACTACAACGCCGCCTTTCCCAACCGAGACACTACCAGCAATGTCCGGATGGGTTGCCCTTCCGGAACCTGCACCGGCTACGAACTGCTCAACAACCTTGACTTTGACGAGAATGGCGACAGCGAAATCACTTCAGCAGACGCCACCTACTGGGACAGCGGCTTCGGCTGGCTACCCATCGGCACAAACGCCGCCAGATACACCGGCGATTTCAAGGGCAACGGCTACACTATCGACAACCTGACCATCAACCGACCCGCTGTCGTTGAAGTGGGATTATTCGGCAATGCCGACACCGCCTCCCGCATCGAGTCCGTCGGCGTAACCAATGCCAGTGTTGCGGGAGGCGAATATGCCGGCGCTCTGGTCGGTGCCCTGCGCGGCACAGTCGTCGCCTGCTACTCCACCGGCAACGTTTCGGTGACGACTAGGACCGCCGGCGGACTGGTCGGATGGACGCCCAACGCGATTACCTCAAGCTACTCCACCGCATCCGTCAGCGGCCCTGAGCACGTCGGCGGACTGCTGGGAGCAAGCCAAGGCGGCACCGTAACGAACTCCTACTCCATCGGCATGGTTACCGGCACCGGCAGTTCTCCACTCATCGGCGGGTT
The DNA here is from genome assembly GCA_965204745.1 of Candidatus Latescibacterota bacterium. GTDB lineage: Bacteria > Latescibacterota > UBA2968 > UBA2968 > UBA2968 > VXRD01. The sequence goes on from OZ242010.1 coordinate 3,519,551, forward strand.
GATAGGCTCCGGCACGGGCGGCACCGCAAGCTACTGGGACACCCAAACCAGCGGCTGTACATCCGGCGGCAGCAACGGTTGCACAACCAGCGCCGGCGGTGGCGGCGTTACCGGACTGACGACCAGCGAGCTCATAAGCCCCACCACCTACGGTGCCACCAGCAACGACACCTACTACGGCTGGAACGCCAACCTCGACGGACAACCCGGCAACGATGATCCGTGGACCTTTGGCACGACGAATCAGTACCCGGTCTTGAAGTATGCCGGCATGGACACCACCGTGCAATTTCAACGCCAACCCGCGATAGTGATGTTGACACTGATGCCCTCGTCGATCTCGGAAAGCGGCGGGATGAGTACCGTGACCGCGACGCTGACACGGTCGTGGAGCACGGCGACGACGATCACGGTGCGGCCTGTGACCGGTGCTTACACGGTGGGGATGGATTCGACGATCACCATCGCGGCAGGGCAAACCGCGAACGCGTCGGATACGGTGGTCATCACAGCGGTGGACAACACCCGAGACGAACTTAATCGCGACGTGACCGTGTCCGTTGTATCAGCCAACGCCCAGGGCAGTGTGGTCCTCCCGACTGCAATAACGATCACCGATGATGACCCGCCGCCGAGGCTCTCGATTAGTTCGCCGAGTGCGGTTGAGGGCACTGCCCTGACGTTCACCGTTAGATTGAATGCAGAAAGCGGCAAGGAGGTGACGGTGGCGTATGCAGACGCGGGCACGGGCAGCGCGACTTCGGGGACCGATTACACCGCGCTTACCGCAGGAACCCTGACCTTCGCGGCGGGCACGACCAGCCAGACCATCGCTGTTTCTGTGAGCGACGACGGGGATGATGAGCCGAACGAGACCGTGATCGTGACGCTGAGCAGTGCGACCAATGCGACCATAAGCACGGCGCAAGGCACAGGAACGATTATCGATGACGATGGCATGCCTGCGCTGAGTATCGGTTCGCCAAGCGTGATTGAAGGCGTGACCAGCGCGACCCTGACCTTTCAGGTGTACCTACGCCCGGCGCACACGGCACAGGTGACAGTGGCGTATGCAGACGCGGGCACGGGCACCGCGACTTCGGGGACCGATTACACCGCGCTCACCGCAGGGACCCTGACCTTCGCGGCGAGCGATACCATCCAGACCATCCCTGTTTCTGTGACCGACGACTCGGATGATGAGCCGAACGAGACCGTGATCGTGACGCTGAGCAATGCGACCAATGCGACCATAAGCACGGCGCAAGGCACAGGGACGATTATCGATGACGAAACACCGAGTGCCAACTTGGATGTGGATGGCGATGGCCGGGTGAGATTGTTCTCGGATATAATCCTGGTCATTCGATACGTCCTCTTCTTCCGGAACGAGGCCCTCCTCAGAGGGAACGTCATCGAGCCAACTGCCACGCGCACGACCGCTCAAGAAATTGAACCCTACCTCGACACGTTGGTCGATCAGAACATTCTCGATGTGGATGGCGATGGCGATGTGAGGCTGTTCTCGGATATAATCCTGATCATTCGATATGTCCTCTTCTTCCGGAACGAGGCCCTCGTCAGAGGGAACGTCATCGAGCCAACTGCCACACGCACGACCGCTCAAGAAATTGAACCCTACATCCGAAGCCTCTATCCCGACTCCCACTTCCAATGAAAGCCTGTTCCCTGACCGCCACAGATGAAGATGGCGATGGCAATGTGAATTTCGCCGACTTCTTGACCTTTGCGGATAAGTTCGGATCGCGGCTCGGACAGGAGCGATATGACGCCCGGTGCGATGGCGATGGTCAAATTGACTCTGCCGATTGCTTCATCTCCGCCGCCGACTTTGGCTCGACAGGCTGAACGACGAAGGGGTGCGAAAGGGCACGCATACGATGCAAAAAAAGTAAAGCCCGGGTTCCCAGTGAACTCGGGCTTTACTTTTTGGAATTGGGACCTACCCCCTAGCCCCGTTACTCGCTACGCTTCGTTGTAGGCTACGCCTGTGCCTGCGAGGAAGAGGGAACTGTGAGCGGTTTTGCGAGGGGATTGGGACCTACCCCCTGGCCCCCTTCCTAAGAGGAAGGGGGAATGGCGAGCGGTTTTGCGAGAGATTTACGCGAGCGGTTTTTGGGGTTCATGGCGTGATCCATTCGCCCAAAGCCATCAGAACAGCCAGGGATGAAAACCTTTCAGAAAGCCATGCGCTCCCCCTTTCCTTGTAGGAAAGGGGGCCGGGGGGATAGGTCGCTTTTTCATGGCGTGATCCATTCGCGCAAAGCCATCAAAACAGCTAGGGATCCAAACCATCAAGAAAGCCATGCGCTCCCCCTTTCCTTGTAGGCACAGGCGTAGCCTACAATGAGCGAAGCGAATAACGGGGGCCGGGGGGATAGGTCTATGGCGGTAGGGCGGTGGGCCGGTCTCGCCTCTTACCTCTTGCCTCTTACTTGGGGATAGGGCTTGCGGTAGGGCGGTGGGGGTAATCCGCGCAATCCCCTAATCCGTTTAATCCGCGATTCAGACACGACAGGGCGGGGCGGGGTTGCGAACTGATCGCTGGTTTATTATATACTTAGGACAGGCACGCACGGGCGGCGAGGCGGCGAGGTGAGGCACACATAAGGAGGAACACGCGATGTTCAAAAGTTTGACCGCAGGCGCGCTCGGAGTGCGCGGGAGTGTCGAGGAATTGATCGGCTATGCCAAACGCGCTGGTTTTCAGGGAGTCGATGTCAATATCCAAGAGATCGCTTCTCTCGTCGATACGCAGGGCGCGGCGCATGTGAAAAATCTGTTTGCCGACGCCGGTTTGCGGATTGGCGCGTGGGGCTTGCCCATCGCTTGGCGCGGCGATGACGCCGAATACGACGCGGACTTGGCGCGGTTGCCCGATCTCGCCGCTACCGGGGCCGCTGTGGGCGCGACTCGGGTTGCCCAGTGGCTGCCTTCTGCGTCTGATGACCGCAAATTTGGCGACAATTTTAGGTGGCATATCCAACGCTTGAAACCGATTGCCGAAATTTTGGACGCGCACGGCTGTCGCTTGGGCCTGGAATTTATCGGGCCGCGTACCCTGCGGGTGGATAAGCCCTACGGATTTATCCATTCGATAGATGGCATGCTCGGCCTCGCCCATGCCATTGGCACGGGCAATGTGGGCTTGTTGCTCGATTGCTGGCACTGGTACACGGGCTTGGGCACGATATCCGACCTGCTGGCACTGACCGCCGAGGATGTGGTCCACGTCCACATCAATGACGCGCCCGCGGGCGTGGATGTGGCGGATCAGATCGACAACCGCCGCGCATTGCCGGGCCAAACCGGCATCATCGATCTGGTCGGATTTTTGAAAGCATTGCAAAAAATCAGCTATGATGGCCCGGTATCGCCCGAGCCATTTAGCCAATCCGTGCGGGAAATGGCCGCGCAAGACGCGGTGCAAACCACCCACGACGCGCTGGATTCGGCGTGGAAAGCCGCCGATTTACCGTGAGGGTCGGCTCGTGTCCCAATCCGCGATTTGGCGATCTGCTTGTCTGCTGCTCGTTCTCGGCATCGTCGTTCTAGGCATACGCTTTGAAGTCGGGTATCTCTATCAACTGGGCAAAGGGCAGATCGCGCTTCTGTGGAAAGCAAAACCCATTGACGCGGTGCTCCAGGCGGGTACCCTGTCGCCCGATCAACGCGCGAAATTGGAACTCATCCAGGCGATCCGCGAATTTGCCCAGCGCGAAATCGGTCTGAATCCCTCGCAAAATTACACCGCGTACGTGGATATCGGACGCGGCCCCGTGTCGTGGAACCTCATTGTTTGTCCCAAAGATCGCCTCGCCCCGCTCGAATGGTGGTATCCGATTGTGGGCAGCGTGCCCTACCGCGGGTATTTTGACCGCGCAACAGCCGAAAGCGTGCGCGACGAGTACCTCGCCGAGGGCTACGACACGTACTTGCGGCCCGTGGGCGCGTATAGCACGCTGGGGTGGTTTTCCGATCCGGTTATCAGTCCGATGTTGCGCTATTCCGAAGGCGATTTGGCGGATCTCATCATTCACGAGTTGACGCACGCGACCGTGTGGGTCAAAGGCGATGTGGCGTTCAACGAGGGCCTGGCGAGTTTTGTCGGCGAGGCCGGCGCCCTGATGTGGTTGCAACGCGGCGGCGATGCCCAAGCCGTGCAACAAATGTTGGACGAGCGTGCAGACCGCGTCGTTTTCCGCAACTTCATGCAGGCCATTGCCGCCCGCCTGACAGCGCTGTATCGATCCAACGCGCCCGACAAATCCACCCTGCGCCAACGGATTTTTGACGACGCCCGCACAGAATTTCACGCCCTTCCCTTAAAAACCGACCTCTACGCTCGTTTCCCCTCGTGGGAACTCAACAATGCGCGTATGGCTCTGTACCGCGTCTATCGGGAACGCACCGCCGTATTCGCCCGCGTTCATCGCGCCTGCCAAAGCGATTTGAAAGCAACCGTCAAAATTTTGCGCGAATGTGCAGCGGCCGAGGATCCGACCGCGTGGTTGGAGGAGTGGCTACAAGCAAGAGGTAAGATCCACCCACCGCCCTGCCGTGTGCGTTAGCCCCGTCTTATATCCTGCGGTTGGAGATTGCGCGGTTACTCCCCACACCCCTACCGCCGCTTCATCGTTCCCCCGTTATGTCCTTCGCACACCCCGCCACCATCACCCGGAGGGACAGGCCCCCGTGTCTGTCCTTGACCCCAACCGAAAGCAGTGGTCAGCGGCTTTGGGAACATCGGCCGCCATCGTTCTATGTACGCACAAGCCCTCGCAACAGGCTCCTACCTTCAGGGGCCGCTACGAGGGCTTGTATCGTTTCTTCGGACAAAAAGTAAGTAATTCCAAGTCCACCCGTACTGCTGGCTTAGGTCGATAATGACAACCACTTGTCGGCGCCCTTCGCGGTATTATCGCCGCCGCGTAGATTCGTGGTTTACTCCACGGCCTTGACGATTTCGATTTTGACTTGGGCGACGCCCTCGTCGACCATGTCCAACTTTTTCGCCGCGCCCAACGACAGGTCGAGGATGCGCCCGCCGACGAATGGCCCGCGGTCATTGACCTTTACGACAACGGATTTGCCATTGCCCAAGTGCGTGACCTTGATGATCGTGCCCAAGGGCAACTCGCGGTGCGCCGCGGACAAGCCGTTCATGTCAAAAATCTCGCCGCTGGCTGTCGGGCGTCCGTGATACTTATTCGCGTAAAACGAGGAGAACCCGATCTGTTCGGCTGGCACGGGCTTGGATGCTTTGGATTGGGGTGCGGCTGTGTTTGCGATGGGTTTGGTGCGGTAGCGCGGATGCGACTTGCAACCCCATGGGCAGACGCACAGGGCGAGGCAGACGAAAAAGAAAATTTTAGGCAGGGGCTTGCATGTTGCCGATGAGGTCCGCGATGCGGTCGATTTGATGCGTCTTGCAGTAACTGGCAATGCCATTGAGAACCTCCAAAGCTGCGAAAGGATGGACAAACGTGGCGGTGCCCACCTGAATGGCGGACGCGCCCGCGATGAGAAATTCGATGGCGTCTCGCGCCGTGGCGATGCCGCCCATGCCGATGACCGGAACAGAGACCCGGGCGGCGACCTTCCAGACCATCGCCAGGGCGACGGGTTTGATCGCAGGGCCGGACAACCCGCCCGTGATATTCCCCAAAATCGGGCGGCGCGCGTCGATGTCAATCGCCATGCCCAGCAGGGTGTTGATGAGGGCGATGCCGTCGGCGCCGCCTTCTTCCACCGCAGCGGCGATGCCGGCGATGTCTGTGACATTGGGGGTGAGTTTGACGATGATGGGCAAGTGCGAGACCGCTTTGACCGCGCCTGTGACATTGTGGGCCGCGCGCTCGGAGCAACCAAAGAGCATGCCGCCATCTTTCATGTTGGGCGATGAGATATTGAGTTCGAGACCATCCACGCCTTCGATGTCGTTGAAGCGGGCGGCCATGTCTGCAAATTCCCGATCCGATGTGCCCGCGATGCTGACGATGCGTGCGGTGTTGAGCGCGGCCAAGGGGGGAATTTTTTCCGCGATAAATGCGTCGATGCCCGGGTTGGTCAGGCCAATGGCGTTGAGCATGCCCGCGGGCGTTTCAGCCGTACGCGGCGGCGGATTCCCCGCTCGGGGATAACGGGTGATGGTCTTGGTCACAACGCCACCGATTTTGCCCACATCAAAGAGATCCGCGTATTCCGCACCGTGCCCAAAAGTCCCCGACGCCATCATGACGGGATTCCTAAGCATAAGCCCTTCGGCGATTTTTGTCGAGAGATCGGGGTGTTCGATATTGTCAGTCGTCATATCAACCTGTTTCCCGCAAAGCCTCCAACATACCAATTTGATTTTAAGTTGTCCGTATCCTGCCTCCCATCCGAGATGAATGAGAAACAGACATTCCGTAGAGATTATGCGTTGCTTGTCTAAAACGTTTGGCCCTAAAGCATCGTTTGTTGCCTTCGATGCCTTCGGCGACTTCTTTTTTGCTTGCCCAAAAAAGAAGCAAAAAAGGGCACTCTCATGCGCCGAGAGGCTTGCACAGCGCAAATCGCTTTTGTAACAGAACGATAGGCGTCAGCCTGCAAAGTGGGTTGCAAGATGGACGTTGGTTGCGAGACGGACTTGCGCGCTGTGCGTGATGGCTTTAGCTGATGGTCTTTTGCGATGGCATTTTTGCAAGGGCTTCTCTGAATGACTGCGGAATGTCAAGGGGATCGCTTGCGCTCAGCATATCGCATCATATTAGGCCAACAGAAAATCAATTTGGTATTCGGGTCGCCCTCCAAGCACGTTCTTTTCCCACAACTCGGAAAGCGAATAGTCTTCGAGCCATTCTCCGAGAGCCTCGGCGTCCAGCTGTCTGAAGGCAGAACTGCGACCTTTGCGTTCGACAATGACGATATCCTCTGGCTCAAAGCAATCCACGAGTGGCATGGATTGCGTGGCGACGATGACCTGTATTTTGGTCGCTACGGCGCGGATCAGCCCTCCGACAATGTTGATCGCGTAGGGGTGCAACCCGAGTTCTGGTTCATCGAGAATCAAAACATCCGGCAAATCTTGCTCGGGTTGGAGGAGCAGGGTGACAAGGGCGATGACCCGCAACATGCCATCCGACGCCTGCGACACGCCGAACACCTGATCGCTGTTTCGCTCGCGCCAGTTCAAAAGAAGGCTACCGTACTGCGGATCCAGTTCAAAGTCCGAAAAGAAAGGCAGGATTAGGCGGATGGTATCTACAATTCGCTGGTAGCACCTGCCGTCGCTTTCTCTCAAGCGGAACAAAACGGGCGCGATATTGGCCGCATCTTCCTTCAGCCAGCGGTTGTCGTCTATATGCCACTTGCCGCGGATACGGGCGGTGTCCGACGTGTTGTGGAATTGATATACGACGATTTTTTGCAGGATGTTCCTAATGACGCGGGCGGTCGTATCCTCGGCGGCCCTTGCGAGGAGTTGCGGCGCACGGTGGCCGGCACCCGTTTCCGTCCACGGCGCAACAGTACCGTAGCGTTTGTCCGAGAACCGGTACCGTTCGTCAGCAAAAATCAACGAGTCTCTAGCTGCAAAAAACAGCCGAAATGCGTATTGATTTTCACCGGACTCGGTTCGCAACGTCAGTTCGGCTTCGATCTCGCGGGTCTTGGCCGGACCATCGTGCAAAAGCGTGCTAGCCCCGCCTTGTTGACCCACGTAAAGCGGAAAATGGTCTGGGTCTGACAACGCCCAACTCAACATGCGAAAAAAGGAGATGAAGTTGGACTTGCCTGCGCCGTTGGGGCCAATGAGTGCCGTTAAAGGACGAGGCTTGAAATTCTCCAACGCTTGAATGGTTTTGAACCCCTTGAGGGTTATTGCTTCAAGTTTGTTTCGCATAGCGTAACTCCATTACCAAACGATTTCATGGGCGTTGAGGACCGGGCCTTCGAGGCAGACGCAGCGGTAGCGGCGGTCTTCGGACGGGTATGTTTTGTATTCGACCGCGCAACCGACGCACGCGCCAAAGCCGCAGGCCATGTGGTTTTCGAGGGAGGCAAAGCACGGCGTGTTGAACTCGGCGGCAATCTCCGAGACGCGGGCCATCATGCGGTGGGGACCGCAGGTGAGAATGCTCGTGTGATTTGGGATGACGTGTTCGGCAACATGCTCTGTCACCAAACCGCGCTGCCCCGCGCTGCCGTCGTCCGTCGCGATGTGCAGGGGCAGATCAGGGGGCAACAGCGCGGACATATCGGGTAGCCGGTCGGCATTTGCCGCGCCCATCAAGTAGATCATATCGGACGAGCGGTCGGGATGTTCCCACGCCAAAAACGCGAGCGGAACCAACCCCACGCCACCTGCGACCAAAAGAACGCGCTTGGAATTGGGGAGATCAAAAGCATTGCCCAACGGGCCGATCACATCGTAGAAATCGCCACACCGCGCAGCGGATAATCGCGCAGTGCCGGGGCCGATCACGTCGTAGATCAGGTCGAGCCAACCCGCAGAGCGATCCACGCGCAACACGGAAAAAGGACGGCGGAGAAAGGGAGACAGCCCCGGATCGGTCAGGATTTGCAGGAATTGCGCGGGGGCGCAGGCAGTTGCGAGCCGAGGAGCAGACAGGCGCATCAGATAAATGCCCTGCGCGATGGGTTCATTTTGCTGAACAACGGCAACTTCGCGGATGAAATTTGGGATTGCGGGCATCGTGATACCAATGGGAATTGCGAATTGGGAATGCTCCACCACCCAATGCGTATCGGAGGGTATTTTGCGATGGCACTTGTTGCATTTGAATGAATAAGTAACGTCAAGTGGGATCTCTTACTAGGTCGTGTTGACATTTCATTTTTTTTTACGCACACAGTAGCAAATGTGTTGCTTGCTCATTTAAGGCGTTTGGTCCTACAACTTCGTTGGTTGCCTCCGATGCCTTCGGCGACTTACTTTTTTTCAACAGCAAAAAAAAGTAAGCAAAAAATGCCGCTCTCAAACGCCGAGAGGCTTGCACAGCGCAAATCGCTTTTGTAACAGAACGATATGCGCCAGCCTGCAAGGTGGGTTGCAAAATGGACATTGGTTGCGAAACGGCCTTGCGCGCTGTGCGTGATGGCTTGATCGGATGGGGTTTTGCGATGGCACTTGTTGCAATGGTTTCCTGAATGACTGCGGAACGTCAAGGGGGGATCTCTTGCTGGTAGCATATCAACGGAAAATCAATTTGGTTACTCGGGCGGTTCAAAATGGATAGATATGTCATGCCACATATCGCGGGGCACATCTTCGTGGATACCGGGTTCAAACTTGTACTGGATTGCGACCTCAATGGCCGCGCTGTGAAATAACTCAGGCCCCGAAAGCACCTCGGCCTTGCTCACGCCGCCATCCTTCGAGACCAGCAAACGCAACATAACCGTAGCGGATTTCCCCTCGGCTCTCGCGGCTTCGGGATATTCGGGTTCAATTTCATCGATCAACTGGGGTTCCTGATCCGCGTCCGTGGCCTCCATCACGCCGCCCCCGATGATCGCATTGGGTTTGAACGCGGGTTTGGGTTGGATTTGCGGCACGGTTGCGTCGGTCGTATCTGACAGTGACGCGACGGTGGTATCGCGTTGCGAATTTTTAGAGGGATCCGCCATCATTGTATCGGACAGCGACACGGCGGTCGTATCCGCCAGCGTCGTATCCGACAGCGTGGTTGCGGTCATATCGGATGGCAAGGCGCGGGTTGTGTCTGCCATCATTGTATCGGATGGCGACACGGCGGTCGTATCCACCAGCGTCGTATCCGACAGCGCGGTTGCGGTCATATCGGATGGCAAGGCGCGGGTTGTGTCTGCCATCATTGTATCGGATGGCGACACGGTGGTCGTATCCACCAGCGTCGTATCCGACAGCGCGGTCGCGCTTGAATCCGCCATGGTCGAATCCGCGGGTGGCGGTTTGGGATTGAGAAAATCGCCATCGAGTTTGTCGGTTGCAATTTTGCCGTACTGCGTGAGGGGGTAGCGTTCCTGCACCTGCTCGTAAATCGCCTTTGCCTGATCGAGTTGATCCAGATCGTTTTCATACGTCCACGCGAGGGCAAACAGGGCTTGTGGGGCAAAGAGGCTTTGGGGATAATCGTCTGCGATTTGGCGGTAGATGGTCATGACCTCTTCGGTGCCTGCGCCTTCGGCGACGAGATTCTCGGCTTCCAAAAAACGCGCTTCGGCCCGAACGTCATCAGCGCGCGTTTGATCGAGGCGAGCGCGAGCCTCAAGCGCGTAGGGCGTGTGGGGATACTCATCGATGAGCGACTCGAATTGTTCGCGGCCCGCGGCCTCGTCTTTTAGGCTATCCGCGTAAATAAGGCCGATGGCATACCGCGCTTTGGGCGCGAAATCAGAACTGTCGGTCATGCCCAAAACGCGCTGATAAATGCCCAAAGCCGAATCCGGTTCGCCCAAATTAAAGAGGTACAATTCCGCCAAATTAAAAAGCGGCGCCAATACTTTTTGGGAGTCTTGAACGCTGTCGGCCTGCTTGCGATAGCGCTCGAGGTCTCGGAGGTCTTTTTGGCGTTGCAGAGCCAGCGCCCCGGCGTCTGAACCGCGGTCTTCGCGCACGGCTTTCTCGAACAATTCTTTGGCCTTTTCCAAGTCCTTGCGCCCTTTTTGCTCGATGAGGCCCAAGCGATAAAACGCCGCCGCGCTGTATTCGCTGCGGGGATATTTTTTTGCAATCGCGTTGTAAATCTCCTCTGCGGTTTCAAGTTCGCCTTTCAGTTCATAAACCCGCGCCTGTTTGAGTTGGGTTTCGGCTTCGTAAATGCGGAGGCGTTTGATTTTTAGGATTTGTCGGTATGCGTCAAGTGCCTTGTCAAATTCGCCCTGCCGCTCGAGCGTCTCGCCAATTTTGACGTGCGTTTCAAAATCCGTCTTGGTATCGGGCCTGGATTTCAGCACGTTTTCGTACGCGTCCAATGCCTCGTCATACCGTCCCAACTCGAGCAAATTATTGCCCACGCCTTGCCACGCCTTGGCGCGCAATTTGTGCTTTTTGCCGAGCGTGTTGAGCAAGGCGTGATAGGACTTGATGGCGTCTTCCCGGTTGTCTTGGGCCGACTCCATTTCCGCCAAGGCCAGATTTGCCAAGCCGTACAACTCGGCATCGGCTTTTGGGTCAAACAGGGAAAACGCGCCCCGAGCGTCTGGGATGCGGTTCACGGCCCACAGGGAGAGACCTTGCCAATAGCGCGACTCGGGGATCAGTTCGCTTTGCGGAAAATTCTTTTGCAATTCTTGAAACTTGGTCAAAGCCTCGGCGTAGTCCTCGCGCCAATAAGACGCTTTGCCAATGAGCAACAAACAGTCGTCGAACCACTTGCTCTTGGGATGGTATGTGAGCACGATAGACGCTTTGACAATGGCCCGTTGGTAAAGCGCGCGATAGGTCGCAGGCGTGATGCGACTGCCGGGCGTTTCGGACTCCACGCGCTTTTGTTCGGCGATCAGGTACTTTTGTCTGGCATTGTAAAACGTGTTGTAATACACGCTCTTACAAGACGCCAGACAAAAGAAGCAAAGCGATGCGATGTAGAGAAGACGAGACATGGGAATACAGTTGTCAGTGGGAAAAGGTGAGATGGGATTTTAGCCACGAGCGGGGTACAACTGGCGACAGCTAGTTCAAAGGCGATTAGGTTGTGTTGACATTTCATTTTTTTTACAGTTACGCACAGCTTAGCAAATGTGTTGCTTGCTCATTTAAGGCGTTTGGTCCTTTGATGGCTTATATCTTTAGTTGCTCTGATGGCGTTGCGAGAAGGGACCTATCCCCCGGCCCCTTTCCTACGAGGAAAGGGGAGTAAAGCTCCTTTGATGGCTTCTCGCTCTGGGTTGCTCTGATGGCGTGGCGCGAGGGCATAAAGCGATTAAAATCCCTCATCAATCCCCTCGCAAAACCGCTCACAGTTCCCCCCTTCCTCGCAGGAAGGGGGGTTAGGGGGGTAGGTCCCAATAAACGGACAAGCACGCGATGGATTCAACGCTTAATTCGCATCAGGGATCAGTCCCCGCTCATCCCCCCAAAAACCCTACGCCCTTTAATGAACTGCTACGTAGTTGTACCCCGCTTCGCGGTTTTGCTTATTGGCGTGTGCTGTGATGAAAGTCTTGGAGTGAGCGAATGCGAATGGTGCTGTTGTTCTTTAGGGATTGGATGCCGGCAACAGCCGCGTCCGCGCCGGAGAGGGTGGTCGTATAGGGCAAGCCGTATTGCACCGCGGCCCTGCGAATTTCCGGGTCCGCGGCCTGCGATTGTTCGCCTGCGGGCGTGTTGATCATCAGGGAAATTTCGCCGTTTTTGATCGCGTCGAGAATATTCGGCCGGCCCTCCTGGATTTTGAGGATCAAGTCGCAGGCAATGCCGCGGTTGTTGAGGAAAGCGTGCGTCCCCCGGGTGGCGACAAGGCGGAAGTCCAGCTCGGACAGGTGCTGGGCAATGGGTACGAGGGCTTCTTTGTCGCGGTCATTGACGCTCAAAAACACAGTGCCCGCTTGGGGCAAGCACACGCCCGCGCCGAGTTGCGCCTTTTGAAAACTGAGGCCAAAGTCCGTGTCGATGCCCATGACCTCGCCGGTCGATTTCATCTCCGGGCCGAGCACGGTGTCCACCCCGGGAAATTTGTTGAAGGGCAAAACCGCTTCTTTCACGGCAATGTGCTGGATGGGCACTTCGCGGGTAAAGCCCTGGTCTGCGAGCGTGCGCCCGACCATAGCGCGGGCCGCGACTTTGGCTAAGGGCACGCCAATGGCCTTGCTGACAAAGGGCACGGTGCGCGACGCGCGCGGATTGACTTCGATGATAAAAACCTCGCCGTCTTGAATGGCGAATTGAATATTCATCAGGCCGACCACATTGAGCGTGCGGGCCAAGGCATGCGTGTGGCGTCTCAATACTTCGCGGTTGGCATCGGCGAGTCGATACGGCGGCAACACGCACGCGCTATCGCCCGAGTGAATGCCCGCGCTTTCGATGTGCTGCATCATGCCGCCGATGACGACCGCAGTGGGGTCCGCCACCGCATCCACGTCAAATTCGTGCGCGTCTTCCAAAAACCGGTCGATGAGTACCGGGTGTTCGGGCGATGCTTCGATGGCATTGTGCATATAGGCGATGAGGGCCGCGCGGTCGTACACAATCGCCATCGCGCGCCCGCCGAGCACATAAGACGGCCGCACCAAAATGGGATAGCCGATGCGCTCGGCTATGGCGATGGCCTCATCGGTGGTCACAGCCGTGCCGTTCTCCGGTTGGCGGATGCCCAATGTTTTGATGAGCGCGCCAAAGCGTTTGCGGTCTTCGGCGAGGTCGATGGCGTCCGGCGATGTGCCTGCGATCTTCAGCCCGCCGCGCTCGAGGTCGCGCGCGAGATTGAGGGGCGTCTGCCCGCCGAACTGCACGATGACCCCATCCGGCTGTTCCACATCCGCAATGCCGAGGACGTCCTCGGCGGTAAGGGGTTCAAAATAGAGTTTGTCCGACGTGTCGTAATCCGTGGACACGGTCTCCGGATTGGAATTGACCATAATCGTTTCAAACCCGTCTTCTTTGAGGGCATACGCCGCGTGGCAACAACAATAGTCGAACTCGATACCCTGCCCGATGCGATTGGGGCCGCCGCCCAAAATCATGATCTTTTTGCGATTGGAGCGCGTGGCCTCGGTTTCGGCCTCGTACGTGGAATAGTGATAAGGCGTGTACGCTTCAAACTCCGCCGCGCACGTATCCACGGTTTTGAAAACCGGCCTGACCCCGAGTTCTTTTCGCAAAGCGCGCACGGTCCACGCATCTGCGCGCCACAAATGCGCGAGTTGCGCGTCCGAAAACCCGTGGCGTTTGGCTTTGAGCAGGTCCGCACGCGAGATGCGCGCCCGCAAGTCGTCGAGGGTGTGCTGTTGGGTCATGGGGCGTCCATCAGGGCGGCGAGTTCTCTTTCCACTTCCACGATTCGCCGCATGTTGTCGAGAAACCAAGGGTCGATTTGAGTCGCGTCAAAAATTTCCCGCACGGACAGGCCCGCGTCATAAGCCGCTTTGAGATAGGCCAACCGCTGCGAGTTGGGTTCGCGCAAGCCGCGCTCTAGGGCCTCGCGCGAGAGCCTGTCCGGGGGAATGTCCTTGCCATCCGCGCCAAAACCCGCACGCCCGATTTCGAGAGAGCGCAACCCTTTTTGCAGGGCTTCCACAAATGTGCGCCCAATGGCCATGGTTTCGCCCACGGATTTCATCTGCGTGCCCAGCGAGTCCGCGGTTTGGGGAAATTTTTCAAAGGTCCAGCGCGGGATTTTGACCACGCAATAGTCGATAGTGGGTTCAAACGACGCTGGCGTTTCCCGCGTGATGTCGTTTTGAATTTCGTCGAGGGTGTAGCCAATCGCCAGCTTGGCCGCGATCTTGGCAATGGGAAAACCCGTGGCTTTCGACGCCAAGGCCGAACTGCGGGACACGCGCGGATTCATCTCGATGACCACGCGCCGCCCCGTAGTGGGATCGACCGCGAACTGGATGTTAGACCCGCCGGTCTCCACGCCGATCTCCCGAATGCAGGCGATAGCCTCGTCGCGCATGGCCTGATACTCTTTGTCGCTAAGCGTTTGCACCGGCGCAACGGTGATGGAATCGCCGGTGTGAACGCCCATCGGATCGAAGTTTTCAATCGAGCAGATGATGACGACATTGTCGTTTTGATCGCGCATGACCTCGAGTTCAAATTCCTTCCAGCCGATGATCGATTCCTCCACGAGAATCTCGCTCGTGGGCGACAAGGCGAGTCCGTGCGCCGCGGCATCCCTGAACTCTTCGACATTGTAAGCCGTGCCCGCGCCCGTGCCCCCCAAGGTGTAGGACGGCCGGATAATGGCCGGAAAGCCGATGTCGGACGCGATGTCAAGCGCCTCTTTGAGGGTGTACGCAAATCGGCCTTTGGGAAAGTCCAAGCCAATTTTGCCCATCGCCTTTTGAAAGGCTTCGCGGTTTTCCGCTTTTTCAATGGCGTGCGGTTTCGCGCCGATCATCTCCACGCCGAATTTTTCGAGTGTGCCCCGCTCGTGCAATGCCATCGCCGTGTTGAGGCCCGTTTGCCCGCCCAGCGTGGGGAGAAGCGCGTCCGGGCGTTCTTTTGCTATGATCGCCGCGCACACCTCGGGGGTAACGGGTTCGATATACGTTTGATCCGCCATCTCGGGATCGGTCATGATGGTGGCCGGGTTGCTGTTGACCAACACGACTTCGTACCCCTCTTCTTTGAGGGCCTTGCACGCTTGCGTGCCCGAATAGTCAAATTCACAGGCTTGCCCAATCACAATGGGGCCAGAGCCGATGAGCATGATTTTGTGGAGATCGTTTCGTTTGGGCATGTTTTTAGAGGTAAGAGGATTTTAGCCACAAAAGGCACAAAAGGCACAAAAGGGGTACAACTGGCGACAGCCCGTTCAAAGGCACAAAAGGGGTACAACTGGCGATAGCCCGTTCAAAGATGATAGACATTCGCCTATCGTCACTCCGGCGCACGCGCAAGCACAGGCATAGCCAACGCAGGCGTCCAGATCGGAACGGGTAGCAAGGTGCTGAAGGGGTGTTTCCGTCACTTAAACAGCAAATAGTAGATCGACAAAAGGGCGGCGACTAAAGACACGTAAAAGCCGACTTTGATGAGATTGTACAGGAATTTCACGGGAATGCGCGTGTAAAAAGGCGCGGGTATGGGGGGATGGATCGGCGAATCGGGAAACCGCGCTCGCTCAATGCGCGCAACCAAACTGGGGTCGCACTCGGCGATAGCTCCCAGGATCACGCGCTTGCTGCGTGCGGCCCGCTCGGCAAGGGGATTGCCCAAGGGCTCCTCTCCGGGAAGCAGAGGCTCGGTCTCCAACGGACTATCGCCATCGCGGCTCTCGATGAGGCTGATCAACCGCGCATGGGCGAGTTTTTCCGCCAGCAATTTCATGCTTTTTCTGTCGTGGACATGCGTTTGGATCACCCCGATACAAGTGTCGATAAACCGGTCGAGGTTTTCCAAAATCTCATCGTCGCTCAGGCCGAGAAGATAGGATTCTTCAATGGCTTCTTCGATCAATTCGTTGGTTCGCATCACATGAGGGGGTTGGGGTGAACGGTGAAATCGAGATGGTGATTGGGATGGTTGAGAACGCGCTGTGTGGCAGCGGGGAAGTGGTCGATGATGTCGCTGGCAATCAAGCTCATCTCCCCGGTCTTTTCCACAGCGATGTCGCCGGCCAAGCCGTGAAGATATACCGCTGTGCAAGCGGCTGTTGAACCGTCGAGCCCCTGCCCGATAAGCGCGACCACGAGACCCGTGAGCACGTCCCCTGTGCCGCCGGTCGCCATGCCCGGGTTGCCCGTCGGGTTGATGTGCGTTTCGCCCGTTGGGGTTGCGACAAGGGTCGGCGCGCCCTTGAGCACGATGGTCGCCCGCACCTGCACGGCAAAATCAGCGGCGATGGCAATGGGATTGCGGCGAATCTCGGCGATGCTACGCTGGGTCAAGCGTGCAAACTCGCCCAAATGCGGGGTGAGCACCACGGGCACTTCGCAGGCGCGAATGGCGTCGATGTCCCCGGCCAGAGCATTGAGCGCGTCCGCATCGATGACCGCGGGACAAACCAAGTCGCGCACCAAGCGGCGGATGAGTTCAACGGTTTCCCGGTGCGTGCCCAGGCCCGGGCCAATCGCCACGCTATCGGCATCTCGGAAACGGCGTTGAATCTCGCCGCGGGCGCGAAGGCACAAGCACCGCTGCCGTTTGACTTCTGGAAGCGGATGGGTCATGGCCTCGGTGACTTTGATTTCGAGAATGTCGTTGAGGCTTTGGGGCGTGCCTATCGTGACCAAGCCCGCGCCCCCTTTGAGTGCTGCGCGCGCCGAGAGCGCGCCCGCGCCCGTAAGCCCGACGGATCCGGCCAGAATATATACCCTGCCGCAATCGCCTTTGTGGGCGTCGCCCGCTCGTTGCGGGAGCCACCTCGCGCAGTAGCGATTGTCTATCAAAAATGTGCTGACGCGCTCGGGTTTAAGGGCCGAAGCCGGTATGCCGATGTCGATCAAGTGCAACTGACCGCAATGGGCGCGACCGGAAAAAAAGAAATGTCCAATGCGCGGCCAGGCAAATGTAACCGTGCGGGTTGCAACCGCGCAAGGACCGTCAATGCCGCCCGTATCCGCGTTGAGTCCCGAAGGCACATCCACCGCGACGATGGGACAGGTTGCGCGGTCGAGCGCGTTGATGAGATCCGCATAAACACCCCGCGCTGCGCCGCGAGTGCCCGTGCCCAAAAGCGCGTCCACCGCGGCATCGGCCCGTGCCAGCGCGCCTTGCACTGTTGCGATGCGGTCAACCGACTGCGCGATATTCGCGGGCAAGCGGTCGAGATTGAGTTTGGCATCGCCCGTAATTTCGCTTGCCGAGGTCGCCAAAAACACCTGAACGACTGCGCCGCGTTGGGCCGCATACCGCGCAATGACAAGCCCGTCGCCTCCGTTGTTGCCCTTGCCACACAGCACGACGAGATGGCGATTTTGAAACCCGCCCAACAGGTCTTCGACGACTTGGGCCGCGCCTTGTCCTGCGGCTTCCATGAGATCGATACTCGACGCGCCGTTGTCAATTACTCGGCGGTCGATAGAAGCCATCTGGGAGCCGGTGAGAAGTGCGATCATACCATTTGGGGCGCGAGGTCAATGGGCGTTTTCGG
Source organism: Candidatus Latescibacterota bacterium (assembly GCA_965204745.1). Taxonomy (GTDB): domain Bacteria; phylum Latescibacterota; class UBA2968; order UBA2968; family UBA2968; genus VXRD01. The sequence continues at coordinate 3,537,322 of OZ242010.1, forward strand.
AATATCTAACGATATAAAAATACGGGAACGGCACGGGCAAAGCAAACCCTTTTTGAAAAAAATAAAAATGTCACAAAAGAGACACAAAATAGATGCGGGCGATTTGCCTTTGAACTGGCTACCGCCAGTTGTACCCCGCTCGTGCCTTCTGTGCCTTTGAACTAGCTACTGCCAGTTGTACCCCGCTCGTGCCTTTGAACTGGCTACCGCTAGTTGTACCCCGCTCGTGCCTTTTGTGCCTTTTGTGCCTTTTGTGGCAATCAAAAAAATGTCCAAAACCATTGTGATGCGCTGAAGTGCCACAAACCCCTTGACACAGATAGGGCACTTGTCTATACTTTTGGGCGATGCGGTGGGGTGCGAGAGCGGTTGAATCGGGCGGTCTTGAAAACCGTTGGCCTTCGCGGGTCCGTGGGTTCGAATCCCACCCCCACCGCCAAAAGGCGATTGCCGATTGCTTCAACTTGTCGATAGCGGAGAGGTGCTGGAGTGGCCGAACAGGGCAGATTGCTAATCTGTTGTAGGGGAATAACCTCTACCGAGGGTTCGAATCCCTCCCTCTCCGCCAATAATATTTGGGGACGTGTTTTTGATGTCTGACACCATCCTGCGATTCGCGCCATCCCCCACAGGTGGATTTCATGTGGGCAATGCGCGAACGGCGATTTTCAACTATCTCTACGCGAAACACCACAACGCAAAATTGTCGTTGCGCGTTGAAGATACGGATCGCGACCGATATACGGAATCGTCGCTTCAAACGATTTTGGACGGTTTGAACTGGCTCGGCGTCGAGTTTGACGGCGAGCCAGTCTTTCAATCGCATCGCGCACAAGCGCACAAACGCGCCGCAGAGCGTCTGCTCGCCACCGGCCATGCGTATTACGGGTACGAAACGCCCGAAGAACTCGCCGCCATGCAAAAGCAGGCCCAAGCCGAGAAGCGGCGCGTGCGCTACAACCGGGATTTGACCCCGGAACAGCGGGCGGCTTACGAAGCCGAGGGGCGTCCAAAAGTCGTGCGGTTTAAGGTGCCAGCAGGCGAAACCGCGTGGCATGATCGCATCCGCGGGGTACAGCGTTGGCGCAATGCCGAGATCGAAGATTTCGTGCTGCTCCGGCCCGATGGGTCCCCGGTCTACAATCTCGCGGTGGTGGTCGATGATCGCGACATGGGCGTCAACATGGTGTTGCGCTCTGCGGATCACCTGTCGAATACGCCCAAGCAAATCATGCTGTTTCGGGCACTATCATGGGCGGTGCCCGACTACGGGCATTCAACCCTGATTTTAGGCCCGGATGGCAACAAGTTGTCAAAACGCCACGGCGCCACCACCATCGCGGAATACCGCACGCGGGGGATTTTGTCAGACGCGATGTTCAATTACCTCGCGCTGTTGGGGTGGTCGCCCGGCGATGCGCGCGAAGTGTTTGCGCGAGAGGAATTGATCGCGGCGTTTTCGGCTGACGGATTGCTCAAACGAGACGCGGTTTTTGACGAAAAGAAATTGATCTGGCTCAATGGCGAACACATGCGTCTCCGCCCGGTGGATGAGATCTTGGACGACGCCATACCGATCTGGATCGCCGAGGGATGGCTGACAGAAGCCGAGGCGCACGATCAGCGCGATGCGTTGACGCGAATCGCCGAAATGTTGCAACCGCGCTTGCACACGCTTCAAGACCTGAAACACACCGGTTATTTTTTTTGCGACCCGGAAACCTACGACGCAAAAACCGCCAAAAAACACTGGAAGGCCGATACGCCCATGCGCGTTCAGATGATGATCGAGCGGTTGCAAAATTTGGATGCGTTCGGCGAAAGCGATATCGAAGGCGCGACGCGCACACTGGCCGGCGAATTGGGCATGTCCGCGTCCAAACTCATTCACCCAACGCGCCTCGCGCTCTGCGGCGTGGGCTTCGGCCCGGGGTTGTTTGAATTGATGGCCGTGCTCGGGCGCGAAACCTGCATCCGCCGCTTGCAAAAGGCGCTGAAAACTTTGCGTTGCTGATTTTTGCCCCCTCGTCTAATGGCAAGACATGCGGCTCTGGACCGTAGAATCGGGGTTCGAATCCCTGGGGGGCAACCACACAACCCGTCACCGCCCGCGCCAATGGGCGTGACGCCACATTGCAAAAAGGCCGCCAATCGATCATTCGCGGCCTTCTTTTTGGAGGATTTCGATGATTTACGACATGCGAACCTACGACCTGAACCCCGGCGCCTTGCAAGCCTACATGGATGCGGTGCGCGAGGTGGCCCTGCCATTGCGCGAAGAACACGGCATCAAACTCGCCGGCTGGTATTACACCGACATCGGCAAATTGAATCGCGTCATTCACATTTGGGCCTATCGCGATTACACCCACTTTGACCATGCGCGACAAGCCGTGCGCCGCGACCCGCGATGGACAGACGAATATCTCCCGCGCGTCAAAGGTCTCATCGTGCGCCAACGGGATCAAATCATGCTCGCCGCCGACTTCTTTGAATCGCGCATCCCCGCCCTTTCGCAAAACCCGTAATGGTTCACGCCCCTGGAGGTTGTACTTCTAATTCTGCCAGAATCTGATCGCGTGTCACCCGACCAGATTCAACGGCCATGATCGCTCTCAAAACATGCAATTCAAACATCATGTCATCGTTGGGAAACTCAGACCTCATTCGATTGCATAGTTGATCCAGTTGCACATCTGTGAGGCCGATGCGCCGTGCGGCATTGAGATAGTCAAACATCATAATCGTGCTCCTTGAAAAACTCGGACAGTCGCTCCTTCAGCATTCTCGCTTTTGCGACCACGCTCATCGTATTCACTGCCGTTCCGCAGTTCAAAGAAGGCATCACAACGAGATCGGGACCTACCCCCCTAGCCCCCCTTCCTGCGAGGAAGGGGGGAACGAGGATCGGTCTTGCGAGGGATTTGCGCGAGAGGTTTTTGGGGTTCATGGCGTGATCCATTCGCCCAAAGCCATCAAAACAGCCAAGAAAACAAACCTTCAAAAAGCCATGTGCTCCCCCTTTCCTCGCAGGCACAGGCGTAGCCTACAATGAGCGAAGCGAATAACGGGGGCCGGGGGGATAGGTCCCCTCGCGCCACGCCATCAGAGCAACCAGAGCGAGAAGCCATCAAATGAGCAAGCAACACATTTGCTAACACGACCTAGTATAATCAACCCGACAACCCGAAATAGGAGACCTTATGGGCACGGAACAAATCATCTTTCGAGACACTTTTGACGGCACGCTCGACATCGGTTGGTCGTGGTTGCGCGAGCGACCCGATGATTGGCGCGTGCAGAATGGCGGTCTGGAAATTTGCGTGCGCCCGGGCGTCAAAGACACCGTGCAAAACGCCTTGCTCAGACCCGCGCCAGACCGCAGCGAAGGCGTGCATGCCATCGAAGTCACCATCACCAACCACACCCATCCCACGCAGCAATACGAACAGGCGGGCATTACGTGGTATCACGATGGCGAACCCGTGTTCAAAGCGGTCAAAGAACTCATCGACGGCGACTTGTACATCATTCCCGGGAAACGAGCCATGCGGACCCAAAGCGTCCGCCTGCGCCTCGTCGTCACGGTCAGCACTTGGGAAGCGCAGTATCGCGCCGACGGCGAACCCACATTCCAAACCGCGGCCCAAGGCGAACTCCCGCCACCGGGCGACGATCAAGTCAGCATCCAATGCTACAATGGCCCGGAAGAAGGCGACCACTGGATACGCTTTTCGGACTTTTGCATCAAACGCCTGTGAGCGCGGAGACGAGCCGTTCACAGAAAAAAAAACAGCCGCCGAGGTTCAGGTCTCGGCGGCTGTTCTTCAATCGAGGATGTCGTCCACGGCTTCTGCCGGGCGGGCGATCACGGCGCGGGTTCCGCGGATACACACCGGGCGATTCATCACTTCCGGGTGTTCCAAAAGCAAATTGACGAGTGCATCGGGCGTATTGTAATCGTCGATATCGCGCCCCAACTCTTCAAATGAACTGGGATGAATCAAATCCTTGGGTTCGCAGGAAAGAAGCGCGAGAAAGTTTCTCAACATCGCTTCGGTCAACGGCGTTTTCAGGTATTCAACCACGTCGAACTCGACGTTGCGGGCGCGCAAAATATCTATCGCGCCATTGGATTTGCTTCAGTTGGGGTTGTGGTAGATCGTCACATTTCCCATGCTCAATCTCCTTTGTGAGGGGGTCAAATTCGCCAGCGTTTCCACAAGTCGTCGGGAATTTCGTCCCGAAACACGTCTTGGTCTTTGTGGGGCAGACGGGCGAAAAGGCCATAGCGGATGTGGTTGCTAATATTGTGCGAGGTTTCGTGCAGGATGTTGCAGTGCCAGAAAATGACGTCGCCTGCTTTGGCGGGCACTTCAACGGGTTGAATATCTTCGATCATGGCGAGATATTCGGGGTGTTGCTTAAAGCTGCGGTCGAGGTGATCGGGGTGTTTGCGGAGAAATTTCCACGATGCGAGGTGGTTGCCCGGCCAAAAGACCGTGCCACCGCCGCGCGCTTCTACGTCGTAAAGATAGGTCGCCAAGCCGAGGAGAAATGGCATGGTTCGCCGCTTGCCGAGGTACCCGTCAATATGCCCTCGGTCAGGCAAGCGCCATTCGCGGTGCGGTTCGGGCCAAAGCAAGCGCAGGTTGCCGTCTTCGCCACAAAATTGCCCACCGCCCACTTGATCGACAATGGCTTTGACTTTGAGCTGTTGGACGAGTTGCGTTTCTCTCGGCGAAAAGCGAAAGCCTCTGAGGATGGCGATGTCTGCGCGGTGTTGTGGTCGCGATCCAACGGCTTTTTGTGCATCGGACAGGTCGCCGAATTTGGCGCGAATTTGGGCACGCCAGTTGTGCAATACGGATGGCGCGATCAGATTGCGGACGACGACATAGCCCGCTGTTTTGAACTCGGCGATCTGTGGGGCTGTGAGGGCCATAGCACCTCCTGAAAAATTAACCGCGTTCTTTGAGGTCGTAAATCGCGATCATATAGGGGTGGTCATGGGAGAGATGGGTGAGGGTCTCGGGATTTTCGACGCGCCCGGCGGGGCGGATGTTTTCGCCTGTGACGCCCGCGGCTTCGTCGCCGATGTCCTTGCGACAAGCGTCAATTTTCGCCATGAGGTCCCGCACGATGTCCGGGTGTTGGTCGCTGATGTCGCGGGTTTCCCCGATGTCCGCTTCGAGGTCGTAGAGTGCCCGGATTTCCAGATCGTCTTTGCGGATGTGGAGTTTCCATCTGCCGCTGCGCACGGCTTCGATGCTGTTGCGTTTGTAATAAAAAAAGGCTTCGTGTTGCGATTTCGCGCCGGCTTCCGCGACCATGAGCGCGCGAATGTCGTTGCCGTCGATGATGCGATCCGCGGGCACATCTGCGCCAGCGAGGGCCGCGAGCGTGGGATAGAAGTCCAGAGACAACGCGAGTTCCCCACACACTTCGCCCGCGGGGATTTTGCCGGGCCAGCGCATGAGGCACGGGACGCGCTGACCCCCTTCCCAAGTCGTGCCTTTGGTGGCGCGCAACGGGCTGTTGCTACCGCCTTCGTCTCGGGCGCGCGAACCGTTATCGCTGGTAAAAATGACGAGGGTATCGTCGTCGAGCCCCAGCGCTTTGAGTTCGTGAAAAATGACCGCGGCTGCCCAGTCGATGCAGGCCACCGCCGCGCCGTACACCCCGTTTTCGGATTCGCGGACAAACGCCTCGGGGGGATAATGCGGCAGGTGGACGTGCATGTGCGCGAGGTACAAAAAGAAGGGTTGGTCCTCGTTGTCGCGCATGAACCGCACGCATTCTTCCACGTAGCGTTCGGTGATCCCGCGCTGGTCGGGTTGCGCCTGAATGACATCTTCATCTCGCAACAAGGGCAACGGTGGGTATTTATCGCCTTCTTTTTGCCGGCCCATGTCATTGCTGTACGGAATGCCGTAATAGCTGTCGAATCCGTGGCGCGTGGGCAGAAATGCTCGTTGATCGCCGCAGTGCCATTTGCCGACAATTTTGGTGGCGTATCCCTGGGTTTTGAGGAGTTTGGCGATGGTGATTTCCCTGGGATTGAGTCCGATGCCCTGACCGGGAAAGAGCACCCAGCGCCCATCGAACGCGCCAAAGCCAATGCGCGAGGGATAGCAACCGGTGAGCATGGCCCCGCGCGAAGGCGAACACACCGGAGACGCCATGTAAAAGTCGGTGAATCTCATGCCTTCTTCGGCCATTTTGTCGAGTGCCGGCGTTTTGTTGATGCGCGACCCATAACAGCCGAGGTCCCCATAGCCGAGGTCGTCGCAGTTGATCAAAATGATATTGGGTTGCATGTGTATGTCCTTTCGCGATATTGTCCGCAATGGGCTTTCGAGATTTTGCCATCTACTATACTTTCTTCTGGCAATGGATGCAAGTTTCAGCTAACTTGTGCTTTTTGCCCCTTTCTTCAAATAAGTGGCAAACCCTGATAACAAAGGGACAACCCCCGCGTCTGTCCCGATAATTCAATGATGCGGTTGGAGAATTACAATGGATAACTATCGCGAATGGACCTTCCCAGCCAACGCCGCAAAGGACGCGGTAATCGTCATCGACGATGATCGTGCGAACATACTCGCCGACCCACTTCGTCAGCATATCCTCGAAATCCTCGGAACCGGGAAGTCCGTTGCGGAAATTTCGCAGACCTTGGACATTACCGATGCGCGGGTGCTGTACCATTTGAGACAGCTAGCGCAAACGGGTGTCGTACATTTGGAGACGGATAAAATCGCCCCCCGCGAATGGCGTTGTTTGCCAGCGGCGGGTAAAATTCGCGTTCGGGAAGTCATTTCGGCGAAGAACCCAATTGCCGAAGCCATACCAACTCATGTTGTCAGCCAATTCAATCAAGCATTCCGCGAGGCTACCGAGGGCTTATACGGCTCGACATTCCAACTGTCAGTCAATCACAACCGCGCCCGACTATCTGAAGAACAGGCAACCGAGTTTGGGCGTAGGTTATTGGCACTTCTAAACGAGTACTTCCCACCGGGGCGAGGCGATCCCGCGGGCATCAAATACGGTTTCTACGGGATTCTCACCCCGATTGATCTACATCCTCTCGATGACTCCAAAGCCGAAGCGTGAGCCTCGTTATGCCAATTTGAATTGCTACCGCACGAGTGGTCGTAACCGTATATACCTACTTTTTTGGGGAGACAACGATGCAAATATCTCATGATCGCGAGGTGGATGCTTTATACATTTGTTTTAAGGAAACAACTGTTACAACAAAGCACCTTCAGGACGGGATCGCGCTCGATTACGATGGGGCAGATCGCCTCGCTGGCATCGAAATTCTCGACGTCAGGAAGCGATTGGACGATCCAGAGGCGTTTAAGCAGGTCATCGAAGACAGAGCACTTGGTGAAATCAGTATTTAGCTAACGGGTTCAATGTGCGCGGTTGCGTCAAAGGAGGCGTAAATGGCTGTTAAACCGAAGGCATTGAAATTCATCGCCACGTTAGAAAAAGGCGAGGTGTCGGCTTTGTACGCGCGACCACATGGCGCGAAGGCTGTGTTGGTCTTGGGACATGGGTCGGGCACGAATATGCGCCATCAATTCATGCAGGACTTGAGCGATGCGTTGAACGACGTGGGCATTGCGACCTTTCGCTTCAACTATCCCTATTCCGAAAAAGGCGGCGGTGGCATGGATGGCGAAAAGGTGCGGTTGGCAACCGTGCGCGTGGCTATCGAAACCGCGATGAAACAGGCGCGCGGCTTGCCGGTCTTTGCAGGTGGGCATTCGATGAGCGGCAGGATGATCTCTATGGCCTCTGCTGAAGACCCTATAGACGGGCTGAAGGGCATTGTGTTTTTCGCGTTTCCGCTGTACGCGAGCAAGCCAGACACCGCACGCGCCGAGCATTTGAAGGAGGTCGCCGCGCCCATGCTGTTTTTGTCCGGACAGCGCGACAGGATGGCGGACTTAAACCTGCTGTCGCCCGTGGTGAAAAACCTCAAACGCGCCACCCTCCATGTGGTGGACACCGCGGACCACGGGTTCAAGGTGCTGAAACGGCGAAACACCGATGAACCCGTGATGGAAGAATTGGCCCGGGTCGCGGCCGCGTGGATGGCGAACCCAAAATAACGGTCAGCCCTCGCCCATCCCCACTGCTGACCGCTTGGGGCCGAGGGAATGGGAAAGGACTTTGACCTTTGCCTCTCGGTTCACTATGCCATATCTTTCGTCAATGTGCCCGCCCGATGACGGGGTTGCGAAAAGCGTGAGCGGACGGGTTAATCCGCGATCCAGACAAAGGAGAGATACCCATGATATTTCCCACATTGACAGAGGCGCGACGCCTCGACAGATTGACGCCGCCATCTGGCAAGGTGCGGGTGGTGCTCGATACGGATGCGTACAACGAAGTGGATGATCAATTCGCGATTGCACACGCGCTCTTATCGCCCGATCAAATCGAGATCGAGGCCCTGTACGCCGCGCCTTTTCACAACCGCCGCTCCAATGGGCCAAGAGATGGCATGGAGCGGAGCTATGAGGAAATCATCCGATTGCTCGACCGCTTGCAACTTCCCAACGACAATCTGGTATTTCGCGGCTCGACGGGCTATCTCGAAACACCGCACACGCCGCAAGACAGCGACGCGGTGCGCGACCTCATCGCCAGAGCACTGTCATCGCCCGATCCGCTCTACGTCGCGGCTATCGGCGCGATAACCAACGTGGCATCCGCCATCCTCCTCGAACCCGAAATCATCAAACGCATCGTCGTCGTCTGGCTTGGCGGCCACGAACACCACTGGGCGAACACCCGAGAATTTAACCTGCAACAAGACGTGTTCGCCGCGCGCATCATTTTCGACAGCGGCGTGCCCTTTGTCCAAATTCCCTGTCGCAATGTCGCGTCTCACCTCCTCACCACAATGCCCGAACTCGAAACCCATGTGGCGGGCAAAAGTGCCATCGGCGATTTTCTCACGGAAACCGTTCGGGGCTACCACGAAGATCACTATGCATGGGCAAAAGAGATTTGGGACATTTCGGCAACCGCGTACCTCGTCAATCCAACCTGGGTCACGACCCGCGTGGTACACAGCCCCATCCTCACGGATCAACTGACGTGGAGCCACGACCCCAGCCGGCTTATGATGCGCGTTGCCGTCCAACTCAACCGCAACGCCATTTTCGCAGATCTGTTCAAAAAACTGGAAACAGCCGGCGAGATGGCGTAAACGAATCGATGGAACGGGCTATCGCTCAGGCTCATTCATCTGCGAAGTGCGTCGGGTTTTGGGGTTGTGCGGGGACTGACTACTGACTACTGACTACTGACTAGGTTGTGTTGACATTTCATTTTTTTCACGTTACGCACAGAGTAGCAAATCTGTTGCTTCTTGCTCATTTAAGGCGTTTGGTCCTTTGATGGCTTATAGCTATGGGACCTATCCCCCGGCCCCTTTCCTACGAGGAAAGGGGAGTAAAGCACCTTTGATGGCTTCTAGCTCTAGTTGCTCTGATGGAGTTGCGTGAGGGCATAAAGCGATTAAAAATCCCTTATCAATCCCCTCGCAAAACCGCTCACAGTTCCCCCCTTCCTCACAGGAAGGGGGGTTAGGGGGGTAGGTCCCGATAAGGCGCGACTGTCCGAATTTCTCAAACCGAGAGAATATTCTGCGAAAGGGCTTGATTTTCTCGATAAACCGCTCAAGCCAGTTGCTTTGCTCCTAAATGTCAACAGAACCTACTGACCACTGACCACTGATCCCCAAATGAAAAAACCACAACCACACGCACAGGGCCGCGTCGCGTCTCTGTTTCTCAAATTGGAAAAGGCATCGCCCTTGTCCAAGCCGCTCGACGAAACCCTCACCTTGCGCGCTCGGTTTGGCATTGAAGGCGACGTAAATGCAGGCCGCGTCGGCCCTCGGCAGGTGCTTTTGACCTCGCTGGAGACCCTGCACAAATTCACATTGCAACCCGGCGATCTGCGCGAGAATATCGTCGTTGCTGGGTTGCCATTGGACGACCTGCCATCCGGTTCGGTCCTGCAACTCGGGGCGTCCGCTGCGGTGCGGCTGACCTATCACTGCGAAGTCTGCAAATACATCGGCACACTGGGGATAGAACCGATTGCATCATTGGAAAATCAGCGCGGGTTTTTGGCTGTGGTATTGATCGGCGGCGCGGTTCGCACAGGCGACCTGGTCGAGCTTCTGCCCGTGCGTTTCGATCCCGTGCCCGACCGCCCGTTTGATCGGTTTTTGTGGGTGGTAAAACAGATTCCCTTTGGCAAGGTGATCACGTATAAGCAGATTTTAGACGTTTTGGGGGTGGGGCGTTCGTATTACCGCGTGTTGCCGACCTACATGAAACGCGCACGGGGCTATCCCCTGCATCGCATTCTGGACTCGAGGGGCTGTCTGATTTCGCATGTGAATGGTCAGCGGGCATTGCTCGAGCGCGAAGGCGTGGAGATCGCGGCCCATGAGCGGTCGGTCAGCAACGCCTGGGTCGATGTATCCGCGTTTGGGTGGGATGTCCGTCATATTTATTACCGTGCGGGTGATGGCGATCCCGCTTGACATCGCCCTGTATTTTTGTATCCTATCCCCGCGATAACGTGTTCACCATCCGAGAAAGGAAAGGAAATGGCAAACGAGAAGCACACGCCGGTGGGGTATGACGACACGCCGATGCTGCCCGATCAACCGTGGCGCGTTCACGACAAAAATCGCCCTGCACCCCGCGTGGTCACGCCAGGGGCCAGCGCGGGAGACGCGCCCGCTGATGCCGTGCGCCTGTTCGACGGCACGGACTTGTCCCTGTGGCAGAGCCGAGATGGGGGCGCGCCCACATGGACGGTGGAAAATGGGTACGTGGAAGTGAATCCCCGAACCGGGAATATCCAGACCAAAGATGAATTTGGCAGCGTGCAGTTGCACTTGGAATTTGCTTGCCCGGCAGAAGTGCGCGGCAGCAGTCAGGGCCGCGGCAACAGCGGCGTGTTTTTGATGGGCAAGTACGAAGTGCAGGTGCTGGACGGCTACGACAATCCGACGTACGCCGATGGCACGACAGGCGCGATTTACGGCCAGTTTCCGCCGCTGGTGAATGCGACCCGACCGCCGGGCGAGTGGCAGATTTACGACATCGTTTTTGAAGCCCCGCAATACAATGGCGATGCGTTGGCATCCCCCGCGTACTTGACGGTGTTTTTGAACGGCGTTGTGTTGCACAATCGCAAAGCCGCGCTGGGCCCAACAGGGCATCGGAATACCTCGTCCTACGACGCGACCCAAGGGACGACCGGTCCGCTGATGTTGCAAGACCACGGCGACCCCGTGCGCTATCGCAACATCTGGATCCGTCCGTTTGGGGGCTATGACGAGGGATAGGGCAAGCGCGAAAAAAGAGAGGAACCCCATGCCGATTCCCATTATCGACCCGTCACGAGCCACCACCAACGAAAGACTGGCAAGGCTTGAAGCGATTGTAGAACAACACACCCAAAGCCTCGATAGGATTGAAAGGCGCGTTGCAAATATTGAAGACAACATGCAAAAGTCCTTTCGTTGGCTTGTCGGCATCTTCTTTACGATTCTGTTGACGATCTTGGGCGCGACAGTGACCATTTTGTTGAATTTGCCCAAGTAACTCCCAAATGCAAGAAAACAAAAAAGCGAGGAATCCCATGCCCATCCCAATCATTGAACCACAAACCACCAACGAAAGACTGGCAAGGCTTGAAACAATGGTTGTTCAAATCAATGACCGCCTGACCAGACTTGAAGATCACATGCAAAAATCCTTTCGTTGGCTTGTCGGTATCCTCTTTACGATTCTGTTGACGATCTTGGGCGCGACAGTGACCATTTTGTTGAATTTGCCCAAGTAATCCCAAACCACACAAAGCCTCTCGTTGGCACCATGACAAAAGCCGATCCAGAAATGGGTCGGCTTTTTTTATCTCAAGCGGATAATGTACCGCCTGACATGACTGCCATCGAGTTTGCGTTGACACCACAGGCATTCCCCTATTTTTTAGCGGGGAACTCAAATCAGGGCAGAGCCGGGGTTGCCTCACCTCTCCCGTCTTACGTCTCACTGAAGGGGGTTGGGCAGGGTGGGAACTGACAACTGACAACTGACTACTGACAATGCGAATTAAGAGTAGAAAGCGAGTAAGAAGCAAGCCGCAACCCATCATCCAAAGACATGAACGAGTTTCTGTTGACATTTTGTTTTAGAGCGATGAGCGTGGCCGTCCTTTCCGCCTCCCACCCGTGTCTGAATCGCGGATTAAGCGGATTACCCCACACCGCCCAACCACCCGTGCGTTCCCGTCCCGTCCCTACCCCGCCATGTGCGAGCCTCACCGCGCCGCCGCCCGTGCGTGCCCGTCCTTTCCGCCCTGCCGTGTCTGAATCGCGGATTAAACGGATTAGGGGATTACGCGGATTACCCCACACCGCCCAACCGCCATAGCCCTATCCCCCCGGCCCCCGTTATTCGCTTCGCTCATTGTAGGCTACGCCTGTGCCTACGAGGAAAGGGGGAGCGCGTGGCTTTCTTGAAGGGTTGTATCCCTGGCTATTCTGATGGCTTTGGGCGAATGGATCGCGCCATGAAAATGCGACCTATCCCCCCGGCCCCCTTTCCTACGAGGAAAGGGGGAGCGCATGGCTTTCTTAAAGGGTTGTATCCCTGGCTACTTTGATGGCTTTGCGCGAATGGATAATGCCATAGAAACCCAAACTCCCCTCGCACAATCCCTCGCACAACCTCTCGCCATTCCCCCTTCCTCTTAGGAAGGGGGCCAGGGGGTAGGTCCCCCTCGCTTGACTGACCACCGATCCCATCGTCATTTTACCGCTTGACAAACAATAGCGTGATTCCCTATATTTTTCCCGTTCACCATTGCGATTTTGAACGCGAAGAAAAAGTCGCGCCCGGTCTGTGCGACAACTTTTGCAAAGGAGGCTTCAGATGATTATCGCCATTTTCAGCCGCTGTTTGAACCTCATTTGGCACTATGTTTTTCCCGCCTGTCCCACCGCGAAAAGTGGCGTTCATATCGCCCATCCTCGTCTTGGAGTGCGGTTCTATTTTATTGCAAAACAGCCTGTTACGATGATCAGTACAGTGTACCCCCCCCCCCCCCCCCCCTCGGAGGGAGACTAAAATGGTGCTCTTTATTTTTCGTTTTCTGTCCCTTCCAACATGGATCGCCATGTTGGTCATGCCCTTGCTGGTCGCCCCTGCGACAGCGCAGACGACGCCCTCGAATACCGATACGACCCTCAGCGCGCTGACCTTCACGCCGGGCACCCTGCTTTCCACATTCGCATCCGACAAAACCACCTACGCATTTGCCGTTCAATCCGGCGCGACAGAGATCACCGTGACCGCGACCCCAACCAATTCGGGGGCCTCTGTCACCATCACGCCGGCCGATGCCAGCGCGACCAGCGGCCACCAAGTCGACGTGTCCTCCCCGCCGGTCAGCATTCGCATCGTGGTTTCCCCCGCTATGGGAACGACCACGCTGACCTATACGGTCTCGGCCGGCAATTTTACCGACTACGACACCGATGGCGACAACCTCATTGAACTCGGTGCTGGGCAAACCGGGCTGGCGCAACTGCATGCCATGCGCTGGGACCTCAATGGCAATGGTTTCATAGACGCCAGTGCCACGACCAGCGATACGACCGCCTACAATACCGCCTTCTCCAACCGGCCGCCGGGGATGGGTTGCGAGACCACCTGTATCGGCTACGAACTGACAGCGAACCTAAACTTTGACGAGAACAGCGACAACGAAATTACCGCAACAGACGCCACCTACTGGAACAGCGGCGCAGGCTGGGCGCCCATCGGCAGCAGTGCGACGAAATACACCGGCACCTTCCACGGCAACGACTATACCATCTCCAACCTGTTTATCGACCGCTCTGCCGCCAGCAAAACCGGGCTGTTCGGCTATGCCGAGGGCAACACGATTCGCAATTTGAGTCTGGTGGACGCCAATGTGACCGGCTATGCTGAAACCGCAGTCCTTGTTGGCGAAGGCAACAATCTACAGCTCATGCACATCCGCGTCACCGGACGGGTCAGCGGGTCCGCACGAAGCGCCGGCTTGGTGGGCAGGCTGGCGCACGGCAACTCGACCATTACCGCCTGTCGTTCCGAGGTGGACGTCACTGGGTCTAATATAAGCATCGGCGGCTTGGTGGGCTGGAGTAGCGGCACGATAATCGCTAGCTATGCTACCGGTGCAGTCAGCGGCTATTTTTACGTCGGCGGCCTGGTGGGCTTCCACGGCAACACCGGCAACCCAAAGGCCGTCATACGCGCCAGCTATGCCACCGGCGTAGTCAGCGGCGACACTGACACCGGTGGCCTGGTCGGTGCCAACTTCTATTCCAGCACGATAACCGGTAGCTATGCCATCGGCCCGGTCAGTGCTAATTCACGGGTTGGTGGCTTGGTCGGTCTCAACAGTAATTCATCAATTACCCACAGCTACTACGATAGAACCACCACCAGACGTGGCGACACCGGACGCGGTGCTCCCCAGACCACCGCCGAGCTCCAAGGCCCCACGGGTTATACCACCGGTAGCATCTATGCCAACTGGAACCTGAACCTGGACGGGCAACCGGGCGGCGATGATCCGTGGACCTTTGGCAAGACAGATCAGTATCCGGTGTTGAAGTATGCCGGCATGGACACCACCGCGCAGTATAACTTGCAACCGCCGGGCATTCCGACAAGTGTGACAGTAACGCAAAAAGCGGACACCTTGGACGTGCGTTGGCGTGCGGCGAGTTATGCGACGGGGTACAAGGTGCAGTGGAAAGCCAGCGATCAGAACTACGCCGTCTCGCGTGAGGAGACCGTCACGGGGACGCGCTACAAGATCGCCAACTTGATCGGCGGGACGACCTACACAGTGCGTGTCATTGCCACCAAGACCGGTACGCGCGATGGCATGCCCTCAGCAGAGCAGACCGGCGTTCCCGTCTTGCTGGGCAGTCCGACTGTGATGGTGGCGGCGAAGGTGGACACGCTGACCGTGACTTGGAATGTGGTGAACGGGGCGACCGGGTATAAGGTGCAGTGGAAATCCGGGTCAGAGACTTATCCCGCCGCCGATGAGGAGTCCGCCACGCGCGGGCAAGCCACTATCGCTGGCGGGGGCACCACGATCCACAAAATTTCTGGGCTGACCGCAGGGACGACTTACACGATTCGCGTCATCGCCACGAATACCAGTATTAATGTAGCCGACAGTGCCCCCTCGGAGGAAGTCATGGTGACCTTGGCGACAACCAAACCCACCAATGTGCGCGTGACGCCGGGGCATCTCCAACTCATTGTGCGTTGGACCGAGGCAACCGGCGCGACGGGATACAAGATACAGTGGAGGTCCGGACAACAGACCTACAACACATCTGATCGCCAGGAGACGGTCTCTGGAGGAAGCACCACGACCTACACGATAGAGAACCTGACTTTTGGCACGACCTACACGGTGCGCGTCACTGCTACCCTGGCAGGTGGGGCCGATAGCACGCCCTCGGACGAGGTCATGGGCACGCCCCAAGGGATCGATTATGATGGCGATGGCGATGGCCTCATCGACATTGAGACGCTGGCACAACTGCATGCCATCCGCTGGGATCTCAACGGCGATGGGGTCGTCGCCGATAATGATACCATGACCTACAACGCCGCCTTTCCCAACCGCGACACCACCAGCAATGTCCGAATGGGTTGCCCTTCTGGGACCTGCACCGGCTACGAACTGCTCAACAACCTCGACTTTGACGAGAATGGCGACGGCGAAATCACCTCAGCAGACGCCACCTACTGGGACAACGGCGCGGGTTGGCTACCCATCGGCACAGCCGCCGCCAGATACACCGGCGATTTCAAGGGCAACGGCTACACTATCGACAACCTGACCATCAACCGACCCGCCGTCGTTGAAGTGGGATTATTCGGCAACGCCGACACCGCCTCCCGCATCGAGTCCGTCGGCGTAACCAACGCCAGTGTTGCGGGAGGCGAATATGCCGGCGCTCTGGTCGGCGCCCTGCGCGGCGAAGTCGTCGCCTGCTACTCCACCGGCAACGTTTCGGCGACGACTAGGACCGCCGGTGGACTGGTCGGATGGACGCCCAACGCGATTACCTCAAGCTACTCCACCGCATCCGTCAGCGGCCCTGAGCACGTCGGCGGCCTGCTGGGAGCAAGCCAAGGCGGCACCGTAACGAACTCCTACTCCATCGGCACGGTTATCGGCACCGGCAGTTCTCCACTCGTCGGCGGGTTGATAGGCTCCGGCACGGGCGGCACCGCAAGCTACTGGGACACCCAAACCAGCGGCTGTACATCCGGCGGCAGCAACGGTTGCACAACCAGCGCCGGCGGTGGCGGCGTTACCGGCCAGACGACCAGCGCGCTCCAATCCCCCACCGACTACACCCTCATCTTCTCCACTTGGAATGCCAACCTCGACGGACAAGCCGGCGACGATGATCCGTGGACCTTTGGCGCGGCGGATCAGTATCCCGTGTTGAAATATGCCGGCATGGACACCACCGTGCAGTATAACTTGCAACCGCCGGGCATACCGACCAGTGTGACCGTGACGCCAAAAGCGGACACCTTGGACGTGCGTTGGACTGCGGCGAGTTATGCGACGGGGTACAAGGTGCAGTGGAAATCCGGCGATCAGAGCTACGCCGCCTCACGTCAGGGGACCGTCACGGGGACGCGCTACAAGATCTCCAACTTGATCTCCGGGACGTACACAGTGCGTGTCATTGCCACCAAGACCGGTGCGCCCGATGGCATGCCCTCGGCAGAGCAGACCAGCGAACCCCTGCTGGTCAGTCCGACTGTGATGGTGGCGGCGAAGGTGGACACGCTGACCGTGACTTGGAACGCCGTGGACGATGCCACCGGGTATAAGGTGCAGTGGAAATCCGGGTCAGAGACTTATCCCGCCGCCGATGAGCAGTCCGCCACGCGCGGGCAAGCCACCATCGCTGGCGGGGGCACCACGATCCACAAAATTTCTGGGCTGACCACAGGGACGACCTACACGATTCGCGTCATCGCCACGAGTACCAATAGCAATGTAGCCGACAGTGCCCCCTCGGAGGAAGTCATGGGAACCTTGGCGACAACCAGGCCCACCAATGTGCGCGTGACGCCGGGGCCGGTCCAACTCATTGTGACTTGGACCGAGGCAACCGGCGCGACGGGATACAAGATACAGTGGAAGTCCGGGCAACAGGCCTACAACACCTCTTCTCGCCAGGAGACGGTCTCTGGAGGCAGCACCACGACCTACACGATAGAGAACCTGACTTTTGGCACGACCTACACGGTGCGCGTCACTGCTACCCTGTCAGGTGGGGCCGATAGCACGCCCTCGGACGAGGTCATGGGCACGCCCCAAGGGATCAATTACGACAGCGATGGCGATGGCCTCATCGACATTAAGACGCTGGCGCAACTGCATGCCATCCGCTGGGATCTCAACGGCGATGGGGTCGTCGCCGATAATGATACCATGAACTACAACGCCGCCTTTCCCGGCCGCGACATCACCAGCAATGGCCGGATGGGTTGCCCTTCCGGAACCTGTACCGGCTACGAACTGCTCAACAACCTCGACTTTGACGAGAATGGCGACGACCAAATCACCTCAGCAGACGCCACCTACTGGGACAACGGCGCGGGTTGGCTACCCATCGGCACAGACGCCGCCAGATACACCGGCGATTTCAAGGGCAACGGCTACACTATCGACAACCTGACCATCAACCGACCCTCCGTCGTTGAAGTGGGATTATTCGGCAACGCCGACACCGCCTCCCGCATCGAGTCCGTCGGCGTAACCAACGCCAGTGTTGCGGGAGGCGAATATGCCGGCGCTCTGGTCGGCGCCCTGCGCGGCACAGTCGTCGCCTGCTACTCCACCGGCAACGTTTCGGCGACGACTAGGACCGCCGGCGGGCTGGTCGGATGGACGCCCAACGCGATTACCTCAAGCTACTCCACCGCATCAGTCAGCGGCCCTGAGCACGTCGGCGGACTGCTGGGAGCAAGCCAAGGCGGCACCGTAACGAACTCCTACTCCACCGGCGTGGTTACTCGCTCCAGCGGAACGCTAACAACCATCGGCGGGTTGATAGGCTCCGGCACGGGCGGCACCGCAAGCTACTGGGACACCCAAACCAGCGGCTGTACATCCGGCGGCAGCAACGGTTGCACAACCAGCGCCGGCGGTGGCGGCGTTACCGGCCAGACGACCAGCGCGCTCCAATCCCCTACCGGCTACACCCTCATCTTCTCCACTTGGAACGCCAACCTCGACGGACAAGCCGGCGACGATGATCCGTGGACCTTTGGCGCGGCGGATCAGTATCCCGTGTTGAAATATGCCGGCATGGACACCACCGTGCAGTATAACTTGCAACCGCCGGGCATTCCGACAAGTGTGACAGTAACGCCAAAAGCGGACACCTTGGACGTGCGTTGGACCGCGGCGAGTTATGCGACGGGGTACAAGGTGCAGTGGAAAGCCGGCGCGCAGAGCTACGCCGCCTCACGTCAGGGGATCGTCACAGGGACGCGCTACAAGATCCCCAACTTGCTCGCCGAGACGACCTACACAGTGCGTGTCATTGCCACCAAGACCGGTGCGCCCGATGGCATGCCCTCGGCAGAGCAGACCGGCGTTCCCGCCTTGCTGGGCAGTCCGGCTGTGGTGGTGGCGGCGAAGGTGGACACGCTGACCGTGACTTGGAATGTGGTGAACGGGGCGACCGGCTACAAAGTGCAGTGGAAATCCGGGGCAGCGACTTATCCCACCTCCGATCTGGCGTTGGCCACGCACGGGCAAGCCACAATCGCTGGCGGGAGCACCACGATCCACAAAATTTCTGGGCTGACCGCAGGGACGACTTACACGATTCGCGTCATCGCCACGAGTACCAATATCAATGTAGCCGACAGTGCCCCCTCGGAGGAAGTCATGGGGACCTTGGCGACCACCAGGCCCACCAATGTGCGCGTGACGCCGGGGCCGGGCCAACTCATTGTGGCTTGGACCGAGGCAACCGGCGCGACGGGCTACAAGGTGCAGTGGAAGTCCGGGCAACAGGCATACAACACATCTGATCGCCAGGCGACGGTCTCTGGAGGAAGCACCACGACCTATACGATAGAGAACCTGACTTTTGGCACGACCTACACGGTGCGCGTCACTGCTACCCTGGCAGGTGGGGCCGATAGCACGCCCTCGGACGAGGTCATGGGCACGCCCCAAAGGATCAATTACGACAGGGATGGCGATGGCCTCATCGACATTAAGACGCTGGCACAACTGCATGCCATCCGCTGGGATCTCAACGGCGATGGGGTCGTCGCCGATAATGATACCATGAACTACAACGCCGCCTTTCCCGACCGCGACACCACCAGCAATGTCCGGATGGGTTGCCCTTCCGGAACCTGCACCGGCTACGAACTGCTCAACAACCTCGACTTTGACGAGAATGGCGACGGCGAAATCACCTCAGCAGACGCCACCTACTGGAATGCCAACGCGGGTTGGCAACCCCTCGGGACTTACACCGGTACGCTCAAGGGCAATAACAAGACGATCTCCAACCTGTATATCAACCGTGGCGGTCAGAATGATGTTGGGCTGTTCCGGGATATCACGGGCACTGTTTCCGGTCTTGGGCTCCGCAATGTGGATGTCAGAGGCAACCTCGCCGTGGGAGGACTCACCGGCAATCAGCGCGGGGGTGCCATCACGGGTTGTTATGTCACCGGTCGCGTTCGGGGGTCTGGCAGTTACGGCTTGGGCGGTCTGGTGGGGCATTCTCATACCGGTGCCAACCGCCGCATCAGTGCCAGCTATTCTGTTGCGGCCGTGACGGCCTTAGGGAGTGGGGGCAATTTCTGGGTCGGTGGTCTGGTGGGGTGGCAGAACGGCGGGACGATTATCGCGTCCTATGCGACGGGTGCGGTCACGGTTACTGGGAGCGGCACGAAAGGCGGGTTGGTGGGGCGCCTCGAGAGCAGCGGTGAAGTGACGGCCAGCTATGCGACGGGTCAGGTCACCGGTGACGGCACGAAAGGCGGGTTGGTGGGTAGCACATCTGGCACAGTGACCAATAGCTACTGGGACAGTGACCAGAGCGGCATTGCCGGGGGCAAGAGCACCAGCGATCTGCAAAGCCCGAGCACCTACGGTGCCACCAACAGCGACACCTACTACAACTGGAACCTAAATGTGGACAGCGATACCAACACGGGCGACGCAGTGGGCAGAGACGATCCGTGGACCTTTGGCGCGGCGGATCAGTATCCGGTCTTGAAATATGCCGGCATGGACACCGCCGTGCAGTATAACTTGCAACCGCCGGGCATTCCGACAAGTGTGACCGTGACGCCAAAAGCGGACACCTTGGACGTGCGTTGGCGTGCGGCGAGTAATGCGACGGGGTACAAGGTGCAGTGGAAAGCCGGCGATCAGAACTACGCCGCCTCGCGTGAGGAGACCGTCACGGGGACGCGCTACAAGATCGCCAACTTGATCGCCGGGACGTACACAGTGCGTGTCATTGCCACCAAGACCGGTGCGCCCGATAGTCGGCCCTCGGCCGAGCAGACCGGCGTTCCCGCCTTGCTGGGCAGTCCGACTGTGATGGTGGCGGCGAAGGCGGACACGCTGACCGTGACTTGGAATGCAGTGTCCAACGCAACCGGGTATAAGGTGCAGTGGAAATCCGGGTCAGCGACTTATCCCAACGCCGATGAGGAGTCCGCCACGCACGGGCAAGCCACTATCGCTGGCGGGGGCACCACGATCCACAAAATTTCTGGGCTGACCGCAGGGATGACCTACACGATTCGCGTCATCGCCACGAGTACCAATGTCAATATACCCGACAGTGACCCTTCGGAGGAAGTCATGGTGACTGCGGCGACAAACAAGCCCACCAATGTGCGCGTGACGCCGGGGTCGGGCCAACTCATTGTGCGTTGGACCGAGGCAACCGGTGCGACGGGATACAAGGTGCAGTGGAAGTCCGGTGGACAAAGCTACAACACATCTGATCGCCAGACGACGGTCTCTGGGATGAGCACCACGACCTACACGATAGAGAACCTGACTTTTGGCACGACCTACACGGTGCGCGTCATTGCTACCCTGGCAGGTGGGACCGATAGCACGCCCTCGGACGAGGTCACGGGCACCATAACGGATATCAGTTACGATAGCGATGGCGATGGCCTCATCGACATTGAGACACTGGCACAACTGCATGCCATCCGCTGGGATCTCAACGGCGATGGGATCGTCGCCGATACTGATACCATGAACTACAACGCCGCCTTTCCCGGCCGCGACATCACCAGCAATGGCCGGATGGGTTGCCCTTCCGGGACATGCATAGGCTACGAACTGCTCAACAACCTCGACTTCGACACCGACGGGAGCGGGAGCGTAACCTCTGCCGACACCTACCCCAACTGGTCGCCCATCGGAGGCACCTACTCAACCACGTTCAAGGGCAATAACAAGACCATCTCCAACCTGCACATCAACCGTGGCGGTCAGAATGATGTTGGGCTGTTCTCCCGTGTCAGCGGCAACATTTCCGGTCTGGGGCTGAAAAATGTCAATGTAACAGGCCAAAGACGGGTGGGTGGGTTGGTCGGTAATCAGGTGGGTGGTCGCATCCTGGGCTGTTTTGTCACGGGTCGCGTTGAGGGTACTCATCACGAGGTGGGCGGTTTAGTGGGTTATTCAACCGGCAATAATACCGTCATCGCGGCCAGCTATGCCAATGCTGTAGTCTCCGGAGGGCATGTTCGTGTAGCGGTCGGCGGTTTGGTGGGCAACCTAAATGCTACGGTGATAGCGTCCTACGCCATCGGGCCGGTGAGTGGATTCCGTAGGGTAGGCGGTTTGGTGGGGAGGTTGGGCGTTTCTCCTAGTCCGGTTAGTACCAGCTATGCCACGGGGACAGTCACTGGGCAACGACATGACTCCAGCCACCTAGGCGGATTGATCGGGTCTGCACAATCCGGAGTGTCCCATAGTTACTGGGATAGGGAAAGTAGCGGTATCTCATCCAGTTCTGGCGGCACGAGCCAGACCACCAGCGCGTTGCGGTCGGAAACGGATTACAACGGCATCTACGCCAACTGGAATGTGGATGTCGATGGCAGGCCTGGCAATGACGCTCCGTGGACCTTTGGCGCGGCGGATCAGTATCCCGTGTTGAAATATGCCGGCATGGACACCACCGCGCAATTTGCAATGCAACCGCCGGGCATTCCGACAAATGTGACCGTGACGCCCAAAGCGGACACCTTGGACGTGCGTTGGCGTGCGCCGAGTAATGCGACGGGGTACAAGGTGCAGTGGAAATCCGGCGCGCAGAACTACGATGCCTCGCGTGAGGAGACCGTCACGGGGACGCGCTACAAGATCGCCAACTTGCTCACCGGGACGACTTACACAGTGCGTGTCATTGCCACCAAGACCGGTGTCCGCGATGGCCGGCCCTCGGCCGAGCAGACCGGCGTTCCCCTGCTGGGTAGCCCGACGGGTGTGGAGGTGAATGCGAAGGTGGACACGCTGACCGTGACTTGGAATGCGGTGAACGGGGTGACCGGCTACAAAGTGCAGTGGAAATCCGGGTCAGAGACTTATCCCGCCGCCGATGAGGAGTCCGCCACGCACGGGCAAGCCACAATCACTGACGGGGGCACCACGACCTACGATATTTCTGGGCTGACCGCAGGGACGACCTACACGATTCGCGTCATCGCCACGCGTACCAATGTAGCCGACAGTGCCCCCTCGGAGGAAGTGACCGGCGTTCCTCTGCTGGGCAGTCCGACTGTGATGGTGGCGGCGAAGGTGGACACGCTGACCGTGACTTGGAATGCGGTGTCCAACGCAACCGGGTATAAGGTGCAGTGGAAATCCGGGGCAGCGACTTATCCCACCTCCGATCTGGCGTTGGCCACGCACGGGCAAGCCACTATCGCTGGCGGGAGCACCACGATCCACAAAATTTCTGGGCTGACCACAGGGACGACCTACACGATTCGCGTCATCGCCACGCGTACCAATGTAGCCGACAGTGCCCCTTCGGACGCAGTCATGGTGACCTTGGCGACCACCAGGCCCACCAATGTGCGCGTGACGCCGGGGCCGGCCCAACTCATTGTGGCTTGGACCGAGGCAACCGGCGCGACGGGCTACAAGATACAGTGGAAGTCCGGTGGACAAAGCTACAACACATCTGATCGCCAGACGACGGTCTCTGGGATGAGCACCACGACCTACACGATAGAGAACCTGACTTTTGGCGCGACCTACACGGTGCGCGTCACTGCTACCCTGGCAGGTGGGACCGATAGCACGCCCTCGGACGAAGTCATGGGCACGCCCTACGCGATCAATTACGACAGCGATGGCGATGGCCTCATCGACATTAAGACGCTGGCGCAACTGCATGCCATCCGCTGGGATCTCAACGGCGATGGGGTCGTCGCCGATAATGATACCATGAACTACAACGCCGCCTTTCCCGACCGCGACACCACCAGCAATGTCCGGATGGGTTGCCCTTCCGGAACCTGTACCGGCTACGAACTGCTCAACAACCTTGACTTTGACGAGAATGGCGACGGCGAAATCACTTCAGCAGACGCCACCTACTGGAATGGCAGCACGGGTTGGCAACCCATCGGGACTTACACCGGTACGCTCAAGGGCAACAACAAGACCATCTCCAACCTGTACATCAACCGTGGCGGTCAGAATGATGTTGGGCTGTTCCGGGATCTCACGGGCACTGTTTCCGGTCTTGGGCTCCGCAATGTGGATGTCAGAGGCAACCTCGCCGTGGGAGGACTCACCGGCAATCAGAGCGGGGGTGCCATCACGGGTTGTTATGTCACCGGTCGCGTTCGGGGGTCTGGCAGTTACGGCTTGGGCGGTCTGGTGGGGCATTCTCATACCGGTGCCAACCGCCGCATCAGTGCCAGCTATTCCGATGCGGATGTAACAGCCTTAGGGAGTGGGGCCAATTTCTGGGTCGGTGGTCTGGTGGGGTGGCAGAACGGCGGGACGATTATCGCGTCCTATGCGACGGGCGCGGTCACGGTTACTGGGAACGGCACGAAAGGCGGGTTGGTGGGGCGCCTCGAGAGCAGCGGTGAAGTGACGGCCAGCTATGCGACGGGTCAGGTCACTGGTGACGGCACGAAAGGCGGGTTGGTGGGCAGCACGGCTGGCACAGTGACCAATAGCTACTGGGACAGCGACCGGAGCGGCATTGCCGGGGGCAAGAGCACCAGCGATCTCCAGAGCCAGACCACCTACGGTGCCACCAATAGCGACACCTACTACAACTGGAACCTAAATGTGGACAGCGATACCAACACGGGCGACGCAGTGGGCAACGATGATCCGTGGACCTTTGGCGCGGCGGATCAGTATCCCGTGTTGAAATATGCCGGCATGGATACCACCGCGCAGTATAACTTGCAACCGCCGGGCAGGCCGACCAGTGTGACCGTGACGGTGCAAATGGACACTTTGGATGTGCGTTGGCGCGCGGCGAGTTATGCGACGGGGTACAAGGTACAGTGGAAATCCGGCGCGCAGAACTACGACGCCTCGCGTGAGGAGACCGTCACGGGGACGCGCTACAAGATCCCCAACTTGATCGGCGGGACGACCTACACAGTGCGTGTTATTGCCACCAAGACCGGTGCGCCCGATGGCCGGCCCTCGGCCGAGCAGACCGGCGTTCCCCTGCTGGGTAGCCCGACGGGTGTGGAGGTGAATGCGAAGGTGGACACGCTGACCGTGACCTGGAATGCGGTGAACGGGGCGACCGGCTACAAAGTGCAGTGGAAATCCGGGGCACAGACTTATCCCGCCGCCGATGAGGAGTCCGCCACGCACGGGCAAGCCACAATCACTGACGGGGGCACCACGACCTACAAAATTTCTGGGCTGACCACAGGGACGACCTACGCGATTCGCGTCATCGCCACGCGTACCAATGTAGCCGACAGTGCCCCTTCGGAGGAAGTGATCACCATTCTCATGCTGGGTAGCCCAACGGGTGTGGAGGTGAGTGCGAAGGTGGACACGTTGACCGTGACCTGGAATGCGGTGCCCCTCGCAACCGGGTATAAGGTGCAGTGGAAATCGGGGTCAGAGACTTATCCCAACGCCGATGTGGCGTCCGCCACGCGCGGGCAAGCCACTATCTCAGGCGGGAGCACCACGACCTACAAAATCTCCAATGTGACCGCAGGGACGACCTACACGATTCAAGTCATCGCCACGCACACCACAACGGCCGGCAACAGTGCCCCTTCGGAGGAAGT
The DNA here is from genome assembly GCA_965204745.1 of Candidatus Latescibacterota bacterium. GTDB lineage: Bacteria > Latescibacterota > UBA2968 > UBA2968 > UBA2968 > VXRD01. The sequence continues at coordinate 3,562,785 of OZ242010.1, forward strand.
CATGGTGACCTCGGCGACCACCAGGCCCACCAATGTGCGCGTGACGCCGGGGCCGGGCCAACTCCTTGTGGCTTGGACCGAGGCAACCGGCGCGACGGGCTACAAGGTGCAGTGGAAGTCCGGTGGACAAAGCTACAACACATCTGATCGCCAGACGACGGTCTCTGGGATGAGCACCACGACCTACACGATAGAGAACCTGACTTTTGGCGCGACCTACACGGTGCGCGTCACTGCTACCCTGGCAGGTGGGACCGATAGCGATCCCTCGGACGAGGTCACGGGCACGCCCTACGCGATCAATTACGACAGCGATGGCGATGGCCTCATCGACATTAAGACGCTGGCACAACTGCATGCCATCCGCTGGGATCTCAACGGCGATGGGATCGTCGCCGATAATGATACCATGAACTACAACGCCGCCTTTCCCAGCCGCGACATCACCAGCAACGTCCGGATGGGTTGTCCTTCCGGAACCTGTACCGGCTACGAACTGCTCAACAACCTCAACTTTGACGAGAATGGCGACGGCGAAATCACCTCAGCAGACGCCACCTACTGGAATGCCAACGCGGGTTGGCAACCCATCGGGACTTACACCGGTACGCTCAAGGGCAATAACAAGACCATCTCCAACCTGTACATCAACCGTGGCGGTCAGAATGATGTTGGGCTGTTCGTGGATCTCACGGGCACTGTTTCCGGTCTTGGGCTCCGCAATGTGGATGTCAGAGGCAACCTCGGCGTGGGAGGACTCACCGGCAATCAGAGCGGGGGTGCCATCACGGGTTGTTATGTCACCGGTCGCGTTCGGGGGTCTGGCAGTTTCGGCTTGGGCGGTCTGGTGGGGCATTCTCATACCGGTGCCAACCGCCGCATCAGTGCCAGCTATTCCGTTGCGGCTGTGACGGCCTTAGGGAGTGGGGGCAATTTCTGGGTCGGTGGTCTGGTGGGGTGGCAGAACGGCGGGACGATTATCGCGTCCTATGCGACGGGTGCTGTCACGGTTACTGGGAGCGGCACAAAAGGCGGGTTGGTGGGGCGCCTCGAGAGCAGCGGTGAAGTGACGGCCAGCTATGCGACGGGTCAGGTCACTGGGAACGGCACGAAAGGCGGGTTGGTGGGTAGCACATCTGGCACAGTGACCAATAGCTACTGGGACAGTGACCGGAGCGGCATTGCCGGGGGCAAGAGCACCAGCGATCTCCAGAGCCAGACCACCTACGGTGCCACCAATAGCGACACCTACTACAACTGGAACCTAAATGTGGACAGCGATACCAACACGGGCGACGCAGTGGGCAAAGACGATCCGTGGACCTTTGGCGCGGCGGATCAGTATCCGGTCTTGAAGTATGCCGGCATGGATACCACCGTGCAGTATAACTTGCAACCGCCGGGCATTCCGACCAGTGTGACCGTGACGCCAAAAGCGGACACCTTGGATGTGCGTTGGCGTGCGCCGAGTAATGCGACGGGGTACAAGGTGCAGTGGAAATCCGGCGATCAGAACTACGACGCCTCGCGTGAGGAGACCGTCACGGGGACGCGCTACAAGATCTCCAACTTGCTCGCCGAGACGACCTACACAGTGCGTGTCATTGCCACCAAGACCGGTGTGCCCGATAGTTGGCCCTCGGCAGAGCAGACCGGCGTTCTCGCCTTGCTGGGCAGTCCGACTGTGATGGTGGCGGCGAAGGTGGACACGCTGACCGTGACATGGAATGCGGTGAACGGGGCGACCGGCTACAAAGTGCAGTGGAAATCCGGGGCAGCGACTTATCCCACCTCCGATCTGGCGTTGGCCACGCACGGGCAAGCCACCATCGCTGGCGGGGGCACCGCGACCTACGATATTTCTGGGCTGACCGCAGGGACGACCTACACGATTCGCGTCATCGCCACGAGTACCAATATCAATGTAGCCGACAGCACCCCCTCGGAGGAAGTCATGGTGACCTTGGCGACCACCAGGCCCACCAATGTGCGCGTGACGCCGGGGCCGGTCCAACTCATTGTGGCTTGGACCGAGGCAACCGGCGCGACGGGCTACAAGATACAGTGGAAGTCCGGTGGACAAAGCTACAACACCTCTTCTCGCCAGGAGACGGTCTCTGGAGGAAGCACCACGACCTACACGATAGAGAACCTGACGATAGGGACGCCCTACACAGTGCGCGTCACTGCTACCCTGGCAGGTGGGACCGATAGCACGCCCTCGGACGAGGTCATGGGCACGCCCCCGGGGATCAATTACGACAGCGATGGCGATGGCCTCATCGACATTAAGACGCTGGCACAACTGCATGCCATCCGCTGGGATCTCAACGGCGATGGGGTCGTCGCCGATAGTGATACCATGAACTACAACGCCGCCTTTCCCAACCGAGACACCACCAGCAATGTCCGGATGGGTTGCCCTTCCGGAACCTGTACCGGCTACGAACTGCTCAACAACCTCGACTTTGACGAGAATGGCGACGGCGAAATCACCTCAGCAGACGCCACCTACTGGAATGCCAACGCGGGTTGGCAACCCCTCGGGACTTACACCGGTACGCTCAAGGGCAATAACAAGACGATCTCCAACCTGTATATCAACCGTGGCGGTCAGAATGATGTTGGGCTGTTCCGGGATATCACGGGCACTGTTTCCGGTCTTGGGCTCCGCAATGTGGATGTCAGAGGCAACCTCGCCGTGGGAGGACTCACCGGCAATCAGCGCGGGGGTGCCATCACGGGTTGTTATGTCACCGGTCGCGTTCGGGGGTCTGGCAGTTTCGGCTTGGGCGGTCTGGTGGGGCATTCTCATACCGGTGCCAACCGCCGCATCAGTGCCAGCTATTCCGTTGCGGCTGTGACAGCCTTAGGGAGTGGGGCCAATTTCTGGGTCGGTGGTCTGGTGGGGTGGCAGAACGGCGGGACGATTATCGCGTCCTATGCGACGGGTGCGGTCACGGTTACTGGGAGCGGCACGAAAGGCGGGTTGGTGGGGCGCCTCGAGAGCAGCGGTGAAGTGACGGCCAGTTATGCGACGGGTCAGGTCACGGGTGACGGCACGAAAGGCGGGTTGGTGGGTAGCACATCTGGGACAGTGACCAATAGCTACTGGGACAGTGACCGGAGCGGCATTGCCGGGGGCAAGACCACCCGCGATCTCCAGAGCCAGACCACCTACGGTGCCACCAACAGCGACACCTACTACAACTGGAACCTAAATGTGGACAGCGATACCAACACGGGCGACGCAGTGGGCAAAGACGATCCGTGGACCTTTGGCGCGGCGGATCAGTATCCGGTCTTGAAGTATGCCGGCATGGACACCACCGTGCAATTTCAACTCCAACCCGCGGTAGTGACGTTGACCCTGACGCCCTCGTCGATCTCGGAAAGCGGCGGGATGAGTACCGTGACCGCGACGCTGACACGGTCGTGGAGCACGGCGACGACGATCACGGTGCGCCCTGTGACCGGTGCTTACACGGTGGGGATGGATTCGACGATCACCATCGCGGCAGGGCAAACCGCGAACGCGTCGGATACGGTGGTCATCACAGCGGTGGACAATACCCGAGACGAGCTTAATCGCGACGTGACTGTGTCCGTTGTGTCAGACAACACCCAGGGCAGTGTGGTCCGCCCGATCAAGATAACGATCACCGATGATGACCCGCAACCGAGGCTCTCGATCAGTTCGCCGAGTGCGGTTGAGGGCACTGCCCTGACGTTCACCGTTAGATTGAATGCGGTGAGCGGCAAGGAGGTGACGGTGGCGTATGCAGACGCGGGCACGGGCACCGCGACTTCGGGGACGGATTACTCCACACTTACCGCAGGGACCCTGACCTTTGCGGCGGGCACGACCAGCCAGACTATCGCTGTTTCTGTGAGCGACGACGGGGATGATGAGCCGAACGAGACCGTGATCGTGACGCTGAGCAGTGCGACCAATGCGACCATAAGCACGGCGCAAGGCACAGGGACGATTATCGATGACGATGGCATGCCTGCGCTGAGTATCGGTTCGCCAAGCGTGATTGAAGGCGCGACCAGCGCGACCCTGACCTTTCAGGTGTACCTACGCCCGGCGCACACGGCACAGGTGACGGTGGCGTATGCAGACGCGGGCACGGGCACCGCGACTTCGGGGACCGATTACACCGCGCTCGCCGCAGGGACCCTGACCTTCGCGGTAGGCGATACCATCCAGACCATCCCTGTTTCTGTGAGCGACGACGGGGATGATGAGCAGAACGAGACCGTGATCGTCGAGTTGAGCAGTGCGACCAATGCGACCATAAGCACGGCGCAAGGCACAGGGACGATTATCGATGACGAAAGCCCGAGTGCCAACTTGGATGTGGATGGCGATGGCCGGGTGAGATTGTTCTCGGATATAATCCTGGTCATTCGATATGTCCTCTTCTTCCGGAACGAGGCCCTCCTCAGAGGGAACGTCATCGAGCCAACTGCCACGCGCACGACCGCTCAAGAAATTGAACCCTACCTCGACACGTTGGTCAATCAGAACATTCTCGATGTGGATGGCGATGGCGATGTGAGGCTGTTCTCGGATATAATTCTGATCATTCGATATGTCCTCTTCTTCCGGAACGAGGCCCTCGTCAGAGGGAACGTCATCGAGCAAAATGCTACGCGCACGACCGCTCAAGAAATTGAACCCTACATTCGAAGCCTCTATCCCGACTCCCACTTCCAATGAAAGCCTGTTCCCTGACCGCCACAGATGAAGATGGCGATGAGAACACCCTGAGTTTCTTCCTCACCGTCAGCGCGAATCTGATGCTGTCCTGGGGATTTTAGCCACGAGCGGGGTACAACTGGCGACAGCCAATTCAAAGACGCAAAAGGTGAGCAATGTGTGCAGGGGCGATGCCCCCGTGCTCGCCCAAAGATGCAAGATGTAGCGGTCAGTAGTCAGTGGTCAGTGGTCAGTCCCCGCCCATCGCCGCCCAAAGGCGGTTCGCAGATAATGCAGAAGACGCAGATGTAGAGGCGATGCCCCGTGCTTGAAGATACAAGAAGTAAGACGCGAGACATCCGCCCATCGTCATTTTGTAATAATTGTTTAATTGTTTTCCATTAAACTGGTAATTTTTCCTTGACACCTGTTCTTTTGTTTAGTATTATTGCATCGAGCATTGAAACGCACTTTTCGACAGGAGGTATCCCATGGCGAGCATGATGCTTCAAAACGAGCACGGAATTGAGGAAATTCAGTTGTCCGATTTGAGTCGGGATTTGCTCAAAGTTGCTGACCGCATTCAGGCCGAGATGCCGCAAGTGCCTTTTGACGCCATTCGCCCCGAAGCGATGGCGCGAGTCGAAGCCGCTGAACGGGCTGTCGATACGCTTGCCCGAGATTTGAGCCAAGGGCAGGGGGAACTCATCGAGTGGCACGGCGCGCTCACGGCTTACGAATCGGCGTGGTTCCAAGTCATTGAGTCTTTGGGTGCTCGCAACAATTAAATCGCAACGCACACAGACACATCTGTCGTCGGCGAAAGGCCCGTTGTGTCGCCGATTTTTACAAAACAATTCAGCGAGGAGAGATGATCATGGCCAATCCCATTGACCGCGTGTCCGAAAGGGCAAAGCAGATCGCGGAATCCGAAGGTTTTCCCATCGAGAAGATCGATGAGTTCGTGGTGTTCATCCAAAATGAGTCCTACATCACGTCCACGGGCTTGCAATACAAAATGTTGCAAACCTACAAGGCAGGCAAATTCGCCGTGCAAGCCGTGATGCCGTCAAAAGAAGAATACGGCCTTTTGCGCCGAATGATGGGGTTGAAAGACGAAGAGCCTCTGGTGGTCATGCGCGGCGAGGTGTGGGTCGATGGCCTCGACCGGCCCTTTGTGGATTACGGCACCACCACGCCCAAAAATCTCAAGGGGTTTATCCGATTTTCCGATTATCCGCTCGAAATGGCGACCCGCCGCGCCACCAACCGGGCAATGCGCTTGGCAACCGCGACCGGGATGTGTTCCGTCGATGAGATACCGAACACCCCCCCAAACAGTTCCGTGGGAGACATGCGCGATGCATGCGCCGAGAGGGCGTCACGTAGTGATCAAGCGACTCAAGGGCAGATCGATTTGATCAAAAATTTGGGGCGAAGCCCGTTGCTGTCCAACAAAGAGCGCGAACATTTGGAAACCCAGATCCACGGCGGGTTGGGCAAACGCCAAGCATCCAAATTGATCGACAAAATAAAAGTGAGGTTAGACACGCGGCGAAAAGCCGAAGCACAACCCATTGCCGCCTAATGCAACCGAGTCTCGCGCCGGTTGTAGCGCGTTCTTTCGTCAGGGGAGAAGGGAAAGACCGAGCGCGCAACCGGCCAATCAGAAACGGAGATTCCTTTTGGAATCTCCGTTTGCTTTTTTCGATCTTAATCCCGGAGCGGGGTATCAAAGGCGAGTAGCGTGTAGGAGCGATTCTCCCCGCCCCGACGCTTCAGCACGGGGTGATCTGACAAGTCAATGGCTTGTGTTTTCCATTGCTTTTGTGTATCATGCAGATTGAACACGGGCAACCAAAACGAGGGGGCTTGTTGTGAAATGGATGATACTCGGGCTTTTGGATATGTCCCGCTCTGAACTAAAAAACATGGAAATTGAGGTCGATACCGCAAGCGCGACCACAACGCTTGCGATTCAATTCCGATTCAATAAGGAGCAATGCAATGGGTATTTTTGACGTGACGACCATGCGGGCGCATGCGCGTGAGATTTTTGATGCTGCGGTCAAAGCGGTCGATGCCGAGCAATGCGTGCGGCAATTCGTCTCGTTGGAGGGCGATCAGTTGCGCGTGGGAGATCGACAGTACGATTTGGGCACGTATCGCCGCATTTTGGTCGTGGGAACGGGCAAGGCGTCTCCGCAAATGGGCGTTGCACTCGAAGATATATTGGGCGAGCGCATTTCCGGCGGGTCCATGAATACCAAATACGACCATGCCCTGCCCCTCAAACACATCGACATCGTGGAATGCGGTCATCCCGTGCCCGACGAAGCCGGCGTCGCAGGCGTTGCGCGCATGGCGCGGTTGTTGGAAGAAGCAGACGAAAACACGCTGGTGATCTGTTTGATTTCCGGCGGTGGCTCTGCCCTCGCGCCCGCGCCTGCGGAGGGCCTGACCCTTGAGGACAAGCAAGCGACCACGAGTTTGTTGCTGGCCTGCGGCGCGAATATCGTGGAACTCAACGCGATTCGCAAACACCTGTCGCGCTTAAAAGGCGGCGGCTTGGCGCGTGCGGCATTTCCCGCCACTGTGGTTGCCCTGATGTTGTCAGACGTGATTGGCGATCCCCTGGACGTCATCGCCTCTGGCCCCACCGTGCCGGACACCGCGACTTTTCAGACGTGCATGGACATTTTAGACAAGTACGACCTGGTCGCCCAAGTGCCCGACCGCGTGCGGTCTCGCCTCGAAGCCGGCGTCGCTGGCGAAATTGAGGACACGCCCAAGCCGGGGGATGTGGCTTTGTCTAAAGTGCAAAATCTCATCGTGGGCAGCAATGGTCTGGCCGTGGCCGCGGCAAATGACAAGGCCAACGCCTTGGGCTACCGCACGTTGGTGTTATCGACCCGCATTGAAGGCGAGGCGCGAGAAGTCGCTTATGTGTACGCGGGCATTGCCAAAGAAATCGCCACGTCTGCACAGCCCATCGCGCCGCCGGCCTGCGTGATTGCGGGCGGCGAAACAACCGTGCTGGTGCGCGGCAAGGGCAAGGGCGGGCGCAACCAAGAAATCCCCCTGTCCGGCGCGATTCAGTTGGCCGGCTGGGACGATGTAGTGCTCTTCAGCGGCGGCACGGATGGCACGGATGGCCCAACCGATGCGGCGGGCGCAGTCGCCGACGGACGGACCCTTGCGCGAGCAGAAGCCCTGGGCCTGTCCGCTATCGCCCATCTGAAAAACAATGACGCCTACCACTTTTTTAAGCCATTGAACGACTTGATCATCACCGGCGCCACCGGCACCAATGTCGCCGATGTCGCGCTCGTGATGGTGGGGAACGCATCGGCGTGATCTCTTTTGAGGAACTACTTCCATGTCCAAAATTACCGAACCCATTCTCAACGAAGTCGAGGTCGATTATTTTCGGCGTCATGGGTATATCGTCCGCACGGACTTGCTCGGGGAGGGCGAGTGCGAGGAATTTCTCGCGCTGTTTGACCGCGACCGGGATCGGTGCGCGTTTCGCTGGCACCCTTATGGCCATCACCAGCGGGCGAATTACGACGCGTTGGTCACCACGCCCGAATTTGACCGCGTCATTCGGCATCCCAAAATCCTCGCGGCTGTCGAACAAGTGATGGGGGGCGCGGTGTGCTTTGGCGAAATCGGCGCGCGCTACATGCCGCCTTATCAGGGGGACTTGCACCGCAGTTGGCACCGCGACCGCCCCCACTGGGTCGAGCATCCCTTTCGCATGGACTACATCCAACTCATGCTCTACCTCACCGACGTGGGCGCAAACACGCATTGCTTTTCCCTGTCGCCCGAGTCCATCTACGAACCCGTGCTCGCCGACAATGACGCGCAACTCAACCGCGGGGGCATCACCGATATCCACGGACCAGCGGGCACGGTTTGCCTGTTCAACGTGGCACTGCTACACACGGCCACCACGCGGCCCACAACGCACGACCGCAAAACCCTGCAAATTTACTACGGGCACCGCGACCACAAATACCTGGCCAATGACTCGGTCATCCCGCCGATCTTTTGGCGCGACCACAAAGCCCCGGAAGTGCGCGCGTTTTACGGCAATCTCAACGAAGTCTCCAACATCTACAACAGAGCTTATGGCATCGCGCCATGACCTTGCCCCTACACACTGCTCGCCTTTGAACTAGCTGTCGCCAGTTGTACCCCGCTCGTGGCTAAACTCCCATCTCGTAATCGCGCTATTGTTTGTCAAGTGGTAAAATGACGATGGGATCGGTACCGACAGAGATAAGGACAGGCACAGGGGCCTGTCCCTACGACGGGGATTGGGCGGGGCGGACTGACAACTGACAACTGACAACTGACAACTGACAACTGACAACTTGAGAGGGATAGCGCGGTGACCGTCTCCCCTCTCCCTATCGTTGGGTTGCGAAGGGATTAAAACCGGTAAAACGCCTTTGCGTTTTCGTACAGGATTTTGCCCAGCAGCGAATCCGATAGGCCCTTGGGCAGTGCGTCTGTGGGCGCGTCAAAGTGCCAGTGGGGATAGTCGGTCGAAAACATCAGCATCTCGTCCGAGTCCAGATGCCCCAGGACTTGCAACAAGTAATCGGATTCGGACGGCGCATCTATCGGTTGCAGGGTCATCCGAATGTGTTCGCGGATGTAGTCCGATGGCGGTCGCTTGACCCACGGAATGTCGCGGCGCAAGCCCTTCCACTCCTTGTCCAATCGCCACATCCACGCGGGCATCCACGTCCAGCCGCCCTCGATGAGCACCACGCGCAACTCGGGAAACCGATCAAACGCGCCTTCCACGACCAAGCTCATCACCTGCGACTGAAACACCTGCGCCATATCGGCCATTTCCTCGACATAAGTCGAAGGCCATCCCACCGGCGTGGGCGGCAACCCCGACGCGCCCCCGTAGTGAATCCCAATCGCCAAATCGCGTTTGACTGCCGCGTCGAACATCGGGTCGTACACGCGCTTGCCATAAGGTTCGTACGACCTAACCGGGAGGATGATCTGCACAAAACCCGGATGATCGCCGAACCGCTCGATCTCGCGCGCGGCGAGCACCGGGTTTTGACTCGGCAGGACCAGGGATGCGCGCAACCGGTCGTCCTCGTCGAGCCACGAGTCGATTTGCCATTGGTTGATCGCGGTTGCGAGAGACGCGGCCAAGTCCTCGTTGTGTACGCTTTGCACGCGGTACGCACACGTCAAAATCCCGACCTCGACATCCCACGCATCCAATGTCTGTGCCTTGAGCAATTCAAAATCCGACCCAGACGGCCCGCCTTTCGGCTTTGTGCCTTCCCGTGCAGACGTGGGCGCGCGCGGCGGATAATCGCTCGCGTTGGGCCCTACAAATGCCGATTCATCGATGTAAGCGACCCAGTGGTCTTCCAAATACGGAATCAGGGTTTCCAAACCGGGCAACTCGTTGTGAATATCACAATCGATGATCGGATGGTAAAATGGATTATTCGCTCTGCCCTGCGCCATGTCAATCCGTCCAAAAAATATTGTGCAGTTAGCGGTTAGCGGTTAGCCCGTCTAATCCACCGTCATTGACGGAAACAATCTCCACCAAACCGCCTGTCTGCACGCGCATTCGCAAATCGCAATTCGTCAATAAGCGCATTCCCAAAAGCGGCTTTGTTTCCACTGACGATACCAAAATAGAACGCGGTACACCATCCCAAATAATCGCGGCAGAGTGGATATCGAACGTCTCTATGGACCCGTCGGCCAATTCCGCACTGCCGCGAGTTCTCCAAGGCAACTGCAAGTGGCCGATCACTTCGGAAGACAAAGTCAACGAACCATTAAATCCCGTATCCAATACCGCTTCAAACTCGTGAACTGCGCCTGATATATCCCGAAGGTGAATGGGGATTATCGCTTCGGAAAACGCATTGATATATCCGGCAATCATGAGATCATTCCCACGCGATAGGTCGTTTTTTGGCCCACTCGACAAAGCCAAATTTGCGCGTGTGGCTGGCGATTTAACAAGCGTTCTGTCGCTGTATAATCATCGGCATCAATTTCAAAAGAACCGGTATCGATATCGATGGCGACAAATTTTCCCGCGTCGCGATCTGTGATGCGCGAACGAATGACGCGCTCATAGCAAGTTTGACCCCGCTGGGCAAATTCACGCACACCATATCGAGGTTTTCGCGCTTCCATGCTATGTCTCCCTCTCGTTCCTCGTCTCAATACCCCGCGTCGCGGCAGTATTGGTACATCTTCGCGCTGCGGGTTGCTTCGTGGAGCGCGTCTTCGCCTTCGTAGGGCGGCGCGCCCGGGCACGCCGTGACCCAGCGGTCGTAGCCCATGTCGCTGAGCACGGTTGCCAGCGCGGGGAAATCCAATGCCTCGGCAACGCCCACGGAAACCCATTTGGGCATGAACCGTCCGTCCTCGTCGCGCGTGATATTCTCGTCTGCCCAATCCTGCAAATGCACGTAATTGAGTTGAACTTGAAAGTCGCGCAGGGACTGGGCCGCGTCATACCCCCAAAGTTGCGCGTGGGACACGTCAATGCACAGCTTGGCCTTTTCCAAATGGCGCGTGTACAACTGCCAGTCCTCTTTTGAATCGACCAGCAAATTGGTGTGGATGTGATAGCTCAATTCCAAATCGTATTGCGCCGCGTACTCGGCCCAAGCGTCCGCGGCTTCGGCGGATCGTTTGATATCGTCTGCGTTGACGGAACGACCTTCGGGCTTGCGGCCACTCATGTACATAAAGCAGTCCACGCCCATCTCAGCGGCGAAATCGATGCGGCGCATGTTGCGCTCTCGGTGTTCCCGCCCCGGGGTTTCGGGCGACCCCTGCGCTGTGTACACCGCCATGGGCAGGCCCACATTCTCGCAAATTTTCCGCACCCGACCCGCCGGCCCCAACCAGTCCAAGGGCAAGCGGCACTCCCAACCGTCCCAACCCGCTTTTTTGAGGGCCTCGAGCGACCGCTCCAAGTCTGGATTTTTCCATCGCAATGCACAGTATCCGAGCTTAAATGCCATGACGATCTCCTTTGAAAAGGTAAGAAGGCAGAGGCAAGACGTGAGAAGGCCACCCCTCTTGCCTCTTGCCTCTTGCCTCTCCCCTCTTACGTCTCCCCTCTTGCCTCTCCCCTCTTACCGCTCTTCCCAAACAGTTCCCGATAGGCGCGGTCGAACGCCTCTGAGCCATCGTCCAATTTCAGTTCCAGCCGAATGCCTGGCAAAAATCCCGTCAGTCGCCCGGCCAAAAAATCGTCGCGATAGCGACCATCGGCATAATGCGTCTCGCGGTCATCGGGCCAGCATATCGTGTGAATCTGACGCTTTTCTTCGACCTTAAAATCCGGATCGACCCGATACCGCTCGATCACATCCCAATCCAGTTCGACGCCCAATCCCGGCGCGTTGGGCACGCGGATGTGCCCGCCTTCCACTTTGAAATTTTTAATGAGTGGATGCGCCCAGATATTCACGCACGGAATCGCGGGCCAGCGCGCATGGGACAGCACCGCGCCCAAATGCACGCCCCACATCGTAGTCAGGCCCGATCCCACCAGTTGCAACCAGAACGGCAAATTCGCCTCGGCGGCCAGCGTGCCCTGTTTGATCACGCGACTCGCGCCGCCGCCTATCACAAACCCGTCGCACACGCCCTCGCGCACCGCAGTCATGAAGGGCGGGTTGCCGAAATGCATGGCGATTGGACTGGCGATCTTTTGGCGCAACAGCGCGTTGCCCGCCACATCGTTTTGCGGAATGGGCGTCTCGACCATCGCCAACTGGCGGTACTCGTCTTCCAAGTTCCGAATCAAGGGCGCGGCTCGATCCACGCCCAGCAACAGGGAATTGAAATCCGTGTCGATCTTGAAATACGCGGGCACGGCTTGCGCCATAGCCTCAAATTGTTCTTCCGGATAAAACCACGGGCGCGCCTTGACTTTCATCGTCGTAAATCCTTGATCCACTGCGGCCCGCGCTTCTAGTGCCCATTCTTCGGGCGTGCGGTCTTGCGCCCACCACGACACCGGACAAGCCGTGCGGTATTGCACGCCGAGCAATTTGTGACACGGCACGCCGAGGGTTTTGCCCGCCGCGTCAAAAAGGGCCATTTGCAACCCCGCGCCCAAGGTGTCATCCCACAAAAAGTCGAACGGGTTTTTCCCGCGCACCCGGGCAAATTGCCTTTCGTTGGACTGCCCCCACGTATAGCGCGTCAAGGTCTCGCCATACCCGGTCACGCCTCCCTTGGTCGTCACTTTGCACACATCTACGAGCGACCAAAACGGCACGCGAATCTGTTTCACCTTGGCACACCGCGGATGAAACGGAACGTGCAACAAGATGTGTTCGACCTCTGCGATTTCGCAATTTCGAGCGGTCATGAAAAACGCTCCTTTGTTTTGTCCATTCCCGGACACGGGGCATCGCCCCTACGGTCTCGCGTCTCGTCCATTCGCCTACGCCACGATCAACCGACCGATAGCCCGGTTATGGGCATCGCAGTACCACAGGACGCCGTCGTGCATGGTCATCCCGTGGACTTCGTCAGGGGCTTGCACGCGGATGACATGATACACCCGCCCATCTGCGGTATCCAGCAAATTCACCGTGCCCGCTGACGTGTCTGCCACCCACAACTTGTCTCCTTCCCATGCCAAGCCGTGGTTGCGGAGGCCCGGCGTTCTGAATGCGTGTTCCTCGGTCCAAGTTTGGGCATCCACCACATGGACGTGTTGAGACGGGGGAGACGCGATGTAAATTTTGCCGTCGCGCCATTCCAAGCCGTGTGCGCCGGTCGCTGTCGCGCCCGGCATACCCTCGCGCCATGAGGCGATGCGGACGCCTGGGGAATCGTATTTTGCAATGGTTTTCCCGGTTGCCATGTCCAGCTTGGCGATCTGCAATTCAAAGGTGGATGCGACCCACACATACCCGCCGCCGAGCGTGATCCCGCTCGAGTGATTCGTATCCGTCTGCGCTTCAAACAGCACATCGCCCGTTTCCCAATCCACTTTGTAGATTTTCAAATCCACTTGATCGATGATCCACAAGCCATCTGCCGCGGCCTGCAAGCCATTGGGCTGGGGTCCGGGACTCTTAAACCGCTTCTCGACTCGCGCTATTTTGATCATGGTATGGCTCCTATTTTGTGGTAAATGGTTTGCCCGCTCGTATCTTCGGACAGGCACGGGGCATCGGCCCTACATCCACTTGTGGCTAATGCCTTTCCGCGCTGAACGCTCCTTTAATGTACTAGATCTTTTGCGGAATGCAAGCCATTGCAATGCCCGCATTTTTCTTTGACTTGGCGTGGGAATGCCATTTTATTTTTTTTATGAGTCGAGTTCTCGAACACCTCAACGCGCTGTTTCGCAGGCGACGCCTTGTCGTAGCAGTGCTCGTCGTCCTGTTCTGTGCGGGTGTGGTTTGGAGCGAGCACCGCACCTATTGGTTTGCGCGTCAATTAGGGGCGTATCTGCTTTTGACCAACGCGCTGCGCCCACAAACAGGCGCGGTTTGGCAACGCATTCACGCGAGGACGCAAACGCAACAGAACTTGGACGCGACCAATCCCATGCCCATCCCGCTATCGGGCTTGCCCGTCGCGGTTGCGCGCAATCGGTTTGAATGCTCTCGCGTGCCCGAGATCGGGGAGGCGAGCTATGTCGCCATTTACAAAACGCCATTGCCCGATAGCGATCCCAACGCCCAACCCCTCGGCGACGTGATCGCGAGTTTGCGCGCCTATCGGCAAGGGCTGAGCATCGTCAAAGCACTGCATTTGCCCGATGTCCATTTTCACGCGCGAGTACGCAACCGGTTTGAGCATCTCTACGCGGAATTTGGCGATGGCGCGTCCGATCCCGATTCGCTCAAAGCCGCTGTTTTTGCCGAACTCGCAACCGATCTCATTCCCGCCCTGCGACAGCGCGAACGCGCCGCCTTGATCGACGCGTATCAAAACGGACGGATCGCGCAAATTCTTTTGTTCCGGGATCTCGGGCATTTCCGCGGCGAACTCTACCGAGACGATGACCATGTCCCCATCGCCTTTGAAATTGACGCAAAGGCCGTTTCCGAGATTGTGAAGTGAGCGTTACCTACCCCCCTTGTATCTTATATCTTCGGCCGGGCACAGGGGCACCGCCCTTACACATATCGCTCACCTTTGAACTGGCTATCGCCAGTTGTACCCCGCCCGTGCCTTTTGTGCCTTTGAACTGGCTGTCGCCAGTTGTACCCCGCTCGTGCCTTTTGTGCCTTTTGTGCCTTTGAACTGGCTATCGCCAGTTGTACCCCGCTCGTGGCTAAACTTCCATCTCCCTCCCCGCACAGGCATAGCCTACAACGGAGCGGAGCGAGTAATCTATGTCCAGAAACCTCATCCCACATCGCGGTGTTTTGCTCGCGGTCTTGCTCGTTGCCGATGGGCTGATCATCGTCTTGGCCGCGGCGGTTTGGATCGCGCTCACGTTGCCCAGGCTACCCGATGATCCCGATGACTTGTTGGCGGAATCCGGCATTAACATTTACGCGGCATCCGGAGAATTGCTCTACACGGTGAATCAGCGCGTAGATCGAGTCGGCCTCGACGCCGTGCATCCGCACTTTGTGCAAGCCGTGCTGGCGATAGAGGACGCGGAGTTTTATCGGCACCGCGGGTACAGCCTCAAAGCCTTCCTCGGCGCGGTTTGGGCGAATATCCGCCATTGGGACAAGGTGCGCGGCGGCAGCACGCTCACGCAGCAAATCGTGAAAAACATCTTTCTCACGCGGGAAAAATCCTATTTGCGGAAGTTGAAAGAACTCTGCCTCGCAACGCAACTCGAAGCCCTTTTTGAACGCCACTACGGCGCGGATTACAAGCACCGCTTGCTCGAACTTTACATCAACGGCAGTTTTTACGGCGCGAATGCACATGGCATCGCAGACGCAGCGCGCACCTATTTTGGCAAACGCCCCGCGGACCTCACCCTGCTCGAATCCGCTGTGCTCGCCGGCCTGCCCAACGCGCCGAGTGTGCTCAACCCCTTTCGGAAAGACCAATCGCGCGTGATAGCCCGCACCGAACTCGTGTTGCACCGCATGCGCGCCGCGGGGTATATCACCTTAGAAGACGCCGAAAATGCCCTGGCCGAGGGCCTTCAACTCGTCGCTGAACGCACGCCCCAAAACCGCACGCCGCATTTTGTGGAAACCATCAAAGCCGAGGTGACAAAACTGTGGGGGCCGTCCGCATTGAACTTTGGCGGCCTGACCATTCACACCACCCTCGACCTGTCCATGCAACGCGCCGCAGAACGCGCGATGGGCCAGGGCTTGGCCGATCTCGACGCGCGGCTCGGGTTCTCGGATTACGAACGCGCATCGGTCGAACAGCGCGCCGATTACGTGCAGGGCGCGTTGATCTGCTTGGATTCGCGCACGGGTCACGTCAAAGCAATGGTGGGCGGGCGCGATATTTTTGTCAGTTTTTACAACCGGGCCACGCAAGCCCGGCGCCAGCCCGGTTCGGGTTTCAAGCCCTTTGTCTATCTCGCGGCTTTTGAAACCGGCGGCATATCTCCGGTTTCGCTTTTTGATGACGAACCGCGCACCTATCGCGTGAACAACGCGGATTGGACGCCGAAAAATTTTGCAAACCAATACCTTGGCCTCACCACTGTAGCCCGAGCTCTGATCAAATCCGCGAATGCGACCAGCGTGCAAATCGCCATGCTCATCGGCCCTCAACGCATCGTGGATCTCGCCCGACGCTTGGGGATTCAGAGCGAACTCTACCCCTATCCGAGCATTGCTTTGGGCGCGCAAGAAGTCACGGTGCTCGACATGGCCGCGGCTTATGGCGCGATTGCGCGGTATGGCTTTCGCATCGCCCCGACATTTATCGCGCGCATTGAAGACGCCGCAGGCGAATCCCGGTACGCGCATCGCCCAAACCCCGTGCCTGCGGTCGATCCCGAATACGCTGCGGTTGTGATCAACCTGATGCAACACATCGTCAATCGCGGCACGGGACGAGCGGTTCGCGCCCTGGGCTTTCGGGGCCCCGTTGCCGGCAAGACGGGCACGACCAACGACAACACAGACGCCTGGTTCACGGGCTTCACGCCCGAGCTGGTGGTCAGCGTTTGGATCGGCTTTGACAACTGCGAAGGTCGCCGCCGACTCATCGAAAAAGCGAGCGGACGCCAGATCACCGGCGGCAATGGCGCCGCACCGATCTGGACCGCGTTCATGAAAAGCATCCAGGCAGACAAACCCGCAACCGCCTTTATCACGCCCACGGGCATCGCCGAACACCCTGTGGACTTACGCACCGGCATCGCCGACACCTCGGCCCACGCCATCACCCTCGCCCTACCCGCAGGCACTCCGCCCAATACACCCGCAGATACGCTGAGATTTTTAACGAGAAAAGCAACCGCGGATGAACACAGATGAACTTTGCGCGAGGGGACCTATCCCCCGGCCCTGTTACCGGCAAATAACAAACGCCCACCGCCAAACCGAGCGCGAAGACGCCCCAAACATCCCGCCGAGTCAGTTCGCGCCCTGACGCTCGCTCCTGCGAGGACGGAGACTGGGCGAGGCGACGTTTGTCGCGCAATTCGTCGCGCCCTGACGCTCGCGCAACCGAGGACACTGACCGCCGCGCCCTCGCCTCCTCCCTCGCCACCCGCCGCGCCCTCGCAGTTGACTTACTCCTGCGCGGATTGTTTGTCTTTCTCTTCTTCGCCATTGTTGTACCAATGTGATTTTTCGTTGTCCTAATTTTTCTAATACACGACAAAAGCGCGCACAGGCGTAGCCTACAACGGAGCGGCGAGTAATAGACGGAGCGGGGTACAACTGCAATAGCAGTTCATCGTAGGGACAGGCCCCCGTGCCTGTCCGAAGCAGTGATAGTTGAAGTGTTCCAGTATAGCGGTCATGTATCTGAAAGAGAGGCATATCTACGGCTCGGGATTTGCGTGTTGCAACTCTCACGCAGGTGCCACCTCGAATTGCCTCTTGCCTCTCGCCTCTTGCCTCTCGCCTCTTGCTTCTTGCCTCTTGCTTCTCGACTCTTGCCTCTTACCTCTCCCCTCTTGCCTCTCCCCGCTGTATTGCAACTTTCACGCAGGTGCCACCTCGAAAGCCACCAAGTTGCGGGTCTTTTTGCTGAATGTCGTTGCGATGAGATGAATCGGAAGGCCAGCGTCTCGATACTTATCCGCGTAGTGCCGCGCTCGCAGTTGCGTCAGGCCGATGCCCTCGGAGTCCGATTCGACCACTTTGAACTCGAACAAGTAGATGTTGTCGTTGAAGCGCACCGCCATGTCCAAACGCCCGTGGCTACTGCTGTCCTCTACGGTGATGTCTAGCCCCAGCGACGCAAAGTAGGAGTAAAACACACTGGCGTAGTAACCTTCGTAGTCGGCGATGTCGTTTTTCGTGTGCCACTGGTAGGGGATGCTGGCGAAGAATGCCTTGAACAAGTTCTCCAGACCGCCGAAGTCGTTGACCAACAACAAGTCGTACAGACGGGCAATGTACTCCACCTGTTGCGCCGGGCTTTTCGTCAAGCGATTCAGCAAACTCTCGTTCAGGCTCTGGCGCACTTCTTGGTTCGGGTAGCCCAACCGGTAGTAGGTCCTGCTACCGCGTGGTTCTGTCTGGTGGATGGTCAGATAGCCCGTTTGGAACAGCAGGGCTTCGGTAGCCATGTGGTCGATGTCGAAGGCCGATAGCAACTCGTCGGTGCCCAGCATATTGTCTAAAGCCAATGAACCGACCCCGCGTGTCACTAGGGTCTCGATCAGAAAGGTCGGCGTGGCGGTCTCGAACCAGTAGGCGCCGAACCGGCGGCGGCGAAAGAGCAGCAACACATCGAAGGGGTTATAGACCCGCTCGTTCCCCAGCCAGTTGTAGCCATTGTACCAGCGGCGGATTTCGTCGCGATCCAAGCCGGGAAGTTCCGGCGCAAACACCGCGTCCAGGTCCGCGTCCGTGTACCCGCACAGCGCGGAGTAGCGCGGTTCGAGGGTGATGTCGATGAGATTGTTGAGCCCAGAGAACAGGCTGACCTTGGAAAACTTGCTCACGCCGGTGAGGAACGCAAACTTGATATGTGCGTCGCTATCCTTGATCGTGGCGTATAGGCCGCGCAGAAAGTCGCGGTTGGCACGGGCGATTTCCGGCTCCTCGAGCGCGTCTAAAATCGGCTTGTCGTACTCGTCAATCAACACCACAACCCGCTGTCCCGCACGCTCGTGCAATGCCTCGATCAGAAAGGCAAAACGCCCCGGTTCTGTCGCGTACTCGGACTTCATGCCCGCCCGACGTTCCACCGCGTCTAATTGTGCCATCAGATTCGCTTGCAGATAGCCCGGTTCCTTGAAGTTGCCGCTACCAAAACTCAGGCGCACCACCGGATAGCGAACCGACCAATCCCAGTGGTCGTGGATGTCGAGCCCCTCAAACAGCGGCGCGTTGCCCTCGAACAATTCCTTCAACGTGTCGAGGAACAGACTCTTGCCAAAGCGGCGCGGGCGAGAGAGGAAGTAGAGCTTGCCTTCATCGACCAACCGCCGGATGTAGGCGGTCTTATCGACATAGTAATGGTTCTGCTCGCGAATCTCGCGGAAGGTCTGAATGCCAATGGGCAGTTTGCGTTTATCCATCCTTTCCTCCTTCAAGAGCCGAATCCCGCGCCAATCGGTCTTGGCGTGGCGGCGTTTTGTTTCCGCGGTTGTGTTTCCCGCTGATCCTTTTTTCTGCTCATATTGCAAGCGGTTAATGCCCAAGCCGAAGATACCACAACATATACGGTCATGTATCTAGCGGGTGGTCATATCTACGGCTCGGGGTTTGCGTGTTGCAACTCTCACGCAGGTGCCACCTCGAATTGCCTCTTGCCTCTTGCCTTTTGCCTCTTGCCTCTTGCCTCTCCCCGCTGTGTTGCAACTCTCACGCAGGTGCCACCTCGAAAGCCACCAAGTTGCGGGTCTTTTTGCTGAACGTCACCGCGATGAGATGAATCGACAGGCCAGCGTCTCGATACTTATCCGCGTAGTGCCGCGCTCGCAGTTGCGTCAGGCCGATGCCCTCGGAGTCCGATTCGACCACTTTGAACTCGAACAAGTAGATGTTGGCGTTGAAAC
This sequence comes from Candidatus Latescibacterota bacterium, assembly GCA_965204745.1. Classification (GTDB taxonomy): domain Bacteria; phylum Latescibacterota; class UBA2968; order UBA2968; family UBA2968; genus VXRD01. The sequence goes on from OZ242010.1 coordinate 3,582,659, forward strand.
GCACCGCCATGTCCAAACGCCCGTGGCTGCTGCTGTCCTCTACGGCGATGTCTAGCCCTAACGACGCAAAGTAGGAGTAGAACACACTGGCGTAGTAGCCTTCGTAGTCGGCGATGTCGTTTTTCGTGTGCCACTGGTAGGGGATGCTGGCGAAGAATGCCTTGAACAAACTTTCCAGCCCAACGAAGTCAGCGGTCAACAGCAAGTCGTACAGCCGGGCACTGTGCTCTGCCTGCCGCGCTGGGCTTTCCGTCAAGTGATTCAGCAAGCTCTCGTTCAGGCTCTGGCGCACTTCTTGGTTCGGGTAGCCCAACCGGTAGTAGGTCCTGCTACCGCGCGGTTCTGTCTGGTGGATGGTCAGATAGCCCGTCTGGAACAGCAGGGCTTCGGTGGCTATGTGGTCGATGTCGAAGGCCGATAGCAACTCGTCGGTGCCCAGCATATTGTCCAAAGCCAATGAACCGACCCCGCGTGTCATTAGCGTCTCGATCAGAAAGGTCGGCGTGGCGGTCTCGAACCAGTAGGCGCCGAACCGACGACGGCGAAAGAGCAGAAGCACATCAAAGGGATTATAGACCCGCTCGTTCCCCAGCCAGTTGTAGCCATTGTACCAGCGGCGGATTTCGTCGCGATTCAAGCCGGGAAGTTCCGGCGCAAACACCGCGTCCAGGTCCGCGTCCGTGTACCCGCACAGGGCGGAGTAGCGCGGTTCGAGGGTGATGTCGATGAGATTGTTGAGGCCAGAGAACAGGCTGACCTTGGAAAACTTGCTCACGCCGGTGAGGAACGCAAACTTGATATGCGCGTCGGCGAACTTGATGGTCGCATACAACCCGCGCAGAAAGTTGCGGTTGGCGCGGGCGATTTCCGGCTCTTCCAGCGCGTCTAAAATCGGCTTGTCGTACTCGTCGATCAGCACCGCGACGGGTCGCCCGGTCTGACGATGCAATGCCTCTATCAGATGGGCGAAACGCCCCGGCGCCGTGGCGTATTCGGAGGTTATTTGTTCTCGACATTCAATGGCGGTCAGTTGTTCCATGACGTTCGCCTGGAGGTGCCCCGGCACCCCATAGTCTCCGTTGCTGAAGTCGATCCGCACCACCGGATAGCGAACCGACCAATCCCAGTGGTCGTGGATGTCGAGCCCCTCAAATAGCGGCGCGTTGCCCTCGAACAATTCCTTCAGCGTGTCGAGGAACAGACTCTTGCCAAAGCGGCGCGGGCGCGACAAAAAGAAATGGCTACCCTCATCCATCAGTTGCCGCATGTAGGCGGTCTTATCGACATAGTAGCAGTTTTCCTCTCGCATCTTGCGAAAGGTCTGAATGCCAATGGGCAGTTTGCGTTTATCCATCCTTTCCCCCTTCAAGAGCCGAATCTCGCGCCATCGGTCTTGGCGTGGCGGCGTTTTTCCGATTGCGCGGTTGTGTTTCCCGCTGATCCATTTCTCTGCTCATATTGCAAGCGGTTAATGTGCCCAAGCCGAAGATACCACAATATATGCGGTCATGTATTTGGAGGGTGGTCATATCTACGGCTCGGGGTTTGCGTGTTGCAACTCTCACGCAGGTGCCACCTCGAATTGCCTCTTGCCTCTTACCTCTTGCCTCTTACCTCTTGCTTCTTGCCTCTTGCCTCTCCCCTCTTGTATCTTGGAAGTAAGGGTTAATTAGGAGTTGCGCCCTCGTATCGAGATAAGCCATCTTGATGCCCGGCTCGGGGAAGGCCGGCCCCTCTTGAAGGCGATGACCTTGTAGGTAAGATAGGCCCCCCGACCGCCGGGTCTATGCCGAAGAGTATCTAAGCCCCTTGAGGCTGCATATACAAGACCGGTAGACTTGGCGTCAATGGTCGGGACGCGACCCCGAGCGCGCACCAGATCCCTTACAACCCCCTCATCACAGGAGGCCCCCATGTCGAAATCTCACCCCGCTTTTGCCGGCATTGATGTCAGTGCCCGCACGTTGTCCGTTGCCCTGTCCAGACCCGGACAAGCTGTCATGCAAGCGACCTTTGCCAATGATCCCCAAGCCCATAAGCGGTTGCTGAAGTGGCTCACGAAGGGCGGGCACATGGTCTCTGTGTGCCTCGAAGCGACCGGGCTTTACAGTTTGGGGGTGGCCTTGGCCTTGCATCGGCATCGCCACACAAAGGTCATGGTCGTCAATCCCAAAGCGATGAGCAAGTACGCCCAAGCCTGCATGCAACGGGCGAAGACGGATGCGAAGGATGCGTTGTTGATCCTCGACTATGCCGAGCGCATGCCTTTTGTGCCTTGGCAAGCGCCGAGCGAGCAACGGCTTCAACTGCAAGCCCTCACCAGACGCATTGACCAACTCAAGCAGGAGATCATCCGCGAACAGAGCCGCAACCACGCGCAGAGCTACCACATCCGCAGCACACGTCTCATCGCACGCGATATTCAGGTGAATATTCGACACTTCAAACGCCGGATTGCATACTTGGAAAGCCAAGCCCTCGATCTCGTTTTGCACGATGAGCCCCTCAAGCGTGCCTACCAACGCCTCTGCTCGACGCCTGGCATCGCGCAAACGAGTGCCTTGCGGCTCTTGGCCGAGTTGACCCTTTTGCCAGAGGAGATGCAACCGCCCCAGTGGGTCGCACATGCAGGCCTGGATCCCAAACCCAAACAATCCGGAACCGCCAATCCACAAAGACGCATCTCGAAAACCGGGAATAAGTACCTCCGCCATGCCCTCTATATGCCTGCCTGGGTGGCCATCAGACACGAAGGCCATGTCAAAGCCTTCTATGACCAACTCATCGCCCGCGGCAAGAAACCTTTGCAGGCTATCGTTGCGGTGATGCGAAAGTTGCTCCATTCGATCTGGGGCATGTTGCGCCATGACCAAGATTTTGAGGGCGAAAAATTCTATCGAATCACCCCGAAAACCCCTTGACCTTTTAAGAGAGTATCTTGCCTCTTACCTCTTACCGCTGTGTTGCAACTCTCACGCAGATGCCACCTCGAATTGCCTCTTGCCTCTCCCCGCTGTATTGCAACTCTCACGCAGATGCCACCTCGAAAGCCACCAAGTTGCGGGTCTTTTTGCTGAATGTCACCGCGATGAGATGAATCGGCAGGCCAGCGTCTCGATACTTGTCCGCGTAGTGCCGCGCTCGCAGTTGCGACAGGCCGATGCCCTCGGAGTCCGATTCGACCACTTTGAACTCGAACAAGTAGATGTTGTCGTTGAAACGCACCGCCATGTCCAAACGCCCGTGGCTGCTGCTGTCCTCTACGGTGATGTCTAGCCCCAGCGACGCAAAGTAGGAGTAGAACACACTGGCGTAGTAGCCTTCGTAGTCGGCGATATCGTTTTTCGTGTGCCACTGGTAGGGGATGCTGGCGAAGAATGCCTTGAACAGCGTCTCGAGGCCAGAAAAATCGTTGATGGACAGCAGTTTGTATAACTGGACGATGTGCGCGGTCTGGGTGGACGCATTGTGTAGCAGGTGACGCAACAGGCTTTGGTTCAGGCTTTGGCGCACCTCTTGGTTGGGATACCCCAGTTGATAGAGGGGTTGCCCGACTAGGTCCTCCTCGTCCTGTATGGTCAGATAGCCGGTCTGAAACAACAGGGCTTCGGTAGCCATGTGGTCGATGTCAAAGGCCGACAGCAACTCGTCGGTGCCGATCATGCGCTCCAGATCAAAGGAACTGACTCTGCGTGCCATTAGGGTCTCGATGAGAAAGGTCGGCGTGGCGGTCTCGAACCAGTAGGCGCCGAACCGGCGGCGGCGAAAGAGCAACAACACATCAAAGGGGTTATAGACCCGCTCGTTCCCCAGCCAGTTGTAGCCATTGTACCAGCGGCGGATTTCGTCGCGATCCAAGCCGGGAAGTTCCGGCGCAAACACCGCGTCCAGATCCGCGTCCGTGTACCCGCACAGTGCGGAGTAGCGCGGTTCGAGGGTGATGTCGATGAGATTGTTGAGCCCAGAGAACAGGCTGACCTTGGAAAACTTGCTCACGCCGGTGAGGAACGCAAACTTGATATGTGCGTCGTTATCCTTGATCGTGGCGTATAGGCCGCGCAGAAAGTCGCGGTTGGCATGGGCGATTTCCGGCTCCTCAAGCGCGTCCAAAATCGGCTTGTCGTACTCGTCGATCAACACCACAACCCGCTGTCCCGCACGCTCGTGCAATGCCTCGATCAGAAAGGCAAAACGCTCGGGGACTGTCGCGTACTCGGACTTCATGCCCGCCCGACGTTCCACCGCGTCTAATTGTGCCATCAGATTCGCTTGTAGATAGCCCGGCTCTTTGAAGTTGCCGCTACCAAAACTCAGGCGCACCACCGGATAGCGAATCGACCAATCCCAGTGGTCGTGGATGTCGAGCCCCTCAAACAGCGGCGCGTTGCCCTCGAACAATTCCTTCAGCGTGTCGAGAAACAGACTCTTGCCAAAGCGGCGCGGGCGCGAGAGGAAGTAGAGCTTGCCTTCATCGACCAACCGCTGTATGTAGGCGGTCTTATCGACATAGTAATGGTTCTGCTCGCGAATCTCGCGGAAGGTCTGAATGCCAATGGGCAGTTTGCGCTTATCCATCCTTTCCTCCTTCAAGAGCCGAATCCCGCGCCAATCGGTCTTGGCGTGGCGGCGTTTTTTTCATTCTGCGTTTGCAAACAATATCGCCCCAACTATTGCTATGTTACTATATCGCGTCTGTTCTGACAAGGAGTAAGTCAGGGGTCAGCACATCCGCGCCAGAAAAACCCCTCGCGATTTATCCTCTCATCGCAACGCTTACTTGACGATTCGCCATTGACTGAGTATAATGGCTTAGCTACCACATTCAACTCGTTGCCCAGATCGCAGAGGGCGGAAATTAAAACGCATAGCAGAGGAGATAGACATGACTGGCAAAAAGGGACCCATTATGCGTCATCAAGCCTTAATCTCAGTGTTAATGAAAGGGATGGATTATGACTGAAGCGAAACTCAAAGACACCCTGCGTTTGATGGTTCACCGCTATGGGTTTGAGCGGGTTGAACAATCTCTACATGAGATGCGTTCAGACCATCGACTCAAAAGCTCTAAGCAGGATAAAGTGCAATCGGTGTCGGGAACGGCGGCAAAGCCGAAAAAAAGGAAAGCAAAAGTGACCGCACCGAAATACGTGGCGAAAATGGAACTTTCTGCGGATCGGGAAGCCGCAGTCGTTGAGCTTGCGAAAAGGTTTGAGGACAAATGTTTTTTGCCAGCATTTGGCGATATTAGAGAATTTTGCCAGATTTATCGCATTCCCGAACCGGCGTCCAAGTCTCGCGCCAGCGCCATCCCAAGAATTTTCAAGTTCCTAGCAACAATGGAAATTGACGAACTCCAGAGAATCTTGGACAACGGGATGTTTTCCGGCCCGTCGCGGCTCGGGCCCATTGCGGACGCAATCCGGTACCACAGCCCGCGGAGACAACCACAGAAGCCGATCAGCAAAACAACTTGAGGAAGCCCATGACTGACATGACCTCATCTCGACCAAACAAAGTGCAACCTGCGCCCGGGGCAGGGGGAAAGCTCGACCGGTTGCGGGCGTTGTTGCGCGAGATGTTTCAACTCGACCGCGGCGATTTGGACTTTGGATTGTACCGGATCATGAACTTGAAGGCCGGCGAGATCGCGGCCTTTCTCGACGAGGATTTGTTGCCGCAGGTCAAGACCAAGTTGAATCTCACCAGCGAGGAGGAAATGGCCTCGCTCGAAGAAAACTTGGATAACGCCCGCAAAGCGGCCCAAAAGTTGCGGGTCGATCCAGACACCTCGCCCTTGGTCCAAGAGTTGTACGCGCGGCTCGCGGAAATGCGGAAGGACGCGGCAGCCGAGGCCGATGTGTACAACCATCTCACCCATTTCTTCGCGCGGTATTACGCCGAGGGCGATTTCATCTCGCAGCGGCGTTACGCCAGCGGAGGGCATGCGGCCTATCTGATCCCGTACGATGGCGAAGAAGTCAAGTTGCACTGGGCAAACGCAGAGCAGTATTACGTCAAAACGACCGAGAACTACGCGGCTTATGCGTTCACAGTGGGGGCGGGCGACGCGAAAAAGCGCGTGCGCTTCGAGATCGCAACAGCGGATAACGAGAAGGACACTATCGCGGAACCGGCCGGCAAACAGCGGCGGTTCGTGCTCGCAGGGGGGACGCGCGCCATTGCGGTCGACGAGGGCGATTTGATCGTGCGCTTCGCGCATCGGCCCCTAACAGACCGCGAAAAGAAGCGATGGGCGGGCAATGGGGTCAAGCAACAGGGGCGGATCAACGAGGCGATAGTTGCGCGCATCCTCAACGCGGTGACGCCGGACTGGCTGCCTTTGTTGGCCGCACCCGCGCCCACAGATGCCAATGGCGAGCGCACGGTGCTGGCAAAGCACGTCGAGCGTTATACGGCCAAGAATAGTTTTGACTATTTCATCCACGAGGATTTGGGCGGGTTTTTGCGCCGCGAGTTGGATTTGTACTTAAACTCGGAAGTGCTGAACTTGGACGATCTGGAACGAGGCGACGTCCTCCGCTTGGACAGGGCACTGGCGCGGGTGCGTGCAACGCGGTACATCGGCGGCAAGATCATCGACTTTTTGGCGCAGTTGGAGGCGTTTCAAAAGCAACTTTGGCTAAAGAAAAAGTTCGTGCTCGAGACACAGTGGTGCGTGACATTGGACCGCGTTCCAGACGCGCTATACGCGGAGATCGCCGCCAACACAGCGCAGTGCGCGGAATGGGTCGCGCTGTTCGCCGCCGATGAGATCGCGGGAGACCTGACCAATGGCAATACGACTTGGACCGACCCGCCGAGCGTGGCATTCCTCAAGGCCAACCCCTATCTCGTGCTGGACACGCGACACTTTGACCGCGCGTTCAAGGACCGCCTGTTGACCGCGCTTTCCGATGCTGGCCCGCTAAGCGACCAGTTGGACGGCCTGCTCATCCACGCCGAGAATTTTCAGGCGTTGAACCTGCTGCAAGCGCGGTATCAGGGGCAGGTGCAGTGCATTCACATCGATCCGCCATACAACACCCAAACGAGCGGCTTTATGTACAAGAACGGGTACCAGCACTCGAGTTGGCTCGCAATGATGCACAATCGCACAGAGGCCGGGATCGCACTGCTGAATGAGAAAGGGCATTTCCTGTGCCACATCGATGAAAATGAGTACGAAAAACTTTATATGCTGTTGGACTATATTGGGATTCCCGATGTCGGGACGATTGTTTGGGATAAGAGAAATCCCATGACTGGAGGCGGGGGAATCGCAACTCAGCATGAGTACATTGTTTGCAGGTCAAACTCGGATGATGCGATCCGGCTTCGGAACGCCAACGTCAAATCTATCTTAAACAAAGCCAAAGAACTGGTGGACGAGCACGGTGGCGTGTCTGACGCGGCAAAAAGTGCATTTTCGAGTTGGGTATCAAAAAACGCCCGATTAACAGGGGGCGAAAGGGCATATCGCTATATTGACGAGGCTGAAAGGGTATATACAAGCGTGAGTTTGAGAGCACCAGAACCGAGAACCGATCCAAAGTTTTTTGAGCCACTGATACACCCCTTGACCGGAAAACCCTGTGCAGTTCCACCTAATGGGTTTTCGCGTACGCCAGAGACACTCAAAGCAATGGTTCGGCGCGGAGAAATTTTGTTTGGTTCCGATGAAACCACGCAACCTCGACAAAAGCGATTTCTCGAGGAAGGAACTGATCGGCAACTTTCCTCTGTGATTCAGGATGCCAAGAGAGGAAAAGCCGACCTCGATGGATTGGGCTTAGAGAACTTTCCCTATTGTCATTCGGTGTCCTTGTATGAAGAATTGTTGGGGGCTACGGCGCCTGACGCCAATGACATGGTGCTCGATTTCTTCGCCGGCTCTGGCACTACCGGGCATGCGGTCGTCAATCTCAACCGCGAGGATGGGGGGCGGCGCAAGTACGTTCTCGTGGAACTCGGCCACCATTTCGACACGGTGTTGTTGCCGCGCATGAAAAAGGTCGTCTATTCGCCGAATTGGAAGGATGGCAAGCCGGTGTCGCGCAATGGGATTACGCAACTGGTCAAGTACATCCGCTTGGAATCCTACGAAGATGCGATGGACAGTTTGGACATCGCGCCGCCATCAGCCGCACAAAAGGAGTTGCTGGCCGAAAATCCCGCGCTGGCCGAGGATTATCGGTTGCGCTACATGCTCGGCGTAGAGACGGCTGGCAGCGCGTCTTTGCTGGGCGAGGCGTTTGCCGATCCGTTTGCGTACACGCTCTCGGTCGTGCGCGATGGGGGGCGCAGCGAAGTCCCGGTCGATTTGCCCGAGACCTTCAATTTTTTGCTCGGCTTGCGCGTGGCGTCCCACCGGCAAATCGATGGCGTGCTCGCTATCGCGGGCACAGACGCCGAGCGCCGCGACTGCCTGATCCTCTGGCGCGATTTAGACGCCATGGATCACGCCGCGCTAGACGCTTGGTTTGACCGCAACCGCGACCAATTCTCCGAATCGCTGGACGTCATCTACGTCAATGGCGACCACACCCTAAACGCCATGCGACCGCCGGGCGCGTCTTGGACCGCCGAGACCATCGAGCCTGTTTTTCGAGACCTGATGTTCATGGGAGAATCGTAATGCCATCGCGCCAACGCCGCAGGGGAACCGCGCCGCTCCAAACCCGTCTCGCGCTCCATCGCTTTATCTGCCGAGAGTTTGGCTATGACGACATGGGCGCGATGCTCGAGAGAACGCGCTATGCCCAAGGAACGCACGCCTCGGGCCGGGAGAGCGACTACGCCCAATCCCTGTACCCGCATCCGGCAAATGCCCGCGTACCTGCGGATCAATTCGCCGACTACGACGCCAATATCGCCACGCACAGCAACAAGCTGCGAATCACAGAGGAACACGGGCGCACGTGGAAACCCCACCAATACCTCGCCCTGTTGTTCACCGAACACTACTTGCGCCGGTATTTCGACGACCCCGAAGCCCTGTGCGCGGACCTCAACCGGGAAAAGGCCATGTATCGCCCGACCTGGGACATGCCGGATTACGAAGCGGACGACCTGCACACGCTCGCCTTTCAAAGCGCGACCGGATCCGGGAAGACGCTCCTCATGCACGCCAACATCTTGCAATACCGGCATTATCTCAATCGCGCGGGCAGGCGGTTAAACAACATCGTACTGGTCACGCCAAACGAGCAACTGTCCATGCAACACGAGCGCGAGATGCGACAAAGCGGGTTGCGGGCGCGGCTGTTTTCCAGTGAGGCGCGTTCCGATTTGCTCGCGCCGGTGGAAATTATCGACTTGAACAAGTTGGCAGAGAAGAAGGGGGTGAAGCGCGTTGCCGTGGCGGATTTTGGCGACGACAATCTCGTGCTGGTCGATGAAGGGCATCTGGGCGCGTCTGGCAAGGTTTGGCGCGAACGCCGCCGGGAGTTGGCGAGCGGGGGCTTTGCGTTTGAATACTCGGCGACCTTCAACCAAGTGGCGGGCCGAGATGCGGATTTGCTCGACGCTTATGGCAAGTGCCTGTTGTTCGACTACGCGTACCGCCGGTTCTACGCGGACGGGTACGGCAAGGACTACGCGATTTTGAACCTGCCGGGCGGGGTGAAGGACGAGAACAGCGATATGTACTTGCTCGGCTGCTTGCTGACCTTTTACCAGCAATGCCGCATCTATCGGGACAAGGGCGCGCTGTGGAAGGCGTTTAACCCGGCCAAGCCCCTGTGGGTGTTCTTGGGCAAGACCGTGATCGGATCGAGCAAGGCGGATCGAGCGACCCGCTCCGATGTGGTCCGCATCCTGACCTTTCTCGGCTGGGTGCTCGCCCACGCCGACATGGTGCGGCCCATGATCGACCGCTTGTTGGGCGGGCAATCGGGCTTGATGGACGACGCGGGCCGCGATTATTTTGCGGGCCGGTTTTCCCACCTGCCGCGCGGGGAAGACCTGTACGCGGATTTGTGCGAGACCTTGTTCCACGGGCCGGGGCGGTTGTCCGTGGCCTATCTGACCGCTGCCGAGGGCGAATTGCACCTCCGCACCGCAGACAACGATCCCTTTGGCGTGGTCAATGTCGGAGATTCGACCAAGCTCTACGGGTTGCTCGCGGATAATCCCAATCCTGATTTCGACGTCGAGCGGGAGATGGGCTTTGCAACGCGCCTGTTCGCCCATGTGGATCGCCCGGATTCGACCGTGAACATCGTCATTGGCGCGCGGCGTTTTATCGCGGGGTGGAACTCATGGCGCGTGAGCACGATGGGGCTGATGCACGTCGGGGTGCGCGAAGGGCCGGAAATCATCCAAATGTTCGGGCGCGGCGTGCGCCTCAAGGGCTATGCCATGAGCTTGAAGCGGCACAGGGAAACCGGGGTGATGCCGCCCGGGAACAGCGCGGAATTGGCAGAACTGGAAAAGCTGTACATCTTTGGGTTGCGCGCCAACTACATGCAGACGTTTCGGGAGTTGCTCGCAAAAGAGGGGATGGGCATCGAGCGAGAGACCTTTCGCTTGCCCATCACTTGGAATTTTGCCAAGAAGACGGATTTGAAGCTGATCCGCCTCAAGGAAGATCGGCAATACGACCTTTCCGATGAACGGCCCCGTTTACCCGGGCCGGACGATGAGGACCGCCCGGTTGTGGTGCTGGATCTGTACTCGCGGCTTCAATCCGTCGCATCCAGTGACCACGCGGCCCAAGGGGGAACGCCAAAACAGAAGGTTAGCCTCGCGCCCTACGCTATGTTTTTTAACGCGGGGCGCATTTACGAGCGCGTGTTGCGGCGCAAGCGACAAAAGGGCTGGCAAAATCTGGTCATCGTGCGGGGGACCGTGGCGCGCCTCTTGCAAAGCGATGCGTGGTACGAACTCTATCTGCCGCAGGATCGACGCCCTGCCATGGCGTTTGAGCAGGTGCGCGACTTGGAGGATATCGCCGTCGATCTGATCGCGGAATACGCCGATGTGTTTTACCGCAGGCAGCGCAGGCGTTGGGAACACGGCGAGATCGAGGTCGTCACCCTAACCGAGGATGATCCGAACAATGCCGCGACCTACGAACTGTCCGTCGATGCGACCGAGGCGCAGTTGGTCAAGGATGCACGCGATCTGGCGGACGCGATTGGGGAAGGCCGGGGGCCGGATTTGAAATACTGGTACCGCGAGTTGAAGATCGGCACCATCCAGGCAAACGCCCACGCCTATCGCCCGCTGCTCTACGCGGAAAAGGAGCGCGTCATCGCGGTTCAACCCGTTCCCTTAGACGAGCACGAAAGGCGCGTTGTCGAAGAACTAGAAGTACTCGCCCGGAACCGCGATCCCTGTTTGCACGGCAAGGAGTTGTTTTTGATCCGCAATCTGACGCAGGGCCGGGGCGTGTCGTTTTTTGATGATTTTGGTTATTACCCGGATTTCATCGTCTGGTTGAAAGACGATGTTCTCCAGCACGTCTTGTTTCTCGATCCAAAGGGATTGAGCCGGTTTGGCGAACGAGAACGCAGAAAGGTGTTGTTGCACCGCGAGATCGCACAGGTCGAAAAACGGGTGCGAGACGAAGACCCGAATTTGCGATTGCGCGCTTTTGTGTTGTCCGTTACGCCGCCCACAAAAATTGGCGATAGCGGGCGTTCTGCCCCTGACTGGAAAGCAGATGGGGTTTATTTTTTGGACGAGCGCGATTGTTTGAAGCAGGTTATCGAACACGCGCTCGGCGAGTGATTGGAGGAAGCGATGACGAGAAAGTTCTTCTCGGTTGCGCTGATCGCGGTGTTGGTCGGCTGTGGAACTATGGCGAATCAGGACGCCATGCCAGAGGATTTTGTCGTGGTGAATGAGGCGATTCCGTCCGCGCTGTTTGAGATTCGGTATTTTACGGACGACAATTTTCTCGGCACAAAAGTGGATGGGTATGAAAAGCCGTTTTGCGTGCTCTCGGCGCAGGCGAGCGCGGCGTTGGCCCAGGTGCAACGAGACGTGCAACAACGGGGATACACGCTCAAAATTTTCGATTGTTACCGCCCGCAGCGGGCCGTGGATCACTTCGTGCGCTGGGTGCAGGATGTGGCGGATCAGCGCGCAAAAGCGGAATATTATCCGAATGAGGACAAAGCGCGGTTGATCGAAAAGGGGTATATTGCAGATCGGTCCGGGCACAGTCGGGGCAGCACATTGGATTTGACATTGGCCCGAACCTCCGATGGCGCGGAGTTGGACATGGGAACGCCGTTTGATTATTTCGATACCCTGTCCAACACCGCGGATCCGCGCATTGCAGAAGCGCAAAAAAACAACCGCCTGTTGCTGAAAACCGCGATGGAAAACCACGGATTTGTCAATTACGACAAGGAGTGGTGGCATTACACGTTGCGCGACGAACCGCATCCGGACACGTATTTTGATTTTCCCGTGAAATAGGGTCAAGCAATGCTCGCAAATCTATGGGAATGGCTGGTGACAGGCGTGCGGATCGCACTCGGGGAGCGCGTGCCAAAGCAGTGGATCAGCTTTGGCGGGGTGGGCGCGCTCGGCATGGCAACAGACGCGCTGCTCACCGGCATCTTGCACGGGATGATGGAATTGTCCTTCGCGCTCGCGCGGCCCTTGCCCATTCTCTTGAGCATGACGCAGAACTATTTGTTGAACAACCGATTGACATTCAACGACGCGCAACATCGCGGCGCCGCGCAACTGATCCGCGGGTGGGCCGCGTATGTCGCTTGCCAGATGGCCGGCGCAGTGGTGAACTGGAGTGGGTCCGTGGCCCTCCACTGGACGGGCCTGCCATGGCTGCTCGCCCTGTTCGTCGGGGTCGCCCTGGGCACGGTGATCAACTTTGTGATGGCAAAGCGGTTGGTCTGGAAAGGCAGGTGAGAGGCAAGGCGTAAGAGGTAAGACGCAAGAGGGGAGAGGGGAGACGCAAGAGGCAAGATACTCTCTTAAAGGTCAAGGGGATTGCGGGGCGATTCGATAGAATTTCTCGCCCTCAAAATCTTGGTCATGCCGCAACATGCCCCAGATTGAATGGAGCAACTTTCGCATCACCGCAACGATAGCCTGCAAAGGTTTCTTGCCGCGGGCAATGAGTTGGTCATAGAAGGCTTTGACATGGACTTCGTGTCTGATGGCCACCCAGGCAGGCATATAGAGGGCATGGCGGAGGTACTTATTCCCGGTTTTCGAGATGCGTCTTTGTGGGTTGGCGGTTCCGGATTGTTTGGGTTTGGGATCCAGGCCTGCATGTGCGACCCACTGGGGCGGTTGCATCTCCTCAGGCAAAAGGGTCAACTCGGCCAAGAGCCGCAAGGCGCTCGTTTGTGCGATGCCAGGCGTCGAGCAGAGGCGTTGGTAGGCGCGCTTGAGGGTCTCATCGTGCAAAACGAGATCGAGGGCTTGGTCTTCCAAGTATGCAATCCGGCGTTTGAGGTGTCGAATATTCACCTGAATATCGCGTGCGATGCGCCGTGTGCTCAGGATGTGGTAGCTTTGCGCGTGGTTGCGGCTCTGTTCACTGATGATCACCTGCTTGAGTTGGTCAATGCGTCTGGTGAGGGCTTGCAGTTGAAGCCGTTGCTCACTCGGCGCTTGCCAAGGCACAAACGGCATGCGCTCGGCATAATCCATGATCAACAACGCATCCTTCGCATCCGTCTTGGCTCGTTGCATGCGGGCTTGACCGTACTTGCTCATCGCTTTGGGATTGACGACCATGACCTTTGTGTGGCGATGCCGATGCAAGGCCAAGGCCACCCCCAAGCTGTAAAGCCCGGTCGCTTCGAGGCACACAGAGACCATGTGCCCGCCCTTGGTGAGCCACTTCAGCAACCGCTTATGGGCTTGGGGATCATTGGCAAAGGTCGCTTGCATGACAGCTTGTCCGGGTCTGGACAGGGCAACAGACAACGTGCGGGCACTGACATCAATGCCGGCGAAAGCGGGTTGAGATTTCGACATGGGGGCCTCCTGTGATGAGGGGTTGTAAGGGGTCTGGTGTGCGCTCGAGTTCGATCCCGACCATTGACGCCAAGTCTACCGGTCTTGTATATGCAGCCTCAAGGGACTTAGATACTCTTCGGCATAGACCCGGCGGTCGGGGGGCCTATCTTACCTACAAGGTCATCGCCTTCAAGAGGGGCCGGCCTTCCCCGAGCCGGGCATCAAGATGGCTTATCTCGATACGAGGGCGCAACTCCTAATTAACCCTTACTTCCAAGATACAAGAGGGGAGACGCAAGAGGGGAGAGGGGTGGCCTTCTCACGTCTTGCCTCTCACCTCTCACTTTTTTGGGGTGGCCTTCTCACGTCTTGCCTCTCACCTCTCACCTTTTTGGGCGATGTCCCCGTGCTCGCCTGAAGACGCGAAAAGGCGAAAGGCAACTGCTGATAAACACAGATGAACGCGAATGGCGAGGTATCCGTTCAACCACTTATTTGAGGTATATTATGGCACTTACAAAACGCGCACAATTACTGATGGAACCCGACGACTATCAACAACTCGTGCATATTGCACAATACGAGCAGATTTCAGTGGCTGAGTTAATCCGAACGGCTGTCCGAGAGCGATATTTGACACAGCCCAAAAAGCCGGAAGAACTGGTTGAAGCAATTTGTGCAATGAATTTAGAGGTCATCGATTGGGAATCGCTAGAGGCAGATATAACGGAGGCCCACGGTGAGAGCCTTTCTTGATACCAATATTTTTCTGTACGCAGCAGGGACAGACCATCCACTTCGCGCCTCCTGTCAAGATATTTTGCATTGGTGTAGCCGAGGCATATTAGAGGCGACAACAAATGCGGAAGTTGTGCAGGAAATTCTCTATGTGTTGCACCGGCGAGGGGAGGTCGCAGGCGCGCCTGCATTGTCTCGTCACATCTTAAATTTGTATCCCAATTTGATTGCCGTGACGCATACAGATATGTTACAAGCGTGCAATTTGTTGGCGAAATATCCAAATCTACCTGTTCGGGATGCTGTGCATGCAGCCACAGCCTTAAACAATGATATCCAGAATGTGATTAGTGCAGATCGACACTTTGATCAAATTGAAAATTTGCACCGAGTAGATCCACTTGATGTGGCAAAGGTTTGGGAATTATGAAATATCAGTTTGCAATTAGCGCGTGTTTGTGCCACTCATCTTCTCACTTTCACCATGCCCTTTGAATTTATCCCCCTGGACATACCCGCTGTTATCCTCGTGCGGGCGACGCGGTTTTTGGATGATCGCGGGTTTTTTGTGGAAACGTACAGGCGCGAGGACTTCGCCGCGCATGGCATTGCGGAGTCCTTTGTGCAAGACAATTACTCGCGGTCCGTGCGCGGGGTGTTGCGCGGGTTGCACTATCAGAAAGACCCGCACGCGCAGGGCAAGATCATTCAGGTGCTCAACGGCGAAATGTACGATGTTGCCGTGGATCTGCGCCGAGGAGCGCCCACGTACGGGCAGTGGGTCGGGATGCGGCTCTCCGATGCGCGGTCCGAACTGTTGTACGTGCCGCCGGGGTTTGCACACGGCTTTTGCGTTTTGAGCGAAGTCGCGGATTTCACGTACAAATGCACGGATATTTACGCGCCCGAAACCTATCGCGGCATCGCTTGGGACGACCCGGACTTGGGCATTCCATGGCCCGTCAAAAACCCCATCCTTTCCCAACGCGACCAAAACCTGCCCCGGTTCAAAGACGCGGACAACAATTTCATTTTTCGAGGACCATAGATGATCCTGAAGCATTTCTTTCGCACCTCCGGCCTTTCTCCCGCGCAACAACGCAGCCTGATCCAGTCGGCAAAACAATGCGTCTCCGCGCGCATTCGAGACATCCAAACCGAAGCCTGTTTCAACATCCAAACCCGCTCCCCCCTCTCTGCGGAACAGCAAACCCGCCTCGCGTATTTGCTCTCTGAAACCTTTGAACCGGACCAGTTTGCAGAACAGTCCTTCCTCGCCGGCGACGGGACGCTCCTCGAAGTGGGGCCGCGCCTGAATTTTTCCACGGCTTGGTCGACCAATGCCGTGGCGATCTGCCACGCCTGTGGCCTCGCGCAAGTGGTGCGCGTGGAGCGGTCGCGGCGGTATCTCATCACCCCCACCCTCGCCCCACAACAACAACGCGCGTTTTTGGCATTGGTCCACGACCGCATGACCGAATGCCCGTATCCCGAACCCCTCGCGTCTTTTGAATCCGATGCAAAACCCGAACCCGTGTTCGAGATTCCCCTCATCCAAGAAGGCCGCCGCGCATTGGAGGAAATCAACCGCGCGATGGGCCTCGCGTTCGACGATTGGGACCTCGATTATTATGCGGACCTCTTCCTCGATCAAATCAGACGCAATCCCACGCAAGTCGAATGTTTTGACATCGCCCAGTCCAACAGCGAACACTGCCGGCACTGGTTCTTCAAAGGTCGCCTCATCATCGACGACGAGGCAATGCCCGAGCACCTCATCGCCCTCATTCAATCGCCCCTCAAAGCCAATCCCAACAACAGCACCATCGCCTTTCGGGACAATTCCAGCGCGATTCGCGGGTATCCGATTCGCACCCTCATCCCCACGCGCATTGGCAAGCCGTCGGCATTCGCGCTCTTTGACCGTGCGTACGACATCCTCTTCACCGCAGAAACGCACAACTTCCCCTCGGGCGTGGCGCCGTTTCCCGGCGCGGAAACCGGCACGGGCGGGCGCATCCGAGACGTGCAGGCCACGGGCCGAGGCGCGCTCGTCATCGCGGGCACCGCCGCGTACTGTGTGGGCAATTTGTACGTGCCGGGCTATGACCTGCCGTGGGAAAACCCCGAATTTCAGTACCCGGACAATCTCGCGTCCCCGCTGCAAATCGCCATCGAAGCCAGCAATGGCGCGTCTGATTACGGCAACAAATTCGGCGAACCCCTCATCCAAGGCTACGTGCGATCCTACGGCGCGCGCCTGCCCAATGGCGAGCGCAGGGAATGGCTCAAGCCCATCATGTTCAGCGGCGGCATCGGGCAGATGGATGCGCGACACGCGGAAAAAGGCGCGCCTGCGCCCGAGATGCTCGTCGCCAAACTCGGCGGCCCGGCCTATCGCATCGGCATGGGCGGGGGCGCCGCGTCGAGCATGGTGCAGGGCGAAAACGAAGCCGAACTCGATTTCAACGCCGTGCAACGCGGCGATGCCGAAATGGAACAAAAGCTCAACCGCGTGATTCGCGCGTGCGTGGAACTCGGGGATCAAAATCCCATCGTCAGCATCCACGACCAAGGCGCCGGGGGCAACTGCAATGTGATCAAGGAACTCGTCAGTCCGGCAGGCGCGCGCATCGACATTCGCGCCATCCCCGTGGGCGACGAGACCCTGTCCGCGCTCGAAATTTGGGGCGCGGAATACCAGGAAAACAACGCCTTGCTCATCCGCCCGGATCACGCCCAACGCTTTGACGCCCTCTGCGAACGCGAAAAAGTTCCCCATGCGTACATCGGCAAAGTGACCGGCGACGGGCGCGTGGTGGTCTATGACCGCCGGGACGACAGCGTGCCTGTCGACTTCGACCTCGACCACGTCTTGGGCGAGATGCCGCAAAAGCCCTTCAAACTCGACCGGTTTCCCATCCGCACGGAACCGCTCGTTTTGCCCGAAGACCTGACCGTCGCAGACGCCCTCGACCGCGTGGCGCGCCTCGTCTCCGTCGGGTCCAAGCGATTTCTCGCCAGCAAAGTGGATCGCAGCGTGACCGGCCTCGTCGCGCAACAGCAATGCGCGGGGCCTTTGCAACTGACCGTGGCGAATGTGGCCGTCGTGGCGCAAAGCCACTTTGGGCTGACCGGCGCGGCGACCGCGATTGGCGAACAACCGATCAAGGGCCTCATCGACCCGGGCGCGATGGCGCGCATGTGCGCGGGCGAGATGCTCACCAATATCGCGTGGGCGCGCATCAGCGCGATAGAAGACATCAAGTGCTCGGGCAACTGGATGTGGGCCGCCAAATTGCCCGGCGAAGGCGCCGCGCTCTACGACGCGGCCCACGCGCTCACGGATATTTTGCGCGCGTGGGGCATGGGCATTGACGGGGGCAAAGACAGCTTGTCGATGGCCGCGATTGCGCCGGGTGATGAGGGCGATGAAACCGTCAAAGCCCCCGGCGCGCTCGTCCTGTCCGGCTACGTCACCTGTCCGGATATCACGCAGACCGTCACCCCGGATTTGAAATATCCCGACGATGGCGTCATTTTGTACGTGGACCTCGGCGCGGACGAGCACCGCTTGGGCGGTTCCGCGCTCGCGCACGTCTATGGGCAAATAGGCGATGAGTCGCCCGACGTGGATGATCCGGCACGGGTCAAACGCGCCATAGCCGCGCTGCAATCCTGCATTGCAAACCACGCGATAGCCGCGGGTCACGACCGCAGCGACGGTGGCTTGATCACCGCGCTTTTGGAAATGGCGTATGCCGGCAACTGCGGCATCGAGATCGACCTGCACACCCGCGCCGATGCAATAGCCGCGCTCTTTTCCGAAGAACTCGGCTTGGTCTTTGAAGTGCAGTCGCAAAACCTGAAGACCGTGCGCGACATTTTTGACCGCGCCAACGCGCCCATTCAAACCCTGGGCAAAACGACCGCGAGGCCGGAGATTCGCATTTCCGTCAACGCGCAGCGCGTGCTCGCCGCGCCCATGCCCGCGCTGCGCGATGTGTGGGAAGCCACGAGTTTTCAACTCGAACGCCTGCAAACCAATCCGACGTGTGTCGCGCGAGAAGAAGCGTCTCTCGCCACGCGCACAGGCCCCCAATACACCGCGCCCTTCGCGCCGAAGCCCACGCCGCCTGCGGTGCTCAACGCCCGTTGCAAACCCAAAGTCGCGATTGTGCGCGAAGAGGGCAGCAATGGCGACCGCGAAATGACCTCGGCATTTTTCGCCGCGGGGTTTGAACCCTGGGATCTAACGACGACCGATCTCCTCTCTGGCGCGATCACACTCGACCGGTTTCGCGGGCTCGCGTTTGTCGGCGGGTTCAGCTATGCAGACGTGCTCGATTCGGCCAAGGGCTGGGCCGGCGCGATCCGCTTCAATGATGGCCTGCGCGCACAGTTCGACGCGTTTTACCATCGCGCCGATACGTTCAGCTTGGGGGTGTGCAATGGTTGCCAACTGATGGCCCTGCTCGGCTGGGTGCCGTTCCCGGGGCTTGCGGATGTGGATCAACCCCGGTTTGTTCGCAACGAGTCCGGGCGGTTTGAATCCCGGTTTTCCACCGTGCAAATACAGGACGGCCCGGCGATCATGTTCAACAACATGGCCGGCGCGTCCCTGGGCTTATGGGTCGCACACGGCGAGGGCCGCGCATTTTTCCCCCACGCCGACATCCTCTGCCGGGTCATTGCCGACAACCTCGCGCCCGCGCGCTATGTGGATGACGACAACGCCATCACCGAAGCCTATCCCTTCAACCCCAATGGATCGCCGCACGGCATCGCGGCCCTGTGCTCGCCCAATGGCCGCCACCTCGCCATGATGCCCCATCCAGAACGCGCCTTCCTCAAATGGCAATGGCCCTACATGCCCCTGCACTGGAAACGCGATCTCAAAGCGTCTCCATGGCTTCAAATGTTCCAAAACGCCCGTGCGTGGTGCGGGAAGTAAGTCGTTCATAAGAGGTGAGAGGTGAGAGGCGAGAGGCAAGAGGCGAGAGGGGAGAGGGGAGAGGGAAGAGGCAAGATACTCTCTTAAAGGTCAAGGGGATTGCGGGGCGATTCGATAGAATTTCTCGCCCTCAAAATCTTGGTCATGCCGCAACATGCCCCAGATTGAATGGAGCAACTTTCGCATCACCGCAACGATAGCCTGCAAAGGTTTCTTGCCGCGGGCAATGAGTTGGTCATAGAAGGCTTTGACATGGACTTCGTGTCTGATGGCCACCCAGGCAGGCATATAGAGGGCATGGCGGAGGTACTTATTCCCGGTTTTCGAGATGCGTCTTTGTGGGTTGGCGGTTCCGGATTGTTTGGGTTTGGGATCCAGGCCTGCATGTGCGACCCACTGGGGCGGTTGCATCTCCTCAGGCAAAAGGGTCAACTCGGCCAAGAGCCGCAAGGCGCTCGTTTGTGCGATGCCAGGCGTCGAGCAGAGGCGTTGGTAGGCGCGCTTGAGGGTCTCATCGTGCAAAACGAGATCGAGGGCTTGGTCTTCCAAGTATGCAATCCGGCGTTTGAGGTGTCGAATATTCACCTGAATATCGCGTGCGATGCGCCGTGTGCTCAGGATGTGGTAGCTTTGCGCGTGGTTGCGGCTCTGTTCACTGATGATCACCTGCTTGAGTTGGTCAATGCGTCTGGTGAGGGCTTGCAGTTGAAGCCGTTGCTCACTCGGCGCTTGCCAAGGCACAAACGGCATGCGCTCGGCATAATCCATGATCAACAACGCATCCTTCGCATCCGTCTTGGCTCGTTGCATGCGGGCTTGACCGTACTTGCTCATCGCTTTGGGATTGACGACCATGACCTTTGTGTGGCGATGCCGATGCAAGGCCAAGGCCACCCCCAAGCTGTAAAGCCCGGTCGCTTCGAGGCACACAGAGACCATGTGCCCGCCCTTGGTGAGCCACTTCAGCAACCGCTTATGGGCTTGGGGATCATTGGCAAAGGTCGCTTGCATGACAGCTTGTCCGGGTCTGGACAGGGCAACAGACAACGTGCGGGCACTGACATCAATGCCGGCGAAAGCGGGTTGAGATTTCGACATGGGGGCCTCCTGTGATGAGGGGTTGTAAGGGGTCTGGTGTGCGCTCGAGTTCGATCCCGACCATTGACGCCAAGTCTACCGGTCTTGTATATGCAGCCTCAAGGGACTTAGATACTCTTCGGCATAGACCCGGCGGTCGGGGGGCCTATCTTACCTACAAGGTCATCGCCTTCAAGAGGGGCCGGCCTTCCCCGAGCCGGGCATCAAGATGGCTTATCTCGATACGAGGGCGCAACTCCTAATTAACCCTTACTTCCAAGATACAAGAGGGGAGAGGGAAGAGGGGAGAGGGAAGAGGGGAGAGGGAAGAGGGGAGAGGCGAGAGGTGAGACAGTCCCGCCGCCATTAACCGTAGGGATAGGCCCCTGTGTTCGCCCGAAGATACAAGAGGGAAGACGCAAGACGCAAGACGCAAGACGCAAGACGCAAGACGCAAGACGGGAGAGGGGTGGCCTTCTCACGTCTTGCTTTTGATCTTTTGCTGGTGGAGGAAGGTGCGGACGAGGCGGAGTTCGTCGTAGGAATAGGCGTCTTCGAGGAGGTTTTTGATCGGTGTTAGGGCCATGCTACCCGAGGTGTGGAAGGCGGATTTGATTTTCTCGACGTGTTCCTGTGGCGGCATGAGGGGGCGGATGTCCAGGTCCTCGCCCGCCAAAATCAGGCGTTCTATGTGGCTGATGACCGTGCCTTCGGCGAGGCCGCGCTGTTTTGCCATCTCTGCGATAGACAGCCCTTGTTGTAGCAATTGTTTGGTCAGGTCGTAGGTCGAGCCTTTTTGCCGGGCCGTGCGATTTCTGGCGCGCCGTTGGGAGGGCAAGTCGCGTTCCGTCAAGGCGTGTTGGCTGGCGTGGTCGCAGATGGTGGATAAGAACGCGTCGCCGAGTTGGGCCAATTTCACCGCGCCCACGCCGGAGATGCGAGACAGGCTTTCGCGGGATTGGGGGATGTAGTAGGCCATTTGCTGGAGCGTGGCGTCGCTGAAGATGATGTAGGGCGGCACGTTTTGTTCGCGTGCAATGTGGCTTCGCAGTCCGCGCAACGCTTCAAAGAGCGTCCGATCATAGTCGAGTGTTGCGCGGGTCAAAGCCGGCGGGGCTTCCTCGCGTTTTCGCCGGGTGAGGGTGAGGCGGGCGCGGGTTTTGAGGAAGTTGTATCCCTCCTCTGTGACGCCCAAGGTGGGGTATTCCCCGCTGTTTTTGTACAGGAGACCCCGGGCGATCAGTAGCCCTGCGATTTCTTTGAGGTCGTCATCCGAAAAGTCGTCGACAATGCCGTACACGCTGAGTTTGTCGTGCCCGAGTTCTCTGATGCGTTTAATGTTCGCCCCCCGCAGCACTTGGCTGACATGGCCGATGCCGAACCGCTCGTTTGTCCGCACCACAGCGGATAGCATTTTTTGCGCGATGATCGTGGCGTCGAATGTCTCTGTGTCGGCGACGCAGACGTCGCATCCTCCGCAATTTTCTTTGTGCCAAGGTTGACCGAAATAGGATAGTAGGTATTGCCTGCGGCACGTTTGCAACTCGCAAAACGCGATGGTCTGCGCCAGTTTTTCCAGTGCGTTTTCCCGCTCGGGTTCGTCTGTAATTTGGTCGATGAAAAAGTCGTGCTTTCTCTTGTCCGCAGAGGAGTAGAACAACACGCAGTCGCTGGGCAAGCCATCGCGCCCGGCCCTGCCGGTTTCTTGGTAATAGCCCTCGAGGGACTTGGGCAAGTCGTAGTGGACGATCAAGCGGATGTCGGATTTGTCGATGCCCATGCCAAAGGCGATAGTCGCCACGATGATGGGCACTTCGTCGCGGATGAACTTTTCCTGCGTTTGGCTGCGCGTGTCGTGTTCCAAGCCCGCGTGGTAGGGCAATGCGGGAAATCCCTCGTCGCTGAGCCCTGCGGCGACTGCCTCGGTGTCTTTGCGGGAAAAGCAGTAGATGATGACCGATTCGCCCCGGTGCGTTTCGAGCAGATCCAAAAGCGCGCCAAAGGCTTTTCGCTTGGGCCGCACCGCGTACTTGAGGTTGGCGCGGTCAAAGCTGGCGATGAAGTGTTGCGGTTCGCACAGGCCGAGTTGGGCGACGATGTCCTCGCGCACGCGCTCGGTGGCCGTGGCGGTCAGCGCGATAAAGGGCACATGCGACAGGCTGCGGCGCAGGTCGCCGAGGTTGCGATAATCCGGGCGGAAATCGTGCCCCCATTCGGAGATGCAATGCGCTTCATCCACGGCGACGAGGCTGACTTGGAGTGGTTGCAAAAAATTTCTGAACCCCGGCAACGCCAGTCTTTCAGGGGCGATGTACAGAATTTTGAGCACGCCCTGCTGCGCGAGGGCTTGAACCCGGCGCATTTCGGGGTAGGACAAGGTGCTGTTGATGAACGCCGCTTCAATGCCGTTGGATTTCAGGGCATCTACTTGGTCTTTCATGAGGGCGATCAGCGGGGAGACGACCAGCGTCAGTCCGTTGAACCGCAGCGCGGGCAGTTGATAGCACAAAGACTTGCCCCCGCCCGTGGGCATGATCACCAGCGCGTCCCTGCGTTGCATCACGCTGGCGATGATCTCTTCCTGAAGCGGCAGAAAATCGTCATAGCCGAAGTGGTTTTTTAGAAGATCGAGCATGAGGAATTGTCAGTTGTCAATGCGAATTAAGAGTTGGATCCATCGCGTACTTGTCTTTTCTTGAGGGCGCAACCCTTTCACCCTTAAAGGAAGGAGCGCGCGATGGATTGGCAAGATAAACGCATTCACTTGTATGTCTCTATTTATCAGCAGTATGACCAAAAGCATCTGTGGTTTTATACACAACGCATGAGTAATAACGACACGCCGACCTTCACAGATGAAGAAGTGCTGACGATCTCTTTGTTTGGGATCATGCAACAACACACGCAGATCAAGGCGCGTTGATACAACACCGCGTTGTCGTAGATGTGATCGCGCTCAAAAGCCGCGCAATACGTTCGATACAGGTGTTGCAACAAGTGATGCCGCCCACCTTTGCCAGAGACCGAATCGGGTTCCAATCCCGCGGCGTGCAAGACGTGCAGGGTTCGCAAAAACGGCCGCGTGAGCGCGGCGGCTTGTTGGGCAAAATAATCATCATCAACTTCGCGCACGACGCGGGGAATCATTTGGTCCAGCCAGAACAAATCCGCATCTTGGGCGAGGCGCGCTCGTCCCTCTGCGACGAGCAACGCGCCCGCGTCCTTTTCGGCCAGACTGCGCGGCGTCTCGATTTGCAAGTTCATCCATGAGTACCCCGTCGCCGCAAGCCCCATCCCCAGGTTGTGCCCGATGCTCATCGCGGGGACGATCAAGACTTTCGGCTCAATCGGATGCGCGTCGCAAAATGCCTTCAGTTGTGCGAGGTGATAGTGCATAATGAAAAAAAACGAAATTCTGGAGAGAATGGCAAAGAGGAAAAGCAGATCGCTTCTTGCATTATAGGTTTTGTTGTTGATGAATACGATGAATAATAGCAGGGAGCGATCAGTTTATATAGTCGTTCCAGTCTGAAGTGTGGAATTCGTCTTGAACGACTCTCAGGCGGGATGGAAATCTTCCATTGTAAGTAATGCCCAGAAATTCCGCTGCTCGGGTCAAACTTACATAGAGATATTTGTCTACAAGGTTAGGGGTGTTTCTCTGAATCTTATCCACATCTACCAAAAACGCGCCTTGAAACTCAAGACCTTTGATGTATTTGACGCTGAAGATACGAACCTTTTCACCGTCGCCAACTTTTCCATCAATGCACTTGTCAAGTTCAAAGGCACGATCATTGAGAGGATATACCAAAGTGTCATAGAGAGGTTCAATATCTGACTCCTCGGGTACGAAGATAGCGATAGATGGCAAGCGGTTTTCATGGATTCTATAAATTTCAGAAATGCGCTCAGACAACCATTCAGCTAGTGCATCTCGATCCTTCTTGGCATTAAATTGCAAAGGAGGAGGATCATTTTTGTTTTTTTTATATACAGTCTGGAAGGGAGCTTCCTTTTTCATGATCTGAACATAGAGATTTTTTGCGACCTGCAATAATCTGGCACTTTGCCGATAGTTTTTGTCCAGCGTGTGCGGTGTAAATTCTTTTAGAAACAGATCACACTCTTGCCAATCAGCCAGCCCGTGATTTGTTACGCGTTGCATGGGATCACCCGAAAGCACAAGTGAATTGACGTTCGGGTGTGAGAGAAAAAACATACATCCCAATTGCAAAGACGAAAAATCAGTGGCTTCATCAACGAGTACCTGGATTCTATATTCGTCATGAATATTTTCAAGAATCTGGTTTGGAAGCATTGGGGAGGAAAGTAGGTCTCTATGGCGGTTAAAAATTGATCGCGCATTTTTCAGCATGATAAAAATTAACAGATCAACTTCAGATCGAGAAAGCTTGTTCTCTCGTATATCTGCTGTGTGGTCAGTTTTTAGATAAGTACTCTTTTCTCGAAGTAGTATCCGACGGAATCTGTTGTAATATACTGGTATCCGATTCAATAGGATTTCATACCCCTTCGTCAATGGGCTTATAGACCGTAGATCCAAATGTCTCTTGCCCAATTCGACAAGCGTTTTTTCGTTACCAAATGCCGTTGCTACACCTTGTTTCTCAAGTACTGATTCCACACATTGAATAATTGGCCAATACTTTTTGCTCTGTGTACTTTTCCTGTCTCTCGCCAGCCATTCGACATACCAAGCAATAGCCAGCTTAATGCCGTTTACCGCTTGAACACGTTGGTATTGTTCCGCACGGCTTCGCTCCAAAGCAGATATTCCTTCAAAGTCTTCAAGGGATTCACCCTCGTCCTCGTCTTCCTCTTCCGCAACCATTTGGGCAGTCTCCGAATTTGATTCTTTCTGGAGTAACTCAACGACAGCTTTTAGAACTCCCTTTTTTTGGATAATAGTATCGGTGAGCTTTCCCATGTCTTTTTTTAGCTCTTCACGCAATTTCTCAAAAATGGCTTGAAGTTTAGCAAGTTCATCTACAAACTCAACTTGCTTGTCTGTGTTGGCCAGGGCTTCTTGGGAGTATTTACCAGTGATGCGTTTCAACCCACTTAGTAACTCTGGATTGGTTTTGTTTTTTCGGAGTGTTCTCATCACTTCGCGGCAGGTCTTCCAGATTGTTTCCTTCACATACTTCTCAAATCGCTTGGTGTATCGTATCAACTGCCGGTTCTGAGTTCTTGCAAGAATTTCATCTCTCCCTAAACGGAACAAACCTTTACTGCCATCTCTCACTTTAAGTATATCCAAGTAGCCCGTTCGGGCAAGACGGGTTTGCCAGGTTTCCCACGTCGCGATATTAGCTTCTGCAATTCCTTCCTTGTTCATGGCTTCTTTGAGGTAGCCCTTCAGAAGATCGCTAGGCGTGAACATAACCCATTGTTTGTTTTGGTCAAATAGTTGGTTAATTTTTTTTTGTTTCAGAAATTTTTCTTCATCGGAGAGAAACTCTTCTCTGGACTTTTGTGAAATACGCTTAACAAGTGTGGTTGTTTTTCCTGTACCAGGCGCACCTGTGAGGATAATCTGTGAACCCAATGGAAGGCGAAATATCTCATCCTGATGTTGGTCAAGTATTGGTCTATCGATCAATTCCAATTTTTGTCGGATCGCTCTCCGCCTACTCTGCTGACGCACTCTATCACGCTTTAGATGTTCTTCCAATGCCGTTGCTTCTTCACTTGCTTTGCGTGCTTCTTCTTCATCCAATTCCTCTATCTCGGAGGGAGTGATCAATTCTATAAGTTGACGAAGAGATTCGGTTGAAATATGGCCTTTTTCCAAATAAAATTGGTTATCGGTTCCATCCCATTCCCCTTCGGACTTTACCGGCCTAAAGATCGTCTTTTCAAGAACTTGATAGCTGAATCCATTCACAGAAATTTGCTGATCTAAATCAAGGGCAGTGACTCGACCAAGAGGACTTTTGTAACTGGCAAAAAAACTGTTGTCTTTTTTGGGATTTTGACGTGCAGGCGGTGCATAGTTACGACAAAAAATTAAATAGGTCTCTGTTTGATCTCGGAGGCATTTGACATAGGCAATAAAGGGTTCTTTTTCCAACTCGCGCATTTGTTGTTCAACAATGGCCTGACTCTTTCTACTTGAGGAAATTACCGTCGAATTGGCGCGTGTTGTGGGTGGTATAACAGCAGGAACACTGGTTTGGTAATCAATCTTGAAGTGGTCAAGTTCTACTATGATATCTTGTGCGACCTCACTTGCGCGTGTCTGTGCTTCATTTCGATTTGCTTTATCCATCTTTGAATCCTCCTTTTGCAATGAATGTGCGAATCAGTAACTGATAATAAAAAATACCATCACAAAAAGCCAGCAGAAAAGCCATCACGCATCGCGTTCAATGTATCATTCACACCGCAAGGTGACGATGGGATTTGCGCGGGCGGCTTTCCACGCTTGCGTGCTCACGGTCAATAGCGCGATGCCATAAGTTAGCAGGCCGCCGAGCACAAAGGGTGTGGCACTCAGGTCGATCCGGTACGCGAAATGTTGCAAGTAGTGATCCATCGCTACGTAAATAATGGGCCAGGCGATCAGATTTGCTATGCCGATCAGCGCGACAAATTCCCGCGATAACATCACCACCACGTTCCACGCGGACGCGCCCATGACTTTGCGGATGCCGATCTCTTTTGTCCGTTGCTCCGCGGTAAATGCCGCCAAGCCAAACAGCCCCAAACACGCGACAAAAATTGCGATGACAAATGCCGTGCGGAATATGTGTCCAACGCGCAGATCGTCCCGGTACCAGCGGTCTAAGCGGTCCGTCGCAAATGCGAGTTCGGGGGCGCGACTCGGCATAAACCGCGACCAGGTGCGTTCTAAAAACGCCATTGTTTCGGCCACCCCTTGCGACTGGATCCGGATGGAGAGGTGGCTCAGTCGGTACCACGCCGCGGTGATGACCAGCGGTTCGATAGGCTCGTACAGATGCCGAAAGTGAAAGTCCTTGACGATGCCGATTACGCGGCCTTTGCGGACATGGGACGTCAGCACCTTGCCCACCGGGTCCGTCCAACCAAATACTGCCGCGGCGGTTTCGTTTAAGACGAACAACTCGCCCGGTTTGCCGCGTCTTTCCGATGCCCGTTCCGCGTACGTGCGGTCGTAATTTCGCCCGGCCAGCAGGGGAATGTCATAGCACGCCAAAAATGCCTCGTCCGCGCCAAAAACGCGCACTTCAACGCCTCGGGATGGATCGCCTTCGGGAAAAAACCACTCGCGGTGGGGCCAGCTATGCCCCGGCAAATCCGAGGTTGCCGACGCGGTGATGACGCTCGGATGTCGGGAAAAAGCCGCTCGCACTTGGAGGTGTCGTTTTTGCAACTGCCCGCTGTCGCGCAGGTGGCGATCCCGTTGGAATATGGATGCGACGACGACTTCATCTTTGTTGAACCCCAGGTCCTTGTCCCGAACCAAGCGCATCTGATCGGCGACGATGAGGGTGCCGATGACGAGGGCTATTGAAATCGCAAATTGCACCACCACCAGGCCTTTTCGCACGCGGCCTTGCCCCGGCCCGGCTTTGATGGCTCCACCCTTCAAGACCGTTGCGGGCTGGAATGCAGAGAGATATAGGGCGGGATAGGTGGCCGATAACAGGCCGACAACCAGGGCGATTCCCGCGACCCAAATCGCCACCTCGCCATCCAACATCAGGTCTTCGCGCACAAAAGCGCTGAACGCGGGCAACGCGAGACAGACCAAGCCGAGGGCCACGACTGCGGCGAGCAGGGATAACAATAGGGATTCGCCCAAAAATTGCGCCATGAGATGCGCGCGATGCGCGCCGACCACTTTTCGCATTCCCACTTCTTTGGCGCGGTTGGCGGAGCGGGCCGTGGATAGGTTCATAAAGTTGATGCACGCGATGAGCAAGATGAAGGCCCCCACCAAGCCGAGCAGATATATTTGAGAGATGTCTTTGTATGGCCTTCCGGAATCGCCCACGAACCCCGGCATGTCGGTTTTGGAATACAGGTGCATGCGCGTTGTGGGATGCAAGTAATAGCGCGCGGTTTCGGTTTCGTCTTCTGCGATTTCCGCGTACCGCTCGACCAAGCCCGGGAGTTTTTGGGCGACGGCTTCGGGATCGGCCCCGGGTTTGAGGCGCAAGTACGTATTTGCCGGGCGCGAGTACGAGGGCGGCAACCAGTGATCCCACGACCTGCGCTGTCGAACGCCCCGTGGCATGGTGGCGGTGATAAAGTCGTACTGAAAGCGCGAGTTGCGCGGGGCTTCCCGAATGATGCCGGCGATCTGGTATTCGCCGCCGAACAGATTGTGGTCGACCGAGATCACTTTGCCCATGGGATCGGCACCGTTGAAAAACTTCCGCGCAACCGGTGCGGTCACGACGACGGAGAATGGCTCTTGCAATGCGGTTTGGGGATCGCCTGCCAATACCTCGATCCCGAAAAACGCAAACACATTGGGGTCGCTGAGCCAGAACATTTGCGACGTTGCCATTTCTCGGTATTGCACCTGGCGCGTACCACTCCAAAACCGGACCGCGGCTTCCACTTCGGGAAATTCTTCGGGCAATACGGTTGCCAGTGGGCCTTGTTGCCCGCTGTGCCAGGCAATCCTGCCATTTGCGTGTCGGATTTGTTTCATCACGCGATAGGTGCGCGCCGCTTCTGGGCGAAACCGGTCATAGCTCAACTCATGGCGGATATAAACCACGAGCAGAATCGCGCACGCCATGCCAATCGCCAATCCCAAGAGGTTGATCGCGGAATAAATCGGATGCCGCAGCGCGTTCCGGGTGGCTATGGCGAGGCAATTTTTCCCGAGTATGGCTATTCGTTTCATACAATTCCATTCGGCCAGGCACGGGGGCATGACAACTGACAACTGCCTTCATCTGCGTTCTTTTGGTAACCCATTTGCGACTTTGACAATCGCGGCTGCCGCGTCGCGGATGTCGTTTTCGCGCATGTGTTCGTGCAAGCCCCATACGACTACGGTACGCAATGCCTGCACCGCGCCCGGGACGAGTTCGGGAACGTAGTTGTATTCGCGGCTCGTCACGCCGTGGTGGAAGGGAAAACCGCTGTTGCCATACGTGCGTTTCTCGGTCAGATAATTCCCGCGCATAAAAATCGGGTCTTTGATATAATGGGCACTCATGGAAACGCCCTCGGCACGCACGGCATTGCAAAATTCATCGGGGTCGTGACCCGTGACGTGAAAAACGAAATTCCACCAGGAAACCTCGCGGTCCTCTTCAGGGGGAATGGCCCTTATCCCCGGTGCGTCGGCGATTAACTCGCACAGCAACGCGCCCAAGGCGTGACGGCGTTTGACCACGCCGCGCACCTTTTCCAACTGCGCCAATCCAACCGCGCCCTGCATTTCGGTCATGCGGTAGTTGGGGGCCACAAAAGCGTGATCGCGCTCGCCCATGTACTCGTAATCCCACCCCTTGTCGGAGAACAGCTTGAGGCGGATGTAGGTGTCTCTGTCATGGGTGATCGTCATCCCCCCGTCGCCCGTGGTCATGTGTTTGGATTGTTGCAAGCTAAAACAACCCATGTGTCCAAACGTGCCCACGTACCGCCCTTTGTACTTTGTGGCGTGGCACTGGCTGCAATCTTCTATGAGCGTAAGATGGTGTTTTTCCGCGATTTTCACCACTTCCTCGACATTGCAGGGCCGGCCGAATAGATGCACGAGGATGATCGCACGCGTGCGCTCCGTGATGTTGGCTTCAATGGATTCGGGCGTCATGTTCATGGTGAGGGGATCGACATCGGCGAACACGGGCACGGCATTTTGAATCAAGATCGGCATCACACTGCCCGGGTCCGTAATGGGCGCGGTGATGATCTCGTCTCCCGGTTCCGGATCGACGACGCCCACCGCGAGGTGAATGGCCGCGGTGCCGCTGGTCGAACTCTGTGCATGGCCCGTCCCGTAAAAGTCGGCAAATTGCCGTTCAAACTCCTTGACGTACGTGCCGCTCTTGCCAAACAAATTTTGACTCCGCACGGCCTTCACCAACAAGTCTTCTTCTGTTTTCCCAAACGGCATACGCGCCGGAAAAGGCGCGGTTCGGACTTTCTCCCCGCCATATACAGCCAATTTTCCGCTCATCCCGTCCTCCGATGTCTTATACCAAATCGACCTATATACCACCTCAACGAATCACTGCTTCGGACAGGCACGGGGGCCCGTCCCTACGACCGATGAGACAGGGTGAACTAGGTTGTGTTGACATTTCATTTTTTAGACGTTACGCACAGATTAGCAAATGTGTTGCTTGCTCATTTAAGGCGTTTGGTCTTACAGCCTCGTTTGCTACCTTCGATGCCTTCGGCGACTTACTTTTTTTCAACAGCAAAAAAAAGTAAGCAAAAAATGCCGCTCTCAAACGCCGAGAGGCTTGCACAGCGCAAAGCGCTTTTGTAACAGCACAATATGCGTCAGCCTGCAAAGTGGGTTGCAAGATGGCAGTTGGTTGCGAGACGGCCTTGCGCGCTGTGCGTGATAGCTTGATCGGAGGGTGTTTTGCGAGGGCCCTTGTTGTGAGGTTCTTTGAACTGCGGAACGGCAGTGAATACGATGAGAGGGGTAGCAAAAGCGAGAAAATTGAAGTAGCGATTGTCTGATTTTCTCGATAAACCGCCCCATCTACTTGCGTCTCACCTCTTGCGTCTCACCTCTTCCCTCTCACCTTTCCTTCCCCGCGACTGTGCCGGACACTTTTTTGTTCCCGGCCTGCAAGCGTGCGGCTTGGCTGGCGGAGCCGATGTGCATCGTGTTGTACGCGTCTTCGGATGACTTGAACGGCCCATCGTACTCCTTGCGCCCGTGCCAGTTCAGATTCGTGAACATGGGATTGGCGTGGCCCACTTCTTTTTCGCGCTTGGCGATCCACGCTTCCATCCGGCCGCGCAGCAGCGCGACCACCTCGGGTTCTGCGTCCGCGAGATTGGTGGTCTCGCCCGGATCTTGGATCAAATTGTAAAGCTCCACTTCGGGCTTAAAATGAAAATCCGGTTCCAACGCCACGATCAACTTCCACTCGGGCGTGCGCCAGCCGTGTTTTCGCATCCACGTACACTCGGTGATATAAAACTCGGACTCGTGCGTCTTGCACTCGCCGCGCACCATCGGCATCAGGCTACGACCGTCAAACGCGATCTGCGTCTCCACATCCAAAAGCTCTAAAATCGTGGGCAGCAAATCCTTGTGCTGATTGTACCCATCCACGCGCGCGCCTTCGGGCAACTGCCCGGGCAAGCGCATTGCCAACGGCACTTTCAGGGTACACTCATAAATGCCGTGGTGGTCGAAATAACAATCGTGCTCGTCCAAGGTCTCGCCGTGGTCCCCATTGATCACCACCAACGTATCATCCCGCAAGCCGAGTTCGTCCACCCGCGTCAGCAGGCGTTGGATACACGCATCCATGTACGCGATTTCACCGTCGTATTGCGCCACCACAAAGTCCGCGTCCGTAATGCCCGGCGGCATCCAACTCAAGTGAAAATCCCGAAACGGCTTGAACGCCTTCACCGGTGCCATCGAGGTCTTGGCCGGGTCGCACGGGTCTTTGCTGTAAAACATCGAATCGAACGGCGGCGGCGGCAAATAGGGCGCGTGAGGATCCATGTGCCGCAAAAACAGGAAAAACGGTTTGTCGCCTGCGGCCAACCGCTCCAAGTGGGGCAACGTCACCTCGTTGAGCAACTCGGCCTTTCGCAGGGGACGCTCGTCCCAACTGCCCCAGGCCTGAAAATTGACGTATTCGTCAAACCCGCGAGAACTCGGATTCCCGGTGAACCCGACGCACAGGGACTCATAACCCTCGTCGCGCAAAATCTCGGGCAAGGTCGCAACCTCGTCGGTCAGCCCGCCCCGGTGGCGGAGCGCGACCACGTCGGTCGAAAAACAATCCATCCCGGTCAGCATGGACGCGTACGCAGGCGTCGTGGGGATGTGCGCGCTAAACGTGTTTTCAAACAAGACGCCCTGCGTGGCGAACTCGTCGATATTCGGCGTGGTCAAGCGGTGATAGCCGTAACAACTCATGTGATCCGACCACAGGCTGTCGATGCCGAACAAAATCAAATTCTTTTTTTTCATATCGTTCTCCTCAAAAACATCAGTCGGGGCCGTCTGCGTCATCTGCGGGTCAAAAGCCCTCCGCGATCTTTCTGAACCCATCGCCGTAGGCTTTCAGGGTCGCATCTGCGTCGTGATCGCTGCCGGGTTTGTGAATGACCTCGACGGAAAAGAACCCGTCGAATCCCGCGGCGTGCAACAATTTGAGGGGCGTGGCGTGATCCAAATCGCCGTGGCCCAGCGCGACGGTTGTAATCCGGCCGTTTTCATCGTCATAACGCCCGTCGTGTGCGTGCAGGTGTTTGGTCAGCGCCCCGATAGTTCGCATGGTTTCTTCGGGGCGTTCCATGTGCCGTTGCGGGTGCATCAAATCCCACAGCACGCCCATGTTGGGATGATTCACTTTCTCGACCACAGCGCGCACTTGCGCGGAAACGCACCATTCGTCGTGCGTCTCCATCAGCACAACGACCCCGCGCTCGGCGGCGTGATCCATCACGCGCTTGTACGCCTCGGCCGTGCGGTTCACCATCCAAAACACCTCGCCACGGCCGCGCGCGCCGCCAAAGGTGCGAATCGATCCCGCGCCCAAATCCGCCGCCAAGTCAATCGCGGCATCGGCTTCGGCAATGGACTGATCCAGTGCCGCCGGGTCTTCGGTGGCAAACTTCGCCCCGGTCGCCACGCAACATATCGCCAGCCCTGCAACCTCGAATTTCGCCCGCGCTGCGTCTCGGGCCGCAACGGGCATATCCAGTTCAAAGCCCGAGGCATGGCCCCAGCCCACGCGCGGCTCCAGCCCTTCAAACCCATGCCGGTGCATCCCGTCGATGATCTGATCCACAGACCAATCCGGGCACACACTCGTCATCGTTCCCAATCGAATCATGACTCACTCCTTTCCGGTGAATGGCTCGGACATTTTTAGCCACGAGCGGGGTACAACTGGCGACAGCCAGTTCAAAAGCACAAAAGGCACAAAAGCCTGTGGCACTGAACCTTTTTAGCCACAGAAAGCACAAGAGGCACAATGGCTACTGAACCTCAGCAGGCTCAATTCAGTCGCCGTCCGAATATCGCGGTTCAAACTAATGCCAAGTGCCCGCTATTGCAAGCGGAAAACGGGATTAGACCATCGCGTTCACCTTTCGCATTGACGGAATGGGAGTGGTGGTGTATTTTTTAGTAGTCAGTTGTCAGTAGTCAGTTGTCAGTCCCCGCCCTGCCACCCGGCCCAAAGGTGAGACGCAAGAGGGAAGACGCAAGAAGGCTACCTAACACGAGTTCACCCTGTCCCATCCGTCATAGGGACAGGCCCCTGTGCCTGTCTGAAGGAGCGGTCATTTGGAGCCAATCCCGTGCAGTACAAAAAGGAGACGCAAAAAAAATAAGACAGTGGTCGATAAACTGATAGAACGCGACAAACAGTATGACCAACACCATATCAGACAAAAAACGAACGGGCACGCCATGAAGCGAAAAGCACCGAGAAATCGCACGCTGACCTGTAGCAAAGCGGAGATAGATCGGCTATCCGCACGGATTTTTCAAGTGCAACATCCGGTCAGTGCGGGGGAAATTGAGGGCGAGATCATCGGCGGAGATGTGTTTGAAATCGCCGGGTATTTGCCGAAAAAATTCGTGGATTTGCTCATCTTGGATCCCCCGTACAATCTGTCCAAAAACTATCACGGTCATTTGTTTAAAGCGCGGGAACGAGACCGCTATCAAAAGTGGTTTCAACGGGTTATTGAAGTTTTGCTCCCCGCGTTGCATCCCCAGGCGACAATTTATGCATGTTCGGATTGGCGAACTTCTGTGCTCATCGCGCCCATTCTCGAATCGCAGTTTCACATTCGCAACCGCATCACTTGGGAAAGGGAGAAAGGGCGCGGGTCAAAGGTCAACTGGAAAAACAACGCAGAGGATATTTGGTTCTGCACCGTCTCGGACGAGTACTGCTTTCAGGTCGATGCCGTGAAGATCAAACGCAAGGTCATCGCGCCCTATCGCGTGAACGGAACGCCAAAGGATTGGAATGCAGAAGAGCGCGGCAATTATCGCCTGACCCACCCCTCAAATATCTGGACGGACATAACGGTTCCATTTTGGTCTATGCCGGAAAATACCGATCACCCCACGCAGAAACCCGAAAAACTCATCGCCAAGTTGGTACTCGCCAGTTCCCAAAAAGGCGATTTTGTGTTTGACCCTTTCCTCGGCAGTGGCACGACAGCCGTCGTAGCCAAAAAGTTGGGGCGGCGATTCTGCGGCGTCGAACAAAACCGAGAATACTGCTGTTGGGCACTCAAACGCTTGGCACGCACGGCCAAAGACGCGGCGATTCAAGGCTATGTGGATGGCGTATTCTGGGAAAGAAATTCATTGCGCGATCAACAAAAATCCGTCAAACCACCTGCACGCCAAAGCGAGTTGTTCAAATGAAATCATCATTTTACTACGACGGTCACCACCTGAAAGTGGCCGAGCAGATCAAAACGCACATCAATGCGTCTTCCGATTTTTTGTCGCACCAAACAGCCCAGAGCACTCGCGCTGTGGGGGATGCGATAGCGTTTTTGATAGGGGAGAAATTTGACTCATTTTTGCAAAGCTCGCCTTTTATGCCTTTTGTGTTTTTGTGTTTTTGTGGCTAAACTTCCATCTCGCCTTTTATGCCTTTTGTGTTTTTGTGTTTTTGTGTTTTTGTGGCTAAACTTCCATCTCGCCTTTTATGCCTTTTGTGTTTTTGTGTTTTTGTGGCTAAACTTCCATCTCGCCTTTTATGCCTTTTATGCCTTTTGTGTTTTTGTGGCTAAATGCCCATCTCGCCTTTTGCCTTTCATCCGTCTTCATCCGTGGTTGTTTTTTTTGGAGTATCCCATGCAAACAAACGCTTTTCGCATCTCGTCCATTCTCTTGTTGTGTGCTGTGTTGGCAGGGCCAGCCGGGGCGCAGTCTCAGGCGACCACTGGGGTTATTCGCGGCGCGGTGTGGGACTCGTTCGGCAAGCCCGTTGGCAATGCCACCATCTCGTTGACCGAGACGCGCACCAATTATCGGCGCACCATCGTGTCGTCCGACATGGGGGTGTTCGCCGCGACCTTGTTGCCCTTGGGCCTTTACGACATCACAGCGCGGGCAGAAGGACGAGCCGACGTGCGGCAGACGGGCATCCAGGTTCGGGTTGGCGAGACCGTGGAATTGAACATCAAAATGGGACTGCAACGGGGTGAGAACATCAAAACGATGGTCATGGAAGAGACCCTCGTCGAAGCGGTGCGGCCCGCGGTGGACATCACGCAGAGCGAGCCGGCGACGCGCCTGCCCAAAGAAGCCGTGGCGGACTTGCCCAACAATGGGCGCAATGTCCTCAACCTCACCTTGTTGACCCCGGGCGTGGGCATCGTGCAAGGGCCTGATGGGGATGAATTGACCATTGCCGGGCAGCGCGGCATTCACAACAACATCTCGGTCGACGGCGCGGATTTCAACAACCCCTTCTTCGGGGAACAACGCGGGGGGCAACGCCCGGCCTTCACCTTTAACATGGACGCGGTCGAGGAAATCGTGGTGATTCCCCAAGGGGCCAATGCCGAATTTGGTCGATCCAGCGGGGG
The DNA here is from genome assembly GCA_965204745.1 of Candidatus Latescibacterota bacterium. Classification (GTDB taxonomy): domain Bacteria; phylum Latescibacterota; class UBA2968; order UBA2968; family UBA2968; genus VXRD01. The sequence goes on from OZ242010.1 coordinate 3,619,122, forward strand.
CTTTGTCAATGCCATCACCAAGTCCGGCACCAACGAGTTGCACGGGTCCATCCATTTCTTCGGCAAACACAGCGCGCTTTCCGCAACCGCCGAGCACGAGGGCATCACGCGCACGCCCGATTTTGGGCAAGGGCAATTCGGCTTCACGCTAGGCGGGCCGTTGGTCAAAAACAAGGCGTTTTTCTTTGCGGCTTACGACCAGCAAATTTTCAGAGATACCAAGCAGGACGACATCCACCGCATCCATCCCGACGTGCGCGACTTTATGGACGCCGCGTTCAACGGCGCGCTAGCAGGCGACTATGGCCCCATCGACCGCACCGATGACGCCCGCGCTTTTCTCGCCAAGATCGACTACCACCTGTCGGAAAACCACTCGGCCACCTTCAAATACAATTACACCTGGTCCGAGCAGAAAAACGGCACCTTTGACGTGGATTCGTGGGCGCGCAGCGCGAATGCCGTGGAAAGGGATTGGTCGCACGCTTTCAACGGCAGTTTGGTATCGCTGTTGCCGGGCAACGCGATCAACGAGTTCCGGTTCCAACTCGCCCGGGAGGATCGCCCGCGTCCTTACGACGGGCCGATCAACCCCACTACCGCGCGTCCATTTCCCGATACGGCGATGGATTTTGCGGGCGCGTACCGCTTTGGCATGCCCTTTTTTATCCCGGTGGATTACCGCGATTCCCGCATCCAACTCCTCAACAACATCTCCGTGGGCATGGGCGATCACTTGATCAAAGCAGGCGTGGAGTGGAACCGAGTCGCGTCCACGCAGACCTTCATCGGTTTTGCCAATGGCCGCTACATCTTCGGCTCGGTCGGCGGCTTCCTCAATTTTGTGGAACGCGGCAATGACTATGTCGAGTGCGTCGGCGGCAGTACGAGCACCGCGGGGGCGTGTCCAGATGGCGTCGAGATCACCGGCCCCGTCCTGCTCTATTTGCAACAGGCCGGCGTCGGCGGGCTAACAGTGGAGGAAGCGGGCACACAGGCTATCCCACAGCACGAGTTGGCCGCGTTTGTGCAAGACAGTTGGCGAGTTTCGGACGAGCTGACGCTCAATTACGGCCTGCGCTGGGAGGCGCAAATTCAGCCGGATGTGCTCACCGATCCCACCGAAGTCTTCTTCGCCGATTTCATCGGCAAAACAGCGAGCAACGAGACGGGGACGCACGCCTTCCCGTCCAATGGCAAAATCCCCTCGGACTGGACGATGTTCCAACCCCGCATTGGCATGGCCTACGACATCCACGGAGACAACAAGACCCTGTTGCGCGCCAGCGTTGGCATTTACCACGCGCGCATCCCGGGCTTGAACTTGGCCGGCACGCGCTCGACCAATGGCTCGCGCGGGCAGACCATTTTCCGATCCAGCGCGCTCGCGCCGGTTTTGGGCCCGCCCCCTGCGTACGGCGACTTGTTGCCCGCGCCCGAGGGCGATCCCTTTCGCCCGGACATCACGGTCGTTGACAAAAATTTCAAAAACCCGCGCACCCTCAGCGCGCATGTGGGCATGGAACGCGAGTTGCACGCAGAGGGCTTGGTCGGCACCCTCGGCTATACGCACGCGCGCACGGACCGCTTGACGCGCTTCATCAACCGCAACGACGCGGTCTTCGGCGCGCCGTGGGCCACGGGCTTGGGCGCAGATGGGAACAATGGCATCAACAATTTGACGGTGGTGGAGAGCACGGCCAAGTCGCGCTACCACGGGATCAGCCTTGGGCTGCGGCACAATGTTCGGGAGGCTTTGCAATTTCAGATCAACTACACGCTGTCGTGGGATCGGTCCAATGACGACAACGAGCGCGATCCCTTCACCTTTCGCTATGTCGATCCCACGCGGTTGGACCTCGAGTGGGGCTATTCGGACCGCGATCAACGCCACCGCTTCAATGCGTGGGCCTTGGCAAAATTGCCCGGACAGATCGTCCTCAACAACCGCATAAGCTACTATTCGGCGCAACCGATTTCCGAATCCTGCGGCAACGACAACCGAGGCTCGGGCCTGGCCGCGGTCAATCCGTGGGGCGCGGACTCGGATAGGATCTGCGCGAATGGCAACATTATACCGCGCAACACCTTGCGAAAGGACAATGCGTTTTTCTCGTGGGACGCGCGCCTGTCCCGCCCCATCCCATTGGGCAAGGGCGAGTTGGAGGCGATAGTCGAGGTGTTCAACCTGCTCAACACGGACAACTTCCGCGACCCCTCCAGCGCGGGCCTGCTGTTCAATTTCGATGGCACCGTGCAATCGGGCTTGGGCAACCCCCGCGAGGTACAGATCGGTTTGCGGTATGTGTATTGAGACGAATGGGCGAGATGGAAGTGGAATTAGCCACGAGCGGGGTACAACTGGCGATAGCCAGTTCAAAGGCGAATAGTGTGTAGGGGCGGTGCCCCTGTGCCCGCCCAACGATACAAGAGGGCCGGGGGATAGGTCTTGCGAGAAGGAGGGGATGTGAAGGATGAAGCGGCAGTAGGGATGTGGGGACGGGTACGCACGGGTGGCGGGGTGGGGTAATCCGCGCAATCCCTTAATCCGTTTAATCCGCGATTCAGACACGGCGGCGCGGGGACGGGCTGGGCACGCACGGGTGGTTGGGCAGAGCGGCTGGGAAAATCACTTGATATATCTAAAATTTCGGCTATTTTGCAATCGGACTGCAAAGTAGCCGTTTTTTTGGAGCCGACCATGTACATCTCCCGAACCCTCGAATCCTTTGTCGCGTCTTCTCGATTTCCCGTGCTCATGATCTCTGGGGCCAGGCAGGTCGGCAAGACGACGTTTTTGCGGCATTTGAGTGCCCCGGACCGCACGTACATCACTTTGGACGATCCACTGGTGCAGAGCTTGGCGCGAGAAGACCCCGCCTTGTTCATGCAGCGGTTCGCCCCACCCGTGCTCATCGACGAAATCCAGTACGCGCCGCAACTGTTGCCCTATATCAAAATCGCCGTGGACCGAGATCGCTCGCCCGGCATGTTCTGGCTTACCGGCTCGCAACCATTTCATCTGATGAAAGGCATCTCCGAGTCCCTGGCCGGACGAATAGGCATCGTGCAACTTTTTGGCCTTTCGAGGCGCGAGCGCGTGGGCATCTCTGCGGATCCGTTCCTGCCCGTTCCCGACGCGATTTGCACCCGCGGCACACTCGGTTTGAAGGCCCTGTACAACCTGATCTGGCGCGGCGATTTTCCCGCCATCGCTTTGGATGATCTGATGGATTGGGACTTGTTTTACAGTTCTTACTTGCAGACGTATCTCCAGCGCGATATCCGAGACCTCGCCCGAGTGGGAGATGAAATCGCCTTTCTCCGGTTTCTGCGATCCGCCGCGGCCCGCACCGCGCAGATCTTGAATTTTTCCGACTTGGCCCGCGATGCCGATGTGGCGCCAAATACGGCGAAAACATGGCTTTCCATTTTGCAGGCTTCCGGCGTGATCTATCTTTTGAAGCCCTATTATACCAACCTCACCAAGCGACTGGTCAAACGCCCCAAACTCTATTTTTTCGATACCGGGTTGTGCGCGTACCTCACCGAATGGTCGAGCCCGGAAACGCTGGAGGCAGGCGCGATGTCTGGCCCCATCTTGGAAACGTGGGTCGTAAACGAACTGTTGAAGAGCTACCGACACAATGGCCGCCAAGCCCCGTTCTATTATTACCGCGACCGAGATGGCAAAGAAGTCGATCTCCTCATCGTGCGGGATGGCGCGATCTATCCGCTGGAAATCAAAAAAACCGCCTCGGCCGACAAGCGCGATGTTCGCCATTTTCGCACCTTGCAAAAATTGAACATGCCCATCGGCCCAGGCGGCGTAATTTGCTTGGCAGAACAATCCCTGCCGCTCGCGGATTCCGCCCTGTCCATTCCCGTGTCTGCCCTTTGATTCCCAACTCAGGACTTGCTGATGATTCCCGATCTTCTCCCACTCAACCCCCACCTTTGCGAAACCGTTTGGGGTGGATGCGGCCTCGGCACGCACTACGACAAAGCCCTGCCTCCAAATGTGCCCATCGGCGAATCATGGGAGGTTTCGGCGTTTGAAGACAGGCCGAGCATCATCGCCGATGGCCCCCTTGCGGGTCGGTCCCTCGCGGACCTCGTCGCGACTTGCGGCGCAGAACTCCTCGGCCAAAGCGTTGTCCAACGTTGCGGCGCCGCGTTTCCCATGCTCGTCAAACTGATCGACGCCCGAGACGATCTGTCCATTCAGGTGCATCCGGACGACGCTTATGCCCGCGCAGAAAATTTGGGCGCGTATGGCAAAATGGAAGCGTGGTACATCCTCAAATCACAGCGCGGCCGCGTGGCATGTGGGCTGAAAGACGGCGTTGACAAGCGCGGTTTTGAATTGTCCATCCGCGAGAACCGCGTGCAAGACTCCGTGCGATTTTTCGATGTGCGAGAGGGTGATGTGGTCTTTGTCCCCCCCGGCACAGTGCATGCCCTGTGCCAGAACGTCATGATCTACGAAGTGCAACAAGCCAGCGATCTCACCTTTCGGATCTGGGACTACAACCGCCCCGGCAGCGATGGCGAGCCGCGCGAGTTGCACATCGACCGCGCCCTCGACGTCATCGCCTTTGACGCGCCCGCGCCAGAACCCCAACACTGGCGCCGCCTGCCCGGCGCGACCGACGAGCACGCCATCCTCGTGGAATCCGACCACTTTTTCCTCCAACGCTTTGCCCCTACACGCACGACTCACCACACCTATTCCACCTTTGCAACACTCACCCTCATCACCGGCGAAGTTAGATTAAACGACACCTTTGCCGCGCAACCGGGCCATACCTTTTTCATCCCCGCCAATCGCACCATCGCGGTCTCGCCCAAAGGACCGACCGCGTATTTGATCGCATCCTACAATGCGAATAAAGCGTTGAATCCATTTATTGGGACCTACCCCCCTGGCCCCGTTACTCGCTACGCTTCGTTGTAGGCTACGCCTGTGCCTGTGAGGAAGGGGGAAATGGCGAGAGGTTGTGCGAGGGGTTTGGGTTTCCAGAGCGTGATCTATTCGCTCAAAGCCATCAGAACAGCTAGGGAGACAAACCTTCAAAAAGCCATGCGCTCCCCCTTTCCTTGTAGGAAAGGGGGCCGGGGGGATAGGTCCTACGAGGAAGGGGAAGAACATCTCTCGTTGCGGAGAGGAGCCGGATGACTCGTCCATGTCTTTGGGCAATTGGTCTCGGCTTGCTTCCTACTCGCTTTCTACTCTTAATTCGCATTGACAACTGACAACGGCGTTGTTGCATAAATCGCTATTGCCTGCGAGTTGGGATTGCAAAAAGACAGGCTCCTTCGTAGATTGGGCATATAGATCACCAAAACCACTCACCCTTTCTCACCAGGAACCTGTCATGCCCAAGATAACCGCTTCCAAGACCGCCGTCAAGTCCCCGCGTCGCCCGCGTCGCCCGCGCTGTGAGCCTGTCTATCGGGTCCGGAACTGGGCGGCCTATGAGGCCGGTCTCAAGCAGCGGGGCAGTCTGACGTTTTGGATTACGCCGCAAGCTCTTCGGGGGTGGTACCATCAAGGGCCAACGCAACGGGGGAGGCAAAACACCTTTTCAGATTTGGCTATTCAAACGGCATTGATGTTGCGCTTGGTCTATGCCTTGCCCCTGCGTCAAACCGAGGGGTTTCTCACGTCCATCCTGGCGTTGATGGGGGTGGCTTTGCGCGTGCCCGATCACACGACCCTCTGCCGGCGACAGGGCGATTTGAACGTGGATTTCCCTGTCCAATCCCATCATGCGCCGATCCACTTCGTGGTGGATTCTACCGGCCTGAAAGTGTATGGCGAAGGGGAATGGAAGGTGCGTCAACACGGCTTTTGCAAGCGCCGGACTTGGCGCAAATTGCACATCGGCGTCGATGAGGCCACCGGGGAGCTTGTCGCACAGACCCTGACTTCGGCAAGCGTTGATGACGCTTCGCAGGTCAACCCCTTGCTCGATCAAGTCCTGGCCCCTGTGATATGATGGGCGCCGATGGCGGCTATGACAAACGCAAGGTCTTCAACACATGCGCCGCCCCCAAACAAGGAGCCCCCATCCGACCTCTGATTCCCCCGCGCCATGATGCCAAAATTGAACAACACGGAAACAGGAAGGCACCCCCCCTCGCCCGCGATGAAATCATCCGAGCGATCAGGCGTCAAGGCCGCCGAAAGTGGAAACGCACCAGTGGCTATCATCGTCGCTCGGTCGTTGAAACCCAACTATGCCGCTACAAACAACTCATTGGGCGGCAGTTGCGCGCGCGAAATCAGAAGAACCAAGAAACGGAAGCACGGTTGGGATGTGCGGTGCTCAATCGCATGATGAGGATCGCGAAACCCGTGTCCTATCCCATAGAAAGAAGGGCTTAAATCTCGCGGGAAAGGGACGAACTTCGCCACGACAACATTTATGCAACAACGCCACTGACCACTGACAACTGACCACTGGCAACCATGAAAACACGCTTAAACAAACTCTGGATAGCGGTGCTGGCGACGTGTGTCGCCGCAACGGTTGACGCGAGTGACCGCACGTTATCGACCGCGCCGATCAAGTGGGTTGACCCGGACAATCGCAGCATTCCCAAGCCCAAAGAGATCGAGGAGAATCTCATTTGGGACATTGTCGATCACACCTTTTTTTTCGAGGTGGGCAAGGTGCTGGATTTGGGATGGAGCGCACGGCGGGTCGGGAATCTGCTACATGTGGCGCCGCGGCGGCAGGCGGACAATGTCAATGTTTTGGACGAGGTGCCCAATTCATCGTGGTACACCAATCGGCATTTCTTGCGGCGCATGGATGCCGCGGCATTGGCGCGAGGGCCGGGGTACGCGCAACCGGATACGAGTGGGGCGTGGGAGGTCATATCGGGAAAATTTGAGGGCTTGGCGCCCGGGTTCACAGTGCGGGATGCGAAGGGCGCGATTTACTTTTTGAAGTTCGATCCCAAAGAGTACGATGGGTTGGCGACGACTGCCGAGGTGGTTTCGACGAAGATTTTGTACGCGGCCGGGTATCATGTGCCGCGCAATTCCGTCGTGTTTTTTTCGCCCGACTGGCTCACTGTTGGCGCCGAGGCAGAAGTGGTCGATGGCAAGGGCGGGCGCAGGGCTATGACTGCGGCGGATTTGCAAGCGGTGTTGGATGGGATCCAAAAGCAGGCTGACGGGCGTATCCGATGCCTGGCGAGCGCGTCGTTGCCGGGGGTTCCGATTGGGGTTTTCGATTTTCACGGGCGGCGGAAGGACGATCCCAATGATCGCATATCGCACGAGCACCGGCGGGAATTGCGCGGCCTGCGCGTGATTTCGTCTTGGCTCAACGATACGGATCGGCGCGCGGCTAATACCCTGAATATGTTTGTGACCGATGGGCGAGGACGACAATATATCGAGCACTATTTGATCGACATGGGCGCGACTTTGGGCAGCAGCACGCTGAGGCCCCGAAGCCCCAAGACGGGCAATGAGTATTTCGTGGATGTTCGCCACCTGACCCGATCCATTTTGGGCTTGGGGCTGTATCGAAAGGCGTGGGAAGAGGCGGGTCCCATGCCCTTTCCGTCGGTCGGGTATTTGGAAAGCGAGGTGTTTTCCCCCGGGAACTGGGTTACGAATTATCCCAACCCGGCATTTCAGAATTGCACCAACCGCGATGGGTACTGGGGCGCGAAAATCGCGATGGCATTTGGCGATAGCGATTTGCAGGCCATTGTGAAGACGGCGCGATTGCCCGACAAAAAGGCCGAGGCGCATCTCGTCCAACTTTTGAAAGAACGCCGCGATAAGGTGGGCAATTACTGGTTTCGGCGCGCCAATCCCCTGGATCGCTTTTGGGTGAACAGCCGGGGATTGCACTTTGAGGATTTGGCTATCACAGGCCGGTTGGCTACCGCAAAGGAGACGCGATACGTGTACCGCATCGTCAATCCCGATGGCAAAGCGCGATCTCCCAACCGCCATCTCGATACGCCGGGTACCATCCCCATCCCACGCGATTTGCCCGAGGGGCAATATTGCGGAATCGAGCTTCGGACGCTGAGGCCCGGTTGGGCGGATAAGTACATTCGGGTTTATTTTTACGTGTGGAAAACCGGGCGGTATCAGATCGTGCGGGTTGATCGGGAGGAGTAGGGGGCAGTCTCCTGCCGTGTGCGTGAGTGCGTTAGAATCAGTGTAGGGATCAGCAATGGCGTAGGGATAGGCCCCGTGCCCGTCCTCGTATCCACCGACCGCCTCCATTGAAAAAGCGAGATTTTGGAATGTTAAACCGCAAAGACATAATGCCCATCATTGCGCGGGCCTTGGCAGAAGATGTGGGGGATGGGGATGTGACGACGAAATGGACCGTGCCCTTTGCCAAGCGTGCGGATGCCGCGATCATTGCCAAAGCCGATGGGGTGATCGCGGGTTTGGACGTCGCGCGCTGGGTGTTTGAAGCCATTGACGAGGCGATAGCGTTCGCGGCGCGGGTGAAAGATGGGGCTCGCGTCGGCGCGGGTGATGTGCTGGTCGAGGTCTCCGGCCCTGCACGCGGATTGTTGACGGGCGAGCGGGTCGCGCTCAATTTTTTGCAACGCATGTCCGGCATTGCAACGATGACCGCGCAATTTGTCGAAGCCGTGCAAGGGACAAACGCGCAGATTTTGGACACGCGCAAGACCGCGCCCGGGTTGCGCGTGTTGGACAAGTACGCGGTGGTAGCAGGCGGCGGCGCGAATCATCGGGCGGGTCTGTACGATATGGTGTTGATCAAGGAAAATCACATCGAGGCCGCAGATGGCATTGGCCCCGCGCTGTTGGCCGTGTGGAAAGGCATGGATTTCGAGGGCCGAGAGGTGCGCGTGGAGGTGGAGGTGGAGACCCTGTCCCAACTCGACGAGGTGCTCGTGCTGGGCGCGGACCGCGTGATGTTGGACAACATGCGCCTAAACGACATGCGCGAAGCCGTGCGAAGGGTCAGGCAATTAAAGGGCAAAAGACCCGAGTTGGAAGCCTCGGGCAAGGTGTCCTTGAGCGAGGTACGCGCCATTGCCGAGACCGGCGTGGATTTTATCTCTATCGGCGCGCTGACGCATTCCGTACAGGCGTTGGACATCAGCATGTTGTTTTGAAAGCATCTGTATGCTTAACACACAAAGGCTCGGTTCAGCAGTTTGAATCGCGCCTTTATTTTTTCGGGCGAAAAACAAAAACGCCGAAAAGGTCGGGGGTGATCTTTTCGGCGTCGGTGATAATATAATGAATTGTGCCCTGTTTGTCAAGTTTGTAAATCTTTTGGAAACAGTAGGTTAGAGGTTGACATTCCGCGCGTGTTCGATTACATTTATCCCCTCTGGTTCCGTTGTCTCAGGAGGACGCTATGCGACCGCTCAAAGTCAAGTGTGCGAGGTGCGAGGCGGTGATTTCCGCGCGACGCCTCGAGGCCGTTCCAAACACGCGCTTGTGCGTCGTGTGTCAGAACGAGGTGGAGCGAGGGATGGTGCGTGGGGAAGCGGGTTGGACCGAAGAACCCGATGTGACGCCCCTTGAGATTCAGGACGACCGGTTGGTGACCGGGGCGTGGTCTGCCGGGTTTTTGGAATTGACCGCGCAGAGTAGCCAAGTGCGCGACTTGCTCCGCGCGGGAAAGAAAGCAGATGCCGCGGCACTGGTGAGGGCATTGTCCGTTGAAGCGCAGGCCGCGCTCGTGGTTTTGGACGAAGATCCGGAAGAAGTGTTGTCCATGACCGCTGTGGATGAACGCGGCAAACCGCGCTATTCTACGGCAGTGGTGGCGCGCTTGCCCACCGAGATGTTGACCGGGCTGATCGACTACGACCCGGAGCACCGGGGGTTTAATACGCATTTGATCCGCGCCATGACCCCGGGCACATTTCGCCGCGCCGTGGCGGACACCCTGGATCCGATGGACAATGCCGAGGCCCGGTCAAAGGTGTCGTTCGAGTGGTTGCGGGCATTGGCTGAGTTGCGCGATGTGAATAAGCGCGCCGAGTTGTTGCAAAGCGTGGATCCCGAGTTGCTCGAAGAAGCCCTGATTCCGCATGTGGAGAAGATGGGCATGAATGACATCGTGGCCTCGCTGTCCAGACACCGCTTTTTTTCCGATGATGCGGTGATGGGCGAGCGGCCGAGTTCGTTCATAGAAGACCCGGTCGTCGGGCGCGTTTTAGACGCACTCTACGAAGCCGATGCGGATCTGATGCGCTACATCATCCGCGGCGCCTGGGAACGGATGGGGTGAAGATCAGCGATCAACCCCACCCACCCCGCCTTGAGACAGGCATGGGGGCCTGTCTCTACGGCTGATGGAACTGGGCAACCTTCTCCTCTTGTATCTCACGTCTCGGTTTTGAACTGGGCTATCGCCAGTTGTACCCCGGCCCGACTAAGCTATGATCAGGTCGGTGATGGCGGCTTCGTTGAGGGCGATGCCGAGGCCGGGTTTTTCCGTGAGGGTGATGTGACCGTTTTCGATTTGCAGGGGTTCGGCGAGGAGGCCGTTGCCGAATGGGCCTTGTGCGAATCCGCTCGGGCATTCCGAGAGAAAGAAATTGGGCGTGGCCGCGCCAAGGTGCAGGCCGGCCAAGAGGTGGACGGGGGTGCTGGTGCTGACGTGGGACGCCCAAGAGACGCCGAAGACCTCGGCGAGTTGTGCGATCCGCAGGGTTTCGGAGATGCCACCTGCGCGGCACACGTCGGGCAAGAGGAGGTCGCATTCTCGGTTGAGCAACCGGTCGCGCACCACATAGCGGTTGCAATCGGTTTCGCCGACGGCAATGCGAATGGCGGTCGCTTGGGTCAGCGCGCGATACCCCTGATGGTCTTCGGGCAACAGGGCGTCTTCAAACCACTCGACATTGCCCAAGCCTTCGAGGAACCGGGCAAAGCGCAGGGCGTCTTTGAGGTCGAAGCCGCCGTGCGCGTCAACGAGGAGTTTGCCGCGATCCCCGACGGCGTCGGACATTTGCCGGACGAGGTCCCTTTGTTCGGAGAACGCGCCCCGGCCACAGGATGTTTTGACGACGGAGAAGCCTTGGTTCAAGATGTTTTCAATCCCTTCGCGCCGAGATGCGAGGGTTTGCCCGGGCGTGCCCGAGGAGTAGATGGGGAGTTGTGTGCGGTACGCGCCGCCGAGCAGGCGATAGATGGGTTCGCCGTAGTGTTTGCCGAGCGCGTCCCAAAGGGCGATGTCGATGCCCGCGATGGCTTCGAGGGTGAAGCCCTGCGTGTGCGAGCGCAAGCGCATGGCCGAGAACATGCGATCCCACAAGACGGCGATGGCGCGTGGGTCTTCGCCGATGAGGAGCGGGGTCAAGAGGTCTTCGACAATGGTTTTGACGACCCGCGGCGCGACCGGGGCGTGCGCTTCGCCAATGCCTTCGATGCCGCTGTCTGTTCGCACGCGAATCAAGGCGGTTGATCGGCCTGCGGGATAGACGCAGAGGTGGCGCGTATCCGCACGTCCGGGAAAGGATTGTGCGGTTTGAGGCGCGGCTTGCGGAAATTTTAATCCGGCGGTATCTTCATACCGCGTCGCCCCGCGTTGCCGGGCCGTGGAGAGGATGTCGCAGGTGATGGCGGCGATTTTCATTTTTGCCTCCTATGAGTGATGGGTTACCAAAAAATAAGATAAATACGAAAAAAGGGCGGAAACTTGCAATTTGCAAATTTCTGTAAGGTGCAGAAAGAGGTTGTAGAAACCAAATATAAATTGCAAAAACGCCCCAAACCACAACGCAAAAGAATTGACCATGCCACCGAATCTTTTGGCTTGTTGGCATCTAAATCATCACGTTGTTGGCCCTTGAAACACTGATCCTGTTCACACTCGGAAACCCCTAACTGAACAAAAAATAAACGCGCTGTACGGTGCGATCTAGGGCCGTTTAAGACGAGCCACATACCATAGAAATTCACCTGTTTTGGAGGACAGGATGATCGCGCTTCCCAAAGAACTTCAACAGACAGTCCGCGCCTCTCGGGGGCAACCCGTGCGTCTGGCCGATCCAAAAACGAATATCGAATATGTCGTGTTGCCAGCCGAGATATTCGACCAAATGCAAATTTTTTTTGCGATGTCGCGCCGCTAACAGACGCTGAAAAGCAAAATCTGCTCGTCAGTGCAGGGCTCCGTGCAGGATGGGACGACGCAGAGATGGCTATTTACGACGAACTCGACCCGCGGAGAGATCATGAAAATCCGACGAGGTGAGGTGGTCATTGTCGATTTTCCCTCTGCTTCTGCCATGCAAGAGATTGACGCTTGTTTGAAGGCCGCGTTGGGCATCTCGGTTAGAGCCGGATTTTGACGCGCTCATAGACCGCCTAAAATCCGATCCATCCGAGCGGCATCCTCTCGCGTGGGACTTTGTATCGAGGTTGAACTTTCAACGAGGAGATACGCCATGAATCGCAAGTCGTATTTGTTAAATGACGAGGCGATGTTGCATTTTGTTGCGCGGGGGTTTTGCGTGGTAAAAACAGATGTCGCGCCGCGGGTTCACGCGCAAATTTTGACCGATGCGGAGCGGGCGATGGCACAGGGCAATCCGGGCAATGATATTTTGCACGTTGCGCCGGGGTTGAATGAAGTTTTTGCGGATCCCGCGATAGTGGGCGCGCTGTCGAGCATTTTGGGCGATTCCTACGCGATGCACTGCCACAGGCATTGCCATCTCAATCGCGCAGGCGCAAAGGGCCGAAGGTTTCACCAAGACGGGTCGCCGCGGCGGTTTCAGGGATGGAGCAGGCCGTGGCGGCGGCAACATCGCCCGCGCACTGTGATGGCGATTTATTACCCGCACGAAACGCCGCTAGCGATGGGGCCGACCGGGGTGATTCCCGGAACGCAGTACTACGGCGCGCAACCGGACAATGCGTCTGAGTACGAGTTTCGCTTTGCGGTGGCAGAACCGGGGGATGTGTTGCTCGTGCATTTTGATTTGTGGCATCGGGTGTCCGACAATGTCAGTGACCGCGACCGATATATGATGAAGTTTTTGTTTGAGCGCGCAGAAGAGCCGACCGCGCCGAGTTGGGCGTTTGCGCCGGATTTTGAGGTGCTCGGGCATCGACTCAAACCCGCGCATCCCTCCGATGTGTTGTTGCAACATCCGCTCGCGTGGGACTTTATGTGGCGTTGGTTGTGTGGTGAATCCCCGGCCGAATGGGGCGATGACGCGCCGGTTTCCGTCGATGATGCGATCCGCGATTTGAACAGCGCAGACCCCGGCGTGGTGCTCGACGCGACTTACGCGCTGGGGCGATTGGGCAACCGCGCTGTGCCCGCGTTGATGGATGTGTTGCTCGACCCCGATGGGGATTTGCGCGAGCGCGTGCCCGCGGCCCTGTCTGCCACGGGCGGGCATGCGGTTGACGCGCTCGTGGATGCGTTGGCGCATTCGGATGATTGGGTGCGCGCAACCGCTGCCGATACCTTGGGCGATATCGGGTTGCCAGCGCTCGGCGCGTTGCCCGCGATTCGCCGCGCACTTGTGGATTCGTGCGACTGGGTGCGCCACAATGCGGCGCGTGCATTGGCGATTTGGGGCAAGGCCGCCACAGGTGCCCGCGAGGATTTGCTGACCGCGCTGCAAGACGCAGAGCCGTTTGTGGGCTTTAACGCGCTGACCGCGCTGGCACACATGGATTGCATTGACGCAAAGGTGTTGCCGCTGTTGGAGGCGATGCAAGACCACGCGCACGGGCGATTGCGCTACCAAGTCCACGAGGTCTTGCGCCGGGTTGCCTGACCGCGATAGTCGCCATCCCAAAATAGAATCGCCTGTCCAATGGATCGGACGGGCGATTTTTGTTTGCCAATGGTCCCGTGCTTTTTTTGCGAATTTTCGCGCTTTGCTATTTTTTTGTCGTTGTGTATTTTTTTAGCGCGACTGAAATCGCATGACCGAGGACCACTAACCCCTTATTCGCCATGAAAATTGCCGTGCTCATTTCTGGTGGTGTCGATAGTTCGGTGGCTTTGAGTTTGTTGAAACGGGAAGGCCATGAACTGACGGCATTTTATTTGAAGGTGTGGCTCGAGGACGAACTCGCTTTTGTGGGGGCGTGCCCGTGGGAGGCCGACCTGAAATTCGTGCGCGCCGTGTGCGAGCAACTCGACGTGCCGTTGCGGGTGATCTCTTTGCAAGCGGAGTATCTCGACCGGGTGGTGGCTTACGCACTCGGTGAGTTGCACGCGGGACGCACCCCGAGTCCGGATATCTTTTGCAATCAGCGGATCAAGTTCGGCGCGTTTTTCGACCACATCGACCGCAGTTATGAAAAAGTGGCAACCGGGCATTACGCGCAGATCGCAACGCGCAATGGGGTTTTTCAACTCAAACGCGCCCCGGATGCGGTCAAGGATCAGACGTATTTTTTGTCGGGCCTGCGCCAAGTGCAAGTCGCGCGTGCCCTGTTTCCGATTGGGCATTTAACCAAGTCCGAAGTGCGTGCGTTGGCGCGGGAGTTCGACTTGCCCAATCGCACGCGCAAAGACAGTCAGGGAATATGTTTTTTGGGCAAGATCAGGTACGCGGATTTTATCGCATTTCACTTGGGCGAACAAAAAGGCGAGATCGTGGATCGGGAAACAGGGCGGATTTTGGGCCACCATCGCGGCTATTATTTCTATACTATCGGGCAGCGGCATGGCTTGGGTTTGGGCGGAGGGCCGTGGTACGTGGTGCAAAAAGACGTGGAGAACAATGTCATTTTCGTATCCCACGCCACGCGGTACGCAGATGCAGCGCGGCAACACTTTTTGGTGGCAAATCCCAACTGGATCTCAGAACCGCCGCGCAAGACGGCCTTGCAACTCAAACTGCGGCACGGCCCGGCAATGACGCCCTGCACAATCGACCCCGCGGACGACGACCGATTGTCCGTCACCCTGGCAAAAAGCGATTCCGGCATCGCGCCCGGGCAATTCGCCGTGTTTTACGATAGCGAGGTCTGTCTGGGCAGCGCGGTGATTGAAAGTTGAGATAAATCATAACAAGTGCCATCGCAAAACCCCCTCCGATCAAGCCATCAAAGGAACGCTACATTATCGGGACCTACCCCCTAACCCCCGTTACTCGCTTCGCTCATTGTAGGCTACGCCTGTGCCTGCGAGGAAGGGGGAACGAGGATCGGTTTTGCGAGGGATTTACGCGAGAGGTTTTTGGGGTTCATGGCGTGATCCATTCGCCCAAAGCCATCAAAACAGCCAAGGATACAAACCATCAAAGGAACTTTACTCCCCTTTCCTCTCAGGAAAGGGGCCGGGGGATAGGTCCCCTCGCGCAATGCCATCAGAGGAGCTTTTCTCCCCTTTCCTTGTAGGAGGAAAGAAGGGGGAACTTGTGAGCGGTTTTGCGAATCAGGACCTACCCCCCTGGCCCCCTTCCTGCGAGGAAGGGGGGAACAGTGAGCGGTTTTGCGAGGGGATGAGGTGAGGGGGTTTTTTTAGCGCTTTATGCCCTCGGTCAACGCCATCAGAGCAACCAGAGCGAGAAGCCATCAAATGAACTTTACTCCCCTTTCCTCTCAGGAAAGGGGCCGGGGGATAGGTCCCAAAAGCCATCAAAATAGCCCTTGCATTCATCTATCAAGAAACCCATGCTCCCCTTTCCTCGTAGGAAAGGGGCCGGGGGATAGGTCCCCTCGCGCCACCCCAATTCGCAAGTGTCGTCCGCATACCGCATCGCATTCGGACAACAGCAATTCAATTTGGTGTAATATGTTCTCTCGAATCAAATCCCTCGCGCAACACACGGCGATTTACGGCATGGGCGATTTGCTTGGGCGGGCCGTGTCGGTCTTGCTCGTGCCGGTGTACGCACGGCATCTCGGCGCAGAGGACAATGGCATTTTGTCTTTGGCGTTTGCGTTTATTGGGTTTAGCGCGGTGGTGTATTCCCTCGGTCTCAATCCCGCGCTGATACGCCTCTTGTCCGGCAAGGCCGATCTCGACGAGCACCGCGTCGCGTTCAGTTCGGCATTTTGGACGTTGCTCGCCGTGGGAAGCGTCTTGTCCGGGGCGATTTGGGCGAGTGCCGAGGGGCTCGCCCATTCCTTGTTGGGCAGCGCGACGTACAGCGCGTTTTTCGCGTTGATGGCCGCGATTATCCTGTTGGACGCGCTGTCAGAACCCCTGTTCACCTGTTGCCGCGCACGCCAACGGTCGCTTCACTACGCGGTTGTGCGCGTGATTCAGCACACCTTGCAACTCGGCCTGACGGTGTATTTGATCGCGTATCTCGAGCGCGGGCCAATCGCGGTTTTTGAAGCCAATTTCATCAGTTCCCTGTTCGCGCTCGCGGTCATGCTGCCCGTGGGCGCGCGCGTGATTCGGCCCGCGTTTTCTCGGCATGCGTTGCGCGAGTTGCTGCGCTTTGGCCTGCCGTTTGTGCCGTCTGCGCTGTCCATTCTCGTCATCGGCTTGTCCGACCGGTTCCTGATTCGCTTTTTTTTAGGGCTTGAGGACTTGGGGATTTACGGCATTGCGTACAAACTCGGCCTGCCCATCTTCTTCGTGGTCAAGGCGTTTCGCACAGCCTGGGCACCCGCTGTGCTCGACGAGGATGAATCCGCAGAGGAAACCCCGCGCATGTGCGCGCAGATCACCACGTATTTCGCGCTGTTCGGGGTTTTTGCCTGCTTGATTTTGGGCGCGTTTGCACGCGAGATCGTCGTTCTGGTCGCCGGCGACAATGCCGAAACCTATCTCGAGGGCGTGCAGGTCGTCCCGCTGGTTGGGCTGGCCTTTTTCTTTTACGGCCTCTACGTGATTCTCACCGCGGGCGTGTACGCCAAAGGCCGCGCAGGGGCCTTGCCGTTTATCGTGGGCGCAGGGGCGTGTATCAATGTTGCGATAAATCTCGTCTGCTTGCCCAGGTTTGGATTTGTCGCGGCTGCGTATAGCACGCTCATCGCGCACGTCTCGATGGTGGTGTTGCTCTTTTTTGCTGTGCGCCGGTTTTATCCGGTGCCCTACGACTACGCGCGGTTGGGCAAAATTTGCGTGACGGCTGTCATCGTTTTTGTGGCCCTGTCCGGGCATTTGCACGACATGTCCGCCCAAGGGGTTGGCGCGCGCGCGATTTTTGTGTTGAGCTATCCCCTGATTTTGTGGGGCTGGCGATTTTTCAATCCCCCAAAAGCAACTGATAGTCGTTGACTCTGGCCCGCGATTCCGTATATTGATTTTCACAGTGGCCCGTGCGACTGGCGAATGAACGTGGAATTGACCACGGGGAAGCGCGGCCCTTTCAACCGATAGCCGCTCGCCTGGGCTTCCATATTGCCCAGGCTATTTTTGTACCTGACCACAAAGGAGGAAATCCGTGTCCCGTCCCCTCGCCGAGTATCTGGCTCAAAATCCCAACCCGAATCCCGGGTTTGTCGCGTATTTGGCCGCGCTGGAGCAAGTCGCGTCCGTGGCGCCGGAGATCGCCGCGACCATCGTGGCGGAGTTGGCAGATCAGCGCGCCAATCTCAAAATGATCGCCAGCGAGAATTATTGCTCGTTAGCCGTGCAACTGGCGATGGGCAATTTGCTGACGGACAAGTACGCGGAAGGCATTCCCAACCATCGGTTTTACGCCGGCTGTGACAATGTGGATGCCATTGAAAGCCGGGCCGCAAAACTGGCCTGCGATCTCTTTGGCGCGGATCACGCATACCTACAACCGCATTCGGGTGCAGACGCCAATATGGTCGCGTTTTGGGCCATTCTCACGGCGCGCGTTCAGGATGTCGCGCTGAAAAAATCGGGGCACAAATCGCCCTTTGACCTGTCGGGCAAGGCGTGGGACGCGCTACGCAGGCAACTGGGCAACCAAAAGCTCTTGGGCCTCGACCTCTCATCGGGCGGGCATCTCACGCACGGGTATCGCATCAATGTTTCCGGGCGCATGTTTGACGCGCATGCATACGCGGTGGACAAGGCGTCGGGCTTGCTCGACTACGACGCCATCCGGGATCGGGCCAAAGCGGTCCGGCCCTTGATTCTCTTGGCGGGGTATAGCGCGTATCCGCGCAAGATGAATTTTCGCATTTTTCGGGAGATCGCCGACGAGGTGGGCGCGGTGCTGATGGTCGATATGGCGCATTTTGCCGGGCTTGTCGCGGGCGGGGTTTTCTGCGGGGATTTTGACCCCATGGCCCATGCCCAAGTCGTGACCACCACCACGCACAAGACCCTGCGCGGCCCCAGAGGGGGCATGGTCTTGTGCGATGCGGAGTTTGTAGAGCAGGTCGATAAGGGGTGCCCGATGGTGCTCGGCGGGCCATTGCCCCATGTGATGGCTGCCAAGGCCATCGCATTGCAAGAGGCCAGCACCCCCGAATTTCGGACGTACGCGGGCAAAATCGTGGATAATGCCCGAGCGCTCGCGCAGGCGTGTCTAAGCGCGGGGTTGTGCGTGCTCACCGGGGGGACGGACAATCACCTGCTCCAAATCGACGTCACGCCGTTCGACCTCACGGGCAGGCAGGCCGAGGCCCTGTTGCGCGAGGCCGGGATGACCCTAAACAAAAACACCATTCCCTTTGACCCCAATGGCCCGTGGTACACCAGCGGCCTCCGCGTGGGCACGGCCGCGCTGACGACCCTGGGCATGGGCACAGGGGAGATGCGCGAAATCGGCGCGATGATGGGCGATGTGCTGACCCACGCGCGGCCCTTGAAATTCACCCGTGGCAAAAGCGCTGGGCAGTTCAGCAAGATCAAATACAAGGTCGAGGCCGGGATCATCGAAAACGCACAGCAAAAAATCGCCACCCTACTCGCGCAGTTCCCCCTATATCCAGAACTGGATTTGGCGTATCTTCAAGCGGCGTTCAAAAAAGTAAGAGGTAAGACGTAAGACGGGAGACGTAAGACGGGAGACGTAAGACGGGAGACGTAAGACGGGAGAGGTGAGGCAACCCCGCCACCGCCCAAGTAGTCAGTAGTCAGTTGTCAGTAGTCAGTCCACCCAACCCCAAGGACAAGTGCGCGATGGTTCAAATCTTAATTCGCATTATCAGCTATCAACCCCCTCCCATACTCCCAAAGCGAGGAAGCGATTTTGAACACGAGAAGAGGGACGCGCAACAACACCGTGCGTCAAAATAGGCGTGTCTCGCGGCGGAAGCGCGGACGAGAGCACAGCGAAACCGCGAAGCCGCAACAGCATCAGCCGCGCCGAGAATCGCGCAACCTGACGCGGTGGGACGCGATGGGCATCCTCGCGCTCGGCCTGCTGGTGGTGGTCAGCTACTTCCCGGCGTTCTTTGCCGGTTTTGTCTGGGATGACCGCGTCTTCACCGAGGCCCGTGCGGTTCGGGACCTGGACGGCCTGTGGCGCATCTATTTCTCGCCCGCAGAGATCGAGAACGAGGCGCACTACTGGCCGCTGGTCTATACGACCTTCTGGTTAGAGCACAAGTTGTGGGGTTACGCTCCAACTGGCTACCACATCGTCAATGTTTTGCTGCACCTCGTCAACACCCTGCTCCTTTGGCGTCTGATCGAGCGGTTGACCGTGCCCGGCGCGTGGATCCTCGCCGCCGTGTTCGCAGTTCATCCCCTGCATGTCGAGTCCGTCGCCTGGGTGATCGAGCGCAAGGACGTGCTCTCGGGGCTATTTTATCTCGCGGCCTTCTCGACCTACATTCGCTTTGTACAGGAGGAGCGTTCGGGACAGGGGCGAAAACACTACCTCTTGGCACTCGCGCTGTTCGCCCTGGGGTTATTGTGCAAGTCTATCGTGGTCACCTTGCCCGCGGCATTGTCGATCTATCATTGGTGGAAACACGGGCGCATAACCGGCGCGGACCTGCTCGGGTTGGCGCCGTTCTTCGCGGTAGGTCTGATCGCCGCGGGCGCAGATGTGACATTCGCCGCGTCGCGAGAACCCCTTGCCCTCGGCTACGCCATGCCCGAGCGGCTCCTCATCGCAACGCACGCCTTGTGGTTCTACGCGGGCAAGTTGCTGTGGCCGGTGGACTTAGCGGTCATCTATCCCCATTGGGAGGTGAACGTCACAGACCCGCTGGCATGGAGCTATGTCATAGCCGCTGTTGCAGTGGTCGCGGCACTTTATGGCTTTCGACATCGGATCGGGCGCGGCCCACTGGCCGGCGCGCTGTTCTTCGCGGTGACCCTGTCGCCCGTGCTCGGCTTTGTGGACTTCGGGTACATGCAATTCTCCTTTGTCGCGGACCGTTACCAATATCTGGCCGGTATCGGGTTGATGACCGCGCTCGTCGGTGCCGCGACTTATGGCGTGGGACGCTTGCCGGAGGGATGGCGAAAGGGCGCGACGACCTAGTGGTCAGTGGGACTTTATCCCCCCTGCACGGCTTGGATAATATCCACGTGGTCGCCATTGTGCAGGCGCGTGGTTGCCCACATCGTGCGGGCGATGACTTCGGCGTTTACGGCGATGGCTATGCCGGTGTGGTTCGGGCCGAGGTTCATCGCGGTCAACAAATCGGTCAGGGTTGACGCATCGGTCACTGCGCGGGTTTGACCATTTACTGTGAGTTGCATAGGTGATAATCCAATCGGTACATCAATCGTAGGGGCAGGCCCCCGTGCCCGTCCGCGTTACAATCCAAATCGGTCGATGCCAAAGGGGCGAATAATTTCCGGGGTGTGGCCTTCCAAAATCACTTCGGCGATAGCCAGCGCGGTCAAGGGGGTGAGCAAGATGCCCTTGCGATAATGCCCGGTCGCCATGATCAAGCCCTCAACCGGGGTTTGGCCCAAAATGGGCGCGTCATCCCGGCTGCCCGGACGCAACCCGGCCATGGATTCGACGATGGGCAAATCGTAAATCCCCGGCACGACTTCCCACGCGGCGCGCAGGAGTTCAAACATGCCCCCGGCGGTTACGTCTGCGTCAAAGCCCATTTCTTCGGAGGTCGCGCCGAGGACGAGGTGTCCGTTGTTTTTTGGCACGAGATAGGCGACTGCGGAGGTCGCCACGCGGGAATACCAAACCATTGTGTTGAGCGCGAGTTCCGGGGTCATGCCCAAGCGTGCGATTTGCCCGCGCACCGGGCGCACTGGCGGTTTGGCACAATCGGGTAGCCCCGGCAACAGGCGGGACCAGCATCCGGACGCCAATACGACGGTGTCGCCTGTGTGGACTTCATCGCGGATTCGTAGCCCGCGCACGCGCGTTCCATCGACCAAGAGTTCATCCACTTCTGCGCGTTCAACAATGTCGCCGCCTGCGGTCTCGACTCCGCGTTTCAACGCCATCGTCAGTTGCCGGTTATCGACTTGGTGATCGCCCGGGCACCACACGGCCGCGCTGACTTGCGCGGACAAATGCGGCTCTTTCTCCCGCGCTTCCGCTCCGGAAAGATAAGTGACGGGCAAGCCCAAGTCGCGCTGATAGCGGTATCGAAATTTGAGGTATTCCAGATCGTCTTGCGTGATGCCGACCATCAGCACGCCATCGCGCCGATACCCCACGCAACACCCGGTTTCGGCCTCCAATTCCCGGACGAAATCCGGATAGACCTCCATCGCTTTCAGCCCGAGACGCAACAGGGCTTCCTCCTCAAACTGCGCTTCGGACAAGGGAGACAACATGCCGGCGGACGCCCAACTCGCGGAGTGCCCGACGCGGCCTCGGTCAAACACGCCCACGGAACACCCGGCACGCGCCAGCCGCCAACCTATTGCCAAGCCAATGGCCCCGCCTCCTATGATCAGCACGCGCTTGTGCGACATTGCGACCTCAACAAAAAACCACCCTCCGCCGAGCGTTGAGTGGTCGTCTTCCATGATGCGAACTCCCTACGCCGGCACGATCCGGATCAGGTGCAAAGGGTGTGATCTCAGCTCGCCGCAACGAGCACCCCTGTCTTCATTTTGCGGGGACAACATACCATTTTCCCGCATGCAGGTCAAGTTGTTCTCAATAACGCCACAGTACGCGACGTGAACGGGCATCGGAGTACGCCGAGTTTTTGGGAGTTTTGGGGGTGGCCCTCTCCCGTCTCGCCTCTCCCGTCTCCCTTGCGGGTTCGTCTATTCTGCAATAACGCTTGACACTCCTTGCAATATGCCGTAGTTTGTTGGGACAATGCTGACCGTATAGGGGTGCCGAAAGGCTGAGAACACACCCTTTGAACCTGCACTGGATAATGCCAGCGAAGGGAACGCGGCGCAGATGGTACGCAAACCGCCGATGCCCTTCGCAAGACATCGTCGGTTTATTTTTTCAGGAGAACACCATGGGCAACCAGAATGGCAACAATGCGGAAAAAGTCTATCTCGAAGGCGGGCAGGGGATTCGCGTGCCCGCGCGCAAAATCTCCCTGACAAATGGAGAAGACCCGGTTTACGTGTACGACACCAGCGGCCCGCAAGGCCGGGATGTGCGCCGAGGCTTGCCCCCATTGCGCGACGCGTGGATCCGGGCGCGGGGCGATGTCGAAGAGGTCGCGCCGACGTACATTCCCCAACCGGGCGCCGCGGAGATTCCCGAGCGTCTGCGCCGCAAAACCGCGTTGCGCGGCACGGGCAATGTCACGCAGTTGCACTATGCCAAGTGCGGGGCGATCACGCCGGAGATGGAATTTATCGCCATCCGGGAAAATGTCGATCCCGAGTTTGTGCGCTCGGAAGTCGCACGCGGCCGGGCCATTATCCCGGCGAATATCAACCACCCGGAAAGCGAGCCCATGGTCATCGGGCGCAATTTTCTCGTCAAAGTCAATTCCAACATCGGCAACTCGGTGGTCACGTCATCTATCGAAGAAGAAGTCGAAAAAATGCAGTGGTCAACGCAATGGGGCGCGGATACGGTGATGGATCTCTCCACGGGCAAAAACATCCACGAGACCCGCGAATGGATCATCCGCAACTCGCCCGTGCCCATCGGCACGGTGCCCATTTATCAGGCGTTGGAAAAAGTGGGCGGCGTTGCCGAAGACCTCACCTTTGACATTTTTATGGACACCATCATCGAACAGGCCGAACAGGGCGTGGATTATTTTACCGTGCATGCGGGCGTGTTGTTGCGCTACGTACCCCTCACGGCCAAGCGCGTCACGGGGATCGTATCTCGCGGCGGTTCGATTATGGCGAAGTGGTGCTTGGCACATCATCGGGAGAATTTTCTGTACACGCGGTTCCGCGACTTGTGCGAGGTGATGAAGCACTACGATATTTCATTCTCATTGGGCGATGGGTTGCGCCCGGGCGCGATTGCCGATGCCAACGATACCGCGCAATTCGCCGAGTTGCAAACCCAGGGCGAACTCACCAAGATCGCTTGGGAATACGACGTGCAAGTGATGAACGAAGGCCCCGGGCACATCCCGATGCACCTCATCAAAGAGAATGTCGATAAACAGATGGAATGGTGCCACGAGGCGCCCTTTTACACCCTAGGGCCGCTCACCACGGACATCGCGCCGGGCTATGACCACATCACCTCGGCCATTGGCGCGGCCATGATCGGGTGGTATGGCACGGCCATGCTGTGCTATGTGACGCCCAAAGAACACCTCGGCTTGCCCAACAAGCAGGACGTGAAGGACGGCTTGATCGCGTACAAAATTGCCGCGCACGCCGCGGACCTCGCTAAGGGGCACAAGGGCGCGCAAGCCTGGGACGATGCCCTGTCAAAAGCGCGGTTCGAGTTTCGCTGGGAAGACCAATTCAACCTTTCGCTCGACCCGGACACGGCCCGTGCGTACCACGACGAAACCCTGCCCGCGCAAGGCGCGAAAGTCGCGCACTTTTGCAGCATGTGCGGCCCCAACTTCTGTAGCATGAAGATCACGCAAGATGTGCGTGCCTACGCCGAGGAAAAGGGCATCACCTCGGACGAAGCCCTCGAGCTCGGCATGGCGGAAAAAGCGCGCGAGTTCAAAGAACGAGGCGCGGAGATCTACCAAATCGCGGATTGAGGAGAAAGGAAGGTCTCTTAAGTTATGAACTTCAAACTAAGTCCCGAAATCGAAGCATTGATCGCAAAAAAGGTTGCGGGTGGTGAATACAAAAGTGTGAATGCTTTTTTAGAACAGGCCATCCAACAGACCTTAAAGGGTTTAGAGCGAGCGAAGCCCCGCGATTCCTCGCCATCTTATGATGATGTTGAGGATCTGTTGGTCGATAGCAAAACCTTGCAATATTATGCCAGAGATGCCGATGACACGGTCACGCTTGAAGAGGTGCGCCATATCCTTTCAAAAATTTCTGGCTCGCTGGCAGATGATCTCATCGCAGAGAGGGGTTAAGTGGCAAATTATTTTTTCGACGCTAGTGCGCTTGTCAAACGATATCACACGGAGTTGGGTAGTCAAAAAATAAACCAATTTTTCGAAGATGAGTCTCGTCATTTTATCGCTGAATTAACAGTGATTGAAATTCACGCTGCATTTTCTAAGAAAAGGCTTATGAATGAAATTGGGACAGACGAAGAATTGCAAGGTTGCGGGTGATAGCTAAATTTCAAAGGACGATGCAATGGCGACGATATTGACAGCAGCGATTTTTTTGGCGGTGGCATTTGCGTTTATGGCGGGTGCATTGGCATTTGCACAGTACAAAAAAAAGCAACAGAGTTGTTGCGGCGATGCGCTGGAAATCCATGAGCGCGGCGCGGATGAGGAGTCATCGTGCTTTACGTGTCCGCGGCGCAAGAAGGCGGGGCATGGTGGACAGGAGACAGTCGCCGCAGAGCAGGTATGATAGGTTCGGCTAGCGGAACAACTGCGCCGAGTGCGAGCACATAGATGCGTAAGACGCGCTCACCTCATCCCTCGCGGGGCAGGTAGAACAGTCAACGCAACGGGGGATGCCAGTCAAGTTTTCCGTCTTTGAGGCGACAGCGGGTTTCGCGGAGTGTGTCGTTGCGGTCTTTGTAGATCACTTTCCATTCGATGTATTTTACGGCC
Organism: Candidatus Latescibacterota bacterium; assembly: GCA_965204745.1. GTDB lineage: Bacteria > Latescibacterota > UBA2968 > UBA2968 > UBA2968 > VXRD01. Next base: position 3,644,044 of record OZ242010.1, read on the forward strand.
AAAAGGTCCGGCTGGTGATTCACCCGGACCTTTTTTGTTTCTCTGATGACGCGCTCGATGCTCACGACCCGGCCTTCAATTTTGTTGATGGCCAAGCGGATTTGCGTGACATAGCGGTTGCGCCACGCAAAATAATAGAGAAAGAATCCAAAGATGAGTGCGGTGAAGACGTAAGCCATGAGGATGGTGGTCACGGATGCCCCTCTCTTCGTCTAATCGCCTGTGGGATGGTGTTAAACATCCAATTCCCGGTCTCAATCCACCCGCTTTTATGTTGCTGACTTTCAACTCGTTGTTTTGCCGATCACTAAGGTTGATCGGCGGGAGGAGCGCACCTTCCCACAGGAGACTGCGAATTGTCTCGGAAAGTATCTTGGGACGTTGCGTTTGCCACTGTGGTAATTTTGCATGCACACTCAAAAGCGGTTGCGATAACCAAGCCGAGATTCCCTCGTTTTCAAAACGGGGAGTACGCCAATACAGCAAATATAGGACTGGGCATGATATTTTGCTTGATTTTTATCCGATGGAGATATAAGCTATCAGCGGTCGGGGTTCAGGGTTCAATCCCGACCATTCGCGGGCAAAAAAACAAAAAGTCACTGCTTCGGACAGGCACAGGGGCCTGTCCCTACGATTGGTTTTTCGCTTTTGGGTTGTAGTCAGTAGTCAGTCCCCACCTGGCCCTGCCGCCCAAGTAGTCAGTGGTCAGTCCCCGTCCGCGCCCCACCGCTATGTTCGTTAGAATTAGTCAACTGACAACTGACAACTGACAACTGAGGTTCTCATGCGCTACGTTCTCATGATCATCGTCGTATTCGGCACATGGTTGCTTTGGTCCGGGCATTACACGCTCGAACACGCGCTCGTTTTTGCGATGGGGGTGGTGTCCTGTGCGTTTGTGGTGTATCTGTGCCATCGTCTGGATATCGTGGATGAAGAAGGGCATCCGATTCATCTGCGTTTGGTTTTGTACGTCCCGTGGTTGCTGTGGGCCATTGTCAAAGCGAATGTGGATGTGGCAAAGCGCGTTCTCAACCCGAAGTTGCCCATTGCCCCGTGCGTGGTGCGCGTCAAAGCCACGCAAAAAAGCGATCTGTGTCGGGTCATTTTTGCCAATTCAATCACCCTGACCCCCGGCACGGTTTCGCTCGATTTGGATGGGGAAGACATCGTGGTACACGCATTGACGCGAGAAGCCGCTGAGGAGGTGCAAAGCGGCGAGATGAACCGCCGGGTGACGGCACTGGAGCGATGAGATGTTTGTTGCGGCCCTGATCGGCGTTTTGGTGACGATGGTGCTCGCGCTTTGCCGCGCACTGTTAGGCCCTACGGTGTACGACCGCATCTTGGCGGTGAATACGTTTGGGACCAAGACCGTGTTGTTCATCGCCGTGATCGGATTTTTGACCGGGCGGCCCGACTTTTTGGACTTGGCGTTGATTTACGTGTTGATCAATTTTATCGGCACATTGGCGGTGCTCAAATTTGTGACCTACAACGATTTGGGGGCCGATCCAGAAGAGAAAGGAATGCCGCGATGATCGTGGATGTGCTCAGTTGGATTTGCCTGCTCTTGGGGTGTGCGTCGTGCATCATCGGCGGCCTGGGATTGTTGCGCTTGCCGGATTTTTACAGCCGCATGCACGGCGGGGGCATTACCGACACACTAGGGGCAGGTCTCGTTTTGCTGGGCCTGATGTTTCAGGCCGGGTTGACGATGGTCACGGTGAAATTGGCGATGATTTTGGTGGTGTTGCTCATCACCAGCCCGACCTCGACGCACGCGGTGGGCAAAGCAGCGCTGATTTCCGGGCTTAAGCCCGATGAGCAAGCGGACGGTTGACCGCCGCGGTACAACTGCCGACAGGCCGTTCATGTCAAAAACAATGTCCGACGGGAGAGGAGCATGACTGAAATTGCGGATGTGGTTCTGTTGATTTTTATGGTGGTACTCGCGGTTGCGATTTCCCGGATGCAAAATTTGTTTATGGCCGCGATGATGATGGGGATTTTCAGCCTTTTGTCCGCGGTCGTGTTCACGTTGCTGGACGCCGTGGATGTCGCCTTCACCGAGGCCGCTGTCGGGGCAGGTGTCTCGACCGTGCTGCTCTTGGGCACGTTGGCGTTGACCACGCGCGAAGAAAAAGTCGGCAAGCGCAGGAACGCTTTGGCACTGATCGCGGTGCTCGCCACCGGCGGCGCGCTCATTTACGGCACGCAGGACATGCCCCACTACGGCGACGCCAAGGCCCCGGTTCACACGCATGTCGCGGATCGGTACATCGAAAAATCGGGCGAAGAAATTGGCATTCCCAATATCGTCACCTCGGTATTGGCGAGCTATCGCGGCTATGATACCCTGGGCGAAACCACGGTGATTTTTACAGCGGGCGTCGGCGTGATGTTGCTGATGGGCCGTGCGTTGCGACAGGAGGACGAGCCGTGAAACACCAGAGCATCCCCCGCGTGGTGGGCAAGTTGTTCATCCCCCTAATTCTGTTGTTCGCGCTCTACGTGCAATTTCACGGCGATTTTGGCCCCGGCGGCGGGTTTCAGGCCGGGGTGATTTTCGCCGCTGCCGTGGTGCTCTACGCGCTGATCTTCGGGTTGGACGTAGCAAAGCAAACCGTGCGGCCGTGCGTCGTGGAATGCCTGGCCGCACTCGGGGTTTTGATTTTCGCGGGCACGGGGTTGATCTCCTTGGTTACCGGGCGCAATTTTTTGGACTACACGGCGTTGGATCCAGAACATCCGGCGCACGGGCAACACTTGGGCATCTTTTTGGTGGAACTCGGCGTGGGCGTGACCGTGGCCGCGGTGATGGTGGCGATCTTTTTCGCGTTTGCCGGGCGGAGGCGATTGCGATGACTGTGGGCTTGTTCAACTATTGGGCGTGCGTGGTCTTGATGATGATCGGCTTGTACACCGCGATAGCGCGGCCCAATCTCATCAAAAAATTGATCGGCTTGAGTATGTTCCAAGTCTCGGTGTTTTTGCTCTACATCAGCATGGGCAAGGTCAGCGGGGGCACGGCGCCCATTTTGCACGCGGGCGACGCGCCGTATTCCAACCCCCTGCCGCATGTGCTCATTTTAACGGCAATCGTCGTGGGTATTGCGACGCTTTCTTTGGGCTTGGCCCTCGTGGTGCGGATTTGGGAAGCCTATCAGACTATCGAGGAAGACGAACTTGTGGAACGGGATCATGATTGAGGCACACCTGCCCATATTGCTGATCGTCACCCCCCTGGTGGCTGCCCCGCTGTGCGTGTTGTTGCGGCAAAAAACGCTCGTCTGGGCGGTTGCATGCGCGGTGTGTTTGGCCGCGCTGGGCATGGCCTCCTCGTTGCTCATCCGCGTGTTGCAAGACGGGGTGATTTCCTACGCGCTGGGCGGGTGGATCGCGCCGTGGGGCATCGAGTACCGAGTCGATCCCGTCAATGCGTTTGTGTTGCTGCTGGTTTCGATCATCGCCGCTGTGCTGCTGGTGTTTGCACTGCCGAGCGTGGCCGATGAAGTTGCCGCACAGCAGCATTACTTGTTTTACGCGGCGTATTTGCTGTGTTTTGCCGGGCTGATGGGCATTGCGATCACGGGCGATGCGTTCAATGTGTTCGTGTTTTTGGAGATCTCGTCCCTGTCGTCCTACGCGCTCATCGCATTGGGCCGCGACCGCCGCGCATTGACCGCGGCCTATCAGTATTTGATCATGGGCACGCTGGGGGCCACGTTTATCGTCATTGGCATCGGGTTGATGTACATGATGACCGGCACGCTCAATCTGGTCGATTTGTCCGAACGCCTGCCCGCGATGTTTGAAACGCGCACCGCGATGGTCGCGTTTGCGTTTTTGACCGTGGGCACGGCGATCAAGGTGGCGATGTTCCCGCTGCATGCGTGGTTGCCCAATGCGTATTGTTACGCGCCGTCTGTGGTCACGGCGTTTTTGGCCGCCACCGCGACGAAGGTGTCGATTTACGTGTTTTTGCGATTTGCGTTTTCCGTGTGGGGGGCCGAGTTCGCGTTTGAACGCCTCGATCTCGATGTGTTTTTGATTCCGCTCTCGCTCATCGGGATTTACGTGGGGTCTCTCGCCGCGATTTACCAGACCGATGTGAAGCGGTTGTTGGCCTATTCGAGCGTGGCGCAAATCGGGTATATGATGCTGGGCATCGGCTTTGTTTCCGTGGCCGGATTGACCGGGGGCATCGTGCATCTGTTCAATCACGGGCTGATGAAGGCCGCGCTGTTTTTGGCCGTGGGCTGTGTGGTCTTGCGCGTGGGCTCGTCCAACTTGGCCGATTGGAAGGGCCTAGGGCGGCGCATGCCCGTCACGATGGCGGCGTTTGTGCTGGCCGGGTTGAGCTTGATCGGCGTGCCGCTGACCGTGGGCTTTGTCGGCAAGTGGTACTTGATCGTGGCCGCGCTGGAAAAGGGTTGGTGGCCCGTCGCCCTGCTCGCCCTGCTCTCTTCCTTGCTGGCTGTGGTGTACGTGTGGCGCGTCATCGAGGTGGCGTACTTTCAGCGGACGGACGATCCCGCGCCGGTCAAAGAAGCGCCGTGGATGATGCAAGTCTCGCTGTGGGCATTGACCGGGGGCATCGTGTATTTTGGCGTTCAAACCGATTTGACCGTGCGCGTGGCCCAACGCGCCGCCATGTGGTTGCTGGAGGGGATGCCGTGAGCGAATCGACCGCTATCCTCATCGCACTGGCGTTGCCGGTGGTGAGCATGCCCTTCATCGCACTGGCGCGGCGCAGGCCCAATGTGCGCGAGACCATCGCCTTGACCGCGGCGATGTTGACGTTTGGCACCGTTTCGTCCATCCTGCCCGCGGCGATGGAGGGCGCACGCCCGAGCGTGCATGTGCTGGACATCATGCCGGGCTTGGCCTTGGCCTTTCAGGTCGAGCCGCTGGGCATGGTCTTTGCCCTGGTCGCATCTGGCTTGTGGATCGCGACGACGGTCTATGCCATCGGGTATATGCGCGGGCATGGCGAGCGCAATCAGACGCGGTTTTTTGCGTTTTTCGCCTTTGCAATCGCGGCCGCGCTCGGCGTGGCTTTTGCCCGCAACATGTTCACGTTGTTCATTTTTTACGAGATGTTGACGCTATCGACCTATCCCTTGGTGACGCACGCAGGCTCGGATATCAGCAGTGTTGACGCACCGCGGTTGGTGGCGGACATCCGCGAAGGGGCGCGCCGCCTGCGAGAGGAAAGCGTCCGCGCCGGGCGCATTTACCTGGGCGTTTTGTTGAGCACCTCCGTGGGGTTCTTGCTGATGGGCATGGCGTGGACTTGGCAGTTGACCGGCACGCTGGAATTTACACCGGGCGGCATTTTGTCCGGCAAGGCGAGTGAGGGCGTGGTGCTGGTGTTGCTCGCGCTCTACGCCTTTGGCACCGGGAAAGCCGCGTTGATGCCGTTCCACAGGTGGTTGCCCGCGGCAATGGTCGCGCCCACCCCGGTCAGCGCGTTGCTCCACGCGGTGGCCGTGGTCAAAGCCGGGGTGTTCACCGTGATGAAAGTCGTGGTCTATCTCTTTGGCACGGAGTTGCTGTCCGGCGCGGGCCTAAGCGACTGGCTGACGTACGTCGCGGGCTTTACGATTTTGGTGGGGTCCCTGGTGGCGATGACCAAAGACAATTTGAAGGCGCGGTTGGCGTATTCCACAATCAGCCAGTTGTCCTACATCGTGCTCGGCGCGGCACTGGCAAATGATTTGGGCGTGCTCGGCGGGAGCATGCACATCGTGACGCATGCGTTTGGCAAGATCACCCTGTTTTTTTGCGCGGGCGCCATTTTGGTGGGGTTGCACAAAACAGAGATCAGCGATATGAAGGGCATCGGCAGGCAGATGCCGTTCACAATGGCCGCCTTTTTGATCGGGGCGTTGAGCATTATCGGGCTGCCGCCATTTGCGGGCGCGTGGAGCAAGTGGTACTTGGTGCTCGCGTGCGTCGAGGCGGATCGCTATGTGGCGGCGGGGGTCTTGCTGATGAGTTCGTTGCTGAATGTGCTCTATCTGTTGCCGATTCCCATTTACGCTTTTTTTGCAACCGCAACCGATGACCACCACGGGTCGGGCCTGCGCGAAGCCCCGCTCGCATGTGTGTTGCCCTTGGCGTTCACCGCGCTCGGTTGCTTCGCGCTGTTTTTGTATCCGGATCCGGTTTTGAATCTGTTGCGCCTAATCGGAGGAGGCGCGCCATGAACGATACCACAAAGAAAAATGAACACCCGCACGCTTTCGCCAAGCTCGGCGCGGTGCGGCAGTTGATCGTGGGCTTTGTCGTGTTTTGCGCGTTGTTGCTGTCGCTCGACCTGATCGCGCATCGGCATTTGAGTTTTGCCGAGGGGCTGTTGCCGGTGGAGGGTTGGTTCGGGTTTTACGCGGTGTATGGATTCGTCGCTTGTACGCTGGTCGTCCTAGGGGCTCTTCCCCTGCGTAAATGGGTCATGCGCTCGGAGGATTACTACGATGGGTGAGGTGCATCCCGCGCTGATCATGCTCTTGGGCGGCGCGTTGTTGTTCGCCCTGCCAATCCGGCCGCGCCGCGTGGTGTCGGTGCTGTTGCCCGTGGTCGGATTCGTGAATCTGCTGGCCCTTCCAGATGGCGCGCTGTGGCAGATCACTTGGGGCGGGTACGAGATGGCCGTCTTGCGCGTGGATAAGTTGAGCATGTTGTTCGGGTACTTGTTCCACTTGGCGGCTTTTATCGGCGCGATCTACGCGCTGCATCTCACGGATCGGTTGCAGATCGGCACCGGGTTGATCTACGCGGGTTCGGCGGTTGGGGCGGTCTTTGCCGGCGATTTGATCGCGCTGTTCGTCTTCTGGGAGTTGTTGGCGATCACGTCGGTCTTCTTGGTGTGGGCGCGCGGGGGCGAGCGTGCGCTACGATCTGGCGTGCGGTATTTGGTGATGCACATCGCGTCTGGGTTGTCGCTGTTGCTCGGCGCGGTGTTCTGCTATTTGAAGACCGGTTCGCTGGCATTTGATCACATCGGCTTGACCGAGGGGTATCACTACTTGTTGTTGCTCGCCTTTGGGATCAAGTGCGCGTTCCCCCTGTTGCACAACTGGTTGATCGACGCGTATCCGGAATCCACGCCCACGGGCACGGTGTTTTTGAGCGCGTTCACGACCAAGGCCGCGGTGTATGCCCTGGCGCGCGGGTTTGCAGGAGAGGAAATTTTGATCTACATCGGCGCGGCGATGACGATGTTCCCGATTTTCTACGCGGTCATTGAGAACGATATGCGCCGCGTGTTGAGTTATAGCATGATCAACCAAATCGGGTTTATGGTGGTGGGCATTGGCATCGGCGGCGCGCTGGGGATCAACGGCGCGGTGTCGCATGCGTTCAATGACGTGATTTTCAAAGGGTTGCTATTTATGTCGATGGGCGCGGTCTTGTTTCGCACGGGGCGAATCAAAGCCTCTGAATTGGGGGGGCTGTACAGGTCGATGCCGTGGACGTGCGCGTGCTGCATCGTGGGCGGGGCATCCATTGCCGCCCTGCCGCTGTTCAGTGCGTATATCAGCAAGGCGATGGTGATGCAGGGGGTTGCCAACAGCGGCGCGGTGGTTATCTGGCTGGCGCTGTTGTTCGCATCGGCGGGCGTGTTGCACCACGCGGGCATCAAAATTCCATTTTTTGCGTTTTTCTCGCACGATGCAAAAATCCGTTGCCCCGAAGCCCCGCTCAACATGCGCGTTGCCATGACGATTTCCGCCGCGCTCTGCATCGCTATCGGGTCATACCCGCCACTGCTGTACGATCTGTTGCCGCATCCCGTCGACTATGTGCCCTATACCACAACGCATGTGGTGCTGCAACTGCAACTGGTGTTTTTCGGGGTGATGGCCTTTGTGGTGTTGCAACTGACGGGCATTTACCCCCCCGAATTGCCCAGCGTCAATCTCGATGTGGATTGGGTGTATCGCCGCGTGCTACCGGCAACTGTGCGCGGCTTTGTCCGCACCTTCGGGCCGGTTGCAGATGGTTTTTTTGCGGGCGGAAAGGCGTTGGTTCAAACGCTGATTGCGGCGATTCGCGGGCAACACAATACCAAAGGCGTGTTCGGGCGGTCGTGGTTGTCGCAAAGCAATGTGCTCCTCGCGATTGTTTTTCTGGCGATTTATTTGCTATTTTTCTTTTGACCCCCTCGCCCAAACGAGTGCCAACACAAAAGCCGACGCGGATTGCGTCGGCTTTTTTAGCTTTTCGGAATGGGTTTGTCCAATTCTCGATAGGCCAATATCATTTCGTTGAGGGCGTCTTGGAGCAACTCTGTGCATTCTTGCAAGGTCGCGCCTTCTGTGATCACTTCGGGCCAATCCAAAAGTTGCCCCATGTAGCCTGACGGAATTGGCGTGTAGCAAGCGTTGTATTCGTCCATTTTGACCGCCTGAATTTCTGCCCCTCGATGATTGAGCCGGAGCTTTTGCCCCGGCTCGTCAATGGTTATGAAATGCGGTTTTGAATGTGGGGTCGGATTTCTCCGTATTCGGGAAAGCGGTTTTCCTTGAGTTTGGAAAAAACGAGTTCGCCATCGACCGTGACCTCAAAGCGGCCCCCGCTGGACGGGATCAAGGTGATGGCCTCAATGTCTTGCTTGAAGGCGTTGACGATTTTATCCGTCATCCCGACGGATTGTTCTTCGTAGCCTCAAGCAGCGCAATATTCAATTTCGACCCTGGGCATATATACCTCCTTAAAATGTGATAAACGACATCCCCGTGCGTTTGGGGAGAAAAGACGCGAGGTCTTCGAGATCGAGGGCCACGCCGAGGTCTTTTGCTGCGTGGCACACATTGTGCCATAAATCCGCGTACTCATCGCCTGCGAGCAGGGCGTCGGCGGTCCTCGAAAAATTTTTGCCCTCTCGGCGGTCTGTGGGAAAAGGATAACCTGCCGAGCGGAAAAAGTCACCAAAAAAATCGTAGTGCTGACGCCGTTGACGGAAGGCCGCGGCAGTGCGGCGTTTTGAAAGCCGTTCAGCGGCGCGGATGAGGTGATAGCCAAAGTAGGCCATTGCCGGGTTGGAAATGCGCGCCTTGTCGTGGTTGGGGCTTTCTACATGCACGCTGCGAATCACCGGGCCGGGCCAATAAATATCCTTGCGATGCCGACCCGTGCGCCGGTCGTACCCAAAGCCGTCGAGGATGAAGCCACTCGTGGAGCGAATGGTGAGTGCCAACCGCTTTTGCGAAAATCGGTCGGGCTGCCGCATCAGGGCCGCGGGTGAAATTCCGGAATGCCAAACAACGCGCTATACGCATAACAAAACGCGAGATATGCATGCGACACGGGCAACCAGAACAGATCGCCGAGCCGCCGCGCCATCGCATCGTACTTGCGATCCAAGAAATAACGCCCATCAGAAAGCGCGTCTCCCACACACGCGGGTTCTGTTGAAAACGCATCGACAAGCCTGCGAACACAAGCGAGGGGCGTATCTATCTGTGCAGAGTTTGCCATGGGTGGATATCCTATTGCAAACAGTCTTTGATTGCGATTTCAAAAGTATCGCGTTATACTACGAAAGTCAACAAATGGATTTGGAATGGAATTGGCGGGCGTGACAGAGGACGATCTGTTCTACTTCAAAAACAAAGTTCCCATCGACCGAATCGGCGAATCCCTCGCGCGAACTGCGGTAGCTATGTGATACTAATTTGATTTCTATTTTTTTTATTTTTCAACTACGCGAATCGTACAGTCGCTACTTCAACTTTCGCGCCTTTTGTTGCATCGCATTCACTGACGTTCCGCAGTTCAAATAAGGCATCACAATAAGTGCCCTCAAAGATGAGACCTGAAAAATCGGTCCCTATCCAAATGGCACCGATAGCAAAATAGAGAGAGCGCAAAATCTCTCCTAAAAAGATCGGCAAAACCGTCAAAAGCTGTCCCGAGTTTCTCTCTCATCAGCCCGTAAAACCTCGACGCTTCAGGGCGGAGGGACATGGCTTGAGCCACATTGACAAATTGGGATAAAAACAGAAGGGTCATGGTTAAATACCATGACCCTTTTCTCGTTCCGCTATGTGCTTGTGCATCTGTTCTTCCACCCGAATGTCAGCCGTAAGCAATGGCGTCTCGGGAGTTATGACACTGTTTCAACGATGTTTCGATCATCCAAAAACGCAACGGGTTCTGCTTCTCTGCCATTTTCCCACATCAGCGAATAAAACCAGATGCCACTCTCACCGATGCAAAAGTCTGCGGGGGTAAAGGTCATTTTTGAGTCCAGTGGTGGCTCGGACTTTTCGGGGTTGTATTCCGCAGGCCATCCGAATACCTCGCCAATCCAGTACTGTCCCTTGAGATGAAGCGCTTTGGCAAACCCCTCGATGTCTTCGATATTTGGGATGACAACGGGCACAAAAATGGTCCTTTACAAATCCAGAACCGCACGCTGAACCGCTGTTCGGCAACGCGGTCAATCGCGCGGGGCAGGGGAGGGGGCGAAGATCAGTTCCATGCCGTCGGTGGCATCGACTGTGATTTGCAATTTTCGGGGTTCTGTGAGGAGTGCGGGATGGAGGTGGGCGTCGATCCACACCTTGGGCGAGCGACACCATGCGGCGGGCACGTCGGCACAAAGGGTGAGGGTGCGGCAGGTGACGCGGTCACTCAGGCCGCGGATGCGGAGGCGATAGTGCTGTTGGGTTTCCGTATCGGCGAGGGTTTCGATTTGCGTGTGGCGTCGGGTCAGGTGATAGAAAATCACTTCTTCGGGCACGGCGCACCAAACTGCGTCTCCGCCCTCTGTGCGTACGGTTTCAAATCTCTTTCGCAGTTGCTCGTGTGAACAGTCTTTGTTGGGATGGATGGGCGTTTCCAATGGGCAGTGGCAGTAGTCGATGATCCAGCTGTTTTTGGCCTGTGCGTGGCGGATGTTGCGAAACGGGTCGTATTCGCTGAAAAAGGGCGCGTAATAGTGATCGTGTAGGGCCGTGCGGTTGAGCCAGAAGAGCGGTTCGCCCGGGCGGTTGAGGGCATCGGTGAGGCTCATCGCGCCGAGGTACCCGTAGTTGCGGCACGCCTCGAGGACGTGGGCCGACATGTTGGCGTTGTTGCCGGGCGCGCAGTAGAGATCGACCGGCGCGTCAATGGCGGCTTCGAGCGCGTTTTTTGCAATGCCGAGTTCCCGATGCACCATATCGGGTTGAATGAGTTCGTGGCTCCAGGAGTGGTTGCCGACGCCCCAGCCTCGGGCGAGCAAGTCTTTGAGTTCGCCGGCATTCATGTGGCGATAGCCGTTGTAGCTGGAATTGCCCAAGTCGCGCATCTCACCCAACTGCCCGACCACCACCTCGGCATGCCCGGGCATGCCGTATTCCTCGTGGATGGGAATGGCAAAGCGGTGCAAGTCCGCGAGGGCTTCGTCATACGTGATGGAATAGACCCAGGTTTTGTCGTACTTCCACGGGCAGATCGCGAGGGCCATGTCTTTCTCCAGAGTTCAAGCGATATCGGAAATCGCGTGGATAAAATCCCGGAACGCGGCGCTATATCCCAGTTGCCATTCGAAGATGTGCATCCCGTACCGGGTCGCCAATTTTTCGGGGAATGAATCGGGGGTTTCCACGCCGAGAGTCGCATCGCGCATGAGGACGCATCGATACCCGCACGCGAGCATGGCCCTCGCCCCTCCTTCGGCGCCGAGAATGCACATGTCGGTCGCAAAGCCGGTGTAGATGAGGGTGGTAATGCCGCGGGATTTGAGATGGGCATCTAAGGCATCGGTATAAAAAAATAGGGGTTCGTCCCGAATGGGCGAGACGATTTTTGCCCGTTTCATGCGCGCGAGGGGCGACTTTGCGAGGTAGTTCGGGCCATGGGCGCGGTCTTGCATGGCCCGGGCGCGGTCGGCGCGGTTGACCGTTGGATGGCGGCGGACGGGTATGTGGGGATACTGACGCGCCATCCAATCGGATTCGACATGGCAAACCGGCATCCCGATGGTGCGCGCCGCGTCCATTGCCGGGCGAATGACCTCGGCCATGATACGCGATGCCTCGGCGGTTGCCTGGGGCCAGCCCATGCCCACGCAGTAATTGACGTCGATTGCCGGCCCGTCTGGGCAGCCGATGTTCCAGCAGTGCATGCCGATCAGGGCCGTGCTTTCAACGGACAGGGCGAGACGCACGGATTCGCACCCGGGCGCGTCAATGGGCAATGCGCGGTAATATCGCGCGGGTAAGGAGTATGGGGTCGGCATGGTATCAAACGCGATTTTGGGCCGCGACTGCGGCGACGATTTGGGCGACGCGGTCGCAGTGTTCGGGTTGGTATTTTTCGCAGAATGTGGTCCAGCGGATGAAGTGGTTCAAAAAATCCCGGGCATTGGGGCAGGTGTTGGCGCGATAGCGATAGGTGTGAGAAGCGGGCGGTTTTGAAAAGGGAAAGACGCGCTTCTCGGCTTTGTCGGTCAAAAAGGGCAACGCGGCCGGCATGAGATAGTATTTGCCGAGCCCCGCGCCGGTCAGCCCGGCATCGGCGACTTGTCGGGCAAAGGATTCGGCGTCGCATCGAAAAGCGGCCGGATCGATGCGAAACCCGGCCATCCAGCAGGAATAGACCTCCATGTAATCCGGAATGGCCAAGGGGATAATGCCGGGAATGTCCCCGAGGTTGTCCGTGATGAGGCGAATCATGCGGTCGAGATGGGCCACCGCAGGGCGAATGATTTCGAGTTGTGCCAGGGTGATGGCAGCCGTTGATTGGGTCATCCGCAAGGCATAGCCATTCGCGGCGTGGACGCGGCCCAATCCCTCGACCATCTGCCCGCCCCGGCTTTGCCCGATAAACCGAATCCGTTCGGCCAGCTCGCCGTCATTTGTAATCACGCAGCCGCCGACGTCAGAGCCGAGGGTTTTTTCCGAATCGAACGAGAAGGCGGCGACGTCGCCAAGGGTGCCGGCAAGGCGGCCTTTGTACGTGCCAAACGCGGCTTGACAGACGTCTTCGATGACGGTCAGGCCGCGTTTTTTTGCCAGGGCGCGGATGGGGTCCATATCGCAAATCAACCCGGTGATGTGGACCGCGAGAATGGCCCGCGTGCGGTCGGTGATGTGTGGCGCGATCGTGCGGGCGCTGATGAGGGGCGTGCCGGGTTCGGTGTCCGGAAAAACCGGGATGAAATTTTCTTTGAGCAATCCCATCACCGTGCCGTAGTCGGTAATGGGCGACGCGATGATTTCATCCCCGGTTTGCAGGTCGAGCGCGGCGACCAAGATGTTGAGCGCGGCAGTACATCCCGGGGTGCCGATGCAGTGTTTGACGCCCATTTCCCTTGCAAAAGCCGCTTCAAATCGCCCGACCATGTCGCATTGCAGGCCCGACTCGACGACTTCTTTGAGGTACGTCAGGCAATTTTCACCCATCGTGCGCGGGAAGGGTTGCGGCAGGTTGCCCGCAAAGTCGCCAAAGGCTTCGGCGCCGTATTTTGCGCGGTTGCGACTAGACATTGTACCGCTCCTTTAAGTTGTTACAAATCGCACATTCAAACGAATTGCAACGACAACTTCCGACAACCTAATAGCCGACAACCTAATGCAATGTCCCGCCTGTCATTCATCGGGGAATCGCGTCAGGCCTCCGCATCCAACACGCACTGAAAGGCCTCCAGATCATCCACTTGCACCGCTGCACGATGCAACCGCTTGAGCCTCGGCAAATCGTCGATAGCCGCAATGCGACCGGCGAACTGACCGGCAACGACCACATCAAAGCGAATCTCCAACACGTCGAGGATAGCGGCAATGGTATGTTCTCTACCCCCTCGCTCGATTCCCTGCTCGATTCCCTGCTCGATTCCCTGCTCGATTCCCTGCTCGATTCCCTGCTCGATTCCCTGCTCGATTCCCTGCTCAATGCCCTGCTCAATGCCGCGCTCGATTCCCTGCTCGATTCCCTGCTCAAGAAACTGTTCCTTGAACTGTTCCTCGAGGTACTGGGCAAACGATGACTCACGCATAATCGCGTCCATAAAACCCTCCTGTGAAAGAATCCGCATGATGGTGGCAGGATCATAAGCCAACCCACTCAAGACCGCCAAGCTACCCAAATAATTCGCCTTGTCTGCCTGATCCAACGAAACCGAATCGCCCTTGCGAACACACGCACGCAACCAGTCCTCGGAACCCATCCCCACAGGCGGCTTCATCAACGGCGCGAAAGGAAGCAAGCCGGCCTGGTCGCCTTCAAGAATGCCCTGCCCGTCCAGCTCGCTCAACCGAAGCACCTTGTAGCGCACCAGCACGGGAAAGTCCGCATGATCTTGGCGGAAAAATCCCTTATCGCGGCGTCCGGCATTGGGACGCAGATAGATGACAAAGGAATAGACCGGCAAGCCATACTGCTCGATGAGACGGATGATATAGGAAGCCATGCGACGAGCCATATTCGCGCTGTCGGTGGTTTGAAATTCGATGTGTACCAAGGCTTCCTCGCCATCGATCCGCACGCGAATCACGCTATCGGCCAGGCGCGTTTCAACCCTGGGGAGTTCGGAGTCGAGGATTTCTTCAACTTCAATTTCGACATCCTCGCGTCCGAGAGCCAAGCGGATGAGGGCTTGCGGGTAGAGGTGAATCAACTGCTTGGGAATCGTATCGTATTCTGCCATGGGGCGCCTCCTGATGTGCTATGGTTTGAACGACTTGCGGAACAACAATAAATAATCTCCAATCCCTCTCGCGATGTCAAGTGATTTTCCCATTTGCTCCGCCCCACCACAAGCCCTATCCCCAAGATACAAGAGGTGCCCCCACGTTTAAGCGCGAATGTTGTGTAAAGCCAAAAGCCCCGGAGAAATCCGGGGCTTTTGGCTTTTTACACACTTTGGGGATTCAACTCGCCTTTGAACGGGCTATCGCCAGTTGTACCGCTCGTGGCTAAAATCCCATCTTACGTCTTGCCTCGCCACTTCGCCGTGCCGTACTCGCGTTGGTTCAATGGGCCTGGCGCGGATTGACCCGAACTGCCGAGTTCGACTTCGCCGCGCAATTCCCCGTCTGACAGCACACCCACGAACCGATATGCCAGATGGCATCCCTCGAACCGATGCTGGCTCGCAAATGCGATTTCGTTTCCGGTTACAGTGCCGGTCAGGGGATTGTTGAGCCAGCGCGTTTGGTGCGTGCCGGTTAAGGTGTTTGCGTGTTGCACGAGCTCTACGCGGTGCCGCGCTGTTTGTCGCACATGTGCGATTGTGATGTCCCATGTTCCCGATACATTGACGGGGGCTGGCGCTGTGCGTGCTTGGGGCAAAGGCGCGTTGTCCAATGCGTTGCGGATGCGTTGCCCAACGATCTCTGCGTCGCCGGGCTGGAGTGAAAACGGGAGTATGAAGATGGATGTATCCGTGGCCCCCCGATCATCTAGCATAATGCGCGGCTCCCCGTGCAAAAGTTGGTCGCGCAAGCCAAGCCCGGTCAAGCCGATGCGATCTCCTGCCCAGCGGATTTCCAATTTGGGAACATCGGATCGATTGGACGCGAGGATTTTGGCATCCACGCCCGGCACTTGCGTTACATGCTGGGCTATGGCTTCGAGATCGGCGATCCACCCCGCGTATTCGCCCGCGAGATCGCGTTTTGTCAGCAGATATTCCACCGCCGCGAGAACGCCCATCACCTCCTCTTTGCCGATTTTCATGGCGCGGCCCAAGGTGTGATGCGGCGCGGCATGCACCCACGCGGCTTCGACCAAATCGCGATCCCCGAGCAACAAGCCCGTGGGCTGTGGCCCGCGGAGGTATTTGCCCCCGCTATACGCGACCAAATTCGCCCCGCGTTGCGTGTAGGGTTCGGGAGATCGCAAGTGCTCTGACGCCGCATCGACCAGCACGGGAACGCCTCGCGGGCGCGCCATCTCGACAATCGCCTCCAGCATCTCATCCGCCTCCCAAGTGCCCAGTAGGGCGACCATCGCCACCTGCTCTCGGTTGAGCGCGTCATCCATTTCCCGCATAGAATCCACCTCTACGATAGTCGCGCCCACAGACCGAATCGCGTGATCATAAGTAAATCGGCTCTCTTTGGGCATGACGACCTCGGCCTGCATCCCGCGCGTATCGGGCAGGCGAAACATCAACTCGGGATCGCCCCCCGTGATGCAAGCCGCTGTTGCATGGCACAAACACGTTGCCGCGCCGGATGCGACCATGCCCCATTCCGCGGCCGTGAGTTCGGCCAACCGCTCGCCCGCCCCGGCCATGAGTTCGTCCATGTTGACAAAAAAGCGCGACGCATCCCGCATCGCATCGCGCACCTGCGGCAACATCAGCGTGCCCCCGTGAATGGTCCGCGTGCCGCAGCAGTTGATAAACGACCGCACGCCGAGTTGGGTATAGGGATTGTTCACAGATGATCTCCTCGTTCGCAATAATTTGGGAATGGTGCGAGGACAGGCACGGGCCTGCTACTTTAATTCAGTGGGCCTGTCCCTGCGAGCGACTTGATTTGCCAACCGCTTGGGAGGAGGGAGGGAGATAGGGCGGACTGACAACTGACAACTGACAACGGCGTTGTTGCATAAATAGCTATTGCCTGCAAGTTGGGATTGCAAAAAGACAAGCTCCTTCGTAGATTGGGCATATGGAGCACCGAAACCACTCACCCTTTCTCACCAGGAACCTGTCATGCCCAAGATAACCGCTTCCAAGACCGCCGTCAAGGCCCCTCGTCGCCCTCGTCGCCCGCGCTGTGCGCCTGTCTATCGGGTTCGGAACTGGCCGGCCTACGAGGCCGGTCTCAAGCAGCGGGGCAGTCTGACGTTTTGGATTACACCGCAAGCCCTTCGGGGGTGGTACCATCAAGGGCCAACGCAACGGGGGAGGCAAAACACCTTTTCAGATTTGGCTATTCAAACGGCACTGATGTTGCGCTTGGTCTCTGCCTTGCCCCTGCGTCAAACCGAGGGGTTTCTCACGTCCATCCTGGCGCGTGGAGATGACGCGGGAGAGCGTCACACTGCCCACGCACATCCCGGCCATGAACGTGCCGAGCAAGATGCCGAGGGAAATGGCCGAAGACCCGACGACGAGTTGCAACATCTGAAACCAGACGATTTCGTAGATGAGCGCGGCACACCCACTGCCCGCGAACAGGGCGACGAGCAAGGGGAGAAATTTGGGCTTGGCGCGCATATAATCGTTGTCCTTGAATTGTATTTTTCGTAAGTTTAACGACCGCTAGCGAAGTTGTGCAGCCCTATTTTAAGGAGATCGTCATGCAACTCACGACCGAACAAATCCGCGAATTTTACGAGCGCGGGTACGTCAAAATCCCCGGTGCCATCTCGAAGGCGATGGTGGATACGGCGCGGCAGGCCGTCAACCATTCGATTGGCACGCTAGGGCCGAATGGCGAGGATATGTCCAAGCATCGCGCCGCGCAGTTTTGCCGCGACTTGAATGGCAGTCCCGTGATTATGGACCTGTTCAACAACAGCCCGGTCTGTTCCCTCGCCGAATCCCTGATGGGAGAGGGCAACTTGCAAAAGCCCATCCAAGGCGCGCAGGTGGCGCCGCGGTTTCCCAATGTCATCGGCAAAGACCCGGCCGAACCGCGGGGGCATCTCGACGGCATGGGCACGGGCATGAATGGCATGCCCAAAGGCGTGTACCGCCGCGATTTCACCTGTTTTGCCGTCATTTACCTGGCCGATGTGCCCGAGTCCTTTAGCGGCAATTTCACGGTTTGGCCGGGGTCGCATCGCTTTTTTGAATCCTACTTCAAGCGCGAGGGGCTCGAAGTGCTCTCCGATGGTACGCCGCATGTGGCATTGCCCGAAGGTCCGGATATGATCACCGGCAACGCGGGCGATCTCGTTCTCGCACACCACCAGATGGTCCACAGCGCCGGCCCGAATGCGTCTCCCAATATTCGCTATGCGACCATTGCCCGCCTCCGCCACGTCGATTGCACTGAAAACGGCAATCGGGGCTTCCTCGACATCTGGCGCGAATTTCCCCGAGTGCGCGAAGTGCTCGCAGCGGCATAATACCAAAGGGATCAGGCGTTGCTTGTCTAAAGCGTTTGGTCCTTTGATGGCGTTGACCGAGGGGACCTATCCCCCGGCCCCTTTCCTACGAGGAAAGGGGAGTAAAGCTCCATTGATGGCTTCTCGCTCTGGTTGCTCTGATGGCGGTGCGCGAGGGCATAAAGCGATTAAAAACCCCTCACACCATCCCCTCGTAAAACCCATCCGCGTTCCCCCCTTCCTCGCAGGAAGGGGGGTTAGGGGGGTAGGTCCCGATAGGGCATAAAGCGATTAAAAATCCCTCACACCATCCCCTCGCAAAACCCATCCGCGTTCCCCCCTTCCTCAAAGGCACAGGCGTAGCCTACAACGAAGCGAAGCGAGTAACGGGGGTTAGGGGGCTGGGCGGTCTGACAACTGACAACTGACAACCGACAACCGACAACCGACAACTGATAGGAGTTCACCATGTCCATTACCGATGCACAAAAACGCCAATTTGTCGAGGAAGGGTATCTCAAAATCTCGGGGGCTGTGCCCAAGCACATGATCGAAACGGCGCGGCGCGCGGTCAATTATTCCATTGGCAATGTGGGCCTTGGCGGTGAAGACCTCGCAAATCACCGCTCGGGATTCTTTTGCGCCGAACTGTTGGACGCGCCGTTCATCATCGACATGTACAACGAGACGCCGGTGATGGAGATCGCCGAAGCCCTGATGGGCAAGGGCAATGTCCTGCCGGTTGCACGCGCCAAAACCTATCCGCGCTTCCCCATGCCACTCGGCGCAGAACCCTCGCCGCCGCGGGGCCATATTGACGGCATTGGCAACGGCACCAATGGCACGGCCAAGGGCGATTACAAGCGCGGATTCACGGCGTTTGCCGTCGTCTATCTCGTGGATGTGCCCGAACCGTTCAGCGGCAATTTCACGGTTTGGCCCAAGTCCCATCGCTTTTTTGCGGACTATTTCAAAACGCACGGTCACGAAGTGCTCGCCCAAGGCATGCCTCGCCCCGATCTGCCCGAAGACCCGGTGATGATCACCGGCAACGCGGGCGATTTCATTCTCGCGCATCATCAGGTCGTTCACGGCTCGTGTCCCAACGCCTCGCCCAACGTGCGCTTGGCGACCATCTCTCGCCTCAAGCACAAAGATGCCGATCAAATCGGCAAGGATGCGTACACAGAGATATGGCGCGAATGGCCCGGTCTTCACGACGTGCTCAATGGAAAATCCGAGTGAGGTACCCCATGCCTATCGCCATAACCGAAGCGCAGAAGCGGCAATACAGGGACGAGGGCTATTTTATCCTCGAATCCGTTATTCCCGATCACCACCTCGAACTCTTGCGCGGGGCATGCCAGACCTTTATCGACCAAATGCACGCACGCATGGATGAGCGAGGCACGGATACCCTTGGCATCAACCATCGCAACAAACGCTACTTTGTCTCCAACTGCTTTCGCCAGCAACCGAGCCTTCGCGCCTTCCTTTTTAGCGATCTCATGGCCGCTATCTGCCGTGCGACCTTGGACGACAACGCCTATCTTTTTTGGGAACAGTATGTCGTCAAAGGCGCGGAAACCGGCATGAAATTTTCATGGCATCAGGACTCTGGCTATGTGGGATATCCGGACCACAAACCCTATCTCACCTGCTGGTGCGCGTTAGATGATATGCGCGAAGAAAACGGCACGATTCACCTCTTGCCCTATTCGCGTAGCGGCATCCGATCTTGGGTACAACACATCGCGGAAGAAGGTAGCAACGACAAAGTCGGCTATTTTGGCGATGATCCCGGGCTGATTGTCGCAGTGCCCGCGGGCAGTATTGTCGCTTTCTCCAGTATCGTCTTTCACAGCAGCAGCACCAACACCACCCCAAATCTGAGACGCGCTTACCTCGGGCAATACTCCTGTGAACCCATCCTCTCGGCCGATGGCAACAAACTCTGGGGCAATGCCGAACCCTTCCTCCGCGATGGGCAATCCGCAGTCGGTGAACCGCCACCCGTCTTGTCACCGAGGCCGGATGAGTAAGACCAAATCGCCCTTTTTGGTATAACGCCAGTCAAGACCTCGGATGCCCCGCTTCCTCCATCAACCGCAACCAATCTCTGTGACTCGTTGCAACCCGCTCTGGATCGACCCGGCTTCGGGCGACAAAACCGGGCACCTGCTCGCGCCCGGTTGGCAATCTGTAATCGCTGTATCGAATGTCCAGGCTCCAGCGGATGTGGTCGGCCTGGTTTGGAAATGAGCGATGGACGGTCTTGTGCTGAATCAGGGCCGCGCCCCCGGCTGGCAACGCGGACGAGACGCGCTCGCCCGGCGGCAACTCCGCTTCGGGAATTTCCAACTCGCCCCCCACTTTTTGGTGGAGAATAATCCCGTGCTTATGGCTTCCGGCCAAAATTTCCAGACAGCCATTTTCCACATGGGTAGGGACCAGCGGCACCCAAAAGTTGATCATAAACGTCTCTTCCACCTCTGGATCCAAAAACGCGATGTCCTGATGCCACGCCACTTCTGCTTCGCCGGGCATTTTTGCGCGGATGTTAAACTGCGGATGCACCAGGATTTCCGGGCCAATAATCGACTCGACCACGTTCAGGATGGCGGGATGGGTGAGCAAATAAAACAATCCCGCAGTCTTGTGGGCCTTGCCCAAAATCTCGCTGACAAACCGCTTGTCCGTTCCCATAGCCGCGCAGAGAAGTGCCAACCGCCGCTCAAATGGCGCGTCTGCAAACACCTCCCCCAACTGACCACGCGCCTGGGCCTCCCGCGCCCTGCGGTCAATCGCCGCATTAAACTCCTCCACCAACGGCTGATACGCTTCTGTGGGCAGGCATTCGCCCAGCAACAAATATCCTTCCGATTTGTAAAAAGCAATCTGCTCCTCCGTCAAACCAGCCATTGTCCTCCTCCTGTTTTTATCTCGCCCGAAAATCCCTATCGCCTTTGAACGGCATGGTCTCGCCCGGAATATATCGCGGGCGCGGGGCGTAGGCATTTTTGACATCGGGATCGGCTTTGCCGCGTACGAGGATGTTTTCGTGGTTTTCTCTTTGAACCCATGTGGTCGTTGGAATATAGCGCAGGGTGAGGCCAACGCGCCATTGGTCGGATGTGTTGGCATTGGAGCCGTGGATGATATTGGGATTGTGGATCGAGACGTCGCCGGCCTGGAGTTCGAGATCGACCGCGTCTGAATCGTCGATCTGGTCCGGGCGAATGCCCACGCCGAGCACGTACTTTTCCGCGTCCAAGGCCATGAGTTCGCGGCGTTTGAGCAAGTGCTTGTTCTGCGTGCCGGGCAAGACGCGCATGCAACCATTTTCAATTGTCGATGCCGTGCCCGCAACCCAGAGGGTGGTCACTTCCATCGGCTCGAGGGGCCAGTAAGAACCGTCTTGATGCCACTGCACGGCCCGACCATCGCCCGGGGGTTTGGCGATGTAATGCGCCGCAAATAGCGCGATGTCGGGGCCGAGGAATTGTTCGGCGATATCGACGAGGCGTTCATCCCCTACGAGCCGGTGCATGAATGGATCGTGCGCCAGCAGATGGTGATGCAGGTGTTCTGGACGCACGCCAGGGTTTCTTTCGATCAACCAATGGACGTGCTGAACCGTTTCTGCGGCGAGCTCTGGATCGATGGCGTTCCGTGCGATCACATAGCCGCGTTGGTCGTAGTCGCGCCGTAAATTTTTCATCGCGCACGCTCCTGTCGCGGTGTCGTGCGTTGGCTTGCTCGGATGTCGCGCAGCCGGTTCGCCATCTGCTCCGCGATAGCCGGATGGGCTGACGCCACATTTTCGATCTGCCCGATGTCGCCCGACAAGTCGTAGAGTTGTGGGGCCGGCGCATTGCCGGTTTCGATGTTGACATTGGTATTCACGGGCGGGCCTTCATGTGGCGGAATGAAAACCCAGTCTCCCCGTCGCAAAACGGTTTTTGCCTGTATGCCTTCCAAGACGATCTCGGCGCGGCCCGCATCGCTTTGCCCCAACAGCGCGTCGAGCACATTCGCGCTGTCGGGCCCCGCGTCAGAATCGAGCGAAACGCCGGCCAGCGCGGCAAAAGAGGCGAGGAAATCGACCTGACTGACCAGCGCTTGGGATGCGCCGGGGTTGACCCTGCCGGGCCAAGACAAGATGAAGGGCACGCGAGTGCCGCCGTCATACATGCTGTATTTGCCGCCGCGCAATGGGCCTGCGGGACGGTGATCCCCGCAGCGTTCAACGGCTTGGTCGTAGTACCCGTCGTTGAGCACCGGGCCGTTGTCGCTGGAGAAGATCACTATCGTGTTTTCTTTGAGCCCATGCCGGTCGAGCGCGTCGAGCATTTCGCCGACGCACCAGTCCATTTCGGCGATGGTATCGCCGCGCGGCCCCAGTGTCGTGCTGCCCACAAACCGGGGATGGGGCAGGCGCGGGACATGGGGTTGGTGGAAAGCGTAGTACAAGAAGAAGGGGTTGTTTTTGTTTTGTTCGACGAATGATAGGGCTTTTCCCAAAAAGACGTCGGCCATTTCTTCATCGACCCAAAGGGCTGCGTCGCCGCCTTTCATGTAGCCGATGCGGCTCACCCCATTGACGATGCTCATGTCGTGCCCATGGTGGTATTTCATTTTGAGCAATTCGGGATTGTCCTTCCCGGTGGGCAGGCCGGGAAAGGGCTTGTTTCTGTTGTACTCGACTTCGATGGGATCGGCTGGATCCAGACCGACGACATCCCTGCCGTCGAGGTACACGCAGGGCACGCGGTCATTGGTTGCGGCCATGATGAAAGACGAGTCAAATCCAATGTCGAGCGGGGTTCCGGGAAGGGGCGCGTTCCAATTTTGATTGCCCGCGCCAATGCCGAGGTGCCATTTGCCCACAACGCCGGTTGCGTAGCCGGCCCGTTTGAGCATCGAAGGCAAGGTGCAGGTATCGGGGTCGATGATGAGGGGCGCGTCGCCGGGCAAGATGTGGGCGCGTTCATCGCGCCAGGAATAAGACCCGGTGAGCAAGCTGTAGCGCGAGGGAGTACACGTCGCGGCAGTGGCATACCCGTTGTGGAACATCACGCCCTCGGCTACGAGGCGGTCGATGTTGGGCGTGTCGAGTGCGGTGGCGCCGTAACAGCTCACGTCGCCAAAGCCGAGGTCGTCGGCGTACATGACGATGATATTGGGGTGTTGCGTGGAATCGGCCATAGGGTATCCTTTCTCATAATGGGACGGGCAATATAGGGCGTCGTCCAACTGGCAAGCAAGCAGAAAGACGCATGCGCGTTTGGCAGAAGAAATGAAACAAAAACAGCATTCTGACGTAAAAGGCGATGAGATGGCACCTTGCGTCTTGCCTCTTGCCTCTCACCTCTTGCCTCTTGCCTCGTTCTGACGTAAAAGGCGATGAGATGGCACATTCACACAAAGGAGGGAACGATGATGCGATTGGCAGTTGTTGCGGCGTTGTTGAGTTGGGCGGCCCAAAACGCCGCGGCGGAAACCCATCCGGCGGCAGAGGGCTTTGATCAGGCGGGATCCGATGCCGAGGCCATCGAGATCGCGGACGCGGTGATGGCAAAAATGGGCGGGTGGAAAAATTGGGATCAGACGCGGTACCTTACGTGGCGTTTTTTTGGCCGGCGTCTGCACGTCTGGGACAAGTGGACGGGCGATCTGCGGCACGAGGATGGGGACAGGCTCGTTTTGATGAATCTCGGGACGAAAACGGGCCGCGTGTGGTTTGGCGGCACAGAGGTGACACAGGCGGATTCCGTGAGAAAATACGTGAATCAGGGGTACAGGCGGTGGATCAATGATTCGTATTGGCTGGTGATGCCCTACAAGTTGAAGGATTCGGGCGTGACCTTAAAATACAGCGGCGAGGATGAAACGCAGGATGGCCGCCCCGCGCATAAATTGACCCTGACATTTGCGGATGTGGGCGTCACGCCGCAAAACAAATACGATGTGTGGGTGGATAAAGAGCGCAATCTGGTGACGGAGTGGGCTTTTTATCCCAAAGCATTAGACGTGGAACCCCGCTTCCGCAATCCGTGGACGAATTGGACAAAGCACGGCAATATCCTGCTTTCGGATGGCCGCGGGTCCACGCGCAGAGGCGAACGCAAGCATTCGGATATCGCGGTTTTCGACGCGCTGCCAGCATCGGTATTTGAAAGCCCGGATCCCGTGGATCTGATGGCGTTGAAAAATCGACAGTAGGCGGTCCGTGCAACGTTGCCCTTCCGCGCCGCCGTGTCTGAATCGCGGATTAAACGGATTAGGGGATTGCGCGGATTACCACCCACCGCCCTACCGCCATAGACCTATCCCCCCGGCCCCCGTTATTCGCTTCGCTCATTGTAGGCTACGCCTGTGCCTACAAGGAAAGGGGGAGCGCATGGCTTTTTGAAGGTTTATATCCCTGTCTGTTTTGATGGCTTTGCGCGAATGGATCACGCCATAGAAACCCAAACCCCTCTCGCGTAAATCTCTCGCAAGACCCATCGCCATTCCCCCTTGTATCTTCCTCGCAGGCACAGGCGTAGCCTACAACGAAGCGTAGCGAGTAACGGGGATTAGGGGGGTAAGTCCCGATTTGTGCATCAATACCCCTTTGCCAGGTCCGCTCGGCTTTGGGCTTCGGCGGCTTCGGGGTCGCGTCTCAATTCTTTGGTCAAGAGGGCGTGTAGGTGTGCGATGCGCTCTGCCTGCGCGGGGTCCGCGGCGAGGTTGTCGAACTCCCCCGGATCAGCTGCGAGATGGTACAGTTCGCGTTCCGGGCCGTGGTCCGCGTCGAAGCGCGTGTGGTACACGTATTTCCATGGCCCTTGCCGGATCATCGCCATGCCCGACGCGATGTTGTGACCGTAGTATTCGCTGATGGCAATGTCGCGCCAACCGCTGGTCTCGTCGTCCAAATAATTGAGCAGGGACGCGCCATCCCAATCGTCTGAGGATTCCGCGCCGCCGATCTCGGCGATAGTTCGCGCCAGATCGACCAGTGAACACGTGCCTGCCCGTCGTTGTCCGCCGGCCCAGCGTTTTGGGTAGGATGCGATGAGGGGCATCCGCGCTGCGTGTTCGTACAGGTTGTTTTTCCACCACAAGCCGTGGTCGCCCTTGTTCTCGCCGTGGTCCGAGCAGTAAATGACGATGGTGTCGTCCGATACGGCTGATTCGCCGAGCGCGTCGAGCAACTTGCCGATCTCGTCGTCCAACCAGTTCACAAAGCCCCAGTAGAGTTCGCGGCCCAATTTCGTCTGCGCGGCCGTGGCCTTTGTCACCCCAAATCCGGCCCGCAGATGTTTGTAATTGGTCGGCAAGGTGTCCAAGAACCCGTCGGGGATCTCGGGCATGGGCACTTTGTCTTTGTAGGGCGCGTGATACGCCTCGGGGATGGTCAAGGGAAAGTGCGGCGCGAGGTAGCCAGCCAGCAAGAAGAAGGGTTTGTCATCGGCGTTGCGATTTCGCAAAAACGCGCTGCACTCCGCCGTTACTTTGCGATCTTTTTCCAGGATGGGCGACGTATCGCCGGTTTTGAACGCGGCTACCCGGCCTTCCCAACCGCGACTCGATTCCGACAGGTCGTCGTACGCCCGCCGCCCGCCCTTGCCGGATTTTTGCCCTTGGTTCGCGCCGGGATACACATCCCGAAAACCATAGCGGTGCGCGCTGGCAAAGTGCATTTTGCCGCCGAGCCAGCATTCGTAGCCGGCCGCGTTCAAGGCGTGGGGCAACGAGGGATACTCGTCTGTGGGCAGTTGGCAATCATTCGTCCACACCCCGCACCGGCTCACGTATTGCGCTGCTGTGAAACTCGCCCGCGCAGGCGCGCAAAGCGGCGAACTCGTGTACGCCGCGTCAAAGACGATGCCCCTTTCTGCCAACCCATCCAAATGCGGCGTTCGCACAATGGGATCGCCATAACACCCCATCACCCCCGGGTCGTGTTCATCGGACATGATCATCAAAATATTCGGTCGGTCAGCCATGAAATTCTCCTTTCCATTCAGCCGCGTCCATCCGCGGCGTCTGCGATGTAGGTCAAATAGGCGCTGTGCCCGTGCGATACGGGACATGAGATGGGCAAATGCCCGAGGTGTTTTTTGAGGGTTTTGAGGCGGCCTTTGACCGTGGTCACGCAAAGCGCGATATTTTTATCCCGATTTAAAAATGAAAAATCGTGCAAAAAAATATCCACCCGAGCGGCCAGTCGGGCCGCGATGAGCGCGTGCCCAATGCGGGTTGCTTCCGATTCAGAGGGCATGGGAATGACCAGGATATGGGGCGCGGATCGCAACGTAGGGGGAACCGAGATGCCGAGTTCGGTTTTGCCAGTGTTGCGTGCGTCGCAAATTTTTTGCACCACTGCATGGACCAAGAATATTGCGAGGCACAGGATCAGGCCCATACCCACATGCTTCATCAACCCGCTGTAAAACGCGCTCTGTTGGGGATCCTCGGCGTGGAAGAACGCATTCTGAAAATGTTCGGGCGATTCCGCGACCAATTTTCGGGCGATAACGCGCACTTGTGCGTTCGCCGCAGGGGGCAATGGCGAGACGCGCTCAAAGCCATACAGGGTGCGGATCATCTCTCTCGCGACGCGCAGGGCCTGTTCCTCCCGCGCAGGGGCCACGGCCCATGCGGTAGCGACCGCGCAAAACCCAACGAGTATGATGGTGCAGATTTTCAACATTTTATCGGTCACTCCGATCAACGGCCGAGCACGGGGGCATGGAAAAAAAAGGTGAGAGGTGAGAGGCAAGACGGGAGAAGACCTACACTCACTGCTCGCCTTTGGACTGGCTGTCGCTAGTTGTACCCCGCTCGTGGCTAAACTTGCCTCTTGCCTCTTGCCTCTTGCCTTTTTAGGCGAGCACGGGGCGTCGCCCCTACACATATCGCTCACCTTTGAACTGGCTATCGCCAGTTGTACCCCGCTCGTGCCTTTTGCGCCTTTTGTGGCTAATCGCCTTTTGTGGCTCACTTCAGGTTGGGTGGGCGGGTGTGGACTGACCACTGACTACTGACCACTGACTACTGCCTCTTCCCTTTCTAAAATTTTTGCGCGACGAATATATCGGCGCGGCGGCCGAGTACGGCGATGTTTTTGAGGTGTTCGATTGTCGTGAGCGCGGTTGGGGCCAGCGCGGATTTGAGCGCGTGCCATTCGCTGGTGAGAATCGCGACGAGGCCATTGGGACGCAGGACGCGGTCAATTTCCGCAAGCGCGGAGCCATAGAGCGCGTGGAGTTCGGACCGGGAACCGATCTGGCGGCCCCAAGGCGGGTTCGTGGCAATTTTATTCACAGACCGATCCGGCAAGGGCAGACAGCGTGCGTCCCAGTGAAAAATCTCGCGTGGTTTGTGCCGGTTGCCGAAGTTTTCGAGCGCGTCCGCAACGGCGCGTTCATCGATATCCCCGCCTTGAATCAGGGCATAGCGGCCCGCGAGTGCGCGTTCAATGGCGATGGTGCCCGCGCCGCACATGGGATCGAGAAAAATGTCGCGGTCTTCTGGGCGGGTGAGCAAGGCGAGTGCCCGCGCGATAGTGGGGCGCAAAGACCCGGGGCGATTGGCACTTTTGTACGTGCGATGGCGCGTGGTGCGGTCGGTCAGGCGCAAGCCCAAGCGCGCGTGCCTGCCTGTGTGTTGTAGCCAAAATTCCAAGTTGGCATTGTCCGGCACGAGTCGCCATTTGGGAAAGCGATGGCGGATGGCGCGTTCGAGCGCGTTCTGCATCTGGCTGCGGCGGTACGATTGCTGCATGGCGGCTTGAACGATGACGCGGTACTTTGTGCGTCCCTTGGGCAGGCCGTTGAACTGTCTGTGGATGTGGAGCGCGGGCGTCAGGTCGGGCAGGTCGGCAATCGCAGTGAGATCGTCGCGTTTTCCGGTGAGTGGGATGTCTGCCAGCCAGCAAAAGACGTCCTCCACCGTGCCGAGTTGCCGCAAGCCAAGGGGATCGCCGCGCCAGTTGAATTGCACGAGGTCGTAATCCCGCACGCGGCTCGTTCGGATTTTGGACAGGCGGTTGCCAAACCGAGACCGCAGTTCCCGCACCGTGACCTGCCCAATGCCTTTGAACGAAGTGGTGTATAGCGTCGTCATAGATCGAGCAGGTCCCGAAAAATCAACGCCAAGTCAATATGCGCGTCGATCAATTCTGCGATGCGCCCCAACCTGCCCGCATCCACATCGACATGGGGATCGTAGGGGACAGTACCTGCCGACGGAATGCCCGAGATGCGCGTCACGACCCCCGGACTCAGTTGGGCAGACAGGTCTAACGGCCCCGGGCAGAGCGCGTTGTATATCACGCTGTTGATGGGCAGGCCACGCGCCCGTGCCGCTTCGATAGTGAGCGAGGTGTGGTTGATCGTGCCCAGGCCTGCGCGTGCGACAATGAGCAGGGGCAATTTGAGACGGAGCGCGAGATCGGCGACGAGGATATCTTCTGCGATGGGCACCAACAACCCGCCCACGCCCTCGACGAGCACGCAATCGCGGGTTTTTGCGAGGTGGTGAAACGCGCCGAACACGGGCGCGAGGTCGATCTCCCTGTTCTCGCGCGCCGCGGCGAGATTGGGCGAGAGCGGGTCGCGCAAAGCGATGGGGTTGATACTGTCGAGGGGTTGACCCGTGACCCGTTGCAACAAGTTTGCATCCGCCCTGCTACCCGCTGAAATGGGTTTCATCACGCCTACGCGAATCCCGCGATTTTTGAGCACAGCGGTCAACCCCGCGGCGATGGCTGTCTTGCCGATTTCCGTATCCGTGCCCGTGACAAAAATCCCGTGCGTCACTGTGCGTCTCCCTCTGTGACGGTTTGAATGGCGTGGCGCGTGATGTCCAGCATACACGCGATTTCCCGGTTGGAAATGGCAAACGGGGGCATCAGAACGATGGTGTTGACGAGGGGGCGAATGAGCAGGCCGTTTTGCCGGGCGATGTCGCAAACCCGGTGCCCGATGCGATCTTCGAAGGGATAGGGCGTTTTGGTCGCTTTGTCCGCGACGAGTTCAATCGCCGCGATAAAGCCGGTTTGACGAATATCGCCAATGTGTGGCAATGCGCTGCACCGCTCTAGTTGATCCGCGAGATGCGCGATTTTGGGTCGCAAGTTTTCCAACGTGCGATCCGTTTCAAATTTCTCCAGCGTCGCGAGGGCCGCCGCACAGCCCAAGGGATTGCCCGTGTACGTATGCCCGTGAAACAGGGTTTTCATCTCCGCATAGTCGCCCAAAAACGCGCTGTAAATTTCATCCGTGGCGAGCGTGGCCGCGACCGGGAGATAGCCCCCGGTCAACCCCTTGCCCAAGCAGAGGAGATCCGGGGACACGTTCTCGCGTTCACAGGCAAACATCGTTCCGGTTCGCCCAAACCCCGTGGCGACTTCGTCTGCAATGAGAAGCACGTCATACTTGCGGCACAACTCGGTTGCGCGCTTGAGATACCCCGGCGGGTGCATGAGCATGCCTCCCGCGCCTTGCACGAGCGGTTCGATGATCAGCGCGGCGAGCCGGTCCGCATGGTCCGCAATGGCTTTTTCGAGCGCGTCAAAGCACGTCTCGTCGCACGCCCCATTGCAATGCCCACACCGGTAAGGATGGGGCGCGGGCGCGGCTATCGCGGAAAAGAGCAGGGGACGGTACAGGCGATGAAAATGCGCGATGCCCCCGATGCTGACCGCGCCGATAGTATCGCCGTGATAGCTGTCCGTCAGGTGGAGAAACCCGGTTTTTTGCGGGCGCGCATCCCCGCGCTGTTGCCAGTATTGAAAGGCCATCTTGATGGCGATTTCCACGGCTGTCGCGCCGCTGTCCGAATAAAAAACCCGCGTGAGTCCCGCTGGCGCGAGTTCTATGAGCTTCTCCGCGAGTTGAATCGCTGGGATATTGGACATGCCCAACAAGGTGCTGTGCGCGACCCGGTCGAGTTGCCCGCGAATCGCACGGTCAATTTCCGCAACGCGATGCCCATGCACATTGCACCACATAGACGAAAATCCATCGAGATACCGCTTGCCGTCTATGTCTTCGAGATAGACGCCCTCGCCGCGAGCGATCACAACGGGCTCTTCCCGCGCATAGTCTCGCATCTGCGTAAAAGGATGCCAGACAACAGTGCGGTCGAGGTGTTTGAGGTGGTGTTTTTGTTTGGCGGTCATGTCAGTAGTCAGTAGTCAGTAGTCAATGCGAATTAAGAGTAGAAAACGAGTAAGAAGCAAGCCGCGGCCAATCGCCCAAAGACCTCAACGAGTCATCCATTATAGAATCGCCCCTTAGAACTTGTCTGAAAACAAACGATGCCCTCTCCTCCGGCTCCTCCCCGCAACGCAGAGACGTTATTCCCCCCTTCCTCGCAGGCACAGGCGTAGCCTACAACGAAGCGTAGCGAGTAACGGGGGTTAGGGGGGTAGGTCACTCATTTTTTTCGCTCGTAATATACCACCGTGAATTGATCGTGCGTCTCTTTTTGCGTTATGACCCATTCCCGTTCATCGAACTCGGGAAAGTATGCGTCGCCTTCGTACTCCGCGTGGATGTACGACAAAATCATGCGGTCGGCTTTTGGGAGGGTTGCGCGGTAGATTTCACCGCCCCCGCAGATGAATACCTCCCTGCCGTAAGACTCGGCTTTTTGGATCGCTTCTTTGAGGGACCGGCAAACGTCCACATCTTTTGCTTCGGGCATGGATCGGCTCACAATCACATGCGGGCGGCCCGGCAGGGGTTTGCTCCCGATAGATCGATAGGTCCTTCGCCCCATCAAAATAACGTGCCCGCTCGTCGTGCGCCGAAAGTGCTGCGACTCTGCCGATATATGCCAGGGCATTTTGTTGTCTTTCCCAATCACGCGGTTTTTGTCCATAGCTGCGATGATGGTCATGGCGTTTCCTTAGCTACGATGATGGTCATGGCGTTTCCTCTGAACTGGCTGTCGCCAGTTGTACCCCGCTCGTGCCTTTTGTGGTATCGAAGAACAATTCGGTATTACGCCTATCAGTCCGCAGAATTTTCTTTTTATCGTTAAGGAGCGAGAACGATGAGCGCGCTTACTGTTCGTTTGCCAAATTCCCTGCATGTGAAAATTAAAGAACTGGCTCAGGCCGAAGGGTTGTCGATCAATCAGTTTATAGTGACTGCTGCTGCTGAAAAAATGGCGGCCCTGCTCTCGGAAGACTATCTGGATCACGAGGCAAAACGCGGTCACCGTGCAGATTTTGAAAAAGTCTTAAAAGCCGTCCCGCACATTGAGCCAGAAGAACACGACCAGCTTTGAAGTAGCAAACCGGCGGAATCGGGATGAGCAGAGGGAGGAAGCACCCCTACGATTGCCGTTGTTTAATCCCGTTCATTCTTTTTTTTCGTATAACGGTGTACAACTTCGACAGGAGTTTATCCCGATCCGCCCTTCGCCTCTGCAATCTCGAGCAGGGCATTGGTTTTGACGACATGCCCGATCAAATCGTGCTCGGTGGCGTCGGTGATCTCGACGTCGACGAAATCGCCGATTTGGGCGGGGCCGGTGAAGAACACGCCGCCGTCGATCTCGGGCGCGTCCATGCGCGTGCGGCCCACATAGTGATATGCCGGATCGTCCGACACCTCGTCCACCAACACCTTGAACGTGCGCCCAATGTGCGCGGCGTTCAAGTCGCCTGAGATGCACGCCTGCAATGCCATGATGTCGTTTAGCCGCTCGCGCTTGACTTCATCGGGCACGTCATCGGTCAAGTGACTCGCCCGCGTGCCATCCTCGTGCGAATAGGTGAACCCCACGAGGCGATTGAATTGCATTTCATCGACAAAATCCATCAATTCCGCGACGTGTTCATCGCGCTCCCCCGGAAATCCCGCGATGATCGACGACCGAAGCGTCAAATTCGGGATGCGAGCGCGCAAGGCGTGGATCAACTTGCGGATGCCCGCTTGCGTGGTGCTGCGGTTCATCGCCTTCAAAATGGGGTCGGATGCGTGCTGAATGGGCAAGTCGATGTACCCGCACAATTTCTCTTCCCTCGCCAACAGGTCGATCAACTCATCGCGCCAACCCGTTGGATACGCGTACAGCAGGCGCACCCAATCGAGGCCATCGATCTCGACCAACGCCTTCAGCAAATCCGTCAATCGGGGCTTGCCGTACACATCCGCGCCATAGCGCATGGTATCCTGCGCGACGAGGGCGATTTCGCGCACCCCTTGTGCCACCAAGCGATGGGCTTCGGCCACCAAGCGATAGAGGTCTTCGCTCTCGTTCTGCCCGCGAAAACTGGGAATGGCGCAAAACGCACACGCCCGGTCGCAGCCATCCGAGATCCGCAAATACGCCCAGTGCTTCGGGGTGAGCAAGTGCCGGGACTCCGCGTCTCGAATCGTCTGAATGCGCGACGTGCCCAGCAAGTGATCGCAATGCGCCACGATGTCGCGCTCTCCCGCAAGGCCCACGATCATGTCCGCCTCCACGAGTTCGGCTTCCAATTCCGTGCGGTATCGCTCGGCCAAACAACCGGTGACGATCACCCCGCGGCACCTGCCCTCGTCCTTGTACTCGGCGGCGTCCATCACTGCGGCAATGGATTCTTCCTTAGCCGAGTCGATGAACCCGCAGGTATTGACGACAATGACATCGGCGTCTTCGGCATCGTCCGACAGGTCGTACCCATTCAGCGCGAGGAGGCGGTGCATGCGCTCGGAATCCACCGTGTTTTTCGGACAGCCCAGGGTGATGAGGTTAATCGTCGGCATAAAAACCACCTGTGTTATGCGGAAACGCCCAATTGCGAACCGGCGTGGACATGGACTTCAATGCCCGCCTGCGCGTTGCGGATCAAATCCTCGTCAAAGACAATGCGCCCGGGTTCAAACAGGAGCACCAGCGTGGATCCACCGAATTGAAAATAGCCCTTTTCCGCGCCGCGTGCAACCCGGCCCGTGCGATATGTTTGGACGATGCGCCCCACGGCCCAGCCCGCGATTTCCATGATCATCACGCGGCCAAAGTCCGCGGTTTCGAGGTACGTAACCGCGCGCTTGTTGTGGGCGAACAAATCCGGTTTGACGTCGAGCAAGATGGGGTTGACGAGATAGTAGCGCCCGGCAATTTCAGTCGGCGGCGTTGCGATGCCATCCACCGGAAAGTGAAAGCGATGATAATCTGCCGGCGCGAGTCGAATCACCAGCGCGGCGCCATTGCAATACGGCGTTGCCGCTGTTTGCGATGCCAAGAGCTGGGCGATATCCACATGCGCGCCTTTGACCGGCAACCGGGTTTGTTCGCAGAGCTCGGGATAGACCAGCGCCTTGCCATCCGCGGGCGAGCAGAAAACGCGCAGATCGGAGACAAAGGGGCGGGCGCCGGGTTTGAGTTTGCGCGCGAAAAACGCATTCAAATTTTTGTATCGCGCGATGGGCTGTTCGACTTCGTCGAGGTCGATGTCGTATTTCTCGACAAAGGCGGGGATTTTCTTCCGCGATCCCGCCCAATCCATCCCCTTGCCAAGCAACCAGCAAAACCAATGCGTGTTGAGGATCATATCGCCGATCCACATCGCCACGCGAGACCGCGCAAGGGCATCTTGCACTTTGGGCAAAATCAACGCCTCGGAAATCATCTCACCGGTCACACGGTCGCGGTAGATCACTTGCTCGGTCATGGGATGTCCTTATTCGGCCCCCTCCTCAAGACGGGGGGTAGATCACGGGCCAAAACGATTCTGGTTCGGCTTCAAATGTCATGCGTGTTTTTTTTGTCGGATGCGTCACGCGGATGGCTTGGGCGTGGAGGCCGATGGCGCGGTTGGGGAATGGCTTGCGCGATCCGTACTTGAAATCGCCCACTATCGGATGCCCGATATGCGCGAACTGCACGCGAATTTGATGATGGCGGCCCGTGGCGAGGTTCACGCGGATGCAGGAGATGCCATGGCGATAGGCCAACCGCTCAAACGAGAGTTCTGCGCGTTGTCCCGCGTGCGATACGATGCGGCTCTTGGTCTGTCGCCGCGCAATGTGATGCACCAGCCGCCCGGTCTTGACAACTTTGCCCTCCACCAGTGCTATGTAGTGTTTTTCCACGGTTCGCCTGCGGAACTGATCCGACAAGCGACGCGCGGCAACCGAGGTGCGCGCAAAAACCACCACGCCAGAGACGGGCCGATCCAAGCGATGGACCAAGCCGAGAAACACATTGCCGGGCTTGCCGAATGCGACCTTGAGATAGGCTTTGCCCATGTCGAGCAAATTTTCATCCGCCGTGTGATCGCCCTGGATGAGCAACCCAGCGGGTTTTCGCACGACCAGCAGATGATTGTCAAGGTAGAAAATGTCCATGGCAACTGCAATTTACACGCGCAATGCCCAAAGCGCAACCACCGCGCCCATTTTCAGATTGACCACGAGTTGCGAAGGCGGTATAAATGACAAAAAGCAACATGAAAGGCGTGAGACGTGAGACGTGAGACGTGAGATGAAAGGCGTGAGACGTGAGATGAAAGGCGTGAGACGTGAGACGTGAGACGTGAAATGAAAGGCGTGAGACGTGAGATGACCATCATCATTCCGGCGTAGGCAGGCACGCGCAAGCACAACGCAAGTAATCCAGTGACTTTCCGGCGGTTGGGCGGGGACTGACAACTGACAATGCGAATAAAGCGTTGCATCCATTTATTGGGACCTACCCCCCTGGCCCCCCTTCCTCACAGAAAGGGGGGAATGGCGAGAGGTTGTGCGAGGGGTTTGGGTTTCTAGGGCGTGATCTATTCGCTCAAAGCCATCAGAACAGCTAGGGAGACAAACCTTCAAAAAGCCATGCGCTCCCCCTTTCCTTGTAGGAAAGGGGGCCGGGGGGATAGGTCCTACGAGAAAGGGGAAGAACATCTCTCGTTGCGGAGATGCGCCGGATGACTCGTCCATGTCTTTGGGCGATTGGTCTCGGCTTGCTTCCTACTCGCTTTCTACTCTTTATTCGCATTGACAACTGACCACTGACAACTACCTTCCCAAAGAAACTCCCCATGAAAAAACTCATCCTCCTCATCCTCCTCATCCTCCTCACCAGCGCGCCGCTTCGGGCTGATGAAGTCCAGCGCCAAACTGCTGTGAACGCGATGGTGAAGGCCACGCGCTATTTTCGCACGCATGTCGCCACAAATGGCGGGTACTTGTGGCGGTACAAAACCGACTTCTCCCTGCGCGAGGGCGAAGGTACGGCGTCTGCCACTACGATTTGGGTGCAACCCCCCGGCACGCCTTCGGTGGGCATGGCCTTGCTCGCGGCGTATGAAGCCACGCGCGATACCCTGTTTCTCAATGGCGCGGTGGATGCGGCGCACGCGCTCGCTTGGGGGCAACTCGCGTCGGGCGGTTGGGATTATCGCATCGAGTTTGACGCGGGCCAAAGCAACCGCTGGCACTATCGCCGGGATCTTGAGCGGGGCGATATACAGACAGATGACCGCCGCAATCGCACCACGTTAGACGACAACACCACGCAAAGCGCGTTGCAACTGCTGATGCGCGTCGACAAAACACTCGGGTTCGAGGATGCGAAAATCCACAGGGTCGTGCAATTTGGCCTCGACGCCCTGCTCAAAGCGCAGTATCCAAATGGCGCGTGGCCGCAGCGGTTTGAAGCGTTTCCGGATCCGGAAAAGTTTCCAATCAAAAAAGCGCGTTACCCCAAAACCTGGCCGCGAACCCATCCGGATACGCGCTATGTGGATTATTACACGTTCAACGACAATGCGATTGCCGACGTGATTGAGACGATGATCGAAGCCCACGCGATTTACGGCGATGCGCGCTATTTGGACGCGGCCATACGCGGAGGTGATTTCATGTTGCTCGCGCAGATGCCCGCGCCACAACCCGCGTGGGCGCAACAGTACAATCTGGACATGGAGCCGACTTGGGCGCGGCGATTTGAACCGCCGGCCATCACCGGGTGCGAGAGTTTTGGGGTTATGCAAACGCTGTTGGACTTGTACATTCAAACTGGGATGCAACGCTTTCTCGATCCCATTCCCCCCGCGCTCGATTGGGCCAAACGCTCGCGCTTGGCCGATGGGCGCATAGCCCGTTTTTACGAACTCCAGACCAATCGCCCCCTGTATTTTACCCGCGATTACGCGCTCACGTACAGCGACGCGGACCTGCCCACGCATTACGCATTCAAGGTGGGTGGCAGCCGGCTCGAGCGGACCGAGAACTTGTACCAGCGCGTCAAAGCAGAAGGCAGGGAAACGCTATTGGCAGAACGCGGCCGCGTCTCGGCGCCAAGTGTCGAACAAGTACGACAAATCATCGCCGCACTCGACGACCAAAACCGCTGGGTGGAACGCGGCTCCTTGCGAAATCCACACAATCGGCGGGAACGCATCGCCGCAGAAATTCTCTCGTGCCGCACGTTCAACCGCAATCTCGAAGTGCTGGCGCGCTATGTCAAAGGACGAACAGACGAATAGACGAATCTGTGTCTTTGAACTAGGTCGTGTTGACATTTTATTTTTTTAGGTCACGCACAGATTAGCAAATGTGTTGCTTGCTCATTTAATGCGTTTCCTTTGATGGCTTCTATCTCTGGTTGCTCTGATGGCGGTGCGCGTGGGGACTATCCCCCGGCCCCTTTCCTACGAGGAAAGGGGAGTAAAGTGCCTTTGATGGCTTCTCGCTCTGGGTTGCTCTGATGGCGGTGCGCGAGGGCATAAAGCGATTAAATATCCCTCATCAATCCCCTCGCAAAACCGCTCACAGTTCCCCCTTCCTCACAGGCACAGGCGTAGCCTACAACGAAGCGAAGCGAGTAACGGGGGTTAGGGGGGTAGGTCCCGATAAGGAGCGACTGTTCCAGTTTCTCAAATCGAGAGCATATCCTGAGATAGGGCTTGATTTTCTCGATAAACCGCTCAAGCCGGTGCATGGCTCGTAAATGTCAACATAACCTAGTCAGCCCCCACACGACAACCCCGAACCCGATGCAATTTGATGAGCGGCTATGGCGATTGTACTCCGCTCCGTTGATTCGTAAATAGGAGAAACTATGCCCCGCCTCTATTTCGCGGCACTTTTCAGCCTGTTGATGGCGTGTCAGGATCCGCCAGCGCAAAAAGCCGAACCGCCTCAACGCCCGCAATTCACTGCGGCAGAGCTCGAAAAGGGTCAGGCCCTATACACAAAATACGGGTGTGCGGTTTGCCACGGGCGCAATGGCCGCGGCAATGGGCAGATCGCGCGCACGCTCAACCCCAGGCCCCGCGACTTTCACGATCCCACGGTGTACAAATACGGTCGCTCGGTCGAGGCTGTTTCGCGCACCATCCTCAACGGCGCGCTCAATGAACGGGGCATGGGCATGCCGGGCTATCCCCAAATCCCAGAAGAAGAACGCAGGGCTATCGCCGCGTTTATCGTCTCCCTCCAGGGTCAGGATTAAAGGATTTTTAGATGTACCTCCTTTTCTTAATCGTGCTTTTGGGGATGGGATGCGAGGGACAGGACGCGACCTATCTCACCATCAAAAACCCACGGGTGCGCGAGAACATTCCACCGCAGAGGATCACGGCGGCGTATGTGTCGATCCACAATCGCGGGCCGGCAACCGCGCTCATCTCTGCATCCACGCCCGCGGCTGAGGTCGCAGAAATCCATGTGATGACCACCGATGGCAATATGATGCGGATGAAAAAAATCAACCGGTTGCCCATCCCGGCACGCGGCTCGGCAACCCTACAACCCGGCGGCAATCACCTCATGCTCATCGGCCTCAAGCGCGACCTGACACCGGGCGATTCCCTCGCCCTCACCCTCACCTTCGCAAATGACCACGTACAGACGGTCTGGGCACACATCCTTTCAACTTCACAGATAAACGCAGATGGACACAGATAGAATGCAAAAAATCAAAGTATTATTTTTTTCGCACCTGTCAGGGCAACGATGGATCGGTCAACACACCCGTCAGGGCAACGATGGATCGGTCAACGCACCCGGCGGCGTGGGGATAGGTTGGAAACGCACAAGGCGGCGCAGAGGTAGGTTGGGCACGCACATGGCGGCGCGGTGGCGAGGTTGGGCACGTACAAGGCGGCGTGGTGGCAGGACAGGGAACGCACAAGGCGGCGTGGTGGCAGGACAGGGAACGCACAAGGCGGCGTGGCGGCGAGGCGGGGAACGCACAAGGCGGCGAGGCGGCAGGACAGGGAACGCACAAGGCGGCGAGGCGGCGAGGCGGGGCCTGCTCTTTACACTCTGCACCCTACACTTGTTTTTAGTCGCCTGTCAACCCCTTGAACGCACGCCGCAAGTCGATTCCGATCTCGCGCTTTCCGCTGAACCGTATGCTTTTGGGGGCGATTTTACGCTGATCGATCACGATGGCAATGCCTTCCGCTTGGCGGAGCAACAGCGTCCGTTTTTCCTCTTTTTGGGCTATGCGAGTTGTCCGGATGCCTGCCCGCAAACGCTGGCGCGTCTCGCCCGCGTGTACGCGCTTTTGGGCGAGGAGGCACGCGATCTCGGCACGCTTTTTGTCAGCGTGGATGCCGAACGCGATTCGCCCGCTGTGCTCAAAACCTATTTGTCGCACTTTGACGTGCCCGCCATTGGCCTGACCGGGGCGCAGGATAGTATTGACGCGGTGGTCAAACGCTATGCTGCCCACTATGAAATCAACGATCAGGCATCCGCCGCGGGGTATCTCATCGACCATTCGCTCTACATCTACCTCATCGATCAACACGGCGATTCGCGCTTCTTCTTTCGCCCCTCGCATACCGCCGAAGAAATCGCCACCGTCGCCCGACAGTTGTTTCGCTAACGCTCAACCCTTCACGATAACAAAGGAGTGCGACCTTGATTACCGTCCATTTACCTTCTGAAATCGAGCAACGCATTGCGGACCTCGCCGCTCGAACTGGCCGTACCGAGACATTCTACATTGAGGAAGCCATCATGGAATACTTGGATGAACTGGAAGATAAATACTTGGCATTAAATCGCTTGGAGAATCCCACCAAACGCTGGACATTGGATGAAATGGAGCAAGGCATTGACAGTTGCGTTTGACAACCGCGCTGTGCCGCCCACAGAGGGGATCAAGTATGCGGGGTCTAAGTTGAAGCTCCTTCCGCATATCTTGCAACTGGCCGCAAAGGTCGGGGCGAAGACGGTGTTGGATGGGTTCTCGGGGACGACAAGGGTGTCGCAGGCACTCGCCAGATCGGGGTATGCGGTCGTCTGCAACGATATTGCCGCGTGGTCTGAAATTTTTGGGATGTGCTATTTGCTCAATCAAAAGAAGCGGTCGGATTACCAACCGCTCATCGATCACCTCAATGCCGTGCGGCCCGTGGATGGATGGTTCACGCAACACTATGGCGGATATCCCAACGAGGGTTGCGCGATTCAGCGCGATGGGCGCAAGCGGCCATGGCAGATTCACAACACCCGAAAGCTGGATGCGATTCGGGAGGAGATCGAGGCCCTCGCGCTCGATCCCGTCGATAAGGCCGTGGCACTGACGAGCCTAATTTTGGCACTCGACCGCGTGGATAGTAGCCTCGGGCACTTTGTCTCGTATCTCAAAGACTGGTCCCCGCGCTCCTACAAAAAACTCGAACTCAAAGTGCCATCTGTCTTTCCGTCCTCTGGGGAACATCGCGTGTTCCGAAAGGACATTTTTGACCTCGCGCCGCGCATCGACACGGACTTGGCGTATTTCGATCCGCCGTATGGATCGAACAATGAGAAAATGCCGCCATCGCGCGTGCGCTATGCGTCTTATTACCACGTCTGGACGAGCGTCATTCTCTACGATAAACCCGCCCTTTTCGGCAGGGCCAATCGCCGCGTTGATACGTCTGACCCGGTGGCGGCATCCGCGTTTGAGGAGTTCAGACGCAACGCAAATGGTCGCTTCATCGCGGTCGAAGCCATTGAGAAACTCATCGCTACGACGCGAGCGCGCCATGTCATCTTGTCGTACAGTTCTGGAGGCAGGGCAACAGCCAAAGCGTTGAACGACGCGATGCAATGTCACGGCAGGCTTTTGGATGTGGTCGCGATCAATTATCAGAAAAACGTGATGGCGGGCATGACGTGGACGCACGAATGGCTACGAGAGGTCGATCACCCAAACCGAGAGTTCTTGTTCTTGCTCGAAAAGCAACGTGCTTGAAGGAACGAAGTCAGTAAAAGCGCGAAAGGGAAAACCACCGATGGGCGTACGAGGACAGGTACAGGGGCCTGTCCCCGCGCACCACCTGGCCCAACCCAACCGAATACGACGCCCGCGCCGCGCACTTGGCTCGGCTATTTAAGGAAAATTTCGCGCAATTTGAAACCGGCGTCTCGGATAAAATCCTCCGCGCAGGGCCTGTGTGATACCAAATATTGGAACACCTCAACCCGTTTTCAGAGGGGAATTTCGGCATGGTTGCAAATGAAACAAAAGTCATCTTGAGAAAGAGATATGATTGAACGATACTCAAACGCCATTATTCAAGGCGATTGTTTAGAATTGCTAAAAACAATGCCCGATAACTCGGTAGATGTCGCGTTTGCGGACCCACCCTTTAACCTCAAAAAATCCTACAATAGCTACAAAGATCGCCGAAAACTCCGAGAATATTTGGACTGGTGCGAACTTTGGATAACCGAAATGGTTCGCATTGCCAAACCAACGGGCAGTATTTTTGTCCACAACATACCGAAATGGCTCACATTTTATACGGCGTATCTGAATAAAATTGCCGATTTCAAGCACTGGATAAGTTGGGACGCGCCGACCGCACCAATGGGAAAAACCCTGCAACCCTCGCATTATGGGATTTTATTTTACGCCAAAGACATCGAACAATTGAAATTTTATGAAATTCGTTATCCGCACAAACGCACGCGAAAAGAAGGGCTATTGGCAAAAGATTACGGCGGCAAAAAAAGACTCTTACACCCATTCGGCCCTCTCGTGTCCGATGTGTGGACGGATATTCACAGGGTCAAGCACAATAAATACAGAGACAAACACCCCTGCCAGTTGCCCATACATTTATTGGAACGCATCATTTTAATGTCCTCAGATGAGGGCGATATCATTCTCGATCCCTTTAGTGGCACGGGCACAACGGCGTTGGCTGCCAAGCGTTTGGGCAGAAATTTCATCGGTTTTGAATTGGACGACAAATACGTTGAAATAACGCAAAATAAACTTTTGCAAGAGAAGATGAGCTCGAAATTGGGTCGCTGTTGGGTCAGTTTTTATCTGGATAAATTGGTCACCTTAAGAGACGAAGATTGGAATGACATAAAAGAATTTTTCCACATTCCATCTCAAATTGAAAAGATAGATCTCATGCCGATTGTCTTAAAATCAAACGCGGCGAGTTCCATATCTTCCGAAAAAAATGGGAATAATCGCAAAGACGCGCTCCAAGAAGAACTCACATTGTCTTAGCGCGCGACTAGACGCCCCCCGCTGACCGCTTGGAGGCTTGGGATTAACTGACAACTGACAACTGACAACTGACAACTGACAACTGACAACTGACAACTGACAACTGACAACTGACAACTGACAACTGACAACTGACAACTGACAACTTGAGAGGAACAGCGCGGTGGCCTTCTCCCGTCTCCCCTCTTGCCTCTTGCCTCTCCCGTCTTCCCTCTACCCTCTTCCCTTCACCTCATGTCTCCAATCCTCTTTGAATACGGCCCCCTTCGCATCGGCGTTTACGGCACAATGCTCGCCGTGGGGTTCCTTTTTGCATCGTGGGTGCTCAAGCGCGAATTTCGGCGGCGTGCGCTCGATCCCGCGCTGTCGGACCGCATTGCGTTTGCCGCGGTGATCGGCGGCCCTGTGGGCAGCAAAATTTTTCACGTCCTTGAATATCCCCACGCCTTTGTCGCCGATCCCTTTGGCACGGTTTTTTCCACGCTGGGTTGGGCGTGGTATGGCGGGTTTTTGGGTGGCGCGGCTCTCGTGCTCCTCGCGCTTCGCCGGCACAACGCCTTGAATTGGTCCGCTTTGGACGCGTTCGCGCCGGCCCTTGTCGTGGGCTACTTTTTTGGCCGCGGGGGGTGCGAACTCTCCGGCGATGGATGCTATGGCATGCCCACTGATCTGCCGTGGGGCAAAGCCTATCCCAAGGGCCTCGTGCCCACAGTTGAAGTCGTACATCCCACGCCGATTTACGAAATGATCCAGATGGTCTGCATTTTCGGCATTTTGTGGGCCTTGCGCGGTCGTCTCAAACCCGGTGTGACTTTTGGCCTATATCTCGTTTTGATGGCCCTCGCCCGGTTCGCTGTCGAATTTGTCCGCCTCACGCCCGAAGTTTTTTTGTTTCTCACTGTGCATCAATGGGTCAGCATCGGCCTCGTGCTCGCCGGGCTTTACATCGTCGCGTCGTGTCGAAACAAAAATTCTATCCGAGGATAAAACGAGCCGTCTCCCATGCCCGTTCATCTGCAACAAAGGACGAGTCGTTGGGGTGGTGAAGCTATAGCGATTGACAAAGGGCGAGATATTTTTTTCATTTTCACCTTGACCCCCACACCTCGAACGCAATTATGGACATTCGATTTTACAATACCCTGACCAATCGCACGGAAATTTTTGAACCGCTCGATCCCCCGCATGTGGCGATGTATTCCTGCGGTCCAACCGTGTACGATTTTGCCCACATCGGCAACTTCAAATCCTTTTTGTTCTCGGACGTGCTCCGCCGCTTCTTGGAACTGGCCGGGTACCGCGTCGCCCATGTTATGAACATCACGGACGTGGGGCACATGACCGACGATGATGTGGCCGATGCCACGGGCGAAGACAAAATCGCGGTGGCTGCGCGCAAACTCAAAGAAGCAAAAAAATCCGGCGCCCTGCCCGATGGGATTTCCAACCCGGACGACCCGTATCAGATCGCGCAATACTTCACGGACGCATTCGTTCAAGACGCCCGCGCACTCGGCATCAAAGTCGCGCACGATTATCCGCGCAACATGCCTCGGCCCACCGAACACATCGACGCCATTCAAGCGATGATCCAAACGCTCTTGGCCAAGGGCCACGCGTACATCGCCGATGATGGCGTGGTTTATTTTAGCGTGCGATCCTTCCCCGAATACGGCAGGCTCTCGGGCAATGACGTGGCCCAACTCGTCGCCGGATCGGGCGGGCGCGTCTTGGAAGAACACCAAGTTGCCAAGCGCGACTCCGCGGATTTCTTCCTGTGGAAACCCGATCCATCCCACATCATGAAATGGCCTTCACCTTGGGGCGAGGGCTATCCGGGCTGGCACATCGAATGCTCGGCGATGGCGATGAAATTGTTGCGCCGCGAGGTGATCGACATCCACACCGGAGGCGAGGACAATATTTTTCCGCACCACGAATGCGAAATTGCCCAATCGCGCTGTGCCACGGGCCAATCGCATTTTGCCAAGTACTGGATTCACCCGCGCTATTTGATGGTCGAAGGCAAAAAAATGTCCAAGAGCAAGGGCAATTTTTTCACGGTGCGAGACGTGCTCGAGGGCGAAGTCACCGGGCGGCGGGTTCACCCGGCTGTTCTGCGCTACGAACTCATCAAGACGCACTACCGCACGCAGACCAATTTCACGCAAAAAGGCATTCGAGACTCGGCCAATGCGGTGCGCCGGTTTTGCGAATTTGGTCAGAATCTCGCCACAGCAACACAGGGCAACGCGGTCGAGGTGGATAACGCGCATCCGGTCATCGCCGATTTTCTCAACGCACTCGCCAACGACCTCAACATCAGCGCGGCCCTCGCGGTCGTCCACACCTGGATGGGGCAAAAAGTAGCGGACGCGCCCGAAGCCTTGGGCGTGTTCGACAAAATCAACGGGGTGCTCGGCATTGCCGATCTGTCCGATTCATCACCATCGTCAGCCACGGACACCAGCGCGGCCCTGTGCAAACAAATCGACGCGGCCCGCGCAGCCAAGAATTACGACGTCGCAGACCGGTTGCGCCAAGAACTCATCGACGCGGGCTACGAAGTGCGCTCCACGCCCGAGGGCACAGTCGCGGTGAAGAAGTTGGCGTAGCCCTATCCACATTAGTTGCAGAGACAACCCCGTGCCTATCCTCTACCTAGCGGCGGCCTGACCACTGATTCCTTGAGCGGGATAGCGCGGCTCCCTTCTCGCCTCTCCCGTCTGCCCTCTTACCGAAGGGCGGCTGGGCGGGCGGCCTGACCACTTCGGACGAGAAACGACATGTCCATCCAACTGCCCATCTATCTCGACAACAACGCCACTACGCCCGTGGATGAATGGGTGCTCGCGGCGATGTTGCCCTATTTCAAGGATCGGTTTGGCAATGCGGCCAGCCGCACGCACGCCTTTGGGTGGGAGGCCGAGGACGCAGTCGATAGGGCGCGAGAACAAATTGCCAGCCTCATCAACGCACAGCCCAAAGACATCGTCTTTACCAGCGGGGCCACGGAATCCGACAACCTCGCCATTAAAGGCGTGGTGGCCGCGGCGCGGTCCGCGCACCTCATCACGCAGGCAACCGAACACCACGCCGTGCTCGATTCGTGCCGCGCAGTGGAACGCGCAGGCGTCTCGGTCACGGTCTTGCCC
This sequence comes from Candidatus Latescibacterota bacterium, assembly GCA_965204745.1. GTDB lineage: Bacteria > Latescibacterota > UBA2968 > UBA2968 > UBA2968 > VXRD01. The sequence goes on from OZ242010.1 coordinate 3,688,668, forward strand.
GTGGACTCGCATGGGATTGTGGATCCGCAGGATGTTGCAAACGCCATCACAAAGCACACGGTTCTGGTCTCCATCATGGCGGGGAACAACGAAATTGGCACCTGTCAGGCGATAGGAGAAATCGGCGCGCTGTGTCGAGAAAAAGACATTTACTTTCACACGGATGCCGCGCAGGCCATTGGCAAAATTCCGCTCGACGTGGAAGCCATGCACATCGACCTGCTCTCCATTTCCGCGCACAAGTGCTATGGCCCCAAAGGCATGGGCGCGCTCTACGTGCGGAGTCGCCCGCGTGTGCGCTTGGTGGGGCAGGTGGATGGCGGCGGCCATGAAAAAGGCATGCGCTCGGGCACGCTCAACGTGCCGGGCATCGTGGGGCTTGGAAAAGCCTGCGCGCTCGCACAACAGCACCTCGCGGCGGACGCCGAACACTGCTGGAAATTGTGCCATCGCTTGCGCGATCAGCTCTTCAACGCGCTGGATCAACGCCAACTCAACGGCCACCCCAACCAGCGTTTGCCGGGCAATCTCAACATCAGCTTTGCCGGCGCGGATGGCGAAAGCCTGCTGATGGGCTTGCGCGATGTGGCCCTCTCGTCTGGATCGGCGTGTACATCCGCGTCTCTGGAGCCGTCTTATGTGCTCAAAGCTATCGGCGTTGGCGACGAGATGGCGCGAAACAGCATCCGCTTTGGCATTGGCCGGTTCAATACCGAAGCCGAGATCGACTACGTCGCGGACCGCGTGATCCGAGAAGTCAACCGCCTCCGCGAAATCTCGCCGAATTACAAAAGCCACAAAAAATAAAAAGCCATCAGCTCGTTTTGCTGATGGCTTGAAGCCGGAGATCGGGCGGCCTGACCACTGCATTTATCTTCGAATGCGAATTAAGAGTTGAATCCATTGCGTACTTGTCTTTTTTTGGACCTACCCCCCTAACCCCCGTTACTCGCTACGCTTCGTTGTAGGCTACGCCTGTGCCTGCGAGGAAGGGGGGAATAACATCTCTCCGTTGCGGGGATGAACCGGAGGAGGGAACATCGTTTTTTTTAGACAAGTTCTAAGGGGCGATCCTATAATGGATGAGTCGTTCATGTCTTTGGACGATTGGTTGCGGCTTGCTTCTTACTCGCTTTCTACTCTTAATTCGCATTGACCACTGACCGCTTGGGGTGCTGGGTAGCCCTCTTACGTCTTCCCTCTCCCGTCTCACTTGCGGAAGGGCGGTGCGGGGACTGACTACTGACTACTGACTACTGACTACTGACTACTTGGGGTGCTAGGCGGTCCTCTTGTATCTTTGGGCGAGCACGGGGGCATCGCCCCTACATATATATCGCTCACCTTTGAACTGGCTATCGCCAGTTGTACACCGCTCGTGCCTTCTGTGCCTTTTGTGGCTAAAATCCCGTCTTCCCTCTCCCGTCTCACTTGCGGAAGGGCGGCGCGGGGACTGACAACTGACAACTGACAACTGACAACTGACAACTGACAACTGACAACGGCGTTGTTGCATAAATGTTGTCGTGGCTAAGTTCGTCCCTTTCCCGCGAAATTTAAGCCCTTCTTTCTATGGGATAGGACACGGGTTTCGCGATCCTCATCATGCGATTGAGCACCGCACATCCCAACCGTGCTTCCGTTTCTTGGTTCTTCTTTTTTCGTGCGCGCAACTGCCGCCCAATGAGTTGTTTGTAGCGGCCTATGTGGGTTTCAACGACCGAGCGACGATGATAGCCACTGGTGCGTTTCCACTGTCGGCGGCCTTGACGCCGGATGGCTCGGATGATTTCATCGCGGGCGAGGGGGGGTGCCTTCCTGTTTCCGTGTTGTTCAATTTTGGCATCATGGCGCGGGGGAATCAGAGGTCGGATGGGGGCTCCTTGTTTGGGGGCGGCGCATGTGTTGAAGACCTTGCGTTTGTCATAGCCGCCATCGGCGCCCAGCGTATGGACAGGGGCCGGGACTTGATCGAGCAAGGGGTTGACCTGCGAAGCGTCATCAACGCTTGCCGAGGTCAGGGTCTGTGCGACAATCTCCCCGGTGGCCTCATCGACGCCGATGTGCAATTTGCGCCAAGTCCGGCGCTTGCAAAAGCCGTGTTGACGCACCTTCCATTCGCCTTCGCCATACACTTTCAGGCCGGTAGAATCCACCACCAAGTGGATCGGCTCGTGACGGGATTGGACAGGTAAATCCACGTTCAAATCGCCCTGTCGCCGGCAGAGGGTCGTGTGATCGGGCACACGCAAATCCACCCCCATCAATGCCAGGATGGACTTGAGAAACCCCTCGGTTTGACGCAGGGGCAAGGCATAGACCAAGCGCACCATCAATGCCGTTTGAATAGCCAAATCTGAAAAGGTGTTTTGCCGCCCCCGTTGCGTTGGCCCTTGATGGTACCAGTTCCGAAGGGCTTGCGGCGTGATCCAAAACGTCAGACTGCCCCGCTGCTTGAGACCGGCCTCGTAGGCCGCCCAGTTCCTAACCCGATAGACAGGCGCACAGCGCGGGCGACGCGGGGACTTGACGGCGGGTTTGGAAGCGGTTATCTTGGGCATGACAGGTTCCTGGTGAGAAAGGGTGAGTTGTTTTGGTGATCTATATGCCCAATCTACGAAGGAGCCTGTCTTTTTGCAATCCCAACTTGCAGGAAATTGCTATTTATGCAACAACGCCACTGACAACTGACAACTGACAACTGACAACTGACAACTGACAACTGACAACTGACCACTGGAGCCTCTCTATGCTACGCACCTGCGTCATCGGCCTCGGCCCAATCGGCAACCGGCACGCCGACATCTACGTCGAAAATGAACGCGCCGAACTCATCGGCGTGTGCGACATTGACGAAACCCGCGCCAATGCCGCCGCCGCCCGCTTGGGCATAACCGCATTTTACAATGTTCAGAAAATGCTCGATGAATGCCGGCCCGATGTGGTCAGCGTGGCCACGGGCGGGTATGAATACAGCAGCGACCACTACGCGCCCACCATGCAAGCCCTCGAGGCGGGTTGCCACGTCTTAGGCGAAAAGCCCATCTCCAACAGCATTGCCCACGGCGGAGAAATGGTCGCCAAAGCCAAAGAAATGGGCGTGTGTTATGGCATTGACCTCAACCACCGCTTTACCCCTGCGGCGCGCCTCGCCAAGAAGTGGGTGGACGAAGGCCGCTTGGGCCATCTGCTCTTTGTCAACATGGCGATGTGGATCATGAACCCGGCAGAGAGTTCGCCGTATTACCACCTCAAAGCCCTGCATCCGCACACGATTGACGTGATGCGCTATTTTTGCGGGGATGTGGAAGCGGTTCACTGTTTTGCCACCAAAGCGCCGGGGCGCGCGATCTGGTCGACCGCGCAGTTCAACATGCGGTTCACAAACGGCGTGGTCGGCTCGCTCACGGGCAGTTACGACATCGAGCGCGGCCATCCGATGGAACGTTGCGAAGTCGCAGGCACAGGCGGGCGGTTTGTCCTCGAAGACATGTGGCACGAACTCACCTTGTACCCGGCGGGCGAGTTGGAAAAAACCGTGTACACGGACCCGGCATTTGGCGGGTTTGGCGATTTTATCGACACGTTCCGAGACCGCATCGACACCTTTCTCCGCGAGGTCGGCGCCGGGGTCGCGCCCGAGGATATCGACGGCTCTGCCGAAGATGCCTTGGCCGCGCAAAAAGTCATTGCCGCAGCCATAGAATCGCTGGATGCGGAAACCGTTGTTTACGTGAAATAGGAGTCATCATGGACAAAGTTCACATCGGCGTCATCAGCCACGCGCACGGACACATCAACACCTATTGCGGTCAGATGCAGCAATTTGACGACGTGGCACTCGTCGCCACCTGGGACGACAATGAAGACCGCGGGCGCGCCAATGCCGACAAATTCGGTTTGGAATTTCGCACGTCAGCAGACGCGGTGCTCAACGATCCCGACATCGACACGGTCATGATCGGCATCGAGACCAACCGGCATGCGGACTACGCGCAGATGGCCGCACAGGCGGGCAAAAACATCTTGCTTCAAAAACCCATGGCCACCACCCTCGAAGATTGCGACCGAATCATCGACGCGGTGAACGACTCGGGCGTCAAGTTCAGCATGGCCTTTCAGATGCGCCAGGATCCGGTCAATCGCAAAATCAAAGCCCTGGTGGAGCGCGGCACAGTGGGCGAGATCGCGGTTGTTCGCCGGCGACATTGCATCCCGGTGTTGCTCAATCCCCGCTTTGCCACGAGCGCGTCCAAATGGCACCTCGACCCGGTCGCCAACATCGGCATGTATTTCGACGACGCCATCCACGCCGCGGACTGGTTCTACTGGATCTTTGGCCGCCCGGTGTCCGTGATGGCCGAGATCGACAGCGTTGTGACGAATTTCGCGCCCGACGACAATGGCGTCGCGATTTTCCGGTTTGAAACCGGGATGATGGGCATTTTGTTCAACGGCTCGACCACGGTCGCAGGCGTCAACACCACGGAAATCTACGGGGACGAGGGCAGCATCATCCAAGACTACGGGGACGCGCCTTCCACGTCTGCGCCGCGTGCCCAAGACGCTGTGCCGCTCAAGTACATCCGGCGCGGCGACGAGTGCTGGACCGAGTTCAAAATGGACATTCCCAGCGGGCAGGGCGAGCGCATCGCGGCCATTCCCCGGCCGTTCATCGACTACATCCGCGGCCTGAGCGACGAGCGCGTCTCTGCGGAAGATGGGCGCGTTTCCGTAGAAATGATCCTCGCCGCCTATCAATCGGCCAAAGACGGCCGCCGAATTTATTTTTCGGATTGAGAGGAGAGAAACGCGGAGAAATCGTCCGCATTGAAGCACGCCCGTAGTTTTGTTTTTCAACGCCAATCCTCATTCAAAGGACAACCCATGCATCAAACCTATCCGGATCTCGACGCGTACAGGCGGGAGGTTTTCGCCCGTGAAGATGAGTTGCTCAAGGGCCTTATGCCCGCAGCGGTCGAACAGGGCATTCCGCGCATCTCCGTCAGCCCCGAAGCCGGGCAAACCCTGTATTTGCTCGCCAAAGCCATCGGCGCGAAAAAAATCCTCGAATTTGGCGCGCTCGCCGGCTACTCGGGCATCTGGCTCGCCCGCGCCCTGCCCGCAGACGGTCGATTCATCACCTTGGAAATCGAACCCAAACACGCCGAAGTCACGCGGCGCAATTACGAAAACGCCGGGCTGTCAGCCCGAACAGAAGTGCGGTTGGGAGACGGGGCAACCCTGATGAAAGACGCGGTGCAGGACGGCCCGTTTGACCTCGTCTTCATCGACGCAGACAAGGAAAACTATCCCACGTACCTCGACTTTGCCCTTGAAAACACGCGCCCGGGCGGCCTCATCATCGCCGACAATGCCAACGGGCACGGGCACGCGCACCGCGCACTTCCCAAAGGCGACGGTCGCCGCGGCATCCAGGACTACAACCACCGAGTCGCCAACCATCCCAAACTCGTCTCCAACATCATCCCGGTCGGGGGCTGGCTCGCGGTCTCGCTCGTTTTGGAATGAATGGTAGGGACATGGCCCCGTGCTCACCCGAAGAAAGGAGGTCGCGCATGGCGTTTGAAGCGCGGATCGAAGGCATCTTTATCGACAGCCAATTTGAAGAGCAAGTCGTCATGCTCAAAGAAAAGGATGGGCACCGCCGCGTGCCCATCTGGATTCAAATGGGCGAAATGCTCGCGCTCGCCCTTCAGTTGGCCGGCACTGAACCCCCGCGGCCGTTTGCACACGACTTGATCCGCACGGTCCTCCGCAACCTGCAAGCGCGTGTTCGCCATGTGGTCATCGCGGATATCGTCGATCACATCTACCACGCGCGCGTGTCTCTCACAGCGCCCGAAACCCCTTTGGACGTTGACGCCCGGCCGAGCGACGCGATCTTGCTGGCACTCAAATTCGACGCGCCCATTTACGTCGCCAATCGGGTCGCAGACAAGAACGCCGCACGCGACTACTCGCCCGAACTCCTGCAACAACGGCTACAACAACTGCGCCCGGAAGATTTTATCAACTTCGTCCGATGAAAAAATTACCCATACTCCTGCTTTGCCTCTGCATTCAGGCGTCCGCAGAGCGAGCCGGTCGAGAATTGCCCGCACGCCATAAAATCGGCATCATCGCCCCGTTGGGCACGCCACACGGCGAAGCCCTACGCAACGGCATTTTGATCGCCCGCGACCACACCCCCCTCGCAGAACCGGTCGGCTTGGTATTTGAAGACTCTGAAGGCGATCCCATTCGCGCAGTGCGCGCCGCGCAACGCCTCGTTGAAGACCGCGAGGTCATCGCGATCATCGGCGCGCTCACCAGCGCGGAAACCACGCCTATCGCGGCCCTGCTCGGCGTGCAAGAAATGCCCTTGGTGGCCCCAACCGCGTCAGACGACGGCATTGCCTCGCTCAGCCCGTACATTTTTCAAGTCAACGCCACCCCCGGCGCGCAGGGCCGCCGCATCGCAGAACACGCTGTACGCGAACAGGGCTTGCGAACACTGGCAACCCTCGCGTCTCGAGATGGGTATGGCAGGCGCATCGCCCGCGAATTTACGACCAAAGCCGAGGATCTCGGCGCCGAGGTCCTCATCCAAGAATGGTACGAGCCGGGCACGACGGACTATCGCCGCCAATTCGAGCGCATTCGCAGCATGGGCTTGGCACTGCGTCCGCCCGCTGACCTCGCTTCGGAAATTGACGCTTTGATCCTCGGCGATTTGTACGTCGCACCGCCCCTGGTCGAGGTCGATCCGGATACGGCCCAAGCCGACGTGGTCGAGACCTTAGACGGCATTCTCATCGCGGGCGATGATGCGGACATCTTGCTCATCGCCCCGCAATTTCACTCCGCACTGGTCGCTTCCCAAGTGCTCGGCAGCGATGGTTGGAACCACGCCGAAGTCGCGCGAGATGGCGGCACTTACGTGGAGGGCGCGGTTTTTGTCGGCAAATACTACGAACAAAGTCCCCTCGAATCCGTGCAATTTTTCGTCAACGCGTACCGCTCGCGCTTTGGCACGGACCAAAATATCGTCTCGGCCCTCGGGCACGACGCCATGCTGTCAATCCTGCACGGCATCAACGCAGGCGGCACCACCCGCGCCCTCCTGCGCGACCGCCTCGAAACCCTGACCGACCTCCCCGGCGCAACCGGCAAAATCTCCTTTGCCCCAGGCAATCGAGAAAATGGCTGGCTACACATGCTCACCATCCGGAAGGGGAAAATAGAACTGTATTGAGGCGAAAGAGGCGAGAATAGAAGGGCGCGGCCCCGTGTGGTCATCACCCATAACATCGAGGAGAGGCAATGATCAATTTTTACACATGGAGCAGATGAAGCACCTGTCGCAAGGTGAAAGCGTGGCTTTCGCGAGAAGGTGTGGAGGTGGTGGAGCGGGACTTTTTTCGGGATGGATTTACAGAGTCAGAGCTTCGAGCTTTGCTCGGGGACATGCCGCCGGGCGACGTCTTCTCGTGGCGCAGTCCGTCTGCGCGTGCGCTGAACCTCGACCGCGATGCGGTGTCCGCAGATGAACTGATTCGCCTGATGGTGGAACAACCTCGCCTGATCCGCCGGCCCTTGATCCGCGCAGGCGGGCGCCTGATGGTGGGCACGGACAAGGCGGCGATGGCAGAGGTCTTTCCCGGTTTCGCGTGATGCGCTTGCAAAAAAAGGATTTTGCCGATGAATTTCACCGCCAACAACAACACGTTTCGCCAGTTGATGGGCAATGGCCTGAGTTATCGCGTGCCGCAATTTCAACGCGATTATTCCTGGGGCCCGGACGAATGGGACGATCTGTGGCAAGACATGGTCGGGCTGTTTGGCGAAGACCCGGAACCCGCGCATTACATGGGCTACTTGGTGTTGCAATCGTCCGACAACCGGGCGTTCGACATCATCGACGGACAGCAACGCATGACAACGCTGAGCTTGTTGATGCTGGCGGCAGTGGCGCATCTGAAAGACTTGGCAGTGCCGAATGACCCCAATGATCCGCAACACCGACGCGCAGAACAACTGCGAAACAATTACATCGGGTACCTCGATCCGGTGACGCTGGTGCCGCGCTCCAAGTTGACGCTGAACCGGCACAACGACCGCTTTTACCAGAATTACCTCGTGCCCCTTGAGCACCTGCCGCAAAGGGGGCTGAATGCTTCGGAACGCCTATTGCGAAGGGCGTTTCAGTGGTTTGGGGAACGCATCGTGGCATACGCGGGAAATGATGGCGAAGCGGTGGCGCGCTTTGTCGATAGCGCCGTTGATAAGTTGTTTTTTACGGTGATCACGGTGACGGACGAGTTGAATGCGTTCAAGGTCTTCGAGACCCTGAATGCGCGGGGCGTGCGCCTGTCTGCCACCGATTTGTTGAAAAACTACCTGTTTTCCATGGTCTCGAGGGACGGCGTACACGAATCGGAAATCGAGGCATTAGAAGAACGCTGGGAGAGCATCGTCGGGCTGTTGGGCAGTGAGCGTTTTCCCGAGTTTTTGCGCGTCTATTGGAACAGCCACAATAGGTTGGTCCGCAAGGCCGATTTGTTCAAAACCATCCGCAATGCGATCCGCGACAAGTCCCAAGCCTTTGCCTTGATCCGCGCGATGGACCGGCATGCACGGGTGTACGCGGCATTGCGAAACCCAGAAGACGATTCGTGGACAGCCGCAGAGCGCGACAGCCTATCCCAGTTGCTTATGTTCGACGTGCGCCAGCCCTTGGCCTTATTGCTGGCGGCCTTTGATCGATTCGCCGAAGACGACAGGGCCGGCCTCGGGCGTTTTCTTCGGGCTATTGCCGTGGTGTCTTTCCGCTACAACGCGATCTGCGGTTACCCGAGCAACGAGCAAGAGACGATGTACAACCGCATCGCACGCAACATATCAACGGGCCAGATCGCCAATGCGACCGCCGCCATTGCGGAACTGAGGCCGGTTTATCCCGATGACGCAAAATTTAAGGCCGCGTTCGCCGACAAGGTGTTGCGAACCACCAGCAGTCGCGACAAAAAGGTGGCGCGCTTCATCCTGTTCCGACTCGAGGAGCAGTTGTCCGGCAATCGCTTTGATATTGAGAGCGCGAAATACAACATCGAGCATGTGTTGCCAGAAAGCCCCGGCAACGGCTGGGACCAATTCGACGATCAGCAACGCGATGCGTTCACCCATCGTTTGGGCAACCTGACGCTTTTGGCAACAGCGGATAATCGCACCTTGGGAAATACCTCCTTTTTAGAAAAGCGTCCCATTTACCAAAAAAGCCAATTTGCCATCACGCGCAAATTGGCTGAAAATTTCGATGCCTGGACCGCAGAAAAAATTCGTTCACACCAGACCTGGATGGGCAAACAAGCCACGGCCATCTGGCGCGTCAATTTCTGATAGGGAAGTGATGTCTAGCCAAACCGAGTTGTCAACGTTTGAGCCGCTGGTATTCCCGACGCGCTTCCATCAGGGAAGGCGGCACAGATCCTCAAATTACCGAGCACTCGGTAATTTGAATCACTCACTTTTCATGGAGGTGTATCATGTTTCGCATCTTGCTTTTAATTTTCAAGGAGATTTTTGGTAAGCCAGCCCCTCGCGCCCACAAGGCAAGGCAACCTGAAAAGGAACACAAAGATCGGGGTGAATCGTATGATGAGTTGCTAAAAAAAGCAACAGCACTGAAGCGGCAGGGGGATATTGATGGGGCTTTGGCCCAGATCGACAAGGCGATCTCCGTGGCCTCTGTGGGCGACCGTGGGCGACCACAGGCCCAAAAAAAGCGCATCTACTACCTCCTTTTGTCAAAAAGACAAGAGGAGGCACTGAAAACTGCAGGACAGATTATCGCGGAAGCCCCCAACGAAGCCCAAAGCAGAGCTCTTGTTGGGACATGTTATTTTTTTGGTTATGAGCAACGGGCGCGCGTACTGTTTTCAATGAAAAAGTTTGTCGAGTCGTTTTTGGATCATGTCCGTGCTGTCTGGCACTGGCAGGATGCAATGTCGATTCAGGGCAGAACATCGGACGAGCATACACCAGAAAAAGCGGCTGAAACCTTGCGTCAGGAGGCTATGAGATGCAAAATTTCCATTCATGATCCTGATGTTTTCATGGGGGCGGCAATGGATGGCCTTGACGATCCAGATCCCGAATTGATGGTAGACAGATTCCGTCCACTCTTGTAAAACCAATCCCTGGTCTCTAGGAGGTGATCGAATCCGCGATAGCGCAGGAATCGACGCACGAAACAGTCCGTCTGACTATCCTCGCAGAGAAGGACGATACTCACGCTCATTCGTCCCACCCCCTGGCAATAGATTCGGAGAGCGACAGCCCGTCAACGGCGCGTTTTGGTTCGTCGCTGACACGCACGGGGCCGTCGTCTTGCCGGGAGAACCACTTGCCGTTGGCACCTGCCATATAATCGATTAAAACCGGGTGATGAGAGACGATGGCGATCTGTTCCAACGATTCTCCACAGCACGCAACCGCCGCCGCAACCCAAGGCTGAATTTCCGTTAGGGCAAGATAGTTCTCAGGCTCGTCAATAAACAGGGAAACCCGACGGTCTTTTGGGATAAAAATCAGACTGTACAATGCGATCAGGGTTTTCTGACCGTCGGAAAGTTGGTCGAATCCATATCTGACCAGATCGCTGGATGGGCTGCGAAATACCGCCTTGAGGGCGCGCGTGTTCTCTCCGGATTTCATCAGGTTGATCGAATCGAATCCGGGAAGGGCTTTGCCGAGTTCGCGGAACAGCGTGACGATTGAACCCATGTTTTCCTGAGAGGCGTGCCCGTACCATCCGACAAAATTCTGCATCAAAGGCGCCAAAAACTCATCTTCTGTTTTGGTTTCCAACGCGAAGAGCGGGGGGCAGGGGCTAACGATGATGCAGTTGGCAATTTCCCTTTTGAATCGGGTCAATTTTCGGTTGTCGTGCCGCTCGTTCAAGACGCCGATTCCGGACTGCGCCCAGTCAAATGGATACAAAGGGCCCTGCGTATAATCATCGTGATACAACTGGGCTTGGCCCTTGTGGAAAACAAACAGCGGTTTTCCGTCATGATCGAGTCTCTCGTTGCCAATTCGCATTTGGTTGCGTGCGAGGTCGTGTTCAACTGTCAGCGCGTAACAATAGGCGTGCCCATCGATCTGCATTTCGATTTCGAATCGCTGTTCGTCGCTGTTTTCTCTCAAGGAGAGATCGCGTGCGGGAAACACCTCGTCAACTTTCAATCCGCGCACGACCAGATCCTGAATTTTCCTCAGCACACTCAAGACCGATGTCTTACCCGTGCCATTGGCACCGAGGAAGATGTTTATCTCGCCGAGTTTGAGTTCGAAATTGGTCAAACATCGAAAATTATCGGCATAGAATCTCTGAATCATTGGACATCCTCACACTCGTCAGATCGCCGGTCGTCTTCCTCTTGCGGACGCTTACCCCACCTCAATTTCTCGGCCCGTGCGGCCGGATTCAAATACGGCATTGATGATTTCCACGGCGTGGCGCGCGCTTTCGAGGCCGATCATGGGATCGCGGTCTTCGTTGATGGCCGCGACCAAGTCCTCGATGATCAGGGTGTGCCCGTCTGAACTGACTGCCATCGGGTCTGCGGAGATGTTCTTCTGTTTGTCTTCCCGGCTGCCGTACAGGCCGAGCATCTCCGCTTCTTCTGCGGCCTCGTTCTCGCCCTGAATTTTCCACGCGATCAACTTGGACGCATCTTTCATAATGGACCCATTCGCGCCGTAAATGGTCACCAGTTGGGGCAGGCCGGGATAGCAACAGGTCGTCGTATAAACCGTGCCAATCGCGCCATTCTTGAATTTGAACAGGGCCACAGTCTGATCCTCGGCTTCGATGTCGTGCCCAAAAACGCCGAACATGCCCATCACAGACGCGACACCGCCGGCGAGCCATTGGATCAGATCGACGGTATGCACCCCCTGATTCATCAACGAGCCGCCGCCATCGAGATCCCACGTTCCCTTCCACAAGCCGTGCGCGCCCTGATAATAACTCTGTGCGCGATACCACGGCAAATGCCCATGAACGCCGATCAACTTGCCCAACTTGCCGCTGTCAATCGCCGCTTTGATGCGCTTGTTCAAGGGATCCAGCCGCGCTTGAAAAATACACCCGACCTTGACGCCCGCATCTTTCACCGCGCCGATGAGTTGATCCACGCGCTCGGGCGTGATATCCGCGGGCTTCTCCACGACCATGTGCTTGCCCGCATCTGCGGCCTGAATCCCCAGCGCGGCGTGCTTGCCGGACTCCACGCAAATGTTGACGACTTGCACGTCATCGTCCCGAAGCATCTCTTCGTAACTCGTGTACGCCTTGCACCCATGTTGCTCGGCCACCGGCCCCAAACGATCTTCATCCACATCGCACACCGCCACCAACTTCGCGCCCGCGGCCTCTGTGACAGACCGACAATGGTGCTTGCCCATCCCCAGTCCAACAATGCCAAATCCCAGTTCTTTTGCCATGACATCCTCCCAAAAAAATTGCAGACGATTTCTCAAACGCGGCTCAATCTAATGCGTGGCGTTTTTGCGAACAAGCAAAAAACCATCCCGTCTGCGGAATACCTTGACATTTGGGAAAAAGGGGCTATACATGAAGAGGCCGCCCTGCCCCGCCCAACTCCTCCAACCCCAAGTAGTCAGTAGTCAGTTGTCAGTCCCCGCACCGCCCTTCCGCAAGTGAGACGTGAGACGCAAGAGGGCCACCCGGCACCCCAAGTGGTCAGTGGTTAGCCCCCGCCCAACTCCTCCAACCCCAAGTAGTCAGTAGTCAGTAGTCAGTCCCCGCACCGCCCTTCCGCAAGTGAGACGTGAGACGCAAGACGGGAGAGGGCCACCCAGCACCCCAAGCACTCAGTGGTCAGCAAAACAAGCGGTGGATAGTGAGGGTCGAAAGCTGATGGTTGTCTTTCAAAGGAATCCCCATGTGTGGTCGATATGTTTATGCTGCCCAGCGCGATGAGAACCAGCGCGCATTTCCGCAATTTGACTTTCCCTGCGCGATGCCCAAGCGATACAATATCGCGCCGGGGCAGAATATTACCGCGATAGCCAACACGGATACGCCGCGTGCAGACACCTTCAAATGGGGGCTGATTCCGTCTTGGGCAAAAGACAGCAAAATCGGCAATCGCCTCATCAATGCTCGGGGAGAAACCCTTGCGGAAAAGCCCTCGTTTCGGATGGCGTACAAAAAACAGCGGTGCCTCATTCCCGCAACCGGATTTTACGAATGGCAACGCAACCCCGATGGCAGAACCAAAACGCCCATGCACATCGCGCTCAAATCCGGCGCGCCCTTTGCCTTTGCCGGCCTTTGGGACGTGTGGCACGCACCCACCGGAGAACGCATCCAATCCTGCACCATTATCACGACCGAACCCAACGACCTGATGGCACCCATTCACAACCGCATGCCCGTCATCCTTCCGGCAGAGGCGTATGACGCTTGGCTCGACCCAGAAGAACGCATCGACTTGCGAGAACTCCTCGTTCCATACGCGGCGCGAGAGATGATCGCCCATCCGGTTTCGACCCTTGTCAACAGCCCGAGAAACGATACCCCGGACTGCCTGAAACCCGCATCGCCGCCCGAACAAGGGGCATTGTTTTGAAAGACACGACAAGGAGTGCGAATGGGCAAACCCTGCCCAACCGCTGCGCCCAAGTAGTCAGTAGTCAGTGGTCAGTGGTCAGTGGTCAGTCCCCGCACCGCCCTTCCGCAAGTGAGACGTGAGACGCAAGACAGGAGAGGCCCGCCCAGCACCCCAAGCGGTCAGCGGTCAGTGGTCAGCCCACCCCGCCGCCCTGTCTCATTAGTCGTAGGGAGTTGCCTCTCAAGGCCGTTCAACGGTCAGTTGTCACCCCGTTCTCTTTCATCTTTCAACCGATCTCTTTGGAGTCCATCATGACCATTGTCGATACCCATTGCCACATTGGCCTGCACAAATACGAACCCGTGGAATCCCTGCTCTACCACATGAACACATCCAAAGTCGATAAAGCCGTTTTCATCCAATACGCGGGAAACGCGGACAATCAGTACATGATCGACTGCATGGCGGCGCATCCGGGGAAATTTCAAGCGGCGATGATCGTCGCCCCAACAGACGATGGCACGGCCATGCGCGGATGGGCAGAGCAAGGCATCGTGGGCATTCGCCTGCCGGCAAACAGCCGCGCAGATAGCTCCGATCCGCTCGCACAGTGGCGCGTAGCAGCAGAACTCGACCTCGTCGTCAGCGCGCCGAGCAATCCCCAAAGCCTCTTGAGCGATGAGTTTGCAGAGGTGATCAAAAAATTTTCGAATCTGTCTATCGCAATCGAACACCTCGCGGGCATTGGCGAAGGCCAACAGCCGCCCTATCACACGTTCAAAGAAATCCTCGCGCTCGCCGAACACCCGAATCTGTCCATCAAACTCCCCGGATTCGGCGAGTTCTGTCCCGTGCCCATGCCCTTTGACCCCATCCCCCCACTCGCCGATATGGCTATCGAAGCCTTTGGCCCGCAGCGCGTCATGTGGGGCAGCGATTACCCGCCCGTGAGCAGGCGCGAAGGCTATGACAATTCCCTGCGCGTGCCAATGGATTACCTCAGCGGATTCAGCGCAGCCGCCCGAGAATGGATATTCGGAAAAACCGCCCTGAAAATCTGGCGGTTCTGATCTCGTTGTGACTCATGTCCAATCACGCGAAATTCGACCTTGATTTGAACATCTGTTTTGCGTGATCTCATCGAGACAACCGGAAGATTTAACCCAACTTCCCCAAGGAGACATTGCGATGGAAACCTACATCATCTCTTACGATATGGCTTGGGGAGGTGATTACAATGCCCTCCATGAGGCCATTCAAAGCTACGGGGCTTGGGCGCGTATTACCGATTCAACATGGGCTGTGTTGACCGAATATAGTGCTCAAATGATTCGCGATCACTTGAGCGAATATCTCCCCGATGGGAGCCGTCTTTTCGTTGTCAGGTCCGGCGATGAAGCGGCGTGGCAATACGTCAATAGCTCTGAGTGGCTGGAAGGTATCCTGTTGCAAGATGTAACTCGCCTGAACAAATTGCACTTACTTTCGCAACTCGATTAGCCAGCCAACAAGTCCAGTCTCGATCATCTCGGTTGCGGTTATCAGCCTCTTGATCGGGCAGATAAGATGTGAAAAACAAAAAGCGTCGGCTTAAATAGCTGACGCTTTTTTTTTAAATGGATTGTCTATTGCGGGTGTTACTCCTCGTATTCGGGAAATGCGGGGGCGAGCATGAAGGCGCAATCCTCGTGGCATTTGCCGCAGTAGGGCACCATTGCGCGGAACTGCTTGTTCGCCTCTTTGACATTGCCCGCCTTGGCTGCCGAGGCGATTCCCAACGCCAGGGTTTGAGAGGCTTGGTTGTAAATCGTGTATTTCTCCTCGTGTTCCGGCGGATAGAGCTCGATCACCGCTTTCAGGGCTTTCTGAATCCGCTCGGCCTCATCGGCGACCCCATCCACTGTCTCGTTTTTCAGCGCGACCATAATTCGGTCTGTGCTCAACTTGATCGCGCGCATTTCCGCACGCCTCTTGGGCAACTGATTGTCGGCTTGTTCCTGCCCGCCGCCACACCCGACGATAGCCGCCATCATCACACCCAGCGCGACCAACCCCAGAGCCATCCATCTCACATAGCGCATTGCATCCTCCTCGTTACCTATTTCACATGAACCAAACCAAAGGTGATGATACACCTTCCCGAACGCAAAATCAAGTCTTTCCAGAGGGCTTGTCTGGCCCTCCCAGCACTTTTCGCAACCCTTCCTGAACCCGCCGATTTTGATTGATCTGGCGCACTCCGGCCTGAATCATAAACCGCGAAAGCCGATCTTTTTTCGCCCGCATCCAGCGGTTGAGCGGCGGGTACGCGTACATCAAAAAACCCGACAAACAGATCGCCAGCGTCACGCATGCAACGATATCCGTGTAGATATAGGCGTGGCTATAACCCGCAAAAATGGACCCCGTATGCAAATCGAGCATCACCGAGCGAAAATCGTCAGACCGCACCATCACCAGCGAGGTAATCGACATCAGGACCAACAAAATCATGCCGATCAGCCCGGCCCAATAGTGTAGCTTGCGGTTGTACTTAAACACGGTGTTGATAACCGTGCGATCCTCCACCAGATACTCAAAGCCGGACAGGCGTTCCATCTGCGCTTCGAGCAACTCGTTGCGATGGGCCATCTCCTCGCGGCGCAACATCATATCGACCAACCCGCCGATCTGATCCGCCACTTCTTGCAGAAACTCCTCATCGTCTTTTGTAAAATACCCCGGATCGGCTTTCTTGTTCAGGAGTTCGATCACGCCGATAGGCTCTTTGCGCCTGTTGCGAAGCGGATAGGCCAAAATGGTCTGCGCTTCATCCCCATGTGCATTGGAAAACAACGGGTCTTTTGCCGCATCCCTCACATTTCTCACGTCGCCGCTGCTGAACACCTGCCCGATAATGCCCCGATTGCTCGGCATGCGGACCTGCGTGCCCTCAGAACGCGCGGTGCCCACATGCGTGTAAAGCTCATCTGTCAGGCGATTGTGAAAATAAATCGCACATCGATCTGCCCCCAAGTACGTGGATATTTCACGCGCAATGCCCTGGATCAACTGCCCCTGATTTGACGTGGCATTCATCAACCGGCTGATTGCCAACAGGGATTCCAAACGCTCGACGCGCGCGGCGAGATCTCGAGAAGACGCATCGTCTCGTGCCATATCTTCAACCTTGAATGCGAACATGTCCCCGCGGGTGTGCGGGAAGCTAAATACGGGTGAACCGATTTCGGCGATCATTCAACGCTTCAATATACAAAAGTTTTGGCGAAATACAAAACGTGGCGTAAGTGCAACCATGGACAGGCGTTGGGCGGTCGTCTCAGTCACCGGACTCCGACATTGGCTACGCCCGTGTCGGCGTGACGTTTGCCCTTCGTGGATCACGTCTCACCAATTCCGCCGTGCCCCACAGACTCGGATCGTAAGCCACGGGCAAAATTTCCTCTGCGGTCCAAACTTGTCGCCCCAACTTTCTGTCGCGGAGCAAATAGGTAAATCCGAGCCGGTTGTTCTCGGCGGGATCGAATCCGGTCAGGGCATCCGCGGGGATGCGCGCTTCTAGCCGGTACCCGGTTTGGAACACCTTTGACGCCACCTCTAACCGCTCGGGATCGCACAATCGGGGATGTGCCCGTGCCTGTCGCAACCGAAACGGCCTGCCCCCGGCCTTCTCCGTGCCATTGCCCGGCCAAAAGCAAAAATGGTGACAATAGCGGCTGCCTCGGGGGGCGGTACGCACGTCGCGCGTGTCGACCCACACCTGAAAACCATCCCCGCGCAAGGGCCGCCGAACATCGGGCGCACGCCCACCCGCGCCTTTTACATCAACGGCGAAAAACAACCCATTGTCGCGCCACGCCATGTACACATCGGCAAAGGCAGATTTCTCCTCTACGCCCATCAAATCGGGCACCAGATGCGTCTCATCCCAGTCGTCGATCTCGCCATCGATCACCGGGGCATCTGCGCGAAACGCACATGGAAATGCCACATGAAAAAATGCGCGCTTGGGAATCCCGATATTCATACGTCACGTCTCCGGGCAAATCGGCGAATCCATTCGGGCAGGCTACGGGTACAGGGGTCAGTTGCCAACCATTCATCTTCGGGCTTATCAACGAAGATATTACGTTGCTTTTTACGCACCTTCGGCGGCTTCATCGGCGAGGTCGCGCTGGGCGAGGTCGCGGTCGAGCAGGAACAGGCCATTGCCTTCTGTGCCGACCAGTTTGAGCGTGTCGATGAGTTCCTTGACTGCGGCTTCTTCTTCGACTTGCTCTGTGATAAACCACTGGAGAAAGGTGTGGGTGGCGTGATCGCGTTCAGACAGGGCGAGGTCCGCGATGTTGTAGATGCTTTGAGACACTTTTTGCTCGTGGGCGAGACTGTCTTCAAACACGTCCAAAGGGTTGTCCCAGTTCTGCTTGGGCGCGTCCAAGGCTTGAAAGCGGATCTCGGCCTCGCGGTCGTCGAGAAAATCGTAAATTTTCATGCCATGCCCGAGTTCCTCTTGGGCCTGAACGCGCATCCAATGGGCGAACCCATTGAGGTTCTGCGTGAGAAAATACGCCGACATCGCCAGATAGCTATACGCGGAATAGTATTCCAAGTTGAGCTGATCGTTGAGGGCCGCAGCGATTTTGGAATTGATCATGGTGTTCTCCTCTCGTGAGGGGGGTCAAAAAAACAGCATCCGAATATGAGATAAGTATAGCGAAAATACGGGCTTTGTCAATCTCTTAAAATATGCGTTGTTTAGAAGGCGGAACACGCGAATCGCCAGGCGCGTTTTTTCATTGATTCTTTTGTCAAAATTGCGTAAGACTTACTTAACAGTACCAAACGCGGAAGTTTAATCACCCCAGCGTGGCCTTTCGCGCCACCCAACAGGAGGTCTATTTTTGTCATGATTCCCGAAAAGGTCCTCGCGGCCTTGAACGAACAACTCAATTTTGAGTTTCATTCGGCATTTCACTACCTCGCCATGGAGACCTATTTTCACGAGGTCAATCTGCACGGATTTGCCAAATACATGCGCGAGCAATACAAAGAAGAACGGCAACACGCGCTCAAGATCGTGGATTACATCAATGCGCGAAACTGCCGGGTCAGGCTCAAGCAAATCGCCGAACCGCCTTCAGAGTGGGCGTCGCCACTGGAGGTTTTTCAAGACGCCTATCGCCAAGAGCAAAAATCCAGTGGGATGATCAACGACTTGGTCGATCTCGCCCTGGACGAGCGCGACCATGCAACGGATATTTTTTTGAAGTGGTTTATCGAAAAACAAGTGGAGGAAGAAGCGCGGATCGGCAGCATCGTCCACAAGTTGAAACTGGTCGGCGATGACACGTACGGCTTGTTTTTGCTGGATCGAGATATGGGGTAAGAGGAGTGAGATGTCGTTTTAATTTTTTCGGGACCGATCCCCTAACCCCTTTCTATGTGGGAAGACCGTCTCCCCTCTCCGTTTCGGGGAGGGGTCATACCGCCCCATGACAAAGTGCCCTCCGAGTATTGGAGGGCACTTTTTTAATTTCAGCGGATGGTAATTGATGGCGTAGCGTTACTGGGCGCGCCACAAAAAATAGAACCAACTGACGATGACGCCGATAGTGAGAGTTGAGAAAATCGCGATGATCCCCCAGACGCCCGCCGGTGTATCGGGCAGAGAAGCGGAGGCAACCGGTGGGCCGGGAATCGCGGTTGGCGCGGGAAATACGGCTTTGTAAGTGGTCTCGTCCCATCGCGTGATTTGCACTTGAAGCGGGGTATGAGGCTCTGTAGTCAGGGTGGCGGTTGGCGCGAATGCCGTTCCTTTCATCGAGATGGATTCGCCCCCGGATTCGCCAATGGAAACCCGCTTGTAATTTGGAAAGCCCTCGCCCAAAAATTTTGCGGCGAGTTGCATGCCTTCTCGCGGATTGCAAGGCACGGCACACGTCACTTTTATCCGATAGGGGCCAACGGCGCGTTCGGCGATGACCACGGGCGGCGCGCTTTGTGTGCCGTACTCGTAAATGCCTTCGATGGTAGAGAACACCGCGACGACAAAATACGCCAGCGTGAGAATGGCGGACACAGTCGCGCCGCGCAACCTCGGTGCAACAGAGGACTTTGCGCGCACCACCCATAAGTACGCGCCCGCCAAAATTGAGAACGACAGGGCCAGCCCAAAAATGAACCAGATGATTTTGGTCGCAAGCCCGCCGAAATACCCAAAGTGTAGGGGATCGACCAGATCCGTAATAAGGGGAATGACCGCGAGATCCGCGCTGCGTTGCGCGGCGATAACTCCGCCGCTAAACGGGTGCAACAGCACTTTGTTGGCGCGATCTCTGACCAGGGGATTGCCCGCTTGCCCATCCAAATAGACCGGCGCGCCAATGCGGTTGGGCATCCGCAAGGATCGGATGGTCAGGCCGGGAAACGCGGCTCGGGCGCGGTTTGCGTATTCGTTGGGCGCGAGCAATTCGGGCTGCACGCCGTAACTGCCGAGCGACGTTTTATCGACTTGTGGCAAGGGCGGCGGCAACAGTGCTCGGTAATTGTCTGCGGCTTGAAAACACACTTCCACAAAGTAGAACACACCCGTAGCCGCGATCAGCAACACAAAGAGGAAAACCCATATTCCCGTGGTTTTGTGCAGATCTGACCAGCGCCTGCGCGGCCCTTTGTCTGTACGCAACGCGAAGAATTGCGCGCGCCAACCCTTGTAAAAACAGACCCCAGACAGCCCGGATACGAGCAGCGCAAACGCGGTGAGGGTGACGAGGACGATACCGCGCGTGCCGTCAAAAAAACGACGGTGAAAGGAGCGGAAGAACCGCTGTACATTAAAAAAACTGGTCTGCCCTTGCAACGCGCCGGTATGGGGATCGAGATAGACTTTGCGCGTTTGTCCGCTTGAAAAAGCGACATAAGCCAAAGCCGCAAACCCATCGCCGATAGGCGCGTACACGCCCAACACGCGCCCATCGGGAAATTTATCGGTCAGGGTTTCGCACATCGCGGTCCAGTCATAAGGCGCGTCGCGGGTTTCGGCGCGCACGGCCGGATTGAGCAACCAGTCCATTTCATGGGATAGGGTGGCAAATGATCCGGAAAAGCAGACCACGAAAAGCAACAAGCCAATATTCAGCCCCAACCAGCCGTGCAGGCGAAAGAGCATCTTGCGCCAATTCATTCCAAACCCCAAGCGGTTGGCGATCAAAATTGATAGCGGACGGTCGCGTCGAAGCTCCGCGGCGTGCCCCTGAACCCGCCGATGCGACCGCCATACCCCCCGGGAAAGTATTCTTTGTCAAAGAGGTTGTGCAAGTTGATGGCGATGTCGAATCGGTCATAGCGAATAAAAACAGCGCCATTGGCGACGAAGTACGCGGGCAAATGATCCCCGATAGCGCGGGTGGTGCGCTCGCTGAGATAACTGCCGCCCAAAGCAAACCCCAACCGAATGGCATGCGCGAGCGGCATGTCGTAGCGCGACCAAAACCCGATGGCGTTTTTGGGATTGTTGGGATTGGCTCGACCAATGTTGGCCGGGTTGGTGTCTTTGGTGATTTCGGCTTTGAGGCTGTGGGCAAAGCTACCGTGTACGCGCCAGCGATCCGCGATGAGGCCCGCGATGTCCAGTTCAAAACCCCGGCTTTGGATTTCGCCGACTTGCACCCTGCGATCCGGCATGTCTTCGGGCGGGTTGGCATCGCGGAGAATGACGTTTTCCTTGGCGATGTGATACAGCGCGAAGGTGGTGTTAAAGCGGCCATCTAAGAATGTCGATTTCGCGCCGCCTTCTATGGTCCAACTGTTCTCCGGATCAAAAGGCCCGCCGTATCGGTCCGGGTCAAATGTGTAGCTAGAACTGACGGGTTCAAATCCCTCGCTGTAGCTCAAATAGGTCGAGATCCATGGAACGGGTTTGAATACGGCCCCGCCGCGCAAAGACCAATGGGCGTCGCTAGCCCGATTATTCGATCCGCTTTCGGCTTTGTCTTCAAAGGCGTCGTAACGCAGGCCGAGCAACACATTGAACTTGTCGCCAAAGTCGATTTGGTCTTGAAAATAAAATCCAAAAGCCGAGATGCGGTTATTGAGGCGCGTGGTCAACTGCGAAATGCCCTGCGGAATGTCCGCACCGTAATAGGAAAATTTGAGCGGGTTATTTTTCGGCGCGAACACGGGATTCGAGATGTTGATGTTGGGCACCGGCCCGCCCCGGCTGGAATCCCGCGCGGTCGCAAACCGGTAAAGCCCTTCTGTGAGGGTGTATTCCAACCCCGAAAGCACCGTGTGATAGGTCGATGCAACGGTGAGATTGTAGATCAGATTTGCGTTGGTCGTGCGCTGTTGTTTTTCGCGGTACTGATCGCGAAATTCGCGCAACATGGTTTCGCCATCGGCGAGCAGGCCCCGGGGTTCGTGGTATTCCTGCCGTCGCTGGTTGGTCAAATAACTGGCTGAGGCGTCTATTTTTAAGCGATCTGAAAACCGGTGATCGGCGCGCAAGCGATAGGTATAGGCGTCAATGCTGATAAAATCGTCGGGTTCGTTGACCGTGTAATCGAGGGGCAGATCGACGAGTTCGCCGTTGAAAAACGGGATGCCCCGATTGCGGTGGCCCTTGTTCAGTTCGTCAAACCATTCGCCGCCGAGGGTGATGGACGTGCGGTCCGTGGGTAGCCATGAAAAAGCCCCCTTAAACGCGGAAAAAATGAATTGCTCGTGCCGGCGAAACCCCTCGTCATTGGCGTGGCTGGCGTTGATTTGGTAGAGCAATTTGCCAAAACCGGGGGTGGCGAGCAAGGGGCCTGTAGAAGAAAAATTGGCCTGCGACTTGGAATAAGATCCCAAGGTGAATTTGAGTTCGCTATTTCGCGCCGCGCGGGGTTGTTTGGTGATGACGTTGATAAATCCACCGGGGCGCGATTGCCCGTAGAGCGCGCCTGCGGGGCCTTTGACCACTTCGATGCGCGCCACGTTGTCCAAGCGCATCCGGTTAAAAAATCCATGCACTTGGTTGAGGCCGTTTTGCTTGACCGCGCCATCTCCTGTAGTGCGAAAGCCGCGCATGTTAAAATCGAGATATTCGCTGAAGGGATTGACGCCACTCACGTTTTGCAACACATCGGTGAGGTACGTCAGCCCCTGGTCTTCGACGAGGTCGCCCGTGATGATTTGCACGGATTGGGGCAAGTCGCGCAAAGCGGTGTTGGTGCGCGTCGCCGTGGTGCGGTCCGAGGCGTACCCCTCTTCCACGACTGTGATTTCATCGAGGATGTACGGGGTGTCTTCGATGAGGGTAATCGCGATGGCGGGCACTTGTTGCGCGACAGACACGGGTCGCTCGACGGTTTTGTAACCCACGTAACTCGCGACGAGGACGTAGTCGCCGCGCGGCACATTGGGAATCGCAAAGTGCCCTCGCCGATCCGTCACAGTGCCCAAGCGCGTGTTTTTGAGCGCGACGCTCGCGCCGGGCAAGGGATCGTTGGCGCGATCCAAAACCCGGCCGCGAATCTCATGATTTTGCGCGAGGGCAGATGTTGCAAAAACCGCGAACAGGGCGAGCGACAAACTGGATGAACAAAAGAAACGAAAGCGGGTTGACACGGTGGTATCCTCCGTATTGATCAACTTGTTGGGATTGAAATTTTGAGCGGATGTCATTTTTCGTTTGGACATAAGCGGCATTCGGTTTATTTTTAGAACACGTCGCACCTCCTTTGGGGTGTGGCTACGAGCCATCGGTTTTCTGCTTGACGGGCGATAACCGATGGCATTTTTCGTTTGTGGCATTTCTACAAGGATCGCAGAAAGGCGATGAGGGCGTCTCGGTCCGCTTTGGACAAGTTGCGGACCGCCTCGCGCGATTGCGCGGCTTCGCCCCCGTGGAACATAATGGCTTCGAGCAGGGTTGCTGCGCGGCCATCGTGCAAATAGGCCGGGATCCCGTTGACGGTCTCCGTTAGGCCAATGCCCCACAGCGGAGGCGTTTTCCACTCGTGGCCCGTGGCTTCGAAGTCCGGGCGATGATCGGCCAAGGCGTCGCCCATGTCGTGGAGCAACAAATCCGTGTACGGGTGGATGGTTTGATTGGACAGGGACGCGATGCTGTGATTGCCGGTTTGAAAGGTGGGCGTGTGGCAAGCGGCGCAACCGGTCGATTCAAAGAGGGCTTCGCCGCGCAGGGCTTGCGGGTCGTCCCAATCGCGGCGCGCGGGCACGGCCAGGGTTTGGATGTAAAACGCGGTGACGTCCAGCGTCGTTTGACCGATTTCTGGATCGTCGTCCCGGCCGTCATGTTGGGGTTGTCCCCACACGGATTCCCGCGGAAAATAGGGATTGGTCACGCCCATGTCTTCGTTGTACGCGCCGGCGGTTTGTTGCAAAATATCGGGATTGTTGGCTTTCAGGCCAAAACGCCCGAGTTCTCTTTGCCCGGTTCGGAAATTGTACGCGTAGTTGGGCCGCCCCGAGATGCCATCGCCATCGGCATCTGAGGGATCGGACAGGGCGAGAATGTCGGCCTCGGCTATGGCTTCGAGCAAGCCGCGGCCAAACACGGGCGGGGCCATGCGCGCGGACAACAGCACGCCCGCGGGCAGGGGTTGGTACGGCGTGACTATGGTGTAGATCGGGTGTTTTAGGCGAACCTCTGCGCCATCGGACAGGGTTTCCACGGTTTCGTAAAAGCCGACTTGAACCCGCGCTTCGGGTGCGACGCCAAAATTTGCGCGGTCGCCGAGTTGCGTGCCGAACCCGGGCACCGGGACAGGCCCGCCGTGCGCGGTGAACCCGGGCAGGCTGACGCGCATGAGCATCGAGCCGACAAAGGGCGGTTCAGAGCCGAACGCGCCGCGGCCGCGCCCATCGCGCAGATGGCATCCAATGCAAGACGTGTGGCTAAACACCGGCCCAACGCCTGCGTTCACGTCTGCCGGTGGGGTGACAAAGACTTGTTCAAACGCGACATCGCCCGCGAAAAATTTGTCGCGTTCGTCGGGCGAAAGCGTCGGAATCGGCATTTCAAACGCTTGGCTAGAGGCGTCAAAAACAGTGGCATCCCCCCCGGACAAGGCGTTGTCCGGAGAGGGTTGCGGTGGCGCGACTGGGTTGTCCTTACCGCAGGCCCAAAAGCACAGCACTGCGGCGAGGACGACAAAAATGTGGCGATCTGTTTTCATCGCTTATTGCTCTGCTAGCACCAGTGGCAAAATATCGCGTTCGAGCGTTTGTTGCACGGTGGCGATGGCCTGTTGGGCCGCGGTGATTTGCGGGCCGTCCGTGGTCAGCGCGTCCCGGAATGGGAAGGAAATTTTGCCGATTTCCGCGATGGCCGTCTGAATTTCGGTTTGGAATCGCTGGTCGAGCGCGGAGGCTTTGCCGTTGACAAATTCGTCGAGCCCCACGGCTTCCACATTGTACCCGCCCATGTACACATTTTGAATGCTGCGGATGTTGTCTTGAAAATCGAGGAGCGAATTGAAGCTGAATTGCGATTCCACCAAGCGCGTATCCCGTTCGGTAAAGGGATCGGCAATTTTGCCATTTCCGACTTCGTCTGCGATGCCCACCATGCCGTTGATCATTTCCTGCACCGCGGCTTTTTGCGTGGTGTACGTGTTGCTACCCGCGCCGGCATTGACCACTTGGGCGCGGAAGTTCTCGCCCGAGGCGATCCAACTCGTGTGTAGCGACACCGCCGCATCTTTGAGCAATTCCGCCGTGGCGATCAAATAATCGTATTGGCGCGGGGTAAAATCCGCGATGGTCTTGACGCCGCCCTGATCGAAGAGCAAAAATTCGATGGTGTGAAACCCCTTGAGCGTGTTGTCGAGGTTATCCACCGAGGACTTGGTCAAGGGCGTGTCGCTCGACAAGACGGCTTCGAGGTCTGCGCGGTTGACCGGCCAGGTGTCCAGCGCGGGATCAAAGCCATTAAAATCAACCGGGCCGAACAAAAAGCCCTCGCTCTTTTCCCACGGAGAACGCGACGCCACCCATTTTGCGCGGGCAGTTGACAAGGTGGCTGGCGATGGGTTAGCTCTGAGATTTTGCACTGCGGTGAGGAGTTCCGAGGCTTTGTCGGACAGGTCTTTGTACGTCGGGATGACCGTTTTATCCGCAAAGTCGGTCAGGATAGGCGAGAAGTCGTACCCGGGATCGGGTTCCGGCTCCGGCGCGACTGGATTTGCGTCCTTGCTGCTGCACGCGGCGAGGGCGAGAGCGAAGGTGATGCCGAAGAAAAATTTAACG
Source organism: Candidatus Latescibacterota bacterium (assembly GCA_965204745.1). Taxonomy (GTDB): domain Bacteria; phylum Latescibacterota; class UBA2968; order UBA2968; family UBA2968; genus VXRD01. The sequence goes on from OZ242010.1 coordinate 3,714,569, forward strand.
CGGTTCATGGTGATCCTCCAAAAAATTAGAATTGAAAACCGAGTGCGAAACTGGCGGTGTTTTCGCCATTGAAATTTGCGGCGCCCAACCGGCGCATGGCATAATCGGCCTTGAGCACGACCGCATTGCCCATCGCGTAGTTGAGGCCAAACGCGTACACCCGACGGCTAAAGCGCGGGTTGTCGAAAAAATTGGGCGGGGTTTCGGCCATCGTGTCGTAGGCGTCAAACCGAAAAAACAGGTGGCATTGTTCCTCCTTGCGCGATGTGAAAAAGGGTAAAATATCGTAACCGACTTCCGCGTACAGCGCGTACGCGGCACTGGCGACGGGCGTTCTCAACACGTCGAGATTGTTGGACAAGGTGCGATTGCGCTGGCTGACAAGGGCCGCGTTTTGCAGATGACCGTAGAGGTACATGCCCTGTGCGCGGAGGCGGTTGTACCGCAACACGGCGTGGACGTCGAAAATGGATACGTGGGCGTCCGCGTCTTTCATGTCGGGTTTGGGGCGGTTGTCCGCGCTGTTGCCGCGATAGGCCGATGCGCCGAGCGCGAGCCCTTCTGCGACTTGGTAGTCCAACCGCGCCGCGAGTGCCATATTGGAGGCGCGCACGTCTTCAAAGCGCGTTTGGTGCCCGCCCACGATCCAGTATTGCGAACTAAAGCCCGTGGCGTCCAAGCCATTGACGAGTTGCACGCGATAGCGCAAGCGGCCGACTTGCCCGTTGATTTCGATGCCGGTCTCGTGCCAGATCGCGGGGATGACGGCGGTTTCCGATTCCGGGCGGCGCGTGCCGAAAAAGTCTGTGGGGTGGTATTGCTCGGTGGTGAGGCCCACGCCGACGTAGAAATGGCCCAAGCGGAGGTTGAAGGCGTCGGAAAATTCGCGCTCCACATAGAGTTCTTCGAGGATGATCTCCCCGCCCTTTTCCACTTCGGTTTCGTATTCGCCAAATTCCTCGTATTCAATTTCGAGGGCGCCGCCCGTGCCGCCGTGCTCGATTTCCACTTCGACTTCGAGCTCGACGCCGTGCAACAGATGGGTTTCCAACTCGAGGGCTAGCCGCGCAATGTCAATCGTGGCGCGGCTATCGCGCGGCGAACCCATGGGGCCGCTCTTCTGATCGGGGCCATAATCGAAATGCGAGTAGATGAGTTCGCCATATCCCGAGAGTTTGAATTTGGGCTCATCGGCTGCGATGCTCATGGGCAAGGCGAGCGCGAGACAGATACTGCGGAGAAGCAATGCGTTCATAACCCTCCCTCGATGCGATGGGTTGACAAGAATAAGACGGGGGTTATATTGTGCTGTGCAAGCGCGGAGAGCGCATCTCTCTGGCGCGTGCGCGCGGATGATCGGCGATGGCCAGGCAAGTCAGAACCGATCATCCTTTTTTTGTCAGTTGGGCTTTATTGTTTTACTAATAAAACAACCGCCCAAAGAATAAAACAGATGTTAAAACTTGTCAACAATTTTTTGCAATCATCGCCGTTCATCCCTGCTTACCACGCAGAGACATGCCTGTGGTTGCTTTTTTCGCTTTTCAAAACGCTTGAATTTTCAGCCTAAGCGCGTATTTTAGCAAGAGGCAAGAGGCAAGAGGCAAGAGGCAAGAGGCAAGAGGCAAGAGGCAAGAGGCAAGAGGCAAGAGGCAAGAGGCAAGAGGCAAGAGGCAAGAGGCAAGAGGCAAGAGGCAAGAGGCAAGGAGATCGACATGTCGAATGGATTAAAGGTCGCGGTGATCGGGGCGAGTGGCATTGGGCAACACCACGCGCGATGGCATCACTTGTCCGGGTCTCAAGTGGTGGCATTTGCAGGCACGTCGAAAGAAACGTGTGCGAAAACCCGATCCCTGTTGCAGGCGGACTTTGGCTTTGATGGCCGTGCGTACACGGACGTGGCGCGCATGCTCAAAGCCGAACAACCCGACGTGGTCGATGTGTCTAGCCCGCCGCATTTGCACAAAGACCACGCGATTTTGGCATTGCAAAGCGGATGCCATGTGGTGTGTGAAAAACCCCTGTGTTGGGACGAGGACAAGGGCTTGGACGCGATTTTGGACGATGGACGCGCCGTGGTGGATGCGGCGAAACAGGCGGGCAAATCCCTGGCGATGTCTGCCCAATATGCCGCGGCGATCCCGATGTATCGCCAACTCTACACGCGGGCGAGAGGCGCGTGGGATCGCGTTGACTCGGTCGAGATGGTCATGGAATCGAAGGGGCGCAGGGGGCCGAAAGCGCGAGAAGAGATCTGGATCGATCTCGCTTCCCATCCCTTGAGCTTGGTCTTTGGCTTTTTGCCCGATGGGGAAATCGACTGGTCGAGCGCGGCGTGTGAGATTGGCGAGCGGGAAAATCGCGCACGATTTGACGTGCTCACGCCCAAAGGCCGATGCGCCGTGCAATTCGCGTTGCGCGACAGGGACGAGGGCGTCCCCATCCGACAATTCGGCGTCAATGGCTTTTTGGTCAACTGGGAGGGCTTTGCCGACGAGGAGGGGATTTATCGCGCACGCCTCTCAGCCGATGGCGAGACCGCGACTTGCCCGGATTTTATGCACATTTTCATCGGCGAATTTGCCGAGCACATCCGCGGCACAGGCGGGCAGGTCATCGTTTCCGGCGCGGACGCCCTGAAGAATTTGCAGGCTCAAATCGCGCTGCTCAAGCGCGCGGACAGGCGGGTGTGATCCCATGAAAGAGGTCTTGTTTATCGCCTATCACTATCCCCCTATCGCATCTGGTACGGCCCGGGTAAAGGGGTTTGTCCAGCACTTACCCGAGTTGGGATATCGCCCGCACATCTTGACGACGGCAACCTACGGACAGACATCTGACCCTCGGGTGTACCGCGCGCGTGAATTGCTCGGTTTGTACCGGTTTTTGTTTCATCGAAAACAGCGCGGCGCAATCCCCATTCAGCGGTCTTTTGAGCGCACGCAGATGCGCGGCATTCGCAACTTGGCGCGCCAGTGCAAGCGATTTCTATTCATTCCCGACGGGCAAATCGGATGGCTACCACACGCGCTTGGGATGGGGTTGCGACTCATCCGCCGGCACCGCATCGAGGTTTTGTATTCCACTGCGCCCCCTTTTTCGGCTCACCTGTTGGGCCTGATGCTCAAGCGACTGACGGGAATACCCTGGGTTGCAGACTTTAGGGATACCTGGACCTATGACCCGCTTGACGAGGCATTGCTGGCTCTGCCCACGCGCCTGCAAATTGAACGCTGGCTAGAGTGCGCGGTTTTGCACCGGGCAAACAGGGCGATTGCCGTTACAGATGTAGCTTTTGAAGATTTTGCCCATCGCTATCCCGCACTGCGCGACCGGTTGCTGTTCATTCCAAATGGGTTCAATCCCGAGGACGTACCCAAACCCATTCCCTGCCCCGCAGAGCGTGCGCGGCTGCGTTTGGTCTATACGGGGTCCTTTTCTCACAGCCATGTTGCCCGATCTCCCGAGCCTTTTTTTGAGGGCGTCAAACGGTTTGCGAAGCGGTGTCCACACGAGGCGCGCAAGTTGGAAATCGTGATTGTGGGCGCGCTCAGCCCTTCTGAACGACGATGCGCTGCGGAATTGGCTCAGGTCGTGAAATTGGTGGGACCCGTTTCTCGGCAAACGGCCATCGGATGGCAACAGCGTGCCGATGTGTTGTTGTTGTCGGATCATGTGCATGCGGTACCGGCCTCAAATATCCCGGGAAAGTGTTATGAATATCTGGCCGCTCAAAAGCCCATTTTCGCGCTCGTTCCCGAAGGCGCGACTCGGCGGTTGATCGAGAAATTGCGAGCGGGTATTTGCGTTTTGCCAGATGATGTCAATGCAATAGAGAGGGGTTTGAAAAAATTGCTGATGGCGCGACAAAATGGCGCGTTAGATACTTGGCGCGTATCTCGGGCACAACTGAAATGCTTTCACGCTCGCACGACCGCCGCGCAACTCACTCGATGTTTTGATCGAATCACTTCTGACTGCCCTTCGCGCCTCCCGCCTTGACACGGCGCGAGTGCCCTGATTCTCGGTTTCAAGAACCAAGAGACCGTTGCATATTCGGTGTCGTTATCTATCGAGACGATAGATCGATCTCAAAACAAGGAGAAAGCAAAATGCCTGATCTGTAGCGTGAAACATTCGTAGAGAAGCGCGTCCTGTATCGCCTCAAAGTCCGGGGGCGGGTCGTTATCATTGCGCGAGTCGATGTCGAGCGGTTGCAACGAGCGGTTTGGGGCCAATGTCAATCCGTTCGCACTATCGAGACGCCCGTGGATGAGTAGCCTAACAGGACAAGCATGTAACAGGAAATCGAATTTTCCCCATTCCGCAGATTCGCTGGGATGGGTCAACCCCCAACACAAAGGAGCACCCCATGTGGAAATGGATGCAACATAAAATCGCTTCAGCACAAGTGCTGTCAGTGCTGTCCTTTATCGCCCTTACATCGCTGGTCTTTACAGGGCCTGCCGGATCCAATTCTGAAAACGCGACCTCGAGCACTGAAAGCGCGCCGACAACCAAGACCGCGGGCACGGTCGACCCGAATGGCGATGGCGCGGTTGATTTTTCGGTTGTTGCCTTTGGTCCCAACGCCAATGCGCGACTGTCATTAGATCTCGATGCCAGTGACAATAAAATGAATGACGGCAACACATCGGGTACTGTTGCAGGTGCTGGTACCGATGTTGTCGTCGAGGTGTTTATCACGGGGTTGGCAGGCCCAATTATCGGTGGTGAGTTTTCCATTGATACGAATAGGCTGACCGTCAAGAGTGCGGCGGCTACGCCGGGGTTGTCGGTTCTTGGGACTACCGCAACAACTGTCTCATTTGGTGGTTTCCCACCGGGCATTACCCTGCCCAATGGCTATTTGGGAACGGTTACGCTTACGACAACTTCTGATGTGACCAATGTGGCGTTCACTGTCTCGGCAAGCATGAATGTGGCGGATGGCACAAATCTTGGTGAGACGGATATGATTACCGCTACACCTTTGTCGTTTAATACCACCCCGCCACCGCCTCCCTCGCCTCCCTTTTCACTTTCTTTGGATGGCGATGACGCAACCGGCGATCAAGCGGTCAAGGAGGTCGATGTTTCGCCCGGGGCCGTTGCGACCATCCAGGTCTTTGGCAAAGGGATTCGGAATGCGACCGGCGTTTCTGCGCGTTTTGAATACGATTCCGCGCAGGTGACTTACGAGGGATTTGACGCGGGCGGTATTCTGCCCAATGCACAGGTGATTGCCCTACCTTCGAGGAATCCAACGGCTGTCGAGATTAGCCTCGTATCTTTTGGCGGGCAAGCCACTGCGGATAGCGGCTTGGTGGGCAATATTCGCTTTCGCACGATGAGCGCGTTTTCCAGCACGACGCTTCGGTTGGTGCGTGCGGATCTCGGCAGGGGGACGCAAACCGAGCGCGTGACGTTTGCCGATACCCAAATCACCTTACAACCCGCGGCACTGACGCCGGACTTCAACGGCGATGGGAGGGTCAATTTCGCCGACTTTTTGTTGTTCACCGCGCAATTCGGATTGCGGCGCGGCGACGCGGGTTATGAGGCGCGGTTCGATTTGGATGGCGATGGCACAATCGGCTTCGGCGATTTCCTGATCTTTGGTCGCGCCTTCGGTCGGGAAGAATCATAACTGCAGACAAACGAGGAGAGCGTTTGCAATGGAAGCTATGCGTCCAAACCGGTCTTTGAAAAGCTACTTCGGAATCGCGCTCAGGGGCGTGTGCATGGGTTCAGCCGATGTCGTGCCCGGGGTGTCGGGCGGCACGATGGCACTGATCACAGGCATTTACGAAGAGTTGATTCTGTCGATTCGATCCTTCGATGCACGGGCACTGCGGCTTTTGATGGGGCTTCGGATCAAAGACCTGTTCGGTTACGTGCGCTGGCCTTTTTTGTGCGCCCTGCTCATGGGGATTCTCTTGGCGATTTTTTCCCTGTCGCGTGCGATTACCTATTTGTTGGAAAACGAGCCGGTTTTGCTGTGGGCGTTTTTCTTTGGGCTGGTGTTGGCGTCTGTTTATACGGTGGGCAAGCGCGTTCCGCAGTGGCATTGGCGAACTGTTTTGGGCGCGGTTGGCGCGACCCTGGGCGCGTATTTTCTCGTGGGCTTGGTGCCGGTTGAAATGCCGCACGGGCCACCGTATATTTTTTGTTCGGCTGTGATTGCGATTTGCGCGATGATTTTGCCGGGTATTTCCGGGTCCTTTGTGTTGGTCTTGCTCGGGCAGTATGCGTATATTTTGAACGCGGTCAATACGCGCGATCTGTTCGTCATCGCGGTCTTTGGCGCGGGCGCTGTGGTCGGGCTGATGGCATTTGCGCGCGTTCTGGGCTGGTTTTTTCAGCGGTATCACGACTTGACTATCGCGCTGTTGACCGGGCTGATGCTCGGCTCGCTCAGGAAAATTTGGCCGTGGAAAGAAACGATAGAGACGATAGTCAATCGGCACGGCGAGGAAGTGCCCTTGGTTCAGGTGAACGTGCTACCCGAGACGTGGACGAGTGAAGTGATGGGTGCGCTCGGCCTCGCGCTTTTTGGGCTGATGCTCGTACTGGTGCTCGAGCGTTTGGCCCAGTCCAAGGAATAATACCTCAGCGAATCAACGAATCAACGAAGTGCGTCGGGTTTTGGGGCTGTTGGGCGGGGACTGACTACTGACTAGGTTCTGTTGACATTTACGAGCAAAGCAACTGGCTTGAGCGGTTTTGCGAGGGGGACCTACCCCCTAACCCCCTTCCTAAGAGGAAGGGGGAACGGTGATGGGTCTTCCGAGGGATTGCTCGAGAGGTTTTTTGGGTTCTATGGCGTGATCCATTCGCCCAAAGCCATCAAAGGAGCTTTACTCCCCTTTCCTCGTAGGAAAGGGGCCGGGGGATAGGTCCCCTCGCGCTTTGCTAATCTGTGCGTAACGTGAAAAAAATGAAATGTCAACACAACCTACTGACTACTGACCACTTGGTGGTCGGGTTGGGCGGGAAACTTGCTACGCATGTGGTCTATTTTTGATTGTGCTTGACGGGGTTGCGTCTTGAAACTTAACATTGTCCCTCCACTTTTAACCCTTAATTCATCGAGGTAAATATGGCAAATTCGGATTACAAGATCGGCGTCGTAGGCGTGGGACGGATGGGGGCGAATATCGCGCGCCATCTCAACGACGATGGGTTTTCGGTCGTGGCGATTTACGACCTGCTCTTCGAAACCGCGTTGGGCATTGCCAGCGAGGTCCGCGGCCGGGCGCACACCGAACTCGCGGCTGTGACAAATTCGGCAGATTATATCATCACTGTGGTGACAGACGACGACGCGATGCGGCGCATTTACACCACAGCAGGCGACAACCTGTTGCAAGGTGCAACGGGCAAGGTGTTTATCAACTGCGCGACTGTCACGCCGCGGGTTCACGTAGAGATCGAACGCCTCGCCGAGCAAGCGGGCGCGAGCAGTTTGGAAGGTTGCATGGCCAGCAGCATTACCCAAGCGCGGGAAGGCACGCTCTATTTGATGTGCGGGGGCAAGCGGGCGGTCTTTGATCAGGCGCGTCCGATCCTCGAATCGATGAGCGCGAATTTGATCTACGTCGGCGAAGCGGGCCGAGCCGCTCAGGTCAAAGCCCTCGTCAATATGGTGATGAATATCAACACCGCGGGACTGGCAGAGGGTTTGGGACTGGGTGCCGCGCTCGGCTTGGATTTGAATGTGCTCATGGAGGTATTCTCGCAAACCGGGGCAAATTCCCGCGTGCTCGAGACCGATGGCGAGGATATGGTGAGCCGCGACCACGAGTGCTATTTCTCTGCGGATCACGCGGCAAAAGATTCGGGAATCGCCCTCTCGCTGGCCGATGACGCGGGCCTCAATCTGCCACTGGCAAAAGCGACAAAAGCCCAATTTGATCTCTTGAAGGCAAAAGACAAGGGCGACTTGGACAAATCGGCCGTTGCGGAATTGACTTTCCCGGGGCGAGATGATTAGACGGTGGCAAATGACATGGACAAGAAAACGCTCTCGGTCACATCGCTGTTTGAACGATGAAGCGGTGGTAGGGGTGTAGGGAGTAACCGCGCAATCCCAACCGCAGGATATAAGACGGGGCTAACGCACACGGCAGGGCGGAGATGGGCTGGGCACGCACGGGTGGCGGCGCGGTGAGGCCGCACGGGCGGTTGGGGGCGCGGAGGGGATAGGGAAAATCACTTGACATCGCGAGAGGGATTGGAGATTATTTATTTTCTTCCGCAAGTTGTTCAAACAATGACACATCAGGAGGTGCCCCATGGCAGAATACGATACGATTCCCAAGCAGTTGATTCGCATCTACCCGCAAGACCTCATCCGCTTGGCTCTCGGACGCGAGGATGTCGAAATTGAAGTTGAAGAAATTCTCGACACCGAACTCCCCAGGGTTGAAACGCGCCTGGTCGATAGCCTCCTTCGCGTGCGGATCGATGGCAAGGAAGCCTTGGTTCACATCGAATTTCAAACCGCCGACAGCGCGGATATGGCTATTCGCCTGGCTTCCTATATCATCCGACTCATCGAGCAGTATGGCTTGCCGGTCTATTCCTTTGTCATCTACCTGCGTCCCAATGCCGGGCACCGCGATAAAGGATACTACACGCAAGAACTTCCCGGTCATCGCGTCTTTGTCGAGTACAAGGTGCTTCGGTTGAGCGAGATGGACGGGCGAGGCATTCTTGAAGGCGGTCAGGCAGGCTTGCTTCCTTTCGCGCCATTGATGAAGCCGCCTGTGGGGATGGGTTCCGAGGATTGGTTGCGCGAGTGTGTTCGCAAGAGCGATTCGGTTTCGTTGGATCAAGCAGACAAGGCGAATTATTTGAGTAGCTTGGCGGTCTTGAGTGGGTTGGCGTACGATCCAAGCACCATCACGCGGATTCTTTCACAGGAGGGTCTTATGGACGCGATTATGCGTGAGTCATCGTTTGCCCAGTACCTCGAGGAACGCGGCATCGAGCGCGGCATCGAGCAGGGAATCGAGCAGGGAATCGAGCAAGGGGGTAGAGAACATACCATTGACGCTATCCTCGACGTGTTGGAGGTTCGTTTTGATCCGGCCGTTGCCGGTCAGTTCGCCGGTCGTATTGCGGTTATCGACGATTTGCAACGGCTCAAGCGGTTGCTTCGCTCGGCAGTGCAAGTGGATGATCTGGCGGCCTTTCAGCACATGTTGGATGCGGAGGCCTGACGCGCATCCCTTAACGACACAAGCCCTCGCATGCTGACCTTGAACGGATTGATTCGGGGCCAGTTGCGGGGGCTTTTTAGGGCGTGCGTACACAGGGCCGAGGGGAGAGGTCTTGCGAGGCGGAGCGGACAGTGCCTTTGAAGACCCGTCGCTTTCGTTCGGGGAGTGTATCACCGGAGGTACGACGATCCAGCGATTGATGAGTTTCGAGATGCAAAGCCTCGCATTTCAGAACGGGTGAATCACGACCCCAGCAACTGGTTGCGTATGATATTCAAGAAAAGCACCACGACAGATTGATTTCACGACTTGTAAATGGATCAAAAAACCGATACTGATAGCTGTTGCACTTGACTCTTCACCGTCTTCAGGACAAGCTGTTGCGTGCGTTTTGATAAGGATTTGGATGGTTAGAGCATCTTTGAATCCCCGACCACATGGTAAATTTTCAAAGCAAAAGGGCTGTACATCTTCACTGATGTACAGCCCTTTGTATTTCGCGTGCGTAAATCCGTCACTCGGACTTGTCTTTTGGACTATCGAGATATTTGACGAAAACCACTTCGTTGCGCGATTCGTTGTAGAGCAATTCGTCCGCGCTCGTTTTGACCATCAGCAAGCCGAACCCGCCAGGGCGCAATCCTCGGTTTTCTCTGACGCTCATGTGCGCGATGGGGTCGTCGGGATTGTTGACCGCGGCGTGGTCGAGCGCGTCGATGTCAAAGCCGGATCCGGGATCTTCGATGCGAAACATGAGCATGCGCTCAAATCGGAGAAACGCGATGCGGACCTTTTTGCTCGGATCGAGTTGCCCGCCCCATTCAATGGCATTGGCGAGGAGCTCGTAAAATGACATGGCGATGGTCTCGCGCAGGTCTTCGGGCAGGTCGGCCTCCAGTTGCATCACGAAATTTCGCATCCGGCTCGCGGCTTTTTGATCGCAGGGCACGAGCAGTTCGACCCAGTTGGGAGTCGCCGAGGTCACTTCGATGACAATGCCCTGTCCGGGCGCGTTGAGGCCGTCTTGGACCAGGCGGAGCAACTCTTGGGGGTCTATGGGTTTGGGGATGTAGTGATACGTCTGTTCGCGGATGGCTTTGAGCAAGGTATCTGGCGTGTCGTCAGAGGTCATAACAATGACCGGTGGCGGCGCGGGCAGGGTCTTTATTTTGCCGAGGAGTTCCAAACCGTTGAGGCCGGGCATCCAGATATCGGTCAATACCAAATCGAACGGGGTCTCGGCGATTCGGTCATAAGCCCGTTTGCCATCTGTTGCGGTTTCGGTTGTGTAGCCGGCGTCCTCGAGTATGGCTTCTACGAGTACTCGGGTCGGGCCGTCGTCTTCGGCGATTAGGATTCGGGACATGGTTTGTACTCGGTGTTGAGTAGCAGAATAGACGCACTGGCGTCGCAGGTTATTTGACCATCAAGTGGTCAGTAGTCAGTAGTCAGTAGTCAGTCCCCGCCCAACAACCCCAAAACCCGACGTACTTCGTTGATTCGTTGATTCGCTTGTCATGGCATGTGGCTGTGCGTTTGGTCGGGTACTGTGGTTAAGCGGAGGAGGTGAGTTCTTCGAGCGCGGTTTGAACCGCTGACAACTCGCGTTCGAGTTGCTGGCAGGTCGGGCGCGCATCGCGCAAGTGATCGGCTTGGCCCATCTGTTCGAGCGCGGTAGCCATTTGATAGGCCGCGCTGGCGTCAAAATTGGCGACTGCACCCTTGAGCGCGTGGGCGGCTTGGCGCAGGTCTTCGGACGATTGCCGGTCGATGGCGCGGTGCAATGCGGCGATTTGGTCGGGCAGTTCTTCCAAGAAGATATCGACCATTTTTTCGAGAATTTGCATTCTGCCGCCCACGCGCGCCATGATGCCCTGGACGTCAATCGGCGGTGTTTCGGGACTGGCGTTTGAGAGGGGCAGAGTTTGCAACAGGGCAAAGAGTTGGTCCGCGCGAACCGGTCTGATCAGGGTTGCTGTTGCGCCCGCGTCGACGCAGGGTTGCGCGTATTCCTCCCGGGAGATGAGGCCGATGCTGAGGATGCCCGGGCGCGCTTGTGCGATTTGCGCGTCAAAATCCCGACACTCGTCTATGTCGATCAGCGCGAAGCGATACGATATGTCGGACAGATCAGGTGCGGACGCGACCCGATAGCCCTTTTGTTCGAGCAGCGCGTGGAGCAGGTGGCGATGGATGGGGTTGCGGTCGATGACGAGCGCGTCGCATTCGCCTGATGTCGGGGCATTGTCCATCGTATCCGATCTCCAAAGCGCGAGGGGACCTATCCCCCGGCCCCTTTCCTACGAGGAAAGGGGAGTAAAGCTCTTTTGGCTTTGGGCGAATGGATCACGCCATAGAACCCAAAAAACCTCTCGAGCAATCCCTCGGAAGACCCATCACCGTTCCCCCTTCCTCTTAGGAAGGGGGTTAGGGGGTAGGTCCCCCTCGCAAAACCGCTCAAGCCAGTTGTTTTGCTCGTAAATGTCAACACAACCTAATAAGTACAACCGATTGAGGGGTTGTGTCAACCACAATTATTTGAGCGCGTGGTTTGCAAATCCACATCCGGGAGAAGTACATTTTTCGTTGACTTCTGCTATCGCGTGTACAATCTTATGAAAAGATGGTAGGCGCATCGTTATCCCGATTTCTTTTTTGCGAGGTGGTTTATGGATCTCAAGGATTTAGATCGCATCCACAAGGAACAGGAAGAACGGCGAAAGTTCAGCAGCATTCTTCACCGTTTTGACGAAAGAAAAAACTTGCGGAATGGGTTTATCGTGATCGTGGTCGTCATTATTTTGGTGATTTTGCTCTATGGCGTCAAAGAGATGAATTTTCTCTTTGAATCCGTTCCGGGCGATGACCCAGTGGAACAGGTGACACCGCAGGAATCAGAGCCTGAATAGCAGTCAGGGGTCAGTCCGCCCTGCCCCTATCAGTCGTAGGGACAGGCTCCCGTGCCTGTCCTTGCATCCCGCGGTGAAAAGGAATCATCTACTTGACAAAATCCGATGCGGAATTTGAGCAGGTGTATATCATTGAAAAGAAGAAGTGGTTCTGAGGTATTTTCATTGATCTTTTTTTGGAAAACTGATCATGGATAAGCGCGAGACACATACCGTTGCTAGAACGGGCGATCATCGACAGACTCGAGCGGCGTTGGACGCATTGCAGCGGAGTGAAGAGCGTCTTTCGCACGCGCTCGAAGCCGGGGGGGTCGGTCTGTTTGATTGGGATATCCAGAATGACCGGGCGGTTTGTACGGATCGGTATTTTGAACTGTTCGGTTTTCGCCCGCGAGAGACGATGGTCTCTGAAGCCGAGTGGTTGGCGTGTGTGCATAGCGAGGATCGCAAGCGCGCACAAGCAGAGGTCAAACGCGCCCTTGAAGGCCGCGCGCCCTACGATACGGAGTATCGCATCGTGCATAAAAACGGCGAGGTGCGCTGGGTCAGCAGCAAAGCCAAAGTGTTTTTTGACGTGACCGAGGAAATCCCCATTCGCATGATCGGCGCGATGACCGATCTGACCCAACAAAAGCGCGCAGAGGCCGCGCTGAGTGAGCAGGTGGCGTTTCAAAACGCGCTTTTGCAGGTCAGCCGCGCGGTGCAACAGATGACGCGCCCCGAGCATCTCGAGGGCGTTGTCCGCGTGTGTCGAGAACAACTTCGGATGCTCAAAATGTCGTTTGTCGCCATTGCCGTGCATCGCTTGCTCGATCCCGAAACGCAGACCTTCGAGTCCTACGAGGTGATGCCTTCGGAGCAGATCAACCGCTTGGTGCGCGAAGTGCCGAATATCTATCGCATGTGGCAACAACAAAAAACGATTTACCGGAAGAATCTCACAGAAGATATGGGCGGGTTGACGCCCGTGGGGCTAAAGGGCATGTCTGCGCGGTATGGGGTCGCCATCCGCTGCATTTTAGACATTCCGCACGCACGGGGCACGCTGGCGTTGTTGAGCGATGTGGTTTCGGCGTTTTCAGCAACCGAAGTCCTTTTTTTGCAACGCATTGCAGAACGGGTCTCGATGGGCATTACCCGGTTGGACGACCTCGAGCGCCTCGAAGCGCAGAACGAGGAACTCGAAAAAGCCCGCGTGGCCGCCGAAGCCGCCAACCGAGCCAAGAGCCAGTTTTTAGCCAACATGAGCCATGAAATCCGCACGCCCATGAACGGCATTATGGGGATGATCGACTTGCTCGGCAACACCGAATTGACCGCGCGGCAAAAGGAGTACGCGGACCTGGCTTACAATTCGGCAGATACGCTGCTGGTCTTGCTCAACGACATTCTCGACCTGTCCAAAGTCGAGGCCGGCAAGCTCGAGTTGGAACGCATTCCCTTCGCGCTTCGAGACACGCTCGGCGATACCTTGCAAACGCTGGCTGTTCGGGCGGGCGAGAAGGGGCTCGAACTGACCTATCGGATTTCGCCCGAGGTGCCCGATAGCCTCATCGGCGACCCCATTCGCCTGCGGCAGGTGGTCGTCAATCTCGTGGGCAATGCCATCAAATTTACCCAGACCGGGAGCGTGGATATCGACGTCGATCTGATCGCGATGCGCGAGGCCAAAACCCAACTGCGATTCGAGGTGCGCGATACCGGAATAGGCATTCCGCGACAAGTGCAACAACAGATATTTGGCGCGTTTGATCAGGCGGACAGTTCCACGACGCGGCAATACGGGGGCACCGGGCTCGGCTTGACCATTTCCGCGCAACTCGTCGCGTTGATGGGCGGGAAGCTCGACGTCAAAAGCACGCCCGGTCAGGGGAGCGCGTTCTTCTTTGAAGCCGTGTTTTCGCGCCAAACCGACGGCGCGGCCTATCGGGATGTTTTGCCCGATACCCTAAACGGCATGCCGGTTTTGGTGGTCGATGACAATGTCACCAATCGGGTGATTTTTGAAGAAATGCTAGCATGCCAAGGTCTGAAACCCGCACTGGCCGAGAATGGTCAGATAGCTTTGGAAGAGTTGCTCCGCGCCCAACGCGCGGGCAGTCCCTATCCGCTGGTTCTGCTCGACGCGGAAATGCCGGTGATGGACGGGTACGCGCTCGCCCGGCACATCGCCGCAGAGGCCACGTTGAAAGCCACGCACGTGGTGGTGTTGACTTCTGCTGGGCGGTCCGAGGCGCCTGCTGTCCGCGAGACCCTGGCCGGGTGTTTGTCCAAGCCCATCAAGCAATCCGATCTTTTTAATTTGATCGCCGGTTTATTCGAGGCGGCTGAACCCGCTGTTGCGCGAGTTGGGGATCACGCATTCGAGAAGGCGCGAAAGCCCCTGCACATTTTACTCGCCGAAGACGGGTTGGTGAACCAGCGAGTCGCCATCGACATGTTGCACCGGCGCGGGCATACGGTCGTCGTGGCGAACAATGGGGTAGAGGCTTTGGCCGCGCTCGACAAGGACGAGGCGTTTGATCTGGTCTTGATGGATGTGCAGATGCCGGAAATGGATGGGTTGGAAGCCACGCAGGCCATCCGCAAGCGCGAGGAAACCACGGGAAGGCAGTTGCGAATCGTCGCGATGACCGCCGACGTGATGAAGGGCGACCGCGAGCTTTGCATCGCAGCGGGCATGGATGGGTTCGTCGCCAAGCCCCTGCGCTCACAGGCCCTTTACGAGGCCGTGGAAGCGGGGCGCAACTGCTCATCGACGGACACGCGCCAGACGCTCGACTGGGAAGCGGCCTTGCACCACATCGGCGGGGACGAGGCCCTGCTCGGGCAGTTGGCCGAGATGTTTTTGGAAACAAAGGACGATCTGATCGGGCGCATCGAAGGCGCAGCCGATGCCGAGGCGATCCGCATGGGGGCGCGAATATTGCGGGAAAACGCCGAGTTGTTTTACGCAGACCACGCGAGGAGGGTTGCCGCGACCATTGAAGAACTGGCAAAGGGCGAAAATTGGGCCGATGTGGATTGCCATATCGCAGACCTAAAAGAGAAAGTGGAACACCTTGCCGCCGCACTCGCGGCCCAAGGGCACTGAGGCACACACAGGAAGGGAATCACAATGGCTTTTGAAGAAACAACGCAGGGGAATGTTCGCATTATCGAGCTCGACGGTCAGGTGACGGACCGCGAGATGTCGGCGTTGACGGAGTACGTCACCGAGTCTCTCGACCAGAACCCGGGGATGCAGATGGTTTTGGATTTGGGGCAGGTGCGCTGGTTGAACAGCATGGCATTTGGGGTTTTGACCGCGCTGTTGCAGCGGTTACGCAAGGCCGAGGGCGATTTGAAACTCGCCAATGCCCACGATCATGTGATCAGCGTTTTTGTGCAGACGCAACTCATCAAAATTTTCGATCTCTACGATTCGGTCGATGAGGCTGTGGCGGCATTTCAGAAGTAAATGTTTTGCTTGCATGAGAACGAAATTTTGGTATTTTTAAGCACAGCAAACGGGGCGTGGCTCAGCCCGGTAGAGCGCCTGCTTCGGGAGCAGGAGGCCGGAGGTTCAAATCCTCTCGCCCCGACCACTCGGAACAAGGGGTTATGTCGATTTGACGTAACCCCTTGTGTTATTATACGGAACCCGTGCGAATCGGATAACAAAGGAGCGCGTCATGTCTGTGCTGACCGAGGACGAAATCCGCTTTTTCAAACGCGAGGGCTATTTGGTGAAAAAAGGTGCTCTCGATCCCGAATTGTGCGCCCGTGCGCGAGAACGCCTGTGGGACGATCCGCCGCCGAGCCTCGAGAAAGACGATCCCGATTCATGGGTCGGCCCCATCAAATCGGAAGAAGAATCGCTGGACAAAAGCAATTACAAGCGCGGCTATCGCTGGCAATACCGCAAGGTGGGCAAAGAGCCGTGGATGATCGAGTTGTTGGCGAAAAATCCAATCGTGTGGGGCGCGGCCGAACAGATGCTGGGTAAGGGCAATTTCCCCGAGCCCAAAGGCGTGCGCGGCATTTATTGCACCTTGCCTTATGGCGATGTTCCACGCACGCCGCGCCACTTGCACGTCGATGCCCACCCGTTCAATTTTGCAGTCGTGGGATATATCGACCACGTCCCCAAAGACGGCGGCGGGTTCGCGGTTTGGCCGACGAGTCATCGCACGTTCTTTTTCGATTACCAGTCGCGCTACCGCAAGGAGCCGACCCCGCGGTTGGAGATTCACAAAGCACAATTTCAAGCCCGCGAGGAAAATTCATACCAAACGCATGGCGAACCCGGGGACATCGTTTTTTGGCACCACCGCATCGGCCACATGGCGTCGCCCAATTATTCGCGGCAAATCCGCAAAGCCGTGCTGTACGATTTTGTGCTGAACGACATGCCCCGCCTTCAAGAAGAACCCCCGGGCGATGATATTTGGGTCGATTGGTCAGACGCGGTTAGAGATGTGCCGATTGGAGACGACGCGTGATGGATGTTCAATTTTGGGCGATCATCTGGGTGGTCATCGTCGCCATCGTGCTCGGCGTGTTTTTGTATTACGTGGTCAAGTCGTATAAGTGAGACGGGAGTTTAGCCACAAAAGGCACAAAAGGCACAAAAGGGGTACATGGCGATAGCCAGTTCAAAGGCGAGCAGTGCGTGTAGAGGCGATGCCCTCGTGCTCGCCCAAAGAGAGGCAGTAGTCAGTAGTCAGTAGTCAGTAGTCAGTTGTCAGTCCCCGCCTTTGCCCTACCGCCATTCGTCAGAACGGACTAACAGCCGGTCAGCACCTGCTTTGACGAAATCAGTCCCCGTGCTCGCCCAAGATACAGGAGGAGAACACTATGCAGAACCATCAGCAACACATTTTTGAACTCGACATCTACGGCTTTACCGTGGTTGAAAATGTTTTGACCACTGGCGAAGCCGATGAGATGCGCGAGGCATTGATCCGTTGCGAGCGGGAAGTCGGTACGGAGACCACGCATCGCGGAACCGCGCGTCACGTCGCCAATTTGCCGACCTTGGATCGCGTGTTTCACAAGACCATCGACCATGCGCGGATACTCCCATTGCTGGAACATTACCTCGGTAAATCGCTCATTCTCGGTAGCTTGAATGCCCGCATCGTGCGCCCGGGCGATCCAGACCAGGGGTTGCACAGCGACATCCCACAGGAAATGCTGAACGCCAATTCGCCGGTGATGATGAATACGGTTTGGATGCTCGACGATTTCTCGCCGACAAATGGCGGCACGCGCGTCGTGCCCGGCTCGCACAAAAGCGGATTGGCGACGCCGCCCGAGACCGCGTCCGTCAAGCATATCGCACAACCCGAAGCCCCCGCGGGTAGCGTCATCGTTTTCAATGGTCAAACCTGGCATGCCGGCGGCGCGAACACGGGCACTGCCAATCGCCACGCCTTGTTCGGCCACTATCGCAAACGCATGTGCGTGTTTCAAGTCGATCCCCACGATGAGTTCCCACCCGAATGGTTTGACGACCTGACAGACCGCCAAAAACAACTGATGAGAATGACCAAGGGCCTCAACACACGCCACGCCGCCGATTTTCATTTTCGATAGTTGTACCCCGCCTGTGACTAAACTTCCATTTCTCTCCTCACCCTTTCAATCATCACTTCGATAGCCGCGAGATGCGCTGCGACGCGCACCTGCATGGGCTGTGCGGTTGGGGTTTCGGTTGTGACGAGATGCCCGGTATAGCCGCGCTGGCACAGGGCGATGGGGATGCCCTCGCCGAGTTTTCGCCGCGACACATCCATGTTGGGATGGATCACGCCGTTGACCGCGAGTTCGCCTTCTATCTCGGCGTGGGGATTGATCGGGCAGACTCGGGCCACCTGCGCCACCATTTCTCGCCCAATGGGGTCGCGGTCTCGAAACTGCTCGTACAGATAAAACCCCTCGCTCTCCCAATCCTCGTGCAAATCGATCACGTCCTCGAAGACGCGGCCCGCGATAAAACGCTTCAAGATGTCGATTTCCGGGATGTCGTCTCGCAAAAATGCCCAGTTCACATCGACCTGCTGTGCGTTGAGGCGTGCATTGTGGATGTAGTTCCACGGGCACAAACACGGAATGACGTCAAAACGCATCCCGTCTGCCCAGGCTTGCCACCCGCGTTCCAAAAACGCGAGCGCGGCTTCCACGCCAGCGGGTTCGTCGCCGTGTGTGCCCCCGTTGATGTACAGCGCGGGGGCGTCTTTCCTGCCCACAGACGCGCACAACACGGGCAACCCGTTGACCTCGCCCAATACGCGCACGTCAATGCCGGAGATGGCATTGACGCGCTGGATGACCTCATTGTAATCGCGTTTTTCCATCACGCATTCCGAAGGGCGTCGATGACCTGTGCGTGAATTTCGCGGCTACTCGCCACGACCCCGCGATTGTCTGCCATCTGCGCGGCAGATGCAAAGTCGAGGGGATTGCCAAACATGTCGCTCACGCGCCCGCCCGCCTCCTCTACGATGAGGGCGCCGGCGGCGTGATCCCAGATTCGCTCGCGGTAGTCCGGGTAGTTGGGCGATGGTAGCCGCAAGTACAATGCCGCGTCCCCGCGTGCCACTGCGCCGTATTTGGCCTGACTGTCCATTCTGAGCGCGGGCGCGTCAATGCCGACAGCCTGTGCCACGGCCCGTTGTGCCGCGTGATCGCCGTGCGATGTCTCCACGCTTTCGGCAAATCGCCACGCGGGTTTTCCCATGTGAATGTCAACCGCGGCGCCACCCGCAAGGGGCATGGCCTGCGCGCCTTGTCCACGCACGGCTACGAATAGCACGCCGCGTTCTGTCCCATCTACGGGCAGTGCCGGGCACGCGAGCGCGGCGACTTTGACTGCGCCGCCATCGATGAAAGCCAGCGCGACCGCGTATTGCTCCCCGCGCAAAAAGCCCTTTGTGCCGTCGATGGGATCGAGGGTCCAAAACCGCTTTGCAACCTCGCCATTGCCCGCGTCTATCCACGCGCAAAGCATGGCTTCATCCGTGGGCGCGTACGCCCGAACAAAGTCGCACACGGTTTTTCGCATCGCCGCGCACTCGGCACCGCGAAGGGCCGCCGCATCTTCCTCCGCGACAATCGGATCATTGGGAAAAGCCGCATTGACGCGCCGACACACGAGTGCCTGCGATCCAAAATCCGCGACGGTCACCGGGCTTCGATCCGCTTTCTCCAACGCGGTGACACGCGACTGTTGCACATCGACGCACAACCGCGTCGCCTCGCGCACAGCCTCAACTGCGACCTCGCGCTCTCGATGGTATTTCATATAAAATCCTTTTTGATTGCGTTGACGCGATTCGCACCCGCATTGATCGATGAAAAACTAAATTATGTCCATAACGCCAAGACTGAACTGACTACTACATTTGTCTTCGGGCGAGCACGGGGGCCTCGCCCCTACGACGGGGATTGGGTAGGGCGGGCTGACAACTGACAACTGACAACTGACAACTGACAACTGCATTTGTCATCGGGCGAGCACAGGGGCACCGCCCCTACGATCTCACGTCTCGGCTTTGGGCGGCAGTGCGGGGCGGCCTTCTCCCTTCTCCCCTCTCACTTCTTACCCCGGGCCGGGCGGCCAGGGGATAGGTCCCATTTCCCCCAAGGAGCGATCAGATGTCAACGCATTTCTTCACGGGAACGCTCGAAAATTCACATGTTCACTTGGGACTCACGCTCGGATCCGGGCAGGTGTTTCGGTGGGGGCGAGACGCGGATGGCTGGTGGAAAGGGATCGTGTATGGCGCGGTCGTGCATCTGGGGCAAGCGGCCGGTCAGATTGCGTATCGCGCATCGGCCAACGCGGTGCAGACCTATTGTGGCGAAATGGCGATAGACGCATTTTTGCGGTGGTACTTGCGCTTGGATCACCTGCCCCGCATTCGCGTGCCGCGTGGAGACGCGCATTTGAGACGCGCTAGGGAGTTGTTGAGGGGATTGCAATTTGTTCGGCAAGACCCGTTTGAGTGCATCATTTCCTACGTGCTCTCGGTGCAAGCGCACATGTCCCTGACCAAAAAGCGAATCGGCTTTGTTGCCAAAACCCTGGGCCAAAAGCGGATATTTGATGGCGAGACGTACTGGACATTCCCATCTCCCGACACACTCGCTAAATTGGATGGCGAATTTTACAGGCGTCACCGGTTTGGCTGGCGTTCAGAGCGCGTGGCAACAACCGCGAGGTTTATCGCAAACGCGGTGCGCGATGATGCGGATCTCGAGACGTGGCGGACTGTCGCCGATGATTTGCACGCCCTGCCCGGCAGTGGGGTCGGCATCAAGGTCGCGCGGTGCATCGATCTGTTTTCGCTGGATCGACTCTCTGCCGTGCCCGTGGATACATGGGTGCGAAAATTTGCCCGCGAATGGTATGGCGTCACCGGTTCAGACGCGAAGATATGCCGCTGGGCCGAGGCGCGATGGGGCAAGTGGGCGGGCTATTGCAACGAGTATTTGTTCGCGTATTACCGCGAATTGCACGGCCCCACCCTACACGACCGCGTCCTGTCTTTCGCCGAATCCGATGCCCCATCTGCTGTGATGCCGCATGAATGAATCAGCCCATCAAAAAGCGATGGCACAGGCGGCGCGCTTTCCTCCAACCGCATCATCTCATCCCACGGCGTCCGCGCCATGCACTCGGCGAGAAATCCGCGCTTGTAAGCCACGATTTTATCGAGAATTGTTTTTGCCATATCGTCACGTCCGAATCTACGGAACGGGATATATACCAATTTGATTTTTAGTTGTGGTAACATTTTATTTTTTGACGTTACGCACAGATTAGCAAGTGTTGCTTGCTCATTTAAGGCATTTCCTTTGATGGCTTAGGTTGCTCTGATGGCGTTGCGAGAGGGGACCTATCCCCCGGCCCCTTTCCTACGAGGAAAGGGGAGTAAAGTCCCTTTGATGGCTTCTATCTCTGGTTGCTCTGCTGGCGTTGCGCGAGGGCATAAAGCGATTAAAAGTCCCTCATCAATCCCCTCGCAAAACCGCTCACAGTTCCCCCTTCCTCGCAGGAAGAGATGTTATTCCCCCCTTCCTTGCAGGAAGGGGGGTTAGGGGGGTAGGTCCCGATAAGGAGCGACTGTTCCAGTTTCTCAAACCGAGAGCATATCTTGCGATAGGGCTTGATTTTCCCAATGAACCGCTCAATTCAGTTGCATGGCTCATAAATGTCAACACAACCTACTGACTACTGACAACTCACTCGATATCCGCCAACTTGCTTCTTTTCGTCGCCAAGACTTTTTCCATGTGGGCGATTTGCGCTTTGAGCAGATCGGGATTTTCCGGCGCGCCCATTTCTTCGGGAGGCGGTGGAATTTCAGCGGGCAGGTGGGCGTCTTCCCAATCGCCGTATCCGCCGTCCATCGAGATCACCTTCTCGTATCCCATGGCTTTCAAAGTCTCGCCGGCCAAAAGGGAGCGCACGCCGCCAGCGCAAATCACAATCACTTCCCGCGACTTGTCGGGCATGGTCGCTTCGGCTTGGCGTTCCAACTCCCCGCGCGGAATATGGACAGCGCCCTTTAAGTGCCCGCGCTCCCATTCATCCAGCCCGCGCACGTCGAGCAACACGGGATCGCGTCCCTGTTCCAAATGCTCGTGGACTTCCCGCACGGTCATTTCCGGAATGTTTTGCCGCGCCTCATCCAGCAAATTTTCACGCGATTTCATAATGCACATCTCCTCATTGTCGTTCAAAGTCTCCCGTGGCAATGCTTGTACTTCTTGCCACTGCCGCACGGGCACGGTTCGTTTCGTCCCACCTTTTTGCCCACGCGCACGGGTTGTCGTTTGGGCGCGTCGCCTTCTGAAGCATTGGCGGTCAATTCATCTGGTGTCGCGCCGGGTTCGGGCATGCCGGCAAAGCCCATCCCGGTTGCGTCGCGGTGTTCCAACGACAGGCGCACGGGTTGCCGCGTGCGCGATGATGCGGGGGTATCTTCGACGGAGATGCGGAAGAGCAAGCGCAGGGTCTCGCGGTTGATGTCTTCGAGCAGGGCGACGAACATCTCGTAGCCCTCGCGCTTGTATTCGATCAAGGGATTTTTTTGCCCGTAACCGCGCAGGCCAATGCCCTCTTTGAGATCGTCCATCTCGCGGAGGTGTTCTTTCCACTTCTCGTCGAAAACGCTCAAGTAAATCATGCGCTCGATCTGACGCATGCGGCCTTCGCCGATCACCCTTTCGCGGCGGTCGTAGGCTTCGCGGATCCCGTGCAACACGCGGTCGTGCAACCCGGATTCGCGCAAGGTGGGCAACTCTTCGTCGGCGATCATCGGGGCTTGCAAAAACACATGGCGCAATTCGTCCAGCAAGCCATCGAAATTCCAATCTTCCGGATGCGCGTCTGCCGGGACGTGAACCTCGAACAGCGCGTCAACCGTATCGTCGATCATCTCGCTGATCATCGCCGAAATATCTTCTTCCTCCAAGGCGTGCCTGCGCCTGTCGTAAATCACTTCGCGCTGTTGGTTCATCACGTCGTCGTAATCGAGCACCTGCTTGCGAAATTCAAAATTGCGCGCTTCCACGCGCTTTTGCGCGGTTTCGATAGACTTCGTCACCCACCCGTGTTCGATCACCTCGCCCTCTTCGGCGCCCAAGCGGTCCATGACGCGGGCAATGCGCTCAGACCCGAACAAGCGCATCAAATCGTCTTCCAAGGAAATGAAAAACCGCGAACTGCCCGGATCGCCCTGCCGCCCTGCCCTGCCGCGCAACTGCCGGTCGATGCGCCGCGATTCGTGTCGCTCCGTGCCGATGATGTTCAACCCGCACGGGACGTCATCCCGGCACCCGTATTCGTCGAGGTGCGGGCACGGGGGTTGGGCGTGGTTTGGACTGGCGATCAACGCGCACTGATGCTCTTCTGGGGCTTTGACCACGCCCTCGCCGAGTTTGATGTCCGTGCCGCGCCCGGCCATGTTGGTGGCGATAGTCACCGCGCCCGGTTGTCCGGCCTGCGCGATGATCTGCGCTTCTTGCGCGTTTTGCCGCGCATTGAGCACTTGGTGTTTGATCTTCCTGCGCGAGAGCATCCGCGAAATGAGTTCGGATGTCTCGACGGAAATCGTGCCCACCAAAACCGGCAACTTTTGTTCATTTAAGCGCGTAATCTCGTCGATCACGGCATTGTACTTTTCGCGTTTCGTGCGGTAGATCCAATCGTTGGAATCGATGCGGCGCACCGGCTCGTGCGTCGGAATCGCCACCACGTCGAGTTTGTAAATTTGGTGAAATTCTTCGGACTCCGTCTCGGCGGTGCCGGTCATGCCCGCCAATCGGTCGTAGAGCCTGAAGTAATTCTGCAACGTGATGGTCGCCACGGTTTGCGTGTCGCGCTCCACCTTGACCTTTTCCTTGGCTTCGAGGGCCTGATGCAACCCATCGGCAAACCTGCGCCCAGGCTGGGGCCGTCCGGTAAATTCATCCACGATAACGACCTTGCCATCGTCGATCATGTATTGCACGTCTTTTTCGTACAGGGTGTAGGCTTGCAACAATTTTCGCACGCTGTGGATGGCCTCGTTCTTCTCGCCGTAATCCCGGTACGCGTCTTCTTGTGCGGCGTCTCTTTCCGCGTCTGACAAGGCGGTGTTTTGTTGGATGTCTCGTAGCACTTCGTCGAGATCTGGTAGCACGAAATCGTCTGGCTCGCGGCTGATTTCATCGCGGCCGTTTTCTGTCAGGTCGATGATGTGGCTCTTTTCGTCGATGCTAAAATACAGGTCTTCGTCCAATTCCCCGGTGCGCTTGTCGCGGATGTAATCGGCCTCCACGCGCTGTACCAAGCGTTTGACGCCCTCTTCCTGAAGCCGCTTCATGAAGCGTCTGTTCTTGGGCATGCCGCGTTGCACCTGCAACAGCAAAATGCCGCCTTCGTACTCGTCGCCCGACTCGAGTTCTTCTTCTGCGCGCTTCAAAATGTCATTGACCACTCGGGTTTGTGCGCGCACCAATTTTTCGACCAGCGGTCGCATGTCTTCGTACCGATGCGATGTGGATTCCGGCACGGGACCGGAAATGATCAACGGGGTGCGCGCCTCGTCGATCAAAATGCTATCCACCTCGTCGATAATCGCAAAATAGTGCTCGCGCTGGATCAAATCGTCTGGATGAGTCGCCATGTTGTCGTACAAATAATCAAACCCAAACTGGTCCTTCGTGCCATAGACGATATCCATCTGACACGCCTCTTTGTGGTCGCACGCACGCATGCGGTAGCCATCCACCCCGTCCTCTTCCATGATAAACCCCTCCACGCCCAAGGCGCGGTCCTGAATCACGCCGACCGCGAGGCCGAGGAACAAATACACCGGCCCCAGCCACATGGCGTCGCGCTTTGCCAGATAGGAATTGACCGTGACCAGATGCACGCCGCGGCCGAGCAACCCGTTCAAGTACAACGCCAAGCCCGCGGCCAGGGTTTTGCCCTCGCCCGTGGCCATCTCGGCGATCTTGCCCTGGTGCAACACGGTCGCGCCGATCAACTGCACGTCGTAGGGGATCTCGTGCCACACAATTTGATCGCCAGCCCGATCCCAAGACTTGCCCCGTTCCTTAAACCGGCGGCACGTTTCCTTAAAAACCGCAAACGCTTGGGGGTGAATCTCATCGAGCGCCTCGCGCTCGATCTCCTTGATTTCGGCTTCGGCTTCGGCAATGGCCTCCAACTGCTCGGTTCGGTCTTCGTCTCGTTGCAGCGCGGCCAATTCCTCCTTGAGATCGGTCAAATGCGCGCGCGCCTCGGCAGTGGCTTCGGCAATGCGCGTGCGAAACGCCGTCGTCTTCTCTTTCAATGCCTCGTCAGCCAAGAAGGCGTATTCTTCGTAGTACTGGTTGATTTCATCCACAACCGGTTGCATCTTTTTGACGTCGCGGTCATGTTTGTTGCCGAAAATTTTTGTGAGAAAATTCATCATCGCAATTCATCCTGATGGGATTGGTTTAGGAGTTGGAGAATGGGGGTAAGGGCAAGGTGGACTGATAGTCAGTGGTCAGCCCCCACCTGACCCTACCGCCCAAGTAGTCAGTGGTCAGTCCCCGCCCGCTCCCCACCGCTATGTTCGTTAGAATTAGTCAACTGACCACTGACCACTGACCACTGACCACTGACCACTGACCACTGACCACTGACCACTGACCACTGACCACTGACCACTGACCACTGACCACTGACCACTGACCACTGACCACTGACCACTGACCACTGACCACTGACCACTGACCACTGACCACTGACCACTGACCACTGACAACGCCCTCACATCCCCACTTCGATGCGCTCGGCCAAAATGGGCGGGAGCCCTGCGGCCAAAATTTTGGCTTGGGCCGTTGCCACATCGTAAGACACGCGGTGCAACTCGAGGTTCCCATTTTCCCTGTCCCATACCGCAAAGGCCGCGCGCGCATCGCCATCGCGGGGTTGCCCAACGCTGCCCACATTGACGAGATACCGGTCATCGGCGGTCAATTGTACTGTTCCCTCGCGCAGCAGCGTGATTTTTCGAGACGCAGAACACACAAAGGCGCGGTGGGAATGCCCGACAAAACACATTTCAAAATCCGTGTACGCCAGCGCGTAAGAGCCTTCGTCCGGATCGAACAAATAGTTCCACTCGGCGGGGTTGAGGGGCGTGGCGTGGGCATAACAGCAACCGCCTTCCCGGCGGGCGGGTTTGTAAGCGCGCAACGCCGCGGCGTTGTCTTCGCTTATCACCCGAGCGGTCCACTCGACAGCCTCCCGCGCAACCGGATTGAAATACTCCAGATCCTCCAAGCCGACGACCGCCCAATCGTGATTGCCCGCCAAGACAAAGTCAGCCACTTCGCGCACGCCTTGAAGGCAGTCATTGGGGTCCGCGCCGTACCCGACCACATCGCCCAAGCAAATCACCCGATCCACATTCGCTTCTGCGATTTTTGCCAGCACGGTTTGCAGGGCTTCTAGGTTTCCGTGGACATCGGAAAAAATCGCGATGCGTCCAAAATTACCCATTGGATTGCTCCGCGGGCACCAGATGCTCTTTGGACAGGGCATCTAAAATACCATTGATAAAGCCGGCCGCTTTGGCCTCGCTAAACCGCTTGGCGAGTTCTATGGCCTCGTCGATGGAGACTTTGTGGGGAATATCTTTGAAATAGCGCATTTCAGCGAGGGCGATCCAAAGCACGATGCGGTCGATGCGCGAGACCCGATCCAAGGCCCAATTCTCCAACACGGGGGCGATAGATGCGTCAAATTCCTCGCGGTGCGCCCAAGTGGTTTCGGCCAGCGTCACCGCAAAATCCGACGAGGAGGTCGCAAGGCCGCTGCGGATGCACATGGTATGCGCGGTCTGCCGCACGGGATCGCCCGCGCTCGCGGTCCAATACAATGCCTGCAAGGCGGCCTGACGCGCTTTGCGCCGGGAGTTGATCATGGCCCATCCTCCCAGGCCGCGGCGACATCGACCATTTCTATCGCGCCCAAGGCGGCTTCCCACCCCTTGTTGCCGGCTTTGCTGCCGGCCCGCTCTATGGCTTGTTCAATGGTGTCGGTCGTCAAAATCCCGAACATCGCGGGCACGCCGGTTTCGCATCCCACCGCCGCCACGCCTTTTGTGGCTTCGTTGCACACGTAGTCAAAGTGGGGCGTGCTCCCCCTGATCACGGTGCCTAAGCAAATCAGCGCGTCATACCGCCCGCTCTGCGCCATCTTGCGCGCCATCATCGGAATTTCAAAGCTGCCCGGCACCCACACCACCTCCACGGCCTCTGTATCGCCACCGTGGCGCGCAATGCAGTCGAGCGCGCCGCCGAGCAATTCCTTGCCGATAAACGCATTGAACCTGCCCACCACAATGCCGAATCGCTTGCCGTGTGCGGACAACTGGCCTTCATAAATTTTGGGCATCTCGGTCTCCTTCCTCGCGCATTTGCAGATCGCCTTCTCGAAACAGGTGGCCCATCTTTTCTCGCTTGGTTCGCATGTAGGTCAAATTCCACTTGTTGACCTGAATGGCGACCGGAACGCGATCCACGATCTCGATTCCATAAGCCTCTAACCCCACGCGCTTCGAGGGGTTGTTGGTGATGAGCTTGACCTTGCGGATTCCCAAATCCGACAAAATCTGCGCGCCAATGCCATAGTCGCGTTCGTCCATCTTAAACCCGAGTTTCAAATTGGCTTCGACGGTATCGTAGCCATCTTCCTGCAATTTGTACGCGTGCAATTTTGCCCGCAACCCGATTCCCCGACCTTCCTGCCGCATGTACACCAGCGCGCCGCGGCCTTCCTGCTCGATCATCTCGAGGGCCGAGTGCAAATTCTTCTCGCAATCGCAGCGCAACGACCCCAAGGTATCGCCGGTCAAACACTCCGAGTGCATCCGCACCAACACGGCCGTGCCGTTAGCGAGATCGCCCTTGACCAGTGCTACGTGCTCTCGATCATCCACATCGCTTTCGTAGAGATGCAACTGAAACGCGCCGAATCGCGTGGGCAAATCCACTCGCTCCACACAGCGCACGAGTTTTTCAGACCGGCGGCGATAGGCGATCAAGTCGTGAATCGTCACCACGTTCAAATCGAATTGCGCGGCAATGTCCAAAAGCTGCGGCAGGCGGGCCATGGTGCCGTCTTCGTTTAAGATCTCGCACAACACGCCCGCGGGATACAGCCCGGCCAAGCGCGCGAGATCGACCGCGGCCTCGGTGTGCCCCGCACGTCTCAAAACCCCGCCGGGCATGGCGCGGAGTGGGAAGATGTGACCGGGGCGCCCAAAATTTTCCGGGCGCGATTGGGGATCGACAAATTGCCGAATGGTCTCTGCCCTGTCCTGCGCGGAGATGCCCGTGCTCACGCCGTAGAGCGCGTCTATGCTCACGGTGAACGGGGTGCCGTGCAGCGCGGTGTTGGTATTGACCATCATATCCAAGTCGAGCTCTTTGAGCCGGTCCGGCATTGCGGGCAAGCAGATCAGGCCGCGCCCATAGCGCGCCATAAAATTGATGGCTTGGGCGGTCGCTTTTTCCGCTGCCATAATAAAATCGCCTTCGTTTTCCCGGTCTTCGTCATCGACCACAATGACGATTTTGCCCGTGCGAATGTCTTCGAGCGCGTCTTCAATTTTTGCAACGCTTTTGCCCATACGCCTCTCTCATGCAACCGACGGGTCGCGCATCATCGCCCGAACCCGCGCTTCTGTCATCGGGGTTTCCGCTGTGCCGTTCACCTGCACCAACCGCTCCAAATAGCGCGCGATCATATCCACCTCGACATTGACCCGATCTCCCGGATATTTCTGCGACAAGGTCGTAACGGTCAGCGTGTGTGGAATCGCCGCGATGGAAAAGGTACGCGCGGAAACAGCGACCACCGTCAAACTGATCCCGTCAACCGCCACAGAACCCTTCTCGGCAAGATAGGGGGCTAGTTCACGCGGGACTTCGAACTCGAGCTCAACTCGACCTGTGGCTTCCACGCGGCGTTTCACGCGGCCGACCCCATCTACATGCCCGGCGACGAGATGCCCGTCGAGGCGGTCGCCGAGTTTTAGTGATCGCTCCAGGTTGACGCGACTGCCCACGCGCCTATCGCCCAATGTGGTTCGCAACAGGGTTTCCGCCACCGACTCGACCGCAAAGGTCTGGGCATCGAATTGCACAACCGTGTGACACGCGCCATCGATGGCGATGCTGTCGCCCACCCCAAGCCCATCGAGCACCTGTTGCGCGGCAATTGTCGTGCGCCGATACCCGGCCCGCGATTCAACGCGCCGAACCGTTCCCACTTCTTCTACGATACCCGTGAACATGATGTCCTTACCCGCGCGGTGAACAAAAAATCATCGCCGACAGATTCGACCTTCACCTCTTCAAGCGCGATGGCATCGCCGATTGAATCGATGCCCAGCGGCCCGATGGCGTGCAACCCCGCGCCCAAAATTTTGGGCGCCACAACCACGGCCAAGCGATCCACCAACCCCAAGCGCAAGGCCGATGTCGCAACGCGCCTGCCGCCTTCGATCAAAACCCGGCGCAACCCGGCCCGTGCGGCCCTGTGCAAGACCCTCGTCAAATCCACCTGACCCGCTGGCAACTGCCAGACCTCAGCGCCTCTGTTTTCCCGCGCCTGTACCCGCTGTTTTCCCGCGCCTGCTCCGGCGACCAAAATCAGTGCTGCGCCACCAAAAATTTTCGCGGTCAATGGGATGGTCAACCGCGTGTCCAAAACGATCTTTGTGGGGCTGCATCCCTCGACGTATCGCACGGACAACTCGGGGTCATCGGCCATCACCGTGCCGCGGCCGACCAGAATCGCGTCTGCCTCGGCGCGCAATTGATGCCCCATCGCCCGCGCTGTTTTGGACGTGATCCACTTTGAATCGCCCGTGCATGTGGCGATGTTGCCATCCAGCGTTTGCGCCAGTTTTAAGGTGACAAAAGGCGATCTCATCGACCGATACGCACTTTTGGCTCCGCGCTCGCCCATTGCTATTTCACCTCGAAAACGGTCTTTCCAACGCCCACATTGCCCAGCGCGTCTTCTGCTTTTACAACGAGCGTATAAGACCCGGGGTTCAAATTCCGAATGGAAAACTTCAGGGTCTCGGCGGGCGAATCAAAAATCCCATCCGCGGGAAAGACCACTTGCCAATCGCCTGAATTGAGCGAATACGCGGCCTTGCGAATCGCGGTTGCCGCGTCTGTGATCAAACCGGTAACGGTCGCGGTTGTGCCGCCCTGCGCGACGTTGTGCAACCGCACGCCAGGGGCGGAATTGTCGATGTCAAAGGCCGCGCTGACCGCTTCTGCTGTCAAGGCGCGTTCAGGGGGGTTGTCCGCCCGATCCGATGCGATGACCTTCACTTCGACCCGACCGTCGGGAACGGCTTCGGTGTACCAAAAAAAGTGCGGCGTCTCCAGCTCGTCTTCCAACAGCCGCCAGTGCGATTCGCCAACACTTCTGAAATACAGGGCGTAAATCAACGCATCGCCGTTGTCGTCGCCGGCGGCCCAATCGACTTTCCACACGCCGTTGCCCAGCGCATTGCCGTTTTCACCGCCATGGTTAGACGGGATTGCCTCGGCTTTGATCTGCAAGATCCTGGGGCGAACATTGTCTTGCATGCCCGCGAGTTTGATGGCGCGCAGGCGTGGCGTGGCATTTTCCGATTGCGTTTTCAGCGTCACCCGATATTGCAAAAACCTGCCCGCACGACTGGCGATCTGCGCCCCCGAGGTGGTGAGCGGCGCCGACCACGCACGCCACGTATCATCGGGTTCTGAGCTGTTGCCGGATCGGGTTTGAACGGCGATCGAGGTTTTTGGCGGCGAGTCGTTTTCCCACCACGCGCGGCCCCAGTGCGACACCTGCCCAAAATCGTGCGGTTCGGACGTGAGTTGCCCCTGGTTGGCAAACCCGTTTTCCAGCCGATAAATGTCGCCGGATCCGCTACACCCAATCCAAAACGCGCCTTCTCGCGCGGCGACCATGACCCAGGGATTGACGTCTTTTAGGACCGCGAGCAAGGTGGTCTTGCCATCGGGCCAAACCCGATACACATGGCCGCGTTTTCCGGTCACCACGGTCACCGCGCCATTGGCATCCACCACGGCATCCAACAACATCGGGTCATCGGTTTTCCAAAGCGTTGTCGTCAAACCCGAAGGCCGAATCGCGTACAGGGTCGCGCCCGATTGCGCCGCGTCCTTTTTTTGCTCGTTGCCCTCGGCCCGGCTGCCCTGCGCTATCGCGGTCGCGTAAATCGTACCGTCCGCGCCCACGCCGAGGGCATGAATCTCTTTTTCGCTGGCATCGTAGAGCACATCCGCGCCGCCATCCTCGCGGATTCGATAGACCAACCCGCTGTTGTCCGTGCCCGCATAAATGTCGCCAGACGCGCCGAGTGCGAGCGACACCACATTGGGATCCTTACTCGCGTAGAGCGCGGTGGCCTCGCCCTTGGCGTCAATGTGCAACACGCGCCCTCGGTCGCCTCCCGTGCCCGCGTATAACCCGCCGCTCGGACGCGCGACCAAGGCAAACACATGGCTGTCCCCGGTCTGGCAAAATTCAACGGGTTCCTCGCCTGCGACCAGGCGGTAAATCAACCCGCCTGGGGACGTGCCCGCGTACACCGCGCCATCCGACCCGACCGCGAGGCTAAAAACGTGAACCTCGGCGGAATCAAACACCAATTCCGCTTGGGCTTCGCCGGGCTTGAGCGCGTACACCCGGCCCTCATTCCCGGTTCCGATGTACAGGGTATTGCCCGCGCCCACCGCGAGTGCCCACGCGAAATCCTCGCCCGTACCTGCCACGCGCTTATGGGCGGGCGCCAGTGTGACCTCGCCCTCGCGCGTGAGCGACACCCCATCGGGTTCGCCGCGTTGAAATGCCGCCTGCGAATCCTCGCGCCAAATTTTGGGGGACACGCCCTCGGCCGTCGTCCCGATCAAAAGAGACACCAACAGCGCCGCCACCGACAGCTTATCGCTTCTGTTCACCCGAACCTCTCCCGTCGAAAAAAATTGCACCGCCTTCTTTGCCCACGACCAAAATCGCCACTTGGCTTCCGGTCAGCACGTACTGGGTCATCAATCGCTGTTGACCATAAACCGACTGCTGTGACTTTTGCACCACATCTGACCCACGCGCCAGCGAGAGGGCAGCCATCACGGACGCGGGCAATCCGGAAATGGCCCGCCCACCCATGCTCACGCCGGGCGCAGACCCCACAAAGCGCGCGACGAGTGCGTCATTGCGCCCGGGGGTTTTTATCACTCCTAGCAATTCATCCAGTGTTTTGGGTTGGTAAGACGTGCTCTTCGCGTCTTGCAACCGCTGGTCGCGCTCGTTCACAACTTGCAACATCAACCGCCCAGGCCGCATGTACTCGGGAATGGGCAGGGCCACCTCTACCACCTCGCGCTCGCCCAATAACGGCGCCAGCGACACAGAGGCCCGCACCGTATCGCCCGGGTCGTAGTGCGACCGATCCAAGCGCAACCCCTCGATGCGCGCGCTTTGGGTGCGCTCTTCAACCGATAGTTCAAACACCGCCGAGTCGATATCGGCCTCGACAAAGGGATTTTGAATCACCTGCGCCAGGGGTTGCGTCAACCCGAGCACGGCTAGCCCAAGGCCCTGCGCGCCCGCGTACTTGTTTTTGATCACCACGCTTTCGCGCTCGGGCAGGTGCAATGTCAACTGCCCGACGACCGTGGTTTCGCCGGTCAGTTTTTCCGCAGAGATGAGGGAAGTGGCCACGGCCATCCGCACCAACAAAGGCCCGAGTTCGCGGTGGCGAAAGATCTCCATCTTAAACGCAGCGGCGTGGTTGGACGAGGAGATAGAGATCCGCACGGGCATCATCTCCGCGTCGGCCCCGACCACGCCGGCAATGCCCGGCGCACGGTCTTGCACAACCACGCCGAGGTGTTGAGACGCCGCGCCCAGCTTAAAGGACAGCAACTGGCTGGAGACCACCTCGTGGATAAACGCGCCCGTCATCGCCATTGCCGTGCGCCCGCCAAACAGCATGGGATGCCCAAACCCCACCACGCGGTTGCCCACGCGATGGGTCAGGGTGCCAATGCCCGTCACGCTGAGATCGCCCCGAACCAGTTGCACGCCCAACGGCGCGCCCGGTTCAAACGCCCCCAGGGGCAACGAGGAGTCCGTGCCGCCGCCGCCCTGCATGGGCAACAAGCCGTATTTTGCCAGCTCGGCGCGAAATTCCTCGGCGATTTGAGGGGCGAATCCCGAAAGCATCAGCGGGATGGCCACGGGTTTTAAGACGCCGCCGCGCACGCCTGCGATTCGCCCATCCCACGGCGCGGACCCATAAGTCGCACGCGACAGGGTATCGACAGCCGCGCGCTGGAGCACCGTCATCATCTCGCCAATGGGGGTGATGCCCGCGATGGGCTCTTCGGCAAACGCGCCAATGCTATACCCCACTGCGCCGATCAATTTTCCTTCGATATACACCGGGCTACCGCTCATGCCGGCGATGACCCCGGTTCGCGCCAAAGGCCCGCCGGACAGGCGCGCGAGGATCATATCGCTTTTGGGGCCAAACACATTGCGTAAAACCCCCAAGACCTCAACGCCAAAGGTGTCGATGCGTGTGCCATGAAAAACCGTGCGCCCAACGCCTTTCATGCCGCGCTGGATGTCCTCGACCGGCAGATACAACTCGGCGCGGCTCGATCCGTACAGCGCGAAGGTGATCAACAATGTCAAAACTCGAGAAATCATGCGTTCACGTTCCGCGTAAAATGGGGTGGGCGTGCGTTTTGGTATCGCGTTATTATACCGATTTTTCGGGCCGTGAACAAGTTTCTTGTGAAACGCATCAAACCGGCGTATCATCAAAAAAGCGATCCTCATTCAGCGACCTGCCGATCCAATGGATGGAAAGTTGACCACTGACTGCTGACCGCTTAATCCGCCCGGGGGCGGGCAACTCACACAGCCGGGGAGAGATGATTCTGCACCGAGGAATCCGGCTGCGTTGAGCGCGTCTCGCCCCCGGGTTTTTTGTTTCAAAACCTAAATGGCGAGTTTGCTTTGGAGCATGTTGATGATATGGGGAAAAGAAGGGTGGCATTCAGATGACGGAGAATATCCGATGGGGAATCGGTGTCACCTTTCTGACTCGGCGGGGGGTCGACGAGTTTTTCTTTTTTAGACAGCCTTAAGATAGGCCATTGTTTTTTTTAGGTCAAGAGTCGTTTTTGAGAAGGCAGCGAAAGGCGAATACAACTGGCGCCCAGCGAGTTCAAAGGCGCGAAAGGGGTTGATCGCGGATCGCGGATCACTGCCTCTGTTCAGCGTCGGCTTGCCCGAAGCGGTGGATCGATGCCCTGTTTCAAAAAGCGGACGAACACATCCACGTCGCGCGTCATCCCCGGAAAGTGGGCGATCTCTTCGCCATCCGGCGACAGAACGGCGTACAAAGGCAGGGCCACCGTGCCGAAGCGCGCTTCTTGCAAATCGCGGTTGCGCTTGTATTTCTCTCCTCTGCCGTCTGTGTAGAGTTGTAAGCGCACGAATTGTTTGAGCAAGGCATGCACCTCTTTTTCTGGAAAAATATTGGCCTCCATCCAGCGGCAATTCGTACACGCATAGCCCGTAAAGTCGATGAACACGGGTTTGCGCGCGGCCTGTGCTTCTGCCAAAGCGGCCTCGTAATCATCGCGCCATGTCAACTCGGGTTCGCCGCTCCTGATTTTCGCAATTTCGCCATAGCTGCCATAAGGCGGGAAAAATGCGTCCCATTCGCCCAAGGGCGCGCCCAAAAGGCCCGTCATCAAATACAGCCCAAAGGCCAGACAACCACTGCTCGCCAACAAGCGCAGGGGGCCAATCGCGTCCAGCGGGGAATCGTGGGGCAAGCGGATTTTGCCGAGCAAATACATGCCGCACAGCAAAAAGATGGCGACCCAGCCCGCGATGAAAAGCTCGCGCGACAGAATGCCCCATTGCCACACGAGATCGACATTGCTCAAAAATTTCAATGCGGCGGCCAATTCCAAAAAGCCCATCACCACCTTCACGGAATTGAGCCAACCGCCGCTTTGGGGCAGTGCGGAAAGCGTTTGCGGAAAGAGTGCCAAAAAGAAAAACGGCGCGGCAAACGCGGTCGAAAACGCGAGCATGCCCAAAATCGGCCACGCCCATGTGCCCTGTGCGGTGAGCACCAACAACGTGCCGACAAAGGGCGCGGTACACGTAAATGAGGTAAGCGAAAACGTGAACCCCATGATCAAAATCGCGCCGTAGCTGCCGCCCTGCACTTGGTTCAACTTGTTGAGCAACCCGTAGGGCAAGCGGATTTCAAACAGGCCGAACAGGGCGAGGGCGAATGCCACAAAAATCCCGGTGATCAACAAATTGATCCAGGGATTGGCTGCAAATTGCGCGGCGCCCGAAGCCCCCAAAGTCGCGGCCAACACCATCCCCAGCCCGGTAAACGTGAAAACGATGCCCCCGCAATAGGCCAGTGATTTGGCGATAGACTCGCGCCGGCTCTGGATTTCCTGCTTGGTGAAAAACGACACGGTAATCGGAATCATGGGAAATACGCAAGGCGTGAGCAGGGCCAAAAAGCCCATGGACAAAGACAGGTACAAAAACGCGCCCAATCCCTGCGTGATCGCGCGCCCCACATCGGCCACGCTGCCCGTGCCATCTAGCGGTACGTCAGCAACAGCGGAGAATGTGTACTCGGCCCGCGCGGCCCCGGCTTCCACAGTCACGGGGATTTCAAAAACGTGCGTCTCGGGCGGCAAACACTGCGTAGCATTGCACAGCATGTAGGTTATCTCACCCGCCAGGGTCTTCACCCCAGGCGCGCCTTCTGCCACCTCGGCCCGCATTCCAAATCGCACTTCGGTGTGGTAGTATTCCACATCCATGTCAAAATTTGGATCGCGTTCCACTATCGGCTCGGGCTGAATCGCCCGGCCCACCTGCCGAAATCCCGCGCCCGACAGAACAATTTCCGTGGGGATCGGCCCGCCCGGGGGCAGAGTCGTGGAATAAATATGCCAATCGCCGGACAGGGACACATCGATCCAAACCGTGACCGCCTCGCCCACGCGCGCCACTTTGGGGTCAACCGAAATGCCAAACGCCGCCTCATCCTGCGCCCTCGCGGCGCTGATCTGAAGGGCCATCAAAATACATGCTGCGATAAAAGTACGCATATTGTTCTCCTTGGTCAGTGGTCAGTCCGCCCTACCGCAAGCCCTTTCCCTTTTTATCACGAGAAGCGTGACGTCGTCTGTCTGTGCGGAGGAGGCTCGGAATTGAAGCAAGTCGTCTATCACGGTATCGATCAGGGTGCTGGCATCCTCATGGGCGTGTTTTTTGAGTAGGGCTTCCAACCGCGCTTCTTCGTAAAAATCGCCCGCGGCATTTTGCATATCCGTCACCCCGTCGCTGTAAAGCACCAGCATATCGCCCGCGTCTAATGAGATATGCGTCCCTTTGGGATCCGTATTGACCTCGGGGGGCAAGGTCATGCCCAAGGGCACGGACATCAATTCGACCATGTGCAACTGCCCGGCCGCAGAGACGTGATAGGGATAGGGATGCCCTGCATTGGCCAAAACGACCTTCCCATTCTGCAAATACAGCGTGCCCAAGCAGCAGGTCACAAAACTCGCCGCGTCGAATTGCTCTTGCAAAACCGCGTTCAAATTCCGCAACACATCTAGCGGAGGGCGTTCCGCACGCGCCTCGTAGTGTAGCATCCCGCTCAACTGCATGGCCCGCACCGCGCCTTGCATGGCTTTGCCGGACACATCGGCGGCGCCGAATCCCAGAATTTGCCGGTCGTCGTCCAGCCAGAAATACGTGAAATAATCCCCGCCGACGTGATTGGCGGGCAGGCATCTGCCCACCACCTCAAAGCCCTGTTCGCGCACGGGGTCTCGGGGCAACAGGCCCATCTGCATATCGTGGGCTTCTTGGAGTTCCGTCTCCAATTCTTCGATCAAGCGCGCCTGTGCTATGCGCCAGCGTTTGTGCTTTTGAAACGCATATCCGGTCGTGACCAAGACGATGAGCAGCGAAAACCCGCTCAATCCCACAAACCATGGTCGTTGCCACACCGGGGCCAAAACTTCAAACTCCTGCACGACCGGGGTCGCATCCACATTAAAAGCCAGGTCCATAGCGCGCACTTCGAGGTCGTGTTTGCCGGCATCGAGGTTTTCCAACAACACGCGGTTGTTGCGCGAAAACGAGGACCACGCGCCCTGGTTGAGCCGCCATGCGTATTGCAAGGACCGGTCGGGCGTTTGCTTCCACACATCTTGTCCCGCAAATTCAAACAGCGCGTTTTGGTACGGCGCGATCTGCACGGGCGGGGCCAAAAGCAGGGTTTCGGGGGCGTCTCTATCCGGGCGATAATGGGCCAATCCGCCGGCCGTCGCAAACCAGAGGTGGCCTTCGGCATCTTGCCCCACATCCCAAACCAGGGTGCTGGGCAACCCCTCTTGAACCGTATAGCGCACCCAGGCAAAACCATCCGTGTGAATCGCGCCATCGATAGACGACGCCAGCCAAACCGTGCCATCGTCCGCCGGGAAAATGCGCGTGACCCCATTGAACTGCGCCTGATTCGCGCCCGGCACGCGCCGCCATCGCTGCCCATTGAAATGCGCCACGCCTTCGAGCGGCGAACTGATCCAAACGCGCCCGCCAATATCTTCGGCAACCGCGTTGATCGGGCCTTCGGGGATGCCATCGGCAAGCGTGTATTTGCGCGGTTCGCCATCCGCCACATGCAACACGCCATCCATCTGCCCTATCCACAGCGCGCCATCGCTGGCCTCGCAAATCGAAATGCCATTGAGAGTGCCCGCCATCTGCGCCAAGCCGCGCACGGCAGCTGGGATGGTCCACGTCTGCCCATCAAAGCGATAAATGCCCGAGCGCGCGATGATCCACACGCCGCCATCTTGCGCGGGACACACGGCGCGCATGGTCGATCCCCTGAGATGGTCGGGGGTTATCACCTGCCATGAGTCGCCGTCATAGCGCGCCAACTGATACGGGGTCGCGCCCCAAAGATCGCCCTTGCTATCGACAAACAGATCGAGCAGCCGCCCGCGCGTCTCGCGGTCTAAGTCATACACCTGATGCCATGCGTCTCGATCAAATTTGTACAGGGCGTCATTGCCGACCCAAAGTTGACCAGCGTCGCCGAGGGCGAACAACGCCATGCCGCGATCATCCATCCCCGGCCAGTTGCGATGGTGTTGCCATCCCGACAGCCCCAAGCGCGCAACGCCGCCGCGCGTGCCCACCCATACCGCGCCATCCGCAGCAATGCAAATATCGACCACATAGCTGTTGGGCAACCCCTCGCGTTCTGCAAAGCTATGCCATTGCCCGCGTGCATCTCGAAACGCCGCGCCGGCCGGCGTGCCGATCCACATGCCGTCTTTTGCAAAGCGGATCACCTGCACGCGGTTGGAGGGCAAGCCGTGCGCGGTCGTGAACCCGTCCCAGTTGCCCCGATGATACCGCTTAAGCCCGGCCGCGCGCGTGCCAAACCACACCGCGCCATCCGCACTGCGCGCCATCGCCAACACGGACACATCGACCAAAGTGTCCATGGCTGCAATGGGTTTCAAAACGCCCGTATCCATATCCAACAAGTCCATGCCTTGCATGCCGTTTAGACCACCCACTTGCCGCGTTCCCCGTGCGGGCCTGCGGGGCCGGCGTTCTGCATCCATGAAACCGCCGCGTCCCCTGCGACCGCCTGGACCATCCGCGTCTCGAAAACCGCCGCGCCTGCCTCGGCCCGCCGCGTCGCCCGGTCCCATACCGGGGCCCAACAAGGCATTCCCGCCGCGTCCGCCATACGCGACCCAGACCTTGTCATTGGCGTCGGCCATCAGGCTTTGCACGCCTTGAATCGGGCGACCGTCGCGTGTCACCACATCCAATTTCGCGCCGGTAAGGCGCAACAGGCGGCCGTCATCTGTCACAAAACAGACGCGATTTCTGCCCAGCGCCAAGATGTGGCGCACGCCCACCTGCCCCAACCACTCTGGCCCATCGATGCCCCGCCACTCGTTTTGAGAAAAATGAGCGAGTGCCTGTTGGGGTTGGCGGTCGAGGCGGCGGCCCAATGCGGCCCAAACCTCGTTGTCGGACGTGGCGACCAGATCTAAAACCGCGTTTCCCGGCAGGCCATCTTCAACGCCATAAGTCTTCCAAACGCGGCCGTCATAGCGCGACACGCCGCCCAAGGTGGCAAACCACATGGCCCCATCTGGCGTTTGCACAACCGTCGTCACCACATTGTGCGCCAGCCCGTCTTCTTGCCGAAAAGCCGTCCACACGCGCTGGGCCTCGCCCGCAAAACTTTCGCTGTCAAATAAAAACAACCCGACGAGCACCCAACTGAAAAGCGTCTTCAATTTTTGACCGCCCATTCACACACTCCTTCAAAATTCATATCGCGTCAATACCCGTGCATCGCCATTTTGTCGCGCTTGCTATCTCAAGTGCCATGCGCTATGTTGACAAATCGCAGATTAGCCGAAGTGATCGTATCGGTATGGCGTTTGCCCTTCGTGGATCTTAGACCTAACATTTACAAATGGAGTTCCTAAAGCACTTCGCGTCCTTCGCGGATCACCTTTATCGAGGAGTTTTTTTATGCCTACGGATCGTCCCAACATCCTCTTCATCATGTCTGACGACCACGCATCGCATGCGATGAGTTGTTACGACAGCCGCATCAACCAGACGCCCAACCTCGACCGCATTGCAAACGAGGGCATGCGTTTTGACAACTGCTTTTGCACCAACTCGATTTGTGCTCCCAGCCGTGCGGTCATCCTCACCGGCACGTACAACCACATCAACGGCGTCACCACGCTGGCGACCCATCTCGACGGCA
Organism: Candidatus Latescibacterota bacterium; assembly: GCA_965204745.1. Classification (GTDB taxonomy): domain Bacteria; phylum Latescibacterota; class UBA2968; order UBA2968; family UBA2968; genus VXRD01. The sequence goes on from OZ242010.1 coordinate 3,754,160, forward strand.
GGCAACTCACCTTTCCCAAACTGCTCCAACGCGCGGGCTATCAAACCGCCATGATCGGCAAGTGGCATCTCGGTCACGGTGGGATTCACGACCCCACCGGCTTTGACTACTGGAATGTGTTGCCCGGGCAGGGCTTGTACCACGACCCCAAAATGATGGAAATGGGCGAGGAAAAGGTCTATGAGGGCTATGTCACGGACATCATCACGGACTTGAGCCTCGACTGGCTCAAAGCGCGGGACACCAACCGGCCGTTCATGCTCATGTATCACCACAAGGCACCCCATCGGGCTTGGGAGCCAGACGAGAAACACGCCCACCTGTACGAAGACGAGGACATTCCCGAACCCGAAACCCTGTGGGACGATTACAGCAACCGCGCCAGTGCGGCCAAAGCCGCCAAGATGCGCGTTGACCGCGACATGAACGAAAGAGACCTCAAGGGATTGCCCCCTGAGGGCCTCACGCCCGAAGAAGACAAAAAATGGAAGTACCAGCGTTATATCAAAGACTACCTGCGCTGTGTGGCGTCTGTTGACGACAATGTGGGGCGCGTGCTCGACTATCTCGATGCGGAGGGCCTCGCCGACAATACCATCGTCATTTACACGTCTGACCAAGGCTTTTTCCTGGGCGACCACGGTTGGTACGACAAGCGATTTATGTACGAGGAATCGCTGCGGATGCCGTTCATCATTCGCTATCCCAAAGAGATCGAACCCGGCGGTGTCAATCCCGACATGATCCTCAATGTCGATTTTGCCCCCACCTTTCTCGACTACGCGGGGATCGACATTCCCGAGACCTTTCAGGGATCGAGCATCCGTCCCTTGCTCAACCGCGAAACCCCCGACGGTTGGCAAACCTCGATGTATTATCGCTATTGGATGCACTTGTCACACCACGGCGTTTATGCCCATTACGGCGTTCGCACCCACGAGTACAAACTCATCTACTACTACGCTGATGGCCTGCAACAAAAAGGGTCTGTCGAAGATACCAAAGAACCCGAATGGGAACTTTTCGATCTCGAAAAAGACCCCCATGAACTCAACGATGTGTACGACAATCCCGAATACGCCGAGGTCGTGCGCGAACTCAAAGACGAACTCCACCGCCTCCAAGCCAAGGTGCAAGACGAGCGTTATTCAAAGGATGTGGAAGCGTGAAGATGTAGCACGGGGCATCGCCCAAAAAGGTGAGAGGTGAGAGGCAAGACGGGAGAAGACCACCCCTCTCCCCTCTTGCCTCTTACCTCTTGCCTCTCCCCTCTCTTTTGTATCACTTCTGCAATCTCATTCGCAAAGCGGAGTTGGCTGTCGTCTTCGGGTGCGTAGCCCACGATGCGTCTTGCGTTGGCGATGTTCCAGAATCGGTGTGTGTTTCCGCTGATGCCGAAAAAAATTTGAAATGGGATGCCGTTTTCGTCTTCGATGTTCTCGGTTTCGAGGCTTTTGATGACGAGTTGCGAGAGGTCGCGCGCGCTCAAGTACGCGCCGAGTTCGCGGTGCAGGCGTTTCAGGTCGTCGGCGGATTGCCCTTCCATGACGGTGTCGCGGGGCGCGCCGATGCGGATGTGGACGCTTTCCAGCCGCTTGCCATCGGTGGCGGTGCCGGTTGCAAACACGAAGGCGAGGTGTTCGTAAGAGGATTTGGCCCAGCCGTAAAAATTGTCGGACAGGGGCAACATGTCGGTGGTGGCAAAGTCCAATTGGTCGGACCAGATCAGCCGCTCGTAAAAGTCGCAGGCGTGGTTGGAACTCATCACCACGATGCGGTTGACGCCTTCTTCAATGCAGGTTTGGTACACATTGTAGCACATCCGAATGTTGTCGGATTCTTTCCAGTAGTCCGTGTGTTGCCAGTCCACCGTGCCCTTGAACCCGCAGTGGACGACGGCGTCTGCCCCTTGAAAATGGGCGCGGTACGCATCCCGATCCGGATTTTCCAAGTCCGCGATTTGCACGCCTTCGACGGCGTCACCATCGCGGGTGGTGGTTTTGACGTCCAACATGGTCAGGTCGTACTGTGCGCGCAATGCGGGCAGCATCAACCCCGCCACATAGCCCGCTGCACCGGTGACGACGATCTTCTTTTGTGACATGGCGTTTCTCCTGTGTTCATGACGCTCGATAGACGACCTGCCCGCGCACGACAGTTGCCACGATGTCCAAGTTTGCCTGACCTGCTCGCCAGCGGAACAAGGACAGGCTCGCCTCTTTGCCGACTGCGATGGACCCCACGCGGTCGTCGATGCCCAACAAGCGCGCCGGGTTTATCGAGGTCATGGCGATGGCGTCTGCCAATGATGCGTCTGTGTGATGCACGGCATTGGGAATCCCGCTGTCCAGCAACAGGCCCGCGCCGGCCAGATAGGGCGTGCCCGCCAGTGAGATTTTGCCATTGGCGTGCAACTCGCTTTTGCCCAACCCGCTTTCGGATCCGTAGATGCCGGGCGGCAGGCCCGCGATAGAGGCCACGTCGCTGACCAAGCAGATCCGGTCTTTGCCTTTGGCGCGGTAAAAACTTTTCAAGACGGCTGGGGGCAAGTGAAAGCCATCTGGGATGATGCCTGCCCACAGCGCGTCTGCGGAACCGTCGCGGCGAATGCCCGCGATGTGCGCGCCCTCTGTCTGCACTGTGACGACCTCTGACGCACCGACCAACTTGCCTTTGAAATTCATGGTTGTTCTCCCTCTGCAAAGGATTTGTCTATAAAGGCGTCATATAATACGCATTGACCTTGTCTTCAGCAAACGGATTTCTTTTTTTTCGGGTGTAGAAGCCCCGACCTTTCAACGCGGGGAGTGTATCACTGTTGACGACTTTGGCGGACAATCGTATTATGAGACGCAGACGCTGGAGACGCTGATCCCGCTGAAGTTGGGCGACGGAGCGCGTCCTGTATCCACAAACCGAAGAAAGGAAATCTATGTCTGACAACATCATTCGCGTTGCCATTGGGGGGCAGGGCCGCAGTGGGTATAATATTCACGCCGACTGGTTGCGCCAAGTGCCCGACAAATTCAAAATCGTAGCGGTTTCGGATCAGTTGCCCGAACGGAGGCGCGATGCCCGCGAACAATTCGGCGCCAAAGCCTATCGGGACTGGGAGGAAATGATCAAGGTCGGAGGGTTCGATCTCTTTGTCAATGCCCTGCCCCAGCCCTTGCATCCGGTTGCCAGCATTGCGGCCCTCAACGCCGGTTGCCATGTCGTGTGCGAAAAACCCACCTGCAAAACCGTGGCGCAATTCGACCGCATCGCGCACGCAGCCAACGACAACCATCGCGTTTTTGCCCCGTTTCAAAACAACAGGTTGCAACCCTTTTTCGACAAAATGCAGGAAGTCATCACCTCCGGCGTGCTGGGCAAAATCGTCTATATCCGATCCTCATGGGGCAGGTTTGCGCGGCGTTGGGACTGGCAAACCCGTCAGGAAAACTGGGGCGGCGGCTTGCTCAACACTGGGCCGCATGCGGTCGATCAGGCCCTCTGCCTGTTCGGCTTTGACCGCACCCCGCACGTCTTTGCCCGCATGGATTGCAACAATCCCTTTGGAGGCGACGCGGATGACCACTGCACCCTAACCCTGTACGACCCGGCGCGGCAGGCCCCGCAAATCGACATTGTCGTGAGCAACTACCTGCATTATCCGCAGCGCGACACGTACACTGTCGACGGCACCTACGGCGGCCTAACCGGCGGCGCGACTGCGTTGACATGGCGTTATTTTGATCCGGAAAGCGCGCCCAAGCACGAGATGTGGACGTGGTCTGTGGATAGAAAATATACCCGCGAAGAACTCGACTGGGTCGAGGAAACGTGGACGCTCGCAGAAGAAAAGACCGGGCTCGAAAGCGGCCCGGAACGGTTTTACAACAACGTCTATGACGCGCTCAAAAACGACGGCCAACTCCTCATCACCCCCGCACAAGTGCGAAAGCAAATCGCCGTGATGGAAGAAGCGCATCGGCAAAATCCACTGCCTGAAAAGCAACCCCATAAGAACGCATAAGAACGCAGATTTCGGCCCCATCGTGCTATCAGTCCTTCGCCCCGTAGGGACAGGCTAGGCGACGCATACGCTCTCGAGTTCGCTGAACGCCATCCCCATCATCCGTAGGGCCAGGCCCCCGTGCCTGTCCGTGCGCCCGGTAGCGACGCAGAGATGTGGCTCCGTATCTGCCCGCCGATGAACTTCTACTATCCCTCGTTCCGCCAATTCGTTGCAGGAGAACCCCATGGCCATCCCCATTTTAGACACGCATCAACACCTGATCTACCCGCGCAATTACCCGTATTCGTGGACGGATGGACTCGAGCCGCTCGCGGGAAATGCGTTCCACCTCGAGGATTATTTGGCCGCCGCAGAGGGTTGCGGGATTGCGCGCACCATTTTCATGGAAGCCTCGCCCGATGATCCCCATTGGCGGGACGAAACCCGGTTTGTCTGCGAATTGTCCGACCAGCCCGGTGCGATCATCGAAGGCATCATCGCCAACTGCCGGCCCGAAAACCCCGTTGGCTTTGAAGCCTATCTCGAATCCATCCAGCATCCCAAACTCGTCGGCCTGCGCCGCATCTTGCACACCATGCCCGACGCCCTCTCCCAATCGGATCACTTTGCCGCGAACATCCGCTCGCTCGAGAAATTCAACCTCAGCTTTGACCTCTGCTTCCTCGGCCGACAACTGCCCATTGCCCGCGCTTTGGCAAAAAAATGCCCCGATGTCCAATTCGTCCTCAACCACTGCGGGGGCCCGGATATTGCAAACGACGCGCTGGATCCCTGGCGCGACGAGATCGCGCAACTGGCCGCGCTTCCCAATGTCGCGTGCAAAATCTCTGGCGTGCTGGCCTATTGTGCGCCGGGCAATGCCACCCTCGCAGCGGTTCGCCCTTATGTCGAACATTGCATCGAAAGTTTTGGCTGGCATCGCGTGGTATGGGGCAGCGACTGGCCGGTTTGCAACACGCGCTCCGATCTCAAAACATGGGTATTTATATCGCGCGAAATCGTCGCCCAGGCAGACGCGGCGGATCGAGAAAACCTCTTTTACAAAAACGCGGAACGGATTTATCTCAAGATCCCGTAAGCCTCCTTCGCTTCACCTGAAGCACCAACGCAAAACGGCCACCCACAAAGCAGGTGGCCGTTTCGTCGTCTAAGCCTCTCTGTCCGATTCCTCGGTCACGCGGTTCTGCGCTTCGGCTACGCCATCCTCTTTGCCGAGGTCATAAGCCTTTCGCGTTGCAAGCATCAGCATCGCAACCATGACGCCTGCCGCAGCAGACAGTGCGATAGTATCGCTCCAGACCGTATGAAATATAATCCGAGTGGTGGCTATCGCAGCCAAACCTATTCCGAGATGGCGGATTCCCACCCCGATAGACTTGTTCATAATTCCTCCTTTTAAGAATTAAAAATCGTCAGTCCACGCCAAACAATCTGTTTCTGTGCTGGATGACGTGATATTCGTATCGGCTACTTCGCTTGAGTTGGATTACTTGCGTTGTGCTTGCATCAGTATATAGGCCATCGGGATTTTTGCGTCTAAGTTATCGCGTTTCTCTTTCGCATTTCCGCATAAAGTACCCAAAAGAGGTGTTCTGAGTCAACGCTGTGTTTTGATCAAATACCTTCATGATCTCTTGCATAAAATCAATTCTTGAAACGAATTTTTTGGGCACCATACCGTCAAATCGTTCTTTTGACATGCTGTCTGTGTCGTAACTCGGCGGTATTCCGATTTGACTGCAACCTTCATCATTGAGGCCAGCGAGATACCAACTTTCAATTTCCCTGCACACGATCAAAATGCGATCCTCGGATAACTTCTCAAACTTGGATGCAATCCGCGCTTTCTTATCGGTGACACATGGGGACTCGTCCATATCAGAAACAAAAAGGTATTCAGCCTGCATGGCATTGATACTTCGCAGAAAACCATTCACCTTTTGTTTTTTTGCCTGGGCGTACTTCCAAAGATGAACATGATCGTAAATCTGTTCGTACATGGGTTTGATGACGCGATCAAAAAACCGCTCATCATCGTCGCCTTCCAAAAAAATAAAGAGCCTTCGATACGCCAATCTATACCTCCAACAAGTTCTGTACCAGTAAATCGTCAAGGCCCATTTCGTTTTCCAAGAAAATTCTGATTTGCTCACTGTCGGCTGGCTTTGTGATCTTGGAAAATCCTCGCCCATCTCTTTTCACCAACAAAATGTGCTCCAAATCTGCTTGCTTAACCATTTCTGGATTATGCGTTGTTGCGATGATCTGCTTTTTCTTGGATGCTTCCCGAAACATGGTCATCACCTTTGAAATTAAGTGCGGATGGATGTTCCGTTCGGGTTCTTCTATGATGGACAGTCGTTTCTCCTGAAAGTAAAGCGCGATGATTAACGCTATCATGTTGATGGTACCGTCAGAAATCAGAAAGGCGGGCAGATCCGCCTTTTCAGCGTATTTTTCTTTTAGCTTAAAAAATATAGACTTATCGGCGACCTTTTCCACATCTACGCCGCTTAGGAACGGCAAGAGATCCTGAGACAAATTGAGGAACCCGCGCTTGGATTCTTCATCGCTTAGGACCTTGTTCAAAACGATAGCCAAATTGCTACCGTCTATCGTCAATTCTGACGGGCCACTTATAGGCGTGGCTCGCTTGGGCAATTTAGGATCAAAGTCATAGATACCGATGTTGCTTAACCAATCCAAAGCGGGTTGTACGTACAGACCAACGAGAGGAGATTCTATCAAAAGCGTCTTTTCCTCGCCCCCGGGTTGTTCTCGGAAAATTGGCACACCCTTAAAAGATAATGCCGATTCTACGTCGGGATTCGTCGATTCTATCCCGAGATTGCCATCGCGGTTGAAAAACGAGACGCTAAATTTTTCGGCAGGGTCTTCTCTGGAATAGGTCAACGTCATTCTGTTTCGATCAACCGCGTATTCATATCCTTTTTTTTCAAATTTCAAAGAAAATTCATAATTTATCTCATGGATTGTGACATTAAATTTGTCGTGGTCAAAGGGTGACAACCACCACTTCGTATCACCTCGCATAACCACATGAAACAAAAGGGGGCGAAACTCCGCGCTCTTGATGTTTCGCAAATACTCTACCCCGCCCTGACGCGAGATGGCATCTTCCAAGCCATGATTGACGATATCTCGCAGAAATTGGAAGGCTTGAACAAAGTTGGATTTTCCCGAAGCATTGGCGCCGACCAACAAGTTGAAATCGTTCAAGCGAACCGACAGGTCGTCAAAATTTCTATAATTCGATATTTTGATTTTTACAATTTTCATCTTGGCAACCTCAAAAGTTGGGAACTCGCCGCTCGCTATCTTGGCGTTTATTTATGGGTTGTCAGAGGTCTTAAAACGGCCTCTTAGGGCATTTTGAGGGCGCGGGCGAATAGGTCGAGCACCGCAACCCACGATTTCTCGGCGGCGTCTTTGTGGTAATGCGTTGTGCGTTCCGGGAAGAAATAGCCGTGCAGTGCGCCGCGCATAAAATCGATGCGATGCGGCACCTCGTAGCGGGTCAGTTCGGTTTTGTAGAGGTGCAAGTGTTCTTTGGTCGCGCCGGCGTCTCGGTCTGCCCAGCCAAAGTACCCCTCTGCCCTGAGTGTGGGAATGGCGAGATGCGGCGAGTCTAGGGCATCGGTGACGAGTTTGCCCCCGTGAATGGAGGCAAAAGCCAAAACGCGATTGGGATATATCGCGGCGGCAAAAAGCGCGTGCCGCCCGCCCATGCATGTGCCGATAGAACCGACCCGGTGGGCATCGGCTTGGGGTTCGTTTCTGTCGAGATGTTGTAGCAAAGCCCCCGTGTCTTGAATGACCAGCGCGTTGGTCGTGCTGGCATTGAGGTTCATCGGATGCAACGGATCCGTTTTGTCCAGGCCGAGATCGCCGCGCATGAATTTCGCAGGGTCATAAGACGGATTGCCCATGCGGTAAAACAGCGATGGGAGAACCGCGTAATACCCCGCACGGCACAAGCGACGGCACATGGTTTTGATTTCGTCGCGAACGCCAAAAATATCGAAGTAGAAAATCACAACGGGATGCGGCCCTTCGCCTTCTGGATGAAACACATACGCCGGCATCACGCCATCAGAAGTCACAACATCAATGGTTTTCTCAATCATATCGTTCTCCTTTTTATTTTCTGACCTCAAGAGCTTTTGAAAGTAGGCCGTTTTCGTTGTTGCAAGGCTTCCCGCATGTTCTCGGCTATGGCGCGGACGACGGGAATGGCGACGCTGTTGCCCGTTTGTTTCCGCAGTTGTGTGATGTTGACCACGATCTTGAAGTCTTCGGGAAATCCCTGCAAGCGCAAGAGTTCTCGCGCCGAGGGGCGGCGAATGCCATTGACCAAGAGGTAGTTGTATGACGCGCCAGCGCGCAACGCGCATGAGAACGGTAGGATAGAGACGTTGCCGCCTTTGTTTTCGTGCCAGATAGAGGGGTAAAACGGCGCGACCTTGCACTTTTCAAGACGGGACTTTTGGATTCTCGCAGACGCGAAAAAACGGGCATCGATCTCGTCATCCGGCTCCAGAATTTCCGACAAGGGCTTGTACGACCCGTTTCCCATTGGAAACGCAAAGGCGATGGGATCGCGGAATCCGACGATAAAAATTCGCTCTCGCTTTTGAGGCAATCCAAAATCGAGCGCGTTCAAAATTTGGTGGTAGATCGCATAGCCCAGTTTTTGCAGGCGGTCACAGATGGTCGAAAACGTCCTGCCCTTGTCGTGGCTCGCCAACTGCTTCACGTTTTCGAGCAAAAACGCCTGTGGTTGTTTGGCGCGCAAGATGCGTTCTATCTCAAAAAACAGCGTGCCCCGCGTGTCTGCAAATCCCCGTTTGTTGCCGATAATGCTAAACGGTTGGCACGGGAAGCCGGCCAGCAAAACATCGTGGTCTGGAATTTCGGCAGCGGCGATTTTTGTAATGTCGCCGGCCGGCTGTTCGTCAAAATTGTGATAATAGGTCTGTCGGGCGGATTTGTCCCACTCGGAACTGAACACGCACGCGCCGCCCAAGGCTTCAAACGGAAGCCTCATGCCGCCGATGCCGGCGAATAAATCCACAAATGTCCAGTTATCTTTGAACGCCACCCTAGCCGCTGACTTCGCCTTACCCATTATCACTGTCTCCATTCGTTTTGGGCCTACACCGCGTTCAGTATGATCTCTCCCCGCGCTCGTATTCCGCCACTTCTGCGGCGGATTCTTCGGCCATTGTGATCAGTTCTTGGGCGTTCTTCATCAATTCGCGGTGCTTCTCTCTTTCCTCTTCCGTCAATGTGCGGCCTTCGCTTCGCGCTCGTTCTCTGGCTTCTGCGATCAGGGTTTGGGTGCGCTTCATGAGTTGCCGCGCTTTCGCTGGGTTGCGTTTGATTTTTTCCCGCGTCTTTTTGCTGGATCGTTCCATGCGGCGGCGTTCCTGTCTGGTCACTGCTTTCCTCCTTTCGCGCCTTAGACGCGCCTTTCATTTGGTCAACGAGCCGATGGTGATCACAACCCCAACCCATCGAGACGATGAAGCCGCTCGTTCATCGCGCTCATGTCGCGCTGGTCAGCCTCGATCCGTGCCAACCGCGAGATGCGACCTTCGTGTCCGCAACAAATTAGCGGATCAACTCGAGATGATTCCGCCCGGTGGGCTACCGCCACCTGGGATTCCGCCTTGCCCGGGCACTCCCCCGGGCATTGCGCCGGGGACGACGATGCGCGAAGATTCTTGTCGGCGGTATTCTTTGGCCTCTTCAACCATCTGGTCAACCGCCTCTTGCACTGCTTGGGGGAACTTCTCCAAAGCCTCCCGCAGAGAAGACGCTTCGATAGGCGTGGAAATCGGCAAAGGCCCCAGTTGGGAAATGATCTGCGTGGAGCCGATGTATTGCACGGGACGGCTGAGGTCATCCGTGCCATCGGCATTGATCGGGATGAGCCGCCGAATCGTGGCGACGCGCAAATCCGTGATGGATTCCTCTCGATAGAGGTTGGCTTGATCGACTCTGATCTGGTCGAGTGGCAACTGGTCGTTCATGAAATTCTCCATAGAAAAACAGTCGAAAACCGCGGGCAGGCGAATCCCACCCGCAAACGGCTACAATATAGGGAAGTTGAGAGGGGAGATGCAAGAGGGAAGAAAGCGAGCGTCCCACAAGTGAGACGTAAGATGCAGTAGTCAGTAGTCAGTAGTCAGTAGTCAGTAGTCAGTAGTCAGTAGTCAGTAGTCAGTAGTCAGTAGTCAGTAGTCAGTAGTCAGTAGTCAGTAGTCAGTCCCCTCTCCCGTCTTACCGAAGGGAAGTTGGGCGGGGGATGGGGCATCCGCTAACCACTCTCCCTATCCTTCCAATGTCTGCTGTCGGCGGCGGCGGGCGAGTTCGCGGAGGTCATCGACCCGGTCGGATTCATCTACGATTTCAGAGCCGAGGATTTCTTCGAGAATGTCTTCGAGCGCCAGCACGCCTGCCATGCCTCCATATTCGTCGATTACGACAAAGAGGTGTTGGCGTTGTTCCAAGAAGATGTGCAAGATGCGGTCGAGGGTGTGGGATTCGGCGACGAAATGCACGGGGCGCATGAGGTCGGACAACTTGGCGGTGCCCCGGTCGTCTGTGAGCGCGACCAAAATGTCGCGGCGCAACACGATGCCGACAATGTCTTCAAAATCCTTTTCGTACACCGGGATGCGGCTGTACGCCCATATCCCGCGGCGGTTGCGGGCTTCTTCGACTGCGAGGTCGTCCTTGAGGGAAAAGACGACGGTTCGGGGCGTCATCACCTCCCCTGCGGTTTTGGATTTGAGGGATAGGATGTTTTGGATCACACGCGCTTCGGTTGGGTCTAACGCGCCGCTGCGCCTGCCCAAGCGCGCGAGAGAGATGAGCTCTTCGTCGGAAATATCCTGTTCTTTTTGGTCTTTGGCAACCGTGCGCGTAACCAGGCGCGACAAAAAGATAAACGGCGCGAAGATCCAGACCAAGACTTGCAGCGGCCGGGCGATGATGCTGGACAGGGGACGGGCATAGACCACGCCGATGGTTTTGGGCAAGAGTTCGGACAAGAACAAGATGGCAAAGGTCATGGCGATAGAAAAGACGATGCCCGCAGCCGAGTCCTCGCGCGTTTCTTCCCCCATCACAGCCGTTGCAAAGAGGAACCCTGCCAGACTCACGCCACCCGTGTTGGAAATGGTGTTCAAGGACAAAATCGCCGAAATGGGGCGATCGACGGTTTGGCGCAACTGCCGCAAGATGCGCCCGGATATTTTGCCTTCCCGCGCCAGGGTTTCGATGTGGCTGATGGGCACGGAATAGAGCACGGCTTCAAACAGGGAACACATGGCCGAGGTCAAAATCACAGCCGCGACGACGATGGCGAGTTCGATCATGGTATCTCCACGCGAGGTTGGCGAGTCGGGATGGGTTTATCTCTCTACGTTACGCATAAATTATTTTTCGTCAAGAGGTTTGAGTAACCCCTGCGCGGCAATGGGGATTTTCCCTTGCCATGTCGGGTTGAAACCGCTAAATTACGGCGGCCTAATCAGACGCGCAACAAGGTCGAAACATCCTCAAAATGAATGCGATACCAGACGCGATGAAACGCGAAAAACTACATTACAACACGGTGCGGGAAGTTTGTTTCGCGCCGGAAGATCTAGCCCGCCTTTCCGACGATTTGCAGGAACAGGGCGCGCCGTGTCACATTCGCCACCTGATGCCCGGCGAGGCCGATCCCGTGCGCTTGGCGCAGGTCAAGGACGTGATCGAGACCGTGATGACCGGGCGCAAGTACGAGGTCTTGTTGTTGCGGTCGCAGGGCAAAACCTTTGCGGAGATCGCGTTGCTCTTGGAAATTTCAAAAAGCGCGGTGCAAAGCCACTACCGCCGCGCCATCCGACGGATGCAACACGCCTTGGGCATCGACCCCATGAAAAAAGCCAAGTCACCGTCGCCGCATCTCGTCGTTTAGCGTTCATCCCATTTTCTTTTTTGATGCAGGTTCCGCTTTGCGCGACCTGTTTTTTTGTTTTTCTTCCGAAAGGAGTTTGTTATGGCTGTGTTTCTCCATACGCGCATCCGCGTGAGCGATTTGGACAGGTCGATCCAGTACTACTGCGATCACTTTGGGTTTGTGTTGAAGAGCCGGTCGGATAAATCGCCGGCTGGCAACCAGATCTGCCACTTGGAATTGCCGGGCAATGCCCACACCCTGGAACTGACCTACTCGGATGACTACGAGTTGAACGTGCCCGAAGATTTGATGCACTTTGCTATCGGCGTGCCCGATCTGATCGCCTTTTGCGATGAGCTCGAAAAGAAGGGCCTCGAAATTTGGCCCGGCGATTGGCGCGAGACCTTCCCCACGGGGCGCAAAATGGCTTTTGTGGATGACCCGGATGGGTACGAGATCGAGTTGCTCGAGCGGTAAAACAATAGCCACAAAAGGCACAGAAACACAAAAAGGGGCAAAACCCGTTCATTCTGTACCTTCTGTGCTTTTTGTGGCTCATGAATAGAGCAGGGCGCAAGACGAAGAATTGCCACAAGAGACACAGAAACACAAAAGGGTTCAAAATCCATTCTGTGTTTTTTGTGGCTCACTTTTGTGGCTCCAAAAGGAAAGGCTATATGGCGAGATATGCAACAGGGGGCAACGCGCGCTTCGGGTTTTGGGTGTTCTTTGCAATGATGGTCGGATGTGCTTCGGCGCCGCACGTTCAGCAATCGCCGATCCCGTCTCCCCAAAATTGGCAAACAAAGGCGGACGCCGCAACGCCTGCGGACACGCTTTGGTGGGCCACATTTGACGACAGCCGGCTCCACATCGTGGTCGCGCAGGCACTGGTGTACAACCGGGATTTGCACGCTGCTGCCGCGCGCCTCAATGCTGCACGCGCACAGGCGAAAATGGCCGGCGCGCCTTTGTTTCCGCAACTCAACGCGAGTTTGTCACGCGCGGAACGCAAGCAGAATTTCATCGGATTCCCCATTCCCGGCCAAGCAGAAGGCGAGGTCCCCTCGAACACGAGCACGACTTATGGGGTCTCCGTCAATGCCACATGGGAAATTGACCTTTGGGGCCGGCTCGGCGCGGGTGTTGCGGTTGCGTTGGCGAATTATCAGGCGACGCGAGCCACGTATCGGGGCGCGCGCATGTCGCTGGCCGCCCAAACCGCCAAGGCGTGGTTTGCCGCCATTGAAGCCAAACGCCAGCGAGAACTCGCACGGGCCACGTACGAAGACAACCGCATCAGCCACGAACAAGTGCGTGCGCGCTATGAACGCGGGGTGCGGCCCTCGCTCGATGCGCGCCAAAGCCAATCGGACCTCGCGTCCTCGCAAGACCGGTTGCACCAGCGCGAACAACTCTTCGACCTCTCCATCCGCCAACTCGAAGTGCTCCTCGGTCAGTACCCGGCCGGCACATTCGCCATTGCGGACGACCTTCCCCCCGTGCCGCATCCGGTTCCCGCGGGCCTGCCGGCGGATCTCATCGGCAGACGCCCGGACCTCATCGCCGCAGAACGCCGATTTGCCGCGTCTCAGGCCAATCGCAAAGCCGCCAGACGCGCGCGTTATCCGCGCATCAGTTTAACCGCTTCGGGCGGCAGCAGCACAGACGCATTGGGCGAGTTGCTCAACGGGGATTTCGGCGTGTGGTCCTTGATCGGCAACCTCACGCAACCCCTGTTTCAAGGCGGGCGCGTAAAGGGCAATATCGACCTGACCCGCGCCCGAGAACACGAGGCCGCCGCGCTATTTGCCCAAGCGGTTTTGCAAGCATACCGCGAAGTTGAAAACGCGCTCTCGGCAGAAGCGTATTTGGCAAAACGCGAGGCCGCGTTGACGACCGCCGCCGAACAAGCGCGGGAGGCCCGTCGGCTGGCAGAAGACAGGTATTACCGAGGGCTTTCAGACCTGTTGACCATGTTGCAAACGCGCAGCACGGCCTATCAAACCGAAAGCCAACTGCTCGCGGTTCGCAGGCAACGCCTCAACGCGCGCATCGACCTCCACCTCGCGTTGGGTGGGGGCTTTGGAGGCGACGGGCAACCGCGGATAGACGCAGATGCGCGCAGATGAAATCGATGGCAATGCCTTGCCCTTTCGCAACAACAGTCCGTATTTTTTATTTTAACTTTTGGAGGTACCCGTGAAGAACAACAAGCAAATCATCGCGGTGATCGGCGGCGCGGCCGTCATCTTGGGCCTGCTTTTGTACATCGCATTGTTGCCGAGCGAAGAGGAAATCGTGCAGAAAAATCTCTATGTCCAGCAACTCGAGGCCGATGCCGAACGCTATTCAGCGCAGGCCGATTCCCTGAATCTCGTGGTCGAATCCCTCAACGCCCGCATCGACACTGTGCGCGCACAAATGGACAGTGCGCGCACGGACAATAAAATGTTGCTGACCACGTTGCGTCGCGTGACCAACGAGAGCAAGGAGTACCAGCGTTTGTACAAAGAACAACGCACGATGGTCGACGAGTTGCGCGCTGAAATCACGCGGGTCAAAGCCGACGCAGCCACGCAAGTCGAACAGCTCAAAACATCCTTGGACAGCTTGCAAAGCACGCTTTCCGAACAAGCCATTCGCCTCACCCGAATGACCGTCTCACTCCAAAAAGCCCACGAGGAAAACCGCGCCTTGCGCGAAAAAAACCGCGCCTTGCGCGAAACCCTCCGGTCAGTGCTCGTCTATGTGGGCATAGAAGACAGCTTAAAACAACAGGGGTATCTCGATACGTCTCGGCGATTCGTTCGCAAAAATTACAAAATGACAAATTTCCCGGACCTCGACAACAGCGACGTCATCAAAGTCGGCATTGGGGAACCCTTTAGGGTGCAGGGCGAACTCGCGGCCCTGTGTGACCGCCACGGCAAACTCGGCAAAGGCAAGGAATACGAACTCCAAGAGGGACGAGACGGGCAACTCCGCATCACCTTTTCCGATTCCGCACTCGCAGGCCAACGCATCCTCGCGGTGTTGAAAAATTGAGTGGCACGCTGTTTTGTCCAATAACAATGCCCTTCTCCCCAGATCGGGAGGAGGGCTTTTGCGTACATATTTGAAAATATGGGGTTGATATTTGCATCGAATTTGGGTATTATTTCATGTCATTGCCAACTGCACATTCACCACTTCAAAGGAGGAAACCGATGGCTGTTATCAACACGATGGAAGACCTAATTCGCCTACTGGATGAAAATCCCAAGTGGGTCGAGGCCCTGCGCGTCCGGCTACTCACGCGCGAACTGATCGAACTGCCCGAAAAATTTGCCGAGTTCGTCAAGGTGACGAATGAGCGGTTTGACAAGCTCGAAGGGAGATTTGACAAACTCGAAGGGAAACACGACAAACTCGAAGGGAGATTTGACAAGCTCGAAAAGAGATTTGACAAGCTCGAAAGGAGATTTGACAAGCTCGAAAAGAGATTTGACGAACTCGAAAAGAGATTTGACAAGCTCGAAAAGAGATTTGACGAACTCGAAAAGAGATTTGACAAACTCGAATCCCAAGTGCAGTCTCTCCAAGATGACGTCGGCATGCTCAAAGGTGCCCACGCCAGAAGTGCCGCGATTAGGGATGCCTCTTCCATTGCCAGAGAAATGAATTTTTATCGGACGAAAAATCTCAGTCAAGACGATCTTTGGGTGCTGATTGACCGCGCCGACACAGTGGATATTCCCAAAAACGTGTTGCGGAGTTTCCGCCATGCAGACCTGATTATGGAAGCCACGGACCAAGATGGCGAAACCTGCTATATTGCCGTGGAAATCTCCTTTACGGTCAATGGGCGGGACACCACGCGCGCCCTTCGCAACGCCGAGTTCCTGACCCGGTTCACCGGCAAACCCGCCCATGCCGCTGTCGTCGGTTTGCGCCGCGATGATCGCATCCACGACCTCATCAAACGCGGCGAGGTGTTTTGGTATCAACTGGACCCGGAGATCATGGATGTGGAATAATCCGTAAATTGCCGCTCCTTTTATCCTTGTTTATACCCGCCGGGACATGCCCGTGTTCATCGGTGGTTGCTCGTTTTGACCTCAAAACTCTCACTCCAAAAATGTGAATATTCTCCATGGTGGTAATGGTGCTGCCCGGTACGGATTTTTGCAATGTCGTAGTCCGGCAGGCGGCGTATCGCCATACATGCTTCTCTTTCAAGAACGTCGAGTCGAAAGTCCAGATTGTCATAGCCGTATAGTTGGCGACCATCGGGCAGGTCGAACAACGCAACCGGGAATACGTGCAAAAAAAATGGCTTGTCAATCATTTTTTTGCACGGAGACTGCATATAGACGAGTTCGTTGTTGACCAAATAAACGTCATAAACCGAGCGGATGACCGGCTCTCTACCTCGGACCAGTGCCTCAATTAGGGGCCTTAAATCGTCGGAGTCGGTCCGCGAGCGCAAGCCGAGTGCCGCGAAACGCGCTTGTGCCCACTGCGGATCCGCTTTGAAGGGCATCCACAGGTTAGGGCCAACTAGGACAGCATGGGGGGCATAGTAGAGGGCACCTGCCGCGCTGTTTGTGGCCGGGTAGATCTCGAAGTTGACGCCTCGTTGTTCGAGATATCCTAATGGTGGCTCGCGGTCATGCGCTATCTGGCGTTCGCTGTTAGGGACCGTCACGGGAGCGCGCGCTATGGTCTTGTCAACCAAGCCGCGCCAGTCAATGAATTTCACAGTGGGCAGGTAATAGGGCCGGATGCCTGCCCCCCTTGTGACCAGCACCACATCATCGGGAATAACCCCGCGCTTCATATTTCGATAGGGTTGCCAATACCGCAGAAGCCTATTGGTACTTGCGCGGTGACTAGGAAATCTCACACCGACCTTTTGCCTAAAGAGCTTTGTTCGTAGGTCGTTGGAGGTTGTAGATAGCATCGCCATCCCGGGCGCGGCCAGTAGCCAGCCCGAGTTCTCCTCATTGAGCTTCACTGATATGCTTGGATTCCTGATGCCATCAACCATGAGAGCAATTTGCATAGCACTGGCATAGAATAACATGGGGAGAAAGACAACGATTGTGAAAATTATGTATAACCTTGGGGGCGGGACATGCTTGTAGTGACGCGAACTGGCATACCTCCGGGCAAGGGCGGACGACCACAGGCCGAGATGAACGAGGCCCTCTGCCGCGGGCACCGCCAACAGGGGCCAATAGAAATCCAACGGGCGATACCCAAAATGATCCCCGCCAATCCGGGCGATGTACGCCATGTGAGAAATGATGCAAAGCAACGGCAGGATGTAAGTCAGGCTATGGCGTGCTCGCCATCCTCTGATCAAAGACAGTACTACCAACGGCAATAGCAGATACAGCCCGGTCTCCAACGCCGCCATCCACAGATAGCGCAGGCCCATGTCGTACCACGAGCGCACATACTTGGCGTAGTACGTATTGGGCAACCACTCGCCATAGTACGCATAGCGGAACAGAAAATGCGCCCCCACTATCGCGACGAAAGGCACGACCAAATACGCCAATTCGCGCCAATCCACTCGCAACCGTTTGTTTTTAACCATCCGCACTACGACGAACCAACCAAAACAGCAAGCCGCGATTAAAGGTCCCTCGGGCCGCGTCAAGGCAGCAGCGGATAAGAACAACGATGTCCCCAACAAACCCCGGAGGCTATCTCCGTACAGGCTCAGACACACGACGGACGAGACGACGAAGAGCGTGAACTGTCGCGTCTCCAATCCACCACCTGATGTCCATGTTGCAAAAGTCACACTGCTGCACACCAACCCCAACGCCATCCACGCCACCAATCCCCGATAGCGCAGTTCGGGCAAGCGAGATACCCACCACAGCATCGCGGCGAGTGTGCCCACCGTGCAGGCCACCGACAGCCACGGTGCCACATGCTCGGGACGCAGGCCGAACAGGCCCCAGATCGCCGCCAATTCCAGCACCCACAGGAAGTTGGAGTAGCCCTCAACGCGCTCGCCGGGATTGAACACCAAGCCGTGCCCTTCTAGCAGGTTGCGGACGTAGCGGAAGCTGATAAACGCATCGTCCGTCAGAAACCATGTGACATAGGTCAGACAGCCGAGCAATATCAGCCACGGCAGGCAAGCGATGGCGAGGCCAAATCGGGATGTCGGGCTAGAACGCATTCTCATGGTCTCTCAATAGTGTTGGGATGTTCACAGGGCTTCCCCGTCTTGTATCCTCACGTCTTATCCACCCGTGGCTAACCCCCATCTCCGCTTCCGCACCGCCGCCCAAGTGCGTGCCCCATCTCACCCTGCCCCGCCGCGTGCGTTTTGCCTTTCATCTGTATTCTTAGGCGAAGCGGGCCTCTTACCTCTTACCTCTTACCTCTTACCTCTTACCTCTTACCTCTTGCCTCTTGCCTCTCCCCGCTTCTTCCACCCCTCCACCCGTGCGTGCCCTACCTCACCCTGCCTCGCCATGTGCGTTTTGCCTTTCGCTGTTCAGCATTTGACGCAGGGTTTCTGCGGCTTGGCGGGCGGCCCGTGCGAAGTCCGGGCCGGGCGAGGCGTAGAGGATGCTGCGCGACGCGTTGACGAGAATGCCGTTGCCATTGCTGTTCAGGCCGTTTTGGACCACCGCGCTAGTCTGTCCGCCTTGCGCCCCGATGCCGGGCAACAGGATGGGCAGGTCGGGCGCGATGGTGCGAATGGTTTTCAAATCGTCGGGATGTGTCGCGCCCACAACTAGGCCGCACGGGCCGGTTTGCGACCAGACGACGGCTTTTTGTGCGAGCACCTCGTACAGCGCGCCCCGGTCCGTGTCGAGGCGCAAAATATCCGCGGAGCCGGGATTGGACGTGAGGCACAAGAGAAAGGCGCAGCCATTTCGATAGGCCAAAAACGGGGCGATAGCATCTGTGCCCATCAGCGGATTGACGGTCACGGCATCCACGCCGAGTTGTCGATAGGCCATCGTAGCATAGTGTTCGGCGGTGTTGCCAATGTCGCCCGCCTTGAAATCGAGCACGATGGGCAGGTCTTGGGGAATGGCGTCAAGCGCGCCTTGTAGGGCTTCCCATCCGGCGATGCCCTGCGCCCCAAAAAATGCAAAATTGGGTTTGTACGCGCAGGCGATGTCCCGCGTGGCTGCGACGATTTCCGTGAGAAAATCGCGCATGGGATTGGGCGTTCCCAAGAAGCGGGCGGGCAACTTGGTCATGTCCGGGTCGAGGCCCACGCACACAAAGCTGTTGTTGCGCTGCACTGCGTTCTCGTATTTTGTCAAAAAGGACATGTACCTCTCCACTGATAAAATGGCGGATCCCCCATGGGAATCCGCCATACTGAAACAAGCGGGCCTATAAGCCGAGTTCTGTCGTTTGGCGGTTGCCAAACGGATGGTCATTTATCTGGGACGCCTGTTGCCAGACGCCTCGTGCAGCCTACCCGAGCGTGATAGCGAGACGGGCCGCCTCTCCGCTCCTATTCGGCCTTGCTCCAAATGGGGTTTACCGTGCCGCGCTCGTCGCCGAGTCGCGCGGTGGGCTCTTACCCCACCGTTTCACCCTTGCCCGCTGCGCGAATCACCGCGCCCGCTGGCGGTCTGTTCTCTGTGGCACTTTCCATCGGGTCGCCCCGCCTGGGCATTACCCAGCATTTTGCCCTGTGGAGCTCGGACTTTCCTCATCCCAAAAAGGACGCGACCATCCGGCCCGCTTGTGCATCTATTCGTCTCGTTGCCCCGTGGTTGCTTTTTGCCTTCCGTCTATGCCTCGATTTGCCAACTGATCGGCTTTGTCGTTTTGGTCTCGGCGCACGTGTCTGATTTGGAACAGGTCAAAGGGTTTGCTCTGCATTTGCGCGGTTTGATACAGGGGCAACAGCGCGTTGCTTTTGACCTTGTAGTGCCCGTTCATCTGGCGCACCACGAGTTCGCTGTCCGAAAAAACGGTCACGCGATTGGCGCGCAACTGCGCGGCGAGTTCGAGGCCCTTGATCAAGGCGCGATATTCTGCCGCGTTGTTGGTGGCCTGCCCGATGTACTCGCAGTGCTCGGTCACGAGTTCGCCATCTCGTTCAATGCGAATCCCAATGCCCGCGTGCCCGGGATTGCCCTTGGATGCCCCGTCGATGAATAGGATGAGATCGTTCAACCCGCGCCCTCGCCTTCTCGCCACGCCAAGATGCGCGCACAATTGTCGCAGCGCAAGATGCTGTTAGCCCGCTTGACTTCGACCAACCGCTGCGGCGACAACTGCCGGTAACAACCGCCGCAGGCCCCCTTGTGAACTGGCACCACTGCGATCCCGCCCCTGACGACCGTGCGGATGCGATTGTACAGGCCCAAGAGTCGGGAATCCACATGGGGTTCGAGGGCGGCGCGCTTCTTTTCCCACCCGCTCACGTTTTTCTCTGTGGAATTGAGGCTAGCCGTCAACTCGTCAATGCGTTGTTGGCGGTCCTGTTTGATTTCCCGATAGTACTTCTCGTCTTCGCCGAGGTGGGCCGCGATCTCCTCGAGCTGTTCAATGCTGTCCAAAATCGCGGTTTCGCAGTCGTCCTTGCGATCTTGCAGGGTCGCGATTTCGATTTGCAACGCGTCGTATTCCTTGTTCGTTTTGACCTCGTAGAGCCGGTCTTGGTGTTTTTTCAGATCGGCTTCAATCGCGCCGAGGTCCAATTCGAGGGCGCGCCGATTTTTTTCGAGTTCTTCGCGGTTTTGCTGTTGCGCGTCGAGTTGATCGCGTGCGGTTTCCAGTTCGGTTTTCAAGGTGGTGATTTCGTGGGGATAATCGACTTGCGCTTGGTGTAGCGCGTTGATCTCTTTGTCGATTTCCTGAATTTTCAGCAAATGGTGCAAACTCTCTCGCATGCGCGTCTCCTTGTAAAAAAAGAAAAGGTGCGACCCTGAACAGGTGCACCTTTCTATGGCTGTTTTACTGCGCGTCAAACCTCTCGATCTGCTGAGAAGAGGAGGGTAAATGGTGGGCGATACTGGATTTGAACCAGTGACCTCCGGTATGTGAAACCGGCACTCTAACCAACTGAGCTAATCGCCCAATTTTGCGATGATACCGCCCGAGGCAGTCGCTATTTTTTTTCATGATCAAAAGGGGGACTTGGGGTTTTGCAAGGAGTTGTAATTAACAAAAGATGCGCGGATATGTCAAGCCCGATGTGCAAAGGCGAAAAGCAACCATCGGCTTTTCGCTCGAAAGAAAGCGCGAGGAGTTGTGCGATTTGTTCCTTGCACATAGCGACAAACCAAAGTATTTTTCGCGCATCCTGTGAATTGTCTAATTGTTGCATTTGGTGAAACCGCAGGTTAAACTCAGGCGTCACTACGTCTCGATTGGGCAACGCATCTCAAACTTGGATGAGGGGACACACTATGGAAATCCGGCCCCAGAAACTCAATTTCGCACGCCCTCCCATAGAGGAGATCGTATTGAGTGTTCTCTTTCAGCCTCTCGAAGGATTCCTCGCGCCACATCTTGGCGAAATATGGCGGGAACTCAAAAAGGAGGGGTTTGTGAACATCGCCGAACAGCCACCGGTTATTTCCACGATGGAGCATTTTTCGAAGATAGGCGGAGAACCCGAGTTGCATATTGGCAATGTCCCAAATCTCGCACGAATTTGGTTCATCCACAAAGATGACAACCAAATCATACAAGTGCAACGCGACCGATTTACTTTTAACTGGCGTAAAACCGAGGCAGAGCCGAACTATCCTGGATTCTCCGCTATTCTTGAAAAATTTGTGGGGTTCTATAACCGCTTTGGCGAAACCATCCAAAACATGGAAGTCGGCGCACTAACGCCGTTGCAATACGAGTTGACCTATATCGATCAACTCATGCGGGGAGAAGGCTGGGATAACTTCGAGGACCTGGGGAAGATTTACAACCTGTTTATGGATACTCAACCATCGGATTCATTTTGGTCTGGCGCCGAATCGATGGTGTTGCAGGCATCATTTCCCATCGAGGATTTACACAGCCGATTGTACCTGACCATAGACAATAGGGTTAGGGTATCTGACCAAAGGCAAACGTTGCAAACCGATTTCACCATGCGCGGTTTTCCACTGAACGCGGAACAGGCAATGCGTGCGTGGTTTAAGTGGGCGCATGATCGGATCTGTGAAAAATTCGTCCGTATGTTCACGGAAGGCATCCAGACACAAATATGGGAGCGAAAAACATGAACGCGCTTAGTCCGTGGCTTCAAACCCAAGTGGGGAGGAACACCGCGATCAGTCCCTCCGCGCCTCCAAAAATGCCTCACAATGGGTTGCAAACTCAGGAGTACAGGCTTTTCGAGATGGGTGAGGGGGTTATAGTCGTTGATCGGCATTTCTTTTTTGTCGATGCACAACGGCAAATGGAGGAGATTCGCCAAGAGGCTATGGAAGCCTATCGGGCGAATAACGAAATTGATCCTATCCCCGATTCGGCATACGAAGAGACGCTTTCTTTGTTGAAACAAATGCCTCGCAATGTTCCGATGCCCGACATCATGTGGTCTGAAGACGGAGGGATTGGGTTGGAATGGCGACCAGAGAACGGCATCGTTACGATGAGTTTATACGGGGACAATCATGTCATTTATGGCGCTTTTTTTGGCGACAAGCGTGAAGTTGAAGGAATTTGCACATTATCAGACACCGCATTGTTGCAAGGTTTTTTGACAACATTGAGAAATTTTTATGAAAAAAAGGCTCGATATGAATGTTCCGCCCGATGAGAAACTCGCTCGTTTTATTTTTTCCAAAAGCCATTTCTCCATTGTGAACAAGACAGTCAAATTTAAGGCATTCATTCCTCCTTCAAATAGTGTAGAACTGTCTGTGTATCGCATCTCAACGCTCTCTGACAGCGAGGTGTGGGCAATTGGGCGAAAATACGTCGAAACAGGGGACAGAAGCCTAAAAGCAAGGGCGGATTTCTCGGCAGATCGAGTTTATGAAAACAATCTCGAAGTCATTCCAGCCACGCAACCCCACGAGCGACATGCCAACATCACGCCGTTTCCAGCCGATAGGAGAACGCGGGATCGCATCGCGAGAAAACTCGCTCTTTCCAGTAAATTGGTAATCATGCCGACAACGTAAGGAGCATCCATGCAGAGGGAGACCGAAATGATGGAGCACGCGACCCGACAGGGCAGATTAGACGCGCTGTGCATCCGCGCGGACGAGGGCACGCTGACAAAACAAGAGCGAACCGAATTAGACGCCCTCTTTGCGGAACGCGAGGCCGAGGAAGCGGCGGTCTTAAAACCCACGCGAGAAAAGGCGAAAGTGGCATGCGTGCTCGAACTTCTCCGGCGAGGGGACATCAGTGCTGGCAGAGCCGCAAAACGCCTTCACATTTCCCGTTGGGAACTCACGAGATTGATGGCCGAAGCAGGCATCTCCCCCTTTGACGACAGCCTCACCACAACAACCCTCGCGGCTGAAGTCAATCGCGCGTTGCGGGCTTTCGATGAACCCACATCATGAAAATTGTCGCAAACAGCACGCCGCCAAAATTTTGTCGCATCTCGAGCATCTGAACAGCGCGGATGGGACAAACCAAAGGAGCATCCATGCAGAGGGATTATTCCGAAGTCAAAGGGCACTTGCGGAGCCAAGAAAGGAGAACGAAATGATGGAGCACGCGACCCGACAGGGCAGATTAGACGCGCTGTGCATCCGTGCGGCCGAGGGCACGCTGACAAAACAAGAGCGAACCGAATTAGACGCCCTCTTTGCGGAACGCGATGTAGCTACCCATGAGGAGCACCTGTTATTGGCGGAGATCGAGGCGAACTCGCGCTTGCCCGATCAAAAACAACATCGCTATTGGTTGTTGCGGCGCAAGTGTGAGGATGAGACGCTGACCGATGCGGAATTGCAAGAGTTGCAATCGTTGAACCATGAGTGGGAAGCGCGAAATGTAAAGCGCGTCGAAGCCCTCTGCGCCTTAGCCGAACATCGCGGAACGACCCTGCGCGGCGTGATGGCAGAACTCGGCCTCAAAGGATCGCACCGTGACTTCTGACCGCTTGCGGCGTCAGGTGCGCGAGCGTGCAAATGGACTTTGTGAATACTGCCTTTGCCCCGATCATTTGACAAGTGCCCCTTTCCACTGCGAACATATTCAACCTCGCAACGCTGGCGGTGAAACGGCATTGGATAATCTGGCGTGGTCGTGTCCATCTTGCAATGGCAATAAATACACACAAACCCACGCAATCGATCCGAAAACCGGACGCCGCGTGCCACTGTTTCACCCGCGCCGCCAACAGTGGAAACGGCATTTCCAATGGCGTGCGGATTTTATGTACATCGTCGGACGAACGCAAACCGGACGTGCCACAGTCAGAGCCTTAAAAATGAATCGCACGACCTTGATAAATTTGAGGCGGATTCTCCACAGGGTAGGAGCGCATCCGCCAAAAATAACGAGGTGACCTCGCACCATGAAAATTGTCGCAAACAGCACGCCGCCAAAATTTTTGGGATTGAGTATTTGATCGGAGATCGCATCTCGAACATCTGAACAGCGCGAATGGGACAAATCAAAGGAGCATCCATGCAGAGGGATTATTCCGAAGTCAAAGGACACTTGCGGAGTCAGGAGTGGTTCGACAACCCGCACAACATGGGCATGACCGCGGTGTATGTGGAACGCTACATGAACTACGGCTGGACGCGCGAAGAGCTCCAATCGGGCAAACCCGTCATCGGCATCGCGCAAACAGGCGGGGACCTCACGCCTTGTAATCGCATCCACGTCGAATTGGCGGACCGGGTCAAAGCCGGGATTCGGGACAACGGGGGCATCCCCTTTGAATTTCCGGTTCATCCCATTGCCGAGCAGGGCAAACGGCCCACGGCCGCGCTCGACCGCAACCTCGCGTACTTGGGCTTGGTCGAAATCCTACACGGCTATCCCATTGACGGCGTGGTGCTCACCACCGGGTGCGATAAAACCACGCCTGCGTGCATCATGGCCGCCTGCACCCTCAACCTGCCCGCAATCGTGCTTTCGGGCGGCCCCATGCTCGATGGGCACTTTCAAGGGCGTCTGGCCGGATCGGGCACGGTCGTGTGGGAGGCGCGCGAACGCTATGCGGCCGGTGAAATTGACTACGACGGGTTTATGGACCTCGTCACGTCCTCCTCGCCCAGCTTGGGCCATTGCAACACGATGGGCACGGCCCTGTCCATGAACGCCTTGGCCGAAGCACTCGGCTTGTCCCTGACGGGTTGTGCGGCCATTCCCGCGCCCTATCGCGCCCGCAAGCAGATGGCGTATCGCACGGGCCTCCGCATCGTGGACATGGTCAAAGAAGACCTCACCCCGGCCAAAATTTTGACGCCCAACGCCTTTCAAAACGCCATTGTGGTCAACTCTGCACTCGGGGGATCGACCAATGCGCCGGTTCACATCACCGCGATTGCGCGGCACATCGGGCACGCGCTTCCGGCAAAAGACTGGCAAATCCATGGTCACCACATCCCTTTGCTCGTCAACTGCCAACCCGCGGGCGCCTACTTGGGCGAGGCGTTTTACCGCGCAGGCGGCGTGCCCGCGGTCATGGCCGAACTCGTCAAGGCAGACAAACTCCACACAAACTGCATGAGCGTCACGGGCAAAACCATGGGCGAAAACCTCAAAGGCATCGCCATTGAAGACGACCGCGTCATCAAGCCCTACGACCGGCCCCTCAAAGAAAACGCGGGCTTTATCGTACTCGGCGGCAACCTCTTTGACGCGGGCTTGCTCAAAACCTCGGTGATCGGCGACGACTTTCGCAAAAGGTACCTCCAGCACGAAGGCGATGAAAACGCCTGGGAGGGCACGGCCGTGGTCTTTGACGGCCCGGAGGATTATCACCACCGCATCAATGACCCCGCGTTGCCCATTGACGAAAATGCCATGTTGTTCGTGCGCTATTGCGGGCCTGTGGGCTATCCCGGCTCTGCCGAAGTCGTCAACATGCTCCCGCCTGACCGGCTCGTGCAGGCCGGCATTTCCGAATTGCCCTGCATTGGCGACGGGCGTCAAAGCGGCACGTCTGCCAGCCCGTCCATCCTCAATGCGTCGCCCGAAGCCACTGTCGGCGGGGGCCTCGCGTTTCTCAAAACCGGCGACCGCGTGCGGATCGACCTCAACACCTGCACGGCCGACGTGCTCATCGGCGACGGAGAACTCGCCCGCCGCAAACGAGATTGGAAACGACCCGCCCTGACCCACCAAACGCCCTGGCAGGAACTCTACCGCCAAACCGCGGGTCAACTCGCGGACGGCGCGTGCCTTGAGCTGGCCGTCAAATACCAAAACGTCCGCGACAACACCCCCCGGCACTCGCACTAAAAAAGCGCGAATTGACCAACGCGCTAATTTCAGCATCTGCCCGCGATCCAGACAGGGTTTTGTGCTGCATCTTTGCGAGTGCCAGCAAATCCAGCCGCTTGAGGATCTGCGCGGTGATCGGGCGTTTGGCATCCCAAAAAATGAACGCCCGCAAAAACTCGCGCGCGGCTTTTGAATTGAGCAGATCGGCACACAAAACCGCCTCATCCTGGTTTTTGCAGGGCAAAAAATAACACGTATCGTCAACCATTGCGGGTTTGCCATCCAAAGGCGGGACGATTGAAAACTGGATCCGCTTGTACAATCCGGAAATCGCCACCTTCCACGCGGCAAAGGAATAATCCCCGACGCCAAAAATGGAAAACCGCGGTTTCTTTTTGTACACAGAGCTTTTTCTTTGGTCTAACCTGTCCGCGTGTTTGGTCAAATACGACCACGTCTTGGGCGCGCGCTCCCGAATAATGCGGGTGTCATCGCCGACGCCTTTTTGCGTGATCAGGACCCAACGCTCGGGCCTGTTCGTCAACCCCTTTGCCACAGCCGAACTCTTGTACAGCGGGAACACAAACTCGTCCTCGATATCGACCATCTCGCCCAAGCCATTGACCAACGCGCCATCTCTGCGGATAAATTCCATGATTTTCACGCAATCGTGTTTGACGCCCGACCGCCATGCAACGGGCACCTGCCCATCGAGTTGCGACCACTTTTCGTACTTTTTGAGATCGGCCAAAATTTCCGCATTTTGCATCCCAATCGCAGAGAGTTTGCGCGCAGTCGAAACGCCGCTGAAAACATCGCACGCCTTGGCCCTAGCGGGCAGGCCCGTCTGACACACCAGCAAGCACGCGGGTGCAGAAACATCGAAATGCGCCTTGGCATCCACGGCGTATAACCGGGTATCCGAGATGCAAAAATCCCGCGTCCAAATATGTTTCAACACTTTTCTCGCAACCGTCGTCTTGCACAGCATCGCCAAGACAGCGCGCCTGTGTTGCAGTTTGTCCAGCAGGTGAATGAGCATCCATTCCGATATGTCGAAGTTGGATTTTCCGGTGATGGCGTCAAATCCCCTGTGGCCTTGAAAATTATTTTTGCTGGGCAAATTCGATCCCCGAATGCGCCCCAAACCCGAATTGGTCACCCACGGCGGATTGCCGAGCACGAGAATGGGTTCGGGCAGATGGGTCAAAATAGTCTCCCAGTCGAGTTGAAAAAAATCCGCATGCCTCAGTTCCACCCGCTCGCGTTCCGCCTGTCCCAACTTTTGTTCGAGAACCCGCAGATATGCCCGATTGATCTCGATGCCCAAAAATTTTCGCGCATGCTCAAAAGCGGTCATCGCACGCAAGAGAAACCCCCCTGTCCCACACGTCGGTTCAACGACACTCTCGGGACGCACGCCCTCGGCAACCAGAAAATGGCATATCTCGTCCGCAAGTTCACTCGGCGTCTGAAAATCGCCAAACTCCACGACCCGTCTATTTTTTCGATTCTTTGCAGTCATAAAATCTCCAATATCCCCGTAGAGTGTGAACTAGAGGGTCGCAATCCAGTGCTGAGCCTGTGCCGCTTTCTTTTGTGTCTTCTGTGTTTTTTGTGGCAATTTCATTTTTTTACTCCATGATACTCCCGACTTCCGAAGAATATACCGTCCTCATCCTCTCGCTCGAGGTGGGCGTGTTGTGCGTGGTGATCAGCTTGCCGTTTGCGGTCTTGTTGGGGTGGGTGTTGGCGCGCAAGAATTTTCGCGGCAAGCTCCTCCTCGACGGCTTGTGTCATCTGCCGCTCGTGTTGCCGCCCGTCGTGGTGGGCTATTTGCTCCTCTTGGTATTGGGGCGGCGCGGGTTTTTGGGCCAACTATTGAACGACTGGTTTGGCGTGCAAATCGCCTTTACGTGGCGCGGCGCGGTCCTCGCGGCGGCCGTGGTGGGGTTTCCGCTCATGTTGCGGGCCGTGCGCTTGGCGATTGAAAGCGTCGATCCCCGGCTTGAACGCGCAGCGCGCACCCTCGGCGCCAATCCGTTTCGCGCCTTTGTGTCCATCACCCTGCGCTTGGCCGCGCCGGGCGTGCTCGTGGGATGCCTCTTGGCATTTGCCCGCAGCTTGGGCGAATTTGGCGCCACCATCACCTTTGTCTCCAACATCGCCGGCGAAACCCGCACCCTCCCGCTCGCCATTTTCACGTACATCAACCAGCCCGATGGCGAAGCCGCAGCGACGCGCTTGGTCGTCCTCTCCATCATCCTCTCCCTAGGCGCGCTCATCGGTAGCGAGGCCATCGCAAAAAAAATGAAACCGTAAGCCATGCTCACCTTGCGCGTACACAAACAACTCGCTGAATTTGTCCTCGAAGTCGATGTGACGTGCGCTTGTCCGGTCACGGCGATATTCGGGCCATCGGGCGCGGGCAAGACCGCGATCCTCAATCTCGTCAGCGGCTTGATGCGCCCAGACAGCGGCGAAATCGCCTTGGATGGCGTCCCCATCTTCCACGCGGAAAAGGGTGTTGACCTGCCCCCGGAACAGCGGCGAATCGGCCATGTGTTTCAAGACGACCTGCTCTTTCCCCACTTGAGCGCGCGCCAAAACCTCGCGTATGGCTACCAATTTCTCGCCCCATCAGAACGCAAATTTCACCCCGATGCCATCGCGGACCTGCTCGAATTAACCGCCTTGCTCGACCGGAAGCCCGCGAGCCTTTCGGGCGGTGAACGCCAGCGAGTCGCGCTCGGGCGCGCCATCCTGACCTCGCCCAAGTTGCTCCTTTTGGACGAACCCTTGGCCGCGCTCGACCGGGAACTCAAAGATCGCATCATGCCCTATTTGCGCCACATTCGCACGGACTTGGGCATCCCCATGCTCTACGTGAGCCACGCGGTCGGGGAAATCCTGCAACTCACCGAGCGAGTCATCGTACTCAACCGCGGGCGAGTGCTCGCGCACGGCGCCTTCTCTTCTGTCGCGCACCAACCCCAAATCCTCCCCTTGCTCAAAGCACACGGGTTTGAGGGGAATGGCCGAAAAAATTTCCCTCAAAGTGCATCCAAAGACGGGTAACAATGAAAGGAAAAAAATCCCAAATTCTCCCTTGACGAATTGGGCTTCTCTGGGTATCTTTTCGCGGTCACAACCCATCACCCTCAAACAGGGAATCCATCGTGTATATTTTCAATCCCACACCATTGGGCTGAGTGTCCTGGTACGACATTCGCGGTAACACGAGAACTTTGCTTTCAATCTCGCCATCGTTGCTCTCCCTCACGTCCCCCCAGGATCGCTCACAACGCACGCGCTTTGTCGCGCTTGGGGAGGATGTATGGCTTGTTGAACGCATCAAAGAACAGGGCCATCCCTCGCCGGATGGCCTTTTTTGAGGCCACAGCGCGACCAAAACGCGGTGGCCCTTTTTTTTTGAGGCGCGATGATGATTTGACGAACGAGTTGCACCCTCGAACTGGTATCACGCCAACCAGAAAGGAGGTTCGACATGACGCCAGTGAAAACAAAAAGGCCCTCGCGCGAGTCTTTGGCCGGACGTCGCGAGGACCTCTGAGCACACCGATCAGTTAAGTGCGGTGTTCGCACAATTTAGGACAAATTTTCCATAACTGCAAATGGAATATAAACTTGTGGAGACAGCCCATGCAAACGTGGAAGGATGTGTTCCGCAGAAAAGAGGAATGGCAAAATCTGAAAAACATCGGATTTTGCATCTCGATCATCGTCGCGCTCGTCACGGGTTCGTACGCCCTGTCGTCGCTGCGCGACATCTTTCAAGTCTCGCGCGAGGCGCCCGCAGAGTGGGAAGTGACGCTCGACCTCGTCGAAGACTGAATCGACAACCATTTACCAAAAGGGTACAAATCATGCAGTATGCAGAAGAGAGGGACTTGGTGCGCCGCACCTTGAACGGCGATGCCCGCGCTTTCAACAGGCTCTACAAACGCCATCACCCCCGGATTTTGGCAACCCTGATCGGGCGAACCCAAAACCGACACGATGCCGAAGACCTGATGCAAGTGACCTTCTTGCGCGCCTATCGCGGTTTGGCCGGGTTTCGCGGGGACGCCGCATTTTCGACTTGGCTGATGCAAATTGCCCTGAATGTGTGTACCACGCACCTGCGCGCCAAACAAGCCCGCAGGTCATGGCAAAAGACCATCGAAGACCCGTTGCTGGGGTATCGAGACACATGGGAGCCTGCTGACGCAGAGCGGCCCGACGACGCGCTGTCTCGAAAGGAATGCCGCGAGATGCTCGAAGAACGCATCGCAGAATTGCCACAGCAATACCGCCACGCCGTGCGGTTGCACTATGTGCAAGATCGATCTTACGCAGAAATCGCCCGAGAGCTCGGCGTGCCCATGGGCACATTGAAAACCTGGTTGCACCGGGCGCGCCACCAGTTGCAAGCCTCGCTCAACGAGACCGAACTCGCTACGATTTGTTTCGCGCCTGTGGGACGGTCGGGCCTGACCCCTGACCACTAACCCAGAGCCGCCGGTACTTAGCTATCGGCGGCTTTTTGTGTTCATTAGATTGAGAGGCGATATGTTTTTCGCGTTCAAACCCGCAGCCGCCCGCCGCGATCCGGTCAACGCATTGCGTTGCGAATGAGCACGAGAATTTTCCCTGTTGACAGAACCGGGGAAACCGCGATATTAGCGGCCCGCAATCAACCCCATCGCCCCACCACTCGGGGCCGGGTGGCGGGGCGGACTGACAACTGACAACCGACAACTGACAACGGCGTTGTTGCATAAATAGCAATTTCCTGCAAGTTGGGATAGCAAAAAGACAGGCTCCTTCGTAGATTGGGCATATA
The DNA here is from genome assembly GCA_965204745.1 of Candidatus Latescibacterota bacterium. Taxonomy (GTDB): domain Bacteria; phylum Latescibacterota; class UBA2968; order UBA2968; family UBA2968; genus VXRD01. The sequence goes on from OZ242010.1 coordinate 3,785,354, forward strand.
GATCACCAAACACCACTCACCCTTTCTCACCAGGAACCTGTCATGCCCAAGATAACCGCTTCCCTGACCGCTGTCAAGTCCCCGCGTCGCCCGCGTCGCCCGCGCTGTGCGCCTGTCTATCGGGTCCGGAACTGGGCGGCCTACGAGGCCGGTCTCAAGCAGCGGGGCAGTCTGACGTTTTGGATTACGCCGCAAGCCCTTCGGGGGTGGTACCATCAAGGGCCAACGCAACGGGGGAGGCAAAACACCTTTTCAGATTTGGCTATTCAAACGGCGTTGATGGTGCGCTTGGTCTCTGCCTTGCCCCTGCGTCAAACCGAGGGGTTTCTCACATCCATCCTGGCGTTGATGGGGGTGGCTTTGCGCGTGCCCGATCATACGACTCTCTGCCGGCGACAGGGCGATTTGAATGTGGATTTACCTGTCCAATCCCATCATGCGCCGATCCACTTAGTGGTGGATTCTACCGGCCTGAAAGTGTATGGCGAAGGCGAATGGAAGGTGCGTCAACACGGCTTTTGCAAACGCCGGACTTGGCGCAAATTGCACATCGGCGTCGATGAGGCCACCGGGGAGCTTGTCGCACAGACCCTGACTTCGGCAAGCGTTGATGACGCTTCGCAGGTCAAACCCTTGCTCGATCAAGTCCTGGCCCCTGTGATATGATGGGCGCAGATGGCGGCTATGACAAACGCAAGGTCTTCAACCTCTTGGCTTCCCCCAAACAAGGAGCCCCCATCCGACCCCTGATTCCCCCGCGCCATGACGCGAAAATTGAACAACACGGAAACAGGAAGGCGCCCCGCCTCGCTCGCGATGAAATCATCCGAGCCATCCGGCGTCAAGGCCGCCGACAGTGGAAACGCACCCGTGGCTATCATCGTCGCTCGGTCGTTGAAACCCAACTATGCCGCTACAAACAACGCATTGGGCGGCAGTTGCGCGCACGAAGTCAGGAGAACCAAGAAACGGAAGCGCGGTTGGGATGTGCGGTGCTCAATCGCATGATGAGGATCGCGAAACCCGTGTCCTATCCCAGAGAAAGAGGGGCTTAAATCTCGCGGGAAAGGGACGAACTTTGCCACGACAACATTTATGCAACAACGCCACTGACTACTGACTACTGACTACTGACTACTGACTACTGTCGTTACCCTCAAACCCGATCCGCAATCGCCCCCCGCGGTTTTGGGCGGTGGAGCGGGCACTCGGCGGGGCATGATCGCTTGCAGGGGTATTGGTCATCCAATGATGCCCAAGCGCACGCCAAGGCCCGATCCAAGGTGATGTGAAAGCGATCCCTGCCAATGGCGTGGAGCATGCCCGCACGGTCGAGCGCGTCTGCGATCTGCTTTTTGGTCCGCGCAAATAGCACTTCCACGCCGGCCTCGTGTAGCCGTTGCACCACGCGAATGAGCATGTCCTCGCCCGTGGCGTCGATCTCGTTCATCCCCTCGGCATCCACAATTACATAGCGCAATTTGGGGTCGCCGATCCGATCTAAAATGGCGTCTTCAAACGCGCCTGCACTGCCGAAGTACAAAGAGCCGTCAAATCGCATGGTGGCGATGGCATCGCACAATTCCAAGTCGTGTTCTATCGCGTCTCGAAACGCGCCGTCCGGATGCCGGGCTAGAAAGGCCACGCGCGGTTTCATGGTGCGGTAGAGGTACAGGACGAGGGACAGGGTCGCGCCGATCAAAATGCCCTTGTCGAGGTGGGGCGCGAAAATGAGGGTCAGCGCGAAGGACGAGAGGGCCACGATGCCATCGTGCTTGTGAACCCGCCACGCGCGCACGATGGGTTTGACGTGTAGCAACCCGGCCACAGACACCATGACGATTGCCGCCAAGGTGGCCAAGGGCATGTGGTACAAGAGTTGCGTGAAGAACAGCAGTAGCAAGATGACCACCAGCCCGGCGATGACAGACGCAAATCCGGTTTGACCGCCTGCGCGCAAGGTGACTGTGGATCGCACAAACGAGCCGGAAACCGGAAAGCTCTGAAAAAAGCTGCCCGCGATGTTGCTCAAGCCCTGCGCGAGCAATTCCCGATTGGCGTCGATGCGCTGGCGCGTCTGTGCGGCGATGGCCTTGGCGATAGAGATGGTCTCCAAATAGCCGATGAGCGCGATGGTGATGGCCGCGCCAAACAGGGTCGGCACGATGCCCCAGTCCATGCTCGGCACGGCAAAAGTGGGCATGCCTTGGGGGATGTTGCCCACGACCTGGCCGCCGTAATTGCGTTCAAACCCGATGAGCCACGACACCCCGGTGGTGAGCAGGGCGACGATCAGCACATTGGGGATTTGCGGGTTGACGCGCCGCAGTGCGAATAACAACGCAATCGCGGACGCGCCCATGATCAAAGTGGGCGTGTGAAAGCCCGCTGAAATCACGTCCCACATGCGGAGTACGCGCTCGTAATGCGCCCCCCCGCGTTCTGCGCTGACGCCGAATAATTTGTCGATTTGAGACGTGCCGATGATGATGGCCGCGGCATTGGTGAACCCGAGCACGACCGGATGCGCGAGAAAGTTCACCATCGCGCCCAAGCGCAACGCGCCCAGCCCAAATTGCAACACCCCGACCATCAGGGCCAACAAAATAGCGTAGGCGATATACGCTTCTTCGCCCACGGATAATTGCCCTAATTCAGAGGCGACCATCAAGGCGACGAGCGCGACCGGGCCCGTGGAGAGTTGGCGAGACGACCCGAACAGCGCGCTGACCATAATGGGCACAAACGAGGCGTAAAAGCCGTAATAAGGCGGCATCTCGGCCAGTTGTGCATTGGCCATGGCCTGCGGGATCAACACCAGCGACAAGGTGATCCCCGCCATGATATCCGCACGCAAAACGCGCCCATCTTTGAGTTCGCCAATCCAACCGAGAAATGGCAAATACCGCCCAAGTCCATGCTGTCGCACCATCGCATTTCCCCATCCGTGATTGAGATGAGCCACCTTTTGTGCCTTTTGTGCCTTTTGTGGCTAAACTTCCCTCTTGCGTCTCCCCTCTTGTATCTTGGAAGTAAGGGTTAATTAGGAGTTGCGCCCTCGTATCGAGATAAGCCATCTTGATGCCCGGCTCGGGGAAGGCCGGCCCCTCTTGAAGGCGATGACCTTGTAGGTAAGATAGGCCCCCCGACCGCCGGGTCTATGCCGAAGAGTATCTAAGCCCCTTGAGGCTGCATATACAAGACCGGTAGACTTGGCGTCAATGGTCGGGACGCGACCCCGAGCGCGCACCAGATCCCTTACAACCCCCTCATCACAGGAGGCCCCCATGTCGAAATCTCACCCCGCTTTTGCCGGCATTGATGTCAGTGCCCGCACGTTGTCCGTTGCCCTGTCCAGACCCGGACAAGCTGTCATGCAAGCGACCTTTGCCAATGATCCCCAAGCGCATAAGCGGTTGCTGAAGTGGCTCACGAAGGGCGGGCACATGGTCTCTGTGTGCCTCGAAGCGACCGGGCTTTACAGTTTGGGGGTGGCCTTGGCCTTGCATCGGCATCGCCACACAAAGGTCATGGTCGTCAATCCCAAAGCGATGAGCAAGTACGCCCAAGCCTGCATGCAACGGGCGAAGACGGATGCGAAGGATGCGTTGTTGATCCTCGACTATGCCGAGCGCATGCCTTTTGTGCCTTGGCAAGCGCCGAGCGAGCAACGGCTTCAACTGCAAGCCCTCACCAGACGCATTGACCAACTCAAGCAGGAGATCATCCGCGAACAGAGCCGCAACCACGCGCAGAGCTACCACATCCGCAGCACACGTCTCATCGCACGCGATATTCAGGTGAATATTCGACACTTCAAACGCCGGATTGCATACTTGGAAAGCCAAGCCCTCGATCTCGTTTTGCACGATGAGCCCCTCAAGCGTGCCTACCAACGCCTCTGCTCGACGCCTGGCATCGCGCAAACGAGTGCCTTGCGGCTCTTGGCCGAGTTGACCCTTTTGCCAGAGGAGATGCAACCGCCCCAGTGGGTCGCACATGCAGGCCTGGATCCCAAACCCAAACAATCCGGAACCGCCAATCCACAAAGACGCATCTCGAAAACCGGGAATAAGTACCTCCGCCATGCCCTCTATATGCCTGCCTGGGTGGCCATCAGACACGAAGGCCATGTCAAAGCCTTCTATGACCAACTCATCGCCCGCGGCAAGAAACCTTTGCAGGCTATCGTTGCGGTGATGCGAAAGTTGCTCCATTCGATCTGGGGCATGTTGCGCCATGACCAAGATTTTGAGGGCGAAAAATTCTATCGAATCACCCCGAAAACCCCTTGACCTTTTAAGAGAGTATCTTGCCTCTTGCCTCTTGCCTCTTGCCTCTTGCCTCGTTAATCTGCTCAACGCAACCAGAAAGTGCAAGGAGAAATCCGCCTCCCTTAAAAACGCTACACGGAACCTCAATTTGTGTTATATTGTAAGCGCGTTCGCATTTTGTAAAACCATTAAAATGGGAGGATTGTATGTATGGTAGGTTTTTGCTGTTGGCCTTGCTGATAGGGTCGTTTTTGTTCGGTTCTGTGTTCACGCAGGAAGCGTCGGCAGGCGAGTCGCCAGAAGGAATTGAAGCACTTACAACGGCTTTGAATGAATATCTGGGCACTGTTGTCGGGTTTCTGGCAAATATTTTGTTTCAAGATTTTGGCACCAGTATTCCGCTCATTGTCGTTATCCTGTTTGGCGGCGGAGTCTATTACTCTTTTTATTTTCGCTGGATTTCCCTGCGCGGGTTCAAGCATTCGCTCGATGTGATTCGCGGACGGTATGATCACCCCGATCATCCCGGCGAAATTTCACACTTTAAGGCACTGACTAGCGCGTTGTCAGCAACTGTGGGATTGGGAAATATCGCCGGAGTTGCAATCGCAATCAGTCTGGGTGGGCCTGGTGCTGTTTTTTGGATGATTATCACTGCATTTTTTGGCATGGCATCAAAGCTGGCATCTTGCACGCTGGCCGTTATGCACAGGAAAATTCATCCAGATGGTCGGGTGTCAGGTGGGCCGATGTATTACTTAGAGCACGGTCTTTCAGAAAAAGGACTCAGGCCATTGGGTCGCACGCTGGCCGTGATTTTTGCCCTATTGACAATTGGCGGTTCTTTGGGTGGCGGCAATATGTTTCAGGCCAACCAAACCCTTGAAATTCTCGGCACAGTGTCTGAAAGTTTTGTAACATATAATTGGGTGATGGGTATTATTATGGCGGTATTTGTAGCCATTGTCATCATCGGCGGGATCAAGCGCATTGGCAATGTCACGTCGCGCATCGTGCCCGTTATGTGTGGCCTGTATGTTCTGACCTCAATCCTGATTATTTTTTGGCATATTACAGAAGTTCCTGCTCTTATTGCTGGCATTATCATACAGGCATTCACGCCTGAAGCGATGTATGGCGGGTTTATTGGGGTGCTCGTAAATGGGGTTAAACGGGCTGCATTTTCCAATGAAGCAGGGCTGGGGTCCGCGGCCTTTGCCCACGCGGCGGCCAAAACAGATGAACCCGCGCGCGAGGGGATGGTCGCCATGATCGGGCCTTTTATCGACACCATTGTGATATGTTCGATGACCGCGCTGGTCTGCATGATCACAGGCGCGTATCAGCTTCCGGAGTTTCAAGGTCAATCAGACTGGATTGTCGGGGCTAAAATGACGGCCGTTGCATTCGATTCCTTCATCCCAGGGGCGCGGTACGTGCTCGCAATTGCCGTGATGCTTTTTGCGTATTCCACGATGATTTCTTGGTCCTATTACGGCGAGCGCGCATGGGAGTATTTGTTTGGGACGAATGCGACGCTCATCTATCGGATCATTTTTGTGTGCTTTGTATTTATCGGATCGGTCACTACGCTCAAAAATGTGCTTGATTTTTCTGACATGATGATCCTGGGCATGGCTTTCCCCAACATCATCGGCGGCATCATCCTAAGCCCGCAGATCAAAGCCACGCTCCAAGAATACTGGGCGCGGCTAAAATCCGGCGAGATGAAGACGTACAGATAATTCGCGTTGTTCGGCGAGACAAAACGGGTTCCCCCTCAAAGGTGAACCCGTTTTTTATGAAACAGCGATCAGCTGTGGTTTCTCTCATGAATAATCCCACCCAAAACATCGCCATCATCGGCACGGGGATTGTCGGGGCGTCTATCGCAGTTCACCTCGCACGGCGCGGCGCGAGCGTGCATGTGATCGATGCGGGGACGCCCGGCAAGCAACGGGCAATGGCGAGTCAACCGGCCACGTATGTCTCCTTTGCGTGGATGAATGCGCGAGACAAAGACCCGAGGCACTACCACCTGTTCAACCGACGGTCCCTCGACATGTGGCCGCGATTTGTGCAACGGTTGGGCATCTCCCAAAGCGCGACCTGGGGCGGGGAATTGCGGTGGGCTTCTACAGAGGATGGGGCGCGAGAATTGGTCGCGCGCGTGGGCGTTTTGCAGTCGTGGGGCTATCCCATCCGCCTGTTGGACGCCGAGAAGATGAAAGCGCTGGCGCCAGGGTTGACCCCCGGCGTGGTCACAGCGGCCTCTTATACGGATGTGGATGGACACGCAGATACGGGCGCGGTGGTGGGCGCGTGTGTGAAACACTTGCAGGAATGGGGCGCGGACCTGTGGTTTGACACGCGCGTTGTGGGGCTGGCGCGCTCCGGGTCACGGATCGCGGCGGTTGTGACGGACAAAGGCGAGGTGCCCTGCGATGTGGTGGTGCTCGCAGGCGGCGCAGATACCGCGCATCTCGCGGCAATGGCCGGTTTGGATGTGCCCATGGATCACACGTATGGATGTACGATTTTGACCGATCCCGTGCCCCCGGTGTTCGAGACCGCGGCGGTGGTGCATTCCCCACGCGATTGCCCGCCGCAGACCAATATCCGGCAGTTGCCCAATGGCTCTGTGATGTTGCACGGCAGCGCGCACGGGCGCGTGTATGACGGCGGTTCACTGGGGCGGACGGATGGCGAAGTGCAGCGCGTTGTGGATGCGGTCACGCGATTTTTACCAGCCATTGCGGGCGTGCCTATAAGCGAGGTTCGGCGCGGGCGTCGCCCCATTCCAAAAGATGGCCTTCCCATTCTCGGCTTTTCCGAACGGGTGCCCAATTTGTACCTGTCCGTCACCCACAGCGGCGTGACCCTCGCGCCCATCATCGGCGAATGCGCGGTCATTGAAATTTTGGATGACGCTCGAATAGATTTCCTAACGCCCTATCGCCTCGCACGATTTGGATGAAAGGCGTCTTGTCTTCGGATTTTGTGGCCGCTCACGCTTCAAAAGGAAAGATGGGATTTTAGGTTGTGTTGACATTTTATTATTTTCTGACGTTCCACACAGATTAGCAAATGTGTTGCTTGCTCATTTAAGGCGTTTCCTTTGATGGCTTCTCGCTCTGGTTGCTCTGATGGCGTTGCGCGAGGGGACCTATCCCCCGGCCCCTTTCCTACGAGGAAAGGGGAGTAAAGCTCCTTTGATGGCTTATCTCAAGGGTTGCTCTGATGGCGTGGCGCGAGGGCATAAAGCGATTAAATATCCCTCATCAATACCCTCGCAAAACCTCTCGCCATTTCCCCTTCCTCGCAGGCACAGGCGTAGCCTACAACGAAGCGTAGCGAGTAACGGGGCTAGGGGGTAGGTCCAAAATTTTCTTGACAAGAAACGGCGTGGTACTTTAATTTTTTTCCACCATCGTTATTTGGCGCCCGCAGGCAAAAGCCATGCCTGTGCAACTCATTATATTTTCGGAGGTTTCAGATGATTACCACCCTTTTCAGATCGCGCTTGTTGGCCCTGTTCATGCTGGTCGGACTGGTGGCATCGGGGCCGGCTTTTGCCCAAACCATCATCGACTACGACACCGACGACGACGGCTACATTGAGGTGTCCGGCCACGCCCAACTCAACGCCATTCGCAACGACCTCGACGGCGACGGCAATCCCACAGTCGGCGGCTCCAGTGCCTACAACAACGTATTCCCCAACCGCGACGGCAACGCCGCCACGCGCATGGGCTACCCCTCAGGAAACTGCGTCGGCTACGAACTCACCGCCAACATCAACCTAACCACCTACACCAACTGGGATCCCATCGGCGACAACACCAACAACTACACAGGCGACTTCAAGGGCAACGGCTACACTATCGACAACCTGACCATCAGCCGTTCCACCGAATCTTATGTGGGACTATTCGGCGCCTTCAGCTCCACCGCTCGCATCGAGTCCGTCGGCATAACCAACGCCAACGTTACGGGAAGCGAATTCGCCGGCGCTCTGGTCGGCGGCTCTAACGGAGAAATCATCGCCTGCTGGTCCACCGGCAGCGTTACGGCAAGAAGGGTCGTTGGCGGACTGGTCGGATAGACTGGCAGCACTATCACCTCAAGCTACTCCCACGCATCCGCCACCGGAACCCAAGCATCAACGTCTGATCACGTCGGCGGACTGCTGGGACAAGCCAAGGTGCCAACGTAAGGAACTCCTACTCCACCGGCAGGGTTACCCGCGCCACCGGTGCCACTACTACAAACGTCGGCGGGTTGATAGGAAGCGGCAGCTCGACCGACGCTCCCGGTAGTTACTGGGACACCCAAACCAGCGGGCAGGCAACAAGCGCCGGCAGTGCCACCGCGGTGGGACAAATGACCACCGCGCTCCAAAATCCCACCGGCTACACCGGCATCTACGCCAACTGGAACATCGACCTAGACAACGCCGACGGCGACAACAACAGGACAACCGGCGTGGACGACCCCTGGGACTTCGGCGCCACAAACGCATATCCCACGCTGACATACGGACTCACCGACTACGATCTGGACAACGACGGCTACATCGAGGTGTCCGGCCACGCCCAACTCAACGCCGTCCGCTACGACCTCAACGGCACTGGGGTCGTAGCCGCTACTGATACCGCGAACTACAACGCCGCCTTCCCCCTACGCATGACATCCGCCACAAAGCGCATGGGCTGCCCCAGAAGCGGTTGCACGGGCTATGAACTCACCGCCGATATAGACCTCGACACCAACGGCGACGGCAACCACACCGCCGCCGACGCATACTACAACAGCGGCAACGGCTGGGATCCTTTAGGCGGCGACTCCGGCAACCGCAACCAGTACTCAGGCAATTTCAAAGGCAACGGCTTCACCATAGACAACCTGGTCATCAATAGAACCGGCACCGACGACGTCGGTCTGTTCGGCGCAAATTCCAGTACATCCACCATCGAGACATTGGGCGTAACCAACGCCAACGTCTCGGCGCGGGAATATGTCGGCATTCTGGTAGGCACCAGTTACGGAGCAATCATCGCCTGTTACACCACCGGCGCGGTGAGCGCCTCCGTAGCGGATGTCGGCGGGCTGATAGGCTTAATGAACAGATCCGCTACGTCCGTCACCTCTAGCTACTCCACCGCGTCCGTCAGCGGAGGCGCCAGTAATGGCGGCGGCCTAGTAGGGCGGGTCGTAAGCGGTAGCGTAACAAACTCATATTCCACCGGCAGCGTCACCACCACCGACACCCCAAGGGGCGGGTTAATTGGGCTGAGCAGCAGCGGCATCGTAACCGCAAGCTACTGGGACACCACAACTAGCGGCCGCTCCAACAGCGCAGCCGGAACGGGCTACGCCACCGCAGACCTCAAGGGCCCCACCGACTACACCGGCATCTACTCCACATGGAACGCCAACATCGACGGACAGCCGGGCAACGACGACCCGTGGTACTTCGGTAGCCCCGGATGGTACCCGCTACTGAAGTACGGCGGGCATGACCTCGGAAAGCAGGACTCCGGCGAATACGACTACGATGACGACGGCTACATCAACGTCTTCACCCTCGCTCAGCTCAACGCCATCCGCTACGACCTAGATGGCAACGGCGATCCCGCAAGCGGCGCTACCGCCTACAACGCCGCCTTCCCCTACCGCGACACCGCCGCCGGTAGCCGAATGGGTTGCCCGTCCGGCACCTGCACGGGCTACGAACTGCTCGCAAGCCTCGACTTCGACGAAAACGGCGATGGCGACATTACCCAAACCGGCGACCCCACATATTGGAACAGCGGCATGGGCTGGAATCCCATCGGAACTTTCTCCACCCCATACCAAGGCGATTTCAAGGGCAGCGGCCACACCATCAACAACCTGTTCATCAGCCGTGGCAACGTGAATACCATGCCTGCTACACCACGGGATCGGTCACCGGCACAGACCGCGTCGGCGGCATAGTTGGCTATCAAGGCCGAAACGCGGCGGTTATCAATTCCAGCTACTCCACCGCCGCCGTCAGCGGCAACAACTATGTCGGCGGGGTGTTGGGGCAAAAGTTCGGCAGTGTAACGAACTCATACTCCACCGGCCGAGTCAGCGGGTCCTCAAACGTCGGCGGGCTAATAGGATCCTCTAGTCAAGGCAGCACGACCAATAGCTACTGGGACACCTCCACCAGCCGCACAACCAGTAGCAGCGGTGGCGGCACGGGTAAGACGACCAGCGAGCTCCAAAGCCCCACCACCTACGGTGCCACCGCCAACGACACCTACTACGGCTGGGACGCCGACCTCGACGGACAATCCGGCAACGATGATCCGTGGACCTTTGGCGCGATGAATCAGTATCCGGTCTTGAAGTATGCTGGCATGGACACCACCGTGCAATTTCAGATCCAACCCGTGGTCGTGACGTTGGCACTGACGCCCTCGACGATCTCGGAAAGCGGCGGGATGAGTACCGTGACCGCGACGCTGGCACACCCGTTGAGCACGGCGACGACGATCACTGTGCGCCCTGTGGCGGGTGCTTACACGGTGGGGACGGATTCGACGATCACCATCGCGGCCGGGCAAACCGCGAACGCGTCGGACACGGTGGTCATCACAGCGGTGGACAACACCCAAGACGCGCCTAATCGCGACGTGGACATGTCCGTTGTGGCGGGCAACGCCCAGGCAGTGTTCCTCTCGACTGTGATAACGATCACCGATGATGACGCGCCGCCGATGCTCTTGATCGATTCGCCGAGTGCGGTTGAGGGCACTGCCTTGACGTTCACCGTTAGATTGAATGCGGTGAGTGGCAAGGAGGTGACGGTGGCGTATGCAGACGCTGGCACGGGTAGCGCGACTTCGGGGACGGATTACACCGCGCTTACCGCAGGAACCCTGACCTTCGCGGCGGGCACGACCATGACCAGCCAGACCTTCGCTATTTCTGTGACCGGCGACACGGATGATGAGCCGAACGAGACCGTGATGGTGACTTTGAGCAACGCGGTCAATGCCACCTTTGATGGCGGGGCTACGAGCCTCACCGGCACCGGTACGATTATCGACAACGATGGCATGCCTGCGCTGAGTATCGGTTCGCCAAGCGTGATTGAAGGCGCGACCGGCGCGACCCTGACCTTTCGGGTGTACCTACGCCCAGCGCACACGGCACAAGTGACGGTGGCGTATGCAGACGCTGGCACGGGCACCGCGACTTCGGGGACCGATTACACCGCGCTTACCGCAGGGACCCTGACCTTCGCGGTAGGCGATACCATCCAGACCATCCCTGTTTCTGTGACCGACGACTCGGATGATGAGCCGAACGAGACCGTGATCGTGACGCTGAGCAGTGCGACCAATGCGACCATAAGCACAGCGTAAGGCACCGGGACGATTATCGATGACGAAACCCCGAGTGCCAACTTGGATGTGGATGGCGATGGCCGGGTGAGATTGTTCTCGGATATAATCCTGGTCATTCGATATGTCCTCTTCTTCCGGAACGAGGCCCTCCTCAGAGGGAACGTCATCGAGCCAACTGCCACGCGCACGACCGCTCAAGAAATTGAACCCTACCTCGACACGTTGGTCAATCAGAACATTCTCGATGTGGATGGCGATGGCGATGTGAGGCTGTTCTCGGATATAATCCTGGTCATTCGATACGTCCTCTTCTTCCGGAACGAGGCCCTCCTCAGAGGGAACGTCATCGAGCGAAATGCTACGCGCAAGACCGCTCAAGAAATTGAACCCTACCTCGACACGTTGGTCAATCAGAACATTCTCGATGTGGATGGCGATGGCGATGTGAGGCTGTTCTCGGATATAATCCTGATCATTCGATACGTCCTCTTTTTCCGGAACGAGGCCCTCGTCAGAGGGAACGTCATCGAGCAAAATGCTACGCGCACGACCGCTCAAGCCATTGAACCCTACATTCGAAACCTCTATCCCGACTCCCACTTCCAATGAAAGCCTGTTCCCTGACCGCCACAGATGAAGATGGCGATGGCAATGTGAATTTCGCCGACTTCTTGACCTTTGCGGATAAGTTCGGCTCGCGGCTCGGACAGGAGCGATATGACGCCCGGTGCGATGGCGATGGTCAAATTGACTCTGCCGATTTCTTCATCTTCGCCGATAACTTTGGTTCGACAGGCTGACAAATGCGAAAGACGTGAAAGGGAAAAGTAAAGCCCGGGTTCCCAGTGAACTCGGGCTTTACTTTTTGGGAATTGGGTACCTACCCCCTGGCCCCGTTACTCGCTACGCTTCGTTGTAGGCTACGCCTGTGCCTACGAGGAAGGGGGAATGGCGAGAGGGATTGCGAGGGATTGCGCGAGCGGTTTTTGGATTTCATGGCGTGATCCATTCGCCCAAAGCCATCAGAATAGCCCTGGATGCAAACCTTTAAGAAAGCCATGCGCTCCCCCTTTCCTGCGAGGAAGGGGGAATGGCGAGCGGTTTTGCGAGGGGAATGGCGAGCGGTTTTTGGGGTTCATGGCGTGATCCATTCGCCCAAAGCCATCAGAATAGCCCTGGATGTAAACCTTTAAGAAAGCCATGCGCTCCCCCTTTCCTCGCAGGAAAGGGGGCCGGGAGGATAGGTCTATGGCGGTGGGGATGTGTGGGGTAATCCGCGTAATCCGCGTAATCCGCGTAATCCGTTTAATCCGCGATTCAGACACGGCCGGGAGGTGAGGCATCACAATTTGAATGGTTCGCGCTCGGTTTGGGCGAGGGTTTGCGCGATGAGGGGGGCGAGGTCGAGGGAGGATTCAATGGCGTGGACTTTTTGTAAATCCGCGTGCGTTTCCGGGTGTTTGGGCACGAAGACCGAGCAACAATCCTCGTAGGGTTCGATAGAGATATCATAGGTGCCGATGCGCCGAGCAAGCGCGATGATCTCTTCCTTGTTGTCGCCGGCCAATGGGCGCAGGATGGGTAGCGCGGTCACTTCTTCGATGGCGCGCAGGTTCGACAGGGTTTGCGATGCGACTTGACCGACGTTTTCGCCGGTGACGAGTGCTTGGGCATCCACCTTTTTGGCGATGGCTTCTGCGATCCGCAACATCGCGCGGCGGTAGAGAATGACGCGATAACTCGCGGGCGCGCGCATCATAATTTGGCGTTGAATTTCCACGAAGGGGACGAGGTACAAGTCCGACGCGAATTGATGCCGGTTGAGGAGGCGCACGATGTCTTCGGTATTGCGCTGGGAATTGCGATTGGTGTAGGGCTGGCTGTGGAAATGCACGTACGTCAGGGTGACGCCGCGCTTCATCAATTTGTAAGACGCCACGGGCGAGTCGATCCCGGACGAGATGAGGCTGACAGCGCGTTCCCCCGTACCCACGGGCAACCCCCCGGGTGCGGGGATTTTTTTTGCATAGACAAAGATGCGTTGCGGGGCGATTTCAATAAAACAAGTGAGATCCGGCGCGTCCATCTGCACGCGCGCGCCGGAAAGGGTTTGGATGTGATGGCCCACGTCTCGATTGATTTGCTCGGAATTGAGCGGAAAGGTTTTGTCCCCGCGCTTGGTCACAATTTTGAAGGATGCGAACTCGGCTTTTTGTGCCAGTGCCCAAGCGGTTTCCCGGATGGCTTCCATCTCGCGTTCTACGACCACAGCCTCGGAAAAATTGGCGATGCCAAAGACCGTTGCGAGCCGCTCGCAGATCACCTCGGTCGGCGATTCCGGGGTGAGCGCGAGCATCATCCGGCCCGACAGGCGTTGCACATTCCCGCGCGGCAACCCTTTGAGCGCGCGGTCGATGTTGGTCATCAGGCGCCGTTCAAATCTGCCCCGATTTTTGCCCTTGAGGCCGATTTCGTGATAGTGGATGAGCATGAAGCGGTCGTTGTTCATAGTCGAGTCGTCGAGAATGGATCGCGCTGGAGAACGACGAGGGTGATATCGTCTGTGCGCCGCGCATCGCCGATAAAAGAGGTGACCTCTGCGACCAAGTCGTCGATCAAATCCGCGGGCTGTCGGGAGGGGAGGGCGCGCTCGAGGCGGCGAACAAATCGGTCGTCGTCAAAAAAGTCGCGCTGGGCATTTTGCGCTTCCACGACGCCATCGGAATAGAGCACCAAGCGATCCCCCGGGTTCAGGGTGAGATGGATTGTGCGATAAGGCGTTTCTGGCCGCACGACTGCGGGAATGCCCAAGGGATAGCCCGTGAGATCGAGAAATTGAGAGTGCTTGGAAAGATGAATCGGCGGGCAGTGCCCCGCGCTTGCGATAGTGACCTCGGCGGTGGTTGTGTCGAGCACGGCGATGCAACAAGTGATAAACGTGGCGGCTTCAATCTGACCTTCGAGCGACGCGTTTAGCCCATCGAGAATATCCCCCGGCGCGGTGCGATTTTGGCATTCGTAGCGCAGCATCTCATTAAAACGCACGGCTGTCACCGCCGCTTCCATCGCTTTGCCAGAGACGTCGGCAACCACGATGCCGAGTTTTGTCTGCTCGTCGTCCAAATAGCGGTACGCATAGTAGTCCCCACCCACGCTGTTGGCCGGGATGCACGTCCCTGCAAGTTCAAACCCGGGCAGTTCTGGACTCGATTGCGGCAACAGGCTCATTTGCATGTCGTGCGCGGTTTGCAACTCGTCTCGCATTTCTGAAAATTGTTGTTTGTAGTCCTCCCACTGCCGGCCTTCTTCGCACAGGGTTTGGTTGTACGCGGATGCCACGATGCCGAGGGACAGGGGTTGAAACAGGAGGAAAATGCAGACTTGAACGAGGGTATTGGCGGCGACCTGCCCGATGAGCACAACAGCACCCCCGAGAATCCCAAGCGAGGCGAGGATGAGGGCGAAGTGCCGGAAAAAGCCATAGCGTTCAACGGCCTTGCGGCTTTCCACATGGGCTTCGTCGACGTGCATGCCGCGGTCCGCGGCCAGCAGGTAGATGTAGAAACACTTGACGACAAAAATGAGGCCGGGCAAAAATAACAGGCATGACGCCAACACAGATGCGTAAAACAGGATGTTCCGCTCCGCCAAAAATCGTTCGATATGCTCTGGCCCAATGGCGATGACCCAAGGCGTTTCTCGGGCGATATCTTGCTTGAACGCATTGAACAGGAGCGCAAACGCATCGCTATTCAAAAACACCGGCACTGCGATAATGAGCACGCCGAGAATGAAAAACAGCAGCACAAAAATGTTCATCGAAAAAAAGCGGGCGAACCGGATGAGTTGCCCAAACAGATCGCGCAAGTGGGGTTTCTCGCCTTGGTGGGCGCGCAAAATCATCATGGCAAACCCCGCGTACAGGCTGCCCAAAAGCAGGGTGCCGGACAGCACACTCAGGAGCGTCGCCAAAAATGACGCCAAAAACAAGATGGGCAGATGGCTCGCCCAAGTGGAGAGGCTGTCGCTGAGACAGCGAAAGAATCGGAGGTTTGCCCGAACGGGAATGTCGAAAGCCATGGGAGTTGTCAGTTGTCAGTTGTCAGGCCGCCCCGCCCTGCGAACCCGCAAGCGAGACGTGAGACGTGAGATGGAAGTTTATTAGGTTGTGTTGACATTTCATTTTTTGACGTTACGCACAGAGTAGCAACTGTGTTGCTTGCTCATTTAAGGCGTTTGGTCCTTTGATGGCTTATATCTCTAGTTGCTCTGATGGCGTGGCGCGAGGGGACCTATCCCCCGGCCCCTTTCCTACGAGGAAAGGGGAGTAAAGCTCCTTTGATGGCTTCTCGCTCTGGGTTGCTCTGATGGCGTGGCGCGAGGGCATAAAGCGATTAAATATCCCTCATCAATCCCCTCGCAAAACCGCTCACAGTTCCCCCCTTCCTCGCAGGAAGGGGGGTTAGGGGGGTAGGTCCCGATAAGGAGCGACTGTTCCAGTTTCTCAAATCGAGAGCATATCCTGCGATAGGGCTTGATCTTCTCGATAAATCGCTCAAGCCAGTTGCTTTGCTCGTAAATGTCAACAGAACCTAGCCACAAAAGGCACGAGCGGGGTACAATGGCGATAGCCAGTTCAAAGGCGAGCAGTGAGGGTGGGGCTTCTCCCGTCTTGCCTCTCACCTCTCACCTTTTTAGATGCCCCCGTGCTCGCCCGAAGATACAAGATGTAGGAAAGCCGCACAGCAGTCTAAGGTTTTTCTTTGTTCAACTTGTACTTGCGGTACAAGTGGCGGAATTGGTCGTAGCTGAGTTTGAGTTGGTCGGCGGCTTTGCGTTGGCTCCAGGAGACGTCGTGGAGAACGCGGCGCAACAGGCCGAGTTCAAAGGATCGCACCTGTGCTTCAAATCCACTGTCCATGCCGACGGATGCGGGCGCGTGTTGGGCCACTTCGGGCGGCAGGTCGCCGGGTTCTATCGCAGTGCCACGCGCCACACACGCGGCGCGTTCAACTGCAAATTTGAGTTCGCGCACATTGCCCGGCCAGCGATACGCCATCAGGTGTTCCATTGCCGAATCGGAAAATTCGCGCTGTTGAAGGCCGGGGACTTCCCCGACGATTTGCGCGACGAAATAATGGGCCAATGGGGGAATGTCTTCGCGGCGTTCGCGCAACGGGGGGATCCGCAACACCTCAAAGCGCAAGCGGTCGTAGAGGTCTTGGCGGAATCGGCCCTCGGCAATCTCGGTTTCGAGATCGGCATTGGTCGCGGTAATCACGCGCACGTCGGGCAAAGCAATGGGCACCGCGCTGCCCACGCGCTGAATTTCGCCGTATTCGATGGCGCGCAGTATGTTTTGCTGAAACTCGGGCGTGGTATTGCCAATTTCGTCGAGGAATATCGTGCCCCCGCGCGCGGCTTCAAATTTGCCCGGGCGGGCTTCTGTGGCGCCGGTATAAGCCCCTTTCTCGTGCCCGAAGAGTTCGCTTTGCAACAACTGATCCGCAAGGGCCGCGCAGTTGACTTTGACAAAGGGCCGATCCTTGCGCGCACCGCCGTAGTGGATGGCAGCGGCGACGAGTTCCTTGCCAGTGCCGGGTTCGCCCACGATGAGCGCGGGCCGAGGGATGGGCGCGACGGTTTGGGCTTGTTGGAGAATGTGTCGAAATTTCGCGCTGTTGCCGATGATCCGATACCGCTTGCCAAATTCGTCTCGGTAAAATTGGTTTTCCCGGCCCAAGTCCTGAACTTCGGCGCGCAGTTGGGCGTTTTCCCGGAGTGCGCGATACACGCGGTCGAGTTTTTTGACGCTGAGTTCAATTTTGTCTTCCAAGTAAAAATCTTTTTCAATAAAGTCCGTCGCCCCCAGGCGCAACGCGGCCACGGCCGTATCTATGGTGCCTTGCCCAGTCAGCATGATGATGGGCAAATCCGGCACGGCGTCGAGCATCTGCGGCAAAATCTCGAGGCCATCGGGTTGGTCAGGCCCGAAGTCGAGGTCGAGAATCACGAGGCCGATGCGGTCCGGATGCTGCTCGAGATAGGCCAACGCCTCGCAGGCAGTTGAAAATGCCTGTACCCTGCGCGTGTCGCTTTGCAGGGTTTCGATCAGCATGTCGAGGACTTCGATTTGGTCGTCTGCAACGATAATTTCGGTCATGGGAGTTTCGCCACAACAGGTGAAGGCGTGAACTATGGAATAAACTCTTCGGCGATGGGATCGCGGGAGATGTCGGTGACGCTGTGTTGGAGGCCAATGCTGTCTTTGCGGGCAGAGACCTCGAAATCCACGGGCAGATCGATGCGAAAAACCGCCCCCGCGCCCGGGCGGCTGATCACGCGCAACGTGCCCCGATGCGCTGCGGCAATGCGCGCACAGATGCTCAAGCCATAGCCATTGCCGCGTTTTCGCGTTGAAAACCCAGGGTCAAAAATGCGCGTTTGCAAATGTTCGGGAATGCCGGGGCCATTGTCTTCCACCTCGACATAGACCGACCCGCGTTCTGTATCTGCGCCGACTTGGACCGTTACCCGGCCGCCGGTTTCAATGGCTTCGAGGGCGTTGAGGGTGAGATTGGTCACGGCTTCGGACAGCATGCCTGCATCCGCTTTGACCTGCGGCACTTGCGGTTCGGCGGCAAAGGCGATTTCCCCGTGGCCTGCGCGGGTTGCGAGTTTGTCGGTCGTTTGCGCCGCGAGTTGCACCACATCGACCAACGAGGGGTTCAGCGCGTCTTGCTTCATCGACCGCAAGTACGCCACCCATTGGTTGTAGATGTGTTCTTGCTCGCGCGCGATGTCTTTCAAATCGTCGAGGCCACAGGTGTGCAATGGCAACTTGCGGATCGTGCGGCGCATGCGGCTACCGGAAAGCCCCATCAGGTTCTTGATGCGGTGCCCGTGCGTGTACAGGCTTTCGTACACCTGGGCGCGGCCCAAGTCGATGAGCTCGAGAGACAAGCGGGCGAGGATGCTCGGCGCGCGGACGCCAAATTCCTCGGTGATGCTCGCGTATTCGCTTTCCATTTGCGTGGGGGTCATGGATTGAAAGAGCAACCGCGCGAGGTTGCGATAGGGCAACATGTAATCGGGTTCGAGGTGGATGGCGATTTTGAGTTCGCCCAAGGCCGACAGAATTTGCCCATTTTGCATGAGCAAAACCCCGAGGTTGTTGTGCCCGGGCGCGAAGAGAGGGTCGGCCTCCAACCCCCTGCGATAAACCGCAATGGCACGCGCGGTGTTTTCCGGCAAGTCGTCGAGCAGGCTACCCAACAAAAAACACGCACGGTCGAGAAAGGCACACGCGCCGCCCTGCTCGCTGTGGTCGAGAATGGCTTCGAGGTGTTCAACGGCTTTTTTGAAGTCATCCGACCCCGGCGTCGCGCCGCGTGCATGTTGCAAAGCCCGTTGGAAACGGGCTTCGATAGTGTGTTGGTCGTTGGACATTTTTTGATGATTTGCCACAAAAGGCACAAAAGGCACAATGCTTTGCCACAAAAGGCACAAAAGGCACAGAAGGCACAAAAGATGAATCGGCTTTTTGTGCTCTTGTGCTTTTTGTGGCTATCGGTTTTATGTGGCGACACCTAGTTGTCTTTTGAAGCATCGGACTTGCCATTTTCCCCAGCCGCTTGGTCGGCGTTCATTTTGCCCAAGAACTCGGGCAGTTCAAGGCCGGCCAAGCGCGCGAGGTCGTGCATGGGGGGCAATGCGCCCATCAGGCGTTGCCCGAGGTTGGACATGCCGCTGTCGCCATTGCCACCGTCCCACACCATCACTTTGTCGATGGGCAGGTTGCGAATGGCTTCGGCTTGGATGGTGGCGACTTCGGTGAGGCGTTCGATGATCAGGAAGGCGGCGGCGGCTTGATCGTTGTCGCCACACGCGGCGACGAGTTGTTTGTACCCCTCGGCCTTGGCGTTGAGAATGGCCTGCGTGCCTTGGGCCTCGGCCTGTTTTTGCGCGAGAATGGCCGCGGCTTCGCCTTCGGCAATCAGTTGTCGCTGCGCTTTTTCCGCTTCGGCGTCCACGACTTGGCGTTGTTTTTCCGCCTCGGCCTGCACTACGATTTCCGCGCGCAACCGCGCTTCTTCGCGCAATGCGCGGGCGTCTTCAGCGTCTTTTTCCGCGGTCTCTTGGGCCACGCGAACCGCGCCATCTGTGGCTTTGGTGGCTTCTTCGGATTTTCGGCGCGCGCCTTCTTCTGCGACGCGCTGTTCTGCGCGATACCCGGCTTTTTTCGCCTCGGCCTCGGTTTCCGATTGCACGGCTTCGGCTTCGAGAGACGCGACGTTTTGACGCTTGTCGCGCCCGGCCTCGGCTTCGCCAATTTCGGCTTGGGATTCGAGCGTGGCAACTTGTCGGCGTCTGTCGCGCGCGGCTTCGGCTTCGCCCACTTCGGCCTCTGATTCGAGTGCGGCAACCTGTCGGCGTCTGTCGCGCGCGGCTTCGGCTTCGCCCACTTCGGCCTCTGATTCGGCTGCTGCGACATCTCGCCGCCTGTCGCGGGCGCGTTCTGCCACGCCGACTTGCCCGTGCCGCTCTTGTTCTGCCACGTCAATGGCCGCCTGATTCACGGCTTCGGCAGCGGCTTTTTGACCGATGGCTTTGATGTACCCGCTTTCGTCGTCGATGTCCTTGATGTTGACGTTGATCACGGACAAGCCGATTTTTTCCATCTCCGTGGAAACGGCTTCATTGACTTTTGCCATAAATGCCTGACGGTCGCGGTTGATTTCCTCGATCTGCATGGTGGCAATCACCGCGCGCATCTGCCCGAGGATGATGTCTTGCGATTGGCTTTGGATCTTTTCTCGGGACAGGCCCAAGAGGCGAATGGCCGCGTTTTGCATGATCCCGGACTGGTTGGAAATGGCCGCCGTGACTGTGGTGGGCACGGATATGCGGATGTTTTCCTGCGAAAGCGCGTTGTCCAAATTGATGGGCACGACAAAGGGTTCGAGGTCGAGGTATTCGTAATCCTGCAACAGGGGCAGGACGAACGCCGCGCCGCCGTGAACGCATTTCGAGGCTGACTCGCCACCTGTTTTGCCGTAGATGACGAGAATTTTGTTCGACGGACAACGCTTGTACCGCGAGATAAAGGTGAGGAACAGCAGAAAGACAACGGTTCCCAAAATGAGGGTGAGAATGAGTTCGGTAGGCATAGCCCCTCCCGTGGTGAGAATTAAATGGGTTCGACTTCGACGGTGGTGGTGTCGAGTGTACGCAGCACGCGCACCTGCGTCTTGTGCTGGATGGAGTATCCGCCCTTGCTGCGCGCAGAGACGTAGTTGACGGCGCCGCTTTCCATCACGCGAATTTGGCCGGTGCCGTTTTCGGGAATGTCGATATAGACTTCGCCCTCATTGCCGATGCAGGACGACAGGTTTCGGGTATGGGATTCGGAGAGTTGTTGCACTTTGTAAAAAAAGTAGGCCACGATGACCATGCCCGCGGCCCCCCAGACAAAGCCGCGAATAACGGCTTGTTCGACGGAATGGCCCGAATCGAGATAGAGCGCGCCCGCCCAGCCAAAGAGCATCCCAAAGGCGATCACGGATCGGATCGAGAGCAGTTGAAAGGTGGCGACGCCGGCGTCGAAACCATCGACATCTGGCCCCGCATCAGTCGCGCCCAAGCCATCGACCGAATCGCCCAAGCCGGTGAGCGTGGTGATGAGTTGCCACAAAAACAAGAAACTGAAGAACACGGCAATGCCGTAGAACACTTGGTTGAGCAAGGTGAGCTCGATCCACCAGATTTGCATAATCACCTCCTTATACTAAATTGATTTCCTGTTGACCTAATGTGTTGCGATATGCAGACAGGAAGCGATCTCCTTGACGTTCCACAATCATTCAGAGAAGCCATGGCAACTATGCCATCGCAAAGGACCATCCAATTAAAGCCATCACGCACAGCGCGCAAGGCCATCTCGCAACCAATGTCCATCTTGCAACCCACTTTACAGGCTGACGCATATCGTTCTGTTACAAAAGCGATTTGCGCTGTGCAAGCCCCTCGGCGTTTGAGAGCGGCATTTTTGAACTGCTGGGGCAGTTGTACCCCGCTCGCTTACTTTTTTTGCTGTTGAAAAAAAGTAGGTCGCCGAAGGCATCGGAGGCAACCAACGAGGCTTTAGGACCAAACGCATTAAACGTCAAAAAATAAAATGTCACCACGACCTAAATATGTATGACCAAACGCTGAAAAGCAATGGGTATTTATTTTATACCTATCCCCCGTTATTCGCTCCCCTCCTCGTCTCGGAGGAGGGGGCTTGTTTTACCCAGGCTGCAAGTCGAGTTTGAGAAACTCGGCTTTGAGTTGCTGTCGCGCGCGGAACATCCAAGTCTTCAGGGTGCCGATCGGGACTTGAAGCACCTGCGTGATTTCCTCGTAAGACCAGTCCATCACATAGCGCAACCACATGGCTTTGCGATAGCGTTCGGGCAGTTTTTGAATGCTCTTTTGGACCAGCGCAATGCGTTCCCGATGCTCCACGATTTGGTCTGGGCGATTGTCGGGCGCGAGGTCGCGGAGGACATTGTGAACGGCTTCCGGGTCTTCGGTTTGGCGGATCCAGTTTTGTCGGACGTGTTGCGAGCGCAGGTGCGAACGATAGGCGTTGAGGGCAATTTGCGTGAGCCAAGTCGAAAAGGCCGCGCGGCCTTTGAAGGTGTGGAGCGAGCGATAGGCGCGATAAAAGGTGTTTTGCATCAGGTCGTCAACCGTGTCGCGGTCCGAAACGCGCTGTGCCAGAGTGCTGTAAATCTGGCTGTGGTACTTGTGGTAGAGTTGTTCAAACGCGCTACGGTCGCCCGCAATGGCTGCGCGAATCAAGATATGGTCGGACGTTTTCATTGGGTCTCCACTGGTTAAGACAATGAACCAAAAAAAGAACAAAAGTCACTGGAACTCCGACGTTGGCTACGCCTGAGCCTGCGCCGGAGCGACGAAATATGGATGGGTGGTTGGGGGGAACTGACAACCGACAACTGACAACTGACAACTCGGACGGTGGCGGGGTTGCCTCACCTCTCCCGTCTCCCGTCTTACGTCTCACCGAAGGGGGTTGGGCGATGCGGACTAACAACTGACCGTCAATCCCGAATCGAAACCTCGCCGCCGCTCAACTCTTTCACCTTAACGGGCGTCGCGCCGCCGCGGACCACGATAGCACCGCCGGAACTGGCATAGGCTGTGACGGTCTCCGTCAACCGCACGACGACATCGGCACCACTGGTCGCTCGCAAGTCGCCGCGCTGACACGTCAGACCGTTCGCATCCACGTCCCCACTGCTACTCGCCTCAACGTCCAACTCGCCGCACGTTCCAGACACAGTCACATCCCCACTGCTGGTCGCTTTCACAGACACATCGCCGCCGGAAACTTTGGCTTCGATATCCCCAGAGGACGACGCACGCAAATTGCTGTGCTGACACGTCAGGCCATCGGCCTTTACATCCCCACTGCTACTCGCCTTAACATCCAACTTGTCGCACGTTCCAGACGCGGTCACATCCCCACTGCTGGTCGCCTCGACATCCAATTTGCCATAAGTCCCGGATACGGTCACATCCCCACTGCTGTCCGCATCCACGGACACATCGCCGCCGGTGACTTCGGCGTTGACATTCGCAGAGGACGACGCACGGATGGCGAGTTTTTCGGTTTCAATCCCCTTTGCCGTGACCCTGCTGTTGACAGACGCGCCGAGATGCTCAATGCGGGGCATTGTGACGCGCACCGTGTACGTGGGCACGCGCTCGCCATCTATCAAAACAACGCGCTGACCATCTTTGCGCTGGACCCGAATAGTTTTGTGCTTCCACACCTCTTCGGGCCGCGTCGCAATGAGCACACCATCTGCCACCTCGATCTCCAAACCGCTGAAATCCCCAGCCTCGGTATGGGCCACCACGCTGAACGCATCGCCCTGCGCGAGTTCGACATCAACCGCAACACTGGCGCGCACCTTGGTAAAACCGCTCAAATCGTACACCTTGGACTCGGCATGCCCATCGACCGTCGGGCCGCCCACGAGTGTTGCCATCATCAAAACGCCAAGGCCCCATCGCGGAAATCGCGCGAGCCTGCGAACGGGTTTGCTATCTCGATTTTTCATGTTGAACCTCCTCCTAATTTTTGGACGGGCATGCTTTAATTCATTGGGCCTGTCCCTACGATTGATTGCTGACCGCTAACCGCTGACCGCTTGGGGGCTGAAGGGCGGTGCGGACTGACAACTGACAACTGACTACTGACAACTCGGGCGGTGGCGGGGTCGCCTCACCTCTCACCTCTCACCTCTTACGTCTCACCGAAGGGGTTGGGCGGTGCGGACTGACAACTGACAACTGACAACTGACAACTGACAACTGACAACTGACAACTGACAACTGACAACTGACAACTGACAACTGACAACTGACCCTCAATCCCTCCTGATCAACCGATAGCCCACCGCGATGACGCCGATGAAAATGGCGAGTGTGAGCAGGAGAAAGATCATCTTAAACATAGAGCCGATAAGCGGGAGGAGAAGATAGAGGGCGATAACGCCGCCGATGACGATGAGCAAGAGACCGATGAGTTTTGCAAACATGGGGTGTCCTTTCTGCTAATCCCGAATGATCTTCGGGTCTATTGGCGTGACGAGGGTTTCCCGTTCGAGACGCTTGATTTTTTCATCGTTGGCAAGCACGATGTCTTGAAGGTCTCTAAGGCGTGTCTCGCATTCTGACAGGCGTTTGGATTGTTTTGCCGAATCTGCATTTTTTTTCCCCTTGGACACGGGCGGTTCGCCTTGTTGGACAATGGCGAGAACCGTGATTGTGACCCAAGCAGCCACCAAGATGCAACCGCCGCCAAATGTCGGCCCGTCGAGAACATAAGCAATCGTGCCGCTTGCGAGAATAATCAAACTGATGCCAGTGATGATCCCAAAAAAGATACGCATGGTGTCCTCCCTTATTTTTTGCTGAGTTTTTCGTCGATGGCGATCATGACATCTTGAATGTCCGTCAGCCTGCGTTCGAGTTCGTCCATTCTTGCGGACAGCCGCGCTTCCGCGTCGCTGGGGATGGTGCCCTTGCCGCGCCTGTCGACGTATTTGTGGACCGCAGATGCGAGAATGATGATCGCAACCATGATGCCAATTTCAAACATGATTTTGCCCTCCCTCCTGTTGCCGATTAAAGTTCATCCACGGGCCTTGCCCAGTGTTTTTCATCCCAGCGTTCGATTTCCAAGAAGTGGTACACGACCAGCCCTGACTCGGAGATTCGCATTTCCGCGTGACCGCTCAAGACCAATTCGCGCAGAAGTTCCTCGGTTTTTTCAACCGTGATTTTGCTCTCTGTCGCCGCTTCTATCACCGTGAGACTGCCCCCTTTTTCCCTGGCCAGACGCAGGATGCGAAGTTGGTTTTTGGCGCGTGCTTTCTCGTCTGCGGATCGCTTGATGCGGCGACCTGCCCAATAGGTGAACTGCGCCATGACCATCAGCACGAGGCCGATGCTGACGGGTTCGAGCATTGCGGAAGTTGTGCCATTTGCCCAAGGCCGGTGTTCGGTCAATGAATACAGCACGAGCATGAGGCCGCTAAACCCTTGCAGCGCGGCCATTCCGATAAAACCATAAGCAAAGAGATAACGCATGACACAACTCCCATCCGTGGCGAGATCAGAGAGGCGGTCGGGCACGCGCTTGAACGGATGGGTCGCGCTGTGAACGAGCACCTCCCATTGCCCGTTCCACCTGTTTTTCACTTTTTGCTCGACCCCGTTGACCGCGCGGTCAATTTTGCGGGCGATTTCGTCGGCGAGTTTTTCCAGATCACGCATCTTTTTGTCCCAATTTCTGTTTCAGCGCGTCGAGTTCGTCTTCAACCGCGTTTTTGCGCTCGAGTCGGGAAAATTCTTCTTCCAGCGAGGGATCGGAATCGGCCATGGCCTGATGCGCTTCGGCCTCGGCTTCTTCGGTTTCGATGCGCTGGCGGAACCGGTCAAAGCTCGAAAACGCGTCGTCGCCCACGCCCGAGAGGCCCTTGGCGATTTGCTTGCGCGCTTCGGCTGCGCGGCGGCGGGCAATCAGCGCGCCTTGGCGGGTGCGCGCTTCGTCGAGTTTGGCTTTGAGTTGGGTGAGTTGTTGCTTGAGTTGGGCAGAGGTTTTTTGGCTTTCTTCCAAAGCCGCTTCGAGGTCGCGGGCCGCTTCTTGCGTTGCGGCTTTGCGCTCGAGGGCGCGACGGGCCAGGTCGTCTGCGCCGGCTTCAACGGCCAATTCGGCCTTTTTTTGCCACGCTTCGATCTGATCTTGCTTTTCGATGTGCTGTCTCTCCAAGCGTTTTTCATTGGCAACCGCCGTGCCGACCGAGGCCGTGGCTTTGTTGACGGCTTCTTCCATTTCCAAGATCATCTGCCGGATCATCTTCTCCGGGTCTTCTGCCCGGGTGATGAGGTCGTTGACATTGGCCTTGACGATGTCGGCCATTCTCGAAAAAATTCCGCGTGCCATGTTCTGCTCCTTTCGTTGGGACTTGGGGAATGTGGGTTTAATCTGACGCCCTTTTAACGCAAGGCGCGTGCCAAAGTTGCGCGTTCTGCATTACGCCCTGTTTTTCAACCAGATAGATATTTTGTGCCCATGAGACGGGCAAAGCCATTTGGCAAATATTGCCATGCGCGCTGGCGGGATTGACCAAAAATCAGTGGTCAGTTTCCACCCCGCACAACCCCCTTCGGTGAGAGGTAAGACAGGAGAGGTAAGAGGGTTGGTCAGTCCCAGTTTATCCTCAAGTGGTCAGTGGTCAGTGGTCAGTCCTCCGTTGCTCCAAATCAGTACAAACTCAGCGGTATCCCCCCGTTTCGCAGATGAACTGCTATGCAGTTGTACCCCGATTCATGATGAGCGGTATTCTCGCAAGTCATTCCTTGTCTTTTTTACGCAAAAGGTCTATTATCTGCGCTACCTTGTTGATCGGACAATCGCCGCTGAAAGATGGCTTCTCGAGAGCCACCCTCTGCTTCAGCAAGGGGAGTACGTCACCCAACACCACACACTGGAGGTCGATATGTACATCGGAACACAGACCAGTTGTCGGAACGAAACGGACATTGAGGTTCTCGCGCAACTCGGGGTGTTTAACGTGGATCAAACGCCGAGCGGGCCGTGGGCGGACTGGACGACCGATACGATCAAATCCCTGCGCGACCAGTTCGACAAGTACGGCATCAATGTCGAAATGATGCAGTTGAGCCGTTGCTCGCTCGGCGCTTGCCAAGGCACAAAAGGCATGCGCGGCATAGTTCCCTTGGGCTCGCAAAGCGCGTTCAAAAATGAGGCCGGCGCGATTTTCCTGGGGCCCAGCGACGCACGCGACCGCGCATTGGATCGCATGTGCGAGACAATCAGAATGGCCGCAGAAGCGGGCCTGCGCGGGCTGAATTACAACATCACCATCTTGGGACACCTCCGCACAGAAGCGCGATACGGCCGCGGACACGCACGGCTGTCGTCGTTTGAATACGACAAATTGGACCAATCCCTAGGCATGTTTGAGGGCGGGCCGGCAGACGAGGACGAGATGTGGGAACGCATTGACCACTGGCTGCAGTGCATCATCCCAGTGGCCGAGGAGTACAAAATTCAGATGGCCTGTCACCCCTCTGACCCGGGCATCGGATACGGCACGACGTATCGGGGAGTCGCGCGCGTGCTCGGCATGGTGGATGGCTTCAAGAAGCTCGTCGACCTGTACGACAGCCCGTACAACGGCCTGAACTTCTGCTTGGGTTGCATGGCCGAGAGCCTCGAAAATCCCGCGGAAGAGATCTATGACGTGATCCGGTATTTTGGATCGCGCAAGAAAATTTTCAATGTCCACTTCCGCAACATCAAGGGCGGGCTCCGCAATTTCGTCGAAGTGTTCCCAGACGAGGGCGACGTGAACATGCTCAAAGCCCTGCGGACATTTAAAGAAGTCGGGTACGAATACATGATCATGCCCGACCATGTCCCGGGCATCTCCGGCCCCGAAGCCAGACAGGTCGGCTTTGCCTATACGTACGGGTACATCCACGCGCTGTTGCAGGCGGTTCATGAGCGTTAGAGACCTACCCCCCTTCCTTCCCTCACAGGCACAGGCGTAGCCTACAACGAAGCGTAGCGAGTAACGGGAGCCAGGGGGGTAGGTCCCTCAGCTTCTTAATTTTTCTTGGTATCAAGCGGTTTTTTGAAGAGCGAGTTCGCGGGCGAGCAAACGCTCGAGGGTGGGGTTGATGTGATAGAAGTCGCGTAGGGCGCGATACGCTTGAACAGCGGTTTGATCGCCTGTTCGGGAGGTTTTTGTTGCGCGGATGAGGAGGTTCTTGGGCGTGTGTTTGGAGTCGATAAATTCCATGACTTCGGCGCGATAGCCCACGATGCGGAGGAGTTGTGCGCGGCAGGCGTCTGTGAGGATGTCCGCGGTGCGGTTCTTGAGAATGCCGTGTGCCATCACTGGCGCGAAAACAGACGCGCTGAGTTGTTCGCGCAGTTCGCGTTGGCAACAAGGCGCGGCGAGGATGACCGCACTGCGCCACTGCACGGCGCGGGCGATGGCGTCGTCGGTTGCGGTGTCGCAGGCGTGCAAGCTAAACACAATGTCGGGCCGCGCTCGCGGTGTGAAGGCGGCGATGCTGGCTTTGCAAAACGCGATGTCTGTCCAGCCGAGGGTGTGGGCTAAGGCGCGGCATTTGGCGATGAGGGAGGGGTTGTGGTCGATGCCGATGAGGCGTGCGGGGATGTGCTGGATGTGGTTCAAGTAGTGATACGCCGCAAACGTGAGATACGCACTGCCGCAACCGCAGTCGATGAGCGTAAGCGGGCGGTTCGATTTTGGAATGACGGGATGTAAGTGGTCGAGAAACGCATTGATCTGCTTGAACTTGTCGCGCCTGGATGTGCGGACGCGGCCCTCGGCATCCATAATCCCGAGGCCCTGCAAAAAGGCGTCTGGCCGATTGTCCGGCAAGGGGTGGTGCTTGACGCGATTGTGCGACAGCGCGGGTTGGACATTGGGCCGCGAGGGGTTTGCGCGTTTGAACAATGCCCTGCCTTTTTTGGTGATGCGAATGTGGAGGTCTTCGCGCCTGGTTTGCACATGGATTTGCGCGAAGGGCAAGGCCAAGACCTCGTTGAGCGCGGCAGGTGCCGCTACCATCGGGACGTTTTCCGCGAGGGCTTGCACTTGGCTAAACCGCGCGATCTGGAGGTGGGGCATGCCTTTGATCGCGACAGGGCGAACCGCGATTTTGCGCCAAGCCGTGCCCGCACGCGGCTGGCTGAGGGTCAGCTTGAGAAAGGTCTTCGCGCTTGAGACCGCGTTGAGGACGGCGGTTTTGTAATCTGTGGTGGACATAATTGCTACACCGCATACGCGATGGATCCATCCGCACGCAGAGGGGTTTGGACCTTGGTCAAGGGCGCGAAGGGCGCGTCCGGGATTTTGGCGTCGTGGAGTTCAACGCCAATGCCGGGGGCTTCGGGAAGGGGAATATATCCGCCTTCGCGTTTGTGCGCGCATTTGTAAATCGCGTTGTGCTCGCGTTCGTCGTTTTTGGAATATTCCTGCGTGATGAAGTTGGGAATGCTGGCGTCGAGGTGAACCGATGCGGCGGTGCCCAAGGGGCTGAGAAAATTGTGCGTGACCACCGCGCAGTGATGGGATTCGGCGATGGCAGCGATTTTTTTGCAGTGGGTCAGGCCGCCTGCCAACGCCACGTCCGGGCGCACGTATTGCGGGCCGCCGCGCTCTAGGAGTTCCCGAAATTCCCAGATGGTGGTGAACCGCTCGCCATTGCCCAAGGGAACGGGCATGCGTTTGGCAATGTCCGCCTGCGTGGTGATGGTGTCGATCTGAATGGGGTCTTCCATAAAGTAGAGGTGATAGGGCGTCAAAGCATTGCCCAACGCGACGGCGACCATTGGGGTGAGTTTGCGGTGGACTTCCACGATGAGATCCACATCGGGGCCGGCGCCCTCGCGGGCAGCAGCGACAATGTCGACGGCGTTCTGGATGAGGCGCGCTTGCGCTTGGTTCTGATAGCCACCCGTGAGCGGATCGAATTTGATCGCGGTAAAACCCTCGGCAACCGCGGCTTTGGCGTTTTCGTACATCGCTTCCGGCGTGGGGCCGCCAGCGAGCAAGTGCAGGCGGATTTTGTCCCGGCAGTTGCCGCCGAGCAATTCCCAAACGGGCACCTGAAAGTGCTTGCCTTTGATGTCGTAGAGGGCGATGTCGATGGCACTGACCGCGCCGCAAAGCATTGTGCCGCGAAACGGGGCCATGCGGTAGAGGTGTTGCCAATGGTGTTCGATACGCAGTGGATTTTGTCCGATGAGGTATTCTCTAAAAACGGCAACCACGCGCTCGACCGCTTCGGGATAGCCCCAACAGGCCGAGGTGCCGATGCCGGAAATGCCGCTGTCGGTGGTGAGACGCACGACGTAGCTGTTGCCGAGGAGGAAGTGTTCGAGTTGGTCAATTTTCATGATCGGTCTCCAAAGGTGAGATGGAAGTTGTCAGTTGTCAGTTGTCAGTTGTCAGTTGTCAGTCCCCACCCGACCACCCAACCTGAAGTGAGACACGAGCGGGGTACAACTGGCGACAGACCGTTCAAAGGCGATTAGCCACAAAAGGCACAAAAGGCACGAGCGGGGTACAACTGGCGATAGCCCGTTCAAAAGCGATCAGTGAGTGTAGGTCTTCTCCCGTCTTGCCTCTCTCCTCTCACCTTTTTGGGCGATGCCCGTGCGTTGGAATGCGTATATTACGCGATGAAATTGCAATAAGCAACCAAATACGAGGAGGGCGAGATGCCGAATTTGCGGTTTGCAAAAAAAAAGGAGCGGCGGGTGGCACTGATTACCGGCGGTGCGCGGGGCATTGGCGGGGCAACGGCCCTGCGAATTGCAGCGGAAGGACGCGATGTAGTCATCGCCGATGTGTTGGCAGATGAGGGCGCAGAGACGGTTGCAAAAATTGAAGCGGTGGGCCAGCGCACCCTGTTCGTCAAGACCGATGTGACAGACGAGACTGCGGTTCAGGCGTGCGTGGCGCGAACAGTGGAGGCGTTTGGGCGGTTGGATATTTTGGTGTGTTGCGCCGGCATTTTGGGATGGGAGAAGCCATTTTCTGAGCAACCCGTGGCGCAGTTTGATCGGGTGATGCGGATCAATGTGTACGGGGTGTATCACTTTCATCAGGCCGCGATTCCCCACATGCTCAACCGGGGATGGGGACGCTGCGTGACCATCACATCGGGGGCGCGCAATGGCAGTCCGAATCAGGTGCCGTATTCCGTGTCCAAAGGCGCGGTGTATTCCTTCATCGGCGCGTTGGGCAACGCCTATTGCAAGGACGGGGTGTTCGTCAATGGCGTGGAACCCGGGCGTGCGTTGACGGAGATGGTCATACCGAGGTTTTCGCCCGAGTATATCGCCAATCCCCCCGGTCAGGCGATGGGGCGATACTCGGACCCGGAGGAGGTCGCCGAGGTGATCGAGTTTTTGTGTTCCGAGCGCAATACCTATACGTCGGGATCCGTGTGGAGTGTGAAGGGCGGGAGGGGGTAGGGAAAACCAAAGCGGATTACCCCACACATCCCTACCGCCATAGACCTATCCCCCGGCCCCTTTCCTACGAGGAAAGGGGAGTAGAGTTCCTTTGATGGCTTATATCTATGCTTGTTCTGATGGCTTTACACGAATGGATCGCGCCATAGAAACCCAATCTCGCACAAATCCCTCGCAAGACCCATCGCCATTCCCCCTTCCTTCCTCGTAGGAAGGGGGCTAGGGGGTAGGTCCCACCTCGCAAAACCTATCCCCCCGGCCCCCGTTATTCGCTTCGCTCATTGTAGGCTACGCCTGTGCCTACAAGGAAAGGGGGAGCGCATGGCTTTCTGAAAGGTTTATATCCCCTGGCTGTTTTGATGGCTTTGAGCGAATGGATCAATGAACCCCAAAAAACCTCTCGCCATTCCCTCGGAAAACCTCTCGCCATTCCCCCCTTCCTCGCAGGAAGGGGGGTTAGGGGGGTAGGTCCCAAAAAGTAACGCCCGAGTTCACTGTGAACCCGGGCGTTACTTTTTTTCCATCGTATGCGTGCCCTTTCGCGTCTTTCGTCGTTCAACCTGATGAGCCAAAGTCGGCGGTGAAGATGAGGAAATCGTCGAATCCAATTTGACCATCGCCATTGAGATCGCACCGGGGGTCATATCGCTCCTGACCGAGGCGCGAGCCGAACTTGCTGGCAAAGGTCAAGAAGTCGGCGAAATTCACATCGCCATCGCCATCGCTGTCTGTGGCGGTCAGAGAACAGGCTTTCATTGGAAGTGGGAGGCGGGATAGAGGCTTCGGATGTAGGGTTCAATGGCTTGAGCGGTCGTGCGCGTAGCATTTTGCTCGATGACGTTCCCTCTGAGGAGGGCCTCGTTCCGGAAGAAGAGGACGTATCGAATGATCAGGATTATATCCGAGAACAGCCTCACATCGCCATCGCCATCCACATCGAGAATGTTCTGATTGACCAACGTGTCGAGGTAGGGTTCAATTTCTTGAGCGGTCGTGCGCGTAGCAGTTGGCTCGATGACGTTCCCTCTGAGGAGGGCCTCGTTCCGGAAGAAGAGGACATATCGAATGACCAGGATTATATCCGAGAACAATCTCACCCGGCCATCGCCATCCACATCCAAGTTGGCACTCGATGTTTCGTCATCGATAATCGTCCCGGTGCCTTGCGCCGTGCTTATGGTCGCATTGGTCGCACTGCTCAACTCGACGATCACGGTCTCGTTCTGCTCATCATCCGAGTCGTCGGTCACAGAAACAGGGATGGTCTGGATGGTATCGCCCATCGCGAAGGTCAGGGTCCCTGCGGTGAGCGCGGTATAATCCGTCCCCGAAGTCGCGGTGCCCGTGCCCGCGTCTGCATACCCCACCGTCACCTGTGCCGTGTGCGCCGGGCGTAGGTACACCTGAAAGGTCAGGGTCGCGCCGGTCGCGCCTTCAATCACGCTTGGCGAACCGATACTCAGCGCAGGCATGCCATCGTCATCGATAATCGTACCGGTGCCGGTGAGGCTCGTAGCCCCGCCATCAAAGGTGGCATTGACCGCGTTGCTCAAAGTCACCTCCACGGTCTCGTTCTGCTCATCATCCCCGTCGTCGCTCACAGAAACAGCGAAGGTCTGGCTGGTCGTGCCCGCCGCAAAGGTCAGGGTTCCTGCGGTGAGCGCGGTGTAATCGGTCCCCGAAGTCGCGCTGCCCGTGCCCGCGTCTGCATACGCCACCGTCACCTCCTTGCCGCTCGCCGCATGCAATCTAACGGTGAACGTCAGGGCAGTGCCCTCAACCGCACTCGGCGAACTGATCGAGAGCCTCGGCGGCGCGTCATCATCTGTGATCGTTATCACAGTCGAGAGGAACACTGCCTGGGCGTTGTCTGCCACAACGGTCACGGTCACGTCGCGATTAGGCGCGTCTTGGGTATTGTCCACCGCTGTAATGACCACCGTATCCGACGCGTTCGCCGTACTCCCTGCCGCGATGGTGATCGTCGAATCCATCCCCACCGTGTAAGCATCCGCCACCGGGCGCACCTTGATCGTTGTCGCCGCACTCAACGGGTGTGCCAGCGTCGCGGTCACGGTGCTCATCCCCCCGCTTTCCGAGATCGTCGAGGGCGTCAGTGCCAACGTCACTATCGCGGGTTGGAGCTGAAATTGCACGGTGGTGTCCATGCCGGCATACTTCAAGACCGGATACTGATTCATCGCGCCAAAGGTCCACGGATCATCGTTGCCCGCCTGTCCGTCGAGGTTGGCGTCCCAGCCGTAGTAGGTGTCGCTGGGGGTGGCACCGTAGGTGGTGGGGCTCTGGAGCTCACTGGTGGTCTTGCCCGTGCCGCCGCCCCCGCTGGTGGCACGGTCGCTGGTGGAGGTGTCCCAGTAGCTATTGGTCGTGCTGCCTTGACTAGAGGATCCTATTAGCCCGCCGACGTTTGAGGACCCGCTGACTCGGCCGATGGAGTATGAGTTCGTTACACTGCCGAACTTTTGCCCCAACACCCCGCCGACATGGTTGCTACCGCTGACGTCGGCGGTGGAGTAGCTGGAATTGATAACCGCCGCGTTTCGGCCTTGATAGCCAACTATGCCGCCGACGCGGTCTGTGCCGGTGACCGATCCCGTGGTGTAGCAGGCGACGATTGTGCCGTTATTGCTGCCGACCAGAATGCCTGTGTAGAGGGCTCCGGTGACATCGGCGTTGGTTACGCCCACGGTTTCTATTTGAACTCCGGTGTCAACATCGCCGAACAGCCCGATGCTATTCACGTTGCCACGGTTGATGAACAGGTTGTTGATGGTGTGGCCGTTGCCCTTGAAATCGCCTTGGTATTGGGTGGAGAAAGTTCCGATGGGATTCCAGCCCATGCCGCTGTTCCAATATGTGGGGTCGCCGGTTTGGGTAATGTCGCCATCGCCGTTTTCGTCGAAGTCAAGGCTTGCGAAAAGTTCGTAGCCGGTGCATGTCCCGGAAGGACAACCCATACGGACGTTGCTGGTGGTGTCTCGGTTGGGAAAGGCGGCGTTGTAGGTCATGGTATCACTAGCGGCGACGACCCCATCGCCGTTGAGATCCCAGCGAATGGCATTGAGTTGCGCCAGCGTCGTAATGTCGATGAGGCCATCGCCATCGCTGTCGTAATCGATCCTTTGGGGCGTGCCCATGACCTCGTCCGAGGGATCGCTATCCATCCCACCTGCCAAGGTGGCAATGACGCGCACGGTGTAGATCGTGCCAATCGTCAGGTTCTCTATCGTGTAGGTCGTGGTGTTTCCTCCAGAGACCGTCGCCTGGCGATCAGAGGTGTTGTAGCTTTGTCCGCCGGACTTCCACTGCACCTTGTACCCCCTCGCGCCGGTTGCCTCGGTCCAACGCACGATGAGTTGAAGCGGCCCCGGCGTCACGCGCACATTGGTGGGCTTGGCTGGCGCCGTGGTCACCATGACTGCGTCCGAAGGGGTGCTGTTGGCGGCCGTTGTGGTGTGCGTGGCGATCACTCGAATCGTGTAGGTCGTCTCTGCGGTCAGCCCAGAAATATCGTAGGTCGTGGTGCTCCCGTCAGCGATTGTGGCTTGCCCGCGCAAGGCGGACACCAGATCGGAGGTGGGATAAGTCTCTGACCCGGATTTCCACTGCACCTTATACCCGATGGCATCGTCCACCGCATTCCAAGTCACGGTCAGCGTGTCCGCCGTCGCACTCACCTCCACACCCGTCGGGCTACCCAGCAGGGGAACGTCGGTCACTTCATCCGAGGGGTCACTGTCGGCTACATTGGCACGCGTGGCGATCACTCGAATCGCGTAGGTCGTCCCTGCGGTCAGCCCAGAAATATCGTAGGTCGTGGTGCTCCCGTTAGCGATTGTGGCTTGCCCGCGCGTGGCGGACGCCAGATCGGAGGTGGGATAAGTCTCTGACCCGGATTTCCACTGCACCTTATACCCGGTTGCATCGTCCACTGCGTTCCAAGTCACGGTCAGCGTGTCCGCCGTCGCACTCACCTCCACACCCGTCGGGCTACCCAGCAGGGGAACGCCGGTCTGCTCTGCCGAGGGGTCACTGTCGGCTACATTGGCACGCGTGGCGATCACTCGAATCGCGTAGGTCGTCCCTGCGGTCAGCCCAGAAATATCGTAGGTCGTGGTGCTCCCGCCTGCGATTGTGGCTTGCCCGTGCGTGGTGGACTGCTCATCAGAGGTGGGATAAGTCTCTGACCCGGATTTCCACTGCACCTTATAGCCATCCGCGTCATCCACCGCGTCCCATGACACGCGCAACGTGTCCACCTGCGCGAGCACGCTAACGTTTTTAGGCGGCAACAGCCTTAGCGCGCCAGTCGCCTCGTTGGAGGCTTCACTGTCATCGTAATTCGCACGGGTGGCGATCACCCGAACCGCGTAGGTCGTTCTGGCAGTCAGATCGGGAATCTTGTAATTCGTCGTACTGCCCACTGTGGCCTGTCCATGCGTCGCGGCATGCCCATCAGCAGTGGGGTAATTTTCTTCGCCAGACTTCCACTGCACCTTGTAACCCGTCGCACCGGTCACAGCGTCCCAATTCACCGATAGGGTATCCATCAAGGCCATCACACGCACATTCATCGGCATGCCTAGCGTCTCGTCGTCGTCCACCGTCACCGTCACGCTGGCGATAGACAGACCAGTCGTATAGACCCCTGAATCGGTGGTAACGCGGTGACTCACAAGCGCGGTGTCGTCCAGGCCATCGGCATCATGCCCTGCGGTTACGGTCACCGTCTGCGCCGTGTTCCAATTCGAATTTGTGAAGGTCAGCGTCGAAGAGGACACGGTGACATCGGTGTTATTGCTCATGACGCCAATCACGACGTCGTTAGCGGGTTGGGCATCCAATACGACCGTATAGGTGCCTCTGTTGGCGTTGGTGGTGCTGGGATCCTCCTTTAATGCCAGATTGCTTTCGCTGACGGTCACGCCCAGAGTCGGCGTCAGCGTTATTGTGCCCGTGGTCAGATCGCCACTTTTATCATGAGCCGATGCCCACACCTTCACTGCCAAGGTCTGGTCAGTGTCGAAGTCGCCGGTGAAGGCCAGACGCAGAAACACCGCATCGGAATTGCCCCCAGATACAAAGGAGATGGACAAATTCGGGATGGTCGTCACCAATCCGAAGTGAGAAGCATTCAAATAAGAACCATGGCCGAAGCGGGTGTGGTGCAGCTGCAGATCGATCCTCGCACCGTTCAGATTGGCTTCGGTTAACTGGGTGGGGGTAGTTGAACGGATCGTGACCCCTATCACGTTGATGTTGAATAACAGACTGGCGCGATCGCTATTGGCCATGTTGGCGTCCGAGTCCGTCGCATAGAGGGTGACGGAGAAGGTGCCCCCCACCCCATTGTCAGGCGTGCCGCAGATGGTACGCGCCGCCGTGCCGGGACAAGTCCCACTGCCATCGGCATCAAAGGTCAAACCCGCAGGCAAGCCGATGGCTTCATAGGTTAAGGCACCATCGCCGCCAGTCGCCGCAGGCATTTGCCACGCCAAAGTGTCCACGCCCGCAGTAATGGTCGTATCAGGCACTGAGTTATTACCGAAAGACGGAACCTCATCGCTCGACAATGTCGCCGTGTAGGTCGTGTTAAGGCTATTGTCCGTGACGATGACCGAAACGGTTATGGCTCCGCTACTCAGGGAACTGATGGTGTGTGAGCTACCACTGGCGACCGTGGTCGTGTCTCCACTATTGACGCTGACGCCGATGGTGCCCGAACTGGCCGTGGGTGTAACCTTCAGGCCGTTGGCGGTGGAGGGGATACTCCCGGTGTAAGTGAGCGTGGACGAGGCGAAGGTCGGCATCAACGTGACCGACGAGGAAGTGGGAATGGGTATCCAGTCTGCAAAGGCGGTAATTTCAACCTCCCCCTCCCAAACGTGCCACATGACCCCGCCATGGTCGATCTCGGTTTGTTCAAGCGTGATCGATGTGGGATGAGTGAGGAAACCGACTTGACGACATCCCGCCCTCCCGCCAGGGCTAACATCTCGTCGAGTATCCTTATCGGCACAAACATAGTGATAAAAATTCTGAGTCGAACCATCAGAAGCGGGGCCAGTAATCCTTATCGTTTGCGAAGTCGTTTGCGGCAAGAGGGTAGTGAAGCCAAACGAGAACGAGTAGGAGCTACTGCTATATCTGGGTGAAGCCGGCGGATCAACTGAAATGGTAGCAACCAGTGCCAGGCCGGACAGAGTCGGTGCAGATTGCGCCTTAGCGGACGGAACAAAGCCGATCATTGTAACCAGCCAACCGAAAAGCACGAT
The DNA here is from genome assembly GCA_965204745.1 of Candidatus Latescibacterota bacterium. Classification (GTDB taxonomy): domain Bacteria; phylum Latescibacterota; class UBA2968; order UBA2968; family UBA2968; genus VXRD01. The sequence goes on from OZ242010.1 coordinate 3,822,930, forward strand.
AAAAACTGGATAGATTCGGGAGAACATCGTCATTTTGACTCTCCTCTCGAGGGGGACACTGTACTGATTATCCTAACAAACTGTTTTGCAATGAAATAGAACCGCACTCCAAGACGGGAATGGGCACCATGAACGCCTCTTTTCGCGGAGGGAACATAGGGTAAAATGAGGTTCAAACAGCGTTTGAAAATGGTGGGAATCATCTGGAGCCTCCTTTGCAAAAACTGTCGCACAAATTAGGCGCGGCTTTTCCTCCGCGCTCAAAATCGAAATCGTGAACGGGAAAAAAATACAACATCACGCTATTGTTTGTCAAGTGGTAAAGTGACGATGGGATCGGTACCGCCGGATATGAGGACAGGCACGGGGGCCTGTCCCTACGACGGATGGCGGCGGGGGATGCGAGGGGGACCTACCCCCTGGCCCCCTTCCTAAGAGGAAGGGGGAATGGCGGTGGGTTTTGCGAGGGATTGTGTGTAAGGGTTTTTGGATTTTCATGGCGTGCTCCATTCGCTCAAAGCCATCAAAACAGCCCTGGATGCAAACCTTTAAGAAAGCCATGCGCTCCCCCTTTCCTCGTAGGAAAGGGGGCCGGGGGGATAGGTCCTGCGAGGAAGGGGGAATGGCGATGGGTCTTCCGAGGGGAATGGCGAGAGGTTTTTTGGGGTTCATGGCATTATCCATTCGCGCAAAGCCATCAGAATAGCCAGGGATACAAATCTTCAAGAAAACCATGCGCTCCCCCTTTCCTCGCAGGAAAGGGGGCCGGGGGGATAGGGCTATGGCGGTGGGGCGTGCGAAGGACATAGCAGAGGGGAAGGACGGAGCGGCGGTAGGGATGTGTGGGGTAATCCGCGCAATCCCCTAATCCGTTTAATCCGCGATTCAGACACGGCGGGGCGGTTGGGCGGGGACTGACCACTGCCCCTCATTCCCCGATGCAATCCACAAAAATGGGACTGCTCCAAGCCATTTCCATATCGGTTTGCACCACGCGGACATAGTATGGATTGATGCCCGGCTCGGCGTCTTTGTCGATAAAATCGAATGACACCTCGCCCGCGGCTCGGGGTTCGGGCGCGAAATCCACGGTGATGCGGCGGTTCAATGCGCCGAGTTCTACGCTTATCGGGCCGCGTTCCAAGTCGCGCGGGCCAATGTGAAAGCCCACCTTTTCCGCCGGCGCGTAGGACATGCGCCGCGGCGGCTCGATGCCTTGATCTCCGAACAGGGGGCCGGTGATTACGGACGTGTTGACCGCCAATTCGATATCCATATCCCCGTCCCCCGGCAGGTCCAAAATGATGCCGCTGCGATACCCGCACGTCACCGAATACCAGCGCAGGCCGCGATCCGCAACATCAAAAACGCGCGAGCGCGGGCTGTCAAACCGAATCCGCTCAACCCCTTTGATGGCGCGGCCCGACACCTGTAATTTTCCCTCCCAGACCACGCCGGAATAACTGCTCTTGCGACTCGCGCCCTCCCACATCACGCGCACGCGATGGCGGTCTTTTTTTTCGCGAATCGGATGCCTGTAAATGCGGGCCAACCCGCGGTACAGATCGACCGATTCAAACGGCGCCGTGCCGGCCACAAAAGCCGAGATGCGCGGCGCGTTTCGCGTGGTGAACTCCTCGCCCATGCCGTGGCCCTCGCAAGCGGTACGCAACAAAATCCGCGCGCCCGTCGTCGCGTAAATCCGCCGCGCCTTGTACGCGGCAAGGATGCTTTCGATGGTCAATTCCGGCGCGTACACCGCGGCCAACCCGGCCTTGGCATATCGCCTGTGCTGAAACCCGGGCGTGTCGCTGCCCGGCCGCCCATTGTGGCTGTCGCTCCCACCGAAAAATCCCATGCGATAATCGCGCTCAAACGTCTCTTGCAAAATCCACTCAAACGTGCCGTGATCCGAGGTGACTTCCACTGCGGGCTCGAGGTGGGGATCGTGGTATTGCAAATCCGAATGCTCCCCGCCCACATGCGCGGTGATCAGGGTGTCCGTGCCGCGATACGCTTCGTACACCGCTGTGATGTGCGTCAAATCCGTATCCGCATCCGATTTGTCGGCTAGGCCCTCGTGCCCGGACCGGCGGATGGGTTGGTCGTGTCTGCGAAAATACACGTTGTGATGCCCGCCGCGCGTGGTTTGTGCGGACCACTCAAAGCCCGGCAGGGCCACAAACCGGCCGGGCTGGTGATAGGCGCGCTCGGCTTCTCGTTGCAACGCCCAATCCCGCGTGCTCAAGACGTGGTCATTGCGCTGGTACCCCGCAAAGTGGATGCCCGCCACATCGCGTGCGTACTCAAAAAAATCGGGGATTTTCTCTGCCATCGCCACCTGCCCGCCGTGCGAATCCCCCCAGTAGAGCATCATGGCTGGCGCGGTCTGGCGGCAATCTATCGGGTTGCTCTGCGCGGTCAACGCGCCATCCGTAGCTCGGAGGCGACAAATCCCCTCGGCCTGCGCGATGCACCCCTCGACCCAGCAGATCCCCCCAGTTGCGCGGTCAAAGGTCACGCTTGCCGGCACGCGCACCTCACCGCCAGTGACCGCGACCTCCCCGCGATACGCGATAGCGGGATTGCCCCAGGCGTCTTCCGCCTTGACCTGAATGCGAAACGGCTCGCCCACTGCCGCGAGAGATGGCGCGTTGACCGTCAGCGATGCGGCCTCGCCGCCGATGATTCGCAACGCAGGCGGATCCGGCAGGGTTATGACCTCGCCATCGCCCGCATCCACGCCCACCCAAAAGTAGTGCCGCGCTTCGGCAAAGGTCTGCGCCCGAAATCCCGGGCCGCCCGCACTCGTATCGCCATACACCACAGAGACCCGCTCGCCTGGGGCCAAGGCGCGTCCGTTCACGGTCAGCAAAAGCGACATCATGCTCTGCACCAAAACCCCGACTCGCGCCTCTTTGGGCGCGTCCACCGTCAGATAATCCGCGCCTGCGGGGTCATCCACCTGCGGGGTTGCGCGGTCTGAATCCGCATCCGTATAAATCCGGATCGTCCCGCCCGGGGCAACGCCTTTTTCGCCTGCGGTGTACGTCACTGTCCATGTGCCATAAGACCCGGCCACCACGTCTGTCGTGGGATGCAGGGTCGCACGGCCGTACAATTTCGTTCTGTCTGACATCTCATCCTCCGGATTACCAACCATGCACAAAATGCCCGGCATCTGGAAACCAGATCGCGTCGATGACGCTCGACAGGGAAATGCCGAACAAATACCCGACTATCGCGCCGTACCAAAACGGCAGGGATCGCCTGTACAGATGCACCCCGCCGAATCGCAGCACCGCGACCTTGACCAGCCACACGATCAACAGGCAAAACGCATATCGCCCGGGCGGGAACGCAATGGCGACCGGGTGAAAGGGCCACCACGAGAATTGCGAGCGCAAATAGGTCAAGACCCCGGCTTCGGCAAACCCGAACAACCACACGCCGAGTTTTTGCGTGTCGAACACCGACAACTTGCTACCCTCGATATAGGCCACTCGGGAAACCAGCGCGTCCATGGGCCATGACACCAACAGGCCATTCAGCCCGCCCTCGTCATAGCAGCGAAACAAATAAAACCCGCCCCCACTCGCAAACCCGATCAAATAGGCCAGCGGCACCATCCCCCAGAGCCATGGATGCCGGCGCAGCGAACGCCCGAACATGCGAAAAATATGCGGCACCGCGGCCAAACAAGTCGTGCGGCTCGAATCGCCCAAGAACACATTGCGGTTGAACAAGATCAGCATCGACTGCGACCCCGGCGAGAGTTTGGACGTGCCGACGAGCGAGTGGATGAGGGACCCGCCTTTGCCCCCTGCCGGATTGAGAAAGGTAAAGCCGGTCGTTGCCGCGTACTTTGCAATCCCGAAATAGCACATGAACATCAGGCCGAGTTGCGCGACCACGGCCCAAAATGCCACGCCTGCGGACGACATCCATCCCCCGATGCCCACGGTTGCCATGCCCAGGCCCACCCAAGCCGTGCGGTACGTCACGGGCGCGCCATCGTCCAGGGCGCGGGTTCGGCTCAATGCTTTTTGCACGGTCTCTTTGAGGTGGTGGCGCGCGACCCACACGGACCAGATCACCAGACAGGCCAGCGCGCCGTGCATCTCGAGCATGGCGATTTCGCCGGCCTTGGCCGGTTGGTCCGGCAGGCCCACGCTGAAGCCCGTGCGGTTGAGCAGGCCCACTTTGAAGATGTTGACCACGTTGTAAAACCAAACGCTGAACAAAATATCGACCGGGCACAAATAGGCCAAGCCCATGATCAGGGGTTGCACGCGCAAATAATACGCCGGGAAGTACCGGCCCAAATCCACGGCTTTGGTGCGATATTGGTCGAAAACCGTGATGCGCGGCAAATTCAGTTGAAAATACCCGATGATGTTCCAGCATATTATGCCGGCCACGCACCAGAACCCGATCCAGAAAATTTTGTCCCGAAACACCGCGGGCACGCGGCCTTCATCCGCGCCTTCGAGCAGGGCCACCGGGAACTCGGACATGGGAAAGACCAACCGCTCTTTTTCCTGCCATTGCTTGAAGAAGAGCACGCTGCCAAAAAAGCCGGCCATCACCGCGCTGATACAACCGACAAACCACCCAAAAAAGGGCCGCACCCACAGCAACCACGGCACCGGTTCGCCGCGATGCCGCCCGGTGTACACTTGCCGCACATCCGCGCGGTTCGCATCCAAAAAGAGCCAGTCCGGCAAAAAGGGAATGACCACGTCTCGCAAGCGGTTTTCCGGGGAGGCGTAAAACTCGGGCGCGGGAATCAGGCTGACCGCGTAAAACCCCCATCCCACTGCGGGCAAGTTGCCCACGATCCACATCATCGAGAAAATGGTGAGCAATTCCATGCGGGACAGGGCAAACCGGGGCGCGAAGTGGTTCAGCCCAATGTTGATGCCCACCCACATCACAAAGGGAATCAGCGCGGCCACGGGCAAATAACTCTTGACCAAGTTCCCGGCAAAATAGGTCATATACCACGTGGCGATGACAATGGTCGCCAACCCCAATAAGATGGATCGCAACGTGATGGCATCCGCCGCGGGTTCGGGTTGTATGTCGGATGATAGAGCCATGAAAATGATAGCCGAAAAGGGCACGGGGTTTGACGATTGCTTTTCTCCAATTGACAGCGCGTGAGAATAGCGGTATAAATTTACCAGACAGCACTACATTATTCCAAAAATACAGGGAGAAAGCTATGCCTGTCATCACTAGATTGCGTTGACATTTACGAGCCTGCAACTGGCTTGAGCGGTTTCTAAAAAAAACCAAGCCCTATCGCAGGATATGCTCTCGGCTTGAGAAACTGAAACAGTCGCTACTTCAGCATTCTCGTTTTTGCTACCACGCTCATTGTATTCACGGATGTTCCGCAGTTCAAAGAAGGCATCCCAACAAGTGCCATCGCAAAACCCCCTCCGATCAAGCTATCACGCACAGCGCGCAAGGCCGTCTCGCAACCAACGTCCATTATGCAACCCACTTTGCAGGCCAACGCATGTCGTCCTGCTACAAAAGCGTTTTGCGCTGTGCAAGCCTCTCGGCGTTTGAGAGCGGCATTTTTTGCCTACTTTTTTTTGCTGTTGAAAAAAAGTAGGTCGCCGAAGGCATCGGAGGCAACCAACGAGGCTGTAGGACCAAACGCATTAAATGAGTAAGCAACACATTTGCTACTCTTGCTAATCTGTGCGTAATGTCAAAAAAAATAAAATGTCAACACGACCTAGGCATCTACCTAGCTTGGAGTAATTCAAATGCCGACCTATCCAAAAGTCAGATCCGTCGTTGCCCTTCCAAACAGGAAGCTCAAAGTGGCCTTTGTTTCTGGCGAGGTGAAAATCTATAACTGCACGCCCCTGATCGCAGAAGACGCATTTCGTCCATTGAAGGACGAGGCATTTTTCAAAAATGTGCGCGTGGATTCAACGGGTTATGGCATCTCTTGGAATGACGATATCGATCTCAGTGAATCAGAACTTTGGATTCGCGGGGTAACGGTCAGCGGCGGGAGTTGATGATGGGCGTTCGTCCCGCATCTAGGGCCTCGATATCCCAACCGAGTGTGCGCAGCAGCAAGGGGTCGATCAGCGCGTAGCGGGTCAGCATTTCGTTTTTTTTTAGCGCATCGCCGTAATCGTCCACGCGGTCGCGGAGCGTTTCGACCAGTGTCAGCAGATTTTCCAGCGGCATATCTCCCCTCTCCTATCTCTTCCGCTTCTTCTTTTTTTTGCGATTTTGCTTGCGGGACTTTCGCGCCATCTTGCGTTTTGATTTTGCTTTTTCGCGTTTTGCGGAACTCTGCGGCGTAACACTGAAAATGAGATCGTCTTCAGTGAGAAAGTCATCATCCAAAGCGGCCTCTTCTGTTTCAACCCAGTCTTTCAATCCCAACTCGATCTGCACCTCTTCCCAGTCGCCGCAAATCCACTCATCGACGCACTTGGCCGCGTACGCCCTTTGGATGAGCGGCGCGGTTTCCGTTGCGTTTAGATCGATCAAATAAGAGACCAGAAAGCCATTCAACTCGGGGTGATTTTTCCGAAACCTCTCCAATTGCCGTGCGATAGCCGCGATACTTGCATCCCGCGCTTCGGGGTGCCTCTCGCCGATTTGAACCAGCCCATGCGCCACGCAAAGCTGAGATGCCAAACCGTGCGCAGAATCCGCGAGATAGGCCGCCAGCGCGGGAATGGCAACCGCGCCGATCATGCCATACACTTTGGGCAATTCTTCGCCGATCCAGTCGTCCCACCCATCTTCATCCAGCCTGTGAAACACAGTGAGAAGCGGCTCGATAGCCTCCTCTGATCGCAACTGCCCCAAGGCCCACCGAGCATGGATCGGCGCCCAAATTTTTAGACTGTCTGGAGCTGCGCTTTGCAATTCTGAATCGGTCGCCATCGCGATCAATTCGGAACTGTGTTCCGCGCCAATCCCCAGGGCTGTGTAATCGGGCCACTCCCGGAAAAATTCTCGCGCATCGCCAAATGTGAGCAATCTCGCAACGGGTTCTGTATAGTCGGCCATAGTCTCTCCTCTCTGGCGGGCAAGGGCCTGCGCTAGGGGTTGTTTTTTGCCTGCTGGATCGCCTCGCGGTTGGCCCGTGCGTCTTCGAGCGTGGGGTCGAGGGACAGCGCACGGTTGAGGTTGGTCAGGGCCTCGTCAGCGCGGCCCAAGTAGTAAAGTGCGATGCCCATATCCGCGTAGGCCCGCGCATTGTCGGGCATGAGTTTGACGACGCGCTGGTAGAGCGCGAGGGCTTTGGCGTAGTGTTGTTGCCGCAGGTGTGCCAAAGCCAAGTTGTGAAGGGCTTTTGAATCGCGCGGGTTGATGCCCAAGGCGCGGTGCAAGTGGGAGGCCGCGTCCTCGAACCTGCCCGCGCCGATGAGCATGGCACCGAGGTTGGTCAGGGCTTCAAAGTGGGACGGGTCGATTTCCACAGCGCGGAGGTAGTGGTGTTCCGCGTCGTCTATCCGCCCCAAGTTGGCGAGCACCATGCCCGCGCTGTAGTGTGCGTCTCGAGAGTGGGGATTGAGTTCTATGGCCCGGCGCAGGTGGTCTGCGGACGCGTCGAACCGCGACAAGTGCATGAGCATCAGCCCCGCGCTGAGCCGTGCTTTGAAGGAGGTGGGTCGTTGTGCCACTGCGATTTGGATGGCGGCGAGACCGTCTTCCCGTCGCCCGGCCTCGAACAGGGCTTTGCCCAGATTGAGGTGTGCGTTTCGCGCTGTGGGGTTGTGCGCGATGACGTGGTTGAAGAACGTCAACTCATCCCGATAAATGCTTGCGTGACGCCAAGTTAGCACCCCCATCGTCGCCAATGCGATGAGGAGAACAACCCGTTGCCACGCGCCCGGCAGCCTGCCCGCATAATGCACCGCCGCGCTGACGATGACCGCCAAGACCCCGATGCCGGCCAAATACTGATACCGATCCGCGACAAAGGAGAACTGCATATAGCCAAAGTCGATAAACCCGAGCACGGGCGACAGGGTCACCGCAAAGAACAACGCGCCAGATAGTGGCCCACGGCCGATGCGATGCCGATAGCGATAGAGCACCGCGAGCACCGCGACACCGGCTGCGACGTAGCCCCACGCGAACGGGTCCGCAACCTCAACCGCCCAATGCGGATAGATGACCGCCAGCCTGACCGGGCACAGCAATTTCCCGACGTAAAACCACAGGACACGCGCCGCGATGATCACCCGCTCGAGCAGAGCATAATCCATCGCGATGGCCTCTTTGTAGTAGGACAGATCCGCGATGACCATGCCCAATCCCACGGCAAAGAACGGCGTTAGCCCGAGCACCTCCGCGCCGGTCACGCGGCCCTGTTGCCACCAGTGACAGATCAACAACGCCACCGGCAGGGTAACGACAATGGACTTGCACAACATCCCGAGCACAAACAGCGCGAGTGCGAGGAAGTAGGGACGCCATCTCGTCTCGCACGCGCCTTTAAGCGAATTCACCCGCGCCGTTGCAAAACGCAGATAGGCCCAAAACGCTGTGAGATAGAACGCCCCCGAGAGCACGTCCTTGCGCTCGATTACCCACGCCACGGACTCCACATGCAAGGGATGTACCGCGAACACCGCGGCGACAACCCACGCGCCGGGCACGGTCAACCGCGCCAGCAAGCCCCACAACAGCAGCGTATTGGCGAGATGCAACACCACATTGACGATGTGATACCCGGTCGGATCGAACCCCCACAACTCGTGTTCTAGCCAAAAGGTCGTATAAGTCAACGGCCAATAGTGCCCCTCGCTCGTGATGTCGCTCGGCGAGAACCAGATCCGCCACAGGCCGCCAATTCCGTCTCGTACAGGCTCGGCCTCGGTGAATACCCGATCATCCCACACAAACCCGCCCCACAACATGGCCGGCAAATAACAAACGCCCACCGCCAAACCGAGCGCGAGGACGCCCCAAACATCCCGCCGAGTCAGTTCGCGCCCTGACGCTCGCTCCTGCGAGGACGGAGACTGCGCGAGGCGACGTTTGTCGCGCAATTCGTCGCGCCCTGACGCTCGCGTAGCCGAGGACACTGACCGCCGCGCCCTCGCATCCTCCCTCGCCACCCGCCGCGCCCTCGCAGTTGACCTACTCCTGCGCGGATTGTTTGTCTTTCTCTTTTTCGCCATTGTTGTACTCTGGATCACGCCATTGCGCGTTTGCAAACAATATCGCCATTGCTATGTTACTATATCGCGTCTGGTCTGACAAGGAGTAAGTCAGGGGTCAGCACATACGCGACAGAAAACCCCCTCGCGATTTATCCTCTCAGCGCAACGCCTCCTTGACGATTCACCATTGACTGAGTATAATGCTGGGGCAAAGGAAACGCCATGCAACCCGGTTCGCCCCGGTCCTTTCGCTTCAGCCAGCGCATGATGGACAACTGGCAGACCGCTTATCGCCAACTTCAGGCCATTGGGATGATGGCGACCCCACTTTGGGCTTCTATCGTTTTGACGTGACAGACGCTGGCATAACCGATACATTTATCCCGTGCGCCCGCGAATCGCAATCCACCGCAGGCTATGGCCCGGGCGCGCATCCCAAACCCGGGGAACGCGATTATTCGTTGGCGTGGGAAAAGGAGAGAATAAGATGGATCATTCTCGCGGACTCGATCCCGTCATCGAGGCGTACAAAAAGGATGTTGACAGAACACTCATCCGCAAAAATCTCAAACTCTCTTATGAAGAACGCTTGCAAAATTTGATGCAACTCCAAAAATTTGCCGATGAGTTGCAAAAAGCCGGAGGTCGCAAACAGTGACGGATTTTGCCAAGATGCTGCAATTATTGTCAGATCGCGGTGTTGAATTTATCATCATCGGGGGGGCGGCAGCTATCGTTCATGGCAGCAGTCGTTTGACACAAGACCTCGACGTGGTATATCGCAGGTCGCAGGAGAATATCGCACGCCTTTCCAACGCATTGCAGGCACAAAATCCCTATCTGCGTGGCGCACCCCCGGGGTTGCCTTTTCAATGGTCGGAAGCTACCATTCGCATGGGTCTGAATTTTACTTTACAAACGAATCTCGGAGATCTCGATTTACTCGGCGAGGTGACAGGGGGCGGGAATTATGAGAACCTCGTGGATCGCGCATTTGAGATTGAGGTGTTCGGAGTTCGCTGTTTATGTCTCGATTTGGAAACCCTCATCCACGTCAAGCGCGCGGCGGGCAGACCCAAGGATCTCGAAACGATTTCAGAACTCGAAGCGATTCGTGAAACGCAACGCGATCAGGAGTAATTTCCATGTCCATTTTTCACATAACCTCACCTGCTGCGCCGCCCGAGTGGGCATTGTTGCAGCGCGAACTGATGCGCGCACAAGTTACGGCGTGCCGCGTTTTTTATCACCGGTATTTCGACGGGCGCGGGTATCTCAAGTGCGTGCCGCGCTGGGGCGGGAATGATGGGCCCGATGACGCCATTGAAAATTTGACCGGGTATTCGATGGTGCATACCTTGGGCGGGCCGGCGCATCTTCTCGACCTGTACAAGCAGGCGTGGGAAGGGCATCTCGAACAATACTCCGAAGCGAGGACGCAGGTCGTTCCCATCGGGCGTAGCGGCATGTACTACAAGGAATTTCCCGCGTGCTTCGACTGGTTTCACCACGGCGAGTCGCTCACGGTGTTCAACCTTCAGGGGTTGTCCGACCCGCACGAAGTCGAATTTGGGCACCGCGTGCGCCGGTACGCGGGGTTTTACATGGACGAAGACCCGCAAGCGAAAAACTACGATCCAGAGCACAAGATCATCCGCAGCCTTTTTAACGGTAGCCGAGGGCCATTGTTGCGGAAGGCCACGGCTTTGGACTGGGCCGGAGATCCCTTTGAAGTGGAAGGCCGGTTTCCCGCGCCGCGGCACGGGGAACGCAATTTTGAGGAAATGCTCATGCATTTTCAAGATTACACGGACGTGATCGGCGACCATCCGCTCAACCTCGCGGCAACCACGCTCGGGCTGAATGCGTTCGCGCTGACAGGCGAGGAGAAATACCGCGCCTGGGTGTGCGAATACGCGGATGCGTGGGCAGAACGCGCAGCCAAAAACAGCGGTGTTCTGCCATCCAACATCGGGCTTGATGGCGCGATTGGGGGCGCGTGCAATGGCAAGTGGTACGGCGGTTGTTACGGCTGGGGATTTACAGTGGTCGTGCCGCAAACCGGCGCGCTCGCCGACCGCAATGCCCTGTACCGCGGCGTCGCCGGGTTTGGCAATGCCCTGCTCCTGACGGGCGACTTCAAATATCCCGCAGTCTGGCGCGACATGCTCAACGCGGTCAACAGCCACAGCAAAACCATTGACGGGCAGCCCCACTACCCGCACATGCACGGCGACGACGGATGGTATGGTTACGCCCCGCAACCCTACAGCCAAGGCGCGCTCGACGTGTACTATTGGACGATAGACGACTCGGATTTGCAGTGCGTTCCCGCGGACCCGTGGCTGGCCTATTTGCGGGGCGAGAATCCCGGGCATCCCACGCGCACGTTGCGAAATGCCATCGGCACAATTCGCACAAAAATGGAGCATGTGCGGCATGACACGTCCTCCGCAGACACCCGTTTGTCAGACGATCCCTTGCCCTATAACCCCGCAACGACGGTCAACGCGCTGATCCAACTCCAACTCGGAGGGCTTGCGCCGCGCCACGGCGAGCCCCTGCATTGCCGCGTGCGCTATTTCGATCCCGAAGCCCGTCGCCCCGGATTGCCGCCCGACGTGGCGGCCCTGGTCGAAACCCTGACCGCAGAGGAAGTCACACTGTCGCTCGTGAACATCGACCAGACCGAACACCGGGATCTCATCGTCCAAAGCGGCGCGTATGCCGAACACCAAATCACTGCGGTCAAAACCGATGGCACTGCGGCTGATTTGGACACTTCGTGGATTCCCATTCGCCTAGGGCCTGGCTGCGGCGCGCAACTCACCCTCAAAACCGAACGCTATGTCAACCCGCCCACGTTTGCGTTTCCGTGGGAGAGATGAGAGGCAAGAGGCAAGAGGCAAGAGGCAAGAGGTAAGAGGCAAGAGGCAAGAAGGCCGACCCGCCCAAAGGCAGTTGTCAGTTGTCAGTTGTCAGTTGTCAGTTGTCAGTCCCCACACATCCACCCCAGGGCAATGTATGTGTTGACCGCTCTTTCGGATTGGGGGGATTATTCGCTACGCTCCGTTGATTCGTTTAGCCTCTCGTCCGTTGTTCTTATGTGGTTGTTTTTGCCTTTCATCCAAAGGAGTTTTTCATGTCCAAAGTTAATGTCGGTCTCGCCCGGCGCGAGAATCGCCGCCAGAATGTGTTTGGCGCGCTCAACCTCATCCGCGATGACGCGATTCCCAAACTCGCCGAGCAAGTCATGCTCAAACCCAATTTCCTCTCGTCCCAAAATCAGTTGGCCTCGTCCCATGCCGATGCCATGCGCGGGGCGATTGATTTTTTGCTCAGCGTGCCCAATCCGCCCGAAGAAATCCTCATCGCCGAAGGGGGCAATGAGGAGTATTCGGGACAGGCGTTTGAAAATTTTGGGTATCACGCCCTCAAACGAGAATACGACATTCCCATTCGGCTGGTCGATCTCAACCGCGAAACTCGGTGGGAGACCGTGCCCATTTTGCTCGACGACCGCACCGAGTACGCAGTCCACATGCCCAAAACCGTGCTCGACTGTCCCTGTACCATTTCAATGGCCGTTGCTAAAACCCACGACGTCACGGTGGTCACTCTGGCTCTAAAAAACATGATCATGGGCACGATTCGCAAAGAGGACCGCGTCAAGATGCACGGCTTTCCCACGCATGGAGAACGCCTGCGTCCCAACGAGTCCAAACGGCTCAACATCAATCTCATTCGGCTCGCCAAATACATGGCACCCGACATCGGCGTCATCGACGGCACGGTGGGCTTGCAGGGCAATGGCCCGGGCGGCACAGATGCGGTCGATCTCGGCGTCGCCGCTGCCAGTGTCGATGTATTCGCGGTCGACGCGGTTATGACCAAGGTGATGGGATTCGACCCAGCAGAACAAGGACTGCTACACTACGCAGGACAACTCGGCATGGGCGTCACCGGTCTCCGCGACATCAATATCCTCGAAAACGCCATCGAAACCATCGCCACCTCCTTCAAACCCCACAAATGGATCGAACAACAACGCCAATGGCACGAACCCAATGCCATGGCGGAAATTCATGCGTGATTCAGAAGCGGTAAAAGGTGAGACGCAAGAGGGGAGAAGGCCGCACAAAAGCGGTAAGAGGTGAGACGTGAGACGCAAGAGGGAAGAAGGCCGCACAGCCGCACAAAAGGCGATCCGCTGTACACCTTCCGTTGATTCGCCGATATGACGATAAATGCAAAACGCCCGAAGCCATACGGAGATGACTTCGGGCGTCTCTATCCGCCACTGGGCGTAGTGACTGCTATCGGCATTCCTCTTTGCTAACGCTGTACTCAGAGGGCGACGCCTGCTCATCCCCTCTTGAAAGCGACTTGGTTTGCCGACCGCGACCTTGGACGTAAAGCCCCTCACCGTTGCCAGCACCGTTTTGTCAAATTTTGCTATAGTCGGGTTCTTCGGGTTCGATGACCTCAATGCCCTTATCGCGCAGGACTTGCGCCCGGTGGCTGTGGATATCCGCCGTGGCCAGAATGATCCGCGTGGGTTCGATTCCAGTGGACTTGGTGTACAGAAGACGCTTGCGTTCCAGACGCTCTCCAATGGTGCGTCCCACGCTCGCGGCGATTTCGATAAGGATATGCTGATGGTCGTAAATGACGACGTCGAATTGTTCGCCTTCGATGACGCGCTGCTCGACCTCAACCCCAAAGGATTCTTCAAGCAATGTGGCAATGGTCTTGCGAAACACGATTTCATTGCGGATTCCCCAGCGCGATCCCAGCCGATCAATGGCCTGATGGAGTCCGAACTCGAGGTCAACCATACGCTGATTCATCTCGTTGCGAAATGCCTCTATCTTTTGATCGACTTGCTCAAAGCGTTGGTTCATCTCTGCGCGCAAGGCAATTATCGCTCCCTCTGCTTTCTCAAGGCGTTGATCAACTTGCTCGAAACGTTGATCGACCTCAGCGCGCAACTCGCGCAATTCATCCAAGATCACGGCCAGCTCTTCGCGGCGCCCGAACGCTTTCAAGAACCCCTGGAAAATCACCGGCTCGAGTTCTGGGCGGCGTTCTAACAGATCGGGTAATTGCCGGTTGAACACGTCAATCAATTCTTCATCGCTGAATGTCACCATAGATCGCTCCTTTCTCATAAAATAGCGATGGGTTCACATGGGATTGCGTTTTCAAACAAAGATAGCGTATAATCGAATTTTTTGCAATATCGTCGTGGAACATTTTTCGCATCCTCGCTATATTTTTTTGTCATTTTCAAATCGCGCACAGGAGGCATTTTTGCCGACCATCGTTCTCATTGGCGGGGGTACGGCCGGGCACGTTACCCCGTACCTGATGAGAAATCCGCTCTTGCGATAAGGCTTGATTTTCTCGATAAAGTGCCCCATCCCGTTGCATTGCTCGTAAATGTCAACACAATCTAAATCCAAGATCATTGTTGGAGGTCGCCATGTCCAAAACGATTTATCTCGCCAGTCCCTACGGGTTTTCCGCGCAGCAAAAGCAGCATCTCTTGCCCGAATTTGTGCGCGTGCTCGAATCCCTGGGCGCGGAAGTTTGGGAACCGTTTGAACGCAACAACCAAATCGACAGGACGCAGGCGGGTTGGGCGTATCAGATCGGGCAGGCAGACCTGCGCGATGTCAGGGAAGCGGACGCTGTATTTGCCATTGTCAATGGCACGCCGCCGGATGAAGGCGTGATGGTCGAGCTCGGCGTTGCGATAGCACTGGGCAAGAAAACCTTTCTCTTCCGCGATGATTTCCGCCGTTGCACGGATTCGGAACGCTATCCCCTCAATCTCATGCTCTTTACGGGTTTGCCCAAACGCGGCTGGCAAAATTATTACTACACGTCCCTCGCAGACATTGCCAATCCGGACAAAGCCCTTGCGCGCTGGCTGAACGACTCGCGTTGACATACTGTTTTGGATATCCTTTTAGGAGTGGCCGGGAGAGGGGCATACCAACAAAAAGGTTCAGCTATGGCAACACCAACGCTTGCGACCATGACCGCGGATGAGCTTCTTACAATGCCGCACAATGGGTATCGCTTTGAACTCATCAAAGGAGAATTGCACCAGATGCCACCTGCGGGCAGTCAGCACGGACGGATTGCATTGAAAATCGGATGGCGCCTCGCCCAGTACGTGGAAGAAAACGGACTTGGCGAAACATACGCTGCGGAGACGGGATTCATCATTGATACGGCACCGGATACAGTGCGCGCCCCGGATGCCAGCTTTGTAGCCAAAGAACGCGCTGGCACCTTGGGCGCAGAGGGCTTTTTCCCCGGCGCGCCGGACCTCGCCATCGAGGTCGTTTCGCCAAATGATCGCCCGGTTGAAGTAGAGGACAAAGCCCTCGATTGGTTGCACGCCGGCACGCGCATGGTCATCGTGCTCGATCCTCGCAATCGCACGGCGACCATCTATCGCGGCCTCGACGAGGTTCAAACGCTCACCCGTGCCGACACCATCGACGGCGGCGATGTCGTGCCCGGATGGACATTGCCGCTTGCTGATGTGTTGTAAAACAAAAAAGTTCAGCTATGACAGCACCACCGCTTGCGACCATGACCGCGGATGAGCTTCTTATAATGCCGCACAATGGGTATCGCTTTGAACTCATCAAAGGCGAAAATCAACCAATGTAACCGTCTCTTTGACAATTCATTACAAAGCTGTGTTAAACCCTTAGCCCAAAACGCCATCGGCAAATCGCTGATGGCGTTTGTGTTTGTTGGGCGCGTAGGAGTGTGGTTGCTGGATTAAGCCTTCCATGCATGTGCTAAACCAGGTGCTGATTTGTCGCCTGCTCTTTCTCTTTCCGTTCCACTATTTTTACTCGCAGGTGAGTCCGCGGCGCAAGTAGATGTTTGTTTTTAAGGGGCTTTGATTGTCGCCGCCGATGCCGCCTGCATTTAGGCCGTGCGTGTAAAGCAACCAGTGACCGCCCGCGAATTTTTGATCGGGTCGCGTCCAGTCCCAGGCCTCCAGCGCGGGGAGCCAGTTTGCCGCCGTGCCATCGGATTTTGTGAGTTGCGAAAGCACCGCGCCATGTTCGTCGAGCACCGCGTAGAACAACTCCAACTCGGGGCTGAACCATTCGCACCGCGCTTTGCCCGTTGCAAAGGCAAAGTGCAACCTGCCGCCGCCATCCCTTGACAGCGAGGTTGCGCGGCCCCCTTCCATGTTCAGGCCATTGAGCGCGGCGGACAAGTCTATCGCGTCCCACCCGTCCTCGTCGCGTTGCCACATCACACCGCTGGCGTACCCGGGATACGAGCAGAAGAACCGCGGCTGATCGCGCTCATCCACCACATGATTGCCCACGCGCACGCTGTGCTGACTGTCGCCCCCATCAGGCGCGTGACACACGGCCCGCACCGTTTCTATCGTCAGCGCGTCTTCAACCCGTGCGCCCTCGTTCCACCACGTATCGCCCCCATCTTCTGAGCGCACATAGACCGCTGCGCGTCCCCGGCAATCGGTTGCGGATCCCGTGTCTCCAAAATGAAATTGGAAGACCACATGCACGGTTCCGGTTGGCCCCACGGTCAACGACTGCATGAAATGGTTGTATCCCGGCACCGGACTTATGGCAAGCGTGCGCGGCGCTTCCCAACGCTTGCCCGATTTTTTCCGCAGATACCACAACTGCCACCTGTCCGCACGCTCTCGATGCGTTAGATGCAGGGTTCCCTCGCGGTCCACAGCCAAGCTGGGATACGTGGCCCCCGCGCCAAATGCCTCTGGATCGCTCCACGCATTCGGGTCTTCGGGCCTGTCCGACCACCGATAGACAAATGGCCCATGGTGCGCGCCGATCACCGCGTGCAATCGCCCATTGCGGTCCAATGCCAGTGCAGGGCCGCAGTGGTTGTCGATGCCCGCGCCAAGTTGAAAGGCCCGCGCCATCGCGCCAGACGCGCTATCGCACACCCCGATCATAATGCGCGCCAATGTGCCCTTTTGGGCCGGCGCATCCAACCACCCGATGAACAATTTGCCATCGCGCCGAATCAACTTCCCGCTCATGTTGTATCCGGTTCCCCGATCCGATCCCTGCGTCGAAATCAATGTGTTCACAACGACCTTCCTTTCTCAAGATAGCGATCACGGCTAAAAAATAAAATCATGCTACGCGGATAAAAGGCGAAAATCACCCCTTGTAACCGTCTCGTTGACAATTCATTACAAAGATGTGTTAAACCCTTAGCCCACGTCAAAAAAACGCCATCGGCAAATCGCTGATGGCGTTTGTGTTTGTTGGGCGCGCAGGTTGTGTTGCCACATCCTTGAGACAACACACACGCAATATAGCCCAAATTCAACAGGGCATCTACGCTTTCCCAAGTGCGATTGCCTCGCCCGGCTGGCGTTGGTCAATTCGTTCTCCAACAGACGGGATTTCTGCGAGTTCGCCTTGCAAACGCTGTTCTGCATGCCACAGATCGCACGCTTGTTGCATCCGCAACCAAAGTTCTGGCCCATTGCCGACGAGTTTCCCTATTCTGAGTGCCATTTCCGGGGTCAAGGGATGCGTGCAAGCCAAAACGCGATGCAATGCTCGACGCGAGACCCCGAGGCGTTGCGCCGCTTCGGCAACCGATAAGGCGAGCGATGGCAAGACCTCTTCGCGCAAAATTTCGCCCGGATGAATCGGCACATGCGCCAATAGACGCTTGACGAGATATTCTGTCATTGTCACCCTAAATGATGCCGCATATCCCACAATCTCTTTCGCAGTTGCTCAAAGGTGTAGAAGCTAAAGCCAATGCCGCGAACCCGCCTGAGTTCGTCAAGGCGTTGAAATGGTCCATTCCGCGTGCGGTAAGCCACGATGTTTTTCGCAACGTCAGGGCGAAGGTCGAGCCTGTCCGCAAGCACTTTTGCACTTTCACTATTGATAAAGCGCAAGGCAGATTGTCCAATTTGTTCGGTTTGGGTGGCTTGTTCGTCGCTAATTTTGGCTTCTCTGTGGGCAGTGACCACATTGCTACTCAAACGATGCCGCATATCCCACAATCTCTTTCGCAGTTGCTCAAAGGTGTAGAAGCCGATGCCGCGAACCCGCCTGAGTTCGTCAAGGCGTTGAAACTGCCCGTTCTGTGTGCGGTAGGCCACGATTTTTTTCGCAACGTCAGGGCTGCGGAGCTTTCCAAACTCGTCTGCAAGCGAATCCGCGCTTGCACTATTGATGAATTGCAAGGCAGATTGTTCAAATTGTTCGGTGGCGGATTGGGTGGCTTGTTCGTCGCTAATTTTGGCTTCTCTGTGGGCAGTGACCACATTGCTACTCGCTGGTAGTTCCGGGTTCTCAAAGCGAGGTTTGTCCGTTCTTTTTGGGGGTTGCGAATGTTCTTGGGGCAGAGCAGATGGTTTTTCAGGCTGTTCAGCGGTGGTCGGGATGTATTTCCCACCTTTGATAGAACCTTGCCGTTTCACCGCTGATCCCTTGTTGCTTGGCGGTGGCGAGGCTTGTTCGGACTTCGGGGCAGGGGCAGATGACAGACGGGTCATTGCTTCGTTGCCCTGCGGTCGCAATGACCAAAAAACTTCATCAACCGCTTTGAGCATCTCTTTTTTAATTTTCTCCATCTTGGCCTTAATTGGGGTAAAATCCCTTTCTTGAGAATTTTTGATATTGTCAATTTTTTCTGATAGGACATCCTGTTCATCAAGAGGAATCTTAGTAGAAAGTATCTCGAGATCGAGAGAATTGAGTTCTTTCATCAATAATTCAGCGGTGTGCTCGTCTTTGCGAATCGCATCCTCGTACATTGCAAAAACGCTTTCAATCCCCCCTCTCAATTCAGTCTCAATCTCCTCTTTCGGCTGATTTTCCCTGCGGAAAAAGTCATGCAAAGACACCCCATCCTCATCAAACGAGTATTCCTTGCCGCGGATGGCACTGTACGCGCTGATTCCCACAGGCTCAATGTCCACATCCTCAAGCGTCTCCTTTACCTCATCCAAAATATCTTTTAAGTCGCTTGGACTTTTGAGATCTGCCTTGTTCAAAACCACGTAAAACGGCAATCCGTTCAGTTCCAGATCTTCTATGAAATCGAGATCGTCCTGTGGAATGGTACCGGTGGCGTCCAACCCAATCATCCAGATCAGGGCATCCCGGTCTTTTAGAACCTCGGCGGCGGTTTTCCTGTCCTCGCCGGTATTCCCTCCGGCCGGGTTGTAGCCCGGCGTGTCTATCAGACAGATATTTTCAAACAGACCTTCGTCTAAAGGGACTTCCACAGTAATATAAGGCATGTGGTCTTTGAGCTTAAAGGAAAATGACTCGACGAACCTGTGGGACAGTTGGCTGTAAAGGTCAGGCGCGATATCCACTGTGGCCCCGTCACGGGAGAATCCCTTGATAGAAACCTCGGGATTGGAGATCACAAAAGAGGGGATGGCTGTGGCGGGTTCGATGCCAACGGGCATTTTCACGTCTGGCTTTTTGATAAAGCTATTGACGAACTCGGACTTGCCACTGCTGAAGCCCCCACCAATGGCAATGGATTTCTTCATGAAAGTGTGGGGGAAGGCCACGATCTCTTCCAAGCGTTTCTCGAGAGATTGCAATTTTTGCACGGCATCCGCCTCGTCGGCCAGCGAGGATTCCTCATTGGCAAAGTCCATAAACTCCTTGTCAAAGAGTTTCTTGAATTTCACAAATGCCTCATTTTCACTGGATTTGGGAGTAAGCAGGTCGGAGACCAATTTGTATT
The DNA here is from genome assembly GCA_965204745.1 of Candidatus Latescibacterota bacterium. GTDB lineage: Bacteria > Latescibacterota > UBA2968 > UBA2968 > UBA2968 > VXRD01. The sequence continues at coordinate 3,842,861 of OZ242010.1, forward strand.
TCTGATCCAACTCATCGAAGTTGTGACGCGCTTTGGTCAAATCGGTCTCTGTTTGATCGTGCTCCTCGCGCAACGCATTGTGCTCCTCATGCAACGCATTGAGGGCGTCCGTTTTCTCGGCATGTTTTTCGCGCTCTTCGGTCAGGGCCGTCGTTGTCTGGTTGTGTTCCTCCAACAATTTGGGCCAATCTGTCTGCATGTATTCCTCATGCAGTGAGTTGTATTTTTTTTGTTCATCGCGCAACTCGGCCTTTGTTTGCTCGTGTTCTGCACGCGCTTCGTCCAAGGCGGTCGTTGCACGCTCCAATTCCATTGTTGTCCGCTCGTGTTTTGCATGCAACTGTTGAAGGTCATGCTGGGCCTTGTCTAAGGCGGCTGTTACGCGCTCGTGTTCTGCACGCGCTTCGTCCAAGGCCCCAGTTTTGCGATTCAAATCCGCCGTTGTCTGTTCGTGCGCTTTTTGCAACTGCTGAACGCGATGCCGGGCCTGCTCTAAATCGGTTGCTGTCCGATCATTCTTTTCCGTTAGGGCACCATGCGCTTTTTGCAACTGCTGAAAACGATGCCGTGAGTTGTCCAAGGCGGCCTTTGTCTGAGCGTGTTCTGCACGCGCTTCGCCCAAGGCCCCGGTTTTGCGATTCAAATCGACCGTTGTCTGCTCGTGCGCTTTTTGCAACTGCTGAACGCGATGCCGGGCCTGCTCTAAATCGGTTGCTGTCCGATCATTCTTTTCAGTTAGGGCACCATGCGCGGTTTGCAACTGCTGAAAACGATGCCGCGAGTTGTCCAAGGCGGTCTTTGTCTGAGCGTGTTCTGCATGCGCTTCGCCCAAGGCCCCGGTTTTGCGATTCAAATCGGCCGTTGTCTGTTCGTGCGCGGTTTGCAACTTTGCCAAATTTTTGGTCGCACGCTCGTATGCTACACGCAACTTCTGATAGACTGGCCGATTTTGAATAAATTTTTCCCAAAGAGATTTCAGACTCATGGGTTCACCTCCACTTTTTTCAATTCATCCTTGAGGCGGCTGATTCGCTTCAATTCCATTTCCTTGTTTTCAATGGATTTCTCAAGCGCGTCAAGTTCCTTTTTCGTGCGCTCTAGAAGTTGCTCATCCAACCGAACTCTCTTCATTTCTGCGGTGAGACTTCTCGTGTACTCTTTTATTTTTGTATTAAATTCATTGTAAAGTGTGAAGCGAAGGTATTCGTCCGCCTCCTGAGCAAATTTTTCCGCCTTTTTGCCCTTCAACACGCCTTGGGGTCTTAAGGACTTTGGCAGTGAGGGGCCAAACGTATCGTCAGGAAGGGATATGTCGGCGACAGCATTCCTGATGACCCGCCTGATCATCGAGGCTTCCAAACTCTCATCATCAAAGTGTTCCTGCAAAATTTTGGCCATCTCCTTGATGAGTTCATTCCGCCACTCAGTCTTTTTATTTTCTGCTATGGTTTTGAACTCTCTACCGATATCACTGGCAAACAGCGACAGGTCATGAGAAACGGCATTGGTGCGAATGGTCTTACTGGTTTCACTATACTGTTCGTAACCACCTCCAAACCATCTGGCAATCCCTGCAAAAACCCCTCTCTTTTTACGCTCTTTGGTTTCAGTCACTTCGCCTATCGCACTCTCGATATTTTTGCTTAACGCCTGTTTTTGTCTGTCGAGTTCTCCCCGAAGTTCCCGATTCAGCGAGTTTGTGCGCTGTGTCACCGATTCCTCGTAATCCAATTTGATGTCCCATGAAGCATCATTGAGAGCCTTTGTCAATGTTGCGCGCTGTGCCTTGATTTTTCCAATATCCGTACGTTTGATTTCGGACTGCCGCTCGTCGGCAAACGCGAGCAGGCCATCCTTCAAGGCGTGCAGAGACTGGCGTTTGGCGTGGATGTACTCCATCCGCCTTTGCGTGATGATGTCGTCCTTTTTCGCGCGCACCGTCGAGACGATGTTTTGGATGGTCAAGATGTTGGACAACTTGTTCAAATTGACGCCCGACAAGCGCGCGTCCGCATCGGAGAAATAGTCTGGATAATCGTACAGCAGATTGCCCCAAGCGTTCTGCATCCCCTCGTCCCACTTCTCCCGTTGTCCAAAAAGTTGCTTCAGGCTTTCGCACATTCCCGACGAGTAAATGATCTTGCTCTGGCCTTCGAGCAACTGATCGTAGGTATCGCCCACTTCGGGATTGTTATCTTTCAAATCCGCGATAACCTTGCTCAATTGGTCTCCAAGCACCCTGGTGAGACTCTCCAACACGCGATCCAACTGCCCGCCGTTCTCATCCTTCAGATTGCCGAAAAGCTGGGTATCTGCTTGGGCCGCCACGACAAACAGTTCCCGGATGCCTTCCTTACTGGTGATTCGGTCCATCAATTCCAAATCCACAGTATTCAAAAACTGCCCCGACGGACTGAGAACCAACACCACATCGCATTGGTTCAAGTGTTCTCGCGTCCGCTCCTCGCGGGACTGCACCGGGTCGTTGATGCCCGGCGTATCCACGATTTCTATGTCCTTCAGATTTTCTTGGGGAAGCCGAATGTTGACGCTTTTGGTAAAGGGCATGTACCTGCCATCCGCGCCGACATACGCCTCTAATTGAGCCTGCAAATCAGAATCACTGCCGAACTCGAGAAGGCGATTCTCGGTCAAGGATTCCCCGGTAGCCTCCATTTTCTCGTATTGTTCATGCGCGGCAGAGAGTTCGACATTCTCCCGCATCTCCCGATTGGCCCTGCTTTTCGCCCGCTCCTCTGGGGATCGAGATCGGGTTTTTCTCTGCTGTTCTTGCGCTAGGGCTGTCCTGTACCGGTCGTCCCATTGCCTGTTGTACTCGTCGTAATTCGCCTTGATATTCTCAATGTCGGCTTGGGTAAAAAATTCCACTTCCGCGGACGGGGTTTTGCCATGCGAAAGCGTGGTCAAGGCCGCGGTCATCGGCGTAGCGGCCTTGGGGAGAATGCTTTGCCCGTCAAAGATGAGGGCGTTCAGCAACGAGGATTTCCCGGATTTGACCCGGCCCAAGATGCCGATCTTCAGCAGACGACCTTCAGTGGCAATCGACTCCAAATCCGTTTGCAAGTTCTCGCTCGTGGGAACGCTGTGTTCCCGACAGATGCGTTGGGCCTCGTCCCCGAGAAAATCGTGGTAACGGCCCGTGACACCTTCCAACTTTTCCCTGAAAGCGACAATTCCATTCTGATTCATGTAGGACTTACGCAAAAAAGAACAGGATCGAACCCCCATCCTCACTTTGGAGGTCTGTATGGCGAAACCAACGCGCTTGGATTACTGCCAGTATCTGCTTAGCAGTCCGCTCAATTATACCCTGACTCATTTCGCAGATCACAGCGACCGGTTCACGCATGATATGCTCAACCGCTATCTGGGTGGGGATCGCGTCTCGCCGCGTGTGATCTGGAAAAACGTCAAACCCCACCTCACGTCGACCGCAAAGGGCGTAATTCTCTTTGATGACACGGTCTTAGATAAGCGCTATGCCAAAAAGATGGCTCTCGTGCGTCGGCAATACAGTGGCAATGCGAAGGGGGTCATCTCGGGGATCGGTGTGGTGACGTGTGTGTATGTCAATCCGATTCAAGATCGGTTTTGGCTGATTGACTATCGCATTTACGATCCGCAAGGGGATGGAAAAACCAAGTTAGACCACGTCAAAGAGATGTTGTCACTCTTGGTCTATCACAAAAAACTGCCTTTTGAGCGAGTGGTGATGGATACTTGGTATGCCACCAAAGCGGTCATGCTTCACATTGAGCACTTGCAAAAGACCTATTACTGTCCTATCAAAAAGAATCGCCTCGTGGACGATTCGTCAGGTGAAAACCCCTATCAACGGGTCGATGCCTTAACTTGGACAAAACGCGAACAGGCCACAGGAAAACGCATGAAACTCAGAGGGTTCCCTAAAAACCACAAGGTGAACGTATTCCGGGTCGCGTCTGCGACGAGACGCACGGCGTATATCGTAACCAACGACTTGACTCAAACCGACCCGTCAGTGGCACAAGCGGTGTGCCACTTGCGTTGGAAGATTGAGCAAGTTCACCGGGAAGCAAAACAGGTAACGGGGCTTGAAAAGTGTCAATGCCGATTGGCACGCATTGTGCGAAACCACATCGCGTGTGCCTTTCTCGTTTGGGGACGACTGACCCAAGTCGCCTATCAGACTGGACAAACCATCTATCAAGTCAAACATGGCTTATGGGAGGATTATTTGAGACAACAACTCAAAACACCGGCGATACCAATGACCCTGGCGTAAGTCCTATCATGTTCGTTCTCCTTGTAAGGCGGTAAGAGGTAAGGCGGGAGACGGGAGAGGTGAGACAACCCCGCCCAACGCCTAAGTGGTCAGCGGAAGTTTAGCCACAAAAACGGCGTTGTTGCATAAATGTTGTCGTGGCGAAGTTCGTCCCTTTCCCGCGAGATTTAAGCCCCTCTTTCTATGGGATAGGACACGGGTTTCGCGATCCTCATCATGCGATTGAGCACCGCACATCCCAACCGCGCTTCCGTTTCTTGGTTCTTCTGACTTCGTGCGCGCAACTGCCGTCCAATGAGTTGCTTGTAGCGGCATAGTTGGGTTTCAACGACCGAGCGACGATGATAGCCACTGGTGCGTTTCCACTTTCGGCGGCCTTGACGCCGGATGGCTCGGATGATTTCATCGCGGGCGAGGGGAGGTGCCTTCCTGTTTCCGTGTTGTTCAATTTTGGCATCATGGCGCGGGGGAAGAAGAGGTCGGATGGGGGCTCCTTGTTTGGGGGCGGCGCATGTGTTGAAGACCTTGCGTTTGTCATAGCCGCCATCGGCACCCATCGTATGGACAGGGGCCAGGACTTGATCGAGCAAGGGGTTGACCTGCCAAGCGTCATCAACGCTTGCCGAAGTCAGGGTCTGTGCGACAATCTCCCCGGTGGCCTCATCGACGCCGATGTGCAATTTGCGCCAAGTCCGGCGCTTGTAAAAGCCGTGTTGACGCACCTTCCATTCCCCTTCGCCATACACTTTCAGGCCGGTGGAATCCACCACTAAATGGATCGGCGCATGACGGGATTGGACAGGTAAATCCACGTTCAAATCGCCCTGTCGCCGGCAGAGGGTCGTGTGATCGGGCACGCGCAAAGCCACCCCCATCAACGCCAGGATGGACGTGAGAAACCCCTCGGTTTGACGCAGGGGCAAGGCAGAGACCAAGCGCAACATCAATGCCGTTTGAATAGCCAAATCTGAAAAGGTGTTTTGCCGCCCCCGTTGCGTTGGCCCTTGATGGTACCACCCCCGAAGGGCTTGCGGCGTGATCCAAAACGTCAGACTGCCCCGCTGCTTGAGACCGGCCTCGTAGGCCGCCCAGTTCCGAACCCGATAGACAGGCGCACAGCGCGGGCGACGCGGGCGACGCGGGGACTTGACAGCGGTCTTGGAAGCGGTTATCTTGGGCATGACAGGTTCCTGGTGAGAAAGGGTGAGTGGTTTCGATGATCTATATGCCCAATCTACGAAGGAGCCTGTCTTTTTGCAATCCCAACTTGCAGGTAATTGCTATTTATGCAACAAAGCCCACAAAAACACAAAAAACACAAGCGGGGTACAACTGGCGATAGGCCGTTCAAAGACACAATCGGAGACTATCTCCCCTTCCCGAATCGGGGTGAAAGTCTTGTAGTTAATTTGTTGGTCATTGTTGATTGTTTGGTGTATGTTTTGTGTCGTATTTGTTCTTTGAAAAGTGAAGCGGGATAGGCCGTTGCTGATAAAGACATGTCTGCGACAGCGACAACCAAGCGGCAGACCTAAAATCTCCTATCAGCATAAAATCCACAGGAAGAATAGTAAATAATAGACTATTCACTTGCGCGGCTAGCTTGACCGAGCAAGTAAAAAACGGACATGGAGGTGCTGTAAGACGGACAAGAGGTTGTATGTGCTTGGACGCTGGCCTGATGAAGCGTCAATTTCAGTTGGTCAACAATGATCAACAAGAAAGGAGCGGAGAGCCTATTGTTCAAAAAGCACCGGCGTTGCCAGCAAGCGGATGTTCTCTCGAATGCTGGTCAGATCGGCAATGGTTTGTTCAATGTCCTGAAGCGCGTCCTTCTTGGCCCGCTCGGCTTCGGCGATTTCGCTTTGTTTGGCTTTGATCTGCGAATCCAAGGCCGCCGCGTTCTCATCGATGAGGGCGTTCACTTGCTCCTCGAAATTTTTGGGCAGTTCGCTCCGCAATTTGCTTTTGATGGACGGGATAACGCTTCCAATCAGTTGGTTGCGAATCTGATCCTCCTGCTTCCGCTTTTGAAAGTAGGCAATAATGTCGGGCAGGAAGATAATGACGAGTTCCAACAGTGGCATCACAAAACTGGTGGTAATGGCGAGCGTGGTGGCGACAACACGGTACAAATTCCGCCCACCTTTGACTGCACTGCCGATCCCTTTGATAATCGCGCTCCCCGTGGAAAGAATCTGTGGGGCGTGGTACACTGCTTTTTCCAGCCAATTTTCATCTCTCGTATAAGAGGACAGAATGTGGTCAATGCCTTTGACGCTGTTAGACAAGTCTTCGCCGATCTGTCTGTTCAACTGCTCCATTTCGGTTTTCACATGGCTCCCGAGCGAGGTGCGGAGGATTTCCGCCATCTGTTGCTGAAAAGCATCTTCGCCGCCGGACAGGGCGATGTTGGTCAACTCCTCTACGGCATTGTTCAAGTCCGCGCCCACGCGCTCCACAATGGTATTGACACGGGTCGTGGAATACCGCGAGCGGATGTCCTGAATCATAGCGTTTTTCTCGCGCTCCAAATCCCGGATGGCTGTGGCGAGTTTGTCAATGGCCGCTTGGTTCTCGCCCTCGTCCTTTTTCAAGGAACTGATCCAAGTGTTCAAGCTGCCGTCAATATCGAAGAAACTCGCCTCCAAGCTGGGGCGATAAAGCCGGGTGAAAAGTTTTTCCGGATCGATGGCATCGAGCGTTTTTCCAAGACTCGCCCCGCCATCCATGTCCACGGGCACGACCACATCGGCAAAGTCGAAATCGTCTTGGAGCCGATCCTTGACGTTCTGCGCGATCTCTCGAACCTCGGATTCCGAGCGCAAATTCGCCTTGCTCAAAAACACGGAAAACGGCTTGTCGAACTCGTCAAACTCGGACAACTGCCGATGGGTCGATTGCGTGACCGTGCCCTCTTCCACGCTGATCAAGACCGCGTAATGGCTCCCTCGGTCAAGGTACGTCAAAATGGCTTTCTGGTGCAAATCCAGCGGCGAATCAAACCCCGGCATATCCACGAGCACGAGGGGCGCGATCCCCTTGAGTTGCTCGCTGTTGAGAAAGACCTCGACATATTGATATTGCGCCGCCTTTTCCTTAATCGCGCCGATCTCCTCAATGGCGTAGCGATCCGCCTCGCCATTTTCCATGATGGCCTCGACGCGCTCCCTGTCGGAATAACGCAACTCGGTTGCCAGCGCGGTTTCCGGGGTGATGTTGACGGGCAGGAGTTCAGACCCCAAAAACGAGTTGATCAACGTGCTCTTGCCCGCGCTGAATGCCCCGATCACCGGCACGACCAACTCGGCCTCGGCGATCTCCCGTTTCAACGCCTCTGCGGACTGGATGTTTTTCCCAAGTTCCTCAAACACCCCCAAAGCACTCGCCCTAGTCAATTCCGCCTTCACCCCATCCAAATAATCGCAAAACGTCCTCTGCGTCTGAAGCATGGTTGTCTCCTCTGTCTGAATCGCGGATTGTCGCGGATTTATGGATTGCGCGGATTAAACCCGTCCATTCGCGTTTTGTCATAATAACAATAAAAGGCCATTGCGTCAAGCCTCTTAGGTCGGTGGTGGATTAAAGGGTGGGACTTCCAGCCCAGGTGCTATGGTACCGTTTCAATTCCATAACACGACCATCGCTACATGCTTTGGGAGCGTGGGGGGAGTGTAACGACAGAGATACGATACGATTACTGTGTTGCATTTATCCCTGGAAAATGGCAGGTAGGCAAGTGTGCAACTCACTGTTGTAGCCTACTGATGAATCTTCTCGCCTATGCACTCCACCCCACGCAAAACTGCAATTCGCTCTTTACTATTTATTTACGGGGAATATATCCCCTATGTCACAACATGCAAGCCGAAAAAAGTTTGTAGGGCTAAAGCCCTTCTAAAAATTTGTCCTTGACATGCCCCCTCTCATCGGGTTATATTTTGCGTGAACAGACGACGCAAAACGTCAGGCGGCAAGCCGCTCGAAAGGGTTCGCGCCCGCGTGTTCACCTTCGGTCTTTTTCACGGCCGGCTCGCGACCGGCATTCGGTACCCGGCTCGGAATGCGATTTCTCCAAAGACCACCACGCACACGTCAGGCAAGCGGAAAATTCACAGAACCGCGAGTGGGAGTGACAGGCTACAACGCACACAAGAGGAGGTCAATATGCCACCTATCAGTACCACGCGGTCGGGCATCATCATGACCTCACCCCCGACCGTCTGACATTTGAGGTTGTGCAATATACAAACGGCCACGATCACAAGATCGCGGCCGTTTTTTTAGACCTACCCCCTGCTGGCCCCGGTTACTCGCTCCGCTCCATTATAGGCTACGCCTGTGCCTGCGAGGAAGAGGGAATGGCGATGGGGATTGCGAGGGGATTGGGACCTACCCCCTGGCCCCCTTCCTACGAGGAAGGGGGAATGGCGAGAGGTCTTCCGAGGGATTGTGTGTAAGGGTTTTTTGATTTTCATGGCGTGATCCATTCGCTCAAAGCCATCAGAATAGCTAGGGATGCAAACCGTCAAAAAGCCATGCGCTCCCCCTTTCCTCGCAGGAAAGGGGGCCGGGGGGATAGGTTTTGCGATGTGGGACCTACCCCCTGGCCCCCTTCCTACGAGGAAGGGGGAATGGCGAGAGGTTTTGCGAGGGATTGTACGAGGTGGGTTTGGATTTTCATGGCGTGATCCATTCGCCCAAAGCCATCAGAATAGCCAGGGATGCAAACCTTCAAAAAGCCATGCGCTCCCCCTTTCCTCGCAGGAAAGGGGGCCGGGGGGATAGGTCGATTTTTCATGGCGTGATCCATTCGCCCAAAGCCATCAAAACAGACAGGGATACAAACCTTCAAAAAGCCATGCGCTCCCCCTTTCCTCGCAGGAAAGGGGGCCGGGGGGATAGGTCGATGGCGGTGGAACGGATGGGCACGCACGGGCAGATTTCGTCTATTCGTCTATTGAATCCAACAGGCGGCGCGTTTCTCGGGGCGAGCGCAGGCGGAAGACCGCGAGGTGGCGGTGTTGCGGCAGGTCGAACGCGGCGAGCAGGCTCGGTTTGCGCGACCAGTGGGTTTGGAACGCCCACAAAAACAGGGAGTCCTTTGTGAAAAAGTGCCACCACAGCTTTTCTCGGTTGCCGTTCCACAGCACGGTGCGCTTGGCGGCGCGGGAAATGGTGCGACAGAAGAGACGATAGAAGACGACCGGGAAGGCATAGTCGAGATAGATGATAGCGGTTGCGTGCGGCCATACGAGGTCGCGGACGACGCTGTAATTGCCGTCTGCGATCCATCGGTCTGCGGCGATGGCTTTGGCGACGTTCTGCCTGAGAATGTGATTGGGCGTCGGGGCCCAGTTGGGGCCGTGCCGATACGCGTCGAACTCGATGTGGGGCACGTTCAGCCGAGACGCGAGGTGCCGGGCGAGTGTCGTCTTTCCCGCGCCCGACGTTCCGATGATGACCACGCGGCGCAAGGCGTCTTTATGAGGGGTATCGGTCACGGGGATGCCTCTCACTTATCTCGCGCCGATCAAATACGCGACAGCCACCTTTGCCATTCCCGCATTGTCGTGTCCCACATCGGGCACGGTATCCAATACCCAATGACAGGGCGCGCCCAGGGCTTTGGCCTCGCGGTTAGCGGTTTCAAAAAACGTGTGACCGCGTTCAAACCGGTGCATGCCCTGCCGCATTGCCCCTCGCGTGCGCCGCAATTTGGGATGGTTCACATCCACGTCATCGCTGCCCAAAAGCACCACGACCCGCTGGCGCAACGCCCGCTTCAAATCCGCCGCAGTCAGGCCAGACCCGGCCAAGCCGTAGGGATAGGCCAAGTCGAAGGTGGGCATCGTGTACCACCCAGCATTGGCCGCAACAAAAAGACGCGCCCGCGCCCGAGGCATAAAGTACAAAAACCGATGGACAAACTGGCTACCCGCCGAATGCCCGTAAAATCCGTAGGACGTCGCGTGCAATCCCGCACGTTTTTTCACGCGATCAAAAATGCCTTCGATCACCTGAAATGACCAATCGGCCTCGGGATTTCGCGCGCCGCCTTTGGCAAACACATTGCCGAGATTAAACGACCGTTCATCCGGATAATGCGCCAAAGAAAACGCCGGCGCCAACAACAAAAATCCATGTGCATCGGCATGGCGCGCCCATGTATCGCGGTAAGCGCTGGCATTGCGCGACGCACCGTGCAATGCGAACACCACAGGCAAATCGGTCAGGCGACCTTTCGGGCAGTGATACCACACCCGCACGCGACCAAAATCAAAAGTTCCAGAACTTCGATTCATCGTTTATTCTCCAAGGGGGACGCCCCTACGATTGCCTTTGACCTATACGACACCTCGACCCGTCATTGCTTCGGACAGGCACGGGGGCCTGTTCCTACGATTGCCTTTCATCTGCGTTCTTATGCGTTCTAATTTTCGTCGTTTATTCTCCAAACCGATTGACGGCATTTCGCACCGGGGGAACGGTTTGCAAATAGGCGTAGATGGCGTTGAGGTCTTCGTCCGTCATGCCCGCGTACATGGTCCACGGCATCACGGTGTTCATCCCGTCTTGCAGGGGGATTTGCGTTGCGGTTGCGAATTGCCTGAAGCGGCTCGTAAAATACTGTTTTTGCCAGTGCCCGATGCCGGTTTCCATATCTGGGGTGATGTTGGCCGATTGCACGACTTTCCCGCTGGGCAACACAAATTGAAATCCCCCGGCGAATTGCATGCCCGCGATGGGCTGCCGCTGGATGTGCGGCGTGTGGCAAGTGGCGCATCCGGCAATGGTCGCCAAATATTTGCCATAACCGACTGCGTCTGAACGGTCTATCGGCGCGGGTGGACGATATGCTCGAGGCATGGTGCGGACTATCAAATCGGTGGGAAAATTCAACGCGGAACGCGGGGGCTTATGGTCGATGGGGCGCAACGTACGCAGGTACGCCACGATGGCCTCGGCGTCCGCTCGCATCAAAAACCGGTACGCGCGATAGGGCATCAGGGGAAACAGGGGATCGCCAGCTTTGGTCACCCCACTCGTAAAAGCGCGGATGATCTCGCCATCGGTCCAATGATCCAGCGCGGCAGGCGTGATGTTGGGCGCGACCAAGGTGCCCGGAAATCCCGCGGCTTCGGAAAACACCTCGCCGCCCTTGCCCTCGGTGCCCGGTATAGGCGGCGCGGAAAAATGCGTCCAATCGCGCGTGGAATGGCATTCGAGGCACACGGTCACATGGTGGGCCAAATAACGCCCGCGTGCGACCTGCTCGGGCGTTCCCGCCACGCGAACATCGGGCGGCGGCCCCACATTGGGCAACTGGGTTTTCACATAGTACATTCCGCAGAGCGCGGCCCCAACCACGAGCGCGACCATCGCGACCACAACGACTCGCTTCATCGATCCATCTCTCCGAGTATGACGCCCACACAAAAACTATGGCAAACGATAAATTTATCCGCCCTCGTTGTCAATGCGTTCCACGGCATTGCGGATCCCCACCATCTGCCCGATAGCAAATGCCCATCCGATGCGGGTATCGGGCGTGTCGCCCAAAATCCCCGGCGTGTGGTCCGGGTCGATCAGGCCATCGTACCCCACGTCTTGAAACGCCTGCACGCAAGCAACCATATCGCACTCGCCATCATCGTGAAACGTCTCCACGTACTTAAACCGCGGAACCTCGACCTTCACGTTTCGGAAATGCACGGTGCCAATGCGGTTGCGCGCCCCAAAATAGCGGATCATCGCCACGGCATCCGCGCCCTTTTCCGTCATCACGCCCGTGTCAAAAAAAACGCAGTTGGACGGACTATCCACCACCTCGATCAGCCGCATCATCCCCGCCACATCGCCTAGGGGTTGGGCCACCCCGCGATAGTCCGGCACTGGCGGATCATTGGGATGCGCGGCGAGTTGAACGCCCGCGCTTTCCGCTGTGGGGATCGCGCTTTCGAGAAAATACGTCAGATTGTCCCACATCTCGTCCATGCCGATTCGCCCGATAGAATCGAGTGGGGGCAACTGGGCGATCCGCTCGTGGTCAAAGTCGCGCAAATCCGCGCCGCCGCGCCCGGCACCGCGCTGCGCCGCATATCCCTCTGACGCTCGGAGGGCCGTAAAACTGTAATGCAGTGCCCGAAGCCCGAGCCGCCCGGCGATTTCGATATTGGCTTTTGCGATCTCCAAATCGTCCGCCCGGCCCGGCTGGCCCATCAAAACGCGCCCGGAAAGATCCAATCTGGCGATGAGCGGTTGCAACTCAAATGCCTCGATCCGCGCTTTGATGCGCTGCAATTCGCGCTCATCCCAAACCCCTCCCTGTGCGCCTTTTGGCCCGGTCTGGATCGGAGGCACCAATTGGCGTTCCCCGGCGCCTGGGACCTCTCGCCATCGCGTTGGCATCGAGACCGCCTCCACGCCGATCTGCCGATAAAATCGCAAGGTGTGTTCTGAAACATCGCCAACACCCTTGCCAATTTTGATTTGCGACATTGCGTATCCTCCTTTTTTTGAGTATCATAGAGCAACCCCGCCGCCACGGGGGCCTGTCTCTACGGGGGATGGGGGTGGACTGACAACTGACAACTGGATCATTTCCATGCTCAAATACGAATCACTGCTGGACAAGTTGAACGAACAGACAGAAGCTCTGTTGCCCCGTCAGGTGATGGATGCGCGGAGGGCGGATTACGGCGGGTTTGTCAGCGAGGGCATTGCCGGGGCTTCTAATGTGAGCGCGGTGACGACTCTGGGATATGCCTATCTTTTGGAAGGCGGGCGGTATTACCGGAGCGAGGCCATTTTGACGCGCATTCTCACGGGCGCGACCTTTGCCCGAAATGTCCGCCGGGAGAGCGGGTGTTATGATTTGGTGACGACCAATTTCGATTCGTCGCCGGATACGGGGTTTATCGTCATGGCACTCGCGCCCGTGGTTCGGGCCGCGCGCAAAGCCGAAGATGAGGGCGCAGGGCAGATCGCCGAGGCCCTGGGGGAGGTGATTCAAACCGGGGTTCCGGGCATGATCGCGGGGGGGTTTCACACGCCAAATCACCGCTGGGTGCTGGTGGCCGCGCTATCCCTCGCGCTGGAGCTCTTTCCCGAGTTAGAGGGGATGGACGCGATAGAAAGCTATCTCGCGGAGACGGTAGATATAAACGCGGATGGCGAATACATCGAGCGCAGCGCGGGCACGTACAATGCGATCTGCAATCGCGCGCTGAGGTTGGCCGCCGCCGCGCTCGACCGGCTCGACCTGTTAAAACCCGTGCGGAAAAATCTCGATTTGTCCTATCACATGTTGCACGCGGACGGAACGGTTGTGACGAGTTTTTCGCACAGGCAGGATTTTGGCACGCGCACGGTGCTGGTCAATATGGTCGATAGCTACTACGACATGGCGCGGCGCGATGGCAATGGGTTTTACGCGGCCGTGGCCGATTGGCTGTACGCGATGTCCCCGGGCGGATTGCCGTGGACGCTGGAGCCGTTTTTGACCCATCCCGAATGGCGCGTGGATGATCTGCAACGCGAGCCGTTGCCCGAGTCCTACGCAAAGGTGTATCCCACGGCGCGATTGTGGCGCGTGCGGCGCGGGAAAACGAGCGCGACCGCCGGCGCGGGGGTGACGTCGCCATTTGCTGTCAAACATGGGGAAGTGGAATTGGCGTCCGTGAATTTGTGCGCGAGTTATTTTGCTATCGCACAATTTTCAGGCGAGACTTTTGAAGCAGTGGATGGCAAAATTACAATGGCGCACGAGAGTCGAAGCGCGGATGGCAGCAGGCCCGGCTACGACCTGCCCTTGGGCCGCGAGGTCGCGTTTGATAAATTCTACGAGGTGCGGAAAGAACGCGAGGTGTACGCACTGCCACCGCTGACGACCACGCTGGAAATTGCAGAGGTGGCAGGCGGGTTTGATCTGCATGTGAACGCGGCGGGTTATGATGGCGTGCCGTTTCAAATCGCGTGCGATTTCGTACCGGGCGGCGAGTTGGATTTTGACAGTGGGATTGTGCGCGGGCAAGCGGGCGAGGTGGCATTTCTCAAGGATGGATACGCGACTTATCACCTGGGCAATGACGCGATTTCCATTGGGCCGGGCGCGTACGCCCACCGGTTTTGGCAGATGCGCGGCAGCGAGTCCGCCCCCACCGCCTTTCGCGTTTTGCTGACGTTTGTCACGCCCGTGGATCGCGTTCTGAAAATCAGATGCGGAACGTGGTCAGCAACAGAGGAGATAGCCCATGAATGATGGCCCGACCACCCCAGTCCGTACGGCTATTTTTTTTGCAAAAAAAGTGCAGTCGCGCTCTGGTGCGTGATTTTCGCGTGGTGATAGAACGCGATCTGTTCCGCGAGCCGCCGCATCCACGCCATTCCAGTCGATCTGACCATGCGGGCAGGGCGCATCGTCTTTGCGCGCGATGGGGCCGGGTTTTAAGGCGCGAGGGCCACAGCGCGGACTTCGCCGAACTCGCGGGTGAGTTTCGTCCACGAATCGCCGCTGTCCGTGCTTTTGAAGAGTTGCCCGGCAATGCTGTAAGCCATCATCCAGTTGGGGATGGCGGGATTGTAGATGACGGCCCAAACCGTGCTGTTGGTGTTGCCGCCCAGGTCCGCACGTTTCCATGAACGCCCCAAGTCCTCGGTGTAGAACAACCCGCCCTGGTCGCCCGGAGGCCCGTTGCCCGCGCCGACATACACGCGGCCCTTGGATGTGTACAGGACGCCCCGGCAATAGGGCCACGGAAAATGGTCTTTCACATTCAGGCGCGTCCAGTGGGTCATGTCCGTGCTGAGGCACACGTCGTTGTTGGTGCCGGCCACCAGTGTTTTTGGGGTTCCGGGCACGACGGCGAGGCCGTGAATGTCGAGGCTCGAGAGGCCCTCGTTGCCCGCTGTCCATGTTTGCCCGCCGTCTGTGCTGCGGCGCATGCCGTCGATTTCAATGCCGGCATAGACGGTTTGATCGTCTTGCGGGTCGATGATGATGGTCGTCACGCGCGGGATGATGGGGCCGCAGTCTTCCACGAGTTCCACGCAAAGTCGTTGCCACGTCTCGCCGCTATCGTCCGACCGAAACAGCGCGGAAGGGCAAGTGCCGGCAAAAATTGTGTCGGGATGGTTGGGGTGAATGGCGAGGGACCAGATTTGCAGGTCGTTCATCGGCGAATCCAGTTTTGCCCAGTTGTCGCCGCAATTTTGCGACCGGTAAACGCCGGTCTCTGTGCCCGCGAAGAGAATGGACGCATCTTCCGGATGCACGGCAATGGCACGAATGTCCGATTCCGAAAACATGCCGTTGCTGGTGCGCCGCCACGAGTCCCCGCCATCTCCGCTTCGCCAGATGCCTTGCCCGATAGTGCCGACATAAAGCGTTGGTTTCATCGTTTCCTCCTCGTTAAAAATTTGGGTACTTGGGGATAAGATACGGCTTCAAATCAAAAACACAAGTGCCTACGCAATGGCGAGGCAAAAGGCAAAAAATGGTTGTGCAAATGCCTGTAACTCATTAGATTCCGCGCTTCAACTCTCAACCCCCGAAGGAGGTGAATCCCTTGCCCAAACTGGCATCGTCAAAAAAACGCCTGCGCCAGGCCCAAAAAGCCAGGCTTCGCAATAAAAGTGCGCGCTCGCTGTTGCGGTCTTCCCTGAAAAAGATGTTGGCGACAACGAGCAGAGCGGAAGCCGAAGCCCTGATCAACCGCACGCAGTCCATCATCGATAAAACCGCCCAAAAAGGCGTTATCCACCTCAATGCAGCGGCCCGATACAAAGCGAGAATCATGACGCACGTCGCCGCACTCGAGTCATAGCCACATCACAGCCATAAAACAAAAAGCCCGGCAATCTCAAAGAGATGCCGGGTTTTTTTTGTTACTGGCCTACGGGTCTAACTTGGACTTGTCTATACCTTGAGGCGCGTCCTGCTTTGGCGGCTTTGTGGCCGGCGTCTGGATTCTTAGAGAGGAAGACCAAAACGTTCCGCCGCGGTTGAGTTGCACCACCGGCGTACAACCCACCAAGTCCAGAACCGTATGTCCAACTTTCGCAGCATGTATAAGGGCGTGGCTCATCCGCCGGCAATGGCGGGAACGATAGTCACTTGGTCGCCATCTTTGACGTCCGTTTCGCTTCCGTCCAAGAAGCGAATGTCCTCTTCATTGACATACACATTGACGAATCGGCGGATCGCGCCCGATTCATCGACCATGCGTTCTTTGATGCCCGAATGCCGTGCTTCGAGGTTGTCGATGACTTCCCTGACGGTCGCGCCCCGCACTTCCACGTCGGCCCGATCGCCCGTGAATTTACGCAGGGGCGTTGGAATGCGAACTGTTACAGCCATGGTTATCTCCTTGGTTAAATGCGGTGAGAGGTGAGAAGGAAGAAGTGAGAGGGCCGCCCAGCCCCGCTACACACTGCGCGCATTTGAACGGGCAGTCGCTCAGTTGTACTCCGCTCGGGGCTAGGTTGTGTTGACATTTACGAGCCCTGCAATGACTTGAGCGGTTTATCGAGAAAATCAAGCCCTGACGTTTCGCAGTTCAAAGAAGGCATCACAATAAGTGCTCTCGCAAAAGACCCTCCGATCAAGCCATCACGCACAGCGCGCAAGGCCGTCTCGCAACCAACATCCCTCTTGCAACCCACTTTGCAGGCCAACGCATGTCGTGCGATTACAAAAGCGATTTGCGCTGTGCAAGCCCCTCGGCGTTTGAGAGCGGCATTTTTTGCCTACTTTTTTTTGCTGTTGAAAAAAAGTAGGTCGCCGAAGGCATCGGAGGCAACCAACGAGGCTTTAGGACCAAACGCCTTAAATGAGCAAGCAACACATTTGCTAATCTGTGCGTAACAGAAAAAAATAAAATGTCAACACGACCTAAACTTCCATCTTACTTCTACCCTCTTACTTCCTCGAATTGCGATGATGAATCGCACCATTGAAATACTTTTTTGTTGTGTTCATCTACCCGCGCGTGTTGGACCGCGATGACGGGATAGACCACGCCGGGGTAGGTGGGTTCGCCGAAGAAGGTTGCGGCGTTGTGGTCTTCTTCAGAGAAGTACGCGGGGACGTCGATGTGCGAATGGTAAATCGCGATCATCCGCCCGCCCGCTTTTTCGGCTTCGGATTGAATCCGCATCACTTGCATGTCGTCCATGCGATAAGCCATCTTTGAGGTGCGCGGATGGGTTTCGGGATCGGCGGCGTGCAATTTGTCTTGGATATTTTCGCAGGGATGCACCACCTGCACTCCCGAAGCGTCTTCGGTGACGATGCCGCAGCACTCGGCCGGGTACTCGCGTTTTGCGTGGGCAACCATGGCGTCCCAAACGGGTTTGTCAAACACGATCACCTCGCGGAGTTGAGCCGCCACAAGGGCGTGCTCATGTACTTTTCCCCACTGTCGGGAAACAGGGTGACGATGACCCCATGATCCAGGGTTTCGGCGACTTTCAGGGCCGCGGCCATCGCAGCACCGCAGGACTGCCCCACGAGCAGGCCCATGTCTCGGGTCAACCAGCGCGCTATGTGATAGGCGTCTTCGGTTTCGATCCGCATTTTTTTATCCCACACAGCGGGGTCGTAAATGCCGGGCACAATGGACACATCCATGTTTTTGAGGCCCTCGATGCCGTGAAATTCGGGCGGTTCAACGGCGATGATTTGCACATTGGGATTGCGTTCTTTCAGGCCCTGCGCCGTGCCCATCAACGTGCCACTCGTGCCCAAGGTTGCCACAAAGTGCGTGATTCTGCCCCGGGTTTGCGCCCAGATTTCTGGGGCCGTGTGCAAGTAGTGCGCTTTGGGATTGGAGGGGTTGTTGTACTGATCGGGTTTGTAATACCGATCCGGTGCGGCCGCGAGGATGTCTCGGCATTTCAAGATCGCGCCGTCTGACCCCTCGAGCGGGTCGCTCAAGACCAATTCCGAGCCGTAATGCTGAATGACGTAGCGCCGCTCAATGCTCACGCTTTCGGGCATGACCAGTTCGACCCGGTACCCCTTTGCCGCGCCGATCATGGCATAGGCAATGCCGGTGTTGCCCGAGGTCGAATCCAAAATCACTTTGTCGGATGTGAGTTCGCCCGCTTGTTCCGCATCCTCGATCATCTGCAACGCAGGGCGATCCTTGACCGATCCGCCCGGGTTAAACATTTCGAGCTTGGCCCAGATTTCAACACGCGGATCGATCTTTTTGCCCAACCCGCGAATGTGCAACAACGGCGTTTTGCCGATGGCATCGAGAATGGAATGGCGAATGCCCTTGCGCTTCATAAATGGCCTGCCCGATCTCGAGGTTAATACAGCTTTGCCAAAAATTCGGTGAAACTGCCCGATAGGTCGGATATCTCATCGCTTTCGTGATTCCAAAAAACCACCGAATCAATTCGCCCGTCTGCAATTTTGAAAGCGATGAAATTTCCGAATGGGTCTGTTGCAATGGGGATTAGGTTATCGGGAGGGATCGCTTGGGCAATGGCGATGGTGTCTTCGAGATCGACCATGTAATCGAGGACGCATTCCCTTTCGCGTTCCGCGTCAAATCGTTCCAAGGTGGGTTTTCCTCGGTTGCATGTCTCGAGCGATGCCTTGTAGTCATCCGGCAGGCTGAGGTCAAAGTGTGCCTCAATTTTTGCCACTTGGTCTTTGTCCAATGGCGAGACGTATTTCCATTCTAAGGTCATCACATGCTCTCCTGTTTTATCGTGCTTCGCTTCCACCGCCCCATAAGCTCCAGCCGCCTACATGCGGAGTTCTGCGGTGGACTTCAGAATCTACCAACTGCATGCGCCCCGGTTCTTCGTGGTGATGCCAAGTATATCCTTCGGGCTTATCGCCATTGCGGATTTGTTCTAGTTGCCTGTCGGTGAATTGCTCGGTGTCGAGCGTGCCGTTCTCGTAAGCCTGATGCAACTGCTCGTTGCAATACTTGTCATGCAGATAACGAGAATCCTCGAGTTGATCCTCGGGGAGTTGGGTTTCATAGCGGCAATGTTCAGAGAAATCGTGTATCAACCCCTGTTCTTTCAAATCCGCGAGGCGAATCTCATACAAAATTTCAGCGCGGAAAGACTCATCTTGGAGCATCACATCAACTCGCTCACCGATGACTTCTTGCGGAATCTCTTTCTCGATTGCCGAAGGGGTTTCGCTCAACTCGGTTGCCGTAGTCTCAATAACCATCACATCACTCGCTTTCTAATGGCGTTGCGTATCTCTTGCACGATTCGCTTTCTAATGGCGTTGCGTATCTCTTGCACGATCTCGCGGTCGTCAACGAGTAGCTTTTTGTCAACGATTTTATCAAGTGCTTCGGGTAGTTTAATGTCTGTTTTCTTTGATTTCTTCGTTCCACGTTCATAAATAGCCAGATTTGCTACGCTCTCCATGATTCTATCCCGACTGCTCTCACCCAGCCATTTGTCAAAGGCCGCCATGAACCGCACGCGATTAAAACGCAGGCGATCATCCCAAAGGCGATTAACAGCCTCTAAA
The DNA here is from genome assembly GCA_965204745.1 of Candidatus Latescibacterota bacterium. Taxonomy (GTDB): domain Bacteria; phylum Latescibacterota; class UBA2968; order UBA2968; family UBA2968; genus VXRD01. Next base: position 3,862,663 of record OZ242010.1, read on the forward strand.
ACATCACCATCAATGACTCTTTCCTTCGCAAGCCCCAAAGTCAAAAAAAATAACACGCGGCAAAACCATTCGCGCAAGGCACGTTCTATGGTTTCATCAGTGACGTACATCAGTTGCTCTGCTTTTCTGGCCGTTTTTATGGCTTCGGGCAAGAGATCGTCGAGTTCAGAATTTGAGAGAAATAACGAACGAAGCAATTTTATGGCTTCGGGCAAGAGATCGTCGAGTTCAGCGTTTGAAAGAAAAAGCGAATGGAGCAATCGCAGTGCGATGGCACGCAGGTCTCGGCTGTCCAGCAAGCCGCTCTCGTGTAATGCGAGTTCCGGCTCCTGGCCCTCGACTTTGATCCTTATATCTCCAATCGCCTCATTCGGCAGTTCATTAAAAACGGAAATTTCAACCGGCTTTGACATTCCCTCTTTGTGCGCGAGTGCCGTGCCCGCAGAAAGTTGGTTGAGGTACCGGCATTCCTGTTCCTCCAATCCCAAGCCCGTGCCGACGGCGATTTGGTCATCGATTGAAACGAGCCTGTGGATGATCTTGGTGTTGGTGTTCTTGATGACATCCGGGGCGATTTTGGTCGGGATTTGCTCGGCGACAATCACGCCTTGGCCGTAGGAGCGCATCTCGGCAATGAGGTTGCAAAAAGACTCGACGGCTTTGCCTTTGGGATTGCCGATCATTTCACTGGTGCGCTCGGTTTGCACGTTTTTGAGCAACCTGTGCGCTTCTTCAATAACCAAGACGTGGTGGAGATCATCCGTGTGTGTCAGAGTGCTTTCGCGGGCCGAACATTGCCGGTATTCGCTTACCAACGCGAGCATCAAACCGACGAAGAAGGCTTTGTCGTCGTCATCGGAAAGGGATTCGAGTTCAAACACAACGCGACCTTTTAGCAAATCCTCTATGTTTCTAAAATCGTGCGTGTTAAAGAGAAAGCCCTTCGCGCCAACGGCTAAGGATTCGAGACGGGCGACAATCGCGCTGCGGATATTGTCCTGCAATTCGCCTTTGTATTCCAATTCCTCTTTTACATACCGGTTCACATCGTCGATCAAGTCTCTGATCGTGGGATAGATAAAGCGGTGAGTTTGGCAATCCGCGAACGTTTTTATTTTCACCCGCTGATGGTTGCCCGTGGTCAAGTTCCATCCGCGATCCTTGTAGATGTTGTAAATACATTTTTCGAGGATGTAGGGCATCGGCCCGTAGAGGGAGAAACTCGCGTAAAAGATGGATTTGAGGTTGTCGATATGGGTGATGAGCGACACCCCGGGAAGCACCATAAACGGGTTGTGGCGTATTGGCGAAACACCCGAATCGCCAACCGTATAGACGCGCAAGTTGCCGTCGTATTTCGCATCGGTCAATAATCTGCGGTATTCCCTCTTGGCGGATTCGATGACGAGGAAGGGCGTGTCAATGCTGTGCAAGATGTGCTTGACTGTGGTCGTCTTGCCCGATCCGGTGAGGCCAGAGACAAAGATGTGTTTGCGGATGTCGTCTTTTGAGATGGTAAAGTCAGAGCCTTTTACAACTCGTCCGTGTTCGGAAATGCGACCGATTGAATAACCTGCGCGGTCTCGGGTATCCGTCAGGCTCAAGGCGGGTTTGACGCGAATATCATAGCCGGGAACAGAAGAAAGCGGCGGGGCCATGAGCAAGGCGGCTTCGTCGCTCGACAAGAACGACAGCAATTTGTTGCCCGTGATGAGGGATCCCCCATCTCGCTCTTTGGGAACGAAGATCGGTATGTCGGCGGATAACGCACCGCTGACGTTTCGGATCGGCAGGGCGTCGGGATCGGCCTTGATGAGTTCGCCTGCCAAGGTGCCGGATAAAATTTGCGAGGCCGTACGCGATCCTGTCGCGTATGTGATAAAACTTTCCCAAAGCCCGGTGTTCAAGCCATTACGCAATCGGGTGATCAGCTTATCGGCGATACTTTCCAACTCCCTCGCAAGCGTGTTCTGCTGTTCGTAGGAAAGACTGCGCCCGACGTTTTCCGACCAGCCTACGGAATCGGTTTCCGAACGGCTTGAGAATTTTGTTTTATTGTAAGAGTACCCCACAGAAGGCAGAAGCATCAGCCCCATCAGCCCCATCAGCCCCGTCATACCCACATTGAATCCATGAGAACGCGATTCCCCTTCTGTCTCTTGAACCGCATGGCTTTGGTTTATGCCTGCACTCTCTTCCAGCCCGATTTGCCGATTTGCCAGCGCGTGGCACTGATCTTTTCGGTTCATCAGTTCGTGAAGTTGCTGTGCCGTCTCGTATTTCGCAACAGGACGTGAGACTATCGCCAAGAGAAATTCCTGCCCATTCATGCTTCTTATGACCGAAGACAGATCGAAGGTCTGTTTTTTCTTATCTATTTTCTGTGTCGGAATACCTGTGAGGACGCCGCCATGCTTTTGTTCCTTTAGCCTGTTGACGATTCTTTCTCTATCGGATTCGATGCCTTTCCCGGGATAAACCCCCTGCAATTGTTCCCTGAACACATCCTTCACATCTTCCTCACCTCTGACTCCAAGAAAAATGTCAACCGTGCCGCCGCCATCTCCTGAAATGATCGTCGTAAGCGTATAGCCTGCTTGGGCGGCGGCGACAATCGCGGCTTGCTGTCTTTTGTAGATCAGATCAGCCACATCTTGAGCATCGGCGGACACAGAAATCTCCCCAACTCGAAACAAATAGAGCGAATCGAGAAATCGCTCAATGTCGCCGCGACCTCGCATGACGTTTTCGCGCAGGGTATCGGTGTCCGTTGACGCAATGGTCCAAGGGAGAAGGTCCGAGAAAATTGCGTTGAGTTCCCGCGCCCCATCTTCCTGATCAGGCACTTTCTGTTTTTCAAGAGCCTTTGTCATAAATGCCTCTCTTGTCATTCATCGAGAAACCGCCATCACTACTCGGCATCCAACACGCGCTGAAATGCCGCCAGATCGGTCACTTGCGCCGCCGAGCGAAGCAACTGCTTGAGGCGTTGCAAATCGTCAATGGCCCTGATACCGGCGGCGAATTGGTTAGCCGCGTTAGGGTCAAAGCGAACCTCCAACACGTCGAGGATATATTCAACTGCACGCTCTCTACCCGCTCTTTGCATGAGATATTGTGCAAACGATGATTCACGCATAATCGCGTCCATAAGACCCTCCTGCACTACTCGGCATCCAACACGCGCTGAAATTCATCTAGACCATCAACTTGCACTGCCGCATGAAGCAACTGCTTAAGCCGTTGTGTATCGTTGATGGTCGCAATGCGACCTGTGAACTGGCCGGCCGCGGCCGGACCAAAGCGAATCTCCAACACTTCTTGGATGCTCTCTTGCATGCCCACTTGTTTAATGTATTGTGCAAACGACGATTCGCGCATAATCGCGTCCATAAGACCCTCCTGAGAAATGATGCTCGTAATAGTGCTTGGCTCGTACACCAACCCACTCAATACCGCCAACCCACCCAAAAAATTAGCCTTGGTTGAATGATCCAACGACACCTCATCGGTTTTGAGGATACACTGACGCAACCATTCCTGTGAAGCCATCCCCACAGGCGGTTTCATCAATGGCGCGAACGGTAGCAAACCTCGATGACCGCCCTCGATAATGCTTTGCCCGTCTATCTCGCTCAGCCGAATCACCTTGTAGCGCACCACCACTTGGAAGTCGGGATGCTCTTGGATGTAAAGCCCTGGATCGTGCCGCCCTGCATCGGGCCGCAAGTAGATTACGCTGGAATAGACAGGTAGGCCATACTTCTCAATAGCGCGGCCGACATAGCTGGGTATGCGGTGCTGCATCGGGATGCCCGTGCTGTCCGTGGTTTGAAATTCCGTGTGAACCACGACATCTTTGCCATCGATCCGCACGAGAATCAGGCTATCGGTTTGGCGCGTTTCAACCGTGGGTTGTTCCGTGTCGAGGATTGCTCGGAACTCAACGTCGGTTCGTTCAAGTGCGAATTGGACGAAGTCGTCGGGGTAAGTTTGAATCAGTCGTTTGGAAATCGTATCGTATTCGGCCATGTGGATACCTTCGGCTCAAAAAATAAAATCATCCCTGCTTACATCCGCAGGGCCATTGTATTCCCTATTCACTAAAAAGGTGCAGGCGCGCTCCACCGAGCGGTGGGGTGATATTGTATTTGGGTTTCGTATCGACCCCCAAGCGGTGCAATTCCAACTCCAACTTCTCGTGCCGCGCCACCAAATCTGGATCAACCATCGGGTTGCGCCTAAGAATTTCAGCCTTTTCCATCGGCTTGGGCATTTGATTGGTCATGGTATTCCTCAGCGTCTGAGGCGGATTCTCTCGCGGATTCTCTCGAGTTTTTCCTCTATGCGTTCCTGCAAGTATGCCTCTTGTACTAGTTCACCGTCCCATATATCGAAATCAGCAATACCTGATGCAACACGTATTGCTTCAACCAAAAGGTCAATGTCGTCAACGCCGCGGTGGAGTCCGCGGTAAAGGATGGCGTATGCCAATGTAGCATCGCGGAGATCAATATCACTGAATGAGCCAGCGATCCATTGATAAGGAATATTTATTTTTTGAATTTCCTCTGCCATTTGTGTGCCATGTGCGCCGCCGCAACATGACATACACACACCAAGGCCACCGATATACTCATGAATGTCAAGAAGGTAGTCAGCGAGTTCAGGCCACGGGATTCTGCTCTGATCGGTAAGTTGAATGCCTTGTTCGCTCCCGTGTGTACTGAGATGCAAAATTGGAACTTTGCGGAACTTATCTATGGCTTCTTCAACCCTATTAGTCATTGCGATGTCGAATTGATCCAAGTCAATCGCAAGATTATATGAGTATTGAATCCCAGCGATGTCGAGAAGCCCGTATAGAGCTCCGCCCTCGGTAATACCATCAAGCAGTTCGTCAGGCGATGGTGATTCGACTATATGGACATAGAAATTGTTAGCCATTTCAATTTTCCTCCGCAGGTGTGATTTCCTCAAACAGCGCGACGTATTCATCAATGATTTTTCGCGCTTGTTCTTGGTAGCGCGTCTCAACCGCATCGAGATGGGCATGCAACTGCTCTAAGGTCTTTGTCTTATTGCGCTTATCCACGACGCGGGGAATGAGAAAGAACATGCCCGCTGCCACAACGACGATAAACGCGCCAGAGGGAAAAGCGGTAGCGACAACAGCGCGATAGATGCCGCCAGCAGCGACAACACCAGAGGCGATCTGGATGTATTTTTTGGGCAAAATTTTAGGCGAAAAGGACGCGGTCTCGTCAATGCGGGATGAGACCTGATCGCGGATTTTACTGTCGTAATACCGATTTTGATCCACGGGTGCCCAGTTGGAGATCGCTTGGCGGGCGTCTTTGTCCAGATAGGTCAGCAAGGTCGTCTGGATGACGCCATTGATATTTTCGATGCGCGCCCTCAACTCTTGGGCGATTCGCTCCGCGTACATTTCGCTTCCGCTGTTCTCTGAGTCCAGATCATTGAAATACGCTTTGATCTCTTGCACCATAGACCCAATATCAGAGAAGATGAGTTCAGCGTGGGTGAGTTTCATCACAATTCTCCTGCGATTTGCGTACACTTTTTGATGTTGTCCTCGAAAGTTTTTTTTTGTTTTTTCAGATCGGAAATCTCATCTCCCAATTCTTCATTTGTTCTTTTGTCTCCCTCAAGATTTTCCATAAACTCCTGTCGCTTCTGAAGTTCCCCATTGAATTGACGCTCATATCTGTCGCAGAAATTATTTATTAGCCGATCAATTTGTTGCTGAACTTCCGTCTCAATTTCTTGAGATAAGGTTACAAACGGCCCTCTAATCATCTCCCAAAACACATATGCACGTTTTTCTTCAATTTCATTTATTTGTGTATTCCTAGAGTCGCAACAACTTCCCTTTGCGCTTTCTTTGGCTACCAAGTCCTTGATTTTTTTTTCGGTAGCCTTTATCCCTCTCGTCCAAAAATTTCTATCCAATGGGACTTTGGGCACAGTTATTGAGTAATCACTCTGCACACCAATAGCTCTTTCCTCTATTCTTTTCTTAAAATCTGACTCCAGTGAATTAACGAATTGGGTCATTTCATCATAGTAATCTTCTCGCAATTTTTCTCCATAAGATTCGACATTTTTGGGTTCCTCTCCGGGTCTAAAACTTTTTTGGTTGATCTCGTTGCGGAAGCTATTCACTATTTGATGTATTTCTCGATAATATCTGCTGTTTCTATTTTTTGGAGAGAAATCATCTCTCAATTCGGCGGTAAATTCATTGTAATCCCTTCTCATTCTCTCCGTTTCATCTTTATGCTTCTGTATTTCCGATGCAAAAGACTGAGGGTTCTGATACTTCTTTCGCAGGGGTTCTATGCGTGCGCTAATGTTGTTGTCAAGGACTTCATACCCCTCTTTTAAGTCAGTAGCAAATTTCTTCATTTGAATAGATGCTGACTTTTGTGCATCGCGTTCAATTCTTTTGCGAATCTCGTCGAAATTCGCCTGCGCTTCTAATAGGTCGAGAAACTCATTTATATCGTCATTGGCCTTAAAAAAGCACGGCGCAGTCAGCCCCATTATTTTCGAGTCCGCAGAAAGAATGGCCTGGACTTCATCCATTGTTTTTGCTTTGTAAAAGGATTTTTTCAGATAGAGTTCAGTTAGACTATCGACAAGGAAGATATTATCCGCGCCAATTCCGGGATAATAGCTCTTGGTCGCATCCAATATTCTCTCGCGTTCATCTTCATCGATCTGGCTCCTATGCGTCAGGACGAGTATCAAACGCCCTTTGACCCGTTCGGGAATCACATTCTCCAAGGCATTGCGGAGTGCGATACTTTCCTGCTGTCCCACTTTGTGTAAATAGATAACCGCATCCGCTTGGTTGATGAAATTCTTCGTCTGATCTTCTATGCCGCCAATCGCGTTGATTCCCGGCGTATCGACAATTTTGAAATGCTTGGACTGCAAAAACTCAATCGGATAACCGAGTGCGACCGTTTTGGGAATCTCAGCACAAGAGATGTTGTGCTGGACATATTCGCGGATTTTTCGGGCAAATGCCTCTTTCTCCAAGTTGTGTACATTTTCGAGTTCGGGATCATCAATGAAGTCTCTCAATTCTTTCTCGCTGAATACCGCCTTCTTGCTTCTGTCGCTGTAACGATCCATCAAGAATTTGTTGACTTGGACGACGGGGATGTCGCGGTATTCATCTTTGACAGCAGCGATTTTCTTCAAAAACGGCACGGTCTCGTTTTCAGGCGTTCGCAGGTCGTCCTCAACGACTTGCTCTGTGCCATTGGCAAAGGAGACGCGCACTTCCTTTTTGTCGGACTTGTCGATCTCAATGATTTCAGAGGTCGCTTGCAGGGCTTCATAAGGCAAGATCGCCTCGCCGAGAAGCGCGTTGATAAAGGTCGATTTCCCGGCTTTCACTTCCCCGACAATGGCGAGCAAAAACTTTTCCGCTTCGATATTTTTTTGCGCCGCCCTCAAGCCCGCGTCAATGTGCTTGCCCTCTTTGCCAAGGTCCGCGTGCAGGGATGTATAGAGATCTAGCAAAACCGTTCGGTGTCCTGCGAGTTGTTCGTAATTCATGGTGTGACCTCGTGTTTTGAAGTGTCAAGACAAAACCGCTCCTGAGTTGGGGTTGCGTCAAAGTAGCAGGCGATTTTTGAAGTGTCAAGACGAAACCGCTCCGGAGTTGGGGTTGCGTCGAAGTAGCAGGCGACTGCTTCTTTAATAGGACTTACGCCAGGGTCATTGGTATCGCCGGTGTTTTGAGTTGTTGTCTCAAATAGTCCTCCCATAAGCCATGTTTGACTTGATAGATGGTTTGTCCGGTCTGATGGGCGACTTGGGTCAGTCGTCCCCAAACGAGGAAGGCACACGCGATATGGTTTCGCACAATGCGTGCCAATCGGCATTGACACTTTTCAAGTCCCGTCACCTGTTTTGCTTCCCGGTGAACTTGCTCAATCTTCCAACGCAAGTGACACACCGCTTGTGCCACTGACGGGTCGGTTTGAGTCAAGTCGTTGGTTACGATATACGCCGTGCGTCTCGTAGCAGACGCGACCCGGAATACGTTCACCTTGTGGTTTTTAGGGAACCCTCTGAGTTTAATGCGTTTCCCTGTGTCCTGTTCGCGTTTTGTCCAAGTTAAGGCATCGACCCGTTGATAGGGGTTTTCACCTGACGAATCGTCCACGAGGCGATTCTTTTTGATAGGACAGGAATAGATCTTTTGTAAGTGCTCAATGTGAAGCATGACCGCTTTGGTGGCATACCAAGTATCCATCACCACTCGCTCAAAAGGCAGTTTTTTGTGATAGACCAAGAGCGACAACATCTCTTTGACGTGATCTAACTTGGTTTTCCCATCCCCTTGCGGATCGTAAATGCGATAGTCAATCAGCCAAAACCGATCTTCAACCGGATTGACATACACACACGTCACCACACCGATCCCCGAGATGACCCCCTTCGCATTGCCACTGTATTGCCGACGCACGAGGGCCATCTTTTTGGCATAGCGCTTGTCTAAGACCGTGTCATCAAAGAGAATCACGCCCTTTGCGGTTGACGTGAGGTGGGGTTTGACGTTTTTCCAGATCTCACGCGGCGAGACGCGATCCCCACCCAGATAGCGGTTGAGCATATCATGCGTGAACCGGTCGCTGTGATCTGCGAAATGAGTCAGGGTATAGTTGAGCGGACTGCTAAGCAGATACTGGCAGTAATCCAGGCGTGTTGGTTTCGCCATACAGACCTCCAAAGTGAGGATGGGGGTTCGATCCCGTTCTTTTTTGCGTAAGTCCTATTTGGGATGAATAATGGTCAATCTTTTTGTTGACGTAAATAAAGATAGAATACCTATCACCATTTGTCAACCTTTTTTGGCATGAATAATAGTCAATCTTTTTGTTGACAATGCGAATCAAGAGTAGAAAGCGAGTAAGAAGCAAGCCGCGGTCAATCGCCCAAAGACATGAACGAGTAAGCCCTCATAGGATCGTACCCGAGACGCCATCGAGATGTTCGTCTTTCGTTCAATCCAACTGAACAAGGCCTCTATAGGCTGTCGCATGCTCGAAACCGCCCGAGAAAAGTCTTTTTCGGCCTCGGTCAGGCTTTCTTGCCCCTTCTTTCGCTTCACCGGCGTCTTGAAGATCAGGTTCTGCTGTTTGCTAAGCGTGTCTTTTAAGGGCTGATCGGCGTAGATTTTATCGCCGTAGAGGTGTCCATCCCGCAAAACGGGTAAGCCTTGTCGCAAAGCGGTCAGGTCATGCTCTGCTGCGCCTGTCAAGCCGAAGTACTCTGCTTTGGGCAGGCCATTCGCTCGGTCTTGTGCGACAATGTGCAGTTTAGTGCCGTAATACCACATCTTTTTGGAAGCGCACCGGCCTTTGTTGGCCAGTTGTTCTTCGGCCACACATGCCTTTCCGCTACGTGCCGATTGTGCCATAACAATCGGCATGGAATCCACCCTGTAGGTGTGTTCAGAGACATCGGTTGCGGGACTGTCCTTTTGGATCTGTTCAATCAATGGGGCGAAGACCACACACAAACGGTTCAACCGCTGGATATAGCCTGCATAAGTGGGCAGATGGGGAAACCAGTCGGAAAGATGATCCTTGGTATAGGTATAAATCGCCTTGATCTGCGTGTGTTGTTGCATGATCCCAAACAGATAGATCGTCAGCACTTCTTCATCTGTGAAGGTCGGCGTATCGTTATTACTCATGCGTTGTGTATAAAACCACAGATGCTTTTGGTCATACTGCTGACAAATATAGACATACAAGTGAATGAGTTTATCTTGCCAATCCATCGCGTGCTCCTTCCTTTAAGGGTGAAATGGTTGAGCCCTCAAGAAAAGACAAGTACGCGATGGATTCAACTCTTAATAGGACTTACGCAAAAAAGAACGGGACGCCCCCCATCCTCACATTGGAGGTCTGTATGGCGAAACCAACGCGCCTGGATTACTGCCAGTATTGCTTAGTAGTCCGCACAACTATACCCTGACTCATTTCGCAGATCACAGCGACCAGTTCACGCATGATATGCTCAACCGCACGCTGAGTGGGGATCGCGTCTCGCCGCGTGAGATCTGGAAAAACGTCAAACCCCACCTCACGTCGACCGCAAAGGGCGTGGTTCTCTTTGATGATACGGTCCAAGACAAGCGCTATGCGAAAAAGATGGCCCTCGTGCGTCGGCAATACAGTGGCAATGCGAAGGGGGTCATCAATGGGATCGGTGTGGTGACATGTGTGTCTGTCAATCCGGTTACCGATCCGTTTTGGTTGATTGACTCTCGCATTTACGACCCAGAAGGGGACGGAAAAACCAAGTTAGACCCCGTCAAAGAGATGTTGTCACTCTTGGTCTATCACAAAAAGCTGCCTTTTGATCGGGTCGTGATGGATACTTGGTATGCCACCAAAGCGGTCATGCTTCACATTGAGCACTTGCAAAAGACCTATTCCTGTCCTATTAAAAAGAATCGCCTCGTGGACGATTCGGCAGGTGAAAACCCCTATCAACGGGTCGATGCCTTAACTTGGACAAAACGCGAACAGGCCACAGGAAAACGCATGAAACTCAGAGGGTTCCCCAAAAACCATAAGGTGAACGTATTCCGGGTTGCATCTCCTACGGGACGCACGGCGTATATCGTAACCAACGACTTGACGCAAACCGACCCGTCGGTGGCACAAGAGGTGTGCCACTTGCGTTGGAAGATTGAGCAAGTTCACCGGGAAGCAAAACAGGTAACGGGGCTTGAAAAGTGTCAATGCCGATTGGCACGCATTGTGCGAAACCACATTGCGTGTGCCTTTCTCGTTTGGGGACGACTGACCCAAGTCGCCCATCAGACCGGACAAACCATCTCTCAAGTCAAACATGGCTTATGGGAGGACTATTTGAGACAACAACTCAAAACACCGGCGATACCAATGACCCTGGCGTAAGTCCTATTTAATATTTTGGCGGAGTTCGTCGAGGGTGTCGCCTTGGGTGTGGATGCCGTATCCCAGGGCACTGGCGGCGTATCCACCGTCGAGTTCGTCCTCGGTGACTTCAAAGATGATTTCGGCCATGGCGATTCTTTCTGCTATGGTTATGCGAATGAATTTTGAATGGTCAACCCCTGTATCTGAACCCTCTAAAGCAGTACCACACCCTCAAGCTGTGACGCCTCTCTATCAAAGGTGTACAGGGGATTGGCCCCGGATCGTTCGGCGGCGGCGAGAATCATCAGGTCGGAAAACCCCGCGCCGCCCATCCGGTAGCGGGATGTTGCATGGATAACATCGCCGGTTGCCTCAATGACGAGTCCCTCAGTCACGACCAACTCTTCTAATATCGTCGCGACTTGGTCACGGGAATAGCCGTAAGCGCGTTCCAGCACCCAGACGAGTTCAACGGCAACCTCACGACAGATATAGCCGGGACGGTCTTCTGTAAGCGATTCCATTAAAGCACGGGCTGTCTCCGCCTGCGCGATGTCATCGCGTACCAAATAGCGGACGAGGACATTGGTATCGAGCGCGATCATGCTTCAGAAATTCCTTCGGCAATGGCCTGCTCCATCTCCTCCACACTGATAGGGGGGCCGTCATAGGGGAGCGCGCCAAACAGCCGACTGATCGGGAGCACCGGCACAATTTGTACTGTGCTATCGGCAATGAAGTAACGCACGCGATCCCCTGCCTTCAAGCCAAGTGCCTCCAGCACAGGCTTGGGGAGTGTCGTCTGTCCTTGCCCTGTCACGCGGGATTCGATATTCCGGGTCATGTCTTTCACGATCACCTCCGTTGAACGTCATCATTCATCAAGCGCGATTCTTTCTGCTATGGTTACGCGAATGGATGCGGACATTGGTATCAAAAAAGTTTTCAACGCTCATTCATTTCCTCCCGCGTCAATTTGCGTCCGACGAGAAGTTTGCCTTGCAATTTACGCATGACTTTCATGGCTTCGGCGGCTTGATTTTCGCGTTGAACGCAGTCGCCGTTGCGCTGAACGTAGTCTTTTAGCCACACCTGAAATTGCTCGTTTAAGGTCGTGCGGTTCGCCGTAGCGCATCGGTGTGCGGATGCGATCAAGTTCGCGTCGGCATGCAGGGTAATGGCTTTCACGGGTTCTCTCCTTCGCGCTAAGGGCGTTCGCGTCAACGTGAAACGGATTCGGGATTGGGGGTAGCGTCGATGGGTTGTAAGAACGTGTGGATGCCGCACTCGGTTTTGGATGTGCCTGCCCAGCGACCTGCACGTTCATCTGTGTTGGCATCGACGGCTTTTGTGCAGGGCCAGCAGCCGATGGTGGCGTAGCCCTGATCCATCAAGGGATTGTACGGCAAGGCGTGTTCGAGAATATAATCCCACACTTGTTTGCGCGTCCACGGCGCCATGGGGTTGAGTTTGAGCAAGGCGCGACCGTCTGTTTCGTAGTATTCCAGAATGGGAATTTGGCTGCGGGTATCGCCTTGATCGCGGCGGCGGCTGTTGATCCAGCCGTTCAGTTCGGACAATTTGCGTTGCAATGGCTCGACTTTTCGCAACCAGCAACAGCGGTCCGCGTCGCGCTTGTAGAGTTCCGGGCCGTAATCGTGGGCTTGCTCTTCCACGGTCAAACGGGAATACACGCGCTCGATTTTGATGGCGTAGCGCGCTTCCACGCGGTCGATCAAATGCAGGGTTTCGGGAAACAGAAACCCCGTATCAATGGTAAATACGGGGATTTGCGGCGCGACCTTTTGCATCGCGTCGAGCAAGACCATGCCACTCGCGCCGAATGCCGTGCCAAATGCCACGCGCTCGCCCAGCGTTTCCCAGGCCCAAGTCAAGATGTCTTCCAAGGGTGCGGTTTCAAACGCTTGGGATTGCGCGATCAATTTTTTTCGGGTAATCACACGCTTCTCCTCTGCTCGAGTTGTCGATGCACAATATATTTAATCCCATGTACGATGTCAAGGTGGGGCAAGTCACAGCAACGCGCTTGACCTTTGAAAAACAATGTACTAAATTTATCGCCTGCTATCGAAAAACAAAAAAGCCCTGAAATCGCTGCGATTCAGGGCTGTGATGGGTATGGTGAGCGCGGCAGGATTCGAACCTGCGACCCACGGCTTAAAAGGCCGTTGCTCTACCGCCTGAGCTACGCGCCCATCTGATTTTTTCGGGAAGTGCGAATATAGATGTTCTCGCGAGATCTGTCAAGGAAAAGGATGGAGAAAATCCCATGATGCGCCGCCGCAGGAAAAACCGAATTTACAAATGGTTGTTGTGGATCGTCGGGGTGATCGGAACCCTTGTGCTCGCGCTCGCGCTGATCCAAATCGACGATATCGTCATGGCCCAAGGCATTGTCGAACCCGGGGACAAGGTCTATATCGACTCGCCCATGAGCCGCGTGTTGCACGAAGTCTTTGTCGAACCCGGAGACTCGGTGACAGTGGGCCAACCCGTCGCCCAACTGTACGATGGGGATTTGAAAGCCACGGCGACAACCGCCGAACAGGAAATCAAACGGGAAATCGCCAACCTCGAAGCCGCGCGCGCCCAACTCGCCCTGTTGCGCGAAAAGCCCACGCAGGAAGAACTCAGGATCGCGGAATCGCGCGTGGAGCAAGCGCGCATCAGCCTCACGGCGCGGCAGCAAGAGCTCAAACGCGCCGAGGCCCTGTACCAAGGGCAACGTATCTTCAGCCAAGAGGACTACGAGCGCGCACAGACCAATTACGACCTCGCGGCGGCCAACCTCAAGGTGGCAAACGAAAATCTCAACTTGGTGCGGCGCGGCCCCTTGGCTTCGGAAATTCAACATGTGGAAGCCACAGTGCGCCAAACCCAAGCCGCATTGGACAAGGCAAAACACAACAGCGAAGCGGCCCGCGAAGCGTTTGAACGCGCGACCATGCGCTCGCCGGTCAATGGCGTGGTGGTGCGCCAAGACCTGTACCCGGGCATGCAGGCCAATCAGGGCGCCATTGTCATGATCATCGCAGGCGAGGGCGAGGGCGTGGTGATCGACGCGTGGATGCCCGAGACCAGTGCTTGGAAGGTGCTACCCGGGCAATCCGTGGAAATTTTGAGCAATCTGTTCACGGACCGCGAGGGCTTTCTCGGTCAGGGCGAGGTGTCCGAGGTTCACGGGTACGCGATTCACGAAGGCGGGGTTCGCACGTTTGCGTTGGAGGTCGCGGTCGAGCAGGCGCCCATTTCCCTGAGCTTTGGCTCCACCGCTGATTTGCGGATCTACGTGGGCAAGCGCAGCATTTTGCAGACGGTACTGGGGTGGGATAGCGCGGTTCAAGAGTAGTCAGTGGTCAGTGGTCAGTCCGCCCCCCCCCCATCACCCATAGGGACAGGCACAGGGGCCTGTCCTCAGTCAGTGATGCGAATTAAGAGTTGAATCCATCGCGTACTTGTCTTTAATTATTGGGACCTACCCCCCTAACCCCCGTTACTCGCTTCGTTGTAGGCTACGCCTGTGCCTGCGAGGAAGGGGGAATAACATCTCTCCGTTGCGGGGATGAGCCGGAGGAGGGGACATCGTTTTTTAAGACTAGTTCTAAGGGGCGATCCTATAATGGATGAGTCGTTCATGTCTTTAGACGATTGGTTGCGGCTTGCTTCTTACTTCTTACTCGCTTTCTACTCTTAATTCGCATTTTTAACCAATGACCCTCATGCATTCAGAAAACGAAATCACATCTCGAGACGCGCTTTGCGACTGGCAGTTGAAACGCTTGCGGAGCCTGCTGTGCGCGGTCTTGGCGGACAATGCGTTTTACCGCGAAAAGCTCACGCGGGCGGGCATTCGGCGGGCAGAAGACATCCAAACCATCGCGGACTATCGCCAACTGCCCTTCACCACCAAAGCGGAATTGTCCGCGGATCAAGCGGCGCATCCGCCCTACGGCAACAACCTCACGTTCCCGGCAGAACACTACCTCCGCCTCCATCAAACATCCGGCACCGCCGGCAACCCCTTGCGCTGGTTGGACACGGAAAGCAGTTGGGCGTGGTTTGCGCGTTGCTGGCTCCCGGTGTATCGCGGGGCGGGCGTAACCGCAAATGACACCGTGTTTTTTGCGTTTTCATTCGGCCCGTTCATCGGGTTCTGGTCCGCATTTGAAGCGGCCCGCTTGATGGGCGCGTTGTCGATCTCTGGCGGGGCCATGTCCTCCATCCAACGCCTGCAAGCGATTCGGGATCACGAGGCCACCGTGCTCATCTCCACGCCCACTTATGCCCTGCATCTCGCAGAAGTGGCCCATGCCGAAGGCATCGACATCGCCAACAGCAGCATTCACACCACCATTCACGCGGGCGAACCGGGCGCGGGATTGCCCGCAACCAAAGCGCGCATCGAACAGGCATGGGGCGCGCGGTGTTACGACCATGCAGGGGCCACAGAAGTGGGCGCGTGGGGATTTGAATGCGCGTTGCAAAATGGCATGCACATCAACGAGCGCGAATTTATCTGCGAAGTGATCGACCCCAACACCGGCGAACACGCGCTTGAAGGCGAACTCGCGATCACCAATTTGGGACGCATCGGCATGCCCGTCATCCGCTACCGCACGGGAGACCGCATCCACCTAAACCCCGAACCCTGCGCGTGTGGCTCTGTTTTCTCGCGTCTGATAGGCGGCGTGATCGGGCGCATCGACGATGCCGTGATCATCCGAGGCGTGAATGTCTATCCCAGTACCATCGAAAATATCGTGCGGAGTTTTCCCGAGGTCGCGGAATTTGCCGTGGATATTTACCGCCGCAGCGAAATGGACGACATGGAAATCCGCTTGGAACTCAACGGCGGGCCGCAAGGGTCGGTTGCCGATGCCATCGTCCGCGAAGTGCGCCACATCTTGGGCATTCGCGCGGGCGTTCAAACCGTACCGCCCAATACCCTTCCGAGATTCGAACTCAAGGCGCGGCGATTCAATGATCATAGAGAGAGGTGAGAGGCAAGAGGTGAGAGGCGAAAAGCGCAAGAGGGGAGAGGCAAGAGGCAAGAGGCAAGATACTCTCTTAAAAGGTCAAGGGGTTTTCGGGGTGATTCGATAGAATTTTTCGCCCTCAAAATCTTGGTCATGGCGCAACATGCCCCAGATCGAATGGAGCAACTTTCGCATCACCGCAACGATAGCCTGCAAAGGTTTCTTGCCGCGGGCGATGAGTTGGTCATAGAAGGCTTTGACATGGCCTTCGTGTCTGATGGCCACCCAGGCAGGCATATAGAGGGCATGGCGGAGGTACTTATTCCCGGTTTTCGAGATGCGTCTTTGTGGATTGGCGGTTCCGGATTGTTTGGGTTTGGGATCCAGGCCTGCATGTGCGACCCACTGGGGCGGTTGCATCTCCTCTGGCAAAAGGGTCAACTCGGCCAAGAGCCGCAAGGCACTCGTTTGCGCGATGCCAGGCGTCGAGCAGAGGCGTTGGTAGGCACGCTTGAGGGGCTCATCGTGCAAAACGAGATCGAGGGCTTGGCTTTCCAAGTATGCAATCCGGCGTTTGAAGTGTCGAATATTCACCTGAATATCGCGTGCGATGAGACGTGTGCTGCGGATGTGGTAGCTCTGCGCGTGGTTGCGGCTCTGTTCGCGGATGATCTCCTGCTTGAGTTGGTCAATGCGTCTGGTGAGGGCTTGCAGTTGAAGCCGTTGCTCGCTCGGCGCTTGCCAAGGCACAAAAGGCATGCGCTCGGCATAGTCGAGGATCAACAACGCATCCTTCGCATCCGTCTTCGCCCGTTGCATGCAGGCTTGGGCGTACTTGCTCATCGCTTTGGGATTGACGACCATGACCTTTGTGTGGCGATGCCGATGCAAGGCCAAGGCCACCCCCAAACTGTAAAGCCCGGTCGCTTCGAGGCACACAGAGACCATGTGCCCGCCCTTCGTGAGCCACTTCAGCAACCGCTTATGCGCTTGGGGATCATTGGCAAAGGTCGCTTGCATGACAGCTTGTCCGGGTCTGGACAGGGCAACGGACAACGTGCGGGCACTGACATCAATGCCGGCAAAAGCGGGGTGAGATTTCGACATGGGGGCCTCCTGTGATGAGGGGGTTGTAAGGGATCTGGTGCGCGCTCGGGGTCGCGTCCCGACCATTGACGCCAAGTCTACCGGTCTTGTATATGCAGCCTCAAGGGGCTTAGATACTCTTCGGCATAGACCCGGCGGTCGGGGGGCCTATCTTACCTACAAGGTCATCGCCTTCAAGAGGGGCCGGCCTTCCCCGAGCCGGGCATCAAGATGGCTTATCTCGATACGAGGGCGCAACTCCTAATTAACCCTTACTTCCAAGATACAAGAGGGGAAAGGCGAAAAGCGAAAAGCGCAAGAGGGGAGAGGTAAGACGGAAGAGGGGAGATGGGAGTTTAGAGCGGGCCGCAGGATAAATTGTTAGGAATGTTGCTATGATCTCGACGCACTACGATGTCATTGTCATTGGTGGCGGGCCGGCCGGGAGTACGACGGCGGCACTCGTTGCGGAGTACGGGCACCGGGTCTTGTTGCTGGAGCGGGAGGAATTTCCCCGATTTCAGATCGGCGAATCCCTGATGCCCGGCACGTATTGGTCGTTCAAACGCCTGGGCCTGTTGGACAAATTGGAAAAAAGTGCCTTTGTAAAAAAATACAGCGTGCAATTTTTCAGCAGTTCGGGCAAAGGCTCTGCGCCGTTTTACTTTTTCAAACACGACCCCCACGAAAGTTCCATCACCTATCAGGTGTTGCGAAGCGAATTTGATTTGATGATGCTGGACAATGCCCGGGAAAAGGGCGCCGAAGTTGTGCAGGGAACGAGCGTGCATCGCGTGCATTTCACTGGGGACCGGGCAACGGGCGTCCAGATCAAAGGCCGCAACGGGCAGGGCCAAGACATTCTCGCCGATGTCATCGTGGATGCCACGGGCCGCAGCGCGCTCATCTCGAGACGGCTGAAAACCAAAACCGTGGAGCCGAAACTCAAAAAAGCCTCCATCTTCACGCACTTCAAAGGCGGGTTGCGCGACCCCGGCATCGACGAAGGCGCGACCCTGATTTTGCATACCCGCGACAAGGACTCCTGGTTTTGGTACATCCCCCTGCCCGATGATGTGGTCAGCGTGGGCGTTGTCGGCGGCTTGGATACCCTGCTCCAAAACCGTAGCGGAACGCCGCGGGAAATTTTTGACGAGGAATTGGCAAAGTGCATCCCCATGTGCGAACGCCTCGCGTCTGCCGAGCAGTTGTTTCCCATGAAAGTCACGCAGGATTTCTCGTACCGATCCCGCGTTGCCGCGGGCGAGGGCTGGGTGTTGGTCGGCGATGCGTTTGGGTTTATCGACCCGGTCTATTCCTCGGGCGTGTTCCTCGCGCTCAAATCCGGCGAGATGGCCGCCGATGCGATCCACGAAGCCCTTGAAAAGCGCGATTTCTCCGCGGAGCAACTCGGCAACTGGGCACCGGAATTTCTGCCGGGCATGGAAGCGATCCGCAAGTTGGTCTATGCGTTTTATTCCAAAAATTTCAGTTTTGCCAAGTTCCTCAAAGCGCATCCCGAATGTATTGACGGCGTGATCAACATCCTCAAAGGCTATGTCTATCGGGAAGACGTCACCCCGATTTTTGAACCGATGGGCCGCATGTGCGACCTACCCGAAGATGTGGCACACTACGCCGAAGCCGCGTCTTAACCTTTAATTGGGACCTACCCCTGCCCCCTTCGCTATGTCTTCTCCCATGCGAATTGCCTATATCGCCGCCGGTGCTGCGGGCATGTATTGTGGCAGTTGTATCCACGACAACGCGCTCGCCGTTGCCCTTCAGCGCAAAGGAATCGATTTTGCCCTCGTCCCGACGTACACCCCCTTGCGAACGGACGAACCGGGCGCGAGCATCGATCAGGTGTTCTACGGCGGCATCAACGTCTATCTGCAAGGAAAAATGGGCATCTTTCGGCACACGCCCTGGTTCATCGACCGGCTGTTCAACACCCCGACCTTGCTCAACGGCCTGGCCCGGTTCAGCGGCACAACCCGCGCAGAAGACCTCGGCGCGCTCACCGTATCGGTCTTAGAGGGGGAAAACGGGCTGCAAAAAAAAGAACTCGCAAAATTGGTGCGCTGGCTCAAACAAGACTTCCAGCCGGACTTAGTACACCTGACCAACTCCATGTTTTTGGGCATGGTCAGGGAAATCAAGCGCGAACTCGGCGTCCCGGTCTTGTGTTCCCTGCAAGGCGAAGACATCTTTCTCGAGGGCTTGACAGAACCGCACAAATCAGCCGCGCAACTCCTGATTCGAGAACGCGCCCGAGACGCGGATGGCTTTGTGGCCCCGTGCGATTATTACGCCGACTTCATGGCCGATTACCTCGACGTATCGCGCAACCGCATCTCTGTCGCACGCTTGGGCATCAAATTGGACGGGCACGGAGGACGCGACTCAGCGTTGCCCCCCTCGCCCTTTACCGTGGGCTATCTCGCCCGAATCTGTCCGGAAAAGGGGTTGCACCTCCTCGCGGATGCGTTTCACCAGTTGGCAGAACAGGTCGGATCGGAAAATGTCAAACTCAGCGTCGCGGGGTACTTGGGCAAACGAGACGCGGCGTACTTTCGGCAAGTGCGCGAACAAATCGCATCATGGGGCCTGTCCGATGCGTTCTCGCATTGCGGCGAAGTCAACCGCGTAGAGAAAATCGCCTTTCTCAACAGCATCCACGTCTTATCCGTCCCAACGCCTTACCGAGAACCCAAAGGGTTGTTCCTCCTCGAAGCCCTCGCCAACGGCGTTCCAGTCGTCCAACCCCGGCACGGCGTTTTTCCGGAATGGATAGAACAAACGGGCGGCGGCATCTTGGTCACGCCCCTCTCATCAGAAGCATTGGCCGCCGGCCTGTTGCGGATGATGAACGATCCCGAAGGCAGAAAAACAATGGGCCAAACAGGCAAACGCGCCGTGCATCAACGCTTTAGCGACAATGATATGGCAGACGCAATGTTGGATGTCTATCGGAGGTCAGTGGTCAGTAGGTTGTGTTGACATTTAGGAGCAAAGCAACTGGCTTGAGCGGTTTATCAAGAAAATCAAGCCCTATCGCAGAATATGCTCTCGGTTGGAGAAACTGAAACAGTCGCTCCTTATCGGGACCTACCCCCCTAGCCCCCCTTCCTGCGAGGAAGGGGGGAACTGTGAGCGGTTTTGCGAGGGGATTGATGAGGAATATTTAATCGCTTTATGCCCTCGCACAACGCCATCAGAGCCACCATAGCGAGAAGCCATCAAAGGGACTTTACTCCCCTTTCCTCGTAGGAAAGGGGCCGGGGGATAGGTCCCCTCGCGCAACGCCATCAGAGCAACCTAAGCCATCAAAGGACCAAACGCCTTAAATGAGCAAGAAGCAACACAGTTGCTACTCTGTGCTAACGTCAAAAAAATGAAATGTCAACACAACCTAGTCAGTCCGCCCCGCCCCCTGTCCAAAGCGGTCAGTAGTCAGTGGTCAGTAGTCAGTGGTCAGTGGTCAGTAGTCAGTGGTCAGTGGTCAGTAGTCAGTGGTCAGTAGTCAGTGGTCAGTAGTCAGTCCGCCCCGCACCCTGCCCTAAGCGAGCAGTGGGTTGTAGGGGCGATGCCCCTGTGTGCTTAAAGCAGGGGCAGAATCCAGGGACTTTTCTTTTTTAGGAGGTTACATGCCGACTTCATCTATTGGGCTTACGTGGTTGGTCTTTGCATTGTTGACCGTTGCATCCTGGGGCTTGTACGGTCTCTTTTTGCACACCGGGCAAATCGCTATGGGCGATCCGGAGAATGGTCGTTACAAAGCCTTTCTCTTTGTGGGCATTGCCTATTTGTTGACCGCTGTCATCGGCTCTTTGATCGTGCTCGTTGTCAACGGGGCGGACTGGTCATTCCCGGCAAAGGGCCTCACCTGGTCCCTGTTGGCGGGCATTGTAGGGGCGATTGGCGCGTTTGGCGTGCTCCTCGCGTTTGGTGCAAAGGGCACGCCGCCCGTGGTCATGTCCATTGTCTTTGCGGGCGCGCCGATTGTCAATGCGGTCGTCTCTCTCATCCTGCATCCACCCGCCGGAGGTTGGGGCGGTTTGAACTGGCAATTTGTGCTCGGCATCGTCCTCGCGGCCCTCGGCGGTTGTCTGGTCACGTTGTTCAAACCCTCGTCGTAAGCAGTTGTTTTTTAGGCGAATGACGTCTTTCTCATTGCCACCCCCTCGTCGTAACACGCCATGCCCAGCGAATTTCACACCACCCGCCGAGTCGCGTTCTCCGATACGGATATGGCCGGCATCGTCCACTTTTCCCGGTTCTTCGTTTTTATGGAAGCCGCCGAACACGCATTTTTGCGCTCGCTGGGCACGAGTGTTTCAACGGCGTGGCACGGGAATAAGATCGGATGGCCGCGCTTGGAAGCGACCTGCACCTATCTCAGCCCGGCCGTTTTTGAAGACGTGTTGGACATCCACCTGAAGGTGATCCGCAAAGGCGCGAAATCCCTGACCTACCAATTCGATTTTTCACGCGGCGAAACCGCCATTGCCCGGGGAAAAGTGAGCGCGGTTTGTTGCATCTGCAATCCCGGTGAGAAAATCAGGTCCATACCCATCCCGGATTTTATCGCCGATCAGATTCGAGAAGCGAGAGAGGCACCTTGACGTTCCGCAGTCATTCAGCGAAGCCATGGCAACCCTGCCATCGCAAAAGACCATCCGCTAAAGCCATCACGCACAGCGCGCAAGGCCGTCTCGCAACCAATGTCCATCTGGCAACCCACCTTACAGGCTGACGCATGTCGTTCTGTTACACAAGCGATTTGCGCTGTGCAAGCCCCTCGGCGTTTGAGAGCGGCATTTTTTGCCTACTTTTTTTTGCTGTTGAAAAAAAGTAGGTCGCCGAAGGCATCGGAGGCAACCAACGAGGCTGTAGGACCAAACGCTTGAGACGAGCAACGTAGGCATAAGCGTAGCCTGCAATGAGCGGAACGAATAACGGGGGCAGGGGGATAGGGTCCCCACTGACTCATGGAGAACGCGAAATGGCATTGAAAGTAAAACGCCTGTCCAAACAATTTGGCGACATAGAAGTTCTGCGGGACATCTCCTTTGAAATGGCGCAGGGGCAGTCGCTGAGCATGATGGGGCCTTCGGGATCGGGCAAGAGCACCTTGTTGCATGTGCTCGGCACGCTGGATCGGCCATCGTCTGGGCGGATCGAAATCGGCGGGCAAGACCCCTTCGCACTGCCCGAACTCGCGCTCGCGCAATTTAGAAATCAGGGCATTGGATTCGTATTTCAAGAACACCATCTCTTGCCGCAATACTCGGTTGTGGAAAACGTCTTGATCCCGACGCTGGCATTTGGCAAACCGAGCCGCGAGGCGCGAGATCGCGCCCGAGAAGTGATCGACCACGTGGGCCTGTCGCATCGCATCGACCACCGGCCGAGCGAATTATCCGGTGGGGAACGCCAGCGCACAGCGGTTGCGCGCGCCCTCATCAACCGCCCGGCACTGCTCTTGTGCGACGAACCCACCGGCAGCTTGGACGGCGCGCGCGCAGAGGAAATCGCGGACCTGATCTTTGACTTGCACCACGCGGAAAACAACATCTTGATCTGCGCCACGCACAGCGCCGCGCTCGCCCATCGCTTTGAGCGGCAATTTGAACTGCGGGGGGGAACGTGCTCCGAAGCCTGACCTACTTTTGGCGAATCAATCTCGCGGTCGCGCTCGGCATCGCCGTGGGCACGGCGGTTTTGACCGGCGCGTTGATCGTGGGCGATTCCGTGCGCGGCAGCCTAAAGGACTTGTCCCTCAGTCGCTTGGGCAAAATCGACCACGCCTTGGTCTCCGAGCGATTTTTTCGCGCACATCTCGCCAGCGATCTCAAAAACGCCCTCGACGACCGCTTTGCCGCGGTGGTCCCCGCCATCAGCCTGAGTGGAACTGCGATCCACGCCAATGCGCGCACCCGGGCGTCTCGCGTCCAGATTCAGGGCATCGACCACCGATTTGCAAACCTGTTCGATCACCCCTTGCCCGAGTTGGAACGCGAGACCACATTCCCACCTGTGGTCATCAACGCCGCCCTCCAGCGCGAACTCGACGCGCAACTCGGCGACCCCATCCTCCTGTCCTTTGAACAACTCGGCGACATCCACCGCGAATCCCTGTTTGGACGCACGTCAGACGCGCTGCAAACCGTCCGCTTAACCCTGGCCGCTGTGTTGCCGGACAAGGGCATGGGACGCTTTGGCCTCATCGCCCGGCAAACCGTGCCGCGCAACGCGTACCTGTCCCTGCCCGTCTTGCAACGCGCCTTGGGTCAACCCAACCGCGTCAACGCCTTGTTCGTCTCGGGCGCGCCCAATGCGGCGTCAGCCCTTCAAACCGCACTTTCCCAAATCGCAACCCCGGACGACCTCGGCTTGGTCATCCGCCGCGGGGCAGATCACTTCGCTATCGAAAGCACGCAATTCATCCTCAAAGCACACACCGCAGAGGCCATTCAAACACTCGCTGCCGACCTCGACGCGCCCGCCATGTCCATCCTCACGTACCTCGCCAACACCGCGCAAATCGGCACGCGGGAACTGCCCTACTTCACGATCTCGGCACTGGACATCGGCCCTCTCGGCGCGTTCCACCTGACGAGCGGATCGTCCCAACTCGGGGAAACCGACATCTTGCTCAATGCCTGGGCCGCCGAGGATTTGGACGCGCAGGTCGGCGACGAAGTCGATCTCGCGTATTACGAAGTCGCGCCCGGGGAAAAATTCCTCACCCGCAGGGCCACATTTCAAGTCAAGGGCATTGTCGCCATGACCGGCTTGGGGGCAGATGAAACCCTGACGCCCGATTACCCGGGCCTGGCCGATGCCACCAACATGGCCGACTGGGAGGCCCCGTTTCCCATCGACCTAAACCGCGTGCGCCCCCGGGACGAAGATTATTGGGACCTGTACCGAGACGCGCCCAAAGCCTTTGTCTCTGCTGGCGCCGGGCAACGCCTGTGGAAAAGCCGATTTGGCGCGTTCACCGGCATCCGCATCGGCCCCATCGCCGGGCAAAGCCTCGAAGCCACGCTTGGGCAATTCCGCGACCGCTTGCCCCGTGCCATCGCGCCCGCCTCCGTGGGCCTCGGCTTTGAGCCGGTCATGCAACGGGGCATTGCGGCCTCTGAGGGCGCGACGGATTTCAGCGGGTTGTTCATCGGCTTCAGCCAATTCCTGATCCTCTCGGCGGCCCTGCTCGTGGGCTTGTTATTTCGCCTGAGCGTGGAACAGCGCGGCAAAGAGGTCGGCCTGCGGATGGTCTCGGGCTACGCGGCAAAAAAAATCCGCCGACAGTTCAGCCGCGAGGGTCTCGGCTTGGCCTGTGTGGGCGGGATATTGGGGCTTGCAGGCGGGGTCGGGTACGCGCATCTCATCATGGTGGGCCTGCGAACGCATTGGGTCAGCGCGGTTGGCACGTCTGAACTCGCGCTCCACATCCACGCGGGCAGCCTGTTGTTGGGCTATGCGATTTCCCTCGCCGTCGTCCTGTTGGCGATCTGGCTCACCCTGCGCCGCTTGGGCAACATCTCCATCCGCGCCTTGTTGGCCGGCATCACGGAAGGGGCACGGGCAAAACCGCGCACAAAGGGGTACGCGCTGATCAGCCTCGCGCTCGCCGCGCTCGCGCTCGCCGGCGCGGTCGTGGTGGGGCCATCAGAGGGCGCGACCTTGTTTTTTGTCAGCGGCGCGCTGTGGATGGTCGCGGGCCTGTGCTTCTTGTCCCGCCATCTGCGGCGCGGACCTCAAGCACTCGGCAAAGGCACGCTGGGCATGGGCATCCAAAACAGCAGCCGCCAACCCGCGCGGAGTTTGGCGTGTGCGTCTCTCATCGGATGCGCGTGTTTTGTCCTCGTCGCCACCGGCGCGAACCGGCGCGCGGACCTCGGGCAAAACATCGGGCGAGACAAGGCATCGGGCACGGGCGGCTTTGCCCTCATCGCCGAAACAGACGCGCCGATTTATCACGACTTCCACGCCCGATCCGGGCAATTTGAACTCGGTTTCTCCCAAGCGGACGCAGACCATCTAGCGCGGGCAGAGATCATCCCCCTGCGCGTTTTGCCCGGGGAGGACGCGAGTTGTCTCAACCTGTACCGGCCCGAAAACCCGCGCGTTTTGGGCGTTCCCGAATCCCTGATCCAGCGCGGCGGCTTTGCCTTTCAGCAAACGGCAGTGGAAAACCCCTGGGCCGCATTGTCTCGAGACTTGGGCGCAGGGGTGATTCCGGCTATCGGCGATTACAATTCCGCCATGTGGATTTTGCACAAGCAACTAGGCGATGAGATCGCCATCAAAAACGACAGGGGCGAGGACGTGACCCTGCGCTTGGTGGGCTTGTTAAAAACGAGCATTTTTCAAAGCGAAGTGCTGATTTCCGAACGCCATTTCTTGCAGCACTTTCCCGAGCAAAGCGGGTACCGCGCCTTTCTCATCGACGCGCAACGCCCCGATACCCTCGCCGCACTCCTCGAAAACCGCTTAAAAGACCTCGGCTTAGACGCCACCCCGACCGCGCAAAAACTCGCCCATTTCCAAACCGTGGAAAACACGTACCTCGCCACGTTTCAAACCCTGGGCGGCTTGGGCCTGCTCTTGGGCACGCTCGGCTTGGGCATCGTCCTGTTGCGAAACGTCATCGAACGCCGCGGCGAATTGGCAATTCTGCGCGCCTTTGGCTTTCGCCGCGCCTTGCTCGCGCGCATGCTCCTCGCGGAAAACGGCTTTTTGATGCTCGCTGGCTTGGGCATCGGCAGCCTATCCGCGCTCATCGCCGTCGCCCCCCATCTCATCGCGCACGGCGCGTTGGTGCCTTGGGCATCCCTCGGCCTCACCCTCGCCCTCATCTACGCCACCGGCCTCATCGCCAGTGCAATCGCCGTCTCCTTCGCCCTCCGCGCTCCGCTCTTGCCCGCGTTGAAGCGGGAGATTTGACGCGCCCTGTCATGACCTTTCTTTGCTTTGCTTTTTCAGCACGAGTTCATAACACGCTGCTTCCCGATCATTTCGCACGAGCAAATAGGGTGCGGCAAACGCGGGGCTGTTCCACGTATGGCTGTTCAAAGCCGGAAAGCGCGCGCGTTCTCGGTGTGCATCGGGCGACGCATCCACGAGCGCGACCTCGCCGGATTCGGCTTGGATGAGCAACAGATCGCCCACCAAAATGAGTTGCCCGTGCCCATAGCGTCCGCGCTTCCAGGTGCGTTGTCCATCGCCGAGATCCAAACAGGTCAGAACCCCGTCATCTAGCCCGTACACGTACCCGTCTTTGTGAACCATATTCGCAAACTTGGCTTTGAGGCGCGGGCTTTTCCATAGCTGAGTCGCGCGCCATTCCCCGCCATCGCTTTGGGCAACTTGGATCAACGCGCTCCCAACGCCATACCCGGTCGAGACAAAAATCCGGTCGTCAGACAGGGGAATGGGTTGCGCCACATGCTGCGTTATCCCGCCCGCCCACGGATAGGTCCACAGCACCGCGCCAGACGCGGGATCGTGGCCCGCGACTTGTCCCAAATTAAAAATGAGCACTTGATCCATCCCACCTATCGCGGCCAAACTCGGGGAACTGTGCCCGGCTCTTGCGCGCCCGCCGCCCCAAATCACGTCGCCGGTCTCGCGATGATACGCCATCAGGGACTGCTCGTTTTGACCGCCCGGACTCGCGATCACCTTATCGCCGATCACCAAAGGCGACCCGCTCATGCCCCATTCCTTCACGCGCGCGCCGACTTCCTTCACCGTATCGCGCGCCCAAATTTCTCGGCCCGTGTCCAAATCCAGACACGTCAGTATCCCGGTCGCGCCAAAAGCGTAAACGCGATTTCCCGCCACCGTGGGCGTAGCCCTCGGCCCAATGCCCGCTATCGCGGTTTCGTAACGCGCCCGCGCTCGATGGCGCCACTTCTCCTTCCCGGTCAACACATCGTAGCACACCACCGTCTCATCCTCGCCCTGCTGTTCCTGCGTCAGCGCGGATCGTCCCACAATCGCAAACGATGACCACGCCTCTCCAACCGGCACGCGCCAGAGCAACTTGGGCGGATATCGAACCCAATCGGTCTCCAGTTCAACACCCGTCAAAATGCCATTGCGGTCAGGCCCTAAAAACTGCGGATAGTCCATCTCGGGATCACTGGAAAATTGACCCGCCCCAGACACCGATGCGACAGAAGACCAACGCCACGCCACATGAGGCGCCAAATCGCCCGTAAAACCGCGCACCTGAAACGAGACAACGCCCAAGCCGAGCACGAGAATCAGCGCGCCCAACCCCTGCAAGCGGACTTTCCACCGCAATCGGGAAAACGCAAAAAACCAGAGACAGAGCAACGCGGAGCCGACCAGGCAGATCAGCATCGTCGGCATCACCTGCATCTGGCGATTCGGCCTGTCGGGAATCCAGATCATCGCCAACCCGACAATCATCAACGCGCCGATCAAAACAGCCGGCCACCAGCGAATGGATTTTGAAACGGGCATAACAAGTCCTTTCAAAAGAGAGGTGAGACGGGAGAGGTAAGATACTCTCTTAAAAGGTCAAGGGGTTTTCGGGGTGATTCGATAGAATTTTTCGCCCTCAAAATCTTGGTCATGGCGCAACATGCCCCAGATCGAATGGAGCAACTTTCGCATCACCGCAACGATAGCCTGCAAAGGTTTCTTGCCGCGGGCGATGAGTTGGTCATAGAAGGCTTTGACATGGCCTTCGTGTCTGATGGCCACCCAGGCAGGCATATAGAGGGCATGGCGGAGGTACTTATTCCCGGTTTTCGAGATGCGTCTTTGTGGATTGGCGGTTCCGGATTGTTTGGGTTTGGGATCCAGGCCTGCATGTGCGACCCACTGGGGCGGTTTGCATCTCCTCTGGCAAAAGGGTCAACTCGGCCAAGAGCCGCAAGGCACTCGTTTGCGCGATGCCAGGCGTCGAGCAGAGGCGTTGGTAGGCACGCTTGAGGGGCTCATCGTGCAAAACGAGATCGAGGGCTTGGCTTTCCAAGTATGCAATCCGGCGTTTGAAGTGTCGAATATTCACCTGAATATCGCGTGCGATGAGACGTGTGCTGCGGATGTGGTAGCTCTGCGCGTGGTTGCGGCTCTGTTCGCGGATGATCTCCTGCTTGAGTTGGTCAATGCGTCTGGTGAGGGCTTGCAGTTGAAGCCGTTGCTCGCTCGGCGCTTGCCAAGGCACAAAAGGCATGCGCTCGGCATAGTCGAGGATCAACAACGCATCCTTCGCATCCGTCTTCGCCCGTTGCATGCAGGCTTGGGCGTACTTGCTCATCGCTTTGGGATTGACGACCATGACCTTTGTGTGGCGATGCCGATGCAAGGCCAAGGCCACCCCCAAACTGTAAAGCCCGGTCGCTTCGAGGCACACAGAGACCATGTGCCCGCCCTTCGTGAGCCACTTCAGCAACCGCTTATGCGCTTGGGGATCATTGGCAAAGGTCGCTTGCATGACAGCTTGTCCGGGTCTGGACAGGGCAACGGACAACGTGCGGGCACTGACATCAATGCCGGCAAAAGCGGGGTGAGATTTCGACATGGGGGCCTCCTGTGATGAGGGGGTTGTAAGGGATCTGGTGCGCGCTCGGGGTCGCGTCCCGACCATTGACGCCAAGTCTACCGGTCTTGTATATGCAGCCTCAAGGGGCTTAGATACTCTTCGGCATAGACCCGGCGGTCGGGGGGCCTATCTTACCTACAAGGTCATCGCCTTCAAGAGGGGCCGGCCTTCCCCGAGCCGGGCATCAAGATGGCTTATCTCGATACGAGGGCGCAACTCCTAATTAACCCTTACTTCCAAGATACAAGAGGGGAGAGGGTTGGTCAGTTCCAGTTCATCCTCAAGTTGTCAGTTGTCAGCGGAACGCCAGGGCTTGATTTTCTCGATAAACCGTTCAAGCCGGTGCATGGCCCGTAAATGTCAACACAACCTAGCCACGAGCGGGGTACATCTAACGACAGCCAGAGAACGGCGTATAACTGCGTTTGTTCAAAATCTCGTTTTTAACGCGACCATTGTCCGACCCTGCATATCGACAGGCGCGATGTCGATCCACATGCGAGGGCCGGTTTGTTTTTTCAGGGTGCGCGTGTAGGCAGAGGCGTGGATTGCGCTGGCGATGTGGTTGAGCACGGCGAGGCCCGTGACGAGCGACGCACGTTTGAGGTATTTGTTGCTGTCGTTGCGCCGGGTTTCATACGCCTGCCTGCGCGCGGATTGCACGCTCGTGTTGTCGGTTGTAAATTCAGAGGGCGCGTCGTCCCAGCCATAGACGAACTGGTGGTATTTGCCGATGAGTTCGTAGTACTGTTGCGTGTCGTCCTCTTTGGAGGGCAATGCGTGGGTTTCGTGATAGGGGTCGTCCTGCCGCCTGTTGAAGTCCCGCCATGCCCTGTACCGCGCTGCGTTCCAATGCTGGTCCGCGTACGCGCGAAATTCCGCTTTGATGTCATTCCCCTTGCCCCGCCATGAAATATAGGCCGTCCATGTGAGGGCCTCCGCGCTCATAAATCCAACCCCTCGCCATTTGGCCCCGGCATACCACTCACCCAACCCCGGCACGAGCAACGAGAGAAAGAAAGCCGTCTTCGGCGATTTTTCCGCATGCACCTGCCCGCACATCAGGGCAAACGCGAATGCGTAGAGGGTAAATTTTCGCATGGGGAAAACTCCTTTTTTTCAGCCATCCGCGTCATCTGCATTCTTATGCGAATGTCTTTGCCTCGTTGTGGCTTACTCGCCCTTTTGTATTTTGAACTGGCTGTCGCCAGTTGTACCCCGCTCGTGGCTAGGTTGTGTTGACATTTTATTTTTTTCACGTTACTCACAGAGTAGCAACTGTGTTGCTTGCTGATTTAATGCGTCTGGTCCTTTGATGGCTTATATCTCTGGTTGCTCTGATGGCGTTGTGCGAGGGGACCTATCCCCCGGCCCCTTTCCTACGAGGAAAGGGGAGTAAAGCACCTTTGATGGCTTAGGTTGCTCTGATGGCGTTGACCGAGGGCATAAAGCGATCAGAAATCCCTCATCAATCCCCTCGCAAAACCGCTCACAGTTCCCCCCTTCCTCGCAGGAAGGGGGGTTAGGGGGGTAGGTCCCGATGTTGCAGGGCCCGTAAATGTCAACACAACTTAATTTTTTCCGCGTCCTCCGCTTAATCGCCTTTAATCCGCGATCCGTTTTTCCTCCGCGATCAGGTTTTCAAAATACCGTCGGATGAGGGCTTGGTACTCGGCGGAGTAGCCTTGTTTGAGGGCGTCGCGCATCAGGCGGCGCAGGGGATTGTCCGCTTCGCCCAAATTTGCGGGGAGCGATCCCGGCCCGCGATAGGTGATGTTTTCGCCCGTGCGCGCTTGGCGTTTTTTGCTCTTGCCGCGCTCGCGCATGGCGCGTTGCGCGTCGAGCAAGCGAGAGAGGATTTGTCGTTGTCGCGTGAGGGTTTGGGGCGAGATCTGTCGTTGCGCGAGTTCGCGGGCCGTTTCGCGCATGTCGCCTGCGATTTTGCCCAGGTCCCCGAGCATCTCGCGCCGTTGTTGGGCCAATTCGTCTCGCAGGGCATCGAGCGCGTCTTGAATGGCGCGTTGTTGGGCCGCGAGGCGTTGCCATGAGGGTTGTTGCCCGGGTCGTCCAAAGAGATTTTCGGTTTGGTCATTGACGTCGCCTTGTCGTTGGGCGAGGGCGGCCATTTGTGCCATCATTTCTTCAAAGCCGGTGCCGGATTGCGAGGCCGCGAGTTGGCCCAGCGCGCCTTGTACCATCATCGCGGCAGTGTTGAGCGCGCCCATGGCCTCGCGGGCGAGTTGGGGTGCTCGATCGGCGTGGCCCGCGTTGAGGTGCTCGGCGGCTTCTTCCATTTTGTTCAGGGCATTGCCCAATGCGGCTTGCGCCCTTGGCGGGAGGAAAAAGCTCTTGCGCGACGCGTCGAGCATGCGGCCCGCCATGCGCGATGCCCCCGCGATGGTGCGTGCTTGATCCCGGGCGAGGGGTGCGGTTTCGCTGCGGTCTCGCGCTTCATCTGCGCGTTGTGCCGTGCGTTCTTGGGCGCGGGACAAGGCGAGCAAGTCGTGCAAGACCCGGTTGAGGTCGCGGGCGACTTCGTCTTTTTGCCGCTGGATAAATCGCTGGCGCGCGTCCGCAAATCGCTGGCTGAGGGCTTGCAAATCCCCGGCGATGGCATCGCTTTTTTGTCGCGCGCTTTGCCGTTGCCCAAACGCCAAGTCCTCGCGCACGCGATCCATGCGGTCGGAAAATTTCTCGCGGCGCATGGCGTCGGCGATGCGGTCGAGGTCGCTCGCGGTGGGGTTGTCCATCTCCTGCGCGGCGCGGTGCAATTCTCGGCGCAACTGCTCGGTGTCGCGGGCGATTTGCACTTGCCTGCGCGCGAGGTCATCTGCGGGGGCGCGTTCCATGTGCTGCGTGAGTTGGCCTTGGGCGCGGGCGAGTTCTTCGAGTTTTTGGCCGAGCGCGTCCAGGGTTTGTTGCTGGCGCACGCGCTGGAGCAAGGCCAGGGCGCGGTCGATGCCCTCGTGAAATTTTTCGCGCTCATTCTGAAATTCCGCGAGGGCTTCGCGCACCATGTCCGCGTCTGCGTTTTGAACGGCTTCGTCCAATTTTTTCATCACTTCCATCAGTTCGGGCGTGCGAATTTGCGAGAGCAAGTCGTGCAATTCGTCGAGTTTTTGCAAGGTGTCGTCCTCGAGCAACCCGCTGTCTTCGAGTTGGTCGAGGGCGCGGTCGAGTTGCTCGGCGGTGGCTTGGATTTCGTCGGCGAGTTCGGCCTGCGTTTGGAGTGCTTTTTCAAATTCGCGTTTTTCCTGCCAGTCCAGCGCGTCTTTGGACATGAGTTGCCGCGCCAAGTCTTGCAGGCGTCGGTCGAGGTCGCGCCCGCGTTCTTGAACGCTTTCGATGTGATCGATGCTCTCGCGCTGCGTTTTCTCTGCGGCTTCGTGGATTTCAAACAAACTGGGCAAGCGAATGGTGAAGGTGGCGGTTTCGGCATAAGACGGGGTGGGATTGTTGTCGTACGCACGGACGCGGTACGACACGCGGTCCCCCGGCAGCAGGTTGAGACCAGCCATGTCCCAGTGGTAAGCCGCCTCGACTTCGCGGCCTGGGGACATGGCGATGGGAATGACCTGCGGTTGGCCGGTGTGGTCCACCGCGTCATAACGCAGTTCAAGGCGGGAAACGCCGTAGTCGTCAAAGGCTTCGGCCAGCAGGGAAACGCGCAGGGACTCGGTGAGATCGACATCGCGGCCCGGATGCAACAACCGCACCTCTGGGGGATGATCGGGCAGGGCGACGACGCGGTAGGAAACCGGATCCTCGTTGCCGACCATGTGGGCGTCTCGCATCACAACGCGGTAACGCCCGTCTTTTGCCACTGTGAAGACCACCTGTGCGCGGGACGAATCCACCGCGGCGGGCAGGCGGGATGAGTCGTCAAAAACGAGGGTTGCGGTTTCGATAGACTTGTTGGCCTCGATGGTCAGCGCGACCTCTGTGCCGGTTGGGACGACGATATCCCCGCCTTGTTGATCGATGCGGTCGGGCAAATGGGTATGCGGCGGGAACCGGTCATCGTGCGAGATGCGCGTGACGATGGGGCGCGGGTGTACGCTCGCGGTGTAAATCGGGGTTTGCGCGTCGTGGGCAGACAGGCGGTAGTCGAAGGATCGCGTGACCGCGGGAAAGCGATGAGACGCGGTGGTTTGTTTGACCGGCAAGACAAATGATGCCCATGATTGCGCGCCCGCTTCGCGGATGTACAGCCGGGCATTGCGCGGGACGACGCCGGACAGGTGCGCGGTGATGGCGAGCGGCTCGCCTCCGACGACCTCGACATGGCCCGGGCGCAATGCGATGTGCGTATCGGGCGGGCGGGTATAGTGCGTTTGCGGAGTTGCGAGGCGTTGCGCTGCGCCGGCCAGTGCGGTGGGCCACAGCGCGTGGAGCAACAGGGCCACCACCGCGAGCGCGATGGTCGCCATTGCTGCGCGAATTGGGGGCTTGCGGTCGATGAGCGTTTCAAACGCGAGGTGCTGCGTGGCTTCTTCGGCTTGGATGATCGCGGCATCGACCAATGCGGTGGCGTGCCCGTCGCGGTCGCGGTGCCGCCACAACTGGAGCGCGTTGATCAAGTGTTGTTGCAACCCCCCGAAATGGCGTTCCACGCGCAGGGCGATCTCGTCGAGCCTCGGCGGCCTGACGATGGGCATGACGCAGAAGTACCCGATGAGGAACGCGACGCACAACGCGCACGCGCCTTCCAAAATGAGCTTGAGGATCGGACGCAGGTAAAAGATGGATTCGAGCGCGATGAGCACAAGGCCCGCGCCGAGCGCAAAGGCCAGCGCGATGCCCATGCCCGTCAGCACCCGATTCGCGGCGATCAATGCGCGTAATCGCGTGAGCCGTTGCGCGAGTTTTTGATGTGCGGATTGTGCAGTCATTGGAATCAGTGGTTGGTGGTCGGCGGTTAAGTCCTCGTCCATCCGCCTTCTGAATCGGAATTTGGAATTTAATGCATGAGTGCCCAGACGATGACGTTGACGCCCATTTTGAGGGCTTCGCGTCTTTTTTCGGGCGGGTCATTGTGGACGTCGGGATCGTCCCACCCATCGGCGATGTCGCTGCTCACGTTGTAAAAGACGATCAGGCGGCCTTCGTGGAACAGGCCCCAAGCCTGCGGGGGATCGCCGTCGTGTTCGTGGATTTTGGGCAAGCCGTTTGGAAAGGAGAACGGCGTTTGAAAGAGGCCATAAGACGGGGGCAGTTGCACGAGTTCCTTGTCCGGAAATGCGCGGTGAAGTTCTCGGCGAAAGGATTTGTCCAACCCGTAGTCGTCGTTGGCAAAGAGAAATCCCCCGCGCTCGAGGTACAGGCGCAGGCGGCGCAGTTCTTCTTCGGAGAATCGGATGTTCCCGTGGCCCGTGAGGAACAGCACGGGATAGGCGAAGAGGTGGTCGTCTGTCAGCGCGACTTGGGCTTCTTGTTCCGCGGTGCGAATGGGCGTGTGTTGCGCGATAAATGCGAGCAAATTGGGAATTTCCGTCGGGCCGTTGTACCAGTCGCCGCCGCCGTCGTACTTGAGGCGGGCGATAGTAAATGCCGCGGGCGGCTCGCGCAGTTGGGCCACGCAGGGCGCGGCGAGCATGAGAATGAAAATGAGAAAATGGCGCATGGTTTTTAGAACGTTGGAAAGAGGCGCGGAGTTCCACTATGGGGCCGTGCGATGGGGTTCGATTTGCAGGAACGTGTACGTGCAATCGAAATCGACTTCTGACAAACACCGCTTGTCAATGGGAAATGCCGCGCATTGTTGGGGGCGGTTTTCGTAGATGCTACACAGGGTATCCCCGGTTTCGCTTTTGATGAGAAACGGGCATTTGAACAGCAACTCACAGCAGTTGCCACACTGGTTGCACTCGCCCTGCCTGCGTTCAACCTGCTGCGCGACATACGCCTTGCGAAACCACACCAGCCAAAATCGCCGCATCTTGCCGATGCCCTGTTCGCACAATTTGCCAAATGTTTTGGTCATGGAGAGTCCTGGGAAGTGGTCAGTAGTCAGCGATCAGCCCCGCCAAAAGCATGGGCAAAGCGAGGAGTTCGCGTTTGAGCGGATCGAGAACATAGCCCAAGGCTTCGAGGGTGACGACACCCAAGAGATTGCTGTCCCCCGGTTCGCCAAAGATGACGGGCGAGGCGCCACGGTGGGCTTTGTAGCGAAACAGCGCGTCTCCCATGTCGCGTTCAATCCTATCGCCATTTGCCAGCGTGAAGGTTCGGCGGGAATGCGGTTGGATGCCCAAGGCTTCTAGCACGGGCCGTTGCACCACAGAGTAGATCGCGCCCGAGTCGATGAGAAAGTGCTCGGTTTGAAAGGTTTCTGCGTGCGCGGGGTTGGCGATGTCGATGTCGAGAAATACGAGTCCCATACTTCGGTTATCCCACCAATGAGAGGCGCGAGAGGATGTTTTTCGATACTTTTGGCGTGGCGTTTTTTTGCAGTTGCGCGATTTCGCGTTCGATATTTTGCACGTCGCGTTTGGTGTCGTGAACCGCGATAGTGAGGTCGCAGTGGTGCGTTTCCCCGGCGTTGAGGCCGATCACGCGCCCGGCGTCGCGTTCAAAGCGTTTGGGATTGGGATAGTTGGTGGCCGGCTCCAGGCCGGTGACGTACCCATCTCGCAGGGAGGCCGTGTTTTTCCAAAGCGTGAAACACGGCATTTGCTCGCGCGAAAAGTGGAGGGACGATCCCAGGTTGCCATCGGCGTTTTTGAGCAAGACGGAGGTTTGACCGCCGCGCTTGC
Organism: Candidatus Latescibacterota bacterium; assembly: GCA_965204745.1. Taxonomy (GTDB): domain Bacteria; phylum Latescibacterota; class UBA2968; order UBA2968; family UBA2968; genus VXRD01. The sequence continues at coordinate 3,898,052 of OZ242010.1, forward strand.
CGGCGAGTTCGTAAAAGTACACCTGCTCCACATAGCCCGGCGTGGGGCCGCTGAATTGGTCGTAAGTTTGGATGGCTTTCTGGGCATGGGGGTCGCGCGGCGACACGGTCTTAAACGGCGCGACCAATGACGCGCCGGCTTCCAAGATGGGCGCGCCGTAATTGCAGTGGTAGAGGAGTTGCAGTTCCGCGGGCTTGTCGTTGAGATTGGTCACTTGATCCGCGATAGTGAGGCTGTTGCTGCCCAATTCGGTGGATAGAGCCGTGGTCAGGCGCAGGGCCGGGCCAAACATCATGGTTTCATCCACAATGCCCAAGACCGTGATGCGATGGGGCGGGGACAGGTCGATTTGCACCTCCACGTGCCGCGCGGGCAGGTTGGCGATTTTGCCGTGCAGGGGCACGAACACTTCGGCCTCGTTGCCGTTGTTGTCGATCACCACATCCTTGCCAGGCGCGCCATTGCTGTCTAACCCGCAACGCACGATCCATTCGTTGAACCCCTTGAGCCAGCCCAAGCCGCCTCGGTCATCGAGATCGACAAAGGCCGGATTGACGAGGTCGCGCACGGGCGATTCCCAGCCCAAGGGAATGCCGCGGTAAATGCCCTTCCAAATACCCATGCCGCGCGTGGGCACGATGAACACAGACAGCGCGCCGTTGTCGATTTCGATGAGATCGACCCCGTCTTGCAAGCCGCCTTTGAGCGCGGTTTTTTGCACGCGCCAAGTATGCCCGGTGCCCAGCGGCAAGGTGGATTCATCGACTGTCCACGCTTCGGTCCAAAGCGCGCGCTCGACATCGGTGAGCACAAAACGGTAAGTGCCTTCCATCGGAATATCCTTTGGTGTGAGATTCGACCTGACGCATTGAAATATACGGGAAAAGCCCAAAAGTGCAAAGCCCGTTGTTGCGCGGCGCAGGTGATTCGCACTTGCAAGCCCTTATGTTACTCGATATATTCAAAATTATTGGGACCTACCCCCTGGCCCCCTTCCTACGAGGAAGGGGGAAGAACATCTCTCCGTTACGGGAAGGAGCCGGAGGGGGGGGCATCCATTGTTTGTTTTAAGACAAGTGCTAAGAGACGATCCGATAATGGATGAGTCGTTCATGTCTTTGGGCGATTGGCCGCGGCTTGCTTCTCACTCGCTTTTTACTCTTAATTCGCATTGACAACTGACAACTGACAACTGACCTATGAAACAGACCTTCTTCTTCTGCGGAATAGGCGGCAGTGGCATGAGTGCCATTGCACAGGTGTTGTTGCACCAAGGCCATGTCGTGCGCGGGTCGGATCGCAGCTATGACCAAGGGCAAAATCCGGATTTGTACGCCCGTTTGCGCGCATTGGGAATCGCGTTGTTCCCGCAAGATGGGTCGGGCGTGGATGAGCAGGTGGATGTGCTCGTGGTGTCGAGTGCGGTTGAGCCGACGATTTTGGATGTGAAGAAGGGGCTGAATCTGGGCATTGCGATCCGCAAACGCGCCGAAGTGTTGGCGGATTTGTTTCACCGGGGAACGGGTGTTGCCATTGGCGGCACGAGTGGCAAATCGACCGTGACCGGCATGATCGGGCATATCTTGTGCAAAACCGGGCGCGATCCCACGGTGATCAATGGCGGGATCATGCGCGATGCCGCACAGGCGCGGGGATTGGGCAATGCGATCTGCGGGGACGCCGAGTTGCTCGTCATCGAAGCCGACGAGAGCGATGGCACTATCGCGTTGTACAATCCGACCATATCCATTCTGACCAATATCTCGCTGGATCACAAGCCGATAGACGAGTTGCAATCGCTTTTTCGGGACTTTTGCATGCGGGCAACAGACGCGGCGGTGGTGAATCGCAACTGTACGCGGTCAATGGCCTTGACGCAGGGCGTCCCCCGGCGAGTGACGTTTGGCGTGGATTGCGAGGATGTCGATGTGCAGGTGCGCGAGATAGCCCTGTTGCCGGATGGGGTGGCGTGCGTCATCAACGGGATACCCTGTCGCTTGCGCGTGCCGGGATGGCACAATGCGAGCAATGTAGCAGCGGCTATCGCAGCGTGTCGCGTGCTCGGGATCAGCGCAGAGCAAGGAGCCGCGGCATTGGCAGATTTCTCGGGCATCAGCAGGCGGTTGGACATGGTGGGCAAAGCCAACGGCGTGACCGTGATCGACGATTTCGCCCACAATCCCGACAAAATTGCCGCGACTTTGGCGACACTACACGCACAGCCCGGGCGCGTGCTCTCCGTGTTTCAACCGCACGGCTTTGTCCCCACGCGATTTTTGAAGGACGGGCTGATCGCGGCCTTTGTCGAAGGAATGACCGAGGATGATCTGGTGATTCTATCCGAGATTTTTTACGCTGGCGGCACCGCGCACCGCGATATTTCCTCCCGAGACTTGGTCGTTGAAATCTCAAAGGCCGGGCGCCGCGCCAAATACATCCCCAACCGCGAAGCCATCATCGCCCGCCTGACCGCAGAAGCCCGTGCGGGTGATCGCATCGTCATCATGGGCGCGCGAGACGATACCCTAACCGCGTTTGCAAAAGCGATACTGGATGGGATCCGCGAATCCTAGCCAACGCCGAAGTCCAGTGACTTTCCGAGGGGTTGGGCGGGGACTGACAACTGACAACTGACAACTGACAACTGCTTTTCTTTTTTGGAGGAATCCATGAAACGCCTGATCTCATTTCTGAGTACCTGTTTGGTTGCACTCTCGATTCAAGCCGAAGATCTGCCGCGGCGGCCCGTGGCGACCTATTCCATTGTCGCGCGCGATTCCACCACTGGGCAACTCGGCGTGGCCGTACAGTCGCATTGGTTTTCCGTTGGCCCCATCGTGCCGTGGGCCGAACCCGGGGTGGGTGCCGTGGCGACGCAATCGCTGGTCGATCCCGCGTATGGGCCGCTTGGCCTAAATTTGATGCGGATGGGCCGCACCGCGCCCGAAGCACTCAAGGCACTCGTCTCGACTGATGAAGGCGCGGATGTGCGCCAAGTTGCGATGGTCGATGCGAAGGGCAATGTTGCCGCGCATACGGGCAAACGCGCCATTTTTGCGGCCGGGCATCAGCTAGGTGCGCAGTATTCCGTACAGGCCAATATCATGGAAAAGCCCACGGTTTGGGCAGCCATGGGCGCGGCTTATGAATCTGCGGAGGGCGATTTGGCCGAGCGCTTGCTCGCGGCCCTCGAAGCCGCAGAAGCCGAAGGCGGGGACCTGCGCGGGCGACAATCGGCGGCCATTCTCGTCGTCAGCTCTAAAAATACGCACGAGCCCTGGGTCGACCGCCTGTTTGACCTGCGCGTTGAAGACCATCCCAATCCGGTCGCGGAGTTGCGCCGGCTCGTCACGTTGCAACGCGCCTATCTCAAGTTGTACGAGGGCGACGAATGGGTTGTCAAAGGCGATATCGAAAAAGCCCTTGCCGCGTACCGCCAAGCCCTTGAGATCGTGCCGGACGAGGCCACCAATGGCGAGGCCGCGTTCTGGGTCGGCGTCACCTTGGCGGATACGGGCGATCCGGAGCAAGCCATTCCCTATCTCGCGCGGGCGTATCAACAGGACAAACGCTGGGCCGAACTCCTCCCTCGCCTACCTGCATCCAAACTCCTGCCCGACGACCCTGCGCTCATCGACCGCTTGGTTCAAGAAATGAAAAAATAAAATGCGTCAAAATCCGTCCATCCATTCAAACATTTGATAGTGGTTGCCATCCATCCCCAGCGCGCGATAGGTTTTTTGCGCGCGCTCATTTTCCCGCTCGACATATAGCCTGAGTCCACGCAAATCAGCAGCGCGTTCAACCGCGGTTTTTAACGCTTCGTACATCGCTCGAAAAACGCCTTGGCGCCGCGCTTTGGGCAACACGTAAACCGAGTGAATCCACACCACAGTGCCGTTGCGCCAATCGCTCCATTCGGGCACGGTCAGCAAACAACCCGCAACTTCGCCATCGACTTCGGCAATCCAATACGCGCCCTTGTGCGGGTCGTCAAAAACCGCGCGCACGCCCTTTTCCACAGTGGGTCGATCCAGTTCAAATCGCTCTGTCTCCCACGCCAATCGGAGTTGAAAATCCACGATATAGGGCGCGTCCTCGCGGCGCCCGCGACGAACTTCAATCATCGCCATTTCCTTTCTTGACACTTGGCTTAGCTGTGGGTATTTTGGGGGCAAGTAACAGTTCGCTATAATCGTATCGTATCGTATAAAATCGTATATTATCGAGCGAAAGCAGTTGGTGTTGAAGATTGGATAGGCCAATGGTTAAGACGCACAAAAATGCACTGAAGCCGAATAAAGCACAGGCGACGCTGTTGTCAAAGCATTGTGGCTATGCGCGTGTGGCCTATAATCACGCGCTAAATGTGTTCAAAGATGGCTTGGACAATGACGAGTTTAAGTCGCTTTACACGCTCAAGCGCGAGTTCAATGCCGTGAAGAACGAGGAGTACGAATGGAATGGCGAATTGTCGCAGAACGCATCCAAGAATGCCATCCACCACCTGGATCGGGCCATAAAGAACTGGCGGAACAAGACTTTGCCTGCGCGTTTTCCAACACACCGCAAACGCGCACACGGCCAGAGCTATCAAGCGGATAACGGCAAAGGCACAGTCAAGGTCTGTGGCAATGTGGTCTTCTTGCCCAAAATCCGATGGGTCAAGATGGCCGAATCTTTGCGGTTTGATGGCGAGATTGTCCAAGCCACGGTGACCAAAACGCATAGCCGATGGTTCGTCTGCTTGTCCGTTGAAACAGGCGAGGAGACGCCCGCCAAGCGCGCAGGAGAGACCATCGGCATTGACATGGGCATCCAGACATTGGCAACGTATTCAGATGGACAGACCGTGGAGAATCCCCAAGCGTCTCTTGACCGACACTATCGGAAGTTAAGGCGTGTGGATAAGGCTATCGCACGCTCGCAGAATGTCCACGGCAAGAACAAGCACAGCAACCGCAGGCAACGTCGGTATGACCAAAGACAACGCATTTATGGCCGCATCGCGAACATTCGCGACGACGTTCACCACAAAGCCACATCCGCTTTGGTGAAAGCGACGACCGTTGGTAAGGTGATCGTTGAAACGCTGAATGTCGCCGGTATGCGCCAAAACAAGTGTCTGTCTCGCGCTTTCCACCGCGCCGGCATCGCAGGCTTCTTGCGAATGTTGGCCTACAAGTGCGAATGGTCTGGCGTGGTCTTTGAGAAAGCCGACCGGTGGTTTGCGAGCACGAAGACATGCTCCGACTGTGGCGAGAAGAAAGTCGCCATGGACCTATCAGAGCGCGACTATGTCTGCCTGGCCTGCGGATTGGTCATCAACCGCGATTTGAACGCGGCAAAGAACTTGGCACACTACGACGCGGCAAGCCATGCCGAGTCGCAAAACGGACGTGGAGATGCCGTAAGACGGACACGAGGTTGTAAGTGCGTGGACGCATGCCCTGTGAAGCGTCAATCAAATCAACTGTCATTTGCTTTCGCATAACTTTGCGATAGTATGCGATAAATGAATGCGATTTCATACGATTTGAAGGAGCGGTAAATAACGGATGACACAACTCAACACGAGGAGGTTGCAATGGCATTAGACACGTACAAAGCCGTCAAGAAGCTCCAAGAAGTCGGGTTCGACGAAGCCCAGGCCGCAATGGTGATTAGAATGATCGGCGAGGCATTTGACAATTCCGTAGCGACAAAGGCCGACATAGCGGCTGTTCGCACGGAGTTGGTGGCACAGGGTGCGGAGTTGCGCGCCGAGATTCAAGAAGTTCGCGCCGAGTTGCACGTCGAGGCCAAGGCGATTCGGGCTGAAATCCGCGATCTTGAACAGCGCATGACGATCAAGTTGGGCGGCCTTCTCGTGCTCGCCTTGACTTTGCTCACCGCCATTAACAAATGGCTTGGCTGACGATCCGCGAGATCGTTTTTGCGAAAGGGCTTGTGTCTGAGAAAGATACAAGTGACGCGACTCAACGCGAGGAGGTTGCAATGGCATTAGACACGTACAAAGCCGTAAAGAAACTCCGAGAAGTCGGGTTCGACGAAGCCCAAGCCGAAATGGTGATTAGAATGATCGGCGAGGCATTCGACGATTCCGTAGCGACAAAGGCCGACATAGCGGCTGTTCGCACGGAGTTGGTGGCACAGGGCGCAGAGTTGCGTGCCGAGATTCAAGAAGTTCGCACCGAGATTCGAGAAGTTCGCGCCGAGTTGCACGTCGAGGCCAAGGCGATTCGGGCTGAAATCCGCGATCTTGAACAGCGCATGACGATCAAGTTGGGTGGCCTTCTCGTGCTCGCCTTGACTTTGCTCACCGCCATTAACAAATGGCTTGGTTGACGATCCGCGAGATCATTGTTGCGAAAGGGCTTGTGTCTGAGAAAGATACAAGCCCTTTTTGGTGGGAGGTGTCACTGTTGTGATTTCCATTTGTGGTACAGGGCGAATGTCTCTTCGTCCGGCGGGTAGTATTTGCCGGGGGAGAGATTTTCGCTGTCCAAGCGTCTGCGGATCCATTCTTCGAGATCGTCGTATTCAATGGCTTTGCGCGCGATTTGCGCGGCGACTTTGCGCGGAATGACCACCACGCCATCGTCGTCGGCCACGATGTAGTCGCCCGGCCTGACGAGCACGCCATCGACTTGCACCCAGTCATTGGTCGCATAAGGCGTTCCAACGCGAGTGCCGAGGTTGGAGGTTTTGCCATATCCCCACAGCATCAAGCCATAGTCTTTGACCGTGTGCATGTCGCGGATGCCGCCATCGCAGATCAGGCCATCCACGCGCCGCTGTTTTAAGCGCAAAAATTTAATGTCGCCGCCGATAGACATCAATTTGGTCCGCATGGATTCCATCACGATCACATCGCCCGGCCCGGCGAGTTCAAATGCCGCGTATTCGGGCGATGCTTCGCCATCCGGCTTTTCCTCGTCCGCGTCTGGGCGCGAGGGCACAAAGCGCACGGTGATCGCACGGGCGACCAATCGCTTGCCGGGGGTCATGGTTTGCAGATTGGGCATGTAAGTTAAACGCGCGTCGTACCCATTGCGAGCGAGCACATCGACCACAGCCGTTGTGTTCACGCGCTTGAGGGCGTCGCGCGTTTCGCCATCCAAGACGTGATCTGGGGTGGGTTGTAGGATTGCCATGGTTTCTCCTTCTATTTTTTGGACTCGTTTTCCACGGCTTGGATCAGCGCGATGATGTAGCCGAATTGAAATGCCCACGCCTGGGTCACGCGGTTCGAGACGCCTTCGGGAGCCGCGTCGTCCGGGTGGCGAGGGGCGTGGTCGGGCATCAGCATGTACGGATAGCCTGCGCGGTGCAAAATTTTTGCGAGTTGGTACATGTTGACATCGCCTTCGTCCGGCCACGTCTCGCAAAAGTCGTGCAGGCCGCCGCGGATGTTTCTGAAATGCACGTTAAAAATTTTCTTCTTTTCCGCGAAATATTGAACGATAGGCGGGAGTTCTTCGGCGGGATTTTCCAAGCCTTCGGCGGCCACGCCGCAACAGAAGTTGAACCCGTGATAGGGGCTATCGACCAATTCGCTGAACCGCTTTAAGCCCTCAAAGACCGGATAATTCCACTTTTCGATGCCGTTGAGCACGGGCGCGGGTGGGTCGTTGAGGTGGCACGCCAGTTGAATTTTGTACGCCTCGGCGACGGGTATCACGCGATTGAGAAAGTACGCGGCGCGTTCAAATGCCTCTTCTCGGCTCACGCGCCCGACTTCGGTAAGCGCGTCATTGTCGTATTCGGCGAGGGAGAAGGCGCTGTACGTCGTGCCGCCGCGGCCCGAGGTGCGCCCGGTGCGCTGTACGAGCCCGCCCGAAGGAGCGCGCAAGACGCAAAAGTTGTAATTCAAGCCGCGCAACCCGGCTTTGCTCGCGTTTTCGATGTACTCGCAGAAGCGGTCGATGTCGCGGTCGCGCTGCGGGTCTTTTGCCATGGGGATGCTGTCGATTGGCGGGACGTGAACCATTTCGAGTTCGATCCCATAAGCAGCGGCTTCCTCTCGGTGCCGGGTCAGGGTTTCCGCGTCCAGGCCATCAACTGTGGCGTCAAAATGGGCGACGCCGTGCCGGGCGAGAAATTCCATTTCGAGTTTCGAGGTGCCGATATACTGCGTGCCTACGTACATGGGTTGTTCCTTTCGAGAAAAGGGCTTTGGCTATGCCCGTACTTGCGCGTGCGCCAGAGTGACGACAGGTGGTAGGGCGGAGGCGGGGACTGACAACTGACTACTGACTCCCATCCGTGGTCATCTGCGGTCGCCTTTTATTTGAGATAGGGCCTCGTCGAGGTTTTGGACTGTGCGGGCGATGTTTTGGAGTTTGTCCAAGCCGAACAGGCCCAGGCGGAAGGTCTGAAAATCTTCTGGCTCGTCGCATTGCAGGGGAACGCCCGCGGCGATTTGCAGGCCCAAGTCCAGAAATTTTTTGCCGGTGTGGATGTCCGGGTCGTCCGTGTAGCTCACGATGACGCCCGGCGCTTGGAAGCCCGGCGCGGCCACGCTTTTGATGCCCTTGCGGGTCAACAGGGCGCGAACTTCGTCCCCGAGTCTTTGTTGGCGCTGGCGGGCGTTATCAAAGCCGAGGGCTTCGGTTTCGCGCATGGCATCTCGAAAAATTGCGAGGGCGTCCGTGGGCATGGTCGCGTGGTACGCATGGCCGCCTGCTTCGTAGGCTTCCATGATTTGCAACCATTTGTGCAAGTCGCAAGCAAAGCTGGTGCTGGTGGTGGATTCGATGCGTTCGAGCGCGGTGGCGCCGAGCATGACCAAGGCGCAACACGCGGCACTGCTCCAGCCTTTTTGCGGCGCGCTGATCAGGACGTCGACCCCGCAGGCTTCCATATCTACCCACATTGCGCCGGAGGCAATGCAGTCCAAGACGAGCATGCCGCCGACAGCGTGGATGGCGTCTGCCACAGCGCAGAGGTAGTCGTCGGGCAGGATGATGCCAGAGGCGGTTTCGACGTGTGGCGCGAAGACGAGGGAGGGTTGTTCCGCTTTGATGGTTTGCACGACTTCAGCGAGGGGCGCAGGTGCAAACGGAGCGTGTTTCTCATCGCCCAGCCGCCGCGCTTTGAGGACGAAAGATCGCGAGGGAATGTCGCCCATGTCGAAAATTTGCGTCCAGCGGTAGCTGAACCACCCGTTGCGAATGACCAGGCATTTCTCGTCGGTCGCAAATTGCCGCGCCACGCCTTCCATGCCAAACGTGCCACTGCCGGGAACGACGACTACGGCGCGGGCGCGATACACGTTTTTGAGGGTGGCGGAAATGTCGCGCATCACGCCTTGGAAGGATTGCGACATGTGGTTGAGCGCGCGGTCCGTATAGACGACGGAGTATTCCAAGCGTTTATCGGGATCATTGGGATATGAGGTTGCCATGGTTGCCTCCGAGTGATGGGTGCGATCTCCCCCGATTCGGGAAGGGGAGATGTTCTTTTGGATAGGTTTGGGCGTTCATCCTTTGGAAATCAAAATGACATCCGCGCCGATGAACTCGATTTTTGAGTGCCAGAGATGGCCCAGCCATTCAAAGGTGGCTTTGGAAAAGAAGCAGATGTGCGTGGGATCTCGTTTGTAATGCCAAGTTTCAAATGCGGGTTTGTCGGTTGCGAGTTTGGTCATGATGCCCAGGACGCCGCCCGGTTTGACGAGGTGGTAAAGCCGTTGCAACTCAAACTGGGGATCGCGCAAATGTTCGCAGACTTCGGTCGCGGTGATAAAATCGTACGCGCGTTGAAAGACCGCGGGATCGCGCGCATAAAATTTGTCGTAGATGTCTGTCGCATAGCCGCGTTCTCGAAACATAACGGACAAGGTGGGGCCGGGGCCACATCCAAAATCCAACCCGCACGCGCCCGCGGGAAGACGCGCTTTGAGCGGGTTGTAAAGCCGGGACAAGAACGCCCGGTAGCGCGGGTCCGCGGGGTCATTGTCGTGGAGGTCGTACCGCTGTTTTTCGAGGCCATCCGACAGGTGGAAGATCGCGGGTACGAAGATCAGCGCGCACGTCGTGCAACGCAGGTAATCTCGGTATCGATCACAAAAATAGGGCATGGTTTGTTCGCCCTTGCAGAGCGGGCAAATGTTGGACAGCGCGGCGTGCATCGAAGTTTTCCCGTTGGCGCGAAATCTCATTGTTTTTTGTGTGCAAACAGAATATCATGGGGCGATGATTGTCGGCGGCACGGTCCCGCAGGCGTAAAGGTAACAATTTATTCCTTTTTCACAACCCCCAAAACGGAGGCATCCATGACCGGTTACGACGCAATGGCAAAAGTGCTCAAAGCAGAAGGCGTGGATTTTTTGATCGCATTTCCCCACCAAACCCTCATCGAAGTCGCGGCAAAGGCGGGGATTACCCCCATTATTTGTCGGCAGGAGCGCACGGGTGTGAATGTTGCAGATGGCTTCAGCCGGGTTTCCAATGGACGAAAATTTGGCGTTTTCACCATGCAACAAGGCCCGGGCGCGGAAAATGCCTTTGGCGGCGTGGCGCAGGCATACGCGGATTCGGTGCCGGTGTTGCACTTGCCCGGCGGGGAACCGCTCTCGCGGCAGGGCATTCACCCCACATTTGAATCCGTGCGAAATTACCGTCACATCACCAAGTGGGCCGCGCAAATCTACGCGCCGGAAGACATTCCCGCGATGATGCGGCGCGCGGTCGTGCAGATGAAGAGCGGGCGGTTGGGGCCCGTCTTGCTGGAGATGCCCAAAGAGGCGATGGCCGTTGACTATCCCGCGGAGGAGGTCGCGTACACACCGGTTCGGATTCGGCGTTCTGTGGCTGCAACTGAAGATGTGCGCGATCTAACGACACACCTCCTCAAAGCCTCGCGCCCGGTGATTACCGCGGGGCAAGGCGCGTTGTACGCAGAGGCGAGTGAAGAGTTGATCGCATTGGCCGAATTGACCGACATTCCCGTGATGACGACGCTCGCGGGCAAGAGCGCGTTTCCAGAAACCCATCCCCTCGCGCTGGGCACGGGCGGGTTGACGCGCACTTTGATGGTCGAGCGGTTTCTCGCAGAGGCGGATTTTGTGCTGGGCATTGGCACGAGTTTTACGCGCAACACTTTTACCACGCCGATGCCGGACGGGGTTCTCTTGGGGCAGGTGACGAATTGCGCCGAGGATATGGGCAAGGATTACGACGTTGTCGCAGGCGCGTTGGGCGATGCAAAATTGGTTTTGCAGCAACTGATCGACGAGGCCAAGCAGCAGATCGGCGAGGGCGGACGCGATACGGGTGCGGCGGCGCAGATCGCTGGTGTGCGCGCCGAATTTGCCGCGCAGTGGGAGGCGCGCTTTGCGTCTGACGAAGTGCCCATCAACCCCTATCGGGTCATTCGGGAATTGGAAAACGCGGTGGATGTCGGCAATACGATCATCACGCACGATTCGGGCTATCCGCGCGATCAACTGGTGCCGATGTGGAAACCCACTGCGCCGCGCGGGTACTTGGGCTGGGGCAAATCGACGCAACTCGGCTATGGCTTGGGCTTGGCCCTGGGCGCGAAATTGGCCGCGCCGGAAAAGCAGGTGATCAATTTGATGGGCGACGCGGCATTTGGCATGGCCGGGCTGGATTTGGAGACGGCGGTGCGCGCAGAGATTCCCATTTTGACCGTTGTGCTCAACAATGGGGTGATGACCAAATACGATTCGCACATGCCTTATGCCTCAGACCGATTTGGCAGCAATGAGTTGGGCGGCAACTACACCCAAGTCGCCGCAGGACTGGGCGCGTACGCCGAGCGCGTGGATACCCCCGCCGAGCTCGCGACCGCCATTCAACGCGCCCTCGCCGCAAATCGCAACGGCAAACCCGCGCTCCTCGAAGTTCTGACCAAGGCCGAGGAAAACGTTCCGCGGTAAAGCGACCCGCTTTCAGCCCCTACCGCTGATCGTAGAAGAAGTCCGCCGCTATCGCTAGGTGTATGCCGAGCGATTGCGCTATGACATCAAAGCGATTTGCCGCGCCGCCCGCGAGCTCAAAAAGAAAAGCGGTCACGAGATCGTTTCATTGCCACCGCGACCTGTCGCAACAGCTATGGTACGAAATGATGGCGGGGTTGGGCGAGGCGGACTGACTACTGACTACTGACTACTTGGGGGTTGGGCGAGGCTGTCTCACCTCTCCCGTCTCACCTCTCCCGTCTCACCTCTTACCGAAAGGGGTTGGGCAGGGTAGGGACTGACCACTGACCACTGGCTACTGACAACTTGGGGGTTGGGCGGGGTAGTCTCACCTCTCACCTCTCCCGTCTCACCTCTCCCGTCTCACCTCTTACCGAAGGGAGTTGGGCGGGGTAGGGACTGACCACTGACCACTGACTACTTGGGGGTTGGGCGGGGTAGTCTCACCTCTCACCTCTCCCGTCTCACCTCTTACCGAAGGGGGTTGGGCAGGGTAGGGACTGACTACTGACAACTGACTACTGACTACTTGGTGGTTGGGCGAGGCAGGGTAGGGACTGACCACTGACCACTGGACGCGATATGTTTGAAACCGATATCCTCGACAGAGTGCTGAAAACGCGGCGCGAACAGAGAAATCGAGAGCGGATCGCGCTGATTGGACGGGTGGCTGTTGCGTTGCGCGTTTGTCGAGACAGGTATGGCCTGCGCGAGGCATGGGTCGTTGGGTCGTTGCTTTTTGCAGATCGATGGGATGAGATGTCCGATGTCGATGTGGCGATTGGCGGGGTTTCAGATCGCGTTTTAGACGTGATGCAGGTCGTGGAAGACGCTGTTGCGCGAGATGTCGATGTGATCGATCTGGATTCGCACATGTCGGCAGACCGCTTTCGGCGGCGAGGAATGAAAATCTATGGATGAAGCCCGATACGCCCTTTTGAAGGCCGAAGTGGATGATCTCTGTCAGCAGGTCGATCAGGTGTATGCGCGCATTGAGGCGCGGCGTTCCCAGTTTGTCGATCAGGCGGAAAGCCTCGACAGCATGGGCTACCAACTCCACAACCTCTATTGCGCCTTTGAGCAAGTGTTTGAAGCGATTGCCCAATTTTTTGAGAATCACATTGAGAGTGGGCGTTATCACACGAATTTGTTGCGCCGCATGCGCCTGACGATTGAGGGCATTCGCCCGGCATGGATATCCGAGGAGGCATTCCCCCTTTTGGATGAATTGCGCCGGTTTCGACATTTTTTTCGACATGCGTACGTTTCGGAATTACAATTTGAAAAACTCGCGCATCTCGTGGAAGTTGCCGTGCAGTTGCGGGACGTTTTCCAACGTGACCGCGAACAATTTTTTGCAAAATTGAAGCCATGAATCATGGCGAACTCCAAGTTGAGAATGAGTTGGCCTTAAGATATGCCGAAAAAGATCACGTCAAGGCGGCCAAGCAAGCGTGCGTGTGTGGGAGGGGGTCTATGCCTGTGGCGAGTTGGGTGGCGCGTGCGTGCGCGAGGAGGAGGTCGAGGTCGTCGGGCGTATCCACGTCGAACCACGGGGGAAGTAGGCCGAGGGTCTTGCCTGCGTGCTTAATTCGGTCAATGGTTTGCGACAAGACTTTGGGCGTGCTCCATTCGACGTGGTCGAAAATTTCCGGCGCGGGTTGCGAGACCCCGACGAGGTAGTAGCCGCCATCTGTGCTGGGGCCTAAGACGACATCGTTGCCCTGCAACAGGTCGAATGCGTGGGCAATGTGGTGGGCGGGAAGAGAGGGGATATCCGTGCCGATGAGAACGGCGGCTGTTGCCCCGGCGTGAAGTTGTTGCATCAGCGCGTTGTGCATGCGGGTGCCGAGGTCCGCCCGCGCTTGGGGGGTGTACTGCCAAGTGGCACGCCGCTCGTCACCGCAAAGGATTCGGATATCAATTTCCGAATCGGGCGGGTCAAAGGCGATGACCCGATGATCGATGTCAACGCTTTCCGCCCGTTCCAACACGTCATGCACAAACGCAGCGTAGAGCACCGCGACCTGCTCGGGTGCATAGCGCGTTTGCAAGCGCGTTTTAACGGTGCCGGGGATTGGATTTTTGACAAAGACGATGAGGGATTTCATGGGAGGCGAGCGGTGATACCAATTTAAGTTTCAAAATTTTTTTATAGAGCAGACAACTCGGGGCGAGAAAGGAGAAATTCTAACGTGTCATATTATCGCACTGCACGGGATTTAATCGCAAAGTTGATCAAAAATTACGAGGAAAATGCGATTCATGCCGCATTGCTTCAACACCAAATGCCGAACCCAACTGGCGAAAAAGTCCAAAGGTTATGCGAAAAAAATTAACGCAACAATTCCTCTGCATACGCAAACAGCGCGGGCGTGCCGCCGGTGTGGACGAGCACCACGGTTTCATCCTTGCCGATCTCGCCTCGGTTGACCATATCGATCAAACCCGCGAGTGCCTTTGCCGTGTAAATCGGCTCTAACAAAATCCCCTCGTGCCGCGCCATCAGCCGCAACGCCGCATTCCCCTCGGGCGTGCAATACCCGTATCCATCCTCTCCGACATACCGATCCGTATTTTCGATCATCGCGTCGTCAAACGCGACATCCAGATCCAAAACCTCTGCCATGCGCTGCAACACGCCCAAGAACGCGGCTTTGATATCGTAGGACCACACAATGGGCCGGATGCCCACGATGCGTACATCCAACCCCAAGGCGGCTTTGCCAAAGATGAGGCCCGGCTGGGTGCAACTGCCCGAACACAGGACGACGGTTGTGGGCGTCTCGCCTATCGCGTCGAACTGATCCATCATCTCGGCCATGCACAGCGCGTACCCCATCGCGCCAAACGGCCGGTTGGCCGCCTGCATCACCACAAAGGGCTTTCGGCCTTCGCGCTCAAATTTTGCGAATAGGGCGCGTTTGGCATCGTCCAACAACTCCTGCGTTTCAACAGCCACCAGTTCAACATCCGCGCCCAACAAATCGTCCAACAGCAAATTGCCCTGCGCGCTGTCGCTTTTGTGATCCTTCACCAAGACCAGCGCGCAACCCATCCCCAGCTTTGCCGATGCTGCCGCCAACTGCCGGCTGTGATTGGACTGCGACCCCGCCCCGCCGATCAACACATCCGCACCTTGTGCCAAGCCCTGCGCGATAGTGAACTCCAACTGCCGCGTCTTGTTGCCCCCAAACGCCAGCCCGGTGCAATCATCGCGCTTGACGTAAATTTTCGGCCCGCCAATCGCCTCTGTCAACCGCCCACAAAAATCCATCGGCGTGGGCAAATGCCCGAGCAACACGCGCGGCACCTCGCCGATGCGCGTCCTCAATTCGTCTCGAGAAATCACAGGCATAACAGAAACCTCCGAAAAGCAACCGCAGATGATTTGACGTACTCCAACGGCCTATTCTCTATAATCGGCCCAGGCCCTGAACATCTGATAGAGGAGTGTCGGCGACAAGGTTCGTCTTTGCACCATCTTCTTGGCGGCAAATGCAAATATAAAAAGAGGGGCCAGTTTGCCATAGATGCGTTTCATGGCCGCTCCCTTGGAGTACATCAAGTTTATGTCGATGGCGCCGCGCGATGCTGTCGAGTCCATCGGATGGAACGAGATGATGTCGGGGACGAAGATGATCTTCAGCCCCCTGCGGAGTGCGTCTGCCAGAAATATGGGCTCTTCGTCTGAAATGTACATGGAGCCACCACCGAATGCTTCGGCGAAATACAGGGCGACCTCTCGGACGCGAGACAGTCGGAAGGCGATTTCCGGTGCCCGGACTTTCCAGATGCTGATCAGGGAGTGTGGCCGGGGCTGGCGCGGATACGGTTTGCGTAGCACCCCGTCGGGGGCCGTCTTCTCCATGAAGGTGATGATGTCCGCTTCAGGGAACCTGGCAAAAGCGTCCTCCACGCGATCACATACGTCGGGAACATAGACCTGATCGTCGTCGCCGATCAGGCAAATCTCCGCCGACGCCAGATCAATCGCCCGGTTGCGGCTGCGCGACACACCGCGTTCGCGCCGTTCGTCGAAGGCAGCGAACCCAG
Organism: Candidatus Latescibacterota bacterium; assembly: GCA_965204745.1. Lineage (GTDB taxonomy): Bacteria > Latescibacterota > UBA2968 > UBA2968 > UBA2968 > VXRD01. The sequence goes on from OZ242010.1 coordinate 3,914,058, forward strand.
CGGCGGTGGATCGGTCATAACGTTTGCATGTTGTCTCGTCCCCACCTTGGGGGATGAGTTGGTTGACCACGACGCAGATGTTCGGATCCACGCCCGCCCTCGCCGAGTCGAAGCGAGCGTTCACTGAGGACATGAGGATCTGCATAAGGCAAGCTCCATACGAGGTTTTGTATGCAATGTTGCGCGTCAATTAAGCACTATCTTCAAGCACGCCAAATGCTCGAAACGAGATTTTAGTGCCCAATCAAGAGGAATATCTACGTGCATCTCGTTTCTCCTGCTCATCTGCACCATTGGGAGTACAGCGCGTCGAATCTTCGTCGAGCTGCGTCGTAAATTGAATAATTCGCACATTGAGTGGCTCGCACTGCTTCTTTTTCTTTTGCGCTGAATTTGTCTGGAATCGCTTCGTTGACGTTGAGCCTGTGATACGGAATGTCAATCCCGAAGATCGCCGAAAAAAGAACCAAACTGGCTTCGTATTCTTCCGTTATCCCGACGAAGGCGAATCGGTCCATTGGCACGCCACCCATCATCAACGCATAGTACGATCTATGACGAGGTCGAGACGCGTACTGCCCGAGTGTCAAAAACCGGCCAGGTACTTTATATTTTTTTTTCGAGCGAAATAGGGACACGTACAACTTGGAGGTCAGGAATTTGCCTCTGTATCTGGTATGCCAAAACTGCGGCTGGGGCCTCAACGAGTAGCGATATTGCGAGATAATCCGATCGGTCGGATCGCGAAAAAAGGCGCATAAGATGGCGCGATCTCCCAGCGGCAAGTATTTGGACGAGACAAAATGGCCGTGGACCGCGTCGTAACTCGCAATCAGTCTGTCTGTCTGAAAGCGAACCGCGAGACGACCTCGCCAGCGTTTTGGCCAAGAGTAGATAGGAGGCCCCAAAGGCATGTCCTCCCCGTAGTCGAGCAACAGACGTTTCCCAAAGTGGCTCTTAAGGCCCTTTCTGAAACTGCTACCGGCTGTCTTTTGCATGTGAACGGAAACGATCATTTGTCGAAGCCTCGAAAATATGCTACCCGTCGCGCTTGACCTTGGGCATCGCCGCGTGCCCATCCAGAAGTTCAAGACCGCTCATCGTCAGAGCGATGAGAGGCGACAAAAATAGCCGTCTTCGTTGCGAGGTCTGTCGCCTCCATGCCGCGGAACTGTTCTGCTAGTTCCAAGGCACCCCGCTCGATGAGGTTGAGGGCACGTATATCGACAGAGGTATCAACGGCGAGAATGTCGAATCCGCAATGCTCAAAGATGCGGCGGTAGTCGGACACACGCAGTCGGTTCAAGTACATCAATGCACTGCTGTAGCGACCGTATGTCTCTTTATCGAACTTTAAGAAGTTGACAGCAGAGATGGTCGGATCGGATGATGCAAAATGATCGGCGAGATCGATCTGATGCACGCAAAGGCCGCCCGGTTTGAGCAATCGCTTGGCCGTTTCCAACATGCGGTGAAGCGATTTCGGCGAAAAATGTTCCAAACAGTTGTTGGAGCAATGGAGATCAAACTGCTGATCGGACAAGTCGAGATCGCAGGCATCAGCCGGCGCGAGATAGGAAATATTGCACAGGTCCATTATCTGTTTGACCAACTTTTTCGGCGATTTCGCGTTCAATGCCAGCAACTCGTCAAGTCGGTCCCCTGCCCTCGCAGGCAACACTTCAGCCAACCATGCCCTGTGAGACCGGTACCAGTTGATATGGGAGCGCACGCGCACAGGCATGATATTGCGATGCAAATCGACACTTGTGATCCGATCAGCACCGAGGAGCCACAAGATAATGGGCAGGTTCATTCTTTGGCCCGTTCCGATCTCTACAATTGTCGCACCTCGCAAACACCCATACATCTGAATCGCATCGGCTAAAGTAAGTACGCTTTTAATGTGCTCCTTTGGCGAGCGCGGGCAATACAAGTGGTAGAGCCATTGAATCTGACGATAGCAGGTTCGGGCCAGTGGCAGAGGCAACGTTGCTATCGCCTTCTGTAATTTTGCCTTGGTTGTCCATTTCATACCGCAAAACGCTCCGGAGAAATGACCCTTGTAGCCTTTATGTCGGCTTTTGGGGACGGTCGAGTGATGGATCGGGTTGGGCGCAAAAGAAGAAACCGATCCCCCAACACAAGTGCATCGTCACCAAAACCACTGGAAGGATGACCGCGGCGATGTCCCGGCGGCAGATGCCCACGACAACAGCACCTACGATCAACGCAGTGGCGTAGAGAAGCGGCAACACCATCGCCACAGACGAAAAGCCGGCCAATGCCAACAGGGCAGAGCCAACCAAACCCAATGCGATCAATGGGGCTACGAGATGGCGAACCCGCAGTTCGGTCAAATTGCGCTTCAGAATCACCGGCTTCCAGCGGCCATAATCGAAATACTGCCGGGCCAAGGCCCGAAGATTGCCGCGCGGGCGATAGAAAGCCGTCATAGCCGGATCGAACCACACCACCTCGCCACCCCGGCGCAGACGCCAGTTGAGTTCTGCATCTTGTCCTCGGCTCAGTGCCGGATCGAATCCTCCCACGGCTTCCAGCGCGTCGCGCCGGTACACGCCCAAATAAAAATTGTCAACCGGGCCTTCGGCACCGCCCAAGCGATAGCGCGCATCGCCCGCGCCCAGCGGCGTGCTGATCGCCAACCCAACAGCGCGTTCAAAAAGGGTATCGCCAACGGGCCGTTGCCGACCGCCCACGACTGCTGCCCCCGTCCTCATCAGCGACTCAACCCCTCGCTGCAAGTAATCCGGCGGGAGCGTCGCATGGCAGTCGCACCGCACCACGATCTGCCCGCTCGCCTCCTCGAGTGCTGCGTTGAGCCCGTTGGGCGTGGTCTGTTCCGGGTTGGGGACGATCTGCACGGCTGGGTACTGTTGCCTGACCACCTCTGCCGTCGCCGGGGAATCCGACCCATCGGCGACGATCACCTCTATCGCGCCCGCGTAATCCTGCGCCATTACGGAATCGAGCGTGGATGAGATACTGGCTTCGGCATTGCGGGCTGGAATGATCACAGACACCAACGGAAGTGTTGCGGAATTTTCATTGGGGCAACCGCTCATGGATTCGACCTTTCCCGTCACCCTTCGGCGAATTTACCAGAGACTCGCACTGCACGCGGCCCACGCGCCGAGGATGGTCCGCCGCAAGACCCCAAAGCCTGCCCGCCACAAGAGGCCGAGGTCCGTAAAAAAGGTGCGGCGCGCCAAGTAATCGAGATCCAAGCGCAATTTATCGGGCATGACCACATTGAGGTAATATTCTTCTAGGCTTTCGCCAGATCGCTCCAGAAGTTCTTCTTCGCGCAGGTACGCGACATTGGCCGCGCTGACGAGCCCGGGCGAGTTGTCGAAAACCCGGCGTTGCTCTGCCGTGTAATGGGCAAAATACCGAGGGTCTTGGGGCCGCGACCCGACCATGCTCATCTCGCCTTTTAGGACATTCCAAAGTTGGGGCAATTCGTCCAACTTGTTCCGCCGCAAAATCTGGCCCACGGGTGTGATGCGCGGGTCGCCCGCTCGCGTAATCCGAGGCCCAAACGGCCCGCCCGCCCACATCGAGCGAAACTTATACATCACAAAGGTTTGCCCATCCTTGCCAATGCGAACAGCGCGATACAGCACCGGGCCAGGCGAGGTCGACTTAACCAACAATGCCAAGCCCAAAAACACGGGCGAGAGCAAAACGAGACAACCGCCGGCCACGACACAATCAAAAACGCGCTTCGCCATCAGCGGCCTCGCTCGGTGATATTTCCCTTTTGATCGGTGGCCGCGAACCCCAGTCGCTCCTTGATCAAGTAGAGCGGCCGTCTTTTCACCTCGCCGTAGATGCGCCCCAAGTATTCGCCCATAATGCCGATGAACACGAGTTGCACGCCGCCAAAAAATACGATGGCGATGAACAGCAAGGTCCAGCCGGTGATCCAGATGTCGAAAAAAATGCGGAGGCCGAGCGCGTACGCAATACCCAACAGAGCCAGGCCAGAAGTGCAAAAACCGCCATAAGTCGCCAAGCGCAACGGCACCATGGAAAACGATAAAATGCCGTCAATGGCCAAGCGTAGCATCTTTCTGAACGAGTATTTGGTCTCGCCCGCGGTCCGAACCGCCCGCCGATAGGGCACCGGCTCTTGGCGAAAGCCGGTCCACGCCACCATGCCGCGCATAAGTCGGTCGCGTTCTGGCATGGCGAGAAAGGCATTGACCACCTTGCGATCCATCAGCCGAAAATCGCCCGTATCGACCGGGATGGCGACATCGGCGATTCGATTGATGAGGCGATAAAACGCACTAGCGGTCCAGCGTTTGAAAGTCGTCTCGCCCTCGCGTTCCGTGCGGAGGCCATAAGCGACATCCACCCCTTCGCGCCAGTGCTCGAGCATTTCGAGAATGACGGCGGGCGGGTCTTGCAAATCCGAGTCGATGATGACCACGGCGTCGCCCTCGGCGCATTGCAGTCCGGCGGTCACGGCGATCTGTTGGCCGAAATTGCGCGACAAGGCGAGCACGCGCACGCGCTCATCCCTGCGTTGCAACCCCCGCAAAAGTTTCAGCGTGGCATCGCGGCTGCCATCATCGACATAAATGAGTTCAAAGTCGAGTTCGGGAACTTTCTCAAGCGCGGCGACGAGACCGCGATGCGTCTCGCGGATGACCGCCTCTTCGTTAAAACAGGGCACGACGACGGATAAGAGATTGAGGGCGCGTTCCTTTATCATTTTTTTTCTTCCTCCAACATCGCCGCAAAGGCCCGGGCCGCTTCTCGTCCCTGTTGGATCGCGTAGTTCGTACCCCGGTCCTGCGGATAGATTTGCGCCATCGTCGCCAGCAACAAATTTGCCAACGGTGTCTGCCTATCGGGAATCAGCCGGCGGTAGCCGCGCTCGACAACCGGTTGCGTGTACCGCGCACGCCAAACATGGGCATCGAGAACGCGCTCATCCGTCAAATCCGGGAACATCCGGCGCAGGTGTTCCAACGTAAACGCGATCACCTCCTCATCCGGCATCCCATAGACTGGATCTGTCGCGGGCAGGTACTTGGACAAATAGACGATGTGCCGTCCCGCATAAGTCGAGGCCGGCTCGAAATTCGTGTGCTCGATAACCGCCACAAATGGGAAACTGGGATCATTGACATTTAGCCAATAAATGTCCGAAAGGCTGCGATCCAGTTCTAGCACCACGCAGATATTGGCGAGATAGCGGATGCGCCGCAGGTGTGCGACGTATTCGTCCGGCGCGTGCGGTGCCATCAGATCCGCGACTATCGGCAACGCGGTCGTGGCGATCACCCCATCGCAGGCTATGGTCGCATCGGCAGTAATGACATCCGTCACCCGCCCCTGATCCACCCGCAACTCACGCACCGCGGCCCCTGTCACGATCTCGCCTCCTTGCGCGCAAATAGCGTCCGATAAGGCATCCGCCAGTGCGGCGAAGCCGCCCCGGTAGTACGCGAGGTGCTCTGTGCCACCCTTGCCGCGGCTACTGCCCCGCAACTTGAGTTTGTTCCAAAACCAGACCGCGGCCACTTCTTCTGCCAAGTCCCCGAATTTTCCGCGCAGGAGCGGTTCCCAGACGACCTCGTACACGCGCTCACCGCCCAATTCCCGAAGCCAGTCCGTGGCCGTGCGGTCTTCCAAATCGCGCCAATCCCGCAATCGGCGCGCCCGCAATGCCAACAGGCCGAGCCGAATGCGGCTCCAGAACGGCAGGGCCGAGAAGCGCAGGAGATCGAGGGGCGAGGAGATCTTGAAAAATTGATGGGCGTAGTACGTGCCGACACGCGAGGGGCGCAACAAAACGCGATCCGATTGGCCCAACTCCTCAACGAGTTGCCTGACGTGGACATCGTGCGAGAGCCAGTGGTGATAGAATTTTTCGAGGCGCGTGCCGCCCGCGTTGAAACTCCCGGCCAAGCCGCCGATTTCGCTATCCCGCTCCAGCACTGTGGCGCGAATGCCGCGCTTGCCGAGTTCGTAGGCCGCTGCAAGGCCGCAAAAGCCCGCGCCGATTACCGCGATGTGAGGCTGAGATGTCATCTGCAAAGCTCCTATGGACTACTTCTGTTGCGATTTCTTCTTGCAAAGCGAAAACAAGAATCCGATTCCCCAACCCAGATGAATTGTCGCCAACACCAAAGGGACGAGGACTGCGGCAAAGTCGAGATGGCGGAGGCCCGTGATCAGGCCGCCGAGGATGATGGTCGCAAAGTAGATGGATGGCAACACGGACGACCACACCGTGTCGGCCAAAATGAGCACATCAGAGATCACCAACCCCAGCACCAACAAGGGCGCGGCGAGTTGCCGGAGGCGCAGAGATGAGGGATGGATTTTCAGCACCACCGCCTTCTGATGCCCGTAAAAGAAGTACTGATGAAACAAATCCACCAAATTGCCGCGCGGTTGGTAGGCGACCTCCAACTTTGGGTCGAACCACACGACCTCCTCGCGTTGCCGTAGCCGATAATTGAGTTCGTAATCCTCATTTGCGATTAAAGTGGGATTGAATCTCCCCACGGCTTCGAGCTTCTGCCGAGGCCACGCGCCCAAATACACCGTGTCCGTGGGGCCTTCAGGCCCTCCCATGCGGTAGCGCGCCCCGCCCGTGCCCAGAAACGAGGTGGTCGCCATTGCCACGGCCCGTCCGACAAAGCTCTTTCCGACCGGACGCTGAAGGCCCCCAACATTGGCCGCACCCGTTCTGATCAAGGTAGCGACAACCCGCTTGATATAGCCTTGCGGCAACACGGCATGGGCATCGCAACGCACGATGATCTCCCCGGTGGCTACCCGCAACGCAGCATTGAGGCCGGCCGGCGTGATCTGTTGGGGATTGGACACGGCGCGCACGTTTGGATAACGCCGCCAAAGCAGATCTGCGGTCGCCATGGTGTCTGAACCATCGGCTACGATCACCTCGATGGGGCCGCCGTAGTCCTGCGACAACACCGAATCGAGGACCTCGGGAAGTGTCGCGTCCGCATTGCGCGCTGGGATAATGACGGATACTGAAGGGAGATGTTTGGGTTCTGACGCTCGCATAAAAATAAAGTCTCGCGGAGAAATGAGACCAAAAACGCATTGGTGTCAAGATATTCAACCGAGACGCGCTCGTGCGGCTCGAGAATAGATATCGCAGAGTTGCCGAATGACGACCTCGTAATCGTACTCCCGCCGCGCCTTCTGGCGGTTGTATTGTCCCGCACGCCGTCTCAGAGCAGGATCATCGCGCAACCGGGTCAACGCCTCGACATATCCCATAACGTCGTCAGAATCAGCGAGAAAGCCACCCTCGGGCACGTCGATCATCTCGGGAATCGCCCCCACAGAGGACGCCACCACCGGCAGGCCAACCGCCATCGCCTCGGCTATGCTGTTGGGAAAACCTTCAAACTCAAACTTGGATGGGAATAGAAAGACGTCGCTTTCCGATAGCATCTCGACGATTTCGCGGTTCGCAACCGGCCCCAGCACTTGCACTCGGTCTGCCACCCCTCGCTCTCGGATATGCCGCAGGAGGTTCGCACGGGATTCGCCGGGCGCGTCTCCCACCAGTTGAAAGCGTGCGTTGGGCAAGTGTTCGGCGACTTCCACAATCGCGTGAACGCCTTTTGCTTCGACGAGCGCGCCGGTGAAGATGACCCTCAGACGGTCGCGCTGATCCAAAACGCGCTCGGGGATCGTGCGAAAATCTACAAAATTGGGCATGAGGGGGCAAGTTTTATGTGCGAAATCGCCCAGTTCCAATATGGCGCGGTAACTCGGTTGCCCCAATGCCAGAATTTGTGTTGCGTTGTCGAAGATGATGCGGTAGGCCCAGCAATAGAATCGCGCCGCGATCCCGTCATCGAGAGGGACTTTGAATGTCCCATGCAGATGCGCGATGTACGGCACTTTGGCCCGCTTTGCGATCCATGCGGAGGCCAAATTTCGAGGCATGCCGGTGCGCGTAAGAGAATAATTCAAATGCACGAGGGAAAAACGCCCGGAAGATAATGCGCGCTGGATTTGCCACAAGATTCGCAGATTGCGCCTAACCTCGGTCAGATTTAGCATGGGCCGTGCGGCTGAATGCCCCCGAAATGCTCGGGTGTCGACGAGTTCAAACGCAAAGGGCGCGGGCAATCCGCGTTCGCACAAAATTTGCGTCCACGTCTCCATCCCTCCAGGCGGCGGCGGGAGTGGCGACACCAGCAACACCCTTGTCGGATGTGGCGACGAGGCGTTGCGAGAAGTTGCAATTCGCTTAATTCCAAACGCTAGTCCAATCAGAAAGAAGTGCCCCCAATCCCCTACGAATGGCCCGTCGTCATGAAAGAGAGTGACAACTGTATAGGCGGCTAGAGCACCAAAAACAGCCGTTGGGAGAAAGCAGAGTGTATCATCCTGCGAGCGTGCGATAAACCTTCCCGAGTCAATTAACGACCGCAACACGAGCACGTAAAACAAAACGAGCAAAATCAAGCCGGGAAACCCATAGTACACGAGAATGAACAAAAACTGGTTATGCGGAGTGTGGGCAAGCAAAACATTCGCGGTCCCGGTAGCCAGTCTCGCGCTTAGATGTGAACGGTTTGGAAAATACCTACCTGTTCCGAATGGATAGTCCAATGAATACCGCAATGCCGAAGATGCCATGAGCATCCGGGATTGGGCAGATCGATCAGAGATCCGTAAGACGCGCTTCGTTGCACCAATTCCCCTCTCCTCATGGAAAAGTGTGCCAAGGCTCGGGCCATCACTGTTCAGATAGGGAAAAGAATTCCGCCACTGCTCCCAATGCGTTTCACCGGCCGACCGTAGCCGATACCGATGCCGACGGCTGACGATGTTCGCCCAGTCACCAGGCTCGCGCCAAGTAAGCACCAAGGTCGGATGCTCTGCTTGGGCAGTGAACTCGCGTTCCGCATATCCATGGGCGTTTTGTACGCGCAACTGTATTGTATACGCTCGCCTTGGGACCAGATAGGGAATCAGATGGCCTACGGTCAAGCTGTCACTGCCATTGGTGAGGCTGTCGAAGCCGGTGGCGAGGCCGGTGATGGTCGGGCTGTCGCTGTCAATAGTCGGGCTATTTCCGTCGCCTGCGAACTTGGCAACGATAGACAGCACCTGAAAAAATATCAACTGCCCGATTGCAAGGAGCGCGACGACAAGGAGCCAGCGTCTCCAAATCCACGGTCTTCTCATCGACAGCAAGACGACGATGACAGCACTGATCAGCACACCGAGAATCGTTGCACGCATGCTATTTAGGATCATCGCCGATACCATGACCATCAATGCGACATACAACGCAAAAATCCTCTTGGATGCCCGCCCAAAAGGACTGTATAGAAGCACGACAAGAGCCAAGGGGATGGCAACAGTGAGTTGACGACCAAAAGCATTCCGACCCGGGGTCAGCCCCGCGACCCCCACCTGACCCCAAATCAATGCCAAGTTGTGCTCGCTCACGGTGACGAGGTGCCGCCATAAAGTAAAGAGCGGATCGCCGAGAAAGGTGACGCCGAGGCCGAACAGCGCGGACACAAAAGTTGCGAGCATGATCACCTGCACCATGAGCACGACCCGACGAGTGCTATCTACGCATAGATACACCGCGAACAGGACACCGATGCCCATGCCCATCTGCGCCAATAGAGTCGGATTGAGCGTGTCGGTGAATAGATTGACCGCCAATGCCCATATCAGTAGCAACAGTGCCACCGCGATGATCGGAATGACCGGACGAAACTCCTCGACGAGCGCGGAGAGGGCGCGTTTCCCAAGCCGGATCGCGCACAGCAGCGTATAGGCGAGCGACAGGAAGACCGTGATGGCGGCGAGAATCACATTCGGCCCTCCAAGCGGCAACGGCGTGCTGGCAAACCAGAGATGCGCGACAAGGGTCGCCATCAACAGGACGAATATCAGCCCAATTATTGCGTCGTGCCGGGGATTGGAGAACAGTCGCCGACTTCGGTCTGTGGCTGGAGACTCGGCTTTCAACATGGGGTCAAAACTCCTAGATGCTGGTCGATCAAGGCTTTCGCCGAGTATGCCCGAGCGCGGGAAATCAATAGGCTTGGCGCGATGGGATTGTCCAAGGTGTCGTGCATTGCCTCTGCTAGCGCGTGCGAATCGCCAACGGGTACGAGGCGTCCCCACTTGCCGCCTTCCAGTATTTCCCGTGGACCGCTGGGACAATCCGTGCTGATCACGGGCGTTCCACATGCCATCGCTTCGATCAGCACAAGGCCCAATCCTTCGTACACGGATGATAGGACGAACGCTCTCGACTTGGCCATAAAGGCAAACGGGTTGATCTGAAACCCGGGGAAATCGACCGCGTGCGCGATTTCGAGGTTTCGAGCGAGATCTATTAGGTCGTGCCGCTCAGGCCCTTCGCCGAGCACGACCAAACGCGCTGGTCGAGACTTCGCCAACTCGGCAAAGGCCCTGATCAAAGTCGCATGGTCTTTCTGAGGCACGAGGCGTCCGGCCGCGAGGATTACCGGCACGTCTGGATCGCCGAACCACGGATGTTTTACCGGTTGTCCCGCGTTTTCGGCATGGTCTGGCCATACACTGGGATAGGGAATGATCTGTATGAGATGCGAGATATTCGGCGCACTGCGCTTGAGATCGTCCGCAACCCCGTCCGAGCACGCGACGACTGCATTGGCGAATGGCAAGAGACGCCTTTCCAGCCTCAGTGCCAGCCGATCCTTGAAGCCGGCATTGGCATATTCCATCTGAAAATTATTCTCCCGCCGCGCCACCACGCAAAGTTGCTTGGCGAAGAGCTTCTTCACGATCAACGCGACCACATTGGCATGGGGCAAAGTGGAAACGAGCGCGTCTGGGCACTCGCGCCGCAGGTATCGCAACAAAGGCAGAAGGCTCGTCAACGTGCGCCGCGCCTTCAAGTCTATCAGCCGCACGCCATCCGGCAACAACTCGAGGTATGGGCCTTTGGCCTGGACGAGCACCATATCCACGCACAGGCCGCGCTGGGCAAACCCTTTCGCCAGGTACAGCATAACGCGCTCTGCACCGCCGCCCTCGAGAGAGGGCAGGTATATCGCTATCCGGCGGCTCATAACTCATTTCTCCCAATCATCGCCATGAGTGCCTCTACATATCGCTCGGGCGCGTGATGAGAGACCACCCGGTGGTAGCTTTGATGCCCCATCTCCACCAATCGCTTGCGGTCACTCATTATTTTGTGCAGGCACGCCTCCAAATCGTCGGGGTCATCGCTGCGAAACACAAAGCCGTTCTCACCGGGGCGGATGTAGCACGAGGTGCCATTGGCATGGCTACACACCACCGGAAGGGCGTGTGCCATGGCCTCAAGCGGCGAGATTGCCGCCCAATCTTCCCGAGTGGCGAGGACGAACACATCGTGCGAGGCGTAGCACTGCTGTACCTCGTGTAACGGCAGGTTGACCTCGAACGCAATCACATCATTTAGAGCCAAGCGCTCGCAGTGCTGTTTGAGGTTCTCCAACTCGTTGCGATGCTCGGCGGTGACGCATTCGCCAACGATTGTGGCGCGAATCGGATACTGCCGCGAAAGTCTGCAAATGGCATCGAGGAACAGGCGATGGTTCTTGCGCCGCTGATATTGGCCCACTGTCAGGATATTTACCGCGCCATCGGCAAACCATTGCTTATCCCTGGGCGCAGTCTGTGGCGGCATGACAAAGGGCACATAGCGCAACGGATTACGCACCGGCATTTGCGGGTTGGGCACGCCGAGCACGGGCGTCATCCATTCGCCCCCGGCGACGCGCTGGAAAAGTGCGAGGATGGCGCGTTTCCACCCCTTTAGCCGGCGGTGTTTTGGCGTCTGGATATAGAGAACCAACCGCGTGCCGATGAGCTTTGTCGCCAGCACGGCGAGCAGGCCATACGCATGGAAAGGGTCGCGCACGATCACGGCCGCTGGGCGCGATCTTCTCATCTCGCGCCAAAACTTGGGCACCGGCGGCATCCCCCCGGTATCATCGAGACTCGCACCGAGGCATTTTGCAGCCAAGCGACGCAGCATCTCAAAGGTCGGCGAGTACCCCAAAACAGTCGGGACTATGGCCTCATGCGTCTCGTTCTGATAGCGCCGCAACACCAGAAACGACACTTCATGCCCCGCTTCCAAAAGTGCCTTTATGGGGAAGTGCTGGTTCGTGTGGTAAATGGGGGCAGTGTACACCAAGTGCATGGTTTTCATCTCGCATGTTTCGCAAAGACGGGCGCCTTACCCATCGCCAATGCGCCAAGTCTCGCGCCACAATTCAAACATCAGAATATTCCAGAGCTGATATTGCCAGTTGCGAATGCCGGATATGTGTTCGGCCCACGCCTTCCGGATCGGAACGGGATCGAAATACCCACCCTGTCGGAGTCGATCTTCGGCGAGCAAATCCTCGGCCCAATCGCGCAACGGGCCCCGAAGCCAGCGTTCTATCGGGATACCGAACCCCATTTTGGGGCGGTCGATGAGCCGCTGCGGGACATAGTTATCGAGCACCCGGCGCAACAACCATTTTCTTTTGCCATCGCGCACCTTCATCGCAGAGGGCAGGCGCCACACAAATTCGACGACGCGATGATCGAGCAGTGGAACGCGCGCCTCAAGGCTCACCGCCATGCTGGCGCGGTCAATCTTGGTCAGGATATCGTCCGGGAGATAGGTCGCCATATCCAAGAATTGCATGCGATCCAGGAAGTTCGGAATGTCGCATCGAACAGTTGAATCCCAGAGGATTCCCCGCGGCTCTTGACCGCCGCGAACTACGCTGGCCGGATCTTCGCAGTGCGTGAGGACCCGCCGGTAAAATGCCTCCTGATCCACCGTGCACAGAAGGCCAGCGACTGTGTGAATTTTGCTACCCACTGTCGGCGGTCTGAATGAGCGCGGCAGCATCTGGAACGAGTGGTCCCACGCAGATGGTGTGAGAACGCGCAACACAGAAGCGAGCGCAACGCGCAATGGGCGCGGCCATTTTCCGCTCCATCGCCACAGGGCTTCCGCCTTAAAATAGTGATCGTAGCCCGCAAACAACTCGTCGCCGCCATCGCCAGACAACGCCACCGTCACATGGTGCCGGGCCATCTCTGCGACCAGATAGGTCGGAACTTGCGACATATCGGCGAACGGCTCGTCGAAAAAAGAGGCGAGTTGGGGCACCGCCGATAGGACGTGATCGGGTGTGACGTAGAGCTCGGTGTGATCCGTCCCCAGATGTTCGGCGACCCGTTTCGCGTGGTGTGCCTCGTTGTGGTCTTCATCGTAAGAGCCTATCGAAAACGACTTTACCGGCCGACTGCTCTGGGCCTGCATCAATGCCAAGATCGTGGAACTGTCGATGCCACCAGAGAGAAAAGCACCGAGCGGCACGTCGGCGACCATTCGCTGTTTCACCGCGTCTCGCAAAAGACTATCGAGCGATTCTGCGGCGGTTACGTCGTCTGAGGTGGCGTGCTCGCGCACCCCGTCGCGTGCGACCGTTCGCAAATCCCAGTAGCGATGTCGCCTTTCCTTTCCCCGGCCGCTGATCTCGATCAGACAACCCGGCTCGACCTTTTCGATCCCCTTGAAGATAGCGTGCGGCGCGGGAACGTATTGGTACCAGAGGTACGCGGCGAGCGCGTCCCTATCCACCACTGGGCACCATGCCGGATGATCGACGAATGCCTTGGGTTGAGAGCCAAAGAACAACACGCCGCCGCACCGGCCCCAATAGAGTGGCTTAATGCCCAGACGGTCGCGCACCAAGGTGAGGCATCGAGTCCGATTGTTCCAAAACGCGAACGCGAACATCCCGATGAACTTCGACACGGCCCGCTCTATGCCCCAGGCCTCGCACGCTTCGAGAACGACTTCTGTGTCAGAGCCGCCGCGAAACCGATGGTTTCTCCCCCTCTCGAGTTCGCGCTTGATCTCCGCAAAGTTGTACACCTCGCCGTTATAGGCGATCACCGAGTGTCCACTCGCCGAGACCATCGGCTGGTGCCCCGCCGCCGACAGGTCGATGACCGAGAGGCGGCGTTGCCCGAGAGCCATACCCGCAGACGCCGAGACCCAAGTGCCGGCGTCATCCGGTCCGCGGCTTTTGAGACGGGCCGCCATGCGCGCTACGCGCTGTTCGAGCGCGTCTGCCCCAAGCGCGTTTGGCTCTCCGATAAATCCCACAAAGCCACACATAGCGTCCCTTTCACGTTGCCAAAATCAGCCAAAAATCTCAAGATTCGGAATACCCCACGCGCTGATACAGTGCGATATATTCCTCGACGATGCGAGAAATCGAATAGCGCTATAACTGATAACTCCGTCTAAGTATCGAGACGATAAAGGGGGTTAAAACGACGACCTCGACCAAAAAGTATGTCGTATTGGCCCAGGCTGCACCCGCCGCGCCATAGAGCGGCACCAACCACACGATGGCGACAACAGAAGCCACGATCCCCGCTGTGGTCGATGCCAGTAGGGGCCAAAAGCGTCCGCTTGCCACAGGCAGTACACCGAGCACGAAAGAACTGGTCGCAACAAATGATCCGGGAATCATAATTGACAACAGCGGGGCAGCACCTGAGAACTCGGTGCCCAAGATGAACTGGATTATGGGTTCTCGAAACGCGCCGAGCAACCCAAATCCCACGACAGCGAATGCGATTGCCAAAAGGGTGAAGCGGAGAACCGTGCGGCGTAATGCCGCGCCTTGACGCGAGTACCATTGCCTGCTAAATTCGGGTTGCGTGCTTTGCCTGAGTGGCTCAAACGGCCGGGTTGCCGTGTCGATAATCTGTCGCGCTACACGGTATAGCCCAACATCGGCGGCACTTGCGAGTTGCGCTAGTAAAATGACGTCTAGATTCTCAGCCAACGCCCATAAACTCGTTCTGCTGAAAATCCCCATGTGGAATCGCACCACATCCGGCGGAACTTTGACCGAGAACGAACAGAGGAGAGCCGTCATGCCCGCCCGCCGCACAGACATCGTTGCGACAGCGAACATCACCACGCCATTCACCACGCCGGCGGTGACATAAGCCATGACGACCTCAATCAACCCACCATCCGTCAACCATGCGATTATGAGCAGGGCAACACGGGTCAGCGTGGTTGCGATGATAACGATCAATCCCAAAGACACGCGGTCAGCCAACCGCAACACCGCCATCGTCCCTGATTGCGTCGCCCTCAAAATGCCCACGACCCCAAATAGGAGCACCGCGTCCGCGTGGACTTGGGCAATCCCCAGCAAGCCGCTTCCCGCAAGCGCGAGGCCAGCGATGAGAGCGTAAGCCACGAGCGATAACCCAAAAGATGCGACCAGCGCGAAACGCAAGATGCGAGACGCTTCCTCCGTGCGTCCTTCGGCCACGGCCCGCGTTGCGAACGTGGTCACTGTATCGCCGCCCGGCATTGAGAGCAGGCCATGAATCAATGTGGTAACGGCCATGATAACGGCCAGAACTCCAAAGCCTTCCGGACCGAGAATCCTTGCGGACAAGGACACCTGCGTCAGACCGCCAAGGAGTTGAACCCCTGTTATCGCGCCCATCCAAAGGCTTTGCCGCGCCACGCGACGGTCTGAGGTGAGGTCAAGGCTCATGGGCATTGGCAAGCGGGAAAAAGGCGGCGCGCATATTCGCTCTGCGAGCTAAGAGACATTCGGTTAAAAATCAAAACACTTCAGCCGTGAAACCAGTTCAATATAAAAAAAATGAAACTATTGTGAACCTAAATTTTCTTTGCGATATGTTTTCGTATTGACACACGCAATTTCTGTCTGTAAGTATATCGGGAAAAACAGCGTTTAGCCATCCGCATTTCGTCCCCGTACTCGCCCAAAGAGGTAAGAGGTAAGAGGTGGTAGCGGGGTTGGGCTTCTTGCGTCTGCCCTCTTACGTCTCCCGTCTCACGCCTTCCTTACGCCTTTAATTGGAGTTTTTCATGCCAAAAACAGATACGCGCCCCAACATCCTCTTCTTTTTTCCGGACCAACTGCGCTTTGATTGGACGGGTAGCAATCCGGACCTGCCATTGCGAACGCCCCATCTGGATCGCTTGCAAAAAAACGGGATGAATTTTCCCAAAACCGTCTGCCCGGCCCCCGTGTGCGCGCCGAGTCGCGCTTGCCTCGCCGCAGGCACGGAATACGACCAGTGCCCGGTCAAGGGAAATAGCGACGATTATCCCACGGACCGCGCCACGCTTTACAGCATGCTCCGCGACTACCACGCGATGGGATGCGGCAAATTCGATCTCAACAAAGGCACTTGCACCTCCAACCTGCCCGCATGGGGCCTGGATGGCAAACGACACCTGCGCGAATGGGGATTTTCAGACGGCATCAACAACGAAGGCAAAATCGACGGCGCGAACTGCGGGCGCGACAAACCCCAAGGCCCGTATTTGCAATTCCTCGAAGAGCGCGGCCTGCGCCATATCCACCTCGCCGACTTTGCCAACCGCAAAGGCAAACGAGCCACATTTGCCACCCCCCTGCCAGACGATGCGTATTGCGACAACTGGATCGGGCAAAACGGGCTAGACCTCATCCGTTCAGCACCTGCGGACAAACCCTGGTTTCTTCAGATCAATTTCAACGGCCCGCACGCGCCGTGGGACATCACGGAAACCATGGAAAAGCTCTACGCAGGGGTCGATTTCCCGCAGCCGAATCGCAACGACCAACTCGCGCCCGCCGAACATGTCGAAATCCGTCGCAATTACGCCGCGATGATCGAAAACATCGACCACTGGGTCGGTCGCTATTTAGACCTGCTCAAAGATCGGGATGAGTTGGACAATACCCTCATCGTCTTTTCGTCTGATCACGGCGAAATGCTCGGCGACCACAATGCATGGGGCAAGGGCAAACCCCTGCATCCGTCTGTTAGCGTGCCTCTCGTCATCGCGGGGCCGGGCGTGCAACAGGGGATCACCTGCGACCTGCCTATGACCAATCTGGACTTGACCGCCACCTTTCTCGACTACGCGGCCTTGGATATTCCCAAGGACATGGACAGCCGCTCCCTCCGCAACCTCCTCGAAGGCGCGACCCGCACGCATCGAGACATCGTCCTGTCCGGCCTGGGCAACTGGCGCATGGCTTATGACGGTCACTACAAATACATCGAGGGCTTCGGCGACACGCCCCAACTCTTTGACCTCGACGCGGACCCGCTCGAAAACCACAACCGAATCGCGGACCCAAGCGTCTCGGATCACGCCGCACGATTGAAGGCGGAATTGTGAAGTATAGACTGACCGCTTGTGGACAGGTGCAGGGTGGACTGGCTACTGATCACTGACAACTGACTCCCCCCTTGTATCTTTGGGCGAACTTGCTTCCGCCCAGGCGTAGCCAACGCAGGCGTCTAGTGACTTTGGGGCAATGCGGTTGGGCGGCCCTCTCACTTCTCACCTCTCACTTCTCACCTCTTACCTCTTACCTCTTACCTCATGTGGACTTACACCAAAAAATACGATGTCATTGTCGTTGGCGGCGGGCATGCGGGCGTGGAAGCCGCGCTGGCTTCTGCGCGCATGGGATGTGAAACCCTGTTGCTGACCATGAACCTCGACACCATCGCGCAAATGTCGTGCAACCCGGCCATTGGCGGCATTGCAAAGGGCCACATGGTGCGCGAAATCGACGCGTTGGGCGGTGAAATGGCCCGCAACATCGACGCTACGGGCCTGCAATTTCGCATGCTCAATCAGCGCAGGGGGCCGGCCGTGCAAGCCCCGCGCGCGCAAGCGGACAAAAAAGCCTATCAGTTTCGGATGAAAGAAGTGCTGGAAACCCAACCGCATCTCGACGTCAAACAGGGCTTGCTCGAAGACCTCATCGTCAAAAACAGACGCCTCGAGGCCGTGGTCACCAAAGCCAAAACGATCTTTGCCGGCAAGACCGCGATCCTGACCACGGGCACGTTTCTCAAGGGCCTCATCCACGTCGGCGACTTTTCGTACAGCGCGGGGCGCGCAGGCGAGCAAGCCGCAGACAAAGCGTCCGATGGCCTGTCGCAACTCGGGTTTGAACTCGGGCGCCTCAAAACCGGCACCCCGCCTCGCGTCAATGCGCGCAGCATCGACTTTGCCGCGTGCGAGGAACAACCCGGGGACGCGCACCCGCGGCCCTTTTCCTATCAGACGGACCGCATCGCGCAAGAACAACTGAGTTGTTATCTGACCACCACCACGCGAGAAACGCACGACATCATCCGCGCCGACCTGGATCGCTCGGCCATGTACAGCGGGCGCATCCGAGGCGTGGGCCCGCGGTATTGCCCGTCTATCGAGGACAAAATCGTGCGCTTCCCGGACAAGGAAGGGCATCAAATTTTCCTCGAACCGGAGGGGTATCACACCCGTGAGGTCTATCTCAATGGCCTGTCCATGAGCCTGCCCGAAGACGTGCAACTCCGCGTCGTCCGCAACATCCCCGGCCTCGAGCGCGCCGAGATCATGCGCCCGGCCTACGCGGTGGAATACGACTATGTGCCCCCCACGCAAATCCATCCCACGCTGGAAACCAAACCCATTGCCGGCCTGTTTTTTGCCGGGCAGATCAACGGCACGACCGGGTACGAAGAAGCCGCGGGCCAAGGGCTGATGGCCGGCATCAACGCGGCCTTGCGCGCACGGGGGGAGGACGCCGTGATCTTGGATCGCTCGCAGGCGTACATCGGCGTGTTGATCGACGACCTCGTCACCAAGGGCACGGAAGAACCCTATCGCATGTTCACCTCATTGGCGGAATATCGCTTGCTCTTGCGGCAGGACAACGCGGACTTGCGCCTGTGCGAACTCGCCCGAAAAATCGGCCTGCTCTCGGACGCGATGTACGCGCGCTTTTGCAACCGCAAACGCCAAATCCACGCGGAAATCGCCCGCCTGCGATCCACGCGCCTGGCCCCCAATGACGCGGTTCAAACCGCCCTCAAGGCATTCCAGTCCTCGCCCTTGAGCCGCGCGGCAACGCTCGCCGAACTCTTGCGCCGCCCGGAATTGTCCTACGACATCGTCACGCAACTCGCCCCCGCAGGCGAACCCCTGCCCGAAGACGTGTGCGAATCCGTGGAAATCGAGCTCAAATACGAGGGCTACATCGACCGCCAGGAAGACCAAGTCCAGCGCTTTCGCAACTTGGAAAAAAAATTCATCCCAAACGACTTTGACTACGCCGGCATCCCGGCCATGCGAAACGAGGCCCTTGAAAAATTCGCCCGCATCAAGCCCCGATCCCTAGGCCAAGCATCCCGCATCCCCGGCATTTCTCCGTCCGACATCTCCCTGCTGATGATCATGCTCAAAAAACAGGGGCGATAGCTTTCACCGAGGTCCGCCATGGGCAACGTCAAAATCATCACCCAAAACCGCAAAGCGCGGCGCGACTACCACATCCTCAACACGTACGAAGCGGGCCTGCAACTGCGCGGCACAGAAGTCAAAGCCCTGCGCGAGGGGCGGGCCAACCTCAAAGACGGCTTTGCGCGCATCGAGGATGGGGAAGCGTATTTGCACAACATCCACATCGGCGAATACGCCCAGGGCAACCAGTTCAACCACGAACCCGAGCGCGCACGCAAGTTGTTGCTCCACCGGCATGAAATCAATCGCCTGTGGGGGCAAGCCAATGAAAAGGGTTACACCCTCGTTCCCCTCAAACTCTATTTCAAACGCGGCAAAGCCAAAGTCGAACTCGGCGTGGCACGCGGCAAAAAGCAATTTGACAAACGCCGCGACATCGCCCGCCGAGACGCCCAACGCGAAGTCGAACAAGCCCTCAAACGAAACCGATGACCAACAACACCCCACGAGCGCATCGCATCCTCCTGCCGCCCAATGACCTCGGCTATGCTTACGACCCTCGCGTTGAAGTCGGGCTTCACGGCGAGATCAAATTGTCGCCCCAAGTGCTCAGCCACTGCCAATGCGGCGGCAAATCGCCATTTATGGTCATGGATCCCCAGCTCGGCGAACCCGTGTGGTGCGCGTGTTATCCCTTTCGCATGAAGAAGTACCACATCGACAAATACATCCAAAAATCCGGCATTCCCGCGCCCTTTCGCTTCAAGTTTTCCCAAGACTTCAAAGAGCACTACGACGACGGGCAACCCATCCCGGGCGCGCGCTTGCTCAAATCCTATTTCAGCACGTTGGTCGATAATATCAACCGAAAAAAAACATCGATCAAAGGCTTCTACTTGTGGGGCGAGCCAGGGCGTGGCAAAACCTTTTTCGCCTACATCTTGCTCAACGAACTCATCTTCCGATTTGTCAGACCCGGCAAATTCATCTCCCTCTCAAAGAGTTTTCACGAACTCCGACACACCTTTGACGAAGGCAGCGAAACCCAAGGCCAGGCCATGCCGATGATCGACATGTTGAGCAATGTGCCCTTCCTCGTCATCGACGACTTTGGCGTTCAGCGCAACACCGAATGGGAAATGGAAATCCTCTACAACCTCATCGACGCCCGATACGCCAACCAACGCCTGACCTTTATCACCACCAACCAAAAGGTCAACGACCTCAAAGACCTCGCCCAAGGGCGCATCTATTCCCGCTTGCTCGAAATGTGCCACATCATCGAAGTCAAAGGCCACGACTTCCGCGAACTCGGCAACCCCGAAGACAAATGGATCAGTTTGCGGTGAGGGGAGAGGGGAGAGGGGAGAGGCAAGAGGTGAAAAGCGAGACGCAAGAGGGGAGAGGGAAGAGGTGAAAGGCGAAAAGCGAAACGCAACACGGATGAACGCGGACGAAAGGCGAGCGGGGATGGGGACGCACATGGCGGGGCAGGGTAGCGGAAGGGATCGCACGGGTGGTTGGGTGGAAAGGCAGGGCACGCACACGGCGGGGTGGGGTAGTGGAGAGAATCGCATTGGGAGGCTTAGGCCATGGTTCTCACGGATGCCAGGGTTAGGCGGTCAGTCGCGGGCAAACGTCCCGTTCTGCTCGCTTGCTTACCGCTTCTCCTCGCGCTTTCAACGGTCTTTGTTTTTAGCCATGACCTGCGAAGTCACCTTGTGCGTTCTGTGGGTCACTCTGACTTTACGAATCATAAAATGGCGATATCCGCCAACCTTTCTCCAGATCACAACTTCTTGATGTTCTATCGCCAAACGCTCAATGCCGATGGCGCGGTTTCTTACGAACCGCATAATCGCTTTCCCATAGGTGGGTATGTGCTCATCGCGCTGGCTATCCTGCCCTTTGGCGATGACTTGGCAACCCAACTCTATGCGGCAAGGACCCTGATGTTGCTGTGCTTTGTTGCCACAGCGCTGCTGGCGTATCTCTGCCTTTGCCGGCTGACACATCATCCCTGGATCGCCACAACCGCGACGCTCTTGGCGTTCTCATCGTTCTATTGCTTGTTTTACAGCGATATGGTGTTCAATGAAACGGGGATCGACCTGCTCGGGGTGATGCTGACCTTTCACGGGATGGTCATTTTCTTCGGAGAGGGTCGTTTTCGGCAACTGCTGGTCAAGACGTGCATCGCGCTGTTTTTGGGCTGGCATGTGTACGCGTTGCTGTTGCCCTTTATCGCGCTCGGAGTGGTGCGAGAATGCCTCCACATGCGTTCAGTCCCTTTCAGGCTGAAGTGCTCCCGCCTGCTTCGCAGTCGCTATGTGTTGCTCGGCATTGTCGCATTGCTCGTTGGGCTGTCCTTGTTGACCTTTAATTTTGTCAATGAATACGTCGCGCTGAAAGGTGAAAAAGCACTGACGGAATTACCGTCTTTCCGGTCTATGATATATCGCACGGGAATAGGTCCGAATATATATAACAAGTACCCCTTGAGTTGGGATTTCTTCCTGATAGAACAATTCTTTCGTATTGATTTGGTGTGCATGCCGTATTTCATCCTGTCCTGCCTCGATGCACTTCCCCCGGAGTTTTATGTGCCCTTGTCCGTTGGTGTGGGCATTGGGGTGTCTATTGCGTGTCTGGTGGGGGTGTATTTCACGCGCCCGAGAATCCTTTGGGCGACCTTGGTTCTGTTTGGCTTCTGTTGGGCATTGCCCATGCGCCATACCGTTAAATTGATTTCCCATGACTTCGAGAGCGTGTTTTACATCGGCCTGCCTCTGGTCTTCTTCTCGCTTATTCTGCTGTGTCTATCCCGACGCTTCAAGGCCCCGCCTTTGACGGTCGGCTTTGCGGGTGTTGCCCTGATCGTCTTTGTCCTTTCCAGTTTTCAGATGAGCCATTTCTATGCCCCCGATGCGACGCAACGCCAAAAGGCTGAGCTAGCAGACGCGACAGCCATCCGCCGGTTAACGACAGAAAACGACCCCATTTTTATTTTTTTTTTCTTGTCCAACTCCTACATCGAGACAAATCGGATAGGATACTATCTGAACCGGAGAATTATTCACTCTCATGCTCTCACCGCAGAGGGCTTCACAGTGATGTTTGATCGCCTGGAGACAGACGCGTTGCTCACGCCGAAAAACGAGCGGATATTCCTCTATGACTCCAAGAAATTGCTCGAGGAGTATCGGCAGGTATATCAACGGGTCGTGTCTGGCGAGGTGGTGGCGCGCTCGACCTTCGATGTGTACCGCGACGAGCGTGTGTTGCATTACGTCAAAAGTCCCTGTTCTGACGCGGACATGCAGACCGAATTCTTCTTGCACATCTTTCCGACAGACACGCAGGAACTGCCCCCTCATCGCTGGCGGTGGGGGTATGACAACTTGGCTATCCGCCTGTACCCATTTTCCACGTTCCGCTCTCAGCGCTGGCGGTGGGGGTATGACAACGACGGCTTTTCTTTTGATACGCGAGGTCTGCGGTTCGATGACAAATGCTTGGCGAGCATCGCGCTTCCACACTACGACATCGCCCGGATTGAAACCGGACCACTTTCCCCCGGCCAAAGCAAAGAACGCGCTGATGATCCCGGGATGCTCAAAGCGCATCGGCAGGCATATCAACGGGTAGTATCTGGCGAGGTGGTGGCGCGGTCAACCTTTGATGTGTATCGCGACGAGCGCGTGTTGCATTACGTCAAAACGCCCTGTTCTGATGCGGACGTGAAAACCAAATTCTTCTTGCACATCTTTCCGACCAAGAAGGAACCATCCTCCCTGCACTATCGGTGGAGGTATAAAAACATCGACTTTGATTTTTCTTCCTACGGCTTGCGGTTCGATGACAAATGCTTGGCGAGCATCGCGCTTCCGCCCTACGACATCGCCCGTATTGAAACGGGTCAGTTCAACAATGATGGAGTTAGAGTGTGGGAGGCAGAAATTTTTCTCAACGCGCAGTCAAAGTAGGTGATACATCTGAGAGTAGGTAAGACGCGAGACGCAAGAGGGGAGAGGCAAGACGCAAGAGGGGAGAGGTAAGACGCAAGAGGGGAGAGGCAAGACGCAAGAGGCAAGAGGTAAGAGGCAAGAGGGGAGAGGCAAGACGCAAGAGGCGAAAAGCGAAACGCAAGAGGGCCATCGTCAAGTTGACGAAAGGCGAGCGGGGATGGGGACGCACATGGCGGGGCAAGGTAGCGGAAGGGATCGCACGGGTGGTTGGGTGGCCTTCTCACGTCTTGCCTCTACCTTCTCACTTTTTGGGGTGTAGGATGCCCCCGTGCTCGGTCGAAGATACAAGATGGAGCGAGGATGTTTGAAACGGACAAATACGATCTGATCATCGTGGGTGCAGGGCCTGCGGGGGCGACTGCGGCGCTGTATGCCCATCGCACGGGATTGCGGGTCTGCTTGGTGGATAAGGCGCGGTTTCCGCGGGACAAAATCTGTGGGGACGCGCTATCGGGCAAAGTGGTGTCGATCTTGCACGAACTCGATTTGCTCGATGACATAGCGCGATTGCCGGGCGCGGCGATTCGGAAAGTGGTGTTTGGTAGCCCTGATCATGCGGTTGCGCGGGTGGATTTGCGCGGGTATGACCACCGAGATCGCGCAACCGGCAAAATTTTGCCAATGGAAGGCTTTGTGATTCGGCGCGCCGTGCTGGATCACTTCTTGTTTGAAAAAGCGCGAAAAATCGTCGATGCGTGTTACGAGGGATTCGCGGTCAAAGCCCTGCTGTTTGAACGCGGACAAGTGGTGGGGGTGCGCGGGGTGGTGGATGGCGTGGAACGCGAGATACGGGCGCGCGTGGTATTGGGGGCCGATGGATTCAATTCGATAGTGGCGCGCAAGGCGGGCCTATACGCGCACGCATCCGCGCATTGGGTGGTGGCAATTCGGCGTTATTACGAAAATGTGGCGGGGCTGAGCGACCAGATCGAGTTGCACTTTGTCGATGAAGTCTTGCCCGGCTACTTCTGGATTTTTCCGCTGGAAAATGGAACGGCAAATGTGGGCATTGGCATGCGCCACGACGCGCTGAAGAAACGGAACGTGAATTTGAAAGCCGCATTAAACGCGGTGATTCACCGCCCGCCTTATGCCCATCGGTTCAAAGACGCGCGACCACTCGAAGACCCAGTGGGCTGGAATTTGCCCGTGGGCAGTACGCGCCGCAAAAGTTATGGCGATGGCGTGTTGCTCTTGGGCGATGCCGCGGGCTTGATCGACCCCTTCACCGGCGAGGGCATTGGCAACGCCCTGTATTCGGCACGCTTTGCCGTCGAAGTGGTGAAAGAAGCACTTATAGCCAGGGATCATTCAGCGGCTTTTTTGAAGCGATACGAAGACCGCTTGTGGGATGCGATAGGCGACGAATTGGCGACGAGCACGCGGATGCAGAAACTGGGCCAATGGCGCCCCCTACTCAATTTCACCATCCACAAAGCCTCACACAACGCCACGGTCCGCGATCTCATCTGCGGCATGATGGCTAACGCCGTCCCCAAAAAACACCTCACAAATCCGTTGTTTTATTTGAAATTGTTGTTCAGTTGAATCAGTCCGCCCCGCCCAACCGCCCTTCGGTAAGAGGTAAGACGGGAGAGGTAAGACGGGAGAGGTAAGATGGGAGAGGTAAGATGGGAGAGGTAAGACGGGAGAGGCGAAAGGCAACCCCTGATGAACACCGATAAAAGACAAGGCATCTGCGTTCTTATACCACGCGGGGATAGGTCCGTGGTTGCACGCTACACGTTGCATGTTTATATTCGCTGACCGCTAACCGCTATTTTCACAGGAGGTAACACATGCATGTGGGCATGCGAATCCCGCCGATGGGTCGGGAAATGGGATTGGAAGGTATTATTCAATGGGCCGCAGACAATGGTTTGGCGTCGATTGATCTGCCCGAAGTCGATGCTGAAATTCGCGCGTGGTGCGACCGTGCGAAAATCGGTATTGGCAGCGTGGATTGGGGCGCAGGAGGCGGTGTGTTGAGCAAAGATGATCGCGTGCGAAACAAAGCCGTGGGCGCGATGAAGCAACGCGTCCGCGCAGTTGCCGAGCACGGCTCTGGCGTGATTTTTCTGTGTCTCTCGCCCGATGACCGGTTGCAGAAGCGCGCCGAGACGTTTGAGGTGTTCGAACAGAGCTATCCCGAGATCGTGGCAGAAGCAGAGGCGTGCGAGGTTTTTCTCGCCATTGAACCCTGGCCTGGGCCACCGCCCGCGTATCCGAATTTGGGGTGTACGCCCGAAACCCTGCGCGCGGTGTTCAAGGCTGTGCCGTCTCCCAATTTGGGAATATGTTACGATCCATCGCACTTTGCGCGCATTGGCGTGGATTACAAGCGCGTGCTGATCGAGTTTGGCGACCGGGTGCGGCATGTGCATGCCAAAGATACCGAACGCTTGGCAGATGGGCTTTACGAGTTTGGGTACCTGGGCCAATCGTTTGGACAACGCTACGGGCACGGCGAAGGTTGGTGGCGGTATTGCATTCCCGGCTGGGGCGTGGTGGATTGGAAATGGGTGGTGGCGCGTCTGGAAGAAATCGGCTATGACGGCCCCCTGTCCATTGAATTAGAAGACCACCGCTACAGCGGCAGTGCAGAAAAAAACGCAGCGGGCATCCTGTCTGCAAAACGCTATCTCGAAGCGATTTTGGAATAACAGCGGACGCATTATCGACACATAAAACCAAAACCCCGGCGTCGTCAAAAGACGATACCGGGGTTCTCGTTGTCTGACCTCCTCCCCACCTATCCCCGTGCGTGCCCGTCCCGTCTCTACCCCGCTGTGTGCGGCACCACCGCTCCGCCCATCCGCCGTGTGCGTTCCCGTCTCCACCCCGCTTTGTGCGTTCTGTGGCTAAACGCTCATCTCGTCTATCACCGCCTGCATCGTAGCCCCCATTTCCGCGGGGCTTTCGCAGACGTGGATGCCCGCATCTCGGAGGGCCGCCATTTTATCAGCGGCAGAGCCTTGTCCGCCCGAGATGATCGCGCCTGCGTGTCCCATGCGCCGGCCGGGGGGCGCGGTTTGGCCCGCGATAAAACTGACCACGGGCTTGTCGAAATGGGCTTTGACGTACGCGGCGGCTTCCTCTTCCGCAGTGCCCCCGATTTCCCCGATCATGATCACGGCGTCCGTGTCCGTGTCGTCCCGAAAGAGCATGAGGCAGTCCGTGAAGGTCGTGCCGATGATCGGATCTCCGCCAATGCCCACGCAGGACGATTGCCCAAACCCGGCATCGGTGAGTTGCGAGACCGCCTCGTACGTGAGCGTGCCGCTGCGCGAAATCACGCCGATGCGCCCCTCGCGGTGAATCGCGCCGGGCATAATACCGATTTTGCACTTGCCCGGGGAAATCAGCCCCGGACAATTTGGGCCGATCAAGCGCGTGGGTTTATCCGCCAAGTAGTGTTTGACTTTGAGCATGTCCAAAACCGGGATGTGCTCGGAAATGCACACGACCAAAGGCAGGCCCGCATCGGCGGCCTCCATAATGGTGTCCGCAGCAAAGGGCGCGGGAACGAAATTGGCCGATGCCGTGGCACCGGTTTGTGCTATCGCTTCGGAGACCGTGTCAAACACCGGCACCCCATCCGCGCTTTCGCCGCCCTTGCCCGCGTTGACCACGCCGACGACCTGAGTGCCGTATTCCATCATTTGTTGCAGATGAAACCGCGCCTCGCCCCCCATTGCCCTGCTGCTGGAAAATGTCTGGACGATCACGCGGGTGTCGCTGTCAATGAGAATGCCCATAAGGTGTTCCTCGTAGGTTAAAGGTGATGTGTGAAACGCGAGATGCGAGAGGGGAGAAGACCGTGGCCCACAACCCCAAGTTGTCAGTTGTCAGTTGTCAGTTGTCAGTCCCCGCCTCCGCCCTACCGCTCATCAATGTGATATTTGTTGTGCTGGTCCGAGATCATTAGGAGAACGTCGTATTGAGCGCTACGTCATAATCACGCCTTCGTGCCTCAGCAAAAACGCTTTCTTGTCCAATCCCCCGGCGTATCCCGTCAGACTGCCGGACGCGCCAACCACGCGATGGCACGGCACTGCGATAGCTATGGGATTCTTGCCATTGGCCGCGCCCACCGCTTGTGACGCGCCCACATTGCCCAAGGCGCGGGCGATGTCTCCGTACGCGCGCGTTTGCCCAAAGGGGATTTCCCGCACCAACGCCCACACGCGCTGCTGAAAATCCGTGCCGTGCAACTCCAATGGCAAATCAAAACGTCTCGACGTCCCGTCAAAATACATCGTCAGTTGTTGCACCGCCTCGTCAAGGACCGCGTGCGCCCTCGCCCGAGGCAACGCCATCTTCGCCCGCTCGGTCTGTTCACCCGCAAACGCAATCGCCCGGATGCCCGCATCTGACGCCAACACGGTCAACGCCCCCAACGGACTCGCCACCTCGCGCCAAACAGTCTCGCCCGGCAATTTCTTTAAGAGATGCAAATCGAACATCGCGCGCTCCGATGAGTGGTCAGTGGTTAGCGGTCGGCAAAACGAGCGGTTAAAAGGCTTTTATTATACACAAAAACGAGCTGTATGCCTAAAAAAATAGCCCTTCAAACACCCGTCGATGCTCAACCTCGCCCTTGAAATCCAGCGCATTCCGTATTATATTACTGATGAAAGTAAGCGGGCAGAGGAAAAGTCTCCCGCCTGCCGTCACTCCGCTGAACGGGTTTTGCCATTAGAGAGCCACCCTCTGATTCAGCAAGGGGAGAACGTCACTACGGGGAGTAGAAATTCTCAAGTGATGGAGGATACTTATGTCATTCGATATTGCGACAACTGCAAATGCCGATTACATCGACGCCATGTACGAAAAGTTCAGAGCCGATCCCAATTTGGTCGATGGGCAATGGCAGGCATTTTTTGCGGGATTCGAGTTGGGAGCGCGGCGCGAGGGCGCGGATGAACCGGTGATCCAAAGCGCGCCTGAGCAGGCCGAAAGCGCGGGTGAGCGCGAGGCAATCGCCTTTCTCGATGCGTATGACACATTGGAGGAATACACGCGCACGGATATGACGCGGCAACAAGGCGCGATGGCCTTGGTCAATGCCTATCGCGCCTGGGGGCACATGATCGCCGATATCGCGCCGATGAGTTATACGCGGCCGCCCTATCCCCTGTTGGAATTGGCTGAATACGGCTTTACAGAAGACGATTTGGATCAAATTGTCGGCAATGGCGGCTTCAATGGCCCCACGGATGGCACGTTGCGCGACCTCGTCGCCAAGCTCGGGCAAACCTATTGCGGGTCCGTGGCCGTGGAATACACCGAGATCCCCTACAAGAGCCAACACGAGTGGCTAGAACAGCGCATGGAGCCGATTCTCAACCGGCCAAAATTCAGCGCGGAGCAATGCCGCGACCTCTTGGGGCAACTCATTGAAGCGCGGGAGTTTGAGCAATTTTTGCACACCAAGTACATCGGGCGAAAGCGGTTCTCTATCGAAGGCGGCGAGGCCCTCTTGCCCATGTTGCACGCGATCATCGAAACCGGCGCCGCGCTCAATGTCGAAGAAATTGTGATGGGGATGGCGCATCGCGGCAGGCTCAACGTGCTCACGCATGTGATGCACAAGCCCTACGCGGAAATTTTCAGCGAGTTCGAGGGCGTTGTGATGGACCGCAGCGAGGGATCCGGCGACGTGAAATACCACATGGGATACGCCCATGAATACATCACGCGCGATGGCCGCGAAGTGCATTTGGGATTGACGCCCAACCCGAGCCACCTCGAGTTGGTCAACCCGGTGATCGAGGGCATCGTCTGCACCAAGCAAGAGACCAAAGGCGACATACAACACGAGCACATCGTCCCCTTGATCATCCACGGCGACGCCGCCTTTGCCGGGCAGGGCATCGTCCCGGAAACGATCTGCCTGTCCCACTTGGATGGCTACGACAACGGGGGCACGATCCACATTGTGGTCAACAACCAAATCGGGTTCACGGCCCTGCCCCGCGAATCCCGGTTTACGTCGTATCCAACAGACGTCGCCAAAATCGTCAAAATGCCGATTTTTCACGTCAATGGCGACGACCCCGAAGCCGTGGTCCACGCGGCGCGCTTGGCCATGGCCTATCGCCAAGCTGTGAAAAACGACGTGATCATCGACCTGTGGTGTTACCGCAGGTACGGGCACAATGAATCCGACGATCCCGCTTTTACCCAACCTTTGCAATACGCTGAAATCGCGGCGCATCCGACGGTCGTCGATCTGTACGCCAACCGCCTCATCGAGCAAAACATCGCCACGGAAGACGACGTCGCGGCCATGAAACGCGCGGTGCGGGAAAAACTCGACGCCGGCTTGGTCGCGGCCAAGACGCAGACGATTGAACAACCGCGCGGGCCCTCATTTGGCGGCGCGTGGCAGGGATATGGCAAGGCGGGGACAGACCGCACCGCGAAAACCGCCGTGCCCGCAGCGCGCTTGATCGACATCGCCCAAAAGGCGACCGCCGTGCCCGAGGGGTTTCACCTCTACCGCAAATTGGCGCGCCAATTCGATTACCGCATGCAGATGGTCAACGGCAACGCGCCCATGGACTGGGGGTGCGCCGAGATGCTCGCGTTTGGCAGCTTGTTGGTCGAGGGCTACTCGGTGCGCTTGGCCGGGCAGGATTCGCAGCGCGGCACGTTTAGCCATCGGCAAGCCGTGTGGCACGACGTCAAAACCGGCGCGCTCTATTCCCCGCTGAATCACCTGTCGGACGATCAAGCCGGGTTCAGGGTGTACAATACCATGTTGTCCGAACTCGCGGTGCTCGGTTTTGAGTTTGGCGTGAGCTATGCCAACCCCAACAAATTGACGATTTGGGAAGCGCAGTTTGGCGATTTTGTCAATGGCGCGCAGGCCATCATCGATCAGTTCATTTCCAGTTCCGAGGCCAAGTGGGAAAAGATGAGCGGCTTGGTGATGCTGTTGCCACACGGGTTTGAAGGCCAAGGCCCCGAGCATTCGAGCGCGCGCTTAGAGCGGTTTCAAGCCCTATGCGCCGAAGACAACATGCAGGTGGGCTGTCCCACCTTGCCCGCGCAGTATTTCCATCTGTTGCGCCGGCAGATGCTCCGCGAGTTTCGCAAGCCCCTGATTTTGATGATGCCCAAGAGTTTGTTGCGGCACAAAGAATCGACCTCCGCGCCCGACGATTTGGCTTCCGGCGCGTTTTACCCGGTTTTGGACGACCCCGCACAGCCGGATCCCAGCCGGGTCGAGCGCGTCGTGTTTTGCACGGGCAAGGTCTTTTTCGACCTCAAAGAGGGGCGCGATCAAAAGGGCGAGGATCGGCTCGCGCTGGTGCGGATCGAAGAACACTATCCGTTCCCGTGGGATAGCGTGGGCGCGATTCTCGACAAATACCCGGATGCGGACATTTTCTGGGGACAAGAAGAGCCGCAAAACATGGGCAGTTGGGATTTTATGGAGCCAAAAATCCGCCGCGCGCTCGCCGACAAAAAGCCCGTGCATTACATCGGGCGCAAGCCCACCGCTGCAACGGCTACGGGCATTCAATCCGTGCATCTGGCCGAACAGCGCGAGATCGTGGAAACGACATTGGATTTCTAACCCAACCCCCCGTTTCCCCGGACGGGGCGGAGTAACTTTAAGGAGGCACGCATGCCCGTCGACGTGGTTTTGCCCGAATTGGGCGAGTCTGTCACCAGCGCCATTTTGGTCGAGTGGTTGAAATTGGATGGCGAGGCTGTCGCCGTGGATGAACCCATTGCGGTTATCGAAACGGATAAAGCCGATGTGGAATTGCCCGCGCCATCATCTGGCGTGTTGCACACCTTGAGGGCCGATGGCGACACCATCGAAATCGGCGAGGCCATCGCCACGATTGCAGAAGACGGCGCGCCAACGGTCAGTCGAGAATCGCGCCCGCCCGTGGCTGAGGCCGCGGCCCCTGTCGCAACCGCGCCCACAGATGCCCTAAGCCCGGCCGTGCGCCGCCTGGTGACAGAACACAATCTCGACCCCACGACCATCGCCGGCACCGGCAAAGATGGGCGATTGACCAAAGGAGATGTGCTCGCCCATCTCGATTCGGCAACGCCGGAACCGGAACCCCAAATCGAACCCGAACCAGCGGCACCACCAGCCGCCGGTGAACGGCGCGAGCCAATGAGCCAACTTCGCACGCGCATTGCCCAGCGTCTGGTCTCGGCACAGCAGACCGCGGCCATGTTGACCACGTTTAACGAGGTCGATATGAGCGGTATTTTTGAGTTGCGCGGCAAATACAAAGAGCCTTTTGCAGAGGTCCACGGCGTGTCCCTGGGCTTGATGTCCTTTTTCGTGCGCGCCTGCGTCATTGCCCTGGGGGATTTTCCCGACGTGAACGCCAGTATAGATGGTTCCGATATCGTCTATCGCGATTACGTCAACATGGGCATTGCCGTGGGCACGGATCGCGGCGTCGTGGTCCCGGTTTTGAAATCCGCAGAGCGCATGTCTTTTGCGACCATCGAATCCGAGATCAAGCGCGTGGCCCTGTCCGCACGCGAGGGCAAACTCGGCCTGAACGAGTTGAGCGGAGGCACCTTTACAATTACCAATGGCGGCGTGTTTGGGTCCCTGTTGTCAACCCCCATTCTCACGCCACCGCAGACCGGCATTTTGGGCATGCACGCCATTCAAAACCGGCCCATTGCCGTGGGCGATGAGGTGGTCATCCGCCCCATGATGTATCTCGCCTTGACCTATGACCACCGCATCATCGACGGCCAAACTTCGGTCACATTCCTCGTGCGCGTCAAAAACCTGCTCGAAGACCCCGCACGCATGATGTTGGAGGTGTAGGTATGAAGGCTAAGAGAGGGAAGAGGCAAGAGACGAAAGGCAAGAGGCGAAAGGCGAAAGGCAAAAGGGGAGAGGCAAGAGGCAAGAGGGGAGAGGCGAAAGGCAAGAGGGGAGAGGGTGCCTTCTCACGTCTTGCCTCTCACTTCTCACCTTTTGCAGACGGAATGCCGCAAGACAGGTATAAAACGCTTTTCTACGCTTTGATCGCGCTCTATGGCGTCCTCATCTTGAGTACGTTTCGCCAGTATGGCATCACCGTCGATGAACCCCCTCAAGTGGCTTATGGACAGGCCATATTTGACTGGTACTTTGGTGAGGGTAATATCACAGACCTTTTTGAGAAAGATAAAGCCCTTGAACTCTATGGCGTCTTGTTTAACCTCGTCGCTTACAGTACATCTCAACTCCTTCCCTTTGACATTTATGACGCGCACCACCTCGCCAACGCAGTCGTAGGGCTACTAGGCGTTGTAATCGTTTACAAAATCGGCACAGCCCTGGGCACATCATCCACGGGGTTGCTCGCAGCGGTTCTCCTTTTGCTCATGCCCCGTTATTACGGGCACGCTTTTAATAATCCCAAAGATATCCCTTTTGCGATATGTTATGCGTGGAGTCTCTATCACCTAATACGCGGTTTGGGCGAAATCCCTCATCTCTCGTGGAAAAGAATCATCTTCACGGGGTTGGGCATAGGGACGGCGTTGGGCACGCGCGTTGGTGGATTAATCCTTTTTGCCTATCTCGGTTTATTTTGGACACTGGCTTATGTTTTTTTACTGACAACGCGCAACAAAATCGCGCATCTCAAAATGTATGCGATTCAACTGGGTTGCGTCATCGCCATAGCCTGGGTTGTCATGCTCGCGGTTTGGCCTCGCGCACAGCAAGAGCCCTTTACCTATCCATTTTATGCGTTGCGTTATTTTTCCCATTTTACGCATCACAACACCACATTTTTTGATGGACAAATCGTACTAAGTGTCGATGTTCCGCGAAATTACGCTTTGCAATGGCTGGCGATGGTCCTGCCCGAACTCCATATGATCTGTCTCGTCGCGGGCCTGTACTATCTCGTTTGTCATTTCAAAAAACGCACGCTATCACATCGCCATTTGCAATGGGCACTCATCGCCTTTGCCGTTGTATTTCCACTTGCTTACGTTATCGCGATCCGCGCCCCACTTTACGCTGGTTTTCGCCATTTCTTATTTATTTTGCCGCCGCTGGCAGTCTTATGCGCGGGGGGTTTAGAACGCACATTCCGACACCTTCTCCAGCGCGTCCGCATCGTCTGGATCATACCCGTTTTGCTCGCTGGCCTCACGCTCTACGACATGATTCGCCTACATCCCAATGAGTATGTGTATTTCAATCGAATTTATGCCGGCGGTCTGTTCAAGGCGGCGCAAAAATATGACACCGACTATTGGGAAAATACCTATAAACAGGGCATTGCTTGGCTAGATAAGCACTACGCCATGCTTGCGAAAGGTCGCTCTAAACTTCGCGTTGGCGCGGAAAGCAAAAATGCACAATACATGCTCGATAAAGCGCGATATGTGTTCAACCCCGTGCCAGAACACATCGATGTGTATTTGAGCACGACCCGCGAAAACCACCACAAGTTGGTTCCCGGAGAGATCTTTCACATAGTCAAGAGAGACCGAGTGCCTCTTTTTTACGTCATCCGCGCGGACAGCAGTTATGACACCGATCCATTCTTCATCCACCCTGCCAGTCGATACTCAATATTAGGGTGGAAATACATCAGAGAAAAAAATTATCCAGGCGCATGTGAGGCTTACAAAAATGCCCTCCACCACGCCCCAAAGGAGCCGTTTTTACATACCAAAATAGGTTTTGTTTATTTGCAATTAAAAGAATACGAAAAAGCCCGAGAACATCTCGAGCGGTCTCTCGTCCTTAACCCCAGATACGCCGAGGCGTATCGCCATTTGGGCCAGGTGTATATTGCCCTCAATCAATACGATAAAGCATTGGCTACCTATCACAAACTTTCGACTCACACGCCAGAATTTGCAGACATCTATTTTAACATAGGCGTTCTCTCGCTCAAACAATTGCAATTTGAATCTGCAATTGAGGCATTTGAAAAGGTGCTTCAATACAGGCCCACAGATCACGAAGCTCATTGGTATCTCGCTGTGGCCTATGAACACAGCAATCTCATTTTGAAAGCAATTGGCGCCTATCGCAATGTCCTGAAATACAAAGGCGCCGATCCCAAAATCAGCGCGAAAATACAAGCCCTTCAAAATACACGACAAAAGCGTGAATAGATGGCACGGGGTACAACCGACCGTTTTTCAGGCCAGTTCACAGACGGCCGCAGTTTCCAAAGGCGGTCAGCAATGCACTGTATTTCACAAGCCCCGATATGGCGGATGTTGAACTGGATGGCCTGAGTCACCTTAAACGCTCACACCGAGGCACCAAACGAGTAGAGTGACATTTGCGCTTTACAGAAAGTTTGTGGTATAATACTTTGAGCGCAGAAGAAAAGCCGCTTTGATGACTTGTAGGATACGGACAACTTGAAATTGAATGGGTATAACCATGACAAACTCTACATTTGATCTCATCGTTATCGGCGCAGGGCCGGGGGGGTATGTCGCTGCGATTCGCGCGGCGCAACTGGGCATGCGCGTGGCGTGCGTTGAAAAACGCGCACTGGGCGGCACCTGCCTCAATGTGGGTTGTATTCCGAGTAAGGCCCTGCTGGAATCGAGCGAATTGTTTCACCGCGCACAGACCGCGTTGGGTGTTCACGGCGTCATGGTCGAGGGTATTACACTCGATTTGGCGGGCATGATGAAGCGCAAGTCCGATATCGTTCGGAAAATGGCGGCCGGGATCCGCGGCCTGTTTCGCAAGCACAATGTGACGCATATCCCGGGCACGGCGCGGTTGATGGGCGACGGCGAGGTCGATGTCGAAGGGGAGATGTATTCGGCAACGCGCATTTTGATCGCCACGGGCAGTTCCGAGATCGAATTGCCCAATTTGCCCTACGATGGCGAGTGCGTGATCAGTTCCACCGAGGCTTTGGCACTGGACGCAGTGCCCGAGCGGATGATCGTCATCGGCGCGGGCGCAATCGGCCTCGAGTTGGGGTCCGTGTGGCGTCGCTTGGGGGCCGAGGTGCATGTGGTCGAATTTCTCGACGGGATCGCGCCGACAATGGACCGAGAACTGTGCCGCGCCCTGCAAAAGCTGTTGGAAAAACAGGGGTTGACATTCGCGTTTGAAACGCGGGCCGAAGCGGCCGAGGTTTGCGATAGCAACGTGACCGCAACCCTTGTGCAAGGCGAGGAGACGACTTTTGAAACGTGTGATAAATTGCTGGTCGCCGTGGGGCGAAAGCCCAATACCGAGGGGCTTGGGGCCGAAGAGGTGGGCTTGGCAATGGACGATAAGGGCCGCATTTTGGTCGATGAAAAATTTGAGACCAATGTGCCCGGCGTCTATGCCATCGGCGATGTAATCCCCGGTCCGATGCTGGCGCACAAGGCAGAAGAAGAGGGGATTGCAGCGGTAGAACGCATGGCCGACAAAGCCGGGCATGTGAATTACCACGCAATCCCCAATGTGGTGTACACGCATCCGGAACTCGCATCGGTCGGCCTCACCGAAGAACAGGTCAAAGAGCGGGGGATGCCCTACAAGGTGGGCAAATTTCCCCTGATTGCCAATGGTCGCGCCCATGCCTTAGACGCCACAGATGGCCTGGTGAAGATCATCGCGCACGAGAAAACGGATCGCGTTTTGGGCGTCCACATCTTGGCGGCCCACGCCTCGGATATGCTCGCCGAAGGCGTGCTCGCAATGGAATTTTCCGCTAGCGCAGAGGATATCGCCCGCACCATGCACGCGCACCCCACGCTTGCCGAAACCCTCAAAGAAGCCGCGCTCAACGTCGCGCAAGAGGCGATTCACATTTAGAAGTCGTCTTAAATTACAATGTCCACCACACCTGAAATCACGGTCCAAAACCTCCGAAAAACATATCGCGTTCCCGAGCGGAAATCCGGATTGGGCGCGGCCATCAAAAGCCTGGTCTCGCGCACCACGCACGACATCCAAGCCGTCAAAAGCATCTCCTTTGACGTCGCGCCGGGGGAGATCGTCGGCTTCTTAGGCCCCAATGGCGCGGGCAAAACCACCACCCTCAAAATGCTCTCGGGCCTGTTGCATCCAACCTCGGGCACCCTCTCTGTCTTGGGGCACACCCCGCACGCACGCCACAAAGACTTTCTCAGCCGCATCACTTTGGTCATGGGCCAGCGCAACCAACTCATGTGGGACATCCCCGTCGCCGACTCGTTTGAACGCAACCGCGCCATTTACCGCATCTCCCGCCGCGACTACGACCAAACCCTCGGCGAACTCAACGCCCTGCTCGACCTGAATGACCTGCTCGCCAAACCCGTCCGCAACCTGTCCTTGGGCGAACGCATGAAATGCGAAATCGCCGCGGCCTTGCTCCACCGCCCGCAAGTCCTCTTCCTCGACGAACCCACCATTGGCCTCGACGTCGCCATGCAACGCCGCATCCGCGCTTTTATCGGGGAATACAACCGCCATCACAGCGCGACCGTCTTGCTCACCTCGCACTACATGGCCGACGTGGAAGCCCTGTGCAAACGGGTCATCGTCATTCACCGCGGGGACATCCTCTTTGACGGGGACCTCAACGCGCTCGTAGAACGCTTTTCACCGCACAAAACCATTGTCGTCGATCTGGAAACGGACCGCGCAGACCTCTCAGCCTACGGCGACATCGTCACCGCCGAAGGCAGTCGCGTCACCCTTCGCGTGCCCAAAACAAAAACCGCCGAGGTCACCGGAAAACTGCTCGCGGACCTCCCCATCATCGACCTCACCGTTCAAGACCCGCCTATCGAGGAGGTGATTGAACAGGTGTTTGCGTCGTAGGGTGTCACGCACAGTAAGAAGTAAGAGGGGAGAGGCGAGAGGCAAGAGGCAAGAGGGGAGAAGGCTACCGCGCTGTTCCTCAAGTTGTCAGTTGTCAGTTGTCAGTTGTCAGTTGTCAGTTGTCAGTTGTCAGTTGTCAGTTGTCAGTTGTCAATGCGAATTAAGAGTAGAAAGCGAGTAAGAAGCAAGCCGCGGTCAATCGCCCAAAGACATGAACGAGTAAGCCCTCATAGGATCGTACCCGAGACGCCATCGAGATGTTCGTCTTTCGTTCAGGATCGTACCCGAGACGCCATCGAGATGTTCGTCTTTCGTTCAATCCAACTGAACAAGGCCTCAATCGGCTGTCGTATGCTCGAAACCGCCCGAGAATAGTCTTTTTCGGCTTCGGTCAGGCTTTCTTGTCCCTTCTTGCGCTTCACCGGCGTCTCGAAGATCAGGTTCTGCTGTTTGCTAAGCGTGTCTTTTAAGGGCTGATCGGCGTAGATTTTATCGCCGTAGAGGTGTCCATCACGCAAAACGGGTAAGACTTGTCGCAAAGCGGTCAGGTCATGCTCTGCTGCACCTGTCAAGCCGATGTACTCTGCTTTCGGGAGGCCGTTCTCACGGTCTTGTGCGACAATGTGCAGTTTGGTGCCGTAATACCACATCTTTTTGGAAGCGCAGCGGCCTTTGTTGGCCAGTTGTTCTTCGGCCACACACGCCTGACCGCTGCGTGCCGATTGTGCCATGACAATCGGCATGGAATCCACCAAGTAGGTGTGTTCAGAGAGATCGGTTGCGGGACTGTCCTTTTGGATTTGTTCAATCAATGGCGCGAAGACCACACACAAGCGGTTCAACCGCTGGATATAGCCTGCATAAGTGGGCAGATGGGGAAACCAGTCGGAAAGATGATCCTTGGTATAGGTATAAATCGCCTTGATCTGCGTGTGCTGTTGCATGATCCCAAACAAATAGATCGTCAGCACTTCTTCATCTGTGAAGGTCGGCGTATCGTTATTGCTCATGCGTTCCGTATAAAACCACAGATGCTTTTGGTCATACTGCTGACAAATATAGACATACAAGTGAATGAGTTTATCTTGCCAATCCATCGCGTGCTCCTTCCTTTAAGGGTGAAATGACTGAGCCCTCAAGAAAAGACAAGTACGCGATGGATTCAACTCTTAATTCGCATTGTCAGTTGTCAGTTGTCAGTTGTCAGTTGTCAGTTGTCAGTCCGCCCCGCCCAATCCCCGTCGTAGGGGCGATGCCCCTGTGCTCGTCCAAAGC
The DNA here is from genome assembly GCA_965204745.1 of Candidatus Latescibacterota bacterium. Classification (GTDB taxonomy): domain Bacteria; phylum Latescibacterota; class UBA2968; order UBA2968; family UBA2968; genus VXRD01. The sequence goes on from OZ242010.1 coordinate 3,952,489, forward strand.
TACAAGAGGGGAGAAGGTAGCCGTGTTATCCCTCTCATCGCCTGAAAACAAAACACCTACTGATCACTCCAAAGGATCACCTTTTGCATTCTATCGTCACACACGCGCGACGCGCTTTTGAATCGGTTTTTGATGGGCGGGCGGATGTGCTCGCGCAGGCACCGGGGCGCGTCAATTTGATTGGGGAACACACGGACTACAACGAGGGCTTTGTGTTTCCCGCGGCGATTGACCGATGGGTCGTTGTCGCGGCGCGGTTGAGAACCGATCAGCGCGTGCGGATTTACGCGGCGATGTACGATGAGATGGTCGAGTTTCGGGTCGATGACACAGCAGAGGCACAGGGGAATTGGGCGGATTATCCCAAAGGAGTGGTGCGCGAGTTTCAGCAACTCGGGCATCGGCTGGGCGGTTTTGATGCGGCGATAGTGGGCGATGTGCCCGTAGGCGCGGGGTTGGGCAGTTCGGCGGCTGTCGAGATGGCGATGGGTACGGCAATCGCTTCGTTGAACGATATCGCGATCAGCAAACCCGATTTGGCCCTGTTGGGACAGCGTGCGGAAAATCGCTATGTGGGCGTCAACTGCGGGATTATGGACCAATTCGTCTCTACCAATGCGCGGGCCGATCACGCATTGTTTCTCGATTGCCGCGATCTCTCGTTTGAGCTCGTCCCCCTGTTTGATGACGGGGTTCGCATTGTGATTTGCAATTCGGCCGTGACGCGCGGGTTGACGGATTCCGCGTACAATGCGCGACGCTCCGCCTGTGAAACCGGGGTGTCGCATCTCGCCCGGGCGATGGGGACAAAGATAGGGGCACTGCGCGACGTATCGCTGGAGATGCTCAACATGTATCGCGGCGTGCTATCGGCAACGGTTTTGAAGCGATGCCGCCATGTGATCGCGGAAAACGACCGCACACAGCGGGCCGTTGCATTGCTCAAAGCGGGCGACCTATCGGGTTTTGGGCAATTGATGATCGCATCCCACGAGAGTTTGCGAGACGATTACGAGGTAAGCGGGAGGGAACTCGACCTGTTGGTCGAAATCGCGTTGCGCGTGCCGGGGGTGTTCGGCGCGCGGATGACGGGCGCGGGTTTTGGCGGGTGCATTGTCAATGTGGTCAAACGCGACGCCGTGCTAGCCCTGACCGATGCGATAAACGCAACGTATCCCCAACAAACCGGGCTGACCCCTGAGATTTACGTCTGTTCATCCGTCAACGGCGCGACGCGGATAGCGTGAGGTATGGGACAAGCACGGGGGCCTGTCCCTACGGACGATGGAACCAGGATGGAATAAAGGATGGCTGTTGAGCTAACCGCTTGGGAGTGGAGGTGAGCGGCCTTCTCACCTTTTACGGCTCCCCTCTCGCGCCTTTCGCCCCTTGCCGCCTGCGCTTTTTTTTTGCGTGGCGGCTTTTTTGATTCAGGCGTTTTTCGATAGCGGATCGGCGCGGGCGGGTTTTGATGCGCGGTTTGCGCGGTTTGTTGCGGCTGTTCAGGCGGGTTTGCAAACGTGCGAGCGCGAGTTTTTTGTTGCGGTATTGCGAGCGGTGTTCTGTGGCGATGGCCGTAATGCCCGTGGGCAGGTGGGTTGCGCGGATGGCGGTTTCCACTTTGTTGCGGTGTTGACCGCCCGGCCCGGATGCGCGCAAGGGTTGGAATTGAACATCCTTGAGGAGGGCTTCGGTGTTTGTACGCATGGCGAGAAATCGATCAGGCGAGGCCCGCGCGGCGGAGGGCTTCGGCCATGGCATTGTCGCTTTGGGTTTCTTGCGGTTGATTGGACTTGAACGCGGCCATGTCTTCGGCTTCGGCGGTTTGCCGCGCCGCTTCTTCAACTGCGCGCACCGAGAGCGAGACGCGCTTTTTGCGCGGGTTGATTTCGCGGATCATGGCCTTGATTTCGTCGCCCACGGCCACGACTTCGCTGGGGTTTGCGAGGCGCTTGCCCGAAACGAATTGCGAGATGTGGACCAGCCCTTCGACCCCGGGTTCGATTTCGACAAACGCGCCAAAATTTTGGATGGAAACGACCTTGCCCGTGATGACGTTGCCGGTGTGGTACCGGTCGGCAACTTTGTCCCACGGGTCTTTTTTCAGCGCTTTCAGCGAGAGCGACACGCGCTCGTTTTTCTTTCCCAAGTTTTTGAGCTTGAGAATTTTCACGCGCACCTCTTGGCCTTTTTTTAAGATGTCTCGCGGATGTGCCACCCGGGTGTGGCTGATTTCCGAGACGTGAATCAGGCCCTCAACGCCATCGAGATCGACAAACGCGCCGAAATTTTCGAGGCGCACGATCTTGCCCGTTCTCTCTTCGCCTGCCGAGAGTTGGCGACGCACCTCATCGGCTTTTTTGCGGCGTTCTTCTCGCAAGTACGCACGGCGCGAAACCACCACGTTGTTGCGCCCGCGCAGTTCAACAATTTTGAACGTGAGGACTTGCCCGGCATACGCAGCGGGGTCGTGGCAATACGCGGTGTCGATTTGCGACATGGGACAAAATCCGCGCACTCCGCCGATGTTGACCACGAGGCCGCCGGCGTTGAAACCGGTGACTTTGCCCTCGATGGGCATGTCGTTTTGATGGGCTTGGCGCAAGACCTGCCGGCTGGAGGCGCGCAAGGAATGGGTCAAGCGGATTTCGCCATCCGTGCTGGCGACAAAGGCTTCGATGGTGTCGCCGGGCTTGTATTTCAACGCGCCCGATTTATCGCGCAAATTTTGGATGTCCATCGATGCCTCGCTGCGACCGCCAAAGTCGATAAACGCGACAGAGGTCCCGATTTCTCGGATCGTGCCCGTGATTTTTTCCCCGGGCGAGACCGTGCGATAAGTCTGGCTGTCGCTCTCTTCGAGCAAAGCGGCAAATTCCGCGCTCGGTGCATCGGCGGCGTATTGTTTGTCGAGTGCGTCAACGCTAGCTGAAGGGGGCGCGACGGATGTTTCGCCTGCGGGTGCAGCACTGCGGGGGGTGTTGTCAGAGGTGCTCATAGTTCGTAACCTGTGGAGTGAAAAAAAAGATGCGGAAATTAGGACACAAAATTTATGAAGGATAGCGGAAATAAGCAACCGAATTTTTTTGCGAACAAAAGTCCGTGGAAAAAAAATAAAGGGAAGTTCTGAAACAAAGTTTCAAAACCGCTGTCTAAAAAAATACCTTCTATTTTCTCAACCCAATTCTTCAACAGGAGGCAAGAGATGTTGCGTAAATGGGCATTGTTGTTGGGGTTGTTGACTCTGGTCATGGACGCACCGCAATGCGAGGCAGGGGCCGCGCACGGTGTGAAACGCTCTCGGCTTGAAGTGTGCGGCGGATATTGGAATCCGAGCGGAAGTTCCGAGGCGAACACAGGCGGATTGGTGCGGCAAAGCGTGGCAAATGTGATGTGGTCTGTCGCCTACAGCTATCAACGCAAAGAAAATCTGGCCCTGACGGTCCGACTCGCCGGATTGGTTGCAGAAGTTGAACAAGGTGTGGGCTGGCTGGGCATATCGCAAGGTGCTGTCGTTGTGATGCCCGTGCTTTTTGGCGTGCGATACGAATGGCCGTTGCCGCCATCCCCTTTTCGTCCATACCTCGCCGCAAGCGCGGGGCCGTATTTTTTATCCCATAGCCGCAACGAGGTTTCGATAAGTGCGGTGGTGCAAGAAGCCAACGTTCAAGCCACCCTCGGAACGTATTTGGGCGGCGGTGTGGATTTTGCGATTGGAAAACGCTTCATGCTCGGCGCAGGTGTGGGGTATCATTTGCTCGCGGAGCTCGCGAAAAGAAATTTCAGCGGGCCCGAAGTGTGCATATCTGCGAGTTTTTTGTGGGGAAGGGAAATAGCGCGGGTTGGCGCGAATTAGGCCCGCCTCGCCTGCGATGCCCAATCCCCGCCATCCGCGATCAGATGGCGGACGACTGTGGCAGGGTCGCCTGTGCGGTCGAGCAAGTCCATTTGCCGTTGCGCCCAGGTGGGGCGATGGGCCATGTCGAGAACGCGCTTGAGGAACGAGACGCAACTGAGGTGGTCGGCGGTGGGAAGCAGGGCATCGACGAGTTCCTCGGCGATTTGCGGGACGGATTTGAGGTTGTGAGATGTGGAATCGACGAGTTGTGCGTCAATGCCGTAGCGCGACGCGTGCCACTTGTTTTGCCGGATGAGCATGGGGTGGCAGTCGTGTTGGTAGATGCCTTGGTCGATCTGATCGGACAGGGTACAGACCAAACACTGAATCAATGCGACCAAGCCCAAGGTGTCGCCGAGGGATCCGGGCATGTCGCAAATGCGAACCTCGACCGTGCCAAACGCATGGTGGGGGCGCACGTCCCACCAGATCTCGCGGATGGATTCGATGTAGCCAGTGTCGATGAGGTGGTTGATCAGCCACACGTATTCGCTCCAGTTCCGCATCAGGGGGGGCAACCCGGCCGTGGGCAGCCCCTCCATGATTTTTGAACGCCACGAGTGCAAGCCCGTAACGCGGCCCTCCCAAAACGGGCTGTTGCAAGACAGGGCCAATAAGACGGGCAAATAACGCAAAATGCGGTCGCAGATCATAATGGCTTTGTCGCCGCTGTTGACGCCCACGTGGACGTGGAGTCCAAAAGTCACCAGTTGTCGGGCAGTGTCCTGAAGCAGGTTGACGAGACCCATGTATCGCTCGTTGGGCGTAATTTTTTGTTCGCGCCATGTGGAAAACGGGTGCGTGCCCGACCAGTAGAGTCGCGTGTTCTCCGCCGCCGCCGCTTTGGACAACACCCGAAGTTTGGCTTTGAGATCCGCTTCGACCTCGGCGAGGCTTTCGCAGACATCGGTGTTGAGTTCGACGTAGCACTGCATCAGTTCGGGCTTGATTTTGTCCGCGTATTTTTGGGGAATGCGATTGAGAATCGCGGCGTTTTTGCTGCACAAGGCCATGGTTTGGGCATCGACCAAAGCCAGTTCTATTTCCACGCCAACCGTGGGTTGGGCACTGGGATTAAAATCGAGTCGGGTCATTGGGAATCTCCCTGGTTGTCGCGTGCTGGGTCAAAATAATGGATGACGCTGCGCGCGAGAATTTTCGCGCCAATCGTCAAGGCGCGTTCATCGAGGTCAAAGTCCGGGGCGTGCAATGGCGGGGCATTTCCCCCGGTTGGCCCGCATCCCAAGCGAAACAAGGCGCCGGGCACATGCGCGAGATAATTGGCAAAATCCTCGCCGCCCATGCTCGGTTCGGCGATGGCCTGAACGCCCGTTGCGCCCAATACATCGGTGGCGCTTTGGCGGATCAGATCGGTCAGCGCGGGATCGTTGTCAACCGATGGCGGCCCCACGGAAAACCGCACGTCAATGCGCGTGTCGGTGATGTTGCCCGCGCCCTGGGCAATTTTGAGAATGCGATCCATCGCGCGGGTTTGCGCTTTGGCATTGAGGGTTCGCAAGGTGCCGCGCAGCATGGCGTGGTCGGGAATGACATTGGGATTTTCGCCCGCTGCGATATGCCCGATAGACATGACAACCGGGTCGTGCGCGTCGAAGTTGCGCGGCAGGGCTTGGTAAAGCGCGGTGATGACCTGCACGCCCGCTGCGATGGGGTCTCGCGTTTCGCTCGGTCGCGCTGCATGTCCGCCTCGTCCGCGGATGTCGATTTCCATGCCCACGCAGTTGGCGGTGAGCACGCCTTGCCGAATGCCCACTGTGCCCGAGGGCCGCGAGGGGTCTAAATGCAGGCCGATCAGGCCGCAGACGTTTTGGAGCGCGCCAAAGGCGATCATGGCCAGCGCGCCGCGATTGGTTTCTTCGGCGGGCTGAAAAATGGCGCGCCAATGCACGGGCCACGGCAACGCGGTCGCGCAATCCAACAGGCCCCAAACCGCGCCGAGCACGGTGGCGGTATGCCCATCGTGCCCACAGGCGTGCATCACCCCCGGCACCCGGCTGCGGTAGGGCACTTTCTTGACGTCTTGGATGTGTAGCGCGTCGATATCAGCGCGCAGGCCCAAGCGCGGGCCTTCCGATGCGTTGTCGGCAATCGCGCCACATCCATTCGGCCCCGGTTGCACAGCGCAGCCGGCCCGTTGCAACATATCGGTCAGGTAGCGCGTGGTCTCCACCTCGCAACCGCTGAGTTCGGGGTACATGTGTAGGTCGCGGCGGACTTCCACCATTTTTTGTTTTCGCGCGTCGATGGCGCGGTCGAGTTTTTGCATCCAGGTGTCGGGCATATCTCTAAAATAGGGTGATTTGAATTTTTTGCACGACAAATTGTTTTAGATGGCGGCATCTCTCCATCGCGCATTTCCGCTTGACTTCCCATTGCGTATCGGTGAAATTGTCCGCAACAGAAAACGCGGGCGTAGCCCAAACGACGCCAACCCCATCGAGAAAGGAGCAGGACATGGCGATAGCAGTAGAAGAACTCGAAAGGAATGATGCTCGGATAGAATCAAAACAAGACGAACTGCAAAGCGAACAACTCGCACTGCGGGAACGTCAAACCAGGGTTGAAGAAACCGACAAGCGGATTCTCGACCAACTGGTATTTATCCGCGAGGAGATCAAAATGCTGGCAACCAGCGTAGATAAGCGGTTTGACGCCATAGATAGGCGAATTGATCGTGTGGATACAAAGGCTCGCTGGATCATTTCGACCCTTGTCGCGTCTTTCATTGCAGGTGGCATATTGGGTTTCAACATGCTCAACTACTTTTTCAAATAGGAGCGCGTTATGTGGAAGCGCATCATGCGGAAACGAGAAGTGCAACGGAATTATTTGGGCGCAGCCCAAAACGACGCCAACCCCATCGAGAAAGGAGCAGGACATGGCGATATCGGTTGAAGACATCGAGAAAACCAACACTCGGATAGAATCAAAACAAGACGAACTGCAAAGCGAACAACTCGCACTGCGGGAACGTCAAACCAGGGTTGAAGAAACCGACAAGCGGATTCTCGACCAACTGGTATTTATCCGCGAGGAGATCAAAATGCTGGCAACCAGCGTAGATAAGCGGTTTGATGCCATAGATAAGCAATTTGATGCCATAGATAAGCAATTTGACGCCATAGAAAAGCGTATCGACGCTTTGGAAAGGCGGATTGATCGCGTGGATACAAAGGCTCGCTGGATCATTTCGACCCTTGTCGCGTCTTTCATTGCGGGTGGCATATTGGGTTTCAACATGCTCAACTACTTTTTCAAATAGGAGCGCGTTATGTGGAAGCATATCATGCGGAAACGAGAAGTGCAACGGAATTATTTCCGAGTCGGTTTGATTACGGGCCTTGCCCTAGGGGGGCTCGCCATCTTGGGTCTGTTTTTGTGGTCGGAAACCGGGCGAAATACGCGCGGGCGTTTGGGACAGACTGTTCAGCGCGTGCGGACTCGGCTCAATGGCGGGGCGGGATCCAATGGTTCAGCAGATGTTCAGGCTCCACCTGTAAAAGAAAAATCTGCCGATGCAAAAAAGTCTTAAAACGCGATCTGATGAATTTGATTTCCAAACCCGCTGCGTATCCCATATACGCCATCGTGGAAAATGTGCGCTCCCTGTTCAATGTGGGCGCGATATTCCGCTCGGCAGATGGGGTCAATGCCTCGGGGATTTATCTCACGGGCTTTACGGGATGCCCGCCGCGCAGGGAAATCAGCCGCGTGGCATTGGGCGCAGAAGACAGCGTGCCCTGGCAGTATGAACGCGAGACAGAAACCGCGATCAGCAACTTGCGTGCAACAGGCGTGCAGGTGGTCGCATTGGAGCAAACGCCCGATAGCGTCGATTTTCGCGCCTTTCCCTATCGCTACCCGGTGGCCGTGATCTTGGGCCATGAAGTGATGGGCGTGCGCCCCGAAACCCTGAGTTTGTGCGATGGCGTTGTCCACATTCCGATGTTGGGACACAAAGCGTCATTGAATGTGTCTGTCGCCGCGGGGATCGTGCTGTATGAGTTGTTGTCCGTTTATGAAAAACGGGAGATGGATGTTTAGCCACGAGCGGGGTACAACTGGCGACAGCCAGTTCAAAGGCGAGTAGTGTGTAGGGGCGATGCCCCGTGCTCGCCCGAAGATACAAGATGAAAGACAGGCAACTCCAAAAGTTACTGGACTCCGGCGAATGACGATAGGCGGATGTCTCGCCTCAAAGAAAGGATGTATCCCAATGCGTTTACGCTTTTGCGCTGTGTTGTGTGTGTTGATGGTCTCGAGCGGGGGGCTGTGGGCCGAATCGCAGGTGTTCTTTGTGGCAAACGGCCCGATGGCCTCCGATTTTGATGGCGATGGCGCGGTGGCGTTTGCCGATTTTTTGTACTTTGTCAATCATTTTAATCGCAATGCCGAAAGCGCGGGCTATGATCCGCACACGGATTTGAACGAGGACGGAGTCACGAATTTCAGCGATTTTTTGGCGTTGAGCGCCGCGTATGGTCAAACGCAGGCCCAGGTTGAACCGAGTGGGGATCGATACATTATTTACGTGGCGGATTCGGATGACAGTTCGGTTATGGCACTGGATTTTGACTCGCATCTCTTGCTCGATTACATGCCCTATCGCGGGCCGGGTGGGGTGATGGTGTCTGCGGATCAGCAGGCGATTTACGTGGCCGAGGTGTTCGGGTTTTTCAAGATGGACACGCGGCATCAGGTGCAGTTTAGCGTGCCGGTTGAATCCCGAGGCAAAGCCGTGCTGAGTCTGGATCAGACGCGGGCTTATGTCTCGGATCAAGTGCGCGACATGGTGCGCGTGGTGGATGTGGTCAATGGCGTCGCCGTGGATTCCATTTTGGTGGGCAATCGGCCCATTGACCTCGCGCTCTCGCCCGATGGTGCGACCCTGTACGTGGTCAATCAAACCGATCAAAACGTGGTGGTGGTCGATCTGGCAATCGCGACAGTGACGCATCGGATCACTATCGGCGCGATTCCGGGGGAGATCGTCATTACCGGGAATGGCACGCGGGCTTATGTGACCAATTTGACGCACGGGTTGATCTCTGTTTTAGACCTCGATGCCAATCGCGTGGTGGGCCAGATTCAACTCGATCAAGAGGCGTGTTTTGGCGCGGAACTCTCGCCCGATGGCACGGTGATGTACGTGAGCGCGCGGGGCGCGTTGCTCGCGGTTGACGTGCAGCGCAATTTGATCGTGCGAACCCTGGCTTTGGGAAATAATTCGACTGTGCTCGGGATTTCGCCCGATGGCTCTCGGGCCTATGTCACGACGCTTGTGCAACAGGCCGGCGGGCCGGGGCTTACTGTGGTGGATTTGAATGCGTGGGCCATTCTCGGGCGAGTGCGCGGGGTCAGTTTCCCCAGGGAAATCGCGTTCCGCACTGCGCCGCGAGAGACGGCGTCTCAGTAAAGAAACGCGGCTGAAACGCAAATGGGTACTCATCGCCAGTATGAGTGCCCAATTTTTTTGTCGTATCACAACTCAATCGTCATCGCGCGGTGGGACGATCAGGCGGAAGAGCACGGGGTGGTGATCCGAGTAGTATTGTGCAAATAGGTTTCCGTTGTACGGATCGCCGGGATAGGGGCCGGTGTCTCGCCACGCAGGGCGCATGGCGTCGATGAGGTCGATCACCTGAAAGTCAAACGTCTCATCCACCTCGTCCAATTCGGGACGTGCGGCCGGGCGATACAAGATGTGGTCGTAGGGTTTGTTGCGCGTGGTCGCGGTGTTCGTTTTGTCGCACTGGTCATTTAGGGATACGAATCCCGGCGGTGTGACGGCCTCGAGTTCGGCCATGTGTTCGATGTTCATATCTCCAACGATGTAGAAATCCCGCTCCCGGGCGTCATTTTGGTCGATCCAATTTGCAATGCCCGAAAGCTCGGCCTTGCGTTTTTCGGCTGCGCGGGCGCCTGGGTGCAAATGGACATTGACGACGACAAAATCCATTCTGCCATCTGCGGTGCGAAACCCGTGCGCGTGTGGCACGCGGCGATACACGGGATGGGCCGACCGGTCTTCGGCCAGGAATCCGTGGGGCAAATCATCGGCGAGGGCGAGTTTGGCGGGCTTGTAAAAGACCACGGACCACTCGGTGCTCGCGCTCCGCTTGTGGTTGGATTGCCCGCTGCCCGTGTCTTCACACGACAGGGAATAGGCAAAGCCCTGCGCGCTCATGGCATTGAAAAACGCATCGGCTTCCGCGTCTTCGCGGTAGGGCGTGCCATCGCAGTAGTGGTCGTTGTCAGGCGGCGCGACGAGTTCTTGGACGACGACCATATCGTATTGCCCGACCAACTCGGCGAGGCTTTGGTTGTCCTTCTTTTTGTACAGGCCGACGAATTTGATGTTGAAAGAACAGACCGTGATCTCGTATTCCTCAACCGCCGGTTGGCAGCCCAAGAACAACAGCAAAGCGCAGGGTAGGAGAAATTTTTTCATGATCGTTTACCGGGTGGGATCGGCCACAAACAGATCGAGACAGTCTGCCATAAGGCGGTTGATGCGGTCAAAACGCCGGTGATCGATCAGGATTTCATGGGCGGGTTGGATATAGGGCGCGTTGACGAGTTCATCGTTGCAGTGATCGATCAGGGCTTGGGCCGCGCTACGCGTTGTTTCCAAGTGAAATTGAAATGCGAGCACGCGAGTGCCTATCGAGAACGCCTGATTTTGACAAGCCCTGCTCTCGGCGAGGTGCGCTACGCCATCGGGCAGGTCAAACGCGTCGCCGTGCCAGTGAAAAACATCGCCAGCCCGCGCGAGCAGCGACCCGATTGCACCGTGCGGTTGCACGGCCGCGATGGGAAACCAGCCGATTTCTTTGTGCGCGTTGGGATAGACCCGCGCGCCGAGCACCGCGGCGATGAGTTGCGAACCCAAGCAGACGCCCAAGACCCGGGTTTCGGAATCCAGTGCGCGTTTCAAAAATTCTTTCTCTCGCACGAGCCACGGGTATTCATCCTCGTCATAGACGCCCATCGGCCCGCCCATCACCACCAACAAGTCGATCTCATCGGGCGACGGACAAACCTCGCCAGCAAAGAGGCGCGTGCAGGAGACTTGAGCGCGCCGCGCCTTCGCCCAATCCGCAATGCTGCCGAGCCCCTCAAAGGGCACATGCTGGAGATAGTGCAGTCTCATCATCGACCTTTCAAGCGACCTGTTTCTTTTGAGGCCATTAAAACGCATCCATTCAGGCGGGCAACTGACTACTGACTAGGTCGTAATGTGTTGCTTGCTGATTTTAATGCGTTTGGTCCTATAGCCTCGTTGGTTGCCTCCGATGCCTTCGGCGACCTACTTTTTTTCAACAGCAAAAAAAAGTAGGCAAAAAATGCCGCTCTCAAACGCCGAGAGGCTTGCACAGCGCAAATCGCTTTTGTAACCGCACGACATGCGTTGGCCTACAAAGTGGGTTGCATAATGGATGTTGGTTGCGAAACGGACTTGCGCGCTGTGCGTGATGGCTTTCGCTGATGGGCGTTTGCGATGGCATTGTTGCCATGACTTCTCTGAATGACTGCGGAACATCAAGGGATCGCTTGCTGTCAGTATATCGCATCACATTAGGGCAACAGTTAGTATTACACCACGCGGGCACCTGCCCGTGGTTGTTTTGCATCAGCCGTTTCCACAGCCGCCATGATGCCTTCGATATAGGAATCCGCCACTTCTTCTTTTTGCTTTTGTTGTTGTTCGTAGAGCAAGCAGTACACTTCGCATTCGGTCAGCAAGTCATCGTGGACGCCCCAGCCGGCCATGCGCCCGTTGTCCAAGACCAAAATGCGATCCGCGCGCATCGCCGTGGAAATGCGGTGGGTGATCACAAAGGTCGAGCGGCCCTCCATCAAGTGGTCGAGGGTCTGTTGGATTTTGGCTTCTGTTTTTGCGTCGAGTGCCGAGGTCGTATCGTCCAAAATGAGAATGCTGGGATCGGTGACGACGGCCATTGCAAAGGCGAGGCGTTGTTTTTGCCCGCCGGACAGGTTGGTGCCGCGTTCTTCCACGCGGGCCTCGTATTTTTCCGGCAAGGTCATGATGAAATCGTGCAACTCTGCGGCTCTGGCCGCGGCCATCACTTGCTCGGGCGTGGTATTGGGCCGGCCGTAGCGGATGTTCTCGGCTATCGTGCCGGAAAACAACACGGGTTCTTGCGGCACCATGCTGATGTGATTTCGCAGGGAGGAGATTTTGAGGTCTTGGACGTCGTAATCGTCCAAAATAATTTTGCCTTCTGAAGGTTCGTACAGGCGCATCAGCAAACTGACCAACGTGCTCTTTCCCGCGCCCGAAGGCCCGACCACGGCGACTGAAGTGCCCGGGCGGACCACAAAATTGAGGCCTCGAATCGCGTAATCGCCCGCCTCGGTGTACCGAAAAGACACGTTGCGAAACGCCACGCGCCCGCGCACCGCGTCCAAGGTTTTCGCGTCCGGCTTGTCTTGGATGATCACCTCTTCGTCGAGCACCTCAAACACGCGGCTGATCACCACCAACATCTGTTGCAACACGGCATTCACATTCGCCAAAGCCACCAAGGGGGAAAACAGATTGCCCATCGACATGTTGAAATAGATCAGATCTCCAACCGTCATCGCGCCGTTGCGAACTTGCAACGCGCCAAAGTAAAAGATCAACGCCATCGCCACGCCGCCCACCACCGAACAGGTCGCCCCGAGCGCGGAACTCAACACGGACTGTTTGACGCCCAAGCGATACAGCGCGATCAGCCGCCTAAAAAAATCCCGAAATTCCCGGCGTTCACGCGCGTAGGACAAGATGAGGCGAATCCCTTTTGCGCGCTCTTCCAAAAAGCCGGAGACCTCGGCGTAATCCTCCCGAAACCGGGTAAAAACATTGGCAATGGGACGCTGAAACACCTTGTAAGTCACCACGTAAGCCGGCAACACCACAAAGGCGAGCAGCGCGAGTTTGACGTCTATCGTGAACAGAATCACCGTCCCCATCAAAATGCGCGCGACGTGGCGCGTGGTTTCGACAAAGGTCGTGGTGATTTCGCTTTGCAACAGGCCCACGTCGTCCAAAATGCGCGCCATGATTTTTCCGGTCTGTTGCCGGTCGAAAAACGTCATTTGCAACTTTTGCACCTTCTCGTGCAGATCCAGACGAATGCGAAAGACGATCCGCTGTCCCACATAAGCGATGCTGTACGTGTAAAACCAGTTGATCGTGGCAAAGCACGATCTGACGATTAGATAGAGGACGAAAATCCAGCCGAGCCATTCCAGTTTTTCCGTGCGCGTCTTTGGCTGGACCAACGCTTTGCCAAACTCGGGAAGCGTCGCGTGGGGGTCTCGCCGCGGGCGCTTGTCCGCCTGAATCGACGCTTGCCTGCGCGCTTCTGAAACGACTTCCTCCGACGGCTTGAGTTGCAGGACTTCGTCGACCGTGATTTTGGAAATGAACCCGAGCAAAAACGTATAGGACGACGTGACGGTCGCCATCGCGATGACCATCAGCATCCGCCCCCAATACGGCTTGATGTACAAGCGGATAAATCGCTTCAAACTTGCCATAACTCATCCCGCCATGGCCTCGACGGCCTCTTCAATAGAACCCGCGGCCTGCTGTTCGTAGAGTTGGCGATACCTGCCATTGGGCAGTTGCAGCAGTTCTCGATGCGTCCCGGTTTCGATGATTTCGCCGCGATCCATCACCACGATGAGGTCCGCATTGACGATAGTGGATAGGCGATGGGCGATGGCAAAGGACGTGCGTTCCTTGAGGACATTGCCCATGGCCTTTTGGATGAGGGCCTCCGACAGGGAATCGAGCGACGAGGTGGCTTCGTCGAGAATCATAATCGCCGGATCGGTCAGCACGGCGCGGGCAATGGCGAGGCGTTGTTTTTCCCCCACGGACAATTTGATGCCGTCATTGCCCAACATCGAGTCGTAGCCTTCGGGCGTTCGCATGATAAATTCGTGGATCTCGGCGATGCGCGCGGCTTCTATCAACTCGGCATCCGTGGCATCGGCGCGGCCGTAGAGCAGATTTTCCCGAATGGTGCCGTTGAACATCACCGAGTCTTGCAACACCTGCCCGATCTGCGTGCGTAGGGTGCGTAATTTCACGTCTCGCAAATCGCGCCCATCGATGGTAATGCGCCCATCGGTCACGTCGAAAAAGCGCATCAACAAACTCGTCATCGTGGTCTTCCCGCAACCGGTGTGCCCGACGAGTGCGACCATCTGCCCCGGCAACACTTCCAGGTCGATCCCCTTGAGGACAGGCTCGCCTTTTTTGTATTCAAAATGCACGTTTTCAAACCTGACGTGCCCCGCAATCGGCGGCAATTCAACGGCGTCTTCGCGGTCTTTGATGTCGATGGGAAATTCCAAAATCTCCAAGACGCGCTCCACCGACACCATCACGGCTTGCAGGCGCATGGCGATTTGCGTGAGGTTGAGAATGGGCTGAAACATGCGGCTCGAGTACGAAAAAAACGCCATCACGGCGCCATAAGTCATTTCGCCTTCGATGACGTAATAACAGCCCAAGCAAAAGATCACCGTGTTGCGAAAGCCGGACACGCCCCAGGTGCCCGCGTAATAGCCCGCGCGGTGCGACGCGGACAGCATCGCGGCGTCCAAACTTTCGTGCGTGTCTTCTGCAAATGCGCGGTGTTCTCTGCGCTCCCGGCCATAAGATTTGACGAGTTGTACGCCGGACAACCGCTCTTGCAACCCCACCGAGACCTGATCCATTTTTCTGCGCCACAGGCTGATCGACTCTCGGATGGGCGCGCGCCACCCGTGATAATTGAGAAAGTACAGGGGCAACAACATGAGCAACAAGCAACCCATTTTCCAATTCAGGCCCATACACAGGCCGAGCGCGACCCAGAACGATATAAAGTCGACGATGATGCCCAGCATGCGCGACGTCACCATGCTGCGAACATTTGCCACATCGGCCATCACGCGCGACATGATTTTGCCCGTGCCCATCTCGTCGTAAAATCGCATGGGCAATTTCAACATGTGTTCATAGACGAACTTCCGCATGTGCGTGGTGATGCCCCAACCCACGTACGCGTTGACAAAGGAAATGGCAATCCGCATCGTAGCAGACGCGATGGGCAGGCAAATCGAAATGACCAAGAGCACTTCCAGCACGCGCCAGTTGCCATCGACAATGATGTCGTCGATGATGTATTTCATCACCAACGGAGGCATCATGCCCAAGGTGGTCATCGTCGCGGTGAGGCCCAACAGCAGGATCAGCCGGGATTTGTACGGCCTGACAAAATGCGCGAGTTTCCGCAACTTGTCCATATTGCTCTCATCTGCCATAGTGCCCTCATTGCGATGATAGGCCCCTATGCGACGGGCAGGATGTCGGTGAATTGGTATTCTTCCACGAGTTCGCCCACCGAGGCGTCATAATGGTCTTCGTCCCATTGCTCGAGGGTAAGGGTGCGTTTTTCCGACTCGTCGATGTACTGCCAGACGATAAATTCCCGTCCCGATTGATCGCCATTTTGGTGATACCGCCCAACGGCTGATGACTCGCCGTAATACACAATGCCGTCGCAGGTGACTTCATCCGGGGGATCGTCATTGTGGCGCATGTGACCGCGGATGTTGCCCTCGATGCTGGACAGGGGAACTTTGCGCGTCAAGATCCAAGTGGTGCCGTCGTCTTCTGCGCGCTCGAGATATACCCTGTCGTCGCCGCAGGAGAGTTCCCATTCATCCACGCGGGTTCCGTCATAATCGTAATAATGTCGCGCTGTGACCTGCCACGTTTTGAGGTCGTAGTCGAGAACATAGCCCGGTTTGAGATCGGACAGGGTCAGGCTAAGGGGATCGTGGGCTTCGGGTTCGCGTTCTTTTTTTTTGAAGGGATTCCAGCTCATACGTTTTCCAATGTTGCGTTGCCAATCCGCCTGTCCGTGGCGCAGACAGGCGGATTGTAGAAGCGATTAGGCATCCATGCCCATTTTTGCCTTGAGGGCAGCGAGGCGTTGATCTGATCCGCTCGATGCGGTGCTCAGTGCCGAGTCGATTTCTTCATCCACACTTTTGGCTTCGCCAGCCATTTCGCCGTACGCTTGGGAGAGCGATTCGTCTTCTTCAACGCGCTCTTTCATGCGCTCGAGCATGGCGATGGTGCCAGACGAATCGACTTTGGCGAGTTGCTTGTTGATCTTTTTGGTCGCTGCGGCGGTTTTCGCACGCGCCCGCAAAGAGATGAGTTCGTTTTCGTGGGTCGCGATGGTCGATTTGAGTTTATCCACTTGGCTTTGAAGCTGGTTTGCCATGGTTTCCTGCGCTTGGGCGTCCTGTTCAAACTGCGCCAGACGCCGCTCGGCCTCTTCTTTGCGGTTGAGGGCCTCGGTTGCCAAGCGGTCGGCTTCTTCGGGATCCAGGCCGCCGCCTTGGGCTTTTTGGATCAAGATCATGGCTTTTCGCTCCCAGTCCGCCGAGGCTTTTTTGTTGTCTTCGGCCTGCTTTCGCAAGCGAATGGCCTGACCCTTGACCTCTGCGAGGCTGGTCATCGCGCTGCTGAGGTCTTTTTTCAGATCGCGGATGCCCTGTTCGGTCATTTTGATGGGGTCTTCAAACTTGTCGATAGCCGAATGGACTTCGGCCTTGCCCACATTGAAGAGGCGTTGAAAGATGCTCATGTGATGCTCCTTTGAAAAAGCGGGTGATTATTGCTTGCTGTACGCGAGCAATTCGGCGGCATTTTCAGCCAAGGCGAGTTCGAGGGCCGTGATAGACCCTTCGAGTTCTGCGCGGTCGAGGGTTTCGAGGCGCAGGGTGTCGCGGAAGAGAACCGTGCCGGTTTCATCGTCGACGGCAAATGCACCGTGAACGAGCGTGCGATTCATTTCGAGCAACCGCTTGTAGAGGTCGCCCGGCGCGCTGGGGATGGGCAGAATCGCCTGTTCGATGATGAGGATGGGGTCCTCGCAATCCACGATGAGGTGGTTGATGCCCCTATCTTCGTCGCTGACCACGACCAATGCTTCTGCAACATCTTCTTCGTCGATGGCGAGGTCGAGGTCTTGAAGATAAGATTTGACTGTGTCGAAATATTCTGACATTTTACACTCCTGAAAAAACGGTTGGCGTTTTGCCGTTCATCTATGAGATTCGCAAGCGAATTATTGGTTTCAAAAAGTTACTGCTCAAATTGCCCCGCGTCAAGGAGAGAATCCCAGTTGTCAGTTGTCAGTGGCTTTAGCCCGACAAACTTTTTAAGCCTTGCTTTTTTAAGAGTTGTTTGAATTGGGTAATGTCGCCCGAATCGAAAACCACATAGGATCTCCCGTCTCATCTTCTCAAACTTGCAGATGAAAAATTTGAATCGTTTGTTTGGAAGAGCAAAGAGTAGAAGGAAGCAGTGATGTGGGAATTTCTGTTTGGGTTGAGCGAAGCAGTGACATGGGAATTTCTGTTTGGGTTGAGCGTTGTCGTCCTCTGCGTCCTCTGCGTATGTGTCCTCTGCGTATATTTTGCCTTAGAAATTTGGTCACTTGTGGTCGTGGTCAACCGAGCGGGTAAAGCAGTGATGCGGAAAATTCTGTTTTGGTTGACCGTGTGGTTTGTCGTCCTCTGCGTATGTTTTGCCTTACATGGTTGGTCACTTGTGGTCGTGGTCAACCGAGCGGGTATTGAGGTGACGGAGATCGACTTTGTGTGGTTCAATCCGCAATGGGACGGGCGCGGGGATGATTCCTTTGTGAAGTACAATTTTTGGAAATCCGTGATTTGGTTCTTTGGCTTGTGGCTTGGTATCCCTCTCCTTCTCGCCTATGGGTGGACTGCTGATGAGAGAGCCGAGACATGGTGGGAGAAATGGAACGAGAAACGGTGGAAGAAATTGAAGAAAACACAAAAGCGCATGGAGGATTATGCCGAGGCGCTACGACGCCATCAGGAGAGGAGGCAGGATGGACGTTCGGAAGATGTATAAATCTGATCGCGTGAAAATCACGCAGACGGACGACGGAGAGTGGTGGGTGCTCTTGCTCGAAGGGGCAATGGCCGAGTGGGAACGGACAGCCGTCGCGCGAAGCCTGCGCGGGTTGCTCGATGGGGATCACATGCGTTGCTTCGAGCGGTTTCACGCGAGCGGCGAGGATCGAGACGTGATTGAGGAATGGCGCAAACGCGCCGGCGACCCGATTGATTAGGAGCTAAGTAGCAAAGGCCACGGGCGACGCCTCTTTCAAAGTCGCCCCATTTTTTCATCTTGTAGTAAGCGTTGTAAGCGTTGATTCTGTCGCCTGGTGTTGTCCGTGTTGGGCGATCTCGTTGGGTATGGGTTTGTAGTGGCGTGCGTCTTTGATGCAGAATAAGGGCTTGTGGGGCGTGCCTGACAAACGCCCCAAATTCTATTGGAGGTGTAAAATGTTGAAGCGTATGTTTGGTTGTTTCGCAGTGGTGGCAATCGCGCTGGCAATGCACCAGCCCGTAGCCGCCGGTCCCAATGCTAATGCCGTTCTGTCTTGGGACATCGATGCCAGCGATAATAAAAGGGATGATGGCAATACATCGGGCACCGTGGCAGGTGCAGGTACCGATGTTGTCGTCGAGGTGTTTATCACGGGGTTGGCAGGCCCAATTATCGGTGGTGCGTTTTCCATTGATACGAATAGGCTGACCGTCAAAAGTGCGGCGGCTACGCCGGGGTTGTCGGTTCTTGGGACTACCGCAAGAACTGTCTCATTAGGTGGTTTCCCACCGGGCGTTGCCCTGCCCAATGGCTATTTGGGAACTGTTACGCTTACGACAACTTCTGACGTAACAGGTACCGAATTCACAGTTAGTGCCAGCATAAATGTGGCGGATGGCACAAGTCCTTTTGCGACGGATATGCTCACCGCGGCGACGCCATTGACTTTTAATGCCTCTACGCAAACGCCTACGCCCGATTTTAACGGCGATGGCACAGTAGGCTTTGCAGACTTCTTGGAATTTGCAGGGCAATTTGGCACGCGGCGCGGGGATGGCAGATACCAAGCCAAGTACGATCTGAATAGCGATGGCGCGATAGACTTTCGGGATTTTCTGAGTTTTGCCGGCAGTTATGGTCAGTCCGTGCCACCCAGCGGTGGGGGCGGGGGCGGCAGTGGTGGCGGTGGCAGTGGTGGTAGTGGTGGCGGTAGTAGCAGTCCCGATCTGATCGTTGAATCGCCTTCGGTCAGCGATAGCACCTTGACGCCTGGGCAATCCTTCACCCTGCAAGCCACCGTTCGCAATCGGGGCACGGGGCAATCAGCCTCGACGACCCTGCGCTATTACCGCTCGTCCAATTCGACGATCTCTACGAGCGATACAGAAGTCGGCACAGATTCGGTCAGCGGTCTTTCCGCTTCGCGCACGGGTTCGGAATCGATCAGTCTAACTGCTCCGTCGAGTACCGGCACGTATTACTACGGTGCGTGCGTGGCAAGCGTCAGCGGCGAGACCGATACCCGCAACAACTGCTCAACAGGCGTGCGCGTTACGGTGAGTAGCGGCAGTGGTGGCGGTGGCAGTGGTGGTAGTGGTGGCGGTAGTAGCAGTCCCGATCTGATCGTTGAATCGCCTTCGGTCAGCGATAGCACCTTGACGCCTGGGCAATCCTTCACCCTGCAAGCCACCGTTCGCAATCGGGGCACGGGGCAATCAGTCTCGACGACCCTGCGCTATTACCGCTCGACCAATTCGACGATCTCTACGAGCGATACAGAAGTGGGCACGGATTCGGTCAGCGGTCTGTCCGCTTCGGGCACAGGTTCGGAATCGATCAGTCTAACTGCTCCGTCGAGTACCGGCACGTATTACTACGGCGCGTGCGTGAGAGCGGTCAGCGGCGAGACCGATACCCGCAACAACTGCTCAACAGGCGTGCGCGTTACGGTGAGTAGCGGCAGCGGTGGCGGTGGCGGTAGTAGCGGTGGCGGTACGCCCAAGATGTACTGGACAGACGATTTCACCGACGAAGCCCAATTCAGATATGGCACGTTCCTATATGGCACGGGTAGGATTTCTCGTGCCAACTTGGATGGCTCCCAGGTCGAAATCGTCCGCAGACCGCAGTCACCAACTCGCATCGCGCTGGATGTGGAAGGCAGAAAGATGTACTGGACGGGCAACTCGTACACAATAACAAACCGGGTCGGAAGCTTAATATGGTATATATCGTATGGTCTGATTCAGCGTGCCAGCTTGGATGGCCGGGGCGGATACCTCCGCCTCCGCAACGTGAGGGATCAGAATCCACGGGGCATCGCGCTGGATGTGGGACGCGGAAAGATGTACTGGGCGGCGAACCTGGGTAGAATTTATCGTGCCAACTTGGATGGCTCCCAGGTCGAAATCATCCTCAGAGGATTGAGGTCTCCAAATGGCATCGCGCTGGATGTGGGGGGCGGAAAGATGTACTGGACGGACTATGGCACGGATAAGATTCAGCGTGCCAACTTGGATGGCTCCAATGTCGAAGACCTCATCACCACAGGATTGAGTGGGCCATCTGGCATCGCGCTGGATGTGGGGGGCGGAAAGATGTACTGGACGGACTATGGCACGGATAAGATTCAGCGTGCCAACTTGGATGGCTCCCAGGTTGAAGACCTCATCACCACAGGATTGAGGTCTCCATCTGGCATCGCGCTGGATGTGGGGGGCGGAAAGATGTACTGGACAGACTATGGCACGGATAAGATTCAGCGTGCCAACCTCGATGGCTCCAATGTCGAAGACCTCATCACCACAGGATTGGATAGGCCAAGTGGCATCGCGCTGGATTTGCGGGGTCAGTAGTTCCGTGTTCAAGGCTTGAACCGCGTGCGGCGCGCCATGAGAACGGGCAGAGATCAGGGGAGAGCCCGTGATCGGGCGCGGCGCGCGCCATTCTAGCTGTAAAAAAAAGGTTGCCTTCGTTCCGATTGGGCCTTATGATTAGGGCGATTCAGCGCAGAGGGGTGGCGGCCCCGTTTCACGCGCCAATGGATAACGTAAAATTGTCCGCCAGGGCGAGGTTTCAATGCATGTCGTTATCCCATGCTATTGAGGTCTCGCCCACTTTTTTTGCCGAGCGCGTGCGACAAAGACACGGTGGCCGAAGGCGCGAAAAAGGAAAGGAAAGGTGAGCGGCGATGCGAAGGTGGCAACTGGTGGTCGAGGGCGCGGCGTGGCTGGTGGGTAGCTTCGTGGTGGGGACGTTGATTTTGTGGTTGCTTGGCCGCGTGTAGCCATCTCCCCGGCACCGGGGAATTGAAACATTGATGGACACAAAAAAGCGTCACCGGGTGAGGGAGCCCAGTGACGCATGTCCTCAGAATGCGGATAGGCATAAGCATGAGGGGCGAGACTATAATTTAATCTGCAACAAATGTCAATTACTTTTTTCAGGAGGTTTTTGTTCTATCGCGGTCAGAGTAGATGCGGTCAGAGTAGATATAGCAAGCAAGCAAATTATTCACAGTGAGGTTTGGTTATGGAACGTCGTTTTTTGGCAACACGGTTTGATTATGATGTGGTGCGTGGTCACATGATGACGTGGGGAAAGGCGGTTGATCTGGCGACAATCGCTCAGCACAAAGAGGTTGAAAAGGTCAGGGCTTTGTATTTGACCGACAAGACGGCTTATGAGGATGCGAAGAAGCAACTCCCGGCGTTTTGCGTCTCGTCGACGTATCCGTCGAGAAAGAGGGGCTTAAAGCCAATGGAAAAGGGACGTATTTTGCCACGACAATATTTATGCAACAACGCCGTTGTCAGTTGTCAGTCCCAACCCCTCGCCCCACCTTTTGTGCCTTTGAACTGGCTGGCGCCAGTTGTACCCCGCTCGTGGCTAAAATCCCATCTCACGCCTTGTTGACCGCCGATTGATCCCATTGGAGTTTCTTTATGATACCCAACTATCCCGTCTGGCATGTGCGCCATAAAGGGGATTGCGATTCCCTGCCCGATGTGATTCTCGCAAACCGATCATTGACGAGCGAGCATCTGTCCGATTCGCCCGAGATTTTGAACGATCCCTATTTGATGATGGATATGGACCGCATTGTCGAGCGCGTGGCGCGGGCCATTCGCAAGGGCGAACACATCGTGGTGTTTGGCGATTACGACGTGGATGGGGTGACGAGCACGGCTGTTTTGCTGGATTTTTTTGACTCGGTGGGCGCGCATGCCTCGTTTTTGCTGCCCGATAGGTATCGAGACGGATACGGCATCAAGCCCCCGAGCGTGGCGCGGGCCATCAAAAAGGGCGCGCAACTGATCGTGACAGCAGACAATGGCATTTCGGCTTTTGAGGCGGTTGACGCGGCCAATGCGGCTGGCGTGGATGTGGTGGTGATCGACCATCACCACCCGCAGGCACAGCAGGAGTGCCCGAACCGCGATCTGTTGCCAGACGCGCTCGCGCTGGTCAATCCCAATCGGTCGGATTGCGCGTATCCCTTTAAGGGCTTGGCCGCTGTGGGCCTGGCCTTCAAGGTGGTGCAGGCGTTGGCGAAAGAGTTCATCGTCGAATCGGAACGCAGGCGGTATTTGAACGCGCTTTTGGATCTGGTGGCGTTGGGCACTGTGGCGGATATGGCGCCGATGATCGCGGAGAATCGCCTGCTCACGCGAAGGGGCATGCAGGTGCTCGAAACGACGCAGCGCCCGGGCCTACAAGCGCTGAAGGCGGTTGCCGGGGCGAGGAATCGGTGCGTGGATACGACCACAATCGGATTTTTCCTGGGGCCGCGCATCAACAGCGCGGGGCGGTTGTCTTCAGCGGATTTGGCCCTCGATTTGTTGCGGAGTGCGGACCACGCCCAAGCGACGCGCTTGGCCGATACGTTGAATGGCTTAAATGGCGAACGCCGGGCTTTGCAGAGCGACGGGATGGCCGAAGCAGAGCGCGTGGTGGAAGACCAGGGGTTGACGCAACAGCGCGTTTTGGTGGTGCGCGGCGAGCATTGGCATTTGGGCGTGGTGGGCTTGATCGCCGGGCGGTTGGTGGAGAAATTTTATCGGCCCGCGCTGGTGTGTACCAATTTTCGGAAAAACGGCGTTTATACCGGGTCCGCGCGCACAGCCGGGGGATACAATATCGTGGAGGCGATTTTCCGCGTGTCCGATTTGCTCACCGAATTTGGCGGGCACGCCGATGCGGCCGGGTTTTCGGTGCCCGCTGACAAGTACCCCGAATTTCGCGCCCGGCTGATCGCCGATGCGGCCGAGCGGTTGTCCGAAGACGCACTGATTCCGCAGTTGGAGGTCGATGCGGTGCTCAAACCATCCGAGATTTCATTGGATACGGTCGATGCCCTCAATAAATTGGCGCCCTTTGGCGCGAGGAATGAATCGCCCCGCTTTGTGGCGCGCAACTGCCGAATCGCCGATGCGCGGGCCGTGGGCCGCGGCGCGCACTTAAAACTGAGCGTGGATACGGGCGCGAAGCTGTGCGACGCGATATGGTTCCGCAATGGCGAGCGCGTTCACGAGTTGTCCATCGGCGATCAGGTCGATCTCGCCTTTGCCCTTGATGCCAACACTTGGCAGGGCAGAACCACGGTGCAGATGGTGGTGGAAGATATGCGTTTGTCATCCGTTCCATCGCGCTGATTTCCCGGAGGTAAAATGGGCCTTGTCGAAAAGTTGAATGTGGGCATCGTGGGGGCCGTAGGACGCGGGGCGAGTTTTCGCGTGGCGTTTGAAGCGCAGGAACTCGCCCGCATTCACGCGGTGTGCGATGTGCGCGAAGACGCGCTCGACGATGTGGCTGAACGCTTGGGCGCGGCTGAAAAATACGTGGATTACGAGGAGATGCTGGCGCGGTCTGAAATCGACGCGGTCGTGATCGGCACGCCCATGCACTTTCACGCCCCGCAGGCTATCGCCGCGCTGCGCCGGGATCTCCACGTCTTGAGCGAAGTCACGGCCGGGGTTTCCGTGTCGGAATGCCGCGAATTGGTGCAGGTGGCATCCGCGTCAACCGCGGTCTATATGATGGCTGAAAATTACACCTATACCCGATCCAATGTCTTGGTCAAGGAACTCGTCCGACAGGGGTTGTTCGGCGAGGTGTATTACGGCGAAGGCGAGTATTTGCACGAATTGAAGGCCCTCAACGAGATCACGACCTGGCGGCGCAAGTGGCAAACCGGAATCGATGGCGTGACGTATTGCACGCACAGCTTGGGGCCGCTGTTGCAGTGGATGCCGGGCGACCGCGTGGCACGGGTGTGTTGCGCCGGAAGTGGTCATCACTATGCGGACCCGCGCGGGGATCGGTATGAAAATCAGGATTCCTGCGTGATGTTGTGCCAGATGGCGAGCGGCGGACTGGTAAAAATTCGGGTGGATATGCTGTCCGAGCGACCCCATGCGACCGGCAATTTTCAGTTGCAGGGCACCAAGGGGTGCTACGAATCCGCACGAGAACGCAACGGCGTCAATCGCGTGTGGCTCGCGGATATCTGCGAGGACAAAAATGCGTGGCTGGATTTGACCGAGTTGGAGGCCGATTATTTGCCCGACATGTGGCGCGACCCGCCCGAAGCCGCATCGCGAGCAGGGCACGGCGGGAGCGATTTTTTCGAGGTGATGGATTTCATCCAAAGCATCGCCGGCGAGATCACCTGCCCCATCGGCATTCACGAGGCGATGGACATGACCCTGCCGGGGCTGATCAGCCAACAATCCATTTTGCAAAACAGCGCGTGGCTAGATGTGCCGGATTCGAGGACGTGGGTATAGCGTCAACTCCCACTGACCACTCAAAGGAGCGACCATGAGCCTACTGAACGCCCTTGACTTGAACGCCAAAATCGACAAACCCAATTACAAAGTCCTGATGGAAGAGCTGGAGATCAAAATGGGCCACCTCCAGCGAAAAGCGCGGGAAAACAATGTGCCCATTACCATCGTGTTTGAGGGTTGGGGGGCTTCGGGCAAGGGGCGGTTGATCAACGAGTTGTTGCAAGTGCTCGACCCTCGGGGCGTGCGCGTGCATTCCACGCAAGCCCCGAATGAAGAAGAATTGCTCCGCCCTTTTATGTGGCGGTTTTGGACGAAAATACCCGAACGCGGGCGCGTGGCGATTTACGACCGCAGTTGGTACAGCCGGTTCATCGTGGAGAAGATGGATCCGATCATGAGCAAGTTGCCGGTGGATAAGGCGTATCAAGAGGTGAATGGGTTTGAACGCCAACTCGTGGATGACGGGCATGTGGTGATCAAGTTTTTTCTGCACATCTCGCGGAAAGAGCAAAAAAAGCGGTTTCAGGCACTCGAGAAGAACCCGATGACCTCGTGGCGCGTGACCCCTTACGATTGGAAGAAGAACAAGCAATACAGGTCGTATCGGGACGTGATCGAAGAGATGATCGTGCGCACAAACAGCAAATACGCCCCGTGGCATCTCGTGCCCGCGCAGAATTGGCGGTTTGCCGTGCTTTCGGTTTTTCAAACCGCGATCGACGTCATCGAAAAACATCTCGCGGCCAAAAAGACCCCGGCAAAACCCGTGCGCCTGCGTCCGATTGCGGCCTCTATGCTCGACGCGTCCAATTTGTCAAACGCACTCACGCGCAAGAAATACGACCGCCTGCGCCGCGAGTATCAAAAGCGGCTGTGGGAACTCGAGCACGATGTGCATCGACAAAGGCAAACCGTGGTCATCGTGTACGAGGGCTGGGACGCGGCCGGCAAAGGGGGCAATATCAAACGCTTGGTGCGGCGGATGGACCCACGCGGGTACGAGGTGATCCCCATTGCCGCGCCGAATGACATCGAATTTGCCCACCACTACTTGTGGCGGTTCTGGATCAAGATGCCCAAGGCCGGGCATTTTGCCATTTTTGATCGGTCGTGGTACGGGCGCGTTCTGGTCGAGCGCGTGGAGGGATTTGCCACGCAACAGGAGTGGCAACGCGCGTACCGCGAGATCAACGAGATGGAAGAACTGATGGCAAATTACGGCGCGCTGTTGTTTAAGTTCTGGATCGACATCGACAAAGAAGAACAGTTGCGTCGGTTTCAAGACCGGGAAAAGGTGCCGGCCAAGCAGTGGAAAATCACGGATGAGGATTGGCGCAACCGCGAGAAGTGGGCGCAGTATCGAGACGCGGTGGATGAGATGTTATACCGCACGCACACGGCCCACGCGCCATGGACCATCGTGGAATCCAACTGCAAACTCCACGCGCGCATCAAGACCATGAAGACCGTGGTCAGAACGCTGGAAAAACATTTGATTAAGTATTGATCTGCTGGTAAGAGGTGAGACGTAAGACGTAAGACGTGAGATGAAAGGCGTAAGACGTGAGATGTAGAGGCGATGCCTCTGTGCGTGCCTCACCGCTCCACCTCTCCACCCGTGCGTGCCCTGCCCGACACCGCCCTGCCAAGTGCGATCCCCGCCGCTACCCTGCCCCGCCGTGTGCGTGCCCATCCCCGGCCACCCAGCCGCCCAAGTGCGATCCCCGCCACTACCCCGCCCCGCTGTGTGCGTTTCCTTCCCCGCTCACCTTTTGTGCCTTTTGTGGCTAAACTTGCCTCTCGCCTCTCACCTCTCGCCTCTCGCCTCTCACCTCTCGCCTCTCACCTCTCGCCTCTCACCTCTCGCCTCTCGCCTCTCGCCTCTCGCCTCTCGCCTCTCGCCTCTCGCCTCTCGCCTCTCGCCTCTCACCATCTTCTAAAACCATCGTTTGTAGTAAAACGGGCTGGATTCGTCTGTGTTGAGTTGTTTGACGACCTCGTAGAACCATGTGTCCAGCGGCATTTCGTGGGCGTCCAAGCGCGGGAAGGGGTTGAAGTCGTGGGTTGACAGTGTTTTGCCGATAGCACCCAGCATGCCCAATCCCAACTCGGGCACGTCTATGCGGCGGATGCCCGCTTTTTCCATGAGTTTGTCATACACGTAGGACATGGTCGTGCCGCCTGGGATAAAGGGCAACGCGCGCGTCCGCATCACGGGAAAGAACACATCCACCACTTTTCGGCGCGTGCCATAAGCCGCTGAGGTCGCTTCCTGAAGCGCGTCTTTGGGCAAGTACAGGCTCGTTGAGTACGCGCCTTGGCGCCCGTACTCAACGGCATTTGGATCGCGGCTCGGTTTGTCCAAACTGCCGCGCCAGTCGCAAAAAGCGGTCACGTCCACGGAAATTCCGGAGTCCATCAGCGCGTCTGCAAATTGCACGGCCATATCGCCCATCACAAAGCGGGTGGCTTCAATCGCACGGTCGGATAAGGGCGTCAACCGCCACTGGAACAGACCCTCGGCGTCGACGTCTTTCACGTACACGGGCGGATGATCGGGTAGCAATCCGGAACTGGCGGCGGCGACCGCGTTGATATAAATGACGTCTTGGGCATCCATCCCTCGTAGCGCATCTACAATCGCTCGCAATGCCTTGCCCTCGAGGCCCACGCCACTGTTGAGCCAGCAAAACCGGTCCCTGATGCCCGCGTCTTTTGCCCAATTCTCCATTGCTTTGCCAGTCGCATAGCCCAGGGATTTTGACAAATCCCGAGCGATGACGGTCAAACTGCCGCGCTCTGCGATGAGGCCCATCGCCGCGGTTGCCACAGAACAGCCAATGCCCAATCCGGTTCCGCCGGCAATGACGAAATGCCGGCCTTTGGCCCAGTTCACATCGCACTGCGTTGCGACAGTTTGTTGCGCGTTGCGGTTGCGGGCCAGCAAGTTCGCGGCTTCGGCAGGAAATGCTTCGACCTCTTCTTTGCTCGGTCGGGAAATCGCCGGCGCGCCTTCTACGATTCGCACGCCCGGCATGGGGGTTGCGAATGGACTTGGATAGGTGCTCATGGTTGCTCCTTCAGTTGTCAGTGGTCAGTGGTCAGTGGTCAATGCGAATAAAGCGTTGAATCCATTTATTGGGACCTACCCCCCTGGCCCCCCTTCCTGTGAGGAAGGGGGGAATGGCGAGAGGTTGTGCGAGGGGTTTGGGGTTCCAGGGCGTGATCTATTCGCTCAAAGCCATCAGAACAGCTAGGGAGACAAACTTTCAAAAAGCCATGCGCTCCCCCTTTCCTTGTAGGAAAGGGGGCCGGGGGGATAGGTCCTACGAGGAAGGGGAAGAACATCTCTCGTTGCGGAGAGGCGCCGGATGACTCGTCCATGTCTTTGGGCGATTGGTCTCGGCTTGCTTCCTACTCGCTTTCTACTCTTAATTCGCATTGTCAGTGGTCAGTGGTCAGTTCGCCCAAACCCGCCCCCCAAGTGGTCAGCAAAACAAGCGTGGCGTGGCGGGAATGGATAGCTGAACGCCGATGGCTTTTCGATGATTCTCACTTCTTCTCTTCCCAAGAGATGGCGAAGCCCGTGTTTGCTTCAAAGGCGGCGGCGCGGGTGTCAGCATCTTCGGGGATTGTCAACACCGGGACGACCAAGCGATTTTCAGGGATGTAAAATTTCGGGCCGCCGCGTATGACGCATTGTTGCGGGGTGATCGCACGGGCTTCTCGGGCGATGAGGGCTTGGTTGGCCGTGGGGCGCACCTCGATTTTCCATCCGATCTTGTCGCTCACCTTGTCGAGCAAGGCGCGGTAGCGGTTGCCCACTTCGGGCGAGATAAACGCGGCCTCGATGTACCCATTGCCGCGAAGCCCCATTTTTATCGGGGTGTGGGGTTGGTTCCAAAATGCCTTTCTGATCTCGGCGAAGGCTTTGTTGATCTCCCACGCGCCATCCCGCCTTGGTGGGCGATCTTCTCGTTGTTCGTCGCCGAGCCGATTCCAGATCAAGTCGATCCCGGTCTTGGCTTTGAATTTGGCCGTTGCGTCTCGGCTCAGTTCGTCCCAGTGTCCGGCGATTCTTTTGCCCACGGCAACGGTCAATATCACGGCGGCTTGATCCATCCGCAAGGCCGGCGTTTTTGTGACCTTCGCGCCGTTGGGCACGGCGGCGTGTGCTTCTTCAAAGACCCGTTCCTGATGCGGCGTTTCCCGTAGTCTGATAGACCAGCCGATTTCGCGTTCCAACTTGGAAAAGAGGTCGGCATACTGTTGTTGCGCCACAGCAGGAAAGTGAAAAGCCAGTTCAAACGTCCCCAACGCCATGTGGACGCCGCACTTGAACAACCCGGCCTCTGGGGGGAATGCCGCCATGACGCGCGCGCGCGCTTCGTTCATCTCCATTGGCCCGTCGTCATCCTGCGGGGTTTCGTTGAGGTGGAACAAGTACGGACGCTGTTCGTCTGGGGTGAAGAATTTTTTGGAGTACGACAACAACAGCCGAAAGACCTCCACCTCTGCGGGCGTGGTCATTTCCGTGCCGAACCACATCTCGGTCAATTCCTGCGTGCGGAACGGGCCTTTGGCGCCGGTTTCGATGCAATAGGCATGCACGTCCGCGAGCGTTTCCTCGCTCAAGGGTTTGTCGTTTGCAATGCCTGCACGGGAGACGCGCCTGCCGTACCCGCGGCGCAATGTCTGCGGGGGTTCGACAGTATAAACACCGCCGTTTTCCGGCAGTTGTACTCCGCCTTGCACATGCACATCCACAGATTGGGACAAGGCCCGCCGCGCCTCTGCGTCGCCGTGGACGAGAAAGCAGGTGTGCGGTTTCAGGGTTTGCACCAAGCCGGTGAGTTCGTCCTTGTCCGCGTGGGCGGAAAGCGAATAGGGTTCGACCGAGCACTTCACCGGCACGCGCTTGCCATTGAGGGTCAGCACGCGCTCATCCTGCTCTTTTGCCCGTATCAAGTCCAGCAATGCGCGCCCGGGGGATTCCTCATCTTGGTACCCGGTCAGGGCGATCAGGTTTGTCCCTTTGCCGACCAAGGTTTGCGCGTAGTAGGTTGACGCGCCGCCGTTCAACATCCCGGAAGACGCCACGATGCAACACGGGGGGCCGGACAACGCCTTCCTGCGCTCGGAACGCCCGGCCACCTCTTGGACCGTGTTCGAATAAAAAACGCGCTCCCCGCGGTTGATCCTGCGGCGCACAGGCGAAGCGAGATCATCGCCAAACGCCGAATAGATCGCATTGACCGAGCGCACCATCCCATCCACGTATATGGGAAACTCGGGGATTTGATTGCGCCGCATGGCCCGCGCCAAAATCAAAATGACCTCTTGGGAACGCCCCACCGCAAAGGCGGGGATCAACACTTTGCCGCCCATTTTAATGACTTCGGCCACGCGCAGGGCGAGCGCGGTTTCCTGTTGCTCGCGGTCCGCGTGTTGGCGGTTGCCATAAGTCGATTCCAGCACCATCACATTGGGCCGACACTGCGGGATGATCATGCCCGGAATGGTCAGTTGATTGGCGACGGATATGTCGCCGGTCATCAAGATGCTCTCGCGCTTGCCCTCGATGTAGATCGACGCCGCGCCCAAGATGTGCCCGGCCGGAACCCATGTGGCGGTCAATGCGCCGTCGCAAATCGGCACGGTGGTCAGCCAAGGCACGCCATCCACGAGGCCCAATGCCGCATCGATGGCCTCGGGCGGATACAGGGGCAACTCGGCGTCTTGGATGCCGCCCGGTGCCATCAGGTTCGCCGCGTCCATCAACAAGACCTGCGTGATGGCCTTTGTCGCGGGCGTGGCGTACACCTTCACGCCGGGGGGCAAACTGCTCGCCAGCACGGGCAACGCGCCTGTGTGGTCCGTATGTGCGTGCGTCACGAGTACGGCGTCGGGCATGCCGACGTCGTCCAAGACCGAGAAATTGGGCAACCGCGCCCCCTGCGCCGCGCCCGGCCGAATGCCCGCATCCACCAGAATGCGGCGGCCTTCTATTTCGATGAACGTACACGAGGCGCCGATTTCGTCGGCACCGCCTAAAAAGTGAAGTTTCATGAATCGCTCGCAGTTGTTGGTCTGCCTCCCTGTCCGCCCGGCCGTGTCTGAATCGCGGATTAAACGGATTACGCGGATTACGCGGATTACCCCACACATCCCCACCACCGCTTCATCGTTCCCACTCCGCTGTGTCCTTCGCATCCGCCGCCATAGCCCTATCCCTCCGGCCCCGTTATTCGCTTCGCTCATTGTAGGCTACGCCTGTGCCTACAAGGAAAGGGGGAGCGCATGGCTTTTTGAAGGTTTGTATCCATGGCTGTTTTGATGGCTTTGAGCGAATGGATCACGCCATGAAAAAGCGACCTATCCCCCCGGCCCCCTTTCCTGCAAGGAAAGGGGGAGCGCATGGCTTTCTTAAAGGTTTGTCTCCCTGGCTGTTCTGATGGCTTTGGGCGAATGGATCACGCCATAGAAACCCAAAAACCTCTCGCGTAAATCTGTCGCAAACCCTCTCGCCATTCCCCCCTTCCTCGCAGGAAGGGGGGTTAGGGGGGTAGGTCCCAAAAAGTAAAGCCCGAGTTCACAGTGAACCCGGGCTTTTGTTTTTTCTTTCGCATCTTTCGTCGTTCAGCCTGTCGAGCCAAAGCTATCGGCGAAGATGAGGAAATCGTCAAAGTCAATTTGACCATCGCCATCGCACCGGGGGTCATATCGCTCCTGACCGAGGCGCGAGCCGAACTTGCTGGCAAAGGTCAAGAAGTCGGCGAAATTCGCATTGCTATCGCCATTTTCATCTGTGGCGGTCAGGGAACAGGCTTTCATTGGAAGTGGGAGTCGGGATAGAGGCTTCGGATGTAGGGTTCAATGGCTTGAGCGGTCGTGCGCGTAGCATTTTGCTCGATGACGTTCCCTCTGACGAGGGCCTCGTTCCGGAAGAAGAGGACGTATCGAATGATCAGGATTATATCCGAGAACAGCCTCACATCGCCATCGCCATCCACATCGAGAATGTTCTGATTGACCAACGTGTCGAGGTAGGGTTCAATGGCTTGAGCGGTCGTGCGCGTGGCAGTTGGCTCGATGACGTTCCCTCTGAGGAGGGCCTCTTCCCGGAAGAAGAGGACATATCGAATGACCAGGATTATATCCGAGAACAATCTCACCCGGCCATCGCCATCCACATCCAAGTTGGCACTCGGGGTTTCGTCATCGATAATCGTCCCTGTGCCTTGCGCCGTGCTTATGGTCGCATTGGTCGCACTGCTCAACTCGACGATCACGGTCTCGTTCTGCTCATCATCCGAGTCGTCGGTCACAGAAACAGCGATAGTCTGGATGGTATCGCCCATCGCGAAGGTCAGGGTCCCTGCGGTGAGCGCGGTGTAATCGGTCCCCGAAGTCGCGGTGCCCGTGCCCGCGTCTGCATACGCCACCGTCACTTGTAACGTGCTGTGCGCTGGGCGTAGGTACACCTGAAAGGTCAGGGTCGCGCCGGTCGCGCCTTCAATCACGCTTGGCGAACCGATACTCAGCGCAGGCATGCCATCGTCATCGATAATCGTCCCTGTGCCTTGCGCCGTGCTTATGGTCGCATTGGTCGCACTGCTCAGCGTCACGATCACGGTCTCGTTCGGCTCATCATCCCCGTCGTCGGTCACAGAAACAGCGATGGTCTGGCTGGTCGTGGTCGTGCCCGCCGCGAAGGTCAGGGTTCCTGCGGTAAGCGCGGTGTAGTCCGTCCCCGAAGTCGCGCTGCCCGTGCCCGCGTCTGCATACGCCACCGTCACCGCCTTGCCGCTCACCGCATTCAATCTAACGGTGAACGTCAGGGCAGTGCCCTCAACCGCACTCGGCGAACTGATCGAGAGCCTCGGCGGCGGGTCATCATCGGTGATCGTTATCACGGGCGAGAGGACCGCAATGCCCTGGCCCTGGGCGGACAAGTCCACGTTGCGATCAGCTTCGTCTAAGGTGTTGTCCACCGCTGTAATGACCACCGTATCCGAAGCGTTCGCGGTTTGCCCGGCCGCGATGGTGATCGTCGAATCCGCCCCCACCGTGTAAGCACCGGTCACAGGGCGCACCGTGATCGTCGTCGCCTCGGTCCGCGACCGTGTCAGCGTCGCGGTCACGGTACTCATCTCGCCGTTTTCCGAGATCGTCGAGGGCGTCAGTGTCGCCGTCACTATCACGGGTTGTCGCTGAAATTGCACGGTGGTGTCCATGCCGGCATACTTCAGAGCCGGATACTGAAGCATCGTGCCAAAGGTCCACGGGTCGGCGCCGGCCCCTCCTTGGCCGGCGTTGTTCCAGTTGTAGTAGGTGTCGCTGGTGGTGGCACCGTAGGTGGTGGGGCTTAGGAGCTCGCGGGTGGTTTTGCCAGTGCCGCCGCGGCTGGTGGGTTGCCCGCTGGTTTGGGTGTCCCAGTGGCTATTGACTGTATTATTTAAGGTGGCGCTGCCGTGTAGGTATCCTACCAGCCCGCCGACGTTTGAGGTTCCGGTGACTCGGCCGGTGGAGTAGGAGTTATATATGCGGGGACCGGCATGCTGCACATGCCCCACCAAGCCGCCGACCCTACTGGCTCCGGTGACGGAGGCGTGGGAGTAGGATGACCGGATGATGCGCTCAAGAAAGGCGACTAGACCGCCCACATAATTGCCCCCCGTAACCTTGCCGGTGACGTAGCAGCCGATGATGTTGCCGTTGTTGTTTCTTACCAGGATGGAGGTGCGGTTGCCTCCGGTGATGTCGGCGTTGGTTACGCCGAGCGACTCGATGCGGCCTTCGCTCCAAAGATGGACGAACATCGCTTGGTTTGCGACGCCGGGGCGGTTGATGAACAGGTTGTTGATGGTGTGTCCGTTGCCCCTGAAGGTGGTTCTCCATGCTGCGGTGCTGCCGACGCCGCCGATGGGCGTCCAGCCTGCGCCGCCGTTCCAGTAGGCACCGCCGTGGTCGTTGGCGTCCACGTCGCCGTCTCCGTCGCTGTCGAAGTCCAAATCGGCGATGAGTTCGTAGCCGGTGCATGTCCCAGACGGGCAACCCATTCGGCTACCGGAGCGGGTGTCGCGGTAGAGGAATGCGGCGTTGTACGTTGTAGCACCGCCGCTTGTGGGAGTGCCTCTGCCGTATCTGTCGTAGCGCATCGCGTTGAGTTGAGCGAGATTGGAGACTTCGATTAGGCGGTCGTTGTCCGAGTCGTAGTCGCCGGCGCTCTGCTTTGAGAGGTCATGCCCGCCGTACTTTAGCGACGGGTACTGTCTGGAGTTGCCGAAGTACCACGGGTCGTCGTTGCCCGTCTGTCCGTCGATGTTGGCGTTCCAGTCGGCGTATATGCTACCGGCGGTGTAGTCGGTGGGGGCCTGGAGGGCGGCGGTGGCGTAGCCCGTTCCGGCTGCGCTGTTGGAGCGGCCGCTGGTTGTGGTGTCCCAGTAGCTTGCGGTTACGGTTGCGCTGCTGACAAGCCCTATTAACCCGCCGATGTTGTTGCCGCTGGCGTTGACGCGGCCGGTGGAATATGAGTTTGTTATGTTGCTGCTTATGGCCCGCCCTATTAGGCCGCCGGCATTATTGGCGGCTCCGCCGACGGAAGCGGTGGAGTAGCTAGAGCTGACGGACGCATTGGATGCGTTCATTAAGCCTACCAGACCGCCGACATCGCTTCTGGAGCCGCTTACCGCGCCGGTGGTGTAACAGGCGACGATTGGTCCGTAACTGGTGCCTACCAGAATGCCGACATATTCCCGCGCCGTGACGTTGGCGTTGATTACGCCCAATGTCTCGATGGTGGATGCACTGGAATTTGCGCCGAACAGCCCGACGTCGTCGGTGCCGGTTCTATTGATGACCAGGTTGTCTATGGTGAAGCCGTTGCCTTTGAAATTGCCTGAGTACTGGTTGCCGGAGTCGTCGCCTAAAGGATCCCAGCCGTTGCCGCTGTTGTAGTATGCGTCGGCGGCGGTGTGGTTGCCGTCGCCGTTGGTGTCGAGGTCGACGTTTGCGGTGAGTTCGTAGCCGACGCAGGTGCCGGACGGGCAACCCATGCGCTTTGTGGTGGAGGTAACGCGGTTGGGGAATGCGGCGTTGTAGTTCGCGGTATCAGTAGCGGCTACGACCCCATCGCCGTTGAGGTCGTAGCGGACGGCGTTGAGCTGAGCGTGGCCGGAAATCTCAATGTAGCCGTCTTCGTCGGTGTCGTAGTCGGTGAGGTGGTATATGAGCGTGGGATATGCGTTTGTGGCGCCGAAGTCCCAGGGGTCGTCCTTGCCGGTTGTCCTGTCGCTGTCGCCGTCGGCGTTGTCTAGGTCGATGTTCCAGCCGTGGTAGGTATCGGAGGAGGTTGCGCCGTAGGTGGTTGGGCTCCGGAGTTGGGAGGTGGTTCTGCCCACCGCGGTTTGGCTGCCGGCGCTTGTTGTCTGCATGCTGGTTTGGGTGTTCCAGTAACTACCGGGAGCGTCGTACGCGCCGCCGCTTCCTAACAACCCGCCAACGTTTATAGAAGTGCCGGTGCGGGTAATCCTGCCGGTGGAGTAGGAGTTCCTTATCGTGGCACTTTGGCTTTGTCCCATCAGTCCGCCGACGTGATCAGCTTGTGCTGCGGTTCCGGTGACGGATGCGTGGGAGTAGCTTGTGGTAATGGCGTTAGAGTTGTTAGACCAGCCGACCAGTCCGCCAACGACCCTTGTTGCCGTAACGCTGCCGGTGGACCAGCAGGCGACGACTTCGCCTTGCAGGGCACCGACCAGAGCGCCGGCGTGACTATTTCCGGTAACATTGGCGTTGGTAATGCCGACGGACTCGATGCGGGCGGCACTGCTGGTTCTGCCGAACAATCCCACGTTAGTGGTGGAGGTTCGGTTGATGGTCAGGTTGTCGATAGTGTGGCCGTTGCCCTTGAAGTCGCCTGTGAATTCGGTGGTGGCTGAGCCAAGGGGATTCCAGTTGGTGTAGGTGGTTAGGTTGATGTCGGCGGTGAGTTCGTAACCGACGCAGGTGGCGGCGCAACCCATGCCGGTGGCGGCGTTGGGGAATGCGGCGTTGTAGTTCGCGGTATCCGTAGCGGCTATGACCCCATCGCCGTTGAGGTCGTAGCGAATGGCGTTGAGCTGGGCGTGGCCGGACACCTCAATGTAGTTATCGTTGTCCGTGTCGTAGTCGGTTTGGGCAAAAGCCGGCCCCGAATGCACCAGCATGCCCAGCGCGACCAGGGCCAACAAGCGAGATCTGAAAAGGGCGGTAATCACCTGAAACCTCCTAAAATATAATGAGTTGCACAGGCATGGCTTTTGCCTGCGTGCAAAAAATAATGATGGTGGAGACAAGTTAAGGTACCACGTCGTTTCTTGTCAAGGAAATTTTGGACCTACCCCCTAGCCCCGTTACTCGCAGGAAGGGGGGAATGGCGATGGGTTTTCCGAGGGGAATGGCGATAGGTTTTGCGAGGTGGGACCTACCCCCTAGCCCCCTTCCTAAGAGGAAGGGGGAACTGTGAGTGGTTTTGCGAGGGGATTGATGAGGGATTTTTAATCGCTTTATGCCCTCGCACAACGCCATCAGAGTAGCCATTGATATAAGCCATCAAAGGAACTTTACTCCCCTTTCCTTGCAGGAAAGGGGCCGGGGGATAGGTCCCAAAGCCATCAGAACAGCCCTGGATACAAATCTTCAAGAAAGCCATGTGCTCCCCCTTTCCTCGTAGGCACAGGCGTAGCCTACAATGAGCGAAGCGAATAACGGGGGCCGGGGGGATAGAGCTATGGCGGCGGAATGAGCAGGACATAGCGGAGTGGGAACGATAAAGCGGCGGTAGGGCGGTGGGGCGGTCTCACCTCTTACTTCTCGCCTCTTACTTCTCGCCTCTTGTATGTTGTCAGAAAGGGTTAATTTAGGTGTTGCGCCCTCGCATCGAGACACGCCATCTTGATGCCCTGCTCGGGGAAGGCCGGCGCCTCTTGAAGGCTATGACCTTGTAAGTAAGATAGGCCCCCTGACCGCCGAGTTGATACCGAAGAGTATCTAAGTCCATCGAGGCTGCATATACAAGACCGGTAGACTGGGCAAACAGTCGGGACGCGAACCCGAGCGCACACCAGACCCCTTCCCCACCCCTCATCACAGGAGGCCCCGATGTCGAACACTCAACCCGCTTTTGCCGGCATTGATGTCAGTGCCCACACGTTGTCCGTTGCCCTGTCCAGACCCGGACAAGGGGTCATGCAAGCCACCTTTGACAACGCGCCTCGGGCGCACAAGCACCTGTTGAAGTGGCTCACCAAGGGCGGGCGCATGGTCTCGGTCTGTCTCGAAGCGACCGGGCGTTATAGCTTGGGGGTGGCCTTGGCCTTGCATCAGCATCACCGCACGCAGGTCATGGTCGTCAATCCCAAAGCGATGAGCAAGTACGCTCACGCCTGCATGCAACGGGCAAAGACGGATGCGAAGGATGCGTTGTTGATCCTCGATTATGCCGAGCGCATGCCCTTTGTGCCTTGGCAAGTGCCGAGCGAGCACGTCCTGCAACTGCAAACGCTGACCAGACGCATTGACCAACTCAAACAGGAGGTCAGCCGAGAACAGAACCGGCACCACGCGCAGGACTACCCCGTCAAGCGTGCCCGCCTCATCACACGCGATATTCAGGTGAATATTCGACACCTCAAACGCCGCATTGCCTACTTGGAAGACCAAGCCCTCAAACTCGTTTTGCAGGACGAGCCCCAAAAGCGTGCCTACCAGCACCTCTGCTCGGTGCCCGGTATCGCCCAAACGAGTGCCTTGCGGCTCTTGGCCGAGCTGGCCTCCTTGCCAGACGGGATGGAACCGCCCCAATGGGTCGCTCATGCAGGCCTGGATCCCAAACCCAAACAATCCGGGACTGCCAATCCACAAAGACGCATCTCGAAAACCGGGAATAAGTACCTCCGTCATGCCCTCTATATGCCTGCCTGGGTGGCCAGCAGACACGAAGTCCATGTCAAAGCCTTCTATGACCAACTCATTGCCCGCGGCAAGAAACCTTTGCAGGCTATCGTTGCGGTGATGCGAAAATTGCTCCATGCGATCTGGGGCATGTTGCGGCATGACCAAGATTTTGAGGGCGAGAAATTCTATCGAATCGCCCCGCAATCCCCTTGACCTTTAAGAGAGTATCTTACTTCTCGCCTCTTACTTGGGGATAGGTCTTGCGGTGGGGCGGCGAGGATGGGCACGCACGGGCGGATGGGTGGCGCGGTGAGGCCGCACGGGTGGTTGAGCGGCCATGTCTTTGGATGATGGGTTGCGGCTTGCTTCTTACTCGCTTTCTACTCTTAATTCGCATTGACAGGTGGTTGTCAGGCGGGTATAATCGAATTGAATTGCGAAAGATTCGGGACCTCGCGGAATTTTATGACCTGTTTATCGACCTTGCAATTCAGCATTACCAGCGGGTCAGTCGCGACGCCATGAATCGAATCGCAGCACTAAAAGCGTTTCAAAAAAATGGGTACAAATAATTCGCACGCCGTTGAGGTCGGGCAGGTTTTTACGCCGCTTGCGTGGGCAAAATGGCTCATCTATCGGTGGGGCATTTTCGACGCGTGGATCGATAGGGCCGCTGTCTGCGGGAATGGAAAATGCAACTGGGCGCAACCGGGTAAGATCAAACAGATCCTCGCCCTGGGAAAGCCCGCATGCGATCAACCCCAACTCCCGCTACTCCAGTGAACAAAATGAAAGGCATGCCGCACCACAAGAATGGGAAAATTTGTCACAGCCTTTCGAGGCACCCTCGCGCCTTTGGGCAACAGGGGTTTTCGCAACCTGCTGATGAGCAACGCGCTTTGGTGGCAGGCCATGTGGATGGAAATGATCGTCACAGGGTGGCTCGTCTTCGAGATGACCCACTCGGCGTTTGACGTGGCACTCATCGGATTTTACCGCTCCATCCCTTTGTTGCTCACCGGATTCATCGCCGGGCCATTGACCAATCGCGTGGGTCGCGTGCGCGTCGTGATTGTCTCGCAGGGGATCGGCGTCCTCGTCACCGCAGCCATCGGCATTTTGCTTTGGACCGACCGCTTGGCATTCTGGCACCTTGCGATAGGCGCAGGCATGTTCGGCTTGTCTTGGTCCCTCAACTGGACCGCACGCCGCGCCCTCGTCCCGGACTTGGTCGGCAAAGCGCGCACGGTCGAAGCGATGATGCTCGAAAGCTTCACGCAAAACATCGCCCGCGTGATCGGCCCGATTTCCAGCGGCTCCCTCTACGCACAGTTGGGCGTCAAAGCCTGTTATCTCGCGATTTTTGGCGTCTCGTTCATCTCCTTCCTGTGCATGTTGCGCGTCAACTCGCCCCATCGCCCCGCGCTTCTCAACACCTCGCAGTGGGCCTTGATGCGCGAGGGCCTAAAATACATGCGGACCAGCCAGCCCATTATGGGCACGTTGCTCATCACGGTCATCATGAATTTTTTGGCCTTCCCCTACCAGACCATCTTGCCGGTTTTCACGCACGACATCCTCGGCAAAGGCCCTTACGAATACGGCGTATTGGGCGCGTGCAATGGCATAGGGGCGTTTTTTGGGCTTTACGCCATCAATGTCTTGCGCGCCCGCCTCAGCCGCGGCTGGATCTTTTCTATCGGGTCTCTCTTCCAGTCCCTCGCGCTGTTCGCCTTTGCCTTTGGCACCTCGTGGATGGCCGCGCAGACCCTGTTCGGAACGCCGGTTGCCCTGGCCTATCCGCTCGCCATTTTCCTCCTCGTGCTCTCCGGTTTGGGCCAGGCCTTTTTCAGCGTGATGCAAAGCGCCATTATCCTGACCGCTACCCGCGATGACATGAGAGACCGCGCCATGGGATCCCTCATCCTCGCCATTGGCGCAGGCCCGCTCGGCCGCTTGCAAATCGGCAAACTCACCGAAGTCTATGGCGCGCCCATGGCCCTCGGCTTGCACACCAGCGTCGCCGTGATCACCATCGCCACGGTCACGGCCCTTCTGCCCGGGTTTCGCACGCGCATGGCCGAGGAACGAGCATGAAAAAAGCCCCGCAGATCATTCTGCAAGGCTTTCGCAAACTATCGGGAAACTCACGCGCTTTCCCCGAGTGCCTCCAAGTCGGCCAGATCTTTTTGTCGGCCGGTCAGGCGTTTGTTTTTTGCCAACTGAGCGCGCCCAATAAAAAAAACCGGAATGCCGCCATATTTTCCCGTTTCCCGGTTGTCTGCTACTTCTCGCCATGAAACGCCCGTAATCGACGTGATCAGATCGACGCGCACGGGTGGATATCCGAGTTGAATGACTCGATCGGGCACGACAAAGTCCGTTGTGGTCAAGGCCAAATTGCCGAAGCCAAATTCAGACAGCGCGTCTAAAATTCGACGTGCATTTTCGGCTTCTGGCCGAATAAAAATGTCCAAATCCCCGGTGTATCGCGGCACGCCGTAAAATGAAAGTGCGTAAGCCCCCACAATCGCGTATTCGACATTATGCGCGTTGAACAACGCGAGCAACTCTTTGAAGTCTCGCTGTGCTTCCATGATGTTGTCGCCTGAGATGATCCACGGCCAAAACCCGCTCTTCCGCGGGCCGACTCAGCCAATAGGCCAGATCTTCTT
Organism: Candidatus Latescibacterota bacterium; assembly: GCA_965204745.1. GTDB lineage: Bacteria > Latescibacterota > UBA2968 > UBA2968 > UBA2968 > VXRD01. The sequence continues at coordinate 3,992,752 of OZ242010.1, forward strand.
TCGCCTGATCATGCGTTGTCATATTTCGCTTGTGAACGATTTTTTGTATCATCGCTTTCTCCAAAAATTGCGTTTGGATTTGCAATGGGAACAAGGTAGGGAACTGTATAAACCATGTCAACGCGCTCGTGTTTGCAGTGCAAATTTTCTCGGGAGGGTTCGCTATGCAGGCAGAAGAGCATCCCATCTATCGTGAATTTGACGGAGCGAAAAGTCGCGCGATTGAAGCGGCGATAGGGATGTGGGTGGATCTTGCCTCTTCCTTCTTGCCTCTTCCTTCTTGCCTCTTCCTTCTTGCCTCTTCCTTCTTGCCTCTTCCTTCTTGCCTCTTCCTTCTTGCCTCTTCCTTCTTGCCTCTTCCTTCTTGCCTCTTCCTTGGGGATAGGGCTTGCGGTAGGGCGGTTGGGCACGCAGCTATCCCGCTCAAACGGTCAGTTCTCAGGGATCAGTACAGGCATTGCCTCGTGTGGACGGGCGACGCAGGCGGCCCAATTGAAACCGCCGGGGATCGCCGAGGCGGTTGGCGAGGGCTTCGGGCGTCCAGTTGGTGTGTGCGAGGACCCAGTCGATTTCGCTGGCGAGGGGGCTGTCGAAAATGCCGGGGTCGTCTGCGCCGATAGCGAGGTTGACGTCTGATTTGAGAAAGGTGTGGATGGGGTGATGCGCGGGATCGGGTACGCCGCCGATGCGGAGGTTGGACGTGGGGCACGTTTCGATGACCGTGCCCAAGCGCGCGAGGCGGTTCAAGACGAATTGTTGCCGGTTGCGGATTTCCGCGAGGCGTTGGGGCGTGTAGGGGCGTGCGACGATGTCGTCGGACGCGCGCTGTTTGAGGGATTGGCGTTCTGCCCGAAGCGCGGGGGCGTTCACTTGAAGACCATAAGCCGAGAGCGCGGGGGCATAGTTGAGGTCGTACGCGATTTGGTCGAGGCGTTCGCCAACCCGTTCTTTGACGTGTGCGTCGGCGCGGCGGGCTATGGCGATTTCCGGATCCAAGCCGAGGGCGATGGCATGGCCCAAGCGGCGCACGCCCATTTCAGCGGCTTCATGGCACCAGCGAATCGCGCTTTCAAGGGATTTGTCAAAGTAGCTTTCGCCGACGTGATAGGTGATTTCAAGGGCGCGATGGGGGCGTTGCAGGTTGTCGTTGCGTATCCGTTTGAAAAGTGCGCGGTTGCGTTTGGGGGGATGGCCTTCTTCTATATGGGCGAAGTCGATGCCGACAATGGTGGGGATGAGTTCGGGATTTTCGTCCAAGAGGGCTTGCACCCATTCGTAGTCTTGCATCGCGGCCCAGCGGCGCAGGCTGATGATGTAGCGCGCAGTCGTGTCGCGTTGCGATGCGCGGGCGAGGAGTTGGGCATATACGCGGTGAAAGTGGAGGAATGCTTCGCGCGTTTCATCACTGCAACCACAGCGGTATTCGACAAAGGTAATGCCCTCTTTTTCGTGCCGGTCAATTGTGCGCTGGAGGGCGTTTTTCAGGAGTTCCCTTCTTTTTGGCGGATGTCGCAAGAGGCCGATGATGAGGTTGAATTTGGCTTGGAACCGCCCGAAGTCGCCCCCGTCTTTTTGCGCGTAGATGTAGTGTTCCCGAAATTTGTCCAATCCCGCGCTCGGGTCGGACAGGGCATTGCGAAAGAGCGCGATGGGATCCGGGCGCGTGCCATAAGCGCGTTCATAAGCATCTGTAAAAATCCGCCAGTCCACTTCTCCGTAAAAATCCTCGCCGAGCGCGAGGATATCTTCCGCGGTCAAGCATCCAGCGGGGTGAACGTGCAGTTCGCATGTTTTGGAGAAATCAAGGCGAGACATGACGGCGTTCCTCTAGTTGTCGCGTGACGGGTAATCGCGTTGCAAAGGTAATGGAATTTGCGGATTGAAACAAGAATCCATTTTTTTTATCCGTTTCATCTTTGGCTTCATTCACCGCTTGACGCATCTCGGCATTTGTGATATTTTTTGGGCGAGACAACCACACACATGGAGGCTTATATGACCCCGCAATTATTGATTTTTCTCGGTGCGATGATTTATCTGAGTTGGGTACTCTTCCGGTATTGGAAACGGCGCAACCGCAAAGACAATGATGCCCCGTTTATAGAAGTGGTCAAAGGCGACCCCAAGGTGTATAGATGGCGGGAAAAAAAGAAACGAGAGGCCCAGGAGGACCGTGAATGGCGCAAGCGCGTGCAAGATGAGATCGAAGATTTGACAAAATAATCCGTGTTGCAATGACCGCAGGATATCGACATGGCGATTCAAACACTCGCGCAAGCGCAGGCCGATCTACAGGAACGCCAGACGCGGTGGGAAGAAACCGATAAACGGATATTAGGTCGTGTTGACATTTACGAGCCCTGCAACTGGCTTGAACGGTTTATCGAAAAAATCAAACCCTATCGCAGAATATGCTCTCGGTTTGAGAAACTTGTAACAGTCGCTCCTTATCAGGACCTACCCTCTACCCCCGTTACTCGCTTCGCTTCGTTGTAGGCTACGCCTGTGCCTGCGAGGAAGAGGGGAGAGGCAAGAGGTAAGACGTAAGAGGGGAGAGGGGTGGCCTTCTCACGTCTTGCCTCTGCCTTCTCACTTTTTTGGAGAGGGGTGGCCTTCTCACGTCTTGCCTCTCACCTTTCACCTTTTTGGGCGGTGCCCCGGTGCCTGCCCGAATACAGGAGTCAGCCATGTTTGATCTCGAAATTCGCAAACCGTCCAAAGAAACCGTCATCGGTTTTATCGTCACATGGATCTGCGTGATAGGCATTGTGTTGCTCACGATGGCCCTCGTCCGCATTGGCGCGTAAAGGCATTGTCATGATCCGAAAATACCGTTCTGAAGACCTCGACGTCCTCAAGGAAATCACAGTGATTTGTTTTGATGGGGTGTCGATTGACCAAAATATGGAAAAACAATTCGGTCAATTTGCCGACACGGATTGGAAAGCGCGCAAAGCCAAGCACATCGACGCGGATGTCGCGGCCAATGCCGATGGCATCTTCGTTTGTGAAGATAATGGCACGGTGGTGGGGTACATCACCACGCGCATCGACCGCGAAAGCAAAATAGGCGGCATTCCCAATCTCGCCATCCTGTCCACGTACCGGGGCCAAGGTCTCGGCAAGGCATTGATGAAAGCCGCCTTTGATTACTTTGAGGAACAGGGCATGGTCGTCGCCAAAATCGAAACGCTCGACCAAAATCCCATCGGTCAAAACTTTTATCCGCGCTCGGGCTTCACCCCAGTCGCCCGACAAATCCACTACGCCATGCCATTGGCAGATCGCAAAGTGTAGGAAGGAAGATGACCGCCCTTCAGCCCTCTAAGCGGTCAGCGTCAGTGATCTCGTCCTGCCCTATGCCCCATCAACTTGTAGGGACAGGCCCTTGTGCTTGTCCTCATACCCGACGGTTGGGAGTGGTTGCTTTTTACCTCTCACGTCTCACCTCTTCCCTCTTCCCTCTAACCTCTCGCGCCTCATGATACAACTCAAATCCGAAATGAAGACCCGATTTGGCATCGCGCCTGACGACGTGTGCATCGTGCAATCGCCCTATCGTATCTGTCCGCTCGGCGCGCATATCGACCACCAACTCGGGCGGGTCATGGGCATGGCGATTGATCAGGCGGTGTACCTCGCGTTCGCGCCCTCAAGCGATGAAACCACGCGCTTGCAAAGCCTCACCTTTGACGGCGAGGTCGCGTTTGCACTCGGGGACGTGCCGGACAAAATCGAAGGGGATTGGGGCAATTTTCCGCGTGGGGCCGTGCGTGCATTGCAGCGAGGGGGGTACGAACTCGCGTGCGGCATCACGGGCATCACAGCGGGCCGAATGCACGAGGGGGGCTTGAGTTCATCCGCGGCCATTGGCGTGGCGTATTTGCTCGCCTATCAAAAGGCCAATGGCTTGTCCGTCTCGCCCGCGGACAATATCCGGCTCGATCAAGCCATTGAAAACAGCTATCTCGGCCTGAAAAATGGCATTTTGGATCAATCGGCGATTCTCTTATCGCAAAAGGGCTTTCTCACGGTGATCGATTGCGCGACCGCCACGCACACCTCGATTCCGCAGTCGCCCGCGCTACCGCCCTTTGATATTCTCATCGCCCAATCGGGCCTGCGAGACGCCTTGGTCTCCACTGGGTATAACGCTCGGGTTGACGAATGCGCTCGGGCAGCGCGAATCTTGCTTCAGGCCGCGGGGCGCCCCGATCAACAACCCCTGCTCGGCAACATCACCCATGAAGAATACGAAACGCACAAAAGCCTGTTGCGCGGCCCTTCTGCCAAACGCGCCAAACACTTTTTCACGGAATCCGCGCGCGTGCTTCAGGGCATTGGTGCATGGCGCGAGGGCCACCTTGCGGCCTTTGGGCACCTCATCGCGGAATCTGGCCGCAGTTCAATAGAAAATTACGAATGCGGCAGCGAACCCCTCATCGCCCTCTATCGCATCCTCATCGACACGGACGGGGTTTACGGTGCTCGGTTTAGCGGCGCCGGGTTCAGGGGGTGTTGTGTGGCGCTGGTCGATCCGCAACAATCCAGCGCGGCGATGGAACGCATCCGCACGGCTTATCGGGCGAAATATCCCGAGTTGTCGAAAAACGCCTCGGTCTTTACGTGTCGCCCCGACGATGGAGCCAGAATCCTGTGAAAGCCATTATTCTCGCGGCGGGATATGCCACGCGGCTGTATCCCCTCACCAAAAATTTTCCCAAGCCCTTGCTCGAAGTGGGGGGCAAAACCATTCTCGATCACCTCATCGATCAGGTCAAAACCATTTCGGAGATCGACCGCGCGTATCTGGTGTCCAACCGCCGATTTTACGATCACTTTGCGGATTGGGCACGCGCAAAGGGCGTGCCCATCGACATTTTGGACGACGGCACGACCTCCAACGACGACCGCTTAGGCGCGGTGGGCGATCTCCGCTTTGCCCTTGAAACCCGCGCCATTGCCGACGATGTGATCGTTCTCGCTGCGGACAACATTTTGCTGTTTTCCCTGCAAAAGTTCGTCAACGCATTCAAAGCCAATCCCGCGTCTCACATTACCGTGCGCCACAATCCCGACTACGAAGATCGCAAACGCCGGGGCAATGTCCTGCTAGACGAAAACAACCGCGTCTTGCAATTCATCGAAAAACCGGATGAGCCGATTTCCGAATGGTCCGTGCCGCCCTTGTATATTTATCCATCCACCACCTTGCCCCGCGTCAAAGAATACCTCGCCGGCGGCGGCACGCCAGACGCGCCCGGGCATTTCGCGGAATGGTTGCACATGTGCGAACCCGTGTACGCCCACAAAATTGAAGGCCGCATTCTCGACATTGGCAACCGCGAATCCCTGTCCGAGGCGCGGGCGTTTTTTCAATCCCAAACACCTGATCGCACGCATTGACATCGCGGGGTTCGGGTTCTATCTTTTGGCAAACAGGAGGAATGTGCTATGGAAATCGCATTGGATGTCAAACCCTTTGGCGCGCTGACAGAGGATGACTTTTTTGAGTTTTGTCAACGCAACAGGGATGTGCGTATCGAGCGCGATGCAGAAGGCGGAATACGGATTATGCCGCCGGCAGGAGAGGCCACGATAGAAACCGTGTTGGATGTCGAGCCTTTTATCGGGCTTACGGAGGATGAATTTTTTGAATTTTGCCAGCGCACCCATGATGTGCGTATCGAGCGCAATGCAAAAGGAGAAATATTGATTATGCCACCGACAGGCGGAGCGACAGGCGACCGAAATGCAGAAATCACAATGCAGTTGCGATGGTGGGCAAAACGCGATGGGACGGGTATAGCGTTTGATTCCTCAACCGGCTTTCGGTTGCCCAACCAAGCGATGCGTGCGCCGGATGCGTCTTGGGTCTTGCACTGGCGTTACGATCAGTTGACGGAACGAGAACAAGAGCGATTTTTGCCTCTGTGTCCCGATTTTGCCATTGAACTCAAATCGCCCACGGATACGCTTGCCGCGCTCAAACGAAAGATGGATGAGTATATCGAGAACGGCCTGCAACTCGGCTGGCTCATCGATCCGAAACAGAAAACCGTTCATATCTACCGCCCGCATCTGCCCGTTGAGGTGCGCGACAATCCCAACACTTTGTCCGCCGATCCAATTCTACCGGGATTTGTTTTGGATCTCACGGAAATCTGGTGAGGTGAGCATCCTATCAATAGAGGAATGTGCTATGGAAATCGCATTGGATGTCAAACCCTTTGGCGCGCTGACAGAGGATGACTTTTTTGAATTTTGTCAACGCAACCGGGATGTGCGTATCGAGCGCGATGCACGAGGAGGAATACGGATTATGCCACCGGCAGGCGAGGCCACGATAGAAACCGTGTTGGATGTCGAGCCTTTTATCGGGCTGACGGAGGATGAATTTTTTGAATTTTGCCAGCGCACCCATGATGTGCGTATCGAGCGCAATGCAAAAGGAGAAATACTGATTATGCCACCAGCAGGCGGAGCGACGAGCAACCGAAATGCAGGGATCACAACACAATTGTACTTATGGTCAGAACGCGATGGAACAGGTATAGCGTTTGATTCCTCGGGCGGCTTTCGGTTGCCCAACCAAGCGGTGCGTGCGCCGGATGCGTCTTGGGTCTTGCGCTGGCGTTATGAGCAGTTGACGGAACGAGAACAAGAGCGATTTTTGCCTCTGTGTCCCGATTTTGCCATTGAACTCAAATCACCCACGGATACGCTTGCCGCGCTCAAACGAAAAATGGATGAGTATATCGAGAACGGCCTGCAACTCGGTTGGCTCATCGATCCGAAACAGAAAACCGTTCATATCTACCGTCCGCATCTGCCCGTTGAGGTGCGCGACAATATCAACAACCTGTCCGCCGATCCAATTCTACCGGGATTTGTTTTGGACCTCGCGGAAATCTGGTGATGAGAAACCCTATCAAGTGAGGTACCTACAATGGAAATTGCATTAGATGTCAAACCCTTTGGCGCGCTGACAGAGGATAAATTTTTTGAGTTTTGTCAACGCAACCGAGATGTGCGTATCGAGCGCGATGCGCGAGGAGGAATACGGATTATGCCACCGGCAGGCGAGGCCACGATAGAAACCGTGTTGGATGTCGAGCCTTTTATCGGGCTTACGGAGGATGAATTTTTTGAATTTTGTCAGCGCACCCATGATGTGCGTATCGAGCGCAATGCAAAAGGAGAAATACTGGTTATGCCACCAGCAGGCGGAGCGACGAGCAACCGAAATGCAGGGATCACAACACAATTGGGCTTATGGGCAAAACGCGATGGGACGGGTATAGCGTTTGATTCCTCGGGCGGCTTTCGGTTGCCCAACCAAGCGGTTCGTGCGCCGGATGCGTCTTGGGTCTTGCGCTGGCGTTACGAGCAGTTGACGGAACGAGAACAAGAGCGATTTTTGCCTCTGTGTCCCGATTTTGCCATTGAACTCAAATCGCCCACGGATACGCTTGCCGCGCTCAAACGAAAGATGGATGAGTATATTGAAAACGGCCTGCAACTCGGTTGGCTCATCGATCCGAAACAGAAAACCGTTCATATCTATCGTCCGCATCTGCCCGTTGAGGTGCGCGACAATATCAACAACCTGTCCGCCGATCCAATTTTGCCGGGATTTGTTTTGGATCTCACTAAAATCTGGTGAGGTGAGCATCCTATCAATAGAGGAATGTGCTATGGAAATCGCATTGGATGTCAAACCCTTTGGCGCGCTGACTGAAGATGAATTTTTTGAGTTTTGTCAACGCAACCGGGATGTGCGTATCGAACGCGATGCAGAAGGAGGAATACTGGTTATGCCACCGACAGGAGGAGCGACGGGCAATCGAAATATCGAAATCGCAATGCAGTTGCAATGGTGGGCAAAACGCGATGGGACGGGTATAGCGTTTGATTCCTCGGGCGGCTTTCGGTTGCCCAGCCAAGCGGTGCGTGCGCCGGATGCGTCTTGGGTCTTGCGCTGGCGTTATGAGCAGTTGACGGAACGAGAACAAGAGCGGTTTTTGCCCCTGTGTCCCGATTTTGCCATTGAACTCAAATCGCCCACGGATACGCTTGCCGCGCTCAAACGAAAGATGGATGAGTATATTGAAAACGGCCTGCAACTCGGTTGGCTCATCGACCCCAAGCAGAAAACCGTTCATATCTATCGTCCGCATCTGCCCGTTGAGGTGCGTGACAATCCCAATACTTTGTCCGCCGATCCAATTTTGCCGGGATTTGTTTTGGATCTCACGGAAATCTGGTAATGAGAAACCCTATCAAGTGAGGTACCTACAATGGAAATTGCATTGGATGTCAAACCCTTTGGCGCGCTGACAGAAGATGAATTTTTTGAGTTTTGTCAACGCAACCGGGATGTGCGTATCGAGCGCGATGCAGAAGGCGGAATACGGATTATGCCACCGACAGGAGAGGCCACGATAGAAACCGTGTTGGATGTCGAGCCTTTTATCGGGCTTACGGAGGATGAATTTTTTGAATTTTGTCAGCGCACCCATGATGTGCGTATCGAGCGCAATACAAAAGGAGAAATACTGATTATGCCACCGACAGGCGGAGCGACGGGCAATCGAAATTTGAAGATCGAAATACAATTGGGCTTATGGGCAGAACGCGATGGGACGGGTATAGCGTTTGATTCCTCAACCGGTTTTCGGTTGCCCAACCAAGCGGTGCGTGCGCCGGATGCGTCCTGGGTCTTGCGCTGGCGTTACGATCAGTTGACGGAACGAGAACAAGAGCGATTTTTGCCCCTGTGTCCCGATTTTGCCATTGAACTCAAATCGCCCACGGATACGCTTCCCACACTCAAACGAAAGATGGATGAATATATTGAAAACGGCCTGCAACTCGGTTGGCTCATCGACCCCAAGCAGAAAACCGTTCATATCTATCGTCCGCATCTGCCCGTTGAGGTGCGTGACAATCCCAACACTTTGTCCGCCGATCCAATTTTGCCGGGATTTGTTTTGGATCTCACTAAAATCTGGTAGCCCCACCCAACACAAAGGATTTTCACATGGCAAGCGTTCACATCATCCGTCACAAGCCCATCCCCATTTTTGCCAGCACAGCCGAAGTCGCGATTACCTACGACGATGCCCAAGTCGTGCGTCTCGTCGAACCGAGTGGCAATGTGGGCACGCAATATCCCAACGAACTCGGCGCAGAGTGGTTTGGCACCATTGAAAACCTCGGCGCGGGCCTCGCACGCGGGGGCGCGAACTGGGGCGATGTGTACAAAACCGATGTGCTTTGGACCACGCCCTCTGATAGGCGCGGCGATTGCGCGGCTTACCGCGATGCGTTCAACGCGGTCTATGCCCCGATGATCAGCGCGGTGACCGGTTGCGCGCTCAAATCCAATCGCATGGCGCGCTTCACCCATCCGGAGGGATTTCCGGATCCCCGAGCACTTTTTGAAGTGGAAATCAAAGCCGCCAAGGGCGAAGACATTTCCGTTGGCGATGGCAAAATCGAATACGGCGCGTGGACCGATCACCAACCTAACGGCGCCTCGGCGTTGCATGTGGATGAGCAGGGCAATACGGTTTCAACACTCGGCGGCGACCTCAAACGAGAGACGGAATTCGTGCTTGCCCAATACGAAAAAACGCTCGCCGAAGCGCGCGTTCAATTCAATACGCAAACCGTCTCTCTCGAAGCCCTGGTCGCGGTTGCCGACGATCCTGCGGCAACTTGGACGCGCATCGAAAGCGTGCGAGACGCGATAGCCGATTATTTTGGGGATCGCCGGCCCGCTGGCAAAATCTATGCGGTTTCGCGCATTCCCAACCTCGATGGCATTGTCGAACTCCAGCCGCGCTGTGTCACGGGCGATGTGGTCATCGACCGCTCGGGCCATCTTGTCGATGGCTTTAGCACTTGGACGGCCATTCGCCGGCAAGGGGTGTCCGAAGTGTTGGTCAGCGGCGTTGGTGGCGATGATGCCGAAACCATTCTCAACGCCATTGACGCGCACATCAAAGCCGCAGGCGGCGCAGGGCTGAAGGAAAACGGGGTTTTCAACAATGCCTATATCGTCGCCGCAGAAAACAGCGCGGCTTCGCGGGAGCGTCTCGTCACCTTCAACGAGCAATTCTCGGGCTATTACACGGGCGTTGCCCCTGCCGGACGAACCGCCCAATTCGTGCCCGGCTTCATGCGCGAGCAACACATCTGCGGCATCTCGACCCGCGCGATCTTCGCGGAATAGCATGTCTCATCCCTCGATCAACCGCATCACGTCTTCAAACAACGCCCCATTTGTGCCGATGGCTTCCTCGCCCCAGATCGTCGCTTCGCCGCTCCATGTGGTGAATGTGCCGCCCGCTTCTCGCAAAATGGGCGCGAGTGCAGCGCAATCCCACACGTTCATCACCGGATCGAGCACCACCTCTGCGCGCCCGGTCGCCACGAGCATGTACCCGTAACAATCGCCCCAACCGCGCACCAATTTGGCCTGGGAGCAAATCCGCGCAATGGCTCGGTCGCGCCCGTGCAAATGCACGAAATCGGTCAAAAGCACTGTGGCGTCCTGCATGTTCGACACATCCGACACCCGCGCTATGCGGCCATTCCACATGCAACCCAAACCCGTGCCCGCGCAAATCATCTCGTTCAATGCGGGAAAATGCACCACGCCCACCGCGGGATCGCCATCGACCTCCACCCCCACCAACACGCCGTAGAGCGGCACCCCGCGGACAAATGATTTTGTGCCGTCAATCGGATCGACAATCCACCGCCTGCCCGTCGTCCCGGGCTCCTCGCCGTGCTCCTCGCCCACGATGCCATCATCTGGAAACCGCGCGGCGATCAAGGCGCGCAACTTTTCCTCGGCTTCCCTATCCGCCGCTGTCACGGGTGATTCATCGGCCTTTTGCTCAACTTCGACCCCGGCTTGAAAATACCGCAAGGTAATCCGCCCGGCCTGCCAGGCCGCATCGGTTGCAAAATCCAAGATGTCCCGCAGCGATGCGTCTGCCATTGTCGCCTCCTGTTTATCAATTCCGAAAATCGCTCGCATTGTCGAATTGCACCGGGATAACGAGTTCCCCTTGCGGGTTGATATACCCATACTTGTCGTCGATTTTCACGCGCGCCACGCCATGGGAAAACGACCAGGCAAAGTCGAATTGCGGATTGATCACCACCCGACCATCCGTGTTGATATAGCCCCATCTGCCGAAAATTTTCTGCGCGGATTCTTCAAAAAAGGAAAACGTAAAATCGAATTGCGGTTGGATGACCACTTGCCCCTCGGTGTTGATATAGCCCCACTTGCCGTCGATCTGCACGGGTGCCAAGCCATTCATAAACGAGAACGCCAATTCAAATTGCGGCTCGATGATGATGTCGCCTTTCCTGTCGATGTACCCCCACTTGCCATTGAGTTCTACGCGCGCCAAGCCCTCGGAAAAGGACCGCGCGTCGTCAAACCGCGGGGGGATCACCTCTTCGCCCGCGGCGTTGATGTAGCCCCACTTGCCACTCTCTTTGATGCGTGCCAAGCCCTCGGAAAAGGACTCGGGATCGTCGGTTTGTTCGGGCACGACCACCTCGCCTTTTTCATTGATGTACCCCCACTTGCTGCCGAGTTTCACGCGCGCCAAGCCTTCGGAAAAGGACCGGGTAATGTCGAATTGCGGGGGAATCGAGACGATCCCCTTTGCGTTGACATAGCCCCACCTGCTATTGATTTCCACGCGCGCCAGGCCGTTTGAAAAATCCCACGCGCTTTCAAATTGCGGAAAAATCACGCGCACGCCCCGGGGATTGATGTACCCCCACTTGCCATCGACTTCTACGCGCCCCAGGCTGTCCGAAAAATCCCAAGCCGTGTCGAACTGCGGGGCGATCACGGCCTCGCCCGTTGCGTTGATGTACCCCCACTTGTCGTCGATTTCCACCGCGGCCAAGCCCTGGGAAAAGGACCGCGCATCGTCGAATTGCGGTGCGATCACGGCCTCGCCCGTTGCGTTGATGTACCCCCACTTGTCGTCGATCTTCACGAGTGCCCGTCCATCTGCGAATGCCCACGCATCTTCCCCGTCAAATTTGGGGGGGATCACCACTTCTCCGGTCTGGTCGATATAGCCCCACTTGCCATTGAGCTCCACGCGCGCCAACCCGTCTGCGAAGGACCACGCATTGTCGAATTTGGGAGGGATCGCCATTTCGCCTTGGGTGTTGATATAGCCCCACTTGCCGTTGAGTTCCACGCGCGCCAACCCGTCTGCGAAGGACCACGCATTGTCGAATTTTAGGGGGATCACCATTTCGCCTTGGGTGTTGATGTAGCCCCACTTGCCATCGATTTGAACCCGCGCCAAAGGCACGGTTTCGCGGGTCGCGGACTCGTCTGGCAGGTCGCCGGAATTGGCGCACGAAATGATCAGGGTTGCGAAAATCAGGATGTATAATTTGTCGTCCATGGTCCTCCGCCTTTTTTACAGTCCGATCAGGTACGACACCTTGAGCAGTACGGCGCGGTTGGTTTGGTGAAAATTGTCTGCGGTGCCAAACCCGTGGTCGTACACGAAGAAAACGTCACTGCCCGGGCGGAACCGGTAGTTGAGCAACACATTGGCCCCCACCGATTCGCTGTCGGTGTTCCACTGGGCGAAAATTTTGACGAAGAAATCGGTGGTGAACGAGTAAAGGATCCGCGTGCTCAATGCCTGAATATTGAGATTGGCTTGTGGTAAGTGGATCCAACTGCCATCGTAGATCAACTCGATGCCCAACCGTCCGGTGGGCCGATAGACATTTTCAGACGTGATGCGATACAAGTGCCCGGTGTAATACGTCCCCACCTGAAAATCGAGATCCAAATTCCATTTGCGATAATTTGCCGTGTCGGGCCCCAGCCTGAACGATGTGAACGCGTATTCCCCCGGGGGAATGGCGACATCGCGTCGCTTTTGCGACGGGTAAAACGCGCGGAGAACGACATCGCGGATTCTTTCCACGCGGCCCAAAATGCGGTCGGACGACTGAAAGGCGATCACCCCGTCCAAGCGCGCCCGCCAATACGGAATCGCGCCCTTGTTATCGGAAAGCACTTGCACATTGGGCGTAAATCTCAAATTGCGGATGCGGAACACTTTGGGGCGCGGCAAATAGGACATGTTGAACTCGTACCGCCGAAACCCCCGAATCCCGCGCCTGCGGTTGACATACCCGACCTCGGGCCAGAAATTGTCCTCCACGTCCAAAACGCTTATGACCCCCGCGTATTTGGCGCCGTTGTACGCTGCGCGAAAGTAGCGCGCATCAGAGGAATCGCGCCGATCCGAATCCCAAGTGCGCGCGTAAAACGCCTGCACATTGACCGAGGTCGTGGGCGAAAAACTGAAATCCACGCCGGCCGCGCGGTTGTGTTCATCCCACCCCGAGCCGGTTTGTTTGTTCACAAAAATCATCCCCACATTCGACCTCGCCAGCACATCGCGTTTGACGCGCAACACGGCAAAATTGCTGCGTGCGACCCGCGTGCTGTCTGGCAACAGCGCGTCATCGGTCAGCACATTCAACGCGCCGATGCTCGTGCGCCCGGCCTTGCCGGACAACTTGCCCCCCACCAGAATCGGCACGGGCCGTCTGTTTTCCAACCCGATTCTGCGGCTGTAAAACAACAGCGTGGGCGGGCGCACATCACCTCCGCGGATGGTCGCGGCTTCGCCAAAATCGAACAACTGCGCGCCTTCGAGGAAGAACTCGCGCTTCTCGGGGAAGAACTGCGAGAACTGCGTCAAGTTCACCTGCTCTTGATCCGCTTCGACTTGGGCAAAATCCGTGTTGTAGGACACGTCCAGCGCGAGATTGGGCGTTAGGCCATAGCGCACATCCGCGCCCGCTTCAAACGTGCCCTTCTCACCCGCAGCGTCTCCCGTAGCGACAAAATTGCGCGTCCTGCCCGGCAAGACGTAGGGCTTGACCTGAAACAGCCGCTTTCGCTCGACGGCCTTCAACCCATGCAACGCGCCCAAATCGGTCATCTCATACCGCCGCCGGGGCGAGGGGGTGTGCCGCCCGATCACCAACGCGACTTCCTCGTTTTTGTGCCCGATGTACCGCCCGATGTTGATGCCCCAGGTCATCTCGTCAGACGCATTGAAGCGCAGTTGATTAAACGGAATCGCGATCTCGGCTGTCCAGCCCTTATCGTGACGCCTACACCGCGTTTCCCAGATGCAATCCCAATCTCCATTGGTGGTGCGCCCTTCGTTGGACAACAGCATATCCCCGCGCGCGCCGAGCGCGTTGACCACAAAGAAAACCCCGTTCTGATTGTCGTTGAACGGGTCGATCAACAATTGGATGTTGTCATCGCTGGAAAGCTGCCCATCTCGGCGCATGTTATTGGTGACGATGAGATCGGGATTTTCGTCGTAGCAGCTAAAGCCAAAATAAAGTTTTTCATCGTCGTAAATGATTTTCACAACGGTTCGTTCCGTCACCGGCATCCAGTAGTTGGGATCGCGCTGGACAAAGCCCTCTATGGGCATGGCGCGTTGCCAGACCGCGTCGTCCAATCGCCCGTCAATGCGCGGCGCGTCCTCGACGCGAGTCGCATACGTCATCCTGCGCGGCGTATTCTCCCACGTTCCATCGGCCACCTCGATGCGGTCACCGGGTTTTACGGACGCCCCCTCGACCAAGCGCGCCACCACGACCTCGGGCAACACTTTGATCACTTGCAAAACCGCGTCGCCACCATCGGCGACCTGCAATTTGCCATCCAGCGCGACCCCGCCTTCAAGCCCGCGTACGTACGCGAGATCGCCCACCACCTGATCCACATTGCCACTGACCTGCGCGTGGGCCAGATGCGGCATTGCAACTGCCACCAGCGCGGCGAAAAACGAATGAAGACGCATGAGAATCTCCTGAAAGGCAAAAGGCGGTGAGAGGTGAGACGTGAGAGGTGAGACGTAAGAGGTGAGAGGCCACCCGGTAGCCCACAGCCGCAAGTTGTCAGTAGTCAGTGGTCAGTGGTCAGTCCCCGCACCGCCCTTCCGCAAGTGAGACGTAAGATGACCTCGGGCCCGCCCAGAGAACACGCGCAACCGCTACTCTCGAAACAGATGATCTTCTATCGGCAAGGACATGGCAATGCCGTTGGTCGCGGAGATGAGGCCCGCTTCCATGATTTCCTGGGCGTGGCGCGACAAGTCTGCACACGTCACAAAACCGGGCGCGGTGTCGGACAAAATGCAATGGACAAAATGCTCGGCGCCATTGCCTTCGCCTGCGGGCAGGGCGTCTCGCGCGATGGTTTCGCCGTCTTTGTCGTCGCGTGTGTACAACGTCACCTCGTCCCCGGCGATAATCGTGCCGTGCGTGCCGTGTAGGATGACTTCGTGCGCGGGCTTGTGCGGCACGGCTTCTGTCCACGTCATTTCCAAGCGGCACATGGCCTGCGGATAGCGCAATATCATCATGCCGTTGTCATCCACGGGCAAATGCGTTTTTAAGAGGCGCCCGGCCATGCCCACCACGCGGTTGGGCCGCCCCAAAAACAACACGCACAGGCTCGCGCCGTACCCGCCGTAATCGCCAAACGCGCCCGCGCCATTGAGGTGCTTGTCAAACAGGAAATCGCAAAATTGTTCGGAACACCCCAATTCGTCCGGGCCGCAATGCCCGCCGCGCCACAGCAGTTGCCACACCTGCCCTATCGCGCCCTCTCGCACCAAGCGATACGCCGTGCGGATGCCGCGATTCCAGGCCGTGGGCCAGTTGACCATCAACACGGTGCCGGCTTTTCGCGCTGCGGTCAACATGCGGTCTGCCTGCTCTAAGGTCGCGGCCATGGGCTTTTCGACCATGACGTGAATCCCTCGCGGCGCGCACATTTCCACCACGTCGGCGTGATGCGCGGTGGGCGTAAAGACGAAGACCGCGTCCGGACGCGCCTGATCCAACAGGTCGTCATCCGCATCAAAGACGCATGTGCAACCCGTGCGTTTGACAAATTGATCGCGCAAGGCCGCATCCCCATCTGCCGCGCCGACCAACTCGGCATTGTCCAAAGCCTCGAGCGCGCGCAAATTCGACCACACATGATCGTGCGCCAAACCCAGCACGCCGATTTTTACCGTTTGTGTCATGCTTCCTCCTCGAGATGGAATACCTGCGATAGCCGCCTAAAAAATATACCGACCACCATAAAAAGCAACCGCTTTGTTATCGGATTTGCGAGGCGGGTTGGGATGGCCTATATTAACTGCCTATTCAAAGGAGGGGAAAATGAAATATCGCACGTTGGGGCGCACCGGGTTGAAGGTTTCGATCATGGGCATTGGCGGGGGTGGGCCGACGCAACTGGGGCAAAAGACGGGCGTGGACCAAGCGGGGGTGAACCGGTTGGTGCGCCGGGCATTGGATCTCGGCATCAATTTTTTTGACACCGCGGCGGCGTATGGCGAGAGCGAGACCATTTTGGGCACCGCGCTTGAGGGCGTACCGCGCGATGAGTACGTTTTGGCGACCAAATTTCACGCCCATCGGGGCAAAGACGAGTTCGTCAGCCCGGGCGATGTGGTGGATTCCGTGACGCGCAGTCTGCAACGGCTACAGGTCGATTACGTGGATATCCTACAGTGGCACGGGGTGCGCCCGCATCACTACGGTGACGCCATCCCCGCGCTGTGGCCCACTGTGGAGAAGCTGAAAGAACAGGGCTTGGTTCGCTTTATCGGGGTGAGCGAGACCTACGCAGAAGACCACAAACACGAGATGTTCGCGCAGGCATTGGCAGATGATTTGTTCGACACGGCGATGGTGGGCTACAATTTGCTCAGTCCCACGCCCGAGCACGAGATTTTGCCCAAATGTGCAGAATTAAACGTGGGCGTGATTTGCATGGTCGCGGTTCGGCGAGCACTCGCGCGGCCCGAGGTGCTCAAAGAGCGCATCGCGTACGCCAAGGCCAAAGGGCTGATCGCCCCTGACGCGCTGGACGATGAGGACCCGCTAGGCTGGCTGGTCACAGGCGATGTCGCGTCCTTGCCCGCGGCCGGCTACAAGTACGTGAACGCGCATCCGGCCATGGGCGTGGTATTGTCCGGCACTGCGAATGTCGATCACTTAGAAGAAAATGTGAACGCGATCCTAGGCCCGCCCCTACCCGATGAACACATGGCGCGGTTGCGGTCTGTTTTTGGGAATGTGTGGGAACCACTGGGTAACTAGTCGGACAGTCGCTCCTTATCGGGACCTACCCCCCTAGCCCCCCTTCCTGCGAGGAAGGGGGGAACGCGGATGGGTTTTGCGAGGGGATGGTGTGAGGGATTTTTAATCGCTTTATGCCCTCGGTCAATGCCATCAGATTAACCCTTGAGATAAGCCATCAAAGGAGCTTTACTCCCCTTTCCTCGTAGGAAAGGGGCCGGGGGATAGGTCACCTCGGTCAATGCCATCAGATTAACCCTTGATATGAGCCATCAAAGGAGCTTTACTCCCCTTTCCTCGTAGGCACAGGCGTAGCCTACAATGAGCGAAGCGAATAACGGGGCCGGGGGATAGGTCCCCTCGCAAAACGCCATCAGACAGCAAGCAACACTTGCTAATCTGTGCGTAACGTCTTTGTTTTCCCAACCGCTGACCCCAAAAAATAAGAGGTCTTTTTTGAACAATCCAATCTCTGAATGGAACCGGGACTTTCGGTTGCTGGCCCTGGCCGTTGCTTCGCAGGGGATATTTTTCGGCGTGCAACTGACGTTGTTCAACAATTTTATTGTCGAACGCCTGAATATCGACGCCCACGAATTGGGGTACGTGGAATCCCTGCGCGAGGTGCCGGGGTTTATGAATGCGTTTTTTGTCGCGCTGATGGTGCGGTTCGCGCCGCCGATAGTCGCGGCGGTTTCCCTGATGATCATGGGCGCGGGCATTGCGGCATACGCACAGGTGGATTCGGTTTTTGTGCTGGCCGCGTATTCGCTGGTGTGGAGTGTGGGTTTTCACTGCTGGATCCCGATGGAGCAGTCGATGGCCCTGGTCTTTTCGCCCGGGGGCAAGAAGGGGAAATGGTTGGGCCAGTTGCGAAGCGTGAACAGCATCGCTTGGTTGTTGTCCATTTTGATCTGCAAATTGGCCTACGATTTTGTCGGGTACAACGGCCTGTTCGCCATGGCAGGCGCGGCGACAGTGGGCGGCGGGTTTGCGATTTTGTTCGCGTCTCGGCGCCGCCCGCCCCACGAGCGGAGTTTTGTGTTTAAGCGGCGATACGGCCTGTATTACGGGCTGAATTTTCTGCAAGGGCTTCGCAAGCAGATGTTCATTACGTTTGCGATTTTCGCACTGGTAAAAATTCACGGCATGCCCGTGCATACGACGATGCTTTTGGTGTTGATAAACCAGACCTTGATCACGTTGACCGCGCCCACGATGGGCAAGTTGGTCGATCACTACGGCGAGCGCAAAATGTTGTCGTTCAGCTATGTAGGGCTGTCATTTGTGTTTTTGGGTTATGCTGTGGTGACGCACCGCCCAACGCTCTACGCGCTGTACTGCATCGACAATCTCATCTTTTTTGGCGGGATCGCATTGACGACCTACCTCCACAAGATCGCGCCCGAATCGGATCTCAAACCCTCGCTCGCTATGGGCGTGACCATGAACCATGTGGCCTCGGTTGCCGCGCCGCTCTTGGGCGGATTCGCCTGGCACTATTTCGGGTACCAAGTGATTTTCTTTTGCGGCGCGATCCTCGCCCTGATTTCCCTGATCGTCAGCCAACGGGTCGATCCCGAAGGTCAACTCCAACGCGAGCGAGACGCCCTGATAGATCGCGCAGTCGCGCAACAGACGTAAGACGGGAGAGGTGAGACGGGAGAGGTGAGACGGGAGGCGTAAGACGTAAGACGTAAGACGTAAGACGTAAGACCACCCCCCACTGGAAAGGCGAAAAAGAAAACCGCCATCTGCGTTTGTGCAGACAGCGGCGTTTCAATCTTTGTTCTCATGAAAGTAAAGCGCGAGGATTGCTTTTTTTTACGACCCGATTCCACGCAAAATCAGGCCAGCCAAAACGATAAACATCGTGACTTGGATGCCGATCACCCATCGCAACGTAGCCCGCAGGTCTTGAATTTCTGCCCGCATGTCTGCCCGCAGGTCGTCAATGCGGTTGTTCACGTCGTCAAAGCGATTGTTCACGTCGTCAATGCGTCTGTTCACGTCGTCAATGCGCCTGTTCACGTCGTCAACGCGCTTGTTCAGTTGCACCATTTCACCGCGTAACTCTGCGAGTCCAATGCGTTGATCCAATTCTTGATCTGCCATTTCAACTCCTTTGTTAAGCCTTTTCAAGGCCAGTGCGTTTTGCCAGTGACGCCAAAATATACCCAAATACAACGAGGTTGGCAACGGGGATTTTGTCATCTGACCACTTGGGGGCGGCAGGGTTATCTCACCTCTCCCTTCTCACCTCTCACCGAAGGGCGTTGGGCGGGGCGGTCTCACCTCTCCCGTCTTACCTCTTACCGATGATGTTCACCAACTACCTCACCATAGCTCGTCGCAATTTGTGGGCGCACAAGCGAGACGCGCTGATCAATGTGCTCGGCCTGAGTGTGGGCATGGCGTGTTGCGTGATGGCGTCTCTCGTCGTGCACCGAGAGATGAGCTATGACCGATTTCATCCCAAAGCCGAGCGCGTCTATCGCGTTCTGCGGGAGCGGGTGAGCAATGAGCAGACGCAGGTGCGCTGGTTGACCTCTGGCGCCTTGGCGCGCACCCTCGAAGCGGAGATTCCCGAAGTTGAACGGGCGTCCAAAAACCGCATCTCTCCGGTTATGGCGCGCTATGGGGAGCGCGCCCTGACCCTTGCCCAAGGTCAGGTTGACGCGCAGTTTTTCGACCTGTTCCACTTTCCGTTTGCAAGGGGCAATGCCGAAGCCCTCGCGCAACCGTATCGCATCGGGATTACGCAAGCCGCAGCAACGCGGTTATTCGGCGCGGACGATCCCATGGGCGAGGTCATCGCGGTTCGAGATCGGTACTACGGCGGGGATTATACGGTCGCCGCGGTCCTGCAAACCCCGCCACAAACTTCGTCCATCCCATTCGATCTGTTGCACATGACCCTTGGACGCAATGAGTTAGCCCAATTCGACTGGACGGAGTGGCAAGGCCTGGTGCAACAAGCCGGGATCGAGACCTTTGTGTTGTTGCGAGACGGGGTTCAGGCGCGGGAACTCGAAGGCAAACTCTCGGGCATCATCGCCCGACACATGGGCGCGGAGGTGCGCCAAATTCTCGCGTATCGCTTGCAACCGCTCACCCGGTTGCACTTGTATGGGCGTCAGGATTATCGGCTGGATTCGGCCGGGGATATTCGCACCCTGTACCTCTTGGGGGCCATTGCCGCGCTCGTGCTTGCGATTGCCGCGATCAATTTCGTCAACCTCGCCACCGCACGCTCGATGAATCGCGCCCGCGAAGTGGGGATGCGAAAAGTGGTCGGCGCGCAACGCGGTTCACTCATCTTGCAACTGCTCTGCGAGACCGTCGTGCTCGCGGTTCTCGCGCTGATCATCGCGGTGCCATTGGCGCGTATTGGGTTGATGGAATTGGGTCATCTGACGGGCGGGCAGGAACACTTGAGCGTGCGAACCCCGATTGACCTGTTGCCCGACCTGATCGCTTTCGCACTCGCCGTGGGCATTGCCGCGGGGATATACCCTGCGGTTTATTTGTCGGCCTCGTCCCCGGTCGACGCGCTCAAGGGCATCGCGCACAGGTCGGGCGCACGCCTGCGGCAGGTGCTCATCGTCGCGCAATTTGCCATTGCAATTCTGCTCATGGTGATGACGGACGTGGTCTATCGACAACTCGACTACATCCAGCGCAAAGACCTCGGTTTTGAGAAAGAACACTTGGTTTTGCTACCCATTTTTCGGATGGATCGCGATTCCAAGACCAACCGCGATCCGTGGCTGGCAGCGGATTATCAGACTGTAAAGCAGGCGTTTTTACAACACGCGCAAGTCGTTGCCGCATCTGCTTTCCGGTTCTTGCCCGGGCGCGAGGGCGGCGGTTTTGTGCGAATTGTCAAGCCCGAGGGCCACGACCAGACCGAATGGCGAATGCCGGTGCAAGAGGCCGATGAAGATTTCTTTGCGACCCTCGGCGTGCCCCTGCTGGCAGGCCGCACGTTCTCGGCCGAGAGTGAACGTGACCGCACGCACGCGTACATCCTCAATGAGACCGCTGTGCGCGCGCTCGGTTGGGCCGTGCGAGACGCTGTGGGAAGGCGATTTGGCCGGGCGCGGTCAGAGGACGATGCCAAAGGTACGGTCATCGGCGTCGTTGCGGATTTTCACTACGCCTCCCTACGCGAGCGCGTTTTACCGGCCGCATTTGCGTACCGCCAGTGGTTTTACAATTATCTGGCGTTGCGCGTGCGCGATTTTCCAACTGTGCGGCCCTTTCTCGAACAGACATGGGACGCATTGATGCCACCCGATCTGCCGTTCACGGTTTCATTTTTGGATCGAGAACTCGATGCGATTTACACATCCGAAAGGAACCTGGGGCAAACCGTCGCAGTCTTTGCAGGACTCGCTGTGTTGCTCGCGTGTTTGGGCTTGTTCGGGCTCGCGGCTTTTACAGCGGAACGCCGCACGCGCGAAATCGGCATCCGCAAGGTGCTCGGCGCGTCTGTTGCGAGCATCGTGTTGCTGTTGTCCAAAGCCTTTCTAAAACTCGTGCTCGTCGCCAATCTCATCGCTTGGCCCGTCGCCTATTATCTGTCCCACCTCTATTTGCAGAACTTCGCGTATCGCACCCCCCTCAGCGCGTGGCCCTTTGTTCTGTCCGGCCTGCTCGCCCTGGTCGTCGCCCTGCTCACCGTTGGCACACACGCCTTCACCGCGGCTCGCATCAACCCAGTCGAAATCCTGCGGAGTGAATAGGCTGACTCGCGCAGAAAAAAAATAAATAAAACCCCCGAGACCATGTTCACGGTTCCGCGATCCTCCTTTTATCCATGTTCATCCGTCCAAAGCCATGTGGGGCTTCGCCTATCGGGTTTGGAAAAAAAATGCGTGCAAAAAAGTAGTATAAGATGTATTATGTCAACTCGCGCTTAAAAACGCATGGTTATCACGCGAATCGTCTCCATCCTCATCATAGCGTTCATCGCAACCCCAGAGCTTTTTGATGGAGCAAATCCGAGAGGCGTTGGTTTTCCTCGCGGAGTCTTTTGATGGTTTCCGCCCTTCTCTGTGCGGTCATTTGCATCTCGTCGCGTTCTCGGCGCAACCAATTTGCGTCTTGTTGTGCGCGTTTCTCGTTTTCTCGCGCCACGCGCAGTTCTTCTCGCGTTTTTTCGAGTTCTGCTTGAAATGCCCGCGCTTCTGTCCATCCGGACGCGGATGATGCCTCTAATTGTGCATTGCGTTCATTCAGATTGTGAATTTCCGCTCTCAGTTCTTTTTCCCTCGTTTCGAGCACCGCCAATTTGCCCAATTTTTGTTGCTGGTTTTCAAATTCGGATTTTTCAACGAGGATTTGATTGGGTTCATGGCGCGTTTCCACGTCATTTTGATCCAGCGATTTTCCAAATTTTTTCCGAAATAATTCCGAAATGTCTTCATGTGGAATGCGCCAGGTACCATTCCACATTTCGGCCTTCACAAAATCCCTATTGATATAGTTTCTTATCGTCTTATCCGTCACTTGAAGGATTTTGGCGGCTTCGAGAATGCTGTAATTTTCCATTGTTCCCCCTTTGAAAAATTCCGTATTATTTCCATATAATTTCTATAAATTTAGAACAATAATTCCATAAGGTCAAGAAAAATAAAATAGAATGAGAGCGATTTTTTGTTATTTTTACAACAATCAGCGCACGGGCGCGATTTCTGCACTTCAAAATCACAACCCCGAAAAAAAGAGGAGGGCGGATTTGGAAAACCTGAAACGAACCCCGTTATACGAAATCCACCGAAAAGCCAATGCCCGACTGATCGATTTTGGCGGCTGGGAAATGCCAGTGCAATACGCGGGCATTGTCGCCGAGCATCGCGCAGTCCGATCACAGGCGGGCTTGTTCGACGTCTCGCACATGGGCGAATTTGAGTTTCGAGGCGCGGGCGCCCGTGCGTTGGTGCAATTTTTGACGACCAATGACATCGACCGCTTGGGCATTGGGCGCGGGCAATATTCGCTCTTTCTCAATGAAAATGGCGGCGCGGTTGACGACATCATCGTCTACCGCTTGGGCAAAACGACCTACCTGATCGTGGTCAATGCCGCGAATGTCGATAAAGACTGGGCACATGTCCAAGCGGTTGCCCAATCATTCGACCGCGTTCAAGTGACAAATCGCAGCGAAGAATTTGCCCTGCTCGCGCTTCAAGGCCCCAAAGCAGAGGCCGTTCTCGTGCCTATCGCAAATCGCGACCTCTCTGCTATCGGCTTTTTTCGCATTCGCAAAGCCGAACTCGCGGGCATCCCGGTTCACATTGCCCGCACCGGATACACGGGCGAAGGCATGAATGGCTTTGAAATTTTCACCCGCCCCGAAGATGCGACGGCAATCTGGAACGCGCTCATCGCATCGCCTAATGTATCGCCTGCGGGATTGGGGGCGCGCGATACCCTCCGCATCGAAGCCTCGCTTCCCCTCTACGGGCACGAACTCGACGAGGCAACCACGCCCTTAGAAGCAGGATTGGAGATGTTCGTCTCGCCGAGCGGCAACTTCTTGGGCGCAGACGCACTCGATCAGCATGGCCTGACCAAAACCCTTGTGATGCTCGAAATGATCGACCGCGGCATCCCGCGCCAGGGCTACGACATCCTGAACACGCGGGGAAGTGCGATAGGCAACGTCACCAGCGGCACCATCGCGCCCCACATTCAAAAAAACGTGGCCATGGGCTACGTTCCACCCGATTATGCAAAAATAGGCACGGAACTCGCCATCGCAATCCGCAACCGCGCCCTCAAAGCGCGAGTCGTTCCCAAGCCATTTTTTAAGCGATAGATCAAGAGGGGAGCCACAAAAGGCACGAGCGGGGTACAATTGGCGACAAGCAGTATGTGGTGGGCGAGACGCTAGTGAGAGCCACAAAAGGCACAAAAGGCACAAAGGGCACGAGCGGATACAACTGGCGATAGCCAGTTCAAGGGCACAACAAGAGGGGAGCCACAAAAGGCACAAATGGCACAAAGGGCACGAGCGGATACAACTGGCGACAGCGAAAAAAAAGAGGCAGGTCATAGCCCTACCTCGGCATTGTTGCAATGGCTTCTCTGACACAGGGACACCGCCCCTACATCTTGTATCTTTGGGCGAGCACGGGGGCATCGCCCCTACACATATCGCTCACCTTTTGTGTCTTTTGTGCTTTTGAACTGGCTATCGCCAGTTGTACCCCGCTCGTGGCTAAAATCCCATCTTCCTTCTCCCGTCTGCCCTCTTCCGTCTTAAAGCACTTTGCGCGCCGCACAGACGATTGCATCTACGGCACCGTCAACGCTGAGCAAGCCGGTGTTGACCATGAGGTGGTACAGGTTTGGGTCGTTCCATTCCACCTTGTAGTGGCGTTTGATGTACGTTTTGCGGCGGTCATCCACCTCGCGCATGCGCCGTATCGCGTCCTCGTCTCGGGTCAAGTGATCGCGCGCTTTTACCACATCCAACTTAAAATTTTGCGTGCCCACCACGCGCACATGCAACGTATCCATCCGCCCGCCCAATACGGCCTGCCCGCCTCTGCCGAGCAAAACCACATCGCCTTGATCCGCCAACTGCTCGGCCACCTCTGCGGTCAATTTCGCATAGACCTCTTCATCCATTGTCGTCAGTGCCTGATCCTTGTGCTCCGACAATTCGGGCACAGTGGCCGTTGCCCACCACTCGTATTCCGACAAGCCGGTCAATGTATCTGCATATCCGGGAGTGAGGAATTTACGCAAAATTCGCAACGCGGGGTGTTCGGGTTGTTCGTCATAGCGCTCGACTTCTGATACGGGCACTTTGGCTTTTCGCGCCACCTCGACGAGCAATTCCTTGTCGATGTTGTGATAAGACAGTGCCTCGGCAACGCGCCTTGCAACCGTGCGTCCGTCACTGCCGTATTCCCGTGAAATGGTGATAACGCCCATGATAAGCCTCCTTTCTGAGAGATAGCGATCAGCTATCGGCTTTCAGCGGTTAGCTCCGCCCGTCAGTTGTCGGTTGTCAGTTGTCAGTCCCCGCCGTTCCGCCCCTAAAGGCGTTTTTTTTCCGCTAACTACTGATCGCTTCCTTCAATCGCTTTGCTATGGGTTGGATCATATCGTCTGACAGGCACACGGGATTGAAGATCAAGACGCCGTCGTAGATGCGCGATGTGCTGACGTGGATACTCGGGTCGCCTGCCATCAGTTGACGCGCCAAATCCACTCCTTTTTCCGCTTGTGCGAGCGCGAGGTGCAGGACGGGGATGGCGCGATGGGGGTCGATGCGGATATCGCAGTTCGGCAAATCGCGGATGGCGTCCGCCAAATTCTCCAAGCATTGCAACCAGCGGGCGTGCCGGGTCTCGTCGCTTTCCGCAACGAAGTTTTGCAACGCGACCATCAGGCCCGCGATCTGCTCTTTCCCCACTTTGCACGGGCGCCCAATCCCGTGTTGCGGCGCGCCCGGCAAGATGTCTTTGTAGATCAGCGAGCGCGGGGGCGTCCACAGGTCAAAATGCACATCCATGTCTAAGTGTTGCAATGCCGTTGCGGTAATCAACTCGTAGCGACCGCACAAAATGCCCGTGCCTTGAGGCCCGCCAATGGCTTTCCCACCGCTAAAACACACCGCAGCGGCGCCCTCGCGGATAAACCGCTTCAAATTCGCCGCGGGGGGCAACTGACCTGCGGCATCGACAATGACCGGGATGCCGCGGCTCTGTGCCACTTCAATCACCTGTGGCAAAGGCGGTTGGGCGAAAGATTGCGCGACATAGACTATCGCCGCGGTCTGACTGGTGATCGCATCGGCGATTTCCCACGCCTCTGTATCGCGCACGCCCGCGCCGCTGAACCGATCCGGAATACCCACTTCCACGAGTGTAACGCCCACCGAGCGCACCGCGTGATCGTAAAAATTGCGATGTGACCGCGGTATGATCACCTCATTTTTCATCCCAGAGGTATCGGGCAACCGGTTCATCCTGCCCGGATCCAAGTCCGTAAGACAGGCCGCTGTTGCCAGCATCAATCCCGCCGCAGCACCCGATGTCACGTACCCGCCCTCGGCCCCTGTGATGTCGGCGATCAACTGACCTGCCGTGGCCTGCATCTGTGCAATATCCACGCAGACCTGCGCGGCTTCGCGCATGGCGTCGATCACCTCCGCGTCCATGCGCGCACCGCTCAAGCGCGTGACCGGCCCCGCGGCATTGATAATGGGCCACACGCCCAGTTGTTCGAGAATAGACGCCATGTTGTCTCCTAAAAAAATCCACTAATGGACTGACGACTGACTATGTTGTGTTGCGCGAGGGGACCTATCCCCCGGCCCCTTTCCTACGAGGAAAGGGGAGTAAAGCTCCTTTGATGGCTTCTCGCTCTGGTTGCTCTGATGGCGTTTTGCGAGGGCATAAAGCGATTAAATATCCCTCACCCCATTCCCTCGCAAAACCGCTCGCCATTCCCCCCTTCCTTGTAGGAAGGGGGGCCAGGGGGGTAGGTCCCGTCTTACCTCTTACCGAAGGGCGGTTGTGCGGGGTTGCCTCACCTCTCCCGTCTCACCTCTCCCCGAAGGGGGTTGGGCGGGGCGGAAACTGAATATCATCCTCCCCATGTCCCCTGTCAAGCAGAACCGCCTATCGCAAATCCCTTGTTCGGATAAGTGTAATTTTTTACCTTGTGCTGTCCCAACCGATATTTGACATTGACCCAAGAGGTGAGGTATGCAAATACTCGAAGCCACGCCAAACCGGTTTCAAGGCATCGAACTCGACTCGGTAGCCCTGCCGCGCGACGCAGAGGAATTTCGCACGCGCTTGGCCGCGTCTTTGCGGGAATGGAAACGCGAAGCCTTTAAGGTCGTTTGGATTTCCGTTCCCATTGAACGCGCCGAACTCATTCCCGTTGCAACGCGAGCGGGGTTTTCGTTTCACCATTCGGGCACGGATTATTTGTTGCTCACCAAACGCCTCGAACCCGCCGCGCTCATTCCCGAATACGCCACGCATTACATCGGCGCGGGCGGGGTCGTGATCAACAGCCGCGATGAATTGCTGGTCGTCAGCGAATTGCACCGCCGCTCTGAATCGCCCCATTACAAATTGCCCGGCGGCGCATTGCACCCCGGCGAACACATCGCGGACTGCGTGCAACGCGAGGTGTTTGAAGAAACCGGCGTGCGCGCCAAATTTGAAAAATTGGTCTGCTTCCGGCACTGGCACGGGTACCGCTACGACAAATCGGACATCTATTTTGTGTGCCGCCTCTCGCCCTTGACCGAAGACATCGCCATCCAAGCCGAAGAGATCGAAGAATGCCACTGGCTACCCATCTCGGAATATCTGTCCAGCGACAGCGTCAGCACGTTTAACAAGCACATCGTCAAAGCCGCACTTGAAAGCCCGGGCGTGGTTCACACGGAGATCGCAGGCTATTCCGATCCCAAACGCCACGAAATTTTCATGCCCAATGGCATGGCGGTATAACACTCAAAAACAGGACGACCCATGGCGCGTTCAAAACCCAACTTGCTCTACATCCACTCGGACCAGCACGATCCGCACGTCGCGGGATGCTATGGTGACAAGGTCGTCGCGACGCCCCATCTCGACAGGCTCGCGGCAACTGGCGTGGTGTTTGAAAACTGCTATTGCCCGTCGCCGATCTGCGTGCCTTCGCGCATGTCCATGCTCTCGGGGCGTTATCCCTTTGAAAACGAGGTGTGGACCAACGCGCACGCGCTGCATTCGCACATTCCCACCTTTGCCCATGCCATGGGCGCGGGCGGTTACGAACCCGTGCTCATCGGGCGCATGCACGCCAATGGCCCAGACCAGTTGCACGGGTATGCCCAACGCTTGGTAGGCGACCATGGGCCCAACCATCCCGGCGGGGGCGGCGCCAATCACGGGATGCTATCCGGCACGGCGGGCCCGGCCCGCGTCAGTCTGCGAAAATCCGGGATCGGCCAAAGCGCGTATCAGGTCCACGACGAAGATGTGACCGCGGCGACCGTGGCCTATCTCGACCGACTCGGCGTCAAAAAGCGCGCGGGTCAACCGGCAGAGCCGTTCTCGTTGTCCGTGGGATTCATGCTGCCCCACCAGCCCTTTGTCGCACGCAGGGCGGACTACGACCGCTACGACGGGCGCGTTCCCCCGCCTGCGGTTTCCGTGCCTTTTTCTCACGACCTGCATCCCCACATCAAATATTGGCGCGAACACTGCGGCATCGCCCAGGTCACAGACGCGGAAATCCACCGCGCACGCACGGCCTATTGGGCATTGGTCGACCGCATGGATCACATGATCGGGCAGATTTTAGCGGCTTTGGATGCGAACGCGTTGCGCGACAACACCCTCATCGTCTATATGTCGGATCACGGGGAACAGGCCGGGGAACACGGCTTGTGGTGGAAGCAGACGTTTTACGAACATTCCGCCAAAGTGCCCGCCATCCTCTCGTGGCCCGGTCACTTGCCCGAGGGCAAACGCTTTGACCGAGTCATCTCGTCCTTAGACCTCAACGCCACGATGATCGACGCCCTGCAATGCCCCGCGCTCCCGCATTCTCGCGGGCGATCCCTCTTGCCCCTCATGCGCGGCGAGCGCACATCTTGGGACGATGTCGCCTTTTCCGAATTTTGCCAAGACCGCGCGGGCGGCGGCGGCCCCTTTCCAGCCAAAGGCGTGTACCAGCGCATGATCCGGCAGGACGAATGGAAGTTCAATTACTACCACAATCAGCCCTGTCAACTCTTCAATCTGAACGAAGACCCCGACGAAGTGCGCGACCGCGCAACCGACCCGGCCTGCCAAGGGCTGATCAAAGACTTCACGGCTCGCATCCTCGACGGCTGGCATCCCGAAACCATTGCCGCACATCTAGCCGCCCAAAACGAGGACAACCGCATCCTCGCCGCCTGGGCACGCCACACCGACCCCGCAGACACCATCCGCTGGGACCTGCGCCCGGAAATGGATTATTTGGAATAAGCATGAAAAATGGACTGACTCGGCTCGACGTGGCGTCTTGGGGTGGGTTTATGATCTTTGCCACCAGCGGGGTGGTGACGCCGATATGTTTGCCCGAAATCGCCAAGACCCTGTCGATTTCCCTGGCTGAAAGCGGCGGCTTGGAAACGGCGCGTCTGCTTCTCCTGCTCGTGGTCTTGATTTTATCCGGCATCCTCGCACGCACCTGGGGAAAGAAGCACCTCTTGACCTGGGGGCAATATCTCACCGCGCTTGGCCTGCTGCTGATCAGCTATGCCGACACCTACCCGCTACTGCTCCTGTCGCTCATGGTCGTGGGCATTGGCGGCGGATTTACCGAGGCCCTCATCAACCCCTTGGTCGTCGATCTCCATCCCAAAACCCCGGGCAAATACCTCAACATCACCAATGCCTTTTATCCCATCGGCGTCATGGTCGCCGCGCTCCTGTTCGGCGAACTCTTGACACTCGGCTATTCGTGGCGGATCGCGTTTCGCATTGCCGCCGCCGGCGCGCTCGGCATGGGGATCTGGTTTTACCTGTCGCGGTTTCCCGCGCCTTCACCCGATCAGCGGTCGTCCATCCGCTTGATCGCGCAAATTCTCAAAATCCCCAAATTTTGGTTCTTTGGCATGGCCCTGTTTTTGGGCGCGGGCGTGGAGGCCGCGTTCACGTTCTGGAGCCGCAGTTACGTGGAGGTCTATCTCCGCGACATGCCGCGTGCGGGCGCTATCGCCGTGGTGGTTTTCGCAGGCGCGATGGCCCTCGGTCGCTTGCTTTCTGCGAAATTGTCCTCTAAGATGAGCCAGCAAGCCCTGATGATCGGTTCGGCCCTGCTCGGCGTGGGCATCAGCAGCGGCATCCCCTTTGCCGATAGCTTGATCGGATTCTACGCGCTGCTCGTTTTCGCCGGATTTGCCGCGGCCTGCTTCTGGCCCACTGTGCTCGCCGAAGCCGCGGACCGCCTGCCCGTGGACGCCACGATGTTGCTCGTCATGCTCGCGTGTTTCGGCATCGCCGGCTTTGGCATTACCCCGTGGATCATGGGCATCATCGGCGACGCGGCCGGCCTCAAAGCGGGCTTCGCGCTCATTCCCGGCCTGTTCATCGGCTTGATTGTGGTGCTCGCGCTGGCGGGACGAAAACGCAAGAGGTGAGAGGCGAGAGGCAAGAGGTAAGATACTCTCTTAAAAGGTCAAGGGGTTTTCGGGGTGATTCGATAGAATTTTTCGCCCTCAAAATCTTGGTCATGGCGCAACATGCCCCAGATCGAATGGAGCAACTTTCGCATCACCGCAACGATAGCCTGCAAAGGTTTCTTGCCGCGGGCGATGAGTTGGTCATAGAAGGCTTTGACATGGCCTTCGTGTCTGATGGCCACCCAGGCAGGCATATAGAGGGCATGGCGGAGGTACTTATTCCCGGTTTTCGAGATGCGTCTTTGTGGATTGGCGGTTCCGGATTGTTTGGGTTTGGGATCCAGGCCTGCATGTGCGACCCACTGGGGCGGTTGCATCTCCTCTGGCAAAAGGGTCAACTCGGCCAAGAGCCGCAAGGCACTCGTTTGCGCGATGCCAGGCGTCGAGCAGAGGCGTTGGTAGGCACGCTTGAGGGGCTCATCGTGCAAAACGAGATCGAGGGCTTGGCTTTCCAAGTATGCAATCCGGCGTTTGAAGTGTCGAATATTCACCTGAATATCGCGTGCGATGAGACGTGTGCTGCGGATGTGGTAGCTCTGCGCGTGGTTGCGGCTCTGTTCGCGGATGATCTCCTGCTTGAGTTGGTCAATGCGTCTGGTGAGGGCTTGCAGTTGAAGCCGTTGCTCGCTCGGCGCTTGCCAAGGCACAAAAGGCATGCGCTCGGCATAGTCGAGGATCAACAACGCATCCTTCGCATCCGTCTTCGCCCGTTGCATGCAGGCTTGGGCGTACTTGCTCATCGCTTTGGGATTGACGACCATGACCTTTGTGTGGCGATGCCGATGCAAGGCCAAGGCCACCCCCAAACTGTAAAGCCCGGTCGCTTCGAGGCACACAGAGACCATGTGCCCGCCCTTCGTGAGCCACTTCAGCAACCGCTTATGCGCTTGGGGATCATTGGCAAAGGTCGCTTGCATGACAGCTTGTCCGGGTCTGGACAGGGCAACGGACAACGTGCGGGCACTGACATCAATGCCGGCAAAAGCGGGGTGAGATTTCGACATGGGGGCCTCCTGTGATGAGGGGGTTGTAAGGGATCTGGTGCGCGCTCGGGGTCGCGTCCCGACCATTGACGCCAAGTCTACCGGTCTTGTATATGCAGCCTCAAGGGGCTTAGATACTCTTCGGCATAGACCCGGCGGTCGGGGGGCCTATCTTACCTACAAGGTCATCGCCTTCAAGAGGGGCCGGCCTTCCCCGAGCCGGGCATCAAGATGGCTTATCTCGATACGAGGGCGCAACTCCTAATTAACCCTTACTTCCAAGATACAAGAGGGGAGAGGCGAGATGGGAGTTTATTAGGTTCTGTTGACATTTACGAGCAAAGCAACTGGCTTGATCGGTTTATCGAGAAAATCAAGCCCTATCGCAGAAGGTTTGAGAAACTGAAACAGTCGCTCCTTATCGGGACCTACCCCCCTAACCCCCCTTCCTGCGAGGAAGGGGGGAACGGTGAGCGGTTTTGCGAGGGTATTGATGAGAGATATTTAATCGCTTTATGCCCTCAGAGCAACCATAGCGAGAAGCCATCAAAGGGACTTTACTCCCCTTTCCTCGTAGGAAAGGGGCCGGGGGATAGGTCCCCTCGCAAAACGCCATCAGAGCAACCTAAGCCATCAAAGGACCAAACGCCTTAAATGAGCAAGAAGCAACACAGTTACTACTCTGTGCGTAACGTCAAAAAATGAAATGTCAACACAACCTAGCCACAAAAGCCACGAGCGGGGTACAACTGGCGACAACCCGTTCAAAGGCGAGCAGTGAGTGTAGGTCTTCTCCCGTCTTGCCTCTCACCTTTAGGAAGGACATCATGGTTTTTGACAACATCGCGCTTGGCGTGCCCAAAATTTTGTTGCCCAAGCCCGAAATCAACTGCGAGAAGTGGGCGGTGATCGCCTGCGATCAGTATGTCCACGACCGGTCGTATTGGGAGGAGGTCGAGCGCGTTGTGGGCGATGCGCCGTCGACGCTGGCCCTCATCTATCCCGAAGTCTATTTGTCCGACGATGGGCACGAAGAGCGGATTGATCGCGTGCATCGCAACATGAAGCGCTTTGTCGCGGCTGGGGTGTTCCGCGAGGAAATCGAGGGCTTTTTGCTCGTCGACCGCGTCCTGCCGTCTGGGAAATCGCGCAAGGGGTTGGTGGTCGCGCTCGACTTGGAGCACTACGACAGCCGAAGCCAGTCCAAAACCCTCATCCGCACAACCGAGGGCACGTATCCCAAAAACCTCGAAGCGCGGTTGGAGGTTCGGGGCAACGCATCGCTCGAATGCCCGCATACCCTCGTGCTCATCGACGATCCGAACCGGGAAATCATCGACCCCCTGTTTGAAGAAGGGCACCCCACTATCGCGGATTTTGAACTCATGATGCACGGCGGGCGGCTCGCATACCGCTTGATCTCTCGCAAAGCGGACCTCGCGCGCATTGCCCAAAAGCTCGCGGCGCGGATCGCACCGGCGTATATCCGCGAAAAATACGGCGTTAAAAACGAAACGCTCCTGTACGCGATGGGCGATGGCAACCATTCCTTTGCCGCGGCGCAAAAAGCGTGGGAAAGGATCAAATCCACGCTCGGCAACGCACGAGACGCTACGCGACATCCGGCGCGGTACGCGATGGTCGAGTTGATCAACCTACACGACGACGCGATAGACATCGAGCCGATCCACAGGCTGATCACCCGCGTCGATCCCCTGGTCGCGTGCAACGCGATCGTCGCATTGCTCAATGCGTCTGGCGCGCAGGCGCGGTTGGAAGTGGTCGCGTCGCCCGAGGCGCGAGACCAACGCCTCAGCGCATTGGCGTCTGAATCCACGCATTGCTTGCCCTATCGCGCTGCCGGAGGCATGGGCATTTTGGCAATCGAAAATCCATCGCAGAGAACCATCCCGGAAACGATGGAAACCGCGCTCGAGTTGTTCACGCGAGAAAATCCCGAAGCCGAGGTCGGATTCATCCACGGCGCGGAGGTGATCGACGACTTGGGCAATCGACCCGATGCGCTCGGCTTTTACCTGCCGCCGATTTCAAAAGACAGCGTCTTTGAGTCTATCGTGCACTACGGCGCGTATCCCCGCAAATCCATCTCCATCGGTCACGCGGATGAGAAGCGGTATTATATGGAGTGTAGGAGTTTGGGGATCAGTAGTCAGTAGTCAGTAGTCAGTAGTCAGTAGTCAGTTGTCAGTTGTCAGTTGTCAGTTGTCAGTTGTCAGTGGCGTTGTTGCATAAATGTTGTCGTGGCTAAGTTCGTCCCTTTCCCGCGAGATTTAAGCCCCTCTTTCTATGGGATAGGACACGGGTTTCGCGATCCTCATCATGCGATTGAGCACCGCACATCCCAACCGCGCTTCCGTTTCTTGGTTCTTCTGATTTCGCGCGCGCAACTGCCGCCCAATGAGTTGCTTGTACCGGCCTATGTGGGTTTCAACGACCGAGCGACGATGATAGCCACTGGTGCGTTTCCACTGTCGGCGGCCTTGACGCCGGATGGCTCGGATGATTTCATCGCGGGCGAGGGGGGGTGCCTTCCTGTTTCCGTGTTGTTCAATTTTGGCATCATGGCGCGGGGGAATCAGAGGTCGGATGGGGGCTCCTTGTTTGGGGGCGGCGCATGTGTTGAAGACCTTGCGTTTGTCATAGCCGCCATCGGCGCCCAGCGTATGGACAGGGGCCGGGACTTGATCGAGCAAGGGGTTGACCTGCCAAGCGTCATCAACGCTTGCCGAGGTCAGGGTCTGTGCGACAATCTCCCCGGTGGCCTCATCGACGCCGATGTGCAATTTGCGCCAAGTCCGGCGCTTGCAAAAGCCGTGTTGACGCACCTTCCATTCGCCTTCGCCATACACTTTCAGGCCGGTAGAATCCACCACCAAGTGGATCGGCTCGTGACGGGATTGGACAGGTAAATCCACATTCAAATCGCCCTGTCGCCGGCAGAGGGTCGTGTGATCGGGCACGCGCAAAGCCACCCCCATCAATGCCAGGATGGACTTGAGAAACCCCTCGGTTTGACGCAGGGGCAAGGCATAGACCAAGCGCACCATCAACGCCGTTTGAATAGCCAAATCTGAAAAGGTGTTTTGCCTCCCCCGTTGCGTTGGCCCTTGATGGTACCACCCCCGAAGGGCTTGCGGCGTGATCCAAAACGTCAGACTGCCCCGCTGCTTGAGACCGGCCTCGTAGGCCGCCCAGTTCCGGACCCGATAGACAGGCGCACAGCGCGGGCGACGCGGGGACTTGACAGCGGTCAGGGAAGCGGTTATCTTGGGCATGACAGGTTCCTGGTGAGAAAGGGTGAGTGGTTTCGGTGCTCTATATGCCCAATCTACGAAGGAGCCTGTCTTTTTGCAATCCCAACTTGCAGGAAATTGCTATTTATGCAACAACGCCGTTGTCAGTTGTCAGTTGTCAGTCCCCTCACCGCCCCGCCGTGTCTGAATCGCGGATTAAACGGATTAGGGGATTGCGCGGATTGCCCATCACCGCCCTACCGCAAGCCCTTTCCCCAAGTAAGAGGCAAGAAGTAAGAGGTGAGACCGGCCCACAACCCTACCGCCGCTTCGTCCTTCACATCCGCCGCCATAGCCCTATCCCCCCGGCCCCCTTTCCTACGAGGAAAGGGGGAGCGCATGGCTTTCTTGAAGGGTTGTATCCCTGGCTGTTTTGATGGCTTTGACCGAATGGATCACGCCATGAAAATCCAAAAACCCTTACACACAATCCCTCGCAAAACCTTTCGCCATTCCCCCTTCCTCTTAGGAAGGGGGCCAGGGGGTAGGTCCCACCTCGCAAATCCATCTCCATCGGTCACGCGGATGAGAAGCGGTATTATATGGAGTGTCGGCATTTGGGGATCAGGGGGCGCGGCTAAAAATCGGATGCGAAAGGCTTGCCACATGTGGGTAAATCCCTTATATTTAATTGTCTGTCAACGGACGCTTTCCACCCTTCTAAAGCCCCTCTCAAGAGCCTCCCAATGAACCTGAGCAGTAGCCTCCACAACGACACGGTAAAGCACGTCGATCTCTCGTTTTACGTGGAAGTAGAAAAAGACCATCCCGTCGGTCGAGTCATCGCCAAAATGCAGGGCAACCAGCGCAAATGCGCGTTGGTGATGGATCGGGGCAAACTCGTCGGCATCTTCACGGCGCACGATATTGCGCGGCGCGTGATCGATCAGGCCGAGGTGCTCCGCCAGCCCATCGAGGCGATCATGACCCCGGACCCGCTCACCTTGCAATCGGACCTCACGCTGATCGAAGCCATTCGCTTGATGGGCGACAAACCCCATCGCTACATGCCGGTTGTGGATGCAGATGGCCGCGTACTAGGCACGTTGACCCACTATGCGATCATCAAGTACATGAGCGATCACTTTCCCGAAGAAATCTACAACTTACCCCCAACTCCGGACCATTTTGCCAGCGCGCGCGATGGCGCGTAACCACAGGAGGATGTATGGTCGAACTCGAAATGGAAGACATAGCAGAATCCGCATTGGGCGAACTCACGGAAATCGAATCGATTGCCATTCGCTTTGCAGGGGACTCGGGCGACGGCAGCCAACTCATCGGCAAGGAATTTGCCAACACCTCGGTCATTGTCGGCAACGACATCAGCACCCTGCCGGACTTTCCCGCGGAAATCCGCGCGCCCGCAGGCACCTTGCCCGGGGTGAGTGGGTTCCAAATCCGCATTTCCAGCGAAGACATTTTCACGCCCGGAGACGAGCCGCAAGTGCTCGTGGCGATGAACCCGGCCGCGCTCAAAGCCAATGTGCAAGATCTGCCAGATGGCGGCATCATCATCGCCAATACGGACAATTTTACGCGCAACAACCTCCGCAAGGCGGGCTACGACAGCGACCCGCTCGAAAACCACGCGCTCGCCAATTACCGCGTGGTCAAAGTGCCGCTGACCACCTTGCACAAAGCCGCTGTCGCGCACGTCGAGGGCCTGACCAATCGGCAAATCGACATGATGAAAAACTTCTTCGCGCTCGGCCTGTCCTACTGGATTTTCGACCGCCCGCTCGACCCGACCGTTCGCATGTTGAAAAAGAAGTTCCACGGCAAATCCGAAATCATCGACGGCAATGTGAGCACCCTCAAAGCCGGGTACAATTTTGGCGAAACCATGGAGGAATTTCAGGTTCAGTACCGCGTCAAAAAAGCCGCTGTTTCGCCCGGCACGTACCGCGCCATCACCGGCACGCAAGCCACGGCCATCGGCATGGTCACCGCAGCGCACAAGGCGGGCAAGACCCTGTTTTACGGCAGTTATCCCATCACCCCCGCCAGTGCAGTGCTCGAGGAATTGGCCGCCTTGAAAAATTTTGACGTGCGAACCTTTCAGGCCGAAGACGAAATCTCCGCCTTGGGATCCGTGATCGGCGCGGCATTTGGGGGCGCGTTTGCCGCCACCGGCACCAGCGGGCCGGGCATCGCGCTTAAAAGCGAAGCGATGAACCTCGCGCTGATGATGGAATTGCCCTTGGTGATTTGCGATTTTCAGCGCGGCGGCCCCAGCACGGGCATGCCCACCAAAACCGAACAGTCGGATCTGCTCCAGTGCATGTTCGGGCGCAATGGCGACAGCCCCATCCCCATCGTGTCGCCTGCAACGCCGTCCGATTGTTTTGACATGATCATCGAGGCGTTTCGCATTGCGGTCGAAACCATGAGTCCGGTCATTTTCCTGTCGGACGGGTACCTCAACAACAGCGCGGAGCCGTGGAAAATTCCGGATCCGGACGATATTCCGCCCATTCGGATCGCGCACGCAACCGAGCCCACGGGCTTCATGCCCTATTTGCGAGACGCGAGAACCCTCGCCCGGACCTGGGCATTGCCGGGCACGCCGGGCCTCGAACACCGGATCGGGGGATTGGGCAAAGAAGACGTGACGGGCAATGTGTCTTACGACCCGGACGACACCCAGCACATGGCGAACATCCGCGCAGAACGCCTGACGCGCATCGCGGACCGCATCCCGCTCCAGCACGTCATGGGCCCCAAATCCGGGGCCTTGCTCGTGCTCGGTTGGGGCTGTACCTATGGCGCGATCCGCTCGGCGGTGCGCCAATCCCGGCAGCAGGGCTATTCGGTTGCCGCGGCGCATCTGCGCTATCTCAATCCGTTCCCCAAAAACCTGGGCGCGATCCTGTCGCGTTACAAAACCATTCTCGTGCCCGAACTCAACATGGGACAGTTGTCATTGCTGCTCAAGGCGCGATACCCCGGGCAGCGGATCGTCCCGTTCAACAAGGTTCAGGGCTTGCCCTTCAAAATTTCAGAACTCGCCGGCAAAATTGCCGAAATTCTGGGCACACAAGCGTGAGGAATCCACCATGGCAGACGTCGTTGAAACACTGACTCGCAAAGACCTCGTGTCGGACCAAGAAGTGCGCTGGTGCCCCGGCTGTGGGGACTACGCCATTCTCGCGCAAATGCAGCGCGTGTTGCCCGAGTTGGGCATTGCCCGCGAGAACATGGTTTTCGTGTCCGGCATCGGGTGCTCCAGCCGGTTTCCGTATTACATGAACACGTACGGCCTGCACACCATTCACGGGCGCGCGGCCACGGTGGCGACCGGTCTCAAGGTCGCCAACCCGGACCTGCACGTTTGGGTGATCACCGGCGACGGCGACAGCTTGTCTATCGGCGGCAATCACCTGTTGCATGTGCTGCGCCGCAATGTCAACCTCAGCATCCTTCTCTTCAACAATGCGATCTACGGCCTGACCAAGGGGCAGTATTCGCCCACGTCGCCGCCGGGCACGCGCACGTATTCCTCGCCCATGGGGTCCGTGGAACAGGACTTCAACGCCATCTCGGTTGCCCTTGCCGCCGAAGCCACGTTTGTGGCCCGCACAGTGGATCGCAACACCAAGCACATGGCCGAGATCCTCAAGCGCGCGACCGAACACCGGGGCACGTCCTTTATCGAAATTTACCAGAATTGCAATATTTACAATGACGGCGCGTGGTTTTTCGCCACCCAAGCCGACGTCAAGGACGACCAAACCGTGATTTTGGAACACGACCAACCCCTGATTTTTGGCAAGGACCAGGACAAGGGCATCCGCCTCAATGGCGTGGCGCCCGAGGTCGTTTCTTTGGGCAACGGAGTGCGGGAAAGCGACTTGCTCGCCCATGACGAGACTCTGGACGATCCCACGCATGCGTATTTGCTCAGCCGGCTCACGCATCCGGACTACCCGGTGCCGCTCGGGGTGTTCCGCTGTGTGGACCGGCCGATTTACGAGGAACAGGTAGTCGCGCAGTGCCGCCAAGCCGTGGCCGCGCGCGGCGTGGGTGATCTGCACGCCTTGTATCACGCGACCGATACGTGGATCGTTCCCGAAGGCCCGAACGCGGAGACCGTGCAAGAAGTCCACGAAGACCTGCCCACGTCCAATATCATTCCGGATATCGACGAGGAAGATCCGCGCGCGCCGCGCACGTCGCTTCAGCAGTTGCTCTACGACCCGATCTCGTCGCTCGACTTGCCCATGCCCGAGTGCGCGTCCGCGGATACGTCTGTGGCCGAGGCCATCGAGACCATGCGCGAGAAAAACCTGGGTTGCTTGTTGGTGGTTGACAAGCGCGGCTTGTTGCGCGGCATTTTCGCGCAGGGCGATCTGTTTGAAAAAGTCGCCGGGCGCGATCTGGATCTGCACCAAACGACGGTGCATAGCTTGATGACCAAAGACCCCACGTCGCTCAAGACGTCCGATCCCATCGGCCACCTCTTGCACTTGATGTCGTTGCACGGGTTCCGCCACATTCCCATCGTGGATCCAGACGGTCGCCCCGTGGGCCTGGCGTCCTTCAAGGTCATGCTCCAATTCACCGGCGGCTTGTTCGCCGACGAAATCTCGCCGAACTAAAACGCATCGTCACAAAAGACAAAAGAACCCGTGAGTTTTGCTCGCGGGTTCTTTGCGTACAAAAGGAGTCTTACATGAGCGACATTCGCATCGGCATCATCGGCTCTGGCGGCATGGCCCGTCACCACGCCCATGGCTTTTCCCAAACAGAGGGCTGTGAACTCGTCGCCATCGCCGCGCGAAATCCCGAGACCGGCCCCGCACTCGCCCACGCACACGGCGTGGATTTTTTCCCGACTTATCGGGAGATGCTCAACCGCGACGACATTGACGCCATCGCGATTTGCACGCACAATAACACGCATGGCGAAATCGCCATCGCCGCGCTCAATGCCGACAAACACGTCTTGACCGAATACCCCGCGACGCGCACTATCGCCCACGCCCGGCAATTGCTCGCCCAAATCCACGCCTCGTCCCGCGTGTTTCGCGTTGCCCACAACGAAGTGCTCTCGCCTGCTCACCGCGCGCTCAAGCGACAAATCGCGCAAACCGGGCATCTCGTAATCGCGCTGTTCACCCGCCTCACCCCGAGCCGCGGCAAGCGTCCCGAAATCCTATTCAACCTCCGCATCTCGGGGCCGCCCGCGCTCTTTTTCGTGTATCACCTCTACCCCATCGTCGATTGCTTTGGCCCTGCCGCTTGGGTCGAAGCCGCGGCCCACTACGAAAATCTGCGCGACAACGGCGCGTACGACAGCTTTGCAAATGCCGTCACGGTCGGTTTTGAAAACGGCGGCATTGGGCAATGGAACTGGGCCGGCGGTGTCGAAATTGCCCATGCCGAAGAACATCGCCGCATCGCCATGACGCGGGGCACGCTCATCTATAATGGCACTAGCTGGCGTTTATCGACAAAATCAGGGGAAAGCGATCTCTTATCAGCCAAACCATCAGACCGCACGATCCACACCCAATTCCGAGACGACATCCGCAATGGCAACCACCAATCCGACGCGCGCACGGCCATCAACGCCGCGCTGATCGGCCTCGCCGCAGAGCGATCCACAAAAGAAAACCGCCGCATCGCGCTCTCGGAACTTTTGTGAATCCAACGACAATTGACAGGTTGAATTGCTTCGGGTATTATTGAGGTCAAAGTATCGCCATCATCAAAGCGGAGGCCGCATGACAATGACACTCGAAAAAATCAAACTGATCGCCCATCCTGCTTGTCGGGAATTTGGGGTGAAGAGATTGGATCTTTTTGGTTCTTTGAGCCGAGGCACAGCAACCGCCGATAGCGATGTGGATTTAATCGTGGAATTTGAAAACCCGGATATCCATCCTTCAAAAAGATTTTTCGGGCTTCTTCATCGCCTTGAAGATGAATTGCAATGCAAAGTCGATCTCCTGACGATCCCCGGACTCAAGAACCCATACTTTCGCCGCAGCATCCTCAAAGAAAGGATCAACATCTATGGAAAATAAAATACTCAAATACCTGTCCGATATCAGAGATGCGGTCTCTGCAATTCTCAAATTTGTCGAAGGCAAAACCTATGAGGACTACCGAGAAGACGACCTGCTGATAAGCGGCGTCGAGCGGAAATTTGAAATTATCGGCGAGGCTTTGAACAGAATCAAGCGAAGTAGCCCTCAAGTACTGGATAAAATACACGATCACCGCAGTATCATCTCATTCAGAAATATCAATGAGCGAAGCGAATAACGGGGGCCGGGGGGATAGGGCTATGGCGGCGGGGCGGTGAGGGGACTGACTACTGACTACTGACTACTGACTACTGACTACTTAAACCACGATGTTGATCAACCGATTGGGAACGACGATGACCTTCTTCGGCGCATTCCCGCTTGTATGAGCGCGAACATTGGGTTGATCCAACGCCAGCCGCTCGATATCCTCCTGTGCAACATCGACCTCGACAGCGATGCGAGCGCGAACTTTGCCATTGACCTGAATCGGCATCTCAATCGTCGCCGGGCGTGCGGTTGCCTCATCCCATTGCGGCCATGCCTGGTCGTGAACGCTGTAGTCGCCTCCGATGCGCGCCCACAGTTCTTCGGACAGGTGCGGCGTAATCGGGGCCAAGAGCAAGACCAGGGCCTCAATCGCTTCTCGCCACGCATCCGTATGCCCAACCGGCGTGTTCTTGGCCGCGGACAACCCATTGCCAAACGTCATCAGCGCGGCCAGCGCGGTATTAAACGCAAAGGACTCGAAATCTTCGGACACCTTGCGGATGGTCTGATGCGTCAACCGGCGCAACTCAGCCTCGGCCTTCTGCGAGGATTTGCCCCTTGCCGGGGGGGCATCGTCAACGACGATGCGCCACACCCGGTTCAAAAACCGCGGCATGCCCTCCATGCCGGACGAACTCCACGGCCCGCCTTGCTCCCACCGGCTCAAAAACATCATATACGCCCGGATGCAATCCGTTCCATACTTTTCGATCAAATCGTCGGGATTGATGACATTCCCGCGCGACTTGCTCATTTTTTCGTGGTCTTCACTCAGCACAACGCCCTGATTGAACAAGCGCGTCATTGGCTCGTCGTCACTGACGAGATCCATATCGCGCAGGGCTTTGGTGAAAAAGCGCGTGTAGAGCAAATGCATGGTCGCGTGTTCGATCCCGCCCGTGTATTGATCCACGGGCAACCAATAGTCTGCCTCGTGCGGGGCAAAGGGCCCGGCGTCGTACTGCGGGCTTAAATAGCGATATTGATACCATGACGAACACATAAACGTATCCATCGTATCCGTTTCGCGTTGCGCCTGTGAACCACATCTCGGGCAGGTCGCGTGCAAAAAACCCTCGTGGTGCTTGAGAGGGGATTCGCCCGTGGGCAAAAACTCCGCGTCATCGGGCAACAGCACGGGCAAATCGCGCAGGGGCACGGGCACAGTGCCGCAGGCATCGCAATAAATAATCGGAATCGGACAACCCCAATACCGCTGTCGGGAAATCAACCAATCGTGCAGGCGATAATTGACCGTGCGCTCGCCAATCCCCCGCGCTTCCAAATCATCGGCCACACGCGCCATGCCCTCGGACGAAGACGATCCCGTAAAACCCCCGGAGTTCACCATGCGCCCGGCACCGGTGTACGGCAGGTCATAGACATCCCTATCGCCTGGCGCGATCACGACCGGAACCGGCAACGCGTACTTTTTCGCAAAATCAAAATCCCGATCATCGTGCGCGGGCACGCCCATAATGGCACCCGTGCCGTATTGCGGCAACACGTAATCCGCGACGTAAATCGGCACTTCCGCGCCGTTCATCGGGTTGATCGCATAAGCCCCGGTGAAAACCCCGTCCCTATCCCGGTCCAAAGAGAGCCGATCTTTTTCCGTCTGCCGATCCGCCGCGGCGCAATACGCTTTCACAACTGCGCGCTGATCGGGCGACGTGATCGCATCGACCAACCGGTGTTCCGGGGCCAAAACCGCGAAGGACACCCCGAAAATCGTATCGGCGCGGGTGGTGAACACGCGGAATGACGCCGATGAATTTTTGACGCGCATTTCAAATTCAACGCCCTCGCTGCGGCCAATCCAATTCTCTTGCATGGCATGCACCCGGTCGGGCCAGGCGACTTTAGAAAAATCGAGCAATTCCTCGGCGTATTGGGTAATTCGAAACAGCCACTGGTCGAGGTTCTTCTTGATCACGGGCGTATTGCACCGCTCGCAATGCCTGTCCTCTCCCCAAACCTGTTCGCGGGCCAGGGTCGTATTGCACTTTGGGCACCAGTCCACCGGGGATTTTTTTCGATACGCCAGCCCATTGGCGTAAAATTTGAGGAACAACCACTGCGTCCACTTGTAGTAGTCGGGCAAACAAGTGATGATCTCGCGTTCCCAGTCGAACATCGCGCCCATCGTCTTCAGTTGCCCGCGCATGTGTTCCACGTTGTCCATCGTCCATTTGGCCGGGTGAATCCCGCGTTGGATGGCGGCGTTTTCAGCGGGCAGGCCAAACGCATCAAACCCGATGGGAAACAACACGTTGTACCCCTTCATCCGCATGTACCGCGCGCGCACATCCGGCGGCACCAGGGCGTACCAATGCCCAATGTGCAGATCGCCCGAGGTGTAGGGCAACATCGCCAGCGCGTAGTGCTTGGGCCGTTTGGGGTCAATTTCGCAGCGGTACAGCGCGGAATCCTTCCAGCGTTGCCGCCATTTTTTTTCAATTTCAGCAAACTCGTAAGCCATTAAAAACAACTCCTCAAGGATATAATCGTTGCAACAGT
Source organism: Candidatus Latescibacterota bacterium (assembly GCA_965204745.1). GTDB lineage: Bacteria > Latescibacterota > UBA2968 > UBA2968 > UBA2968 > VXRD01. The sequence continues at coordinate 4,036,280 of OZ242010.1, forward strand.
CGGGGAAATGGAATGGTCTCGCGGACGTGGGGCAACCCACAAACCCACGCGACCGTGCGCTCAATACCCAATCCAAAGCCAGCGTGCGGCACCGACCCGTAGCGTCTCAAATCGAGATACCACTGAAGCGGCGCCTCGTCGAGACCGTGTTGGGCGATCTTCCGCCGCAAGACCTCCAAATCGTCCTCGCGCTGCCCTCCGCCGACGATTTCGCCATATCCTTCTGGGGCCAACACATCCATGCACAATGCCAGATCGGGATTTTCCGCATCTCCCTTCATGTAAAACGCCTTACAAGCCGCTGGATACCGATGCACGATCACGGGCCTATCGTGGGCATTGCCCAGCACGGTTTCGTCCTCCGCGCCAAAATCATCGCCCCAGGTGTGATCGCACCCCGCGGTTTTCAGCATGGCATGGGCATCCGAATACGAGATTCTCGGAAACGGCTTTTGCACCCGCTCTAAGGCCGCGGTGTCGCGTTGCAAATACTCAAGTGCGGATCGACACGTTTCGAGCACCTGTTGCACCACGTAGCAAATAAAATCCTCGGCCAAATCCATATCGCCCGCCAAGTCCATATAGGCCACTTCTGGCTCGACCATCCAAAACTCGGTCAGATGCCGCCGGGTCTTGGATTTTTCCGCCCGAAACGTCGGTCCAAAACAGTACACCTTGCCAAATGCCATAGCCGCGGCTTCCATGTACAACTGCCCGCTCTGCGTCAAATACGCCTGCTCGTCAAAATACGCGGTCTCGAACAACGTGCTGCTGCCCTCGCAAGACGACGGCGTAAAAATGGGCGCGTCAATCAGCACAAAGCCATTGTTGTCGTAATACGCGCGGCAGGCTTTGACGATCTCGGAACGCACGCGCAAAATCGCGTGTTGCCGCGACGAGCGTAGCCACAAATGCCGGTGGTCCATCAAAAATGCCGTGCCGTGCGCTTTGGGGGTGATGGGATAATCCACTGTCCGATGCACGACTTCGAGGTCGCGCACCCCAATTTCAAACCCAATCGGGGACCGCGCATCGGCCCGAACCTCGCCCACCACGCGCAACGCGGATTCCTGTCCGATGTCCGCGGCCCGTTCAAACACCTCGGCCGACACATCGCCCATGAAGACCACGCATTGCACTGTGCTGGCCCCGTCTCTGACTTGCAGAAAGTGCAATTTCCCACTGGAACGCTTGTTGTACAGCCAGCCCTCTATCGCGACTTCCCGACCTTCATAAGCGCGGATGTCGTTTATTCTGATGGTGTCTGGCATCGTTCCTCCTAGCTACAAATGCGGAAAAGTCCCGTGCAACGCGGATGTGCTGTGGCGTCAAAGTCGGAAAATCGACCAAAAGCTCGGCCTCTGTCATTCCCCCATCTAAGTACTCCAATACGTCATAGACGGTTATTCGGGTGCCTTTGAAGCAGATCTTGCCGCCGCGAACACCAGGTCGGGGATCGAGGTAGTCTTCAAAGCGCATTTTGTTGCGATACCTCGCGGCCTTCTCCTTTGAATGCTTTTGGTCTCCCATCCGTGCGATATCCCGGTGTCCATACTCGCGTATCCTCCGGGCAAAACCCGCGGCTTCCGCAAGGTCGATCCACTTCTTTTCATGGGTGACTACGACGTGGTCATCATCGGTTGAGTAGAGAAAGAAATCTATGTCCCCACTGTCGTTCTTATCGGGCAATAGGCCCTCTGTCATGAGGCGGAGCAAGTAGTGCTTGTACATCTGGGTGAAGCACGCCACCTTGGGAATAGCGGCGGCGAGTTCCTTCGCCCTCTGCTTGGAGACTGCGCGGAGATCGTCTTTGTCCGCTTTGGCGAAGGCACGCATTTGGCAAGCGGATATAACTCGGGTAGATAACTCTTCCGACTTCATCCCGTTGAGAAATTTCGCCTTCTCATCGCCTCGCAACTTAGGCACAGATGAAGACCGTTTTTTTGGATCCTTGGCATACCATTTTTGAAACCCGGGAATGATCTCTTTCATCAGCGAGATGAGATCATCCACCCATTTTTGCTCGACCTTCTCGCGCCCTGTCATCGCACGCGATACATTCAAGTTCCGCCAAACGCGATGTTCGTAGTCCGGTACGCCGCTTTGAGCCTCCTCGAGATTCTCGGCTTTCGCCAAGGCGCGAACAGCGTCAGCAAAAGAGGGCGCAGGCTCTGCCAATTTGTAGCCAAATACCATCGTCAGATGCGATTCGGGGTCTGGAAGCTCCTCTATCCCGTGCTCGAGAATGGCATTAGCCGCGGCCTTGCGGTCTTCAAACGACCTCTCATTGAGTTTGGATACCAACTCGAGGACCGAGATGGGCGAGTAAAAAAGCCGCTCTCCGGGTTGCCGGATGTCCTCAATGCTGACGTGATTCAATCCTATGTCGTAGAGCACATGCGTCTCGAGGATTACTTTTTTCGCCATGTCATGCTCCTATTTGTTCAATGCCTTGGAGAGAGAACGCGGTAATTTGCAATGATCGCGGGGGCATGGCTTATGGGTTCTCCAGTGCCGCCATAAACTCTGCGCCGCTGGTGCATTGGCCTTTGGTGCGCGGAGCGAGTAGCCCGTCGTTGACCATGATGAGCCAGCGCAACTCTTGGAACGACGCGATGAGTACTTCAAACAACTCGTCCAAGCGTTTCAAGGCGACGAAGACCTCGGCCCCGTGTGCCTGATCCCCTCCGGTCCGTTGCAAGGCGTTTCGGATCTCGCGCAATTCTGCCCGTTCCCCGCGGAAGTATGCCTCGCCTTTCTCCAACGCAGGCACCGCGCTATCGTTTGGATCTATTTCTCGACCCGGCTGAAAATCCTCGACCTCTTTCTGGAGATCCTGAAAGTTAGAACTGACCGCGACTATCGCGTCATGCCGTTTGCAAAAGCTGTCGGTCAATTCCCTTATGGCCTGTTTCGTGGGATTCACACGCGGCTTTGCGGACCAGTCCCGGTTCAGCACTTCCGGCTGTTCCGTAGGTCGTGCCCGCCGGATTAAGGCCCCAGCGACATTGCGGACTGTTTCGCCGCTAAATTCAGCCATCGGTTGCGCGATCATGTCAAGCCCCTTTCGGCGGTTGGGCGCGTCGATTTCAACTCGCGGTGATCTATTGCCAGAGTTTTTCCACCCGACATTCAAATTTGGGCAATAGGGGATCGCCCGAAATGGTTTTGGGATCGGACAGACAAATGACCGCTTCATCTGGACGAGAAATATAAACATTTCTCTCTTTGGGATCGATGAGCCAGCCGAGTTGTGTACCATTGGCGATGTATTCCCGCATCTTGTTTTGTACGGTCTCAAGGCGATCCGTTCGGGAAAGCAATTCGACGACAAAATCGGGACAAATGGGGGCGAACTCCTCCTGTTCTTCTGCTGAGAGCGCGTCCCATCGCTCTTTGCGAATCCAAGCCAAATCAGGTGCGCGCACCGCGCCATTTGGAAGGGTGAATCCCGCAGATGAATCAAAGCCCAAACCCGTTTCATCAGATTGTAGCCAAGCATAAAATTGTCCGATGAGCGTAAAGTTGCGATGTCCAGATTTGCTCCCCGTTGGCGGCATAATGATCAGATCTCCTTCGCTGGTGAGTTCCATTCTCAAATCGGGATTGGCTCGGCAGAATTGAAAAAACTCATGTCTGTTCATGCGTAATGCCGCCCCAAAATGAAGCGTCAGAGCATTCTGTCTCGGTTGCAATGCAACGGCGGTCATGGAAAACCCTCCGATTGATTTACGCAGGAATAGCTTCGCAATGGCTGATAAATTCGTCAATTTTGGGAATCAGATAGTCAAATTCCGTCGATTGAAACGCGACGCGCTCCTTCACCTTCTCGGCACCTACAATTCGCGCCAAGCCCCCAAATGCCTCCTCGAGGAACGAAGAAGGATATCCTTCCGCGCCATCCAGGTCAATGAGGACTTTGCCATTATCAGATCCATCTTCAAACAATGGCATGAGCATATCCTCTCTAAATTTTTCACCAGAAAAAGGGCCATCCGAGCAAAACCTCGCCCCCGGCGTATCGGAAAAATCAGTTGCAATTTTGATGGTCGTCATGGTCGCCTCCGAGGCAAATGATAGGTGTTCGCCCTTTCTCAAATCATGGGTAGTACCGGTAACGCTTGCCCGTTACCATCGGCTCTTGCGCGAGCAGGTGACGCGCTGTTTCACAGGTGGTCTTGTCAAATCCCAAGTGCTGACACACCGCATTGTCAATTTCCAGTTGCACCGGGCATTGGTGTGCTTGGGGAAGCGACAGCCTCTCTTGTTCGCAGAGCATGTCGTAGGCGGTAGCCAAGTCGATAATTTGCGCCGGGTCAAGTTCCGACAGCCGAGGCATGGGGATACGCTCCAGTCCGTCTTTGGAAAACTGCGGGTAAGAAGGTAATTTGTTTGACCTAACCAACAGCATACCCAACTTGCCGGGCGTGCTGTTCAATATCATTACTATCGCTTTTTCAACAGACGTGCTATCCACGCCGGCGACGGGCATAGCCGTCACGTTGGCCCAGGCCGAACCAACCGCCGGGACGGTAGTACGGCATGCCATGTTTTTGACCGTAGTCAACCGCACCCGTTCCGCCAATTTAAGGTGGTTGGCTTTCCGCAAGGTGTTGATAAGTTTCGGCTGTGATGCTTTGGGTTGGACAAAACAGTCCGGCACAACTTCCATCTTGTTGCAATGCTCAACGTCATGGCGATACAACGCCGGGGTGGCATAGAGGGCAGTGGCATCGCATTTCTGCGTGTTTCGGATGGGACGGCCCATCGGGTCAATGATAATCTGATTCCGAAGTTCGTTTTTCCAGAGATTTTTGGAGGCGATGTGGTAGAGTTCGCTACTGACAAATTGCACCGCATCCCAGTTTCCCCAGGCGATGGTCGCGGCATCAATGTAATCGACAACCGCCCATTCGTGTCGCTCGGCCTGTCCGTCTAAAATGCTACGGGCACAAGCGGTTGCCGCACTTGCCTTGTCGGGGTTAGCGGTCAACTTTACCACTGCGGTAGGCGGTTGCTTTCCAGGACGCTTGCGCTCCATCACTACGAGCATTTCGCCTATGCTGGTGTTGCCGGAATAGTAAATCCGTTGTGGGTCGTATGACACGACCAAGTACTTGATATGGAACTTTTCCGCCAAGAACTGGCGGGTCAGAAGGGCGGATGGATTGGTGGCTGTTGCAGTTGGCACCACAAAGGCGAGCCGCCCACTGTTATCAAGGTACTTTTCTGCCAAAACAAAGAACCCGTTAGCATTGCTGGACTGGTCCATGGGCAACCCGGTATAAAGATAGTTTTCTCGGTCCCGCAACTGCCTTTCGGTGGCCTTGTCCAAGTGCTTGTGACGGATGTCGCCCCTGGTGAACGGCGGATTCATTATCGCCACAGTGAACGTCTCGGTTTCAATGGGTGCTGGTTCAGAGTCAATGCGCGTGCCAGTAACCGGACGAGGGTTGAAACTGCATTGACCTATGCCTTCCAGCATCTCCAACGCGCCCAACTTCGGCCGGTCGTCCTGCGGGTCAATGCCCAAAGTAAGGCTGTACAGGTGCATTTTGTGGAATGCCACACTGGGGGCGATCATCCCGATGCCCGTAGCTGTTTGGAAAATGGCGCGGTTGTTGACGTCGAACCCGTAGAGCATCTGCTCCAACAGGCACTTGGCAACTTCTTCCCGCCGACCGGTCCGTTCGTAGGCCAGTATGTAGTTGGCGGCGGCAATCAGTAGCGTACCCGTGCCACAGGCAAAGTCAACGATGCGAAGGCCGGTAACTTGGTCGAAGTCACTCCAGTCGATAGCCAAGTCGTGGAACAGCAGAGACGCCAACATGGTGGCGGCTGGAATGGTGGTGTACATAGACCCGTCGTTTTTGGCTGTTTCTACCGACTGGCAGAAGGTGATGCCGATGAGATCGTGGTGTTGGTTGCCGCTGGCACTTTGTATTTCTATGGCGGCTTCGGCGATGATTCTAACTGCCATGTTGCTGTTGGGGCTTTTGGGCAACGCATACAGGATGGCGCAACTCCATTCCAAGATGTGCTTGTAATCTATGGCTAGCCAAGTGTTGTGCGCGGTGTGGAAGTTTTTGACGACTCGATTCTCTTGCAAACATTCTTCCACGCTCTGCGGCGGCCAAGCATCACTGAAAACGGATTGACTGTTCTGCCGTGCGTCCCACTGCGGTGCTTTCTGATAACGGATTGTATCCAGCTTGGTATGAAACATGATGGCTGTCAACAGGTCCGTCATCAATCCTTTGACATTGGTGTTCTCGGCGGCATCTCCAATCTCGTTCATGATTGAGGTTTGTTGTGCTTTAGTGAAGCGGGCAGTCGCTTTATCGACAGCTTCATCTGCGATTTTGGCTAAAACTTCCGGAGAACCAAGTTCGTTGGGAGCTTGCCGGATGAAGTCCGCCATAGCTGTGCCCTTTACCGCAGTCCACTTGGTAAATCTGGGTTCGGGCTGGTAGTTGGGTGTCCGCACATTGACCAACAACTCGCTATTGAGCAGGTCGTCGCGTGTGTTGCACTCGGACGGATAAACCACCGCAACAGCCACATCGCAGACTTGGCGGTCAAGTTTGTTATCAGCATCCTCAATAGCCGATCTTTTTTTAGTGGCAGTGGTGCCATGTTCAGCTTCCACCGCCACGATGTAATCGCCAACAGTGCAACGAATGTCGGTTTTGCTCTTGTCAGCGTTGCGTTCCTCAGCCTGCGATTCAAGGATACCGTTTTCTTTTAGAATGTCCCAAAGCAAAGCGTTTAGAACGACTTCATTTGCCATAGTATTACTCCTTCCACCCAGGCTGTTAGTCAGTATGCTTAATCAAGGGGGGACAGGCCCACTCATAAGACATTGCAGGCCCGTGCCTGTCCGTGCATTCCGCGGCGGCACGATTCCCTAATCCTCGTCTGACTCGCAACGGCCCAAGTGGATCAGCGCGCCGCTGAGCGAGTTGAGTGCGGGGTGGTTTTCCATGTTCTCGCGCGTGCCGACGAACAGAATCCACACGTCGCCGGTTGCGGTGGGGCACCTTCTCCAAGCTCTGGCCGATGGTCCCCAAGTCGGCTAGCCGTTGAAAGTGATTTCTTTTCTCGGCAGTCTCCAAACCAAGTTGCCGGAAAACCTCGTAGATCGAGCTTTGCCTCTCGCATTTATCGCTCATTGCATGTCCTCCTTGTATCGTATCGCAAATTCTTCTCCACCTCCAAGTACAGACCATCCATCTGTTTCTGAAGCGTCAGCGTCAGTCCGATAGCCGTCACCATCCGGCAGTAGGTGCGGATGTCGTCGAGGGTGAGGCGGCGATCTTTGCGATCTTTCAGCCATTTGTCGCAGACTTGGTACCCGCCGATGCGGTAGGCGTAAACCTCCGAGGGCACGGGCCCGAAGTACTGAGTCTTGTTGACGTACATGCATTGCTCATCGGCGTCATAGCGAAAGCCCGTGGCCTTTGTGCGTGCGACGACCGCAGTGCCTTCGCCTTCAAACCGGCAGGTCGGCGGGTCGAGTTCGGGCGACTTGAGCAGGTGCAGACCGACCAATCGCACGCCGAGGGCGGCGAGTTTGTCGAACAAGACGCGGTCAGTTGTGAACGGAATGCGCGGGAAATCGATCCGCAGGAACTCGGCGTATTGCTCGCGGTACGCAGGCGCGTGCAAGATCGCATACGTGTAGTGGAAAATATCCTCGGGCGATGGCTCTCGGGCATGCGTCTCCGCGAGTGTCTCAACCAGTTTGGGATTCAGATTCGGCTGACGCTCGGACGTCTCGTGTTGCGCGAAAAGGTCGTCGCGGTCAGCGGTGAGATAGAGGTAGAGGGGAAAATTCACGTTTCCGCCGCGATAGAACAAGTTAAGATCCCCTATGTTCTGCGAGCAATAGATCAAATTCCATTCGCCAGTACCAACAACCTGACCTTGGCGTCCAACACACAACGCCAGATTCTTTCCGGCCAGCATGTGGCGCATCACTTCAGGGCGGGGCCTACAGATGAACCCCCGCGAGTGGCCGGTGTAATAGGTATAACGCACGTCAAAAGGACGATAAAGAATCGGCACCACCTTCTCGCGTGTTGGGCCGGAATCCCGTAAGTCCTTCTGGGCCAACATCACTTTCCAGTCTTGCGTATCCTTGCCAAGTTTATATCCCTGCCGAGCCAGTTCCGGGTCCATCTCTGAAAAAGTCCGTACCGTATCCCACGCCTCTTGCTCGGACCAATGGATTATCAATCTGTCGCGGGCGGTTACAATGCCGACGCTGTTGATCGGAAATACTTCGGAGACAGAAAATACCTCGGGGATAGAGAGGAACCGCCGATACTCAGCTTCGAGCGCGTCGTCGCGGGGCACGAACAGATAGAACGGCGATGCTGGATTTATTTGTTGCCACTTGGTACTGTCGAGGCTATGAGCGTCCAGCCATTCATACTTGCGCTCCCGCGTCCCATAGCAATCGGCGTGGTGGATGGTGGCGTCTGCCTGTTGGTCGCCGCGCTTGACGAAAAAGGCAATGGTCACACCTAGCCGAATATCAAAGACGTTTTGGTCGGGGCTACCGTCTGGACTGGTTTCCTTTTTCAGTGAATTGCCGTGCAAGTCGAGAATGTAGATGTCGTCAAAGGTCTGCATCAGACTGCGGCGCATTCCGCGAAAGGTCGGGTTGTCGAGATAGCCGTGATTGGTGATCATCCCGATAACCCCGCGCCCGGCCTGCTCAATTTTCCATTGCGCGAAACGCAAAAACTTGACGTAATCATCCTGAAGACCTTTCGGATTTCTCTCGCCCAATGGCTTGCCATCCACCTGCTTGTAATCGTCGATCAAGCCCCGTATCCAATCGCCCTTGTTGCTGGAATCGTAGGAATAGGGCGGATTGCCGAGGATGAGCAAAATCGGCGTCTGCTTTTTGACCGCGCCAGCCAGACGGGATTCCTCGGCCAGTGCGGACAGGCCGGGCAACTGGCTCTGTTCCAATTCCGCCATGTCGAGCGTATTTGTGAGATAAAAAGGCACCCGCTCATCGTCGGCGAGGCGGTGGCCGAGTTCTTCCAAGAAGAAGCTCATCTTGAGATGACCAACCGCGTAAGGGGCCATCATCAACTCCAGCGCGTAGAAATTCTCGAGGATATGCCGACGGATGAAGTCCGCACGTCCGCCACTGCCGTATTTCGCCTCGAACTCGGCAACGGCCTGTTGCGCCGCACGAGCGACAAAGGTCATCGTCCCAGCCGCCGGATCGAGCAGGGTCACGCCATCCGAAGCGAGGCCATCGCGTTTGTCAAATTCCGTTTTGAGAAGGCCATTTAGGGAACGCACGATGTACCCAACGACCGGTTCGGGCGTGTAATAGACGCCGCGCCGCTCGCGCTCGCCGGGATCGTACTGCGCCAAAAAGGTCTCGTAAAAATGCACGATGGGGTCGCCGCCCTTGCCCTCTCGGTAGTAGCTGTCCAGAATGCCGGGCGCGTCGGCCACAGCGAGCACCTCGGCGAGGTCGTCCACGCACCACGCCAGCGGAGCGGGCAAGTCGTCGAGCGAAATGTAGCGGAACAGATCGCGTAAGACGCCGATAGTATGCGGGATATTGTCGAACGCAACGCGCCGATTGAACCCATCCCCAGCGCGCGTGCGAGCGGCAAACAGGCGGTAGGCTATCGTCTGCGCGAACAGATCGGCGAAATCGTCCGCTGTCAGCGACCCGATGAGATAAGTCTGAAACGCCTCGAAGAAACCGGAGAGCATCCCGGGCGCGTTGCGTTCCTGCTCAAACTGATCGCGGATCACATCGCGGAGCAGGCGCGTGCGCTTTGCCAATTCAACGGCGAGGGATTCGGCGGTGAACGTCGGGGGCAACGCGAAATCGAGAAAGCGGTCGAGAAGCGCGGCGAGGTCGGCTTGATTTTCCAGCGGCGGCGTTGTGCCCAGCGCGTTGAGCACCAAGGGCCGCCCCGCCATGACTGTCTGAACGCGCTCGCCGTTTCGGTACAAGCGAAACTCGAGAAAATTGGTGAGGATGAGATTGGGAAACGTCGAGCGATAACGCTGGAGTTGTTCGGAGTTCTCGACAAGGTCCAACCGCTCCTTGGTCGGTTTCTTGGCCTCGACATAGCCGACGATTCTATCCGTCCCATTCCACACGCGAAAATCCGGGTTGCCGCCCTCGGTCGGCTTGGGCAATGTGGTGACGTGTACAGGCGTCCGCTCGATGACGCGAGCCGTTTCCCCGAGCATATCCGCCAGTGCCGGATAAAAACTCTCCTCCCGCGCATCGCCTTGACGGGCGACGGCGGTCAGATCGCTCAGATATGTTGAGAAGATGGATTTTTGGGTCACAAAATTACCTTCCGTAGCTGTTGCGACAGGTCGCGGTGGCAAAGAAACGATCTCGTGACAGCTTCTCTTTTGCTGCTCGCGGGCGGCGCGGCAAATCGCTTTGATGTCATAGCGAAATCGCTCGGCATACACCTGGCGATTGCGGCGAACTTCTTCAACGATGGTATCGCGCCACATGGGTGTTATCCCTCCCGCGCATCGCCTTGACGGGCGACAGCGGTCAGGTCCTTCAGATACGTTGAGAAGATCGCGCAACGCAACGGTCACCTGTCCAATCATCGCGACGCGCTCTTGATTTCTCAACTCGGGGGCCGATTTGCTAATCCTCGTCTGACTCGCATCGCCCCAGGTGGATCAGCGCGCCGCTGAGCGAGTTGAGCGCGGGGTGGTTTTCCATGTTCTCGCGCGTGCCGACGAACAGGATCCACACGTCGCCGGTTGCGGTATCGAGGATGTACGTATCGCCGGATTTTGCACAACACTCGATCTGGTAGCGTCCAATCGCCCCGCCTTGCGTCATCATGGGGGGTTTGTGATTCGTCATGGTGTCTCCCTTTTTGACCAGCTTGCCAAAAGACGAAAGACGACCGGGTATCACCTCTGACAAACCGATCGCCTTATTGTTTTACCTGCGTGTGCGTTGTCTCACGATCTGCGCGGGCCTCGTTGTCTGCTTCTCGAGGACGGGTTCGGGTTCGATCTGCTCCTCGCGGGCGAACTCGGGTTCGGGTCGTCGAGGAGCACCTTGCGGCTGAGGCGGATTTTGCCCTGCGAGTCGATGTCGGTCACCTTGACTTGCACCTTCTCGCCTTCTTGGAGCACGTCTTCCACCCGGCGCACCCGATGGTGTTCGAGCTCGGAAATGTGGCACAGGCCGTCTTTGCCCGGCAAAATTTCGATAAACGCGCCAAAATCCGTGATTCGTTGCACCGTGCCTTCGTACACCCGCCCGATTTCCGGGTCTTCCACGAGGGATTCGACCATGCCCAGGGCGGCTTCAGCGGCTTGGGAGTCCAACGAGGTCACTGTGACGAGGCCATCGTCTTCGACTGCGACCGTCACCCCGATCTCTTCGATGCTGCGAATGGTTTTGCCGCCCTGACCGATCACCGCGCCGATTTTTGACGGGTCGATGCGGATGGACAAAATGCGCGGCGCGTACTGGGACAACTGCGCCCTGGGCGCGGGAATGGCCTCTTCCATCAGGCCGAGGATGTGATCGAGCGCGTCTCGAGCGCGGGCAAATGCCTCCTCGAGAATGTCAAAACTCACGCCGCCGATCTTGATGTCCATCTGAATCGCGGTCAACCCTTCTCGCGTGCCCGCAATTTTGAGGTCCATATCGCCGAGATGGTCTTCCTCGCCCAAAATATCCGTGAGCACGGCCCATTGGTCGCCGTCCATCACCAAGCCCACGCCCGCGCCAGCGACGTGGCTCTTGATGGGCACGCCCGCGTCCATCAACGCGAGAGACCCGCCGCACACGGTCGCCATAGAAGACGAACTGTTGGACTCCAAAATCTCGGAAACCAAGCGGATCGTATAGGGAAAATGCTCTTCGCTGGGCACGACCGGCTCGAGTGCTTTTTCCGCCAACGCGCCGTGCCCGATCTCGCGCCTGCCGGGCGCGCCGATGCGGCCGGTTTCGCCCACGCTGTAATTGGGAAAATTGTAATCGAGCATAAAGCTCTTGAACGATTTGCCCTCGAGGTCGTCGACCATGCGCGTGTCCAACTTGCTGCCCAGGGTCGCCACGCACAAAGCCTGCGTTTGCCCGCGCGTGAAAATGGCGGACCCGTGTGCGCGCGGCAACGCGGTCAAGTCGATGTCGATGGGCCGAACTTTATCCAAGCCGCGCCCGTCAATGCGCTGGTTTTCCGACAGGATCATCCCGCGCATGTCCGCTTTGATCGAGCGGTCGATCTCATCGCCGATTTCATCCGCTTCAAAATCCTCTGCCAGGGCTTCGCGCACGTCATTGCGGATGGCGGCCAGGGCGTCTGCGCGCGCCATTTTGTCCGGCATGCGATTGGCTTCTTGAATGCGCGTGGCTGCGCGTTCTGCAACCGCTGCGGCCAGGGCCTGGTTTTCCTCTGTCGCGTCACAAGCCCGCTTGACTTTGCCCACTTTGGCGATGAGCGCGTCTTGCAATTCGATCAGTTGCACAATGCCTTTTTGCGCCACGCGCAACGCCTCGACGACATCGCCATCGGCGACCTCGTGAAAATCGCCTTCCACGGAAATGATCGACTCGCGGTTGCCCGACACCATCAGATGCACATCGCTTTTCTCGAGTTCGGAAAGCGTGGGATTGAGCTTGTACTCGCCATTCACCCGGCCCACGCACACCGCGCCGATGGGGCCGGCAAACGGGATATCGGAAATGCTCAACGCAGCAGACGCCCCGGTCATCGACAGCACCGCAGGGTCGTTTTCCCCGTCGAAGGACAACACCGTGACGTACACCTGCGTCTCGAATTGATACGCTTTGGGAAACAGGGGCCTGATCTGGTGATCGATCAACCGCGCGTGCAACTTCTCAGTCGTCGAAGGCGCGCCTTCTCGCTTAAAAAAATTGCCGGGGATGCGCCCGCCGGCATACGTTTTTTCGCGGTAATCGACTTGAAGCGGAAAAAAATCAAAATCCGAAGGTCGCGTATCGGAAACCGCGGCCACCAACACGATGGTCTCGCCGTACTGCATCCACACGGCCCCGTGCGACTGTTTTGCCACGCGGCCCGTTTCAATGGACAGTGGACGCCCGGCGTATTCCAGTTCAACTTTCTCTTTCATTCTCTCTCCTAAATGATTGCCTAAAAACGCGCTGTTCCAGTGCTCTGGCAACGGGCCAGAGATACGGCCAACCGCTGGAACAGAAAAAACTCAACCGCGAATGCCCAGCGTTGCGATCAACTTGCGATACCCCTCGAGGTCAACGCGCTGCAAATACCGCAACAAGCGACGCCGCTGACCGACCAATTTGAGCAACCCGCGCCGCGAGTGATGGTCTTTCCCGTGGGTTTGAAAGTGTTCGGTCAGTTGGGCGATGCGCGCGGTCAACTGTGCGATCTGCACTTCGGGGGACCCGGTATCGCCTTCTGCGCGCCCGTACTGGGCGATCAACTCGGCCTTTTCTGCTTTCGTCAATGCCAAAGCTACCTCCGTGAGATGATGTGCCGCGAAAGCAGGCGCTCCGCGGTCCGAATATCTGCATTGATCTGATCGATCAACGCCTCTTTGCTGCCAAATTCGCGTTCTCCGCGAATGCGATGATGAAGCTCGAGGGGCAAAACCGTTCCGTAGAGATCGCGGGAAAAATCGAGCAGATGGACTTCACAGCGCGCCTCGTGCCCCCCGAATGTCGGGCGGTTGCCGTAATTGACAACCGCGATATGGGACCGGTCGAGATGGGCGACACCCGCGTAAACCCCCGGCGGCGGCAAGAGTTTGCCCGGGGTATCCACCCTGAGATTTGCAGTGGGAAAGCCCAATGCGCGGCCCCGCTTTTCACCTGCTACCACGCGCCCCCACAAGGGGTAAGGATGCCCCATCAGTTGCATGACCGCGTGCAGATCTCCATCTAAAAGCGCGTTGCGAATCCGCGTGCTGCTCACGGGTTTTTCCGCGATCTGCACGGCCGGCGGCGAAAGCACAGAGAAGCCAAATCGTTTTCCCAAGCATTGCATCGTCTCGACATCGCCTTGCCGATCCCGGCCAAACCCGTGGTCGTAGCCGATGATCACGGCCCTCGCGCTGAGTTTATCCACGAGAAAGCGTTTGACAAAGACCTCGGCGGACAAGTGCCGAATCGCGTCGTCAAATGCCACAACAGCCAAAACATCCACGCCCAAAGCCGAGAGGTGGTGCTGTTTTTCCGCGAGCGACATCAACACCCCGGGCGCGGCTGCACCGTCGATAAACTGCCGGGGATGCGGGTCAAAGGTGACGACAACCGATGTGCCCTCGCGTGCTCGCGCTGTGCGAATCGCGGTTTTAATCACCGCGACATGCCCGACGTGGAGGCCGTCAAAGGTGCCGACAGTGACCACGGGATGGGCGAGCGCGACCGGGGCTTCGAGCGTTACGGTGTGCATCATCGGTTTTGGAGTACGCGAATGGGCTTCAAAACGCCCTCGTCGAGTTGACCGAGGCCGAGCAAGGTGCCGCGAGAATTTTGCACGGTTACCAGGCCCCGCAGATCTGTTTCAACGCCGACCACGGGGTTGCCGTGTGAAAATCGCACCTGTTGCGCCGCGCTCAAACAGACCGAGGACAAATCGGACAAAACGACATGCGGATCGAGCAACACATCGGACAACCGCACGGTGCGGTCGAGATCGCAAAGCGAGGCGCATTGCCCGAGCGCGACATCGCCCACCGCGGTTCGACAAAGCTCGGACAAGTGCGCGCCGCAACCCAAGCGGTTGCCAATATCGTCTGCGAGTGACCGAATGTACGTGCCCTTTGAGCAATGGACATCGAGGTGCAAGAACGGTGGATGAAATGCCGCGATGTCGAGTTTGTGAACGTGTACAAGACGCGCTTCCCGCTCGACCTCGACCCCCTTGCGGGCGAGTTCGTAAAGCCTGCGCCCGCGCATGCGGATGGCCGAATACATCGGCGGCACTTGGGCGATTTTTCCCCTAAATGTTGCGACAGCGGCCTCGACTTTCGCCCTATTGGTCGGAATATCCTCGGCTTGGCCGACGACCGCGCCATCCGCGTCGAGCGAATCGGTCGTAATGCCCAAGTGAACCACTGCGCGATACTGCTTGTCGCGGCCCGTTACGTGCGAACTGAAACGCGTATAGGCCCCCAAGCAGAGGATCAAAACGCCCGTGGCCATGGGATCGAGCGTGCCCGTGTGCCCGACTTTCTCGATCCCAAAGCGTTTGCGAACCCACGCCACCACATCTTGCGACGTGTGGTCGGCGGGTTTGTCTATGCCCAAAAAGCCGTTGATGGCGACCACCTATGCGTTGAGACTGTCGAGCAACTGATCGATTCGCGCCCCGTGCGCTAGGGACTCATCCCGTGCAAATACCAACTCTGGGACGTGGCGCAACTGCACGCGCTGTGCCAATGCGCGGCGCAAAAAAGCCATCGCGCCCCTTAAGCGGTCGAACACGCGATCCTCTGCACCGGGCATCGCGCTGACGTACACCTTGGCCGTGCGGAGGTCTCGAGACATTTTGACGGACGTAATCGTGACATCGGCGAGGCCCGGGTCCCGGGTCTCTGTACGCAGGATTTCACTTAGGGCGACCCGAATGGCTTTTCCCACACTTTCGGCGCGATAGGGCATCAGAGAAACTCCAGTGAATAGTCCATCAAAATCAGGTGGTCTTCGCGCTCTATGGCATTGACCACCTGCGACAACACCCGATTGGCATAGCGGGATTCGTTTGTAAGCGTCACCACGCCTAGGCGCGCCCTTTGCCAGCGGTCGTGATCGTCTAATTCGGCAACCGCCACATTGAACTTGTTGCGCGTGCGCGCAATCACGCCCTTGAGCACCCCGCGCTTCTGCTTCAGGGAAGCGCATTCGGGCAAATACAGGTCGATGCGACAAAAACCAATGGTCATCAGATCGTGCGAGAAGTTTCGACGAGTTCGTAAGTTTCAATGACATCGCCGACTTTGACATCGTTGAAGTTTTCGATCCCAATGCCGCACTCAAAGCCGTTTTGCACTTCGCGGACATCGTCCTTAAAACGCCGCAGGGATCCAATGCGGCCCTCGTAAATAACGACCCCGTCGCGCAACACGCGCGCGCTGGTCGTGCGGAGGATAAGCCCTTGCGAGACCAAACACCCGGCTATCGTGCCGACCCGCGGCACCTGAAAGAGCTCGCGCACCTGCGCTTCGCCCTGCACGCTTTCCTCGATCTTGGGCGCGAGCAACCCGGAAAGGGCCGCGTGAATGTCTTCTACAACTTCGTAAATCACGCGGTACAAGCGAATATCCACCTGCTCGCGCGCGGCGACATCGCGGGCATTGGCGTCTGGGCGCACATTAAACCCGATGATGATGGCATCGGACGCGGATGCGAGCAAAATATCGGATTCGGAGATCGCGCCCACAGCGCGGTGAATCACCGAGAGACGCACTTCCTCGTGTTCGATTTGCAAGAGCGCGTCTTGCAGGGCCTCGACAGAACCATCGACATCGCCTTTGATAATCAGGCGCAGTTCTTCGATATTGCCCATTTCGATCTGCTTGTGAATATCGGTCAATGACACGCGCCGCACCCGGTGAAATTCCTGCTCGCGCCGCAGTTGCTGCCGCTTCTGGCTGATCTCTCTGGCTTCGCGCTCGTTTTCGACGACGTGAAACGCGTCGCCGGCCTGGGGCAACCCGGCCAAGCCGAGCACCTGAACCGGACGCGAGGGCCCGGCAACGGCCACGCCCATCCCGCGCTCGTCGAGCATGGCGCGCACGCGCCCGTTGAACAGGCCCGTAATAAACGGATCGCCCACTTTGAGTTTGCCCTCTTGCACGAGCACGGTTGCGATATTCCCGCGCCCGCGGTCGAGTTTTGATTCTACGATGGTGCCCTTGGCACGCCTGTCCGGGTCCGCTTTGAGCTCGAGCATTTCGGTTTCGAGGGCGAGCAATTCGAGCAACGCATCGACATTTTGCCCGGTCTTCGCGGAAATTTCGCAAACCTGAACCGTGCCCCCGTAATCCTCGACAATGACATTGTGCTCGGTCAGTTCGCGTTTGATTTTGTCCGGGTTCGCGGTTGGCAAGTCGATTTTGTTGATCGCGACCACGAGCGGCACATTGCCCGCTTTGGCGTGGTCGATGGCTTCCACGGTTTGCGGCATCACGCTGTCGTCTGCGGCCACCACCAAAACCACCACATCGGTCACTTTGGCGCCGCGGGCGCGCATCGCGGTAAATGCCTCGTGCCCGGGCGTGTCGAGAAAGCAGATTTCGCGCCCATTCCCGAGTTCTACGTGATACGCCCCGATATGTTGCGTAATGCCGCCAGCCTCGCCTTCCATCACATTGGTCTCGCGGATATAATCCAAAAGCGAGGTTTTGCCGTGATCCACATGCCCCATAATGGTGACGACCGGGGGCCGGGGTCTGAGATCGACTTCAGCCGCTTCTGCCGCCGCTTCTTCCAAGATCTCTTCGCCGTATTCCTCGAGTTGCTCAACGCCAAACCCAAATTCATCGGCGACGAGCGTGATGGCGTCCATGTCCAAGCGTTGGTTGATCGTCACCATCAGGCCGAGTTTGAGGCACTGCGTGATGACCTCTGTGGCCCGCACATCCATCTGCGCCGCGAGTTCGCCCACGGTGGTGAACTCGTTGACCTTGAGCACTTGCGCGACTTCGCTAGCGATCACCTCATCGGGCTTTTCGATGTCCTGACGGCGTCGCCTACGCGACCGCGCAGGCGTTGTGCCACTCGACATTTGCGCCAAGGTCCGCCGGACATTTGCCGACACTTCGCGCTCATCCACCACCGGGCGTTTGCGGCGGCGCCTGCGTTTGCGCGGGGGCCGCTTGCGGGTTTTTTTGGCCTCGGCCTGCTTCGGCGGCTGTTTGGCTTCGGGCTTGGCCTTGTCCGCGGTCGGCGCGGGTTTTTCTCGTTTCGGTTTTGTCGCGCTGACTTCTTCAACGACGACCTTTGTCGGATAGCGGGTTCGGCGGCGACGACGCCTGCTAGGCCGTTGTCGGGGCGCGCTGGTCGAGGTGGATGGGGTCGCAGATCGAAGCGTGCGGCGCCGGCGGCTCGTCGTGCGGGGTTGTCGCGCTTGGGGCTCGCGCTCTTTTTGCCCGTCATCCCTGCGTCTGAGCTTGCGCCGAGTCGCTTGGCGTTCCGAATCGAATTTCTTCTGGATCGCCTGAATCATCGCAGGGGTGCAGACCGCCATGTGGTTTTTGACCTCAAAATCCAGGCTCTTGAGTTGCCCAACCATGGCCGCGCTCGACAAATTGTATTCGCGGGCGACCTCGTAAATCCGCTTTGTTTTGGCTGGTGTTTTGACTTTTCGCTTCGCCAACAGGCTCACCTCCGCTCATGCGTCGGGTTGAGAAGTGTCTGGGGTGGATTCGGCGTTCTCCTCGGCGCGCAATCGCGCCTGTTCTTCGCGGTACTCCGCCAATCTCGCATCTACGATTTCCCGCGCGGACGTTCGCAATTTTTCAGCCGTGGCTTCGCCAACGCCGGGCACGTCGAGCAGTGCCGTCAAAGAAACGCGCACCAAGTCGTTGGCAGACAAAATGCCCGCGGCCTCCAAGCGATCTCGCGTCGCCGGCCCGGCGCCGGGCACGGCATCCAAGGGCACGGTCGTGGCCTGCCGCTCGGCTTGGATTTCCTCGTAACGGGCTTCCGTCATGGTATCCACGTTCCAGCCGGTCAACTGCGCTGCCAACCGTGCGTTTTGCCCGGCCTTGCCTATCGCCAGCGAGAGTTGATCCTCATCGACAATGGCCGACATGCGCTTGTCGCGCCGGTCGATCACCACGCGACGCACTGTGGCGGGACTCAAGGCGCGCGACAAAAAGATCGCTTCGTCTTCGCTCCAGGGCACGATGTCGATGCGCTCATTGCTCAATTCGCGCACCACCGCTTGCACGCGCGAGCCTTTCATCCCCACGCACGCCCCCACCGGGTCGATGCGCGCATCATTGGAATGCACCGCGATTTTTGCCCGCTCCCCCGGTTCGCGGGACACGGCCTTGATTTCGATGACGCCCTCGTAAATTTCCGGGACTTCGAGTTGAAAAAGACGCTCGAGAAACCCGGGATGCGTGCGGCTCAACACCACTTGCGGGCCGCGCGCCACGCGCAACACGTCGAGCACGTACGCGCGAATGGGATCGCCCTGCCGATAGCGTTCTTTTCGGATTTGCTCCTTGAGGGGAATGACCGCTTCTGTGCGCCCCAAGTTGATGAGGATATCCCCACGGCTGATTTGTTGCACGGTTCCCGAAATGATTTCGCCCACGCGCCCCTGATAATCCTCGTAGATTTTTTCGCGCTCGGCCTCTCTGACGCGCTGGACGAGCACTTGCTTCGCCGTTTGAATGGCATTGCGTCCAAAATCGGCAAAATTGAGGCGCGATCTCAGCTCTCCGCCGACTTTGGCATCGTCGTCTGTTTTGCGCGCTTGGGTCAGGCCGACTTGCAGGCCCTCATCTTCGACCTCGCCATCCGCGACGATTTCCCAGACCGCTTCCACGGCGATCTCGCCCGAGTCGTGGTCGATGTTGACCTCCACGTTATCCCCGGTGCCAAACCGCCTTTTTGCCGCAGAGATCAACCCCATTTCCAGGGTTTCGATCACCAAGTCGCGGTTGACGTTTTTTTCTTGGGCAATTTGTCTTAACGCTTCGAGAACTTCGTAATTCAAGTGAGCCTCCTACAACTCAAAATGCAACGTGGCTTTCTGGATTTTGGCGCGTTCGATGCGCGCGCGTTTGTCGGCCAATGCCACGTCGAGATGATCGGGACCGACCTGCAAGAGCGTGCCCACTGCAACGCCCAAGCCATCTACCACCAAGCGCAGGGCCTTGCCGACCACGCGCTCAAAATCCCGGTCCGTCTTCAAGGGCCGCGTCAAGCCGGGGGATGACACTTCGAGCACGTAAGCCTCCGCTATCGGATCGCGCGTGTCAAAAACATCGGCGATCTCCCGGCTAATGGCCGCGCATTCGTCAACTGCAATCCCGTCCGGGCGATCCACAAAAACGCGCACGAGTTGCCGCCTGCCAAGGCCCGAAACAGCCAACTCGACCAACGCCACGCCCCTGCGCTGGAGGAGCGGAACGACGAGATCGATGAGGGTATCTTTGATGAGCATGGCATAACTTTCGTCGCGGGCGTCCCATATACTCAAAAGAGTGGGCTGTTGCCCACTCTTTCATCGAGAGGCCAAAATATAGAGAAAGACGGAATATGGCGCAAGTTTTTATTTTTTTCGTCGGAATGGCGATGGGGCATGGGTTCGCCTGTTCATCTCTTCGCCTCCCCTTCAATCAACCGCTTGAGATCGAGCAACAGGTCCCGCAATTCCGCGAGTGAATTTTCCTTCGCAGGTGCGTCGATGTTCTGATTTTCCCACAAACCGGGGTCTTGTCTCAGCCGTTCAACCGCCCCGCGAATCGTGTATTTCTGCACGTAGAGCAAATCCTTGATCGCCAGAATGACCTTGAGATTTCGCTCGGTGTACGTGCGATTGCCCGACCGACCGCGCCGGGGCCGCAGTTGGGAAAATTCCTTTTCCCAGAATCGCAACACATGCGGCTCTACGCCTGTGCGCTCCGAGACTTCGCGGATGGAATAGTAGAGTTTTTTGATTTTTTTTGACCGCATAGCATCACTTCTGTTTGAATAAAATGCGGATGGGCGTGCCAAAAAAGTCAAACGCCTGCCTGAGCCTGCGCTCTAAAAACCGGCGGTAGTGAACCGGCACGTCCTTGGGCCGCCGCGTGAAAAAGATGAGGGTCGGCGGCGCGGCGTGTGGCATCACGCAAAAAGACATGCGAAAGACCCTGCCATTTTTGGTCGGCGGCGCGGTCGTGGCATTCAGGGCCGTCAAAAAGGCGTTCAAGTCCCCGGTGGAAACGCGTTGCCTGCGTTTTTGGGCGATGTCCAATGCGAGGTCGATCACGCGCCAGGCGCGTTGCCCGGTCAGCGCCGATAGAAAAACAAGGGGGTAGTTTTCCAAATGTACAAAGCGCGTGCGGATTTGGGCCGCTGTGTGGTCCGCGGTGCGGTCGTCCTTTTCCACCAAATCCCATTTGTTGATGCCCACGATGACCCCTTTGCCCAAGGCCGCGGCGCGTTCTGCAATTTTGATGTCTTGCACGGTGCATCCTTCCACCGCATCGACCAGCACAATCGCCACGTCGCAACGCTCGAGATTTTCCACGGTCCGCAGGGAACTGTAAAACTCGACCTGCTCTTTGATGCGCGTTCGCCGGCGCAAGCCCGCGGTGTCGATCAAGACAAATGCCCGGTCGGCGCGCTGCATGGGCAGGTCGATGGCGTCTCGCGTCGTGCCGGGGATTTCGCTGACGACGACCCGCTCATGGCCCAACAAGCGGTTCACAAACGTGGATTTGCCCATGTTCGGGCGGCCCAACACCGCGATTCGCGGCGGCCTTTCTCCTTTTGGATCGTCTGCATCTTCGGGCAAACACGCGAGGATTTCGTCGAGCAAGTCGCCGGACAATCGCCCGTTGATCGCGGAAACGAGCAGGGGGTCCCCGAGCGCGAGGCCGTAAAACGCCGCGCCATCGGCTTCGTCTTCCACCCTATCGACCTTGTTGACGATCAGTCGATGCGGCACGCCTAGGTCTCGGATCATCCGCGCCATCGTCGCGTCGTAATCCGTGGGCCCGGTTTGGGCATCGACCACCAAGAGCAGCAAATCCGCTTCGTCCAACGCGAGTTCCACCTGCCGAGCCACCGAGTCTGAAATACTTTCCGCGGCATTGGGTACGTACCCGCCCGTATCCATCAGCGTAAACGTGCGGCCATTCCACGTACATTGCGCGTAGTTGCGGTCGCGCGTGACCCCGGGAAAATCATCGACCACCGCCTTGCGCTCGCCGATCAACCGATTGAAAAGCGTGGATTTGCCGACATTCGGCCTGCCCACAATGGCTACGACGCCCATCGTCTGTCTCCAGAAATCAGTTGTCAGTTGTCAGTTGTCAGTCCGCCCCGCCACCCGTGCGATCCCTTCTCCGCCCATCCCTGCCGTGTGCGTTTTGCCGATTCGTCTAATCCGCTAGCTGATGCGGCGAAATGTACGGATGCGCCACATCCTCATTGTGCGGATGCAGAGAAGTTGACGCGCCGCCGACCGCCTTGTGAATCGTCTCCACGAGATCGTACGTCCCCACGACGACCGGGCAACGCACGCGCTGCACCAAGTCGTCCAGCGTGAGATCGTCCAAAAATAACCCATTGTGATTCAGACAATTGGGCGGCAAGAGAACGGTCTCATCGCGCTCGACCTCTGCCAGTGCGCGGATGATATCGCCCCCGGAAAGCAGCCCGGAAACCGTGATGCCCTCGCCCAAAAAGCGATTGACCACGGGCACGACTCGGGCAGAAATCCAAGAAATGCGATTCAGGCGTTCGACTATCGCGTCCAAAAACCGCACGCCCAACACGCCGGTCACGAGGGCAAAACGATGCGGGGGCAACGCCAATGCCTCGAGTTCCTCGATCCGTTGCTCAAAGCCATCGACAAATCGGCGCACCATGCCGATGCCATTTTCCACGAGCGGAAACCCCTCGTACTCGGGTTTTGGCGGCACGGGTTGGCCGGTCATCAAATACATCTCATCGCCCAAATACACAAAGCGCGTGCCCAAGCGCGGCTTCAACACCGCTTGCCACGCGGTTATCTGGCGGATGGCCCTGGCTGCGTCTGCGCTCGTCACCGGGTTCAACGCCGGAAGATTTTTGCGGAACTTGGTCAGGCCCAAGGGCACGACGCCCACGGATGCCACATGGGGATGGCGTGCGGCGAGGTCGAAAATCGTCTGCTTGAGCGCGTGCCCATCGTTGATCCCCGGGCACAAGACCACTTGCGCGTGCATCTCTATTTTGTGCGCGCCCAAGGTGTCTATCCGATCTAGCACCGGGGTCGCCCGCCTGCGCCCGAGCAACTCGGCGCGCAACATGGGATCCGTGGCGTGAACCGAGATGTACATGGGACTCAATTTTTGGTCGATAATGCGCTGAAACTCGTCTTTTGACAAATTGGTGAGCGTGACATAAGCCCCGTGCAAAAAGGACAAGCGGTAGTCGTCATCTTGGTAATACAGGGTTTTCCGCAGGCCCTTGGGCATCTGGTGCAAGAAGCAAAAAACGCACTTATTGTCGCATTTGAGAATGGGCATGTCCTCAAAATCCACGCCCAAATCGTCTTCGATCTCTTTTTCAATCTCGAACAAAAACCGCTCGTCTCCGCGCCGCACTGCGGTCAACACGTCTTCGTCACCCATGTAAAATCGGTAATCGATGGGATCGCGCACCGGTTGCCCGTTGATGCTTTCCAACACATCCCCGGGACGCAATCCCATCGCATCCCCAATGCCATCGGGATGCACGAAGCGGATTTGCAACCCGGCCTCAACGCGCTCAATCCCGCGCCGTCCCTCGACTCTCGCCCCTTTTATGACGTCCATTTCAATTCCAGTAATTGATTGTCAGACAACACACTATTCCAATGACTTACCAACATCTCTAAATCGTCAAAACTTACGACAAACCCCAAGCAAGGTCAAGCAAAAACCCGAACGGCAAATCGGCGAATCGGCGAATCGGCGAATCGACAAATCCAATCCCCGTGCTCGCCCAAAGCGGTAAAAGGTGAGACGGGAGACGGGAGACGGAAGACAACCCCGCCCAGCCGCCCTTCGGTAAGACGTAAGACGCAAGAGGGAAGACAACTATATTCTGATGGAGGCACACAGCACCGATGTTGTCAAGACGTAAGAAGGGAGAGGGGAGAAGGCCGCCCAGCCGCCAAAACATAAGCCCCGGCGATTTTTGTATCGTCGGGGCTTATTATTCATCCGCCGGGACATGCCCGTGTTTAGCTGTGGTTGCTTTCCGCACGCGATCTCACCGGGGCGTTTCGCGCTGTGTTGTACAAGCGGTCAAATGTCTCCGTGCCGTCGTCTTCGATTATGTCGAGGGATGAGCCGGGTTCTGAAATGGGTTGTGCGTCTTGGGGATAGACGTGGTGCAAGTCCTGTTTTGTGCAGGCGTAGTAAGTCACTTCTCCGCTTTGGCGGCGGTACGCATAGAGGTGGCGCGGGGGATCGACCCAGGTATAATCCACAGCGTATTGTCGGATGGCATCCGGGTCAATCTCAACGCCGAGGCCCGGGGTTTCGGTGACGCGGTAAAAGCCGCCCCGAACTTCGATCTCGGGTTTGACGAGTTGCGATTCCCATATATTCATGCAGGTAATGGCCGGCCATTTGGCCTGCGGAAGTACCGCGCCTAGATGCGCGGCCCAGGCGGTTGTGATGCCCGAGCCGACGAGTTGCAGCCAAAAGGGCTTGTTCCACTGCTCGCAGACAGCGGCTTGTTTGAGAAGGTGCGCGGCGCCGATACAAATGACAAAGCCATCCGCAACATCTTCTCTGAGGGTCGTTTCAATGGGTGGGTTGTTGTAGTGCATGGCAATGGGCCGGGCGATCAGATTTCGGATTTGCTTGTTGCCCGCCACGTCGTTCTGCGGGATCGGGGTTTCGATCATCGCCACTTCCGGATACGCTTCCAGTTCGCGCAGGTGCGGGATGGCATTGGCCGAATTGCCCAACGTGCCGTTGTAGTCGAGGTCGAGGTGAAACCCGGGCGGGACCGCGTCTTGCACGGCTTGGATAGCCGCGTGCAGGTCAAACCACGGGCGCGCCTTGAGTTTCGCGCTGGTATAGCCGGCCCGCACGGCTTGCCGGCATTCCTCTGCCCATCCCATCGGCGGCATGTCCATGTGCCACCAAGAAATGGGGCACCAGTCGCGCACTTTGTTGCCGAGCAACCGGTAGATGGGCACGCCTTGCGCCCTTGCAACCGCGTCGAACAGGGCCATTTGCACGCCCGCGCCCAAGCTGTCGTCCCACATCACTTCCGCGGCTGGGCGACCAATAATTCTGTCTTCGATATCGGGCGGCACTTTTGCCCAAGTGTAGTTGGGAATGGTTTCGCCCCATCCCTCAACGCCATTTTCGAGCGCGATGTGGCAAAGCTCGTGAATGCGCCAATGGGGTAGCCAATAGCCGAGGTGCTTCTCGCTGTGTTCGGTAAAGGGCACGTCGAGATGGATGCGTTCAACGGTTTTGATCTTCATCTTGGCCTCCGAGAAAAGTGGGATCGGCTAGCGCACGATAGGGCACGCGCCGCGATCTGTCAAGCACAACAGGTAAAAGAAAACATGGGCAAATCAAAAAGTTGGGTTATATTTGGCGCGATCATCTCGTCCCTCAGCCCGTAGGAGGTTTTATGACACCCCCCGCACCGGCCGGTATGTTGCCCCTTGAACAACTCCGCGAACAAGTCGCGGCTGGGCACATCGACACGGTCCTCGCTGTCTTTCCCGATCTGTATGGCCGCCTGATAGGCAAGCGTATCAACGCCGAGTTTTTCCTCGAACAGACCGCATCCCAAGGCATGCACGCCTGCGACTATTTGCTCACAGTCGATATGGAAATGGACGTGGTTGAGGGCTACGACTTTGCCAACTGGGAAAAGGGCTATGGCGATTTCCACTGCGTCCCCGATCTAAACACCCTCCGCCGCATCACTTGGCTCGACCGGTCGGCCCTCATTTTTTGCGATCTCGCCCATGAAGAAACCCACCAGCCCGTGGCCCAAGCGCCGCGTTCCATGCTCAAAACCCAAATCCACCGCCTCGCGGACTTGGGCTTGAGTGCCATGGGCGGCTCTGAACTCGAATACTATTTGTTCAAGGATTCCTACGAGCAAGCCCACGCCAAACACTACGAAGACCTCGAGACTTTTGGGTGGTACATCGAGGATTATCACATCCTTCAAGGCACTCGCGAAGAGGGCATCAACGGGGCCGTGCGGCGGCACATGCACGCCAGCGGCATTCCCGTGGAATTTAGCAAGGGCGAATGGGGGCCGGGCCAGCACGAACTCAACCTGCGCTACGCCGAGGTCTTAGAAATGACCGACCGCCACGCCCTGTACAAGCACGGCTTCAAAGAGATCGCCCAGAGCCAGGGATTATCCGTCTCCTTCATGGCGAAGTGGCACGCGGACTTGGCCGGTTCCAGCATGCACTTGCACCTGAGTTTGTGGAATGGGGAAGGCCGCAATGCCTTTGTCGGCGAGCCCGAGCACTCCGATACCTTCCGCCATTTCTTGGGCGGCTGGATGGCCCACGCCCGCGCTATCGCCCCCTTTTACGCCCCCTATCCCAACTCGTACAAGCGTTACGCAGACCAGTCGTGGGCGCCCACCCGAATCGCTTGGAGCTATGATAACCGCACCGCTGGCTTCCGCATTGTGGGCCGCGGCCCTTCGCTGCGGATCGAATGCCGCCTGCCCGGCGCAGACGCCAACCCGTACTTGGCCTATGCCGCGGCCCTGGCCGCTGGCCTCGACGGATTAAAAAATAAAATCGAGCCTCCGGCGCCCTTTAGCGGCGATGTGTACCAAGCCGACGAATTGCCCCGCGTACCGGCCAATCTGCGCGAGGCCACAGACGAATTGGAAGCCAGCGCCATGTTGCGCCGCGCCTTTGGCGACGAGGTGATCGACCACTACGTCCACTTCTTCCGCACAGAACAGCGCAAATTCGACGAGGCTGTCACCACTTGGGAACGGGCGCGCTATTTTGAACGCGGGTAGAAAAATCTACGAATCGGCGGAATGAGGTACAACTGACCGATTCTCAGGTCAGTTCATCAGCGGTTAGCAATCAGCAATCCGTACAGGCATCGCCTTGGGGCGAATGGGCGGGGTGGACTTCTCCCCTCTCCCCTCTTGCTTCTTACTGAGCGGGGCGGTCAGGCGGGGACTGACCACTGATTTTATAGTTGGATGCGCGGACAGGCACGGGGGCCTGTCCCTACGGCGGGATGGATGGAGGGTGGGATTTGCGAATGAATTTGAGCAGTGGTTTGGTGGCCTGTCTGCGGATGGCGGGGTTGTCTCCCCTCTTGCCTCTTGCCTCTCCCCTCTCACGCCTCTAAGGCATCGCGACTTGCAAGAGTTCGTCGGCTTTGTGTGCGAGGTGCGTTTCGAGTTGGTGGCCGTCGCCCATCAGGTCTTGCAGGGTAATGCGGTCGAGCATCTGATCGACCACAACTTGGATGGCGTTCCAGAGGGTGCGAATGGAGCAGTTGACAGAATGTGTGCAACACGCTTCATAGCCCGTGTGTTCGTCGCAAAAGTCGTCGTTGAAGAACGGGCCGCCGAGCGCGTCGAGCACGTCCGCGATCAGGATGTCGCGGGCAGGGCGCGCCAATTTGTACCCGCCGGCTTGACCGCGCACGCTTTTGACGAGGTTGCCAATTCGCAACAGGCGCACGAGTTTGCCCACATGCGCGGTGGACAAGCCTTCGGCGCGGCTGATTTCAGAGATCGCAATGCTCGTCCCGGTTTCGGATTCGCGTTGCGCGACTTGCAGGAGGCAACGCAGGCCGTATTCTTCTTGCGCGCTCAATTTCATAAAAAACACCTTTCTAGTTTCGCGTCATTGCGCGATGGCCCGCCGAGACAACTCCAATGCCGCAGAAGCGCGTGCCGCCGCGAGCGCGAACCCAGGCCGAGATGGCTCCATGAAAGTGATGGCATCGTAAAAGTCGTCCAACGCGACAAACACCCCATTCTCCATTGCCCATCGGCGCATCCGCTGGTTGCAAGCATGTGCCCACGATAGGATTTCCACGCGCCAACCGCGTTTGTGCATGCGCTCTAAGGTGCTGTGAAAACCCGCGCCTTCCAAGTAGCCCGCGCCATCGCCGGTTAGCAACACCACAATGCCGGGGTCGCCGTTGTAATCCAGCGCGTCTTCCAACATTCGCAACTGCAACACGCGGTCGGGCATTTCCTGTTCGCCGCGGTCTGGGCCACCTCGGTCAAACAACTGAACTTCCACGCCTCGGCTTTCCATCCGATTCCACAACTGGCGCATTTCAGGCGGCACAGAACCGGCGGCGAGTGCCTTTGCCAGTGGCCGGTCCGCACGCGCCAAGCGCAATAGGTTGTCGAAGTTCATCCGCACGCGATAACGGGCATCAGTGCCTCCATTGCGTTCTTCAGCGAGACGTTGCGCCTCGTGAAAAATGTTGGAATTATCCCAGTAGATGAAAACGCGGTCCATATCGCATACCGTCCATTTATGCTTTCAATGCGAATTAAGAGTTGAATCCATCGCGTACTTGTCTTTTCTTGAGGGCTCAGTCATTTCACCCTTAAAGGAAGGAGCACGCGATGGATTGGCAAGATAAACTCATTCACTTGTATGTCTATATTTGTCAGCAGTATGACCAAAAGCATCTGTGGTTTTATACGGAACGCATGAGTAATAACGACACGCCGACCTTCACAGATGAAGAAGTGCTGACGATCTATTTGTTTGGGATCATGCAACAACACACGCAGATCAAGGCGATTTATACCTATACCAAGGATCATTTGTTCGACTGGTTTCCCCATCTGCCCACTTATGCAGGCTATATCCAGCGGTTGAACCGCTTGTGTGTGGTCTTCGCCCCATTGATTGAACAGATCCAAAAGGACAGTCCCGCAACCGATGTCTCTGAACACACCTACTTGGTGGATTCCATGCCGATTGTCATGGCACAATCGGCACGTAGCGGTCAGGCATGTGTGGCTGAAGAACAACTGGCCAACAAAGGCCGCTGCGCTTCCAAAAAGATGTGGTATTACGGCACTAAACTGCACATTGTCGCACAAGACCGAGCGAATGGCCTGCCCAAAGCAGAGTACATCGGCTTGACAGGCGCAGCAGAGCATGACCTGACCGCTTTGCGACAAGTCTTACCCGTTTTGCGGGATGGACACCTCTACGGCGATAAAATCTACGCCGATCAGCCCTTAAAAGACACGCTTAGCAAACAGCAGAACCTGATCTTCGAGACGCCGGTGAAGCGAAAAAAGGGGCAAGAAAGCCTGACCGAGGCCGAAAAAGACTTTTCTCGGGCGGTTTCGAGCATGCGACAGCCTATAGAGGCCTTGTTCAGTTGGATTGAACGAAAGACGAACATCTCGATGGCGTCTCGGGTACGATCCTATGAGGGCTTACTCGTTCATGTCTTTGGGCGATTGACCGCGGCTTGCTTCTTACTCGCTTTCTACTCTTAATTCGCATTTTCAGATGAAATATCGTTTCGGAATACGCCGAACCCCTGTTTTTCTCCGTGCGATTTAGGACGGGGCGTTTGTGCTGGTTGACGATTTGCATCCCCGCTTTTTCCGCGATGGTCGGGTACATGTCGAACTTGTCATTTGCCACGAGAAACACATCGTAATTTTCTGCCAAAAACCGCTTGCAATTCTTTAAGACCTCCGACACGCCTCGAATGTACGATGCTCTGGCCTCTTTCCCCTTTCCCTTGAACAGAGGGCCGATCTCCCATTCATCTCGTCTGTCAAAATCGAACAAGTCGTAGGCATAGGCGTGTTGTTCGTGGTAGTTGATCAAACCGACATAAGGCGGACTTGAAAAGATGCCCTTAACCCGTTGTCTTTCTGCGCGTTCCGCGAGGCGCGGGTCGGCCTGTCTGATGGCCGCAAAAATGTCGATGGTGCGAGAATCCCCGGTCAAGCAGTGCTGAAACGTGTCCGTTTTTACCCGTCTAAACGCATCCCATCGCTGTACGCTATCCTCGCAGTATCGCTCCCACCAACCCAAAATGGAAAACAGCGGTTTGCAGATTTTCCCGTGTTTTCGGCAATAATAGGTCGTCGTCATCGGTTTTTTTAAGGTGCCCAAATCCGCATGGGTTGTGGCCCGGCACGAGCGGATGGTGCGGCTCAAAATCAGCATCAGCGCCTTTTGGATCGCCTCATCTGCGACTTGCCGAATCATGGTGTGGACAAAAACGATCTCCGCCCGAACGCACGGCAGATACCAATGTCGCATGAAGCAGGACGAGTCCGCAGACATCCGCAAATCGATTCGGTGCTCCGCAACGAGTTGGCGATACGTTTTCAGAAAGGCGGCTTCCTTCTCACTACCGTAGCTCTTCTGATCGATCTGCTCGGTTTTGACCCTGTGTTTGAAAGCGACAGAAAAATACGCTACGTTGAAGGCCGCGAGTTGTTCCGCGAGTTTGGATTCAAAGGTCGTGATGCCTGAGCGGGATACAAAATTTTTTAGGGCGGTTGTAATCTTCCAGCTTTCGGCGTATAACGCGCCCAAATTGTAATCCGCGACTTTGGCATTGCCGATCAAAGCGTTGAAAGCCGAAATATCAATGCCAATCGCGTGTATGCCCAACTCGTTGGCTTGAACCAGTGTGGTCCCACTCCCACAAAAGGGGTCGAGAACGATATCCCGCGGCTCAAAATAGGTGTCCCGCTTAAAGTCATCCGTGTGATCGTCCAAGAAGTATTCGACCAGTTGGGGGATGAATTTGCCTTTGTACGGGTGCAACCGGTGTACGTGCTTTGTGGTTTCCGCTTCTTTGACCTCTTCAAAGGAAAGATGCCAATTCAAGTCGCTACCGAGTTGTTCTTTCCACCGGGCCTCTCTGCGCTTTTGGTGCGCGGCATAGTACGCGATCAAACTGTCTTTGGGAATGAACTTGACGCCGTTATTGACGACGCATTTGATCCGCGCGTACTGAATCAAATACGAAATATTGGAAGGCGTCACGTTTTTATTTGCGTATTCCGACGCCCATTCGCTCGCCTGTTTCAGCGTCAAGAGCATTGTTTTCCCTTTCGAGATGAAACACGGATGCCGCGAATGCCACACTCAAAACATCCCCAACTCGAGTTTGGCCGCCTCCGACATGCGCTCTGGCGTCCAAGGGGGGTCAAAGACGAGATCGAGTTTGACATCGTACACCCCTTTGACTGATCTGGCCGCGGATTCGACTTGCCCGGGCAAAATGCCCGCGGCCGGGCAGTTGGGCGCGGTCAGGGTCATGAGAACGGCTGTATTGCCGTCTTCTTCCACTTTGATGTCGTAGATGAGGCCGAGTTCGTAAATATCCACCGGGATTTCTGGATCGTACACGGTTTTGAGGGCCTTCACGATGTCTTCCTTAACCGCATCCGTGTCGATAGGGCCTTGGGGCGTGGGCTTTGGCGGGGCTTCGATATTGTGAATTTCCCCTGCGGGCGTTTCGGAGGCATCGTCTTTGCGAAAAATGTTCAGAAAACTCATGGGCATCTCTCTGTGGTTACGGGTGTGTGGGCATTTTCAATGGCGGCGCGGAGCGCGTGCCACGATAGGGTCGCGCACTTGACGCGGGTGGGATAGGCGCGCAAACTCGCAAAAACCGATAATTTGCCGAGGTCTGGCGCGCTGGTCGGATCCGTGAGCATCGCCTGAAAGCCCTTGAAATAGGCTGCGGATTCGCCGAGGGTTTTGCCTTGAACGGCTTCGGTCATCAACGAAGCAGACGCTTTGGAAATCGCGCATCCGGACCCCTGAAAGCCAATCGCTGCAATGCGGTCATCCTCAAGTTGGAGATAGATCTGCACCCTATCGCCGCACAGGGGGTTGTGGCCCTCGGCATAGCGATCCGCGGGATCGAGGGCGCGAAAATTTCTGGGATTTTTGTTGTGATCCAGAATGAGTTGCTGGTAGAGTTCGCGCAAATCGGCCATCAGCCAAACACCTCTCGCACTTTGTAAAGCCCGGCCACGAGCGCGTCAATGTCTTCGCGCGTGTTGTAAAACGCCAGCGAAGCGCGCGTGGTCGCGGGGATGTCGTAGTGCTTCATAATGGGTTGGGCGCAGTGGTGCCCGGCGCGCACGGCAACGCCGGCAAGATCGAGAATCGTGCCCACGTCGTGGGGGTGAATGTCGGACAGGACAAACGAGAGCACGCCCACCTTGCGTTCTGCGGCGCCGATCAGTTTGAGGCCCGGCACTTCGCGCAGGGCCGCGTGGGCGTACTCCAAGAGCTGGGTTTCGTATCGCGCCGCGCCGTCAAAGTCGATGCTGTTGAGGTAGTCGATAGCCGCGCCCAAGCCAATGCTACCCGCGATATTGGGCGTGCCGGCTTCAAACTTGTTGGGCAAGTCCGCGTACGTGATCTCGTCAAAATCCACCTGCTGGATCATGCTGCCCCCGCCGTGGTAGGGCGGCATGGCGTCGAGGAGCGTTTCCCTGCCGTAGAGCACGCCAATGCCGGTGGGGGCGAACATTTTGTGCCCGGAAAACGTGTAGAAATCGCAGCCGATGGCCTGCACATCCACGCGCTGATGGGGCACGGCTTGCGCCCCGTCGATGTGTACGGGCACGCCATGTTCATGCGCGATGCGCGCGATTTCTGTCGCGGGATTGACCGTGCCGAGCACGTTGGAAATGTGGACGAAGGACACGAGTTTTGTGCGCGGCGAGAACAGGGTTTGATACGCATCCAAACGGAGTTCGCCCCGGTCGTTCATGGGAATGACGCGCAATGTCGCGCCCTTTTCCCGGCAGAGCATCCACCACGGCACGATGTTGGAATGGTGCTCCATCTCGCTGACGATGATTTCATCGCCCGCGCCAATTTGCACGCGCCCAAAGGTTTGCGCGATGAGATTGATGCCCTCGGTGGTGCCACGCACAAAAACGATCTCCCGATCTGAGGCCGCGTTGATGAAGGTTGCGACTTTTCTCCTTGCGGCTTCGTACGCGTCGGTCGCAACCTGCGAGAGGTGGTGGACGCCGCGATGCACATTGGCATTTTGCGTTGCGTAATACTGCGAGAGCGCGTCGATGACCGCACGGGGTTTTTGCGCGGTGGCGCCGTTGTCCAAGTACACGAGCGGCCGGCCCTGCACGCGTTCGCCCAAAATGGGAAAATCTGCGCGAATGCGGCGCACGTCAAAGGGAAGGGGCGTGCGTGCGACAGGCTCGGGCGGTTGCAGGGTGAGGATGTCGAAGGGCGCGTTCATGCCATGTCCTCTGCGTAGATGTGGGCGAGGCGCGCGTCGATCAACGCGTTTAGATGGGCGCGCACGGGCTCGAGGGCCACGCGCCCGACGACCTCATCGGCAAATGCGCGCAATAAAATGCGCCGCGCCTCGGCTTTGGGGATGCCCCGCGCTTGGAGGTAAAAGAGGGCGTTTTCGTCGAGTTGCCCGATCGTCGCGCCGTGCGAACACTTGACCTCGTCCGCGTAGATTTCGAGTTGCGGTTTGGCATTGACCCGCGCATTGTCCGAGAGCAAGATATTTTCGTTTTGTTGGTAAGCGTCCGTGTGTTGCGCCTTTTGGTGGACGTGGATTTTCCCCCGAAAAATGGCGCGCGCGGACCCGCCCAAAATCCCCTTGTACAACTCGTGGCTGGGGCAATGGGGCGCGGCGTGTTCGAGCAGGGTGTAATTATCGACGTGTTGCGACCCGTTGAGCACGTAACAACCGTTGACCGTGGCCTCGCCGCCTTCGCCGCGCAAGTACGCGCTGATGTCGTGGCGCACAAATGCCCCGCCCAAGGTAAAATCGTGTAAGGTCAACCGACTGTTGCGCCCGAGTTCGGCCTGATAATTGGCGATGTGCAATGCGTCTTCGCCTTGCGAGCCGAGGCGGATGTGATCCACTATGGCATTGTCGCGGGCGATGATTTCCGTCACCGCATTGGCAAAATAGACGCCGGCATCGATTCCGGCATGCGTTTCGACGAGTGAGAGTTGGCTGTTCTCTTCCGCGATGATCAAGGCGCGCGGATGCGACAGGGTGGGCACTCCTGAAGCCGTTGTGAGAAAGAGGAGGTGGATGGGTGTTTCAACCGCGACATTGCGGGCGATGTGGATAAACGCGCCGTCGCGCATGAAGGCCGTGTTGAGGGCGGTAAATGGCAGAGCCGCGCTTTGTGCGAGCGTGCCCAACCGCGCATTGACGAGCGCGTGGTCATAGACATCGGGCAGATTGGCGACAGTCACGCCCTCGGGCAACGCGGATGCAACCCCCGGCGCGTAGTGCCCGTTGACAAAGACGACTCGGATGCCCGGCATGTCCGGATAGATGAACGGGGCCATGTCCGCATCGGACACGGAAACGGGAGCACCCGGCTGAAAATCGTGCGCGGTGATCGCGGCCAGGTTCACGCTTTTCCACGCTTCGTCCGCGGTGGTGGGATAGCCCAACCGCGCAAAATCGACCATTGCCCGCTCGCGCAAGGCCCGAGGGGATCGCCCGTTGCGCGCGGTTTCAAATTTCCGAATCCAAGATGTGTGATCAGTTGCCATGGGTCGCATTTCCTTAAAGAAGCTATCGGATGTGAGGACAGGCACAGGGGCCTGTCCCTACGGGGTTGGACGGACTGCCGACCACTTAGGGGCGGCTTTGGGGTCGCCTTCTCCCTTCTTATACCAAATTGAATTGCTGTTGTCCTAATGCGATGCGATATGCTATCAGCCAGTGCTCCTCTTGACACTCCGCAGTCATTCAGAGAAGCCATTGCAAAAATGCCCTCGCAAAAGCCCATCCGCTAAAGCCATCACGCACAGCGCGCAAGTCCATTGGCAACCCACATTTATGTTGCAACCCACCTTGCAGGCTGGCGCATATCGTACTGCTACAAAAGCGATTTGCGCTGTGCAAGCCCCTCGGCGTTTGAGAGCGGCATTTTTTGCTTACTTTTTTTTGCTGTTGAAAAAAAGTAAGTCGCCGAAGGCATCGAAGGCAACAAACAATGCTTTAGGGCCAAACGCTTGAGGCAAGATCTGAGCGGTTTTGGGGTCGCCTTCTCACCTCTCCCTTCTTACGTCTCACGCCTTCCTTCTCACCTCTCCCATCTCATCTCTCCCGCCTTTCGTCTTGCCTCTCCCGCCTCTTTGATCCAGTCATATCCCTTTTCTTCCAATTCCAAGGCCAGGGTTTTGTCGCCGGATTGCACAATGCGCCCGTCGAGCATCACATGCACCACGTCGGGCACGATGTCGTTGAGCAACCGCTGGTAGTGCGTCACCACAATGGTCGCTTTGTCCGCGCCGTGCAGGGTGTTGACCCCGTTGGCAACCACGCGCAGTGCGTCGATGTCGAGGCCGGAGTCGGTCTCGTCGAGAATGGCGAGCCGGGGTTCCAAGACCGCCAGTTGCAAAATTTCATGGCGTTTTTTTTCCCCGCCGGAAAAGCCTTCGTTGACCGGGCGATTGAGAAATTTTTCGTCCATCTCGACCAGTTTGAGTTTGTCCCGAATCAGGGCGAGAAAGTCAAACGCATCGATCTCGTCTTCTGCTCTCGCTTTGCGAATGGCGTTGAGGGCCGTCCGCAGAAAGTACGCGCTGTTCACGCCGGGGATTTCCACCGGATATTGAAACGCGAGAAACACGCCCTGCGCCGCGCGTTCATCCGGGGCCATGTCGAGCAGGTCTTCGCCCTGATAGATGACGTCGCCCGCCGTGACGCAATACGCTTCGTGACCCGCGAGCACCTGCGCCAACGTGCTCTTGCCCGATCCGTTGGGCCCCATAATGGCGTGGGTTTCGCCCGCATTGACCGCGAGATCGATGCCGTGCAAAATCTCTGCCCCCTCCACACCTGCATGCAAATTCCGAATTTCCAACATGTATTCATTCCCCATTGTTTTGCGATTTAAGTGACGACCACATGAATGGCCTCGCAAACATCTTGAATAAAATCTACGGCGTCCGTCGACTCAGAAGGCGAAATGGGCCAACGGCTTTCGGTTCCGGGATAGTCCGGATCCAAGTCGGCTTCATGGGCGATTTTATTCCGGCGATCAACGATAAGGCGAAGCCGATTTTTCACATCTGGCACTGTCAATCCCAGGTGCGAAGCAACGGAGGGCCATAACTCGCTCGAGGAGAAAAGCCGAACCGCATCGGCTATCTTGTCTGGGTGCTGAAAAGCCAAATGTCCGTGGCTCTCGCGGATTGCCGTCTCAAGCCAAGCGTTCCCACTCGATCCGGCAATCCCTGTCATGGCGGCATCTATCGTCACTTGAAAGCGCGAGAAAGCATTGGTCGGAGGGCGTTTTCCATCGTACACCTCTAACATCCCAATCCGGGTGATCGAATGGATGTAATGGTCGAGCGCGCTCACGACCATCACGATTTGTGTGCGTAAAAGATCGGTCACATCTACGATAGGCGTCGTCAATTGCCCCAATGCCTCATACAACCCGCCGATGGCACGCACCCGTTCCATATTCGCACGAAATTGTTGAATGGCACTAGGTCGTGTTGACATTTTATTTTTTTAGCGTTATGGACTGATTAGGTTCTGTTGACATTTGGGATATTTTGAGTTACTCTGTGTGTATGTCAAACCTTATTCTTTCTGCGAACCAGTGGCCTAAAATTCTCGCATTCATCCGCGAATGCCCTCGCGTCTATGTCGGCGAGGAAGCCGGTTGCAAACGCTTCATTGAAGCGGTTCTGTGGGTGATGCGCTCGGGTGGTCAGTGGCGTCAGTTGCCCGCACAGTACGGGAAGTGGAACACAGTCTATAAACGCTTTGCTCGCTGGTGCCGGTATGGCGTGTGGGAACGCATGCACCAGCATTTTACGTCTGATCCAGACTTGGCATGTCTGATCATTGACAGCACTGTCGTGCGTGCTCATGCCTGTGCAGCGGGTGCCTCAAAAAAAAAGGGGGGCAAGCCGCGCAAGCCCTCGGCAAGAGCCGAGGCGGGTTCAGCACCAAAATCCATCTCTGCACAGATGCGCGTGGCCTCCCGCTCCGGTTTCGACTCACACCGGGACAAACCCACGATATCACGCAAGCCGAAGCGTTAATCGCTGGGTATGAGAGCCGATCTGTCATCGCGGATAAGGGCTATGATTCACAAGCGTTTCTGGACGTCCTTTCTCACCATGGACAGGTTGCCGTGATTCCGCCCCGGTCTTATCGCAAGACCCCGCGTGATTATGATCGCCATCGGTATAAGCAACGCAATTTGATTGAGCGGTTGATTGGAAAAATGAAGCAGTATCGCAGGATATTTGCTCGCTTTGAGAAACTCAGCACGAGTTATCGAGGCTTTCTCGCTTTTGCGGCCACGCTCATCGCTCTAAAACAAAATGTCAACAGAACCTAAGCATGTTCAATGAGCTTTATGATTCGGTCCGCACCCTTGTCGTATAAATCCCGAAATCGCAGCATGGATTCCCTGGTGATTTCGAGTACGCTTCCGCGTCGTTCAAGTTGTTCATCGGTCAAATCGAAAATAGGAGCTTTGTGCTTTTGCGAAAGGGCGATCAGGCTGTTGAAGTCTGCCATCTGAAGAAGTGGTTGGTCTATCTGAAAACCAATT
Organism: Candidatus Latescibacterota bacterium; assembly: GCA_965204745.1. Taxonomy (GTDB): domain Bacteria; phylum Latescibacterota; class UBA2968; order UBA2968; family UBA2968; genus VXRD01. The sequence goes on from OZ242010.1 coordinate 4,073,553, forward strand.
TTTTTGTACACCTTCTCGGGAAGCAACATATCGCGTTCTCTTAACACGGGTATGAGCTTTTCCTCAACTCCCTTTTTAATTTGATCAATCCAATTTTGGAATGCAGCAGCGGGGATTTTGCCCCTTCCCGGCCTAAATTTCTGAAGGATCATTCCGAGAAACTTGGGCGTCTTATCGGGAAAAGGATAAACCGCCTCTCTGAGCACTCTTATTTTTTTTGCTTCCCCTGCCCAAGCCGACCATTTGGGCAAAACAGCGGCAAGGCTGTCCGTCGCCATTGCTGAAAAGTAATCCGGCATCATGGGAACGATGAAATAATCACTCGTCATCAGCAGGTTTTGGTTGATTGGCCCCAGGCTGGGGCTCATATCCACGAGAATAAAATCGGCGTCGTACTTCTCGGCAGTTTTAGAAAAGAGATCATGGAGAGAACCTGGCAAATTTTGGAGTGTCACCAACGAGCCTGACAACTCTTGGGCAATGCCCAAGGTGACTTCGTATTCGGCGAGGCCAATGTGACCGGGCAAGAGATGCATGTTCGGTTGTCCCTTGATTGCCTCACAAATCACGGGTTTAATCAGTGCGGGTTGAGATTCAAAAGCGGGCGCGAGACCGTCGCGGATATTCCTCACATCTTTTGATTTCATCGATGCAAAATCCCAAGCATCCTTGAATCCGAGAACCATGCCCGTGAGATTGCACTGCGGGTCGCAGTCGGCGAGGATCACCTTTTTCCCTTTGTTCGCCAACATCCAACCGAGGTTGAAGGCAGTCGTTGTCTTGCTCACGCCGCCCTTGTGATTGAAGAGTGCAATTTGTTTTGCCATGTGATGCCCTCCGTTGTGCTTTCGGGTTATCTGCATTCATTGAAGGATTTATTCCTACCCCACACTGCCTTCGAGGCTGATGCCGAGGAGTTTTTGGGCTTCGACTGCAAATTCCATGGGCAGTTCTGCCAAAACTTCCTTGCAGAACCCATTGACGATCAGGGAAACCGCGTCTTCTGTGGAGATGCCGCGTTGGTTGCAGTAGAAAATTTGATCCTCGCCAATTTTGGACGTGGTGGCCTCGTGCTCGACCTGCGCGGAGGGGTTGCGGACGTCGATATAGGGAAAGGTGTGCGCGCCGCACTGATCGCCGATGAGCATGGAATCGCACTGGGTAAAATTTCTGGCGTCATACGCGCCCTTGAGCACTTGCACGGCACCGCGATAGGTGTTTTGCCCGCGCAGGGCGGAGATGCCTTTGGAGATGATGGTACTGCGCGTGTTTTTGCCGATGTGGATCATTTTGGTGCCGGTGTCGGCCTGCTGCTTGAGGGAGGTGACGGCGACCGAGTAAAATTCGCCCACCGAGTTGTCGCCTTGCAAAATGCAACTCGGATATTTCCACGTAATGGCCGAGCCGGTCTCTACTTGCGTCCACGAGATTTTGGCATTGACGCCCCGACACGCACCGCGTTTGGTGACGAAGTTGTAGATGCCGCCCTTGCCGTTGATGTCGCCGGGATACCAGTTTTGCACGGTGGAGTACTTGATCTGTGCATCGTCCAATGCGACGAGCTCGACCACCGCGGCGTGAAGCTGATTCTCGTCCCGCATCGGTGCTGTGCAACCTTCCAAATACGACACATAAGCCCCCTCATCGGCGATGACGAGGGTGCGTTCAAACTGGCCTGTGTTGGCCGCGTTGATGCGGAAATACGTGGATAACTCCATCGGGCAGCGCACGCCCTTGGGAATATAGCAGAACGACCCATCGCTGAAGACCGCCGAGTTGAGGGCAGCAAAATAATTGTCGGTATGCGGCACGACCGAACCGAGATACTTTCTCACCAGATCGGGATGCTCTTGCACGGCTTCGGAAAACGAGCAGAAGATCACCCCCGCCTCGGCCAGGGTTTCCTTGAAGGTCGTCGCCACGGAAACGCTGTCAAAAACCGCATCGACAGCCACGCCGGCCAACATTTTTTGTTCTTCGAGGGGAATGCCGAGTTTTTCGTAGGTCGCCAAAAGTTCGGGATCGACCTCGTCCAAACTCTCCGGGCCATCGCCCGCATTCTTGGGCGCAGCGTAGTACACGATGCGCTGATAGTCGATATCCGGATACGTCACCATCGCCCACTGCTCGGTCTTTTTGCGCTTGAGCGGGTCGGTCATGGTCAGCCAGTGGCGATAGGCTTTCAAGCGCCATGCGAGCAACCAATCGGGCTCGTTCTTTTTCGCGGAGATAAATTGAATGATGTCTTCATTCAGGCCTGGGGGAGCGGATTCCTGCTCGATATCCGTCACCCAGCCAAATTTGTAATCGCTCGTCGCCAGCGTTTCGAGCTCTTGGGTTTGGGAACTCATGGAAAAACTCCTTTTGAGAGGGTCAACACCACCGCAAACTTACCTTAAGCATACAAAAATGTCAAGATTAAATCCAAAAAAATAGGGAGACAATCGGCTAATACATCTTCTCCGCAATAGCGACACTTAATCGCTTCTGCTTTTATCAGTTCAGCACAGTACGGGCACTTTTTCATCTCGCCGCGTTTAAGGGCTTCTTTCTCGACTACGGCCTGATTTTTAGGAACGACCAACGCCAGAATAAAACCAAATGGACCGAGCAAAGTTCCAAGTGCAAACCAACCACAACCGCTTCGTCCTTTTGTCGTGGCAACCACCGCGCTGACAACACCAAACAGAAACCAAATAAAAAGAAATTCCATTGATGTTCCCTTCGTCGGATAGACAAATTCAGTTCGCCCCAAGCATTTTGATTCCGAGGGCAAACAGACCGACCATGAGGCCGCCCAAGCTGAGCATGAGGCCGAATATCCATTTCAGCAGATCGGATTTGATGGCCTCAATTTTGGCTTCGGTGGACAAGCGCAGAGCCTCGATGTCGGCCTTGGTCTCCAACTGTTGGGCCTCAATTTTGGACTCGGTGGACAAACGCAGAGCCTCAATGTCGGCCTTAGTCTCCAACTGCTGTGCCTCGATTTTGGCTTCGGTGGACAAGCGCAGAGCCTCGATATCGGCTTTGATAGCCTCGATGTCGGCCTTGGTCTCCAACTGCTGGGTCTCGATTTTGGCTTCGGTGGACAAGCGCAGAGCCTCAATTTTGGCCTCGGTGGACAAACGCAGGGCCTCGATGTCGGCCTTGACAGCCTCGATGTCGGTTTTGGTTGACAAACGCAGGGCCTCGATGTCGGCCTTGACAGCCTCGATGTCGGTTTTGGTTGACAAACGCAGGGCCTCGATGTCGGCCTTGGTCGCCAAGTACATGCCCTCGATATCGGCCTTGACAGCCTCGATGTCGGCTTTGGTCGCCAAGTTGCTGTTGAGCAAATTGACCTGCTCGTTGGCCAGGGCCTCCGCCTGTTGTTCGGTAAAGCCGTTTGCCGTCAGGTGCTTGACGAATTGATGCGTGTCAAAGGCGATGGCTTCGCTCATGCTGTTCTCCTCGTCTGAAGTCCGCGTTGGCGGCTGTGCCTGTGCATCTACGCAGTTGTGCCCCATCCGTCTATTTGCACTTTTTGTCGTGTATTTTGATAGGGCAGACAAATTCAGTTCGCCCCGAGCATTTTGATTCCGAGGGCAAACAGACCGACCATGAGGCCGCCCAAGCTGAGCACGAGGCCGAATATCCATTTCAACAGATCGGATTTGATGGCCTCGATTTTGGCTTCAGTGGACAAGCGCAGAGCCTCGATGTCGGCCTTGGTCTCCAACTGTTGGGCCTCGATTTTGGCTTCGGTGGACAAGCGCAGAGCCTCGATATCGGCTTTGATAGCCTCAATTTTGGACTCGGTTTCCAACTGCTGGGTCTCAAGATCAGCTTTAGTCGCCAAACGCAGGGCCTCAATTTTGGACTCGGTGGACAAGCGCAGAGCCTCGATGTCGGCTTTAACAGTCTCGATGTCGGCCTTGGTGGACAATTGCAGAGCCTCAATTTTGGCTTCAGTGGACAAGCGCAGGGCCTCGATATCGGCCTTGACAGCCGCGATGTCGGCCTTGACAGCCGCGATGTCGGCCTTGATAGCCGCGATGTCGGTTTTGGTCGCCAAGTTGCTGTTGAGCAAATTGACCTGCTCGTTGGCCAGGGCCTCGGCCTGTTGTTCGGTAAAGCCGTTTGCCGTCAGGTGCTTGACGAATTGATGCGTGTCAAAGGCGATGGCTTCGCTCATGCTGTTCTCCTCGTCTGAAGTTCGCGTCGCAGTCTATACTCCCCGTGCAACTCATCCCCATGCCTTGCCGCTCGCACGCCTGCGTCGCTTGCTGCCGGGCAGGTCCTTTTTGGCAACGGCAAACCCGAGCAATCCCTTTTGCCCGAGCTTTTTGAGATAGGCGAGCAACGAGATTTCGGCTTCTTTCAGATTGAGTTGGTGGGTTTTGCTCAGGCGTTTGATGATGGCTTCGACAGTTGTTCGCCCGTCGCACATGTCCCAGACCTGCGCGCCAATTTCGTCGAGCACCAGGGTTTTGGTTTTGGGAATCCAGAAAATTTTGGACAGGGTCCGCACCTTCCACGAATCCCCGCGCGTGAGGGTGACGTGGATTTCGCCATCGTCATTTTTCTCCCACTCGACCTGATCGTTGCGAACGGGCTTGGATTTGAACATGGCCTCGCGGCCAATTTTGGGTTGTTTCTTTAAGAACATATCAGAGCTCCACAGTTTTTTACGTCCCGTCGGAAATCGCCACGACATCTTCGCAACAGGCGTCCAAATCGGGCGCGTCTTCGGGATTTTTCCAAAACGTCTGCACAGCGAAAATTTTATTCGCCTCCAAATCCGTCCAAACCCGGCCGGATAAATTTTGCCGGGCGCGTGCGTTCCAAAAGGGCAAGGGCTGAAGCAGGCCCTGCCAGCGGCTTTTGGGACGACCATCGACCGAGAGCACGGCGTCGGGGCCGCGGGTTTGGAGGTCGGTTTCAAGGTGGAGGTTGCGGAGGCTTTTGGTAAAGAACGCCACGTACCACTCATCGAGATTTTTGTCGTTGAGAATCGTGCGCGCCAAGCTGAGGCGGTCGATGTTGAGCAGGGTGTTTTCCCTTTCAAATTTTAGGCAGATATGCCCGGATTTGAGTTCAAAATTTTCGAGTTCGTACCCGGGCGGAGATTGGCAGATCAAGTCGTAGAGTGCCCAGGTATGGGGTTCGTCGGGCGCGGTGTCTCGCAGGGAGTTGAGCACGCGGGGCAGAACAGGGGCGAGGTTTTCATCCGTGCGTCCCATGATGCGAATAAAAATGAGGCGGTCCGAAATGGGGCTGTACGTCGCCAGGGTGTGGACGGTATAACGCGATTCCCACAAAAAATACTGCGTGTTTTGCATGCCGGGAAGGTCGAGGTCTATCGCTTTGGGGCTTCGTTCAACGCGCAGGCGGCTCTTTTGTTTTTTGGCATTCTTTGCCAACCCTTCGATGTAGCGGTCCACAATTCGCGCCACGCGGTCATCCCCCCGCGCTTCTTTCCACTCGAGTTCGAGGCGCGCAATTTGCGAATCGTCCAAACGCACTTCGCCCGCGTTGGCCTCGCCCGATATTTTGCCCGGATTCCATTCCGAGGGAATCGCCAAGCCAATGCCCTGCCAGGCAAAGGGTACGTACGTGTCAAACGCGAGATTTTTCATGGTGATCTTCCGAATTGGGCGGGATCGTCTAGTCGCTTGCTCACGACCATAAAATACAGGGGGGGATTTGCGGTGTCAAGCAGAGGATAGGGCAGTGTTGGCAGGGACAAAACAAGGGCAATGTCCCCAATTTGGGTGGGAACGGAAAATCTTTTGAGATAAAACCTTGACGTATGCACTAATGTTCACTATATTCAAATGTGCAAGAAAACAGGTCTTTCACCCGCAACGAGGAGGTGTGTTATGCGGAAACAACTCACTGCGCGCCAGCGAGAGATATACGATTTCATCGCGCAGGTGATCCGCAACAATGGCTACCCGCCCACGATCCGAGAAATCATGGTGGCATTTGGCATCGCATCGACCAATGGCGTGCGAACCACCCTGACCGCTTTGGAAAAAAAGGGGTATATTCGGCGGACCGCCATGTTGTCGCGCAGCATCGAATTGACCGATTACCAAGATGCGTCTCTTTCCGGCGACGTGCGCGACGTGCCCGTTATCGGTCGCGTGGCTGCTGGCGAACCCATTCTCGCGACGGAAAACATCGAGCGCACGCTCGCGGTCGATTCCGGTTTTGTGCCGCGCGGCAATGTTTTTGCCCTCAAAGTCGAGGGCGATAGCATGCGCGACGCCGGGATTTTCGATGGCGATTTCGTGCTCGCACGGCAACAAGAATCCGCGCACCAAGGCGAGATCGTGGTGGCTGTGATCGGCGAAGAAGCCACGGTCAAACGCTACTATCGAGAAGGGGCACACGTCAAGTTGATGCCGGAAAATGACGCCTATCAGCCCATTGTGCTCGGCAAAAACCACGAGTCGTTCCGAATCGCCGGCAAAATTGTGGGCCTGATGCGGTCATTTTAGCACCTATCCCTATCCGAATTTGCGCTTAAAAAGCATGCCCGGCAGTTGCTCGACATGACTTTGTATTTCGAGTTCCAACAGGATGTTGAGGGCTTCGCCAGAAGAGAATCCCGCGTCCCGTGCGAGCGCGTCAATATGCACTGGGGCGTCTGCGAGGGCGTCCCATACGCGCTGTTTTCGGTCCGAGAGAACGGGATCGGTTTGGCCGGTAGCTGGGGCATGGAGTTCGATCTCGGTCAAAATATCCTGCGCCATTTGCACGAGAATGGCGCCTTGGCGGAGCAGGCCATTTGTGCCCCGGCTTTTGCCCGAATAAATCGGCCCGGGGACCGCAAACACATCGCGGTTTTGGTCAAGGGCAAATTGGGCGGTGATCAGCGCGCCGCTTTTGCTACCGGCCTCAACGACGACCGTGCCCAAGCTCAAGCCGCTGATGATGCGGTTGCGCCGGGGAAAGTTGTGCGGCTCTGGGGCCGTGCCCAGGGGAAATTCGGATAACGCGACGCCGCGTTCGCAAATCTGGTCAAACAGGCCGCGATTTTCTGGGGGATAGGGGCAATCCAAGCTGTTGCCGAGCACGGCTGCGGTCGCGCCGTGTTCGAGCGCGCCTCGGTGGGCATGGGCGTCGATGCCAACGGCCATGCCGCTGACGACTGTCACCCCTGCCTTGCCCAAATCACTGCCCAAGCGATGCGCGGTTTCTCGACCATAAGCCGTAAAAGAACGCGATCCCACGATGCTGATCGTGGGCTGTTGGCACGACCGGAGGTCGCCTTTGACAAATAGCAGGGGCGGCGGTGCGTAGATTTGGGAGAGAATGGTGGGATAGAGTGGGTCGGAAAGCGTGCAAATTTGAATGTCCAAGTCCTGTGCCCGCGCAACTTGATCGCGCGCCCATGCCCAGTCCCGGTTGCAACATATAGACTGCGCCGTGCTCGGGCCAATGCCGGGCACACCGCACAGTGCTCGGGGCGATTGCGAGAGGATATTCTCGGGCGTTTCAAAGTGCTCGAGAAGGGTATAGTACGCAGCAGGCCCCAGGCCCGGCACCGCGTAGAGCACCAACCAAGATAGGGCATAATCGCACATAATGCCTCGTTTGGAGTAGGCGTTTTTGAAGTCCACAATGCAAGGATTATGCCAAAAAAAAGAGCCTATATTTATAGGCTCTTTTTGATTTTCAGGTGAATTTTTTGTTCAAATAGCTACCGATAGCGCGAAATATTTGACCGAGATTTAGACTTCGATGCGTTTTGGATGTGTTATGTCTCGCTTTTTTCCCATGCTTCCTCATCCACAGAAAACCATTCCTCAACCGTGTGGCGGTCTCGATCTGCGCGACGAATCGCCCCTTCTTTCAATCGCACGCGGAGATTGTTGCGTTGCTCGGGGCAAGGGACCTCAACATCTAGCATCCCGTTCCATTCCCCCTTCTGCCCGCGTTCAATCGTCCTCTTATCACAATACCTGTGTTTACGCATCGTTCCAAACCTCGTTTTGTTTGCTGTCCCGTTTTCAAACTGCTCGCGGATCGTCGTTAGAATACGGCATTGGGAAAGCATTGGCAAGGTCAAAGTTGTTGCTCCGCCTCTCACGGAGTACTCGAATACCCCGGAATGTGGTAGTGGGGAATGGCCCAGCCCGCGTCTTGGATCAGCAGGTTCGCGTCCGCGCTTTGGGGTTCGGCAATGCGGTCGAAGGCTTTCCAGTTGTCGCCATCTAAGGGTTCGGCATAGCCCTCGTCCCGAAAGAAGGCGATCAGGTTTTCGCGCATGGTTTTCACCTCGGAAGCGTAGAGCACATTGTACGCACAGTTGCGCGTTTCCTCGGCATCCACGCGGTGATCGAGCAGGTATTCCTTTTGATCGCCCGCGGAGTAAATGTATTTCAACGCGCCGTTGTACGCCATGTACACGCCGCGTTGCCCGCGCTGAATCTGCCCGTAAATCATTCGGTCGTTCCGGTTGTGGACCAACTCGGCCAGATCCACACCGTCCAAAGCCACATCGCGGGGAGAAACGCCCGCAGCGGCCAAAAAGGTCGGCATCAGATCCATCAACCCGCAGGGCGTTTCTTCAACTACGCCACGCGGGAACCGGTCCGGATAACGCGCCACCATGGGCACGCGGGCCGCCGCGTCGAGAAAACTGCGCTTGCCAAAACAGTTGTAATCCCCGAGCAACTCGCCGTGATCAGATGACCAGACGATCAAGGTCTGATCCAATTCCCCTTGCTGTTCGAGCGCGTGGATGATCCGCCCCACGCTGTAGTCGATAAACGACACGCACGCCCAGTAATACCCGCGCATCACCTGCAACATGCGATCATCCAACCCCGCATCGCGGTACTTGTAGCGGTTCTGATGCCGGTTGAGGTGCGTCCACAGGTCTTCCATGTCGTCCGGGCGTTTGGGCAAGGGCATCAGCGCGCCGCGGTAGAGTTTGTTCCAAGGCGTCGGCGGGGAAAACGGCGGGTGCGGGTGGATGAAACTCGACCACAGGAAAAACGGCTTGGACACATCGCGGGTTTGCAAAAAGTCGATGCTGCGGTCCGCCACCCAAGCGGTGGGATGCAGGCGTGCGGGCAGTTGGGAAATTTGCGGGATATAATACATTTCGCCGCGCGCGCCCATCACGTCGTGGACGTGCCCAAAGCCCTGCGCGTGGACGAATTGGAGATAATCGTCCGCATCGACCGACCCGCAGAGTTCCTCCTGCACGTCGCGCGTGTGAAACCCCCGCAATCCCCTGCGATCACCCGTAAAGTGCATCTTGCCCACGCCGTGACAGCAATACCCCGCCCGTGCGAGGCAGTCCATCAGAGAGGGCCGGTCCGTCGGTTGCGGAAATCCGTTGTCAAAACAGCCGTTGTTGTGCGGGTACTGCCCGGTGATGATCGCTGCGCGTGCAGACACGCAAACCGGCGACGGCGTGTATCCCCGTGAAAAATTCACGCCCTCGCGGCAAAGCCTGTCCATGACCGGCGTGCGAATGTGTGGATTATTAGCCGCGTGGATGGTGTCCCAACGTTGCTGGTCCGTCAACACGAACAAAATATTGGGTTGGTTCGGCATGGTTCACTCCTCAAAAAATTGCGATTTTAACGCCCCATCGCCTGCAAGTAAAAACACAGCCCCAGCCCTGCAAAGACCGTGAGGGCAGACAGGGCAAACACGCCTTGCAGATGCACCGTATCCGCGAGCGCGCCGCCCAGGATGGGATAGAGCGAGCCGACGCCCATCACGGTATTGGTAATGCCCACGTAAGTCGGGCGTCTCTCTGCGGGCGCGATGTCCAAAAGATAGCTTTTGAACCCGATAAAAACGCCCGTTGTGCTGCCGCCTATCAGAAAGAAAATGGGCGCGAAACAGCCTGCGATCACCCACTCGGACATGCGTTGCAATACATGGGCATAAGCACTCAACCCCAATGCCAAACACGGGATTAACGCCACGCCCAACACGGCGACGAGCACCACGCGGTGGTTGCCGCGCCTGATGGACAACTGCCCCCAGATGATGTTAAAAACAGCCGCGCCAATGGTTTGCACGGCCAAGAAAAAGCCGACCGTACTTTCGGAAATGCGAAAGGTCTCGCGGGCGAGCACCACGTAAAACGGGAGCGAAAACCCTATCCCAGAAGACAGGACTTGCACCCACAGAAAACGCTTGAAATTGCGGTCGCGGCGCAACAAGTTCGGAATGTCGCGCATCACTTGAAGGGCGTTTCTCGGCGCTGTGCTCACCTCGGCCTCTGGCTCTCGCACCAAGCAAAAGCACCCGATGCCCAAACTCATCATTCCCGCGCCCAGTGCAAAAATCGCGCCGTAGTTCATCGGAAACGCGTACCCAGTTGCGGGATGCAGAAAATACTCGACCAATACGCCCGCTGCAATGCTCAGCACCCCGCCCAAAAACGAGCGCGACGCGTAGAACAATCCGGTGTGCGAGCGCGGGAGGGACTTGCCCACGATGTCCGTATAGGCATTGCCCGCAAGCCCGCCAAACAGAGATGCCACCCCGTACATGACGAGAAACCCGCTCAATACCAAACTCGGTCTCTCGCTTTTGCACCACGCGAGCAGGGGCACAATGGCCCAAATCAGGGACATTCGCACGGCATTCGCCCGCCGGTACACGGGCAACCGCCTCCTGCGCCGCTCCAAATATCCGGCCACGAGCAGTTGGGGCAAATGCCAACCCGCGCGGTGCAGGGAACTGCCCAAGCCGACCAGCGTATCCGAGGTGGTGAAATGCCGAATGAAAACGGGCAAGACCGTTGTGGGATCCAAAAACGCGATGCCAAATGCGAACACCCCGCCGTTGCACACGCCCACGATAAAATTGAATCGCGCATTGCCCTTGTTTGGTAGAAATCCCATGACGCGCTATTATATCTTTCGGATGCTGTGCGTGCAAGGTGAAAGTCAACGGAACGGGGTACAACAGGCCGTCTCTCAGGCTAGTTCATCGGCGTTTCGCGTTTAGATATCAGCCCTCGCCGATCCATCCCGCAGGGAGAATTTATGGGCTTGAAAATTTTGAAATAATTGAGTATGTTCTCCCTGACCCGCGAGTTGTGAATACCTCAAACCGAGAGATTTGAACGCCATGTCCGCCACAGACTTGCCCGCGATAAACGCCTGTCTCAATGGGGGTTGCACCATTTTTCTCGTGTTGGGATTTATCGCTATCAACCGCGGCGCCATCAAAACGCACCAGAAATGCATGATCGCCGCGTTGATTTTATCCGCCCTCTTTTTGACCTGCTACCTGATTTACCACTTTCAGGTCGGCTCTGTGCCCTATCCGCATCGCGATTGGACGCGCCCGATCTACTTTGCCATTCTCATCCCGCACGTCGTTTTGGCTGCTGTGAATGCGCCCTTTATCATCGCGCTCGTCTGGCGTGCGTTTAAGGGCGACTTTGATCGCCACCGCCGGCTCGCCCGATGGGTTTGGCCGAGTTGGATTTTTGTGTCCATCACCGGCGTGATCATCTATTTGATGCTTTACGGATGATGAACTGCAATAATTGCAATTGGAGGCCATCTATGAATAAGCTCACTGTTGCCGATCCCGAAACCCGCTCGGTCGACCTCGTTTCCGAGAACATCGCGCAACTGAAAACCCTATTTCCGGAGACATTCGCCGAAGGGAAAATTGACTTTGCGGTATTGCGACAACTGCTCGGCGACGCCATTGACGAAGGCACTGAAAAATACGGCCTTAACTGGCATGGCAAGTGGCATGCCCGCAGGCTCGCACTCATGCCCAGTGCAGGAACCCTGCGCCCCTGCCCAGATGAGAGCCTCAATTGGGACGCGACGCAAAATCTGATGATTGAAGGCGACAACCTCGAAGTGCTGAAGTTGCTACAAAAGAGCTACTACGGCAAAGTGAAATTGATTTACATCGACCCGCCTTACAACACCGGCAAGGATTTCATCTATCCCGACAACTACAAGGATGGTATTCAGAATTATCTCAAAATCACCGGTCAACTTGACGACAACGACCAAAATCTGTCGTCCAACACCGATGCGTCAGGTCGCTTCCACACCAAATGGCTGAATATGATGTACCCGCGCTTAAAAATTGCCCGCAACATGCTGCGAAATGATGGAATCTTGGTTATCTCTATCTCTGATTCAGAAGTCCACAATCTCCGGTCGTGCCTTGACGAGATCTTTGGCATAGACAATCTATTGGGTTGTGTGATGTGGAAGTCGACCAAATCGGTAACGAACACGGCACTGATTTCGGTCTCACATACTTACAATTTAATCTACGCCCGCAACCGCGATTATTTTGTCGAGAATCGCATGCACTTTCGCCTACTGGAAGAAGGCGAGGGATTTTCCAACCCCGATAATGATCCGCGTGGCCCTTGGAAAGCCGATCCCTTTCAAGTAGGCGGTGAACGCCCTAACCAGAGGTATCCCATTACCAATCCCAAAACGGGCGCGATATATCGTCCTAATCCTGGAAATAGTTGGAAAAATGAACAGAAGGTTTTTGAGCAACTACGGGCTGATAATCGCATCGTTTTTGGCGTGAACGGCGATGCAGGGCCGCAACGCAAGCGTTTTTTGACCGAGGCTGAAGAACGAGGTCGGGTAGCCAAAACATGGTGGGATGATGTTGACACGACCACAAATGCGACAAGAGCGACAAAAAAACTGATGGGAGAATCCGTGTTTGACAATCCAAAGCCGGTGTCCCTTATCCAAAGGTTCGTTCAACTTGGTACTCACGATCCGTCTGACGCTATCGTAATGGACTTTTTTGCTGGCTCTGGAACGACCGCCCAGGCAGTCCTCGAACAAAATTTGGCTGACCGTGGGGTTAGAAGGCATATCTCGGTACAGCTCCCCGTTCCCCTTGATCCAGAAAATAAAGAGCAAAAAATTGCTGCAACGTATTGCGATTCTATTGGCAAGCCGCGCAACCTTGCCGAGTTGACAAAAGAGCGTCTTCGCCGCACAGCGACCAAGATCAAAGACGAAAATCCGTTGCTTGCAGGCGACCTCGGCTTCCGAGTTTTCAAGCTCGACAGTTCTAATATTCGACCTTGGGACCTAAACCGCGAAAATTTCAAGCAAAGGCTACTCGACAATGTAGAACATATCGAGAAAGACCGCAGTGAGGAGGATCTCCTGTACGAATTGTTGCTCGAGTTTGGGCTCGACCTGTGCCTCACACTAGAAAAACGCGACATTGCCGGGAAGCGGGTAAATGTCGTCGACCGGGGCGTGCTCATTACCTGCCTTGCCAAACAAATTGACCAATCCGAAGTTGAGGAACTCGCGCTTGGCATTGCGGCGTTGTACCGGCAACTGGAGAATACAGACGATACAGGGGTCGTTTTTCGAGACAGTGCTTTTGCAGACGACGTTGCCAAAATCAACCTCACCGAAATTTTGCGGCAGTACGGCATCAAAGACGTACGCAGTTTATAGGGCGCACAATGAAATTCCAATTTGAACCCGATCTGGATTATCAACGAAAAGCCATTGACGCCGTCTGCGACCTGTTCCGCGGGCAAGAGGCTTGCCGCAGTGAATTTACAGCCTCGCACGCCCTGACCGAGCAGAGGCAACTCGGCTTTGCGGAGAACGACTTGGGCGTCGGCAACCGGCTGGCTTTGTCAGAAGACGCACTTTTGGCGAACTTGCAAGACATCCAACTTCGGAACGGGTTGCGTCCCTCGTCCGGGCTGGATTCCCATGATTTCAGCGTGGAGATGGAGACCGGCACCGGCAAGACCTATGTCTATCTGCGGACGATATTTGAATTGAACAAGCGGTATGGCTTCACAAAGTTCGCCATTGTCGTGCCGTCAATCGCCATTAAAGAAGGCGTCGACAAATCGCTCGCTATGATGCGTGATCACTTTCGCGCACTCTATTCGGGCGCGCCTTTCGAGCATTTCATCTACGACTCGACCCAGTTGGGCCAAGTTCGCAACTTTGCCACCAGTCCGCAGATTCAGATCATGGTGATGACGGTCGGTGCCATCAACAAACGGAACATCAACAGCATTTACCATGAAAGCGAAAAGACAGGTGGGGAGAAACCCATCGACTTGGTTCGCGCCACCCATCCGATACTGATCGTCGATGAACCGCAAAGCGTGGATGGTGGGTTGAAGGGGCGCGGCAAGGAAGCACTTGAGACGATGAATCCGCTTTGCACCTTGCGCTATTCAGCCACACACATCGACCTGCACCACCCGGTCTATCGGCTCAACGCGGTAGATGCTTACGAACGCAAACTGGTCAAGCAGATTGAAGTGTCAGCCGGCACTGTTATAGACGATTACAACAGGCCCTATGTGCGATTGGTTGCAACGCGGCGACAACGCGGCGTCATCAGTGCCCAAGTTGAGTTAACCATAAAAACGCAGACCGGCTCGGTGAGGCGTGAAATAATGGTTGTTCAAGATGGCGATTCTCTCGAACGCAAAACGCGATACGCAATCTACCACAACCATCACATCGGGGAGATTCGGGTTGAACGAGGCAATGAATATTTGGAGTTGCGCGTGCCGGGCACTGAGCATTGGCTACGCGAAGGAGAAGCCTACGGCGATGTCGAAAATAGGGTTATCCAGCGGGAAATGATTCGCAGAACCATCCATGAGCATTTGGAAAAAGAGAAGGGGCTTCATAGGGAAGGGATCAAAGTTCTGACCCTCTTTTTTCTCGATAAAGTGGCGCATTATCGGGACTATGATAAAGATGGCAACGCCATCAAGGGGGAGTACGCACGCATTTTCGAAGAAGAATACCGGCGCGCCGCCAACAACCCGAACTATCGCGCCCTTTTTGAGGGGGTGTCCGACTTAACCGAAGCGGTTGAGCAGGTCCATAATGGCTATTTCTCCATTGACAAGCGGGGCGGGTGGACCGACACCGCAGAGAACGACCAAACCAACCGGGACAATGCCGAACGCGCTTACAATCTGATTATGCGAGACAAGGAAAAATTGCTCAGTTTCGCAGAGCCGCTCAAATTCATTTTTTCGCACTCTGCTTTGCGCGAGGGTTGGGACAATCCCAATGTGTTCCAAATCTGCGCGCTTCGAGATATTCAAACCGAACGGGAACGCCGCCAGACTATCGGCCGCGGCCTACGCCTGTGCGTCAACCAAGCAGGCCAGCGACAACGCGGTTTTGAGGTCAACACCCTCACCGTCATCGCAAGGGAGAGCTACGAAGATTTCGCCGACAATCTCCAGCGCGAAATTGAAGAGGAAACCGGCACCCGCTTTGGCACTGTTGAACCCCATCAATTTGCGTCGATCCAAGTTCGTGGCGAAGACGACCAAACCGAGTATTTGGGCTTGGAACAGTCGCAGATGCTGTGGGAACACTTCAAGGCGCGGGGTTATATCGATGCAGATCAAAAAATTGCGGATGCTTTGACCTTGGACGCAGGCAACTTCGCTTTACCCGCCCACTTTGAACCCCTGCGCGAGGCCATAGCCGAAGTGTTGCGTAAAGCCAATGGTCGGATTGTGATCAAAGACCGCAATGAACGCCGCCGAGCGCATCCACGAGAAGCGGTACTGGATGGCGAAGAATTCAAAGCCCTTTGGGACCGCATCAAGTACAAGACGACTTACCGCGTCAAATTCGACAACGAGGAACTGATCAAAAAGTGTTCCGAGACACTCAGAGACGCGCCTCCAATACCGCGTACCAGACTCCAGTGGAACGCGGCGGATCTACGGATTGGGGAAGCCGGAGTACAAGCCAAACTGCGAGAGCAAAGCGCGGCGATAAATTTGGTTGACGACCATATAGCCCTTCCCGATGTGTTCACCGAACTCCAAAACAGGACCCAACTGACCCGGCGGAGCATTCAACGCATCCTGTTGGCGAGCGGACGACTGGACGATTTTTGCGTCAATCCGCAAAAATTCATCGAAATAGCGGCCGAGGCCATCAATCGCCGCAAGCGTCTAGCGGTGGTCGATGGGATCAAATATCAGCGGTTAGGGGCCGACGCCTACTACGCCCAAGAACTGTTCATGAGCGAGGAAATGACCGGGTACTTAAAAAATATGCTCGTCTCGCAAAAGTCGGCCTACGACCATGTCGTCTATGACTCTGCCAACGAGGCGGCTTTTGCCGATCAACTCGAAAAAAATATCGCCATCAAAGTGTACGCCAAGTTGCCGAGGTGGTTCCAAGTGCCTACCCCACTGGGAGGCTATACCCCGGATTGGGCCGTGCTCGTAGAAGATGGCGACGGGGAGCGGCTTTACTTTGTCGCAGAAACGAAAAGCACAGCATTCCTCGACGATCTCCGCAATATCGAACGGGCCAAAGTCGCGTGTGGGCGGGCCCACTTTTCAGCACTGAAAGTTGGGGAATCGCCGATAGAATACCGGGTTGTACACACGCTGGACGAATTGATGGCAGATGAGGAAAAAAAATGAACATCTTAATATCTGGTGCCTCTGGCTTGATTGGGTCGGCAATGAAGACCGCGTTGCACGCGCGCGGGGATCGCGTTTTGTCCCTGACGCGGCGCGTTGCTCGCAGTGACAGCGAAATCACTTGGGATCCGGTTGCAAATGTCCTCGATCCCTCGCGGCTCGTCGATATCGATGGGGTCATCCATCTGGCCGGCGAGAACATCGCGGCGGGACGTTGGACAGCCGCGCAAAAAGCGCGTATCCGGGACAGCCGGGTGCAGGGCACGGGCTTGCTCGCGCAGACCCTCGCGCAACTGCCTGCGCCGCCAAGCGCGTTCATCTCCGCGTCGGCCATCGGTTATTACGGCAACCGAGGAGACGAACTCCTCACCGAAGACAGCCCGCCCGGAGAGGGCTTTCTCCCCGAGGTCTCGGTCGCTTGGGAACGGGCCGCCCGTCCCGTAGCAGAAGCGGGCATCCGCACCGTGCATCCGCGCATTGGCATCGTCTTGTCGCGCAACGGGGGGGCACTCGCCAAAATGCGCTTGCCCTTCAAATTGGGATTGGGCGGCACCATCGGGTCGGGCGATCAATACATGAGTTGGATCGCCCTCGACGACTTGGTCGCGCTGTTCCTGTTCGCATTGGACGACGAATCCATCAGCGGCGCGGTCAATGCCGTGTCCCCAACGCCGGTGACCAACCGCGAATTTACCAAAACCCTGGCCCGCGTCCTGTCGCGCCCCGCGATTTTCCCGGTGCCCGCTTTTGCCGCCAAACTCGCACTCGGGGAAATGGCCGACGCCCTCTTGCTCGCCAGTACCCGCGTGATTTCCACACGCCTCGAAAACACATCCTTTTCCTTTGCCCATTCGGACCTCGAGGCGGCATTGCGGCGGGAGATGTGACGGATTGCGCGGCTTGTAGGATCGCAGCTAGAGCGGTTCTCGAGCGAACTCGCACGTCTTTCCAAATCCAGTTCTCAGGAGGACTTCTTATGGCTTTGCGCGAACACTCCTTCAAAGAAAGCGTTGACCTCATGTTTGAACGGGCCGCGGCAACCCTCGACTTGCCCCCCGGCTTGGCCGACCAGATCAAGACCAACAACAACATTTACATGGTGCGTTTTTTTGTCAAATGCCATGGGCGCTACCAGATTTTCACGGGTTGGCGGTCGGTTCACAGCGAGCATCGCCTGCCGGTAAAAGGCGGCATTCGCTTTGCCCCCACAGTCAATCAAGAGGACGTGGAAGCACTCGCGGCCCTCATGACGTACAAATGCGCCATCGTCGATGTGCCCTTTGGCGGATCCAAAGGTGGCTTGTGCATCGACCCGCGCGACTACGACGAGGAAGACCTCGAGCGCATCACCCGGCGGTTTGCACAGGAATTGATCAAAAAGGGATATATCAACCCGGCCCTCAATGTTCCCGCGCCCGACATGGGCACCAGCGACCGAGAAATGGCCTGGATCGCCGACACCTATCGCAGCATGCACCCCGAAGACATCGATGCCATCGCTTGTACGACGGGCAAACCCTTCTCCCAAGGCGGGATTCAAGGGCGGCTCGAAGCGACCGGACGGGGGGTTTTTTACGGGCTGAAAGAATTTTTCAATTACCCGCAAGACGTCAAAGCCGCGGGGTTGGAGGGCGATTTGGAGGGCAAGCGCGTCATTGTGCAGGGCTTGGGCAATGTGGGCTTTCACGCGACAAAATTTTTGGAAGAAGAAAGTGGGGCGCGCATCGTCGGCATTATTGAACGCGACGGCGGCGTCTGGTGCGAGAAGGGATTCTCCGTTGAAGATGTCGCAGCGTACCGCGCAGAACGCGGTTCGGCGAAAGGCTTTCCGGGCGCCACTTATGTCGCAGATGGCAAACGCATGCTCGAAGCGGAATGCGATGTGCTGATCCCGGCTGCGGTCGAAGGTCAACTCACGCTCGAAAATGCACGGCGTATCAAAGCCCCGGTGATTGCAGAAGCCGCCAATGGTCCGATCACATTTGAAGCAGACGACGTGTTGCGACGCGCCGGCAAGATCATCATCCCCGACACCTACCTCAATGCGGGCGGCGTCACGGTTTCGTATTTTGAGTGGATCAAGAACCTCTCCCACATCCGTTTTGGCCGGCTCGACAGGCGGCTCGAGGCGCACCGCGGCGCGCAAATCATCGAAGCCATAGAAGAAATGGTCGGCAAACCCGTTCCCGACCATCTCAAATCCAAACTCTCTTACGGCGCGGACGAATTGGATTTGGTGCGTTCGGGACTCGAAGATACGATGAGCATTGCCTATCAAACCATGCGTGAAATTCGCAACTCGCGCGACAATGTGCCGGATTTACGCACGGCAGCCTTTGTGATCGCCATCGAAAAAATCGCACAGGCGTATATTGAGATGGGATTGTGAGGGTGAGATACAAGCCTCGTACATTTGCGAGAAACACGACCCGTTCATCGGGTTTTTCCATCACTTCAAAAGTTAGGAGTATCTCATGGCGTCTATGACCATTTCGCTGTTGGGACATGCGTCTTTTCGGCTGCAACCCGATTCGGGCGAGGTGTTCTTTTTCGATCCGTGGTTGGACGAGAATCCCACTTGCGATCTGTCGGTGGCAGATGTGCAGCGCGCCGATGTGGTGATTGCCAGTCACGGGCACAGCGATCACATGGGGGATTCGCTGCGCCTGTGTCGGGAAACCGGGGCCACATTTGTCGGCAATTTTGAACTGTGTTTGGTGGCGGAGAAGCACGGCTTTGAGATCGGGCGCAATGCCATTCCGATCAACCCGGGCGGCACGGTGGAGGTGCCGGGCGCGCGCATTACGGCCACGCAGGCGTTTCACTCGCTTTCGATGTCGCCCGCGTTGGCGTTGGGAGACGCGCCCGCGGATCAGTATTTTCGCCCCGATGGCGCGGTGTGCGGGATGGTGATGGCGTTTGACAATGGCATCTCGGTTTACGACACGTCCGATACCACCGTGTTTAGCGACATGCAGTTGATCGGCCAGATGTATGGGCCTCAGATCGCGATTTTGCCCGTGGGCGGGAAATACACGATGGGCATTCGAGAAGCGGCGCGGGCGGCCAGTTTTATTCGCCCAGATGTCGTCATTCCATGTCATTATGGCGAAACCCTAGGCCAGCCCGCAGACATTGAGGCGTTTTCAAACGCGGTCTCATTTCTTTCGCCCAAGACGCAAGTGGTGGCCCTCGATCCGGGGGCGTCTGTTACGTATTGTGCCAGTTCTGTCGAATTTTGAGAGGAGGGTGATTTGCCGCGGGACGAACTCAATGCCGTTGTGACGCAGCGTCTCGAAGTGACCCCGGATTTGATCATTCTGCGCGTGACCCCAGATGGATGGGATCTGCCGGCGTTTGAGGCCGGGCAATTTGCCGTGATCGGGTTGCCGCACGACGCGCCGCGAACCGAGTTTTCAGATCCGGCTGAGGATTTTATCGAGCCGCGCAAAGGGTTGATTCGGCGGGCGTATTCCATCGCTTCTTCTTCGGTGGCAACGGAATACCTCGAATTTTATATCACGTTGGTGCGCTCTGGCGCGTTGACGCCCATGCTGTTCGCGCTGGAGATCGGTGACCGCCTGTGGTTGGGGCCGAAGATCACGGGGATGTTCACGCTGCAAGACGTGCCGCCGAACAACCATGTCGTGATGGTGGCGACCGGCACGGGCTTGGCGCCGTATATGAGCATGTTGCGGACGTACTTGCGCGAGAACGCGGAACGACGCTTTGTCGTGCTACACGGCGCGCGGCATTCGTGGGATTTGGGGTATCGAGCGGAATTGGAGACCATGCAGGATTTGTGCGCGAATTTTACGTACATCCCGCAGATCAGCCGCCCGGCAAATGAGCATGTGGCGTGGAGCGGGCATACGGGCTATGTGCAAAATTTGTGGACAGATGGCCCACTCGACGAGGTTTGGGGCGGGCATCCAACGCCGGAAGATACGCATGTGTTCGTCTGCGGCAATCCCCACATGTGCGAAGACGTGACGAAGATTTTGGTTTCAGAGGGATTTAAGGAGCACAAGCGCAGAGATCCCGGGCAAGTGCATGTGGAACGGTATTGGTGAAGAACCCCGCCCGGCCCGCCCAACCCCCTTCGGTGAGACGGGAGAGGTGAGACGGGAGAGTCAGTGGGCAGTGGTCGGGTCGTGTTGACATTTGCGAGCCATGCAACTGGCTTGAGCGGTTTATCGGGAAAATCAAGCCCTATCGCAGAATATGCTCTCGGATTGAGAAACTGGGACAGGTCGATACTATGGAATTTCATTGGATATTTTCGGGCGTTCTCATCCTTTGCTTTATCTATCTGCTCAAAGTCCTGAAGAAAACGAGCAAAAGATGCTATGTCTGCCGCGAGCGCGTTTTGTCCTTCGATGCGCTTGAAAAGCGCAGGCGTGACACACTCATGGCCGTTCTTGAACGAGAGGGTATAAAATCACACCGATTGGAAATTTGTCCCAAATGCAACCGAATTTACGATGAAAAATGGCGATTAAACGATTGGGATATGACCGACCAATATTGTGAATGTGGCGACATGCTCGAAACGCCCTGGGATATAGACCCGCCGATCCTGCAAAAAATTATGACGGGCTTGCCGCCTCAACTTGTCCAATCTCTAGTTGAAGAAACGAGCCGCGAGGAGGTCGCCGAGTTACTCGATGGCTATCGAGTTAGAAGCCGTTGGACTTCTTTCAAAAAAAGAAGCCGCAAGGAGGTTGTCAAGCTACTCGGTGGCTATCACGATCTGCTTTATCGACACTATAAACTTTCAGAAGGACACGCGCTACGCGTCTGTGGCCGGTGTTTCAGAGTTTATATGTGGGTGCAAAAAACGGATGTGCAGTTATTCAAATGTGTACACCGAAATGTTCAAAACGACGCGCAATAATCTCTCGTTTTTATCAGAAGGCCAAGTGGTCGGACCTGTAAGGGTTGAAAAGGGTTACGCGCTGTATTATGTTAAAAAAGTGTGCGGCAGTGCTAAAGTTGAATTGGGCTATATCAATAAACTGATTTGAAAGACCAATGATGGCCTATTGAATCTGCGAGGAATTATGGACAGTGAAATTCGCATTCACTACGTCAGCCATTTTCTCAACTTGAGTTTGTGGTATGTGCGGGTGTTGATGGCGCGGGAGGGCATCGCGTTTGAAGATGCGATTGTCTCGCGGGTCAATGTGTATCGCAATACGGATTTTTTCGATGGCACACACCATCCCGCTTGGGGGCATGAAGACCCGGATTGGAACGCCTATCTCAAAGGCTTAAAGGCGATTTTTGACCGCTGCGAAGGCGAGGCGTGGGAAGAAGAGGGGCTGGCCTATTTGTGGCCGCGCGTGACAAAGGAGGGGCGCAGGCCGTCGGCAAAAGGGCGTCCCTATCACTGCTGGACGTATGATGATGGCGAGGATTATATCGCGCTCCACATCGCCAATGTGTATCAGCCCAAATCCCCGCTGAGTGAGATGCGCGGCGCGTTTCGGGATACGTTGTTGCAACTGTTGCGCGACACGCGGGCGCGACGTCCGGAAGCGAAGATCGTCTGGTGCGGGAGTTGGCTCAATTCCGCGCCGCCATTTTTGGCGCTATTTCCCGAAAGCTGGCGCGAAAGTGCCAAAGTGAGCCGCAAGTCGGGCGTGGGCATGGGGCATTGGGGGCAGTTTATGGATCGCACTGGGCGATTTCATGTGCGAAATGGCGAACACCTGCGCGCAACAGGCGCGTTTCCCTACCCCAGCCGGATTTGCCACGCCCCACTTGACGAGATTATCGCGCACTTGGAAGCGATGAAAAATGATGCTCCGCAACGGGAGCCATAATCCCCTCTGCGAACCTACGAAGTGCGTCGGGTTTTGGCGTTGGCGGGGACTGACCACTGACCACTTGGTGGGCGGGTTGGGTGAGATTACTCCGTGCGTCTATTCGTCTATTTTTTCAACGTTTCCGGCACGAGAAAGAGGAAGATGCCCGCTGCGGAGAGGCCGATGCAGGCGATAGCCAAGGTCGCGGGTGACAGGCCGAGCAAGTCCGCGATACAACCCACGCACGCCGGGCCACTGAGACGCCCGGCATCGCCGATGAGGCGCCACATGCCCAAAAACGCGCTGAGACCGTCCCGCGGTGCGAGGTCCGCGCCCAAGGTCATCATCGCGCCCGAACTGAGGCCATTGCCAAATCCGATCACACATGCCGCGAGCAACAGGGCCACAAACCCGCCGGTCGCGCCGGTGATGAGGCCAAAGGGCAACAGGGGCGCGACGTCCAAGTACGGGGCAAAAATTTGCGTGGCGGGAATGAGTGCCATGCCAATGGCTTGCAGCGCGAAACTCGGCACATTGGCGAATTTGCGGCCCAAGCGATCCATAATCACGCCTGCGGGATAGAACATCGCCATGTCGATTGCGCCCGAGATGCTGAGGATGAGGCCGATTTGTTCATACCCCAAGCCGAGCACCTCCGCGCCGTACAGGGGGATGATGAAATAGCGACCGCTGCGAATGGTTTGGGCAAACAGTTGTCCAGTGCCCGCGGTGATCAGGTTTTTGCTGTGGGCGCGAAAGATGCCGAAAATGTGGCGCACATGCCCGTGTTGCGGCGGGGAAATGCGTTTGGCAGAGGATTCGACTGCAATCGCAGCCACCACCGCGGCCATGAAAGTGATGACGCCGAACGCGAGGAACGGGCCTTTGACAGACGTGACCGCCGCGATATACCCCCCAATGCCCGGCCCTGCAAACGTGCCGATGCGGCTGATCCCCCCAAACACAGCCAGGGCGCGGCCCCTTTGGTGCGTGGCCGTGATGTCGGTCAAATACGCATACCGCGAAATGTCCCAAAGCGCGCCGCCGAGTCCCCCCACAAAGCGCAGGATGAAGACCACGAGAACAGATGGCGCGACAAAGAGCCCCGCGCCGCAAAGCGCGACCGTGAGCACGCCCAACAACATCGTTGCTTTTCGCCCAATTCGGTTGACCACGACCGCCGCGGGCAAATCCCCAATGAGATGCCCAAACCCATCTGCCGCGAGCACGAGCCCAATGAGGACGTAGGAAATGTCAAACGATTTGGCATACAATGGCAAAATCGGCATGAGCAACCCACTGCCCAATCGGATCAGGAAGGTGGGAACAAAGACGGGAAGAATGAGGGGATTGCGGAGGATCATAAGGCGGGAGTGAAAGCGACCACTGGCATGTCCCTGCGTGGTGTAAGCAGGGAGAAAAAAAATAAAAGGCGAGCAGGTAGCGGCGGGCCACTGTGCCCAAAGCACTAACATTACACGAGCGGCGCGGTATTGTCAAGATTGCAACTTGAGCTATCAGCCCTCACCTCTCCCGTCTCACCTCTCACCGAAGGGCGGTTGGGCGGGGCGGACTGACCACTGATCTCTTAATCGGGATAGCGCAGTTGCCTTCTCCCGTCTTGCCTCTCCCCTCTTGCGTCTTGCCTCTCACCTCTCCCGTCTCCCCTCTTACCGAAGGGCGGTTGGGTGGGGCGGACTAGGTTGTGTTGACATTTCATTTTTTTCACGTTACGCACAGATTAGCAAGATTAGCAAATGTGTTGCTTGCTCATTTAAGGCGTTTGGTCCTTTGATGGCTTAGGTTGCTCTGATGGCGTTGCGCGAGGGGACCTATCCCCCGGCCCCTTTCCTACGAGGAAAGGGGAGTAAAGTCCTTTTGATGGCTTATATCTCTAGTTGCTCTGATGGCATTGCACGAGGACATAAAGCGATTAAAAACCCCTCATCAATCCCCTCGCAAAACCGCTCACAGTTCCCCCCTTCCTCGCAGGAAGGGGGGCTAGGGGGGTAGGTCCCGATAAGGAGCGACTGTTCTAGTTTCTCAAACCGAGAGCATATTCTGCGATAGGGCTTGATCTTCTCGATAAGCCGCCTCATTCCGTTGCATGGCTCGCAAATGTCAACACAACCTACTGACTACTGACCACTGACCTCTTAATCGGGATAGCGCAGTTGCCTCTTGCCTCTTGCCTCTTGCCTCTCACCTCTCACTTTCTCACGGAGGAACACAATGCGCGATTTGTTGCCGAGAACCAATGCCGATGGGGTGCCCGTGGTGCCCATGACCGAGGAACAGAAGTATCTCTTCGATTTGAAAGGGTGGATTTGTCTGCCCGGCTTGCTTTCGGATGACCAAGTGGCGACCATCCGCGAGCATCAGATGAAGTTTCGGTTTGAACCCGAATCCCTGCCGGTTGAAGAACGCAATTCCATGGGCGGCCCGTCGCAAATTTTGCTGGATCACCCGGTCATTGTGGGCGTCCTCAACGAAACCGTGTCGCACCAGAGCATCGCGTCTGAAACCTGCTACGGCTTTCGGTTTGAGCGCACCCGAACCGATTACCGCAAGGCCGGGCACGACAATTTCAGGCCGCACGGCGGGGGCGGGTATTTCAATTTTTGCGGCAACTCCCACCTGTACCAGATGTTGCCGGGCAAGGTGCATTCCGGCTTGACGCGCGTGGTGTGGGAAATCAACGAAGTCGGCCCAGGCGACGGGGGCACGATGTTGCTCTCCGGCAGCCACAAAGCCGCGTTCCCCCGGCCCGAGGCCCTGAGTGGTCGAGAGAGCGAAGTGTGGGATACCTATACCTGCCCGCCCGGCTCCGCGCTGATTTTCACCGAGGCCCTGTGCCATACGGGCACGCGCTGGACCAATAAAAAACGCCCGCGCTTGAGCCTGTTCAACCTGTACAACACCGTGAACAGCAAGTGGGGCATGTGTTCTGTGCCGCGCGAAGTCATTGCCGCCATGCCCCCCCTGCGCCAAACCCTGTTTCGCGGCGCGTGGGTCGGCGCGGGCGACAAGATGCCCCGGAATATGTATTACGACGATGAGAATTACGCGATATAGGCAAAGCACGACGAAAGGCAAAATGTGACACACACACCACGAGAACCCCCCCACGAAGCCGAAGCCAGCGCTCGGTTGCGCGATGGGCGAACGCGCATGGTCGCGGAAATTCGCAAGGTGATCGTCGGGCAAGAGGACGTCATCGAATCCCTGCTGATCGCGTTGTTCAGCGGGGGGCATTGTCTGTTGACGGGCGCGCCTGGGTTGGCGAAAACCCTGTTGGTGCGTACCATTGCAAAAATTTTGGACTTGGATTTTAAGCGCGTTCAATTCACGCCGGATTTGATGCCGTCTGACATGACGGGCACGGAGATTATCGACGAAGACCGGGGCCGCGGGCATCGCGCATTGCGCTTTGTTGCAGGGCCTGTTTTTACGCAGATCTTGCTCGCCGATGAAATCAATCGCACCCCGCCCAAAACCCAGGCCGCGTTGTTGGAGGCGATGGAGGAAAAACAGGTCACTATCGGCGGCAAACCGCATCCACTGCAACAGCCGTTTTACGTGCTGGCAACGCAGAACCCCATTGAACTAGAAGGCACGTACCCCCTGCCCGAAGCGCAACTCGACAGGTTTATGATGAACATTCGAATCGACTATTTGAACGAAGACGAGGAATTGGCCGTGGTGACGCGCGAGACGGAACTCGAAGCGGTCGCGCCGGTGTTCACGGGTGCGGACATGCTCAATTTTGCCAAGTTGGTGAGCATCGTGCCCGTGGCCGATCCCGTGGCGCGTTATGCGGTGCAACTGGTGCAGGCCAGCCGCCCGCACGATGGTGCGCTGGAGTTTGTGCGGTCATGGGTCGGCTGGGGCGCGGGCACACGCGGCACGCAAAGCCTGTTGCTCGGCGCCAAGGCGCGGGCACTCCTGCGCGGGCGATACCACGTTTCATTTGGCGATATTCGCGCCGTGGCCGCAGATGTGTTGCGCCACCGCATTTTGACGAATTTCAGAGCCGAAGCGGACCGCATCACCGCCGAAGACATCATCGACCGCCTGCTGACCACTATCGAACCGCCAAAAGCGGATTTGTGAGATGGGAGACGCGAGATGGGAGACGCGAGACGCGAATGGGCCATTGAACTGCGCGATGTGCATAAGGTTTTCGCGATCGACAACGGGCGGGTGGAGGCGCTTTCGCGCATTTCCCTGCGGATTCAGCAGGGCGAATTTGTCAGCATGATCGGGCCGTCCGGATGCGGCAAAACGAGTTTGATGCGGATTGTGGGCGATCTGGAAACCCCGACTGCGGGCGCGATTCGCGTGTTGGGCAAAACGCCGGAAGATGCGCGCCGAGAGCGGTTGATAGGCTTTGTGTTTCAAAACCCCTCGCTGCTCGCATGGCGCACGGTACGAGAAAATGTGCGCTTGCCCGCAGAGGTTTTTGGAGATGCTGAGGTCGCCGGGCGAGTGCCCGAGATGATCGACATCGTGGGATTGGCGGGATTTGAACAGGCGTATCCGCGCGAACTTTCCGGCGGCATGCAGTCGCGGGTCGCGATTGCCCGCGTGTTGACCTTCCGCCCCGCGGTCTTGCTGATGGACGAGCCGTTTGGGGCATTGGATGAAATCACGCGGGAGAAGATGCAGATCGAACTGTTGCGAATCTATCAGGCGACCGGCGCGGCGATTTTGTTCATCACGCACAGCATTTCCGAGGCATTGCTCTTATCTGACCGCGTCTTGGTGATGTCTGCCCGCCCGGGCCGCATCGTGGATGATCTGACGGTCGGTTTTCCCCGTCCCCGCAAAAATGCCCTGCGCGCTGATCCGCGATTCATAGCCATGGAAACCCGCCTGCGCGCACAACTAGAAGGCTGATCCGCTCTTGAGTCATTTCTCCCATCTCGCGTCTCACTTGTGGAAGGGCGGTGCGGGGACTGACAACTGACAATGCGAATTAAGAGTAGAAAGCGAGTAAGAAGCAAGCCGCAACCCATCATCCAAAGACCTGAACGAGGTTCTGTTGACATTTTGTTTTTGAGCGATGAGCGTGACCGCAAAATAGAGAAAGCCTCGATCCTCACCTCGCCACCCTGCTGCCCGTGCGTGCCCATCCGCTCCGCCCTGCTACCCGTGCGGCCTCACCTCGCCACCCAACCGTGTCTGAATCGCGGATTAAACGGATTAGGGGATTGCGCGGATTACCCCACACCGCCCTACCGCCATAGCCCTATCCCCCCGGCCCCCTTTCCTACGAGGAAAGGGGGAGCGCATGGCTTTCTTAAAGGTTTGCATCCAGGGCTGTTTTGATGGCTTTGGGCGAATGGATCACGCCATGAAAATCCAAAAACCCTTACACAATCCCTCGCACAACCTCTCGCCATTCCCCCTTCCTCTTAGGAAGAGGGCCAGGGGGTAGGTCCCCCTCGCAAAACCGCTCACAGTTCCCCCTTCCTCGTAGGCACAGGCGTAGCCTACAACGAAGCGTAGCGAGTAACGGGGCTAGGGGGTAGGTCCCAATTCCAAAAAGTAAAGCCCGAGTTCCCTGTGAACCCGGGCTTTACTTTTTTGTTTTTCGTCGTTCAGCCTGTCGAGCCAAAGCCGGCGGCGGAGATGAGGAAAAGGGATTCGATCTCTTGCTTTCGCATATAGGCCAGTGCATTCACACTCGCATCGCCAAAGGACGGTGCCACGTTCGCGCTGATGGTGAGGAAGAAACTCAGGGTGTTCTCATCGCCATCTTCATCTGTGGCGGTCAGGGAACAGGCTTTCATTGGAAGTGGGAGTCGGGATAGAGGCTTCGGATGTAGGGTTCAATGGCTTGAGCGGTCGTGCGCGTAGCAGTTGGCTCGATGACGTTCCCTCTGACGAGGGCCTCGTTCCGGAAGAAGAGGACGTATCGAATGATCAGGATTATATCCGAGAACAGCCTCACATCGCCATCGCCATCCACATCGAGAATGTTCTGATTGACCAACGTGTCGAGGTAGGGTTCAATTTCTTGAGCGGTCTTGCGCGTGGCAGTTGGCTCGATGACGTTCCCTCTGAGGAGGGCCTCGTTCCGGAAGAAGAGGACGTATCGAATGACCAGGATTATATCCGAGAACAATCTCACCCGGCCATCGCCATCCACATCCAAGTTGGCACTCGGTATCGCGGATTGGAGTTGAAATTGCACGGTGGTGTCCATGCCGGCATACTTCAAGACCGGGTACTGATTCGTCGCGCCAAAGGTCCACGGATCATCGCCGCCGGGTTGTCCGTCAAGGTTGGCATTCCAAGTGGAGAAGATGAGGGTGTAGCCGGTGGGGGATTGGAGCGCGCTGGTCGTCTGGCCGGTAACGCCGCCACCGCCGGCGCTGGTTGTGCAACCGTTGCTGCCGCCGGATGTACAGCCGCTGGTTTGGGTGTCCCAGTAGCTTGCGGTGCCGCCCGTGCCGGAGCCTATCAACCCGCCGATGGTTGTTAGCGTTCCGCTGGAGCGAGTAACCACGCCGGTGGAGTAGGAGTTCGTTACGGAGCCGCCTTGGCTTGCTCCGAGCAGTCCGCCGACGTGCTCAGGGCCGCTGACGGATGCGGTGGAGTAGCTTGAGGTAATCGCGTTGGGCGTCCATCCGACCAACCCGCCGGCGACCCTAGTCGTCGCCGAAACGTTGCCGGTGGAGTAGCAGGCGACGACTGTGCCGCGCAGGGCGCCGACCAGAGCGGCGGCATATTGGCCTCCCGCAACACTGGCGTTGGTTACGCCGACGGACTCGATGCGGGAGGCGGTGTCGGCGTTGCCGAATAATCCCACTTCAGTGAGGGAGGGTCGGTTGATGGTCAGGTTGTCGATAGTGTAGCCGTTGCCCTTGAAATCGCCGGTGTATCTGGCGGCGTCTGTGCCGATGGGTAGCCAGCCGTCGCCGTTGTTCCAGTAGGTGGCGTCTGCTTGGGTGATTTGGTCGTCGCCATTCTCGTCAAAGTCGAGGTTGTTGAGCAGTTCGTAGCCGGTGCAGGTTCCGGAAGGGCAACCCATCCGGCCATTGCTGGTGATGTCGCGGTCGGGAAAGGCGGCGTTGTAGGTCATGGTATCATTATCGGCGACGACCCCATCGCCGTTGAGATCCCAGCGGATGGCATGTAGTTGCGCCAGCGTCTCAATGTCGATGAGGCCATCGCCATCGCTGTCGTAATTGATCGCGTAGGGCGTGCCCATGACCTCGTCCGAGGGCGTGCTATCGGTCCCACCTGCCAGGGTGGCAAGGACGCGCACTGTGTAGGGTGTGCCTATCGTCAGGTTCTCTATCGTGTAGGTCGTGGTGCTCCCTCCAGAGACCGTCTCCTGGCGGGAAGAAGTGTTGTAGCTTTGTCCACCGGACTTCCACTGCACCTTGTATCCCGTCGCGCCGGTTGCCTCGGTCCAAGCCACAACGAGTTGGACCGGCCCCGGCGTCACGCGCACATTGGTGGGCCTGGTTGTCGCCAAGGTCACCATGACTTCCTCCGAAGGAGCACTGTCGGCTACATTGGTACGCGTGGCGATGACGCGAATCGCGTAGGTCGTCTCTGCGGTCAGCCCAGAAATTTTGTAGGTCGTGGTGCTCCCGCCAGCGATGGTGGCTTGCCCGTGCGTGGCGGACTCCTCATCGGCGGCGGGATAAGTCTCTGACCCGGATTTCCACTGCACCTTATACCCGGTTGCGTTGGACACCGCATTCCAAGTCACGGTCAGCGTGTCCACCTTCGCCGCCACCATCACAGTCGGACTGCCCAGCAGGGGAACGCCGGTCACTTCCTCCGAGGGGGCACTGTCGGCTACATTGGTACGCGTGGCGATGACGCGAATCGTGTAGGTCGTCCCTGCGGTCAGCCCAGAAATTTTGTGGATCGTGGTGCTCCCGCCAGAGATAGTGGCTTGCCCGTGCGTGGCGGACTCCTCATCGGCGGCGGGATAAGTCTCTGACCCGGATTTCCACTGCACCTTATACCCTGTTGCGTTGGTCACCGCATTCCAAGTCACGGTCAGCGTGTCCGCCTTCGCCGCCACCATCACAGTCGGACTGCCCAGCACGGAAACGCCGGTCTGCTCTGCCGACGGCCGACCATCGGGCGCACCGGTCTTGGTGGCAATGACGCGCACTGTGTAGGTCGTCCCGGCGAGCAAGTTGGCGATCTTGTAGCGCGTCCCCGTGACGGTCTCCTCACGCGAGGCGTCGTAGCTCTGCGCGCCCGATTTCCACTGTACCTTGTACCCCGTCGCATAACTCGCCGCGCGCCAACGCACATCCAAGGTGTCCCTTTGCACCGTCACGGTCACACTTGTCGGAATGCCCGGCGGTTGCAAGTTATACTGCACGGTGGTATCCATGCCGGCATATTTCAACACGGGATACTGATCCGCCGCGCCAAAGGTCCACGGGTCGTCATTGCCAGGCCTGCCATCGACATCCACATTCCAATTGGCGTAGATGTCGTTGTAATCCGTTTCTGACCGCAACGCGCTGGTGGTCTTGCCCGTGCCGCCAGCACTAGTTGAGAGACTGCTACTTTCCGTATCCCAATAGCTATCGGGGCCTGTGCCAGAACCGGTAGCGAACAGACCGCCTGTCAGGTCGTTCGAATCCCCAGTCGCCGTCCCCGTGGCGTAGCTTGCCGTAATCGTACCGGCATTCTGACCCACGAGACCGCCAGCCGCTGATCTGGTGTTGCTCCCCCCTTGTCCCGCCACCGGCCCGGTAGCATAGGACGCTGTCACTGAAGCACCGCTACCCAGGAGACCGACCAACCCGCCGACTTCATAGAGGACGCTACTCTCCCAACTTGGCCACTTTTGTGCGGTGGCATGGGAATAGCAAGCCGCGATGTGACCGGCCAGTGCCCGGCCGACCAAACCGCCTACGCCGTAACGGGCACCCTCAACAAAACCGGTGACATAACAACCCGTTATGCGCCCGCCGTTCTGAGTACCAACTAACCCACCAACGACGTCTGTCGCGTGTACATTGACATTGAGCAATCCAACCCCAGAAATATCGCCACTCACGGTTGAAAACAGCCCAACATTGTTCCTTTGGCTTGGCCATCGGTAGGATATATACAGATTGGAGATGGTCTTGTTATTACCTTTGAACGTACCGGTGTAAGTCCCGATGGGTATCCAGCCGGCACCACTGTTCCAGTAGGTGGCGTCTGCTTGGGTGATTGCGCCGTCGCCATTCTCGTCAAAGTCCAAGTTGTTGAGCAGTTCGTAGCCTGTGCAGGTTCCGGAAGGGCAACCCATCCGGCCATTGCTGGTGGTATCGCGGTTGGGAAAGGCGGCGTTGTAGTTCATGGTATCATTATCGGCGACGACCCCATCGCCGTTGAGATCCCAGCGGATGGCATGCAGTTGTGCCAGCGTCTTAATGTCGATGAGGCCATCGCCATCGCTGTCGTAATTGATCGTTTGGGGCATGCCCATGACCTCGTCCGAGGGCGTGCTATCGGTCCCACCTGCCAGGGTAGCAAGGACGCGCACCGTGTAGGTCGTGCCAAAAGTCAGGTTCTCTATCGTGTAGGTCGTGGTGCTGCCTCCAGAGACCGTCGCCTGGCGATCAGATGTGTTGTAGGTCTGTTGTCCGGATCTCCACTGCACCTTGTATCCCGTCGCACCGGTTGCCTCGGTCCAAGCCACAATGAGTTGGACCGGCCCCGGCGTCACGCGCACATTGGTGGGCCTGGTGGTCGCCAAGGTCACCATGACTTCCTCCGAAGGGGCACTGTCGGCTACATTGGTACGCGTGGCGATGACGCGAATCGTGTAGGTCGTCCCTGTGGTCAGCCCAGAAATTTTGTAGGTCGTGGTGCCCCCGCCAGCGATGGTAGCTTGCCCGCGCGTGACCAACGCCAGATCGGAGGTGGGATAAGTCTCTGACCCGGATTTCCACTGCACCTTATACCCAGTTGCATCGTCCACCACATTCCAAGTCACGGTCAGCGTGTCCACCTTCGCCGCCACCATCACAGTCGGAATGCCCAGCACGGGAACGCCGGTCACTTCCTCCGAGGGGGTACTGTCGGCTACATTGGTACGCGTGGCGATGACGCGAATCGCGTAGGTCGTCCCTGCGGTCAGCCCAGAAATATCGTAGGTCGTGGTGCCTCCGTCAGAGATTGTGGCTTGCCCGTGCGTGGCGGACTGCTCATCGGCGGCGGGATAAGTCTCTGACCCGGATTTCCACTGCACCTTATACCCGGTCGCCCCGTTCACCGCATTCCAAGTCACGGTCAGCGTGTCCACCTTCGCCGCCACCATCACAGTCGGAATGCCCAGCACGGGAACGCCGGTCTGCTCTGCCGAGGGCATGCCATCGCGGACACCGGTCTTGGTGGCAATGACGCGCACTGTGTAGGTCGTCCCGGTGAGCAAGTTGGCGATCTTGTAGCGCGTCCCCGTGACGGTCTCCTCACGCGAGGCATCGTAGTTCTGCGCGCCGGATTTCCACTGTACTTTGTACCCCGTCGCATTACTCGCCGCAGTCCAACGCACGTCCAAGGTGTCCGCTTTGGGCGTCACGGTCACACTTGTCGGAATGCCCGGCGGTTGCATTGCAAATTGTGCGGTGGTGTCCATGCCGGCATATTTCAACACGGGATACTGATCCGCCGCGCCAAAGGTCCACGGGTTGTCATTGCCAGGCCTGCCATCGACATCCACATTCCAATTGGTGTAGATGCCGTTGTAATCCGTTTCTGACCGCAACGCGCTGGTGGTCTTGCCCGTGCCGCCAGCACTAGTTGAGAGACTGCTACTTTCCGTATCCCAATAGCTATCGGGGCCTGTGCCAGAACCGGTAGCGAACAGACCGCCTGTCAGGTCGTTCGAATCCCCAGTCGCCGTCCCCGTGGCGTAGCTTGCCGTAATCGTACCGGCATTCTGACCCACGAGACCGCCAGCCGCTGATCTGGTGTTGCTCCCCCCTTGTCCCGCCACCGGCCCGGTAGCATAGGACGCTGTCACTGAAGCACCGCTACCCAGGAGACCGACCAACCCGCCGACTTCATAGAGGACGCTACTCTCCCAACTTGGCCACTTTTGTGCGGTGGCATGGGAATAGCAAGCCGCGATGTGACCGGCTAGTGACCGGCCGACCAAACCGCCTACGCCGTAACGGGCACCCTCAACAAAACCGGTGACATAACAACCCGTTATGCGCCCGCCGTTCTGAGCGCCAACTAACCCACCAACGACGTCTGTCGCGTGTACATTGACATTGAGCAATCCAACCCCAGAAATATCGCCACTCACGGTTGAAAACAGCCCAACATTGTTCCTTTGGCTTGGATATCGGTAGGATATATACAGATTGGAGATGGTCTTGTTATTACCTTTGAACGTACCGGTGTAAGTCCCGATGGGTATCCAGCCGGCACCCCTGTTCCAGTAGGTGGCGTCTGCTTGGGTGATTTGGTCGTCGCCATTCTCGTCAAAGTCCAAGTTGTTGAGCAGTTCGTAGCCTGTGCAGGTCCCGGAAGGACAACCCATCCGGCCATTGCTGGTGGTGTCGCGGTTGGGAAAGGCGGCGTTGTAGTTCATGGTATCATTATCGGCGACGACCCCATCGCCATTGAGATCCCAGCGGATGGCATGCAGTTGTGCCAGCGTCTTAATGTCGATGAGGCCATCGCCATCCCTGTCGTAATTGATCCTTTGGGGCATGCCCATGACCTCGTCCGAGGGCGTGCTATCGGTCCCACCTGCCATGGTAGCAGTGACGCGCACGGTGTAGGTCGTGCCAAAAGTCAGGTTCTCTATCGTATAGGTCGTGGTGCTGCCTCCAGAGACCGTCTCCTGGCGGGAAGAGGTGTTGTAGGTCTGTTGCCCGGACCTCCACTGCACCTTGTATCCCGTCGCACCGGTTGCCTCGGTCCAACGCACAATGAGTTGGTCCGGCCCCGGGGTCACGCGCACATTGGTGGGCCTGGTTGTCGCCAAGGTCACCATGACTTCCTCCGAAGGGGCACTGTTGCCGGCCGTTGTGGTGTGCGTGGCGATGACGCGAATCGCGTAGGTCGTCTCTGTGGTCAGCCCAGAAATTTTGTGGATCGTGGTGTTCCCGCCTGCGATAGTGGCTTGCCCGCGCGTGGTCAACGCCAGATCGGAGGTGGGATAAGTCTCTGACCCGGATTTCCACTGCACCTTATACCCGGTTGCGAGGGGCACCGCATTCCAGGTCACGGTCAACGTGTCCACCTTCGCACTCACCTCCACACCCGTCGGGCTACCCAGCGTGAGAAGGGTGATCACTTCCTCCGAAGGGGCACTGTCGGCTACATTGGTACGCGTGGCGATGACGCGAATCGCGTAGGTCGTCCCTGGGGTCAGCCCAGAAATATCGTGGGTCGTGGTGCCCCCGCCAGCGATAGTGGCTTGCCCGTGCGTGGCGGACTCCTCATCGGCGTTGGGATAAGTCTCTGACCCGGATTTCCACTGCACTTTGTAGCTGGTCACCCCGTTCACCGCATTCCAAGTCACGGTCAGCGTGTCCACCTTCGCATTCACCTCCACACCCGTCGGGCTACCCAGCAGGGGAACGCCGGTCTGCTCGGCCGAGGGCCGGCCATCGCGGACACCGGTCTTGGTGGCAATGATACGCACTGTGTAGGTCGTCCCGCCGATCAAGTTGGCGATCTTGTAGCGCGTATCCGTGGTGATGGCCTGACGCGAGACGGCGTAGTTCTGCGCGCCGGATTTCCACTGCACCTTGTACCCCGTCGCATTACTCGGCGCACGCCAACGCACGTCCAAGGTGTCCCTTTGCACCGTCACGGTCACACTTGTCGGAATGCCCGGCGGTTGCATTGCAAATTGTGCGGTGGTGTCCATGCCTGCATATTTCAACACGGGATACTGATCCGCCGCGCCAAAGGTCCACGGAGCGTCATTGCCAGGCCTGCCATCGACATCCACATTCCAGTTGGCGTAGATGCCGTTGTAATCCGTTTCTGACCGCAACGCGCTGGTGGTCTGGCTCGTGCCGCCAGAACTGGATGAGCGACCACTACTTTCACTATCCCAGTAACTATGGGACACTCCGGATCGTGCAAACCCGATCAATCCGCCTAGTTGGCTGGAGTCATGTCTGCGCCCAGTGACTGTCCCCGTGGCATAGCTGGTACTAACCGAACTAGGATAAATGTCCAACCTCCCCACCAAACCGCCGACCCTGTTATTTCCAGTCACCGGCCCGATAGCGTAGGACGCTATCACCGTAGCTTTTAGTCTGCCCACCAAACCGCCGGCCCCGTCATGATCCCACCCTCCGGAGACCTCAGCATTGGCATAGCTGGCCGCGATGACGGTATTATTACCGTTTGATTCACCCGCTAAACCGCCCACATCGTGACCAGTACCCTCAACGCGACCCGTGACATAACAGCCCAGGATGCGACCACCCACCTGATTACCGACCAACCCACCCACTTGATTTCTGCCTCTTACATTGACACTTTTCAGCCCCAGACCGGAAATGTTGCCGCTGACACGGCCGAACAGCCCAACATCATCCTGACCACGGTTGATGTGCAGGTTGGAGATGGTCTTGTTATTGCCCTTGAACGTGGTTGAGTAGGTGCCTCCGATGGGCGACCAGTTGGGGTAGGTGTCGGCAGAGGTTACGCTCCCGCTCCCGTCGGTGTCGAAATTTAGGTTGTTGAGCAGTTCGTAGCCGGTGCATGTCCCGGAAGGACAACCCATCCGGACGTTGCTGGTGGTGTCGCGGTTGGGAAAGGCGGCGTTGTAGTTCGTGATATCACTATCGGCGACGATCCCATCGCCGTTGAGATCCCAGCGGATGGCATTGAGTTGCGCCAGCGTCTTAATGTCGATGAGGCCATTGCCATCGCCATCGTAATCGATCCCTTGGGGCGTGCCCATGACCTCGTCCGAGGGCGTGCTATCGCCCCCACCTGACAGGGTAGCAGTGACGCGCACCGTGTAGGTCGTGCCAAAAGTCAGGTTCTCTATCGTGTAGGTCGTGGTGCTCATCCCAGAAACCGTCTCCTGGCGATCAGATGTGTTGTAGGTCTGTTGTCCGGACCTCCACTGCACCTTGTAGCCCGTCGCGCCGGTTGCCTCGGTCCAACGCACAATGAGTTGGACCGGCCCCGGCGTCACGCGCACATTGGTGGGTTTGGTTGTCGCCGAGGTCACCATGACTTCCTCCGAGGGGGCACTGTCGGCTAAATTGATATTGGTACTCGTGGCGATGACGCGAATCGTGTAGGTCGTCCCTGCGGTCAGCCCAGAAATTTTGTAGGTCGTGGTGCGCCCGTCAGAGATTGTGGCTTGCCCGTGCGTGGCGGCCTGAGAATCGGAGGTGGGATAAGTCGTTGCCCCGGATTTCCACTGCACTTTGTAGCCGGTCGCCCCGTTCACCGCATTCCAAGTCACGGTCAGCGTGTCCACCTTCGACGCCACCATCACAGTCGGACTGCCCAGCAAGGCGAGAACGCCGGTCTGCTCTGCCGAGGGTGTGCTATCGTTCGCACCGGTCTTGGTGGCAATGACACGCACTGTGTAGGTCGTCTCGCCGAGCAAGTTGGGGATCTTGTAGCGCGTCCCCGTGACGATCCCCTCACGCGAGGCGGCGTAGCTCTGCATGCCGGATTTCCACTGCACCTTGTACCCCGTCGCATAACTCGACGCACGCCAACGCACATCCAAGGTGTCCACTTTTGGCGTTACGGTCACACTGGTCGGAATGCCCGGCGGTTGCAAGTTATACTGCACGGTGGTGTCCATGCCGGCATATTTCAACACGGGATATTGATCTGTCTTGCCAAAGGTCCACGGCTCGTCGTTGCCGGGTTGTCCGTCGAGGTTGGCGTTCCAAGTGGAGAAGATGAGGGTGTAGCCGGTGGGGGATTGGAGCGCGCTGGTCGTCTGCCCGGTAACGCCGCTACCGCCGGCGCTGGTTGTGCAACCGTTGCTACCGCCGGATGTACAGCCGCTGGTTTGGGTGTCCCAGTAGCTTGCGGTGCCGCCCGTGCCGGAGCCTATCAACCCGCCGATGAGTGGAGAACTGCCGGTGCCGGTAACCATGCCGATGGAGTAGGAGTTCGTTACGGTGCCGCCTTGGCTTGCTCCCAGCAGTCCGCCGACGTGCTCAGGGCCGCTGACGGATGCGGTGGAGTAGCTTGAGGTAATCGCGTTGGGCGTCCAGCCGACCAGCCCGCCGGCGGTCCTAGTCGTCGCCGAAACGCTGCCGGTGGAGTAGCAGGCGACGACTGTGCCGCGCAGGGCGCCGACCAGAGCGGCGGCATATTCGCCTCCCGCAACACTGGCGTTGGTTACGCCGACGGACTCGATGCGGGAGGCGGTGTCGGCATTGCCGAATAATCCCACTTCAACGACGGCGGGGCGGTTGATGGTCAGGTTGTCGATAGTGTAGCCGTTGCCCTTGAAATCGCCGGTGTATCTGGCGGCGTTTGTGCCGATGGGTAGCCAGCCGTCGCCGTTGTTCCAGTAGGTGGCGTCTGCTGAGGTGATTTCGCCGTCGCCATTCTCGTCAAAGTTGAGGTTGTTGAGCAGTTCGTAGCCGGTACAGGTTCCGGAAGGACAACCCATCCGGACATTGCTGGTGATGTCGCGGTTGGGAAAGGCGGCGTTGTAGGCGGTCGTATCGCTGGTTGAGGCACTTGCGTCTATGGCACCATCGCCGTTGAGATCCCAGCGGATGGCATTGAGTTGCGCCAGCGTCTCAATATCGATGAGGCCATTGCCATCGCCATCGTAATCGATCCCTTGGGGCGTGCCCATGACCTCGTCCGAGGGCGTGCTATCGGCCCCACCTGACAGGGTAGCAGTGACGCGCATCGTGTAGGTCGTGCCAAAAGTCAGGTTCTCTATCGTGTAGGTCGTGGTGCTTCCCATAGAGACCGTCTCCTGGCGAGAAGAGGTGTTGTATGCCTGTTGCCCGGACTTCCACTGTATCTTGTAGCCCGTCGCGCCGGTTGCCTCGGTCCAACGCACAAGGAGTTGGAGATGCCCCGGCGTCACGCGCACATTGGTGGGCTTGTTTGTCGCCGCAGTCACCATGACTTCCTCCGAAGGGTCACTGTCGGGTATATTGACATTGGTATTCGTGGCGATGACGCGAATCGTGTAGGTCGTCCCTGCGGTCACATTGGAGATTTTGTAGGTCGTGGTGCTCCCGCCAGCGATAGTGGCTTGCCCGCGCGTGGCCAACGCCAGATCGGCGTTGGGATAAGTCGCTGACCCGGATTTCCACTGTACCTTATACCCGGTGGCATGGTCCACGGCGTTCCAAGTCACGGTCAGCGTGTCCACCTTCGCACTCGCCATCACAGTCGGATTGTCCAGCGTGGACGCGATAAAGATGGATTGCTCTGAGGGTGTGCCATCGCGCACACCGGTTTTGGTGGCAATGACACGCACTGTGTAGGTCGTCCCAAACGTCAAGTTGGGAATCTTGTGGCGCGTCCCCGTGGTGGTGGCCTCACGCGAGTCGGTATCGTAGCTCTGCGTGCCGGATTTCCACTGCACCTTGTACCCCGTCGCACCACTCACCCCACGCCACCGCACGTCCAAGGTGTCCGCTATTATCGTCATGGTCACACTTGTCGGAATGCTCGGCGGTTGCAAGTTATACTGCACGGTGGTGTCCATGCCGGCATACTTCAACACGGGATACTGATCTGTCTTGCCAAAGGTCCACGGATCATCGCCGCCCGGTTGCCCGTCCAAGTTCAGGTCCCAATTCGTCATGTAGATGCCGGTATAACCCGTGGGGCCTTGGAGCGCGGCGGTGGTCTGGGGAGCACCGCGTCCGGTGTCGCTACGTCTGGTGGTGGTTCTATCGTAGTAGCTGTGGGTAATTGATGAATTATTGTTGGTACCGACCAAGCCACCAACATGTGAATTAGCACTGACCGGGCCGATGGCATAGCTACCGGTTATCGTGCTGGAATAGAAGTTGGCACCGACCAGGCCACCGGTGGTATTGTTGCCTCTGACTACGCCGGTGGCATAGCTGGCGCGTATGACGGCCTTTGGGTTGCCGGTGTTGCCGTGGAAGCCCACCAGGCCGCCGACGTAAGCATTGCCGCTGACTGCGCCGGTAGCATAGCTAGCGATTATCGTGCCGTCACTCCAGCCCACCAAGCCGCCGGTGCTTAGATTAGACCCAGTGACGTCCACCTCGGAACGACAGGCGGTAATGGTCGAGTTGCCGTGCGCCAGCCTGCCCACCAAGCCGGCGCTTCGTGCAAACCCGCTGACCCGTCCGGTGACGCGGATGTGCATGAGCTGTAGATTGTTGCCTTCGCCAACAAGGACTGCGGTTTCAGCATTGCCGGTCACATTGGCGTTCACCAGGCTCAAATTGCGGATCGTGTTGCCCTCGGCATAGCCGAACAGCCCGGTTTTGCTGGCGGCAGAGCGGTCGATAAACAGGTTGGAGATGGTATAGTCGTTGCCGTGGAAGGTGCCGGTGTATTTCGTCGCACTGCTGCCGATGGGCGCCCAGCCTGCGCCGCTGTTCCAGTAGGTGGCGTCTGCTGAGGTGATTTCGTTGTCGCTGTTCTCGTCAAAGTTTAGGTTCGCCATCAGTTCGTAGCCGATACAGGTGGTCTCGCAACCCATCCCCGGCGGCCGGTTGGAGAAGGCGGCATTGTAGGCGGTCGTATCGCTGGACGTGGCACTTGCGTCTATGGCACCATCGGCATTGAGGTCCCAGCGCATGGCATTGAGTTGCGCCAGCCCGGTTTGCCCAGCACCGAGTTCAATGAGGTTGTCGCCGTCGGTGTCGTAGTCGGTAAAATTGCCGGCAGAGACCGTATAGGTCAGCGTGGTCGTTCCCATAGCGGGGGAAACCACGATGCGAATGCTGACCGGCGGGGTGGACACGTCGACTTGGTGGCCGCTGGCCGGGTTGGCATCGGCCGGCGTGATGGCGACAGTTGCCCCCGAATTGGTTGGGGTCGCGGTCACGGTGATCTCTGTCGCGCCGGATTGAACGGCAAATGCGTAGGTGGTTTTATCGGATGCAAATGTGGAAAGCAGGGTGCCCGGCGCGAGGGTCAGCGCGCTGAGGGTCGTATCGGTATTCGAGGGCGTCGTCTGCGCTGTCGCGGGGGCGATCAGCAAGGGCATGACCAACACGGCGATCCAGGTTGGAAGGGACAGAAAACGAAAAGTAAAGAGCACCATTTTAGTCTCCCTCCGAGGGGGGGGGGGGGGGGGGGGTACACTGTACTGATCATCCTAACAGACTGTTTTGCAATAAAATAGAACCGCGCTCCAAGACGGGGATGGGCGTCATGAACGCCAGTTTTCGCGGTGGAAACATAGGACCAAATGAGGTTCAAACAGCGGCTGAAAATGGCGGTAATCATCTGAAGTCTCCTTTGCAAAAGCTATCGCGCAGACCGGGCGCGGCTTTTTCTCTGCGTTCAAAATCGCTATGGTGAACGAGAAAAATATAGGGAATCACACTCTTGTTTGTCAAGCGGTAAAATGACGATGGGAATTGGGACCTACCCCCTGGCCCCCTTCCTAAGAGGAAGGGGGAATGGCGAGAGGTTGTGCGAGGGATTGTATGTAAGGGTTTTTGGATTTGCATGGCGTGATCCATTCGCCCAAAGCCATCAAAACAGCCAGGGATACAAACCTTCAAGAAAGCCATGCGCTCCCCCTTTCCTTGTAGGAAAGGGGGCCGGGGGGATAGGTCCTGCGATGAAGGGGGAATGGCGAGAGGTTGTGCGAGGGATTGTGTGTAAGGGTTTTTGGATTTGCATGGCGTGATCCATTCGCCCAAAGCCATCAAAACAGCCAGGGATGCAAACCTTTAAGAAAGCCATGCGCTCCCCCTTTCCGCGTAGGCACAGGCGTAGCCTACAATGAGCGAAGCGAATAACGGGGGCCGGGGGGATAGGGCTTGCGGTAGGGTGGTGTGGGGTAATCCGCGCAATCCTCTAATCCGTTTAATCCGCGATTCAGACACGGGCGGCAGGGTGAAGCGGATGGGCACGCACGGGCGGCAGGGAGGATGAAGCGGCGGTGGTGTGGTGTGGGGTAATCCGCGTAATCCCCTAATCCGTTTAATCCGCGATTCAGACACGGCGGGGCGGACGGCCGAGCACGGGGGCATCGCCCCTACACACACTGCTCACCTTTGAACTGGCTATCGCCAGTTGTACCCCTTTTGTGTTTTTGTGCCTCTTGTGGCTAAAATCCCATCTCATCTTAGACCTCCGACATATCCGGTCCCCACGGCTGAATGCGTGTGAGTTTTTTGTCCAAGGCGCGCATCAGGTCGGGCAGGTCAAAGGATGTGAGCACGCGCCGAGGGATGTTGGCAACGGGCCAACTGACCAGGGGCGTTTGCGTCCAGGCGTGGTAGGACGCGGGATAATTTTTGAGCGTGACTGCGGTGACAGCGGGATGGAGAAAGCCCGCAAAGAGGGCGTGGATAGCCCCTTGCCCGCGCCCGTAGAGCTGGATGGATTCCGCGCCTTCATCCGCGAGCAAGTCCAGCGTGGACAACACATCGTGAACCCTGCGTCCCAAAAAACTTTGCCCGAGCATCAGGCCGTACCCATTGCACATGTAGTCATTGCCGTAGGGATGGAACAGATCGCGCTCATCATCGGCGAGCGACTCGCCCAAGCCGCGCACGTCAAGGGCATACAG
Source organism: Candidatus Latescibacterota bacterium (assembly GCA_965204745.1). Classification (GTDB taxonomy): domain Bacteria; phylum Latescibacterota; class UBA2968; order UBA2968; family UBA2968; genus VXRD01. Next base: position 4,115,491 of record OZ242010.1, read on the forward strand.
CGGATATCGCTCTTTCAGGCTTCGCGCCAAGGGGTCTTCGATCAAATCGACTTCCGCAGAGATATGCGGCAAATACAAGTGGATTTCACGTTCCACATCCAAGGTGTGGGAATACGCCGGATTGGCCGGACGTTTCCGCATGATCGCGCGGATATCGCCCTCGGTTTCTATCGCGTATCGCGCCAAGCGCGTGCCGCCCTCGGTCGTGCCGCGCAGCCAGCGATGGTGCGGCACTTCGCGGTTGACCGACAGGCCGAGCGCGGTTTGCACGCACGCGATGAGTCGATCTTCGTCCAACTGCTCGCGCTTGCCGGCAAGGGCATTGGCCCTTTGCGCGATGAGGTCGTAGATGGGCACGGCGCCTTCGGGGATCACCTCGCCTTTTGGCGTGACATCGAGCGCGTCTGCGTCCAGGGTTTCCGTGGTTTGCACCCGCACGACCCGGTCAATGCCCGCGTGCATGGCAAAAAATTGCACCATCGCCTCTTGGTTGTGATGGGAATAGCCATGGCCTTCCGGGCCGATGAACAGATCAATCGCATTGCCCGGCGCGCCGATAATGTCGTAAAACCGGCGAATTTCCGAGTGGGCGCGTTTGAGCCCACGCCGATCAAAATAGCAATGGGTTTGCCCGAGCAAGATGACCGGGGCCGGCGCGCGTGCGACAAAAAAATCGGCCATGTCCAAGCCCGCGCCGATGACCCTCGGCGGATATTGTTCGGCATCTGCCGGCAACTCATTTTCCAAATTGGCGGCAAATGTGGTGACAAAACAACTGGGCGCGGCCATTGTAAAACGCTCTTCTACGGGCCAGATCCAACTCGTCATCGTCCCGCCGCCCGAGTTGCCCGTCAGGCCGACGCGCGCGGGATCGACTTCGGGACGGGTGAGCAGATAATCGAGTGCGCGGATGCCATCCCAGGCGCGCCACGCGCCAAACCATTCGCCCACGAGTTCGAGTTGCTTGCCCATCATGTTGTGGGCATGGGTGGATGAACGCACGCTTTCGCGGTCGCGCAGGGCGTAGTACTGATCCCGCTCGCCCTGGTTGAAGGGATCGTAGATCAACGCGACAAAGCCATTGCGCGCCAACCGCTGGCAAAATGCCTGATAAAGCGGCGCGTTCTTGCCCTCGGCAGCATGCCCGCATGAGCCGATCACCCCAGGTGCGGGGCCATCGAGTTTGGCCGGCACGTACAGATGCGCCGTGACCAAACACCCCGGGCGGCTCTCAAAGAGGACCTTTTCAATGCGGTAATCGCGGCGTTCAACAACCCCGACGACGCGCGCATTCAGCGGTGTTTTGCGCGGCCACGGGCGATACGCTCTGTCAATGGCCTCGCGCACCTCATCCCGGTACGCAAACGCCTCCCGCTTTGTGCGGATGGACGCCAAGCGTTTTGCGCGGTCCGCATTGATCGCCCGCACCTGCGCGACATAGTCGTCTAGCACCATGTGTCCATAACCATTTCGCGGCATGAGAAACTCCAATCGGTAAGAGGGGAGACGGGAGAGGGAAGACGTAAGAGGGCCGCCCAGCCACCCCAAGTGGTCAGTGGTCAGTCCGCTGTGTTCTGTATGTGGTTGCTTTTTTGAATCGCCAACTTGCTTCCCACTCGAATCGCCTGCATCATGTTCGCGGCTTTGGCGATGCCTTTGCCCGCAATATCGTAAGCCGTGCCGTGATCCACAGAGGTTCGCACGATGGGCAGGCCGAGGGTTATGTTCACGGCCTCGTCGAACGCGACCAGTTTTGCGGGCACATGGCCTTGGTCGTGGTACATCGCCACCACGCCGTCGTAGATGCGGTTATAGACCTTGAGAAAAGTCGTATCCGCGGGCAATGGGCCATCCACGCGCCAACCGTTGTACAATGCCCGTTCAACTGCGGGGCGGATGATCTCGGCATCCTCGCGGCCAAACAAGCCATTTTCGCCCGCGTGTGGATTGAGGCCGCACACCGCGAGCCGGGGATCGGACGCGCCCAAGCCGATCAGCGCGTCTCGGGTCAGGCGAATCACGTCGCAGATCAGATCGGACGTGAGCCTGTCGGGTACCTCGTGTAACGGAATATGCCCGGTGACGTGCGACACGCTCAGGCGGTCAGATGCCAGCATCAAATACGCGCGGCCCGCGCCCGAGTGCTCGGCCAACAATTCCGTGTGCCCCGCGTACGCGTACCCCGCCAAATTCATCGCTTCCTTGTTCAAAGGCGCGGTGACAATGCCATCTATGCGATTTGCTATCGCCAAATCAACCGCGTGAATCACCCACTCCGCCGCTGCTTTTCCGGCCTCGGCGCGCACCTCGCAGAGGACGATCCGATCCACATTCACTTCTAGCGGGCAGCACACATCCACGCATCCAAATTCAAACGCGCCATTTTCCGGGCGATCCACCATTCGCAGGTCCAACTGCACGCCGGCCATTGCCATATCGCGTTTTAATATGTCGGGATGGCCGATTACGAGCGGCCTGCACACGCGGTAGCTCTCCTCGCGTCCGAGTGCCTTCAAGATCACCTCGGGCCCTATGCCACCCGGATCGCCCATCGTCATCCCCATCAGCGGACGATTGCCCGACTCGTCTTTCCCAAGCATCATTCGCTCCCAAAAAAAGTGGTGCCCCCAAGCCGCCACAATCGCGATTTTTTACCTAAGCCAAGCCCGCGGCTTTCAGCAAAATTTTTTGCTCGTCCGCGTCGAGGTGCATCTCGTCCATGTGCCCCATCAGTTTGTCGCGCCTGCGTGCATCTCGTTTCCGCGTCTCGGCAACGAGGTCCGTAAGCCTCGTGAAAGTCCCCTGTTGATCGTTAGGTACGAGTTGGCCCGAATCCATGAACTTGATCCGCCCTTGCAAGTCTTCCGGCACGGTCCCGAGTGCTCGTTTTTTGAACTTCTCGACGTTTCGCGTTGCAATCTCTGTTCTGCCACAGGCCGCGGGCAGGAAGGGCTCGTTCATCCGCATTGCCGCGCCTTCCAGCAAGCAAGTCAACGCTTCGCGGCTCAATGAACTCGCTTCGGGAACATCGAGAACGAGCCAACGATTTAGCGTCTCAATTTTTTTTCGTTCTCGCTCATCGGGAACGAGATTCACGGATGGCGAGTACGCGCAATTCACAGCGGGCCAAATCGTTTTTTCATGGGCGTTTTTTTTCGCCTGCCGCCTCAGCGACAAGTATATCAGGAAGAACGCCCCTGTTGTAATGACCATGCCGATGAGTGTCATGACTGCTTCCATTACTCATCCTGATACCTTTCTGTTGACCCTTATTAACAGCGTGAGCAAATCAATAAGTGTTCAACCAGTGCAAGTTGCATCCAAACAGTTCCGCAACTTGGGTGTATCCACCAAAGCACGGAGAAAAATACCCCGTGCGCCGTTGATATCTCGATCCATGACTTGACCATCTTTTCTGCTACGAATGACTTTCGCTCCGCCCAAGTTTTTTACAATCTCACCTGTCCAACTGACTGTCTTGGATGTGTAAGCCTCGTTCACATCCAAGACCAACTTGCCAGTTTCAAACGCCTTGTGCTTGAGAAACTGCTTGAAGCGATAATGGGCAAAAGTCAACATTGAGCGGACAGACTTACGGCGAAGGCAACGCTTACCGCGCACAACCATCTCGGTCGTCTCAAACGTGGGCAGAAGAATCACATCGTAGTTGTCCACCAGCCAGCGCGCAGTCTGTTTGTGCAGTTCATCGATCAAGTCTCGGATGCGCCACCGCATGCGATGGCAGGCACGCTTCAAACGCACCTGGCGAAAGCCGATGGCCTTTGTCATGCGACCGATCAACCCGTCAAGATGAATACACAAACGCTGAATACGACCAAAATCACCCTCGCCAATCTTACCGCAATCTGTTTCAGAAAAGAACGTCAAGAAACTGCGAATACCAGGATCAAGCGCCACGACACGCCCTTGGTTCTCGGCTACGTGCCGTGGACTTGAATGAGGCACGGTCACAGAGTACCGGCCATTGTAACTGACCAAACGGCCATCCTTCGGAACAACTGACAATGGCTCAGACAAACGCACATTGCCAAGGCTAAGAGGATAAAATGTCGTCAATGCCTTATTCCAAGCCACATGGCACAAATACAAGGACTGGATAGGGGCTTTACGACTACGGAACTGCAAGAGCACTTTCCGCTTTATCCCTTGCTTCTTGAATGCTTTACGCTTACGCCAGACCGCCTGGTTTGCCTGGTAAGCATCGGCTATCGCACCGCAAAGAATCTTGCTCGGCACATCGGCAAACCAGAAAGGACTCACCGCACGGACAACACGTCGCATATCGTATTCAGACAAAGAAAATCCCGCACGGTACAACGACACAGCCTCGTTATACCACCAGCGGGTAGCGACCATCCAATGCCTGAACTTTGCGCGCTGATCAGCGTTCGGATAGATTCTTATCTTCCTTGATTTTGTCACGCTACTTGCGGAGGCCGGACAGCCTGCAAGAGAACGTATCCAGAAGGGATAAAATATCCTGTGTGAGTTCTTGTTCTGGACGACACTTTGACGCGTCGAGAACCACGACCGCGCCCCCGTTTTGCTTTGCCAGCCAGTCAACAAGTTCAAAGCCAAACCGTGCAAGGCGGTCTTGGTGGGCAACCACAATTCGCAACTTTTCTCCGCTGTGTAAGCGTTCCAGTAGGGCGACAAGGCCCTTCCGCTTTTCGTTGAGGCCTCCGTCAATGTCTTTGACGACCTCTGCGCTGGGATAACCGGATTGAAGGAGCGCAACTTGCCCGCGCAAGTCGTCTTTTTGGGCATAACGACTGACCCGTGCATAGAGCACAAATTCAACGCCAACTTCTTCCCGCAAGAACGCATTGACATCGTAAAGTCTCCTTCCGCCTGGACTGCGAATATGCTCAATCCGACCGTCATTCGCCCACTTACGCAACGTATTCGGATGAACACCGAGCAAAGCAACCGCTTTGCGAGTATTTACATAAGGCATAGCAACTTACGGCTTTTGTGAACAAGTGTCAGCAATTTATTTCCAAGCCGCTATCTCCTTGTGCAATCAAAATGCACAACGCGCCTATCCCGATGCCCGTGGCAACCATGACAACATACGGAAATGGGGTCTCGGCCCGCAAGATGGGTGCGATAATCCCCCCGACAATCCACGCGATGCCGATGCCTTTTGCCGTATCTGCCAACAGCTTGATTTGGTCATTGCTCATCTTCATACCCATTTTCCTAATCGTCATCGGCGACGTCATAAGCCACATCGCGGCGGGCAAAGACCCCTGCACTCAGGCGGCGGAGGGCCAAGCGCAGATCGTCGAGCAAGGTGTAGAACAGGGGTACGACGAGCAGGGTCAGAAATGTCGATGCCAAAAGCCCGCCCATCATCGTGCGCCCAAGCGGCGCGTAGGGCACGCCCATCACATTGCTACCGCCCACGGCCATGGGCAACAAGCCAAACACGGTCGTAAAGGTCGTCATCAAAATGGGGCGGAAGCGATTGCGGCCCGCCTCCAAAATCGCGTCGAAGCGCGCCCTGCCATCGGCGCGCAGGCGGTTGATCATATCCACCAGCACAATCGCGTTGTTCACCACCACGCCGATCAGCACGATCACCCCGATAAACGCCATCGTATCCATGGGCGTATCTGTCAAATACAAGGTCCAGTACACGCCCAAAAAGGAAAACGGGATGGAGAAGAGCACGGAAAACGGCAAGACGAACGACTCGAACAAAACGCCCATCAGCAAAAACACGCTCGTCACCGCCATCACCATGCCGATTTGCCCAGAGGTCTCGGTCTCTTGAAGTTGCTTGAATCGCTCGCCTTTGTGCCACGAATACCCGCGCGGCAACTCGATCCCGTCCATCATTTTGTCTATCGCCTCGTACAACCTCCTGCCAGATTCCATCGTATAGGTCCGAATCCGCAACTTGACCCTGCCATCGTACCGGGCGATGCGCCCGGTGCCACGCGAGACCTCAAAGGAAGCGATCTCGCCCAGGGCCACTTCCGCGCCTTCGTCGGTCGAAAACGCGAAATTGCGTAACTGATTCAGATTTTGCCTATCCGCCCGCTCCAAGTACAGGCGCACCCTGACTTCGCCATCTTCGGATTGAAACCGGGGCAGCGAGACGCCTTGCAAGCCGTAGGCGATATAGCGTCCAATATCCCGTGCAGAAACGCCCATGCGGTTCGACCGTTCTCGATCAACTGCGACTCGCACCTCGTCATCGGCCCGTTCCAAATCCGTGTCGATGCTGACGATCGACGGGATTTGTTGCAGGCGCCACGTCACCTCATCCACGAGCCCGATCAGCACCTCGGTGTCCTCGCCTTCCAGATAGACCGATACGGACGACTCGCCGCTGATGCCATCGCCGTACCGCGCCAAGGAGTGCCACACGCCCACGTATTTCGGCGTGTGCTCGCCGATATCCGCGACCATCTCTTGCCGTTCCATTGGCCCATCAAGGGGGATGCCGAGTGCTTTGCGTGCGTTTTTGTACGCGATGAACCACCACGGGTCCTCGCTTTTGAGGGGCATGTACATCCGCAAATACCCAAAGCCGGGGCGGTAGTACACGCGCAGGATTTCATAGCCGTATTCCGCGCGCTTCTCCTCTAAGAAGTGCTCGACTTCGGTCACGATGCGCGCGGTTTCTTCCAACGTAAAGTGGCGCGGCATTTTTAAGCGCACGCTCAAATCGTTCACCTTGCCGCCCCCGCGGTCCGCGCGCTTGAGATTCGCCAGGGGATTGGGCTGAAATTCGGGGTACATCCACATCGTCGCCGTCAGTGCGAGCGCGATCAAGACCGCGTCCCGCCGGTGGTTTAATGTCCATGCCAACATGCGCGCATACCCCCCTCGCACCATGGCGATAGACTTGGGATCTGGGCGCACCTGCCCCTTGCCCACTTGCACGGACGCCAACGGGATGAACAACAGGGCCACGAACAGCGAGCCGACTAGCGCGATGCAAACCGGCACCCCCATGCGCGTCATGTAAAAGTTCATGAACATATTGCCGCTGAACAACATCATCGGCAAAAACACCACCACCGTCGTCAACGTCGCCATGGTGATCGCCAGCCCCACTTCGCTCGCGCCCCAGATCGCGGCGTCTTTGGGGGTATCGCCATTGCCGCGCCTGCGGTAGATGTTTTCCAAAATGACGATGGCATTATCGACCACCAAGCCCACGCCGACCATGAGGCCCATCATGGTCACGACATTGAGGGACCAGCCGATGAAGTACAGCGCGGTCATGGTGATCATCACGCACAGGGGAATGGCCAGGGTGATGATGCCCGTCATGCGGAAGGTTCTCAAGTAGAACAACAGCACCAGCGCGGCGAACAACCCGCCCCAAAGCCCGGTTTCTCGCAGGTTGCGGATGGATTCTTTGATGAAAAATCCCTGGTTGAAGATCACGCGAAACGACACGCGCCCGGCCAAGCGCGGGTCTCGCTCGAGTTCGCGCAGCTTGGCCTCTACCCGGTCCGTGATCTCCACGACGTTCGCGCCCGATTCTTGTTTGATGCCAAAGCTGATGCCGGGCTTGCCGTCGATGCGCTGAATCCACGACATTTCGGGCACGTCGTACACGACCCGCGCCACTTCGCCCAGGCGCACCTTGCCCGCTCGGGACAGGATTTGGATATCCTCGATTTCTCGCAGTGCGGTGTAGCGCGCCAGCGAGCGCACGTAAAATTTCTTTTCGCCCTCGCGCACGTACCCCCCGGCGAGTGCGAAATTGTCGTTTTTGAGGGTCGAGACGATTTCGCCGATCCGCACGCCGCGCGCGCGCATGCGCTCTCGATCCACTTCCACCATCACTTCTTTTCGTTGCACGCCGAAAAAGCCGATCTGACCCACGCCATCCACGCGCTCTAAGGGCCGCTGGATGTGCGTTTCGATAAACCGAAACTGGTCCGTGATGGTGGAGTCTATCGCCATCGCCACCCACATGACTTCCCACGAATCATCATCGTATTTGCGAACCCGCACGTCGTCCCGCGCTTCTTCGGGCAGGTGGGGTTTGAGGTGTTCGAGGCGGTCCGAGACCTGATTGTAAGCCGCGACCATGTCGGTGTATTGGCGAAATTCGATGATCGCCCGCGCCCCGTTCGATTCGCTGTAACTCCGCAGGCTCGCGATGCCCTTGACCGTGCGGAGCGTTTCTTCCAAGGGCAGGGTGATCAGCTGCTCGGTCTCTTGCGGCGTGGCATTGCGAAACCCCACGCGCACGCTCAAGATGGGCCGTTCCAACCCTTTGGGCATCAGTTTGACGGGCACGCGCCAATACGCCACGGCCCCCAGCACGAGCAACGCGATGAGGCACATGGTAATGGACACGGGCCGCAATACGGAAATGCGCGGGAGGAGTGAGGATTTGGGGGTCATGGGAGAATCCCGTAAAGAGATGGTGCGACCAAGTGCTTTCTATTATCGAGGATTGGAACGGATTTGGCAAACAGAGTTTTCAATGCCCATTTCTGCCTCTCCATCCTCCGCAACAGCGATACCATACCTTTTCATCGCATCTACAATATCTTCATTCACCATGCTTTCAATAAACCACCTTTCACCTACATAATCTCCACCTGCATTCATCCCTTCTAACAAAATATCAATATACTGAACAAGCGTTTCCGCCGTACCCAAACCCATCAAAGGATCAATAGGAACTGTTTTCGTTTTCGCCATTGCAACCTCCTCACAATTCGGACGCCAACCTTTTTGCCCGTTCAATATCAAAATCAGTAGTCAGTAGGTTGTGTTGACATTTGGGATATTTTTTGATCGTGTTGACATTTCATTTTTTTCTGACGTTACGCACAGATTAGCAAATGTATTGTGTTGCTTGCTCATTTAAGGCGTTTGGTCCTTTGATGGCGTTGCGCGAGGGGACCTATCCCCCGGCCCCGTTATTCGCTTCGCTCATTGTAGGCTACGCCTGTGCCTACGAGGAAAGGGGGAGCGCATGGCTTTCTTAAAGGTTTGTATCCCTAGCTGCTTTGATGGCGTTTGTGACCTATCCCCCGGCCCCTTTCCTACAAGGAAAGGGGAGTAAAGTTCCTTTGATGGCTTATATCAATGGCTACTCTGATGGCGTTGTGCGAGGGCATAAAGCGATTAAAAATCCCTTATCAATCCCCTCGCACAACCTCTCGCCATTCCCCCTTCCTCGCAGGAAGGGGGCCAGGGGGTAGGTCCCAATTCCCATCGTCATTTTACCACTTGACAAATAATAGCGTAATTTTTAATTTTTTACCCATTCGCTATTTCGATTTTGAGCGCGGAGGAAAGGCCGTGCCCGGTCTGCGCGACAGCTTTTGCAAAGGAGACTTCAGATGATTCCCGCCATTTTTCGACGTTGTTCAAACCTGTTTAGAGGCCACCGTTCTCCTGCGAAAACGGGCGTTCATGGTGCCCATTCCCGTCTTGGAGTGCGGTCCTATTTCATTGCAAAACAGTCCGTTAGGATGATCAGTACAGTGTACCCCCCCCCCCCCCCCCCCTCGGAGAGGGGGACAAAATGATGCCCCGCTACGCTCACTTGTTGGCCCTGGTCGCGCTGGGCATGCTGGTGGCATCGGGGCCTGCTTTTGCCCAAACCGACTACGACATGGACAACGACCGCCTGATTGACATCACCTCCTTGGCGCAACTGAATGCCATTCGTTGGGATCTCAATGGCGATGGTGTTGTGTCGAGCACCGACTCTACAAACTATTTCACCGCCTTCAGTAACCCCGCCTCGGGCATGGGGTGTCCGTCCGCCGGCTGTAATGGCTACGAACTGCTCAACAACTTGGACTTTGACGAGAACAACGACAACTCAATCACCTCAGCAGACGCCACCTATTGGAACAACGGCGCCGGCTGGCTACCCATCGGCACAAGCGCCAACAGATACACAGGCAATTTCAAGGGCAACGGATACACCATAAACAACCTGTTCATCAACCGGTCCAACACCGAGCACATAGGGCTGTTCGGCTATACTGGATCCGGCTACAGGGTAGAAACCCTAGGCGTAACTAACGCCAATGTAACGGGGAAAAACTATACCGGCATTCTGATAGGCGCCGGTGAGAATGGAGGCACAGTCGTCGCCTGTTACACTACTGGCTCGGTCACCGGCACCGGTACTTCTACCGGTGGTCTGGTAGGATACATAGACGGAACTATCTCCACTAGCTACTCCACTGCATCCGTCAGCGGAAATCGCGAAAACGGCGGTCTGTTGGGATTTCGGTATGGCAACAGTACCTCTGTAACAAACTCCTACTCCACCGGCAACGTCAGCGGCACAGGAAGCAACATCGGCGGGCTAATAGGCAGCTTTGCCCTGAGCGGTAGCGTTTCCGCCAGTTACTGGGATACCCAAACCAGCAACCGGAATAGCAGCCCCGGCGGCGGCACAGCACAGACCACCGACGCGCTCCGATCTCCCACCGGCTACACCGGCATCTACTCCACATGGAACGCCAACATAGATGGCAACGCCGGCAACGACGATCCCTGGGACTTCGGAACGTCATCGCAGTATCCGGTGCTGAAGTACGGCGGTCATTCCCTGGTTGCCCAGGGCCGACCGGCCACCGACTACGACATGGACAACGACCGCCTGATTGACATCACCACCTTGGCGCAACTCAACGCCATTCGCCACGACCTCAACGGCAATGGCGACGCTACCCACGCCGATTATGGCGCCGCCTTTCCCCTCCGCAACACCAGCAATACCGGCCGGATGGGTTGCCCGTCCGGGACCTGCACTGGCTACGAGTTGCTCAACAACTTGGATTTTGACGAGAACAACGACGGCGCAATCACCCAAGCAGACACCACCTACTGGAATGGCGGCGCCGGCTGGGCACCCATCGGCAGTAGCAACACCGCCCCGTACACCGCCACATTTGAGGGCAACGGCAAGACGATCTCCCACCTGTACATCAACCGCTACGTCAACTATTCGGGATTTTTCGCAAGTACGGATACCACTGCCCACATCCGCTCTTTGGGGTTGGTCAACGCGGTGATCAATACGGGTCAGGGCACGGTGGGCGCGCTGGTGGGTCTGAACAAGGGTCGGATCGCGGCGAGTTACGTCACGGGGTCGGTCAAGGCGAACACCAATGTCGGCGGGTTGGTGGGCGCCGCTCAGAGGGGGTCGTACATCGTGGCGAGTTACGCCACGGCGTCTGTGGTGTGCAATCAGTCGGGGCCGTGGGGCACTGGCGGAGGGTTGGTAGGTGCCAATGGTTCGGGTGCGACGATCGCGTCGAGCTACTCGCTGGGATCAGTGACGGGGGCCTGCCTGCACAAGCATGGGCTGGCGGAAAACTCAGGTACAGTGACCGATAGCTACTGGGACACGCAAACAAGCGACATTGCCGATGATAGCGATACTGTTGCGCCGGAGGGCAAGCTGACTGCCGACTTACAATCGGTCACGTCTGCGAGCGGCATCTATGCCAACTGGGACGATCTGACCATAGATGCTTCGGGGGCCAACAATGATGATCCCTGGACCTTTGGCACGACGAATCAGTATCCGGTCTTGAAGTTTGCCGGCCTGGACACCACGGCGCAGTACGCTGCCCAACCCGTGAATTACGACACGGATAGCGATGGCCTCCTCGAGGTCTCGACCTTGGCCCAACTGCATGCCATGCGCTGGGATCTCAATGGCGATGGGGTCGTCGCCGATAGTGATGCCATGACCTACAACGCCGCCTTTCCCAACGGGAACTTGTCAGCGAGCAAGGGGTGTCCTTCCACAGGTTGCACTGGCTACGAACTGCTCAACAACTTGGACTTTGACGAGAACAACGACGGCGCGATCACCCAAGCAGACGCCACCTACTGGAATGGCGGTGCCGGCTGGGACCCTGTGGGGCCTTACGGCGGCACGTTCAAAGGCAACAACAAGACGATCTCCCACTTGTACATCAACCGGGGGTCTCGGCATAATACAGGATTGTTCCATGCGGTTGATGGCGATGTTTCGGGGTTGGGGTTGTTGAATGTGAATGTGACCGGTGCTGACCGCGTGGGTGGTCTGACCGGTAATCAAGGTGGTGGGGGCACCATCTCGTCGTGTTATGTGACGGGTCGCGTTTCGGGGTCGCGGTGGGGTGTGGGTGGTTTGGTTGGTCGGTCTTATCGCACTTCGGGCACTAATCGCATTGTGAGCAGCTACGCGCTCGTCTCTGTGCGGGTTCCTGCACATGTGACGAGTGACGGATTGGCCGGCGGTTTGGTGGGTTGGCTGACCGATCAGACCGAGGTGGTGGCGTCTTACGCGCTGGGCTCTGTGTTCGCGGGACACAGCAACGCGGTGGCCGGCGGGTTGGTGGGTCAAATCGCGAGCGGCGGTGGCGTGACCGCCAGTTACGCGACGGGCGCAGTCACGGGTGCCGGCACGAAAGGCGGGTTGGTGGGCAGTTCGGCTGGTACAGTGACCGATAGCTACTGGGACACGCAAACAAGCGGCATTGTCGATGATAGCGATACGGTTGCGCCGGAGGGCAAGCTGACCTCCGACTTACAATCGATCACGTCTGCGAGCGGCATCTATGCCAACTGGGACGATCTGACCATAGATGCTTCGGGGACCAACGATGATGATCCCTGGACCTTTGGCACGACAAAGCAGTATCCGGTCTTGACGTTTGCCGGCCTGGACACCACGGCGCAGTACGCTGCCCAACCCGTGAATTACGACACGGATAGCGATGGCCTCCTCGAGGTCTCGTCCTTGGCCCAACTGCATGCCATGCGCTGGGATATCAATGGCGATGGTGCCATAGACTCAAGTGCCACGACCGCCGATACGACCGCCTACAACGCCGCCTTTCCCAACGGGAACTTGTCAGCGAGCAAGGGTTGCCCTTCCAGCGGTTGCACTGGCTACGAACTGCTCGCCAACCTGGACTTTGACGAGAACAACGATGGCGCAATCACCCAAGCAGACGCCACCTACTGGAATAGCGGCCAAGGCTGGATGCCCATCGGCTCCGACGCCAGCCCAGCGTTACGATACACAGGCGATTTCAAAGGCAACGGCTACACCGTCCAAAACCTGTTCATCAGCCGCAACACCGTTAGCTACCAAGCACTGTTCGGCGGCACCGGCACCAACTCCCGCATCGAGTCACTGGGCGTAACCGACGCCGATGTTACGGCAGACGACTTTAGTGGCATTCTGGTCGGCGGCAATCGCGGCGAAATCGTCGCCTGCTACACCACCGGTCGCATGACGGGCGACAATGTCGTCGGCGGTCTGGTCGGCTGGACCGGAGGCTCCATTTCCACAAGCTACTCCCTCGCATCCGTCAGCGCAACTGAGAGGCTCGGCGGATTGGTAGGCTCAAAAGCCGCCGCCGGCTCCATAACAAACTCCTACTCCACCGGCGCGGTCAGCCTCTCCAGCGGGTCGATGACATCTATCGGCGGGCTGTTGGGCGAGTCGAATGCCGGCACAGGCACGGTTAGCGGCAGCTACTGGGATACCCAAACCAGCGGGCGCACAACCAGCCTCGGCGGTAGCGGCGCGGCGGGCAAGACGACCAGCGATCTTCAGAGCCCCACCACCTACGGTGCCACCAGCAACGACACCTACTACGGTTGGAACGCCAACATAGACGGACAACCCGGCAACGACGATCCGTGGACCTTTGGCGCGATGGATCAGTATCCGGTCTTGAAGTATGCCGGCCTGGACACCACCGTGCAATTTCAGCTCCAACCCGCGGTCGTGACGTTGGCACTGACGCCCTCGTCGATCTCGGAAAACGGCGGGATGAGCACTGTGACCGCGACGCTGGCATACCCATCGAGCGCGGCGACGACGATCACGGTGCGCCCTGTGGCGGGGGCTTACACGGTGGCGGCGGATTCGACGATCACCATACCGGCCGGGAGCACTGCGAACGTGTCGGATACGGTGGTCATCACAGCGGTGGACAATACCCAAGACGCGCCTAATCGCGACGTGGACATGTCCGTTGTGGCGGGCAACGCCCAAGGCGCGGGCAGTGTGACCGAGGCGACTTTAACGATCACAGACGACGACCCTGCACCGACAGCGACGTTGGCGGCGTCACCGGCGTCGATTTCGGAGAACGGCGCGGTTTCGACGGTCACGGCGTCGCTCTCGCGTCCATCGAGCACGGCGACGACGATCACGGTGCGTCCTGTGGCGGGTGCTTACACGGTGGGGGCGGATACGACGATCACCATCGCGGCCGGGGACACGATTAACGCGTCGGACACGGTGGTCATCACAGCGGTGAACAATACCCAAGACGCGCCTAATCGCGACGTGACCGTGTCCGGTGTGTCGCGCAACGCCCAAGGCGCGGGCAGTGTGACCGGGGCGGCTTTGACGCTGACAGACGACGACGCTGCGCCGGACGTGACGATGGTTTTGTCGCCTGCGTCGATTACAGAGAACGGCGGTGTCTCGACCGTGACAGCGAGGCTGTCTCACACGTCGAGCGATCCGACGACGATTACGGTGACAGTGGCACCTGTGTCACCTGCGGTTATGACCGACTACACGATAAGTACGCCGGCCACGCTGACCGTCGCGGCGGGGCAAACGATGAGCACGGGCACCGTGACGATCACAGGGGTGAATAACGCCGATGCTACGGGGAACAAGACGGTGACCGTGTCGAGTACGCTAACCAACAGCGTAGGCACGGGATCGGTCACTGATGTGACGCTGACGCTTACCGATGACGACGTGCCGAACGTGACGTTGGTTTTGACTCCTTCGTCGATTACGGAGAATGCCCAGGTTTCCACGATCACGGCGACGCTGGATCGCATCACAAACATGGCGACGACGGTCACGGTTTCAGCGACCGCGGTGGCCCCTGCGGTTGCGGGCGATTTTACGCTATCGACCGAGACCACGCTGACCTTCGCGGCGAATGTGACGACGAGCACGGGCGCCGTGACGATCACCTCGGTGAACGACACGACCGATGCACCGGACAAGCGCGTGACCGTGTCTGCAACGGTGACGGGTGGCAATGGGGCGTCGCTATCGTCTGCCGTGACCCTGACGATCACAGACGATGAGGCCGCGCCGGATGTGGCACTGACGCTGTCGCCCGCGTCGATTGCAGAGACCGGCGGTGTTTCGACGATCACGGCGACGCTGTCGCATGCGTCGAGCGCGGCAACGACGATCACAGTGCGTCCGGTGGCGGGTGCTTACACGGTGGGGTCGGATTCGACGATCACCATCGCGGCAGGGAACACGGCGAACGCGTCGGACACAGTAGAGATCACGGCCGTGGACAACGCGACCGATGCGCCCAACAACGATGTGACCGTGTCTGTTGTGGCGAACAACGACCAAGGCGCAGGCAGTGTGACCGGCATGGATTTGACGATCACAGACGATGACGCCGCGCCGAACGTGACACTAATGCTGTCGCCCGCGTCAATCTCGGAGAACGGCGGCGTGAGCACGGTGAGCGCGACGCTGACACACCCATCGAGCGCGGCGACAACGATCACGGTACGCCCGGTGGCGAATGCTTATACCGTAGGGTCGGATTCGACGATCACCATCGCGGCAGGGAACACGGCGAACGCGTCGGACACGGTGGCACTCACCGCCGTGGACAACGACATAGACGCATCAGACAACGCGGTGATGGTGCAGACCGCCGCTGTGGAGAACGACCACGGCGCGGGCACCGTGCAGGCTGCGACGTTGACGATCACCGATGACGACGAGGCGGCGATTGACGTGTCGGCGATGACCACGACGACGGTCAGGCTCCACACGACAGAGTCGGGCAGGGCAGAGACCTTCACGGTCACGCTCGCCTCCGAGCCGACGGGGAACGTAGCCCTCTCGGTGGTCAGTTCAGACACGACGGAAGGCACTGTATCGCCCTCGGTGCTGACCTTCTCATCGACAACATGGCGCACGGCGCAAACCGTGACCGTGACCGGGCAGGACGATACTCCCGCCGCCGTCGATGGCAACCAGAACTATACGGTCACCCTTTCGGTGAACCAGACGGATACGCAGGACACCAACTACGACGCGCTCACCGCGATCAGCGTGTACATGGTCAACCGCGATAACGATTTCGGCTTGGACATCAGCGCGCTGACCGGGCAGGCGACAGAGGCCGGTGCCTCGGCGACCTTCACGGTGGCCCTGCTGACGCAACCCACGGCGGCGGTGACGATTTCGGTGACGAGCCAAGACCCGAGCGAGGGGCGGGTTGAGCCTGCGATGCTGACCTTCACGACGTCAGGCTATAACACGGCACAAACCGTGACCGTGACCGGGCAAGACGACATCATCGACGACGGGAACGTCACCTGGACGGTGCGACTCGCCTCGTCAAGCGGCGATGCCAACTACAACACCCTTTCGGACGAGGATGTTCCAGTGACGACGACCGACGATGAAGATGCGCCGACCGTGACGTTGGTGCTGATGCCCTCGTCCATCTCGGAAAACGGCGAGGTTTCCACGATCACGGCGACCCTATCGCACCCATCGAGCGCGATCACGACGATCACGGTCTCTGCTACGCCTGTGTCCCCTGCGACTGCGAGCGACTTCACGCTATCGAGTGCAGACACGCTGATCATCGCGGCGACGACCACAACGAGCACGGGCACCGTGACGATCACCGCAGAGGACAACAACGACCAGGCAGACGAGAAGATGGTCAGGGTGTCTGCAACCGCAAACAACGCCCAAGGCATCACCGATCCTTCGCCCGTGACCCTGACCCTGACCGATGACGAAACACCGAGTGCCAACTTGGATGTGGATGGCGATGGCCGGGTGAGATTGTTCTCGGATATAATCCTGGTCATTCGATACGTCCTCTTCTTCCGGGAAGAGGCCCTCCTCAGAGGGAACGTCATCGAGCCAACTGCCACGCGCAAGACCGCTCAAGAAATTGAACCCTACCTCGACACTTTGGTCGGTCAGAACATTCTCGATGTGGATGGCGATGGCGATGTGAGGCTGTTCTCGGATATAATCCTGATCATTCGATACGTCCTCTTCTTCCGGAACGAGGCCCTCGTCAGAGGGAACGTCATCGAGCCAACTGCTACGCGCACGACCGCTCAAGCCATTGAACCCTACATTCGAAGCCTCTATCCCGACTCCCACTTCCAATGAAAGCCTGTTCCCTGACCGCCACAGATAAAGATGGCGATGGCAAAATTGGATTCGACGATTTCCTCATCTCCGCCGCCGACTTTGGCTCGACAGGCTGAACGACAAAAAAAAACAAAAGCCCGGGTTCACAGTGAACTCAGGCTTTACTTTTTGGAATTGGGACCTACCCCCTAGCCCCGTTACTCGCTACGCTTCGTTGTAGGCTACGCCTGTGCCTACGAGGAAAGGGGGAACTGTGAGCGGTTTTGCGAGGGGGACCTACCCCCTGGCCCCCTTCCTAAGAGGAAGGGGGAATGGCGAGAGGTTGTGCGAGGGATTGTGTGTAAGGGTTTTTGGATTTTCATGGCGTGATCCATTCGCCCAAAGCCATCAAAACAGCCCTGGATGCAAACCTTTAAGAAAGCCATGCGCTCCCCCTTTCCTTGTAGGAAAGGGGGCCGGGGGGTAGGTCCCAATGATGAACTGGCCCGATCCGTAGATTCGTAGATTCGTTTGTAGGCCGTGGGGAATCGCCATGCGTGTTGAAACGGAATATGATGCGGTTGTGCTCGGCGCGGGGCACAACAGTTTGATTTTGCAGGCTTATTTGTGTCGTGCGGGGCTGAAGGTGGTTTGTCTCGAGCGATCACACACACCCGGAGGCGGGTTGGCTACGGTTGAAGACCCCCGCTATCCGGGTTTTTTGCACAATACGCATTCCTTTTTTCACCGCGGTGTGACGCACATGCCGTGGTTTGATGATTTGGACCTCGAGCGGTATGGCGCGGAGTATATCGAACCCGAACTGAATGTAGCCCTGGTGCTCAAAAATGGCGATGTGCTGAAATGGTGGACGGATTTTGATCGCACGGCGGAGAGTTTTGCCCGATTCAGCAAACGGGATGCGCGCACGTTGCGGCGATGGCGCGATGCGTTTGTGCCCATTGTAGAAAATATCCTGTCCGCCGAGGCACAGGCCCCGCCGATGCCGCCCGGGTTGCGGCGAGAAATTTTGTCGCAGACCCGAGAGGGCAGGTTGTTGCTCGCTGTCAGTGCGTTGTCGCCCCTCGAGTTCGTGCATCGGGAGTTTGAGCATCCGGTCGTTCAGGCCGGGTTGTTGTTTTTCAATGGGTTGCGCGAGGTCGATTTGCGTGCGTCAGGGTTTGGGCATCACATTCCCGCGCTGTTGGCGAGCAAGGGCAAGGCGCAGATGTGCAAGGGCGGGTCCGGGAATTTGGCGCGGGCATTGGTCGCTGCGGTGCGCGATATGGGCGGCGAGATTTGGTTGCAAACCGAGCCGAAGCGCATTGTGGTGGAAGGCGAGCGCGTGCTGGGCGTGGAGACCGCAGGGGGCGAGTTCATCAAAGCACCCATCGTCGTTTCGGGCTTGAATCCGCACCAGACGTTTTTCGATTTGATGGACCGCGAGGTGTTGCCCGAGTCGTGGCAACAGCGGGTTGAGGAGTTTCAGTACAATGTGCTGGCGCCGCTGTTCGCGTTGCATGTGAATTTGGACGAGCCGCCGCATTATCGCGTAGCGCGAGAGCATCCGGACATCGAGGACGCGCTGATGGTCATTTTGGGGCTGGAACGTGCGGATCAGTTTTTGGATATTGTGGCGCACCACGAGCGGGGGACAATGCCGCCGATTGTGATGTGGGGCGCGTGCCCGACGCGCTTTGACCAAACGCAGGCCCCATCGGGAAAGCACGCGGCTTTTATGTGGCAGAAGTTGCCCTTTGATTTGGCGGGCGATGCGACAAACTGGGATCGACAACGCGATGCGGTGGGGCGGGATATGCTGGCGATGTGGACGGAGTACGCGCCCAATTTGCGGGATTGCATCATCGATTCGTTTGTCCGCAGTCCCTTGGATGTGGCACGCGCATTGCCCAATATGCAGCGCGGCGATTTGCTCATCGGCGCGTTCACACATGGGCAGGTGGGCTACAACCGCCCCTTTCCCGGCGCGGGACACTACCGCGGGTGTTTTGATGGGCTGTACCTTTGCGGCTCGTGTTGCCACCCCGGCGGCAATGTGACCGGCCTGCCGGGCTACAACGCCGCACAGGTCATTCACAGCGATCTGGACATCGCCGCTTCATGGCTACCCGTGTGCGATTGATGCAAAGGAGAGGGTGAACGCGGGGATTGGAGAGAATGGAGGAAGGGAGAAATTTTTCAAGACGCGTCGTTCCCATAAGAGCGACCGCCTTCGAGGATTTTGAGTTGTTCTGCGTTTGTGGGTTCGCATTTTGATTTGGGTCGTTCAAAATTTGTGATCAACACTTCTTTGTTGAGTTTGCGCGAGGTGTCGTGTTTTTTGACCCTCATCCCCGAGTAAGATTGCACAAAAAAATGTTGTACCCGGCGTTTTGAGTCATTGAATTTCCTCTTCGTTACCAAGAGGTGTCAAGACCAGAGAAAGTGAAAGTGGGTTGCGATAGAGAGGACGAAGCCGAGGAGGGTGAGCGTGAGGCAGAGGAGGGCGATGAGGATGGTGAGGCGGCCTTCGCGGTATTGCGCGTTGGAGATGAGGGCTTGCGCGGCGAGCCAGCCGCCGATGAAGCCGCCGAGGTGCGCCCAGTTGTTGACGCCGCTCATGAGGAAGCCCATGACAAAGAGCAGAATGGCCCATTGCCATATCTGCCGGGTCATAAGGGCGGAGATGTGGGTTTTTTGGTTGCGACCGTACACGATGAGCGCGGCAAAGAGTCCGAAAATCGCGCCGGACGCGCCCACTGTGGGATAGCCGGAAACGAGGTTGGAGAGGATAAAACCGACCGCCCCTGCGACCGTGTAGATGATAAAATAGCGCGCGGGGCCAAAGAGATGCCCCACATCCGGGCCGAGTTGCCGAATCCAAATCACATTGAACAAGATGTGGAGGAGGCTACCGTGCAAGTAAGTCGCGGTCAATACGCTCCACCACGGCGCATCGCGATATGTCATGCCGAGTACGACCAAGGGGCGTTGGCCCGGGCTGAGCATGCCGAAAAGCCCACCGGACATCGACAGCGCGGCTTTGAGGTCGAGCAACAGGCTGATGGCGTACAGGGCAATGCAAGCGGTGGGGATCAAGGCGAGGACGTCGATGCGACCGCCGAACAGCCGGTTCAGCGCGGGGCCGAGTCCCCAAAGATTGGGCTGATACGCGCCGCAATGCGGGCAGCGTTTCTCGTCGGTGTTGATGAGATAGCCGCAACCCGGGCAGATCATGGAGGTGCGAGGAGGCATGGGATTACTCGAGTTGTGACCAGTTGGCGAGCAGGAGCGAGAGGCCCTTGAGCACGCGCTGCATGTCGCGTTCAGCCGTGTGCCCCATCGCCGCGATGCGGAAGGCGCGGTCTTTGGTGTCGCCATAGCCCGCGCCGAGTTGCACGTTGAGCAATGCCCGTGCTTTGGCGACGAAATCCGATCCGGGAATATGGCGCGGCAAATAGATGGCACTCACGGTCAGGCTCTCGTATCCCGGTTGGGCCATCAAGCGCAAACCATGCGCGGTGGCCCACTCGCGTTGCATCAGGGCGAGGTTGCGATGGCGTTGGAAGCGTTGGGCGCCCTCGCGCTTCATTTCTTCGAGGCGTGCGATCAGGCATTGCAAGGTCAGGTCCGCGACGGTCATCGGGGTTTGGGCCGTTTCCGCACGCTCGCGCCATTCGATGAGGTCGAGGACATACCCGCGTTCTGGCGTTCTGGCGGCCACCTCAAAGGCGCGGTCAGATGCGATCATCACGGAGCCGATGGTCGGGCACGCAAAGTCTTTTTGCAAACTCCAAAAATAGTAATCCGGGCGCAGGGTTTTAATCGGCGTATCTACCGCGCCCGCACTGCTCACCGCGTCAATGGCGATCAGGGTTTGGGGGGATATGTGCCGCACCGCGTCGCACATTCCTTGGATGGGCAACATCACGCCTGTGGAGGTTTCGTTGTGGGTCAGAAGGGCCAGGTCGTGGGATTTGGAAAGGGCGTCAGACCAAGTTTGGGCGTCAATACCTTTGCCCCAGTTGGCTTTTACGACGTCGATTTGACGCCCGCGACTTTGGAAGACCTGGGTCCATTTCTTGGAAAACGCGCCGATGTCCATGCCCAAGGTGGTGCGAGAACGCGGGGTATTGACCGCGACCATTTCCCAGTTGTAGCTACCGGTGTGACCAAAGATGAGCGGGGTAAAGCCGGGGGGGATGTGAAAGACTTCGCGCAACAGGGCCGCGGCTTTTTGATAGCGGGCTTTGAAGGCAGTGGACCGGTGCGAATAGGTCGCCCGATACGTTTGCAAAACGCGGCGAACCGCCGGGGTGAGCATGTGCGGGCCGGGTGCCCAAAGCGCGAGATTGGGCAGGCGTAGGTCCGCGATTTCTCGGACAAGGGCAGGGGACAAGCGGTTTGCTCCATAAAAAAAACCCGTTAAATTAACGGGTTAAAAAATGGAGCGGGAAACGGGATTCGAACCCGCGACCTTCTGCATGGCAAGCAGATGCTCTAGCCAGCTGAGCTATTCCCGCTCGTTCAATGCTAAACCTACACAAAGGGCTGTGGCTTGTCAAGGTCAATTTTTCGGGAGATGTGTTGATAAAGGACGGGTTCTTTGTTATATTGGGGTTGCAATGGAGGCAAGAGGGGAGCCGGAAGAGGCGAGAAACGGCTCCAAGTGGTCAGTGGTCAGTCCACCCAACCCCAAAAGCGGATCGCGGATGAAATGCGAAATGTAGGGACAGGCCCCTGTGCTCGCCCGAAGATACAAGGGGAGAGGTCATCATTTTATTTGGAGGTATGGTTTGATGCGAAATGGGCTTTTTGTTCTGATGATGAGTTTTTGTTTGTCCAGCGCGGTGTGGGCGCAGGCGCAACGTATATCGGTATCGGCTGATTTTGATGGCAATGGCGCGGTTGATTTCCGCGATTTCTCGAAGTTGATGAACCACTTGGGGCAGGCGGAACTCGACCGCGGTTTTGATCCTGCGGTGGATTTGAACAACGATGCCAAGATAGATGGTGAAGATGCGTTCGTATTTGCCGATGTGTTTTCAGTCGACGCCTCCGAGGCGTTTTTGACGACCCGTGATGGGGAAAACGCCCAGGCCAAGTTGCGCCTGGATCCAGATGGCAATGGTTATTTGATCTCTTTGGAAGATACCGTTCACATTGGTGGGTATCGCATTGTCTTTTCCATGCCCGCAGGGGTTTCCGTCAGCAAGGTACACGATCTCATAGGCATTGGGCTGTTGCCGGTGCGCCGGACAAGTGATGGCGTGGAGATCGTCGGATTGACCTTGGGCAACAAGCCCATCGCGCATTCGGGGTTGATCGCAAAAGTGACCTTCAAGGGCGATATAACGGGTATTGACATTGAATCCGCGCATTTGCGCGGCACTCGGTACAAACAGCTCAACCACGAATACATCGGCGAGCGCAATGAAATCGCGAGCGGCGACATCAGCAAGGTGATCGCGCTTGGAGATGTGGAGGTTTCGCACCGAATTTTCGATTTCGGCCATCTCGCACTTGGCGAAGCAGTCTCGGACACCTTTTCGATTAAGAATACATTTGATACGCAACAAGTGCCGCCCGGCACGACGCGCAAACTCTCATTTGAGTTGACGACATCGGGGCAGGAAATAGCCGTTTCCCCCCGAAGCGTAGGGGTGCTGACCGACTCGACCAAGGGCCTGAGTGCGGGCAGGATGCAAACGATTAAGTTGACTGTCACCCCCATGCAACCGGGGGGTTTTTCGGGTTATGTCGACGTGAAGACCAATCGGAAAGAACGCGAAATTATCCGCATACACGTTATGGCGCGCGTGCGGGAGGGCGATGAAGCATTGACGCGCGTTATCGCGGATTTTGATACCAATGGCACGGTGGATTACGGCGATTTTGACCAGTTGATCACGCGGTTCGGGCAAACGCTCAGGTCGAGCAAGTACGATTTGGACCGCGATGGGGTTGTGGATGCAGACGACGCTTTTCTGCTCGCCGATGTGCTCGGCGGCGGGGTTGGCCTCGCGTATCTCGACTGGGTAGATGTGATTTCCGGCATCAATGGGCACGCGGCTGTGCGGGTGCAGGGCGAGGGCGAGGAGTTGAAAATTTTTGCGCGCGAACTCGAGCGATTGGGCGGGTATCGGATCGTTTTGAAGTACAATCCGAATGATGTGGATTTGCGCTGGGCGCGGGATCGCACGGGCGGCGGGATCTTGCCCATTCACAAAACGAGCACCGGCGCGGAAATTGTGGGGATGGGATTTGGCGCGTTGGTAAATACCCCCGATTATTTGGATCTGGCTGAAATCAGTGTGCGGCCCCTCAAAGGGCAATCCAATGTGCAATCCCTAATTTCGATAGGCGATGTGACCTTGCGCGGCAGTCGCGGAGAACGCGATTCTATCGAGGCAGAGCGCATTGGGGCGAACGGCCTTGACGCCATTCCCCGGGCAATTGATTTTGGCACGCTGCGCCAGGGCACGACTGTGGAAGACACTGTGCATGTTTTTAATATGAGCGATGAGAAGGCCGGTTTTATGGCTGTTTCGTCAGACTCGACAGTGCTGACAAACAGACCGCGTGCAGTCGGCCATTTGAACCCCGGCCGCGGGTGGGCTGTGCGCGTGACTTATACGGCGACTGGGATTGGCCCGTTTTCTGGCACCCTGACGATTGCCTCGAATACCGACGACCCGACGCCCGTTGTGGTGCAAATTCGGGCTTCTGTGACGGGCATCGTCCGGGCCATGCCCGATTCGCTCGCGTTTGGCGAGGTTCTGTTGGGACAAAGCGATTCTCTGTCCGTGCGCGTGACCAATCCCAATGCGGATGCCCTGCGGATCAGCGCGATTGATTTTGCGCGTTCCGATAGCAATTTTGTAACCGATGTGGCATTGCCCCTCACTGTTGCAGGGCGCGATAGCGCGGCGATAGGGGTGCGCTTCAATCCGCGCCTGCGGGGTATGATTCGCGATACGTTGCGAATCGCTACCGGGGATACGACGTTCTCGATTCCACTTTCCGGGCGCGGCACTCAATCGCTGCCCAGGGTGGATTACGACGAGCTCGATTTCGGAACGGTCAGGCAGGGCAGAGACAGCTTGCAAACCGTGACGGTTTCCAACGATGGGAATATCGCGCTAATCATTTCTAACGTGATGGTGACGGGCGATGGATTCGCGCTCGCATCTGCGGCCGAATTGCCCGATATAGCGTTGCCCGATACGCTGAACGCGGGAGACACGCACGCCATTCGCGTTCGATTCGCGCCGGATATGGCGGGCGATCACCAAGGCACGTTGCGGATTTTGCTGATGTCCGAAACGCTCGAAATTGGCTTGTCTGGCACGGGTCGCGTTTCCAATCCCGATTTTGATGGCGATGGGGAAGTTGACTTCGACGATTTTATTTTGTTTGCAAGGGCGTTTGGCACGTCATCGAATGATGAACAATTCGATCCGCGCTACGATCTCGATGGCGATGGGGAAGTCGGCTTTGCCGATTTTATCGCCTTTGCCGAGAAATTCGGGCAACGGGTCGGGTAAGGCGCGAAATACAACCGCATAAGAACACATGAGAATGTAGGGCCGTGGCCCCTGTGTCCGGCCAAAAGTACGAGAAGCGAAGGTTAAGCGGTCTGCCCTACTCTTGTCTCGCGTTTCCGGCGGGTTTTTTTTGGGCAGACGCGCTTTGTTTTTTGGGGGCATCTTACAATGGGCGATAAGACGCTGGCGATAGATATCGGGGGCACGTTCACGGATGTGGTGTTGCGGGATCGGGCTTCGGGGGCGTTGTCCGTGGCAAAGGTGTTGACGCGCTATCCCGATCCGTCCGTGGGTGTGTTGGAGGGCGCAAAAAAGGTGCTCAAGGATGTGTCGCCCGATGAGATTTCCCGAGCGGTTCACGGTACGACGCTGGTGACAAACGCGCTGATCGAGCGCAGGGGCGCGAAGACCGGGTTGATTACCACAGCGGGTTTTCGAGACGCGCTGGAAATTGGGCGCGAGGGTCGCTACGATATTTACGATTTGTTCCTCAAATTGCCCGAACCCTTGGTTGAACGGCGGTTGCGCTTGGAGGTGCGCGAGCGGGTGTACGCGCGTGGCGACGTGATGTTGCCGCTGAATGAGGAAGATGTGGTCAAGGCGTGCGACGGGTTGCGCGAGGCCGAGGTGCGTGCAGTTGCCATTGTGTTTTTGCACGCTTATGTCAATCCCGACCACGAGCGGCGCGCCGCAGAAATTGTGCGCCGCGAGTTGCCGGAGGTGGCGATTTCGGTTTCGCACAGGGTCGCCGCCGAGTTGCGGGAATTTGAGCGCGCCTCCACCACTGTGGCAAATGCGTACGTGCAACCCTTGGTAGAGAAATACCTGTCGCGCTTGGCGCGGGGATTAAAAGCCCTCGGCATTGCGGCACCGTTGCACATTATGCTCTCAAACGGCGGGTCGTGTTCCGTGCAAATAGCTGCGGAGTTTCCGGCGCGCCTCGTAGAGTCTGGGCCGTGCGGGGGCGCGCTCGCTGCGGCGCATTGCGGGAATCGGGCCGGGTATCAACGGGTGCTCGCATTTGACATGGGAGGCACAACGGCAAAGGCCATTTTGAGCGACAAGGGCGCGTTTCCCATTACGACCGAGTCCGAGGTGGCGCGGGTGTACCGGTTCAAGCGCGGCAGTGGCTTGCCCTTGCTCATGCCGGTGCTCGACATGATAGAAATCGGCGCGGGCGGGGGTAGCATCGCGCATGCGAGTGAACTCGGCCTGCCCGCGGTGGGGCCCGAGAGCGCGGGGGCAGAGCCCGGCCCGGCGTGTTATGCCCGCGGGGGACGCTTGCCCACGGTGACGGATGCGGATATCTTGCTCGGGTATTTGAATGCCGAATATTTTTTGGGCGGGCAGATGGCGTTGGATGTGGATCGGGCCGCGCAGGCAGTTGATGAATTTGCCCAATCCGCAGGACTAAATCGCATGCGCGCCGCACAGGGCATTTGCGAACTCGTAAATGAAAACATGGCGAATGCCGCGCGCGTCCACGCCGCAGAGCGCGGGGTCGATCTGACGGGATACGCACTCGTCGCCACCGGGGGCGCAGGGCCCGTTCACGCCTGTGGCGTTGCGACTCGCTTGGGCATTGACCGGGTGATCGTGCCGCCGGCAGCGGGCGTGGGGTCCGCGTGTGGCTTGATGCTCGCGCCCATTGCGTTTGATTATGTGCGGAGTTTTGTGTCGCGCATCGAGGGATTGGATTTCGATATCGTGAACGCGCTCTACGTGGAGATGGAAACCGAGGGTCGCGCGTTGATGCGAGAAGCAGGAGTGGCGGAATCCGAGATCAGCATCGTGCGAACAGCGGATACGCGCTATGTGGGACAGGGCCATGAGATCAGCGTGCCCGTGCCTTTGGGCACACTCACGGAAGAATCCGATGCGATGCTCCAAAAGGCGTTTGATGCGTCCTATCGCAAAATATACGGACGGATATGCGAGGGCGTGCCGGTTGAAGCCATCCATTGGCGCGTGACGGTTTCGGGGGCGAAACCCGAGATTTGCGATCCCCGGCCCGAAAGAGAACCCGATGTTGGGCATCTGTCTGTGGAACGGCGAAAAGTGCTTTTTGATCAACGCGAACGAGAAGTTGCGGTTCACAAGCGGCAAACCCTTGCGGGAGGCATGGTTTTGCCAGGGCCTGTGATTGTCGAAGAAGTCGAATCCACGACGGTTGTGCCGCCCGGTTGGGTGTTGCGCGTGGATGACATGGGCAATCTCATTCTCGGCAGGGAGGGCACATGAGCGGACGTGCGATTGATGCGGTTGAATTGGAAGTCCTGTGGAACAGGCTCATCTCCATTGTCAATGAACAAGCCGCGGCTTTGATGCACGCTTCTTTTACCACAGTGGTGCGCGAGGCCGGGGACTTGTCTGCCGGGGTGTTTGACCGCGCGGGCAACATGTTGGCCCAAGCCGTGACCGGAACGCCTGGGCACATCAATACGATGGCGAATTGCGTGCGGCACTTTGTCAAACAACATCCGATTGATACGCTGAAGCCGGGGGATAGTTTGCTGACCAATGACCCGTGGCTGGGATCCGGGCACTTGCACGATATCACCGTGGTCACGCCGGTTTTTTATCGGGGCAAGGGCGTGGGGTGGTTTGCCAATACCTGTCATGCGATGGATATCGGCGGGCGCACCTTGGGCGCGGGCGCGCGGCAGGTGTACGAGGAGGGGTTGAATATCCCGATTATGAAGTTGTTCCGCGGAGGTGCGATCAACCGGGATTTGATCGCGATTGTGCGGGCGAATGTGCGCGTGCCGGATCAGGTCGTTGGCGATCTGTACGCGCAACAGGCCGGCAATGACGTGGGCGCGGTCAAGCTGATTCAGGCACTTGGGGATTACGATCTCGCGGATTTAGAGGAGCTGTCGGCGCGAATTTTGGACCGCTCGGAAGCGGCGACCCGTGCGGCCATAGCGGAAATCGCAAATGGCGTTTATGAAGACGAGGTGGCACTCGACGGGTACGACGCGCCGCTCATTATCCGCGCAAAAATCACGGTGGAGGACGACAGCCTGATCGTGGATTACGCGGGCACGTCGCCCCAAGTGGGACGCGGGATCAATGTGGTGTACAATTACACGCACGCCTATACGACCTATCCCCTCAAATGCGCGATCAGCCCGCACATTCCCAACAACGAGGGCAGTTTTCGGCCCATCGCGGTCACCGCGCCGGAGGGGTGTATCCTAAACGCGCAATTCCCATGCGCGGTGGGCGCGCGGCACTTGGTCGGGCACTTTCTGTCGCAACCCCTGTTTGGCGCGCTGGCTCAGGCGATTCCGGACCGCGTGATCGCCGATGGATCGGCCGGGCTTTGGAACACGCAGTTGGAGGGCATCGACCGCCAGGGCGAACGCTTTGCGTACATCTTTTTTTCCGCAGGGGGCATGGGCGCGCGGCCCAATGACGATGGCATTTCCGCGACTGCGTTCCCCAGCGGGATCAGGGGCGTGCCCGCCGAGGCGATTGAGTCTGTTTCGCCGGTGATCATGCACAAGCGCGCTCTGATTCCCGATTCGGGCGGCGCGGGCGCGTTTCGCGGGGGCTTGGGGCAAGAGATGGTTTTGTCGGTCGATTCCGATCATCCCGCGCTGCATTCGTGCATGTACGACCGCACGCACTACGCACCGCGCGGCTTTTTGGGCGGGCGCGACGGGATGTGCGGAGAACTCTTTTTGTCGGATGGCTCACGCCTGCCGCCCAAGGGGCGTTACGAACTCCAACCCGGGCAATGCGTGACCCTGCGTATCCCGGGCGGCGGCGGCTATGGCTCGCCCTTTGAACGCGATCCACAAAAGGTGCTAAAAGACGTCAACCAAGGCCGCGTGTCCCAAGCGGTTGCGCGCACGGATTACGGCGTGGCGATCTCGGCAGATGGACAGGTGGATGCCGAAGCCACAGAGCGGTTGCGAAAAAAGCAACCACCTAAGAACAAGGCAAAGAGGCAAGAGGTAAGACGGGAGAGGTGAGACCGCTCCGCCACCCGTAGGAACAGGCCCCTGTGCCTGTCCTCAGTCAGTGGTCAGTCCGCCCAACCCCCTTCGTAAGGGCGTTGCCCCCGTGCTCGCCTTTTGTGTTTTTGTGCTTTTGAACTGGCTGTCGCCAGTTGTACCCCGCTCGTGGCTAAACTTCCATCTTACGTCTCACTTGCGGAAGGGCGGTGCGGGGACTGACAACTGACAACTGACAACTGACAACTGACAACTTGGGGTGGCTGGGCGGCCCTCTCCCGTCTTCCCTCTAACGTCTCACTTTTTTTAGGAGTTATTCGATGGACAAAATTGGATTTGTCGGGCTGGGAATTATGGGCAAGCCGATGTGTCACAACTTGCTGAAGGCCGGGTTTGACGTGACATTTTATGCGCGAAAAGCCGATGTTGTAACCGAGATGAAACGCGCAGGGGCAACTTACGCGCCGTCGTCGCGGGCCGTGGGCGAGGCAACGGATATCGTCATTACGATAGTGACGGCCGATCCCGAAGTGCGCGAGGTCATTTTGGGGAAAGAGGGCGTTTTGGAGGGGGTGTCCGAAGGCGATCTGATTGTGGATATGAGCACGATTTCCCCCCTGACCATTCGGGAGGTGGCAGTGCGTGCCGCGCAAAAAGGGGTTCGCGTGATGGACGCGCCGGTCAGCGGCGGGGATATCGGGGCGATCAACGGTACGCTGACCATTATCGCGGGTGGGGAACGGGTGGATTTTGATCGCTGTGAGGGTCTGTTTGACGCGATGGGCAATAGCGACAATGTGTTTCACGTAGGCGCTGTCGGCGTGGGGCAAACCGTGAAGATCGTCAATCAGTTGCTCGGCGGCATCGCGATGGTGGCGATTTCCGAAGCCCTCACTTTGGGCATTAAAGCAGGCGCGGATCCGGACGTGATGCGGCAGGTGATCGGCGTGAGTTCGGGCAATTCATCAACTTTTCAGTCGCGCGTTGCAGACTTTTTGCTCAAGGGCCAGTTCGCGCCGGGGTTTATGCTCGATTTGATGAAAAAGGACGTCGGCATCGGCGTGGAGATGGGACGCGCCCTGAACGTGCCCGTGCCTTTGGGCGCTGTGGCCTATCAATTGTACGCTGCGGCGAGCAACTCGGGCGCGGGCGAACTTGATTTTTCAGCCGTGGCCAAAGCCATCGAGACCTTGTCCGGCGTTCGGATCAGCGAGGCATGAGAGCTATGGGCCATCCACTTTCAGCGGTCAGCCACCTCGGCGACTTGCTTTGCTAACCGCTTGGACTGCGCGATTGGGCGGGGAATAATTAAAACTGGACAACGCGGTTTTTCTGCGTTATTTTTTGTCGAATCAAAAGATGAACGCCACCTTGCGGACTATTGGGGTTGGCAGAGAAGGGAAGTGAAGAGAGGTCGTTTTGCCTAAAATCACGCAGACCGTTTCAAGACTTATCCAAAGAGCACTCACCTTCGTCAAAGAAGTGATCTGGCATATTTTGTTTTTCGTTGTGGTGGTCATCGGCTTTGGATTCCTTTATACCCGATTCACCCCAACGGGTCACGGCATTGGGCAAAATCTCAAGCCTCTTTCCGACATTACACTTTTCACAGGCATATACTTTAGTATTATCACGATCTCTTCTTTGGGGTACGGCGACATGCATCCGATGGGCTTTTCTAAGGCCCTCATTTGCGTCGAAGTTCTCCTGGGACTGGGAGTGATAGGTAGCATGATCGCCAAAGTAACTTCGCGCCGCCTGTCATACCATGTTTCGCGTCTCTTCAGTTTTGATGCCCAAAAACGACTTGAAGATTTCGCCACGCAATTCGATACCGTTCGGGGAGATCTCGATGCAATTATGCAGAAACTTACGACAGCTTATCAGAGTACGCCCCGTCAGATACCTCCGCCTGCCGAGGATAAGAGGGCATTGATCTCAGACTTCCAAAAAATTATCAGTGATTTAAAATTAAAATGTATCGAGTTGCGAGATTATTTTTTGGACGAGATTGCACAGGAAAAAAAATATTTTCAGATTGCTCCATCTAGCGCAATGGTGCGGGTAGGTAATGCTGTTGATGACACATTTTTTTCTTTGGGTCAACTCATCACAAGCATGTCGCCACAAGCGAGAGCCGAAACACTTGATCAGCACAATAGACAGGGAATTTCAGAGGCGATTGACTCACAGAAACAGGTGTGTAACTCGGTTGATCAAAATGCGACTGATAAGGAGACTCGAGTAGTGTTCCAGCGCATTGAGGAGACTTGCAAAGGGATTACAGCAAGCTACTTTTCAGTTCCGGAAGTTCCGGGAGAATCGCAACCGGACCAAGTTCTACAAGGTGCTGACGAACCACAACAATTTTCAGGAGTGGACAATGAGCATACGGATTCCTCATAGACACGCACAATCGCTACGCCTTAACTGGACACAGTGCTATGGCGATGTCTGGTGCAAGCTCAATTTCGTAAATTTGGACCACGAGCATTTCGACAATGAACCCCGTGGTGTTTATATCATTTGGCACGGGGGGCCAAATCCCGCGGTTGTGTACATTGGGCAAGGGAATATCAAGGAACGCATCGCTGAACACCGGAAGAATCCGGAGATACAGCAATACGAGTATCTGGATCTCTATGTAACTTGGGCAGTAGTACATGAGTATGACCGAGATGGTGTGGAAGCATATTTGGCTGATGTTTGGAAACCGATTGTCGGCACGCACCACCCCCAAGCCCCTCCCATAGAAGTAAATCCCCCGTGGTAGTTATTTTGCAAAAGCGGGATAGTCGAAACGCGTATCATTCACCTGCCGACAGAGGGACAGACGCCGGCCAAATATCTGTCCGAAGAATTTCTCATGCCGCGAAACTGACAGAGGGCCTTGCACTCAAAGACGCCCGGAGAAACAACGCCATGCAATTCACGATTACCATAGATAGAGATGAGGATGGAGTTTGGGTTGCCGAATGTCCATCTATCCCGGGTTGCGTGAGCCAAGGGCAAACAAAAGAGGAAGCCCTTGCCAATATTGAGGAAGCGATCCAACTGTGTTTGGAAGTCAGAGCCGAGCGCGGTATGCCTTTCTCAAACCGGGATTTGTCATTTCATGCTTCACTTCACTTAAACCCGTGTTTTTGACACACACTTCAAGGAGGAAGAATGGCGATACAACAGGAAGATTATTTGGGCATTGCGGATTACAAGGTCGTGGGGACGCGGCCCGTGCGGCACGATGGCACGGACAAGGTGACGGGCAGGGCGATTTACGGCACGGACCTCAACTTGCCCGACATGCTCTATGCCAAAGTCTTGCGAAGCCCGCATGCACATGCGCGGATCGCGTCTATCGACACGCGCAAAGCCGAAGCCCTGGACGGGGTGCGCGCCGTGGTCACGGGCCAGGATTTGGCGCGAAATGCCGAAGAGCAGTTGGCCGATTTGGGCGAAGAGGTGGTGCGGATTAAGGATTTGTGCGCGGCGGTGCTGGCACGCGAAAAGGAGAAGGTGCTCTATCAGGGCTATCCGGTCGCGGCGGTCGCGGCGGCCAATGTCCACATCGCCGAAGAAGCCTTGGACTTGATCGAGGTCGAATACGAGGTGTTGCCCCATGTGCTGGATGTGCAGGAGGCGATGAAGGATGACGCGCCGCTGGTACACGAAGATCAAAAGACCAAATCGATGGGCGAAACGAGCGATAAGCCCAGCAATATCGCGTCTCATTTTCGCACGGAATTGGGCGATGTCGCGCAGGGGTTTGCCGAGGCCGATGTGATTGTCGAGCGCGAATTTCGCACGGATATGGTGCATCAGGGCTATATCGAACCGCAAAATGCCACGGTCTTGTGGAATGCCGATGGGATGGTGACGATTTGGTGCAGCAACCAGGGCGCGTTTGGGGTGCGGGATCAGACCGCGAAAATTTTGGGCATTCCGGTGTCGCAGATCAAGGTCGTCCCCCTGGAAATTGGCGGGGGCTTTGGGGGCAAGATCAAGGCGTATTTGGAACCCATCGCCGCGCTGTTGTCGCGGAAAACCGGGCATCCGGTCAAAATGATCATGACCCGCACCGAGGTCTTGCAGGCCACAGGCCCCACGTCCGGGTCTTGGATTCGCGTGAAAATGGGCGCGACCCAAGATGGCAAACTCGTCGCCGCAGAAAGCGAACTCGTCTATGAGTCCGGGGCCTTTTCGGGAAGCCCGGTGAGCGCGGGCGCGCGCAATATGCTGGCGCCCTACGTCATCCCACACGTCTTGGTGGATGGGTATGACGTGGTGGTCAACAAACCCTCGACATCGGCCTATCGCGCGCCGGGCACGACCAATGCGGCGTTTGCCGTTGAAACCGCGGTGGATGAACTGGCCGAGAAATTGGACCTCGATCCCCTAACTTTTCGGCTGGACAATTCCGCAAAAGAAGGCACGCGCCGCGCCGATGGCCCGATGAACAAACGCATTGGACACGAGGAATGCGTGCGTGCGGCGGCCTCTTCCGACCACTATCTGACCGCGCTCAATGGCAAATACCGCGGGCGCGGTGTGGCGTCTGGTTTTTGGGGCAATGGGGGCGGTGTTTCGAGCGCGGCGGCGAGTGTGAATGACGATGGCACGATCAATTTGGTGGAGGGGTCAACCGATATTGGCGGCACGCGCACGTCGGTCGCCATGCAGATGGCTGAGGTCTTGGGCATTTCCGAACAGCAGATCCGCCCGCAGGTCGGCGATACGGATTCGATTGGCTACACGGGCGTGACCGGCGGGTCGCGCACGACCTTTGCCACGGGTTGGGCCGCTTACAAGTGCGCGCAAGACATCAAAGAGCAGATGATGGCGCGCGCCGCGATCATGTGGGAGATTTCAGAGGACGATATCGAGTTTGACCAAGGGGTGTTTCGGTCGAAGTCCGATCCGTCCAAGTCGATCACCTTTAAGGACTTGGCGGCGCGGCTCGATTCCACGGGCGGCCCCGTGATGGGGCGCGCCACGGCAAAGCCCACGGGCGTTGGCGGGGCGTACGCGGTGTCGATAGTGGATGTGGAAGTCGATCCGGAAACCGGCAAAGTCGATATTTTGCGCGCGTCCATTTTCCAAGATGCGGGCAAGGCGATTTATCCGCCTTATGTGGAAGGGCAGATGCAGGGCGGCGTGGCGCAGGCGATAGGCTGGGCACTCAACGAAGAGTACGTCTATGACGACAACGGCATTTTGCGGAACGACAGTTTGTTGGATTACCGCATGCCGACGTGCCTGGACTTGCCGATGATCGACGCGCACATCGTCGAAGTGCCCAATCCCGGACACCCCTACGGCGTGCGCGGCGTGGGCGAGGTGCCGATTGTGCCCCCCACCGCAGCGGTTGCCAATGCCATTTATGACGCGGTTGGCCTGCGCCTGACCGAGTTGCCCATGTCACCTCCGCGCGTGTTGCGTGCCCTGTGGCAGAAAAACGGCGGCAATGGCGCAGGGTAAGCGGTTGGGGGCCTTCTCCCCTCTTGTATCTTTGGGCGAGGAGCATCGTCACTGCTCACCTTTGAACTAGCTGTCGCTAGTTGTACCCCGCTCGTGCCTTTTGTGCCTTTTGTGCCTTTTGTGGCTAATAAACTCCCATCTCCATCTTACGTCTCACCTCTTGCTTGCTGGCAGGCAACTGACAACTGATCCTCGAAACAGGAGTTATAGACATGCCCGAAGTGTGGATTCCGTCGCTGATGCGTAAATTGACCAATGGCCGGGAAAAGGTGATCGTGGAAGGGCAGACCCTGCGCGAGGTGATCGAGAATTTGGACGCGCAATTTCCCGGCGTCAAAGATCGGGTGATTTACGAAGATTACCGGATCGCACCGGGGTTGGCGGTCGCCATCGATGGCGTTGTCACCGAGGAAGGCTTGCGAACCCGAGTGCCGCCCAATAGCGAGGTGCATTTTGTGACCTCCATTGCAGGCGGGTCAGGTGCTCGGCATTGACCACGTGCCCGTATAGATCGGCGAACCCACGAGGAAACCACGTGCCCGTATAGATCGCACATGAGAACGGCCCCGCGATAGAGCAATCGCGGGGCCGTTTTGTTGGGGTGTGGATTTATCGCGCATTCCGCAACCGCTTTCTCAGAGTTTCAATTTTCAAGCCATCCTCTGATAGCTCGGATGTCGGTATCATCTCTAAAATGCGACGCGCTTTTGTCGGTTGGTTTTTGTCGATCAATGCTTCGGCATAGACCACATAGGGTTGGGCGGTTTCGGTTTTTGCGGGTTGGGCATCAAATCGCATCAGAACGCGCTGGGCAGTTTCGAGGTCATCCGTCGTCATCAGGTAGTTTATGAGTTGGCTCGCCAACGCGCCCGAATTGGGCAGGGCCTCAAAAGCCATCGCCAAGTGTGACAATGCTGCTCGCCGGTCGCCGGTCGACCACAGCAACGCGCTTTCGCGCACCGCATGGATCACCCTGTGGCGCGGATGGGCGAGCAGGGTGACGCGAAAATAGGTGCGCCCCTCATCGTAGTCGAATTGGGGTTCTGGCGATCCGTTTTCAGCCATGCGCCTGCGGATTTTGGGCAACCCGGTTCCGCGGCCTTCGGCCAGTCTCAATTCTTTCAAAAATTCGCCTATCCGCCGATTGCGTGCAGGGACAGGGGGCACGACACTGCCCGGCGCGAAATGGCGCGCCTCAATGCCGTGAAGGGGCCCCGGATAACTGATGATTTCCAGGCGATCCGGATACACGTATATTTTTGTGGGCTCGAGCAGATTATCATAAGAACGGTGATACACGGCGTTGACCACCGCTTCCTCTATCGCCTCGTAGGGATAGGCGACCACGCGCTCTACTTCGGCCTTTCGCGGTTGCTTTTTCAGGATGACCTCGGTGAGTGAATTGAGGTGAGCCAAGGTGTGGCTGACCTGATCGTTGAGCGGGCCCGCAATCGTTCGCTCGGCGATTAAATCGCCGCCTGCGTGGTCCGCAAATTGCACGATCTCGATTTGCGCGCCGGGAAAGAAACGCTCCGGGGTCTCGCTGAAGAACAGAAGGGCTGCGTTGCGCGGGGCAAAGTGATCATTGATCTGGACGACAATTCGCATTCGCCGATACAGGTCGCTGTCTGCGATGTTCGTTTCGGGCGGTATCAGGTCGCTTTGCACCTGGGAAAGGAATCGGCGAACCAACGTCGGAGAGATGGCATCGACTGTGGCGCGCAGGTTGCGGCGGTCGTCGAACGGTATTCGCGCGGTTTGCGCGATGAGTTGCGTGCGTATTTCCCCTCGCGCTTCAACAGTGCTAGAGCCTTGCCGCACGTAGTATTCCCGTTCGCCACCGCGGCCGCGTTTTGGGGCTTGATAGGGCCGGTTATCGCCGCCGGGTGCCCAGATAATCAGGATGGTTTTATCGCAGTGCGTTTCGGGAAACACGAGCGGTTGGTACATGGGATCGATGCGGTTGCACTGCCCGCGGATCTCGCATTGAAGCTGATCGAGGTCGAGATGCCCGAGGCCGCACGGCGGCAGGATGGGCAGGCCGCGTTCATCGGTGTCAATGCCCAAGATGATGTACCCGCCGTTCAGGTTGTGCAAGTCATTGGCAAATGCACATACGCTCCGAACAACCGATTCTTTTACCGCGTCATTCCAAGTCGCCTTGAATTCGCGGCGGTTGTCTTCCACTGATCTGGCGTGGATCAGATTGTCGATGTTGATTGGCGAGTTCTGCATGGGCATCCCAACCGGGCATTAGGTGATCGCTAAGTGCAAAACCGGCGCACCAGTTCCGAAAAGGTTTCGACAGCGCGGTGGAGTTGGTCGATTTCGATCCATTCGTCGATGGTGTGGGCTTGTTGGATGTTGCCGGGGCCGAGGACGACGAGTTCCATTGTTTTGCCGAAGATCATGCCATCCGTGCCATAAGCCACGGTTTTGGGCGCGCGCGTTTGCGTGACACCAAGGGCTTCGCGCACGATGCGGGAATCCACTGGCGTGGCGAGTGGGAAGAGGTCGTCATGGATTTCGATGTCGATGCCATGGGTTTGCGCGAGGGATCTGATTTTGTCGAGCACGGGGTCGAAATTTTGCCCGGGCATCGGGCGCATGTTGATGGTTGCCCCGGCTTCTGGCGCGGTGATGTTAGACGCTCGTTCCCCCCCGTGAATGACGATGTTGAGCGTGGCGTGCGGCGGCGTGAACGCGGGGTTGAGGTACTCTGCGTCGGTTTGGAGCGTGCGGTCAATGGCGAGCATGGCGTTGAGAAACGGGATCAACTTGTGATTGGCGTTGACGCCTTGGCCCGTGCT
This sequence comes from Candidatus Latescibacterota bacterium, assembly GCA_965204745.1. Lineage (GTDB taxonomy): Bacteria > Latescibacterota > UBA2968 > UBA2968 > UBA2968 > VXRD01. Next base: position 4,152,431 of record OZ242010.1, read on the forward strand.
GCTGTGCGCGGCTTTGCCCGTGGCCGCAATGCTGATTTTGACCGAGCCTTTGTGCGCGTGTACCACCTCGAGCAGGGTCGGCTCGCCAATAATGCCGTAGCGCGCATTAGAGGTTTTTAAGACCTCTGATTTTTCGGCGACGACCGCGGCCCCGCCGCAGTTGATTTCCTCGTCTGCGGTGACGACCACGTAGATGGGGTGCGCGAGTTCGCTTTCGGTGAAACGATTCGCGGTGGCGATCATGCACGCGACCGAGCCTTTCATGTCCGCGACGCCGCGGCCGTAGATTTTCGATCCCTTTTGCACGACCTGAAAGGGATCCCACGCCCACCCCTCGGCGGGCACTGTGTCGTTGTGACCCATCAGGGCAAGCCCGCCTGTGCCGCGGCCTTTTTTGCCCACGAGGTTCAACTTGGGAATGCCATTGGGGTCCGCGTATGGAATGCGTTCAACAGCCAGGCCGGCCTCGCGCATTTTTGTTGCCATGGCATTTGAACAATCGACATTGCTCAAAGAACTGGCCGAGTTGAAGGAAACAAATTCTCGCGTGAGTTGTACGGGGTCCATAAAATCCCTTTCTCAGAACAAGTGGGAATGCGGCGATGAACGGGATTGAGCGCGGGCAATATACGTCGGTGTGGCGAATGGGGCAATCAATTCCCCAATGGATGGTTAGACGCTGTGGTTGTCAATTTTGCCGGTCGGACTTAGATTGTGGCGTCAATACAAACCCTCTAACCGAGAATCCTACTATGGCTTTTTCATCACATGGCATAACACACAGATCCACGGTGACGGGCACGCGCGGGATGGTGGCTTGCGCGCATCCATTGGCCGCGCTATCGGGGGTGCGAATCTTGCTCGACGGGGGCAATGCGTTTGACGCTGCGGTCGCGGTTGCCGCCGCGCTCAATGTGGTCGAACCGTATATGTCCGGCATTGCGGGCGTGGGCTATGCCATGCTCTACGACGCGAAAAATGACCGCGTGCGCGTGTTGGATTACTGCGGGCGAACGCCTTATGAAGCGCGTGCCGAGTTGTTTGACGCGATGGCGGACAAAGATGCCGGGCCGCGCTCGTGCCTGACGCCTGGCGCGTGTGCCGGGTGGTTGGCACTGTTGGAACGCCACGGCACGATGTCGCCTGCACGGGTTTTCGCGCCTGCGATTGAATTGGCAGAGCAAGGCTTTGCCCTGACCGTGAAGAACAGCGCGTTTATGGGCAACAGCGGCGGGCGGCTGAACGAAAATGCCGCACAGGTGATTTTATCGCGTGGTCGCGCGCCATTGCCGGGCGAAGTGCTCGTCCAAAAGGATTTGGCGCGCACGTTTCGGCGGGTCGCCGAGGGCGGCGCAGAGGTGTTTTATCGCGGGGATTTGGCCAGGGAGATGGCGGCGTGGGTTCAAGCCCAAGGCGGGTGGTTGTCCGAGCGCGATTTTGCGGCGTTTGAACCGGACTGGGTCGATCCCATCGCCACGCCCTATCGGGGCTATGCGGTGATGTGCCCGCCGCCGCCGAGTGCGGGGTTTCAGATTCTCGAAACGCTCAATATGCTCGAGGGCTATGACCTCGCGGAGATGGGCCATCACTCGGAACTCGGCCTTCATGTGTTCATCGAAGCCGTGCGCTTGGGCAATGCGGATCGGATAGAATACGCCGCCGCAGCGCGTCCCCCCATTCGGGGCTTGCTGTCCAAAGGCTATGCCGCAGAACGCCGAAAGCAGATTGGAAACCGCGCGGGGGTGCATCGGGGCGAGTGGTATCCAGAGACCAAATTGCCGGATGAAATCGCGCCGGGAGATCCCACGGCTTGGATCGACGAATGTACCACGCACTTTGACGTGGTCGATGCCGAGGGCAATGCCGTGGCGATCACGCAGAGCTTGGGGTCGGGTTTTGGATCCGGGATGATGATGGGCGATACGGGCATGTTTTTGAACAATTTTATTCGGTGGGGCGATCTCGTTCCGCACAGCCCGAATTGCATTGCGCCGCACAAAAAATTGGATATGTGCTTGTCGCCGCTGTTGGTGTTTCGAGACGGCGCGCTCTTTTCCGCGCTGGGCACGCCGGGCAGTTGGGGCATTCAACAGACGTCCGTGCAATTTTTGACCCATGTGTTGGATTACGGAATGAACATTCAGGCGGCGATAGAAGCCCCGCGGTTCCGCATCGAAGGCGCGGGCACACAAGTGTCCATTGAACGGCGCGTGCCGCGATCTGTTCGGCGCGCGCTGATGGCGCGAGGGCACGACGTGAAGGTGTTGCCCGAGTACTCCCCAGTTTGCGGCGGCGCGCAGGGGATTGTGGTCGATAGCGAAACCGGCGCGCTGATGGGCGGCGCAGATCCGAGGCGCGATGGGTACGCGATTGGGATTTGAGGGACAGTTCCGGCCTCGCCATCCCAAAGGCGGATGGAACGTAGAGCCGATGCCCCCGCGCTCGGTCAAAGCGTGGTCGCTTTTGAATCGAGGAGAAGATATGGCAGATTTCGATCTTGCGGTTGAGCAGATCACATTCGGTCCCAAACATCACTTTTTTGGATACATAGGCCAATCGCAGACCATCCCTTGGAATCAAAGTGGTCGCTATATCGTGGCGTTGCAAAGCGCGTTTCAGGATCACATGCCCGGGCCTGGCGAGGCCGCGGATGTGATTTTGATCGATGTGGAAAATGACCATGGGATCCGCGTGGTCGATCAGTCGCAGGGGTGGAATCCACAGCAGGGCACGATGTTTTACTGGAATCCGGAATCGCCCGAGACGCAGTTCTTTTTTAATGACCGCGACCCCGACACGCAGAAGGTTTTCACGGTGTTGTTCGACATTGCAAGGGGCGAGCGCGTCCGCGAGTATCGGTATGCGGATACGCCGTTTGGCAACAGCGGCGTGGCGCAAAATGGCGGGTATTTTTTGGGCTTGAATTACGCGCGGATGGCGAGGTTGCGCCCGGTGACCGGCTATCTCGGCGCCGCGGATTGGACCGAGGGCGTGGCGCATCCGGAGGACGATGGGATTTTTAAGGTCGATGTGCGTACGGGCGAAAAGGCGTTGATCGCGTCGTTTGCCCAACTGCGGGATGCCCTGCGGGACGATCATCCGGGGGTGGAAGACAAGCATCTGTTTATCAACCACACCCTTTGGAGTCGGGATGATGATCGGATTTATTTTTACGCACGGGGCAATTTCAACAGACGTGCGGAGCGGCTCAACGTGCCTTTTACAGTGCATCCCGATGGCAGTGGCTTGACGATTCAAGAGGTGTTTATCGGGGGGCATCCCGAATGGTTGGAAGGCCACGAGATGCTCGGGCACAATGCGGATGAGTTGGTGGTGTACGACGCGGATCAACAACGCATTGTGAGGACCTTGGGGGACCGCTCTGTTTTTCCCGATCCAGGCGGCGACAATGCGTTTTCCCCAGATGGAAAATGGATCGTCAATGGTTCGGGGCCAAAAGGCGGCACGATTTACGTTATGTATCGCATGGGCGATGGCGCGTGGGCACGAACCGAGCGATACGATCAAGGGGCGTGGCTATCGGGCGATTTGCGGAGCGACCCCGCGCCCTGCTGGAATCGCACGAGCGATCAGGTGTTGTTCCCATCTGTTTCCAGCGATGGCACGCGCCAGTTATTCGTCATGACCCGGCAATAGGAAGGACATTATGAACAAAAGCGAATCGCGTTGTTTTGCGGGATTGGACATCGGCGGGACGAGTGTGAAATCCCTGCTCGTAGATGCGTCTGGCAATCGGTTGGGCGAGATGGTGGAAGTGTCCAGCCGCGTCAAGGAGGGGTACGCGGCCACGTTTGACCAACTCGAAAAAGCCCTGGCGTTGCTGACAGAGCAAGCCGGGCGCAGGCGGTCTGATATCGCGGGAATCGGCTTGGATGTGCCCGCGCCGAGCAGTGGGGGCATCATTCGGGTGCAGGCCAACTTGGGCGGGGATTGGGTGGGTGTGAATATCCGCGAGTCATTTGCCGCGCGCGTGGCCGCGCCCGTGTACATGACGAATGATGGCAATGCAGCGGCAGCAGGGGAATACGCGGCCCGACCGGATACCGAGGATGGCTTGTTGCTCATCGCGCCCGGCACGGGCCTAGGCGGGGGATTGGTCTTGCCCGGCGGGCAGATTTACGAAGGTGCGAATGGTCTCGCGCTAGAGGTGGGCCATGCGTCTGTGCCATTTCGGGAAGCCGATGGCGCGTTGCCAGTGTGCTCGTGCGGCCTAAAGGGCTGCGCGGAGACCTGGGTTTCCCTGATGGCGTTGCGGCGGCGATTGGGCATTGAATTGACCAAGGACAACTGGCGAGGCCACGCGCTGAACACCTCGTCCGCGTCCATTGAAGAGAAGGCGTATCAACTCCGCGATTACGCCGAACGGGGCGACGCGCTCGCCATGTCGCTCTTTTTGGAGCAGGCGTTCATTCTCGGGCATGCCATCGCCAGTTGGGTGCGCCTGTTCGATCCGGGGCTCGTGGTGCTCGGCGGGGGCCTTGCCGAGACGTCTTTCCGCGACCGGTATATGGCGCGGGTGATCGAGGGATTCGAGGATGGAAGTTGGCCGATCTACCTCACCAGTCCCTCTGATTCACAGGCCATTGCAACGCGATTTGAATGGGCACGCGAAGGAGATTCCGCCGCCGCGCTGGGCATGGCATTTGTCGCACGCGCGGTGTTTGGAGAAAAACTCGTCTGAATCGCGGATTTGGGGATTGCGCGGATTACCCGCTACCCCGCATCTGCTACATTCTTTTTTTAGCCATCAAAACATCGCCCCATCCGAGGTCGCCTAAGCGATTTCAGATGGGGCTTTTTCTTCTCTATCCGCATTGCCTACGGGGATGGTAAGGCTCAAAAGAAGAATTTGAGGCCCGCATAGACGCGGTCGATGTCTGTGGTGCGGTTGTCGGAGAAGACGAAATCGTGCTTGTAGTCGAGTCCGATACGCACCCTTTCGTGCAGGATGATGTCGATGCCCGCGCCTGGGGCCAGGCCGAAGTTGCGGTCGCCCTGTTCGGGTGCGTACAGCCCGGCGTTGAGGGAGACGTGGTACACAAATGGGTCGAACACGTACGCAAAGCGCGAGCCGAGGCTGATGATGGACATGTTGCGGTCAGAGAGGTACGCATATCCCGCTTGAATGCCGAGCCATTCGTCCATTTCAACACCGAGTTCGGCCCCGTAGAGAAACCCCGTGCGCGTGTTGTTGAGGTCCGTTTTGTCGAAAAAGCCAGAGCCAAAGGCCGTGTTGAGATAGAAGCGATGGCGTTGCTCGCCGAAGGGATAGCCTCCTTGGCCAAATTCGCTTTCTTCTGCTCCATCCGTGCGCCCCGTTTGCGCGCTGGCTCCGCCCGTCAACAGCAGGGCGATAGCGAGTGTGAAAAGCATGCGTTTCATGGTGTTGCTCCTTTCCGGAATGGCGTTGTGCCAAGCCTGTGCCCGTTTGGGTGTCAGGCTTTTTGATTTGTGTTTCGGGCGATCACGGGAGCATCGCCCCTACGGTTTTGATCTACGGCCAGCCGCGAGCCTTTGGGCGGCCTTCTCACCTCTCCCGTCTCACCTCTCCCGTCTCACCTCTCCCGTCTCACCTCTCCCGTCTCACCTCATCACAACCCAATGCTGCGTTTTTTGTACGCTTTGCGGATTTCCTTTTCGTCTGTCCAGATGATTTCAGACGTGACCAAGTCCGTCAGTTGGAAGGTGGCTTTGTAGTACACCAACTTTTCCTTGCCGACTTCCTGCACGTTCGCGCTAAGCGTGCCGGTCAAAATCATGTCTGACCCGGTCTGTTTGCCGGGGGCTTTGGCCTGCGCGGGATCCACATAGCCAGACTGCTGATACTCGTATTCCGAGGCGATGTCTCGGCGGTTGGTCACATCGACAAAGCGCACTTTGCCGCTCTGGATCAATGCGGTTTTGATTTTGTCAGACAGGGCCACCATGTCGATGTGTTCGGTGGTGCGATTCCGCATTTTGCCGATCATGATGGCGGGTTGCTCCCCCTTCAGCGGAGCCGTGAGGATCGAGTTGACGACCTTTTTGGCGATGAGTTGCATGTCGTTTTCGTTGAACCGGTCGTCCAGCAAGGCGATGGTTTTGGGATCTTCGTACGTCCCTTTGGTAAAGGCCCTGGGCCCAGCGCATCCGGTTGCGATGCCGAACAGGGCAATGGCGGTCCAAATGGTGAATTTCATGGCGTGTCTCCTCGTTGAAAAGTGGGGTTGATGAACGGTCTTAGAAGCGGTTTGATGACCCGCCCCGATAGCTCGGTGTGTTTTGCTCCCCCGCCTCGTGGGAAGGGTATAAGGTCGAGCGGATCAAGCGGTCACAAGGCGATGTGTTTTGCTCCCCTTCCTCGTAGGAAGGGGCCGGGGGTAGGTCCGACTCACCGCCACTCGCATTCCATGCGCGCAGCGTTCATGTGCCATTTGTCGGGCAACATCACGTCTTGCTTGTAGCGGATGTACGCGCGGCAGTCTTGAATGGGGGAACTGACTGGGTAGTGCATGGCGTACGTTTGAACGCGGCCGAGGTCTGTTTTGGGTATCTCGTGGATGCGATAGACGCCCGGGCGCGAAGAGGTGAAAATCCGAACGGTTTTGTCGCCGTGCGTTTTGAGGGGCACGGTGCCCGAAAAGGTGACGCGCCGGATTTTTCTCGGCAACAAGGGATCGGTCGCGTCGATCAACGCATCCCGTTGCCACTGCCCGGCGAGCACGGTGTTCAAGTCCGCGGTGAAGACGCGCTCGATCTCGCCGTCTGGAATGATGACGTAGAGAAAGCGATGGCGCGCGGTTTGGGACGTGCCATCAAAAGTCAAATAGACCGTGAAGGTGAGCGACTGGTTGGGCGCGAGCGCGTGTTTGGAAATGGCTTGGATGACCACGGGCGCGAGCCCGGCTCTTTTCAGCGCGATCAGACCTTCGGCAGACGCGTCGCCCGCGTACCGCCGCTCGGAGATCATCAGCGCGATTTGATCGGGTTCAAAGCCGCTTTGCACCAGTTGCAACACGTCCTCGCGGGTGAAGGGGAGTTGCGCCGTGCGTTCATAGACCGCGGGCAATTCTCCGCCATCCCATTCGACGAGGTTGACGACAATGCCCCGCGTGGGCGGCAAGTTCGCGTGTTCCGCGTCCGCGGTGGCAACGGATCGGGCCGTGCCCGACATGACAACTCTGCGGAGGGGAGACTCCGCGCTCGCTGTAGAAACGATCAGCAAGCCAAAAAGGACGACCCACACCGGGTACTGATGTGAACCTTGCATGCGTTCCTCCTTGTGGATTGGGGTGAAAACTCTCCGATTCGAGACGAGGTGGATGATGCGTTTCATTGTGATTCCTCCATCCGCGTTCATTGATAGACCCTGTGATTCAAGAACGTGCGCTGGCCGGGGTGGATTTCGACAGTGCTAAATGTCTCGATTTCGATGATCCGACCGTTGGCGTCAAGGGCTTCGAGGGTGATGGCGTGCGTGCCCGGCGGCAGTTCGATGCGGCCGATTTGGATGTTGTGCGGGAGGGAGACCCAACTGCGCGTGTCCGCGATTTCAGTGGCGACATTGAGCAAGTTGGCAAAAAAACCGAGCACTTTGTCTTTTTTATCCGCCTCGCGGTAAGCCAGATATTTGACGAACCCCCGCGCGATGGTTCTGACCATAATTTTCGGATAGTTGTCTTTGAGCGAGGCTTTTGCAATCGCGGCGTAGTTTTGCGCGATCTGCGTTTGAACGACGCGGTCGCCTACGCGAATGCGAACGCGCTGCGTGCGCGGAATGGAGGATTCGTATTTGGGCAGGGCCACGCGCAACCAGTATTCGACATCGCCGATGGGACGCACGCGATAGCGGCGACGCGATATATCGACGGCGATTTTGTTGGCCTCCTCGTCGCGTTTGAGGTCGTCTTCGTACAGGGGCAGGTCGATTTCCTCTTCCACTTTGCGGGGGATGAAGCCGATTTCCAAAAAGAGCACGAGTTCGCCATTGCCCGCGGACTTCATATCCGGCATGCTATTGAACGAGACGAGGCGCGTGTCTGTTCCCTCGCCATCGAGCACTGCGGCCATGTGTTCGAGGTCCGTCGCGACGGTTTGCGGCGGGGCGATGTCGAACGTCTTTTCGTAGTGCGAATACGCGTCTCGCGCGTGTTGGTAGGAAACGTAAGCGTCGTTGAGTTCGCCGGTGGCTTCGTAAAACAAGCCGGTGATGTAGTGGATGAACGCGTCGTTTTTGTAACTCGCCTGCCCGTTGTGAATGGCGTATTGGTCGAGTTTTAGATTGGCTTTGCGGCATTCGACAAGCGCGTCTTCCGGCAGGCCCAAATACCAGTAATTCAACGCCCGGTAGTAGTGGACCGCGACCATCTCAAAGCTGTCGCCCCGGTACTTGCGGATGGCGTCATTGGTCACGAGGGCCGCGGCTTCGCGGGAAATAGAGCGCGTGAAGAGTTTGTCCGAGAGCCGCTCCGCGGCTGCGAAATACCGGTTGGACATCGCGTAGTGCCCCTCGTAGTGGGCGAGGAGCCCTTTTTCGAGGTGGTAGAGCAATTCATTCCCGCGTTTGGGGGCCTTTTCAATTGTTGCATTGGCCGCTTCGTAATTGCGCGTGCGAAGGCTGGTGCGGTAATCACCCGAAAAGTGAGAATAGGTGGCGCAACCTTGCAACGCGATGCCCAGCAACAATGTGAGGAAAATGGTTTTCATCTCGTTTGTCCCGGTTGGGAGTTTTTGATGCTGTCATGTATTAACGCAAAAGCCGTGCCAATGTGCCCGATTTTTTTAAGCTGTTGAATTTTAGGAAGATGTGACTAAAAAAAGAAATTGAGATGTGTGACAATTTTGCACAGGTGTGAATTTTGACAACAGCCGGAGAAGCAAAAAGCAGCCACGGAACGCGATGAACATGTCCGAAATTGAGCAAAAAAGTCTTCAAGTTCCAAGTTCAAGACATGGCGACGGTTTTTATCGACAGAAGCATAAAAAAAGATATTCAACATATAGCGACATTTTTTTGCATCCGCGTCAAAAATAAAAATGACGGGAAAACGCAGGGAAGTCAACGAGAAATTGCCAAATCAAGAGCGTACTCATTGACTACGCCGAGAATGGCACACTAGATCCTATCACCCGGAGATGTGCATATAGATGAAATCCAGCGTATTTTTGAGCGACTAGGTCTCGATAAACCCGTAGCAGATTTGGCGCCAATTAGGGCGGCCTAACTGTTTTGTGAACTGTTGGTGTGGATAACCCCATCGCTGTGATGCGATTCCGCCTTGACCTTTGGCGTAAAATATACTATTCTTATGTGCAGTAATTGGTTGCGGACTCAACTGAATCTGCGTACCATCCGTTAGTCAGAAATGGCAGAATGCACACGGGAGCCGACGGCATGTCTCGCAAAAGCACCATTGAATGGACCAACAGCACTTGGAATCCGGTCACGGGTTGCACAAAAGTGAGCGCGGGATGTGACCATTGTTATGCCGAACGCCTTTCCGAGCGTTTTCGCGGCGTCAAGGGCCATCCTTTCGAGGGTGGCTTTGATCTTACCCTGCGGTCCGAGCGTCTCGAGCAACCGTTGCGCTGGCGGCAGCGACAACTCATCTTCGTCAATTCGATGAGCGATCTTTTTCACAAGGACATTCCCACCGAGTACATCGCCCGCGTATTCGACACGATGGAACGTGCGGACTGGCATACCTATCAGGTGCTCACCAAGCGCAGTTCCCCGATGCGCGATTTCATCCATCAGCACTACTCGGGTCAACTGGCGCCCCCGCATATCTGGCTCGGCGTCTCTATCGAAAATGCCGCGGCCATGACGCGCTTGCGACACTTGAAACAGACCAACTCCTCTGTGCGCTTTGTCTCATTCGAGCCGCTGATCGGCCCTCTCGGCGCGGTGAATTTGGAGGGCGTTCACTGGGTCATCGCCGGGGGCGAGAGTGGGCCGGGCGCGCGTCCGATGCATAAGGAATGGGTGCGATCCTTGCGCGACCAGTGCCAAGCCCAGCGCGTGGCCTTCTTCTTCAAGCAATGGGGCGGGCGCACCCCCAAAGCGGGCGGCAACACGCTCGACGGACGCCAATGGCTGGAATATCCACAAATGGAATCCGAGCAACAACTCGGCATGCCATTACAAGTGGCTGGCGCACCAACAGACGACAGGAACGACCTGCCCGACGTGGGGCCTTGGGCACAGGAGAAACTAATGTGTCTCCGCTGATGTGTTGAAACAAGGCGCGAGACGCATTCAATAAAAGCAAGCGCGATTGGTTTTGCTAGGTTCTGTTAACATTTTATTTTTTTGACGTATGCACAGAGTAGCAACTGTGTTGCTTGCTCATTTAAGGCGTTTGGTCCTACAGCCTCGTTGGTTGCCTCCGATGCCTTCGGCGACTTACTTTTTTTTAACAGCAAAAAAAAGTAAGCAAAAAATGCCGCTCTCAAACGCCGAGGGGCTTGCACAGCGCAAAGCGCTTTTGTAACAGAACGATATGCGCCAGCCTGCAAGGTGGGTTGCATAATGGATGTTGGTTGCGAGACGGCCTTGCGCGCTGTGCGTGATGGCTTTAGCTGATGGTCTTTTGCGAGAGCACTTATTGGGATGCCTTCTTTGAACTGCGGAACGTCCGTGAATACGATGAGCGTGGTAGCAAAAACGAGAAAACTGAAGGATCAACTGTTCCAGTTTCTCAAACCGAGAGCATATTCTGCGATAGGGCTTGATTTTCCCGATAAACCGCTCAAGCTAGTTGCAGTGCTCGTAAATGTCAACACAACCTAACCGCCAAAGGGGTTGGGCGGACTGACCACTGACCACTGACCACTTGTTTTCCTGCCTCCCGATGCTTCCCAACCTAACCATACATCCCCCTCGCGCTTCTGATGGCGAAGCACTCCACGCCTTGGTGCGGGCGATTGGGGCGCGATGTGTGGTCGATGTGTGGGCCGAGCGCGTGTCCATATCCCTCGGGCAGACGCTCATCGCGGTGCAGGGCGAGGAATGGATTGGGTTTGTCGCGTGGCAACAGGATGAGATGCAAGCCGTGATTGTGGGATTGGGGGTGCGTGCGAATCACCGGCGTTTTGGCGTGGCGACGGCGTTGGTCAATGCGTTGGCAGAACACTTGCGAGCCGCGGGTTCGCGCTTGGTGGAAGCGGTTGTGCCATGCGACAGAATGGTCGCGACAGGCGTGTTTGAAGCGGCCGGCTTTCGGCACATCGGCACGCACGCCAAGGGCGATGCGATTTTTGAACGCAGATTGGGCAGGCAACGGGCAGATGGATTTGGAAAAGGAGACGAAAAATTATGGCAACGGCGTTGATTACGGGGGCGTCAAGTGGGATTGGGTTGGCGTTGGCACGGGTGTTTGCGGCCGATGGGGTGGATGTGATTTTGTCGGCGCGGTCAGAGGATAGGTTGCGCGAGTTGGCAAACGAGGTGCGGGAAACATATCGCGTCAAGGCGCGGGTGATCCCGGCGGATTTGTCGCGGCCGGGCCAGGCCCAGAAAATTTATGATCGCGTGGTGGCAACCGGGTGGCAGGTGGATTGCCTGGTGAACAATGCCGGGTTTGGGGTGTACGGGGATTTTGCAGAGACGGATTGGATGGCAGAGGCGGCGATGGTGCAGGTGAATATCGTCGCGCTGACGCAGTTGACCAAATTGTTTTTGCCGGAGATGATCGCCCGAGGCAGGGGAAAAATTTTGAATGTGGCTTCGACTGCGGCTTTTCAACCCGGCCCGATGATGGCCGTGTATTTTGCGACCAAGGCGTATGTGTTGTCGTTTTCAGAGGCGATAGCCCATGAATTAAGGGGCACGGGCGTGCATGTGACCGCGTTGTGTCCTGGCGCGACAGAGACGGGTTTTCAACGCTCGGCAGGGGCGACGGGCTCGCGCGTATTTGATTCGCGCAAGTTGCCCACGGGCGCGGATGTCGCAAGGTATGGGTACAAGGTGTTGCAAAGGCAGAAGCGCGTGGCGGTTCACGGGGCGATCAACAAAATGCTGGCATTCGGCACGCGCCTCTTGCCCAGACGCGCCGTGGTGGCAATTACAAAAATGCTGATTGCCAGAAGTGAATAAAGATAGCCACGAGCGGGGTACAACTGGCGACAGCCAGTTCAAAGGCACAAAAGTCACGAGCGGGGTACAACTGGCGACAGCCAGTTCAAAGGCACAGAATGGATTTTGCCCTTTTTGTGTTTCTGTGCCTCTTGTGGCTATTTTGCGTCTTGCGTCCCGATCTATTCAGGAGCCACAACAGGCACAAAGGGGAGAGAAATGTTGATGCAAAGCGAGATTGCCGGCATGGGACGTCGCTTGTTGGCGACGGCGTTGGATTTTGTGATTTTGATGGTGGCCCTGCCCGTGATGACGCGCAATGTGCCATTGTCGCATCCGGCACTTTGGTGGGCGCTGGTTTTTGCGGTTGCTGTGGTGTATTCCGCGCTCTTTGGCGTGCTGATGGGCCGAACCCCGGGCAAGATGGTGTTGGGGTTGCGCGTGATCGATGCTCAGGGGCGGGGATTGAATTACGTGCAGATGTTCCTGCGTGCGGTGCTGAAGTGGTCGTTGTTTTTCGCGCTGTTTTTCGCCATGTCCCTGTTGACGCCTGCGGAATTGTACCAGCATCCCGCAGATGGCGAGGAAATCGCTACAGTGGAGACAGGCCCCGCGCTCGCCTTGTCGGCTGTGATGGTGATCGGCACTTTGGGCTGGTTGATATTGATCCATCTCGCACGCCGGCATCCGGATGGACAAGGGTTGCACGACCGCGCAGCGGAAACGTATGTGATTAAGACGGGATGAAAGAGCAGTTGAACGCGAAAAACATATCGCCTCTCAATCTAATGAACACAAAAAGCCGCCGATAGCTAGGGTACCGGCGGCTCTGGGTTAGTGGTCAATGCGAATTAAGAGTAGAAAGCGAGTAAGAAGCAAGCCGCAACCCATCATCCAAAGACATGAACGAGTCATCCATTATAGAATCGCCCTTGAACTTGTCTTAAAACGAACGATGGATGCCCCTCCTCCGGCTCTTTCCCGCAACGGAGAGATGTTATTCCCCCTTGTATCTTCCTCGCAGGCACAGGCGTAGCCTACAACGGAGCGTAGCGAGTAACGGGGGCCAGGGGGTAGGTCTCAAAAAGTAAAGCCCGAGTTCACTGGGAACCCGGGCTTTACTTTTCCCTTTCACGTCTTTCGCATTTGTCAGCCTGTCGAACCAAAGTTATCGGCGAAGATGAAGAAATCGGCAGAGTCAATTTGACCATCGCCATCGCATCGGGGGTCATATCGCTCCTGACCGAGCCGCGATCCAAACTTATCCGCAAAGGTCAAGAAGTCGGCGAAATTCACATCGCCATCGCCATCGCTGTCTGTGGCGGTCAGGGAACAGGCTTTCATTGGAAGTGGGAGGCGGGATAGAGGCTTCGGATGTAGGGTTCAATGGCTTGAGAGGTCGTGCGCGTAGCATTTTGCTCGATGACGTTCCCTCTGACGAGGGCCTCGTTCCGGAAGAAGAGGACGTATCGAATGATCAGGATTATATCCGAGAACAGCCTCACATCGCCATCGCCATCCACATCGAGAATGTTCTGATTGACCAACGTGTCGAGGTAGGGTTCAATTTCTTGAGCGGTCGTGCGCGTGGCAGTTGGCTCGATGACGTTCCCTCTGAGGAGGGCCTCGTTCCGGAAGAAGAGGACATATCGAATGACCAGGATTATATCCGAGAACAATCTCACCCGGCCATCGCCATCCACATCCAAGTTGGCACTCGAGGTTTCGTCATCGATAATCGTCCCTGTGCCTTGCGCCGTGCTTATGGTCGCATTGGTCGCACTGCTCAGCGTCACGATCACGGTCTCGTTCTGCTCATCATCCGAGTCGTCGGTCACAGAAACAGCGATAGTCTGGCTGGTCGCGCCTATCGCGAAGGTCAGGGTTCCTGCGGTAAGCGCGGTGTAATCCGTCCCCGAAGTCGCGGTGCCCGTGCCCGCGTCTGCATACGCCACCGTCACCTGTGCCGTGTGCATCGGGCTTAGGTACACCTGAAAGGTCAGGGTCGCACCGGTCGCGCCTTCAATCACGCTTGGCGAACCGATACTCAGCGCAGGCATGCCATCGTCATCGATAATCGTCCCTGTGCCTTGCGCCGTGCTTATGGTCGCATTGGTCGCACTGCTCAGCGTCACGATCACGGTCTCGTTCGGCTCATTATCCGTGTCGCCGGTCACAGTAACAGCGATGGTCTGGCTGGTCGTGCCTGCCGCGAAGGTCAGGGTCCCTGCGGTAAGTGCGGTGTAATCCGTCCCCGAAGTCGCGGTGCCCGTGCCCGCGTCTGCATACGCCACCGTCACCTCTTTGCCGCTCACCGCATTCAATCTAACGGTGAACGTCAGGGCAGTGCCCTCAACCGCACTCGGCGAACTAATCGAGAGCCTCGGCGGCGCGTCATCATCTGTGATCGTCAGGGTCTCGGAAGATGATAGCACCGCCATATTGCCACCCGTCACCGTTGCAGACACGGTCACTTCCTTGTCAGGCGCATCGGTCGTATCGTTCACCGAGGTGATCGTCACGCTGCCCGTGCTCGTCGTCACATTCGCCGCGAAGGTCAGCGTGGTCGTGGTCGATAGCGTAAAATCGCCCGCAACCGCAGGCGACACAGCCATCGCTGAAACCGTGACCGTCGCCGCCGTGGTTGCAACGCGATCTAGCGTCGCCGTGATCGTGGAAACCTGGGCATTCTCCGTAATCGACGCAGGAGTCAAAACCAACGTCACGTTCGGCACGTCGTCATCGACAAGCGTCAGCGTCACATCAGTGACCGATCCCGTGCCTACGCTGTTGGTTAGCGTACTCGACACGGTCACCGTCTTGTTCCCCGTAGCATCGGCGTTATTCACCCCTGTGATCGTCACGGTGCCCGCGCTCATCGTTTGCTCCGCCGCGACGGTCAGCGTGGCCTGCGTGCTTATCGTGTAGTCGCCCGCAACCGCAGGTGACACAGGTGCCACTGTCACCGTAATCGTCGTCGGATCGCTTGACGTGTGAGACAGGGTCGCGGTCACGGTCGAGATACCGCCGTTCTCTGAAATCGACGCAGGCGATACAACCATCGTCACGTCCGGCGGGTCGTCGTCGTCCTCCAGCGTTATAGTGCCGGTCACACTACCCGCGCCTTGGGTGTTGCGCGACACACCGGACAGGTCCACGACGCGATTAGGCTCGTCTCGGGTGTTGTCCACCGATGTGATGACCACCGTATCCGACGCGTTTATCGTGTCCCCGGCCGCGATGGTGATCGTCGAATCCGTCGCCGACACCTCGTAAGCACCGGCCAACGGGCGCACCGTGATCGTCGTCGCCTCGTTCGATGGGCGCGATAGCGACGCCATCACTGTCGAAACCGCGCCGTTCTCCGAAATCGACGCGGGATTCGGCGTCAGCGTCACCATCGGCGCAAGGTCGTCGTCGGTGATCGTCAAAGTTGCCCCGGCCACCCTGCCCGCGACTTGGCTGTTGTGCATCACTGCGGACATGGTCACGTCGCGATTAGGCTCGTCTTGGGTGTTGTTCACCGCGGTGATGACCACCGTGTCCGAAGCGTTCGCGGTTTGCCCGGCCGGTATGGTGATCGTCGAATCCGCCGGCACCGTGTAAGCATCCGCCATCGGGCGCACCGTGATCGTCGTCGCCGCGCTCAACGACCGTGCCAGCGTCGCGGTCACAGTGCTCATCCCGCCGTTTTCCGAGATCGACGAGGGCGTCAGTGCCAACGTCACGACCACGGGTTGGAGGTTAAATTGCACGGTGGTGTCCATGCCGGCATACTTCAAGGCCGGATACTGATTCGTCGCGCCAAAGTACCACGGATCGTCGTTGCCGGCTTGTCCGTCGATGTTGGCGTTCCAACTGGAGTAGATGCCGATGTAGTCGTTGGGGCGCTGGAGGTCGGCGGTGGCGTAGCCCGTGCCGCCTGCGCTGGTGTTATGGTAGCTGAGGAAGGTGTCCCAGTAGCTGTTGGACACGCTGCCCGGGGAAACAACGTTGCCTATTAGCCCACCGACATTGCTTCCTGTGCCGCTGACCCTGCCTGTGGAATACGAGTTTGTTATAGAACCGCCAAACCGAGCTCCCACCAGACCGCCAGTATTGCTCTCTCCGCTGAGGGAGGCATTGGAGTAGCTAGTGGAGATGGTAAGACTCCATTATACAGGTAGCCTACCAATCCGCCGCTGGAAGTGCCGGTGGCGCTGACCTTGCCTGTGGTGTAACAGGCGACGACTTCGCCGCGCATGGTGCCTACCAGAATGCCGACCCATTTCCACGCCGCAACGTCGCCATCGATTACGCCCAAGGATTCGATGCGGGAGGTGTTGGAGATTGCGCCGAACAGCCCGACGTCGGTGACGCCGCTACGGCTGATGAGCAGGTTGCTGATGGTAAAGCCGTTGCCCTTGAAATCGGCTGTGTAATTGTTGCCGGAGTCGTCGCCGATTGGCTCCCAGCCTTGGCCGCTGTTCCAGTAGGTGGCGTCTGCTGAGGTGATTGCGCCATCGTTGTTCTCGTCAAAGTCCAAGTTGGCGAGCAGTTCGTAGCCGGTGCATCCCGAGAGGCAGCCCATGCGGGCACTGCTGCTGGTGTCGCGGCCGGGAAAGGCAGCGTCATAATCGGCGTGGGTAGCGTCGCCATTGCCGTTTAGGTCGTGGCGAATGGCGTTGAGTTGCGCCAGCGTGGTGATAGCGATGAGGCCATCGCCATCGGTATCGTAATTGGTGAGGCCTGTAGCACCTATGACCTCGACCGAGGATCCATCGCGGGCACCGGTCTTGGTGGCAAGGACACGCACTGTGTAGGTCGTCCCCGTCGTCAAGGGAATCTTGTAGCGCGTAGCCGTGGTGGTGGCTTGACGCGCGGCGTCGTAGCTTTGCATGCCGGATTTCCACTGCACGGTGTATCCCGTCGCACGACTCGCCGCACGCCAGCCCACGTACAAAGTGTCCGCATTGGACGTCACTGCCACACGCGTCGGTATGCCCGGTTGCAACGCAAGTTGCGCGGTGGTGTCCAGGCCGGCATACTTCAACACGGGGTACTGATTCGTCGCGCCAAAGTACCACGGATCGTCGTTGCCCGTTTGCCCGTCCAGATTTTGGTTCCAGTTGGCGTAGATGCTGCCGGTATAGCCGGTGGGGCTTTGGAGTGCGCTGGTGGTTTGAGCTCCCGTGGTGCTGCTGCTGGTGCCAGCGGTGGTGCTCTGCCCGGAGGTTTGGGTGTCCCAGTAGCTGTTGGTCATCGGGTTGGCTGAACCCGTCTGTTGTCCCGCCAAGCCGCCGGTGGCTGTGGTGCCGGTGCTGGTGTTGGAAACAGCGCCGATAGCATAGACGGCGCTTATCGAGTTGGCGTTAGTGACCTGCACTTGACCTATCAGGCCGCCCGCTTTGACGCCGGAGCCGGTGCCGGAAACGTTCCCTGTTGCGTAGCTGGAGCGCAGGTATTCGCCACTACCGAGATCCATCGATCCGATCAGGCCGCCCATTCTGAGGCTTTGGAGGTTGGTGGAACCGTCACCGGTGCCGTTGCCGGAAACGTTCCCGGTCGCGTAGTTGGCGTAGCTGGGACCCTGCATAAAACCTATCAGGCCGCCCACTTGGCCGTTGCCGGTGCCGGTGACATTCCCGGTCGCGTAGCTGACGCTGACCCGGCCAGAGACCTGACCGATCAGGCCACCGACGAGGCCGGCACCGGAGCCGGTTTGGGTGACCGTTCCAGTGGCGTAGGTGGAGTCGACGCTACCGTCGGTTCCACCGATCA
This sequence comes from Candidatus Latescibacterota bacterium, assembly GCA_965204745.1. Lineage (GTDB taxonomy): Bacteria > Latescibacterota > UBA2968 > UBA2968 > UBA2968 > VXRD01. The sequence goes on from OZ242010.1 coordinate 4,170,267, forward strand.
GGCCGCCTAAGAAAATCGTGTTGTCGCTCGCTCCGGTCACATTGCAGGTGGCGTGGCTATCGCTGACGGGCGCAGAGGCGTAGCCCAACAGACAGCCGAGATAGCCGATATTGCCACTGCTGGTGGTGTGGGTTACGGAGCCGCCGGCGACGTAGCTCCCGCGCACCGCGCCGCCGCTGAGGCGACCCGCCAGAGCACCGGTTCGACCATAGTTTAAACCGGAGGTGGGAATGAAAGTGCGAGTGTTGGTGATATTCACGTCCAACAAGCCCACATCTCTAATCGTGCCGCTGACATCGCCGAACAGACCGACGAAACCGCCGCCGGTGGCAGTGCTGGTGTTGGAATTGATAAACAAGTTGGAAATGGTGTTGTCATTGCCGTCAAAGGTGGCGGTGAAGACGGTTGCAGCACCGGTGGCCGCAACACCGATGGGCGTCCAGCCGGCGCCGCTGTTCCAGTAGGTGGCGTCTGCTGAGGTGATCTGGTCATCGTTGTTCTCGTCAAAGTCCAGGTTGTTCATCAACTCGTAGCCGGTGCAGTTCCCGGAAGGGCAACCCATGCGGGTGCTACTGCTGGTGGAGCGGCCGGAAAAAGCGGCGTTGTAGGCAGTCGTATCGGCGGTCGAGGCACTTGCGTCTATGGCACCATCGCCGTTGAGGTCCCAGCGAATGGCATTCAGTTGCGCCAAGGTGGTGATGTCAATCAGGTTGTCGTTGTCCGTATCGTAGTCGGTTTGGGCAAAAGCCGGCCCTGATGCCACCAGCATGCCCAACGCGACCAGGGCCAAAAAATGAGCGGATCGGGAGGTCATTTTGTCGCTCCTCCCGAGGGGGGGGGGGGGGGGGGGGGGGTACACTGTACTGATCATCCTAACAGATTGTTTTGCAATAAAATAGAACCACACGCCAAGATGAGAATGGGCGACATGAACCCCTCTTTTTTTTGGAGAACGGTGGCCTCCAAACAGGTTTGAACAACGTTGAAAAATGGCGGTCAACATACAAAACCTCCTAAAAAATATAACGAGTTGTGCAGGCATGGCTTTTGCCTGCGGGCAAAAAATAACGACGGTGGAGACAAGTTAAGGTACCACATTGTTTTTTGTCAAGGAAATTTTGGACCTACCCCTGGCCCCGTTACTCGCAGGAAGGAGGGAATGGCGACAGGGTGTGCGAGGGATTGTGTGTAAGGGTTTTTGGATTTTCATGGCGTGATCCATTCGCCCAAAGCCATCAAAACAGCCCTGGATGCAAACCTTTAAGAAAGCCATGCGCTCCCCCTTTCCTTGTAGGAAAGGGGGCCGGGGGGATAGGTCTATGGCGGTAGGGCGGTGGGGGGTAATCCGCGCAATCCCCTAATCCGTTTAATCCGCGATTCAGACACGGGCAACGGGGTGGAGCGGATGGGCACGCTCATCGCTCTAAAACAAAATGTCAACAGAACCTCGTTCATGTCTTTGGATGATGGGTTGCGGCTTGCTTCTTACTCGCTTTCTACTCTCAATTCGCATTGTCAGTAGTCAGTAGTCAGTAGTCAGTGGCGTTGTTGCATAAATGTTGTCGTGGCAAAGTTCGTCCCTTTCCCGCGAGATTTAAGCCCCTCTTTCTCTGGGATAGGACACGGGTTTCGCGATCCTCATCATGCGATTGAGCACCGCACATCCCAACCGCGCTTCCGTTTCTTGGTTCTCCTGATTTCGCGCACGCAACTGCCGCCCAATGCGTTGTTTGTAGCGGCATAGTTGGGTTTCAACGACCGAGCGACGATGATAGCCACGGGTGCGTTTCCACTGTCGGCGGCCTTGACGCCGGATGGCTCGGATGATTTCATCGCGGGCGAGGCGGGGCGCCTTCCTGTTTCCGTGTTGTTCAATTTTCGCGTCATGGCGCGGGGGAATCAGAGGTCGGATGGGGGCTCTTTGTTTGGGGGAAGCCAAGAGGTTGAAGACCTTGCGTTTGTCATAGCCGCCATCTGCGCCCATCATATCACAGGGGCCAGGACTTGATCGAGCAAGGGTTTGACCTGCGAAGCGTCATCAACGCTTGCCGAAGTCAGGGTCTGTGCGACAAGCTCGCCGGTGGCCTCATCGACGCCGATGTGCAATTTGCGCCAAGTCCGGCGCTTGCAAAAGCCGTGTTGACGCACCTTCCATTCCCCTTCGCCATACCCTTTCAGGCCGGTAGAATCCACCACGAAGTGGATCGGCGCATGATGGGATTGGACAGGTAAATCCACATTCAAATCGCCCTGTCGCCGGCAGAGGGTCGTATGATCGGGCACACGCAAAGCCACCCCCATCAATGCCAGGATGGACTTGAGAAACCCCTCGGTTTGACGCAGGGGCAAGGCATAGACCAAGCGCACCATCAATGCCGTTTGAATAGCCAAATCTGAAAAGGTGTTTTGCCGCCCCCGTTGCGTTGGCCCTTGATGGTACCACCCCCGAAGGGCTTGCGGCGTGATCCAAAACGTCAGACTGCCCCGCTGCTTGAGACCGGCCTCGTAGGCCGCCCAGTTCCGGATCCGATAGACAGGCGCACAGCGCGGGCGACGCGGGCGACGCGGGGACTTGACGGCGGGTTTGGAAGCGGTTATCTTGGGCATGACAGGTTCCTGGTGAGAAAGGGTGAGTTGTTTTGGTGATCTATATGCCCAATCTACGAAGGAGCCTGTCTTTTTGCAATCCCAACTTGCAGGAAATTGCTATTTATGCAACAACGCCGTTGTCAGTTGTCAGTTGTCAGTTGTCAGTTGTCAGTTGTCAGTTGACTAATTCTAACGAACATAGCGGTGGGGAGCGAGCGGGGACTGACCACTGACTACTTGGGTGGTAGGGTCAGGTGGGGGCTGACCACTGACTACTGTCAGTTGTCAGTCCACCCCGCTCCATCAGGCCCCCGTGCTTGTCCTCTTATCCGGCAATGGAAACTGACTGCTCCTTCTCCTTGACTTCCCGCATCCAAATCCCTACCATGCTGACCGCGATGCCAGTGCCGAATCCTCGAGTCTCGTCTTTTGCTATGACTACCGTTCTGCGTCTCAACATCTGGAGCGGCCCTCGAAACGTCTCGACCGCGCTCATGTATGCCTTCGCGCAACGGGCTGACACCTGCGTCATCGACGAACCCCTCTACGGTCACTACTTGCGCGTGTCTGGTGCCAAACACCCGGGCGCACGCGAAGTCATGGCGCACATGGACTGCGACGGGGAAAACGTCATTCGCAACATCGTACTCGGCCCATCACCTCGTCCGGTGCTCTTCATGAAACAGATGGCCCATCACCTCGTCGAAATTGACCGCGACTTCTTCAACCACACGCACAACATCCTGCTCACGCGCGACCCCATCGACATGTTGCCCTCACTCGCCAACCAACTCGCCACGCCCACCTTGCGCGACACCGGCTACAAAATGCAGGCCGAACTCTTGCAAACCTTTCGCGCCATCGGTCAAAATTACCCGGTCCTCGACGCCCGCGAACTACTCAAAAATCCGCAACGCGTACTCGCAAAACTCTGCGATGCCCTGAACCTGCCCTTTGACCCGGCCATGCTCACATGGCAGGCAGGCCCTCGGCCCGAAGACGGTATTTGGGCAAAACACTGGTATCACAATGTCCACAAATCCACGCGCTTTCAGCCCTATCGCCCCAAACCCGACCCCTTCCCCGAGCACCTGCGCCCGCTCCTCAATATCTGCCAACCCCATTACGACCAACTCTACGCCCATGCCATCAAAGCGGAATAATCGTCTCATGTCCCTCCAACTGCCCGACCCGCGCAACGAAAACATCCTCATCCATGTCGGCGGTGAATTGTTGCCGCGGGAAGACGCCAAAATATCGGTCTTTGACAGCGCGGTTCAAGGCGGCGACGCGGTTTGGGAAGGCTTGCGCGTGTACGAGGGCAAAATTTTTCAACTCGACGCGCACCTCGACCGGCTCTGCGATTCGGCCAAAGCCATGGCATTTTCGGACATCCCCTCCCGCGCCGCGATCAAAACCGCGATCTTTGACACCCTCAAAGCCAATGCCATGCGCGATCAAGTGCATATTCGGCTCACCCTCACCCGGGGCAAAAAAACCACATCCGGCATGAGTCCGCACTTTAACCAATCCGGTTCTTGCCTCATCGTGCTCGCAGAATGGAAACCGCCGGTTTATGCCGCTGAGGGCATCCGCCTGATCACGGCCTCTGTGCGCCGCAATCCGCCGATGTGCATCGATTCCAAAATCCACCACAACAATTTGATCAACAACATCCTCGCCAAAATCGAGGCCAATGTCGCGGGCGTTGACGACGCGATCATGCTCGACATTTTTGGGTATGTTTCCGAAACCAATGCCACCAACATCTTCATCGCCAAAAACAACGCGCTGATAACCCCCCATGCGGATTCCTGCTTGCCCGGCATCACGCGCCGCGTCACAATCGACATCGCACGCGCCGCGGGCATCGACGTCACCGAGCGCAATGTGTCCCTCTCCGAGGTCCATACAGCCGACGAGGGCTTCACCACAGGCACGATGGGAGAACTCTCGCCCATCCTCAAAGTTGACGGGCGCCCCATCGGCACTGGCAAACCGGGCCCCATCACCAACCACCTCCGCCAACAATACGCCGAACACACCGCCACCCAAGGCGACCCCATCCCGTTTTTTTGAACTCGCTATCGACTGATTTCTACACTTTTGGGCGACCACGCCCTAATTTTGTCGTTCCGTCCATACAAATTATGCCCATAAAAAGCCCTCCTGTTTTTCGCAGGAGGGCTTTTATTTTTTTATTTCCGGCCCTTGCCTTTGGTTCTCGCTTTCGCATCTTTCGTCGTTCAACCTGATGAGCCAAAGTTATCGGCGAAGATGAAGAAATCGGCAGAGTCAATCTGACCATCGCCATTGAGATCGCACCGGGCGTCGTATCGCTCCTGACCGAGCCGCGAGCCGAACTTGCTGGCAAAGATCAAGAAGTCGGCGAAATTCACATTGCCATCGCCATCGAGATCGGGCGAGGGGAGCGAGACTTCGAGCGTGAAGGGCAACGAGGCCACATCGCCATCGACGTCCAACGCGCTCAAGGTGTAGGTCGCCTGGGCCTTCGCCTCACTCGGCAGACCGGAAAGGGTGCGCGTGGTCAGGTCAAAATTCAGACCATCAGGGAGGAACGGTAGCAGGATATAGACCAACATACCATCGCCACTGCTCGCTTGCGGGAGCATGAGGGACGCGATCTCTTGGTTGACGAGATAGCTTTGTGCGGCGATAGTCGTATCGCCAAAGGTGGGCATCAGATCCGGGACTGCAAGGGTGAACGTGAAATGCGCCTCATCGCCATTGCCATCTGTGGCGGTCAGCGTGTAGGTCGTCTCGTCCATCGCCTTGATCGGTGTGCCAGACACGATGAGCGTTTCGGCATCAAAGGTCAAGCCATCGGGCAACGCGGGGGACAATGCGTAGGTCAGCGGTTCATCGCCACCGGTCGCTTGCGGCAGCGTCAAGGACGCGATCTCTCGATGTTGCATATAGACCTGTGCGGCGACGGTCGTATCGCCGAAGGTCGGTATCGGATCGGTCGTCACAGAGAGGGTGAACATCAGGGTGGCCTCGTCGCCATCGCTGTCTGTGGCGGTCAGGGTATAGGTCGTTTCGGCTATCGCCTCGAGCGGTGTGCCAGACAACACTCGGGTCTCGGCATCGAAGTTCAAGCCCTCGGGCAGAACCGGGGTCAGTGCGTAGGTCAGCGGGGCATCGCCACCGGTCACTTGCGGAAGCGTCAAGGACATGATCTCTTGCTTCCGCGTATAGGCTTGGGCGGTCACACTCGCATCGCCAAAGGAGGGCGCCACGTTCGCAACGACGGTGAGGAAGAAACTCAGGGTGTTCTCATCGCCATCTTCATCTGTGGCGGTCAGGGTGTAGATCGCTTTTTCTATCGCCGTGGTCGGCGTGCCAGATAGCTCCCGCGTCTCGGCGTCAAAGGTCAACCCCTCGGGCAGACCCGTCAGGCTGTAGGTTAGGTCCCCATTGCCATCTATTGCCACGGGCAAGGTCAGCGGTTCAATGGCCTTGTCTTGCCGATAGCTTTGCGGATCAACCGCCTCGGTGAAGGTCGGCTCCGTATCCGGATCCGGCTCTGGCTCTGGATCCGTCGGATCTGTGGGCGCCTGGTCGTCGTTGGTGATCGTCCCGGTGCCGGTCGTCACAGCCAAGGCCGCGTTGACCGCGTTGCTCAGCGTCACAACCACGGTCTCATCCGGTTCTACCGCCGCATCGCCGATGACCGAGATGTCGATGGTCTTGCTGGTTTCGCCAACCGCGAAGGTCAGGGTCCCTGCGGCGAGCGCGTCGTAGTCCGTCCCCGAAGTCGCGGTGCCCGTGCCCGCGTCTGCATACGCCACCGTCACTTGTGACCCACTCGCAGAACTCAGCGAAACCGTGAAGCGGAGGGTGGGGGTCGTCCCTGCCGCGCCCTCGGCCACGCTGGGCGAATCGATGCTTAGCATGACCGCGTCATCGTCGATGATCGTACCGGTGCCGGTGAGGGTCGCGGCACTGCCGTAGAAGATGGCGCCGTTCGGGTTGCTCAGGCGCACGGCCACGGTCTCATTGGGTTCATCCATTGAATCGTCGAGCACGGAAACGTCAAAGGTCTGGCTGGTCACGCCTGCCGCAAAGGTCAGGGTCCCTGCGGTAAGCGCGGTGTAATCCATCCCCGAAGTCGCACTACCCGTGCCCGCGTCTGCATACGCCACCGTCACCTCTGCCGTGTGCGCCGGGATTAGGTACACCCGAAAGGTCAGGGTCGCGCTGGTCGCGCCTTCAATCACGCTGGACGAACCGATACTCAGCGCAGGCATGCCATCGTCGTCGATAATCGTCCCGGTGCCGGTGAGGCTCGTAGCACCGCCATCAAAGGTGGCATTGACCGGGTTGCTCAAAGTCACCACCACGGTCTCGTTCGGCTCATCATCCCCGTCGTCGCTCACAGAAACAGCGATAGTCCGGCTGGTCACGCCTGCCGCAAAGGTCAGGGTTCCTGCGGTGAGCGCGGTGTAATCCGTCCCCGAAGTCGCGCTACCCGTGCCCGCGTCTGCATACGCCACCGTCACCACCTTGCCGCTTTCTGCATTCAATCTGACGGTGAACATCAGGTCATTGTCCTCAGCCACACTCGGCGAACTGATCGAGAGCATCGGCGGCGCGTCATCATCGGTGATCGTTACCGACGCCCCGGTCACGCTCCCGGTGCCTTGGCTGTTGGTCATTGCGCCCGTCACCGTCACCGTATTGTCCGCCGCGTCTATGTCGTTGTCCACGCCGGTGATCGTCACCGCATCCGTGTTCGTCGTCGCGTCCGCCGCGATGACGATGGTGTTGTCCGAACCCACCGTATAGACGTTTGCCACCGCCGCCACTGTGATCGTCGTCGCCGCGCTCGATGGATGCGACAGGGTCGCGCTCACCATCGCCACGCCGCCGTTCTCCGAAAAGGACTGCGGCGACGCGCTCAGGGTCACGTCCGGCGGATCGTCGTCGTCTGTCAGCGTCACAGTGCCGGTCACATTGCCCACGCCTTGGGTGTTGCGCGCCACACCGGACACGGTCACGTCGCGATTAGGCTCGTCTCGGGGGTTGTCCACCGCTGTGATGACCACCGTGTCCGACGCGTTCGCCGTGCTCCCTGCCGCGATGGTTATCGTCGAATCCGAACCCACGGTATAAGCACCCGCCACCGGGCGCACCGTGATTGTCGTGATCGCGCTCGACTTGTGAGACAGCGTCGCCGTCACCGTCGAAACCGCGCCGTTCTCTGAAATCGACGCGGGATTCGACGTCAACGTCACCGTCGGCGCGGCCTCATCATCGGTGATCGTCAGCGTCACGTTAGACGATAGCGACGCCATATTGCCACCCGTCACCGTTGCAGACACGGTCACGCTCTTGTCCGGCGCGTCAGTCGTGTCGTTCACCGATGTGATCGTCACGGTGCCCGTGCTCGTCGTCGCACTCGCCGCGAAGGTCAGCGTGGTCGTGGTCGATAGCGTAAAATCGCCCGCAACCGCAGGCGACACAGCCATCGCTGAAACCGTGACCGTCGCCGCCGTGCTTGCGGTGCGATCCAGCGTCGCCGTGATCGTCGAAACCTGGGCATTCTCCGTAATCGACGCCGGAGTCAAAACCAACGTCACCTGCGCCACGTCGTCATCGGTAATCGTCAGTGTCGCAGCAGTGACCAATCCCACGCCCACGCTGTTGGTTAGCGTACTCGACACGGTCACCGTCTTATTCCCCGTAGCCACGTTGTTGTTCACCGTCGTGATCGTCACGGTGCCCGTGCTCATCGTTTGCCCCGCCGCGACGGTCAGCGTGGCCGGCGTACTCAGCGAGTAGTCGCCCGCAACCGCAGGTAATACAGGCGTATGTGAAACCGTAATCGTCGTCGCCTCGCTCGACGCGTGAGACAGGGTCGCTGTCACGGTCGAGATACCGCCGTTCTCTGAAATCGACGCAGGCGACAAAACCATCGTCACGTCCGGCGCGGCCTCATCCTCTGTGATCGTCAAAGCCGTGCCGGTCACACTGCCCGCGCCTTGGTCGTTGCTCACCGCAACGGACACGGACACATCGTTGTTCGGCGCATGGATCGGGTTGTCCACGGCCGTGATCTCTACAGTGTCCGCCGCGTTCGCCGTGCTCCCGGCCGCGATGGTGATCGTCGAATCCGAACCCACTGTGTAAGCACCCGCCACCGGGCGCACTGTAATCGTCGTGATCGCGCTCGACGAATGCGATAGGGTCGCCGTGATCGTCGAAACACCACCGTTCTCTGCAATCGACGTGGGTGCCAGCGTCAGGGCCACTGTCGGCGCATCCTCATCGTCGGTGATCGTCAGGGTCACATCAGCCGGGGCCGACGCCATATTGCCACCCGTCACCGTTGCAGACACGGTCACGCGCTTGTCCGGCGCATCAGTCGTGTCGTTCACCGATGTGATCGTCACGGTGCCCGTGCTCGTCGTCGCACTCGCCGAGACGGTCAGCGTGGTCGTGCCCGATAGCGTAAAATCGCCCGCAACCGCAGGGGCCACCTCGGTCGCTGAAACCGTGATCGTCGTCGCCATGGTTGCGGCGCGATCTAGCGTCGCCGTGATCGTGGAAACCTCGGCATTCTCCGAAATTGACGCCGGAGTCAAAACCAACGTCACCAGCGGCACGTCGTCATCGGTAATCGTCAGCGTCGCAGCAGTGACCGATCCCGCGCCCACGCTGTTGCCCACCGTGCTCGACACGGTCACCGTCTTGTTGCTCCCCAAAACCACGGCGTTGTCCACCGTCGTGATCGTCACAGTGCCCGTGCTCGTCGTTTGCCCCGCCGCGACGGTCAGCGTGGCCGGCGTGCTCAGCGTGTAGTCGGCCGCAACCGCAGGTAACACAGGCGTAGGGTCAACCGTAATCGTCGTCGGATCGCTCGACGTGTGAGACAGCCTCGCGGTCACGGTCGAGACACCGCCGTTCTCTGCAATCGACGCATCAGACAAAATCATCGTCACGGTCGGCGGATCGTCGTTGTCTGTCAGCGTCACAGTGCCGGTCACACTGCCCACGCCTTGGTCGTTGCGCGCCACACCGGACACGGACACGTCGCGATCAGGCGCGTCTCGGGTATTGTCCACCGCTGTGATGACCACCGTGTCCGACGCGTCCGCCGTGCTCCCGGCCGCGATGGTAATCGTCGAATTCGAACCTACGGTATAAGCACCCGCCACTGGGCGCACCGTAATCGTCGTGATCGCGCTCGACTTGTGAGACAGCGTCGCCGTCACCGTCGAAACCCCGACGTTCTCTGAAATCGACGCGGGATTCGGCGTCAACGTCACCGTCGGCGCGGCCTCATCATCGGTGATCGTCAGCGTCACGTTAGACGATAGCACCGCCATATTGCCACCCGTCACCGTTGCAGACACGGTCACGCGCTTGTCAGGTGCGTCAGTCGTGTCGTTCACCGATGTGATCGTCACAGTGCCCGTGCTCGTCGTCACATTCGCCGCGAAGGTCAGCGTGGTCGCGGTCGATAGCGTAAAATCGCCCGTAACCGCAGGGGCCACAGGGGTCGCTGCAACCGTGACCGTCGCCGCCACGGTTGCGGTGCGATCTAGCGTCGCCGTGATCGTGGAAACCTGGGCATTCTCCGCAATCGACGCAGGAGACAAAACCAACGTCACCAGCGGCAGGTCGTCATCGGTAATCGTCAGCGTCGCATCAGTGACCGATCCCGTGCCCACGCTGTTGGCCACTGTGCTCGACACGGTCACTGTCTTGTTCCCCGTAGCCTGGGCGTTATTCACCGCCGTGATCGTCACGGTGCCCGTGCTCATCGTTTGCCCCGCCGCGACGGTCAGCGTGGTCGCCGCGCTCAGCGAGTAGTCGGTTGCAACCGCAGGTGACACAGGCGCCACTGTCACCGTAATCGTCGTCGCCTCGCTCGACGTGCGATTCAGGGTCGCGGTCACGGTCGAGACACCGCCGTTCTCTGCAATCGACGCAGGCGCCACAACCATCGTCACGGTCGGCGCAGCGTCGTCGTCCGTCAGCGTCAAAGTGCCGGTCACACTGCCCGCGCCTTGGTCGTTGTTCGCCACACTGGACAAGGTCACGTCGCGATCAGGCGCGTCTCGGGGATTGTCCACCGCTGTGATGACCACATTGTCCGACGCGTTCGCCGTACTCCCGGCCGCGATGGTAATCGTCGAATCCGAACCTACGGTATAAGCACCGGTCACCGGGCGCACCGTAATCGTCGTGATCGCGCTCGACTTGTGAGACAGTGTCGCTGTCACCGTCGAAAGCGCGCCGTTCTCTGAAATCGACGCGGGATTCGGCGTCAACGTCACGTCCGGCGCGGCCTCATCATCTGTGATCGTCAGGGTCTCGGAAGACAATAGCGACGCCAGATTGCCACCCGCCACCGTTGCAGACACGGTCACTTCCTTGTCAGGCGCATCGGTCGTATCGTTCACCGATGTGATCGTCACGGTGCCCGTGCTCGTCGTCATACTCGTCGCGACGGTCAGCGTGGTCGTGCCCGATAGCGTGAAGTCACCCGCAACCGCAGGCGACACAGCCATCGCTGAAACCGTGATCGTCGTCGCCGCGGTTGCGGGGCGATCCAGAATCGCCGTGATCGTGGAAACCTCGGCATTCTCCGTAATCGACGCAGGAGACAAAACCAACGTCACCAGTGCCACTTCGTCATCGACAATCGTCAGCGTCGCAGGAGTGACCGACCCCGTGCCCACGCTGTTGGATGGCGTGCTCCCCACGGTCACCGTCTTGTTCCCCGTAGCCACGGCGTTATTCACCGTCGTGATCGTCACGGTGCCCGTGCTCATCGTTTGCCCCGCCGCGACGGTCAGCGTGGCCGGCGTGCTTAGCGTGTAGTCGCCCGCAGCCGCAGGTGACACAGGCGTCACTGACACCGTGATCGTCGTCGCCGCGCTCGACGTGTGAGACAGAGTCGCCGTCACGGTCGAAACCTCAACCGTCTCAAAAATCGACGCCGGGGACACAATCATCGTCACGGTCGGCGCATCGTCGTCGTCTGCCAGCGTCAAAGTGCCGGTCACACTACCCACGCCTTGGTCGTTGTGCGCCACACTGGACATGGGCACGTTGCGATCAGGCTCGTCTCGGGTGTTGTTCACCGCTCTGATGACCACCCAGTCCCACACGGGCGTCGTGGCTCCGGCGAAGATGGTGATCGTCGAATCCGTAACACCCGGAGATTGGGATTGGGTTATAACCGTGTAAGCACCCGCCACCGGGCGCACCGTAATCGTCGTCCACGCGCTCGATGGACGCGATAGTGACGCCGTGACCGTCGAAACCGCGCCCTCCGAAATCGACATGGGATTCGGCGTCAGCGTCACCGTCGGTTCAGGGTCGTCGTCCGTCAGCGTCAAAGTCACATAGGTCAGAATGCCCTCGACTTGGCTGTTGCGCGCCACACCGGCTATGGGCACGTTGCGATCAGGCTCGTCTTTGGTGTTGTCCACCGATGTGATGACCACCGTATCCGTCGCGTTCGCCGTGCTCCCGGCCGCGATGGTGATCGTCGAATCCGAACCCACGGTATAAGCACCCGCCACCGGGCGCACCGTGATCGTCGTCGCCGTGCTCAACGACCGTACCAGCGTCGCGGTCACGGTACTCATCGCACCGGTTTCCGAGATCGTCGAGGGCATCAGTGCCAACGGCACTATCGAGGGTTGGGTATTAAATTGCTCGGTGGAGTCCATGTCGGCATACTTCAAGACCGGGTACTGATTCGTCGCGCCAAAGGCCCACGGATTGTCGTTGCCGGGTTGTCCGTCGAGGTCGCTGTTCCAGTTGGCGTAGATGCCGGTGTAGCCGGTGGGGCGTTGTAGATCGCTGGTGGAGTGGCCCGTGCCGGCGGCGCTGATCCTCTGTCCGCTGGTTGAGGTGTCCCAGTAGCTGTCGGTTACGCTACCGCTACCGGTGCTGCTCGTGGCCCCTACTAATCCGCCGATTTGGATGGCTCTGGTGTTGGTTGTGATGACCCTACCGATGGCGTAGGAGTTTATTACATCGCCCCCAGACCTATTGCCCAGCAGTCCGCCGACCGCGCCGTGCCTACTCGTTCCGACGACTTGGGCAGTGGAGTAGCTGGAGTAGATACCTATACTGAGTCTTTCTCCGGATTCTTGTTCGCCGATTAGTCCCCCAGTATTATTTCCACCCTCCACCTTTCCAGTGGTATAACAGGCGACAAGTTTGCCAGATAAATTGTAGCCGACCAGAATGCCGGTCCGGGTTCCTCCCCTGACATTGGCGTTGGTCACGCCCAGGGTTTCGATGACACCCTCATAGATTGTGCCGAACAGACCGGTAAATTGGGTGCTACGGTTGATGAACAGGTTGTTGATGGTATGTCCGTTGCCCTTGAAATTGCCTAGGTAAACAAAAGTTCTAAGAGAGCCGATGGGGATCCAGCCGGCGCCGCTGTTCCAGTAGTTGCCGCTGTGGTCGTTGGCGTCCACATCGCCGTCGCTGTCGCTGTCAAAGTCCAGATCGTTGAGCAGTTCGTAGCCGATGCAGGTCCCGGAAGGGCAACCCATCCGGCCGGTGCTGGTGGTGTCGTGGTTGGGAAAGGCGGCTTTGTAATGTGTGGTATCGGCAAGGGTTACGGCCTGGAAAATGAACGTTACGATACCATCGCCGTTGAGGTCGTAGCGAATGGCGTTGAGTTGGGCGAGGTTGGTTACATCGATGTAGCCGTCATTGTCCATGTCGTAGTCGATGATGGTTTGGGCAAAAGCCGGCCCCGATGCCACCAGCATGCCCAGCACGATCAGGGCCAACAAGCGAGCGTAGCGGGGCATCATTTTGTCTCCTCTCGAGGGGGACACTGTATTGATCATCCTAATTGACTGCTTTGCAATGAAATAGAACCACACCCAAAGACGAGGATGGGCGATATGAACGCCACTTTTCGCAGGGGAATAGGAGCTTCCAAACAGGTTTGAACAACGTCGAAAAATGGCGGTGATCATCTGAAGCCTCCCAAAAAATAGAACGAGTTGTACAGGCATGGCTTTCGCCTGCGGGTGCCAAATAACGATGGCGGAGACAAGTTAAGGTACCACGTCGTTTCTTGCAAGGGGAATTGGGACCTACCCCCTAACCCCCTTCCTGCGAGGAAGGGGGAACTGTGAGCGGTTTTGCGAGGGGAATGGCGAGCGGTTTTTTGGGGTTCATGGCATTATCCATTCGCGCAAAGCCATCAAAACAGCCAGGGAGACAAACCTTTAAGAAAGCCATGCGCTCCCCCTTTCCTCGTAGGAAAGGGGGCCGGGGGGATAGGTCCTGCGAGGTGGGACCTACCCCCTAACCCCCTTCCTGCGAGGAAGGGGGAACTGTGAGCGGTTTTGCGAGGGGAATGGCGATAGGTTTTTTGGGGGTTCATGGCATTATCCATTCGCGCAAAGCCATCAAAGCAGCTAGGGATACAACCCTTCAAGAAAGCCATGCGCTCCCCCTTTCCTCGTAGGCACAGGCGTAGCCTACAATGAGCGAAGCGAATAACGGGGGCTGGGGGGATAGGTCTATGGCGGCGGGGCGGTGTGGGGTAATCCGCGTAATCCCCTAATCCGTTTAATCCGCGATTCAGACACGGATGGGCGGAGCGGAAGGGCACGCACGGGCGGTTGAGTAAAAAAAAAGAATATTCTGCGATAGGGCTTGATTTTCCCGATAAACAGCGATTACCGAACATCCGGATTTTTGCCAATGGCGAGGAGGATGATTGGAATGGCGATCAGGCCGAGGGCGAGGCCCATCCAGCCCGGGTAAAGCAGGGAAGAACCCAGATAGCCCACAATGCCCGCGACGCTCATCGTTGTAAGCGCGTAAGGAAGTTGTGTTTTGACGTGATCTATGTGGTCGCACGACGACGCGATGCTCGCCATCACCGTCGTATCGCTGATGGGCGAGCAGTGGTCGCCAAAGATCGCGCCATCGAGCACGGCTGCGGCGGCCAAAATGGTCAGGGGCAATCCCCCCAACGCATGCGCCAAGGGAACCACCGTCGGGATGAGAATCGCCATCGTCGTCCAAGATGTGCCAATGGAAAACGCGACAAGGGCGGCGAGGAGAAAGATCAACAGCGGCAGCAGGCCGGGGGAAACGAACGGGGAAAGAGCCGCGGTGAGATAGGTCGACGTGCCCGCGGTCGCGCAAACTTCTTTGATCGCCCAGGCGAGAATGAGAATGACTATCGCATACCACACCCCCACGATCCCGCGTGCCCACGTCGAAACCGCATCGCCCAAAGAAATAGCGCGCCTGCCCGTCTCGACATGCGTGCGCGTAATCGCAATGGCTATGGCGAGCGCGGAGCCGAGCATCGCCGCGACAAAGAGCACCTGCGAGGTCTGGGCATTGGAAAAACACGCACTCCAAAACGCATTGCTCATCAGGCCATGATCGCGCCGCGCAGCAATGACATCCGCATGATCCCACGTATCGACAGCCATGCCCCCAATCACGGTCGCAATAACGAGCAACACCGGCAACACCGCGGCCCACCAAACCGGACGCACGCCTTGGGCAGGCCCGACCTGCGCCCGGCCCGTCATCGGCGCGGCACCGGGGCGGATCACCTGACCCGTCGTCTGCGCGCGGCGTTCTGCGGAAAGCATCGGCCCGTAATCGCGGCGCAGACACGCAGACAGGAGAACAAAGACCAGGGTGAGCAGGCAATAGAAGCGCAGGGGCAGGGCCGCAAAAAAGAGTTGGTACCCGGACAATCCCGTGTCGAGTTCGGTCATCAGATCCTGAAACAGGCTGACCTCGTATCCGATCCAAGTGCTGATGATCGCAACCCCCGCAATCGGCGCGGCGGTCGAATCGACAATGTACGCGAGTTTTTCGCGCGAAACCCTGAACCGATCCGCAATGGGCCGCAGGGTGGAGCCGACCACGATGGAATTGGCATAGTCGTCAAAGAAAATGGCGAGGCCCATAAAAAATGCCGCGACGCGCGTTGCGCGGGCGCCCTCTGCGCGCCGAGAGAGCATATCGGCAATGCCGCGATTGCCACCCGAAAGCGTGGTCACGCGCACCATCCCAATCAGGCCTGCGGTGAACGCGAGAATGTACAGTTGAAACGCGCTCGACAACGGCATCCAAACATAGTCCACCAGAGATTTTTGCACCGCGATCACGGGCCACAAATGCAGGGGTTCGCCCAACGACGCGAGAAACCCACCCGCGAGAATCGCCAGCGACAACCCGAGAATCAACCGCCCGCTGACAATCGCCACCACAATCGCAGCAACGGGCGGAAAAACGCTCCAAGCCGTGACCCGCGCGATCACCTCTTCGCACTGCTTTGACCCGCGCACGGCGATGAGGTGATACCCCGCAGATGTCGCCGCGCCGCGCAACGCTATCGCCTGCCCGGAATCCGGCACAGCGGATCGGCGTTTCCGCGCTTCGGCAAAGGCGTTCTGCAAAACGCGATCCGCATCGGGCGACAAGGTCCACGGATGCGCCCCGAGTTGCCCTGCCAATTTGGGAATGGCCTTCAACAATTGCTCGTGCAAAACGCCTTCCCGATTGGCCGGCAAAACAGCGATGAACACCGCCGCGAGCGCGATCCCAAAAACCACACGCACAATCGGATTTTGTGAAAATATCGACATCCAAACATCTCCTCTCGTTTAGCCACGAGGAGCAAAAAAGCGAGCGATACTCCCGTGCTCGCTCGCCTCACGTTATTCTCCTCAATCGCTACTGCGCGTTTCGAGTTCAAACCCCGAGCGGCTTCCACTCAGACACGCCTAAACTCGCTACAAATATCGGGAATGCGAATACTGCCCCAGCAGTTTTGGGTCAACTCAGCAGACTCTGGCGGAAACGCGCCATGTGTAATGGACTCATTGGTCGGATCACGGAGCACGGCACTCATCCTAACTTTGAAAAAATAAATACAGGGACACCTGAAGGCATCCCTGTAAAAAAATGATAATAATCGAGCTACCGTTAATCCTGTCTGCCAGGCGGTATCTCGATGGGTTTTAATATAAAACAGTAACTAATCCTCCTATATTTGTCAACAACTAATCCTCCTGCGTTTGTCACCATCCCATCGGGTAATTTTTCTTTGATTGTACGCTGCGTTGTAGGCTACGCCTGTGCGCGCTTTTTGTCGCGTATGGTAAAAAAGTGTTGCATCGATTTTATTCGCATTTCTGCTGCCTCGTAGTATTCTCGTTCCACTTCGATGCCGATGAATTTTCTACCGACTTCGAGCGCGGCGATACCCGTAGAACCAACGCCCATGAACGGGTCGAACACCGTGTCATTTTTATCGGTGGCGATGTCGATCAGGTGCTTTAATAGTTTGATGGGCTTTTGCGTTGGGTGCTTGGGATGCGCGAGTCTTTCCGGCCCCATACATATCGGCGATTCAAAAAAATTGTGCATTTCGCTTTGTTTGCCAAAATTCCATACATGTCCCTTGTTCCACATACAAACGATGAGCTCACAACTGTTCAAAAAGCCCGCCTTTCTAAACTTGGGAACGGGATTGGTTTTATGCCAAACAAAAAACTGAAAGGTATCAAAAATGGGATCGAATATTTCATGCCATCTGCCGATCAAATTATACGAGCAGAATGCAAAGATATTTCCCGTCGGTTTTAGAATCCGCACGAAGTCGTCTTTCAGATCGGCCGGGTCAAAGTTTTTATCCCACTCGGCGAGGTCATTGTTTATATCAGATCGCCAATCGAATTTGATATTTCCCGTCGAATACGGACTCAAGTTATAGGGCGGATCTGTCAAAATAAAATCGACGGAATTATCGGGCATGTCTTTCATCGCATGGAAGCTGTCTGCATGGATCAATTTATAGGTGCCGTCGGGGTCATCGACTTGACCTACGTGACGCGCTTCAAACCCCGTCGCGTATGCTTCAACGGAACTCCGCACGATTTGACGGACGGACTTTTGGGCATCAACTGTTCTCATCTGTTCTCTCCGCAATACTCGCTTGACCGAATCCGCCAAGTGTCCGTCAACTCCAACGCCACAATCGACACCTTCGCCACGTTATTCTCCTCTCACCGCTCCCATTCGATATGGTCGTTGATACCGTACTTCTCGTAGAGATTCAAAACATCCGTGCAAAAATCCATTATTTTTGCGTCTCCCTCTGCTTTCGCAACCTCGTATAAACGGATAAACATTCTCTTGGCGGTCTCTGTCTGGTCGAGAAATTCTTGGCTGAAATCACGCGAAGTACGCTCGGTTTGTTCATTTTTAATCCACATGGCTTGCTACCTCCTTTGTGTTTATCCAAGGGTGTTGGCGATTTTCATAGGACTACTGGCTTTCGCCTATGAGTTGCTTGAAATCCTCAATGAAATGCTCAAACAGTTTGACTTTATCGCTTTCCTCAATGTCTGCCTCTGTTAGCACATAACTACCATCGAGGTCAACCTCTACAATAGCTCTTCCCTTTTTTGCAGGAAATTTACTCGTCAAAGTTCCATCTTCATCAGGGGTGATAAAATAGACCTTGATGTGTTTCGTAAATTCATCTGCCAGAAGTTTGAGTTTCCAATATCCCGTTTGGGCAATTCGCTCTCGCAATGTAACTTTGATTGAGAGGAGAGCGATTATCCTCTGGTTTTTAGGATTGTAAACGGCGATATCAACATCGGGTAGATGTAACCCAAATTCGTTGAAATCAACGGCCAAATTTCGCTTAACTCGCTTCAGGTCTTGCGGCAGGTTTTTCCGTCTCTCCAAGTGATTGCCATTAATCACCTTCATGCCGAGGGCTTCAATGGAATCTGTGATAATATGTTGGATCAATTTTTCAAAATTCTTTCCCTTAAAAGCACGCCAACTCTGTTCATGATCACCATAGGGTTTATCTTCCAAAAAATCCTGCTTATGACGCTCTTTGGCATCCCGTAAAAGTTGGGAAACCGATTTGTAGGCTTTCGCCCCCTCCATCACCAGCGTCTGCCTGTACATATCTCTTAAATCCGAAAAATCCATGGTCATCTACTCCTTTAAGCCGATAACGATATACTCCGTTGGATACGCTTCTGAATTTGCCTTATCGTTGCTCGCAAATCTACCCGTTTTTTTATCGCGTTTCTGTGGGAGTATCTTGAGAGGAATTTCCCGTTTTATGAGCCGATCCAGTTTGAAGCCCGAGTGTTGCAGGGACTCGGCAAATGCTTCGGCATTGCGTATATCAACGCCCTTTAGCTTCGTATTCCCGATGACATAGCAACACCTACCTCCCGGTTTCAAGATTCTAAAACTCTCATCGAAGACCTCCTGCATATCTATAAAAAAGGCTTCAATTTCTTTTGCCTTTTTTTTGTTTTTAGACACCATTTCGTCGACAATGTCAGAGGCAATCTGACTGGATAGCGACTTGGATTCGTACTGTTTATAGGATGTCCCAATGAACTGTTTTCTGTACTCTTTTAGATCATCAGCTAAATCTAGCCAGAGTGTTGAAAGTTGATGGAGGTCTGCATATTCGTAACTCGTCACATAAGGGCTTGAACTGACAATTAAATCGACGCTGTCAGCGGGAACTGCTTGGGCCTTGGCTGAACTTATTTGGACGTTTAGGTAATGCTCCAGATTCTCTTTTATAGGAGATGGAACGACTTCGTAGAAATAGGCATTTCCTTTTAGCATTTTTGACAGATGCCTTTTAATCGCATCAGCGGGAGGCGTGGGCCGCTTCTTCATATCCCTTGTCGGTTTCGTACTGCTCTGGCTCCAAATTGAACATGTTTTGAGAACGTGACTCAACGCGACTAAAAAGAAAGACCGAATGGCTCGGTCAGGTTCATCGAAAATTAAGACGAGAATTTTCCCTATTTTATTCCGCGCTTCTTCCGTGAACCAGTAGTCAATTCGTTCTAAGTGTTTTTCTGGAATTTGAGGTTGTATTTCATTTTGAAAAAAAAGGCAACCTTGATCGTCATCGCGGAACTCACAAATTTTTGACAGAAACAGTTTCGCTTTTTTTTCTAAATAGTCGGGCTTGATAGGCGTTGCTTTCGCTTTGGTTACCAAATGGGCGACTTTATTTATATCTGTGCCACTAGCGTGGAGACCTCTTGATATCGCGCTGACAATCGTCGTTCCAGACCCCATGAATGGGTCGTTTATGCTCGCCGACCCATTGGTGATATAGCAATCCATCAGTTGCTCTACCAACTGCGGAATAAACTTGGCGGGATACCGGTGGTAGCCATGCGTCCATTTCCCGGTGTCTGATGGCTTGCATCCGTTGAACGACCAAGCCTTATCAACGGGGGTCTGGTTAAACCATTCGAGAATCTCATTGGGAGACATAAATGAACCTCCATTGCTCAAAGCGGTTTATGTGCTACAAACTATTGCAGGTCCTCTGTAATCCGTTCAAGTCTTCGGAGATTGTGTTGCTCAACAAAATTTTCGCGCAGAATATATGCGACATCCAATTCGTGCAACACAATGGCTTTGCTCTTGTCGATTTTCTCATTTTCTAAGGTCTTGTCTTTATCAGGCGTGAGAAAGAACATTTTGATGTGTCGCGTAACAGGGCAGGAACGCAACCTTAACTTCCAATATGCGGTTTGGGCAATGCGCTCGCGTAGCGATATCTTACAGGAAATAATGGCTTTTACGGAGGCATCAGAAGGATCGTACACGACGATATCAGCATCCGGCATGTGGCACCCATAAATGCCTAAATCAACTAAAATATTGCGCTTAACTTTACAAAGTATTGTGTCATTTTGTTGTTTTTCAAGAATTGAGCCTCGAATCAACTCGAGCGGGATCCCTGCATCGTCGATCAGTCTCGAGAGAATGTGGATCATGAGCTTCTCGAAATTCTGACCATTCCACGAACGCCACGATTGACCCATGTCACCTTTGAAATCATCTTTCTCCTTTTCCCGCACGTACAATTTTTCGACTTTCTCCAAAAAGGTGGGCAGATTTTCGTAGGCTTTTGGATTGCGTTTGACCTCTTCGTCGTAGAGATCCTGAAGGTCTTCAAATTTAAATGGCATTTAGGTAACTCCTTTGTCATTTCGTCAAGGATGGCGAAGTATCCCCGCGCTTGTCATTGGATTCTTCTGCGCGGAGTTTTTTTAGAAGATCAATCCAAACTGCAGCCTTGATCACTGTTTCCAGTACATGATCTACGATGATCCATTTTTGTATAACCTCGCTCCAATACGCTCTTACATTGGGAGTGGTAGCCTCTTGAATCTGTATGCGTACCCAATCTATATCTGTTGCCAGTGATCTCCGGTACTCCTTAAGGTCAATTATTACTTTTTTATTCATCTACGCCTCC
The DNA here is from genome assembly GCA_965204745.1 of Candidatus Latescibacterota bacterium. GTDB lineage: Bacteria > Latescibacterota > UBA2968 > UBA2968 > UBA2968 > VXRD01. The sequence goes on from OZ242010.1 coordinate 4,191,181, forward strand.
TTTTGAACTGTTGCCACAATATCACTACAAGAGATATCAAAGTCAATTATTGTTTTGCGATTCATCAACGCCTTGACGAGACGGCTATCCTCGCCATATCCCAGGGTATCATTGAGAATATTCTCATTTCCTACGGGAGAGTACATATCATCCTCCTAAAATGTCGCGCTTAACGTTGCAAAGCACAGCGCGGGATTTCGGTATTGCAGCCATCCGCCGATCCTCTCTCATTCACATCTCTGCGAGTTTGGCGATCAGATCCACGCATCGGTTGGAGTATCCCCACTCATTGTCGTACCACCCGCACACTTTCACCATGTTGCCGGCCATGACGGTTGTGATCATCGAATCGAAAATGCACGAATGGGCATTGCCCACGATATCGGCGGACACGATGGGGTCCGCGGTGTATTCCAAAATGCCTTTCAACCGCCCCTGTGCGGCCTGCTCGAAAGCGCGGTTGACCTCGGTTGCGGTGACCTCTTTTTGCAACACCGCGACAAAATCGGTAAATGACCCATCCGGCGTGGGCACGCGCACGGCCATGCCGTCGAGTTTGCCATTGAGTTCGGGAATCACCAGGCCCACGGCACTCGCCGCGCCCGTTGTGGTCGGAATCATCGACAGGGCCGCAGACCGCGCCCGCCGCATGTCCGAATGGGGCGCGTCAATGAGGCGTTGATCGCCCGTATAAGCGTGAATGGTGGTCATCAAGCCGTGGTCAATGCCAAACGACGCGTGCAACACACTCACCATCGGCGCCAAACAATTGGTCGTACACGAGGCATTGGAAATCACCGTGTCGCCTTTTTGCAACACATCGTCGTTAATGCCCATCACCACCGTGGGCAAATCCCCTTTGGCGGGCGCGGAAATGATCGCCTTTTCGGCGCCATTTTCCCCCAGATGGGCCTGCGCGGCCTCCTTGTCCGTGAAAAAGCCCGTGGATTCGACCACCACCTCCACGCCCAAGGCGCGCCAGGGCAACTGGCCGGGATCGCGTTCAGACAACACCGCCACGGCTTTGCCATCCACCACGAGCGCGTCGTGCCCTTCGCCCGTGCGATGCGCCACTTGCCCGGGATACCGCCCGTGCGTGGAATCGTATTTGAGCAAATGCGCCAAACTCGCGGCATCGGTCAAGTCATTGACCGCCACCACATCTACGCCCCGGGCCATTGCCGCGCGAAACACCAACCGCCCAATCCGTCCAAATCCGTTGATCCCCACTTTCAGTTCCGCCATAATTTCCTCCAGATCTCATCCAAAAAACACTTTGGCGATGTCGTAAAGCCCCATATCCACGGTACGCAATTTCGACACGGCCTCTTTCAAATCAATCGCGATGATGTTTTGACCGCGCAATGCGACCATCTTGCCAAAATTGCCCTCGCCTATCAGGTCGATGGCCGCAATCCCAAATCGCGTGCTCAATACGCGATCATAAGCCGAGGGGCTGCCCCCGCGCTGGATATGGCCCAACACGGTTGCGCGGCTTTCATAGCTGGTTCGCCGCTCGATTTCATCGCTCAACAAATTGCCAATGCCGCCTAGACGCACATGCCCAAAAGCGTCTTTTTCGCCGGACTGCAACACCATGCTGTCGTCTTCGAGCTTCGCGCCTTCGGCCACCACCACGATGCTAAATGTCTTGCCGCGCGCGTGGCGTTTGCGGATGGTATCGCACACGTCGTCCAGATCAAACGGCACTTCCGGGATCAAGATCACGTCCGCGCCCCCTGCGATACCCGATTCCACGGCGATCCACCCGGCGTGGCGCCCCATAACTTCTACGACCATCACGCGGTTGTGCGATTCCGCGGTGGTGTGCAGGCGGTCTATGGCTTCCATCACGATATTGATGGCCGTGTCAAACCCAAAGGTCTGATCCGTGCCATCCAAATCATTGTCAATCGTCTTGGGCACGCCGACCACCTTGATGCCCTCTGCGCTGAGGCGATAGGCCACGCCGAGCGTATCGTCGCCCCCAATCGCGATCAGCGCGTCCAAGCCCATTTTCCTCATGCCATCTCGAATGAGCGCGCCGCCGTCTGCCCCGTCTTGATACGGATTGGTTCGCGACGATCCCAAAATCGTGCCCCCGCGCGGTAAAATCCCCGAGACAGTGTCCAAAGTGAGCGGCTGCGACCTCCCTTCGAACATCCCCTTCCAGCCTTCCAACACCCCGATCATTTCGTAATCGTAAGTTGCAATGCCCTTGCGAACGATGGCGCGGATCACCGCGTTCAACCCCGGGCAATCGCCGCCGCCGGTCAGGATACCAACGCATTTTATACCCATGAAATCTCCTTTGCAAAATCTCAAAATAAACGCTCTCGTGCGATTTTCAAAGGCTTCAAGTGTATAAAATTGTGGCATCCATGTCAAGCCTGCCGTGAGGGAATCGGTGAATCGAGATACGACTGCGATAGCAGTTCATCGACGAATCAGCGAATCGGCAGAACCGGGGCCAACTGACCGTTTTTCAAGCCAAGTCACCACAGGCATCGCCCTACATTTCTATCCTCGTCTCTTACCGCTTACCTCTCGCGTCTGCCCTCTTGTTGGGCGGTCGGACGAACGGGTGGGGACTGACCTCTGCTTCCATCTTCGGGCACGCACACGGCGGGGCTGGGGAGCGGCGGGGATCGCACGGGTGGCTGGGCGGAGCGGATGGGCACGCACCCGGCAGGGCGCGGTGGCGGGGTTGTCTCCCCTCTCCCCTCTTGTATCTTGGAAGTAAGGGTTAATTAGGAGTTGCGCCCTCGTATCGAGATAAGCCATCTTGATGCCCGGCTCGGGGAAGGCCGGCCCCTCTTGAAGGCGATGACCTTGTAGGTAAGATAGGCCCCCCGACCGCCGGGTCTATGCCGAAGAGTATCTAAGCCCCTTGAGGCTGCATATACAAGACCGGTAGACTTGGCGTCAATGGTCGGGACGCGACCCCGAGCGCGCACCAGATCCCTTACAACCCCCTCATCACAGGAGGCCCCCATGTCGAAATCTCACCCCGCTTTTGCCGGCATTGATGTCAGTGCCCGCACGTTGTCCGTTGCCCTGTCCAGACCCGGACAAGCTGTCATGCAAGCGACCTTTGCCAATGATCCCCAAGCGCATAAGCGGTTGCTGAAGTGGCTCACGAAGGGCGGGCACATGGTCTCTGTGTGCCTCGAAGCGACCGGGCTTTACAGTTTGGGGGTGGCCTTGGCCTTGCATCGGCATCGCCACACAAAGGTCATGGTCGTCAATCCCAAAGCGATGAGCAAGTACGCCCAAGCCTGCATGCAACGGGCGAAGACGGATGCGAAGGATGCGTTGTTGATCCTCGACTATGCCGAGCGCATGCCTTTTGTGCCTTGGCAAGCGCCGAGCGAGCAACGGCTTCAACTGCAAGCCCTCACCAGACGCATTGACCAACTCAAGCAGGAGATCATCCGCGAACAGAGCCGCAACCACGCGCAGAGCTACCACATCCGCAGCACACGTCTCATCGCACGCGATATTCAGGTGAATATTCGACACTTCAAACGCCGGATTGCATACTTGGAAAGCCAAGCCCTCGATCTCGTTTTGCACGATGAGCCCCTCAAGCGTGCCTACCAACGCCTCTGCTCGACGCCTGGCATCGCGCAAACGAGTGCCTTGCGGCTCTTGGCCGAGTTGACCCTTTTGCCAGAGGAGATGCAACCGCCCCAGTGGGTCGCACATGCAGGCCTGGATCCCAAACCCAAACAATCCGGAACCGCCAATCCACAAAGACGCATCTCGAAAACCGGGAATAAGTACCTCCGCCATGCCCTCTATATGCCTGCCTGGGTGGCCATCAGACACGAAGGCCATGTCAAAGCCTTCTATGACCAACTCATCGCCCGCGGCAAGAAACCTTTGCAGGCTATCGTTGCGGTGATGCGAAAGTTGCTCCATTCGATCTGGGGCATGTTGCGCCATGACCAAGATTTTGAGGGCGAAAAATTCTATCGAATCACCCCGAAAACCCCTTGACCTTTTAAGAGAGTATCTTACCTCTTACCGAAAGGCGGGGCGGAGAGGCGAGGAACTGAATCATATTCCAAATCCCCCCCTGCGGTGCTCGATTTTTATCTGCGGAATGTCTTTGATATTGAGCTTAAAAAAGAAGCCCTTGTTGAAGCCCGTGGGGTACCACGAAAATCGGGCTTCCCAGCAGTGGAGGTCGCGGTACAGGGAGAGGCTTTGCGCCGAGAGGTTGGCATCGGGCAAAATCTCCACATTGACCGCATAGTCTATCCGCAACATTTGAAGGGGATTGACGCCCAAATCCGCTTTGACCCACGAGGTTTTGCTCGATGTTGTGCCGAATCGCCGCATGGCAATGTAGTGCGAGAGGTTGAATCGCCACGGCCCGGTGCCGGAAAAATCGCTGTACAAATCGCGTTCAAAGCCAAAATCCGCATCCGAGTAATCGCGGGAGGTCGAAGAATGAGACGGTTGCGTGCGCGGATCAGCGTGACCGCCGGCAAAGCGAAAATTGGAGGTGACGGTGAGGTTTTGCAAGCGCGGGTGCAAGAGGGACCTGGCGCCCGCATCGTCGTAGAGCCTGTGCGTCATGGCAATGCGAACATCCACGCGGGAGTCCGGTTTGAGGGATGCGCGGGTGCGGAGGGAACGCCATTTTTGCGCGGGCGCGTCAAAATCGTAGCCGGTAGCTATGTTGAGCGTGGCCAGGGTAAAGCGATGAAAGTCGTCGCCGCGTTGGGTTTTGAGTTCGAGCGTATTGCCGATAGACAAGTTGACGCTGCGCCTGGCGTCATGCCACTTGCGATTGCCCCCAAAGCCAAACGCGCCGCCAAAGATGCTACCGGTCTGGCTGTAATTGAAATTGATCTGGGGGTGTAACCGATGCCGAATGCCGCGCAAGCGTCCGAGGCGCGGTTGGAAAATGCCGTACAATGTCGTACCCGTTGCGATAGCCGCGCTGTAAGACGTGCGCCGCGTGGTCGAATCCGCGTCGCTGCGTATCAATTCCTCGCTGAGATTCAAACTCGGCGTGAGGTCGAGCCAGCCCATGGGCCGGTGCTGGCTGTTGACCGTGAGGAGGTTTTGCAGGGAAACGCGCGCGGTATTGGACGTCGGATCTGGGTTGCGCGTGAAGTTGTTGCCCAGGTTGCTCGAAAATCCGTAGTAAAAAGCGCGATACCACGGGCCTGTGGCAGAGTCCTCGCCGCCAAAGATGCGGCGTCTGGGTTGTCGAAAACCGATGCGGGGAAAGCCCTGAAAGCTGTTGGTCTTTTTGTTCAAATCTCGGTAGTAAGTCAGGCTACCGTCGATGCTGCGCCCGGATTCGGGCCAGCGTTTGTCAAACGACAAACTGGAGCGCAGTTGCTGGTTGAGATAGCGATACAAATTGTCGCTGTTGCGGCGGTCAAAGCTGGTGCTGGTGGAAAATTGCCCGCGCCCTCGGATGTTGGTCGTGGCATTGAGGCGGTGCTGGTGTTGCAGGTTGACGCGCCAGTCGTGGGCCGTGCCGGTCGTTGAGGTGTTGCGGTCGTAGCCGAGATCCACCGCGCCGCTGAACCTGTTTCGCACTGCGTACGCGCCCCGGGATTCGAGCAAGAAGCCTCCGCGCTCTCGAAACGTGCCCTTCACAGTGGCATCCCAATAGTCACTCGACGCGAAATAGTACCCGAGATTGCGGACGAAAATCCCATCCCGGCTGTTGTTGCCCACCCCCGGCGTGAGCAAGCCGGATTGCCGCCCTTGCTTGACCGGAAAAACGAAAAAGGGCACCCAGAAGACCGGGACAGGCCCAATGCGGAAGGTGACGGAGCGACCGATGGCTTTGTCATTTTGCAAAATGCGTACATTCTTGCACGAGAAGTCGTAGTGGACGTGATCGCGGTCGCAGGTGCTCAATGAGAGGTCATACGCATTGAGGGCGTCTTGGCCTTCGAGCGCGATTTGGGCGCCGCGGTAGTATTTTCGCTGGTGGGATGCGCGCCCGGTTCGCACGCGCCCGCGTTCCGTGTCGAGGTTGTAGCGCATGTACGCGCCTGAGATGCGTTCCGCGCCGCGAGTGAATTGGGGCAGGCCCAGGGTTTTTGCCCCTGTGGAATCGGGCAGGGCGCGCGCCGTGACCGTGCGGGTATTTTGATCGTAGGTGATGTGCCCGGCTTTGAGCGCGATATTGCGGTAGCGCAAGGTGGCATTGCCCACGAGTTCCACCTGCTCGTCCCGCACGCGATAGACGACCTCATCCGCGTCAAACGCGATGGAATCCCCCGGCGCGTTTTCCGGCACTTGCCCCCATCCCTGCGTGGCGCATAAGACCCATAGCGCGACGAGGCATAATTTTTTTTTTCCCATCGTCATAAGCTCGAGACCTGCACCCCGTTCATTGTAGGGAGGGATACGAAGAAATCGCGTTGACTTTTATGGCGAAATTTGGTCTTATTATATACCAAAACTTGGACAAATTGCGTATTTTATGACTTTGCTATGGGCGGACGTGGTGGAATTGGAAGACACGCCAGATTTAGGATCTGGTGGGCACAAGCCCGTGGGGGTTCGAATCCCCCCGTCCGCACCAACATTCAATGGAAAGCGAGGAATAGGTGGTCGCATTTTTAAGCGAAGATCGCGTGCGTGCGATTCGGGCGCGGTTTGGGTCGCCGGTGTACGTGTACGACCAGCACACGCTCGAAGCGCAGGCCGATGCCGTGTTGCACTTTCCCAATGCGTTCGGCCTGACCGCGCGCTACGCGATGAAGGCATTGCCCAACAAAGCCGTGATTCGCATTTTGACGCAAAAGGGCTTGCACCTCGACGCGAGCAGCGGGTACGAAGCCGAGCGCGCCATGCGGGCCGGCGTGCCGGGGCCTCACATCATGCTCACGGCCCAAGAGATGCCGGAAAATGTCGCGCACTTGATCGAGCAAGGCGTGATTTTTAATGCGTGTTCGCTGAATCAGTTGCGAGAATTTGGGGACATGTTTCCCGGGCGGTCCCTTTCCGTCCGCATCAACCCGGGCATCGGCTCTGGGCACAGCAACCGCACTAATGTGGGCGGGCCTGCGTCGAGTTTTGGGATTTGGCATGCGTACATTCCCGACGTGCATCAACTATGCAACCAGCGCGGGTTGACCATCGCCGCCGTGCATACGCATATCGGGTCGGGCAGCGATCCCGAGGTGTGGGAACGGGTGGCGTTGATGGCATTGGACATTTGCACCGGCTTTGAACACGCGACTACCTTGAGCCTGGGCGGCGGGTACAAGGTCGGGCGCGTGCCGGGAGAGGCATCCACGGATTTGCAGGTCATTGGCCGGCATGTGGCCGAGGCGTTTGAAATGACCGCGGGCAAGACGGGGCGGCAGTTGCATCTGGAGGTGGAACCCGGCACGTATCTCGTCGCCAATGCCGGGGCCATCGTGGCAACCGCGATTGATGTGGTGGATACGGGCGCGCACGGGTACCGCTTTATCAAGACCGATACCGGCATGACCGAGGTCATTCGACCGAGCATGTACGGCGCGCAGCATCCCATCCATGTCGTGCCTGCCCGAGCCGAGGCGCGCGGAGTTGGCGAGTACATCGTGGTGGGGCACTGTTGCGAAAGCGGCGATGTGCTGACGCCCGCGCCCGGCGATCCAGAGGCGTTGTCGCCGCGTCAACTCGCCCAGGCAAAGGTGGGCGATGCCGTGGTCATCGGCGGCGCAGGCGCGTATTGCGCGGGCATGTCGTCCAAAAATTACAATTCCTTTCCAGAAGCGGCCGAGGTGTTGATAGGCAATGATGGCGATTTGCACCTGATTCGCAAGCAACAGACATTGGATCAAATTTTGGCGAATGAGGTGTTGCCGGATTTTTTGCAATGACTTCTTTCGCCACCTCCTTCGGTGAGACGTAAGACGGGAGAAGTGAGAGGTGAGACAACCCCGCCACCGCCCAAGGGCGATCCCCACCGCTCACCCTATCCGCCCGTGCGTGCCTCGCCTCGCCACCCATCCGCCCGTGTGATTCCCGCCGCTACCCCTGTCCTCCCGTGCGTGCCCTTCTTCTTCACTCCGCCCAAGTGCGATCCCCACCGCTCCACCCAGCCACCCGTGCGTGCCTGTCCGAAGCAGGGACTCGTTGAAGTGTCCCAGTTTCAAATTGGTATAAGTAATCCAGCGACTGAAACGGATCGCTTAGCCCATCGCTTCTTTTAACTTGTCCGTCCGCTGTAAATAGCTTATTTATAGTTTATATAGGAGGACAGCGTGAGAGCATTGATCCAGCGGGTTTGCAAGGCGACGGTGCGCGTTGAAGGGCGAACCGTCGGGCATATTGATCGCGGGCTTTTGATCTTGTTGGGCATTGACGTGGATGACAGTCCGCAAGCCCTGCACTACGTCGCGGAGAAATGCGTCCATCTGCGAATTTTTGAAGATGTGCAGGGCAAGATGAACCTGTCCCTAATCGACACGGGTGGGCAGGCGTTGGTGGTCTCGCAATTCACGCTTTGCGCCGAAACCCGAAAGGGGCGGCGGCCCAGTTTTAATCGGGCCGCGCCGCCAGAGGTCGCCAACGCCATGTACGAGCAATTCGTCCAGCACTTGTGCGATTTGGGCATTTGCGCGGAAACCGGCGTTTTTGGCGCGTCTATGCAAGTCGAAATTCACAATGATGGCCCGGTGACCCTGATGATCGAGTCCGAGACATGAAAAAACTCATTCTCGCTTCTGCTTCGCCTAGACGTGCAAACCTGTTGCGCTTGTTGGACATGCCCTTTGAAATCGCGCCGAGCAATATCGACGAAACCCTCGACACCAGTTTTCCACCCGCGGATCATGTGCGGGAAATCGCGCAGCGCAAAGCCCACGCTGTCGCCCCTCGGTTTGACCGCGCACTCGTTTTGGGCGCGGATACGGTCGTGGTGCTAGAAAACGCAATCCTCGGAAAACCGCGCGACGCCAACCACGCCCGCGCCATGCTCGCGCAACTCTCGGGAAAAACCCATCGGGTCTATACGGGCATGGCCCTCGCGGATACGGAAACCGGGCGGACCCTTACCGAAGTCGCCATCACATCCGTCACTTTGCGCGCACTCTCGGCGCAAGACATTTCGCGCTATGTTGCCACAGGCGAATCCCTGGACAAGGCCGGCGCGTATGGGGCACAGGGCCGCGCATCCGCGTTTATTCAATCCGTGTGCGGTTGTTTTTACAATGTGGTGGGCCTGCCGCTCGCGCAATTCTGGACGCTTTATCACCGCTTGACCGGGCAATCGCCCTGGGCCGCCATCCCCGAAATCCCTTCATAAAATTTTGCCATGGCCGATACAAAACGAGACATCGCCGAGTTGCTCAAAACGCAGCGCGAAAGTTTGGGTCTGAGCATTGACGAAATTTTCGAGCGCACGCGGATCGCGCCCGGGTTTTTGCAAGCATTTGAAGATGGCAATTTCGACGTGTTGCCCCGCGCTTATGCGCGCCTGTTTCTCAAGACTTATGCGCGAGAACTCGGCCTCGACGCCCAAGACATCCTCACTCGTTTTGAAAAAATTATCGCGACGCAACCCGCTCCTCCCCCGGTACAAGCCTCGCCAAAACACCGCTTGAACCTCCGACTATCCTCCCTCCTGCTGATCGCATGCGTGCTCATCATGGCGGCGATCATTATCCTCAACCTCAGGCAAAAAACAGAACTCACGCCGCCGCTCGATCCAGCACCTTCGCAACCTCCGATTGCACAACCGCCCGCGGAGATACAACCCACACTGCAAGACAGCGCGCAACAACCAGACGATCCAACTTCGGCGTCGCTCGATACGTTGCAAATAACGCTACCCGAATCGGAAGCCAATGGGGTTGCGCCTCCATCCGAAAATCAAGAGACACCATCGCCCGCGCAAAGCGATACAATACAAATAACGCCATCCGAATCAGAAACCACGACGGCGTCTCAACCGGCAAATCAAGAGATGCCATCGCCCGTGCAAAGCGAAACAGGGCAACCAACGCCATCCGAATCAGAAGCGGACACGGCGGTAGCAAATCAAGAGATGCCATCGCCTGCACAAAGCGAAACAGGGCAACCAACGCCATCCGAATCAGAAACCACGGCGGCGTCTCAATCAGAGAATCAAGAGACACCATCGCCCGAATCGGAAAACGATGTAGGGGCGTCTCGATCAGAGGATCGAGACACGTCATCGCCCGGGCGCGAACCCGGGGGTTTGGGACCACCTGCGCCCGATGTGTTGACCACGTACAATCTGCCCCTCCCCGTCGTCATAGCCGATGGCGAGCGCATGATCCTTTCCTGCGTTGCTACCGAGAACACATCGCTATCCATCACTGCTGACGGGCGCGCTCTTTTTGAAGGTGTGTTGCCGGCCGGTAGCGCGCATCGTTGGCGGGCCAGCGATCACTTTCAGATCTATGTGCAGCGCGCCGGCGCGATTTCGCTCTCCTTGCAGGACGCGCCCATCGAATCCGCCAGCCCACCTGACCGCAGCCTTCGCCTGAATATCTCGCGCACCTTTATTCGCGTTGAAGAAGTGGAAGAGAGGTGAGAGGCAGTTGTCAGTTGTCAATGCGAATTAAGCGTTGGATCCATCGCGTGCTTGTCCTTTCGCTACTCGGTGGATTCAATCCCTCTCGGTCCCGTCTCAATGGTCAACCAAGATCGAGACGTTTATTGGGACCTACCCCCCTAACCCCCCTTCCTGTGAGGAAGGGGGGAATGGCGAGAGGGTTTGTGAGGGATTTGCGCGAGAGGTTTTTGGGGTTCATGGCGTGATCCATTCGCTCAAAGCCATCAAAACAGCTAGGGATACAAACCTTCAAAAAGCCATGTGCTCCCCCTTTCCTTGTAGGAAAGGGGGCCGGGGGGATAGGTCTATGGCGGCAGGGGGAATAACATCTCTGCGTTGCGGGGAAGAACTGGAGGAGGGGCATCGTTTGTTTTTAGACACGTTCTAAGGGGCGATCCGATACTGGATGACTCGTTGAGGTCTTTGGGCGATTGGTCGAGGCTTGCTTCTTACTCGTTTTCTACTCTTAATTCGCATTGTCAGTTGTCAGTTGTCAGTTGTCAGTCCCCACCCGACCACCCAACCTGAAGTGAGCCACACGAGGCGATTAGCCACGAGCGGGGTACAACTGGCGATAGCCCGTTCAAAGGGGCTTGCCTCTTGCCTCTTGCCTCTCACCTCTCACCTTTTTAGGCGATAGCCCGTTCAAAGGTGATCAGTGAGTGTAGGTCTTCTCCCGTCTTGCCTCTCACCTCTCACCTTTTTTTTAACTCCCATTACTCGCTCCTTTGAGACTCCATAATGGCGCGTTCTTTTGCACACATCGTTCCTTTGGGCACGTCCTTGGGTACGTTCACCTATCGCATTCCCGACGACCTGCAATCCGACTTAAAAACGGGTTGTCGCGTGCTCATCCCCTTTGGGGAACGCTGGGTCACGGGCATTGTCGTCGGGTTTTGCGAAACGTGTGACCTCGCGCCCAATCAGATCAAGGCCATCGCCCAAATTCTCGATCCCTATCCCCTCATCACACCTGCGATGCTCGAGCTGTGTCAATGGGTGGCATCGTATTATTTGTGTAGCCTCTCCGAGGTGCTTTCCGCTGCGTTGCCCTCGGGCATTCACTTGGATAGCGGGCAACATTTCGCCATTGATGAAGACTTTGACGCAGCGATCAGCGGCCTGCTTGCTCCGCGCCAGCGCGAGGTCGTGGCTATCCTGAACGACCTCGGCTCCGCGTCGATGCGCCAACTGCAAAACCGATTGGGCAGAACCGGGGTGCAGTCTGCGGTGCATGGCCTGTTGCAGCGCGGGCTCGTGCGTGCGTTTCAAAAAATGTCCGCGCCAAAGGTGAGGCCCAAAACCCAACGCCTGGCCGAGCTCGTGCCCAGCGATCCGCGCTGGTTTGATCTGGAATTGCCCATTCTCGAAAAACGCGCGCCCCGCCAAGCGCAATGTATTCGCCGCCTGCGCGTAGCAGAGCAACCCCTGGCGGTCACGCAACTGGCCGCAGAGGGGATTTCCGCACGCGTGCTCAAAGAGTTGGTCAACCGCAACCTCATTCGCTTTGTGGACAGAGAAATCGTGCGCGACCCCTATATGCATGTCGATCTGCCCCCTCCCGAACACGTCACGCCCACACCCCATCAAGCGCGGGCCATCGCGGCGATCAACGAGTGCATCGACCAAAGCGCATTTCGGGTTCACCTCTTGCGCGGCGTGACCGGCAGCGGCAAAACACTGGTCTATATTCGCGCTGTGGCCCATGCCCTCGCGGCGGGCAAAGGCGCGCTCGTTCTCGTTCCGGAAATCACGCTCACCCCGCAAACCGTGCGCCGGTTTCGCATCCACTTTGGGGATCGGGTCGCGGTCTTGCACAGCGCGTTGTCGCGCGGAGAACGCTACGACGCGTGGCGCGAGGTTCGCACGGGCAAACGCGCAGTCGTCATTGGCGCGCGCTCCGCCGTGTTTGCACCGGTCAAAAACCTGGGCCTCATCGTCATTGACGAAGAACACGACGCGTCCTACAAACAGGACGACCCTGCGCCGCGATACAATGCCCGCGATGTCGCCATCATGCGCGCCCGGTTGCAAAACCTACCCAGTGTGCTCGGATCGGCGACCCCGTCCTTGGAATCGCACCACAACGCGCAGACCGACAAATTCAGCGCGCTCACCCTGCCCGAGCGCGTGGATAGCCGCTCCTTGCCCCAGATCACCCTCGTGGATATGCGCTATGAGGGCGGCGGCTTGTTTTCCCGGCCGCTCCGGGAGAAAATGCGCGAGCGCGTCAAAAAGGGGCAGCGCGTCATCTTGTTGCAAAACAGACGCGGGTACGCGCCCGCGGTTCAGTGCGCGGCGTGCGGGCAGAGCATCCAGTGCCACCACTGCCACGTCACCTTGACCTATCACGCGGCCCAACGCCTGATGCTGTGCCACTATTGCGGTTATGCCAAGCCCTTGCCCCGGGCGTGTCCGTCTTGCAACAGCGGCAATTTTTTGTTGCTCGGCGCGGGCACGCAGCGCGTTGAAGAAACCCTCAAGGCGCAATTTCCCGGGGTGCGCGTGTTGCGAATGGACGTGGATACGACGAGCCGCAAGGGCGCGCACGACCGCATCCTCGAGTGCTTTGCCCAAGGCGGCGCGGATATTTTGCTCGGCACGCAGATGATCGCCAAGGGACTCGATTTCCCCGGCGTGACCCTCGTCGGCGTCATCTCTGCGGACACGGGCATTCACCTGCCGGATTTTCGCGCCAGCGAACGCACGTTTCAACTGCTCACGCAGGTCAGCGGTCGCGCAGGGCGCGGCGATATTCCGGGCGAGGTGGTCATTCAAACCTATATGCCCGACGGCGAGGCCGTGCAATGCGCGCAGCACCACGACTTCGAGACCTTTGCTCAACGCGAACTCCAAGCGCGCCAAAGCCTGGGGTATCCGCCCTTTGGGCGCATGGCCTTGTTGCTGTTCAAGGGCAAAGACCAACACGCGGTCGAGCACGCGGCCGGGCAGTGCGCCCACAGCCTGCGCGCCCATACCCCGCCCGAAGTCGAAATCATGGGCCCGGTACAAGCCCCCCTCTCGCGCATCCAAGGCACGTATCGCTGGCAGGTCTTGCTCAAATCCGATTCGCACAACCGCCTCAACACCGCGCTCCGCCATGCCGCTGTAAAATTCGGCCCCAACAAACGCGGCACCAGCGGCGTTCGCCTGGCGATCAACGTCGATCCGGTATCCATGTTATGAAAAGCGAAAACCAACCACCGCTGACCACGGCTGAATCCGGGTATAGGAACGCACACGGCAGGGCAGGGGAACGGAGGGTAGCGGCGGGGATCGCACTTGGGCGGTGGCGGGGCGGTCTCACCTCTCCCGTCTTCCCTCTCACCGAAGGGAGTTGGGCGGGGAGCGGAGGAGATCGGAGATACCATGAGCCTTAAACGAGCACAGATCGCTGTTGAAACTGGGGATGTCGAAACCTTGAAGCGGCTGATAGCAGCTAATCCGGAACTGGTACATCTAACCACTGCGGACAACCCCCGCACGCTTTTGCACACGCTTTGCGACTATCCCGGGCACAGGCCGCGTTCCCGCCTGACCGCGGAGATTTTGATTCGCGCTGGCGCAGATGTCGATGCGCGAGCCAAGTTTGAGGGCAAGACCGATCCCGGGGAGACGCCCTTGCACTGGGCGGCCAGCAGCGACGATGTGGACATGATCGAATTCCTGCTCGACAACGGCGCGAAAATCGACATAGATGGCGGTGTGATTGCCAATGGAACGCCGCTTTGGGAAGCCGTGGTCTTTTGCATGCCCAATGCCGCGGCGAGGCTGATCCAACGCGGGGCCACGTACAATTTGATGATCGCCGCAGGCGTTGGGCGGCTCGATCTCGTCGCGGAATTTTTCGACGCGCAGGGCGAGATAACGGAGCGTGCGGGCACGTTGCCCGGCTGGTCAACGCCTCGACCTGCGCGAGACTGCATCGACAGCGCGTTTGGCATGGCGTGCCGCAATGGTCACTTGGAAACCGCCCAGTGGCTGTTGCAAAAGCACCCGGATATCAATCGCAAAAACCCCGTTGGCGAAACCCCGTTGGATCAAGCCGTAAGCCGAAAGCACGTGGCAGTGGCGGCCTGGCTGACATCTATCGGCGCGAAACAGCGCGAAGCAACCACGGATAGGTAATCGGCTAACCGGTCAGGAGTGGGGACGGGAACGCACGGGCGGCGGGGTGGTCGAGGATGGGCTCGCACATGGCGGGGCAGGGACGGGAAGGGGACGCACGGGCGGTGGGGTGGTCGAGGATGGGCTCGCACTTGGGCGGCTGAAGGGCGGGGCGGACTGACAAAGGAGAGAATCTATGGCTCGCGTGGGACTCGTCGGACATGGTGATTTTCAAAAGCACGACACGCACGGAGCGCATCCGGAGCGCGCGGAGCGGTTGCAGGCATTGCACGACCACTTGGATGCCACGGGCCTCGCGCAAGACCTCGTGGACCTTGCCCCGCGGCACGCGGCTATGTCATGGTTGGAAAAGGCGCACGCGCCCGAGTACATCGCCCATGTGAAAGCGCGATGCGCGCAGGGTGTTCCGTATATGGGGGATTTTGAGACCATGTTGTGTCCCCTGTCGTTTGACATTGCGCGCCTGGCCGTGGGCGCGACTTTTGAAGCGGTTGACGCGGTGATGGCCGGGCGCGTGGATACGGCTTTTTGCGCGGTGCGACCGCCCGGGCACCACGCCGAGCGCGATCGGGCCATGGGATTTTGCCTGTTTGGCAACGCGGTCATTGCCGCGCGATACGTCCAAGAAACCCATCGCATTGCGCGCGTGGTCATTGTCGATTGGGACGTGCATCACGGCAATGGCACGCAACACATCTTGGAGGCCGACCCCTCGGTGTTTTTTTTTAGCATCCATCAATTCCCGCATTACCCCGGCACGGGCCGCACAGACGAAATCGGCATTGGCGAGGGCGAGGGGTTCACCTTGAACGCCCCCGTGCCCGCAGGCAGCGATGACGACCTGTACTTGCGCGTGTTCGATGGCGTATTCTTGCCCGCGATGCACGCATTCCAACCGCAGTTCGTCATTGTCTCGGCCGGGTTTGACGCGCACCGGGCAGACCCGTTGTCCGGCACGCTGGTGACGGAATCCGGCTTTGCCGAGATGACCAAGCGCGTGTTGGCCGTTGCAAACGAACACGCACGCGGGCGGCTGATCTCGGTCTTGGAAGGCGGCTACGACTTGGGCGGCCTGTCCCGCAGCGTCGCAGCACATCTCGGAGTGCTCATGGATGGATAATTCAGCGAACAAAACTCTGGTCGCATTTCAAGGCGAGTACGGCGCGTTTAGCGAAATGGCGGCGCGTTCCTATTTTGGCGAGGATGTGCAGGTTGCGCCACAGCGCGATTTTGCGTCTCTATTTGCAGGGGTCGAACGCGGGGATTGCACGCACGGGATGGTGCCCATTGAAAATTCGTTGATGGGTAGCATTCACGAAAATTACGACCATCTGTCCGCGCACAATTTGCAGATTGTGGGCGAATTGAAATTGCGAATCGTTCACAACTTGATCGTGAATCCCGGGGTCGCGTTGGCGGATGTGCGCTCTGTTTATTCCCAAGCCCCTGCCCTGGCGCAATGTGCCGAGTTTCTCGCGTCGTTGCCGCGGGTCAAAGCGGTGATGGCGTCCGATACCGCGGGCGCGGTGAAGGCATTGAAGGCGTCGGGCGCGCGCGATGCCGCCGCGATTGCGAGTGCCCAAGCAGCCGTGGATTACGATCTGGAAATTCTACGTGCGGGCATCGAGGACGACCATCAAAATTACACGCGGTTTTTGGTGGTGACAGCACGGGCGTTCGCGCCCGAAAAGCCGGCCATCACAGGCCCTGCAAAAACGTCGATTGTGTTTGCGATGAAAAACGTGCCGGGCGCGTTGTTCAAAAGTTTGAGCGTGTTTGCCTTGCGCGATCTCAATTTGCTCAAAATCGAATCCCGCCCCCTCGCGGGCAAGCCCTGGGAATACGCTTTTTCGCTGGATATCGAAGGCCACCTCGGACAAGAACCCTGCGCCCGCGCCATCGATCACCTGCGGGAAATCGCAACATTCGTCAAGGTGCTCGGCTCGTATCGACAAGGCGATGCGGTCGAAGGGGAAATCGTAAGACGCGAGATGAAAGGCGTAAGACGTGAGACGTAAGACGTGAGACGGGAGACGTGAGACGTGAGAAGCCACCCAACCCCCTTCGCCTTTCATCCGCTTTCATCCGTGTTGCGTTTCGCTTTTCGCCTTTCACCTCTTGCCTCTCACCTCTCACCTTTTTGAGCATCGCCCCTACGAAGGGGGTTAGGTGGGGCGGACTGACAACGGACAGTATTCAGTGGTCAGCCCCCACCTGACCCTACCGCCCAAGTAGTCAGTAGTCAGTCCCCGCCCGCGCCCCACCGCTATGTTCGTTAGAATTAGTCAACTGACAATGCGAATTAAGAGTAGAAAGCGAGTAGGAAGCAAGCCGAGACCAATCGCCCAAAGACATGGACGAGTCATCCATTACCGAATCGCCTTTTAGAACTCGTCGTAAAACAAACGATAGATGTTCTTCCCCTTCCTCGTAGGACCTATCCCCCCGGCCCCCTTTCCTACAAGGAAAGGGGGAGCGCATGGCTTTTTGAAGGTTTGTCTCCCTGGCTGTTCTGATGGCTTTGAGCAAATAGATCACGCCCTGGAAACCCAAACCCCTCGCACAACCTCTCGCCATTCCCCCCTTCCTCACAGGCACAGGCGTAGCCTACAACGAAGCGTAGCGAGTAACGGGGCCAGGGGGGTAGGTCCCAATAAATGGATGCAACGCTTTATTCGCATTGACCACTGACCACTGACCACTGACCACTGACCACTGACCACTGACCACTGACCACTGACAACGGACAGTATTCAGTGGTCAGCCCCCACCTGACCCTACCGCCCAAGTAGTCAGTAGTCAGTCCCCGCCCGCTCCCCACCGCTATGTTCGTTAGAATTAGTCAACTGACAACTGACAACTGACCACTGACCACTGACCACTGACAACTGACCACTGACAACGCCATGAACCTTCACAACTATGACGCAGTGATCATCGGAACGGGATTCGGCGGTAGCGCGTGCGCGTATGCGTTGGCCGTGGCCGGGATGAAGGTGTTGGTACTGGAACGCGGCGCGTGGGCACGGCGCGATGCCGGGGATTGGGACCCGCGTGCGGTGCTGATCGAAAAGAGCTATCGAGGGCCGTCGCCGATTTGCGTCAGGCAATACGAGGATCGGGGGTTTTCCGATGTGGTCGAGAACGAAGTGGTGGGCGGGATGTCCGTTTTTTATGGCGGGGCATCGCTCAGGTTGCGCGAGCGCGATTTGGAGGCGTGGCCCATTTCGTATTCGGACTTGGCGCCGTATTACGACAGTGCGGAACGCCTGCTAGAAGTTCACGGCGAAGCGGGCGCAGATCCGTGCGAACCCCCGAGAGCGGGCGATTATGCGTATCCACCCATCGCACTCACGCGGCCCGCACAGCGCGTTTGGGATGCCGGGCGCGCCTTGGGGCATCGGCCCTTTCGCATGCCGATGGCGATCAATTTTTCCAACCAGGCGCGCACGCTTTGTGTTCGGTGTTTGACCTGCGATGGATTTCCCTGCCGCATCGAGGCCAAAAACGATGTCGCGATGACCTTGCTCAACTTGGCACAGGAGGCCGGGGCCGAGGTCGTGACCGGCGTGCAGGTCGCACAGCTCGTTTGCAAGCGCGGGCGCGTGCAGGCGGTGGCGTGCGTGAATCGGCGGACCAAAGCGGCGTTTGACGTGCCTGCTCCGGTTGCGGTTGTCGCCGCGGGCGCGTTGCAAAGTCCGGCGATTTTGTTGCGGTCGGGGCTGCGCCGATTTCCGCAGGGCGATTTGATCGGGCGTTTTTTGATGCGCCATTGCAATGCGGTTGTGGCAGGTGTGTTTCCCTTTCGCACCAATCCCGAGGGCACGTTTCACAAGCAGGTGTGCTTTTCCGATTTTTACGAGGCGTGCCGGGATTTGGACGGGCGCGCTGTCGGGGTGATTCAGGATATTTACACGCCGCCGTCCATTGCGTTGAAGCACCACGCGCCGTTTGGATTGAAGCATCTGACGGGACTGGCGGCTGGTCTGTTGCAAAATTTGTTGTGCATTGCCGAAGATGAGCCCCTGCCCGAAAACCGCGTTACACTGGCCGATGAGAAGGATGCGTTTGGCATCCGGCGCGTGCGAGTCGCGCATCGCTATACGCCGCGGGATTGCGACCGCCGCGATTATCTCGTCGCAAAGGCCAAGGGGATTTTGCGCGCGGCGGGCGCGCTTTTTTTTTACGCGTACCGCATCGATACGTTTTCCCACGGCGTTGGGTCCGTGCGGATGGGCACTGACGCAACGACGAGTGTGTTAGACGCGAATTGCCAGTTCCGCGGGCTGGACAATTTGTTCGTAACCGACGGGAGCGCGTTCCCCACCTCGGGCGGCGTGAACCCGAGTTTGACTATCGCGGCAAATGCACTGCGGGTGGGGGATTGTATTTTGAAGAGCAGGTAAAAAAGCCTCACCAGTGGCGTGACAATTTTACGTGATGTAAAAAAATAAAAAGTGTCAGCAGTGCTGACACAAATTCAACCGAATGTCGCCGCAGTGCTCAAAGACGTTTATTTGTTGGCGTTTCTCGACTTACCGACCGACCACTGCAAGCCAAATTGCAAGCGTTCTATTTGCAATGCGAAGCCGCAAAAGAACGCGGCAAATGAGCTTTGAAAAATATTCTGACGCTTTGCGAGAAAGATAGTCATGGACGATTTGTCTTTTCAGAAACCGCGTATATGTATTCTCGGATGCGGGCGGATCGGCGCGCTTCATGCCCAGAATTTGCGGGGGAGGGCCGCGTTGTATTTTTGCAGTCGGTCGCGGGACAGCGCGCAGAAGTTTTATACCGCATTTCACGGGCACGGGATGTTTGGCGATCTGGATGCGGTCTTGGCGAGCGACATAGATGCGGTGGTGATCGCGTCGCCGCCGGATCAGCACGCGGATCAAGTGGTCGCGCTGTTGGCGGCGGGCAAGGCCGTGCTGGTCGAAAAACCGATGTGCGTTTCGCCAGAGGAACTCGCGGAGATCGAGGCGGCGTTGGCGCAGGTCGAATCGCCTTTGTTGATGGTCGCCGAGAATTATTATTACAAACCCTCGCTGGCACGGCTCAAGCACCTGATTGCACGCGGTCACATCGGCGAGGTGCGGGCGGTGTCCGTGAAAAAACTCGCGATGCAACAGGCGCGGGGCTGGCGCAGTGCGTATGGCGCGCTGTTAGAGGGCGGGATTCATTTTGTCGCGCTGATTTCGGATTTGTTCGACGCCGCGCCCGAAGAGGTGGAGGCGATTTTCCCCGGGTATTCCGGGCGCGGGGCAGAGCGCGAATCCGCGTTGCGGATGGTGTATGACAATGGCGCGTGTGGCGAGTTGCATTACTCATGGCAAACGCGGAGTTTGACAAAAGGCGTTTTTCAGCATTCGCATATCGAAGGCACGCACGGGCGAATCGCTTTTGAGAGCAATGGCTTGTATATTTACCAACGCGGGTTTCGGATCGCGTTGCCGGGGCTGAAGGATTTGATGGGCTATCGCGCGATGACAGATGATTTTTTGGCCTGCTTGCACAACCGCACGCGCGATCCGTATTCAAATTTTGCACGCGCAAAACGCGAGTTGGAGATCGTGTTTGAGGCGTATAGGGATTCAGTGGTCAGTGGTCAGTAGGCAGCGGATGATGAAATTCGGGAAGGAGCGAGACGTGATCGAAGAATGGCGGAGACATGCCGGTGACGCCTATTGATTAGCAGTAAGCAGCAAAGGCCACGGGCGACGCCTATTCTAAAGTCGCCCAAATTTACTCTCTTATTGGAGGTATCTGATGACAAAATTCGGAATGGTGTTTTTGATGCTCGCAACACTCCTCGTTTCATGTTCTGATTCTGAAAAGATTGAAACAGAACAGTCGGTTGCGTCCGATTCAGCAAAGGTTGATTCAGACGCATTGGCGTGTGTGAACAAAGGTGGCAAGTGGGGGTTTATCAATAAGGTCGGTGAGATCGTTATCAATCCGCAATTTGGCTCTGCGGGAGATTTTTCAGAAGGGTTGGCGGTGGTGAGAATCGGTGGCAAGTTTGGGTATATCAATAAGGCCGGCGAGATCGTTATCAATCCGCAATTTGACGGTCAACCGGGGCCTTTTTCAGAAGGATTGGCACCTGTGGTAATCGGTGGCAAGGTGGGGTATATCAATAAGGCCGGCGAGATCGTTATCAATCCGCAATTTTACTCTGCGTGGTCTTTTTCAGAAGGGTTGGCGGTGGTGAGAATCGGTGGCAAGGAGGGCAAGTGGGGGTATATCAATAAGGCCGGCAAGATCGTTATCAATCCGCAATTTGACTGGGCGGAGCCTCTTTCAGAAGGGTTGGCACTAGTGGAAATCGGTGACAAGTGGGGGTATATCAATAGGACCGGCGAGATCGTTATCAATCCGCAATTTGACTTTGCGGGGTATTTTTTAGAAGGGTTGGCGGGTGTGAGAATCGGTGGCAAGCCTAATGATATTGGATTGCTCGTCGGTCGCAAGTATGGATATATCAATAAGGCCGGCGAGTTTGTTATCAAACCGCAATTTGACGATGCCGAGGATTTTTCAGAAGGGTTGGCGGTGGTGAATATCGGTGACAAGTATGGATATATCAATAAGGCCGGTGAGTACGTTATCAATCCGCAATTTGACGATGCCGAGGATTTTTCAGAAGGGTTGGCGGTGGTGAATATCGGTGACAAGTATGGATATATCAATAAGGCCGGTGAGTACGTTATCAATCCGCAATTTGACGATGCCGAGGATTTTTCAGAAGGGTTGGCACTGGTGAACATCGGTGGCAAGTATGGGTTTATCAACCGGGCCGGTGAGTTCGTTATCAAACCGCAATTTGACGATGCCAAGGATTTTTCCAAATGATCGCGGGTTTCTGGGCGGCGCCTCTTTCAAAGTCGCCCCATTTTTTTTGTAGCCCGGGGGATAGGTCCCATGAACGACGCACAACAACCCATCAATGCCCTGCCCCAAGGGTATCGGCTCCAGGAATATGAACTGGTGCGCGTGCTCGGTTTTGGGGGATTCGGCATGACGTATTTGGGTTTTGACCACAACTTGGACAAAGCCGTGGCGATCAAGGAATATCTGCCTTCGGATATCGCCATCCGCACAAGCAATAACAGCGTCGTGCCGCAGGCGAGCGAGTTTCAAGGCGACTTTGAGTGGGGCCTGGAACGCTTTTTGGACGAAGCGCGTACCTTAGCCCGATTTGACCATCGCCATCTCGTCAAGGTGCATCGCTTTTTTGAAATGCACAACACGGCGTATATCGTGATGGAATACGCCGAGGGCGAGACTTTGTCCGAGTATCTCAACCGCAAAGGGGTGCTAACCGAATCAGAACTCAAGGCGATTCTGCATCCGATTCTCAAGGGCTTGGCGGCGGTGCATCGTGCAGATTTTCTGCATCGGGACATCAAACCTGGCAACATCGTCATTCGCGCCGAGGATCGCTCGCCTGTGTTGATCGACTTTGGCGCGGCGCGGCAAGCGGTGGGTGCAAAGAGCCGTTCTGTGACCTCCATTGTGACTCCGGGCTACGCGCCTATCGAACAATATGAAAGCCGGGGCAATCAAGGGCCTTGGACAGATATTTATGCGTTGGCGTGCGTGTGCTATCGCGCCTTGACCGACGATGTGCCGATTCCGGCAATGGATAGGGTGCGCCGCGATCCGCTGATTCCGGTTTCGGATCGGTGCAAGGGCCGTGCGAGCCACCAATTTCTCGCCGCCATCGATCACGCGCTACAAGTAGATGAGACTGCCCGTCCGCAAACAGTATCCGAATGGCGCGCCGAGCTGGGCGACACGCCTGTTGATGTTCCGCCGCCGGTTCCGGCTCCGCAAATCTCGTCACCGTACGTTGTTGAGCATCCTGAGCCTGCACACGCTCAAGAACCGGTTAAGGAATACAAGGGATTTAGCCGCGTGATGTGGATCGCCTTGGGCGTGCTTATGCTCGTGTTTATGGTCCTTGAAATTTCTGATTATGTTGAGGAACAACGCAAAGCAGAGATTGCACGCCAAGAGGAAATTGCGCGCCAAGAAGAATTAGCACGTAGGAGGGCAGAGGAAGCAAGAAAGGCGGAAGAAGCAAGAAGGGCAGAGGAAGCAAGAAGGGCGGAGGAAGCAAGAAGGGCAGAGGAAGCAAGAAGGGCGGAGGAAGCAAGAAAGGCAGAGGAAGCAAGAAAGGTTGAAATTCCCGATGCCAACCTTCGTGCTGTGATTGAGTACGAGTTGTACAAGGCACGCGGTGCGCCGATCACACGGGCGGACATGACGCACCTGACGCGGATAGAAGCGTCAGATGCGCGCATTAATGATTTGACAGGGCTTGAGTTTGCAACCGGGCTGACAGGCTTAAGCCTTCCCTTCACCCAGATATCGGATATCGCCGCGCTATCGGGATTAACCAACCTGATATCGTTAGACCTTTACGACAACCCGTTGAGTGCCACATCAATCAACACGCACATTCCGGCCCTTCGGGCCAGAGGGGTTTCGGTGGATTTTTAGTTCAGTGGACAAGGCTTGAACGTTTTGGCGGTTGTAAGGCTTGTGGGGCGTGCCTACGGTTCGCCCCAACTTCACAAGGAGATGGTTAGCTAAAAAAATACAATGAATTTCGATCACTTCATCACACAGGTTCGCCGAGACTACGGATATGCGGGGCAGGTCGTGCATGTGGAAACCCTGCCCGCGCAAGACGCGCTGTTTGCCGATGATGACTGCGCGCTGCATCCGGCGATTGCCGATGCGTTGACGCAACAGGGCATTGATCGGCTCTATACGCATCAGGCCGAGGCCATGTCCGCACTGCGGCGCGGGGAACACATTGTGGTGGTGACGGCGACGGCGAGTGGCAAGACCTTGTGTTATCAGATTCCGACATTGGAAGCCCTGTTGGACGATCCGCACGGCACCGCGCTATATCTCTTTCCGACCAAAGCACTGGCGCAGGATCAAGCGCGGGGCCTGGCGCGGTTCGGCGACTTGAACGCGCAGTTGAAGTTTGCGATGGGGACTTATGACGGGGACACGCCGTCCAATCTCCGCAAGACATTGCGCGAGGAAGGGCGGGTGATTTTGAGCAATCCGGATATGGTCCACGGCGGGGTGTTGCCCAATCATCCACGGTGGGCGCGCTTTTTTCAGCACTTGCGCCTCGTGGTCTTGGATGAAATCCACACGTATCGCGGGGTGTTTGGCTCGCATGTCGCCAATGTGTTGCGCCGCCTGATGCGAATTTGCGCGCACTACGGCGCGCATCCGCAAGTCGCGTGTTGCTCCGCGACCATCGCCAATCCCAAAGCACACGCCGAGGCATTGACCGGCAGGCCGATGTCCCTGATCGACCGGGATGGATCGCCGCGGGGCAAACGGCAATTCGTGTTCTGGAACCCGCCTTTTTTGCAGGGGTCGACGAGTGACCGGCGCAGTTCAAATACCGAGGCGCGGTGGTTGCTCGCCAAACTCATCCACAACCGGGTGCAGACCATTGCGTTTGTGCGGGCGCGCACGGCTGCCGAGGTGCTCTACCGCTATGCCCAAGAGGATTTGTCCCGCGTGAACCCGGTGTTGGCCGGCGCGATTCGGGCGTACCGCGGCGGGTACTTGCCGTCTGAACGCCGGGAAATCGAGCAACTGTTGTTCGAAGGCGCGCTGTTGGGCGTGGTCAGTACCAATGCGTTGGAGTTGGGCATCGACATCGGCAGCCTAAATGCGGCGTTGATCGTGGGGTACCCGGGCAGTGTGTCCAGCATGTGGCAACAAGCGGGGCGCGCGGGCCGCTTGTCCGAGACGGCACTGGTGGTTTTCGTGGCGCACAACGCGCCTATCGACCAATTTTTGATGCGCGACCCGGCCTATTTTTTTCGACAATCACCCGAACACGCGACTATCGATCCCGACAATCCGCATCTCGTCGTTGGGCATCTGCGCTGCGCGCTACGCGAGTTGCCCATCCGCGGCGAAGAGGGCGAGGTGATGGGCGAGTTCACGGGCGCGCTGTTGGAGATTTTGTCGGACGAGGGCATGGCGCGGCAGATCGACGGGCAGTGGTTTTACAGCCGCGGCGGGTACCCTGCCGCAGAGATGGACTTACGCAACATCGGCGAGCCGACCTATGCGATTGTGGCAGACGCCGCCGAAGGCCCGCAGGTGATCGGGGCCTTGGACGAAATCAGCGCGTTTTTTCAGGTGCATACGCACGCGGTTTATTTGCACAACGGGCAGACGTATTTCGTGGATCACCTCGACACAGCGCGCAAAATCGCCCGGGTAACTCAAAAGGCGTTGGACTATTACACGCAGGCGGTTGACGAGACGCGCATTGCCGTCAATGACGCGGAGGTGTCGGGCGCGTGGCGCGTGAGCGAGGTGTGTTTTGGCGAGGTGTCCGTGTCGTCTTTGGTGACGATGTTCAAGAAGGTGAGGTTCGAGGACCGCGACAGCATTGGGTGGGAAAATATCGACCTGCCCGAGCGCACACTCGATACCGCGGCCTGCTGGGTCGTGCCCCCGCAAGCAGGGCTGAATCAGTGCCGGCAGTACGGGCGCGTGCCATCCGAGGGCCTAAAGGGCATCGCCAATGTGATGGGCGAGGTATTGCCCCTGTTTGCGATGTGCGACGCGATAGATATCGGCACGACGGTCGAGAGTTCCAACACGGGCCGGCCCACGGCCTTTGTGTACGACCGGTACCCGGGGGGGATCGGGTTTGCCGAAAAGGCCCATGAGATGATCGAAGACGTGATGACGGCGTGTTGGATGGTGGTGTCCGAGTGCGAGTGCGACGAGGGATGTCCCTCGTGCGTGGGCGCGCCCTTGCCCCCCGGCGGCGATGGCAATACCCGAGGGGCCATTCCAGACAAAGAGGCCGCGCTCGTTTTGCTACACGCGATGTTGGAAAAAGAGCCTTATGTGCCGCGCCAGCCGCGCCGCGCGTTTTCCCGTGCAGGGGATGGCACCGAGCGGGTTCATGCGGCGATACCGGTGCGGCCCTTGGCGGCAAATGTCGAGGCGAAAATTCGGAAAAAAGTAAAGGGGTTTCGGCGATGACCATGGATGATCGGTTGAAGAATTACTTGGAAACCTGGGTGCCCCGCATCGACGCGGAGATGTATCGGTTTTTGCCGATGAATAAAGAGCCGGTGGATTTTTTGTACGCGCCCATGCGCGATTATCCGCAGCGAGGGGGCAAGCGGTTTCGGTCCGCATTGGTGCTGTTGGGCATTGGCGCGTTTGGCGGGGATCCGACGGTGGGATTGCGAACCGCGGCGGCGTTTGAGTTGTTCCAGTCCTTCGCACTCGTTCACGACGATATCGAGGATGCGTCTTTGATGCGGCGCGGCAAGCCGTGTTTGCACCTGATGCACGGGATTCCCCTGAGCATCAACGTAGGAGACGCGCTGTACGCCAAGGTGTTTGAAATTTTGCAGGCCAACCGCGAGGTTTTGGGCGATGCAATCACGCTCGATTTGTTGCGCGAGATGATTGTGGGCGCGCAACAAACTTTTGAGGGGCAGGCGTTGGATATCGGGTGGATCGACGCGGAAGTGATTCCGAATGTACACGAGTTTATCGAAATGTTGCGGCGCAAGACCGGGTGGTACAGCGGGCGCGGGCCGTGTACGATGGGCGCGATGATCGCGGGCGCGGATGGGGCGATGAAGCGGGTGATCGGCGATTTTGGCGAGGCCATTGCGGTCGCGTTTCAAATCCGCGATGATTTGCTCAATCTCTTGGTCGAAGACGCGGACGAGGCGATGGCCCCTGCGATCACGTCCGGCGGCTA
The DNA here is from genome assembly GCA_965204745.1 of Candidatus Latescibacterota bacterium. Classification (GTDB taxonomy): domain Bacteria; phylum Latescibacterota; class UBA2968; order UBA2968; family UBA2968; genus VXRD01. Next base: position 4,217,652 of record OZ242010.1, read on the forward strand.
TGGCAAGGAGCGCGGCGGCGATATCGCCGAGGGCAAGCGCACGTTGATGGTGATCGATTTGCTCAACCGATGTACGCCCGAGGAGAATCGCGAGGTGCGCGATATTTTGGATCGAGATCGGGAAGCGACTTCGCAAGACGAGGTGGAGTGGGTGATCGAGTTGATGGCGGGGTACGGTGCGATAGAAAAGGCGCAACGAGTTTGCCACGCCCGCGCCGAATCCGCCGAGGCGCGCCTCGCGCATTTGCCACCTTCGGAATCGCGCGAGGTGCTCAGGGACATGTGTTCGTTTTTGGTGGAACGCGCGTTTTAGGTTGCCTTCTTCCTGATGTGGTCAGTCCCTGCCAGTCACCCCAAAATCGAGATGTGAGACCGTAGGGGCGGTGCCCCTGTGCCCGCCCGTTTGATGATTTACTGAAAATGCGAATAAAGCGTTGAATCCATTTATTGGGACCTACCCCCCTGGCCCCCCTTCCTCACAGGAAGGGGGGAATGGCGAGAGGTTGTGCGAGGGGTTTGGGTTTCCAGGGCGTGATCTATTCGTTCAAAGCCATCAGAACAGCCAGGGAGACAAACCTTCAAAAAGCCATGCGCTCCCCCTTTCCTTGTAGGAAAGGGGGCCGGGGGGATAGGTCCTACGAGGAAGGGGAAGAACATCTCTCGTTGCAGAGAGGAGCCGGATGACTCGTCCATGTCTTTGGGCGATTGGTCTCGGCTTGCTTCCTACTCGCTTTCTACTCTTAATTCGCATTGAAAGGAGACATCCATGAAGTTTTTTATCGACACGGCCAGTTTAGACGCGATCCGCGAGGCGCAAGCCATGGGCGTGCTGGATGGCGTGACGACAAATCCGTCGTTGATGGCGCAGGAAAAGGGGGAATTTGAGGATATTATCCGCGCGATTTGCGCGATTGTCGATGGCCCGGTCAGCGCGGAGGTGGTGAGCACGGACACCGAGGGCATGATCGCCGAGGCGCGCCGCAATGCAGCGATTCACGAGCAGGTGGTGGTGAAAATTCCGATTACGCCGGATGGGCTCAAAGCGATCAAGGCGTGTTCGGACGAGGGGATTCGCGTGAATGTGACCCTGTGTTTTTCCGCAACCCAAGCCCTGATGGCGGCCAAGGCCGGGGCGACTTATATCAGCCCATTCATCGGGCGGTTGGACGATTTGGGGCAAGATGGCATGGAATTGATTCGCACCGTGCGCCAGATGTACGACAATTACGGATTCGCCACGCAAGTGCTCGCCGCGAGTTTGCGCTCGCCCAAACACGTCGTGGAATGCGCCCTCGCCGGCGCGGATGTGGCGACGCTCCCGCCCGACGTGTTGGGCAAGTTGCTCGCGCATCCCCTAACCGACATCGGCTTGGAACGCTTCCTCAACGACTGGCACGCATGGCAAGCCGCGAAATCCGGGAGATAGGCTATGACGCGGTACGAAACAAAGACTCAGAGAAACTGGGAGAGAAAGCAACAAGCATTCAAGGCAACACTGCGGCGTTGCAATGCCGTTGCACGCGAAGAATACCCCTGTGCTCAAATCTTCGTCAGTTCATTGGCCTCATCTTCTAATGCGTCTCGATAGTGCGAACGGGTTGACATTGGCCCCAAACCGCTCGTTGCGTGCGGCGTAGAGCCTATCGCGTGTCCTGTGGGGTTCGAGTTAAACGCCTGTTAAGGGACGGATACTGCACGTATTTTCGGCTTTTTTGCCAACTCGTTACGCAATGCACGAGACTGGTGCCGGTAGAACGCCAACCGCTCTTTTATCGTTCTGTCCTTGAGTTGCTCATGGTGTTCATCTCGAATACGGCGCACCATCTCAACCGCATCAAACGTTTTTTTCGCGCCCATAGTTGGTCACCTCGCGCGGAGAGTAAATCTGTAACGGTTTATAGCCAAGTTCCATGTTCACGGCGGTGAACATGCGTATCTTATCGAAGTGTACAATGTGTTTGAAGTTCCAGCTAACCAATACATCTACTTCTGCGACCGAAGCCAAGGCGATATGCAACGCATCATCGAAAAAGTTGGTCGTCAGAATCCGCCTCTTTAGGTAGGTTTCAGCAAGTTGCACAGCTTCCACTGTGACGTTGAGAAATTCAGGATTCAGAGTCAAAAGTTTCGAGTAGATATCTCTAACAGGCTCAGGAGCATCTCGGATCTCTGCGTCAACGACTTCAGATACAACCGGCCTGAAGTTGCCCAAACGGAAATCCTTCATCAGCCCGTTTGACCAAGGGGCGAACTCATCGTCATGGGAGCCGCCAATGACAGAAGTATCAATATATACGCGCTGTAATTTCATGTAGGCTCAATGTATGGCATCGGTGAGTTTCTGCCAAAGGCAACCGCGGAATGCAAATTAAAAGTGTTAGGGCATCAGGAGAAGAATCATGCGAATAAGAGCAAAAAGCCGATGAAAGAGATAATCGACATGCTCACTTTTGGCGAGTGGTTCTTGATCCGTTTCAGAATGGCGTATTTGGAAGCGATTGCCGATCTTCGTCAGTTCTTTGGCCTCCCTCTCCAATGATTCTCGGAATTTGGGAGAGGATGGGCCGGCCGTGCGATCAAGGCGAGACGTGATCTGCGCCTTCTTGTCCGATCCGTCGCCCAGCGTCTTTAGCCGCTCCCACGCATCCCATAGAGACTCTAAGGCTTCACGGCGTATTGCCTCGTCGGAGTCGGAAAATTTGCGCTTTGCCACATCCAACATACGATTAAGTTCAGCATCGCCCGTACTAAACTCAATCGAAGCAAGTTCCTCGCGTAGTACGGACGGCGCGAGTCGTTCGATTTCGCCTTGCCATGTGAGTTCGTAGGCGAGGCCGTTACGGCGAAATATCCGATTGATGTCATCTCGAAATTCGGCCTGACCGGCTTCGATATCGAAGTCCAGATGATCGTGCTTAAAAAATTCGTGATACCCGTTGCGGATGGACTTGCCAATACACCGCCAGCAGAACTCAATCATGTCGAGGATATCCAGGGTTCGCGGTGGCTTTTTATCCTCCCAAGGGTCATCCTCCTTTTCTTGCAAATTCGGGATATCGGCTTCCATAGCCAGTCTAAAGGCCCTTTTATCGGTACCGATAATTGCTCCACCATCCTCGCAAAGAATTGGATATTTTGCACCGAATGAACCGTCATCAATCCGGGCCTGGATAAGAACCTCGATACCCTTCCATACGGGGTTGCTGATTTCTTCGTTTTCTCGGGGAGTTTCTCCTTCTTCTCGCTCACTGAAATACATCATGAGATTATCCTCCTTGGTTTATGTCGCGTTTTTTTAGCGATTTTTGCGACAATACTATGAACGGGTTAGACAGCGGTGCTGTTATGATTCTTCCTGACCGAAGGCACTGCCGCACCCGCCGAGCGATTGGTCTGCGGGTGCGGTGCGGAACGAATACCGCATGTATTTCTGTCCGTGCAGGGAAAAGGACAATTTATTTTTTTTTGACATTTCGTTGTCAACCCCTTTTCGCGCCCGCGGCGTAGGGTGCGTTTCTGATCCGCGGGACTGGAGGGATAGGCGGTGATGACGTGCCCATCTCGTATTACGACCTTGCATTTGTAATCAGATTTGAAATGCTATTTATCGACCTGCTCAAGAATCACCTTTTCCATTATAGCCGTAATGCCCTCACGCAGTTCAACATGCCTACGTAGGAGCCGTCCCTACATATCCTTCTTTGCCTCATTGACTATGTAATCAATCGCTCCAGCCATCTCTTGACGGCGGGAGAATAATGTGCCATTCGGATTTACCAGTTTGGCATCCACTAGCAAGCCGTGTTCACTCTTGCGGCCTATCGAGGCTTTACGGATGAACTCTGCCAGAGGCTTCCAAGAATCATACTTATTCTCATTCATCCATAGATGGTAACATCCGGCAAGTACTCGAACAAACGTAACGTTATAGGCGAATGTTATGGCACGTAATTCAGGGATTTCCGGATTGTCTATCTCGCCGGACAGGAAGCCGCTATATTCCTCTCTGGTAGCAGGCATGAATTGGTCTGACCAGACACGGCAACGGTTGCATAGATCATCAAAGTTCTGCATCTGCATATAGTGTTCATTGAGATCTCGGCTGACACGTTTGCCATAGCCAACTGCCAAGCTCTTTAAGATTGTTGCCAGTTGATTGATGGCCAAGAGATGTTGGCTGGATGTAGCCACCGAGGAGCGTTCCATCTCCACTCTCCCCTTGAACACGCGACTATTATCGGCGAGCCAGACTGCCACCCGGTTGAAAGCGTCGCGCTGGTCGAATCTTGTAACGGTGTTGCTTTCGATGCGCTTGGTCTTCGACGCGTCCACGAACATCTGCCGCAATGTCTTGATATCATCCTCTGCGTAGAGGACGACGGTCATTGAAGCTTTTCGCAATGATTCCAACTTGTCGGCACGCCGATCCGCATTCGATAGCTCGTCGAGAACATCTTGTATAGCGCGCCGTCGATGTTGACCGTCGAATATCCGCATGGTGTTGGCACGATTGGCACGGATACACAACTCACCGAAGTTTGGATTGTCCGACTCGCCTTGTTCATTAAGGTAAGGCTTGAACTCCAACGCGTCGAGCGCAATCCCAAGCATCAGTGCTCCCAGCAACCAATCGTCTTTTTCCGCTAGGTATCTTTGAATGTTTCTCGCATGGCTGGGCGTAAGGCGGCGGTTGGCATCTCTGACCATGCTATCATCCACGCGCTGTGGTAGCAGGCCATCGAGCGTCTCAAAATCGAGTGCAAAATAATACACATCACGGCCACCCTGATGAAACCGGTGCGCGGGGACACGCAGACTGTATTGATTGTTTATAGGGCGTATGTTCAGTGCCATTTTCAAACCTCCAATTTTTTGTGGCGATAACTGACCTAAGCGATGCTCGCTTCTGCCTGCTGTATGATGTAATTGATCGCTTGGACTACAGGCCCTTGTTGCGCGATTGGAGAAATGCCTCCGGGTGCAACCACGCCTGCGTCCACCAAGAGAGAACCTTTATTTATGCCCGGTTTCAGTGAGGCCCCCCGGAGAAAGTCTGCCAATGGTTTCCAATCGCGACCGTCTTTTATCCATTCGTGATAGCAACCGGCAAAAATCCGGATAACCGTGGCGTTATACGCCATAGTTTCGGCACGCTTCTCCGGGATGTCGGAGTTGTCAATCTCGCCAGCCATAAGATCGTTGTATTCAATTCGGGCAGCAGGCATAAAATCGTCGGCCCACGTCAAGCAACGCTCGTACAGCGAGTCAAGGTCCAGCATGTATGCGTCGTTGCGATCCTTGCTAACACGACCTTTGTAGCCAACCTCTAAGGTTTTCAGTGTTATCGCCAATTGGTTGATGGCAATTATATTGTGACTACTCCTGGGAACAGAAACACGCTCCATCTCAACGCGCCTGACAAATAGGTCACTATTTTCCTCAATTTGCAACGCGACCAGGTTGAAAGCGTCTCTCTGGTCGAATCTGGTTACTGTATTTCGTTCTATGGACCTGGTTTGTGCCGCGTCTGCGAACATCTGCCGTAGGGCATCGATGTTGTCTTCGGCGTACAGCATGATGGGCAGAGAATCTTTTTTGAAGTCTGAAAGTTTTTTATTGCTCGCGTTATGGGAAAGAGTTTGGAGCGCGTCCTTGATAGCGCGGCGGCGGTGCTGGCCGTCGAACATCTTCATGCTATCAGTACGGTTGGTGAAAATAGTGAGTTCTCCTACGGAGGTTTCGGCATCAGAATCAGGCATATATGAATCGAAACTCACATCGTCCGGGGATATCCCTAGTAACAGCGTTCCCAGCAACCAATCGTTTCGGTTCTCCAGATATTCTTGAATTTTCTTTGCGTGGCTTGGTGTCAGAGGGCGGTTAGCGTCCTTGACCACTCTATCATCCACGCGGTCAGGTAGCAGGTTATCGAGGGACTTAAGATCCAACGTGAAGGCGTACACGTCACGTCCGCCCTGCCGGAACTTATGAGCCGGCGTCTTAAAAGGCATCAGCTCACTCCTGATATTTTCCACAGTTTGACTCCGCTTAGACTCGTTAATCTCCTTGAGCACGCCGGCAATGTCGGTTAAACGATCCACAGCGTACTCCAGTTCAATATCTTGGTTGCCGGGGTGCGACACCTTATTGCGTGCATCGGTAATCGCATACAGGGCCTCCAAAGGTTTGCTCCCGTGCTTAAAGGCATTGTGGAACACATCCCGCCAATAGACCTTAACAAGGTGCGGAAATTCATTGATGTCTATTGTCTCCTCAATGCTTCGGCCCTCGTGGAGGTTCTGTTCGAATTGGTTGTACTGACCATCTCGCAACACAGATCTTATGCAGTCTTCAACCTTTCTGCCGGGTACCCGCCTCAGGTAGCGGACGATGAAAGGCCTCATTGCATCTCGGTAAATGTCTAAGGCATCAACTACAGCCTTCTTGTTCGGACGCTCAATTATTGCCTTTGCCATTTGGCACTAACCTCCATATCAACTTGTAGATCGCTGAAACTTGGGGAGTTGGTGGGTGGATAATCTGTAACACCAACATTATCGAATTATGTTGCGCCTAAATCAAAGGGTTATTCTAATCTTTGTCAAGAGAAAAATAAAAAATAAAATAATCTGCTGTATAATTCTAAAAACTCAAAGAGGGCTACCATTGACTTACTGTCTTGGACTTTTGGAAAAACCGATGATTTCGGCAGATTATTATTTTTTAATGTATTATGCCTATCTTTTTGAGACGGTCCATGACAAGTTCGCTATCGAGACTCCGTCACAGCACACAAAAAACGTCGACATTTTACCAGCGTCGCCGATTACCGAAAAAAATACCGCTCCCCACATCGAGAGAGCGGTATCTATGGCGTGCTCTGTGGCGCGTTATGCGTTCGCGGTTTTGTACGGCGCGGTGGCAAGTTGATTTGGTGGGGCAACGTCGCGCACGTACCGACACGGCGAATTTGTTGAGGCAGATCGCTTCGGACGCCCAAGCCCTCATCCAAAATATCCAAGCGGGAACCGCATGACACTCCCAGGCATTGGAGGTCAAAGATCGGTTTCCGATGCATGGGTTCTCCTCGTGGTCATCAGCCACTTAGCGGAGGTTCTTCAGATGAACGCAAGTCAAAAGACCATCGACGCAAATTACACCGCTTTCCGAAAGGTGTTGCCCGAAATTATGCAACGGCAGGCAGGCCGTTTCGCGCTTATGCGGAACGAACAGATCGTGGACTTTTTTGACACTGCGAGAGATGCGGTTACGGCCGGTGGACATCTCTATGAAGACGGTGAATTTTCAGTCCAAGAAGTGATGCGAGCACCGATCAACTTGGGGTACTTTTCTTTTTTGTTCGGCGACTGCATCAACGCATCTTTTTTCTGCCTTGCACAAACATGACGGATGGTGCCGGGCCGGGGTCGCACACTTCGTTGAAGGTGGCGGGTAAGGGTTGGTGGATCACGGCTTGGATGCGCGACCGTTGCAGGGCGACCACATCGGGGTGATCCGCGGCGATGTCGGTGTTTTCGTCTGGATCGGTTGCGAGATCGAACAACTCTTCTTTTGCTGGATCGTTCAAACTCACCGTGTAATTCCACTGATCATCGCGCACGGATGCGCGGCCCGTTGCCGGGCCATTGGCAAAACTCGCCCAGCCAATGACGACGTGATCGCGCACGGCCTCTGCATCGCCCGTCACCAGCGGCCAAATATCCACGCCATCCACCGCGCTGCACGGAATATCGAGCAGGCCGAGCACCGTGGGCAACAAGTCGTGGGCTTGCACAAAACCGGAAACCCGCTTGCGAACCCCCGGATGCCGTACCATCCAATTCAGGCGCGTGTTGTATGGATGCAGGCGATCCGGCCCCTTGCCAAATTGCCCGTGATCCAAAACTTGCGTGCCGTGATCCGACAGCAACATCACAATCGTCTCGTCTTTCAACCCCAGCTCATCGATCCGATTGAGCAGGTGCCCCACCCAGCGATCTACCAGCGTGACCTCGCCAAAGTACAAGGCTCGAATCCGCGCCTTCTCCGCATCGCTCGCCCCCTCGCCCTCGTTCCCCGCGCCCGGGGAAATAAAATCCTTGCCACTCCAGTTGGACAAATAGCGATCCGCGTAGTCCCGCGGCGGATCCCAGGGTTCGTGCGGGTCAAAGGAATCGACCCACAGGAAAAACGGCGCGTTGTCCGCGTTCTCGGTCAGCCAATCCGCGGCGCGGCGAAACACCCGGGCGCAGCTGTAATCCTCCTCGCGCTGCCGAAATTTTTGGTTGAACAGGTATTGCATCAGCCCGGTGTGGCGGTCCCAGTTGATCGGCTCGCGCACATGCGGGCGCAGCAAGTGTTCAATCGCGTCTCGCGTGCCAAACCGCCAGTTGTCGTTCTCTTGCCCGCGGATGAAATCGTAGGTGACAAATCCGCGCGTGTAGTTCATCGTGGGCTTGAACATGTGGTAAGTGTCTGCGACCAACCCGGTCAGGTACCCATTCGCCAGCAGAATTTCCGAGAGGGTATCTTGTTCCGGCGGGATTTTGTGCCAGCCTGGCGCGTGGTGCCAGTGCCCGCGCCGGTCGAAATTGTAACGCCACGGAAAGGTGCGGCGGCCCGTGAACAAACCGCGCCGGGTCTGCAACGTGGGTTGGCATTCCCCGAAAGCCCGTTCAAACACCACGGCCTCGGCTACAAACGCATCGAGATGGGGCGTTTCGACAAAACTCAGTTTTTGATTTGGGCCGACGATATCGGCGCGAAACGTGTCCAAGCAGATACAGATGACGTTCATCACAAACCTCCAAAATTAAAAATACAAACTGTGCCCTTGCCCTTGGAAGCACAGGGCGTCGATGACAAAGGACGCGCCAGCCGCGGAAAAGTGCCCGACCACGAGGCCCACAAAAACGGGCTTGGCGCGGTTGTAGAGCATCAGGCCGCCGAAGCGGATCAGCAGCACTTTGATGGCCCAGGCCGCGAACAGGGACAACAACGTCCACTTCACTTGCCCCACAGAGGCGATAGAAAATCCAATGGGATGCAGGCGCCACCACGCGAACCGATGGCGGCAGTACGTCAGCAAAACCGTCACGAGCGCGCCCAAGGCCAAAAACGCGAAGTGCCCGAAGCGCAGGGTTTCTGCGGCTTTGATTTTCGCCACGACCGTATCAAAGGGCACTTGGCCGCCGCGCCGAAAAACCCATTCCCCAAAATTGTACGCGCCCGAGGCGTATGCCAGTTTGAGCGAAAAATAAAAGGACACCATCAAGCTGAGGGCCAGGGCCAAGCCCACGGCGGTGAGGTACGCGCCGCGCGGAAATCGCTGCTCGCTGTGGACGCGGGCCGCGTTCGCGCCAAAGGGCATAAATGTGGCGATGGGGTCGCACGCCCAGCCGTAGGACAGGCCGAGGCCGGTCATGGTCGCGGCCGTCAAATTCGCCGGGCCGACGAGGTGCATCGCGTACGCCTGCGGCACGAGCGGGCCGCGCACGAACACCAGCCCGCCTTCGATGACGATGCGCGTGAGGCCCAAATAAAGCGTGACAACCGCAAAGAGCAACAGCGAAGCCACGCCCGGCTGGATCCCGATGCGCGTCAGCCAGAACAAAATGTAGAGCGCGCCGAGCGCGATGCCGAGCAGGGCCGCGCGATAGCCCATGATTTCCTCGCGGTCAGACGCGCCGTCGGCCTTGCCCCGTGCGGTTCGCCACACCCCGCGCAGATGTTCGCGCGCGACCCATATCCCGCCCATCACGACCGCGACAAAGGCCCCGAACCCCTGCCAGGCCAATGCGGCCGGGCTGACCGAATACACTTCGGACGTGCCGATAGTGAACCCCGTGCGGTTGAACAGCGCGACCTCGGCCATGTTGAACAGGTTGAAAAACCACACGCTGAAAATCACATCCACATTCACAAAATACGTGATGCCCACCAACGGCAGGGACAAGTTGGTCGAAATCCCCGGCCAGACCTGCCCGCCCAGGAGGTTCAAGCGGAGGGCCGGGATAGTGGGCCAGCCCTCAAAAAAGTAGCCCGGCACGTTCCACGCGATTTTGCCCGCGGCAATGCCAAAGCCGATCCAGAACAAGCGACTCCGCATGAATTGCGGTAGCAGGCGATCCTCACCTGCGCCCACCATCATCATCAACGGGACGTCGACCAGCGGAAAATTGAGGCGTTCTTTGTCCTCCCACTGCTTGCGAAAAACCGCGATGAGACACGTACAAAGCGTCATGGTGGCGACGATGACGGACCCCCACCAGAACAGGGGCATGACCCACACGCGCCAGGGGATTTGCGCGCCCGGGGGCAGGCCCTCGAAAAACCACGCCACTTCGCGGCCTTCGCCGGGCACGGCCCACAAGGGTACATGGCTGTGGATGAACTCGGCCCATCCATTTTCGGTCGTGGCAAAATAAAAGGGCGACGCGGCTACGGAAATCACGTAGCCGGTCGCCCCATACGTGGGCACGGATACCGCGACCAACAGCATCATATAGACCACGCCCAACTCATCGCCGGTCAGGCCGCCGCCGCGCTTTACAGCTTTCAAGATCGGATTGAGCACCACGACGACGAGGATGAACAACGCGGCCAAGCCCAACGGAAAATAATTGGTGGTCAACAGGGTGGATCGCACGATCCATTCGGAATACGGCGCCAACAGATTCACCGCAACGACGACGAGAACGCCAATGCCCAATGCCTTTGGCGTGAGGACGGCCGCGGGCGGGGTTTCTGACATGGTGCGTTGAATGGATTGTACCACGATGGGATTCTCGGAGTGATTAAGACGGGAGGGGGTTAGCCACAAAAGGCACGAGCGGGGTACAACTGGCGATAGCCAGTTCAAAGGCACAAAAGGCGAGCAGGATGTGTAGGGGCGATGCCCCTGTGCTCGCCCTAAGATACAAGGGGAATGGCGAGAGGTGAGAGGCGAGAGGTGAGGCAACCCCGCCCATCCGCTCCCTTCAGGTAAGATACTCTCTTAAAAGGTCAAGGGGTTTTCGGGGTGATTCGATAGAATTTTTCGCCCTCAAAATCTTGGTCATGGCGCAACATGCCCCAGATCGAATGGAGCAACTTTCGCATCACCGCAACGATAGCCTGCAAAGGTTTCTTGCCGCGGGCGATGAGTTGGTCATAGAAGGCTTTGACATGGCCTTCGTGTCTGATGGCCACCCAGGCAGGCATATAGAGGGCATGGCGGAGGTACTTATTCCCGGTTTTCGAGATGCGTCTTTGTGGATTGGCGGTTCCGGATTGTTTGGGTTTGGGATCCAGGCCTGCATGTGCGACCCACTGGGGCGGTTGCATCTCCTCTGGCAAAAGGGTCAACTCGGCCAAGAGCCGCAAGGCACTCGTTTGCGCGATGCCAGGCGTCGAGCAGAGGCGTTGGTAGGCACGCTTGAGGGGCTCATCGTGCAAAACGAGATCGAGGGCTTGGCTTTCCAAGTATGCAATCCGGCGTTTGAAGTGTCGAATATTCACCTGAATATCGCGTGCGATGAGACGTGTGCTGCGGATGTGGTAGCTCTGCGCGTGGTTGCGGCTCTGTTCGCGGATGATCTCCTGCTTGAGTTGGTCAATGCGTCTGGTGAGGGCTTGCAGTTGAAGCCGTTGCTCGCTCGGCGCTTGCCAAGGCACAAAAGGCATGCGCTCGGCATAGTCGAGGATCAACAACGCATCCTTCGCATCCGTCTTCGCCCGTTGCATGCAGGCTTGGGCGTACTTGCTCATCGCTTTGGGATTGACGACCATGACCTTTGTGTGGCGATGCCGATGCAAGGCCAAGGCCACCCCCAAACTGTAAAGCCCGGTCGCTTCGAGGCACACAGAGACCATGTGCCCGCCCTTCGTGAGCCACTTCAGCAACCGCTTATGCGCTTGGGGATCATTGGCAAAGGTCGCTTGCATGACAGCTTGTCCGGGTCTGGACAGGGCAACGGACAACGTGCGGGCACTGACATCAATGCCGGCAAAAGCGGGGTGAGATTTCGACATGGGGGCCTCCTGTGATGAGGGGGTTGTAAGGGATCTGGTGCGCGCTCGGGGTCGCGTCCCGACCATTGACGCCAAGTCTACCGGTCTTGTATATGCAGCCTCAAGGGGCTTAGATACTCTTCGGCATAGACCCGGCGGTCGGGGGGCCTATCTTACCTACAAGGTCATCGCCTTCAAGAGGGGCCGGCCTTCCCCGAGCCGGGCATCAAGATGGCTTATCTCGATACGAGGGCGCAACTCCTAATTAACCCTTACTTCCAAGATACAAGAGGGGAGACGTAAGATGCAATTTTAGCCACAAGCCAGGGACAGGGTCTCTGGCTCTTTTTGTGTCATTTCCGCTCCTTCAAATCATAACATCTTGTAACAAATCGTAACAAATCGCACATGTTACGTGAATGCGAAAGAAAGTTGATTTGATAGACGCTTCACAGGGCGTGCGTCCACGCGCTTACAACCTCGTGTCCGTCTTACAGCACCTCCACGTCCGTTTAGCGACTCGGCAGGGCTTGCCGCGTCGTAGTGTTTCAAATTGATGGCCGCGTTCAAATCGCGGTTGAGGACGAGACCGCAAGACAAGCAGACATAGTCGCGCTGTGATAAATCCATAGCGACTTTGCGTTGTCCACAGCCTGAGCATGTCTTTGTGCTGGCAAACCACCGGTCGGCTTTTTCAAAAGCCACGCCAGACCATTGGCACTTGTATTCAAGCATGCGAAGGAATCCGCTGATACCTGCGCGGTGGAACGCACGCGACAGGCTCTTGTTGCGGCGCATACCAGCAACATTCAGCGTCTCGACAATCACCTTGCCAACGGTCGTCGCTTTGACAATCGCGGAAGTGGCTTTGTGGTGAACATCGTCGCGGATGTTGGTGATGCGCCCAAAGATGCGCTGTCGTTGGTCATACAAGCGTTGCCTGCGGTTACTGCGTTGGTTCTTGCCATGCGTGTTCTTTGACCGCGCAAGGGCTTTGTCCACACGGCGCAACTTGCGATACTGCGTATCTATCGCGCCCTTGGGATTGTCTATCGTCGTGCCATCCGAATAGGTTGCCAGCGTTTTCAATCCCATGTCGATGCCGATGGTTTCTCCGTCGCGTTTATCGGGCGGCTCCTGTCCTGTATCGACAGACAAGCAGACAAACCATCGGCCATGCGTCTTGGTTACGGTGGCTTTGACAATCGCGCCATTAAACCGCAGACGCTCGGCCATCTTGACCCAGCCAATTTTGGGCAGAAAGACCTTTTTGCCATCCACCTTGACCGTACCGGGCCCGTTATCGGCTTGATACGCACGCTTGCCAGAACGCTTGCGGTGTGTCGGGAAGCGCACGCGCAGTTTCTTGTTTCGCCAGTTCTTGATGGCTCTGTCAAGGTCGTGGATGGCATTCTTGGATGCGTATTGTGACAACTCGCCAGACCATTCATACTCGGCCTTTTTGACCACATTGAACTCGCGCTTGAGCGTATAAAGCGACTTGAACACGCCTGTATCCAGGGCGGCCTTGAACGCATTGAGCGCGTGATTGTACACCACACGCGCATAGCCACAATGCTTTGAAAACAGCGTTGCTTGGGCTTGCGGGTGCATCAGTGCAATTTTGTGCGTCTTGACCATTGACCTGTCCAATATAAAAATCCGCCGATGGTTGTATCCAAAGCAAGGCTTTGCCACCGGCGGAATCAAACAAATACAAAAATGGCCTTGCTTTTGGATACACACCTTAGACGACTACAAACGACAAAAGATTCCACCTTTTTGTGCGATTTGTGATGATTTGTTACAAGATGTTATGATTTTACCGCACTGTTACTTACCCCTGCTGGCATGTCGCGCTTGTGAATGTATTCCTGCCTCGCCATCATCGTCAAAATGCCCACCAAAAGACTGAGCAATAGCACCAAGCCCGCGGGCATAAATTTGCGCGTGCGGACAAACCGGCTCAGAAAAATGCCCGTGAGCAACAGCCCGACAAGCCCGCCGGTCAAAAATCCAATTTCGGGATCGCGCAGGCTTTGCCAGAAGCCGACCAGTGCGACAGCGCCGCTGACCGCACCTGCAAACAAAGAGGCAGAACTCCCGGTCTTCACCTTCCCAACGATGCCCCCCGCGATCAACAACGCGCCGTAAATCGCCAGTGCCACTTGTGCTGTTTCGATCATTTCATTCTCCAAAATAGCCACTGAAACAGTCGCGCCTTATCGGGACCTACCCCCCTAACCCCCGTTACTCGCTTCGCTTCGTTGTAGGCTACGCCTGTGCCTTAGAGGAAGGGGGAACAGTGAGCGGTTTTGCGAGGGGATTGATGAGGGATTTTCAATCGCTTTATGCCCTCGCAAAACGCCATCAAAACAACCAGAGCGAGAAGCCATCAAAGAAACTTTACTCCCCTTTCCTCGTAGGAAGGGGGAACAGTGAGCGGTTTTGCGAGGGGATTGATGAGGGATATTTAATCGCTTTATGCCCTCGCAAAACGCCATCAAAACAACCAGAGCGAGAAGCCATCAAAGAAACTTTACTCCCCTTTCCTCGTAGGAAAGGGGCCGGGGGATAGGTCCCCTCACGCAACGCCATCAGAGCAACCTAAGCCATCAAATGACCAAACGCCTTAAATGAGCAAGAAGCAACACAGTTGCTACTCTGTGCGTGTGGTCAGTCCGCATGCCTCGCTTCCTTACACCATTTGCCCTTCTCGAATTTCCTGACCATAGACGCGCAGGGTTTGGCCGTTGATGAGGGCGAGGGTTTCCACCCAGCCGTCGGTTAGGGTCATGGCGCCGGCTTCGGCGTCTGTTTCGCCTTCGGATGCGCGTAGCCAGCCCTCGCCTGCTTCGGATTGGATGAAGTAGATGTCTCGACCGTCTCGCAGGGCGATTCGCCCGGCGATGCCAAGGCGGTCGTTGTCGCCTGCGATGGGGATGTGTTCGATGTGGATGATGGGCGATTCCTCGCCCGGTTTGACGGGGTACAAGATGTAGGTCATGGCGATGGGGCCGTGGCCCGTGGTTTTGAAAATCGCGGTTGGAATGGGTTCGCACTGATAGGGGCCGCCGCGGGGGATCCAGCCCTGGACGGTCGGTTCTTCTTGACCGCTGACGATGCGTGTGGTGATGGGCGCGGTCGCAAGGGCGCGAATGTCCAGATCGCTCTGGTCAGGCCCGTTTTTTGTGATGACCTGCCGCCCATCTATTAAAACGTCTGCATCGTCCGCGTCGAGGTGGAACAGGGCTTCGTACTCGTGGGCCGCGTCGTCCGAGGGTTTGAGGATGTCCGTGACGATCCAGAACTCGGGTTTGACGAACAGGATTGACCGCGTGTGCGAAACGGTCTCGTCCCGGTTTGGGCCGTATCCCAAGTCGTAGGTCGCGGACGCATAATCGCATTTATCATTTGATAGCCACGTATGCGGCAGGGGCTTGGACACCACGTAGTCCTCGCGGGATTTTCCGCGTTGGTTTTGCTCCATGCCATCCACCATCACCGTATTGTGGGCGCGGGTTGACAGCACGTACGCACGCCATTGGGACGAGTCGTAGGGATAATTCCCCGGATCGACCACATGCACGCGCCCATGTGCGTAGAGGACGATGTTCAACTTGTCCTCGTGCTGATGCCCATAGCCAAAGGGGCCGCCGTCGAAAAACAGATAGCGATCATCGGGGTGCCATCCCGAGCGCATGACAAAATGCCCGGCAAAGGGAAACGCGCAGGACAGGGTTTGCGGCTCTGTGCCCTCGGCGCGTGCAGACGCGACCCATTGGAAGTCCACGCGGTTGGGGAAAAACTTGAACCCGCCGCGCATGTAGGGCGCGATGTCGGTTTGGCCCCCGTCATTGAGCGCGGGCAAGCGCAAGTCGGGCATGGCCAAATACAGGTCGTAGTGGTACATCCGCTCCAATTTGGCGACGTAATCCGCGGGCACGGGCAAGTCGTTCAAGTGCGCGATGGCATAGGCCATCACAAAATTTCGCAGGCTCACTTGATGGTAGCCGCTCGACAACTCGATCTGCGCGCCATCCGGATAGACCTGCGCGTCCAACTCCCCATAGAGCGAGTGCATCGCGAGTTCGCGCCATTGCGCGGCTTCTTTGAACTCGGGAAACAGCGCGCCGACATGGTATTGCCCATTGGCCTGCATGGTCTGCCAGTTGCCACCGCGCGGCCATTTCGTGAGGTGGCGCGCATGCTCGACCATGCTCTTTATCATCAAACACACGTCGTCATCCACAAAGGTTTTGGAGGACAGGAAGTAGTAAAACGCCGCGGGCCAGGTTTGCCCCATCCGAATCCCACATTCAATCGTGCGCCAGCAGTTGGTGCGGGCCGTGCCCATCTCGGCGTCGTCTTTCCAAGAATTGCCATCCTCATCGATGGGTACGAGCACATGGTCGATCCAGTGCCGCATTTGCCGCACAAACGCCTCGGCGTATTTTTCGTCGCCGGTTTTCCAATACGCCTGCCCCAGCGTGACCCAAAACGGATGGCGCGACAACTGCCATGTCCATTCCCGGTAATTGATCGGGTCCAGTTCCCAGTTGATCGCGTCGCCAAACGCTCGTGCCACGTCGCAACTCGTCAGCGTATTTGCCACGATGCGGTCCGCCTTTGCGAGATCGACATCCCGGATCGCGCGATCTCCCACGCGCACGAGCTCGACCTCTGCATCCCGGTCTTGTGGCTCGGATCGATTTTGCCAGTCGGAAAACCACTTTGGATTTTTGCGCGTGCGGACGTGTTGGGCAAACGCGCGCCGCGCCCCGGCCCAATCCCGTTCCTCCACCGCCGCTTTGATCCCCGCCATATCCGTGCGCGACAAATCAAGCGCGTCAAAAAACCCCGCATCGCTCAACCGCGGTCCCATCATGTCTTTCTCCTTTCCAACTCCTGTTTCAGCGGTAAAAACAGAGCTTGGGAACGGCGTCTATCAAACCGAGTTCCGCGCCGTACGCGTAAAACCGTCGCAACCCCGCCAACTCGGCATCGCCCAAATCGTAGAGAATATTTCGGGTGAGATAATTCGCGTAAAACTCGGGCGGCATCGTGCGAGTCTGCGCGGCGTAGTCCTCGGCGATTCGGGAAATCATGCACCGGCCCTTTTCCTTGGCGTCGACGAGTTTGGCAACATCGTCTGGCGTCAACGCGCCAGCTCGCCCGGTCCAACAGGCATAGACAAATGGCAGGCCGGTCATCTGCGTCCAAATTTCGCCCAGGTCCAAGACGCGATAGTGGCGCAATTCCAGCGCGGGATCGCCGATCACCAAGGCCGCATCGGCGCGGTTGAGCATCGCGTCGATCTTCGGCGGGCAAAAAAACACCTCGGGCCGAGAACCAAATTGCCGCGCCAATGCGATTCGCGCCAGGGCCACAGAGGTGCGCGAGCCCCTGTCTAGTGCCAGCGTTTTAATGGCTTCGGGTTCTGTATTTAGGACGATGAACACGCTGCCGACCGCGCCGTTTGACACGATGCCGACCTGTGGCACAATCCGATAGGCTTCGCTGCCGCGGCCAATTTCGATAGCGGGAATGAGGGCCACGTCGGTTTCGCCTTTGTGCAATCGGTCGGCGCATCTCGACGGCACATCGTAGTGCAATTCAAAATCGTGCTCTATCGCGACCGTGCGAAACGCCTCGACCAAGGGCCGCGTATTTAGATATGACACCACGCCCAAACGCACAGCCATTGCGACTCCTTTAATTGACGATCTCGTACCGCGTATTTCGCCTGATGGGCGCGTATCCCGCGTCTTTGATGAGGCGTTGCATCTCCTGAAGCGTCATCGCATCCGTATGGCTCGTGCCGGCCGCGCTGACCACATTTTCTTCCATCATCGTGCTGCCAAAGTCGTTCACCCCGTATTTGAGGCTGACCTGCGCGATCTTGGCGCCCTGCGTTACCCATGACGCTTGAAAACTTTTGACATTGTCCAAGAACAGGCGCGCGATAGCGATGGTTCGCAAGTAGTCAAACCCACTTGACTTCGCGCCATTCCACCGCGCATCGTCCGCGCCGAGTGCCGTATCATCCGGCTGGAAATTCCACGCGATAAATGCGGTGAACCCGCCGGTCTCGTCCTGCAACTCGCGGATGCGCGCCAAGTGTTCAATGCGCTGTTCGATAGTCTCCACGTGTCCGTACATCATGGTCGCAGAGGTGTGCATGCCCAAGTCGTGGGCGATGCGATGCACGGCGATCCATTCGTGGACGCGGTCTTTGCGAAAGCCGATGATGTCGCGCACCTCGTCCGACAGGATTTCCGCGCCCGCGCCCGGGATGGAATCCAACCCGGCGTCGCGCAACCGGCGAATGCAGTCTTCGAGGGACAAGCGCGAGATGTGCGCGATGTAGATGATCTCGGTGGCGGACAGGCAATGCTGGTGAATTTGCGGATAGCGGTTGCGAATGTCGAAAAAGAGGTCTTCGTAATAATCCACGCGCAACTTGGGATTCAAGCCGCCTTGCATCAAAATTTCACTGCCCTTGGGCACGTCGCCGCCCACGGCGATGAGTTCGTCAATTTTTTCGAAAATCTGTTCTTTGGGCAACACATAGCCCTCGTCAGAACCCGGTGGGCGGTAAAACGCACAAAAATCGCATTTCACCCAACACACATTGGTGTAGTTGATGTTGCGCCCGATATTGTACGTCACGCGGTCCGCGGGCCATTTGCGCCGGCGCACCACGTCGGCCAACATGCCCAATTCCGACACGTTGGGATGGGCAAACAAGCGCAGGGCATCGGCTTTGGAAACGCGCTCGGCGCGATAAATTTTTTCCGCAATATCATCGATCATCTCGCGTCTCCTTCGGGATACCAAAGTTCGGAGAGTGGGATTTTCAATCCCGGAAACGAGGTCGGCGCGAACACGCCTGCCCCGGACACAGTCGCCTGAAGCATGGGCACAGTGAGGTCAAACGCCTCTAATACTTTTTGATCCGCATCGACAATCCAGTATTCCCGCACGCCAAATTCGGCATAGATTCGCTTTTTTTCGATCCGATCTCTGTGCATGCTTGAAACCGATAGGACTTCGATCATCAAATCGGGCGCGCCCGAGATATTGGTTTCCGCGATCAGGTCCAAGCGGTCTTTTGCAATGAATAGGATATCGGGTTGGACGACGGTTTCTGCCCGCGTGCCCCTGCCCAAGATAACATCTATGGGCGAACTGAAAACCCGCCCGAGGTCATTTTGTTTGACAAAGAGGCGCAACAAACCCGTCAGTTCATCGCAAGCCCATTGATGCCTCGGTATCGGTGCAGGTGCCACGCTCAATTCCCCCCTTAAAATTTCAAAGTTAGAACTGTCTGGCGGGGTAAGCGCGAGATAATCTTCGTACGTCCACCGCACTTTTTTTTGAATAGCAACAGCCATCGCGCACCTCGATGAATGACCCCTCCCCCGACGCTTCAGCGCGGGGTTCTTCACATGGCGACCAGTTGTCAGGCGATCACGGGGATCGCATCGGCGATTCCAAGGGGCGTTTCCGATTCGATCTCTCGATCTGTGGACAAAACGCGGTAGAGATTGTCGCGCTCGACCGGGTCGCGTCCGGCCTCGACAATGCGCTCGACGAGTTGTTTGCGCGTGAGCACTTGCCGGGTCTCGTGGTAGGAACGGCGCGTAATCTCGTATTCTTGGATGGTGCCGTCGATATCGTCGGCGCCATACCACAACGCCACCTGCGAAATTTCGATGGTGTTCATAATCCAAAAGGTCTTGATGTGCGGGAAATTGTCGAGCATCAAGCGGCCCACGGCGATCTCGCGCAAATCCGCAATGCCCGTGGGGCCGGGCAAATGCGCCAACTCGGTGCGCTCGGGGTGAAAGGACAGGGGGATATACGTCAAAAAGCCGCCGGTCTCGTCTTGTAAGTCGCGCAATCGCACGAGGTGATCGATGCGCTCTTGCGGGTTTTCGATATGCCCATACAGCATGGTCGCATTGGTGTGCAAGCCAACTTCGTGCGCCGTGCGCGCCACGCTGAGCCATTGTTCGGAATCCGCCTTGGTCCAAAACAAGTCTTCTTGCACGCGGTCGCTAAACACTTCCGCGCCCCCGCCGGGAATGGACGACACGCCGGCCGCTTTGAGTTCGGTCATCACGTCTTTCAAGGGCTTTTTTGCAATGCGCGCAATTTGCACCCATTCGATAGCCGTGAACGCTTTGACCGCCACATCGGGCCGCACGTCTTTGACCGCGCGCACGATGTCGAGGTAATACGAATAGGGGAGTTTGGGATTGACGCCCGCGACCATGTGGATTTCGGAAATGGGCAGGTGGATGTATTGCAACACGCGCTTTTGGACGTCTTCGGGCGACAACACGTAGCCCCGTTCGTCTTTGGGCTTCACGTAAAAAGAGCAAAACCGACACAACTTGTTGCACACATTGGTGTAGTTGATGTGCTGATTGCGGACGTACCACGCCACCTTGCCGCACATGCGTTCGCGCACGATATTCGCCAAATACCCCACGGCATTGAGATCCGGCGTTTCGTACAGGCGCGTGCCATCTTCGGCGGAGAGCCGCTGGCCCAAGGCCACTTTTTCTTCGATATCTCGAAGTTCGTCTGGAATGTTCCGTTTCACACCGCGCTCCTTTGGCGATCAAATCTCTTGTGAGCTGAGGTTATGGGCCTCAAATTTTTCGGGATCAAAATAACTGTCAAAGTTCAAATAATGAGACATTTTGTAAATATTGCCTTTTTTGTCTTCAACGCTGGCAAGGACCTCAAATTTACCCCACACCCAAACTGTCAACTTGCAATTTGGATTTGACAGGCTTCGTTGCACACTTTTGTGCTGAACTTGAAAGGGATGCAGAGTGTATGTGACACGTTTGACAAACGGCACATCTGGGCCAGTCAAAAAAATAAAAATTTTGTAGTAACGTCTTTCATTTTTTGACCGGTAATAGACAACGCGTTCTCGACCCTTGGGATCAAATGGCGTATCCGCAATCCAAACATTAAGATCTCTCATGGTATGTCCTTTCGCAGATTAGGTTCTGTTGCCCGATTCGTTTTCATCATCCCGTCCCGGACTTTCAGGAACATCACTATCCGGTGGCCGAACATCGCCAGTATCATCCTCTTTCTGTTCTGCCTCGCGTCCTACTGAAGTGGTGATGGATTCCGCTTTTTTCCCAGCGGCAGATTCGCCAAAATAGTAACCGATAACAGAACCGATAAGCCCACCCAAAGAAGCAACGACAGCATGCAAACCATCCTTAAATACCTCGATATCAAAGTCATTGCGCCAAGTAATAAACAATACAGACAAGAGCGCGACTACAAAAACCAAGGTTAAAGTACTCGCCAATAAATGCCTGAAATCATTGATAATTTCTATCATGAACTGTGCTACCATATACCGAATAGAAGGTCTGTCATCGCTGTCGGTCGTTGCCTCACTTTTCCGAAAACGCCCCCACTTAAAAAGCCATGCGGTCCATTGAATCAACAAGGTCAAAAAAAATAAAATGCCCACAAGCACTGCAAATCCGTGTGTATTTTCACTCAAAAAATCAAGAATAGAAGTCATGAAAGTTCCCTTTCTCGCAACATCTCCCGCGCGTGTTGCAGGGTCAGGTCGGAAATTTCCTCGCCGCCCATCATCAAGGCGAGTTCGCCTGCGCGTGCGTCTTCATCGAGTGGGACGACCCGCGTGACCGTGCGCTGCTCGACCACTTCTTTTTGCACCGAAAAATGCAGGTCCGCCATTTTTGCGATTTGCGGCAAGTGCGTAATGGAAATGGTTTGATAGGCCGATGACAGATCGCGCAATTTCTTGCCGACCACCTCGGCGATGCGCCCGGAAATGCCGATGTCAATTTCGTCAAAGATCAGCACCTGCACGGAATCGGTATGCGCCAGCACGGTTTTCATCGCCAGCATAATGCGCGAAATCTCCCCGCCGGACGCCACTTTCGCCAAGGGCCGAACCGCTTCCCCCGGGTTGGTGGAGATGAAAAACTCGCCGCGCTCTATCCCGCGTGGGCCGGCTTCAAACCGCTGCCCGTCGCATTCGATCAACCCCTGTGGGTCAACGCGCCGCTCGAGTTGCACGTCAAATTGCACATCTGTCATGCCCAGTTCGCGCAGGGCACACACGATGGCTTTGGACAATTTGCCCGCTGCTTTGTGACGCCCGCTCGAGAGTTTTTCGCAACAGGCCGCAAACGCCTGCATGGCATCGTCAATTTTGACCTGAATCTCCTGCAAAGAGGCTTCGAGTTCGTCCGACAATGCCAATTCCTCTTCCGCCTTCTCGCGATAAGATATCACCCGAGAGAGATCGCCGCCGTACTTTTTCTTCAGCGCGTTCAGGGTTTCCAACCGATCCGCGACTTCCATCAGCCGCTCGGGATTGTGCTCCACGCGGTTGGCGTAATCGCCAAAGGAACGGGCCAATTCCTCCGCGCCATAGCGCAGGCCATTGAGTTCTTCGGCGATAGATCCCAAACTCGGGTCCATTTGCGCGGCCTCGTCCAAGAGGTGCGCGCCTTCGCCGAGTTGGTCCGCCACGGATTGGTCGCCTTCGTAGAGCACATGCTCGATCTGAACCGCGATCTCGATCAGGCGTTCTGCGTGCGAGAGGATGGATCGTTCTCGTTCCAAGCGCGCGTCTTCCTCTGTTTCTGGATTTGCCGCCTGGATTTCTGCGATCTGAAATTCCAACAACGCACGGCGTTCGCGCTGGCGTTGGGCAACCGCGGTTTTTTCGATCAGCCGATTTTGCAATGCCACCACCTGTTCGTACATTTTTTCGACCTGTGCGCGTGCGAATTGCAAGTTGCCAAACCCGTCCAAAAAGTCCAGATGCCGATCCGTGTTGAGCAGGGATTGATGGTCGTGTTGCCCGTGCAAATCGACCAAGGCGCGGCCCAAGTCCCGAAGCACGCGCACCGGAATCGCCAAGCCATTGGCATAGCACCGGCTACGGCCTTCTGCCAACACGTCGCGGCGCACGATCAACTCGCCCTCGTCTGCGTCAATGCCTATCGCGTCTAACAGGCCGAGCAACGGATGGTCGGCATACAGTTCAAAAATGGCTTCGACCGTGCATTTTTGTTCGCCCGTGCGGATCACATCCGGACTCGCCCGCATGCCCAGCACCAGGCCCAATGCGCCCACGAGAATGGATTTCCCCGCGCCGGTTTCACCGGTAATGATGTTTAGCCCTTTGCCAAATTCGACTTTTAGGTCGTCGATCAGGGCGTAGTTGATGACGTGCAATCGACACAACACAACGCGCCTCCTTCACGCATCTCGACGGTCGAGGCCCCAGTCCAATTTGCGCTGCAACAACTCGTAAAACGTCAACCCCTGCACATTGATAAAGCGCACCGGCTCGGAGGCGCGCTGCACTGTGACGGACTCGCCGACCCCGAGTGAACACACCGTGCGCCCGTCTGTGGATAACATGAATTCATCGGAATGCTCGGCTAGCACCTGAATGGTCACGGATTGATCTCCGGGCATCACCATCGGACGCAGGGACAGGGAATGCGGGCATATCGGCGTGGCGACGAGCACGGACAAATTGGGATGTACAATCGGGCCGCCAGAGGACAGGGAGTAGCCGGTGGATCCGGTGGGCGTTGCCAAAATCAACCCATTGCCGTAAAACGAACTCACCGGCGCATCGCCGACGCGCATCACCACTTGCACCAAGCGCGCCGTGACACTGCGTTCAATGACCACTTCGTTGAGGGCAAAGGCTTTGTGCGTGCGCGTTTGCGCGTGCAGGGCAATCCGCTCTTCTATCGCGTAATCGCCGTTCAACAAGCGGTCGAGGCCATCGTCCAATTCCCGGGGTTCCGCGCCGGACAAAAAACCCAACCGCCCCAAATTCACCCCCAAAATCGGCGTGCTGTGCGGATGCACTTGGGCGGCGGCGCGCAACAACGTACCATCGCCCCCCATCGCCACGATCATATCCGCGCGCTCGGGCAACTGATCGACCGCACAAAACCACCGCGCATCGGATTTGCAGATTGGGCGCAAATTGTCGGCGATCAGCGCGTCGATGCCCCGCTGGTGGATGCGCGTTGCCAGTTGATCGACCGCAGCACCCATGCCCGGCTGGGTCGGGTTGGAAATCAGACCGATGGACTTCATTCGCCTCCAAATTATTCGGTATCCAGCGACACCGGTTCAAATTTTCCATCGCTGTCGCGCAGCAACACATCGACCCGTTGCCGGGCGTCTTCGAGCAAATAGCGGCAATGGTTGGATGCGGTCAGCCCTTCCTCGAATACTCGCAGGGCTTCGGACAAGGGCAATGTGCCCTCTTCCAACTGCTCGACAGCGGTTTCCAACTGCTTCAACGCCGCTTCAAATGTGGGGTTTTCCGCTTTCTCTTTCGCCATTGAATTGCCTTTGTGAATTGGGCCGAAGCCGCGTCCCTACACCTCTACACCTCTGCACATCCATTGCCTCGGGGTGGAAGGGTGGGGACTGACTACTGACTACTGACTACTGACCACTGCATCTCCCCTCTTGTATCTTCGGGCGAGCACAGGGGCATCGCCCCTACACACACCGCTCGCCTTTGAACGGACTATCGCCATACCCCTTTTGTGCCTTTGAACTGGCTATCGCCTTTTGTGCCTTTGAACTGGCTATCGCCTTTTGTGCCTTTGAACTGGCTATCGCCAGTTATACCCCTTTTGTGCCTTTTGTGCCTTTTGTGGCTAAAATCTCATCTCACGTCCTCAACCCGGCAGATCGCCTCGCCTTTTGCGAACTTGATGGACAGGCGTTCTTCGGGCGTCAAGACATGTGCATCGGACACTATCGAACCGTCTTCGCGCTGGATGATGCCAAAGCCGCGCGCGAGCACGGATAGGGGGCTGAGCGAGCCGAGTTTGCCCGTGAGCCGGCGGTAATCCGCCCATCGCGTTTCCAACAACCGGCGCAAAAGCGCGTACAAATCGCCGTGCAATTCGTCGACGTGTTGCGCGTGTTGGTCGATCAAATCGGCCATGCGCCGCATGCCGTAGCTATCTTCGTAGGATTCCAGCAGATCCGCGTTCTCGTCTAACAACCGCTTTAGGGCATCGCGGGCGCGCAGGGTGAGCCGCCCGACTCGTTCGCGCACCTCCGCCACATCGCGCACCGCAATTTCCGCGGCAACAGAAGGCGTTGGCGCGCGCACATCTGCGGCGAGGTCCGCAAGCGAGATGTCGATCTCGTGCCCGACGGCTGAAATGGTGGGAATATCGGACTGGGCAATGGCCCGCACCACGCGCTCGTCATTAAACGCAGCCAAATCCTCTGCGGACCCGCCACCGCGGCCGATGATGAGCACATCGACCTCGCCAAACGCATTCAGGTCCGCAATGCCCTGTGCAATTTCCTCTGGCGCGCCCTCCCCTTGCACGCGCGCGTGCCGCAACACGACGCGAACCCCGGCAAACCGTCGGTTCAACACATCCAAAATATCCCGAAAAGCCGCGCCGGTTCGAGACGTGACCACCCCAATGCCGCGGGGGTATTCGGGCAGGGGGCGTTTGCGGTCTTGGTCAAACAGGCCCTCGTCTGCCAATTTCTGCTTCAATGCTTCAAAGGCGAGTTGCTGTTGCCCCTCGCCTGCGGGCAACAAGTGGAACACATTGAACTGGTACTCGCCCCGGCGTTCGTACACCGTCAATTGGCCCTGTGCCAACGCGGCCATGCCCAATTCCGGATGAAATCCACCGATGGGACGCGACCGCCACATCACGCAGCGCAACTGGCTGTCGCTGTCCGAAAGCGTGAAATAGCGATGCCCAGATGAAGGTTGCGAAAACGAGGTCAACTCCCCGAAGACCCACATGGGTGGGAATTGCGTCTCGAGGGTTTGCTTGACGGCTTGCGTGACTTCGGATACCGAAAGCGCGTGTTCCACCTTATCCCTCCATCTCGAGGCGCAACCGCTCGATGTGTTGCGCGCGGCCCGTGCGTTCGTCTATGTCGAGCAACGCCCCGCAGAATTTTATTTTTTTTTCGGCCGGCTCAAAGCGCGCGGGCATCTGCGTCATAAAGCGGACAATCGCAGGGCCTTTTTTCGAGCCGATCACGGAATCGTGCGGCCCGGTCATGCCCACGTCTGTGATGTACGCGGTTCCGCGGGGCAAAATCTCTTCATCCGCGGTTTGAACGTGGGTATGCGTGCCCAAGACCGCGCTGACTTTGCCATCGATGAAGTGCCCAAACGCGATTTTTTCCGAGGTCGCCTCTGCGTGGAAATCCACGAGCACGACATGGGTTTGGGCGCGCAGTCGCGCCGCGACGGATTCCCCGGTTTTGAAGGGACATTCCAAGTTCACTTTCATGTAGGTGCGCCCCATCAAGCTGGCTACGCCGACATAACCCCGATTGCGCGTGCGATAAACCGCGGCGCCCACGCCCTTGACCGCTTTGGGATAATTGGCTGCGCGCAAAATTCGGTCGCCGCGTTGAATGTATTTGACCGAATCCTTTTTGTCCCAAACGTGGTCGCCCATCGTGATCACGTCCGCGCCATAAGCATGAAATTCCCGCGCGATTTTCTCCGTAATCCCAAACCCAGCCGCGGCGTTTTCGCCATTGACAATGCAGAAATCCACGCCGTGTTGCTCGATCAGTCGCGGAATCCAATACGCGGTAGCTCGTCGCCCGGGCCTGCCATAAACGTCGCCGACAAATAAAATTTTCACATGTACTCCCGTTGGTTGAGATGGTGAATATACACAAAATATTTGTCGCTTGCAAAGGGCGGCGAAACGAGTTGTCAGTTGTCAGTTGTCAGTTGTCAGTTGACTAATTCTAACGAACATAGCGGTGGGGAGCGAGCGGGGGCTGACTACTGACTACTTGGGCGGTAGGGTCAGGTGGGGACTGACCACTGACTGCTGTCAGTGGTCAGTAGTCAACCGCTCATCTCGCAAAATTGATCTCGCGGATTTCGCGGATGACGGTCACTCGGACTTGGCCCGGATACGTCATGATTTCCGTGAGGCGATCCGTGATTTTGGCGGCCAAGCGTTGGATGTCTTCGTCGCTGATCTGACCGCTGTTGGCGATCACGCGGATCTCTTGGCCCGCTTGCACCACATAGACCTCGCTGACCCCCTCAATCGTTCGGGCGGTTTGCTCGAGGGTTTCCAATCGGCGCACGTAACTTTCCAGCACCTCGCGCCGCGCGCCCGGGCGCGACTTGGAGATGGCGTCTGAGGCTTCGACCAGCACGGCAATGGGCGACGCGGGTTCTGCGTCGTCGTGGATGACTTCAATCGCGTTGATCACGGTGTCGCCTTCGCCGTATTTTTTTGCCAATGCCGTGCCGTTTTGCCCGTGCGTGCCTTCAAACTCGTGGTCGAGACTCTTGCCGATGTCGTGCAACAGCCCTGCGCGTTTGGCGAGTTGCGCGTCCAGCCCCAGATGCGTTGCCATCATCCCGGCCAAGAATGCCACCTCCTTGCTGTGGTTCAACACGTTTTGCCCGTAGCTCGCCTGAAATTGCAAGCGGCCAAGGCATTCGATCAGGCGGTCGTGTACGCCGGGGAGGCCCATGTTAAAAACGGCCTCTTCGCCCGTTTGGCGGATCAATTCGCGCATGTTCTCTTCGCACTTTTCGACCACCTCTTCGATGCGGCCCGGGTGAATGCGCCCATCGACGAGGAGTTGGTCCAAAGCGGTCTTGGCAATGGCGCGGCGAATGGGGTCAAACCCGGACAACGTCACGGACTTGGGCGTGTCATCGACGATGATATCCACGCCGGTACACATCTCGAACGAGCGGATATTGCGGCCCTCGCGCCCGATGATGCGGCCCTTCATGTCGTCGGAGGACAACGCGACTCGGGTCACTGTGGAAGAGACCGTGTAATTGACCGCGAGGCGTTGAATTGCGGTGGCGATGATTTCTCGGGCCTCGGCGTGGGCCTTGGCCTGCGCCTCTTCCCGAATTTCCTTGACGCGCCATGCCGCTTCGCGCTGGGCTTCGATCTCCATATTTTCCATCAACTCGCGTTTGGCCTGTTGCCGAGTGAGGGCCGCAATGCGTTCTAAGCGCGTGTTTTGCGCCTCCAACATCGCTTCCAATTCCAGTTCTTTGACCGAAATCTCGTCCTGTTGCTGTACGAGTTGCCGTTCCAATTCCTCTACTTGTCCAAATTTTTGGTTGAGCAAATCCGCCCGCCGATTCAATTCGTGCGACTGGTGATTCAACGCCTCTTCTTTGTCCTCCATTTTCTTTTTTCGGTCTTCGAGTGCTTCTTCGGCTTGCACGCGCTCTTGATGGATCAGGTCTCTGGCTTCTAAGAGCGCGGTGCGTTTTTCGGTTTCCGCTTCTTTTTGCGCGTCTTCCAACATTTGCTCGACCGAGGCTTCGGCGCGATCAAACCTGCTTTGGGCCGTTCTGTTGCTGCTGATCCATCCCAAAACAAAGCCGAGCACCGAAAGCCCGATAGCCAATGCGATCACAACTACGGGTTCCATGGCGTTCTCCTTTCGCAAAAATAAAATGACAAAAGAAATCCCCACCGCGCTTGTATTCAATTTTGAAGGACAAACGCGGCGGGGTTCATTGCGCGGTGCGGTTGAGCCTCACATCCGCATGGTGCGATTGACCGAGGCGGCGAGTTGGTCGGCTTTTTCTCGGGAAATCCGATCTATCCGGCGGCCTTCTTCTTCGATCTTAAAAAGCTCATCCGCCAGATTCACGGCGGTCAAGACGGCGATCTTCGAGTGCGTGCGAAGGGAAAACGACTGGGCCACTTCGCGCATTTTTTCGTCGATATAACGCGCCACCTCGCGGATGTGCTCGGGATCGGCAGTGCTGACGATGCGATACTTTGATCCAAATATTTCAACGCGCACGTCGGACAAATCGGACATCACTCATTTCTCTCGGCATTGAGCGCGCTGAGGCTTTCCAACGCGGCTTCGACCTTGTTCAGGATTTCCGGCTTGTTGTCGATCAGAGGCGCGTTGTCGTTGTAAATCTCTTGCAACCGGTCGCGGTCGCTCCGCAAGTCCACCAGTTCTTCCTCGAGGAGCGAGACATCTCCGCGCAAGGTCTGATTTTCCTGCTGCAACTCGACATTTTCGCGCTTCAAATTTTCGATAGTGACAACGGCGCGATCAATTTCCGCGACGAGACGCGCAACGCCCTCGCTCACGGCTTCGGCGTCACTGCCATCTTCGATCTCGTCCTCGCCGATCTCTTCGTCCTCCGCGTCTTCAGACTCTTCAGACTCATCCTCCGTTGCATCGTCCTCGCTGACCTCGTCGCCGGCACCCTCATCTTCGTCGTCCACGTCCTCGTCATCTGCATCTTCGACGTCCTCTGCCGTTTCGTCCTCCGCATCTTCGTCGCTAGACTCGTCGTCCTCGTCTTCGGCGTCGTCCGATTCTGCGGGATCATCGGCGTCTTCGTCTGCGGCGTCTGCATCTTCAACGTCGTCTGACTCATCGGCGTCGTCTGCGTCTTCGCCGACTTCGTCGGTTGCATCTTCAACGTCGTCTGTCCCTGCGTTACCATCTGCATCTTCGGCAACATCTGCATCTGCGCTGACGTCTTCGGCGTCATCCACTTCTTCGACGGCCTGTACATTTTCGGCGTCGTTTGTCGCATGGGTGTTGGGGTCCATATCCGCTCCTTGGAAACGATCAAAAACCATTGAATACAAAGCCAATTTAATACCATCTTAGCCGAAAGTCAAGCCCGCGATCCACATGCAAAAAGCGAAACCCGAACAGCACCCGGATTTCGCTTTGTTTTTGACATGAGATGCTCAAGCGTTTTGCTTAACCCGCTCGGCCAGGGCCGCAAAGGCATTGGCGTCTGTGACGGCCAGATGGGCCAAAACCTTGCGGTTGAGACCGATCCCCTCGCGCTTCAAGCCCGCCATGAACCGGCTGTACGTCAAGCCGTGTTGCCGGGCCGCGGCATTGATGCGCGCGATCCACAAAGCCCTGAAGGTTCTCTTTTTTTGCCTGCGGTCTCGATAGGCGTATTGCAAGGCTCTATCCACGGCATTGCCGGCTGTGCGGAGCAGTTTGCTGCGTCCTCCGCGATAGCCCTTGGCCCGTTTCAGAATTTTTTTGCGCCTGCGTCTCGAGGCAGGGCTGTTGGTGACTCTCGGCATGTTGATCTCCAGTGAACGAATTGATCGACCTCGCTAAGACGCCAGCATGCGGCTGACGCGGTCTTTGTCAGCCGCGTGGATAAAGGCCGTCTGACGGAGGCCCCGTTTGCGCTTGCTCGTCTTTTTGGTCAGGTTGTGCGCTGCGGTGGCTTTGCGATAGCTGATTTTGCCAGAACCGCGTTTTTTGAACCGCTTTTTGGCCCCGCTGTGGGTTTTCATTTTCGGCACGACAAACTCCTTGTGGGAACTCGGGTGATTACGACTGCGATTTGGGCGCGAAGATCATCACCAACTTTCGCCCCTCGTCGCGGGGATGCGTTTCGATCTGCCCGATATTTTGCAAATCGTTTTCGATCCGTTGCAATAAGTTGCGGCCCAGATCGCGGTGTGCATTTTCGCGGCCAAAAAACTCGATGGCGATCCGCACTTTGTGGCGCTGGGTCAAAAATCGCTCGGCATGCCTGAGCTTGAATTGATAATCGTGATCGCTGATTCGAACGCGCATCCGAATTTCTTTTAGCTGCGAGGCAGTGTGGCGATTCTTTCTCGCTTTTTTTCCCCGCTCGTACCGGTATTTGCCGTAGTCCATGATGCGGCACACCGGAGGGCGCGCACGGGGCGCGACTTCGACCAGGTCGAGCCCGGCCTGTTGGGCCATGGTCAGTGCTTTGCTCGTTTCGACAATGCCCACTTGAGCACCGGATTCGCCGATCAAGCGAATTTGCGGAATGCGAATCTGCCGATTCACGCGCGGGCCGAGTTCCCGCCTGGTATCCCGACGACCTCTCGAACTTCTGTTGATACGATCACCTCCAGCAAAGATGGGGTATGTCCCCGTGAGGGTTGGCGGCTTTGGCTAAAAAAATCGCGCCAGGAATTGCCGGCGCGAAAAGTGAACTCCTGGGACTGTTCGGTTAGCCGTTTTCGCCGCAAGCACCCCTCGGCAATGAGATTGTTAAGACTTTCTAAAGCGCGGTAAATTTATCATAACGACAACCGAGTGTCAAGCGAAAATTCTCCTATTGCGCGGGCATCAGCAGGCGAAAAACGCGATAAGACTTCGCCCTAGAGACAGGGAGCCCCCTCATTGTCTCTTTTGGACGAGCACCCACACACTGCTCGCCTTTGAACGGGCTATCGCCAGTTGTACCCCGCTCGTGGCTCAACTCCCATCTCACCGATACCATTTGCCCAATATTTCATCCGATACCGAGCACGTATAGAGCACTCGCAACGCCCACATCTTGACCACTGTGCGGACAAAGCCCTGTTCGCGCCAGCGGCGGGTGGATGTGCAGACTTGGGCATCGAGCAGCGCGAATTTGCCCAGGCGCGCCACTTGTTTGCAAAACTCGGAATCCTCAAACAACTGCAAGTTGGGAAAGCCGCCCACGGCCTCAAAGGTTTCGCGCCGAACATAGATGCCTTGGTCCCCGTAGGTGATCCCCAAATAGCGCGACCGCATGGTGCTCAGGAATGCGACCAACCGAAAGCCGATGGTGTTTTCCGACAAGCCGAGTCGAAATCGCCCGCCCACCACATCCGGCGCGTGCAGGGATTGGCGGATTAAGGCCAACCCATTGGGGGGCAACAAAGTGTCGGCGTGCAAGAATAAGAATACGTCGCCCGTGGCCTGTGCGGCGCCGGTGTTCATCTGACGCGCCCGCCCGGTTTCTGCTGTCCGAATCCAGTGCGCGCCGGGGTATGTTTCGACCACGCGCCGCGTGCCATCCGTGCTGCCGCCATCGACCACGATCACTTCCACCTCGTCGCAAAATCGCGCCAAGCACACGCCGATGATGCGTTCTTCGTTCAGAACCGGGATGATGACGCTGATCTGCACGCCGCGGCCTCCGTCAGTTTTTTAAGATGGCAAAAAAACGCCGCGCATAGCTGAACAGGGAAATGACGAGCAACACTATGCTGATGCTGACCAACGCGGGTTTGAGCGCGTCGGCCTCCCAAAAATAGGCCAAGAGCAATGCACTCAACGCGAGCGACGTGGCTTTGCCCCAAAAATTGGATGCCAACAAAATGCCGCGTCGCCTGACCAAATACATTCCGCCAAAAAAAATCGCGGCATCGCGCACCAACACAGCCGCTAAGAGCCAGACGGACAAGTTTTTGAAGCATACCAGCGCGATGGCAATGGCGCCGATGCCCACCTTATCGGCTAGCGGATCGAGGATTTTTCCCCACCGAGACGTTTCCCCTCGCTTGCGCGCCACATAGCCATCCGCCCAGTCACTTAGGATCATCACCGCGACAACGGCAAATGCCTCCCACCTGTACGCCCGCCCCAGCGCGACAAACCACACCGCCGGCACGGTCAGCACTGCACGCACCAAACTGATGGCGTTCGATAGGGTCCAAAATCGGTTGTAGTCATCCGTTGCCATAGAGAAAGGTAGGAAACGAGAGGTCATACCAAGCGTATAAATTAACTCTGCATTTTAGCTCATTTTTGCAAACTGCATAACCAAATTGTCGCGTACAAAATAGGCATTCCAAATCTGATTACATCTGACTGGTATAAGACTTTACACTTCCCATCGGTGTTCATCGGTGATTGCCTTCCGCTGTTTTCTCAAACCGTCAGGGTCACGGAATCCCTTTTCACAATCTCTTTTTCGTACGTATAGGACTGGGTTTCGAGCAGTTCGCACGTTTCGGGTGAAAGCATCGCCAGGACCGACTCGGGAAATTCGTGGAGTTGGCGATGGTACTGCGGGCGGTAGCGCAAAATCAGAAATCGCCGATCCCGATCTTTGGGTTGCCACGCCAATGCCCCGTGCGTCATCAACTCGGTCGTCACCACGACATCGCCCGCCTTTGCCGTCACATTCGTCACGCCCAGGGGCACATCGCTTTCCAACCAACCATCGTTGAATACATCTTGAGGCCGCTTAAAATCGCCCTTGTGTGACCCCGGCACCAGCAATAACCCACCATCCCCGGGCAACACGTCCGTCAGGTAGATAAACACCACCAGATCATCGCAGTAAATTTTCCCATCATCGCAACTATACCGGCAGCTATACGGCCCAAAACTCTCGCGTGAACAATGCAGGCGATGCGCCGGATCCTCGGCCGCGTTGATCCGCACATCGCCGCTGTTGAGGCGCGGGCGTCTCCCGGACACCTCCAGCACAATGGGCCAAAATGACCGGTGAAAGACCAAGGCTTCCAGTGCCTTGTCAACCGCAAAGGCGTATTTGTAGTGCGACCGATTCTCGTCAAATAGCGACGTGGAACGCCCAAACGCCTCGGGCAATTCAGCGGGCGCGGCATTCACATATCGATCCACAGCCTCTTGCGCGGCTTTCAACTCTGCGCGGCTCAGGGCTTGTTCCAAGTGCAAATACCCCATCACGTCGAACAGATAACGTTGTGCATCTGTCATCATACTCTCTCCAAAATTGCCAAAATCGGCGAGCCGTCCTGTTTCCACGCGCCTTTGAACTGGCTGTCGCCAGTTGTACCCCGCTCGTGCCTTTTGTGGCTAAGGGCCGCACGCGCTTTACTCCGCTTTCCACTCCGCGATCTTTTCCTCTGCCTTGCGGCGCAATTCCCGGCCCTTGTCCGGGGTGGGGTCTTTGACAATGCCGTAAATCTGGCGGCCTTCGTGGTCTTCGGGCAGATATTCCGTAATGGGCATGCCTTCGGGTGTGACAAAGAGCAAGCAGTGGCAGTATTTGAAAATTTTCATTTCATCACACGCGCAAACCCATTCTCGGCTGCGCTCGAGCTCGGCTTTTTTGTCAGGATAAAAATTGCACGGGCAAAGCGGGCGGCCCACGTCATCGATGTTCTGTGCAAGCCCATTGATGACCGTATCCGCGATCTCGCGGGTCGGATGCGGCGACGTCCCGGTTTTCTCCCAGTACTTGTCCGTGTAAATCTGCATCCTCTTGAGGTTTTTCTCGGTGGGTTGAGACATAGGTCATTCCTTTACAAAGAGTTGTTGAGATAGGTCAACGCCAGAAACGTGTGGCACAACTAAGGGGACTGTGTGGCAGGCCCCAAAAATCGGTTGATCGCGGTCATCAAGGTGAGGGCGATCAAGAGCAGGCTACCCAACTTAATCAGCAAGCGTTGTTCAAGAGCCTTGATCTCAGCCCGAACCGCTTGAATCTCGTTTCGCAGGGACGACTCGGTTTGCTCCAAATTGCTTTGAACCGCCTGAATCTCACTCCGCAAGGTCGCCTCGGTTTTCTCCAAATTGCTTTGAACCGCCTGAATCTCACTCCGCAGAGTCGCCTCGGTTTTCCCCAAGTCGTTGCGAACCGCTTGAATCTCGCTCCGCAGAGATGCCTCGGTCTTCTCCAAATCGCTGCGAACCGCTTGAATCTCGCTCCGCAGAGATGCCTCGGTTTTCTCCAAATCGTCACGCAGGGCTTGAATCTCGCTCCGCAGAGATGCCTCGGTCTTTTCCAAATCGCCGCGCAAAACCTCAACTTCGCTACGAACCGCTTGAATCTCACTCCGCAGAGATGCCTCGGTTTTCTCCAAATCGTCACGCAGGGCTTGAATCTCGCTCCGCAGAGATGCCTCGGTTTTCTCCAAATCGCCGCGCAAAACCTCAACTTCGTTGCGAACCGCTTGAATCTCGCTCCGCAAGGTCGCCTCGGTTTTCTCCAAATCGCCGCGCAAAACCTCAATTTCGTTGCGAACCGCTTGAATCTCGCTCCGCAAGGTCGCCTCGGTTTTCTCCAAATCGCCGCGCAAAACCTCAACTTCATTGCGAACCGCTTGAATCTCGCTCCGCAAGGTCGCCTCGGTTTTCTCCAAATCGCCGCGCAAAACCTCAACTTCGCCGCGCAAAACCTCAACTTCGCTACGAACCGCTTGAATCTCACTCCGCAGAGATGCCTCGGTTTTCTCCAAATCGCCGCGCAGGGCTTGCATCTCACTCCGCAGGGACATCTCGGTCTTCTCCAAGTCATCCCGAGTCGCCATATCCTCGCCGATTCCTTCGGCAAAGATATTCACCAAAGCATGCGCCTGATGCTCGTCAAAGTCGGCTTCCTCTTGCAACCGCAGGGACGCCTTGAGCGTATCGAATCCAATCATGTGGCTGCTCCTATCCTTTGTACGTTGAACACAGTGATCGCGCTGAAGGCGATCACCTATCGAACTGTCTTCATGGTACAGCAAAAAAACCCCATGAGCAAGAACAAATGTTCTTTTTTCGCGCTCTCACTCCTCACACCTCGCTTCTACCTTCGCCAAGTGGGGCAGATAGCCTTGTCGCTGGAGCGTGTGAATCAGGGATTCGGGTTTTATCGCGGCATTGAGAGACGCGGTGGTGGGTGAAACGCGCACGCCCAAAGCCCGTGCGACTCGGGGTTGGGCATAGAGTTCGTCGAGCAATTCACGCGACGCGGTTTTGACGAGCCCACTGTCCGGGATGATCTCGATCTCGCCGTATTTGTCGGCGCACTCCGCGATGAGGGCTTTGACCACGTCTGGCAAACCGGCCGCGCTGTGTTGGGTCAAAAACGCTTCTATCTCCTCTCCGGACAAACCGCGTGCGAGGGCGCGGCGAATCGAATCGCGGGATAGATGAAAGCACGCCATCACATCCTGCGTCTTGAGATCGCCCAAAACACACATGTCGAGATAGTGCGCGCAGGGAAAATCCGGCGGTAACAAAACCTCAAAATTGGGCTGCACAACGCATTTTGCATCTGCATTTTGCACGGGGACCTGTTCGAGCAGGGCGTCCTCTCGCACATCGTGCAACAGTGCGTACCCCGCGTTTGTGATCTGAAAGACCGCGGGTTTGCCTCGCTTTCGAGGTTCTGAAAACGCGCCAAAATTGCCCACGCGCACAATGCCCATCCACATCAGCGCGCCGCTGATGACGCGGCGCAACAACTCGTCGTCGGTGGTGCCGCTGCGCGTTGGGTTTTCGGCAAAATGGCGAAACGGCTCTGAAAAGCGCGTCAAAAATTGGTAATACGAAGAATACGTCATCCAGGTATCCGCGGGGCAACGCCGCAGGCTTCGCACGATTTCCCGGCGGAGATTTTTGAGTTCGCTCATGCGCGTGCTGTCCGCTCGCGTGCGATCCGCGGACCACTCATTCCAGCGGTCGCTTTGAAACCAAAACGCAAAACACGCCTTGCGAATGGCGATGATCTGTTCCAGCCGCGCCCCCGCATCCGCAACCACGTACCAAGCCGTGTCGCAGAGTTCCACCAGCCGATATGTTTCGGCAAAAAGCGCGAGAAACTCGACATAGCCCGGCTCGTTCTGGATGTGGCAGAGCTTGCCCGCATCTCGCAAATCGCTCTTGGAAATCCCCCCGTGCTTGAGCCTGCGCGGCAACCGGCGCGCAAAAGTGCCGAGCAATGTGGTCAAGTCGCGGATGAGATGGGCCGTGTTTTCGCGGATGGACGTAGGCGGGGAATCCGGTGTTTCGATGAGGTCGTCCAGACGGCTTTCGAGTTGCCCGCCCCGCGCCTGCGCGATTTTGGACAAGGCCACGCGCAGGTCGGACGCCAAGCAGATGGGGGCATCGGCCGTGGTCAGTTCCCGGTCTGGCGCGTAAAAGATCGGCATTTTCCAGCGCATGTCCTCCAACTCGCGCGTTGCGGCTTCCCCTAATTTTTTTGCGACTTTGCGCCGCGTGAGCGCGTTGTCAGCCAAGAACAAATCCAAGATGGCGCGGCGTTCTTCGCTGAGCGTGTCGAGAAAGGCGTGCAGGGTTTCGGGCGCGAGCAGGGCATTGGCAATCGCGTGGCCCACGATGGGTTTGCGCGTGTCCAAAAGGCGCAGGCCAATTCGATCTGCAAACGCGCGCAACAACCCCACGGATACGGGTTTGACCAGGGCGCGCAATCGGCCCTGATCCGCGGCGGGAATGGGAATGGATTTGAGAAGGGATTCCGGAATGCCGATCAAAACATGGGCATCGCCCAAGGTGTGCGCGTCCCGAAACACCAGC
Source organism: Candidatus Latescibacterota bacterium (assembly GCA_965204745.1). Lineage (GTDB taxonomy): Bacteria > Latescibacterota > UBA2968 > UBA2968 > UBA2968 > VXRD01. The sequence continues at coordinate 4,254,738 of OZ242010.1, forward strand.
CCGGTCAACGCGCTGACTCGGGCGTGCAACCGGGGCAAAAAACCATTGGCGTAAATATCAACGGCCTCTGCCTCCAACAACTCACCCCCTTCAGCCGCGAGATTCCGCACCATCGCACGTTGCTCCTCCGACAAGGCACAAAGTCGCTCGGCCACCCGCTCGGGTTCGGGCAACACGCGACAAAGCACATCCACGAGGAAGGTTTTGTTATTCCCTCGGTCCAATACGACGCCCGCATCGCGTGCGAGTTGACGCAACGTACTGACCGGATACTGGGTAAGCGCGGCGCGAAGGGTCATGGGAAATTTCGGAAAAAAATTAAGACACCTACGACCCGTAAGTGCCTAAAAAAAAGTGGAGCCGAGCGGGATCGAACCGCCGACCTTTTGACTGCCAGTCAAACGCTCTCCCAGTTGAGCTACGGCCCCACTGCTGTGATGTGTGGTTCAAGAGTAACAAAATGAGAGGCCAATGTCAAGCAAAAAGCCGAACCGGGCTTACGCGCCGTTGTCGCCGATCAATTTGACAAACGCCGCTTCGTCGAGGATTTCGATGCCTAATTCTTCGGCTTTTGCGCGTTTGGACCCGGCCCGTTCGCCCGCGATGACGAGGTCGGTTTTTTTGCTGACGCTGGATGTAGGCGTGCCGCCCAGGGCGCGGATGAGGTCTTGGACCTGTTGGCGGCCCCAGCGCGAAAGCGTGCCCGTGACGACGACTGTCTCGCCGTCGAGGGGTTTGGGCGCGTCCTCTGCCGGGGACTCGGATGCGAGGGCGACGCCTGCTTTCCGAAGTTTTTCAACGATGGGCCAATTGCCTTCATCCGCGAGGTACGTGTGGATGCTCTCCGCGATGGCCGCGCCGATTTCGTGAACCGCTTCGATTTTTTCGGGCGGCGTTTCGCGCAAGCATTTAATGCTGTCAAAATGATCCGCGAGTGTGCGTGCCACCGTGGCGCCGATGTGCCGAATGCCCAGCGCGAAGAGCACGCGGTGGAACGGTTGTCGTTTGCTCACTTCGAGCGCGTCGAGCACGTTTTGGGCCGACTTTTCGGCCATGCGCTCGAGGCCGGCGAGTTGCTCCAATGTCAGGCTATAGAGATCGCCCACATCGCGGACGAGATCGCTATCCACGAGTTGTTCGACGAGGGCCTTCCCCAACCCCTCGATATCCATCGCGGTGCGCGAGGCAAAGTGTCGGATATTGCCCTTGATCAGCGCGGCGCATTGGGGATTGACGCAGCGAATGGCGACCTCGGATTCGTCTTTCACGAGGTCGGATTCGCAAACCGGGCAGGTCTTGGGAAAGACATAAGGCACGGCATCCGATGGGCGTTTGGCCTTCACCACGCGCACCACCTTGGGAATGACGTCGCCGCCCTTTTCCAGAATGACCGCATCGCCTTCCCGAATATCTTTGCGCTGGATTTCCTCGGCATTGTGCAGGGTGGCGCGCTTGACCGTCGTGCCCGCCAACTGCACGAGTTCGAGGTTCGCCACTGGGGTGATGACGCCCGTGCGTCCCACTTGAAGCGCGATGTTCTGAAGCACGGTCTCGGCTTGTTCCGCAGAGTATTTGTAGGAGATCGCCCAGCGGGGATTTTTGGCTGTCGCGCCGAGCTTGTTTTGTTGTACGAGGTCGTTGACCTTGATCACGATGCCATCGATGTCGTAGGGCAAGTCCGGGCGTTCTTCCTGCCACTTGCGCGCAAAAGCGATGACCTCATCCACATTGTCGCACAATTTGTGATGGGGATTGACGGGCAGGCCGAGGGCCTTCATCCGCGTGAGATTCTCCGCGTGGGGCGCGGGTTGATCCGGCGCGCGAAAAGCATAAGCGAAAAAGCTCAACCGCCGCTCGGCAACCAACCGCGCATCTTGCAACTTGAGTGACCCCGCCGCTGCATTGCGCGGGTTCGCAAAGGGATTTGCCCCATTTTCTTCGCGCTGTGCGTTCATCGCTTCAAACGTGTTGTGGTCGAGATAGACCTCGCCGCGAATTTCGCAGAACCGCACGCGCTCCTTTAGGCGGAGGGGAATGGCGCGAATGGTCTTGGCATTGGGCGTAATATCTTCGCCCTGCACGCCATTGCCCCGGGTGACGCCGCGCAACAGCAGGCCGTTTTCGTAGATCAGGCTCAGGGCGACGCCGTCAATTTTGAGTTCGGCGACGTATTGCAACCCCTCGTCGGGCAGTTCCCTGCGAACACGGGCCTCAAAATTTCGGAGTTCGTCTTCCGAATAGGTGTTGTCCAAACTCAGCATGGGCACATCGTGTTGCACGGTTGGAAATTGTTGCGTCAGATCAGACGTCACGCGCTGCGTGGGCGAATCGGGTTGGATCAAATCCGGATGCCGCGCCTCCAAGTCGATCAACTCGCGCATGAGGTCGTCATAAGCCCTATCGGAAATCACAGGCGCGTTGAGCACGGCGTAGCGGTAATTGTGCTCGTTGAGTTCGGCGACGAGTTGTGCGATGCGTTTGGACATAAGGCAGTTGTCAGTTGTCAGTTGTCAGTTGTCAGTTGACTAATTCTAACGAACATAGCGGTGGGGAGCGGGCGGGGACTGACCACTGACTACTTGGGCGGTAGGGTCAGGTGGGGGCTGACCACTGACTACTGTCAGTTGTCAGTGGCGTTGTTGCATAAATAGCAATTTCCTGCAAGTTGGGATAGCAAAAAGACAGGCTCCTTCGTAGATTGGGCATATAGATCACCAAACACCACTCACCCTTTCTCACCAGGAACCTGTCATGCCCAAGATAACCGCTTCCCTGACCGCTGTCAAGTCCCCGCGTCGCCCGCGTCGCCCGCGCTGTGCGCCTGTCTATCGGGTCCGGAACTGGGCGGCCTACGAGGCCGGTCTCAAGCAGCGGGGCAGTCTGACGTTTTGGATTACGCCGCAAGCTCTTCGGGGGTGGTACCATCAAGGGCCAACGCAACGGGGGAGGCAAAACACCTTTTCAGATTTGGCTATTCAAACGGCGTTGATGGTGCGCTTGGTCTCTGCCTTGCCCCTGCGTCAAACCGAGGGGTTTCTCACGTCCATCCTGGCGTTGATGGGGGTGGCTTTGCGCGTGCCCGATCATACGACCCTCTGCCGGCGACAGGGCGATTTGAATGTGGATTTACCTGTCCAATCCCATCATGCGCCGATCCACTTAGTGGTGGATTCCACCGGCCTGAAAGTGTATGGCGAAGGCGAATGGAAGGTGCGTCAACACGGCTTTTGCAAGCACCGGACTTGGCGCAAATTGCACATCGGCGTCGATGAGGCCACCGGCGAGCTTGTCGCACAGACCCTGACTTCGGCAAGCGTTGATGACGCTTCGCAGGTCAACCCCTTGCTCGATCAAGTCCTGGCCCCTGTCCATACGATGGGTGCAGATGGCGGCTATGACAAACGCAAGGTCTTCAACACATGCGCCGCCCCCAAACAAGGAGCACCCATCCGACCTCTGATTCCCCCGCGCCATGACGCGAAAATTGAACAACACGGAAACAGGAAGGGCCCTCCCTTGGCCCGCGATGAAATCATCCGAGCCATCCGGCGTCAAGGCCGCCGACAGTGGAAACGCACCCGTGGCTATCATCGTCGCTCGGTCGTTGAAACCCAACTATGCCGCTACAAACAACGCATTGGGCGGCAGTTGCGTGCGCGAAATCAGGAGAACCAAGAAACGGAAGCGCGGTTGGGATGTGCGGTGCTCAATCGCATGATGAGGATCGCGAAACCCGTGTCCTATCCCAGAGAAAGAGGGGCTTAAATCTCGCGGGAAAGGGACGAACTTTGCCACGACAACATTTATGCAACAACGCCACTGACTACTGACTACTGACTACTGACTACTGACTACTGACTACTGACTACTGACTACTGACTACTGACTACTGACTACTCTCGTTTGACCTCAAATGAAGGGCGTATTATTCTCATGCCGCGACTATGTATCACCACAGGAGGGAATGGGCGATGATCATCACACAACTCCGCGCAGTGCAACCCCATGCGAACCGGGCGCCGCAGGGATGGCGCGGCACACTCGGACAAATTCTCGTGCGGGTCGATACAGACGATGGCCTGTGCGGATACGGCGTTGGCGGGGGCGGTGCGGCCGGCATTCACGTCGTCGAGACCGCGTTGCGCGAAGTGCTCATCGGCGCGAATGCCGAAGATGTCGAGGGCTTGTGGGACGCGATGTATCGCCACACCGCGGCGTATGGGTACAAGGGCATTGCGATGATGGCGCAAAGCGGCGTGGACTTGGCATTGTGGGATCTGCGGGGCAAGCGCACGAACGAGCCCCTCGTGGAAGTGCTCGGCGGCGCGCCCAAAGCCGTGCCCTCGTATCGCACGGGCGCGCGGCGCGGCCTTGAGGAAGCCCTCGCGCAGGGGTACAAGGCCGTCAAGTTCGGCATTGGCGCGATGGACCCCCACGCGGAATTGGACGCCATCGCCGAGTTGTTTGCCGACATTCGAGCGGTGGCAGGGCCGGAGATTCAAGTGATGTGCGATGCGTCTATGGGGTGGGATGTGGAAGGCGCGTTGCGCGCTGCGGAGCGGTTGGTCGAGTTCGACTTGGCGTGGTTGGAAGAACCGCTTTTGCCCGAGGAGTTTGCGGGCTATGAACGGCTGATGCGCGAAAGCCCCATCCCCATTGCCAGCGGCGAGCACGAATACACGGCGCGGGGGTTTGAAGCCCTGATGCAACGGGGCTTGCACGCGATTTATCAACCCGATGTGTGTTGGTGCGGCGGCTTGACCGAGTTGGTCAAAATTTACGACTTGGCAAAACGCTACAATGTATCGGTCTGCCCCCACCGAGGCGGCGAAGTGTGGGCACTGCACGCGATTGTCGCGCTCGATCCCGATCCCTTAGCGGAAAGCGGCCGCCCGTGGATGACATGGGTGCAAAATCAACCCCGCGTCACAACTGGCAACATCGCCCCCAATGATGCGCCGGGCTTCGGCGTTTCATTTGCCGATGACCTGTGGGCGCGATAACCCTATCCACCCGTGTAAAGGCGGTTTGTTGACGCTCTTTTGAATTTCGGCTATATTGCACAACGGAAATGGCGTTAGGAGGTCAAGATGAAATTGAAAATTTTGATTTATGAAGCCGAAGAAGGTGGGTACTGGGCAGAAGTGCCGGCTTTGCGGGGATGTGTCTCGGAGGGCGAAACACTGGACGAGACCTTGATGAACATTAAAGAAGCCGCATTGGGTTGGCTGGAAACAGCGTCTGAAAGGCATCAACCCATTGAAAAAGCACGCCTCGCAGAGAAGAGATATTAACAGTGCCAGTACACGGAAATAGGGATCTCAAAAAAGGAACGCTTGGAAAATGATTAGGTTCTGTTGACATTTACGAGCAAAGCAACTGGCTTGATCGGTTTATCGAGAAAATCAAGCCCTATCGCAGAATATGCTCTCGGTTTGAGAAACTGGAATAGTCTCTCCTTATCGGGACCTACCCCCCTAACCCCCCTTCCTGCGAGGAAGGGGGGAACTGTGAGCGGTTTTGCGAGGGGATTGATGAGGGTTTAATCGCTTTATGCCCTCGCGCAATGCCATCAGAGCAACCAGAGCGAGAAGACATCAAAGGGACTTTACTCCCCTTTCCTCGTAGGAAAGGGGCCGGGGGATAGGTCCCCTCGTGCAACGCCATCAGAGCAACCAGAGCGAGAAGACATCAAAGGACCAAACGCCTTAAATGAGCAAGAAGCAACACAGTTGCTACCTCTGTGCGTAACGTGAAAAAAATGAAATGTCAACACGACCTAAAAGATTCGAGATTGAATTTAGGCTGATTCATTCCCTGCTGAAATGCTTTTATTTTTTGTGACGATGCAAGGCGTGACCACTTCTTGCGCTGATCGAACAATAAAAACCCCGGTATCATCTTTCGATGACGCCGGGGTTTTGTGTTGTGAATGGGTCTGGTTGCATCAGGCGAGGACCGCTTTGAGCTTGTCTTCTATCGCGCTTTTGGGCACCGCGCCGATGAGTTGATCCGCTTGTTTGCCATCCTTAAAAATGAGCAAGGTGGGGATGCTGCGAATGCCGAACCCCCCTGCGGTCTGTTGCGCGTGATCCACATCCACTTTGCAAACCTTCACGCGGCCTTCGTATTCTCGAGCGAGTTCTTCGATGCTCGGCGCGACCATCCGGCACGGGCCGCACCAAGTCGCCCAAAAATCCACCAGCACTGGAATGTCTGAATCGACGACCTCTGACTGGAAATTTTCATCTGTAATATTCAATGGACTGCCCACTTTGAAACTCCTTTCGAATTGGGGTTGGTGTGCGAGGGTGTGTTAAACTACCAAGTTTGTATCGGATTGTCAAGGGGATGCGCGGCAAATGCGGTACGCGAGGTGGGCGAGAATTTCGTGCGGTGGGCCGCCGCTGGATTTGAGGCGATTGTCCGCGTCGAGCAAGATCTCGTGGGCCTGCCAGAGGGTTTGATCGTCAAAATTGCGGACCTGATCCAGATAGTTCTGGGCGAAAAACGCGGGCACTTTGAGACGCGACGCCATCGCACTTCTAGACAGCCGTTGACCCGATACCCAGTGCGCGCGCCGCAAAATCCCAAAGTGACGCACGAGCAGGGCGACCGTGCCGGCCGGGTGTTCCCCCTGTTCGCGCAACCGCCCAATGATGGCCTGCGCCTTGCCCAACTGCCGGTGCCCGAGTGCGTCTGCGAGTTCAAACACCGTGACTCCGCGCGTGTTGTCGATCACCTCTGCGACGTGTTCCCGCGTGATGGACTTGTCGGCCGTGGCGACGAGGAGCTTTTCGATTTCGCTGTTCAACTCGCGCAGATTTGACCCGATGCTCATGTGGAGCAAATGCGCTGCTGCCGGCGCGATCTGCCTGCCCAGGGTTTTGACGTGCGTCTGGATCCATCCCGGGATTTTATTGTCATAAGGCGGGCGAAACTCGATGGCAACCGCGCGTTTTCTCAGTTCTGAAAACAGTTTTTTGCGCCCATCGGGTTTGGTCGCCGTGACGATAAACGCCGTCGTTTCGGGAGGCGATGCGAGGAGGGGCACGAGTTCGGGAGTCGCTGAATCGAGCAAGCGATCCGCGTTTTTGAGCACGACCACGCGGCGCGGCGCCATCATGGGAAAGGTGAGAGCCTGCGAAATGACCTGCGAAATCTCGGCCTCTTCGGCCCGATAAATGTCGAGGTTGAACGTGCGAGCTTCGGGTTCGACCAAGGCGTCAATAAGCCCGTCGACGAGTTGATCGCGCTGGAAGTCTTCCCGTCCATAAAAATAATACAGCGGCGCGACCGTGCCCTTTTTGACCGCGTCGAGCACCTGAGCGGGCGATATTTTGCGCGAGCGTTGCATGAAGTTGTCCAATGAGTTTGCGAATCTACGGAATGGAGTACATAGCGATTGGGTGGTTGGGCGGCCTCTCCCGTCTTGCCTCTCCCGTCTTACCCGTAGCTAGGGGTTGGGCGAAGACTGACCACTGACCACCGCCGATCTAAAGGTCTTTGAAATCCGCGTCTTGAATCTGCGACTCGTCAATGTCGCGCAAGGGTTCTTTCTTTTTGGCCTCTCGCGCAAAGGGCCGCATCAACATCGCGCGAACCAACCGCCCCACAAATCGCAACAAGAGAATGACGAGCAAGGCGATGAGAAAGATGCGAAGCAACATAAATATCTCCATGCCTTAACGGTTTAAGTGATATCCGTTTCAACCAAATGTTTGTAGTACGCTCCTTTGGACATCGTGCAGGTCGCAATTTGATGGTATTGAGTTTTTGAAACATGTAGTTGCATGCGAATTGCTTTCAGCAGGCCCTCGCCAATATCTCGGTTGCCGCGGCTGACATAAGTCGTCACACACAATCTGCCGGTAGCTGCGTCTTCGAGTACCCATCGCTCGTGCTTTGTACCTTTGCGTTTCACAAAATTGAGTTTTCTGAGAACCTTTCTGCGGTGTTCGTTAAAATTCATGGCGAAAAACTTTCTCCAAAAAACTGCGGCGATTTTTCATATACGGCGTGATATTGTCTCCATATTCCCGAATCGTCTGGAGTTCATCACTGGCGTTTGTCATAAGATTGTGCAACGACGCCATCCAGTTGTCATTGCTACCGGCAATGATACTGTGATCAGCCTCAAAATACGCGGCCCACGAACCGTCACCAAACCCTTCGAGCACGATGGGCCACTGCCCAGAGGGCAAGGGCAACTTGAATTGCAAACAAAAAAGCGGGTCATCGGAGGATGGATCTTCTCGCGTTGCCTCCGTAGAGTTGAACGTCAAGAGATCATCCGTGAGGACGACATGACCTGTTACAGGACTGTGCAAAGGTTTGAGATCCATCTCATTTCCTTTCCAAAATCAATCCGCGGCACTGTGGCGATAGGCGGTGTCGCGGGTTGTCGATTCGATCTCCGGCGTGCCAAACCACCGCCAGATCAGGCTGATCAACACCGCACGATGACCAGTGTGAGGGCCGTGGCAAATGCGAGCCCAAAGATGACGGCCACGCCCATTGGCCCCCACCACTGGCTGCTGCGCCCCCCAATTTCCCACGAAAAGGTAAAAAAGTCAAAACTAATGCCGGTGGCAAGGGGCAACAACCCGAGAATGGTGGTCATGGCCGTGAGAATGACGGGGCGAAATCGGACGACGCCTGCGCGTATGATTGCGTCTCGCGCCGAAAGCCCGCGCTGGCGCAACTGCGCGGTATAGTCGATCAAAACAATCGCGTTGTTGACCACCACGCCCGCAAGGCTGATCACGCCAATGCCCGTCATGAGAATCCCAAAAGGCGTTCGCGTGACGATCAGGCCAATCAGCACGCCGATCAAAGACAAGACGACGGACGTGAGAATGGCAAAGGGCAGGGTCAGGGAATTGAATTGCGTAATCAAAATCAGCGCGATGCCGGCCAAGGCCACGAGAAAGGCTTTGGACAGGAAGGCGATGGCTTTTTGCTGTTCTTCATTTTCACCCGCATAGCTGATTTGGTAGCCCGGTGGCAAGGGAAAATCGGACAGGGCAGCCTGTACGTCGCGCATCGCCGCATCCGAGGTGCGGTCTTGAACTTTGCCTTCGATGGCGATCACGCGCTTGAGGTCTTTGCGCCGAATGCTACCAAATCCCCCGCCTGTCTCGATGCGCGCAACCGCGCTGATGGGCGTGATTTTGCCGTCTTTTTCGATGGTGATGCGCGCGAGGTCCGCAAGGGTATTGCGCTCGTCCGGCTCGAAGCGCACCCGGATGTCGTATTCGTCTTCGCCCAGCCGATATTCAGAGGCGTCTGTGCCGTAGATGGCCGAGCGCACCGTAGAGGCGATCAAGCGCGTATTGAGGCCCGTCAGCGCCGCGGCTTCGCGGTCGACGACGATGCGGATTTCGGGGCGCCCGCGGTCGTAATCGTCTTTGAGATCGACGATGCCGGGCACGTCGGCCACCAGGCGTTTGATGCGCGCGGCCAATTCGCCCAAAACCTCGAAGTTTTCGCCGGAGACCTCGACGCTGATGGGCGCGCCCACCGGAGGGCCGGCGCGTTCTTTGGTCAACTCGATTTCAGCGCCGGTCAGGTCTCGGAGTTTGCCGCGGATTTCCTCGATAGTCTCAAAAGAGGATTGCCGGCGCAGGCTTTCGTCGACGAAGTCGATGGAAATGCGACTGGCGTGGGAAACGCCTTCGCCGCCGGCAAAACCACCTCCACCCGCCACCCCCACGTTGGCGACGTAAGTTTCAACATCGGGCATATCGGCGAGAATGGATTCGATCTGGCGCGCCAACCCATCCGATGTTTCGAGATTTGTGCCCGACGGGGCGCGCACGTCAATATAGGCGGTATTGGGTTCGATCTCGGGGAAAAATTCGATGCCTCGGCCCAAAAAGATGTACGCCACGACCACGAGCATGAGGGCGGTTGTCGCCCCCAACAGGGTTCGCACCGGGAAATGAAGTGCGGTTTCGAGGCCATGCCGATAGGCGTTGAGCACGCGCTGCTGCGCGGGTTTTTCGACCGGGGCGCGCACGGTCATAAAAGACGCGCAAAAGGTGGGGTTGATAACGAGGCCCACCAAAAGAGATGAAAACAGGGTGATGATCAAGGTGATGGGCAAATATTTCATAAACTCGCCCATGATTCCGGGCCAGACGATCATGGGGGCAAACGCGCACAAGGTCGTCAGCGTTGAGGTCACCACGGGCCAAGCGACTTCGCCCGTGCCTTCCAAGGCGCCCCGGAGATGGGATTGGCCTTCTTGCCGGTGGCGGTAGATATTTTCCACGATGACTATGGCATTGTCCACGAGCATGCCCAAGGCGAGGATCAGGCTAAACAAAACGATCATGTTGAGGGTCATGCCCATCAGTGAAATCGCGACAAAAGAGATGAGCATGGAAAGGGGAATGGCGATGCCGACAAAAAAGGCATTGCGAACCCCCAAAAAGAAAAAGAGCACCAAAATGACGAGGATCAAGCCGGAGACGATATTGTTTTCGAGGTCTTTGACCATCATGCGAATGTCTTCGGATTGATCGCCCAAAATGGTGACCCGCGTGCCCGCGGGCAAGGTGGGGATCAAGTCGTCGAGCAGGGTTTTGATGTGATCGGCGATGGCGATCAAATTTTCGCCGCTGCGCTTGACGATTTCGAGGCTCACGCTGGGTTTCTGGTTGAGGCGGGCGAAAGTTGCGCGCTCCTTAAACCCATAGACGACCTCGGCCACATCGCGGATATAGACCGCGCGGCCCTGCCGCGCTTTGATGAGCAGGTCGCCGATTTGGGAAACGGATTCGAGTTCGCCGGGCACGCGCACGGCGTATTTGTACGCGCCCATAGCCACGCTGCCGCCGGGCAGGGTCAAATTTTCGCGCCGAATGGCGTCGATCACGTCTTGGATGGCGAGTTTGTACGCGCTGAGGCGGTCGGGGTCCACATCGACTTGGACTTCGCGTTCGAGCCCGCCTGCTACGCGCACTTCGAGGATGCCGGGGATGGTCTCAATTTGGTCCGCGAGGTCTTCGGCGATTTTTTTCAGGCGAACGAGGCCGTAATCCCCCGACAATGCGACCAGCATCATCGGAATATTGGAAAAGTTGATTTCAAAAACAGCGGGATCGTCTGCGTCATCGGGGAGGTCTGGCTTGGCCAAATCGACCTTGTCTTTGACGCGCTGAAACGCGTCGTCGAGATCGACCTTGGGATGAAATTCGACCGTGATCGACGAGGCGCCCTCGACCGAACTCGAGCGGATCACCTTGACGTTTTCAATGCCTTGAAGCTCTTTTTCCAAGGGGCGAGTGACGAGGTTTTCGACATCCTGCGGCGAGGCGCCGATGTACGGCGTGGTGACGATGATAACCGGAATGGCGATATCGGGCGACGCCTCGCGGGGCAGGGACAAATACGCCGAAGTGCCCGCGATGATCAAGATGCCGACAAAAACGTACACGGTCATGCGGTGTTTGAGCGCGTATGCGGTGATGGTCATTTGCTCTGTTCCCGGTATTTGACGATCACGTGGTCGCCATCGATGAGGTCTCGCCCCCCTTTGACGACGAGTTGATCCCCGAAGGACAAGCCCCGTTGGACGACCACGCGGTCGGCTTCTGCCGCGCCTAGCTCGAGGGGTCGTAGCCGTGCGGTATTGCCGTCAACGACAAAGGCCACGGGCCCGGTTTCGCGTTCGAGAACGGCTTCTCGGGGGATGACGATGACCTCTCGGTAGATGCGCCGCACGGCTTTGAGCGTGCCGATCATGCCGGGGCGGATGCGGCCCGTTGGGTTGGGCAGGTGGACTTCGATGGGAAAAACCCGTTGCGCCGGTTCTGCGGCGGGGCCAACCTGCGCGATAGCACCTGCAAATGTCTCGCGTGGAAGCGCGTCCAAACCAAGGGTGACGCGGCTGCCTTTGCCAAAATCGACGATTTCGCTCTCGGCCACCCAGGCGGCAACGCGCAGGCTATCGGTTTGCACCAGCCGAAATGCGGCCCCGCCCTGCGCGATTCGTTGCCCCTGCGCGATGTACCGCTTGGCTATCTGCCCGGAAAAAGGCGCGCGAACACGCCCATAAGCGATGCGATGCGCGAGGGTTTGCGCCGCTGATTTGGCGCGGTGAAAATCGTATTCTGCGGCAAAATGCGCCCGTTCGGAAATCGACCCCTCCGAGAAGAGTTTTAGACTGCGGTCGTAATTGTAGGTCTGAAATTTGAGATTGGCCTCGGCTTCGATAAACGCGGCTTCCAAAAGCTCTAAATCGAGTTGTGCGAGCACATCGCCGCGTGTGACCCCATCCCCCACCTCTTTGTGAATGGCGATGACCACGCCCGATTCGAGGACGCTGAGGGTCACGTCGCGCCAGGCATTTACCGTAGCCGAGAGGCGGCTGTATTGGACGAGCGAATCGGGTTTGATCGCCAAGGTCGAGACATTGGTGGCGCGCTCGACGATCCCATTCCTTTGCGCGGCAGAGTCCTCGCCACAACCCACATGGATCAATAGCAACAGGCAGGGGATCAAAAACTTGTGCGACGTCATGGGTTATCCTCTGAAACGTTCGGCTCGCCCAAAATGCCCGCGCTGCGTTCCAACTGCACGAGGGCGACCGCGAGATCGCGTCGTGCCCGGGCGAGTTCGGCTTCGGCGCGCTGTAAGGTGAGTTGTCCGTCGATGACTTCGAGTTGGGTGCCCACGCCGTTTTCATATCGGGATTCGGCGATTTTCATGCCTTGCCGGGCGAGGTCAACGGCCTGTTGCTGCGCCCGTTTTCTGGCGAGAAGTTCCAGGACATTGCGCCGCGCTCGCACGACGGTGAACCGCACGTCGCGCTCGGTCTGCTTTCGCGCCAACTCGGCGCGCCGCGTGTCGGCACGGGCTTGGGCCACCCGCGCACGGGTGCGAAAGCCGTCGAAGATGGGGATTTTGAGGGTGACGCCCGAAAACCAACTCTGGCGAAAATCGCCCTTGGCAAACTCAAATTCGTTCTTTTGCGCTTGCCACTGTCCATTGACGATCAAATCCAGGGTCGGGCGCGATTCGGATCGGGCAACGGCCTCCGTGCGTTGGCGCATTTCGACCTCGAGGCGGCGTTGCCGCGCCAGGGGACGCATGCGCGTGGCGAGATCGATCAGGTCTGCCTCGGTGCCGTGGGATAAAAGATCGGGTTTGTCGCGAAAAGTCCCGTGCGGCGCGATGGGTTCGCCATGATCGAGGCCGATCTGATTTTTGAACGCAAGTGCCGCCAAGACACGCGCATTTTCCGTGCGGATGGAGTCCGTCCGCAATTCGGCCACCTGCACCTGTGCGCGCAACAAATCGTAATTTGACACGCGCCCGGCCTCGCGCAACTTTTCCACGCGCCCGAAATTTGCCCGCGCCCGCGCCACGGCCAATTCGCTGACGCGCACGAGTTCCCAAGCCAGCAACAGATCGTAAAAAGCCGTTTCGACCCGCGTGTGTACGTCCTGTTGCACAGCGCGCACCTGCTCCGTTGAAAAGGCCGCAACCAGACGCGCAATCCGCAGGCCGGCGAACGATTTCCCCCCGCCGAAAAGGGGTTGTCGGATGCCGATAGTACCGCTGAGGTTGTTGTGCGCGCCCACGGTAAATTGTTGTTGGCCCGCTGGTGTGTCAAAGAAAAAGGTGGGCAACAAATAGTTGCGCGTGTACTGCAAGGTAAGATCGAATTGGGGGAGAAAATCGGCCATGCCTTCGCGGATCTGGAGGCGCGAGTTGTGCAGGTCTTCACGCGCGATTTGCAGATCTTCATTGTGCGATAGCGCGTGCTGCAAACTCTCTTCGAGCGTCAGGGGGCGGGAATGGGCTTTGGGAAGCCCGAAAGCGAGAATCAGAAGCCCGATGCGATACAGGCATCGGCAAACAAAAATGTATGTCATCGGCATTTGGAGAGGTTGGGATTTACGGATGTCGGCATCCATGCGAGCATAGTCTGTCTGCCAGGGTCAGCGCTTGGGCGGTTTCTGCGACATCGTGGACCCTCACCATGTGTACGCCTGCGAGGGCGGCGACAGTGGCGGCGGCAAGGCTACCCGCCAAGCGGTGGCGCGGATGGTCTTGCGGCGCGGTGAACTGCTTGCGCGATGGCCCGATGAGAACCGGGTATCCCAAGGCGTGGAACTCGGGCAATCGGCCGAGGAGGGCGATATTGTGCGCGTACGCCTTGCCAAACCCCAACCCCGGATCGACTGCGATCTGCGACCGCGCAATGCCTATCGCTATCGCCTCGTCGATTCGCGCCCGCAAAAAATTGGACACATCGACCACCACATCCTCGTAAACCGGATTTTGCTGCATGGTCGCGGGCGTGCCTCGCATGTGCATTAGAATAATCGCGGCTCCCGTGTCTGCGATCAACTCGCCCATGCGGGCGTCAAATCTAATGTCGTTGACAATCGTCGCGCCGCTGTCGATGGCCTGCCGCGCGACGGCGGCTTTGGTCGTATCTATCGAAATGGGAATGTCGATTTGCGGCGCAATCGCTTTGATAATGGGCAGGATGCGATCCAATTCTTCTCGTGTAGAAACCGGGGCCGCCCCTTTGCCATAAGGCCCGGCCGGGCGCGAGGATTCGCCCCCAATGTCGATGATGTCGGCCCCTGCTTCGACCAATGCGAGCGCGCGATCAATCGCTTTGCCCGATTCGCAATAAAGGCCCCCGTCCGAGAACGAATCCGGCGTGACATTGAGCACGCCCATAATCAGCGTGCGCTGACCGAGCGAGAGGGACGCGCCGCAATGGGAAAGTCGGTATGTGGGACGGAGGTGTTTCATAAAATAAAAAGAGATGGCAACCGCCATCTCTTTGAGAAGGGGAAGATCAGTCGCCCGATGGCTGTTTTTCTGTTTTCGAGGCGTCCGTGGCCTCCTCAACTGACGGGGGTTCGTTTTCAGCGGGGGGCGTCTCTGTCGCGTCGGGGCCTTCTTTGGCGCGTCCGTTTGGCGCGGGTTTTTCGAGCTCCTCGCCCGCCAATAAGTGATCGAGTTGCACGTCGTCTAACGTTTCGTGCTCGAGCAGTGCCGCGGCCAAGCGGTGAACCTCGTCGATATTGTCGCTGAGCAACTGCTCGGCGCGCGACTCGGCTTTGAGCACGAAACTCTTGATCTCCTCATCGATCATTTCGGCGACCCTGTCGCTGTGATCGCGCCGCTGTGCCATTTCGCGTCCGAGAAAAATCTCGTCATTTTCCTGCCCGTAAGCAATGGGGCCGAGTTTTGGACTCATGCCCCAATCGCAAACCATCTGCCGCGCGATATTGGTCACCGTGCGGTAGTCCTGTTGCCCCCCGGTCGTGATCTCGCCGAAGACGAGCTTTTCCGCAATTCGCCCGCCGAGCGCGTACGCCAAGACCGCCTCGCAATAACTCTGCGGATAGGTGTGCCGCTCGTCAATCGGCAAGGTGTGCGTCACGCCGAGCGCCCGCCCGCGCGGAATGATCGTCACTTTGTGCAGGGGGTCGCATTCCGGGATGAGCTTGGCAACGAGTGCATGCCCGATCTCGTGATAGGACGTGAGGCGTTTTTCCTTCTCGGAAATGACCATGCTACGCCGCTCTGCGCCCATCATCACCTTGTCCTTGGCATCTTCAAAGTCGCCCATCGTCACGCGGTCGCGGTTGTTTCTCGACGCCAAAAGCGCGGCTTCGTTGACCAGATTGGCGAGGTCCGCCCCTGACAGGCCGGGGGTGCTGCGCGCGAGCACCTGCAAATTGACGTCGTCCGAAAGCGGCGTGTTGCGGGTGTGAACCTTCAAAATGCCCTCGCGCCCGCGCACATCCGGGCGATCCACCACAACTTGGCGGTCAAACCGCCCGGGGCGCAACAGCGCGGGATCGAGCACGTCCGGGCGATTGGTGGCCGCGATGAGAATGAGACCCTCTTTGGATTCAAAACCATCCATTTCGACGAGGAGTTGATTGAGGGTTTGCTCGCGCTCGTCGTGCCCGCCGCCAATGCCCGCGCCCCGGTGCCTGCCCACGGCGTCTATCTCGTCGATGAAAATAATGCACGGCGCGTGATTTTTTCCCTGCTCGAAGAGATCGCGCACCCGCGATGCCCCAACGCCGACGAACATCTCGACAAAATCCGAGCCGCTCATCAAAAAGAAGGGCACGTCCGCTTCGCCCGCAACCGCGCGCGCCATGTGCGTTTTGCCCGTGCCCGGCGGCCCGACCAAGAGCACGCCTTTGGGAATGCGCCCGCCCAAGCGTTGAAATTTGCGCGGGTCTTTCAAAAACTCGATGATCTCCTGCAATTCCTGCTTGGCTTCTTCGGCGCCTGCGACGTCTTTGAACGTGATTTGGGTCTTATCTTCCGAGACCAGCTTGGCCTTGCTCTTGCCAAAGCTGAACGCGCCCTTAGGCCCGCCTTGCATCTGCCGCAAAATAAAAATCCAAAGCCCGATAAACAACAGCCACGGGAGAAAATTGAAAAAGTAATTGAGCCAGTTGGACGGCTTTTGAAAGCGGAAGTCAACTCCGTAGTTGAGCCACTCTTCGCGGGACGGGGTCTCGGCATCCACCACGCCCAAGTTCACGACAAAATCTTGAAACTTGTACTGCTGCGTGCGCCCCGGCCTCGGCGGGGTAAATTCTTCCCCGACCAGGCGACCGTGAAATTCGTTGTCGAGAACAATCGCGCTCTGGATTTTGCCGGCTTCGAGATAATCTCGGTACTCCTTGTAACTGAGCACGACATCGCTAGAGGGATCGCTGCCGAAAAACTTGGACGCAAAAATCGCCACCAGCAAAAAAAAGACCCAGAAAGCCAAGGGCTTTGAAATGCGCCGCCACCGGGGCCGCTCGTCATCATTCGCCTCTCCCTTGCGGTCGGCATTATCCCGCTTGAGCACGGAAAAATGGGGCCGCCGATCTTTTTTTTCTTCGGGCGCGTCGTCTTTGGGATCTTTGGAATCGCGATCAGGCGTTTCGTCGGACAAAGGCGTTTCTTCATCCGGTTTCGAATCCCTGTCTTTGGGATCGGTCATGAATGCCTCTTTTTTAGTGTGTGATGGTCGATAGCAGGCCACCGCAAAATGTGGCTTTGAGCACGCGCCGAGTTCCCGATGTGACCGGGGCGATTCGCGCTCGTCTCAGGCCGACGACCCATAAAATCGTCTCGCCGCTGACCAGCAGGGGCATCTCGCCGCGCAAGGGCCGGGGAATTTTGCTGTCGCCGAGCAACCTGCTCACTTTCTTTTTTCCGTGCATGCCAAAGGGGTAAAACCAGTCGCCGGGCCGGGGTGAACGGAGATGTAGCGCGTTGTGAGGAAGTCGATCCAAGTCGAAAAAGGCGGTGTGATCCCCTGCGTTTTGCAAGCGTGCAGAATCGACATGTTCCAAAATGTTCACAGAGAATTTGCCGTTGATGTGAAGGGCAATGCCGGGTTTGACCAGCAGGTTATACGCCCGTGATGGATGGGCGATGATGAGCGCGTCGCCCGTGCGATGAGCGGAAATTTCCGGCGTGATTTGAACGCTGTGCCCAAAAGAAATGTCGAGAATGCGTTCGACAACGCGGAAACCGATGGCGTTTGCACGCGCCCGCAGGGCAAAGAGTGCCAGCCGAATCAGGCGCCGCCGAAGGGATATATGATAACCGAAAAAACGCCCGATATCAAGGATAATTTTTCGCTCGTCGCGGTGCAACAGGGCTTCTGAAAACGCTTGTTGTGCAAGGTGTTCGAGATGCGCGTCGTCATCTTGCAACAGGGTTGCCGCGCGTGCGAGAACGCGCTCGATTTGAGGGTTGTAAGCACTTTGCAACTGGGGGATCAAGTCTGCGCGAATGCGGTTGCGTAGGAATTTGGGGTCGCGATTGGTCTCATCGTACCGCACCTGCAACTTGCGCGCGCGCACGTACTCTTCGATTTCCGACCGGGAAAATGCGAGCATGGGGCGAATCCAACACCCTTGTGACATGGGGCGAATCCCGCCCAAGCCCGTCAGCCCTGCACCGCGAACGAGGCGCGACAACACGGTCTCTGCTTGGTCGCTCTGCGTGTGCCCCAGCGCGATGCGATGCGCGCCGGTTTGTCGCTTTACCGCGCGGAGAAAGGCCCGTCGCGCGTCGCGTGCCGCTTCCTCGATTGATCGCTTGTTCTCCTTTGCTCGCCGCGCCACATCTTCCTTTTGGATATACACCGGATAGCTTTGGGCGATCCGGTTGACAAACGCCGCGTCCGCATCCGCATCGGGCCGCAGTTGGTGGTTGAGATGCGCCACGTAAAGCGCGAGTCGCCACGTCGCCTCGAGCCGGCAGAGCAGGTCGAATAAGGTCATAGAGTCCGGCCCGCCGGATAGGGCGACGACCACCCCATCCCCCGGCGCGATCAGGCGTTCTTTTTGGATATACGCTTCAACGCGGGGCAACAGATCAAACATGTGGTCTTTCAAATTCATTGCAAAAATTAGACGCCCGGATAGGGGTTGGGGTTTCCCGTATTGAAGTGGTCAGTGGTCAGTAGTCAGTAGGTCGTGTTGACATTTTATTTTTTCACGTTACGCACAGAGTAGCAACTGTGTTGCTTGCTGATTTAAGGCGTTTGGTCCTTTGATGGCTTAGGTTGCTCTGATGGCGTTGCGCGAGGGGACCTATCCCCCGGCCCCTTTCCTACGAGGAAAGGGGAGTAAAGTTCCTTTGATGGCTTATCGCTCTGGTTGATCTGATGGCGTTGCGCGAGGGCATAAAGCGATTAGAAATCCCTCATCAATCCCCTCGCAAAACCGCTCACAGTTCCCCCCTTCCTCGCAGGAAGGGGGGTTAGGGGGGTAGGTCCCGATAAGGAGCGATTGTCCGAGTTTCTCAAACCGAGAGCCTATTCTGCGATAGGGCTTGGTTTTTTTGCTAAACCGCTCAAGCCAGTTGCAGGGCGCGTAGGCGCGTGGGGATTGTTTCTTCCTTAAAAATACGTATTCAACCGCATCTCCACGCCTTTGAACGGCAGTACCTGATAGCACGTTCCAGAGGTGCAAGCCGTGCCGCCGCGGCGTTCGCCTGCGAAGATGATGGCGTCGAAATGCGTGCCAAACCGCGCGTTGAGATTGAGGGAGTAGAACGTGCGGTTGCCCGTTTCAATCTCGAAAGTTTCCACGCGATCCACTTCAAACGGGTCTGTCGTGTGATCGATGGCAAGGGCCGCGCCAAAGCCGCGCCTGTTGTGGTGGAACGAGAGCACGCCGTACGCGTTGGCAAAGCTCGGTTCGTTTTCAAAGTGGACCGCGCGTTGATATTGCATGTCCAAGCCGAGCGTATGTCCGTTGCCAAGCGTGGTTTCCAAAACCGCGCCGGTCGTGCGGTGCGCGTCAATGTTGTTGAGATCGTCTTTGCCCCAATTAAAAAAGATCGTGGCATTCAGATTGTCGAATTTGTACAGATCAAACGCCAAGTGTCTTTCGTTAAAAAAGGTCTGCACAGTCGGCGCCAAATCATTGCGCGCATAGCTGACATTGGCCGTAAAATTGCCCAACTCGGGCCGCGTGTACGTGGCTTCGATCTGATAGCCTTGCTCGTTGGTCAGCAACAACACATGCGTGGCGCGGTTGAGCAAAAAGACCGTATGTTCGCGGATGAGCGAAGGCGGGTCATTGAAGCCCAACGCCATGTTGTCGTAACGCTTGTACTCCACGCTCAACCCCAAGTGCGCGCCGCCCACATTGCCCGATACGTACAGGCCGTGCCCATCAACGCCGCTTTCCCGCCGAGCGTATTCGCCGTAAAAATTGCCGTACAAGCCCGTGTCGCCTAGCAATGGCGACAAGTCGAAATCGGCAAACCCGGACCACGCCCAATTATTTTCCACCAGCGAATCCCTAGGCGCGATGTGAATGCCCGTGCTCCCGATTCTGAAATTGGAAAAGAGCCGTGCGGCAATTTCGCCGCCCGCGACCCAATCGCCGCGCCGGGAAACACCGCGCGGAGGCCTGCCGGTCTTGGCCCCAGGGGGAATGTCGCTCAGTGCGGGGCGACCGATCAGGGCTTGGGCCTCCAATCTGTCGCCTGTCCAGGCGGCAATCGCGCCTTCGAGGTCTTGCACAGGGGAATAGCGCAAGCGATAACTCGCGCTTTCGAGCACCACGCCGGGCAATTCAAATGCGCGCAAAGTAAGCCCGCGCCCGAGAATCGCGTAGTAATTGCCGATCTCCAAACGCGCAGTGCCGTTATTCCACCTTGCGTATTTCTGCGTGATCTGATACGTCTCCCGGTCCGCGCCCCAGGTGTTATACACTTCTGCCCGCAACCCGGCCTGCAATCCCCTTTGCGTGAAGTCGATGTTGAACTGGTTGTAAGCCGTGGAGATGGCCGTGGAATCCGACCCCGGCACTTCCCCGCGTTGCACTTCCGTGAGCCCCGAAAGGGTCATTTGCGCGGAAACGGGCAGTGCAAAAGCCACGAGCAACCACAGATAACCACAGACAACCGCAGGTGAAAACCGAGCCGTGGCATTCCGTGCATGGGCAGAATCGACGTTCAGCCCCAACGTCTTGTACCTGTCTGAAAATGGCGACCTACTCGGGTTCATCTGAGGTTTCCTCTTCGGGTAACAGGACTTTTAATGAGTCGATGAGCGGTTGCACATCGGACAGTCCGGCCTGCCGCAACACAATTTCTCGATCAGGCGCGATGAGGAGTGTCGTGGGCAAGGCCCGAACTTGCATGCGTTTCATCACCGAGCCATCCGCGTCAATGGCAATGGGAAAGGTGATGTTGCGCCCTTTCAGAAACGGGCGAATCCGGTTCTGACCGCGCGGGCCGTCTTCGTTGACGCCCAAAACCGTGACCCCTCTCTCGGCGTATTCGGCGTGGATTTTCTCCAACTTGGGCATTCCCTTGATGCAGGGCTTGCACCACGTCGCCCAAAAGTCGAGAATCACAGGGCCTTTTTCCAACAGCGCGGACAATTTCACCCGCTCGCCATTCGGAGCCGGCAAATTAAAATCGGGCACTTCGGTTGCCTGCGCCGCAGACGCCATGAACAGGTAGAGAACGAGAACTCGCTTCATGATGCACCTCCAAAAAGAACGATGAACAGGTCGGCCCCCAACCATTGGACGCCATCCACCTGTTCATAATTAAGACCATTTACCACCCGATGTCAACCACCTGTTGCCACGTAACGTACTCCCCTTGCTGAATCAGAGGGGATCCTAAAAGCCATCCTTCAGCGGAGATTGTCCTATCAACAAGGTATCCCCCCGTTGAAACTGGAGGGTCTTACGGGCTATTTAGATAACCGCGTATCCGCCCTCTTGCTACCAAACTTCTCGTGCCATATATTGAAGCAATCCGCCCCATCGCTTGGGGTTGAGGGGCCGGGCGGACTGACAACTGACAACTGACAGGAGATTATCATGACTTCAATCGGCATTATCGGACTGGGATTCATGGGCATGACGCACTACCGAGGCATTCGACAGGTGCAGGGGGGCGGCGTGGCGGCAATCTGCACGCGCGATCCCAAAAAGCGAGCCGGCGATTGGCGCGGGTTGGGCGGCAATTTTGGCGAACCGGGTGGCATCGAAGACCTGTCGGGCATTCGCAACTATGATAAAATTGACGATCTGCTGTCCGACGAGGCCATTGATCTGGTCGATATTTGCCTGCCGACCGCGCAACACTGCGAGGTCGCCATCGCTGCGATGCGGGCGGGCAAGCATGTGCTAATTGAAAAGCCCATCGCGCTCAGCCTTGAGGACGCGGATCGCATGGTGCAAGTTTCCGAACAGACGGGACGATTGATGATGGTCGCGCAGGTTTTGCCCTTTTTTTCCGAGTATGCCTATCTCAAGCAGGTGATCGAAGGTGGGGAATACGGCGACGTGCTCGGCGCGCATTTTAAGCGCGTCATTTCGCAACCCAACTGGTCGTCCGCATTTGCCAACATGGAAAAGAGCGGAGGGCCGGGCGTGGATTTGCACATCCACGATACGCATTACATCATGGTGGTGTTCGGCCGGCCAGACCGCGTGGTGTCTTCGGGCAGGTTGGTGCGAGACCGGTATGTGGAATATCTTTCGACGAATTATCAATACGATAGCCAGCCAGCGTTGTGCATCACCTGCGCTTCGGGTGCGATTTCGCAACCGGGGCGGGCGTTTACGCACGGGTTTGAGGTCTATTTGGAGCGGGCCACCGTGCTCTACGAATTTTCGACCTTGCGCGGCAAACCCGTTGTGACCATGCCCGTGACCTTGCTGACCGATGATGGCGAGGTGCGCGAACCCAGCTTGGGCGATGGCGATCCCGTCGTTGCATTCACCCGCGAAATCCAAGCCGCTGTCCACGCCGTAGAAACCGGCGAAGTCCCCAGCGAACTATCGGGCGAAAACGCCGCAGACGCCCTCCGCCTGTGCTTCGCAGAAGTCGAATCCGTCAAACGCAGACGCGCAGTGAGCGTTTAGCAACCAGCCCTTCACCGCTCGTAATTGGCGGTTAATTACAGCAATAAGCCAGAATAAGCCAGAATAAGCCAGAATAAGCCAGAATAAGCCAGAATAAGACAAAATAAGACAAAATAAGACAAAATAAGACAAAATAAGACAAAATAGGCGGTTAATTGGCCCTCAAGCGTTTCCACTTAGATCCGTATCCGTGGCCTATAGGAGTAGCCAAGCCCAGTATCCTTAGAGTAGCCAAATCCTCGCGTATCTGACGTTTGCTAGCTGACAATTCAAGCCGTGCGTGTATCTCGCGCAACGCCAATCCTTTGCGAACCTCGTTCAGCAATGCAAGGATGACCTGTTGCCGCTCAGTCAGGTCGTGGCCTACTCGCTGGGGCGGCACGTAGCGGCTGGGGCGAAATCGCACGGTTACGCAACCGGATACATCCTCTATCTCAGGTTGCGGTAGTCCGGCAGATGTCACTAACTCTGCCATCTTAATCGTCCCACTCCCCCATTGCTCAATAATGCCGCGCCGGTAAAACGCATTGGCAATCAGCGGGTTCCAAGGCTGCGACTCATGCGCCATAAAAAGTAACGCAGGCGTTAGCCCAAAGTGCAGGGGACCGGTTGAGGTAATTTCCAAGCGGTCGTCGTAGATGCCCACAGACACTGAACCGCCGCCGCTGGTGTAATCCCGGTGACACAGGGCGTTGGCCAAGGCTTCTCGCAACGCCAGTGGTGGGTATAGCGGTTCATCTACCCGCACAAAAGAGTCTGGCACAACGCGCCCGGCAACGGGCAGGTTCTGGATCAAGAAATGCTCTGCATGGGAGAGAAGCGCGAAGGCATTGCCGCGAAATTGGCGATTGTCGAGAAATTCAGTGCGACCAACGCCGCGAAACCGAGCGACTCGCAGTAAGCACTGCGGCATCTCGGCTTCTAGCCGGGCGTTGTTGCCAAACAGCACGAGCGCGGCACGCAAAAGCACGCCATCTTTGACGAGACCCAGGCCGCGCAACAATTCGTTGGGTTCTCGACTAATCGGATTAGCCGTTCTCCCGCGGCGGATGATTCATCAACCGTGCGCTGGAGTTCAGCCAGGTCCAAGTCATCAACTGACCAGCCGACAGCAGGCTGGTTTTCCCATCGCTGTTCGCCGTGAACGCGTTCCAGAAACATCTGGTCTTCGGCGTCTCGGGGCATACGCCAATTCGTGTTCCCAACGCGCCGATAGGCATTGCCTCGGTATCGGTAGGGAATCATATCCCCGCGATTCACTCTAACCACCAGTACTTCGCGTCCACCTGCAAGGGGAACCCGGTCAATGCTTGGAAAGGCCGGAGGCTCAATCCGCTGGAACTCCGCGCTTACATCCTCAATCGTGCGCTCACCCACTTGTTGTCCCGTCACCACGCCTTCCGGTGTGACGCCAATGAAAATGATGCCGCCGCGGTTGTTGAGCATGGCGCAAACCGTCTTGGCCGCCTCGCGTCGTTCGCCAGTGGTCTTTTTCAACTCCAATGTTTCGGACTCGCCGGCTGCAATTAGTCTTGTAATATCATCGAGCATCATCGTCAATTCTCTCCCGATTTCACCGCATTTTGACGCTGGGAATCGCTGTGCCTTGGGCGGCGGCGATAGAGAGGCCGGCGGCTTTGGCAAGGGTCGCGGATATGCTTTCTAGGCTTTGCCCGTCAAAGGATTGACCGCCGATGATTTGCGGGCTGACGATGAGTGCGCGGGCCGAGGGTTGGTCGAACAGCGCGAATGTCGCGCCGTTGCCATAACGCGCCATCGCGCTCATGGCATCGTGAAATTTGGAAATGGCGTCCGCAGACACATCGCTGGCTTTGATTTCCACAAACAGAATGTCGGGAAGTGCCGCATGCATGGCGGTTCGCGTGACCTGATCGATAAACGCGCTGCCGAGTTTGCGGCTTTCTTCATTGTCCATCAGCACGCCCGAGACCAACTTGCCGAATGCCTCGTCCTTGATGACCTTTTTGAGTTTGAGGGCTTCTGGCGTCAGTTTGGGTTTGACCATGCGGTCGATATACCGCTGTGACTTGCCCTGCTCGATGGCAGTGCCGAGTTCTTCTTCGATGATGGTTGCAATTTTTTGTAGGCTTGGGGCATTGACCGCAAAGGGGCTGTACTTGTCCCCATAGCCCTTGGCTTTGCTGGCCGTGGGCGGAATTTTCTTTTCCCCGGACTGGTAAAACGCGAGCGTGCGCGTGTGCGACCTGTCCTCGATGGCTTTGTTGTGGTATTCAAACAGCGAAGGCGCGGCGAGGTTCTTGCCCTTGAGCGCGTTGGGCGATGCCGTTTGCACCGTCGCCATCCAATCGCGGGGATTGTCCGGATATGCCACTTGGTCGAACAACGCGCCCCTGTAAGTCAAATAGGCCGGGATATGCGACTCGGAGTCCGCGCCGGTAATCGCGACGATGACCAACCCCTTGGACAAACTCTGATCCGCCAACACAAACGATTGAACCGCGCGCTCGATCAGCGCGTATTGCGCCGGTGTCAAATCCTCGACCGTGAGCGTGATGCGACTGCCCCTGCCGCGTCCGCCCTGCCCGCGTCGCCCCTGCCCGCCACCTTGGAGTCCCTGAAACTCGCGGATGACCGCGCCAAAAACCGCGTTAAATTCCGGGCGGGACGTATTGGGGATTTTGCGAAAAAAGAGTTCGAGTTGTTGCTGCCGTACCGGAAACAGGTCGTCCCACTTTCTCGCCTGATCCAAAATGTACACCCGAATGGGCGCGGGCATCTGATTGAGAATCTGCCCATGGGCTTCGAGGAGCTTTTGGGCATCCCACGGGAAATCCGCGTATTGCCCCCGTCTGCCGGCGCGCAAATCCCCACCACCGCCACCACCGCGTCCACCGCCGCCACGGCCGCCGCGCTGGGCGAAAACATCTGCCATATCCAAGGCGCACAATGTTGCGCCCATCAACACAATTGAAATCCATCTCGAAACTCGCATGTTGCCCCCCTCTTCAGTGGTGAGTCCGCGCCCATCAACCGCAGCCCTGCCGGTTCAAAGATTTTGATCGAGCCAGTCCAACACATCTGCCCACGCGCTGCCCTGTGCGAGCAAATCGAGGCCGTGCCCCGTGCCCTGATAGCCGATCACAGCGGTGACGCCTTGGGTCAAGCCCGACATGGTTTGGGACGAGGTATAGGCATAGCCATCGCCAAAAGCCGCCAAAAAGAGAATGTTGCGCGGCGCGAACCCGGGTATGTTCGTCCCGATGAGCACTTCGCGCGCCTGATTCTCGCGGAAGGAGGGCGACACCGAGACCGTCGCTTTGATATCCGACACCAAGCCCGCGCTCACAAACGCGATGTCCGCGCCGATGTCCGTGCCCACGACGCCGATGCGGTTGGGGTCTGCCTCCGGGCGGGTTTTGAGAAATGCAACCGCAGCCTCGACATCTAACGGCATCTGGTTGAAGTCCTCGACGGAAAAGTTTTCGATAGTGAACGCTTGGCCGTTGCGAAAGATGCTGTTGCCATGCCCGCGCAGGTCAAACGCAAGGGCCACGTAGCCCCGCTCCACGACGAGTTCCGGCACAAAGCCCGCCCATTGACCGTGATTTTCATTAAACGGGTGGATCAAGATCACCGCAGGGCGCGGCCCGGTCAGGTGCGAAGCGGAAAACAGCGTGCCAAACAACGAGAATCCATCCGCGGTTTGAAACTGCACGGGTTGCAACCGCACAGAACGCACCACGGCGTCAGGCGACATTGTGGGCATCGTCATCTCCGTACCGCCACATCCCCCCAAAACTGCAACGAGCACAATCCATAACCCGAGGCGCATGACCAATGTCCTTTTGCTTTCGACTGCGTTTGTGTGTATGTTTCCCTCGATATATGGCAACATAATGCAATCTAACCGAAATAGCAAGCGGGGACGCCTGCGGAGGAGATTATGCCGGAACTCACGCGCTACGATTTGATTTTGATGGTCATTACGGGCGGCATTTTTGTGGTGGGTCTGTGGTCCACCATCTTCGCCTTTCTCTATGGATTCTTGAAGCGGTTGGACAAGATCATCTCGCTCTTGGAACGAGAGGCGAGAGAAGCGACCACAGATGAACGCGAATGACCGGACGGTTTAATCCGCGGAAAAAAAACCTTGCCATCGCGGGTCGGGCGAGCACGGGAGGGGGCACTCACTTCTCGCAGTTACAGCAGGCGTTCGCGGTCGAGCATGCGGCGGAGGGCGAGGAAGATGCACAAGGCCCCCAACGCGACAATGCCCACGCGATTGAGGATGACGCGGTTCGTCCACAGGTTGGGATCGAGATTGGAGGGGGGTTCAAAGGGTTTGAGAAAGAGGTCGTAGGCCGAGTTGGTCAACGTATTGCCACCTATTTCTACTTCCGATTCCGGCGAGGTCAAAAGCAAAATCGCGATCAAAATGCCCACGGCGATCATGCCCGCTGCATTGCTGCTGCGGCACAGGACCGAAAAGAGGAATGTGAGGCCCACCATGAAAAACGCGGGGAACCAGGCATTGAGCCCGCCCCAAATGAAGGGGAACTCGGCAAAGAAAAAATAGGCGATGGCACTCATCGCCATCAGGGTGGCGAACAACACGGCGCAGATCGTCACGATCCGCACGGACCAGGTGGCGTAGTGGCTGATCGCGGTGCTGAACAGAATTTCGAGGGTGTTCTTATCGCGCTCGCCCGCGACCATGTCCATCGTCAAATAGATCGCGAGCACCGTGCCCGGCACTTCGACCAAGACATTGAGGGCTTGCTCCACGGAAAATCCCTCGCCCGGGTACCAGAGCGCGAACGCGTACAAAATCGCGTAGTAGCTCAAAACGCCACCGCACATAAAAATCACTTTGCGGTGAAGCGCGATTTGCATGCTCAAGGCGTGCAATTTGCCGACCGAGAAAAGCAACTCACGCCAGGTCAGGTTGTTTGTGTCGGTTGCCATGTCGCAAGAGGTAGAGGTACGCGTCTTCGAGATTGGGTTCGACCGCCCGCGCTTCGGGAAGCGGAGATGCGGCGAGAAAGCGCGCGCGAATCCCGCCCGGCACGCGCACATGGGCAATCAGGTCCAAGTCGCGCTCTAGGGCGTCAAACCGCGATTCGCTCAACAGGGCTTCCCACACCCTGTCGCGGGCGAGTTCGCGCATCGCTAGCGGCGTGCCCGCGTAGAGGACTTTGCCTCGGTCGAGCACGGCCAAGCGGTTGCAACTGCCGGAAATATCTTCCACGATGTGCGTGGAAAAAATGATGATCTTCTCTTGGCTAAATCGCGCCAGCAAGTTTCTGAAGCGGATGCGTTCCAGTGGATCCAGGCCCGCTGTCGGCTCGTCCACCACGATCACCTGCGGCAGGTGCAACAGGGTTTGGGCGATGCCTACGCGCTGTTTCATGCCGCCGGAGAACGCGCCGATAGGGTCGTCTCGCCTGTCCCACAGGTTCACCTGTTCCAAGCACGCTTGGACGCGCTTGCGCCGTGCTACGGTGTCTTTGAAGCCCTGCAACAGGGCGCGGTATTCCAGATAATCGCCCGCGGACATGTGCGAGTACAGGCCGAAGTGCTGCGGCAAGTACCCGATCACGCCTCGCATGTTTTGGTGGTTGAGCGGGGTCTTGCCATTGACGAGCACGGAGCCGTAACTCGCGGACAACACCCGGCACGCGATCCGCATCAAGGTGGTCTTGCCCGCGCCATTGGGGCCCAAAAGCCCGAACATCCCGCGCGGAATATCCAAGCTCACGCCGCCGAGGGCGCAAAACTGCGGCCGGGGAACCCCGATGATGGGCACGGCGGCTGCGCCGCGATACGCGATGCCCTTGAGAAAGCCCAATCGCCCCGGCATATTTTCCGGGTTGACGCGCCCAGACGCGACTCGGTTTGCCAAGAACGCGGTCAGGTGGTAGAGGAGATAGACCGCCGCGCAGGCAATGGTCAATGACAGCAGGTTCAACCGCCAGTGGATAAAAGCCACAAAGGACAGCGGCAGGATTGCGCGGGCGAGTTTCAACAGAAATCGGTTTTTGAGCTGAACCCCGCACGTCGTTGCGAAACCGCGCGCGAGGTGATGGATGAGGCCGCACAGGCCGAGGGCGGTCAGAAAGATCCACATCCCCGCTTCAAAATAAGTCTCCAAATAGACGAGCAGGGCGAGCAAGGGCAATTTCCACCACAGGCTGTCCCGCTGATCGACGATCAACCGCGCGCCGCGTTGTTCGCGCCGCTTAAACCGATCCCATTCGCGCCTGAACTGCCCGGGCGCGCCGTAAATTTTCGTGAGGTTGCGGATTTGGAGATATTCCACGTCGCCAATTTGATCGCGGGCCGCGATGCGCGCGCGGTGAACGCGCTGTACCAGCCACGCGCCGGTCATGCAGATGATCCACGCGGGCAGGGCCAAGAGGCAGGTCCAGAACAAACTCTGGTAATAATCGTCGACGAAATAGGTCGCCCCCGCGGCGACTGCGCTGCCCAAAGCAACGCCGACCCAGCCGATGTCTGCCAACCACGCCTTGACTTGGTCGATGCCCATATAGACCACGGGGATGAAAATCAGGGTGGAGACCATCGAAACCCCCATGCCGCCGAGCACGGTAATGGCGAACGGGGGCCAAATTTCGTAATCCCCGCCGAACTTGAGGGCCAGGGGCAACACGCCCAAAATGGTGGTGGCCGAGGTCATCAAGATGGGGCGCACGCGGGAGCGGGACGCGGCCAGCACAGCGCGTTCTCGCCTGAACCCGTGCCGGAAGCGCGAGGTGCTTATCGCGTCTATGAGCACGATGCCATTGTTGACGGCGATGCCGAGCAACACGATGAAGCCGAGGATTGCCATCGGCGCTTCTTGAGACGCGAGGCCCGTGCCGGACAAGATCAGCGCCCAGCAAGAGCCGATGATCGCCGTGGGCAAGGTGCAAAGGATGATGAGGGGCGCGGAGAGCGATTCGAACAGCGAGGCGAGGATCATGAAAATCAACAGCGCGGCAATGCCGATCATCCAGTAGTAGATCGTCTCTTCTTCGGCCTCGACGATTTCGATGGCGTAGCCGGTGGGCAACACCATTTCGGCGACCACGTCTTGCACGTACGCCCGCGCCGCGTCCAACAGGGGTTGAGACGCCAAAATTTCGTCTGCAAACCGGTAGGACACGATCACGCGCCGAGATTGGTCGGTCCGCAAAATCATGCTGCGACCTTGGTCCCGACGCACATGCGAGACTTCGGACAGGGGCAAGTGCGTGCCGCCCGCGCCGAGGATCGGGGTTTGGCGCAAGCCCTCGATGCCGTCGCCCTCTTCTTCCGGATCTTCCACATTGCGAATTTCAATGGGGATTTCCGCGCCGTCCGGGGCGAGAAAGGACACAGTGGCGCGCGCGCCGCGCGGGTTGGCGTCGCCCACGGCATTGAGCACGGTTCGCACTTGCAGGCGGCGGTCGAACATGATGGCCTCGTCCGGCAAGACGTGGACTTCGGGCGCGCCGCGTTCCGCGTCGGGCTGGATGCTGTTGGGATCGATTTCCTCCACTTCTTCGAGGCGGAAGGCCAGGTCCTCGGCGATCATCTGCAGCACGGTGAAATCGTACCCGCGAATCACAGCGGTTTCCGCGGGCGCGCCGCCTTCCAAATTGAACCCGCCGGAGGAGCGCGCGCGACTGCTGCCGCGAATGCCGCCGCCACCCCCGCCGCGGCCCCCGCCTCGGCCCGTGCGGGCAATCGGCTCGTAGCTCACTATGGCGTTTTCCGCGCCGCCAAACGCGTCGGTGTCCTCGAGCGTTTCCTTGATGAGATCGACCGAGATGCCGCCGCGGTCCGCCAGGGGCAAGAGCTCGACATTGATGGTGGCCTGCGTTTCCCGGATGCTGGTGACAAAGCGTTCGATGCCCTCGGCTTCGCGCACCGCGCTTTCCACCTCGCCGACCGCTGCGTCCAATGCCTCTAAGGTCGTGCCTTCGGGCATGCCGATGTAAATGGCGAACCGGTTTTGCTCTCGGCGGACGTCGCGTTGCAGCATGAAGATCAACGAGATGATGAGGGTGATGATGAGCGCGCCGGCGATGCCGAGGGAAACGCCGATGCGGTGGCGCAAGCCGGTTTTGAGGCAGATCGTGTACATCTCGATGAGCCTGCCGGTTTCGGTTGGCGGCCGAGATGCCAGGGACAGGGTTTTGGACGCAAGGGCCGGCACCAAGGTCAGGGCGACCAAGAGCGAGGCGAGCAGGGGGAAGGTCATGGACAAGGCGAGTTCGCGCAGCAGGTCTTGATAATCGCTTTGGATGAAGACCACGGGCAAAAAGACCGTGACGGTTGTCGCGGTGGCCGCGAGCACGGCGCGGGCGACTTCGTCCGTGCCCAAGCGCGCGGCTTCGTTCGGGGATTTGCCCTGTTCGTAGTGCTTGAAGATGTTCTCCATGACCACGATGCCATTGTCGGTCAACATGCCCACGGCCAGGGCCAAGCCGCACAGGGAGAGCACGTTCAGGCTGAGGTCCCACAGGTACATCAAGTTGAACGTGAGCAACAAGGAACAAGGGATGGCGAGGATGAGCACTGCGACAAAGCGCAGGTTTCGCAAGAACAAGAACAAAACAAAAAGCCCGAGCACGCCCCCCGCGCCCGCGGCTTGTTTGAGGGTGCTGAGGGCTCCGTCCATGATCTCGGCTTGGCTTTGCGCGATAGCGAGTTGGATGTTTTCCGGGGCGAGGTCCGCATTGACGCGGGCAATCGTGGTTGCGAGTTCTTCTGCGACTGCGATCAGGTTGGCCTCGTCGTCTTTTTGAATGCGGATGCCCACCGCGGGCTTGCCGTTGATGCGCTGGATGTCGGCGCGTTCCTGAAGGCCGTAGCGAATTTGCGCGATGTCGCCGAGGTGCAAGGGCAGTTCCGGTTTGATGACGAGTTGGCGGATTTGTACGAGGTCCGTGAATTGCCCGCGGATGCTGACCGCGTACACGCGTTCCCCGTCGTGAACCTCGCCGAGGTATTGCCTGCGCGTGTTGAACGCCTCGATGCGGTTGCGGACGTCTGACATGGAGAGTTGGTGCGCTTGCAACAGGGCGGGATCCGCGATGATTTCGATGGCGGCGCGTTGTCCGCCGAGCACTTGTGCGTTGACCACGCCGTCGACCGCTTCGAGTTCCGGGCGGATTTTCTCTTCGGCAAATTCGCGCAGCCAATTTATGTCGCCATCTGCCAAGACGTGAATTTGCATCACAGCGGCCGAGAGGTCGGACGAGTCAAAGCGCTGTACGTCGAGGCGCGTGCGCTCGGGCAACATCGGTTGGAGGCGCGTCAGCCGGCTTTCGAGTTGTAGCAACGCAAATTTCATGTCCGTATCCGGCGCGTACGCCACGCGCACGCCCCCGTTGTTTTCGCGGGAAAAGGATTCGAACGCCTCGATGCCCTCGAGTTTGCCGATTTCCTCTTCGATGGGCATGACCAATTCGCGCTCGACCTGTTCGGGCGAATAGCCCTGTTGCCTGGCCGTGACATAGACTTGGGGCGACACGTATTCCGGAAAAATCTGCACCGGCAATCGGTAGAGGGAGATCGCGCCCATGATGCCCAATGCCAAAAAAAACATGGCCGTGGTCACGGGCCTTCGCACGGCAAATCCCGCAAGGGTCATGGCGATTTCCCCCTGAGCCGGTCGATCATTTCGTACATGGTGGGAATGATGAGCAGGGTCATCAAGGTGGAGGTGACCAAGCCGCCGATGACGGCGATGGCCATGGGCGCGCGCAATTTCGCGCCTTCGCCAAAGCCGAGGGCCATCGGCAACAGGGCGAGGATGGTGGTCGCGCTCGTCATCACGATGGGCCGAAGGCGATCCTGCCCGCCCTGCAACACGGCTTCCCGCAGGCCTAGGCCCTCGCGCCGGAGTTGGTTGATGCGATCCACGAGCACGATGGCGTCATTGACCGCGATGCCGCCGAGCATGATGATGCCGATGTAGGCCATCACGCTGAGGGGTTCGCCCAAAAAATAGAAGGCGAAGACCACGCCCACGCCGGCCAAGGGCACGGAAAACATGACCGTGAACGGGTGGAGCACGGATTCAAACAGGGAGGCCATGACCATGTACACGAGCGCGATAGAGAGGATCAGCGCGAATTTGAGGCTCGCAAAGGATTCCCTGCGCTCGCGCTCTTCCCCGCCGATGGCGATGCGATAGCCAGAGGGGATGGCCATGGTTTGGATCGCTGCGCGGATTTCTCCGATAGCCTCGCTCAACACGCGGCCCTCGGTCAAGTAGCCGGTGACGCGGCCCACGCGCCGTTGGTTTTCCCGTAAAATTTCGCGCGGGCCTTCGATGATATTGAGGTCCGCGATATCGCCCAAGGTCAAGACCGCGCCCTCGGCGCCATCGATTCGGATGGTTTGCAGGGCGTTGAGGTCGATGTCGCGGTATTTGACGCGAATGTCGCGCGCGCGCTGGTCCTTGGACAATTCGCCTGCGACTTCGCCGGACAACTGCCGTTCCAAGGTGCGGCTGATGGTTTGCGTGGTCAGGCCAAAGGCGGACGCGACTTCGTCTCGGATAGCGAGATCGACTTCGGGTTGCCCGCCCTGAAAGCTGGTTCGCACATTGTACACCGCGGGCAGGGATTCCAGGCGCGCTTGGAGTTCTTTTGTGATGCGCGCCAAAATGTCGAGGTTTTCCCCAGACACCTCCACTTGAATGGGCGCGTCTCGTCCGGCCATGACGCCTTCGAGCGCGGTTTCGTGCAATTTGTACTTGACTTCGATATCGGGCAACGCGCTCAGTACGGGATCGAGATCGCGCACCAGTTCGCTCACATTGCGCGAGCGGTCCGAATGCAGCGCCACAGAGAGGGTTGCGCGGTTGGGGCCAGAGGGATCATCCGCGCCGGAGATGCGCGCCGGGTCGAGGCCCACGCGTGCGTACACGTGCGAGATGTCGCGCCCGCCAATGGCTTCCACGATCTCTTTGGCGCGCAAGGCGAATCGGTCGCTCAGTTCCACGCGCGATCCCTCGGGCAAGGTGAGGTCGATTTGAAACAGCCCTTGGTCCTCGCGGGGGATAAATTCGGTTTGCACCGCGCGGGCGATGTACCCGGTCGCGCCGATCACCAGCGCGGCGACGCCGATCAGCGCGAGTTTGTGGTTCAACACGCCGTTGAGGAATCGGTAGTAAGCGCCCGAGCGCAGGGAGGTGTGACGCGCGGTTTTGATGCGGCGAAAAACGCGCGACGTCAGCATGGGGATGGTCGTCATGGCGACGACCAGGGATGACAGCAGGGAAAACGCGACGGTCCACGCCTGATCTTTGAAGAGTTCGCCGGCCAAGCCCTGCAAATAGACGATGGGCAAAAACACGGCCACGGTCGTCAGGGTGGAGGCCAAAATCGCCACGCCGACTTCGGTCGCGCCTCGGCTCGACGCGGTGCGTGCATCTTCCCCGGTTTCGAGGTGGCGATAGATGTTTTCGATGACCACGATTGCATTGTCCACCAGCATGCCCGCGCCCAATGCCAAGCCGCCCAGGGTCATGATGTTCAGGGTCAGCCCCTCGAAGTACATGAGGGTAAAGGTCGCCAGCACGGATATGGGAATCGCCAGGCCGATGACCAGGGTGACGGTCCAACTCCGCAGGGCGATCAGCAACACCAGAATCGCCAAGATCGCGCCGTGGATGGCCGAGGTTTCGACTTCGCCCACCGCTTCTTCCACGAATCGGGCTTGGTTTTCGACTGTGGTAAAGCGCAACCCGCCCAAGTCCGCCCGCATGTCGTCAATCGCGTCCAACACTTCGCGCACGACAGCGACCGTATTGCTGCCGGCCTCTTTGTAAATGGCGAGGCCCACGCACTCGCGGCCATCGAGGCGGGCGATGGTTTCGCGCTCTCGGTACACCAAATCGACCGTGCCCACATCGCGCACGCGCACCGGCACGCGGTCGCCGGACACCGCGCCGCCCGTGCCGCGCTTTTCGCCCACGATGACCTCGCGCACGTCGTCGATGTCGTCCAAGCGGCCCAGGGCTTTGACCAGGTACGACTGCTGATTTTCTCGAAGCGTCCCCCCGGACACGTCTGCATTGGCTTGTCCGATGCGGTTGACGATGGCGTCGGGCGTGAGCCCAAAGGCTTCGAGCAAGTAGGGGTTGAGCAAAACGCGGACTTCTTTTTCCGCGCCGCCTTCCACTTCGGCAGAGGCCACGCCTTCGAGGGCTTCCAATTTGGGTTTGATCAGCAGATCGACCGTGCCCACGAGCGCGTCGAGTTCCGCGCCCTCTTCTGCGGTGATCGCGATTCGCATAACCGCGCGGGCGAGCGGGTCTTCGCGGTTCACGTTCACTTGCGACACGTCCTCATTTTGCGCGTATCGGCCCACCCTTTTTTGAATGTCGAGCAAGCCGAAATCCATGTCCGCATCCCACGCAAATTCCGCGACGACCACGCCTTGGCCCGAGCGCGTTATCGAATACACGCGCTTGACGCCCTGAATGGTGCTCACGTCTCGCTCGAGTCTGCGCGTGTAGCGTTCCTCGATTTCACGGGGGGATTTGCCCGGCGCGCTCAGGTCGATGGTGACCACGGGCGTTTGCAGATCCGGGAGCAGGTCCGTGCCCAGGCCATTGAGGGAAATCCAGCCGAGCAAGACCACTGCGAGCGTGCCCATGGCGATGGTGACCGGATAGCGCGTTGAAAATTCCGGCAGGTTCATGGCGCGTCTCCAACGACCCGCACGCGGGTTCGCGGTCTGAGGGTTTCGTAATTGCTCGATATCAACTGCTCGCCCGGTGCGAGGCCGACGATGATTTCCACGCGGCGCCGGTCTTCGAGGCCGGTTTCGACTGCGCGCTGTTGGGCGCGGCCCTCTTCTTCCACAAAGACGACCTTTTGGTTGCGCCTACGCAAGATGAGTTGGCGCGGGATGAGCACGACGTTTTGGCGCGATTCCACGATGATGTCCGTTTTGACGAACATGCCCGCGCGCAACAGCAAGTCCGGGTTGTTCACCAGGCCCACGACTTTGACCGTGCGCGTGGCCGGATCCAGCGCGGGATCCATTTCCACGATCTCGCCCTCAAATACCGCATCCGGCAAGGCGTAGTTGCTCACGCGGATGCGCTGGCCCAATTTCACGGAGATGATCTGCGCGTTTGGGATTTTCAGATCGACGAACACCTGCGAGTAATCCATGATTTTTGCGATGGGGGTGTTGGGCGTGACCAACGTGCCCTGCGTGATGTCCGCGCGTTCAGACAACATCCCACCAATGGGCGCGACGATGCGGGTTTTGTCGATTTTGATGAGGGCGTCTCGGTAGTTGGCATCGGCTTCGGCCCAGGCTTTGCGCGCATTTTCAACGGCCATTGTCGTGGACAGTTGCCGGCTGAACAGGGTTTCTTGTTCGTCCAAGGTGCGCTTGGCGGTTTCAACCGCGAGTTTTCGCGCTTGCACGCGCGCGCCGACGACCCATTCGTCGCTGTCGAGTTTGGCGACGACTCGCCCTTTTTTGACTTCAGAGCCTTTGGCGAGCAAGCGGTTGTTCCCATCCTCGCTCCAGTACAGGTGGCCCCGAATTTCCGTGGAGATATAGGCTTCGCGCACGGGGCGCAAGGTGCCCGTGGCGGTGACGATAGCCTCGATGGTTCCGGTTTCCACGGATTGCACGGTGACCGGCATTGCGAGATCGACCGTGCGCTGTTCCGGTTGGGTGTTGCAAGCGGTGAGCCAGCATAGCGCGATGATCAGTGGGATGTGGAACTTCACGGGTGTCCTCCGAGTTGTCAGTTGTCAGGTTGTATTGACATTTCATTTTTTTTGACGTTACGCACAGATTAGCAAATGTGTTGCTTGCTCATTTAAGGAGGACCTATCCCCCGGCCCCTTTCCTACGAGGAAAGGGGAGTAAAGGCCCTTTGATGGCTTCTCGCTATGGTTGCTCTGATGGCGTTGACCGAGGGCAGAAAGCGATTAAGGAGGACCTATCCCCCGGCCCCTTTCCTACGAGGAAAGGGGAGTAAAGGCCCTTTGATGGCTTCTCGCTATGGTTGCTCTGATGGCGTTGACCGAGGGCAGAAAGCGATTAAAAATTCCTCACATCTTCCCCTCGGAAAACCGATCCTCGTTCCCCCTTCCTCGCAGGAAGGGGGTTAGGGGGTAGGTCCCGATCTCGATAAGCCGTCCCATTCCGTTTAAAACCCAAATTGTCCGCCGGGGCCGCGTCTGCCAGGGCCGCCGGGACCTCGTCTTCCGCCGTCGCCACGGCCGCCATCCGGGCCGCCGCGCCCGCGGCCGAACATGAATGTGGGCAGGTCGTCGTCATACGCGTCGGGATTTTGTGGATCGAAGAAACGCCAGCGCACGGCATCGGCATACAGGCCCCGCTCGGCGCGGTCAGAGAGTTCGACCGCGGCCTCTTCGCCCTCGGCAAATGCGTATCGCCCCAAGTGATTCCATCCGGCTTTCATCTGGTCGCGTTCCATTTCGAGGGTGTCGGCCTTGCCCCCGTGGAAAACCGTGAGGGTAAAGCGTTCGCCGATGCGCGCGCGCCTCGCCATAGAGGGATCGAGAAAGTAAAAGCCCACGTCGAACAGCCCGGCTTTGGGAATGCGCGCGGTCCACACGGCCGGTTGCGCGCCATCGCCCCCGCGCTTTCGCCGATAATTCGTTTCAAATCGCCCGAACGCCATGGGCATGACGTGCTCGCGCCAGTTGTCGCCTTTTAGGCCCGGGCGAAAATAGCGCGTCTCGCGGCGGATGGGCATGGAAAACCCGTCGTCGTCATTATCGACGATGATCTCGAGCGGCCCCGACTCGTCGCCGGTCACGTCTTTGATGTACGTGGTCGGAAAGCCCTCGGTGACCTTTTCGGGCACGCGCACGGGCGAGACCAAGGGCCGCCGGTTGCGCGCGAAGAAGGGTTCGACCATCACGCGAAAGGGCTGATCCCAAAGCACCATCGACACTTCGATTTCCCGGCCGCCTTCGATCTCCACGCCCTTGACGGCCTCATCGCCCCGGCCCGAAGCGGTAATTTGCACATAGCCCCGGCCCGGTTCGCTGTTTTTGATGCGGACGATCAGTTGATAGACCACCATGCCAAAGCCGTCGTCCATCTTCATGGCTTTGACCCGCGTGAGGGTATAGCCCGGGATTTCCGTGCCGAAGATCCAATCGTCGACCAACCGCTGCATTTTGCGGCTGTTTTCGCTGGCGGTGGTATCGCCGATAGCCGCACGTTCAAAGGTGGAGAAGTCGATGGCGTCGTATTTGTGATTTTGGTCGATGTCGTCCAAGATACTGCGAAATGTTTCCTCGCCCCAAAAGGCTTCCATCATCTGAAAGAGCGCGGGGCCTTTGGCGTCGAGCACTTGGCGGTACAGGCCGGCCTGTTTTTCGGGATCCAACTCGGCAAATGACTTGTGTTGCATCTTGGCGACCAGCGTGTCCCAGCGCGCGCTCGATCCCCGATTGCGACCTCGGGGGCCACCGCGCCCTCGGTCCCCAAACCCGCCGCGCCGCCGGGCGTAAAACGCAGCCGTCATGTCCGTGCTCAAATCGTCTTGGATGTACATGGGCATGCCCTTTTTGAGCAGGGCGTAGTGGTCGCCCACAAATTGCTTGTCGTAGGCCCAAAGCTGAATCACCGGGCTGCGGAACAGGCCGCCGGTGGTTCTGCCGCTTTCCTCTTTGGAGAAGAAGGTGGCGAAGACCGCGCGCACCAACAGGTCTTTTTTGATGTCTTTGGGTTCTCGGTTGCCGCGCGAGGCTTTTTGGTACCGCGCAAAACTTCGGGTGAATTGCTGTTGCATGAGCACGTCTTCTTCGACCATCAACACGCCCGGCAGGGTCAGACCGCCCTTTTCCTCCCAGCCCTCGTAGTACCACTGAATGTGGAATGGGATTTCCACGAGGGAGAGGCTCGGATAGGGATAGGCCATGCCGGATTCCTGTTCCATCGCATCCATGATTTGCCCGAGGGCGCGCGTGATTTCCCCTTGGGCGTCTTCAAAAAATTTGACGGGCCGCAAGTGCGAGGGGTGGACGTAAAGGGCACAGGCGATGTCGTGAATGGTGGCGCGATACACCCGATAGACGCCTGCGTTGAGCGAGAGCACGGGTACGGGTTTTTCAATGACCCAGTGCCGCGTGACCTGCGTATCGAGGGTATCGGCGTCACCGGCCTGGCCTTGGGTGATGACTTCGAGGCCGCGCGGGTACGCGATCTGCAAGTTCGCCGTGGAGAACGAGACCGGGCGTGCGTTTTCGTACCCGTAATCCACGCCTGCGACCGGGTACCAACGGCTGCGCGGGGGCAGGAAGACGGATTCATCGCGGATCCACGCGGTCAGAGTGCCTTTGTTGAACACGTTTCTGCGCTTGGGCAATTTGGGTCTGGCTTTTTCTCGGCGGAGATCGAAGCCATCCGTGTCGATGTCCCCTGCGTACTTCAGGGTTAGGGCGAGTTCTCGTTCCGACTGCAAGGGCGCGTGCGGTATGACGCGGATCGCGCTACCGATGCGTTCCCAAGGGATGGCCCGCCCGTCGCCATGGGTGAGGCTTTGGAGTTCAAACCCGGGATTGAGGGACAAGATGAGGGTGTCGAGCGGGGTTTCGTGTGGATTTTTCAGGGTGATCGTGCCCGATGCTGCGAGCGGGTCTTTGTGCAAGAGCGTCACCTCGAGGTCGTAATGCGCGATTTCCGCGACTGGCAGATGGGCGACCGCTTCTTGTTGCGCGCGCAGGGATTGGCGATAGGCTCGCGCGTCTCGCGCTTGGGCATCCATAAAAAAGTAAAGCCCGGCGGCCAAGCCAAAGCCGGCCAAGGCGCAACCGCGGCCAAACCACCGTGCGGTCAAAGAGTGGGCGAGCCGGGGATAGCGATCAATTGAAAAGCCGAAAAGGCCAATGCCGAGCAGGACGTAGAACAGGCGTTGCAACCCCACCTGCGATAGGTCCGCCAAGCCGATTAAGTCCGAGTAATACAGGGGGGCGTAAAACGCGCCGAAATCGTAGATGCCGCCGTATCGACTGCCCAAGAATGCGATCACGACCAACAAGTACCCGATGACGATGAGGGCCACCGCTGCTTGCCGGCGCAACAACGCGCCCAAGAAGAAGGTCAAAGACGACATGAAGATCAGGGCGGGCAGGTTCATCAGCACGAGGTAGCCGATATAGGGTTCGATGTTGAACGGATTGCCGGTCATGCTGATCTTCGCCGCTTGGATGCCCAAGGTCAAGAGCAACACGCCGAGGCTCAACAAAACGAGCGCGCTGACGACGCCAAAATATTTCCCGGCGACGAGTTCCGCTGTTGAGATGGGACGGCCCGCGACCACTTCGTAGATGTGCGCCTGTTCGTCCGCGGCCCGGAAATCGCCCACGATGAACGCGATGACGATGGTTTGCAAAAAGCTGTACAGGTAAAACGGGACGTAGGCTTCGATGCCGATGGGCATTTCGCGGCCACTGGCTTCGACGAGCGCGAAGACAATGCCGAGCAAGACCGGAATGCTCACGCCAATGCTGCCCAAGATGCGAAATTTTGTGGTTCTCAAAAGCATTTTGCGCTCATAACGCGCAACGCCGAGGATGTTTTGGAGGATGGAGAGCATGGCGTGTTCCTCAATAGAAGCGGTTAAACGCTGATAGCTACTTTTGTGATTAGACCTAACATTTACAAATGGAGTTCCCAAAGTGAAAGAATTAGACCAACTGTCGTCCTCGCGCCACAACACACGCACTTGGGCAAATGGATTGTGGCGGCGAAAATGGGAAATCATAACCCTATATTTTTTAATGGCATCTGCTCAATTTTGTCTTGCGTCTCGTGGGTTTCGGGCTATATTAGCGTCAATGCTATGACGAGACCATGCGAGATGGGAGTGCTGCATGACGACGACCAAAAGGGCCATTGCCTTGGAAATTTCCGAGCGTTTGGGAATCAAAAAACAACTGGCCTACGATATGGTGAATACACTTTTTGACATTATGCGCGAGAACCTGATCGATGGCAACCGAATCGAGATTCGAGGCTTTGGCGTGTTGGGGGTCAAGCCGACCAAACCCAAGCCCGCTGCCCGCAACCCCCGCACGGGCGAGATCGTGTACGTGCCCGCCCGGCGGAAGAGCTATTTCAAAGCGGGCGTTCTGATCAAGAAGGAGTTGTACAAGCCATTGGAGGAAATCGAGAAAAGCTAAGCGGTATAGCCACAAGAGGTACGAGTGGGGTACAACTGGCGACAGCCCGTTCACAGGAAAACAAAAAGGTCCAGCCAAAAGCTGGACCTTTTTGTTTTGTCAGGACCTCTTCCCGATTACTCGCTACGATCCGTTGTAGGCGCCGCCTGTGCCTATTTTGAAAAAAAGATACTTGACAGGCGGATTGACGGGCTTATATTCTCCCGCGTTGACCGAGTAGGTCTCAACCACAAAGGGGTTTGGCTGTTATGACAATTCAGACTTCAC
Source organism: Candidatus Latescibacterota bacterium (assembly GCA_965204745.1). GTDB lineage: Bacteria > Latescibacterota > UBA2968 > UBA2968 > UBA2968 > VXRD01. The sequence continues at coordinate 4,295,584 of OZ242010.1, forward strand.
ATCCTACTTTTTTTGGCGTTCACACCGGCACCGCGACGGCTGGTGTGAGGTCTTTTTTGCCTGCCCACAACTTAACACAACTTATTGTTTTCATTAGATTTTCGGGGGGGGGGGGGCATTTCCCCTTATCGCCTTCCCCTATCTGTATTGTCTGACCAAAATTCCACCGTCCAATTTGCACCATGTCGCATCCCTCCTGATCAATTTTTTCCGTCCGTCTTTCCCCCATTCGTTTCATTCTTCCAAAACATTTTCTTTAGCCGGCTCAGTTCCTGCGTGGCAACCCCTTGAGGAACAGCCGGCTTATTTTTTTGTTTTCACTGACAATGCGAATTTTGAGCACATCTGCTTGGTGGATTCCAGGCTGATTGTCCTCACACAAGCAACACGCAACGGCGTCGATAATACCGCGGAGGGTGCCGACAAGTGGTTGTCATTATCGACCTATCACACTACGGCATACGTACACATAGAGGAGGGATGAGATGCGACTTTTTTGTCCTACCGCATAACCAGGAAAGCTTAAACCTCTTTCCCTAGCCAGCAGTTCAATCTATCGCAGTTTTATCAGCAAATTGGGGCTGGAAACCCTATGCTAATTCACAACAGGAGATTAAGACCATGATTAAATTGGCACAACTGGCCTTGTTGGCCTTGGCAATGCTTGCGACCCTGTTTTCTGGGACTGGATTTGCTTTTGAAGGGAGGAAGTTACGAAAGGGAACCTCGGCTATGAAGCTCACGCGGTTGCTGATCTTCGGAACCGTTCTGCTGGTCATGTGCTTTGCTTATGCCTGTGGAAAGGACGATCCGAGCGGTAGCGGTAGCGGCGGTGGCAGTGGCGGTACGCCCAAGATGTACTGGACGGACGCACTCTGGACAGGAAGCCGATTTACTGATGGTAAGATTCAGCGTGCCAACTTGGATGGCTCCAATGTCGAAGACCTCATCACCACAGGATTGGGTAATCCAGTTGGCATCGCGCTGGATGTGGGACGCGGAAAGATGTACTGGACGGAAAGGCGCATGGAGAGGATTCAGCGTGCCAACTTGGATGGCTCCCAGGTTGAAGACCTCATCACCACAGGATTGCGTTTTCCATATGGCATCGCGCTGGATGTGGGACGCGGAAAGATGTACTGGACGGAGTGGATCGCGGGTAAGATTCAGCGTGCCAACTTGGATGGCTCCAATGTCGAAGACCTCATCACCACAGGATTGAGAGAGCCACTTGGCATCGCGCTGGATGTGGGACGCGGAAAGATGTACTGGACAAACAAGGACTTAGACGGTGACGGTCGCACGTCTAAGATTCAGCGTGCCAACTTGGATGGCTCCAATGTCGAAGACCTCATCACCACAGGATTGAATGCGCTAGCTAGCATCGCGCTGGATGTGGGACGCGGAAAGATGTACTGGACAAACACGGACTTAGACGGTGACGGTCGCACGTCTAAGATTCAGCGTGCCAACTTGGATGGCTCCAATGTCGAAGACCTCATCACCACAGGATTGGGGGGGCCAGAGGGCATCGCGCTGGATGTGGGACGCGGAAAGATGTACTGGAAAAACACGGACTCCGGCGGTCGCACGTCTAAGATTCAGCGTGCCAACTTGGATGGCTCCAATGTCGAAGACCTCATCACCACAGGATTGAGGCCACCTGTTGGCATCGCGCTGGATGTGCGGTAGTGCCGTCAACGGTGGCGGCAGTGGTGGTGGAGGGGCCTGTTCGGTGGGGCAGGTGTTGAGTCCGGGGCAGAGTTGCACCGTCAATATTCCCAATATCAATGTCGGCAGTAATCGGTTCGTGGTCCGCTCCGATGGATCGGGGTGTTACGGCAATATCTGCGCGGGTAGTGGATTCCAGGCTGATTGTCCTCACACAAGCAACACGCAACGGCGTCGATAATACCGCGGAGGGTGCCGACAAGTGGTTGTCATTATCGACCTATCACACTACGGCATACGTACACATAGAGGAGGGATGAGATGCGACTTTTTTGTCCTACCGCATAACCAGGAAAGCTTAAACCTCTTTCCCTAGCCAGCAGTTCAATCTATCGCAGTTTTATCAGCAAATTGGGGCTGGAAACCCTATGCTAATTCACAGGCGACAGGAGATTAAGACCATGATTAAATTGGCACAACTGGCCTTGTTGGCCTTGGCAATGCTTGCGACCCTGTTTTCTGGGACTGGATTTGCTTTTGATGGAAACAGGGCGGGATTTATTCTTGGAATTGGAGGCGGTGGCGGGTATGCCCGCGATAGGGATACTTTTTTTGATGTGTCTAAGTCAAGTTTCGCCGGGAAAACAGATTTTCTCATTGGATATGCGCCGAGCAATCGGCTGGCAATAACTTGGTCAAACAAAGTTTCCTGGTATGATTGGAAGTGGCCTGACTACGACTATGACGGATTCTTTGCTTCCAACGGTACGGCTGGACTTGGAATTACTTACTTTCTGTCCGAAGATATAAATGCGAATTTCGTTCAGGCAGTAGTTGGATACAATGTTGTTTTCGCACCATTTGATGATGTGGGCTCTTCTGGAGGATTTGGACTCGGTATTGGCGTTGGGCGCGAAGTCTCAAAGAATTGGATCATAGGTTTAGACGCGACTTGGGGCAGACCTGAAGAAGACGTAACGACATTTGGTATCGGTGTATATTTTTCGCATATCTGGTACTGATGCGAATAAAGGGTTAAACCCGTCGCGTCCTTCTCGGTGCTTGCAGTGTGTGGATGGTCGTGCGTCCCAACCAGAGTTGTCAGATCAGCATGGGTTGTCTTGCGTTGTTGTTGTGTGGCTCAGTGTTCGGGGGGCGTGGAGATCGCGCTTTTTGAAAAGGCTTCGGGCGACGCCTATTCTAAAGTCGCCCAAACTTTCACAAGGAGCGAGTGATGCGTAAACTGATTTTGTCAACGGGCTTGTGTATGACCGCGCTCACAGCGCTGGTCTTTGTGGTCTATCAAGTCGCAGCCGAACCGGATGCCCAAGGCGGCGCGGCCACAGGGGAATCTTCCCCGATTTCTGAACGGCGAGCGAAAGTTGCCGCTGGTGCCAATGCCAATGCGCGGCTGTCGCTCGATCTGATTCCCAATGGCGGCGCGGGCGATCAGAGAGATAATGAAGTCACATCGGGCACCGCGTCTGGACGAGATACGATTGCCATTGAGGTTTTTGCAACCGGCGTGACCACCTCTTTGATCGGCATGCAACTTCAGTTTGCCTTTGATGCGACTCTGTTGACCTTTGTCAAAGCGGAGAACCGCGCGTTTGTCTTTAACGTGCCACAACCGACGGGCACGGACTTCGCGGCGTTTTCGCCGGTTCGTTTGGCGTCGTCGGGTTTTCTGGCACGGGCAGAGTTCACCACGGCGCCCGATGTTACGGGCCGGGAATTTTCCATTGGCCTTGGGTTGGTGACGCTTTCTGAAAGTTTGTCCTCGAGCGATACGCTCACCACGACAAGCCGGATCTCGTTTAACGTTCCGACGACTTCCACGCCCGATTTTAATGGCAATGGGAAGGTGGACTTTCCCGATTTCTTGGCGTTTGTCGCGCAATATGGCGCCCGGCGCGGGGATAGCAGATACGAAGCGAAGTACGATTTGAATAGCGATGGCGCGATAGACTTTCAGGATTTTCTGACTTTTGCCAGCAGTTATGGTCAGTCAGTGCCCCCTTCTGGTGGCGGGAGTCGCAGTCCGGATCTGGTCGTTGAAGCGCCGTCGGTCAGCAATAGCACGCTGACGCCCGGTCAATCCTTCACCCTGCAAGCCACCGTTCGCAACCGGGGCACGGGGCCATCAGCTGCGACGACCTTGCGTTATCATCAATCGTCCGACGCGACGATCACGACCAGCGATAGGTCTGTGGGCACGGACGCAGTCAGCGTGCTTTCGGCTTCGGGCACGGGTTTGGAATCGATCCCTCTGACCGCGCCTTTGACCCCGGGCACGTATTACTACGGCGCGTGTGTGGCAAGCGTCAGCAACGAGAAAGATACCAGCAACAACTGCTCGACCGGCGTGCGCGTGACGGTCGGTGGTGGCGGTGGTGGCGGTGGCGGGAGTCGCAGTCCGGATCTGATCGTTGAATCGCCGTCGGTCAGCGATAGCACGCTGACGCCTGGGCAATCCTTCACCCTGCAAGCCACCGTTCGCAACCGGGGCACGGGGCCATCAACCGCGACGACCTTGCGTTATCATCAATCGTCCGACGCGACGATCGCGACCAGCGATAGGTCTGTGGGCACGGACGCAGTCAGCGTGCTTTCGGCTTCGGGCACGGGTTTGGAATCGATCCTTCTGACCGCGCCTTTGAGTGCTGGCACGTATTACTACGGCGCGTGTGTGGCTGCGGTCAGCGGCGAGACCGATGTCAGCAACAACTGCTCGACCGGCATCCGAGTGGTCGTTGGCGCGCCAGACCTGGTTGTACAATCGCCATCGGTGGATAATACCACGCTGACGCCGGGGCAGTCGCTCACGCTAAGCGCGAAGGTTCACAATCAAGGCATGGCTGAGGCGGCGGCGACGACCCTGCGCTATTATCGCTCAACCGACGCGACGATCACCACCGGCGACACAGAAGTCGGCACGGATAGTGTGAACCGCTTGGCGGCCCGCAACGGCCTTGATACCTCGGTTCGGCTGACCGCGCCAGCGGCCACGGGCACGTATTACTACGGCGCGTGTGTGGCTGCGGTCAGCGGTGAGAAAGATACCAGCAACAACTGCTCGACCGGCGTCCAAGTGATCGTTGGCGCGCCAGGCTTGCTCGTGCAATCGCTGACGGCGAGTAATACCACGCCGACGCCGGGGCAGTCGATCACGCTTCGCGCGACGGTGGGTAATCGAGGCACGGCGGCGGCGACCGCGGCGACCCTGCGCTATTACCAATCGTCTGACGCGACGATCACGACCGGCGACACAGAAGTCGGCACGGCGGATGTGATAAGCACCCTGGCGGTGGGAGCGACGAGTGTGCAGTCGAGCAGTGTGACGACGCCAGCGACCGCGGGCACGTATTACTACGGCGCGTGTGTGGTAGCGGTCAGGGGCTCGAGCGATAACTGCTCGGCCGGCGTCCGAGTGGTCGTTGGCGCGCCAGACCTGCTCGTGCAATCGCCATCGGTGGATAATACCACGCCGACGGCTGGGCAGTCGATCACGCTACGTGCGACGGTGCTCAACCGAGGCACGGCGACGGCCGCGGCGACCACCCTGCGCTATTACCTCTCAGCCGACGCGACGATCACGACCGGCGACACAAAAGTTGGCACGGCGGATGCGATAAGCGCCTTGGCGGTGTCGGCGACGAGTGAGCAGTCGAGCAGCGTGCCCGTGTCAGCGATCCCCGGCACGTATTACTACGGCGCGTGTGTGGTTGCGGTCAGCAACGAGAAAGATACCAGCAACAACTGCTCGGCCAGCGTCCGGGTGACCGTTGGCGCGCCAGACCTGGTCGTGCAATCGCCATCGGTGGATAAGACCACGGCGGCGACGGCGCAGTCGCTTACGCTAAGCGCGACAGTGCGTAATCAAGGCACGGGGGCGGCGACGACGACCACCCTGCGCTATTACCTTTCAGCCGACGCGACGATCACGACCGACGACACGCCAGTCGGCACGGACGCAGTCAGCGCCCTGGCGGTGTCGGCGACGAGTGTGCAGTCGAGTAGCGTGCCCGTGGCAGCGATCCCCGGCACGTATTACTACGGCGCGTGCGTGGATGCGGTCAGCGGCGAGAGCAACACCACCAACAACTGCTCGACCGGCGTCCGGGTGACCGTTGGTACTCCAGACCTGCTTGTGCAATCGGCATCGGTGGATAATACCACGCTGACGCCGGGGCAGGCGTTCACGCTTCGCGCGACGGTGCTCAACCGAGGCACGGCGGCGGCGGCGACGACGACCCTGCGCTACTATCAATCGTCCGACGCGACGATCACGACCGGCGACACAGAAGTCGGCACGGCAGATGCGATAAGCGCCCTGGCGGTGTCGGCGACGAGTGAGCAGTCGAGTAGTGTGACCGCACCAGCGACCGCGGGCACGTATTACTACGGCGCGTGTGTGGCGAGCATCGGCGAGAGCAACACCGACAACAACTGCTCGACCGGCGTCCAAGTGATCGTTGGCGCGCCAGGCTTGCTCGTGCAATCGGTGTCGGTGGACGATACCACGCCGACGCCGGGGCAGGCGATCACGCTTCGCGCGACGGTGGGTAATCGAGGCACGGCGGCGGCGACAGCGGCGACCCTGCGCTACTACCAATCGTCTGACGCGACGATCACGACCGGCGACACAGAAGTCGGCACGGCGGATGCGATAAGCGCGCTGGCGGTGTCGGCGACGAGTGAGCAGTCGAGTCGTGTGACTGCGCCTTTGACCGCGGGCACGTATTACTACGGCGCGTGTGTGTTAGTCAGGGGCTTGAGCGATACGAACAACAACTGCTCGGCCGGTGTCCGAGTGGTCGTCGGCGCGCCAGACCTGCTCGTGCAATCGCCTGCGGTGGATAATACCACGCCGACGACAGGGCAGGCGTTCACGCTAAGCGCGACGGTGTTCAACCGAGGCACGGCTGAGGTAGCGGCGGCGACCCTGCGCTATTACCGCTCAACCGACGCGACGATCACGACCGGCGACACAGAAGTCGGCACGTCGGATGCGATAAGCGTGCTGGCGGTGTCGGCGAAGAGTGTGCAGTCGAGTAGCGTGACTGCGCCTTCGACCACGGGCACGTATTACTACGGCGCGTGCGTGGATGCGGTCAGCGGCGAGAGCAACACCAACAACAACTGCTCGGCCGGCGTCCAAGTGACCGTTGGCGCGCCAGACCTGCTCGTGCAATCGCCTGCGGTGGATAAGACCACGGCGACGCCGGGGCAGGTGCTCACGCTCCGCGCGACGGTGCGTAATCAAGGCACGGCGACGGCGACAGCGACCACTCTGCGCTATTACCAATCGTCTGACGCGACGATCACCACCAGCGACACGCAAGTCGGCACGTCGGATGCGATCAGCGCGCTGGCGGCGTCGGCGACGAGTGAGCAGTCGAGTAGCGTGACCGCGCCAGCGGCAGTGGGCACGTATTACTTTGGCGCGTGTGTGGCAAGCGTCAGTGCCGAGAGTGCGACGAACAACAACTGCTCGGATGGCGTGCGCGTCATGGTCGTTGTTCCTGACCTGATCGTTGAATCGCCTTCGGTGGACGATACCACGCCGACGCCGGAGCAGTCGATCACGCTTCGCGCGACGGTGCGTAATCAAGGCACCGGGCAGGCCGCAACGACGACCCTTCGCTATTACCGCTCAACCAATGCGACGATCACGACCGGCGACACAGAAGTTGGCTCGGCGGATGCGATCAGCGCGCTGGCGGCGTCGGCGACGAGTGAGCAGTCGAGTAGCGTGACGGCGCCAACAACCGCGGGCACGTATTACTACGGCGCGTGTGTGGCAAGCGTCAGCGGCGAGACCGATGTCAGCAACAACTGCTCGGCCGGCGTCCAAGTGACCGTTGGTGCGCCAGACCTGCTTGTGCAATCGCCTTCGGTGGACGATACCACGCCGACGCCTGGGCAGTCGATCACGCTAAGCGCGACGGTGCGTAATCAAGGCACGGCCGAGGCCGCGGCGACGACCCTGCGCTATTACCAATCGTCTGACGCGACGATCACGACCGACGACACAGAAGTTGGCTCGTCGGATGCGATCAGCGCCCTGGCGGCGTCGGCGACGAGTGAGCAGTCGAGTAGCGTGACCGCACCAGCAACCGCGGGCATGTATTACTACGGCGCGTGTGTGGCAAGCGTCAGTGCCGAGACCGATGTCAGCAACAACTGCTCGGGCAGCGTCCAAGTGACCGTTGGCGCGCCAGACCTGGTTGTGCAATCGCCTTCGGTGGACGATACCACGCCGACGCCTGGGCAGTCGCTCACGCTAAGCGCGACGGTGCGTAATCAAGGCACGGCCGAGGCCGCGGCGACGACCCTGCGCTATTATCAATCGTCTGACGCGACGATCACGACCGACGACACAGAAGTTGGCTCGTCGGATGCGATCAGCGCGCTGGCGGCGTCGGCGACGAGTGAGCAGTCGAGTAGCGTGACCGCACCAGCAACCGCGGGCACGTATTACTACGGCGCGTGTGTGGATGCGGTCAGCGGCGAGACCGATGTCAGCAACAACTGCTCGGCCGGCGTCCAAGTGACCGTTGGTGCGCCAGACCTGCTTGTGCAATCGCCTTCGGTGGACGATACCACGCCGACGCCTGGGCAGTCGATCACGCTAAGCGCGACGGTGCGTAATCAAGGCACGGCCGAGGCCGCGGCGACGACCCTGCGCTATTACCAATCGTCTGACGCGACGATCACGACCGACGACACAGAAGTTGGCTCGTCGGATGCGATCAGCGCCCTGGCGGCGTCGGCGACGAGTGAGCAGTCGAGTAGCGTGACCGCACCAGCAACCGCGGGCATGTATTACTACGGCGCGTGTGTGGCAAGCGTCAGTGCCGAGACCGATGTCAGCAACAACTGCTCGGGCAGCGTCCAAGTGACCGTTGGCGCGCCAGACCTGGTTGTGCAATCGCCTTCGGTGGACGATACCACGCCGACGCCTGGGCAGTCGCTCACGCTAAGCGCGACGGTGCGTAATCAAGGCACGGCCGAGGCCGCGGCGACGACCCTGCGCTATTATCAATCGTCTGACGCGACGATCACGACCGACGACACAGAAGTTGGCTCGTCGGATGCGATCAGCGCCCTGGCGGCGTCGGCGACGAGTGAGCAGTCGAGTAGCGTGACCGCGCCTTCAACCGCGGGCACGTATTACTACGGCGCGTGTGTGGTAGCAGTCAGCGGCGAGACCGATACGAACAACAACTGCTCGGCCGGCGTCCAAGTGACCGTTGGCGCGCCAGACCTGCTTGTGCAATCGCCTTCGGTGAATGATACCACGCCGACGCCTGGGCAGTCGATCACGCTAAGCGCGACGGTGCGTAATCAAGGCACGGCTGAAGCGGCGGCGACGACCCTGCGCTATTACCAATCGTCTGACGCGACGATCACGACCGGCGACACAGAAGTTGGCTCGTCGGATGCGATAAGCGCGCTGGCGGCGTCGGCGACGAGTGAGCAGTCGAGTAGCGTGACCGCGCCAGCGACCGCGGGCACGTATTACTACGGCGCGTGTGTGGCAAGCGTCAGTGCCGAGACCGATGTCAGCAACAACTGCTCGGCCGGCGTCCAAGTGGTCGTTGGTGCGCCAGACCTGGTTGTGCAATTGCCTTGGGTGAGTAGTACCATACGGGCGACTGGGCAGGCGCTGACGCTAAGCGCGACGGTGCGTAATCAAGGCACGGCTGAGGCGGCGGCGACGACCCTGCGCTATTACCAATCGTCTGACGCGACGATCACCACTGGCGACACAGAAGTTGGCACGTCGGATGCGATAAGCGCACTGGCGGCTTCGGCGACGAGCGCGCAGTCAAGTAGCGTGACCGCGCCAACGACCGCCGGCACATATTACTACGGCGCGTGTGTGGCAAGCGTCAGCGGCGAGAGTGCTACGAACAACAACTGCTCGGCTGGCGTACGCGTCACGGTCGTTGTTCCTGACCTGATCGTTGAATCGCCTTCGGTGAGTGATACCACGCGGGCGCCGGGGGAGTCGCTGACGCTAAGCGCGACGGTGCGTAATCAAGGCACCGGGCGGGCCGCGGCGACGACCCTGCGCTATTACCAATCGTCTGACGCGACGATCACCACTGGCGACACAGAAGTTGGCTCGTCGGATGCGATCAGAGCGCTGGCGGCGTCGGCGACGAATGCACAGTCGAGTAGCGTGACTGCTCCAGCGACCACCGGCACGTATTACTACGGCGCGTGTGTGGATGCGGTCAGCGGCGAGATCAACACCAACAACAACTGCTCGGGTGGCGTGCGCGTCACGGTGAAGCCGTCCAAGATGTACTGGGTGGGTGAGCACTGGACAAGAGGCCAATGGAGGCCTAAGATTCAGCGTGCCAACTTGGATGGCTCCAATGTCGAAGACCTCATCACCACAGGATTGAATTTGCCAAATGGCATCGCGCTGGATGTGGGACGCGGAAAGATGTACTGGACGGTATATTGGTTCTCCCTTAACCAGGGTAAGATTCAGCGTGCCAACTTGGATGGCTCCAATGTCGAAGACCTCATCACCGCAGGAGTGCATTCTACAGGTGGCATCGCGCTGGATGTGGGCCGCGGAAAGATGTACTGGACAAACCTGAGCGCGGGTAAGATTCAGCGTGCCAACTTGGATGGCTCCAATGTCGAAGACCTCATCACCACAGGATTGGGGACGCCAGAAGGCATCGCGCTGGATGTGGGACGCGGAAAGATGTACTGGACGGACTCTTACAAGCAAAAGATTCAGCGTGCCAACTTGGATGGCTCCAATGTCGAAGACCTCATCACCACAGGATTGACTGTGCCATTGGCCATCGCGCTGGATGTGGGACGCGGAAAGATGTACTGGACGGACTCTGACACGAATAAGATTCAGCGTGCCAACTTGGATGGCTCCAATGTCGAAGACCTCATCACCACAAAAGACCCATTTTACATCGCGCTGGATGTGGGCCGCGGAAAGATGTACTGGACGGACACTGGCACGAATAAGATTCAGCGTGCCAACTTGGATGGCTCACTGATCGAAAATATCCAGCCCACAGGAACGTGGAATCCATATGGCATCGCGCTGGATTTGCGGTAGTGCCATCAACGGTGGCGGTGGCTGTTTTTAAGAGGACCTATCCCCCGGCCCCGTTACTCGCTACGCTTCGTTGTAGGCTACGCCTGTGCCTACGAGGAAAGGGGAGGAAAGCGCCTTTGATGGCTTAATCAAGGGTTGCGCTGATGGCATTGACCGAGTGCATAAAGCGATTAAAAATCTCTCACGCCATCCCCTCGCAAAACCGCTCGCCATGCCCCCTTCCTTTAAGGAAGGGGGTTAGGGGGTAGGTCTCCCTCGCAATCCCCAACCGCAGGATATAAGACGGGGCGAACGCACACGGCGGGGCGGTAGTGCGGCGCGGCTGGGGAAAATCACTTGACAGCGCGAGCGGGATTGCGGATTATTTATTTTGTTCCGCAAGTCGTTCAAACCATAGCACATCAGGAGGCGTCTCATGGCAGAATACGATACGATTCCCAAGCAGTTGATGCACCTCTACCCGCAAGACCTCATCCGCTTGGCACTCGGACGCGAGGAGGTCGAAATTGAAGTTGAAGAAGTCCTCGACACCGAACTCCCCAAGGTGGAAACGCGCCTGGTCGATAGCCTTATTCGCGTGCGGATCGATGGCGAGGAAGCCTTGATCCACATCGAATTTCAAACCTCGGATAGCGCGAATATGGCTCGTCGCATGGCTTCCTATATCATTCGTCTCATCGAGCAGTATGACTTGCCGGTCTATTCCTTTGTCATCTATCTGCGTCCCAATGCCGGGCGGAGCGATAAGGGATTTTTCCGCCAAGATCATGCGGACTTCCCCGTGCTGGTGCGCTACAAGGTGATTCGGTTGAGCGAGCTGGACGGGCAGGGCATTCTTGAAGGCGACCAGGCCGGCTTGCTTCCTTTCGCGCCCTTGATGAAGCCGCCTGTGGGGATGGGTTCCGAAGATTGGTTGCGTGCGTGTGTTCGCAAGGGCGATTCGGTTTCGTTGGATGAGGCAGACAAGGCGAATTATTTGGGTAGCTTGGCGGTCTTGAGTGGGTTGGCGTATGATCCTGCCACCATCAACCGAATTTTTTCCCAGGAGGGTTTTATGGACGCGATTATGCGTGAGTCATCGTTTGCCCAGTACCTCGAGGAGCGCGGCATTGAGCGCGGCATCGAGCAGGGAATCGAGCGCGGCATTGAGCAGGGAATCGAGCGCGGCATTGAGCAGGGAATCGAGCAGGGAATCGAGCAGGGAATCGAGCAGGGCGTTGAACGAGGCATTCGAGAGAGCATCCGAGAAGCGTTGGCGATTCGCTTTGATGCAGGTGTGGCCGGTCAGTTCGCCGCTCGCATTGCGACCATCGACGATTTGCAACGGCTCAAGCAGTTGCTTCGCTCGGCGATGCAAGTGGATGATCTGGCGGCCTTTCAGCGCGTGTTGGATGCGGAAGCCTAACGCGATTCCCTGTCAGGAGGCGTCTCATGGCAGAATACGATACGATTCCCAAGCAGTTGATGCACCTCTACCCGCAAGACCTCATCCGCTTGGCACTCGGACGCGAGGATGTCGAAATTGAAGTTGAAGAAGTCCTCGACACCGAACTCCCCAAGGTGGAAACGCGCCTGGTCGATAGCCTCATGCGCGTGCGGATCGATGGCGAGGAAGCCTTGATCCACATCGAATTTCAAACCTCGGATAGCGCGAATATGGCTCGTCGCATGGCTTCCTATATCATCCGCCTCATCGAGCAGTATGACTTGCCGGTCTATTCCTTTGTCATCTATCTGCGTCCCAATGCCGGGCGGAGCGATAAGGGATTTTTTCGCCAAGATCATGCGGACTTCCCCGTGCTGGTGCGCTACAAGGTGATTCGGTTGAGCGAGCTGGATGGGCGCGGCATTCTTGAAGGCGACCAGGCCGGCTTGCTTCCTTTCGCGCCGTTGATGAAGCCGCCTGTGGGGATGGGTTCCGAGGACTGGTTGCGTGCGTGTGTTCGCAAGGGCGATTCGGTTTCGTTGGATGAGGCAGACAAGGCGAATTATTTGGGTAGCTTGGCGGTCTTGAGTGGGTTGGCGTATGATCCTGCCACCATCAACCGAATTTTTTCCCAGGAGGGTTTTATGGACGCGATTATGCGTGAGTCATCGTTTGCCCAGTACCTCGAGGAGCAGTTCAAGGAACAGTTTCTTGAGCAGGGCATTGAGCAGGGCATCGAGCGCGGCATTGAGCAGGGAATCGAGCAGGGCATCGAGCAGGGAATCGAGCAGGGCATCGAGCGCGGCATCGAGCAGGGAATCGAGCAGGGAATCGAGCAGGGAATCGAGCAGGGAATCGAGCAGGGAATCGAGCAGGGCATTGAGCGCGGGGGTAGAGAACATACCATTGCCGCTATCCTCGACGTGTTGGAGATTCGCTTTGATGTGGTCGTTGCCGGTCAGTCCGCCGCTCGCATTGCGACCATCGACGATTTGCCGAGGCTCAAGCGGTTGCATCGTGCAGCGGTGCAAGCGGATGATCTGGCGGCCTTTCAGCGCGTGTTGGATGCGGAAGCCTAACGCGATTCCCTGTCAGGAGGCGTCTCATGGCAGAATACGATACGATTCCCAAGCAGTTGATGCACCTCTACCCGCAAGACCTCATCCGCTTGGCTCTCGGACGCGAGGATGTCGAAATTGAAGTTGAAGAAGTCCTCGATACCGAACTCCCCAAGGTGGAAACGCGCCTGGTCGATAGCCTTATTCGCGTGCGGATCGATGGCGAGGAAGCCTTGATCCACATCGAATTTCAAACCTCGGATAGCGCGAATATGGCTCGTCGCATGGCTTCCTATATCATCCGTCTCATCGAGCAGTATGACTTGCCGGTCTATTCCTTTGTCATCTATCTGCGTCCCAATGCCGGGCGGAGCGATAAGGGATTTTTTCGCCAAGATCATGCGGACTTTCCCGTGCTGGTGCGCTACAAGGTGATTCGGTTGAGCGAGCTGGACGGGCGCGGCATTCTTGAAGGCGACCAGGCCGGCTTGCTTCCTTTCGCGCCGTTGATGAAGCCGCCTGTGGGGATGGATTCCGAAGATTGGTTGCGCGCGTGTGTTCGCAAGGGCGATGAGGTTTCGTTGGATGAGGCAGACAAGGCGAATTATTTGGGTAGCTTGGCGGTCTTGAGTGGGTTGGCTTATGATCCTGCCACCATCAACCGAATTTTTTCCCAGGAGGGTTTTATGGACGCGATTATGCGTGAGTCATCGTTTGCCCAGTACCTCGAGGAGCAGTTCAAGGAACAGTTTCTTGAGCAGGGCATTGAGCAGGGAATCGAGCGCGGCATCGAGCAGGGAATCGAGCAGGGAATCGAGCAGGGAATCGAGCAGGGAATCGAGCAGGGAATCGAGCAGGGAATCGAGCAGGGAATCGAGCAGGGAATCGAGCAGGGAATCGAGCAGGGAATCGAGCAGGGCATTGAGCAGGGAATCGAGCAGGGCGTTGAACGAGGCATCCAAGAGAGCATCCGAGAAGCGTTGGCGATTCGCTTTGATGCAGGTGTGGCCGGTCAGTTCGCCGCTCGCATTGCGACCATCGACGATTTGCAACGGCTCAAGCAGTTGCTTCGCTCGGCGATGCAAGCGGATGATCTGACAGCCTTTCAGCGCGTGTTGGATGCGGAGATCTGACGCGCATCCCTTAACGACACAAGCCTTCGCATGCTGACCCTGAACGAATCGATTCGGGGCCAGGCTATGCGAGGGCTTGTGCGTACATAGGACAATGGCGGGCGATAACCGCAGGATATAAGACGGGGCTAACGCACACGGCAGGGCGGAGATGGGCTGGGTACGCACGGGTGGCGGCGCGGACGGGCACGCACGGGTGGAGAGTATGGGAGAAGTCACACCCATGCGAGTCGCGCTGGCTTGACTTTGAAAGCAAAAGATACTAAACTTGACGAAAGTTCAAGCGGTGTGGATACAATGAGGAGAGGTTATGAATCTGGTGCTTCGGCAGGTGGTTTTGACGTGCGTTTTGATCGGCGCGGCAGTGGCGTCAGAGCAAGGCGATGCACTGCTCGAGATGGTCAAGAGCCGGGACCGGGCCATTCAGGCTATCGTGCGATCAGAGACCGGGGGCGACACGGCCGAAGAGCGCGCCGAGCTCAAGGCCATCGTCGGCGAGTTGTTCGATTTTGAAACCTTTAGCCGGGAATCACTGGGGCGAGATTGGGCCGCGCGAACCGCAGCGGAGCGCGAGGAATTCATCGCCGTAAACCGGCGGTTGATCGAGAAAAATTACGCGGACCCCGCGCTTTATACCAAAGCGGAAAAGATCGACTACACGGGTGTGGAGGTCGAAGACGCCGAGGCTATCGTCAAAACCGAAGTGCATTACAAGCGCGAGACGAGCACCATCGACTACAAACTCCACCTCGTCGAGGGCAAGTGGTTGATTTACGATATGGTCATCGACGAGTTGAGCGTTGCGCGCAGCAACCGGTCGCAGTTTCGTCGGGAGATCCGCAAATCCAATTTTGCCGGGTTGCTGAAAAAATTGAAGCAAAAACTGCGCGAAGACGCGGCGGATGAGAAAGGTGGCACTTAATTGATCAAAGCCTATTTTCGCTTTTTGGCGGGTTGGACGTATCGGCACTACAAAAGCATTCTTGTGGTGTCGATTTTGTTGACGGCCTTTTGTAGCATTTTTGCGTACAAACTCGGGCGCAAGCTCGAGACCGATATCGTGGCGCTGATCCCAGAAAATTATCAGAGCGTGAAAACCCTCGAAGAGATCAAACAGCGCGTCGGTGGCGTGGGCAGTTTGACGGTTTTGGTGCAAAGTCCGGATTTTGAGGCCAACACCCGGTTCGTCGAGGATTTGGCGCGCGAATTGAGGGGCGAGGAGTACGCGCAATACATCAATTTTGTCGATTACAAGAACGACGTGGAATTTTATCGCAAAAACGCGCTACTGTTCATGGAAACGGACGATTTGGATGACATACTCACGCGCATCGACGACTACATCATCCAAGAAAAACTGAAATTGTCCCCCCTGTACATCGCGCTCGACGAAGACGAGGCCACGCTCGACTTTTCGGATATCGAAGCCAAGTATCGGTCGTCGGGCAATGGGCACGACGCGTATTACGTCAATCCGGACCGCACCATCTTGGCCTTGGAGGCCAAGGCCGCGGGCACGGTGAGCAACATCGGGTTTGCCACAGAGATGAAGCGGGTCATTCAAGCGGCTATCGACAAACTCAACCCGCGGCATTACCACGCCGAGATGCTGATCGAATACGGGGGGCCGTTCAAGAATAAGATCGACGAGTACGATACGATTTTGCGCGACGTGCGCTCCACGGCCATCGTCGCTGTTTTGGGCATTGTCGCGCTGTTGACGTTGTACTTCCGCCAACCCTGGGCGGCTTTTTTTGTCGCAGTGCCGCTGGTGATGGGCTTGGTTTGGGCCTTTGCCATCACCTATTGGGCTATCGGCAACTTGAACACGATGACCGTGTTTTTGTTCGTGATCTTGTTCGGACTGGGGATCGATTTTGGCATTCACATGTTTGCGCGCTACCTCGAGAGGCGCGTAGCACAGGGGGATGTGCAATCGTCTATCGAAACGATGTTGACCCAAACCGGGCAGGCCATCGTGACCGCCGCGCTGACCACGTCTATCGCGTTCTTCTCCTTGACCCTGACGGATTTTCGGGGGTTTTCCGAATTTGGATTTATCGTGGGCGTGGGCATTTTGATGTCGCTGGTGTCGATGACGACCGTGTTGCCGGCCGTGTTGGTGCTGGCGGACAAAAAATTGGGCTGGATCCGCATGCGGCCCGTTTGGGGGCACAACTGGGGCGGCGAGCGCGGGCATTTTCCATACCCGTGGCTCGTGCTTTTCTGCGCGTTGGTGATCACGGTCTATTTGGGCTGGCATTTGCGGGACATCGACTTCGAGTACGATTTTACCAACTTGCGCTCCAACTTGCCCGCGTCTGTCAAGGTCAAGCAGAAAATGGCGACGATTCCGAAATACGGCAATGAGTCGCAATCGTACAGCATCGTGCTGGCAGACAACAAAGCGGACCTCGACGAGATCGTGGCGGCATTGGAAAAGAAAATGGCCGAAGACGACGAGACCCCGACCATCCACAAAGTGAAAACCCTGTGGACCGAGTTGCGCGAACAGGATGAGAAATTGGCGATCATCGGCGAGATTCGCGCCTTGGTCAATGGCGAAGGCGCGAAGTTGATCCGCGGAGAACAAAAGGCCAAAGTCGATTCCCTGCGCGATTTGTTGGAGGTGCAAAAATTGGCGGTTGGGGATTTGCCGGAAAATTTGCTGAAGCAATTCGAGACCATCGACGGCAGCCAAGCCTACTTCGCGCAAATTTTGCCGAGCGTGCAGTTGCGAGATGGCAAAAAGGCGATTGCATTTGCCGAAGACACGCACGAGATCCGCACCGCGTCCGGCAAGGTGTTTTACTCGTCGAGTTCCAATATCATTTTTGCCGACATGCTGCGCCTGATGCTGCGCGACAGCCCGCGTGCGATAGTGTTGACGCTCTTGGTCGTCATGCTCATCGTGCTGATCGATTTTCGCAGTTTTCGCGCCTTGCTGATCATCTTCCCCCTGGTCTGCGGCACGGTTTGGATGTGCGGGTCATTGTACTTGCAGGACGTCAAGCTCAATTTTTACAATATCGTGGCATTGCCCACCATTATCGGCATGGGCATCGACAACGGCGTGCATCTGTACCACCGGTACCGAGAGGAAGGGCCGGGGTCGATGCCGCTCGTGTTGCGAAGCACAGGGGGCGCGATGCTGATTTCCATGCTGACGACGATGATCGGCTTTTTCGGGTTGATGACCGCGACCCATCCCGGGCTCAACGCGATTGGCCGGTTGGCGATGATCGGGTTGTTGACGTGTTTTGTGACCGCGGTGCTGGTGTTGCCCGCGATTTTGGAAGTGCTCGAAGGCAAGAGGTGGCGGCGGGAAAATGGACAGAACGCGAAATAGGATACGGCGATGAATTTTTATTTGGGCTTGGGCATCAGCGCGGTCTCTGGGCTGTACACGTCTTTGTGGGGCGCGTTTAAGGACGCGCCCTACGAGGGGTTTAAGCGCGGCACATTTCCCCGAAGCGCGTATTTTCACCTAGCGATTTTTTGCGTCTTGTATTTCGCGCCCCTGCCCTGTCAGGCCGATTTTTTCGCGCTTGGATGGGTGCAGGTCTTTTTTTTACTCATGGGCATCGAGCGGTTTTTGGCCGAGCTTTACAAGGGGTTTTTCCGCACAGAAGATCAGGGCAAGTACTTCGTGCCGTCTCGCATTACGTTTTTCGGGCGGTACGTCGGCAGCGATGGCTTGCGCTATGTGGTGGGCAGCGCGCTGGTGCTCGGGGTTTTCGCGGTGCTGATGATTCCCACGCCGATAGCGTCGTTCTCGGGCTTTCTCCTGATCGCATATCTCACGGGCTTGCTGGTGTCCCTCGGCGGTGCGTACAAGGACGCGCCCTTCGAGGGTTTTCACGCGCTCAAATTTCAGCGGTCCTGCGTGGTGCTGGCGGTTTGCGCGCCCCTGTTTTACTTTTTGAACGATCCCCTGCATCCCATTTCCCTGGGCTTTTTGGTCTATATGAATGGCGGCTTGGAACGCTTTATCGTGGAGTATTACAAAACCTACGTCCAACGCACCATGTCCGGCAAGTTCCGCCCGGATTTGCCGCGCATTCAGCAGTATGTGGCTACGCGAGAAAAATTCCACTACGCGGCCCTCGCCATCATCGCGGGGTTGATTGGGTTGTACGTCTATGAGGTGTAAGGCCGTTCGCGCTTTGGGCCGGGGGATGGGTTGGGACTGACAACTGACAGTATTCAGTGGTCAGCCCCCACCTGCCCCTACCGCCCAAGTAGTCAGTAGTCAGTCCCCGCCCGCTCTCCACCGCTATGTTCGTTAGAATTAGTCAACTGACAACTGACAACTGACAACTGACAACTGACAACGGCGTTGTTGCATAAATAGCAATTTCCTGCAAGTTGGGATAGCAAAAAGACAGGCTCCTTCGTAGATTGGGCATATAGATCAGCGAAACAACTCACCCTTTCTCACCAGGAACCTGTCATGCCCAAGATAACCGCTTCCAAGACCGCCGTCAAGTCCCCGCGTCGCCCGCGCTGTGCGCCTGTCTATCGGGTTCGGAACTGGGCGGCCTATGAGGCCGGTCTCAAGCAGCGGGGCAGTCTGACGTTTTGGATTACGCCGCAAGCTCTTCGGGGGTGGTACCATCAAGGGCCAACGCAACGGGGGAGGCAAAACACCTTTTCAGATTTGGCTATTCAAACGGCGTTGATGGTGCGCTTGGTCTATGCCTTGCCCCTGCGTCAAACCGAGGGGTTTCTCACGTCCATCCTGGCGTTGATGGGGGTGGCTTTGCGCGTGCCCGATCATACGACCCTCTGCCGGCGACAGGGCGATTTGAATGTGGATTTACCTGTCCAATCCCATCATGCGCCGATCCACTTAGTGGTGGATTCCACCGGCCTGAAAGTGTATGGCGAAGGGGAATGGAAGGTGCGTCAACACGGCTTTTGCAAGCACCGGACTTGGCGCAAATTGCACATCGGCGTCGATGAGGCCACCGGGGAGCTTGTCGCCCAGGCCCTGACCTCGGCAAGCGTTGATGACGCTTCGCAGGTCAAACCCTTGCTCGATCAAGTCCTGGCCCCTGTGATATGATGGGTGCAGATGGCGGCTATGACAAACGCAAGGTCTTCAACACATGCGCCGCCCCCAAACAAGGAGCCCCCATCCGACCCCTGATTCCCCCGCGCCATGACGCGAAAATTGAACAACACGGAAACAGGAAGGCCCCCCCCCCTCGCTCGCGATGAAATCATCCGAGCCATCCGGCGTCAAGGCCGCCGACAGTGGAAACGCACCCGTGGCTATCATCGTCGCTCGGTCGTTGAAACCCAACTATGCCGCTACAAACAACTCATTGGGCGGCAGTTGCGCGCACGAAGTCAGGAGAACCAAGAAACGGAAGCGCGGTTGGGATGTGCGGTGCTCAATCGCATGATGAGGATCGCGAAACCCGTGTCCTATCCCAGAGAAAGAGGGGCTTAAATCTCGCGGGAAAGGGACGAACTTTGCCACGACAACATTTATGCAACAACGCCGTTGTCAGTCGTCAGTTATCAGTCCGCCTAGCCCAAGCCCCAAGCAATCAGTGCTTAGTGGCGGGAGGCCAAAGGCGGATGGCTTTTTTCACGGCTTTGCAAACAGAAACGCGGCGAGGCCCAAAACCATCCCCGCTTTGAGAAGATGGCTCAGAAAATTGAGTTCGCGTTGCCACAAGCGGATGAGGACAAAGATGAGCAGAACGTCTAAGGCGATAATCAGGCCGAGATACACCGGGCCATAAATGCCGATGAGCGCGGGCAATGGGGTCGCGATGATGAGCAGGGCAAAAATACTGGTGATCAAAACGCGCGTGCAGGGTTCGCCCCAAGCAATGGCCGTGGTGCTGCCCGGCAACTGGCGGTCGCCCGCGCTGTCCTCCAAGTCTTTGAGCAACTCGCGGCCCAAGTGAAACAGGAACGCAAACCCCGCAACGAGCCACGGCGCAGCCATGGCTTGCACAGCCGCGCCCCCGTACAGAAATGCCAATCCCCCGAGCGCGCTGACCATCACATTGCCGATCAGGGGCACGCGCTTGAGATGCGTATTGTACACGATCAGACTTGCTATGGCAACGAGGGCCATGGCGAGCGCGGATGTCGGCAAAGCACAGGCGATCAGGAAACCAGCGACAAACAAGAGGCCCATTTCCACGCGCGCAAATGCAGGGGACAAGCGGCCCGATGGCAACGGACGATGCGGTTTGTTCAGCCGGTCTTCCGCGACGCCGCACAGGTCATTGTGTACATTCCCTCCCCCCACAATCAGCGCGGCGGACAGCGCGGCGAAAATCAGGGGTTGCGTAACTTCGCGGATGCCCAACCACCCCCCGAGCAACACAGCCGCAAAGGCGATGAGGCAGTTGATCGGCCGCGGGAGTTCGAGGGCCGCATAATTCATGGCATTACTCCAATTCCGTCGCATCTCGAATCGCGTACCGATAGCCCTGTTCCGTGAGAAAGGTCTGCCGGTTGCGGGCAAATTCTTGTTCGCGGGTGTCGCGGGTGACGAGCGTGTAAAAGTGGGCCATGCCCCCATCGGATTTGGGGCGCAGGATGCGACCGAGGCGTTGCGCTTCTTCTTGGCGCGAGCCATAGGTACCGGAAATCTGAATGGCGACACTCGCATCCGGCAGGTCGACGGCAAAATTGGCGACTTTGGACACGACGAGGAGCGAGAGTTCGCCCCGCCGAAACGCCTCGTACATGCGGTCGCGGTCTTCGGTCGGAGTCTTGCCCATAATCACGGGCGCGCCGAGTTCTCGGGCCACTTGTTCGACTTGGCGGATGTATTGTGCGATGACCAGAATTTGTTCGCCCTGGTGCTTTGCGATCAGGTGTTTGATCAACGGGATTTTGTCCACATTTTCAGATGCCATGCGAAACTTGGCGTGTCCATCTGCTACCGCGTAGTCGAGCCGCCGGCCCTTTGGCAGGGGCAGGCGAATTTCACAGCATTCCGCGGTCGCAATCCACCCGCTCGATTCGAGTTCGCGCCAGGGCACGTCGTAGCGTTTGGGGCCGATCAGGGAAAAAACATCGGTTTCCAAACCGTCTTCGCGCACGAGCGTGGCGGTCAATCCCAAACGCCGGCGGGATTGCAATTCCGCGGTGAAGCGAAACACGGGCGCGGGCAAGAGATGCACCTCATCGTAAATAATCAACCCCCAGTTGCCCTCGTTGAACAGCCCGAAATGCGGGAACTCGCCATCTCGGGTTTTGCGATAGGTCAAGATATTGTACGTGGCAATGGTGATGGGCCGAATCTCTTTGCGCTCCCCGGAATATTCGCCGATCTGCTCGGGGGTCAGGCTGGTTTTGTCCAAGAGCTCTGCTTTCCACTGCCGAGACGCCGTGATGTTGGTGGTCAAAATCAGGGTCTCGCACTGAAGCGCGTTCATCGCGGCCATGCCCACGATGGTCTTGCCCGCGCCGCACGGCAAAACCACTGTGCCGCTGCCGCCGTCCGGGCCTCCGCCCGCGTGGAAAATATCCACGGCCTCGCGCTGGTAATCGCGCAGCGCGAACGCACGGCCCGACAGGGCGATTTTGCGATGCTGAAATGCGAGGGTTCTGCCCGTGAGATAGCCCGCGCGGTCTTTGACCGGGAACCCGATGCGCGTGAGGGCTTGTTTGAGATGCCCCCGGTACATGGGCGAAACCCGGATGCGGTGCGCGTCGAGCCGTTTTTCCAAATAGGGCTGGACGAGTTTGTGGCGGCAAATTTCGACGATGATCAACGGGTCTTCAGAAGACAGGATGAGCGCGCCATTTTCCCTGTCGAGATGCACCTTGCCATACCGGCTCATGGCCTCGCGGATTTCGACGCCCACATTTTGCGGAATCTCGTACTTGCCGTAGGTCTCGAGGGTGGCGATGATTTCCTCGGTGGTGACGCCTGCCGCGGCCGCATTCCACAGCGAGAGGGGGTTGATCCGGTACGTGTGCATGTGCTCCGGGCTTTTCTCCAACTCGGCAAACCGCACGAGTCGGTCGCGCGCCGCTTCGTAGTGGGGCGAATTGACCTCCACGAGCACGGTGAGATCGCTCTGGATGATGAGGGGATTTTCGGGTTTGTAGTTCATGATCGTAGTGGAGCGTGAGGTATCATTCATCTTTTTTTCGCGCAACTGTCACATAATACGCGCCCGCGAGGCGATTGCCATCGTCATCGAGCCACCACGATTGCAAAGTCGCAGGGCCGCGCGGCAAATCCACTGTAAAAGAGGCAAAGCGATCATCGGAGCGCACGTCTATCGCCCGTTCGACCTCGCCAATTTGCATCCACGCCCGCGCCACGGGCAGGGCTTTGCCCGGCATCAACGCGCCGTCGACGCCTTCCATCACAGGGGCTGCTGCTGAAATTGCAAGGCCGGATTCTTCGGGCCAGCGGCGCAAGGCGATTTCGTATTTGCCCGCTTGTTCCACCGCGAGTTGCCACACACCGCTGTCCATCACGCACCCGCGCACCCCGCTGGGATTGTCGCAATAGACCCCCATCCAATCGCAACTGGACAACCGCGTGGGGTTTTCCGCAGTTGAGCCGATGGCGATGGGAAAGTAATGGCCGAGATTTTCGCCCACCTCGTCCCACCACGCCTCGTAGTGCGCCCGCATCGCTTGCACGACATCGGGGTGTTGCTCGGCGATATTCCGCGCTTGCCCGGGGTCGGCATCGAGGTGGTACAGTTCGGCATCATCCACCAACCGCCAGCGGTTCCAAATCACCGCGGCATTGCCCTGGCGCGTGGTTCGGTTGCCCGTTGGCACGAGGTGCCCGTATTGCACGACGAACATTCTGTCTGCCAATTCGTCTTCCCCGCGCAAAAGGCCGCCCAGGGAAACCCCGTCAAAAGCCGCGTCTTCGGGCGCGTCCAAGCCGCACAGGGAAATCAGGGTCGGCAACACGTCCGTGCCGTGCGCGGGACTGGGAATGTCGCGCGGGTTGCCCAACGCCCCATCGGGCCAACGCACGAAAAACGGCACGCGATGCCCGCCCTCGTACAGCGTGGTCTTTTTGCCGCGCATGCCCGCGTTGTACACGGACTCGCCCGTTGCAGTGCCATTATCGGTCATGAAAATCAACAGGGTATTGTCGCGCAACCCGGTTTCTGTGAGAACCGCATCCAACTTGCCCATGTTCTCGTCGATATTCGCGATCATCCCGTAAAAACTGGCGACATTGTAAGGCACCTGCGCGAGGTAGGGCTGGCGATACTCGTCGGGCACCCACAGCGGGGTATGGGGCGCGTTGGTGGCGATGTACGCGAAAAACGGCGCGTCGCCCTGCGCTTTGATCCAGTCTATCGCCTCGTCGAACCACACATCCGTGCAGTATCCTTCAAACGCCTCTAGCGCGCCGTTGTGCCGATAGTGGTCGTCAAAATAATCATTGCCAAAATAATCCGCAACCGACGTAATGCCCCACGCGGGATGGTGAATCGTTTCGTGAAATCCCCGATCTTGCGGGCGATACGGATAATTGTCGCCCAAGTGCCATTTTCCAAAATGGCCCGTGCGATACCCATTGCGGGCAAAAATATCCGCCATAGTCGGCAATTCCGGATTCATCAGCGACCGCCCCATGCACACAAATGTCGCGCCATTGCGAAGCGCGTCTTGCCCGGTCAACAATTCCCCGCGCGTGGGCGTACACATCGGCGCGACGTGAAAATCCGTGAACCGAACGCTCTCGGTGTATAGCGCGTCCAAATGCGGCGTTTTGATGATCGGATTGCCATGGCAGGCCAAATCGCCATAGCCCTGATCATCTGTCAACACAAAAATCACATTGGGTTTGTCCATCTACGCCCCGTCCTTTCCAAAAACCACATCATCGCCAAATCGCTTTCGGCCCTTTGCGGCAGGGCCGACAATATCCACCTTGCCCTGCCCATCACGCAACGCCCCAGCCGGGATACTTATCGGGATCCGCGAATACCTGACCGAGATCGAGAAATCCTCTGGCGCCGCGTTTGCCGTACTCAAATGGGTCATGTGTCGCCTCCATCCAGCGGTGGAGGCGTTCTTCCATTTCTTCGAGCGCGGGGCGGGCCTCGGGCGTATGGGCGAGATTGACCATCTCCAAGGGATCGGCGGATCGGTCGAACAGCCACGGGCCGCGCTCATTGGCGTACCAACGCGCATAAGTATAATGCTCGGTGCGAACCCCGCGCCAACGGCCCACCCACCCCTCGCGGTTGGGCCAGCCGTGCGCCATGTTTTGGAGATACGCGGATTCCGATCCCCCGGGCGCGTGTTCGGGATCCGCGGGCGCGTCTTCGCCCTGCCACACGCCGGAAATATCGCGGCCTTGAAGCCCGTCGGGCAGGGGTAGGCCGCACGCGCCGAGCAGGGTTGGGACGAGATCTATCGCGCCGAAAAACGCCCGGCTCCGCACACCTGCCGGGATCGCATCCGGCCAGCGCACCACAAACGGCACATGGATGGACTCTTCGTAAGGCGTGGCTTTGGAGGCGCGCATCGACTCGTGCAGCCAGCGGTCACTCGGCTTGCCATACCCGTGGCTCGACAGGTGGTCGCCGTGGTCAGATGTGTAACACACTATCGTATTATCCCGAATCCCAAAGCGGTCTAGCGCGTCCAACAGCCGCGCCATTTGGGCATCCAAGCCCGTGCAACACCCGTAGTAATCGGCAATTTCCCGGCGTGCAAAATCCACCATCTGCGGGGGCACATTGCCCGGCACATCCACCTCTGCGGGATCGTAAATCGCGTGTGCTTCGGGATATTGCGCGTAGGGCCAATGCGGGGGCCGCCACGACACGAACAGGGCAAAGGGATCGCCTGGACGCGCCTCCAAATGCCGTTCCATGAAACGAATCGCCAAATCCGTCTCCACCTCGGGCGCCCAGCCCTCAAAAAACGTCGGCCCGGCTTCATTCTCGTAATAACTGCGGTCAAAATACCCGCGCCCACCGTGCAGCGCGGCCAAATACTCCAGCCCGTAGCGATCTTCTTCTGCGTACGGCCCCTTGCCCAAGTGAAACGTGCCCACATGCGCGGTGCCATACCCACTTGCGCGCAAGGTCCCCGGCAGGGTCGGAATATCCCGGCGCGGGCGGTATTCATTGTCGATCACGAGATTCTGCCAGCCGTATCGCCCGGTCAACAAAATCGCCCGGTACGGGGAACACAGCGGATGGTTGGAAAACATGTTGTCGCACGCCATCCCCTCTGCCGCGAGCCCGTCCAATGCGGGCGTCTGAACAACGCGATTCCCATTGGCCCCCAACGCGCTATACCGCTGCTGGTCTGAAAAAACGAATAGGATATTTGGACGCTTCATGGTTGTATCTCCTTTACCACCTCTGCAACCGCTTCAATCGTCTCGTCGATCGCGTCATCGGTATGCGCGGTGGATAGGAACCAGGCCCCGCGCTCGAGGGCGCGCACGCCGCGGTGGAGGAGGGCTTCGGTGAAGGCGACATACCGCTCGCGATCCGCTTGAAGCGCGCTGCGATAATCGGTCACGGGTGCGTGGACATCAAAGCCGACGTGGAAAATCTGCGGAAAACCCGCGACTCGCGCTTGGATATTCGCGTCTCGCAATGCCCGGCAGATGCCTTCCATGAGCCGCGTTCCCCGCGCGTGCAACACGTCGAACGCCTCCGGTTGTTTCAACGCGGTCAGGGTCGCAACCACCGCAGCCATAGACGCGGGTTGGGCATTGTACGTGCCCCCGTGCATCACGTCTTGGACGAACAGGTCCATCAAATCCGCACGCCCGGCCAAACACGACACCGGAAACCCATTGGCAATCGCTTTGCCAAACACCGCCAAATCCGGCGTCACGCCAAAATATTGTTGCGCGCCGCCCGGCGCCACGCGAAACCCGGTGATCACCTCGTCAAAAATGAGCGCTGTTCCCGTGGCTGTGCAAACCTCCCTCACGCCTTCCAAATAGCCTTCGCCCGGAAAAATCACACTCGCATTGCACATCGCAGGCTCCATGATCACCGCGGCCACATCGCCCCGCTTCAGACGCGCACGCAGGAGATCCAGATCGTTCCACACGAGCACCTCGATGTGCGGGTCTGCCATTTGCCCCGCGCTGCCGGGAATGGGCGCGGGCGCGTCTATCGGGCCGCATCGATCTGGCGAAGGCGCGACCGACCACAGCACATTGTCGAACCAACCGTGGTAATGTCCCTCAAATTTGACCACAACAGATCGGCCCGTGCCCGCACGCGCCAACCGCAACGCCGCTTGCACCGCTTCGCTACCCGCGCAGTTGAATCGCACCCGATCCGCGCACGGCACCATCTCGCAAACCAACCGGGCCGCGGCTTGCTCAACTTTGGTTTGCCCGGCAAAGAGAACACCCGAATCGAGTCGTTCTCGAACCGCAGCCAAGACCGATTGTGGGTTGTGCCCCAAAATCATCGGTCCCATGCCCAAGTAATAATCGATCAGCCGGTTGCCATCCACGTCGTAGAGATACGGCCCTTCGCCGCGTTCAAACACCAATGGTAGCATGCCCAACCGGAAATTGCTGTTCACCCCGCCCGGCAAATAGCGAGCGGCTTCGGCGATCAAGCGTTTGGATTTTTCAAAACTTTTCATGGTTAACGGGCGGGTGAATGGGCCGCAGGGGTTGAATGATTCTGCGGCGTTCGGGCGTCAACCGCGCGAGCAAGGCTTCTGAAGGGCGATACCCGTAGCGATTGTTTCCCCAGGTCATAGCGATAGATCAAATGCCCGGCCTTGACGCGCCTCACTGCGTCGCCGGCATCGAGAAACACCTCCACGCAAATCGAACAAATAATCTTCCACTTCAGTCGGCATCAAATTTTTCCTCCCCATTCCTCTCAAAAATTGCCGTGGCAACCTGCATCGTTTCAGCCACAGCATTGCGGAGGTCCCCCTGGAGGTCGTGAACTTGGCGCGCGCAAGCGACGAGGCGTTCGCGCGGTTCGCCGCTTTTGAGCATGGGCAGGAGGAACTCCCGTTCAAAAATGGATTCTCTGATTTCCGGCTGGACAGCCGTTATCGCGAGATAATAAACCTGCTTCCGAAACATTTCCGATGTGAAAATGCTCCACAACAGGAGTGCCTCTGCATGGGTTTCTGGGCGAATCGCAATAAACCCGGTCGTGACCAAGTGCCCATCAAACTCGGGCGGCACAATGACGGCAGTGCCCCGAGAGGAAATGTTCTTAGCCAACAAAACATCGTTGGTCTGCACCTGCAATCGCGCCCGGGTGGGCAGATTTTCAAAAAAATCCTCGCGGTAATTGACGATAGCCCCTTCTCGGGTCACGTCTCCGATCTCAAAATATCGAAAGAGTTTGCCCTCGCACGCCTCTCCTTCTCGTGCGGTCAACTTTGGCACAATACGAAAATCACTACCGGTTAGCAACTCGACGCGTCCTTCCACAGCGCGGGCTTGCAAATCGGCCCGCGTTCTCGCCAAATCCGGCGCGTAGTAAAACGCATCCAACCGCTTGGGATCGAGTTCGTCCGCAGGCACGACAAACGTCTGGAAAGGACAGCCCAAGTTCTCATTCTGAACCGCGTTGGGTTCAAACACTTCGATGATCTCCCCTTTCATCCGCCAGTGATTCCAGACCTCTGTCAGCCGCGGGATGTTATTTCGTTCAGGTGTGTAACGCTGATAGTCGTCATGGCCCACATTGTTGAGTATGCCCATGAAAACCGCGCCTTGTTCGTCGTTTTTGTTTTCGCGTTTCACAAGGTGAATGATGGACGTTTGCACCCCGGCTTGTGCCTGCAAAAAAGTATTGAACGGCAAAGCGATGACTTGGCGGACGATAAAATTTTCCAAAATATAATCGCGGTATGTCTGGCTGTTCTCGCCATTGAGAACGGTGTTGTCGATCACCGTGAGCAACTCACCGCCAGGGTTGAGAAGCTCGCAATACCGCTCGAGAAACAAAACATTGGATTTCGTACTGCTCTCGCGCTTCCCATTCTTGGTGACAGCGATTTCGTATTGATCCAGCATCCGCCTCTCGTCGTCATTTTTGCGTTGGTACGAGATGCTGAACGGCGGGTTGGTCAGCACGACGTCAAATTTGCGACGCTCAAAAATTAAAAGTTGTTGGAGTTCTTTGACCTCGTTGGTCCTCTCCAGCGATAAGCCGGTGGGCGGCAGAAGTTCGCCATCGAGGGTATCGGCCACAAATACCGTACTGCCCCCGTCTCCGTGCAAATACATATCGTTCCCTATCCTATTGCGTTGTTGTCTTGGACTGATCCTGGTCGAGTTCCATTGTTCGCACGCGCGTGGAAACATCTTTGAGGATGAGGCGGTTGGTGGCAATGAGATCGGCGACAATGCCGGTGAGGAACATCTGGAACCCGGCGAGCAGGAGAATGGCCGCGAGGATGAGCGATTGAATGTGGAGTTCGCCCTCGTCGGTAAAAAAGAAAAAATAGAGAAACCGAAACCCGAGCAACGCGCCCGCGGAAAATGTGACCGCGCCAAACGCGAAAAAAATCCGCAGGGCTTTGTAGCACGCGTACGTCCGTAGGGAAATCTCGCCCGACTTAAAGACAAATTCCCCTAAATTTGTGAACAGGCGCGATTCGCGCGTTTTGGGATTGGTGCGAATGGGCACGATTTCAATGGCGAGGTGGTCTTGCCCTGCTTGCACGACTTGCTCGGCGGTGTGATCAAAATCCGTGAATATCAACAAATGCAGGGCCGCATCCCGGGAAAATGCGCGAAACCCACAGGCGACATCGGGCACCTCAATCTGGGCGAGGCGGCTGATCACGCGGCTACCGAGCCACTGGAGCCATCGCTTCAAAAAAGAAAAGTGGTCGATGCTGCTCGTTTGCCGATCCCCAATGACCATGTGGGCGCGCTTGTCGAGAATGGGTTGCACGAGCGCGGCAATATCGCCGCCGTAATACTGGTTGTCGCCATCCGTGTTGACGATGATATCCGCGCCGAGTTTGAGGCAGGTGTCAAAGCCCACCTTGAAGGCATGCCCCAAGCCGCGATTTTTGGGGAACGTGACGACGTGATCCACGCCGAGTTCCCGCGCCACTTCAGCCGTGCGGTCATCCGACCCGTCGTCAATGACCAAGATCTCGACTTTGTCAATGCCGGGGATAGCACGCGGAATATCCTCGATCGTCGCGGGCAGGGTTTCTTCTTCGTTGAGGCAGGGAATTTGGACGATGAGTTTCATGTTGGGACCTGGGGATTAGGGGTTGGCGTGTATTCGTTTCTTGACGAAATCAAAGACATTTGGTCACATGGAAATCGCGTCACTCATCCGCATCCAACAGACGCTAAACGTCATTTAGACTGCACATCTATGGCGTCAGACCCGTGCGTACTAGGTCAATAATTGTTTCTATAATTTGCCTGAACGCATCCGGGTTTAAGGTACCGACTTGGGTTTTAATGAGATTGCGGTTGGCAGTGAACAATTTTCCCGAACGGACATAGCTCACTAGATGTAACGATCCTATGGAAAAACTGGCGTTGGTCAATGCAATAGCTCGCCTATCACCATAGGGGCGGCTCGTGATTTGGCAGAGAATCCAATCGCCTCGATCCACAGATGCAATCGCCACCGCAGGTCTCAATTTCGCTTGTGACAAATCGGAAAACGGAAAAGGCACTAAGACGACGGCACCTGTTGCAAGTGTGACCATGCGGCATCCTCCTCGGGACGATTCCAGTCTTCAGCAAGCGCGGCTTCACTCAGCAACGCCGTGTCGGGAATATCCGGGGCATCGGCGAGGATGGTCACAAATGCGCGGCGTGGCGCTGGCAACTGGAGCGGCTCCAGCAACTGTACGTTGCCTTGTTCGTCAATCGTAGCTTCAATGGTTTTCAGCACTGTTTCTCCTTTCTACCCGCACAGCCTTGATTTCCGCTTGGATTTCTTTGTGTTGATGAGCGACTCAATCGCCGAAAATCGCGGCGGATGCAGCGGCGGCGCGGGCCGTGCGCTCTTCGGCGGACAGATCGCCCATCGCCTTGTAAAAGGCTTCGTCGTAATTGCGGGTCTTGATCACCACGGGCATGGGCACGGCATGCCCGAACACGAGGGCCTGCTGTTTGGAATCGAGACTCGCCAACACGCTTCGCAAGCCCGCGGCATTGGATACGCCCGTCAACACGCCTTGAATGTCTTTTTCGTCGTTGAGCAAGGCCGTGATCTTCGTGCCGAGTTGCGAGAGCACTTCCTCGTCAATGCCCGAAGGTCGCTGGTCAACGACGAGGAGGGAGACGTAGTATTTCCGCATCTCTCGGGCGATGGTGCCAAAAATGGTCTGTTTTGCCGTGGCCGGGTTGAGAAACTTGTGCGCTTCTTCGATGGTGATGACCAAGTGCCGGGGTTGGTCTTCGGTCTTTTGCGATGCGTAAAACTTTTCGCTCTTGGTGACGTACTGCTCGTGAATGCGCCGCGAGAGAATATTCGCCACGAGCAAATACGCGAGCATACTCGTCTGCCGCCCAAATTCGAGCACGATGTGAATGCCGCGGTCGATGTAGTCCATCATCGTATCCACCGCGTCCGCGCTGTCGAGGTGATCGACCATAAAGGGGAAATTGTCGATGCGCTTGAGCTTGCGATGCAAGGCGGACAGCGAGCTTTTGTTCGCGCCGATATCCTCGGCGAATTGCTCGACATCCGGGCCATCGACAGAGAGCAACTGCCGTAGCCAGCGGTTTTTGTACATCGCATAGACGAGATAGGCCGATTCGGCAGCCGTGGGATTGAGTTGCAACTCGTCTTGCAGTGCGATCACATCCTCCACCGCGATTTGATCGTAGGCGATGTACACCTCGTGATCGGGCTGAATCCCGCGCTGCCGGGACGATTCCGGATCCAGAGAAAACAGGGCGACTTGATTGCCGAACAACTGCTTGAGGCCCTTGACAAAACTGCTTCCCCCCTGCCCGCCGCCCTCTTTCATCGCGCGAAACCCGTACTCGTTGTGCATGTCAAAAATGAGATTGACGGCCTTCTCGTTCTTGATCAGGCCGCACAATACCAAGCGCGTGAGAAAGGATTTGCCCGTGCCGGTCTTGCCAAAAATGCCATTGCTGCGCTCGACAAACCGGTTGAGATTGATGCACACCGGCGTGTCCATGTCCAACGGCGTGCCCATGTTGAAAAACCGGTCGTCCTTTTCCTCACTGCCAAACACGCGCGACACATCTTCCTCGTCGGCCTCCACGACTTTGGAAAAATGACTCGGAATGGTCTTGACCGGGCGCGGCTCATCCACGATTTCCTCGCCCTGTTCGAGCATGAGCATGGGCCGCAACGCGACCGTGACGTACGTGCTCGACCCATTGAGCACGCTGTGCAACAACTGGTCCCCGTCGCGGGGCGGGTAGAGCAAAATGTCGGGATTGGTGGCATCGAGGGTCAAATCCGTGATCATCGAGAAGAACTGATTTTTATACCCCTCGATCACCACGAACTTGCCGGCTTTGACGTCCTCAACGCTGCGGTTGGGGTTGAGTTTCATCTCGACGCCCTCGGTCAAAGACCCGCGCGTGACAACGCCAATTTCGCCGATGGTCTGAATATCCGGCGACCCGTTGAGATTGTTCCAGAGATCGTTCATGGGAAAATGCAGTAGTCAGTGGTCAGTAGTCAGTGGTCAGTGGTCAGTGGTCAGTGGTCAGTGGTCAGTCCGCCCAACCCCCATCACCCGTAGATCAGCGACATGCTTCGCGGCCGTTGCGTTCATCCGCGGTTGCGCCTCATTGGGAAACCCGCCTCATAATCGAACTGAGGCGGTCGTAGTCGTCGCGGATGAGGCGGCACAGGTCTTTGCCAATGCTCACCAGATAGGGCATGTCAAACGCACGCGCGGCCCAGGCATTTCGCACCGAGGCGATGATGAGATCGTCCGCGGGCAGGCGATTGCCATTGCCGCACAAAATGCTGCGGAGAAAATCGCCGCTGTTGGTCAGGGCTTTGACCTCGGATTCCGAGCAGGGAAACACAAAACTGTGGATGCCGGGCGGTTGCGGGGGCAAGACCCGTTGCGGGCCTTTGTCGTCGCCATAGCCGATAATCACCGCTTCAAACTCGGTTTTGAGCAGTTCGAAAATTTGCGGTTGTTCCTCGCGCAACTGCTGCTCGGTCAAGCCGTAGGCCGTGGCGCGGCGGTTGGGTTCAATCGAGTGCGTACACACATTGAACACCAAGCCATACACGGGCAACGCGCCGCGGGTTTTGACAAAGGATCCAAACGGCGGCGCGCCATTGAGCTCGCGGCTTTCTGACGTGAATTGCGACGTGGAACTCTCGATGATTTCCCCGATAAAGTCGCTGATATCAAATTGCACGAGTGACATGGAAACCTCTATTGTGAAAGGGCATACCAGTCTGACGCTGTAATTTCACTTTCGAGAATCGCTTCGACTTCCCGAATCATGAAACGCAACTGCGGAACAGAGTATTCAGAATTAGACGGAATAGCCAATCGGTGATTTTGATAGGTCATGAATTGGTGACGTGTCCCTGAATAAGGGCCATCAAATCCGAGTTTGCGAAGCCGACGAATGAAATCGCGGCGTTTACATATCACCCAACGGTTCATGCACGGGCACCTTGTTTAAGTCGATACCCTTAACAACGGGCAGTTTATGTCCGAGTTTGATGCCCACAAAAATCCAATCTTCGAGTGTGGCATGGAGCTCTGCTTCACAGGTGCGGAGCGAATTGGCAAATGCCACAACGCCCTTACACCCGGGAATGCGTCCGCCGAACGTACCGTCCTCGAGCGCGTCGTATTCGGCCTGTGCCATGAGATCATGGATATAATCGGTGAGGATGAATTGTGTCGCCATAGTGGGATTCTCGCTTATATGACCACAGCCTTATGAAAAAGAAAATGTGTCCTCATTCTGCATCGGTGGCGAAACGTAGGCGATGATTCGCTCAAAAAATACGACATCATCTTTGAACCTGCCCAGTCCTGTATTGCAACTGTCGCAGATCCATTCCCGCCCCTTTCCGGTTTTGTGGTCGTGGTCGCGTACGATATTTGCCATTACGCCATCCCTGTCATCTGTATTTGTCCGCCATAAACGCGTTTTTTTGCGATTGCAATGTACTCTTTGGAAATATCCACGCCGATGAATCTGCGATTGTGCTTGAGAGCCATTTTGCCGGTCGTGCCACTGCCACACATGGGATCGAAGACGAGGTCGCCGGCATTTGTCCAGGACAAGATGTGGTCTTCCGCCAACTTTTCGGGAAAAACCGCGGGGTGTCCAAACGCGATTTTGTCGGTTGTCGTGCCGCCATAGCCGACCGCGTAAGGCCAGATATTTGTGCGGGTCTTTTCCTTTTTCAGTTCCTTGAGCACCTTCTTGTTCACCCCATCCGCGCCCTTGTTGTGCGTCAGCATCTCCATGCCGTGTCTGACCGTTTTCACTTTTATGGGATTAAACGTAGTCGGTTTGCCCCGCGACAACACAAACATAAACTCATAGCAATTCGTGTACGCATTGCTCCGCATAAACGGCGTGTTCTTCTTTTGGTAGATCATGACATCGTGCATCTGAAAACCGATGTCCTGAAAGAACAAGCCCTGCCGAAAACTGGTGAGGGTTCGCCCGCCATTGATCTTGTCCCCAACGACCCAGACGACGACCCCGCCCTGTTTTGTCACCCTGAATAGCTGCGTTGCGATATTCTCAAAGTCAAACGAGTAGCCCTTGTAATTTCGCAAATTATCGTAAGGCGGCGAGGTCACGGTCAAGTCGATGGACGCCTCATCCATACGCGACATAAACGCCACGCAGTCCTCGACAAAAATTCCTTCTTCCATCATTTTCGCCATTTTGTTTCCTCGCGTCCAGAGTTCACATTGCGACTCTGGCGATTGCGGCAACCTTTCCGCGTCGAGTTACCAGTTGCCAAAAGTTTTGATCGCACTGCCATAGACAAGGATCGTTTCATTGCAATTCCGTCTTTCTTGGATATTGTCCAACAAGAGTTCCATAACGGGTATTTTGTTGATGTTAAAACGCACTTCCCGATAGTGTTGGGGACTGTCATTTCGCATTTCGAGTTCTCCGAATTAACAACTCGTGTGATTTTTTGACATGCGAGCCTTTGTTATTTTTCGTGCGATTTTTTCCGATTCTCGTATCGCCCTGACCAAATGTGTACTGCCATTGCGGGGTTTCGATATGAAAATCCGAATACCAGTTGCGGATGGTGTCACAGTCGTTGTAGGACAAGATGAATCCGCCCTGATGTGAGAGGAGTAAGTCTCGGAGTTTTTCGTGCGGAAAGCCAACGTGATGGATCGGGAAGTTGCGGTGCGGATACATGCCGACAAAGGTTTTTCCATCTTCGAGATAATAAGGCGGATCGCAATACAAAAAATCGCTTCTATGCGCGGGAATTGAATCCTCAAAACTCGCGCATTGCACGGACATGCTGTTTGCGTGAAAGCACTTCACCTTTTCGAGCATCCTCGCATAGCGAGTTTCATTGAGATAGATATCCGAAGGCCAGCCGAGAAAATGCGGGCCATAAGATGTGTTGGAATTAAAATAATAGTGTGCCGCGAGATCGCAGGGATCGAGCTTTTCCCCGTCCTTCCAATGGGAGACGAGTTTGTCCTTGACTTTTTTGAACGTGGCGCGGTCGGGCGAAAACCGTTCCAAGCGATTGTAGAGCGCGTCCCTCTCTCTCAACTGAATGTCCCAGTACGCGCATAAGATGTCGAATACATCATAAGCCACGACTTCTATACCCAACTCTTTGGCGCATGCCACTTCGACCGAACCGCCGCCTAAGAATGGCGACACCAATCGAATCAATCCCTTCGGCAAACGCGCTACGACATACCCCACCGCGAGGCTTTTCCCGCCGGCATAGCGCAGGGGCGATCCGAGATAGCGTTTGTAGTCCTGCTTCCCATTGCTTTTTAGCGCGTGCAAAAACCGCTCTTTACGCGAAAGGGCGTGACGCACCTCATCGAGACCAAATAAAGTGGGTACCGATATTTCATCGACAGGTGAAACCGCAATTTTTTCTTTCATGGTGTTCTCCTTACGCTACATCGGTGGCGAAACGTAGGCGATGATTCGTTAAAAAAATACGACATCAGGCGGCGAGGTCACGGTCAAGTCTATGGACGCCTCATCCATACGCGACATAAACGCCACGCAGTCCTCGACAAAAAACCCTTCTTCCATCGTTGCCATTTCTTACTCCTCGCCGAACAGTTCCAAAGTTGGCGCGTCTTCGTCTGCGAGCCGAATGAAATACTTCCCCGACCGAATCCGATTCAGGGCGAACTCATAATACGACGGGATAATTTCAAAACCGACATAGTGCCGCCCTTTCATCTTGCTGACGACGGCGACTTGCCCCGAACCTAAAAAGGGATCCAAAACCACATCGCCCTTTTTGCTGGAGTAGTCGAGGATTTTCTCGATGAGCGCAGCGGGTAATTTTGTCGGCGTTTTCACCGCGCCATTCCAATACTCCCGCTTGATGTCCCAGACATCCTCTTTGTCCCTGTAATGTGCAGTGCCCCCGGTTTCTGTTTTTGCATCCTTATCAAAGCGAGAGAAAGGATAGAATTGCCGCTTCTGATCGTCTTTACAGACAAAGAGGCAATGATAATGCGAGGTGACATACTTCCGCTTTGTGACGACGCCAAACTGATATTTCCAGATCAGGTGATTAACCGTTGTGAGCGCGCACCGATCAATGGCGATCAGCAA
Organism: Candidatus Latescibacterota bacterium; assembly: GCA_965204745.1. GTDB lineage: Bacteria > Latescibacterota > UBA2968 > UBA2968 > UBA2968 > VXRD01. Next base: position 4,331,711 of record OZ242010.1, read on the forward strand.
GTCTTTCAGGTGATTCCATCCCGAGAAGATATACATGCTCCCGGACGCTTTGAGCACCCGCGTCGCCTGTTTAAGCCAAGCCTGTGTGAACGCGAGGTAATCGCGGCTTTCTATCTCATTGTAACCTGGAAGCACCTGGTCGCCCTTTCGATTGTAGTTGTTGCGCGTCGCTTGAAAGTCAATGGCGAATGGCGGATCTGTGATGATCAGGTCGATGCACGCCGCTGGCATGTCGGACATGAGCGAAATGCAATCGCCCTGCTTAATGGTGTCTCGCCATGATTTCACAAATTCTGCCATCTTATCGCTTTCCTTTCTGACCAATTTTGCCATTTCTTGTTTTCGTGTCTCACTCATACCGCCGCGGCTATTTTTTTGAGTTGTTTGAGCGACTGTTCGATTTTGACGTCGTTTTTGACAAAGGCATCTTTTAGGAACTTGAAGAAGATATCGCGGTCGGCGCCGCGCACGATGGCGCGCTCGTGAGATTCGGACAAGACCACGGGATAGCCCCGCCCTTTCTCGACTTGATCGACAATGGTGGCGTGGACGAGGTCGAGCAACTCGCGGTCGCGGGCCACCCATTCGGGGATTTCCACGCGGCCGATCTCCCAACCCGTGTGAACGTAAAAAAAGCAGATGTGGTGGGGGCCGTAGTCGTCGAGGATTTTGGACGCGCTTCGGTACACCCCACTGCGCTCGCCGCGCTTGAGTTTGCGGGCGTACAGCATATCGTCGGTCACGCCGGCGATGGGTTCGCAGGGAATGGTTGCGGGCGGTTCGGCATTGGCATCGAGATTGAGACCGTGTTGCGCTTCGGCGGCTTTCCACGGGCACCGGTCGCAGTTGGGCGGCTGTTCAGGACACAGGCCCACGCGCAGGGCATTGAGCACATCCGCACTGCCGGGATCGGAAATATACCCCGCAATGGGCACGCGCAATGCGCGCAATCGCTCCAAACTGGCGAGCGTGGTCTTGAGGGTTTCGCGGCGAAAATCGTAGGGTTTGCCCTCGAGCATCCACAAAATCAAGGTACCATCTGTCAGCCCGGCGAGGGTTCGCCCCTCTGCGTGCGCCTGATCGGCCAGGGCCACGACCTTTTCCAATTCCATTGTATTGCGCCGCATTCCCACCACGTCGCGGGTGATGGCACTGCGCTTGCCCGCCCACTCTTGGTAGAGATCGTCCTCATCGTAAAACAGCGTGGGTTCACTGCTCAACACGGGCCGCTCCCCGCTGCCGTAGTGAATGACGACATAGCCGATATTGATGAGAAAACAGTTGCCGACCTCGTGCCGATCCGGGAAAATCTGCGACCCATCCGCGGCGATGACAGTGAGTTCCTTGGGCCGGTCCGGCTTTGGACACGTCTCGGTAATCGGCCCGCCCGGTTGGGCCACCAGCCAAGACGTGCGGCTGCGCGCAATTTTAACGCTCAGACTTTCCCACGCATCTTCCCAGCGGTCCATTTCGGAACACGCCAACTCAATGCGCGCAAAAAAATCGTCTTGCATGGTTCGGGCATCGACAGCCATCTGGTCGATCTGGCGTTTGAGCACACCGTAGTTGAGCATGGGAAACTCCAGTTGTCAGTTGTCAGTTGTCAGTTGTCAGTTGTCAGTTGTCAGTTGTCAGTTGTCAGTTGTCAGTTGTCAGTTGTCAGTTGTCAGTTGTCAGTTGTCAGTTGTCAGTTGTCAGTTGTCAGTTGTCAGTTGTCAGTTGTCAGTTGTCAGTTGTCAGTTGACCAATTCTAACGAACATAGCGGTGGGGAGCGGGCGGGGACTGACTACTGACTACTTGGGCGGTAGGGTCAGGTGGGGACTGACCACTGACTGCTGTCAGTTGTCAGTTGTCAGTTGACTAATTCTAACGAACATAGCGGTGGGGAGCGGGCGGGGACTGACTACTGACTACTTGGGCGGTAGGGTCAGGTGGGGACTGACCACTGACTGCTATCAGTTGTCAGTGGTCAGTCCGCACCGCCGCCCATCAAGCGGTCAGGCACCCCGTCGCCGTACACGCACGAGCACGACGTAAGTTTAATCGCTCTACACGATTGATTCGTAAAAAAATTGCCGGCCACCGCCGGCCACGCTGCCGTCGCGCACGCGGCACACGAGGCCCATCTTTTGAAGGGCGTTGAGCCGGTTGCACGCGATATTGATGTTTTTCCTCAAGGCGTGGGCGAACTCGGACGACGTCCCTTTCTTGCGGGTCAGCACCACGTCCAGGGCTTCTCGAATGGGCGTTTTGAGCACGCCGATCACCTGAATGTCGCCATCGTCGTCTTTGAAAAGCGCGGCCAAGTTCCGCAACGTGAGCACGGCCTCGAAGGTTTCGCGCACGGAATCATTGGCGTTTTGAATAAAGGCAAAGCGATGCCCGAGTTCGCCACTGCCGATTCGCATGAGGAGTTTGGAGAGCAATTCGTCGGCACAGGAAATGTCGATGAACGAGACGTTGGCAAAGTCGAGCGGCGTAACCGCATCGTCATCGGCTGTTTGCATGAATGCCATGAGCTGATTGAGCAATGCTTCGCCTCGGTCGCGCCCACTCAAAATGCCCGTGGGCGTTTGAAAAATAAAGGGAGGGGTTTGTTCAGGCATGCATCGTTCCTCAAAATTCGGTCGAGATGATGTTGGTGGAGATTGGCGGGGGAACGATGGGGAGAAGGTGGTCAGTGGTCAGTGGTCAGTGGTCAGTGGTCAGTGGTCAGTGGTCAGTGGTCAGTGGTCAGTGGTCAGTGGTCAGTGGTCAGTGGTCAGTGGTCAGTGGTCAGTGGTCAGTGGTCAGTGGTCAGCAGAACAGATCACCTTTGGGGATGGGTGGAGACTGGTAGTTGATGGCATCTTGTATCTTTGGGCGAGCACGGAGGCAATCGTCCCTTTTAATTGAATTCAGTTAAGTTGTGGGAAATTAGGCGTTATGAAATGATATGTCAAGTGTTTTTTATCGGGCGAGGGAAAATCCAAGGGTGCGTGCCGACATTGGCTATGCCCGTGCTTGCGCGTGCGCCGGAATGGCGATGGGGCAAGGCAAAGAGCGTTGATGTTGCAGTTGTACACCATTCCGCAGATTCGGCTATGCCGTGCTTGCAAATTGCGATATATTAAGCCCATCGCTCCTAACACATACGCAAAGGCGCGATGCCCTATGCTGATGCTACTCATAGTGGAACAAAGGTTTGACCATGATTCCTCCTGCATCCAAAGACCAAATGCCCGTTTGGCGCGGCGATGGCAATGTCTTGCAGGTCAATGAAATTTTTTATTCCATCGAAGGCGAGGGCCTGCGCGTGGGGCAACCCACGACATTTGTGCGCCTGGCGCGGTGTAATTTGCGCTGCTTTTTCTGCGATACCGAGTTCGATACCTTTCGGGAAATGACTATCGCGCAGATCGTCGCAACGGTCGAGCGGCACTCGGCGACGTGGGTGTGTTTGACCGGGGGCGAACCCCTGGGGCAAAATATCGCGTTGCTTTGCCGGGCATTGGTGCAGGCCGGGTATCGGTTGCACATCGAAACGAATGGCACGGTTGATCCGGACCCGGTCTTGTGCGATCTCATCGAACACTGGACAGTATCGCCCAAACGCAGAAAAATCGCCGCCGGCCTGACGCGCATCACCGAACTCAAATACGTGGTGGGCCAGGCATTCCGCGAGGACGTGGTCGATGAACGCCGCGCACAATACATCTACTTGCAGCCAGAGTCGAGTGAGCCCCAATATATTCGCAAGGCATTGGACATTTTGACTCGGCATCCCAACTGGCGGTTGTCGTGTCGCATTCACAAAATACTGAACCTGCCATAAGGAGAAGGGCACATGATCAAACTGGGCATGATCGGATGTGGGGGCATGGGAGGCGCGCACATGCGGCGGTTTCACACCTTGCGCCACCGCGTCTCATTGGCCGCTGCTGTCGATGTGGTGAAAGAACGCGCAGAGGGCATCGCACGACACTTTCCCGACGCCATCGCGGCCACGGATTACCGCGAGATTTTGGGATCGGTTGACGCGGTATTGCTCGCGTTGCCCCATCACTTGCACTTTTCCGTGGGGCAAGCGTGCCTCGATGCGGGCGTTCACGTCTTGCTCGAAAAACCCATGGCCAATTACGAAGTGGCGTGCAAGGAACTGATAGAAGCCGCGGAAAAATCGGGCAAAGTGCTGATGATCGCGTACTGCATGCGCTTTCATCCCTTGGTACAACGCTTGAAAGCCCTGTTGGACGCCCAGGCGTATGGCGATGTGTTTCAGGTGTCGATTTGGACCGAACAACTCACGCGCTATCCCCCGGACCATTGGGCATCGAGCAAAGAGCGGTTGGGCGGCGGGCAGTTGTTCAGCCACGGGTGTCACTATATCGACTTGTTGCTCTATTTTTTGGGCCGACCCGTGCGCGGCACGCACATGGGCACGAATTTCGGCACGCCTTGGATGGAGCGCGAAGGCACGAGCAATGTGACGATGGAATTTGAAAATGGCCGCTTGGGCTACCACTTTGGCACATGGGGCGCTCGGGGCACGCGCTTGCGCTACGCGATTCACGCGCATTGCACCGAGGGGTTGCTCGAAGCCGATCTCTCGGGCGGCAAACTCGTGCATATCATGCGCGGCGACGAAACCGTGTTGCTCGAAGCCGAGCGCGGCAAACACACGGAAAACGAGATGGCCCATTTTCTCGACTGCATCGAAACCGGGCGACAACCGCTGACAGATGGCAAGAGCAGTTTGCAGGGCTTGCGCGTGATCTGGCGATTGTACGAGGCCGAGCAAGCAGGGCACATCGCCGATTTGACCGGCTTGGGTTTGGAAGATGTTTGATCTATACCTACCCCCCCGGCCCGTTACGCGCTTCGTTGTAGGCTACGCCTGTGTCTGCGCCAAGATACAAGATGTAAGATGGGATTTTAGCCACGAGCGGGGTACAACTGGCGATAGCCCGTTCAAAGGCGAGCAGTGAGTGTAGGTCTTCTCCCGTCTTGCCTCTCACCTCTCACCTTTTTTCGTTACTCCAGCGCAGGCGTAACTGACGCCGGAGTCCAGTGATTTTTTGGAGGATGCCATGCCACGGGAACTGATCGCCCTGTCGTCGGAAGAGATGGCCTTGCGAGAATACGAGGTGGCAGAGGTTGGAGAAGGAGAGATGCGGGTGCAGAGTCTGTACGCCGCGGCCAAGCACGGAACCGAGATGTCCGGGGTGAAGGGGTATAGCGGGAAACGGGGGCCGTATGACGCAGAGCTTCAAGTGTTCCCAGACGCGGGCAAAGGCACGGGGCGGGCGTCTCGCGTGGGCAATATGTTCGTGGGGGCCGTGACAGCAGTCGGTGCGGATGTGGAAGGATTCGCAGAAGGCGATGAGGTGTTGGGTTACGGCCCGTTTCGAGAAGTCCATGTGGTCTCGGCAACGCGATGCTGGAAGATGCCGCAAGGATTCGCTTGGCAGTCCGCAGTGTGTTTGGATCCAGCGGATTTTGCGATGGGCGCGGTCAGGGATGGACAGGTGCGGATCGGCGACGCGGTCGCCGTATTTGGCATGGGCGCGATTGGCTTGATGGTGGTGCAGATCGCCAAACTCTCCGGCGCGTATCCGATAATCGCGGTCGATCCCCTGCCAAACCGCCGCCGGGCGGCCCAAACCTGCGGCGCGGATCTGATCCTCGATCCGACAGCCTGTGACGCAGGCGTGAAAATCAAAAGGGCAACGGCAAATAGAGGAGTGGATGTGGCGATAGAATACAGCGGCAATGTGCATGCCCTGCAAGCCGCTGTGCGCGGGGTGGCGTTTGGCGGCAATGTGGTGGCTGGCGCCGCGCCTCCGCCTTATGGCATCGGGTTGGATTTCGGCGCAGAAGCGCATTTCAATCGTCCCAATCTCATTTTTTCACGAGCGTGTAGCGAGCCGAACCGGGAACACCCCCGATGGGACGAAAAGCGCATTTACGCCACCTGTTGGCGATTGCTCACAGAGGGAAAACTGACGGGCGCACCGATTGTGACGCCCATCGTGGCGTTTGAAGCCCTCGTAACCGAATATCCAAAAATCGCCAGCGACCCCGAGCAAAACATCAAATTAGGCGCGTTTTTTTAGCACTCCTATGCCGCGCCTTAAGGAGAAAGCGAGATGTCGAGACTGAAGCATATCGAAATCAAGGGTTTCCGATCCATCAAAGAGATGGCACTAGAACTCCGACCACTCAACGTCTTGATCGGTGCTAACGGAGCAGGTAAGAGCAATCTCATTGCTTTTTTTAACTTGGTGAACGAATTGATGGGTGAACGGCTTCAGCAATATATTGGTGCGACGGGGCGGGCGACAGGCAATCTGTATTTTGGCCCCAAAATAACCCCTCAATTGGAAGCAAAAATGGCGTTTGAAGTCGAAAATGGAACGGACACCTACCAGATACTGCTGCGTCACGCTTCCGGTGATTCTCTGTTTTTCGCTGAAGAAATACTCTCTTATCAGACAATAGACTCTCCGACACCAAAGGTCGTACCATTGGGGGGGGGTCATTGGGAAACGCGGATTAGAGCCACGGCAACAGGAGGCGAATCAGTGGCACAAGCGGTCTGGCATCTGCTGGGCTATTGCCGCGTCTATCACTTCCACGATACATCGCCGACTGCGAGAGTTCGGCAGTATTGTTACGTGGGTGACAACCGATGGCTTATGCCCGATGCGGCGAATCTGGCGGCGGTATTGTATGCGTTAAAGTCCAGCGAGGAAATAGCGTATCGCCGGATCGTGAGGACAATTCAACAGGTGGCACCGTTCTTTGAGGATTTTGATCTCGAGCCGACCCATTCCAGAGACATCATTCTCAACTGGCGCCATCGCGAGTCCGACCTCATTTTTGGGCCCCATCAATTCTCAGACGGTACCCTGTGGGCGATATGCCTGATTTCGCTGCTGTTGCTACCCGAAAAAAATCGTCTCAACCTGATTGTGGTGGATGAGCCGGAACTCGGATTACACCCCTACGCGCTCCAAGTGATCGCTTCGCTGTTTCGCGCAGCAAGCCACCACACGCAGGTTCTCGTCAGCACGCAGTCCAGCGCGTTTCTCGATGCTTTTGAGATAGAGGATATCGTGATTGTCGAACGAAATAACGAGGCTACGGAGGTTCGCAGGCCGGATGCCGAAAAGCTCGACGCTTGGCTGGAAGACTATTCGGTCGGGGAAATTTGGGAAAAAAACATCATCGGTGGGGGGCCGCACTGATGGCTCGGCTCTATCTTTTTGCAGAAGGTTCAACGGAACAAACGTTTGCCAATACGGTCTTGAAACCGCATTTGGCAAATTTTGGAGTCTATATGCACAACCCGGTTTTGATTGCACACGCCCGAAAAAAGGGCAAAGTTCATCGCGGAGGTGGGAGAAATTTCAGGGCGATGCAGAACGACATCAACCGCTTTCTCAATCAGGAGTCGGGGAATGACGTGTTTTTTACCACGATGATTGACCTTTACGCCCTCCATGCGAAATTCCCCGGCAGTGAAGAAGTTGAAAAACTGCGCCATGACCCGTATCAGCGCGTGGCTGCTCTCGAAAGGGTAAATAACTGTGCGGTAAAATCGTTGACTATCGGATAGAATCGTTGACTATCGAAGAAGTTTGACAAAAATGAAACCTTTTGTCGGTTGTATCCGCCTAAGTCGTGTCAACAAAAGCAAGGCCATTTTTGTATTTGTTTGATTCCGCCGGTGGCAAAGCCTTGCTTTGTTGACAACCATCGGCGGTTTTTTTGGTGTTCTTGTTCTTTGACAAGTGAAGCGGGATATGCGGTTGCTGGCGAAGGAACGCTTACGACGGCGATAACCAAGCGGTAAGCCTAAAATCTCCTGCCAGCGTAAAATCCACAGGAATAGATGGTTACAACCAACTATCACTTGGGCGGCAAGCTCTGCCGAGCAAGTAAAAAACGGACGTGGAGGCGTTGTAAGACGGACAAGAGGCTGTAAGTGCTTGGACGCTGACCCGATGAAGCGTCAACTTAATCGTATGCGATTGAGTCGATTTCATACGATTTGAGAGAGCGGCGTGGCTTAATGAGACCGGCGACTGCCGCTTCATCCCGTTTATCCAGTTGCATGAATTTGAGGCTTATTTGTTTTGTGATGTATCCCAGTTCGCTTTCTTTTTTTCCAATGCAGATTCTCAAATCTCCGCTTTGCAGAGCACCGAAAACATTCAGTACCCGGAACGCATTGACGACGGGCAACATACGGCGCCATCAAAGAGAATCATCGCCAAACTTCCCGAATATGAAGATTTGAAAACAACAGTGGGACCACACGCGGCCGAACGGATTGGCTTGGAGAACATCCGATCCAAATGTCCCCACTTTAAGGCGTGGCTCGAGCGAATTGAGCGACTCGGATCAGTCATGCCACAACGCTCCTGACAAAAGCGATAATACACCTAACGACAATGGTTGATCCCTAGACACATCCCTTAGTGTTTCCGATCTGCTTACACCAAGGGGATGATAACGCAAAGGAATGGAAAGATGGCAAAACGACGCACGTCAAAACGAGAAGGCATCACGGCGATTTCCGTGCAGGACTTCAAGTCGCTTGACCGAGAAAGTCGGATTGAGATTCGCCCGCTCACGATTTTGGCAGGAGCGAACAGTTCTGGCAAGTCGAGTATGATGCAACCCCTGTTGCTGATGAAGCAGACGCTCGAAGCGAGTTATGATCCCGGCCCCCTTTTGCTGGATGGTCCAAATGCCAAATTTACGTCCGTTGACCAATTCATTTCGCATATTCAGAAAAACGCCCATCGTCAAGCATTTAGCGTCGAAATAGAACAGGCGAAAGATACGACGCTTAAAGTTGTGTTTTCTCTTATCGAGGAGCGCGTGCTTGAAATCACAGATATGGTCATAAAAGATAAAAAAGACGCACTTCCGATTCATTTGAGACCAAATCTAAGTTCAAAAAAGATAAAAAAGGCTTTCTCAACATGGTTTGCAAAAAAATTTGCAAAAAAAATAAAATGGCCTAAAGGATGGGAGTTTAAGGTTGTGAGAAATCGGTGTTTTCTCGAGGTCGTTATGGATATTGCATCAGTACCACGAGATGCAACCAATTTCTTTCGACTTCCTATATATGATCTACTCATACGTAGCATGCGTCATGCCACCGATAGATATGATCCACTCATACGTAGCATAATTCACGTCCCCGGATTGCGCGGCAATCCGGAGCGCGTTTACAAAACGACGGCGACAGGCCCTGATTTCCCCGGCACATTTGAAAATTATGTCGCGAGTGTTGTTGCACGCTGGCAAGCAGGAAATGACGCCCGTCTCAATCAGCTCGAGGAGATGCTTGTCGCCCTCGGCCTAACAGGGAAAATTGCCACAAAGGCTGTCGATTACACACAAATTGAGTTGCAGGTTGGCAGACTTCCGCAACCAACATCGGCTGGCGATCTCGTGAATATCGCCGATGTTGGCTTTGGCGTGTCGCAAGTGTTGCCCGTGCTCGTCGCGCTTCTCATTGCCGGACCGGAGCAACTCGTGTATCTCGAGCAACCGGAACTGCATTTGCACCCGAAAGCGCAATATGCACTGGCGGAAATTTTGGCGGAAACAGCACGGCGCGGCGTAAGGTTGGTCGTGGAGACGCACAGCGCGTTGTTGTTGCTCATGGTGCAGACATTGGTGGCAGAGGGGAATCTCGATCCCGAGTTGGTGAAATTACATTGGTTTTCGCGTAGCGATGAGAACGGAATGACGTCAATTCAAAGTGCGGATTTGGATGAGAACGGCGCTTTTGGGGATTGGGCCGAGGATTTCGGCGATATCGAGTTGATGGCTGAAGGCGCGTATTTGGATGCCGTGGAAGGGCGGAGCAAATAATGGCAAAACGGCCTCGGCGATTGGTGATTGACGCAGATGTTGTACGGTCTGCCGGTGAATCGGAGAAACCGACTTCAAGTGCGTGTCGAAAGTTTTTGGAGGCGGTGTTGAATGTGGGACATCGCGTTGTGATGACACAGGCGATACGAGAAGAATGGCATCGCCACATGTCCAAATATTCGCGCAAATGGCAAACGCGAATGTGGGGCCGCCGGCGCGTTGCTTCCATTGAGGGCGAACGCGATGAACAGTTGCGCGCAAGAATTGATGGGGTTGTAACGCGGGATCAAAAGGCGGTCGTTGCCAAAGATATCCATCTCATTGAAGCGGCGGTTGCAACTGATCAACTGGTCACTTCACGGGATGAAAGCGCACGCAGGGCGTTTGGAGATGCGGCGGTTGCTGTGCGCGAATTGCGACAAGTTGTGTGGGTCGATCCAACGCGAGATGACGAAAAGCCGATTGACTGGTTGCAAAATGGCGTGCAGGCCGAAGCGAGTCGGCGGTTAGGTGCTCGATAAGGAGCAGATAGGGCAACGGAAAGTTTCATCTGTTCAACACCCGCACGTCGCCTTGTCGGATGGTGATGCCTTGGGTGTCGAAATAATTCAGCAGGGGCACGGCGAATTTGCGCGTGGTGGCGATCAAGTTGCGAAATGTCGAGACATCGATCTCGGCATTTTTTTTTAGGTAATCGACCAATTGTTGCGTCACATCTTCTATCACCTTGGGATGGAACAACAGGGTATCGTCCAAGCGCACCACCTGTCCCATCGCCTGCATGGCCGAAACCACCGCTTGCACGGCCTTCGCGCTGGCATCGACCGCCTCGGGCAATCCCCTCAAATCCTCGGGCGTCGTGCCGCCTGCTCGCAACAGGCGTGCGATCTCATCGCGCAGGGCTTCTTGCGCTGCGGTCAATGCAATTTCGTAATCGCGCAAGGCAATCAGCGCGTGATCGCTTTTGAGCACGCCCGTGCGAATGAGATATTCAACCCCGTGTGCAAACAAATCGCCAGTCGGAGCACCCGTCACCCCTGCGCGGAGCTCATCGCGCCGCGCGCCCGGCCTGAGCGGATGGGCCTCGTGAAAAACCCGCATCGCATCGCCGATACCATCCAGCAAATCCCGCCAGCAAGTCGCGTGGACATAGCGCGTGTTGCCCGCCTGCACGTAACTGATCGCATCGCCCGCTGCCACGCACGCCTCGAGTTGGCCTTCGATCTCGGTCGCGGACTGCGCCATCTCAGACGCGAGTTGCAATGCCGTGCGCGGTTGCAAGCGCGCGGCCCTCAAGCGCGTCAGCAAAACCCGCCTAGGATCGTCTTGCTCTAATTCTCGCAACATCTCGACGACATCCTGCCGAAACCGCCTGTGCTTCACCGGTTGCGGATCTAGCACCACGCCCCCGCCTAGGGTCTGCACTGGGGAGTACCGCCTGATCACAAACCGGTCGCCTCGGGCCGCAACGCCGGGTTCTTCCAAGCGCAGTTGCACGAGTTGGGAATCCCCCGGCAGCAAAACCTCGCCTTCGAGCAACACCACGCGGGCCAACACATCTCGCGGCCCCATGAGCAAATGCACGCGCGTGCGATTCGTCACCTCTACGGCCGCATCGGGCAAGAGGTGCAAGCGGGCGTCGATCATATACGTGGTCTCGAAATAGCCCGGCTGGACGAGCAGGTCCCCGCGGGCGACCTCATCCACGACAACCCCGCTCAAATTGATGGCTGCCCGCGCGCCCACCCGCGCCACCTCCACGTCTCGCCCATGGATTTGCACCCCGCGCACGCGCACATTTTTGCCCGCGGGCAACAGGACCAGTTCGTCGCGCACCTGCACCGCCCCAGAAATCACCGTGCCCGTGACCACTGTGCCAAAGCCCTGCACGGAAAATGCGCGGTCTATGGGCAAGCGAAACACGCCTCGGTCCGCCCGCGCTTCAATCGTTGCGATCTCTTCCTCGATCAGCGCGCGCAAGGCGTCGATCCCCTCCCCGCTCGTTGACGACACGCGCACGATGGGCGCGCCTTCCAAAAATGTGCCCGCAAACACCTCTTGCAATTCTTCCTCGACTAATTCCAACCAATCGCCTTCTACCAGATCGATCTTGGTCAGGGCCACAATGCCGCGGGGCACGCCGAGCAGATTCAAAATGCCCAGATGCTCGCGCGTTTGCGGCATCACGCCATCGTCCGCAGCCACCACAAACAGGGCGAGATCGACCGTACACACGCCCGTCACCATGTTTTTGACAAACCGCTCGTGCCCCGGCACGTCGATGATCGTCACATCGTCTTTCCAGTACGCAAAGCCAATATCAATCGTCACGCCGCGGTCCCGCTCTTCGGGCAGCGTATCTGTTTCAATGCCCGTCAGGGCCTTGACCAATGCGGTCTTGCCGTGATCGATATGGCCGGCTGTTCCGACAATCACATGCGCCATCGGCCTCGCGCTCCTTTTTGGATAGCATCGCCCACCATGTCCACCTCGTCATCGCTTAGGGTACGCACGTCCAACACCAACCGATTGTCGCGCACATAGCCGACCACGGGCGGGTCATGGCGGCGCAACGCAACGGACAGCGTCAAAATATCGCCGCCCGAGATGGCGACGGCAACGCTCGGGATATTCTCCGCAGGCAAGGCCCCGCTCCCGGTTTGTGCCTGGGATGCGACCGCCTCACACGCAAAGCCGTCGAGATCGCCGATAGCCCGCAACAACCGCCGCGCGCGTCGTTCCAGTGTCGTCACGGATTCCGTCAACATGCGCCAGGTGGGATGCGCCCGAACCAATGCCTCGGGATTGGAGAACAACCTCAACGTGGGTTCTAGCGCGGCATACGTCAACTTGCCGCAGCGCAGGGCGCGCATCAGGGGATTTTCCCGAATTTGCTCGACAACCGCCCGCTTGCCCACCACAATCCCGCATTGCGGCCCGCCGAGAACTTTATCCCCGCTGAACATCACCACATCCACGCCCGCGGCAATGCTGTCGGAGACCAGCGGTTCGCAGGGCAACCCGTAATCGCGCAGATCGAGTAGCACCCCGCCGCCCAAATCGTGCGCCACGGGCACGCCGTATTGCCGTCCCAACGCCGCCAGTTCTGCGGGGGCGACTTCCGCGCGAAACCCCACCACCTTGTAATTGCTCGGATGCACCGCCAGCAACAAGCCCGTATTTTCCGTTATCGCCTCTTCGTAATCGCGCAAATACGTGCGGTTGGTCGTTCCCACCTCGACGAGGCGCGCGCCGCTTCGCGCCATGATATCGGGAATGCGAAACGACCCGCCAATTTCGACCAGTTGCCCGCGCGAGACAATGGCCTCTTTGCCCTGCGACAAGGTGTTCAAGGTCAGCAAAACAGCCGCGGCATTGTTGTTGACAACCGCGGCGGCTTCCGCGCCGGTCAATTCGCACAGCAGGTCTTCCACAAGCGCCGTACGCGACCCGCGTCGTCCAGAATCCAAGTCCAATTCCAAATTGCTGTAATACCCCGCGATATCGGCGATCTGTTTCACGGCAACTTCGGGCAACGGCGCGCGGCCCAAATTCGTGTGCAAAATGATCCCCGTCGCATTGATGACGCGCTTGAGATTCGGCGCGAGTCGCTCGGTCAATCGGGCCTGCACCTGCGCGACGATTTGTTCGATCAACTCGTCTCGAGACGCGCCCACAACGTCGCCTTCGCGCATCGCCTCCCGCACGCGGTCGATAGCCTGCCGAACAACAGCGGTCAAAACGGGTGTTCCGAAACGCGCAGACAATTTTTGAACCGCTCGGTCTTTGAGCACCCGATCCACGCTGGGAATGCGCGAATAATCCGGCGGTGCGCTTGTCAAGTGGTTATCGCTCATGGATTCAGTGGTCGGTGATTCGCACCTTTCGACCGAAAATGGAGGTTGATCGTCAACGGATGAGTCATTATACTGCTCGCACGGCTTTTTTGGTAGCAAAAAGGATGCGGAATCGACGCGGGAAACGATTCCCCGCAAGGTGATATTTTTGGACGATCAGAATGTCCCGTTCTGACGAGGTGCAAAGCGAGGTTCACAATGTCTGATGCAAAAGCAGGTTGGGCGCAATTTGATTCAACGCCGGCCTTGGGCCTTCCCATGGGCGGGCGAGGGCCGCGGTTTTCGCCGGGCGCGGAGGTGCTCGATCCCCTGATCGCGCAAGCGGTTGTGATCGAAGATCAAAAAGGCTATCGCGCGGTTTGGATCTCGATAGACATGATCGGCATGACGTGGCACGCCACGAGTCGCTTGCGCTGTGAACTGGCCGCGATGACCGGGATTCCCTTTGAGGCTATCGTCGTCAATTTTTCGCATACGCACAGCGGCCCCATGTCTGGATTTGAGGGCTATGCGACGACCGAGCGCAAACCCGAAGCACTCGAGGCGTATGAAAACAGCCTGTTGTATCGCACGGTGAAAATGGTGCGCCTAGCTATCGAGAACATGCGCCCGGTTGCGGTTCGCGTGCATCGCGGCACATCTGATATTGGGATCAACAGGCGGAGGCGAAATGCCGATGGCAGGATGGGGATGAGGCCGAATCCGGAGGGCTATATCAACCGCGATCTTTGGGTCATGCACCTCGCCGCAGAAGACGGCCGTTGCGTGCTTTTTAATTACGGATGCCATCCGGTAATGGTGTACAGCTTTGCCTGGGATGGCATATCAGCGGATTTTCCGGGGGTCTGCCGCAATCGCTTGGTCGAAACCCTCGGCCCGAACACGCACGCGCAATTCATTCAGGGACTCGCCGGCAATATTCGACCGCGCCGCTTGGCGGATGCAGACGCCTTTCGCAAAGCCACGCCGCGGGATGTCGCGGCAACCGGCGCGCAACTCGCGGACGATGTCCTCGCGGCGATGTCCGCAGGCGGTGAAGAACTGGCGTTGGATTTCAACTGCGTATCGGGATTCGCACTGGCCCCGCGCGATGAGGACGCGATTTTGCCACTCGCCCATTGGAAGGCCCTGGCCGAGCGCGAGGCAGAACTCGAACGCAATCTCGGCGCGTACTGGGTCGAGCGTCTGACCTCGGGCATCCTCCCCGCGCGCTTTTTGCCCTGGGCCATTGGGCTGATTCGGCTGACCGAGAACCACACTATCGCGTGGCTCGGCAACGAGGTCGTCGCCGAATGGTTGCCCCTGCTCAGAACCTATCTCAATGACGCGAATCTCATCGCTTGGGGATATTGCCAGGATGGGCGCAATTACATGCCCACAGACGCGCTCATTCCCGAAGGCGGGTACGAAGTGGATCGGGCAAACCACTACACCAAAGCGGGCCCTGGCCCCTTTCGGATTGGCATAAACGCAGTGGCAAAAAAGACATTTCTCGAACTCGCCCAACGGCTGTAATGAAACAGTCGCTCCTTCAGCTTTCTCGCTTTTGCTACCACGCTCATCGCATTCACTGACGTTCCGCAGTTCAAAGAAGGCATCACAATAAGTGCCCTCGCAAAACACCCTCCGAGCAAGCCATCACGCACAGCGCGCAAGTCCATTGGCAACCCACATCCATCTTGCAACCCACTTTGCAGGCTGTCTCATGTCGTGCGATTACAAAAGCGATTTGCGCTGTGCAAGCCTCTCGGCGTTTGAGAGCGGCATTTTTGAACTGCTGGGGCAGTTGTACCCCGCTCGCTTACTTTTTTTTGCTGTTGAAAAAAGTA
This sequence comes from Candidatus Latescibacterota bacterium, assembly GCA_965204745.1. Taxonomy (GTDB): domain Bacteria; phylum Latescibacterota; class UBA2968; order UBA2968; family UBA2968; genus VXRD01. Next base: position 4,347,274 of record OZ242010.1, read on the forward strand.
GGTCGCCGAAGGCATCGAAGGCAACCAACGAGGCTGTAGGACCAAACGCCTTAAATGAGCAAGAAGCAACACAGTTGCTACTCTGTGCGTAACGTCAAAAAATAAAATGTCAACACGACCTAAAATTCGCCTGATTTCAGAGATCAAAAGGAATAGGACGCGGAGAGAGACAAGGAGGGGTGGGGACGGGTGAAGCTGAGGCGGTCTAAGGGGACGGCTTGCCAGGTTTCATGGCTGGCGAGTTTGCCGATGATGCCGCCGATGCCTGCGCCGATCAAGGAGAAGACGGCGGTCTCGGGATTGAGCACGATATTGGCGACGGCTGACCACCCGGTTTCGTCGCTGTTGTCCAAATCGGAGGACGAGAAGATGACGCCGATGCAAAATCCCGTGGCAAACCCGGCTTTGACGCCCTTTTTGATATGGGATGTCCTGCCTAGGTTGATCGACATGTGGCCGAGTTCCGATGCGGTCAGGGTTTTGTACTCATCGCGTTTGTGCGTGGTTGCGAGGATGAGGCTGGAGTCCGTGACGCTGGCGATAATCCCCGCGAACCCGTGGTCGGTATCCCGCATGCCAATCGCGGCGTGGCGACCGATGGCGACGCCGGTTCGGGTCAAAAACCGACGCGCTTGGGGGTTGAATTGGACGGCGATTTTTTGCGTGTTTTTCACGCGCAGGCGATCTATGGACTGGTAGATGATGCGCTGCCTGTGGGGCAACTGGGGGGTGACGAGGGTGACGGCGTATCCCTGCGTGCGGTTGACGTAGCCCCGAAATCGCCTTTTTTGCCCGTCGACAAAATGCGTGCCCTCGACATACGTGCCGATGTCGAGGGTTTTGATTTTTTTCCTGACCTCGCTGGCAGAACCCACCGTGCAAAGTTGCCCGAAGAGGCACAGCAGGAGGCACGCGATTTTCGGTATCGGACAGGCGTTGGGAATGGGCAAGATGGGGTCCGTGAGCGGAAAGACGTTACGGCGCGTCTTCGGGTGGAATGTAGCGGTTGGCGAGGGCGACGTAGTCCTCGCGGATCGGCGAGAAGATGTCGAGGGCGACGCACGGGCCGTCGATGGCTTCGGCGCGATGGGGCACATGAGCGGGAATGAGGAAGGCTTCGCCGGATGCCACCGTGCGGGTCTCGCCGCCAATGGTGAATCTCATTTTGCCCTCGACCACGATGCCCCCTTGTTCGTGCGGATGGCTGTGCATCGGCACAACCGCGCCCGCGTCAAACTCCACGCGAGAGAGCATGAGGTTTTTGCCATAAGGCGTGCGAATACGCACGCCGGGCACGACTTCGTTGGCGGGATATGCGTTCCAATCGATAAATGACATGGGGTGATTCCCAAAAGAAATGGGCCTGTTAAACGGCTGTGCGCGCTTCGGCGTCAATGGCGGAAAAGAGTTGGCGGGTCATCAACCGGGCCGCGCTGGCGTGCAAGCGTTGGCCCACTGCGGCGAGCGGGCCGCCGATTTGCACGGTGCCGTCAAAGGTCACCGTTGTGCCCTCGCCCTCGGCGGTCAGCGAGACGCGCCCTTGGCCTTTGACAAATCCGGTCGCGCCTTTGAGGTCAACCGACATGGTATAGCGTTCTGGGGGATGGAGATCCGAGAGCACCACGTTGCCCGCGTACTTCCCGCGAATGGGGCCAATGCCCGCGGAGACCGCGATGGCGTACGTGCCCTCGCCCACTTGCTCGAGCGTTTCGCAACCGGGCATGCAGCGGGCGAGCACTTCGGGATCGGTGAGCAGGTCAAAGGTGCGCTCGGGTGGCGCGCTGACCGGATGTGTGCCGGTGAATTTCAAGATGCCTCCTTCAAGCGACCCGTTCAAATGCGCGGGTCAATGCCCGTCGTGTGAACACGCGGGCCAAGTGGGCGCGGTAATCGGCGGAGGCGTGGTGGTCTTCCTGAAAGTCCTCCACGCTATCGGCGGCATGGGCAGCGGCCTCGGGGATGGCGTCTTTCCCGCGGCCGAGAAGCGCGTCTTCGACTGCGCGTGCGCGATAGGCAGCCGAGGCCACGCCGGTAACGCCCACCGCGACAGAAGCGCAACGGCCCGCGCTGTCGAGGGCGACTTGGGCCGCGACGCCCGCGAGGGCAAAGCCGGACGCGGATTGCCGCATTTTGATGTACGCGCCGGCCGAGTTGTCGGCCGGGGTGGCGATGCGAATGCGCGTGAGGATTTCCCCGGCTCGCAATGCAGTGGTGAGCAGGCCGAGGAAAAATTCAGCCGCCGGCAACGTGCGTTCTCCGCTCGGCCCGGCAATGTCGAATTGTGCATCGAGGGCGAGCATGGCCGCGGGCCAATCCGCCGCTGGGTCCGCATGGGCGATGCTACCGCCCACCGTGCCCCGGTTGCGAACTTGCACGTCGCCGATTTCCGATGCGGTTTCGGGCAACAAGCCGCATTTGCCCGGCAACAGGCGATGGCTTTCGACCACGTAGTGCGTCGCCAAGGCGCCAATCGCGATGGTCTCGTTGCCCGCAATCACTTTCTTCAGGCCGGCAATGCCGCCCAAGTCGATGACGACCGCAGGCGCGGCAAAGCGCAATTTCATCAGGGGAATCAGGCTGTGACCGCCGGCCATCACGCTGGCGTCGTCGCCGTGTTCCCGCACCAAGCGCATCGCGCGTTGCAGGGTTTTGGGTGCGTGGTAATCAAAGGGAGTCATCGTTTCTCTCCTGCATGAGTTTCCAGAGTTTTTCAGGGCGCAGGGGCAGGTCGATGTGCCGCACGCCAAAGGGTTTCAGCGCGTCGATGACCGCGTTGGCTATGGCGGGGGTAGAGCCAATCGTGCCGGCTTCGCCCACGCCTTTGACGCCCATGGGATTGACCGGGGAAGGCGTGACCGTGTTGTCCAGTTCAAAGCGCGGGAAGTCGTGCGCTTTGGGCAGGGCATAGTCCATGAATGACCCGGTGAGCATCTGCCCGGTTGCGTCGTAGATGGCTTCTTCGTACAGGGCCTGCCCCACGCCTTGGGCAATGCCGCCGTGGACCTGACCTTCCACGATGAGCGGGTTGATGATGTTGCCGCAGTCGTCAACCGCGATGTAGCGTTGCAGGTCGACCTCGCCGGTGTCGGCATCCACTTCGACTACGGCGATGTGCGTGCCAAAGGGATAGGTGAAGTTCGGGGGTTCAAAAAAGTGCGATTCCGCAAGGCCCGGCTCTGTTTCGGGCGGCAGGCCGACCCCGACGTGCGCCACCTGGGCGATTTCCGCCAGGCTGAGGCCGGATTCGGGCGCGCCGTGGACGCTGTACTTGCCGTCTTCGAGCACGATGTCTTGCGGGTTGCTCTCCATGAGGTGCGCGGCGATTTTGATGACTTTGTCCTTGATTTTGCCCATCGCGTGGACCATGGCCGTGCCGCCCACAGCGGTTGCGCGGCTGCCAAATGTGCCGATGCCGTATTGCACCGCGTCGGTGTCGCCGTGGATGATGCGGATGTCCTCGAGATCCACGCCCAAGCCGTCGGCGACGAGTTGGGCAAAGGTGGTTTCCTGGCCCTGCCCGTGAGGGGACACGCCCGTGAGCACGGTCACTTTGCCGGTGGGATCGACGCGCACCGTGCTGCTTTCCCACCCGCCGGCCGGCATTGCAGCCGAAGGCCCCATGCCGCAGATTTCCACGTACGTGGAAAACCCAATGCCGGGATACCGGCCCCGTGCGCGCAGGTCCGCTTGTTGTTGACGCAGGACATCGTAGTCCGCCATTTTGAGCGCGCGGTCGAGGGCCGCGGTGTAGTCGCCGCTGTCGTAGGCGAGCGCGGTTCCGGTTTCGTGGGGAAAGGCGTCTTTGCCGATGAAGTTTTTGCGCCGCACGTCTAGGGGATCGAGATCGAGATCGTGGGCGACGATGTCGATCATGCGCTCGATGAGGTACGTGGCTTCGGGGCGCCCCGCGCCGCGATACGCGTCGGTCGCCATTTTGTTCGTGAAGGCCGCGGTGAGGTCCATCCGCACGTTTTGAAAGGTGTACGAACCGCACAGCATCAAGCCCGTGAGCGTGGGAATGGCCGGGGTGAGCAACTGGTAATACGCGCCCACATCTGCCGTGACCGTGTATTTGAGGCCGAGGATCGCGCCGTCGCTGTTCACCGCGAGTTCGACCTGCCCGACTTGGTCGCGCCCGTGGATGGTGTGCAAAAAGTTTTCGCGCCGGGATTCGATCCACTTGACGGGTTGATCGAGTTGCTTTGCCAGGTGTCCGATAAGGGCTTCTTCCGCGTACACATTGAGTTTGCATCCAAACCCGCCGCCCACTTCCGGGGCGATGACGCGCACGTGGTTTTCGGCCATGTCGAGCATGATGGACAGTTGCGTTCGCAAGAGGTGGGGAATTTGCGTGGATGACCAAAGGGTGAGTTGGTCTTTGCCGCGTGTGTATTGGGCGAGCACCCCGCGCGTTTCCATGGGGTTGGGCACGAGGCGTTGGTGATCGATGCGCTGGCTGACGATGTGATCGGCTTCGGCAAATGCCGCGTCGATGTCGCCGCCGGCAATCTGCCAGGTGAACGCCAGGTTGTCGTCCCAATCTTCGTGGAGAACGGGCGCGCCCTCGGCCAAGGCCGCGTTTGCGGAGTTGACGGCATCGAGGAGATCGCAATCGACTTCGATGAGGTCGAGGGCGTCTCGGGCGATGTACGCATCGGTCGCGGCAACTGCGGCAATGGGTTCGCCCACAAAGCGGACTTTGTCTGTGGCGAGCACCGGATGGTGGGGCACTTTGATCCCGGGAAAGCCCTCGGGATCTGTGGCGGCACAGGGAATCCCGCCGATGGTGTCTTTGATGTCGTCGCCGGTGACGACGGCCTTGACGCCGGGCAAATTTTGAGCCGCGGCTGTGTCGATGGCATTGATGCGCGCATGGGCATAAGGGCTTCGCAAAATTGCCACATGCAAGGTATCGGGCAATTTAATGTCATCGACGTAGTGCGCGAGGCCCTGGATCAATCGGGGGTCTTCGCGGCGCTTGATGCGGGCGCCGACGGTTTTGCTAACTGGCATGGGCGGCCTCCTCTAGGCGGTCATTTTCTCTGCGGCGTATTGCACCGCATCGACGATGTGTTGATAGCCAGTGCAGCGGCAATAATTGCCTTCGATGCCGCGGCGGATATCGGCTTCGCTGGGTTTGGGATTGCGTTGCAAAAGCTGGTGCGCGGCGATGATCATGCCCGGGGTGCAAAAACCGCACTGCAAGCCGTGGCATTCCCAGAAGCCTTCCTGAATGGGGTGCAATTCGCCGTTTTGAGCCAACCCCTCAATGGTGGTGATTTCAGCACCGTGGGCCTGCACTGCCAAAACCGTACACGCTTTGACGGCCTCGCCATTGAGCATCACGCTGCACGCGCCACACAAGCTGGTTTCGCAGCCTACATGGGTGCCGGTCAAGCCGACGACTTCGCGCAAGAAGTGGACGAGCAACATCCGGGGTTCGACATCGTGGCGTTGACGCTCTCCGTTGACTGTGACTTCAATTTTCACGAGCGCGCCTCCTTTGAGAAGGGATGAATGAACACGTCTGAAGGGGCGACAGTATATGGAGCATCGAGCCGAGATGCAAATAGTTTCTTGGGTGTATGAGATGAGGTTATTTTTTCGACGTTACTTACAGATTAGCAAATGTGTTGCTTGCTCATTTAAGGCGTTTGGTCCTTTGATGGCTTCTCGCTCTGGTTGCTCTGATGGCGTTGACCGAGGGGACCTATCCCCCGGCCCCTTTCCTGCGAGGAAAGGGGAGTAAAGCACCTTTGATGGCTTAGGTTGCTCTGATGGCATTGCGCGAGGGGACCTATCCCCCGGCCCCTTTCCTACGAGGAAAGGGGAGTAAAGCACCTTTGATGGCTTCTCGCTCTGGTTGCTCTGATGGCGTTGACCGAGGGGACCTATCCCCCGGCCCCTTTCCTACGAGGAAAGGGGAGTAAAGCACCTTTGATGGCTTCTCGCTCTGGTTGCTCTGATGGCGTTGACCGAGGGCATAAAGCGATTAAAAATCCCTCATCAATCCCCTCGCAAAACCGCTCACAGTTCCCCCCTTCCTCGCAGGAAGGGGGGTTAGGGGGGTAGGTCCCGATAAGGCGCGACTATTCCAGTTTCTCAAACCGAGAGCATATTCTGCGATATGCCTTGATTTTTTCGATAAACTGCTCAAGCCAGTTGCTTTGCTCGTAAATGTCAACACAACCTACTGACTACTGATTGCGGTGGATGGGCGGGGGCTGACTACTGACCACTGACTACTGACTACTGATTTTGGAATTGACGCTGAGGCCATAGAGACGGGCGAATGTGAGAAAGTCCGGGAAATTGACGACGCCATCGCCATCGAAATCAAAGGTGGGATCGGGGGTTTGAAAGGCGCGGGCAAAGGCGAGGAAATCCAGGAAGTCGATTACCCCGTTGCCATCTGCGTCTGCGCGTGCGAGCAGGCTCGGATCGCGGATATCTGTGAGGGTCGTCTGCCCGAGGGGGGTGCCGGTCGCGTCGGAGGCGTTGAGAATGGCGAGGGTGTACGGCGTGGGCAAGCGCGTTGGGAAGGACAGAACCGCGCGGGTATTTTGGCGATCCAAGATGACGGAGGTGGGTTGGCCCATCCCGGCGAGCAAATAGGCCGAGGGCCGGGCCGCATCCGCGCTCATGGCTTCGGAAAAGAAGAGCTGGATCTGATCGTCCGATAGAGTTTCGCAACGCACCACCTCGGGCCGGGCATTGGGGATGAGGGATACGATGCCCGAGCGCAAGTCCGCATCGGCGATAGCGACGATCTGATAGCGATAGTTCTCGCCTTCGGTGAGCAACTCGTCGATGTACGCGGTGCGGTCATGGATTTCATCGAAATTGACCAGCGCGCCTTCTCTGCCCACAGCGCGGTAGATCTGGTAAGCAGACGCATCGGGCACGGGCATCCAGTTGAGTTCAACGCGGGTCGGACCAAGGGCACGGGCGCGAATGATCTGCGGGGAGGGGACCGAGGCCGGAGGGGCATCGCGTTCGACGATGTGAACCGCGCCATCACAATTGTGAACCGCGCCATCACAATTAAAAAGCACTTCGCTGTGAAAATCCCCGTCCAAATCCGCGATGAGCGGGCGGTACGTCACCCCTACGGGCGAATGCCAGAACGGCCGATAGCGATTGGGCGCGTCTGCGCGAAAAGCGTAGAGCTGGGGGGGCGTGCAAACGAGCAGATCGGACAGGCCATCCCCATCGACATCCCCAGTGGCGATCCCAGGCCCCGTGATCGCCACGCCGTTGATCCGCACAGCCCATTCGGGGGCAAACCCATTGGCACTCGCGCTGTAAATCTCCAATTCCCAAAAGCCATTGAAGGGATTAGTGTCGTCTTCATAAGCGCGGGCGACGGCAAATTCGATTACCCCGTCAGCGTCCAAATCCGCGCCACCGCCGATCCAACGCGCGTCTCCGGTCCCGTGTTCGAGCCAAGTCTGATCATATCTTCCCGCGCGGTATTCGTACATCCACAAGTCGCCAGCTTCGTCGCCGGTGAGGATTTCCCGGTGCCCGTTGTTGTCAAAATCCGCGACCACAAAGCGCGTGCCGGGCACGCCTCCGTCCGGCGAGGGATCGCGCAGAAAATCATCGCGGGTCTCGCCGCCGACATAGCGAATGACGCGGATGCCGCGCCGCGTGCCTGCGATGATATCCGGGATCCTGTCGCCATCCACATCGGCAAACTGCCCGCCGGACAGGTCGCGCCATTCGTACTCTAAGCGCGTGGGATAGGGATTGGCGGCCGTGCCGGTCAAGAGCCGGAGACCCAGCGAGACCCCGCCCAAGAGGTCGTCGCGTCCATCGTCGTTAAAATCGCCGATAGCCTGCGGCGTAAAATGCTCCTCGGTTTGAAAGACATCGGAAAACGCGCCATTCAGTTCGTAAATGTGGACCGGGCCGAAGGGCGCGCCGCTGATGTAGGGCATGAGCGCGATTTCGGGTTTGCCATCGCGGTCGAAATCCGAGGCGCGGTCCGGCAAATAGCCATCGGGCAAGGTGCCGATTTTTGAAAAGCCATTTTGCGGGATGCGAAACGGGACGTAGTCAAATGCGCGGGCGGGTTCAATGGTGCGGGCACCATTTTCCCCGTCTGCGAGGATGTGGTATGTCACCGCGCCTGCGGGCAAGGTGTGGGGCAAGACGACTCGGTGCTTGGTTTGCACGAGGCCGGTGTAGATCGTATCGACATCCGCGCCCAGGCGATAGGCCATGCCCCCGTGGGCGCGTTGGTCCGTTTCCCAGCGGCATTCAAAAACTCGGCGGTCCGCCTCCAACACGTCGCCGCAGACGAGGTTTGTGATCGCGGGGCCGGTTTTCTGAATGGCAACGCGCACGCGGTCTTCGATGATCCCGCCGTCTGACAAATCCGCTTCGAGGCGCAAAACAGCGGCGGTTTGTGGGAAGTCGGACACGTCCCATGCATGGCGGATGGACGCGGATGGCGAACCCGATGCGAGGCGCGTCCAGTTTGACGGGTCGTGGCCCAAGCCGTAGGACAGGCGATACCCGGTTGGTTGCACGCCGCTAACAGTGGCGCGAATGTCGAACGCGGCGTCCGCGCCCTGATCGTTGTCGGGCGATAGGATGGCGACGGTCAGGGAATCGAATGTGCCCAGGCGAGCGGCGAGGCTGTCTCCGCTCACGCGCCCGGCGCCATGGCGATTGTAATTCCACGGTTCCTTGAGGTCAACAGCAGACGCGATGAGCAACCCGCGGACGGATTGGGGCGAAAGTTCGGGCCGCCGCGAGAGGATGAGGGCGACCAAACCGGCAACATGGGGCGCGGAGAACGAGGTGCCAGAGGCCGTGCGATACTGGTTGTTGAGGGACGTAGTGAGCACGCGGAAGCCCGGCGCGACGAGATCGAGCGCGGCCCCTCTGCTGCTGAACGATGCCAGATAATCCTCGTGGTCTGTCGCGCCTATGGCGAGGGTCGCGTGATGCGCCGCGGGATAGGCCAAGGGGCCAGCCGAGTTGCCCGCAGAGGAGACGAGCACAACGCCCATCGCGTGCGCGTAGTGGAGGATGTCGCTCAAGACGAATGTGCGCTCCTCCCCGCCCCAACTCATGTTGATCACCTGCGCGCCGTTTTCCACGGCGTAGAGAATCGCCGCGGCGAGATCGTCTTCTTCCAAAAAACTACCGCCGCCGCCTTCGATCCGGTTCAGGCCAGCGCGCAGGGCCATGAGTTGTGCGTCCGGCGCGATGCCCGCGATACCCACCTCGTTATTTGTCGTGGCTGCGACAATGCCCGCGACGCGTGTTCCATGCGAGGATTCATCGCGGGGGTCGTTGTCCCGGTCGAGGTAATCGCCCCTGCCTGGCACGCCCGGTGCATGGGTAAAATCCCATCCTCTGATGTCGTCGATGTACCCGTTGTCGTCGTCGTCAACCCCCTGTGTGCCGCGCAATTCTGCGTCATTGTGCCAAATATTATCGCGGAGGTCTTCGTGGTCGTAATCTATGCCGGAGTCGATGATTGCGACGACGATTTGTTTTTTCATCGGGCCGAGGGACTGGTGCAGGGTTTCCCAACCGAGGGTTTGGAGACTTCGTTGCGCGTCGTAGCGCGGGTCATTGGATTGGTGCGTGAATATATGATTGGGCTGGGCATAGACCACGTCTGGGCGCGATGCGTAATCGGCTGCGGCTACCGCTGGGTCGCCGGACAGGTGAACGCGATATACGCCCATCAGGGGATGGGGATGCGCGGCTTTGGCACTCCTCGGCGCGAACAGGGGTTCGATCCGGGTCGCGCCATGGTGGTCGGACATGGCTGGCCCGAGAGCCGGCTTCGCGTTGCGGAACTTGACGAGAATTTGGCCGGGCGAATAATCGGGTTGCGCGTGTGCTATGTGGGAAAGACAAAGCGCAAAGGTGCAAAGTGCAACGCGCCACCGAGTAGGAGGATGTGTGTAGGACAAGGTAGAATCCTGGCGGTTAGTGGTCAGTGGTTGGGTCGTGTTGACATCCAGCATTCTCGCTTTTGCTACCACGCTCATCTTATTCACGGACGTTCCGCAGTTCAAAGAAGGCATCACAACAAGTACCCTCGCAAAACACCATCAGCTAAAGCCATCAGGCACAGCGCGCAAGGCCGTCTCGCAACCCACATCCATGTAGCAACCCACTTTGCAGGCTGGCGCATGTCGTTCTGTTACAAAAGCGATTTGCGCTGTGCAAGCCCCTCGGCGTTTGAGAGCGGCATTTTTTGCTTACTTTTTTTTGCTGTTGAAAAAAAGTAAGTCGCCGAAGGGATCGAAGGCAACCAACGAGGCTGTAGGACCAAACGCCTTAAATCAGCAAGCAACACATTTGCTAAATTTCGGCGCAAGCGCAAGCATAACGTAAGTAATCCAGTGACTTTTTATTGTTGCGTCTATCTGTGTTCATCTGTGGTTGTTTGTTGCCTTTCTTTTTCTGAAGGCAGAAGCGCGACCAGCAGCGCGGCGGGGATGAGCAGGAGCGAGACAGCGGTGAGGGCGATGGGGGTGGATGTCCAGTCGGCGAGGTAGCCTACGGGTAGTATGATGAGGCCCGCGATGCTCCATGAGAAGCCCATCATCAAACCGGTTGCAGTACCCGTGTTGTGCGGCAAGGCGCGTTGGGCGAGGGAGATGTTCGTGGTGATGCCGAGGTCGTACAAAAACCCGGCCACAAAGAACGCGATGAGCGATAGGTAGCCATCTGTGAGGCAAAATACCATGTGAAAAATTGCGGATGACGCGCAGGAAAAGGCGAGGAGTTTGCGCGGAGACATGCGGTCTGCCAGATAGCCGCCCGTGATGCGGCCCAAGGTGCTGGCGAGCAAGTACCCGGAAAAGACCCAACCGATGAAGACCGTTGACCAGCCGCGAGACGCGCCCAAGATGGCCGTGAAATTGACAAAGCCCGTGTGGATGATGGAGCGCAATACGCTGATGGCGAAGAGCGTCCACAGGGTGCGGATTTTGGACTGGACGGAAAAGTCGATTTTGCCAGCGGCGATGCGGCGTTCATCGCGCGGGATTTTTCGCGCTTGGCGCAGGATCATGGGCGTGAGAATGAGGACCGGGATGCCGATGAGCCACAGGTATTCAATGCCGTATCGCGCCACGATTTGCGTGCCGGCAAGGGCCGCGATGGTCATGCCCAGGGTGCCGCCCGTGAGGAAAATCGCCATGGACAGATTCGCACGGCGCGGCGCCAATGCCGTGACCAATCCGCCGGCGGTGGGGTGAAAGAGAGACGACCCAAAGGAGGCGAAGATGAGAAACACCGCGAGGATGTACGCACTCGGGGAGAAGCCGATGCAGGAGACGAAAACCCCGCTGACAAAAAGCCCCAGCGCGACGAGTGCCATGCGGTCGCGCCCATCGCTAAAGTAGCCCATGAAGGGCTGTGCAACCGACCCGCAAAAGACGATGACCGTGGGCAAGTAGGCGAACTGCGCCACCGTGAGATTGAAATGCCCTTGAAAAAACGCCCACAATGGCGGGGTGAGGGTCATGTAAAAATCCAACGCCATGTGCGCGGCGGTGACGTAAAAAACCGGGCGAAGCGGTGTGCGGGAAGTAGGCATGGGCGTAAGACGCAAGAGGGGAGAGGCAAGAGGTGAGATGAAAGGCGTAAGAGGTGAGAGGCGAGAGGCGAGATGAAAGGCGTAAGAGGTGAGAGGCAAGAGGTGAGACAACCCCGCCGCCATTAACCGTAGGGACAGGCACAGGGGCCTGTCCCCGAATAACGCCTATACAAAGGCGAAATGTAATACCAATTTGATTTTATATTTTTTCTCCAGCCCTAGGCTCTCAAGCGGTGATGGTTCCGCGCCTCTAAGGCCAATCGCCGGTTACTTCTTGAAACGGTGCCACGGGTTCAAATGGTTCAGCGTAGTCCCCGCCGTTGTGGCTGTGTTCGCAGGAACGTAGCCAGTCGCGCAGGGTTTCTCGCGTTTGCCCCAATCGCTCGCGTTGTCGCGCCGCCAAATTGGTGGTCTCGGCGCGATCTGCGAGCATATCAAAGCACAAATCCTCGCGGCCATCGGGCGACAGATTGGTCAAACACTTGTACCGATTGTCGATCATCGCAATGGTCGGCGCGTCAAACATCGACGCCTTTGAGCTGATAAACCGATAGGGAATCGGCATCGGACGCTCGGTCATCTCGCCCGCGATCAACGGTAGCAAACTCGTCCCATCAATGGGCCGATCATCCGGCATCTCATAGCCCATCACCTCGGCTATCGTGGGAAAATAATCCAGCGTGCTGCACGGCATATCCACCACGCGCTCGGCCGCGGCAACCCCCGGCCAGTGCAACAGCGCGGGCACGCCCACGCCGCCATCAAACAAAGACCGCTTTCGCCCGCGCAAGCCGCCCGTGGATCCCCGATGGCGACCACTTTCACCCGTCCTGCCTTCCGGCCCATTGTCCGAACAAAACCAAATCATCGTATTCTGCGCCACGCCCAATGCCTCTAGCGTCCGATACAACCGCCCGACCTGATCATCCACCGCCGTGACACAGCCGTAATAATGTTGCTCGTCCTCGCTGTATGCCGCGTACATCGCCCGGTATTCCGGCCCGGCAACCACCGGGGCGTGCGGCGCGTGAAACCAGATCGTCGCAAAAAATGGCGCGCCATTTGCCACGGCCTTTTCGACAAATGGAATCGCCCGATCCATCAACACCCGCGAATCGCACCCGGATAAATTCTCCGTTGCCAAGTCGCCATTTTCGTAATACGGCGACGCCCACGCCCGATCCAACCGTTGCCCGGTCTTTTGGTCGATGTCTCGCGTCGGATCCCAAGTCGGCACCGCGTATTCAGTCGCAAAAGACACATCGTAATCGCGTTCCCACGGCGGCGCGTAATTGCGCGCGGGGTCGCGGTTGGCCTTGCCCGAATAATTCGCATTTAGCGTGCCCAGATGCCACTTGCCAAAATGCCCGGTGGCGTATCCGCGTGATTTCAGCATCCGCGCCAGCGTGATCTCCTGCGCCGGCAAGTGCCCGCGATTGGCATGCGTGATGCCGTATCGAAAATAATGCCGCCCGGTCAAGCATGTCCCCCGGGTTGGCGAACACACCGGCCCGCCCGCGTAAAACCGCGTGAACCGAATCCCCTGTTGCGCCAGACGATCCAAATTCGGCGTCTCGATCACCGCATTCCCATTAAACCCCACATCCCCATATCCGAGATCATCGCACATCATCATAATAATATTCGGCTCATTCATCGAAAACACGCTCCTTTTGGATCGGGGTGGATCGGATCGACCCAATACACTTCTTCGGGTTCTTCGACAACCGGAATATCCAAATTGACCACCACAGGCTCTTGATCGCTCCGCACCAACACGCATTCCAAGGGTTCATCCGCGCTGGCATTGATCTCTTGATGCGGCACGTAGGGCGGCACGTAAATAAAATCACCCGGGCCCGCTTCTGCCATGTACTCCAACTGCTCGCCCCAGCGCATGCGCGCTTTGCCGCGCACCACGTAGATCACGCTCTCCGATGCCCCGTGATGATGCGCCCCGGTCTTTGCGTTGGGATGGATTTCAACCGTCCCCGCCCAGAGCTTTTCTGCCCCTGCGCTTGCGCGATTGATCGCCGCGGCGCGCGTCATCCCCGGCGTCTGTGGCGTATTCAAATCCAACCGATCTCCCGTCACCACGCGCACCCCGCAATCGCGCCAGTCCTTTTTGTCGTCCATAACTCCTCCAAATAGTTGTTCAGGATTTCATGCGACATCGGGCAGACTTTTCTCTAATTTTCTGACGGAACTCCAAGTAGTAGCGATAATCGTTCGCCCTCCCCTCTTGCGTCTCACCTCTTACGTCTCCCCTCTTGCGTCTCACCTCTTACGTCTCCCCTCTTGCGTCTCACCTCTTACGTCTCCCCTCTTACGTCTCACCTCTTACGTCTCCCCTCTTACGTCTCACCTAAAACACCATCTACCAATCGCGGGGCAAGGCCGATATACGATTGGGGCGTCAGATTTTTTAGGCGTTTGAGATCGGCTTGTGGGAGTTTATCGAGGGTATTGAGAAAGGCGCGAATGTCGTCTTGGGTCATGTCCGTTCCCCTACTGAGGGCTTTCATCCGTTCGTAGGGATCCTCGTACCCGGCTTTTCGCATGACGGTCTGGATGGCTTCGCCCAAGATCGCCCATTCGGCGTTGAGGGCGCGGGCAATGGCCCGTTTGTCAATGGCGACTTTGCCCATGCCGCTTGCAAGGGATTTCAGGGCGAGGCACGCATGCCCGATAGCCGGCCCGATGTTGCGGCTGGCGGACGAATCGGACAAATCGCGTTGCAGGCGCGACACGGGCAATTTGGTCGCTAGGTGTTCGAGCAGGGCCGTGCTGACGCCCAAATTGGCTTCGGCATTTTCAAAGTCGATGGGATTGACTTTGTGGGGCATGGTCGATGACCCGACTTCTGAGGCGATGGTTTTCTGCCGAAAATAGGATCGGGAGATGTAGGCCCACATGTCGCGGGCAAAGTCGAGCGCGATGGTGTTGAACCGGATGATCAGATGAAAGACTTCGGCCATGTAATCGTGCGATTCGATTTGCGTGGTGAGCGGGTTGAATGTGAGGCCGAGGCGTTGGACGAACTCCCGGGCGAGGTCTTGCCAAAGTACGTCGGGATAGGCCGCGACGTGTGCGTTGTAATTGCCGGTGGCACCGTTGAATTTGCCCAGGTAGTCGAGGCGGGCCGCCTGGTTGAGTTGCCGCTGCCAGCGATAGACAAAGACCGCGAGTTCCTTGCCCATCGTGGTGGGCGTGGCCGGTTGCCCGTGCGTGTGCGCGAGGATGGGCACGTCCCGCAGGTGTTGCGCGTGTCGTGTGACTGTGTGGACGAGCTCTCGGGCGAGGGGCAAAAAGACTTCTGTGACCGCGGATTTGAGCATCAAGGCGTGTGCGAGATTGTTGATGTCTTCCGACGTACAGCAAAAATGCACGGCCTCTCGCACGTCTGCAAGCGAGGTTTCCGCGAGGCGTTCCCGGAGGTAGTATTCGACTGATTTGACATCGTGATTGGTCGCGCTTTCAATGGCGACGACGCGCTCGGCTCGTCGCTCGTCAAAATCATCGATCCACGATTGCAACAGCCGATGTTCCGCGGCGGTAAATGCGCGCACATGCGACAGTTCGGGCCGTGCGGATTGAAAGCGCAACCATTCGATTTCGATTTGCACGCGATAGGCGATCAGCGCGAAATGCGACAGGCACGGCGCGAGGGCCTGCAAGCGATTCGCGTACCGATTGTCGAGCGGAGAGAGCGCGGTGAGGTTCATGGGATCCCTTAAAAGATAAGCACTAATCCGGGTCGCCGTATTCGAGGGGGGCGTCGTCTTCGGGAAATTCATAGACATAGCCACACGGGCAGATCGGATGATCGGATTCGCGCGGGGTGTGACATTCGGGACAGCGTTCGACGGGTTTGTGGAGGTATTTGACGAGAGCGACGACGATCAGAACCGTGGCGAAAAGGATGGTGTAGAACATGGATTGGTGTCGTAAAAAAACAACAGGCGAGAAGAATCCCGCCTGTTTGTGTGGTCGATCAGGTCGCGCCCATATCGCCTCCGCGCGCAACGGCTTTGAGGCCCGCTGGTTTGTGTCGCGCGTTGGAGATGAGTTGGTCTATGCGATCCTGAAGGGTCTTAATGTCTTGCTCGAAGGCGTCGAGTTCTTTGACGAGATCGTCAAAATCGAGCCTAATCGCGGTGGCTTTCCTCAAACCCATTGCAGTTCCTTTCTGATACGGGATGGCATCAGGGGAGAGAGGGGAAGTTTGGGAAAGGGGAGTGGGAATATAGGACAAGGCGCGGGCGGCGTCAAGGGGGATTAGCCAACAGCGCGTCAATTTGTTCCCGCGTGGGCATGGCGGGTTGCAACATCCCCCGCTTAATCCGAAAACGCGGTTGACTTTTGCCCTCGCATGCGGTATATTGGGGGCACACGAGAAAGGAGGTGGTCGAATGAGTGACATGACCAGTGGAGGTGACTGTCGTTAGGTGCGCCCGCCAGGAGCGGAGACAGCATCTCGAAATGGTAGCGCGCCTGGCAATCCAACACAGTCATCGAGCGGTTCGTTATCTGCCACATCGGCGATTTTGATGATCGCGAGGCAGAAACGCCGTCAGACGAAGCGCCGCACGGAGATGGGTTGATTTTTCGACATCCGCCGCGCGGCGTTTTTTGTTGGCTTTCTAACTTGACAAAATTGGATTATCCTGTACCTTCAAAAACTCCATTGCCCACAACACACATCGAGTTAAGCGAGGAATTGAAACGATGAGGACACCGAGTGCAAAAAAAGGTGATGTCGAACAAGTCTGGTATGTCGCCGATGCAGAAGGCAAGGTGCTCGGGCGATTTGCCAGTGGCGTAGCTCGGATTTTGCGCGGCAAACACAAGCCCTTTTACACGCCCCACATTGACGCGGGGGATCACGTGGTGATCGTCAATGCGGAGAAAATTCGGGTCAAGGGCAATAACAAAGCCCGGCAAAAGGTTTATACGAGTTACAGCGGGTATCCCGGCGGGCTGAAAAAGCAGACGCTGGAAGACGCGCTCGAAAAGCGACCCGCATTTGTTCTCGAGCACGCGATTCGGGGCATGTTGCCCCACAACAAATTGGGCCGGCAAATGATGAAAAAGGTCCGGATTTACGCCGGCCCGGAACACCCACACCGCGCTCAGTCTCCCGAGCCAATCGATTTGTAGAGGAGTTAACGTCTTGTATATTGTTGACTATTGTTGTTTATTTATCGTGTTGTCTATGGCGTATGTAAATACTCGCAAAGCGGTTGCTTTGCTTGGCGTTCATCCGAGCACATTGCGTAGGTGGGCGACTGACGGTCGGATTGAGCACATTCGTAGTCCGGGTGGTCGGAGGCTTTACAATGTCGATGCGTTCTTGCGGGAAGAAGTTGGGGTTGTGTGCTATGCACGGGTCAGCAGTTATGCCGAAAAAGACGACTTGCGAGGGCAAGTTGCACTCTTGCGATCCCGTTATCCCGAAGCAGAGATCGTCAAAGACATTGGGGGAGGTCTCAACGGGAAGCGGAAAGGCCTTGTTGCCCTACTGGAACGCTTACACAGCGGAGAGAAGTTGCGAATTGTGGTTGCCCACAAAGACCGTCTTGCAAGGTTCGGCTTTGAACTTATTGACTGGCTGGCAAAGCAAAACGGGGGCGCGGTCATGGTTCTCGACGAGTCAAGTTGCAGTCCGGAACAAGAACTCACGCAGGATATTCTGTCCATTCTCGATTCGTTCTCTTGTCGGCTGTACGGACTCCGCAAGTATCGTGACAAAATCGAAAAAGATAAGACTCTCTCTGACAAGCGAGCAGAAGGCGTTGGTTAAGGTCTGGTTGGCAGGTAGCCGTTGGTGGTATAACGAGGCCGTGTCGTTGTATCGTGCGGGATTTTCCGTATCCGAGTATGAGATGCGTGCTCTTGTTCGTGCGGTGAGTCCTGAGTGGTTTGCGGATGTTCCGAGCAAGATATTGTGCGGTGCGATAGCAGATGCTCACAAAGCGAATCAGGCCGTCTGGCGTAAGCGGAAAGCGTTGAAGAAGAAAGGGATAAAGCGGAAAGTGATGCTCCATTTTCGCAGTCGTAAATGTCCTGTTCAGTCCTTGTATTTGTGCCATGTGGCGTGGAACAAGGCATTGACGACATTTTATCCGCGTCGTCTTGGCAATGTTCATCTCTGCGAATCATTGTCTGTTGTTCCGAAGGATGGTCGTTTGGTCCGTCACAATGGGCGTTACTATGTGACGGTTCCCTATTCAAGTCCACGGCGCGTAACCGAGAACCAAGGGCGCGTCGTGGCACTTGATCCAGGTATTCGCAGTTTCTTGACGTTCTATTCCGAGAAGGATTGTGGTAAGATTGGCGAAGGTGATTTTGGTCGTATTCAGCGTTTGTGCGTTCATCTTGACGGGTTGATCGGTCGCATGACAAAGGCTATCGGATTTCGCAAGGTGCGTTTGAAGCGTGCCTGCCATCGCATGCGGTGGCGCATCCGAGATTTGATAGATGAACTACACAAACAGACGGCTCGCTGGTTGGTGGACAACTACGATGTGATTCTGTTGCCCACGTTTGAAACGCAGGATATGGTACAGCGTGGCAAGCGTTGCCTTCGTCGTAAATCTGTTCGCAGTATGTTGACCTTCGCCCATTACCGCTTCAAGCAGTTTTTGAAGCACAAAGCATTTGAGACAGGCAAGTTGGTCTTCGATGTGAATGAGGCATACACGTCCAAAACAGTCAGTTGGACAGGCGAGCGTGTGAAGAACTTGGGCGGTGCTAAGGTCATTCGCAGTCGGATAGATGGTCAAGTAATGGATCGAGATCTAAATGGCGCACGGGGTATTTTTCTCCGTGCTTTGGGCGATACACCCAAGTTGCGCAACTGCTTGGATGCAACTTGCACTGGTTGAACACTTATTGACGAGTCAATAATGGTCAACAGAAAGGTATCAGGTGATATTTTGGCTATTGAACCCTTGAGTTCTGCCACCGGGCGGCGCAAGACCTCGACCGCGCATGTGAAACTCTATCCCGGCACGGGCGCGATCACCATCAACGGGCATTCCGCCGCCGATTATCTCAAGCGAGAGACGTTGGTGATGATCATCGAACAGCCCTTAGACGTGACCGAGACCCGCGGCACCTATGACATTGTCGCCAAAGCAAAAGGGGGCGGTTTGACCGGTCAGGCCGGCGCCGTGCGATTGGGCATCGCGCGCAGTTTGCAGCGCGTGAACGAGGCCAATCACCAACCCCTTCGCGGCGCGGGATTGCTCACGCGCGACCCGCGCAAGGTGGAGCGCAAAAAGCCCGGGCAACCCGGCGCACGCAAAAAATTCCAGTTTTCCAAGCGTTGAGTTTTTCCCAATCCCCGCGCGGAATGGGGCAATATTCCACATGCATCCCGATTGTCGCATGGGTGCTTATCGGCAATGCGGCGAGCCGAGGGGTGCAGAGGCCAAACCCAATGGAGGTCACATGGCGGTTGTTTCGATGAGGCAATTGCTCGAATCGGGCGTTCACTTCGGGCACCAAACCCGGCGGTGGAACCCCAAGATGCGGAAGTACATTTTTACAGAGCGCAATGGGATTTACATCGTCGATCTGCAAAAGACGCAGGCGCGAATCGAATCCGCGTATCAAGTCGTGCGCCAGATGGCAGAGACGGGCCAACCGATTCTGTTTGTCGGCACAAAAAAACAGGCCAAAGACATCATCGCAGATGCCGCAGAACGCTGCGATATGTTTTTCGTCAACAACCGCTGGCTGGGCGGCATGCTGACGAATTTTCAAACCATTCGCCAAAGCATCCGCAGGCTGGACGCGCTGGACAAAATGGCCGGCGATGGCACTTATCAGCAGTTGACCAAAAAAGAAGTGTTGCGCCTCGAGCGCGAGCGCGACAAGTTGGAAAAATCCCTGGGCGGCATCCGCAGCATGGGGCGGTTGCCCGCACTCGTGTTTGTCGTGGATACGAAAAAGGAGAGAATCGCCGTTGCCGAAGCGCGCCGCTTGGAAATTCCCATCGTGGCGGTCGTGGATACCAACTGCGATCCGGATGAGGTGGATCACCCCATTCCGGGCAATGACGATGCGATGCGGTCCATCGCGCTCATTACGAATTTGATGGCCGAGGCCGTGCTCGAGGGCAACACCGTTCGACAGGATGAACGGGACGCCGCGCCAACCACGGGCCCCGAGATTACGGAAATCGATCCCAGCAACAATTAACGAGGTGGAGACGACAATGGCAATTTCTGCAAAAATGGTGCGAGAATTGCGCGTGAGAACCAACGTGGGCATGATGGATTGCAAGCGGGCACTCGAAGAGGCCGATGGCAACATGGATAAGGCCGTTGAGTTGTTGCGTAAACGGGGCATTGCCAAAGCCGAGAGCCGATCCGGGCGTCAGGCAAAAGAAGGGGTTATCGCGTCTTATATCCACGCGGGAAACCAGTTGGGCGTTTTGCTCGAGCTCAACAGCGAGACCGACTTCGTGGCGCGCACGGACGAGTTTCAGGCGTTTTCAAAAGACGTCGCCATGCACATTGCCGCGGCCGCGCCTCTGGTCGTGAACCGCGAGGATTTGGATGCCGAGACCTTGGAAAAGGAACGCAATATTTACCGCGAGCAGACCTTGGGCGAGGGCAAACCCGATCATATTGTCGATAGAATCGTCGATGGGCGGATGGACAAGTACTATCAAGACGTGGTCTTGATGGAACAGGCGTTTGTCAAAGATCCGGACAAGACCATTCGGGATTTGCACTTGGAACTCGTGGCGAAGTGCGGGGAAAACATCACCATCCGCCGATTCGCCCGATTCGTTTTGGGTGAAGAGCATTGAGCGTCTAAGAGGAGGTGGGCCGTGATCGATGATCTCATGGCGGAAGCGCGCACATCCATGCAAAAGTCCGTTACCGCCCTGCAAAACGAGATGGCGACCGTGCGTACCGGGCGGGCCAACGCACATCTGCTGGATCAAATTCGGGTCGAGTACTACGGTTCGCAAGTGCCGATCAATCAGGTCGCCACGGTGGGCGTGCCAGAACCGCGGCTGATCGCGATTCAACCCTGGGACAAGTCCGCGATTGCCCCGATTGAAAAGGCGATTCAGGAATCGAATTTGGGATTGACGCCATCCAACGATGGCACAATTATTCGCTTGCCCATCCCGCAGTTGACCGAAGAGCGCAGGCGCGATCTCGTGCGCTTGGTGCGGCAATACGCCGAGGAGAGCCGGGTTTCCGTTCGCAATGCCCGCCGCGATGCCAATGAATTTATCCGCGATGCCCAAAGAGAGGGCGAGATCCCCGAAGACGATGCCCGCCGCGCAACGGACCGCACTCAGGCCCTGACCGACGAGTATGTCGCAAAAATTGACGACGTGCTCAAACAAAAAGAAGCCGAAATCATGGAAATTTAGCGCGACGCGACATCCGCTACGCCAAAAAGGCCATCTCCCGCTGGAGGTGGCCTTTTATTTTTTTTCGCTACGCCCGTGTCTTTTGTCGCTGAGTTTAGTTCTTCCCCGCGTAGATTTCGACAAATTTCCCGTAGTGCCAGACGTAATACGCCGTGCGATAGTGCGATTTGGATTTGCCGGTTCGGGCCGCGCGTTCGACCGCTTCGGGGGGGTTGGCGATCAAGAGTTTGCTGTCGAGGCGAAAGCGAAAGCCCAAGTGCGTGACAAACGGGGCAAAGATCACGCCGCCGGTTTGCGCGTCAACAACGGCGATTTGCTGGCACTCCCCCCCGCAAAACCACCGCACAATGGTTTGATCGCCGGCAAAATTAGGGCCGATTTGCGCGCCTTGAATTAAGCGGTCTCGAAACCGAATCGCCCGCGGATGGCTCACGAGATTAACGGGACGCGGTTTGTCTTTGTAAATTCGATACTCGGGCACTGCAAATTGTTCAAACGCCGGTCTTTCCGTCACGCGGTCAGGCGGAGGGGGCAATCTGGGTTCGGGCACGCAGGCGACGAAAAAAACGAGGAGGGGACAGATCGACTTGTATTTCATCTCTTGATCCAAAGTGAATAAAAGGTGAGAGGTGAGAGGCAAGACGGGAGAGGCAAGAGGTAAGAAGTAAGACGGGAGAGGCAAGAGTCAGTGGTCAGTGGTCAGTAGGTTCTGTTGACATTTACGAGCAAAGCAACTGGCTGGTTTATCGAGAAAATCAAGCCCTATCGCAGAATATGCTCTCGGTTTGAGAAACTGAAACAGTCGCTCCTTATCGGGACCTACCCCCTAACCCCCTTCCTGCGAGGAAGGGGGAACTGTGATCGGTTTTGCGAGGGGATTGATGAGGGTATTTAATCGCTTTATGCCCTCGGTCAACGCCATCAGAGCAACCAGAGCGAGAAGCCATCAAAGGAGCTTTACTCCCCTTTCCTCGTAGGAAAGGGGCCGGGGGATAGGTCCCCTCGCGCAACGCCATCAGAGCAACCTAAGCCATCAAAGGACCAAACGCCTTAAATGAGCAAGAAGCAACACATTTGCTAATCTGTGCGTAACGTCAAAAAAATGAAATGTCAACACAACCTAGTCAGTAGTCAGTCCCCACCCTTCCACCCCAAGGCTGTAAGGCCAAACGTTTTAGACCAGCACCGCATGATCATTTATTTTTGATGTGAGGCAGGAGGCGGACAATATAAAATCAAATTGGTATAAGATACAAGACGGAAGAAGACCTACACACGGCTCGCCTTTGAACGGGTTGTCGCCAGTTGTACGCACTTCCATCTTTCCCCTTGCTTGACTCTCTTTTGCTCATGGGGTACATTCCCATATCCGCATATCATCTCAAGGAGCCAGTTATGAGCAGCACTTATGGTCACGCATTTCGCATCACCACTTGGGGAGAGTCGCACGGCGGTGGGGTTGGCGTGGTGTTGGATGGATGCCCGCCCGGGCTGGAACTCGGCGAGGAAGACATTCAAATTGAACTCGACCGCCGCAAGCCGGGCCAGAGCAAAATCACTACGCAGCGCAAAGAAGATGACCGCGTGGAAATCCATTCGGGTATTTTTGAAGGCCAGACCCTGGGCACGCCCATCTCGATGGTGGTGTGGAACCAAGACGCGCGTGCCAAAGACTACGCTGAAATGCGGACCAAATACCGCCCCTCGCACGCGGATTACACGTATCAAAAAAAATACGGCATTCGCAACTGGCAAGGCGGCGGCAGAGCCAGCGCACGCGAAACCATTGGCCGGGTTGCAGCCGGGGCAGTTGCGCGCAAATTGCTCAAACGCGATTGCGACATCGACATTATCGCCTATGTCCGCCAAGTTCACACCCTCGTTGCCGCCGTCGACCCCATCGCCATCACCCGCGAGCAGGTGGAGGCCAACATCGCCCGCGTGCCCAACCCCGAGATTGCCGAGCAAATCATTCAACGCATTGACGCGGCCCGCAAAGATGGCGATTCCCTCGGCGGCATCGTCGAGGCTATCGCCCATCGCGTTCCCCCCGGCTGGGGCGAGCCGATCTTTGACAAACTCGAAGCGGACTTGGCAAAAGCCATGCTCTCGTTGCCCGCGTGCAAGGGCTTTGAATCCGGTTCGGGCTTTGCCGGCCTCGCCATGACCGGCTCGACGCACAACGATCCGTTTTACAACGACGGCAACGGGATTCACACGCGCACCAACCATTCGGGCGGGATTCAGGGCGGCATCTCCAACGGCGAACCCGTCATCATCCGCGCGGCTTTCAAACCCACGGCCACGATTTTGACCGAACAGGAGACGGTTGACATTTACGGCAATCCCACCACCCTCAAAGGCCGCGGTCGGCACGACCCCTGCGTCTTGCCCCGCGCCGTTCCCATTGTCGAAGCCATGATGGCCCTCGTACTCGCGGACCACTACCTCCGCCAACGCGGGCAACGAGGGTGAGCAATAAAATGCAGCATTGAAGGGATGTCTTGGCGAATAGCAAAAGAACGACAGCGTTTTCAAAACCCATTTATCAAAGCGCGAATCGCTATATCACCGAGGAAACATTATGATTGACGCGCAACTATTCACCTGCATCAAAAACGCGGGGCCACGTGCCTATCGGTTTGCGTGGCGGAATTTCGCGCATCTCTTGAAGGATCGCGCAGAACGACAACCGCACAGCCCCGCATTGATATTTTGCGATAGCGATTCGGATACTCGCAACGTCATCACCTATTCTGAATTTGAACGCCGCACCGCCGCGCTCGCGGGCCGGATGCACCGGGAATTTGGCATCCAGCGCGGCGACTGCGTTGGGCTTGCCCTGCCCAACTGCGCGGAAATCCCCTTGCTGACCCTCGCCCTGTTTCGCTTGGGCGCGACCTCTGTGCCCCTCGACCTCGCCAAAGACGTTCCCGCACGCAAACGCTACAAACTCAAAAACGCCGGCGCGCGCCTGCTCGTCGTTTTGCCCGGATACGCGGAGGCCCAACGCCGGGAAGTGCCCGATATCCAGATCGCAACAACCGAACAATTGCGCCCTGACGCGCCCGACGCGGATCTCGAACCCGAGTGGGCGGGCGATCCAAAATGCGAACAGCATTCCAACATCATCCTCTACACATCTGGCACGACGGGCCAGCCCAAGGGCGTGTGCATCACCCGGCAAAGCCTCGCGTCCAATGCGGATGGCATCATTCGCTGGCTCGGGTTTGACGCACGCGAACGCCTGTCATTGGTCTTGCCCCTCCACCACATCAACTCCACCACGTTCTCCATTGCCAGCCTGATGGCGGGCGCCTGTCTGATTCTCAACTCCCGGTACAGGGTCTCGGCATTTTGGCGCGTCATCGCGCGGGAACGGGCCACGTCTGCGAGTATTGTGCCGACGATCATGGCCGACCTCCTCGGCCGCGCAGCCGAGTTTGAACGCGAAGGCCACGATATTTCTCGGCTCGAGAAAATCATGATCGGCTCTGCGCCCGTGCCGCCCAATGTCGCGTGTCAATTTGTGGATCGCTTTGGCGTGCGCTTGGTGCAGGGCTATGGCTCGACCGAAGTCAGCTTGCGCGTGACCGGCGTGCCCCCGGAGTTGCCCGATGATCAATACCGCGATGTGCTCGAACAAAACGCCATCGGCGTCGAACTCGCCAACAACAATATCCGCATTGCCGGCAGTGCGGGCGAAGGCGAGATCGGCGAAATCCTCGTGCGCGGCCCGGTGGTTGCCAATGGCTATCTCAACCAACCCAAAGCCACTGCCGAGGTTTTTTGCAATGGCTGGTTCCACACCGGCGACATGGGGTATTACCGAGACATCCACGCTCGGCGGTTCTATTTCATGCACGGGCGAAAAAGGGAAATCATCATCAAAGGCGGGATCAACATCTCGCCCATCGCCGTCGAAAACGCCCTGCGAGACGCCTGCCCCGAACTCGACGCGGTCTATGTAATCGGCCTCTGCGATGACCGATGGGGCGAAGCTGTGGGCGCGGCAACCATTTTCAACCCCTCGGTCAAACATCCCGAACGCACGGCCCGAGATATTCTCCGACGCGGGCAAACCGGACACATCCCCGGCCTGAGCGCGTACGAGGCCCCGTCGCGCATCATCCCCATCACCCACGAGGACTTACCCCTCACCTCAACCGGCAAAGTCCAACGCAGTGCCCTGCGGGAGAGGGTTCAAAACGAGTGCGTGCCCATCCGCTCCGCCTAGCCACCCGTGCGTGCCCTACCGCCATAGACCTATCCCCCGGCCCCTTTCCTACGGGAAAGGAGAGTAGAGTTCCTTTGATGGCTTATATCTATGCTTGTTCTGATGGCTTTGCGCGAATGGATCGCGCCATAGAAACCCAATCTCGCACAAATCCCTCGCAAGACCCATCGCCATTCCCCCTTCCTTTTAGGAAGGGGGCCCAGGGGGTAGGTCCCAATCCCGCGCAGGACCTATCCCCCGGCCCCTTTCCTACGAGGAAAGGGGAGTAAAGCTCCTTTGATGGCTTATATCTATGCTTGTTCTGATGGCTTTGCGCGAATGGATCGCGCCATAGAAACCCAATCTCGCACAAATCCCTCGCAAAATCCATCGCCATTCCCCCTTCCTTTTAGGAAGGGGGCCAGGGGGTAGGTCCCACCTCGCAAAACCTATCCCCCCGGCCCCCGTTATTCGCTTCGCTCATTGTAGGCTACGCCTGTGCCTACAAGGAAGGGGAGCGCATGGCTTTTTGAAGTTTGTATCCTTGGCTGTTCTGATGGCGTTTGGGACCTATCCCCCGGCCCCTTTCCTACGAGGAAAGGGGAGTAAAGTTCCTTTGATGGCTTATATCAATGGCTACTCTGATGGCGTTGTGCGAGGGCATAAAGCGATTAAAAATCCCTCATCATTCCCCTCGCCATTCCTCTCGCCATTCCCCCTGAGGTTGCATAGACAAGGTCGGTAGGCTTGGCGCGAATGGTCGGGACGCGAACCCGAGCGCACACCAGATCCCTTACAAACCCCTCATCACAGGAGGCCCCCTATGTCGAACTCTCACCCCGCTTTTGCCGGCATTGATGTCCGTGCCCGCACGTTGTCCATTGCCTTGATGATGCGTTG
Source organism: Candidatus Latescibacterota bacterium (assembly GCA_965204745.1). Classification (GTDB taxonomy): domain Bacteria; phylum Latescibacterota; class UBA2968; order UBA2968; family UBA2968; genus VXRD01. Next base: position 4,373,371 of record OZ242010.1, read on the forward strand.
GGCAATCGGATTTTTTGGGGGTTGTTCCGACAATGGCTCTTGCCCTTTGGCTTTCCATGTTAGAAATTCGAGGTACTCTTTCAGTTGTTCCGCCTCTCTATCTGGAAGCCCATCCACGGTCTTACGTATCCATTCTCTTGTTGGCGTCTGCATGATCGTTCTCTCCTTAGCTGTATCTTCTACTGTTGTCGGATTGGGTTGAATGTACATAGTGAGATGGGTATTGTCAATTGTGTATGGCCTGTTTTGGACATTTGCTGGTTGCCTCAACCGAAGAGGAAAGAGACAAGGCGGAAGGCAAGGGAAAGGTCAAAAAAAGAAAAGGGTCGTACGAAAAATCGCACGACCCTTTTTTGCTGTCTCTACGAATCAGTGGCCTAATCAGTTGAAGATTTGTCAGTAACGGTTATTTCGCATTTTCTCGAGTTCCGCCCTGACCAAATCAAACGGCAATTTGAAGAAATTGAAATGCTCATAAAGCGGCGACAGTAAAGGATGAATAATCTCCGCGAGATTGTCTTTTATCTGTTGCTGAGTGATATGTTCCTTCACTGTGACCTCATCTGTATGCGATTTGTAGTAAATACCGGAGGATATAAACTGGTTACGATACATATTGGTCAAAACCCGTTCCTTCAATCCTGTGAAGCGGCAGTAAATGGCAATTTGATCTACCTCGTCAAATGTTTCTGCAAATCGGCTTGCAAATAACAACCCCTCGCCAATACGCAAAATTGAGGGGGTGACGCTAAACAGGCGACCAGGATTACTTTGATCAATCCTTGGACTATCCTCAAAATACCCACGGATAGTATAGAGTTTTCCATCGCGTGAAACTCGCCAAAAATCACAAGTTGATGGATCAGTGGGTCTCCCACCGGTGGGAGATGGACGACCAACCCATGCTTCTACAAAGTCCTTATCATAAGGATATGGCCTCCATTCTGGTATATTATTTAAATTTAAGAATGGGGTCCATCCTGACAAGTTGATCCGTCTTGCAACATCAAGACGTTTTTGTAGTTCAGATAAGCTCACCGGTTCCGCACCCACTAAAGCAAAACCCATCTCATAATAGCCATGTGGGAACCGAGATGGAGAAGCGGCAGGCTCATTTGCCACCAATTCTTCCCAACGATCACGGGTAGCAGTGCAGTAAGCCTCCAACTCGTCAAGCGTACTGGGTCTTGGGGGTTGTGTTTCGACACTTCCCGTGATAATAGATCGGATCGCTTCGAGCATATCGTCTCGCGTAGCCCTTACGCAGCGATTGAGCAAAGTACGCCATTCATCCGCTGTCTTTGGTTCCTCGCTTCGTGGACCTGGTTTCCGAATGTAGCAACGGTGCTGGGCGATGTTTTCTAGACTTTCGCGCTTACTCATTACAGGTACAGTGAGTGTACCTGGCACAACGATAACCGGATGCTCTACATTTGTGTCTGAACTTCGTACAGGATGCATCTCGCAGTGAAATTCTGGTTCGGCATATCGACATATGGCTCCGTTTATGGCGTCTTGTGTAATCGCCGGAATGGCTTTCGGACGTTGTTGTGAAGCAAGGATTTGGCCCTGCTCTTCAAATCCAAGGACGATGAACCCGCCGCCATGGTTGGCTAAAGCAATGGCCGCCTTAGCGAGTTTTGCTTTGTCCTCATTTTTTTTCAGATCTAGCCAACTCTTGTACTCGTAAGCAAGGTCTTCCCTTGGTTGATCAACAAGTGGCTGAATATCTTCTCTAAGTGGCATAACAAATCTCTCCTTGTGCTTATTTTTGGGGATTTCGCGCCTTTCTGCGTGTCCTTAGTGTTTTCCTTGTGGATTCACCTCTCCCCTTCTAATCTGCATTTATCGACGTTTTGAGTTGTGATACAGTTGTGGTTTGCACGGCATCTCCCTATGGGTCAAAAGGCGATTCAAAACGCGTCGGTTGAGGAGACTGACCACTTCCTACTTCCCTCCAACATCCGTAATGAATCCAAACAACAACGTAAAATAAATTTTCAACCCACTGCGTTCAAGGGGATCGCCAGCGCGTTGCAAGGGCACATGGTCAAAGCCGTAGGCCACGTCCAGACTGGCGCGCGTGGGGAAGAGGTAAAACGAGGTCGCGTCATAGCGCAACTGCGCGCCCAATTCGCGCTTCCAGCCGCGGTTGAGCACCGCATCGTCCGCCGTGCCATCCCAGGCGCGTCCGAGGCCGGCAAAGAGCGCGCCGTAGAGTTGATCGGAGTAGATCGGGCCGGTTTGTTGGTCGATGCGCGACAAGATGGGAAAGCGATAGGTCGAGCGCAACATCAGGGCGCGGCGGCCCTCCATGCTGTAAAACGTATAGCCCTTCATGCCGGGCAAGCCGCCGAGAAAAAAGTCAAACGCGTCGTCGACCGCGCTGTCGATCAGGCCCCCGAAAACCCGGAAACTCAACGCGCTCGGCCCGGGGCCAAGGGGGATAAATTCGTTCCAATCCAGCGAGAATCGGTTGTAAAAATACCGGTCATACGTTTCGATGAGCAGCGAGGTATTTTCCTCAAACCCGCTGATAAACCAGTTGAAATACCGGTGGTAGCGCAACGCGACGCGGCGGCCAGAGCGGGGGTTGATCGCCGAATCGCGGAACCGGCCCGTGGCATCGAGGCGATAGGTCAGCGCGAGGTCAAAGCCGTTGAGGGTGGTCGCGCCCACAACCTCGCGGTTGAGGCCGTTGAACCGCGCTTGATCCAGCACCGCGCCCGTGCGGTTGTACGCGAGACGCGCGTCGATGAGCCCGCCGCGTGCCATCGCGTAGTTGCCGCCGATTTCAATGCCGGTCAGCGTGAATGTGCGGTCGTAGATGCGAAAGTCCTCGTCGCGGCTGATCACGTCTTCCTCGACGTGGCGCGACAGGCGATAGGCTTCCAAGAAGAATGTGGGCCGGCGTTTGCGGTATTCGTAAAGGGCGTAGAGATCCATGTCCAAGTCGTGGGCGATCAGGCCGCTGATGACAAAGGTTTGTTTTCGCAACACATCGTCCGACCCGGCTATCGCGCCGAATTTGAACTTGCCGCTGTCAACCGCTAGGCGCGGGAGGATGGTGGTGGTCGAAAATTCACTCCTGTAAGGGCGGCTGCCTGGCGCGGGTTTGGGCATTGCGGGCACGAGGGGTTTGACCTGAAAGATGCCGGGATCCACGGGTTCGTTCAATGGCCGGGCGAGCACGCGGATTTCGTAGGCGTTTTTGCCGTAATGGGCAAAGGCGATGCGGTCGCCTTCGGGATGCACATGGGGTTGAAACGCGCCGCCGTACACGCGGGTGAGGCGGCTGATCGCGCCGTCGGATAGATCGACGCGATACAAGTTGAAAATGCCGTCATGGTCAGAGGCAAAGACGATAGCCGATCCATCGGGCGTCCAGCAGGGGTCGCGGTCCGTTTCGCCAGAGGCGATCCGCACCGCGTAATCGCCCCCGGTCGCGGGGATGGTGGCGATGTCGCGCGATGTGCCGACTCGGTAGATCGAAAAGGCGATATGCGACCCATCCGGCGACCAGCGCGGGGTGGCGACCTGTGACCCATCTGAAAAGTGCGTGAGATAGCGCGTTTCCCCGGTGGTTGCGTCCAAAATCCCGAGGTTGGTGTTGCCCCCGCCATTTTTGACAAAGGCGATTTGCGACCCATCCGGCGAGTAGGCCGGGTGCATGCCGCGCAAGCCATGGCTCAAGCGCGTTTCCCCCGGGAACGTGTCGTTCCCCAGGCCGATGGCATTTTTGACGCTTTGAACCACGCCTGATTTTTCGGTCTCGAGATCCATCGTATAGAGGTCCCAGTGCCGAGAGCCGTATTTGTCGGGCTGGCTGTGGCGCGCATAGAGGACGCACCCGCTCTCGGGCGACCAGTCCCAAGCCGTCACCGCGACCGGGGCGATGCGTTCTGTGCTGCTGTCCGCGAGGGTATAAACCATCAAACCCGTGCGCCCGTAATCGCGGCCTCGGTTGGAGAGAAAGGCGAGTTGCGCGCCGTCGGGCGACCAGCGGGGGTGCAGGTTGAGATAGCCATCTCCGTAAATGAGATCGCCCTGCGCGGGATCGGCCTCGATTTGCGCGACTTGATCCGCGTACCGTTTTTTGAGCGATGTGACCCAGCGGTCGTGCAATTCGCGCTCCGAGATGCCCAGCGCGGCCCGAACCGCGCCGCCAAAATCCGTGCGCCACCAGACCTTCATCTGCCGATACAATTCCGGGAGTTTGTCGCGCCCATACGCATCGGCGATAAACGAGGTGAGCGAATAGCCGTGGTCATACACTTTTTCAAACCCGAGACCGGTCTTCGCGCCAAAAACGCCCATTTCGCTGCGCGTGAGCAGGGTGTTGTTGCGCGTGGCTTGGCGCAAGATCATATCCCGGTGCGAGTCCCAGCGGTCGTGCTTTGCCCCCGGCGCCATGTATTGCGCCGTGCCCTCGGCGAACCACGGCGGGATAATGGTGGCGGGAATGACGTAGGCAGCCAAAACATTGGGGTACCCGTCCAAGATGTCGTCGCGCTTGCCCTCGCCCTGATAGCGCAAGTAGTTGACGAGCAACCCGGGCATGCGCCGCGAGGCTTTGCGCGCGGTTTGCAGGGCGATGATGTGCGTCAGTTCGTGCGCGAGCACATTGGGCAGCCAATCCGTGGCGCCGCGCAGTGCAAAGTCGAGATTGGACACCCAGATTTCAATGGTGTTGTGATAATAATACGCCGCGCCATTGGCGTAGTCTTCGGTGTCTTTGAGGAGGATGCGGACCTTGGAATCGGGTTCAAAATCGTAAAATGCCGAGATCGGGCCATAAACATCTTCGGCGATTTGGGCCGCACGCGGGGCCAAGTTTTCCAAGCCCTGATGAAAATAGACCTTGAAATGCTCGGTCTCTATCACGCGCCAGTCCAGTTCCGGATGATTGGCGTCAAACTGCGCCATCGCGGGCGCGCCCAGCGCGAGGAAGATGAACAGGAGTTGTGCGAATTTGTGGTGCATAAATTTCCTTCAACCGCCATGACGCCGCAACAATGCCGCCATTATTTACCCCTCCACCTTCGCATTGGCAAACAAATTACTGACGGATTCATCGTTGTTGATGCGGCGGATGGATTCGGCGAGAATGGGGGCCACGGAGAGCACCTTGATTTTCCCATTGCAGGCGCTTTTGGGCACGGGAATGGAGTTGGAGACCACGAGTTCTGTGAGCACGGAATTTTCCACGTATTCAACCGCGGGGTCTGCCAGAACCGGGTGGACGATAGTGGCGCGAATCTCGCACGCGCCTTTGTCTTTGAGCGCGGCAGCGGCTTTGGTGAGGGAGCCGCCCGTGGAGATAATGTCATCGACGAGGAGGGCGTTTTTGTCTTTGACTTCGCCGATGATGTTCATGACCTCGATCCGTTGCCCACTCCAGCGGCGTTTATCCACAATCGCCAATGACGCGCCGAGGAGTTCGGCGTACGCACGCGCCATTTTGATGCCGCCGACATCGGGCGCGACGACGACGAGGTCTTCGAGGTTTTGTCGCTTGAAGTATTCGCCCAAAACATTGATGGAATAGAGGTGGTCGACCGGAATGTCGAAGAAGCCCTGGATCTGATTGGCGTGCAGGTCCAAGGTGAGCACGCGCCGCGCCCCGGCCGTGTAGATCATGTTGGCGATCAGTTTGGCGGTGATGGGCACGCGGGGGCGGTCTTTGCGATCTTGTCGCGCGTAGCCATAGTAGGGCACGACCGCGGTGATGCGCCGAGCAGAGGCGCGCCGCGCCGCGTCGATCAAGACGAGCAGTTCCATCAAGGCATCGTTGGGCGAGATGCCCCGTTCTGTGTTTGTGCAAATGGGTTGCACGATAAACACGTCGCAACCGCGCACGTTTTCGTCAATTTGCACATGCGTTTCGCCGCCGGAAAAGCTGGTCACAGTGGCTTCGGCGAGCCGCGTGTCCAAAACGCGGCTGATGTCTTCGGCCAAGGGCCGGTTGGCATTGCCGGAAAAAATTTTGAGATCGTACCCCATGGTTCTCCCTCCTGTTGTCGAGCGGTGAACGGGCAATATACGGGCGAGCGGATGCGGATCAAATTGGATTTTTGTCCGCGAGGTCGAGCGCGATTGAAATGATCGGACTATCGGCGGTTGAGCACGGGGATTCGCGTTCTCGAAATCCGATTTTTTGGTAAAAGATGCGCGCTGGATTGTCTTCTTTAACCTGAGCCTCAAGGGTGGTGGCGCCGCCGGCTGTTGCCCATTGGACAACGGCGCGCACGATTTGTTCGCCTAATTTTTGCCCCCGAACTTCGGGCGCGACCCACATGGCGGTCAGCACTGCCGCGTGGGGTGCCGTGCGATAACAACCCGCCATTCCGCCCGGCGCGTCATCTACATAAGCTATGAAATAGGCGCGATCCGACAATGTCGCATGGTCTCGCGCCATGTCGCGCCACTCGCTGTCGGTTCTTTTTTGGGCTTCTGCCAACGTTGTGCAAAAGGCATCGGCCGCGTCTTCAAGTGCGCGGAGGCGCGTGGCTTTGAGGATTTGCCATTGGCCCGCACGGATGCGGGCTATCGCGACGTTCACGGTTTGCTCCGGCAAAATTTTGGGATCGACAACCGTCAGTTCTCCCCTGCGGATGCTGCGGTAATAACACCCGTAGCGCGCCCGGCCATTTTCGCGGGTATGGCACGCGCCCTCGCCTTTGAGGCGCACGAGATAGAGCAGGGAATTTTGCTCGCAGTTGATGCGGACATCGATCAATTCGAGCGCGTTGCCAGATGTGCTACCCTTGATCCAGAGTTCATTGCGCGAGGTGCTCCAAAACGTTGCGACGCGGTGCTCAAGCGCGTGGTCAAGGGCCTGTTGATCGGCATAGCCGATCAGGAGAACGGCTTTGCTCTCCACGTCCTGCACCGCAACCGGAATGACCGGATGATCGGCCCGTGCAACTGCGCGGAGTTTTTCAAAGTCGAGGCGAATCTCGCTGCCTTCTTCGAGTGGGCGATCTATGGACATAGCGATTTTCAAAATAAAAAGCCCGCTGCCGAAAACGCGACAGCGGGCTTGTTCACAGGATGAATTTTTACCACATCTCCACCGCCGAGCGCGTTTGGCAAAAGGCCGCGTGATGGGTGAGACGGTCGACGAGTTGGACAAACGCATCCCCGACCGAAATCGCGTTCGGATTTGAGGGGATGATCGCATTGTCGATTCGCGTGTTCATAACGAAAAAATAGAAAGGTAGCGTCGTTGCGTCAAGGTTTTTTTCGACCAAAACAGAGAAATCGGGATATTGAGACTGCCAACTTATCGTTCAGGCTGTGGTGGGTACGGGGCGTCCGGCATCTGACGAGGGAAATTCCTCGATACTTTCGAGCAACTAGAGGGGTAGGTCTGAAAGCCCTGCAAATGCCGTTTGTTGAAAGACTTGATATTGTCGGGTAGGTGCGTTATTTTGGGTCCGAATTGGGGATGATGGACTGCTAGCGAACGGGTATTGATAGGAGGGCATGCTTATGAAAATCACGGGCGTTGATTTGATTCCGGTCGCATCCAGACGCGAGACCGGGTCTGTGTCCCGACACGTCATTATTCGTCTGCATACGGATCATGGACTGATCGGCTTGGGCGAAATGTCCGATGTGGGCGACTGGGGTGTGATGTACGATCTCGATGATGTCAAGCGCGCGTACGAGTCCTTGCTCGTCGGAAGGGATCCCCGCGCGTGGCGTGCCATAGTCATCGCAGCGAGGTCGCGCCTGCGAATGGGTGGGGCGATTCGCGCGGGCTTCGAGATCGGGCTGTTCGATTTGATCGGCAAGATCCAAAACCAGTCGGTGGCGGGCATCTTCGGGGGTGCGTTGCGAAATGAGTTGCGCGTGTGCTACCCGATTTTCAGAAACCATTCGCGGCGAGATGCCGAGGAGAATATCGCGCGCGTCAATCGCCGCATGAAAGAGGGGCAAGACCTGTTTCGGCTGTATCACGGGGGCAATTTGGAAGCGGACGAGATCTTTTTGGATGGCGTGAAATCGACCTGGGGAGATCAATTCGTGCTGAAATCCCTGGACTTCAGCGGCGGACTCAAATGGAAACGGGTGGTGCAAGCACTCGAGGTTCTGTTGAGATACTACGCGCCCATTCTCTTGGAGTCCGTCTCGGATCGCAAGGACCTCGAGGGCCAGTACGAGGTCCGCAAGCGGATTGACTTGCCCATCAGCGAGCACGTCAGTTCGATAAACCAAGCGTACGAATTTGCCCGACACCGGTACGTGGATATCTTCAACATCAGCCTCTCGGGCGCGGGTGGATTCACAACCGCGCTGCACATTGCCCAAGTCGCGGACGCCGCGGGCCTGTCGTGTTTGGTGGGAACGACGCAGGAACTTTCAATCGGCGTGGCCGCGCAGGCCATGTTCGGCTCGGTCGTGGAAAATCTCGATTATCCGGGCGATCCAACGGGTGGTTTGCTCTACGAGAGCGATGTGGTCAAAGAGCGCGTGCAGTACGAAAAGGGCCATCTGATCGTGCCCAAAGGGCCGGGGCTGGGCATGGCGTTGGACGAGGAAAAACTCGGCGCGATTTCAGAGCCTTTGCGCTCTGGGTAGGAGGCGAAACCATGGCGCGACCAAGGACTTGGTTGCCGGTTGAAGGCGCGGTTGACGAGATTCTCGCCCGGGTTCCCCGGCCGTTCGACGCGATGCGGGCGGGCGAGATTCCGGCTGTGATTGTGCGGCGCGCATTTCCGGCAGAGCACTGCGCGGCACTCATCGCGCGGTTTTACAAACGCGGTCTCCTGTACGACCCGCGCGAAAAGGGCGAACCCCGCCGCGTTGACATCGGCACGAGCTTGGGCCATCTCGCCCGCGATCCTGACGCCTTCTACGACCATGCGCGGCAGACCCACGCCCTCTTCGCGTCCCTCTTCAACGGGTTCGATGATCCGGTGCAAACGCTCTACGACGCGCTCGCCAAAATGCTTCCGCACAAGCGGGTGATGACAGCGCGTAGCCCTGACGGTCGGCTTTACGGCCCCGCGATTTTCAGAACCTACTATGAGGGGTTGGGCCACTATCCGCATTATGATTCCGTATCCAAGCGGTCCAAACGCTACGAATTTTCCGCGTCTCGATTCGACCATCAGTTCGCGGGTGTGCTCTGCTTTCAGAACAGCGAAGTCCGAGGCGACAGCGGGGAGGGCATCCTGTACAACGCGCCCATGGCGCCCGAGTTTCAAGGCCCGCTCGACGAAAAGCGGTTTCGGGAATACGCGGATCAGCAGGGCATTGCGCGCGTGCAAGTCCACCTCGAACCGGGGGATCTCTACTTTTTTTATTCCGAGACGATTCACGAAGTCCCCTTTGTCGTCGGCGATGTGCCGCGCGTCGTCCTCGCGTCGTTCATCGGTATGTCCGAGGACGATCCCGAGGTCTATGTCTGGTCTTGAAGGCGATCAGCTCCGCACTTCGGTGAGACGTAAGAGGGGAGAGGCAAGAGGGGAGAGGGGATTTTAGCCACAAAAGGCACAAAAGGCACAAAAGGTGAGCAGTGTGTAGGGGCAATGCCCCTGTGCTCGCCCAAAGCGGTGAGAGGGGAGAAGTAAGAGGGGAGAAGTAAGATACTCTCTTAAAAGGTCAAGGGGTTTTCGGGGTGATTCGATAGAATTTTTCGCCCTCAAAATCTTGGTCATGGCGCAACATGCCCCAGATCGAATGGAGCAACTTTCGCATCACCGCAACGATAGCCTGCAAAGGTTTCTTGCCGCGGGCGATGAGTTGGTCATAGAAGGCTTTGACATGGCCTTCGTGTCTGATGGCCACCCAGGCAGGCATATAGAGGGCATGGCGGAGGTACTTATTCCCGGTTTTCGAGATGCGTCTTTGTGGATTGGCGGTTCCGGATTGTTTGGGTTTGGGATCCAGGCCTGCATGTGCGACCCACTGGGGCGGTTGCATCTCCTCTGGCAAAAGGGTCAACTCGGCCAAGAGCCGCAAGGCACTCGTTTGCGCGATGCCAGGCGTCGAGCAGAGGCGTTGGTAGGCACGCTTGAGGGGCTCATCGTGCAAAACGAGATCGAGGGCTTGGCTTTCCAAGTATGCAATCCGGCGTTTGAAGTGTCGAATATTCACCTGAATATCGCGTGCGATGAGACGTGTGCTGCGGATGTGGTAGCTCTGCGCGTGGTTGCGGCTCTGTTCGCGGATGATCTCCTGCTTGAGTTGGTCAATGCGTCTGGTGAGGGCTTGCAGTTGAAGCCGTTGCTCGCTCGGCGCTTGCCAAGGCACAAAAGGCATGCGCTCGGCATAGTCGAGGATCAACAACGCATCCTTCGCATCCGTCTTCGCCCGTTGCATGCAGGCTTGGGCGTACTTGCTCATCGCTTTGGGATTGACGACCATGACCTTTGTGTGGCGATGCCGATGCAAGGCCAAGGCCACCCCCAAACTGTAAAGCCCGGTCGCTTCGAGGCACACAGAGACCATGTGCCCGCCCTTCGTGAGCCACTTCAGCAACCGCTTATGCGCTTGGGGATCATTGGCAAAGGTCGCTTGCATGACAGCTTGTCCGGGTCTGGACAGGGCAACGGACAACGTGCGGGCACTGACATCAATGCCGGCAAAAGCGGGGTGAGATTTCGACATGGGGGCCTCCTGTGATGAGGGGGTTGTAAGGGATCTGGTGCGCGCTCGGGGTCGCGTCCCGACCATTGACGCCAAGTCTACCGGTCTTGTATATGCAGCCTCAAGGGGCTTAGATACTCTTCGGCATAGACCCGGCGGTCGGGGGGCCTATCTTACCTACAAGGTCATCGCCTTCAAGAGGGGCCGGCCTTCCCCGAGCCGGGCATCAAGATGGCTTATCTCGATACGAGGGCGCAACTCCTAATTAACCCTTACTTCCAAGATACAAGAGGGGAGAAGGCCACCGCGCTGTTCCTCAAGTGGTCAGTGGTCAGTCCGCCCCGCACAACCCCGTTCCGTTGATGTGCTTTTGAACTGGCTGTCGCCAGTTGTACCCCGCTCGTAGCGAAACTCGTCGTTCATCTCATTTTTTTTCAGGATTTCATCATGAACCGACCTCCCGAATCCTTTGTGCGCGTGCGTGAAGATCGGCTTTTGGATTTTGCCAAGGCTTGTTTTGAAAAGGCCGGGCTTGACGCGGATCACGCGGGGATCATCGCACGCCTCCTCGTCAACAGCGATCTGCGCGGGGTTCGCAGCCACGGCACGCGAACCGTCAACGGGTATTGCAAGAGTTTTGAAAACGGGCACGCCAACCCGCGGCCCAATGTGCGGGTGTTGCACGAGACCCCGACGTGTGCGGTCATCGATGGCGATGGCACGCTCGGGTATCTCCCAATGGTGCGCGCGGCAGAACACGCGATTCGCAAAGCCGAGGAACTCGGCATGGGCATGGGCTTGGCGCGGCACATCGGGCATATCGGATCCGCGGGCCACTATGCGCGGATGTGTTCCGAGGCGGGATGTATTGGTTTTTGCGTTCAAGGCAAACAACACGGCAAGGCGGACAATGACAGCAGGGGGCGGCAACTCGGGTACTTTGGCAATCCGCCTATCTGCTTTGCCCTGCCCTCGGGCGACGAGCCGCCGGTGGTGCTCGACGCGGCGACCTGCATCTTGGCGGATTACCAGCGCGGGGCAACGTTCGACGCCCTGCTCGAAGTGATCCCGGCAGCGTTCTTCAAGAGCATCGGGTACACGGCGGTTGCGGCACTCATCGGCGGGGGATTGGCTGGCGTCAGTCTGCGGTCCTCCCGTGCCATCGAGGAGAAATGGCGCGCAACGGGCGCGGGGGGTTGCGTCATTGCCATCGATGTCGATGCAGTGATTCCGGGCGAGATCTTTCGTGAGGAATCGGACCGCATGGTTCGAGATGTCCGCAAGACGTACGACCCCATGCCGGGATATGACCGCGCGCTTTTGCCCGGTGCTATCGAAGAAGAACACCTGGCCCGGCACCGCGCCGAGGGCATCCGCTATGGCGAGATGGAGCAGGAAAACGCACGGGAAGTCAGCGTGCGATTGGGCGTGCCTCTGCCCTGGGATTGATGCGAGTGAGACCGCTGAAAAAAAGAAACATCCATGCAACCCAACATCATCATCTTCCTCGTTGACGACATGGGCACGGGCGATACGAGTGCCTATCAGGATTGGACGGGCAACCGAGCCGACGAGCAACTCCACTTGACAATAAAAAAATGCGCCCACAGGGAATCGAACCCCGAACCTACTGATTAAGAGTCAGTTGCTCTACCAGTTGAGCTATGGGCGCATACAATAGCGGTGAAAATGTAAAAAAGCCCAAGGGCAATGTCAAGCCTCATCTTGAATCTGATCTGCCGCGGACATAGGTGCCACTTTGCCCGCCGCTTTTGCTTAGCAGGCAGATGTCGCCGATGACCATGTTGCGGTCCGCGGCTTTGCACATGTCGTAAATCGTCAGCAGGGCCACGCTGACCGCGGTTAGGGCTTCCATCTCCACGCCCGTGCGCCCGGGCACGCGCACACATGCGGTCGCCGCAATGCCTGCATCGTCCATCTCAAAGCGCAGATCGACGCCCGTAATGCCCAAGGGGTGACACATGGGAATGAGGTCAGATGCGCGCTTGGCGGCCATCACCCCGGCAATGCGCGCTGTTTCCAAGACATTGCCCTTGGGTGCTTGTCCGCCGGTGATGAGTTGCAGGGTCTCGGGTTGCATCGAGATCTTGCCCGCCGCCGTGGCCTCGCGGTCCGTCACTGTTTTATCCGTGACATCCACCATCTTCACATTGCCCTGTGGGTCGATATGCGTCAACATGTTCTACTCCCATTCCACTGTGCCGGGGGGTTTGTGCGTGATGTCGTAACACACGGCAGCAATGCCCGGCAACTTCAGAATAGCGGCGGCTATCTCGCGCACCAAGTCGCGGGGCAAGGCGGCGAATCGCGCGGTCATAAAATCCGGCGTCGTAATCGGGCGCAAAATCGCGATCTCATCTCGTCCGTCTGTGGTGACAGGTGCCAACGCGGTCGGCATCTGCGATACAGAGGCCATGAGGCCCGCCTGTTCGAGGGCGCGCATGGCAATCGCGTCTGCCCGACGCAAGAGATCGAGGCGTTGCCGGGTTGTGAATGCGCGCTTGAGGCGCGTTTTGGGCGGCGCGTCTGGCGCGATGAGATACACCACGCGGTTGATGCTCGGAATGCTGTTGGTGATCCGCGTGGACACATCTTCGAGCACGGGCCAATCCGCGGGGCCGGCCACGAGTGCGGGATGCGAGTACGTGCGAAAATCGCCTTGCACGCCCACGCTTTTGACGGGCAAAAGTTGCAGGTGCAAACCCGCCTCAGCCGCGATAGCGGACGCGGCCCGTTCTGCGACTTTGACCTCGTCCTTTGGCCCTCGTCCGTCCGAACACAAACAGCGCACGGCCAGGCCGGGGCCGGGAAACGGATGCCGCCAAATTAGGTGGTCGGGCAACCCCAACTCGCGGCCGAGTTCGCGCACCTCGTCTTTGTACAACTGCGCCAAGGGTTCCACGACCTTGCCCTGTGCGATCAATTCGTCGATCATGCCGATGCGGTTGTGGTGCGTCTTGATCAACGCGGCGTGCGTGCTACCTCCGGATTCGATGGTATCCGGATAGAGCGTGCCCTGCGCCAACACCCAGTCCTCTGCCTTGAGGTGCAATGTCGCCATGACGTCGTCTTTCACCGCCAAAAAGGTTCGCCCAATGGCCTCGCGCTTGGCTTCTGGATCGGTCAATCCCTCCACGCTCAGCAAAAAATCATCGCTGGCATCTTCGACCATCAAATTGTCAAACCCCTCTTTTTTCAGAAACGTTTTGACCGCAGCGGTTTCGCGTGCGCGCATAAACCCGTTGTCGATGTGCAAGCCCAACACGCGATCCGCGCCGAGAGCCCTGTTGCACAGCACAAAAGCCACCGACGAATCCACGCCGCCAGACACGAGCAAAAACACGTTGCGCTCGCCCACTTGTGCGCGCAGGTCTGCCATCAGTGTGTCTGCGTAATTGCCCATCGTCCAAGTGCGGGCCGCGTTGCAGATCGCCAAAAAATTGTCGAAAATATCCAACCCGCGTGGGGTGTGCGCCACTTCCGGGTGAAATTGCAAGCCGTAAATGTGACGCTGGACATCGCCAATCGCAGCAGCGGGACAAGCCTCGGTCACGCCCAAAATTTCAAACCCGTCGGGCAATGTTGAGACGACGTCGCCGTGGCTCATCCAAACTTCCAGCGCGTCGCCAAGCCCGGCGAACAAGGCGGCTTCGCCCGCGACGTGCAATGTGGCAGACCCGTATTCTCGCACATCGCCGGGAACGACCTCGCCGCCCATCTGCACGCACAACAACTGATGCCCGTAACACAGGCCGAGGATGGGCACGGGCATGTCCAACACTTCGGCGTTGAACGCGGGCGGATCCGGATCGTACACGCTCGCAGGGCCACCGGATAAGATCAAGCCGGAAACCCCGCGCAATGATGCGGGATCGACATGCGGCGGAAAAATTTCGGCATAGACCCGCAACCTGCGAATCCGATTGGCGATCAGGTGGGCGTACTGCCCGCCAAAATCGAGGATGGCGATGCCGGTGGGCATGGGGACTCCGTAAGGTGAGAGGGAAGTTTAGCCACGAGCGGGGTAAAACTGGCGACAGCCAGTTCAAAGGCACAAAAGGCACAAAAGGGGTACAACTGGCGGTAGCCCGTTCAAAAGCGGGCAGTGTGTAGGGGCGATGCCCCTGTGCTCGCCCAAAGATACAAGAGGCAAGAGGGAAGAGGCAAGAGGGGAGAAGGCTACCGCGCTATCCCTCTCAAGTCGTCAGTTGTCAGTTGTCAGTTGTCAGTTGTCAGTTGTCAGTTGTCAGTTGTCAGTTGTCAGTCCGCCCAACCCCCAACACCTTCGGGGTTGGTACTCACAAGGGCCGATGCAACAGGGAGCACAATACACCTTTTTTTACTTGGCGAGCCAAACTACTGACTACTTGGTGGTCGGAGATTGAGTGGCATGCTCTCGCAACAAATATTCCACGAGCACCTTTCGCCGTGCGGGCGCGATTTCGACCTTGGGCATGGGCGTTGCATATTTTTTTGAGTAGGCTTGCAACCGCGCATTGTCTTTGGCGTACGCGGGGGGATCGATCAGGAATGCCTCTAAGGATTCGGGCGTCCACTTGTCTTGCAAGTCCTCTAAGCGCGGGCCTTGCGCTGTGCCGGTGCCGGTGATGTCATGGCATCTCGCGCATCCGGATTCGACAAAGACCGCCTTGCCATCGGGCGGCGCGGCGCAGGTCAGCAGGAGGGTCAAGGCCCCGACAACACCACAGAGGGCAATGGCGAAGGATCGTTTCATAAAATAAATTTGTCCGATTCCCCGGTCGGGCCATATCTTGCGGTCTCTCAAAAACGCGACAGGAGGAAAGGTCATGAAACCCATTTACATCACCGGTAGCAAGCGCACGGCCATTGGGGGATTTATGGGCGGATTTGCCGAGGTCTCCGCGCCTCAACTCGGCAGTGCGGTCACAGCGGCTTCGCTTGGGCAGGCGGGCGTATCGGGCGATGATGTCGATGAAGTGATCTTTGGCAATGTCCTCGGCGCGGGCCTAGGCCAAAACGTCGCGCGTCAAGTGGCGATAGGCGCGGGAATCGACGCTTCGGTGGGCGCGACAACGGTCAACAAGGTGTGCGGGTCGGGCCTCAAATCCGTGATGCTCGCGGCGCAGGCCATCCAGTGCGGAGACGCGGACTTGATCCTCGCGGGCGGCACGGAAAACATGAGCCGCGCACCCTATTTGCTCGAAAACGCACGCGCGGGTTACAGGCTTGGATCCGGTGAACTCGTGGACACCGTCATTCGCGACGGCTTGTGGGATGTGTACAACGACCTGCACATGGGCACTTGCGGCGACCGGTGTGCAAAACGCTGCGGGTTCTCGCGCGACGACCAAGATGCGTACGCCATCAACAGCTATCAAAAAGCACTTCGCGCCGACAAAGAAGGCGGCTTTCGCAACGAGATCGCGCCCGTACAAGTTCCATCGGGCGAGACGATTACGACCATAGACCGAGATGAAGAACCCCTGCGATTTGACGAAAACAAATTGCGCCACCTGCGGCCCTCGTTCTCAAAAGATGGCACTGTGACCCCCGGCAACGCGTCGAGCATCAACGATGGCGCGGCCGCTGTCGTCGTCCTGTCCGAACAAAAAGCAACACGACGCGGCATCGCGCCCGAAGCCAAAATTTTGGGATATGCCACGCATGCACAGGCCCCCGAGTGGTTCACCCTCGCGCCCATCGGCGCCATTGCCAAACTATTGTCCAAACTCTCTCTGCGCGTGTCGGACATCGATCTGTTTGAAATCAACGAAGCCTTTTCCTGCGTGCCCATGGCCGCGGCCCATGACCTGAACATCCCCGCGGAAAAACTCAATGTTCACGGCGGCGCGGTCGCGCTTGGGCATCCCATTGGCGCGAGCGGCACGCGCATTCTCGTCACCCTCATTCACGCGCTCAAGCGCAGACGCAAGCGCGTGGGCATTGCCGCATTGTGCATCGGCGGCGGCGAGGCCGTGGCGATGGCGGTGGCGCGGATAGACGAATCGGCGAATCGATGAATCGCAGGGACAGGCCCCGTTACCTGTCCACATCAACGCCCCCGTCGTCCACGCCAAAAAACGCGACGCGAATCGCAGTGGCAGGTCCACCTGCCCGCCGATTCGCGGATTTCCCAATTCATCACAGACTCAAAAGATAGGAAAGTTTGACGAGAACCGAGCGGTTCTTTCGGGTGAGGCCCGCGTTCGTGTCGTACGCGCTGTCGAAAACCACGAAGATGTCGCTACCGGGGCGGTACCGGTAATTGAGGAGAAAATTCGCGCTGGCAAATGCCTTGTCGTTATTCCACTGCACGAACAACTTGACGAAAAAGTCTGTGGAAAACGAGTACTGAAGGCGGTTGCTGAGGGTGTGGAGGTTCAAATTGCCTTGGGGCAGGCGAATCCAATCGCCTTGATACTCCGCTTCAAAGGTCAAGCGTCCAGACGGGCGAAACGAACTCTCCGACCGCAGGGTGTAGCGTTTTCCCGTGTAATACGTTCCGGCTTCAAACGAGATGC
Organism: Candidatus Latescibacterota bacterium; assembly: GCA_965204745.1. Taxonomy (GTDB): domain Bacteria; phylum Latescibacterota; class UBA2968; order UBA2968; family UBA2968; genus VXRD01. Next base: position 4,390,494 of record OZ242010.1, read on the forward strand.
CTGGGCGCAATTTTCGGGCGCGGCTAGGGCGCGGCCCCGTGGCAAATGACGTGAACGTATAGGTGCCGGGGGGAATGCCTAGGTCGTCCCGCCGGTCAGAGGGGTAAAATGTCTCATCCACCACATCGCGCGTCCGCGTCAGTTCAAACCGCCAGTAGTCGCCCGTGTTGAACATCGCAAATATCGAGAGTTCCGCGGTCCAATACTTCACATCGTTGTCCCGATCCGTAAAAACTTGCGCTTCAGGCCCCATCGAAATGTAGCGGATATTCCCGAAATTCGGCCGCGGGCGGTAACGCGCATAAATGTCGTAACGCCTGAAACCGTCCAGTCCACTTCTGCGATTGATAAACCCCACTGCCGGTTCAAACCGATCCTCGACATCGAGAAATTTGAGACGCGCCCAATACATAGTGCCGCGATAATTCATCGACGCGAATCGCGCGTCGTCTGCTACGCCGAGTTCCGAATCCCAGGTGCGCGCGGCAAAGGCTTGAAAATTCAGGTTTGGCGTGGGGGAATAATTGAAGTCGATGCCGCCCGCGCGATTGTATCGGTTCCATCCGCCTGCGAGATCATCGACCTGTTTGTTGACCGCGATAAAGCCCACATTTGACCGCGCAAACACATCGCGCCGCACCCTGATCACCGAGTAGTTGGTGCGGGGTACGCGCACGGTGTCGCCATCTTCATCCAAAAACGTTTTCGCATCCGTCAACGCATTCAGCGCGCCGATGCTCGTCCGCCCTTCTTTCCCCGCGATCTTCGTGCCCACGAGGATGGGGATTTTCGTTTTTTCTTCGAGGCCGATGCGCCGGGAGTAAAACAAGAGGGTGGGCGGGCGCGTGCCGCTGCCGCTGAGGCGCGCTTGTTCCCCGAATTGAAAGAGGTTCGCGCCTTCGAGGAAGAACTCGCGCTTCTCCGGAAAAAACAGGCGGAATTGCGTGAGGTTGGTCTGTTCCTGGTCCGCTTCGACCTGCGCGAAATCCGTGTTGTACGACAAATCGAGCGAGATGTTCGACGTGATGCCATAGCGCAAGTCAGAGCCGATTTCAAACGCGGCATTTTCCCCCGGGTCCGTGGCCTGATCGTCGATGGCCGTGCCCGGCAAGGCGTAGGGCTTGACGAGAATGGGACGGCGCGCGCGAATGTCTTTGAGGCCCTGAAGTTCTCCGATGTCCGCCATGCGATACCGCTCGGTGGAAGACGAACTCCGTTGCCCCACCACGAGTTGGGCGGCCTGATTTTTGCGCGCATTGTAGCGCGACAGATTGATGCCCCAAGTGATGTCGTCCGATTGCTTAAAGCGCAGTTGGCTAAACGGGATTTCGACCTCCACGATCCAGCGGTCCGGATGGTGTTTGGTGCGCGCGGTCCAGTTGCAATCCCAATCCCGGTTGTACGTGCGTCCCTCGTTGGAGAGCATCAAATCGCTTTGCGCGCCCAAGGGGTTGACAAAAAAGAAAAAGCCGTTTTGCCGATCATTGTACGTGTCCAACAGGATTTGCACATTGTCATCGCCGTAAATTTCAGAGTCGCGGCGCATGTTGTTCGCGATGAACCGCGAGGAATCCGGGACGAAGCACTCAAACCCAAAGTAGATGCTCTTGTCCGTATAGACAATGCGCGCCACGGTTTGCTCCGCACTCGGCATCCAGTAGTTCGGATCGCGCTGGACAAATCCCGTGATCGGCCTCGCCCGCGCCCAGGCCGGGTCGTCCAAAACACCGTCCACCTCGGGCCGCTCGTCAACGCGCATCGCATGCACGACCCGCTTCGCCCGCCGCGCTGTGCCGCGTGTTCCAGACACCACCACCACATCCCCGGGCTTCACCCCTGCGTTGTCCTCTGCGACGATACGCGCCACGACCAACTCGGGCAATTCCTTGATGACCTCGAGCCTCGCGCCCTCAACCCGGCCGTTTTGCACCGTGAGATTCGCCCACACAGGCGCCAACCCATTCAAACCCGCCACATAAGCGAGCTCGCCCGCAACGCGTTGTACGGTCCCCTCTCGCGCCACCCCCTCACTTGCACACAACAGGGAAAATACCAATGCGAAATGAATTTTTTTCATAGCTAAAAAAGTGCGAGTTGTCGATCCAAAGCACCGCAGACGTATTGCGGTGTGTGTTTTTGACTGCCGCTCCAAGTGGCGTAAACGCAGTATTCGAAAAGCTCTTTTTTGCGTTTTCGGATGACCTCGCTGCCTATGTTCGAGAATCCGAGGTTTTTCAGGGAATTTTCGAGCACCTTTTCCGTGTGAACCCGAACCCCGTAGAAACTGGAATTGCCGACAATATACGCGAGCGCGGTGCCTTTCTTCAGGCTTTTTCGCAAATTTTGAAGGTGCATGTGCATATCGTGAAAATATTTCCAGACGTAGTTTGCCATCAGCAAGGCGTTCTTTTGTTCGGTTTCCAAAATTTGACAAACGACTGATTTCAACGATTCTGGAAGGTCGAGGCCGTTTGATTTCCAATCGTGAAGCCGGCTGGTGGCAACCCCCCATGTCCCGCCAATTGCTTTCCAATCCAATTCACCCGCTGCTCTGGCTGAAGCGAGAAATTTTGTCCAATACATGTAAGGGCGAAGTTCCCGGATATAACTGATGCGATTGGGATATGGCGGAGACGTGACAACATGGGAATATTGCACCCCATCAATTGAAACGGGTTGCCGCGAATCCTCGTCATGCACCGACGCGGAACCGGTCAGCTCTTCACCGGCACTTTTGACGATTGCGTTCAATATCTTTTGGTACAGGGATTCAATTTGGTCGATCTCATAAGTCGTTGCTTTGTCGTGAAAGGACATGGACACATGGTTGAATGCCGCTGAAGACGTTTCGATGACCAAGCGACAAAACGCTATCCACGCCAAGTTCGCAACGCGGTCCTCTTTGGGTTCTCCAACTCGGTTGACCAGGGCTTTGCGAAGTGCTGCGAGTGCCTTCAAGGTGTGTTTGCACCACCACCGCGTAATATTGTGGATTTGGGGCATCCAGTTGTCTCGATTCGCGATCTCCTTGCAATCCGCCAGAGCTTTATCGCTTTCCGTTTTCAGCCTTTCCAATTCGACCTGTGAGTAGTTGCGGCACTTGGCGTTTCCAAGCCAAACGAGAAATGGGTTTATGTCGAGACAATGTGCGGATAATCCCCGTTCTGCGGCGACCAACCCGCTCGTCCCCGTACCGGAAAAGGGATCGAGGATAAAGGCATCCTTTGGGACGCCATCCATCATCTCCTCAACCAACTTGACCGAATAGGCGGGGGTCAAACGCAACCACCCATGCCTGCCGAGTTGCGCGTTGTATTTGAAGGTGTAATCCGACCGCTGTGTTAGTTTCGCGTCCATCACTCGGCACTCCGTAGTGTTTCAACTGGGGCAGTCATGCACTGATCGCGACGGGCAATTTGTTGAGCGTGAGTTTTTTGAGTTCGACCTTCGCGCTGGCGTGATCGATGTCAATGCCGACCAGCTTGCCCTCTGCATCGTAGTCGAGGATCACGCCTTCCGATATTTCCCGACTTTCAACGCTGGCTCGCTCAGATAGGTCGATGTACAGGGAATCCGTTTCCGGGTAGTAATTGAGTCTCATGGCCTAAAACCTAGATACCAGGGATCAATTGACATCTTCGCAGGCTCGTCAAATGGTACAGGAAATAAATGCTCATAAAAAAAACGTCCAAGCATTAGTCCCGAACAAATTATTTTTGTCGGATACTCGTCTTTAGATGTTTCTGGCGAATATCTATAGTACATACTGTCTTTGACCTGTTCTAACGCTGTCTGAAACCAATTTTTTTCAATTTTTGCTGGATCATGGCTATTCAAAATTGCCGTGTAATTGCTTTTCTCTATTCTATTGGCTATCCGCTCCCAATCTTGAATTTGTTGTTGCCTATTTTTGTTTTTCAGTTCTTCTATATCTTTCTCAACTTGTGTTCTGAACTTGGAATACTCCTCGGCAAATATCTTGGATTCTGCTTCTATAGCAGCTTGAAGTTTTGGAGGCAACGACTGGTATATCTTTCTGAGATCATGCCCCGCATCAAATAAGAACTTTTCATTTTGCCGATATTCTGCATGTGTCTTGATCGCCTTTAAGCACAGTTCTATTGCTTGGGATATATTCGTCATCACAACTCTCTCGCGGTCTAATGTATTCTCCTGTGCAAATTTCCAGAGCTTCTCCATTTGCATGGAGTTGTGAAAAAAATAAAGTTGAAGGCGCGAGGAATGTGGTTTTTCATTATTTAGCAATATTGGTGCTACCATCCTTCTGTACTTTTGCCATATCGTGTCCAAGTGATACTCGTCTGCGAGTTTTCCTATCACGTAATAGACGTTACCTCGCTTCCAGAAATTATGATACTCAGCAGCTCGTGGCCCCGTAAACAGTTCGGGCTCAAACAGTTCATATTGCTTATTTTTTTTACTTACAACTTTGAAAGAATATGGCAACCTTTTCCGAAGGTCCTCGATCCAGTTATTCTCTTGTTGGAGGGCAAAATAATCTGACATAACTAAACCCCTTTCGTTTTTAGTGGATGCGCTCGTCGCGGTCTTCGCTTGTAATTTCGGCGTGGTCCTCGGCAATTGCTTGGTCAAAGTAAGTCTCGTTTAGTGTTGTTGTTGCCATGTTTAATCCTCATAGAATCGCGTTGAAAGCCCCAATGCTTTAGAGCATGTGATCGACGCCGAGTTTGATGCCGGTTTCGGGGTGTGCGTTCATTTGCATGTAGGCTTCGGCGACGTGGGTGAATGGCACGATGGGATCGATCAGGCCCTCGGCGGTTAGGCGGCCTTCCACGAGCAGGTCAAAGGCTTCTTTGTTGCCGCGTGCTTTGTTCCAGCCGTAATCCAGCCAGGGTTCGCTGTCGGAGCGCACGGAAATGATGCTGATCCGATTGCGATGCCATTCGCCGGTCAAATGCAGGTTTTGCATGGGCGCGTTGTAATAGGCGGTGGAGACCACCGTGCCCTGATAGCGCGTTGCGCGCAGCGCGTCTGTCATCGCGGCGGAAGACCCGCTGGTTTCCATAGCGACATCCACGCCGAGTTTTTCAGTGGCCCGTTTGATCGCCATGCCCACATCGGCCTCGCGTGGGTCCAACGCGATATCCGCGCCGTACGCCTCGGCAATCAGGCATCGCTTTTCAATGGGGTCGATAGCGGCAACCCAGCGCGCGCCTGCGACGCGGGCGAGTTGCACGGTCATCAACCCAATCGCGCCCAGGCCAAAAACCGCGACGCGATCCCCAATGCGAATGTGGGCATCGCGCACCCCACACAGAGCAACGCCCGTGGGATCGGTCGCCATCAGGCTTTGCCACGAAACGCCATCCGGCGCGCACTCAATGCGGGCAACGGAAAGGGTATGGGTCTCTCGCACAGAGGCATGACCAAAAATGCGATCCCCCACGCGAACTGTTGACACCTCCGCTCCCACTTCCATCACCTCGGCCACAAACATATTGCCCAACCGCTTTGGAAACGCGGCTTTCTGCTTTTGCCCGCGCAAATGCAGGCGCCATTCCCAACTAAACACATCGGACGCGTCGAGCGTATTGGCTTGAAACCCCCGAAACTCCGTGCCGTGTTTCACCGCGGAAAACAGCGTTCTCGCACGCACTTGCTCGCGCTTGAGGGGTTCTTCATCGTATTCGCGCAGGGTCGCGTGACCCGGGCGGTCTGCAATGAGTTCGCGTGGCATAAGTTCTCCTTTTTAAGTGCAGAGTTACAGGACGCGACAAATAGCGTGCAAAAAAATAAAAAAAGAAAAGTGGCGTGGCAAGCAGAATAGGCGGAATTTGGCACTTGTGTTGGGATGAGAAATTCGTTTATTGAAAGCCACGCACCGGGAAATGATGGGGAGGCGAGATGTCCAAAAATACCGAAGCCCTGTTGAAGCGTTATGGCGAGGTGCTCGTGCGCGGGTACATGCCCCACAAGAACATTTTTGGCATGGCGGGCCTGGGCTATCCCGCGTTTGTCCAACGCGCTGCGGGGGCGCGGTTTTGGGATGTGGATGGCAAGGCGTACTTGGATTACATCTTGGGATTTGGCCCCATTGTCTTGGGCTATGACGACCCGGCCGTGTGTCGGGCGATTGCGGAACAGATGGCACGCGGCGCGGTGTACGGTTTGGCGCATCCCAAAGAGTTGGAGGTCGCAGACTTGCTCATCGAAGTGATTCCCCATGCCGAGATGGTGGGGTTTTTCCTCGGCGGCAGCGCGGCGACTTCTGCGGCTGTGCGCCTGTCCCGTGCCCATACCGGGCGCGACAAAGTGATCAGGTGCGGGTATCACGGTTGGCACGACTGGGCGCGGCCCGGGGACGTAGGCGTTCCGCAAACCGTCAGCGCGTTGACCCTCACTGTGCCCTACGGGGACTTGGATGCCCTCGAAAATTGCTTGAAACGGCATGGCGATCAGGTGGCCTGTGTGGTGATGGAGACGATTCAAGCGGACGGCCCGCCGGATGGATTTTTGCAGGGATGCGTGGATGTGACACGCACGCACGGCGCGGTCTGCGTATTTGACGAAACAAAGGTGGGATTTCGCATGGCGATGGGCGGCGCGGGCGACTACTACGGGGTGATACCCGATATTGCGACTTATGGCAAGGCGTGTTGCAATGGGTATGCCGGGAGTTTTATCGCTGGCAAGCGCGACATTTTGGGGTCAAAAGCGTGCCGTGCCGCGTGGATGACCGCAACCGCACACGCGGACCCGCTCAGTTTGACGGCCATCTCGGTCGTGGTGCGCGAACTCCAGCAGCGCGGCGGCATTGCGTATCAATGGAAAATCGGCAACAGACTCATGGAAGGAGTCAACGCGGCGTGCAAGGCGGCCGGGCTGAGTTATCGCCTCATCGGCGTTGGCCCGATGCCGCGTCCCGCAATCGCAGATGACGACCGCTCGCGCTGTCTCGACATGCTGCGCGGATGCCTCGCCCGCGGCCATTACTTGCATCCGTCCCATCCGATGTTCCTCTCGCTCGCCCACACAGAGGCAGATATCGAAGCCACTATCGCGGCGGTGGCAGAGGCCGTGGAGAGCATAGGTGAAAAGCGGGAGAGGTAAGAGGCAAGAGGCAAGAGGCAAGAGGCAAGAGGCAAGAGGCAAGAGGTAAGAGGCAAGATACAAGACATGAGATGGGAGAGGGATTTTAGCCACGAGCGGGGTACAACTGGCGATAGCCTGTTCAAAGGCACAAAAACACAAAAGACGATCTGTATGTAGGGGCGATGCCCCCATGCCCGCCCAAAGAGAGGAGCAACCATGAATCAACTCATCCATCAAGACGGTCGCGCCATGCCCCTCGCGTCTGTGGCAGTGTGGGAGGAAAAGCGCGAGCGCGTTCTCGAGGCCGCGCAAGAAATTATGGGGCCTTTTCCGGGCGACGAGAAGCGGTGTCCGCTCGCTGTGGAAGTGGCCGAGGAAGTCGATTGCGGGAGCTATGTGCGGCGGTTGATCGCGTATGCGTCTGAACCCGGCAACCGGGCGCGGGCGTATTTGCTCATCCCAAAACGCGCTTTGGATGGGCAGGCGTGTTCGGCTGTCCTGTGTTTGCATCCCACGCACGCGGTGTTGGGATCTAAAACGGTGGTGGGATTGGGCGACCGTCCGAATCGCAACTATGCCAGCGAATTGGCAGCGCGCGGTTTTGTCACCCTCGCGCCATCCTATCCGATGCTGGCAGACTATTGGCCCGATGTGTTTGGGTTGGGGTACGAAAGCGGCACGATGAAGGCGATTTGGGATAATGTGCGCGCGATTGATCTGCTGGAAACCCTACCTTATGTCAAGCGCGGCCCCGTCGGCGCGATAGGGCATTCGCTGGGCGGGCACAATGCGGTTTATACCGCTGTTTTCGAGCCGCGCATCGGCGTTGTGGTGTCGAGTTGCGGGTTGGATTCATACCTGGATTACAAAGACGGCGATCTCGCGGGCTGGACGCAGGATCGGTATATGCCCAAGTTGCGGGCGTACGCCCACCGGCTGTGGGAGATTCCCTTTGATTTTCACGACTTGATCGCGGCCTTGGCCCCGCGGCCGTGTTTTCTTGCCGCGCCCTTGCGCGATAGCAATTTTAAGTGGCAAAGCGTGGATGCCGTTGCCTGTGCCGCGGCCCGCGTGTACGCGCTTTATGGCGCCTCGGAAAATCTGATGGTGGCACACCCCGATTGCGAACACGATTTTCCCAATGCGATGCGCGAACAGGCGTATTGCTCGGTTGAAAAACACCTTTGAGTCATCGATAGGAGACCCCATGCAAAGCAAAGTCGCCGTTCTCCGCACTGCGCCGCGGACGGTTTTTGAAGATTATTATCGCCTGCTCAATCTGGCGGATTATCGACAGGTGATTGCCAAAGATGTGGAAACCGCGCTCAAGATCAACATCTCTTGGCACTTCTTCTACCCCGGCAGTTCCACGACGCCGTGGCAACTCGACGGGGTTATCCGCGCCATGAAACGGGATGGCTACAATCGAGACCTGATGCACGCCTGCCACAACCGCACCGTGGTCATTGACGCGCATTTGGGCGAGCGGGAAAACAAACACCTGCCGGTTGTCGAAGCGCACGGCTTAAAAAACATCCATCTCTACGAGGGCGAAGACTGGATCAATGTGCGCGATGCCGTGGGCGATTTGACCGAAAAATTTCTCTGTCTCAACGAGGTCTATCCCAAGGGCTTTCAGATTCCCAAACGCTTTCTCGGGGAAAACATCATCCATTTTCCCACGGTAAAAACCCACGTTTTTACCACCACCACAGGCGCGATGAAAAACGCCTTTGGCGGCTTGCTCAACGAGCGGCGGCACTGGACGCATCCCGTCATTCACGAGACCCTGGTCGATTTGCTGATGATCCAACAAAAAATCCACCGCGGCGTCTTTGCCGTGATGGATGGCACGTTTGCAGGCGACGGGCCGGGGCCGCGCTGTATGATTCCGCACGCGAAAAACGTCATCCTCGCCAGCGCGGATCAGGTCGCGATAGACGCGGTCGCGGCCAAAATGATGGGCTTTGATCCGCTGTCGATCAAATACATCCGCCTCGCGCACGACCTCGGCCTCGGTTGCGGGGACCCCGCGCAAATCGAAATTGCGGGCGACGCAGACGCCGCAGAAGAAAATTGGCACTTTGTCGGGCCGTACAACAAAATGACCTTTGCCTCAAAAATGCAGCACAAGATCTATTGGGGCCCCCTCAACAAGCCCATCGAATGGTCGCTCAAAACCGTCCTCGCGCCGTGGGCCTATCTGGCTTCGGTGCTCTACCACGACAGTTTTTGGTATCCCTTTCGCGCCAAGGCCAAAATGCGGGATGTGCTCAACAGCGATTGGGGCCGCCTTTTCCGCAACTGGGAACACCTCACCCCAGACGCGCAGGGCTTTCCCCATGTGGGCGATACCGCGTCCGAACTCAAAAAAACGGGCCTGCGCGCTTTTTGGGATTCACTCGGCATCTTGGGCACTTGCATCACCGAAGCCCCCGAGTTCCTCCGCGCGCGCAGAAAAGCCGCGCATCGCGGCTAAAGAGAACAGAGGCGCGCAAACACAATAGGCGGATGATCGCGAGGATCATCCGCCTATTCTATTTCGCACGGGGAACGGTCACATGACGAGGCTTTGGCGCGCCAAGTGCCAGTCTTCGATGTGGTTGAGCACGACCGCAGAGCGCAGGTCGTTGACGAGGTTGCCGTGGATACTCTGCGATTCCCGTCCCAGAGTGGCGCGAATCTTTGTGCGTTTGGCGTCGTTGTGGATGCGGTTGCACAAGTAGTCATTCCATTCCGCAACGGCCTGCGCCGGGATTTGCCCGCCGCATTGTTCGCGCACCCAGGCTTCAAAATCGAGATAGGACGGCATCTCCTTGAAGATGTAAGCTATTGTGGCGTCGATGTCGAGGTTCAAAGCGCGAAGCACGCGCGGGTCCAAGCCATTGTCCGTCATGTGGGGGTAGTCCGGATGCAGTATGCCCTTTGCCTTGAGGATGATTTTGTACCAGGTGCGGGGCAGTTGGCGCACGCCCAAGGGGCCAAAGTCGATGGTGGCGACGAGCGGCACGACCGATCCGGCGAGTGCGGGAAGGTCGCGCTTGTAAAACAACTGCCAGTCCTGAAGGCTGTTGAGCACGGTTGCAGACGTGATGCCCGCATCTTGTGGCAGGCCCGTATCCGCGTAAGTTTCCTCTATTTTTGCCTCGCGGTGGCGGCGCGCACGGACGGACGCATTCCAGCGCACGATGGCGTCTCGTTGGTCAAAGCCCCAAAACGCATCGCCCTTTTGATCGAGAATCCACGCTTCAAAATCCAAGTATGACGGCATCTCGCCGCGCAAATAGGCGAATGTGGCCTCGCGGTCCAAGCCGAGCACCTCGAAAACTCGGCGGTCGAGGCCATCGCTGAAGTCGGGATAGGCGGCGTCCAAAACGCCTGCCGTGCGCGTGAGCACCTTCCACCATGTGCGGGGCAGTTGACACGCGCCGAGCGGGCCGTAAGCGAGGCTACTGATCAAGGGGATCATGGATATGCTCCTTTTGGTTTTTTGGTGATATGCGACATTGTTGCGACTCCGCAAATACACGCGCAGGTGCGAGCACAGGGAGTCGGATGTTGGGAAAGACGGGATCCCTGTGCCTGTCCCCGCATCCAATCTCGCCATCTTCATCTGTGGCGGTCAAGGAACAGGCTTTCATTGGAAGTGGGAGTCGGGATAGAGGCTTCGGATGAAGGGTTCAATTTGTTGAGCGGTCGTGCGCGTAGCCTGTTGCTCGATGACGTTCCCTCTGAGGAGGGCCTCGTTCCGGAAGAAGAGGACGTATCGAATGATCAGGATTATATCCGAGAACAGCCTCACATCGCCATCGCCATCCACATCGAGAATGTTCTGATTGACCAATATGTCGAGGTAGGGTTCAATTTCTTGAGCAGTCGTACGCGTAGCCTGTTGCTCGATGACGTTCCCTCTGAGGAGGGCCTCTTCCCGGAAGAAGAGGACGTATCGAATGACCAGGATTATATCCGAGAACAGTCTCACCCGGCCATCGCCATCCACATCCAAGTTGGCACTCGGGGTTTCGTCATCGGTAATGGTCAGGGTCACGTCCGAGGGATCGTTGATGCCTTGGGTGTTGTTTGCGGTTGCAGACACCGTGACCGTCTTCTCGTCTGCCCGGGCGTCGTTGTCCACGGCGGTGATCGTCACGGTGCCCGTGCTCGTCGTCTCACTCGCCGCGATGATCAGCGTGTCTGCACTCGATAGCGTGAAGTCGCTCGCAGTTGCAGGCGACACAGCCTCCGCTGAAACAGTGATCGTCGTAACCGCGCTCGATGGATGCGATAGGGTCGCGCTCACCGTTGAAACCCCGCCGTTTTCCGAGATGGACGAGGGCATCAGCACCAACGTCACGGTCGGCGCGACCTCATCGTCTGTGATCGTCAATGTCACGACAGACGATAGCGACGCCATATTGCCACCCGCCACCGTCGCAGACACGGTCACGCGCTTGTCCGGCGCATCGGTCGTATCGTTCACTGCGGTGATCGTCACGCTGCCCGTGCTCGTCGTCACATTCGCCGCGATAGTCAGCGTGGTCGCACCCGATAGCGTGAAGTCACTCGCCTCCGCAGGCGACACAGCCTCCGCTGAAACAGTGATCGTCGTCGCCTCGGTCACGGTGCGATCCAGCGTCGCTGTGATCGTCGAAACCGCACCATTTTCAGAAATCGACGCCGGAGACAAAACCAACGTCACCTGCGGCACTTCGTCATCGATAATCGTCAGCGTCGCATCAGTGACCGATCCCGCGCCCACGCTGTTGCCCACCGTGCTCGACACGGTCACCGTCTTGTTCCCCGAAGTCACGGCGTTATCCACCGTCGTGATCGTCACGGTGCCCGTGCTCGTCGTTTGCCCCGCCGCAACGAGCAGCGTGTCCGCCGTGCTCAGCGTGTAATCGCCTGCAACAGCAGGTTGCACAGGCGTCACGGAAACCGTGATCGTCGTCGCCGCGCTCGACGGGTGAGACAGGGTCGCCGTCACGGTCGAAATCGCGCCGTTCTCCAAAATCGACGCAGGTGCCACCGCCATCGTCACTGTCGGCGCAGGGTCGTCGTCCGTGATCGTCAAAGTCGCACTGGTCACGCCCACGCCTTGGTCGTTGCTCATTACACCGGACACGGTCACACGCTTGTCCGGCGCATCGGTTGTATCGTTCACCGCTGTGATCGTCACGATGCCCGTGCTCGTCGTCACACTCGCCGCGATAGTCAGCGTGTTCGCGCTCGATAGCGTGAAGTCGCCTGCCACCGCGTCCGCGACCGTGATCGTCACCGCCGCGTTCAACGCTTTATTCAATGTTGCTGTCACAGTCGTCTGATTGGTTGGGCCACTCTCGTTGATCGTCGAGGGCGTGAGCACCAATTTCACCGCAGTCTGTGCGGCAAATTGCGCGGTGGTGTCCATACCGGAATACTTCAAGACCGGATACTGACTCGACGTGCCAAAGGTCCACGGATCGTCGTCGCCCGGTTGCCCGTCCAGGTTCTGGTTCCAATTCATGTAGATGTCGGTGTAGCCGGTGGGGGTTTGCAATACGCTGGTGGTCTTGCCCTCCGGCGCGGCATCGCCGGCGTCGTCGGCAATGCCGGTGCTTGCGGTGTTCCAATAGCTGTCGGTCACAATGGCGGCGGCAGATTTCGCCACAATAAACCCGGTGTTTGTGGTGGCGTCGCCGGTGGCTGTGACGTTGCCGATGGCGTAGGTGGCGTTTATTGAACTTACGTTTGTGCTGTTGCTGGCGAATGCGCCTATCAGTGCGCCTGCATACGCTCTGCTACTTGTGCCGGTGGCGGAGGAAGATACGTTACCTATGGCGTAGGCTGAGTTAATCGCGCTGGCTGCGCTGGCCGGGGTGGAAGTGGCAGCTATGAAGCCCACCAGTCCGCCGGTGTAACTTATGGAATTTGCGCCGGTGGAGGAGCCAGTAACGGTGCCGGTGGCGTAGCCGCCATTTAGCGTCGCGCTTAGCATGTACCCCAGCAACCCGCCACCCATGACCCTGTTGCTATTGGGGCCGGATCCCGTGACATTGCCGGTGGCATAGCTCGAGGTGACCGTGCCATTTCTTATTAGTTCTCCCACCAGTCCACCGAAGTAAATTCTGTAGTCGGCGGTGCCGACGACGTTGCCGGTGGCGTGGCTTGAGGTAATGCCTGCCTCTGCTCGCCCTACCAAGCCGCCAATTCTCAAGGATATTTCATCAGAACCGGTGGTGGCATTGACATTGCCGGTGGCGCGGCTTGAATTTATCCCACTTTGGGATCTTCCCACCAGACCGCCAACCATCGCCTGGGCATCGTCGGCGGTAACGGTGACGGTGCCGGTGGCGTAGCTTGAGGTAACGGTGCCCTTGTTCCGCCCCATCAAGCCGCCGATCTGTACAGTATTAGATTGCGGTGGTGAACCAACATAGGAGTCGGCGAGATTAACGCTGACGTCGCCGGTGGCGTAGCTTGAGGTAACGGTGGCACTTTGCCCCATCAAGCCGCCGACAGATATGTCTGCCCTTGCATGCGGAGCAGTGCCGGGGACTGTGGAATGAACGGATACGGTCACGCTGGCGTAGCTTGAGGTAACGGAGTCGACGGCGCCGACTAAGTCCGCCCCGATTAGACCGCCGGTGTAGTGCTGTCCACCGGCACCGGCGCCCGTGGGATAGTGGAAGGTGGATGAGACGGTGCCGGTGACGTGGCATCCGCTCACTCTGATGCCTTGCCCGCCCCCCACCAGCGCGCCTACATAAGCTTTGTAGGCCGTGCCCGATATATCTACATTGGTCAGCCCCACATTCCGAATAGTTGCGCCCCTTACATACCCGAACAGCCCTACGGGCATGTAAGGGGTATCTGTTGTGGTGCGGTTGATATACAGGGCGTTGATAGTGTAGTTGTTGCCCTCAAATATGGCGGTGAAGTTCAAATGGGAGAAAATGTAGGTAGCGCGAGCGATAGGCGTCCAGCCTGCGCCGCCGTTGTAGTAGTGGTCGCCGCTGTCTTTGCCATCGTCGTCGCCGTTGGCGTCGAAGTTCAGATTGTTCATCAGTTCGTAGCCGTTACAGCCAGTGGCCGGGCAACCCATGTTCGAGGTGGGGTTGGAGAAGGCGGCGACGTAGGCCGTGGAGTCGGTTGCCGAGGCGCTTGTATCCACCACGCCATCGCCGTTGAGGTCCCAGCGAATGGCATTCAGTTGCGCCAAGGTGGTGATGTCAATCAGGCGGTCGTTGTCCGAATCGTAGTCGGTTTGGGCAAAAGCCGGCCCCGATGCCACCAGCATGACCAGCGCGACCAGGGCCAACAAGTGAGCGTAGCGGGATGTCATTTCAGCCTCCTCTCGGGGGGATACACTGTACCGATCATCCTAATGGATTGTGCGGAAAAAGCAACCACGGATTGATATGGTTCAACGCTTAATTCGCATGACTTGCAGAAAAGCCCGGAGTCATTAGCGACCCCGGGCTTTTGTTTTTTGCGCCGTGTGCGTGCCCATCTGCTCCGCCTATCCGCCGTGCGGCCTCACCCCGCCACCCGTGCATTCCACTCCTGTCCCCATCCCGCCGTGTGCGTGACCCCCGACCTCGCGCCCCAAGGGGCCAGCGATCAGTTCAGTTCCACCTACCCTCCATCACCCGCCATCTTCATCTGTGGCGGTCAAGGAACAGGCTTTCATTCGAAGTGAGAGTCGGGATAGAGGCTTCGGATGAAGGGTTCAATTTCTTGAGCGGTCGTGCGCGTAGCCTGTTGCTCGATGACGTTCCCTCTGACGAGGGCATCTTCCCGGAAGAAGAGGACGTATCGAATAATCAGGATTATATCCGAGAACAGTCTCACATCGCCATCGCCATCCACATCGAGAATGTTCTGATTGACCAATATGTCGAGGTAGGGTTCAATTTGTTGAGCAGTCGTACGCGTAGCCTGTTGCTCGATGACGTTCCCTCTGAGGAGGGCCTCTTCCCGGAAGAAGAGGACATATCGAATGACCAGGATTATATCCGAGAACAGTCTCACCCGGCCATCGCCATCCACATCCAAGTTGGCACTCGGGGTTTCGTCATCGGTAATGGTCAGGGTCACGGGTGCGGGTGCGGTGATGCCTTGGGTGTTGTTTGCGGTTGCAGACACCGTGACCGTCTTCTCGTCTGCCCGGGCGTCGTTGTCCGCTGCGGTGATCGTCACGGTGCCCGTGCTCGTCGTCTCACTCGCCGCGATGATCAGCGTGTCTGCACTCGATAGCGTGAAGTCGCTCGCAGTCGCAGGCGACACAGCCTCCGCTGAAACAGTGATCGTCGTGATCGCGCTCGACGGATGCGACAGCGTCGCGCTCACCGTGGAAACCTCGGCGTTTTCCGAGATGGACGAGGGGGTGAGCACCAACGTCACGTCCGGCGCTTGGTCATCGTCCGTGATCGTCAGGGTCTCGGAAGATGATAGCACCGCCATATTGCCACCCGCCACCGTCGCAGACACGGTCACGCGCTTGTCCGGTGCATCGGTCGTATTATTCACCGCTGTGATCGTCACGGTGCCCGTGCTCGTCGCCACATTCGCCGCGATAGTCAGCGTGGTCGCACCCGATAGCGTGAAGTCACTCGCCTCCGCAGGCGACACAGCCTCCGCTGAAACAGTGATCGTCGTCGCCACGGCTACGGTGCGATCCAGCGTCGCTGTGATCGTCGAAACCTCGGCATTTTCAGAAATCGACGACGGAGACAAAACCAACGTCACCTGCGCCGCTTCGTCATCGATAATCGTCAGCGTCGCATCAGTGACCGATCCCGCGCCCACGCTGTTGCCCACCGTGCTCGACACGGTCACCGTCTTGTTCCCCGAAGTCACGGCGTTGTCCACCGTCGTGATCGTCACAGTGCCCGTGCTCGTCGTTTGCCCCGCCGCGACGATCAGCGTGTCCGCCGTGCTCAGCGTGTAATCGCCTGCAACAGCAGGTTGCACAGGCGTCACGGAAACCGTGATCGTCGTCGCCGCGCTCGATGGATGCGACAGGGTCGCCGTCACGGTCGAAATCGCGCCGTTCTCCAAAATCGACGCAGGTGCCACCGCCATCGTCACGGTCGGCGCGGCGTCATCGTCCGTCAGCGTCAAATCAGCCCCGGTCACACTGCCCACGCCTTGGTCGTTGCGCGCCATACCAGACACGGTCACGCTACGATCAAGTTCGTCTTGGGCGTTGTCCACCGCAGTGATGACCACCGTGTCCGACGCGTTCGCCATTTGCCCGGCTGCAATGGCAATCGTCGAATCCGCCCCCACCGCGTAAGCACCAGCCACAGGGCGCACCGTGATCGTCGTCGCCGCGCTCGATGGGTATGCCAGCGTCGCTGTCACGGTGCTCACACCGCCGTTCTCCGAAATCGACACGGGCATCAGTGCCAACGTCACTACCGCGGGTTGTAGCGTAAATTGCGCGGTGGCGTCCAGACCGGCATACTTCAACACGGGATACTGATTCGTCGCGCCAAAGTTCCACGGATCGTCGTTGCCCGCTTGTCCGTCCAGATTCAGGTTCCAGTCGGCATAGATGCTACCGACGGTATAGCCGGTGATGCTTTGGAGGGCACTGGTGGTTTGAGCGCCAGTGGTGCTGCTACTGGTGCCAGCGGTGGTGGTCTGCCCGGTGGTTTGGGTGTCCCAGTAGCTGTTGGTCATCGGCGTGGCTGAACCACCCTGTTCTCCCGCCAGGCCGCCGGTGGCTGTGGTGCCGGTGCTGGTGTTGGAAACAGCGCCGATAGCATAGACGGCGGTTATCGAGTTGGCGTCATTGACCTGCACGCGGCCTGTCAGACCGCCCGCTTTGACGCCGGTGCCGCTACCAGAAACGTTCCCGGTTGCGTAGCTGGCGCGCAGGTATTCGCCACCATCGAGATTTATCTCCCCCATCAGGCCGCCCACTTTGAGGCTTTGGATGGTGGTGGCACCGGTGCCGGTGCCACTACCGGAAACGTTCCCGGTCGCGTAGTTGGCGAAGCTGGAACCTCCCATTCTCCCTATCAGGCCGCCCACTCTACCTCGGCCGGTGGCTGTGACATTCCCGGTCGCGTAGCTGACGCTGACCCGGACAGTGGAATAACCGATCAGGCCACCGGCGGTGACGACGTCGCTCCCGGGCCCGGAGCTGGTGACCGTCCCAGTGGCGTAGGTGGAGTCGACGCTACCGCTCACATCGGATTCCCCGATCAGGCCGCCGAGGTTAAGCACATTGTTGTTCGTTCCGACCACATTGCAGGTGGCGTAGCTATCGCTGATGGTCCCATTGGAGTAGCCCAACAGACAGCCGATATAGCCGAAACTGCCACTGCCGGTGGTGTGGGTTACGGAGCCGCCGGCAATGTAGCTCCCACGCACCGTGCCGCCGGCACTGAGTTTCCCCGCCAGAGCACCGGTTCGGCCAAAGTTAGTGCCGGTGGCAGTGCGGGTGTTGGTGATATTCACGTCCAACAAGCCCACATCTCTAATCGTGCCGCTGACATCGCCGAACAGACCGACGAAACTGCCGCCGGTGGCGGTGCTGGTGCTAGAATTGATAAACAAGTTGGAAATGGTGTTGTCATTGCCGTCAAAGATGGCAGAGAAGACGGTTGCAGCACCGCTGGCGTCAACACCGATGGCCGTCCAGTTGGGGTAGTCGTCGCCGGCATCTACGCTCCCGCTACCATTGGAGTCAAAGTCCAAGTTGTTCATCAACTCGTAGCCGGTGCAGGTGGCCGGGCAACCCATGCCCGTGGCGGCGTTGGGGAATGCGGTGGTGTAGTTCGTCCAGTCGCTGGCACTGACGCTGCCTTGTGCGCCATCGCCATCGAGGTCATAGCGAATGGCATTCAGTTGTGCCAAGGTGGTGATGTCAATCAAGTTATCGTTGTCCGTATCGTAGCCGGACCCGTCATCATCGGTGATCGTCCCGGTGCCGGTGAGGGTCGTGACCTCGCCGGTGAGGGTCGCATTGACAGGATTGCTCAACTCGACGACCACGGTCTCATTTAGCTCGATGGCGTCGTCACCGCGGACAGTCACGGCAATGGTATCGCTCGTCACGCCAGCCGCTAAGGTCAGCGTACCAGCAGTGATTGCTGTGTAGTCCGTGCCCGAAGTCGCGGTCCCGCTACCCGCGTCCTCATAGCCCACCGTCACTTGCTGACCACTGACCGCGCTCAACGTCACGATGAACTCAAGAGACGCCGTCTCCGTATCGTCGCCCTCGGCCACACTCGGAGAACTAATACTCAGCGTCGGCGCGCCATCATCGTCCATCAGCGTCAAATCAGCCCCGGTCACACTGCCCACGCCTTGGTCGTTGATCGCCACACCAGACACGGTCACGCTACGATCAGCCTCGTCTTGGGCGTTGTCCACCGCAGTGATGACCACCGTGTCCGACGCGTTCGCCGTTTGACCGGCTGCGATGGCAATCGTCGAATCCGCCCCCACCGTGTAAGCACCAGCCACAGGGCGCACCGTGATCGTCGTCGCCTCGCTCGATGGGTGTGCCAGCGTCGCCGTCACCGTCGAAACACCGCCGTTCTCCGAGATCGACGCGGGCATCAGTGCCAACGTCACTATCGCGGGTTGTAGCGT
Organism: Candidatus Latescibacterota bacterium; assembly: GCA_965204745.1. Classification (GTDB taxonomy): domain Bacteria; phylum Latescibacterota; class UBA2968; order UBA2968; family UBA2968; genus VXRD01. The sequence goes on from OZ242010.1 coordinate 4,409,160, forward strand.
AAATTGCGCGGTGGTGTCCAGGCCGGCATACTTCAACACGGGGTACTGATTCGTCGCGCCAAAGTACCACGGATCGTCGTTGCCCGCTTGCCCGTCCAGATTCAGGTTCCAGTCGGCATAGATGCTACCGGCGGTATAGTCGGTGATGCTTTGGAGGGCACTGGTGGTTTGAGCGCCAGTGGTGCTACTGCTGGTTCCAGCGGTGGTGGTCTGCCCGGTGGTTTGGGTGTCCCAGTAGCTGTTGGTCATCGGCGTGGCTGAACCATCCTGTACTCCCGCCAGGCCGCCGGTGTCTGTGATGCCGGTGCTGGTGCTGGAAACAGCGCCGATAGCATAGACAGCACTTATCGAGTTGGCGTCATTGACCATCACGCGGCCTATCAGACCGCCCGCTTTGACGCCGGTGCCACTACCAGAAACGTTCCCGGTCGCGTAGCTGGCGCGCAGGTATTCGCCACTATCAATCTCTATATATCCTGTCAGGCCGCCCATGTTGAGGCTTTGGACGTCGGTGGCACCGGTGCCGGTGCCACTACCGGAAACATTCCCGGTCGCGTAGTTGGCGAAGCTGGGACCAGCCATTTTCCCTGTCAGGCCGCCCACGACGCCTCTACTGTCCCCGGAAACGTTCCCAGTCGCGTAGCTGACGCTGATCTGACCTTCGTTCCTACCGATCAGGCCGCCGACGGCAATCAGGCCGATACCGGTACCGGTACTGGTGACCGTCCCAGTGGCGTAGGTGGTATCGACAGTACCGCCAGCATCGGATTTCCCGATCAGGCCGCCGATATTAAGCGAATAGTTGTTCGTTCCGGCCAAATTGCAGGTGGCGTAGCTGTCGCGGACGGTGCCATCGGAGTAGCCCAACAGACAGCCGATATGGCTGGTACTGGTACTGCTGGTAGTGTGGGTTACAGAGCCGCCGGCAACGTGGCTCCCGCGCACCGTGCCGCCGCTACTGAGGCGCCCCGCCAGAGCACCGGTTCGACCATCGCTCGCACCGGTGCGGGTGTTGGTGATATTCACGTCCTCCAAGCCCACATCTCTAATCGTGCCGGTGACATTGCCGAACAGACCGACGAAACCGCCGCCGGTGGCGGTGCTGGTGCTCAAATTGATAAACAAGTTGGAAATGGTGTTGTCATTGCCATCAAAGATGGCAGAGAAGACGGTTGCAGCACCGCTGGCGTCAACACCGATGGCCGTCCAGCCGGCACCGCTGTTCCAGTAGGCGCCGCCGTGGTCGTTGGCGTCCACGGTACCGCTGTTGTCGCTGTCGAAGTCCAAGTTGTTCATCAGTTCGTAGCCGGTGCAGGTGGCCGGGCAACCCATGCCCGAGGCGGCGGCGGGAAAGGCGGCGTTGTAGTTCATCGTATCACTATCGGCTACGGCGCCATCGCCATTGAGGTCATAGCGAATGGCATTCAGTTGCGCCAAGGAGGTGACATCAATCAGGTTGTCGTTGTCCGTGTCGTAGTCAATTTGGTCATCATCTCTAATCGTTCCGGTGCCGGTGAGGGTTGTGGCCCCGCCGCTGAGGGTCGCATTGCTCGGACTGCTCAGCGTCACGATCACGGTCTCATTCGGCTCATTGGCGTCGTCACCGGTGACGGACACGGCAAGGGTATCGCTCGTCACGCCCGCCGCTAAGGTCAGCGTGCCGGCAGTGATTGCCGTGTAGTCCGTGCCCGAAGTCGCGGTCCCGGTGCCCGCGTCCTCATAGCCCACCGTCACTACCTTCGTACTCGCCGCACTCAACGAGACGATGAACTCAAGCGACGCCGTCTCCGTATCGTCGCTCTCATCCACACTCGCATCAGCAATACTCAACGTCGGCTCGTCGTCATCATCGGTGATCGTTCCGGTGCCGGTGAGGGTTGAACCACCGCCGGTGAAGGTCGCATTGCTCGGAGTGCTCAGCGTCACGATCACGGTCTCATCATCCTCATCAAGGGCATCGCCAAGGACGGACACGGCAAGGGTATCACTCGTCACGCCAGCCGCAATCGTCAACGTACCGGAAGTAATTTCGGTGTAGTCCGTGCCCGAAGTCGCGGTCCCGCTAGTCGCGTCTGCATAGGCCACCGTCACTTGCCGACCACTGACCGCGCTCAACGAGACGATGAACTCAAGCGACGGCGTGGCGCCAGTGGTACCCTCGTCCACACTCGCATCAGCAATACTCAGCGTCGGCGTCGCGTCATCATCGGTAATCGTTCCGGTGCCGGACGCCGTGCTTATCGCCGCATTGCTCGCACTGCTCAGCGTCACGATCACGGTCTCATCATCCTCATCAAGGGCATCGCCGAGGACAGTCACGGCAAGGGTATCGCTCGTCACGCCAGCCGCTAAGGTCAGCGTGCCAGCAGTGATTGCGGTGTAGTCATCTCCCGAAGTCGCGGTCCCGCTACCCGCGTCCTCATAGTCCACCGTGACTTGCTGACCACTCGCCTCGTTCAACGTCACGATGAACTCAAGGGATGAGGAACCGCTCCCCTCGGTCACAGTCGGAGAACTAATACTCAGCCTCGGCACGCCGTCATCATTGGTGATCGTTCCGGTGCCGGTGAGGGTCGTGCCCCCGCCGCTGAAGGTCGCATTGCCCGCACTGCTCAACTCAACGACCACGGTCTCATCCGGCTCGTTGGCATCGTCACCGGTGACGGACACGGCAAGGGTATCGCTCGTCACGCCAGCCGCTAACGTCAGCGTGCCGGAAGTGATTGCCGTGTAGTCCGTGCCCGAAGTCGCGGTCCCGCTAGTCGCGTCCGCATAGCCCACCGTTACTACCTTCCCACTCGCCGCGCTCAACGAGACGATGAACTCAAGCGACGGCGTCTCCCCAGCGTCACCCTCGGTCACACTCGCATCAGCAATACTCAACGTCGGCTCGTCGTCATCATCGGTGATCGTTCCGGTGCCGGTGAGGGTTGCGTTCCCGCCGCTGAAGGTCGCATTGCTCGCACTGCTCAACTCGACGATCACGGTCTCATTCTCCTCATCGAGGACATCGCCAAGGACAGACACGGCAAGGGTATCACTCGTCACACCAGCCGCAATCGTCAACGTACCGGAAGTAATTTCGGTGTAGTCTGTGCCCGAAGTCGCGGTCCCGCTAGTCGCGTCCGCATAATCCACCGTCACTTGCCGACCACTGACCGCGCTCAACGAGACGATGAACTCAAGCGACGGCGTGGCGCCAGTGGTGCCCTCGGCCACACTCGGAGAATCAATACTCAGCGTCGGCGTCGCGTCATCATCGGTGATCGTTCCGGTGCCGGTCGCCGTGCTTATCACCGCATTGACCGCATTGCTCAACTCGACGATCACGGTCTCATTATCCTCATCGAGGGCATCGGCGAGGACTGATACGGCAAGGGTATCGCTCGTCACGCCAGCCGCAATCGTCAGCGTGCCAGACGCAAGGGCAGTGTAGTCCGCTCCCGGCGTCGCGGTCCGACCCGTAGCGGTTTCCGCATAGTCCACCGTAACTTGCAGACCACTCGCCGCGTTCAACGTCACGACGAACTCAAGGGATGAGGAACCGCTCCCCTCGGCCACAGTCGGAGAACTAATACTCAGCCTCGGCACGCCGTCATCATTGGTGATCGTTCCGGTGCCGGTAAGGGTCGTGGCCCCGCCGGTGAAGGTCGCATTGCTCGGATTGCTCAGCGTCACGACCACAGTCTCATCCGGCTCGTTGGCGTCGTCACCGGTGACGGACACGGCAAGGGTATCGCTCGTCACGCCAGCCGCTAAGGTCAGCGTGCCGGCAGTGATTGCCGTGTAGTCCGTGCCCGAAGACGCGGTCCCGCTAGTCGCATCCACATAATCCACCGTCACTACCTTCCCACTCGCCGCGCTCAACGAGACGATGAACTCAAGCGACGGCGTCTCCCCAGCGTCACCCTCGGTCACACTCGCATCAGCAATACTCACCACCGGCGGGTCGTCATCATCGGTGATCGTTCCGGTACCGGTGAGGGTTGCGTTCCCGCCGCTGAAGGTCGCATTGCTCGCACTACTCAGCGTCACGATCACGGTCTCATCATCCTCATCGAGGACATCGCCAAGGACAGTCACGGCAAGGGTATCGCGCGTCACGCCAGCCGCTAAGGTCAGCGTGCCGGAAGTGATTGCCGTGTAGTCCGTGCCCGAAGACGCGGTCCCGCTAGTCGCGTCCGCATAATCCACCGTCACTTGCCGACCACTGACCGCGCTCAACGAGACGATGAACTCAAGCGACGGCGTGGCGCCAGTGGTGCCCTCGGCCACACTCGCAGAAGCAATACTCAGCGTCGGCGTCGCGTCATCATCGGTGATCGTTCCGGTGCCGGTCGCCGTGCTGATCGTCGCATTGACCGCATTGCTCAACTCGACGACCACGGTCTCATTCTCCTCATCGAGGGCATCGGCGAGGACTGATACGGCAAGGGTATCGCGCGTCACGCCAGCCGCAAACGTCAGCGTGCCGCCAGTGATTGCCGTGTAGTCCGCTCCCGGCGTCGCGGTCCGACCCGTAGCGGTTTCCGCATAGTCCACCGTGACTTGCTGACCACTCGCCGCGCTCAACGTCACGATGAACTCGAGGGATGAGGAACCGCTCCCCTCGGTCACAGTCGGAGAACTAATACTCAGCGTCGGCACGCCATCATCATTGGTGATCGTTCCGGTGCCGGTCGCCGTGCTTATCGTCGCATTGCTCGGATTGCTCAGCGTCACGATCACAGTCTCATTCGGCTCGTTGGCGTCGTCACCGGTGACGGATACGGCAATGGTATCGCTCGTCACACCCGCAGCAAACGTCAATGTGCCAGAATCAAGGGCAGTGTAGTCCACCCCCGGCGTCGCGGTCCGACCCGTAGCGGTTTCCGCATAGTCCACCGTCACTTGCCGACCACTGACCGCGCTCAACGTGACGATGAACTCAAGCGACGCTGTCTCCGTCGCGTCGCTCTCATCCACACTCGGAGAACCAATACTCAGCGTCGGCGGGTCATCATCATCGGTTAGCGTCAAATTCGCGTAGGGCAAACCGCCCACGCCTTGGTCGTTGACCGCCCAATGGGACACGAGCACGATGCGATTAGGCTCGTCGTCTTGGGCGTTGTCCACCGCCGTGATGACCACCGTGTCCGACGCGTTCGTCGTGTCCCCGGCTACAATGACAATCGTCGAATCAGCCGCCACCGTGTAGGTGTTGCCCAAGAGGGGACGCACCGTGATCGTTGTCGCCGCGCTCGACGGACGCGACAGCGTCGCGCTCACCGTGCTCACGCCGCCGTTTTCCGAAATCGACGCGGGTGACAGCGACAGCCTCACGTCCGGCGCGGCGTCATCGTCTGTGATCGTCAGGGTCCTGGAAGCCAGCGATGCCACATCGTCGCCTGCCACCGTTCCAGACACGCCTAAGCGCTTGGCCGGTGCATCGGTCGTGTTGTTCACCGCCGTGATGACCACCGTGTCCGACGCGTTCGTCGTGTCCCCGGCCGCAATGGTGATCGTCGAATCCGACCCCACCGTGTAAGCACCGGTCACCGGGCGCACCGTGATTGTTGTCGCATCACTCGATGGATGCGACAGCGTCGCGCTCACCGTCGAAACACTACCAGCCTCAGAAATCGACATGGGCGACAGTGCCAATGTCACCGTCGGTTTATCCAGCGCGAGGCCATAGGGCGTAGTCAATCCTGTGGTGATGAGGTCTTCGACATTGGAGCCATTGAGGTCGGCACGCTGAATCTTATCTGTGCCACTGTCCGTCCAGTACATCTTTCCGCCCCCCACATCCAGCGCGATGGCCTCTATCCCACTCAATCCTGTGGTGATGAGGTCTTCGACATTGGAGCCATCGAGGTCGGCACGCTGAATCTTAGCCGGGATCTGGTCCATCCAGTACATCTTTCCGCCCCCCACATCCAGCGCGAGGCCCCATGGCCTATCCAATCCTGTGGTGATGAGGTCTTCGACATTGGAGCCATCGAGGTCGGCACGCTGAATCTTATTCGTGCCACTGTCCGTCCAGTACATCTTTCCGCCCCCCACATCCAGCGCGATGGCCCATGGCGTTCTCAATCCTGTGGTGATGAGGTTTTCGAAATTGGAGCCATTGAGGTCGGCACGCTGAATCCTACTCGTGCGACTGTCCGTCCAGTACATCTTGCCGCCCCCCACATCCAGCGCGATGCCATATGGCCTACTCAATCCGCTGATGAGGTCTTCGACATTGGAGCCATCGAGGTCGGCACGCTGAATCTTATTCGTGCCATAGTCCGTCCAGTACATCTTGCCGCCCCCCACATCCAGCGCGATGCCAAATGGATTATTCAATCCTGTGGTGATGAGGTCTTCGACATTGGAGCCATCAAGGTCGGCACGCTGAATCTTATTCGTGCCATAGTCCGCCCAGTACATCTTGGGCGCGTCATCGTCTTCCAGCGTCAAAGCCGCACCGATCACACTGCCCAGGCCATGGTCGTTGCGTGCCACACCGGACACGGTCACGGCGCGATTAACCTCGTATTGACCGTTGTCCACCGCCGTGATCGCTACCGTGTCCGACGCGTTCGTCGTGTCCCCGGCCGCGATGGTGATCGTCGAATCCTGTCCCACCGTGTAGGCATTGGCTAAGGGACGCACCGTGATCGTTGTCGCCGCGCTCGACGGATGCGACAGCTTCGCGCTCACCGTGCTCACGCCGCCGTTTTCCGAAATCGACGCGGGTGACAGCGACAGCGTCACGACCAGCGTGGCGTCATCATTGGTGATCGTCCCGGTACCGGTCGCCGTGCTTATCGTCGCATTGACCGCATTGCTCAACTCAACGACCACGGTCTCATTTTGCTCGTTGGTATCGTCGCCGGTGACGGATACGGCAATGGTATCGCGCGTCACGCCAGCCGCTAAGGTCAGCGTGCCGGCAGCGATTGCGGTGTAGTCCGTGCCCGGCGTCGCTGTCCGACCCGAGGCGGTTTCCGCATAATCCACCGTCACCACCTTCCCACTCGCCGCGCTCAACGTCACGATGAACTCAAGCGACGGCGTGGTGCCAGTGGCGCCCTCGGCCACACTCGGAGAACTAATACTCAGCGACGGCTCGTCGTCATCATCGTTGATCGTTCCGGTGCCGGACGCCGTGCTTATCGTCGCATTGGTCGGACTGCTCAACTCGACGACCACGGTCTCATTCTCCTCATCAAGGGCATCGCCGCGGACAGTCACCGCAATGGTATCGCGCGTCACGCCAGCCGCTAAGGTCAACGTGCCGCCAGTGATTGCCGTGTAGTCCGTGCCCGGCGTCGCTGTCCGACCCGTAGCGGTTTCCGCATAGACCACCGTCACTACCTTCCCACTCGCCGCGCTCAACGAGACGATGAACTCAAGCGACGCCGTGGCGCCAGTGGCGCCCTCGGCCACACTCGCATCAGCAATACTCAGCGTCGGCTCGTCGTCATCATCGTTGATCGTACCGGTGCCGGTCGCCGTGCTTATCATCGCATTGACCGCATTGCTCAACTCAACGACCACGGTCTCATTCGCCTCATCGAGGGCATCGGCGGTGACGGACACGGCAAGGGTATCGCGCGTCACACCAGCCGCAATCGTCAGCGTGCCAGACGCAAGGGCAGTGTAGTCCACCCCCGGCGTTGCGGTACGACCCGTAGCGGTTTCCGCATAGTCCACCGTGACTTGCTGACCACTCGCCGGGTTCAACGTCACGACGAACTCAAGGGATGAGGAACCGCTCCCCTCGGCCACACTCGGAGAACTAATACTCAGACTCGGCACGCCGTCATCATTGGTGATCGTTCCGGTACCGGTGAGGGTCGCGCCATCGCCGCTGAGGGTCGCATTGCTCGGATTGCTCAGCCTCACGATCACGGTCTCATTTGGCTCGTTGGTGCCATCACCGGTGACGGACACGGCAAGGGTATCGCTCGTCACACCGGCCGCGAACGTCAGCGTGCCGGCAGCGATTGTTGTGTAGTCCGTGCCCGAAGTCGCGCTCCCGGTGCCCGCATCCGCATAATCCACCGTCACTTGCCGACCACTGACCGCGCTCAACGAGACGATGAACTCAAGCGATGGCGTGGTGCCAGTGGCGCCCTCGGCCACACTCGCATCAGCAATACTCACCACAGGCGGGTCGTCATCATCGGTGATCGTACCGGTGCCGGACGCCGTGCTTATCGTCGCATTGGTCGGACTGCTCAGCGTCACGACCACGGTCTCATTCTCCTCATCGAGGGCATCGCCGGTGACAGTCACGGCAATGGTATCGCGCGTCACGCCAGCCGCTAAGGTCAGCGTGCCGCCAGTGATTGTTGTGTAGTCCGTGCCCGAAGTCGCGGTCCCGGTACCCGCATCTGTATAGCCCACCGTCACTACCTTCCCACTCGCCGCGCTCAACGTCACGATGAACTCAAGCGACGCCGTCTCCGTATCGTCGCTCTCGTCCACACTCGGAGAACCAATACTCAGCGTCGGCGGGTCGTCATCATCGGTGATCGTACCGGTGCCGGATGCCGTGCTGATCGTCGCATTGCTCGCATTGCTCAGCGTCACGATCACGGTCTCATCATCCTCGTCAAGAGCATCGGCGAGGACAGGCACGGCAATGGTATCGCGCGTCACGCCAGCCGCTAAGGTCAGCGTGCCGTCAGTGATTGCCGTGTAGTCCGTGCCCGAAGTCGCGGTCCCGGTAGTCGCGTCCGCATAGTCCACCGTGACTTGTTGACTACTTGCTATGCTCAACGTGACGATGAACTCAAGGGACGAGGAACCGCTCCCCTCGACCACACTCGGAGAACCAATACTCAACGCCGGCTCGTCATCATCGTTCACCGTCACCGACACGCTGGCGATAGACATACCAATCCTATAGGATCCCGAAGCGGTGGTAACGCGGTGAGTCACACTCGCGGTGTCGTTCAAGCCATCGGTATCAGGATTTGCGGTCACGGTCACCGTCTGTGGGCTGTCCCAATTCCCATTTGTGAAGGTCAGCGACGTAGAGGACAAGATGACATCGGTGTTGTTACTACTGACGCCAATCACGACGTTGCTGGAGGGTTGGATATCCAGCACGACCGTATAGGTGCCTTGGTTGGCGTTGGAACCCCCGGGATCCTCATTTAACGTCAGACTGCTCTCGCTGATCGAGACCCCTGCCACCTTGATGGTGAACGACAGACTGGCGCGATCAGTAGGTGTCCTGTCGTCATCCGCATCCACCGCATAGATGTTGACGGGGAAAGTACCCCCCGCAGTAGGCGTGCCGCAGATGCTACGCGCCAGCGAGCCGGTACAACTCCCACTACCATCGGCATCAAAGGTCAAACCCGCAGGCAAACCGGACGCTTCATAAGTAAGAGCACCATCGCCGTCAGTCGCCGCAGGCACTCGAAACCCCGAAATGCCCTCGCCAGAGGTGAAGGTCATGTCAGACACTGAACCAGCACCAAAGGACGGAACCGAGTTCCCACGCGACAAGGTCACAGTGTAGGCCGTGGATTGCGAGCTTTCAGTGACCGAGACCGAGACGGTGTTGGCACCGCGATTCAGGGAACTGATGACATGTGTGTCACCGCTGTCGACCGTGTTCGCGGCCCCCCCATTGATGCTGACGCTGATAGTGGCCGTGCCCAAACTAGCCGTGGGCGTGATATGGAGGGAATCGGTGATGGAGGGGAGGTTCCCAGTGTAGTTGACTATGGACGAGGCGAAGGACGGCATCAGCGTGACCGACTCGGAAATGGGAATGGATATCCACGCTGTCATGACAGTGGCTGTACTCCCCTCATCATAAATGTGCCACATAACCCCGCCAGAGTCAACTTCGGCTTGGGTAAGCGTGATCGATGTGGGATGAGTAAGGATTGAGATTTGACGACATCCCGTCCTGCCAGTAGGGTCGCCCTGTCGCGTATCCCTATTCGCACAAACATGGTGAAAATACTCATTGGTAGCATCAGAAGCGGGGCCAGTAATCGTTACCGGTTGTGCAGTCGTTTGCGGCAAGAGGGTGCTGAAGCCAATCGAGAAGGTGGCATAGACTGTAGCTGGATTTTTATACGAGGCGTTAGCCGGCGGATTTTTTGTCGTGGTCACAGCCAGTGCCAGGCCGGACAGCGTCGGTTTGGGCGTGCCAGTCGCCTCGCTGGAGGCTTCACTGTCGTCTGCATGCGTGCGCGTGGCAATCACCTGAACCGTGTAAGCCGTGCCGCCAGTCAGACCGGGAATTTTATGACTCACGCCGGTCACACTGGTCTGACGGTCAGTCGTGTTGTATGCCTGACTCCCAGACTTCCATTGCACCTTGTAACCCGTCGCACCGGTCACAGCGTCCCAACTCACCTCGAGGCTATCCACCAAAGCCGTCACCTGCACATTCGTCGGCGCGTCAGGCTGGGGGGCCTTGGGAACGCCGGTCGCACTGTCGGAGGCTTCACTGTCCTCGAAAGTCGCACGGGTGGCGATCACCCGAACCGTATAAGTCGTTCCAGCGGTCAGATCGGGAATCTTATGACTCACGCCGGTCACACTGGCCTGACGATCAGTCGTGTTGTATACCTCGCTCCCAGACTTCCACTGCACCTTGTAACCCGTCGCACCGGTCACAGCGTCCCAACTCACCGATAGGGTATCCACCAAGGCCGTCACCTGCACATTCGTCGGCCTGACCAGCATGTCGTCATCGTTCACCGTTACCGTCACGCTGGCGATAGACAGACTAGTCGTATAGTCTCCCGAAGCGGTGGTAACGCTGTGACTCACTGTCGCGGTGTCGTCCTGGTCATCGGTATCCTGCCCTGCGGTCACGGTCACCGTCTGTGCCGTGTTCCAATTCCCATTTGTGAAGGTCAGCGACGTAGAGGACAAGGTGACATCGCTGTTGTTACTACTGACGCCAATCACGACGTTGTTGGCGGGTTGGGCATCCAGCACGACCGTATAGGTGCCGCGGTTGGCGTTGGCCCCCCCGGGAGCCTCCTCTAACGTCAGACTGCTCCTGCTGACGGTCACACCCGCAGATGGCGAAACCGTCACTGTGCTCGTGGTCAGAACACTATTCGCATTACTCCCCGCTGCCAACACCCTCACCGCCAAGGTCTGGGCAGTGGTAAAGTTGCCACTGAAGGACAGCGTCAGAACCGCACTAGTCGTACCACCCGCACCTGCTCCCAACGAAGTGATGGACACACTCGGGATAGCCGTCACCAACTCGAAGTGAGAGGCACTTACACCACTGCTGAACAGGGCATGTTGCAACGTCAGCGTGACCGTCGCGCTGTTCAGATTGGACTCGGTCAACGAAGCGGGATTAGTCGAAGAGATCGAGACCCCTCTCACATTGATGGTGAACGACAGACTGCCGCGATCAGCAGGGGTCCTGTCGTTATCCGCATCCACCGCATAGATGGTGACAGAGGAAGTACCCCCCGCAGTAGGCGTGCCGCAGATGGTACGCGCCCCCGTACAACTCCCACTGCCATCGGCATCAAAGGTCAAACCCGCAGGCAAGCCAGTCGCTTCATAAGTAAGGACACCATCGCCGCCAGTCGCCGCAGGCACTTGAAACTCCGAGCTCACGCCAGCGGTGAAGGTCTGTGTAGTCACTGGGGTATCAAAGGACGGAACCGAGTTCCCACGCGACAAGGTCACAGTGTAGGGCAGGGAGCCCGATCTTTCAGTGACCGTGACCGAGACGGTGTTGGCACCGCTACTCAGGGAACTGAGGGTGTGTGTGCTCGCGCTGGCGACCGTGGTCGCGGCCCCCGCATTGAGGCTGACGCTGATCGTGCTCGCGGCCGAACTGGCAGTAGGTGTAACCCGCAGACTGTTGCGATTCTGGGCAATCGCCCCTGTGTATGCGGTAGTCCCCGCGCTGAAGGTAGGCGTCAGCGTGACCGCCGCGTCGGAAACGGGAATGGGTATCCACTCTCTTATGACAGTGACTTCACCCTCCCCCTCCCAAACGTGCCACATGACCCCGCCAAAGTCAACCTCGGCTCGGGTGAGCGTGATCGATGTGGGATGATTAAGTCTTCCGATTTGACGACATCCCGTCCTGCCATCAGGGTTGACCTGTCGCGTATCCTTATCCGCACAAACATAGTGAAAATAAGAAGAATTCCCATCAGAAGGGGGGCCATTATTAATCGTTACCAATTGCGAAGTCGTTTGCGGCATGAGGGAGGTGAAGCCAAGCGAGAAGGATGTATAGGTTGTAGCTGGATTTTTATACGAGGCGTTAGCCGGCGGAGCGACTATCTTGGCCGCAACCAGTGTCAAGCCGGACAGCGTCGGCGAGGCGTCATTATCGTTGATCGTTCCGGTGCCGGTCGTCGTGCTTATCGTCGCATTGGTCGCATTTCTCAGCGTCACGATCACGGTCTCATTTGGCTCGTTGGCATCGTCACCGGTGACAGTCACGGCAAGGGTATCGCTCGTCACACCAGCCGCGAACGTCAGCGTGCCATCAGTGATTGCAGTGTAGTCCGTGCTCGAAGACGCGGTCCCGGTGCCCGCATCCGTATAGCCCACCGTCACTTGCCGACCACTGACCGCGCTCAACGTGACGATGAACTCAAGCGACGCCGTGTCCCCATCGTCGACCTCGGTCACACTCGCATCAGCAATACTCAGCGACGGCTCTTCGTCATTATCTCTAATCGTCCCGGTGCCGGTGAGGGTTGAACGACCGCCGGCGAAGACCGCATTGATCGGACTTCTCAGCGTCATGATCACGGTCTCATCATCCTCATCGAGGGCATCGTTAGTGACGGACACGGTAATGGTACGGCTCGTCACACCTACCGCGAACGTCAACGTGCCATCAGTGATTGCGGTATAGTCCGTGCCCGAAGTCGCGGTCCCGGTAGTCGCGTCTGTATAGCCCACCGTGACTTGCTGACCACCGGCCGCACTCAACGAGACGATGAACTCAAGGGATGAACCGCTCCCTTCAGCCACACTCGGAGAACTAATACTCACCATCGGAAGACTGACGCCAGCGTCCTGTAGCGTCAAAGAGGCCCCGGTCACACTGCCCGCGCCATGGTCGTTACTCGCCACACCGGTCACGGTCACGACGCGATTACTAGCATCAATTTGGCCGTTATTCACCGCCGTGATCACTACCGTGTCCGACGCGTTCGTCGTGTTCCCGGCGGCAATGGCAATCGTCGCATCCGACCCCACCGTGTAACCACCAGTCACCGGGCTCACCGTGATAGTCGTCGCCTCACTCGATGGATGTGCCAGCGTCGCCGTCACCGTGCTCACGCCGCCATTTTCCGAGATTGACGAGGGCGACAGCGTCAGCTGCACGCTCGGCGCGTCATCATCGTCTGTGATAGTCAATGTCACGGCAGACGGGGCCAACGCCCCATTGCCACCCGCCACCGTTGCAGACACGGTCACGCGCTTGTCCGGTGCATCGGTCGTGTTGTTCACCGCTGTGATCGTCACAGTGCCCGTGCTCGTCGTCGCATTCGCCGCGATAGTCAGCGTGGCCGTGCTCGATAGCGTGAAGTCGCCCGCAACCGCAGGCGACACAGCCTGTGCTGAGACCGTGATCGTCGTCGCCGCGTTCGACGGATGTGCCAGCGTCGCGCTCACCGTGCTCACACCGCCGTCTTCCGAAATCGACGCGGGCGTCAGTGCCAACGTCACACTCGCGGGTTGGAGCCGAAATTGCACGGTGGTGTCCAGGCCGGCATACTTCAACACGGGATACTGATCCGTCGCGCCAAAGTACCACGGCTCGTCGTTGCCCGTTTGCCCGTCCAGATTCAGGTTCCAGTTGGTGGCATAGATGCCGGTATAGCCGGTGGGGCTTTGGAGTGCGCTGGTGGCCTGGGGGATACCTTTTCCGGTGTCGTTTTGTCCAGTGGTGGTACTATCGTAGTAGCTGTGGCTACTTGAGCTACCAAATGCTTGGGTACCAACCAGGCCACCAACCGATGACGGGGTAGCACCACTGACCGGGCCGATGGCATAGCTACCGGTTATCGTGCTCTGATCGAAGTTGGCACCGACCATGCCGCCGACGGCACTATTACCGCTGACTGTGCCGGTGGCATAGCTAGCGCGTATGGCGGCCCTTGGGGTGCCGCTGTTGCCGTGGTAGCCCACCAGGCCGCCGACGTAAGCCTGACCGCTGACTGCGCCGGTGACATAGCTAGCGGTTATCGTGCCGCTATTCCAGCCCACCATGCCGCCGAAGCTTATATTATCACTAAGGCGGTTACCACGCCCAATGACGTTCACCTCGGAGCGACAGGCGGTAATGGTCGAGTTGCCGTGCGCCAGCCTGCCCACCAGGCCGGCGCTTCGTGCTAACCCGCTGACCTGTCCGGTGACGTGGATGTGCATGAGCTGTAGATTGTTGCCTTCGCCAACAAGGACAGCGACTTCAGCATCGCCGGTCACATTGGCGTTCACCAGGCTCAAATTGCGAATCGTGCCGCCCTCGGCATAGCCGAACAGCCCGGTTTTGCTGACGGCAGAGCGGTCGATAAACAGGTTGGAGATGGTATTGTCGTTGCCGTGGAAGGTGCCGGTGTATTTCGTCGTGTTGTTACCGATGGGCATCCAGCCTGCGCCGCTGTTCCAGTAGGTGGCGTCTGCTACGGTGATTTGACCGTCGCTATTCTCGTCAAAGTCCAAGTTGTTCATCAACTCGTAGCCGGTGCAGGTAGCCGGGCAACCCATGCCCGTGGCGGGGTTGGAAAAGGCGGTGGTGTAGTTCGTCCAGTCGCTGGCACTGACGCTGCCTCGTGCGCCATCGCCATCGAGGTCATAGCGAATGGCATTCAGTTGCAGCAAGGAGGTAACGTCAATCAGGTTGTCGTTGTCCGAATCGTAATCGGTTTGGGCAAAAGCTGGCCCCGATGCCATCAGAAAAACCAGCGCGACCATAGCCAACAAATGAGTGTAGCGGGACATCATATCAGACTCCTCTCGGGGGGGGGGGGGGGGGGGGTACACTGTACTGATCACCCTAACGGATTGTTTTGCAAGAAAATAAAAGCATGCACCAAGACGGGTATAGGAGACATGAACCCCGGTTTTCGCAGGGGAATAGGGGTCTCCAAACAGGTTTGAACAACGGGAAAAAATAGCAGTCAACATGTGAACCCTCCCAAAAAAACAGAATGAGTTGTACAAACTTAGCATGCGCCAAATAACAATGGTGAAACAAGTATGAAATGTAACACCTTATATTTGTTTGTCAAGACATTATTAGGCTCTGTTGACTTTTTTTTTGCGATGCGCTCGCCCGTGGGCGTGAGCGCGACGCCCTTGAACGGGCTATCGCCAGTTGTACCCCGCTCGTGCCTTTGAACGGGCTATCGCCAGTTGTACCCCGCTCGTGGCTAATCGCCTCGTGTGGCTCACTTCAGGTTGGGTGGTTGGGTGGGGACTGACTACTGACTACTGACAACTGCCTCTTACCTCTTACCTCTTACGCTCTTACCTCTTACCTCTTACGCTCTTTGTGCGTCAGGGTAATGGCTGAGAGGGACAAGCCTGCGCGGGATTGTCGGTTGATGGCTTCGGCGCGGACTTCGATGGTATAAACCCCGGGCGCGTCGAGTTGGACATCGCCGATCACAGTGGCGGCCTCGGGGAAATACCGCGCTTTGGGGCTGTCGCTCCAGGCGTCGGGGGCGATGGTTTTGCGGAAGCTGTGACCCGAAAGATCCACGCGAACTTCGTGTCCCCCCATCCAGTCGCGTGCTCGGCGGAGCGCGCTGGTGTGGATGCGGATTTCAAACGCGCCGGGGTGGGACACCTTGAACGCGCAATCGATCCAGTTGGACGTGCTGAACCAATCTTCGATAACGCCGCTTTCGCCAATGCGGATTTGCGTTCCGGATTCGGGGGCGTGCAAATTGACCATGCTGGCGATCATGGTGATGCTGCCGTCGGCTTGCTGGATGGCGGTTTGATCGACATCGGGCGCGCCATCGAGATCCAAAGCCACGACCGCGACATGGGGATCCGGGCATTCGGGCAGGCGCAATTCCAGCATGTCGCAGTCGTTGTCGCGGGTTTGAGACACTTCGATGGGTGCGCGTTCGTCTGCGAGCAGAGTCGCTTTTTGGACGCGGTTGTGCAGACCGGGCAGCGCGAACCGCTCGCCGGGCCAGTGGGTAAAGAGCAAATAGAGGCGGTTGCCTTTTTGCGTGATGCCGCCCCATGGAAATTCATGTGGATACGGCGTGGGCTTTGCGCCGTAGATGGCTTCGCCGTTGGTTTTCATCCAGTCGCCGATGGCGCGCAGGCGATAGACACTTTCATCGGGCACGCTGCCATCTGCACGCGGGCCGATATTGAGCAAATAGTTGACCCCCTTGCTGCCGAGATCGACGAGCAGATGGAGCAGGGTTTTGACGCTTTTCCAGTTGTGGTCGTCGGTTTTGTACCCCCACGTATCGTTGAGGGTGGCCGGCGTTTCCCAATACCCTTTGAGGCGGCCCGTGGGAATTTGGTTGTCCCCCAAACTGCCGTAGTCCCCCACGCCATTGCCCACGCGGCCGCTTACGAGGCAGTCGGGTTGCAAGGTGTGGACCAGGCGGGAGAGGGACTGGCTTTGTTCCAATGAAATGGATACGGGCGTGTCGAACCAGATCAGGCCGATGGGGCCGTATTGCGTGAGCAACTCGCGCACTTGGGGTTTGACTTTGTTTTTCAGATAAGAGGCGAAGTCCTTTGTCGCCGGGTCAAAGTCCCAGTCATTGCCCGAGGCATTGGGGTCGTGCCAGTCCTGATCTTGCGAGTAGTAAAAGCAGAGGCGGATGCCGTATTTTTGACAGGCTTTGGCGAGCGCGGCCATGATGTCTTTGCCGTAAGGCGTGGCATCGACGATGTCGTAGTCGCTGCACGGCGAGTCATACATGGCAAAGCCATCGTGGTGTTTGGCCGTGATGACGAGGTATTTCATCCCCGCATCTCGCGCGAGTTTGGCGATGGCGTCGGCGTCGAAGTTCACGGGGTTGAATCGCGAGGCGAGTCGTTCGTATTCCGATGCCGGAATTTCTGCGCGCCGCATAATCCATTCGCCAATGCCCTCAATGGCTTTGCCCTTCCATTTGCCCGCGGGAATCGCGTACAGGCCCCAGTGGATAAACATGCCAAACCGCGCTTCTTCCCACCACGCAATGCGCTCGTGGTCGCGTTGGGTCTGGCGCGTCTTTGCTGCGGTATTCATGGTGACTCCTTTCGGTCAGTGGTCAGTGGTCAGCAACAAGTCATCTTCAAATGGCTGATTTTCTCAAGCAGGCTCCGCCACGGCATCCAAGCGCAACCCATCCACCTCCGGGAGCGGATGGTCCATTTTCAAGCCGAGGATGATCCAACCTTCGAGCGCGGATTGCAATTCTTCGCGGCACATTTCCAAGGTGCCCGCATTGGCGTACACGCCTTGAAAGCCTGCGATTTCCCCATAGAACGTTCGATCTTCGAGGATCTCGTATTTCGCGTGTTTCATCGCCGATTGGATATAGGTGGTTAGGTTCTGTTGACATTTCATTTTTTTTGACGTTACGCACAGATTAGCAAAGCGCGAGGGGACCTATCCCCCGGCCCCTTTCCTACAAGGAAAGGGGAGTAAAGCTCTTTTGGTGGCTTTGGGCGAATGGATCACGCCATAGAACCCAAAAAACCTCTCGAGCAATCCCTCGGAAGACCCATCACCGTTCCCCCTTCCTCTTAGGAAGGGGGTTAGGGGGTAGGTCCCCCTCGCAAAACCGCTCAAGCCAGTTGTTTTGCTCGTAAATGTCAACACGACCTAGCATGGACGCTCCTATCCCGTTATCCCTGCTTAGTTTTGAAAAAACGCTTGGTGGATCGCGAACGATTTGGCGACGAGATCGGCTTGTCTCAAGACCGGGGCCTTTTTTTTGTTGGGCGCGTAAACCCCGATGTCGATCAGAAAGAACCGATTGATATCCACATCGACAAACGCATAGCTCTTGAACGGGCCGCCTTTCCACGCGGCTTCGTTTTCCCACAGGCCATACAGCACAATGGCGAGTTTGCCTGCAAATTCGGCTTGTGTCACCGCGACTTCGCCAGGCACGATGCGGTCGCCGCCAAACCAGCGCCCCATGATTTCATCGCGTTTTTGAATGCACCAGTCTGCGGTGAGTTGATCCGGGTGTACATCCGATTCCCAATAGACCGAGAGCCAGCGGTTGGGGTTGTCGCGGGCGAGCACCACAAAGCCACTGTCCGGATAGGCTTCGAGGATGCGATAGCCAAAGGGCACGCGCACGCTCCAACCGTAGGTGTCGGCCAGTTCGCGGGTGATGGTTTCGCGCTCGCCAAAGCTGTACACATTTTCTCGCACGCTGTGATCGACGGCATTTTCCAACGTGCGATACAAGCGGTCGGATTCCATGTAGAGGTTTTCGACGGTCGTCTCTAAGTCTTTGCCCGAGACGACGTACAGGGTTTGGTCTTTGGCCCATACGTCTTTTTTCCAAGACGCACTTGCGCGGCCCTCGCGGATGGCCCGTTGCACGTCCGGGCTGAGAATGTCTTTGACGAATTGCGCGGTGGGATGGTCCGCGTCGAGGGGGGCAATGACCATGAGGCTTTTGCGCTGTACGTGTTTATGCGCTTCAAAAAAGTTGACATCGCCCCGTTCAATTTCATACACGCGCTCGGCTTGGGGCGTGTAAATCACCGTTTCAAAAATTTCTCGCAACGGGTCTTCGAGCGTCGTCCAATCCGCAGGGTCCGCGAGTACGATCAGTTTGCGGGCGGGGCCCAGGGATTCGGGCAGATGCTCGCCGCAGCCGCACAAGAGCAAAAGACAGAGCATGGATTTGATGGCATATCGGGATCTGCGGCATAGCCCTTCAACGGTCGCGAGCATGGGGATCACTCCTTTTGTCCTTGCTACACATAGCGCCGAGGGAGGCGCGTGCCGAGTTGGGCGATGACTTCGTGGGAAATGCAGTTTGCCCAGTGCGCGAGGTCGTCCACTGTGATTTTGCGGTCGCCCTGTGGTCCGAGCAGAACGACTTCTTCGCCCACGCGAACGGATGGTAGGTCCGTGACGTCGATGAGGATCATGTCCATGCAAACCGCGCCGACTACCGGGCAGGGGGTGCCGCGGATGAGGACATGGGCGTTGTTGGACAGGCCGCGGCTGTATCCATCGGCATAGCCCAACGGTACGAGGGCGATGCGAGAGGGGCGCGCAACCGCGTACGTGCCGCCATAGCTGAGGGTTTGACCGGGCGCGAAATCTCGCACCTGCGCGATGCGTGCTTTGAGGGACAGCGCGGGCAAAAGCGCGAGGTTTCCCGCACCTCGAGAAGGGGGAACGCCATACGCGAGCAGCCCCACGCGCACGAGGTCAAAATGCGATTCGGGCAGGTGAACGGTCATCGCGCTGTTGGCGGCGTGCCGCCATCGGATCGACAGGTGGGCGAGTTTGGATGTGCAGGCGACGAAGGTTTTGATCTGATGCCGCGCTTTGTCCATATCTTCTGCGCGTTCCCACGCCACATGCGTTGCGATGCCCTCAAAAAACAAGTGGGGATCTGTAGCGATTTTTTTTGCGAGACCGAGGGCGTCGTCAGGGGACAGGCCGACGCGCCCCATGCCGGTATCGACTTTGAGATGAACCCGCGCTCTCGTGTTGCGGCGGTTGGCAGCGGTTGCTAGGGCGCGAATCGCATCGCCGCCGCCGATGGTTTGCGACAGGTTGTGGGCGATGAGGCATTCGGCCTGTTCGGGCAAAGCCGGGGCGAGCACGACAACCGGTGCGCGAATCCCGGCCTTGCGAAGGGCAATCCCCTCTTGCAACAGGGCAACGCCCAAAGCAGACGCGCCACCTTTGAGGGCCGCTTTGGCAACGGGTATCAGGCCATGCCCATACGCATTGGCTTTGACGACGGTCAGGACCTCGGTCGCTGGCGAGACGTACTGCCGCACAGCAGAGATATTGGCGACAATGGCCGACAGATCGACTTCGATCCAGGCGGGACGGTGGGGTTGGAGCATTTAGAACACCTAAAAATAAAGTTGGGAACTCGCCACAATGCAAAGTTAATAACCTTGCCGAAACCGATACTATCCCAGCCGCTCAGCAAGGGCTTTAAGTGGAAATCCATCGTTTTCCCATACGAAACTGGCAACGCGAATCCGCGCTGTGCCCGATAAGACGACTTCCAATTGAACGCCCGAGGACTCAGCGGCTGTAATTTCGTCCCGTAATTCCTCAAATCCGTCGAGATCATCGCACAACTGATCTACGCGGCCCCCGATATTTTCTACGAACCACATATTGTCCCGGACAGTATCCAAGTCTGGCTTAACATCTTCTACCGGGACGACGCAGAGTAAAAATCTGTCTCTCTGTTCCACAGCTTTTCTCGCCTGAGTAGCTGTCATTCGGACTTCTTGGCCTCGCGTAGCCTTTACCTCAACCAGCCAGCTTTGATTTTCTCGCTCCACTTTGATACCCATTTCCTTCTCGTTTTCAACCGAATCGTGCTCAATCTCGAAGTCCGATCCAATCGGCTCTCGCTTTACGGCGAAACCCTCATTTTCGAGACTCTCCCGCACCAACTTTTCTACGAGTTTTCCTAAGCACTGGTTATCCTGTCCTCTTTTCTTTTTTCTTTCGCGAGCTTTGATATCCTCGCGTACCTGGTTGAGGTAATTTATATCCCCGCCAGCCGTAGCAAGTATATCGTTGAATGCGTTCTCCAATTCTTGGCGATTTTCAGAATTTTCCGCGACAAATTCTAGTGTCAAATTAAACGGTGCCACACCGATTGCTTTTAACAATTTGATAGCTCTTTTGCTCAGAGAGCTAGCTTCCCATCCATTGTCCCGAAGCAGATCAGCAAGAGACTCGGCTGTCGCACCAGTGCGTGCGTCGTTCTTTAACCGAATCCAAGGGTTTTCTCGCAATGGCTTAAGCCACAAAGCTTGGTAATATCTATGTTCATCCTCACACTCACATTCAGCCATCTTGAGATCTAGACATCCAATATCTTTTTTGATAACCCACTTGGTAAGAAAGCACCAAAATAGGAAAGCGCGGTCTCGACTGTCTCGAACTCGATTCATGATTTCCCCGCGATACACAATATCTTTCACGAGAACAGGATCAACAGTTCTATGCTCTCCATCAACTAAAGGCTCGTCTAGAAGGAACTCGTTGAAATTCATTGACGCTGTGTTGGTGGTTATCACATCCGTTCTAATAAAACCGTGCTCATTAAGCATCTGCCATGTGTCTGGGCTAGGCACTTGCTCAAAGAAAGCGTCTGACAAGATGCGAGTCGGCGGAAAAAGATCGGAGAATTCCTGAAGGGCTTGTGACCAGGCCCTAACAGGGGCCAATAGACGGTCATTATCTTGGGCATCTCGCGGAAGATAAAGGACTTTCAGGCTACCAGAACCGTCTTCTTTTTTGAACACAGGAAACCCACGCAAACGGTTCCAATCTTCTTGACCGACAATCCACTTAAAAAGACGCACACTTGCTTGCACGAATTTGTCATCTGGATCATCCTCATCGCGTTCATTGATCTTTGAAATTATATTTTGAACGACATATTCGTCATTCCAATCTCCCTTACCTACTTCATTGTCAAGAAAAGAAAGTCGCGTGTCGCGAAGTTTCTGTCGAACTTTCCAGCCGAGCAACTCCGCAATATCTTTCAATTCTTCATCTATACCTTGATCGCAGTGCAGGTTAGATAGCTTGTCAAGAAAGCCATCTTGATCGAGGACAATGTGATATTCACTTACCTCCTCACGCAAGCCATCTTTGTTCAAAAAGTCGTGTAATCGATTCAGCCATTCAACTGCTTCAATATCCTCATCCTCTCGTAGCAGATTCCGCAGGTCTTCAATCTTGCCGCAGTTTCCATTTTTATGCGTCTTTTCCTCAATATTTGACACCAATTTTTTGCCATCCATTGCCTCACCGAACAAAGACATCGGCTTACCATCCTGCACAACCGCCCAACTTTTGAGGGCATCCCACCACCCGATAGCCTCGCTCTCTCTCGGTAACTTTTGTCGATATTCTTCCAGTTCGCCTAACAAGTCCCAAAGAGCCTTCACATCTGTGCCTTGTTCAGCGAAGGGCAAGATCGATTCCTTCGGAGTTATTGGATCGAGTTCGCAAAGAACCGCAGGCGTTTGGCGAACCTTTCCAATGAACTGATCTTCAAGGGTTCCTTGAAGCCATTCTCTGTTTAGCCAGTCCGGTTCAGGGATGGCAGGAACATTCGCCAACTCGTACACATTTCGATAGCCCGATTCCGCCGCGAATTGGACCAGTTCAACGAGTAACCCACAGGCTTCTTTGATAACCGCCTCGTTTTCACGATTCGCCTCGTTTTCAGCCTGTCCAAGAAACACGCCATCGCGGTGTTCCGTTGGGGTAAATTCAAAACTGTTGATGACAGCGGGGAAGCTAAAATTCTCAGTGCCTATCAGGGGAAAACCCAAGAAAAGCCTTGGCGTGTTGTTGATAGGCATAAGTGTCTTGCTACCGTCGCTCTTTGGTTCCAGGGCAACAGCGACAGATGTCTTCTCACCCTTTGATAGGAGGTACACCTTATCCTCCTGATTTCCATTTCTATTCTTGGACACCGTGATTTCTTGCAAGCCATCTCGCGATAGCGATGCGCGCTCAGTCACTTCAAAACTCGTAGTTTCGTCAGGCGATTTGAGGTCTTTGAGGTCAATGCGCGAAAATTCCTCGTTAAAAGCAACTACGAATGGAGCGCATTTTTTGAGCATTGCGATGCCTTTCGCGACCACATCATCGGCGCGATCCTCGATAGGATATCGAAACCGGGTAGGCAATTTGTCCGAAGTTGGTGCAGACCACGACTCGTTGAAATCAGCCCATGCTCGATTCATTGACTCGCTGAGTGCTTCAACTGAACCGACTTCTCGCGTCAGGGCAAATTTGAAAGATTGTTCATTGTCGAGTTGACCCGATATATCAATTGTCGGCGACAGCAGGTGCGTCGTGAGAAAGCCGCTACCGTACCGTCCAAGCGTCCCCTCATCCTCAATTTTTGTCGATCCGTGGTAGATGAGATGGGCTACATCGTCCATTTTGAACTCGTCCCCATTGTGCTGAAAAGTAATTTCTCCAGGGCCGAACTCAATAGAGACAGAGGTAGCTTTAGTATCCCGTGCGTTTTGCAAGAGTTCCCAAATCCACCGAGTACGCATACGTGCGCGATGCGATTCCTGTGTCTTGAGGTTATTGAGAACTCCCTGCGCCGTGTTTTCGGTGAGTACCCGATTCTTGATTGCGTCGGGTTCTTCAATGTGGTTTTCCTGAGTCATAATTGCTCCTCAATGCAGGGGTTGGGAGTGAATGTGGTTCCAAGGTTGAACAGGGCCGGCGTTCTGAAGTCAACATTGTATTGACGAGCCAGTTCGGTTTTGGCGTGTTGAATTTCGCCATTTACCGTTCCGCGCAGATAAACTAGTAGAGCACCTCAAAGCGCGACCCCTGATCCGGATATTTGGTGACTTCGATCCGCACGGGAAATGCCTGTTTGAGCGATTCGACGTGGGTGATGATCAGGATTTTTTCAAAATCGCTGCTGATGGCCTGAATGGCTTCTACGAGGTGGTCGAGACCTTCGGCGTCTTGCGTGCCAAATCCCTCGTCGATGACCAGCGTACGCAGGCGCGTGCCCGTGCGGCGAGCCAAGAGTTTGGACAGGGCAATGCGAATGGAAAAGTCGATGCGAAAGGCTTCCCCGCCCGAATAGAGCTCGTAATTGCGTTCCCCGAGTTCGTCGCTGATTTTGATGTCCAGGGTTTCGCTCGTGCCCCCGGTTTTGAGGTCGCGCAGGGATTCGAGGGCGATTTGCGTGCGGTTATCCGTGAGCCGGGCGAGAATGCGATTGGCTTCTTCCTCGAGTTCCGGAATGGCCTGTTCGATGATGAGTGCTTGAATGCCGTCTTTGCCAAATGCCGTGATCAGTTCTCGGTAGATGCGAATGTCGCGGTTGCTCGAGTTGATTTCTTTCTTCACCGCGTCCTGTTCTGCGCGCAGGGAATCGCAGTGTTCGATCTGCGATTGCAGGGCCGCGTGTCGCTGGAGCAGGTGATCGCGTTTGGCCCCCAACGCCGCGATGGTTTTCTCTATCGCGTCGGCTTCTTTGAGGGCGGCTTCGGCGCGGGTGATGGCTTCGGCGAGTTCTGCCAAACGCCGTTGGGTCTGCCCGTGGCGGGCCGTGAGATGCGTCAGGCGGTCCGCGGCCGCGGCGAGGCGCGCTTGGGCGTTTTCACAATCGCGTTGCGCGCTTTGAAGGCGTTCGTACTGCGCGGGCGCGTCGCCCAAGTCCGCGAGTTGCTGCGCGAGTTGTCGGTGGTGTTCGGCGTCGTAATTCAGGGCGCGGATGCGACTTTGCACTTGTTCGCGCTCTTGTTGTTCGTTGGGCGCGTATTTTTTGTCTGTGAGCCACTGCTGTGCGAGGTCGCGTTTTTGGCGGGACTCGGGCAGTTCCGCGAGGATTTTTTCCCGGCGTTCTCGGGCCACTTGGAGTTGGGCATTGCGCCCTTCAACCGATTCGAGGGCTTTGAGTTTTTCGCGCAGGGTGCGGTGTTCGGCCGGGTCGTAGGCGAGGTTTTCCAACGCGCTTCGGGCATCGGACAGGGCGCGCGCTTCCGCGCTGTTTTCGGTTTGCTCGCGCAACTGGGCTTTGAGGTCGGCAAGGCGCGCGGTCAGGGTCTCGCGGGTTTGCGCGGCGCGTTCCGCTTCTTTGACCGCGGCTTCGGCTTGGGCCAAGGGTTGGGCCGCGTCTTCGGTTTGGGCGAGTTGGTTTTTGAGGTCTTGATAGTCGCGCCGATATCGCTCGCGTTGGGCTTCGGCTTTTTGAATCGTCGATTCCAACCGCGCGATTTGTGCGTGCTGGTCGCGCAACTGGTTCGAGAGTTTTGCCGATGCTTCTGCGCGGTGGGCCTGGTCGAGGTCGCTGCCGCACAACGGGCAGGACGCATCCCGAACACTTTGCAGGGTTTGCCGCTGTTGGGCGATGTCCGCATGGGTTTGGCGCAGGGTTTCGAGGCGGTCCGAATCGGTTTTGAGCTGGATGTTGAGGGCATTGCCCTGGTTGCGAATCTCGGTGCATCGGGCTTCGAGGGCTTGGATGTGCTCGGCGCGTGCGCTGAGTTTTTGTCGCGTTTCCCTGCGGGCCTCCAGGTCGGATGCGACCGCGTCTGTCTGTTGCAACTGTTGCGCGCAGGTGTTGATGGACACTTGCAGGTCTGCACGGGTGCTTTCGAGTTGCCGCTCGAGGTCGCGAATGCTGCGCTCGGCGTGCGCTCGGTTTTCGCGCAGGGCTTCCCAGTCGCGGTCCTGTTTTCGGGCGCGGTGCAATGCCTCGACCTGCGCTTGGATGGTCTGGCGATCTGCCAACAGGGTTTCGGTTTCGCGCAACTCGGTTTCGGCGCGCTCAACGCGCACTTCCCATTCGCCCAAGCGGCGTTCCACCTCGTGACGCTGGTCCGCGATTTTTTGATCGAGTTCTGTTGCGCGGTGTTCGAGTGGGCGCAAGGCGTGGAATTTTTTCTGCAAGTCCGCGTCTTCTCGTTGCACCGCGCGGTGGTTTTCGACTGCGCTCGTGATCGCGTCTCGCTCGTCGAGGATGGCGCGGTAGGTCGCCACGTCTTTTTCCACGGTTTCGCGCTCGGCACGGGTTTCCCGCATGTCGGCTTCAAGGCGCGATGCGTCCGCTTGCAGGGCGTCGCGCTCGGCGCGATGGCGTTCGCGCTGCGTGCGTATTTCTCGCAGGGCGTCGCTACGTTCTGCCGCGCTTGCCAGGTCGCGTTCCACTTCGCTGCGTCGGGTTTCGATCTCGTCGCGCCGCGCCACAAATTCGCCGCGCTTTTCAACCGTCTGCGCGATGGCGTCCGCCTTGGCTTGGGCCGTGGCGCGTGCGATATCGCGTTCTCGCATGCGTTCTCGCGCTCGGGCAACCAGGGCGTCATAGTGCGACAAGCCCAAGATATCCGAGAGCAGGGCCTTGCGCTGGCTCGCTTTGCAGCGCGTAAATTCGTCTGCGCGGCCCTGAAGCAGGAACGCCGAGTTGATGAAGGTCGGATAGGTCATGCACAACAGGGCATCGATCCGCGCTTGGGTTTTGCGAACCGCATCTCCTTCCGAGAGCGCTTTGTACCCGCCGATTTCCGGAGAGAAAATTTGCAACTCGAGGCGCGTGGTCGCGCTTTTCCCGGTCTTGCGAAAACTGCGGGTGACGCGATACCGGTCGTCTTCGAGGCGAAATTCAAAATCGACCCGCATTTCCGTGGCGCCAATTCGCAACAAGCCGTCGTTGGGGAAGCGGTCGCGCCCGGCTTTGCGGGCTTCGCCCCACAGCGCCCATGTGATCGCGTCGAGCAAGGCGGATTTGCCGTGCCCATTGCGCCCGGAGATGCAGGCGACGTGAAAGCCCGAAAAATCCAAGGGGGGCACGTTTTCGCCATAGCTGAGGAAGTTTTGGAGGGAAAGGCCGATGGGAATCATTCGCCACCTCTCAATTCGGCTTCGAGTTGCGCGCCGTAATGCCGAAGGTCTTTTTCGATGTCCGCGAGTTCCGGGCGGTTTTCCAAGTACGCCCGCAGCGCGTCTTGAACGCCCATATTTTCCGAAATGCCGGCCCTGCGCTGGATTTTTTGGACATGGGGCTTGGGCGCGATGCTGGCGATCATAAACGCGCCTTCGAGTGCTCTTTTTACGGCGTTGAGATCGACCGTATCCGCGTGGTTGTCCCCCAGATCGTAGATCACGCGCACGATGGCGTCGGTCAAGGTGTGTTCGCCAATGGCGTCGAGAATGGCCGTCGTCGGGTCTTGGTCCGGCGCGACTTTGACGGCTACCGTGCAAAACGGGCGCGCGGGCGTGCGTACGAATTTGTAAGACGTTTCGCGCTTGGGCAGGTGCGCGTCTGCCTCGCTGTCGCGGTCTTCAATGGTGGCGATGACCACGCCCTTGGTCTCTTTTTCCTCGCCAAAGTCGATGCGGTCAATGCTACCCGAATACACCACGGGGGGACGGGCATTGGCGTTGAGGTCTTGAAATTTGTGGATGTGGCCCAAAGCCACGTAGTCAAAAGCGGGGTTGGCGAGGGTGCTGGTGAGAAAGACCGGGTCGCGCCCGATGATTGCGGTTTGTTCCGAGCCGGAAAAGGCCGCGTTCGCAGCGGACAGATGGCCCACGAGCACTGCGGGAATATCGGGGCGTTCCCGCACGCGGTCTGCTAGGTCTTCGATGATTTGCGCGCCCATGTCTTGCAGTTCTTTGACGATTTCCTCTTGCGACAAGTTGTGGTAGGGGCCTTTGGCGAGCAGGCGACTGCGGTGCAACCAGGGCAAGCAGGCAATTTGGATGGGACCCGATTTTGTGGAAATGTTGACGATGCGGTTTTCAGACGCGATGTGAACGCCTTTGATGCCCAAGGTGCCAAAAATATCGACCGATGAGGCTTTGCCATAAGCCACCGGGCTGTCGTGGTTGCCCGTGACCATGACCACGGGGATTTCCCGCGCACTGAGCATGCGAATGAGGGATGCAAATTCGCGCTGATGCGTGGGCGTGGGATCGCACGAGCGATAGGCGTCCCCTGCGAAAATCACGAGATCGACCTCTTCTTTGATCGCTTCTTCAAACGCAAAACGCAGGCTTTTGATAAAGTCCTGCAAGCGCGTGTGAAGCCCGGTGCCCGAATCGAGCCGACCGTAATTTTCGACGCCGACATGCGTGTCGGCAACGTGCAGAAATTTGATGGACATAGCGAGAAATCACAAGGTGGAAAAGCGACGACTATGGCTGTGGGGAATTTAAGGAAGAACGCGCAAAGTGCAAAGTGAAAATCAGCTATTAGGGGTCAGTCCCCACTTGACCCCACCGCCCAAGTAGTCAGTGGTCAGTCCCCGCCTCGCCGCCCAAAACCGAGACGTGAGACCGTAGGGGCGATGCCCTCGTGCTCGCCCATCCGCCCCGCCGTGTCTGAATCGCGGATTAAACGGATTAGGGGATTGCGCGGATTACCCCACACCACCCTACCGCAAGCCCTATCCCCCCGGGCCCCGTTATTCGCTTCGCTCATTGTAGGCTACGCCTGTGCCTACAAGGAAAGGGGGAGCGCATGGCTTTCTTGAAGGGTTGTATCCCTGGCTATTCTGATGGCTTTGGGCGAATGGATCGCGCCATGAAAATGCGACCTATCCCCCCGGCCCCCTTTCCTACGAGGAAAGGGGGAGCGCGTGGCTTTCTTGAAGGGTTGTATCCAGGGCTGTTTTGATGGCTTTGGGCGAATGGATCACGCCATAGAACCCCAAACCCCCCTCGCGCAATCCTTCGCACAACCTTTCGCCATTCCCCCTTCCTCTTAGGAAGGGGGCCAGGGGGTAGGTCCCCCTCGCATCCCCCGCCCCATCATCCGTAGGGACAGGCCCCTGTGCCTGTCCTAATCGCTTGGCTGACCACCGATCCCATCGTCATTTTACCGCTTGACAAACAATAGCGCGATACTTTATTTTTTTCATTCACCATTGCGATTTTGAACGCGGAGAAAAAGCCGCGCCCGGTCTGTGCGACAGCTTTTGCAAAGGAGGATTCAGATGATCACCGCCATTTTTAGCCGCTGTTTGAACCTCATTTGGCTCGATGTTCCCTCCGCGAAAAGTGGTGTTCATATCGCCCATCCTCGTCTTGGGACGTGGTTCTATTTTATTGCAAAACAGCCTGTTAGGATGATCAGTACATGCCCCTCGAGAGGGGGAACAAAATGACGCCACGCTACGCTCACTTGTTGGCCCTGATCGTGCTGGTCATGCTGGTGGCATCGGGGCCGGCTTTTGCCCAAAGCACCGTCGACTACGACTTGGACAATGATGGCTACATTGATGTAGCCAACCTCGCACAACTCAACGCCATTCGCCACGACCTCAACGGCAACGGCGACGCCACGCACGCCGACTACCTCGCCGCATTCCCCAGCCGCGACACTACAACCACAGGGCGCATGGGTTGCCTGTCCGGGACATGCACGGGCTACGAACTCACCGCAAGCCTAGACTTCGACAGCGACAGAGATGGCGATGTTGACGCCAACGACCATGGCGGTGCTTACTGGAACAACGGCGCGGGCTGGGTGCCCATCGGCTCTAATTCAAGCAGATACTCAGGCGATTTCAAGGGCAACGGATACACTATCAACAATCTGTTCATCAGCCGCGGCGGCACCAACTACATCGGGCTTTTCGGTGTCAGTGCCAGCGGCGCCCGCCTCGAAACCTTAGGCATAACCAACGCCAATGTTAGAGGACAGCAGTTAGTCGGCATTTTGGTCGGCAGAAATTACGGCACAATTGTCGCCTGTTACACCACCGGCAAGGCGCAAGGCGACGCTTTTATAGGTGGAATAGTAGGCACCAGCAGCGCGACTATATCCACTAGCTACTCTACTGCCTATGTCAGCGGAACTAACTCTCTCGGCGGCCTAGTGGCTTATTCGTATGGCGGCACTGTAGAAAACTCCTACTCCACCGGCAGGGTCAGTGGTAGCTACAGCGTCGGCGGGTTAATGGGATTTATATATTATCTCAATAGCCCCCGCGTTACCGCCAGCTACTGGGACACCCAGACCAGCAATCAGAGCAATAGTGTTGCCGGCACAGGCCAGACCACCACCGCCCTCCAAGGTCCCACCGGCTACACCGGCATCTACGCCAACTGGAACGCCAACCTCGACGGACAAACCGGCAACGACAATCCGTGGACCTTTGGCAAGACAGATCAATATCCCGTGTTGAAATATGCCGGCATGGACACCACCGTGCAGTATAACTTGCAACCGCCGGGCATTCCGACAAGTGTGACCGTGACGCCACAAAGGGACACCTTGGACGTGCGTTGGCGTGCGGCGAGTTATGCGACGGGGTACAAGGTGCAGTGGAAAGCCGGCATGCAGAGCTACGCCGCCTCGCGTCAGGCGACCGTCGCGGATACGCTCCACCAGATCCCCAACTTGATCGGCGGGACGACCTACACAGTGCGGGTCATTGCCACCAAGACCGGTGCCCGCGATGGCATGCCCTCGGCAGAGCAGACCGGCGTTCCCGCCGCGCTGGGCAGTCCGACTGTGATGGTGGCGGCGAAGGTGGACACGCTGACCGTGACTTGGAATGCGGTGCCCAACGCAGCCGGATATAAGGTGCAGTGGAAATCCGGGTCAGCGACTTATCCCACCTCCGATAGGGCGTTGGCCACGCATGGGCAAGCCACTATCGCTGGTGGGAGCACCACGATCCACAAAATTTCTGGGCTGACCGTAGGGACGACCTACACGGTTCAAGTCATCGCCACGAGTACCAATACCAATGTAGCCGACAGTACCCCCTCAGAGGAAGTGATCGTCCTTCTCGCGCTGGGTAGCCCGACGGGTGTGGAGGTGAGTGCGAAGGTGGACACGTCGACCGTGACTTGGAATGCGGTGCCCCTCGCAACCGGGTATAAGGTGCAGTGGAAATCCGGGGCAGAGACTTATCCCACCGCCGATGAGGAGTCCGCCACGCGCGGGCAAGCCACTATCGCTGGCGGGGGCACCACGATCCACAAAATTTCTGGGCTGACCGCAGGGACGACCTACACGGTTCAAGTCATCGCCACGCACACCACAACGGCCGGCAACAGTGCCCCTTCGCAGGAAGTCATGGTGACTGCGGCGACAACCAAACCCACCAATGTGCGCGTGACGCCGGGGCCGGGCCAACTCATTGTGGCTTGGACCGAGGCAACCGGCGCGACGGGCTACAAGGTGCAGTGGAAGTCCGGGCAACAGACCTACAACACATCTGATCGCCAGACGACGGTCTCTGGGATGAGCACCACGACCTACACGATAGAGAACCTGACTTTTGGCACGACCTACACCGTGCGCGTCACTGCTACCATGGCAGGTGGGACCGATAGTGATCCCTCGGACGAGGTCATAGGCACGCCCCAAAGGATCAATTACGACAGGGATGGCGATGGCCTCATCGACATTAAGACGCTGGCACAACTGCATGCCATCCGCTGGGATCTCAACGGCGATGGGGTCGTCGCCGATAATGATACCATGAACTACAACGCCGCCTTTCCCAGCCGCGACATCACCAGCAATGTCCGGATGGGTTGCCCTTCCGGAACCTGCACAGGCTACGAACTGCTCAACAACCTCAACTTTGACGAGAATGGCGACGACCAAATCACCTCAGCAGACGCCACCTACTGGAACAACGGCGACGGCTGGTTGCCCATCGGCACAAACGCCGCCAGATACACCGGCGATTTCAAGGGCAACGGCTACACTATCGACAACCTGACCATCAACCGCCCCTCCCTCACTGAAGTGGGATTATTCGGCAATGCCGACACCGCCTCCCGCATCGAGTCCGTCGGCGTAACCAACGCCAGTGTTGCGGGAGGCGAATATGCCGCCGCTCTGGTCGGCGCCCTGCGCGGCACAGTCGTCGCCTGCTACTCCACCGGCAACGTTTCGGCGACGACTAGGGTCGCCGGTGGACTGGTCGGATGGACGCCCAACGCCATTACCTCAAGCTACTCCACCGCATCCGTCAGCGGCCCCGAGCACGTCGGCGGACTGCTGGGAGCAAGCCAAGGCGGCTCCGTAACGAACTCCTACTCCACCGGCACGGTTACCGGCACCGGCAGTTCTCCACTCGTCGGCGGGTTGATAGGCTCCGGCACGGGCGGCACCGCAAGCTACTGGGACACCCAAACCAGCGGCTGTACATCCGGCGGCAACAACGGTTGCACAACCAGCGCCGGCGGTGGCGGCGTTACCGGACTGACGACCAGCGAGCTCATAAGCCCCACCACCTACGGTGCCACCAGCAACGACACCTACTACGGCTGGAACGCCAACCTCGACGGACAACCCGGCAACGACGATCCGTGGACCTTTGGCGCGACAGATCAGTATCCGGTCTTGAAATATGCCGGCATGGACACCACCGCGCAATTTCAGCTCCAACCCGCGAGAGTGATGTTGACCCTGATGCCCTCGTCGATCTCGGAAAGCGGCGGGATGAGCACCGTGACCGCGACGCTGGCACACCCGTTGAGCGCGGCCACGACGATCACGGTGCGCCCGGTGGCGGATGCTTACACGGTGGGGTCGGATTCGACGATCACCATCGCGACCGGGAGCACGGCGAACGCGTCGGACACGGTGGTCATCACAGCGGTGGACAACACCCAAGACGCGCCTAATCGCGACGTGGACATGTCCGTTGTGGCGGGCAACGCCCAAGGCGCGGGCAGTGTGACCGAGGCGACTTTGACGTTGGAGGACGACGACCCTGCACCGACAGCGACGTTGGCGGCGTCACCGGCGTCAATTTCGGAGAACGGCGCGGTTTCGACGATCACGGCGTCGCTATCGCGTCCATCGAGCGCGGCCACGACGATCACGGTGCGCCCGGTGGCGGGTGCTTACACGGTGGGTTCGGATACGACGATCACCATCGCGGCCGGGGACACGATTAACGCGTCGGATACGGTGGTCATCACATCGGTGGACAATCCCCAAGACGCGCCTAATCGCGACGTGACCGTGTCCGGTGTGATGAGCAACACCCAAGGCGCGGGCAGTGTGACCGGGGCGGCTTTGACTCTGACAGACGACGACGCTGCGCCGGACGTGACGCTGGCACTGATGCCCTCGTCCATCTCGGAAAACAGTGGGGTTTCGACGGTGACGGCAACGCTGTCGCATTCGTCGAGCGCGGCCACGACGATCACGGTGCGCCCGGTGGCGGGTGCTTACACGGTGGCGGCGACGGATTCGACGATCACCATCGCGGCTGGGCAAACCGCGAACGCGTCGGACACGGTGGTCATTACAGCGGTGAACAACGACATAGACGCAATGGACAACGAGGTGATGGTGCAGGCCGATGTGGAGAACGACCACGGCGCGGGCACCGTGCAGGCTGTGACGCTGACGATCACAGACGATATGGGCACGCCCCAAGCGATCAATTACGACAGCGATGGCGATGGCCTCATCGACATTAAGACGCTGGCACAACTGCATGCCATCCGCTGGGATCTCAACGGCGATGGGGTCGTCGCCGATAGTGATACCACGAACTACAACGCCGCCTTTCCCGGTCGCGACACCACCAGTAGCGGCCGGATGGGTTGCCCTTCAGGAACCTGTACCGGCTACGAACTGATGAACAACCTCAACTTTGATGAGAATGGCGACGGCGAAATCACCTCAGCAGACGCCACCTACTGGAATAGCAACGCGGGTTGGCTCCCTATTGGGACTTACACTGGTACGTTCAAAGGCAATAACAAGACCATCTCCAACCTGTACATCAACCGTGGCGGTACCGTCTCCAACCTGGGAATCGTCAGTGGCGGTCAGGATGATGTTGGGCTGTTCGGTCGTGTCAGCGGCAACATTTCCGGTCTGGGGCTGAAAAATGTCAATGTAAGAGGCAAAAACCGAGTGGGTGGGCTGGTCGGCGAACAGGTGGGAGGCCGCATCCTGGGCTGTTATGTCACGGGTCGCGTTGAGGGTACTGGTCACCATGTGGGCGGTTTGGTGGGTAATTCAAGCGGCAATAATACCATCATCGCGGCCAGCTATGCCGATGCTGAGGTCTCCGGAGGGCTTATTCACGAAGGGGTAGGCGGTTTGGTGGGCAAACTATATGCTACGGTGATAGCGTCCTACGCCATCGGGCCGGTGACTGGAAGGTCGAGGGTCGGCGGTTTGGTGGGGCTCTTGGTCATTTCTCCTAGTTCGGTTAGTACCAGCTATGCCACGGGGACAGTCACTGGGCAAGTATCCAGCCTTCTAGGCGGATTGATCGGGAGGGCACAATCACAATCAGTGTCCCATAGTTACTGGGATAGGGAAAGTAGCGGTCTTTCATCCAGTGCTCGCGGCACGGGCCAGACCACCAGCGCGTTGCAGTCGGAAACGGATTACGACGGCATCTACGCCAACTGGAATGTGGATGTCGATGGCAGGTCTGGCAATGACGATCCGTGGACCTTTGGCGCGGCGGATCAGTATCCGGTCTTGAAATATGCTGGCATGGATACCACCGCACAATTTGCAATGCAACCGCCGGGCATTCCGACAAGTGTGACCGTGACGGGGCAAACGGACACCTTGGACATGCGCTGGACTGCGGCGAGTTATGCGACGGGGTACAAAGTGCAGTGGAAATCCGGCATGCAGAGCTACGACGCCTCGCGTCAGGCCACCACCACAGAGACGCGCCACAAGATTTCCAACTTGACGGCGGGGACGACCTACACAGTGCGTGTCATTGCCACCAAGACCGGTGCCCGCGATGGCCGGCCCTCGGCAGAGCAGACCGGCGTTCCCACCACCACGCTGGGCAGTCCGACTGTGATGGTGGCGGCGACGGTGGACACGTTGACCGTGACTTGGAATGTGGTGCCCAACGCAACTGGGTATAAGGTGCAGTGGAAATCCGGGTCAGAAACTTATCCCAACGCCGATCTGGAGACCTCCGCCACGCGCGGGCAAGCCACCATCGCTGGCGGGAACACCGCGATCCACAAAATTTCTGGGCTGACCGCAGGGACGACCTACACGGTTCGCGTCATCGCCACGAGTACCAATATCCATGTAGTCGACAGTGCCCCTTCGGCAGAGCAGACCGGCATTTCCGTGCTGGGTAGCCCGACGGGTGTGGAGGTGAGTGCGACGGCGGACACGCTGACCGTGACTTGGAATGCGGTGTCCAACGCAACCGGGTATAAGGTGCAGTGGAAATCCGGGTCAGAGACTTATCCCAACGCCGATCTGGCGTCTGCCTTGCGCGGGCAAGCCACTATCGCTGACGGGCGCACCGCGACCTACGATATTTCTGGGCTGACCACAGGGACGACTTACACGATTCGCGTCATCGCCACGCGTACCAATGTAGCCGACAGTGCCCCCTCGGAGGAAGTGACCGGCGTTCCCGTGCTGGGTAGCCCGACGGGTGTGGAGGTGAGTGCGAAAGTGGACACGCTGACCGTGACTTGGAATGTGGTGCCCAACGCCACCGGGTATAAGGTGCAGTGGAAATCCGGGTCAGAGACTTATCCCAACGCCGATCTGGCGTCTGCCTTGCGCGGGCAAGCCACTATCGCTGACGGGAGTGCCACGACCCACAAAATTTCTGGGCTGACCGCAGGGACGACCTACACGATTCGCGTCATCGCCACACGTACCAATGTAGCCGACAGTGCCCCTTCGGAGGAAGTCATGGTGACCTCGGCGACAAACAAACCCACCAATGTGCGCGTGACGCCGGGGATAGCCCAACTCATTGTGCGTTGGACCGAGGCAACCGGCGCGACGGGCTACAAGGTGCAGTGGAAGTCCGGTGGACAAAGCTACAACACATCTGATCGCCAGGAGACGGTCTCTGGAGGCAGCACCACGACCTACACGATAGAGAACCTGACGATAGGCAC
This sequence comes from Candidatus Latescibacterota bacterium, assembly GCA_965204745.1. GTDB lineage: Bacteria > Latescibacterota > UBA2968 > UBA2968 > UBA2968 > VXRD01. The sequence goes on from OZ242010.1 coordinate 4,444,702, forward strand.
GACCTACACCGTGCGCGTCCTTGCCACCCTGGCAGGTGGGACCGATAGCACGCCCTCGGACGAGGTCATGGGCACGCCCCCGGGGATCAATTACGACAGCGATGGCGATGGCCTCATCGACATTAAGACGCTGGCACAACTGCATGCCATCCGCTGGGATCTCAACGGCGATGGGGCCATAGATGCAAGTGTCTCGACCAGCGATACGACCGCCTACAACGCCGCCTTTCCCAACCGCGATACTACCAGCAATGTCCGAATGGGCTGCCCTTCCGGGACCTGCACAGGCTACGAACTGATGGCGAATCTCAACTTTGATGAGAACGACGACGGCGAAATCACCTCAGCAGACGCCACCTACTGGAATGGCAACGCGGGTTGGCAACCCATTGGGACTTACACCGGTACGTTCAAGGGCAATAACAAGACCATCTTCAACCTGTACATCAACCGCGGCGGTACCGTCTCCAACCTGGGAATCAGTGGCGGTCAGGATGATGTTGGGCTGTTCGGTCGTGTCAGCGGCAACATTTCCGGTCTGGGGCTGAAAAATGTCAATGTAAGAGGCAAAAACCGAGTGGGTGGGCTGGTCGGCGAACAGGTGGGAGGCCGCATCCTGGGCTGTTATGTCACGGGTCGCGTTGAGGGTACTGGTCACCATGTGGGCGGTTTGGTGGGTCATTCAAGCGGCAATAATACCATCATCGCGGCCAGCTATGCCAATGCTGATGTCTCCGGAGGGCTTTTGCATGAAGGGGTCGGCGGTTTGGTGGGCAGACTATATGCTACGGTGATAGCGTCCTACGCCATCGGGCCGGTGACTGGAAGGTCGAGGGTCGGCGGTTTGGTGGGGAGGTTGGACATTTCTCATAGTTCGGTTAGTACCAGCTATGCCACGGGGACAGTCACTGGGAACAACCAAACATCCACCTTTCTAGGCGGATTGATCGGGAGGGCACAATCACAATCAGTGTCCCATAGTTACTGGGATAGGCAAAGTAGCGGTCTCTCATCCAGTGCTCGTGGCACGGGCCAGACCACCAGCGCGTTGCAGTCGGAAACGGATTACAACGGCATCTACGCCAATTGGAATGTGGATGTCGATGGCAGGTCTGGCAATGACGAGCCGTGGACCTTTGGCGCGGCGGATCAATATCCCGTGTTGAAATATGCCGGCATGGACACCGCCGCACAATTTGCAATGCAACCGCCGGGCATTCCGACAAGTGTGACCGTGACGCCACAACCGAGTGCCTTGGACGTGCGCTGGACCGCGGCGAGTTATGCGACGGGGTACAAGGTGCAGTGGAAAGCCGGCGGGCAGAACTACGACGCCTCGCGTCAGGCCACCACCACAGAGACGCGCCGCAAGATCTCCAACTTGGCGGTTGGGACGACCTACACAGTGCGCGTCATTGCCACCAAGACAGGTGCGAGCGATGGCCGGCCCTCGTCAGAGGTCGCGGGCACCATAACGATTATGAATTACGATAGCGATGGCGATGGCCTCATCGACATTAAGACGCTGGCGCAACTGCATGCCATCCGCCACGACCTCAACGGCGATGGGGTCGTCGCCGATAGTGATACCATGACCTACAACGCCGCCTTTCCTGAGCGCAACACCACCAGCAATGGCCGGATGGGTTGCCCGTCCGGCATATGCACGGGCTACGAACTCGTCGCAAGTCTTGACTTTGACAGCGACAGCGACGGCGATGTTGACGCCAATGACCACGCCGGTGCCTACTGGAACAGCGGCACCGGCTGGTCCCCAATCGGCAATAATTCTGTCAGATACACAAGCGATTTCAAGGGCAACGGTCACACTATCAACCACCTGTTCATCAGCCGTAGCAACACCGACAATGTCGGGCTGTTCGGTGGTATTCACAGCACATCTCGCATCGAGACGCTGGGCATAATCAACGCCAATGTCACAGGAAGGGGATATAGCGGCATTCTGGCAGGCAGAAGCTACGGCACAGTCGTCGCCTGTTATACCACCGGCGCAGTGCAAGGCGGAGATAGCGTTGGTGGATTAGTTGGCTACCAAAACCAAAACTCAGCAGTTATCAACTCCAGCTACTCTACTGCATCCGTCAGCGGTGCCTCCTATGTCGGCGGACTGGTCGGGCGCAAGTTTGGCAATGTAACAAACTCATACTCCACAGGCAGGGTCAGCGGAACCGGAGGCAACATCGGCGGGCTAATCGGATCCTCTACTACAGGTAGCACAACCAATAGTTACTGGGACACCTCCACCAGCACCCGTGCCACCAGCGGGGGCGGCGGCACGGGCAAGACCACCAGTGAGCTCCAGAGCCAGACCACCTACGGTGCCACCAGCGACGACACCTACTACAACTGGAACGCCAACCTCGACGGACAAGCCGGCAACGACGATCCGTGGACCTTTGGCAAGACGGATCAGTATCCGGTGTTGAAGTATGCCGGCATGGATACCACCGTGCAATTTCAGCTCCAACCCGCGGTAGTGATGTTGACCCTGATGCCCTCGACGATCTCGGAAAACAGTGGGGTTTCGACGGTGACCGCGACGCTGGCACACCCATTGAGCGCGGCAACGACGATCACAGTGCGTCCGGTGGCGGATGCCTACACGGTGGGGTCGGATTCGACGATCACCATCGCGGCCGGGAGCACGGCGAACGCGACGGATACCGTGGTCATTACAGCGGTGAACAACACCCAAGACGCGCCTAATCGCGACGTGACCGTGTCCGTTGTGGCACGCAACGCCCAAGGCGTGGGCAGTGTGACCGAGGCGACCTTGACGCTGGAGGACGATGACGCCGCGCCGGACGTGACACTAATGCTGTCGCCCGCGTCCATCTCGGAGAACGGCGGTGTCTCGACGGTGACTGCGACGCTGTCTCATGCGTCAAGCGCGGCGACAACGATCACGGTGCGCCCGGTGGCGAATGCTTATACCGTAGGGTCGGATTCGACGATCACCATCGCGGCCGGGGATACGACGAACGCGGCGGACACAGTAGAGATCACGGCGGTGGACAACACCCAAGACGCGCCTAATCGCAATGTGACCGTGTCCGGTGTAGCGAACAACGACCAAGGCGCGGGCAGTGTGACCGGCGCGGCTTTGACGATCACAGACGATGACGCGGCCCCGGACGTGACGATGATGGTGGCACCGGCGTTGATTTCTGAAGCTGGCGCGGTTTCGACCGTGACAGCGACCCTCTCGCACCCATCGAGCGCGGCGACGACGATCACGGTTTCAGCGTCGGCTGTGTCGCCTGCGGTTCCTGGCGATTTCACGCTATCGGGCGCGAACACGCTGACCGTCGCGGCGGGCGCGACGACGAGCACGGGCACCGTGACGATCACGACGGTGGACAACAGCATGTCTTCGGGGAACAAGACGGTGACCGTGTCGGCGAGCACGGTGGGCAACAGCATAGGCACGGGATCGGTCACTGCTACGACGCTGACGATTATCGATGACGAAGTGGCACAGGTGACGTTGGTTTTGTCTCCGGCGTCGATTTCTGAGGCAGGCGCGGTTTCAACAGTAACGGCAACGCTAGATCGCACCGTGACCGCGGCGACGACGATCACGGTTTCAGCGATGGCTGTGTCGCCTGCGGTTGCGGGCGATTTCACGCTATCGCCCACGAACACGCTGACCGTCGCGGCGAGTGTGACGACGAGCACGGGCACCGTGACGATCACAGCGGTGAATAATACGACCGATGCACCGGACAAGCGCGTGACCGTGGCTGCAACGGTGGCGGGTGGCAATGGGGCGTCGCTATCGTCTGCCGTGACCCTGACGATCACAGACGATGACGAAGCGCCGACCGTGACGTTGGTGCTCACCCCCTCGTCCATCTCGGAAAACGGCGAGGTTTCCACGGTGAGCGCGACCCTATCGCATCCATCGAGCGCGGTCACGACGATCACGGTCTCTGCTACGCCTGTGTCCCCTGCGACTGCGAGCGACTTCACGCTATCGAGTGCAGACACCCTGATCATCGCGGTGACGACCACAACGAGCACGGGCACCGTGACGATCACCGCAGAGGACAACAACGACCAGGCAGACGAGAAGACGGTCACGGTGTCTGCAACCGCAAACAACGCCCAAGGCATCACCGCACCCTCACCCGTGACCCTGACCTTGACCGATGACGACGCACCGAGTGCCAACTTGGATGTGGATGGCGATGGCCGGGTGAGATTGTTCTCGGATATAATCCTGGTCATTCGATATGTCCTCTTCTTCCGGAACGAGGCCCTCCTCAGAGGGAACGTCATCGAGCCAACTGCCACGCGCACGACCGCTCAAGAAATTGAACCCTACCTCGACACGTTGGTCAATCAGAACATTCTCGATGTGGATGGCGATGGCGATGTGAGGCTGTTCTCGGATATAATCCTGATCATTCGATATGTCCTCTTCTTCCGGAACGAGGCCCTCCTCAGAGGGAACGTCATCGAGCAACAGGCTACGCGCACGACCGCTCAAGCCATTGAACCCTACATCCGAAGCCTCTATCCCGACTCCCACTTCCAATGAAAGCCTGTTCCCTGACCGCCACAGATGAAGATGGCGATAGCAATGCGAATTTCACCGATTTCTTGACCTTTGCCAGCAAGTTCGGCTCGCGACTCGGTCAGGAGCGATATGACGCCCGGTGCGATCTCAATGGCGATGGCGAGATTGGATTCGACGATTGCTTCATCTCCGCCGCCGGCTTTGGCTCATCAGGCTGAACGACGAAAGATGCAAACAAACAAAAGCCCGGGTTCACAGTGAACTCGGGCTTTACTTCTTGGGACAGGCACGGGGGCCTGTCCCTACGGATGATGGCGACAGGGAACGATGAAGCGGCGGCAGAGCGGTGGGGCGGTCTCGCCTCTTACTTCTCGCCTCTTACTTCTCGCCTCTTACTTGGGGCTGATCTCAATACCCCACGGCCATGCCGTCTTTGCGCGGGTCCGAGGCGGCGCAGTAGGTCGTGTCGTCGAGTTTGTAAATGAGTTGGCCGCCGCCATAGCCGATTTGGGGTGGGATGTGAATGGCGTGACCGCGGGCGTGGAGATCGTCCAAAGTGTCGGAGGCGACGCCGGGTTCGATGCCCACATTTGTCCCGCCCAGAACCTGCCAGCGGGGTGCGTCGCAAGCTACTTGGGGATTTTGACCGTAAGCGAAAATCCGAATCATCATCTGCGCGTGGCCTTGGGGTTGCATGTGCCCGCCCATGACGCCGAAGGACATCACGGGTTGGCTTGCGCGGGTCGCAAAGGCCGGGATGATGGTGTGATAGGGCCGCTTGCCGCCATCTACGAGATTGGGATGATCGGGGTCGAGGACAAAGCCCGCGCCGCGATTTTGCATGCTGATCCCGGTGTCGGGAATGACGATGCCAGAGCCGAATCCCATGAAATTGGACTGAATAAAGGAGACCATCATGCCCTGTTCGTCTGCGGTGGTGAGGTACACGGTGTCGCTGTGGGGCGTGCCAAATGTGGGGGATTGGGCGCGTTGCAAGTCGATCAACCGGGCGCGTTGGGCCAAATAGGCGGGGTCGAGCAGGTGCGCGTATTCGATGTCCCGCGTATTGGGGTCAGAGACGTAGCGGTGGGCGTCGGCGTACGCCAATTTCATGGCTTCGATTTGAAGGTGCAAGCTGTCTGCCGAGTCGACGGGGTACTGGGGCAAATCCCAGTTGTCGAGGATGCCCAATGCGATCAGCGCGGCGATGCCCTGACCGTTGGGGGGAATTTCGTGCAAGGTGTGGTGCTGAAAATCGATGGCCATGGTATCGACCCAATCGGCGCGGTGTTCGGCGAGGTCTTCTTCGGTCATTGCGCCGCCGGTGTTTTTCGCATGGGCCGCGATTTTTTCCGCGAGGTCGCCCCGGTAAAAAGCGTCCCCCTCGGTTTCTGCAATGCGCTCTAAGGTGCGCGCTTGGGCCTCGCAGGTGAAGGTGTCGCCGATGTCGGGGGCGCGACCCTGCGGCGCGAATGTCGCCATCCAATCGGGCATGTCGCGGTACGTGCGCGCAGCACTCGCCCAACCGCGCCCGGTGATGGGCGAGACCGCAAAGCCATTGCGGCCGTAGTAAATCGCGGGTTCAAACAGGGTTTCAAAGGGCAAGTTGCCAAAACGCCGTGACACTTCGACCCACGCAGAAACACAGCCGGGCACGGTGACAGCGTCCCAACCGCGCTGCGGCATGCGGTCATACGCGGCAAATCGTTCGGGGCACCACGCCTTTGGGGAACGCCCGGATGCGTTGAGCCCGTGCAGTTGTTCTCCGTCCCACAAGATGCAAAAGGCATCGCTGCCAATGCCGTTGCTGGTGGGTTCGACGACGCAAAGCGCGATGGCCGTGGCCAGGGCCGCGTCTGCGGCATTGCCGCCTTTGTACAACATGCTAAGCCCGGCTTGCGCGGCGAGCGGTTGCGATGTGGCGACCACGTTGCGCGCCATCACGGGCATGCGTTGGGAGGGATATGGAAAAGACCATGACAGATTGGACATGGGATTGCATCTCCTTAAAAATTCTTAAAAGCCCCTCTCCGAGACGGGGAGATGTTCTGCCACCATTTCTCGTCGAGAGACGTTGGGGTAAGTATCAGTTCAGGGTGATTTCTTCGAGTTGTTCCGCGACTTGGGTCATCAACTCGTCGTTGTCGATGGGTGCGCGCAGGGGTTCGGTGAAGTTGAGGCGATACCCATTGGGGTCTATCACGATGACCTCGCGTGCGTTCCACGGGCGGTTGTGCGGGCCGGAGAGCTGGCTGTTGCCATCGCATCTGACCCGGTCGGCAATCGCGTCAACCGATTCGCGCAGCACGGTAAAATTGAGGGTGACGCCCGCGCCTTTGATCGTCGGCATCACGGCGTTCGGCCCTTCTTCCATCAAGATCACATCCGCGTGCGGTGCCCAGCGCAAGTGCGACATGATGGGGTCGCCATTGGCGCCGGGCATTTGCGAAATCAAGGCAAAGCCGAGGGTATCGCAATACCAACGTGTGGCGATGTTGAGGTCATTGACCATCAGCGTTGTATAGGACGGCATCTGGTAGTCGAGATCGCGTGCCACCTGCGTGTCCTTTCTCCCGTGTGGGATTGAATGTCGTGATGGTGGGCGGGCTGATCGCCGATTGCTAACTGCTGATCTAAAAAAACAAAACCCGCCGAAATTGCTTCAGCGGGTTGGTGTGGAAAGACGGTTTTTGCATTCATGTCTTTGTCATAAGAACCCGCCAGCATGTCTTCATGGCGATGCCATGATCCGTGCAGACCGCGAGATTCAGCCCACTGCTCGGGCACGCATCGACACGGATAAACGACATCTGTGCATGAGAACTGCCATCACAGCGATAGGCCAGTTGTGGGCAATGATTCTGGTGGGTTGGTGAAATCATGTCACAGTTCCATTTGTGTCGACGAACGGACGCACAAAATATAGCGGACATTTGCCAAAGTCAAGCGGGTTTTTTGGAAAAATTTCATCATTATGAGATATTGGTTGACTTTGCGCTCAAATTTGCGAGATTAGATAGAGACTTCTGCTTGAGACCATGACTTGGACAGAAATCTGTTATTCCCGTGGTTGGTATTACGCTACCCAATGCGCGCACGCGCTTCTGTGCGGATGGGGGGATGAGCAGGATTAATCCGAATGGAGGCATTGATGGACTACAAAGTACCACTTGTTCTGACACCGCAACCCGAAGGAGGGTACACTGTGACCTCTCCCTTGTTGCCCGAGTTGGTCACTGAAGGCGATTCGATCTCCCAAGCGGTAGAGAACGTCCAAGACGCACTGGCTACGGTCATTGAACTGTATGAAGACATCGGCCGCCCATTGCCTCAAAATACCCAGATAGGGATGAGCACTTGATACTAAATTTTAGGCATCGCGGGTTGCGCCGACTCTATGAAACAGACGACTCGCGCGGTGTAAATCCAGACCATGCAGAAAAACTGAAGAATATTCTGGCGCGGCTTGAAGTGGCTGAAAGTCCAATGGATATGAATTTACCCGGTTTTCGTTTACACCCGCTCAGAGGAAATCGGGCCGGTTTATGGGCTGTTGTGGTGCGTGCAAACTGGCGCGTCACCTTCCGCTTTGAAAAGACAGATGTCGCCGATGTCAATTATGAAGATTATCATTAAAAGGAGCATCCTATGCCGATGAAGAATCCTCCGCACCCCGGTAAACTCGTCCTTGAAGAGTGTCTTGAGCCGCTTGGCCTGTCCATTACAGAAGCTGCCGTGGGCTTGGGCATCACCCGCACGAGTTTGTCCCGGCTGATTCACGGGCACACGGATATTTCTGCGGAAATGGCCGTGCGTCTGTCCAAGGCATTCGGCGGCAGTGCGGAAAGTTGGTTGCGCCAACAAATGAACTACGACTTGGCACAGATTCAGAATACCTGTGCCGGTGAAACAGGTAGCGACTCAGGATGAGATATTGGTTGACTTTGCGTCCAAATTTGCGAGATTAGATAGAAACTTCTGCTTGAGACCATGACTTGGACAGAAATCTGTTATTCCCGTTGTGTACTTGGATTTTTATGACCCAAAATCCTACGCTCTGCGTCGTCTTTTTTCGCACTGACACGGGAAATGAACCTGTGCGAGAATGGCTCAAAGGGCTTGCAAAAGAAGACAAAAAGACAATTGGTGAAGATATAAAATTGGTGCAGTTTGGTTGGCCCTTGGGCATGCCACTCGTTCGGAAACTGAGAGGCGTTCAAGACCTATGGGAAGTTCGCAGTAACCTCAGCGATAGGCGGATTGCGCGGATTTTGTTTAGCGTAGAAGGTAGCGATATGGTACTTCTGCACGGCTTTTTCAAGAAGAGCCGAAGGACGCCGAAATCCGCTTTGAAGTTGGCACAAGATCGAAAAAATCTATGGCAAAGGGGAGACGACCATGAATAAGTATCGCGGTAGCAATTTTGATGACTTTCTCAAAGAGGAAGGCATGCTTGAAGACGTATCTGAACGCGCACAAAAGCGACTGGAGGCATTACGAGTTGAAGATGCGCCCGCTGGCTCCAGCAACGGGTTTTTGCAATGGCTCAAGCAATTTGTCAATCGCCGCTTCCCTATTTCTTCTGACGCCCGGCGAGAAACCGCCTCGCCTCGATAACGATTCCTTCCAAAAATTGAAGCCCGAGTTCCTTGCGAACCCGGGCTTTTTCTGTTCTTCAAAAGAACCGCCGCGTCATTCTCTTTCAGGTGAAAAATGTAATTTTGACCAGCAGGCCCAGTGCGATTACCACCCCCGCTCGAATCCACGCAACCGTGCGTCCCAAAGCATTGAGTTCTCGGCGCACCTCTCGCAATTCAGCCTCAACCGCGGATAGCCGCGTGCGAATTTCCTCAATGATACCCTCAAGTTTCGAAATCCGTTCCCGCGCTTCGTGATCGATGGATCTTTCATCGGTCATTCATTCACCCCCTTTATCTGACAACGCAACAACCTCCTCTGATAACATACGCCCAAAATTCAAAAACATTTTTTAATATAGACACATTGCTGGCCGATTCTGTTTAAAAAAATCCGCATACCTGTGCCTGTGAAACAGATCGCGGATCAGGATGAGATATTGGTTGACTTTGCGCTCAAATTTGCGAAATTAAACACGGGAGGGATTCGAGAATTTCACTTGAGAAACAACTACCCGCAATGCCGGAAACTAAGGTCATATTCTATTGTGAAGCGAACGGAACCGTTCCCGTGCTGGCGTGGCTCGACGACTTGCTTCCCAAGGTTAGGGCCAAATGTATTGTAAAAATTGAGCGACTCAGCACATTAGGATATGAACTTCGGAGACCTGAAGCCGATTATTTGAGAGACGATATTTACGAACTTCGCATCGCATATCGCAACATTCAATATCGGCTTCTTTACTTTTTTTGTGGACGTAACGCCGCGGTGCTCTCGCACGGCATTGTCAAAACACAGCGCGTGCCGCCTGCGGAAATCGCCCGTGCTATTCGCCGAAAAAGAAACTTTGAACGGAATCCTGAACGACATACTTATTCGCTGGAGAATGAATGATGCGCGAAAAAAGAACCATAGATGCCGTGGAAATCCTGCACAAACGCTATGTCGCGGGCGACCCGAAGTTGGAAGCCTTGCTCAAAACGGAACGGATCAACGCAGAGATCGGCACTCAACTCTATCACCTTAGAACCGCGTCTGGCCTGTCGCAACGGGAATTGGCCGATCAGGCCAGCATGCCCGTCTCGGTCATTGACAGCCTTGAAAACGCCGACTACGAAGGACACGCCTTGGCCGTATTCCGTCAGATCGCCGCCATGCTGAACAAACGGGGCCAGATTTCTTCTGACGCCCAGGCGATCAGCGGATGAATGCGGATTGGGGCGCAGGTAGGGCGGAGCGTGCAGGTGGTGTAAAGGATGTAGCAGGTGCGAAGGACGCAGTGGGGGTGGTAGGGGTAGGGTAATCCGCGCAATCCCCTAATCCGCGCAAATCCGCGATCCAGACAACAAAAAGCCCGAGTTCCTTGCGAACCCGGGCTTGTTTTTTGTGCGTTCTTTCATCTGTGTTCATCCGTGTTCATCCGTGGTTGCTTTCCCCCTCTTGTATCTTTGGGCGAGCACGGGGGCATCGCCCCTACACACTGATCGCCTTTGAACGTTGTACCCCTTTTGTGCCTTTTGTGCTTTTTGTGGCTAATTGTGTCTGTTATGCCTCTTGTGGCTAAAATCCCATCTTCCATCTCCCGTACTTCCGCAAAATCTCGATCAACTCGTCATGCGGTAGCGCGGGCATCACGCGGTCGTCGCGTCCCACCATAGAATCGGCCACGCACATGGCATTGACAATCGCCTCTTCCGTGGCTTCGATAGTGGCTTGAAACAGCGGGGTGAGCCGGTGATCGCGCAATGTGGTAATGGTATCGCGGTCCGCCCGCGTGCGCGACAGGCGGTACGCCGTTGAAAACGCGATGGCAAAATCGCCGCTGCTCGTGCGGGAAACCGTACCCGTGCGCCCAATGCCCACAGGCGCGCGCTTGCACAACCGGCGCAACTGATGCGGCACCAAGGGCGCGTCTGTGGCAATGACCACGATGATCGACCCGTCGCGCGTGGGCGTTCTCTCAACCGGCAGTTCCCGGCCGACGGGCACCCCATCGATGACGAGCATGGGCCTGCGCCCGCAGTTGGCATTGACGAGCACCCCGACCGTATGTCCATCCGGCACGACCCGAGACGCCGTGCCAATGCCGGCTTTGAAGCCGTACGCGCGCATCCCCGTACCCGCGCCGACCGAGCCTTCGGGCACCGGCCCGGTCCTTGCCTTTTCAATGGCCGCGACGACGTGATCGATCCCAACGTGTCGCCCGGCAATATCATTCAACCCCCCGTCATAACACTCGGCCACCACGGGCAGGGGAACGCGGCCCGCGCCCTGTTTGAGCATGTACGCGACCACCCCGCTATACCCTTCGCCCACCGAGAGCGTATTCGTCAGCACGATGGGCACCTCGAGTTGCCCGCGCTCATTGACCCAAGCCATGCCCGTCATCTCGCCATTGCCATTGAGGGCCTCGGCCGCGGCAAACACCTGATTGCGATAAACATCCTCCCCGTGCGGCACGACAGCCGTGACCCCCGTGCGAACCGGGCCTTTGCCCACGACGAGCTCGCCCTGCCCTTTGATCAGCGTCACATGCCCGACGCGCACGCCCGCCACATCGGTAATCGCATTGTACTTCCCCGTGGGCAACACGCCAATTTGAATGCCCAATTCCCGAGCACGCGCCCGCTGGGCATCACAGGGCATTGCGAGCAGCGAGACGAGGAACCAGAGTGTACAGGCACTTTTGAGAAATCGTCTAAATGCCCCCTCTCCGAGACGGGGATGGCCTCCTTTTTCGTAGGAAGCACCGATTCCCCCTTTGTATCGTTGGGCACTACAAACACTGCTCGCCTTTGAACGGGCTATCGCCAGTTGTACCCCTTTTGTGCCTTTGAACGGGCTGTCGCCAGTTGTACCCCTTTTGTGCCTTTTGTGGCTATAATCCCATCTTCCTCGTAGAAAGGGGGTAGGTTTGAATCCCATAAAACACCTCATTTCTTTTTTGCCCCGTGTCGCCGGCCTTTCCACGTAAATCCCCGCGCTGTCCCCGCCAGGCCAACCAGCACGATGTACGGGATTTGCGCGATCTCCCAAATCGGAAACGCGGAAAACAAATCCCTGCGGTTGAACGTCAAAACGCCCTTTCCCACCACGAGCACGTCAGCCAAAATTTTGCCCCCCCAACAGAGCAGGGGAAGTTTGTAATCGCCATCCATCACCGCGAAAAACAAGGCGATGGGAATGAGCGCGTTCACCGTAAAGACCGCGGCGATGTACGCGAAAAACCCCGGATTGAGGCGCAGTTGATACGCGGCATTGGACGCCCACCGCTTGCGTTGTTGCCACAGTGATGATGGGGTCTCGGGCCGATGCGTCGTCACAAAAGCACCGGGATCATCCGCAAACGCCACGCGCCCGTCCCACGCCTTGTGGAGCAACTGGAGCAACAACACATCGTCTCCAGACGCCCGGTGTGCAATCTCCCGAAACCCGCCCACTCGTTCAAACAGGCTTTTCCGATAGGCAAAATTTTGCCCCGAAGCCGCGAGGGGCATCCCCACGCCCGCGGCCCCAGCCGCCGCCGCCATCAGCACAAAAAAATCCAACGCCTGCAAGCGATGGAAAAACGAGCGCGGTTCCCGCAGTTGCGAAAACCCAATCACGACGCCCGCATCTGCCGTCATATAAGACGCCACGGCCGCAACCCAAGTGGGCGGCACCGTGCAATCCGCGTCCGTGGTCAGGATCCACTCTCCTCGGGCGTGCTGAATGCCGACGGACAGCGGTCGCTTTTTCGCCGCCATGTCCAAAAACCGGTCTCCAACGGACAACGAGCGCAGGTTGTCCATGCCCGCAGATGCGACGACATGGGATGTGCGATCAGTCGAATCGTCGTCGACGACCAAAACTTCAAATCGGTCGGCCGGATAAGTCTGTCGCTCGAGACTGCCGAGACATCTCCCGATGTAATCGGCTTCGTTGCGCGCGGCGATCACGACAGAGATAAACGGCGTCTCACGAGTGCGCGCCTGGCTCCTCAATCGGCATAATCCAACGAAAAAACACAGCGCGACGAGGCCGTAAAGCGCGGCGGAGAACGCCGACAAATACAGGATGAAATCCATTGCTATCCGGGGCTCACCTTTTCGATATCGTAAAACATGCCCTTCACGCCTTCCGAGCAATTGTTGCAGATCGGCACAGCCGTGCGGTCTTTGAGAATGGCATTGCGAAAATCCGCGTATTTTTTGCCCGTCCAAATCCGGTCGAAATCCCCTTCTGCCAACGCATCTCCCAAGCCGTAATGCACATCTTTGTCAAAACAGCACGGCGAAACCGCGCCATCCCAGTTGATCACCGTGCTGTACCACAAATGCCGGCAGGTATTGCTGATCTCGCTTTTGGTCGCGAGGTGATCCGCATCGTAATCGTAGCGGCTGAACTTCTCATCCGAAGGCAAAAAGGTCTCGGCATCGGCTTCGGTATAAACCTGGGCCGTTTTGAGCGACAGGCGATCCACCCCCAAGTTCCGGGCGAGTTGGCGCGCGGCTTCAATTTCGCCCTCGTTGTGTTTCATAATGATAAATTGCAGGTGGATCAACGGGTGGCGTTTTCGCAACTCGCGCTTGGCCTGAACCAGCAGCCGGATGCCCTCGAGCACGCGGTCAAAATTGCCCCCCACGCGGTACTTGACGTAGCTTTCCGGCGTGACCCCGTCCAGCGAAACCACGAGCTCCGACAAGCCGGAATCGACGATATCCCGCGCGGTCTCCCGATTCTTGACATAGTGGACATTGGTGCTCGTCAGCGTGGGCACGTTGTGCGCGGTCGCCAAGCGGATCATATCCGTGAGACGCTTGTTGATAAACGGCTCGCCTTGGTTCCACAACATGAGGAGCAACAAGTGATCGGCCTGTTGTTCGAACACATGCTTGAAATGGTCGTAAGGCATCGTGCCGCGCGCCCGGGTCATCTCCCCATTGCCCGAGGGGCACAGCGGGCATTTGAGGTTGCAAAAATTGGTGGGTTCGACCATGAGCACAAAGGGCTTGCCCATGCGAATATCCCGCCGAAACACATTGGACAGCCCATAAGACGCCACCACCTTCGCGGCATTCCACACGCGCCTCGGCGTGATTGCGCGATGGTATCTCATCAGGGTTTCGGGCAACAATTTAATCGAGAGCATATTATTTCCATTTGAACGATGAACATGTGCCGAGCGCGCACACCACGACGATATACGGCGCGATCAGGATTTCGAGCACGGGAAACCACCAGAGCAACTTCAGACTCTTGAAGCGCGTCGCACCGGCGAGCAAAAACACCGCATCCGCGATCACCTTTGCGATGAGACAAACGCCAGTCGCAAAAAACAACTCGGCGTCGACCCAGTACAAGACCGGAAGCGTCGACAAGATGGCGTGAAATATATACACCGCAACCGCCGGAATCAAGACTGGAACGCCGTAGTGGATGGTCTTGGATTGGTAGCGCACCTGCCGATAGATGAGATTGTCCGCATGAGACGCAGATGGCACAAAAGCATCTGCATTGAACCGAATTTTCCACGCGCTTTTCTGTGCGACCTGCCGCATGAGCAACACGTCATCCCCTCCGACGATGTGCCCGATCTCCGCAAAGCCATCGACCTCGTCAAAGGCTTTTCTGCGATAGGCCATGTTGCGCCCCGAACACGTCAGCGGAACCCCGATGCCCGCGCTGCCGGCCGCGAGCGTGGAAACGATGAGGGCTTGCAAAGACAGGAGGCCGGACAGTGCCCTCTCGTTTCGCAACAAAGGGGCATGCCCGATGACCATCCCCACCTCCGGCGCGAAGTGCGCGAGCGTGGAAGCGATCCACCGCGGGTCGGGCCGGCAATCCGCGTCCGTCGTGAACACAATCTCCCCCCGCGATTGTGCGATGCCGTGCCACAGGGCGTTTTTTTTTGGGCACTCGCAATACCGCTCCGCCACGGACACACACCGGATATGTGCCGAGCGGCGCGCCCATTCCGCAACGCGATCCGCCGTGCCATCAGCAGATCGGTCGTCGACGACGATAATCTCCACGCGCTTTGAGGGATACGTCTGCGCGACCAATGCCCGCAAACACGCATCGATATTGCCGGCCTCATTCCGCGCTGGCACGATGACAGAGACCGATAGACCTCGATCAGGCCCCATCCGCGGTCTGTATCTGCGAAACAGGCCAAAGAAAAAAAGCGCAATCGACGAGATATACAAAGCGCAAAGGCTCGTGACGAAATAGATCGACATGGATAGTGGTCAGTGGTCAGTAGTCAGTAGTCAGTCCGCCCATCCATCCGGCCCCATGCCCGCCTCAAACAAAGTATGGACTTTGCAGGCAAGTAAAAAGCGAAAAGTCAAGCGAATCGCCCTCTAAAAAACGCGCTACAAATCGTTTGACAATGCGAATAAAGCATTGAAGCCATCGCGCCCTTGTCCTTTCGCTACTCGGTGGATTCAATCCCGCTCGGTCACGTCTCAAAGGTCAACCAAGAGAGACTCGTTTTATTGGGACCTACCCCCTGGCCCCCTTCCTAAGAGGAAGGGGGAATGGCGAGAGGTTGTGCGAGGGATTGTGTGTAAGGGTTTTTGGATTTGCATGGCGTGATCCATTCGCCCAAAGCCATCATAATAGCCCTGGATACAACCCTTCAAGAAAGCCATGCGCTCCCCCTTTCCTTGTAGGCACAGGCGTAGCCTACAATGAGCGAAGCGAATAACGGGGCCAGGGGGATAGGTCGCTTTTTCATGGCGCGATCCATTCGCCCAAAGCCATCAAAATAGCCCTGGATACAACCCTTCAAGAAAGCCATGCGCTCCCCCTTTCCTCGTAGGAAAGGGGGCCGGGGGGATAGGTCGCTTTTTCATGGCGCGATCCATTCGCTCCAACCCAAACAAAAACGCCATCGGCAA
Organism: Candidatus Latescibacterota bacterium; assembly: GCA_965204745.1. GTDB lineage: Bacteria > Latescibacterota > UBA2968 > UBA2968 > UBA2968 > VXRD01. The sequence continues at coordinate 4,460,767 of OZ242010.1, forward strand.
ATCGCTGATGGCGTTTCTGCTATCGCGTGACTTCGGTTGCTAAAAATACGGCGCGATATTCTTTTCGATGCGCTCGAGGATGGGGGTGTCGTCCCTGTCCGCGACGAATGTTTCGCCTGTTACGCGCTCGAACAAATCGATGTAGCGCTCGGAAACTCGCGTGCGGATATCGTCATCCAATTCGGGGATATTGTCGTCAGAAATTCCCTTCTCCACCAGCCAGAGGCGCAAAAACTCTTTGTCCAAACTCTCGGGTTCCTCGCCGCGAGCGTGCAGGTCATGATACGAATCGAGAATCCAGTAGCGCGAGGAATCCGGGGTGTGAATCTCATCGGCCACGGTCAGATTGCCCGCTGCATCCAACCCCATCTCGTATTTGGTATCTACCAAAATCAACCCGCGTTGCGCGGCTAATTCCGTACCGCGGGCGAAAAGTTTCAGCGCGACCTCTTCCACCTCTGCCCACCGATCTGCATCGACCAACCCGCGGGCGACAATTTGCTCTGGCGAGATCGACTCGTCGTGATCCTCTGCCTTTGTCGTGGGCGTGATGATCGGCGCGTCAAACGGCTGGTTTTTTACCATGCCTTCGGGCAAATGCACGCCGCAAAAATGCCGCACGCCCTTGGCGTAGTTCGTCCACACCGAGGTGTCGGTGCTACCGGTGAGGTACCGCCGCACCACGATCTCGACCGGCAACATGTCGAGTTCACGCGCCACTGTCACATTGGGGTCTGGCACGTCGATCACCTGATTGGGCACGATGTCTCGCGTCTGGTCAAACCAGTACTGCGCGGTGCGGTTCAACACCTGCCCCTTGAGCGGAATCGCCCCCAAGATGTGGTCAAACGCGCTTTGCCGATCCGTGGTGATCAAAATGCGTTTGTCGTCGAGCAAATAAATATCCCGCACTTTGCCCTTTTTGTACCGAGGCTGCCAGCGGTCAAACCTGGCCTCCAACAAACAGTTGTCCAGTTGCGAACGAATTTGTGCTTGAGAAATCATGGGTCATACCCTCCAAAAAAAGGAACCACAGACGAACACGGATAAACGCGGATGGGCCGAGACGAGCTAGGCCAAAGTTCAAAAAAAAGAAAAGCAACCACAGATGAACGACGTGAACTCAATTGAAAAATGCGATCTTGACCAGCAGGCCAATGGCGATCATAACCCCAACCCACAGCGAGGAAACCTTTACATCGAGACGATGAAGCCGGTCATTTACTGCACTCATCTCTCGCCTCATTTCCCGCCTCATGTCGCGTTGATCAGCCTCAATCTGCGCCAATCGCGCCCGGATTTCTTCAATGATACCCTCGATCCGAGAGATGCGCCCCTCGTGGTTGAGGGTCTCTTTTGAATCTGTCATGCGTTTCCTCCTTTACGTGAAATCATTAAAAAATGCGATCTGGACCAGCAGGCCCATGATGAATACCAACCCCGCCTTACCTCTTATGGCATCGCCTTTACGCCACCTAAACCGCGCGATACAAAATCCCCGCCTCGCGCAAGCGCACGATCAACTCGGCTTGGGTGCCGCTTCCCTTGCGAGCGTTGCAACTGTTGCAAAGCAGTTGCAGATTCTCTTTGTGATCTCCTCCACCTTTTGCACGCGGAGTGATGTGGTCAACGGTCATATTTTGAAACGGGAAGTGAACGCCACAGCCCTTGCAATTTCCCGCTTGTTCGCCGTACAACACATGCTTGTGCGTCCTGTAATCGGGCAATGCCTCGATGTCCGTGCGGCGCGGAAGGTCCGTTCTGTGGATCACTTTCGGGAGTTTCCCGCCTTTCAGCAGTCCATCTTCATCGGATACCTTTTGCAATCGTTCCACGACAATTTTGCCAGCCAACGGCGACAAGTCGATGCCGACCCACTGACGCCCCAACATCTCTGCGGAAACGCAAGTGGTGGCGCAACCGCAAAACGGATCGAGCACCACATCCCCCTCATTTGTAGAGGCTTGAACAATCCGTTCTAACAATGCGAGGGGTTTTTGGGTCGGATACCCCGTGCGCTCACGCCCTTTCACCGGCGGAATATCCAACACCAAATCCCCACTCACCACGCCGGGCATCAACGACAAGTATTTCTTCATGTAGGGTTTTCCACGAGACGACCAATAAATCAACCCCGCATCATCCAACGCCTCACATTTGGACAACTGATCCAACTCGGCATAATCGGCGGGCAATCGCGCATGGGCGGATGATGGAATGCGATCAAGTCCCGGCGGTGCCCACGCACGGCCAGACGGTGGCAACACCCCTCGAAATGGCAGATATGCCTCCGGCCCCCCGGGTTTTCCACCGGTCAAATCAGCCGTAGCCCACCGCCCATATTCATCTTCATTCCGATATTGTGATGCGATAAACGCTTGTGAATACGGCTCGTACTGTTGATTCCAAACAGCCTTGCCCGACAGCGCGTAGTACAGAACGCGATCACTATTGACCGCAAATTTCTTAGCAAAAGACTTTGTCGATGTTCGACGCCACACCAATTCATTCCGAAAATTATCGCGCCCAAAGATGCTGTCCATCAGCATTTTCAAATAGTGACTGGCCGTGGGATCACAATGCAAATAAATACTCCCCGTCGCCTTGAGAATCCGTTTCAATTCCAAAAGACGCACTGCCATCATCACCAAATAAGACTTCATCCCTTTTCCATGCGAAAACCCTGCCGCCTCAATCACCCGATACAACGCAGGCTCTTGGTCTGCAATCAAGCCCAACCAGGCAACATCCAAATCGCTCAATGTCCACGTATCTTTGAAAGCCGCACCGGCCGCGACCGACCCAATCGGCGCGGAGTAATTGCGATTCGAGTTGAACGGCGGATCGAGATACGCCAAATCCACACTCGCGGAGTTCATGCCCCGCAGAATGTCGAGATTGTCGCCCTCAAAGATCGTGCGATTCGCCCAATTCGCCTTCGCCATCGTCACGGTCTCCAGTCGCCTTTTTATCAACGCCATAAGCTACGCGATATCGAATAGGATTGTAACGAGTCCCTCTTTGTCCTTCGGCTCAACTGCCATCCATTGTCGGATGAATCGTTCGTCTTCTGCGAGAATTTGATCGATGTCGCCTTGCAGACGGAAATCGATCACGAGATAGGATTCTCCGGACTCTGGATCGCTTTCCCGATAGAGTTTGAGATCGCTTGCACTACAAAATGAAGTTTTGATCAAATGGACGGCCTGACGAATGGTATCCTCAAGGCCATAGTGCTCGCAAAACGCTTGCGCGTCCGGGTGCGTTGGCAACCCACAGATGTGCGATGAGGGCACGGCATCTCGCCGGTCTATCACCGAAGACAGGGACCCACTGGCAATTTCCTCGCGCTTGGGCCTTACGGGTATCGCTTCCAAATTTTTCGATTGTGCCATTTGTGTCCTCCTCGTGTCCAACCAGAGCTTCGCCTTTTTATGCGTTCTGATGGGGTTGCATTTTCATGCCGCGCGGAAGTGTACGGCATGGCCTTTTTCTGGGAACCAGATCACGTCCAGCATCAGGGATAGGGCCACGCCGAGCACATAGCCGACCAGCAGGCCGATGAAAAAGGGACGGGATTTGTGATAGACCGATGGGCCGCCCACTTTGAGCATCACCAGTTTGATAAGCCAAGCGATGAACAGGGTGAAACTGCTCGCCCGAATCAGGGGCACGCCGGAAAGCGCGAGCCCAACCGGGTGCAGGGGCCACCACACGAAGCGATGGCGCATGAAAATCAAGCCGACCATCGCCAGACCGCCGATGCCAAAAAAGACGAGATTTTCGGGATTATCCACGTAAAACGGGGGTTGGTCCGATTGCTTGACCGCATTGGCTGCGTTCTTGAAATAATTGCGCGCGCTGCGGGGAATCTCGGACACATTGAAATTGAACGCGCCCTCGTCATAGCCCAGTTTCAACGTCAAAAAAATACTCGTCACAAAACTCACGACAAACGCGATGTAAATCGCGCCCATCAACTTGCGGCGGTCGTCCGCGATGCCCTCGGACAACTTGCCCACCTGCGCCGCGGCCGGCAAGAACAAGCCCTTGGCATTGCCCGTGATCAAATTGGCAAATCGGAACGCCACATGCGTGGACGGGGAAATCGCGACATTGCCGAAAAACGGCGCCACGTAATTCCACGGAATCCCCGGAATCGACGTGTAGGGCATGCCCGTGTCCGCCAAAATTTTCGCCATCCCAATATAGCCGAACACGCATGCCATCAGTAGCAACGCGCTGATCAGGGCGTCCATGTCCATCTGCATCATCCAGATAAACAAATACCCCAGGCCCGCGACCAAGCCGATCACCGCCGTGCGGTAGGACAACATCTCGTCGCGGTCATCCACGCTGTCGTCTTTGCCCAGGGCCTTCATCAGCACGTCCCGCAAATGTCGCCGCGCCACCCAGAACATCGAAATCACCAGCACCACAAACGCGCCGCGCGTCTGCCATTGGTACACGCCGCGATAGGCCGTGGGCACCATGGACTTGTACCCCAACTTGTTGAGCCAGCCCCCTTCCAAAATGAACACGAGATCGAACACCCAAAGGCTGAACAACACGTCCAAGCTGGCGAAGTAGGAAAAGAAAATGGAAAACAAGCCCACGGACGTCCGCACGCGCGGAAACTGCGGGTCTATCGTATGCCACCTGGCCCCGTGAATGGGAAAGCGCGGGAAGTTCGGCAAAAAGTAATTGATGCAATTCCACGCGATCATGCCAAATGCCAGCGCGAACCCGATCCAGAACAGGCGGTTGTACATAAACCCCGGCAAGGTGCGTTTCCCGCCTCCCGGCGCGGACATCATGTTGATGAGGGGCGCCATTGCCGGAAAGGCCAAGCGTTCGTTTTGCACCCACTGCTTTCTAAAAATCACGGCCACGCACGCCAGCACCACAAAGGCAGCGGTGAACGCCATGAACCACCAGAACAGGGGCAACACCCACACGCCCCAAGGGATGGGCGCGCCTTTGGGCCGGCCTTCAAAAAACCAAGCGATGCCGTGGCCCGCGTTGCTCGGAATCAAAAAATCGGGCAGATGCGGATGCAGCAACTCCGCCCAATTATTGTCTGCTGTGGCGTAAAAGTACGGCGCGGAAATGTACCCGATCAAGTACCCGGTGCTGCTCCACGCGGGCAGGGTTGCGCCCACGAGGCCCATCGCCAAAATGGTGTGCCATTCCCCCGGCAGGAGCGAGAACCGCGCCAGCCTGCCCACGACAGCCAAGACGATGAGCATGGTGATAAACGCGATGAGCATCGCCATTGGAACGTGCGAGAGCACCATCCGCGATCCGTGGTAGTAAAACCGAACATAAACGGCAAGCGCGTCGAGCACCACCACCAAGAACACCCCCAACCCGATTGCCCGCGGCGTGATCCCACCCCGAAAGGCAGGCGCGACCTCGCGCTGGCGCGCTGATACGTGTGTCGCCATTTTCGGTAGTCCTTTCTGCGAATCACTTTTATTTTTTCCCTATTCAGCAACGCGGGGCAACACCACAAAACCCAGCGAATCCACGGACGCGGATCCAAAAAGCCCGATGCCGCCTTCGATGTGAAACAGGGGCCGCTCAAAATTGTCGCCTGCCAGGCCGCCGGGCTGAAAGAAGTTGTCATCATCGTCTTGAAAAAACTCGGGCACAGAGCGGAGCAGGTCAAACCAATTTTTGTCAACCGCATAAACGCGGAGCATGTGCCGCCCGGCAAATCCCACGATAAACCAGGGCATCCGCAAATTGCCATCTGCGGCTTCCAATGCGGGCGAACCGCCGTAGCGGTCGATATCCCCTTCTTCAAACAAATCGGAATCGACCAAATAATCCGATCCTCGGTCCAGGCTTGCTATCGAGATCTGGTAGCCGCCTGCGAGAATAGGATCGAAGCGCAACTCCAAAAGCCCGAATTGGTAGGGCACTTGGTTTTCGGGCGCGCTGAACACGCCGCCGTCTTCAAATTTTTTTAATTCGCGGAGCACCTCGAAGGTCGCATCGTCCAACAACACGGCCTCTCGAATGTCCAAGCGGTCGGGCGTGTGGGTCTGCGCGCTAGCCTCTCGGCCTTGGGATTGCACGCGCAACTCATACACCGCATTCGGCAAAACGCGCGGCGCGGCGGGCGGCGGCATGTACCACCCCGGCCACTCTGGGTCGGTGCTGTACAAAAACCGCTGGTCGCCCTGCGCGATTGTGACCTCGGCATCGGTCACGGCGGATTCGTTGTAGCGCGCCGCTATATCCCACCAATTCTCCGATGGCGCGAGGGTCGTGGTCTGCGTGATGAGCAACTCGGGCAGGGGGCGATCGACGATCAGCACCGCATCCACGACCAGCATGCCCGAAGCATCCGGGCCGTACAGACTCGATGGACTGCGCTCGGCCTTGCACCCGGCCAGCGCGATCAGGCATCCAAAAATAAAGAGCGTTTTCATGGTATTTTCCCACAATGACAGGTTACGCGAACCCCTTGTATCTTCGGGCGAGCACAGGGGCATCGCCCCTACGATCTCCCGTCTTACCTCTCCCGTCTTACCTCTCCCGCCTCTGATTTTCCCGCAATGACAAGTTACGCGAACCGCTAAAAATTAAAATTGATCCCCAGCGTGGGAACGATGGGCAACATCCTGACCACGTCTGGCTCGTTATCATCAAAAACCACAAACCACTCATTGCGCCGGTTGAACGCATTGAACACCTGAACGTAAATTTCGGCGTTCGCGCCAAATGCGCGGAACCTTCGCTTCACGCTCAAATCCAACCGCTGGTAGGGCAACAAGCGACCGCTGTTGCGATCCGCGGGCAGGGTCAGGTCTTCGACTTGCCAAGAAAACACGGGCGAGCGCAAGAGGTAGCGCGCAGACGCGGGGGTAAACGCCTGCCCCGTACCGTAGAGATAATTTGCCCCAAATGACCACTTGCCCACGCGATACTGCATCACAAAAGACACATCGTGGCGGCGGTCGTATTTGGGCGGAAACGCCTTGCCCAGATTGAGTTCGGCAAAGGTGCGCCGCGTCCAACCCAGAGTATAGCCGATCCACCCGGTCAGCCGGCCCGTGCGCCGCTGGAGAAAAACCTCGATGCCGGTCGCGTACCCAGTCCCGCCGGTCACAAAGGTTTCCTCGGACGTCGTGGCATCGCTGTCGGCGGCGACGCGATTGTCCAGCACCACCAAATTCGCCAGATCCGTATAATACGCTTCCACCGTGCCCTGATAGCGTTCGGATGGTTCCCACTCGATCCCCAAGACGCCTTGCCATGACCGGCCAGGATCCACGGTTTCGTCCAGCGGCACCCAGAAATCCCAGCCGCTAAATGCCTCGGTGGTCACCCATTGCAAATACTGGTGAAACGCCCCACCCGCGGCTTTCCACCGGTAATTGCCCGTGCGATAGCTCATCGACAAGCGCGGCTCGAGCTGAATGCGGGCTCCCTCGCTGAAGTAATTGCCGCGCACCCCCAACCGAATATCGGTCGCAGTGCCCGGCTGATAGTGGTCTTGCATGTAGAGCGACAGCAAATTGGGTTTTTCGCGCAGGTCGAGTTGATTTTCCAGATTGAATTGCTGATTAAATTCAAAATCGTAGCGCGTCGCCAACAGGCCCCCGCTGAGGGCGTGATCGCGCGATGCAAACCAATCGAGGTCTGCCTTGAGCGTGTAATCGCGGATGCTATTGAAAAACAAAATGCGCGTATCGAGGATATCCAGATCGGTTTTGCTGAAGTAATAGCTGCTCGCCGCGACAAAACTGCCGAACAGCGCGGGCGAAAATACGTGCGTGTACTTGCCCAAAAACGCCGTATTGCCCCAGCGAATGCCGAAAAAAGCCTCGGGGTCAACATCGAACGTCAAATCGTCTCGGCCAAAATAGCCGCTGACTTGCACCTTGTCATCGTCCGAAAAATCCCGATTGAGCTTGGCGTTCAAATCGTAAAAATAGTACGCGGGCACCTCCGTCTCTTCGTTGCGGATCAACGACAAAATCGGGTCGATATACGTGCGCCTGCCCGACACCATCCACGATCCCTTGTCGATCGGGCCTTCGAGCGTCAATCGCGCTGAAATAATGCTCACCCCGCCGCTGGCCTCAAAGCCCTTGCGATTGCCGTCCTTGTTGTGGACGTCGAGCACGGAGCCCAAGCGACCGCCGTATTGCGCGGGGTACGCGCCTTTGTGCAAACTCATGTCCCGAATGGCATCCGGGTTAAACGTGGAAAAAAATCCAAATGCGTGGGACGGGTTGTAAAGCGGCATTTGATCCAAGAGGATCAGGGTTTGATCCGGGCCGCCGCCGCGGATGTACAGCCCGGAACTGATATCCGACGCGGCTTGAATGCCGGGCAAGAGGTGGAGGGACCGCAAAATATCCGTCTCGCCAATGGCGGGCATCTCGCGGATTTGCGCGGTCTCGATTTCGACGAATCCCGGCTGAATGCGCTGTTCTTCCTCCTCGCGCTTGGCCTCCACCACGATCTCTTGCACCGCGATGGGTTCGGGTTGGAGTTGCACGTCGAGCCGCCGCGTTTCCCCTACGCGCAGGGCGAGCGTGTCCTGAAAACCGATGTACCCGATGTAAGAGATGGTCAACACATACTCGGTCTCTGCGGGGATGCCCCGAATGGCGTAGTACCCATCGACATTGCTCAGCGTGCCGATGGGGTCGCCTGGTCCTTTTAAGATCACACTCGCATAAGGCAGGGACTCGCCATTGCTTTGATCCGCGACGAACCCGCTCAAGGTCGCGGCCCGAACAGACTGCGGCAAGATCGCCAGCAGCACCAAAATTTTCAAATAACTCCTCACCCCATGCTCCTTTACGTCGTTCCGCGCCCCGCAACGGCCCGGGCGCGATCTTGAATGCGCCTGAGGATCGACTGCATCCGGTTCCTGTCGTCATTTGAAAGCCCGTCATTGCGCCATGGATCCTCGCTGTCTTTTTTCTGTTTGGTCATCTGCACATTGACCTGATAAGATTGAAAATCGATCACCACCGATATGCGCGTGCGCCGCGAGATATTCAAAAACGCCTGACTGGCAAAACTCGATTCATCGCGCCATTCCGTCGTGACCAATCCCGCGACGTGATCGGCCGTCGCGATGGTATAACCCTCTTCGGTCAAAATGGCCACGGTGGCATTGACAAACGCTTCGGGCGCGATTTTTTCAACGCCCCCCGTAAGCGTGGTCGGATCGACCACATCGCACCCCAGTGCCAAACCCATCACCATCACCATCAAAACGCGCTTCATCATGACCCTCCTGCTAAAAGTTTTAGACGCCCCCGAAAACACCATCCTCTCCGCAGCTACAAATTGCAATTTCCGTGCCAAGCGAACCCATCTCAAACAAAAAATCACAATGTCATTATTTTTCACAACTTACAAAAATACGCCCAGTCGTGATTTGAAAAACCAATGTAGCAAAAATTCACACTGTGCGTCAAGAACACAAAGGAGGGGGGAAGAAGGGAGGCAGGTGCTGAAGTGATGTTATTCAGTCAGGGAGATGGGATTTTAGCCACGAGCGGGGTACAACTGGCGACAGCCTTTCAGTGTGAGCATGAGATATGTCCTTTCCCATCAACGAAGTACGTCGGGTTTTGGGGCCGTTGGGCGGGGACTGACTACTGACCACTGACCCCTGACTACTGACTACTTGGTGGCGTGCGTCCTTTCCACAAAATTCTGTTGGTCACGCGCCGGGTTTTGTGCATGATAGGACGCGAGTTTTTGTCGTCAAGTACATTCAACAAGAGGAGTGCAGGATGCCAAATCAAAAAGTTCGCGCGTGCGTCGTGGGAATGGGCATTGGCAAGCCCAATGGCCGCGCCCTTGCCGCGAATGCGCGGTGCGAGGTCGTGGCGTTGTGCGATTTGTTGCCGGAGCGGATGGAGGAATTCGCCCGCGAGTTGCCCGGGGAGCAGAGGTTTTACACCGATTACAAAGCCATGTGCAAGGCTCCGGATATCGACGCGGTTTTTGTGGGCACGCCCAATCAGTGGCATGTGCCCATCGCGCTCGAGGTGGTTCGCAATGACAAGCATGTGATGGTGACCAAGCCCTTGGCGGATTCCGAGGAGGCGGCAAAGCAACTCGTGGCGGTCGCCGAGGCCGCGGGCGTGGTCAATATGATGTCGCTTTCGACCCGGTTTTCCGAGCCGTGCCAGTACTTGGGCGATCTCGCACGCAAGGGTTATTTTGGCGATCTGTACTACGGCCGTGCGCGCAGTGTGCGCCGAAGCGGCATTCCCGCGTGGAATCTCGGGTTTATCCAAAAGGGCGGGGGCGCGTTCCGGGATATGGGCGTGCATGTGCTCGACGCGGTGTGGTACTTGCTCGGCATGCCCAAGCCCGTTGCGGTGACAGGGGTGTGCGGCGCGAAGTTCGGCCCGCGTGGCCGGGGCTATTGGGGTTTTCGGGAGGTGCCACAGAGCACGTACGAGCAATACGCTGCGGACGATTACGCCGGCGGCTTTATCCGCTTTGAAAATGGCGCGGGCCTTCAGGTCGAGAGTTTCTGGGCGTCTCACCAGCCCAATGAGTTGCAGATCGAATTGTTCGGGGACGAGGCCGGCGCGCAGTTCCGCCCGCTCAAGTTGTTCAAGACCCAAGACGGGGTGCCGCACGATATCGATGTGGATATTCCGCGCCCAACCAAAGCGTGGGATCGCATTGCCGGGCACTTTATCGACTGCATCTTGGACAACGCGCCTTGCGAAGCCCCCCTGCGCCACGGGTACCAAGTGCAACAAATGATGGAAGCCCTGCTCAAAAGCGGCGAAACCGGGCAGGAAATTCGCATTGCGTAACATCCGTTATTTGACCGCCCGTAAGTCCCCCCTGTTCAACGGGGGATATGGGCTTCTGATAGGCTTTAAGCCTTGCCAACTTTTTTTTGGAAACTTTTGTCTTTCCCTGTCGTCAAAGCAGTGTCAACAAAAGGACAATGCTATTTTTGTTTCTTTGTTATGACCCGTCTGCGGGAAGCGGATGCACTTTCGAAAAAGGAGGAATCACCATGAACAAGGCGGAGTTGGAGAAAGTAGCAGGCATTACTCCTGCCGAACAGACTGACGATGCCATCGAGGGTCTTGGCGACAAGGATGACGCCTCGTGGGAAGACTATCCAATAGATACGCTGTTGATCCGGAATGAGAATCGCACGGTTTTCGACGTTCTGCGAAGGATCAAGCAGGACAATTACATCATGGATCCGGAATTTCAAAGAGATTTTATCTGGCCCAAAGACAAGCAGAGCAAACTCATCGAGTCTGTGCTGATGCGGATTCCCCTGCCGGTTTTCTATTTGGCGGAGGACTCCCAAGGGCGAATGGTGGTCGTAGATGGATTGCAGCGGCTTTCGACGTTCAAGCGTTTTGTTGCTGGCGAGTTGCGCTTGTCGCTTCCAGGCCAAGATGAACTGCACAAAAAGCGATTCGACGATCTATCGCCCAAGCTAAAAAACCGTATTGAAGATTGCAATTTGATCTTCTACATTATGGATGCCAAGGTGCCAGATCGGGCCCGTTTGGACATATTCGAGCGCGTAAATGGCGGCGTCCCCCTCACCCGTCAGCAGATGCGTAATAGCTTGTACATGGGCGAGGCGACCCGTTTTCTCAAGACCGAGTCGTGGACAGAAATTTTTTCTCGTGCAACAGGGGGTAGCCTGAATAAGGATACGATGCGAGACCGCGAATTTGTCAACCGGTTTTGTGCGTTCCACCTTCTCGACCTCGATGAATACAAGGGAAATATGGACGATTTCCTCGCACAAGTGCTGACGAAAATGAACACTCTGGAACCAAAAGCCCTGGAGCAACTGTCAAAAAAATTTCGGCGATGTCTTGCAAACAACTACAAAGTCTTCGACAGACATGCTTTCAGAAAGCACAGCAAAGGACAGGAAAAACGAGGTGTGCTCAATGCTTCGCTTTGGGATGTGATGTCAACCGGATTGTCGCATTATCCAGAAAAGGTGGTTGAAGCCCATGCGAATGCCCTCAGAAACGCTTTCTACCCGTTGATGGACGACGCGGAGTTCGTGTCATCCATCACTTATGGCCCTAGTGGTACGCGGAAAGTTCGGCACCGGTTTCACATTGCCGGTGAGATGTTCAAGGAGGTGTTCGGTGCTTACTCAGATTGACTTGCGGTACTTTAAGTGCTTTGAATTGTTGCATCTTCCCTTGCGTCCGCTGACGTTATTATCCGGCCCTAATGCTTCGGGCAAATCCTCCGTGCTTCAGTCGCTGGCGTTGTTGCACCAGACGATGCGCGAACACGAATGGTCAACGCGCCTTATGCTTAACGGAATGGCTGTTCGGCTTGGGACGGTGTTGGATATCGTGGATAAAGTGCACAGTCAGCATACGTGTGAGATTGGGCTGATCGATGAAGACACAGCGTATCATTGGACATTCACGGGCGAGCGAGGGGAGATGTCCATGGCAGTTGAGCGCGTGGCTAAAGGTGATGATGTATTGGACAATCCGGAGCAACTTCGCTACTTGCTTCCACCCGACATTCCCCTTCCGCTGGCCGAGCGCGTGCGGGATCTCACCTATCTCACGGCGGAGAGAATAGGCCCCCGAGAGATTTACGACATTGAAGACCCGCAGATTGCACCGGTCGTGGGCCCGGCTGGTGAACACGCGGTGAGCATGTTGGATTCCGGACGCGACGAATACGTCCGTGATGAACTCGTATTGCCCGATGTGCCTGCCACACGTCTGCGACAAGTAGAGGCGAGGATGCGTACCTTTTTCCCAGGCTGTGGTTTGACTGTGCAACAAGTGCCTCAAGTGAATGCCGTGACATTGGGGCTTCGCACATCCGACGATGTGGATTTCCATCGTCCCATTCATGTAGGATTTGGAATCACGCAGATTTTGCCCATTGTTATTGCATCGCTGTCGGCGCGTCGAGATGATCTTTTGCTGATCGAAAACCCCGAAGTTCACCTCCATCCGGCCGGGCAAGCATTGATGGGACAGTTTCTAGCAGAGGTCGCACGAGCAGGTGTTCAGGTCATTTTGGAAACGCACAGCGATCACGTCTTGAATGGCATCCGGCGTGCTGTCAAGGCGGAACAACTACCGGCAGAGCAAGTGTCGCTTCACTTTTTTAGGCCGCGGTCCGTTGATGGCGTGCAGGTGCTAAGTCCCATTTTAGATAATACGGGTAATATCGACGCGTGGCCGGACGGTTTCTTCGACCAGTTTGATAAAGACATGAACCATTTCGCGGGATGGGACTAACAGTGGCACTCCTTACAAACGATCTTTCAATCCACGGGCAATTTTCCGATCTGCACATGTTCCGAGACGCGCTTAGGCGGCTCATGGCGATCCGAAATGTCGCCAAGAAGTACGGGCGCGAGGTTCATTGTCACAGAAATATGGATGGCGTTGAGGTTATGCCTAAAGTCTATATGCGACAAGCGATCCAAAGCCTAACCCAAGATGAACGACGGGTCGTGATGCAGTGGATAACGCAACTTGGTCCGTTTTGGGATGATGAGCGCGTTCATAGCCCTGATGATTGGCTCGAATGCAATGGAGAAATCGTTACGGAGACTGCTGTCGGAGAAGCGGCATATCGCTGTTGGAATGGGATTGAAACCCATCTCGTGAGTCTGACTCCATCGTCGTGGGATTTTTCTCCCGTTGTCGTGAAGTGGTTGAGAAATGAGACTGTGTTCAGGCAGAATGAAGTTGTCAATTACCGAACTGCTAATGAACTGAAAATCGCTCTCGAGATTGCTCCTGTCGAGTTCGCATCGTGGAAAGCCTTGGCAGACGAGGCGAGGGTTCGTTGCGAGCACTTGACATTTTCCACACACTGCTTTGACCCACTCAATAGATATCCTTTCGCGCTTACTGTCGCACAAAATATACTCCGTCGTCTTGAGATATTGGAGCGGTTAAAGTGCTGCTTTGATGCAGAGGGAAAACGTACCCCTGAGGGACGCGAACTCTATCGGGATCACTTCGCCGGAGAACGAGCGTGGTTTTCCGACTCGTCGAGCACAGAGAAGAGCGATTTCCAAAAGAAACTGACCTTTCCGAATCCAACTGGCGGCGGTAAGCCGTTGTTTTGTCCATGGCACGGAAAGGTGAACAATACTCCCCCAATCCGCATTCATTTTTCATGGCCCATAACAGCAGATGAGCCACTTTATGTTGTGTATGTAGGGCCGAAAATTACGCGGCGTTAGCAGCGCGTTTTTTATTTTTAAAGAGGTTGTGTATGTAGGGCCGAAAATTACGCGGCGTTAGCAGCGCGTTTTTCATTTTTAAAGAGGTTGTGTATGTAGGGCCGAAAATTACGCGGCGTTAGCAGCGCGTTTTTTATTTTTAAAGAGGTTGTGTATGTAGGGCCGAAAATTACGCGGCGTTAGCAGCGCGTTTTTCATTTTTTAGGAGATTGTCCATGGAGTTGTTGAAGGAATTGTGCGAATGTTCGGGGGTGCCCGGGCGCGAGGGGCGGTTGCGGGAGATCGTGCGGCGGGAACTCGAGCCGATCACAGGCGAATTGCGCGTGGATGGGATGGGCAATTTGATTGCGAAGCAGGAGGCGAGCGCGGGTGAGAATCCCAAAAAGCTGATGCTGGCCGCGCACCTGGATGAGATCGGTTTTGTGGTGTCGCACATCGACAAGCGGGGATTTTTGCGCCTGGTGCCGTTGGGCGGGCACGATCCGCGCAATATGGTGGCGCAACGGGTGACGGTTGCCGGCGCGCAACGGGATTACACCGGGTTGCTCTATCCGGGGGTGAAGCCGCCGCATATCCAGACGGATGCGGATCGCAATAAGAAGTTGCGCGTGGAAGATTTTGTAGTGGATTTGTACATGCCTGCCGATGAGGTCAAAAAGGAGATCGAACTCGGCGCGATGGTGACGTTGCAACGCGCATTTGCCGAGATCGGCAATGGGGTGAATTGCAAGGCGATAGACAATCGCTTGGCGGTGTACGTGATGATCGAGGCGATGAAGCGGGCAGAGTCGTTTGCGTTTGAGACGTATCCGGTGGCGACCGTGCAGGAAGAGGTCGGATTGCGCGGCGCGGTGGCGAGTGCTTTTGGGGTGGATCCAGATGTGGGCGTGGCGTTGGATATTACGCTGGCCGCGGATATGCCGGGGGTGCCCGCGCACGAACAGGTGACGCGCTTGGGAGACGGGACCGCGATTAAAATTCAGGATTCGAGTTCGATTTCCCACCCGGGATTGGTGGCGCACATGAAGGCCCTGGCAGAAGCACGCGAGATCAAGTACCAGATGGAGATTTTGCCTCGGGGCGGCACAGACGCAGGGGGCATCCAGCGCGTTCGGGCCGGGGTGCCCGCGATTACGCTGTCCATTCCCACGCGGTATGTGCATACGTCGATTGAATTGGCGGACAAGGACGATATCGAGGCGTCGATCCAATTGCTGACCGCTTTTCTGGAAGAGGGAGATCGCGCGGATTTGGATTTTGTGTAGATGGGAGTTTCACCACGCACGGACGGGCAGATGAGGTGAGGAACGCACACGGGGCGGCGGTGGAGAGATGGGGCACGCACGGGGGACGGGCGGATGGGTGGATAACAGGAGACTTAAACCATGCGCTTCTTCAACACAAGTGGACCTGTCGTGGCCGCGGATCACTACTGTATCCCACCCTTGGAACGGGTTGACCTCGCCGAGATTCGCAGACTCATCCGCGACAAACGCTACTTCGTCCTGCACGCGCCCCGGCAGACGGGCAAGACCTCGGCTCTGCTGGCTCTGCGCGACTTGCTCAACGCCGAGGGCATCTACCGTTGCGTGTACGTCAATGTCGAAGGTGGGCAAGCCGCACGCGAAGATGTGGAACAGGTTATGCGTACCATTCTGGGCGAGTTGGCTCTCCGGGCACTCTCGGCGCTGGACGACGGGTTTCTCGACGCGAGTTGGCCCGACATCTTAACCAAGTACGGTCCTCACGGTGCCTTGCGTGCAGCATTGACGCGCTGGACAGCGTCGGATGCGAAACCTTTGGTGCTACTCATCGACGAAATCGACGCGCTGATCGGGGACTCGCTCCTGTCCGTGTTGCGGCAGTTGCGGGCCGGCTACGATTTGCGTCCCGAGGAGTTTCCGCAAAGCGTGGTACTGTGCGGGATGCGCGATGTGCGCGATTATCGCATCCATTCCAGTTCTGCAAATGCCACCATCGCCGGGGGCAGTCCGTTTAACATCAAGGCGCGATCATTGCGCTTGGGCGATTTTTCACAGGACGAGGTACAAGCCTTGCTCGCACAACACACCGAGGAGACGGGTCAGGTGTTCACGCCAGACGCGCAGGAGATGATCTGGACGCAGACCCAAGGGCAACCGTGGCTGGTCAACGCCTTGGCGGATCAAGCCTGCTTCCGCGATGGCGCCGTGGATCGGCGCGATCCGGTCACTGCCGCCGCCATCATCGAAGCGAAAGAGCACCTCATCCTGCGCCGCGAAACGCATTTGGAACAGTTGACCGACAAGCTCAAAGAGGAGCGCGTGCAGCGCGTCGTGGAACCGCTATTGAGTGGGGCCGAGACACGCCACTTCACGGATCGGGATTTGGAGTATGTGCGCGATCTCGGTCTCGTGGCTCAAGATCGCCCCTTGCGTATCGCCAATCCGATCTACGCCGAGGTCGTCCCGCGCGAATTGACATGGGTGATCCAAGAGGAGTTCGATCAGGACACCGCTTGGTACGTCCATGCCGATGGCAGTTTGGATGTGGTCAAATTGCTGGCCGCGTTCCAGACCTTCTTCCACGAACACTCCGAGCATTGGGTCGAGCGATTCGCGTATCGCGAGGCCGGCCCGCAACTGTTGCTTCAAGCGTTTTTGCAACGGATCATGAACAGCGGCGGGCGCATCGAGCGCGAGTATGGCTTGGGTCGCATGCGAACCGATCTGCTCATCATCTGGCCGCAGGGCGAGCGGACGCGCAAGTTCGTGATCGAGTGCAAAATTCTCCACAAGGGCTTAGATCAGACCATTGCCGCGGGGTTGTCACAGACCGCCGAGTATATGGATCGTTGCGATGCAGAAGCGGGTCATCTGGTAGTTTTCGACCGGCGCGAGGGCCGGCGTTGGGAGGACAAGGTATTTCGAGATCGCCGAATGTCACACAGCGGGGTAGAGATCGATATCTGGGGCATGTGAGGCAAGCGGCGGTGGCGAGGCAGGGCACGCACGGGCGGACGGGCGGATGAGCAGGGCACGCACACGGATCGGAGCTAAACAAATGACAGCCGACCTCAAACCCTATCCCCACTACAAGCCCTCCGGCGTCGACTGGCTCGGCGACATACCCGCGCATTGGGAGGTGCGGCGGTTAAAGTTTTCCGTAGAGAATGTTGCTGACCAAACACGCAAACGCAGGAAGCGCGAAATCTACCTTGCGATGGAACACGTTGAAAGTTGGACAGGGAAGTATAGCGAAGCCGGGCCGGATGTGGTCTTCGACAGTCAGGTTAAGCGGTTCAAGGCTGGCGATGTGCTGTTCGGCAAGTTGCGGCCTTATTTGGCGAAGGTTACACGCCCTAATCGGACGGGCGTCTGCGTAGGCGAATTTTTGGTATTGCGACCTCGTGCTTGTGCTCTGTCATCCGGTTATCTGGAGTATCTGATGCGATCAAAGCCAGTTATAGATGCCATCAACGCTTCGACATTTGGAGCGAAGATGCCGCGTGCAGACTGGCAATTTATCGGTGGTATGGTGCAACCTCTCCCACCCCTCGCCGAGCAAGCCGCTATCGTCCGCTACCTCGATCACACCGATGGGCGCATCCGCCGCTATCTCCGTAGCAGGGAACGGCTCATCGAGTTGCTCAAGGAGTATCGACAGGCTACCATCCACGAGACGGTCACGCAAGGGCTTGACCCGGATGTGCCCCTCAAGCCCTCTGGCGCAGAGTGGCTCGGCGACATACCCGCGCATTGGGAGGTGCGGCGAGTCAAGCACGCATTTAGACGGATCGTGGGCGGCTCGACGCCATCAAGTAGCGAGGCGGCCTACTGGGACGGTACTATTGTTTGGGTTACACCAACCGACATCAGCAAAGTGACTCGATTGCGGGACTCTCAGCGTCGGATTACGAAAAAGGGATTCGACTCTTGTTCCACTACATTAGTTCCTGTTGGAAGTTTAGTGGTCACGTCGAGAGCACCCGTAGGAAACGTAGCTCTTGCGGAAGTCCCGCTCTGTACCAATCAAGGTTGCAAAACCTTGGTTCCAGATAGTCAAGTCATTGATTCTACTTATGGCTATCAAGTGTTTGGGAGACTCAAAGATGAACTTCAGAGCTTGGCCAATGGTACTACATTTACCGAGATTTCAACCAACGCCCTCGGAAATGTCTTATTGCCCATCCCACCCCTCGCGAGCAAGCCGCTATCGCCGCATATTTGGACAAACAGACCGCTACCATTGACGCCGCCATGGCCCGCGCCCAGCGGGAGATCGACTTGTTGAGCGAATACCGCACGCGCCTGATCGCCGACGTGGTCACCGGGCAAGTGGATGTGCGCGGAGCGACTGATACTAACTGTTGACCTCATGGGATAGGTCAATATCAAATCAATTTAAGATGGGCACTATTTCACTTTCAGGCGCGAACTTGGAATAGCAAAATCCGCTATTCCAAAAACTTAAATAGGATTCGATATGCAGCGCAGAGAAATCGGCAGATACGAGATCTCGACCACGAGTGGCGAGCGGATTCGCGCCTTTGTGCCGGCACCACTACCGCCTGATCCGCCCCTCGTTCTGGACGGCGCGCTTCAGCAGGCGTTTGAATCGGCAACACTCGCGCTCGGGCGGCTCGACGGCATCTCGGCGCTTCTGCCAGACCAAACGCTTTTTCTTTGGACATACATACGCAAGGAGGCCGTGCTTTCCTCTCAGATCGAAGGCACGCAATCGTCGTTATCCGACCAGGCCGTAAAGCCCCCATGCTTTAGCAGGGGGATATAGTGTGGCTCTAGGCGTGCTTTAGCATGAAAACTTTTCTTGCACTGTTGCATTTTGTGGAACTTTTTCTTGCTTGCATGCGGCTAAGTAGTGTTCCCAAAAGCAACGCTCTTTTTGTATTTGTCTCATTCCGCCGATGGCAAAGCGTTGCTTTGGGAACAACCGTCGGCGGTTTTTCTTTGGGAGTAAAAACATGGGCTACCGAACCTACAAATTTAAGTTGTACGACAACGCCCGTCGCAATGACTTTTTGCATGAGCGCATCCAAGCGTTTGCAAGCCCGTATAACCATTTTGTTGCGTTGCGTAGGCGGTACTATCGCATGTTCAAAAAGTCTCCGAGCAAAAACGATTTGATTAAGCATGTTGCCAAATTAAAAAAAACCGAACGGTTTGCTTGGTGGCATACCTTGCCAAGCCAAGCATTGCAAAACGTCGTTGAGCGCATTTGCTTTGGCTATGACAAGTTTTTCGCAAGAGACAACAAACGACCGCCGAAATTCCGTGCAGGATTTAAGTACAAGTCGTACACGCTCAAACAAACGGGCTACGAATTTCTCGACGGCAACCGCATAGAACTTGCGTTTGGCGTGCGTGGGCGTGTCAAGCGTGTGTTCAAGTATTTTAAGCATAGAGCGTTTGACGTTGAAAGCGTTAAGACGGTCACAGTCAAACGTGACCGCGTAGGCGATATTTGGCTGTGCATAACGGCATTGTTTGAGAATGAGCCTGTCGTCACATTCAAGACGGGTAAGACCGCAGGGTTTGACTTTGGACTCAAGCAATATCTCACCGTGTCCGACGGCACTGTCCACAAATCGCCTTTGTTTTTCAAGCGCGGTATTCGCAAGGTCAAAAACGCCCACCGTGACTTGTCTCGCAAGCAAAAGCACAGCAACAACCGTGTGCGTGCGAGACAGCACTTGGCGAGAACCCATCGCAAAGTTGCAACCGCAAGAGAGACCTACCACTGGCAACTTGCAAATGAACTGTGCAAAAAGTATGACGTGCTTTGCTTTGAGATGTTGAACCTTCAAGGGATGAAAAAACTTTGGGGGCGAAAAGTGAGCGACTTGGGCTTTGCAGACTTTTTGACCAAGTTGCAATGGGTTGCACACAAGCACGGCAAAGTTGTCGAGTTCATCGACAAGTTCTACCCCAGTAGCAAGACGTGTAACGCTTGCGGTACGGTCAATGAGAACTTGCAACTGCGTGACCGTGTGTTCAACTGCCCATGCGGTTGGACGTGCGACAGAGACGACAACGCCGCGCTCAATATACACAAGGTTGGGTTGACAACCTTTGCAGGAGAGACCGTAAGACGCCTGTCCGCATGAAGGCGCAGTCTTGTCGATAGCACAACCTACGCTGAAGTGGGGCTGAAGCCCCGATGTTTTAGCGCGGGGTTCTTCACTACGAGTTGCTGACGCATGTGCGCCGCACCGGCGATTGGGAGGCATGGCTCGCTTTCTTTTTTGAAGGTGTACGGGTGACAGCAGAGGGGGCCGTCGCCACATCCCGTCGCTTGTCGGATCTGTTCGCATCTGACCGGGCAGTCATCGAGCGACAAAAAGGCCGTCGCGTAGGCTCGATCTTGCGCGTCCATGAATCCCTGAAGGCGCGGCCGATTCTGTCCCTACCTGAGATACGCAATCGCACGGCACTCTCCTTTTCCACCGCATCCTCGGCGATGGAATGGCTCGTCGAACACGGCATTGCGCGTGAGATCACGGGCAAACGCCGAGATCGCTTGTTCGTCTATGACCAGTATCTCGCCATCCTGAATGAAGGCACCGAGGCACTCTGATGCCGGGCTTGACTTTCTTTTTTTTTCTTTTAGAATACACGACGAATAGACGAGCCACACCTGACCACTAAGTTGTCAGTTGTCAGTTGTCAGTTGTCAGTTGTCAGTTGTCAGTCCCTGCCCCAACACCTCCAAAACCCGACGCACTTCGCAGATTGGGGTACAATGGGCTACTTTTCGAGCCTGTTCACCGCCCCGTTGTACGCCGCTCCGCAGATTCTTACCGCCGGGATACCCGATGTAAAGGCGAAAAATTTTTGCCATAAAATGAAAGGATTTACGCCATGCCATCTGAATCCAATCGCCGCGAGCAACCCATCCTCTACGAACCCGACGAACGACCGCCGCATACCATCACTTTTGCACTCGGGTTTCAGGCCGCAATGCTCACTATCGCGGGCATCGTGTTCACGCCCGTCATCGTGGTGCGGGCCGCGGGTGCGAACGAGGTGTATCTGGCTTGGGCGGTCTTTGGGGCGCTGGTCGTCAGCGGCCTGACCACAGTGCTGCAAGCCGTGCGCGTGTGGCGCATTGGCGCGGGCTACATCCTCCTGATGGGCACGTCGGGGGCGTTCATCGCGGTCTGCGTCACCGCGCTTGCCGATGGGGGACCGGCGATGCTGGCAACCCTCGTCATCATCTCGTCCCTGTTCCAATTCGCGCTTTCGGCGCGCCTCTCCCTGCTGCGGCGGATCATCACGCCCACCGTGGCCGGCACCGTGATCATGCTGATCTCCGTGACCGTTATGCCCATCGTTTTTGAGATGTTGACAGACGTGCCCGAAGGAACGCCGCCCGCTGCCGCGCCCGTTAGCGCGCTTGCGACCTTGTTCGTCATCGTGGTGCTCGTGCTCAGGGTTTCGGGCGTGTGGCGTCTGTGGGTGCCCCTCATCGGGATTGTCGCGGGGTGCATCGCGGCTTCGTTCTTCGGCTTGTACGACATCCAGCGCGTTGTCGACGCCTCGTGGATTGGCATTCCCAAAGGCGGTGGTTGGCCGGGCTTTGACCTCGGCTTTGGCCCTGTTTTCTGGTCGCTCCTGCCCGCTTTCATTTTTGTGACCATGGTCGGAGCTATCGAAACAATTGGCGATTCCATCGCGATCCAAAGGGTCTCTTGGCGCGCAGACCGGGCGCCGGACTTTCGCGCTGTGCAAGGCGCGGTCACCGCAGATGGCATGGGCAACCTGCTGTCTGGCCTCGTGGGCACCGTGCCCAACACGACCTACTCGTCCAGCGTTGCCATTACAGAACTCACCGGCGTTGCGGCGCGCGGCGTGGGCGTGTGCATTGGCGCGGTCTTTGTGGCGGCGGCCTTTTTGCCCAAAGTGTCCGCCCTGCTCTTGGCGATTCCCAATCCCGTGGTCGCGGCTTATGTGACCGTGTTGCTGGCTTTGCTCTTTGTGCTGGGCATGCGAATCGTGGTTCAAGACGGCGTGGATTACCGCAAGGCGACCGTGGCCGGGGTCGCGTTCTGGGTTGGCGTGGGCTTCCAAAATCAGGTCATTTTCGCGGACTACCTGGGCGACTGGTGGGGGTCCCTGCTCGGCAATGGCATGACGGCCGGGGGGCTTACGGCGATTCTGCTGACCCTGTTCATGGAACTGATGGGCTCGTGGCCGAAACGCATCGAGACCGAACTGCGCGTGGATGCGTTGCCCCGGATCAGGGTCTTTTTGGAAAAATTCGTCACCCGCAGGGGTTGGAATGAGGAAATGGTGGATCGGCTGTATCTCGCTACCGAGGAAACCCTCTTGTTGCTCATCCAACAAGACGAGGACGAACAAGTGGCGAAACGCCTGTTGCTGATCGCACGCGGCGATGAGCGCACCGCGTCTTTGGAGTTCATCGCGGCAGTTGGCGACGGGAATATCGAGGATCGCTTGACCTTCCTCACAGAACAGACTGCCGATGCGTCGCTCGAGCATGAAATCTCGTTGCGATTGTTGCGGCACTTCGCCTCGTCCGTGCGCCATCAGCAATATCACGACGCGGATATCGTCGCGTTGCAAATCGAGGCCCCGATGCGCGAGCGAAAAGCAAACACATGAGGCAATCACCCAAAACACAGAGGTGCGATATGGCGGATTTTAAGACGATGGCGACAGAGGTGGGGGCATTGCTCAAAGAACGAGGGCAAAGCGTGGCGGTGGCAGAGTCCTCGTCGGGCGGCCTGCTTTGCGCGGCACTTTTGGCCGTGCCGGGGGCTTCGGCGTATTTCAAGGGCGGCGGCGCGTGTTATACGGGCGATGCCAAGCAAATTCTGATGGGCGTTTCAGACGCGGCCATGCGAGATGCGCGGTCCGCCACCGAACCCCATGCCCTGCATCTCGCACGCGCGGCGCGCAAACGCTTGGCCGCGGATTGGGGCATCGGCGAAACCGGCGCCGCAGGCCCAACCGGCAATCGGTACGGCGATCCGCCCGGCCATACGTGCATCGGCATTGCAGGCCCAAACACAGAGCGGGCCATAACTATCGCAACCGGTAGCGAGAACCGGGGCGACAACATGGAAGCCTTCGCCCGTGCAGCACTCGATCTGCTGTCCAAATGTTTGCAACAGACGTGAGGGAAAAATCAGTAGTCAGTAGTCAGTAGTCAGTAGTCAGTAGTCAGTAGTCAGTAGTCAGTAGTCAGTAGTCAGTAGTCAGTAGTCAGTAGTCAGTAGTCAGTGGTCAGTAGTCAGTAGGTTCTGTTGACATTTATGAGCAAAGCAACTGGCTTGAGCGGTTTATCGAGAAAATCAAGCCCTATCGCAGAATATGCTCTCGGTTTGAGAAACTGGAATAGTCGCTCCTTATCGGGACCTACCCCCTAACCCCCTTCCTGCGAGGAAGGGGGAACTGTGAGCGGTTTTGCGAGGGGATTGATGAGGGATATTTAATCGCTTTATGCCCTCGTGCCACGCCATCAGAGTAACCAGAGCGAGAAGCTATCAAAGGTGCTTTACTCCCCTTTCCTCGTAGGAAAGGGGCCGGGGGATAGGTCCCCTCGCGCCACGCCATCAGAGCCACCCTAGAGATAAGCCATCAAAGGATCAAACGCATTAAATGAGCAAGCAACACATTTGCTAATCTGTGCGTAACGTAAAAAAATAAAATGTCAACACAACCTAGTCAGTAGTCAGTGGTCAGTCCCCCATTGCGGGGAGAGGTCAAGGAGGATGAAATGGCGACATTGGCACTTTTGGGTGGCGAAGCCGAGGTAAAGGAAAAGGTGACTATCCCCTGGCCCATGTACGATGCCACCGAGAAAGAGGCACTCGTCGAGGTGCTGGAAAGTCGGTCGTGGAACAATGCCGCGAAGTGTCGGGAATTTGAAGAGACGTTCGCCGCATTTCAAGACGCGAAATACGGGATCGCGTGTACGGGCGGCACTGTGGCGCTGGAAATGATCTGCCGCGCTGCGGGCATTGGCATCGGCGATGAGGTCATCACGAGTGCGTACACGTTTATCGGGACGTGTACCGGGATTCTCAAAGCGGGGGCCACGGTTGTTTTTTGCGATATCGATCCCGACACCAACAATCTCGACGTGGCGGAAGTCGAGAGCCTGATAACGGATCGCACCAAGGCGATTATGCCCGTGCATTTTGGCGGGTTGGCGTGCGATCTCCAGCGGTTGTTGGACATTGCGGCCCGGCATGACCTCGCGATTTTGGAAGACGCGGCGCACGGGTGGGGATCGACCTATCGGGAGCGCGGCCTGGGCAGTTGGGGCTTGGCGTCGGGGTTTTCGTTTCAGCAGAGCAAAAACATGACCGGAGGCGATGGCGGCATTGCCCTGACCGATGACGAGGCCATAGCCGACGCGATCTCCTGCGCGGTCAATGTCGGGCGGTCGCGGTATGGGCATACGGATGCGTCTCGGCAATGGGGCGGCAATCACCGAATGACGGAGTTTGTCGCCGCGGTCTTGTCGTGTCAGTTGAAACGCATTCCCGAACACGCGGAAATCAGAGAACAAAACGGGGCGATGCTGACGCGCACCTTGTCGGACATCGAGGGCCTCGAGCCGATTCACCGATCCGAAGACGCGACCCGCGTGAACTGGCATGTGTACGGCGCGCGCTATCTCGCCGAAGCCTTTGCAGGCGTTCCCCGCGAGGTATTTGTCAAAGCGATGCGCGCCGAGGGCGTGCCGATCAGCACGGGATACGACGCGCCCGTGTACAAACATCCGGTTTTTCAAGCGGATTGGAACGCCGGGGAGTACACGCCCTTTGCGTGGACGAGCACACAGGATTATCGCACCTTGCACCTGCCAAAAGTCGAGCAATACTGCAAAGAACGGCTGTCGATCAGCCAGACGACCTTGCTGGCATCCGAGACCCAAATGCGAGATGTGGCACGCGCATTTGTCAAGGTTCGTGAAAATGCGGATCAACTCCGCGGCGAGTAAAAGTCAGTAGTCAGTAGTCAGTAGTCAGTAGTCAGTAGTCAGTAGTCAGTAGTCAGTAGTCAGTAGTCAGTAGTCAGTAGTCAGTAGTCAGTAGTCAGTCCCCGCCCTGCCACCCCAAAGGCAGAAAAAAAAAGTAATCGTAGGGGCGGTGCCCCCGTGCCCGCCCTTATCCTGTCCATCTTTTTTGAGGAGAATTTCATGTTTGAACGAGCGATTGGCTTGAAGCAGAAATACCGCAATGGGGAACGCATCCTCGGCGTGTCCATGGCACCGAACACCCCTGCGGATCGGTTTGACGAGATTATGGATCGCGATGATTACGACTTCGTGTCTATCGACAGCCAGCACACGCCCTTGAGCGAAGAGCGCGTCGCCGCGTTTTGCGACATGGCCGCAGAGCGCGATGTGTTCGTGCAGTTTCGGATCAAGCACACGCGCAATGCCTATTTGATCGGCAATTATCTCGACTTGGGGCCGTGCGGGATCGAGATTCCGCAGACCGAGACCGAGGATACGGTCGATGACGCCTTGCACTATTTTTATTATCCACCGGCGGGTGGGCGCAGTTTTGGCGGAGCGCATCGGCGCAGCGCATCAGACAAGAGCACGGAGGAATACGCGGCTTGGTGGAACAGCTTTGGGGTGTTGTGGTTGCAGATCGAATCGGTCGAGGCGGCCACGCGCGGGCACCTGCTCGCAAAACCGGGCGTGGATTGTCTGTCGATAGGTCCGACAGACCTGTCCGTGAACATCGAGGCGCATCCGCAACACTGGTTGAAATCCGTGGATGATACCATCGCGTATTTGTGCAAATCCCTGCAAGGCACTGGCGTGGCCGTATGCCACCGCAACCGCACGCCCGACACACGCGAAAAATACGCCGACCTGGGCGTCACGGTTTTTTTGGAGAATGCCTGAAAGGCAGTTGAATCGGCGATTCGTAAGCCGATCTGTGGAGGAGCGAACATGCCTACGAATGAGGTGAATGTAGCGGATTTTTTCAACGCGGAATCCCCGACCTGTGGGTTGGAGGATGCGATTGCATCTTTGCCGGAAACAGGAGGCGGGGTTCGCATTCCGGCGGGCACTTATCCGTTGCGTAAGACCTTGTACGTGCCTAGCCGCGTGAGCTTGATCGGCGATGGGCCGGCGACCGCGTTGACGATTTTGCCCTTGCAAGTCGCCCCTTTGGCCCGTGATATTCACAAAGGGGAGCGGGTCTTGACCTGCACGAGCAAACCGCCTTTTCGCGTGGGCGAAGGCATCGGCGTGTGCGATGACGATCACAGGGGATGGTGGGGCACGCACGGCGAGGTCGAACGCGTTGAAGGCGTGCGCGTGTGGATGAACGTGCCGTTTGAGCGGGACTTGTCCGCGAGCCGCAATGCGCGGGCCGTGAATCTGTTCCCCGGGATCTGGGCAGAGGGGGAAACGGATATCGCAATCCGCGATTTGACCCTCAAAGGCCCGGAAAACTACGAAGGCGCGTGGTGGGATTTTACGTACTCGGCGATGCACATTGTCGCGTGTGAGCGCGTGCGGATTCTGAATTGTTCGGTCTTTGGCTGGCCGAGCGATGGGTTTGGGATTCAGCGCGGTTGCGATGTACAAGTGGCGCACTGTCAGGCACACGGATGTCGCGGGCACGGGTTTCATCCCGGCACCGGCTTGGCGCGCAGCATTTGGTCGCACAACATCGGGAAGGGCAATGGGGGCGACGGGTATTACTTCTGTGCGCGGGTGCATCATTCGGTGTGTAGCGACAGCGTGTTTTCCGAAAACGGGCAACACGGTATCGGCGGGGTCGCCAATGGCGGGGATCACCACAACATCGCGTCCAACAATGTGTGTTCGCACAACGGCATGTGTGGGATCGACGCAAACAGAGGGGAAGAACAAGTGATGACCGGCAATCTGTTGCTGGGCAATTCGCGGGCAGAGCCGGGAAAATACCCCGGCATCCGCGTACACGACTTGACCCACTCGATCATCCAAGGCAACCGGTGTGCAGATGATCGGGAACCACAGACGCAACAGAAGGGCATTGAAGAAAGCGGCGCGAGCGATTACAACTTGATCAGCGGCAATCTGTGCGCGGGCATGGCGCAGGCCATCGCCATTGTGGGCAGGCACAGCCGCGCAGAGGGAAATTTGGTATGATGGATGCCCGTCATATTTCAGATAGAGACATCGCTTCGGTCATGACCGCGCGGGATTTTGTGAACAGTTGCGACGAGGCGTTTCGATTCTACGGATCGGGGCAAATGACAAATCCCCCGCGCAAAGAAGAGGTCATGCGCGAGGGAAATTTGGACGTGTTTCGCTTGGTGATGCCGGGCCGGTGGAAAGGGAAATTTCAGGGGCAAAAGGTCCTCGAAGAGCGTTCCGATGTCAAAACCGGGCGGTTGGGCGAGAGAACAGCGGTGATCGAATTGGAAGACGTACGCGGGCAGACGCATGTGGTTGTGGATGCCGAACACATCACCGACATGCGAACGGGCGCGGCAGGCGCGTTGGGCGCGAAATACCTGGCAAAAACTCCGGTACGCACCGCGGCGATTCTGGGCACGGGCCGCATTGCACGGGCATTGGCGCGGTGTATCGACATAGCACTCGGGCCAAAACTCATGCGGGTGACGAGCAGAACGCCGGAAAAACGTGCGGCTTATGCAGCAGCGGTCGCGCCGGCTATTCAGTGCGACTTGGACGTGGTTGAAGACATCGAAACCTGTATTGATGGCGCAGACGCCATTTTTACCTGCGTGCCAACGCCCGAGCCGATCTTGCGCGATGCCGCAGATCACGTACACATTTCCGTGCTAGGCGGCGATGGGCGCACCACGCAGTTGCAACCGGGATTGTTAAAGCGGCGAATCGTGGTGGCAGATCACGCAGAGCAAGTGCTTTTGTCCGGCGAATTTCTCGCGTTGCGCGATCTGGATGAGACGCCCCGATGGGCGAAAAATTCAGCGGGTCAGATCTCGACTATCGGGCATGCGGCATTGGGGCAGTTGGAACATTTGCGCGGGCAGGGGAGTATCGCGTACTTCAGCGGGCTGGCAATCCAAGATATTCACGCAGCAGCAACCGCGTGGCGAAAACTGCGGTGATCTGTTGAATGTCCAGTTGCAAAACCAAAAGGCAGGCCCTCGCGCCCGCCTTTTTTATTGCCAAAAAGCGCGGCGCGGATTATTATTTTCAGGACGATTTGTATAAGACATACCGGAATTTTGTGGCAGGAGCGTCATCCATGGCCTGGCTTTATCAGCGGGGAAAAAAGTGGTGGATCGGGTATTACGATCAAGATGGCAAGCGCGTTCGCAAATCCATCAGCGATTCCAAAGAGGCCGCGGAATTGGCTATGAAGCGGATCGAATCGGAATTGGAGCGCGACAATGCCAGAGCACTTGCGATTCCCCAAAGCACGCTCGACGCCATTGGCAAACAACTGGGCAATGGCAGTCCGGAGCCGCTTTTGACCTACCCGGCTGTGCGAAATGTCACCAATGTCCGGGAGTTGTTCATTCGGATTTACGAAAAGCTGGGGTTTGAGGTGCTCAAGTCTCAAGAGGCATTTCCCCACTACGTCCTCTCGCGCGACGAACTGCCCATCCGAGCGCACGCCGTGTTGCGAAGCAGTGATTTCCAGCGCGAAAAATTGGATTGCACGACCTGCGACAGCATCATCTGCTGGGTTGACGATTGGGAAGCCTCGCCCATCCCGGTTTTGGAATTGTCTGCCCACTACGATCTCTGCGGGTAATCCGCACGTTTTGCCGCCTCCCACAGCGCGTCCATTTCCTCGAGGGTGGCTTCCTCCGGCGTTTTGCCCCGTTTGCCCAATTCGGTTTCGATGTATCGAAAGCGCGTTTGAAATTTTCTGTTCGTCTGCGCGAGGGCATCTTCCGGGCAGATTTGGAGAAATCGCGCGAGATTCACCAACGCGAACAGCAAGTCCCCAAATTCCTCCCGAACCCGATCCTCCGCGCCTGCTGCTCGCGCGTGCATCAACTCCTCTGTTTCCTCCCGCACTTTTTGAATCACCTCCGCAATGTGATCCCACTCAAATCCCACCCGTGCGGCTTTTCTCTGAAGATGGTACGCCCGCAACAGAGCGGGCAGATGGCGCGGCAGCCCGTCGAGCAGAGACGGTCGTTTGTCCGGGTTTTCCTCGGCTTTGATGCGTTCCCAGTTTTGGAGGACTTGGTCCGGCGTATCCGCTTCTGCGTCCCCAAACACATGGGGGTGTCGGCGAACGAGTTTGTCGGCTATGGCGCAGGCCACGTCGTCTATGGTAAAGCGGTTTTCTTCCCGGGCAATTTGCGCGTGAAAGACGATTTGCAACAACAAATCGCCCAATTCCTCTACGATTTCGGCGTCGTCATTGCGGTCGATGGCGTCGAGAACCTCATAGACTTCTTCGATCAAATAGGGCTTCAGGCTCTGCGGGGTTTGCGCTTTGTCCCACGGGCAACCCGAAGGCGATCTCAAACGCGCCATGAGATCGACGAGGCGGTCAAAATTGGACATGGTTTTCCTTTCGCAAGAGATGAGGTCATTAAACTAACCGGGAAAACTGCCCGCGTCAACGCTATCGAGCGGGAATTACCTTTTGACAAACAGCATCGGGCGCGTTATTTTTTTGCCTCAAATCTTTCACTTTGGAGGAGTTTGAAAATGAGTGATTCACTGCGCGATATTATGCGGAAAGTGGGCCGCGATGACGTGCGCGAGCACGAGCGGGAAAAGTGGACGGAGCGGACAGAAGACCTGTTCAGCACCCAAGAGCGGAACGAACCCAAAGACGAGGTCGAAAAGCGGCACGACAAGTACCGCAGACAACAGGAATACGCCAGTCGCTTGGGCCCTGCGGCAGAGCGATTGCCCATTTTGAGCAAGGAAGAAACCGAGCGCAGGGCGCGCGAACGGCCCAAACGCCGAACCTATCAGTTTGAAGGCCCAATCGAAAAATTGCTGGAAAAATACGGCGATCCCAAAGAGGCGTTCAAGCACATGTCCCTGGGGCAGTTGATGAAATACGAGTTGGACGAAAAAACAGGGGCGATTTACGAAAAGGGCGAGTTGATTTACGACGGCGAAAAATGGGTTTGAGTATCTCCGCGCCACCCTGCCGCCCAAGTGCGTGCCCGTCCGCGCCGCCCAACCGTGTCTGAATCGCGGATTAAACGGATTACGCGGATTGCGCGGATTACCCCACACCACCCTACCGCCGCTTCATCGTTCCCATCCGCTATGTCCTTTGCACGCCCTGTCGCCATAGACCTATCCCCCCGGCCCCCGTTATTCGCTTCGCTCATTGTAGGCTACGCCTGTGCCTACGAGGAAAGGGGGAGCGCGTGGCTTTCTTAAAGGGTTGCATCCAGGGCTGTTTTGATGGCTTTGGGCGAATGGATCACGCCATGAAAATCCAAAAACCCTTACACACAATCCCTCGCACAACCTCTCGCCATTCCCCCTTCCTCGCGGGACCTATCCCCCCGGCCCCCTTTCCTACGAGGAAAGGGGGAGCGCATGGCTTTTTGAAGGTTTGTATCCAGGGCTGTTTTGATGGCTTTGGGCGAATGGATCACGCCATGAAACCCAAATCCCCCTCGCACAATCCCTCGGAAAACCACTCACAGTTCCCCCTTCCTCGCAGGAAGGGGGTTAGGGGGTAGGTCCAGGGTTTAGGTCACAATTTCCTTGTCAAGAATGACGTAGTACCTTAATTTGTCTCCACCATCGTTATTTGGCACCCGCAGGCAAAAGCCATGCCTGCACAACTCGTTATATTTTTTAGGAGGTTTTGTATGTTGACTGCCATTTTTCGACGTTGTTCAAACCTGTTTGGAGGCCACCGTTCCCCTGCGAAAACAGGCGTTCATGTCGCCCATCCCCGTCTTGGAGTGCCGTTCTATTTCATTGCAAAACAATCCGTTAAGATGATCAGTACAGTGTACCCCCCCCCCCCCCCCCGAGAGGAGTCTGATATGATGTCCCGCTACGCTCATTTGTTGGCCCTGGTCGCGCTGGTTTTGCTGGTGGCATCGGGGCCGGCTTTTGCCCAAACCGACTACGATACGGACAACGACAACCTGATTGACATCACCTCCTTGGCGCAACTGAATGCCATTCGCTATGACCTCAACGGCGATGGGGCCGTAGCCAATACGGATACCATGAACTACAACGCCGCCTTTCCCAACGCCATGTCGAGCATGGGTTGCGCCGCTACCTGCACCGGCTACGAACTGATGAGCAACTTAGACTTCGACACGAACGGTGACGATACCATCACTGTCGCCGACGACTACCCCAACTGGGATCCCAATCGTCAACCCCGGCAACGACAACAGCGGCTACACCGCCATCTTTGAAGGCAACGGTCACACCATCTCCCACCTGACCATTACCGACCGGAACAGCCGGGACGTAGGGCTGTTCGATGAGCTGGAGCCCACCGGCATTATCCGCAATGTAGGGATCATCGACGCCAATATCCGAAGCGGCGGCGCGTCCGACGGATACGCCCCCCTGGTAGGCTACAACGCACGCGGCACCATAATCGCCAGCTACGCCCGGGGCGGCTCGGTCACCGCCACCATGCAAAACTCCAGCATCGGCGGACTGACCGGCCGCAATTCAGGCGTCATCCTGGCCAGCTACTCCACCGTCACGGTCATCGGCGGCGGCCATACCAGGGTCAACGCCGGCGGGCTGACCGGCACCCTGGAATCCTTCCCCAACACCGGCCGGATCACCGCCAGCTATGCCACCGGCGCGGTGTCCGCCACCGGCTATAACGCCGTCCGCGGCGGTTTGGTGGGAAGTTCCTCCAGCAACGCCAGCGTAATTGCCAGCAGCTATTGCACCTCCGGGGGCTGTATCGGCTCCAACGTCGGCGGCAGCCTTGACGCCACCACCCAAACCGCCACCGCTTTGCAAACCCCCACCGCCTACACCGGCATCTACGCCAACTATAACATCGACCTGAACGGTGATCGCGTCCCCGACAATCCGTGGAACTTCGGCACATCCAGCCAGTACCCGACCCTGAAAACCCCCACCCAGCGCGCCGTTGTCATTGACTACGACAACGACAACGACGGTCTGATTGACGTGACTTCCCTGTCGCAGTTGAACGCCATCCGCTACGACTTGAACGGCGATGGCCTGCCCATCGGCACCAACGCCGACACCATCGCCTATGCCGGTGCCTTTCCCGGCGGCGACATAACCGCCAGTAGTGGCCGGATGGGTTGTCCGTCCACCGGTTGCACCGGCTACGAACTCCTCGCAAGCCTTGATTTCGACAGCGACGGCGACGGCGATGTGGACGCCAATGACCACGGCGGCGCTTACTGGAACAGCGGCGCTGGCTGGCAACCCATTGGCCCTAGATCCCTCACCCCATACGCAGGCAATTTCAAAGGCAACGGATACACCATCAACAACCTGTTCATCGACCGCAACGCCAACGATAACCAAAGTCTGTTTGGCGTTGTTGCCTCCAATCGCATAGAAACCCTGGGCGTAACCAACGCCAATGTTAGCGGAAATGCCTATACCGGCATTCTGGCAGGTATCAATAACACGACAATTGTCGCTTGCTACACCACCGGCAAGGCACAAGGTAGCGGTAATAACACTGGCGGATTAGTTGGCTATTCCACCGGGACTATCTCCGCTAGCTACTCCACTACATACGTCAGCGGAAACAACAACGTCGGCGGCCTGGTGGGTTACATGCAGAGCGGTACGATAACAAGCTCCTACTCAACCGGCAGAGTCACCCGGGCTAGCGGATCGGCAACAACCATTGGCGGGTTAATAGGAAATCTGAACACCGGCACCGTGTCCATCAACTACTGGGACACCTCAACCAGCGGACAGGCCACAAGCGCAGGCGGTAGCGGCGTTGTTGGCAAGACCACCAGCGAGCTCCAGAGCCAGACCACCTACGGTGCCACCACCAACGACCCCTACTACAACTGGAACGCCAACCTCGACGGACAAGCCGGCAACGACGATCCGTGGACCTTTGGCAAGACGGATCAGTATCCGGTCTTGAAGTATGCCGGCATGGATACCACCGTGCAGTATAACTCGCAACCGCCGGGCAAGCCGGATGTGGCAGTGACGTCCAATGGGGACACTTTGTACGTGCGCTGGACAGCGTCGAGTTATGCGACGGGGTACAAAGTGCAGTGGAAATCCGGCATGCAAAGCTACGACGCCTCACGTCAGGCCACCACCACGGCTACGTTCCTCAAGATTCCCTTGACCACGGGGACGACCTACACAGTGCGTGTCCTTGCCACCAAGACCGGTGCGAGCGATGCACCCTCGGACGAGGTCATGCGCGCTCCAGGCCTCACCAATTACGATACCGATGGCGATGGCCTCATCGCTATCACCACGCTAGCTCAGCTCAACGCCATTCGCCACGACCTAAACGGCAATGGCGACGCTACCCACGCCGATTATGACGCTGCCTTTCCCGGCCGCGACACCAGCAGCAGTGCCCGCATGGGCTGCCTCTCGGGATGCACCGGCTACGAACTGCTCAACGACCTGGACTTTGACGAGAACAACGACGGCGCAATCACCTCAGCAGACGCCACCTACTGGAACAGCGGCACGGGCTGGGAGCCCATCGGAACCGACGCCGACACAGACGCTCCATACACAAGCCAATACCACGCAGGTTTCAAAGGCAACGGCTACACCATCAACAACCTATACATCAGCCGCCCCAGCACTAACGACGTCGGGCTGTTCGGCGCAATTTCCTCCCCCGGCCGCATCGAGACCTTGGGCGTAATCAACGCCGACGTTACGGCGCAGTATTGGGTCGGCATTCTGGCAGGCACCATTCGCGGCGACGGCGATATTGTCGCCAGTTACACCACCGGCGAGGTTGCCGGCAACCAAAATGTTGGTGGATTAGTCGGCTACATGTTAGAAACAGGACCAGGAATCCACTCCAGCTACTCTACCGCATCCGTCAGCGGCAATCTGAACGTCGGCGGTCTATTGGGCCGCCAGGACAGCGGCGGCTCTATAACAAACTCATACTCCACCGGCAGGATTAGCGGCACCGGAAGCTCTCCCGTCCAAATCGGCGGACTATTAGGCCTCGGTAACCTGGGAAGCGTCGTGTCCAACAGCTACTGGGACACCTCCACCAGCGGGACTACCTCTAGCGAAGGCGGCACGGGCAAGACGACCCGCGAGCTCCTAAGCCCCACCACCTACGGTGCCACCAGTAGCGATCCCTACTATAACTGGAACGCCAACCTCGACGGACAAGCCGGCAACGACGATCCGTGGACCTTTGGCGCGATGGATCAGTATCCGGTCTTGAAGTATGCCGGCATGGACACCACCGTGCAATTTCAGCTTCAACCCGCGATAGTGACGTTGGCACTGACGCCCTCGTCGATCTCGGAAAGCGGCGGGATGAGTACCGTGACCGCGACGCTGACACGGTCGTGGAGCTCGGCGACGACGATCACGGTGCGTCCTGTGGCGGGTGCTTACACGGTGGCGGCGGATTCGACGATCACCATCGCGGCCGGGAGCACGGCGAACGCGTCGGACACGGTGGTCATCACAGCGGTGGACAATACCCAAGACGCGCCTAATCGCGACGTGACCGTGTCCGTTGTATCAGCCAACGCCCAGGGCAGTGTGGTCCTCCCGACTGCAATAACGATCACCGATGATGACGCGCCGCCGAGGCTCTCGATCAGTTCGCCGAGTGCGGTTGAGGGCACTGCCCTGACGTTCACCGTTAGATTGCATGCGGCGAGCGGCAAGGCGGTGACGGTGGCGTATGCAGACGCGGGCACGGGCACCGCGACTTCGGGGACGGACTACACCGCGCTTACCGCAGGGACCCTGACCTTCGCGGCGGGCACGACCACGACCAGCCAGACCATCGCTGTTTCTGTGAGCGACGACGGGGATGATGAGCCGAACGAGACCGTGATCGTGACGCTGAGCAGTGCGACCAATGCGACCATAAGCACGGCGCAAGGCACCGGTACGATTATCGATGACGATGGCATGCCTGCGCTGAGTATCAGTTCGCCAAGCGTGATTGAAGGCGCGACCAGCGCGACCCTGACCTTTCAGGTGTACCTACGCCCAGCGCACGACATGTTACAAGTGACGGTGGCGTATGCAGACGCGGGCACGGGCACCGCGACTTCGGGGACAGACTACACCGCGCTTACCGCAGGGACCCTGACCTTCGCGGCGAGCGATACCATCCAGACCATCCCTGTTTCTGTGACCGACGACTCGGATGATGAGCAGAACGAGACCGTGATCGTGACGCTGAGCAATGCGACCAATGCGACCATAAGCACGGCGCAAGGCACAGGAACGATTATCGATGACGAAACCCCGAGTGCCAACTTGGATGTGGATGGCGATGGCCGGGTGAGATTGTTCTCGGATATAATCCTGGTCATCCGATATGTCCTCTTCTTCCGGGAAGAGGCCCTCCTCAGAGGGAACGTCATCGAGCCAACTGCCACGCGCACGACCGCTCAAGAAATTGAACCCTACCTCGACACGTTGGTCAATCAGAACATTCTCGATGTGGATGGCGATGGCGATGTGAGGCTGTTCTCGGATATAATCCTGATCATTCGATATGTCCTCTTCTTCCGGAACGAGGCCCTCCTCAGAGGGAACGTCATCGAGCAACAGGCTACGCGCACGACCGCTCAAGAAATTGAACCCTTCATCCGAAGCCTCTATCCCGCCTCCCACTTCCAATGAAAGCCTGTTCCCTGACCGCCACAGATGGCGATGGCAATGTGAATTTCGCCGACTTCTTGACCTTTGCCAGCAAGTTCGGATCGCGCCTCGGTCAGGAGCGATATGACCCCCGGTGCGATCTCAACGGCGCTGACGAAATTGGATTCGACGATTTCCTCATCTTCGCCGCCGACTTTGGCTCGACAGGCTGAACGACGAAAAACAAAAAAGTAAAGCCCGGGTTCACAGCGAACTCGGGCTTTACTTCTTGGAATTGGAACCTACCCACTAGCCCCGTTACTCGCTACGCTTCGTTGTAGGCTACGCCTGTGCCTACGAGGAAGATACAAGGGGGAATAACATCTCTCCGTTGCGGGGAAGATCCGGAGGAGGGGCATCCATCGTTCGTTTTAAGACAAGTTCAAGGGCGATTCTAGAATGGATGACTCGTTACATGTCTTTGGATGATGGGTCGCGGCTTGCTTCTTACTCGCTTTCTACTCTTAATTCGCATTGACAACTGATCACCTTTCCAACTTTCCACTTGACACGAGACCAGCATTCGGTTTATGTTGCTATCAGTTGTTTTATGAACAAAACATCGGTTTGAAGGGATGGCGTTATGATGGCATCGGACGTTTGGAAGGAGTACGAGAGCAATGAGATTTCCCACAGCGTTGCCCATCACTTGGTCGCCATTCACGAACTGATGGGCGATCTGGGCTATGCGCGGGTGTCGGATGTGGCCCGCGTGCTGGAGATAACGCGGGGCAGCGCGTCTTTGACGCTCAAAGCTCTCAAGGCGCGCGGTCTGGTTTTGGAAGATCGCAACAAGTTTTTGAAATTGTCCGAAGAAGGGCACGGGGTTGTCGATTCCGTTTTGGCAAAACGCACCATTGTCCGCAAATTTCTCAATGAAGTGCTCAAGTTAGACGCGCATCAGGCCGAAGTGGATGCGTGCAAGGTCGAGCATCTCTTGAGTGCGAAAACCGGCGAGCAGTTGCTGCATTTTGTGCGTTTCTTGCTTTCGGACGATCCCACTGCGCGGCAATTTCTCACGGAGTTTTGGCGCAAATTGGCGCGAACTGAGGACGGGCAGTGGCCCGTTCAAGATGTCGATCAACTGTTTGAATTGGAGTGTCGGTAATGGAAATCGCAACGTCACTTTTGAGATGGCAGCAAGGGGATGAAGGCATTATTGAAGGCATTTCAGAGACGAATCGCCTCGCGGCGCGCTTGCGCGAGTTCGGCGCGATGCCCGGGATGCCCGTGCGCGTGTTGCGCGTGTGTTGCCCCGTGGTCATTCAGGTGGGGGCCAGCAGATTTTGCTTGCGAAAAGCCGATGCCGCGTGCATCAAGGCAAAAAAAGCGGCCTGATTGCTTATGGCAACGGATATAGCAGATCAAAAACGAGTGTCTGCCGAGCGCGTCACAGTCGCTGTGGTCGGCAATCCCAACACGGGCAAGACAACGCTTTTTAATGCGCTGACCGGGCTTTCGCAGCGCGTGGGAAATTTCCCCGGCGTGACGGTCGAGCGCAAAATTGGGCACCTGACATTGCCCCAAGTGGGCGCGGTTGACCTGCTGGATTTGCCCGGTACCTATAGCCTTTCGGCGCGATCCCCAGATGAAGTCATCGCGGTTGAAGCCCTGATGGGCATTCTGGAAGGCGAGCGCGATATTCAAGCCGTGCTCGTGGTGCTCGACGCCAGCAACTTGCGGCGCAATTTATACGTCGTCTCGCAACTTCTCGAACTGAATTTGCCCCTGGTCGTGGCCCTCAATATGTCGGATGTGGCCAAGGCCAGGGGCATTTTTATCGACGCGGATATTCTGACCGAGCGGCTGGGGGTGCCGGTCATTTCCGTGCAGGCCAACAAACGCGCGGGGCTCGGCGAATTAAAGGCCGCGCTTTCCCGCGTGCTCGGCAAGGGCACGGCGCCGGCGCGCAGCGGGGCATTGCCGCACGCTTTGTGGGCAGAGGTCGAGCGGTTGGCGCGAAAATACGAGGGCGCGTCTGCGGGCTTGGTGTTGCGCGGGTTGATCGACGGGCAAGGCGCGTTTGCAACCGCTGTTTTGAACCGCTTTGGCGATGGCTTTGCATCCGATATCCGCGCATTGCACGCACGGATCGAAGGAGAGGCACTGGCGAGCCGCGAGATCGAATCGCGCTATCGCTGGATCGACGAGGTGCTCGATGGCGCGTTGCGCGATCCAGAGCCGCTCCGCAAGACCCGGTCCGATCGGTTGGATCGCGTGCTGACGCATCCGCTCGGCGGTCTCTTGAGTTTTGCCGCGGTGATGGCCCTGGTTTTTCAGGCGATTTTTTCATGGGCCGCGCCGCTGATGGATGCGATAGACGCGCTGTTTGGCACGCTCGGCAACTGGGTGTCCGGGTATTTTCCCGACGGCGCGTTGCAAAGCATGGTGGTCGATGGGGTCATTGCGGGCGTGGGTGGCGTGGTCATTTTTTTGCCGCAGATCTGCATCCTATTTCTCTTTATCGGCCTGCTCGAAGATTGCGGGTATATGGCCCGCGCCGCGCTGTTGATGGATCGGTTGCTCACGCCTTGTGGGTTGTCGGGCAAGTCGTTTATCCCCCTGTTGTCGAGTTTTGCCTGCGCGATTCCCGGGGTGATGGCAACGCGCACCATCGACGATCCCAAGGACCGCATTGCCACGATGCTGGTCGCGCCCCTGATGAGTTGCTCGGCGCGGTTGCCGGTGTACGCGATTTTTATTGGGGCGTTTATTCCGGATCGAACGCTTTGGGGCGGATTTGGCTTGCAAGGGCTCGTGCTGTTGGCGCTGTATTGCGTGGGAATTGTCGTGGCGATTCCGGTTGCGTGGATCGTAAAAAAGACGCTGTTGAAGGGACAGCCCGCGCCGTTTGTGCTCGAGTTGCCGTCCTACAAGATGCCCGATGCGGGCACGGTGGGCATGCGCGTGTATCAAAGCGCGCGGCATTTTTTGGAACGCGCCGGCACGTTGATCCTCGCCGCGACCATTGTGATGTGGGCACTGGCGTATTTCCCGCGGTCCGAAACCATTGCCGCGCATTACGAAGCCGAACGCACGCGATTGGCAGACGCGCCACAGGAGGTGCTGTCCGACTTGAACGCCCGCGAAGCCGGCGCCATGCTCGAACAGAGTTTCCTCGGGCGGATGGGGCACGCGATAGAACCGGTCGTCGAGCCACTGGGATGGGATTGGCGAATCGGCATGGCCGCGCTGGCGTCTTTTCCGGCGCGGGAGGTGATCGTCGCGGTTTTGGGCACGATTTACAGCTTGGGCGAGGTGGATGAGGAATCCGCATCGTTGCGAGACGCGCTTCGATCCGCGACATGGGCAGATGGGCGCGAGGTGTTCAACATCCCGGTCGCGCTTTCGATTATGGTGTTTTTCGCCCTGTGCGCGCAGTGCGTTTCCACGCTCGCGGTCATCCAGCGCGAGACGGGCCGCTGGCGGTGGCCCGTGCTGACGTTCGCCTACATGACGCTGCTCGCGTACATCGGCGCGTTTGTGACGTATCAATTCGGCATGGCATGGGGATGGGGGTGACACATGAGCGACTGGCAAAATTGGATCGCGGTTGCGGTGGCCCTGTGGTGTGCAGGCCGCGTTGTGCGCGAGATAGCGAAGCCGTTTGTCACCCCATCTTCGGGATGCGGCGGCGCGTGCGAGAACGCGGGGTTCACTCGCACCACTCCCCGCGAGGAGTTGCTCGAGATCGAGTGACGCCCGGAGTTGATCTCGGGTCGGATGGAGTAAATCATGGCAACCGTGTTTGTGCCCCATGCGGAAAGCGAATATCGACGGCTCGTGACCGTACTGGACGATTTGATCGACGTGGTCGGGGAAAATGAAAATCACCCGTTGGCCTCATTGATGGAGGTCATTGGTGTGCTGATCGAGAGATACGAAGCCGAACACGTTCCAGAACTGAGAGATATATAACTCGTCCAACAATGCGAATTAAGAGTAGAAAGCGAGTAGGAAGCAAGCCGAGACCAATCGCCCAAAGACATGGACGAGTCATCCATTACCGAATCGCCTTTTAGAACTCGTCCTAAAACAAACGAGAGATGTTCTTCCCCTTCCTCGTAGGACCTATCCCCCCGGCCCCCTTTCCTACAAGGAAAGGGGGAGCGCATGGCTTTTTGAAGGTTTGTCTCCCTAGCTGTTCTGATGGCTTTGAGCGAATAGATCACGCCATGGAACCCCAAACCCCTCGCACAACCTCTCGCCATTCCCCCCTTCCTCACAGGAAGGGGGGCCAGGGGGGTAGGTCCCAATAAATGGATGCAACGCTTTATTCGCATCAACGAATAAAAAATTTGCGTCTCTCTATGCGGGGATTTGCTCCAACTATACATTCACCATACGACCCTCAATCCATTGGATTGGGGGTTTTTGTTTTGCGTTGGCTTTGGGATTTTATATATTTAGGCATGGCTAAATTTTGTTTTTTGGAGGGTGTCATGTACCGACTGTTCGCTATGGCGGGTGTTTTGTTGTGTTGCGCGTGTGGCGGGGGGGACGCGCCCCCGGTTGCCGAGGGCAAGAAACGGGTGGTGTGTACGACCGGGATGATCGGGGACTTGGCGCGCCGTGTCGCGGGGGATCGCGCAGAGGTGATTGCCCTGATGGGGCCGGGCATCGACCCGCATTATTACAAGGCCACGCAGGGCGATTTGCAACTTCTGTCGCGGGCAGATGTGATCTTTTACAACGGCCTGTTTTTGGAAGGCAAGTTGGAAGATATTTTTGAAAAAATGGCGCGTACCAAGACCGTGGTTGCGGTATCGCGGGATATTCCCAAAGACCGGTTGCGGAAACCGTCCGAAGGCGGGTACGATCCGCACATCTGGTTCGACGTGGCCCTGTGGGCGGAAACCCTGAATGTGGTTGTCGAGACCCTGAGCGAACGCGACGCCGAGGGCGCCGAGGTGTTTCGCGCCAATGCCGAGGCGTATCGCGAGCAGTTGCGCGATTTGCACGCTTGGGCAAAAGCACAGATCGAGCGCATTCCCGCGGATCGGCGCGTGCTGATCACCGCACACGATGCGTTTGGGTATTTTGGCCTCGCTTACGGCATTGAGGTGCGCGGGCTTCAGGGCATTTCGACCGTGGCGGAATACGGGGTCAATGACGTGTCGCGCTTGGTCAATTTTATCGTCGACCGGCGCGTGAAAGCCATTTTTGTGGAAAGCAGCGTGCCCGAGCGGTCGATCAATGCGGTGCGCGAGGGATGCAAAGCGCGGGGGTGGAATGTCGCAGTGGGCGGCACGCTGTATTCAGACGCGATGGGGCCTGCGGGCAGCGGCGCGGATACGTATATCGGCATGGTGCGGTCCAATGTGAATGCGATTGTCGAGGCAATGAGGTGAGATGGAAATTTAGCCACAAAAGGCACAAAAGGCACAAAAGGTGAGAGGCGAGAGGTAAGAGGGCCGCCCAACCACCCCAAAGG
Organism: Candidatus Latescibacterota bacterium; assembly: GCA_965204745.1. Taxonomy (GTDB): domain Bacteria; phylum Latescibacterota; class UBA2968; order UBA2968; family UBA2968; genus VXRD01. The sequence continues at coordinate 4,502,214 of OZ242010.1, forward strand.
CGAAAAGCAACCATGCCATCGCAAAAGACCCTCCGATCAAGCCATCACGCACAGCGCGCAAGTCCGTTTCGCAACCAACGTTCATTATGCAACCCACTTTGCAGGCCGACGCATGTCGTTCTGCTACAAAAGCGCTTTGCGCTGTGCAAGCCCCTCGGCGTTTGAGAGCGGCATTTTTTGCCTACTTTTTTTTGCTGTTGAAAAAAAGTAGGTCGCCGAAGGCATCAAAGGCAACCAACGATGTTGCAGAACAAACTTTTGAGACAAGCACCGCATGATTTGTACGGAATGTCTGTTCCTCATTCATCCCTGATAGGACGCAGGATACGGACAACTTAAAATCAAAACTGATGCGCCGTTCCGTCGGAGAAAATTATGGTACACACGCTCGATGAATCCATAACGCCCATCCACATTCACGATATGACGGTGGCGTATCACAAGAAGCCCGTGCTGTGGGATGTGGATCTCGCCATACCAGAGGGCAAACTCGTCGGGGTTGTAGGGCCAAATGGCGCGGGCAAGAGCACGATGATCAAAGCCATTATGGACCTCGTTCCCAAAGCGTCTGGGTGGGTTCGCATCTACGGAAAGCCATATCCGCGGGCGCGGCGGGCTATCGGCTATGTGCCGCAGCGCGAATCGGTCGATTGGGATTTTCCCATCCATGCCTTAGACGTGGTGCTCATGGGGCGCTATGGGCATGTGGGATGGATAAAGCGGCCGGGCAAGCGCGATAGGGAACGGGCAGAAGAAGCCCTCGCAAAGGTCGGCATGAGCGAGTTTGGGCACCGGCAGATCAACCAGTTATCCGGCGGGCAACAACAGCGCGTTTTCCTGGCGCGGGCACTGGCGCAAGACGCGCAAATTTACTTGATGGACGAACCCTTTGCCGGGGTTGACGCCGCGACCGAGCATGCGATTATCGACATTTTGATGGACCTGCGGGCGCGAAAAAAAACCATGCTGGTCGTCCACCACGACTTGCACACGGTCAGGCAGTACTTTGACTGGCTGGTTTTGATCAACATGCGCGTGGTGGCCGCGGGCGAGACGCGAGATGTGTTCACCGAAGAGAATTTGAACAAGACCTACGGCGGGCGGTTGACCGTGCTGTCCGAAGCCGCGCAAGCCGTTGCGGATCACCGCGGAGGGCTATGAGGTGATTTGGGACGCGACATTTCAACTCGTCTTGCTCGGCGCGTTGCTGATCGGCGCGACCTCGGGCACGCTGGGCGCGTTTGCCGTGTTGCGCCGGCGAAGTCTGTTGGGCGACGCCCTGGCCCATGCCGCGCTTCCGGGCGTGGCGTTGGCGTTTTTGTGGGCGCAGACCAAGGCATTGCCCGTCCTGCTTTTGGGCGCGACGGTGTCCGGCGTCATCGGCGTGCTCGCCATCGAGGTCATCGTCAACTACACGCGCATCAAAGCCGACGCTGCGCTGGGCATCGTGTTGTCGGTGTTTTTCGGGATCGGCATTGTGTTGCTCACGCATATTCAGCAAAGCGCGGTGGGCAATCAAAGCGGGTTGGACAAATTTCTCTTTGGGCAAGCGGCGTCTGTGGTGCGCGCAGATCTGTACGTGATGTGCGCGGTGTCCGCGCTGGTGCTCATCGCGGTGTGCGCGTTTTACAAAGAGTTTAAGGGCCTGATTTTCGACTCGGACTTTCTCGGCGCGCTGGGGTTTCCCCCGCGCCTGGTCGATCTGTTGCTGATGGGGTTGATCGTGCTCACCGTGATGGTCGGGCTTCAAGCCGTGGGGGTTATTCTCATCGCCGCGATGCTGATCACCCCGGCCGCTGCGGCCCGGTTTTGGACGGATCGGTTGCATGTGATGGTGGTCGCGTCCGGGATTTTGGGCGCGTCGTGCGGCGCGCTCGGCACGGGCATCAGCGCGCTCGCGCCCCGCATTCCCACCGGGCCGGTGATGGTGCTGGTCGCAACGGCGGCTTTTCTCTTCTCCGCGCTGATCGCCCCAAGGCGCGGGGTGCTCGCCCGATGGGCGCGCAGGCGGGAAAACGCGCTGCGGGAAAACGGACAGCATTTCTTGCGGGCTTATGTCGCGTTGCGAGCAGGACATGGCGACGCGGTCGCCTTGACGGCCATCGCCGATGAATTGCAGGTGTCGCGCCGCCGCGTCCAAAGGCTCGCCAAACGCCTGTCGCGCGACGGGTGGGTGGCACGCCACAATGGCGCGTGTTCGTTGACGGCACAGGGGCAAAAAGAGGCGGCGTTCGTGGTCAAATCGCACCGGCTGTGGGAATACTATTTGGTGTATCGGTCCATTTTGGAACGCGATCACGTCGACCGGCCCGCGGATGAGGTGGAGCACATTCTCACGCCGGAGATGATCGACCAACTCGAAACCCTGTTGGCAAACGAAAATATCGACACGGACATTCACGCAACCGACAGTGGCTATCGGAGGACAGGCGGCGATGGGTGAATTTTGGGGGCCATTTTGGATCGTGCTCACCGGCGCGCTGGCCGGGGGCGCGTGCGGGCTTTTGGGCGCGTACCTCGTGTTGCGGAAGATGTCGCTGTTGGGCGACGCCCTCAGCCACGCGGTTTTGCCCGGCATCGCGATTGCGTTTTTGCTGTCGGGCAGCCGCGATGTGTTGCCGATGTTTGTCGGCGCGGCCGCGTGTGGGGTGGTTGCCACGCTGTTGATCGAGACCTTTCACCGCAGGTGGCGCGTGCAAGAAGACGCGGCTATCGGCATTGCGTTCACCGCGCTGTTCGCGCTCGGCGTCGTTTTGATTACGGCATTTGCTGGGCAGGTCGATTTGGATCAGGAATGCGTGCTGTACGGGGAAATCGCGTACGCGCCGTGGGACCGCTTGTTCTGGAATGAGCGGGACCTAGGGCCGCGCCCGGTGTGGATCCTCGGCGTGGTTTTCGCGCTCGATTTGCTGATCGTGGTGGTGTTTTACAAAGAGTTGTTGATCGCGTCTTTCGACCCGGAAATGGCGGTTTCCGTGGGCATCAGTGCCGCGCTGATGCACTACGTTTTGATGGGGGCCGTCTCCGTGACGACTGTGGCCGCATTCGAGTCCGTGGGCGCGATTCTCGTGGTGGCGATGCTGATCGTGCCCGGCGCATCGGCCTATTTGTGGAGCGATAGGTTGAAGGTCATTTTGATCCTCTCCGCGCTGATGGGCGTGGGGTCTGCTGTCGCGGGGTATTTTCTCGCCGGCGCGTGGAACAGTTCCATTGCCGGCGCGATGGTCGTGGCGATGGGGGCCATCTTCGCGGCGTCCCTCCTGGTCGCGCCGCGCTATGGCCTGTTGGGGCGGTTTGTGCGGCGGGCGCGCCTTTCCATTCGCGTGGCACGCGATCACGTTTTGCTCAAATTGCTCCGGGAGCGCGAATCCCGAGCCGTCTCCGCGCTCGGCCGGGGCGATTTGGTTGACTTAGCCACACCCCGACTTTCCGGCATCGCGCTTCGGTCCTTGATGTGGCAAGGGCTGATCGTGCGGGAAAACGGGCGGTTCGCCCTCGCGGAACAAGGGATCGCACGCGCGACCGAGTTGCTCCGCAATCACAGGCTTTGGGAAGCCTATCTCAACCGGCTGGGACTGCCGCCGGATCACGTCCACGATCCCGCAGACGCGCTCGAACACATCACGGACGACCACCTCCAACGCGAAATCCGCGCGGCCCTGCCCGATGTCGCTATCGACCCACAGGGCAAGCGCATTCCCGACGCGCGATGATATGCTTGCCTCTGCGCGGGGTTTGTCTTACTTTCGAGCGAGTTGAACGCCGCCTCTAAGAACGAGGAGCAAAAACCGATGACCCAACTTCTCCAACGGGCTTTTGAGAGAGCCACCAAACTCCCGCAAAAAATAGACAGAGACCCTGAAATATGGGAGCGAGACATGATCAGCCAATCGTCACAGGATTATTTGAAAACCATTTACAAACTGACGCATGGGCAAAATCCGGTCGCGTCTGTGACGACCTCGCTGATCGCCGAGACCCTGTCGGTCGCGCCCGCGTCTGTAACCAATATGCTCAAGAAACTCGCGTCCATAAAGCTGGTGAACCACACGCCGTATCAGGGCGTCGCGCTCACGCCCACGGGCGAGCGCATCGCCCTCGAGGTCATCCGCCACCACCGCTTGCTCGAGCTCTATTTGTCCGAAGTGCTCGGCTTTGATTTAGACAAGGTCGACGCAGAGGCGGATCGGTTGGAACACGTCATTTCCGAGGAATTTGAGGATAAAATCGACCGCGCCTTGGGCTATCCCACGGTTGATCCGCACGGCGCGCCCATTCCGAGCAAGGACGGGTCCATCGAGTACGGGGATTATCTGAGTTTGTCAGAGATCGCGCCCGGCGAACGGGTGCGCGTGATGCAAGTGAGCGACCAAAGCGCGGAAATGCTGCGCTATATGGCCGCGATGGGCATTCGGCCCAATGTCGAAATTCAAGTCGTCGAGCGCGCGCCGTTTAATGGGCCGATGGACATTGTGGTCGATGGCGAGGCCGCGCATTCCCTCGGTCTCGAAGTGGCCGAGCACATCTATGTTTCGCCTGCGGAGGAAGCATGAGCCGAGTTGTGGTTTTGTCGGCGGCGATTTTATTTTTTGCCGGATTCGCACAGGCACAAGTTCCACCCGATTTTGTGCCGGGAAGCGCGTTGCACGACGTGTACTGTCGCGCCTGCGCGCATTTCTATCCCGAGGTCTTGCCCGTCGACAGCGAGTTTCGCTTGGACAGAGCGGTTTGCGGCACATCTGCACTGCTGGGCTTGCGGGCGAATTGGGACCGCTTGCCGGCATCGGCCAAAGAGGCGTTTGCATTTCTCCTGCAGCGGCCCGTTTTGAGGGAGTCGATCCTGTCGTCGGAAGGTCATTTCAAAATTCACTACAATACCACGGGGATCGACGCGGTCGATCCCACGGACGCAGACAGCAATGGGGTGCCGGATTACGTGGATGAGGCCGCCCGCACGTTTGAGGCCGTATGGGATTTGCAAATCGACCAGATGGGCTACGATCCGCCGCCGTCCGATGGCGATGGCGTGTACGATATTTACATCAAAAATCTCGCTCGCCAGGGCGCTTATGGCTTTACCTATCCGATAGCCTACCCGGAAACGATCACCCCGAGTTATATGGAAATCGACAATGATTTTAGGGATAATATTTACGCTTCGCGCGGCGTGGATGGCTTGCGCGTGACCGCGGCGCACGAGTTTTTTCACGCGATTCAATTTGCGTATTACGCCGACTATGGCGCGGCGTGGTGGCAGGAACTCACGGCCACGTGGATGGAGGATGTGGCCTATCCCGACGTCGATGATTTTTATCAGTATATGCGCTGTCCGAGTGTTTATTCGTGTTTTTACGATACGCCCGAAGCGTCATTGGACTCGGATGCCGACCTCCGTGAATTTGGCGCGTCCATTTTCGCGCACCACGTCGAGCAGATCTACGGCGCGGATGCGATAAAAAATGTTTGGGCACACCTCCGAGCGCGCGACCCGAGCACCTATCGCTTGTCGCTGATTGACGAGGCCATGCCCTTGGGGGGTTTCGCCCAAGTGATGCCGCGGTTTTCCGCGTGGAATTATTTGACCGGCACACACGCGAGGGACGGATATTACACGGAGGCGAGGGAGTTACCGACCATTGAGCACGCCGATGTTTTCCTGGGAACGGGCGGATATCGCGACGGGTCTGCGGCTGTGGATCACTTGGGGACGACCTACATTTCCGTGCCGACGTCAAGCGTCGCGGGCGGGCTTCGCGGGACGTTCGCGTTGGACGCAGCCGGGGAATGGACCCTGTTGGTGTTGCTGATTTCACAATCCGGCGTGGAACTGCTGTGGCCGCGTGGAACGACGGTGGTGATTCCGGATGCGAGTCGGTTTGACGAGGTGGTGTTTGTGGCGATGGAGACTTCGCTTTCCGGGACGCGGCGGCGCGTGGCTTACACCCTAGCCACCGGGGGTAGCACCGCGACCGATCTCGTGGGCGATCTCGATGGCGATGGGCGCGTTGCGTTTGCCGATTTTGTGCGCTTTGCCGATAGCTATGGGCGGTTGCACACGGACGCGGCGTACGAACTCAGAGCGGATTTCAACGGGGATGGCCCCATCGATTTTTGGGATTTCCTCATTTTTGCTTCTCATTTTGGCGAATCGCGTTAATGGAGCACCTTGTGATTGCATTGCGAAAAGATCGAGAATTGGAGTTGATGGTCGAAGCCAACCGGGTCGTGGGCATGGTGCATCGCGTGCTCAAACCGCTGATTCAACCGGGGATAACGACGAGGGAATTGGACGAGGTGGCCGAAAAAGTGATCCGCGCCCACAGCGCAGAACCCGCGTTTAAGGGCTATCGGTTGAACGAGTGTGAGGTCGCGTATCCGGCCGCGACCTGCATTTCGATCAACGAGCAGGTGGTACACGGGATTCCCGGCAATCGCAGGTTGATGGATGGCGATATCGTCAGCATCGATGTCGGCGCGAAACTGCGCGGGTACTACGGGGATCAGGCCATTACGCGCGTTGTCGGCGAGATTTCCGACCGGGAAAAGGAATTGCTCGAGGTGACGCGCGAGGCATTGTTCAAGGGCATTGAACAAGCGGTCGCCGGGCGGCGCCTGAGCGATATTTGCGGCGCGGTGCAACGCTGGGTCGAGCGATTCGGGTTTTCCGTGGTGCGGCAGTTCGTCGGGCACGGCATCGGGCGCAGGTTGCACGAAGACCCCGCAGTGCCCAATTACCTGCCGCTGGATCGGGACCCGCGATTGCGAAAGGGGATGGTGCTCGCGATTGAGCCAATGGTCAATTTGGGCACGCACGATGTGGTGGTCGCCGATGATGGCTGGACCGCATCTACTGCCGATGGGTTGCCCTCGGCGCATTTTGAGCATGTGGTGGCGATTACACATGCCGAGCCGCGGATTTTGACGATGTTCGAGGAAGAGATCAATGGGTAATTTTATTCGGACCCGTTACGCGCTACGCTTCGTTGTAGGCTACGCCTGTGCCTACGAGGAAAAGGGGAAGAACGTCTCCCCTCCCCGTCTCGGGGAGGGGCCGGGGGAGGGGTCACATTTCGTTTCAAGACAATTTCTTAGAGTCGTTTGCAGTCTGATAGTCGTGCTGATGTCTTGTAGCCAGCACTACGAAGAAGGGGCGCATCCGCCGCCAAAGCCGCCGTCTGGTTCCGAGTCTCCTGCGCCAAAGCCGCCGACCGAGTCTGCCCTTGTGGTTTCCGGGACGATTCGATTGGCCGAGGGCTTTGACGCACGTATTGGACGCGATGCCGCGCTGTTTATCATTGCGCGTCCTGCCCCGGTGGGCGGCCCGCCCTTGGCCGTGAAACGGCTCGACATTCCCGCATTCCCGCACGATTACGCGCTGATGCAAAGCGACGCGATGATAGAGATCAACTGGGATGAGATTGACGCGCTGTACGTTTCCGCCAAAATTGACGCGGACGGCCGCGTCGGTGGCGCGACGACCGGCGACCTCGAAGGCATCCACGCGCACAACCCGGTCGCGCCCGGCGCTGTGGATGTGGATATTGTGATCGATAAAGTGCATTGATGCGCGTAGAGATATGAATCCCGAGGAAGGCAACGCCATGAAGAACGCCAAGTGCAACTTCTGCGGGAGTGAACGTTGCGAAGAGCGACGCATTGACTATCTTTATAGGCACCGAGATCAATACCTATTGGTGCCCAACACGCCGGTCGAAATCTGCCTTCACTGCGGCATGATCTACTACGATGCTGCCGTGCTCAAGGAAATCGAACGCCGCTTCTTTTCCATTCAAAATAAGCGAGAAGAACCCGACCGGTACATCGAGATGCCGACCGTGGCGTACTCTTGAGAAATCGCTATGGACTACACGATTATTCACGCGACGCATGAGGCCATTCAAAAAGCCGGGGGGATCGGCACTGTGCTCGAGGGGTTGATCACCTCGGCGGTGTATCAAAAAGCCGTGACGCGATCCTTTCTCGTAGGCCCTCTGTTGCACCTCGACGATGAAGACCTCCTCGCGGCGAGCGGCGAAGTGCGGTTCTCGACGATTTCCGGGGTGCAAAATACCCCGCATGCCAACGCGCTCGACCACATAGCCGAGCGCTACAATGTCAATCTCGTGTACGGGACGCGGCAATTCGCAGATGGGGCAGAGGCCGATGTGTTGCTCGTGGATGCCGCAGACATTAACCCGCGGCGGTCGCGCAATTTCAAATACAATCTCTACCGGCACTTTGGCCTGACGTCTGACCGATACGATTCGGTCGCGGATTACGCGCTGTATGTCGATATCGCCGAAGTGGCCTACGAAGCGGTTTCCGATTTGATCGGCGCCGCGCCCGGGCCGCATATTGTGCTCGCGCACGAGTATATGGGCATGCCCGTCGCACTCAAGGCGATCATGGAGGACGACCCGCGCTTTCGAACCGTTTTTTACGCGCACGAGGTGGCGGCCATGCGCGGGATTGTGGAGAGCCACCCCGGGCACGATGTCATGTTTTACAATGCGCTGGCACGCGCATTATCACAGGGCGAAACCGTCGCGGATTTGTTTGGCGATCAGTCCGATTATTACCGGCACGCGCTGGTGCAACTGGCATCGCACTGCGATGGGATCTTCGCCGTGGGCGATCCCACGCTCGACGAACTGCGCTTGATGGGATTTGGAGATCGGCACATCGACTTGGTGTACAACGGCATTCCCGCCGGGCGAATTTCCCACGCAGAAAAATCGCGCTCGCGCTCGCGCCTGTTGCAATACGCGCAAAACTTGCTCGGGTACGCGCCGGATGTGGTGATGACGCACGTCACAAGGCCCGTGATCAGCAAGGGACTGTGGCGCGATTTGCTCGTGTTGACGCACCTCGATAACCTGTTGCAGGACAAGGGCCAGACCGGGGTGTTTTTCGTGCTGACGACCGCGGCCGGGCCGCGCGAGTTGCGCGATGTGGAAACCATGGAAGCCGAATACGGGTGGCCGGTCGTCCACCGCAAAGGGCATCCTGACTTGGTCGCGAGCGAGGTGGATATCTGGGCGGATATCGAGGCGTTTAACCGAGAGGCAACAGCCGTGCGGGCCGTTCTGGTCAATCAATTTGGATGGGATAGGGCGAGTTGCGGGCAGCGCATGCCCCGCGGGATGGCCTTTGCGGATTTGCGCCAGGGCACGGATGTCGAATTTGGGCAGTCGATTTACGAGCCGTTTGGCATTGCGGTGCTCGAGCCCCTGACCTTTGGCGCGTTGTGCGTGCCGAGCAGCGCGTGCGGGTGTTGCGGATTTTTGGATCGCATCGCGAGCAAAAATATTGCGGATCACGTCCTCGTGGCGGATTATACGGCAGATGTCGCGCTAGATGGCGATGCCCGCGCTATCGGGGGACATGAACGCCAGCTTCAAGAGGGCAAAGTGGCGCGAAAAGTCGCACGGGAGATCGCGAGCGCGTTGCCCACGTCCGACGAGGAACGCGAGGCGCGATTGCACGCAGGCTATGCACTGGCCGCGCACATGAGTTGGGATCGCGTGTGCGAGGCGTTCTTTTTGCCCGGCATCCAACGCGCGATTTCGCGTTGTACATAGCGAACCATTTGACGCCTTGAGGCGTGTAAGGCGAGTGCAGAGTGGAGGGCATAGCCTCTCTTATATCTTATACCAAATTTGATTTTATATTGTCCGCATCCTGCCTCACATCAGAGATGAATGAGGAACAGACATTGCTTGCCTCAAGCGTTTGGTCCTAAAGCCTCGTTGGTTGCCTCCGATGCCTTCGGCGACTTACTTTTTTTCAACAGCAAAAAAAAGTAAGCGAGCGGGGTACAACTGCCCTAGCAGTTCAAAAATGCCGCTCTCAAACGCCGAGGGGCTTGCACAGCGCAAAGCGCTTTTGTAACAGAACGATATACGCCAGCCTGCAAGGTGGGTTGCAAGATGGGCGTTGGTTGCGAGACGGCCTTGCGCGCTGTGCGTGATGGCTTGATCGGAGGGTGTTTTGCGATGGCACTTGTTGGGATGCCTGCTTTGAACTGCGGAACGTCAGGGCTTGATTTTCTCGATAAACCGCTCGTGCCTTTGAACGGGCTATCGCCTTTTGTGCCTTTTGTGCCTTTTGTGGCTAAAATCCCATCTTTCCTCTCGCCCTTCAATTGATCGGGTTGACGATATGATGAAAAAACGATTTCTATTGATTTTCGCGCTCGCCGCATTGCTCGGCGGGTGCAGTACCGAGAAGCGCAATCCAGCGGGCGGGGCCTTGGTTGGGCGCGATGCAGGGGATGCGGTCGCAGTGTCCGATATTCCGCTGCGGCCCGCGTTGTCCCGATCCTTTCAGATGCGATTTTTCCCCATTCGCATGGGGGAACGAGAGGAATTGCTGGTCGGGCAGATGAATGGGTTTTTGTTGCGGAGCCTGTTGCGTTTCACCGTGCCTATCGGCACATGGGCTGAAAATGCGGGCGGCACAGCAACGGAGTTGACGCTCGATTCCCTGCGTGTCAACTTGGGCATTCGGGCCTCGCGCCTGGTCGAAAATGCGTCTCTTGCCGCGCTGATACCCGATTCGCCGTGGGAAGAACTCCAAACTTTTGTCGATACGCTCTCCCTGACCGAGACCGAGGTGCTGGCGACGCCCATTGCCGGCGCGGTAACGCAGGTGCTCGAAAACCGCGTGCAGATCGCGTTGCCGGTGTCGGTCTTGGAGGATGCGCGACGGGCAGAACCCAATCTGCCGACTGTGGAACTCCTATTGCAACCCGAGGGCGCGGCGGAGTTTTTGCTCGATCTCTTTGCACGCGAAGCCACGTCCGCTGATTCGGCCCATCCCACCTTGGAAGTGGTGTATCGGGTGGGCGAGGTGTCCGAGCGCGAGGTGGTTCAAGTCGATGCGGATACCTATTGGAATGCGCGGGTCGATGGCGGGCCGCCGGAGGATTTGCTGATTCTCTCCGAAGGCTTGTTTTACGGTAGCATCCTGCATTTTGACCTGCCCGCGGAGATTCCCCCGGGCGCGACCATCAATTCGGCCAAATTGCGGTTTGCGATGGATCTGGATCGCTCCTATTTTTCGTCTTTGCCCTTTGGCATCTATCGCCTGACGTTTTCAGAAGGCGCGCGCGACACCGCGTTCACAGCGTATCATACGGACATAGAAGCCGAACCGACAACCGCGACTTATACCTTCAACCAAACCCTGATTCAGGAGTGGGTATCGGGCGTGCGGGAGAATCAGGGCTTGGCATTGTCGCCGCTCGATTTTACCACGTCGATATTGGGGGTGCCCATAACTTCGCCCCCGCTCATCAGGTGGCTCGTTTTGAAAGACGTGCGTTTGGACCTCATCTACTCCACACCTCCGGAATTGTAATATGATGCGAATCTTGCTCGCTTTGGGTCTCGCGCTCGCGCTGGTGTTGCCGGCGCAGGCGAAGACGATTTTTTCTTTTTCTGGCATTGGCGATCCGGTCAGGCGCGTGGATGCGCGGTCGCGCAGTATGGGCGGCGCGGGCCGCTCGCTCGCCGATGGCCTCAATTTTTCCTCGCACAACCCCGCGCTGTTGGCGTCTTTTTTGAGGGCCGCGGCGAGTGTGCAATTTGGGGTGCAACACCGGTTTTTGACCGGGGACCGCGCTGTCAATGACGGCGATGTGGGGGCGTTTCAAGTCGTGCTGCCGATGGGGCGCGGGCCGGTTTTGGGCATTGGCCTCGAGCCGCTTACCGATATGGATTTCGGCGCGGTTACAGATCGCGGCACGGGTGATTTGGCGTATCGGTTGGAGGTGGAAGCGACCGGGGGCATCCAAGCGATTTCCTTCGGGCTTGGGCATCGGTTCGGGCGCAAGTTTTTGGTGGGCGGGCGCGTCAATTGGGTGGCGATGGGCACGTTGAACGAGTCTTGGTTGAAGAATTTTGACCGCGATGATGTGTTTTTTTCCCGGGACGAAATCACGCGCACGCACCGCGGATGGTCGCCATCACTTGGCGTCATCGCCATGCCCACGCCGCGCTGGAGCCTGGGCGCGACTGTCGATATCGGAGGCACTATCAGACAGCGTCAGATCCAAAAAAATCGCTTTGTGGATCAAAACCTAGCCCGCGAGGTCACGACCGAGAGCGACGTGGAACTGCCCCGGGAATTTGGCGCGGGCATCACCTATTTTGCGGGCTATCGCTGGCTGGCATCGGTCGATGTGTCGCGGGGGTTGTGGGCCGCGACTGGTAGCGGGCGGTTCGATACTTGGGATATCAGCGCGGGGATGTTGTGGCGCGCGGGAAGCCCGGACCCGCTGGTGCGGAGCCGCCGCTTTGAACTCTGCGCGGGCGTGCATTACCGATCCCTGTATTTTCCGACGACATCCGGCGAGCAGATCGGCGAATGGGGGGCCAGCTTTGGCTTTGCATTGCCGTTTGTAAAAAACAGCGGGCGGTTTCGCTATACGGTCGAGGTGGGAAGGCGCGGCAACCACGCCGCGCACGGCGCGTCAGAGCGGTTTATCCAGCAGGTTTTTTCCGTGGTCGGTTTTGCAAAATAACAACGGCGGGACAATTCAAACGGCTTGTGTCCGGGGCGTGCGCGCCCGGAGGCGGCCGTTTTTTATTTTTTGAATGACCGGGTCGGTCAGCAGGTAGAGGAAGGACAGGCCAACCCCCGTGCATAAGAAGTACAGGGGGACTGCTGCGGGAGCAATGGATTCGAGGCAGACCATCGCGAGGAGGCCCTGCGGCAGGAGCGGCAACCAGGCGCGCACGGATTGCGCGGCGAAGCGGCGCGACAGCAGACCCCCTGCAATTTTGCCCAAAACCATCGCCGCAATCAGCGCGAAAAAGTGGGGGGGAACAGGGGGGATGGGCCACGCAAAACCGCTGACATAGTGCGCCAGAGCAAAGCCGATGAGGACTTCGGCTTTGGGCAGACGCGCGCGCGGCCTCAAGCCGCGTTTGGTTCGGCAGGACAAGGCGAGGCCCGCGGTCCAAGCCAAAAACAGGGGCGGAACGCCCAGATGCCACGAGGCCAAGGCGATCGGGAACGCGAGGCCGAGCCAACTCGTAAATTGCCCGGTGGGCGTGCGGATCTGCCGCAGCCAGTGGTGGGACAATTCAATGCCGACAAGCCCGATCAGAACGGCCAAGGCGATGTCTGCCGCGCGGTCTGGCGAAACGCGATTGTTCCAGATCGCATCCCCCAGATCGACGAGCGAGAACAAAAACAGCCCCATGGTCGCGACGAGCAACGACAGGGGCCAGGTGTCTCGCAAGGTGTGTTCGGCGCGTTCCAAAAATACCGGGGCAGAAATGCCGGACAAGATGGCGAGTTGTACTGCGGAGAGCCAGGGCAGGTCAAAGAAGATGAGCGCGAGAAACGCGGTCAGCACGGGCGCGAGATACAGGCAGAGACCGCCCGCGAGCAAGCGCGGATTGGCAAACAGGGGGCGGGAGATCGGCGTGCCCAAGTAAAGGCCGACCCATGCCAGGGCCACATCGGCAAAGGGCTGCAAATTTTGATGGTTTTCAGGGGTTATGATGGGCGCGTAACCCAGTGCGAGGCCCGCGGCGATCACGCCCATCACGCTGGGCAATTTGGCGCGGTTGCCCAAGCGTGCGCCCACCATCGCGGCCGTCATCAAAAAGCCCACGAGCGCCATGAGCGGCGGCGAGGGGAGCAGCCAAATTGCGATGCCAATACCGAGTGTGATGCACAGCAGACGCATGGGAATCGCCTTATGCGTGGGATTGCGGTGAATTTGTGGGCGGAACCAGGACGAGTTGGCTGAGGAACGCGGCCATCACCAGGCCCGTCATGAACGCATTGTGCTGAAATTCGAGGAGGTACACGGCTTGCGCGGCCAACGCCACGGCCAGGGTACCTTGGGGATGCCAACTGATGGCGAATAAGTCGCGCCCAGTGCGCGGGATTTCCCAGAGGTTTTGCGAGAACGCGAACCCAATGGTGCGGCCCATGCCGCGCACGAGCAACATGGTGAACGCGAGCGGCAAAAGCGGGGACCAGGCGAAAAATGGCCCGTTGACAAATTCCCCGATGAGCGTGCCGAGCAGCGCGAAAAAGATCGGCTCTATCACGTCATTCGCGCGCGCGGTAAATTCCGCGACCTCGCGCTTGGCCACGGTGGCGTTGATCAGCCACGCCCCCGCGAGAAAGCCCACGCCGAGCGCGGGCAGGCCCGGGGCTTGGGACAAGCCAAACAGGGCGATCGCGATGCCCATCACCAGGCTCATGGCGCGGGACCCGGTGCGGTGGCTGCGAAACGAAAAATCGAGCGCGACGCCCCCTGCGACCCCCAAGCCGAGCATGAGCAACGCCATCCCCATCGGGCCTATGAAGGTCTGGTTGCCAAACGAAAAGATGGGTTGCGCTGCGGTCAGGGGAAACGCGACGCACAATATGACCATCGCGGCGATGTTGCTAAGGGGAAGGTCTTGGCCCGAAATCCGGTGGGGAAGGCCGCGGTTGGGCCACTGAAAAAAAGGCGCGGGCAAGCGCGTGGCAAGGGCAAAGCTGGCGAGCAGGACGGCGGCGATGGGCAAATTTTGCACCAAGCCCAAGTCGCGGTACAGGGTCTCGTCGCTGGCCAGGACCGCGAGAATCGCAAACCCGCCCGTGGCGAGCGCGCCGGCCACTTGCGCGTAGATCCCCGAAAGCCCGGCATTTCGCAGGTGTTGGAGGTTCGCCGACAGCCCGGTTTGCAGGCCGACCCACAGGAGAATCGCGCCGATGCAATTCGACCGCACCAGGTCAAACGGTTGGAACAGTGCGTCGGCTTTGGGGAAAAACAGCCCGACGAGAACCCCCACGATCAGGTAATGCAACCTGCCCAGTCGCAAGCTGTCTAGCAAGGGATAGGGCGGGGTTCGCCGAAAGAGTTCGCGTCCAAAAAAAAATGTGCCAAAACCCGCGATTAAGCTCAAAATAAAAGCCATGAAACACCTGCTCGTTGGGAGAAATGGCGGCGTCTTGAGTGCGGTGGATTATACTTTTTTCCGCGCACAGAGTCAAGGCAGAAGTGCCCGCCCCCCGCCCTTGACAGTCCGGAACATAAGGCTTATATTCGCGGGTGGTTAAGACGCGACCGGGCAGACGGGAAAGGCGAAAAGCACCCCCAAACAAACCCATCAGAACGCGGATGAGAGGCATGTCCTACGCGGTTAAAGCGTTCCAACGCAGGCCCCGTGCTCGCCTGCTTCAGCATAACGAGAGGTGGCGTTCCCATGCAGGTGTTGACGCACAGCGCGCCGAGTTTGTACGAGCATCTCGACGCATTTGCCGATGTGGTCGAATCGGCCATTCGGATCGCGGGCGTTTCAGAAGACGAGCGCGGCGACTTGATGGTCGCGGTCATGGAGGCGTTGAACAACGCGATTGACCACGGCAATGGCGAAGATGCGTCTCGGCAAGTGCATCTCAAGATCGATGTCCAACCCGCGTCCCTCACGGTTTGGGTGCGAGACGAGGGGCGGGGCTTCGATCCGGGTGCGACGCGAGATCCGTGTGCGCCGGAAAATTTGATGCGCGATTCCGGGCGCGGGCTTTTGATGATGCGCGCCTTTATGGACGAAGTGGATCTCAGGCCCTCGCAAACGGGCACGTTGGTGAAGATGGTCAAGTATTTTCCCGCTGAATCATCCCCATCCCACAGTTGAGGAGGATGCCATGCAAACGGTCATTTCAGGACATCACTACCAAGTTTCGGACGCGACTCGCGGCCATATCAAAGCGGCGGTGGCGCGGTTCGAGCGGTTTTACAATCCGGTGCTGGATTGCCACGTCACCATCACCAAAGAAGAGCATGCCTTTCGCGTGGATATGATCGTCAATGTCCATAAGCACACCCTCAAAGCGTCGGACGAGGGCATCAAACTCTATCCCGCCATCGATGCGGCCGGCAAGAAGATGGTGCGTCAGTTGAAGAAGTTGCACGACCGCCGCAGAAAACCGCGTCCCGCCGCGGTTTAAGGGCTTAAAGTGAGGCATACGCCATGCCACAAATTTCGGTTGGCAAGCTGGTCAAAGAGTACGGCGACCAACTCGCGCTGACCCTCGTCGCAGGGCAAGGCGGGGTCGGCAATACGCTCTCGACGAGCGATGTGCATCGGCCCGGTCTCGCACTCGCGGGCTTTCTCGGGCTTTTTACGTTTGACCGGGTTCAGGTGATGGGCAACACGGAGATGCTGTATTTGGCGAGTCTCGAGCAGGATGAGCAGCGCAAAACCCTCGAAACCATTTTTCAGTTTGAAATTCCCTGCGTGGTGATCACAGACGACAACGAGGTGATGCCCGAGATGATCGCCTTGTCCAATGCCCGCGATATTCCCCTGTTGACCACGCCGTTTGCCACCACCAAGTTCGCCCACCTCTTGTCTTATTATCTCGACGATGTGTTTGCCCCGCGCACGGCCATTCACGGTTCCCTGGTCGACGTGTACGGTATTGGGCTGTTGTTCGTCGGCGAGAGTGGGATTGGCAAAAGCGAGATCTCCGTGGATTTGGTCGAGCGCGGTCACCGCTTGGTCGCCGACGATGTGGTGATCGTGTCGCGCAAGGTGCAGGGCCTGATCGTGGGCAGCAGCGGCGATACCCTGCGCGATCACATGGAAATCCGCGGCTTGGGCATTTTGAATGTCCGCAACATGTTTGGGGTGCGCGCGGTTCGCATGCAAAAGCGCGTGGAGGTGGTCGTCAAGCTCATCAAATGGGATGACTCCGCGGCGTATGACCGCATCGGCCTCGACGAGGACTGGGTGTCGATTCTCGACGTCGAGGTGCCGCAGGTGACCGTGCCGATCTATCCGGGAAAAAATATCACGGTGATCGCCGAAACGATAGCCCTGAATTACCAACTCAAAATTCAGGGCTACCACACGGCACAAGAATTTAACCGCCGCTTGTTGGCGCGCATAAAAAACAAGCTGCGAGATGATATGCAGGTGCGCGCGGATATCGAGTGATTAGGTCGTGTTGACATTTTATTTTTTACGTGAGGAATCCATGAAGTTGAAATGTTTTGTCTTCGGCGCATTGTTGATTGGCGCGATTGGATGTGGGGAGCAACGGGATGCGCGGGAAAGCGACGCCCAACGCGCCCTGGCTTCTGCGCGGGATTTGGAAGAGGAATTGGCGGATTTGCCGCAGGCCATTGCGCGGTATGGCGAGATCGCGGCGCAATTCCCAAGTACGCAAGCAGCGCGCGTAGCGCAGTCGCGTCGGGCCATGCTCGAACAGGCACAGACGCGCTTGGCGGACAGAGATAGCATTTCCCAAGACAGCACGCAGGTCTTTTACGAGGCGGTGGTCGAAATCGCGCCCGATTATTTTGCCGCGCTGAAAAAACTCGGCACGAATTACAGCAACCAACTGTACTTGAGCACGCTCTTGGCAGTGAGAATGGAGATGGAATCGACAAAAGATCACAGCTTGTCGATCTGGGCGAAACAGGACAGCATGTGGTCGCGCTATGATTTTCGGCCCATCCCGTCGAACCGCGAATGGCAGGATCAGTTGTGCAAGGACGCGCTGAATGTCACGGAAATGCTGATCGCCCAAGCGTTCCGGGATTACGACCATGCGTTGGCGGTGATCAACCGGGGCTTGGCGTATGCCTCGGGCAAAGACGTGATTTCACGCGCCAAAGTGTACGCGGCGTATTGCGTATTTTGGCAGGGCAAACCATCGGATCTCCAACGGGGCATCGCGCTGGCAAACGAGGCCCTGAGCTACGAATTTTTGTCGGATAATGCTCGCGCCCGCGCCTATCACGTCATCGGCTTGTGCCATAGGTATATCTATGAAAATTCAAAGGATGTAGCGGATCTCGACAAGGCGATCAAAGCCCTCAACGAGGCCGTGAATATCGACGAGAAGATGGACGAGGCGCGGAAGTTGCTCAAAGAATCGCGCCAACAACGCGCAAAGATGGCGTCATAGAAGTGGTCAGTGGTCAATGCGAATAAAGCGTTGCATCCATTTATTGGGACCTACCCCCCTGGCCCCCCTTCCTCACAGGAAGGGGGGAATGGCGAGAGGTTGTGCGAGGGGTTTGGGTTTCCATGGCGTGATCTATTTGCTCAAAGCCATCAGAACAGCCAGGGAGACAAACCTTCAAAAAACCATGCGCTCCCCCTTTCCTTGTAGGAAAGGGGGCCGGGGGGATAGGTCCTACGAGGAAGGGGAAGAACATCTATCGTTTGTTTTAGGACGAGTTCTAAAAGGCGATTCGGTAATGGATGACTCGTCCATGTCTTTGGGCGATTGGTCTCGGCTTGCTTCCTGCTCGCTTTCTACTCTTAATTCGCATTGTCAGTTGTCAGTCCACTTTGCACGCTACACTTACCTCGCGTTTTTATGAAAAAAATCGTTTGCAAATTTGGCGGGTCATCGGTTGCCGATGCCGAGCAGATCGAGAAGGTGGTGTCGATAGTGCAGAGCGACGACCGGCGGCGGTTTGTCGTTCCGTCCGCGCCCGGCAAGCGGTCCGATGGCGATACAAAAATTACCGATTTGCTCTATTTGTGCCACGAACTCGCGCGGCAAAACATCGACTTTTCCGAGGCGTTTGACAAAATCCGCACGCGATTTTTAGACCTCGCAACCGCGCTCGGGTTGTCGCTCGATATGGATGGCTTGCTCGATGAAATCGGCCGCCTGATCAAAGAAGGCGCGGGCCGCGATTGCGTGGCCTCTCGCGGCGAATATCTGAGTGGGCGCGTTTTGGCCGAGGTCTTGGGTGCCGCGTTTGTCGATCCCGCAGAGGTGATTCTCTTCCGCTCGGATGGGCGTTTTGACAGCGATGCGTCTCATGCCCGGTTGCGGGCGCGATTGGCCGAGGATCGCCGCTACGTGATTCCCGGGTTTTACGGCGCAGATGCCGAGGGCGAGATCGCGACATTTTCGCGCGGCGGGTCGGATATTACCGGCGCGATTGTGGCCCGTGCAGTGGGCGCGTCGGTGTACGAAAACTGGACCGATGTCTCTGGGTTGCTCATGGCGGACCCGCGCATGGTGAGCGATCCCTTGCCCGTCGAGGAAATTACCTACCGCGAGATGCGCGAATTGGCCTATATGGGCGCCGATGTTTTTCACGACGAAGCCATGTTTCCGGTGCGCTCGGCTGAAATCCCGGTTCACATCCTCAATACCAATCGCCCCGATGACGCGGGCACGCGAATCGTACCGCGCCGAGCGCGCGCAGATCGCATGATCGCCGGCGTGGCGGGCAGGCCCAATTTTAGCATGCTCTTTATCGAAAAAGCCATGATGAATCAGACGAGGGGATTTGGGCAACGGGTTTTAGAGGTGGTCGCGCGGCACGGGATCAGCTACGACCACACGCCTTCAGGCATCGATACGATGTCGGTCATTATCCAAGATGAACAGTTGGCGCACAAAGGCGAGCTCCTCGTGGAAGACATTCAGCGCATCCTCGAACCGGACCGCGTTGAACTCATTCGCGGCCTCGCGCTGATCGCCACGGTCGGCGAGGGCATGGCGCATCGGGTGGGCATTGCAGCGCGGTTGTTTTCCGCACTGGCCGATGCCGGGGTCAATGTGCGGGTGATCGATCAAGGGGCTTCGGAAATCAATATTATCGTGGGCGTCAAAGAGGCCGATCTCGACCGCGCCCTCGTCGCCATTTACCGAGCGTTTGTCACGCAAAAATGAGGAATGCCATGAAAATTCTCGTCACGGGATCACACGGCAGGGTGGGGGGCAATCTGGTCAAACGCCTGCTCGATCAAGGCCACGACATCCGCGGCTTTGTCTATCCCGGCGATGCGAGTCGGGCGGGCAAGTGGAAAGGGGTGGATGAGGTGGAGGTCGTCGAGGGCGACCTGCGCGATTTCGAGGTCGTGTCGCGCGCGGTTGAAGGCGTGGATGCCGTGTACCATCTGGCCGCGGCCTTTGCAAGCCCACACAGCAATATCGACTATTTGCAGATCAACGGGCTGGGCACGCTGC
Organism: Candidatus Latescibacterota bacterium; assembly: GCA_965204745.1. GTDB lineage: Bacteria > Latescibacterota > UBA2968 > UBA2968 > UBA2968 > VXRD01. The sequence goes on from OZ242010.1 coordinate 4,522,176, forward strand.
ATCTGCTCGAAGCCGTGCGCGAGAAAGTGCCCCAGTTGCAGCGTTTTGTGTACGCGTGTACAGAAGCCATCTACTGGAAGGTCGAGGAAGCGGGGCGCCTGTTCGAGAAGCCGATTTCCGAGGCGATGGTCAGCCGAACCCATGCGATGCCGTATTTTTTGACCAAGTGGATCGGCGAAGAATTGGTGATGAATTACAGCGTGCAATACGGCCTGCCGTGCGTGGTCTGTCGGTTTGCGACCATTTTTGAACCGAGTGAATTTTTGACCGAAGACGGCGTTCCCAAATTTTGCGCCCTCAGACCGGCGCTCGACCGGTTGCGCCGCGCGAAAAATCCGACTCAACGCGCCCAATGCGCGGCCCTCGAAAAAGCATGGGCAGAGGGTGCGCGGGTGTTGATCAGCCGTTGCCCCGATGGCAGGAGTTTTAAGCAGGAGTGGGCCGATGTGCGCGATATTGCCCTCGGCCTGGCTTTGGCATTGGAACACGACCGAGCAATAGGCGAAGCGTTCACCCTTGGCGGCTTGCTCGTCGTGTGGGAAGACGATGTCCCCCAAATTGCCCAACGCCTAAGCGTGGGCTATGCAGAAGCGACCATGCCCGCGCCGAATTTTTTTGAATTTGATCGGACCAAGGCCCAAACGCTGCTCGGCTATCGCGCCGAGCACGACTTGTGGAGCACGCTAAATACGGCGTTGGCGATGCGAGCGGGCAAAGAGACAGATGTCGTTCCCACGGGGGTCAGGTACGGGTGAGACCGCCAAATGAAAGGAATTTCTATGAGAGGAACTTCGCACATCCCCTTTCACAATGAGGTTTATCTTCGAGGAGAATTTTATGAGACGCTGGAGTGAATGCAGTTCGATTCTGTTTTTTGCGGCCTTGCTCTTTGCCGCGCAACCGTTGCCTGTTCGGGCGCAATCGACCGGGCATATCGCGGGCACAGTGGTCGATGCCGCGAGTGGCGAGAAGTTGGAATTTGTGCAATTTTACATCCAAGCGCTGAATGTGGGCGCGATGTCAGACGAGGAAGGCCGGTTTCACATCCAAAATGTGCCGCCCGGCACGCACGAACTCAAGGCGGATTTGATCGGCTATACGGGCATCACACAGACCGTGACCGTAACCGCCGAGCAAACGACGACGGTCGCGTTGCAGATGGCGCCTTCCGCGCTCTTTCTCGACGAAGTGGTGGTGACCGGCACGGCATTTAAGGAATCGCCCATCAGTTTGACCTATGCGGTCGCCGTGGTGGGCCGCGACAAAATGAAGGAACAAGGGTCGCCGCAAGCCACCGATTTCTTCAAGAACATCAGTGCGAGCCACGGCGTGATCGGCGAGCGGAACAGTTGGTACAATTCCAACCAAGCCGCCACCGTGGCGGAGAGCGTGGCCAATGTCAACCTGCGCGGTTTGGGGGCATCTCGGACGCTGGTGCTGATCAATGGTCTGCGTCAGGTGTATGTGCCGGCGCGCTTGATCGGCGGGCGCTTTGTCGATGTCAATGCCATTCCCTCTATCGCCATCGACCGCATCGAGGTGCTCAAAGAAGGCGCCTCGGCCATCTACGGCTCGGATGCCGTGGCCGGCGTCGCCAATTTCCTGACCCGCGCGGACTTCAATGGTTTTGAAATTTCGGGCGCGTATGACCACATTGCCAATGCAGGCGATGCGAACATCGGCGCGATATGGGGTGGAAAACTCGGCAATTCCCAGGCCGTTATTTCTGCGGAATGGTTGGGCCGCCAAGAATTGGCAACCCGAGACCGCGACTACCTGCTGGTGCCTTGGCACGGGGCCGGTCAGCGCATGGGGTGGTCGAGCCTGGGCAACCCCGGCACCTTCGCTGTTGGAGCACCCGAACCCTGGACTGCCACCATCCACGCGCCGCGCTGTAAGGAGTTCGGAGGTCACAAGGAATCGTGGACCTGCCGCTTCCGCTATCAGCCCTGGGACAACCTCATCGAAGGCACGCGCCATACCCGCGCGTTTGCCGAGATCAACGGTTCGCTGGACAATGGCACCGATTACCACATCGAAGGGTTGTGGGCACAGGCCGAGATTCCCAACTGGTACACGACGCCTTCCTACCCGCCCTTTCCCATTACGGACACGCGCATCATGGAGGTCGCGCCCAACCACCCGGGCCGGGTGGCTTTTTGCCGCGAGGACTACAGCCATCTTGAGGAAGTTGAAGGTGAACACGACTACGCCGAGGAATGCGCCGGCGACGAGAATTGGTATTTCAACGGGCGGCCGTTCGGAAATTCGGGACCCGAACGCCTCTTGAGCCGCAATTCCAACACCTGGCGCGTGGCCGCTTCTGCGGATGGCGACTTCAAGGCGACCCATTTCAACTTGGGCCTCTCCTATTCCCGGTCTTCGGGCTACCTGAGCAATCCGGGCGTGTACACCGAACGCATGTTCCTCGCCTTCCGCGGCTTTGGCGGCCCGGACTGCGGCGTGGGCGTGATCGCGGACCGCGAGAACGACGCAAAGATGCGGCTCGGCGCGCTCAATGGCGCAGCCCCGGGCGTGGGCAACTGCATGTATTACAACCCGTTCAGCAACGCCATCGAGTATTCGCAACAACCCGGCGCAGATTTCGAGACCGAGCGGAATCCATCGTACCGCGCCGACCTCGCCAACAGTGAGGCATTGCGGCAATGGCTCAACGAGGAAGTCGGTTTGTCCAGCACCGCGGATATGCTGGTTGCCGATGCGACATTGACGGGGACATTGAGCGAAAATGTCTGGGTCAACGCGAGTTATGCCGCGGGGTATCAATTCCGCAGGCTCAATGCCACCGGCGACCCCGACGATGTGGCCGATGTCACCAAAAACCCCTGCCCGGTCGTGGGCGATACGAATTGCTCGGAGGAAGACAAGTTCGGCCCCTATCTCTTCACGAACGTGTATCGGCCCTATTCCGCAAATCAGACCGTACACCGCTTCTTCGGAGAAATTCCCCTGAGCTTGGGCGAGCGGTTCGACGTGCAACTAGCTGGGAACTACGAGTTCCACAATTTTGCGAGCAGTTTCGATCCCAAATTCGGCTGGCGTGTGCAACTCTCGCAATCCGAGACCCACTCTTTGTTTTTGCGCGGCTCGGTGCAAACGACGTTTCGCACGCCCTCGCTGGACGATGTCAATGAAACCACGCTGACCACACTTGAATGGATCAACCAAACGGGTGCCTATCAAGCGGTGGATCGCTTCGGCAGCCCGGATCTCAAACCCGAACAGGCGTTCACCTACAACGCGGGTCTCTCTCTGGCCACCGAGGCGGGCTTTGACGCGACATTGGATTATTGGAGCTACGATTTTAGCGATGTGATCGGCGCCATGCCCTACGGTAAGATCGTGGACCTCTATGAGGCCGAAGACACAAAGGACGCTGTGAGGCAATTCATCGTCTGCCCGGACGGCGTGGGCACCGGTACCTGCGATGCTGATGCACTCGAGCGGGTGCGAATCGATCTCGTCAATTGGCCGGGGGTCAAGACCTCGGGTTTGGATGTCCACTTAGGCGTTCGGATACCGACAGGACCGGGGCACTTGGCGACGAGTTTGGACGCCACCTATACGTTCAACTACCGCACCAAGGCCCTCATGCTACGCGATAGCGACTTGGAGCTCCAAGGGGCGACAGACGCTGCCGGCTACCTGAATTTCGGCAACCCCATCGCGACCTCCATTCCCAAGTTGAAGGGCCAAGCATCGGCGGGCTACCACTGGAAAAACTACAGCCTCGTGAGTTACCTAAACTACATTTCGTCTTACGAGGATCGCGGATCAAAGGCGAGGGACGACAACCCAGTCATTCGGGACTTATTCAGCACCATCGACCCGTTCATCACTTGGGATGTGAGTTTTCTGTGGACCTTGTCCAAGAAATTCAACCTCGCACTCTCGGGGGTGAATTTGCTCGCCAAGAGGCCGCCAATGGCGAATGTCGAGCAAGCCTACGATGGCTTCACGCACACCCCCAAAGGCCGAAAATTGAAATTGGCGGTTACATATCAACTCGCCGACTAAAGTTTTGCGAGCGAAAAAAAAACAAAAGGCATCCGGCGATGGCCGGATGCCTTTTGTATCTTTGGGTTCAGCAAGTTGCCTTTCTTAGGAGATAGGACTTACGCCAGGGTCATTGGTATCGCCGGTGTTTTGAGTTGTTGTCTCAAATAATCCTCCCATAAGCCATGTTTGACTTGATAGATGGTTTGTCCAGTCTGATAGGCGACTTGGGTCAGTCGTCCCCAAACGAGAAAGGCACACGCGATGTGGTTTCGCACAATGCGTGCCAATCGGCATTGACACTTTTCAAGCCCCGTTACCTGTTTTGCTTCCCGGTGAACTTGCTCAATCTTCCAACGCAAGTGGCACACCGCTTGTGCCACTGACGGGTCGGTTTGAGTCAAGTCGTTGGTTACGATATACGCCGTGCGTCTCGTCGCAGACGCGACCCGGAATACGTTCACCTTGTGGTTTTTAGGGAACCCTCTGAGTTTCATGCGTTTTCCTGTGGCCTGTTCGCGTTTTGTCCAAGTTAAGGCATCGACCCGTTGATAGGGGTTTTCACCTGACGAATCGTCCACGAGGCGATTCTTTTTGATAGGACAGTAATAGGTCTTTTGCAAGTGCTCAATGTGAAGCATGACCGCTTTGGTGGCATACCAAGTATCCATCACCACTCGCTCAAAAGGCAGTTTTTTGTGATAGACCAAGAGTGACAACATCTCTTTGACGTGGTCTAACTTGGTTTTTCCATCCCCTTGCGGATCGTAAATGCGATAGTCAATCAGCCAAAACCGATCTTGAATCGGATTGACATACACACACGTCACCACACCGATCCCCGAGATGACCCCCTTCGCATTGCCACTGTATTGCCGACGCACGAGAGCCATCTTTTTGGCATAGCGCTTATCTAAGACCGTGTCATCAAAGAGAATTACGCCCTTTGCGGTCGACGTGAGGTGGGGTTTGACGTTTTTCCAGATCACACGCGGCGAGACGCGATCCCCACCCAGATAGCGGTTGAGCATATCATGCGTGAACCGGTCGCTGTGATCTGCGAAATGAGTCAGGGTATAATTGAGCGGACTGCTAAGCAGATACTGGCAGTAATCCAAGCGCGTTGGTTTCGCCATACAGACCTCCAAAGTGAGGATGGGGGTTCGATCCTGTTCTTTTTTGCGTAAGTCCTAAGGAGAGTTCAATGCGTTATCAAACACCGATTACCGATGCTCAGATCGAAGCCAATTTTCAGCATGCTGTCGAGCAATACGCGACCTTTGGCGTGGATGTTGAACGGGCCGTTGACCGCGCGCTCGAAGTGCCGATCTCACTCCATTGTTGGCAGGCCGATGACGTGGCTGGTTTTGAAGTCAAGGATCGACCTGTCGAAGGCGGGGGCATTATGGCCACGGGCAATTACCTCGGGCGCGCGCGCAATGGCGATGAGTTGCGCCGCGATCTCAAGACCGTGATCGACCTGTTGCCCGGCCCGCACCGCGCAAACATCCACGCGTCGTATTGCGAGACCGGAGGCCGAGTCATCGACCGCGATGCCCTTGAACCCGAGCACTTTGCAAGTTGGATCGACTGGGCAAAAACGCACGGCATTGGCATCGACTTCAACCCCACCTATTTTGCACATCCCAAAGCCAACGACGGCTTCACCTTGAGCCATGCGGACCGGGGCATCCGCGATTTCTGGATCCAGCACGGCATCGCGAGCCGCCGCATCTCTGAGGCCATTGGCAAGGCGTTGGGCGATGAGGTGGTCAACAACCACTGGATCCCGGATGGCGCGAAGGATCACCCCGCGGATCGGTGGACCCCGCGCGAGCGTCTCGTGGAAGCCTTAGACGCGATTTTCGACGCCCGCTTGGGCATTGGCCCGGCGTGCATTGACGCGGTCGAAGGCAAACTCTTTGGCTTGGGCATGGAAGATTACACTGTGGGATCCAATGATTTTTACGCCAACTACGCCCTTAGCCGGGGCGTGCTCCTCTGCTTGGACATGGGCCATTTCCACCCCACGGAATCTATCGCTGACAAGCTCTCTGCCCATTTTGCCTTCCACGAAAAATTGCTCATCCACACCAGCCGCCCCATCCGCTGGGACTCGGATCATGTGGTGCTCTTCAGCGACGACGTCCGCAATGTGTTTCTCGAACTCGCCCGGCACGACGCCATCGACCGCATGTATCTCGCGCTCGATTTCTTCGACGCCAGCATCAACCGCATCGCCGCGTACGTCATCGGCACACGCGCCACGCGCAAAGCCCTCCTCTACGGGCTTGTCGATCCCACGGCCCGCCTGCGCCAACTCGAAGCCGAAGGCAAAAACGCGCAAAAACTCGCGCTCATGGAAGCCATGAAAACCATGCCCTTCTCCGCGGTGTGGGACATGTGTTGCCTCAAAGCCAACGTGCCTATCGGCGCGGCGTGGCTCAACGCTGTGGAAGCCTACGAGCGCGAGGTGTTGGCGCGAAGGGATTGAGAGGGAAGGAACGCAGGGAGAGGCACTTCACGACAGCATCAATTTCAGCCCAATGCACAATGCTAAGACCAACACGCTGCGGTTGAACCACAGGGGCGACAAGCGGTGGTTCAAGAACAAGCCGGCCGCCGCACCCAAGCACAACACCGGCAACATCCACACATCCATCATCAAACTCTGCGGGTTGATCATGCCCAAAAAAACATAAGGTATCATTTTTAACACGTTCAACACGATGCCAAAAACCCAAGCCGTGCCCACAAACGTGCGCCCGGTGAGGCCCTGCGGCAACAAGTACAACATCAAAATCACCCCGCCTGCGGAGAGCAAGGTGGAGACCGCGCCCAACGTAATGCCGACGCCAAACCGCATCCACGGCCCGGTGGGTTTGACATTGCCCAATACGCGATCTCTGAACGCTTGTAGCATTGCAAAAACACACGCCATCGCGCCCAGAACGCGCCGAAACCAGACCTCGGGCACGAGGTCCAAAATGCCCGCGCCTATCGCAATCCCAAGCACCATGCCGGGCAGGAGTGCCCTGACGTGCTCGCCGACCCAGTGCCCCCAGTAGTAGCGCGCGCTGATCGCATCTGTCGCCAATGACAAGGGCAAAATCAGCCCCAATGCGGCCTTCGCCGGAATCGCCAATGCGAGCACGGGCGCGGCCACCACCCCAATGCCCCCGCCAAATCCCGCGCGCATCACGCCGATCAAAAACCCACCCGCGCCCAATACGACCAAATCAATTGTTTCCAAAAAATCACCTGTGAAAATCAGCGATCAACTTTCCAGCCCGCCGGCCCTCGCGTTAAGCGCGTTAAGGCGGATGGATTCGCTTTACTGAACAAATCCCAACGCGCGGTGGATAAAGCGGGGATCGATCACGACAGCGGGCTTGGTGTTGGACGTTGGGGCGATTGTTTTTCCAAAAGCAGCGGCGAACGCGAGAAAGTCCGAAAAGCCGACCATCCCATCGGCGTCAAAGTCGAATCGCGGATCAAAATCCGGGTCGGAACTACTCAGTCCAAAGTGCGCGGCGAACGCGAGAAAGTCGTAGAAATCGATGGTGCGATTGTCATCAAAATCGAAGGCTATGAGGCCGGATCGAACCTTTTCAACGTAGGCGAATAACCCAGCGAGATCCCGAGGAGATTCCGCGATCAAGACATCGGTGCCGCGCTGGTCAATCTTGAAGTCCTCAGTCCCGCGCCATTTGATTGCGAGCACGTCTCGGTACGCGGTCGTGAACTCTGTCGCATCCTGTTCCGTATCCCAAGTCGTGAACAAGACGAGCGCGAAGGTGTTCTGTTGCCGACGTTTGAAAACCGCATACTGATCGCCATGCCAACCCGCGGCCGCGGCATGCGCTGTTTCGATATCAAAGGCGTTGAAGATGATTCTGAAGCCGAGTTCGCCCAGCGTATTCCTGTCCAGTTCATCCCAATCGCCTGCAAAAGGCTCACGCGCCAAAGCGGGAAGGGCGATCTCCTCGGGCAATTCCCATGCGATGTATTTGTCTGGGTGCAGGATGTGTTCCGATGATGCTGGCAGATTGATATAGGCGCGATTCACCGCGGCCCAGCCTCCGTGTCGCTTCAGGGCAAAGACAAAAGCCCGGCCGCGCACGTAGGGTGTATGCCACTGCTCAAACAAAAAGCCGGGGCCACCTTCGGACGGCATCACGTTGAGGGCATCGTTTATGACCCGCTGTAGTATGGAATCTGGCACCACTAGGCCAGCGCGTGCGTTCTCCACGAGGAGTTCGACCAGCGTTGCCCCGCCTTCAACCAGAGCCTGCCGAGCGATCAATTGATCGGCGTTCTTCGCGCCTGTGAGCAGGCGGTCAAGTCCAAAGTGCATATCCTGGAGCGCGTGTACGAGTTCATGCGCCATGATCGACGCGAGGTCCGCTTCCTCTGGGGGATATTCCCTCATTGGGATGTTGATAGAGCGGTCTGCTGGCTCGTAATAGGGAGGAAGGGGGCCCTCCGAGGCCCCTGTTATTATCTCACTGTTGAGCGGGGTTTCACCGCGATAAAGTCCGATAGTGCGGATGATCTGATCGTAGTTTTCAAGATACGCCTGCGGATAAAACTCAGAGGCGTCGAAGGTGTCGAGATCCGCGGCTGAATAATAATGCACCGTGAACGGCCGGATAAAGTCGAGTGATCGCACCGCCGAGACCTCTGGTTTAATCTTCGCACTCAGCGAGTCCAAGTCCGGAAGATTTTGCGACAGCGCGACAGAGGGGATCGCGAGGATCGCCCATGCAATGCAACAACATTTTTTCACCATTTTGAACTCCTTTTTGAAAGTCAGCGGTCAGTCTGCCTGCCCTCGCTTTACCGGACAAATCCCAACGCACGGTGGATAAAGCGGGGATCGATCACGACAGCGGGCTTGGTGTTGGGCGTTGGGGCGATTGTTTTTCCAAAAGCAGCGGCGAACTTGAGAAAGTCCGAAAAGCCGACCATCCCATCGTCGTCAAAGTCGAATCGCGGATCAAAATCCGGGTCGGAACTACTCAGTCCAAAGTGCGCGGCGAACGCGAGAAAGTCGTAGAAATCGATGGTGCGATCGCCATCAAAATCGAAGTCTGCGAGGGCCAAGGTGGGCGTGGATCGAACCTTTTTGACGTAGGCGAATAGCCCATCGAGATCCCGAGGCGATTCCGCGATCAAGACATCGGTGCCGCGCTGATCAATTCTGAAGTCCGTGGTCCCACGCCGTTTGATTGCGAGCACGTCTCGGTACGCGGTCGTGAACTCTGTCGCGTCCTGTTCCGTATCCCAAGTCGTGAACAAGACGAGCGCGGGGGTGTTCTCCTGCCGATGTTTGAAAACCGCATACTGATCGCCATGCCAACCCGCGGCCGCGGCGTGCGCGGTTTCGACATTCAAATCAAAGGCGTTGAAGATGATTCTGAAGCCAAGTTCGCCCAGCGTATCCATGTCTAACAATTCCCAATCGCCTGCAAAGTGCTCACGCGCCAAATCGGGAAGGGCGATCTCCTCGGGCGATTCCCCCGCGATGTATTTGTCTGGGTGCAGGATGTGCTCCGATGACGCTGGCAGACGGGTATAGGCGCGATTCACCGCATTCCAACCGCCATATCTCTTCAGGGCAAAGACAAAGGCCAGCCCTCGGTAGTAGGGGGCGAGCAGAGAAAAATAAAAAAAGTCGGGCGTCTCGTCGATCTCTTTGACGATCTGTGGATCGGACTCTTCGTCCTTGGCTCGTCGCTTAAATTCGTCAACACTGATGTTGGCAACTATGTCTATGGTTTCCTGGAGCTCAGTATCTGGTACTGTTCGCCCCGTGGCAGCGAACAACCAAAGGGTTTCGACCAGCGTTGCCTCGCCTTCGACCAGAGCCTGCCGAGCGATCAGTTGATCGCTGTGCGTGGCGTCGCTGAGCAAGCGGCCGAGTCCAAAGTGCATATCCTGGAGCGCGTGTACGAGTTCATGGGCCATGATCAATTCGAGGTCCCCTGGGGGATATGTTCTGATTGGGATGTTGACAGAGCGGGTTTCGGGATCGTAATAGGCGGCGACCGCGGTCTGAGTGGCCCCTGTGATCGTCTCAATGCTGATCGGCACGCCGCCGTGATGAAGCCCGATGGCGCGGATGATCAGATCGTAGTTTTGACGATAGTTTTGCGGCAACATATTCGCGCTGGCATCTATGAAGGCACTGATCTCCGCGTTTGTCTGATAGCGCACTTCGAACGGACGGATAAACCGGAGGGAGCGAATTTGCGCGATCTGCGGCGCGATTCTTTCGCGCAACGCGATCAAATCCGGGCGGTTTTGCGACCACGCGACCACGGGAATCGCGAGGATCGCCAATGCAATGCAACAACATTTTTTTACCATTTTGAACTCCTTTTTGAAAGTAGTCAGTCCCAACCCCCTACCCCACCCCGCCGCGTGCGTGCCCTTCCTCTCCACCTCTCCACCCGTGCGTCCCCATCCCCGCTCGCCTCTCGCCTTTCGCCTCTTGCCTCTCACCTCTCGCCTCTCACCTCTTACCTATCGAAGCCATTTGTCCAAATCCGGCGTCAATACCGAGTTGATATCCGGATCGTTCATATTGTCTTTGGTCACGAGGGCAACGCCGGTGTCAATGCGTTTTTCAACGGGTTGATGCGCGAGATGTGCGGCCAGGGTCTTGACGCCGAGGTAGCCCATTTTGAAGGGGTTTTGCAAGACTAGGGCGTGGATCTGGTCGTTTTGCAGGGCTTCCACGAGTTTTTCCGAACTGTCGAACCCAATGAAAATCACGCTACCGGCCAGGCCCGCGTCTTGCAGGGCGCGCAGCATGCCAAAGGTCGTGGATTCGTTGGGGCAGAAGATGCCTTGCACCGCGAGGTTGCCCGATGCGTCTTTGAAGGGCGCGAGCAGGTTTTCGCTGGCGCGATACGCGCTTTCTGTGGTGGCGCCGCCGTGCTGATTCGACGAGGCGATTTCAATGCCCGCGCACTCGCCTATCGCGTCCAAAAATCCCCGTTCGCGTTTTGCAGTGCTGGCCGATCCTTCCTGATAGCGCAGCATGATCACCTTGCCCGATTGGTTCAAGCGTTGGGCCATGTGCGCGCCTGCCATGCGCCCGCCCCGATAATTGTCCGTGGCGACAAAGGAGACGAAGTCCGCGCTTTGCAGGCCCGAGTCGATGATGACGACGGGGATGCCGTTGCGGACCGCATTGGCAACGGGCACGCGGAGGGCCGTATCATCCAAGGGCGCGAGCACAATGCCGGAAACGCCGCGTGCGATGAAGGTCTCGACCAGCGCGATTTGATCTTCGCGGTTGTCTTCTTTGAGCGGGCCTTTCCAGATGATTTCGAGGTCCAACTCGCGTCGTGCTTTGACCGCGCCCGCGTGGATCGATTTCCAAAACTCGTGGGTCGTGCCTTTGGGAATCACGGCAATGGTCGTCTTGGACGGCCGCGGCGGTTCGCCTCCACACGCGATCAGCGCGAACGCCATGATCAACAAGTGCAAGCGGTTCATGGTTTTCCCCCCTTTCCGATGTCGTTATCGGTCGTCAGTCCCTGCCGGGCAATCCCTGCATCTGCCCACTTTTTGCCGGCGATAAGCCCGCCATCCACCACCAAGGCGTGGCCGTTGACAAACGAGGCGTGGTCGCTGGCGAGATACAGAGCCGCCTGTGCCACATCTTCGGGTTGACCCGCGCGCTGAATGGGCTGTTCGCCGGCGAGTTTTTTGGTCATGGACGCATAAGCGCGGTCCGCGTCTTCGGGTGCGAGGCCCAATGCCGGGGCAAATATCGGGGTGGCAATGCCGCCTGGGCAGATGCAGTTGACGCGCACATTGTGCGGCCCCAGTTCCACAGCAGTCGTCTTGGTCAGGTGGATGACCGCGGCCTTGCACGCGCTGTACACATGCGGCCCATAACCCGTGCGAAGGCCCGCGACAGACCCGGTGTTGATGATGCTACCCGATAGCTGCTTTTTCATGATCGGCGCCGCGTGTTTGATGCCCATGAACACGCCGCGCAGGAGAACCGCGACAGTGTCGTCAAACCCCTGCATGGATGTTTTTTCAACACCTCCGGCCACGCCGCCGTATCCCGCGTTGTTAAACAGGCAATCCAGTCGTCCAAAGTGCGCGATGGCGCGGTCGATCATCGCCTTGATCTCGGGTTCGCGGCTGACGTCGGTGCGCTGAAAAATGGCGGCTGAACCGAGTTCGCGCACGAGGGCTTGCCCGTCCTGAATATCCGCAATGACCACGCGCGCGCCTTCCCGCACAAAGAGGCGAGCCGTCGCCCGCCCAATCCCACTCGCCCCACCCGTGATAACCGCAACTTTTTGGTCGAGTAATCCCATCGTTCGCTTTCTGGCGTAAGATTTTGGCGTATGTCCTGATACTAATTTTATATATATTAGTATGAAATCAGTATGAACCCATCAATACGGGCGGCGACCATGAAAAAGCCTCAAACACCACCGGCTTTCGATGATCTCATGCGCGAATTGCGAGTTGAACGCTTTCCGCATGTGATTTCCAAAGTGAGACCATCCGATTACTTGCATTGGGATCAGTTGCGCCATCGGACGCCGCCCGCGGGGTTGACGCATCGCGAGTGGTGGTTGGGCATGAAGTTGTGGCGCAGGGGATCGTGGCGCGATATCCCACTGATCGACTGTTCGGGAAAGCCCTTTCGCTTTTTGATTACCGATCCCATGCTCGCGTCTTTGCATCAAATTGATTTGGGAATGCGCGGTTTTGCCGGTCTGTCCGACCAGCTCGTCGAGAACCGCAATCGCTACGCTGTGGATTTGCGGGTTGAAGAGGCCATTACGTCTAGCCAACTCGAAGGCGCCGCAACCACGCGGCGGGTCGCTCGAGAAATGCTCCGTGCTGGGCGCGCTCCGCAAAATCGCAGTGAGCAGATGATTTTGAACAATTATCGCGCGATGCAGGCTATCGCAGAGTTGAAAGATCGCGCCTTAACGCAAAGCCTCATTTTCGACCTGCACCGAATGGTGATGGAAGATATACTGGACGCCGCTTCGGGGTCGGGGCGTTTTCGGAATGCCGACGAATCGATTTATGTTACCGATCAGACCACGGGCGATGTTTTGCACCACCCGCCGCCCGCCGCAGAACTCCCCGAACGCCTGCATGCGATGTGCGATTTTGCCAATGGCAAAACGCCAGATGGGTTTATTCATCCAGTGCTTCGGGCGATTATGCTGCATTTCTGGTTGGGATACGATCATCCGTTTGTCGATGGCAATGGCCGCACAGCACGCGCACTTTTTTACTGGTCGATGTTGCACAATGGGTACTCCCTGTTTGAATTTTTGTCCATTTCCCAAATTCTTCGCAAAGCCCCCGCGAGCTATGGCCGATCCTTTTTGTACACCGAAACCGATGACAATGATTTGACCTATTTTATTTTTTTTCAACTGCGCGTTATTGAACGAGCGGTGCAGGCCCTGCGCGAATATATTGAACGCAAAATGCGACAGTTCGACGCCATCGATCAGATGCTGAAATTCCCCGCGTTCAATCATCGCCAACGCGCACTTTTAAGCCACGCGCTCCGCCATCCGCGCCATCGCTATACGATCCAGGGTCATCGGAACAGCCACGATGTGGTGTACCAAACCGCACGCACGGATTTGCTAGCCCTTCAAAGGTGGGGGTTGCTCGATGCCGCGAAAGTGGGCAAGCGATGGATCTTTACGCCAGTTGAAAATTTGTCGCAAAAATTGCGCGGCTTGTGATGGGCCTGAACGCCTTATTCTTTTATGGTCAGCATCACGCGGCGCACGTCCATGACTTGGATGCCGGGGATGTCGAGGGCGCGCAAAGTCAGTGTGCCACGCCCCGCGGTCAGGTGGATCGTCCCGAGGGACAGGGGCGCGAAATCCTTGACATAGGACTCGCCCTGGCGCGGGCAGCGATCGTCGTCTGCGCCCACGAGCGGGGGATCGTGCGCGTCATGGACTCGGCCTTGCACGGTGGCGGTATTCGCGCCGTGAAACGCCAACGCCACAGTCGCGCCCACATCTTCTGCCGGGCACGTATAGTAAATCGCCGCGTCATAATCGCCGGTTGTGCCGACTTCGATCTCCCACGTCATCCGATCTCCCACTTGGGTCCAATGCGTGAAATACGAGCAGTTCGGCGCGCCTGCACTGCGTGCGATGCTACCGACCGAGACCCCATCTCTTGCGGGCAAGCGCGTGGATTTCCAATGGCCCACGGCAAAGGGGCGGTCGTCGGTGACGGGCAACACTTCGGCGCGAAATTTTGCCACGGCATCGGACAACGCCGCATGCACCTCCGGATGGTCTTGCGACACGTCCGTCGTCTGCCCGCCATCTGCGACCATATCGTACAACTTGCCCGCCACATCCAACCGAAACCGCTGGTTGCGCGCACTGAGTTGCGCCCGCTGATGAGACAGAATAATCCTGTCGGGCCACGCCACCTCCTCGCCCATGAGCAGGGGCTTCAAACTGCGCCCATCCAGCGGCTTTTCACTCGCCAAATCAATGCCCGCCAAATCCGCAAAGGTCGGCAACAAATCAATCGCGCCCGCGATTTCCTCAACCACCACGCCCGCCTCGATCTGCCCCGTCCAGCGCATCAACCCGGCCACGCGCACGCCGCCTTCATCTGCCGATCCCTTCGTGCCCTTCATCCCGCCATTCCACCGCGCGCCATTGGGGCCATTGTCCCCGAAGTAAAACACTATCGTATCTTCCGCAATGCCCAAGTCGTCCAACTCGCCCAACAATCGCCCCACGTTCCAGTCGATGTTTTCGCACAGGGCGAGCGCGGCCCGAGTGCGGTCGATATCCTCTTGTTCCGGACGGGTCGCGCGCATCGCTATCGGCTTGTCGCGGAACGGGTCGTAAAATCGGTCTGGCACTTGAAAGGGCGTATGCGGGATGTTGTAGGGGATATAGCAGAAAAACGGCCGATCCCGCGCCACATTCTCCGCCATAAAGTCCATCGCGCGATCCGTGCATTCGTCCGGCAAATAGCCCTTGCCGCGCGTCAAGTCGCCATTGTGCTCGAGTTCCGAGTCGAAATAGTGCCCCCAGTGCCCAGAGCAAAATCCAAAAAACTCGTCGAACCCCCGCGCATTGGGGTGGTAGGGATGTTGCGTGCCATTGTGCCATTTGCCAAAGGCCCCGGTGGCGTAGCCCGCGGCCCGAAACACCTCGGCGATAGTTTGCTCGTCGAGGTTCAAGCGCTCGGCCCCTGTGCTCACGCCATGCACGCCGCCGCGCAGGTGATAGCGTCCGGTCAAAAATTCTGCCCGCGTGGGCGCGCACACCGGGCACACGTAAAACCGGTCGAACAGCGCGCCGTCTCGCGCCAGCGAATCCACATTGGGCGTATTGAGATTCGCATTGCCGTGCACGCTCAAATCGCCCCATCCCTGATCGTCTGTCAAAATCACGAGAATATTGGGTTTGGTCATGGTGCCTCCTTTTTGATCGCATCGTACTCTGGATTCACACACTTCTCGCCCCAGCGTTTTAGCACGCAACGCAAGCCGATTTCGGATTCCGGGGATTGGCCCTTGTCGTGGGTTTGTGCGATCCATCGGGTCAAAATATCGCGGTGCTGTTGCAATGCGCCCGCATGGGTGGGATCAGCCGCGAGATTGTTCACCTCGTCGGGATCCGCATCGCAATCGTAAAACTCTTCTGCCGGGCGTTCCGTTGCCCAAAGAAACGCCTGCTCCGGCGCGAGTTCGCCCCGTGCGTACATCCCGCGTAGCAGTTCCATGTAATCCGATCCATCGCGGTATTGCGCCTGCATCAAGGGCCTATCGGTCATAAAATTCCGCACGTAGCGATACCGCTGCGACCGCACCGCGCGCATGCGATCAATGGTGAAATCGCAGCGATCCCTCGCCGCGATCACGTAGTCCCGCGGGACGAACTCCTCGCCGAACACATCTCGACCCTCCATGGACTCGGGCACCCCAAGCCCGGCGAGCGCGAGCGACGTGGCGCCGATGTCGATGCCGCTGACGAGATCTGACCGCACTGTGCCGGGTTGTACGACCGCGGCGTTGCCGGCCCAAGAAATCATCAGCGGGATTTTATGACCGCCTTCGTAAATGAACTGCTTGTGCCGGGGCAGGCGCATGCCGTGGTCGCTGAACAGGAAAATGATCGTATTCTCGCGCAGGCCATCTTCCGCCAAGCGGGACAAAATCCAGCCCACCTGTTCGTCCGTGTGCAAAATGCAATCGTAGTGCAGGGCGATTTCCCTGCGGATGATCTCGTGATCAGGATAAAACGACGGCACGCGCACAGCCGCGGGATCGACTCGGTGGCGCTTGAGCAAGCCGATGCTCTTGCCACCCCGAAGTTGAATCTGTCCAAAAAACGGCTGACCGGGGGCGCGTGCGGACCACTCGGTTCCGTTTTTCGCGCCTTTGAAATCATTGGCGCCGTTGTGATGGTCGAACAAAACATCCGACTCATACACAAAATTGTAGTGCGTCTTGCCCTCGTTGAACGTGTAATACCCCGCGTCTCGAAAGTATTCCGGGATCGTCTTCACCCCATCGGGCAAGTGGATGGCGTCGTACTCATCGCCCATGTCCAACCCGCGAAAATGGGGTTGCGAACTGAGGTGATTGTGCGCGCCAATGGTCGTCTGATACATCCCCGTAATGGTTGCCGACCGCGATGGCGAACACACGCCAGACGTTTGATACGCCCGATCAAATCGCACGCCCGAGGCCGCGAGCGCGTCTATATTCGGCGTCTGCACGGTTTGGTCGCCGTAGCAACTCATCCACGGGTTCATATCCTCGAGAAACAGCCAAAGGACATTGGGATGGGTGTTTGACATAGTTGCTCCTTTCAAAGTCGAGATTGACCAAGCACAAGTACGCGGTGATCAGGAACACACCCGCGGCGGCTATGGTGTAAAATTTGTTGTTGGAAGTGTTCATGTTATCCTTGTTTATCCCGGCTTATAGCCGCCGGGACATGCCCGTGTTCATCGGTGGTTGCTCGTTTTGACCTCAAAACTCTCACTCCAAAAATGTGTATATTCTCCATGGTGGTAATGGTACTGCCCGGTACGGATTTTTGCAATGTCGTAGTCCGGCAGGCGGCGTATCGCCATACAGGCTTCTCTTTCAAGAACGTCGAGTTGAAAGTCCAGATTGTCATAGCCGTATAGTTGGCGGTCAGCGCGCAGGTCGAACAACGCAACCGGGAATACGTGCAAAAAAAACGGCTTGTCAATCATTTTTTTGCACGGAGACTGCACATAGACGAGTTCGTCGTTGAAAAAATAAACGTCATAAACCGAGCGGATGACGGGATCCCTGCCTCGGAGCATTGCCTCAATTAGGGGTCTGAAATCGTCCCGAGAGCGCAAGCCGAGGTCCGCGAAACGCGCTTGTGCCCACTGCGGATCCGCTTTGAAGGGCATCCACAGGTTAGGGCCAACTGGGACAGCATAGGGGGCATAGCTGAGGGCACCTGCCGCGCTGTTTGCGGCCGGGTAGATCTCGATGTTGACGCCCTGTTGTTCGAGATATCCCGATGGTGGCTCTCGGTCATGTGCGAGCAGGCGTTCGCTATTAGGGAGCGTCACGGGATTGCGTGCTATGGTCTTGTCATTCAAGCCGTGCCAGTCAATGAATTTCACATCGGGAAGGTAATAGGGCCAGATGCCTGCCCCCCTTGTGGTCATCACCGCATCATCGGGAATGACCCCGCGCTTCATATTTCGATAGGGTTGATACTGCCGAAGACGCTTGTTGGCAGATTCGAGGTGATTATGAAATCTCATACAGACCCATTGCCTAACGAGCTTTGTTCGTAGGTCGTTGGAGATTGTAGATAGCATCGCCATCCCGGGCGCGGCCAATAGCCTGCCCGAGTTCTCCTCATTGAGCGTCACTGATATGATTGGATTCCTGATGCCATCGACCATGAGAGCAAGTTGCATAGCACTGGCATAGAATAACATGGGGAGAAAGATAACGATTGTGAAAATTATGTATAACCTTTTTTTTAGGGGGGGGGGGGGGGGCCATGATTGTAGTGACGCGAACTGGCATACCTCCGGACAATGGCGGACGACCACAGGCCGAGATGAACGAGGCCCTCCGCCGCTGGCACCGCCAACAGGGGCCAATAGAAATCCAACGGGCGATACTCAAAATGATCCCCGCCAATCTGGGCGAGGTACGCCATGTGAGAAATGATGCAAAGCAACGGCAGGGTGTAGGTCAGGCTATGGCGTACTCGCCACCCTCTGATCAAAGACAGTACTACCAACGGCAATAGCAGATACAGCCCGGTCTCCAACGCCGCCATCCACAGATAGCGCAGGCCCATGTCGTACCACGGGCGCACATGCTTGGCGTAGTACGTATTGGGCAACCACTCGCCATAGTACGCATAGCGAAACAGAAAATGCGCCCCCACTATCGCGACGAAAGGCACGACCAAATACGCCAATTCACGCCAATCCACTCGCAACCGTTTGTTTTTGACCACGCGCTCAATGGCGAAATAGCCAAAACAGCAAGCCGCGATTAAAGGGCCCTCGGGCCGCGTCAAGGCAGCAGCGGATAAGAACAACGATGTCCCCAACAAACCCCGGAGGCTATCTCCGTACAGGCTCAGACACACTATGGACGAGACGACGAAGAGCGTGAACTGCCGCGTCTCCAATCCACCACCTGATGTCCATGTTGCAAAAGTCACACTGCTGCACACCAACCCCAACGCCATCCACGCCACCAATCCCCGATAGCGCAGTTCGGGCAAGCGAGACACCCACCACAGCATCGCGGCGAGTGTGCCCACCGTGCAGGCCACCGACAGCCACGGTGCCACATGCTCGGGACGCAGGCCGAACATGCCCCATATCGCCGCCAATTCCAGCACCCACAGGAAGTTGGAGTAGCCCTCAACGCGCTCGCCGGGATTGAACACCAAGCCGTGCCCTTCTAGCAGGTTGCGGGCATAGCGGAAGCTGATAAACGCATCGTCCGTCAGAAACCATGTGACATAGGTCAGACAGCCGAGCAATATCAGCCACGGCAGGCAAGCGATGGCGAGGCCAAATCGGGATGTCGGGCTAGAACGCATTCTCATGATCTCTCAATAGGTGTTGGGATGTTCACAAGGGCAGCACCCAAAAAGGTGAGCGGTGAGAGGCAAGACGGGAGAAGACCTACACTCACTGCTCGCCTTTGAACGGGCTGTCGCCAGTTGTACCCCGCTCGTGGCTAATTCCTCTCACCTCTCCCGTCTCACCTCTTACCGAAGGGGGTTGGGCCGGGTGGCCTGACCACTGACTACTGCCTCAAACATTTCCCCTCCCGAATCGCGCCTTCAAACCGCGCCCAGGTCGAATCGGAGACTATCGGTCTGGGTGCCACTGTCAGCGAGTCCGTGTAGGGCGCGAGGGAACGGATGCGGTCTTTTGTCAAGGGGTGGCTGGAAATATAGGCCAAGCCGTCTGGCACATCGCCCGTGACTGCGAGGATGATTTCAAAGACCTCGACCATGCCCGCGGGGTCGATCTCGGCATCCAAAATCATTTTCATCCCCTGGATATCCGCGGCGGCTTCGTGCCGTCTGGAAAACCGTAGGGCGCCGACCATCGCGGCATTGTCGAGCACGTAGTCCAACCCGCCGGCCTCGCTCGAGATGGCGGCGACGAGGGCGCGTGTCGCGATTGCCCGGAAAACGGCCCGGGTGCCGTGTCGTTGTGCGACGTGCTGAATTTCGTGGGCGATGATGCCGGCGAGTTGTTCCGGGGATTTTATCTGCTTGAGAAATCTGGTCGTTATGGCGATATAACCCCCGGGCAACGCGTACGCATTGAGATGGTCGTCATCCACCACATAGACGCGAAAGGTGTAGGGCAGGTCGGCGCGCGCGGTTAGGCGGGCGACGACCTCATCCACCACCTCGGCATAGACCGCGTCGCCACACCGGTCCGCTTCGGGCGCGATGTACGCCACAACGGATCGGCCGAGCGCGTTTTCCCATGCGACGGGCGCGATGCGCGCCATGCCATCCACCAACACGGGCAACCCATACCCGTAAGTCAGCCATATCACGAGGACGATGCATGCGATGCACAGCCCGACGAGCGGGGGGCGATACTTGCGAACCGCGGGATCGTGACAGCCGGACGCGGGATAGCGGGCGCGAATCGCCCGTAAAATCCCCACATCTTCGATAGCGAGGGCCTGCCCAAAAACGTCGTTCTTTTCCAATCGCACCCATTCCCCGGTGTAAAAACCCTCGGTCTGGCGAAAACTTCCATAAGCCCATTGTTCGGGAGGGCGGTCAGCAAAGATCACCTCGAGGCCATCGGCCCCAACCCGCACTTGCACCGGAGCGAGATCGGCGGTTTGTCCATCGCAAAACTGCGCGTGCCAAGTATCGCGTGCCATTCTAAAACTCAAATTCAAAATTGAGATAATCGCTCATGCCCTCGCCTGTCGCGCCTGCGTCTGAAAAATCCTGCGCCACCCGGGAAAAATCCGGTTGCCCGGCCAAGGCGAGATGGGCGCACCAAAACCTGCTGTTGCGAACCGCGACCCAGGGCCATGCCAATCCCAATGAGAGGACGAGCAAAATGAAATTGCCCACCTTCAACGACAGGAGGCGACTCGCACCGACTGTCGAGAGAAACGGGATGCCTTCCAATGTGGTGTGCGCCCAGTAGTAGCGCGTCTTTCGCGCCGAGTACCACACCCAGCACAAAAACAGGGTAAAAGGCGAGAGCAACATGCACATCGCGAAAGGCCCGAACAGGTCGCGCCCACGCCCGGAAAAATCGAACCGCCCCGTGCCAAAGCGCGTGTCTTGGGTCATGAATCGGCGCATTTTGGTTTCAAAATAGGGATAGTAAAACCCCAAGGTGAACAGGGTTTTCAGCAGCCCGACATGGTAGATTTTGAAAAATTTTTTCACATCGCCCCGGAAGGACAACCGAATGCCCCGCCAAGACGTGCGGCTGAGCCGGAACCGCCACGATCCCACAAGCGCCATGGGCAAGAACAGAAAAAGGAGAAGCCCGTAAAACGCGATGAGGGTGATCCACTCGTGCGTCGTATTTTCCCAAAAAAACGAAGGCACCTCTGACAGCACGGTGATGGTGACGATCAACAAAACGGCCTTGATCCAGCCCACGCAGAGTTCGCCGCCAGTGGTGGTGTTTGAAAACCGGCTGTCGTGCAATGCGGTTTGGCTGTGCATATAACGCCGAATTTTCGCCCTGCCCCAAAAGTAATATACCCCAAAGGTGAGGAGCGTGAGCAGGGTGTTGACCACAAAAACCCCAAACAAGCTGCGTCCCTTTCCGTGAAAGCGCAGGCGCAGGGCATTGGGAAAGTCCTCTCGTGCGAGCGCGTTGGGCGATTGCGAAGCAACCGCTTGAATGAAGAGATGGAACGCGCCGACGAGCACCGCGATGATGAGAAACGAAGCGAGCATTGCAAAAATGAGTTTTTGCAGCACCGCATCGACAAACCACATGGGGCGAATATCCACGCCTTTGACGACCTCGCCGGGCCTGACGACGAGGTCGCGGCCTCCGCCCCAGGCATCGGGCACTTGAATCCTGTAGTCGCCGGGCGAGACTTTCATCTCGTAAAACCCTCGGGCATCGGTCGCGGCGCTCGCTTTGACATGGCTATCGGGGGTTGTCGCAGATACGGCAATTGACGGCATCGCCTTCCCCGCCCGATTTTCAACATGTCCGGAAATGCGCGCCCATTGCGTCGTGTCCGGTTCAAACGCGGTCAGGGCCCGATCCGGTATCTGCAACAACAACTTGTCGTTTGGCAGTTCGGCAATTTTCCAAACCCAACTGCCGGGCAAGCCATCGCTTTTCGTCAGCGCGATCCACGCTTGCCCGTCAAAACGAATCAGACCGCCTTGATCGGGATCGGCGATATCGCGGTGGTGCGTGCCAAACCAAAACGCGCCATCTCGCGCCCCCAACGCGGCCCGCACTGCGTTGACGGGCATGCCCGCCCGTTTGTCGATCACGCGCCATTTGCCGCCATCAAAAACGGAAATGTTATGGCGATTGCCGTGCGTACACCACACGTCGCCATTTTTGCCCACGGCGATTCGATACACCTTTTCGTTGCTCAACCCGTCTGTGCGGTTGTAATTGTGCCATCGATTGCCTCGATATCGGCTCGCGCTTTTGAGGGTCGCGGCCCATACATGACCTTCCCGATCGACGGCCAAGTCGTAAATCCTATCGTGCATAAGTCCGGCTTTGGTCGTGTGGTGATACCAGCGTCTATCCGCGTACTCAAAGATGCCGTAGCCCGAATAATGACTGCGTTGAAAGAGCGGTTCAGCGCGCATCCAAAATCGCCCTTTGCCATCGACGACCCCCGGCGGGCGCACGATCAAATCCCACTTCATTTTGGTCTTGGTCGTCTCCCATGTCGCGCCGTCGTAGCGCGATGCAACGAGCGAATCCCGGGCGTGTCCGAAAAACCACATCGCCCCGGCCGCATCTCGCACGATCACGCGCACCTGATGGTCGAAGGTCATCTGCGATAGCTGATTCTGTTTCAGCACAAAGACCTCCCGTTGCCGCGCCCACCACAAGTTGCCTTCGCGGTCAATATAAGGCCATTCCCCGGCATCCAAAAATGACGTGCCCGTAATCGAGCTCCAGCGACCGGCAACAGTCGTATCCCCAGGCACGAGCTCAAATGGCACGCTCGCAACCGTGTTCCAGCCACCGGAAGTCGTATCCAGAACCTGTGCGCGCGCTTCATCTCGCCCTTCTCGAGCGATCAGACCAGACAACGCGGATGTCACCTCCTCGTGGAGATTGTTCGCACGCCCGGCAGTGACCGTATCCACAGGCACACCCTCGTTTTCCCGCGCAAGACAAGTGGATGTGAAGGTCAACAGAAGAATGAAGGAAAGTCGGTATGGCATGGGAAAGTCACTGGATTCTACCCCTGCTTTAAGCTGCGTCAGATCAGGTGCTGACATACTTTTATTTTTAGGACCACTGACCGCTCGGTGGTCAGGTTGGGCGGGACTGACAACTGACAACTGACAACTTGGGGTGACCGGACTTCTTACCTCTTGCGTCTTCCCTCTCCCCTCTTACTTCTCACCTTTTAGGACCACTGACCGCTCGGTGGTCAGGTTCCCGTCTCACCTCTTACCGAAGGGGGTTGGGCGGGGACTGACAACTGACAACTGACAAAGGTGAGAGGCAAGACGGGAGAAGACTTACACTCACTGCTCGCCTTTGAATTAGGTTGTGTTGACATTTCATTTTTTTGTTGCGCGAGGGGACCTATCCCCCGGCCCCGTTATTCGCTTCGCTCATTGTAGGCTACGCCTGTGCCTGCGAGGAAAGGGGAGTAAAGTGTCTTTGATGGCTTCTCGCTCTGGTTGCTCTGATGGCGTTGACCGAGGGCATAAAGCGATTAAAAATCCCTCATCAATCCCCTCGCAAAACCGCTCACAGTTCCCCCCTTCCTCAAAGGAAGGGGGGCCAGGGGGGTAGGTCCCGATACAGAACCTAGCTATCGCCAGTTGTACCCCGCTCGTGTTTTGTGCCTTTGAACTGGCTGTCGCCAGTTGTACCCCGCTCGTGCCTTTTGTGGCTAATTCCATCTTGTCTTACGGTCGCATGGGCGATCCATCTGGCGCGCGGGTTTGCGTCCATTGGATGATCTCGTCTTGGGGCGGGTATTTCGCGGCGAGGGCTTCGTCGATGTCGATGCCCAGGCCGGGCGCGTCATTGGGATACATGTAGCCTTTTCGCACTTCGGGCAGGCCGGGGAACATGTCGTACACCAACTCGTCGAAGCGGCACCATTCCTGAATCCCAAAATTGGGCGCCCACAGGTCGAGGTGCAAATTGGCGGCGTGACCCACTGGGGATGTGTCGCCCGGGCCGTGCCACGCGGTTCGCACGTTGTACATATTGGCAAAGGCCGCGACATTGCGCGCAGGGGTGATGCCGCCCATCTGGCTGACGTGCATGCGAATAAAGTCGATGAGGCGGTCTTGGATGAGGGGCATCCATTCGTGCGGGTGGTTGAAGAGTTCGCCCATGGCCAAGGGCGTGGCGCATTGGGCGCGCATGTGGTGAAAATACGCATTGTCTTCTGGCGCGAGGGCATCTTCGAGAAAGAAGAGTTTGAACGGCTCTACGTCCTTGGCGAATTGGATGGCGTCTATGGGGCGCAACCGCTCGTGGATGTCGTGGAGCAATTCGATTTCCGGGCCGATTTCCGCGCGCACATATTCGATCATGTCGCACATGCGCCGGCAGTATTCTCGCGGATGGTAATACGCCCCGTCCGGCGCGCCATCGGGTTTTTGGATGGTCTGCGACTGCCCGCCGTACCCGCCCATTTGCACGCGGATGTGCCGATAACCCTGTTCCATGTGGTAACGCACGCTCTCGACCACTTCGCGTTTGTCGCGGCCATTGGCGTGTGAGTAGGTGTCTGCGGCTTCTCGACACTTGCCGCCGAGGAGTTGGTACACGGGCATGCCCGCGCGTTTGCCCATGATGTCCCACAGGGCCTGATCCACGCCCGAGATGGCGTTGTTGAGCACCGGGCCATTGCGCCAGTACCCGTTGACCATGCTCATTTGCCAAATTTCTTCAATGCGATTCGCGTCGCGCCCGATGAGAAAGGGCTTGAGGTGTTTTTCAATGGCTGTCTGTACCGCGTGAAATCTCTGTGTGAAGGTCGCACATCCCAACCCGTAAAGCCCGTTTTCCGAGGTGGTGATTTTGACGATGACGAGGCGCGATCCCGCGGGTTGCGTCACGATGGTTTTGACGTCTTTGATCGTTACCATTTCCGACATG
The DNA here is from genome assembly GCA_965204745.1 of Candidatus Latescibacterota bacterium. Classification (GTDB taxonomy): domain Bacteria; phylum Latescibacterota; class UBA2968; order UBA2968; family UBA2968; genus VXRD01. The sequence continues at coordinate 4,547,061 of OZ242010.1, forward strand.
CTTATCCTCCTTGAGAGACACAACTACGTGGCTGCAAACCCTCCGACTTCAACCGATACGGCATCGAAACGCGCGTCGCCGGGTTGGTAGGACAGCAATTCCATACCGATGGGTTGCCCGCTCGTTTCATCTTTGATGATGATGCCATCGCCAATTTCCGTACACAGTTGGTTCTTGCGCGGAGCCTGCCAGTAAATCGTCAGCAACTCGGCCTCGGCCTCATAGAATACCTTGACTTGTGCCATAGACATACCGCCCTTCTTTGCTATAACCCCTCGGGCAACGCGAGGGCGAATCGGCGTGCGGCTTCGCGGAGTTTTTCCGCCGTGCCCTTCGGAATGGGAATGCCATCGACAGCGCGCTGGGCCAGAGTGAGATTTTCCGGTTCGCCTGGCATGAGAATGTCGTCGAAGCCATCGGCTTTGGGCAATGCCTTGAGTTCATCGACCAGATTATCCACGAGGTTTTTGTACTCGTCGAGGTCGATGAAAAACGAAATGTCGATGGCGGCGACAATGCCGTTTTGCGCTCTGGGATTTTTGCCCCCGCGCAACACGGGCGCGAGCAGGGGATTGCCGGCCATCAGGCTGGACAAACACTGAAAAATCAGCGCGAGCCCCGATCCCTTAGGCCCGCCTGCCGGGCGCAGGATGACGCCTTTGCGTGCATCGGTGGTCGGGTTGCCTTGGGCATCGAGTGCCCAGTCCGCGCCGAGGGACACGCCCTTGTCCCGGGCGAGATCGAGTTTGCCCCCGGCCGCGACGCTGGTCGCCATATCGAGGCTGATGGGGTCGCGCTCGTTTGCGGGAATCGCGATGGCGATGGGGCTGTTGTGCAGGCCCGCGGCTTTCGCGCCAAACGGGGCCATGTTGGGCGGGCTACAAACAATGGCAATCCCGGCAAAGCCCTCGTGCGCGGCCATCAAGGCGTAATAGGCCATCGCGCCTTGGTGCGTGACATTGCTGAGCAACACCCACCCAATGCCCACATTTTTCGCCATGTCAATGGCTTTGTGCATCGCGGGCACAGTGGCGACCGGGCCGAGCGCGCGGTCGCACGCGATATGGGCAACCGCAGGCGATTCTTTGATCGTGCGGATATTGGGCCGCGCATTCATCGCGCCGGATTCGATGTTGTCGAGATACGAGAGCACGCGCAAAACCCCGTGCGAATCCACGCCGCGCAAATTTGCCCACACGAGCACTTCCGCTTCCATCGCGGCATCTTCGGGCGGCATGCCCGCGCGTTCAAAGACGGACTGGATAAAGGGTTCGAGATGTTCTGCGCGTATGCGAATGTCTGGCATGGGAGTCCTTTCAAAAAGCAACCACAGGCATGTTCCGGCGGGTGCAAGCCGGGATGAACGCGGAGCGCAGGTAGGCCCACTGGATTAAAGCATTCCAGCACAAGCCCTGTGCCCACCCGTCGAGAAATCTTGACTTTGCGATTTTTACGCGCTATGGTAACGCCGCACAAAGTTAGGTCGGCATTTTGGGGGCGTCAAGGGAATTGTGAGCGATCAGCGTTTAGCGTTCAGCCCCAAAGGCGGTTGACCACTGCCCACTTGGGGCATGAGGCCGGGGTCACACACACGGCGGGGTGAGGACGGGATGGGCACGCACGGGCGGCGAGGTGGCGAGGTGAGGCCGCACGGGCGGTTGGGCGATGCCCTTGTGCTCGCCCAAAGGCGAAAGCAATCACAGGAGATTTTATCATGAGAATTGGGATTATGGGCATGCACTACGGGCATATCGGGGGGATGTTTCACTCGGCCATCAACGCGCCAAATGGCGAGGTTGTCGGCCTCGTGGAAGCAGATGACGCGCTGTACCAAAAATACACCGCACAGCAGGCCATCCCGCGCTTTGCCACGCTCGAGGATATGCTCGAACAGGCAAGACCCGACCTGGTGATCGAGGGCTTGGCGCATGACGAAAAAACGCCCGTCATCGAAATGTGCGCCGCAGCGGGCGTCCACATGTTGCTCGACAAACCGCTTTGCCGCACGCGGGACGAATGGCATCGGATCAAAACCGCGGTGACAAACACCAAGCTCTCTACGTTTTTCACCTCGCGCAGTTACTCCGCCTTTATCGCCCTGCGGCAGGCCATTCAAAACGGCGATTTGGGCGACCTCGTAAGCCTGATTACCACGCACCCGCACAAACTCGGCGCGAATCCCCCATCGCTCTACTTCGATGCGGACAAATACGTGGGCACCTTCCACGACTTGGCCGGTCACGGCGTGGATCAAGTGCGCTGGCTCACCGGGGCAGAATACACGGGCGTTCACGCGCTCGGCACGCTCAAAAAACACATCGGAACGGGCCTCGTGTTCGACCACGTCCAAGCGTCGTTCCAACTCGACAATGGCGCGCTCGCCACGGCCACAGCCGATTGGCTCACGCCGAGAGATGCGCGGTCTTTTGGGGATACGCGCTTTATCATCATGGGCACGGAAGGCTCGGCGCACTTGCGCGCTTACGCCGACGACCATCTGCTCATCGCGTCCAACAAATCGGGTATGTACATGCCAGAACTCCCGCCCTCCACGCAGCACGTTTTTGTCGAGAACATGATCGACGCCCTCGCACGCGGCGAAGAGAACTTCATCTCTACCCACGACACCCTCGCGGTTGCCAATGCCTGCATCACAGCCGAAGAATCCGCGCGGCAAGGAGGGAGGTTTTTGGAGATTAGGGAGGAGTAGTCCGAATCGCGGATTGTCGCGGAGCGCGGATTAAAATCCGTCCATCTGCGCCGCTCCCAAGCGGTCAGTCTCCGCCCTTCCACCCGGCCCGGCGGTGAGGCGTGAGACGCAAGAGGTGAGACGTGAGATGTAAGATGTAGGGGCGATGCCCCGTGCTCGCCCAAAGAGACAAGAGGGGAGACCGCTCAATCTCTGACAAAATAGCCCTACCGGAACGCATCCGGCAGGGCTGTTTTTTTATTTTCCGTAATGATACCGACAGGCAATAATGGTCAAAGCGTCTTGCGATACAGCATAAACCAAGCGGTGTTCTGCGTTAATACGCCTCGACCAATAGCCCGACAATTCACCTTTTAAGGGTTCTAACTTGCCTATCCCTCGAAATGGGTCTCGCTGTGTTGCTTTGATCAGATCATTCACCTGTTTGTGCAATTTTTGATCGCGTTGCTGAAACCAGAGATAGTCTCGCCATGCGGTTTCCGTGAATACCAATTTCACGCTTCTAATAACTCCCGTTCTGAAAATTTTCCTTTCTCTGCCTCGGCGATAGATCGGCGCAAGTGGGCCGCATTGGCGGGGTTTGAAAGCAGGTACAGGGTTTCCTGCCAGGAATTAAATTCTTCCAGCGAGAGGATGACCGCTTTTTGACTTCCCTCGCCGCAGATAATCGTGGGGTCGGCATCTGTTGCGACGCGCTCGATGATGCGATCCAAATCGCGCTTGGCTTCGTTTATCGTAATGGCATTCATAGATAACCGCCTTGAGTTTGGGCTTGGGACAGTTCTCATTTCGGGATAACAGCATCCAAGTATTTTGAATACCATGAAAGTATGGCGACTAAAACGCTGATAATCGTCGTCGCAATCAACCCGTAAAACCATCGCCTATCGGTTTTGAGTTCCGTCTCCACGCGGTTAATGTCGCTTTTCAAGTTGCTTTCCACGCGGTTGATATTGCTTTCCACGCGGTCAAAGCCCGCGTCTATGCGGTTTAACAACTGCTCAAAACGGGTGATGGATTGACTTTCCACGCGGTCGATATCCTTCTCATTCTGTTCGGTTTTGGTCTCAACCGCAACCACGCTTTTTTGCGTGTCATCTAAACGGCGGTCTTGCTCGGATACGTCCTTTTTAAGCCTCGCCACCTTCTCGGAATCCATCGTAACAACTCCTTTCTCATCGCGTTTGAACATGCGTTGCCCGCTTGATGGGCTGTAAAAAAGTACACAAAACGGGGATGCGTGGCAAGTGGGATTTGCCACGCATTTCGCATATCTCGCTGCATTGCAAACGCGCCTCGATGAAATCGACACTGCGATTTTTCATACCTTCTTCAAAATCTCTCCTCTAGTGGGATAGGCGAATCGGCGCATCGATCAACGGAACGGGGTATAGGCCAGTTCATCAACGAATCAACCGTAGGGCCAGACCCTGTCCTCGTATCTAGCACAGAGACCGATAGCGAAACGCCGAGGGCTGATTTCAGGGATCGATCAGGCCATTGGTTTTCCTTTCGCGTCTTTCGCAGTCGCCCCACTGCCCGCTGACCGACATAAAAAAATTTCCGCAGGCGCGAAAAATCTTCTGCTCAACCACTACTGGCCGGGCGATATCCGCGAGTTGCAAAACACGCTCAGGCGTGCGATGGTGTGGGCAGATGGCGAAATCCCGACCCGAGAAGCCATTGAAGAAGCCATTTTGCCCGGATTTGGAACCGAACAAAAAATGTTAAAAAAAATCAACCATCAGATCGAATTGGCACGCAACATGCTTAAGTAACGGGCAGGACAGCGGCGGGGATGTTCGGAAGGGCGCGAGGCCAATGTCGAATTTTCTGACTTGGCGTGAATCGAACAGGACAGGTAGCCACCTGGGAAAAGTGCAAAGGACTGGAAGCCATCAGTGGAAAGGAGGTGAGTGCCGTGGTTAAAATTCTGCCGTTTTTGTTCCAGTTGGCTATCGTCATCATAGACAGTTGGCCGGTCATCATAGACAACTGGCCGTCCAAAAAGAGGTAACATTTTGGGCGGAGACAGCATCAGGGGGCGAGAGTTCTGCCTCGTCCCCTGAAAAATGGCTCGATAACCTACCAAGCCGCCAGTGGTCAGCTATCCGCAGTCAGCGGTCCCAAAAATTTCTTGACAACCCTGTACATTATTTGGTAGTGTGTTTTCATCTTGACCCGTTCCAACCGAGTCAGTATCAAACGCGAGCGTTCATCCCGATCCGAACTTTTTAATTTTTTGAGAGGAATCGATCATGCCCATTACCTCGATCACCATTGAAAACTTCAAGGGCATTGGCGAGAAAGCCGTGACCATTCCCATTCGCCCCATCACCTTGCTGTTCGGCAAAAACAGCTCGGGCAAATCCACTGTGTTGCAGGCCCTGCGCTATTTTTCCGCAGTTATGATGAACCAATGGCCCAATTTAGGCCGCATAAAAATGAGTGGCGGTTTGAATACAGACTTGAACGATTTTCATTCCCTGGTGCATCGCCATGAGTTGGACCGGAAAATTCGCATTCGTGTCCATACACAAATTTATCCTTTGCCTTTGAAGCAATGGTATGAAGTGGTAACGGGATGGGTAAAAGGAGACGGAGGATACCATGACTGCGAGTCAATCTCACTGGGACATATCTTAGAAACAGGCGAAGAAATATGTTTGAGTTTTCGAAAAAAAAAAGAAAAATTCGCCGATGCAGTGATTGGCTCGAATGGCGAAAAACTGATTTTTTGTAAAAAACTAAAAATTGAGGATGAGGATATCGTAGGACAAATATATGTGAATACGACTGATCTTTCTAATCAGGCTAAGAAGCTCATAGATTTTCAGCATGATCTATTCCATAAACTATTCCATGAATCTCTTAACCCGAAAGAATTAAAAATAAAAAAATTAACTGATAAAGTTTTTGGCCAAGGACTCGCTGGACTTGGATCAAATATGCGCCATTTAGGTCCATTCCGAGAAGTGCCTCCTCGCGAGTATGAGATACCCCAAACACCCGACGAATCGCAATGGCAAACAGGATTGGGCGCCTGGGATGCCCTCGCACGAGACCCCAAATTGGTCGAAAAAACAAACCACTATCTGAAAGAGGTTTTGAAACTTGGATATACCATCAAGCAACCGGAACCCGGTCAACACTTTCAACTTCACGATGAAAACAATGAGATAGACGTCGGCCTATCAGATGTCGGTGTTGGCATTGCCCAGGTCATTCCCGTTGTGGTGGGGGCATTAGATGATAGCCCGAACACTTTTGCGGTTGAACAGCCAGAACTCCATGTTCATCCCGCTGTGCAAGTGGCTTTGGGCGATGTGTTCATTGACAGCGTAAAACATCGCGAGCAGGCTCGCGAGCAGGCTATTGCAGAGTTCTCGCAGAAGATAGAAAATGCTCTTGAGATCAAAGAACGCATTGAAAATCTTGAAGAGTCCAAAAGACCTAAGTTTTTTGAGTTGAAAAAAGAAAAACTCAAGATCGATGAATACAATGAGACTTTAGAGTTCATTGAGTTCATGGAGTCGATACAGGAAAATGGAGAAGGACAAGCTGAATGCGGCGTTCAAGCCGGTTTTGAGTTTATTGAGTTGATACAAGAAAACCCTAAAATCATTGAAAACCCTAAGTTTTTAGAGTTCTTTAATGCGATACAAAAAAGCAATTACACCATACTTATTGAAACTCATTCTGAACACTTGTTGTTGCGATTGTTGCGACGTGTGCGCGAGACAATGCGGCGGCGACGCAGGGCAGAGACAGCGGAATCAGAACAGCCGTGCTACGAATTGACACCTGATGATCTATCAGTGATCTATGTCCGGCCAACACCGACAGGGATTAAGTTCACCCCTATCAATGTAACGGAAGATGGCGACTTTGATGCACCTTGGCCCGAAGGCTTTTTTGAAGAACGCGATTCGGAGTGGTATTGATTATGCTGAAAATTTTTGCTATTGATCCCAAAATCTGTGGAAATCTGGATTGGTTTAAATACTGTACAGAGCACTGCCGGCCATCACAAGGGCGCGTGATGGTCGATTTGCCGTACGGTCAGTGGTACCGAAATGCGGAACAGATCATTGACCAACTCGCTCAAGACCGTCAACTCCCTCCCATAAAAGAACGCGGCTTAAAAGCACGTCTGAAGATGGTGAAAGACCAACTGGTAGATAGACCAAGATCTGGTTGGACGAATTGGTATGATGATGATTTCTCACGGTTTTCTTGGCTTATCGAAACGAGGAAAGAGCACCAGCGAGAGCCGTTTTCCCTTGTCGTCAGTCCTGACTGCGATGGTGTTGATGATGTTAGGCAAGAGTATCATCCCGATGAACTCGATAGAACTGTACGCGATTGGAATACGCCCAGTGGCGTTTCAATTACGCGCAGTCCTGGAGAATTTGTAACTGCCATTCTGCCAATGCTTCGCCTTGCTACGACTATTCACTTTTTAGATCGGTATTTTAGCGTAGATACTAACAGTTCTTATACCCAAAATTACAAACGTATTATCGAGGAGTTAGCCTCGTATTGTGATTCATTTCCATCCCTGACAATCCATTGTTGCCCGGACGCTATGCCTGACCAAACTTACTTTGAAAATGAACTGCACGAGCACTACGCCCCCTCAATACCAAAAGGAAAGTCTGTGGCGGTTTTCTTGTGGCAGACAAATGGAAACCCAAAAAGAGGTACTCATCCTTTTCACAATCGCTTTGTGTTATCTAATCATTGCGGCGTCAGTGTGGGATATGGCACAGATAGTGCAAAGCAAAAGACTCAGGCACCAGACCTCCTCCAGATTATCGACCATGAAATATATCTGAACTTGTGGAATCAAATTCGGGACGAGACATTTCCCATGCTCGATATTGAACGCGAGTTTGAGATTACGGGGATCGCGTGACTAGCGGTGTATCCTGCGTACCATAAAATTGAAACTTACAGCAGATCGCAATAGACAACTGGTCGTGTCCCAAAAATTTCTTGACAACCCTGTACATTATTTTTTAGTGTGTTTTCATCTTGACCCGTTCCAACCGAGTCAGTATCAAACGCAAGCGTTCATCCCGATCCGAACTTTTTAATTTTTTGAGAGGAATCGATCATGCCCATTACCTCAATCACCATTGAAAACTTCAAGGGCATTGGCGAGAAAGCCGTGACCATTCCCATTCGCCCCATCACCTTGCTGTTCGGCAAAAACAGCGCGGGCAAATCCACTGTGTTGCAGGCCCTGCGCTATTTTTCCGCAGTTATGAACCAATGGCCCAATTTAGGCCGCATAGAAATGAGTGGCGGTTTGAATACAGACTTTTTTCATTCCCTGGTGCATCGCCATGAGTTGGACCGGAAAATTCGCATTCGTGTCCATACACAAATTTATCCTTTGCCTTTGAAGCAATGGTATGAAGTGGTAACGGGATGGGTAAAAGGAGACGGAGGATACCATGACTGCGAGTCAATCTCACTGGGACATATCTTAGAAACAGGCGAAGAAATATGTTTGAGTTTTCGGAAAAAAAAAGAAAAATTCGCCGATGCAGTGATTGGCTCGAAGGGCGAAAAACTGATTTTTTGGAAAAAACTAAAAATTGGGGATGAGGATATCGTAGGACAAATATATGTGAATACGACTGATCTTTCTAATCAGGCTAAGAAGCTCATAGATTTTCAGCATGATCTATTCCATAAACTATTCCATGAATCTCTTAACCCGAAAGAATTAAAAATAAAAAAATTAACTGATAAAGTTTTTGGCCAAGGACTCGCTGGACTTGGATCAAATATGCGCCATTTAGGTCCATTCCGAGAAGTGCCTCCTCGCGAGTATGAGATACCCCAAACACCCGATGAATCGCACTGGCAAAAAGGATTGGGCGCCTGGGATACCCTCGCACGAGACCCCAAATTGGTCGAAAAAACAAACCACTATCTGAAAGAGGTTTTGCAACTTGGATATACCATCAAACAACCAGAACCCGGTCAACACTTTCAACTTCACGATGAAAACAATGAGATAGACGTCGGCCTATCAGATGTCGGTGTTGGCATTGCCCAGGTCATTCCCGTTGTGGTGGGGGCATTAGATGATAGCCCGAACACTTTTGCGGTTGAACAGCCAGAACTCCATGTTCATCCCGCTGTGCAAGTGGCTTTGGGTGACTTGTTCATTGACAGCGTAAAGCATCGCGAGCAGGCTATTGCAGAGTTCTTGCAGAAGATAGAAATTGATCTTGAGATCAAAGAACGCATTGAAAATCTTGAAGAGTCCAAAAGACCTAAGTTTTTTGAGTTGGAAAAAGAAAAACTCAAGATCGATGAATTCAATAAATTCATTGAGACTTTAGAGTTCATTGAATTCATAGAGTCGATACAAGAAAACGGAGAAGGACAAACTGAATGCGGCGTTCAAGCCGGTTTTGAGTTTATTGAGTTGATACAAGAAAACCCTAAAATCATTGAAAACCCTAAGTTTTTAGAGTTCTTTAATGCGATAAAAAAAAGCAATCGCACCATGCTCATTGAAACGCATTCTGAACACTTGTTGTTGCGATTGTTGCGACGTGTGCGCGAGACAACAGAGGGAGAGCAGACAGAGCACCCATTGACGCCCGATGATTTGTCAGTGATCTATGTTCGATCAACGCCAGAAGGAGTTGAGTTCATCCCAATCAGCGTGACGGAAGATGGCGATTTTGAGGTCCTTTGGCCCGAAGGCTTCTTCGACGAGCGCGTGGAGGAGCTTTTCTAACGATGATACATGAATATGCCTTAGAACCCGAACTCGTCGCAAGTTGGCACAACCGTTCAGACTCCAGATTCTTCATCGAACACTTCGGTTTTAATCAGACTGGCGACGCAACAGGCCGCGTGGTGGCTCAATATCCCAAGAAGTGGGAAAAACGAGTTTGGGATGCGTTCTCTGCAAACTCTGGACAATCTACAAGATCCTTTGAGACCCGAAGACGTATTGAGACATTGTTGCGCGAGTTAAAGAAAACTCTTATCCGCCGCCCTAATATCAGTTGGGACGATCAACGCACTTGGCTCGAAAATGCCGAACAGGAGAATACGCGCCATCCATTTCATGCAATCTTGGCCTGCGACAATCCTCGCAACAAACCCAATGTCGTGCGTGGAGACGACGTACTAGATGATACTCCTCCTCTCTGGCGCGTGCGTCCTGCAATCCCAGTAGAGAGGCAGGCGATGAAGATGGCAAATCACCTTGAACCAATGTTGCGCTGTGCAACGAAAATTTTTTTTGTCGATCCATATTTTCGTGCGTTAGAACCGAGATTCCAAAATCCTTTACGAGAATTTCTACGCATCATTTGTGATGGCAGTCGCCCTGTTACGCTTGAATACCACACGGCCTGTTACGACAATGCACCGGCTTGGGATCATTTTCAACAGGAATGCCAAGATGCGCTTCCGGATATCATCCCCCGAGGTTTCGAACTCACCGTCCGCCGTTGGGAGGAACGGCCTCGCGGCGAGCGGCTTCACAACCGCTATATTCTCACTGACGTCGGCGGCGTACAGTTCCCACATGGACTCGACGAAGGCACTGGTACAGACGATATTTCCCGGCTAAGCAGAGAAATTTATCGGAAACGGTGTAATGATTACGGTCATTCCGGTTTCAATCCTGCATTTGATCTGGAGGGAGACATCGTCATCACAGGTAGATCTAGACCTTGATCGTCACATACGTATGATCAACAGCGTATCATAGGAGGAATTGCAATGGGCATCTTTCGCAGAGGGCGGCCTAGCCGACAGGCCCCACCCAATAAACCTGGTCTCTATCGGTTCAGAAACCGAAAGACTGGCGAGATCGATTATATCGGCGAGACCGCGAATTTGGCGCGCAGGATCTTTGAGCATTTTCGGTCATCCAAACCCGTATCCCCAAAAACCCACCACGCCGAATGGCAGAGGGCGGATGGTCGAAGCACATCTAAAACCCGCCGAGCGCATGAGCGCGCTAAAATCAACCAGCACAAGCCGAGACAGAACAAGCGCGATGGGGGTGGTGGGCGAAGGGCAAGGCGGTGATCGGTGCGTGTCATCAACCAAAAATAAGACTTGTCACGAACAGCGCTCGGGCAAGTCTTATTTTGTTATACTTCTATTTCTCCTCATTTTTCAACTACGCGGAGCGGGGTACAACTGCGATAGCAGTTCATCGTCGGGCTTGCCTCTCACCTCTTGCCTCTCCCGTCTTGCCTTGTACAACTGCGATAGCGGTTCATCGTCGGGCTTGCCTCTCACCTCTTGCCTCTCCCGTCTTGCCTCGTACAACTGCGATAGCGGTTCATCGTCGGGCTTGCCTCTCACCTCTTGCCTCTCCCGTCTTGCCTCGTACAACTGCGATAGCGGTTCATCGTCGGGACAAGCCCCCGTGCCTGTCCGAAGCAGTGACGGGTCGAGGTGTGCCAGTATAGGCCAACAAAATTCGTATCACCATTCACTTCAAAAGGCAAAAGCAACCACGGCTGAACGCGGATGAAACCCGATTTTGCTAACCGCTAACCACTGAAAGCACCCATGAAACGAATTTTGATATGCTGGATCGGAAATACGGACTTGGACGCCGCAAAAGGAGATAAAGATGTTGGGGCCGGGCCCATTGCACAGGCATTGGAAGCGCGTGCGTTTGACGAGGTCTGTTTGATTACCGATTATCCAAAGGCCCGCGTTATGCCTTATCTCGACTGGTTGCAAAACCGAACCGAGACCCCGCAGCGTTTGTTTTGCGAGAAACTCTCAGGCCCGACTCAATTCGGCGAGATTTACGAAGCGGCTGTGCGCGTTTGCACGGCGGCTTTGGATCGACAATCCGTTCCAATAGAACTCGCCTTTCACCTCAGCCCCGGCACCCCGGCAATGGCCGCTGTGTGGATCATTTTGGCGAAAACGCGCTTTCCCGCAGAGTTGATCGAGTCCTCAAGGGCGCATGGCGTTCAAACGGCCGCTGTGCCCTTTGATATTTCCGCAGAATTTCTGCCCGACCTCCTGCGTGAGTTAGACGCGCAACTGCGGTCGTCAAGCGAAGAACGCCCCACTAAATCCGCGAGTTTTGAAGACGTGCAGTACAGAAGTGCGGTCATGGCGCGGTTGGTCGAAAGGGCGCGGCGCGTTGCTATGCGAAATATCCCGGTGTTGCTCGAAGGCGAATCCGGCACGGGCAAAGAACTGTTTGCCCGCGCGATTCACAAACACAGCCCGCGCAAAGACGCGCCATTTGTCCCTGTGAACTGCGGCGCGATTCCAGCCAACTTGGTGGAATCCGAACTGTTTGGACACGAGAAAGGCGCGTTCACCGGTGCCCAATCCCGGCGCAAAGGCCACTTTGAAGCAGCAAATAATGGGACGCTCTTTTTGGATGAAATTGGCGAGTTGCCCAAAGATATGCAGGTGAGATTGTTGCGCGTGTTATATGCAGGTGAGATTGTTGCGCGTGTTAGAAGAAGGCGAGGTCGTCCGGGTTGGGTCATCCAAACCCATCTCGGTGGATGTACGCATCATTGCGGCGACGAATCGCAATCTCATTGCGGAAGTCGGCGCGGGGCGATTTCGAGAAGACCTGTTCTATCGGCTCGTGGTGGCCTATCTCGAATTGCCCCCTTTGCGCGACCGCACCGGGGATTTGGGGTTGTTGATCGACCACGCACTCGCGCTGATCAACCGGGAAAGCGAAAGCCAGCCCGGGTACAAACACAAACAAATTTCCGCAGGCGCGAAAAATCTTCTGCTCAACCACCACTGGCCGGGCAATATCCGCGAGTTGCAAAACACGCTCAGGCGTGCGATGGTGTGGGCAGATGGCGAAATCCTGACCCGAGAAGCCATTGAAGAAGCCCTTTTGCCCGAGTTTGGAAACCGCGGAGAAGGCATCCTGAACCGCCCCTTGGACGCGGGATTTAGCCTGCGCGATCTGATTGACGAAGTCGCAAAACACTATTTGTACCGCGCATTGAAGGAATCAAACACCAAAAAGGAAGCCGCCGAACTCGTGGGCTTGCCCAGCCCACAGACGTTCACCAACTGGGCAAAAAAGCACGGCGTGAAAGTAACATAAAAAGACTAGGTTCTGTTGACATTTAGGAGCAAAGCAACTGGCTTGAGCGGCTTATCGAGAAAATCAAGCCCTATCGCAGAATATGCTCTCGATTTGAGAAATTCGGACAGTCGCTCCTTGTCGGGACCTACCCCCCTGGCCCCCGTTACTCGCTTCGCTTCGTTGTAGGCTACGCCTGTGCCTGTGAGGAAGGGGGGAACTGTGAGCGGTTTTGCGAGGGGATTGATGAGGGATTTTTAATCGCTTTAGGTCCTCGCGCACCGCCATAAGAGCCACCAGAGCGAGAAGCCATCAAAGGAACTTTTCTCCCCTTTCCTCGTAGGAAAGGGGCCGGGGGATAGGTCCCCTCGCGCAACGCCATCAGAGCAACCTAAGCCATCAAAGGGCCAAACGCCTTAAATGAGCAAGAAGCAACACAGTTGCTACACACCTAAAAAAACGACCATCAGATCGAATTGGCACGCGAGCATGTAGGTGCGGTTCATCAAAAAATTAGGACTTGTCGCGAACAAAGGGTTGCGAGTGTTCGGGCAAGTCTTATTTTGTTGCTATTCCGCGCTTGTTTTGCCGATTGCTAACTGCTTGGATGGCCGCGATGGCTGAAACACTGACCACAACATCTAGCGCAACGCGCGAGGGGGTGACGCGCCGGGCCGTGGTGGTCGGGCTGGCGGTGGTGGTGTGGATCGCGTTTTGGAACACGCACGCCGAGTACCTCGCCCATACATCGCGCATGAACATCAGCCATTTTCCGATGGTGCTCTTGTGTACGTATGTGATAGTCGTGTTGCTGAATCACGCATTGCGATGGATAAATCCCGGCTGCGCGCTTCGTCAAACCGAGTTGCTGGTGGTCTTGGGCATGGGCCTGTTGGCCGCGGCCATTCCCGCTTACGGTTTGACGAGCTTTTTTTTGGGCATGATTTCCGTGCCGCATTACTTGGCGACGCCTGAAAACCAATGGTCCGAGTTCGTCCACCCGCATTTGCCCGACTGGTTGGTGCCGAGCAATGAGGGCCGCGCCATGCAATGGCTCTACGAGGGCCTGCCCGCGGGGCAATCCATTCCTTGGAACGTGTGGGTCGTGCCCCTGTTTTGGTGGTTGAGCGTCATCGCGGCCATCGCGCTGGCCTCTATCGCGCTGGCGAGCATGTTGCGAAAACAATGGGCCGAACACGAGCGCGTGGCCTATCCGGTGCTCGGCCCGCCGGTCGCGCTAGCTGCGGACGCGCCCAAAGGCGAGGGCATCTTGCACAATCGGCTGTTCTGGATCGGGTGCGGCCTGATTTTCTTTGTCAAGGCGTGGAATATCCTGTCCTATTTCAACCCCGGCATCCCCATTATTTGGCTCGGGCAACAGTGGTTCTACTTTGCGCGGTTTTATCCGCCCCAGCACACGGGCGTGAATTTTTTCACCATTGGCTTTGCGTATTTTGCCAATGTGGATGTGCTGTTTTCCATCTTGATCTTTCACCTGTTGTACCTCAATGAGATCGCGTTTTTTCGGCGCATTGGCTTTACCCTGTCCGCCAAAACGGGCCCAGGCGACGCGGTGGCGGGTCTGCAAAGCGCGGGGGCGTTTATCGCGCTGGTCTTCTGGACGTTTTGGACCGCGCGCCTGCACTTGAAAGAGGTGTTCCGCAAGGCACTGCGGGGCGATGAGGGGGTGGATGATTCGGGCGAGTTGATGTCGCATCGCGCGGCGGTTTTGTCCCTTGGCATCAGCGCGGTCTTCCTGATGTTGTGGTTGCGGACCATGGGCTTGGAATGGAAATTCGTGGGCCTGTTGACCGCGGGCTTGTTCATCGCGTACGTGGGCCTCGCCCGGGTGATTGCCGAAACCGGCGTGGTGTATATGAGCATGCCGATCAACGAGGCGGGCTTTGCGGGTTTGTTTTTTCACCCGGCGGATTATTCGGCAAATGCGCGCACGTCGATCACCCTGTTTTCCGCGCTGCGCTGCCAGAGCAAAGCGATGTTTATGGTGCCGCTGGTTCACATCGCCAAGTTGGGCGAGATGATCGCGCAGGAAAAGGGGCGGTTGTTGCCCATCGCGATCCTCACCTTGGTCGTGGGCATCGGCGGCACAGTGGTGTTGACGCTGTTTTTGAGCTATACGCACGGCGCGTACAATTTTAACGATTTTCCCTTTACGCGCTATCCACCCCGCGTGTATGACGCCTTGGTCAAAGCGATCAAGGAAGTGCCCGAATACAAACCCGAACGCTACGTGTTCCTCGGCGCGGGCGTGTTCCTGTTCAGCGCGATCAGCTTTTTGCGCTATCGCTTTACGTGGTGGCCCCTGCATCAGATCGGGATGATCGTGCCGGTGGGGCACGCGATGCACTCGACCATGTCCATTTTCATCGCTTGGAGCGCGAAAGCCATTATCCTCCGCATCGGCGGCGCATCCCTGTACCAGCGCAGCCAACCCTTTTTCGTGGGCATGCTGGTAGGCTATGGCCTCGCCGTGTTCGTCTCGTATTTGGTGGATCAAATCTGGTTCCCTGGCCGCGGCCACCACATGCATTCGTGGTAGAATAAATTTCTTTTTGTCAACCCATCCTCTATTCATGAGATGGACACCTAATCCCCCAACGCAAAGAAGATTTTTATGCGTAACCGGATTTTATCAACGGGCTTGTTGATGACCGCTCTGATCGTGCTGATCTTTCTGAGCTATCGGGCCGTTGCTGAACCCGATGCCCAAGGTGGCGCGACCACAGGGGAAATTTCCCCGATTGCTGAACCGCACGCGAAAATGCCCGATGTACGCAAAGCACGGCGGTTGCTCGAACGCATCGCCGAAGCCACGCACAGATCGGATGACATTACACAGCGCACGAAAGTTGCCGCTGGCGCCAATGCCAATACGCGGCTGTCGCTCGACCTGATCGCCAATGGCGGATCGGGCAATCGGCGAAATGATGGCGTCACATCGGGCACCGTGTCTGGGCGAGGCACCAAAATTGCCATTGAGATTTTCGCAACCGGCGTCACCACCCCTTTGATCGGCATGCAACTTCGGTTTGACTTTGATTCGTCCCTCGTCACCTTTGTCAAAGCCGAGAACAGCGCGTTTGCCTTGAACCTGCCATCACCACCGACGGGCACAGACTTCGCGGCGACGTCACCGGTCACATTGCCATCGTCTAATTTTCTGGCACGGGCAGAGTTCACCACAGCGTCCGATGTCACGGATAGGGAATTTTCCATTGGCATTGCGTCGGTGGTGCTTTCTGAAAGCCAGTCCTCGAGCGACAGGCTCATCACGAGAAACCGGATCTCGTTTAACGTTCCCACTACTCTCACGCCCGATTTTGATGGCGATGGGATGGTAGGCTTTTCCGACTTCTTGGCGTTTGCAGGGCGATATGGCACGCGGCGCGGGGATGGCAGATACCAAGCCAAGTACGATTTGAACCGCGATGGCGCAATAGACTTTTCTGATTTTCTGAGTTTTGCCGGCAGTTATGGCAAGCCGCCCCCTAACAGTGGCGGTAGCAGTCCCGACGGTGAGCAACGGGGCGGTACGCCCAAGATGTACTGGGTGGACACGGGGAAGATTCAGCGTGCCAACCTCGATGGCTCGAATGTCGAAGACCTCATCACCACAGGATTGAGTGCGCCAGATGGCATCGCGCTGGATGTGGAACGCGGAAAGATGTACTGGACGGACTGGATCGCGGATAAGATTCAGCGTGCCAACCTCGATGGCTCAAATGTTGAAGACCTCATCACCACAGGATCGTATGGGCTAAGGGGCATCGCGCTGGATGTGGAGCGCGGAAAGATGTACTGGACGGACTGGTACACGGCTAAGATTCAGCGTGCCAACCTCAATGGCTCGAATGTCGAAGACCTCATCACCACAGGATTGAAGTCGCTAGATGGCATCGCGCTGGATGTGGAACGCGGAAAGATGTACTGGACGGACTATGGCACGAATAAGATTCAGCGTGCCAACCTCGATGGCTCGAATGTCGAAGACCTCATCACCACAGGATTGAGGCTGCCACGGGGCATCGCGCTGGATGTGGAACGCGGAAAGATGTACTGGACGGACTATAGCACGAATAAGATTCAGCGTGTGCCAACCTCAATGGCTCAAATGTTGAAGACCTCATCACCACAGGATTGAGGTATCCAGGTGGCATCGCGCTGGATGTGGAGCGCGGAAAGATGTATTGGACGGACTGGGGGGCACGGCTTAAGATTCAGCGTGCCAACCTCGATGGCTCGAATGTCGAAGACCTCATCACCACAGGATTGAGGCTGCCACGGGGCATCGCACTGGATACCTCGGGGGCCGGTAGCAACGGCGGCGGTGGCAGTAGTCCCGATCTGATCGTTGAATCGCCTTCGGTCAGCGATAGCACCTTGACGCCTGGGCAATCCTTCACCTTGCAAGCCACAGTTCGCAATCGCGGCACGGGACAATCAGCCTCGACGACCTTGCGCTATTATCAATCGTCCAACGCGACGATCGCCACGAGCGATACAGAAGTGGGCACGGATTCGGTCAGCGGTCTTTCGGCTTCGGGCACGGGTTCGGGATTGATCCGTCTAACTGCTCCGTCGAGTGCTGGCACGTATTACTACGGCGCGTGCGTGGCAAGCGTCAGCGGCGAGAGCAACACCGACAACAACTGCTCGGATGGCGTGCGCGTCACGGTGAGTAGCGGCGGTGGCGGTGGCGGTACGCCCAAGATGTACTGGGTGGACCAGGAGGCGGCTAAGATTCAGCGTGCCAACTTGGATGGCTCCCAGGTTGAAGACCTCATCACCACAGGATTGGGTACGCCATCTGGCATCGCGCTGGATGTGGGACGCGGAAAGATGTACTGGACAGACTGGGACACGGATAAGATTCAGCGTGCTAGCTTGGATGGCTCCAATGTCGAAGACCTCATCACCACGGGATTGTGGCAGCCACTTGGCATCGCGCTGGATGTGGGACGCGGAAAGATGTACTGGACAGACCAGGGCACGGCTAAGATTCAGCGTGCCAACTTGGATGGCTCCAATGTCGAAGACCTCATCACCACAGGATTGAGGCGACCAGTTGGCATCACGCTGGATGTGAGACGCGGAAAGATGTACTGGACGGACTGGGACACGGAGAAAATTCAGCGTGCCAACTTGGATGGCTCCCAGGTTGAAGACCTCATCACCACAGGATTGAGTTACCCACGGGGCATCGTGCTGGATGTGGGACGCGGAAAGATGTACTGGACGGACTATGGCACGGAGAAGATTCAGCGTGCCAACTTGGATGGCTCCAATGTCGAAGACCTCATCACCACAGGATTGAGTTATCCACTTGGCATCGCGTTGGATGTGGGACGCGAAAAGATGTACTGGACGGACTGGGACACGGAGAAGATTCAGCGTGCCAACTTGGATGGTTCCAATGCCGAAGACCTCATCACCACAGGATTGAGGGAGCCAAATGGCATCGCGCTGGATACCTTGGGGGCCGGTAGTATCAGTCGTCCCGATCTGATCGTTGAATCGCCTTCTGTCAGCGACAGCACGCTGACGCCTGGGCAATCCTTTACCTTGCGCGCCACGGTTCGCAATCGCGGCACGGGGCAATCAGCCTCGACGATCTTGCGCTATTATCAATCGTCCAAATCGACGATCGCCACGAGCGATACAGAAGTGGGCACGGATTCGGTCAGCGGTCTTTCGGCTTCGGGCACGGGTTCGGAATCGGTCAGTCTAACTGCGCCGTCGAGTGCCGGCACGTATTACTACGGCGCGTGCGTGGCAAGCGTCAGCGGCGAGAGCAACACCGATAACAACTGCTCGGATGGCGTGCGCGTTACGGTGAGTAGCGGCGGTGGCGATGGTGGCGATGGCGATGGCGGTGGCGGTGGCGGTGGCGGCGAGGTTGGTACGCCGAAGATGTACTGGAGAGACACTGGCACGGCCAAGATTCAGCGTGCCAACTTGGATGGCTCTCAGGTCAAAGACCTCATCACCACAGGATTGAGGGAGCCACTTGGCATCGCGCTGGATGTGGGACGCGGAAAGATGTACTGGACGGACTATGGCACGGATAAGATTCAGTGTGCCAACCTCGATGGCTCCCAGGTTGAAGACCTCATCACCACAGGATTGACTACGCCAGTTGGCATCGTGCTGGATGTGGAACGCGGAAAGATGTACTGGACGGACACTGGCACGGATAAGATTCAGCGTGCCAACTTGGATGGCTCCAATGTCGAAGACCTCGTCACCACAGGATTGACTACGCCAGAAGGCATCGCGCTGGATGTGGAACGCGGAAAGATGTACTGGACGGACTGGGGCACGACTAAGATTCAGCGCGCCAACTTGGATGGCTCTCAGGTCGAAGACCTCATCACCACAGGATTGACTACGCCAGTTGGCATCGCGCTGGATGTGGAACGCGGAAAGATGTACTGGACGGACACTGGCACGGCCAAGATTCAGCGTGCCAACTTGGATGGCTCCAATGTCGAAGACCTCATCACCACAGGATTGAGTAGGCCAAATGGCATCGCGCTGGATGTGGGCCGCGGAAAGGTGTACTGGACGGACATTGGCACGGCTAAGATTCAGCGTGCCAACTTGGATGGCTCTCAGGTCGAAGACCTCATCACCACAGGATTGAGGACGCCAGGTGGCATCGCGCTGGATACCTCGGGGGCCGGTAGTATCAGTCGTCCCGATCTGATCGTTGAATCGCCTTCGGTCAGCGACAACACGCTAACGCCTGGGCAATCCTTTACCCTGAAAGCCACAGTTCGCAACCGGGGCACGGGGCAATCAGCCTTGACGACCTTGCGCTATTATCAATCGTCCGACGCGACGATCTCCACGAGCGATACAGAAGTGGGCACAGCTTCGGTCAGCGGTCTTTCGGCTTCGGGCATGGGTTCGGAATCGATCAGTCTGACTGCGCCGTCGAGTGCTGGCACGTATTACTACGGCGCGTGCGTGGCAAGCGTCAGCGGCGAGAGCAACACCGACAACAACTGCTCGGATGGCGTGCGCGTCACGGTCGAGGTCAAGGATGACCACAGCAATACCCGATCTGACGCGACCAGCCTGTCTTTGGGTAGCTCACGCTCTGGGCAGATAGACACCGGCGGCGATGTCGATTACTTCAGAGTGCAAGTCAGCCGTTCTGGCACCTTGACGGTTTATACGACAGGATACACCGATACTTATGGTACGTTGCAAAACCGTTTCGGCTCCTCTTTGGAAACCGATGACGATGGAGGAAGTGGTAATAATTTCAGTATCGAACGTTCCGTGAGTGCGGGGACCTACTACATCGCAGTACGAGGATATGACTCGTCAGCGACTGGAAGTTATGCCGTTCACGCAAATCACGAAGAGGCAGAGGTCTCCGGCACCGCAGGGACCTTCCACATTGATCTCGTCTTCCCCAACGACAGCGACTTCACGGCCTCACAGAAAGCATTGTTCCAGCAGGCCGCCACGCACTGGATGTCGATCATCACAGAAGACCTTCCGGATATCGACTTTTCGACCAATCCGGTCTACTACTATGACGTGTTGTTGGGCCTGATTCACGTCGACGACGCTGTAGATGATTTGCGGATATACGTGCGTAGCGTCTATATTGACGGGTTGAGTAATACGCTGGGGCAAGCGGGGCCATTACATATACGGCACAGTTCTAACCTGCCGAGCCTCGGCATCCTACTCCTCGATGCGGCTGACCTAAAGCGCATGGAAGAGGACGGATTCTTGTACTCGGTGATTCTTCACGAGATGGGGCATGTGCTGGGAATCGGTACCCTCTGGAGCGAACACGGCTGGCTTCAGAATCCATCTTCCAACAACCCGGGGGCAGACACGCACTTTACCGGGCCGCGGACGATTCAGGCGTTCGACAATGCGGAAGGTTGGGACTACACAGGGGCTAAGGTACCGGTAGAGAATGAGCGCGATAAAGGCCAAGACGGGCATTGGCGGGAGCGCGTGTTGGACCATGAACTCATGACGGGATGGACAGAGAGGGGCATGCCCGAAGCCCTGAGCGCGATCACGATCCAATCTTTAGCCGACCTCGGCTATCGAGTTGACATCAGTCGGGCCGACGCATACAGCTTGCCCGACCCAACCCAGGTGAGTGCGAAAACCGCCGAGGGACATGGCCTCAGTTTCGAGAACTGCATCCGAAGCGGGCCGATCTACGTCGTAGATGAGCAGGGGCGCGTCCTCCGCATTATCGAAAATGAGGCGCACCCCGCCAAAGAATAAACAGCGGGACTTGGGGAAGGGAACGCCCAGTAGGGATGTTGGGCGGACTGACCACTAACCACTAACCACTGACCACTGACAACTGACAACTGACAACTGACAACTGACCATGACAAACGACTTCACAATCGCAGGCGTGACCTACCGATCTCGACTGTTGATCGGCAGCGCGCGCTATCCCAACATGCAAGTGATGCTGAAGGCCATCGAGGCCAGCGGGGCAGAGATCGTCACCGTGGGGATACGGCGGATCGACATGCATGACGCATCCGGCGAGGGCGTGCTCAATTTGCTCGACAGATCGCGCTACGCCATTTTGCCCAATACAGCCGGGTGTTTCACGGCGCGAGACGCGGTGTTGACCGCAAAATTGGCACGCGAAGCACTCGAAACCGATTGGGTCAAATTGGAGGTGATCGGGGATGAGCGCACCTTGTTTCCGGACGTGACCGGGTTGCTCCACGCTGCCGAAACACTGGTGAACGACGGGTTCACCGTGTTGCCCTATTGCAATGACGATCCCATTACCTGCAAGAAATTGGAGGACTTGGGATGCGCTGCGGTGATGCCCCTCGGCGCGCCCATTGGTTCGGGCATGGGGATTCGCAATCCCTACAACATTCAAATCATTTTGGATTCGGTGCGCGTGCCGGTGATCGTGGATGCGGGCGTGGGCACGGCGTCCGACGCTGCGTTGGCAATGGAATTGGGATGCGATGGCGTGTTGCTGAATACCGCAGTCGCGGGGGCGCGGCATCCGGTAAAGATGGCCCGAGCGATGAAAAACGGGGTTCAGGCCGGGCGATGGGCGTTTGAGGCCGGGCGGATTCCCCGCAAGTTGTACGCCACGGCTTCCACGACAATGGAAGGACGGGTGGTCTTGTGACGCCCCTCTATCTGATTGCGGATCGGGCGACGTGCGGGGATCGTCCGCTGTTGGATGTGCTCGCGCGGGCATTGGACGCGGGCGTGCGATTGGTGCAGGTGCGAGAAAAGGCCCTGCACCGCGATGCGTTGAACGCACTGGCTACCCGCGCGTTGTCTCTCACTGCGCGTTATGACGCGATGCTCTTGATCAACTCCGCAACCGATGTCGCGCTGAAGCTCGGCGTGCAAGGCGTGCATTTGCCGAGCGATGTATCGCCGCGAGGGACCCGCGATTGGGCCATAGCCCGCGGCGCACGGGATTTTTTGATCGGCTATTCCGCGCATACGCTCGCGGAATTGGATCGCGCAGAGGGCGCGGATTTTGTGACGTACAGCCCCATTTTCACACCGGGGTCCAAGCCCGGTTACGATGGCGCGAAAGTGGGCCTTGTCGGACTCGCGCAAGCCGTAACGCATTCTCCCATGCCCGTGTACGCCCTCGGCGGGATAACCCCCGGTCGCACCTCCAAATGCAGGGCGACGGGATGCGCGGGCGTCGCGGCGATGTCGGGCATTTTGGCGGCAACAGATCCGGGCAGAGCCGTGCGCGAATATTTAGCAGCGTGGGAAGAGTTTGAACCATGAAACAAGCACTGACTATCGCGGGATCAGACTCTGGCGGGGGCGCGGGCATTCAGGCGGATTTGAAAGCCTTTCACGCGCACGGCGTATTTGGCCTGTCGGCGATAACATCGGTCACAGCGCAAAATACCCAAGCCGTGTGCGCGGCCTATGAGTTGCCCGAACAGATCATCCGCGCTCAGATCGCCGCCGTGTTCGACGATTTTGAGATCGCCGCGGTCAAGACCGGGATGCTGTCCTCCTGCGCGATTGTCGAGGCCGTGGGCGATGCGTTGGCAACGCGCAACCGGCAACCGCTCGTGGTCGATCCGGTGATGGTTTCCACCAGTGGATTTCCATTGCTCAACGCCGATGCCATCCAAGGCATTGTCCATCACCTATTGCCCCTCGCAACTGTTGTGACGCCCAACCGGCATGAAGCGGAAGTGTTGGCCCACCAAAAAATCGACACGCGAACAGCCGCGGGCATTGCCGCGCGAAAAATCGCCGATTTGGGCGCGCGTGCCGTGCTGGTCAAAGGCGGGCATTTGCAGGGCGCGGCTGTGGATGTGCTGTGGGATGGCGATAGCGAGACGCTTTTTGAATGCGAACGCCTAACCACCGCGAACACGCACGGAACCGGATGCACCTTAGCCTCGGCAATCGCCGCCAATTTGGCCCTGGGATGCGGGTTGCGCGATGCCATCGCCAAAGCAAAAACGTACCTTACCGAAGCCATCCGGCACGGCCCGAACATCGGCAAAGGCAATGGCCCGACCGATCATTTTTATTTTTTTCGACAAGTGATTCTGCGATGAAGAAAATTGGCAAACTCCATGTGATAACCGATATCGTCTGTCAAGATCGCTTCTCACACGAGGCGTTGGCGCGACTGGCCGTTGCAGGCGGGGCCGATGCGATTCAGTTTCGGCAAAAAGCGGGCGCGACGCGCGAGTTGATCCAGACCGCGATTGCCGTGAAACAAGCGTGTGGCGACGTGCCCTTAATCGTGAATGATCGGGTCGATGTGGCGATAGCCGCAGGCGCGGATGGCGTGCATTTGGGGCAGGAGGATTTCCCCATTGACCGGGCGCGCGCCCTGCTCGGGGAAAGCGCGCTGATCGGCGGCACCGCAAAAACGCGCTCGCAAGCGCGTCAGTGCATGGCACAAGGCGCGGATTACATCGGCTTTGGCCCGATTTACACCACTGATTCAAAAGCCGATGCCGGAAGCGCGAAGGGGCTGGATGCCTTGCGCGAGTTGGTCGCTGGGATCGACATTCCGATTGTCGCTATCGGGGGCATCGGCCTAGAAAATGTCGTTGACGTGATGGACACTGGCGCGCACGGCATCGCGGTGATCTCAGCGGTGTGCTGTCAGGCCGACCCCGCGGAGGCGACAAGGAAGTTGCGGAACGCTACATTATCGGTACCCCCCGTTACTCGCTACGCTTCGTTGTAGGCTACGCCTGTGCCTAAGAGGAAGGGGGAAACTGTGAGAGGTTTTGCGAGGGGACCTACCCCCTAGCCCCGTTACTCGCTACGCTTCGTTGTAGGCTACGCCTGTGCCTAAGAGGAAGGGGAAATGGCGAGCGGTTTTGCGCGGGGATGGTGTGAGGGATTTTTAATCGCTTTATGCCCTCGCGCAACGCCATCAGAGCAACCAGAGCGAGAAGCCATCAAAGGAGCTTTACTCCCCTTTCCTCGTAGGAAAGGGGCCGGGGGATAGGTCCCCTCGCGCAACGCCATCAGAGCAACTAGAACTAGAAGCCATCAAAGGAAATCGCCTCGTTTTATTTTTTTGATTAGAACAACTCGAGATCAAATGGGTACTATGTGGTTGCACCCGTGCGGGCTTGGATGTCTGACATGTCTTCGACGACTGTGAGCAGGCCCGAATGGTCGAGTTCGCCCCGGCCTTTGACCATTGCCGTTTTGAACAATTCAAAAACCTCGCTGGTGACGGGCAAGGGCACGCCGAAGTCGTTGCTCGTTTTTTGGATGATGTTGAGGTCTTTGTAGTGCAGGCGGATGCGAAAGCCCGGGTCAAAGTCGCCGTTGACCATGCGTTCGCCCCGGTTTTCGAGGACGCCGCAACGCGCGAGTCCGCCGCTGAGGACTTGCACGATTTTGAGCGGATCAACGCCCGCTTTCGCGCCCATTGTGAGGGCTTCAGAGACGCCGGCAATGGTGATGGCGACGAGGATTTGGTTGCACGCTTTCACGGTTTGCCCGGCGCCGAGGGGGCCGCACAAGACCGCGCTTTGGCCCATGATGTCAAAGAGCGGTTTGACGGTGTTGAACGTGTCTTCGTCGCCGCCGACCATGATGGAGAGGGTGGCGTTTTGCGCGCCGATGTCGCCGCCGCTGACGGGGGCATCCAGACATTTGACGCCTTTTTCTGCGAGCACATTCCCCACATGCGCGGCAGTGCTGGGCGCGATGGTGCTCATATCGACGAAGATCATGCCTTCGTGCGCGCCTTCGACAATACCGCCCGCGCCCAAGGCGACGCTTTCCACGTCGGGCGAATCGGGCAACATGGTGATGGCGATGTCACTTTGTTCGGCCACGGCTTTGCCAGAGCAGGCGGCCATGGCCCCTTTGCCGACGAGTTCGTCAACCGCGTCTCGGCTGCGATTGTGAACGATGAGGTCATACCCGGCGGCGAGTAAATGCCCGGCCATGGGCTTGCCCATGATTCCGAGGCCGATAAATCCAACTTTTGGTTGCGACATGTGATACTCCTTTCCTTTTTTGTGTGCGCTAAACGAATAAGGGCTGATCGGATTGTGGGACGATGCCCGCTTTTTCGGCGCGTGCGAACAAGTCCGCGATGGCGGCCTCGCCATCTGTGCCGTAGTCCAGCGTGTAGTGGTTGACGTAGAGGTCGATGTGTCGTTGCATCACGGCTTCGTCCATTTCCTGCGCGTGCTGGCGGATGTAATTTTTGACCGCATCCGGATTGGCGTGTGCGTATTCCACGCTGGCGCGCAAGGAGCGGTCGATGTGCTGAATGTTCTCGCGTCCGAGATCGCGGCGGGCGAGGATGCCGCCGAGGGGAATGGGATGCCCGGTGCTCGCTTCCCACCACTCGCCCAAGTCGATGACTTTGTGCAAGCCGTACTCCGGGTACGTGAATCGGGATTCGTGGATGATCACGCCAGCGTCAACATCGCCTTGTTGCGCGGCGTCCATGATTTCGTGAAAGGGCATGACGGCGAGGTCGGTCAACGCGGGATTGAAGAGGCGCAATAAGAGCGCGGCTGTGGTGAGCCGGCCGGGAATGGCGATGCGCTTGCCCAAGAGATCGTCGGGATCGAGCGCGTCAGGGGCGACGACGAGCGGGCCACACCCTCGGCCCAACGCGCCCCCGGAATGCAGCAGGCAATACCGGTCGCGCATCAAAGCGAGGGCGTGGAATGAGATTTTGGTCATGTCCAACTGCCCGGCCATTGCCAGGCGATTCAGGGTTTCGATATCTTCGAGCACCTCGCGGCATGCTGGCGCGCCGTCAATTTTGCCGTGAACCAGCCCGTAGAAAATGTACGTGTCATTGGGACACGGGGAATAGCCGAGAGAGATATGGGACATGGCGAACCTCACGAAAAGCGGTTTTCATTTTTTTTGGCTCTCGTTACTCGCTACGCTTCGTTGTAGGCTACGCCTGTGCCTACGAGGAAGATACAAGGGGGGAAGAACGTCTCCCCTCCCCGTTTCGGGGAGGGGCCGGGGGAGGGGTTCTGTTTGATTTTAAGACAGCTTCTGAGATGGACGGTATAAGTTTTCGCACGGCGGTTTGGGCGCGGTGGACCGCTCGGGGGATTTCCCACGCGGCTTTGTCGCGATCTTCCACGCGGTTGCTGATGGCGCGCAGTTCGAGGAAGGGGACCGCGTAGAGGGTGCAGAGATGCGCGGCGGCCACGCCTTCCATGGTTTCGCAAATCGCGTTGAAACGCGCTGCCAACGCATCGCCGATGTCGCGGCGGCCCGTGCATTGTTGCACGGTGACAAATGGCCCTCGCGCCACGGGTTCGCCCGATTGCTCGAGGATGCGTTCGGCTTTGGCGACGAGTGTGGAATCGAGGGGATACGCATTGTAATAGTCGCGGTCTGTCGAGAGAATGGGAATGCCGATTTCCTCTGCGGGACGCCAACCCGCGGGCGTGAGAACGCCCAGTTCGCCGTAATTTTCCTGGGTGGCGAGCGCGAGGTCGCCCGGGCCGAGGTTAGATGCGAGGTAAGCACCGCCAATGCCGATTTGCAGAACGAGGGCGGGATTGAGGCGTTCCAGCGCGGCGGTGAGGGCCTGCGCGGTGTTGACCATCCCAACGCCGGTTTCGACGAGGACCACGGGTACATTACAGAGCATGCCGCAAAAATGGGGGCGATGTCCCACCTGCTTTATGGTCAGGCCCTCGCGCAAATTTTGTTGCTCATAAGCCGTGGCGGTGAGGATGAGCAGGGGATCACGCGCCTCGCCAAGTCGTGTCGATGCTCGTGTACCCATCGGTGTATCTCTTCAGGTGATCGGGCAGGTGATCCAAAAACCACTTGCCCGATTGCGGGATTTCCCAGGGAATGTCGATTTTGTGATTGCGATCTCGAAACCCAATCGCACACGAGAGTCGCGTCTCGTCCAACCGGTTGGGAAACGCGCCGTGATACGTGCGATGGGCAAAGACGATCATGTCGCCCCCGTTGGTGAACAGGGGCACCAACCCCGGAATATCAAACCCGGCGTATTGGTGTTCAGGCTCGCCTTCGGGATAAAACGAGCGTCTGTCCGCGGTCAAGTTGAATCCTGCGGGACCTTCCCAATTCTCGACATGGGAATTTTCGATCACGCACAAGCCGCCGTGAACCGGGCGCGAGCCGGTCAGATAAAACCACTTGCCCGACGGCCACAGCCCGCGGTTCAACACGTCGCCCGTACTCGCGATTTTGTCGGAAAACCCACACCAATCCGTATGCCAGCGCACGGGTTGAGACCCGGACATGCGGATGATCGCGGCGGAGCGGTGGATGGTCAATTCGTCCGTGCCGATCAAATACCGGTGGATGTCCATAAACGGTTCGTAGTCCAAAAGTTCCCACGCGCCTGGGCCGGATTCGATCCACGCATGGCGCGTGCGGCTCTCGCCATCTGTCAACATGCCTTCGGGATCCGTGCCGTCATACACGGCTCGTTTCAGGCTTTCGACGATCTCGTCGGGCAACACATCCTTGACAATCGCAAACCCGTGCGCGTCGAGGCAGTCGGACATGGCGTCGAGTTCATCGGTCGCAAACTCGTAGCAATAGCCCAAGTCGGGTTTTTCGATGTGCGAGTAGTCTGTCATGATTTCCTCCAAAGAAAAAAAGAGAGATGGGGAGCCACAAAAGGCACAAAAGGCACAAAAGGGGTACAATTGGCGATAGCCCGTTCAAAGGCACGAGCGGGGTACAACTGGCGACAGCCAGTTCAAAGGCGTAGGGGCGATGCCCGTGCTCGCCCGAAGATACAAGATGGGAGTTTAGCCACAAAAGGCACGAGCGGGGTACAACTGGCGACAGCCAGTTCAAAGGCGAGCAGTGAGTGTAGGTCTTCTCCCGTCTTGTATCTTATACCAATTTGATTTTATATTAGCCGCCTCCTGCCTCACATCAGAAATAAATAAGCGTTCCGTAGGGATCATTGCTGGTCTAAAACGTTTGGCCTTACAGCCTTGGGGTGGAAGGGTGGGGACTGACTACTGACTACTGACCACTGACCACTGCCTCTTGCCTCTCCCGTCTTGCCTCTCACCTCTCACCTTTTTCCGTGCTCCCCCGTCAGAGTCGTCTTATTCAAACGCCGAGGTGCGGATTTTGTATTGCACGGGGCCGTCGATTGAGCGGAGCGGGAAGAAGCAATGGGCGATGCCCGTTTTTGTCATGCGAAAACCGGGGTCGTCTGCGAGTGCGATTTTGTCGGCATCTATGCGTTGAACGCGTAAGCCACGGGTCGTGCCATCGCCGAATGTCACTATGGCGATGGTGCCGGCGATGGCGTCGATCTCAGGTGCGTCCGTTACGACGAGGGCATGGTACGGCGCACCGTCTTGGATTCGCAACACATCTGTGACCTGCCCTTCGTGCGTTCCGCCGCCGGTTAATTGCGTGGTTTGCCATTGCAGTTTTTGCCCGCCCCACAAGCCCATCGTTTGCACTGTGCCGTCTCGTTCTCGCACAAACCCGACTTCGCCCTGTAAGGTGAGGTCGCCAGCGCGAAAGGGTTTCTCGCCGGGGTGCAAGACGATGTGATCCGTGACGCCTCGGTGGCGGATGGCGAGGTAGATGCCGTGCGTGCCGATGTTTGTTGCGTTGACAGAGTCGATAAATGCCCGGTCTCGAAAGGGTTCGTGAACGGCCGCAAATTGGCTCGCTGATTCCCCGGTGTGGCGCACCATGAGCATGGGCATGCGAAAGTGGTCCAGCGCTGGCTCGTCTTCGTTTGCGCGGCGCACAGAGGGGGCGTCGCCCATGAAGATGTCGCGGTTTTCCGTTCCGAGGAGGTGAATCCGCACCGCAATCCCGTCGTTTTCCCGGAATGTGACGCGGGCATTTTTCGCGCCCTTGCCGCGCGATGCGTTTTGGAAAAATGCGTAGCCGATGTTTCGGCCCTGTGCGTCGCCATGGTCGCGCTCGTGTTCGGGCAAGCGCGCAGTCACGCCCGGCAACAGGTTTTCGCCGTAGGGTTGCAAGGGAATGTCGGTTTCGGCCCGCATGTCATTATCCGCGCTACCGTGGATAACCCAGTCGCGTTGCTGACCGCCGCGCACATAAAAGAGATCGACCGCGTAGTGATCCCCGTCTCCGGCGTTGACGAGCATGACCCAGCGGCGATACGTTTTGGCGAGGTCGGGGTACGCGCCTTCGCCACGCGCTTCCAGCCATTGCACGTCGCGGTGCGCGGCTTCGTACGCGAGCAGGGATCCGTCCGTCAGCCCCCGTCTGTTGTCGAGTTGCTGTTCGCGTTCGTCGATGAGTACGGTATTGTGACACAAGGTGCTGAGGGTCCACTTGCGATAGCGGGTGTGCGTGTAGCCCACGTCGGAGAGCAGTTCGCGGCCTTTGGCGAAAAGTACGAGGTTCAAATTGTCGGCATGGGCGTGCCCGTAAGCCCCGGAAAAGTGGAGATGCACTTGCACTTGATCTTTGCCTTTTCCGCGCCCCAACCACGCATGCCCAACCCCGGGTAGCAGGGTTGAGCGCGATTGTGCAAGCGGTTTGAGATCGGGATCGACGCGCTTGCCGTCCAACTGCGCCCATGCATCGTGCATGGGGATCCACCGCCCATCTGGATAGCGGCAAATATCCAAAAGCCGATTGGCCTTTTTTACGATAGCGAGGTCGCGCTCCAAATCGAGATCGTCGTATCGCACGACCTC
The DNA here is from genome assembly GCA_965204745.1 of Candidatus Latescibacterota bacterium. Taxonomy (GTDB): domain Bacteria; phylum Latescibacterota; class UBA2968; order UBA2968; family UBA2968; genus VXRD01. The sequence goes on from OZ242010.1 coordinate 4,577,038, forward strand.
GGCAGACGCATAGCCCGGCGGATCTGAATATCCCTTCAGCGCGTCGAACACTTCTTGCATTCCGGCCATGGTCATCCGGTGGTAGCCCAAGCTGCCTTCGTGCCAAAATCCATCTGCGTAAAACTGACGCTCGAATAGGCCGATGCTGCGTTGAATGGCTTCGCGCACTAAGTCGGGATCGCGGAGCACGCGCCCGATCACCGCGTACCCGGCGTAAATCCGAGGGCTCGCATTGGTATAGAGAACCCCGTGAAAACCGTCTTGGCGAATGGCCCCGCGGAAAAGGTCGTGCGCGATGTGGTGGTTGACGTCAATGCCGAGGGCATCGGACAATCGCGCCAGTTCGCCGCTTTTGTAAATCGCGTCGTAGGCCATTGCCAAATTGGTCGGCATTTCATCGTGCCGCCACCGCCCCCACTTGCCGCCAAAATTTGGATAGGGCGGTTCAAGTACAAAGCCCTTTTGCTCGTGCGGCCGGTCATAGCTTACGAGAAAACCGGGATAGTATCGGGCGAATGCGTCCAAAATTAACGCCACGCGCCGCGCATAATCCCCGTCGCCAGTCGCCTGATAGAGTTGCCCCAAGTCTTCTGCGATAGCCGCAAAATACCCCCGCGCTTCCCGCCACGCCTTGGCCCGAAAGTGGTAGCGATACCCGGTTTCATCTTCCCAAAACGGATAGGTCACGGCCTCGCCGACGGGGTTGACGACCGTCAGCAGTTGATCATCGGGATACCGCGCATTGGGAAAGGCCATTTCGCAATAGCGACACTGCACGCGGTGCGGGTCGTTGATGGACCATCGCAACTGCCCCTCTTGGGCACCTGCGTCACAATGGGGACATCCCACAAAGCGGAATCCCGTCTTGTCCGGGATCAATGCGACCATCTCCGCTTCGGACAGGGCCATCACCGGGCGCACGCGCCGCTTCAATCGCGCGACCTCTCGCTCCGTCAAATTCACGCGATATATTGGATGCTCTTCTGCCTGCATAGCGAACCCTCCCGAGAAAATTTGCACTGCGTTAAAAAAACACGAGCGCGTTGACATGGTCTATCCAGTTCCCTACCTTGTTCCCATTGCAAATCCAAACGCAATTCTTGGAGAAAGCGATGATACAAAAAATCGTTCACAAGCGAAACATAACAACGCATGATCAGGCGAAAGAAGATCTAGCCTATTGGCTGAGTCGGCCCGCGGAAGAGCGGGTTTTGGCCGTGGATCATCTCAGGCGACAACATCATGGAAGCACAGCGAGACTTCAAAGAGTTGCTCGCGTTGTTCAACGCGCATAATGTCGAATACGCGATTGTGGGCGCTTACGCACTTTCATTTTACGGCGTGCCGCCATGATTGCAAGAGGGTGCGAATGCTCAATCCCTCCAAGTGGTCGAGCAATGTGGTTTGAATCCGCTCGACGGTTGCTGTTGCGAGAGCACTTGCATCAATTCTACCTCGCGTTCTCGCTCCTTATTAGACCACGCAACAAAACAAGCCCGGGTTCGCGAGGAACTCGGGCTTTTGGTTTTTCGCAAAAACCAAGCGCGCTTCGGTGGCGGGGCGAAGCCTGAAAGTTGAGAACAAATGATATTACGCAATGTCCCGCTTGTCATTCATCGGGGAATCGCGTCAGGCTTCCGCATCTAACACGCGCTGAAAGGCATCCAGATCATCCGCTTGCATCGCCGAGCGAAGCAACTGCTTGAGCCGTTGCAAATCGTCGATGGTCGCAATGCGAGCGGTGAACTGGCCGGCCACCCCCGCATCAAAGCGAATCTCCAACGCTTCTCGGATGCTCTCTCGAATGCCCTGCTCAATGCCCTGCTCAATGCCCTGCTCAATGCCCTGCTCAATGCCCTGCTCAATGCCCTGCTCAATGCCCTGCTCAATGCCCTGCTCGATGCCCTGCTCGATGAACTGTTCCTTGAACTGCTCCTGGATCTGTTCCTTGAGGTATTGGGCAAACGATGACTCACGCATAATCGCGTCCATAAAACCCTCCTGTAAAAAAATCCGCGTGATGGTGGGCAGATCATAAGCCAACCCACTCAAAACCGCCAAGCTATTCAAAAAATTAGCCTTTTCTGATTGATCCAACGAAACCGAATCGCTCCTGCGAACACACTCGCGCAACCAGTCCTCGGAAGCCACCCCCACAGGAGGTTGCATCAACGGCGCGAAAGGAAGCAAGCCCGGATGACCACCCTCGAGGATACCTTGCCCGTCTATCTCGGTCAATCGAAGCACCTTGTATTCTACAAAGACGCGATGGTCGGGAAGTTCTTGAATGTAGTATCCTTCATCGCGGCGCCCGGCATTGGGACGCAGGTAGATGACAAAGGCATAGACCGGCAGGTCATAGCGTTCGATGAGGCGGAGGATATAGATCGCCATGCGAAGAGCCATATTCGCGCTGTCGGTGGTTTGAAATTCGATGTGTACCAAGGCTTCCTCGCCATCGATCCGCACGCGAATCACGCTATCGACCATGCGCGTTTCAATCCTCGGGAGTTCGGTGTCGAGAACTTCTTCAATTTCGACATCATCGCGTCCGAGTGCCAAGTGGACGAGGTCTTGGGGGTAGATGTGAATCAACTGCTTGGGAATCGTGTCGTATTCTGCCATGGGGAACCTCCTGAGATTGTTTGAACGACTTGCGGAACAACAATAAATAATCCGCAATCCCTCGCGCGATGTCAAGGGATTTTCCCATCCGTGCCCAACCGCTCTACCCAACAGCCCATCCGTGTCTGAATCGCGGATTAAACGGATTAGGGGATTGCGCGGATTACCTCACACCGCCCTACCGCAGGACCTATCCCCCCGGCCCCCGTTATTCGCTTCGCTCATTGTAGGCTACGCCTGTGCCTACGAGGAAAGGGGGAGCGCATGGCTTTCTTGAAGGTTTGTATCCCTGGCTGTTTTGATGGCTTTGAGCGAATGGATCACGCCATGAACCCCAAAAAACCGCTCGCCATTCCCCTCGGAAGACCCATCGCCATTCCCCCTTCCTCGCAGGCACAGGCGTAGCCTACAACGAAGCGTAACGAGTAACGGGGCCAGGGGGTAGGTCCCAATTCCCATCGTCACTTTTAGGCTTGACAAGAAACAGGGTGGTACCTTAACTTGTCTCCAGCATCGTTATTTTTCGCACGCAGGCAAAAGCGCAGGCCTGCACAACTCGTTCTATTTTTCGGGAGGGATCACATGTTGACTGCCATTTTTCGACGTTGTTCAAACCTGTTTGGAGGCCACCGTTCCCCTGCGAAAAGAGGGGTTCATGTCGCCCATCCCCGTCTTGGCGTGCCGTTCTATTTCATTGCAAATCAGTCTGTTTTGTTGGCTATGGTCGCGCTGGTTTTGCTGATGGCATCAGGGCCGGCTTTTGCCCAAACCGACTACGATACGGACAACGACAACCTGATTGACATCAACAACTTGGCGCAACTGAATGCCATTCGCTGGGACCTCAACGGCGATGGTGCCATAGACGCAAGTGCCTCGACCGCCGATACGACCGCCTACAACACCGCCTTTTCCAACGCCATGTCGGGCATGGGTTGCCCTGCCACCTGCACCGGCTACGAGCTGATGAGCAACTTAGACTTCGACGAGAACAGTGACAACGAAATCACCGCAGCAGACGCCACCTACTGGAACAGCGGCACGGGCTGGGATCCCATCGCCCGCGACCCTTCAGGGCAGCGATTCGCAACCACCCTCAAAGGCAACGGCCACACCATTGACAACCTGTTCATCAATCGCAGCAGCAATAACCAAGGGCTGTTCGCCGCCGTCGAAAATGGCGCCCGCATCGAATCCCTCGGCATAACCAACGCCAGTGTCACCGCAAGTGAGTATGTCGGCATTCTAACCGCCAACAATTACGGCGAAATCGTCGCCTGTTACACCACCGGCGCGATAAGTGCCTCCAACTTTGCCGGCGGGCTGGCAGGCTTTCATCACTCCGACGCCGGCACTGCAGCCACTATAACTACGAGCTACTCCACCGCTTCCGTCACCTCAGGCGCAAATGGCGGAGGGCTTGTGGGGAGGAGCTCCCAGGTTGCCGGAGCAACAACTACTATAATAAACTCATACTCCACAGGCGCGGTTAGCACCGGCGGAGGGTTAATAGGGAGTAATAACTTAGGCACCACAACCGCTAGCTACTGGGACACCTCAACCAGCGGCCGCGCCACCAGCGCGCTCGGAACGGGCTACGCCACCGCCGCCCTCCAGGGCCCCACCGACTACACCGGCATCTACACCGCCTGGAACGCCAACATCGACGGACAAGCCGGCAACGACGATCCGTGGGCCTTTGGCACGGCGTATCAGTATCCCGTATTGAAATATGCCAGCATGGACACCGCGGTGCAGTTCGCTGCCCAGCCCGTGCGTTATGACACGGATAGCGATGGCCTCATCGAGGTTTCGAGCTTGGCACAACTCAATGCCATACGCTGGGATCTCAATGGCGATGGTGCCATAGACACAAGTGCCACGACCAGCGATACGACCGCCTACAACACCGCATTCCCCAGACGCGACTCGCGCTCTGGTAGCCGGATGGGTTGCCCATCCGGTTGCACCGGCTACGAGTTGATGAACAACCTGGACTTCGACGAGAACAGTGACAACGCAATCACCGCAGCAGACGCCACCTACTGGAACAGCGGCACGGGCTGGGATCCCATCGCCCGCGACCCTGCAGGGCAACAATTCGAAACCACTCTCAAAGGCAACGGCCACACCATCGACAACCTGTTCATCAATCGCAGCAGCAATAACCAAGGGCTGTTCGCCGCCGTCGGAAATGGCGGGCGCATCGAAGCCCTCGGCGTAACCAACGCCAGCGTCACCGCAAGTGAGTATGTCGGCATTCTATCCGGCAACAACTACGGCGAAATCGTCGCCTGCTATACCACCGGATCGATAACCGGCACCAACTTTATCGGCGGGCTGGCAGGCTTGCAGTCCGGCCGCACCGGTGCTCCAGCCACTATAACTACGAGCTACTCCACCGCTTCCGTCACCTCAAACGCAGCGAATGTAGGCGGGCTTGTGGGGAGGACCTTCCAGGCTGCCGGATCAAGCTCAACCATAATAAACTCATACTCCACAGGCGCGGTTAGCTCCACCGGCGGCGGGTTAATAGGGAGTAATAACTCAGGCACCGCAACCGCTAGCTACTGGGACACCACAACCAGCGGCCGCGCCACCAGCGCGCTCGGAACGGGCTACGCCACCGCCGACCTCCAGGCCCCCACCGACTACACCGGCATCTACACCGCCTGGAACGCCAACATCGACGGACAAGCCGGCAACGATGATCCGTGGAACTTTGGCACGGCGTATCAGTATCCCGTATTGAAATATGACGGCATGGACACCGCGGTGCAGTTCGCTGCCCAGCCCGTGCGTTATGACACGGATAGCGATGGCCTCATCGAGGTTTCGAGCTTGGCACAACTCAATGCCATGCGCTGGGATCTCAATGGCGATGGTGCCATAGACGCAAGTGCCTCAACCAGCGATACGACCGCCTACAACACCGCATTCCCCCGCCGCGACTCGCGCTCTGGTAGCCGGATGGGTTGCCCTTCCGCCTGCACCGGCTACGAGTTGATGAACAACTTGGACTTCAATACCGATGGCAGTTACCCCAACTGGACGGGCATCGGTGTGGCGGCCAGCGGCGCTGCAACCGCCTTCTCTGCCACCTTTGACGGCAATGACAACACCATTTCCAACTTGTCTATCAATTCCAGTACCAGCACCGCCACCGGCGGCGGTTTCATCGGTCTGTTCGGCGATGTCAGCGGCACGATTAGAGATGTGGGCTTGTTGGACGTGAATATCACCAACACCCGCACTTCCACCGCCAGTTCAAACAACTTTGGTCGAACCGGTGCCTTGGCGGGTCGCCTCAGTTCCGGCGGCACGGTGCGCGGGAGCTACGTTGCCGGCGGCTCCGTAACCCACACCACCAGCAGTACCAGTTTTGGCTCTCTCGGCTGTCTATTGGGCTACTCCGAGGGCACCGTCCGCGACAGCTACGCCACCTGCAATGCGACCGGAGCGAACAATAATACGCTTTCTATCGGCGGCCTGATCGGGGAAACCCAAGGTACCGTCGATTCCACCTACGCCACTGGGACGGTCACCAATACCGGTTCCGGTGCCATCACCGCCGGTGGCCTGATCGGTTGGTCCTATGGCCTGGTCAGCGTCAGCTACGCGACCGGGAATGTCACCGGTGCCGGCGCCGGCAGATTGGGCGGCCTGATCGGGGTGATGGAAGGTTCCAGCTTCGCCAGCTACGCGACCGGGAACGTTTCTGGTAGTGGCACCGGCACCGGTGGCACCGAAGGAGAAAGCCATAGAATGGGCGGCCTGATCGGGCAGGTAGAACTCGGTAGTGGCGAATACCTGCGCGCCAGCTACGCGACCGGGAACGTTTCCGGGAGCGGCACCGGCGTCAAAGCGGGCGGTCTGATAGGCCGCGTGACCGTCGCTGACATCAACTCGATAACCGCTGTCTATGCTATCGGTGCTGTTTCCAACACCAGCACCGGCACCACAGCCACCGGCGGCCTGGCGGCAGAAGAGGTGGGGGCAATCACGTCGATAATAGCCAACAGCTACTGGGACACCCAAACCACCGGGCAGGACACCACCGCTGGAGCCAGCAGTGGCACCAGGGGTCAAACCACCAGCGCACTCCAAACCCCCACAGGCTATACCGGCATCTACACCACCTGGAACCAGAATCTGGACGGGCAAGCGGGCAACGACGATCCGTGGAACTTTGGCGCGGCGGATCAGTATCCCGTGTTGAAGTATGGCGGCCTGGACGCCACCGCGCAATTTGCGATGCAACTGGGCATACCGACGGGTGTGGCAGTGATGGCCAATGCGGACACCTTAGTCGTGCGCTGGCGTTCGGTGAGTGGTGCGACGGGGTACGCAGTGCAGTGGAAATCCGGCATGCAGAGCTACGCCGCCTCGCGTGAGGCCGCCACCACGGCTACGCTCTACAAGATTCCCAACTTGACGCCGGGGACGACCTACACAATACGTGTCAGTGCCACCAGGGCCGGTGCTCGCGGCACACCTTCGGTCGAGGTCATGGGCGTCCCAGAGGAGCCCCGAGGGGCAGGGCAAGAACCGGAACCGGAACCCGAACCGGATCCGGATACGGAGCCGTCCTTCACCGAGGCGGTTGATCCGCAAAGCTATTGGCAAGACAAGGCCATTGAACCGCTGACCTTGCCCGTGGCAACAGATGGCAATGGGGACCTAACCTACAGCCTGACGGGTCTGCCCGAGGGGTTGACCTTTGACGCCGAGACGCGCATCGTGTCTGGCACACCACTCGAGGCGGTAGAAAAAGCGATCTACACCCTGACCGTCACAGATGAAGATGGCGATGAGGCCGCCCTGAGTTTCTTCCTCACCGTCGTTGCGAACCTGTTGCCCTCCTTTGGCGATGCGAGTGTGGATACACTGGCCTATACGCGGAAGCAAGAGATCGAATCCTTGACCCTCCCGCAAGTGACCGGTGGCGATGCCCCGCTGACCTACGCATTGACCCCCGATCTGCCCGAGGGCTTGCGCTTCGATGGCGCGACCCGGGTGCTGTCTGGCACACCGCTCAAGGCAACGGACGAAACGACCTATACGCTGACCGCCACAGACAGCGATGGCGACGAGGCCACCCTGATGTTCACCCTCTCTGTGATAGCTGATCCGATGCCGACCTTCGGCGATACGGCCGTCGCCGCACGGGTCTATATGCAACATCGAGAGATCGATCCCCTGACGCTCCCGCAAGCGACCAGTGGCGATGCCCCGCTGACCTACGCGCTGTCCCCGGTTCTGCCCGAGGGCTTGACCTTTGACGCCGAAACGCGAGTGCTGTCTGGCACACCGATCAAGGCCATGGATGAGACGACCTACACGTTGACCGCCACAGATGGCAATGGCGATGAAGTGCCTCTCATGTTCACCCTTGAAGTCCCGGACCTGATGCCTGCCTTTGGCGATACGACTATCGCCGCACAAAGCTATCTCGTCAATCAAGAGATCGCGTCCCTAACGCTCCCGCAAGCGTCCGGTGGCGATGGAATGTTGGTCTATATCCTGCTCCCATTCCTCCCAGATGGCCTATCGTTTGACCCGACCACGCGCACTCTTTCCGGTATGCCGACCGAGGCGAAGGCCCAGGCGACCTACACCTTGAGCGCGTTAGACGCCGATGGCGATGTGGCCTCGCTACCCTTCACGCTCGAAGTCTCACTCCCCTCGCCCGACCTCAATGGCGATGGGGTTGTGAATTTCGCCGACTTCTTGACCTTTGCCAGCAAGTTCGGCTCGCGACTCGGCCAGGAGCGATACGACGCCCGGTGCGATCTCAATGGCGATAGTCAAATTGACTTTGACGACTTCCTCATCTTCGCCGCCGACTTTGGCTCATCAGGCTGACAACTGCGAAAGACGCGAAAGGAAAAAGTAAAGCCCGGGTTCACAGTGAACTCGGGCTTTACTTCTGGACCTACCCCCCTGGCCCCGTTACTCGCTACGCTTCGTTGTAGGCTACGCCTGTGCCTGCGAGGAAGGGGGGAACGGTGAGCGGTTTTGCGAGGTGGGACCTACCCCCTGGCCCCCTTCCTAAGAGGAAGGGGGAATGGTGAGAGGTCTTCCGAGGGGAATGGCGATAGGTTTTTGGGGGTTCATGGCGTGATCCATTCGCCCAAAGCCATCAGAACAGCCAGGGATACAAACCTTTCAGAAAGCCATGCGCTCCCCCTTTCCTTGTAGGAAAGGGGGCCGGGGGGATAGGTTTTGCGAGGTGGGACCTACCCCCTGGCCCCCTTCCTGCGAGGAAGGGGGAACTGTAAGCGGTTTTGCGAGGGGAATGGCGATGGGTCTTGCGAGGGATTTGCGCGGGGGAGAGTTGGGTTTCTATGGCGTGATCCATTCGCCCAAAGCCATCAGAACAAGCATAGATATAAGCCATCAAAGGAACTCTACTCCCCTTTCCTAGTAGGAAAGGGGCCGGGGGATAGGTCCCAAACGCCATCAAAACAGCTAGGGATCCAAACCTTCAAGAAAGCCATGCGCTCCCCCTTTTCTCGTAGGCACAGGCGTAGCCTACAATGAGCGAAGCGAATAACGGGGGCCGGGGGGATAGGTCTCTATGGCGGCAGGGGATGCGAAGGACACAGTGCAGGGAAAGGACGAAGCGGCGGTAGGGATGTGTGGGGTAATCCGCGCAATCCGCGTAATCCGTTTAATCCGCGATTCAGACACGCACGGGCGGTTGAGTGGAGCGGTGAGCTCTCGCCCTTCTGTTTCTCTCGTTCCCATCTCGCCCTTCATCTATTCTTTCATCCCCATGGTTTCAAAACGACCTTTGCACACGCGCCTGTGGTTTGCAATTCCCAGGCTTTTTGAACGTCGTCCAGTGAAAACATGTGTGAAATCAGCCGGTCCAATTTGTCTGCATTTGCGCGGACGACCTGCATCAACTTGGGCATGTCTTGCAAATTGTAATGCCATGATCCGACGAGCGTAATCCCTTTGCGGATCATATCTCGGCTGATACGCAGGGGCGTGTCTTCCCCGCATTCGCCCACAAATGCCACTTGCCCGCGCCGTCTCACCGCGTCGATGCACAGCCGATGCGCGGGCACTGCGCCCGAGCAATCCACAGCCGCATCCACGCCGACCCCGTCCGTCAAGTCCATAACTCGTTGCAACGCCTGATCATCTGCGGGATCGATCACCTCGTCCGCGCCCAATGCAAGGGCTTTCTCGCGCCGCCACGGATTGATATCCACGGCGATCACGCGCGCGCCTCGGTGCTTGCCATTGATCACGCCCCCAAGGCCCACAGGCCCTAAGCCCGTCACCATCAACGTATCAAACGCCCCTATCCCCATGCGCTGTGCCGCGCCAAAGGTGGGGCCTAAACCGCAACAGGCCATCCCCCCGTGTGCGTAGGAAACATCATCCGGCAGTTTGGGCAACAACCAGTCCGGCTTTAACAGATATTGCGCCATCGTGGCTCGGCCCTCGGCACTACCCGTAAATTGGTCAAACGCGACATTGTGCTGGCAATGGATGTAATCGCCACGGATGCACAGGGCACAGACCCCGCACGGATATTGCGGCATCACCGCCACGCGGTCGCCCACCGCCACGCGCACGGGTTGGGCAGTTTCGACCACTTCCCCTGCGGCTTCGTGCCCCAACGAGGTCGTCGCCCTGCCATTCGCAAAGCCCTTGTACTCGGTACACATCGGCGCGGCGTGAACTTTGACCAACACCCAATTCTCTTTTGGCTTCGGCTCTGGGACGTCGATCACACCGCCCTCGCGCTCCCCAAAAATTGCAGCGACTCTCATTTGCCACCTCCCAAATAAAGTTGACAGGGTTCGGACATCGGTATTCATTCAGACGAATCAGGCGTAATGGGCGGGGACTGATAACTGACAACTGCCTCTCCCCTCTTGCCTCTCCCCTCTTGTATCTTGGAAGTAAGGGTTAATTAGGAGTTGCGCCCTCGTATCGAGATAAGCCATCTTGATGCCCGGCTCGGGGAAGGCCGGCCCCTCTTGAAGGCGATGACCTTGTAGGTAAGATAGGCCCCCCGACCGCCGGGTCTATGCCGAAGAGTATCTAAGCCCCTTGAGGCTGCATATACAAGACCGGTAGACTTGGCGTCAATGGTCGGGACGCGACCCCGAGCGCGCACCAGATCCCTTACAACCCCCTCATCACAGGAGGCCCCCATGTCGAAATCTCACCCCGCTTTTGCCGGCATTGATGTCAGTGCCCGCACGTTGTCCGTTGCCCTGTCCAGACCCGGACAAGCTGTCATGCAAGCGACCTTTGCCAATGATCCCCAAGCGCATAAGCGGTTGCTGAAGTGGCTCACGAAGGGCGGGCACATGGTCTCTGTGTGCCTCGAAGCGACCGGGCTTTACAGTTTGGGGGTGGCCTTGGCCTTGCATCGGCATCGCCACACAAAGGTCATGGTCGTCAATCCCAAAGCGATGAGCAAGTACGCCCAAGCCTGCATGCAACGGGCGAAGACGGATGCGAAGGATGCGTTGTTGATCCTCGACTATGCCGAGCGCATGCCTTTTGTGCCTTGGCAAGCGCCGAGCGAGCAACGGCTTCAACTGCAAGCCCTCACCAGACGCATTGACCAACTCAAGCAGGAGATCATCCGCGAACAGAGCCGCAACCACGCGCAGAGCTACCACATCCGCAGCACACGTCTCATCGCACGCGATATTCAGGTGAATATTCGACACTTCAAACGCCGGATTGCATACTTGGAAAGCCAAGCCCTCGATCTCGTTTTGCACGATGAGCCCCTCAAGCGTGCCTACCAACGCCTCTGCTCGACGCCTGGCATCGCGCAAACGAGTGCCTTGCGGCTCTTGGCCGAGTTGACCCTTTTGCCAGAGGAGATGCAACCGCCCCAGTGGGTCGCACATGCAGGCCTGGATCCCAAACCCAAACAATCCGGAACCGCCAATCCACAAAGACGCATCTCGAAAACCGGGAATAAGTACCTCCGCCATGCCCTCTATATGCCTGCCTGGGTGGCCATCAGACACGAAGGCCATGTCAAAGCCTTCTATGACCAACTCATCGCCCGCGGCAAGAAACCTTTGCAGGCTATCGTTGCGGTGATGCGAAAGTTGCTCCATTCGATCTGGGGCATGTTGCGCCATGACCAAGATTTTGAGGGCGAAAAATTCTATCGAATCACCCCGAAAACCCCTTGACCTTTTAAGAGAGTATCTTACCTTTTTGCCTTTCACTTCTCGAAAAAACAAGGGAAGCCCAACATGAAAAAACCCATCCGCATGGCGATAGTTGGCGTGGGGCGCATTGGCGTGTTTCACGCTCGGCACGTTCAAGAACTCGCCCGCGAGACCGGGCAGTGCGAACTCGTGGCCGTGGCGGACACTTATGCTGACACGGCTGTGCGCGTCGTTGCCGAACTTCAGGCCGATCAGGAAGTCGAAATTCGCGCTTTCAAGAACGTGTTTGACCTCGCGGCGGCGAACCTCATTGACGCGGCGTTTATCGCGTCTCGCACCGAAGACCATGAACGCGATGCGCGAACCCTCATCGACGCGGGTTGCCGCGTGCTCTTGGAAAAACCATTGACCGATTCGCTCGCATCTGCCCGAGCATTTATCGCGGACCTCAACCGCGATGCCACGCGCAAGAACGCGCTGATGCTGGCTTTTATGCGCCGCTATGACCCCCCGTTGCTCAAAGTCAAAGCGCTGATCGACCAAAACGCCATTGGCAAAATTTTCAAAATCGTCTCGGTTCTCGAAGACCCGATTCCACCGCCCGAGGGTTACAACAGCGCGGGCTTGCTCAGCGACATGGCGGTTCACAACTGCGACGAAATCCTCTGGCTACTCGGTTGCCCCATGCCCGAATACGTGGCCGCGTTTGGGTCCAATCTTTACAACAGCACCATCAGCACGGTTCCAGAAGATTACGACGACGCGTTTTTGCAGATGTGGTTCCCCGGGCACTTGATCGGTCAAGTCTCGGTCAGCCGCAATCACGTCGCGGGATATCGCAACGCCACTTGGGTCTATGGCGATCAAGGGGTGATTCACGTCGGCCACTTTCGGGAAAACCCGCTCGCGGTCACAGTCGAAGCCTACGGTCGCAATGGCATCATCCACGAGGAAACCATCGCCCTGCGCGACTACGGCTCGGATGTGCCCGTGTTCATCACCCGATTCGGCGAATCCTACAAAAACGAACTCGCGGATTTCATCACCCACTGCATCGCCGACACCCCATTCAGCGTCACGCACGAAGACGGGTACAAAGCCATGAAAATCGCCATGATCGGCGGCGAATCAATACGTCCGAAAGAGGCCGCGCAAAAGATAGCGTAAATTAGCTACCCGTCCCCGCTCCTATTTCTACCGCACTCACGCACACGGCCGGGCGGATGGGCGGCGGGGAACGCACGGGTTGGGGGCTAGGGGGTTAGGTCTCGATGATGGAGCGTTCCTTTTGCACCTCGCTCGTGGCTAAATTCGCGCCTCGCCTCACTCATATCTGATAGCTTCAACGGGATCCAGCTCTGCGGCGCGTTTTGCGGGCCAGCGGGTGAATGCGAGGCAGAGCAACAATGCCAGTGCCGAGATGAGGATGAAATCCAGTGCGTTCATCGTCACGGGCAGGGCATTGATGAAATAGATGTCGCCGGAAAGTGAAATCGGGGCATAAGTCTTCTGGATCCAGCACAGGCACCCGCCCAACACATTGCCGAACAACACCCCGGCCGCGCCGATCAGCAGCCCTTCTCGGGAGAAAATTTGTGCGATGCTTTTGGGGGCCGCGCCCATCGCCTTCAAAATGCCAATTTCGCGCCTGCGCTCATTCACTGCCAGCGTCAAAATGCTGATGACGTTGAACCCCGCGACCACCACAATCAGGCTCAACACCACAAAACTCGCCCATTTTTGCAACCAGATCCACGCGTACAAATTGCCCTGTGCATACATCCAAGATGTGGGAAACAGGTCGGGATGCGCCGCCTTCAACACCTCGCGCAATTCAGTGCTGACGCGATTGGCTTCAAACGCATGAACCAAGCGCACTTGAATGCCCGTCGCGTGATCCCCCCACTTCAAATCGCGTTGTGTAGCCGCGAGGGGCACATAGACCAGCGCGGCGTCAAATTCGTAAAATCCCGTTTCAAAAATGCCGGTCACCGCGTATTGCCGAAGCGGGGGCATAAGGCCCGTGGTCACATCTTTGGGCGCGACCAAGAGGCGAATCGTCGATCCCACCGAAGCACCCAATTTTTTGGCGAGAGTTTTGCCGATCACCATTCCGAAAATGTCGCCATCCCCGTGCGTCAAGTCCCATATTCCTCGTAGGATCATCTCGCTCGCAACCCCCGCATTGTCCACCCCCCGAACCAGCACGCCCGATGTCACCGCGCCTATGCCTTTGACTGTCCGCAACACATACCCTTCTGTTTCGATGACGGGAGTGGCCGAAACCACCTCGGGGTGTTCTGCGATCAGTTGGATGATGGGGGCGTAATTTTCAATGTGGTCGCCATAAGGTCGTTGCACGGTCACATGGGGATTCATGCCCACCTGACGATCAAAAATCATGTCCGCGTACCCGTTCATCACAGACAGGGTAATGATCAGCACGGCCACGCCAAGGCCGACGCCGACAATGGCGATGGCTGAGGTGAGGCCCATTTGCCGGCCCATGCTATACAGGTGCCGGCGCACGATGATCCATTCGTATTTCATGATAGTTGTCAATGCGAATAAAGCGTTGAATCCATTTATTGGGACCTACCCCCCTGGCCCCCCTTCCTGTGAGGAAGGGGGGAATGGCGAGAGGTTGTGCGAGGGGTTTGGGTTTCTAGGGCGTGATCTATTCGCTCAAAGCCATCAGAACAGCTAGGGAGACAAACCTTCAAAAAGCCATGCGCTCCCCCTTTCCTTGTAGGAAAGGGGGCCGGGGGGATAGGTCCTACGAGGAAGGGGAAGAACATCTCTCGTTGCGGAGAGGCGCCGGATGACTCGTCCATGTCTTTGGGCGATTGGTCTCGGCTTGCTTCTTACTCGCTTTCTACTCTTAATTCGCATTGTCGGTTGTCAGTTGTCAGTCCGCCCAGCAATTCGCGTGATAAGTTGCCTGCTCGTTGTCCGCATACCGCATTACACGAGGCCAACAGCTTGGTATCACTGGGCGGGCACGGGGGCCACGGCCCTACGCGCTTACACCCGCAGGGCCATGCCTGTGTTTATCTGTGTTCTTATGTGGTTGCTTCCCACACGCCGCGTTCAAAGCTGCGGGGGAGGAAGCCCAATTCGCGTCTGGATTCGGAGATGTCAAAGGCTCGGTCTTCGTTCATGCGCCGCACTTGATCGGCTTGCAGGGGAAAGTTGGGTAGCCATTTTTCGCACAGGCCGACCAGCGGCAGGGCGACAAATAGTGGGATGTGAATTTTCAGCACCAACCGCTCGGCCACCTGCGCCAGTGTGTCGATCATGTCGCAATACGTCATGGGTTGGGGGCCAGCCAGCGTATAGGCTTTGCCAATCGCGCCTGTTCGCCAGAGCGCGCTTATGACCGCGGTTGCCACATCTTCCACATAGACCGGTTGCACCAGATTGTCGCCCGTGCCGAAAATGGGCATCAGGCGGTGGCGGTTCAAAAACGCATAGAGCCGCGACAAATTGCGATCATCCCCAGGCCCGTAAATCATGGACGGCCGCAACAGGGTATAGTCCAAATCAGATGAGATGACAGCCTCTTCCCCTGCGATGACCGCACCTACGCTGTCGGCATTGACCTTTGAAAACCGCCTCGCTGAACTGAAGAACACAGCGCGTTTGACGCCCGCTTTGGAACAGGCATCGACGAGTTGTGGGGCAAACCGAATGTGTGCCACGCTGATCGCCGAGGTGCATCCAGCAAGCGCGTCGACAAACGACTCGGGGCGTTCCAAATCGCCTTTGTGGAAAGACACGCCATCCGATTCGCACTTCGGGAGATCGCGCCGCACCAAGCAACGTGCGTGTTCGCCGGCCCTTAAAAGGGCGTCCAAGACAAATTGACCGGTATAGCCGGTCGCGCCGGTGAGAAAAATCATGGGAGTCAGTGGTCAGTAGGTTGTGTTGACATTTACGAGCCATGCAACTGGCTCGGTTTATCGAGAAAATCAAGCCCTATCTCAGAATATGCTCTCGGTCTGAGAAACTGGAACAGTCGCTCCTTCAGCATCCTCGCTTTTGCGACCACGCTCATCGTATTCACTGCCGTTCCGCAGTTCAAAGAAGGCATCCCAACAATGCCATCGCAAAACCCCCTCCGATCAAGCCATCACGCACAGCGCGCAAGTCCGTCTCGCAACCAATGTCCATTATGCCAACCTACTTTGCAGGCTAGCGCATGTCGTGTGATTACAAAAGCGATTTGCGCTGTGCAAGCCTCTCGGCGTTTGAGAGCGGCATTTTTTGCCTACTTTTTTTTGCTGTTGAAAAAAAGTAGGTCGCCGAAGGCATCAAAGGCAACCAACGAGGCTGTAGGACCAAACGCCTTAAATGAGCAAGAAGCAACACAACACAGTTGCTACTCTGTGCGTAAAAAAAAATGAAGTGTCAACACGACCTAGCGCGGCGGGCGTTGATCGCTTGCTTTCACAATTTGCGATACAGTGCATCGAGGTGGGCGATCATTTTTTGGTGGGAAAAGTGTGCGCGGGCGTACTGCTCGGCTGCGCGTCCCATGCACTTGCGAAGCCGGGGGTTGGACAGCAATTTATCTGTTGCGGAACACAGGGCGTCCACATCATTGGGCGGCAGCAACAGGCCGGTTTTGCCATCTTGCACGATTTCGGGGATGCCGCCGACTCGCGTTGCCACCACCGGGACGCCGGCCGCCATCGCTTCCATCGCGGAAATGCCCGCGCCTTCAAAATCCGAACACGATACGAACACGTCCAAGTCCTTCAAAAATGCGCGTTTGTCCCGGCATATTCCCGAAAAAACAACGGGATTGCCCAGGGACGCAGACAGCCGGTGCAGGGCCTCGGCCGCCATCCCGTCGCCGGCGATTTCAAAAGAGACATCGGCATGGGTTTCGCGCAAGTGCCGCGCCATGCACACGAACAAATCCAGCCGCTTGATCGGGTAAAACATCGCCAAGGTTCCCACGCGGCGGCCCGTTCCGCGCTCGGCGGAGGCGAAAAAATCCACATCGATGCCATTGGCGATGACCTGAAAATCCTCGGGTGCTCCGAGGCGATAGGTCAGCAATCGCTGCTTCAGCGCGTCGCTCACGCAGACAAATCGATCCGTTATGCACGCGGTCACGCGCTCGGCACTGGCGTAGAACCAACTCTTCCACTTGGAAAAATATCCCTCTAACACATCGCCGTGATACGTGTGTACAATCGCGGGCACGCCGGCCAACCGGGCCGCGAATCGCCCCAAAATGCCGGCCTTGGACAAATGCGTATGCACGACTTGCACGCGCTCCCGGCGCATCAGGCGGTAGAGATGCCAAAACGCCTTGAGGTCATGGATCGGATGGGGCGCACGGCGCAGCGCGGAGATGAGATGCAGGGATACGTTGAGCGCGCGCGCGTCTGCGATTAAATCCCCCTCGTTCTTTTCCGGCATGCCGGTCACGAGCGCGATGCGATACTGGTTTGGATCTAATCCGCCAATACCGGTCAAAACGCTTTGCGGCGCGCCCCCCACGGCCAAGCGCGTGATGATGACCATGATGCGGGTTCTCTTATCTGTTGGTTTCATGGCTCAAACCGAAAAAATCGCAAGACCTTGCGCGTGCCCAAACAGCGGCGGCGTTGAATGGCGCGGCGTTTTTTTAGGGTTGCGGGCAACAATTTCAAAAAGTCGAGGTGCGCGCCCACAAACACGGGCAACCGATGCGGGATTCGCACGGCAATGCCGATCCAGTGCAACAACTCGCCCAACAGCAGGCACGGCAGAAGTACGAGGCCCTCGACGCAGGACGCATTTTTTGCGATGACCAAGTACCGATTTTTCCAAATATGGCGTTGCACGGCCGCGGGCTTGCTCAGGGTGCGGACCTTGCCGCCTTGGGAGCCGGAGCCCAGATGATAGGCCATGACCTCGGGCGCGAACGCGCATCGCCACCCGCGCAGTTGCGCCCGCCATGCCAGATCCACATCTTCCCAATACAAAAAAAAATCCTCGTCAAAAAACGAGTCGCCCTCGCGGATGTCATTCAGCATGTCGCGACGGCAAAAAAGCGCGGCGCCACTACCCGCAAAAACAAATGCCCGCTCGGTCGTGTTGCGGCTGTTGACCACCTTTAACCACGGCTGCAACCACAGCCCCACATAGTCGATCTGATCCGTGTCGGCCTTGTAAATGCGGGCGGCGATGGACCCGATAGTCGGCTCCTGCTCAATCGCTTGCCGGGCGCGATACAAAAAATCCCGATCCAGAAACACATCGGTGTTCAGAATCAGGATGTAATCGCTCGTCGTGTGGCGAATGCCCAGGTTGTACCCCCGCGCAAACCCCTCGTTATTGGGTCGCGCAATCAGTTGCACGCTCGGGTACCGCGTGCGGATCGAGGCGACGGATTCATCGGTCGAGCCATTGTCTATGACCACCACTTCATCGGGCCGTTGGGTTTGGGCAAAAACAGCGTCCAAACAGCGACCGATAAATGCCGCTCCATTCCAGTTGACGATGACCACGGCGATCTGTGTCACCAAAAGACCTTTGCAATATGGGGTTTGAATCTGTCGAAAAGAATATGGCGAAACCCCGGCCAAAAGTCAACCCGTTTGCAAACCTCGTCGCGCTTGACAGGGTAGATCGTGGGCGTTATTTTCGCAAAAATCTGCCATCCCAACCCATGGGGTTCCCCTTTGACCGCTTCCAACACAGGCACGGTTATCCGCCATCACCTCGGGCATTACGCGGTCCAAACCGAGGACCGCGTGGTCGCGTGCGCCCTGTCCAGTCGCTTGCGAAAACAACTCGAATATCCCGAAGCCGCGCCGGGGTCGCGCCGGCAGCGCGTGCAATCGGTCAGGCGGGTGCGCGTCATCGATCCGGTCGCCGTGGGAGACCGCGTGATTTTCGGTGAAGGTGCGGACAACACGGGGATGATCCGCGAGGTGTGCCCGAGGCGCAACAAGGTCTCTCGCCGTGCGTCAGGCGGGTCCCAAAAAGAACAACTCTTGGCTGCCAACGTCGATCAAATCGTGCCCATCCTGTCCGCACGCGAGCCCGATCCTGACTGGCACCTTCTCGATCGCATGTTGGGCATTGCCGAGTGGCAACACGTCCCGGCAACCGTGTGCCTCAACAAACTCGACCTCGCCGATGAACCATGGGCGCATCGGATCATGCAACCCTACGAGGCGATGGGGTATCCGGTGGTCTATACGAGCATTGTTTCCGGCGCGGGCAAAGACGCCTTTTACGACCTGCTTTGCGGGCGCACCACCCTTTTCATGGGCCCTTCTGGCGTCGGAAAATCCAGCTTGCTCAACTATTTGCAACCCGGCTTGCACTTGCGGACAGGCCCCATCAGCAAGGCCACGGGCGCGGGCACGCACACCACGACCCACACGGAATTGGTCGCGCTCGACAACGGGGGCTTTGTCGGCGATATGCCCGGGGTGCGCGAGTTTTATCTTTTCGACATCCCGGCCGGAGATATTCCCCTGCTCTTTCGGGACTTTCACCCACATCTCGCGGCCTGCCGGTTTCGAGATTGCAACCACATCCACGAACCCAACTGCGCGGTCAAAGCCGCCCTCCATGCCGGCAACATCGCGCCCCAACGCTACGCGAGCTATCTAAAACTGCGAGAACGACCGTAACGCCCCTGCCATAAAACGACGAAGCCCCGACTCCAAACGAGCCGGGGCTTTTGCGTATTAGGCTGTGTTGACATTTACGAGCCATGCAACGAGATGGGATGGGGCGGTTTATCAAAAAAATCAAGCCCTATCGCAGGATAGGCTCTCGCTTTGAGCAACTGGGACAGTCGCTAACTCGGCTTTCTCTGTTTTGTTGCATCGCCTAAAAACAAAATGTCAACTCGGGGGGTAGCGCGTAGGTCAGCGGTTCATCGCCACTGGTCGCTTGCGGGAGCGTCAGGGACGCGATCTCTTGATTGACGAGATAGGGCTGTGCGGCGATGGTCGTATCGCCAAAGGTGGGCATCATATCCGGGACTTCAAGGGTGAACATGAGATGCACTTCATCGCCATTGCTGTCCGTGGTGGTCAGCGTGTAGGTCGGCTCGTCCATGGCCTTGATCGGTGTGCCGGACTGTGCGAAGGTCGGCATCGGATCGGCTGTCACAGAGAGGATGAACATGAGATGCACTTCATCGCCATCTTCATCTGTGGCGGTCAGGGAACAGGCTTTCATTGGAAGTGGGAGTCGGGATGGAGGCTTCGAATGTAGGGTTCAATGGCTTGAGCGGTCGTGCGCGTAGCAGTTGGCTCGATGACGTTCCCTCTGAGGAGGGCCTCGTTCCGGAAGAAGAGGACGTATCGAATGATCAGGATTATATCCGAGAACAGCCTCACATCGCCATCGCCATCCACATCGAGAATGTTCTGATTGACCAACGTGTCGAGGTAGGGTTCAATTTCTTGAGCGGTCTTGCGCGTGGCAGTTGGCTCGATGACGTTCCCTCTGAGGAGGGCCTCTTCCCGGAAGAAGAGGACGTATCGAATGACCAGGATTATATCCGAGAACAATCTCACCCGGCCATCGCCATCCACATCCAAGTTGGCACTCGGTGTTTCGTCATCGGTCAGGGTCAGGGTCACGGGTGCGGGTGCGGTGATGCCTTGGGCGTTGTTTGCGGTTGCAGACACGCTGACCGTCTTCTCGTCTGCCCGGTCGTCGTTGTCCGCTGCGGTGATCGTCACGGTGCCCGTGCTCGTTGTGGTCGTCGCCGCGATGATCAGGGTGTCTGCACTTGATAGCGTGAAGTCGCTCGCAGTCGCAGGGGACACAGGCGTAGCAGAGACCGTGATCGTCGTGATCGCGCTCGATGGATGCGATAGGGTCGCCGTGATCGTGGAAACCTCGGCGTTTTCCGAGATGGACGAGGGCATCAGCACCAACGTCACGGTCGGCGCATCTTCATCGTCGGTCGTCGTCACTGGAACATCCTCGTCCATAAGGGCGTCGTAGTTGGCATCGCCGCTTGATAGGGCGAGTCGCACCGCCCAGGTGACGTCCCCGTCGTCGATGGTGTCGTCCTGCCCGGTCACGGTCACGGTTTGTGCCGTGTTATAGCTCGCCGGCGCGAAGGTCAGCATCGCAGGCTCAACCCGCCCTTCGCTCGGGTCTTGGCTCGTCACAGAAATCGTCACCGCCGCCGAGGGTTGCGTCAGCAGGGCCACCGTGAAGGTCGCCGAGCCGCCGGCCTCTGTGGCCTGCCCGGTTATCGTGCTGATGTCCAAGCCGAAATCGTTATCGCGGTTGATCATGTACACGCTGACAGGGGAGAGCGCGTCATAGTTGGTGTCCTGCGTATCCGTCTGGTTCACCGAAAGGGTGACCGTATAGTTCTGGTTGCCATCGACGTTGTTGGCGGGGGCATCGTCCTGTCCGGTCACGGTCACGGTTTGTGCCGTGTTCCATGTTGTCGATGAGAAGGTCAGCACCGAGGGCGATACAGTACCTTCCGTCGTGTCTGAACTGACCACCGAGAGTGCCACGTTCCCCGTCGGCTCGGAGGCGAGCGTGACCGTGAAGGTCTCTGCCCTGCCCGACTCTGTCGTGTGGAGCCTGACCGTCGTCGTGGTCATCGCCGACACCTCAATCGCCGCCTCGTCGTCATCGGTGATCGTCAGCGACGCAGCCTGCACGGTGCCAGCGCCGTGGTCGTTCTCCACAGCGGCGGTCTGCACCATCACCGCGTTGTCTGATGCGTCTATGTCGTTGTCCACGGCGGTGAGTGCCACCGTGTCCGTCGCGTTCGCCATTTGCCCGGCCGCGATGGTGATCGTCGAATCCGAACCCACCGTGTAGGCATTCGCCACCGGGCGCACCGTGATCGTCGTCGCCGCGCTCGATGGGTGTGTCAGCGTCGCGCTCACCGTGCTCACGCCGCCGGCCTCCGAGATGGACGCGGGCGACAGCATTAGTGTCACGTCCGGCGCGGCGTCATCGTCTGTGATTGTCAAAGCCGTGCCGGTCACACTGCCTGCGCCTTGGTCGTTGTTCGCCACAACGGACACGGTCACGTCGCGATTAGGCGCATCGGTCGCGTTGTCCACGGCCGTGATCTCTACTGTGTCCGTCGCGTTCGCCGTGCTCCCGGCCGCGATGGTGATCGTCGAATCCGACCCCACCGTGTAAGCACCCGCCACCGGGCGCACCGTGATTGTCGTGATCGCGCTCGACCGATGCGACAGCGTCGCCGTGATCGTCGAAACACCGCCGGTCTCTGCAATCGACGCGGGCGACAGCGTCAGTGCCACATCCGGCGCGGCCTCATCGTCTGTGATCGTCAGGGTCACGGCAGACGATAGCGACGCCCCATTGCCACCTGCCACCGTTGCAGACACGGTCACGCGCTTGTCCGGCGCATCGGTCGTGTCGTTCACCGAGGTGATCGTCACGGCGCCTGTGCTCGTCGTCACATTCGCCGCGAAGGTCAGCGTGGTCGCGGTCGATAGCGTAAAATCGCCCGCAACCGCAGGGGCCACCTCGGTCGCTGAAACCGTGACCGTCGTCGCCACGGTTGCAACGCGATCTAGCGTCGCCGTGATCGTGGAAATCTGGGCATTCTCCGTAATTGACGCCGGAGTCAAAACCAATGTCACCTGCGCCACTTCGTCATCGATAATCGTCAGCGTCGCATCAGTGACCGATCCCGTGCCTATGCTGTTGCCCACCGTGCTCGACACGGTCACCGTCTTGTTCCCCGAAGATATGCTGTTGTCCACCGTCGTGATCGTCACGGTGCCCGTGCTCGTCGTTGCGCCCGCCGCGACGGTCAGCGTGGCCGGCGTACTCAGCGTGTAGTCGCCCAGAACCGCAGGCGACACAGCCGACGCTGAAACCGTGATCGTCGTCGCCGCGCTCGACGTGTGAGACAGGGTCGCGGTCACCGTCGAAATCGCGCCGTTCTCTGAAATCGACGCAGGAGACAAAACCATCGTCACGTCCGGCGCAGCGTCGTCGTCCGTCAGCGTCAAAGCCGCACCGGTCACACTGCCCGCGCCTTGGGTGTTGCTCATCACACCTGGCACGGTCACGTCGCGATTAGGCGCGTCTTGGGTATTGTTCACCGCTGTGATGACCACCGTGTCCGACGCGTTAATCGTGTCCCCGGCTGCGATGGTGATCGTCGTATCCGAACCCACCGTGTAAGCACCCGTCAATGGGCGCACCGTGATCGTCGTCGCCGCGCTCGATGGACGCGATAGCGACGCCGTGACCGTCGAAACCGCGCCGTTCTCCGAAATCGACGCCGGTGACGCCGCCAACGTCGCTGTCGGTGCAGGGTCGTCGTCCTCCAGCGTCAAAGTCGCACCAGTTACACTGCCCGCGCCTTGGGCGTTGCCCGCCACAACGGACACGGTCACATCGCGATTAGGCTCGTCTTGGGTGTTGTTCACCGCTGTGATGACCACCGTGTCCGTCGCGTTCGCAGTGCTCCCGGCCGCGATGGTGATCGTCGTATCCGCCCCCACCGTGTAAGCACCCGCCACCGGGCGCACCGTGATCGTCGTCGCCGCGCTCAACGGGTGTGCCAGCGTCGCGGTCACGGTGCTCATCCCGCCGCTTTCCGAGATCGACGAGGGCGTCAGTGCCAACGTCACTCTCGCGGGTTGGAACTGAAATTGCACGGTGGTGTCCATGCCGGCATACTTCAAGGCCGGATACTGATCCATCGCGCCAAAGGTCCACGGATCGTCGTTGCCGGCTTGTCCGTCGAGGTTGGCGTTCCAGTTGTAGTAGGTGTCGTTGGCGGTGGCACCGTAGGTAGTAGGGCTTAGGAGATCGCTAGTCGTCTTGCCGACAACGCCGCTACCGCCTGCGCTGCTGGTCTGACCGCTGGTTGAGGTGTCCCAGTGGCTATCGGTCACTGTACCAGCCGAACTGCCCACCAAACCGCCTTTCGTGCCGGCACCCGTGACCCGTCCTATCGCGTAGCTGGCGGTCACGCTACCGCCGCTCGCGATTTGACCCACCAACCCGCCGCCCACCGCGCTGCTGTGTCCCGCGAACACAGAGCCCAGCGCGTAAGACGCCACCACCTCGGTCTGATCGGTCAGCCAACCCACCAAACCGCCGGCCAATCCGTCACTCGTCACAGATGCAGGAACGCGCACAGAGACGAGCGCGTAGCTGCTCACAATGCGGTTGGTGCCCGAAGTGCGATAAGACCGACCAACCAAACCACCCACACCCCACCGCGACCCCGAAACGCGACCCGTCACATAACACGACGAGATGGTGCCCCCACCACCTTGATTACCGGCCAGACCACCCACGCGGTCAGCACCGGTCACATTCACATTCAACAACCCCAATCCCGAAACATCGCCATCAACCGCATGGAACAATCCTGTATTATGCCGAGACCCCCGGTTGATGAACAGGTGGGAGATCGTCTTGTTGTTGCCTTTGAACGTGCCGCCGTAAGGCCCCACAGGGTTCCAGCCCGCGCCGCCATTCCAGTAGGTGGCGTCTGCTTGGGTGATCGCGCCGTCGTTGTTCTCGTCAAAGTCCAAGTTGTTGAGCAGTTCGTAGCCGATGCAACCTGTGGAAGGGCAACCCTTGCTCGCTGACAAGTTCCCGTTGGGAAAGGCGGCGTTGTAGGTCATGGCATCACTATCGGCGACGACCCCATCGCCATTGAGATCCCAGCGCATGGCATGCAGTTGGGCCAAGGTCGAGACCTCGAGGAGGCCATCGCTATCCGTGTCGTAATGCACGGGTTGGGTAGCGAACTGCGCCGTGGTGTCCAGGCCGGCAAACTTCAAGGCCGGATACTGATTCGTCGTGCCAAAGGTCCAGGGATCATCATTGTTGGCCCCCGAAGCATCTATGGTCAGATCGTCCCAGTTGGCATAGATGCCACTCGCAGACGTGACCGATTGTAAGTCGGCAGTCAGTTTGCCCTCCGGCGCAACAGTATCGCTATCATCGGCAATGTCGCTTGTTTGCGTGTCCCAGTAGCTATCGGTCACTGTACCTGAGTTTTCCGCCAGCCCATGCTTGTGCAGGCAGGCCCCCGTTACTGAGCCTGTTGAGTAGCTCGACGCTATCGTCGCACCCGGACCATTGGCACCTACCAACCCGCCGCCAGTGGCCCACGGCCCCGACTGATTGCACACCACAGACGCCGTGGCGTAACTCGCCACGATGTACGACCCCCTCTGAGCGGCGCCCACCAACCCGCCGACATTGGTGTTCGCCGTGACCGACCCCGTGACGTAACTCGCCGCGATCCGACCCTTGTTCAGACCCACCAGCGCGCCCACCGTGCCCTGACCCGTATTGATCACCGCGTTGACTAACCCCAAAGAGCGGATGTGGGTAGTGGTGTCCGTGCTTGCGAAAAATCCCGAAAAGTTGACGTAGCGGTTGATGTACAGGTGGGAGATCGTCTTGCCGTTGCCCTCAAATGTGGCGGTGTATGGGGAGGTGTTGCTACTGCCGATGGGTGCCCAGCCCGCGCCGCCATTCCAGTAGGTAGTGTCTGCTGAGGTGATCGCGCCGTCGTTGTTCTCGTCAAAGTCCAAGTTGTTGAGTAGTTCGTAGCCAGTGCAACCGGAAGGACACCCCATGCCCGAGAAGGCGGCGGGAAAGGCGGCGTTGTAGTTCATGGTATCAGTACTGGCGACGACCCCATCGCCGTTGAGATCCCAGCGTATGGCATTGAGTTGCGCCAAGGAGGTGATGTCAATCAGGCGGTCGTTGTCCGTGTCGTAGTCAGTGCCCGTCCGGCCCTGGGCGGACAGGGAATGACCACCATACTTCAGTACCGGGTACTCGCTGCTGGTGCCGAAGTACCACGGATCGTCTCTGCCTTGGCTATCGCCGGTGTTGGTATTGCCATCCAAGTTCAGGTTCCAGTTGGCGTAGATGCCAGTATAGCCAGTGGGACTTTGGAGATTGCTGGTGCTCTGGCCGCTACCTCTTACCACAGACCCTGTAGTTTTTGAGGAGTCCCAGTAGCTGTCGGACGCGTTACCTCCGTCTTCGTCCCCGACTAATCCGCCGGGGTTACCGGTGGTGGTGAAGCTACCTGCGAAGTACGAATTTTTTATAGTGGCATCGCCCAACAAGTTGCCTACCAAACCGCCGACTTGGCTATGGTTGGAGATGGATACAACAGATGCATGGGAGTAGCTAGTTGAGATACTTCCTGTGAGAAACTGGCCGACTAATCCAGAAATGTACGAATTGCCCGTCAGTGTGCCGGTGGTGTAGCAGGCGACGATTGTGCCGGAATTCTCGCCTACTAGAATGCCGGATCTTGTTAATCCCCTAACATTGGCGTTGGTGAGGCCGAGGGTTTCGACGCGGGAACTGGATCCAAATTGATAGAACAGTCCGATCTTTTGGGTGGAGCCACGGTTGATGAACAGGTTGTCGATGGTGTAGCCGTTGCCCTTGAAATTGCCCGTGTAGGTACCACCTATGGGTAGCCATCCGGCACCGCTGTTCCAATAGGTGGCGTCTGCTGAGGTGATTGAGTTGTCGTTGTTCTCGTCAAAGTCCAAATTGTTGAGCAGTTCGTAGCCGGTGCAACCGGAAGGACACCCCATGCCCGAGGCGGGGTTACTGAAGGCGGTGAAGTAGTTCGTAGAGTCGGTGCTCGACACAACACCATCGCCGTTGAGATCCCAGCGAATGGCGTTGAGTTGCGCCAAGGAGGTGATGTCAATCAGGCGGTCGTTGTCCGTATCGTAGTCGTTTTGGGCAAAAGCCGGCCCCGATGCCACCAGCATGCCCAACGCGACCAGGGCCAACAAGTGAGCGTAGCGGGAGGTCATTTTGTCGCTCCTCCCGAGGGGGGGGGGGGGGGGGGGGGGTACACTGTACTGATCAGCCTAACAGATTGTTTTGCAATGAAATAGAACCACACGCCAAGACGAGAATCGGCGACATGAACGCCCGTTTTCGCGGTGGGACAAGCGGTAAAAACATAGGGCCAAATGATGTTCAAACAGCGGCTGAAAATGGTGGGAATCATCTGGAGCCTCCTTTGCAAAAGTTGTCGCACAGACCGGGCGCGGCTTTTCCTCCGCGCTCAAAATCGAAATAGCGAATGGGTAAAAAATTAAAAATTACGCTGTTGTTTGTCAAGTGGTAAAATGACGATGGGATCGGTGGCCAGTCAAGCGAGAAGGACAGGCGAGGGGGACCTACCCCCTGGCCCCCTTCCTAAGAGGAAGGGGGAACTGTGAGCGGTTTTGCGAGGGATTGTGTGTAAGGGTTTTTAGATTTTCATGGCGTGATCCATTCGCGCAAAGCCATCAAAACAGCCAGGGATACAAACCTTCAAGAAAGCCATGCGCTCCCCCTTTCCGCGTAGGCACAGGCGTAGCCTACAATGAGCGAAGCGAATAACGGGGGCCGGGGGGATAGGGCTATGGCGGCGGGGCGTGCGAAGAACACAGCGGATGTGAAGGACGAAGCGGCGGTAGGGTGGTGGGTGGATCTTGCCTCTTACTTCTTGCCTCTTACTTGGGGAAAGGGCTTGCGGTTGGGCGGATGGGCACGCACAGGTGGCATCGAAGGTAGCAAACGAGGGGGCAGGACCAAACGCCTTAAATGAGCAAGCAACACATTTGCTACTCTGTGCGTAACGTTAAATAAAAAAATAAAATGTCAACAGAACCTAGCAAATACGCGACAAAAACAGCGACAAAAACGCTTTGGCGTGGGCGTGCATCACGCAATCGACAGGCGTTCCAAGACGCCCTTTTGCGGGTGCATCTCGGCGGTCGGCCACCACTTGACCCAACGTCAGATCGCCCGATGTTTCCACATCGACAGCCACGGTCTCTATCGCCATCAAGTCGGGTGCGATAGCCGCGCCCACGGCGAGGGGATCGTGCAAATACACAATCGGCTCTCGCCCGCTGTGGCGATAGCGTGCGCGCATATCCCGCGTGGCATCCACGACAAATTGAGACCTCGCGGTATTCAAAGGCGCGATGTGGTTCTCGATATCCGATTCGCGCAATACGACTCGATGGGTCGCATCTAAGGGCGCGATGATGAGCGCCGCGCCCGAATGGATAACCCGTCGCGCCGCGTGGGGATCCGCATAAAAATTGAACTCTGCCACAGGGGTTACATTTCCCGGTTCGGCTATCGCGCCCCCCATCGCGATGACCTGCTTTGCCTTTTGAAGCACCCCGGGCACGCGCTGTTCGGCCAGTGCCAAATTCGTCAGCGGGCCAACGGCAATGACGATGACCTCGCCCGGTTGATCGGACAGGGTCTGCACCAAAAAATCAACCGCATGCACGCCCCTCCCCGTCTGCTGGTTCGCATCGAGCTCTGGCAACACGGCTCGCCCCATCCCGGTTTTTCCGTGAACATGGGTCGCAACCACGGGATCGCGTTTTAGGGGCCGGTCCGCACCGGCAAAAACAGGGACATCCATCCGTCTCAACAGATGGAGCACCCCCCGTGCATTGCGCGTGCCAACATCTAAGGGCACATTGCCACTCACCGTACAAATTCCCACCACATCCAACTCTGGCGACCGCAACGCCAGCATCATCGCCAGCGCGTCGTCCACGCCGGGATCCGTATCCAAAATTACGGGTTGCTCGGTCAAAAGTCGTTCCTCGGTTTGGTGGTCAGCGATCAGCAAAATTAGGTTGTGTTGACATTTTATTTTTTTGATGTTACGTACAGATTAGCAAATGTGTTGCTTGCTCATTTAAGGCGTTTGGTCCTACAGCCTCGTTTGTTGCCTTCGATGCCTTCGGCGACCTACTTTTTTTCAACAGCAAAAAAAGTAAGCAAAAAATGCCGCTCTCAAACGCCGAGGGGCTTGCACAGCGCAAATCGCTTTTGTAACAGAACGATATACGCCAGCCTGCAAAGTGGGTTGCAAGATGGACGTGGGTTGCCAATGGACTTGCGCGCTGTGCGTGATGGCTTGATCGGAGGGGTTTTTGCGAGGGTACTTGATTTGATGCCTTCTTTGAACTGCGGAACGTCAGGGCTTGATTTTCTCGATAAACCCCTCCGTGCGTACCCATCTCTAAATCCCATACAGCGATTCGTACTTTGCGTGCAAGTGCCGCATTAGAGGGGCGTGGGTCAGGGGCTTTCCCGTTACCACTTCGACCAGATCGCCTGCGCGGTAGCGTTGGCCTTGCGAATAGATCTTATCCGTCAGCCAATTTTTCAGCGGTTCAAAATTGCCTTCGGCAAACTGGGCATTCAAATCGCCGACATCTTCGCGTGCTTGTTCAAAAAACTGCGCCGCGTACAAATTGCCCAGTGCGTAGGTTGGAAAATACCCAATGCCACCCCCGCTCCAGTGAACATCTTGCAAACAGCCGAGCGCGTCGTTTGGCGGAGTTAGGCCCAAGTATTTTTCAAACGTCTCATTCCAAACCCCCGGCACGTCTTCGGCTTTTAGTCCGCCGTCTATCAGGGCCTGTTCGATTTCAAAACGCAGCATGATGTGCAAATTGTACGTGGCTTCATCGGCTTCCACGCGGATAAACGAGGGCGCGACCGCATTGACTGCCGCGTAAAAATCGCCTTCGGAGACCCCGCGTAGCGCGGTTGGGAATGCGTCTTGTACTTTGGCAAAAAAGCAGGTCCAAAACCCCCGGCTACGCCCGACAAAATTCTCCCACATGCGCGACTGGGACTCGTGAATGCCCAGAGAGACCGACTCGCCCATCGGCGTGCCGTAACGCGCTTCGCTCAATCCCTGATCGTAAATCCCGTGCCCGGCTTCGTGCAGGGTGCTGAAAAATGCCTCGGAGAAGAAGCGCGGATTGTACCGCGTGGTCAACCGCGTGTCCCCCGGCCCAATGCCGCTGCAAAACGGATGCGTGGTGATGTCCAAACGCCCGCGGTCAAAATCGAACCCGATCTGCGCCGCCGCCCATTTGCCAACCGCTTCCTGTTGCCCAATGGGATACTCGCGCCTTAAAATGGCTTCATCGGGTTTTTTCTCGGAGTCGGCAATCGCGCCCACCAGTTCGACCAATTCGTCTCGCAAGGCGGAGAAAATCCGCGTCAAATTTTCAGTGGTTTCCCCGGGTTCGTAATCGTCCAACAGCGCGTCATAAGTGGTCGCGCCCGTGCCCAGTGCAGCGGCTTCGCGGCGTTTTAAGTCGAGCACGGTTTGCAGATGGGGTTGAAACAGGGCGTAATCCGATTTTGTGCGTGCGTCTCGCCACACCTGTTGCGCCATGGTCGTGACCCGTGCGAGTTCTTCGACCAGGGATCGGGGCAATTTGACGGCCCGCTCATAGCCCCTGCGAATTTCGCGCACGTTGAC
Organism: Candidatus Latescibacterota bacterium; assembly: GCA_965204745.1. Classification (GTDB taxonomy): domain Bacteria; phylum Latescibacterota; class UBA2968; order UBA2968; family UBA2968; genus VXRD01. The sequence continues at coordinate 4,607,122 of OZ242010.1, forward strand.
CGCTGCTTCGGAATGCGGTTCATGCGCCTCCGCGTCGATCTCTGCGAGCCACTCGCCGATTTGCGGCGCGGTTGCGCGCTCGTGCATCATGCCCACCAACAAGGCGAGTTGCTCCGCGCGATGCGCGGCTCCGCCCTTGGGCATGTACGTGCGCTCGTCCCACCCCAACACGCCAGCGCATGATCCCAACAGGGCGATCTGTTTCACTTCTGCAATCAACCGCTGATACGCGGATTTGACATCGGCCATTTTTCCTCCTCGTGGTAATTTTCATTGCGATATACAACGCGGTAAATCTATATGGGCGAGATGGGATTTTAGCCACAAAAGGCACAAAAGGCACAAAAGGGGTACAACTGGCGATAGCCAGTTCAAAGGTGAACAATATGTGTAGGGGCGATGCCCCCGCGCTCGCCCAATATCAAAATCAGTGGTCAGTCTCCCACCCCTCAAGCAATCAAAACAGGGTAGCGGGAAGGGCTTGACAGAAAACGGTCACGCGCCCATCATGCGACATTCGCAACATGCGACATTCTCAACAGGAGGTCGACCATGAAAATTGTGGACATCGAAGTCATCCCCATTGCCATGCCTTTGGCAAAACGCTATGACAACCACCACGGGCGCACGCGCATGTACGACATCGATCAGCACGTGGTGGTCAAAATTCACACGGACAACGGCTTGATCGGCTATGGCGATTACGAAGACCGGCCCGCGATTGCGCCCGAAGAAATCGAACCGCTCATCGGGCGCAACCCCTTTGACTTTTTGCACAACAATTTCAACCTGGCACTCGGCATGGCCCTCTACGATGTGATGGGCAAATACGTCGAAGTGCCCGCGTACAAACTCATGGGCCAAAAAGTGCGAGACGCCGTGCCCGCGGCAGCGTGGACGCGCCCTTGTCCACCCGAAATTTTTGCAGGAGAAATCCAACGCGCTGTGGATCAGGGGTATCGCATTTTCAAAATGCACTCGGACGCCCGATACGACGTCATCGAACAAACCAAAGCCGCTGCGGAAGTCGCGCCCCCGGGCTTCAAACTCCACTGGGATTTCAACCACAACCGCACCATGGGCGTCGTGCTTCCCATTGTCGCCGAACTCGAACGCAACCACCCGGTCGTGGGGTTTATCGAAGACCCGTTGCCGTGGACAGACATCGACGGCTGGCGCGCACTCAGAGGTAAAACCCAACTGCCGCTGATCATGCACAATCCCCAACTCGGCGGCATGCAGGAAGTGCTTCGCGGCGTGGCCGATATTTACATGATCGGCGGGCGCATTGGCGACACCTTGCAACGGGGATTTGCATACGGTCAAGCCAACATCCAGACGCTCCTGCAACAATCGGGCAACACCCTGATGAAAGCCTTTACCCTGCATCAGGCGGCTGTTTTGCCCACGGCGACCGCGCACATCATCACCCTTGACGACCAGTACGAAGACGACATTACCACAGCGCAACTTTTGCCCACCGAGGGTTTTTGTCGCGTGCCCGAAGGCGCGGGCTTGGGCGTCGAGGTGGATGAGGAAAAACTCGCGCGGGCGGCCCAACGCAACCCCATTCCCAAACTCGACATCATCGGCGTGCTCCACCTGCCCGGCGGGCGCAGGTATTACACCTTCGGCGAACCCAACGTGGCAACCCTCACCGGCTTTGAAGAAGGCGCCCTGCGCGGCATCCACTACGAACGCCTCGTCAAAAGCGACTCGCCCGACTATGATCGCATCCAAAAGCGACTCCAAGCAGAAGGCCCATTCATCGCGTAGCCAAAAAAATAAACGGGATAGAAATATCCCGTTGTATCCACCCCACGGCAAAGCGATCTCATGATGTCCAAGGAATGGGGACGTCGATCTCTGTGGCAATGCGTTGCAACAGGTCGAAATGGTCTTCGGTCAGCGGGATGCCGCTTTGGGTTCGCGCCTGTTCGCGTTGCCATTCCAAACTGCCGGGCACATCTGCCCGCGTCAAACCCGGCATGGGCTTCAGGGAGCGGCTCTCGCGCAAAATCCGCGCGACCTCTGCCTTATACGCCTCCAAATCGCCCAACTGCGCTAGGTCAATCCCCACGATGACGAACCCTCGCGTGGCACTTAAAAACGCAGGCGTGCGCGATTCGGGGGTCGCAGTGCCCGCCAAAATCCCCGCCAACAACCACGACGTAAAGCGCATCCCCAAACTCTTAAAAACAAAATCCGGAAACGTCTGCAAGGCCTGGGCGAGTTTGGTGCGATCCTTCAACATATTCGCGTTCATATCCAGCACAAAGGGCGGGTCTTCCGCCGTTGGAATGCCAAAACACATCGGGGGCGCGTACATCGCATCCCACACGGTTGCATCGGACCGCGTGGGTTTTTCCCAGGCGGTGCCCCCGGCCACGCAAAAAGTCGCCAAATCGCGTGCCAGTGCCAGTCGCGCATAAATCCCCGCGCTGCCCACATGCCCGTGATTGCGCGTACACCCCACCGCAACGCCTGTCGCTTTTGCCTTCTCTATGACCGCCTCGGTCGCCCGCGTCGCCGCCAGATACCCCGCGCCGCCATCGCCGTCAAAAACCGCTATCGCAGGCGCGTCCATAACTCGCACGACCTCGGCCTGTGGGTTGATGCGGCCTTCTCGAAACTCGGCCACATAGCGTTTCAACTGCCGCGTGCCGTGCGTCATCACCCCGCGCAAATCCACCTCCACCAAATAGCGGGCGATCAGCTCGGCATCGGCCTCTGGCACCTGAACGCGGCGCAACACCTCGGTCGCAAAATCGCGCAACTGATCGGGCATAACCGCCCGTCCACTCTGCCGCCCGTGCGTGCCCATCCCGGTCTGCCCTTTAAGTGAGGCCATTTTTCGTTCCACAAACGTGAACTTTGACCCCTAATGCCTGCATCATGGCGACTTTGACGGCCAGTGCGTTGTCGGCATCTCGGGCGGATTGGGCGTACGCGACTTGGATGTGGTTGGCCTTGTGCCGGGCCATCATCTGGTCGCGGGAGATGCCGTAGGTGACAGCGTGCATAATGGGCCACTGCGGGGTGGTCGCACGCCAGCGGCGTTCGGTCTCTCGTCGGGGCAATTCGATGACGCCACCGCGTCCGATGTCCATGTGCAAGGCGTCATTTTGAACGAAGATGCGACTCCACACGATTTCCCCGGGTTTGCCCACGCCCTTGCAAGTGCCGCCGCCGAGGGGGAAATACATGCTGGGCTGGCGTTCGGACGACGTGCCTTTGTACCCGCCGATGTGGTGTGCGGGCGGCGCGCCGCCCGAGATGAGGAAGACCCACACGTAGTCGTCAACGCGGTTTCCCCGGTAGTGTTCGCCCCAGCGGAGGTCGTGCAAGGTGTTTTCCGGATGTTGCCCCAAGGCGCGCCAGATCCTGTTGGTGATCAAGCCGTCGAGGCCCGCGCATTCATCCACTTCATTGAAATGCGGGAGGGCTTCGCCTGCGTAGAGCACGCGACCGTTGCCACGCGCTTTGACCGGGGGCCGGTCCACGTTGTTGAGAATGCCTTCGACCAGATCAGATGCCGGGCACAAGTCTTTGAGGCCCTGTTGGTATTGAATGCCGATGGTGGCGCACCCAAAATCATCGGCAATGCGGAGGGCCGCGATGTACATCTTGCACTGGGAGTGGATTTGATCATCGGTGAGTTCGTCATCGCCATTTGTGCCGGTGACAAAGGTGAGGCCCTTGGCTTCGAGCCAGGCGCGCACAGCACGCGCCTCTTCGTCTGTAACGGTTTGCATTTCGGCCCAAAGCGCGGATTGCGAGAGGCGTTCTTTGAAAACGCCCGTGGGGTTGAGCAAGTGGTCCGGGATGATGGCGTTGAACATGCCCATGCAACCCTCGTCAAAAATGCCCATAATGGCTTTTTCGCGCTGGAGTTGTGCGGCGAGTGCTCGACCGAGTTCGGCCTCTGCGTCCGGCAGGCGCAAGGGCGTTGCGTCTCGCACATGCGACGTGTCGTGCGCGACCTTGCCGCTGGCGAGCCATTCGCGCAGGCCGCGTTTGAAGAAATCGTCCGTAAAGTCCAAACTCCACAAGGTGCTGTACGCGACGCCCGCTTTGGTGAGCGACCCGTTGAGGTTGAGCATGCCGACCAGGCCCGGCCATTGCCCGGACCAGTTGGCGAGGGTGAGAATGGGGCCTCGGTGCGAGATCAAGCCGTGCAACACATGGTGGCTGTATTGCCAGACCGCCTCGGCCACGATGAGGGGCGCGTCGGGATGAATATGTTTGAAGAAAGCCATGCCCTCTTTTTGCGAGCCGATAAAGCCGTGTCGCTCATCTGGCTTGTAGGGATGCCCGCGGCGGACTCGCCATCCCTCGCGCTGAATCGCGGCAGTGATGGCTTCTTCCATGGCCTGCTGTGCGGACCAACACATCTGATTGGCGGACAAGCGCAGGTCCCCATTGGCGATGAGCACGACCTCGTTTTCTCGCGGTGCTTCGGGTTCGGCGAGTTCGGGAAGTGCGTATGCCATAATACCCTCCTTTCTTGGTGGTTAAAACAAAAGGCAACCCCCTAGGCCGATGCGCCTGCGTAATTTTTAACGCCGCGCTTCCAGAACCAGCGGGAAATGAACAAGAGCACCGCGCAGAGCAATCCCGAAGTGATCAGGCTTTGGGCCGTCAAACGACCGGAAAGGGCTTCTGCGGGCACGGTAATGGCAAATGCCACGGGCACGAGAAACGTGAGAATATAGCGTAGCCAAATCGGGTAGATGCCAATGGGCCAACGCCCGGCCTCGTACATGCTTTGAAAAATAACGAGGATATTTTCAATACGCAAAAACCAAAACGTCAGGGTGGCGAGCATCAGCCAAAAGCTGTAAATAATCGCGCCGCCCGTACAAAGCGCGAACGCAAATGCCAGGGCCTCGCGCGGCCCAATCCCAAGCCCCTTGTAGATCAGCGCGGCACTGAGCACGCCCAAGCCGAGCATGACATCGGTGATCCGCCATAAGCGGAGTTGCGAAATGCTGGCGAGGAACTGCGCGTCGCACGGCTTGGTCAGCGTATAATCAAATGTGCCCAGACGCACATCTTCCATGAACTGGCTCATACTCGGATAAATGACCAAGCCAATCACGCCGCCCACGAACATGAACACCCCGAGCAATGCGAGAATATCCACGGCTTGCCACCCGCCCAGCGTATCGGTGTGCGAAAACACAATCGCCAACCCCGCGATAGCCGTGCCCAAGTTCAGGACAGATTGCAAGAGTTGAACGTAAAAATTCACGCGATAGGCCATCTCATTGAGCAGGCCGATGCGGAAGAAGATCCAGATAAGTTTGATATAGTGCATCGTAACCTACCTCTGAATGTCGCGATCAGAAGCGAATTAAGCGTTGAAAGCGAGTAAGCCATCATCTGATCGCACCCCGCCATCGGGATGTTCGTTTTTTTGTCCATCTGAACTTCGTCATCACTCCCCCGTTTGCAAAAACGCATTCAACCCGTCCAAATCCATCCCTTCAATCCCCAACCCGCGCACGCTTCGCCCCGAGGTCCATCCATCGAATCCCATCACCACGGACCCGATATCCACCAACCCGCGCATCAAAGGCGCGTCCACCCCGTATTGCGCCCCTACATCGTGCCACGTTGAAAGGCCGTAGGGAATATCCTCGGTGAGCCAGCGGCTATCGAGTGACCCCGGTGCTTTGAGTTGCGTGAGCATTCGGCTACCGTTAATCGCGGCCCACAAATCGCCCCGAGGGCCAAAGCCCGCCCGGTAAAACGCCTCATCTGCGGCAATGAGCTCATACCCCAAGGCTTTTGCAATGGCCCTGCGCTCTGCATCCACGGCCATAATCGTCTTGGCGACAGATGGCGAAACCCCTTCTTCGTAAAAATAAAACTCGCCGTGCGAATACTCGATTCGCCCCGCGTTCATCAGCACGCCCGCCGGATGCACCACTGGATTCATCGCAGACAACCCACACGCCATCGCAGTGGGATACGCCCGAATCCCCGGAAACAAAGGCGTCAACTGGTCGCGCACCCGTGTGGTCTCAGTCGCGGGCAACACCCCCAGCCCCAAACCGCTCACCGCGCCCCAAATCGCGGCCTCATTCGGCCCTGTCTTCCGGCACACATAAGGCGCGGTATCCACCTCGGCGAGTGCGACACCCGTCACCCCGCGCTCGCGCAACAGGGTTGCCCATGCCAACGTGCCCAACGTGCCCGGCATCAGCACAACCGTATGCTCGGCCTTGAGATGCGGCGCGCAGGCGAGGGCAAACGGTTCGTGGGCATAAGCGGGCACAATCACCAAAATCAGATCCGAAGCATCCAAAGCCGCCGCGATATCCGTCGTGACACAGTGAATTTTCGCCGCGCCCGTCTCCTCAACCCCCAACAGATGAATCACCCCCGTGTCGCGCACCGGATCGAGCACATGTCCAAATTTTGGCAACTCGCACAGGGTCACATCAACCCCTCGCAACGTCAGATTTGCAGCCGTGGCAAACGCCGTATTGCCCCCGCCCAAAATTGCAATGTGTCGAGCCATACGTTTCTCCTACTGTGCGTGCCCATCCGCTTCCGCACCGCCGCCCAAGTGCGTGCCCCGCTCATCCGCCCATCCGCCCGTGCGTGCCCCACCTCGCCCTGCCCCGCCGTGTGCGTTTTGCCTTTCATCTGTGTTCTTATGCGAAGCGGGCGTTTTCGCGTCTTCCCGCTTTTCCCCTCTCCCCTCTTGCTTCTCCCCTCTTCCCGCTTCTCACCTCCTCCGCTTCCGCTTATTCGTCGCGGGGTTTTGGGCGATGATTTTCTCGCAGGCCGGGCGCGTTAGGGACGCCGCATCCACATCTTTTGGGATGCGGTAATTTTTGCCATCGCTTTTGATATAAGGGCCGTAGCGACCCGCGAGGACTTGAATGCCGTCAAAATCGTGGATGACGTGTTGCGACTGTCTGCCGCCCGCGCCGCGTTGCATGAATTTTTCGAGCGTTGCGCGATCCAATGACGCCGCATCCAAGCCCTTGGGAATTTTGTAATTTTTGCCATCTTTGCGGATATACGGCCCATACCGCCCATCGAGCACCTGAAAATCGCCAAAATCCTGCATCACGCTGCGCGCTTTGCGATCTTTTTCCCGTGCCGCAATTTCCAGCGCGCGAGAAAGCGTCATTGCAAACAGGTCTTCGCCCTTGGGGATGGAAAAAAAATCGCCCCCCATTCGCACGTAAGGGCCGTATCTGCCGACATTGACCTGCACCTCGTCGCCCGCATCATTTTGCCCGAGTTTGCGGGGCAACGCAAAACACTTGAGCGCGTCGTCCAGCGCGATGTTCAAAATACTCTGGTTCGGCGGCACAGATGCGAACAAGGGCTTCTCCTCGTCCTCTGCCATGCCGATCTGAATGTAGGGGCCGTATTTGCCAAAGCGCACGCTCACCTCGCGCCCGGTCTTGGGATCCCTGCCCAACTTGCGCCCGATTTTATCCACGGACTTCTTGTCTTCCACCCGCTTGGTGAACGGCGGATAAAACGCTTTTAACATCGCCTTCCACGAATTTTTCCCCTGGGCGATCTCGTCAAAATCCCCTTCGATGTGCGACGTAAATCCCAAATCGACGATATCGGGAAAGTGCTCGGTCAGAAAATCGTTGACCACCTCGCCGATATCCGTGGGCGCGAGTTTCTTCTCCCGCGTGCGCTCGACATATTCCCGGCTCTGAATGGTCGAAATCGTCGGCGAATAGGTTGAGGGGCGCCCGATGCCCTCGCTCTCGAGCTTCTTCACCAGCGACGCCTCGGTATAGCGCGGGGGCGGTTTGGTGAACAACTGCTCCAAATGCAACTTCTTCAAGTTCAGCACCTGCCCCTTTTTCACCGCGGGCAAAATCACGTCCTTGTCGCTGATCGCCGCCTCTGGATCGTCCGATCCCTCGGTGTACGCTTTCAAAAACCCCGGGAACAAAACGCGCTGGCCCTTGGCTTCAAAGAGCAATTCCCCGGATTCTCCGGCCCGAATGCGGATGGTCGTATAGGCGATGCGCGCATCGGCCATCTGCGTCGCCAACGTGCGCTTCCAAATCAAATCGTACAGCCGAAACTGCCGCGCATCGAGATGCGCTTTCACCTTTGTGGGTTTGATCGACAAATCCGCCGGGCGAATCGCCTCGTGCGCCTCTTGCGCGCCCTTGCTCTTGTTGGCAAATCGGCGCGGCCTTGCAATGGTATAGTCCGACCCAAATTCCCGCGCGATCACCTCCTTGGCCTGACGCACGGCTTGATCCGCCAAATTCACGGAATCCGTCCGCATATACGTGATCAAACCGCCGGTATAGCCGGGAATTTCAAAATTGCCCTCGTAGAGCTGTTGTGCAACGCGCATGGTTTGCGACACGGAAAATCCCAACTTGCGAGACGCCTCTTGTTGCAAGGTGGAAGTCGTGAACGGCGGCACCGGGGAACGCTTGCCCTCGCGCTCGACCACCTCGGCGACCACAAATTGCCCCTTCAGCGCGCTCGCTTCAATGGCCTTGGCCTGCGCCTCGTTCTTCACCGCGGCCTTTTTGTCATTGACGCGCGTCAATTCCGCCTGAAACGCGGGATCCCGAAAATCGGACTTGATCTTCCAATACTCCTCTGGTTTGAACGCCCGAATCTCCCGCTCTCGATCCACGATGATCCGCACTGCAACGCTCTGCACGCGCCCGGCAGACAGCCCGCCCTTGACCTTTCGCCACAACAACGGCGAAAGCTGATAGCCCACCGCGCGATCCAAAATGCGCCGCGCCTGTTGTGCATCGACCAAATTTTGATCTAGCGCGCGCGGATTTGCCAAGGCGTGCAAAATCGCGGACCGCGTGATCTCGTGAAACACAATGCGCTTGATGGGCTGATTTTTGAGGCCGAGCGCGGCGATCAAATGCCAGGAGATGGACTCCCCTTCGCGGTCTTCGTCCGTCGCCAGATACACGGTCGTGTCGCTCCCAATCTCTCTTTTGAGTGCCTGAATCACCTTGCGCTTGTCTTGCGACACCTCGTATTGGGGATCGAAACTCTCGGCGTCAAAGCCCAAGTCGCGCGCGGGCAAATCGCGCACATGTCCCATCGAAGCGGCGACCTTGTAGTCTTTGCCCACAAACCGCGAAATCGTGCGCGCCTTGGCAGGTGATTCGACGATGATCAAATTTTTCGCCATCAAAAACGTCCTCCGTCAGTTGTCAGTTGTCGGTTGTCAGTTGTCAGTTGTCAGTCCCCGCCCAACGGCCCCAGAACCCTACGCACTTCGTTTGTCCAGCGAGAAGTTTAGGTCGCGTTCTGTGGCTGTTTTTTGGAGGTCGTGCAATGTCACGGCGTTCAGGGGAATGCCGCGGTGCGGTACGCAGGGCGGCGCAGGGCTTCGGGTTCGCCGGGGGTGGATCGCCAAAATACTCGCCCCCAGCGCAAATGTCAAGGTCGCGCCCCTCTGTGCGTGCGCGTGGATCGTGCGAGGAGCATCTCCGCGCCCATCAGCAGCAGGGCCATCCCCAATAGCCATCGCCACAATTCGCGCCCGTGCCGTTGGGACAAAATCGCCGCCTTCAAATCATCCTCGGCATCCACAACGCGCACCTTGCCAAATAGCGTCTCGAGACGCGCCATCGGCACAGGGGTCAAATCCGGTTCGCGCTCATCCACCTGCACAGCAAAGCGATCTGACAATCGCTCGCGTGCAAAAATCTCCCACAGGCCCGGCGCATCCACCACGCCTATGGGCCACGCGGATTGCAAGCGTTGCGGCCAAATCGTCTTTGGCTCTCGGCCCGGCGCACGCAAAACCGCTTCTGATGCCTCTGCGTCCCGAATCTCTCGCTGCACCACTTGCCCCACGCGATAGTCGGAACGCCCAAAGGTGCCCGCGGCCAAATACCCGCTTAGGCGATGTACAAACGGCACGAAAAAGCCGGACAGGGGAGCGTCATTCCAGCCCAAATTCGCGCTGGCCGACGACGCGAACAGTGCCACGCGCCCATTGCCCTTGCGCGATTCGAGAAGCGCGGCCGCGCCCGATGTAAAGGATAACACCGGCGAGACATTTTCCCCGGCCCGTACCCGATGCGCGAAAAAAAAGCGCGGGCTTTGAAACGCGCCCTCGAGGTCGAGACGCGCCAACATGGGATGATCCGGCAATACCGGTTGCAATGCCTGATACGCCCCGTCCCTGGCGCCGCGCGCGCCGAGCAACGTGGCCGGACAAAGCGCGGGCAACAACCGCTCGTTGTAATGCCGGATATCGACTTGATCCCCCAAAAAAATCGCCAGCCCCATCCCGCGCGAAACCCGGTTTTGCAACGCGGCAATCGCGCCCTCTGAAAGCCGAGCGACATTGCACAAAAACACCACATCCACGCCCTCCAACGTCTGCTCTGTGATGCGGTCGGATTCTGCTTGAACCATCTCGGTCGAAACCACGTCCAACGCCTGCGCGAGATAATACGCCTCATCCGGCACATCTGCAACGAGCAACACGCGCACTTGCTCGGGTACGTGCAACACGGTCACGCGCTCGTTGTCCGCCTCGAGATCGTCTTCCCCAATCTCCACGCGCAGGGCCACGTCCCCGCCGGTTTCCGGGACAAATGGCGCGTGCAATTTGCGACGCCCCCCGCAGGCACATGCGCGACATGCTGTGCGACGCGCCGATCATCCAAAAATACCTGCACGGGCACGGAGCCGCGATGCGACTCGCCGTAATTGATCAACTCGATCCCCAGCGTGCTCGATTGCCCGACCTGCAGCGCGCTGGCCTTGACCTGCCCAATGCCGATATTGGCAACCTGCGAGGGCCGCTCCGCGATGATGTACACGGATATGCGGTCCAAATCCGCCAATGTATCCGGCAAACTCGCCCAGCCATTGGCCGCGCAATCCGTGACGCAATACAACTCGCGGTTGGGCATCTGCGACTCGGTCAAATACGACAACGCGAGTTTTACGCCCGGCTCAAAATCCGTGCTGCCAAACCCGGCTCGCAACGCATCCAGATGCAGCCGCAACCGCGCTGGCGAAACCACGTCGACCTCCTCAACCCCTTCGTCAACCAATGCCAGACGCACCTCGTCGCGCTCGTCGAACATCGCCAACAACGCCTGCACCCGCCGCAACGCACGCGCAAACGCCATCCCCTCGGCCGTGCGGTATTGCATGCTCAACGACCGGTCAAGCAAAATAACCGCCGCCGTGCCCGCATCGCCCACCTGCGTGCTCCCCCCGCTCAAAGTCGGCCGCGCAAACGCCAACACCAGCAACGCGATGAGCAGGGTTCGCAAAATGAGCAACATCAGTTGCTTCACCTTGATGCGCCGCATGCGGTCGTGCTGAAGCGTTTGCAACAATCCCACATTTGAAAACGCCACCGTTACCGTGCGCCGCCGATTCAGCAGATGGATCACCAGCGGCAAGAGAGCCGCCCACAGGCCGTGGAGCAGTACTGGATTTGTGAATGAAAGACCGAACATTGGAAGGCAGTTGTCAGTGGTCAGTTGTCAGTTGTCAGTTGTCAGTTGTCAGTCCCCGCCTAGCCACGCCCAAAAGCAAGAGGGGAGAGGGTGGCCTTCTCACGTCTTGCCTCTCACCTCTCACCTTTTCTCAAGCAGGGACTGACGCCAATCGCTCCTAAAAATAAAAAAACCCGCTTCACAGCAAAGCAGGTGTTGAAATGGCAGGTGCGGCATCCATCAGTATTTCTCGTCTTCCGCTTCGATAATCGCCAGGGCCTCCTCGTGGTCGCGGATATCGATCAAACGCTGTCGAAAATCCTCGCCCTTGAGCACTCGGGAGATGCGCGCCAGGGCTTTGATGTGCGGCCCCGAGACATCCAAGGGCGAGACCAAAAGAAAAAAAATGTAGGTCTTTTTGCCATCTAGCGCATCGAAATTGATGCCCTCGGATTTGATGCCCAGAACGCCCCCCAAGGACATGGCGTATTCCGACTTGCCGTGCGGAATGGCAATGCCGTGTCCGATGCCCGTGCTCATAATTTCCTCGCGGTACAACACCGCTTCGAGCACCTTATCGCGGTCGGTAATTTTGTCTCCGACTTCGAGGGCATCCACGAGTTCTTCGAGAATCTCCCGCTTGGTTTGCCCCTTCAGCCCAACAATGACCGATTTGCCCGACAAAATCTCCATCAACGTCATGAATGCCCTTCCTTCAAGCCTCACGATGACGCACGAGCATCCCGCCCGCAGTGACAATCGGGAAAATAAGACGCCCATTCAATGAAGTCAAGAAAATTAAGGTTCGGATGAAAATGGAAAATCGCGGTCAATGTTTCATGTTTTCGCTTTTCATTTTTTGGATTTATTGGTACACTTCTGCGGTTTTGGGATCATCTCATTTATTTAGTGAGGTCGAAATGGCACAGAAGAATTACAAAGTTCGCGCGGCGCATTGCAGTTGGCGGGCGTCAGAGGAGGAAATCTACCAGACGTTGCGGCGCATCACAGACCCATTGCACCGGTCGTGGGCGAAGTTGGAAAAAGCCGACCGAATCGTGATCAAGTTCAACATGATGAAGCCGCACAGCCGCATCATCTACTACATGGGGCGGCGGCGCGAGTTGGTCGACGACATGGTCGCGCGCGCTGTGTTGCGGTTGTTGCGCGAGCGAACCCGCGCTGATCTCATCGCGACGGATACCAACCCCTATACGCGCGAACATCTGATGGGTGACGATTTCAACTACGCGCATCTCTTGAAAGAATACGATGTGGCATTCGTCGATTCAAACGCGCCGCCTTTCGCCACGTATGAGGTGCCGGGCGGGGGATGCATGTTTGACCGCTATACGCTCAGCGTGTGTTTTGAAGGGGCCGAGGTGGTTTCCGTGGCCAAGATGAAGAATCATCTGTTTATGGGAATCACCCTGTGTATGAAAAACCTGTTTGGCCTGCCGCCGATTACGTTGCCACACGGCCGCGTGCGAACCTATTATCACCACTTTATCCGCCTGTCTTATGTGTTGCCCGATTTGGGATTGATCGCGCGACCGCGTTTGAACATCATCGATGCCCTCACCGGGCAATGGGGCCGGGAATGGGGCGGGCAGGGGCGCATCTGCAATGCCCTGATCGCGGGCGACCATGTGACCGCGACAGATGCATGTGCGGCCTCTTTGATGGGGCATGACCCCACCTCTGATTGGCCGACCCCGCCGTTTCGCCGAGACCGCAACCACCTGTTGATCGCGGCCAAGCGCGGTTTTGGCACGGTCGATCTACAAGAGATCGATTTTGAGAGCGAAGTGTCAGGGCCTTTAGCCGAGTTCGATTCAGAGCAAACAGACAGCGAGGAAATCGTGGAAAGCTGGCGCCGCACCACCTGCGAGCAAGCCCTGCTCTACCGAGACCGGCACCGGGATATCATCGACCGCTACCGGAACGAATTTATCTTTTTGCAAGATGGGGATGTGGTCTGGCACGGCGCGGACCCCGCCAATTTGGGCAGCCGCAGACAGTTGAGCGGAAAAAAGAAGGATCAGGGGATGTGGCTCAAGTTGGTCGATCCCGAGGAGACCGAAGGGGAACGCTTTAAGCCCTACGAGGCGTGTTTGGGGTTGACGGGGTAGAAGGTGACTACTGACGACTGACAACTCATGATCTCCACTTGGCAACATCCTCCCGCACTACCCACTGCCGAAGCGAATGCAGCGCATGTCTGGGCCGTGAACTTGGATCGCATCGACGCGCAGGCATTGACCGAGACCCTGTCCGCAACGGAGCGCGAGCGGGCCGCGGGGTTGCGCGTTGCGCGGGATCGGGCGCGTTTTGTTGCGGCGCGTGGGAGTTTGCGCGTGATTCTCGGCAAGTACGCGGGTTGCGCGCCGGGGGAATTGGCGTTTTGTTACGGCGAATACGGCAAGCCCATGTTGGCATCGCCGTGGGACGAGACCGAGTTGCGATTCAATGTGAGCCATTCGGCGGGCCTCGCGCTCATCGGCGTTTCGCTGGGCAGAGAGATCGGGGTGGATGTCGAGCATTGCGGTCGCACGGTCAGGCGGATGAAGCGCATTGCAAAACGCTTTTTTGCACCCCGCGACTACGAGCAGTTGTGCGCGCTGCCCCACAAAGAACAACGGCGGGCTTTTTTTGTGTTCTGGACGCGCAAAGAGGCGTATCTCAAAGCCATGGGCACAGGGCTTGCCCGCGCATCAAAAAATGTCGATTTGGGGCATTGGACGCTTCGGCATCTCGATCCCGGCGGGGGATATGTGGGCGCGGTGGCGATAGCGGGCAAAGATATGGACATCCAGGGCTGGATGAGTGAAACCCTTGTTGCGCGGTCTTTGTCTGAAAGGCGGTAAGAGGGAAGAGGCAGTAGTCAGTTGTCAGTAGTCAGTTGTCAGCCCCCACCCGACCACCCAACCTGAAGTGAGCCACACGAGGCGATTAGCCACGAGCGGGATACAACTGGCGATAGCCCGTTCAAAGATGAGCAATATGTGTAGGGGCGGGCCCCTGTGCCCGTCCGAAGTGAAAAGCGAGAGAGGCGATGGAACGGTTGTTGGACAGTGTGGATGAAAAATTGGAGGCGTTGCGGCGCGTGTTGCCCAAAGGGGAGGAGGAACTCATTCGCGTGCAGGCCGATTTGGATGAAAAGGGCGATTTTGGCACGCAATGGGTGGTCGTCACGGGCAATCGCGTGTTGGTGCAGCAAAATGGCGCGGTGCAAGACATTCCGTTTGCGGAAATGGCGCTGGCGCGCACCGAGGCCCTGGTCGGCGGTGCGCGGTTGGAGATTCACCGCAAGAATGGGCCAAGCGTGCATGTGCCCTATTCCATGACGCAGGCGCAAAAATTCTCCGAGACCACGCGGGGCATCGAGCAACTCCGCAAGGAACAGGCCCTGTTCATCAATGCGAACCTGGATCGCACGCGGTGCGAATCGTGCGGGCGGTTGTTGCCCGAGAAAAACGGGATCTGCCCGGCGTGTTTGAACAAATGGGCGACATTGGGGCGCATTGCGTCTTATTTGAAGCCTTACAAAGGACGCGCGGTCGTGCTGGCACTCGCGTCCATTGTGGCGACGGTTGCCGAGTTGATCCCGCCCCTAGTGACCAAGCGCATTGTCGATGACGTGCTGATTCTGCCAGAAGGCACAGAGGTGCTGTTAGACGACCGCTTTGGGTTGCTCGGCATGCTCGTCCTCGCGCTGGTGGGCATCCGCTTGGTGACGTGGGGCGCGGAATGGGCGCACGGGTGGACCGTGACCTGGCTTTCCGCGCGGGTGACAGCGGATATCCGCAGCCAACTCTACCGGCAGTTGGAATTGTTGTCCTTGCAATTTTACGACAAGCGGCAAGTGGGCGCGGTGATGTCGCGCGTGACGAGTGACAGCAATCGCCTACAGCAATTTTTGGTGGATGGCTTGCCCTATTTGGTGATCGAGGCCATGATGTTGGTGGGCATCCTCATCGCGTTGCTGATGATGAGTTGGTCGCTGGCGATTCTGGTGCTGATTCCCGTGCCCCTGATCATGATTTGGGGCTATGCGTTTTACCGGCGCATGCGGAAGTTTTTCATGCGTTGGATGCAGTCCTGGTCCGAGACGATGGCGCGGGTCAACGAGGCCCTCACCGGCATTCGCGTGGTCAAGGCGTTTGCACAGGAAAAGCAGGAAATTGGCGTGTTCAAAAAGCGCAACGACAAATTGACGCGCGTGGGCATTGCCACCGAAGTCAATCGGGGCATTTTTTACAAGACCATGACCCTGTTCACCGCGTCTGGGGTGCTGATCGTGTGGTATTACGGCGGGTTGGAGGTGATCGACGGGGAGTTGACCTTGGGCACGTTGATGGCGTTTTACAGTTATATGATGTTGCTCTACGGGCCTTTGGAGTGGTTCGGGATGGTCAACTCCTGGATGACGCGCGCAGTTGCCGGCGCCGAGCGCATTTTTGAAATTATCGACACCCCGACCGAGGCGTATCAAAATCCCAATGCCGTGCCCATGCCCCACATCAAAGGCCACATCGAGTTTGAGGACGTGACGTTTGGGTACGACAAGAGCAAGCCGGTGTTGCACGAGATCAACTTGGATGTCAAACCCGGGGAGATGATCGGCTTGGTGGGCAAGTCCGGCGTGGGCAAGACCACGACCGTGAATCTGATTTGCCACTTCTACGACGTGGATCGCGGCAGCATCGAAATAGATGGCGTGAATGTGCGCGATATTCGGCTGGAGGATTTGCGGTCGCAGATCGGCATTGTGTTGCAAGAGCCGTTTTTGTTTTCCGGCACGATAGGCGAAAATATCGGCTATGGCAAGCCGGGCGCGACATTTGAGGAGATCATGCAGGCGGCCAAGGCCGCGTACGCGCACGATTTTATTGTGACAAAGCCGGATGGCTACGACACGGTGATCGGAGAGCGCGGGGAATCGCTTTCGGGCGGAGAGCGGCAGCGCGTGTCCATCGCGCGGGCCATTTTGCACGATCCGAGCATTCTGATTTTGGACGAGGCCACGTCTTCGGTGGATGTGCAGACCGAGAAGCGCATCCAAGACGCGATCAGCCGCTTGGTCAAGGGCCGCACGACCTTTGCCATCGCCCACCGCTTATCCACCCTGCACAATGCGGATCGGCTGGTGGTGATGGATGCCGGGCGCATTGTCGAGATGGGCACGCACCGCGAGTTGCTCGAAAAACAAGGCGCGTTTTACAAATTGGTGCAACTACAAGAAGAGATTTCGCAGATCATTGCGATTTAAGAAGCGGGAAGAGGGGAGAGGGAAGAGGGGAGAGGGGAAAAGCGAAAAGCCGTGAAAATGCCCGCTTCGCGTAAGAACACAGATGACGGGCAAAACGCACACGGCGGGGCAGGGCGAGGTAGGGCACGCACTTGGGCGGAGCGGCGGAATCAACTATGGAAAAGAATGAGAAATCCTTCGACGCCGTGTGTATGATGCGCCAAATCAGGGATGCACTTGGCGAGCAATTCAAGGGAATGACTTTCGAGGAACAAAAACAGTACATTGACAAACACCTCTACGGCAACGCGACACAGACGAGGCCAAACCCCGATTCTCGAAAGAACAAGAGACGCGATGAACAAACGCTTGGGCCTTCCGCCGAGCACGCGCATACAGGATTTTAGCCACGAGCGGGGTACAACTGGCGACAGCCAGTTCAAAGGCACAAAAGGCACAAAAGGGGTACAACTGGCGACAGCTAGTTCAAAGGTGAGCAATATGTGTAGGGGCGATGCCCCTGTGCTCGCCCAAAGATACAAGAAGCGGGAAGAGGGGAGAAGCAAGAGGGGAGAGGGGAAAAGCGGGAAGACGCGAAAACGTCCGCTTCGCATAAGAACACAGATGACGGGCAAAACGCACACGGCGGGGCAGGGCGAGGTGGGGCACGCACTTGGGCGAGGTAGGACACGCACTTTTTGAGGTTCGCATGACGCACGTATCGGAAACGCCATTTATCGAAGAACTCCCGCCCTCCGTCGCCGAGAAGTTGCGCGCGGCGACGCCCAATGGCGAGACCGTGTTGATGCAAGTGGCGACGGATTTGGATGCGGCTTTGAACTACAACCCGCAGTGGGTGGTAGTGACGGACCGGCAAGTGCTGGTGATTCCCGAATCCGGGGTGGATGGCGTCCTGTCGATGCCCATTGGCGAGGTCGCAGACGCAAGAGTGGAAGAGCGCGTGGGCATGGGCACCTTGGCGTTGACGCGCAAGGATGGGCCGGGGATCCATGTGCCGTATTCCCGATCCCTCACCGCCAAGTTCGCCGAGGTGGCCGATGGGATTCGGCAGTTGAAGGACGAAGAGCCCCTGGCCTTGCCCGTGGCCTTAGAGCAGACGTACTGCGAGCAATGCGGGCGGCGGTTGCCGGAAAAAGACGGGGTTTGCGCGGCGTGTTTGAAGAAGTGGCAGACGTTTAGGCGCATCGTGCGCTATATGGCCGCGTACCCCGTGCGCTTGGTGACGACGATTGCGATGACGTTGATCAGCGCGGGCTTGGCCCTGTTGCCGCCCAAGGTGACGCAATACGCGATCGACGGGGTGTTGTCGCCCGAATGGGCCGGGGTCGAGATTCCCTTGATCGCGTCAGAGGATCGCCTCCAGCGGTTGGGGTTGTTGATCTTGGGGCTGATCGTCATGCGATTGCTGATTTGGTGCGCGGACGTGGTGATGGAGATGTTGAGCCGTTCCCTGGGCCTGCGCGCGATTGGGGATTTGCGCGAGGATCTGTACCGAGCGTTTCAGTTGTTGCCCATTCGCTTTTACGACCGGCGCAAAGTGGGCGCGCTCACGTCCCGCATGACCAATGACACGGATCGCATGGAAGTGATCATGACCTATGATTTTTACTTCGTGTTTTCCAATACCCTGTTATTCATCGGGATTATGGGCTTTTTGTTTTTCATGAACTGGAAACTCACGCTGTTTGTACTCGCGCCCATTCCGCTGATCGTGTTGGCCGGAACCAAGATCTGGTATCGCATCATGACGTTTTGGACGCAGTGGTCCGGCAAGTGGGGCAGGCTGTCCGCGCAGTTGAACGAGTCGATTCACGGCATCCGCGTGGTGAAGGCGTTTGCACAGGAAGCGCGGGAGAGCGAGCGGTTTGACCGACATAACGAAGACCTGCGCGACGTGGATACCCGAGGCGAGCGGGTGTGGTTTGTGTTTTGGACCGTGACCAATTTGTTCATGAACGCCGGGGTGTTTTTCGTGTGGTATTTTGGCGGGCGGCAAATTTTGGGCGGCGAGTTGACCTTGGGCGCGTTGATGGCGTTCATCAGTTATTTGTGGATGTTGTACCAACCCCTGCGCTGGTTTGGCGATTTTTACAGTTATATTCTGCGCGCATTTGCCGGGGCACAGCGCGTGTTTGAGGTGATCGATTCCGAACCGGAGCCGTATCAAAAGCCGGATGCGGTTCGCGTGCCGCGCATCGAGGGCCAGTTGAAGTTCGAGTCCGTGGTGTTTGGGTACGACCCGGGCAAGCCCGTGCTCAAGGGCATCGATTTGGAGGTGAAAGCAGGGGAGATGATCGGGCTGGTGGGCAAGTCCGGATCCGGCAAATCCACCTTGATCAACATGGTGTGCAGGTTCTACGACCCGGATCGCGGGCGGTTGTCCATAGATGGCGTGCCGATGACGGATGTGCATTTGCGCGATTTGCGCTCCCAAATCGGCATGGTGCACCAAGACCCCTTTTTGTTCGACGGCACGATAGCGGAGAACATCGCGTACGGCAAACCGGACGCGACATTTGCCGAGGTGATGCGCGCCGCAACAGCCGCTGAAGCGCACGAGTTTATCGTCAAAAAACCCGATGGCTACGATATGCGCGTGGGCGAGCGCGGGGGCAGGTTGTCCGGGGGCGAAAAACAGCGCGTGTCCATTGCGCGGGCCATTTTGCACGATCCGCGCATTCTCATTTTAGACGAGGCCACGTCTTCGCTGGACACGCCGACCGAGCGGAAAATCCAAGCCGCTATCGCGCGCTTGGTGCAGGGCCGCACGACATTTGCTATCGCGCACCGCCTCTCGACCCTTCGCAGCGCGGATCGGCTAGTGGTGATCGACGAGGGCAATATCGCCGAGGTGGGCACGCATCGGGAATTGATGGCACGCGAAGGCATTTTCTACCGCTTGGTCAAAACGCAACAAGAAACCACGCTGGATATCTTCATGACCGCGGTGGGAATAGAAGACGACCCTAGTCCCTAGCGTGCGAATCGGTTATCGGGACCTACCCCCCTAGCCCCCCTTCCTGCGAGGAAGGGGGGAACAGTGAGCGGTTTTGCGAGGGGATTGATGAGGGATTTTTACGCTTTATGCCCTCGCGCAACGCCATCAGAGCAACCTAAGCCATCAAAGGAAACGAGAGGTGAGGAAGATGGCAGAACAAAAAACAGAGGATTGGACGCCGATACCGATTGAGATGGTGCATCCGGAATCGGTGGAGCCGGGCAAAATTCGGTTGTTCAAAGAACCCGCGTGGATTTTGCGGATGACGATAGAAGGAGATCGATCCTATCTCCGCGTGAAAGTGGTTCGGGCCGCGCCGTTGACCGAGCCGAATCGCTACTTCTGCATTTTGGACAGCAAGGACGAAGCGATTTGCACGGTCAAAGACCTGTCCGAGTTGCCCGAAGCGAGTCGGCCCCTGGTTCATGAGGAATTGGACAAGCGGTACTTGACCGCGGAAATCCAGAAGATCGCGGCCTTGCAAAACGAATACGGCGTGACGTACTGGACCGTGGATACGGATCGGGGCCGCCGGGATTTTGTCGCCAAGTCCGTTGCCGAAAACGCGCAGTGGCTAGGGGATACGCGGGTCATGATTTTCGACGTGGATGGCAACCGCTTTGAAGTGCCCGACATCGAGGCCCTCGACCGCCGCAGCCAGGGGTTGTTGGAATCGGTGGTGTGACCGCAACTGCCGATCAACCATCTTCTCTGTATTGGAGGCAAGAAGAGGCAGAACGAGGATATTCAGTATTGCAAGAGAGAGGTCGCCAAAATCAAAAAAAATAAAATGGGCAAGCAGTACGCGTCGGTTTGCGAAACGAGACGGGACTCACCTAAACGCCCTGGCATTTTCGATGCTGGGGCGTTTTCTATTTTGTCGTTTAGCCGCGGTTGCGATTTTTCTGTTGAATCATCGCCCGCGAATTGCTACTTTAGACGCCTGACGAAACATTCTTTTCGCGGTTGTTCATTCTCGGGAGGTTTTTATGCGGAGGCGCATCGGTCGTTTTTTGGCGTGGATCGGCGGGATCGTAGTCGTGATGGCCGTCTTGACCCTTGTTTTCGTGGTGTTCGCATTGCAGTCGGACGAAGACCCGGTGCCTGACAAGGTGATTTTGACGATCAATTTGGAGCAACGAGTTGCAGAGCATGTGCCGGATGATCCGTTTTCAAAATTGTTGTCCGAGGACACGCTCGTGTTGCGCCATGTGGTGGGGGCGTTGGAAGTGGCGGCGTCCGATGACCGGGTCGTGGGATTGTTCGCGCAAGGGGGCGGCGTGCGGATGGGCTTTGCACAGGTGCAAGAAATCCGAGACGCGATTTTGGCGTTCAAGCAAAGCGGCAAACCCACAGCGGTTTTTGCCGAAACATTTGGCGAACTCGGCTCGGGCAACGGCGGGTATTATCTGGCGACGGCATTTGACCGCATCTACTTACAACCCTCGGGCGATGTGGGATTGACCGGGGTGGCGATGGAGCATCCCTTTGTCAAGGGCGCGTTGGATTCGCTGGGGATCGGGGTGCAGATGGACCATCGGCACGAGTACAAAAATGCGATGAATTTGTTCACGGAAACCGAATTTACAGCCGCGCACCGCGAGGCGAGTGCGGCGATTTTGAAGTCCATGATGAATCAGATGGTCTTGGGCATCTCGCGCCTGCGGGGCAAGACCCCCGAAGACGTGCGCGAGATCGTCAATCGCGGCCCGTTTTTGGGAACAGCCGCCCGCGCCGAAGGCTTGGTGGATAGCCTCGCGTATTGGGATGAGGTGCGCGAGTCGGTCAAGGACGAGTGGGGCCAAAAGGCCGAGTTTTTGGACGTGGGAAACTACCGCAAGCGCACGGACGACCCCTACGGCGAGGGGACGACTGTGGCTTTGATCCACGGCATCGGCGCCATCCATCGCGGCAAGAGCGACTACGATCCGATGTCTGCCTCCACGACGATGGGGGCGAGCACGCTCACAAAAGCATTTCGCGCAGCGGTGAAGGACGAGGATGTGCGCGCGATTTTGTTTCGCATAGACTCGCCGGGCGGGTCCTATGTGGCGTCGGATGCGATCTGGCGCGAGGTCGTCAAGGCAAAGCAGGCCGAGAAGCCGGTCATTGTCTCGATGGGCAATGTGGCTGGATCCGGGGGCTATTTTGTGGCGATGAATGCGGATAAAATCGTGGCGCAACCCGGCACGTTGACCGGATCCATTGGCGTGGTGGGCGGCAAGTTCGTCACCACCGAATTTTGGGAACGCCTGGGCATTACTTGGGACGAGGTGCAAGAGGGAGACAACGCGCTGATCTGGGGCTCGGGCGCGGAGTTCACGCCCGAGCAATGGGCGAAATTTCAGATGTGGTTGGATGCGATTTACGAGGATTTTACGACCAAAGTGGGCAAGGGGCGCAACATGTCACAAGCCGATGTCCTCGAGGTGGCAAAGGGCCGCGTGTGGACCGGGGAAGACGCAAAGGCGCGGGGACTCGTCGATGAATTGGGCGGGATGAAGGCCGCGCTGCGCTCGGTGCGGGAGGTGCTGAAATTGGAGGCTGACGCGCCGCTTCACCTCAAGGTGTTTCCAAAAGAAAAGAGCCTGATCGACACGATTTTGGAGAAGGGGTTGATCCACGCCTTGGGCGCGGGGCAAGCGATGACATTCGCCGATGAGTTGCAACCGATTTTCCGAGTTGCGCGCCTGATGGGGCATCGGCGACAGGTTTTGGAGATGGCCCCGGTAGATGTTCAATTTTGACCTCCCCCGCTATTCGCTACGCCCGTTCGGGGAGGGCACCATTTTTGAGGAGGACGCGATGATGACCGCAGATTTTGAAGCGTATTTGGCCGATGATTGGTACGGGCATCCGATCACGGTTGACGCCTTGCTGGAATGCGAGGCCGAAGCCGGAATCGAGATGGCGGTGGTGATGCCGTCAACCAAACCGGTGCCGGACAATGATGGATTGCTCGACAAGACCGCGGCGCATCCCCAGCTCTTGCCCTGCCCGCTCATGGATCCGCGGCTCGGCGATGCGGGCATTGCAGCGATGCGGGATTATGTGGAGCGCGGCGCACGGGGCATCAAGCTGATGGGCGTGATTCACGAATACAATGTGGATGATCCGATGGTCATTCCATTTGTCGAGGCCGCGCGCGACCTGGGGATTGTGGTGTCGATTCACTCTGGGCGCGATAATTGCAGCGCAGAGCGCGTTGGGCGCGTGGCCGAACAGGTGCCCGATGTGCCGATTATCATGGATCACATGGGATTTCCCGATGGGTTTGACGTGGCCCTCGCGGTGTGCAAGCAATGCCCGGATGTGTATTTGGGCACGACGATTTTGCGCTTTCACAAGTTGTGGGCGAATAACCCAGAAGAAGCCGTGCCCTATGAGGTGAAACGAGCCGTGGATGAATTGGGCGCAGAGCGCGTGGTGTTCGGGTCCAATTTGCCGGAATACCGCCCGATTCAAGTCAAGCGCGCGATCCAACGCTTGGCACTAGGCGACGAGGCCGAAGCCCTGATCTTCGGGGCGAATTTGGGACGGATTTATGGGATGTAAGAGGGAAGAGGCAAGACGCAAGAGGCAAGACGCAAGAGGCAAGAGGCAAGAGGGGTGGCCTTCTCCCGTCTTGCCTCTGCCTCTGCCTTCTCACCTTTTTGGGGGTGGCCTTCTCACGTCCTGCCTCTCACCTTTTTGGGCGATGCCGCGTGCTCGCCTCAAAGCAGTGTTATGCTGAGGCAACCGATAGGCTACCATACCTGCTGTGCTGAGGAAGCAAGGCTTCGGCTGGAACAACAAAGCGTTCTGGCACTGCCGCGCAATCAAAGAGGCATTGGCTGGTCGAGATGGGGTATAAATTCAAACGGAGGGAATGAAGGATATGGATATGTCATGGGGTCTTTTTGTACTTTTTTTTATTGTGATATTTGTGGCAATCTGGTGGTTTTGGAAAATTCGGCATCAACAAGTCAACGCCGTTGCCTCAATTGTGACCGTTATCGGGGTGCTTGGCACATTTGGGGGTATTGCTATCGGACTTTTTCTATTTGATACAGAGAATATTGAAGCGAGTGTACCAGCGTTGCTGGAAGGGCTAAAGGTTGCTTTTGGTTCTTCCATTGTGGGAATCATAGGCTCAATTTGGCTCAAATGGAATGCTCTAAACAGACAGAGAAAACAAGCCTCGTCAAAGAAGCCTCAAGGCGCGACGATTGATGATCTTGCAGAGACATTGAAGGATATTTATGAGATACAGCAATCAGAAGGTGAAGAAACGAGAGAAACGCTACGCGCTATTGAGAAATCATTGACGGGCGATGGTGACAGCACTGTTCTGACTCAGTTGCAGAAGTTGAGAACCACCTTTTCAGATAAGCAAGAGGCTCTGATTGATGCCTTTAAGGATTTTGCCACGCAAATGGCTGAGAACAATACACAGGCATTGATTAAAGCTCTTGAAGAAGTCATGAAGGATTTCAATGCGAAAATCAATGAACAGTTTGGGGATAATTTTAAGCAACTAAATGAAGCGGTTGGGCGGATCAACGACTGGCAAGAACAGTACCGCCAACAGATGGACGAATTGGCGGCAGAGTTTCGGATTGCGGCAGACAGCATCGAAAAATCGCGTCAATCGCTGGAAATTATTGCTGAACGGAGTGACGCCATCGTTTCAAGCGCGGAAAAACTCGATCCCATTCTTCAAACACTACAAGATCAGATCGAAGCGTTTAGCGCGTTGGCTGACAATGCGCGTAACGCATTTCCAATCATTGAGGGTCGGTTAAACCAATTGACCGATGACTTTTCACAAGCGGTAACGAAAACCATCGACGATTCACACGCTTTTATGGACAAACAAAGAGAGGCCCTAGGGGATCAGTCTCAGCAACTTAAGGAAATGGTGGAAAATACAAGCACACGCCTAAAAGAAATGACCGCTGAATTTTCACAAGCGGTGACGAAAACCATCGACGATTCGCACGATTCTATGGACAAACAAAGAGAGGCCCTAGGGGATCAGTCTCAGCAACTTAAGGAAATGGTGAAAAACACGAGCAACCATATACAACGGCAAACCGAAGACATTTTCCAAAAAACGACCAGCCGGATTGAGGAGGTTATTGAAAGTACTTTTCAGGGGCTAAAAGGCACTTTAGAAGATCAGTCTGAACATCTCAAATCCATTGTTATTGAAACGAAACAAGGGTTAGCGGATACCCTGCAAAATCAATCCACACAACTTGAGACAATGGTAAAAAATACGAGCACACGCCTGCAAGAAATGACCGATGAATTTTCACAAGCGGTGACGAAAACCATCGACGATTCGCACGATTCTATGGAAGATCAAAGGGAAGCCTTACAGAATTTCACAGGAGTGATTGGAGACGTTATCCGAAGTACCTCGCAAGAGATCGAAAGCATAGTAGAAGCAACGAACAGGCAACTACGCACAGAAACAGAGCGCGTTTTCCGAGAAAGCGCAGGCAATATAACGCGGCAAATTCAGCTTTTGGATAGCGCACTTGAAACACAGCTCACAAAATCAATAGAATCATTGGGAAGTCAACTGACCAGCCTGTCAAAACAATTTGTTGACGACTATGGACCTTTAACGAATCAACTCCGTAACGTGGTGCGAATAGCAGAGCAATTGAGGCGGTGACGCTACCAGCGGCAATGGGATCGACTCCGTAACGTGGTGCGAATGGCAGAGCGTTCACCGACGGGTCGTTAATCAGAACGCCAATAGGATGGGGTGATGAGCGAAGATATTTTGATGAATAGAGAGCAAGATACGGAAGAACACTGGATATCGATCTCCGATATGATGGCGGGGCTGATGGTGATATTCCTTTTTATCGCGATCAGCTACATGTTGCATGTTCGGGCAGAAAAAGAAAAGATCGAGAAAATTGCTGTCACGTACGAAAAATTGCAGTCCGACCTATACGCCGATCTTGAAAATGAGTTTGCAAAAGACCTCGAGCAATGGAACGCTGTCTTGGATCGCCAAACCCTTTCTGTTCGGTTCAAAGAGCCTGACGTGCTTTTTGAACAAGGGAAATCAGAGGTTCGGACCGCATTCAAAAACATATTGAGGGACTTTTTCCCGCGCTATATCCGGATTTTAAGACAGCCCAAATACATCAATGACATTGTAGAAATTCGGATTGAAGGGCATACCTCAAGCGAATGGTACGCAGGCGTGAGCCCCGAAAATGCCTATATCCTCAACATGGAACTTTCGCAAGGGCGAACCAGAAGCGTTCTCGAATATGTCCTGCAACTTCCATCGCCACAGATCCAACGAAATAGAAAATGGATCAGGGACAATGTGACTGCCAACGGTTTATCGTCGAGCAAGTTGATCTATACTGGAACAAAAGAAAACAAAGCGGAATCGAGACGGGTGGAATTTCGAGTGCGAACAAATGCAGAAAAACGGATCGTCGAAATCATAAAACGAGAGGACAAAGAATGAATCTGCCAGACTTCTCAAACGATGAGGCATTAAATCAACTGCGAGAGAAGATGGGGGCTGACCTAATTCCATGGGTCCCAGAAATAGGCCAACTTGTAAGCACAGGTATAGAGGTACCACCGGATGAAATAACGACCGCTCCTGATGGAACGCTTGAATACAAAGGGCGAACGGTTGTCGTCTATATCAGAGACCAACATGTGTCCTCTAATGACCCCGAGTCATTACGCAAATTTCACGTTGCTGACTGTTCAACTCTAAAGGCAATGAGGTCAGCAGGCAGGTATGAAAGATATGTGGTAGCAACCCGCAACGATGGAAAATTCATTGTCAAATTCCTCGATAGAGGTGGGTATCGAGTTGAGCGCGAGCTATATGTCTGTAAAAATTGCTTGAGCCGTCTAAATTACCAAAATTACCGCTACCATGCGAACTCGGGACGGAATAAAATCAGAAAAAATTTCGACTTGGAAGAGTTTTTTGAAGAATATGGTACTCAAATAACGAGAGTGCCGACTCATACTGACATTACAGGACCTATAAATGATTATCCTCCTGACTGGAAGCAAATCGCTGACAAATACAAAGAAGATCAGGGCTGGCAATGTGAAGCCTGCTACTTGGATCTTGACAACAAAAAAAGTTTTCTCCATGTCCACCACAAAAATGGCCTCAAGTACGACAATGACCCAGAAAACCTTCGTGCCTTGTGCATCGTCTGTCATGCCGACGAACCTCAACATCAGCATCTCAAGTCCTCGTCAGACTATGAGGAATGTAAGCGTATGAGAAATGTAGGCGGTTACGGTTACAGCGGTTACAGTGGCTGGAATTTTAGCGATTGGAGGAGAAAGTGAAAGGGTGCCAATTCAAGGCCAGCGCAGTCAAAGATATTGAACACGGGCACCAGATTCGGACATTAGAGGGTGCTATCATCAATTTGGTGTAAGACGGGAGACGCAAGAGGCAAGAGGTAAGAGGCGAGAGGCGTAAGAGGTAAGAGGCAAGAGGCAAGATACTCTCTTAAAGGTCAAGGGGATTGCGGGGCGATTCGATAGAATTTCTCGCCCTCAAAATCTTGGTCATGCCGCAACATGCCCCAGATTGAATGGAGCAACTTTCGCATCACCGCAACGATAGCCTGCAAAGGTTTCTTGCCGCGGGCAATGAGTTGGTCATAGAAGGCTTTGACATGGACTTCGTGTCTGATGGCCACCCAGGCAGGCATATAGAGGGCATGGCGGAGGTACTTATTCCCGGTTTTCGAGATGCGTCTTTGTGGGTTGGCGGTTCCGGATTGTTTGGGTTTGGGATCCAGGCCTGCATGTGCGACCCACTGGGGCGGTTGCATCTCCTCAGGCAAAAGGGTCAACTCGGCCAAGAGCCGCAAGGCGCTCGTTTGTGCGATGCCAGGCGTCGAGCAGAGGCGTTGGTAGGCGCGCTTGAGGGTCTCATCGTGCAAAACGAGATCGAGGGCTTGGTCTTCCAAGTATGCAATCCGGCGTTTGAGGTGTCGAATATTCACCTGAATATCGCGTGCGATGCGCCGTGTGCTCAGGATGTGGTAGCTTTGCGCGTGGTTGCGGCTCTGTTCACTGATGATCACCTGCTTGAGTTGGTCAATGCGTCTGGTGAGGGCTTGCAGTTGAAGCCGTTGCTCACTCGGCGCTTGCCAAGGCACAAACGGCATGCGCTCGGCATAATCCATGATCAACAACGCATCCTTCGCATCCGTCTTGGCTCGTTGCATGCGGGCTTGACCGTACTTGCTCATCGCTTTGGGATTGACGACCATGACCTTTGTGTGGCGATGCCGATGCAAGGCCAAGGCCACCCCCAAGCTGTAAAGCCCGGTCGCTTCGAGGCACACAGAGACCATGTGCCCGCCCTTGGTGAGCCACTTCAGCAACCGCTTATGGGCTTGGGGATCATTGGCAAAGGTCGCTTGCATGACAGCTTGTCCGGGTCTGGACAGGGCAACAGACAACGTGCGGGCACTGACATCAATGCCGGCGAAAGCGGGTTGAGATTTCGACATGGGGGCCTCCTGTGATGAGGGGTTGTAAGGGGTCTGGTGTGCGCTCGAGTTCGATCCCGACCATTGACGCCAAGTCTACCGGTCTTGTATATGCAGCCTCAAGGGACTTAGATACTCTTCGGCATAGACCCGGCGGTCGGGGGGCCTATCTTACCTACAAGGTCATCGCCTTCAAGAGGGGCCGGCCTTCCCCGAGCCGGGCATCAAGATGGCTTATCTCGATACGAGGGCGCAACTCCTAATTAACCCTTACTTCCAAGATACAAGAGGGGATATACAAGAAGAAATACGGAGGGACGCGACGAGAGGCGAGGGCGAATAGCGACTTGCCTCTCGTCTTTTTTGCTTGCTTTTTTTTGGGGAACTTGTTTAAGTTTTGGGCTTTGGAAAGGGCGGGAAAGCCCATGCCAGTCGCGTTGAGAATTGGGTCGTATTTGTTTCTCTTTTGGCGTGGAGATGGCAAGGGTCTTACGAAGTGTTGAGATAAAACGTATGGTTGAGGATAACCGAGACCTGCTTTTGCAAAAGTGGTATGAACACTTTGGTGGAGAAAATTAAAATGGCTGTGAAAGACCTGAAATACGAGACGGACTACGAACATTTCGTCGTCGGCGTTCGGTTTTCTAAAACCCACTTTACTGTTTCCATTCACGATGGGCGGGCCCTCGAAGTGCCGATCAACTGGTTTCCGCGTTTGTATCACGGAACAGAGAAAGAACGCAATGCCTATCGGTTGATCGGTCAGGGTGAGGGCATTGCCTGGGATGGCCTCGACGAGCATATTGGACTTGAAACCCTATTGGCAGGGCAAAAAAGCGGTGAAACGCCTCAATCGATCAAACGCTGGTTAAAAAATCGAAAAACCACGAGACGCGAGATGGATAGCCACAAGAGGCACAAAAGGCACAAAAGGTAAGCAATGTGTGTAGGGGCGTGGTCCCCGTGCCCGCCTTTGAACGGGCTGTCGCCAGTTGTATTCTTATAGGTGTTCTGCACGGACAGGCACGGGGGCCTGTCCCTACGGTTGATGGAGACGGGATGGAGCAACGGACCGCGAACTGCTTGGTGGTCGGGGTGGCCGAGCACCGTGATTGCGCCTTTATGTTTTTCTTACGTCTTCCCTCTTACGTCTCCCCTCTCACGTCTCCCCTCTCACTTTCACTCACAGGAGGTTAATTCTGCAATGATTCGGGTCGAGAATTTGGAGAAATACTACGGCGATTTTCACGCGCTGAAGGGCATCAATTTTGAGGTTGATGACGGAGAAATCGTCGGGTTTTTGGGTGCGAATGGCGCGGGCAAATCCACGACATTGAAAATCATGACGGGATTTTTGTCCCCCAGTGCGGGCAATGTCTTTATGGATGACCTGAATATCCAAGCGCATTCGCTGGCGATTCGCCAACAAATCGGCTATTTGCCGGAAATGAATCCCCTGTACGGGGAAATGCGGGTGCATGATTATCTCGAATTTACAGCTCAAATTCGCGGCATGACGCCCGAAGCGTTCAAAGCGGCGTTGGATCGCGTGGTCGATCAGTGCGATTTGCGCGAGGTGATTCACCTGCCCATTGCCGCGTGTTCAAAGGGGTACAAACAGCGCGTTGGGTTGTCCGCTGCGATTTTGCACGATCCCAGGGTGTTGATTTTCGACGAGCCGGTCTCGGGGTTGGATCCCAATCAGATCGTGGAGATTCGCAACTTGATTCGGGAGTTGGGGCAACACAAGATGCTGATTATCTCCAGCCATATCTTGCAGGAGATCGAAGCCACTGTGGATCGCATCGTCATTATTGACCGCGGCGAGATCGTCGCCAATGGCACGAGTCAGGAGTTGATGGCGGCCTTTATGGGGCGCACGCAACTCACCCTCGACGTGAAGTACGCGGACGAGGAGAGCATTGCCGGGCTCGCCCACGGGGTTGCCGACATCGTCGTTGCAGACGCGCAAGCCGCGAATGGTCGCAGTGTGTTGTCAGTCGAATACGGCCGCGAGGTGGATCCGCGCGAGGCGATTTTTGAGTACGCCAAAAACAGCGGGTGGGCCATTTTGGAAATGACGCAACGCCAGGTGCATTTGGAAGATGTGTTCCGCGGCTTAACCGGGGAAGGAGGGGGCGATGAATAATGTGATGGCGATTTATCGCAAGGAGGTCGGCGCGTATTTCAGAAGCCCGATGGCCTATATCTTTCTGGTGTTTTTCGCGCTGTTCAACGGCTATTTCTTTAGCAACACGTTCTTTTTGTTTGCCCAGTCCGATATGCGCGCGCTGTTTAATATCACGCCGATGATTTTGCTGATTTTTGTGCCCGCGGTGACCATGGGGTTGATCGCGCGCGAAAAGAGTTCGGGTACCTACGAGTTGATGACCACGTTGCCGATCAAAAATGCCGAATTCGTGATGGGCAAGTACTTGTCGGCCCTTACGCTGGTGCTGGCCGGGTTGGGCTTTACGCTGGTGCATTTTTTGACCTTGTTGCTCGTGGGTAGCCATATCGACTACGGCGGGGTGCTCTGCGGGTATTTGGGACTCGCATTGGTGGGCGCGTTTTACGCGGCGATTGGCACGTTCACGAGCAGTTTGACCGATAATCAAGTGGTGGCGTTCATCCTCGCGGCCGTGGTCGTGCTGGTGTTTTATCTGTTCGACAAGTTGCTGATTTTTGTGCCGGGCGCCCTGGCGGGGGTGGTTCAATTTATGGCTGTGGATTACCACTTGTCCAACATGTCGCGCGGGGTTGTGGACTCGCGCAATCTCGTGTATTTCGGGTCCTTGATCTGGTTGTTTTTGTCGCTTACTGTGCGCGTTTGCGAAAGTGGAGGTGATGAATAAATGGCATCCAAAAAGAATTTTGCGTTGTTCATCGCGGTTGCCTTCGCGCTCGTGGTGATCGGCAACATGGTTTCCCGCGGTTTTTTCTTTCGCCTCGATTTGACGGAAAATCGGATTTATTCCCTGTCGTCTTCGAGCCAAGCGATGCTCGTCAAGGTGGAGGATCTCTTGACCGCCAAGGTGTATTTTTCCGAAAATTTGCCCGGGCAATACGGCAATACGCGGCGGTATTTGCAGGATATTTTGGAGGAATACGCCGCGTATTCAGATGGCAATTTCCGGTTTGAGTTTTACATGCCAGACGACGATGAAACCCTGGCCCTCGACGCGCAAAAATCCGGCATTCAACCCGTGCAGTTGCAGGTGCTCGAAAACGACAAGTTCGAAGTCAAGCGCGTCTATATGGGCATGGTGCTGCTCTACGGCGACGAGCGGGAGGTGTTGCCGGTCATTCAGACGACCACGGGTTTGGAATACGAGATCACGACCCGCATCAAGAAACTGGTGGATGAAAACCGCGCGGTGGTCGGGATAGCAACCGTGGGGACTGACGCGCCTGCGATGGATCGGATCAGCGCGAAGTTGCGCGAAGCCTACGACGTGCGCTCGGTCTATCTCAGCGCGGGCGTGCCCAGCGATATCGAGATGCTGCTCGTCAATGGCGTATCCGATTCCCTGTCTGAAGACGCGCTCGGCGCGTTGAAGGGCTATATCAACCGGGGGGGCAATCTGTTTTTGGCGCAAAGCAAGATCGATGGGGACCTTCAGGCGCAACAAGGGACGCCGATCCAGTCGAATATCTTTGAGGCGCTCGAACCCTTTGGCGTGAGCTTGGCCGACAATTTGGTGATGGACCGGATTTGTGGCACGATCACCGTGTCGCAACAGCGCGGGTTTTTGCGGTTTAATTCGGCTGTGGAATATCCCTTCTTTCCCGTGCTACAAACATTCCCGGACCACGAGATCGTCTCGGGCTTAGAGCAGGTGCAGATGCTGTTTTCCAGCGAGATCATCTACGACAGTGCCGATTCCACGCGCCTGGTCGCGCCCTTGTTGGTCACGTCTGATCATTCGAGCGCGGCGGCCGGGTTTATCAATCTCAACCCGATTCAGAATCAGGCGTTTCAATCCCTCAACGAACCGGGCAAGGTGGTGGGCGTGTACGCCACGGCTACCTCAGACAGCTTGGAAAACGCGATGAGCCAACTGGTGCTGGTTTCCACCTCCGATTTTCTGCTCGACAATGGGGGCGGGCAAGTGCCGTCCAATGGGATTTTTGCGATGAATGCCGTGGATGTGCTCATCGGCGACCGGGATTTGGTGGCGTTGCGGTCGCGCGAGATTACGACTCGGCCATTGCAAACCGTGGACGATGCGACCCGAACCACCTTGAAGACGATCAATATCGTGCTGCCCGCGTTGCTGGTGATGGGCTATGGCCTGTTCCAGTGGTGGCGCGAGGCCGCACGGGCAAAGCGATTGGAGGGGCTTTATGAGTAATCTGAAATGGCTGCTCATCGGCATTGTGGTGCTGCTGGGGATTTACGCGCTGTTGCAGGTGCGCGAAAGCGGGTACGCAACGCCAAAGGGCGCGGTGTTTCCCGAGCAGACAGATGGGATTTACGCGGTTGAAATGATCGCGGCGGGCGATAGTTTGACCCTTAAGAAAAAGGATCTCGCGTGGACCATTGTGGGGCACGATACCCTGAAGGTGCGCGACCACAGGTTGACGGCCCTGTTCGATCAGGTGCTGAAGGTGAGCCGCGAGACCCCGATGACGCAAAAGGCGGACAACTGGGCCAAATACGCGGTGGATGATTCGGCAGGCACGCACGTCAGAGTGTACGATGCAAAAGGCGAGTTGCTGACCCACGCGGTATTCGGCAGGTCGAGCACGGATTGGGCGCGCAATTACGTGCGTATCGGCGCAGGCCCCGAGGTGTATTTGACGGACCGTAGCATCGTCTATCAAGTCAGCACAGACGCGACCTTCTGGGGCGAGAAACCACCCGAACCCGCGCCCGCGGATTCCTCTGCGTCAGAAGCATCTGCGAGCGGCGATCCGCCGGATTCTTCTGCATCGGGAAAACCCACAGCTACCGAGAACCCGTCAACGCCCGCGCCTGCGGCGATGGATTCCACCAAAGCGGAAAACGAGGAATAGCCGTGCGGGGTTACACATAGCGAAAAAAGAAAAAGGGTCGCGGTACATTTGTACCGTGACCCTTTTGTTTTGGAGATGGCTGTTGGCGTTAAGAAGTCAGCACCGGTTCTTGCAGGTACCAATTCCGCGCATTATCCGTCAGCGACACCGCGTCGATACCGCCGAGACGGATAGCGTATTTTGCCCGTTCATCGCCTGTAATAATAAAAAATTGGGGATGGCTTCTGACGATTTTGCTGACCGTTTCAGAGGGGATATTTGTATCTCTCGAAATGCCCCCAAACGTGCGCCATTTCCCTCTAGAGTGATAGATCACTCTGACAATATCTCTGATCGTTTCTCGATCATTCAGATCCTCCATTTTCTTCCTCCTTTGATTGTGACCGCCGGCGAATATAATACCAATTTGATTTTAAGTTGTCCGCATCCCGCTTCACATCAGAGATGAATGAGGAACAGACATTGCTTGTGCCTCAAGCGTTTGGCCCTACAGCATCGTTTGTTGCCTTTGATGCCTTCGGCGACTTACTTTTTTTCAACAGCAAAAAAAAGTAAGCGAGCGGGGTACAACTGCCCCAGCAGTTCAAAAATGCCGCTCTCAAACGCCGAGAGGCTTGCACAGCGCAAATCGCTTTTGTAACAGAACGATATACGCCAGCCTGCAAGGTGGGTTGCAATATGGACATTGGTTGCGAAACGGACTTGCGTGCTGTGCGTGATGGTTTTAGCTGATGGGCTTTTGCGATGGCATGGGTGCCATGACTTCTCTGAATGACTGTGTAACGTCAAGAGGATCAATCGCTGGTAGCATATCGCATCACATCAAGTCAGCAGAAAAGCAATTTGGTATAATCAGCTACGAGGTCGGTAACAGCATCTCTATCGGATGTCGAGAATTGCTACGGCGACTGGCTATTCCTTTCCGCTATGTTGCTGTTAATGCGTCAATTGTTGCACCTGTTCCAGCAGTGGTTCGACATGCGCGAGGGCAGCTTGCCGATCAATGGGGTCGGTATCTATGTCGATCCCTTCATAGCGAAACTCGACAGCGTAGGCGGTGTATCCAATCAATTCCTGGAAGGGCATGGTATCGATCCCTTTATCGGCGAGGAGATTCAGCAACACTGCGAGGTTGTGAGTCAGCGGGTACGTCTGACCGAGCAACGCGAGCCACGCCTTGAACAATTTTTCAGCCGCTTGCTGTACGTGGAAGCCAAAGATCTCATCGGCAAAAACAGAGGCGTTTTCCATCCCTCGAAGGGCTTCAATATCGCGCTTGGCGGCTTCCATCAGCCTGCACGCGCATTTAAGGTCTTTCATAGAGCACCTTTCCCTCTCGCAGGGCGCGGGCCAAGACGTGGTTGAGCGAGTCGCGCCAGTACGCGACATCGTCTTGGGAATAAACCAGGACATCGGCGGCGATGGGAAAACGCGCCAAGGCGTGGTAGAGTTTGACCATTTCCCCGTGCCGACTTCGGCCCGCGCCGAACGGTTCGGATTCCACGACCATGAGATCGACATCTGAATCTGCCCGGTCGTCGCCGCGTGCGCGAGAGCCAAAGAGGATCACCTGCTCGGGATCGACTTCATCGACAATGGCGTTTACCATCTGCTGGAGAAGCGTGTCGGTAATTTGTGTCATCGCAACGGAGAGGGGAGATGTTCTTTCCCCTTGTATCTTTAGGCGAGCACGGGAACTTCGCCCCTACACACACTACACACTGCTCGCCTTTTGTGTTTTTGTGCTTTTGAACTGGCTATCGCCAGTTGTACCCCGCTCGTGGCTAAAATCCCATCTTCCTCGTAGGCACAGGCGTAGCCCATTCTAAAGATCAAACGTGTATTTCCCGTACCAGAACGCGCCGCCAAAGCCGTAGGGGCTGTGTTCGCCGAAGGGTCTGCCGAGGCCGGTTGCGGGGTCCTCGCCTGAGATCGCGTTCTCGTAATTCGTCGGCTCGGTGTTGAGGGCATTTTGAACGCCGATAGTGAGTGTCGATCCCAGGCCGAGTGACAAACTCGATTCGAGGTCGAGCAAGATCGCGCTGCCAAAAATTTGGTGGCCCCAGTTCCACTCGTCCCACGAACCGTAATAACTGACCCGGCCCAACGCGCGCCAGTTGTCGGTTGGAGATTGGGTCAAGGTCACGTTCCCGCGGTGCCGGGGAAGTCCTCTTTCCAAGAGGGTGATGCGTTTTTGGTTGACCAAGTCTTCATCGTATTTGGTCACTTCGGTTTGCGTGAAATTGTACGCGAGGCTCAGTTCTCCCTTAGCGAACGGCGCGGTGAGCACGATGTCGATCCCTTGGGTGCGCGTTTCAAAATTGTTGGTGAAGAAGCGGAACTCTTGCAGGTTGGTGATGCCCGCTACGCGCAGTTGTTCTCTTTGCACGGCGTCGAGTTCGTCCAACTTGAAGTCCTGCGACGTGGTCAGGCGGTCTTTCACCACGATGTTGAAATAGTCGAGGGTGACGCTGACCGGGGCGAGGGTGACAACCGTGCCGGCCGAAAAATTGATCGATTTTTCCGGCAGTAGCACATCGCCGCCCACCAGTGCCGCGGCCGGGTGCGTGGAGGGAATCGTGGCTTTGTTGATCAAGATGAGATTGCCTTCGTCATCCTCGCCGGGCTCTGTGGTCTCGTTGTACGCGTTTTGTTGCCCGGGCGTGGGTGCTCTGAAGCCGGTGCTGAACGAGGCGCGCACTTTCACATTTTCGTTGACCCCGTAGTTGGTCGCCAATTTGTAATTGATCGTGGAGCCAAACCCCTCAAAATTTTCAAACCGCAACGCGACGCCGACCAAATAGTTGTCCTGTGGATTAAATTCCGCATCGCCGTAAATCGCCCAGTTGGACCGGCGCCACGCTCCTGCGGCGACATTGCTGAATCCCGGAAACCCATTGGAACTCGGCAAAAAACCGTAGCGCGCCAACGGGCCCACTTCGTAGGACTTCGGCTCGCCGCTTGCGATCTCAAACTTTTCAAAGCGATATTCCAGCCCGGTTGCAAAAAAGAACCGCTCGCTAAACGGATAGGTCACATCGAAATTGAAATTGGTATCGGTTTGGATGTACGCGCCCGGATCAAATGACATCGGCGTGTCAGGCCCTAAAGACGCATTGATGGTGCGGTTGATGAAGAAATCGGTTTCGTGCCGCCCATAAGACGCGCTGAGGTCCCATGACAGCAGCGATTTCGCGCCCTTGATGCCGGCCAACAGGGCGCGGTCTTGCGTGGTCGCGCCAAACCGGGGCGTGAACCCATTGGGAAACAGTTCTTGGAATGTGAACAGATCCGGATCGTCGAAAACCCGTCGCAGGGAATCCGGCTGCGGCACGTCCTTGTCGATGGGCACGACCGGGACCTCGCCGCCGCTCAAACTGCCGATGAGCAGGGTCTCGCCCTTGTCAATGCTGTACACGCCGTGCCGCTCATTGGGATTGCGGAAGTAGAACCCGCCCTCCACTTCCTTGCTGGCAAAGTTGCCGTGCCCGTAAAATTCGACATTGTCGTTGATGGACGCGCTGTAATTGGCAAAGAGTTTCAGGTCATTGCGAACGATGGGCTGCCCCCAGGGTTGGGCGGGATCGGGGATGTCCTTGCCCAGCGCGATCAGGCGTGCGGCATCGGCGCGTTGCACAGCGCGGTCCGTCTCATCCGCGTTGCCGTACTCCGCGCTGAGGTTTATCCAAGTCCGATCATTGCCCAAGCCGACATTGCCCGCGACGCTGTAGGTAAATCCATCGCCGGCTTGAAAAATGCCGGGTTTGAGTTGAAAAGACGCGCCTTTGTGGTTGTCCTTGAGTTGGAAGTTCATCACCCCGGCAATGGCGTCAGAGCCGTATTGCGCGGACGCGCCGTCGCGCAGGACTTCCACGCGCTTCAATGCAAGGGCCGGGATCGGGGATATGTCTGGCCCTTGCGCCGCGTCGGATACGCCCGTGGGCCACCACGAGATCACGGAGCCGCGGTGGCGGCGTTTGCCATTGACGAGCACTAAGGTGTGATCGGGTGCCAGGCCGCGCAGGTTGGCCGGGCGGACAAAGGTGGCGGCATCGCTTATCGGCTGGATGTTCACGTTGTAAGACGGCACGACGTTCCGCAACAGGTCCGGCAAGTCCGCGCCGCCCTGGTTGACGAAATCCTCGCCTGAAACCACGTCAATGGGCACGGCGGATTCGGCGACTGAACGCGGTCGCGCACGCGAACCGGTCACCACCAATTCTTCGAGCACGACCACGTCAGAGAGGATATCCGCGAACTCGACCGAAGTGGTATCCGCGCTTGCCGGCGGATTTTCCTGCGCGATAGCAAGGCTGCTCATGGCGAGCGCGATGACGAGGGCGATGAGATACTTGTGCGGCATGGGATGCCTCCTTTGAGGGTGAGATGAGGTTGTGTTGACATTTCATTTTTTTCACGTTACGCACAGATTAGCAAATGTGTTGCTTGCTCATTTAAGGCGTTTGGTCCTTTGATGGCTTAGGTTGCTCTGATGGCGTTGACCAAGGGGACCTATCCCCCGGCCCCTTTCCTACGAGGAAAGGGGAGTAAAGCTCCTTTGATGGCTTCTCGCTCTAGTTGCTCTGATGGCGTTGCGCGAGGGCATAAAGCGATTAAATATCCCTCATCAATCCCCTCGCAAAACCGCTCACCGTTCCCCCCTTCCTCAAAGGCACAGGCGTAGCCTACAACGAAGCGAAGCGAGTAACGGGGTTAGGGGGGTAGGTCCCGATAAGGAGCGACTGTTCCAGTTTCTCAAATCGAGAGCATATTCTGCGATAGGGCTTGATTTTCTCGATAAACCGCTCAAGCCAGTTGCTTTGCTCGTAAATGTCAACAGAACCTAATAAAATAAGGGAATTATATACTTAACTAAACGAGTCTATGTTATTATATTTTTTTCTTAAGACAATGAATGAGAGTATTGTTTTTTGGAGGAATTTGCAATGGCTACCGTGCCCACAGACAAGGATTTGACGTTAGGAGAAGCTTAAAAGGGATGCAAAGGGCATTGGGTTTATTCAAGTATATAATTCCCTAAAATTAAATGCGAAAGGAGATGCCGTGCAAACCATAACTGTATCACAACTCAAAACGTCGTTGCGGGCGTGCTTGCGCCAGGTCAAAACCGGTGAAGAAGTGATCATTACTGAACAGGGTCGTCCCATTGCGCGTTTGCTGCCCATCGCGCATCCTATATCCTCACCCGAGTATTTGAAAGACATGGAACAAAAAGGTCTGCTCAAGCGCGGGGCAAAGCCCTTGCCCGCGGATTTTTGGGACCTGCCTCGCCCCGCAGACCCCCATGCAACCGTGCGCTCGGCTGTCTTGAAAAACAGGGAAGAATGAAATTTTGGGATACATCGGCGATTGTGCCGCTTTGTGTGCAGGAACCTACCTCGGTCACGGGATAAGAGATCCTCATTGCGGATCCTTCTGCTGGCGTGTGGTGGGGCACCCGCATTGAGTGTATTTCTGCCCTGATGCGTCAAGTGCGCGAGGGTAGCTTGACGCCTACGGACGAACAGGCCGCTCGCCATGTGTTGCATATCTTAACCCAAAGCTGGACGGAGATACAACCGAGTGAGGCATTACGCGATACAGCCGAACGGTTATTGGCTCTGCATCCATTGCGGGCCGCGGATGCGTTGCAACTCGCTTCGGCGATCTTGTGGTGTCAGGGGATTACAGCGGAACAGAGTTTTGTCGCGTTTGATCGGCGCCTGCGTGATGCGAGTTATCGAGAAGGCTTTACCGTGCTTCCGGATATGGAGCTATAACAACACAATGGCGTGTCTGAATACTGCGTAACGTCAGAGAGTAATTGCAACACGCCTCTCTGCGTTCGGTTGATTCGTAAGCCCCCAAGGTCGTGCGATTTTTCGTACGACCCTTTTCTTTTTTCTCCTTCCCTTGCCTTCCACCTTGTCTCTTTCCTCAAGCCGACCAGCCTTACCGCCGCGCTCCAGCTTCTTCTTTTTTGCCCCGCCCGACCAACTCGTCTATCGCCACCTCGAGCACATCCGCGAGACGGCGGAACAGGTCGAGCGTTCCGGGTTTTTGACCGTTCTCAATTTGCGCTAGATATCCCTTGGAGACCCCTACGCCCTCGGCCAGCTGATCCAGCGTAAGCCCGCGGTATTTCCGCCACACGCGCAAGGGCGGCACGCCCTCCAAAATGGCCTTCACGACGGCGCCTGGGATCGTCTCACCTGCCGCGTCCTCGGCCCATGCCCGCTCGATAGCCGCCGCATCTGCCGCGTCTTCGAGGGCCGCCACCATGCGGCGATACTCCTCAATCGGAACGACGACATATTCGGGCTTGCCATCCTTCTCAATGGTCTGTACGCCTTGTTCATTCATCGGTATACCTGTCCTCTCTGATCAATTTTTGCCACCAGCAACACCTCGCTCTCGTCGTCGAGCGAGTAGATCACGCGCCAGTCACCTACTCGGAGCCGGAAGTCGGCCCCCCGTCCCCGCAACCGCGTCGCGTTCGGTTGAGGCAACCAGCAAATGTCCAAAACAGGCCATACACAATTGACAATACCCATCTCACTATATACATTCAACCCAACCCGACAACAGTAGAAGATACAGCGAAGACTTCAGAGAAGGAGGGAACGATCATGCAGACGCCAACAAGAGAATGGATACATAAGACCGTGGATGGGCTTCCAGATAGAGAGGCGGAACAACTGAAAGAGTACCTCGAATTTCTAACATGGAAAGCCAAAGGGCAAGAGCCATTGTCGGAACAATCCCCCAAAAATCCGATTGCCCAACGCATCATCAAGGCAATGGAAAAACCGCCCCATGTCACCCATGAGGACATCAAATCACTTTTGCAAGCTATAAAAGAAGCAAAACAACCGGCGCGTTTTGAATCGCCTTTTGACTCGTAGAGGAACAGAAGACCAATGGGCAAGTATCTGTTAGAAACCACAACTTGTAGCCATCTGATGCAAAATAATCCCGTCGTCAAGAGGCATTTGAACGCGCTGACCGATTCGGATGACCTCTTCACCATTCCCATTGTTCAGGGCGAGATATTATATGGGATTGAACGGTTGCCGACAGGAAGAAAACAGCGAGAGCTTTTGCAGAGAGCGAATAATCTGTTTGCCGAAATTCAATGCGACCCCATTCCGAAAGATACTGGCATCCACTACGCAAGACTCAAACGACAAGCCGAGAAGCAGGGAACCCCCGTCGCTGAAAACGACCTTTGGATCGCTGCGACTGCTCTGGCATTAGATGCGATTCTGGTGACTGCTGACAGCGATTTTCAGAAGGCGCGAGGCGTGTTCGACTTGCAGTTGGAAGATTGGACTATTTGACAAAAAATAAATGCGAAAGGAGATGCCGTGCAAACCACAACTGTATCACAACTCAAAACGTCGTTGCGGGCGTGCTTGCGCCAGGTCAAAGCCGGTGAAGAAGTGATCATTACTGAACCTGGTCGTCCCATTGCGCGTTTGCTGCCCATCATCACGTTGGGATTGATTTCAATGCGGTCTAAGTTGTGCATCGCCTATCCTCCAGTTCCTGTTTTTTAAGCCAGAATATATCCAGATGGCTTCGGGCTTGTCAATCGCGTTCTCTCTGCGTTTCGTTGATTCGTAAGCCCCCAAGGGGCGTGCGATTTCTCGTACGACCCTTTTTTGAGGATGGGTATCCT
Organism: Candidatus Latescibacterota bacterium; assembly: GCA_965204745.1. Taxonomy (GTDB): domain Bacteria; phylum Latescibacterota; class UBA2968; order UBA2968; family UBA2968; genus VXRD01. The sequence continues at coordinate 4,648,043 of OZ242010.1, forward strand.
TGACTCAAGCATGCATTGTCAATCGCAATGCCCGCGGCGGGGGTGCAGGATTGAAAAATGACATGATTGACTTCACTGGGGCAAGGCGGTATATTCCCACTTGTTTTCGCATTCATTTTTCGCCATTTCAATTCGCACAATGAACCTCCAGAACATCCGAAATTTCTCCATCATCGCGCATATCGACCACGGCAAATCGACCTTGGCGGACCGCTTGCTCGAGCAGACGCAAACCCTGAGCAAATTCCAGATGCAAGACCAAGTGCTCGACAGCATGGACCTCGAGCGCGAGCGGGGCATCACCATCAAGTCGCACGCCATTCGCATGGATTACAGCGCGCCGGATGGGCGGGTCTATGAACTCAACCTCATCGACACGCCCGGGCACGTGGATTTTTCCTACGAAGTCTCGCGTAGCCTGACCGCGTGTGAAGGCGCGCTGCTCCTCGTCGATGCGGCGCAAGGCGTGGAGGCGCAAACCGTCAGCAATGTCTTGCTCGCGTTGGAACTCGACTTGGTCATCATTCCGGTCATCAACAAAATCGACCTGCCCGGCGCGGAAATCGACCGCGTGGTGATGCAACTCCACGACTTGCTCGGGGTGGAAGAAGAGGAAATCGTCAAAATCAGCGCGAAAGAAGGCATGGGCATCGACGCGCTCTTGGCCGCCATCATCGCCGACATCCCGCCGCCAAAAGGCAATCCCGACGCGCCGCTCAAGGCCCTCATCTTCGACTCGGTCTTCGACCAGTACCGCGGCGCCGTGGCCTACTTGCGCGTGGTTGACGGGGTTCTCAAAAAGCACATGCCCATCCGCATGTTCTCGACCCGGCAAACGTATAGCGCGGAAGAAATCGGCACCCTCAAACTCAAGCGCGTCCCGCAAAAAAGCCTGCGTGCAGGCGAAGTCGGCTATCTGATCGCGGGCATCAAAGACCTCGAAGACGCACGCGTGGGCGACACGGTCACCGGCGTAGCCAACCCCGCATCTGCCCCTTTGCCCGGGTACCAAAAAGTCAAACCCATGGTTTTTGCCGGGCTGTATCCCGTCTCGTCAGACGACTTTGAAAACCTCCGCTCCGCGCTGGAAAAGTTGCACCTCAACGACGCGTCCTTGCACTACGAACCCGAAACATCGACGGCCCTCGGCTTTGGGTTTCGATGCGGCTTTCTCGGCCTGTTGCACATGGAAATCATCCAAGAACGCTTGGACCGGGAATTTGACATCGACATCATCACCACGGTTCCCAATGTCGAATATCAGGTGCGCCTGACCAATGGCGAATTGGTACATGTGCAAAATCCCGCCCAGATGCCCCCTGCGGGACAAATCCAAGACATTGCCGAACCCGTGCTCGACGCGCAAATCCTCGTGCCATCTGACTACGTGGGCAACATCATGCGGATCGCCCAAGACCGTCGGGGATCCTACCGCACCACCGAATACATCGACCCCACCCGCGCCCTATTGCGCTACGACCTGCCCCTGTCCGAAATCGTGCTCGATTTTTACGACCGCCTCAAATCCGCGTCTCGGGGGTACGCGTCGTTTGACTACGAATACAAAAAACACGCCACAGCGGACTTGGTCAAACTCGACCTGCTCATCAACGGCGACCCCTTAGACGCGCTCTCGGCCATCGTCCACCGCGACCACGCGTACGACTGGGGCCGCGCCTTGTGCCGCAAGCTCAAAACCCTGATCCCGCGCCAACTCTACGAAGTCGTCATCCAAGCGGCCATTGGCGCGAAAGTGATCGCCCGCGAAACCGTGCGCCCCTTCCGCAAGAACGTCACGGCCAAGTGTTACGGCGGCGACATCACGCGCAAGCGCAAATTGCTCGAGCGGCAAAAAGAGGGCAAAAAGCGCATGAAGCAAGTCGGCGCCATCGAAATCCCCCAAGAGGCATTCCTCGCGGTTTTGAGGATGGAATGATGAAGGTAAGAGGGGAGAGGTAAGAGGCAAGAGGTGAAAGGCGAAAAGCGACCACATAATACCAATTTGATTTTAAGTTGTCCGCATCCTGCCTCCCATCCGAGATGAATGAGGAACAGACATTGCCTTGAGGTGGAAGGGTGGGGGACTGACCACTGACCACTGACTAGATTGTGTTGACATTTCATTTGGTCCTTTGATGGCTTCTAACTCTGGTTGCTCTGATGGCGTTTTGCGAGGGTACCTATCCCCCGGCCCCGTTATTCGCTTCGCTCATTGTAGGCTACGCCTGTGCCTACGAGGAAAGGGGAGTAAAGTGCCTTTGATGGCTTCTCGCTCTAGTTGCTCTGATGGCGTTTTGCGAGGGTACCTATCCCCCGGCCCCGTTATTCGCTTCGCTCATTGTAGGCTACGCCTGTGCCTACGAGGAAAGGGGAGTAAAGCACCTTTGATGGCTTCTCGCTCTGGTTGCTCTGATGGCGTTTTGCGAGGGCATAAAGCGATTAAAAATCCCTCATCAATCCCCTCGCAAAACCGCTCGCCATTCCCCCCTTCCTTGTAGGAAGGGGGGCCAGGGGGGTAGGTCCCGATAAGGAGCGACTGTTTCAGTTTCTCAAACCGAGAGCATATTCTGCGATAGGGCTTGATTTTCTCGATAAACCGCTCAATTCAGTTGCATGGCTCGCAAATGTCAACACAACCTACTGACTACTGACCACTGACTACTGCTTCTCACGCTTTTGATATGTCGAAAAAATCCGTGACTGTCGAATATATCAAGGTCATTTTGCTCGCGTTTGCCATCGCGCTTTTTCTTCGTACCTTTGTCGTGCAGGCGTTTCGCATTCCGTCTGGGTCGATGGAAGACACGTTGTTGATCGGCGATTTTTTGCTGGCAAACAAGTTCATCTACGGCGCGCGCATTCCGTTTACCGGCATCCGCTTGCCGGCGGTTCGAGCGCCAGAGCCTGGGGACATCGTCATCTTTCAATACCCGCGAGACCCGTCCCGCGACTATATCAAGCGCATCGTGGCAGGGCCTGGGCAAAGCGTTGAAATCAGAAACAAAAAACTCTATGTCGATGGCGAGAGCATCCCCAATCCGCCGCGGGCAAAACACGCGGATCCCTTTGTCCGCAAATCCGCCCACACGCGCGACAACTCTCCCCTCCAAGTCGTGCCCGAGGGCAGTTATTTCGTGTTGGGCGACAACCGGGACAGAAGCGAGGACAGCCGATACTGGGGCTTTCTCGAGCGCGATCTCATTCGCGGCAAAGCGTTCGTGCTCTACTGGTCTTGGGCAACGGATACCCGCGTCCCCAAATACGACAACCCGTCCTCTCTGCCGGGCATCGCGCTCTACAACCTGCTCCATTTCCCAAGCCGCACGCGCTGGGGGCGCATCGGCATGCTCGTGGAGTGAAAACCCATGCACCTCGGTCTTTACATTCACATCCCATTTTGCCACTCGCGGTGTCCGTATTGCGATTTTGATTTTGTCGTGGGGAAGGCGCACATGGCGAAACGCTATGTGGATGCGGTGATCGCCGAGTTGCAAAACCGCATGTTGAGCATGGACGTGCGGCCCGTGTTCGATACGATCTACTTTGGTGGGGGCACGCCCTCGGCAATTCCGCCTGAGCAACTAGGGCGCGTCCTGACAACTGTGAAAGACGCCATCTCTGCGGACGCGGAAATCACCGCAGAGGCCAATCCCAATGATTATGCACAGCTCGAAGCATTGCGCGCCCTCGGCATCAACCGCTTGAGCTTGGGCATACAGGCATTTGCTGACCGCGCACTCAAGGCACTCGGGCGATTCCACACGGCGATTGATGCGACCGCCGCGGTTGACGCAGCGCGAGACGCGGGGTTTGAGAACATCGGCATCGACCTCATGTTTGGCGCGCCCGGGCAAACCCGGGACGAGTGGGGAAGGAGCCTGCGCCGTGCGATTGACCTGCGTCCCGAGCACATCTCGGTGTACGGCCTCACCATTGAACCGCGCACAAATTTTGCCCGCCGCTTGCAAAAAGGGCGATTGGACTTGCCGCCGGAATCAACTCAAGCCGCGATGTACTCGAAGGCGATAGACCGACTCGAAGGCGCGGGGTACGCGCAGTACGAAATCTCGAATTTCGCCCGCCCGGGATTTGCATCTCGGCACAACCGCAAGTACTGGCATGGCCGCGCTTATTGGGGCGTTGGCATGGCCGCGCATTCCCATTCCGACAACCGGCGCGCGTGGAACTCGCGCGATCTCGCAACGTACATCCACCGCGTTGAAACGACCGGACGAGCGGTTGAACGCGAAGAAACCCTCACCCCCGCGCAACGCATGATCGAGCGCGTCATGCTCGGCTTGCGCCAGCGCAGGGGGTTGCGCGCCGAGATTTCGCAGCATCCAAAAATCCGCGAGCACTACTTGGCACTGGCAAAGCACAACCTCATCGAACAAACCGACGGCCGCATTCGCCTGACGCGCAGGGGCCTCCTCCTCGCGGACTGGGTTTGCGCCGAACTCGTGCGAGAACTCTAATGGAATTTCGCCTTCGCCTGCCCGGCTCCACATCCAACTTAGGGCCTGGGTACGACGCCTTGGGCATGGCCTTGTCCATTTACAACGAGGTCGCGGTACGCACCCGAGCGCGCCCGGGCGCGTCATTCACCATTGCCGGAGATGGGCGGGACAACTTGCCTGCGGACGAGGAAAATCTGTTTTATCGCGCGGCCCGAGTCGCGGCGCAACGGGCGGGCAACGCCCTGCCTGGGATGGACATCCGCATGCAAAACAACATTCCGCTAGCCCGAGGGTTGGGTAGCAGTTCAACCGCGATTGTCGGCGGGGTCGTCGCGACCAACCGCTTGTTGGGCGATCCCTTTTCCCAGCAGGAGATGCTCGACATTGCCACGGCTATCGAAGGCCATCCGGACAATGTCTCGCCCTGTTTGCTCGGCGGGTTGACCGCCTCTGTGATGGACGGGCCGCGCGTGGCCTGCGTGCGCGCCGTGCCCCCTGCTGACCTGCGCGCTGTGGTCGCCATCCCGGAATTTGAACTCAAAACCCAAGACGCCCGCGATGTGTTGCCACGGGCTATCGCCCACCGGGATGCGGTCTTCAGCGCGAGCCGCGCGTGCTTGGTAACCGCCGCGCTGATCGCGGGCGAGTTTGACCTGCTCGCGGTTGGCATGCGAGACCGCCTGCACCAGCCCTATCGCGCAAAGCTCATCCCCGCCTTTGATCAGATCTGCGAGGCCGCGGTCAAGGCCGGGGCATGGGGCGCCGCGCTATCGGGGGCAGGGCCGACCCTCATCGCGCTGACCGCGCAAAATGCAGACGCCATAGGCCGCGCCATGACCGGCTTGTGGGCATCAAAAAACATCGCGTCGCGCTATCGCATTCTCAAAATCGACCCCCATGGAGTGACCATCACATGAGCCACGCAACTTTGAACCTGTGGACGCGCCTGTGTTGCATCGCGCTCGCGGGCCTGCTCGTCTTCGACTTCGCGCTGTATCCCATCGCGGCATACGCGCAATCTCGCCGCGACCCGCGCCAAACCGAGGAAAAGCCCGACCGCCGGGAATCCACGCGGCCCTTTTCCGCGCCATCGCTCGAAGAAGCGGAAAAAGACGCGCTCCTGATCGACGTCAAAAGCATTGGCAAAGCGGCGTACGACGCGGTGATTCGCTCGGGTCGCTACGTTGTCGGGCCGGGCGATATTTTCGCCGTGGTGATCGATCAGGGCGAGAAGATCGAGACCTTTGAAGTGCCCGTGGGCGCGGGCGGCAACTTGCTCATTCCGGCTGTCGGCCCTGTTCCGGTTGCGTTTTTACCGCTTGCAGAGGCGAATCGCACGATCCAAACCGCGATCAAAAAACGCTTTCAGCACCTCGACATTTCCATCAGCCTGGCGCGCTTGCGGATCTTTCCGGTCAATGTGGTGGGCGAAGTACACGTCCCGGGCGCAGTCGGCGTCCACGGCGTAGAGCAAGCGTCTCAACTCATCCTCAAAGCCGGGGGCATCCTCGACGACCCCGACCGCAGGGGATCTAGCCGCAATATCCAAATCGCACGCCATGAAAACGGGCGGTGGCAACACACCGGGCGCGGGGTCGATCTCGAACTGTGGAACCGCACGGGCGACGAACAGTACAATCCCTTTCTGATCGACGGCGAACAAATCGTCGTACCCACTGCCAATGGCGATTCCATTTCCGTCACGGGCGCGGTGCAACGCCCCGGCACCTATGAATACGCGCCAGGCGACCGCGTTGCGGACCTCATCGTTTTAGGCCATGGCCTGCGTGCCCACGATCCGCCCAACCGCGCCCAACTGTTGCGCTTGTCCAAAGACGGTAACTGGACGCCCATCGCCATCGATCTGCCCCGAGCACTCGCGGGCGACCCCAGCGCGAACCTGCCCGTGCAAGCGGGCGACAAACTCTACGTCATCGGCGAAACGGCATTTGTGCGCGTTGAGGGCGAAGTGCAATTCCCAGGGCCTTTTCCCCTCAAGGAGGGGCTCCGCCTCAGAGAATTGTTGCGCCATGCCAAACTCACCCCCAAAGCCTCTGTGGTTCAGGCGTCTCTCATCCGCGAGGTCAATTTTGAAGACCAGCTCGAGGACGATCCCGCGCTCGACCGCTTGCTCGGCATTGACCGCACGCAACGCACGGACGCCGAAGAAGCCCTCGTCACCCTCAAAACCCAGCAACTTTCCGGGCGGTTGCCCATCGATTTTGCGGACCTCATGGCAGGCGACGACGAGCACGATATCCTCCTGCAAGATGGCGATGTGATCCGCATTCCCCGATTCGTGCCCTCCGTGCGCGTGACCGGCGCCGTCATTGCACCGGCGAATATCCCCCACAACCCGACCCTGACGGTGGGCGGGTATATCGACCTCGCAGGCGGTTTTAATACGCGCGCAAAGCGGAAAGACATCATCCTCGTGGAGGGCAACACGGGCAATCCCATCCGCGTTAAAGCGACCGCGTCCGTGCGACCCGGCGACGCGATAGTGGTTCCCGCACGCGAAAGCACGCCAGGGCAAGGCTATCGCATCGCCCGCGAAACCATTGCCATGCTCGGCTCTGTTGCCTCGCTCGTCCTGACGATCTTTTTGATCAATCGAGAACGTGGGCAGTAGTCAGTAGTCAGGGTCAGGCCCCGTAAAACCTCTCGCATAATCCCTCGCAAAATCGCTCCTCGTTCCCTCCTGTATCTTCCTGCCAGGAAGAGGGCCAGGGGATAGGTCCCTCACCACCCAATATTTCCCGTCTTGCCTCTCCCGTCTTGCCTCTCCCCTCTTGTTTTTGGCCAGGGGGGGTAGGTCCCTCACCCAATATACCCTTCTCGCGTTAGGAGTTCGGCCATGAGGATGGCGCCGCCGGCTGCGCCGCGCACGGTGTTGTGGCTCAAGGCGATGAATTTGTAGTCAAAAATGGGGTCTTCGCGCAGGCGGCCCAAGGTGATGCCCATGCCATTGCCCGCGTCTCGGTCTCGGCGCGTTTGCGGTCGGTCCGGGTCTTCGAGGTACTCGAGGAATGTTTTGGGCGACGAGGGCAGGCCCGCGGTTTTGGGGTGGCTCTCCTGCCAGCGTGCGAGGATGTCTTGGAGGTCGGGCGTTTTGTCGAATGAGACGGATACGGCGGCCATGTGTCCATCGGTGACCGGCACGCGAACGCATTGGGCGGAAATGACGGGCGTGCGCGTGGGCACGATTTGGTCTTTGACGACGCGGCCCCAAATTTTGAGGGGTTCGCGCTCGCTTTTCTCCTCTTCCCCGCCGATGTAGGGGATGACGTTGTCCACCATTTCCGGCCATGATGCAAAGGTTTCGCCCGCGCCGGAAATGGCCTGATAGGTGCAGACAGAGGCTTTGGACGGGCCAAATTCCGACAAGGCGTGCAAGGCCGGGACATAGGGCTGGATGGAGCAGTTGGGTTTGACGGCGATAAAGCCGCGTTGGGCGCGGAGGCGTTTGCGCTGCGCCGGGATGATTTCCGCGTGTTGCGGGTTGATTTCCGGCATGAGGATGGGCACGTCCGGGGTCCAGCGGTGCGCCGAGTTGTTGGAGATGACCGGGGTTTCCGCTTTGGCATAAGCTTCTTCCAAAACGCGGATGTCCTCTTTCTCCATATCGACAGCGCAACAGACAAAATCCACCTGCGCGGCAATGGCGTCAATTTCCCGCACGTCTTGGATGACGAGAGACGATACGGCGGCGGGAATGGCACTGTCGCCTTGCGTCCACCGGCCCGCCACGGCTTCGCGGTACGTTTTGCCGGCAGAACGCGGGCTGGCTGCCACCGCGGCAATTTCGTACCACGGATGATCCGCGAGCAAGGTGACAAAGCGTTGCCCGACCATGCCGGTCGCGCCGAGCACGCCTACTTTGAGTTTGGACATGGATTTTCCTTTGGCAATGCAACTAGCGATCAGCAAAACGAGCGATGGATTCGATAAACGGGCAAAAACTTCACAGATTCCCCATAGTTTGTCAACTTGAAAATGGAACCGCACCGGCGGTTGACACGCGGGGAATTGTGGATTATCGTAAGATCAATCACAACTTTCCGATTCTCCTTTGAACTGGCTGTCGCCAGTTGTACCCCGCTCGTGCCTTTGAACTGGCTGTCGCCAGTTGTACCCCGCTCGTGCCTTTTGTGCCTTTTGTGCCTTTTGTGGCTATCAAAAAATGTCCAAATCATTGTCATACCCATTCATCATTTGACGAGGAGGATACTATGAATATGGTGGTGATTTGTTGCGATACGTTTCGCGCAGATCTCGTCGGCGAGGGAAAGAAGTTGAGCCATGTGAAAACCCCGCATTTGGATCAACTCGCGGCAGATGGCCTGATGTTTGACCGCTGTTTTGCCGAGGGCTTGCCCACGATTCCGTTTCGGCGGTGCGTGTTCACGGGCATTCCGTCTTTTCCATGGCGGTTCGACACGCCCAACGAGGGGCTTCAGCCCGCGGGCGGCGGTTGGCATCCCATTCCGCCAGAGCAGGATACCCTGGCCGAACGCCTGCACGATGCGGGCGTGGTCACGGGCTTGGTCGCCGACACGTATCACATGTTCAAGGCCACGCAGAATTTCACGCGGGGCTTTTTGTCATGGCGATTCATCCGCGGGCAAGAACAAGACGGGTACCGCTCCGGCCCCATGTCGCGGATCGACCTCGCCGCGCATGTGCGGGATGGCGATGCGGATCCCAAAAAGCACGCGGTGATCGTGCAGTACTTGCTCAATATGCTGGATAGGCAGGAGAGCGAGGAAAATTATCTCGCGGCGCAGGTGTTCCGCACGGCGTCGCAATGGGTGGAGGACAATGCGCGCAACAAGCCGTTCTTCCTGTGGATCGACAGCTTCAGCCCACACGAATTGTGGGATCCGCCCCGACAATATGCGGATGCGTATTTTTCCGATCCCTCGGTGAAGGATTACATCCACCACAGCGCGTTGCATGTGCCCGATGCCACGGATGCGGAAATCGAGCGCACCAAGGCGTTGTACATGGGCTATGTCACGTTTGTGGATCGCTGGATCGGGCATTTGCTGGAGACGATTGATCGGCTGAATTTGCGAGACGATACTGTGGTGATGTTCCTGTCCGACCACGGCACGCAGTTGATGGACAGGGGGCGATTTGGCAAGGGCGGCAACGCGCTTTATCCCTTTAATACGCAGATCAACTGGATCATCCGGCATCCAGATGGACCGCGCGGGCAACATTCGGGGATTTGGACGCAGAATCAGGACATCACCCCGACCATTCTCAATTTGCTGTCCGTGGAACACGAGGAGATGGCCGGGTTCGACGCATGGGCATGTGCGACGGGCAAGGCTGAACCGGCGCGGGATCACATCACAACCGGGTGGAGCAAAAATTTCAATGTGCGGGATGATCGGTACAGCATCCACCTGGACGTGGGGACAAAAGACCCGGTGCCCGTGGTGTACGACCTGCACGCGGATGCAGACGAAGAACACCCCCTGACGGATCCGCCCGCAGACGTGGTTGCCCAAGCCATCCAACGCACGCGCCGCGCCATCGGGGATTTCCCGGATGTGTTCGTGGAATACAAACAACGCCACACAGCCCGCGCCATGCGGACGTTTATGGAGAAGTACAATTTGGGGAAGCAGTAGTCAGTAGTCAGTAGTCAGTAGTCAGTAGTCAGTAGTCAGTAGTCAGTAGTCAGTAGTCAGTAGGTTCTGTTGACATTCACGAGCCATGCAACTAGCTGAGCGGTTTATCGAGAAAATCAAGCCCTATCGCAGAATATGCTCTCGGTTTGAGAAACTTGGAACAGTCGCGCCTTATCGGGACCTACCCCCCTAACCCCCCTTCCTGCGAGGAAGGGGGGAACTGTGAGCGGTTTTGCGAGGGGATTGATGAGGGATTTTTAATCGCTTTATGCCCTCGTAAAACGCCATCAGAGCAACCCTTGAGATAAGCCATCAAAGGAGCTTTACTCCCCTTTCCTCGTAGGAAAGGGGCCGGGGGATAGGTCCCCTCGCGCAACGCCATCAGAGCAACCAACGAGGCTGTAGGACCAAACGCATTAAATCAGCAAGCAACACATTTAACCCACCCCACAATGTAGGGGCGCGGCACGTAGAAAGGAGAGACATTGAACTACGCGATTGAACAACATCCCGATCACCATCGCCTGCATCACATCACCATCGGTGCCGATGCTGTGGCGCGGTTTGTGCGCGAGGTCGCGGATTTGTCTGAGCAACGCTTGACATACGTGCCCTATTTGCGATTGATCGCCGCCGATAGCTTGCAACAAACCGTCGGGGGGGATTTTGCCGCGCAGATCAACGCGCTGGTGCGGGATCGCGCAAGGGGTGGGTTCACCATCGCGGTCGAAGGCGGATTCGAGACCCAGGATCAGCGCGTGGCGTTTGGCACAGGGGTTTCGCATCTGATCGGGATGCCCAATTTTGACGATATGACCGGGAATTATTACGCCTGCTTTGAGGTGCGGGATACGGACAGCAGCGATTCGTATTTGCGCCAAGCGTACCGCCTGTTCACGCTCCACACCGATGGCACGTACGTACGCGAGGTTACGGATTGGATTTTGATGATGAAAATGGCCGAGCGCGACGCGATGGGCGGGGAGTCGCGCTTGCTACATTTGGACGATTGGGAGGCATTGGCGCACTATGCCCTACATCCGATGGCCTCGTTGCCCATGACCTACCAATCGCCGCCGAGCAAGAATTATCCCGTATCCGTTGAAAAGACCACGTTTTACGAGCGGGATGGCAAAGCCTGCGTGTGTTTTATCGATCAGTTTGTGTATCCCAAAACCATCGCGCAAGGCCGATACCTGCGCGACCTGTCCGATTCAATGGAAGCATCCGCAGTCTCGCTCCCACTGCCGCCGGATCACCTCGTGGTGCTCAACAACCACTTCTGGCTGCACGGCCGCGAACCATTCAAAAAACACCCCAATCTCTACCGCCTTCTGATGCGCCAACGGGGACATTTTAGAGCGGAAAATGCAGAGGATGAACCATGCCGAAAATCAACGATTTGAACTTGAAGAATTGGAAGCAATACGGCGATATCATCACCGATAGCCTGTGGTTGATTGGCGAGCGCGACAAATCCGGGGCGCACAATAACGCTTACCACGGCAACTTTATCCCCCAAATCCCGAATCAGATGATGAAGCGGTTCACGCAAAAAGGCGATGTTGTTTTGGATGCGTTTTTGGGGCACGGCACGACCCTCATCGAAGCGAAGCGGTTGGGCCGGCACGGCATCGGCGTTGAGTTGATCCCCGAGGTGGCGGAATACGCGAAACAAAATATCAGCCAAGAGGAACTGTCTTTTGAACAGGCAGGTGCTGAAGTCAGTGGCGACAATGTTTTGACAGAAGTCATCGTCGCAGACAGCACGACAAAATCTGCACGCACCGAGGTTTTGGAAGCCCTGGACAAAATGGGCAAAAAGCACATCCATTTAATTTTGCTACATCCCCCGTATCACGACATCATCAAGTTCAGCGACCAAAAATCAGATCTGTGCAATGCCGCAAGCGTTGAAGAATTTGCCGCGAAGTTCGGCGAGGTGATTGAAAATTTTACCGATTTATTGGCGCGGGACAGATACTTGGCGGTTGTGATTGGCGACAAATACACCAATAGCGAGTGGGTGCCACTCGGGTTTTATCTGATGCAAGAAACCCTGAAGCGCGGGCATGGCCTCATGCTGAAAAGCATTCTCGTCAAAAATATGGTGAACAACCGCGCAAAGCAGAATCGGGAAAATCTGTGGCGTTATCGCGCACTCGGCGGCGGGTTCTACATTTTCAAGCACGAGTACATTTTCGTTTTCAAAAAAGTATCACGCAAGATATGCTCGTCAACATGATCGCCGATGGGAGTCGGGTTAGACAGGGAGACCAAATCATTACAGAACTTTGCAGAGAAATTTATGACTGAAAGCAGTTGAAGCGGACGCAAATAACGTCATACAAATTCAAAGATATGTGGAATTGAAATTTGTTGAATACTCGGTCAAAGATAACTTATATTTTGAAGTGGTCCATTATTGATGAAATCCGAAAAATAAATCAGTCAACTTTCACTATCTCCTCACCCCATCGCACATCCTTGTGTATCGAAAAAAAAGAAAGGAACCGCATGCCCATTCCCATCATTGACCCATCACAAGCCACCACGAACGAAAGGCTGACAAGGCTTGAAGCGATTGCGGAACAGCACACACTCGCCTTGGCCGAGATCAAAGCACATATCGCAAGAGTTGAAGATCGCGTGGACAAGTCTTTTCGTTGGCTTGTTGGGATTCTCTTCACAATTCTCCTGGCCATCTTGGGCGCGACGGTGACGATTTTGTTGAATTTGCCCAAGTAATCTCCCTTCACCCATCGCACCTCACTGTAGTCACAAAAAAGAAAGGAACCGCATGCCCATTCCCATCATTGACCCGTCACAAGCCACTACCAACGAAAGACTAGCAAGGCTTGAAGCGATTGCTGAACAACACAAGCAAAATTTGATCAGTCTTGAAGATCGCATCACAAGAGTTGAAGATCATATCGCAAGAGTTGAAGAGCGCATAGTTGCAGATCGCATGGACAAGTCTTTCCGTTGGCTCGTTGGGATTCTCTTCACAATTCTCCTGACCATCTTGGGCGCGACGGTGACGATTTTGTTGAATTTGCCCAAGTAATCCCCCTTCGCCCTATCGACATGACAAAAGGTCTCATTCCAAATGCAGGAATGAGACCTTTTAACTGGCTATCGCCAGTTGTCCCGCTCGTGGCTAAATTTCCATCGCCCCTCTGTGTTCATTCGCCCTTCATTCGCGTCAAAAATTCGGCGCGGGAAATGGTGGCAGGGGCGTGTTGCGGAAGGTGTCCCATTCTGTGCGGAGGGTGTTGAGCCACGGAGGGAGGGTTTGGAGGCGGGATTCGAGTTGGGCTTCAAAGAGCGATTCCGGCATGACCGGGCTACCATTGGATTCGAGCACTTGGAGAGTACCCGTATTAAACGTGGCGGGGTCCCCGTGAAAGCCGACGATGATGGGTTGCACAAATCGGTCGCGCGCGTCGCCCGGGCGCCAAAAATCGTAGTGCCTCTGATTGCCGCGATGTTTGAAATTCCAGAGGACGTAATGCTTGAGGTGATTGGGGTAATTGGCGAGGGACGCGCCGCTGCCGTACAAAATCCCGCCATTGACCCGGTCGAGCAGGTTGGCATAAGGTTGCGCGCCGTGCGCGTCGATGCGCTGATCGGGCAACATGTCGTACCGCCAATACACCGTGCCGACGGATCGACTGCTCGTGCCCGGCCCGTGCCAATGGCCCGATAGGTCTTCGGAAAGCCCGATCCACACGCCGTAACCGCCATTGCTCGCAATGGACGAATGCCCCAGGTTGCCCGCTTGCGTGACGTGATAAACAGAGACCGCAGAACTCGACCCGATGTGCAGAGCGCGGTTGCTGTTGACAAAAGAAACGCGCCGAATCCATGAATTGACGCATCGGTCGAGTTGGACCAAACTCCAGCCGCCGTCGTGAATCGCGTTTTTGTGGTGGACAAATTCCTCGTACCACGACCCGTGAAAACCGATGTCCTCTATGCCGATTTCCTCGAGGTGCTGGTATTCGCGCACGGTCCAGTTATACGTGTGATTGACGTTTGTGTGCAGGGGTTCGTTGAGGCGAATCCGATTGCCCTGAATGTCGGCGATGCTGTGCTTTTCGCGCACTTGGATGCCATTGGTGGTCATGGTCGTCCAGATCGGTTCCGCAGGGTACGGCGCGAGGAACTCGGCGATGGCCGCGGTGCTGTTTGCATAGAGCGTAATCCATTGTCCGGGCGTGAGGTTGGCCGCGTTGTCCAAGGTGAGGTAAAAGGTTTCTCTGCCCGCGCTTGCCGCGATGTTCGCCAAGCGTCTGTCGCTCGTATTCGCGGGTTGGAAGATGAACATGTAAGGCGATGTCCACAGTTGATCGGGATTGGTCGGCGGCATGTAATTGACCTGCCGAATGATCGTGCCCCCTGCGCGGCTGCCGCTTCCTCTGAGGACGATATTGCTGCCGCGGATGTAGATGGACTGGTTGTCGTCTGCGTGGGTGTTGACCAAAAATTCCCCGGGCGGAAAGAAGACGATGCCGCCGTTGTTTTGCTCGGCTGCGCGAATGGCGCGTTGGATGGCGGGTTGGTCAGACAGGTCGTCATTGGGAATCGCGCCGTAATCCGCGACATTGAAGACGTCGGCGCGGATATCCGGAACGGGTTTGGCAAAGTAGTGATAGCCCGCGTAGGAAAAATCGGGCAAAATGGGTTCTGTGTCGTTCTGTTTGGCGGTTACAAATTGTCGCCATGTGCGCGACGGGCCGGTTTGCGGGACGTAAGCAGTCCACTTGTTGCGCGTTTGGACATATCCCGCGACCTGCGCCCAAATTGGGATCGGGTATATCTCGGTCGGATCGCGTTCGGCGAGGAGCGTCTGCGGGATGGACACGCGAACCCGCGTCGTCCCCGCGGGGATCGTGTGCGTGGATAAAACCCGTGCGGCCGTTCCCACTTCGATGCTCAACGGGTCTGCGGTGTGGTTCTCAAATGCGATGGGAATGTGCGTGCGGATACCCGAGCCATATCCCCTTGCGAAAACCAGGAAATCGCCAAACCCAATGTTGCCATCCGCATCGAGGTCGTAGATCGGATCATAGACCGCGTCGCCCCGCGCTGCGCCGAATTTCGGGGCGAAGAGAAGGAAATCGCCAAAGCCGACAGTATCGTCGCCGTTGAAATCGAGACGGGCACGGCCTTCTGTTCCGCGCACAGGCGCATCGACTTGCCATGAAAAGGTCTGATCGACCGTTGCGATGTGATCGATGAACAGGCGTGCGTTTGCATTTTGCCCGGTTTCGGTTCTAAAGGTGATGTACCGCCTGTTGTGATCGGGTTGCCCGCCCCAGTCGTCGTATTGCGGTTTGTCCAGTTCCACAACCGAGAGTTGCCAGCCCCGCGGCGGCGTTTGCCCCTCCCAGATCGCATAAACCGCTTCCATGCCCCCCACCAAGGGGTAGTTGCGAACCTTGATTTTCAAATCTTGCAGGCCCGTGCCCTCCACCTTCCACCAGAAACTCAAGCTGTGCTTGTCTGCGACATTCTGCCCGGTGCTACGAAAATCATAAGTCACAAACCCGGTCTTTCCCGCAGGTACAGAAGCCACAATGGCAAATCGCCCCTCGCGTGCATCTGTCGATAACCGCACGCTATTGGGCCATCCCGAGACACTTTCGCAAAGCGTCAAGGTGTGAACCGGCTCGTTGGCAAAGCCCGCGCTGGCGTATAGCACTGTCAAGGCGAGGATTAAAATTGATCGCATGGTGGGTTCTCCTAGCTCGGTTTATCGAGAAAATCAAGCCCTATCGCAGGATATGCTCTCGGATTGAGAAACTGGAACAGTCGCCCATTTGGATTTCTCGCTTTTGCTACCACGCTCATTGTATTCACGGACGTTATGCACTTCAAATAAATCACACCAAGTAGCCCTTGCAAAAGCCCATCAGCGAAAGCCATCACGCACAGCGCGCAAGTCCGTCTCGCAACCAACATCCATCTTGCAACCCACTTTGCAGGCTGGCGCATATCGTTCTGTTACAAAAGCGATTTGCGCTGTGCAAGCCTCTCGGCGTTTGAGAGCGGCATTTTTGAACTGCTGGGGCAGTTGTACCCCGCTCGCCTACTTTTTTTTGCTGTTGAAAAAAAGTAGGTCGCCGAAGGCATCGGAGGCAACCAACGAGGCTTTAGGACCAAACGCCTTAAATGAGCAAGCAACACATTTGCTAATCTGTACGTAATGTGAAAAAAATAAAATGTCAACACGACCTAATATATCCATCCACACGCGATTGGACAAGGGCTTTGCCAGAGTGTCTGTTTGTGCAGACAGGCAGGCAGGGCGGTCAATGTCAAAATGGGCGGGTTTGTGGCGATATGTCAGCGGGGGCGATGGAACATAAAATCGTTCTAAGAGAAGCCAAAATGATAACGCCTTGATTTACAGCGAGTTACAAAAATATAAAAAAATCACAGCATTTGGCACGGGGATTGCAAATAAAAGGGGCGAGAGAAACAATCAATCGTTCCACAACTCATCAAGGAGGTCGGAGATGGCACTGATTCGTTGGCAACCCCGTGAGTCCTTCGCGCTTCAGCGCGAGTTGGGCAATTTGCTCGATACTTGGACGGGCTGGCATCCCCGCGTGGACGTGGCCGAATCGGAGCACGCCTTCACGGTTCACGCCGAATTGCCCGGGCTTCGCAAGGAAGACATCCAAGTGACGCTCGAAGACGACATGCTCACTATCGCGGGCGAGCGGAAGTACGAAGACGCGCAGAAGGACGAGCAGTTCTACCGTCGGGAGCGCGCGTACGGGACGTTCAGACGCTCTTTTGGCTTGGGCACAGAAGTCGATGCCGACAAAATTGCCGCGAACTACAAGGATGGGATTTTGACCCTGACCTTGCCCAAGTCCGAAGCCGCAAAGCCCCGTCAGATTGATGTCACCGTATCTTAAAGGCGGGAGACGTAAGACGTAAGACGTGAGACGCGAGAGGGTTGGGCGGTTGTTCCACCTCTCACGTCTTACGTCTCACCTTTTACCACTGACAACTGGAGACCCAAAATGGACATGAACAAATTGACTGAAAAATCGCGCGAGGCCGTGCAACAGGCGCAGAAGATCGCGTTGCGCTCTGGGCATTGGGAAGTGGAAGGGGAACATCTGCTCGCCAGTCTGATCGGTCAGGAAGATGGCTTGTCGCGCCACCTGCTCTCGCGCATGCAAGTGCCGGGCGATGCCCTCAAATCGGAGGTCGAAAAAGCACTGATGGTGCTGTTGCCCAAGGTGCCTGGCCCCGGTGTTGAGCACGGCAAAGTGTACGCGTCACAGTGTTTTCAAAAGTTGCTTTGCGCGGCCCAAGAGGAAGCGCGCAGGCTGAAGGATGAGTACGTCTCGGTCGAGCACCTCTTGTTGGCCCTCATCGACGAGGGCGAGCAAACGCAGGCGGGTTGCATTTTGAAGCAGTTCAACATCACGCGGGACAATTTTCTGTCCGTGCTGATGCAGGTGCGCGGCAATCAGCGCGTGACGAGTGTCCATCCCGAAGGGGCGTATGAAGCCCATGAACAAATTGACTGAAAAATCGCGCGAGGCCGTGCAGCAGGCGCAGGAGATCGCGTTGCGCTCTGGGCACCAGGAAGTGGATGGGGAACATCTGCTCGCCAGTCTGATCGATCAGGAAGACAGCTTGTCGCGCCGCCTGCTCTCGCGCATGCAAGTGCCGAGCGATGCCCTCAAATCGGAGGTCGAAAACGCACTGGCGCGGTTGCCCAAGGTGTCTGGCCCCGGTGTTGAGCACGGCAAAGTGTACGCGACGCCGCGTTTTCAAAAGCTGCTTTTGGCGGCCCAAGAGGAAGCGCGCAGGCTGAAGGACGAGTACGTCTCGGTCGAGCACCTCTTGTTGGCCCTCATCGGCGAGGGCGAGCAAACGCAGGCGGGTTGCATTTTGAAGCAGTTCAACATCACGCGGGACGAGTTTCTGTCCGTGCTGATGCGGGTGCGCGGCAATCAGCGCGTGACGAGTGCCCATCCCGAAGGGGCGTATGAAGCCCTGGAAAAATACGGCGTTGATCTCGTGGCCGAGGCGCGCAAGGGCAAGTTGGATCCCGTGATTGGGCGCGATAGTGAAATCCGCCGCGTGATCCGCATTTTGTCGCGCAAAACAAAAAATAATCCGGTGCTGATCGGCGAGCCCGGCGTGGGCAAAACCGCGATTATCGAAGGCTTGGCGCAACGGATCGTGCGCGGCGACGTGCCCGAGTGGCTCAAAGATCGGGCGGTTTTTTCGCTGGACATGGGCGCGTTGATGGCAGGGGCCAAGTACCGAGGCGAGTTTGAAGAGCGGTTGAAGGCCGTGTTGAACGAGATCAAACAGAGCGACGGGCACATCTTGTTGTTCATCGACGAGGTTCACACCATCGTGGGCGCGGGCAGGACCGAGGGATCGACAGATGCGGGCAATATGCTCAAGCCCATGCTGGCGCGCGGGGAATTGCACTGCATCGGGGCCACAACGCTCGATGAACACCGCGAGTATCTCGAGAAAGACGCCGCATTGGAACGCCGCTTTCAACCCGTGCTGGTCGACGCGCCGTCTGTGGCGGATTCCATTTCGATTTTGCGCGGCTTGCGCGAGCGGTTCGAGGTTCATCACGGGGTGCGGATTCAAGACAACGCGCTGGTCAATGCGGCGGTGCTGTCCGACCGCTACATCTCCGAGCGGTTTTTGCCGGACAAGGCCATCGATCTCGTGGATGAAGCCTGCGCGACAGTGCGGACCGAAATCGATTCTATGCCATCCGAGTTGGACGCCGTGACCCGCCGCGTGATGCAACTCGAAATTGAAGACGCCGCGCTGCAATCAGAAACCGATCAGTCGAGCCGAGAGCGGTTGGCTGAACTGCAAAAGGAATTGGCCGAGTTGCAGGTGCGGGCCGAGGACATGCGCGTGCAGTGGGAGAACGAAAAGAAGGCCCTCGATGAGGTGCGGGGCTTGCGCGAGGAGATCGAACGGACCAAGCGCGAGATCGAAGCGGCAGAACGGCAGTACGATCTCTACTTCGCCGCCGCGTTGAAGCACGGCACCTTGCCCGAGTTGGAACAAAAACTCAAGGTTGCCGAAAGTCTGTTCACAGCGGACAACCGCTTGTTGCGCGAAGCGGTGACAGAGGAGGAAATCGCCGAGACCGTGGCGCGGTGGACCGGTATTCCGGTCACGCGCTTGGTGGAGGGCGAGCGCGAAAAGTTGTTGCGCTTGGACGATATTTTGCACGAGCGCGTCATCGGGCAAGACGAGGCCGTGTCTTTGGTGGCCGATGCGGTGATCCGCGCACGCGCAGGGATCAAGGATCCGCGCCGTCCCATCGGGTCGTTCATTTTTCTGGGGCCGACCGGCGTTGGCAAGACCGAGTTGGCGCGCACCCTGGCCCACGCGCTTTTCGACAGCGAAGACAGCGTGATTCGCATCGACATGAGCGAGTACATGGAAAAGCACGCGGTGTCGCGGTTGATCGGCGCGCCGCCGGGGTATATCGGCTATGACGAGGGCGGGCAGTTGACCGAAGCCGTGCGCCGCAAGCCGTATTCCGCGATTTTGTTCGACGAGGTGGAAAAAGCCCATCCCGATGTGTTCCATGTGTTGCTCCAGTTGCTCGACGATGGCCGGTTGACCGATGCCCAAGGCCATGTGGTGGATTTTAAGAATACCGTGGTGATTATGACGTCGAACATCGGATCTCCGCATCTGCTCGAGGGCGTGACCGAGGCCGGCGAGATTCGCGCCTCTGCCCGCGATGCGGTGATGGCGGACTTGCGCCGGCATTTCAGGCCCGAGTTTCTCAACCGAGTCGATGATATCGTGCTGTTCAAACCCCTGTTGCTGTCCGAGATCACGCGCATTGTCGATCTGCTGATTGCGGATTTGAACAGCCGATTGTCCGACAGGCAAATGGAACTCTCACTCACGGCGGATGCAAAGGCGTTTGTCGCCCGCAATGGATTCGATCCCGTGTTCGGCGCACGCCCCCTCAAGCGGTTCTTGCAACGCGAATTGGAGACGCGCATCGGCCGCGCCCTGATCAGCGGCGATATCGCCGACGGATCGCAAATTGAAGTGGATGTGGCAGATGGAGAATGGGTGGTGAAAAGCGAACCGAACGCAGATGAAAGCCGACACGCGCAAGCCCAACATCAGTAGTCCCGTGACTTTTGTCTTTGCCCCGCCAGACTCGTTTTCCCCCTTGCCATTGCCTGCAAAATAGGATACATTTGTGAACCGAGAGACGGTCTTAACCACAACGGAAAGGGCGGGAAGATGGCAGGAGAAGTTTCCAAACTCGCGGAGCGGCAAGCCAAGCTAGAAGGCGAGAACAAACAGATCGGTCAACGCGTTTCCAATGTGGAACACGACCAGCGCAACCTGGCGGGTCGAATGGACGACAAGTTTGAGATTTTGCTTTCTCGCGTGGACAACACGCTCAGCGAATTGAGGCAGGACAACAAGGATTTGTCCAACCGGATGCACCGAGACTTCAAATGGCTGATCGGTGCGATTTTAGGGACCGGGATTCTGTTGAAAATCATCGACAAGGTTTGGTGAATCTCGCAGAGACCGGACGCGCTCCAAACTATTTCAACCCCACAGAATGAATTGATTTTGTGGGGTTTTTTCATCAATGACAGAATGCGTTACGCCAATTTCACAACGGTGTTGTTCGCCGCGTTGTGGTTGATGCCCACGCAGATCCGCGCCCAGCCCGCGGCCAGCGCGCCTATCGTGAGGTTGCTCCATATTTCGGGCAATGAGGGGATTGCCACGGGCGAACTCAAGGCTTTGATGGTCACGCGATCCTCGGCCTGGTACGATTTTCTGCCCTATATCCACGCGCGCAGGTACGATTCCGCGACCTTTGTCGCTGATTTGGAACGGTTGCGAGCGCATTACCGCAATCTGGGATATTTGGATGTGGAGGTCGATTCTGCGATTGAACGCTTGGGCGCGGATGAGATTCAACTCGGTGTCCGCATCGCAGAGGGCCCGTTGACGCGCATTGCGCGGGCGTCCGTGATGGGCGGAGAAGATGTCGAGCAGGCGTTTGGGCAACTCGAGGGCGCGCCCTTGTCGCGCGATCTCATCGGCGCAAGCGTCTCGCGGGTTCTCCGTGCGTTGCGCGATAGGGGCTATGCGTTTGCCCGCGGCGAGGTCGAGACCGAGATTTTGGAAGATCGGGCCGACCTCGTTCTCCATCTCGCGCCCGGCCCGGTGTGTAGCGTGCGTGCGATTCGCATCTCCGGCAACGATGCCGTGCCCGAGCAAGTCATTCTGCGCGGGTTGACTTTCAAAGCCGGGACGCGATTTCGAGAACGGGCCTTGCGAAACAGCCAGCACCAACTCTACCGTGCAGGCGTGTTTCGCTCCGTGGTTTTGGACCTTGCGGACAGCGTCGCGGCGACAAATCAGGTGGATGTGCGCGTGCGCGTGTCTGAGCGGCCCTTTTGGGTTTCGCGCTTGGGCGCGGGATACGATACGGATGAAGATTTTTGGGCATCGGGCGAGGTGACGCACCGCAATTTTGCAGGGGGCGCACGCCAACTCCAGTTGTCCGGGCGCGTTTCGGAGAAGAACCGAGAAGCGACCCTCGGCGTGCGGCAGCCGTATTTCTTCAGCAGCCGCAACTATTTGCACGTCAGTGGATTTGTGCAGCGCGAACGCCAAGCCGCGTTCAGCCAAGACGAGGTGGGGGTCAATTTTTCGTTGGAGCGAAATATCACGCCGACCAATAATTTGATCGCGCAGTTCAGTGGGGGCGTGGTGGATTTTTCAGCGGACAGCGCGTTTGCCGAAACCAAGGTGCGATGGCTTTGGGACACGCGAGACGATATTTTCGATCCGCAGTCGGGCGCGCTCACGCAACTCACCGTGCGCGAGCGGGGGCGGTTTTTCAGAGCCGATAGCGAGTTCTTGCAGGCGACTGCCGAAGGCCGCTGGTTTCACCCCATCCCCTGGCGGAGTGTTTTGGCGTTGCGCGTGCAAGGGGGCGCGATTTTTGAACTGGGCAACCCGGGCAACGTGCCCAATGTCGAGCGGTTTTTTGCGGGCGGCCTGAACAGCGTGCGCGGATGGCGGTTGAACGATTTGGGGCCAAAAGACGCCCAGGGCGAACCCACCGGCGGGTTGAGCCGCGCAGAACTGAGCGTGGAGATCAGGACGCAGATGTTCTTTTCCTGGGGCACGGCCATTTTTTTGGACGCGGGCAATGTCGATCCCGGTCTCCATGCGTTCAATCCCCAAAATCTGAAATGGGCTATCGGCGCGGGCTTGCGCTACTTAAGCCCCATCGGCCCGGTCAGACTCGACATCGCCTACCGCCTGTCAGAAGACCCAACTGCCGGGCAACGCCTGCAATATCACATCAGCTTGGGACAAGCGTTTTGATCCATAATGACGCTGGGCTGACCGCTGATGGCTTTGCGCGAGGGGACCTATCCCATCACCGCCCCACCGTGTCTGAATCGCGGATTAAACGGATTAGGGGATTACGCGGATTACCCCACATCCCCACCGCCACTTTACCGTTTCCCGCCTCCATCCCTCGCAGGCACAGGCGTAGCCTACAACGAAGCGTAGCGAGTAACGGGGCCAGGGTTTAGGTCACAATTCCCTTGACTAGAAAGACATAGTATCTTAATTTGTCTTCAGCATCGTTATTTTTTTCACGTAGGCAAAAGCCATGCCTGCACAACTCGTTCTATTTTCAAGAGAGTTCACATGTTGACCACCATTTTTCGACGTTGTTCAAACCTGTTTGGAGGCCACCGTTCCCCTGCGAAAAGAGGGGTTCATATCGCCCATCCCCGCCTTGGAATGTGGTTCTATTTCATTGCAAAACAGTCTGTTAGGATGATCAGTACAGTGTACCCCCCCCCCCCTCGAGAGGAGGGTAAAATGATGCCCCGCTACGCTCACTTGTTGGCCCTGGTCGCGCTGGTCATGCTGGTGGCATCGGGGCCGGTCAACGCGCAGAACGTGACGATTCCCGACGCCAACCTGCGAGCGAAAGTTAATCAGAGACTGAATAGGGCAACGACTAGCACTTTGCCGATTACCGTTAGTGATATGGCGAGTATAACCATCCTTCAAGGGATTAGATCGAATATCAGTAATCTAACCGGGCTTGAACATGCAACCGGACTGCAAAGATTGCAGTTACTCGGCAACAACATCACAAATATCGACTCCCTATACGCCTCAACTAACCTGCATACCCTGGACTTAAGCGAAAACAACATCACAAATATCGGCGTCCTATCGAAATTAACCGGCCTGAGAATAAGCCTGAACTTAAGCCGAAACAACATCACAAATATCGACTCCCTATACACCCTAACTAACCTGAGAAGCCTGAACATAAACGAAAACAACATCACAAATATCGACTCCCTATACACCCTAACTAACCTGAGACAACTGCAAGCAACCCATAACAACATCACAAATATTGACTCCCTATCGAACTTAACCGAACTGAGATTGTTGCGTCTTAACAACAACCGCATCTCGGATCTCTCGCCTCTACGGAACTTAACCCGTCTGGAATCTCTGGGTCTTGACAACAACAATATCACGGATCTCTCGCCTCTCATGCACTTAACCAGCCTGACATATTATGTGACCCTTAACTATAACAACATCACAAATCTCGACTCTCTATCGACCTTAACAGATTTAGACCGTCTCGGGCTTATAGCAAATGTGAATCTCTCGGATATCTCGCCTCTATCGACCTTAACCAACTTGAAAAGGCTGAATATATACAGCAACCCAAGTCTCTCGGATATCTCGCCTCTATCGACCTTAACCAACTTGGAATCTATTGATGCTAGATTCTCCAACATCTCGGATATTTCGGCTCTATCGAACTTACCCCTACTAAGGTGGGTGTATCTTAACACCAACCGCATCACGGATCTCTCGCCCTTGATTTCAAATACGGGAGTGGGCTCAGGAGACTTTGTTCGCGTATATGCAAATCCGCTGAGTGCCACGTCGCGGAACACGCACGTTCCCGCCCTTCGGAACAGAGGGGTAAATGTAACACTTTCGCCAGTCATAACGCTGTCGCTGTCGTCCTCCGCGATTGGCGAAAACGGTGCAACCGCGACCATCACGGCAACGTTGGACCAAGCGCATCGCACTTTTGCAACGACGATCACCGTCGCGGCTGCTCCGGGCGCAAACGCTGTGTCGGCCGATTTCACGTTGAGCAACAACCCCGTGCTGACTATCGCGGTCGGTGCAACGACGAGCACCGGCACTGTAACGATTACAGCAGTGGACAACTCGGTCAGTGCAAGCGATAAGACGGTCACTGTGTCGGCCACCTCACTGGGCCGTGTTCTAAGATCAGGTAGAGCTGTCCCCGATGTAACGCCCCCTTTACCTGTGCCCCTGACCATCCTAGACGATGAATCCCCGGTCACAACGCTAGTGCTGTCGCGATCCGAGATAGACGAAAGCGGTGCAACCAATCAGACGACTGTGACAGCGACCTTGACCCGGGCATCGACCGCGGCAACGACGATCACCGTCGCGGCTACTCCGGGCGCAAACGCTGTGGCGGGCGATTTCACGTTGAGCAACAACCCCGTGCTGACTATCGCGGCTGGCGCAACGACGAGCACGGGCACCGTAACGATTACAGCGGTGGACAACTCGGTCAGTGCAGGCGATAAGGCGGTCACTGTGTCGGGCAACGCGCAGAACAGCGCCGGCGTCGCCTCCCCCTCAGATGTGACCCTGACCATCCGAGACGATGAACCCCCCTCCCGAGCTGAAGATCCGGTTGAAAATCCGGCGGCTACAAATCAAGTGCCCGAATTTACAGATGTGGTGGATTTTCAACGCTATCAACAAGGCACACCTATTGCGCCGCTGACATTCCCCGTGGCCCAGGGTGGCGACGGAGCACTGACCTACACTTTGTCCTCACTTCCTCCGGGCCTGACCTATACCCCGCCGAGCGAAGAGGACGCGCATGGCGGCGTCTTGTCCGGCACGCCGACCGAGACACAGGCCAAAACCCTGTACACCCTGACCGCAACAGACGAAGACGAAGATGTGGCGCGTGCGTTATTCTACATCGTCGTCATGGTAGCTACATCGTCGGACGTCGAGGCAGATAGGATGCCGTCTTTCGGCGATGCGACGGTCGCCGCGCAAAGCTATGTACAAAACCGAGAGATCGAAGCGATAACCCTGCCGCAAGCGACCGGTGGCGATGGCGCGCTGACCTACGCGCTGACCCCCGATCTGCCCGAGGGCTTGACCTTCAACACCGAGACGCGGGTGCTGTCGGGTCTGCCGACCGAGGCGCTAGGCGAAACGACCTATACGCTGACCGCAACAGATGGCGATGGCGACGAGGCGACCCTGCGATTCGCCCTCGCCGTGGCGGAAGATCTCATGCCCTCATTTGCCGATACGGTCGTCGCCCACCGCTATCTGGTGAAAACAGAGGTCGAGATAACTTTCCCCGAAGCCACGGGTGGCGACGGGGTGCTGGCCTATATCCTCTTGCCATTCCTGCCCGATGAGTTGGAATTTGACCACGAGACGCGGGTGATATCCGGCACGTTGCTTCAGGCGATACTCGAGACCGAATACACGCTGAGCGCGTTGGACGCGGATGGCGATGTGGCTTCGCTGGTCTTCACCCTTGAAGGGCTCACGCCCGACTTCGATGGCAATGGTCGGGTCAATTTCGCGGATTTCGCGCTTTTTGTCGTCAGGTATGGAACGCGGCATGGCGAAGAAAGATATAACTCGCGCTACGATCTCAATAGCGATGGTGCGGTTGGCTATGACGATTTTTTGATCTTCCGTCAGTATTACGACACGGAGATTTGATGCCGCAGAACGATTACGCGCACAAAAGAAAAGCCCGGGGGTGCAATGACTCCGGGCTTTTCTTTTTGGGACCTACCCCCCTAACCCCCGTTACTCGCTTCGCTTCGTTGTAGGCTACGCCTGTGCCTGCGAGGAAGGGGGAATGGCGAGAGGGTTTGCGAGAGGAATGGCGATAGGTCTTGCGAAGTGGGACCTACCCCCTGGCCCCCTTCCTACGAGGAAGGGGGAATGGCGAGAGGGTTTGCGAGAGATTTACGCGAGAGGTTTTTGGGGTTCATGGCGTGATCCATTCGCCCAAAGCCATCAGAACAGCCAAGGAAACAAACTTCAAAAAGCCATGTGCTCCCCCTTTCCTTGTAGGAAAGGGGGCCGGGGGGATAGGTCGCTTTTTCATGGCGCGATCCATTCGCCCAAAGCCATCAGAACAGCCAAGAATACAAACCATCAAAAAGCCATGCGCTCCCCCTTTCCTTGTAGGAAAGGGGGCCGGGGGGATAGGTCGCTTTTTCATGGCGTGATCCATTCGCCCAAAGCCATCAAAACAGCCAAGGATACAAACCATCAAAAAGCCATGCGCTCCCCCTTTCCTCGCAGGCACAGGCGTAGCCTACAATGAGCGAAGCGAATAACGGGGGCCGGGGGGATAGGTCGCATTTTCATGGCGCGATCCATTCGCCCAAAGCCATCAGAACAGCCAAGGATACAAACCATCAAAAGAGCTTTTCTCCCCTTTCCTCGCAGGAAAGGGGCCGGGGGATAGGTCCCAAAAGCCATCAAAATAGCCCTTGCATTCATCTATCAAGAAACCCATGCTCCCCCTTTCCTTGTAGAAAAGGGGGCCGGGGGGATAGGTCGCATTTTCATGGCGCGATCCATTCGCCCAAAGCCATCAGAACAGCCAAGAAAACAAACCTTCAAAAAGCCATGTGCTCCCCCTTTCCTCGCAGGCACAGGCGTAGCCTACAATGAGCGAAGCGAATAACGGGGGCCGGGGGGATAGGTCCCATAAAAAAATCTAAGCGAAACATCGTGATTGGGCAACGTGTTATGGCCGAGAAAGTGGCACAAGCGCGGCGGTTGCGAAAACAGATGACCGAGGCGGAAAAACGGCTTTGGGAACGGTTGCGTGGAAACCGGGTTGATGGGGTTCACTTTCGCCGCCAGCAAATCATTGACGGTTTTATTGTCGATTTCTACTGCCATGCCGCTGGCTTGGTCATTGAAATTGATGGTCAGATTCACGCTCATCAGGTTGGTTATGATGCCCAACGCGATGAGGTACTCAAAGCCCACGGATTACAAATCATCCGCATATCGAATGAGAAAATCTACGCGGATATAGAGGGCGTTGTTCAAATGATCAGAGCGCATGTCAAGGGCAT
Organism: Candidatus Latescibacterota bacterium; assembly: GCA_965204745.1. Classification (GTDB taxonomy): domain Bacteria; phylum Latescibacterota; class UBA2968; order UBA2968; family UBA2968; genus VXRD01. The sequence goes on from OZ242010.1 coordinate 4,675,406, forward strand.
GATCTGTCCTCCTAACCCCTAAAAGGAGGAACTTGTGAGCGGTTTTGCGAATCGGGACCTACCCCCCTAACCCCCCTTCCTGCGAGGAAGGGGGAATGGCGATGGGTCTTGCGAGGGATTTGCGCGAGAGGTTTTTGGGGTTCATGGCGTGATCCATTCGCCCAAAGCCATCAAAACAGCTAGGGATACAAACCATCAAAAGAGCTTTTCTCCCCTTTCCTTGCAGGAAAGGGGCCGGGGGATAGGTCCCAAAAGCCATCAAAATAGCCCTTGCGTTCATCTATCAAGAAACCCATGCTCCCCCTTTCCTCGTAGGCACAGGCGTAGCCTACAATGAGCGAAGCGAATAACGGGGGCCGGGGGGATAGGTCCCCTCGCGCAACGCCCGCATCGCCTACTTGTTTTTTTATTACTGACCACTGACCACTGACCATGACACTCAAAAAATCAATCTACATCACTATCGGAACAGCCAGTGTGCTGCTGATCGCGTTGTTGCTGATCGCTGGTGGCTATGTCAATGGGATCGTGCGCGGCTTGGCGCAGCGCGTTCTGGTGTGGCAACTGGCGGAGGACGCTCGGATCGGCGCGATTCGGGGCAATCCATTGCGCGAGTTTCGCGTGGTAGATGTGCAAATCGGCGATTGGGTGCGCGTGGATACGCTCGATGTGGCGTACGATATTTGGGGCATGCTGAGAGGGCGGGCGATTGTGCATCGGTTGAAGGTGATCGGGGCCGAGGTGCTGATCAAAGGGTCGGACGGCGCGTTTTCGCAGATAGCCCTGCCCGTGGAGATCGAGTCGCTGGAGATCGCAGGGGCCGAGGTCGTGATCGACAGCACGCGAGTGCGGGACATCGCACTCTCTGGCGCGCTTGTCGCAGAGGATCAGGGCTATCGCGCGGTTTTGAAGCGGTTTCGCTCCGTGCAGTTCACCCCGCCGTTAGAGGTGACCAATTTGTCTGGCGTCGCGGTGTTGCAAGGCGGACGGGTGCAGTTGAACGACATCGCGTTGCACACGCACAACTCTCGGGTTTTGCTCAGTGGCACAGTGCGGCAGTTGGACGATCCCGTGCTGGATATCGGCGTAGAGGCCGACTCCCTGTGGCTGGCGGATATCCGAGGGATCGGCGAGCTGCCAAAGCGCGCGGTGCGGTTGCGCGGCAAGGTGCAGGGCGGGCTGGATTCCCTGGGCGTGGAAGCACTTGTCGCGCGTGGCGCGTCCGATTCCCTGGTATTTCACGGCGTTTTGGGCGTTTCGCTATTTGCCCTGCGCGGCGATGCGGCTTTCGAGATCGCGGTGGAGGATCTGTCCGATTGGGGTGTCCCACTGGAAGATGCGGTCGGGTTCGATTTGAAAGGACAAGGCAACATCCAGGTCGATTCCTCGGGCGTGCGCGAAGGCCATGTCGAGGGCGTTTTGCAGCGCGTGCGCGTGGGCGATGCGCGGTTTGATTCCGTGGATTTTTCCGGCACTTTGGCAGATGGCCTGTTCCGAGCACAGGTCGCTGTGGCCGGGCCGAGCGGCGAGATAAAAGGCGGTGGGCGAGCGCGGTGGGCGGATTGGCGCGGGGACTGGGCGATCCGGTTCAGCGATGTGCATGCGGGACAATTCCCCGGCGTGCCCAAAAATGTCGGGCGAACGAACGGGCGCGTCGATATTGCACGCGATTCCGTGTGGCGCGTGGGCATTGCGCTGGACAAAGTGCAAATGCCAGATGGCGAGATGCGAGACGCGACTGCCCAGGCCCGATATGGGGATCAGCGGCTCGTTGTCGATCACTTTGCGGCGCGATTGCCGCATTGGGGAATGCGCGTTGTGGGCAATGGGCAGGGGGTGATCGATCTCGAACCCGCGATTGCAGGCAGTCTCCGCGCAGAGGTCGCGTTGCCCGATTTGCTGCGGACGGACAGGTGGGGCGATTCCCTGACGGTTGCGGGCCGCGTCGATGGCATTGTGGGCCGCGCGCTGAAAGTGGCGTTGTCGGGCGCGATTGCGGGCAATGCCGCAGCGGATCGCTTTCGCATGTCCGGTGCGGTCGATTCCATATTGCGGACGGAATTTTACGCGGAACTGTTAGGCGATGCCGGGATGTTGTCCACCGAGGGGCACGTCGATGTGCGCGAGATGGCACTGTCGGGCGCGTGGCAGCTAGATGTCTCGCAGTTGGCGGCAGTCGGCGAGGTGATCGGCGTGGATTTGGCCGGGGCGATGAAATTGTCCGGCGCGTTGTCCGGCGATTTGACCGCGCCCGGTTTTTCCGCCAAGGGCCACGCGGATAGCCTCTTGGTGGCGGGCGTTTTGGTGCAAAATGTCGATCTCGATACCCGCTGGGCGCGGCCGGATTCGGGTGCTGTGATGTTGCGAATCGATCACTTGATTTCGAGCCGCCGCGCGTTGCGGGCCGTGTTTCTCGACGCGGTGTACGTGCGCGGCAAAACGTCTTTTTGGTTTGGCAGCGCGGCGCGGGCGCAGGACGGGATTTTCTTGATGGGCAGCGCGCAACAGGTCAAAGACGAGGTGCGAGTGGCGGTGGATTCGTTGCACATTCAGGTCGATGAGGTGGCGTTGAACAACGAGGGGCGGATTCGATTTGCGTACGCGCCCGGGCGGGGCATTCACATCGGGCAGTTGGTTCTCTCCGGGCCGGCCGGCCGGCTCATTGCGCGGGATCAGCGGGATTTTCAGGCGACTGTAGAAGTGGTGTTGAAAAATTTGGATTTGCGCCCGTGGGCATTCGTGGCGGGCGTTTCCGGTTCTGGCGGCATTCTCAATGGCGAGATGCTTTTTGCCGGTACCCTGACGGACCCGCTCGTTTCCGGCGCGTTCACATTTGCAAATGCCAAGGTCATGGGGGTGCGATTTGGCGATGCCACCGCAGAGATGTCGTTTGGCAATGGCAAGATGCTCGCAGAGGCACAGATCGCGCCCACAAAAGACGAGGTGATCGACGTGGTCGGCAACGTTCCCATTGCAGTGCCCGGGGACATGCACCTGCGCGTTCGGTCAAAGGGAATCGCGCTCCGCACGCTTTTGGATGTGGCGGATGAAAAAACGAAATTGGCGGGGATAACGCGGTCAGAAGGCTTGGGGATCAACACGGCTTTGAACGCGCTTTTCGACGCGTCCGAGGGGATTTCGGGAAAACTATCGCTGGATTTGGACGCGCGCGGGCGTTTTGATGATCCCGATCTTCGCGGGGTGATTGAACTCGAAGAGGGGGCGATTAACCTGTCGAATCTGAATCGGTCTTATGCCCCGGTTTCTGGTCGCGCCGTGATTGGGGATGGCAAAATTCGGATCGACAACTTTGTGGTCGGGCCTGCGGCGACCCTGTCTGGCACGGTGACGCTCGCGGGATTTTTGCCGACCCGGTGGGATTTGTCCGCACACTTGAACGCATTTGAACCCGTGGCCCTGCCGGAACTGCAACTCGTAGCAGATGGGCAGTTGCGATTTTCAGGCACGCCAGAAAGCTCGCAACTCGAGGGCGAGGTGGCATTGAAACAAGCCGAGATCCGCTTGGCAGAATTGCTCAAAACCCCGGGCCAGGAAGCGGGGTTGCTAGATGCGTTGAATATCCATGTGCAAGTGTCTGCGGCTAGACAGGTGTGGATACGCGATCCGACTTTTGAGGTGGAAATCGCGGGAGATGTGGATGTGATCCAAGGTCGCGACGGCCTGCGGATTTACGGCACGCTGACCAGCCGCAGGGGAAATTACATTTTGCAAAACCGTCGCTTGCGGATTACGCAGGGCGAGATTCAGTTTCAGGGCAGGCCCGGGGGGAATCCGAATCTGAATATCCGCGCCGAGACGCGCATCCGCGCTGTGATTGCAGAAGACGCGGAGCCGGTCGATATTGCGGTCGCAGTGGGCGGCACCCTGACGCATCCGCAGGTCGAGATGACGAGCGATCCGCCACTGGAAGGGGATATGGGAGATATGCTCGCGCTGTTGCTGACGGGCAGGTCGGTCAGCCAGTTTAAGTTTTCCCGCGAGGGCACGCTGGATCTCGTTTTGGGCGTTGCCGCAAACCGCTTGGGCCAGCATATCGGGCAAAAATTGCGCCTGGATTTGGTAGAGATCGATGTCGGACAGGGCAATATCTCTCGGGTTCGGCTGGGCAAGTACATCGGCACGCGGCTTTTCATGAGTTATGCCCGCGACATTTCGAGCACGGCCAATGAGCTGGCAATGGAGTTTGAAGTGTTGCCGGGCGTGACATTTGAAGCGCGTCAGGTAGGGGACGTGGATGAAGACACCAAGAACCAGCGGACGCGGGAATCGGTCGGGCTGTTTTGGAAGAAGGAGTGGTAGGTCAACGAAAATATCGCAAAAAAATAACAGCGGTTGACAATATTATTTTATCGGATTAGGTTTGGGGATGATCAAGACATTCAAGGATAAAGAGGCACAAAAAGTATTTCAGGGCCGTTTTTCCAGAAAATTGCCGCACGATATTCAGCATGTTGCGGAACGCAAATTGATTTTACTCCATCAATCAGCGAACTTGAATGATTTGCGCGTTCCACCATCCAACCGGTTAGAGGCATTAACAGGAAATCGGAGAGGGCAACACAGTATCCGCATAAATGACCAATGGCGAATTTGTTTTGAATGGGCCGAGGATGGTGTTTATGCTGTTGAAATCGTGGATTATCATTGAGGTGCGTTATGAGAGACAGATTCCCGATTCATCCGGGTGAGATTTTGCAAGAAGAATTTTTAGGGCCAATGGGCATCAGCCGCGCTCGTCTCGCTCGTGATATTGGCGTTCCTGCAAAGCGGATTGACAAAATTGTTCGCAAAGAAAAGGGTATTAGCGCGGATACCGCCCTGCGACTCGCACGTTATTTCGGCATGTCAGTTGAATTTTGGACAGGCATTCAAACACATTATGAAGTCGAGAAAGCAAAAATGACATTGGCAGATCGAATAGAAGATGAGGTCAAAGTTTTTGCAACGGCGTAGGTTCTGTTCCGTGCGTTCCCCGCCGCCGTGTGCGTCCCTTCCGCCCAATCCCCGCCGCCGAGTGCGTTCCCCGCCGCTACGACCCCGCCCCGTGTGCGTCCCCATCCCCACGACCCTGCCGCCGTGTGCGTCCCTTCCGCTCAATCCCCGCCCCGTGTGCGTTCTACCATCCAACCGGTTAGAGGCATTAAAAGGAAATCGGAGAGGGCAATACAGTATCCGCATAAATGACCAATGGCGAATTTGTTTTGAGTGAGCCGAGGATGGTGTTTATGCTGTTGAGAAATTCGGCAAAAGTCATTAACGTTCATGCAGAGCAACCCAAAATCCAAATAGGCGTATAATGATTGACCTATCCCCTGTCAAAACCGCATCCACACAAAAGGACTATCCCATGTCTCGCATCCTCTGTTCGGCGTTGCTCATCACTTGTCTCGCGAGTGCGGGATTCGCGCAGAACCGCGACCTGCGCGACATCATCCACCGCTTGAAAGCCGATCTGCCCATCGCATCCGATTCAGCGGCGACTTATGCGCGGATGGGCCTGCTCTACACGCGCCTCGAAGAAGCCGACAGCGCGGAAGCCGCATTTCAAAACGCCATTGCCCTACGGCCCGACCTCACTATCGCCCACATGGGCTTGGGCCGCGTGGATGCGGACCTGCGCGGCAAGCCCGAGCGCGCCTTGCCGCATTTTGAAAAAGCCGTGCAAAGCGACACCACAGACGCCGATGCCCATGACCGCCTCGTGCAAACCCTGATCGCCCTCGAACGCACCGGCACTCGTGCGCGAAAAGCCGCGTCCCAAACCATTGCGCGATTTCCGGACTTGGCCTCGCCCTATTTGTTGCTCGCCCGCGCCCATCGCAAAGAAGGCAGCGCGCACCAAGTCGCGCTCTACTACTTCAAAAAATACCTCCAATACAACCCGGAAGATCGCGAAGCCGCGTACCAATTCGCGTTCGCGCTCTACGAAGCCAACGCGTACTCGGACCTCGAAGACCTCGCAGCGCGCATGCAAGACCCGCGTGCCCTGCCCTTGCTCGCCCAAGCCCTCATTCACCGGCGCGACCACGAAGGCGCGTTGACCGCCTTTCAACGCTACATCCAAACCCTGCCCAAAGAAGAACGCCCCTTGTATGACGACATCTCGTACATCGGCTCAAAAGCCGAAAGCCGCGCGTACCGCCTCGCGTCTGCCTCGGACGACCCCACGCAGCGCGACCGCTTTCTCGCCCGGTTCTGGCTGCAAAAAGATCCGTTCAAAACCTCGGCTGGCGCGTTGCGTCGCGCCGAACACTACCGCCGAGTGTGGCATGCGCGAACCCACTTTGGCAAGAAATGGCCGTGGGATCGCAGGGGCGAAATTTTCATCCGATACGGCGAACCCGACTACATCTCGACCTCCCGCAAACTCAACGCGGTCGTCCCCCTCGACATCCAGCGCGTGCAAGAACAACGGGCGTACGCGATTTACGGCGAGGCGGGCGTTGAAGCCAATTTCGTCGGCCCGGTCTATCCCATCCGCACGTCAGAGGCCGGTAGCGCGGCGCAGGCATTGCCCGGGAATTTGGGCTTTACCGACTACCGTCCCGTCACCACGAGCAGTGGGTGGGCATCCGTGCCGTGGGAAGTGTGGATTTACAAAAACCTCGGCAATGGCGCGGAATTTACATTCACCGACGAATTTTTGAGCGGGAACTACGATTTTGCCCCGGTGCCGTCTCTGACCGAGGGAGACCTCGCCAGTGCCGAGTCCTCTGGGCGCTCGTACATGAGCGTCATCCAACGCCTCAACGAATTTAACTCCGCCACGCTCGCGCAATCCCTCTCCGCGACCGAACCCGAATTGTACAGCATCGAAGCCCTCGAGCCCTTGGACTTTTACTTTGACGCCCTCACATTCCGCGGGCCAAATGACAAAACCGAGTTGCAGGTCGTATTCGGCCTGCCCTTGGACAATGTGGCCCTGACCACGGATCCAGACACCACCGTAGTGGTCGAACGCCGCACCGCGCTCATCTATCCGCGCGCCCTGGATTTTCAAAACACCAAAGACATCTTGGGCATCGACATCACGGATGCCACGCGCGACCGGGGGTTGCAAGCCCTTAGCGGCGTGCGCCACCTCGCGCCTCCCGGCGAATACGAATTAGCCGTGGAAGCATGGCGGCAAAACACCGACCTCGTGGGCGCGTACCGCCAGCCCAATCTGCGCTTGCCCGCGTACCACGACACCACCCGCCTGATGATGAGCGACATCCAAATCGCCTCCCGCATCACGGATGCCAGCCTCGCCCCCGACACCTCTTTTGTGCGCGGCGACCTCTACATCCAACCGCAACCCTCGGCCTCCTTCATCCCCGGCATGTCCATGTTCGTCTATTTTGAAATCTACAACCTCAAACCCGATGAATTTGGGCAGACGCGCTACACGATTTCCTACGAAGTGCAAAAACGCCGGGAAACGGGTTTTGCCCTGGTCTCCTTGCTCGCCAAATTGGGCAAAAAAAATGCCGAAGCCGTCGGCCTCAGCTTTGACCAAGTGGGACGCGCCCCGGACGAAAACACCTACCTCGAAATGCCCCTCGCCAACCTCGCCCCCGGCCGCTACACCCTCAAACTCACCATCGCGGACCAAACCACCGATCAACACGCGAAAAAAGACGCCGTCTTCTTCGTCGCCGGCGCGCGGTGAAAACCGGATCGCGGATTAAACGGATTAAGGGATTACGCGGATGAAAGGCGAAAGGCGAAAGGCGAAAGGCGAAAGGCGAAAGTAACCACGCCACTGACAACCGACAACCGAAAACTGACTCATGATTCCCAACAACCTCACAAACCGAACCGCCATCGTCACCGGTGCCGCGCAGGGCATTGGCAAAGCCATTGCGTCTCGCCTTGCCAATGCGGGTGCGCGCGTGGCTATCGCGGACCTCAATTTGGACATGGCCCGAGAAACGGCTCGGCAAATCCATGCAGACGCACTCGCCCTGCTTCTCGATGTTGCCAATGCCGAGAGCGTGCAAAACGCGGTCGATGCATGTCTCAACGCCTGGGGCCGTGTCGATATCCTCGTCAACAACGCGGGCATTGTAGGGCGCGATGTGCCGGTCAAAGACCTCGCGGAAACGGACTGGGATCAGGTGCTCGACATCAACCTCAAGGGCACGTTCCTCTGTTCGCGTGCGGTACTCCCGCCGATGCTCGCGCAAAAAAAAGGCACCATCGTCTCGGTCGCCTCCATATCTGGCAAAGAAGGCAACCCGAGCATGGCGCCCTATTCGGTCTCCAAAGCGGGCATCATTTGCTTTACCAAAGCCCTGGCCAAAGAGCATCTCCACGACAACATCCGCGTCAACTGCGTCTCGCCCGCCCTGATCGAAACCCCCTTGCTGGCAAATGTCGAGGCCGAGCAACTCGCGTACATGACCTCCAAAATCCCCCTCGGCCGCTTGGGCCAACCCGAAGAAGTCGCCGCGGTTGTTCACTTCCTCGCCTCAGACGACGCCTCATTCGTCACGGGTCAATGCTACGACATCAGCGGCGGTAGGGCGACGTATTGAAAAGCAACCCCCGCTGAACGCGGATGAAAGGCGAGCAGTGTGTAGGGGCGATGCCCATGTGCTCGCCCAAAGATACGAGAGGCAAAAGTCAGTAGGCAGTAGGCAGTAGGTTCTGTTGACATTTACGAGCAAAGCAACTGGCTTGAGCGGTTTATCGAGAAAATCAAGCTCTATCGCAGGATATGCTCTCGGTTTGAGAAACTGGAATAGTCGCTCCTTATCGGGACCTACCCCCCTAACCCCCGTTACTCGCTTCGCTTCGTTGTAGGCTACGCCTGTGCCTGCGAGGAAGGGGGAACAGTGAGCGGTTTTGCGAGGGGATTGATGAGAAATTTTTAATCGCTTTATGCCCTCGCAAAACGCCATCAGAGCAATCAGAGCGAGAAGCCATCAAAGGAGCTTTACTCCCCTTTCCTCGTAGGAAAGGGGCCGGGGGATAGGTCCCCTCGCGCAACGCCATCAGAGCAATCAGAGCGAGAAGCCATCAAAGGCACTTTACTCCCCTTTCCTCGTAGGAAAGGGGCCGGGGGATAGGTCCCATAGCGATAAGCCATCAAAGGACCAAGTGCCTTCATCCCAACGGCCGTGCGCTGAATACGTCTCGCAAATACAGGATCACCCATCCGAGAGCCGTCACGGCGAGCGCCACGCCCACGGCGATCAGACACAGCAGCCAGCCCGGAGGCCGAGCGTCTGAATTGTGATAGGGGTTTCTTCGGGGGTCGTCCCAGCGCATGGCAGTGTTCCAAAGTTGAGAAATTGTTCACAGCGGCAATATACCTCAAAGCCTCGGGTTTTGAGGTTTTTTATTTTTTTCGATTTAGGGCTTGACATCGGCATTGGTTTAGTGTATTATTTACATAGAACACTAAAACACTACGACAAAAGGGATGATCCACAATGGCTACTTTTGAGTTTGACCCGAACCAGCCGATTTATTTGCAGATTATCGCCGAGATCAAAAAGCGTTCCGTGCGTGGGGTCTATGCGCCGGGCGCGAAGTTGCCCTCGGTGCGGGATATGGCGCGAGAGATGGGCGTGAATCCCAATACGATGGCGCGTGCGTATGCCGAACTCGACCGAGAGGGCTTTGTGTTCACCCGGCGCGGGCAAGGCTCCTTTGTCACGGAAAAGCAAAAGACCATCGAGGCCGAGCGGCAAAAGTTGGCGCGAAAAGCGGTGGCGCGATTCGTCGCGGAAGCGGGCGAACTCGCGCTTTCCAAATCACAACTCGCAACCCTGTTGCAAAAAATTGAGGAGGGCTTGTCATGATGATCGACGTTCGCAGTCTGTGGAAGCGATACCCGGGCACGTGGGCCTTGCGGGGGATTTCCTTTCGGGTTGCGCGTGGGCGCGTGCAAGGCGTGTTGGGCGAAAATGGCAGCGGCAAGAGCACCTTGTTCCGCATTCTGGCCGGCACGACCCGACCGTCCCGGGGCATCGCCGAGGTGATGGGGCAAAAGGTCGGCGCGAAGACCCGGCAACATGTGGCGTATTTGCCCGAGATCAATCCGTTTTACGATTGGATGAAGGTGATGGAGCAAATCGAGTTTCTGGCGACCTTTTATCCTCTGTGGGATTTGGACAAGTCGCGGGCCTTGCTCGATTTTATGGGCTTGGATGCCGACAAGAAAGTGGGCGCGCTTTCCCGAGGGCAAAAGGGACGGCTCAAGGTGGTGTGCGGGTTTTCATGGCCGAGCGATCTGGTCTTGATGGACGAGCCGCTCTCCGGCATCGATCCGCCATCGCGCAAGCGCATCGTCCAAGCGTTGTTCAACGAGTTTCGCTTTGGCGAGCAAACCATTCTGATTTCGACCCATCTGGTTCACGAAGTGGGCGAGTTTATCGAGGACGTGATGTTCCTCAAAGAAGGCGAGATCGCGCTTTCCGGCAATGCAGATGCCCTGCGCGAGGAACGCGGCGAATCGCTTTCAGAGATGTTTGAACAAGTGGCGATGTGACCATTGCCCAAATCGCGTGGCGTGAAGGGGGGCAAAGTAGCGAGGCTTCCCCATGCCCGGCCGAATCGACGCATCGACAATCCTCAACAAGGGAGCGCGACATGAAACAGTTTTTTGCACTGTACGTGAAAGAACTCAAGGCGAACAAGGCCATCTTCCTGTTCCTGATCATTCTGATTGCGGGCAGCAGTGCCTACGTTCATCTCGGGCCAGGTGGAGATAATCCAGAGGGGATGATCGAATTTGCTTTTTTGCATAATCTCCGCCAAGCTATGGTTGGAATCCTTCTCCCTGCTTTTACCCTCATTCTCAGTCTGCCCTTTTTGCTCGCCCATGCCTTCAATGCCGAGTGGAAAGGAGAAACGCATTACCAGATGTTTGCCCTGCCCGTGTCGCAATACAGCGTGATTCTGGCGAAGATCGCTGCGGTGGCGAGTCTGGGCTTGGTCAGCGGTGGGATTGCAACTGTCAATGTGTATTTCTGGGTCGTGAAGACGATGGACTCGCAACACGTCGCTGTCTTCAGAATTGATGACATAAAAATTACGTCCTTTTTTGATGTGGCTCTGATCATCGGTCTGTCATTTGTGACGTATGTGGTTTTCATTTTGGGCCTCGTGACCGCGATAGAGGGGGTGAAGTATGCGGTTAAGCGGTACCGGGGATTGACCGCGGTGGTGTTCTTTCTAATCTCCATGTATTTGTACATTCGAGTAGCCGATTTCGGAAAGATGGTCTTTGAATTTTCAGAGCACCTGCCACTGCCTCATCTCGTGGACACCATAATTGATGAACCCTCTTTGGTCTATACCACCCTGGCGGGCATCATCTTTTTGATCATCGGGCTTGTGGCATACGAAAAACGCGCTGAAATTTGAATTTGACTCCGTCCCGAGCGGATAGCCACAAAAGGCACAAAAGGCACAAAAGGGGTACAACTGGCGACAGCCCGTTCAAAGGCACAAAAGGGGTACAAGGCACAAAAGGGGTACAAGGCACAAAAGGGGTACAAGGCACAAAAGGGGTACAAGGCACAAAAGGGGTACAAGGCACAAAAGGGGTACAAGGCACAAAAGGGGTACAAGGCACAAAAGGGGTACAACTGGCGACAGCCCGTTCAAAGGCACGAGCGGCAGGTGTAGGGGCGATGCCCCGTCTCGTCCAAAGACCTCAACGATATTATCGGATCGCACCTTAGAACTTGTCTTAAAACGAACGATGGATGCCCCTCCGCCGGCTCCTCCCCGCAACGGAGAGATGTTATTCCCCCCTTCCTCACAGGAAGGGGGGCTAGGGGGGTAGGTCCCAATAATAGGAGCATGGATTATGACAACGCGATTCGGATGGCTCTTTGTCGTTCTTCTTTTTTCTGCGCCAGCACAGGCAGATGTGATTCGGGGCACGGTGACCGACGCGGCGACCGGTGATCCGTTGCCCGCTACGACAGTGCGGGTTCTCGGCACGTATCACGGCGCGATCTCAAATGCCGAAGGCCAGTACGAGGTCGAATTGCCCGCCCTGCCCGCGGTGGTGGAAGTGCGTTATATCGGCTACCGGTCACAGCGGATCGAGATAACCGAAGACGCGACCGATGTACACAATTTCGCCCTGGAACTCGTGCCCCTTGAAATGGAAGAGATCGTAATTACCGCAGAAGATGGGCCGCGTATTATGCGTAAAGTCCTCGCGCAAAAGCAAACGTGGTGGAACGCGCTCGAGACATTTCGCGTTTCGGCTTATTCGCGGTTTGTGTTTCGCAGAGAATCCGAGATCGTGGCGATGACCGAGAGTTTGTCCGAGGGGTATTGGGACCATCAAAACGGGTGGCGGGAGGTCGTCATAGACAAGCGCGTGACCGAGAACTTGGATTTTGAATTTGGAGAACTCGTCTTGCCCGCGGCGCAAGGGGTGAATTTGTACGCGGATGAAACCGAACTCGGCGGGCACCATCTCGTCGGCGTCACGCATCCCGATGCGTTGGATCACTACGATTTTGTGCTCGCGGGACAGCGCAAAATGGACGACCGCATCATTTACGATATCGACGTGCGACCCAAACACCGCCTCAAGACCGCTTTTCAGGGGCGCGTAGCCGTGCTCGACAGCGCGTATGCCCTCGTGGAGGTGGAACTGACCCCCAATCAGGCGTTTTTGTTTCCGCCGCCCATTCGCGGATGGACGAGCACCATGCGCCAGCAGTTTAGCAATTTTGGCGGGGATTTCTATTTGCCCGTGGGTTGGCAGTCGGATGATAAAGTTGGGATCGGGATCATCGGCTTGCAATTTCCGCCGATAGAAGTCCAGCGCGTTTCTCGCCTAACCGGGTATGAGGTAAATGTCGCCTTGCCCGATTCGCTTTACGAACAACGCGAGTCTCTATTGATGGATTCCGTGCGGGTGGCACAGGACAGTTTATTGATGCGAACCGCGCTTGCCGTGCCCTTGGATGCGAGCGAGCAAGCGGCTTATGCACGCATTGATAGCGCGATGACGCTCTACGAAGCGTACAAGCCCAAGGGATTCTTGGCGCGCTTTATCGAGGATGATGCAAAAAAAGAGAAAGAGAAAAATGAGAGAAAGGGAAAGAAGGGGCCGCGCAAATGGCCGGTTCGGCTCGATTCCGACCTGCGGTTCAACCGCGTGGAAGGCGGGCACCTGAGCTTAAAATTGTCCGCGGGATCGGGCCGAGCGGCTATTGTCGCAGGAGGCGCGTACAATACCGGGTTGAGACGATGGGCGGTTGACAGCGAAGCGACGGTGCGTTGGGGGCCGAGCGAGCGGGGATGGATCTCGCTTGCGGGATTTCGCGGCACAAAGACGCGCTATCGGTCGAGGCTGTATGGACAGATGCAAACGAGCGCGCAACAGATTTTCGGGTTTGAAGATTATTTTGATTATTTCTGGCGCGAAGGCATCAGTGGAAGTCTGGGCTATCGGTTTGGGCGACCGCATGGGCCGGGCGTGCAGGTGAGTGGCGGGATGAATATCGCGCAACACGAATCGGTGAACAAGACCACGGATTGGCATTTGCTCGGGGACAGAGACGAGCAACGGCCGAATCCGCACATTGACCCGGGGAATTTGCGGTCGGTATTCTTTCGCGTAGCCTTCAAGGGCGAAGGCGCGGGGCCTCCGCTCCTTTTTGGACAGCGCGAAGTCGCGTTGGAGGTCGAGCACAGCGGCCCGGGGTTTGGTAGCGCGTTCGCCTTTACCCAATTTCGGCTCGCATTGGATTGGCGAATCGAGACCCTATTCAAGCGGCGTTTGTTGCCCAACGTGCTCGACGTGCGCGTCGTTGGCAGTGCGTTTGCGGGAACGCTGCCCCGGCAACGCTTTGAGATTTTGGATTCCGGGATTCTGCTCGGCGGGTTCTCGACCTTTGGCGGATTTCGCACGCGCACGGGCCGCCCGTACGAAGGCGAGTATGTGCTCGGCGCGTTTTGGGAGCACCATTTTCAAACCGTGCCCTTTGAGTTGATCGGCTGGCAATGGGCTGCTGAACGCAATATCGGGTTGATACTCCACGGCGGGCACGGGCGCACTTGGCTTGGGGATCGCACCTTGGCGAACTTGGATTACGAACCGCAGTATCTCGACGGATTTCACCACGAATTGGGCGTGTCGATCAACGGGTTGTTTTATCTCTTGCGCGTGGATTTCACCGTGCAATTGGATGCGCCGGGCTTTTATGTCAGCGCGGGCATAGCGCGGTTTTGAAAACGAATGCACGAATCTCCCGCCTTACGTCTCGCCTCTCCCGTCTCCCGTCTTGCCTCTTGCCTCTCGCCTCTCCCGTCTCACCTCTCCCGTCTCACCTGTGGATGGGTTGTTGGGCGGGGATTGACATACGTGTTCATTTTCGGACACCACTGTCTCATAATCGGACACTTTTTTGTGGCAACAAAGAGAGGCAATTTTTTTAGCTCTCAAAAAACAAATAATTCTAAAATTTTATCTCTTTGTTTTTCAAAAGGTTAATCACATTCAAATGCCTTTTTCAATTTTTGAGTAATTTTTGGCACACATCTTGCAATTAAAAAAGGGCGAGTGCAAAATTCGTTGCCTGTCTGTTGTGCCCGAGATACTTGAGGAGCATAAACGACACACCTCGCAACGCGAGCGCGTATCATGCTCGAGAAAGGAGGCAGTATGTTTGACTCTGGTCGAAACGATGCTGTTCGTTCACCTTTCAATCGAGGAGGGTAGTATCATGACTCATATTACGATGACCGCGAATAAAGGTCAAACCCAGGTGCGGGATGCTGTGTCTAGCGCGACCCGCTTGCTTTTCATTGTGTCGCTGTGTCTGATCATCGCGCCTTCGGCGTGGAGTGGCTATCAAGAGGGCAAGGATGCGTACAATCACAAGGACTACGCGACGGCACGCAAAGAACTGCAACCCGTCGCCGAGCAAGGCGATGCCGAGGCGCAGTATCTCATCGGCTATATGTATTACAAAGGCCAAGACGTGAAGAAAGACTGTACAGAGGCCACAAAATGGCTTCGCATGGCCGCAGAGCAGGGCCATCTCAAAGCACAAGTGCGCCTTGGCATGATGTATCGCCTCGGCTATTCGGGCGTGTCGAAAAACTACGCAGAGGCCGCAAAGTGGCTTCGCAGGGCCGCAGACCAAGGCGATGCCAAAGCCCAGTATAGCCTCGCCTTGATGTATTCCAGGGGCCAAGGCGTAGATAGAGACGAAGAGGCGTTTGTGGATTGGCTTCACAAGGCTGCCGAGCAAGGCTATGCCCAAGCCCAAACTCGACTTTTCAAGATGTATTTCTATGGGCAGGGCGTTCCACAAGACCCTGAGGAGGCCGCAAAATGGCTTCGCAAAGCCGCAGACCAAGGCGATGCCGAATTACAGTACACCCTTGGCCAGATGTATTCCAAAGGAGTGGGCGTTCCGAAAGACTATGCGGAGGCCATGAGGTGGGGTCGCAAGGCCGCAGACCAAGGCCATGCCAAAGCTCAATTTGGCCTTGCTGAGATGTATTACAAAGGGTGGGGCGTTTCGAAAGACTATGCGGAGGCCATGAAGTGGGGTCGCAAAGCCGCAGAGTCAGGTCATCCGATGGCTCAAGTTGCTCTGGCTTCAATGTATTACAGAGGGCAGGGCGTTGAAAAAGACGATGTGGAGGCCGTGAAGTGGGTTCGCAAAGCCGCAGAGCAAGGAGAAGCCATGGCCCAATTCGCCCTTGGTGAGCTCTATGCCGAAGGTAATCTGGGCGTGTCAAAAGACATTGTGGAGGCCCACAAGTGGTGGCACTTGGCCGTGGCACAGGACTACAAAAAGGCCCGCAAAAATCTCGATAAAATTGCCAGACAGATGACCCCTACTCAACTCGCCCAAGCCGAGCAACGGGCACGCGAATGGAGGAAAAAGTGAGCGATGAGTATCCGCAGTGGTCAAGGCCGCTCATCCTGTTTGTCGAGATATGTGGCCTTGACCCGTCCCGTATTATTCCTTTGTGCAACCAAATTGTGCAACAACCTGTCGGGCTTCTTCCACTTTCCCAACCCACAAAATGAAGGAGATTATCATGACCAAAATCACGATGACCGCGAATAAAGGTCAAACCCATGTGCAACGCGCTGTGTCTGGCGCGACCCGCTTGTTTTTCGTTCTGGTGCTGTGTCTGATCATCGCGCCCGCGGCGTGGAGTGGCTATCAAGAAGGCAAGGATGCGTACAACCGCAAGGACTACGCGACTGCGCGCAAAGAACTGCAACCCGTCGCCGAGCAAGGCGATGCCGAGGCGCAGTATCTCATCGGCTATATGTATTACAAAGGCCAAGGCGTGAAGACAGACGGTGCAGAGGCCACAAAATGGCTTGGCAAGGCCGCAGAACAAGGCCATCTCAAAGCACAAGTGCGCCTTGGCATGATGTATCGCCTCGGCTATTCGGGCGTGGCGGAAAACTACGTGGAGGCCGCAAAGTGGCTTGGCAAAGCCGCAGATCAAGGCGATGCCAAAGCCCAGTACAATCTCGCCTTGCTGTATGTCAGAGGCCAAGGCGTCAATAAAAACATAGAGGAGGCCGTGGATTGGATTCACAAGGCCGCAGAGCAAGGCTATGTCCAAGCCCAACTCGCTCTTGTTGATATGTACTCCAAAGGGCAGGGCGTGCCGCAAGATCCTGTGGAGGCCGTAAAGTGGCTTCGCATGGCCGCAGAACAAGGCGACGGCAAAGCCCAATTCGCTCTTGCTGAGATATATTACAAAGGGAAGGGAGTAGATAAAGACAATGCGGAGGCCGCAAAGTGGCTCCGCATGGCCGCAGAACAAGGCGATGCCGAAGCCCAGTTCCAACTTTTCGAGATGTATTTCAAAGGGCAGGGCGTTCCGCAAGATCCTGTGGAGGCCGTAAAGTGGCTCCGCATGGCCGCAGAACAAGGCCACGACAAAGCCCAAGTTGTTCTTACACTGATGAATGACAATGGGCAGGGCGTGCCGAAAGACAACGCGGAGTTTGTCAAAAGGCTTCTCAAGGCGGCCGAGCAAGGCGATGCCAAAGCCCAACTTGTTCTTGCAGAGAGGTATTACAAAGGAGAGGGCGTTGAAAAAGACGATGCGGAGACCGTAAAGTGGGTTCGCAAATCCGCAGACCAAGGCTATGCTCACGCTCAATTCTCTCTCGGTGGGCTATATGCTCAAGGTGCGTTGGGCGTGCCGAAAGACATTGTGGAGGCCCACAAGTGGTGGCACTTGGCTGCGGCACAGGGTCACGAGGATGCGCGCAAAAATCTCGATAAAATTGCCAGACAGATGGCCCCTTCTCAACTCGCCGAAGCGGAGAAACGGGCACGCGAATGGAGGAAAAGTGAGCGATGAGTATCCGCAATGGTCAAGGCCGCTCATCTTGTTTGTCGAGATATGTGGCCTTGACCCGTATTATTCATTACTTTGTGCAACCGAATTGTGCAACAACCCGTCGGGCTTCTTCTATTTTCCCAACCCACAAAATGAAGGAGATTATCATGACCAAAATCACGATGACCGCGAATAAAGGTCAAACCCATGTGCAACGCGCTGTGTCTGGCGCGACCCGCTTGTTTTTCGTTCTGGTGCTGTGTCTGATCATCGCGCCCTCGGCGTGGAGTGGCTATCAAGAGGGCAAGGATGCGTACAACCGCAAGGACTACGCGACGGCGCGCAAAGAACTGCAACCCGTTGCCGAGCAAGGCGATGCCGAGGCGCAGTATCTCATCGGCTATATGTATTACAAAGGCCAAGGCGTGAAGACAGACGGTGCAGAGGCCATAAAATGGCTTGGCATGGCCGCAGAGCAGGGCCAAATCAAAGCACAAGTGCGCCTTGGCATGATATATCGCTTCGGCTATTCGGGCGTGCCGAAAAACTACGCAGAGGCCGCAAAGTGGCTTGGCAAAGCCGCTGATCAAGGCGATGCCAAAGCCCAGTACAATCTCGCCTTGCTGTATTCCAGGGGCCAAGGCGTAGATAGAGACGAAGAGGCGTTTGTGGATTGGATTCACAAAGCCGCAGACCAAGGCTATGCCCAAGCCCAGGTCCAACTTTTCCAGATGTATCGCAAAGGGCAGGGCGTTCCACAAGACACGGAGGAGGCCGTAAAGTGGGTTCGCAAAGCCGCAGAACAAGGTCATCCCCAAGCGCAACGCAACGTTGCTTATATGTATTACATAGGGGAGGGTGTTCCGAAAGACGATGCGAAGTCTGTAAAGTGGATTCGTAAAGCCGCAGAGTCAGGTCATCCGGAAGCCCAACTTGTCCTTGCAGAGAGGTATTACAAAGGGCAGGGCGTGCCGAAAGACGATGCGGAGGCCGTAAAGTGGGTTCGCAAAGCCGCAGACCAAGGTTATGCTCTCGCTCAATTCTCTCTCGGTGGGCTATATGCTCAAGGTGCGTTGGGCGTGTCGAAAGACATTGTGGAGGTCCACAAGTGGTGGAGCTTGGCCGCGGCACAGGGTCACGAGAAGGCCCGCGAAGAACGCGATAAGCTCGCCCAAGGTATGACCGCAGATCAAATTGCCGAAGCGGAGAAACGGGCACGCGAGTGGAGGAAAAAGTGAGCGATGAGTATCCGCAATGGTCAAGGCCGCTCATCTTGTTTGTCGAGATATGTGGCCTTGACCAGTATAATTCATTACTTTGTGCAACCGAATTGTGCAACAACCCGTCGGGCTTCTTCCACTTTCCCAACCAACAAATCATTCTCACTCGAAAGATACTCCGATGCGTTTCATAAAAGTATTCCTCCTTCTCATCATCAACCTTTTGGCATTGCACTCAACGGTGGTCGCGAAAAAAAAACACCGAATCAGTGTGGATGTAGGGTTGGCGAATTACACAAACCGCGATGACCTCGCATCGCCATTGCTGTATAAGGGGCGTCAAAAAACTTATAGACTTTCATATACTTACAAAGGGATGAAGACTTGGCACTGGGTGCAAGTAGGGATTATGACAGGCGAATTAAAAACGAGTTCAAGAAGTTCGGCTGACCATTATTATGGGCGCATCCAATACGGCTATGCGCGTCTATTGGGGCCGAGGGCAAACATGACTTTTTGGTTGGGAGGCAGTTGGGATAATCTGCTTTCTGCAAGAGATTATTCTTTTATGGAGTCTGTTGGAACAACGGGAACAGCGGCGTCAACCCTCAATGTAGCTCTTTTGTGCGAGCTATTATTCTTCCAAAAACAAAGGGTTGTTCTCGCCCTGTCCGCTCCGGTTTTAGGATATTTGGTACGCAATGGTTATGCCGTAACACCGCTGGAAATAACGAATCGGTTGACTACTCTAAACAGTTATCAACGCGGTCGGTTTTCCTCCCTTTATGAACACACCCTTTCTGCACGTCTCAAATTGCGCCTGACCTATTGGTTCATCTACCAACGGTTTTCTCACCCTCGAAAAACAATTTCCGTCTTTCACGGCTTGAATGGGGGCATCTCGTTCCACTTTTGAAAGGGATCGCCATGCGTTTTGTAACTCGAACAGTTGGCCTCATATTGTTGCCCATGTTGCTCTCTTGTGGCAAAACCTTAGTCGGTTCTGACCCTGCCAACACGCCGCAGAACAATTTCCAAATTTTATGGGATGAATTTGACCGCTATTATGCTTTATTCGAGGTCAAAAACGTCGATTGGCAAGCCCTGTATGACCTCTACGCGCCGCAGGTCACGGATCAGACAGATGACCACACGCTCTTTGATATTATGGCCTCAATGTTGGCTCATTTAGACGATGGTCATGTCGGTCTCATCGCGCCGTTCAAGGGCGTTAACACACGCTATGCAGACGGGCGATCACGGCCTGAAAGTACGCTCAATTTAGATCTTGTGAAAAGCAAATACTTAAACTCTGAATTTCAAACCGCAGGGAATGGTTTTTTCACTTCTGGTCAAATTTCTGATACAATAGGCTATTTACATATTGCGTCTTTTAGCAGTAGGAATGGGAGTGCGTGGGTAGAAACAATAGATCCCATTGTGAACAAATTTTTTGATCATAGCGGCTTAATTATAGATGTAAGAAACAATTCTGGTGGAAACGCCGACAACACCGATGCAATTGCGGGACGCTTTGCAGACCAGAAGAGAGTATCCGCGCTTCTTCAAACGCGCAATGGGCCTCGGCATTCAGATTTTACCCCCATTCGAGAAAGATATGTCGAGCCTATAGGAAACAAACAATTTACCAAACCCATTGTCGTGCTCACGGATAGACGGACAGTAAGTGCTGGTGAATATTTCGTCTTAGCGATGAAGCAACTTTCTTATGTTACAACAGTCGGAGACGTTACGGCCGGGAACCTATCACATAATATCTCTCGAGAACTTCCCAATGGTTGGACATATCGAATCTCCATCGGAAAATGGTTTTCGGTTGACAATGTTTCGCATGAAGGCGTTGGCATTCCCCCGGATATTCGCGTTGCGGTCTCGCCTTCAGATGCAGACATGGAAAAAGACGCGGTGATTGAGATGGCGATACAAGTACTCCGATAATTTCTTCAAAGCAATCAGGCCGTATCTGAATCAGACGGACAACAAATAATCACAGCGCTATGGTTTCTGAATGCTGATGAACTGCTGTCGCAGTTGTACTCACCTCTTGCATCTCACCTCTTGCCTTTTGTATCTGTCCGTTGACGAACTGCTGTCGCAGTTGTACCCCGTTCCATGGAGGTGTTTTATGCTTTGGAATTATCTCATCATTGGATTGCGGCATTTGCGCCAATCCACATTTTATTCCCTGCTGAATATCCTGGGACTCGCCGTGGGGATTGGATGCGTGTTGTTGGCGATGTTGTATGTCGAGCATCAGTTTCGGTTTGACCAGCACCACGAAAAGAGCGACCGCATTTACCTGTTGATGCGAAAACTCGAAGATGCGGGCGGCACGCACTACGATCTGGGAACAAAGCCAGTCGCGCCGCATCTGCGCGGCAGGTTTCCCGAAGTCGAAGCCGTGACCCGCACGCTCATGCGATCCATGTGGGCGTCTCGGGGGAATCGCGGGTCGAGTGCGCGCGTTTGCGTGACCGATGCAGAGATGTTCGACATTTTTACGCTGCCGATGGTGGCGGGCGATCCCCAAACCGGGCTGAACGCGCCCAACACGGCTTTTCTCTCGCAAGCCCTGGCGCGCAAGTTGTTCGGCGAGGAAGACCCCATAAACAAAACGGTCAAGATCAAATACAAGTGGCTGGAAGGCTATTTTACGATCACGGGGATAATGAAGAACCAACCCAAGACCTCAAACGACAAATTGCGCTTCGACTTTCTCACCACCACGTATCCGCCCAATCCGCAATGGCGACCCAGGGTGTGGGAAATCTGGCCCTCGGCTTGGCCCCTCGGCCCCTTGCGGACGTACGTCCTCCTGCGCGAGAACGCCGATGTCGCTGAACTGAAGCAGAAATTGCGCGATTTTGCAGCAGAGCACCAATCGGATGCGGGCGATACGCGCTACGATTACGATTTGCAACCGCTCGACCGCGTGCATTTGTATTCCATGCAAAATTACGGCACTGCCGAGGCCAATGCGGGCGACATTACGCGCTGCTACATCCTGCTCGCTGTCGGGTTGCTGGTGCTGTTGATCGCGTGCATCAACTACGTCAACTTGGTGACCGCGCGATCCGCCAATCGGGTGCGCGAAGTGGGCCTCCGCAAGGTGGTGGGCGCGACCCGGTTGCAACTGATGGGTCAATTTTTGGGCGAATCCCTGCTGCTGGTGTTGCCCGCAGGTGTGCTGGCCGTGTTGTTCGCGTCATCAGCCCTGCCCTTTTTCAATGATATTTTGGAGGTCGATCTGAACTTGACAGACGCGGGCTTGGCATTTGCCGCGCTGTTTTCCCTGCTCACTTTGTCGAGCGTGGGCCTGGCCGCCGGAACCTATCCGGCCTTTGTCTTGTCCGGGTTCGACCCGGTTCGAGCGTTGAAAGGCGCCTTGCGGTTTCGGCGTGCGGGGTTGAACCAAGTGATGGTCATTTTGCAATTCGGCGTGTCTGTGATCTTGATCATCTGCACGTTGGTGGTGTACCTGCAACTGGTGTTCGTGCGGTCCAAAGAACTGGGGTTTGACAAGGAACAGATCGTCATCCTCCCGTTCTTTTTGAAAGACCGCGACCTACGCCCCAAGGTGGGCGCCATCCTCAATGAATTGCGCGGTCAGCAGGGGGTGTTGAACGCGTCGGCGTTTCACCTGCCGCCCGGGCAAATCGCTGTGGATGCGAAAACCATGCGCGCCGAAGGGCATGGCAATGAGAAATTCAAGCTGTATTGGAACGCCATTGACGACGATTATTTGGCGTCGTTCGGCTTGTCTCTCGCCGCGGGCAGGGACTTGGCAGGCATATCGCCTCGCCCGCGCAAAATTGGCCCGAACAAGTGGGAATCAGCCACCTTGATCAACGAGACCGCAGCGAAAATGCTCGGCTGGGACGAGCCTGTGGGCAAGTTTCTCACCGAGTATGGTGGCCGGCTTCAGGTTCGCGTGATCGGCGTGGTGAAGGATTATCACAACCAGTCGTTGCACTACGGCATCGAGCCGATGATGTTGCAAAATTCCACCAGTTTGAGCAGGGTTGCCGTGCGCTTGGCACCGGGGGATCTCCAGGCGCGACTGGCCGGGCTGGAAAGCGTGTGGAAGCAATTTTTGCCCATGCGGCCGTTTGAGTATGAATTTCTCGACGAGCGCCTCGACGCGTATTACAAGGCGGAACTGACCCTGCAAGAGGTGACCGGGGTGTTTGCCGCGCTGTCCATTTTCATTTCCTGCTTGGGGATGCTCGGCTTGATCGCATTTGCCGCCCAACAGCGCACCAAGGAAATCGGCATCCGCAAAGTGCTCGGCGCGTCGACGGCTGCGGTCATCCTGTTGCTGACCCGCAATTTCCTGTGGCTGGCTGCTATCGCCAACCTCATCGGCTGGCCCGTGGCGTATTACGTCATGTCCGCGTGGCTCGACAATTTCGCGTACCGCATCTCCCTCGGGCCAATGGTATTCCTCGTGACCGGCCTGGTCTCTTTGGGGATCGTGTTCATCACCGTCGGCGGTCAAGCCTATCGCGTGGCCTCTGCCAACCCCGCCAATGCCCTGCGGGATGAATAACTCGTGCAACGGCGTTCACGCCAATCGCACCAAATCGACGCCACACTTCGGAGACGCGCCATGGTCATTCGCATTTCAAACCTGACGAAAACGTATCGGCGCGGGGACGTGCCCGCGTTGGACGACGTCACCTTGAGCATCCCACACGGCACATTTGGCTTGCTGGGCCCCAACGGCGCCGGCAAAACCACCCTGATCAAAATTCTCTCCACGCAGATGGACGCCTCCCACGGCAGCGTGGCGATGGACGACCTCGATCTGGTCAAAAACCGTGCAGAAATCCGGCGGCGCATGGGGTATTTGCCGCAACATTTTGGCACCTATCCCCAACTCACGGGCTGGGAATTTCTCGATTACATGGGCATTTTAGGCGGCCTGCACAACAAGCGGGAACGGCGCACGCACGTGGAAGAGGCCCTCGACGCGGTCGGGTTGTACGATGCGCGCAATCGGCGTTCCGGCAAATTTTCTGGGGGCATGATGCGCCGCCTCGGCATCGCGCAAGCCATCTTGACGGACCCGGAATTTCTGATTGTCGATGAACCCACTGTGGGCCTCGACCCGGAAGAACGCATCCGGTTTCGGGGCATCTTGGGCCGCTTGAGCAGTGACCGCGCCATTTTGATCTCCACGCACATCGTAGGCGATATTTCGAGCACCTGCGAAAACCTCGCGGTCTTGCACACCGGGCACCTGATCTTTCGCGGTTCGCCCGCGGACCTCATCTCAAAAGCCGATGGCAAGACCTGGGAAACCAAGGTCGACGAGCCGCGCTTTGAAACCCTGTCGCAAGCGTTCCATGTGGTGACGGTCAACGTGGAAGGCGATCAAATGCACGTGCGAATGGTCGGCGACGACGATCCCCCGCCCAACGCCCAACCCGTCGCGCCCAACCTCGAAGATGCGTACGTCTATTTCATGGGCGACGACATCGAAGACAAGCACTAAAAGGCGTGAGAGGGGAGACGCAAGAGGTGAGAGGTAAGGGGAGTAAAGCTCCTTTGATGGCTTAATCTATGGTTGCTCTGATGGCATTGACCGAGGGCATAAAGCGATTAAAAATCCCTCACGCCATCCCCTCGCAAAACCGCTCGCCATTTCCCCTTTCTCGTAGGCACAGGCGTAGCCTACACCGAAGCGGAGCGAGTAATGGGGCGTCCCCCTCGCAAACCCCAACCGCAGGATACAAGACAGGGCTAACGCACACGGTAGGGCGGTGATGGGATGGGAACGCACGGGCGGAGAGGTGGCGTGGTGAGGCCGCACGGGCGGTTGGGCAGAGCGGCTGGGCACGCACGGGCGGAGAGGGGTAATCCGCGCAATCCCCTAATCCGCGCAAATCCGCGATTCAGACACGGCGGGGCGGTGGGTGGATCTTACCTCTTACCTCTTACCTCTTACTTGGGGATAGGGCTTGCGGTGGGGCGGAGCAGATGGGAAAATCACTTGACATCGCGAGCGGGATTGCGGATTATTTATTCTTGTTCCGCAAGTCGTTCAAACAATAGCACGTCAGGAGGCGTCCCATGGCAGAATACGATACGATTCCCAAGCAGTTGATGCACCTCTACCCGCAAGACCTCATCCGCTTGGCACTCGGACGCGAGGATGTCGAAATTGAAGTTGAAGAAATCCTCGACACCGAACTCCCCAAGGTGGAAACGCGCCTGGTCGATAGCCTCCTTCGCGTGCGGATCGATGGCAAGGAAGCCTTGGTTCACATCGAATTTCAAACCGACGACAGCGCGAATATGGCTCGTCGCATGGCTTCCTATATCATCCGTCTCATCGAGCAGTATGACTTGCCGGTCTATTCCTTTGTCATCTATCTGCGTCCCAATGCCGGGCGGAGCGATAAGGGATTTTTCCGCCAAGATCATGCCGACTTTCCCGTGCTGGTGCGCTACAAGGTGATTCGGTTGAGCGAGTTGGACGGGCAGGGCATTCTTGAAGGCGACCAGGCCGGCTTGCTTCCTTTCGCGCCATTGATGAAGCCGCCTGTGGGGATGGGTTCCGAGGACTGGTTGCGTGCGTGTGTTCGCAAGGGCGATTCGGTTTCGTTGGATGAGGCAGACAAGGCGAATTATTTGGGTAGCTTGGCGGTCTTGAGTGGGTTGGCGTATGATCCTGCCACCATCAACCGAATTTTTTCACAGGAGGGTTTTATGGACGCGATTATGCGTGAGTCATCGTTTGCCCAGTACCTCGAGAAACAGTTCAAGGAACAGTTTCTCGAGCAGGGAATCGAGCGCGGCATTGAGCAGGGAATCGAGCAGGGAATCGAGCGCGGCATTGAGCAGGGAATCGAGCAGGGAATCGAGCGCGGCATTGAGCAGGGAATCGAGCAGGGAATCGAGCAGGGAATCGAGCAGGGAATCGAGCGCGGCATCGAGCAGGGAATCGAGCGCGGCATCGAGCAGGGAGTCAGAGAACGAGCGGTTGAAGACATCCTCGACGTGTTGGAGATTCGCTTTGATGTGGTCGTTGCCGGTCAGTTCGCCGCTCGCATTGCGACCATCGACGATTTGCAACGGCTCAAGCGGTTGCATCGTGCGGCGGTGCAAGCGGATGATCTGGCGGCCTTTCAGCGCGTGTTGGATGCGGAGATCTGACGCGCTTCCCTTAACGATACAAGCCCTCGCATGCTGACCCTGAACGAATCGTTCGGGGCCAGGCTATGCGAGGGCTTGTGCGTACATAGGACAATGGCGGGCGATAACCGCAGGAGATAAGACGGGGCTAACGCACCCGGCAGGGCGGGGACGAGTTGGGCACGCACTATCGGAGGTTGTCGTGAAATCCTTCAACAAAATTCTCATTGTCGATGACGACCGCGATGTTTTGTTGGCCGCGCAACTGTTTCTCAAACAGCACGCCGAGCGCGTGGATACCGAGGCCGATCCCAACCGGATTCCCCATCTGCTGCAAAATGAGAGCTATGACGTGATCTTACTCGACATGAATTTTGCGCGAGACGCCACGTCGGGCAAAGAGGGGTTTCACTGGCTGAGTCGCATTCTCGAAATCGATCCGGCGGCGGTGGTCATTCTCATCACGGCGTATGGCGGCGTTGAAACTGCGGTGCAGGCCATCAAAGAAGGCGCGACCGATTTTGTGCTCAAGCCCTGGCAAAATGAAAAATTGCTCGCCACGCTCTCCGTTGCTGCGCGGTTGCGCCGAACCCAACTCGAAGTGGATCAGTTGCGCGTGCAACGAGAACAACTCCGCGCGGACCTCGACGGTCAATTTCCCGACATGGTCGGCACGTCGCAGGCCATGCGCGCGGTGTTTGATGCCATTCAAAAGGTGGGGGCGACGGACGCCAATGTGCTCATCTTGGGTGAAAACGGCACCGGCAAAGATGTCGTTGCCCGCGCTTTGCACCGCCGGTCTGCCCGCGCCTCAGAGGCGTTTATCCGCGTCGATCTCGGCGCAGTGCCCGAAAGTCTTTTTGAAAGCGAACTCTTTGGACACCAAAAGGGCGCCTTTACCGACGCAAAAAAAGACCGTGCAGGGCGGTTTGAAATCGCGTCGGGCGGCACGCTTTTTTTGGATGAAATCGGCAATCTTTCGCTGTCGCTTCAGGCCAAGTTGCTCACCGCGCTCGAAAACCGCACGGTGACTCGATTGGGGAGCAACCGGACGGTTGCCATCGATGTGCGCTTGATTTGCGCCACCAACCTGGCCATTCACGACATGGTCGCCAGCAATGCGTTCCGGCAAGACCTCTTGTATCGCATCAACACGGTTGAAATCCACCTGCCGCCCCTGCGCGACCGCATTGAGGATATTCCCCCGCTCGTCGCCGCGTTTTTGGAAACGCACGGTCGGAAATACAACAAACCGGGCATTGTCATTCAACCCGCAGCATTTGAGCACCTCAAAAATTACAACTGGCCGGGCAACATCCGCGAATTGCAACACGCCATTGAACGGGCCGTGATCATGAATGAGAATGGCGTGCTGCAACCGTCCGATTTTCCACTCGGGGTTTCTGACCCCGGCGCGAGCGGCGGCGATATTCACTTTGACGACTACAATCTCCAGCGCGTGGAAAAGACCGTGATTCGCAAAGCCATTGAAAAACACCACGGGAACATCAGCCACGCTGCACGCGAACTCGGGCTCACGCGCAGCGCGCTTTATCGCAGGCTGGAAAAACATGGCCTATAAAAACTTTCGCCTGATTTGTCTGTTGCGCGTGGCCCTGTTGTGCGCCACCATCTACCTTTGCTTTTACCTGTTTTTTGCCACCGAGTACCATGCCACTGTGATCTTGGTCGGCGCGTGCGCGCTCTATCAGGCATGGGCACTCATCCACTATGTGGAGCGTGCGGACCGCGACCTTGCGCGCTTTTTGCAGGCGATTCGGCATGAGGATTTTTCCCTGTCTTTTACCGGGGCCGGATTGGGGTCGGCTTATGAGGATCTCAAAAATGCCTTTAATGAGGTTTTGGATGCGTTTCGCAAAACGCGCGCGGAAAGAGAGGAAAATTTTCAGTATCTCCAGACCGTCGTGCAACATGTGGGCATCGGGCTGATTTGCTACACGCCCGACGGTCGCGTGGAGTTGGTGAACAGCGCGGCGCAACGCTTGCTCCGCCGGCCCCATCTGCGCGACGTGCGCGAGTTGGAAGGGATCAGCAAGCCCTTTGCCGAGACATTGCTCAAACTCCGCTCGGGCGACAAGGCCCTGGTCAAGGTGCAGGACGAGGACGAATTGCTCCAGATCATCGTCTATGCCACGGAACTTCGGATGCGGGGCGAATCGTTTATTTTGGCGTCGATTCAGAATATCCAGAGCGAACTCGAAGAACAGGAAATGGAGGCGTGGCAAAAACTCATCCGCGTTTTGACGCATGAAATCATGAACTCCATCACCCCGATTTCTTCGCTCGCCTCTACGGTGCGCGGTCTCTTGCCGGATGCGGAGCGGGCCGCGGCAGTCGATTCCGAAACCCTGTCCGATGTTCATGTGGCTCTGCAAACCATTCAGTCGCGCAGCGAGGGCCTGCTCCACTTTGTCGAAACCTATCGCCAACTCACGCGCATCCCGCGCCCGGATTTTCAAATTTTTCAGATCGCCGAACTCTTTGCCCGGGTTGTTTTTCTGATGCAGGCCGAATGCGACGAGCACAATGTGGGCGTTCACACGGCCATCACCCCCCAAACCCTCGAACTCACTGCGGATCCGGATCTCGTGGAACAGGTGTTGATCAACTTGATGCGGAATGCGGTGCAAGCCCTTGCAGGTCGCCCCGATGCCCGCGTGGATCTCACGGCCCACCTCGATGATCGCGGGCATGTGATTATCCGCGTGCGGGACAATGGCCCCGGGATTTTGGAAGATGTGCAAGAGCACGTCTTCATCCCCTTTTTCACCACCAAACGCGATGGGTCGGGCATTGGCCTTGCCCTGTCCCGCCAGCTCATGCGCGTGCATCGCGGCAACATCCGCGTGCAATCCAAGCCAGAAGAAGAGACCGCGTTTATCCTGCGGTTCTGAGTGAAGGAGGAAGTGACGTGCGGTTTCAAGGCAAAATTTATCGGAACGGAAAATTTTGCCTTGCGGAAATCCCAATTCTCGACGCGATGACGCAGGGATATACGCGAGAAGAAGCATATCGCATGGTCAAAGATCTGCTGGAAACACTGGTCAACCGCCCGGATTTTTCCGTTGAAATTCACCGCGCAAAACGCGGCAATTTCGAGGTCAGTGCCTCAGATATGTGCGCTATGATCAGCCTGATGCTTCGGCGTCAGCGCGAGGATAGAGCTTGCCCGCGTTCATCGCAAAGTAGCGAATCAGCGTGAAAACTATCATTGGCAACTTGCGAATGAATAATGCGTTTGGTCCTACAGCCTCATTGGTTGCCTCCGATGCCTTCGGCGACTTACTTTTTTTCAACAGCAAAAAAAGTAAGCAAAAAATGCCGCTCTCAAACGCCGAGGGGCTTGCACAGCGCAAAACGCTTTTGTAACAGAACGACATGCGTCAGCCTGCAAAGTGGATTGCTAGATGGATGTTGGTTGCGAGACGGACTTGCGCGCTGTGCGTTATGGCTTGATAGGAGGGGGTTTTGCGAGAGCACTTGTTGGGATGTCTTCTTTGAACTGCGGAACGTCAGGGCTTGATTTTCTTGTCTTCATTCTCTGCTCTGATTATTATCGCGAGGAAATAACGCACGCGATTGCCAAGTGATTTCGAGGATGCTATGACGCCTAATATTTTGTTTATCCACGTCGATCAGATGCACGCCGATGCGGTTTCTGCGCTCGGGTGCGAACATTTGCATACGCCTGCGATTGATCGGCTCGTGCGGGAGGGCTATGCGTTTACCAAAGCCTATTGCGCCATGCCCCAGTGTTGTCCGTCTCGGGCGAGTTGGTACACGGGGCGCATGTCCAAAGAACACGGTGTTGTGGTCAATGCCCATCCCATCGATCCCGATGTTCCGGATCTCGGCCAGTGGTTGCGCCGCGAGAATTACGATTGCGTGTACACGGGCAAGTGGCACGTTACGGGACGCGAGTTGCACGCGAGTTTTGACGTGTTGCAACCCCAGCACGGCATGGGGGAACTCAACGATGGCAATGTGGCCCGATCCGCGGTTGCGTACCTGAAAAACCGCGCCTCTGACAAACCCTTCTTTTTGAGTGTGGGATTTTTGAACCCGCACGACTGTTGTTTTCCGGCTATGGCGCACGGCGGCCCGGGCAAGTACGCGTTTGCACCGAAAATTGAAGGCGAGTTACCGCCTTTGCCCGGGAATTTTGACGACGAGTACGCGCAGCGCGGGCGGCCCAATGTTCGCCAGTGGTCGCGCCGAGACTGGCAGTATTATATTTACCAGTACTACCGCATGGTCGAAATGGTCGATGCGGAAATCGGTCGCGTGATGGACGCGCTGCGCGCATCGCCTTACGCGGGGAATACCCTCGTGATTTTTGCGTCTGACCACGGCGATGGCTTGGGCTTTCACAGCAAGACGAGCAAAGGCTTCCTCGAAGAAGAAGCCTTTCGCGTGCCCACCCTCGCGTGGTGGCCGGGACAGATTCCCGGCGGCGTGCGGAATGGGGACCACCTCATTTCGGGCGTGGATATTGCCGCGACAATATGCGACTATGCCGGCGCGCCGCCCTTGCCCAAGACGACCATTGCGCGCTCTTGGCGGCCCATCTTTGAAGGGCGCGCCGCGCCGTGGCGCGATTACGTCATCGGCGAGACCTCTGTCGGCCCTCTGTCGGTTGCGGTGCGCGATGCGCGGTACAAAAGCATTATTGAACAGGAAAACACGCGCCTCTACGATCTCGAGGCCGACCCGCTCGAAACCCGGGATCTCGCTGGCGAAGCGCGCTATGCGGATATCGTGGCGCGCCACCGGGCGCATTTTCGCGAATACATCTCGCAGATAGAACTGTACCCCGAACCGGAAACCGGTCGTGGATCTGGGAGACGCGGCAACCTGTATCGAGAATACATCGACTGGTATCACTCTGTACTCAATGAGGCATGACACTATGGCAATCGACACTTCTACCGGCCCCTATGCCGTCAAGCCCATCCGCGATTTTCTCGGGGATTTCGCGCCTGTGCAAAAGGCGATAGCGGATGCCGATCAGGCCACGCTGACTTACGATATCCTCAACTGGAACTTCGCGCCCAACCAACCGCCGCCGTGCCCAAACAGCGTGTATGGCTCTTTGACCATTCGGCGGGAACAGGGCCAGGTGTATCACGTCCACCAACGGACCCGCATTGGCGGCGAACCGACCTTTTTTAATGCAGAGATGATTTGCAACGCGGATGACACGCTCGAGTTTTGGACGCTGCACACCTATCGCGCTGATGCCGATGGGGATCCGATTCCGATTTCTGAATTGCGCGAAAGCTGGACAAATGAAGCCGGGCGCATTCGCTCTCGAGATGGCGCGTATCAATATCGCGCAACGCGGCCGGTTTTCAGCCACTGGGTGCTCCCGCATCTCTTGTTGAGACGCCCGGTTTCGATGGCGTTTGACATGTTGCAAGACCTTTCCCTTTTTCGGCCCAACCATAAGCTCGTTCCGGATGGGCGCGTGGATCTCCCCGTCGGCTCTTATGACGTATATGCCCAAACGGGCGAAGGTGTTTTGCCCATCCACTACTTGCTGGACAAAGACCGCCGCCCGCAACTCATTGCGTTTGGGCTTATCGCTTGGGCATTGCGGGATGTCGCATGAAAGGGAATTTCCATGAAAAAAGCCGTGTACGCCGCCAGTTTTGATCCCGTTACCAACGGCCACCTGTGGGTTATTCAGCAGGCGGCTCGGCTTTTCGATCAACTCGTCGTCGCCATTGGGATCAATCCGGAAAAGGACTATACTTTTTCCCTGAAAGAACGGCTCGACCTGCTAGAGGAAACGACGGCTCAGTTCGACAATGTCACCGTCGCCAGCTACGAGAATCAATTTCTCGTCACGTACGCGCGGGGCATTGGCGCGGATTATATCGTGCGCGGCATTCGCACGCAGACCGATTATGAGTTTGAACGCAGGATGCGCTATATCAACAGCGATCTCGACAACAGCATTACCACCATTTTTTTGATGCCCCCGCGCGAGATCGCCGAGATCAGTTCCAGTTTTATCAAGGGCTTGGTCGGGCCTGACGGCTGGCGAGATGTGGTGAAACGCTATGTGCCGGAACCCGTGTTTCACAAGTTTATCGAGCATTTTGAATAGCCGGCTTGCGCGGGCGTTTCATCAGGGCGGTTTTGAGGACTTGATCCATGTGCGATGCGAATATTAGTCTGAGGTCCTTGCGCGTGGTGTCGGGGATTTCGCGGGTGTCTTTGCGGTTTGCTTCGGGCAAGATGACGGTTTTCGCGCCTGCTCGGTGTGCTGCCAACACTTTGTCGCGGATGCCGCCGATAGGCAACACTTTGCCGCGCAAGGTGATTTCGCCGGTCATCGCCACATCTTTGCGGACGGGCCGGTTGGTGAATACCGATGCCAGCACGGTCGCCATGGTAATCCCGGCCGAGGGACCATCCTTGGGCACCGCGCCGGCGGGTACGTGGACGTGTACATCCGCCTTCTCGTTGAATTGCGCGTTGAGGTCCAGTTCGTGCCAGCGCGACCGCACGTAGGTCAGTGCGGCATGCGCGGATTCTTTCATCACATCGCCGACCTGCCCGGTCAGATTTAACCCGCCCTTGCCGGGCACGACAGACGCCTCGACAAACAGGACATCGCCGCCGGCAGCGGTTACGGCCAGCCCGGCAGCGACTCCGACCTCGTGATCTTCTTCGGCGACTTCGTAGCGGAACTTTTGTGGCCCCAAGTAGTCGGCCACATTTTTTTGTTGTACGCGCACGCGCCGCTTGCGGCCCTGGGCGAATTTGCGCGCCACTTTGCGCGCTATGGTTGCGATCTCGCGCTCCAGGTTGCGGACGCCGGCCTCGCGGGTGTGGTACTGAATCACCTCTTGCAGGGCGGCTTTGTCGAACGACATGTTTTTTGCGGTCAAGCCGTGTTCTGAAATCTGCCGTTTGACCAGGTACCGGCGCGCGATCTCCAGTTTTTCGACTTCGGTATAGCCCGAAACCTCCAACACCTCCATCCTGTCCATCAGCGCAGGGGGAATGGTGTGGAGGGAATTGGCCGTCGCGAGAAACAAGACTTCTGACAGGTCAAAGGCGACGTCCAAGTAGTGATCCACAAAGGTGTTGTTTTGCGCGGGGTCTAAAACCTCCAACAGGGCGGCCGACGGGTCGCCGCGAAAATCCGCGCCCAATTTGTCGATTTCATCCAGCATAAACACCGGGTTTTTCGTGCCAGCGCGCCTCAAGCCCTGAATGATGCGCCCGGGCAACGCGCCGATATAGGTGCGGCGGTGCCCGCGGATTTCCGATTCATCGCGCACGCCCCCCAAGGACATTCTCACAAATTCGCGGCTGAGTGCTCGGGCCACGGATTTGCCCAGGGAGGTTTTGCCCGTGCCCGGCGGGCCGACCAGCAACAAAATGGGGCCGCGCATGTCGTTTTTTAAGTGGCGCACGGACAGGTATTCCAAAATGCGCTCTTTGGGTTTTTCCAACCCGTAGTGGTCCGCATCCAAAACGCGCTCGGCTTTTGTCACGTCCAACTGATCGTCCGTTTTCTTTTGCCACGGGAGTTCGACCAACCAGTCCAGATAGGTGCGCGATACGGTGTACTCTGCCGAGGCTTCGGGCATGCGCGCCATGCGATTGAGTTCGCGCTCGGCTTCGGCGCGTGCTTCTTCGGACATGCCCGCGGCTTTGACCTTTTCGCGCAGGTCTTCTCGTTCGGCCCCCAGGTCTTCGCCTTCGCCGAGTTCATCTCGAATGGCCCGCAGTTGTTGGCGCAGAAAATACTCTTTTTGGGCATCTTCCATCGACCCCGCGGCTTCCGAACTGATCTTTTCCCGCAATTCCAATATTTCAACTTCGCGGTTTAAGGACTGGTTGATCGCTTCCAAGCGCCGATGCAGGTCGCGCTCAGACAGGATTTTTTGTCGTTCTTCAAACCCGATGTTGAGTTGTGAGGCGATAAAATCCGCTTTGTGGGTTATTTCGGAAAGGGCGTCTAAGGCCGCGCCCACTTCTCGGGGCACGTTGGGGGCGAGGGCTATGGCTTTTTTGAACTGGCCGAATACGTTGCGGGCGAGGGCTTCCAATTCCGTGTTTTGCTCGACGATAGAGGTCACTTTCTCGACTTGGGCCAGGGGAAAGGGATGCGACTGCAACACGTCTATCAGGGCGAGGCGGGCCATGCCCTGCACGAGTACCTGCATGCGTCCGTCGGGTGTTTGCGCGGAACGCGCGATGTAGATCGCAGTGCCCACGGGATACAAAAACTCGCGGCGCACGTCTTCCCCGCGTTCTTCAGCATCGCTCGCTTTGAGTTCTCCGAAAATGGCGATCACTTTGTGCCCGGCGTCTATCGCGTCTTGCGCGGCTTTGATTGCACGCTCGTCTTCCAACAACAAGGGCGCGGCCATCAGGGGGTAAATCACCACTTCAGATGTGACCAGCATGGGCAATTCAGAGGGGATGCGATACGCTTCGATTGCGTTCACGCTCGTTAAGGGGTCTGCCATGACATACACTCCTATGGATGGGTATTATCGCAATGGTGCATGTATATGCAACATCCGTGCCGAAAAAACAAAAATTTGGCTAATTGTTTCATTTACAACAAAATATAAATTTTCGCGCCTAATGTGCGATCCGATCCGCACGCTGGCGTTCGTCAGAATGGCAGTTGGGACAACGCTCTGTATGATATTATTTTACGCTGGAAACGCATTGGGAGTTTCGCAATCATGTCTTCTACTTACCACACCCTCGTCATCGGCGCGGGCATCAATGGCTTGAGCACTTGCTATCATCTCTCGCGGCAGAACGTACGCGGTATTGGCCTGCTTGAACAATTTGCACTCGGTCACGACAGGGGCAGTTCGCACGGGCACTCGCGCATTACGCGCAGCGCGTACGTGAACGCGCATTACGTGCGTCTGATGCAAATCGCGCACAACGAGGCATGGCCGCAACTCGAACGCGACTCGGGCAGACAACTCGTCTATCCCACGCCCGGTTGCTTTTTCGGTCCGCCGAATGGGAAATACAAAAGCTATGCCCAAGCGGTTGCAGATGTCGGGGTTGACATGGAACAACTCACCCCGGAAGAAGGCAGGAGACGCTTTCCGCACTTTCGGTTTGAAAATGCCGCGGGCGTTCTCTGCGACCACACGGCCGGCCTCATCGCCGCCGCGCAGACCATTCAATCGCTCATTCGCCTCATTCGCAAACGGGGGGTGGACATCCGGGAAAACGCGATGGTTCAGCGCGTCGACCCGACGCGCGATCCCATTCGCGTCGAAACCTCTGTGGGCGATCTCGAAACCGAGCGTCTCATCGTCACGGCAGGCCCTTGGGCAGCGCGGCTTCTGCCGGTTCTCAACTCGCGCGTTGCGGTGGCGCGGCAGACGGTGGGTTATTTTCGACTTGCGGGAGTGCGGGAACGAGATGCGTTCCCGGTTTGGGGCTATCTTTTGGGCAGGGGCGATATGGGGTATTACGGGTTGCCGCAATTTGGGCGGGATGGGATCAAGATCGCCAAACACATTGTCAGCGGCGTCGATGACGATCCGGACGACGTGCCGGTGCAGATGCCCGAAGTTGCCATTGACGATCTTCGCCGGTTCATCGAAGAACAATTCGTGCCGCCGGTTGCGCGGTTTGTAGGTTGGGAGACGTGTCTTTACACCAATACGGACACTGAGGATTTCATCTTGGACGTCCACCCGGACAATCCCCATGTGGTTATTGGCGCGGGCTTTTCTGGGCACGGGTTCAAGTTCGGCCCGCTCACGGGGCGCATCCTGTCTGAACTCAGTCTGGATGGAAAAACATCAATACCCGAATTTGAGGCGACCAGAGAGATGTTTAGGGCGGACTTTCAGCGCGTGTTGGACGCCCAGGGGTAGGCCACTCCACTCAACCGCCCGTGCGGCCTCACCTCGCCATCCCGCCGCGTCTGAATCGCGGATTAAACGGATTGCGCGGATTGCGCGGATTACCCCACACATCCCCACCACCGCTTCATCGTTCCCACTCCGCTGTGTCCTTCGCACTACCCGCCGCCATAGCCCTATCCCCCCGGCCCCCTTTCCTACGAGGAAAGGGGGAGCGCAGGGCTTTCTTGAAGGTTTGTATCCCTAGCTGTTCTGATGGCTTTGACCGAATGGATAATGCCATGAAATCCAACCCCCTCTCGCGCAATCCCTCGCAAAACCTCTCGCCATTCCCCCCTTCTTCGCAGGCACAGGCGTAGCCTACAATGAGCGAAGCGAATAACGGGGCCAGGGGGGTAGGTACCAATTTGCTAAATAAAAAATCGGGACATGCGCGACATGCCCCGATTTTTTTATGCCCTGGGGTCGCGTTTGAGCAAGGGCAGGGGATTGGGCGTGACGAGTACGCCGCCGTTTTCGTAGGATTCTATCGCCGCCCAGGTGTATTCGAGTGCGGCGAGGGCATCGCGTCCGGAGGCGCGGAGGTCTTCGCGGGGTACGCCACGGACGACGTCTTCGAGAAATGCGTGGATGCGATTTGGGAATGTGGAACTAAAATCCGCAATTCCCGAATCATCGACAACAGGGCCGGCCGCAGTGCCGTGCGACATGTCTTCCGGATTGGCTACCGTGCCGGGCGCGGGCCAAAAGGTGATTTTTTCCACGCAGTTCTCAATACAAAATGTGCCGCGCGTACCGCCCACTTCAACGCTCCACCACCCGCCCATGCCAAACGTGGTGTCTCCGCGCTGGCTGAGCAAATAGCCCATCGCGCCGCTTTCAAACCGCACATGGATGCTGTTGAGGGAAATCATGAGATCGCCCGCTTGCTTGCGAAAACTCGGCCGGTCAAAAAACGCCTGCACATGCGTGATGTCGCCGCAAAACTCGCGCATCACGCTGAAGGGATGCGTGAGAAAGGCTTTGACGTGAAAATAGGGATGGCCCCAGGATTTCGGCCCCTTGTTGGGCCGATAGGTCGCTTCGCCGCCCGCAAAGCCCATTTTGTGGATGCAATAAATCTGTTCGCCCACCATGCCCGCGGCGAGATATTCCCGCGCTTTGTCCGCGGGTTGCGAGAAGTGATGGTTGAGATTGCAGCCGAGGTAGCGGTTTTGTTCTGCGGCATAGGCGACCATCTCCCGGGCTTCGTCAATGTCGTTGGACAGGGGTTTCTCGCACAAAACGTGTTTGCCTGCCGCGAGTGCTTCCATAGTGGGTTCGCAGTGCCAACTGCCGTTCTCATTGCCCCCGGTCGTCACGTCGACAATATCCAAGTCTTCGTTCTCGACCATGTCTTTGAGGCTGTAATACGCCTTAACGCCGTGTCGCGCAGCGGCCCTGTCTGCGGATGCTTCGACCACATCGCACACCGCGACGAGGTCTGCGAGATCGTCTGTTGCGTGACAAGCCGCATGCCGATTGCCAATGCCGCCCATCCCGACAACGCCAACTTTCAGTGCCATGGTATCCTCTCCAAAAAAGGTGAAAAACGCACGCTGACCCCATCAACGCATCGCGGAACGCTCAAACCGCTCCAGCACGACCCTCAATCCGGCCAGGGGTACGACATCGCGGCGGGAGTGCCGTTTCGCGCCCCCACAGACGACCACTTTGCCCGAGATTTGCGGCAACACCCGTGCAATGCGGTTGAGGGCATCGTCTGAGGCAACCGTCGCGCTGGCTTTGATCTCGATTGCGCCGATGCCATTGCCATTTTCGTACAAAAGGTCGCATTCCAATCCCCGGGCGTCTCGGAAAAATGACAGGTTGGACCGATAGCCCCGGTTGAACCGGTGTTTGAGTGCCTCCACGATGACCGCATTCTCAAACAGCGCGCCGCGAAGCGGATGGGTGGCAAGTTGCCCGGCGTGC
This sequence comes from Candidatus Latescibacterota bacterium, assembly GCA_965204745.1. GTDB lineage: Bacteria > Latescibacterota > UBA2968 > UBA2968 > UBA2968 > VXRD01. The sequence goes on from OZ242010.1 coordinate 4,712,967, forward strand.
TCGATGCCGATGAGGTAACTCGCCAGCCCCACGTCGTAAAAATAGAGCTTGGGGGACTTGACCAACCGCTTGCGTATATTGGCGTAAAACGGCGGGAGTAGGAAGACCACGTAACTCGCTTCCAAAACCGTCAGCCAGTGCCGCGCTGTGGGGTGCGAAACGCCGGCGTCCGCGCCCAAAGCAGAGAGATTGGCGAGTTGCCCCACGCGCCCGGCGCACAAGCGCACAAACCGGCGAAAGTTAGACAAGTTGCGAATCTCTCCAATTTGGCGCACATCGCGCTCCACATACGTTTCAAAGTAATCGCCGAGGGCTTGACGCGGTTCGAGTTTTTGATCGTGAATACGCGGATAACAACCCGAGTACAAAATGTCGTCTATGCGGTCACTCGCGCCGGTTTGTCGCCGTTCATCCAAAGAAAAGGGCAACAGGCGGAGCAGTGCAGTGCGCCCGGCCAGCGATTGGTTGATCGCATCGGAGAGCCTGAATTGCTCGCTGCCCGTGAGCACGAAAAGGCCGTTTTCGCGCTGTTCGTCTGCGAGGACTTGCAGGTAGGACAAGAGAATGGGCACGCGCTGGATCTCGTCCAAGATGGCACCACCGCCGAGTTGCGCGAGAAAGCCGCGGGGATCGGATTCGGCAAATTCCCGCAGGTCGGGCGCTTCCAAGTTGGCGTACTGGAGATGGGGAAACGCGGCCCGGCAAAGCGTGGTCTTCCCAGACTGACGCGGCCCGGTCACTGTGACAAAGGGATACTTGCCGAAAAGCTCGACCAAGCAAGGTGTAATCTCTCGCGTAATCATGTTGTTCTCGGATAAAAATTCCTGCGGTTGAGCGCGATGTGTTCGATTTCATCGATCTCTTTATTGGAAAGACCGTCGCGAGTTTAGCCACAAAAGGCACAAAAGGCACAAGCGGGGTACAACTGGCGATAGACAGTTCAAAGGCACGAGCGGGGTACAACTGGCGATAGACAGTTCAAAGGTGAGCGATTTGTGTAGAGATGGTGCCCCCGTGCTCGCCCAAAGATACAAGAGGTGAGTTTCAAAATATCTCATCGCCAATCGCGATGCGGACGTGCTCGCCTTCGGCGATTCCGTTTTCGTAGATGGCGTCTCATCTTTCACGCCTTTGCGGCAGGGCGATGCCTGCAAATTCCAGCAGTTGCGCGACCAGGCGATAGGTGAGGCCCCACAGCGCCGGGCGGTTGGGGCCGAGCAGATCGAGCGCGGGCATGTCGCGCCAGCCTTCGAGGTCGAGCACTTGCCTGCGGCGGGGATCGGTCAAATGTGCAAACGGCGTCCAAAAAACATCGCGGATCTCTGCATTGGGCGCGACCACCACGCCTCGGCGGATGGCATACGCAAAACAAGCCACTTGGATGGGCAGGGTCGCGCCCGTCACATCGTCCAACCGCCCGAGGTATTGCGCGCCATGCAACTCGAGACCGAGTTCCTCGCGGGTCTCGCGCTCTGCCGTGTGTTTGAGGTCGCGGTCACAGGGTTCTGCTGTGCCGCCGGGAAAGGCGATGTGGCCCGACCACGGATCGGTCGGATGCGCGGCGCGCTCGATGAAGAGGAGATAGAGATCATCCGGGCGCAGGTGGAAAATCGCAGCGACAGCCGCCTGCGTCTTCTCCGGTTCCGAACGGGTATGGGGTCGGTGAGCCGATAGGGATCGCGTGAGGGTTTGGAATGGCGTCATTTGAGTTCGCCCATCCGAAACAGCGCGTGCAATTCAACACCCGCTTTGGCGAGATTCTCCGCGCCGCCCGATTCGCGGTCAATCACGCATAAGGCGTGCGAAACCCGCGCGCCGAGGGTGCGAAGGTCTTGCGTGGAAAGGGCGATTTGCCCGCCGGATGTGACCACATCCTCCACGATCAAAAGGCGTTTGCCCGCGATGTCGCCCCCTTCGGCGAGTTTGCAAGTGCCGTAGGTTTTGGCTTCTTTTCGCACAAAACAGGCGGGCAGGCCGCAAAGTTGAGAGAGCATCGTTGCGAGAGGCACGCCGCCGAGTTCAAGCCCTGCGAGCACGTCCGTCTCGTCGGGAATGAGGGGCTGAAGGTGCGCGGCGATTTCGCGGAGGAGTTCGGGATCGGTTTCAAACTGGTACTTGTCGAAGTACTCCGTTGCAATCGCGCCTGACCGCAGGGTGAATTGCCCGGTCAGATGAGAAGTCTGATAAATGCGGCGTGCGAGTTCAAATCGGGTCATTGCGTCATCTCACTGAAAAAGGAAGTTTAGCCACAAAAGGCACAAAAGGCACGAGCGGGGTATAACTGGCGATAGACAGTTCAAAGGCACGAGCGGGGTATAACTGGCGACAGACAGTTCAAAAGCACGAGCGGGATACAACTGGCGATAGACAGTTCAAAGGTGAGCAGTGAGTGTAGGTCTTCTCCCGTCTTGCCTCTCACCTCTCACCTTTTTTACGTGTCAAAATAGGGCAATGGCGTCTTTTCTCGGCGCATTTTTAAGAGGAAGGGCACGCGGAGATCGTGCCCTCGTGAAAGCGATGGCAATTTGTTTTCGCTATAAAAGTCGATTGCGGTCGCTTCCCATGTTATTTCGGGGTTGAGATTTTCGCACCTCATCTCAAAGACTGCATTGTAGAGATGCAGGTTGTTTCGGCTTTTCCATTTTCTCGAATCGAAGATGGCGAGCAGTTGGGTGGCGGTTCCTTTGAGGCGGGTTTCTTCGTAGAGTTCGCGCCGTGCTGCTTCGGCCCAAGATTCGCCGACATCGACAAGGCCGCCGGGCAAGGCCCACAACCCGTCGTCGTGGCGTTTGATGAGCATGATGCTATCCCCCCTAAAAACAGCGGCTTCCACGCCCAAGAAGGGACAGACATGGGTTATGTCGTCGCGGTAGAGTGCCAAAATTTCGTCGGCATTGTGGCGGGTGAGCACGCTGATCATTCGGGCACTGATCGAGAGAATTTTTTTGTAGCGTTCTCGGTCGTGAATATTTTCTGTGTAGAACAAACCCCTGTTGGCAAGAGCGCGGAGTTCATCGGCAATGAGGGATAGGGCTTCGTTTGGAGGCATAGAGGTTGGCCTTGGGGTTATGGGCACAACACTACGGATTGATCAATTTGTAAAACTCGACCTTTCCATTGACGATGCGATTGATAACCGCGCTCTTGGTCGGATGGCGGTTTTCGTTGTAGCGAGCGATCATCGTCGCGCCGCTGTAGTTTTGGGTCGCCGCGATTTGATCGCGGATCGCGTCGGGCGTCAAGTCCTCTGTGCGACACATCGCCTGAACCACCAAGCGCAGGGCGTCGTAGCCCATCGCAGCGCCCCCAGGGGGCGCGACGCCAAACACAGCGGTATAGGCGTCGATAAACCGATAGGCTTCTTCGCTCAAATCGTCCGGGCCGACTTGAGATGAAAAGTGACCGCTGAAAAAACTCCCGTCGAACGTAGCCCTATTCATGGTAAGCAAGATCGCGTTGTCCCAGCTATCGCCGCCGAGAAAGGTCGCCAGGAGGTCGATGTCTCGTTTGGCTTGTCCAATGACGAGCGGTATCTCGGGGAAAAAGCCCGACAAAAAGACCACATCCGGCGCGGCTTGGGCTATGGCGGTCAATTGCGCGGTGAAGGTGGTATCCGCATCCATGTAAAATTCCCGCGCCACGAGCGCGCCGCCAGAGGCATTAAAATTGTCGGCGAAGGTTCGCGCCAATCCCTCTGAATAGATCGCGCCTTCTTGGGCGATGATCGCCGCGGATTCCGCCCCCAACTCTCGGGCGGCAAACTGCGCCATCACCCTGCCCTGAAAGTCGTCTGTAAATGCCGCCATAAACACGAAGTCGCCCGCTGCTGTGACCGTGGGATTGGTGGCCGTGGTGGTCATCATCGGAACCCCGTGCGCTTGCGCGACTGCCGCGACCGCCACGGCATGCCCCGAGCGGTTGGGGCCGACGAGTGCCATGACTTCCCGTTGGGCAATCAATTCTTCTGCGGCCTCTGCGGCGTATTCGGGGGTGGTCAGGCCGCCGCGGGGGATGAGCTCTATCGGCACGCCGCGCACCCCGCCCGCTTCGTTCATTTGCATCGCCGCCAACTCCGCGCCTCTCAACGTATTGCTTCGGGAAAGCGCGGTATAGAGAACGCCGATTTTAAGGGTCAATGGCGTTGACCGCCTCACCCGCGCCTTTCCGTCAATGGGCAAATCGAGACGCGCCTCGTAGCCGCGGTTGATCGGAATGCTCGTCCACGCGCCGATCTCGCGCCCATCCAGCGTTGCGCGTGCGAGATAATAACCCGTCACATCGCCCGACGCGATCTCCACCCGCGTCTGTCCCTCCTCATCGGTCATCCCCGACCACTGATACGACGCGGCCTGCCCCGCGATAGAACGCGAAAATTCGACTGTCACACCGGTCACGGGCCGATCATCTCGGCGCAAAGTCGCCACCACCACCGCTTGGGGCGCGGTGCTCTGTCCCACAGCCACTTTGCCCAAGGGCCGCCCGACCTGCTCCTGCTCGCCTGACTGCATCACGCGCTCGCCCCCACATCCCCACAACAGGGCGAGCATCAATACCATCGCACAACGCCTCGACATTACAACCTCCTTTGGAAGTATAAACTGACCTGTCCCATCTCCGTAGGGACAGGCCCTCGTGCCTGTCCTCGCACTTAGCGACGCGGCGGGGGCTGAACGCTATTTTCCCCAAACCGCAGAAGTGTATCAATAAACGAAAAAATGAAAAGTGAAAACACAAAAAAATCAACCGCGATATTCCACGGGAAATACCCATTGACACCACCGCAACCCGCCATAAATTCACCGCAACCGCATGCCATCCCGGTTTCAACGGGACAAACGCCTATCGCAAAAAAGGGAGGCACGCCATGAAGAACCTGTCATACATCCTGATGCTCGCAACACTCCTCGTTTCGTGTTCTGATTCTGAAAAAAAAGTATTGGCGTGCGTGAAAATCGGTGATAAGTGGGGGTATATCAACCCGAAAGGCGAGATCGTTATCAAATTGCAATTTGACGATGCGGGGTCTTTTTCCGAAGGATTGGCGCGTGTGAAAATCGGTGATAAGTGGGGGTATATCAACCCGAAAGGCGAGATCGTTATCAAACCGCAATTTGACAATCGACCGGGGTCTTTTTCCGAAGGGTTGGCGCAGATGAAAATCGGTGACTTCTTCCGTAGCAAGTATGGGTATATCAACCGGAAAGGGAAGATCGTTATCAACCCGCAATTTGACTATGCGTGGCCTTTTTCAAAAGGGTTGGCGCGTGTGAGAAGCGGTGACAAGTATGGGTATCTCAATCATTTCACTTCCGTGAATCGGGTCGAGTTCCTTCTGAGATTCGGTGACAAGTATGGGTATATCAACCCGCAAGGCGAGATCGTTATCAAACCACTTGACTCTGCGGAGTTTTCTTCAGAAGGGTTGGCACTGGTGGAAAGCGGTGACAAGTGGGGGTATATCAACCTGAAAGGCGAGATCGTTATCGAGCCGCAATTTGACCGTGCGTGGCCTTTTTCAGAAGGGTTGGCGGGTGTGAAAATCGGTGGCAAGGAGGGGTATATCAATCCGAAAGGCGAGATCGTTATCGAGCCGCAATTTGACTGGGCATGGCCTTTTTCAGAAGGGTTGGCGCGTGTGAGAAACGGTGCTAAGTGGGGGTATATCAACCCGAAAGGCGAGATCGTTATCAAACTGCAATTTGACTGGGCGGGGTGGTTTTCAGAAGGGTTGGCGTGGGTGAACATCGGTGGCAAGGATGGGTATATCAACCCGAAAGGCGAGATCGTTATCAAACCGCAATTTGACGATGCGGGGTCTTTTTCCAATGTGCATAAAACCTTAGTCATCCCCTGAAAGCCGATTGCTAAAAAAAATAAAAAGCCCCATCTGAAATCGCTTGTGCGACCTCGGATGGGGCGATTTTTTGGTGCCTGTGCGTTTTGTCGCGTACCATGAACCGAATCAGAGCCTTTATCTTCCGATTTATGGATCAATCCGCTGTTTGGGCGTCGTCTGTCCAGCGGGTGGACCTTTGGAAACTCAGCGCGGCAATCCGTTTGAGTGCGCCGCGCAAATCGTCCAACAAAATGTAGAACAGGGGAATCACAAACAGGGTCAGAGCCGTTGATACAATCAACCCGCCCATCATGGTAATGCCCAGTGGCGCGTAGGGCATGCCCATCATCGTGCTGCTGCCAATCGCCATCGGAAACAAGCCGAACACGGTCGTGCAGGTCGTCATCAAAATGGGCCGAAAGCGATTGTGACCGGCCGCCCTAATCGCCTCGGTGCGATCCATACCCGATAGGCGCGAGCGGTTGATCATATCGACCAGCACTATCGCGTTGTTGACCACCACCCCGATCAGCACTATCGCGCCTACATTGGCCATAAAATCCATTGTCGTGCCCGTCAGCCACAAGCCCCAGTACACGCCCAAAAACGAAAATGGAATGGCAAAAATCACGGCAAAGGGCAAAATGACCGACTCGAACAACACGCCCATCAGCAAAAACACAAATGTAATCGCCATCACAATGGCGAAAGTCATGGCCTGACTTTCCCGGCTGTATTCCGAATGCCGCTCGCCCTTGTTCCACTCGTACCCTCGCGGCAGGGTGAACCCATCCATCGCGTCGTCGATCTCTCGATACATCCCGTCGATATCGGCCTTGGTGGTATAGACGCGCACGCGCAACCGGTTGCGCCCATTGTGCCTGAAAATATGGCTCGGCCCCTTGGTGATTTCAAAGGTCGCAAAACTCGACAAGGGCAATTTTTCGCCCGCATCGGTTACAAACGTAAAATTCTTCAACTGCACCAGCGATTGCCGGTCCGATTCGTCCAAAATCAGTTGCACGTCCACCTCGTGGTCGTCCGTCTGAAACCGCGGCAAGGTGGCCCCGCGCAGTTGGTACGCCAGGGTGCGGCTGATCCGCTCTGCGGGAATCCCGTGTTTTTTCGCCTGTACGCGGTTGATGCGGATGCGGATCTCGTCTTTGCCAAATTCCAAGTCGCTCTGCAAACTCGTCACGGCCGGGATTTGCTGCAACCGGCGTTCCACCTCCCCGAGCATGTCTTCCAATTTTTCAAAATCCGGCCCGTACAAATACACGCTCACGTAGGGATCGCGCCCGCCGGAACTGCGCGATTCCACGGACACGCGAAAGCCCACGTAGCGCGGCACGTCCCGGTTGAGTTCGTCGATGATCGCTTTGCGCGTCATCCACTGCGCCACGGGAAAGCCGATGCCCTTGCGCGCCCAGCGATACACCGCGTACCACCACGCTCGATGCGGGTCTTCTTCGAGATTCATCCGCAAATTGATGTACCCGCGCCGGAAGTACGTCATGACATTTTTGATTTTGTACCGGTCGCGGCGTTCATTCACGTAATTTTCGAGGTCGCGCGCAATTTTGTCCATTTCTTCCAATGAAAAATTGTTGGGGCCGTACATGCGAATGGTCACGCGGTTCGAGGAAAAACTCATCTTATCCGTTTTCTTCACCTTCTCTATGGGAAAGACGATGGTGGCGAACAACAGGAGCGCGATCAAAAACGCATCCCTGCGGTGGTGAATGGCCCAGTTCAGGCAACGCCCGTACAGGCTACGCGCAACTGCGATGGACTTCGGGTCGGCGCGCACGACCACATCGCCAAACCGCTGTGCGGCCAGGGGGATGAACAACAGCGCGACGAACAAAGACGCCACCAGCGCGAACACCACGGGCATCCCGATTTTCGACAACAAGAATTTCATGTCAAAGCTGTCGTTCATCAACATCATCGGCAAGAAGACCACCACGGTGGTCAGGGTTGCCATCGTGATCGCCAGCCCCACTTCGCTCGCGCCGTAAATAGACGCCCGGCGCGCATCTTCGCCCGAGGCCCGCAACCGGTAGATGTTCTCCACGATCACTATCGCATTATCGACCACCATGCCCACGCCCACCATCAAGCCCATCATCGTCAGCAAATTGAGGGACCAGCCCATAAAATAGAGCACGGTCACGGTCAGCATCACGCACAGGGGAATGGACAAGGTGATCAGCGCGGTCATCCGCACGGCGCGCAAAAAGAACAACAACACCAGCGCGGCGAACAACCCGCCCCACAAACCCGTGACTTTCAAATTGTCCATCGAGTCTTCGATCAACTTGCCCTCGCTGTAAAACAAGCGGAACGCGGCCGGGGTAGTGGCTTCGATGCGCGCCATCTCGCCCACGACTCGTTTGCACAGATCCACGATGTTCTCGCCGGATTCTTTGTACACATCCAAGCCCAAATTGCGTTGCCCATCCACGCGCCACACCCGGTCTCGGGGCGGTGCCGCGTACACCACGTCGGCCACGTCTTTGAGGCGCACCTGCGCGGTGCTGTGCCGGCTTTGCACGGCGATGGTTTCGATTTCCGTTAGGCTTTGATAATGCGCCAATGACCGCACGTACAACCGCTTCCCGCCTTCGCGGATGTGCCCGGCAGACAGGGAAAAATTGTCCTGTTGCAAGGATGCCACGAGTTCATGCGTCTCGATGCCGTGCGTCCGCATGCGCTCTTGATCCACCAAGATCAACACTTCCTTGTCCTCAAACCCCCAGATGCTGGTCTTTGCCACGCCGTCGATCCGTTCGATGGGATCGATCACATGGGTTTGCACCCATTGTTCCTTGTCCGCAATCTCCTCTGGGATGGACAGGCCCGTCCAGATCACCTCGGAATCGGTTTCCTGATTCCACGAATACACCTTGATTCTATCGCGCACTTCTTCGGGCAAATCGAGTTTGGCATGCTCCAACCGGTCTGCCACGCGCGTGTATGCATCGCGCATGTCTGTGCCGCGGTGAAACTTGAGCTCGACCCCGGCCCACGGGTTGCCGGCAAAAGCGTAAATATCGCTGAGTTCGCGCACGGTTCGCATGTGCCGTTCCATCGGCAATGCGATGGTGTGAAACCGCTCTTGCACGGACGCATTTTCCTGCGCCACATCCACCCAAAACCGGTTCCAGTCATTGCCCGACGCCCACGCCTGAATGGGAATGCGCCAATACGCCACCAACCCAATCACCATCAGCCCGACCAAACACATGGTCACGGTGACGGGCCGCATGATGGAGATGCGGGGGAGGAGGGAGGATTTTGTTTGTTTGTTGGTCATGTGGTCATGTGGTCAGTGGTCAGTGGTCATGTGGTCAGTGGTCAGTGGTCAGTCCCCGCCTGTCCCTTCCGCCGCTTAAACAATCAAGTATCTAATATCATTCCTGCGAAAGCAAGCGTCTAGTGACTTTTTGCACTTCTACACAATATAGACACATCCCTGACCGATTCGGTTTTCTTTTTCGCAAAAAATCCACATAGCCAATTCTCGCGCTGTTATCGTTTGACTTTGGTCGCGCTCGCGTTTATATTTGTCGTGTTCGTTTTGGAAAGGCATCGACAAAGGAGGTTGAAATGGCAGATCGAGAATTGGATCAACGCATTGGACTTGCAGAGTTACGCGGTGAAATGGTGCAGATGAACAAGCGCGTTGACGATGTGAACAGGCGCATTGACGATGTGAACAAGCGCATTGACGATGTGAACAGGCGTATTGATGGCGTGGATAAGCGCATTGACGAAGTGAATAGGCGCATTGACGATCTCCGCACTGAAGTTCGCGCAGAAATTGCGGATGTTCGCGCAGAAATTCGGGATCTGCGGGCTACGTTGCGATGGGTGATCGGCATCCAAGTCACGATGTTTATCGTTTTGGCTGGCCTGATTTTGCGCGGCATCGGGTCGTAAAATCTGACGAACAGAACAAAAATTGAAGCCCTTCTGCAAAACAGGAGGGCTTTTTTTTCGGTCTCGAACCGAGGCGAAGAGACGCTTGCGATAGATCGCCATAACTTCAATCCTCAAACTACGGCGTGCTTCGGCGGGTGCCGCCGTCCATGTAGATCGAACTGCCGAACACGTAAGAACACGGCTCGGACGACAAAAATGCCACGACATTTGCGATCTCTTCGGGTTCGGCCATGCGCCCGGCGGGCAATGCCGCGCCCAACTCGTCGAGCACGGCTTCGACATCGCGGCCCTCGCGGTCTGCACGCGGTCGTTGCTGTGCGCGCGCTCGCGGGGTATTGGTCAGGCCAGGGCAAACCGCGTTCACCAAAATGCCATCGCCTGATACCGCATCGGACAACGCTCGCGTCATGTTCAAAATGGTGATGTTGGCGGCCCCGGTGGGGATATTGTTGCGCGTGGGGCTCGTGCCTGCGCCGCCCGCGATATTGACGATGCGCCCCCAGCCATTTGCCCGCATCAGCGGAATCACGCGCTGCGCCATCCGCAAGTAGCTATACGTTTTCAACTGCAATGCCTCGCTGATGTGCGCGGCGTCCAAGTGCAAAATATCGGCATTGCGCGCGGCCCCCACATTGTTGACCAAAATATCCACGCCGCCAAATGCGCGCACTGTCTCATCCACGACCGCGTCGCAATTTTCGCGCACGGTCAGATCGATTGCAACCGCATGCCCTTCGCCACCTGCCGCGTCGATCTCGGCGACCACCGAATCCAATGTTGCCCGCGTGCGTGCAGCAATACACACGCGCACTCCTTCCCGCGCCAATGCCAAGGCGCAACACCGGCCAATGCCCTGACTGCCACCGGTCACGATGGCGCGTTTTTCTCGCAATCCCAAATCCATTGCCATTCTCCAATCACTGCCACGCGGTCAGCGGTCAGCAAAACAAGCGTTAGCGCTTTGGGCGGATCTGAAAGCATTTCGCCTTCGGCCGGGCGAGTTGCCTTTCTGTTCATCTGCGGATACTCAATCCCACGCGGTCAGGCCCAGCAACTTTTCGCCCAATGCGGTCAACTGCGCGGGTTGCTGGGTTTTGTGTTCCCAATCCCTCGGATCGCCCGGCCAGCGCGGCGTGGGCCTGCATTCTCGCCATGCCTGCACGCGCTCTTGTCGCTCGGCCTCGCCGCGGCCTTCTGCGGGCGACATGGTGATGTATTGCGCCAAGCGGGGCCTGTCCGAGCGGTTGTGCCCATTGCCGTGGGCGAGCAACCGATGCCAGATCAGCAAATCCCCGGCTTTGCCCGGAATGGACTTCACCTCCATGCCATCCAAATTCGGACGCCGCGGATCGCGGTCTACCGGCTGGGTCTCAAGCCACTCTTCAAAATAATTATGGAACCCCGGCACGCATTGAAACCCGCCTTGATCCGCTGACGTCTCCGTCAAATACAACACTCCTTGCACCCCAAACGGCACGTTGGGCACGGATGTATCCGTGTCCCAGTGGATCATCCCCTCGTTTTGCCAATCGGGTTTGTCCGGCCGTGACGGCGGCTTCATGTTCGCGCGGTCCAGCGACACCCACAACTTTTCCGTGCCCCAAATCTCGGAAAACGCCCGATGCACTTTGGGATATTGCCGGTTGTCCCACAGGGCTTGGTGCTGATAGATTTCCACCATCCCGGACGCGGAGATCATCGAACATGGATTGCCTCGCGTATAGGGTTTGTACTTGTACCAATCCTCTATATTGCGGGGATCCATATCCAAGAACGCCCAGATCGCATCCACCATCGCATCCAGATTCTCCTGCGGCACGGCGTCGTGAATCACCACGTACCCGTTCTCGTGCCAAAAATCCCGATCCCGCTGACTCAAAACAGACATCGTTCTCGCTCCTTTCAAATCATTTTCCTGCAACATCGGGCAGAATTTCTCTAATTTTTGACAGCGTTCCAAGCAGTGGCGATCATCGTCCGCCAGAGTCCGCCATCAGAAAGCAGTATAACCAGCCCGGTCGGCTTCGCGCTACTATTTTCTTACCGGGCGCGAGTTTGGGTTTGAAATGAAAAAAGGCCGTAAGGATGGATGCCCCTACGCCCTTTTTTTGGTGACCCCGAGGGGAGTCGAACCCCCGTCTCCAGAGTGAGAGTCTGGTGTCCTAGGCCACTGAACGACGGGGTCACCCAAATGCGATGGCAAGAACCTAACAAAGACCGATTATTTTGTCAAGGCCGTCTCGAGGGCATCATAGACCAGCGGTTGAAAATGTCGCGTGACATTGCCCGCCCCGCGCAGTTGCGTCCACACCATTGAAATCATCTCGTTTTGCGGATCGATCCAGAAATGGGTTTTGGCAATGCCCGACCAATAATACGTCCCGTTATGATCCACCCAGTCGGTCTCGGTTTCATCGACGATGACGGCGAACCCATAGCCGAACCCATCGCTCTTGCGCTGCCGGTGGCGATAGGGCGCGGTCTCGGGCAGGTGATTGGCGGTCATGAGGCGGACGGTTTCGGGTTTCAAAATGCGCGTACCGTACAATTCCCCGCCATTGTGCAACATTTGGGCAAAGCGGAGATAATCGCGTGCCGTGCTCACCAACCCGCCACCGCCGGATTCCCACGCGCCGGGCCGCGTATTGCTCTGCGTATTGCGCGGTTCGAGTTTGCCATCCCTTTTCCGATAAAGCGTTGCCAAGCGGGCGCGCTTTTCTTCGGGCACGTAAAAACCCGTGTCGAACATGTCCAAAGGCGCGAAAATGCGTTGCGAGAAAAATTCGCCCAAGGACATGCCCGAGGCGACCTCGACCACGCGACCGAGGATATCGGTCGATACGCCGTACAGCCAACGGGTGCCGGGCTGAAAGCGCAGGGGAAGGCGCGCGACCTTTCGGGCAAATGCCGCGTTTGATGGGGACGAAAACAGGTTTGCAGCGCGGTAGAGCGTATCCACGGGCGTTTGCCCAAAGTTGCCGTAGGTCAATCCGGAGGTGTGCGAAAGCAAGTCCGAAATGGCGATGGCGCGTTTGAGCGGCGCGAGCATTGGGTTTTGCGACCCGCCGCCTGCATAGACTTTTGTTTTCGCAAATTCCGGGATGAACTTGGACACCGGATCGTCCAAGTTGAGTTTGCCATCTTCGTAGAGCATCATAATCGCGACGCTGGTGACGGGCTTGGTCATGGAATAGATGCGAAACAGGGCGTCCTCGGTCATGGGCTTGGACGATGCGAGGTCCTTGAACCCCACGGTCTCGAAATGGACGATTTTGCCTTTTCGGGCAACGAGCGTCAAAATGCCCGCGAATTTCCCGGAATCGACAAGGGCCTGCATCGCGGGTTGGATTTTCCCAAGGCGTTCTGCGGAAATCCCGACTTCCGCGGGGTCCGCACGGGGAATCTCTGTGGCGGCGACCGATTGGATGCCCGAGAAAACCGCGATCAGGACGAACAAGGTGTTTTGCAAAATGCGCGTCATTGGGATATTCTCCTCGTTGATAACAAGTGTCATTAAGAAAGGGTTACACCTTTCGATGCAACCCTTTCCGCGTGTGGTGCGGACGCCAGGATTCGAACCCGGAACCGTCTGATCCGTAGTCAGGTGCTCTATCCAGTTGAGCTACGTCCGCCAAAATCAGGTGCTGAGCACACAGACGCTACGAAGGCCATCAAAGATATCAAAAGCGCGAAATATGTCAAGTGGAAAGCCGATTTGCGGAAAGGCGATTTTGGGTTGCTCGCAGAGGGGGGATGTATAATTATGGGAGTCAGTCGTCAGTCCCCACCCGTCCCAACCACCGAGTTGTCAGTTGTCAGTTACCCCGCCGCTCCACCCCTGAATGCGACTTGTTTTGCTGATTGCCCATGCGTTGGGGCTACGCCTGTGCGCGCTTTTGTCGTGGATTGAAAAAATTAGAAAAAATAAAAATCAAATAAAAAAAAATAAACTCTCTCAAAGACATTTAAAAAAAGAGACCGAGGTTTCAAAAACCTCGGTCTCTTGGTTTATGGGACTATCCACCTGATGATGGCTTGGGTCAGTCCTTAAAATGAGAAGGAGTACTTTCCGTACCAGAACGCGCCGCCGAAGCCGAATGGGCTGAATTGGCTGTACAAGCGGCCGAGGCTGGTCGCGTTTGGATTGACGTCGGGGTAGATGTCGAGGACGTTTTGCGCGCCCACAGTGAGCCGCGAATGATTGGCAAAGGCGTAACTGGCTTCCACGTCGAGCACAAATTCGCCACTATAGACATGATCGTCTTCCGAATCGTACCATTCAGAATAGTAGCGCACGCGGCCCAAGACCTCAAACACCTCTTTCAGGGGCACGGTCACGGTCAAGTTGCCGCGGTGCTTGGGCAGGCCCTCTTCCAATTCCCGAATCCGCTCATCGTTCAAGGTCTCCTCATTGTAATCGGTCACTTCGGTGCTGGTGAAGTTGTACGCCACGCTGATCTCGCCATCGCAGCAAAACGGCGTGGTGAGCACGAAGTCGATGCCCTGCGTCGTCGTTTCAAAATCATTGATGAAGAACCGGAAATTTCGCAGGTTGCGCGCGCTGGTGATGCCTTCGCCGATTAATTGAGTCTTCTCGGCTTCGTTCAGACTGTAGTTCTGCGAGAACGACAGGCGATCCTTTACGGCAATGTTGAAATAGTCGAGCGTGACATTGACCGGCGGGATATTGGTATCCACGGGATAAATGGGAATGGTCATCACCACGCCGCCCGTGAAGTTGAGCGACTTTTCGGGCGTGATTTGTTTCCCGCCCCGGAGTTGTGCAACGCGAAAGGTCGAGGGAATGGTGCCGTTGTTGACCAACCCGACCCCGGGCGTAAATTCGGTCGAGACGTTGAAGGTGTTTTGTTGTCCGGGCGTGGGTGCGCGAAAGCCCGTGCTGAACGAGCCGCGCAATTTCGTGCTCTCGCTAAGCCCGACGTTGGTCGCCACCTTGTAGTTGACCGTGGAGCCGAAATCCTCAAAATTTTCAAAGCGCAAGGCCAAGGCCAGCAACCAGTTGTCCATCGGGGTGACTTCCGCCTCGCCATAAATTGCGAAGTTCCCGCGGCTCCAATTGCCCGCGGCGATCTCGTCGCTGAACCCGGGAAATCCATTGGAAGCCGAACTAAAGCCGTAGTCCGCCAAGGGGCCGATTTGGAATGACTCGGGTTGCCCTTGCACAACTTCAAAATTCTCGATGCGGTATTCTGCCCCGGCCGCGAGGAAGACTTGCTCGCTAAACGGATAGGTCACGTCGAAGTTGAAATTGGTCTCGGTTTGGATGTATGTCCCCGGGTCAAATTCCGTTGGCGAGTTGGCCCCCAACGAGGCATTCACCGTATTGAAGATGAAGAAATCGGCTTCGTGGCGCCCCCGATACGCGCTGAAATCCCAGGACATCAGGGAGGCCGCCGTGCCCTTCAAGCCAGCCAGAACAGCGTAGTCCGTCGTGTTCCCGCCAAACCGGGGCGTGAACCCGCCGGGAAAGCGTTCGCGGAACGTCCACAAATTGGGATCGCTCTGCACCTGTGCCAAAGCGGCCTGGTCCGGCACGCGGCAAACGATGGGCACCACGGGCACGTCGCCGCCGGCCATGTTGCCCACGAGCAATGTCGCGGTCAGGGTGCCGTTCACGCCATTCACAATGCCGAGTTCTTCGGCTTCGGCTTGGGTGTGGTAATTCGTGCCGTCGAACATGAGCACAGGGCCTCTGTACACGCCCCCCCGCGTGTTGGGATTGCGGTAGAAGAACCCGCCTTCGACTTCTTTGCTGGCAAAGTTGCCGTGCCCGTAAAACTCGATGTTGTCGTTGATGGACAGGCCGTAGTTGGCGAGGATTTTGAGGTCGTTGCGGACAAAGGGCTGACCCCAAATTTGCGCGGGGTTTGCCACGCCTTGATTGCCCGCTGAAATGAGACCTGCGGCATCGGCGCGTTGCACCGAGCGGTCCGTATCATCTGAATTGCCGTATTCCGCGCTGAGGTTGATCCAGGCATTTGGGTTGCCCAAGCCGATATTGCCCGCAACCGCGTACGTCATGCCGTCGCCTTGCTGGTAAATGCCGGGCTTGATTTCAAAGGACCCGCCGCTGTAATTGTCTTTCAACGCGAAATTCAGCACGCCGGCAATGGCGTCAGAGCCGTATTGCGCGGATGCGCCGTCGCGCAGGACTTCTACGCGCTTGAGGGCGATAGACGGAATCGCGGAGATGTCAGGGCCTTGCGCGCCATCGGCAATGCCATTGCCCAGCCAGTGAATCACGGCGGCGCGGTGGCGGCGTTTGCCATTGATGAGCACGAGCGCGTGGTCAGGGGCAAGGCCGCGCAGGTTGACCGGGCGCACCACGGTTGACGCATCGCTGATCGGCTGCGTGTTGACATTGTAGGAGGGTACGATGTTTCGGATCAGATTCAGCAAATCCGTATCGGCCTGTTTGGCGACTTCTTCGCCGGCGACCACGTCGATGGGCACGGCGGACTCGGTGACAGAACGCGGTTGGGCGCGCGACCCGATAACCACCAATTCTTCGAGCACGATCACATCTTCGAGAATATCCGTGACCTCGGTCGCAGTGGTATCCGCGCTTGCGGCGGGCTGGCTCTCCTGCGCGATAGCAGTGCCACTCATGGCGAGCGCGATGCCGAGCGCGAGGCACTTAACGCGGGTGAGAGACCTCAAACAATACCTATGTGGCATGACAAGCTCCTTTCGTCGGGCGATGCCGGTGTGACAGATGACGTGTCGCGCCACGGATTTTATTGCGCGTCAAGCGTGCATCTGTTTCTATACGCTGCGAGATACAGCGCATTCTGACGGGCTAATTTATGCAAAAAGGTTCATTTAGTCAACATTTTCAATAAAGATGTGAGAACGGACAGAGAATGGATTTCCGCGGCCGATACGGGCTTGCGTCGCCGCGTTGCTTTCGGGCTAAAGTCCGTCGGCAAATGGCCGAATACTCCTGCGAGCGGTTGCGGTGCGGTTTGCCTGCGTTTTCCGTCATCGGTAAGCCAACTTCATCGGCGTATCAATCGCCTAAAAGAAAATGATAGCGGGGCCAGAACGCAAGCGCGAAATGTAACGCATTGAAAAACAAAACCGCCCAATGCTACCGGAAAGGTGAGAGGTGAGAGGCAAGACGGGAGAAGACCACCCCTCTCACGCCTTTCATCTCACCTCTTGCGTCTCACCTCTTGCGTCTCACCTCTTGCGTCTCACCTCTTGCGTCTCACCTCTTGCGTCTCACCTCTTGCGTCTCACCTCTTGCGTCTCACCTCTTGCGTCTCACCTCTTGCGTCTCACCTCTTGCGTCTCACGCCTTTCATCTCACCTCTTGCGTCTCACCTCTTGTATCTTGGAAGTAAGGGTTAATTAGGTGTTGCGCCCTCGTATCGAGATAAGCCATCTTGATGCTCGGCCTTTAGTTCTTTGGTGTGTTCATGCCAATAGAACGCGATCAACTTGTGCATCCGCACGCAGGTCACTTTGTCAATGCAGACCAGCATGGCCTTGCCGGTCTCCCACGCCGCCGAATAGTGTTGCGTGAAATCCCGTGCCAACTGGTCGAGCCGCCGGCCCGCGGTTATCAGGTGGTAGTCGCGCTTGAGGTCCCGCTCCAACCGCTGTGCCACATCCACATCCTCGAGATCTAACGCATCTAACTTTTCGGCGATGCGCGTATTCAGATCGCCAACCCCCACGCCCAACTTGTCGCCGCGGGCGTCGTAGTACAGCGGCACTGTGGCCCGATCCGCCACGGCCCGTTGAAAATCGTATGTCGAGATGTACGCGCCAAAAACCCGGCGCGTGATCTCGTCATCGACAAACAACGGCGTGCCGGTAAACCCGATATAACTGGCATTGGGCAACGCGGCGCGCATGTTGGCCGCCAACTCGCCGTATTGCGTGCGGTGCGCCTCGTCCGTCATGACGATGATATCGTCGCGCTGTGTGTACCCCGCGTTCGCATCGCGGTTGAATTTCTGAATCAAGGAGAAGACATGCGACTTGTGTTCGGTCAACAATCGGTTCAGATGCGCGCCGTTCGCCGCACGGCACGGGTCGAGATCGTGGTTCACCACGCCGCAACCGGCAAAGGTCTTGTAGATCTGCCGGTCGAGATCGTCGCGGTCCGTCAGCACCAAAAACGTAAAATTGCCGCCCAATTTGCGGTGTACCTTGCGGGTGAACAGCACCATCGAATAGCTTTTGCCCGCGCCCTGCGTGTGCCAAAACACCCCCAGCTTGCCTTGCCGCGTCTTTCGCTCGCGCACCGCCTCAATCGCCCGGTTCACGCCCAAAAACTGGTGGTTGCGGGCGAGGATTTTCCGGACTTCGCCCGACGAGTCGTCGAACAAAATGAAGTTCTCCACGAGGTCCATGAAATCGCGCTTGTTGCAAACGCCCTTGAGTAGCGTCTCCATATCGACTGCGCCCGGCTCGTCTTCGGCCAATCGCTTCCACTCGTGAAAATGCGCCCACTCGCTGGTAATCGATCCGATCTTCGCCTGCTCCCCATTGCCAAACATCACCACGGCGTTGTGGTGAAAAATGTGCGGGATGGTATCTCGATAGTCCGAATAGTTCTCCTCGAACGCCGCCTTGAGGTCGCGGTGAATGTTCTTGCACTCGATGAACAACAGCGGCAGGCCATTGACAAAGCCGATGATATCCGCCCGCTTGCGATAGATATCCCCGCTGATCCAAAGTTCGCGCACGCACAAAAAGGCGTTGTTCTCCGGCGTCTCAAAGTCGAAAACGCGCACCCGCTCCCGCACTCGCTCGCCCTTGTCGTTGCTGAACTTGACCAGCACCCCATCGCGCATCAAATCGCACTTTTCCCGGTTGGTGGCGACAAGGGTCTGCGAGGCAACCGGGGCGATAAGTTGCCGAACCGCATCCCCATAGGCGTCATCGGGCAGGCCCGGGTTCAACGCCTCCAACTGCTCGCGCAACACGCGCACCAACACCACCTCGCGGTCAGAAGCCCGCCCCAACAAACCCTGCGGCCCAAAGTCCTCGCTGTTGTACGCATAGACCGATTCCCACCCGAGTTGTCGCTCGAGATAATCGACAGTGGTCTGCTGAACGAGTGTGTCTTCTGTGTAGGAAGGTATGTTCATCCTCTCTCCTGTGATTCGACAAATTCGCTTTCACACTTCAGATATCTGCTTGGCAAATTCAGCCACTTGATCCTGTTCCGGATGCCCAATTTTTTTAACTATCTGCGCCGCACTCGCAACGAGTAGCCGACTTAGCGGCTCTAGGTCGATCATCTGTGCTTGCTCGCAGACAGCCAGTACCCGGTCAAAGTGTGTATCGAGCAACTGGCGTATCTGGTATTTTCCGTCCACGACCCCATCGGTCATGTAGTGGGCGAGTATCTCGGCCGCCTTCGCTAAGTGATAGAGTCCGATCAATTCCAGTGCGGTCGCCTTGGCATGAACCGGCTCCAACGCTTCGAGATGATCCTTTTCAAAATCAGCTTGAGCGTCGCGCAACCGGGATATTCGCTCTAAGACCTCGTCGCGGTCCGACCATCCATCCTTGCGGATAAGTCGTAGCCAAACATCCAAGACCGTCGCCCAAGTACGCCTACGCCAATCTTTTGAATCGATGGGAAGATCGGGCCATGGATCCTCTTTCATCCATCGCGCCGCATCTCTACCCTTGTCGCCCAATACGGCGAGAGTTCCTGCTCTCAACAAAAACATCCCCGCTTCGAGAGGATCTTTTGGTCTCGGCAAGACGCGGAGCAGACGGAAAGCATCGGCGGCAGCGCGTTTCAATTCCCTTTGTTTTTCCTCATCGTCCGCAAGGTCTTCAAGCACGAGATCGAGCACAGCGATTTCCAGCATTTCGGCAGATTGCCGGATCAATTCATCGTCCACTGCGGAGGGCGCATTGTGCGATTCGCGGAAAATCTGTGCACGCTTAGCTTGCTTTCGCGCCCGTTGGCGCGTCTCGCTGAGTTTGTCGAGCAACCAATGGCTCATGATCCACCTCCCGATACGCGATATGGAAGATCGGCAATTGTGCAGGGCAGATTATCAAACGACATGTGGTTGGGGCTTGTAGTGACCCCGCCAACGTTTGTCCTCGTACTCGCAAATCCAATTCATGGGGTTGCGTGTCCCGGATCAGAACGCCAAAGAGCGCGATAGCCCTGTTGCCTGAATCGAAAAAAAGTCCGACAGCCGCATTGAAGGACGCCTCGTATTGCGTGTTCTTACAACGAGGCGAAAGCCATCTGAGAATTTGACGAATCCGTGACAAGTCGTTCGCCAAAACGTCAATCTGATGCGTCATACCGCTCTTACCGCTCATCACTTGAGGCGGATAACGGTTTTCGCTGGAAGATTTCACTTCCCCAAGCACGAGGTACTCAACCCCGTCAACATTTGTAAATCCAATCAAATCCGCACCAGGAAGGCTCGCATTGGGATTGCGCTTGTCGCGTGCCATGTTCCATGGCCAGATAACTGCGTACTCGCGACTCAGGTACGCTTCGGCTATGGCTTCGCCCACTGCCCAATCCCGTTCTTCAGGAACTTTAGCGTTCAGAATAGCGTCGAGGCTCTCGCGACCAAAGCCCGTACTCGGTAGCCCCCGAAGGATTGCTTCAAATTCGGCGTTGCCCTCTTCATCGTGAAGCCGCGATGAAACATCGTTGGACATAAACGTATTAAATTCGGCGTCATCTCTCATGCTTACACCCCGCCATGTGACCTGCCCGGCTTGATCTTCGTAGTTGACGGTTGTTAGGGCAATTCCCGTCATACAGCCACCTCCCCATTCATCAGGCGCGGCAAAAGCAGATCGCGGGCTTTTGCAAGTAGTTTGTTTTGTTCGAGAAGTACTCTTATTTGGTAAAAATTGTGCGATACTGATTCTTCAAACATACTCACCATAGTACCTTTTGGAACGAGCAATGGCAATCTTTGTAAGTCTTTAGGGTAAACGTGAGGTTGCGCTGCACCCTTTTGGAATCCAAATATCTCCTTCTGTTTTGATTTCATAAGTTCAAAAAGATAGTATAGATGCTCTGTTGATTTCCTGCTGATATAAGAGCAGTCAGAGGCCCAGATATCTTCGTGGTAAAGATTCACGTATCCGGCGTTGGCTCCAGAGGCACTGACAGTGATGACTGGCCCAAGCACATTGGCGGTATCGTGGTAATAGGCTGGAGATAAACCGCCAGCAACAACCGGCACAGAGCCATTGGTATTAGCTGAATTTTTGGTGATGTTCTTTCCCCTTGTTACATCCACTATGTCGCCCAAGGTCTTTCTCTCCCACCCCTCCGGCACGCCATCAATAATTTTGGCGCGTTCATACCCCGGAAAGCGTAGGTGGACGAACCACTCTTTGTAGAGCAACCGCGCCGCCTGTTCCAGCAACTGAATCCGCCGCCGGTTGTTTTCGATGAGGTCGTCGTAGGCAGAGAGGATGTCAACGATTCTGTCCTGTGTTGGTAGCGATGGGATAGAAACCTTGAGTTGCAAAGCGTTTGATCTATTCAGCCCGGGAACAGCAACGTCAGTGTTCATGCGAGCAAGTGGTAATGTCTTCAGCAAGTAGTAAATGTACCTCAGTCGCGTGTCCTCTGTTTTGGGAACGACGTAATAGGTCGTGTCTATGGGGTAGAAATCCCGAGCTGTCCAATACACGGATCCAATCGTCCCTTTACGACCAACCACCACACCTGGGCCTTGAACGAGAGCTTGGTTGTGAGTATCGACAATGCCACCCGATCCATACACGGGAACAGCCCCAGGTTTTCGATCACGAGCGGGTAGTCCTTTCCCATAAACAAACTGAACTAAATCACCGAGGTGCGCGTTTTTTGCTTTATCCTTCATATTCGTTGCTCCTCCTGCGATACGGGTACGAAATTGCGC
This sequence comes from Candidatus Latescibacterota bacterium, assembly GCA_965204745.1. GTDB lineage: Bacteria > Latescibacterota > UBA2968 > UBA2968 > UBA2968 > VXRD01. The sequence continues at coordinate 4,734,654 of OZ242010.1, forward strand.
GCCACCCCGCCATGTGCGTTATACCAAACGGACAACCCGAAAGCGAGTTGGTATTACAGCCCTTCATACATCTCTGGATCCGGTTCAATTTCCACGACCTCGCCATCGCGCATCACGACAACGCTTGTGCCGGTCTGATGCGCGATCTGGTGTGCGCGTCTGGCGGCTCGCATGAGCGCGGCCGGCACAGCCTGCATATCGGGGTCTGTCAGTTTGGACACGGGGATTTGGTATTTGTCCTTCTTCATCTGCTGTTCTCTCCTTCATCTTCCAGAACGAGCCTAATGCCGCTGGCATTCAATTTTTGCCAGTAATCAACGCAATGTCGGTATATCGTCTCGAAGTTCAAAAGACCGCTGGCGAAACGACGGCGTATGACCGCTTCTGGAACCTGATGTCCGCCTTGTCGCACCCGCGCTTGCACGCGCCGAATGGCTTCCTCGGGCGTCGCAAGCGACAGAAATATCAGTTTGACCCTGTAACCATCATCGCGCCATTGCCGAATCATCTCGACATATCCCCGCCCCGATAGCGTGGTTTCAAAGGCAAAATTTCTTCTGTTGCGAGCGTGACGGTTGATTTCCTCCAGCATCAGTCGCCCGGCGCGAATAGTCGCGGGGCGAAAGGGCGATAGCCCTACGGCGATCAAGTCCGCATTGACAAAGATCGGACAGCCCGCCTCATTGGGCAGATATTCTCGCGCAAAGGTCGTCTTACCGGCCCCATTCGGCCCGGCGATGATAATGATTTTCATTGCTTGATCGCCAAACTCTGAAAAAAAATATAAGACGTTCCGCGTTCATTTTTCCCAACCGCGTTTCCACGAATCCCGAAGCCTTCTTTGCAAAGCGACCGGGTCATCCACATCTCGAAATGTCCGAATTTTACCGGCGAAATCCGACAGGCGGTTTGCCCCTTTTGTGGCGGAACCCACTTTTCATCCTATCTCCCTCCCACGCTCGGTCAGCCGATACTTTTGGTCTCTTGCGGTGGGCGATTCGGGGCGCGTCATTTCCACCAGTCCCGCGGACAATGCCGGGCGAATGTAGTTTTTTCGGAACGTTGGGCGATGCGATAGGCCCATCTCTGCCATCAATTCAGCCGCGGTTTTCGGGCCTGTTCGCAAGGCAACGAGCAACCGCGCTACTTGGTCGCTTACTTGGTCGCTTACTTGGTCGCTCAGCGTGGGCATCTGGAGTGCCGCGTGAACAATCTCCAGCATGAACGCAATGAACGGCGTGCTTTCGCCCACGGACGAACTCTGTCTGATGGCTTCGTAGTAATCGCCTTGGCGGGCATAAACCAAACTCTCTACGGAAATGTGGGCGAATAGGGATTTCCAGCGGGTCAGAATCAGGGTCTGCCAGAGCCGCCCCATCCGACCATTGCCATCTTCAAAGGGATGAATGAACTCAAACTCATAGTGAAAGACCGAACTGGCAATCAGCGGGTGCTCATCGGTGCTACCCAACCATGCCAACAAATTCGCCATGAGCAGTGGCACGCGCCGGGCCGGCGGGCCGATGTGATGGACTTCGCCACCGCCCATAACGCCAATGCCGGTGCGGCGGTATTGCCCGGGCGCGTCCAACAAGCCGAGCATCAGAACTCGGTGCGCGTGCAACAGATCGGCCTCGCTACCCGGATCCCACTGCCGGTATTGGTCGTAGGCTTTGATGGCGTTGCGAACTTCCTGAATATCTCTCAATGGGGCAGCGACCGGTTTGCCATCGAGAATCGTGGAAACTTGCTCCTCGCTGAGGGTATTGCCCTCAATGCCCAGCGAACCGCGAATCGTGCGAATGAGATTGATGCGCCGCAACCGCAAATTCTGCGAGACACCCGCCGCCTCTGCCCGGCCAATGGCTTCGCCGATTTGTTCGACGCGAAACAGCATGTCCGCCGTGATTGAGTATGGTGGCTTCGTCATCCGAACCCCTCAACGCCCTCTCGACACATAAAAAAGAAAGGCGTCATATTTCGTTTTAAGACAACGCCTCAATCCCATTCCAAAACGCCTTGCCCCACTCGCTTTGTGCATCATCCCAATCGTCGCGCCACTGAAACAGGGTAGCGCGCAACGCATTGAGCCTGCCCGCGTGTGCCTCGTCATCCGCCAGATTGTGCAATTCCAGCGGATCGGTTTCCAAATCGAACAACTGAGTCGTGCGCCGCCCATTCACCGCGTATTCAATCAGCTTAAACCGCTCGTCTTTCACCATGCGCTGAAAGCCGCGATAAGCCGCGAACAGGGTCTCGCGCACTTGCACATCGCCATCCTCCATCGCCGAAACCAAACTCGCCCCCTCCACAGAACTCGGCGTATCGACCCCGATCAACGCGCACAGGGTTGGGAAAATATCGAGCAAATACACATACGCGGATCGCCGCTCGCCCGCAGGCACGCCTGGCCCGGCAAAAATCAGGGGCACGCGCACGCTGTGCTCGTACATATTCTGCTTGCCCAAAAGCCCGTGTTGCCCCACGGCCAACCCATTATCCCCGGCAAAAACGACGATGGTATTGTCCGCCTTTTTAGATGCGGTCAGCGCGTCCAACACCCGCCCCATCTGCGCGTCCAAATGCGTAATCATCGCGTAGTACTCGGCAATGTGCCGGCGCACCTTATCGGGATCCCGAGGAAACTCCTCGAGCACCTCATCGCGCACCTTCAAATCGCCATTGTCAAACGGGTGCCCGCCCATGAAATTCTCCGGAAGCGGCACATCCTCCGGATCGTACATATCCAAATACGCCTGCGGCATCGTGCGCGGATCGTGCGGGGCCATAAACGAAAGGTACATAAAAAACGGATCATCGGAATCGCACTGCGTCAACCAATCAATCGCGCCCTCGGCAAACAACTCGCTGGAATGCTTGCCCGCCCTGACGTGGTCCCCCTTCCGAATCTTCAACGCATTTGACCGAAACGCATCTGGGCACTGCGGCAACACCGAATCGTAGTTGCCGGTCGGATCGTAATCAAACGCGGGCACATTCCAATGATCGTCCATCCCCCCGAAAAAGATCTCTGCCCCATCCGAAAAGCTGCGGGCAAAAGAAGCCGGGCCATTATGCCATTTTCCCGTGCCCCATGTGCGATAGCCATGGGCCTGCAAATGCTCGCCTAACATCACATGATCTGCGGGAATGCCCTGCCCCGCGCCCTCGAGGTGAAACAGCGTGCGCCCGGTGTGCAACATCGCCCGGCTCGGCATGCAAATTGCGCCCGACGTCCCCCCGGGAATATGCGCGTGCGTGAACGTCGTGCCCTCTGCCACCAGCCGATCCAAAGTCGGCGTTTGCACATCCGCATTGCCCAGCGCGTGAATTGTGTCAAACCGCTGATCATCCGTAAAAAAGAACACGATATTCGGCTTCTGATTGCCCATATTATTCCCTCCTGAAAAGTGGTCAATATCTTCGGGCGAGCACGCTACACCCCAAAAGGTGAGAAGGCAGAGGCAAGACGTGAGAACCACCCCTCTCCCCTCTTGCGTCTTCCCTCTTGCGTCTTCCCTCTTACGTCTCCCCTCTTACGTCTCCCCTCACCTGAGCAATAAACCTTTCTCCCGCCGCAAAGTCAAGTTCCCAAACAACCACCTCAAAACGCGCTTCTCTTTCTGCTTTCGCTCTGCCGTGTCCCATGATATATTGCAACCGACAACCGTCCACTTTTTCGGGGCACCCCCATGAAAACGTTCTGTTTTGCACTCCTCGTCTCGTACATCGCGCTCGCCGGCAACGCTTATGCCCAACCACCCAACAGAAAGGAATTCGCTATGAAGTATCACATGTACGTCGCGGTCTCTAAAGACCAGAAACTCCTGCGCTACGACATGGACGCCGACACCGGCGACCTCACCCTCGTCGAAGAAGTTCTCGCCAAAGGCGGCATCGGCCCGCTCTGCACGGATCCGCGGCAAAAATACCTCTACGCGGCCTTGCGTTCGTCCAAAGAACTCGTCACCTACGGCATTGACCCCGAAACCGGCGCGCTCGACCACATCGCCACAGTGCCCTTTGACGGTGGCTCGTGTTACATCAGCACGGACAAAACCGGGCGTTATCTTTTTTCCGCGTACTACGGCGAGGGAGCCGTGGCTGTCAACGCCATCGACAACAATGGGGCCGTGCTCGCCCCGCATCGCCAGTGGATCCCCACAGACGAACACGCCCACTGCTTCTTTCCCGATCCCTCCAATCGCTACCTGTTCGTGCCGCACACCATGCCGCCCAATGCCATTTATCAATTCACCTTTGACGAAACCACAGGCGAGTTGGCGGCCAACGCGGTCGCAAAAGTCGATGCGCGCCCTGGCGAAGGCCCGCGCCACTACGAATTTCATCCCACCTTGGACGTGGTCTATGTCGCCAATGAAAACGGCTCCAGCGTCACGGTCTATGACCTGAACCCGGACAAGGGCACCCTCACGCGCCGCCAAAACCTGTCAACTCTGCCGGCGGGATACGCGGATCACAACACCTGCGCGCAAATCCACATTCACCCCTCGGGCAACTTCCTCTACATCTCCAATCGCGGGCACGACAGCATCGCGCGCTATGCGGTTCGAGACGACGGCTCGCTCAAGTCCCTTGGGCAAACCCCCACAGAACCCATCCCTCGACCCTTCAACCTCGACCCCGAGGGCAACTTCCTCTTTGCCGCCGGTCAAAAATCAGACAAAATGGCCGCGTACCGCATCGACGCCGAAACCGGCGACTTGATGCCCCTCAAAGTCTATGACGTGGGCGCGCAACCCATGTGGATCATGATTCTCAAACTCGGGAAGTGAAAGCGACCCCATGGCCAAAACCCGCAAAACCATCCTCGCGTGGATGATGTACGACTTTGCAAACTCCTCCTTTGCCAACAACGTCACCACATTCATCTACGCGACCTTTTTTGCCAAAGTCATCGCTGACAATGAAGTTGCCGGTACGGTTTTGTGGTCTCGGGGCGTGGCGATCATCATGCTCGTCGTCGGCTTGCTGTCTCCCCCCCTCGGCGCGCTGGCGGACCAAGCCGGGTATCGCAAACGCTTTTTGATGTGGACCACGCTCCTCGCGGTGGTCTTCACCGCCCTGCTCTATTTCCCTCAACAAGGGCAAGCCACCTTCGCGCTGACCCTCTACATCATCGCCTGTATCGGCTTTGAAATGGGCACGGTATTCTACAACGCCTTTTTGCCCGACATCGCCCCATCCGAACGCCTGGGCCGCGTTTCGGGACAGGCTTGGGGCATGGGCTACTTGGGGGGCCTGCTCTCGATGGTCGTGCTCATGGTCGGCTTTGTATCCCCGGAAACCCCGTGGTTTGGCCTGTCCAAAGAAACCCACGCGCACATCCGAGCGACCAATATCGGCGTCGCGATCTGGTTCGCGCTCTTCAGCCTGCCGGCCCTGCTCTATTTGCCCGAAACGCCAGCGCGGCAAACCCACCACAAACACCTGCTCCTTTCGTCTTACCGCCGCCTGCTCCAAACCTTCGGCGAACTCAAACACTACCGCGAAATTTTCAAACTCTTGCTCGCCCGCCTCGTGTACAACGATGGCCTGACCACCATCTTTGCGTTTGGCGGTATTTACGCGGTGGGCACATTTGGCTTTACGCTCGAAGAGGTCCTGCTCTTTGGCATTATTATCAACATCGCCGCCGGCATCGGCGCGTGGTGTTTTGGCTTTTTAGACGACCGCATCGGCGGCAAACGCACCATCCAAATCACCTTGATCGGCTTTGTCATCGCGGCTCTCATCGCCGTCATCCCGCAGGAACGCTTTCAGTCTTGGGTCAACTTCCTGCTCTACGATGCGGGCCTGCTGCTCGGCCTGTTTGCCGACTCAAACCCATCGGCCCTCCAATCCTTCATTTTCGATACGAAATTCCAGTTCTGGATCGCGGGCTTGTTGGTCGGCCTATTCGCCGGCCCAAACCAATCGGCCAGCCGCTCCCTCATGGGGCGTTTTGTACCCCGGAAAAAAGAAACCGAATTTTACGGCTTTTACGCCTTCTCGGGAAAAGCCACCGCCTTTCTCGGCCCCATGCTCATGGGCATAATCACCGAAGCCTTTCAATCCCAACGCATCGGCATGGCAACCGTGGGCCTGTTCTTCATCGCGGGTAGCCTCCTCCTGCGAACCGTCGACGAACGAGCCGGCATCCGCCTAGGCCAATCGCCACCGAGAACAGACCCCTGATCGCTCGCCCAAAAATTCCCAAAACAAAAAAGCCGTTCGCAATGGTCAGCCCTCGCCCGCTCCCCCAAAGACGAGAAACCCATCGTTGGCCCTCGTGCCCGGCCGAATGTTTTGTCGATGGGCGTTTTGTCGTGTATAAAACAAAAAGCCGCTCGCAACAACGAGCGGCTTTTGCTATTCATCGTCCATCTAATTTAGGAATTTCCGGATAGCGTCTCAGGTGCGAGAAATGCGAGCCAATTCTGAACCGTTTCCATATCTCTTCTCGCCTCGGTGGCACTGAGTTTATAGGTCTCGGCAAGCGAGCGGGATGCAATGAGAACTTCCATGTTGTGTAGTTGTATCACGGTGTTGGTAAAAGGGGCGGCGAGCAGACAAGCCGAAGCCCACATTCGGATCTGCTCATCGGTCAATCCTGGAGGGATTAGGAGGGCTTGGATATCGCGTCGCGCCGCTCGTTGCTCATCAAATGAAGCTATCTCGTCTTCTCTGCCTCGATAAGAGCGTTCAAAATTCCGAAAATCACGAGTCGCTGGTCGCCAAGTGTCAAATCGGGGTTGACCACCAGTAATCACGCTACTGCTTTGATCACTGATCTTGGTTATGGCTTCCCAACGCACGAATTCATCATCGCTTATTTCCCTCGCGCCTTCCAGCAGGTGCTGTTGAAAGGCATCTACATTGAAGTCGTCGCCAGGGCCACATAAAATCTCCAGATTAGATTGAAGTGACCAACCCAATGCCGAAGCGGTCAGGTTCGCAGAGCCAATGAGAACCACATCATCGATTCGATAGTATTTGGCGTGCAGAGACGGATGGAGCCTAAACGAACCGCCACGCTCGGTAACAATAGTGCGGCATTCGGTATCCGACACACCTAAAGCGAGATCGTGTGGATTCCACCTCGTGATACAGATGAGAGATGTTGTTGAACTAACATCAACCAGAATTTTAGTAAGCGCATCAGCCTTGATGTACGGCGCCGCAATGATGAGTTGCTGAGCATCTGAACAAAGGCTACGCAACAGATCTCCTGGCCTGTGATACATGGCTATCCGTCTCTCTCTCGCAACTGGCTGATGACCTTATCTACTTGGCGTCCCCAATTTATAGCAATGTCCTGAATACGTGTGCGCTCTTCCCTGGATTCGGTCTGGTCTTCCATCCGTGCCCAAGACGACAACAATAATCTGATGGCGACAATGGCCTGGAATGCAGGATCGTTCTCGTCGCCATTCTCGTCAAGATGTCCTTCAACATGCTTGAGCAAGTCGTAGATCGGGTGGTCAGTATTGAGATTGATGTGCAAGACGCCATGGCTAGAGCGCACATTAAATATTTGGTGTCCATCCAGTTGGGCAGGATTGAATTGGTATGAAAGTCCCTCTTGCACCAACATCTTTGCGAGTTGTTGCGCCGCTTGATCGGGTTGACCAGATGCGATGAACTGTTTCGTAAGTCCAGCCTCCCGATCTTCAGATGAAATCAGATCGCGGTCAATATCAGTTTTGGTCCGCGGCTCTTTACCGGCCGCTATAGCATCTCGGTCTGCGTCGGTGGCAGTCTGCACGGCCTTGTTTTCAGGGCTTCTTCTATCGCCTGCTGTTTTCTCTGGGTCGTCCCGTCTCTGATCAAACATCTGCTTTATTTGACTCATCATGGCGCGCGTCTGATCACGGATATCTCCTACTATGGTATAGATGATGTCGTCGTCGATTCCCATCTCGTCTAGTATTACCTGATTGGAGCGGTCATCACGGGCGAGCGTTTTCGCAGCATGTGTGAAATTTGCAGCCATCTGCTTGTTGTGATCTACGCCAAACAACTCATCGCAACTGCGAGGGAAATGCACCTCACAACCCCACCAGCGATTCTGCGGGTTCTCAGCACTCCCACCTTCTCTAAGAAAGGCGTCTTCGAGCACAATCTCCCTGTCCTCTCGGACGACTGATACGCCGATGTTGTGTCTGGCGTGAGTACCATGCTTTTCAGCACCGGGATTCTGCGTAACTCTGTTCGTCTGCAAGGCTTCAGGCTTAACGATTGAATACTTCACTTCAATAGTGACCTCTTTGCCCTCCACGGTGGGCGTATATTCTTTTTTAGTCCATTCTCTAAACATCGGTTCGTTACTCCAAGGCCCAGGAGTAGAGGAAGGATTCATCAGGTAGAGAGGATCGTTTGCGACAATACAATCCTCGCCCTTAATTTCGGTAGGGCGGTTATTAAGAAAAAAGCCGACTCGTATTTTTGTCATCTCCGCATCAATCCAGTGCCGATGGATCCGACCGACCTCTCGGGCTGTGTGTCTGAGGATCGTGTTGCCGGTTCTCCACTGAATCTTGTCCAGTTTGGTCCAAACGACAAGCGTACCCGAGCGACGTTCATATATTTTGTCGCTACCGGCCTCCCTCCAGACCTCGGGTATAGGTGTCTCTTGATCGGGAAAAGGAACCTCATGGTCCCCTTTCTCGATGTCGTCAGAGTCTATGCTGGAGTGCCAGGCCGAATCTATGCCTTCTTGCCATGTCCATACATCCACTCGCTTGCATTGAGACATTGATGAAGTGGGAAGGCCCATGCCATATTTGCCGATCCCCCTATCCGAATTATGACGGGTTCCCCCGCCAAATTTGAGGGCATCAAGGAGGGTCTTTACGTCCATCCCATCGCCGTTGTCAAGTACCGCCACTTCGGAAACTCGTCGCCGAGTCTGTGCCCCTACTCTCTGAGGCTCTTCCATGCAGAGGAGGTCAATCTGTCCAGCATTCGCCTCTATCGAGTTGTCGATGAGTTCGGCAATGGCATACGCGGTGTTGTGATACCTGCTGTCCCGCAGGGCACGGATGGTAAAATGACCGGGGAATAGGCTACGGTCTGCATCTTTTAGTGCGGCGAGTTGGTCGTCCATAGATCCTCCCAATTTGTGAATGCGTCAGCCACGGACCCGAATCCCGGAAGATTCGTGTCGGCAACGGTGAGTATCTCGGCTTTTGAGTTTCCGCCAGATCTAGGGCCGCGCATTGCTCGGCCCGCCATCTGCGAATAGAGCACCAGCGAAGTGGTGGGGCGAGCGATAATGACGCAACGAGTACGGGGCGCATCAAAACCGGCGGTGAGCACGCCATAATTGAATATTACCTTATGCTCTCTGCTGTCGCTTCTAAAAGCATCGATGATAGCCTGGCGATCTTCGCTAGATGTACTGGCTGTCACCACATCAGTTTCAATCCCTTTGTCTCGAAGGCGTTTATTGCATTCTAAGGCACTCTCTACCGACGGACAAAACACTATGGTGCGAGGGTGGCGTGCAACAGCATGCTCTGCGAGTTCGACGATCTTGCGCGTGCGCTGTTGGTCGCGGCCCAATTCATCCAGATCATCCGTGCTGTAATCCATACCGGGTTGAGGATCGGTGATGGCCGTCTCTGACTCAAAGCTGATTGGCACAAAGCGCGGATCGGCCAGATACCGGTTTTGGATGAGATAGGTGACGGGGTTGCCGTGTCCGCGTGGATCTATCGAAACTTTGTTGTGATTGAACATGCTGGCAAGTCGATAGTCCGCATCTGTAAGACTCGAGGTACGTCCCGGCGTGGCCGTAAGCCCGAGAAGTGGCGGCCTAACACTACATAACTGCTCGGTTATGAAGGAATAGGTTTTTGCAACTGCCTGATGAGCCTCGTCGAAAATAACGGCTACGGCACAGTTCGCAAGGTGTGCAAGAAGGGTATTGTCTTGGAACGCAACAGAGCGCAACTTGGCAAGCCCTGTCACCAAGAACCCTGAACGGAGACGCCGTAGATCAAGCGACCGATTGCCCCAGTATCGATGAACGCAGATATCTCTAAACCCAAGATGAGTCCACGCTTCGGAAAGTGTGTCTGCTGCTTGTTCGCAAAGTTCCTCTGTGGAAGCCAGCCAAATAACAAGGGCGTCCTCAATGTCCTTGTCGTTTAAGAGACGGCAGGCAGCGTGGGCCGCGATTCTGGTCTTTCCGGCACCGGTAGGTAGATGAGCGACGACTCGACGCTCATGAGATGATAGCGCACGCAAGAGGTCGGTCAGCACCTGCCGTTGGTATGGATGCAACGGATACTTAGGACGGACCGTTGCCGCGTGTGTCTCAAACACCACAGAGTCCCTCGCATTCCTCATTGAAAGGATTGATCTCGCTCGACTCTTGTGTTTCTCGTTCTGCGATGACACTGGCGAGAGGGCGACGTGCGGCATGCAAATACGGCCGCCCGGTCAACAATTTCCGCACTGGATTTTTCTTACTGTGGCGAAGCCATTGATCAAAATGCACAGCTTCCTCATAGCTGTCTGGTTCAGACTGCTTCAGTTCCAGCCAATGTTCGTCTGACCGATAAGGACAGATGACGCAAGCCGACCGAGGCAGGTAGCGACCTGGGTATTCAGCGTCAAACCACGCCACGCAATCTCCGCGCGTCATACCAATATCCACCAGAGGCCAGCGGTGTTCGACCCATCGTTCTCGGCTCGGCTTCATGCGGCCCACTTCGTCCAGCGAAATTCCAAGCCACATCTCGGCGTGGGTATCTTTTGGAAATGGCCGTCCACGTTGCCCACCCGCGAGTTCTCTGATCCGTCGATAAATGGGTCTGATTTTGTAGTGGTTGGTACATTGCCTCCGCAACATTCCCTTTTTTCCGTCCTCATTGACCGTGAACAATGGAACATCGACAAAGCTGTGACCCGACGCCGTGAGGCCCTTTCTGAGATTGGTTTTCAGATTACCTGCGGACACGCGAATCAATGGATATTGGAGTTGCTCTTCAAGCCAGTCCAGATGTCGATACACATACTCCGGCTCCCATCCAGTGTCGGCAAAGACAGCGGCGTCAGGCGTGGGATAACCCGCCTCAACCAAGCGCGGATCGGACCTCGACAGAAGAAGTGCCAGAACTGAACTCTGCACGCCAGCCCCTAAACTCAGGGCACGATAGGTTACGGTGCTTGTCTTCTCGACCATTTCGGAAGCCCCCTTGTTCCGTTGTGTAACTTATGTTTAAGACAGATAAACGATAGACGGATTATAGTCAGTAGTGGTAGCGAGGTCAAGGGAGATGTGAACAAAAAAGCCGCTCGCAATGGTCAGCCCTCGCCCACTCCCCCAAAGGCGAGAAACCCATCGTTGGCCCCCGTGCCCGCCCGAATGTTTTGTCGATGGGCGTTTTGTCGCGTGCAAAACAAAAAGCCCCCTGGATCGGAGGATCCAGGGGGCTTTTTGCGTGGGTTGAGCGAGTTTTAATCATCGGGATCACTTTCAATTTCCCCCTTGGCGACCCCCTCGGCCACCATCTTGATACGGTGGAGATCGGTTTGCGTGGGCGCGCTCACCTTTTTGTCGAGCGTCAACTTTCCTCTGAAGCCACCTCATCATAGACCTGGCAGACGGATTTCAGTTGGCCGGCGTATTGGTATATATCATTCACAGAATCGATGGGCACTCGGAGCTCTTCCCTGTCCGTACCTTCGAAGGTAAAAGTCTCCAAGTATTTCTGGGATCTGTTGAAGTGCAGTCTGCTGTTGAAAGTCTGGGCTTTCTGCCGTTGTCGTCCAAGAGGATACCGCAATAACTGATGCGGTCGCGCATCGTTACGCGCGAAAGGTTGACCGTGCCGTAAAGGATGGATTTCACGGCAAAAAATGCCTCCCACTCTTCTTCGGTTGTAACGATCAAATCATCACCTTCTCTATCTTCATCGTCTTGGGCCACGTCCAAATCTGGTTGCTCCGAGTCCGGTGCAGAGACAGGGGCAACTTCGCCTCCGAGTGCTGATTTTAGTCGCTCATTGAGGATATCATTTACAAATTGATGGAAGGCCCGCTTAGCGACAGGTGCAAACTGTTCAATCACGGTTTGGGTTTTGGGTCGAGAATAAACATTGGTGATACAGAAGCGCACAAAATCCTCTGTGGGAGACTCGTATTCCGCAGCCAAGATGTGTTTGATTTCCCGCATATATTTGAGCTCGCTTGCCGTGCTCAAGATGCTACCAACATCGAAATTGGCTTTGGTAAATTTTTTCAGTTGCTCGACAAGAGATTCCCGAATGTCCAGCAGATTCAGCTCGAGAAATGGTTTGTCGTCCATCCGGTTTGCGGCTTCAATATCCGAAAAAAAGCGATATGCGATACCATTGGTGAGCACGCCGAAGCGAACCTCTTGAATAGCCGAAAAGTAGCGAAAAAGTTGACTGACATGCTCGCCGTCGAGATCAGCACCCGCAACCTTGCATTCAAACAAAATCGCAGGGGAGCCATCTTTGAAAATGGCGTAATCGACCTTCTCGCCCCTTTTGGTGCCCACGTCAGCGGTATATTCGGGCACCACCTCGCGCGGATCAAAAACGTCATACCCCAACAAACGAATGAACGGCATAATGAGCGCGTTTTTGGTCGCTTCTTCAGTCTCCAACACATCTTTCAAATCGAGTGCTCGCTCCGCCAGTTCTCGAATTTCATCAATAAAGTCCATCGTGCCTCCTTTTGGGTTGTGATGGGATTGTATCCGGCAAATCACACTGACCGCATCGGCAATCGTATGTATTCGGTCAGGAGCCGGATGCGATTGTGGAAGCCAGCCAGATAACAAGGGCGTCCTCAATGTCCTTGTCGTTTAAGAGACGGCAGGCAACGTGGGCCGCGATTCTGGTCTTTCCGGCACCGGTAGGTAGATGAGCGACGACTCGACGCTCATGAGATGATAGCGCCTGCAAGAGGTCGGTCAGCACCTGCCGTTGGTACGGATGCAACGGATACTTAGGACGGACCGTTGCCGCGTGTGTCTCAAACACCACAGAGTCCCTCGCATTCCTCATTGACCGTGAACAATGGAACATCGACAAAGCTGTGACCCGATGCCGTGAGGCCCTTTCTGAGATTGGTTTTCAGATTACCTGCGGACACGCGAATCAATGGATAATCGTCTCGCCATCTCGCGTCCAGGTTTGCGCGCCATCGTCGCTGTAATTGAACACCTTGACATGGCATGAAAACGCCCGCGGAGCCAACACGCGCATGCCGGCTTCCCAATCCCCATCCGGAAAATTCGCCTTGGGCGGGAGTCAGAGGTGGGCGGTAGGGACTGATGGCTTTTCGCCTTTTGCCTTTCACGTCTTACGTCTTACGTCTTACCTCTTACGTCTTACCTCTTACGCCCTTCAAAAACCGGCGCGACGTATTCGGGGGCGTATCGCAGACAGCGATAGATGGCGCGGCGGCCATTTGGATGGTGGTAGGGGTTGGTAAATTCCCAGACGATGTCCTTATCTGGCGTGACTTCAAAGAGGCGGGAGCGACCGCCTTCGCAGATCAGGGTGTTGCCATTGGGCAGGCGTTGCGCGCCGGAGATGGCCCGGCTGAAGAACGCATCTTTGGGATCGGCCACGTATTCCCAAGCAATGGTTTCGGTGATGGGATCGAGTTCGATGACGCGAGAATATCCGCGCAGGGTGCCGTTGTCAAAAATGAGGACATTGCCATTTGCGAGCATGTGGGGCTTGTGTTGCCCGTCGATGATGCCCGGCCCCCAGGCCCAAACGATGTCGCCCGTGGCGTAGTCGATGACGCCGATGACGTCGTTGCTGCGGTACGAGAAGAAGATGTTGCCGGGCTTGAACCGCGCATCGCGGTGGGTTTCCCAGGTTTGGTTGGCCGGGATGAGTTGGAGCGTGTTGTTGTGCGCCCAGTCAAAGGCGAATTGCCCGGTGGCGCGGTCCAAGACGTGTTGCCACGCTTCGGGCGACAAACAGGCTTCCAAGTCTTCGAGATGCTCCTCGCCTTTCCATTCCCACACCAAGTCCTTGTCGCGGGTGATTTCGATCATGTAGGGATGACGCTTGAGTTCAGGCCCCAAGGGCGGGCACATGGTTTCGTTGAGGGTGTGGATGAGCAAGTTGCCGTTGTCGCGCACCTGAAAGTCGTGGTCCGTGCGACAGCGCACGCGCCAGACCAACGCGCCATCCGGGTCGTATTCAAAAATGCCGACAGTGTTGCACTGGGTGACGCCCGAGCGGTCGTGCGTGGGCACCAAGAGATGCCCGTTGGGCAACAGCCTGCAATGCGATTGCACCGTGTGTTGCGCGAGATGCCACGTATGGGCAGGCTCTCCGTCCATGTCGATGAGGTACACCACCGCTTCTTTGCCGACTTCCCAGTTGGGTTCCGCAAAGGTTTCCGAAAACAAGGTGTAACCGCGATAGGCTTTGTCGGGATTGTGCTGTGTGATAGGTGACATTGTGAGGCTCCTGTCAGTGGTCAGTGCCCATCCTCTCCACCCCGCTACCCGTTCAAAGACGAGTAGCGTGTGTAGGGGCGACGCCCCCGTGCGCGCTCAAAGATACAAGAGGGAAAGGCGAAAGGCAAGAAGGTAGGAACGCGGCCCTTGTGCCCGCCCCAAGTGCATCCATGGCCGCAACGGGTTTGGCGGTGCGGGGGGTAATCCGCGTCATCCTTAAATCCGCTTAATCCGCGATCCGCTTTTTGAATTTTTTCTCATGATAACGCCCAAAAGTGCATCCATGCCGGTGTAAAAACAAGCGTGGTCTGTCTTGACAACGCGCCAATCGTTCCGTAGTATTCCGCATGGTTGCGTTTTTTGGATGTCCTATTTGAAAGGAGGAAACATGAAAATTTTCGTCCTCGCACTTTCGGCAAACAGCATACCCGATTCGCCTCCGGTGAGGTGCTGACGGCGGTTTGGTCGTTCACAATCTGTCCGTCATATCGCTCCTTTGGAGCCGCGGGTCTGGTATGTGAGGCACGGTAATTCGCCCACCATATCCATACCCTTGGAGGAGACGAGCGGACAAATGTACAATCCTGATTTTTGGGAAGTTCAATTCGATCAATCGGACTTGGAAATGATGCCGGACGATGTCGGCCTGTGGTACGAATCGCCCGAAGACCAACATTCGCGCTACGACAGGGAAGACCGGGTCAAACGTCTCATCCCGCAGATCGATACCCTCTTGAATCGATCCCTGACGCAAAAACAATTTGAAGCCGCGGTCTTGTATTTCAAATACGGCAAAACCCAGCGGGAAATTTCCGAGATTATGGGCATTTCTCGCAGGGTGGTCAGCCAGCACTTGTTCGGCATTACGCGAAACGGAAAATCCGTGGGCGGGGCAGTGAAAAAACTTCGCAAGCTCTGCCACAAACACGGTATTGTCATCACGAACTAAAAACCGCCTGGGCAATAAGCTCAGGCGGTTTTTGAATGAAAAAACTGCATCCACATTTGTGTTAAGTAGCCGAACCAACGGGTTGGTGCGGTTTGCTGGTATATCGGCACTCACCGCGCAAGACGCCTTCCGGAAGCGGATTTGTGCACAATCGAAAGGAGGTTCAATATGTCGCATAGTTACCCGGAGGGAATCGCCTGATTTTCGGGCTTTAACCCTTCAGCCGTTGGGCCGGAGACAGTGTCTCTGGCCCTTTTTTTGTGCTCCGGTCTGCGGTTGTTTTTTTTTGGCCTACGGATGGCGGTATTTGTCTCCGAATTTCTCTCGCAGTAGCGCGGCGCCTTCAGCGCGCCCGGTCTTTTCCAAGCGGTCGCAATAATTTTCAAACGCGCCCCAAGTGTGCATGGGGCCGCCCTCTTGCATGACGGTCCACAGCGGGTCATTGTCATGTGGACGCGGCATGGTCGCCATCATCTGGTCGTGCCAGTTCATCAAGCGGTACACCGCGTCGCGGCACACAGCGGGATTTTCGGTTGCGACATCGCGCATCTCCCACGGATCGTCTGCCAAGTTAAACAGCATCTCGCGGGGATAGAGGCGATACCCGTCGTGATACGTGCGAATATAGATCCAATCGCCAAAGCGAACCGCGCGTTGACACACATGCGCGCACTGGCTTAGGATCAACTCGCTGCGCCCGGCGTCTTTGCCCTCGGCAATCGCGGGGGCATAGCTCTCGCCATCCCACAACGCTTGCTTCTGCCCGCCCAAGAGATCGGCCAAGGTGGGCGCCAAGTCGATGTTGTAATGCAGTCCGTCATCCACGATCCCGCGTTGCCCGCCCGGCCATTTGACGATCATCGGAATGTGGCAGGTGGCCTGATCCGCTGTGCCGTGCTCGCCGTAAATGCCGAGTTCGCCCATGTTCTCGCCGTGATCCGCGCTGATGATGATCGCGGTGTCGTCTAGCACCCCCGCGTCTTCCAACATGCCCACAATCAGGGCGATTTGATCATCCACATACCGAATCGCCGTGTCGTACCCGTCGATCATGCGCCGCAAATCGCCTATCGCGTCCAACCGCCCGGGATGCCGGGGAAAGCGCGGATTGGGCTGGTCGTGCCACATCATAATGTCCTGCGCGGTGTGGGGGCCGACGAGCTTTTTGTGTTCTTCGAGCAACTCGGGCGTCAACCAGTCTGGCAGGGGCGCGTCGGCAAAGGGGTCGCCGTAATCCGCAGGCGCACGATAGGGCGTGTGGATGTCCCAGTAATTGAGGTGCAAAAACCAGTTGTCGTCTGCGGCATTGTCCCGCAACCACTTTTCGACCACTGGGGTCACGTCTTCTGCGGACTCCATGCCGCCCTTGCCCGTGTTGTGAATCTCGTTGAAGCCCGCGTAAAAATGCCACGCCGCATGCCGCTGTCCAAACGGGCTGATCATCGCGGTTTTCAGCCCCCTGCGTTGCAAGAACCCGGCCAGACCCTCGTTGGCGAGCCGATCCCGAAACCCGCGGTCCGGCCCATTGATGCGCCGCTCTGCGGCCGTGCCGCCGTGCCCCACCACGCCCGAATGAATGCCGAATTGCCCGGAGTAAAACGCGGTGCGCGATGGCAAGCACGGCGCGTCCGTGGTATAGACCTGATTGAAGCGAATGCCTTGCGCCGCGATTTTATCTATAGTCGGCGACGTGTTGCGGTGATACCCATAGCAACCCAAGTGCGTGGGGTTCAGCGCGTCGAGGTCGAGGTACAAAATACGCATGATGCGATCCTTTCAGTTTTGGTGTGTGGGACAAGTTATCTCTGAACGCGCTTTTTGGCAAGTCTCCCACCCGCCCTTTGGTTCGGGTTATATCGGCTAAGAAACTTGCCTGTGATGGCTGAATAGGGTATCATATTGCCAAAGCGTTGTGTGCGTTTGTGGATCATCTATTTTTGGGAGATAGAATTATGAGCGGCGTATTCGTCTATTGGGATAATTCCAATATTTTCAATGAGGCGCAGCGCATTGCTTCAGAACGAGAAGGCACGGCGGGGGCCCGCTATTTGGTTCGCATCAATTTCGACAAGATGCTGCGCTTGGCACATGCCGACCGGTCACTGGAAAAAGCAGTCGCCGCCGGCTCTGTCCCGCCGGAAATGCGCCAATTGTGGAATCGGTTGGAAAATCAAGGCGTGGAAGTCCAGCTGTATGATCGGGGTGCTCCAGACCGGGGCGAACAGGAAATCCCCGACCGCTGGCTACAGTTGCGTATGCTAGAGCACGGTTGGGATTACAACGGCGACCCCGGCATTGTGGCACTGCTGACCGGCGACGGTGCGGGCTATTACGAGGGCAGAGGGTTTCACAGCACATTGGAGCGCATGCACCGACGGGGTTGGAAGATAGAAGTTTTGTCATGGGAACATTCATGCAACCGAAGAATGCGCCAATGGGCAGAGGAGAACGGCGTCTTTGTTCCGCTGGACGATTATTACTGGGCCATAACTTTCAGGGAACCGTCTCGAGAAGGTCACGAGTTTGCACCCGCGCGCGACGAGATGGAACTGGATCTGACGCAACGACCAATGGTCTAAGCCCCATCTCGCCTAACGCATTGTAGGGCCGTGCCCCCGGCCCTCTTGTTTAGGTTCTGTATCGGGACCTACCCCCCTAACCCCCCTTCCTGTGAGGAAGGGGGGAACTGTGAGCGGTTTTGCGAGGGGATTGATGAGGGATTTCTAATCGCTTTATGCCCTCGCGCAACGCCATCAGAGCAACCAGAACTCTACGCCATCAAAGGGACTTTACTCCCCTTTCCTCGTAGGAAAGGGGCCGGGGGATAGGTCCCCTCGCGCAACGCCATCAGAGCAACCTAAGCCATCAAAGGACCAAACGCATTAACTGAGCAAGCAACACATTTGCTACTCTGTGCGTAACGGTAAAAAAATGAAATGTCAACACAACCTAGCCAAAAAAGGCACGCTGGGCGACAGCCTGTTCAAAGGCAAGTAGTGTGTGTAGGGGCGGTGCCCCTGTGCTCGCCCGAAGATGCAAGAGGGCCGCTCTGGCCCATCAACTCGTCGTACACCAAGGAGGTCTCATGAAAATTCTCGTCACAGGTGCTGCCGGGCAGGTCGGTTGTCGGCTCGTGCGGCAGTTGCTCGATCAAAACGATGACGTGCGCGGCACCATTCTCACAGGCGATCCCGCACGCAACCGGCTCGACGGACTCGACATCGAGTTGCGCGAAGGCGACCTGACCGATTTCGACTTTGTCGCGGATGCGGTCAAGGGCGTGGACGCGGTCATTCACACGGCCAACCTCGTCGGCCCGCATTTTGAACTCAACAACCAGATCAACCTGCAAGTGACCCGCGCCTGCGAGGCATTTGCGGACCGCCTCGAACGCTACGTCTATACCAGTTCGTCGGGCGTGTTCCCCAACAATGGCGAAAGCGTCCCGTGCGCGTACCACCCAGTTGACGAGTTGCATCCCAAACGGCCCGACAGCGAATACTCCATGTCCAAGTATTTCGGGGAGATCATGGCGGAACGCGCTGCGCGGGAAACCGGGTTGCGCTATTCAATCGTGCGGCCCAGCCACGTCTTGTCCGGAACCAAAATCCTCAACCAGTTCAGCGTTGCCCGCGTGGTCAATACGCTCAAAAAAAGCCAGAGCAGGCCCGGCACGGAACTCCACATGCCCGACGGCACAGAACTCTGGCACGACATCGAAGCCCAAGCCGCGTCCCCGAATCAACCGTGTAGCATCACGGATCGAGACGGGCACCCGTGGCTGTACCAACCCCAAGACGCCCGCGACATCGCCCATTGCTTGGTCTGTGCCCTGAAATCGGGTGCGGCACTCGGCGAATCGTTCAATGCCGGCGCGCCCGAACCCTTCCCCTTTCCGGAAGGCGCACGCTTGATCGAAATAAAAAGAGGGGTCGAACCCCTCGAGGTGCAAGTCCCCCTCCGATACATGTACGATCACGCCATCGGCAAAGCCAAAAGCCTGATCGGCTATGCTCCGCAAGGCGATTTGAACGCCATGATCGAATCGGCCTTTGCGTGCGAGGAGGGCGAAACGGACTATACGTGGGATTGAGACAGGCGTGCGCGCAACGCGTCGAGTAGCCCATCTGCGGGTTCGCAGGGCAAATCCACGGGGCGATGGGACAACGCGCTCGTGTAAATCCCGAGCAGAATATTGAAATCGCGCAGGGCCAAGTCGAGATTGAGCGGATGAATTTTTGCATCGTCTTCAACCCAGGCGAGCATCGCATCGGTCATCGCGGCCTGGCCCAAAACATCTTCCTCCGGATATTCGTGCGTGCCGCGCTCGATGCGTCCATCGATTCCCACTTCCCATGACCACATCGTCCAATGCACAAACCCGCGCGTGCCGTACACCGCGACCCGCTTGTGGACATTCGTGCGATCCTCATCTTTCACGCGCGGGGCACAAGGCCCGGAAATGAGTTGGGCGCGCAGGCCATCGGCGTATTCTATCGCGCCGATGCACTGGTCCGGCGCGAAATGCTTTTGGGGCGTATCCGCCAAGCCATCCGCGCCAGCGACTTGGCCCATGACCCCAATCGGCACGCCCTCCGGATGAAACGCGCTTATGGCCTGCAAGGTGTGCGTGCCTTGATACGCCAGATTCATGCCACAACTCGCGTCGATAAATCGCACCTCGCCGATATCTCCCCGGCGGACGATGGCTTGCAACTGTTGCCTGCGCGGGTGAAAATGGAGTTGGTGATTCACGGCAATTTTGGTTTTCGCAGTCGCGGCAAAATCCCGAATCGCACGCCAATCCTCGCCCTGAATCGCTATGGGCTTCTCCACCAGCACCGCGGGAATACCCGCGTCCTCTGCCGCCTCAAAAATCTCCAGCCGCACGCTCGGCGGCGTGTTCACATGCACGAGGTCCGGCTTTTCCCTTTCAAACATCTCCCGGTAATCCACATACCGCCTGTCCACGCCAAACGCATCGCCGAATGCGTGCAACTTCTCTGTTGTGCGCGTGGAAATTGCGGCGAGTTTTCCGCGCGTGACACACTGATACGCCTCTGCCAACCCGCGGGCGCGCCCGCCACTCACGCCGATGATCGCACATTTGAACATATATCCCCCAAAGTAGTCAGTGGTCAGTGGAAAAAGGTGAGACGCAAGACGGGAGAGGCAAGAGGGCCGCCCATCCACCCCGCCGTGTGCGTGCCCTTCCACTCTACCCCGCCATTCGTGCGTGCCCCGCTCATCCACCCAGCCGCCCGTGCGTGCTCTTTCCGCCTCGGGGAGGGGTTACAACTTATTCCGATTCGTCTCGGGTTGCCATGCGCGGATGACAGCGGTTTCGAGGGCGTCGGTTTCTTCGGGGGTGGAGGTGAATGCGACAGAGAACA
This sequence comes from Candidatus Latescibacterota bacterium, assembly GCA_965204745.1. Lineage (GTDB taxonomy): Bacteria > Latescibacterota > UBA2968 > UBA2968 > UBA2968 > VXRD01. The sequence goes on from OZ242010.1 coordinate 4,755,460, forward strand.
TCGCGATGTCGCGGAACGTGCGGATGATGCGGCGCATGGCCGGATTGGGCACGTTGCGGCGGGGCAATTCGTCCGCGCAGTCCCGGAGGTGTTGCAACAATCGGCGGCGGATGCAGGTTTCGGATTTGCCCACGTAGATGCAGTCATATCCGTCTCCCACGGTAGCGGGCAACCACAGCGCGTACACCCCGCAGCGATTTGCAGGCAAGTTCCGCACCTGTGCGTGGCAAAACTGGAAGCGCGAGCGTTGCAAGCGGTATTTCATCCCGAACACGCGCTCTGCGATAGTGGGTTGATAAGCCATAGTGCCAATGTCCTGGGACCTACCCCCTAACCCCCGTTACTCGTTTCACTCGTTGTAGGCTACGCCTGTGCCTGCGAGAAAGGGGGAACAGTGATCGGTTTTGCGAGGGTATTGATGAGGGTTTTTAATCGCTTTATGCCCTATCGGGACCTACCCCCCTAACCCCCCTTCCTAAAAGGAAGGGGGGAACAGTGATCGGTTTTGCGAGGGCTTGCGTGGGGGATTTTAATCGCTTTATGCCCGCGCTCAAAGCCATCGAAATAGCCCTTGCGTTCAGCTATCAAGCAAGCCCTACTCCCCCTTTCCTCGCAGGAAAGGGGGCCGGGGGGATAGGTCCCATTGGGCAACGAGGATCGGTTTTGCGAGGGCTTGCGTGGGGGATTTTAATCGCTTTATGCCCGCGCTCAATGCCATCAGAACGGCCATTGATATAAGCCATCAAAGGAGCTTTACTCCCCCTTTCCTCGCAGGAAAGGGGGCCGGGGGGATAGGTCCCATTGGGCAATGAGGATCGGTTTTGTGAGGGTATTGATGAGGGTTTTTAATCGCTTTACGCCCGCGCTCAATGCCATCGAAATAGCCCTTGCGTTCAGCTATCAAGCAAGCCCTACTCCCCCTTTCCTCGCAGGAAAGGGGGCCGGGGGGATAGGTCCCATTGGGCAATGAGGATCGGTTTTGCGAGGGTATTGATGAGGGTTTTTAATCGCTTTACGCCCGCGCTCAATGCCATCAAAACAGCCCTTGCGTTCAGCTATCAAGAAAGCCCTACTCCCCCTTTCCTCGCAGGAAAGGGGGCCGGGGGGATAGGTCCCATTGGGGAACAGTGATCGGTTTTGCGAGGGTATTGATGAGGGTTTTTTAATCGCTTTATGCCCGCGCTCAATGCCATCAGAACGGCCATTGATATAAGCCATCAAAGGAGCTTTACTCCCCCTTTCCTCGCAGGAAAGGGGGCCGGGGGGATAGGTCCAGCCTCCCCTGTTCTTCGGTCTTCATCCGCACGAGGATGTCCTGCCACGCTTCGACCAGATGGTTGAAGATGACCGCGTTTTGGGACTCGCCTTTGCGGTCGTAGTGTTCGTAGAGGATGCGCGCCAAGCGTTCGATAGACTCCACGCTGCCATCCATGGCGCGGGCCACTTGCGCTGCGCCTTTAAGACCTTCGCCATCGCGCTTGGGGTCCAAGTGATACGCCATGCGGAAACAGCCCTCCCACGCGGTCATCTTGGGCAGGCGGAGCGGACGGTCAGGGCCGTATTCATCGACCGGTAGCAGGCGCACTCGCCCGGCCCCGGCGGTGAGCAGATCGCGCATGGCTAGGGCGTTGATGGATACGTTCTTGGCTTGGGCGAGCACCTCGGCGTCGCCGTACTCGCCTTCGCCATAGCCATTCTGCCGAAGCCAGTCCATGCAAAACCGGCTCTCCGCGTCCAAGTTGCCCTGTTCCCGCTGGTGGTATTCGGCGATGACGCGGTTGATCTCGGTCAATGCCTCGCGCACGGGCACGGGTTCGCCATCGATGGTCTCCACGCTGCGGTACTGGGAGTAGATTTTCATGCCCGGCCCAATGGCTGCTTGCGCCAAATCCACCGGGGCGATGTGGCCCTCCCGCGTGAGGTGGTCGAGGTCCGCGGGCAAATCGCGCTCTAAGGCGTCCAAGAACTGGCGGCGCGTTGCCATGGGCGCGTCCTCATCTCGCGGCCGGCAGACCAAGACGACAGACGAGGCCAGCGCGTTGGTTCCGAGCGAAACGGAACGATTGCCCAACTCGGTTCGCATCGGCCAAGTGCCGATGATCTGAAAACCGGCATTCACCAGCGCGGACAACATCGTATCCCAACCCGTAGAAGTTTTGCCGCCGCGTTCCATCTCCTGTTGTTTGTAAGCGTAGAAAATGGACGACGGAAATTCCGGGCTACAACGCTTTCGTATCAACCGCAAGGTTTTGTTCAACAAGTCCTCAAACCGCTCGCGGGAATTTTCAAACCGAAACGGCGTGGCAATCATCTCTTCCGCTTTGGGTACCAGAATGCCGGCAAACAGATCAGGGTAGATGTCGCGCAACAATGGGCGCAACCATACATAGAAGAAGTCGGAGAGATCTGCGTAACCAATGTTGTCGTAATAAGGCGGATCCGTAACGATGACGGGACCCGCTTCGGCATAGATGGTCGTTGAGGCGTCGGCTTGGTGCGTTTTGCCTGCATTCGCATCGGAAGGGAGACGCTCGACAGCCTTTGATATCCATTCAATGTGAGCGAGCCAGTTTCCTGTTGAGTTAGAAAAGGGATTCGATTCGGCAAAATCCCAAACCATCGGGATTGCCTGACGTGCGAAAATGTTTCTTAACTTTTCACCCGGTACATTCCATGTCGCAAAACTGGAACAATAGTCCGCATTTTTGCCAACCGCCAACGCGAGATAGGTGCGAATCGCATTGGCGTATTCCTCATCTGCCCCGTCTTTCATCACCAAATCCCCGACCTCTTTCAGCAGATCGCTAAACGCGGTCAAAGCGGTTAGTTGACGCTCGGTGAAAAGCTGATGCCAGTGCGTCAACCCGTAAGCCTGCACTCTGAAACCCAAGGCTTGCTTGGGTAGATTGCCAACAGGTCGCCATTTGGGTTTGGCTTTCTGCGCTGTGCGGATATGCAACTCAGTCGGCGACGCGAACAGCCGTTTGCGATTTCCTTCGGCGACGATGGCGGTCATCACCTCGCCCATCAGGCCCGCCCGCGCTTGCTCGCGCACAGAGTCCAATCGCACGCCTGCGTTACACGCGATACAGGTCGCGCCATTGCGGTTCACAGTGCCGCCCGTGGGGACGCCGTCGCTGTGGTCTTGCACCACAAACGAAATGTCCGCGCCCTCGACGACCGGGCGTATCCAGTGCTCATTGCCCTTTTTCTTCGACACTTGGAAGGTTCGCATCAGGGGCATTGCCGCGCCGCATGTCGGGTTTGGGCAGGGGATTGTGCGCGCCCACAGCCACGCGATCACCGTGGCCTCGCCGCCATCCATCAATCGCACCTTGGGGTAGAAATGCCCGACGCGCTCGTGTGCCCGTTCGCGCATCCACCGGCCGTAATACCGAATGTCGTCTGCAAGCCCGGCCGCGCCGCGCCATCCGCGGGTTTTTTTGGATTTACTTTTTTTGGTGGTTATGCCCATCGGGTCCGCATCCGGATTGATCGGTGGGCGGTTGTGGAATTTGGGCGGCAACTCGATCAGGGCTTTGGTGATGAGCACCGCGACCGGGTTGAGGTCCGTGCCGACTGCTTTCAGCCCTAGGCGTTGCGCCTCCAGCGGAATCGAGCCACCGCCCGAGAAAGGGTCGTAAATGGGCAATGCCCTGTCCGCCAAAATCTGAAGGGGAGAATAATTATTCTCCCCAACATCCGCCTCCGAGGTGGGCGCTGTCTCGCCGCGGGCGCGGGCAACAGATCGGGCGATCTCGTATCGCGCCTCTCGCAACAGCGCCTGCACATCGGTCTTGCGCTCGTCCGTGCTCTCCCACTTGACCAACTCGCGGATGATCCCGTGCAACCGCTCGCGCTCGGCCCGCTGTGCCTCCTCTGTGGGAAATTCCTCCTCACACGCCGACGGGTCATCCACCATACTGGCAAAAATGACCGCCCGACACGCCGCCAATGGCCGCCGCGCCCACCACAAATGCAGGGTTGAGGGATGGCCGTGCCGGATGGATTTCTCGCGGGCCGACTCAGCGTTGATCTCCGCTAAGGGCAGATCGACCTCGATGAGTTTTTTGCGTACTTTTGATTGTTTCAAGGGTGCTCCTTTTTGGGACCTATCCCCCGGCCCTCGTTATTCGCTTCGCTCATTGTAAGGCTTACGCCTGTGCCTACGAGGAAAGGGGCGACAATGCAGGCGGACACTTGGAACTTTTTCTTTTACGCCTGTGCCTACGAGGAAAGGGGAGTAACGTTCCTTTGATGGCTTAAGTTGTTCCGATGGCGTTGAGCGCGAGGGCCTGTGCGAATGGTTTTCTCGTTGTCCCCTGAGAATACCAAGTTCTCATGGCGTTGAGCGCGGGGCCTGTGCGAATGGTATTCTCATTGTCCCCTGAGAATACCAAGTTCTCATGGCGTTGAGCGTGGGGGCCTGTCCCTACGGGTGATGGGGTGCCGCGACTGACTTTTGCCGGATTCTCTTTTTTAAATCGTGTTGACATTTTTTTTTTCGTTCCGCACAAATTAGCAAATGTGTTGCTTGCTCATCTAAGGCGTTTGGTCCTATAGCCTCGTTGGTTGCCTCCGATGCCTTCGGCGACCTACTTTTTTTCAACAGCAAAAAAAAGTAGGCAAAAAATGCCGCTCTCAAACGCCGAGAGGCTTGCACAGCGCAAATCGCTTTTGTAACAGAACGATATGAGTCAGCCTGTAAAGTGGGTTGCATAATGGATGTTGGTTGCCAGACGGACTTGCGCGCTGTGCGTGATGGCTTTAGCTGATGGGCTTTTGCGATGGCACTTGTTGGGATGCCTGCTTTGAACTGCGGAACGTCCGTGAATTTGCAGACCGAGAGCATATCCTGCGATAGAGTTTGATTTTCTCGATAAACCGCCCATTCAGTTGCATTGCTCGTAAATGTCAACATAACCTAACACCACTGCGGCGGCTTTCTGAGGACATAGCCGCTGGCCTTGGCGACCCGCTCTGGCAACTGACTGTCGCTGATTATCCTGCGGCCTATTGTGAACGATGCAGTCGCCGTTTTGCGAAGTTGTTTGGAAACGCGATTAGGCGGAAAGGCGACGACCACCCGTTTCTTTGGATACCGGTGGCGAACCGCACTTGTCGGGCGTGTCAAATCGCTATCGCCTGAGATGATAATCGCCGTGTCGAAAACATCGTCTTGAGCATCGCCGAGCAGTTCAACCGCGATATTCACGTCGGTCATCTTCTCCTCGTAGGTCTCTTCAACCGCTCCGCACCGGAAGCAAGTTCTGCTTTTTGGCAGAAAGTGTCCGTAGTGGATATGCAAGTCCGGCAATGTTGTTAGGGCCTGCAAGTAAATATCTTGCCGAACCTGTTGATCCATGTCATCGTCGCGCGGCGCGATTTTTGCAGTAAAATACCTGACCATGACCAACCGTTGGCCGGGGCGCAACAACTTTTCAGATAGACGACGCAGGTCGAGCCAGTAGTAGTGCCGCCAGCCCTTGGACTTGAGGCCGTAGTAGAGATTGAACCCGTCAACGTACACCGACACCCGTTGTATCGCTGAAGCTACTGGATTCTGAAAATTTAGCCTTGACATACACGCCCTACCTTTGTATTATTTTGATACCCCCCCAACGATACCGTCGTTGGCCCGACGCTCCTCAGTTCTCAATGAGGGGCGTTTCTTTTTTGCATCTCCAGTTTCCCCACCTACGCATTCGCTACCGGTTCCTCTCCGGATCCTACCTTTGTATTATTTTCAGACCTGTTGTTTTTTTTATTTTCAAAAAAGGATTGACGTACACGCCCTACCTTTGTATTATTTTGATACCCCCCCATTGATAGTATCTTTGGGCCGACGCTCTTCAGTTCTCGCTGAGGGGCGTTTCTTTTTTTTCTGGTTTCCCCACCTACGCATTCGCTACCGGTTCCTCTCTGGATCCTACCTTTGTATTCTTTTCAGACCTGTTGTTTTTTCTCGATTTAAAAAAAGGATTGACATACACGCCCTACCTTTATATCATCTTGATACCCCCCCAGCGCTAGTACCGCTGGCCCGACGCTCCTCAGTTCTCGATGAGGGGCGTTTCTTTTTTGCCTCTCCCGTCTTGCCTCTCCCGTCTTGCGTCTTGTATCTTTTCTCACCTTTCGCAGTTCCCACTTGATGCGAATTAAGAGGCCAATCTGATGTACCTGTCAATATCGGTGACAGATTTTTCCCGAAAGTCGTTCAGTGCCGGATACTGGGTATCGGCGTTCTTGGTCAGGTAGGCTCTTTCCTTTTTTCCCAACGCTTCAAAGTCCTCATAAACGACAAGGCTGAAGAACGGCAACTTCTCTTTTTCAAACTCCAACAGAGCAATGGCGACATTTTTGGCCTTGTCGTTGCCCGGCACGCCGAAAACATAAAAGTCAACATGTTCGTATTTTAGAAACCAATCTACACTGATGAGATATTCAGGGAGCGGGGAATGGTCCGCACGGGGATTAAACCGCTCGAGTTCGGTCGTGACGTATTCCTCCAAATCGTCGTAAAACGCACTGCGGATAATCTCTCTGCTCCAATAGCGCATATTGCACACTTTTTGCGCGCAACCCGCAAATTGCAATATACTCTCATAGAGTCTGTCCACAGGCGTATCGAGATAGAGATGGCCCTGATCGTTATGAACGCCGTTGTTGATGAGAATACTGTCAAAAATTCTCTGTCGGGTGTCGGTATTCACCTCGTAAGTGTAGGACAAGCGCATCAGCGTCATGCCAAAATCGCAAACGCGAACATATCCCGTGCGCTCGGTGCTATCCTGCAAATAGATGTCCACCATATCTCCATCCTCGTGGAGTATGGGCGCGATCAACTGGTAATGCCCCGGGCGGCGCTCGTAGAAATCAAAGCCCGCCGCTATCGTGCCGCTCAATGAGGTCCTAATGCGATTGATGTCCATTTTTTTAGTTTCCCCGCCTACGCATTCGCTACCGGTTCCTCTCCGGATCCTATTCGCGCTGTGAACCTGTCTGAACAGCGACACGTTGAAAACCGATCCGCGTCTTTCGTCGTTTCGCGCTTCCGCGCTGGACCGACAATCCCTTTATCTCGACTTTGATGCCTTGTTGATAGCTTCAGCCAGAGGGCTACCGCATCTCAGCAAATGAATGTTGGATCGCTGGTTTCTGAAGCGAATTTGATTGGTTGATTGTTGCAATTTGCGAAGTTCAATGCGATGCACTTTGCCGCCAAAAACAGCGATGGAAAGAAAAGAAACCTGCTCGTTTCTGGGGATGATTTTCTCGGCAAATTTCGCGCCTGCTTGAAGTTGCTCGATAACTGCTCTGGCCCCGAGACCACCCTTTTTCAATTCCATCGGCACGAGCCAAACCCGGTCTGAACCTCCGATGAAGATGTAGTCGCATCTTGTTTCGTTCTGTCCAATCGGGAGTTTATCACAATCCATTTGAATGAGGAAAAACGGTTGTGGTGCATTTTTCAAGCCAACCGAACACCCGCTCATCCCACACTTCCGCGCATGGCATGTCTTGTGAATAGTGGATTGGATTCTGCTAACGAGATTTGCCATGTGCGTTTCCCTCGCCTATCCGACTGGATATTTCCGCATAGTCATTGTACGTGCTGAGGCTGACCTCATCGAAACCGGACTGGAAACCGCCAAAATCCACGTCGAGCGGTATTTCCTTTACGACTGACCCCTTGGGCCGTTGCTTCGGCTCGAATAGCCATGCTCCCACTTCGTCTCGGCTGAGTGCAAAGTCCGCGCTTGCGACACCCCGCCTTTTTGCTTTCGGCAGTTCCGATAACAAGACCAGATTCGCCAATTCTTCTAACACCCACTCGCTGTGCGTGGTGAGCATCACGCGGACGCCAGAACGCACGACCGCCGCGAGTTGGCGGATAAACGCGACCTGCATCTCCGGGTGCAAGTGAGACTCGGGTTCCTCGATAATCAGCACATCGCCCGGTTGAACCACATGGCGCAAGTACAACACGACCGGGGCCAACTCCGATACCATTGACGACGCATTCATCAACGGCAGATCCCGCCGCCAGTTAGTCGGACGATAGACAAACGAAGGATAGTCAATTTCCGACCTCTCAACGCGGACAGTCCCCCCCAATAACGCCCGTTCCAAATCTTGAGCGAGGACATTCTCGCGTTCGGGGTTGCGTCGAGATGAAGAGGCCAAGGCAACGAGTTGTTCCAGAAAATCCCCGAGAACCCCGGAGAGCACCGGCATCGGCGTCTCGCGTCTTAGTCCTACACGAGACGCGCTCGCGATCAACCCGCGCACAGCCACTTGATGCGCGTGCATGACGCCGGCGCGGTCAGCGGGAAGGTAATACGCCGGGCGACTCAAGGGGCCGATGATGTTAGGAACAACATCTTTGGCAAGCGTTTTAAGCAAATCACCCACAGCACGTTTAGCAAAGTCATCTTTCTTGTCCAGCCGATTAAATAGCCAATTGACGTTCCTGTTGGTCATCTCCACGGGCCCCAACTTGCGTAATCCTTCATTCATTGCCTCTACCAGCCAATCAGTGATCCAATTCTCAATAAGGTAGGTATCCTTCAAAGCCACTTGCAAGGACAAGGTATTTGGAATCGAAACATCTAATTTAGCACCTTGCTCTATCACCATAACTTCGTGCCCATCAGAGACATTGCATCCGGCGGCCTTTGAGCTATTGCAACGCAGTGAAAATTTTGCCCTGCCATCACTCGGATGACGGATCAAATTTTTTCCCTTATCCACCCCAAAACATCTGGCGATTTCACTCTCTAAGTTTTCGCTCAAATGCATGGCATTGTTGAGAATTGAGCGTACCAACGCCGCAATGGATTCTGGTAATTTAATTGGGTCGGGCTTTTCAGGTTCAGCGGTTTCTAAGCCCGCAATCGTTTCTTTCACCCAAGCAAAAATATTTGAAATGTCATCTTTTGACACAGTCCGATGTCGCTCGGACAAAAACCGCATGTTGGCCCTTCTGAAACTGGTATCATCGAAGTTTTCACTAAAAAACTGATGCAGTGCGTAAATCAGAATCGCCAAGTAGGATTTGCCGGTGTTGCTCGGGCCGACGAAGACCGTCAGCGGGCGCAAGTCGATTTCTGCCTTGGCGATGGGGCCGAAGTTGGAGACCCTCAGCGCGAGGGATTTTGTGTTGGTCGCCATGTTGAATCCTCCTGTGTGTCGCGAGTTTGTCACGAGTTTAGTCGGTGTTTTTCAGGCGGTACACCCGCTTGTTGATCGCGGCTTTGAGAATCCTTTGAGCGTACTCAATGAAGCCAGCCGCGATCCGATTGCAGGCCCGAGCGGTGAATAGATACGCTAATCGTCGGATGTGTTCAAGTTCAAATCGAGTTGATGGCTATTCTCGCGCACCGCGCGGGTCGTGCTTTCGGAGAAGCCATCGGCCTTGTGGGCGCGGATGGTGATTTCGACCGTGATTTCGCCGCCATCGTCTCGCAGGTTGCGGATGATCTCATCGCTCAACATCCGGGCGTCGTCCAAAGAGATTTCGCCCTGCATGGTCTTGGTCGCGGTGATGCGCCTAGGGCCGCGTGGCGCAGATGGTTCAACGCCCTGTGGTTGTCGGATGTTGTACGGTTCGGCATCCTCCGGCGATGGTTCTGCCGGCGGGGTTTCTTCTTGAACGAGTTGCGCCATTTCCGGATTGACCAACAGGCCCGAGTCGCCTTCTGCCACGCCGGATGGGGAAGTCGCCATGTCAGTGCCAAAGCGCAGGTTGTGGTAGTCCTCGTTCTGGTACGCTTCGGCGTACCCAAAGTTGCGGGCCGGCACCCCGCGTTTGATGCAGTCCAACAAGATGGTCTTGTTTCGCAGGCGGTGCATGTACACGTAGCTCGTCATCATCTCCCAAAGGGCGTCGATGTGGATGTGGTCGTGGTACGCCTTATTTTGCCACACGTATTGCGCGAGCATACTCGCCAGCGATACCGGGGAGATGGCATCTACGAGGGCCTCTTGCGCGATGAATTTTTCAAACGCGCTGTTGGCGATCTCGCCCGTGTCCTCGGACGCGGTTTGGAACGTGGAAAACCCATACTCGGCCCGTTGCGGATCGGCCTGCGTGGGCGCCATGGCCCAGCGATAGGCGCGCACCAGTGCGGTGTCCACCTCGCCTCGCGCTTGCTTCAAACTGCTGCGCGCCTGGTGCAAGCGGTCGCCCGCGAGATTTGCGATGCGCCGTTCCCCGTGGATGATGGAATCCCACGCCAGATACGTGCGCGCATTCGCCCGGAGACTGCGGAGGTCGTCATTTCTCGCGGTCAAGAACAGCAGGGTATTGCGGTGAACGCGCGGGGCCTGGCCGCGGTTTTGGAGAATGTCCTGCGCGACGGGCGTGGCCTCGTCCGTCTCTGCGGCTCGGCTCGGCAGGGACTGGCTCGGATGCAGGATGATGAGACGCACCCAATCGTCGTCTGGCACCGCAGCGGAACCCTCCGGACAGACGAGCACCTCCCGGCGTTGTCCGATATTCTCGCCCAACTCGCGCACGATGAACTCGGCGAGGGCGCGGTCGCTCAACTGCGCGGCGCGGTCCGTGGCGACTTTGTTCAGATTTTCCTCGGCGTGAAAGTAATAGCGGTCGTCGTCCGTGTACAAATAATACAGGTCGCCCACCATCCGTTGCAGCGCGTCATTGTACGCGGAAATCCCGTGCCCCGGTTGCACCACGCCCAAGTGGATGTGGCGGCGGTCGATGCCCTTGACCGCGCCGCTAGGCGCGCTGCCCAAGAAGATCGCGCGTGCCAAGCGACGGGCCGCGCCGCCCACCTCGGCAAAACGCTGCACCGTGGCGTCGATCCCATCGGCTTGGGAATGGTCGCTGTCCACCTCGGACAGCACGGGCCGCCATTGCCCCGGCAGCAGGCGGTCAAACTCATTGCCCAAAGAACTGTGGCGCAGCGGCATGGTGGCGGGCATGATCAAGGGGCCGGCGTCGTTTTGGCGGTACAAGTAGCTGATGCAATTCGCCATCATTCGCAACACCCCGCGCGTGCGTTGGAACTGCGGGATGGACGACCAGTCCGCGTAGAGCCGGTCGAAAATTTCCGGGTGGATGGGATAGCAGTCCTTCAGCCGCTGCAAGTATCGGTCTTCGCCGACCCCGGCCGGATACTCCCCACGGTTCTGCCCGTACATGCGGGAAAAGGCTTGGCAAGTGCGGTCGCGCTCGGCCGCATCCAACTTGTCGCCGAACAGCCGGCGGCGCACCACGGCGAACGCCTCGCTGATTTCCAAGGGCTCCCAAACCGCTTCGATGCGCCCGAAAATGTGCTCCAATCGCGCGAGTGCTTCTTGCCCGGCGTCGCCGCCCAATTCCATGTCGCTTTCCGGCAAGGTGATCACCAATACCACATCGGCCGCGCGGCTGACCGACTGGCTGAGGGCTTGCAAGAAAGTATAGAGGTTGCCCTCGCGCGTGCTCGGCACATTGCGGACGTACGCCACCAATTCGTCCATCAAAATGAGGGATGGGCCGACCGCGCGGAACAAATCGTCGAGTTGCGCGCCGCCCGGGGACGTGCCTTCGCGTGCGGCCCGCCCGATGATCTCATACGCCTCCTGCCCGCCCAACTGATACGCCATCTCGCCCCAAAGCGCGTTGCGCGGGTCCCCGCTTGGCGTGGTTCGCGTATCCGTGGGCGCGAGGTGCGTGCCATCCAAAACCGCGACCGCAGTTTGGGGAATGTCACGAGGAGTCAATCCCGCTTCTGCGATGAGGGCCGCGATTTCCCGGCTGCTTTGCGAGGTGTCGTTGAGCAAGGCGTCCGCGCTGTTGACCAAGTGGTACAGGGCGATGAGGCTGTGGGTCTTGCCCCCGCCGAACCCGGTCTTGGTCTGAATCACCGGGTCCCCGCCATTGCCGCTGAGCCGCTTGAGCGCGTTCACGAGCAAGGTGCGAATGCCGGGGGTGATGTACGTCTGCCGGAAGAAGTTGACCGGGTTGCCATACTCCGAGGCCAGGGCGCGCCCGTCATGCACTTGCTGGAGATCCGCGGCAAATTCGGCTTCTTGGAACGTGCCCAAAGCCACATCCGAACTCGGGGGCATGACGTCTCGCCAGGCCTTGAGGTCGATAGATGAGCGGGGCTTGCGCGCCGGCTTGGCGTTTTCGGACTCGGCGGGTGTTTCGCGCGGGGCGGCTTCGCTGACGAGCCGATCCCGGATGCCTTCCACTTCGCGCTTCGCGTCAGATGCGTTGATGCGCCCGAGCACGTCGGCAATGTCGTACAAGCGGCTCCGGGCGTATTCTGCGTCCATGTCCCGCGTGTTCGGATGCGCGACTTCGTTGCGGACAGTGACGATCATCCACAACAAGCTCTGCACGGTTTTGTCCTCCTTGAACACCCGCCCAAAGACCGCGTGCCACTGCCTGCTGACCAAGTTGGGAAAGTCGTTAATGTCAATCGCGTCCTCAACGCTGTTGCCCTGCGCCAAGGTCTGGCGAAATTGCTCGGCCTGCCGGTCGTTCAGGGAATTGCTGATCACCTCTTCAACCCGCCTGCCCTTAACTTGCTTCAAGTAGCGGACGATGAACGGCCGCATCGCGTCTCGGTAAATATCCAGCGCGTCGGAAAGCGCGTCTCGGTTTGGGCGATCCGTTTTTGCCATTGTGGTCTCCTGACGAATGTTATACCAAATTGATTGGAATGGCGTGGGGCATTCTTATCTCAAAAATCATGCACCACATGCCCCTGCCCGTAAAAGAAGAGGTGATCGATCAACGTAGAGAGAAATACCGCAAACGCATAGCCCACCATCAGGCCGATGAAAAACGGTTGCCCTCGGCGGTACATTGCCACGCCCCCGAACTTTAGGATGAGCGATTTGTACGCCCACATCATAAACGTGGGGAACGCGAGGCGGCGCGCCATGTACATCCCTTGCAGGGCCAGGCCCACCGCGGGCAGGGGCCACCAGATAAAGTGGTAGCGCAAAAAGGTCAGCATCACGACAATGACCATCCCCGAGCCGGCGAATGTGAGGCGGTCCCAGTCCGGCGGTTGGAGGTTGCGGATCCAGGTCACGGCTTTTTGGTAGTTGATCCGCGTGCCGGCGACCCGGGTCAATCCCCCCAGGTTGTATCCCCCGTGCCGATAGGCCGTGTAAATCGTCAGCCCGATAGAGCCGAAAAATCCCAGTGCCATTGCGATCACTATCGCGCCGATCAGGCGATTGCGCCGAAATTTTAGGCCACTGGTCAACTTGAGCGTCTGCGCCAAGGGCGGGCCGAGGAACCCGCGCGTGGTGGCAAACAGCGCGTACAAAAAGCCCTGACTGACCATCGAGGGCGCGGCGATATCGCGCGATCCCAAAATGTAGATGGGCGCGTAGTTCAGCGCCGTATCCGAAATATTGGCGTAGGGCAAGCCCATCTCCGCGACGATGCGCGCCAGGCCAATATAGGCGGTCAGCGCGAAAAACATGTAGAGCAGCAACATCTTCAGTTCCATGCCCGCCAGATGCAACCACCCGCCCATGTAGAGGAGGCCAATCGCCATCCCGATCACTGCGGTGCGATAGGACAATGCCTCCTTGGAATCGTCGACCTCGGCATCGCCGAGCAGGGCTTTGCGGAACACGCCCTTCAAATGCGTGCGCGACATCCACAGGCCCACCAACACGATCATCACAAACGCGCCAAAACTCTGTGCGCGCACCGCCTCCAAGCCCCCTTGTCCGACGGACGATCCCACGCCCAAGCGGTCAAACACAGACATTTCAATGCCCGTCAAAAAGAAAAACACCCAAAAACTGAACAGGGCTTCCACGCGCGCAAAATACGTAAATCCAATGATGTAAATGCTGATCTGCACCCAGAACGTGGGCGCGCCCTCCAGCCAGCGAAACCAACTCGCCGCGTTTGGGGTCGTGGGCAACCTCGGGATGAGCGGAAAAAAAAAGGTGGCGATATTCCACACCACCGCGACCGCGCCCAAAAAACAGCCGATGCGAAACCCGCGTTGTCGAATCATGCCCGCCATGCCTTCGGGGTTATCTGCCCCGGCAGCCATCTTGATGCTCACATTCATCAACGGGTATTCGAGGCGCTCATTCTCCACCCATTGCTTTCGCAAAATCACCATGATGCACAGGGTCGTCCACCCAATCGCACAAACCAACGTGCCCCACCAAAAGAGCGGCACGAGCCACGCGCCCCACGGAATCGGCTGATGCGGCGCGAGCCCTTCGTAAAACAGGGTCGCGGCCCCATCTTCATTGTGCAAGACGATCCACCGCGGGATATGCTCGTGCAGAAATTCGCGCCAGCCATTTTCGGGCGTATCCAAGTAAAAGGGCGCGGCAATCACCGTGGGCAAAAAACTCGCCAGCCCAAAGAACGGGAAGAACGCGCCGATCAACCCCATGCCGAGCGCGACTTGCAACTCGGGCGGCGAAAGTGCCCACCTGCTCCGCGCGCGGTCAAACGCGACATTGACCAAGACCACCACCACGTACACAAAAAACAGCCCCATCGGCAGATAGGACTTGTTCAGGCGCGACGCCAGGTGCATCATGCCCCAGGTGATATACGCTTCGGACAAGAGCACGACCACCATGCCCACGACAATGGCCTTCAAAGTCACGGCTTGTCTGACAAACCGAGCCGGCTCAACGGACAAATTCGTTTTCGGGATCATGTTTTATCGGTGAGAGGTGAGAGGCGAGAGGCAAGACAGGAGAGGCAAGAGACAGTTGTCTGTTGTCTGTTGTCTGTTGTCTGTTGTCAGGCCCCGCCCATCCACCGTTGATCGCTTTGGGCCGTGGGGTTGGGTGGACTGACTACTGACTACTTGGGCGGTCGGGGTAGTGAGGGGGCTGGCTACTGCCTTCTGACTACTGACTACTTGGGTGGTCGGGGTAGTGAGGGGGCTGGCTACTGCCTTCTAACTACTGACTACTTGGGCGGTCGGGGTAGTGAGGGGACTGACTACTGACTACTGCCTCGTAAATACGGCCATCTGCGTAGGCGCGCCGACTTCTGCATCTACCGGGCCGATGGGGTTGAATGTTGCGCGATAATGGCATTGTTTTGCGACGCCGCGTGCCCAATTCTGAAATTGCTTGCGCGTCCACTCGAACCGATGATCCGGATGCCGAAATCGCCCGCCCGGAAGCGATGCCCAGCGCACATTGTACTCCGCATTGGGCGTGGTGACGATCACCGTGTTGGGACGGGCGTACTCAAAGACCACGCGGTTAAACACCGGCAACCGAGAAGGCGGGAGGTGTTCGATGACCTCCAAGAGCACCGCCGCGTCATATCCGTTGAGGCGAAGGTCGCGGTAGAACAAGGAGCCGTGGATGAGTTCGATGCGGTCGCGCTGGTTGGGCGGCAACCGGTCACGGCGTTCTCGCGCGCGGCTCAATGCGCGGTGCGAAACCTCCAGGCCGAGGATTTTTGTGAATTGGGGATTATCCGACAAGATCTGCACGAAGCGGCCCTCCCCGCAACCGAGGTCGAGAACGCTTTGCGCGCCGCTCTTTTTTAGGGCTTCAGATGCGGCCTGGTACCGCTGCTGGTTCAGGCGCAGGTTGTTCTCCACGACGAGTTCACGGTCTGCAATGCCGCGGTCTAAGGGGAGGTCGTCCATAAGGCGAAAGGCTTCGCTGGTGAGCACGCGCTGGTGCTTGAGGTACCGATCCACGATGAGGTCGCGTTTGGGATGGTCTGGCAACCACCCCTTGCCGCGCCGCATCAAGGTGTCGATTTCGGATTGGCTGACAAAGTAGTGTTTGTCGTTGTCGAGCACCGGGATGAGCACGTAGAGATGGGTGAGCAGGGCTTTGAGGGGGATGTCCGCTTCGAGTGCCACCGCGTAATACGGACTTTGCCCCCATTCTGAAAATTTTTCATCGAGATGACGCGCTTCGGCTGTCACCGCATAGCCCAAGGGCTGGAACAAGTCGCACAGCAGTTGCTCGCCCCCGCGACACGGCAACACATGGATCGTCGCGCGCAGGGGAATGGGCTTCGTCACCAGTTCCGGACGCTGCGCGCACTGGCCCTTGAGCGCAGTGCCAAAGACGCGGGCGATGGCAACGCTGGTAAAAGAAGACGCGACATAAGGCCGATCCGTGACGTAATCCACCGAGGCTTTGCGACGGCGTTTGAGACCAATCGCGTCGAGATCGAGCAACATAGCCGCGGTGCAACGCGCAGGCGTGGCTTCGGGATAAAACACATGCGCCCGCCCAAAAGACAAGTCAAAACTCTGCGCCCGTGCGGGATGCTTGTGCAACAAATAGCCCAAGTCCGTCGCGGGCGCGTGTGTGGTGGTGATGGTTAAGAGCATGAGGAGGTGAGAGGCAAGAGGTAAGGCGCAAGACGTAAGAGGTGAGAAGTAAGAGGTGAGACGTGAGATGCGATTAGCCACGAGCGGGTTACAACTGGCGACAGCCAGTTCAAAGGCACAAAAGGCACAAAAGGGGTACAACTGGCGATAGCTAGTTCAAAGGCGAGCCGTATGTAGGGGCGATGCCCCGTGCTCGCCCAAAGATACAAAGAAATCCGCTCGCGAGATAATACTACTTTTTCCACAAAAGAACAAGCCCATCAGTCCTTTTACCTGAATAGCCCTTATATCCCCGACCCTTTAGGGCAAGATACGGTTTGGCTCTGCGTAGGCTTTAACCCACTTTTTTACGGTTTGCTTTGTCACGGGGCAAGTGTATTTTCCCCTTGTAGCGAGAGTTGTCGCCTGAAGCGATACGGCGTATGACGACAACAAAGCTACGTCAAATCACTCAACTCATGGCCTGGCGATGAGAGGGTCGGCAGAGATGTCGCTAACCGGGATCGTGGGAAAATTCTTGAAAGGGCGAACAATGGTGCGCGAGATCGTGATGGCGGGAATATCCGTTGGGGCCGTGATTGCCCTGGCGTGGTGGGTCGAACATCCGAAAAAAGAGGTGGGTAGCCTGCTGGCTATCGGCATATTTGTGGTGCTCGTCGCGGTGGCATTTCTAAAAAAGAAAAACCAAGTGACGCGCTACCAAAAGATGAAGCACAAAAAGGAGCGGTGAGGAGAGTGAGCGATCCGCCATCAGCATTCAGCCTCGCGTCCAGTGACTTTTGTTTTTTTGTTCTGGATTCTGCCCCTGCTTTCGTCAGAATGGCGATGGGCGGGCTGACCACTTGGGGTTACCGGGTTGGGACTGACAACTGACAACTGGTCTTGCTAACTGCTTGGGTACTACCTGATCGGGAGAAACCCATGAAACAAAAATTCGCACAGCGCGTTTCGCAGGTTTTGAACCCCCTGGTCGTCTTGGTGGGTGTGCTCGTGCTCGTGTCCGTCAAGGCGGATGGCGCGGGGGTTTGGACCGCGGCGATGGTCGTCTTTGTGTTCGGCGCGCTCGTTCCCCTGTGCGTCGTATGGCACATGTTGCGGCGGGGCGAGATCAGCGAGGTGTTCATCCCGAACCGTGCGGATCGACCGCGTCCCCTGTTCTCGTTCTCCGCGAGTGCTTGGCTGGGGGCCGGTGTCCTGTACCTGATGGACGCGCCGCAGGCGTTGAACGCGCTGATGCTGTGTGTGGCGATTTTGAGCGTCATCGCGCTCGTCGTCACCGCGCATTGGAAAATCAGCTTGCACGCCTTGGGAATCTGGGCCGCGTGTGCAGCGGTGATCGCCCTGTACGGCAACAGCGGTTGGCTGGCGGTCGTCCCTGCGGGCATGACGTCCTGGGCGCGGTATGCCTTGCGCGTTCACTCCGCCCCGCAGATTTTGGCGGGTGGGATCGTGGGAGCAGGGATTGCGTTTTTTATTTTTGGGAACGTGTAACAAATAGGAGGAACCATGAAAATCAAATCCATCGAAGCGGTAGATGTCGCGATGCCACAGCGGCAGTCGACCACGCCTGCGCGCAGGCCGAGTTGGCGGCAGTCGTCGCCCATTGGCCTGCCCATGAACAAGTACCCAGAATTTCCGCCCGACGTGCCGAGCAAATCCCCCGGCATTGGCGGGCGCGGCGTGTGGGTGAAAGTCACCGCAGAGGACGGCACATGGGGCTTGGGCAGAACCGGGTTTGGCGAACCGGTTGCGGCCTTGGTCGACGCGTTCTACGCGCCCCTGCTAAAAGGCCGCGATTGTTTTGCCACCGAACACCTCAACGACATGATGTGGCGCGCGTCCAAACGGCACGGGTCATTGGGCCTGTCCGCGTGCGCGCAAAGCGCGATTGATCTCGCCCTGTGGGATTTGAAGGGCAAATTGCTCGGACAACCGGTGTACCGCTTGCTCGGCGGCCCATCCCGCGAGAAAATCCGGTGCTATTGCACGGGCGACGACCTCGATTGGTCGATGGAACTCGGTTTTGAGGCGTTTAAGATCACCAACCCCGTGCATTATGAACAGGGCATCGCGGGCATCAACATCATGGCGGACAAAGTCGGCCTGGCCCGCGACACAGTTGGCAAAGACGCCGAGTTGATGATCAATCCGGTGATGGCCTACGACGTGGAATTTGCCATTCGCTTGGCAGAGCGGCTCAGGCCCTACGAATTGCGCTGGATGGAAGAACCCCTGTTTCCAGAAGACCTGGAGGGCCATATCCAACTGCGAAAAGCCATGACCTGGATCCCCATCGCAACCGGGGAAGACCACCATACGCGCATCCCCTTTCGCCAACTCGTGGAAAACCGCTGTGTCGATGTCGTCCAACCGGATTTGCACTGGTGCGGGGGCATGACCGAAGCCGTGAAAATCCACCACATCGCCGAGGCCGCGGGCATCAAGAGCAGCCCACACGGCGGTTGCAATTCCGCGTACGGACAGCATTTTTGCTACGCCATGCCCGAATGCACGCTGTGCGAGTTTCACTTGAGCACCCCCGTGGGCGTGCCGCTTGAAGAGGTCGCGCGCTTGCCGGGCGTGCCCGTGCCCAAAGATGGCTACGTCATTCCCTCTGACGCGCCGGGCTTCGGGATGGACATTGCCGAGGATTGGATCACCCCCTGGAACCACGGACGATTGACGACTGGCGGGGAACATGTGATTCTGTGAGACGTGAGAGGCGAGAGGGGAGAGGGAAGGGGATTTTAGCCACAAAAGGCACAAAAGGCACAAAAGGTGAGCGATAGCCCGTTCAAAGGCACAAAAGGTGAGCGATAGCCCGTTCAAAGGCACAAAAGGTGAGCGATAGCCCGTTCAAAGGCACAAAAGGTGAGCGATAGCCCGTTCAAAGGCACAAAAGGTGAGCGATAGCCCGTTCAAAGGTGAGCGATATGTGTAGGGGCGATGCCCCCGTGCTCGCCCGCTCCACCGTGTCTGAATCGCGGATTAAGTAGTATTGAGTTGCTTTTGATAGGAGTTTTCCGATGAGATGGTTCTGTGTTTTCTCCACCTTGCTCTGTTCCGCGTGTTGGCATCAGGCGGCGGCGGATCAGCGGGATTCCCTGTTGAGCATCGGTCAAGCGCGGCTCGCAGAGGGGCGGGCAGACGCGGCGATTGCGGCGTTCTCCCAACTCGTGGAAGCCTTTCCCAATGATGCCCAAAGCTGGTCGCGCTTGGGCTATGCGTATCTGAAACAGCGGGATTTTGACGCGGCGAGTGCGGCGTTTAAGGAGGCCAAAAAGCGGGATGGAAATCTGGCAGAAGCGTACGTGGGCCTGGGGTTGGTGTACGCGGAGCGGCCGGCGGCCGGCATGGCCGCGTACAGCAATTTTCGCAAAGCCATTGGCGAGGCCAAGCGCGCCTCCAAAATCGACTCTACGCACGCGCCTGCGTATCGCCTGCTCGGGGAATTGTACCAGCGATTTCAGGAAGACCACCAAAAAGCCGTGGCGTACTATTTGAAATACATCCAAGCCGAATCGGACAACCCGGAGGGGCTGTACTATTTTGGGCTGGCCTGCGTGCAAGCCGAGCAATACGACCTGATCGTGACGCACCTCATCCCCTACATCGCCGAGCGCGATCCAGAACCCCGGCTCCTACCACTGGCCGCATTGGGCCACTTTTTTGACGGCAAACCCGAATTGGCGCTGGATTCTTTTGACCGCTATTTGCAGCGGATAGGGGAAAGCGAACGCGCCTATCACACCGACATCTCTCTCGTCGCATCTGAAAGGGAATGGCGCGAATACCAGGGCCTTGCAGACGAGGCGGAAAAACGCGCTTATGTACAACGGTTCTGGCAACGGCGCGATCCGGACATCCTGACCCCGGTCAATGAGCGCGTTGCCGAACACCACCGGCGCGTGTGGTACGCGCGCACGTTCTTCTCCAAAAAAATCAGCCCCTGGGATCGCAGGGGCGAGGTTTATATTCGATATGGCGAACCGGATTACCGCTCTCGCTCCAGCTATCGCACGTACGTCACCACGCCCGAAGTGGAAGCGGTCCGCAACCGGATGGCCGCGGACATCTGGGGGCCGGCAGCGACCTATTACACCTTCACCGGCCCGGTCTTTCCCATCCGCAGCCAGCGCGCGCCATTTGAGGGCAACATCACAAATGAGAGCCTAAATACCGGGGCCTTTGGTACAGATGCCGGGGAAGACGACATCAATTTGGCCCTGAACCCGGGGGAAGAGGCAGAGGATTTGGGATTTCAATTTCAGGTGCCGGACTTGGTCGCGTCCAGCCCGTTTGACGTCGCTGTCAACCCGCGCACAGAGCAACGGTTCTTGAACTACGGCCCGGTCACGTCCGACAGCGAATACGAGACCGTGCCCTGGGAAACGTGGACTTATACGCAACTGCAAGGCGGGGTGGAATTTACATTTACAGACGAAGTGGGCAACGGGCATTTCGACTTCGCGCCCCTGCCGCCCTTGCCGCAAAGCGACAACCGCATCGCCAGCGTCGCCCGCATGATGGAATACGCGCCCGGGGTCATCTACCAGCAGGCCATCTCGGTCGTGCCCTCCTACTATCGCCCGGGCGCGGGCAAAGACGCGCTACATTTTTTTTACGACATCGCGGATTTTCGCGGCACAGATGGCAAGACCCGCATCGAAGTGTATTACGGCATCCCCCCGGCCGAAGTGACCATAGGCAAGGGGGACAGGGATTATCTCATCCACACCCAAGCCACGCTGGCTTTGGCGGACGCGAGCCACGAAAACATCTACCGCACGCAAGAGATGTTGTCCTACCAAAACAGCCGCGGATTTCCCACGACCCGCGGCGTGTTTATCCCCGACGTGCTCCGCATCGAAGTCTCGCCGGGGGAAAAGTACCAACTTCAAGTGCAGTTGAAAGACGAACTCTCTGGGCGCGTGGGCGCGTACAAACAAGAACTCGCGGTCTCGGATTTTGCCGCGCAAGGCGTGAAAATCAGCGGCATTCAACTCGCGTCCTCAATCGCGGAAACCGGCGCGAATGACCGCCTGCGAAAGCGCGACATCTACGTATCCCCGATGGCCTCCCGAAGCTATTCCCCGGGCACCCGCGTCTTTGCGTACTTTGAAATCTACAACTTGCAACGCGACGCATTCGGGCGAACCCGGTACAAAGTGCAGTACCGCGTGCAATTCAACCCACGCGCCTCTGTGGGCATCGCGGGCGTCATCTCCTCGGGGATACGCGCCCTCTTGCGGCAACAAAAACCCCAAGTCTCGGTCAGGTACGAACAAGTGGGCACAGACGAAACCGCCCGCGAATACGTGGAACTCGATCTCAAAAAAGCCAAGCCGGGGGTGAACATCGTGGAAATCACGATCCAAGACCAAGTCAGTGCCACCAAAGCCACGCGCGAAGTGGTCTTCTTCTACGGCGGATAATGAGCGGTAGCGCGCGCTTTGGTTAGGTTCTGTTGACATTTACGAGCCATGCAACGGCTTGGCGGTTTATCGAGAAAATCAAGCCCTATCGCAGAATATGCTCTCGGTTTGAGAAACTGAAACAGTCGCTCCTGATCGGGACCTACCCCCCTAACCCCCCTTCCTGCGAGGAAGGGGGGAACAGTGAGCGGTTTTGCGAGGGGATTGATGAGGGATATTTAATCGCTTTATGCCCTCGCGCAACGCTCTTAAAAACAGCCATTGATTAAGCCATCAAAGGAGCTTTACTCCCCTTTCCTCGTAGGAAAGGGGCCGGGGGATAGGTCCCCTCGCGCAATGCCATCAAAGGACCAAACGCCTTAAATGAGCAAGAAGCAACACAGTTGCTACTCTGTGCGTAACATAAAAAAAAATGAAATGTCAACACAACCTAACTCCTCGGATAAAACACGTCCACCATCGTTTCCACATCGTCCCACGCGCAGTTGAATCGCTCCTCGAAGCCGCGATGGATAGCGCGCTCGACTTCTGTCTCCTCTGGCAATGGGAACACAATGGTCTCGCGGTTGCCCGCGATAGACGCATTCACCGCGAGATTCATCTCTTGATCCAACCGCCCGAGTTCCGCGCCGTAATCCGGCTCGCGGTCTTCCCGCACCGCATTGGCAATGCTCGACAACTCATCGGCAATCGCCACTCGGCCCTCGCTCAAGGCGTAATGGGCAAACGGATTTTCCCACGCTATCGCGCCGGTGGGCAACGCATAGCGAATCTCGCGCAACACCTCGGTGCCATTCACCGTCTCTGTCACGCGCACCGGTTCATGCGCCACGGCCCGCGCGCCGGTTTCCAACTCTCCTTTTGGCACCACGTACACCGCGCCATCCACAATACTGCCCGCAGTGCCGTCGATTTCGTCCATCCCCGCTTGCTTGCGCCCGAGTGACCGCGCGTGAATCACATTGGAATACACCATCAGCGCGGCCACATCATTGTCAAATTCCAGAAAACTCAAACTCCAATTCTCCTGCTCGTGATGCCGTTTCATCAAATCAATATGCGGAATCACGGGCGTTGCATGGCGCAAGCCAATCACCTGTTTGGGATTGCCGCCTGCCAACACGCGCAACAAACTCATCCCGTGGTACCCGCCCTCGTGGCAAATGCGGTAAATGCGGCTGATCTCGCCGATGACATTCGACGTGAGCACCAATTTTTTCAACCGCTCGATGGGCGCGCGATAATAATTCTCTGCAACTTCAAAATAAACGCCTGCCTCGCGCGCGGTCCGCACCATCAAATCCGCGGCGGGGCGGGTCATCGCAATCGGCGTCTCTACGAGTTGATGCACGCCCGCTTGCGACAAAAAGCAGGAAAGCGCGTGGTGCGCGCCACTGGGCACCACCACGTCGGCGATGTCGAGGTCTTCCTCATCCACCAAATCGCGCACGCTCGTATAAGCCCGCACCCCGTGTTTATCGGCCAGACTTTGCGCCGTGGCTGCATCCATATCGCAGATGGCGACCAAGTCAAACACATCTTCCATCGCCGCGATCACGGGCAAATGCGCCCCCGCGCCCCTGCGTCCTGCGCCCACGAGTGCAATTTTGAGACGATCCATAACACCCTCCGAAAAAAACAATCCGCTTGCGAAATTCTGACATTGCCCTATCTTTGCAAAAACTCGCGGCAGAATCAACCCCAAACAGGAGGCGGTCATGTCCAAAAACAAAACCATCGGCGGTTGCGGCTTTCACCACGTCGCCATTCGCGCCCACGACTTTGACGCATCAGTCGCATTTTACACCGAAGCCCTCGGGTTTCGCAAAAAAATCGCCTGGGGCGAGGGCAAAAGGCGTGCGATCATGCTCGATACGGGCGATGGGAACTACCTCGAGATTTTTGCCAATGGCACGGACGAACCCAAAGCCGAGGGCTCGATCATCCACTTTGCCCTGCGTACCAGCGATTGCGACTCGGCCCTTGAACGCGCCCGCGCCGCAGGTGCCCAAGTCACCGTCGAACCCAAAGACGTCAACATCCCCAGCGAACCCCACGAAACCCCGGTGCGTATCGCCTTCTGCAAAGGCCCGGATGGGGAGGTCATCGAATTTTTTCAAAACGAACTGACGTAACAGGGAGCGAGGAGAAACGATGAAAAAAATCGCACTTATTTTGTGCTGGGCGTTTGTCATTGCCGGGTGCGGCGATGACAACCCCGCCAATTCGGGCCGACCCGTCGTTGACCAAAACATCGATCTGCCGGCTGGGAATTACGTTCAATTCCGCTTTACTGTCGATACGGACACACAGCAAAACGTCGTTCTCCAAGGCGAGTTCAGCGTTGAGAACGGCACCGTGCAGATGGCTGTGATGAACGAATCCGAATTTCGGACATGGCAAACAGGGGGAACGCCCGGCGTGCTTTATAGCCCGGGCAATACCTCTGGCGAGACCTTTCGCCTGCCCATTGACGATAGCGACACCTACTATATCGTTTTTAGCAACAGGGGGACAACTGCTGTTACGATTGAGGCCGATATTTCCCTGTTCAGCATCGCCGAGACCGAGGATTAGGCGAGCCATACAACTGGCGATTCAAAGGCGAGCCGTGGGTAGGGGCGATGCCCCTGTGCTCGCCCGAAGACACGGCGCATCATGTTCCGATTGACGCCATGAACGGGAAAGGGTATAATAGGCCCCGTTCTTTGTTAAACCACAATGAAGAGGTATTTATGAACATCCCCAAACACGACGTGCTCTTAGTCGGTGGCGGTGGGGCCGGGTTGCGCGCTGCTATCGCCGCATCAGAAGCCTATCCGGGCGCGGATATTGGCGTGGTCTCCAAAGTCTATCCCATGCGAAGCCACACGGTCTCTGCCGAAGGGGGCACGGCAGCGGCACTGCGCGAAGACGACAGCCTTGACCTGCACGCCTACGACACCATCAAAGGCAGCGACTTCTTGGCGGATCAAGACGTGGTCGAAGCCTTTGTCAAAGAAGCCGTTGACGAAGTCATCCAACTCGAGCATTGGGGGTGCCCCTGGAGCCGCGACGAAGACGGTCGCGTGAGCGTCCGCGCCTTTGGTGGCATGAGCGTCAAACGCACCCTCTTTGCCGCCGATAAAACCGGCTTCCACATGCTGCACGCCCTCTTTCAAACCTCCCTCAAATACGACGCCATCACCCGCTACGACGAGTGGTTCGTCACCTCGTTGCTCGTCGACGACGGCCGGGTGTGCGGCGTCGCGGCCCTCGACATCCGCTCTGGGGGCATTTGTGCCATCGCCGCCAAATCCGTCATTCTCTGCACGGGCGGCGCGGGCAAAATTTTTCCATTTACCACCAATGCCGCCATCAAAAACGGCGACGGCATGGCCCTTGCCTACCGCATTGGCTGTCCCTTGAAAGACCTCGAGTTTGTGCAATACCACCCCACGGGCTTGCCCGGCACCGGCATCCTCATGACCGAAGCCTCGCGGGGCGAGGGCGGGCACCTCGTCAACAGCAAAGGCGAACGCTACTTGAGTGAATACGTCCCCGGCAAAATGGAACTGGGGCCGCGCGACATCCTGTCTCGTTCCTTTGTTCACGAACAGGGCAAGGGCAATGTTTTTGAAGGGCCGGATGGGAGCTATGTCCACCTCGACCTTCGGCACTTGGGCGAAAAAGTCATCGACGAAAAACTGCCCTTTGTGCGCGAACTCACCCGCAACTACGTCGGCATCGACCCGGTTTATGAACCCATTCCGGTGCGCCCGGTGGTTCACTACTGCATGGGCGGCGTGCATACCGACATCCACGGCGCGACGCCCATCTCGGGTCTTTATGCCGCAGGCGAAGCCGCTTGCGTCAGCCTCAATGGCGCCAATCGCTTGGGGTCCAACTCCCTGACCGAGTGCTTGGTCTTTGGCGCGCGTGCGGGCAAAGTGGCCGCCCAACACGCTGCCGACATCGATTTTGCGGATTCTGGCCTGATGAGCAAAATGGCGCAGGACGAGCAACGGCGCATCGAAACCCAGTTTTTTGGCGACAACGGCACCGAGCGCGTGGCCCATATCCGCGATGATCTCCGCAAAACAATGGAAGAAGGCGCGGGGATTTTCCGCACCGAGGACGCGCTCAAAGCCACCTGCGACACCATTCGCACCCTCAAGGAACGCTATGAAAACGTCGCCATAGACGACCACTCGCGCGTTTTCAATACCGAACTCGTCAATGCCCTCGAGCTGGGTTACATGCTCGACGTGGCCGAAGGGCTCGCGCACTCGGCCCTCTTGCGCCGCGAATCCCGAGGATCGCACGCGCGTTCAGACTGCGAAGAACGCGATGACGAAAATTTCCTCAACCACTCCCTCGCCTATCGCACCGATGGCGACCCCCGAATCGAATACCTGCCCGCCACCCTCACGCGCTGGCAACCCGAAGAGCGGACGTATTGAGAAGCGGTAAGAGGGGAGAGGTAAGAGGCAAGAGGTAAGATACTCTCTTAAAGGTCAAGGGGATTGCGGGGCGATTCGATAGAATTTCTCGCCCTCAAAATCTTGGTCATGCCGCAACATGCCCCAGATTGAATGGAGCAACTTTCGCATCACCGCAACGATAGCCTGCAAAGGTTTCTTGCCGCGGGCAATGAGTTGGTCATAGAAGGCTTTGACATGGACTTCGTGTCTGATGGCCACCCAGGCAGGCATATAGAGGGCATGGCGGAGGTACTTATTCCCGGTTTTCGAGATGCGTCTTTGTGGGTTGGCGGTTCCGGATTGTTTGGGTTTGGGATCCAGGCCTGCATGTGCGACCCACTGGGGCGGTTGCATCTCCTCAGGCAAAAGGGTCAACTCGGCCAAGAGCCGCAAGGCGCTCGTTTGTGCGATGCCAGGCGTCGAGCAGAGGCGTTGGTAGGCGCGCTTGAGGGTCTCATCGTGCAAAACGAGATCGAGGGCTTGGTCTTCCAAGTATGCAATCCGGCGTTTGAGGTGTCGAATATTCACCTGAATATCGCGTGCGATGCGCCGTGTGCTCAGGATGTGGTAGCTTTGCGCGTGGTTGCGGCTCTGTTCACTGATGATCACCTGCTTGAGTTGGTCAATGCGTCTGGTGAGGGCTTGCAGTTGAAGCCGTTGCTCACTCGGCGCTTGCCAAGGCACAAACGGCATGCGCTCGGCATAATCCATGATCAACAACGCATCCTTCGCATCCGTCTTGGCTCGTTGCATGCGGGCTTGACCGTACTTGCTCATCGCTTTGGGATTGACGACCATGACCTTTGTGTGGCGATGCCGATGCAAGGCCAAGGCCACCCCCAAGCTGTAAAGCCCGGTCGCTTCGAGGCACACAGAGACCATGTGCCCGCCCTTGGTGAGCCACTTCAGCAACCGCTTATGGGCTTGGGGATCATTGGCAAAGGTCGCTTGCATGACAGCTTGTCCGGGTCTGGACAGGGCAACAGACAACGTGCGGGCACTGACATCAATGCCGGCGAAAGCGGGTTGAGATTTCGACATGGGGGCCTCCTGTGATGAGGGGTTGTAAGGGGTCTGGTGTGCGCTCGAGTTCGATCCCGACCATTGACGCCAAGTCTACCGGTCTTGTATATGCAGCCTCAAGGGACTTAGATACTCTTCGGCATAGACCCGGCGGTCGGGGGGCCTATCTTACCTACAAGGTCATCGCCTTCAAGAGGGGCCGGCCTTCCCCGAGCCGGGCATCAAGATGGCTTATCTCGATACGAGGGCGCAACTCCTAATTAACCCTTACTTCCAAGATACAAGAGGGGAGACAGCCAGCGCGCTGTTTCTCTCAAGTTGTCAGTTGTCAGTTGTCAATGCGAATTAAGCGTTGAATCCATCGCGTATTTGTCTTTTTTGAGGGCGCAAGCATTTCACCCTCAAAGGAAGTAGCGAGCACGCAGGGGAGTGTGTCACTTGTTCCACTTACCCTTAGGAGGAGATCTATGAGGCGAGTGAGTCTTTTGTTTTTTGGGTTGATGGTGCTGGTGGCGTTTTCGGCCAGTGCTGTCGTTGCCGGATCGACCGGCAAAATTTCCGGGAAGGTCGTGGATAAATCCACCGGAGAGACCTTGCCCGGTGCCAATGTGGTGATCGCAGGTACCACGTTGGGCGCTGTCACCGATGCCGATGGCAATTATTTTGTCATCAATGTGCCGCCGGGGTCATACGCGGTCAGCGCGAGTATGGTGGGGTATCACAAGGCGACTCAGGCCAATGTGCGGGTCTTTATCGACCTGACCACAACGGTGAATTTCTCCGGCGAATTTGGGCTCGTGGAAGAGACTATCGAGTTGGCAGAAATCACGGTCGTTGCCGAACTCCCTGTGGTGCAGCCCGATATTTCGGCCAATGTCGCCAACATCTCGGCGGCGGATGTCGAAAACCTGCCCCTGACCAGCGTGAACGAAGTCGTGCGCTTAGAGGCCGGGGTCCTGGCCGCCAACAATGGCGACTTGTCGATTCGGGGCAGCGATTTGAACGAAATCGCCTTTTCGGTTGACGGCCTGTCCATGCGCGACGGGCGCGAGAACGAGCCGTATTCCACGGTGAGTTATACGTCCATCAAGGAAATGAGCGTGCAGTCCGGCGGGTTCAATGCCGAATACGGCAATGTGCGGTCGGGCTTGGTCAATATCGTGACCAAAGAAGGCGATAAGCGACGCTACAACGGCGATGTGTTGCTGCGATACAGCGGCGCGCAACGCGATTATTTTGGCCCGTTGCCGAATCATCCCATGGGCTATTTTTGGCGGCCCTTTACGGATCCCGCTGTGAAGAACGTGGGCACGCATTCGCCCGAAAGCCCGTGGGATGTGTACACGCGGCAACAGTACGCACACTGGCCCGGGTGGAATACCATCGTGAGAAACTGGGCGAGCGCGCCGCAGGATCCGTATCACGGCGTAGGCGTGAAAGACACGGGCGTGGATGAATCGACCTTGCCAGTCGGCGAATTGCAAGTTGACGATGCGATAATTACCG
The DNA here is from genome assembly GCA_965204745.1 of Candidatus Latescibacterota bacterium. Lineage (GTDB taxonomy): Bacteria > Latescibacterota > UBA2968 > UBA2968 > UBA2968 > VXRD01. The sequence continues at coordinate 4,784,215 of OZ242010.1, forward strand.
AGTTGTTCGCGTGGTATCGGCGCAAGGATTTGGAAGTTCGCAACGCGGATTTCGATATCGACCTGGGCTTTGGCGGCCCCTTGGTTCCGGGGGTGAGCGACAAACTGGGCGGGTTGCGGTTCTTTGCGTCTGGCAAGCGCGAGCGCAGGGCGTATATGATACCGCGCTCAATCGATCAGTACGAAAACGACTGGGGGCGCGTGAAGGTCACGTCCGATATTCGCACCGACATGAAACTGAGCGTCGAGGCGATGGCCGGCGAAGAGTTCGGGTTGAATCCGAACCAGAGTGGCTTTCCCAATATGTGGCGCGGCAATCAGGAAATGGGGGTCCGTGGCCAAGATGCAATTTGGGCGAATCACGTCCACAACACGCTTCAAATCCAGCGCAACAACATCGGCCTCAGCTTTTCGCATGTGTTGAGCCCCAAGACGTTTTACGAATTTCGCGTTCAAAGAATGAATTCGGATTACTCGAGCGACCAATATCCAGAGCGCGACCTGACCGCTGTCGAAAAGACCATTCCGCGCAATCCGGATTTTCCCGCGCCCAATCCCTCGCTCCAGGTTTCGGAGATCACGCAGAACCACATCGGGCTGACGGCTGCCCCGGACGAGTATTTTATCAAGAATGAGGCTTTTGTCGACGGCCTGTATTTGGGGGGTCACTGGGCGAATAGCCGCGATAATTCCGAAGTCACGGCTTGGACGACGCGCTTTGACATTACGAGCCAGCGCAATCAAGTGGCGCAGTTCAAGGCGGGGGTTGAATTGATCGCCAGCGATTACGACATCAATCACGAAAATGCACAGCCATTCTTCAAAAACAACGCGGCGCCCAAATACATCTGGCAACGCACGCCGAGGCAGTTCGCGGCCTATTTGCAGACCAAGCTCGAGTTCAATGCGATGATCGCAAACTTGGGGGTGCGTTGGGATCGCTGGAATGGGGGTGGCGAATGGTGGGTGTACGAAAATTTCTCCAATGCGTTTGGGGCGAAGATCGGCAAGGCCAATCTCGAAGAAGCCCTCGACCAGGCGCCTGTGAAGACCTTGTCGTACTTAAGCCCGCGCTTGGGTATTTCGTTCCCGGTAACAGCGGACAGCAAGTTGTTTTTCAACTACGGGCATTTCCGCCAGATGCTGAACCCGCACAACCTCTTCCTCGTGGATGAGGTGAATACGGGCGCGGTCTCGCGGATCGGCAACCCCAATCACCCGATGCCGCGCACGATCAATTACGAACTCGGGTTCGAGCAGAATTTGTTCGACCGGTACTTGCTGCGGCTGAGCGGGTACTACAAGGCCAACGACGACCAGACGAATGACGTGCGCTACACCAATTTGGACCAAACCGTGTCCTACCGCCTGTTTGAACCCCTCAACTACGACGATATCCGGGGGTTTGAAATCACCGTGCGAAAGCGCAGGGGCAGGTGGTTTGGCGGGTTCGTCAACTATACGTATATGCAGGCCAAGGACGGCAACTTCGGCCGGGACGAGTTGTTTGAAAACCGCTTGTCACAGGCCAATTTCGATGCGACCTCGACGCGGCACTACCAGAACCGGCCCGTCAGCAGGCCCTTTGGCCGGTTTGGGCTGGAACTCTACACGCCGCGCGACTTTGGCCCGGCTGTCTCGGGATTTTATCCCTTCGGCAAGTGGGATATGTCCTTTGTGGGCAGTTGGCGCGTCGGGCAATACTTCAACTGGTATGGCCCGGAAGGCGGGGCCATTGCCGGGTTGACGAACAACGTCCAGTACAAGAGTACTCGGACCATCGACTTGCGCCTGACCAAGCAGTTCGAGTTGATGGGCGTCAGGTCGATGTTCTTTTTGGACATCGCCAATGTGTTCAATCTCAAGCATCTCAATCGAAACTCTGCCGATCCCTCGGGTAGCGACCGAGACTGGGAGGCATATCTCGCATCCCTGCATTTGCCGGAAGATACGTTCGGCGAGTTCAACTCGCCCTATCAGTACATTCCCGGCAATGACGCGCCCGGCAGTTTCCGCGATTACGGCACGCAATTTGTGCCCATTGAAATCGTCAGTGTAGCCAGCGATTTGCCCGCCAATGGCTTGCCCGGTGACGCGGAAATCACCCCCGGCTTGCCCGCGGGCCTCGAACCCGACCGCCGCGTTCTGTGGTACGTACAGGAAACCGAGCAGTACCACGAATACCAAAACGGCTCATGGGCGCAGGCCAATCCGAATTTTGTCGATGAGGTGCTAGACGACAAGTTGTACATCGACATGCCCAACAACGATTTTGTCTGGTTCTTGAATCCGCGCCGCATCAACCTGGGCTTGCGGTTCTCGTTCTAATCAAAGGACTTACCCCTGGCCTCCCTTTCTCGCAAGATAGGGGGCATCAAAGGAGAAAGCGATGAATAGACTGTTGAAATCCCTGCCTTGGGCCGGTTTCGCGCTCGCGTTGTTTTGCGGACAGCCGACCGAAGTGCGGGCACAGGCCGACTTGGCGTGGATGGATGTGGGCGAGTATCACTACCGGTATTCGTCAACCGGAACAGAGCCGTCGATTACCCAGCCCCAATTTCGCGGTTTGGTCAAGTACTGGCCGGGCATTTATTTTCGAGAGGGCGGCACGCATGTGCGGTCGCGGCATTATATTGGCGTGAAAGATTTTACGGATGAAAACGGCGATCCCTGGCCGTTTAAGGTCGCGCGTGCGGGGCCGCGCGTCTTCGACTTGGGCGAGCATTTTGCCCTGCCGATGGAACTGATCGGCAAGTTTCCAAAGCCCGAGGTGTTTGTCGATGGGTTTCAATCTTTTCCCCGGCCCACCGTGTTGACCCGCGTCGATCCTTCAATTCCGTCAGACAGGATGATCATTCGCGGCGCCCATACCACCGTGGGGGTGACGTGGGAAGAGAGGATTTACGGATTTTCCAACCCCTATCACGACGACTACCACATCCGGGAAATGACGTGGACGAATACGGGCAATGTCGATGAGGATGACGAGATCGAATTGCCCGATCAAACCGTGAATGAGATGATGTTGTCCTTTGCGGCCAAGGAACATCTCAATGGGCCGCGCGGGGTGACGGGCGCGGGCGTGTCGGGCACGATGTGGGATTACGTGGGCGACGGCAAGGAACCGTTGGGCAAATGGGAAGGCATACGCGCGACCCTCGGCTGGATAGGCAATGGCACCAATGTCTCGTTTCTGAACAGAATTGGCGGCCCGATTTGGCGCGATGGTCGCCGAAGCAGTGTGTATCGCATTGCCGAGGGCGATTCCATCGGGCGCCTCGGCGGGGCGTATATGCTGACCCGCGCGATTTTGCACGCGGACACGAGCCCGAGCAATCGGGCAAATGATCCGGGCCAGCCCAGAAGCACGGGCTTTCACCGGGGCGGCGAGCCGATAAGCAATCCGTCGTTTGGCGATGCCGAGCAGATGAGAGACACTTACTATTTTATGCACCCGGATTTGAGCTATGCCGAATATGGCAACCCGGGCGAAGATGGGCACTTTTTCCCGCACGAGGCGGACCGGTCAGCGCCGGCGATGCCTGCCGGCCCATTTGATTCGGAATCCTGGTACGACCGCATGGGCGCGCAGGTGAATGTGGATCGCATGCGAAGTGGGGGGATGGTGCCGTGGTTTGCCTTTGGCCCCTACACGCTGGCACCGGGCGAAAGCGTCAAGATGGTCTGGATCGAAGGGGTACACGGGTTGAATCGGGATGTGTGCGTCGCCGTGGGCAAGGCGTACAAGGATTCGGGGTATGACGATACCCTGCCCATCACGCACAATGGACAGACCCACACGAAGAACCGCTGGGCACTGGGCACGCGGGATTCCATCTATCAGATGATCCGCAGGGCCACGGCAAACTGGGAATCCAACTATCAAATTCCGCATCCGCCACTGCCGCCCAGTGTGTTCAGAGTGCAATCGGGTTCTGATCAGATCGTGCTTTCCTGGGAGACCTTCCCCAATGCCAATCACACGGGGTTTGAGATTTGGCGCACGCGCAATTTGTTTGAAAGCAGCGTGCAAGACGAGTGGAAATACAAGTTGATCGCCACGCTGGGGGCCGAGGCCCGCGAGTACAAAGACGAGAACGTGGTGCGCGGCCTCAGCTACTTCTACTACATCCAATCCGTGGGGCAGGTGAACAACGACCCCACCGGGATGACGCCGACGGGCAGTGTGATGAAAAGCAGCCGGTATTACACGCAGACGTACGATCCCGCGTTTTTGAAACGCCCGCCCGGCAGCACGCTGGCCGATGTGCGCGTCGTGCCCAATCCCTACATTTTGGAAGCGGACCAAAATATTCGCTTCCCGGATCAGCAGGACAAACTGGCGTTTTTTGAAATTCCAGGGGAATGCACGATCCAGATTTTTAGCGAATTAGGCGAGGCGATTTTCACTATCGAACACACGGATGGCACCGGGGACGAGTTCTGGAACCTGACCACCGAGTCGAATCAAGTGCTCGCCAGCGGCATTTATTTCGCCGTTATCAAAGACCTTCAAACCGGCGAAAAGGTAATCAAAAAGTTCGCCGTTATTCGTTAGAGGTATTCAATGACCAAACGATTTCTCGCATTTTTGCTGATGTTGTGTTGCATGGGATTGACGAGTGCAACGGCTGTGTTCGCGCAAGATGTCACGCCTGATCCCGACGATGAGGATTTGCCCGATCCCGGGCAGGATATTCCGCGCGAACGCCGCGCCCAGACCGGCTTTAAGTTTTTGAGCGTGTCGCCCAGCGCACGCGCCGCTGGCATGGGCGATGCGTATTCCGCCATGAAAGTGGGCTCGACCGCGATGTTTTACAACCCGGCGACCATGGCCTATCTCGACCACAAAGTTCACTTGGCCGCCGGGCAAGTCCAGTGGATCGCGGACGTGACTTACAACATGGGCAGTGTCGCGTTGCGTACCGATTGGGGCGTTTTTGGCTTGTCGATAGTCGCCGTGGATTACGGCGATTTTGAGCGCACCATCCGCGCCGACAACGATAGGGGATTCATGGACGTGGGCACGTATAGCCCGTCCGCTTGGGCTATGGGCCTCGGCTATGCCCGCGCGATTACGGACCGCTTTTCCGTGGGCGGCAATATCCGCATTGCCAAGCAATCCCTGGGCGCAGGCCCAGTGGCCCTCGAGGGCACGGCGCCGGTGACGAAGAATTTTGACGAGCGTTCGACCATCGTCGATTTTGGCGTGCTCTACTGGACCGGCTTCAAGAGTTTGACGCTCGCGCTGAATACGCGCAATTTCTCGCAGGAAAACAAGTATAGCGAGGAGAGTTTTGAACTCCCGCTGACGTTCCGCATGGGGTTGGCGATGGATCTGATCGATTTCACCACGATAGACGAGAAAGCCCATTCCATGATCGTGTCGCTAGATACCGAACGCCCGCGCGATTTCTCCGAGCAAATCAAGATCGGCGTCGATTACACGATCATGCAAACCCTGTCTTTGCGCGCTGGGTACGCGTTGCCGACCGATGAGCAGGGGATTTCCCTGGGCGTTGGCCTCGGCCGCGACCTCGGCGGCGTGGATTTGCGCGTGGACTACGCGTACACGGATTTCGGCGTGTTCGACTCGGTCAACCGCCTGATGCTTCAAGCGGCGTTCTGAGAAGCGGTAAGAGGGGAGACGCAAGAGCTGTTTAACCCCACAACAGGAGGTTCTCCATGCATAAACTGATTCTGCTGACAATAGCCGCGTTTTTGATTCTCCCGCCGTCTCTTTCCGCGCAGAACCACTTGTCCCCGTCGCTAGATCCGGATAATGCCACAGGCGGTCAAGCGGTCACGCCTGTCAATATCTCTCCCGATCAAGTTGTTTCCATTCTCATGCGGATCGAAGCCAAAATTGACAACTTGGACAAGCGGGTCGTAAGGCTTGAAGCCAAAGTTGACGACTTGGACAAGCGGGTCATAAGGATCGAAGCCAAAATTGACAACTTGGACAAGCGGGTCACGAGACTCGAAACCAAAGTTGACAACTTGGATAAAAAGTTTGACGACTTGGACAAGCGGGTCGTAAGACTCGAAACCAAAGTTGACGACTTAGATGGGCGGGTTGACAATTTGGGCAATCGACTCGATGGCCTACTATTGATTTTGGTTGCGGGCTTGTTGGGCATGCCGCTTCTCAACAATTGGCTTGAAAAACGAAGGGAAACCAAGCGATTGCCGCAAGTGAACAAATCTTCCACGCAACAACCGAGCGGTGTGCGTGTGCCCTCGCGCAGCGAAGTCGAGGTTTAGACGCCCAGACGCGAATCCGAATACAAGGTGACGATGCTCGACAAAGGCCCGGCCTCCAATGAGAACCGGGCTTTTTTCAAAATAGCCATCAACTTGGGACTGACCACTGACCCATGACGCGAAGAACATTCCTCCAACACAGCCTCATCTCCACGAGCGCGTTGCTCCTCGCGCCACGGACCTTTGCATCAGTACCGCAGGTGATGACCGTGACCGGGCCTATCGCGGCTGAGCACATGGGATTCACCCTGCCGCACGAACACATCATGTCCATTTTCGGGGGACAGCCGCGCCGGGTGGCGCAATACGACGAAAAAAAATTACTCGCCAAAGTGGTGCCCTATCTCAAGATGTTGCACGCATTTGGCGCGCAGACGATCTGCGACTGCACAGGGGCGTATTTTGGGCGGCGCGTGGATTTGCTCCAGCGCGTTTCACAGGCCACGGGCGTGCAAATCCTCACCAACACCGGGTATTACGGCGCGGCCCATGACCGCTACGTGCCCGAACACGCTTTTCACGAGCGCGCGGATCAAATCGCCCAACGCTGGATTGACGAGTGGGAACGCGGCATTGACGGGACGGATATTCGGCCGGGATTTATCAAAATTGGCGTTGACCCCGGCATGCCATCCGAGATTGACGAGAAACTCATTTTGGCCGCGGGCAAGGCGCATCTCACGACCGGGTTGACGATAGTTTCCCACACGGGTGGCAGCACGGACGCAGCGGTTGAACAGGTTGCGATGCTCGAAAAGATGGGCGTGCATCCGAGTGCGTGGGTCTGGGCGCACGCGCAACACGTCATGGATTCGGCGGATTTGCCCCCGGTTGCGCGGGCGGGCGCGTGGATTGGGCTAGATGGCATTGCCGACAACACGCTGATGCACCACCTCGATTTGTTGCGCCACATGAGGCGGTTTGGGCTTTTGCACCGGGTTTTGCTTTCCCACGATGGCAATTCATTTCGATATGGCAACCGGCCCTTTAAGCCGTACAATGCCATTTTTGACCAGTTTCTCCCGCTGATGCAAAAAGCGAATTTCACCGATGCCGACATTCGCCAACTCACCGTGAAAAATCCACGGGAAGCCTTTGCCATCCGGGTTCGCAAAACACAACCTACTGACAACTGACCATGGCAGAACGATTAGAACACATAACCTCCGAAAAAGCACCCGTACGCGCCGTGACGCCGAGGGCCATCATCGCATCGGTCAGCGTGATCGCGGTCAGCGTGTTGTGGAACGAGTGGATGCCGTATTACACGTCTGGATCGAATATCAGCCGCAGCCATTTTCCAATGGCGTTTTTCTTTCCGTTTTTGACCGCGTGCATCCTCAATTTGGCACTGAACCACCTGCGCCCGGGATTAGGGCTTTCCCGGTCCGAATCGATGGTCGTGCTCGGCGCGGGTTTTGTGGGTATCGCGCTGGCGTACGACGGATTGACCGGGCACTTTTTCGGGGTTCTGGCCGCGCCCTATTATTTTGCCTCTGTGGAAAATGGGTGGGCGTTGTTGCACGACAGCATTCCCCTCTGGCTCGCGCCGTCCAATGCGACCGGTGAAATGACGCGGTTTTTTGAAGGCGGGGGCGGGGCGCCGCCGTGGCGCGTGTGGGCCGTGCCGGTGTTCTGGTGGATGTGCTTTTTCAGCGCGATGGGGTTTGCGGTCTTTTGTCTGGTGGTGATTTTGCGAAAGCAATGGGTGGATCACGAGCGGTTGGCCTATCCCCTGGTCGAAGTCGCGCAATCCCTGGCCGAAACCGAAAAGGGCGGGGGCCTGGAAAAGACGGTTCGCTCGCCCTTGTTCTGGATCGCATTCTCGCTGGTGATGCTGTTGAAGCTGTGGAATATCGGCTCGTATTTTACGCCGGCATTTCCGCATATCGACATCGAGGAGGCCCTGTGGCAGCCGATTAAGGATTTTCCGTGGATGGTGAACCGCGTGAGTTTTTACGCCATTGGCTTCGGGTATTTTGCGCGCTTAGAGGTGCTGTTCAGCGTTTGGTTTTTCATTTTGTTGACCGCGTTTCAGGTGTATGCGTTCAACATTTTTGGGTACCAAATTGGCGCGGCAACCCGGCACTGGACGAGCGATGCCCTGGGCTGGCAAAGCATTGGCGCGTTGATTTTTTTGGCCGCGTGGGGATTGTGGATGGCGCGGGCGCATTTGAAAGCCGTGGCGCGAAAAGCCCTCTATCCCAACTGCGAGGTAGACGACCGCGGCGAGTTGCTGTCCTACCGGGTCGCGGTGTTCGGCCTGTTGGGATCGTTCGCGTTCGTCGTTGCGTGGCTCCATGCGGCGGGCATGCCCTTGTGGGTGGTGTTCGCATTTTTGATTTTGGCAATGCTGCTGTTTTTGGGGCTTGCGCGGGCCATTGCCGAGTTGGGGTTGGTCTATGTGTATTACCGCATCCAACCGCACGATGCTGTGGTGCAGGCATTTGGGTCCGGGATGATAGGATTTTCAGGCGTGGTGGTGCTCGGGTTTATGCATGTGTTCAACCAGTGGCCCGATATCGGAAAGGGCTTTTTGATGCCGCCCTTTACGCAAGCGGTGAAAGCCGTGGATAAGGTGGTCAGCCCGCGGCGCATCACCGCAGTGCTGTGGCTGGCGTTGGTGCTGGGGTTCGCCATTTCCGTGGTGAATACCCTGTATTTGAGTTATGAATACGGCGCGTACAATTTGGGCAACATGGGCATGATGAAGACCGGGCCTGTGGCCTTTGATTTTGTGAATGCAGAAATCCGCAATCCCATGCGGCCCGGCGGCAATGGCCGGGTGATGTGGGCGCTCATCGGGATGGGCCTGATGGCGATTTTGACGACGATTCGCTACTGGGTGCCGTGGTGGCCCCTGCATCCCATTGGCTTGGCCATGCAAGGCAACTACGGCGTGAGCAAGACCGTGTTTTCGGTTTTTGTCGCGTGGGCGATCAAGGCGGTCGTGATGAAGATGGGCGGCGTGCAATTGTACGAAAAGGGCAAGCCATTCTTCATCGGCCTGCTCACTGCCCAAGCGGTCAGCACGGGCCTGGTCTTCGTCGTGGATTGGTTCTGGTTCCCGATGCAAGGGCATAATGTGCATAATTTTTGACCCAACACCGTGAAGGAAAAAAAATGGAGCGACCCAATATCCTGTTCATCATGACCGATGACCACACCCCGCGTGAAATGAGCAGCTACGGCAATCCGATCTTGCAAACGCCCAACCTCGACCGCATCGGCAACGAGGGCACGCGGTTCAACAACTGTTTTTCGACCAACGCCCTGTGCGCGCCCGCCCGCGGCACCGTGCTGACCGGATGCTTCTCGCACGTCCACGGCATTCGGGGCAATTCGGAACGCGCCGACGCCATCGAGCATCTGGATCCCAACGTGCCGACCTTTCCCGAACTGTTGCGCGCGGCCGGCTATCGCACCGCATTGTTTGGCAAGTACCACATTCGGCAGGATCCCCGCGGCTTCGATACGTGGTGTATCCACCCCGGCCAAGGCGTGTATTTTGACCCCACGTATATCGACAATGGCAAGGAAATCAAAAAGAAGGGCTACGCCACAGATATAACCACGGATATGGCCCTCGCGTTCTTGCGGGAATTGGATGGGGACCAGCCCTTCTGCTTGGTGTATCAGTTCAAGGCGCCGCACCGCCCATTTACACCCGCGCCCCGACACGCGCACCTCTTTGGCGATGTCGAGATTCCCGTGCCCGAGACGTACGAGGATGATTTTGCCACGCGCAAAATTGCAGCACTGGCCGAGGATATGAAGTTCGACATCAGCCTTGCCGAGGATTACGACGACCTGCCCGAGGGATTGAATGCGCGGGAGAAGAAGGACTGGATCTATCAGCGGTTCATGAAGGATCGGTACCGCACGATTTGCGGGGTAGATGAAAACCTGGGGCGCGTGCTCGACTATCTGGACGAAACGGATCAAGCGGGCGATACGCTGGTGATTTACACGTCTGACCACGGGTATTTTTTGGGCGATTACGGTTGGTACGACAAGCGGTTTATGTACGAACCGTCCATCCGCATTCCGCTGGTGATGCGGTATCCAAACGCCGGCATTCGCGGGCATGTGACAGACGCGCTGGTGATGAACGTGGATTTCGCGCCGACGATCCTCGATTTTGCAGGGGTCGAAATTCCCGATGGCATGCAGGGCCAAAGCCTGCGCCCCTTGCTCGAAGGCCGCGAACCCGCCGACTGGCGCGAGTCCGTTTATTACGCCTATTTTGAAGATTCCTGGGTGCTACACGGCAAAGGCGCCGAGGCCATGTCCGAACCGTCATTCCAATATTTTACCCCGCACCGCATTGGCCCGCACCGCGGCGTCCGCACGGCCCGCTACAAGTTGATCGAATATTACGCCGAAGGCGATTACTGGGAATTGTTCGATCTGCAAACCGACCCGCACGAATTGCAAAACGTGTACGCAGACCCCGCGCACGCGGATTTGGTAGTGGAGTTGAAAGCCGAACTGCGCCGATTGCAAGCGCGGTATGGGGATGAATAAAACGAAAATGAACCGGAAATGAAACGCCGGAAAATCTCATGATACAGCGTAATTTACAGGCAATCGCGTGAAATGAAATGGAAATGACACGGAAAAATACAAGCCTCTATACCGTCCCACAACACTGGATACGCTACGATAAAGCGGCCATTTTGGATCTGCTGATCGCCGCCAAAACCGAGGCGGGCATACTGCGCCAAATGCCTTATCTGCCGCATTGGATCGAGGAAGTACACGAGGAACAACTGCGCCTGGAGGCCGCGGGCACCTCGCGCATTGAAGGGGCCGAGTTCAGCGAGCACGAACAGACCGAAGCCCTGAAGCCGGACGCGCCCGGGTATTTGACCTATTCCCAACGGCAGTTGCGAGCCGCCGATGCCACGTACCGCTGGTTGCGTTTGCAACCGGCCGATCGGCCCGTCAATGCCGAATTCATCTTGGAAATTCACAGGCGCATTGTGACCGGTTGTGACGATGATCGATGTGAACCTGGCGCGTTGCGGCCCGCGGCGTGGAATGTGACCTTTGGGACGCCTCGGTGTCGCGGCGTTGAAGGGGGCGATGATTGCCGCGCTGCTTTTGACGCGCTTTGTCGGGCCATTGCCGGCGCATTTCGACAGCACGATGGCATTATCCAAGCGATGGCTACCCACTACCATATCGGCGCGATGCACCCCTTCGGCGATGGCAATGGGCGCACGGCACGCGCTGTGGAAGCATTTATGATGCGGCGTGCCAGCGTCAACGACTTGGTGATGGTCAGCCTGTCCAATTACTACTACGACCACAAAGACGCGTACTTGACGGCGCTGGACGAATCGCGGCAACGCGGTCACGACCTCACGCCATTTCTCATGTTTGCACTGCCGGCGGTTGCAGAGCGTTGCCGCGCAGTCGCCGCAAAAATTGTGGTCAACCACCAGCGCACCTTGTTCCGCGAATTTGCCAGATCGTTGTTTGGGCAGTTGCTGATCCCCCGGCGTCGGGTTATCCCTGAGCGCCAGTTGCAAATTCTCGAGGTTTTGCTAACGGACGGCCCAATGGAATTGAGGTACCTGTTGTATCGAACAGCGATGCATTACAAATCGGTCAAATTTCCATGGCATGCACAGCTACGGGATGTAGTTGGGCTGTTCAGATTGGATGCCATCGCGATTGAGAATGGACAATTGCAGGTCAACTTGATGTGGCCCCAGCAGGTTTCAGAATTGGAAGTGTTGGAACGGTACGAAAGCATGTCGGTTGACGTGTCATCGCTTCATCAGGACATGGCGAAATTATCCCGACTGTTGAGCCGCTGATAGAATCACTCACTTCAATTTGGTATCACTCGAATTTTCGTGGAACGGAGAAGCGTGTGTAGGCTTCACACTCACCGAGGAGGCAAAGCATGACAAAACGATGGATGGTCGGTTTATTATTTTTCGGGTATATGGCCGCGCAACAGGTCTTTGCGGAAACTGCGTTGGGGTTGCCGGTTGAAGGCGTGCAGACCATTGTGTTGAGCAATCGGGTCGGCAAAAACCAGATTCAGTTTGTGAGCACGGCACCGATGGAAGAGATTCACGGCACAGCGGCGGGGATTTCCGGCGCATTAAAACTGAATCCGGCACAGGTGGAAGCGATGTCCGGGAAGATCGAGGTGCGAGTTGCGAGCATGGAAACGGGCATAGAAAGGCGCGACGAGCATTTGCACGGCGCGGACTGGCTGGATGCAAAACAATTTCCGGCCATTGCGTTTGAAATTGCGGGCCTGAAAGATGTTGACGTACAGACCGACAAAGCCAAGGCGACCATTCGAGGAATGGCAATGGGCACGTTTTCCCTGCACGGCGTAGCGCGGGAAATGGAAATTCCGGTTGAAGCCACGTACTTGTTGGCGTCGGATCAAACCGCGAAACGGGCACCGGGGGATTTTTTTGTCATCAAGGGGACGTTTCAGATTGCGTTGAAGGATTTTGATATCGCAGGGGCACGCGGGCTGGTGGGCAGTCGGGTCGGGACGGAGATCCACTTAAAGGCGAACTTTTTTGGTTCAACAGTCGCGGGGGAGAACGAGTAATGAATCAGATGGGTATGGAAAAGATCCAGGACGCGGAAAGAAGGGCATTTTTGACGCAGACCCTCGCGCTCGTGGGCGGGTGCATGTGCGCTGGCTGGATTGCGGGTTGTGAAACCGATGTGTTGAAATCGTCCGATGTGGCCGAGCGGTTTGACGTGTCGAGCGAACCCGCGTTGTCAGAGGTGGGCGGCGCAGTCAAACGCATTTTTGAGGGTCAGGACAACCCCGTGATCATCATCCGCTTGTCAGAAGAATCGTTTTTGGTTTTGAGTTCCCTGTGTACCCATCAAGCCTGTGAGGTGAATTTGCCGGGCGAGGGCGATCCGCAAATTTGGTGCCCGTGTCACGGCGCGTTATTTGACAGAACAACGGGCGCGGTTCTGCGGGGGCCGGCAACAGCACCCTTGCCGCGATTCGAGAACACGTATAACAAAGGGACGCAACTCTTGACGATTCAGTTTTAGGCATCCCCTTAGAATACACGACAAAAGGCAGTGGTCAGTAGTCAGTCCCCGCCCTGCCCAACCCCTTCGGTGAGACGTAAGACGGGAGAGGCAAGAAACAGGTGCCAATCGGCCAGGGGTCAGGGGTCAGTAGTCAGTCCCTACCCAACCCCTCAACCGTTGCGAACTTCGATGTTCAATAAAAAAGCCGATCCGTAGATGATTTGGATCGGCTTTTCGTTTGGGCAAGGGGCACGTCGCGCTACATCAATTTTTTTCGTTTGGCGAGATAATTAAAAAGGGCCGTGTCAAAGGATTCGGAGGTTTCGAGGAGCACGTAGTCGATGAGGGCCTCGCGGCATTCGCGCCGAAACCGGTCGATGAGGGCTTCCATGTGATCCCGATACGCAGGCGCGAGATGCCATGGCTCGGTGGCGATTTGCGCGCCGGACTCGAGATCCACAAAGCGCGTCTCGCGGTCAAAATTGAGATCGCGTTCTCGCGGGTCGAGCACATGAAAAACGATCACCTCGTGGTTGCGATGGCGAAAGTGCTTCAGGCCAGTGAGCAAGCGATCTGGATCGTCAAAAAGATCGGAGATGACCACAACGAGGCCGCGCCGAACAATGCGCTCGGCCAAGTCGTGAAACGCAGCGGCGAGGTCCGTATCCGCGCCTTCGGGACGGGTAGTTTGAAGCGCGGTCAGCAAGGCGTGCAAATGACTCGCGACAGAGCGGGGCGGCAAATACGTGCGGATCTGATCGTCAAACGCGATCAACCCAACCGCATCGCGCTGCCGCAACATGAGATGGGCAAGGGCCGCCGCGACATACGATGCGTATTGGAACTTCGCAATCGACCCCGAGCCATAGGCCATAGACGCGCTGGCGTCGATGAGGAGATGGGATTTGAGATTGGTCTCCTCCTCGTATTGTTTCACATAGAGCCGGTCGGTTTTGCCAAACACCTTCCAATCCAAATCGCGTAGCGAATCCCCCGGCATGTATTGTCGGTATTCCGAAAACTCGACCGAAAACCCGTGATAAGGGCTTTGGTGCAACCCGGTGATAAATCCCTCCACCACCATCCGCGCAATCAAATCGAGCCGCGACAACCGCGAAACGACTTCCGGGTTTAGATATTCTTTCGTCATGATGAGACCGCTTAGCAATAAAGTTTTCCTTCTTTTTGCAATTCTGCGCGTATTTCAGCGTATTCCCGAAAGCTAGTAGCCGTTTCAACCGCCCTATCCAAATCCAAGGCGTCTTCTAAATCCTGAAGCCGTTGCATCAGGGCGCGATAATCCTTCATGGACAGAACGGTTGCTGTTTTCCGCCCCTTTTCATCGACGACGTATTTCGGCTTGATATCGAGCATCTTCGGCCTCCTTGTATCTTAGGGCGAGCACGGGGGCGTCGCCCCTACACATATCGCTCACCTTTTGTGCCTTTTGTGCCTTTGAACTGGCTATCGCCAGTTGTACCCCGCTCGTGGCTAAAATCCCATCTTACTCGCTGTTCACCATCCCGCCGCGTGGAACAACCAGCCTGCAACCGCGCCGCCGATCACCAGCCACACCGCGCCTACGCCGCGCCACAATCCCAAAATCGCCGCGCCGATTGCGATGATTATCTTGGGCAAGCCTTCTAGCGTCAAGGAATCAAACACCTGAAAATAGGCCAGTTCTATGGTCACAGCGGCCATCACCCCCACGGCACACACATTGACCGCGTCTAAAAAAGACGCCACCCATTGGGATTCGCGCAGTCGGGGCAACACCGGATTTAGGGCCGCCACAAACGCGAACGACGGCAAAAAAATCGCGCCGGCCGCAACGAGTGCCCACGACAACTTGCCCCCGCTGACCAGATACCCGATGAACGCCGCCGTGGATAACACCGGGCCGGGCGTAAATTGACCGATGGCAATGGCCTCCAGCAGTTGTTCTTGCGTCAGCCACGCATAGCCATGCACGAGTTCTTCTTCCAAAAACGCGATGAGCACATAGCCACTGCCGTAGAGAATCGCGCCAATTTTCAGAAAAAACAACCCCAGTGCCCACAGGGTCGGCGCGCCCACCAAAGCCCCTTGACTCGCCAGCATCGACACGCCCGTACCCGCCACTGGCACCGCGATCACCGCCATGTGTCCTCGGTCGTTTGACTGCGTCATTCGCAACCAGAACATCCCTATGATCCCCCCGCCGATGAGGGCGAGCACCCCGCTAAAATCCGTGAGGGCCACCAGCGTCACCGCCACGCCCAAAAAGCTCATGCGCCACCCCTTGACAGCCTTTTGCCCCAACCGCCACAGCGCGCCCAAAATAACGGCCAAGACCGCGGGCTTAATGCCGTAAAGCAAATCCGCAACCTGCGGGATCGCGCCATACGTCATATACGCCCAGGCGAGCAGGGTCGTCAAAGAAACAGCGGGGACGATAAAACACGCGCCGGCCAGCAACAACCCCGGCCAACCGCCGCGCAAGAACCCCAGGTGAATCGCCATCTCGGTCGAATTTGGCCCGGGGATAATGCTCGTCACGCCCACGAGATCCAAAAACCGCTCGCGCGACAACCACCTGCGCTTTTCGACCACCTCGTCTTCCATCAACGCGATATGCGCGGCCGGCCCGCCAAACCCGATCACGCCCAACTTCAAAAACAGGCCCGCGATCTCGCGCAACCGCCCCGTGCGTTTTTCATTTGCCATACAAATCCTCGCTCTCAACGGGAACTGCAAACAGCATCCACCACGTCGCAAAGCACTTGCAAACCGTCTTCAAGTGCGTCTCGTGTAATCGTCAATGGCGGCGCGATTTTCACGGTTTGCCCCCACGCGCCCACAGGGGCAAAAAACAGCAACCCCTTGTGAAAACAGCGCAGCACAATCTCGTGCGCCAAATCCGGATCCGGTTTTTTGCGACCGGCTTTGACCAGTTGCATCCCGCCCACCAGGCCCTTGCACGTCACATGCCCGACCACATCCGGATGCGCGTCTCGAATTTTTTGGATGCCGTTCATCAACACCGCCTCGAGCCGCGCCGCATTGCCCGTCAGATCGTCGTCGACAATTTTCTTCAAACTCGCCAACGCCGCCGCGCAACAAACCGGATTGCCCGAATGCGTGCTCGTCATCGACCCGGGGGGATATGCGTCCATAATCTCGGCCCTGCCGATCACGCCCGACAACGGCAACGAACTGCTCACCCCCTTGCCAAAACAGATCAAATCCGGCACCACGCCGTAATGCACAAACCCCCACATCTTACCCGTGCGCCCGAATCCGGACTGCACCTCGTCGAAAATCAACAATGCCCCGTGCGCCTTGCACCACTCGGCCAAAGCCTGCACGTACGCCACCGGCGCGAAATCCGGCCCCACGCCTTGATACGATTCCAACATCACCCCGCACACATCGTCCGCGTCCATCCCCTTGTGGGCGAGGGAAGCACAAAAAAAATCAAAATCCACATTTTCCGTCCAATACCCGTCCGGAAACGGCACTTGCACAATCGCGGGGTCTTCGTTTCCCATCCAATCCTTTTGCCCGGGGATGCCGCCGACTTGTTGCGCGCCCAGGGTGCGCCCGTGAAACCCGCGTTCAAATCCCACAAACCCGATCTTCTTCTCGCCCCCGGTCGCAATGCCATGCGTGCGCGCCAACTTCAGCGCGTTCTCCGTGCTTTCAGATCCGGTCGTCAGCAGAAAAACCTTGTCCAACCCATCGGGTGCCAGGTCCGCCAAAAACGCCACGAGCCGCGCCCGCTCCGCGCTTGGAAATACGTAATTGTGCAACAAGCCCCGGTTCACCTGATCCACGATAGCCAGCCGAATTTCGGGCATCCCATGCCCGGCATTGGTAACCAAAACGCCCGAACTCCAATCGAGCCACATATTGCCGTATTTGTCGTACACCTGACAATCCTCTGCGCGATCCCACACGAGCGGCGGTTGCCCGCGCATGGAAATGGGTTCAACCCGGTGTAGCGTTTCCAATACGGTCACCGAATCCGGATGGGGCAATGGCGTCACAATCCGCCGATACTTCGTCTCGATCCGCGGCACATCAACGGGCGTCATATCAAATTCTTTTCCCATCGCAACTCCAGTAGTTAGTCCGCCCCGCCCGTCCGCCTCCCGAAAGTGAGACGTAAGACGTAAGAGGGGAGAGGGAGAGGCCCACCCACCTACCCGCCCGCCGCCGGAATGACAAATGGCGGTAGGGTGGAAGCGGGGACTGACAACTGACCGCTGACAACTGACAACTGCCTTTTGCCTCTTACCTCTCCCTTCTTACCTCTTACCGCCTCTTACCTCTTACCGCCTTTCGGCTTTCTCTGCCAGCACTCGTTCTACCACCTGATCCAAAGCCACATCCACGCGGTCATCGACATTTCGCAACTTGAGTTCCACTTGGCCTTTGCTCAGGCCGCGCGAGCCTACGGTTAGCCGAATGGGAATGCCGATCAGGTCCGCGTCGTTGAACTTGACCCCTGCGCGTTCATCGCGGTCGTCGAGCAACACCTCTAGCCCGGCGGCGGTGAGGGCATCGTACAACTCCTCTGCGGCTTCCAATTCGCCTGCGGGTTTGCGCCCCGTGAGCACCACGATCTCCACGTCAAACGGCGCGACGGACATGGGCCAAACAATGCCGTGGTCGTCGTGATGGGCTTCGATAATGCACGCGAGCAACCTGCCCACGCCAATGCCGTAACACCCCATCACAAGGGGACGCGCTTTGCCGTTTTCATCCAGCACGGTCGCGCCCATGCTGTCGCTGTACTTCGTGCCGAGTTTGAAGATATTGCCCACCTCGATGCCGCGCGTGCTGTCGAGCGGCGTGCCGCATTTCGGGCAGGGCATGCCTTGGTCCACCGCGACGAGGTCCGTGACGATATCCGCCTCAAAATCCCGGCCCGCATTGACATTCAAGCAGTGGTACCCGTGCTCATTCGCGCCCGATACGAAATTCGCGCCCTGTGCGATGGCCTCATCCACCACCACGAGCGCGTCTGTCACGGCCATGGCAGACGCATAGCCAGGCACTGCGCCGACCCCTTGGATCTCTCCGTCCGTTGCCGGGCGCAATGTCTGTGCCTTGACGGCATTGGTCAACTTGGTCTCGTTCAACTCGCAATCGCCGCGCACCAGCGCAAAAATGAACTTTTCCTCGCCCGCGATTGTGGCACTAAAAAACACGGCTTTGGCGGTCTTGTGCTGCGGCACGTTCAAAAATGCCGCCACGTCTTCGATGGTCTTGCAGTTGGGCGTCGCCACTTTCTCGACGGGCTTCGCGCTTTCGGGGGCCACCGCTTCCCGCCGATGCGTTGCCACTTGCCGATTGGCATTGTACCCGCAGCTATCACACAGGAGCAGGGTGTCTTCGCCGCCCGCGTTGATGTACATAAATTCGTGCGCCTCGGTGCCGCCCATCATGCCCGGATCGCTTTCGACCACAATGACATGCTCGCCCAATCCCGCACGCTCAAATACCCGCTGATACGCTTCGTACATGCGCGGATAATAAGCGTCTAAACTCGCCTGATCAATGTGAAAGCTATACCCGTCTTTCATCGTAAATTCGCGCACCCGAATCAAGCCCCCGCGGCTGCGCGGTTCGTCTCGGAACTTGGTCTGGAGCTGAAAGGTGCTCAACGGCAGTTGGCGATAGCTGTGCGCGATGTGGCGCGCCAAATCCGTGACCACTTCCTCGTGCGTCATCGCCAAACACATGTCGCGGTCGCCGCGGTCTTTCATCCGCATCATTTCCGGCCCCACGTCGTCCCAGCGCCCGCTCTCGCGCCAGAGTTCCGCGGGATGCACCACGGGCATGGAAATTTCAAAGCAATCTGCCCGTGCCATTTCCTCGCGCAAGATGTGTTCGATCTTGTGCTTGACGCGCAATCCCAGCGGCAAATAGCTGAATATGCCCGCGGCCAAAGGCCGAATCAATCCGGCCCGCAATGCCAACCGATGGCTGATCGCGTCCGCATCTGCCGGCACCTCGCGCAATGTTTGTGTCAACAATTGAGAATAACGCATCTCACACCTCGCTTAAATTGTTTCGCCGCGCTCGTCCAATTTCGACGGCCAAGCCATCTTCGCCGACGATGACCTCGCCATCAAATCCCTCGCGGATCTGCTCGGCCATTCGGTACGCGGCTTCTAAATCGCCGGTGATATCTTCGATCACCAGATGCTTGATCAACACGCATCGGGCGCGGGCCTCGGTTGCGATTGTTGCGATTTCCGGCGGGGTGATATGCCACGATCCCCACGGTTGCGTCGCCAAAAATTCAGCCGTGCCCGAACATTCGATAGACAGCAAATCCGCATCTCGGCAGAACGCGGGAAACGCGCTATCGGGCGTTCCGTCTCCGGTGATCACGACGCGGTGATCGCGGGCATCGACTCGGTACGCCAGCGTGGGAATGCCGCCGTGATCCGTGAATGTCGCGGACACGCGAAAATCCTCTGTGGTTAAAAACGCGCCTTTGTCGCCGATCTCGATGACTTCTGGATCCAACACCCCGTCGTCTTTTCCGTGCCCAATGCGGCTTTGGATATCCTGCTCAAAGGGCGGGCGGATCACATGCGCGACAAAGTGCTTTGTCCCCACAGGCCCGTAAATTTGCAAGGGTTTGGCGCGCACTTTCACCCACCCCACAAACACGAGATAGGGCACATCGACAATGTGATCAAAATGCAGGTGCGTCAAAAACAGCCGATCCACCTCTTCGCAATGCACGCCTGCCCGCGCCAGATTCGTACACGCGGACCTGCCGCAGTCGAACAGCCAGTTCTCAGTGCCGACTTGCAACAGTTGCGACGGCCCACCCCGATTCGGATTGTCCCGCACCGCACCACTGCCGAGCATCGTGTATCGCATCGCCAACTCCTCAAAAATACGACCCATCAAAACGGGCCATTGACCGGGAACTCGGGTTTTTGACCGTTAAGCACGCGTGCGATGTCTGCGGCGACCATGGCCATTTTTTGGATGGATTCGTCCGAGTGCCCGGAATAGTGGGGGGACAGGAGCACGTTGTCGAGTGCCAACAGGGGATTGTCGCAGGTGGCGGGTTCGCGTTCAAAAACGTCGATGATCGCGCCGCCAATGCGGTTGTTTTTCAGCGCGGTTGCGAGTGCGTTTTCATCCACGACCGGCCCCCGGCTGCAATTTGCTAAAATGGCGTGGGGGCGCATGCGGGCGAGGGTTGAGGCATCGATGAGGTGGTGCGTGCTGTCGAGGAGGGGCACGTTCAAGCTGATGTAGTCCGAGGCGGACAGGAGGGCGTCCAATGACACGCGGCGCGCTTTCAGGCGGCGTTCTTCTTTTGGCGGCGCGGGAAATTCGTCTGCGTAGATGACCGTCATGCCAAAGCCGAGGGCACAGATTTCCGCGAGGCGGCGGCCAATGCGCCCAAACCCGACGATGCCCAGGGTCTTGCCGAGCAATTCGGCCGCGTGAACCCGGTCTCGAAACGCCCAGTCGCCGGACCGGGTCGCGGCATCGGCTTGGGCGATTTTGCGCGGCAGGGCGATAAACCCCATGGCGATGTATTCGGCGACCGCCTCGACCGGCGCGCTGGGCGTGTTGACCACGTAAATCCCGCGTTGGGTCGCCGCGTCAACGTCGATGTTGTCAACCCCAATGCCGTGCCGACCAATGACCTTGAGGCGCGGCGCCCGATCCATGACCGTGCCGTCGATGATGCCCCGAGCGCGTGCGAGAATGCCATCTGCGTCTTTGACCGAGGCGATGATTTGATCGGGTTCAAATCCCTTGGCCCAGATGATCTCGCAGTCGTTTTCCAAGAGGTGGTTTTGCCCACAGGGATGGACGGCTTCAAAGAGCAGGACGTTGAATTTTGCCAAGATGTGCTCCTTTCAAGGAGAAGAACCCCGTGCCTGTCCTCGTATCCGCTGACTCGATAGGCCGCGATCCATCCTTATGCGAGCGCGGTTTCAAATCCCACCACGTTGCGGGTCTCTCGGCTGAACGCGATGGCGATGAGATGAATCGGCTGGTTCAAAGCGCGGTACTTGTCTGCGTAGCGGTTCTCTTTGAGTTGCGCCATTGCGGCGCCCTCTGGAGCCGATTCGACCACTTTGAACTCGAACAAGTAGATGTTGTCGTTGAAGCGCACCGCCATGTCCAAACGCCCGTGGCTACTGCTGTCCTCCACGGCGATGTCCAATCCCACCGATGCGAAGTAGGAGTAGAACACGCTGGCGTAGTAGCCTTCGTAGTCGGCGATGTCGTTTTTCGTGTGCCACTGGTAGGGGATGCTGGCGAAGAATGCCTTGAACAAGTTCTCCAGACCGCCGAAGTCGTTGACCAGCAACAAGTCGTATAGACGGGCAATGTACTCCACCTGTTGCGCCGGGCTTTTCGTCAAGCGATTCAGCAAGCTCTCGTTCAGGCTCTGGCGCACTTCTTGGTTCGGGTAGCCCAGCCGGTAGTAGATTCTGCTACCGCGTGGTTCTATATGGCGGATGGTCAGATAGCCCGTCTGGAACAGCAGGGCTTCCGTGGCAATGAGGTCGATGTCGAAGGCCGACAGCAACTCGTCGCTGCCGAGCAGGTTGTCTAGGGTCAAGGCATTGACCCCGCGCGAGATCAGGGTCTCGATGAGGAACGTCGGCGTGCCCGTCTCGAACCAGTAGGCGCCGAACCGGCGCCTGTCAAACAGCAGGAGGATGTCGAATGGGTTATAGACCCTCTCCTCCCCAAGCCAGCTATAGCCGTTGTACCAGTGGCGGATCTCGTCGCGGTCCAAACCCGGTAGCTCTGGCGCGAATACCGTATCCAAGTCCGCGTCGGTATAGCCGCAGATGGCCGAGTAGCGCTCGTCCAACGTGATGTCCTTGAGATTGTTGAGGCCGGAAAAGATGCTGACCTTGGAGAATTTGCTCACGCCGGTGAGGAACGCAAACTTGATGTGCGCGTCGGCGAACTTGATGGTCGCATACAACCCGCGCAGAAAGTTGCGGTTGGCGCGGGCGATTTCCGGATCTTCAAGCGCGTCTAAAATCGGCTTGTCGTACTCGTCGATCAGCACCGCGACGGGTCGCCCAGTCTGACGATGCAATGCCTCTATCAGATGGGCGAAACGCCCCGGAGCCGTGGCGTATTCGGAGGTTACTCGTTCTCGATATTCAATGGCGGCCAGTTGTTCCATGACGTTCGCCTGTAGGTGCTCCGGCAACCCATAGTCTCCGTTGCTGAAGTCGATCCGCACTACCGGATAGCGAACCGACCAATCCCAATGATCGTAGATGTCGAGCCCCTCAAACAGCGGCGCGTTGCCCTCGAACAATTCCTTCAGCGTGTCGAGGAACAGACTTTTGCCAAAGCGGCGCGGGCGCGCCAAAAAGAAATGGCTACCCTCATCCACCAATCGCCGCATGTAGGCGGTCTTATCGACATAGTAGCAATTTTCCTCTCGCATCTTGCGAAAGGTCTGAATGCCGATGGGCAGTTTGCGCTTGGTCATTGGCCCAGCCTCCAAGTAGAAAAATTGAAATACAGTGTATAGCAAGATCGGCAGTTTGTCAAGATGTGTGGCGTTTGATTTCTCCGCATTTCGCCTTGCCTCATTTTTCGGTTTTATATATATTGTGTCTCTCTTGAGGCGACCCCGTCGTTCAGTGGTTAGGACACCGGGTTTTCATCCCGGCAACGGGGGTTCGATTCCCCTCGGGGTCGCCATTATCTCGAATCTGCGAGGGTCGTGAAATGGCGAATGTTTCATGACCCTGTTTTTTTGCAAAGGAGTTCCCGTGGCTATCGCACCCCTTCTTTCTCCCGATGCGTTTGAAGGCATTGATGGCATCGCGCATTTGTGTACGGGCGGGGAAGCCCCGTGGCTCAAGCGTCAGGCGCAGGTCTATGCGGAATTTGCCAAATTCAAGGGCGGGTCGCACAAGGGGCGGGACAAAATTTACGCCCGGGGCGAACGCTGTCGCCAACGCATGGGGCAACTTTGGGATGTGCCGGCCCATCGCATCGCGTTTATGCCGTCGGCCGCCGAGGGCATGGGCTGGTTTTCCCGGGGATTGGATTGGCAGTGCGGCGACAATGTCGTGACCAACGACCTCGAATTTCCGTCTGTGGCTTATGCGTGGAAGCACTTGCGGCCCAAAGGGGTGGAAGTCCGATTGGTGGCGCACAAAAATTGGCGCGTGTGCGAAGACGACCTCCTCGCGGCGGTGGATGCCCGCACGCGCGTTCTCGCGGTCAGCCATGTGGGGTTCTACACGGGTCAATGCCTGAATCTGGCCCAACTCTCCGAAGGCGCGAAAAAAAAGGGCGCGTTATTCGCCGTGGATGCCACGCATTCCTCGGGCGTGTTGCGCGTGCCTGCGTACCTGACCGACCTCACGCTGAGCAGCAGTTACAAATGGCTTTTGGCAACGCACGGCACGGCCCCCTGTTATTTGAGCCAACGCGCAGAAGATCGGGTTGCATCGACCTGCTTTGGCTGGCACAATCTCAAGGTCTGGCCCGAACAAACCGCAGAGCGACATCCCGAAGTCGCGGAACAACCCATGCCGGAAAAACTCGAACCCGGCAACCCGGCCATGCAGGTGATCATGCACTTGGATCACGCATTGGGCGTTCTTTTGGACATCGGGCCAGAGAGAATTGAAACCCACGCGCGCGATCTGTCCGAGCAAGTGTCCGACGGGCTTGCGGCATTGGGGTACGAGGTCATTTCCCCGCAGGCCCGAGCGGCGCGTTCTGGCAACACCTGCTTTGCCTGCCGCGACGGTCGCGCATTGGTCAACCGCCTCGAAGAGCGCGGCGTTTTGTGCTGGGGCGATTTTGGACGGGTGCGCGTTTCCACGCATTTGTACAATAGCAGCGAGGACGTGACGCGCTTGCTCGATGCCTTGGCGGATATAACGAAAGGATAAACCATGATGAAATTGGGCTGTATGTCTCTGAGTTACAAAGACCAGTTCAGCGCGGGCAAACTCGATCTGGCGGGTTTTCTCGACAAAGCGGGCGAGCTGCGTCTGGATGGCGTTGACATTCACACGCGCGCCTTTGCGGCTGATGACCCCGCTTATTTGCGGGATATTCGCATGCGTTGCCTCAAGCGCGGTCTGGCGATTTCGTACATTGGCGTGAGCAACAACTTTGGCAGGCCCCAAGAGGAATTGCCCGACGTGGTTGCCGATGTCAAGCACTGGGTCGATGTCGCGGCATTTATGGGCGTTCCCCTGGTGCGTATTTTTGCCGCGTGGATTCCCGAAGGCGAACCCGAAGAACAGGTGTGGGCGCGCATGATCCCCTGCATGCAGGAGGTCGCGGAATACGGCGCGGAAAAGGGCGTCGTCTTGGGTTTGCACAACCACAACCACGGCTGCGTCACGCGCACGGGCAAAGAGGTGCGAAAAATTCTCGAGCTGGTCGATAACCCCTACTTGTCGCACATTCTCGACACCGGGCAATACATCGGCTCTCCGGGCGCGAGCGGTCAACGCGGGAAAGAAGACCCCGCCCTGAATTTCTACGGCAGCATCGCGGAAACCGCCCCCCTGGCCGTGCATGTGCGTGCGAAAATCTACCGCATCACAACCGGCGAAGAAGCCTGGTTGAACTACCCGCGCATTTTCGAGATTTTGAACGGCGTGAATTACAATGGATGGGTGTCAATCGTGTATGAAGGCCAAGACGCCGAGGCGGAGGAAACCGCGGTCCCCAAAGCGGTCAACTATCTGCGGCAATTCGCGCCGGGCGCGTAAAGACGGGTTATACTTGTGCATACATCATTTTGACGTATGATTTGAAAATGGAAAAAGTCCTAAAACATGAGTACTAAAGGACACTACGGGATTGCCGAGTTGGAGCGCGATTTTGGATGTCTGACATTTGGAAACGCGCTGGCGAGCTATCGCATGGGTCAAGAAAAGAGCCAGAGCGCATTTGCTACTTTTTTGGGCATTTCGCCACAAAGCCTTTGCGAACTAGAAAAAGAACGAACAATCCCAAGCCCCAACAAGGCAGCAAAAATTGCCAGAAAACTCGGAGAGCCAGAAAATTTTTGGGTTCAACTTGCGTTGCGAGATAGGCTTCGGCAAAAAAAGTTGAACTCGGTTGTTTCCACACACAAAACAAAAGCCCGGGTTCTCAATGAACTCGGGCTTTTGTTTTTTAACACGCGGTCTGCGACTAAATTGCATTGAAGATTCAGAGGAGGTTCTTCCCCGCTTGCTGGAAGAACCTCCCTGTTTTATTTTATGCGGGCTGAAAGCCATCATGCCACTTTTGCCGCGAGTATCAAGATGATGAAAAATATCAACCCTCATTCCTCTCATCGCGTGCGTCTTGGCGGGCACTTGCCATGCCTATCAACTCGTTGGGACAGAGGCATTGTCGGAAGAACTCGTCGCTCGGCATTACACCATCAACCCCAATCTCGATGTTGTCATTGTCGTGGATAGAACCATCCCGACTTTTGAGTACCAGACCTTCTATTGCGCTGGCTCGGCAGATGAAGCGGAGGGACAACAGGGGCGGATACACTTTTTAGAGCATATCATGTCGGATACTGGTAGCTATGAACCGGGGGAACTCAACCAGATCATCGGAATACAGCGGATCGATAATGGCGGTCAAAACTATGCTTTTACAACCATCCATTTTATGCTCGGCATTTTACGCGCTTCAGACTGCGATTTCCAAAGGATAAGTTCGATTTTGCCGTTGAGATAGACCGCGACAGATTTTATAATACAGTCATCAATGAGGAAGTTGTCAAACACCAAAAAAAGATCATCCTGACAGAAAGAAGCCGCAATGTAGCAAATATAAACAGGCAATTTACTGATTATTTTTTTGACTTAATCTACAAGAAAAAACAGTTGTCATATATTGGCACAGAGGCATTTATCAAACAACTCGAACCTGATGATTTGAAAGCGTATTACGAGAATTTCCTGCGCTTGCAAAAGAGATTGATCGTCATCATCGGCGATGTGGAGGTCGACCATGTTCTTGCGAAACTGGACGAGGCTTATGGACATGAACAAACGCTACACAAACCGGCGAACGAATTGCACGCGCCTCAATTTCTCAATCGAGACGTGCTGGGCAAAAAGTTCAAACGCACTTCAAAAAATCTCAGTGTTGGCAAATTCAGGAAAAGTTGGTACACACCGAGTTTAGGCCATCGTGACTATGCGGGACTGCTCATTCTGGGACGCATGTTGAACAACCCCTCAAATTCCCTGCGGTCTTCTGTGGTCGATTCTGGGCTTGCACATGTTTTTAAGGTGGAACTCATCGATTACAAAGGATTTGGTCTGACGAGTTGCAAAGCAGACTCGCCTCCTGACATTTCCGTAGAGGGTATAGAGAACGCTATCCAAACAAAATTAGAGGAGATCAAAACGCAGGGTATCTCTGAAGATGAATTTACCGCGGCCCAAAACCAGCAGTTGAAAGCGATGTATTCCGCATTTTACAATCGGTCAAACATGGCTTATTCATTTGGCCGAACATTCGCCCACACCGACGATCCAATGCTGTATCCGAAATTGATCAAAGACCTCAAATCCATTCACAGAGAAGACATCCCGCGCATCATCGATCAATACCTGACGAATGACAACTCGATAACCCTCTCCCTAACGTTAGAACTAAAAAAGTCAACACCAAAAAAGAGAACTGCGTTACGCTCTATAATCGTAGCATCGACATTGGTAGGTTTTCTAACGCTGTTGGGATGTTTTGTCGCGCTGTTGGTATGGGGCATAAGAAGATTACGCAGGAAGTTTTCCCGAAAAGCGATCACGGATGAAATGGATGCCGCGGACGAACGCGAATGAAAGGCGAAAGGCGATGAATGTATTTCTAAAAGCGATGCTTCGCTTTGCCCTGTGTTACGCGGTTGGCGTCCTCCCCGCTTCTGCGGACATACCCAATCACCACATTTTTTATCGCAGTGATAAGCGTGCGCCATTGACTAAAATTGAGATCGTCTTCCTCGGCGCGGGGAGCAACCAAGAACAGCCTTCTCAAACCGGGCTTGCACAAACAGTCGCAAAGTTGTTTGAGGAGGTTGCGAAAAAACAGGGGTACTGGAAGCAACTAGAAACATTAGGTACAAGTCTATATCTCTCTACCCATTTCTCATACCAGAAGATAGTCATCGATGGTCTGTCCGAACACTGCGCCAAGTCCATAGAAATCGTCCGCGATCTCATCTATGATCTCGAGTTTTCTGACTTCGACTTGCAAGATGCCAAAAAACAGAAGGCTACCGATTACCGGAATGATCTTAGAAAAAGAACCTCTCTTTTTATGAAGAATTTTGCACTTGCACAAACCAATAGGATAGAGAAGTACGGTGAGCACAAGCCCTTAAAAACGGTCGAGAATCTCTCGTTAGCGGACATCAGACAATACGCCGATCTGCTTCTGAAAACAGAGGTGGTGTTTTTCAAGGTGATCTCCGACCGCGATTCCACTGAAGTCGCACAGTTGCTCCGTCCACTTATGGAAGAACGGCAGACGGGCGGGTTTGTGCATTCATTGGCGCGAGCAACAACGGATTCTAAAGTTGGCCCTACGGCGTTTGTCTTTACGAATTACGAACACTCAAAAAACACCTTCTGTTATTGGGTGATCCCCTGTGGCAGTGTCGGTGAAGAAAATTACATTCCAAATATGATTTCTAGGACGCTCGGGCAGTATGGCACTCCGCGATTGCTCTACAAATATTTCCGAGAAGAGTTGGGATTGGTCTATGGTATTCAGTGTGATTATAGCTCGACAGAAAACATCAGATATATCGAAATTTACGCCGATCCTCAACTTCATAACAGCGAAGAGTTGATACGAAGATTATCGGAATTTCTCCTCAGACTGCCCGACGATTCGCGCTTTTGGGATGGCATTCAGGAGTTGCGCGAAAGTCGCAATGTCGCCTATGCCCATGTCCATGAACAACTGACACCGCAACGCAGACTGGCTAATGAAGTACATGGTGCCATTTACAACCCGCCAAGTCGCGAAGGCGGCTACAAGTCGGTCACCGATGAAGAGGTGCGCGCCTTCCTCGAAAAATACTTTGTCTCGCAGAATCTCATCATGATCTTCGTCGGTCCTAAGGATCACGTTATCGACATCCTGAATACCCAATGGCCCGAAGCCGAGGTTCATGTGCAAAGCGTGCAGAGCTTGATCGAGTGATATAGCCGTATTCAGAATTTGTGACGACATCAGCTACGACAGCACCCATAGTTTGGATTGGAAGGTGGCAAAACAACTGCGGGAGATCCTCCTCGGTTCGTCAGAGAGCAATTAGCCCGTCCAGTCCTCGTTACCTTTTCGCGTTTTGCCTCTTGGTGACGAAAACCCGCAGGGCGCAATAAAGCGCGATAACCACTGACAGGAGGAACCGGCTGTGGAAGTTATTATTATTTTTTCTATTGCCATCATCTTAGTCATTGGCATTGGTGGTCGATGGGCAAAGAATGCCTTTGGTTGCTGTTGCCACGAGTGTGGCTCCAAAATGCAGCCATTTGAAAAATTATCCGATGGCGACAAGTCCGATATTCTGGCGTACTTCAGGCGTTTTGAGGATCGTGAGCCAGACGAGGATGGCATTTTCGCATGCCCTAATTGTCTGCTTGTGTACGACGATTTTTCGGGTGAAAAGCGAACGATGGATGGGGACGAGAAGTCGTTCTGCAAGGTGTGCAACTCTCCAGGTGTATCGTATATCGGCCCCATGGTGGCTTCTGGCGAGTTGGGCGAATTTCAGAAACGCAACAAAAACGCAATTGACCAAATCGAGTGCCTGCGATGCCAGAGAAAGCCTTTGGGCGTTTGGGACTGTGTCCCATGCGACACAGAGAACAAAATAACGGCTTGCCGCCGTTGCTATTCGATCTATGCTCAGATGCATGTGAATGGAAGTCGATACAGATTTCAGGTCCTGCTTTCGGACAAGGGCGTAATAAAAAAATCCCCGGACTCAAGGTGGGGAGTTTTTGAAGCCGAGTAACCGGCCACATGCAAAGCGAGTTGAAGCAAAAGGATGCGAACCTGAAGTTTTCTTCGGGTTCGTTTTTTGATTCCCTTGGGAACATCATGAAACGAACCGATCTATACGCCTTTCTGAAACCGCACGCCGAGGAAGTGCGGGTCGATCTCGGAGAGGTTTTGTTTTTGCAAGGCGATCCCGGGGATTGCTTTTACTACGTCGTCTCTGGACAACTCAGAGCTTTCACGAGAGGCGACGACAATCAGGTGCAGACCTTGGGCTATCTCTTTCCGGGCGACCACTGCGGCGAAGGTGCGTTGGTCACGGGCAACCCGCACCGGGCGACGGTTCGAGCGGTCGACCCCTCAACCGTGCTGAAAATCTCGCACAGCGGCTTTCGCGCCCTCGCAGCGGAACATCGGGAACTGATCCCTTACCTGCGCGATCAAGTCCGCGACATCGCTTATCGGAACTTCACGAAATGCTTACAATTGGACATCGTCAACCTCCGAGAGGGCATGCAACTTTTCTTTCAGAGTCTGGAGAGAACGGTCATTGCCGCGGGCCAAAAAGTGGTCTTAAAGGGTGAACCGACGAAAGGTCTGTACCTCGTTGGCCGCGGCGCCTTGCGATTGACCGCGTCTGGGCAACCCGCCAAAATGCACGAGGCGGGCGACTTTTTTCGCGGCGTATCAGCACCCGATCAAATCGCCCTAGAAACAGAAACCGAAGTGGTCCTTTACGCACTCTCGCATGCCGACTTTGCCCGAGTACTCGAAAAAGCACCGCAGATCATTCGGGTTTTCGAAGAGAACGAGAAAAATGAACCCGAACCCGAGGCATTGCCCCAAAATGGTCGGGTCAACATGCTAAAAATTGAGCCGGAGCAACGCATTGCGGATCAAAGCCCGCGAAAATTGCGAGACTATATCGCGTTTCCCTACATCAAGCAACACGATGAAACCGATTGCGGCGCGGCCTGCCTCGGCATGATCTGTCAGTATTACGGGCTATCTATCGGCCTCAACCGCCTGCGGGATATGGCCAATGTCTCGCGGGAGGGCACATCCCTGTCCGCGCTTGCCGAAGCCGCTGAAAATTTGGGCTTTTTGGCGCGTGGCGTGCGAGTCGGATACGAAGAACTCGGGAATAGGGACCTGCCGCTCATCGCGCATTGGGAAGGCTATCATTTTGTCGTTCTGTTTCGAGTCAATTCAAAATACGCTTGGATCGCCGATCCCGCCCTTGGGCGCAGAAAAATCTCCCGCAAAGAATTTGAGGAAAAGTGGTCCAATCTCGCCCTGATGCTCGACTACACGGAAAAGGTCTCGAGATCTCGGCAAAGGAGATCCACATTCAGGCGGTTTTTTCCATTTGCCCGTCCCTATTTCGGTATCCTCGCCGAAATCATGATCGCATCCCTCGTCCTCAGCCTGTTCGGTCTCGCCTCCCCCTTGTTCACGCAGATGATCCTCGATCAAGTGCTCGTCCACCAAGATACCCGCCTGCTCAACCTCTTGCTGATGGGCATGATCATGATCGCCTTATTTCGCATCGCCACCTCTGCTTTGCGGAATTATCTGATCGGCTATGTGGGGGCGCGGATTAGCATCTCGATGTTGTCGCATATTTACCACCATCTCCTCCGGTTGCCCATGCGATTTTTCGCCCTCCGCAGAACCGGTGAAATCATGACGCGATTCCGAGAGAGCGAGTATTTGAGGAGCCTCTTGACGGAAACGGCCATTTCAGCGGTCTTAGATGCGATCATGATCGTCGTCTATTTGGGCTTGATGTTCTATTACCACACCTCGATGACCTTTTGGGTTTTGGCGTTCATACCGATCAGCGTTGTCCTCACCCTCATCTACACGCCCATTCTCAAATCCATCAACCAGCGGTCTTTTCTCGCACGCTCGGAATGGTCATCTGTGCTGATCGATTCCCTGCGCGGCGTTGAAGTCATCAAAACACTAGCATTTGCAAGAACCCATCATGTTCAATGCCACCATAGCGGAAAATATCGCCTTGGGGATCAAAGATGTCGATATGGACCGTCTGATTGAAGTTTCCAAACTCGCTTGCGCCCACGATTTTATTCAAGACTTGCCAATGGGTTACGAAACCAAAATTCGGGAACAGGGGGTCGGGCTTTCCGGCGGTCAGCGGCAACGCTTGTCCATCGCACGAGCACTGTATGGCGACCCCAAAATTCTCATCTTTGACGAAGCGACAAATGCGTTGGATTCAGAGTCTGAGCAGGCGATACAGGAAGGGTTAGACGGCATGTTGGAAGGCAAAACCGCGTTTATCATCGCACACCGATTGAGCACGGTCAAAGATGCGGATTTGATCATCGTCTTGGACGATGGCAATATTGTTGAGCGGGGAACGCACGATACGCTCATCGCGGAAAAAGGGCTTTATTACGCGCTCTCAGGCCAACAATTGCAGGTTGTGTAAAGCGGTGTGCCCATCCCACAATGACCTACGGAGTTCCAATGGCTGAATCTCAAATTGAAAAACCGCTTGAGAACGAAGTTGATTTGGCCGAGAGCACAATTGAATTTTTAGGGTCTTTACATCCGTTTTTTAGCCGTGCGCTGATTTATCTCTTGTTGCTTTTTATCGCGCTAACACTGGCTTGGGCATGGTACGGTCAGGTGGATATCGTCGCAACGGCCCCATTTCGTCTGGTGCCCTTGGGAAAAGTTCAAAACATCCAAGCCCCGCGTTCGGGTGAGATCCAAAAAATCGCCATCGCTTCGGGAGATCGCATTGTCGAGAGACAGATATTATTTCGGCTCCACTCACGAGAAACACTCCAAGAGTTCCGCGAATTGGAACAGGCAGAAATCGCTTTTAAGCAAGCTGAATTTGATTTGCAACAAACCTT
Source organism: Candidatus Latescibacterota bacterium (assembly GCA_965204745.1). Lineage (GTDB taxonomy): Bacteria > Latescibacterota > UBA2968 > UBA2968 > UBA2968 > VXRD01. Next base: position 4,816,409 of record OZ242010.1, read on the forward strand.
GGCAAAAAAAAGAGTTTTGGCAAAGGAGACCATTTCGGCCATCGAGCATCGCGTGCGCGTCATGCAAACAGTCATGCAGACTTACAACGAAGCACTTGGAAACCATGTTGAAACGCGGGACACAACATCCCATACACCCGATCTCGAGATGGAAATTCAGTTCCGATCTGCCGAAGTAGAACACTTGAAACAGCGATATGAACAGAACCAAAAATTGTACGAGAAAAGACTCATCAGCCTTGCTACACGCAACGAAGCCAAGGTTCGCTATCTCGGCGCGTTGGCAGAACTGCCCGCACGGATGGCTGAAATCAACCGCTATGAGGTTTCCCTCAAGGAATTAAGACGCCAAATTTTAGAAGAACAACTCGAAATTGAACGCACGGCGGCCAACTTCCAAAATGCTTATGACATTGCATCGGTCAGACTTAAAAGAGCGAAACAAACCGTGAATCGATCCGTGGATGCGGATCTCGATCTCATTCTCGCTCCCGAAGCGGGCGTTGTAACGCAAGTTCTGGTCAATACCCCTGGGCAGGTGGTCAACAAGGGCCAGACACTGGTAACCATCGCCCCGGCGTCAACCCCGATAGTGGCCGAAGCCTTAATCTCGAATAAAGATGTCGGGTTGCTGACCTCTGGACAAAAGGTGAAGCTCAAATTCGAGGCATTTCCGTTTCAGGATTACGGCGTCCAATACGGTTATTTGAGGCAAATTTCCCCCGATGCAATGAGCGATGCGCTTTCGGGGACCGTGTTTAGAGGGATTATCGACTTGGAGAAGACGACCCTCCAGGTCCACGGCGAGGAGAAAGCGTTCATGTTTGGCATGAAAGGCACGGCTGAAATCATAACAGATCGCCAGTCCATTTTGATGCTCGCGCTCAAACCGTTGCGACAGTTGCGCGAGTTGACCGCGTTTTCTCCAAAGGCAGAGTAGATGGCAATTGATCCCGTTTTAATAGAGATAAACGGAACCTGTGTGCGTTTGTCCCACATCGTCAAATCGATGCGGGCGGCGGGCAAGGACAACTTGCACGATCTTTTTACGCAACGCTGTTTGGTCTTTCAGATTGCTCAGCGAGAAAACATTGCGGTTTCCCGAGATGAACTGCAAAACAGAATGGATCAATGGCGGTACAAGAACAGATTGGAAAGCGTGGCGGATACGGAACGCTGGCTTTCGCAACGCCATATCTCCTTTGCCGATATGGCACTGGAAATTGAGTACCAGATTCTCCAAGAACGGCTAAAAGCACAAATCACCTCGGAACAGATTCACGCTTATTTTGGAACCCGAAAACTGGCGTTTGAACGTCGGGAAATATGTTGGATCACGGTCGATGAAATGGATATTGCCGAAGAGATTGCAACGCAAGCAAGGGACTATGGGCGAGATTTTCACGGCCTCGCACGCCAATATTCGCTCGATGAAAACACGCGGCCTGCCAGCGGGTATCTCGGTTGCCTGACGCGGCGGGATTTGCCCCCTGCTATTGCGTCCTTACTCTTTGCGGCTGATGTGGGCGAGGTGATTGGCCCCATAAAAATCTCCTCCCATTATGAACGGGAGGAGAAAGGCTACGCGCTATACTATGTTCAACGCCATTGTGCCGCCGTGCTCGATGCCCCCACAAAAGCGCGTTGTGTGCAAGAACTCTACCAACTGCGCTTGAGGCGCGAAGCGAAACGCAGTCACATAGCGTATCCGTTCTTAAATTCGATCTGCACAGAACACCGCTTCCCCAAGAGAATTTGATGGCCCAACGCTGGATGATGCGATGGGGATCGATAAACGCGAGTCGCGCTTGGGAAAATGAGACATGGTGTTTGGACTGATCGATGCTGTCCTTTTGGGGATCCCATTCGAAGTTCATCGTCACGCGGTTTCATGTGGGTTGGCACGTTGTATAGTTATAAACACATCATCCGATCATGTCAAGATCGCTTGGCGATTTTTGGCATGTGATGTAAATTGATCGCGTTGTCTGTTTCATCCATTGTTTTTTAGGAGGGTACAATGTCGAATAAGGTGACGATTTTTGGCGCGGGGAGCGTGGTGTTTTCCCTGGGCTTGGTGAAGGATTTGTGCTTGACCGAGTCGCTGAATGGCAGCCACGTTTGTTTTATGGACATCAACGAGGAAGTCCTCGACGTGATTTACGAACTCGGCAGACGTTATGCCGAGGACTTGAGCGCGGATATGACGTTTGAAAAAACGACGGATCGAGCCGCCGCGCTGAAAGACGCCGAGTTTGTGATCAATGCGGCGACCGTGACGCACAACGAGTATTTCATGCAACGGCGGCGCAAAATGACGGCCAAACTCGGTTATTTTTACGACAAAACCGGGATGCCCGAATACCACAACTTGCAACTCATGCTCGACGTCGCCAAAGACATGGAGACCCTGTGCCCGGATGCGTGGATTTTGCTGGCGGGCAATCCGGTCTTTGCGGGAACGACCCTGATGACGCGCGAGACCGGCATCAAGGTGTGCGGCTTGTGCCACGGGCATTACGGGTACGCGAGCGTGGCGCGCACCCTGGGCATGGATCCGGATGAGGTGACGTGGCAGGCACCGGGGTTGAATCACAATATTTGGCTGACGGATTTTATCGTTGAAAACGAAGATATGTATCCCGAGTTGGATCGGTGGATCGCCGAAGAGAGCGAGGCGTATTGGGACAAATTGACCCGCGAGGGCAAGGCGATTCCCACGCAGATGTCGCGTGCGGCGATTCATCAATACAAGATGTATGGCCTCATGCCCATTGGCGACACGCCGCGCAGGGGCGGTTGGTGGTACCACGCGGATTTGGACACGCGGAAATACTGGTACGATCCCCATGGCGGAAAAGACACGCCCGCCGGGCGCGATCAAGTGCTGGCGAGCAAGGCCAAAAAATACGAGCAGATGAAGGCCGCGGCTTACGATGAGAAAATTCGGCCAGTCGATCTGTTCGGCGACGAGATGACGCACGAGCAACACATTCCCATTATGAACGGCCTGGTCAACAATGTGGAGGGCCAGTTTCAGGTGAACGTGCCCAACTACGGCGTGTTGCCGGGCATTCCAGACGACGTGGCCGTGGAAGTGCCCGCGATTGTGAATAAGAAGGGCATTCAGCCCTTGCGCGTGCCGCCCCTGCCCAAGAAAATTATGCTGGAATGCGTTTATCCGGATTGGCTCAACATGGAACGCACCCTCGAAGCGGTCTTGTCGGGCGACAAGTCGATGATGCTGTTCGGGGTGTTGGAAAGCAAAGAGACGCGGTCTTATGACCACGGCCTAGAGACACTCGCCGCCCTGTTCGACATCGAACCCAATGAGCCGATGAAATACGTGGAGGACATCAACGCGCACTTTTCATGGCCGAAGAATTGGTGAAAGCCGCCCCAAACTGAATGGAGGTGATACGGATGGCAGGATGGAGTGATGGAAACGTGGTACTCAATCTTTATCATGTCATTTATGCAGAGAAAGCCGACGATACAAATATCCGTGTACATTTGCGCGAAAAACGCATGGTCTATCTTCGCTATAAAACGGAGGCCGAGCGCGATGAGAAGTTCGGCGATTTGACGACCGCGATGCAGAGGGGCTATTAGGGATTGGGAATGTACGACTGAAAACCGCTTTCATTCGCAGTTGATTGGAGGTTTGTATGCAATACGGTATTCGAGACAACATGTTGCACGCGCCGATAGAGACGATGTTTTCCGCGGCGCGAGACATTGGCTTTGATGGCGTGGAGTTTTGCGTCGGGCGTGCCTATCGAGAGAATATTTTGTGGCGCGATGGCGGCGCCGAGGACTTGAAGGCATTGGCAGATGCTGCGGATATCGAGATTTCATCCCTGTCGCCGGGGGTGTTTGCCCAATTTCATCCGGCATTGCCAGAACCGGAAAAGCGCGCCGAGGGCGTCGAAATTTTGACGCATGTGATCGCATCGTGCGCGGCGGTCGATACGCAGCATATTCTCGTGCCGATGTTTCCCAGAGATATGGATGCGTGGCCCAAGGCGACATGGGATCAACTGGTAGATGGGTTCAAAGCACTTGGGAAAGTCGCCGAGGAGCACGGCGCGATTTTGGATTTGGAGACGACGTTTAGCGCGGATCAGTTGGCGATGCTTTTGGAGCGCATCGGGTCAGACGCGGTGAAGGTCTATCACGATACGGGCAATACGACCATGCGCGGGCAAGATGCAGCAGAGGAGATTTTGAAGTTGGGGCGCGAGGGCATTGGGATGATCCACGCCAAGGATACGGACCGACAGGCATTGGGCGAGGGCCGCGTGGATTTCGCCGCGGTGGATGCGGCCATGCGCGCGATCCATTACGACGGGTACATCGTGTTGGAAACGCCCTCTGGCGACGACCCGCATGCCGATCACGCCAAGAATTTGGCATTTGTCAAGAAACTGGGAGTTTAAGCACGCAGAGGCGATTCACACATCTCGAATCGCCTCGTCTTTTTTTGTTATGATGTCGATTCGCACAACGGCATCCAAGGCATTGGCGACCTTTTTCAGGGTGCTGATCGTGCAGTTTCCCCGGTTTTCCAATCGGCTAATGACCGGTGTGCTGGTGTCCAACTTCGCGGCCAATTGTGCTTGCGTCAATCCGCGTTGCTTCCGCAGTTGTGCAATTTTAACCGCAAGGCGCAACTCGTCGAGTCCTTCGTGAAATGACTCCGCGACCTCTCGGTCTTTCAACTGTTCTTCGAGAAAGACCTGAACACTTGTCTTTTGAATGGACATGTTTTAGCCCTCTTTTCTTTTTCGGTCAGCGTTCATGCGCTCCACTGCAATCCGAATTTCTCTTTGTGGAAGTTTCTGGCTTCGCTTTTCACATGCGTGCAACAATACAAAAACCCGATTCGCATCGCAATAGTACAAAACGCGATATTGATTTTTCCCATAACGCGCTCGCAGTTCTCTCACCCGTCCCTCAACCTGACTCGAATAAGGAAAGGGGAGAGCGAGACCAAATTCCGCGAGAATTTGAATCACCTGCAATACTTTTCCTCTCGACTTGGGTTGAAGCAAAAGCAAAAAATCTTTGACAGGTTCTCGTCCTGTTTCATTTTGATAAAATTCAACAAGCCACATACCATTGCCCGAGACACACGTTATATTCGCGTTAAAAAAATATAATAGCCGTTTCGTTTCACCAACGCAAGGAGAATGGCGTAAGAAAGCCACCTGTTTTGGAGAGATCATGAAAATCCGACTTTTAGCTCGACTTGGGTCGATGTGTTTGGCGATTATATGGAACATTAAGCGAGGCGGTTTGGTCATATAAAAAAGGCCGTTAGCCACTGAACTTTGGCGAGATCGGGCTAACGGCCGGAAGCCGCAGGACGGATTGGAAATCCAGCATGCGACGCAAGAAGCGACAATTTTAACAATTTTAGGTCTTTTTGTCAACACGGAGAAAGGAGGAAAACCGCGAGATGATGCAGTTCAGCCGGGAGAGGAGTTGTACGCGAAAAACAAAGATCTGTCAAACAGGAGGAATGTCGATGAGCAAATATTCGATGTTGAACGTGTGGTTGTTGGCGTTGGTGATCGCCGCGCCTGTGGCCGCACGGGAAGCGCGGTACGGTGCGGGCGTGTTTTTTAATCGCAGCGTGCCCGTGCAGGGGTTTCACGAACGGTATTCGGCTTCGCAGGTGTACGGCGTGGTGCTCGATTATCGGGTCAGTCCACGCGCCACAATCGAGTTTGAATACCACCACCTGACCATGGACGACGGAAAAATTGAAGGCCTGGCATTTACGTGGCCCATAGACAAGCAACAATATCTAAGCCCAAATGCCAACGCTCGGTTCAACCTCAACAGCTTTTTGATCAACGCGCTGGCGCATCTCAAACCCCGGCAGGTCCGCAGTGAGTTGCAACTTCTGCCGTATATCGCCGTGGGCGCGGGGTTCTACGATTACCAAGATCGGATCAGCGGGCTGATTTATCCGGGGCAAAAAGAACAGCCTCTCAATCAGGAGTTGATGTTGGATCCAACCGAAGACGATCACACGGCTTTGGGCGCGAATTTGGGCTTGGGCATGGCGGTCACGCAACGGCGATTCGGGCTGGATATCCGAGCGCGGTATCACTTGATCCTGGGCCATTTGAGTCCGATGGAGGCGTGGAATCTGTCGGGCGTGTTCCCGATAGCCACGTTTGATTTTAGGACCGCGTTCAAACTCTACTGGTAGCCTCAAACGAGGAGATGGTTATGAAGCGATTGATATTGGGCGTTGTTTTGGTGCTGTTGGGGTTGGACGCAGCGGCTCGGGCCGCAACGACGGGTAAAATCACGGGTACGATCACAGACGCGGGCACGGGCGAGCCGTTGCCGGGCGCGAATGTGGTGCTCGAAGGCGCGCGCAAAGGCGCGACCACAGACGCCGAGGGCCGGTATTTGATTCTGGCCGTGGATCCGGGCGTGCATGCGCTGATGGCGACGATGGTGGGCTATGGCGCGGAAAAGAAAGAAGCCGTGCAGGTGATTGTGGATTACACATCCACAGTGGATTTCGCGCTGAAAGAGACCGATCTCGAACTGACCGAACTCATCGTGATCGCCGAGCGTCCGCCGGTCGAGCCGGACAAAACCTCGAGCAAGTACGTGGTTTCCTCGGCGGATATCCAAGCCGTGCCACAGGTGAGGGCCACCGCGCAGTTGATCGCATTGCAGCCGGGCATGGCACTCGACGGCAGCAACCGCATTCGCGGAAGCACGACCCGCGAGCAGACCGGCACGCAGGTGGGCTATTACATCGACGGGATCGAGGTCGATAGGAGCATGCTCACGGGCGTGAACACCACGGCCATTCAGGAATTGAGCGTGCTCACCGGCGGCATGAACGCGGAATTTGGCAATGCGGGCGCGGGCATCGTGAGTTTGGTGACAAAAGAAGGCCGGGGCAATTTCTCCGGGCGGATGGAGTACAAGTTCACGCCCGCGGGCAAAAAACACTGGGGCCGAGACGTGTACGACAGCCCGGCGTTTGAAGACAATGTGCAGTGGGACAATCCGGATTGGGTGAACGAGACGTACATCGACCCAGGCCCGGATCGCACGCTCGGCACCGCAGACGATGCCGAGCGCAGGGCACACGAGCGCGTCAATTACACGGCTGCGCGTGGGCATCGCATAGAAGGCACGTTGAGCGGGCCGGTCGTGCGCGATTTTTCGTATTTTGCCAGCGCGAGTTATTCGCGCAGCCCGGCGCGGTTTCCAGCAGCCGAACAAGTGCAGGACGATCCGCCGCGCCTCCAAGCGACCGTGACGTACCGGCCCGGCGCGAACATCAAGGTGAAGGCCCTAGGCATGTACCAGCGGTCGGATCGGTTTCAGGGATCCACGCGCAACAATGCCCAAAACATCTTCTTTCCGGAAGACTTTTCCGCTTCGGGCACGTACGCCTTGTCGCGGCAACTCGAGGTCTTGACCATCACGCACACCCTGGGCAAAAACACGTATTACGATCTGAAATTTTTCCACAACAAATTCGACCGCGATACGTCCAACGTGCCCGCGGCCACCGAAGCCGTGCGAAAGGACAAAGCCGGGTATTTCAATTTGCCCACGCTGGTGCGCGAATACACCGAAGAGGAAGACGCCAAGTACGGCGTCAAATTCGACTTTGTGAGTCAGGTCAACCGGTCGCACTTGATCCAGACCGGGTTGGTGCTCACGCGACGGGCCTACCACCGCACGCGGGAGGATTTTGACAATACCAAGAGTCGATTTCTCGAATTTGTGGCCGACGGGTTTGACTTGGGCAAAAACGTGAAGCCGTGGACCTTAAACCTGTACGTGCAAGACAAGATCGAGTACGGGGGCTTGGTCGCCAACTTGGGTTTGCGCTACGATTATTACAATTTTGGGCGCAAAGGCTCGATGGGCGAGGCATTGGGCAAATCCCCGATGTACAGCACGTTCACCCGAGCGCGTTACGAACTCGACCACCTCGACAGCGACACGCCGGTCATGACCGCGTTAAGCCCGCGCGTGGGCCTGTCGCATCCGATTACGGATCGGTTGTCCGCACACTATTTCATCGGCCGCGCGCACGTTTTCCCGGTGCTCCTCGAAACGCATCGCAGGCAGTTTTCCAGCGAGGCGCCGGACAATGACCTCAATGGCAATGGCGCGATAGACGACGCGGAAAAGTGGAATGCGATGGAAGTGCATACCACTGCGCGGCAGCCATCCGATGGCATGAAACCGCAGCGCGCCACGAGCATGGAAATGGGGGTCGATTGGAATTTCGTCGCCGATTACACGGCTAGCATCACGGCCCACTACCGGCGGGACGAGGGCTTGTACGCCAGCAACAATATTTCCTATTGGGTCGATCCGCTCAAAGGCCAGTCCGCGCAGGTCAACGCCATTCGCAACACCTATTGGCAAACCGCGCGCGGCCTCGAACTGTCCCTGAAAAAGTCGTTCGGCAACAATTTCCAATTCAACCTGTCCTACAATGCCGAATGGGTGCGCGACCCGGGCGGCATTCACTACGGCAAGCACTCGGCAAATTGGTACGTGCTACCAGACGCGGATTTCATCGCTGCCGGGCATTATTGGACCGACTGGGAGGTGCAAGCCGACGGGGCCGAAAGGCCGGTGCCGCTCACGTCCGAGCAAGTGGCCGACATCAGCGCACAGGCAGAGGCAAATCTCGTGGCGTGGACCGAACGCGCCGGGGCCCAAGGCCCGGGCGCAGGCCCGTGGCAACCCCCGATTAAGACCAATGACAATGGCTTATGGACCGCGTCAAACGGGCAGGTCTTTTCCGCAGAGCCGACTGGGGGGCAACGCAGGAACCAGTTGTCGCTCCAGTTCTACTATGCCACGCCGATGGGGTATGGCCCCAAGATGGGCGCGGTTTATCCCCTCGGCGGCCTGCGCGTGAGCATGATCTACCGCATTTTCAGCGGGGAGCCGTTCGAGTACGTCCCCCCCATTGGCCCGCGGGAGTTTCGCGTGGGCGCGCCTGCGATGAAGACCGATTTGTACGCGGCCAAGGATTTCAAAGCCATTGGCAACCTGCGGCCCACCCTGTTTGTGGAAGTGAGCAATTTGTTCAACGAAAAGAGCACCGAGAGCCGCAACTCGGATTTTACCTACGTGCAATACGGGTTGCGGTTGCCCCCGCCGGATGACACCGAGTATTTGCTCTACGGGGACCCGCGCGAAGCCACGCGCTACACGTACAACCCGCGCGAAGTGGAAATCGGTTTGGAAATTCAATTTTGAGAATTGGAGGATGGCGATATGACGAAACACATTCGAACGGTTGCCCTGATTTTGGCGGTTGCCGGCTGGGCACTCGACGCGTATTCACTGGACACGCAAAACCTGCGCCAACTCACACGCGGACAACTCTGGACCGGTTTTCGCAACGAGGGCACGCAGGGCGGCGTGTGGGACGACCGCAGCTCTCGCGGCACGCCCCGCCTGACCTATCCGGGCATGGGCAATGGCATTATGCTCAACATGGCAGGCGCGGACTACATCGAGTATTTCGGCAAAAAGGACGGTTTTAGCTGGGCCGAGCAAAAAAACGAGGCGCAGAATTTGTCCGCTGGCGAAGGGATATGGGTGTTGACGAATGTCGATGGCGAATACGGCGTATCGTATTCCGGGCCTTGGACCCCCTCTGCGGACATCGCGCCGATGTACTACGACATTGCCAACAGCCCGGAAGCGAATTGGGGATATCGGGTGGAGGTGCCCCCGCACGGCTTGGGCGCGGGCCTCATCATGCCCAACTGGTACCCGGGCGCGGCAGTGCAAACAGACGCGCCGCGAACCGGCGTGCCCTACGAGATCCTCAACCACCGCTGGGGGCAGTACATGGACGCGGACAAGGACGACCGCGCCGAGGATATCATAATCAGCCGATGGACCACCAAACACGGCGTTGCGATCACGCGCAAGGCCATGGCGTGGACCTATCAGGGCTTTGACGACTTCTTCATTTTGGAAGTGGAGTTTGAAAACACCGGGGATTCGGATGGCGATGGCGTGCCCGATGTGAACGGCGGCGCGGGTCATCACCTGCGCGGCGCGTATTTCGCATTTGTGCAGGGCTTTACCGTGAGCATGTCCGGCGAGGGCAATTGGAACAGCATCGGTTCTGGCATGCCCGGATCGTACCAGCCACAGGACGATCAGTACCGCTATACGGACGCGCCGAATTACGACGGGCCTGCGGAATACGTGGGCTTGAAGATGAATTACCAATGGGATGGCGACAGCCTTGAACGGTCCGAAGAAGACACCGGGCAACCCGTTTATATCGAAAGCGTACACGGCAATGCAAAGCGGTTGCCGGGCGGGGTGTTCGACGGGCAAATGCGCTCCCCGCAATACGTGGGCGTGGCCCCATTGGCCTATCGGGATACCGGCCCCTCGCATGTGTTCAATGCGGATGATCGGGGCAAATACGTCAATCCCCAAGGCGAACAACCCCGGACCTCCAAGTGGTGGGAAACGCGCGACTTTTGGGGCCTGAACACGGATTTGCCCAATCTGCAAAGCGATTCCGAGCAGGGCATTTACGAAACCTTTTCCGGGACGACGGACGCCAATCCCACTATCGTCAATGCCATGGCCAACGCGCTCGCGTTTGGGCCTTACGACCTCGCGGTGGGCGAAAAGGCCAAGATCGTGGTGGCGTATGTCGCGGGCACGGGCGCGCAGGCATTGCCTCGGCCGACCCAACCCGCGTACGCAGTGGATGTGCAAACGTTTTGCATGGCCGATATTCCGCTGGAGGAATCGGTTCGCCTCAACCGCTTGAAACGGGGCGAGGCCGCCCTTGTCGCGCATCTGAAGGCCGCGCAATTCGCGTATGACAATCGGTACGATTTGCCGGATTATCCGCCGGATGTCGCGTTCGCGCCCGGGGTGAATCAGGACGCGGAGATCACACTGACGTGGTCAGACATTGCTGAATCGTCCGTGCATCCGGATTTTGGCGAGGCCGACATCGCGGGGTATCGGGTGTTTCGCTCCGCGTATCAGGAATTTGGCCCATGGGAACTCGTGGGCACCATTCCCAAAGGCACGACCGGCGCGACGTGGGATTATTCGGCCGGGCAATACGTGTGGCGCGACAACACGGCCGTCGCCGGGTTTCGGTATTTCTACAATGTGCGCGCCTTTGCCAAACCGCACGACGCGTGGACCAATGGCATGTCGAGCATGGCCGATTTGCCCGAAGAAGTGCAGGGCCATTTGCGCGCTGGCCTCGAGGGGGGATATTCCGCGCCAGAGCAGCGCGTGAACCTCGACCTCAGCCCGTTTCAGCCGGGGCTCGCGCCGTCATGGCCGGAAAAGCGCGTGCGCGTGGTGCCCAATCCCTTCAGCTTGTCGGAATCCGGCTACAACTACCAGAGTTCAAAGAAGATCCGCTTCTTGGGGCTACCGCCCAAAAGCCGCGTGGTGATCTACAATGTGGCCGGGGATATCGTGGGTGAAATCCTGCACGACGACCCAAATTCGGGCGAAGCCTCATGGTTCCAAATTGAACGCAATGTGACGTCGCCAGACGTCGCCAGCGGGATTTATTTTTACGTGGTCGAATCCCTGACCCCAGAGAGCATGGGGCAACAGGTGACCGGCACATTTTACATTTTGAGATGAGGAGCGCGACATGAAAAAACAGATCTTGCTGGCACTTGTGCTCGGCCTGATGGCAGGCCCCGCGCTCGGCCAGTCGGACTTTGGGGAATACGGCACGATCTTGCCGGTGAAGGGCCAGTCGTCGCTGGTGTTTCTCAAAATCGGCGCGTCGCCTAGGGCCGTGGCAATGGGCGAAGCCTTCGTTGCGATGAATGGCGGGATCGACGCATCTTTTTACAACCCCGGCGCACTGGGATTCGTTTCCGGCGGGGAATACGCGCTGACGTACACGCGCTGGCTGGTCAATTCCGGCTTGTATTCCGGAGCCTTGGCTTACAAGTGGGGGAGCAATGCGTTTGGGATTTCCATCGTGAGCTTTGTGCCCGAAGCCGTGGAGGAAACCACGATTTTTCAAGCCACGGGCACCGGGCGCATGATCCGCGGCGGGGATACGGCCATTGGATTTTTATTTGCGCGGCAGATGACCGACAAAGTTTCATGGGGCGCGCAGGCGAGGTGGGTTCAAGAGGACTTGGTTCTCAAAAAGACGAGCACCTTTCAGTTCGACTTGGGCATTTCCGCGTACACGGGCTATCGCAGTTTGCGGATCGCCGCTGCCGCGCGCAATGTGGGCGCCGATGTCACGGTGGAGACCGAGCAGTTTTCCCCGCCGATCAATTTCAATTTTGGGCTGGCCGGGGAAATCTATGGAAAACAGGGGGACCCGATGTACGTGACGCTTGCAGCCGAGACCATCATGGCGACCGATTACGGGCAGCGATGGCATTTTGGCGGCGAGTGTTGGATCGCCAATACGTTCGCCCTGCGCGGCGGGTATAAGGTCAATTACGACATTGAGGATTACGCCCTGGGCGTGGGACTGAAATATGCGTTTGGCGAGCGCGATATCCGCGTGGATGTGTCCTACAGCGACGGCGGAACGCATTTCGACGCCCCATTGCGCGTAGCTTTAAGCGGATCGTTCTGATCCCGCAACGCAATGCAAAGCGCGACAGGTGTGTGCAGGGGGTTTCTTGCACGCACCTTCTTTTTATGCTACATTGCGAAGGATGGGATAATGAGTGAAACAGCGGTTGAATACGTCGTTATCGGATGTTAGAGTGGAGTTGAGATGGCTGAATTGAGCGCAGCGGATCGCGGGTTGAACGCAACAACCGAGCGGATGGGCGTGACGGCGCGGGCGTTTTGCGCGGGCATTGGGGTCGCGCTGTTGGTGAATGTGTTGCCCGCGTATTCGGCCTATATCGTGCATTCATCGCGCATGGTATTTGCCCATTTGCCGATGGCGACGATGGTGATCTTCACCGCGTTGGCGTGGCCCCTAAACGCGCTACTCGCGCGGGCAAAACCGGGATGGGCACTCTCGCAGGGCGAAATGGTGGTGGTCTTTTCGATGGGGTGGATCGCAGGGGCCATCCCCGCGGCGAATTTCATGGGCTTGTTCATCGGGGGCATCGCCGCGCCCTATTACTACGCGTCGCCCGAAAATCAGTGGGCCGATTATTTGTTGGACGGATTGCCCAAATGGGCCGCGCCGCCCAATGATGCGAATCAGATGACGTGGTTTTTCGAGGGCAAACCCCCGGGCGTGGGCATTCCGTGGGATGCGTGGGCCGCGCCGCTCGCGTGGTGGGGCGCGTTTTTGATCGCGCTGGCATGGGTCAGCGTGGCGCTGATGGCTGCGTTGCGAAAGCAATGGGTGGATCGCGAGCGGTTGCCTTTTCCCTTGGCCGAGGCGCCGCTGGCGATGGTGGATCAGGGCGAGGATGGGACGTACAAGCTCTTGTCCTCCCGCTTGTTCTGGGCCGGCCTGAGCATTCCCCTAAGCGTGATGGCGTGGAATACCGCGGGGTATTTCTGGCACGCCTTGCCGCCGATTCCGCTGATGGAGCGATGGGCATTGCCCTTGGGGCGCGGGTTTCCCGCACTGACGATCAAATTGAATTTCTTCGTCTTGGGCTTTGCGTATTTCACGCATCTCGACGTGTTGTTTAGCCTGTGGTTTTTCTACGCATTGGGCATCGTGCAAACCGGGGTTTTCGACCGCTTGGGCTATTCGATTGGCGCGTCTGATATTTGGGGCTCGCGCGGGGGCGCGGCATTGGGCTGGCAAGCGATGGGGGCGTTTTTTGCATTCACCGCGTTGAGCGTGTGGATGGCGCGGGCGCATTTGCGAGACGTGTGGCGCAAGGCCATGCGCGGCGACGCTGCAGTGGATGATTCGGACGAGTTGCTGTCTTATCGCACAGCGGTGTGGGGCATGCTCATCGGATCGGCATTTCTCTTTTTCTGGTTGTGGCACGCGGGCATGTCCGCGCTCGTGGCCGCTGTGTTTTTGTTCGCCCTGATCTTGATGACCGTGGGGGTCACGCGCTTTGTGGCCGAATCCGGCTTGGCTTATGCGCGCATGCCCATCACCCCGCAGAGTTTTACGTTTTACACCCTAGGCATTCGGCAGATGGACGCGAACAGCGCGGCATCGCTGGCGCTGTCCTATTCGACATTTGGCTTGGGCAACACGTTCGGCGCATCCACGCTGGCGCACATCGCACAGATGGGCGCGCGCCTCAAACTCAAGACCCGCGCCCTATTTTGGACGACCATGTGCGCGCTGGTGCTGTCCCTGATCATCTCGGCAGTATTCACGCTCTATCTGGGATACATGCACGGCGCGTACAATTTTAATGTTTATACCTTCAATTCCGGGAATGTGGTGATTTTCAGCAATGTGGTGAAAAAATTGCAAAACCCCTTTGGCGCCAGCCCGGATAGGCTGATGTTCTTCGGCATCGGCGTGCTCCTCACCGTGCTGTGCGGGGTCATGCGCTACCGGTTCTTGCAGTGGCCCGTGAGTCCGATTGGCCTGACCGTGTTCACCACCGGCATTTTACAACGTCAAGTATTTACGGTTTTCGCGGCCTGGCTGGTCAAATTCATCCTGCTCAAAATCGGCGGCATCGGCCTCTACCGCCAATCCCTGCCCCTGTTCATGGGCCTCATGCTCGGCTACGTCTTGGGCATTGGCTTGGTGTTTCTCGTGGATGTGTTGTTTTTTATGGGCCAAGGGCACATGGTGCATCATTGGTGAGAGGCAGTGGTCAGTGGTCATGTGAAGGTCGGCGTGTTGTTATTGCTCATGCGTTGTGTATAAAACCACAGATGCTTTTGGTCATACTGCTGACAAATAGAGACAGACAAGTCAATGCGTTTATCTTGCCAATCCATCGCGTGCTCCTTCCTTTGAGGGTGAAAGGGTTGCGCCCTCAAGAAAGGACAAGTACGCGATGGATCCAACTCTTAATTCGCATTGACAACTGATGGCATCTCTAACCGTGATCAATGCCCAACAACGCCTCGTTCAAACTGCCCGGGCGATAGCCCTGAAGGTCGAGCGTGACATAGCGGTACCCGATGGTTTTGAGCGCGTGGGCCACGGCCTCGTTTGTCCCGCCATTAAAAAACCGCGCCAAGTCCGCGGGTGGAACCTCGATGCGGGCAATATCCTCGTGGTGGCGAACGCGCACTTGGGCAAAGCCGCGCGCTTTCAAAAATTGCTCGGCGCGGTCGATCATCTGCAAGGCTTTGGGCGTTACCGGCGTGCCGTATGGAATCCGCGAGGACAAACACGCGGACGCGGGCATATCCCATGTGGGCAAGCCCCATTGCTTGGACAGGGTTCGGACGTCGTCTTTGGTAAATCCCAACTCGACCATTGGGGCGCGAATCCCGCGAGATTCAGCGGCAGCCATGCCGGGGCGATAATCGCCCACATCGTCTGCGATGGCGCCGTAGAGCAAGTATTTGAACTCGCCTGCGTAGTGCGCGATCACCTCGTCCAACTTGTCGGCCAGCGCGCTCTTGCAGTGGAAACACCGATCCGGATCGTTCTTCACGTAATCGGGATTGTCCATCTCCTGCGTATAGACCACGTCGAGTTGAATGCCAATGTGCTCGGCCAAGGCCCGCGCCCTGTCGAGTTCGCCCGTGGCATAACTCGCCGAGACCGCGGTCACGGCCAGGGCGCGATTGCCCAAAACCCGATGCGCTGCCGCCGCGAGAAAAGCGCTGTCAACCCCGCCTGAGAATGCCACCACCGCGTTGCCCATGTCGTTGAGCACGGCGTTGAGGCGCGTCAATTTTTCATCGGAAGTCGCGTTCACTGTATCCATGGTCACACCGCTTTCACTGCGCCGGGAACGACGATGGCATCCACCATCCCGTGCAATACCTTTTTGTCAGCCGGGCAAATCGTGGCCTGCAAGCCCGAAAGCACGGCCTCGTCGTCGATCACAAAATAATACGGTTGCAACCGCACCCGGCCCTTCATGGTTTTGATTTCATCGGTCGCAAAATCGCAATAAGACGCGGAAAATGTCGCGCCATTGTGAAATTCCTGCAAGACGTGGGGCGTGTGTTCAAAAGCATCGAGGGACTCGCGGATCACGCCTTGCCAATCGCGCTCGGCCATATCGTGCCCAATCGCCACGCCTCGGCTGCCCCATGCCAGTTCCGAATAGCCCGAAGGCTTGATGACCAGTTGCCGGTGTTTTTGCCCCAAGCGGCCCAAGGCGCGCCAATCGGAAAAGCACTGTCCGTCAATTTCCAACCCGGCGATCACGCTGTGCGGGGGCATAGGCGCGGGGTCTAAAACCCAGGTTTTGGGAAAGGTCTGCTGCAAAAAAGCCACAGCTATTTTCCCCAAGTGCTGTTGCCAAAAACCTGCGAGCAAGGGATGGTAAAACAGGGCCATCATCATTTTTTCTTCGCAATACGCCTTCAAAGGCGGGGTGATTTTGACCAACCCCTTGCGAACCGCGTACAAGATCAAGTCGATCTGGGGCAAGTTCCGCAAGTCGAACAACTCGAAAAATCTGTAAATCACGTCCAACCGCCGCCTGCCGTGCGCGCCATTGACAAACAGGCCATCTGCCACAAAAACCACATCTTCGGGCGCGATGACATGCGTTTCTAAACCCGCGTCATTCAAGCGGTTGCCCAAATACGCCATCTCGGGCCGATATGCCGCCGCCTCGTCCGAGACGACGATGCCCAAAACCGGCGCGTCTGTGCCGGCCATGCCCCGAATCATCCGCGCAAAGCCCGTGATCATCCCATCTGCGCCGCCGACCATGTGACCGCCGAGTTTGGCATAGCGCGCGCTCAGGCTCGCGGTAAATCCAATCCCCCCGGGCACGGAATCCAATTCCGTGGCGATCATCCCCTGCCGCGTGGGAATCACATCGGGCCGAATCACCCTGGGCACCTGGCTTTTGAACCTGCCCATCTGCCCGAACTTGATCACCTCTTCGGATTTGCCCTGGTCCAAATACCCGGCGACCCAGGCGGGCTGGATACCCCGGATGCTTTGGGAATACAACAGGTTCAACGCCTTGTAAAACCGATACAGATGCTGCCCGAGTGCCTCTAAGTGCGCCAGCACCGGGGGCGGCAACCACCACGGCTCGGGCGACACGCGCCACGAACTGTTCGACTGCGGATGCACGGCGCGCTGCACTTCTGTGTACAACCCGCCCTCGGGCGTCAACTCGTCAATATAACGCGCCCGGTCTCGGGCGTCCATCTCACCAACGGATTTCTCCGCTTCACACATGCTCATAAAAATTCCTTTTGTGCTTTTGAATTGGCTATCGCCAGTTGTATCCCGCTCGTGCTTTTTGTGGCTATTTGCATTTCTCCAACTTTTGCTCCCCAAAATACAAAGAACAGGGAGGCCTGCAAAATGTCAATTCCCTGTTCCGGTTCACCTGATCGTTGATTGGGCACCTACCCCTTGCGCTTTGATCGCAGATGCTCGCCGATGAGCGTGCGCTCGGCTTCGGACAGTGCGGACGCATCGTCTGCTGAATCCGCTTCTTCTTCTGCTTGGTCGAGCGGCAACGGGGCCGTTTTGTCGCGTGCTTCGAGGCTTTGCTGAATCTTGGCAAATTCGTCTTGGGTCTCAGTGACCGCCGCGGGTTCTGCCTGCGGTTCGGATTCTTCGGACAACGGCATATCGGGCAGGTCAGCCGTGTCCGCTTCTTCGGCCAGTTCATCTTCCAAATTCAAGCGCGTAGCAACGGCCTCATAAACCGATTTGGCGGCATCTACGCGGCCTTCCAAGCGGCGCAGGGCTTGGCGCAACTCGTCCATCTCCGCCGACGCCTCTTCAATTTCCCGCCGCGCAAAATCGAGAACTTGTTCGTACACAACATCTCTGGAAGTATCATCTGGCATAACATCTGTCCTTGCAAATTTGTGAAAGGTGAACAACAGCGGGCAACGGTCAAATATAGACTGTGCCCTTGGGCATGTCAAGGCAGAACTCGGGCAGCAGTTGGCGAATGGGCATACCTGCGGGACGAAATCTCAAACGTAATTCACGCCGTACCAGACACCTGGAATCGGCAGGCACTTTCGCAAGACCTCACCCGCGCGGGCACCGGCGGTTAGCATCGCGTCTTCGGCGCCGTCCCATGTGCCGAAAATCAGGTGTGCTGCTGCGCCGCGGCTTTCGGCCACCACGCGGTCTCCGCCGTAGTGGATGTGATACTCGTCTCCCACTTCCCGAAACACCAACCCATTGGCCGCGTGTTCGCCGATTCGCTCGACAAAATAGGGGCGCATTTTTTTGAGCAACTGTTCAAAGTGAATGATCATCGTCGTGCCGGGCAGGGTGGCGCGTTCTGGGGTCAACCCGCGTGCGTAGAGCATGTCGTACAACACCGAGTCGAACCCCTTGACGTGCAGGGAGACGCGCTTCAAATTCTGCGCCCGAATCCATTTGCCCAACGCGCCGACAATGGCGGATCGCTCGCCTGCGTAATCGAGCAGATTCACCTGCCCATCATCCCGGTCGCGCGCCTGTTGCACGACGCCAAACGCCACGGGGTGATCCCCTCGCCGAATCAGATATGTTTTGGCCGGGCGATTCTGCACCCAGCCATCGATGCCAAACGCGATGTCCGACGGTGGGCGTAGCCAGCGCACGGGTTCGCGCCGATAAATGTGCCCAATGGCGTCAACATCCGTTGCAGACGCCGGGGCAACCGTCCACGCCGAGTCGTCAAAATCACCCGCACGGTCGCTTGGGACGTGAAACAGCCACTCGCGGCCCACGTATCGGCAGCCGTGCCGGTGGTACATATTGCGATACCCGGACACCATCACATAATCCACGCCGTCTTTGCGGCAATCGCGCATGGTGTCTTGCAAAAGCGCGGTGGCATAGCCCTTGCCCCGGTGCGATTCGAGCGTTGCCACGCCCCCCAATGATGCCACGCGCAGGGGACATCCGAAAATGGACACGGCCCGCCGAATGGTGCCGATGTGCGAGACCACCTCGCCATTTTCCACCACCACGCGCAAATTGCTCGCATTGTCATCGTTGAAGGCGTGCGGTTGAATATCCGCCAATCCTTCAAAAAACACGTCGCCGAGCAAGGCGCGCAAACGCCCCATCTCATCTCGCCGCACGCTGCGAATCCCATTTTCCCATGCCGCCGATTCCCTGGGCATAAGCCCTCCAAAGTCGTTATTTCTGAATCGCGCCTTCGCGTTTTTGCGATTCCATATACGCCCGCAGAACCGCATTCATTTGGGTTTGATATCCTTTGCCGAGCGATTGAAACCAATCGACAACATCGCCGTCCATCCGGACCGAGATTTGTTTCTTTTTCGGCGGCGTGACGACCCGGAGTTGCGTCAGGTCGCAATCCTCCAAGCAAAGGGTGTCCGGGTCTTCGCGGGCATTGCGCTCGATTTCTTCTTCGGTCATTGCGTGCAATCGGCCCCAATCGGTTTCATCTTCCCTACTACCCACCGGCACGCCTTGAGACACAGTGATTATACCGTCCGTTTTCTCGTTTTTGACCTTGGCCATTTCGCCTCCTTATGTGTTTGCTTCAAACAATCTTCGTTCTTTTTTGCTTGCCCTGCGTGCGGAAATGATCCGCCGGGCCTGACCGCGCCATGTATAAACAACGGCGATCACATAATTGTCGAGCCTTCCCAATGCGAGTATCCGATCTTCGTCGTGTCGCCTGTGGGGCACCTCTACAACGGCTTCCTCAAAGATAGTTACAGCGACCCGAAAGTCGTAGCCGTGTTTCTCAATGTTGGCAAGTCGCTTGTTATCGTCCCATTCAAACATGTGCTAAACTTGAATCAAAAAAACAGGGTAAAAAAAATGGACTTAAAACGCTATTGGTTGTGTATATTGATGCCGAACAACAGGTCCACTTTCACCGGAGGAGAATGCGTTATGAAACGGCTCTATCTCGTGCGGCACGCCAAGTCGGATTGGGGGACTTATGGACTGGCTGATTTTGATCGGCCATTGAACAAGCGCGGGAAAAAGGACGCGCCGCGCATGGGCAAACATCTGAAACGGGTCTGGCAGGTCGCGCCGGATCGCGTGTTGTGTAGCACGGCCAAGCGCGCGCGATCCACGGCCAAGCGATTGCGGAAAGCACTCGATATTTCCAAAAAACAGATCGCCTGGAACGACCGCATTTATTCGGGGCACAAGGACTATGTGTTGGATCTGATTCGACAAACCGACAATCGCCATCGAGCGGTCATGGTCATTGGACACAACCCGGATATGACCTCCTTGGTCAATCAACTCACCGGGTCTTCAATTGCCAATGTGCCGACGTGCGGGGTCGCGGGAATCGATTTGCCCATTGACGATTGGGCGGATACTGCGTCTGGCGATCTGGTGTTTTTCGAGGTGCCCAAGTCAATTTGACGCGATTAACAGGCCAGTCAACTTCCGCATCGCTGGGTACGAGGACAGCACACAGGGCCTGTCCCTACGGCTGATGGGGGCGGTGGCGGGGTTGCCTCTACCTCAAAGGTGAGAGGTGAGAGGCAAGACGTGAGAAGACCACCCCTCTCCCCTCTTGCGTCTTGCGTCTCACCGAAGGGGGTTGGGCGGGGTGGGAACTGACCACTGACCACTGACCACTGACCACTGACCACTGACCACTGACCACTGACCACTGACAACTGACAACTGACAACTGACAACTGACAACTGACAACTGACAACTGACAACTGACAACTGACAACTGACAACTGACAACTGACAACTGCCTCTCAATACGTCTCCGACACGTCGAGCACGGTGCTGGCATCCACATTTTTGGTTGAGGTGGAGTTTTTAATCTGTTCTTGGAGTTTGGCATGGAAGAGGTCAGCGTCCACTGGAATATCGACCCAGCTGTCCGTCCACGCGGACAGGAGCATGGCGTTTGCCAGTTCCACGCCTTTGATGCCCTCGACACCGGGCGCGAGGAGGGGACTGCCCGTGCGGATGGCATCGACCCAGTTTTGCGTGATGCCGCGATGGGCTTCGCCGCCCTTGCCCGTGGGAATTTCGCATTTCCAGACTTCGGGACTGCCAAAGCCGCCTTTGTACGTTTTGCAAAATGTGCTGACGGATTCGCGGGTGCGCCAAAACGTGATGTTGCCGCCTTCCATGACGACTTTGCCCCGATCTCCAGCGATTTCGAGGCGGTTGCTACCAGGGGCTTCGCCCGTCGTGGTGATGAACACGCCAGTCGCGCCATTTTCGTATTCCACGTACGCGGTGACTTCGTCGTCGACTTCGATGTCGTGGTACTTGCCAAAGCCGACAAAGGCCCGGCAGCGCGTGGGCATCCCGCAAATCCATTGCCACAGGTCGAGATTGTGCGGGCATTGGTTCATCAACACGCCGCCGCCTTCGCCTGCCCAGGTGGCGCGCCAACCCCCGGAATCGTAATAACTCTGCGAGCGAAACCAAGTGGTGATGATGTAATTGGTGCGCTGAATCTCGCCCACGTCGCCAGATGCGATCAGGTCTTTGAGTTTTTGGTGCGCGCCGATGGTGCGTTGGTTGAACATCAGGCCAAACACGCGGTCGCTTTGTTCGGCAACGGCGTTCATTTCCCCGACTTGTTTGGTATAAACGCCCGCGGGTTTTTCGATGAGCACATGCAACCCGCTGTTCATCGCTTGAATGGCCAAGGGCGGATGGAAGTAGTGCGGCGTGGCAACGATGACGGCATCGACACTGCCCGAAGCCATCAAATCGCCGGCATTGTCAAACGTGCGGACATTGTCGCCCAAATTCTCGCGTGCCCATCTGATGCGGTCCGGATGAATGTCGCAGACAGCGGTCAGTTCGGCATTTGCAACCCGCCCCGGATGCAAATACCCACAATGCCCACTGCCCATGTTGCCGATGCCAATGACGCCGATGCGTACTGTGTCCATAAAAATCTCTCCTACGAGGGTGTGAAGGTCGCTTTTTGTCGCGGGTCAAGATACGCGCTCGCCTCGGGTTCAGCAATAGAAAATCCATAGCTTTCAGCCAGCAACCCGAATGCGAGCATACCGACTACAATTTGATTTTGGGTTGTCCGTATCCTATCTTCCATCGAGAAATGAGGAATTGAAAATGCTCCACGCCACCCCAACTCGTAATTCGCAATACCGCATCACATGAGGAAAACAGCAATTCGATAAACAGGGGGCGGAATCCAGTAACTTTTTGGTTTTCCCACAACACGCGAGGTATCGCCATGATTGACGCGCATTTGCATTTGACGCACAGCACTAGGTCGGTCGCAGAGACCATCGCGCACATCGAGACTATCGGCGCGGAAAAAGCCGTGATCTTGCCGATTGAAGATGGCGATGGCGAATTTGAGTGGATGACCGAAGATGTGGTCGCGGCATACGCGCAATATCCCCATCGCATCATCCCGTTTTGCCATGTGGATGTGACGCGCGAAGATGCGGTGGTCGAACTCGAAAAACGCGCCGCAAGTGGGGTTTTTAAGGGGTATGGGGAACAGAAACAACATGTGCGCTTGGACGATCCGCGCCTGGCGCGGGTCTTGGCGGTTTGCGATGAATTGCACTGGCCGGTGACGTGGCATTTTCAAGAAGGCGAGAATGGGTACAACGGGGGGATCGAACACCTCGAAGTGTTGCTGAAAAAATTTCCCAATATCCGATTTATCGGCCATGCCCAATCGTGGTGGGCGAATATCAGCGCGGACGTGCCCGCCCCCGAAGAAACCCTGTACCCGACAGGCCCGGTAAAACCCGGCGGCTTAATTGACCGGCTGTTGGCCGATTACGACAACGTATTCGCGGATTTGTCCGCCGGCTCGGGTTTGGGCGGCCTAACGCGAGACGAGGAGTTCTCCGCGGGATTTTTGGCGCGCCACAGCCAGAAGTTGATGTTCGCCACGGATTGTCTCTGCCGCGATGGCAAAGGCGCGGGCACGAGCCAAGGCGCGTGTTTCGCCCAACTGAGCCTGCCATTTCTCCAGCGAGTCGTCCCTCCCGCCGCATTGGAGGACATCTTGCACAATAATGCGGTGAGGATTTTGAAGTTGTGAGACGAGCGGTTACTGTCCACGAAGGAACACGAAGAAAGGCGAGAGGTCAAATCTCTCGCCTTTTACTTTTTTTGTAATCTTGCATTTTCGGCCGGACAAAAAATAAAATCACTGGCCTCCGGCGTTGGCAACGCCTGTGCTTGCGCGTGCGCCAAAGTGACGAATGGCGGTAGGGCGGAAGCGGGGACTGACAACTGCCAACTTGGGCGGTGGCGGGGTTGCCTCACCTCTCTCGTCTTACGTCTCACCGAAGGGGGATTGGGCGGGGCGGACTAACCGCGTTCACCCATAGTTGTTTTTCACTTCTACCCGCTGTCCCGTGGCGTTTGACCGATAGGCGGCCTCGGTGATCTTGGCGACTTTTAAGGCGTCTTCTCCAGAGGCCGGCGGCGTGCCGTTGTCCAGTACGGACTGAATAAAATCATCCAAAAAGGCGACGCCATACGCGCCGCCGTACGCATCGACTTGTGGGAGCGCGTAATCAAAGGTTCGCCGAGACGCCGTGTGCCAGCCTTGGGCAACGCTTTCGAGATGCACTTCTGAAGGCCCGCCCGAGGGCGTCCAAAACACGCGCCCCAGGTCGCCGCGAAACCCCATATACGTATCGTAGCTCGGCCCCATATAGCCCGCGCCGCTGATCGCGAGGTGATAGCCAGCTTGCAGGCTACCCAGCGCGCCATTGGAAAACCGAAAGGACGCGGAAACCACGTCTTCCACGTCGATAGCCTCGCCGCTGAGCGTATCGACTATCGCGGAAACAGCCACGATATCCGCGTCCATCACATAACACAGCAGATCGATGTGGTGACACCCCAGCCACGACAAAATGCCACCCCCGGAAATCGACCTGTCAAACAACCAGTGTTGGGGATCGCGGAATTTCACCTGCGACGTGACCATCCGCGATTCACAGGCCATGACCCGACCGATAGCCCCGCCTTGGATGAGCCTTCGCGCTTCTCGCGCGGCCGGGTGATAGCGATTTTGATACATCACGCCCAGTTGCACGCCCGCTTTTGCCGCGCCCGCCACGACTCGAGACACCGCCGCAACCGACGCGCCGATAGGCTTTTCGCTGACGACGTGAATCCCGCGCTCGAACAAGCGCAGGCACAGGTCTGGATTGTGATCATTGCGGACGCAGGCCACGCCAAACAACATGGGTTCCGCGTCCAAAAGCGCGTCGAGATCGGAATACGCGCCCGCGACTTTGTCCGTGGCAACAAACCCATTCACAGCCGCGGGATTCGCATCGTACAAGACGATCTCCGCCACCTTTGAAGACGCCACGAGCGTTTTGAAATGGGCTTCGGAATGGGGATGCGTGAGCCCAAAAAGACCTGCGCGAATCAGTTGCATCACATGCTCCTCGCATTAAAAACTACTCGCCATAAGCGTTGGCGAAAATCAGGAAATCGCCAAATCCAATTGTGCCATCCCTGTCGAGATCGTACCGCACATCGTATCTCTCGTCGCCTCGACTCAGGCCGTACTGTTGCACAAACAGCAAAAAGTCGGCAAAATCAACCAGATCATCGCCGCTAAAGTCGGCCCTTGCCGACAAAAATTCAAGGGCGGCGTTGATCAATGGGTCCTCGTCTGTGGCCCCCCTGGGAAACGCAACGTGGATATCAGGGGATAGGCCCTTTCCCTCAAAGGGATCGCCATCAGGCGTCAATGCCACCCAAGAGGGCAGAAACACAGTCACGCCATTCGACAAGGACACGGGTTGCGGATTCCCCGAACTGCCGTAGGACTGCTCGCCCATCAACGCACATTGTGGCACCTGCTTCATCATCAGCAAAAACGCCTCGCAACTGCTCATGTTGGCCGGCCCCATCAAAACGGCCACCCTGCCTCGAAAACCGGGCGCGGATGGAGTCGGTCTCAGGGTTCGCGTTATGGTTTCGGAAAAACCGGAAGCCCGAGACGCATTTCGGAAGCGATGCTGTGCATACGCCACAGGGTGATCGACAAATCGACCGGCGATCTCCGCGGCCAACCGCTCGTTTCCCCCGCTGTTGAATCGAACATCCAAAATCAAGGTGTCATCGGGTGCGAGTCCGTCAATCCATGCCCCGGCAACCGCGATATCGTCGGCCCGCTCTCCTCGCCAAGTGTCGATCTTCAGGTACGCCGGCCCATCCGGAAATCGCCCGGTCGCCACCACGTCATTGACGGATCGAAACCCGGGGACATGTCTTTTGATGAGATCGAGCTCCGCATTGGGGCGGACATTTCGCCGAAAGCTGGGCAAAAATTCATCCCCCACCTTGAGGAAAATGTGAATATCGCGGGCGACCTCCAAAAGTTGTCCGACAAGGATGGCAAACTCACCGGGGGTTTTCGCATCGATCAACCGCGACTCGAACTCGGCAAATCTGGCGTCCCAATCGATGTCCCGCAAATCCCGATGGGAATACCGATCTTCCACTGCGGCCTTCAACTGCATAACCGAGTTGCGATTGACGTCTCGTCCCAAACTCCCGGTCCCGGCCGATGGCGCGGTGCGAAAGGAAATGGGATACGGGATCGCGGGAAGTCCATTGATCCCTTGAAAATTTTGATGCCGATCCGAGTTGATGCTCAACCAATACATGCGATCCGGTTCGAGTCTTATCGGGAGAACGACGGTCGTGTTGGATGTCCAATAAGGCTGGCCGGCAGGTTCAGGGGATATGGGGCCACTCGGCACAAACGAGAAACCACGCCCCATTGGCTGGTCAAAGACGACGCGCAATTCATTGGTCGCGGGATCCACCGCTGTCGCGCCGTTCTCGGGGAAGGTCTGCACCACGCGAGGCCGCTCTTGAGCACCTGCGGGTACGCACATGACAAACAGCCAAAACCACAGCAGGATTGGGCGCGTCACTGCGTTGCGCTTCACAACTCCATCACCTAATGCGCGGTGCAAACGCCTAGTCGAAATAGAGCGTTCTGGCATTTTGCTATCTCCTCAGTAACCGCCGCGACGCAATACCCTCTCGCGTCATTCATCGGGAACTCGCGTCACGGCCCGTATTCAACAAACGCTGAAATGCCTCTGGATCGTTCACCTGCACTGCCGAACGATGCAACTGCTTGAGTCGTTGCAAATCGTCAATGGCCCGAATGCGACCGGCGAACTGACCCGCAATGCCCGGATCAAAGCGAATCTCCAGCACATCGAGGATGTCTTCAACAGCGCGTTCTCGGCCCCCTTCTTCTCTGCCCTGCTCGATGCCCTGCTCAACGCCCAGTTCCTTGAGGTATTGGGCAAACGATGATTCACGCATAATCGCGTCCATAAGACCCTCCTGAGAAAGAATTCGCTTGATGGTGGCCTGTTCATAAGCCAGCCCACTCAAGACCGCCAAACTGCCCAAAAAGTCAAAGTCGCCCGCCCGATCTAACGCCTTGGTCCTGCGAATGCACTGACGCAACCAGGCTTCGGAACCCATCCCCGAAGGACGCTTCATCAACGGCGCGTAAGGAAGCAAGCCCGGCTGACCGCCTTCAAGAATACCACGCCCCTCAATTTCACTCAACCGAATCACCTTGTAGCGCACCAGCACTGGGTAATCGGGATGCTCCTGGAGGTAAATCCCCTCATCGCGTCGCCCTGCATCGGGTTGCAAGTAGATCACATGGGGAAAGACCGGCAGGCCATAGTATTCAATGAGCCGGATGGTGTAACTGGCCATGCGGATCGGGATATCCTTGCTGTCCGTGGTCTGAAATTCCGTATGCACCAAGGCCTCCTCGCCACCAATCCGCACGAGAATCAGGCTATCGGTTAGTCGCGTTTCAACCTTGGGGAGTTCGGTTTCGATGATTGCGCGAAATTCGACATCCTCTCGTTCCAGTGCGAGACAGACGAAGTCGATGGGGTAAGCCGCAACCAAATGTTTGGCAATCGTATCGTATTTTCCCATGTGGATACCTCGTTTGGGCACGCGAATCATAGCGTGCCTATTGGCTGTTGATCATACGCAACGCAACCGTGATGATCGTCCCGAAAATGACGAGAAATCCCGCAATGATCACGGCGAACAACTTATCGAGCCGTGCGTTCAAATTATCTATCCGCCCGTTCAAATCGCGGTTCTGTGCGTAGAGATCGCGAAAACCCTCCCGGATTGTCGCCTCTTGGCTGTGGTCATCAATCACTTGTCTTTTGCACCTTCTCCGCCAACCGGCAAATCGCTTGGGTGGCTTCGTCGATATCGGCGGTGGAGATGTCGATGTGTGGAATCAGTCTCACGAGCGTGGGGCCAATGACGCTGACGCGCACGCCGGATTCGGCGAGCAACCGGTCGCCAAATTCCCGTGCGGAAATGCCCAATTCGGCGATGTCGAAACGCACCATATTCGTTTCTACGCTTTCGACATCAAGGCCAATGCCGGGCGCGTTGGCGATCCCTTCTGCCAAGCGTTTTGCGTGGGCGTGGTCTTCTGCCAGGCGTTCCACATGGTTTTCGAGCGCGTAAATCCCCGCAGCGGCGATGATGCCGGCCTGTCGCATCGCGCCCCCAACGCGCTGTTTCCACTGCCAAGCCTCAAAAATAAAATCCGCAGAACCGGCCAGCACGGCCCCCACGGGCGCGCCCAGGCCCTTGCTCAAATCGATCCACAGCGTATCGAAAGACGCGGCATAGACTTTGGGCGAGATGCCCGTTGCAACGCTCGCATTCAAAAGCCGGGCGCCATCCATGTGCGTCAGCGCGCCGTTTTTGTGTGCCGTATCGCACACCGCACGGATTTGTTCGAGCGGCCATATCCGCCCCCCGGGCATATTGGTGGTCTGCTCCACGCAAACGAGGCGAAAAGGCGGCCTGTACCGCGTGGCGGGCAGCATCACCTCGGCCATCTGTTCGGCGGTGAACATGCCACGCGGCCCGTCGATGGGATACAGGGTCGCACGCGCGAGCACGGCTGCGCCTCCGGCCTCTGAAATGAGCGGATGCGCGGTGCGATCCAGCAAAATGAGATCTCCAGCGCGGCAGTGAACCGCATAAGAAATCTGATTGCACATCGTCCCGGACGGCAAAAAAAG
This sequence comes from Candidatus Latescibacterota bacterium, assembly GCA_965204745.1. Classification (GTDB taxonomy): domain Bacteria; phylum Latescibacterota; class UBA2968; order UBA2968; family UBA2968; genus VXRD01. The sequence goes on from OZ242010.1 coordinate 4,844,508, forward strand.
AGCCGCCTCTTTGCCCAGCATGTCGGCGACCATTTCTTGCAGCGCGTTCACAGAAGGGTCTTCGCCCTTTTGCTCATCGCCGACTTCTGCCCCACACATAAACGCACGCATCGCCTCTGTGGGTTGCGTTGCGGTATCGCTGTACAGGTCAATTTTAATATCGGTCATTATCTCCCACCTTCGGGACCGGATTTGAAGAGATTCAAAAACCGGTCTTCGTAAAATGAATAGAGATCCCACCGGTCCAGCTCCGCCTTGAGTTCATTGGCTTTTTGGTGAAACTGATCCGTTTGGGTCACTTCGAGAAACAGCTTTTCAATGCGTTCCATCACGGACTGCGGCACTTTGTCGTCTTCGACTCTGCGGCCCGGAAAATCGCCCTCTGGCCCCTCGGCCATGTGGGAAAACGTCTTTTGGATCTGCATCTCGATATCTTCCATCGTGCCTTCCATTTTCTCGGTCGCGTCGTCGATCTCCGCCATGTCCACGTCGAAATTCAACAGGTGCCCCAGCGTGAGCACGATCTCCCGCGACGCCTTGGGATTTGGAATGGGCGCGGCGTATTGCGGCATCGTGCCCAAAAAACAGGCCGCGTTGAGATCGCGCTGTCGGGCAAAGCCGAGCACCAAGCCGTTGAGACCCGAAACCATCCCCTCTTGCAAAATCTCCACGCCTTGCGACGCGAGCGCGTCCCGAAACTTCGCGTTGTTGGCGACCCCGAGCACCTGTGCCTCTTCTTTGTGGCTGGCCTGCGTGAGATAGGCCGCGCCCGTAAAGACCGCGTCAATGCCCAAGCGTTGGCCCACATCCAAAATGCGTTCCATTAACTCATCGCCGGGCGCGCCGCCGATTTGCGCCTCGCTTTGAAAGATGATCAAATCGTGTTTTTCCACCGCGTAAAAAACATGGGCGGGCGGATCGGGAAATGCCGCGAGCCCATTTTCCACAATCATCGCTTCGGGCGCGAAGTGCGATTGCATGTCTATCTCTGCAAACGCGACCGCGGGGAGTTGGCGCCGAATATAGTCAACCGCGCCGATGCCCACGCTGCCCATGCCGGGCCACCCGGCAATCAGCACGGATGCCCGAAATGACCGGGGCAATTCTTCCAAGATGTTGAGTTTCATGTTGGCCTCCAAAAGACGGATTCAAAAAACGATCAGCACTGCCATCGACCGGACCGAACACAGACTGCTCATCGCGCGAAAAAGGTGATAATGTGACCGAGAACGCCGAGCGTGTTCATGACGATCAAGGTCCAGATAAGACCATTCATCTGCACCGTGCGGTTGGCCTCTTGCTCGACGCGATTGGCCTGACGATTGGCTTCTTGTTGCCGCTGATCAAAAACCAAACGGGCCATGTATTCGAGCACCTTGTCGATCTTGTCGTTGACTTTGTCGATCTTGGCTTCGACCCGGTCAATCCGAGCTTCGACCTTGTCGATTCTGCCTTCGACCCTATCGATTCTACCGTTCACCTTGTCGATCTCATTTTTCATTTTGACTTCCACCTTGTCGATCTCATTTTCGATCTTGGTGGTCAGCAGCTTGTAATTCTCGTCGACCGCGTCGCGTACACCATCAACTTTATTTCGCAATTCTCGGTGTTCTTGGCGGTTGGTTTCCTCAAAGGTAGCCTGTCGTTCTCGCATGTCATGCAGGGTTTTGTCGATGGTGCTGATCGCCGCGTCGTATGCTTCGTGGGTGTGATCGGCCATTGTTTTTCCTTTCGTTTGACGGTTGTTTTTGAAAACGCGGAATGTCAATACAAATAATAGGCAATTACGACCTAAAACACAACCACCAGATCGATATTTTTTTCCCATTCTGAGCGGAATTGAAGAATCTGGTTTGTGGGTGACAGAGGCTTCGTCAGTCTATTGGGTGTTGGGCGCAGAAGATTCGTTGCGCCCGCCTCAGCGGATTTTGGGGCCAAAGCGCAAACAGAATCGAGTGAAGGTCAGCGCGGTCGTGTCGCTATCGGCGTCCAATGCTGTCAAAGTGTAGGTCGCCTCGGCTATCGCTTTGAGCGGTCGGCAAAACAAATCGCGTTCAGGAGTGCGGGGGTGTATGCCGATGGCTGTAGCACTTACAGAAAAGCCCGGAATCATTGCGACCCCGGGCTTTTGCTTTGTGCGCCGTGAACGTGTCTGGACGTCGTTTAGCCTGATGAGCCAAAGCTGGCGGTGAAGATGAGAAAATCGGCGAATCCAATCTCGCCATCGCCATTGAGATCGTACAGAGCGTCATATCGCTCCTGACCTCGTCTTGAACCGAACTTGCTTGCAAAGGTCAAGAAGTCGGCGAAATTCACAACCCCATCGCCATCAAAGTCGGACGAGGGCGGTTGTATGTCAATCGTGAAGGTCAGCGAGTCCAGGTCGCCATCGACGTCTAACGCACTCAGCGTGTAGGTCGTTTTTGCCATCTCCTCGAGCGGCGTGCCGGAAATGGTACGGGTATCTAAGTCGAACGATAGGCCATCCGGCAAGAACGGCAACAGGATATAGACCAACATGCCATCGCCATTGGTCGCCGCCGGCAACGTCAGGGGGGCGATCTCGCGATGTTTTGCATAGACTTGTGCGGTGACAGTCGTATCGCCGAAGGTCGGTATCAGATTGGGGACTTCAAGGGTGAACATCAGAGGCACTTCATCGCCATTACTGTCTGTTGCGGTCAACGTATAGGTCATCTCGTCCATTGCCTTGATCGGCGTGCCAGACACAGTGAGCGTCTCGGCGTCAAAGGTCAACCCCTCGGGCAGATCCGGCGTCAGCGCGTAGGTCAAGGAACCATCCCCGCCGGTCGCTTGCGGCAACGTCAGGGGGTCGATTTCGCGATGTTTTACATAGACTTGTGCGGTGACAGTTGTATCGCCGAAGGTCGGTATCAGACCGGGCATCACCTCGATGGTGAACGTCAGGGTGTCCTCATCGCCATCGCTATCTGTTGCGGTCAGCGTGTAGCCCATTTCTTCTATCGCCTCGGTCGGCGTGCCAGACACAGTGAGCGTCTCGGCGTCAAAGGTCAACCCCTCGGGCAGATCCGGCGTCAGCGCGTAGGTCAAGGAACCATCCCCGCCGGTCGCTTGCGGCAACGTCACCACCTCGATCTCCTGCTTTCGCATATAGGCCAAGTGAGCCACACTTGCATCGCCAAAAGAGGGCATCAGATTCGCGTTGACCGTGAGGAAGAAACTCAGACTCGCCTCATCGTCATCTTCATCTGTTGCGGTCAGCGTGTAGATCGTTTTTTCTATTGTCTCGGTCGGCGTGCCAGACACAGTGAGCGTCTCGGCGTCGAAGGTCAATCCCTCGGGCAGACCCGTCAGGCTATAGGTCACTGTCCCATTCCCACCCGTTGCACTAGGCAAGGTCAGTGGTGCAATCTCGTGGTCTTGTCGATAGCTTTGGGGATCAACTGCCTCTGTGAATGTCGGCTCCGTATCTGGGTCGGGTTGCTCGGGTTGCTCGGGTTGCTCGGGTGATTCGGGTGATTCGGGTGATTCGGGTGATTCGGGTGATTCGGGTGATTCGGGTGATTCGGGTGATTCGGGCCTGGGGGGGGCCTCGGTAGGTGTGCCGGTCACCTCTCGGGAGGGCGTTCCATCACCGCTATTTGTTGTAGCGATTACCCGAACCGTGTAGGGCGTCCCGTTGGTCAGGTTTGGAATCGTATAGCTCGTGCCGGCGCTGACTGTGGTCTGACGGGTGTTGGAGTCGTAGCTTTCAGTGCCCGACTTCCACTGCACTTTGTACCCACTCGCACCAGACAGCACAGTCCAGGACACCGTCAAACTTGCAGGGCCTGGCGTCACCTCTACCCCTTGAACTTGACTACTCGGTGTGCCGATTACCTCTTGTGAGGGCGATCCATCAGCGGTATTTGTAATTATGGCGATTACCCGAACCGTGTAGGGCGTCCCGTTGGTCAGGTTTGGAATCGTATAGCTCGTGCCGGTGCCGACTGTGGCCTGACGAAGGCTGGTGTCGTAGCTTTCAGTGCCCGACTTCCACTGCACTTTGTACCCACTCGCATCGGAATGTGTGTCCCATGACACTCTCAGCTCGGAAGCCCTTGGCGCCACCACTACATTCCGAACCCTAAACCTCCAAAGTTGAGCGTTGAATTGTGCGTTTATTTCCTCCTGGGTTCTGCTATAACGCAACACGGGATACTGCTTATTAGAACCAAAACTCCACGGATTGTCGTTGCCCGTCGTACCGTCCAAATTCATATTCCAAGTGCTGTAGATGCCGGTGTAAGTCGTTGGTGTAGTCAACTCCGTGGTGGTCTTGCCCTCCGGCGCATCGTTATCGGCATCGTCGGGCATCGAGCTGAAATCCGTGTCCCAATAGGAATGGTTTACGGTTCCGTATTGATCCCCGATGAGGCCACCAACACGTTTACCAGAATATACCAACAGGCCACCTGATTCGACGGTGTCTTGACCAGAAACGATAAGTGCATCATATCCCACCTTCCGGTTGTGTTGGACGGTGAATGTGTCGCTTGGGACAGCGACTAAACCAGTCGCATAAGAAGCGGTGACCGTGCCCCCATCATTCAGCCCTATTAGGCCACCGACATCGTTACCGATACCGTAGACTAAACCGGTGGCATAAGAAGCGATGACGGAACCACTCCCCTCCCCATAGAACCCCTCATTGGCCCCTATTAGGCCACCGACATAGTCGCCGACAGATTGGATGTTACCGGTGGCATAAGAAGCGATGACTGCGCCATTTGACATCTGCCCGACCAAGCCGCCGGTAAAACTGCCCGTGCCCGTCGTAGCGGGGTTGGACATTGTGATATTGTTGGTTGCATAGCAAGCGGTTAACGTATCTTCTCCCACCGCTCTTCCAACTAAGCCGCCAATATAATTCGTCTCGAAGTCACCTATGACAAGGCCTCCTGCATGAGAATTGGTGATCTTGCCTTGATCGCTATACCCGATTAAGCCTCCGACACCGGAACCCCCATTTCCAAGTATTTCAGTTCCTTTGATTTCACCAGTCGCATAAGAATCGGTGACCGTGCCCCCATCATTTTGTCCTATCAGGCCGCCAATATTTTGGAAACCATTGACGAGGTGTAATCCACTTTCGCGGGAGCCAGTTGCAGAGCAAGCCGTGACCGCGCCCCGGTTGTACCCGATGAGGCTACCCACATTTGAACGACCGATGATTCTGGCCATGGTCAAATTCACAGAGTCGATGCGTGCCTCTGAACGGGTTTTGCCGAACAACCCAACCTCAGATTCCCTGGGGCGATTGATAAACAAGTAGGAGATCGTGCGGTTGTTGCCCTCAAAAGTAGCTGCAAAGTCTGGGATGGGTACCCAGCCATCTCCATCATTATATGTGTCGAAGATTCTGAAGAGTAAATTATCTCGTAAATCAGCCTCCAAGAAAAAAAAGCCATATGTTTCAATATCCAAAATGTCTATTGCCTGTTCGGAGCCCAGGCTAAATTGGTTGGGGAATACCCGGCGATAGAAAGCTGCTTGTGTACGAACCAAGTCATACAAGGGAAGGTCTATGAAGGATTTCTGGGCGTCTAAATCGGAGATCCACCCATCGCCGCTCCGGTCAAAACTCAGATCGGCAGCCAGTTCATAGCCCTTGCAACCGGTGGCGGGACAACCCATCTTGGGCACCGAATAGGGGAAGGCAAGAAAGTAAGCATCGTTGTGGGTTACTGTTTTGCCCGAAGCCCACTCCGATAGCCTTAAAGGAGCGAGGTCTATTAGGCCGTCGCCATCGCCATCGAGACGCATAACACTCAATTGCGCCACATCTTTAATCTCGATGAGGCCGTCGTCATCGGTGTCGTAGTCAATGGGTTGAACAAAAAACTGCCTGGTGGTGAGCAAGCCCCCAAATTGCAAAACGGGATACTGGTCAGTCGTGCCGAAATTCCACGGATCGTCATCGTTGGTGCCCGAAGCATCGAGGGTCAGGTTGTCCCAGTCGCTGTAGATGCCGGTCGCAGTCGTCACGTTTCGCAGTTGTGCGATGGTCCGTCCAGTGCCGCCGGCACTGGAGGCCCGACCGCTGGTTTCCGTATCCCAATAGGACGCGGTGACCGTGCCCGAATTGCTCCCGATCAGACCGCCAATTTCGGTAGGGTTGCCAACAATATTGACTAAAGTACCGAGAGCGCCGGAGCCGCTACGGACAGGGTGGCCGCCGCTGGGTTGGTTGCCGCCGCCGGGGACTATCTTGAAAAAAGAGAAGAAATTGATTGAATAGGACGCGGTGACCGTGCCCGAATTGCTCCCGATCAGACCGCCAATTTTGCTACTTGCTGTGCTACTTGATGTGCCAGAGTCTATAATTCTGACAACGCCCCCGTAGCCACCCGAGTAGGACGCGGTGACCGTGCCCGAATTGCTCCCGATCAGACCGCCAATGCCTTCAGAGTTACGACCCACAACACTAGTGCGCGCATAGGAAACGGCGACTGTGTCCGCATTGTTCCCGATCAGACCGCCAACGGCGTCGCCGTTGGCCTCGATACTACCGCTCACACTACAAGCGGATATCGTGCCATTGTTGCTCCCGACCAGACCACCGACATTGTTCCGGCCTTTAACTCTAGCGGTCAGGTTCAAAGAATCGATGCGTGCAGTGTTGCCGACAGCACCGAACAAACCGACATTGTCGGTCTTCCCGCGGTCGATAAACAAGGCAAAAATATAATTGTTGTTGCCGTTGAAAATGGCAGTGAAGCTGTCGGTACCCGTACCGATGGGTTCCCAGCCAGCACCGCCGTTCCAGTAATCGCTGTCTGCACTGGTGATTCTGTTATCGCTGTCCTCGTCAAAGTTCAAACTTACCAAGTGGGCAGCTTCTTCTTCCGTGTACGTTCCCATTTGGGAGGGAGGAGAGGGCCGAGGACGGGATCCCAACTCGTAGCCCGTGCAACCGGTGGCGGGACAACCCATGCTGCCCGAGCCCGCGTAGGGAAAGGCTTCTCTGTACTTCATGGTATCGCTATCCGCCACTGTGCCATCGCCATTCAAATCCCAACGGATGGCATTCAACTGCGCCAGAGATTTAATCTCGATAAGACCGTCGTCATCGGCATCGTAGTCGCTACGATTTTCGGCAGAGACCGTATAGGTCAGCGTGGTCGTTCCCGTAGCGGGGGTCACCGCGATGCTGATGCTGACTGGCGGTGAGGACACGTCGACTTGGTGACCGGCGGCCGCGTCGGCATCGGCCGGCAGGATGGCGACAGAGGCCCCCGAGTTGCTGGGGGTCGCGGCCACGGTGATCTCCGTCGTGCCTGGTGCTATCCCAAAGTCGTAGGAGGTTCGGGTGAATGAGAATGTAGGAATCAGGACGCCGGGCGAGAGGGTCAGCGCGCTGAGGGTCGGATCGGTAGACGACGTCTGCGCCACCGCGACGACAGTATAAGTCAGCGTGGGCGTTCCCGCAGAGGGGGTCACCGCGATGCTGATGGTGTCTGGCGGAGAGGACACGTCGACTTGGTAACCGGCGGCCATCGGGTCGGCATCGGCCGGCGTGATGGCTGAAGAGGACATAAAGCTGCTGGCCCAGCTCAGGCGGATCTCCGTCGCGCCGGGTTCTATGACAAATTCGTAGGAGGTTTGGGAGAATGAGAATGAAGGAAGCAGGAAGCCGGGCGAGAGGGTCAGCGCGCTGAGGGTCGGATCGGTAGACGGAGACGACCTCTGCGCCACCACGCCGACAGTATAAGTCAGCGTGGTCGTTCCCGTAGCGGGGGTCACCACGACGCTGATGCTGACTGGCAGGGAGGACACGTCGACTTGGTGACCGTCGGCCATCGCGTCGGCATCGGCCGGCGTGATGGCGACAGTGGCCCCCGAGTTGTTGGGGGTCGCGGCCACGGTGATCTCCGTCGCGTCGGGTGCTACTATAAATTCATAGGAGGTTTGGGTGGATGCGAATGTAGGAAGCAGGATGCCGGACGAGAGGGTCAGCGCGCTGAGGGTCGTATCGGTAGGAGAAGGCGTCATCTGCGCCGTAGCAGGGGCGACCAGCAAGGGCATAAGCAACACGGCGATCCATGTTGGAAGGGACAGCAAACGGGGATAATGGGAGGTCATTTTGGCCTCCCCATGGTAGGGGGGGGGGGGGGGGGGGTACACTGTACTGATCAGCCTAACAGACTGTTTCGCAATAAAATAGAAGCACGCCTGAAAACGAGAATGGGAGACCTGAACTCCCGTTTTCGCAGGAGAACAGGAGCTTCCAAACAGGTTCGAACAACTTCGAAAAACAGCAGTCAACATGTGACACCTCCCGAAAATGAGCTGAGTTGTACAGGCCGGTGTTTTTACCGGCGCGATCAAACCTAATCATAAAACCTTATGCAATGTTTGTCAATCATTATCTTAACTCATATCGCCATTTTTCCAGCGGGTGCGCGCGATCGGGCAACGGGAACACAGCGCGTTGTCCGGAAATTTGGGATGCGTACGCGCCGTGAATCATCTCGAGTGCCCAACGCGCATCTCGCGCACTGGAAATGGGTGCGCGGTCTCGTTCTATGGCGTCGATGAGATCGATGAGGGCGCGATAATTGCCCGTGTCCTGCAAGTGATCATCCAACAGCCCGAGCGCGTGCCACGCATGCCCGCCATCCCACGGCGCCCACAAGCCATCCTCGTAAATCGAAATCGCATCTGCGCCGCCGCTGAGGGCAATCCGCCCGGCTTCGCCGACCAGCACCAAGCCATAGCCCTGCCCATTGCCCGCCTGATCTGCCCGCGACACAAAGGACGCATCCACGCCATTGCCAAACGCAAACAGGCTGACGACGCCATCGCCCGCAATCGGGCCAATCGGCTCTGTGGCCTCGCGCACATCATCCGGGGCCATCTCGCGGTCTCCCACGGTCACGCGCGCGCTCATCCACACGGGGTCGCCGGCAAAAAAGCGCATCATGTTAAACAAGTGCGTGCCCAACACCATCATGTCTTCGCCGCCGCCCCGGTGATCCTGTTTGCCGTAGCCGTGCATGGACACCAGTTTGCCAATCCGGTTTTCGCGCAACAAATCGCGCACCTGATGCACCTGTCTGAGGTACACTCCTTGATGCGCCACGGCGATCTTGCAACCGCGCTGTTCTGCGGCGGTCACAATGCGATCCGCAGACGCCAAGTCCATTGCAAGCGGTTTTTCCGCATAGATGTGGCAACCGGCTTCGATGCACGCGAGCAACATGGCTTCGTGACAATCGACCCACCGCGGACAAACGCTGACGATATCGAGCGACTCGTTTGCCAGCATGTCTCGATAATCCGCATAACCCCGCTGTGCCCCCGCATCTGCCATGGCCTTGGCGCGCCCGGCCGCATCCGGATCGGCCACGGCGATCATATCCACGCAATCAATTCTTTGATAGGGCAAATGCAGTCCATGCCCAAAATTGCCCTGCCCGGTCCGCCCAATCGCCCCTGCGCGATAGCGTTTTGTCGTCATGATTCCTCCTTTTGTACCCCGCTCATGTCGGCTATCCGACAATGCGAATTAAGAGTAGAAAGCGAGTAGGAAGCAAGCCGAGACCAATCGCCCAAAGACATGGACGAGTCATCCGGCGCCTCTCCGCAACGATAGATGTTCTTCCCCTTCCTCGTAGGACCTATCCCCCCGGCCCCCTTTCCTACAAGGAAAGGGGGAGCGCATGGCTTTTTGAAGGTTTGTCTCCCTAGCTGTTCTGATGGCTTTGAGCGAATAGATCACGCCCTGGAAACCCAAACCCCTCGCACAACCTCTCACCATTCCCCCCTTCCTCGCAGGAAGGGGCCCCCAGAGGGGTAGGTCCCAATAAATGGATTCAACGCTTTATTCGCATCGACAACCGCGCTTCACACTACGGCAAAAATACGACGCCCAGCGCGGCATTGGGGTTTTGGATCAGAGCCTCGCACGCCTCGGGCGCGTCTTCGAGCGCGACGCGGTGCGTGATGAGGGGCGACACTTGCATGTGCCCTGCCCCCATGAAGCGCAGGCACTCCTCCAGGTTGCGGCGCGTCGTCCACTGCATAAAAACCGGCGGATAATCCGCGCCGTGTTCCCATGCCTCGTCGTGATAGCCCGGCCCTGTGCGTGCCGCACTTCGCACGTCCAAATTGCCCAGCGCGGCGGCAAACCCGTGTTCGATTCGGGCGCCGCCCACAATGACGATGCGCCCCATCAAGTGCGTGTCTGGGGCTTTCTTCATCATCTCGCTCAATGTGACAAAGGCCGGCGTGCCATCGCCGCCAAACGCGATCACCCCGCCATCGATGCCATAGCCGCGCGTGAATGCCCGCGACACAGGCACCGGGTCGTCCTCTGCGATATCGATCCCGCAGTGCAAGCCGCACGCCCCTGCGACCTCCAACCGCATGGGCAGTCGATCCAGCCCCATCACATGGCAACCCGACAAGCGCGCCCACTGGCAGGTAAATTGTCCCACGAGCCCGAGGCCCGCCACGGCGATGTGTTCGCCCAAATGAAATTCACCGCGCCGCACGGCGTTCAAAGCCGTCGCGACCAGATGGATAGACGCGGCATCCTCGTCGCTGACGCCATCCGGAATCGGCACCGCCATATTGCGCGGCACACAGGCGTGCGTGGCGTGTTGGGCATAGCCACCGCCCATACAGGCCACGCGCGTGCCGATGGGAATGTCCTCGCACCCCGCGCCTTGGGCGATCACCACGCCGGCATTGGAATACCCAAAGGGCCGGGGCGCCGCATCAGATGGATTCTCGCGCCTTCGCCCAACCCCGCCCAGTTCCGTGCCCGGGCTGACCATACTCGCCCGGACCTCGATTTGCACTTGCCCGGGTTTGGGGGCCGCCATCGGTTCTTCGATCACCGAGATATTGCCCCGTCCATCTATCGCTGCCACTTTTCGCATTGCCATAGTGTCCTCACAGTGCCACAATTTGCTTCATGCGCTTTGCCATCTCGATCTGCACGTCACGCCCGCCCCCTACCTCGTGAATCGCGTACCGGTCATAGCCGATAGCGCGCAGGCCCTTTATCACCTCGGCCCAATCCGTATCGCCCTCCATCAGCGGCACAAAATCGCGTTTTCGGCGAACAAAATCCTTAAAATGCACGCGCTTAATCCGCTGTTCAGCCCGCGAATCCAGTGTTCGGGATAGCCGTAAAACATCATGTTGGCCGTGTCGAGATAAATCCCGACCCAATCACTGCCCACGGCATCGACAAACTCGCGGGCTTCTCGCGGGTTGAGCAAAAACTTGTTCCACACGTTCTCGATGCCCACCGCGACGCCCTTTTCCTCGGCATAGGGCGCGACCACTTTCATCGCGGTCAAAAAATCGTCCCATGCCTCTTCGTACGTCCCCTCGACCGGAAGTTGGCCCGGATGTAGCAAAACCGCATCGGTCTCGACCAAGTGGGCCACCTCAATGGCGCGGCGCAAACTCTTCATCCCCGCGTCTCGGTCTGCCTCGTCCCGGCTGAGAAAATTCCCCCGGTTGTCGTACCGCGCCAACGCGCTGCTGATTTCGATGCCCGCGTCATCGCACTGCTTTTTGACCCCGCGCACCTCGTCGTCGCTCATCTCCACATTGGGATCGCCCTCTGGCGAAAAGACCAACTCCACCGCTTCGTACCCCGCGTCCCGGCACAGGGCGAGGGTCTCGTCCAGCGTGAGCTCGCCCAAGATAATCTGCGTCACTCCAATTTTCATGCCTGCCTCCTCGTTCATTTTGCCTGCCAGCAAAAATAACCCGCTGTCCAAAAAATGCAAGCCCTTGTTCATCGCGCTTGACAAGGTGCTCCTTTTTTCGTTATCTCACTGACGTTACACAGGTGATACTAGGTTGTGCGGGACCTATCCCCCGGCCCCTTTCCTATGAGGAAAGGGGAGTAAAGTCCCTTTGATGGCTTAGAGCTATGGTTGCTCTGATGGCGTTGACCGAGGGCATAAAGCGATTAAAAATCCCCCATCAATACCCTCGCAGAACCGCTCACCATTCCCCCCTTCCTCGCAGGAAGGGGGGCCAGGGGGGTAGGTCCCGATAGGGCATAAAGCGACTAAAAATCCCTCATCAATACCCTCGCAGAACCGCTCACCATTCCCCCCTTCCTCGCAGGCACAGGCGTAGCCTACAACGAAGCGAAGCGAGTAACGGGGGCCAGGGGGGTAGGTCCCGAATGAAACGAGCCTCTCTTAGTTGACCCTTGAGACGTGACCGAGCGGGATTGAATCCACCGAGTAGCGAAAGGACAAGGGCGCGATGGATTCAACGCTTTATTCGCATTTTTAGGTTGTCCGTTTTCACCCCTCAACACAGGAGCGTGTGTTATGATGTCTCGCATTTTGTTTGGTCTGATCGTCCTCGCCATGGGCTGTGGCCCTGCGGACTCTCCCATACCTGCAAAGCCCACGATCACAATTTGGTGGGCGCAGTGGGATCCAGCAGACGGACTTCAAGAATTGGGCGACGAGTTTGAGCGGGAAACCGGCATCGCCGTGAAAGTCCACCAGATCCCTTGGCCGTCTTATCAGGATCAGGTCTTCCTCAACTTCGGCAACAACCAAACGGACTTCGACATCGTGATCGGCGATAGCCAGTGGATTGGCCGCGGCGCGACCCGCGGCCTGTACGTCGATCTGACCGACTGGCTGCCCACGGCTGTTGACTTGGACAAAATCCACCCCCGCGCAGCGCGGTACTTGTGCGAATACCCGCCCGGCAGTGGCAAGTTTTACGCCGCGCCCTGCGAGACGGACGCGGTCGGCTTTGTGTACCGCAAGGACTGGTTTGAAGACCCGGCCGAAAAAGCCGCGTTCAAAGCGAAATACGGGCGCGACTTGGCCGTTCCGGACACATGGGATCAATTCCGCGACTTGGCCGAATTTTTTTATCGGCCCGATCAAAAGCAATACGGCTGCGCCCTGCTCACGGGCCGAGGGTATGATTCGATGACCATGGGCTTTCAGATGTTCATGTGGGGATTTGGCGGGTCGTGGGGCGAGTTCGGCGAGTTTGCGGTGGATGGTCATGTCAACAAGCCCGAAGTGGCGACTGCCCTCGCGTACTTCAAAAGCCTGCTGAAATTCGGCCCCAATGGCGCGACCAATTTCGACTACGGCAAGACCTTTGAAGCGTTTATCAACGGGTCAACCGCGATGAGCATGAACTACTTCGCGTTTTACCCCGGCATCGTCAAACAGATGGGCGACAAGGCCGGGTTTTTCATGGTGCCCAAAGCCGGCGACAAGCGCGTGGTGAGCTTGGGCGGGCAGGGGTTCAGCATCTCCACCAAAACCTCCGCAGACCAGCAGGAGCTGGCAAAAAAATTCATCGCGTGGTTTTTGCAAACCGATATTCAAAAAAAGTGGATCACCAAAGACGCGGGGTTCACCGCCAACACGGACATTCTCAACAGCGACGCGTTTCAAAACGCATCGCCGTATAACCGCGCCTTTGCCGAATCCCTCGACCACCTGCAAGACTTTTGGAACGCGCCCGTGTACAATGAACTGCTCGCGGTTTCGCAACGCTATTTGGGCGAAGCCATCGACGGCGTGACGCCCGATAGGGAAGCCCTTGACAAAATCGCCGCGGAACACGAGCAAATTTTCAAAGACGCGGGCTTGTCAAAATAACCCATCACCACGAGGAAACCCAATGTCCTCTTTCAAAACACCACGAGACATCAAAGTGGGCGTGATCGGCTATGGCGGCGCGTTCAACATGGGCCGCCAGCACCTCGCGTTCATGAAACAGGCAGGCATGACGCCCGTCGCGGTTGCAGAACTCGACGAGACGCGCTTGAAAGTCGCAAGCCGAGAATTTCCCGGCATCGAGACGTACACCTCTGTGTCTGCGATGCTCGATCAGTCCGATGTGAACCTCGTCGTCGTCATCACCCCGCACAACACGCACGCCGAGTTGGCCTTGCAATGCCTGCGTGCGGGCCGGCATGTGATCAGCGAAAAGCCCCTGGCCATCACCACGGCGGAATGCGACGCGATGATCCGCGAGGCCAATGCGCGCGACCTCCTGCTTTCCACCTATCACAACCGGCACTGGGATGGCTGTATTCTCGAGGCCCTCGACCAAATTCACACGCGCAAGGTCATCGGCGAGGTCTATCGCATCGAGGCCCACATGGGCGGGTACAATCGCCCGGGGGATTGGTGGCGCAGCAGCAAGAGCATTTCCGGGGGGATTCTCTACGATTGGGGCGTTCACCTGCTCGAATACGCGCTCCAGATATTAGACGCGGAGATCGTGGAGGTCATGGGCTTCTCGCACACGGGCTTTTGGGCGGATCAAACCCGGTGGCAGGCCGATACCAACGAGGACGAAGCCACGGCTATCGCGCGCTTCAAAAACGGCACCTGGATCAACCTCACCATGTCGAGCATCGCATCCGCCCCCCGCAAGGGCTGGCTCGAAGTCATCGGCACCGAGGGCACCTATACCTTCGATGGCGGCACCTATCAAATCGCGCAAAAGAAGGGCGAGCAAACCGAGGTCACCTCGGGCAAAAATCCCAGCAACCAATACGAGCGGTATTACGACAACATCGCCGCCCACCTCGCGACGGGCGAGGCCCTGATCATCACCCCAGAATGGTCGCGCCGCCCCATTCACATCCTCGACCTCGCCTGCCAAAGCGCGGCCCGCGGGCAGACGCTCAGGGCGAAATACGCATAATGCGTGTGTCGCGCTCAATTCCTATCAACGAAACAGAAATGCAACGTTGCGTTCACCAGTGAACCCCGTACATTTTTTTTGACAATCGTCTCCGCCTTTGTATTTTTTGTTAATCTTTTTGCATTTATTTTCTTTGAAGGAGGGGTGAACCATGTCGAATATCATCATATCAGCACTTGTGTGTGGAGCGTTGTTCGCGTGGATTGTGTTTTGTGCATTCTCCATTGCTCAAAGGCTTTACAAGGCGTGTTCGCTTTTATACGTCAGTACCACCAGGGCCGCCAATGATAACGACAAGGCGGTTCAGCACTTTATCGACCTGTTGAACGAAGCAAAAAAGAAAATGACCATCTACGATGATGGCAATGACATGGACGGATCCGCGTACAAGGATACCAGAGTCATCGATGCTGTACGTAGAAAGTTGGATCAGAACCCGATTTTGAGATGCAGTGCTTCTTTAACTATGACCACGACTTGCCTTTCAGAAAAGCGTTTGGCAACCATCCCCGGGTAGATATTCGGACAGGCGGTGGTTTGGGAGGACGAGACGTTCACTACAAGATCATCGATGACGGCAAGAAAGCCTATCTGTCGCGGCATGACTTAGGTGATAGCAACCGCAGTTTCAAGCAGATCGATTGCACCGAGGTTCCAGAACGTCATTTGAAATATGTGACGGATGCTGTCCTCGGCGAATACAAAGAAGATATTGAACGCAAGTTCAGTTCATCTAACACTGCTAATTTGAACCAGTAGTAGGTGCCAATGCCCGAATTTCCACCGATGCAACTCTACATCACTTTGGCTATCGCCGTTTCCATAGCGGCGATAGCTTCCGCGTTTATTCGCCAACCGATTGCGGGTTCCATTTCTAAAAAGAGAATGTTATTTTCTTTAACGGGACTGTATATATTTTTTTGGGCGGCTTGGCTTCATCTGTGTTTCTACTTGTCTTGGCAAATCGTCTCTCAATTTCCAATATTCGATATTGCCAATGCCAACCGCGCTTTTCACCTGTTCGTACTGGGAGGCATCGGTACCATGAGCTCTATTCTTCTTGAGAAAATACTAGAGATAAGGATCGATGTTTCTGCACCTTAGCCACTTACGCTCCAGATTATTTCGTACTGACAAAAAAACGGCCCGTGTCTCTCGACATAGGCCGATTTAATATATTGTATTTTGGGTTTGTACAAAAGCAGGAGAAATTGAAATGATTCGGCTTGTTGAAGCATTGAATTACCGTTGCTTGGCTTATATCAGCCAACCCCTATACCCGTTTCATGTCCTCGTTGGACCGAACGCATCTGGCAAAAGTACATTTCTCGACGTGCTCGGGTTGATTCGAGATTTTTTGACCATGGGATTGGACAGTGCGATTCTGACACGAGAAGGACACAGCGGGCGCGCAAGCCGAGTGGAAGAACTTTTTTTTAATCAACAAGGCGACCGATTTGAAATTGCTGTTGAACTCTCCGTGCCAAATTCAATAAAAAATAAAACGCGAAATGGTCAACACCGCGTCGCACGATATGAAATCGCCTTGGGAAAGGCAGAGAGAAGCGATGAATTGGCGATCATTGAAGAGTCTCTTTGGCTTTGTCCGAAACCGCAAACTCGGCGGGCGAGGTATTCCCCTACTCTGTTTCCCGTTGAACCAGCGCGACCAAATAGTATCATGACCAAACGCGCAGATAAGGGATGGAAAAAAATCATCGCCAAAACGAAAAAGGGCAACGACCATTTTTATTCCGAAAGGGGCAATTGGACGAGTTCTTTCCGAATTGGCCCAAGGCGTGCGGCACTGTCCAACCTTCCCGAAGATCACGAACGGTTTCCCATTGCTCTGTGGACGCGAAATTTGTTGATGGAAGGGATTCGCGCTTTAGCCCTCAACACTGCTGCAATGCGCCGTCCATCAAGCCCATCAACTTCGCGTTCATTCCGCGTGGATGGTTCAAATTTACCCCTGGTTTTGCGCGACTTTCGCAGGGATCATCCAACCGAGTTTTGCGATTGGCTCGAACACATTCGCACTGTTTTGCCCGATATTGAGACCGTCGATGTTGTCGAAAGAGCAGAAGACCGCAATCTCTATCTCGCACTGCGTTCTGCTCGCCTTAAAAACCCAGTCCCATCGTGGCTATTGTCCGATGGCACCTTGCGCTTGTTGGCTTTAACCCTGTTGGCTTATCTGCCGCACAACCGGGAAATATACGCGATTGAGGAGGCTGAAAACGGCGTCCATCCACGCGCCATAGAAGGGGTTTTTGAGTCGCTCTCGTCGGTTTACGATGGGCAAATTCTCATTGCAACGCATTCGCCCCTCATCGTTGGTTTAGCCAAGCCCGAACAAATTCTCTGCTTTGAAAAAAATCCTTCGGGTGCGACCTCAATTGTGCTTGGCAACGAACATCCAAAGCTCAGAGATTGGCGAGGAACTATCGACATCGGGACGCTCTACGCGGCGGGAGTTTTGGGATGAAACAAAAACCGAAACCGTTGATTGTATTGACAGCGGACACGCAACAAAAACAAACCGTTGCGACCCTGTTAAGTCATCGGTGGCAATCTCTTGGAATTCGCCAGATACAACCGGAAATTTTTTTGCACCCGCGCCGTGATCCCGGGGTTTATCACGAGGCGGGGAATTTCCTCGCGCCATTTGCCAAACAGTATCGATATGCACTTGTGCTGATCGATGCCGAATGGGACGGTAGCCCGGATGCCGCAAACATCCAAAAAAAGATCCAATCTGATTTGGATGAAAATGGCTGGAAAGGACGCAGTGCAGTCATTGTGATCGATCCCGAACTCGAAATTTGGGTGTGGAGTCGCTCGCCTCATGTTCCAGAATTGCTGAACGCGACTTGGCAAACAATCCTAACAATGGGGCGACAAAAAGCGTACTGGACAGCGAATGAGCGCAAGCCGACCCGTCCCAAGGAGTTGTTGGAGGCCGTATTGCGCCACACCAAGAAAAAGCGTTCGTCTTCGCTGTTTGTCCGCCTCGCCCAAAAGGTCGGTTTGGATGCCTGCGAAGACGAATCGTTTAACCGTTTCCGCCATGTGCTCTGTGAGTGGTTCGCCGATTAGACAAGACGGAAATCACAGCCCTACTTTTGCGTGCTCGAGTCATGACTTGAGCGCGTTTTTTCGATGTGGAAGGTCGCCGAGTGTCCGTCGAGATCAATCGCATCGCCCACCACATCGTCTGCGCGATCTAGCGCGGTGCAGAGCGTTTCGCCCATGATATAATCCCGGAACTGCTCGAGCGCGGGGGCCAATGCGTCTGCTGCGCGATACGTCACGCGGATGCGATCCGCAACATCCAATCCCCTCGCTTTGCGGAGGTTTTGAATGACGTGGACGACCTCGCGCGCGCGGCCTTCGCGCACCAAATTTTCATCCCGGTTCAAATCCAATGCCACCGTGATATCGCCCTCATTCGCCACGGCCATGCCCGGTTTCTCCTCGCGCTGGATGAGAATGTGATCCGCCGTGAGCGCGAAGGGCGCCGCGCCATCCAATTCCATGGTGATCGCATTGCCCGCGCGCAAAAACTGGATTTCCTCAAAGCCGAGGCCGGCGATTTTCTGGGCGGCCACTTTCATGTGTTTGCCCAAGCGCGGCCCCAACGCCCTGAAGTTGGCCTTTGCCGACAGGGTGACCACGTCCTCCTCATTGGCGCGAATCTCCACGCGCTTCACATTCAACTCATCCGCGACGATGTCTCGCAGTGCCATGAGGTCTGCGCGCACGTCGTCGTGCAACGACATGAGAATGGCTTGGCGCAACGGGTGGCGGGTCTTGGCATGGGCTTGGCTTCGCAAGTACCTGCCCAAGCCGACGGCGGTTCGGGTGCGCGCCATCTGCCGTTCGAGTTTCTCGTCGAGATCCGCTTCGATCACCGCGGGATAATCGCACAGGTGAACGGATGTGGGCATCTCGTCCGAGCGCAAATTCCGATAGATGGTCTCCGTGACAAAGGGCGCGAACGGGGCGAGTGCTTTGACCAGCGTCAACAACACATGGTAGAGGGTCGCATAAGCCGCGCGCTTATCCCCATCGCGCTCGGTCTTCCAAAATCGCCGCCGGCTACGCCGGATATACCAGTTGGTCATATCGTCGATAAAGGTCGCAAATCGCACGGCCGCGGTCTGCAAGTGACAGCGGTCCAAGCCCTGCCGAATATCGCGCACCAGATGGTTTAAGCGGGCGCGAATCCAGCGGTCGAGCGGATGAGCTGAGCGTTCAAAAGTGGGCTGCCAGTTGTCGATGCGCGCGTACGTGACGAGAAAGCTGTACGCGTTCCACAAGGGCAGGATCACGCTCCGCATCGTCTTTTGCACGCCTTTTTCCGAAAAGACGAGGTCTTCGCCGCGCACCACAGGGGAAGACAGCATGTTGAGGCGCAGGGCGTCCGCGCCATAAGTGTTCATCACTTGCATGGGATCCGCGTAATTTTTCAACCGCTTGGACATTTTGCGCCCATCGTCGGTCAAAATCATGCCATTGACCACGACGTTCTTGAACGCGGGCCGGTCGAACAGAGCCGCGCCGAGCACCACGAGGGTGTAGAACCAACCGCGCGTTTGATCCAAGCCCTCGGCGATGAAATCCGCGGGGAAATGCGCGTCCAGCCAGTCCTCGTTTTCAAACGGGTAATGGCGTTGGGCATAAGGCATCGCGCCGCTTTCAAACCAGCAGTCGAGCACTTCGGGCACGCGGGTCAGCGGCCCGGTCTCGCCTTCGATGATCACGGGATCCATAAAGTGTTTGTGGATGTCGTCAAACTCGCCCCCGGTGCGTTCTTCCAATTCGCCGATTGAGCCGATGCACAGGGTCTCGCCCGTGTCCTCGTTTCGCCACAGGGGAAGCGGACACCCCCAATACCGGTTGCGGGAAATCGCCCAATCCCGTGCGCCGGTGAGCCAGTTGCCAAATCGCCCGTCTTTGATGTGTTCCGGTACCCAGTGGATTTGCGCGTTTGCGCGGAGCATGTCGTCCTTGATCTTTTCGATATCGACAAACCAAGTGGAGATGGCCCTGTAAATGAGGGGCGACTCACACCGCCAGCAGTGGGGATAACTGTGCTGATGCGTGGTCTGGTGAACGAGTTTGCCCTCGGCTTTCAAGCGTCTCATGAGGTCCGCGTCGCAATCCTTGACAAAGCGGGTTTCGTAGTCGCCCACTTCGGACGTGAACCTGCACTCTGCGTCAACGGGGCATACCGATGGAATGCCGTGCGCCCGCCCGGCCTCGGCGTCGTCTTCGCCAAACCCAGGCGCGGTGTGGACGATGCCCGTGCCGTCCTCGGTGGTGACAAAGTCCGCAGTGATGATGCGAAACGCGCCCTGGTCGCGCAGCGTTTCAAAATAGGGAAACAGGGGTTCGTACGGCATGCCCAGCAGGTCCTTGCCCTTGACCGTCTTGACGATGGCCGGCTTTTCGTTGGGGTAATACGTCTCCACCCGCGCTTCGGCGAGCACGTAGGTGACGCCCCCATCTCGGACATAGACGTACGCCACATCTGCATGCACGGTCAGGGCCAGGTTGGATGGCAGGGTCCACGGCGTCGTGGTCCACGCCAGCGCGTACGTCTCTGGTTCGCCTGTGAGTTTGAACGCCACGGTAATGGCCGGATCCAGCACTTCTTCGTACCCCAAATTGGCTTCAAAATTCGACAGGGGCGTGGCGTCTTTGGGGCAATAGGGCAAACTTTTGTGCCCTTCGTAGATCAAGCCCTTGTCCCAAAGCCGCTTGAACACCCACCAGATCGATTCCATGTAGTCGCGGTCCATCGTGCGATAGCCGTTTTCAAAATCGACCCAGCGCCCGATGCGCTTGACGAATTGCCGCCACTCGGACGTGTATCGCAACACAATCCCCCGGCACGCCTCGTTGTACGCGGCAACGCCGTAGTCCTCGATCTCGCGCTTGCTGTTCAAGCCCAATTCCTGGCTGAGTTCGTATTCCACGGGCAAGCCGTGGCAGTCCCACCCAAAGGCGCGGTCCACGTATTTGCCGTTCATGGTTTGGTAGCGCGGGATCACGTCTTTGATCGTGCCGGCCAGCAAGTGCCCGTAGTGCGGCAGGCCCGTTGCAAAGGGCGGCCCATCGTAAAACACGTATTCCTCGTTGCCCTTTCGATTTTCGAGCGATTGTTCAAAGGCGTGGATTTCATCCCAAAAAGCGAGGACTTTTTCTTCCTCTTTGGGAAAATTCACCTGTGTAGCCACTTTTTCAAACATGGAGAACTCCAATCAAGTGAGAGGTAAGACGGGAGACGGGAGACGGGAGAGGTGAGGCAACCCCGCCACCGCCCAAGTGGTCAGTTTCCATCCTGCCCAACCCCCTTCAGTGAGAGGTAAGACGGGAGACGGGAGGCAACCCTGCCACCGCCCAAGTCCCCATTGCCCAGCATCCAGCGGTCGTAGGGATGTGCCTGTCCTCGCATTCAGCGGTAGGGATGGCTTCACCCAGAATAAAAAAAACCGCCACGACAAACGCCGGGCGGTGTGTCATACAACAGTACATCGTTCAAGACAAACAACACCCCATGTGCGTTTTCACAGCGGATATACGTATGCTCCCAATAGCACTGCCCGGTGTCAGATAACCTGTCACCCGGGCAGGACCCTTTCTCGGCAATGAAAATGTGTGGTGCGTTGCGGTCATGTTACCATTTCCAGATCAGTTGTGTAGCAGGTGCTCAGTGCGGTGTGGCTAAACATAGCGGTTTTTGGATTGCATGTCAAGCATCCACATCAGAATCGAGTTTGAGGATGGGAAAAATTATACCAAGTTGAGGTGTGCCAGTATATATAGACCAAAAAAATCAATTTCGTATTAAAACCCGAATGGAGGGATTTTCACTTCAAGGCCCGCTAAAATCACGACCACCCGCTGAAAACAAAAAGCCCGAGTTCATTGCGAACCCGGGCTTTTGTTTTGCGAACATCGTTTTTACGCATCAACCGCCAGTGCCGAAATGGCTGGCGAAGATCAGGAAATCGGAAAATCCAATCTCGCCATCGCTGTCGAGATCGTACCGCGCATCGTACCGCGCATCGCCTCGGCGCGTCCCAAACTTGCCGACAAAGGATAAGAAGTCGGCAAAATTAACCTGACCATTGCCATCGATGTCGGCGGTCGGTCGTTGCACTTCAAGGGTGAACGTCAGCGAAGCCCTATCGCCATCGCGGTCTGTTGCGGTCAGGGTGTATTCGGTCTCGGTCAGTGCCTTGCTCGGCAGGCCGGAAATCGTGCGTGTGGCCGAGTCGAATCGCAATCCGTTCGGTAGGGCCGGAGATAGGATATAGCCCGGAGTTCCATCGCCGCCGGTGGCTTCGGGCAAGATCACGCGGATGCTGTCCCCGATGATGTAGCGTTGTGCGGCAACCCGTGTCGAATCGCTGAAGGAAGGTAGCCGATCCGTTGCGACCAAGAGCATAAACTTCAACGGGGCCGCGACGCCGTCTTCATCTGTGGCGGTCAGGGAACAGGCTTTCATTGGAAGTGGGAGTCGGGATAGAGGCTTCGGATGTAGGATTCAATATCTTGCGGGGTCGTGCGCGTGGCATCTGAAGAGACAGCACGATTGATGAGGGCCTCTTCCCGGAAGAAGAGGATGTATCGAGTGATCAGGATTATATCCGAGAACAGCTCCACCCGGCCATTGCCATCCACATCGAGAATTTTCTGATCGACCAAAATGGCGATGTAGGATTCAATATCTTGCGGGGTCGTGCGCGTGGCATCTGAAGAGACAGCACGATTGATGAGGGCCTCTTCCCGGAAGAAGAGGACGTATCGAGTGATCAGGATTATATCCGAGAACAGTCCCACCCGGCCATTGCCATCCACATCCAAGTTGGCACTCGGTGTGTCGGCATCGGTCAGGGTCACAGGCGAGGGAGGCGAGGTCGTTCTGGCACTGGGCGTCCCCGTCACGCCCACCGAGGGCGGGCCATCGTCGGCATTGGTCAAGGTGGCGATGACGCGCACAGTGTATTCCGTGCCTGCGGTCAGACCGGCGATTGTCGCACTCGTCTTACTGCCGTTGTCGATGACTTGCTGACGGTCAGAGGCGTACAACGCCTCCCCGGATTTCCACTGCACTTTGTAACCGGTCGCCCCGTTCACCGCATCCCATGACACGCCCAAATAGCCCTCGCCGGGCGTGACTTCTACACCCGTCACTTGCCCCGGTTCTGTCACCACTGTGACCGGCCCCGTCACCTGCGCGGGCGTCACGGTGACCGATCCCGTCGTCAAGTCCTCGCTACCAGAATGGGCCGCGGCCTTCACGGTCACGCGCAAGCTCTGGTTCGCGTCAAAACCCAACCCAGTATAAGCGAGCGTCAGTTGGGCGACTGTGGCGGAGGTTCTAACGGGCGTACCGCTGATGCTCGCGCCCTGCGGGGCGGTGTGCAATGCGAAGTGGTTGGCGGCGAGGGTCTCGTTGTAGGTGGCACCGGTCAGGGTAATGTTGACTTTTGCCCCGTTGAGATTTGCTTCTGTCAGCGAGTCTGGAACCGTCGATGAGATCGTTGCCCCCTCTGCCCGTTGTCCTGTTGCCGTGGCGGTGAAGGTCACGGACTTGTCAATGTTCGAGACGTCGATAGCTGCTACAACCGTGTCTGTGCCCGTAGCACCTAACGTCAACCTTGTCGAGGCACGACCATTGGCATCGGTTGTATCGGTTGTGGTACTGAGCGACCCACTACCCGCCGTGACCGAAAAAGCGACCGGCACCCCGGCAAAGGCAACGTCGTTCGAATCCCGCACTTCAACGATGAACGGATCGGACAGGCGAGAACCAGCAGGGCCGGTTTGGTCATCGCCCGAGATTTTTATCAAACTGGTCAAGGTGCGGGTATCGTATATTACATCAGTGCCTCGGGACTGAAAGGCGGGGATATGGGTGGTGAGGGAAGGATAGTTCAAGAGAGTACCATTGATAACCAGAAATTCCAGGCTGGTTAAGCCCGACAGGGCAGAGATATCAGAGATGTGGTTGTTGTTAAGCCCCAAAGTTCTCAGGCTGGTTAAGCCCGACAGGGCAGAGATATCAGAGATGTGGTTGTTGTTAAGCCCCAAAGTTCTCAGGCTGGTTAAGCCCGACAGGGCAGAGATATCAGAGATGCGGTTGTTGTTAAGCCCCAAAGTTCTCAGGCTGGTTAAGCCCGACAGGGCAGAGATATCAGAGATGCGGTTGCCGCTAAGAAGCAGAAATTCCAGGCTGGTTAAGCCCGACAGGGCAGAGATATCAGAGATTCTATTGAAGTCAAGAGTCAGATATCTCAGGCTAGTGAGACCCTTAAGCGGCGAGATATCAGAGATGCGGTTGCTTTGAAGCCACAGCACGTTCAGGCTGGTGAGACCCTTAAGCGGCGAGATATCAGAGATGCGGTTGTTGTTAAGATATAGACATTCCAGGCTGGTTAAGCCCGACAGTGCCGAGATATCAGAGATGCTATTGGTGACAAGAAGCAGAAATTCCAGGCTGGTTAAGCCCGACAGTGCCGAGATATCAGAGATGCGGTTGCCGCTAAGATACAGTGATTCCAGGCTGGTTAAGCCCGACAGTGCCGAGATATCAGAGATGCGGTTGTTGTTAAGATATAGACGTTCCAGGCTGGTTAAGCCCGACAGTGCCGAGATATCCGAAATGTTGTTGTCGTAAAGCCGGAGATCTATCAGGCTGGTTAAGCCCGACAGTGCCGAGATATCCGAAATGTTGTTGGAGAAAAGATTCAGCGAATTCAGGCTAGTTGCATGCTCCAGCCCGGTCAAATCACTAATGTTCTGACTCCTAGCATCAAGGCCAGTCAGGGTCGCCATCTCACTTGGGGTAATGATCGCACCGCTCGATTTTTTCAGTGCGCCCTCAATGGCAGCACGCAAGTTGGCGTCGGGGATGTTCACGCCGCGCTCAACGGTCACTGTGTAGGTTTTCGTCGTGGTCCCATCTTCTGCGGCAACCACTATGGTAATGGTGTTTTCGCCCACACTGAGGGAAATGGCACTGCTCGCACTGCCGCTCGATACCGAAGTGCCGTTCACCGTGATCGTGGCGCCGTTGTGATTGCTCGTCGGCGTGACGGTCAGGCTGTCGATGCTGTTCGCCACGGTCGCGGTGTAGGCGAGAGAGTCGCGGGCGAAGGCCGGATCCAGCGTCCCTGCCGAGAGCGTCAGGCCGCTCAAATCCGCATCGCTTGAGGTCGTTCTGGCACTGGGCGTCCCCGTTACGCCCACCGAGGGCGGGCCATCGTCGGCGTTGGTCAAGGTGGCGATGACGCGCACAGTGTATTCCGTGCCCGCGGTCAGACCGGCGATTGTCGCACTCGTCTTGCCACCGTTGTCGATGACCTGCTGACGGTCGGAGGCGTACAACGCCTCCCCGGATTTCCACTGCACTTTGTAACCGGTCACCCCGTTCACCGCATCCCATGACACGCCCAAATTGCCCACGCCGGGCGTGACTTCTACACCCGTCACTTGCCCCGGTTCTGTCACCACTGTAACCGGCCCCGTCACCTGCGCGGGCGTCACGGTGACCGATTCTGTCGTCAAGTCCTCGCTACCAGAATGGGCCGCGGCCTTCACGGTCACGCGCAAGCTCTGATTCGCGTCAAAACCCAACCCGGTATAAGCGAGCGTCAGTTGGGCGACGGTGGCGGAGGTTCTGACGGGCGTACCGCTGATGCTCGCGCCCTGCGGTGCGGTGTGCAATGCGAAGTGGTTGGCGGCGAGGGTCTCGTTGTAGGTGGCACCGGTCAGGGTAATGTTGACTTTTGCCCCGTTGAGATTTGTTTCTGTCAGCGAGTCTGGAACCGTCGATGAGATCGTTGCCCCCTCTGCCGTTGCTCCTGTTGCCGTGGCGGTGAAGGTCACGGACTTGTCAATGTTCGAGACGTCGATAGCCGCCACAACCGTATTCGCGCCCACAGCACCCAGCGTCAACCTCGTCGAGGCGCGACCATTGGCATCGGTGGTATCGGTTGTGGTACTGAGCGACCCACCGCCCGCCGTGACCGAAAAAGCGACCGGCACCCCGGCAAAGGCAACGGCGTTCGAATCCCGCACTTCAACGATGAACGGATCGGACAGGCGAGAACCAGCAGTGCCAGTTTGGTCGTCGCCCGAGATTTTTACCAAACTGGTCAAGGTGCGGGCATCATAGAATACCCTGACGCCTCGGCTCTGAAGAGCCGGGATGTGGGTAATGAGGGAAGGATAGCTCAAGGGATTACCCTTAATATACAGATGGGTCAGGCTGGTTAAGCCCGACAGGGCAGAGATATCAGAGATGTTGTTGCCTTTAATATACAGATATGTCAGGCTGGTTAAGCCCGACAGGGCAGAGATATCAGAGATGCCGCCGTTGCGGGTAAGAACCAGCTCTCTCAGGCTGGTGAGACCCTGAAGCGACGAGATATCTGAAATGCTGTTGTCTTGAAGCCACAGCACGTTCAGGCTGGTGAAACCCTGAAGTGGCGAGATATCAGAGATGCTGTTTTTTTGAAGAAACAGCTTTGTCAGGCTGGTGAGACCCTGAAGTGGCGAGATATCAGAGATGCTATTGGCGTCAAGACGCAGATCTCTCAGGCTGGTGAGACCCTGAAGTGGCGAGATATCAGAGATGCCGCCGTTGGAGCCAAGAAGTAGCCTGCTCAGGCTGGTGAGACCCTTAAGTGGCGAAATATCAGAGATGCTGTTGCTTTGAAGCCACAGCACGTTCAGGCTGGTGAGACCCTGAAGTGGCGAAATATCAGAGATGCCGTTGTGGGAAAGATCCAGACGTTCCAGGCTGGTTGCATACTCCAGCCCGGTCAAATCTCTAGTGTTCTGCTTCCCAGCACTAAGGCTGGTCATGGTCGCCATTTCACTTGGGGTAATGATCGCACCGCTCGATTTTTTCAGAGCTCTCTCAATGGCACCACGCAAGTCGGCGTCGGGGATGTTCACGCCGCGATCAACGGTCACTGTGTAGGTTTTCGTCGTGGTAGTATCTTCTGCGGTGACTACAATGGCAATGGTGTTTTCGCCCACACTGAGGGAAATGGCACTGCTCGCACTGCCACTCGATACCGAAGTGCCGTTCACCGTGATCGTGGCACCGTTGTGGTTGCTCGTCGGCGTGACGGTCAGGCTGTCAATGCTGTCCGCCACGGTCGCTGTGTAGGCGAGAGAGTCACGGGCGAAGGCCGGATCCAGCGTCCCTGCCGAGAGCGTCAGGCCGCTCAAATCCGCATCGCTTGAGGTCGTCCTGGCACTGGGCGTCCCCGTCACGCCCACCGAGGGCGGGCCATCGTCGGCGTTGGTCAGAGTGGCGATGACGCGCACAGTGTATTCCGTGCCTGCGGTCAGACCGGCGATTGTCGCACTCGTCTTGCCACCGGTGTCGATGACCTGCTGACGGTCAGAGGCGTACACCGCATCCCCGGATTTCCACTGCACTTTGTAACCGGTCGCCCCGTTCACCGCATTCCATGACACACCCAAATTGCCCACGCCGGGCGTGACTTCTACACCCGTCACTTGCCCCGGTTCTGTCACCACTGTGACCGGCCCCGTCACCTGCGCGGGCGTCACGGTGACCGATTCTGTCGTCAAGTCCTCGCTACCGGAATGGGCCGCGGCCTTCACGGTCACGCGCAAGCTTTGGTTCGCGTCAAAACCCAACCCGGTATAAGCGAGCGTCAGTTGGGCGACGGTGGCGGAGGTTCTGACGGGCGTACCGCTGATGCTCACGCCCTGCGGTGCGGTGTGCAATGCGAAGTGGTTGGTGGCAAGGGTCTCGTTGTAGGTGGCGCCGGTCAGGGTGATGTTGACTTTTGCCCCGTTGAGATTTGTTTCTGTCAGCGCGTCCGGAACCGTCGATGAAATCGTTGCTCCCTCTGCCGTTGTCCCGCCTGTTGCCGTGGCGGTGAAGGTCACGGACTTGTCAATGTTCGAGACGTCGATAATTGCCTTAACTGTATTCGCGCCCACAGCACTCAGCGTCAACCTCGTCGAGGCGCGACCGTTGGCATCGGTGGTATCGGTTGTGGTACTGAGCGACCCACCGCCCGCCGTGACCGAAAAAGCGACCGGCACCCCGGCAAAGGCAACGTCGTTCGAATCCCGCACTTCAACGATGAACGGATCGGACAGACGAGAACCAGCCGTGCCGGTTTGGCCATCGCCCGAGATTTTTACCAAACTGGTCAAGGTGCGGAAATCGTAGTATACAGAAACGCCTCGGGACAGAAAGGCGGGGATATGCGTGGTGAGGGAAGGATAGCTCAAGGGGTTACTCATAAGATACAGAAATTTCAGGTTGGTTAAGCCCGACAAGGCCGAGATATCAGAGATGTTGTTGTTGACAAGCCACAGAGACCTCAGGCGGGTTAAGCCCGACAGAGCCGAGATATCCGAGATGCGGTTGTCGTTAAGAACCAGAGTTTCCATGTAGGTTAAGCGGGTTAAGTCACTTGGGGTAATGATCGCACCACTCGATTTTTTCAGAGCTCTCTCAATGGCAGCACGCAAGTTGGCGTCGGGGATGTTCACGCCGCGCTCAACGGTCACTGTGTAGGTTTTCGTCGTCGTCCCATCTTCTGCTGTGACCACAATGGCAATGGTATTCTCGCCCACACTGAGGGAAATGGCACTGCTCGCATTGCCGCTCGATACCGAAGTGCCGTTCACCGTGATCGTGGCACCGTTGTAACTGCTCGTCGGCGTGACGGTCAGACTGTCGATGCTGTCCGCCACGGTCGCTGTGTAGGAGAGAGAGTCACGGGCGAAGGCCGGATCCAGCGTCCCTGCCGAGAGCGTCAGGCCGCTCAAATCCGCATCGCTTGAGGTCGTTCTGGCACTGGGCGTCCCCGTCACGCCCGCCGAGGGCGGGCCATCGTCGGCATTGGTCAGGGTGGCGATGACGCGCACAGTGTATTCCGTGCCCGCGGTCAGACCGGCGATTGTCGCACTCGTCTTACTGCCGTTGTCGATGACTTGCTGACGGTCAGAGGCGTACAACGCCTCCCCGGATTTCCACTGCACTTTGTAACCGGTCGCCCCGTTCACCGCATCCCATGCTACGCCCAAATAGCCCACACCGGGCGTGACTTCTACACCCGCCACTTGCCCCGGTTCTGTCACCACGGTGACCGGCCCCGTCACCTGCGCGGGCGTCACGGTGACCGATCCCGTCGTCAAGTCCTCGGTGCCGGAATGGGCCGCGGCCTTCACGGTCACGCGCAAGCTCTGATTCGCGTCAAAACCCAACCCGGTATAAGCGAGCGTCAGTTGGGCGACTGTGGCAGAGGTTCTGACGGGCGTACCGCTGATGCTCGCGCCCTGCGGGGCGGTGTGCAATGCGAAGTGGTTGACGGCGAGGGTCTCGTTGTAGGTGGCACCGGTCAGGGTAATGTTGACTTTTGCCCCGTTGAGATTTGCTTCTGTCAGCGAGTCTGGAACCGTCGATGAGATCGCTGCCCCCTCTGCCGTTGCTCCTGTTGCCGTGGCGGTGAAGGTCACGGACTTGTCAATGTTCGAGACGTCGATAGCCGCTACAACCGTGTCTGCGCCCGCAGCACCCAGCGTCAACCTCGTCGAGGCGCGCCCAGTGGCATCGGTGGTATCGGTTGTGGCACTGAGCGACCCACTACCCGCCGTGACCGAAAAAGCGACCGGCACCCCGGCAAAGGCGACGGCGTTCGTATCCCGCACTTCAACGATGAACGGATCGGACAGGCGAGAACCAGCCGTGCCGGTTTGGTCATCGCCCGAGATTTTTACCAAACTGGTCAAAGTGCGGGGATCGTAAATTACACGAACGCCTCGGGACTCAAAGGAGGGGATATGGGTGGTGAGGGAAGGATAGCTCAAAGGATTATCCCTAAGATTCAGATCTCTCAGGCTGGTGAGACCCTTAAGTGGCGAGATATCCGAGATGCTGTTGTTACTAAGAGTCAGATTTGTCAGGCTGGTGAGACCCTTAAGGGCCGAGATATCAGAGATGCTGTTGTTTTCAAGCCACAGATGTGTCAGGCGGGTTAAGCCCGACAGGGCCGAGATATCAGAGATGCGGTTGCCACCACCATGCCAACCAAGAGCTAGCCCTTCCAGGCTGGTTAAGCCCGACAGGGCCGAGATATCAGAGATGCGGTTGTTGTCAAGCCACAGATCTATCAGGCTGGTGAGACCCTTAAGGGCCGAGATATCAGAGATGCGGTTGTTACTAAGAGTCAGATTTGTCAGGCTGGTGAGACCCTTAAGGGCCGAGATATCAGAGATGCGGTTGTTACTAAGAGTCAGATTTGTCAGGCTGGTGAGACCCTTAAGGGCCGAGATATCAGAGATGCGGTTGTTACTAAGAGTCAGATTTGTCAGGCTGGTGAGACCCTTAAGGGCCGAGATATCAGAGATGCGGTTGTTACTAAGCCACAGAACTGTCAGGCTGGTTAAGCCCGACAAGGCCGAGATATCAGAGATGTTGTGGCCAGTAAGAACCAGCTGTTTCAGGCTGGTTAAGCCCGACAAGGCCGAGATATCAGAGATGTTGTTGTAGCCAAGACGTGCTTCAAGACGTAAATGTGTCAGACTGGTTAAGCCCGACAGGGCCGAGATATCCGAGATGTTGTTGTCGCTAAGATTCAGATATGTCAGACTGGTTAAGCCCGACAAGGCCGAGATATCAGAGATACGGTTGCCGCTAAGATTCAGATATGTCAGACTGGTTAAGCCCGACAAGGCCGAGATATCAGAGATACTGCTCGCCGAGATATCAGAGGTACGGTTGTTGCTAAGATTCAGATATGTCAGACTGGTTAAGCCCGACAAGGCCGAGATATCAGAGATGTTGTTGTCAAGAGCCAGCCCTTCCAGGCTGGTTGCATACTCCAGCCCGGTCAAATTCAAATTACTAATGTTCCGACGCGCAACACTAAGGCTGGTCATGGTCGCCATTTCACTTGGGGTAATGATCGCACCGCTCGATTTTTTCAGAGCTCTCTCAATGTCACCACGCAAGGCGGCGTCGGGGATGTTCACGCCGCGCTCAACGGTCACTGTGTAGGTTTTCGTCGTGGTGCTATCCTCTGCGGCAACCACAATGGTAATGGTATTTTCGCCCACACTGAGGGAAATGGCACTGCTCGCACTGCCACTCGATACCGAAGTGCCGTTCACCGTGATCGTGGCGCCGTTGTGATTGCTCGTCGGCATAACGGTCAGGCTGTCGATGCTGTTCGCCACGGTCGCGGTGTAGGAGAGCGAGTCGCGGGCAAAGGCCGGATCCAGCGTCCCTGCCGAGAGCGTCAGGCCGCTCAGGTCCGCATCGCTTGAAGCGGTATTCTGCGCGGCGGATTCGCCACAGACAACGAGCAGGGCGCAGAGCATAAGAACGGATCTAAAAGAGCGATAGATCATGATTAACTCCTGTCAAAAAGAGTGATACTGCGTAGTGACGCCGTTGGGAAAACAGAATATACGCGATTTAGGATACGACAGTCAATTTTTTTTTAAGTAGTGGTCAGTTCCTACCCTCTGTCCCACCAGTGTAGGGACAGGCCACCGGCCGGCGGTGGGTATAGCGTGACGCTGATCTGTTGCGGCTCCGCCGTAGAAGCAGGTCTCATCGGCCAGCGCGTTGACCACCTTGGGTCTGCGTCCATATTGCATTGAGCGCGTCTGGGGTGAGTGTCTGCCCCGTCTCCTTTATTTTTTCAAAATCCTAGGGCGATCACATGCCTCGCCGGCTGCGATGAGGAATGGGCGGTCGGCTTGCCCCGCGCCTTCGACCATTTCCGCGGGCATCGTCACCATCACGCCGCCCCAGCGCGGCCGGTCGCTCGGGTTGGGCGGGCTCATGTGCCACATTTTCGCATGCCAGACCACCGCATCGCCCGCGTGCAGGGGAACGGGTTCGGGGGTGATCCCCGCCACCAGGTCGCGGGGGATTTCCTCGTGAACGCCATCCGCGTATTTGACGTGTTCGATGATCTCGCCCTTGTGAATGCCCGGCGCCATGTGCAAACATCCATTTTCCAAATCCACGTCGTCCAACGCCACCCAGCAACTCAGGTGGCGCGTTTTGTAGGGGCGCGTGCCACTTTGGGGGCATCTCGCCCACAGCCAGATATCCTGATGCCAAGGCGTGCTTTCGCCTACGTGCGCGGGTTTGGTGAAAAACCGCGTGCCTTGAATCCGCACGTCGTCCCCCAAAAACCGCTGCTGGAGGGCCAAAACGCGGTCCGCGGTCAACCAGCGGTTCCAAAGCACGTCGCTCAAAAAATTGCGATCTCCCACTGCGCGCACCGCATCTGCGCCATCCAATGCCACGCCATCGACACGGCTCCTGTCCAACGCGAACCCCGGCGCATCTTCGGCGATAATCCGCGCGAGTTCATCCCGCACCGCCCGCACCGCATCCGCGTCAATAATCTGCCGCACCACAAAATACCCGCGTTCTTCAAACTGCCGCTCGGCGTCTTTGGGAATTGTGAAATTTTCCATGTTAGCTCTCCATCTGAGGTTCGATGCGTTCATCTAAATAGCCCGTGAAATCCCGTTGCTTCAGCACGGGGATACGAGGGCTTGCCACCAAAAATTTCGGGATCGATTGTGCGGTCGAGACATTCTCTTTTCGCCATGGCGAAACCTCATTTCATTTGAGTACTTTTTCTTGCCCGATTGTCGCATTGTGGTATAATATACGACTCCACGATGAAATACGCGATAAAATGACCGCGTGATGACGCGCGATACAACTTCAACAGGGGGATGACATGGACGCGTACCAACACCGAGAAATGATTTCACTTGGCAAGGACGAAACGCCCTATCAGTTGCTAACGACCGATTGGGTTTCCACCGGCGCGTTTGAAGGCCGGGAGATTCTCAAAGTCGAAGCCGAGGGATTGACCATGCTGGCGGACCGTGCGATTCGAGACAGCGCGCATTTGTTGCGGCCCGCGCATTTGCAACAACTGTGCAAAATTCTCGACGACCCCGAAGCCTCGCACAATGACCGGTTCGTCGCCATTGAAATGCTCAAAAACGCCAACATCGCGGCCGGGGGGGTCTTGCCCATGTGTCAGGACACGGGCACGGTCATCGTGATGGGCAAAAAGGGCCATCGCGTGTGGACAGATGGCAACGACGCTGCCGCGCTCTCGCACGGCATTGCCAAGGCGTTTCGGGAAACGAATTTGCGCTACAGCCAGATGGCGCCGCTCGATATGTTTCAAGAGGCGAATACCAAGACCAATCTGCCCGCGCAAATCGAGCTCTATGCGGATGAGGGGGATGCTTACGAGCTCATGTTCATGGCAAAAGGCGGCGGGTCCGCCAACAAGAGTTTGCTCTTTCAAGAAACCCGCGCCTTGCTCTCGCCGGATCGGTTGCGCGATTTTATCGACCAACGCCTGCGCGAACTCGGCACATCGGCCTGCCCGCCCTATCACCTCGCGTTGGTAATAGGGGGCACGTCTGCGGAATACACCCTCAAAACAGCCAAACTCGCCAGTGCGCGGTACCTCGATACCCTGCCCACACGGGGCGATGAATACGGCCGGGCCTTCCGCGACTTGGAGATGGAAAAGCGGGTTTTGGAAATGAGCCAAGAACTCGGCATTGGCGCGCAATTTGGCGGCAAGTACTTCTGCCATGACGTGCGCGTGATTCGCCTGCCGCGTCACGGTGCGTCCTGCCCGGTGGGCATTGCGGTCTCGTGCTCGGCGGATCGGCAAATTTTGGCGAAAATCACGCGCGATGGCATTTTTATCGAGGAATTGGAAAGCGACCCGGCAAAGTACCTGCCAGACGTGGAAGAAGACGCCCTGGGCAGGGAGGTGGTCACCATCGATCTCAACCGGTCAATGGACGAGGTGCGCGCCACCCTCAGCAAGTACCCGGTCAGCACGCGCGTGTCCCTGTCCGGGCCGATGATCGTGGCCCGGGACATCGCGCACGCCAAGTTGCAAGAATGCTTGGACCAGGGCGAGGGACTGCCGCACTATTTCAAGGAGTTGTGCGTTTATTACGCGGGCCCGGCCAAGACCCCCAAGGGCTATGCCTCGGGTTCGTTTGGCCCCACAACTGCCGGGCGCATGGATGGGTACATCGACTCGTTCCAAGCCGCCGGAGGCAGCATGGTCATGCTGGCCAAGGGCAATCGCTCGCGTCAGGTGACAGAGGCGTGCAAAAACCACGGCGGATTTTACCTCGGCTCTATCGGTGGCCCGGCCGCGCGGTTGGCAAAAGACGCGATCCGCAAAGTCGAATGCCTCGCCTATCCGGAACTCGGCATGGAAGCGATCTGGCGCATCGAGGTCGAAAATTTTCCCGCCTTCATCGTCGTGGATGACAAGGGCAATGATTTCTACGCAACATTCACGCGTCCTTAGAAGAGGCGCGACGCGTAGCGAGGGGGCAGGTACTAGGTCCTGTTGACATTTTATTTTTTTTAGCGAGGAGTTACCATGAGTGCTGCACTGGATTACGGCGTCCAAAGTTTTTGTTTTCGCCACTTCAAAGACAATGCTGACGTGGCCCAAAAGGTCAGAGACATCGGCTTGGACAAAATTGAAGTCTGCCAAGTTCACGCCAATTTCAAAGACCCCGCCGCATGGCAAGAGGTCGTCAAAACGTACGCGGACGCGGGGGTTTCCATCATCTCTATCGGGGTGCAAACCTTCACGGGCGACCCGGGTGAAAAGACCTTTTTCGAGTGCGCGGCCCTTGCTGGTGCCGAGCACATCTCTTGCCATTTTCAACTCGAATCCTATCCCAAAGCCATCGCACAAGTGCGCGGATGGAGCAGGGAATACGGCATTCGCGTGGGGATTCACTGCCACGGCGGGTACCACTTTGGCGGACAACCCGGGGTGCTCAAACACTTGATCGGCTTGGGCACGCCCGAAATCGGCTTGTGCATCGACACGGCTTGGGCCTTGCAAATCGGCCCTCGTCAGGGCAATCCGGTCAAATGGACAGAGGATTTTGCCGGGCAGATTTACGGCGTCCACTACAAGGATTTCATCTTTAACCCCAACGGCCAGTGGCACGACACGGTCGTCGGCGGAGGCACGCTCGATCTGCCGGCCTTTGTCGCAGGGTTGGAAAAAACCGGCTTTGACGGCATGGCGGTTATCGAATACGAAGCCGATGTCGAAAATCCCGTGCCCGCCCTGACCCGATGCGTGGAAACCATGCGCGAATTGACCGGGTAATGGCTCTGCTTGATCGCCTGCAAAAACCGACAGCCCTTTTTCCCGCGGATTTCTCCGACGCCCGTTGTACCCCGCTCGCGCCTTTTATGCTTTTTATTTTTTGTGCCTTTTGTGCCTTTTGTGGCTACTCGTGCCTTTTGTGCCTTTTGTGCCTTTTGTGGCTATTCACCTATGATCGAAAAACACGACATGACCGAGGAACAATTGGTCTCGGCTTGCTTCCTGACCGAGGAATCCGCGAAGATTACGGCTGGGCGGAAATCGATCCAGACCACGCGGTTATCGCGGGTGAAACGGCCACATGGCGCGTCGTCTATCACGCGGGCAAACGCGGGATTGACGATGGCGGGGTGATCAAAATCGCGTGGCGCGACGTGAGCGACTGGCAACATCCGCAATTTGACGATCCAGCCGCGCCCGCTTATGCCTCGGTCTCGACAACGGGACCGGCGACCTTGAAAGCGGTTTTTGACCGGCAGCGATATATTCGACCGTGGCGATATTGCGTCACCATCGACGTATTTGACGATTCGCTAGCCGAAGGCGACAGCGTAACCCTCGTATTGGGCGATACATCGGCCGGGAGCGCGGGCAGTCGCGCGCAAACATTTTGTCAGGATGCGTTTGAATTTCGCGTCGCGGTCGATTGGTGCGGAACGTGGGTCTATACAGAAGTGCCGTCGCCGAAAGTGCCCATTGTGAGCGGCGCGCCCCATCGCCTCGTCGCGTTGGGGCCATCTGAAACAACGCCCGACGAAGCCACCTGGATCGGCATAAAAGCCGAAGATGCGTGGGGCAATCCGTGCGCGGAATATACCGGTAAAATAAAAATCGACGCCGATGGCCTTGTGGGATTGCCCGAAACACATGCGTTTGACCCCAGCCAGCGCGGCGCAATGCGGTTTGAAGGTGTGACGGCCCCCAAACCTGGGATTTACCGCGTGCGGGCATGGGATGAAAGCCTGGGCCTCGAGGCAGAGAGCAACCCATTGGTGAGCCGTGCAACGCGCAAAGACCCGCGTCCCTTTTGGGGCGATTTGCACGGGCAGAGCGAAGAAACCGTGGGCACCAACTCGGTCGAGTCGTATTTTCGCTTTGCACGCGAAAAGGCGTGGCTGGATTTTGCAGGGCATCAGGGCAATGATTTTCAAATTACAAAATCGGTCTGGCAGGAGATCAAACGCCGCGCCAATACCCAGAATGCCCCGGGCAAATTCGCGGCCTTTGTCGGCTGGGAATGGTCGGGCAACACGCCCGTAGGCGGGGATCGCAATGTGTATTATCCCGGCGGCGACGGCCCGTTGCACCGCTCCAGCCATGTGCTGATCGACGACAAGTCCGATGTGGCTACGGATTGCCAGCACGTCGCAGACCTCTACCGCGCCCTCGAGGGCATGGACGCGCTGTTGATACCGCATGTGGGCGGGCGCTATGCAAATCTGGCGTGGCACGATCCAAACTTAGAGGCCGTGATCGAGGTTTTGTCCGAGTGGGGCGAATTTGAGTGGTTCTTGAGGGAAGCCCTCGAGAGGGGCTATCGCGTGGGGTTCACCTGCGGCAGCGACGACCACAAAGGCCGCCCGGGCGCCGCGCATCCGGGCAGTGGCGCGTTTGGCGTTTACGGCGGGATAACCTGCGTCTATGCCGAAGAATTGACGCGGGAAAGCGTGTGGGAGGCACTCAAAGCGAGGCGGTGCTATGGCACTAACGGCCCGCGCGTGCTGGTGGAAATGACCGTGGGCGGGCAGCCCATGGGATCGGATCTGACGACACGGGTACCGCCCGAAATCGCCCTAAAAGTTTGGGGCACAGCGCCGATTGAAAAAGTGGATCTCTTCAGGGGAACGGACGTGATTTACACGCATCCCCAAACCATTCCCCGGCAACAAAATCGCGTGCGGATCGCGTGGTCTGGGCAGCGCATCAGGGCGCGCAATCGCCTCGTGCGCTGGGATGGCGCGGTCAGGCTCGACAAAGGGCGCATCGCAGAGGCCATCGGTTTTGCGTTTGATTCAGCGTCCGAAGGCATTCAATCAGCCGATGATCACTCGGTGACTTGGACATCCGTGACCACGGGCGACGCGGATGGGATCATTTTGACGCTCGATGCCCCCAGCGATGCGACACTCGATTTTGAAACCCCCGTGTTGTCGCATTCGCTACGCCTTTCAGAAATCGCAACCGGGCCCGTTGTGATCGGTGCCGGCGGCATTGATATGCAGGTGGTTTTTGAACGCGCCCCCGTGGGCATTGGCCGCGAAGTCGCATTTACATACCGCGAAAATGAGTTGCTCCCCGGTTGCCATCCCTATTGGGCACGCATCGCGCAAATTGACGGCGGAAAGGCATGGGTGAGTCCGGTGTATGTGGCGAGTCAGTAGTCAGTTCGCCCCGCCCTGCAACCCTTCCACAAGTGAGACGGGAGAGGGAAGACGTAAGAGGGCCACCCAGCACTCCAAGTGGTCAGTAGTCAGTAGTCAGTGGTCAGTAGTCAGTGGTCAGTAGTCAGTAGTCAGTGGTCAATCTCCCCAACCCCCATTCCCCGTAGGGGCAGGCCATCGGCTTTGTAATGCAAGGTAGCGCGCTGTTTCAGTTTCGCAACTCGTAGGGGCAAGGCCCCTGTGCCTGTCCGCGTATCGACAAGGAGATCGCAATGACAATCGGTTTGCTGAGTCCCGGCGACATGGGACACGTTGTTGGGCAAGTGGCAATCGCCCATGGTGCCCGCGTGATAACGTGCTTGGATGGTCGGAGCGAGCGCACGCGCAAACTCGCGGAAATAGCGGGGATTGAAAATGTCCCCAAGTATGGGGATTTGGTGCGCGAGGCGTCGCTCTTGGTGTGTATTCTCGTGCCCGCCGCGGCCGAAGATGTGGCCGCACGCATTGCGGACGCGCTGCGAAACACGGATGAACAAATCGCGTATGCCGATTGCAATGCCATTGCCCCGGCGACGGCCGCACGCATTGGCGAGGTGATCGAAAAGGCGGGCAGTGTGTTCATCGACGCGGGCATTATCGGCGGGCCGCCGCGCAAACCGGGGGGCACGCGGTTTTACTGTTCGGGGCCGGACGCGTCGGCTTTTGAAAAATTGAATGATTACGGCTTGGATGTGCGGAAAGTCGGGGACAAAATCGGGCAGGCATCGGGGCTCAAAATGTGCTACGCGGCCCAAACCAAAGGGACGACCGCGCTTCAAACAGAACTGCTCATCGCCGCGCGGGCGATGGGGTTGTACGAGGGCTTGATCGCCGAGTTGCAACTGAGTCAGGCGGATCGATTGGCGGGGATGGAACGCGGCTTGCCGGGCATGCCGACCAAAGCCAAGCGGTGGGTGGGCGAGATGGAAGAGATCGCCAAAACCTTCGGGGATTTGGGTCTCACGCCAAAGATATACGAAGGCGCGGCGGCCATGTATCGCCTCGTCAGCGCGACGCCCCTTGCAGAAGAAACCCCCGAAACGCGAGATGCGGATCGGACACTCGCGCAGACCATTGAGATTTTGGCAAAAAAAAAGCACGCACAGGCGTAGCCCACAACGAGCGTAACGGGACGCAACAGGGTACAACGACGTTAGCAATTCACCGTAGGGGCGTGGCCCCCGTGCCCGGCCGAAGTGAACTCGCTTTTCGGAAGTAAATACCCGCTCCAATTTGCTCGGAAGCATCATCGATCACGGCGCGACACACGCGAAAGGAAGCCTTCAACAAGGCCGTGTTTTCCGCGCTCAACTGCGGGACATCCGTATCTTCGCGCCGCGCTGTAAAGAACAAGTGGTTCACAAAATCGCTGTTCTTGAGCCTTTGCAAGAGCCTCCTGCATCTCGCCCCGCGCAGTGTTCGGGCAATTAGTTTTCCACAAGCAGAGACCATCAGATTTCGCGCATGCACGGATTCATTGACCTTTTGCAACGCCACGCGGTCAAACTTAGGCGTGCCGCAAATATCGGACAAGCGATTCAAAAATACCATCGGCTTGCCGACCAGCGCGGTGAAATGGACGGTCAAAACATCCACATCGAGTTGAAAGATATCCGACAGATGCGCGGGCGCCAACCTATCGCGCACGACCGCTTCTTCCAAATGTAGCGCGCCAAAAAGCGCGGAAAATTCTCCTCGGCTCTTTCTGAATCGGATCATCGAAACGGCCCGCGCACAATGCTCGCGCAACAGCACGACGATGAGAATCCGATACCCCCTATTTCGCAACAGGCGGACGCCGCGCACCAACAGGGGATCGCAATACGCGAGGTTTGAGAGGTCCGTCAAAATCGTCTCTTTATTTTTTTGTTGCCGGAGTTTCTCAAAACGTCTCGGCGCCCGGTAATAGCAACCTTCCTTGATTTCCCCGCAGTCGAAAGCGGGATGTCGTTTCAAGTTTTCGTACAAAAACGTGCTGCCAGATCGCCCCGGCCCCACGGCGAGCAAATAATCGTACCCCAATTTTTCGCATCCCATCGAACATTCCCCATGTCTCGAAAGCCCTTGGACTATCCAAAGAGCCGTCCCAAGGCGTCACTCCATACCTAATTGCGGAGATGCAACATGAACGAATACGCCGTCACATTCACCCAACGCGAGACAGCTCAGTTGTTGCCAACTAAAGTCGATACAAACGCGATTGGCGCGAATGAAGTCGCGGGGCATACCATAGCGACCCTCATCAGCGCGGGCACGGAGTTGAACAGCGGGTATCTCGGCGACAGATTTCCCAAACAGTCGGGCTATGCCGCGGCCTTCAAAGTTGAAAAAGTGGGCGAAAATGTCGCGGGCATTTCCCCGGGCGACCTCGCCTTTTGCATGGGCAATCACGCGACCTACCAGCGCAAGCCCGCCGCGCAAGTGATTCGCCTGCCCGAGGGTCTCGCGCCAGAAACAGCCGTGTTTGCCCGCATGATGAGCGTCTCCATGACCACGCTCACGACAACCACAGCGCGCCCGCCCGGCAAAGTGCTGATTACCGGCCTCGGCCTGGTCGGCCATCTCGCGGCCAAAAATTTTCAGGCATGCGGTTACGAAGTCTATGCCTGCGACCCGGTGGCGTCGCGGCGGCAAATTGCCTCGGAAACGGGCATTCACAACGCGCTCGATGCTGTCCCATTGGACAACCCCGACCTCGCGGGGCAGTTCCAACTCGCCGTTGAATGCTCGGGCCACGAACAAGCCTTGCTCGACGCCGCGGGCGCAGTGCGGAAACGCGCCGAAGTCGTTTGCATCGCCACCCCTTGGCGGCAGTACACCCAGTTGCCCCTGCACGACTTGCACCGCCTCATCTTTTTTAATTACGTCGTCATTCGCAGCGGTTGGGAATGGGAGTTGCCGCGCCAACCCGAAGACTTTCGCACCAACAGCATTTTTGAAAACCTCGCCGGTGCCCTCAACTGGTTAGCCGAAGGCCGGGTCAATGTCGATGGCATCTACACCAAGTACGATCCCGAAAAATGCCAACGAGCCTATCGAGACCTGTTGCACAAAAAAACGCCGCGCCTCGCGGTGGTTTTTGACTGGGCGACATGAGAAGTTGCTCAATGCCGAACTTACTTGCTCGCCGTGGGTATGACGGAGGTTCGCCGCGTTTGGGGACCCGGCCCTAAATTGTTCACCGCCCGCATGGTGAAGATATACGGGCTGTCATTGGTCAACCCGGTCACGGTGTAGCTCATCAGGGCCGCATTGCTATCGGGAATGTCTCGCGCACCCATCCACCCGCCGAACCTAGGATGTCTCATGTCGTATCTATACTTCGTGATGGTTGTGTCATTGGGATTTGCCCAAGTGAGGGTCACTTGACCATTACCCGCCGACACAGCAAAATTCCTCACCATTTTTGGCACCGCCTTAGGAGTGACCGACTCTGACACTGGCCCACTCGTGCCCGCATGGTTCTCCACACGCACTTGGAAGGTGTATTCTGTGCCATTGGTCAGCCCTGTCACAAGATAGTGGAACAGCCTACCTACCTCTTCGTTTCCTGCCCCTGCAATATCCGTCCACTTTGACCAAGTCGTCCCCTGGTCGGTACTATAGCGATATTGATGTTTCTCGATAGTACCCCGGTACGAATCTGCTATCCTCCATTGCAGAGCCACCTCGCCATTGCCTCTGTGTACCCACTGGAACCTCGGCGGGATTGGTGGCGACATGATTCGCGTGACTACGCCGCGTTTTGGCCCGCTCCCTACGCGGATCACTGCTTCTTCGTTCCAGCTACTGATATAGCGTTGTTGTCTATCGAAGATATACTGGCCGGTTCGGA
Organism: Candidatus Latescibacterota bacterium; assembly: GCA_965204745.1. Taxonomy (GTDB): domain Bacteria; phylum Latescibacterota; class UBA2968; order UBA2968; family UBA2968; genus VXRD01. Next base: position 4,885,691 of record OZ242010.1, read on the forward strand.
TGCGGGCAATCTCGTACTGCGGGAGTGGGATGGACGCCATGCACTTGCCATCGAAGTGCATACCATACTGTTGAAAAACAAAGTCGTAATTGTCAAAACCGTACTGCTTGCGGTTGGCGGGGAGGTCATCCTCATCGGCGGGGATGAGGTGGAGATAAAAGTGCTCCTCTGTGTCGTCCGGTGTGCATGGCCCTTTGAGATATACGAGTTTATCTTTGCGGCGATAGACATCAAAGACAGAATCGATTGCCGGCCGGTTGCGTGCGATTGTCCCAAATAGTGTTGCTAGGCTTCCGTCTATGCTGAAATCGTAAGTCGCTTCCCACGCGACACTTCTGTTCTGCGCCCTCTGCCCGGTCTTGATGGAAATGAGCCCAGCCTCAGGGAGTTGAACCTGCGCGATGCACTTCTCGTCGAATCTCACCCCCTTCTTACCAAACTGAAAACTCGTACTGTCATAGCGATCTTGCCTGCGGTGATCAGAAAGGTCATTCTCATCAAAAAAAATAATGTCTAAAAGGTTATTCTCATCGCCACGAATAATGTCCAAAAAGAAGTGTGCCTCTGTGTCGATCACATCGCATGGCTCTTTGATGTACGATAAGATCCCCGCATCGAGATAGACATCAAAGTCAGACCGGATAATCGGCTCGCCAGCCGCGATAGATGGATACGCCGCCGCTAGCCCTATCGTGTCAATGTTGACTTTAGCAAGTTTATCATTGGTCAACGCCCAAACAGCCTTTAATTTTTCCTGCTTAACGGCATCTCCGTAGTGTTCCCAAAATTCCGTATCATTATAGACAATAAGATAATCATATTCTCGCAATTCCTGACCAAATTGTTCGGTGGAAAAGTGATGTTGCCACATACCCCAATCATCTCGCCCTTCAGGATGTACAGAAAGCCATCCTGTACGTGCGGGAAAAGCCCTATAACGAAATATATTATGAATGTAGCCGTTGCCACCTTGTGCAATCACTAGGGTTTTTGACTCCCTATCTTTTTTTAGGGTCTCAATCACCGGATCTACCTGTTCATAAAAAAGATTTTTAGTACCTCTCCCTTTGTCTAATACAGAAGATTTAAGATCTGAAATCGGTGTGAACAAAAAGATCAAAACGATGAACGCAAAAAGCAGGCCCTTATTTTGTAAGCAAACAAAAAACAAAACCAAAAATATTCCCACGTAAACGGTTCCCAGGTATCGGTTAAAGGAAGCTAATATAACGGCTTCATATTCATAAAATGCAGTCATATATAACAATAAAAGGAGGCAGGTGTACATCGACAGCACCACGATGAGACAAATTGTGAGCGTAATATGTCGGCTTCTCTGTATCTTTTGCGAAGTATTTCCGATGAGACAACATAGAAACATAAAAATTGCGAATATAATTGCCCACTCTAGGGGTGACAGTGAGAAATCCAAAAAAGCAGATGGGTGGGCAAACCTTCCTATGTACCTGTCTTTATGTTGATATATCAAAGAATCCAGAAAATTTTCAGCGGTTGTCTTCTGATAATCTTCCGGGTCGGCTAAGGAGTCATATATCCATTCAAGGGAAAAAACAAAAGAAGAATGAGTTACGCCGCTGTAAGACTTGAACGCACTCCAAGAGGCATAAGAGACCAGAACAACGGCGATCAGCAAGCAGAGTCTCTTTAGTTTGGCCGGTAGCCTGACCTCAAAAAAGAACGCCTCATCGATTGCGACGATGAATATGGTGGAAAACGCAAAGACCAAGCCTATTGGTTTGACCTGCACCATAGAAAACAAACAGATGCTTGTGATTATCAACCCGACTTTGGCTTGCTTTCGATTGATCAGATACAATATCACCGACATACCCCAACAAAGCCCCAGCAAGGAATCATTGTATATCCAAGAAATAGGTTGAACGAACAGATAAAAAAGGCAGTAAAAACAACAAGTAATTAAGACGAGGAGGAGAATATTGTATTTTCTGAAAAATAAAAAGACAGGTACCGCGGACGAAAAGATGATGGTCTGTGCAAAAATGGTCGTTCCTTCATTCATCTCTCCTCCACTAAAAAACAAGATAAAGTAGTATTGCAAAATGGCAGTAATTTGGGGATAATCCATCCCGTCGATATGATTATATCCGGCAATTAGACTATCGTGAGTCGTTATTATTTTGGTCGTAATGCCCCAACCCCATTCATCCCAGACACTGAAATAGGTATTTTTGAAAAAAAAATAGCTTATTAAATACAGAACGCCAAAGATCGATAACGGGAGCGACGAATGGTTATCTGCGAGACGACGAAAAAATGTCCACGGCTCGTTGTATAAACTCAGCACAAAACACCCCAAACCCGCCAAAAACACAAGCCAAGAAACGTACCATAAGAGGCCGAATAATCCAGCAATGTATAAAACGGACATCAGCGACATTACGGTAATAAATGGGATTTGGAAATATGGGACAGACAGCCATTTTTTTGTCAGTATCATTAACCCATATAGGCTGGCCAAAAACAATAACAAATAGATGAACTGCACGGTTGGGCCTTTCTGCGTGAGAAGTGGAGGAAAACTTAGGAGTAGGATTTCAAAATTACCAGTGTCGTAAAACAAAAAAAGACGGTGCCACCAACCCGCCTGAAGAATCCACCGCTGTTGTGTTGTTGCTCAGTCACGGACTGGCCTGTTTCCGAAAGATGGCGACAAAACTCGTTCCGATCAGACTCGCCAACGGTTTTCCAACGCGGCGGAGGCGAAGGCGCAACGGCGGAAAGATCGCAAACATCTCGTCAAGTCCGAGTCCTGCCCGTTCCCCAGCGGCTTGCATCGCCAACGGAGCATGACCGATCAACGTGAACCAAGCCCGGCCGCGCAAGCGATTCAGGAGGCGCAAGGCCGCGGAAACGATCCGGTGAACGAGTGCCGTTCTGTTGCCCCAAACAATCACCAACCGGCCAGATGGACGCAACACACGCGCAACCTCGTGCAACATGCGTTCGACGGCCCCCAACTCGTACTGCTGTGCGAACTCCACATTCAAGACCACATCCGCCATACCATCCGCCAGCGGCAGGTTGAACGCATCGCCGCGGGCCGCCTCGATACCGTTCTGTCTGGCTTGCCAACACGCCGCCGCGTTGAAGTCTATGCCGATAACGCGGCACCCGGCTTTGGCTAAGGGTAGCGTGATCAACCCGGCGCCGCACGCAAGGTCCACAACCACGCCCGGCTCATCGCCGACGGTCTCGAGCACGAGCATCCGTTCCCGAAAGAATGAGTACTCGGAAAGATATCCGGACGCCTTGGGATTGACCGTACCGAAATCGGCCTGTAGTCCATCATAGATCTCGTTCCCTCTCGTGTCGACGTGGGGCATGGTTCTCGTTCTCCCAGACTCTCGCGCATTCAGTAGTCCGCCAAGTACCGGCACAACCGTGGCCCGAGACTGTCGGTCACGGGGTTCGGAAGCATGCGCCACAGCTTCTGCGCCAGCACGTATCGGCGATAGAGGTCGGTCGGCTTGTCGGAGAGCAACAATACGGGGATGGGGACAGCACCGAAACCGCGTTTGAACCGGTAGGCACCATCGCCGGTCGCCGATCTGCCGAAGTCGACCATGGCCGCACCCGCGTCCAAAGCGTGCTCGATCAATCCCCAAAAAAGCAGCTCGTTGGGGCGGTCGGTACTCCGTAGCGATCCCGACCAGGGAACCCCTGCAAGTAGGCCGTCCTTAAGCCAAAGCAAACTCGCCAGTGCCTCGCCGCCAGCGCGGCGAACCACCAGAATCCGGGCATGGGCCTCATTGACCAAGGTCTCGAACAACGCCATCGGCATGAGCGGTGCCCCGTGCCTTGCGAGAGTGCCCGACAGCAACTTGAAGAACGCCGCCAGCGCGGCCGGCCCAGCCTCTTCGGAAACTCCAAGTCCGGCTTTTCGCGCCCGCCTCACCGCCGTGCGCTTCACGCCCTTCAGTGCCCGTTCCCAAACGGCCTCCCGGTCGTGGTTGAATGCCGCGAGATCGAGCCTGAGAACCGCAGGTGCTCCGGGCGGCAATTCTCCTTGCGGCGGCATCAGTGCGCGGATGTTAAATGACCGGCTCGCCATCTCCCGCGCAAGCCCTCGCGCTTCCGCAGCGTTCAGGTCGGTGTAGTTGAGACCCGGCAGATAGGCAAACGTCGGCGCGCCGAACAGCGATGGCACAACAGCGAACCGACCTTCCCTCCGCCATCGATAGACGTCGCAGAATACTTCCCGCCAAGTCGCGACGAAACCCGGGCTATGACCCGCGCTCAGGTGGTTATCCGCTTTCATCGGCCTTCTCCAGTCAGCAACTCGTGGCAGTGCGACAAGGTGACCCATTTATAGCCTCGCGCCCGCAGGCGTTCACCCAATGCCACCAAGTCGTCGAAGCCGCGTTGCCGCCGCCGCGCCGCCATGTAAGCACCCTTCAGCCACAGCGGCAGAGGCGATTTCCCAATTTGTCCGTCGCGCACCAAGTCCACCATGTGCATGTCATAGACCAGCAGTGCCGGCAACGCCGCGGCGAGATCGAGCAATGATTCGGCGAACCGCCCCATGAGTTGCCGATAGGACTGCGTGAACGGAATGCCAAAGGCGCGCCAACTCGCAACTGGATACTCTGCCAAAGCACCGTCGATAGCGAAATAGTCGCCGCGGCGAAACACCCTGCCCGGATGGTTGCCCAGGCCCATACCCGGCAGGATCGAAGAATCCCAAGCGAAGCCTTCCGCCACCAGTGCTTGAAAGAGCGCGTCAGTCAGACGGTAGGTGTGCGCCCTGTATCCGCGCGGCCGGGTGCCGGTGAACCTCTCGAAAGCGGCGATGCCCCGCTCGAGGCTTTCGGCCGAGTCGCCCGGATCGCTATGGTCATAACAATGGAGTTGCAAGTCGGCTCCTGCCTCTGCGAGGCAAACGCACAGGTCCGGACGCGACTCAAACAGCCGCCCTTCCACAAACGCGGTCAACGGCAAGCGCGCATGCCGAACAGCGTCAAGCAGATCGGGAAGCCGATCCAGTGCGTCGGTCCGGTCTCCGTTGTAGTCGTGTTCTACATCGATGGACAGAACGGCAATTTTTTGCGGCGACCACCGTGCTAGGACAGGAGTCACCGACGGATCAAACGCCGGACGATTCATCTCTTTTTCCCCTTGTGGCTATGGAGATGCGCGTTGCCGGCGCCATTATTGCCGAAATTGAGGGTTTTCCCCAATCTTGGATGCAATGGTTCTTTTGGAACCGCCATGATATCAACCGCCAAAAAATTGAGGACGAGAACGAACCCGATAATGACGGGCAAGGCCGCCAGCATGACCGTTCCCGCGCTCGCCGCGAGATCAATGACAATATGGTGGGACCATTGCCAAATCCCGAAGATCAAGCCGAAAAGCAACAGGGGAACACCGGTTATCAGATAGATCGATCCAAAAGAAAAATCGCGCACAAAGTAGTTGTAGATCACCCGGCGAAAAAATCTCATCATATTGCGATAGAAGAACGGCGCAATCTCGCGGGCCGGCGACAGGCCACTCCGTTCCTCGCCATAGATTGCACGCATGGGAATATCCATGACGACAGCGCGAAGCAGACCGAGTTCGCAAAGCATATCCGTCTCAAAGAAATAGCGCGGCTGTATTTTCCGTCGCGGCAGTTCGTCGAAAACTGCGCCGCTGATGGCAAGGTAGCCGTTCGTCGGGTCGAATACGTTCCAGTAGCCACTCGCCAACTTGGTCAGAAAGGAAAGCATCCCGTTGCCGATAAGGCGCCCCCCGGGCATGTCCTTTGCGAATTGGTAAGTGTAGAAGCGGTTGCCCTTGGTGTAGTCGGCCTGCCCCGCCACGATGGGCGCCCCGAACTGCTCTACCAGTTCGGGGGCCATCTGCCCGTCGCCATCTATCTTGACGAGGATGTCGGCACCGGCTTCGCGTGCATGGGCCATCCCTTTGAGAACCGCGTGTCCGACGCCGGAGTTCTCGTTCTGGTAGAGCACGGTTATTCGAGGGTCCGTCACGTAGGCTTCGACATGCTTGCCAGTGCCCTGCGGACAAGCATCGTCGACAACGACGATCCGTGCGACTTCAGGCCCGATGCGGGCAAGCACCTCTTCGATATGGTCAATACAGCGATAGCACGGAACGATGACCGCGATATTCGCACCTTTAGCCATGGGCCGGTCTGTTGTGATGGGTGGGAATTTCATGATAGATTACCGAAAAAAAACACTCACTCTTAATCAGAATCGCTTAAGTTATCCAATGTCAACGCATTTAGCAAGCCCATTCTCTTTGACAACTGAAAGGAGCACGCCATGAGCAGAAGACCCAATTTTGTGGTGATTTTTTTGGACGATTCCGGATGGGCTGATTTTCGGCCCTTTGGGCAAACAGCGTATCCCACACCCCATGTGGAAAATTTGGCCGCGGGGGGGTGTTGCCACCACCAGTTTTACGTGCCGCAGGCGATCTGTTCGGCGTCGCGGGCTTCGTTGCTGACTGGGTGTTATCCGGGCAGGCACAAGGTCTATGGCGCGATTCCGCCCCGGGCACGCGGGTTGGATCCCAGTTTTGCCACGATGGCCGAGGTGCTCAAGCCGGCCGGGTACGCCACGGGGGTGTTTGGCAAGTGGCATATTGGCGATCATCCGGACACGCGCCCGCCCGCTCGGGGGTTTGACGAGTCCTCGGGGTTGATGTATTCCAATGACATGTGGAAGTACCATCCGCAGAGCCGGCACTTTGACGACTGTGAATTGCAGTTTTGGAAAAATGGGGAAATCGCCATCGACGATGTGACGCCCGAACAGCAGAAGATGTTGACGACTTGGTACACCGAGCACGCGGTCGATTTTATCACACGCCACGCGGACGAGCCGTTTTTCCTGTACGTCCCCCACAATATGCCGCATGTGCCCCTGTTTTGCAGCGATGCGTTTGAGGGCAAATCGGGTGTGGGCCTGTATGCCGATGTGATGATGGAAATAGATTGGTCCGTGGGGCAGATCACGGGCGCTTTGGAGAAAGCGGGCGTGGCAGATGATACGGTGGTGGTTTTTACGTCGGATAATGGCCCGTGGATTTCTTATGGCAATCACGCGGGCACGACCCCGTACCGCGAGGCCAAGGGCACGGGATTTGACGGGGGTACGAGATCCGCGTGTGTGACGCGCTATCCCAAAGGCATTCCCGCGGGCGAGACGTCGCATCGGGCGTTTTGCTCGGTGGATTTGTTGCCCACGTTTGCAAAACTGGCCGGGGCCGCGTTGCCCGATTATCCCATCGATGGGGTTGATGTTTGGGATATTGTGACGTGCCAGCCGCACGCGACAAATCCGCATGCGTATTATCCCGTGTCAACTGCGCGAAATTTCGATGGGGTGGTCAGCGGCGATGGCAAGTGGAAACTGCATTTGCCCCACGATTACCGCACGCTTGTAGAGGCCGGCAACGACGGGCAGCCCGGGCGATATGAGACCGCGCACATCGAGTTGTCGCTGTTCGACATGGAGAACGATCCCTACGAGACGACCAATGTGATCGACGACTACCCCGAAGTGGCGCGCAAACTTCAAACACTCGCGGAACGGCATCGGGACAAGTGGTGGGTGGAAAAACAGTAAGCGGCGTCACTCGGGGCGCGGCATTTGGACCACCGCGTACCAATCCCGGCCAAAATCCCGAAGTTCGTACAACCCGGCAAATCCGCTTGCGATCAGGGCGTCTTCAACCTCGCGTTTGGCGTATAACCACAGAGGGCAACCGCGCAGGCGGTATCGGACGCGGCGTTGCCGGGCCAAAAATCCGTTTGACTTTGGAAAACTCGCGTAAAACGCGCCCGTGACTTCTGTGGTCAATTTTTTTAGGACCGGGACCGGGTCTTCCACATAATCGAAAAATCCCATCAAACACGCCGCGTCAAATGTCCTGTCAAAACGCACGGACAGATAGTCGCCCAAGACGAGTTCCACGCGGGGCCCCACGCCGAGAGACGCGATGTGGTCTCGCGCAATCTCGATCATCCCGGCTGCGAGATCGATTCCCACCACCTCTTTGCCCTGCCGCGCAAACGCGACCGCGTAGCGCCCCGATCCACATCCCACATCCAAGACCGAGCAAATCGCCGGGTTTTGCGCTTGCCGCAGGGTTTCCTCAAAGCGGCGCGCCATCACCTGTCGAAACGCGCGGTCGATCCATCTGCCGAATGCACGCCTGCGCTTTGTATGCCCGTAGATCGCGTCGAAATCTGCGGCATACGCGTCGAAAAATTGCCCGACTGCTCGCGTGGCTTCCCGCGCTTTCATCTCGCGATTTCCCTTCGGTAAATGGCGTCCAATTCCCGCACCATCGCGCGGTGATCCCAGCGCGCGATGGCGTGTTCGTATGCGCGGTTGCCAAACGCCCCCCTCATCTCGGCATCGCAGAGCAACAGTTCCAAACGCTCGGCCATGCCTGCGATATCGCCTTGGGGTACGACAAAACCCGACTGCCCATCGGTGGCGATTTCCCTGATGCCTTCCACCTCAAACGACACGGTGGGCAAGCGCGCTAAGGACGCTTCCACTGCAACGCCGGGCAAGCCCTCGCGCAAAGAGGACGAGAGGTGGACGGACGCTATCGCATAAGCCGGCGCGACATCGCGCAAAAAGCCCGCAAAAATGACCCGATCCGCAACGCCCAATTCCCGACAGAGCCGCTCGCACGCAGCGCGCTCGTCGCCTTCGCCCACCAACAACAAGCGGGCATGGGAGGTTCGCAATTTGGCAAATGCCGCGATGGCATAGCGTTGCGCTTTGGCCCGCGAGAAGCGCCCGATATTGACCAGCACGGGCGCGCGTTGGGGGATGCCCAGTTCGCGGCGAAAGGCGTCTCGTTGCACTTCGCGCAACCGCCGTTCAAAATCCGCCACGTCGATGCCGCTGTACACGACCCGTTGCGGAATGCCGCGCCCGATTTTTTGTCGGCGATAATGCCGAAGCGCGTCTCGGCCCACCGCGATGATCAAATCGCAAGCCCATATCGTCGTTTTTTCCAGCGCGATGTAGAACTGCCGTTGCAGGCGGGTGCCCGGTTCGTTAAACACCACGCCGTGAAGCCCGTAGATGACCCGCTTGCAACCGGCCCATCGCGCGGCGAGGCGGCCCAACAGGCTCGCTTTGCTTTCGTGCGTGTGAACCAAGTCGAATCGCTCGCGGCGAATCAAGCGCACAAACCACAGCAACGCACGCCAATCGCGCCACGGGCGGATTTCCCGATCCAAATGCGGGCAGATATGCGCGGAAACCCCCGGCAATTTGAGGAGATCGCCCCGCTCGATTTGCCGCCCGACCGCGAGGTGAATCTCGTAATCCCTCCGCATGGCTTTCATCGAAAGATACACATTGCGATCCGCGCCACCGCCGGGCGCGAGCCACGTCATGGTGTGGAGTATTTTGGGTCGTCGGGTCATAACCAAGGGGGCGGACATTTCTCGCTGATTCGCCACAAAAGGCACAAAATCACAAAAGGGTACTTTGAATTAGCTGTCGCCAGTTGTACACCGAAGCTTTTTGTGGCTTCCTGTGAACGGCAACAAAAACCGGCGTTCACACGGCCCGATGGGCAACGCAAACGCCGGAAAACAAAAAAGAGAAAGCGGGCATCAGGATTCGTAGTATTCGATGATGCGCCGCAAGGTGCTGTCCAAACTGATTTTGGGGTCGTAGCCCGTGATGTTTTTGATTTTGGTCAAATCGGGGATGCGGTAGTTGAGGTCTTCGTAGGACCCTTTTGCAAATGCTTTGTCGTAAGGCACAAATTCGATGGGCGAGTCGCTTTCGGTCAGTTCCTTGATTTTTTCCGCGAGGTTCCGAATGCAAATCTCATTGGTCTCGTGATTCCCGCCCAAGTTGAAAATCTCGCCCGGCGCATGGTCGTGTTCCATCAATGCCGTCAGCCCGTCTAAGGCGTCTTCGATATCGGTGAAGCACCGCCGTTGCTCGCCATCGTTATAGACCGTGATGGGATGCCCCAACAATGCCTGCTTGACGAAGCGCGGCACCACCATGCCGTATTCCGCACTTTGCCGAGGGCCGATGACATTGAAAAAGCGCACCATGATCACGGGCAACTTTTTTTCTCGCCAATAGGCCAAGCCGAGCATTTCGCCGACCGCTTTGGACGTGGAGTAAATCCAGCGCGTGACCGTGGTTGGGCCCAGCAAGCGGTCGTCGTCTTCGCTGAAGGTCGCGGACCCGTTTTTCTTGCCCGCGACTTCGGAGGTGGAGGCCAACAACACCCGTTTCTTTTCCTTATTCGCCAATTCCAACAGGAGTTCGGTGCCGCGGATATTCGTGGTCAAGGACTGCAAGGGATTGTTGATCACGTAATTGACGCCCACGGAAGCCGCCAGATGGTAAATGACGTCACTCCAATTGACCAAGGGCTTGAGCGTTTCCAGATCGAGCACTGTGCCCACTTTCATGCGAAACCGCGGGTTGTTTTCGAGGTGCCGCACATTGTCCAAATCTCCGGTTGAAAGATCGTCTAAAACGTAAACTTCGTGGTCCTGTTTCAACAGACGTTCGGCCAGATGAGAGCCAATAAAACCCGCACCGCCCGTAACCAAAAATCTCATGTAGTCATTCCTTTCTCAATGCGACCACTTCTCTTTCGCGATACAGATGCCTTTGTCAAAAACACCCTAATATAAGGTCTTGAATGATTAAAGGCAATGAGAAATCCAAAAGGCGAAATTCATCGCTCCAAATGCCCCGATTCGCGCTTTTGCACGCGCGCTACAATCTCGCCCAATGTCCCGAAAGAGAAATCGGTCAACAAGCGGCGCAATCGGGGTTCTGCGACTTTCAAATTGGCGTAGTGCGTCAACCGCGCTTTCCAATAAAACGCGAGCCGAGGCTGATCGGGATCGAGTTCCCAGGGGTGAAAATAAAAAACCACGGCCCGCCCGCGATGGCCCACTGCCCGCATATTTGCGCGGCTTACAAAATAGGGGAACAGCCGAAAATACGCGCCCCCGGTGACGGGCCATCGCAGGGTCCCCACTTGGCGCACGGACATCGGAATTTCGCAAATCGGCCCGGCAGGGGTTTCGATCATGCGCGGCGCCAACTCAAAATCCGGTATCCCATAACGCCAGTTCCGCACCGGAAAAATGCTCGAATCGCATTGAAACCCGAGTTCTGCCAAAATATCCAAGGCCCACAGGGACCGCCTCGTAATGGAGAAATAGGCCGCGCGATACGCGGTGACGCGCTGCCCGGTCGCATCGCCTATCGCATCGCAGGCCCGCTGCGTTTCAGCGCGAAATCGGTCGGGCGTCATTTCGTAGATCAAGTCGTGTGACCATCCGTGGCAACCCAATTCGTGACCCTCATCCGCGATGCGCCGGATCAAGTCGGGATATTCTCGGGCCACGGGGCCCAAAATGAAAAACGTGCCGCGCACGCCAAACTCGGCCATTGTATCGAGCAAGCGATGGCAACACCCTTCGAGGCGCGGCTCAACTCGCGCCGATTCCCGAGCTGAAATGGGGATGCCCTGGTACCAATCTTCTACATCCACTGTAAAAGCGTGGCGCGTCATGATCTGCTCTGTTTGAGAAGGCCGAGCAGTTGTTCGCCGCTCTTTTCGAGCGCGTAATGCGCGACCACCCGTGCGCGACCCGCCGTGCCCATGCGAGTGCGTAGGGCCTTGTCGCCGATCAATTTGCCCAAAAATGCGATCCATTCGGCGTCTGTCTCGGCCAAGAAACCGGTCTCTCCGTGCGCGACTATTTCGCGGTTGATCTCGACCGGGCTCGCGACCACGGGCAAGCCCACGGCCATGTATTGCAACAATTTGTACCCCCCCTTGCCTCGCGTAAAAGGATCGTCGGGCAAGGGCATCAGGCCGATGTCAAATGCCTGCAAATGACCGACTTCGGTTTCTATCGTCCAGTTCTCGTGCGTCATCGGCACTATGTCTAGATCAAAATCGCCCGCGCCGATCAGGTGCAATTCCAAATGGGGATGGCGCCGCGCCAGGGCGATCAAGGGGGCGCGGATCAGATCCAGATACCGCGTTGTCGTGGGGCTGCCGATCCATCCCAATACGACCTTTTTGCTCGGGGCTTTTGACGTGGGGCTATAACGCGCCGTATCCACAGGCCCGGTGAGTTGCGACACGGCCGCGCAATAACGGGCCGCAAATTCGGCGGTATAGGCATTTTCGACAATGGCGTGGTGGGCGCATTGCAACATCGCGGGGAGGCCGGCAGCGCGGCGGCGGGTACGCATGCGATTTATCCAATTCGCACGGGGATTTTCAAGGGTAAAGATGGCGTCGTCAAAATCGAAAAAAATTTTGTGCTTATACCGCCGCAACAGCCGTGGGATGGGGAAGGAAAACAGGGATTTTTGAATGAGGATTGCATCGTAGCGAGACGCGGTCAAAACGCACATCCAACCGGTGTACAAGGCGCGACAATAGGAACGCACATAATACCATAGGCCGGAGAAAACGCCACTGCGCTCGACCGTGGCATCGGGCGTCACCACGCGGACATCACACGCGAGGCCCGCGCGACGCAACAGGGGCAGATAGTCAAAAACCCGCGTGCGACTGCTGGCGGCCAGAGGCCCGTACTGCGCGACGAATAGGACTTTCATAAGCGCGTCAAATCCAGCCGTGTTGCGTGGTCACGGGCGAGCCAGAGGTTTGGGTGAACCAGCCCGGCCCGCTTTCCAAAGCGACTTCCCGCCCGGTGATGGCAGATCGTTCGGCGGCGAATAGGATTTCCATAATGTGACGCGCCCATTCGCCGTGCGTGGGCGGCTCGATGTCCTGCGCGATGGCTTCGGCAAATGCTTTCCACTCGTTGTGCATTTGCGCGGGGGGATCGTCAAAGGGAATGTCTTCCCACCGATTGTTTTTTCCCAGTTTGACGTATTTCTCGCCGGACTCGGCAAAGCGCAAGGTGCCATTTGCACAGATAACCTGACAGTCGTAATTGGGCGCGCCATCGGCAAATCCAACGGCGACAGCGACGCCTGCCTGCCCGTTTTTGTAGCGGATAAAAGCCGTGGCCGAATCATCGGCGGCCTGGTAGTGGGCGCGGGTTCCTATGGAGGCCGAGACGGATACGGCCTGCGAGGCCATCACCCATGTGAGGCGATCGACGACGTGGACGCCATTGGTCAACCACATCCCGCCGCCGTGGTAGCGGCTGCGGTACTGCGGGCGGCGACCGGCATAGCCCCAGTTTTTGGACATATAACACACGGCGGTGATGACCGGCCCCAGTTCGCCGGAGTCGAGGATTTCTTTTGCCTTGATGCTGGTGCCGTAGTAGTGCTGCGTCAGGCCGACCATCAGTTTGACCCGGTTGTTGGCTGCGGCTTGGATCATCTCGTCGCACTGTTGCAAGTTGATGCCCATGGGCTTTTCCACCAAGACGTGTTTGCCCGCATGGCAAGCGTCTGTGGTGAGGCGATGGTGGAGTTGGTGGCCCAAGGTGATGGCGACCGCGTCGATGTCACGGTCTTGCAAGAGTTCGGCATGTGTGGCATAGCTTTTGGGAATGTCGTATTTGCCCATGTATTCGCGGCGTTTGTCCTCAATGAGGTCCGCAACCGCGACAATTTCGACATTGTCCAGCGTTGCTATGGCGTCGCAATGCGCCCGTGCAATGCCGCCCAACCCGATGATTCCAACTTTCAGCGTGTCCATTGTGTTTCTCCTAAAGCGAATCGACGACTTTTGTATCTCGTTATGGCAAAACCCGCCGCTCACATCTTACCTCTCACGTCTCACGTCTTACCTCTCCCGTCTTACCTCTCACGTCTCACCATTGAATCACCGCGCCGATGACATTTTTGACTTCGCCGGTGAGGATGTTTCGATAGAGCTTTGGCGCGTCTGAGGATGCGACTCGATGGGTGATGGTGTGTTGCCACGGAAGAACGCCATTGCCCATGTTTTTGATGACCGCACGGCGGCAAGGGGCTTCGCCATCGTTGCAGGGATAGTACATGGTGAGGCGTTTGCCGTGGGGCGGTAAGAAGTTGTAGGAGATGGGATGGCGGCCGTAATTGCCCTGAAGGATGAAGGTTCCGAGGCGGCGGCAAAGCGCGATGGCCGGGTCGATGCAGGTGGGGATACCCGTGCATTCAAAGACCACGTCTGCACCGTCGGGGGCGATGTCGAAAACGGCTTGGTTCGCATCGGTGCCTTGAACGAGATGGTCCGCGCCGAATTTTTGCGCGATAGCGAGGCGATCTGCCTCCAAGTCTATGGCGATGACCTCGCAACCCCGATGGCTACATGCCGCGATCACGCCCAAGCCCACGAGGCCACAGCCATATACGACGACGCGGTCGCCCATTCGGGGATTCGCCATGTCCACGCCATTGAGGCCCACGGCGGGCATGACAAACAAACTCGCGGCGGCTTCGTCAATGCCATCGGGCAGATGGGCGACAAAGGCGCGGGGGCCATGTGTGTCTAAGACCGCGGCAGAAGCATGCGCGCCCTGGCAGGCAGAGACTTTTTGACCCTCGAGCGCGATGGCGCGATTCCAGCGGTAATACACGCGGTCGCCCACCGCAAAGCCCGTGGTGCTTTCGCCCGCGTGTTCGACGATGCCAACGGCCTGATAGCCCGTACACAGGGGATAGGGTCCGTAGTCGAGCTTTCGGGTGATGGCGGCAAATTCCGTGCCGATGCTGACGCCGGAATACCGGGTTCGCACCACCAATTGATCTGGCTCTGGGTCGGGAAGAACGACCTCTTCGCAGGCAAAGCTGGGGCCTTTGTGGGCGATGAGTGCTTTGGCGTTCACAATATAGCTCCTGTGCATTTTACAAATCTACGGCTCGGGGTTTGCGTGTTGCAACTCTCACGCAGGTGCCACCTCGAATTGCCTCTTGCCTCTTGCCTCTTGCTTCTTGCCTCTCGCCTCTTACCTCTTGCCTCTTACCTCTTACCTCTTGCCTCTCCCCGCTGTATTGCAACTCTCACGCAGGTGCCACCTCAAAAGCCACCAAGTTGCGGGTCTTTTTGCTGAATGTCGTTGCGATGAGATGAATCGGCAGGCCAGAATCTCGATACTTGTCCGCGTAGTGCCGCGCTCGCAGTTGCGACAGGGCTATGCCCTCGGAGTCCGATTCGACCACTTTGAACTCGAACAAGTAGATGTTGGCGTTGAAACGCACCGCCATGTCCAAACGCCCGTGGCTACTGCTGTCCTCTACGGTGATGTCTAGCCCTAGCGACGCAAAGTAGGAGTAGAACACACTGGCGTAGTAACCTTCGTAGTCGGCGATGTCGTTTTTCGTGTGCCACTGGTAGGGGATGCTGGCGAAGAATGCCTTGAACAGCGTCTCGAGGCCAGAAAAATCGTTGATGGACAGCAGTTTGTATAACTGGACGATGTGCGCGGTCTGGGTGGGCGCATTGCTTAGCAGGTGACGCAGCAGGCTTTGGTTCAGGCTTTGGCGCACCTCTTGGTTGGGATACCCCAGTTGATAGAGGGGTTGCCCGACTAGGTCCTCCTCGTCCTGTATGGTGAGATAGCCGGTCTGAAACAACAGGGCTTCGGTAGCCATGTGGTCGATGTCGAAAGCAGACAGCAACTCGTCGGTGCCGATCATGCGCTCCAGATCAAAGGAACTGACTCTGCGTGCCATTAGGGTCTCGATCAGAAAGGTCGGCGTGGCGGTCTCGAACCAGTAGGCGCCGAACCGACGGCGGCGAAAGAGCAGAAGCACATCGAAGGGGTTATAGACCCGCTCGTTCCCCAGCCAGTTGTAGCCATTGTACCAGCGGCGGATTTCGTCGCGATCCAAGCCGGGGAGTTCCGGCGCAAACACCGCGTCCAGATCCGCATCCGTGTACCCGCACAGGGCGGAGTAGCGCGGTTCGAGGGTGATGTCGATGAGATTGTTGAGCCCAGAGAACAGGCTGACCTTGGAAAACTTGCTCACGCCGGTGAGGAACGCAAACTTGATGTGTGCGTCGGCGAACTTGATGGTCGCATACAACCCGCGCAGAAAATTGCGGTTGGCACGGGCGATTTCCGGATCTTCCAGCGCGTCTAAAATCGGCTTGTCATACTCGTCGATCAGCACCACAACCCGCTGTCCCGCACGCTCGTGCAATGCCTCGATCAGAAAGGCAAAACGCCCCGGTGCTGTCGCAGACTCGCCGACTATCCCGGCTCGGCGTTCAATGGCGGTCAGTTGTTCCATGACGTTCGCCTGGAGGTGCCCCGGCACCCCATAGTCTCCGTTGCTGAAGTCGATCCGCACCACCGGATAGCGAACCGACCAATCCCAGTGGTCGTAGATGTCGAGCCCCTCAAATAGCGGCGCAGTGCCCTCGAACAATTCCTTCAGCGTATCGAGGAACAGACTCTTGCCAAAGCGGCGCGGGCGAGAGAGGAAGTAGAGCTTGCCTTCATCGACCAACCGCCGGATGTAGGCGGTCTTATCGACATAGTAATGGTTCTGCTCGCGAATCTCGCGGAAGGTCTGCATGCCAATGGGCAGTTTGCGTTTATCCATCCTTTCCCCCTTCAAGAGCCGAATCCCGTTTCGCAGGTGCCATCTACCCATATTGCAAGCGGTTAATGCCCAAGCCGAAGATACCACAACATATACGGTCATGTATCTGGCGGGTGGTCATATCTACGGCTCGGGGTTTGCGTGTTGCAACTCTCACGCAGGTGCCACCTCGAATTGCCTTTTGCCTCTTGCCTCTTGCCTCTTGCCTCTTGCCGCTGTGTTGCAACTCTCACGCAGGTGCCACCTCGAAAGCCACCAAGTTGCGGGTCTTTTTGCTGAATGTCACCGCGATGAGATGAATCGGAAGGCCAGAATCTCGATACTTGTCCGCGTAGTGTCGCGCTCGCAGTTGCGACAAGCCGATGCCCTCGGAGTCCGATTCGACCACTTTGAACTCGAACAAGTAGATGTTGTCGTTGAAGCGCACCGCCATGTCCAAACGCCCGTGGCTACTGCTGTCCTCTACGGTGATGTCTAGCCCTAGCGACGCAAAGTAGGAGTAGAACACACTGGCGTAGTAACCTTCGTAGTCGGCGATGTCGTTTTTCGTGTGCCACTGGTAGGGGATGCTGGCGAAGAATGCCTTGAACAGCGTCTCGAGGCCAGAAAAATCGTTGATGGACAGCAGTTTGTATAACTGGACGATGTGCGCGGTCTGGGTGGGCGCATTGCTTAGCAGGTGACGCAACAGGCTTTGGTTCAGGCTTTGGCGCACCTCTTGGTTGGGATACCCCAGTTGATAGAGGGGTTGCCCGACTAGGTCCTCCTCGTCCTGTATGGTGAGATAGCCGGTCTGAAACAACAGGGCTTCGGTGGCCATGTGGTCGATGTCGAAAGCAGACAGCAACTCGTCGGTGCCGATCATGCGCTCCAGATCAAAGGAACTGACTCTGCGTGCCATTAGGGTCTCGATGAGAAAGGTCGGCGTGGCGGTCTCGAACCAGTAGGCGCCGAACCGGCGGCGGCGAAAGAGCAGCAACACATCGAAGGGGTTATAGACCCGCTCGTTCCCCAGCCAGTTGTAGCCATTGTACCAGCGGCGGATTTCGTCGCGATCCAAGCCGGGAAGTTCCGGTGCAAATACCGCGTCCAGATCCGCGTCCGTGTACCCGCAAAGCGCGGAGTAGCGCGGTTCGAGGGTGATGTCGATGAGATTGTTGAGCCCAGAGAACAGGCTGACCTTGGAAAACTTGCTCACGCCGGTGAGGAATGCAAACTTGATGTGCGCGTCGCTATCCTTGATCGTGGCGTATAGGCCGCGCAGATAATCGCGGTTGGCGCGGGCGATTTCCGGCTCCTCAAGCGCGTCTAAAATCGGCTTGTCGTACTCGTCGATCAACACCACAACTCGCTGTCCCGCACGCTCGTGCAATGCCTCGATCAGAAAGGCAAAACGCTCGGGGACTGTCGCGTACTCGGACTTCATGCCCGCCCGACGTTCCACCGCGTCTAATTGTGCCATCAGATTCGCTTGCAGATAGCCCGGCTCTTTGAAGTTGCCGCTACCAAAACTCAGGCGCACCACCGGATAGCGAATCGACCAATCCCAGTGGTCGTGGATGTCGAGCCCCTCAAACAGCGGCGCGTTGCCCTCGAACAATTCCTTCAGCGTATCGAGGAACAGACTCTTGCCAAAGCGGCGCGGGCGCGACAAAAAGAAATGGCTACCCTCATCCATCAGGTGCCGCATGTAGGCGGTCTTATCGACATAGTAGCAATTTTCCTCTCGCATCTTGCGAAAGGTCTGAATGCCAATGGGCAGTTTGCGTTTATCCATCCTTTCCCCCTTCAAGAGCCGAATCCCGTTTCGCAGGTGCCATCTACCCATATTGCAAGCGGTTAATGCCCAAGCCGAAGATACCACAACCATATACAGTGCGACAGGTGGCCCCTATCTCTTGGCGTACTCAAACAGAGCTGTCACGTCCACAGAGAAGCCATCCAACAGTGGCGAGGTCGCCGCGTCGCCGCGGGAGAATACACCGCGTTCGACATAGATGTTCCCACTGGCGAGGGTGAGCACGGCAATGGTCTCAAAGCGGGGATCGACGATCCAGTACTCGGGAATGCCCGCCTCGGCGTAGTCCGTACGTTTTGTGACGAGATCCCGTGTCGGGTCATCTGGACTGACGACCTCTACTACCAGGTCCGCGCCCAACCAAAAACGATCCCGATTCCGAGGATCTGACCGATTGCGGAGCAACAGGAGATCTGGCTCGCGGAACTTGCCCTCGCGGACGCGCATTCGCAACCCGGCGAACAAGACGATTCCGCCGAGCGGTTCAATATATGCGTCAAATAGGCGATAGAGGAAACCGATGATGGCTTGGTGGATAAATGTGGGCATGGGCAGTTCCTCGACTTGGCCGTCGGTGAACTCGACCAAGCGGCGGGTTCGGTCCGTAAGCCAAAGATATTGTTTGTCGCTCCAACACCCCTGAGGCGGCATGGCGTCGCACAACAGGGCATCTAGCGCGTCTTGGGATGTCGTTGCGATCTCGGCTTGTGTCATGGCGTCGTCCTCAGCTTTGAGACAGTGGAAAGGAGGCACATCTTAGAAGTTGTCTTAAAACGAAATATGACTCATTCCTCGGCGGTCAAGAGAAACCAGAATATACGACAAAAGCGTGGAGTGGGACAACTGCGATAGCAGTTCATAGCCGCACAGGCGCAGCCTATAGCCGCGCAAGGGGCCGGGCGATCCGCCAAGATCGCAGTAGGTCAACCACGGCCCATTGTCACTGCTAAATTTGCATGAGAGTCTCGATCCGGAGCCATCCATGCAGGCATTTTTGCGTTCCCTGCCATCAGCGGCTTTAATCGACAATGGGCAGGTGGACGAGAGCGCCGCGTTCGACGGAGCGGAAGACCGCTTCGGTAAATTCCATGTATTTCACGCCTTGGTAGAAAGTTGACTCGGCGGGTTTGCCGGTTTTGATCATGTCGATAAAATCCGCCTCAACCGTCCAGGCGCGCATCTCGGACGTTGGGATTTCCAATTCGCGCAACCCATCATCGCCTGCCTGCGCGCCCCAGATCCGCTGATCGTCCAAAACGGCCGAGGTTTCGTACACCAACGTGCCCCCTGTGCCGTAAATCTCGATGCGCTCTTCGGGTGCGTGGTGCGCGGCGCTGGAAAAGAGATAGACCGCTGTTGCCCCACTTTCCATTTGGGCCAAGATATTCACGGTATCGGGGCGGTCCACAGGCGCGAGCCCCCGATCTGTGGGACGCTCGGCGACAAAGGTTTCCGCTTGGGCAGACACGGATTTGGTATAGCCGCACCAGCGGTGTACAAATTCGACGAGCATGCCCACGCTCATGGTGTTCAACCCAGAGAACCGGCCGATCTGCCGCCAGTGCAAGGGCGTGTTGGGATCGATCCCACCGGGGGTCATGGAACGCACCACGATGTTGCGGATATCGCCGACATAGCCCTCGGCGATCAACCGCTGTAAAAACCAGTCGCCTTTCAATGCGTGCGGCGGCTGGCAAATTTGATGCGCGAGATTCGATTCTATCGCCGCGGCGTACATCTGTTTGGCCTCGCGCAAGTTCATCGCCATGCGCGCTTGCACAAATGCGTGCTTGCCTGCGTCTAAAGCCGCCAAGACAAATTCACAATGCTTGTAAGGCCAGGTGCCGATCATCACCGCGTCGATGTCCGTTCGGGCGATCAGCGCGTAGGGATCGGTCATGAGATCGGGGCGCAAGCCAAATTCGGCGGCGATTTTGCCCCCGCTGTCTTCGCTGCGATTGCAAATTGCCACCACCTCGGCGGCGTCAATTTTTGCCAACCCCGGAAAGTGGCGGGTGCGAAAAATGCCGCCCGCGCCGATGATGCCAATGCGAATTTTATCTGCCATTTTCACCTCGTTGAATTTAGTCAGTGACCGAAAGAACGTCTCGTGCAACCTCGTGAACTTTGCCGGGGAAGGTTTGTCCCCTTATCCACATGACCGGTTGGCCTTTGCCAATTTTGTCGGCATCAGCCCATTCTGCTCGCGCGCTCAAGTAGTGCGACACATAGCTGCGTCTAAACCGCCGGCTGTGGTTGTCCGTGCTTTTGTGCAGCAGGTGGGAGTGAAACCAGATCACCGCGCCAGGGGGGACTTCCACGGCGATGCCATCTTCATCGCGGGCATCGCGGGCCAGTTTGAACTCGTTTTGCTGTGACCCCGCGATGTCGTCGTGTTCGGAAATGGCCCGTTTGTGGCTACCGGGAATCACGTACAAGCACCCGTTGTCGCGGTCCGCCGGGTCGATAGCTGTCCAAGTGCCGACGGTCGTCGCTGTTTTGAACCGCTTGCCAAAGTAAAACTTGTCTTGATGCCACGGGAATCCCAACCCGATTTTCGGGGCTTTCCAGATGAAGAGGTTGTTGATGCCCAAAATGTCCGGGCCGAGGATATCCAAGAGCGGATCCGTCAGGCGTGGGTCGCGCACGCGCGCGAGGAACTCGGGGATGTAGCAACTCGGATGATGGATTTTGTGCATCCCGTAGATGCAGGCTCGCTCGTCTTTGCCATCTCGGACGAGGGCGTTTTGGTCGATGTGGGCCATCGGCATTTCGCGCTTTCCAGCGACGACGTCTTCGGCCACTCGTCGGAGTTGATCGTTTTCCCCAGGGGAAAACACCTTCTCGCGCACAAAATACCCGTCTCGTTCCCAACATTGCTTTTCGTCGGGCGTCATTCGCCCGGCATGGGTTTGGGAGGATGAGGATTGATTTTTCATACGACCTCCACGTTAGGGCATTGTCAAATCTTCGTAACCCGACAGGTGGTACTCGTAGCCCAGATAGTCCAGCAAATTGCACAACGCACGGAATGCCACGCCAAACCCATCGACCCCGCTAAAACCGCCAAATTGCCCACCGCCCTTGACATGGGGTTCGAGGTCGATGAATACCCCCGGGACGCCCAGCTGTACAAACTTGCGGTGGAGGCGCGGCACAAGCGTGGCAAAGTCTCGCAACACCATTTCGTGCCCGGCGTCGCCTTGGTCCACGGGGATAAACCGCGTTAGCCCCCGCGCTTCTGCGCGATTGAGCATCGGGCGGTTGGCCGGCGCGTTGAATCCCTTGATGTGAATCCAGCCCAAGCCGGGTTTTGTTTTGACATATTCGGCGAAAACCCCGTCTGGGCTGTGCCCCATGCTCTCCATGTTCCCCACGTCCATGATGATGCAGGTGTTGGGATGGTCGATCTTTTCGTGCAATGCGATCAGGGTTTCGCCATCGCCGCCGATCAGATGCGATTCCACTTCAGAGCCATAGACCAAGCCCTCGGCAGCGCACAGCGCGACGATCTCCGAAAGCTGATCCGCCGCTTGATCGAGGTGATCCCATGGATTGGAGCCAGCGGGATGGTAATAGCTAAAACCGCGAATGAGCTTTGTGTCAAATGCGTGTGCGAGTTCGATGGCCCGCTTGACATCGGTTGCCAGATATTCCCGAAACGGCACATAGCGGTTGTCCGTTCCATCTTCCACATCCAGCAACTTCACTTTGCCGAGCGGGGAGCCGATGCTCGACACGGCAATGCCAAATTCGCGGTGCAATTTTTGGAGCGTTTGAATCTCCTGCGCGGTCAATTCCATCACATTTTTGACGCCATTGCCCACGTCGATAAATCGAATCGTGTAGTAGGACAAACCGAGGGCGCGCATCATGGTGAATTGCTCTTCGGCCCGCTTGCTCACGGGCCCCTCGTCTGCAAAACCCGACAAAATCACTTCAGCCACGACAATCTCCTTTCTACGGATCGGGCCAAACCACGGGAATAGAACGCCGTGTACCCGTTCCCTGATCACATTTGGGCGTTATCTCAATCGTTTGACTCGCCCTAAAGTCCACAGTGTCCAGCGCAACGCTTGTTGCAAAAGTACACGATCCGCCAGGGGCGATCTCGGCAGGCGTGCAGGCGGTTTCACTCGCGCCCAATTCAGCGGCATTCTCCCCCAATACGCGCGTGGCGACCTTGAGACCCGTGAGTGCCACCCCCGATTGGCTATCGACCCCGCCGCGCAGGCGGATAAAACTCGATGGATTTTCAGACGTGTCCGGTGGCTCGCCCAGAATGGAGGGGTTGCCCACAACCGTTAAATCTTCGGGTACAAAAACACGCGACCCGGTGGTGTTGTCGCCAGAACACCCCAACAAACAGACAGACAAAAACCACATGGCGTATTTCATCGCAACGGCCTCTCTTTGGAAAAGTGACGCTGGGCGTTTGATTCACAATATACACGCGAAAATTTTATTGGGCAAGGAAGGATCAGTTGTCAGTTGTCAGTTGTCAGTTGTCGGTTGTCAGTCCGCCCAACCCGACCCCGATCAGTGGTCAGTGGTTAGAAGTGGTTGCCTTGGGGAGAGCGGTGGTTTTTCCATATCTCAAGTTTTCGCTGGATATCCTACTGTTGTCGGGTTGGGTTGAATGTACATAGTGAGATAGGTATTGTCAATTGTGTATGGCCTGTTTTGGACATGCCACAACCGAACGCAGAGAGAACGCGATTGACAAGCCCGAATCCATCTGGATATATTTGCAAAATGGGCAACCATTCACAAGAGGTTTTGGGATTATGGACAGGCTTCGCATTGCGGCGATTGGAGCGGGGGCACAGTCGGGCGCAGATCGCAACCAACCCTCGAAAAGGTTAGGGCGATAAGTCCCACAAAAAAAGGAATCGAACCTTGAAAATTGATACTACGGAAATACGGTATGTCGAGTTGCCGTTGATTTCGCCGTGGCGCACGGCGTATGGCGAGGATGCGACGGTGCATTCGGTACTGGTCAAATTGTCTGGGGAAGGTGCCGAAGCGTGGGGCGAGGCAACGCCGCTTTACGCGCCGACCTATTCGTCCGAATCCGCCCGGTCCGTTTATGAGACCGCACGGGAATTTTTTTTGCCGCGATTGGTGGGGCAAACCTTGGACTCGGCGCGAGATGTCATGGATAGGCTGGCGATTTTTAAGGGCAATCCCTTTGCCAAAGCAGCCGTGGAAACCGCGTGGTGGGCATTGGACAGCACCTTGAGGGGCATCCCCTTGTGGCAGTCCTTGGGGGCGAGTGATCCGACTGTGGCGTGCGGCGCAGATTTTGGCGTGCAAGATACCATTGACGAACTCTTGTCTCTGATCCAAGGCGCGGTGGATGACGGGTATCCGCGCATCAAGTTGAAGGTCAAGCACGGATGGGATATCGACGTGCTCCGCGCTGTGCGGTCGGCATTTCCGGATCCCGTCATGCATGTGGATTGCAACGCGGGCTATGATTTGCACTCGGATTTTGACGCGCTCAGGGCGTTTGATCAATTCAATCTGGCGATGATCGAACAACCGTTAGATCACCTCGATCTGATCGAACACGCCGAATTGCAACGCCAAATCGCAACGCCCGTGTGCTTGGACGAATCCGTAAAGCGCCCCCGGGATTTTGAACTCGCCCTCAAGTTGGGCGCGTGTCGCGCAATCAACGTCAAACCGGGCCGCGTGGGCGGCTTGTTCAACGCGCTGCAAATTCACGACTTGGCGCGCAACGCGGGCATGGAAGCATGGGTGGGCGGCATGTTGGAAAGCGGCATCGGCGCCGGGATTTGCGCGGCCTTGGGCACATTGCCCGGGTTCACCTATCCCGCAGATGTGTTTCCCTCTTGCAAGTTCTATACCGAGGACATCACGGATCGCTGGATCGAGCAGGATGAAAATTGCAATGTGGTGCTAGATGACACGCCCGGCGTAGGCTTTGATCCGGTTCCCGACCTGTTGGAAAAGGTGACGGTGATGAGGGCAGAGCGCGGATGAAAGCGGGGAAAGAGGAAGAGGGGAGAGGCAAGAGGGGAGAGGCAAGAGGGCCATCGTCAAGTTGACGAAAGGCAAGCGGGGAAGGGGGGAATGGCGATGGGTCTTGCGAGGGATTGTGCGAGGGGGGTTTGGGTTTCTATGGCGTGATCCATTCGCGCAAAGCCATCAAAACAGCCAGGGATACAAACCTTTAAGAAAGCCATGCGCTCCCCCTTTCCTTGTAGGAAAGGGGGCCGGGGGGATAGGTCTATGGCGGCGGATGCGAAGGACACAGCGGATGGGATCGCACTTGGGCGGATGGGCGGGCTAGGGATGGGCACGCACGGGCGGATGGGTGGAAGCGGGGATGGGATTCACCGTTTCGCATGTTTATTTTCCGGCGCGCATGAGTTTGGCAAATTCGTCGAACAGGTAATTGGCATCGTGCGGACCGGCAGAGGCTTCGGGGTGGTATTGCACGGAGAACGCCGGCAATTCGCGGTGGCGCAGGCCCTCGAGGGTGTTGTCGTTGAGGTTGATGTGGGTCAACGCCACGATGTCTCGGTCGAGGGTGTCGAGGTCCACGCAGAAGCCGTGGTTTTGCGCGGTGATTTCCACTTTGCCCGTGCTGGTTTGGCGCACGGGTTGATTGGCGCCGCGATGTCCAAACTTGAGTTTGTACGTCTTCCCGCCGAGTGCCAAGCCGAGGAGTTGATGCCCCAGGCAAATGCCAAAGGTGGGGCGTTCTCGGATCAGCGTTTGGATGTTTTCAACCGCGTACGTCACGGGTTCGGGATCGCCCGGGCCATTGGACAAAAAGATGCCGTCGGGGTCGATTTCGAGGAGTTGATCCGCCGGTGTGTCCGCCGGAAAAACCGTCACGTCGCAACCGCGATCCACGAGGTAGCGCAAGATGTTGTGTTTGATGCCAAAGTCGTACGCGGCAACGCGGAACTCGGCCCGTTGTCGCAAGTGCTTTGCCCGCCCGGTTTCGAGGTCGTAGAGGCCCTCGGCCCAGTGATAGGGTTCTGTGCAGGTGACGGTTTGCACCAAGTCGCGCCCGACCAAGCCTGCAAAATCCCGTGCTTTTTGAACGAGGCGGTCCGCGTCTCGGTCGCGGGTCGATAGCACGCCTTTCATCGCGCCGCGCAGGCGAATGTGCCGCACGAGTGCGCGGGTGTCGATGCCCTCGATGCCGGGGATATTGTGTTCGGTCAAAAAGTCGCCCAAGGCCATGCGCGAGCGCCAGTTGCTCGGAAATGCACAGTATTCTTTGACCACAAAGCCCGCGACTTGGGGCCGTTGCGATTCAAAGTCCGCTGGGTTGATGCCGTAGTTGCCGATCAGCGGATAGGTCATGGTAACGATTTGGCTGTTGTAAGACGGGTCCGTGAGGATTTCCTGATATCCAGTCATGCTGGTGTTGAAGACCACTTCCCCTTCGCATTCGCCTTCCGCGCCAAAGGAGTTGCCTGTGAAAATGGTGCCGTCTTCCAATGCGAGCATTGCTTTCATGAACGCGCCTCGGTCAATGAACGATGAACGATCAACCCCGAATATCTGAGTGCGAACAACTGCCTTGGGGCGGTGTTGGGACTGACAACTGACAACTGACTACTGACCACTTAGTTGGTATGTGACGCGCCCGCCCAAGATCGTCATTGCGGCTCGGCCTTTTAGGGTGCAACCGTGAAAGGGCGTGTTGCGCGATTTGGAGTTGAACGAATTGGCGTTTGCGATCCATTCGAGATTGGGATCGATGATCGCGATGTCCGCGGGCTTGCCCACCGAGAGGCTACCGCCTTCGATGCCGAGAATGCGCGCGGGTTCTGCGGTGAGCTTGGCAATCACCTCTGAAAGCGAGAGCAGGCCGGTGTGGACGAGGTGGGTCAGCAGAACGCCGACTGCGGTTTCAAGGCCGACGATGCCATTGGGAGCGTCGGCAAATGCGCGCAATTTTTCCCGCGTCGTATGGGGTGCGTGGTCCGTGGCGAGCGCGTCTATGGTGCCGTCTTGCAAGCCCGCGATGATGGCTTGGCGATCTGCTTTGGAACGCAATGGCGGGCTCATTTTGCCCGCGGTGCCCAAGATACGCACGTCTTCATCGGTCAGGGCGATGTGATGGGGCGAGGCTTCGCAGGTAACGGGCAGGCCCTCGGCTTTGGCCTGCCGCACGAGGTCCACAGCGCGTTTGACACTCAAGTGCAAGACGTGCAGGCGTCCGCCGGTTTGCCGCACGAGGTCGATGTCGCGCTCGACCATGCCGGCTTCACCCTCTGCGGGCATGCCTTTCAAGCCGAGTTCGCGGGAGACCGCGCCTTCGTGCATGTGCCCGCCGCGCGTGAGGGCAAAAACTTCGGCGTGGGGATACACGGCAAAGCCATTGCATGCAGCGCGTTCCAAGAGTTCGCGCATCGAGGCGGCAGATTCAATGGGCAAGCCGTCGTCGGAAAAGCCAATGGCCCCGGCGTTGAGCAGCGCGTCCGTGTCCGCGAGGGTTTCGCCCTGCATTTTTTTGGTCGCACACGCGATGGGATACACGCGCGCATCCGCACGTTTTGCCTGTTGGGCGATGTAGCGGATGATTTCCGGGTTGTCTATCGGCGGGTCCGTATTGGGCAAGCAGGCCACGGACGTGAACCCCCCGGCAGCAGAGGCTCGGCATCCGGTTTGGATGGTCTCTTTTTCGGCAAAGCCCGGATCGCGCAGGTGGACGTGCATATCCACGAGCCCGGGCGCGACGATTTTGCCCGAAGCGTCGATGGTTTCCGCGCCAGTGATGCCGAGGCCGGGTTCGATGCACGCGATGCGGCCGTTCTGAACGAGCAGGTCGGCTGTTTCGTCGCGGCGATTGGCAGGATCGAGGACGCGCCCATTTTTGATCAGGAGATCGGTCATTTGCGTGAAAAGTATCGGCGAGCTATGGATGTGTCAAGCGGATTTCCAGTTGACAACGGGATTCCCGCCTTGCTGTCCCGGCAAAATTTGCGTATATATTGTAGGGCAAAAATGAGGAGGACGAACACATGAAAAAGAAACTCACAATCGCGATTGATGCAAAGGTCCACAATGAATTGCACAAGGTCATTGGGCGCGAAAATATCAGTCGTTTTATCGAGGATGCGATTCGCCTCCATGTGCTCAATCGCGATCTCGAAATGGGATATGCACAAATGGCGCGTGACAAAGCCCGCGAAGCAGAAGCACTGGAGTGGTCGGAAGGGACATTGGGAGATGCGACAACTCGGTCTGATTGATTAAGTGAAAACACAAGCCACAACAACAAACCCGCTCGGTAGTCAATATACCGAGCGGGTTTTGTTTTTTTCAGGCGACGCATTTCTCAATCTGCATACGCGAGGGCGGGCATGGGCACGCGGTTGCGATAGGCTTGGAAGTCGGGCAGGTTGCCGTCGGGTTCGGTTGCGAGGGGGCGCAGGTCCGTGAGGATTTCGAGGTCGTCTCGGATGTCGGCTTGTGCCCAATAGGCTTCGGACGCCTCGACTTCGCCCAAGTTGAGCGTGTTGGGGATCCAGAGCACGCGGGCGTCTTCCGGGGCGATGAGGCCGATGGACTCCAGGGCGATATCCAGAACCTCGGCGTCGGTGTCGCAATGCAAGGGCACCGCGCCTGCGGAAACGTGTTGCCCGGTGATGACGTTGGTATAGGTGGCGTGGTAGTCGATTTTATCCACGAGGCGGCGCGTGGTAAATTCGGCCATGCCTAGGCCCGTGGCATTGCCGTGCGTGGCTTCGGTGAGGTCGCGCACGAAAATCCGCAACACGCGCGGGGTTTCATCGCCCATTGCGCGGCGGTCGTTGCGCTTGCGCCCGATGACGTTGGTGTCCATGCCCGCGCCGGAAATGTCTTTGCCCATTTCGTCGATGACGAGCAGGTCGATGTCGTCAAAGGGCAGGGACGGGCACCACACCTTGGATTGGGCTTGCAACACTTTTTCCCGCGCTTCAAAGTCCGCTACCGGGATGGCTTCGATGAGCGCGGTTTCGTCATAGCCGTTTTCCAGGGTTGCCACGCCAAAGGCAATGGGCATTTCCCCGCTTATGACTCGACCGACCAAGCGCACGATTTTGTCAAAGGAGTGGTGGATGATGGCGCGGTGGTACACGGACGCGCCTTTGTGCTTGCCTAGGCCAATGAGCATCATTTTCATCAGGCCGCTTTCGATTTCGCCGGCAAATCCCGTGTGCGGCTTGACGCGGTTGACCACGACAATGTGATCGGCTTCAGAGGCATAGCGGTCAAAGTAGATGGGCATGCCAAAATCCGACACCCCGATTTGCACGACCGCCATCGACGATTTGATCGGGCAACCCATAGCGCGCTCGGTGATGCCATAGCCGGCCAAGACTCGGGTTTGGCCTTCGGCTGTGCCGCCGCCGTGCGATCCCATCGCGGGCACGATGTATGGGGCCGCGCCAATGGCCTGCATCTCTTCGACAATGGTTTTGATGATGGTGTCGATGTTCGCCACGCCCCGGCTGCCCGCGGCTATGGCCACGGTTTGACCGGGTTTGATGGTGGCGCGAGGGTCAATTTTGGCGATTTCACCGCGCACGGCAGACGCGATGTCGTCAATGCGCGGCGCGTCAAAGTGCTGGCGAATGCGGAACATATTTGGGTAAGTCGGCATGGTTATCCTCCATTATATGGATGCTTCGTACAGGGCGATCACGTCTTTGATCGCGGTCTTGCGCGGGTTGACTTGGATGTTGCCGCTTTTCATGGCGTCTTCGGCCATGACGCCGATGCCTTCGGCTTTGGCACCGGCCTCGGTCAACGTGGCGGGAATGCCCACGTCGTCAGACAGGTTTTGCACGGCTTCGACCGCGAGCACGGATGCGTCAACCGCGCTTAAGCCAGCGACCTCTTCGCCCATCGCAACGGCGATAGCCGCGAATTTTTCAGGGCAGGCATAGCGGTTGTACGCCATGATGCGCGTGAGCAAAATCGCATTGGCAACGCCGTGCGGCACGCCGTAATGCCCGCCTACCGGATGCGACATCGCATGGACATTGCCCAAGCGCGTTTGCGAAAACGCAAACCCGGCCATCGCGCTGGCCGCGAGCATGTTTTGCGTAGCTTCGTGGTTGTGGTCGCTGTACGCGGCTTGTCGCAGGTTTTGCGCGATGAGGCGAATCGCGTGCAGGGCCATGCCTTCGGAAATGGGGTTGGACAGCAGGGAGACGTGGGATTCAATGGCGTGCGTGAGGGCGTCCATGCCGGTTGCCGCGGCAATGGGCAGGGGCAGTGCAACGGCCATGTCCGCGTCGAGAATGCCCACCTTCGGCATGACGTGCGGGCCTGGCACAGTGCCTTTGAAGTGGTTGTCGTCTGTGATCACCGCAAAGGGCGTGACTTCGCTGGCCGTGCCGTACGTGGTGGGCACGCACAAAAGAAAGGGTATGGGGCCGGGAACGGGTTTGCCCCCGATAAAATAATCCGTGATGTCGCCCCCGTGTGCGACGAGCACGCCCGCGGTTTTTGCCACGTCCATTGACGAGCCCCCGCCAATGGCGAGCAGGAAATCGCAGTTCTCCACCCGGTATTGCGCCGCGCACGCCTCGACATTGCTAACCGGCGGATTGGGTTCAACGCCGTCGTAGATGCTGTACGCGATGCGCGCGTCGTCGAGCACCTGCGTGACGCGCGCCACGACGCCTGCCGCGACTAGGCCCTCATCCGTGACGATCTGCGCCTTTTGCACCCGCGCTTCACGCACGATTTGCGGAATCCCGCCCACTGTCCCGCGCCCCATGACGAGCCGCGTGGGGCCGTAATAACCAAAGTGATATGCCACGATAGAACTCCTTACGCGATTTAGTGGTCAGTAAGTACCTACTGCTGGCATGATGCCATGTGATGACCGGTCTGTGTGGTTTCAGCATCTGGCTACTTCTTTTTTTCATAAAGTTTCATTCGATCTTCCACAATCGGATTGGTGTCGGTAAGTCGATAGAGAATGAAAACGGAATCGGCAAAGCAGGACTCAACGCGGCCCTGCTCTTTCCACTTTTTCAATTCTTCGCGCAAAGAGTGCCAGTGACGAGAGAAACCGAGAAACGCCAGATAGATTCTATCGGCATGCGAAGGCAAATTGTGTAACTCTTCAATACACTTCTCGTAATTTCCCCACACCCCACACCAGTTTCCGTAGTAGTAGTTTTCCCGTTTTTCGTAAAAAGTTATAGTAGGCCATGAGTCATTGGGAATATAAAGGATGTCGTCTGTTTGCACCTGTTCTTTTATCGCGGTGAGAAAGGGCTCGATTTTTGTGGGCTTCCGATATAAAACATTTCCGGCTGTGAATATATATGTATATGTATATATACCGATGACCGCAATCAACCACGTCCGTCGCATGAGTGAAGGCAGATTGATGGCTATGGAATGGAGCGCGTGACCGAACGCCACGAAAATGATAGGCGACAGGTACGTCAAGTGACGACCACCGCCGAAGGGATAGATGCACGACACAGCGGCGAATATTGCGATTGCGTATGAAAACGCGAACAAAAGCGGAATCGCACTGAAGCGAAATCCCTTGAAGACAGCGCGCAAAAGCGTTGTCCCCACTGCGACGAGAGATATTATTGCGACTGTTTCAGGCAAAAAATGAGTCAGGAAACGCCATGTTCGAGTGCATGCAAACTCGAGGATCGCACCAACATCGCGGTAGCTTCCTCGGTAGTAATTGTGTCTCAAGTAACCCATGATCCTGTCCAGTTCATCCAAATGGATCCGCACGGTGACTACATAGCTTATGGCACATGCCGCAAGGAAGAACGCGCCCGGCCAAACAAGGTCTTTACACAGTCCCTTATAGTTCGTTTGCAACCCGCCTTTCTCTTGCAATAAGCCAATCCGCTTGACTGCGGCAGTTGCTAGGACCGCGAAACAAAAAAGAACCAAGCCATACTGGAGTAGCGGGGCAATGAACAAGGATGTGCAAAGCAGTCCTTTCTTTTTATCTCGCAAATACGACAGCAGGCCGATTATCAGGAGTACGCCCACAAATGCGTCAACAGAATATACTTGCGCACCCCGAGCTTCCGATATAGCCCCAGGAGAAACAGCCGCCATAAGGCCAGATAAAAAGGCCACCATGCGGCTGACACCGACACGCGGCAACAACAGAAGCAGTGCCGCAACAGTGAGAACACCCGCAACCGCAGGCACGAGGCGAACACTCAGCGGCGAGCTTTCCACTTTCAGTACAGCGTACACAACAATGGGGTAAAGTATCGGTCTAATGTCGTGGCGATTTGAGATGACTTCTAAAAACGTGCCGCTCGAAAAATGGGCTCTCACCGCTTCGTCATACCAAATATAGTCTTCCGGCAGTTTATAGAAGCGCAATAACGCGGCGACAATCACCAAAATTATGCAAACCACAGAGTACAAATTGCCTCCCATAACAAGGCGGTCGCCCCATTTGGCAAAGATCGCTTTCAACTCAGGCATTGATATTCTCCTGTTCATCTGTGGGTTTGGCGGTCATTGCAGTATCTCATTTTGACCAAACAACAATCAGAGCGATATTCGCGCAAAGTAGGGATAGTACTGATAAAATTCTTCATATTGCCTCAATTTCTTAAGATGTCCTGAATCTGAATTATCAATTCTATATCCCAAAGCGCGTGCAAGAGAGCGGCCCGTTTTCGCTTTTGTCGGTAGATACTTTTCAAGATGCAATCTTTCTTTGGCACTCAAGGTAGGGACGTCGATTTTACGAGGTGCCTTCCAGTCTAAGTTCCTAAATGCCCAATTTTTGAACCACTGTCGAACGTCCGATACTTGCTTCTTATTGCAAACCATACCCGTTAGGCTTAACATTTCGGTCTGGTCGTTGTAATGCGATGAATCTAAAAGTTGAAAGACACTTTTACCTGATGCAGGAAGAGCTTGTTGTGACGCCATTTGGAACATGTCCTGCAATAATTCTACAAAAGGAGATGATCTCTCAATAGCTGTTTGTGGTACTGAGTCTGGCAATATTTGTTCGTATTCTAGTAGGAAATTTTCCCACGCAGAGAGTCCATTTGGGGGCGGTTCCGACAGTTCTGCTCGGACGGTAATTTTGACGACGCTATTTTCCGATACCTTTTCTAGAATGCTCCTGAACTCGTCGAAATGTCCAAGTCTCAGATTTGTATAATCAAGCCAAAAAATTTCCTTTCCATCACTTGAGAAGTCCGCGAGAAAACTAGCAAAATCTGTCCGTTTCAGGTCCAAATTCTTTGAGAACCGATGGAACTCTTGTCTTTTGAAAGTGTGCTCGTTTTTTTCAATAGAGACGATCTTGATTTCTGGACAACGATTGTGAATCAACCGACAATCTTCTAAAAAAGGCCCACCAAATCCATAGTAGGTATAATCAGATATGTCACAATACCTTTCGAGTATGTCGATAATTTCGACCAGAAGAAACCTATCAATCGCTTTGTTCACTCTCAGGTGATAAGGAGGGTGTCTCATTGCTGGGCCTCCCTCAACATCTGATCAAAGCATTCCTCGCCGACTTGAGACGGTCTAACTTTCTCGTCATCAAAAAGATACTCTTGGACCATCTGAATGTCTTCTGCGTCTTTGGTATAGGATATTCGTTCCTTTGTCGACGGTTCCGGTTTGGGCAACGGGAGTTTCGGCTTGAATTGCTTCCCTCGCAACCCTGACTTAACGGCGTTTAGCCGTAAATTTTCAGACTCTGTTTTTATTTCATCTAAAGTATATGGTTTCCCTGAAGCTATGTGTTGTTGTGCTTCATCCGCCTTTCTTTTCCACTTGTTCGTATAATTGGTAAATATAGCCATCCCTTCTCGCATCCTGTTTTTGACCTGTAGATAGAGGGACGAAGACGCATCTATGCCCCTTTTGGTGGTCGTCGTGGGCAGTTTTGAGGCATCATTACTCCTAAACTCGACAATGCCAGCAATAGCAATAAACTGCGTGTGGTATCTCGGCACACCGGCCTCGCCCCAGCCCGTAAGTTCTGTGCGATCACAGTATAAAACAGCGCGATCATTGCAAATTATGGTCCAACCCGCATCCAGTGAAGAATATCGCTTTTCCTCTTGCTCATCATTTACTTCCTCTTGAGAGGGTATGGGCCTCGTAAATCCCACAGTTAAGAAAACGCTAACGCCATCAATCTCTGTTTGATAAATATATGGCCTGATTGCAGTATCCGTTCCTTTTTCATTGCTGGATTCAACAAAAACCAACTTGGCCGGTTTGGGGATAACCCGTTGCTTATTCACTTCAACTTGGAATCCCTTATCGAGGATAAAAGCGTAATGCGTCCGAATTTTCTGGATTAATTCACGGGTAAAATTTTTCCGATCCTCACCAAAGAGTGTTCCAATGCCCTCATTCAATTCACCGATGGCAATAGTCGTTCTATCTTCTGTCTCGCGTTGAGACGATTCAGATACAGGCAGACGCCAGTCATCCGGATCCGCTATCCATTCTGGCGTTATCTCAACATCATAACAGTCGCCTTTATTTTGGGTCGATATTAAGCAGTGTTTGCCAATCTTAAAAATGGCTCTTTTCATGCCTATGCCATAAACCCCGACTGTTGGCAAATTATCGTCTCTATTCTGGTCGTCTTTCCCCATTCGGAAAGCATAGTTGTGAAGGTCCCAGGGAATACCACCGCAGTTATCCGAAATAGAAAATGAATTTTTGTCAAATGCGATTTCAGCCTTAAAACCCTCATAAGGTTTTTCACCCGAACGGGTTTTCTTTTCGCGCAAAATCCCATCGACGCAGTTGTCCAGCAAATCCAGAATTGCATCGACCAATTCGATGTCTCTGGTCAACATTTCAACAAAAAACGATTTGACGGGCGTGGCATCAACCTTCCCGTACTTGTTTGCCATCTCGGGCCTCCTTTAGCATGCTTTTTTGACGACGCGCAAGATATGTTCTGCAAGAATGGGGCTGACGCTATTTCCTATTTGCCTGAAGCTGTGCCACTTTGTGGGGTGGAATTGAAACCAATCCGGAAAGCCTTGTAGCCTTGCCGCTTCTCGGGGGGTTATGACGCGGTTCTCCGTGGGATGCAAGGGGCGAACCGCTTGATAACTGCCCTTGTCGCTACCGGTACCGGCCCTTAGCGTTCGGCAGAACCCATTGGATTCCAAGCGGTAGCTTTTTGAAATCCGATCAACGCCTCCCGGCTCAATTTTAGCGTACCTGTCCGCCACTGCTTTGGTATGGCGCGTTCCGAGACATCCCGATACTTCGCTCTTTTCTTTTAAGCGTACAATTGCTTCTTTGTGCCCAACCCCATCGGGAATATTGCCGTACAAATTCCTCCCAAAAACGCCTTCCGTTGCTTTTTCTATCTTTCTCCATCCGTCCTCTTCCCGAAGCCAAAAGGGGTCTATCTTTTTTGGTAGCCCTTTCAAAGCGTCTTTCACATAGACGGGTTTCGCATTTTTGGGTACAAATTCCGTGGGGCGAATCGGGTTTATCTGGTCTGATAAGTATCCGAAAAAAAATACTCTTTCGCGCGTCGTGGGAACGCCGAATTGTTTGGCAATCAGTTTTATAGGTGGCAAAATTTCGTATTTACGCGCTACCTTAGAGAGGGCCTGTTCGACAATTTGAGCGTTCTTTTTGCTTAAAATTCCCGGTACATTCTCAGCGAGAAAGAATTTTGGGGCCGCATCATTGACGATTTCAAAAAAGTGAATAAACAGTTGATTGCGCGGGTCATCTGTATCTCTATGACCGATATGGCTAAAGCCCTGGCAAGGAGGGCCGCCAATGATGCCATCAACCTCGCCTACTTTGAGGCCGAATGCTCGCACCAGTTCAGTTCCCGAGATGGTGGAGATGTCTTGCACCCAAAGCGGCGATTCTGGGAAGTTTTGCTCGTGGACTGAAACCGCCTGTGGATCGATCTCTACTGATCCCGCTAGATCGAATCCGGCCCGTTTCGCACCCAAGCCGAACCCGCCAGCACCGCTGAATAGATCGATTATTTTTAAGCGTCTTTTCGTCATCTCGGCTAACCCCGTTTGATAGAACGATTATCGGTTTTCTATGTACGATCTTTTGAAGATGTGCCAGACGACTTCCGCTCAACGGGAGTCTCCGTCATCCCAACGGAAATCTCCGCCATTTTTTTGATTTTTGCTTGCACCTCGGGATTGGCGAGCAATTCCTCTGCTTTGACATACACGCCACCCCTTGAGGTCACGTATATTTTAGGCCGTCTTTCTGGCGTGTTCTTGGCCATGGTGCATCCTCCTGATAAATGCGGATTGAGGAGAGAGTTGGTTGATCGAGACAAAAAATGGTTTTTGATCGGCTTGTCAATATCGCTTTCTGGCCGTGCGATAGACCCGCTTGAGCAAGGCGTCTATAATGAGATCGCGCTGGGCTTTGTTGGACATGAAGTCGTCGATGATCTTTTGGTTTCGTCCTTGCCGCCGCGCAAAGGCCCGCATCACTTCTGGCTTAGAAACCTGCTTAAACCGCTCAATGGGGTTGGCCTTGGCCTGTTCGGCGAGGCTCTGGCTCTGTGCCATGTCGCCCGATATTTGGTCAAGTAGCAATTTGTCCTCATCGGTCCAATGCGTGCCAAACCGCTCGTTGATGGTTTCGATAATGGTCGATAGGGGCGCGGTGTGGTCGTCTTTGGGTTTTGCCGTGCCCACGTCGCCCACGCCATAGACCGGCTCTGTTTCGGATGCCGCCAATGCCCCACTGCCCGCAAAGGTCTTTTCATTGCGGTAGTGCGAGAGTTCGACTTCGTCGGCGAGTTCCAACATGCCATCCCCCGGGCGGCGCGGCAACTTGGCGAGCAGGTGCCGCCCATAGGCATAGAGTTTTTCCAGCCCCGGATCTTGCCAAGTGATGATTTGGCTCAAAAAGCCATACAGACGCACAAAGCTGTGCAGGGTGCTTTTGAATCCCTCGCCTTCTTCGGTGTATGCGTCTCTGTCCGAGTTGCGTATGCCGTAGGATTGTTTGAAGCGTTCCACAGCGGGATCGATCCATTTGTTGAGTCGACCGTGGTCCTGACCGGTTTGAAGGGATTGGGGTTTGAAGTATATGCGCGCAAATTCGTCGATTTCCCCATCTCGCAACACGGCCGCGCTTTTCAGTTTTGCGTCCAAGGTGTAGAGGTGGTTGGGATCCGTGGGTTCGTAGATTTCCGTCTGTTCGCAATACGGTTTGAACGCATCTTTGATTTCGTCGATTTCGTTGACAAAATCGAGCACAAAGGTATCGACTTTTCCCTCTGTCGTGCGGTTGAGGCGCGACAGGGTTTGCACGGCTTTCAGGTCCGACAGCCGCTTATCGACGAACATGGTGTGCAAAAGCGGTTGATCAAATCCGGTCTGGTACTTTTCTGCGACGATCAAGATCTGATATTCGGGAGTGGCAAAACGGCCGGGCAGTTCGCGCTCGCCAATGCCGTTCATCCCGGCTTCTGTGTGATGCACGCCCGCCACGTCCGGATCCGCAACGCTGCCGGAAAATGCCACCAGTGTTTTGAGGTCCGCGTATCCTTTTTCGGCGATGGATTTGTCAAAAGCCCGTTTGTAGCGCACCGCGTGGAGGCGTGAGGACGTGACGAGCATGGCCTTGGCTTTGCCGTTGATCTTCCGACGGGTAAAGGCGCGAAAGTGCTCGACCATGAGTTCCGTTTTTTGCGCGAGGTTGTGGGGATGCAGGCTCAGGAACCGCGCAATGGCCTTTTTCGCCTTGCGTTCATCCACTTCGGGATCGTCTTCAATGGCTTTGGACAATTTGTAGTACGTTTTGTACGTGGTGTAGTGCGCGAGCACATCGTGGATAAAGCGTTCCTCAATGGCTTGGCGCATGGCGTAGAGATGGAACGGTTGCGGATTGCCCGCCGCATCTCGCACCCCGAACATTTCGAGGGTTCGGTGTTTTGGCGTTGCGGTGAACGCATAGAAACTGATGTTGGGTTGTGGACCTCGGCGTCGGGCTTCGGCGAGAATCAGGTCTTCCATGTCCGGGAGATCATCGTCTTCTGATTCTGCTGCGCGTGTGCCGCCGAGTGCCTTGCGGAGGTTGCCCGCGCTTTGCCCGCCTTGGCTGCTGTGGGCTTCATCGACGATCACGGCAAAATTTCTGTGGGACAGATCGCGGACTTTGTCGAGCAAGAACGAGAATTTTTGCAGGGTCGTGATGATGATTTTCGTGCCCTTGTTGAGTTCATCGGCCAGATCGCGCGAATTGCGGTCTTCGTCGATTTTGGCAACCACGCCTTGCTTGTGCTCAATCTGATAGATGTTGTCCTGCAACTGCTTGTCCAAGTTGCGGCGGTCGGAAACGACGACCACCGAGTCGAAGATGGGACGGTCGGCCCGGTCGTGTGTGCTGGCGAGTTGATGGGCGAGCCAAGATATGGTGTTGGTTTTGCCCGATCCCGCGCTGTGCTGGATCAAGTAGTTGTGGCCCGCGCCTTTGGCCCGCGTGTCTGCGAGTAGGTCGCGGACCGCGGCGAGTTGGTGGTACCGAGGAAAGATGAGGGTTTCCGCGGTGGTGGTTTTGCCGCTGGCGACGTCCGTCGTTTTCTCGACTTGTAGGTGGATAAAGCGGTGGATGATGTCGAGCCAAGTGTCGCGTTGCCAGATTTCTTCCCACAAGTAGCCGGTTTTGTACCCGGTCTGATAATGGTGATCGTCTGCATTGCCCTTGCCGCCGTCATTGCCCGCGTTGAAGGGCAGAAAGAAGGTTTTGTCACCTGCGAGGCGCGTGGTCATGTACGCTTCGTCTGTATCGACGGCAAAATGCACCAAAGCGCGTTTTTTGTGCTGGAGCAGGGGCGTTTTGGCAGTGGGCACGCGGTCTTTTTTGTACTGGTCGATAGCGTGCTCGGCGCGCTGACCCGTGAAGGCGTTTTTGAGTTCGATTGTGGCAATGGGCAGGCCGTTGAGAGACAAGAGCATGTCGATGACGCGGTTGCTGTCCAAGTCGTAACGCACCTGCCGCATCACAGTGAGGCGGTTCTGATCGTAGCGGCGTTCTGTGTCGGGATTCAAACGGGTCGGCGGGCGAAAATAGGCCAAGCGGAGATGTTGCCCCCGGTCGCGCACCCCATTGCGAACCACGTCGAGCAGACCGCGGGCATCGCATTCGGCGGCGATGCGTTTGACCACCGCATCTTCAACCGCGTTGCCATAAGCCACTTTGAGGGCGTCCAGTGCGTCGGCCTGCGTGGCTTTGAGAAAGGCGAGCGAGGTGTGCTCGTCCAAGCCCAATGCCGCATCGAACTGCCCGCTGTCAGCCTTGACATACCCGGCCCGCTCGACCAACCACGCCTCAATCGCGGCCTCAAAATCTCTTTCCAATGTGGGTTTGGTGGTCATTGCGATGCCTTAACCTACCTGTGATTTTTAGGGATTGTCTGACTTAAAGCGTGCATACACGTCAGGATCGAAAATGCGGGCGGTCACTATTTCGGACATAGGGATTACAATTCGGAAATCCTCATAAACCAAAGAAGGTGACTCTTCAAGGGACTGCCAAAGCACAGGAGCATAATCAGTCGTGATTTCCAACTCGCGGGTATCCTCTTTTCGATAGCCACTTTTTAAGGGTAGGAGTGCGACATCAGACTCGCCATGCCTTGCGATTCCGCTCTCGAGAACGAAACCAATATAGGATTTTCCACTTCTCAGCGAGAGTTCAACCAATTGTCCACTTTCGTTATTTTCCCTGATTAACAGTTCGATGAGATTACCACTTTCTCTTGCCGTTCGTCGCATTGCCTTTTCTTTGCCATAGAACAGATTGATTGCGAGCGGTAGTATGATCCCCAATAGAAAACTCAATACAACTGTACCAGAGTAATCGAATGGAACATAGGATTTCCATATTTCGCTGATACAAGAAAGATAGGGATTTGGCAGTAAAACAATTATCAAGTATGCACCGGCAAAAAGAAGGCAACCTGAGAAAGCAGACTTAAATAAGACATGGTAACCCGAATCCCGGAGCATGCCGTAGCGCGTATAGTACAGGTGCGTTAGAAACCAGTACCCACTGATAGTAGGAATAAAAAGTAATCCAAGGCCCAAGGGAAATACCTCTTGATAGACTGATTAGCGGTTTTCTCCGATGTCGCTTTGTTGCGTCTTGCTTCAATGATATGTCTTCAGGTGGTTCATATCTACATTTTTTAAGCATTTATTTTTGATCTTTTTGAGACGTGTCAGACGACTTTGGCTCAACTGGAATCTTCGCCATTTTTGCGATTATCTCGCGCACCTTGGGATTGGCAAGCAATTCCTCTGCTTTGACATACTGACCGCCCCGTGGGGTTACGTATATCTTCAGTTTTTCTTCCGATGTGTTCTTAGCCATGGTGCATCCTCCTGATAAATGTTGTCATTTCCACCGCGCCAGCTTTCGCGCTGACAGGCACTTGTTGAACAAGGTAGCCAAACATGCCCGCGCCCGCAAGCGAGTTGCTTTCATCTACTCACTTGGATTCGCCGTAAGCACTTTCGTCGTAGAGACTCTTGTGTTCTCCATCGGGAGTTTCTGTGTAATCCTCGCCGCGCTCCTGAATCAACTTTTTGAAATCCATATCCTCAAGCAGGGCGTATTTCTCAACCAACTTTTTGAATTTGGCTCCTCGGTTACTCAGGCAGTTGTAAAAGAGAAGCCCCAATTCATCGCTCGACAATTGAGCGCGAATGAGATTGGTGTAGGGCTTTTTGGCTTTATGGTCTTTGGGGAAGTCGCTTTCTTGGTCAACAAATTTGACGACATTATACAAGTTCCTAAAGTAATAACCAACCTGCGACTGATAGTTGTCAAAAAGTTCCTCATATTCATCATTTATCCATTTAAGCATCAATTCTTTTGCTTCATCCGGATTCTCCTCCCATTCAGCGTAAAATCCCTTCCAGGCTCTGCGATAGTTGCGTCTAAACACGCCAAGCAGGTAATCAAAGCACTGCCGCCCTTGATAAACAGTGTGACCCAAGGAAATCTCCATTGAATTGACAATATCATTGTGCAAGCCGAGAAGTTGAAAGAAGGAACTCTCAAAATTCTGCTTCTGAAGCGTTTGGTTCTGCGCCTCGAGTTGTTCCTTTTGTCCTTTGATTTCTTCACGCGTCTTCTCTAATTCCTCCCGCTGAAGCGCGAGTTCCTTCTTCTGAAGTATTATCGCATAAATGACACCTGCAAGAGCCAGTCCAGAGAACAGCGCGTTGACAACTCCAAACGAGTCGCCAAATTGCCCTCTTTCCACAATGTTGGGAAAACATAGCGGCAACACGATAATAGCCAATATCCAAAGGACAATGACCCCTAATAACCAAGGCCACCAACGAACCTTCCCTGTATCATCAGAAGTTTTGCTCATGTCACACTCCTTGCGTTTGATGTCGCACGTCAATCGCTCCTGTCACCGCCGCCGAGATAAGCGCGGTTCGGCGTTCTTTGAGTAGCCCAATCGCCCTCTCATATTCCTCGATGAGCGCATCGATCTGTTTCGTTTCGCGGTCGAGGTAGTCTGCGATTTCCTCTTGTTCTTCAAGCGGAGGATACACACACGGGGTCGCCCCAACCTTTTCGACAGTAAAATGGGCAATGGTAGCTTTGTTACAAATCATGTCTATGTAGCCTATATGCTTGATGAAATACAGCCAATAAAACAAAAACCGCGTGTCTGCATCCTCGCGTGCTCTGATGCGATTGATCGAGTTTTGAATATAGCAATCTTCAATCTCATCATTCCAAAGCGCGCTACGTCCAACGTCCCCGCCTTCGCAGACCAACAGATCATTCTTGCAAAGTTTCAATTTCTGCTTTTCGTAATCTGTGAACCACATGCGTTTGACATCTGAAGTGTCTATACCGCGCCAGTGGATATTGACTGTTCTCAAGTAGGGTTCTTCGGTTTCATCCGGTTCGGTTTGATTGGACTTGAGCATTTTGCCCAATGTGATCTCATACCTTCGTTTGATAAACGTGACCGTCCAATGCGCGGGGACTTTTCCGATCCATTCAATCCCGCTGTCCTTCATGGTTGCGTTTGGGTTCAGTCCTTTGGTGATGGCGTTTGAGATGACCGCTTGCCGTTTCATCTCGGCAATGCGGGTGGTCGCGCCTTTCAAATCCGCGTCAATGTCGGTCAATTCGCGGGGCGGTGCGAACGTGTAGAAATGGCGATTGAAGGGGATCTCGTAGCCCACCTTGGTCTTGCTGTGGTCGATCCACGCATCGGGAATATGCGGGCGCACTTCGCGGTCAAAATAAGCGTCAACATCTTCGCGCAACGGCACGGTTTCGTAATCGCGCAATTCCGGATCGGGGTCGGGATCGCCCTTGCGGTTGGTGCAAACGTCGGCGGTTTCATCGCGCTCGCCCAAGGCGTGGCAGATCGCTTTTTGTTGAGCTGCGGTGAGGTTCACCCGCGCCTTTGTGAAAGCGTCTGTGAGCAGGCCCGCGAACGCGTCGCGGTTTTTGTACGTCTGCGCGTTGTCCAGCGAGGCGAGAACCGCGAGCACGCGCCGTTGCTGTTCTTTGGGCAGGCGGGCAAATCCGGTCGTGGATTTGAGAACGGCGAGGCGGTCATCGCCGATCTGGAAATTGAGCTTGAGGGGCCGCTCGATAGTGACGCGCTGGTACCCAAAGTCGATGTTGTCGAAAATTTTCACCCGGCCTTTCACCTCTGCAAAATTGCCAAACAGGCGCGTGATCGCGGCGATCTGGTCATCCGAGATTTGCTTGCGCTTGTTGCCCAGGCTCTTGGACATGGGCACGGAAAAGTCTGTGGCGTCGATGAGTTGGACTTTGCCCGTGCGCTGCGGCGTTTTCCGATTGGTGATGATCCAGATATAGGTCGCAATACCGGTGTTGTAAAACATATCGGGCGGTAGCGCGATGATGGCTTCGAGATAATCGCTTTCGACGATCCACCTGCGAATCTCGCTCTCCCCACTGCCTGCCGCGCCAGAGAACAGGGGCGACCCATTGAGCACGACCGCGAGGCGAGACACATTGTCGTTTTGATGAAACTTGGAAATCATGTGTTGCACAAAGAGCAAGGATCCGTCGTTGACTTTGGGAAGGCCCGCGCCAAAACGCCCTGCGGAACCGAGGTGCTGGGCTTCGGCTTTGATGGCGGATTCGATCTTTCGCCATTCCACGCCAAAGGGCGGATTGGACAGCATGTAGTCGAAGTGCATGTCCGGCAAGCCATCTTGGGTCAAGCTGTTGCCGGGATAGATGTTTTTGGCATTGTGTCCCTTGATCATCATGTCCGATTTGCAGGTCGCATAACTCTCGTCATTGAGTTCCTGCCCATAGACGATCAGGCTCGCGCGTGGGTTGAGTTCCCTGAGATCCTCTTCGGCAATGGACAGCATCCCGCCCGTGCCGCAGGCCGGGTCGTACAAATTGCGGATGATGCCGGGTTTGGTCAGCGCGTCATTGTCTTCGAGGAACAGCAAGTTGACCATCAAGCGGATGACCTCCCGGGGCGTGAAGTGCTCACCTGCGGTTTCATTGCTCTGCTCGGAGAACCGGCGGATGAGTTCTTCAAAAATGTAGCCCATCTGCAAATTGGAAACCCGGTCCGGATGCAAGTCGGCTTGGGCAAACCGGCTGACGATCAGGTAGAGCAAGTTGTCGCGGTCGAGCCGGGCGATCTGTTCGGGCAACCCAAACCGGTCGATGAAGATGTCGCGTGCGTCTTGGGAAAACCCGTTGATCATGTTGTTCAGATTCGCCGCGATGTTGTCCGGGTCGTGGAGCAATTTTTCAAATGTGAACGGACTCGTGTTGTGGAACTCGTGCCCGCTGGACAAGTTGAGCGTGGTTTCGCGCATCGCGTCGTCGATGTTTTCCGACAGACTTGCCAACTTTGCCTGCACGGCTTCTTGCGTTGGTGCCAACACGCAGTCGAGCCGCCGCAAGACCGTGAACGGCAGCACCACCTTGCCGTATTCCGATTGCTTGTAATTGCCCCGCAAGAGTTCGGCAATTGACCAAATAAAGCCGATGTGATCGCCAAAATCCGCATGGGCACGCGAATGATTTGTCATTGAATCACTCCAAAAAAACAAGGCGGACACAGGGGCTACGATTGTCTTTAAGGCGCGCAATACATGGCCCAACGTTGCCTTTGTGGTTGTGTGGGCGGATTCGCGCTGTGCAATGTTCGCAGGTTGACGACAGACGGCTCTCATCCGTATCCGCCCTTTTATGAAGACAAAAAAATATCATTAAACCCATCCATTGTCAACTTATCCGTTGACAACAAATCCGTTGAGTATTATATTTTTCAAAATCATTGTCAACCTATCTGTTGACAACAAATCCGTTGCGTATTAAATGTTGATGAAATGGACAAACAAGGAGGTGCTTCTATGCAAGTATCGACTGGACGCTGGGTGGATGGCGCCAACTTTTTCGACCGCGAATCCGAGTTGCAAATACTGGAATCGCGAGTCAGCGAGGGCAACCACGTACTGCTGACCGGGCAACGGCGCATGGGCAAGACCAGTATTACCCATGAACTCGGCCGCCGGCTGGAAGCCAAAGGATGGATATTCCTCTTTACAGATGTCGAAGGCGCGACCTGCCCGGAGGATGTAATCACCGACATTGCAAAAGCGGCGCATCCGGTTCGCCCGCTCAAAGCGCGTCTCGTCCACACCTTGGGACGCTGGTTTAAGAATAATGTCGAGGAGGTCAACGCCTTCGAATTGGGTGTGAAGTTCCGCGCTGGGCTGAACGCCGGAAACTGGCGGCACTACGGAGAACAACTCATCCGCGATTGCGCTACGCACGACAAGCCGATTCTTCTCGTCATGGACGAACTGCCGATATTCCTCAAGCGAATGCTTGGCGATACCGATGGCGTGCGACGGGTCGACGAGTTCCTTAGCTGGTTGCGCGGCGTATTTCAGGGACTCGAAGGCGGCTCTTTGGCCCTCATCGTATCCGGCAGTATCGGCCTCGCCCCGCTCGTGCAACGTCTCGATATACCTGACCGCATCAACTATCTCTACCCCTTTCGCTTGGGGCCGTGGCGCCGCGAAGATAGTGTCGAATGTTTCAAACGCCTCGCCGAGAGCCATGAGTTGCGGATCGACGACGGTGTGGCAAACGCCGTGTACGAAAAACTCGGCATCGGTATTCCGCACCATGTGCAGTTCTTCTTCGCGTGCCTGCGGGATTTTGCCATCATGCAACATCGGGATCGGGTGACAGTGGAGGATGTGGACGAGGTCTATCGCGCCCAACTGCTCGGGCCTGCGGGGCAGAACGTCCTCGTCCACTACGAGACGCGCCTCAAGGATGGGCTGGACGACGGGAGTCACACCATCGCCATGGAGATTCTCGCCGAGGCCGCCACTCAAGATGTGTTCACAAGCCACGCACGTCAGACGCTCGAACGGCAGTACTCC
This sequence comes from Candidatus Latescibacterota bacterium, assembly GCA_965204745.1. GTDB lineage: Bacteria > Latescibacterota > UBA2968 > UBA2968 > UBA2968 > VXRD01. The sequence continues at coordinate 4,930,459 of OZ242010.1, forward strand.
CAAACGCACGACGACGCACGAGACCGCATCGTCGAGGCACTCGACATCTTGGTACACGATGGCTATCTCGAAGCTGGAGACGACGGGTATCGCTTCCCGTCTCGACTGCTGAAAGACTGGTGGGCCGCGCGTTTCCGAGATCACTATACACCTCTCGAAACTCGCCTTTCTGACGAGCGTTGAGAATTGAGGAGATACCCAATGAACAAACCGCTTGAGCAGACGATCCGCAAGTTCAATCCGGGGACGTTTCAGACCGATGAAGAAGTCATAAGACAGTTCGTCGTCAGGAAACGCGAGTTCGGCATCGCGATGGAGGTTCTCCGAGAAAACGTCGGTGCGCCATCGTGCCAACATGTCTTGCTCGTCGGGCCTCGCGGGCGGGGGAAGACCATGTTGTTGGCGCGTGTTGTTGCCGAGATCCGCACCGATGACGTGCTCGCTCGCCGGCTGTTGCCCGTGCGGTTCATGGAAGAAAGCCATGAGGTATTTGATGCGGGCGACTTCTGGCTTGAGACACTCTTCTATCTCGCCGGGGAGATCGCCGATAGCCATCCCGATATTGCCCGGGACTTGCAAACTACGCACGCCGACTTAGCTAGCCAATGGCGCGGCAGGGAACTCGAAGAACGCGCCCTCGTCTCTGTGTTGGAAACAGCGGATCGGTTGGAAAAACAACTCGTGCTCATGGTCGAGAATTTGCAAGACCTGTGCTCTGCTGTGGACGACCATTTCGGCTGGAAGCTCCGCAGGGTATTGCAGACGGAACCCCAGATCATGTTGCTCGCTACGGCCACCAGTCGTTTTGAGGGGCTAGACGATGTGGAACAGCCGTTCTTCGAGTTGTTCCGAATAATCGGTTTGGAACGGTTGGATACCGAGGAGTGCCAATGCCTGTGGCAAATGGTCAGCGGCGACGCGGTGAGCACGCGCACGATTAGGCCGTTGCAGATCCTGACCGGCGGCAATCCCCGCCTCTTGGTCATTGTCGCCGAGTTCGCCCGGCACCGTTCCTTGCGCCAGTTGATGGAAGAGTTGGTCGTGCTGATCGACGATCACACCGAGTATTTTCGCGCCCATCTGCAAGGTTTCGCAAAGACTGAGCGCCGCGTCTATCTCGCTGTGATCGACCTTTGGCGACCGTCGAGTACCAGCGAAATTGCAAAGCGTGCCCGCATGGAGGTCCGAATGGTATCGACCCTGCTCGGAAGGCTCGTCACCCGAGGCGTGGTCATCGTGGAAGGAAGCGGCCGGAAGCGGCAGTACTCTGCGGCAGAACGCCTCTACAGTATCTACTACAAATTGCGGCGCGAACGCGACGAGGCGGGCGTCGTGCGAAACTTGATTCACTTTATGGCCGCGTTCTACACCATCGACGAACTGGCAGAGATGTCCAGCAAGTTGATTGCAGAGGCAGCGCAGTCGCCTGCCCTCCGCGAGGGGATTGAACGGGCCATAGTTGAACTGCCGCAAATTGAGCAGATCTTCTCCGGCATGAGACGGGCAAGTAATGAGCGGGAATCCAAACAGGCCGCGCCGCTCAACGACGGGAAGGTCAAGCGACTTGTCGATGAGATCGCGATAGCATTCGGCGAGGGCAACTTCGAGAAAGTTATCGAAATCATAAACGATTTTTTTTCTTTTCAAAGTGCAGATTCGCCGCAAGTACCGGATCTGATTGTCGCTTCATTACTCACTATGAAGGCACTTGCACATTCGAAACAGGGCGAAACTGAGGCGGCGGTTGCGCTTTGGGATGAGGTGATCAAGCGTTTTGGAAATAGCACCAAGCCAAAACTGCAAGAATGGATCGCCCAGGCATTGGTCAACAAGGGAATTGCATGCGGGCAACGCGGGGATCTCGAGGTAGCGGTTGCACTTTGGGATGAGGTGATCAAGCGTTTTGGCAAGAGCACCGAGACAGAACTGCAAGAATGGATCGCCCAGGCATTGGTCAACAAGGGAGTTGCATGCAGACAACGCGGGGATCTCGAGGCGGCGGTTGCGCTCTACGATGAGGTGATCAGACGCTTTGGAGATAGCGACGTACTGGAGCTTCAGTTGGGCGTTGCCCAGGCATTGGTCATCAAGGGAATTGCATGCGGGCGACGCGGAGATCTCGAGGCGGCGGTTGCACTTTGGGATGAGGTGGTCAAGCGTTTTAGAAATAGCACCGAGCCAGAACTGCAAGAATGGATCGCCCAGGCATTGGTCAACAAGGGACTTGCATGCGGGCGACGCGGAGATCTCGAGGCGGCGGTTGCGCTTTGGGATGAGGTGGTCAAGCGTTTTGGAAATAGCACCGAGCCAAAACTCCAGTTGGGCGTTGCCCAGGCATTGGTCATCAAGGGAATTGCATGCGGGCAACGCGGGGATCTCGAGGCGGCGGTTGCGCTTTGGGATGAGGTGGTCAAGCGTTTTGGAAATAGCACCGAGCCAGAACTGCAAGAATGGATCGCCCAGGCATTGGTCAATAAGGGAATTGCATGCGGGCAACGTGGGAATCTCGAGGCGGCGGTTGCGCTTTGGGATGAGGTGGTCAAGCGTTTTGGAAATAGCGACATGCCGGAACTCCAGAGACTAATCGCCACCGCATTGTCTGACAAGGGTGAGGCACAAATCCAACTCGGTATCGGCGAAGAGGCTCTGCATACGAGCGACGAACTCGAACGCAGGTTCGGGGCCTTGATTGACGACGACGAAATTACTTTCAAATGGCGGGCGCGGTGGATAAGAACGAAGGCACTGCTCGGTCAAGAGAAACGCCCTGCCGCCATGGATGCGTTCCGCTCGATGTATGCCGCGTTTGTCCCGGGCAATGAAACGATGATGCGTGAGATGCTGTGGCGCGTGATCGACTTGATCGCAAGTGGAGTTTCGGATCGCGATCTCGTCGAGATTCTGTCGGAGGATGGAGAGAAAGAAGGTGCTTTGATGCCGCTCATTATCGCCTTGCGCCAGCGGATGGGCGAGGATGTTCGCGCGCCGAAAGAAATGCTCGAGGTGGCCGCGGATATCCGCGAGCGGATTGAGGAGAGAGTTAATGGATAGTGCATGGCTCAATCCGCGTTCTTATGTGGCGGATTAAAAATTGTGGAACCCGTGCCCAGCGCCGGGGAACCAGATCAAGTCGATCACCATGCCGACGCCGATGCCCGTGCAATAGCCGATGACTGTGCCGTAGAAGAAGGGTTTTGCGCGTTCGTATAGGCGGGGGCCGCCCAAGTTGACGATGAGGAGTTTGGCCGCCCACACCATGAGAATGCTCAGGGCGTAGTAGCGCGGGCCGGTGGTGTATTGAAACGCCAAGCCCAAGGGGTGCAGGGGCCACCACGGGAACCACGTCCGCAGACCGGCCAGCAGTGCGGCGATGCCCGCGCCCAAGAACCAGATGCCGAGTTTTTGCGGGTCAAAAGACGTTTTTTCGGTTTCGCCCAATGCGCGCCCGATCCCGCCGAAGATGCCCAAGGGGCCTTCCCACAGGGTCCAGGAACGCAGAAAGAGCGCGGAGTCTCGGTAGCAGTAGTAGATGATGGTGGCGGCGCAGACGAAAAAGCCCATCGTGAACGCGATGAAGACCACGCTGGTGGTCCACTGTTTGCCGCGGTCCGCGGGCACGTCGTCCATTGCCTTGAGATGGTGGGGCAAGACCTGCATGGTTTGAATGCGTCCGCCGCCGTAGAACAGGCTGCTGTTGACCAAGTGCATGGCGGTCATTTCGCGCGTGGAAAGGGTGGCTGTGCCGAGGATGGCGTTGACAAAGCCCGATCCCTTGATCCACACCGGAAAGAGATACCCAAACCCGCTGGCCGCGATGAATTTGGAGGTCGCAAAATACGCGATGAACATCAACAGCAAGTGGACGAGCGCGAGGGAAAGGGACATGCCCAAGGCCATGAAAAAGCAGCAGAGGTACAGCGCGGACGAGATCAGCCCGACGACGGCAAAGCGGTAGGAGATGGGGCCGTCGCCGCGTCTGCCATGCCAGGCGGTTTTCGCCACCTGCACGAGATGTCGCCGCGCGATCCACACGGACCAGACGACCAAGACCGTCATCGCGCCGTGGCTTTCCAAGTTGACGATCTCGCCGCCCGTGGCAACCTGCCCCTCCAAGCCGACCGTGAACCCGGTGCGATTGACGACCCCCATTTTGACCACGGCGAGCAGGCCGAAGAACCAGAAACTGAACAACAAGTCCAAACTGCACAAGTAGCCGAGGCCGATGACCAAGGGCAAGACGCGCAAATACACGGGCGGAAAATTCTGTGCTATGGTCATGGACTTGGTGTTGATGCTGTCGAAGAGCGTGATGCGCGGCACATTGGGAAACCAAAAGTTGATGATGTTCCACCCGATAATGCCCGCGGTCCAGGCAAAGCCGGCCCAGAAGATCGGATCGCGGAAAATTTTGGGCAATGCGCGGCCTTCGCCAAACCCCTCCATGAGATCCATCGGGAAATTGACGAGCGGGTAGGTCAAACGCTCGGCATCTGCCCATTGCCGATGAAAGATCGCAATGACAAAAAACCCCGCGGCCATAAAGGCCAACACGCCGGAAAACCACCACAAGACGGACGGCATCCAACCGGTCCAGGGGACGTATTCGCCGGTGTGCAAGCCAAAATAGAACCGATCCACGATCCACGGCGTGGGTTCGGGAAAGGCCCACGCGGGCAGTTCGTCCAAAAACAACTCGGCCCAGCGGTTTTCTGGAGACGCAAAAAAATGCGGCGCGGGCAACGCGCCGATGAAGTAGCCCATCCAACCCACGCCGGGCATCATGCCCACGATCCACATCGTGGCAAAGATCACCATCATTTCATGGCGCGTGAGCACGGCTTGCGGCGCGACGCGGGCGATGATCATGTTGATGATGACCCACAAGAGGAAGCCCAGGATCAGGGCGACCGGAAAACTGGATTTGACCAAGGACCCGGCGTGGAGCACGATTTCGAGGACGTTTTGTGAGTATGCCATCGCGCCTGCGGTACACAGGCCGAGGAGGATGGATCGCCCGGTGATGCGCGGCGATTCGGTCGGTTGGATTTTCGGATCGGATTGTGCTATCGCCATGCTGTCTCCCTGTTGAAATATGCGTAATATACCACGGCCGCTTAGGGGTGTCAAACGCATGGTTGGATTTGCCAATCCGCTATGGCGGGATTATCATGTGTGTTGCTATTGATACGCGAAACCCTCAACGCTCGATTTTCTCATGGCACGCAAAGACATTCGGACCATTTCGATCCGCTGCGCGAAATGCAAGAGCCTGCTGTACAAATACCGCAAAGGCGGCCGCGGTCGGTTGGTGAAGTGCATGTTAGATCGCATCGCCGAAGACCATACCCGCGGCGACATGCACTGCCCAAAATGCGGACAGGCATTTGCGCGGTTCAAAATGTACGGCGGTCAAGCCGCGCACAAAATCATTCAAGGCAAAGTGTTCACAAAGGGAATGGGCTGAACGAATCGACGGAACACCAAGCACCAAAACAGCAATGGCAATCGTACAAAAAAACGCCCTGGCATCTCAAAATGCCAGGGCGTGCTCGTGATATAGGTCAATCCAACTTTCGTACAGGTAGCTTGATCGCGATCCGCTAGTATTACCTACCCTTCCTCTCATCGGCCTCTTTTATGAGGCGTAGGGGGGGAAATTTTATCTCGCTATGGGTATCGGGAGTAGCTACAAGGACTTCCGGGGTTTTCGCCTGATCTCCCGATGCGTTAGCAGTGCTGTTGTTCGGAGTATCAGGTCTTGCTCGTTGTTTGCCCATTTTTGATACCTCCACAATCCGCCCACTCTTGTGCCGCCCATTCGATCAATTTTTTTTCTCGTTCTATGACCATGTCCTCCGTCCATTTCCCATGAGTAGAAATCTGCTTTGCAACCTCCTGAGCGATCAAAAGTCCCGTTTTCTCGTATTTACTAGCCTTCTCCTTTGGTCTCTTTTTGCCCAGCTTGGAATTTAGCCCAGGAGGGAGTAGCATAAGATTACCCAGCCAATGGACATCCTTCCTTCCAGTGCTTTGGGGTTGGATATGTTCAATTGACTTACCGACGCTAGCTTCCCAAATGCGGTTCCACTGTTCATTATTGAAGTCCTGCCCAGACTTCTTCGCTAAGTATTCTTCATACCGACGGAAAAAGTAGCGCAATGATTCTCCCCAATCGTAGCAGTTTCTTTTTTCGAGTTCCGTAGCAGCTTTATCGGGAGGATATCTTTTTCCTATATCCGATAGTCCTTTCATAATGTCATCAAAAGGCAGTTGCTTGTTCTCGATTTTCCATGCAAGCCTTACATAGTCTCCGACCGCTGTTCTTGCATCCTTACTATATAGACCGTAAATTCGAAATGTGACATTCTCCCAGCGACGAAGTAACTCGGCCTTCTGATTTTCTAGATCGGAACGAAGGTTTATCGCAACAGCAACCAACCTTGCCTGTACTATCCCTGTAACTGCATTTCTCCGATGGTCTTTTGTCAACTTATCTACTGCCTCAGTGACAGACTTTATCCATCTCGCAGTCTTAATTACGCTATCCGAATTATCCTTGGACTGCGAAAATAAAAGTTTGACAGCTTTTTCCTCACTCAGCGAGCGGCTCGGAGAACTGTCACTGCGTAAAGTGGCGGCGAAGCGAAGCGACTCGGTACTTAGTCCCCAGCGTAATCCTATAGTTCTGTACATTTCAGCATAGAGACGATGAATTTCAGCAATCGTATCATCAGTCGTACTATCATCTTTCTGATCGAATACAACTGCCATCAGCATACTTTTAAGACGGTCAAACCAAGAGACTGGTAACCCTCTGCTGTTTAGCACTTCGAAGACCGAGTACACCAATCCTTCATCATTGATTAAAAAAAAGATGAAGAGTAGTTGATTTTTGAGATGTGTACAGAGATCCATAAGAGAGTTCCCCTCGTCTTTCCAGTGTTTTACAAAATCCTCACATTCTTTTATAGCCAAGAGGAGTTGAAGGTCAGCTAATATTTCTGCGGAATTAGGATCGCTATTATATTTTTTATACCTGATATAGTCGATAAAGGGTTCGCTTTGATCATGGGTTCGTAAAAGCAAGATGGTCACGCCATTCGGTTTTACCAGAATTTTATCAATTTCCTCGCCAGTTGCTTTTTCTTCTACAATTGAACGGTCTAGTGCCTTTGAAATCGCCTTAAAAAGTAATATCAATGTCGTAATTCGCTGTTGTCCATCCACAATATCAATTCTTTCATACTGGTTGGTCCTAATTTCCTCTATACCTTGACTCAATCCCACGACGGTGGACATAAAATGTGGAGTTTTTTCTTTTGAATAGCTTTTCCGAATATCGTCAAACAAATTTTTTCGATGCTCTGGTCCCCAACTGTAGGACCTTTGATACGACGGAATGTTGAACAGGCGTCCGCCAAGCAAATCCCACAGTGTCAAAAGATCCATGTCAAATTGCATTTTAGGTTTCACCATGTTGAACTCCTATCAGAATTTATGGGGGTATACATATATTTTTTATTGTGCGCGATTAAGATAACAATATGAGCCTGATATTACAACAAAAAATTGCCCAAATTGTGCCCGAAAGGTCAATGGTCAGTCCACTTCGCCACGCTCGTGCCGAATCCTTCACCGAAGCAAGTTGCTGAACAGGCGGTCGGCCACCGGGTCTTTGCCCAAGTTTTCCACAATGCGATGCGTGCACAGCGTGTACGCGCCCTGCCCATGCGCGATCTGCGTCAGGTTGGCGCCGTGGAACGCGGCGGTCACGCCCAAGTAATTTTGCTTGTGCTTGAGGCCCGCGTACCAGTCGTAGGTGATGTTGCCGCAGATCCAGTCGCTTTTGGGTTCGACGATGGACCATCGGGAAACGACATCGCGGTATTCCTGTCCCATCAGGCAGTTGGATGGCAGGCCGTCGTAAAACGGATGGTCTTTGACCACATGGCTACACGGGGTCCACAGCCCTTTGGCAGAGTAGAGCACGAGCGCGAATGGGAGAATGGCGTCGCGTTCCACAAAGCGATACATGCGCCCTTCGCGTTCTCGCATTTTGAGAAGGGGCAATGGCGGCAGGTTGAGAAAGAGGGCATTGCCGCCGCGCGCCACCCATGCGGCGAGTTCTCGGAACCGCGCATCGGGGCGACCGTTCCACCCGTTGAGATTGACCAAAACGCGCTGTTCAACGGGCGTTTGGGGCGAGAAGGCCATCGCGCGGGGCACATGCCGGCCCAAGGCGCCGTTCATGTCGATCAGCGCGACGGGCGCATCAGGCACTTCGCATTTGTCCAAGACGTAAATGCTGGACTGGTTTTGGACTGGCGGGGCATCGGCAGGTGCGAAGACGAGTTCGATAGCGCATTTGCCCGCCGAGTTGCCGGCGTCGAGGTCGTAAGTGCCCAAATCGACAATGCCGTGGGGCGCGGCGATCTGTTCGCCGATGTCCAAGCGCGTTTGACCCTTGCCATCGGTTGCGCGGAGCGAGAGGTGGCCCCGGATGGCTTCTCGGTCATTGACAGACGTGAGCAGAATTTGCACGCGGTCGCCGGCATAGACATTTTGCGCGCTCGGCCGGATGGCGATGTAGTGGTCCGCGAACACGTCTTTGATGGCGTAATAGGGTTTTTTGGGATTGCGGAAATTGTCGATCAGGCCCGCGCCGAGCACCCAGTCCCCGTCGTTGAGCGCGTGGATGCCAATGCCCGCGATATCGGGGTTGATCCGACAGGCTTCGGCCATGAGTTTGTTGCCGGTGGCGTGGACTGCCTGACACGCTTCGACAAAAGCGCGAAAATCGGGAAAGACCCGATCCGCGCCGGTTTCGGCAAAGACCGAGCGATAGGAACGGTACAGCCGCTCGTGCATGCGGTAATCCGGGGTGATCGGATTGCCTTCTTTTTTGTACTGCTCAAAATTGGCCTCGAGGTCCGGGATGCTGCCATAACCGAGTTCTGAAATATTGGTCAGCAAATCCGGCTGAATTTTGCTGTTGGTAAATTGCCCGAGGGGCAACCTTAGGCGTTTGCGTTCGGCTTCGGTCTTGCCCAGCGCGAGCAGGTGGTCGTAATTTTCCTGTGCCATGGGCGCGCCTGGGTAGTTGTGGACGTCGTTGATGGTGGTCGGTTCATAGGCACCGGGCAGATAAACGCTACACCCGTCGGCAAAACCGCCGGCTTCGTCGATGATCAGGCGCGTGGGATCCAGATCGCGCACCTTGAGGGAGACGCTGTGTTTGAGGCGTTTGAGGCCGTCGCGGAGGATCTCGTTGAACATTTCCCACATGGCGATGCAGGGATGGTTGCGGTCGCGCTTGACCATTTCGATGGCTTCGTTTTCAATGCGCCGCCCGGTGTCGGGCGTGATCTGCGGCCAATGGCCCATGCACTCGACCGGGAGCGCGCCCACAAACAGGACGCCTAATTCATCGGCGAGGTCATACACGATTTTGGGCTGGGGCTTGCGCCACGGGCGGATGGTGTTGAGGTTGCCGGCTTTGATGAGGGCAAATTCCTTTTTGAGCAATTCGACGTCTCGGGGATAGGCGAGGGAATGCGGATAAAACGCCTCGTTGAACGCGGTTTTGAGGATGAGTTTTTTGCCGTTGAGGTAGAAGTGCTTGCCCGCTACCGTGAACGCGCAAAAGCCAAAGCGCGTTTCCTCGCGGTCGGATTGCGCGTTGTTGACCGCGACGGTTATTGTCGCCACGTAGAGGTTGGGATCGTCGAGATCCCAGAGTTTGTGGTCGTCAACCGCGACGGTCTCTGCGCGTTGCGTGCTGCCCGGGTTGAGGACCAGGGTTTTCTTTGCTGAAGCGACCGGGGTCTCGCCGCCAAACGGCGTGATCGTCCATTCGACCTCGGCGGTTTGGATGCTCATCGCCCGATTCTGAAATGTGCTAGTAAGGGTCGCAACACCGGTGGCGATGTCCGTGCTGACAAATGTATCCGCGACGAAAATCGCGCCAGTGGCAATGAGGGACACGGGTTGCCAGATGCCTCCGGCAATGGCCCCGCGCCAGTGCGGCATGTGGTCGCGGCCCAAGCCGTCGATGACCACATCGCGGGTGATGATCGGCGTGACCACGCGCACGGCGATGAAATTTTCCCCGGCTGTGAGCAAGTCGCCGATTTCCAACTCAAATCCCGTGTAGCCCCCTTCGTGCGCGCCAGCGGCCTCGCCATTGACCCAGACTTCTGCGCGGTAATTGACCGCCTCGAAGCGAATGCGAACGGTTTTGCCGCGCCAACTCTGGGGCAAGGTGACGATTTTGCCGTACCACGCCACGCCTTCGTAGTCTCGCACAAATTCTTCCAAACACGCGGGCACCGCGACCTGGACAATGTCCGGGTGGCGGTGAAAATTTTCCCGATGTCGATAGTCGTGCATCTGGCCCTGGTTGTCGGGATCGAAGATGACGGACCAGGTACCGTCGAGAGAAAGCGTTTGTTTCATGTTAGGGCCCCTGTTTGCCCGTTGCGATGATGCTGCCGGCGGGTGGAAGGCGGTCGAGGCGGTCGGGCAGATCGTCGCCAATGCCGCACAGCCACGCCAGGAGTTGATCGCGCAGGTCGTTTTCCGGATCGGATGGTTGCGGTTGCCCGCTGAGATTTTTCATTTCGTGGGGATCGGTCTGGAGGTCGTAAAATTCGTCCGTGGCTTGCGGGTTCCACACGTATTTGTACCGCGCATTGCGAATCGCACGCACCTCAAAGCTGTACCCGTTGTAGCGGTAATAAACGCCGTAAGCCACTTGGTCCCAGCCGGATGGGCGCGTGGTCACGCCGACGAGGGGAAGGAGATCGCGGCCCGCGCGCGGTTGGTCACTAGGGGATTCCGCTCCGATCAGCGAAAACAGGGTCTCGCCGATGTCGAGCAACGAGACAAACGCATCTTGGGTCGCGGGCACCGCGTCGGGCATGCGGATGATGAGGGGAATGCGCCAGACTTCCTCGTAAAAATACGCGCCTTTGTCAAACCGATTGTGCGCGCCTTCCATGTCGCCGTGGTCAGACGCGAAAACGACGGCGGTCGAATCCGCGAGGCCGAGGCGGTCGATGGCGTCGAGCACGCGGCCAATGGCTTCATCGACCAACGCGATGTGGGCGTGGGAATAGGCGATGACGGTTTTCCATTCTTCATCGTCCAAGGGCGAGGTGTCCATGCACCCCCACCACGGGGTCGCGTGAAACCACGGACGGCCCGCGCAGTTGTCGCGCAAATTCGCCGGCAGAACGACGCGCCTGCGGAGGTCACGGGCGAGTTCGACGTAGTCTTCCGGCAGGTGATGCGGGAAGTGGGGCGGCGCAGAGGATACAGTGAGAAAGAAGGGCGCGCTTTGGTCGCCCCGCGCCCAGGCCTCGAGAAATGCGACGCCTCGGTCGACCGTGGGGAAGGGTTGGAGGTGCTCTTTTGGCTGAGGCGAATCCCCCCAAAACGGCGCGCGCCCTCTGATGAGTCGCTCGGTTTGTTTGGCGTATTGGGCGACGGTTTTTTCGTACGCGTGGTCGCTCGTTTGCGGGTCGTAGGGTTTTGATCGGATTTCGACATGGGGATCAAAGCCATGCGCGCCGCGCGTTTCCGGATTGATGTGCCCTAGGTGCCACTTGCCGTAGTAGCCGACGCGGTAGCCGAGGCGGACAGCTTCGTCGATCCATGTCTTTTGCTCCAGCGGCATGGATTCCTGAAGCGAATAGCCCACGGATTGGTTGTCGTACACCCCGGTTTGATGCGGCCATCGCGCCGTGAGCAAGGTGCCCCGCGCAGGCGTGCAAAGCGGACAAGACGTGAACGCCTGGGTAAAGACCGTGCCCGTACCCGCCAGCCGATCTATATTCGGCGTGGGAATATCCGCCCCGCGAAACCCAAATGCCCACGCAGGCCATTGGTCCGTGAGGATGAACAGTACGTTTTGCATATCGACTCCTTCTAAATAGCCCTTGATAGATGCACAAAAATTCACTATATTATACCACTTCTGACGCCCCTGTCGTACGCTCTTTTTCCCCTTTCCCACAACTTCACCTTCCCCACATGCCCATCAGGGTAAGGGATCTGCTATGGCACTGTCAACAAAATCGCGCACCTCGAAATCTGCCCAACTCAACTTGCTCTCCCAATCCAAAGCCAGCAGCAATGGCGCGCACAATTACGACGAGAGCAAAATCAAAACCCTGTCATCGCTCGAGCACATCCGCTTGCGGACTGGCATGTACATCGGCCGGCTCGGATCGGGTGCAGATCCGGACGATGGCATTTACGTTTTGCTCAAAGAAGTCGTGGATAATGCCGTGGATGAATTTATCGCCGGGTTCGGAAAAAAAATCGACGTCACGATCAATGCCAACCGCGTCAGCGTGCGCGACTATGGGCGCGGCGTTCCGCTCGGCAAAATTGTCGAATGCGTTTCCGTGATCAACACCGGTGCCAAGTACAACGACGACGTGTTTCAATTCAGCGTGGGCCTCAACGGCGTGGGCACCAAAGCGGTCAACGCGCTCTCGACCGACTTTCGCGTGGTGGCCTATCGCGACGGCAAATACGCCGAGGCCAGGTTTGAACGCGGGGAACTCGTGGCGCAACGGATGGGCAGAACCCGCGAACCCAATGGCTCGCTTTTTATTTTCGCGCCGGATCCGAAAATTTTCGACGCGTACGACTACAATTTTGAATACGTGGAACGCCGCATGTGGACTTATGCCTGTCTCAACAGCGGGCTGACGCTGATTTTTAACGGCCAGAAATTCACGTCCAAGCGCGGCCTGCTCGATTTTCTCAACCGCGAGGTCGATGATGCCGCGCTGTACGAACCCGCGTATTACAAGGGGCAATATCTCGAATTTGCCTTTACGCACACGTCCAACTACGGGGAAAATCACTTCTCGTTTGTCAACGGGCAATACACCAGCGACGGCGGCACGCATCAAAGCGCGTTTCGGGAGGGCGTCTTAAAAGGCGTCAACGAGTTTTACAAGAAGAATTACAGCGGCGTGGATGTGCGCGAGTCCATCAATGGCGCGGTGGCGGTCAAGCTCAAAGAACCCGTGTTCGAATCGCAGACCAAAAACAAACTCGGCAATACCGAAGTGCGGTCGTGGATCGTGGCGGAAACGCGCAGCGCGGTCGTGGATTTTCTCCACAAAAACGCCACCGCAGCGCGCATCCTTCAGGACAAGATCGACCGCAACGAGCAGTTGCGGAAAGAACTCAACGCGGTCAAGAAAGAGGCCAAAGAAGCCGCGCGCAAAGTCGCGATCAAAATCCCGCACTTCAAGGATTGCAAATACCACAAGGGCGACAAAGACCGCGGCGACGAATCGACCATTTTCATCACCGAAGGGCCATCCGCTGCCGGGTCGATGGTCGCGGCGCGCGACGTGGCAACCCAAGCGATTTTCGGCCTCAAGGGCGTGCCCCTCAACGTGTTTGGGAAGACCAAAGCCGCGATCTACAAAAACGCCGAACTCTACAATCTCATGACCGCGTTGGGCATCGAAGACGCGGTTGAAAATCTGCGGTTCAACAAGGTGGTCATTGCCACGGATGCGGACTACGACGGCTTCCACATCCGCAATTTGCTGATGACGTTCTTTCTCAACTACTTTGAAGAGCTCGTCACCTCGGGGCACGTCTATATTCTCGAAACGCCCATTTTTCGCGTGCGAAACAGCAAGGAGACGCGCTATTGTTACAGCGAAAAAGAACGCGACACTGCCATGGGCGCGCTGCAAAACCCCGAGGTCACGCGCTTCAAGGGATTGGGGGAAATCTCCCCGAGCGAGTTCGGGCAATTCATCGGCCCGGACACGCGCCTCATCAAAGTGGGCGTGCGCGGCCTCGCCACCATTCCCCATACCCTCGCATTTTACATGGGCAAAAACACGCCTGATCGCAGGGATTACATCGTGAAAAATTTGATTTGATGGTGAACGTTATGGCAAAGAAAAGCACATCGCCGATATTTTTGGACGAGGTGCCGACGGAAAGTGCCCATGTCGTTTATACCCGAAGCCGGCGGCGGATCGTGTTTGGATGGTACGGGGGCAAGTTTTCACATTTGGACTGGCTACTTCCCCTGCTTCCAAAGTGCCATCACTATTGCGAGCCCTTTGCCGGATCCGGGGCAGTGTTGCTCAATCGGGTGCCATCTCCTGTTGAAACGTACAATGACATCGACGGGGAGGTCGTCAACTTTTTTTGCGTGTTGCGCGACCAGCACGAAGAATTGATCCGGGCCATTGCGTTGACGCCATTTTCCCGAGAAGAATATTATCGCGCGATTTACGCGCCCCAAAATGGCATCGGCGATGTCGAGCGGGCCAGACGCTTTTACGTCAAAGCGCGACAGACCCGAACCGGGCTTGCCCAAACCGCGTCGCTGGGGCGTTGGGCGAATTGCAAAAATACGAGCCGCGCCGGCATGTCGGGCGTGGTTTCGCGCTGGCTCGGCGGCGTAGATGCACTCCACGACATTGCCCAACGCTTGTTGCGGGTTCAGATCGACAACCGACCTGCAAGCGATGTGATTCGCCTTTACGACAGTCCGCAGACCTTGTTCTATTGCGATCCCCCGTACTTGCATGCGACTCGGGGCGATGCGAAGGCGTACGGATTTGAGATGGATGAAACTCAGCACCGGGAATTTGCGGAAATCGTCAATGCGTGCAACGGCATGGTCGCGGTTTCCGGCTATGCCCATCCCCTTATGGACGCGCTGTTCGAGCCGGGAAAATGGTTCAAAACTCTGGGGCATCGCAAAACCATTCACTCCACCAAAGGCACGCGCCAAGAAGTGCTTTGGACGAATTACGACCCGCAAAAACAAATGGGACTGTTTGAATGAATCCCGAAGAAATTTTGCGCGACATTTACGAACGCGCTGTGGCAACTTTGAACACCACTGTGATTCCCGACCCCGTCATAAGAGAGCGGGCGGATTATGTGTGTCGATGTCTGAGTAACCGCGCCGGTGCGCGTTTGCTCATGTCCTGTTTGCTTGGAAAACTCGACAATCCCGCTGTCGATCCGCGCAAACCATATACCGAGATCGGCGATGCGGATAGCTTTTCGGGTCGTACCTATGATGAGCGGTTTTTGACTAAGTTCATCAGCGAACACCGCTTGCCCGTCAATGTCACCACGGCATTTCTCACGCCGACACTGCGGAATATCGATCATCCCTTGACCACTGATCGAAAGTTGATCGGCAGGCCGCGCAAATTGTACGAAAAGACGCTCGAACTTCTCGAAGATGTGTTTGTGCAAAATATCGCCGCCGATGTGTTGTTTGTAGAGACCGTACGTGTTTTGCTACTGATGCGCGATGAAAAGCTGGCGCGCATGAACTCGTTGCTAAACGCATTGGCGCGAACCGAGGGTGCTTTGCCCTTGTCCTCTGAGGCTATTGTGACGCTGATCGACCAACACCTCGCCTGTAAAAACGCAAGTCGTTTACCAGTGTTGGTCGTGGCGGCTGCGTACGAAGCGGCGGGTACGCGCCTTTCTGAAAGCATGCTGCCGCTCAACCCACACACTGCCGCTGATTTGCAAACCGGGTCATTGGGTGATGTGGAAATTTGTCTGATCGGCGAGGATGATGTTGTCACTGTATTCGAGATGAAGATGAAGCGCGTGACACAGGACGATATTGACGCCGCAGTGATCAAACTATCCAGAGCATCGCATAAAATCCATAATTACCTGTTCGTGACGACGGAGGTTATCGATCCCATCGTAGCCGAATATGCGGCGACATTCTACGAGAAGACCGACGGAACCGAAATCGCCATTCTCGACTGTATGGGATTTTTGAGACATTTTCTGCATTTGTTCCACCGCATCCGCATTGACTATCTCAATGCCTACCAAGCGTTGGTATTGAATGAGCCAGATTCGGCTGTTAGCCAAACGCTCAAAGAGGTATTTTTAACGTTGCGACACACCGCTGAAAGTGGCGAGTGAACGGAGGAATTGTTTTATGAATCCGTCAGTTGGTTTGATCGAAAAGGGGTGTGAGTTAAACATTATCGCCATTGACGAGGCAGAAGACAGAATTACGTATCGTCTTGGGAAGGAGAAGCAGTACGCTTGGAGCGATCCGGAGGAGAAAGTGCGTGCGGGCATTGTGCTCGACTTGATTTTCAACTATCAATATTCTCCCCGACGTTTGGATACGGAAGTCGCCATTCCCAGTCGGACGCCCAAGCATTGGGCGGATGTGGTCGTCTTCAAGGATGATGGGCGCAAAGACCCATATATTACCATAGAGACAGCGGCCCCTCATATCACCGAAAGGGAGCGCGCCCAGAAAAGGGAGCAGTTGTTTGGGTATGCGAACGCGCTTGCCTCAGAGTTCGCGGTCTATGAAGACGCGGTATCGCCGAGAAAGCACTGGCGCGTGCGCGGATATGGCGGTTTGGAGCGCGATGAGAATATCATCGCCGATATTCCGTCCAATTACGGCGACACGCCCGAGTACCGGTATTACCGTTCCAGCGATAGCGATCTCACACAGGTCAACGCTGCAGAACTCAATCGCATCTTCAATCAGTGTCACAATGTCTTGTGGTCGGGGGGCAAGTCGGACCCCACCGAATCCTTCGACGAAATGAGCAAGCTCCTGTTTGCCAAATTACACGATGAGCAACGCACGCGGAATGGCGAAGCCTACGATTTTCAATGGGGAAAAAATGAGACGGGCATCATGGTGGCGCAGCGCGTGCGTGATCGCTACCAAAAAGCGCGGGAACACACTCCTGGGATATTCGTCGCGGATATCGAAGCCGAGCCAGAGAAAATCGCAACGGTCGTGCAACTGTTGCAACGGGTTTCATTGCGCCGCACGGATCCAGACGCGAAGGGCAGGGCTTTCGAGCAGTTTCTCGGCAATGTGTTCCGCGGGCGATTGGGGCAGTACTTTACCCGGCGCGAAATCGTGGATTGCCTCGTGGATATCATCGAACCTACGGATGACGACCTCTTGCTCGATCCTTCCTGTGGAAGCGGTGGCTTTTTGATCTATGCTATGAAGCGGATCTTCCAAAAAATCGAGATCGATTACGCAGGCGATGAGGCGACGATCTTGAACTTGAAAAAGAATTTTGCCCAACGGCGCATTTACGGCATAGAAATCAATGAGCGGATAGCGCGAATCGCTATGATGGATATGGTTATCAATGAAGATGGGCATACGAATATTGAAAATCACACGGCATTAGACGACGCATTTGCCCATGACGAGATCAAAGACGGCGTTTTCTCTATGATTTTGACGAACCCCCCGTTCGGCAACCAAGTCATGCGCGGACAACGCGACCAACTTGGACGGGCGGACTTGGACGACTACGTGCTCGCACAGGGCAGGTCTTCGGCGAAATCCGAATTGTTGTTCATCGAGCGATGTACGCGGTTTTTGCGGCCGGGAGGCAAGTTGGGCATCGTGTTGCCCGATGGCATTTTGTCCAATCCATCGGACAGGCGGGTTCGGGACTACCTGTTGGCGCATTTTCAAATCATCGCCATTATTTCGCTTCCCCATTATGCATTTCGCATGGCGGGTTCTGGCATAAAGACGAGTATCGTCATTGCGCGAAAGTGGACGAGGGAGATGGACAGGGCCGCCGATTATCCGATGTTCATGGCAATAGCCAAACGCATCGGCTACGACGCAACTGCGCGGCCCGACAGCAATGACTTGCCCGGTCTGGTGGCCCATTTTCGAGACCAGACCGGATCACTCGATGAGAATATCGTGCGCGTTTTTAGACGCGATATAATGGGAATGAAGCGACTCGATCCGCTTTACCATTACTTGGGGCCTATCATAGATAGGGAATTTGAGAACATTCCGCACCCGGTTCATTTGCTCAAATCCGTTGTGGAAGCGCCGATTCAAAGTGGAAAATCTCCGCAAGGGGGTGCGAAATACAGCATTGGGACAGTGCCTATCCTGTTGGTGGGCAATATCACGCCGCACGGGACATTGACGCTGGAAGACCTCGCGTACGCCGACGAGGATTTTTTTGAGTCCAATTGGGCTAAAGCAGGCGTTCGCCCCATGGACATCCTCGTCGCCAAAGATGGTGCGACGACGGGTAAAGTTGGATTGATACCTTCGGATTTCGAGATGGATCGGTGCTTGATTAGCGAGCATATCTTCAAATTCTCGGTCAGTGCTGTGCTTCCCGGTGATGAGGATATTCAAGGCGATGGATTTGAAGCGAAAAAACGCAATACCGATTACGTGTTCTTCTTTTTGAAATCCCATCTGGGACAACGACAAATCATCCGCGAAATATCGGGCGGTGCCCAAGGTGGCATTACCAAAGCATTCATGGAGAAAATCCGCATCCCCATACTCCCCATCGCTGAACGCGTCCGTTTTGTCCAGCGTGCCCGCCAAGAGTATGACCACTACTTAACGTTGACAACGCGAGCGGAAGCGCAGTACGCGAGATTTGAAAACGCGCTTTCGTTCAGGGGTTTTGACGGGGCATGAGTTGATCTCTCGTATTTGAAAAAGGAAAAACAATGGCTTATATCGACTCTTTGTTCGACCGGTATTTTTTGGAGCACGCCTCTTATGTCGTCAAGGACCGCGCGATTCCCGACATTGACGACGGTCTCAAACCCGTGCAGCGGCGGATTTTGCACGCGCTCAAAGAGCAGGACGACGGCAAGTTCCACAAGGTTGCCAATGTCGTGGGGCAGACGATGAAGTATCACCCGCACGGCGACCAGTCCATTTACGGCGCGCTGGTTCATCTGGCGAACAAGGACCTGTTCATCGAGAAGCAGGGCAATTTCGGCAACATCTTTACCGGCGACGAAGCCTCGGCCGCGCGCTACATCGAATGCAGGCTCACGCGGCTCGCCAAAGACGTGCTCTTCAACCCGGAAATCACCGAGACCGTGGAATCCTACGACGGGCGGAACAGGGAACCGGTCGCGTTTCCGGCCAAAATCCCGGTGTTGCTCGCGCAGGGCACAGAGGGCATTGCGCCGGGTATGACCACGCGGGTGTTGCCCCACAACCCGATTGAATTGTTGCGCGCCCAAATCGCGTACCTCAAAGGCAAAGCCTTTCGGGTCTTTCCGGATTTTCCAACCGGCGGGTCGGTCGATGTCGCCGAATACGCGGATGGCAATGGCAAAGTGCGCGTGCGCGCCAAACTCGACACGCAAAACCCCAAGCGCATTGTCGTGCGCGAATTGCCCTTTGGCGCGACCTCTGAATCCCTCATCGCGTCCATTGAAAACGCCGCGCGCAAAAACAAACTCAAAATCGCGGGCATCAGCGATTACACGGGCGAGCGGGTCGAGATTGAAATTCGCTTGGCCCGAGGCGTCCACGCCAAGGATACGGTGGACGCGCTCTACGCTTTCACGGATTGCGAGCAGGCCATCGGCACCCATGCCCTGGTCATCAAGGAGAACCGCCCGCACATCGCCACGGTCAGCGATATACTCAAGCACAATGCGGACCGCACGGTCGAGATTCTCACCGCGGAACTCAAAATTGAGCAACGGCAAGTGCGCGACAAATTGCACATCAAGACCCTCGAACAGGTCTTCATCGAAAACCGCATTTACCAAGCCATTGAGGACATTGCCAACTCGACCGACATGCGCCGGGCCGTGCGCGACGGGCTTTTGCCCTTGCAATCGAAGATCAAGCGCAAGGTCAAAGATGAAGACCTCGACGCGCTCTTGCAAATGCCCATTCGCCGGATTTCGCGCTACGACCTCGCCAAAGCCAAGCGCGAGATGCGCGAGATGCGCGCCCGCCTCCGGGAACTCAAGGCCAATCTCGACACCATAACCGGCTTTGCCATTGGCTTTCTCGAATCCCTGATCGACCAGTACAAAGACCAGTACCCTCGCCGCACCGAAGTTGCGACCTTTGATCGGGTGGATGTGCGCGAAGTGGCGCAGCGCAACCTCAAACTGCGCTACGACAAAAAGACCGGGTACCTCGGCTACAATGTCAATGGCAATGTGCTCATGGATGTGTCGCAATACGACCGCGTGCTCGTCATTCGCAAGACCGGAACGTATTCCCTGTACGAAGCCCCGGATCGCCTCTTCGTGGATAAAGGCATGCTCTTTTGCGACTTTGTCGATCCCGAACGCGTGTTCACCATCATCTACCGGGAGAAGGACACGCAGTACCCCTGCATCAAACGCTGTGTGCTCGACAAATTCATCCTGAACAGGGGCTACGAACTCGTGCCCCCGGACTGCCGCGTGCTCAAACTGACCACGGACCGCGACATCGCGGTTCACGTCTCGTACAAACCCAAACCCCGCACGCGCATCCGCGAAGGAGCATTCGACATTGAGGACTACGCGATCCGCGGCAAAACCACCAAGGGCCTGCGCCTGGCCCGGCACGAGGTCAAAAGCGTCAAGTTCATCAAATCCAAAGCATGATCGATCCGCTTCATCAGGGAGGCATTTATGAGTCATCCAATTTATCGCATCCTGTCATTCGAAATTAAGGAATCCGCGGCGTTCTAAAGGATGGAGAAACAGCATGGCAAATTCTAACTTGACAGGAGACGCGGGTTGTAAAAACAACACCGCACACAGAGACCTACTCGAAAAGAAATACGCGCATCTGATTACCCACAATCCCCAACTCAACAGAACCCTCGTCAGCTTTCAGGCAAACAAAAACACGCCGTATTACCGGTGGTTTAAGTACAAAGAGGGCTTCTCCGCGCAGATGGTTCACTATCTCCTGAACACCTTGACAGCAAAACGCGGCGCGTTATTGGATCCGTTCTCCGGAACGGGGACCGCGCTGTTCGCATCGCAGGAGTCTGGATGGAAAGCAACCGGCATTGAGTTGCTCCCGGTAGGATGTGCGATCACCAAAGCGCGACAGGCCGCGGAGCAGGTGGAACAGAAAGCGTTGCAGAAAGAAATGGAAACCATCCGCGACATGGATTTTTCCACGATCAAACCCCATAGCCCCATCAAGCACATCGCGATTACCGAAGGCGCGTTTTCCCAAGAGACGGAAGCGCAACTGAACGGCTATCTAACCTATTGCGAAAATCAGATTGAAGCCCCTCACCTCAAAACGTTTCTCCGTTTTGCCGCTTTTTGCATTCTAGAAAAAATCAGCTATACGAGAAAGGACGGTCAGTATCTCCGCTGGGATTATCGCGCGGGCCGAACCCGAGTCAAATCGAAATTTGACAAGGGAAAAGTCTATCCATTCAAAGAAGCACTGCAACTGCAACTCAATCTGATGGTCGAAGACCTGCTTTGCGACGACATGGATCTTTTCAAAAGGGAAAATGCAAAAAAAGAACCGCGCCTCCGGCTGATTCAAGGCTCTTGCCTCGAAGAACTGTGCAAATTTGACGACGGGTGTTTTGACTTTGTTTTGACCTCTCCTCCGTATTGCAACCGCTATGATTACACGCGCACGTACGCGCTCGAACTAATATTTTTGAACAGAGGCGAGGCAGAAGTCAAGCACTTGCGACAACAAATGCTATCCTGCACCGTCGAAAACAAAGAAAAGGTCGAATCCCTGAAAACCCAATACGAAAAACGCAAAGCCTTTTTTCAACGGGTCGTTTCCGCTTTCAACAACCACAACGCACTTCAAGAAGTGCTCTATTGCCTGAACACATACAAGCGGGAAGGCCAGTTGAACAATGCGAATATCCCGCGCATGGTCGCCAATTACTTCCTCGAAATGGCCTTGGTCATATTTGAAATGGGCAGGGTGCTCAAGTCAGGCGGAAAGGTCGCTATGGTGAACGACAATGTCAGGTACGCAGGAGAGGAGATCCCCGTCGATCTGATTCTCTCTGACTTTGCAGAGACTGCGGGCCTATCTACCAAAAACATCTGGGTCTTGGGAACGGGCAAAGGGAATAGCAGCCAGCAGATGGGCAAATACGGCCGCGCAGAATTGCGAAAATGCGTGTATGTTTGGGAAAAATGATCTAAAGATCGACCAACCAATTCACCAGTGTTTCAATCTGTTTTGGTTTGCATAAATTTGCTACGCCGGTCAGTTTTCCCTCTTTTAGGCGTTCGATAATTTCTCGAGCCATTGCTACCTCTATAGCAGCACCGATAAAAATCAATTCGGGCACATGCGTTGAAAAACTGCTCGCAATTCGATCAAGCGCGGCCCTTGCTGTCTTCCAGTGTTCATCCGCTCCCGCTGGATCGATACCTCCTTTTAATTCTCCACACAGGATGTAATTTTCCTCCTCTCTTAGCAATGCCCTCATTTCAATCCGTGAGAAAATTGTCCTAGGCGTTCCTATGAGAATCATATCTATATTATTTCCTTTGGAACCGACAAAAGGGCATGTCGTATTGAAAGCGAGAACTCGCCCCGGCCATTGCAAAGCACTCAGCCCGCTTTCAAGAAGCACTTTGGTATCTGTCCCAAGTAGATTCAAAAAATTAAGTCTGCTACGCGGCAAATAGCTCACGCCAACACATTTATATTTTGTCTGCATCCGATTCAAAAGATATTCCCCAAATTTGATCTCGGCTTGCCTACCCGTATCATTGCGCTTGACGCCTCCGAGTTGATCCCCACAATTCAGGGTATAGCGATACAAAATCGTCTCGGTCACATCCTGCTTAAGCAAGTCTTGCTCCCTTTCGCTGAGGTGCTGTCTCAACAGTCTTTTTGTTTTTTCGAGACCAATCGCGCTTTTGGCCTTTTCTGTAAATCCCGACGCCCCCATGAGGATTTCCATGATCTCCTGGTCTTGTTCCGCTGCATTGAGCAAGTTTGTCAATCCCGGGCCGATATGTTCCAACTTGCTTTTGGCTTTCATGATTCTATCGACAAATGGCGACGCCAATTCAAATTGTCTCATGGCCTGCTGAAGAAACCCTTCGGCGATTTCCTCCCAAGTGGTTGTGATCTCCAAAGGATCGCGATAAATGGATTGCATCTAATTTTCCTCTGTTATGGATGCGGGTGATTTTTTTGATTGCCTATTAACTTGCTGTCTGGTCGTGCGGTCACGTCAAGGATTTTGCAACAGATAAGATACAAGAGGCCAAGATCAAATCAATTTAACAAAAAATAAGTCTCCGGTAGTGGGGAAGATCCAGGGGGCATCTAAACGCCTCGCAACGCCTGCTCGAAATCCGCGCACAAATCCGCTGTGGCTTCGATGCCGACGGCCACGCGGATCAACTCATCGGCAATCCCGGCGGCGGCTCGCGCTTGGGGGGTCAAGCCCGCGTGGGAGGTTTGCGCGGGGCGGGTAATCAGGGTTTCGACCCCGCCCAGGCTCGGCGCGGAAATGGGCAGTTGCAAGCGCGCGATCACCCCATCGGCAACGCGCCTATCGCCCCTCAACTCAAAACTCAACACCCCGCCGCATCCGTCAAACAGCGCGCTCGCCCGGTCGCGCTGCGGATGGCAGGGCAAGCCCGGGTAATTCACGCGGCACACGGCCGGATGCGCGTCCAAAAACGCGGCCAATGCCTGTGCGTTCTCGTTTTGTTTTTTCACGCGCAACCACAGGGTCTTCATCCCGCGTAGCAACAAAAAACAGGCGTGTGGATCCAAACACCCGCCCAAGAGATTCAAGCGATGCGCGATGCGCGTCACCCAATCGCATGTGCCGATCACACAGCCCGCCACGATGTCCGAATGCCCATTCAAATATTTTGTGCAACTGTGCAACGACAGGTCAAAGCCCAGTTCCAAGGGCCGAAAATTTACGGGAGACGCAAAGGTGTTGTCGATCAACGAAACGAGGCCATGGGAGCGGGCAAACGCGACAACGCCCGGCAGGTCTGCCACTTCGAGTAGGGGATTGCTCATGGTCTCCACATAGATGGCCCGCGTCTCGGGCCGCATGAGCTTCTCCCATGCCTTCGGTTCATCGCCCGGAACAAAATCCACGTCAATGCCAAAGTCACCGATATCGCGTGTCAAAAAGGAGTGCGTCCCGCCGTAGAGACAATTTTGCGCCAACAGGTGGTCGCCCTTTTTCAGCACGGTCAACAGCGCGGTGGTGATCGCCGCCATCCCGGACGCCGTGACCAGAGCCGCTTCCCCGCCTGCAATCCGCGCCAATTTCTCGTGCAAGACCCTGTGATTGGGGGTGTTGTTCAGGCGTGCGTATTTGATCTCGTCGTAAGGCGTATCCCCGCGATGTTCAAACGTGGCACTCTGAAACACGGGCAACGCGACCGCGCCATCGTGTGCTTTGGTTTCCTCACCTGCGTGGATGAGTTGGGTTTGGATGTTCATGGTTGTCTCAGAGGTTAGAGGTCAGTTGTCAATGCGAATTAAGAGTAGAAAGCGAGTAAGAAGCAAGCCGCGGTCAATCGCCCAAAGACATGAACGAGTAAGCCATCCTCTGATCGTACCCGAGACGCCCTCGAGAGGTTTGTCTTTTGTTCAATCCAACTGAACAAGGCCGCTATCGGCTGTCGCATGCTCGAAACCGCCCGAGAAAAGTCTTTTTCGGCCTCGGTCAGGCTTTCTTGTCCCTTCTTTCGCTTCACCGGCGTCTCGAAGATCAGGTTCTGCTGTTTGCTAAGCGTGTCTTTTAAGGGCTGATCGGCGTAGATTTTATCGCCGTAGAGGTGGTCATCACGCAAAACGGGTAAGACTTGTCGCAAAGCGGTCAGGTCATGCTCTGCTGTGCCTGTCAAGCCGATGTACTCTGCTTTGGGCAGGCCGTTCTCGCGGTCTTGTGCGACCATGTGCAGTTTGGTGCCGTAATACCCCATCTTTTTGGAGGCGCACCGGCCTTTGCTGGCCAGTTGTTCTTCGGCTACACATGCCTGACCGCTACGTGCCGATTGTGCCATGACAATCGGCATGGAATCCACCAAGTAGGTGGGTTCTATGTCATCGGTTGCGGGACTGTCCTTCCTTTAAGGGTGAAAGGGTTGCGCCCTCATGAAAGGACAAGTACGCGATGGATCCAACTCTTAATTCGCATTGACAACTGACAACTGACAACTGACAACTGACTCTGGATAATGATGGAAACATCAGCAAACGATCTTCACATTGAACCCGTGCCCATTGCGGCACGCGAGCAATTTCGCGCAATGGTCGAGGCGTATTGGCGCGAGGTGATGCCCCATGCCTCGGCGTGTCAATCGCCGGCGGCACGCGATGCGTTTTTCGAGGAAATATTTACTTGGGCGGGCGGCAATCGGCATCCCCATTGGGTGCTGATGGAGGAACAACCGATAGGGTTTGTGTCTTTTGAAATTGAAGGCGGGATCGCTCGCGTTCACGACTTTTACGTCATAGCGGAACACCAGCGCAAAGGGTATGGGACGAAAATTGTGGACTGGCTATTCGTCCATTTCGACGAGATGGGCATTCGGCAATTAGACCTCCATGTGCGCCGAGACAATCCAAACGCGCTGTTGTTTTGGATGGCTCAGGGCTTTGGTATCGCGGGCTATCGCATGCGAATGTACCGCGACCCAGAAACGCACACGGCTTACAAAGGCGTCTTGTCTTCGGATTTTGTGGATGCTCACGCTTCAAAAGGAAAGGTGTCATATATCGACTCTGCAAGCGTGTAGATATCGTCATAATCGTACTCCCGACCAATTTTTGGCGTCCAGTACCGACCATGGGCAAGCCAGTGTCTGTAATTGAAAACGCGCTCCAGAATTGCAATGACAGATGGAGAAATATTCAAATGCCGTTGCCAAAGAAAAAAAATATCCGTTAGCGACACCCGTTGACCTTTCTCCAGATGTACTTCTCGAAAGGCCCTTGATAGAGGGTCTTTTCGTCTTTTATAGCAACGTTGTAGAAAGTCCATGCGGAAAGCCGCTTCTAAAGCCGCCAAAATGCTCATGGATGTGCTCCGTGCGTGTTCTTCGAGAACAGAGGCCATCTCGCGTTCCAATTCCTGCGGCGTATAACCGACAAATCGCTCGGTTATACGAGCGTTGCGAACGGAAAAGTAGGTTCTCACGGATGCTTCCACGTCGCTGTAATACCGATTGATTTGGGCGAGTTGGAGGTGCTCGCCGGAAAATGTGATTCTTCGCGCATTAGGCATTTGCGACTTCCATGATGGCAGAGAAAAAGGCGTCCTCTTTAAGGTCGATGTACTTGATGTTCGGAGGGCGCGTCGCTATTTTCCAGGCCCATTCCTCTCCAGGATGTATCGGATCATCCTTTGATGGCTTGGTCTTGGCAAAGTCTTGGTTCACAAAATCGGCTAAAGATCCATCTCGCGCTCCGATATATGTCTCTTGAACGATGACGCGGGCAGCAGAAGCGGCTTTCGGAACGAGAACAAATTTGACCGTGCCGTGCGGCCCGTGCATGTCCACGCGACCTCTGGCGCCGATCAGATTGGTCCCGATGGGATCGAAGTGAACTTTGACCGTGCCGATCTGCACCTCGAGTGAGTCCACTTCATAGGTTCCGCTGTACTCCTCGTTGATTTGCTTTGTGGTCCACGCAATACGCACCTTGTCTCGTTCGATGTATTTCCGAAGAAATCCCTTGACCAACTGGTAAAATTGATCGAGATGACGAATCCAAGTGTCGCGTTCTTGGGTCCAGTCAGTTGACGGCCTGGCCTTGGCGACCTGTTGGTCCACAAACTCGTCAAAAGATATATCGGCCATTGTGATTCTCCTTTCCCTCCCGCACAACCGCGCGCCTTCGTACAAAAAAACATGGATACACGCGATAGTCAGGGGTGTCCCGTCTAGCTCGTATCCATGTTTTTTTTGAGACCCGCGGGTTACTTTTTTAAGGTCTTTTTCAATTCCACGATGGAGTGTTCGAGTTGTTTCATCGCCTCGCCTGCGGTTGTCCAATCCCATTTTTGAAGCGATGCGCGCACGCGCTGGAATTGCCGGTCCGCTTCTAGTGCCAATTCCGCCGCACTGCGAATGGCGGGTCGTTCTGGCGTTGGCGCAGAGGTTTGCTCGGTGCTCGACGTGCTCAGGGTTTGGCCTGCGCCGGTGCCGAACAAATCATTGAGGGCTTCGGCAAAGGTGTCGCGCATAATGACCTGCCCGCCAAAGGCCACGATCACCTGCTTGAGTTCGGGAATGGCCGTGCTTTGCTGGAGTTGGCGCGGCGCTTGTCCCTGCTGGCGTTGGGGTTGACCGCCGCCTTCGCCTTCAAAACCCTGTTGTTGCAACTGCTCGGCTTCCTGACGGGCTTGCAAATAAATGGGTTCAACGTACAGGAACGAGCTTTCGATAGGCACGGCCAACAAGTTGCCGCGAATGACCTCTGAACCGCGTTGGCCCCAAAGCGTGAGTTTTTGCGAAATGTCGGGTTGCTGATCGATGCGGGCCTCGAGTTGCATCGGGCCGAAGATGAGTTTTTCCTTGGGCAAGGTATAGACCAGCAAATCGCCGTAGTTTTCCCCGTCGCACCGGGCCGCCAACCAGCCGATCATGTTGTCCTTTTTGGCCGGGGTAAAGGGCACGAGCAGCAAAAATTCCTCGCGCTGTTCCCCCGGCAATTTGACGATGATGTAGTAAGGCTCCATCGGCTGGGCGCGGTCACTGTAAATTTCGTTGGGGATTTCCCACAGGTCTTCCTGATTGTAAAACACCTGCACATCCTGCATGTGGTATTCCCGATACATCGTGGCTTGAATGCGGAAGAGATCGACCGGATACCGCACATGGGCGCGCAAATCCGTGGGCATGGTGTCGATTGGCTCGAACAGATTGGGGAATATCGCGGCGTACGCGGCGATGATGGGCTCGTCTTCGGCTTGGTAAAAGGTGACAGAACCGTGGTACGCATCGACAACGACCTTGATGGCATTGCGGATGTAGTTGATCGGCAACCGGCCCATGCGCTTGGAATAGGGGTACATGTTGGTGGTCGTATAGGCGTCGATGATCCAATACAAGCGGCCTTCAGAGACCACGAGATAGGGATCGGAGTCGAAAAAGAGGAAGGGCGCGATCTCGCGGGCGCGTTGCACGATCTGCCGGTGAAACATGATCTTGCTCTCGGCTTGCAAATAGCTGCTCAAGAGCAAATTGGGATCCGTCATGCGAAGGGCAAAGGCCAGGCGTTTGACAAAGCTGCCGATAGACACGCCCCCATCGCCCTCGTACGTGGTGAACGCATTGCCGTCGCGCCGGGGATAGTCAAATTCGTCCGCGCTGGTCTTGACGACCACATTGCCGTACGCGCGCTCGCCGTAGTAGATTTCCGGACGGGAAATTTGCAACTCCGCCGCGTCTGAGACCGGGGGAATGTCTTTGATCATAAACGCGGGCAAGCCCTCGGGGGTGACGTGCGTGACCGGGCTCATCGCAACGCCGTAGCCGTGCGTGTATTGCAGGCGTTCATTGACCCAGTTGCGCGCTTGGGCCGGCAGGCGATTGGTGTCGAGTTCGCGGCCCGACAGCATCACTTGGCGATACACGCCGTCAACCGTGTAGCGATCCACATCCACGCTGGGGAAGATGTAATAGGGGCGAATCTCCTGAACTTGCTGATAGGTTTGCACCATCGGGCGCTCGTCCCAAATGCGGATGTTGCGAATGGTGAGGGGGTTGGCCGCGATATCGGCTGCCGTGAGGTTTTCAGAGGCTTCAAAGGGTTTTTCCACGATGCGGTCGAGCGCGTAGGCTTTGCGCGTGGCTTCGATGTTGTGCTTGATGTACGGGCCTTCGCGCTGCAACTCGGTGGGATCGACCACGATTTTTTGCACGATAGCCCCCGGGATATTGCCCAGCCCAAGCGCGCCGATCAGAAAGACGCCAATGCCGACGAGCAGGGGCCGCGCCTCGCGCGTTTTGACATTCCGCAACAGCATAATACCCGTTGCGACAAATGCGATGATGAGCAACCAATAGACCCAGATTTGCACGTTGACATCGACAAAGCCCGCGCCGAAAGAGACATTGCCCTGCGAGTAGAGCAGGCCGTAGATTTTGAGGCGGTAATTGACCGCGGAATACAGCAAGAACATCGCGGCCAAAACCGACAAATGCGCCACCGGGCGCGGCATCAGTTGGATGCGTTCCTGAATGTGGATGCCGCCCGTGGCCAGGTAAATCACCCCCGCGGCCAAGGCCGAGACGACCACCGTGCCGATGAGAAAGCCAATGGTGAATTGGTAAAAGGGCAGTGAAAAAACGAAAAAGCCCACGTCCCGATCAAATATGGGATCCGTCGCGCCAAAGGATCCGCCGTACCAATAGCGCAACACAGTTTGCCACTGCGAAGAGCCGACATTCCCCATGATGAGCACGAGCACCGCCGCGATCAACACGTAGCCGGTTTTGGAACGCAACAGATTCGCGCCGGGGATTTCGCCTTCGAGCAACGACGCATCGGTTTCCAAGGCATGGCGCGTGAACCGCCCCACGTAATAGAGGTTGGGGCCAATGACCATCGCCGCGAGCAGGCCGTAAAACACGCCGGACGAGAACCGCGCCTTGAGGGTCGTCCAGAAAACATCCTGAAACGCGAGGCTCGAAAACCACAGCCAGTCCGTGTAATAAGACGACAACCACGCGAACCCGACGACGATGACGAATATCGCGGGAATCAAATACTTGCGTTGCATAACTATGCCCTCTGCGAAAAAGGTGAACGAATGAACGAAGAACTCGGGGGGCCAAAGAAAACAAAAAAGCAGGCGTTTGTCACGAAATAAAACGCCTCGCGCAGGTATTTACTGCCTGCTGCAGGCGTTGGCTCATTCGAGATTGGCGGAAAACGGTTGTCCCTTGATATATTTTTCCATGTAGGCGTAGTCTGGTGTTCCGCGTTCCGCGACTGGCAATTTGATTTTTGATGCTTTCAATCTCGTCTGACTGCATTTTCTGCCATAGTTGTACCGATACTGTTCGATATTGAGAATGGCGACGAGGAACAGGGCGATGTACGCGTTCATCTCAAACTTAGGTATCAGTTTTTCGACGTGATCGGATGCTGAAAACGGGTCTTTTTGGTATGCACAATATCCCAACACCGCACTGTCAAGCGTCAACACGCCGCCATCTTCGGTTGCAATGCTGTAAAAACCATCGACACCATTATTCGTCGCTTGCGTAGTGACGTAAGGATATTCCCCCTCACCTGCGAGTTCCAGATCGCGAATAGGCGTCGTTTTGCTGCCCGTAATGTCAAATAACTCGGTCAGGGAAAACCATTTCCAACGTTCTGTGTTCAGAGCGATTGGATCGCCACAGGATTTGTCGGATACACTCCGCCGGGCGCGGTTGCGAAACAAGTACGTGGCATACTCGTGCAACGCATCTTCAAATAGATCGTCGGAGACGAGGGTGTAATCCGTCTCCATATACGCTTCTGCTGCCCACTCGTCTTTGTGCGTTAGGCCGACATTCACACTCATCCCGGGTTTTGCTTTGCGGTTGATGTACAGGTCGAGCCACGCTTGCTTTTTCTCGGGCCATTGTCTCGATGCGTCTGTTCGTCCGCCGACCTTCTTTTTTTCAAACCCATCATCTTTGAAGTAGCCGAGAAAGACCTCTTTATTGGGGGGATGGGGACGATGAGCCGTGAATATCATGATGCAGGACACGACACTGACTTTGGAATTGAAGAAAAGCTCGTTGGGCATGGAACAAACGGCTTCCAGGGTGTGGTTTTGCATCAATTTTTCTTTGAGCAAGGCTTTGGGGCCTCTCGTCGCCAAAGCGCACGACATGGGTACAATTGCCACGCAGGTCGCGCCATGCGTGAGACATTCCAAGTTGTTGAGCACAAAATCGAGTTCTTCCCTGTCGTTGTTTTCCGCCTTATACGGTGGATTGAGCAAGCCGACCGTCGGGGTTTTTTTTCGCATTTCTCGGATAATGTCTTCGTCAAAACAATCGCCGCAGTAGATATTCGATTTCCCGTCTTGGTGGATGTACATGTTGGAAACCGCTAAGGCATAGATGTGAGCCTGAAATTCAACACCGAAAAGTTGGGATTGTTTAATGCGTTTTTCCGTTTCCATAGACCCGTGCGCGTTTTCGATCATGCGTTTCATCGCACTGATGAGGAAACCGCCCGTACCGGCGCAATTGTCATAGACTATCGACTGGGTGTTGACTTGTGCCAAATCCGCAAAGAGTTCTGTAATGTGCGGCGGCGTGAGAACGATGCCGAGGCTTTTGTCGCTGTTGGCATATTTGAGAAATTCCACGTACAAATTGCCGAGTACGTCTCGATATTTGTGGTTTTTGATAAAGGAAGTCACCTCGGTATCAATGTGTTGAACGATTTCTTTCAGCTCATTTGTTTTTGCCGTCAGACCCGTCGCGGTTGGCAAAAAACCAAACTGTTGCGCCAAAATGGATAATCCCCCAACACTCGCATCTTCCAACTGTGCCTGTGCTGCATTCACGATCATTTTTGCCAATCGCGTTGGATCGCCTTCCGAGGCGTAAGCATTTTTGAAAAACTGCTGTTCAAGCGCGAGCAATATCGCACTGATGAGCAAGGATCGGTTGCTTTCAGCGACCTTGTTGCTGTGAAGGCGAACATTTAAGTCGCGTATAAAATTTTGCAGTGCCTCATAATCCTGCTGATACTTGATTGGGTCTTGTGAGTACCCCGCAATGTAATCCGTTGGAGAAAGCAATACGTCTCCAAAAATTTCAGATGCTACGCGTTGGTTTCTCAGTTGAAGAAAATGCGAAACCTTTACCTCCCGCTCGTTTGTACCGCTTATGCCAATTGCCAACACGTCAAAACCCTTGGAAAGATGGGACGCATAGTGCAACGCCCCATCAACGGCGAAGTCTTTATATTGATCGCGTTGTGGACTCTGATGTTTTTGCGGATCTGCTTTGCATTCCACGACAATCAGCAAATCGAATTTCTCTTTCAACGAAATGAGGAAGTCTGGATACCCTCTTCCTCGTCCATCCTTTGACGCGGCTTGAAGCAATTTATTTATCTGCGGTGAATCCGAAGATTGTTCCTCCACAGTCACTTCATCGCCAAATTTTTGAAAGTGTTGGCGCGCAATTTCTTCTGTTTTTCTCTCGTTAGCCATCATGCCCTCCTTTTGGATAATACCAACTGGCACACCTCAACCCGTCCTTGCTTCGGACAGGCACGGGGCCTGTCCCTGCGATGAACTGCTATCGCAGTTGTACCCCGCTCCGCGTAGTTGAATTGGTATAACATCGCCAAAAACGCCTTCGCAATCAAGCCATGATTGTGAAGGCGTTTCGCGTTTAATGACAGGGCTACGTTTCGCTTTAGCCCTCGCCTCTCGTATCTTTGGGCGAGCACGGGGGCATCGCCCCTACATACGGCTCGCTTTTGAACGGGCTATCGCCAGTTGTACCCCGCTCGTGGCTAAAATCCCATCTCGCCTCTCCCCCTTCGGTCACTGAACTGTATTTCAACTGCAATAGGCCGCGAGGCGTTTGGTGTGGGCCGGGTGGCGCAGGCGGGTGAGGGCCTCTTCTTTGAGTTGCCGAACCCGTTCTCGGCTGAGCCCCAGTTTGTTGCCGATTTGTTGGTAGGTCACGGGTTTTGTGCAATCCACTTCACCACTGCCGGCCCCGTCGTCGGCCTCTGTGTCGAAACCGTAATAGAGATGCAAGACTTGCCGAGCGCGGTCGGGCAGGGCACTGAGGGCACGTTGCACGTCGCTACGCATGGCATCTCGAATATAGGCGTCTTCCGGAGGCAGGGCTTGGGGATCGGGCAGGGTTTCTTGGAGGGTGATGGCGGTGTCGTCGTACATGGGGGTATCCAGCGACACCGCGTTGTAAGTCGATTCGAGGGTGTGGCTGACTTTGTCGGGGGACAGGTCGGCTTCTCGGGCGATTTCATCGGCGTCTGGGTGCCGGTCGAGGTGCTGGTACAGATCGGCTTCGACTTTGCGGAGTTTGTTGAGGTCGTTGAGGACATTGCCGGGAACCCGAATGGCGCGGGTTTGCGTTTCGAGGGCTTTGAGGATATTCTGCCGAATCCACCACACGGCGTAGGTGATGAACTTATTCCCCTTTTCCGGCTTGAATTTGCGCGCCGCGGTCATGAGGCCCACGTTGCCTTCGTTGATGAGGTCCGCCATGGAAAGCCCCTGGTTTTTGTAGCTCTTGGCGACGTGAATGACAAAGCGCAGGTTGCTGGTGATGAGCTTTTCCCGGGCACTGTCTCCGGCGCGGCGCGCTCGCGCACTCGCCCAGGGTTGGTCGCCTTGGGCGATTTGCTCGGTCAGGGCGCGTTCTTCGTCGGGCGTGAGCAAGGGATGCCGCTCGACTTCTCGGTAGTAATAGGCCAGCGAGGGTTCACTGAATGCCCCTCTCCCTGCATCGTGCGCTTGGTGCATTGCGAAACTCATACTTCCTCCTTTTGGTGTCCTGAGACCTCCATACCCTTTGCGAAAACATCTGTTGACACTGCGAAATGGCCTCAGTTTCGTTGGAACAATATAGTGAACATTTGTTTATTAGTCAAGAAAAAAATAGCACAATAAACCGTTGTTTACGAATGGCTTATTGTGCTATAAAAAAGTGTGCAGTGGTCAAACGCGATGTTATACCAATTTGCCAGACGAATAGACGGAGCGGAGT
The DNA here is from genome assembly GCA_965204745.1 of Candidatus Latescibacterota bacterium. Lineage (GTDB taxonomy): Bacteria > Latescibacterota > UBA2968 > UBA2968 > UBA2968 > VXRD01. The sequence goes on from OZ242010.1 coordinate 4,963,987, forward strand.
CCAAATGCGATAGCAGTTCATTGCTCCTGTGCCCGGCCGAATAGAGGGGAAACAGCGATCCGTGGTCAGTCCTCTCCGAGTTCGTATATGCCCGAGTTTTTCTGGTTTTCGCGGGTTTCGACTTTGTACACCCAGCAGCGGTTGTCGGTCATGCCGCGCACGAGTTTGTCGGCGTACTCAAAGACAAATTTCGAGGACGCTTCCATGCCGACATTGGGCATCACGCGCAGGTCAACCAAGCCCCTGCGGTGCATTTCTTCAAACAAGTCGCGCTCGGGATCGTTTTCATTGATGAGCATGGTGTGGTCGAACATGTGCTCCAACCACACCTTGAGTTTTTTGAGTTTGCTAAAATCCACGACAAAGTGATTTTCGTCGAGTGCGTTGCATGAAAAGTAAAACGTGATCTCCCGGTTGTACCCGTGAATAAAACGACAGTGCCCATCGTGATACCCCTGACGGTGCGCGCAGGGCAGGTCGTGGTAGGTCTTGGTCGATGAGAATTTTCCCTTTCCCATGCGACGTCCTTTCTGGGAAGTGGTCAGTGGTCAGTGGGAACAGGTGAGACGCAAGACGGGAGAGGCAAGAGGGCCGCCCAACGCCCAAATGTATTTTTGCATTGCCATAGCCAAATGTATGAACGGAGTCGCCAAAATTTTACCTGTTCGCAATTCGGAACACGCCTTCCCGAACTGCGGATTGCGCGCTGTTGTGGTCTTTTACGGTCATGATCAGGCGATACCGCCCGGCCTTGACTTGACCGATGTCGAGTTCGACATAGTCGGCAACCCACAGGTCGCGGCCCGTTTGCGCGTATTGCACGCTGATCACCTCGCCATCTTTGCGCCGGATTGTGGGCATAGCCGCCAACTCGCGTCCCTTTTCCGGCGCCACGGCAAAGGCGACTTCGTAATGCGTTTGCCCGAAAGGGTCTCGCGTCAGATTGTAGATTTCAAAATAGACAAACATGGGCGTTCCCGAAAAAAAGGTGCGCGAGGGCGAGGTCGTGACGCGCCACTGTGCAGCCGAGGTGTCGCCTTCGCTTTTCGCAATATGCTGTGCGAGTTGCAGATCGCTGAGCATCAAACTGTCGCCCGAAAAATCGTGTACGCGCACCTTTTCCCGATAATTCCCCAGTCGATTGGTGTGAACCCGCCACATCTGCACCGCGAAATCGTATTCGCCAGGAGGCAATGAGATATCGAGTTGGTCCCTGGCGAGCAGGCTTTTGCCCCGAAGCCCGATGGGGATGGGCACGGCCACCTCTTCCCGCAGGCGCTTGACTTCGCGGTCGCGGTCATCCACCAGCGCGATGCGCCGCTCGACCACCACCGTCGTATCCGGGTCATCGGGCAGTGCCACTTCATCCACGGGCAGGCCGATGTTGATCTGCAAGTTCGTCTTGCCCTGTTCCCCCCTGAACGAAAGGGCTTCGTAATAAAAATTGAGCGGGTGCAGATCGGAGGTGTCGTAGCGTTCGGGAGTTTTTGCCGCGGCAGTAGCCACTTGTGCTGCGGGCGCGTAATCGTTCATCAATTGGAGAAATCGAAGGGGCGACCCTCGGTAATCGACTTCGTAAATATCCTCTCGGTCGATGGATGGCACGGGCGCGTAGTCGAAAATGCGCGTGTGCATCTCGTCTGTGAACACCACTTCAATGCCGTTGTGAATGTCGGCATAGATCCACACTTCCCACGGCACGCTGGAAAAATCATTTCCGGCGGTCACGGGCTTGAACCCGCGCAAGCCGAGCGTGCCATCGTCTTCCTCGAGCGGGCGGTTGCTCTCGATATTTCGCAGGCCAATGCGGACCGGGAACACAGGCCCCGTATAGGTCACGGTGGTGCCAGAGCGACCGTAGAGTTGAAACGCCAATTTTTCCTGAATCCGTTGCACGGGAATCGGCACGCTGGCATTTGGCTCGCGCCAAGACGAGCGATAGTCTGGCTCGCCATAGCGGATATAGACCTCGCCGCGCCGGTCAAAGGGATAGCGATAGCGACCAAAAAACGTGCGCGCATGCCAAACCCGGCGGTAGTGCTCGGCCCGCCTCTGCGCCCCGCCCGTTGTTCCAAACGGGTCTTTGCGGATCCAAAACGCCTTGAGAAAATCGTCCCTCGCCTCGCCTGAAACCGCGCGATATGCCGCGACCTCCTCGGGCGTGCCCACCAGCGCGATATCTTCATAAACCGCCTTTTCCCGCGCATCTAAAGTCGCCGAGTATTTTTCAAACACGGCCATGGCCGCTTCAAACCGCCGCGACGCCAAAAGCACCTGCGCCAGCAACGGTAGCCTTTGGACATCGGTCATGCGAGCGGCGAGTTGCGTCACGATGTCGTAGCGTTTTGCGGTCAAAAACCCGAGGGCAAACTCGAGGGCGGGGGCCTCTTCTTGCGGGCCTTGGGACAAATAGTGATCGTAGTGGGCAAGCGCGCGGCGCGTATCGCCTTTTTGCTGATACAGACGCGCCAGCAACAAGTGGGCGGGCGCGTACCGAGGGTTGATTTGCAATGCCCTGTTTGCCGCTGCCATCGCTTCCTTCTGCTTCCCGCGTGCGAGATGGGTTTTGCCCAAGAACGCATAGCTCTCGGCGCGGTTGGAATCGGCTTGGATCGCCTTGTTGAAATGGGCGCGCGCGCGCTTGTGCTCGTTTCGATAGTTCAGAAAAACGCGCCCCATTCCCAGATGGGCATCCGCCTGATGCGGCTCGTTTTTCAGCACGCGCACAAAAGCCGCTTCCGCGCTGTCGGGCAGCTGAAGCCGCAGGTAGAGATGGCCGATGCGCGCCAGCAATGCGGTGGAATCCGCCGAGGTCGGCAATGCCCGGTTGAGCGCGTGGAGGGCGTCCCGAATCAGGCTCGGTCGCCCGAGGGTCTGCGCTTTGAGATAGAGCGCGTCCAGATCCTCTGCGTTTGCCGAAGAAACCGGCGGCGCGTCATCGCCAACCGCATGCCCGACGAGCCACAAAAGCAAACAGAAAATCCAAATCCAATAGCGCGTGTGCATGGTCATCATCTCCACTCATGGAAGCTAGCTCGTATTGAAAATCCGCGCTCGTCCAGTCGTTTGGTGGCGTCGAGGCGCAGGATGCGGGACCAGTTTAGGGCGATGCCGGCTTCGTGGTAGAATTTGTCGAGGACATGGGGCGCGTATTGCAAGGCGTTCAACTTTTCTTGGGATATCCATGTTCGCCCGGATCCGCCGTATAAGATGGTCTCAAAGCCATTTCTTGCCAAATAACCCAGATTGAAAATTTCAAAGGGCGCGGCGCGAAAATTGTGTTGCCAGTACACCCCCAAATACTTTTCGCCTTCGTAGGGATAGTCGCCCAAGTGCCGAAACGTGCCAAACGAGGTGACGGGTCGCCACACATCTAAAACGCCAAAACGCTGCACGGGCAAATCGCCTGCACTCGTGCCAGCCACAACGCGCACATCCAAAACATTGGGATTTGCACGCCGCTTCAAAAAGGTCTCAACGCGCCAATCAACCCCCAACTCGCATTTGAAAAAAGAGAAATCGCTCGACAAGAGATCGGGCGAACTCCATTCAATGCGTGCAACCGTGCGTTTGTACCGAGACTTCGCAAAAGTCAATGCGAAATCAACAGAACGCAACCGGCCCTCGTCAATGGGCGGATTTGCGCGTTGGACTATATCCCTGCCCAAGATATTGAAATCCGTCTGCTTGCGTAGGGACTCGTGCTTGGCATCACGCACGCTTGCAGTTAGCCTAATTTTGCCGCGGGAAAGGGATTGCGAAATCTCAACCGCCGTGGATTCGCGCCAATAGTAGTCGTAGTAATCGTCCCATCCCAACAGGGAGAGGGCGTTATTGACCGACAACATTTCGCTTACCCTGCGAGACCCGTAATGATGCGAACGATAGCGTTCGGCAATCTCGGTTTGATGGCGAATGGACAACCGCCCCGGATCGCCCGAACGCATCCTGCCCCACTCGTGCCAAAATTCAACGCGATAGAGATAACGGGCGGGGCCTTGGGCATAGCCGCCTTCCAAGAACACGCGATGTCGCCTGCCCGTAGCCGAGTTGATCACCCCCACACCCATTCGCATTCTGCCTTCCGCCATGCTGACGCGGTTATAGTCGCCTCTCAATCCCCAATCGACAACGGGGCTATATCCCTTGCGCGGAGACTTTGTCGGCAATTTTAATGGCCCCGCGCTCATGGTCACCCAACGCGCGAGAGGCCCAGAAGGCGGGAATGCCTTGCGAAGCGTGAGGGTTTCGTCAATTTCCCGATACGCCTTTTCCCCGCGTGCCGAGAGGGGTATTCTATCTATAAATTTTGTGAACAGGCTGTCCGCTCGAACCGAAGCCTCATCGACCAAAACCCGTTGGGTTGTCTCGTAAAGCGGCGCGGAAAGGGCCTCGTTGATCTCGAAATTTGATAATTGTGTAGTGACCGTGGCTTTGCCTGTGGGCGTGCGAATCGCGCCGGGAATCGCGACCCTGCCCGCAATGTCCATGTGAAAATCAATGGGCAACCACATCGCGTCGCCAAATGCCTGAAATTGTTGGAGAAAGGACACTTGCACCCGTGCAAAGGGCATGAATGAAAATGCAAGCGGACTGGGTTTTAATTCGGCACGCAGGATCACAAAAGCTCCATCCAAAACAAAGACTCGGCCCGTAAAGGCGGGTTGGAGTTTGGTTTTGGGATGGACGGAGATTTCGTAGATGACTTGTTTGCCATTGTATTGTTGCTCGCGCAACTGAAAGTGGTAATAATCGAGCGCGTCTGGATGCGTTGGCCCAATGATGCGGTTCCCGGCGAAAACGATCTCATCGTCGTAGATGTTGGGGAATGCGTGAAGCGATTTGACGAGGGAAAAGGTGTGCAACCATTCGGGCACATTTTTGGTGTGGCGTTTCGACAGGATGACTTCACGAGAACCCAAGTCCGCGTCCCAATGAATTTCTGATATGAGATCGCCCATGCCGACAATGCGCGCTTCGTTTTCGATATTTTCGACGACTTGGCGCGTGTACGCCATGGCCCGAAAACGCTTGAGAGTGGAACGCCACTGGCGCTTTCGGGCGATGACTTTTCGCATGATGCCCGCGCCCATGCCGGGCGTTATGACGACTTCCTCAAACGGGTACGCGATGGGTTGCATGCGGATGGACAGGGATTCGGTCACATCGTTCACCAACACCTCTTGATCCGCGTACCCAATATGCGTGATGATCAGCGCGACGGGCAATTCTGAAACCCCGATCAAAAACGCGCCATCCTCATTCGCTATGGTTGCAAGAGACGTATTCTTCGCTCTGATATTAGCAGTCGGCAACGGCTGTCCGCTACTGCTATCGACAATTTCGCCTGTGAGCAGAACTCGTGCATTCGCACTCACACACAATCCCAAGTAGCAATATCCCACAAAAAAGAAAATTCTCATGGTAGCCTCTTTAAGAGGTCTTGACTAAGCAAAGTAAATGTCAACACAACCTAAAAGTATTTCATGAAACCAACCGAAACAACAAAGCCACTGAAATCCCCTGGCTGGAATAAGTTTTCAGAAAATCGAATATAATGATGGTAGCCGTTCACAGTAATTGCAGCGTCCAAATTCTCGCCGACAAGAATATCAAAACCACCACCGACAAAAGCACCAAAGGCAAATGATATTTTGGGGAGTTGTTGTGGAAACACAAGGTCTAAGAGAAGGTTAATGTCTGAAACGATAGCGTTGGTATGCGACTGGATGCGATCAGGGGCAATCTGTTCTTGGTGATCGAGACGGATATAAGGTCCAATGCCAACTTCCAAATGGGGCACAAAATGAGATAAAAATCCGAGCGAACCTTGAAATCCAAACGGAAAGGAAAGAACAGTAACGCTCTCTATGTATGGATTGTTCGCAACTTTGAGCTTTTTTGAAACATGAGACGCGCTATATGCGATGAACTCAAAACCGAGCCTGGTTGCAAAAACAGAATTGAGCTTGCGATGATAGTTCCAACGACCACCACCACCCCCTGATGTCATAGAGAGTGCAGCACTAAAACTATTCCGCAGAATTTTTGAACCCTCATCATTCAGTCCAGATCCAAGGGATCGACGCACTTTCTCTATGCGGTGAACGGATGGCTTAAGCGTTTCCGCCTGTGCTGGATAGATATACAGGCCAAACAGAAGACCAAGACAGAGAAAGCCCCGAAATTTATTGGGATAAGACATTTCTCTCTCCTTATTCTTTTTAGAAGAACCGCCCAGTTGTATCCCGCTCCATCTATTCGTCCACTCGGACGGACACAGGGGCCGCGCCCAAAAAGGTGAGAGGCAAGACGTGAGAAGGCCACCCCCCTTGCATCTTCGGACGAGCACAGGGGCATCGCCCCTCCATCTGCGCCCTCTGCACGATCTGCGAACCGCCTTTGGGCGGCGATGGGCGGGGACTGACCACTGACCACTGACTACTGACTACTGACTACTGACGGTTGAACGGACGACGAACAGATCCATAAACGCGCACACGGGCATGGTGTCGAAATCTGGGCTTTCAAACGTGTGCAGTATTTTTTGTACCTGATGATCCGAGAACCGGGTGGACATGTTTTGCGTGAACTTTTCCAGCAACAGGGGCGCGGCCTCATCTCGTCTTCTGCGATGCCCGATGGGGTATTCAACTGTGATGGCCTCGGTGCTCGTCCCGTCGTCGAAAAACACCTGCACGGTATTGGCGATGGACCGCTTGTGCGGATCGTGGTAATCCCGCGTGAACTGCGCGTTCTCCGCCACCACCATCTTTGCTCGCAGTGCGTCGATGCGTGCGTCTTGGGCGCGTTCGTCCTCGTAGTCGTCTGCGGTCAACGCGCCGAAAATCAGCCCCATTGCCACCATGTATTGCAAGCAGTGATCGCGGTCCGCCGGATTGTGCAAGGGGCCGGTCTTGTCGATAATTTTGATCGCGGCTTCGTGCGTGGTAATCTCCACGCGCTGGACGGACGCAATCCTGTGGGCCACCTGATCGTGCAAGACAAACGCGGCCTCGACTGCGGTTTGCGCGTGAAATTCAGCGGGAAAAGACACCTTGAACAGAATGTTCTCCATCACGTAAGCACCGTACGCACGTTGAAACCGAAACCGGTCGCCGTTCCACATCCGGTCGTAAAAACCCCAGCCGGGCGCGGACAGCGCGGTTGGATAGCCCATTTCCCCGCGCTTTGTTTGCAATGCCAAAAACGCGCCGCGCGCGGTGGCATCGCCTGCGGCCCAACTCTTGCGCGACCCGGTATTGGGCGCGTGGCGATAGGTTCGCAACGGGCCTAAATCGCACCACACCTGCGACGCGGCGTCCGCGATTCGCGCCTCATCGCACCCCAACAGGCCCGCCGCGACCGCTGCACTCGCCAGTTTCACCAAGATCACATGATCCAACCCGCGGGCATTAAAACTGTTTTCCAGTGCCATCACGCCTTGAATCTCGTGCGCCTTGATCATCGCGGTCAGCACATCCCGCATCACCACCGCGTGGCGCGTGCGCGACAACCAGTCCGCGATGCCGAGAATCGCGCCCAAATTGTCGGACGGATGCCCCCATTCCGCCGCCAACCACGTATCATTAAAATCCAGCCAGCGCACCGCCGTGCCGATATTAAACGCCGCGGTCACCGGATCGAGTTCAAAATCCGTGCCCGGCACGCGTGCGCCATGGGGCACCACGGTTCCGGGAACGACCGGACCGAGCATCTTCGCGCACTCGGCAAATCGCAACGCCAACACCGCGCAACCCAAGCTGTCCATCAAACACAGGCGCGCGGTCCGAAACGCCTCCTCAGAAATCACGTCGTAATGGCGCACGTATTGCGCGATATCCAACAATTCGATATCGGGTTGATTCATGGCAAACCTCAAAGGCGAAAGCAAAGTCGCTGGCGTTGGCTACCCCAGGGTTGGTGCGGATGGATGGATCAGTGAAAACAGACGAACCGAAAAAACAGCACGGCGGGCTTCAAGACGCCATTGGCAAACACGTTCAGCGCGGTTTGGACGCGAAATGTACGCGTGCGCCACAGGTGGGCCAATCGGAAAAAAACACCCACAAATTCTGGGTGTTTTTGACTGTGAATCGGGCTGTTTTTTTTAGACATGGTTTCAAAATTTTACGCGCCGCTAAGTACGGAGATTATCATAGCCCATATTCAGAAACCACCGAACCAAATGAGAACGCCCAGTGTTACGGTCATGGAAATCAGGAGGATGATAGTCCACTTGAACATGCGGGAGAAGCTGGACTCGATCTTGTCGAAGCCCTCGGACATATTTTTTTCAAATTCGTCGAATCGCTTTTCAAAATCATCAAAAGCCTGCTTCATTTCCTCAAAGGAATGCTCCATCTTTTCAAACTGATCGAACAGCGAATCCAGCTCGGATCGCTCGCGGCCCGTCAGCACGCGATAGGCATGGGCGCCCTTTTTGAACGCCTCTTCGGCGTCTGGATTGTTCGGATTGCGGTCGGGGTGATGCTGAAGCGCGTAGCGGCGGAATGCGCGCTTGATCGCGTCTTCAGAGGCGTTCTCATCAACGCCCAAAATCTCGCGGGCTTGTCGTCGTCTCATAGGTTCACTCGTGGAAAGGGGAAGCAGTGGTCAGTTGTCGGTGGTCAGTGGTCAGTCCCCGCCTTGCACCGCCCCAAGTGGTCGCGGGTAGCGGTAGGACTGAAAGCCATAACCCAAAATACGGCACATGCCGAGAAAATGCAAGCGAGAGGCGGAGAAACCCCTCGCGTTTTTTTGTTTTTTTCGGCAGACATACCTTATATTTTTTACACTCAAAAGGAGGCGGTCATGTTTTGCGACACGCAACGACGGCAGTACAGGAAGCAGGGGTTTTTTGTCGTGGATGATGCCGTGGATCCCGATCTGTTGCAACCCCTGTTGGCGGCCGCGATTCGCGCCAAGCAAAAGGTGCGCGCAGGCGAGGTGGATTTGTACACGCACCGCTCCGCAGATGGCGAACCCTGGGCCATTCGCGGGTTGTTCGCGCCCGAGATGGACGAACCGATTTTCGCCGAGTACCTGATGTCTGAACCCGTGATGAAATACATGCGTCCGTTTTTGGGCACGCGATTGCAGTTGGGCGGCGTGCTCATTTTCACGAATCCGTATCAGGCGGATTACGGGTTTGGTTGGCATCGGGATTTTGGGGGCAATGAACGCGACGGGTCGTATCGGATGGAAATGCAAATTTTGAATCGCCCACAGCGGAGTTTGAAATGGCATCTCGCGCTGGTGGATGATCACTGTTTGCAACTTGTGCCGGGCAGCCACAAGCGGTATCGCACGGCTCACGAGCGCAAGTGCTTGTTGGAGGAACGCCACGACGATATTCCCGGTCAATACGCCGTGCCCCTCAAGGCCGGGCAAACCGCGTTTTGGAGTGGCAATTTGATCCATCGCGGGGTGATGGCAAAAGATGTGGAACGCTTGACGCTGGCGGGCAGTTGGAGCATGTACACGCCGGGCAGTGAACCCACCGAGACAGACCCGCGCCTGAAATGGATGCTGGCGGACAATGTGCGCGGGTTCTTGCCAAAAGAAATGCGTCCGTTGTACGACCGCTGGCGAGAAGGACAAGTTGAAAGTTGATTGCCCCTCATCTGCGTTTATCTGTTCCATGCAAATCGACAAAAAATACGCTCGGATCTACAACGAGGTCGCCAAAATTCCCGAAGGCACAGTGGCGACCTATGGGCAAATCGCGGAGCGGGTGGGGTGTGGGCCGCGCGAAGTGGGCAAGGCTCTATCGGAACTGCCTCCCGACATCCCTTGCCCTTGGCACCGGGTCATCAATGCGCGGGGGATGGTGTCAATCCGCAGTGGAAATCACCTGGCGCACCACACTCAGGAAGCCCGCCTCGAAGCAGAAGGCGTCGTTTTTGTCAATGGACGAGTCGATCTCGAAGTTTATAGATGGGAGGAATAGATGCGGGGACGGGGGTAAGTAACGGTTTTTTCGTGTCCGCGATTCAGACATGTGTGCCTATCTCCGCTTCCGCACCACCGCCCAAGTGCGTGCCCCGCTCATCCACCCCGCCACCCGTGCGTCCCCTTCCCGACACCGCCCCGCCAAGTGCGATCCCATCCGCTACCCTACCCCGCCGTGTGCGTGCCCTTCCGCTCCCCCCATCCGCCGTGTGCGTTAACCCCGTCTTTTCCCTCTCCCGTCTCACCTCTTGCCTCTCCCGTCTTACCTCTTACCGAAGGGCGGTTGGGCAGGGTGGACTTGACAACTGATTCACGCCCCGAGTGCCCAACCGACGGGCAGGGCCATAACCCCATCGCCGAGGTCGTGAATGCGCGGATCGTTGGAGAGCACCACGGCTTGCGAGATGGGTTTGTCCAAAATCGCATCGAGATTGCGTAAATGGCGGGCGTCTGTGGCAACAATGCGTTCCGCCATTTTTATTTCAATGGGCACAAAGCCCGTTTCGGTTTCGAGCAACAAATCGACCTCGCGCCCATCCGCCGTGCGAAGGTGGTGACAATCAATGGGCAAGCGGCTGTTGTGAATTTGTTTGTAGATTTCGGAAACCACCGCACTTTCAAATTCATGACCCGTGGGTTGACCGCGCCGGTTGAGCAATGCGCGCTGAATGCCCGGATCGAGAAAGTGAACTTTTGGGGCTTTGGACAGGCGTTTGTTGAGGTTGCGAAACCACGGTTGCAACAGGATGACTTGGTAGCTGATTTCGAGATAGGAAAGAAAGCGTTTGACGGTCTTGGCCGTCACGCCCGCGAGTTGCGCGAGTTCATTCATGTTGAGTAATGCGCCCGTCAACCCGGCCAATGCGCGTTGCATGCGGGCAAACGGATTGAGATCGCGCAAATTGGCGAGATCGCGCAAGTCGCGCTGGAGATAGGTTTGGATGTAATCGCGCAACCAATCGTATTTATCTCGCGCTGTGAGCATGGGATCGACGACGGCCGGCATGGCGCCAAAGTTCAAGTAATGCGCGATGTGATGCGCGGTTTGTGCGTAGCGTTCGCTTTGAAGGGGCATGCCCGAATGCAAAACATCGCGGTCACCGGTTTTTAGAAATTGGATCAGTCTGGACTCCAAAACGGGATCATCCCACGACTCCGTCAACATTTCCGGCAAGGTGAGGGGATAGAGTTCGACCAATGAGATGCGCCCGGCCAAACTCTCGCGGATCTGTTCCATCAACAAAATTTGGCTGGAACCGAGCAAGAGGCAACGGGCGTCGGGATACTGGTCGTACACGGCTTTGACGGATTCGATGAGCGCGGGGGCTTTTTGCACTTCGTCCAAAACGACGACCGGATACTGCTGATACCACTGCGCCGCTGACAGCGCGGCAAAGTCCGGGCGCGTGATGGGGTCTTCGAGGGAAATGTAGCAATAGTCGGGAAATCCGGTTTGCACGAGTGTGGTCTTGCCGGTTTGTCGCGCATGGGCATCGCTACTTCACGCTTTCGGACAGCGACAGCCAGTTGCGCTGCGTGATGTGGTGGTCGCGTCCCATCGGTGGATTTCATCCGGAATTGGGCATGGCCGCGTTGGCACAGGGCCAATTGACGGTGTACGAACGCCGGGGCGAGTACCAGTTCAATGTGTTCCACTTGTTGCCCGCAGGCGAGGGGCAACAGCAACTCGCCTTTGAAGCATTGAAGCAGAAATTGGCAGACGAGGGCCTGTTTGACCAAGACCGCAAACGCCCCCTGCCCGAATACCCCCGCGGCATTGGGGTGGTCACGTCTCGAACCGGCGCGGCTTTTCGGGATATTTTGGACGTGTTGAACCGGCGGTTTGCCGGGGTTCGCGTCGTGTTGCGGCACGCGCTCGTGCAAGGGGAGGGCGCGCCAGAGGAAATTGCACAGGGCATTGCGGACCTGAATGCGTTTGGCGAAGTCGATGTGCTCATCATCGGGCGCGGTGGCGGGTCCGCAGAGGATTTGGCTGCGTTTAATGACGAGCGCGTGGTGCGGGCCATTGCCCAGTCCGATATTCCCACCATTTCAGCCGTCGGGCACGAGATCGACATCTCGCTTGCGGACCTCGCCGCGGATGTGCGTGCGCCAACGCCTTCTGTTGCCGCGGAAATTGCGGTGCGCGATGTGGCGGAGGTGCGCGAACGAGTCGGGCGGCTCACCCTGCGCGGTCGCGATGCCCTAAAGCGGTTGTTAGGTTCTGTTGACATTTTGTTTTAGAGCGATGAGCGTGGCCGCAAAAGCGAGAAAGCCTCGATAACTCGTGCTGAGTTTCTCAAAGCGAGCGAATATCCTGCGATACTGCTTCATTTTTCCAATCAACCGCTCAATCAAATTGCGTTGCTTATACCGATGGCGATCATAATCACGCGGGGTCTTGCGATAAGACCGGGGCGGAATCACGGCAACCTGTCCATGGTGAGAAAGGACGTCCAGAAACGCTTGTGAATCATAGCCCTTATCCGCGATGACAGATCGGCTCTCATACCCAGCGATTAACGCTTCGGCTTGCGTGATATCGTGGGTTTGTCCCGGTGTGAGTCGAAACCGGAGCGGGAGGCCACGCGCATCTGTGCAGAGATGGATTTTGGTGCTGAACCCGCCTCGGCTCTTGCCGAGGGCTTGCGCGGCTTGCCCCCCTTTTTTTTTGAGGCACCCGCTGCACAGGCATGAGCACGCACGACAGTGCTGTCAATGATCAGACATGCCAAGTCTGGATCAGACGTAAAATGCTGGTGCATGCGTTCCCACACGCCATACCGGCACCAGCGAGCAAAGCGTTTATAGACTGTGTTCCACTTCCCGTACTGTGCGGGCAACTGACGCCACTGACCACCCGAGCGCATCACCCACAGAACCGCTTCAATGAAGCGTTTGCAACCGGCTTCCTCGCCGACATAGACGCGAGGGCATTCGCGGATGAATGCGAGAATTTTAGGCCACTGATTCGGAGAAAGAATAAGGTTTGACATACACACAGAGTAACTCAAAATATCCCAAATGTCAACAGAACCTAGACGAGAACGCGGATCTGCTGGAATCCTACGAAGATAGCTACGGCATGCGGCGCATGGCCGATTTGATCGACCAACACGCGCAACACGTCGACGAATTGCACGGCGATTTGTACGCGCTTTTGCGCCGGTTGTTGGAAACGCGATGGGCGGATTACCGCCGGCTCACGGGCAAACTCGGCTCGCTCAACCCCCTATCCGTGCTCGCGCGCGGCTTTGGTATCATCCAGCGCGAAGACGGGTCGATAGTGTCCGATGCACATGTCTTGACGCCCGAAGAACGCCTGTCTATCAAGTTCGCAAAAGGCGAGGCGATCTGCCGGGTTGAGGACGTAAGATGAGATTTTAGCCACAAAAGGCACAAAAGGCACAAAAGGGGTATAAGACGTAAGATGAGATTTTAGCCACAAAAGGCACGAGCGGGGTACAACTGGCGATAGCCAGTTCAAAGGCACAAAAGGGGTATAACTGGCGATAGTCCGTTCAAAGGCGAGCGGTGTGTGTAGGGGCGATGCCCCCGTGCTCGCCCGAAGATACAAGAGGGGAGATGCAGTAGTCAGTAGTCAGTAGTCAGTGGTCAGTGGTCAGTGGTCAGTGGTCAGTGGTCAGTGGTCAGTTCCCGCCCTTCCACCCCGAGGCAATGGATGTGTAGAGGTGTAGAGGTGTAGGGACGCGGCTTCCGCCCAATTCACAAAGGCAATTCAATGGCGAAAGAGAAAGCGGAAAATCCCACATTTGAAGCGGCGTTGAAGCAGTTGGAAACCGTTGTCGAGCAGTTGGAAGAGGGCACATTGCCCTTGTCCGAAGCCCTGCGAGTATTCGAGGAAGGGCTGACCGCATCCAACCATTGCCGCTATTTGCTCGAAGACGCCCGGCAACGGGTCGACGTGTTGCTGCGCGACAGCGATGGAAAATTTGAACCGGTGTCGCTGGATACCGAATAATTTGGAGGCGAATGAAGTCCATCGGTCTGATTTCCAACCCGACCCAGCCGGGCATGGGTGCTGCGGTCGATCAACTGGCAACGCGCATCCACCAGCGGGGCATCGACGCGCTGATCGCCGACAATTTGCGCCCAATCTGCAAATCCGACGCGCGGTGGTTTTGTGTGGTCGATCAGTTGCCCGAGCGCACGGATATGATCGTGGCGATGGGGGGCGATGGTACGTTGTTGCGCGCCGCCGCCCAAGTGCATCCGCACAGCACGCCGATTTTGGGGGTGAATTTGGGGCGGTTGGGGTTTTTGTCCGGCGCGGAACCCCGGGAATTAGACGATGGCCTCGACCGCTTGTTGAACGGCGATTACGCGATAGAAGAGCGAATTGCCCTGCACGCGCAAACGCGCACGCACAACGCCTTTGCCCTCAACGAAGTGGTCATTGAGCGCAGTGTCACGGCGCGCTTGGTGCAAGTGGTGATGCGCGTCGGCGATGCGCCGGTGCTGTTCGACGATTCCCGTAGCATGAGCGTGTCCGAATACGGCGATCAGACGCGCGCAGAGCGATTCGTGCAGGCGTACCGCGCATCCGGATTTGAGGACGCCTTGGCGCGGACGCATCGGGTCGTGCGGTTTCGGTTTGGCGAGAACATAGCGCGAGTCAATGGTGTTGCGGACCTCGGCTTTGATCAGGCGCAGTCGGATATCGCGGGCGCAGTGCGTTCGGTGATCGGGCAAATGGCCGGCGCGGAACTGTCGGCGGTGGTGGTGTTCAGCGACGGGGTGCAGCAAAGCGATGCGCCCGTGCAACTGAAGGAGTTGCCCGGTGACGTGCCCGTGTTTGCCGTGGGAACGGGGCGCGACGACCGTTGGCGCGACTTGGCATTGGTCGATGTGGCTACCACCCGGGTGCGAGACGACGAAGTGGCGGTGACAGCGCGGGTGGTCGCCGAGGGCATGGCCGGGGAAGATGTGCACGTTGAAACCCGGGCCGGCGGGCGCGTCGTGGCGTCGGCCTCACTTGCGATTTCAGGGGAGAAAGAAGAACACTACGTCCGCCTGAAATTTCAGCCGAGGGCCGAGGGCTGGCGGGTCTATCGCGTGCAGACGCGCCTGGCAGATACCACGAGCGCGAAAGACCGCATCGCCGCGAATAATGCACGGGATATTTTGGTGGATCAGCGCGTGCGGGTGTTTCGCATTTTGTACTTTAGCGGGCGGCCAAATTGGGAGGGCAAGTTTTTGCGCCGCGCATTGGATGGGGATCGGCAGTTGGCCTTGTCGAGCCTGCTCCGCATTTCCGGGCCCGAGCGCAAGTTCGTGTTTCGGGGCCGCGATGCGACGATGGCGAATCCCCTGTTTGAGGGCTTTGACGATCAGGCGTTGAACGCGCCGCGCTACGACGAGGCCGTGTTCATCCGCATCGGCGTGTCCAAATCCGCGTTGGCGAGTGGGTATCCGTCCGATGCCGCCGAGCTTTTTCGCTACGATCTGGTGATTTGGGGGGACATCGAGCGCGATTTCTTTTCCCTTGCCCAACTCAATTTGACGCGGGAATTTGTGTCCAAACGCGCGGGGAGCTTTTTGATGCTGGGCGGGCCGCGCGCGTACTCTGAAGGCGGGTGGGCGCGGTCGAGCATCGAGCCGTTGTTGCCTATCGCGCTGGGGCCTGCGGGCGATTACGACGACATTGCCTTTCGCGCAAAGCCGACCATTGACGGCCTCTTGTCCGGGGTGTGGTCATTGGGCGAAAATGCCGCAGTCAATAACGCACAGGCGCGGCTGGATCGTTTTCCATTGTGGCACCGCCCGCCATTTTATATCCTACTCGCGGCATTGCTGTGCATGGAATGGTATTTGAGACGAAAGCGGGGCGAACCGTGAAGGCGATGGTATTTATTGCGATTGGCCTGAGTTGCGTCGGACAGGCGCGGGCCGCGGCTTTTGACGTGATCATCAGCGGCAGCGGTGGCGAAGCGATATACGCAGAGCGGTTCGGCACTTGGGCACAGCGGTTGCGGCAGGCACTCATCGACCGATGCGGCCATCCCAAAGACCATGTGCGATTGCTCAATGAGACGGGCGAGAACGCCGATGGCGTCGCGTCCAAACAGGGCATTGGCAAGGCCCTGCGCGAGTTGTCCGAGCGCGTCACCCCAAGCGACGACGCGTTCGTTTTTCTCATCGGGCACGGCACGTATCGGCGGCGGGTTGCCAAGTTGAATCTCCCCGGCCCGGATTTGACCGCCGCAGAACTCGACGGCCTTTTGAAGCTCCTGTCCGCACGGCGCGTCGTCATTGTCAACAGCGCGTCTATGAGCGCGCCCTTTGTCAACGCGCTCAGCCGCGCCGGGCGGATTGTGTGCGCGAGTACGCGCAGCGCGAATCAGCGCGACGCCACGCGATTCATGGGCTTTTTCGTGCAGGCATTGGAAGATGGCAACGCGGATCAAAACCGCGATGACCGCATTTCCATTTTGGAAATTTGCACCCAAGCCGCGTCCCTGACCGATGCGTGGTTTTTGGGCGAGGGCCTGATCCCCACCGAGAACGCGATTTTGGACGACAATGGCGATGGCTTGGGCACGCGGCTGTCAGACCTGCGAGTTGACGCGGGCGACGGGGCCGTGGCTACCCGTTGTTTCCTCCGCGATTTCCGCGTTCCCAAAGGTGCGTCGCCCGAACTCGTCCGAGCTTATGGCGAGGCCATTGACGCGGTGCAAGCACTGGTCGCCCAAAAAGCGATGATGGACTCGGTGGCCTATTACCACTTGTTGGAACGCGAGTTGGTGAAGGCGGCGCGGTTGAATCGGGCGATCAAGAGCAACCACAGATGAACGCGGGCGGTGTACAACTGCGATAGCCGCTCACGAGTACGCAGAGCGGATTGGGGTCGCAGGTAGGGCGCAGTGAGGGGGGGTTAATCCGCGTAATCCCTGAATCCGCGACAATCCGCGATTCAGACAAATGGAGGAGGATGTGATGTTGACTGACGAACAGAGGCAGCGGTTTCGCAATGAGGGGTACCTAATTTTTGAGGGCCTCATTCGCGGAGCGCGGTTGGCGTATTACAAAGGGGTGTTTGACGAATTGGTCGCCCAAGGCCGCGGGCTGACCGAGCAGATTCCGCATTGGACGCTCGAGTTGGACGAGCGCGGCGTGCCTCGCCCCGGGTTGTTGCACAAAGTTCAGGGCGTTTGCATGGTCGATCCCCGGGTGCTGGAACTGGCGCGTGAACCTGCGATTTTGGACCGCGTGGAAGCCCTGATCGGCAAAAATATCGACGTGTTTGGCACCAAGTTTTTTCCCAAATTGCCCAATGGCGGCACATCGACGCACTGGCATCAGGACAATTTCTATTTTGGCACCGAGACCGAGCGCATCATCAGTTGCGGCGTTTATCTGGAAGACTCGGATGTGGAGAACGGCTGTTTGCGCGTCGTGCCCGGCAGCCATCGCCTGGGCAAAATCGTCGAACACCGCAAGAACCCGGCCCTGCACGGCATGTGGACGGACGTCGATGAGTCGCGGGCCGTGGATCTGGTCATTCCGGCCGGGACTGTGGTGCTGTTTTCCGCCAATATCCTCCACGGCGCGTACGACAACCACAGCACCCGCACGCGCTACAGCACGGCTTGGCACTACTTGCCCGAGACGCTCAATCCGGAAAAATTCATAAAGGGCAAATACGAGGACCGACATGTGGCGCGCAAACATTGACCCCTCCCCGAGGCGGGGCGGACTGACAACTGACAACTGACAACTGACAACTGACAACTGACAACTGACAACTGACAACTGACAACTGACAACTGACAACTGACAACTGACAACTGACAACTGACAACTGACAACTGACAACTGACAACGGCGTTGTTGCATAAATCGCTATTGCCTGCGAGTTGGGATTGCAAAAAGATAGGCTCCTTCGTAGATTGGGCATATTTATCACCGAAACCACTCACCCTTTCTCACTAAGGAACCTGTCATGCCCAAGATAACCGCTTCCAAGACCGCCGTCAAGTCCCCGCGTCGCCCGCGTCGCCCGCGCTGTGAGCCTGTCTATCGGGTCCGGAACTGGGCGGCCTACGAGGCCGGTCTCAAGCAACGGGGCAGTCTGACGTTTTGGATCACGCCGCAAGCTCTTCGGGGGTGGTACCATCAAGGGCCAACGCAACGGGGGAGGCAAAACACCTTTTCAGATTTGGCTATTCAAACGGCGTTGATGTTGCGCTTGGTCTATGCCTTGCCCCTGCGTCAAACCGAGGGGTTTCTCACGTCCATCCTGGCGTTGATGGGGGTGGCTTTGCGCGTGCCCGATCACACGATCCTCTGCCGGCGACAGGGCGATTTGAACGTGGATTTACCTGTCCAATCCCGTCACGCGCCGATCCACTTGGTGGTGGATTCTACCGGCCTGAAAGTGTATGGCGAAGGGGAATGGAAGGTGCGTCAACACGGCTTTTGCAAGCGCCGGACTTGGCGCAAATTGCACATCGGCGTCGATGAGGCCACCGGGGAGCTTGTCGCACAGACCCTGACCTCGGCAAGCTTTGATGACGCTTCGCAGGTCAACCCCTTGCTCGATCAAGTCCTGGCCCCTGTGATATGATGGGCGCAGATGGCGGCTATGACAAACGCAAGGGCTTCAACACATGCGCCGCCCCCAAACAAGGAGGCCCCATCCGACCTCTTTTTCTTCCGCGCCATGACGCGAAAATTGAACAACACGGAAACAGGAAGGCGCCCCGCCTCTCCCGCGATGAAATCATCCGAGCGATCAGGCGTCAAGGCCGCCGAAAGTGGAAACGCACCCGTGGCTATCATCGCCGCTCGGTCGTTGAAACCCAACTATGCCGCTACAAGCAACTCATTGGGCGGCAGTTGCGCGCACGCAGTCAGGAGAACCAAGAAACGGAAGCGCGGTTGGGATGTGCGGTGCTCAATCGCATGATGAGGATCGCGAAACCCGTGTCCTATCCCAGAGAAAGAGGGGCTTAAATCTCGCGGGAAAGGGACGAACTTTGCCACGACAACATTTATGCAACAACGCCACTGACTACTGACTACTGACTACTGACAACTCGGGATCATCGTCTTTGCGCGTCTAGGCTTTGTCATCGGCGTGGGCAGTACTAGGTTCTGTTGACATTTTGTTTTCGTGCGATGCCGCAAAATAGAGAACGCCTCGATAACTCGTGCTACGTTTCTCAAAGCGAGAGAATATTCTACGATACGGCTTCATTTTCCCAATGAATTGCTCAATCAAATTGCGTTGCTGGTACCGATGGCGATCATAATCACGAGGGTCTTGCGATAAGACCGGGAGGGATTTTCACTTCAAGCCCCGCCAAAATCACGACCGCTCGTCAAAAACAAAAGCCCGAGTTCCTTGCGAACCCGGGCTTTTTTTCAACATCGTTTTTACGCATCAGCCTCCAGTGCCGAATTGGTCGGTGAGGATCTGGCCATCGGAAAATCCAATTTCGCCATCGCTGTCGAGATCGTACCGCGCATCGTACTCCGCATCGCCTCGGCGCATCCCATACTTGAAAATAAAGGCTATGAAGTCGGCAAAATTAACCTGACCATCGCCATTGAAGTCGGCGGTCGGTTGTTGCACTTCAAGGGTGAACGTCAGCGAAGCGAAATCGCCATCTGCATCAAACGCCGACAAAGTGTATTCGGTCTCGGTCATCACCTTGCTCGGCGTGCCGGAGATCGTATGCGTGGCCGAGTCGAATCGCAATCCCTTCGGTAGGGTCGGCAGTAGGATATAGACTAGCGTGCCATCGCCACCGGTGGCTTCGGGCAGGGTCATGCGGACATTGCCCCCGATGATGTAGCGTTGCGCGGCAACCCGTGTCCCATCGCCAAAGGCAGGCAGTCGGTCCGCTATGACCGCGAGCGTGAACGTCAATGTCGCTACATCGCCATCTTCATCGGTTGCAGTCAATGTGTATTCGGTTGCGTCCAGTGCCTCTTGTGGGGTACCGGATAACACGCGCGTTTTTGCGTCAAAGGTCAGTCCCGAAGGCAGAGCGGGCGTCAGGGCGTAGGTCAGTGCCTCATCGCCACCGGTGGCAGTGGGCAGGGTCAGCGGCGCAATGGCCGTGCCTTGCTCATGGCGTTGTGCGGCAACCCGCGTCGCATCGCTGAAGGATGGTAGCCGATCCGCTGCGACCGCGAGCGTGAAGGTCAATGTCGTCGCATCGCCATCTGTATCGGTTGCAGTTAGCGTGTATTCGGTTTCGTCCATTATCTCGCCCGGCGTGCCAGACAGTTCCCGCGTTGTCGCGTCAAAGGTCAGTCCCGAAGGCAGAGCGGGCGTTAGGGCGTAGGTCAGTGCCTCATCGCCACCGGTGGCAGTGGGCAGGGTGATGCTGATGGCTGTCCCCGTCCGATAGCGTTGCGCGGTGACTGTTGAACCTTTGAAGGATGGCAGATGGTCTGGAGTGGGGTCGGGCGGGGCAGGGGGCGGCGAGGGCGGTCTGTCACTGGGCGTCCCCGTCACGTCCACCGAGGGTTGCCCATCGTCGGCGTCGGTCAAGGTGGCGATGACGCGCACAGTGTATTCCGTGCCTGCGGTCAGACCTGGGATTGTCGCACTCGTCTTACTGCCGTTGTCGATGACTTGCTGACGGTCAGAGGCGTACAACGCCTCCCCGGATTTCCACTGCACTTTGTAACCGGTCGCCCCGTTCACCGCATCCCATGACACGCCCAAATAGCCCTCGCCAGGCGCGACTGTCACACCCGTCACTTGCCCCGGTTCTGTCACCACTGTGACAGGCCCCGCCACCTGCGCGGCTGTCACGGTGAAGGTCACGGACTTGTCAATGTCCGCGACGTCGATAATTGCCTTAACTGTATTCGCACCCACAGCACCCAGGGTCAACCTTGTTGAAGCGCGACCATTGGCGTCTGTGGTATCGGTTGTGGTACTGAGCGACCCTCCACCCGCCGTGACCGAAAAAGTGACCGGCACCCCGGCAAAGGCAACGTAGTTCGTATCCCGCAGGCGGTCGCGGTCCAAGAAGATTGCGAATAAACCATGATCCTCGCCAAAGGCAACGTAGTTCGTATCCCGCACTTCAACGATGAACGGATCGGACAGGCGAGAACCAGCCGTGCCGGTTTGATCATCGCCTGAGATTTTTACCAAACTGGTCAAGGTGCGGGTATCGTAGCGTACACTAACGCCTCGGGACTGAAAGGCGGGGATATGGGTGGTGTGGGAAGGATAGCTCAAGAGATTACCCCTAATGTCCAGAAGTTCCAGGCTGGTTAAGCCCGACAGGGCCGAGATATCTGAGATACGGTTAATAAGAAGATGCAGACGTTCCAGGCTGGTGAGACCCTTAAGTGGCGAGATATCCGAGATGTCGTTTTTCCAAAGATCCAGATTTGTCAGTCTGGTTAAGCCCGACAGGGCCGAGATATCCGAGATGGTGTTGTAGGAAAGATCCAGATTTGTCAGTCTGGTTAAGCCCGACAGGGCCGAGATATCCGAGATGTTGCTGCGGAAAAGCCGTAGCTCTTTCAGTCTGGTTAAGCCCGACAGGGCCGAGATATCCGAGATGTCGTTGGCGTCAAGATCCAGATGTTCCAGGTTGGTTAAGCCCGACAGGGCCGAGATATCAGAGATACGGTTAATAAGAAGATACAGAATTTCCAGGCTGGTGAGACCCTTAAGTGGCGAGATATCCGAGATGTCGTTTTCTTTAAGATTCAGATATGTCAGGCTGGTTAAGCCCGACAGGGCCGAGATATCAGAGATGTTGTTGAGGCCAAGATACAGAAGTGTCAGGCTGGTTAAGCCCGACAGGGCCGAGATATCCGAGATACGGTTGCCGCCAAGCTCCAGAATTTCCAGTCTGGTTAAGCCCGACAGGGCCGAGATATCCGAGATGTTGTTGTCGTAAAGCTCCAGAAGTGTCAGGCTGGTTAAGCCCGACAGGGCCGAGATATCCGAGATACGGTTGTTGCCAAGATACAGCGTATCCAGGCTGATTGCATGCTCCAGCCCGGTCAAATCCCTTATGCCCCAAGTATCAACAAGGCGGGTCAGGGTCGCCATCTCACTTGGGGTAATGATCGCACCGCTCGGTTTTTTCAGTGCGACCTCAATGGCAACACGCAATTTGGCGTCGGGGATGTTCACGCCTCGCTCAACGGTCACTGTGTAGGTTTTCGTCGTGATCCCATCTTCTGCGGCAACCACTATGGTAATAGTGTTTTCGCCCACACTGAGGGAAATGGCACTACTCGCACTGCCACTCGATACCGAAGTGCCGTTCACCGTGATCGTGGTGCCGTTGTGGTTGCTCGTCGGCGTGACGGTCAGGCTGATTGTGCTGTTCGCCACGGTCGCGGTGTAGGCGAGAGAGTCGCGGGCAAAGGCCGGATCCAGCGTCCCTGCCGAGAGCGTCAGGCCGCTCAAATCCGCATCGCTTGAAGCACTATTCTGCGCGGCGGATTCGCCACAAACAACGAGCAGGGCGCAGAGCATAAGAACGGAGCTAAAAGGGCGGTAGGTCGTCATGGTGAACTCCTAAAGTTATACCACCAAAAAAAATAGAATCTACACGATTGCAGCGTGATTTGCGAATAATATAACACAGACAAAACAAAAAAACAAAAAAAATTGGTAGTACAATGTATTTCCCATCGGTCTGTCCCGTCTGTTTGTCCCGCGCCGAGCCGGTCAGTTGGTAAATCCCCGTGGGCACTTGTGCCACATCGATCTGCAAATATCCATCTCGCGCCCCCTTCGTAATCCGCGGTCACGGTACGGGGCATGGCGCCATCAGAGGATCGCACGGACAACGGATAACGGACAACGGACCGCTGACCACTTGGGCGGGGGCGGGGTTGCCTCACCTCTCCCATCTTACGTCTCACCGAAGGGGGCTGGGCGGGGTGGGAACTGACAACTGACCATCGCTATTTCCCCACCGATCCAAAATACACGGCAAAGTGTTCAACGCCGTCGAGTTTGAGTGCTCGGTTCAATTCGTCATCGTTAAATGCGGCACTCGTGCATGCGCGGCAATTCACGGCCATCGCGCCCAAATACAAATTCTGCCCCACATGGCCGGCATCCAAGTGGAGGTAGCGATATCCCCTATCGCCGTAACGCCAAGTCATGCGTGCGGCCACCGCTGTCCAGATCAACGTGGCGGCACTCGTTTGGATCAATTCCGGTTGCAACGTGGTACTTGCAATCCGATCCCCAATCTCCTCAGAACGCTCAATCGCGCCCAAGGCGTGTCCCAGTGCCAAATACCGGTACAATCCCCGCTCCAAGTTCTGCACATTGTTGACCACCACATAGGTCTCAAATGCGTGGCGCGCGCCCGCTGATGGCACGGTGCGAAACGTCTCGCCCTGCGCCATCTCCTTCACGCCCTGCGTCGCCCAAAGCAAATACGCCAGTTCGTCCAAACGCAGGGGATCATCGAAAAACACCCGCTCGCTTTCGCGCTCGTCAATGGCCCGGCGCAAATCCATTTCCGCGGTCCCGATCTGATCGGGTTTGGGCAAGGCCACGGTCTCGCCCCGATACGGCAACTCGGGCATGGGCGGCGGTTCTCTGCGCGCCTGTCCGGTCGGTTGCAAATTCTTGAATTGCGTGCGCCGCATAAATTCCTGCCCTGCTTGCACGCGCCGTTTGCGCTTTGCCATTGAATTGCCTCCTTCGTGTAAGCCTGCCGCACGGAACTGCGAAAGACATCTCGGGCGCCTTGTAGCTAAAATTTCAACCTCGGGAGAATGCGCGCGGGGACGAGGCGACGATATTCATCCCAATACGCGCCGTACTTTTGCCGGCAACGCTCTTCGTCGCGCCGGGCGCGATGGACCAACAAAATCGTCAGAAAAATCACGTAAAAATAGGGCGAGAAGTGCGAAAACAGAGCTGGCACCGTCCAAAAGAAGGCCGCCAAAATTTCCGGCGCGTAGTGAAAGTGCCGCGCCACGCCCCACCAACCGGACGCCAACAAAACGGTCTCTTTTTCCGTGCCATCTTCCGCGCGATACTTAGCGGCAATAAGCCGCGGCTTTTTCCCCCAGATCGCGCATTCGCCGCCCGTTGCCCGGACGACCTGACGTTGTCTATCGGCAAAATAGTTGATCATCACCGCCCCCATTCCTAAGACCGCGATCCCGGCCGACCACGCCATACCCAGATGATGCGGGTGATGCACCAAGTACAAAATGGGCGATGTATAAATCGCCGGCACCCATACCAAACACCCCCAGCAAATCATAAATCCGGCTCGGTCATGCATGATGTCAATCGAACAGAGATAACCCGTTTCCCATACAAAAAATTTTACCAAATAAGTCAGCATGACGATTAGGGCCACCACCATCGAATCGCTCAAACCGCCGAGCTCGGCCTGCTTTGCCGCAAACGACAACACGATGATCGGCCACCCCATCAAGCCAAAGCGACAATTGGTGAACATCTTGACGTCCCAGCCCAATATGCGCGGGTATAGTTCCGTTCCCCAGTAATAATCGAAAATAAAATTGCCGCTCAGCCCTCCATCCGGCCCAGAGGGAAAAAACCGACCCTTGCAGTACAGCAGCAAACAGAACGCCAAACTAAAGACATTCAACGCCCCGATAATACCCGCAAAATGGTCATAGACGATAGTCGGCGCGAACCAGTTGAACACAAAGCCACCCAAAAGGAACGCGCCCAGCGAAATCAAAAAACACGCCACGCCATTGGCGCGGTATATCGGCACATAACCCTTCGGTGTGGTCGGCCCGCAAAAGCGCCGCCCCGGCACCAAGCGCATCAACAACAACTGCACCGCAGCAAAAGTGCCGATGATTTTCCATCCAGCCGCCGTGCCCCAGACGACCGGTTCCCATACCGACACCAGTTCAACAAAAAAACCAACGGCGAGGACCTGCTCTGCAAAGGATGCCACCGAGCCTTGGTATTTCACATTGATCTCCCACATCAACAAGACCGTCGGGAGGCAACAAATCATCAAGAACAGCGGTGCCAGCGTATAGTGAAAAAGATGCCGTGTCTTATTTTTAAGTCGAGGATCCATCCGTCCATCCCGTTTTCAGCGCGCCTGTCTGGTCGGCTACAAATTCTTGAATTGCGTGCGCCGCATAAATTCCTGCCCTTCCCCTCTTGTATCTTGGAAGTAAGGGTTAATTAGGAGTTGCGCCCTCGTATCGAGATAAGCCATCTTGATGCCCGGCTCGGGGAAGGCCGGCCCCTCTTGAAGGCGATGACCTTGTAGGTAAGATAGGCCCCCCGACCGCCGGGTCTATGCCGAAGAGTATCTAAGCCCCTTGAGGCTGCATATACAAGACCGGTAGACTTGGCGTCAATGGTCGGGACGCGACCCCGAGCGCGCACCAGATCCCTTACAACCCCCTCATCACAGGAGGCCCCCATGTCGAAATCTCACCCCGCTTTTGCCGGCATTGATGTCAGTGCCCGCACGTTGTCCGTTGCCCTGTCCAGACCCGGACAAGCTGTCATGCAAGCGACCTTTGCCAATGATCCCCAAGCGCATAAGCGGTTGCTGAAGTGGCTCACGAAGGGCGGGCACATGGTCTCTGTGTGCCTCGAAGCGACCGGGCTTTACAGTTTGGGGGTGGCCTTGGCCTTGCATCGGCATCGCCACACAAAGGTCATGGTCGTCAATCCCAAAGCGATGAGCAAGTACGCCCAAGCCTGCATGCAACGGGCGAAGACGGATGCGAAGGATGCGTTGTTGATCCTCGACTATGCCGAGCGCATGCCTTTTGTGCCTTGGCAAGCGCCGAGCGAGCAACGGCTTCAACTGCAAGCCCTCACCAGACGCATTGACCAACTCAAGCAGGAGATCATCCGCGAACAGAGCCGCAACCACGCGCAGAGCTACCACATCCGCAGCACACGTCTCATCGCACGCGATATTCAGGTGAATATTCGACACTTCAAACGCCGGATTGCATACTTGGAAAGCCAAGCCCTCGATCTCGTTTTGCACGATGAGCCCCTCAAGCGTGCCTACCAACGCCTCTGCTCGACGCCTGGCATCGCGCAAACGAGTGCCTTGCGGCTCTTGGCCGAGTTGACCCTTTTGCCAGAGGAGATGCAACCGCCCCAGTGGGTCGCACATGCAGGCCTGGATCCCAAACCCAAACAATCCGGAACCGCCAATCCACAAAGACGCATCTCGAAAACCGGGAATAAGTACCTCCGCCATGCCCTCTATATGCCTGCCTGGGTGGCCATCAGACACGAAGGCCATGTCAAAGCCTTCTATGACCAACTCATCGCCCGCGGCAAGAAACCTTTGCAGGCTATCGTTGCGGTGATGCGAAAGTTGCTCCATTCGATCTGGGGCATGTTGCGCCATGACCAAGATTTTGAGGGCGAAAAATTCTATCGAATCACCCCGAAAACCCCTTGACCTTTTAAGAGAGTATCTTACCTCTTGCCTCTTGCGTCTCACCTCTCCCGCCCCCCCTCTCCCGCCTATTCGTCCATCTGCGCTTTGGTCGCTACTGCGCGCACGGCTTTGATGCCCAGCCGATCTTCGAGTTGTTTCAAGTACAAACTGCGCGGGCGCACCTTTTGCCCGTGCGATTCCCAATAGCCATCCGCGCGTGCGTGCCACCCGTCTCGCTTTTCGCCGATGCAACCGATGGCGTAATTCTGCGAGGTCGGCGGCTTTTGCACCACAAAGCTCTCTGCTTCGCAATTCCACAACACCTTTTGGGCACCTGCCCAACCGTGCCCCGTGCCCGAGCTTTGCCTGTCCTGCACATTGATCGCATTGCCCTTTACAACCACATTGTCAAACAGCGTGCCCACAGACCAGCGGTGATGCGGCCCGGTGTCGGAATGCGCGATGTCTGCCACGCAATCGACAAACGCATTTGGCCCCGGCACCCGCGCGTGCAACACGTAATCGTGCCGGCCGCGGCGGGTATAACACCGCTGTACCAGCGACAACTGCCCGTGAATGGGAAACGAATACCGCCGGGAGCCCGTGATGAGCGACACGGGATCCAAACACTGGCAATCCTGCACGGTCATCCATTTGGCGTGCGTCCCAACCGTCACGCACGCATACCCAAAGTGAACCGCGGTCACATTGCGCGCCCATGCATTTTGCACCTTTGAAAACGCGACAAAATTCCAAGCGTGGTCTTCATCGACAAACTCGCCCTCGCGCCGGCGGTCTTTTTGACGCGCATCAAATTCCGATATGCCGCGCAAATGCTCGATGCCCACCTGTTCGATCCGCCCGGGATACGCGTACTTGTACACCCACCCGCCGCCGTATTCGCGTTCAAGCGCATTGCCCATCGGCGCGTCAATGGTCAGCCGATTGCCATCGATCTCGGTCACGATGCGGTCAAACCGAAAATCGTAAGCCCCTGGTCGCCATTGCTGAACCTTGGGATGGGCCATCTCGATGCGGTCCATCCCAATCGCGGCGATCCACTTTTCAGTGCTCGGACGATGCACGATCACCGCGTCGCCCACTTCAAAATGAGACGCATCCGCGACCTCAAACGTCCGCGTTCCAACCGCAACGTATTCATCGACTATCGCCTGTCGCGTTCCGTCCACCTCTCGCGGCCCTCGCCCCTGCCCTTCAAAGGTGATCAATGTGCGCTGTCCTTTTCCGGTGGCGATCAACGCGGTGCCATCCTCGGCCGCGCCCTCTCCGCGCAATACCACGCCACTCGCCCGGATGTGGAGCGTGCCGCCAATCCGATACGCGCCGCGCCTTAGCAACAACACCCCGCGAAATCCACGGGCGTCCAATGCGCGTTTGGACACGGCGTCAATCGCGGCTTGCAATCGGTCTGTATCATCCCCTTCTGCGCTCGGCTGAACCACCATCACCACCGGCACATCTGGCAGGGCCACACCGCCGCCCATGTACCCGCAATGCGAAAAATCGGGAATCGCGTTTCCCCGTTCATCTGGCATGTACACCAGCCGCCCATCGGCACCCGGATACACCAACCCGCTGTAATTCCCCTCGGCCCGCACAGTGCCGACGCACACCAAGACCAGTGCCAATACGCCCATAAATCCCAACAAGTAAATCACATTGACCTCCTCGTCAATTTTATATCAACTCCTCGTATCGCGGCAACGCGTTGAGGAAACGATAGGAGTTTTTCGCCCTATCAATCGCGCAACAATAATGCTGCAACCCATTCGTAACGACGAGATACGCGGCCTGCACCACCGAGTTGTATCGCCCAATTTGATCGAATACCCGTTGCGTGATTTTGACTTCGGGTGCCTTGCACTCTCCCATCAGCAGGGCCTTTCCCGTTGCATCGCACACGAGCACGTCGGCGCGGCACTGCATCCCCTGAAACACGAACCCCGTCTCGATAGCCGTGCGCCCCTGCGGAAAGCCCAAGCCCTCAATTAAATACCGCACAAAATTCTGCCGCACCCATTCCTCGGGCGTCAAGACCACGTACTTCTGCCGCAGGGTATCCAAAATCATCTCGCCCCCATCGCGGTTCACGATGTCAAATCCGGATGAAATGGGAAAATTCAATGTTTTCATCAAAATAGCCCGTGAAACCCCATCGCTTCAGCGCGGGGATATAAGGGCTTGATGAGGCTTTAGCCCTCTAAACTTTTTTGGGGTTACAGCAGTTTTTGTGCAACTAAAAGCCGATTGTTTTTCGCCTTTTATCTTTTCGTTTTTTGGGCGAGCACGTCGGCATCGCTCCTACACACTGCTCGCCTTTCTTTTGTTATGCTCGCAACGCCGCAACCGGTGCGACCACAGCGGCTCTGCGGGCGGGGATGAGTGCGAATGCGAAGCACAGGCCCACGGAAGCCGCAGAGATCAATGCAAAATCGACCGCCAGCATTTTGACGGGCAATGCCTGAAGAATGTAAATCTGACTGGGCAATTTGATCCATTCAAACGTCTGTTGCGACCAGCACAGGACATAGCCTATCGCATTGCCAAAAACGACCCCGGTCAGGCCAATGCCCAAGCCTTCGAGGGTGAACACCTTGCCAATCGCGGCCGGGGTCGCGCCCAGGGCTTTCAAAATCCCGATATCGCGCTGTCGGTCTGCGACGGTCATGGTCGAGATACTCGCGATATTGAACCCGGCCACCATCACGATCAGGCACAACACCAAAAAGCCAAATCGTTTTTCCAATCGGATAGACGCATACAAATTGCGATGCGTGTCCATCCACGTCACGATGTCGTAATCCACCCCAACGCCGAGGGCAGGTGCGACGAGACGCGCTTCAAAGGGCGCGACGAGCCGAATCTGAATGCCCGAAATCTGATCGCGCCAGCCCAAATCGCGTTGTGCGGCTTCGAGCGATACAAAGGCCAGCGCAGCGTCCAACTCGTCCAACCCCGTGTGAAAAATACCCGTCACCAGATAGGGCCACACCTGCGGTTGTTGTCCCATCAAAACCTCTTTGGGCACGAGGCCGAGCATGATCTCTGTGCCGACCACTGCGCCGAGTCTGTCTGCGAGGCTTTGCCCAATCGCCATGCCGTACACTTTGGCGCGTTTTGCCGAGGGCGCGGTGACGGGTTGAACGCCCAGGTCGAGTTCGCCGCCCCACAAGTACGCGTCTATGTCGGTTATGTTTGCCAACTGCGATGCCTCTATTCCCCGCACGGCGATGCCGACTTGAATCAAATCCCCGCCGGGGGGCCGCCGAAGCGCGAAGCCCTCGGCCGCGACAAAAGGCGCGGCAGCGCGCACGGCGGGCAATGCCTCTAATTGTTCGATTTGCACGCGATTGGGCGACATCGGCTGGGCATGGGGTTTTTGCACCACCACATGCGGGCTGACGCTCAACAGGCTGTCCCACAACAAGCCCGAAAAGCCATTGAAAACCGAGAGGACGATCACCAGAGCAGCGACCCCAATGGTCACGCCTGCGATAGCAATGCCCGCGGTCAACGACACCTGACGCTGTGCGCGCATAGCGCGTAGATGCCTACGTGCGATGAAAAATTCGTATGTCATGTCAGTTGTCAATGCGAATTAAGAGTAGAAAGCGAGTAAGAAGCAAGCCGCGGTCAATCGCCCAAAGACATGAACGAGTAAGCCCTCATAGGATCGTACCCGAGACGCCATCGAGATGTTCGTCTTTCGTTCAATCCAACTGAACAAGGCCTCTATAGGCTGTCGCATGCTCGAAACCGCCCGAGAAAAGTCTTTTTCGGCCTCGGTCAGGCTTTCTTGTCCCTTCTTTCGCTTCACCGGCGTCTCGAAGATCAGGTTCTGCTGCTTGCTAAGCGTATCTTTTAAGGGCTGATCGGCGTAGAGTTTATCGCCGTAGAGGTGTCCATCCCGCAAAACGGGTAAGCCTTGTCGCAAAGCGGTCAGGTCATGCTCTGCTGCGCCTGTCAAGCCGAAGGACTCTGCTTTGGGCAGGCCATTCGCTCGGTCTTGTGCGACCATGTGCAGTTTAGTGCCGTAATACCACATCTTTTTGGAAGCGCAGCGGCCTTTGTTGGCCCGTTGTTCTTCAGCCACACATGCCTTTCCGCTACGTGCCGATTGTGCCATGACAATCGGCATGGAATCCACCAAGTAGGTGTGTTCACAGACATCGGTTGCGGGACTGTCCTTTTGGATCTGTTCAATCAATGGCGCGAAGACCACACACAAGCGGTTCAACCGCTGGATATAGCCTGCATAAGTGGGCAGATTGGGAAACCAGTCGAACAGATGATCCTTGGTATAGGTATAAATCGCCTTGATCTGCGTGTGCTGTTGCATGATCCCAAACAAATAGATCGTCAGCACTTCTTCATCTGTGAAGGTCGGCGTGTCGTTGTTACTCATGCGTTCCGTATAAAACCACAGATGCTTTTGGTCATACTGCTGACAAATATAGACATACAAGTGAATGAGTTTATCTTGCCAATCCATCGCGTGCTCCTTCCTTTAAGGGTGAAATGACTGAGCCCTCAAGAAAAGACAAGTACGCGATGGATTCAACTCTTAATTCGCATCAACAAGTGACGGTGGACTATGCGGACGCGACTAGCGGGACCGCGACTTCGGGAGATGACTACACCGCAATCACTGCCGGCACGCTGACGTTCGCGGCCGGTGTGACGCGCGATACCCTTGCCGTGACTGTCCTCGGCGATGCCCTCGATGAGGAGGATGAGACCGTGATCGTCGAGTTGAGCAGTGCGAGCAATGCGACCTTCACCGGCGGTGGTTCGACCCTCACCGGCACCGGTACGATCACCGATGATGACGACCCGCCGGCGTTGAGTATTGCTTCTGCGAGTGTGACCGAGGGCGCCACTGGCGCCATGCCGTCGCTTGAGTTCATCGTCTCGTTGAGCGCGGCGAGTGGTCGGCAAGTGACGGTGGGCTATGCAGATGCGGGCACCGGGACCGCGACTTCGGGCACGGACTACACCGCAATCACTTCCGGCACGTTGACGTTTGCGGCGGGTGTGACGAGCGATACCATTGCCGTATCCGTCACCGGTGACGATGCCAACGAGCCGAATGAGACCGTGATCGTCGAGTTGAGCAGTGCGAGCAATGCGACCTTCACCGGCGGTGGTTCGACCCTCACCGGCACCGGTACGATCACCGATGATGACGCGACGCCGACGTTGAGTATTGCTTCTGCACGTGTGGATGAGGGCGCCACTGGGGAGACGGCGTCGCTTGAGTTCATCGTCACATTGAACGCGGCGAGTGGTCGGCAAGTGACGGTGGCCTATGCGGACGCGGGCACCGGGACCGCGACTTCGGGCACGGACTACACGGCAATCACTGCCGGCACGCTGACGTTCGCGGCTGGCGTGACGAGCGATACCCTTGCCGTGACTGTCACCGGCGACGACACCAACGAGCCAAATGAGACCGTGATCGTCGAGTTGAGCAGTGCGAGCAATGCGACCTTCAGCGGCGGGGGCACGACCCTCACCGGCACCGGGACGATCACCGATGATGACGGCGTGCCGAGGCTGAGTATTAGGTCGTGTTGACATTTTATTTTTTTCTATCTTATGCTTGCTGATTTAAGGCGTTTGGTCCTTTGATGGCTTAGGTTGCTCTGATGACGTTGCGCGAGGGGACCTATCCCCCGGCCCCTTTCCTACGAGGAAAGGGGAGTAAAGCTCCTTTGATGGCTTATCGCTCTGGTTGCTCGGATGGCGTTGACCGAGGGCATAAAGCGATTAAAAACCCCTCATCAATACCCTCGCAAAACCGCTCACAGTTCCCCCCTTCCTCAAAGGAAGGGGGGTTAGGGGGGTAGGTCCCGATAAGGAGCGACTGTTCTAGGTTTTCAGACCGAGAGCATATTCTGAGATAGGGCTTGATTTTCTCGATAAACCGAGCCAGTTGCATGGCTCGTAAATGTCAACACAACCTAGTTCTCCGACTGTGGCCGAGGGGAGCGGTTCCTCATCCCTTGAGTTCATCGTGACGTTGAGCGCGGCGAGTGGTCAGCAAGTCACGGTGGGCTATGAGGACGCGGGCACCGGGACCGCGACTTCGGGCACGGACTACACAACAATCACTGCCGGCACGCTGACGTTTGCGGCGGGTGTGACGCGCGATACCCTTGCCGTGACTGTCCTCGGCGATGCCCTCGATGAGGAGGATGAGACCGTGATCGTCGAGTTGAGCAGTGCGAGCAATGCGACCTTCACCGGCGGTAATTCGACCCTCACCGGCACCGGGACGATCACCGATGATGACGACCCGCCGGCGTTGAGTATTGCTTCTGCGAGTGTGACCGAGGGCGCCACTGGCGCCATGCCGTCGCTTGAGTTCATCGTCACGTTGAACGCGGCGAGTGGTCGGCAAGTGACGGTGGGCTATGCAGATGCGGGTAGCGGGACCGCGACTTCGGGAGATGACTACACCTCAATCACTACTGGCACGCTGACGTTTGCGGCGGGTGTGACGAGCGATACCATTGCCGTATCCGTCACCGGTGACGATGCCAACGAGCCGAATGAGACCGTGATCGTCGAGTTGAGCAATCCGAGCAATGCGACGATAAGCACGGCGACCGGCACCGGAACGATCACCAATGATGATGACCCCCCGCCGACGCTGTCCGGCTTGGCACTGGTTGCGGTCAAGATAGTCGATCCGCCGGCTAACCCCTCGTTTAAGGATGGACATGCAGACTATACCTCCTTCTCGTTTGGCTTCAGCACCCTCTTGCCGCAAACGACTTCGCAACCGGTAACAATTACTGGCCCCGCTTCTACAGTTGATAATGTTTATTTTCACTATGTTTGTGCGGATAAGGATACGCGACAGGTTGACCCTGATGGCAGGGAGGGATGTCGTCAAATCGCAAGCCGTACTCATCCCACATCGATCACGCTCACCCAAGCCGAGGTTGACCATGGCGGGGTCATGTGGCACGTTTATGATGGGGAGCCTCAAGTCACTGTCATAACAGAGTGGATACCCATTCCCATTCCCGACGCGTCGGTCACGCTGATGCCTACCTTCAGCGCGGGGACTACCGCATACACAGGGACGATTGCCTGGAATCGCAACGGTCTGCGGGTTACACCTACTGCCAGTTCGGCCGCGAGCACGATCAGCGTCAGCCTCAATGGAGGGGGCCTGACCACGGTCGACAGCGATAGCACACACGTCCTCAGTTCCCTGAGTAGCGGTGCCAACACCGTCTCGGTCACGGTCACTGAAAGATCGAGCTCCATGCCCTACACTGTGACCTTGGCGCGTGGGAACACGGTTCCGTCCTTTGGCTCTGCCTCAGTGGCTACACAGACCTTCACCTCTGGGGTGGGCATTTTGGCGTTTCAAGTGCCTGCGGCGACTAGCGGCGATGGTGCTCTTACTTATGAAGCGACCGGCTTGCCTGCGGGTTTGACCTTTGATGCCGATGGCAGTGGGAGTTGTACCGGCTCGATGGCGCGTACCATCTGCGGCACGCCTACTGCGGGGGGTACTTTCTCCGTCACCATCTATGCGGTGGATGCGGATAACAACAGGACCCCTGCTGATCGCGGCAGTCTGTCGTTCACCATCAATGTGAGAGGGGTCTCGATCTCTTCGACTACCCCCACTTCGTTGACCGAGTCCGGTCTGGACGGCGCGACGGTCACGCTGACGTTGCAACATGCCCTATTCAGCAGTGGTGTAAGTGCCTCTCACTTCGCGTTGGTGACGGCCATCCCGAATGTGTCTATCGCTTCGTTGGGATCGGGTGCGGGTGGTACGAATAGTGCGGTTCTGACGCTGTCCTTCAGCGGCAACTTCACCACTGCCCAGACCTTGGCGGTGAGGGTGTTGGCAGCGGGGAATGATGCGAATAGTGCTCTGACCTCGCCTGTAGTGATGGTTTCGCCATCTGCGGGTGTGACCGTCAGCAGGAGCAGTCTGACGTTAGAGGAGGATCCCGGGGAGTCCAACGCCAACCGCGGCACCTATACGGTCGTGCTGGCTACCCAACCCGCCAGCGACGTCGTGATTGGCGTCAGTAGTAACAACACCGATGTCACCTTGTCCGCTTCGTCGCTGACCTTCACAAATGGGAATTGGAACACGGCACAGACGGTGACCGTGACCGCAGGGTCTGATGCCGATGATGCGGACGACACCGCGACTGTGAGTCACAGCGTTACCACCGCTTCGGGAGACTATACGACTGGTCTGTCTATCGCCAGCGTGACGGTGACGGTGAACGATGACGACATGCTGGTCAAGCCGACGAATGTGCAGGTGACGGCCTTGGTGGATAGCCTATCGGTGAGTTGGGACGCTGTGACCGGTGCGACGGGTTACAAGGTGCAGTGGAAGTCTGGGAGTGAAAATTATCCCGATGCTGATGGGCATGCGGCGACGCATGGACAGGCGACAGTGACTGGTACGAGTCACAAGATTCATGGGCTGACCGCTGGAACGACTTACACGGTTCGGGTGATCGCCACCCGTGCGAATTTCGATGACAGTGAAGCCTCCGACAGTGTGACCGGCGTTCCCAAGGCCCCCCAGCCTGTTGCGCCGACGAATGTGCAGGTGACGGCTTTGGTGGATAGCCTCGAGGTGAGTTGGGACGCTGTGACCGGTGCGACGGGTTACAAGGTGCAATGGAAGTCTGGGAGTCAGGCATACAACACGACTGACCGTCAGGCCAGTGTGACCGGCGTGAGTCATAAGATTCCCGGTCTGACTGGCGGCACGGCTTACACGGTTCGGGTGATTGCCACGCGCACGCATGCAGACGACAGTGAAGCCTCCAGCGAGGCGACTGGCACGCCCAAACCGACGCTGTCCGGCCTGGCACTGGATGTGATCACGAGAAAAAATCCGCCGGCTGACGCCTCGTATAAAGATAAAGATACAGCCTATACCTCCTTCTCGTTTGGCTTCAGCACCCTCTTGCCGCAAACGACTGCACAACCGGTAACGATTACTGGCCCCGCTTCTAATAATGATCATTCTTATTATCACTATGTTTGTGCGGATAAGGATACGCGACGGGTCAACCCTTCTGGCAGGGCGGGATGTCGTCAAATCTCAATCCTTACTCATCCCACATCGATCACGCTCACCCAAGCCGAGGTTGACTCTGGCGGGGTCATGTGGCACGTTTGGGATGGGGAGCCTGACATCACTGTCATGACAGCGTGGATATCCATTCCCATTTCCGAGTCGGTCACGCTGATGCCATCCTTCGCCTCGTCCATAGTCAACTACACTGGGAGCATCCCCTCCATCACCGATTCCCTTCGGGTCACGCCCACGGCTAGTTTGGGCACGGCTACCATCGAGCGAGGTCGGCATCACTGGGGGGGACACGACCACGGTCGTCAGCGGTGACACACATGTCCTCAGTTCCCTGAGTAGCGGTGCCAACACCGTCTCGGTCACGGTCACTGAAAGCTCGCAATCCACGACCTACACGGTGACCGTGTCTCGTGGTAACGCGGTTCCGTCCTTCGCTAGCTCAGTGTCTGACAAGACCTTTAATGCGGACGTGAGCATTTTGGCGTTTCGAGTGCCTGCGGCGACTGGCGGCGATGGTGCCCTTACCTCTATACAGCGACCGGCTTGCCTACGGGTTTGACCTTTGATGCCGATGGTAGTGGGGCTTGTCCTGGCCTGATGACCGAGGCGCGTACTATCTGCGGCACGCCTACTGTGGGGGGTACTTTCCCCGTCACCATCTATGCGAGGGATGCGGATGCCGACAGGACCCCTGCTGATCGCGCCAGTCTGTCGTTCACCATCAAGGTGCCAAGGGTCTCGATCAGCGAGAGTAGCCTGGCGTTAAATGAGGATCCCGGGGGTTCCAACGCCAACCGCGGCACCTATACGGTCGTGTTGGAGCTCCAACCCGCCAACGACGTCGTGATTGGCGTCAATAGTAACAACACCGATGTCACCTTGTCCGCTTCGTCGCTGACCTTCACAAACGGGAATTGGAACAGCCCACAGACGGTGACCGTGACCGCAGGGTCTGATACCGATGGCTTGAACGACACCGCGATAGTGAGCCACCGCGTTACCACCAATTCGGGAGCCTATAGGACTGGTCTGCCTATTCCCAGCGTGGCGGTGACGATCACCGATGATGACGAGCCGGTGGTGAGTATTGCTTCTGCACGTGTGGATGAGGGCACCACTGGCGCCACGGCGTCCCTTGAGTTCATCGTCACGTTGAGCATAGCAAGTAGTCAACAAGTCACGGTGGACTATGCAGATGCGAATACCGGGACCGCGACTTCGGGCACGGACTACACCGCAATCACTGGCGGCACGCTGACGTTCGCGTCAGGTGTGACGAGAGATACCATTACCGTGTCCGTCACCGGTGACGACACCGCTGAGTCGGATGAGACCGTGGTCGTGACGCTGAGCAATGCGAGCAATGCGGCGATAAGCACGGCGACCGGCACCGGAACGATTACCGATGATGATGGCGAGCCGACGGTAACACTGTCGCTATCGGCGTCGACGATTTCGGAGAACGGCGGGGTTTCGACAGTGAGCGCGACGCTGTCGCATCCATCGAGCGCGATCACGACGATCACGGTCTCTGCGGCACCTGTGTCCCCTGCGACTGCGAGCGACTTCACGCTATCGAGTGCAGACACCCTGATCAT
This sequence comes from Candidatus Latescibacterota bacterium, assembly GCA_965204745.1. Lineage (GTDB taxonomy): Bacteria > Latescibacterota > UBA2968 > UBA2968 > UBA2968 > VXRD01. The sequence goes on from OZ242010.1 coordinate 5,001,045, forward strand.
CGCGGCGAGTGAGACGACGAGCACGGGCACCGTGACGATCACCGCAGTGGACAACGACGACCGGGCAGGCGATAAGACGGTCACGGTGTCTGCAACCGCAAACAACGCCCAAGGCATCACCGCACCCGAACCCGTGACCCTGACCATTACCGATGACGAACCGAGTGCCAACTTGGATGTAGATGGCGATGGCCGGGTGAGACTGTTCTCGGATATAATCCTGGTCATTCGATATGTCCTCTTCTTCCGGGAAGAGGCCCTCCTCAGAGGGAACGTCATCGAGCCAACTGCCACGCGCACGACTGCTCAACAAATTGAACCCTACCTCGACATATTGGTCAATCAGAACATTCTCGATGTGGATGGCGATGGCGATGTGAGGCTGTTCTCGGATATAATCCTGATCATTCGATATGTCCTCTTCTTCCGGGAAGAGGCCCTCCTCAGAGGGAACGTCATCGAGCAAAATGCTACGCGCACGACCGCTCAACAAATTGAACCCTTCATCCGAAGCCTCTATCCCGACTCTCACTTCGAATGAAAGCCTGTTCCCTGACCGCCACAGATGAAGATGGCGAGATTGGATGCGAGGACAGGCACAGGGACCTGTCCCTACGGGTGATGGAGGGTAGGTGGAACTGAACTGATCGCTGGCCCCTTGGGGCGCGGCCGGGGTCACGCACACGGCGGGGTAGGGGCGGGAAGGGAACGCACGGGCGGATAGGCGGAGCAGATGGGCACGCACACGGCGCAAAAAACAAAAGCCCGGGGTCGCTAATGACTCCGGGCTTTTCTGCAAGTCATGCGAATTAAGCGTTGAACCATATCAATCCGTGGTTGCTTTTTCCGCTCGTGCGTTTTAGATTCGCTCTCCCATTTCCCCCGCACGCCTTTCTCCCTTTATCCGTGTTCATTCGTGGTTGAGATGTCCTTCCCCCAACATCTCCATTTACAGGAGTTTGTTGATGAAATCCTCTGACTTTGTCCATTTGCACAGCCACACCATGTACAGCTTGCTCGACGGCGCGTCCAGAATTGAAGACATGGCCCAACTCGCCGCGGAGTGGGGCATGCCCGCGGTTGCCATGACCGATCACGGCAACCTCTTTGGCGCGATTGATTTTTACCGCGCCATGCGCGAGGTGGATGTCAACCCGATCATCGGGTGCGAAGTGTATTGCGCCCTGGGCAGTCGGTTCGACAGAAAATCCGCGCCGGGTCTCCAGAGCAATTCAAACCATCTGGTCTTGCTCGTCAAAAACACCACCGGGTACAAAAACCTGATCAAACTCGTGTCCGCGGGGTATCTCGAGGGCTTTTACTACAACCCGCGCATCGACAAGGAATTGTTGCGCGAGCACGCGGACGGGCTGATCTGTCTCTCGGCGTGCGTCGGCGGGGAAATCCCCTACTTGATCGAGCGCGAGGGGTACAAGGCCGCGCAAAAAGCCGTGGAAACGTACCGCGATATTTTTGGCGAGGATTATTATTTGGAAATCCAGCGGCACGGCATCGACAAAGAAGACAAAATCAATCCCGGCCTCATCAAATTGCACCGAGAAATGGGCGTGCCCTTGGTGGCGACCAATGATTCGCATTTTACCCGCGCAGAAGACCACGAGGCACACGCGGCCCTCGTCGCCATCCAAACGGGCAAAACCCTCAATGACCCCAAGCGCATGTGCTATCCCGAAGGCGTGTACTTCAAATCCGCGCAAGAGATGTACGAGTTGTTTCGGGACATGCCCCACGTCTTGGACCGCACGCTCGAAATCGCGGAAAAGTGCGATCTAAAAATCTCATTTGACGAGTACCGCGCGCCGGATTTCCCCTTGCCGCACGGGTACGATTCGGCCAGCGAGTACTTGGGCCATCTCGCCCGCGAGTGCATGGAGAAGCGGTGCAACGCCATAACAACCGAGCACGAGGCGCGGCTGCAGTTCGAGTTGGAGGTGATCGACCAGACCGGGTATCCGGGCTATTTTTTGATCTTGCACGATCTAGTGGCATTTTCCAACGCGCACAACATTCGCGCAGGCGCGCGCGGGTCCGCGGTGAGCAGCTTGGTCGCGTACTCGCTGGGCATTACTGCGGTGGATCCCATCGAATACGGCTTGGTGTTCGAGCGGTTTTTGAACCCCGAGCGGATCTCCCCGCCGGATATCGACCTCGACATTGCGGATCGAGACCGCGAGCGCGTGATCGACTACGTGGTGCAAAAATACGGGCGCGACAATGTCTGCCAGATCATCACCTTTGGCACGATGGGCGCCAAGGGCGTGATCCGCGACGTGGGCCGGGTGTTGGACTTGCCGTTTTCAGAAGTCGATAAAATCTCCAAACTCGTGCCCGCGGAATTGAAAATGACCCTGGACAAGGCCCTTGACCAAGTGCCCGAGTTGCACGCGACCTCAGAAGACGGGGGCACGGGCGAAAAAATGATCGGCATTGGCAAACAGCTCGAAGGCCTGGCCCGGCACGCCTCCATTCACGCGGCCGCCGTGGTGATCACCCCCGAACCCGTGACCGAATTTATGCCCGTGTACAAAGCCCCCAAGGGCGGCGAGGTCATGACGCAGTACAACATGCACCACGTCGAAGACTTGGGCTTTTTGAAGATCGATTTTTTGGGGCTTCGCAACCTGACGGTGATCGACGACGCGGTCAAAATGGTCAAAGCCAACTGCGGCGTCGACGTGGCTGTGGATAACCTGCCCTTGGACGACGAGGCGACCTATCGGTTGTTCGGCCGGGGCGATACAACTGGGATATTCCAATTTGAAAGCCCGGGGATGAAGGGGTATTTGCAACAACTCAAGCCGGATGCCATCGGGGATATCATCGCGATGAACGCGCTCTATCGCCCGGGGCCGATGCAGTACATTCCCAACTACATCGACCGCAAACACGGCCGGGAAGACGTGAGCTATGACGACGAGAAAATGCGCCCGGCCCTAGAGGAGACGTACGGCATCATCACGTACCAAGAGCAAGTGCAGCGCCTCTGCCGGGACTTGGCCGGGTTCACGCTCGCCAAAGCAGACGGCATCCGCAAGGCCATGGGCAAGAAACTGGCCGATGTGATGGAACGGTACCGCACGGACTTTTTGGCCGGGGCCACGGGCAATGGCATTGCAAAAGCCACGGCGGAAAAGATCTGGCGCGACATCGAGGTGTTCTCCGGCTACGGGTTCAACAAAGCGCACAGCGCGGGCTATTCGATGGTGGCCTATCAGTGCGCGTACCTCAAAGCGCATTACCCGGCCGAATTTATGGCGGCCAACCTCAACAGCGAAATCGGCGACATCGACCGGCTGGTCGTCTTGATCGAAGAGTGCAGGCGCATGGGCCTCGAGGTCTTGCCCCCGGATGTGAATGAGGGCCAAGTCGATTTTGTCGCGGTCAAAAAGCAAATCCGAATGGGCATGGCCGCCATCCGCAATGTGGGGCGCGGCGCGGTGCAAGCCATTGTCGCTACCCGCGAAGCCGATGGCCCGTTCGAGTCCCTGTTCGATTTTTGCGACCGCGTGGATTCGCAGGCGGTCAACCGGCGCTGCATCGAAAGCCTGATCAAAGCGGGAGCGTATGACTGCGTGCTCGGGCACCGCGCGCAGTTGTTTGAAGCCGTGGACCGCGCCCTAGAAATGGGGCAGTCCGCACAATCGGATCGCGCCCGCGGGCAGATTTCCCTGTTTGAATCCGCGGGGATGCAACCGCAAGTGGTCGACGACCGCTCCTTGCCCGACGCGGCGGAATGGACCGAGCGCGAACGCCTCGCGCACGAAAAAGACATGCTCGGGTTTTATCTTTCCGGGCACCCCTTGGCGCGGTACCGCACGGATTTGGAGGAAATGGGCATGCGCTCTGCCGGGGAGTTGGAGGGCTTGCCCGACGGCGCGGAAGTGCAGATGGGCGGCGTGCTGATCGAGGTCAAACCCCATACCGCCCGCGATGGCCGGCCCATGGCCTTTGGCCTGTTAGAAGACCTGAGCGGCGCGGTCGATTTGGTGGTGTTTCCAGACAATTTTGAAAAATTGCGCGACCGCCTCTCCGTCGATGAAATGGTGGTTTTGCAAGGCCGATTCTCCGCGCACAATGGGCGGCAATCCGTGCAGGTCGAAAACGTGATCCCCATCGAACAAGCGCGCGAGCAACTCGCCGATACGGTCAATGTCCGCCTGCCGGGGGATTTGATTCGGATGGAACGCCTGCAATCCCTGCACACGCTTTGCCTGAAACATCCGGGCGCGTGCCAGTTGCGCCTGCATTTGGACTTGGAGCGCGACCATTCCACCGTGATCCTGTCCCGCCGCGTTCAGGTGTTGCCCTCTGACGCGCTGTTGCGAGAAATTGACGAACTCACAGACGGCAAAGCCAATGCCTGGGTCTCAACCGAAGCCACCCGCGCCCGCCGCGCCGCGAGACGACAACCCGAGGTGGGCGCGGAATATCAGGGTGTTGAAAACGAACTCGTGCCGGCATAAGGAGGGGAGAACATCCCTTGTATCTTTGGGCGAGCACGGGGCATCGCCCAAAAAGGTGAGAGGTGAGAGGCAAGACGGGAGAAGACCTACACTCACTGATCGCTTTTGAACGGGGTATCGTCAGTTGTACCCCTTTTGTGCCTTTTGTGTTTTTGAACTGGCTGTCGCCAGTTGTACCCCGCTCGTGGCTAATCGCCTTTGAACGGGCTATCGCCAGTTGTACCCCACTCGTGGCTAAACTTCCATCTCATGTCTGACCGCCCTCGCATTTCCGTGATCATCCCCGTATTCAACGAACAAGACGCCATTGAAAAAGTCATCGGCGACATTCCCGGGGACTTGCCGACTGAAATCATCGTTGTCGATAATGCCTCTACGGATCAAACCGCAAAATTGGCCGCGGCAATGGGCGCGCGCATTATTCGGGAAAATCGCAGGGGATACGGCTCGGCCTGCCTCGCGGGCATTGCAGGCGTCAACCGGCCCGACATCGTCGTCTTTCTCGACGGCGACTACAGCGACCACCCCAATGAAATGCCAGACCTCATCGCGCCTATCGCGGAAAACCACGCGGACCTCGTCATCGGCTCGCGCGTTTTGGGCAACAGCGAACCCGGCGCGCTGATGATTCAGGCGCGTTTTGGCAACCGCTTGGCAACCCGTCTCATCAAACACCTCTTCGGCGTGGCCTACACGGACTTGGGGCCGTTCCGGGCGATTCGCTATTCAGCACTCATGGAATTGGATATGCGGGATACGACGTTTGGATGGACCGTGGAAATGCAGGTCAAAGCAGCGCGGCAGGGGTTGAACATACGAGAAGTGCCAGTAAGTTATCGGAAACGCATCGGGGTTTCCAAAATTACTGGCACGCTAAAAGGCACGCTCATGGCGGGATGGAAAATTTTATTCACCATTTTCAAATATCGGTTTGGGCGGACTCTTGTTTGAACGGGTTGTTTTACGGCTTCTCGCTCTCGTCTTCTATATGCAACTCCAATCGCTTGATCGCCGCGGCTGTGTAAATGTGGTCTTTCCGGTGTTGCGAGCGTTGGCGCACGATTTGATCGGCGATTTCAAAAGCCGCGATCAGCGCGATCCCCGTGGTATCAAACCGCTCGGTGTCCTCGGCGATCCGATTCATTTTCTCATCGACAAAGCGCGACACCTCAGCGGTATATTGCGCTGACTTCGCGCTGCGGAGCACGTATTCCGCGCCGAAAATCATCACAGTGGTCTTGTGAACATCATCGGAATGGGTCATATCCGTTCTTCCAACTTTGCGCGCCATCACGGCTTTGCCACGAGTTCCATGCGAACCACGCCATCGGTCGCGGGCACTTCCAATTCCACCACCCACCCCTTGACGACCTCGCCCTTCACGACGATTTCCTTGGCTTTTTTGGACAGGATTTGGGCATCTTTGGATACCCGCGCCAGTGCGCGACACTTGTCATCATCCACGCAGAAATAACGCTGGATTCGGGTTTCGGGCATGCCGCCCAGTGTGGGACGCTCCGCGTCGTGTTTTTTGAGCACCATCATGTCCAACCTCTCTAAACATATAACCCTTGGGTCTGAATGTAGTCTGCAACGGCCTCGGGCACCCAAAAGGCAATGGGTTTTTTCTCTTGCACGCGCGCCCTGATCGCCGTTGACGAAATGTCTATCAGGGGCGTTTGTACAAACCGCATCTTGGCTTTGAACGCCGGATCGATGCGCGAGCGATCAAAGCCCGGTCGGGCCGCCACGAGCACTTGGGCCAAAGCCAACACGCCTTGGGGATTGCACCATGTGCCCATGTCAACCGCATTGTCCGCGCCAATCATCAAAAAGAGTTTCGCATCCTCGCCCATACCTCGGCGCAAGTGACGCAGGGTATTTATCGTATAGGACTTGCCCGGGCGCGACAACTCAAACCGACTCAGCGCGAACCCCGGATAATCGCGCACCGCCAATTCCACCATCGCCGCACGGTCTTTCGCCGAAGCCATGGCCGGATTGCGCTTGTGCGGCGGTTCGCCCGAAGGCATGAACACGACCCGATTGAGCGCGCAGTGCAACATCATTTCCTGCGCGATAATCAAATGCCCGAGGTGAATGGGATCAAATGTCCCGCCAAAAATACCAATGCGCCGTGCCATTTTTCCGAGGGAATGGGGTACAACCACATAGCAATTCATCTCCGCATCATCACAGTACGTCGGGTTTTGGGGTTGTCGGGCGGGGACTGACCACTGACCACTGACCACTGACAACTGACGGGGTTGCCTCACCTCTCCCGTCTCACCTCTCCTGTCTTGCGTCTCACCGAAGGGAGTTGGGCAGGGTGGGAACTGACCACTGACTTTTCATCTTTTTACGTTTTTATCGTTTATTTTGAATTTTTCTATCGCTTCAACCACTTTTGCCTTCAACTTTTCGGGCAGGTCTTGGCCCGCCAACAAGGTGAGATCATCGAAGGCATCGTCGCGTTTTCCGGTCTTCAATTTGACCTGTGCGAGCACAAAGCGCGCCTCTAACGCGGCTTCGGTGTCGGGATATTCCTTCAAGACCCCCTCGGCATAGACTTTCGCCGCGGTATAGTATTTCCAGGTGATGTAATTGTACGCGATCATGACGTCCTTAAGCGCGAGTTGATTGCGTAAGACGCGGATTTTCTCCGCTGCCTGAGACGCGAAATCGCTTTGCGGATAATCTTCGATAAACCGCTCAAATTCCCGAATCGCCTTGTGCGTTTCATCTTGGTCGTGGTGAATATCTCGCGCATCTTGAAAATAGCACTCGCCAATTTGGAAGCGCGCCTCCGCCGCATAAGGGCTGACGGGATATTCATTGATCAGCCGCTCGTATTCAAAAATGGCCGTCACGTAATCCTTTTGGCACTGGTAAGCTTTGCCCAACCCAAATTGCGCCTCGTCCGACAGATGGGACCCGGGAAAATCCGACAGCATGTTTCTAAACAACAACTCGGCTTCGTAGCACTTGCGGTTTTTGAGTGCCTCTTGCGCGGCCTTGTGATAGACCTCTGAACTCGACCGCCGGTATTTTTTTTGCGCGCACCCCGCGCTCACCGCGAGCAATAACGCACAACCGATATGTAAAAATCGTCTCATAATCCGCCAATCTGCATCATCCTGAAAACCACTCGTTTGGAACGCCCTCCCGCCGTTCTGATAAACGATACAGATTCGGGAATGTTCCGCAGTTTCTCAAACAAAAAACAGCGCGTTTTCTCCGCGCTCAATTCCAACCCCCCCGCTTGCAAGGCTTTCAGAACATAAGCAAACCCCTCTGTCAAGTCAAGATAGACGAACGAAAAATGCCTCTTGATTTACCCCTCTTTGAGGGCTATCTTCAAAGCAATGATCCGTTACTACAAATCGCCAAACAGCCGCTATGTCAAAAAAAATACTGCAAAAATTGCTATCTGGATCAAAAAATATCCGATTTGCGGAGATAACAGCATGCGCGACAGCATTTGGTTTCAGATTGGTGCGGATCAACGGCAGTCACCACATTTTTATTCACCCGAATATCCCCGAGCAATTGAATCTTCAAAGTGTCAAAGGCCAAGCCAAACCTTATCAGGTTCGACAACTGCTCAAACTCATTGAGCGATATCATCTCCAAATGGAGGCCGGCGAATGAAAAATTATCACGTCAATGTATTTTACAGCGCAGAAGATAAGGGATATATAGCCGACATTCCCGATTTGAAATATTGTTCGGCATTCGGCGAGACACCCGAAGAGGCTTTGCGCGAGGTGCTCAAAGCAAAAGATGCATGGGTGGAATCGGCGCGCAACTCGGGCAAATTGATCCCCGAGCCTCAATACTGCCCCCCGATCTACCAAAAATGATCCGCGGGCGCGGAGCGAGAAGTGAGTGTAGGGGCGATGCCCCCGTGCTCGCCTAAAAAGGCAAGAGGGGAGAGGGTGGCCTTCTCACGTCTTGCCTCTCACCTCTCACCTTTTTGGGTGATGCCCCCGTGCTCGCCCGAAGATACAAGGGGTCGGGGAATATGGGCCGGGATAACGCACACGGCGGGGCGGCGGTGGGATGGGGCACGCACGGATCGAAACATCGTTGAAACAGTGTCATAACTCCCGAGACGCCATTGCTTACGACTGGCATTCGGAACGTAAGAACAGATGCACAAACACATAGCGGAACGAGAAAAGGGTCACGGTATTTACACCGTGACCCTTTTGCTTGTTAGCCCAATTTGTCAATGTGGCTCAAGCCATGTTCCCCCGCCCTGAAGCATCGGGGTTTTACGGGCGAGGGTAATGATCGGCGAGGCATTGAGTACCCACCCCTTACTCACGGTTCACTTCCTCCGCGATTTCATCCACGCTGTACTGATAGGGGGAGACCTCGAACCTGCCGAGTGCCGCGATAAATTCGCTACGGGACAGATCCGAAATTTCCGCTGCTCGGCTTTGGGAAATAAGCCCCATCTCATACCATTTCACCGCACCAGCCAAACGCAATTCTTTGGTGAAATGATCCGGGTCTTTCCGCACCGCCGAAAACACCTCTTCTGACAATTCAAATGTCACCGTTACCATAAGATACTCTCCTGCTATTTATTTTTTTTGCCGCATAAAAACGCGAATGCGAATCCCCTATACATCCGCGCATGAAACCCACAAATCACAGGGCATCGCTGTGGGTAAAGCCGTTTAAGGTCGCTCTGATCGTTCAACGCACTAAAACGTTCACTTCGTTTGCTCAATGCGAATTTCATTTGTCGTTAGGGGATGTTCCAAACTGGGAGGCAGATATTGTATCGGCCCCTCCTCTTGCTGAATCGGCAAGGTATAAAGGCCACTGATTTCCACGTATTGCTGGTATTGCTTTTTGACCTCCTCCAAAGTCTTCAGATAATCGAGACTTCTTTTTTCGTACATGATGTCTGCCTCCTTATTGGCAAAATCGGTAAAAAACAGATAGTTCCTTGCCTGCTTAGCGTTTTTCGGTTATCTTGTTTTTGGCTTACAGGCAGAAATGTATCGCGCATCGCGATAAAAGATAAAACGTCAGGATGCGCCTTTGTGCTATCCGGTCGTTGTGCTATCCGGTCCTTGAACGCGACTACAATGTCGCCAGTATCGCATAGGAGTGCCTGTAAGCCATTTTTTTGGACTGATCAATGACCTATTTGAAAAAAATTCGAGAGGCTCAAACACTTGTGGATGTCGCGCATATCCTCGGTGTACAGCCTAAAACAGTTTCATACCTGCTGTATATTCTAGCAGAAGCAACAAGGTACCGATCCTTTGAAATCCCAAAACGTAATGGCGGTAAGCGACTAATTAACGCGCCCGAACCTCGGTTGAAAATGGTACAGAGACGATTAGCGAACGTACTCTACGGATGCGTCGCTGAAGCTGAGAAAGACGCTCCATCACGCCGCCCACTCGCGCACGGCTTTGCACCCCGCCGCTCAATCTTCACCAATGCTTCCGTACATAAAAATCGCCGCTATGTGCTGAACTTGGACCTTGAAGACTTTTTTCCTTCACTCAATTTCGGACGTGTTCGCGGCTTCTTTATCAAGGATAAGCGTTTTAAGTTGAATGAGAAAGTAGCGACAGTCATTGCACAAATTGCGTGTCATAATAACGAGTTACCGCAGGGCAGTCCGTGTTCCCCGATCATCTCAAATTTGCTCGGGCATCTGCTTGATGTGCGCCTCGTTCGATTGGCAGGAAAATATAAATGCACCTATTCGCGCTATGCCGACGACATCACTTTTTCTACGAACCTCAAGGATTTCCCCCCTGCATTAGCAAAACAAAATCCTGAAAAACCTCAGCATTGGGAACTCGGCTGGCCTTTAGTGAAAGAGATACAAGATGCTGGTTTCAAAGTAAATAACGACAAAACACGAATGCAACTACGTGGATCAAGGCAAGAGACGACCGGTCTGATTGTCAACCAAAAAGTCAACATCAGATCTGAATATTATCGAAAAGCACGCGCAATATGCCATCAACTGTTTTCAACAGGGAGCTATTACATATCCGATCCTGAAAATCCCTTGGAGAACTTAAACAAAATTGAAGGCATTCTGAGTCATATACATTACATAAAAGATCTCGCTGATATGAGACCAGAAACAGAAAAAAAGAAATACGCGATTCGGAAATTGTATAAAAATTTTCTGTTCTATAAGCATTTTGTGGCGTTGGAAAAACCATTGATCGTAACTGAAGGAAAAACCGATCCTATGTATTTACGCCCTGCAATCAGGAAATTGACAAAATATCATCCACGGCTAGGTGCGTTTGTCGATGGCAAATTTTCAAGTGCTGTCCGCTTCCTGGGACATTCAGGCACAATTGACAGAGTACTTGAACTTGGCGGTGGTGCTAGCCATTTCAAACAATTTATCCTAACCTACGAAAAGACTATCAATTCGTTCAAATTCAGACCACTTGCACATCCTGTGATTATCCTGATCGATAACGATGACGAAGGAGAAAAGGTCTTTAAAAACAAAAAAATCAACATCATATTCAAGCGTGGAATTTCACTCAAAACCTCTGAACCGTTCTATTATCTTCACGAGAACCTATATCTTGTAAAGACGCCTGAGAACATTGTAAATTCTCAACCCTCCAAGTCCTGTATCGAACATCTGTTTGAGCCCAAGTTACTTAAAACCTGTATAGATGGAAAAACATTTGGTCTTTCAAAGAAGCACAATACAGACAAGAAGCACAATAAGGACAGCAATACGTACTCAAAAACCGTTTTTGCTAAAAAGGTAGTTATACCAAATGCCGATAAAATTGATTTTTCAGGATTCGAGAAATTGTTGGATCGTATTGTGGCAGTCATAGATGATTACGAGCAACAAAAACCTCAGTCCGCAAATTCGTAACCATACATCTTCCTGTCTATACCTCATCCCCGCCGCTGATTTTTCGCCTTTTCTCTAGTCTTGAGAAAGAACTGCTCATCTCGGCGATATTGCTCAATAAGCCAATCCACAAATGTCTGACTATATTGACTGGGAGAGCCTGGGACTTTCCCTTTATAGAAATACTCAGGCTTGGACTTTATCTTATATATTTTGTTGACGCACTGGATGTCGTAGGAATTTACCGATGATAGCCCCTCCATTTTCAAATGCTCAATTACTTCTTTCTGGCGTAAGGGATGTGATACGCTGGGATCTTTGGGAACCGTTACGATTTGAGTAGGTTCGCTATCGCCCGATCCCGACGAAAGTACTATATCCGCATCATCGGGTTTTTTCGTAAGTACCAGTTTGTACTCAATTCCAATTGAAAATTGAGTAGAGTGTTGAAGTTGGTCAAATTCCCGTTTGAGGTCTGCACAATATTTGGCAAGAAATGTGGCTGCCTCCTGTCCGAGTTGTTTCCGCAGACGCTTGTCGGTCATGTCCAACTGCTCGGGGCCCATGTCATACACGATACTCATCATTCCTACAGGAACCCGATCTGACAACGATATGCCAAACCACTCTTTCAGGCAACTATGGTAGTTGATCACGCCCGCTTGAAAAAGACCTATCACCTCGCGGGGAATCTGACTGATTACAAGATGGACCGATTCATCGCGCAGTTCAGCGACGCACTCTATGTTTCGCCGAATTGGGGCTTTCTCATTTGGCATAACTCGCTTCAAACACTCCCTTAATGAAAGCGTCTGCCCTTCTTTTCCCCTCTTATCAATCTTGCCTTTGTCATCCAAAATTTTTGCCTTCAACAGCAATTCCCAAGCGTTGCAAATCAGATAACAGAACGTTTCGAGACGATATTGTATTGTAAGCCTATTGATCGTTTCCAATGCGAGGATGTACGCCTCGAAGCTCTTATCAACCAAACTCTTTTTCAGATCAAATTTTTCACTCTGATTTTTCATAATCTATCGCCTCCTGACTCGCCCCATAGATTCCTTTTGATTGCCACAATTTACCCATACAAGCACAAAAGGGAAAACGAAAAAAGCCTCTTGATTTACCCCTCTTTGAGGGCTATCTTCAAAGCGTGCAAAACAAAAGGTCGTGAACGCTGAACATTCACGGCCTTCTTACTTTTTATCCGGAGGTAGTTGTGCCGACTTTTGCTTTGGAACAGATAGAAGGCCAGCGATCAGCGCGGCGGGGGCGGGCGTCGGAGCGGTTGTTCAATGAGGCGTTGGCGCGTGCGTTGCAACAGACATCAGCGCGATGGAAGGGTTCGTCCGATGATTGGTTTTTGGTGGAACAGACGAATACGCTCGAGGAGTCCGCGAGTCTGTGTCCCGATATTTTGTTGCGCGATGAGGAATTGCCACCGCTGGTGATTGAAACGTCGTATCAGGGCGCGGATGCCGATGGGGATGCGGAAGCGCGTTTGGGAAAAAAAACGATTTCCGATGGCTTGGAGATCAACACGGCGTTGGCCGTGTGGATTCCGGCTCGGTTTCGCAACCTTTCCGTGAAAGAAAGCACAGAAGCCTTGTATGCACATGCCCTAAAATACACCTTGTTTCAGCGTCTGCCATCGGCCGGAGATACGCGGCGGTTTCCCGCGGGCGGTTATTTGGAGGGCACGGTTTTCGATTTGAGTGCCTTGTTGACCGCGGCTGTGTTGCCAAAAGAATGGGTGGATGTCGAAACGGATGAAGTGGCGAAAATGGTGGAGCAGGCGGCGTCTCGGTTGGAACGCGGGTTGTCGCAAGCGCGGCAATTAGAACTGGCCTCGGTCGTCTATCAGCGCACGCCATTGAAGGGCCTGCGAACCACGATGGTGCTGTGGTTAAACGCCCTGTTGACGCAACAACGCCTGTACAGGCAAGAAGTCGCGGGCATCCCCGCACTTCCCTTTGCGGATTTGCAGACAGACCCTGTGGCACAGGCGAAGGTGTGGCGGGCGATTTTGGCATTGAATTGGCGGTCTATTTCCGAGCCTGCGGTCGATGTTTTGGATCGATCATTGGGCATGGACTTGCGAGCCACAGCGGATTCATTGGGCTTGCTCATGCAGGCGGTTCGGCGCATGGAATTGGCGCGTTTGGGGCCGCATGTGCATGTCGGCGCAGAGTTGTTTCCCAAATTGAGCGAGGATCGAAAGCGAGCCGCCGCGTTTTACACGCAACCGCCAACCGCTGAATTGCTGGCGGGCTTGACGATTCGCCCATCGGATTTGTCCGCAAGCGAATGGCAATGCGAGGACTTGTTTCGACGCCATTTCTTGGGCGATTTGGCCTGTGGCACGGGCACGCTTCTGCGCGCGGGTTATCAGCGCGTTCAAGCCCTTCACGAGCGGGCAGGCGGCGATCTCGCTTCGGTTCGGGGCTTGCACCGGGGCGCGATGGAAACCGGGTTGGTGGGCACGGATGTATCGCCCATTGCCACGCATTTGTCCTCTTCCTCATTGGCGGCGATTGGCTTAGGCGAGCCGTATGGCGATACAAAAATCGGTTGGGTCGATGTGGGCGGTAGCGATGGGACTATCGCCGGCGTAAAGACCGGGGCATTGGAGTTTTTCGGTGCGAATGCGATAGGCGATTTGTTCACGCAACAGTTCGGTCAATCCACAGGCGCGGCGCAAGGCGGGGATGTGACCAAGCATTCCGTGGTGGTAGAGGCGTATAGCTTGGACTGGGTGCTGATGAATCCGCCTTATTCGCGGACGCGCGGAGGACAATCGCATTTGACATCGGGGGATTGAGTTCCGCAGAGCGCAGGGCATGCCAAACGCGGTGGGGGCAGTTGGTTCAGGGAGAACCGGTGAACCGAAAAGCGGGTATGGCCGCTTCCTTTCTCGCCCTTGCCAGCAAAAAGGTGAAATACGGCGGGCGCATCGGATTCGTCTTGCCCTTGACCGCGGCATTTGCGGATTCGTGGGCCATCACAAGAAAAATGATCGAGCGAGATTTTGAGGATATTACAGCGGTTGTGGTATCCGCGGGGCAGGCATTGGGAAAAAAGGCGTTGTCGGCAGATACGAACATGGAAGAGATGTTGTTGGTGGCAAAACGGCGGCGGTTGGAAGATACACAGCGCGAAGGTGGGGATGCCCCGGCCCCGATTCACTGCGCGACATTGCGAAGACCACCTGCGCGTTTGGGCGAGGCAGGCGAAATTGCGCGGGCCATTCTAGTCGCATTAGATGGGATTGGCGGCGCGGGTTCTACCCGGCCGATTTTTTTAGGCGATGAGGAAATCGGCCATGTTGCGGTCTTTGCCGCGGGCGGGGAAGGCGCGCCTTGGGGGCCGTTGGGCGTGGTGCATTCAGAACTCGCGTTCCTCGACGACGCGCTTTGTCGTGGAACCCTGCATCCCATTGGCAAAGCTCCAATTGCCCTGGGCGTGGAGATGGCAACCATTGACGAAGTGTTCGCCGTGGGGCCAACGCATCATATCATCGGGCATTTGCGAGGAAACGCGCCTATAGGCGCGTTTGAGTTTTACCCCGTGCGCTCTTCCTCTGACGCCATCGGCACGGACCGCGCGCTGTGGGCGGCAGACAGCAAAACGCAATATCAACTCCTCGTCGATCCGACCCACAAGGGAAGCACCATCCGCGATGGCGGATCTGACCAGTTCCGGGAAGATATGCGTCGCCGGAGCGGCACCCTGTTCTATGCCCGCGGCTTGCGCTGGACCTCTCAAGCCCTGTTGGCGACCATGACGCGGTTTCCCGCGATGGGGGGCAGGTCTTGGACGAGTCTGGGGCATGTTGATGAGCGCGTATGTCGGGCAGGGGCATTGTGGTTCAACGCCACCTTTGGCTTGCTCATCCAATGGACGCGAGGACAGCGAACCCAAACGGGCCGCTCAACAGTGCAGATCGGAGCCATCAAGAAAATCCCCTGCCCGCGGCTGGACACACTCGACGATGCCGCCCTCAACCGCGCTTCGGAGGCGTTCAATCGCTTATCCGCAAAACCGTTGCGCCCCACTTGTCAATCCCACGCCGATGCCGCCCGCCATGAAATCGACGCGGCGGTGGCTGATATGCTTGGATTGCATCCGTCAATCCTCAACGATTTGGAGGTCTTGCGCCGATTGTGGTGCGAGGAGCCATCCGTGCATGGCAACAATCAAACCGCCCTTCGCTTGCTAGAGGAAACCGCGTGACCCCTCCCCGTATCCGCTCTGATTCGGGGAGAAGTTATTCCCCCTTGTATCTTTGGGCGACGCCCCTACACTTGCCGCTCGCCTTTGAACGGGTTGTCGCCAGTTGTACCTCGCAATGGGCGGAGCGAATAATGGAGGCCAAGGGGGAGGCCAATTTGGGTTGAAAGTATCCGTCATTCGCCCTATTTTGCCTCGTCATTCAAAAGCATGGGATGCGCCCCAATGGCTCTAAAATCCGACATATCTTCCGAACCTCGGCCCGATGTGCGAGACCGGGGCATCACGTTGCGCGCGGTGGTGCTCGGGATCTTGACCATCGCGCTCATGACCATCTACATCACGCATTTTGCGTGGAACATGATCAAAAACTACATGCCCGTATCCGCGTTGCTCCCCTTTGTCGCGTGGGTCGGCATCAACGCAGTCTTGAAACTCGTCGCGCCCAACCGCGCCTTGTCCCGCACGGAAATGTTGACCATCTTCTTCATGGTCTGGCTCGTGGGCAATTTGCCGACGACCGGCTGGGCAGGCTATCTCTTGGGCAACATCTCGGCCCCGGCGCACCTCGCGTCGCCGGAAAACCGCGTGGGCGACGTCATCGCGCCCCTGTTGCCGGACTGGCTCTTTTTGAAAAACTCGCCTGTGGTCATCGGGCAACTCTACGCGGGCTTGGACGCGCATACGCCGATTCCGTGGCAACCGTGGGCGCGGCCGCTCTTTTGGTGGACCGCCGGGTGCTTGTCCGTGGTCATGGCCGGGTTCTTTTGCAGCGTCTTGTTCTTCAAGCAGTGGCATGAAAACGAACGCCTCACCTTTCCCATGGCCACCTTCCCCACGGACCTGTTGCGCGAAGCGCCGGGCTACCGCCTGCCCGTCGTGTTCCACGCGCCCCTGTTCTGGGTGGGGTTTGGGATCTCGGCCTTTGTGATCTGCTGGAATGTCGCGGGGTATTTCGTCCACACCTTGCCCCACATTCCCCTGTACGACCACTTTCGGCAAATGGCCGTGTCCATCGGCTACCACTATCCGGACTACTACTTGCGCGTGCAACCCCTCATCATGGGCTTGGCCTACTTGTGCCCGCTCGACCTGCTCTTCAGCTTCTGGTTTTACAACGCGCTCAACATCCTCAAAGAAGGCATGATGAACCAAATCGGCCTGACCGTGGGCTTGCAGGGACAACGAGCCACCCCGGTCGAAATACTCGGACTGGAATCCCACGGCGCCCTCGTCTTCCTCGTGGGATGGTCCTTGTGGGTCTCGCGCAACCACCTCAAAGCCACCCTGCAACGCGCCATGACAAACGACCGCACAGCAGACGACGGCGCGCCCGTCACCTATCGCACGGCTTGGCTCGGGCTCATCGCTTCGGTCGTCTTTCTCGGCGGCTGGTGCATGGCCGCGGGCATGGAATTGTGGGCCACCTGCGTGCAACTCGTGCTGATGTTCGTCGCCCTGTTCGGCGTCGCCAAATACGCCGCGGCCACCGGCTTCACGTTCTTATCCCCCGGCGGCACCGGCGGCCTGGGCGCGGACAAGGGCGGAACGATGTGGATGCAGATGGGCGGCACGGCCAACATGTCCCCCGGCACCTTGACCACTATTTGGATGATCAACCGCAATGGCTTTGCCGGCATGCCCATTCGCCTCACCGCGACCATGTCCGTCCCCCACTACTTCCGCATGCTCGGCCATCGCCTCACGCGACACCCCTGGATCTGGGCGATCATCCCCATCGCCTATCTCGCGGGTTGCGCCGCGACCGCCAGCGATTCCCTGTATCGCAGCTACGCGGACGGCGGCATGAACGGCCCCTTGTACTTGGGCGATTGGGGGCATCTCGTGCGCTTAGTGCCCTACATCGAGGGCAGCACCATCCGCTATTTCGACATCGAAAAATTGGGCGTATGGTCGTGGGGATTCGCCCTTGCCGGCCTGCTGACCGCCATCCGCACACGCTTTTCATGGTGGCCCTTTCACCCGGTCGCCATAGCCTTTCCCACGCGCCGCTACGGCTTTAGCCTGCTCATCGTCTGGGCGAGCAAAACCCTGGTCATGCGCTATGGCGGCGTCGCCCGCTACCGCCAATCCCTCCCCTTCTGGTACGGCCTCATGGTCGGCTACCTATTCGGCGTCGGCGTCTCCACCTGTGTCGACGCAATCTGGTTCCCCAGCGAAGGCCATTTTGTGCATGGATGGTGAAAAGCGGATCGCGGATTACGCGGATTACGCGGATGAAGGCCGAGAAAAGCGAGCGCCAGCACGCGCAAGCACGGAGTTGGGCGGACGTCTCCCGTCTCACCTCTTACCGAAGGGGGTTGGGCGGGGCGGACTGACAACTGATCTCTTAATCGGGATAGCGCAGTTGCCTTCTCCCGTCTTGCGTCTTGCGTCTCCCGTCTCACCTCTTACCGAAGGGCGGTTGGGGATGGGCGGACTGACTACTGACAACTGACCACCGGAGCCCTCCCATCGACTTTCCCATACGCGAAATAGGCTATGCGAGCGGCATCTTTTGGATCGCGGGTAGTTTGCAGGGGTTGACCGGATTTGGGTTCAACCTGTTGTCCGTGCCCGCGCTGGTCTTGTGGTTTCCCGCGCAGGTGGTCGTGCCCGGGGTATTGATGTCGTATTTGCCCTTGGGCATCGGGCAGTTTGTGCAACTGCGGCGCGATGTGGATTGGCGCGTGCTCGGCACCATTGTGGGCAGCGCGATTGTGGGCATGCCCTTGGGGGCGTTCTCGTTGCGCGATACAGATGCCGAAGTGATGAAACGCGCGATTGGGTTGGCAATGGTGGGATTGGCGATTGTATTGCAAGTGCGCCCGGGCCGCCCGTTTCAGCGCGGCGAGGCAACTTGTCTGGGCGTGGGCGCGTTCAGTGGGTTTTTGTCGTCGAGCATTGGCGTGTCCGGCCCGCCGCTGGTCTTGTTCGGCCTGAAACAACGCTGGCCCCACGCGATGATGCGCGCCACGCTTTTGACCTGCTTTTTGTGTACGTCCGCGCTGAGTTTGGGCGCATTGTGGCTGGTGGGCGTTGCGACATTTGAGAGCGTGCAATTCGTCCTTTGGGGCGCGCCGGGCTTGGTGTTGGGATTTGTAACCGCGACGTACCTCCGCAGGCGCGTTCACCGCGTCGCCGCGTTTCGCTGGATTTCAATCGGCATGGTCATGGCCGGCGGATTGGCCGCGGCGATTTTTTAGGCAGAAGGAAAATAATGCGCGATACAGAAACAAAACTCCGCAAGCTGATGGCCGAGCGCGTCGTGTTGCTCGACGGGGCAATGGGCACGATGATTCAGGCGTATGACCTGGACGAGCAGACGTTTCGCGGCGAGGGGTTTGTCGATCATCCCGTGGATTTGAAGGGGTGCAACGAGTTGTTGTCCCTGACGCAACCGGATATGATCGCGGATATCCACCGGCGATTTTTGGACGCGGGGGCGGACATTATCGAAACCAATACGTTCAATGCCACGGCGATTTCAATGGCGGAATACCAGCTTCAGGACAGGGTTCACGACCTCAATATGGCCGCCGCCAAAATCGCGCGCGACATTGCAGACGAGGCCACAAAGCAAAATCCGCACGAGCCGCGGTTTGTCGCAGGTGCTCTGGGGCCAACGAGTTGCACGCTTTCCCTGTCGCCCGATGTGAATGACCCGGCATTTCGCACGCACGGGTTTGACGACGTGGTGCAGGCGTATTACGCGCAGGTTGCCGGGCTGATGGCAGGCGGTGTCGATCTGATTTTGGTCGAGACGATTTTCGACACCCTCACCGGCAAGGCCGCGCTCTTTGCGGTGGATCGCTATTTTGAAGACCACGGAGTACGGGTGCCGGTGATGATTTCCGGGACGGTGACGGATCAAAGCGGGCGAACCTTGTCCGGGCAAACCATCGAGGCGTTTTGGCTGTCCGTGGCGCATGCGCGTCCCCTAAGCGTGGGGATCAACTGCGCGCTAGGGGCGCGGGAGATGCGCCCCTATGTGGAGGCGTTGTCGCATTTCGCGCCGGTATTCACGAGTTGTTATCCCAATGCGGGCCTGCCCAACGAGTTCGGGGAGTACGACGATTCCCCGAGCCACATGGCCGGGATCTTGGGCGATTTTGCCGCGCGGGGTTGGTTGAACATCGCGGGCGGCTGCTGTGGCACGACCCCGGAATACATCGCCGAGATAGCCCAGGCGGTTGCCGATAAGGCGCCGCGCAAAATCCCGGAGCGGTCATCCGTGTCGCGCTTCAGCGGCTTGGAGCCGATGATCATTTACCCGGATTCCAATTTTATGATGATCGGCGAGCGCACCAATGTGACCGGGTCAAGGCGATTTGCGCGGTTGATAAAAACCGGGGATTACGCGGAGGCCCTGTCCGTTGCGCGCGAGCAAGTCGCCGGCGGCGCGAATATGATCGACGTCAACCTGGACGAGGGCCTGCTCGATTCGCACGCTGCAATGACCACATTTTTGCGCTTGATCGCCGCCGAGCCAGACATCGCCCGCGTGCCCATCGTGATCGACAGTTCGGATTTTTCCGTGATCGAGGCCGGCCTAAAATGCGTGCAGGGCAAGGCCATCGTCAATTCGATCAGCTTGAAAGAGGGCGAGGCGGCCTTTGTGGCGCAGGCCAAGACCGTACTGCGCTATGGCGCGGCTGTGGTGGTGATGGCGTTTGACGAAAAGGGGCAGGCCACGGCTGTCGAAGACAAGGTGCAAATTTGCCAGCGGGCGTATCGGATTTTGACCGAAGACGTGGGCATGGACGCGGCGGATATCATTTTTGATCCGAATATCCTGACCGTGGCGACGGGCATCGCCGCACACGACGATTACGCGGTCAATTTCATCGAAGCGGTGCGGCGAATCAAAGCCCTGTGCCCGGGCGCGAAAACGAGCGGGGGCGTGAGCAACATCTCATTTTCCTTTCGCGGCAATGACTACGTGCGCGAGGCGATTCACGCGGCTTTTTTGTACCACGCCATCCGCGCGGGCCTCGACATGGGCATTGTCAATGCCGGGCAACTGATGGTGTACGAGGAGATCCCCGAACGACTGCGCGCGCTCATTGAAGACGTGTTGTTCAACCGGCGACGAGACGCGACCGAACGCTTGGTGGAATACGCCGAGTCCGTGCGCGCCACCGGCAAAACCCGGGCGCGCGACGACGCGTGGCGACAAGGCACGGTTGAAGACCGCTTAAAACACGCCTTGTTGCACGGGCAAGCCGAGTATTTGGAAGATGATTTGGCCGAGGTGTTGCGCGATTACGCGCCGCTCGGGGTGATCGAGGGGCCGTTGATGGACGGGATGAATGTGGTGGGCGATCTGTTCGGAGCCGGCAAGATGTTTTTGCCCCAAGTCGTCAAAACCGCGCGCGTGATGAAACGCGCCGTGGCCTATCTCGAACCCCTGATGGACCGGGACGATGCGGGCAGCGGCACGCGCGGCAAGGTGCTGTTGGCGACCGTGAAGGGCGATGTCCACGATATCGGCAAAAATATCGTGGGCGTGGTCTTGGGGTGCAACAATTACGAGGTGATCGACTTGGGCGTGATGGTGCCTGCGGATCGCATTTTGAAAACCGCGCGAGAACGAGGCGTGGACATCGTCGGGTTGAGCGGCCTGATCACGCCATCTCTCAACGAGATGGTCCACGTCGCACAAGAGATGCAGCGCGAGGAGTTCGACCTGCCCCTGCTGATCGGCGGGGCGACCACGAGCCGCAAGCACACGGCCGTCAAAATCGCGCCGGTTTACGACCACGCGACCGTGTACGTCAAAGACGCGTCGCGCGCCGCAGGAGTGGTGGGCGCGTTGTTGAACGCGGATCGACGCGACGCGTACATGCGGGAAAATCGCAAAGCGCAACAGCGGGCCTTGGCCGAGTTCAACCGGCCCCGGCGCCCCCTCGTTTCCTATCCCGACGCGTGCGCCCAGCGCCAGGAATTTGATTGGACCCAGGTCGATCTGCCCAAGCCCAAGTTCATCGGCGTGCGGGAGGTGCGCGATTTTCCGATAGCCGAATTGGTGGATTTTATCGACTGGGGGCCGTTTTTCCACGCCTGGGAGTTTCGAGGCGGTTATCCCAAGTTGTTGAACGATCCGCAACGAGGCGTTGCCGCGCGCAAATTGTTCGACGACGCGCAGGCGATGATCCGCGAGATCATCGACCAATGTTGGCTCGAGGCGCAGGCCGTGTACGGATTTTTCCCGGCCAATGCCGATGGCGGGGATATCGCGGTGTTTGAAGACGAGCGCAGAGACGCCGAGCGCGCGCGGTTGCCCATGTTGCGCCAGCAACAAAAAAAGCGGTTGGACGGCCCCTATTTCTCCCTGGCCGATTTTGTGGCCCCGCGTGGGTACGCGGATTACATCGGCGCGTTTGCCCTGACCGCTGGCCTAGGCGCGGACGAGAAGACCGCTGCGTTTAAGGACGCGCTGGACGATTACAATGCGATTTTGCTCCAATCCGTGGCCGACCGCTTGGCCGAGGCATTCGCCGAATACTTGCACGCAAAAGCGCGCCGCGATTGGGGATACGGCTTGGGCGAAACCCTGAGCCATGCGGATGTGATTCGGGAAAAATACCGCGGCATTCGGCCCGCGCCCGGGTACCCAGCCTGCCCGGATCACACGGAAAAACGCACCTTGTTCGAGCTGCTCCGCGTGGAGCAAGAGACGGATATCCGCCTGACCGAGACATTCGCCATGTGGCCTGCCGCGTCGATTAGCGGTTGGTATTTCGCCCATCCCCAAGCCCGCTACTTTTCCGTGGGCAAAATAGACGCAGACCAAGTGGCCGACTACGCCCGGCGCAAGCGCGTGTCTATCGCCGAGATAGAACGCTGGCTCGCCCCGAATTTGGACTATAAATGAGCGCGAGAGGGGAGAATGTCAACACGACCTAATTTCTCGATGAGAGGCAGGATTACGGACAACCAAAAATCAAATTGGTATAAGAAAAAAAAGAAGCCCCAACGATACAAAATCGTCGGGGCTTCTCACTTGGGGATGGGCGGACTGACCACTGACTCCTTGGGCGGTGGCGGGGTTGCCTCACCTCTTGTATTTTCGGGCGAGCACGGGGCATCGCCTCTACACACTGATCGTCTTTTGTGTTTTTGTGCCTTTTGTGGCTAAACGTCCATCTCCCGTCTTGCCTCTCCCGTCTTGCGGCTCACCGAAGGGGGTTGGGCGGGGTTGCCTTACCTCTCCCCTCTTACGTCTCACCGAAGGGGTTGGGCGGGGTGGAAACTGCCCACTGCCTCACCTTTCCAATTGCCGCAGTTCTTTCTTAAAATCGCTGAGGTCTTTGAATTGGCGGTACACAGAGGCAAAGCGCACATAAGCCACGTCGTCGAGGCGTTTGAGTTCGTTCATGACGAGTTTGCCGATCTGTTGTTTGGCTTCGATTTCGCGTTCGCCTTTGCTGACGAGTTGGTCTTCGATGCGGTCCGCGATTTCCTCGATCTGCGCGGTTGAGATCGGGCGTTTGGTGCAGGAGAGTCGAATTTTGTCGATGAGTTTGTTTTTGTCAAAGGCTTCGCGGCGCCCGTCCGATTTGATGACGGTGAGGGAGGTGTCTTCGATAGATTCGTAGGTCGTAAATCGCCGGCCACACCCCAGGCATTCGCGTCTTCGCCGAATGGTGGTGCCTTCTTTGCTAGCTCTGGAATCGACCACTTTGTCTTCGGTCACGCTGCAATAAGGGCATTTCATGGGACCGGCTTCCTTTCTTGAGGGGATGGGTATTCAATATGAGGTCGCTGGCCGGATAAGGCTCTGCTCAAAATCGAAACGACAGGCGAAACGCGAGATGCCCGTTGTCTTTTGCGACGACGGATGGCGAGAAGTCAATGGTCTCCCAGACATGATAACTGAACAACCCACCGACAAAGGCGCCGACCAAACCGCCTCCCAAAGCGAACATAGGGGGGAAAATGAAATAGGCAACCCCAGCTAAGCCAATGGGATCGTCGGGTTCTACTTTGTTGACGAGAATGAGTCCCCCAGTGACCCCTGCGAGTGCGCCGAGGATGCCACCTTTTTTGACGTGGGACTCGTGGTATAGATGCACCTCGAGTTTGGAAATATCTGCGAGTGCGATAGACAGGCGTTGCTTCCTTCCCAAAATGCCCCTCGCTCTCGTCATGATCAGAGAATCCTTTATCGCTTGCTGAAACCGGCCAGTGAGCCTCGTTTTCGCGTCTTGGGTATAAATGCGAATGGACTTGCCTGCTGGAATTTGGAGACTCGGCGGTTCGGCAAAAACATCTGCCGCCTGTCCTGTGAACAGGAGAAAAATGAAAATCGCGATGGGGCGCATGATGTCTCCTTTGGGAATTTTAAGACCACTTCTCAAAATGCTTTCCCGAACCCGATGGCAGCGGAAAGGCCGCTGAAATCGCCGGGGGAACCCAGCGCGTCGAAGAAGCGGGCGAGGGTGTAGCGGCCTTCAAGGGTGAGTGCGAAATCCTTTTTCGCGCCAAAGCGAATGGTTAGGCCAGACGCGACATGGCCGCCCAGCGTCAATGAGGTGCTCGGAAAATTCAAATCATCGAACGCGAGGGGTATCATCAATCCCAAGGCGTTGCGCCCATTGCGAAATGCGCCGCCAAATCCCATGCCGTAATTCGGATAATAACCCGCTTGGCGGGCGCGCTGATCCAAGCGGAGGATGGGGCCTGCGCCAAATCCAACGTAGGGATTGACGCGAGACGCGGGCGCGAAGTGGCGTTGTAGCCCGATGGGTAAGGCGATTAGGGTGATCCGCGTCGTGCTTGCGGGCATCTGCTCGCGCAAAATTGACTGCGCTTTGAGAAGGCCGTACGTGAGAAATTCCGGGCTGGTCGTGAACCGGACCTGCGGAGACAACTTGTGGTCGTAATTGATGCGAAACCCAAATCCGCCGCTGGCCGTGGAAAAGAAAATTCCGAGGTGATTGAGCAAGTCCATCGCGGTTGACCGCGGCCCGTGGGTGGGATACAACCCGTCTTCGTTGCCAAAAACCGGTCGACCGGGGCCATTGAGAAGGCGCGGGTCAATGTAGATATCAGACGGACTGTGGGGCAATGAGAGCGAATCCACCGGGACAGCACCTTTGGGAATGTGGATTTTGATGCCGCCATCCGAGTCGATTTCGACCGCGCTGTTGCCAATGGTGATTGAACCGGACAAGGGCGCGGTGTTGCGTGCGGGTTCGGGTGAAGATGATGCCGCGCTGGGCAGGCAGACGAGGACCGCGAAAAAAAACAGGTGCATCCGTGACATAACGACCTCCTGAAAAAGTGTGACCCCGGCGTTTTGTAAAATATGCAAAATGCGTGCCGCAAAGTGCCCAAAAATAAAAATGGTCTAACATCTTGTTTTTACAATGCGTTGTCTTGCACCACGCCAGTTGCATGCGGAAACGATAAGTGTATTATTTTCGCACAGGTGTTGTAAAATTGATACAGTCCCTTTAGTCCCTTCCTCTCCCATCTCGCCTCTCCCATCTCCCCTCTAACCTCTTACCGAAGGGGGCCGGGCAGGGCGGGTCGCGGGCTTCATCGCCGCAACGCCATCAGCGCGAACCCGACAATCACCCAGAAAATTTTCCGAATGCGCCGGATCAACGCCACGCCCAAGCCCAACTCAGGCGTCAAGCCCAACAACTGAAACAGGAACACATGCCCGCTTTCAAAAACCCCGACCCCGGATGGGATGAAGAAAAACGCCGTGTTGATCACCAGCGACAACGACATCAGCAAAAACGCGGTCAAAAAACATTGCGACTCCCCGAGCAAGTGGAGAATCGCATAAATTTCAAACGTGCCCAATATCCAACTCACCCCGTGCAAGACCAGACACCACCAGAAGCCCGCGCGATTTTGGCGGTAAAACGCCGCGATAGTGCGGTCGACCTCTTCAAACTTTTCGCGCTTGGACTCCAAAAAAGACAGGCGCACCTTTTTCAACGCATTCAGCATCCACACAGACGCCTGTTGACGCTGAGACACATACGCCGCTACAATCCCGGCCGTGCCCACCACCAGCGCCGCGCCCAATCCGATCTGCACCTCCACCGGTAGCGGGAACATGTACACGGCCACGCCCGCGCCGATGAGCGCGAACCCCAGGCCGCTGACCAACTCCACTGTCTTGTTGACGATCAATGATGGCACGCCCCGGGTCACAGCGACCTGATCGCGCAACATATACGCCTTCGCCACCTCGCCGCCCACATGAGATGCGGGCGTGACATTGCCAACGGCTTCCCCGGAAATTTTGGTATAGAGAAGGGTCCAAAAACCCGGCCGCTCCCCGTCAAAACACATCGCCCACGCCCACGCATTGCTCGTATGCCAACTCAAGGCGATGAGCATCACCGGCACATAGCCCCATCCCATTTCCCGCACCTGCATCCACACATCGGCGATTCCGACCTCGTAGATCAACACCGCCAACAACGATATCCCAATCACCCAAAACACGGCCCTGCGCGCAACTTTCATTCTCCCTCCCTACCACGAATGCGTGTGATGGCCTTGTCGGGGAAACCAGATTTGATCCACGAAAAACGACAGGAGCACGCCCAGGGCGTGGCCGACGAGCAAGCCCAAGAAGAAGGGGCGCAACCGCCGGTAGAGCGCCACGCCGCCGATGCGTAAAATGACCGATTTGATGCCCCATGCCACGAACACGGAGAAAATGGAATGCACCGCGTGGGTCGGGGGCACGACCATGCCGATGGGCGCGAGGGGCCACCACGCAAAGCGATAGCGCATCAGGCTTGCCACTGCGAAAATGCCGATGCCCAACAGCAAGAACAGGGGCCGCTCCGGCTCCCATTTTTCCTCGCCCTTGAGGGCTTTAACCAAGGCGTCATACGTGCGCGGCGGATAGCGCGTAAAGGGAAAATCATTGAAATTGTACGCGCCGTGCAAATAGCCCAAATACAGCGAATAGGCAATGGCCGCGCCAATGCCGATGCCCAGGGTCAGGCCGATGCCCAAGACGAGTCGCTTTTTGTTTTTTCCCGCCATATCTGCGATGCGCGCTGCGTGTACGAGCGGCGGCATGAACATCGCTTTGTTTTGCGACCGCACGGAATCGACCAAGCGCAGGGCCGTCAGCGTCGAACCGTCGAACGATTTGGGGCCGAAGATAAAATTCAAGATGCCATTGGGCGACATGGGCATGCTGAAATAGACCACGCCGGTTTCCGCGATCACGCGCGCCGTGCCCAAGTACGTGATGAAAATGCCGAGCACCAGGGCGATGGCAACGGCCCAGCTAATGCCCACGGCTTGGAACCAGAACACGAGAAAAACCACGCTGAACAGCAGGCCAAACGCGCAGGCGCGGTACGAGAGCATTTCGCCCGAATCGTCGATGGTGCGGTCATGGCGAAACGCTTTGGCGAACACGTCTCGAATGTGAAACCGCGCCATCCACAAGCCCAACAAGACCATCGCCACAAACGCGCCTCCGGCTTGCAGGGACGTAGTCGCATCGCCAGAACTGCCCTTGTTGCTCAGGTTGATGCCCACGCGCCTGTAAAACATGACCTGTGTGCAGTAGAACAAGTAAAAGACCCAGATGGAAAACAGCACGTCGAGGTTGGCAAAATAGGCAAAGCCCACGGTGTAAAAATTGAAGCGCACATGGATGCGCGGAAAATACAAGCCCATGGGCATCCAGCCCGGCCCCAGGCTGATGCGGGGAAAGCCGGGGGAGAAATAACTGATGATGTTCCACGCCAAGATGCAAAACGGAATGGCCGCGCCGACGAGGAAAAACTTGTTCTTCAACAGGGACACGCCGCGCTCGGCTTCGGCCAAGTCGCCGGCCGGATGCAAAATGGGATAGGCCAACCGCTCGTGCTCGGCCCATTGCTTTCGCAACATCACCGCCAGGCAGATACACCCCACCACAATCGCGGCGATAAATGTCATCCAACCGAACAGGGGCACAAACCACACGCCCCAAGGAATGGGCATGTCCGGGCTGGGCATGCCTTCGAACAACCACTGCATGGCCCCGCCCTCGTTGGAGGGGATCAACCAGTTGGGCAAGTACTGATGAAAATAACTGCCCCACTGATTCTCGGGCGTGGCGAGATAGTACGGGATCGCGATCATGCCCAAGAAATAACCCGTCAACCCATACGCGGGCACTGCCGCGCCCACCAGGCCCATCGCCAGCATGGTCCACACTTCGGTGTTGGTCAATGCCCATCGGGCCTGCCTGCGCCGCGCGAGTGCATTGCCCAATGTCAATACCGCGTAGGGCGCGAACAAGGCAATGGGAAAATGCGTGATGTTCATGCGCGCGGTGTGGGCGATGTATTCGACATAAGTGTTCCACGCGATCACCAGCAGCGCGAGTGCCAACCCCAAGACCAAGGCCCGCGCTGTCACGCCCTCCTGTCGCGTCTGTACGTCCATGCGTTTCTCCTCCTCTTCACCGCCTCGCCGCCGGGTGCGTCCCCTTCCCACCACTGCCCCGCCGGGTGCGTTCCCGCTACCCCGCCGGGTGCGTGCCGTGTCCGCCTTTGAGCAGTCAGCGGACGGAGCCAAGTGCAGTGTATCGGGATTGGTATAACTCTGTTCTCGTGCGTCCTCTCGTAGCAGATCGCTGAAAATCGGCTTTCAATATATACAAATGCACAGCGCGGAACAACCGCCTTGACAAAACAAAAAAGGCCGTAAGTGGGCAAACCCTCACGACCTTTCTTTGTTGATATCGGACTTCCAATTTTACCTGAAGAACACGGACATGCCCACGGTTACAAAATGCCGCGGGGTGCGGGTGTTGTTGGCGAACAGGACCGAATAGCCGTACGTGGCATTCATGGCCGTGCGTTTTGAGACCATTTTGCGAATGCCTGCGCCGCCGCCCAATTCACTGACATTGCCCCAGCCCCAAAAATCGCGGGCCGCAAAGAGTTCCAAAAATGGAAAGGTGCGGCGCTGAATTTTGATGGGGATATTCATCCGGTAGAAGCCCGACACCGAAGACCCGAATCCCTCACTCGTGGACAAATAACGGCCGCGTGCATCCACAGTCGTATTGTCGAGCACCTGAAGGTCATCTTGCGATCCGGGCAAGCCACTGCGCTCAAACCGGTCGCGATTCCCCGCGACAAATGCCCCGCCGATTTGGTGCCATTGGTTGATCGAATAGGCAACTTGAATGCCCGCGCGATAGAAAAAATTGCCGCTGGAAAATCGCCACGAGATGATCGGCGTCACTTCCAACTGCCCAGCGCGGATAGGCCCAGTGTTGATGCCGCCCGTGCCCTCGGTTTCCTCCTCCCCGACGATATCGGCCCGAGCAGGTGTGCCCAAGGCCAACAAACCAACGACCAAATACATCAGCCAGTGTTTCATGGCGTCTCCTCCTGAAAGGGGTGATCCCGGCGTTTGAAGTAAAATATCCAAAAACAGCGCGGCTGTCAATAATCCGTTGACGGGCGCGGAAAAGACAAAAGTCACTGGATTACTGACGTTGTGCTTTCGCATGCGCTGGAATGACGGTAGGGCCGGGACTGACTACTGACAACTTGGGCGGTGGCGGGGCGGCCTCACCTCTCCCTTCTTACGTCTCACCGAAGGGGGTTGGGCAGGGCACACCAAACGGATGAATTGGCTTGACTTGGGTTCATGTTCCCCATTTATTGTCGCACGGTCAGGGAAATTATTCGGTTAGAAAGGACGACCTCTCTCATGGCGAAAACAGCATTGATCACCGGCATCACCGGGCAAGATGGGTCTTATTTGGCAGAACTCCTGTTGGATAAGGGGTATGACGTACACGGCATTGTCAGGCGCGTGGCATTGGAAGATCCGGAGCACAGGTTGGGGCGCGTCACCCACTTGCAGCACAAAGTCGAACTCCATCCCGCGTCGCTCGAAAGTTTTCCGAGCATTTACAACGTGGTTCGCACAGTGCGCCCAGACGAGTGTTATCACCTCGCGGCGCAGAGCTTTGTCGATACCTCGTTCAAAGACGCATTTTCAACCCTCAATACGAACATCAATGGCACGCATTACGCGCTCGAATCCATAAACGAACTCGTGCCCCAATGCCGGTTCTACTTTGCCGGATCGAGCGAAATGTTTGGCAAAGCCGAAGAAGTGCCCCAAACGGAAACCACGCGCTTTCACCCGCGCTCGCCCTACGGCATCTCCAAAGTCGCGGGGTTTGACCTCACGCGGAACTACCGCGAGGCATATCGTTTGTACGCGGCCAGCGGCATCTTGTTCAACCACGAATCGCCGCGCCGGGGATTTGAATTTGTCACGCGCAAAATTACCTCTCACGTCGCCCGCATCAAACTCGGGCAAATCGGCCACCTCTCCCTCGGCAACCTCGACGCCAAACGCGACTGGGGGCACGCACGGGAATACGTCAAAGCCATGTGGTTGATGCTCCAACAAGACGCGCCGGACGATTACGTCATCTCCACGGGCGAAACCCACTCGGTGCGCGAGTTTTGCGAGATCGCCTTTTCGCACGTCGGTCTGGACTACCGGGAATACGTGCAGGTCGATCCGCGATTCCTGCGCCCGGCCGAAGTCGATCTGCTCATCGGCGATTGCGCCAAAGCCAGATCACAATTAGGTTGGACGTACAGCCTGGACTTTGCGGACTTGGTCAAAGAAATGGTGGATGCGGACCTCGGTCTGTTTTCGAGAACTTCGCAATAGCCACAAGAGGCGTAAGAGGCAAGACGCAAGAGGCGTAAGAGGCAAGACGCAAGAGGCGTAAGAGGCAAGACGCAAGAGGCGTAAGAGGCAAGACGCAAGAGGCGTAAGAGGCAAGACGCAAGAGGCGAGAGGCGTAAGAGGCAAAAGGCAAGAGGCAAGAGGCAAAAAGCGTAAGAGGCAAGACGCAAGAGGCAAAAAGCGTAAGAGGCAAGAGGCAAGATACTCTCTTAAAAGGTCAAGGGGTTTTCGGGGTGATTCGATAGAATTTTTCGCCCTCAAAATCTTGGTCATGGCGCAACATGCCCCAGATCGAATGGAGCAACTTTCGCATCACCGCAACGATAGCCTGCAAAGGTTTCTTGCCGCGGGCGATGAGTTGGTCATAGAAGGCTTTGACATGGCCTTCGTGTCTGATGGCCACCCAGGCAGGCATATAGAGGGCATGGCGGAGGTACTTATTCCCGGTTTTCGAGATGCGTCTTTGTGGATTGGCGGTTCCGGATTGTTTGGGTTTGGGATCCAGGCCTGCATGTGCGACCCACTGGGGCGGTTGCATCTCCTCTGGCAAAAGGGTCAACTCGGCCAAGAGCCGCAAGGCACTCGTTTGCGCGATGCCAGGCGTCGAGCAGAGGCGTTGGTAGGCACGCTTGAGGGGCTCATCGTGCAAAACGAGATCGAGGGCTTGGCTTTCCAAGTATGCAATCCGGCGTTTGAAGTGTCGAATATTCACCTGAATATCGCGTGCGATGAGACGTGTGCTGCGGATGTGGTAGCTCTGCGCGTGGTTGCGGCTCTGTTCGCGGATGATCTCCTGCTTGAGTTGGTCAATGCGTCTGGTGAGGGCTTGCAGTTGAAGCCGTTGCTCGCTCGGCGCTTGCCAAGGCACAAAAGGCATGCGCTCGGCATAGTCGAGGATCAACAACGCATCCTTCGCATCCGTCTTCGCCCGTTGCATGCAGGCTTGGGCGTACTTGCTCATCGCTTTGGGATTGACGACCATGACCTTTGTGTGGCGATGCCGATGCAAGGCCAAGGCCACCCCCAAACTGTAAAGCCCGGTCGCTTCGAGGCACACAGAGACCATGTGCCCGCCCTTCGTGAGCCACTTCAGCAACCGCTTATGCGCTTGGGGATCATTGGCAAAGGTCGCTTGCATGACAGCTTGTCCGGGTCTGGACAGGGCAACGGACAACGTGCGGGCACTGACATCAATGCCGGCAAAAGCGGGGTGAGATTTCGACATGGGGGCCTCCTGTGATGAGGGGGTTGTAAGGGATCTGGTGCGCGCTCGGGGTCGCGTCCCGACCATTGACGCCAAGTCTACCGGTCTTGTATATGCAGCCTCAAGGGGCTTAGATACTCTTCGGCATAGACCCGGCGGTCGGGGGGCCTATCTTACCTACAAGGTCATCGCCTTCAAGAGGGGCCGGCCTTCCCCGAGCCGGGCATCAAGATGGCTTATCTCGATACGAGGGCGCAACTCCTAATTAACCCTTACTTCCAAGATACAAGAGGGGAGAGGCAAAAAGCGTAAGAGGCAAGACGCAAGAGGTGAGAGGCAAGACGCAAGACGCAAGACGCAAGAGACAAGACGCAAGAGACAAGAGGGGAGAGGGGTGGTCTTCTCCCGTCTTGCCTCTCACCTCTCACCTTTTTCGGTGGTCTTCTCCCGTCTTGCGTCTCACCTCTCACCTTCTTTAGGTGGTCTTCTCCCGTCTCGCCTCTCACCTCTCACCTTTTTCGGTGGCCTTCTCCCGTCTTGCCTCTCCCTTCTCACCTTTTTTAAGGAGATTGAATATGGCACGCATTGGACGCGCCGCGGTAATGAGCGGCGAAAAATTTGAAATCCGCGAATATCCCGTTCCCGACCCGGAACCGGGATCCATTTTGCTCAAACAAGAACTCGCGGGCATCTGCGGCACGGACCTGCACAACTGGGAATACCAGCGGTTGCAGGGCGAAATCATCCTCGGGCACGAAAACGTGGGCATCATCGACAGCATGGGCGCGGGTGTGGAAACCGATTATCTGGGCAATCCCATCGCGCCCGGCGACCGCGTGCTCTTCGCGCCCGGCACCAATCGCGGCGCGTACGGTTTTTTGCAAGCCGAAGAAGACCCGTACTTGCGCGGCGGGTTTGGCGAATACATTTATTTGTGGAACCCGGACACGGTGGTGCTCAAGACCGACATGCCCGCCGAAGTCGCGGTTATCACCGAGCCGTTCACCATTGGCGTTCACGGCGCGATGCGGTCGGGCCTACAATTTGGGGATACGGTCGTCGTTCAGGGTTCGGGCGCGATTGGCCTGCTCACACTCGTCGCGGCCAAAGTCAGCGGCGCTGGCAGGCTCATCATGGTCGGCGGCCCCAAAGGCAGGTTGGAATTAGCCAAACGCCTGGGCGCAGATCTCACTATCGACATTGCCGATGTACCCGATCCGGAAGAACGCACCAAAATTGTGCGCGAGAACACGCCCCGCAACGAGGGGGCAGATGTCGTGTTTGAATGCGCGGGATTTTTGCCGGCCATCCCCGAAGGCGTGACGTTCTTGCGGCACAGCGGCACGTACGTCGCCATGGGGCATTTCGTCGATGTGGGGTCTTTTGACTGCAATCCCAATCAGATGTTCATGCGCCGCAACCTGCGCCTCGAAGCCGTGTGGGCGAGCGCCCCCGAACACTTTGTGCGCGCGCTTCCCATTCTCGAGCGCAATGAATACGCCTTTGCGGACCTCGTCAGCCACACCATCCCACTCGACCGCGTGGCCGAAGGCTTCAACGCGCTACACAGCGGGTATCGCCTCGACGACAAAGACGCGATCAAAATTGCGGTCAAAGGCGGGTTGGCGTAACGCAATTCTTTTGTCCCTACTTTCTCAAGGAGAAGATGTAATGATTGGATTTGATACGCTCAAGGCGGCGATGCGGTTGCAGGATGAAGCCGGCTTTGATGAACGACAAGCGCGGGCCTTGGTGACCACCTTTGCCGAAGGGATCGGCGAGGATATGGCGACTCGGGAAGGGTTGGAGAAAACCGAGGCAACTCTGCGGGCTGATATCGTGTCTTTGCAAAGCGACACGCAGAAGATGGAAATGACCCTGCACGGCGAGATCGTGTCTTTGC
Organism: Candidatus Latescibacterota bacterium; assembly: GCA_965204745.1. GTDB lineage: Bacteria > Latescibacterota > UBA2968 > UBA2968 > UBA2968 > VXRD01. The sequence goes on from OZ242010.1 coordinate 5,034,452, forward strand.
GGAGCGACATGGAGAAGACGGAAACGACGCTGCGTGGGGAGATTGAAGCCCTGCGGAGTGACATGGAGAAGATGGAAACGACACTGCGTGGGGAGATTGAGGCCCTGCGGAGTGACATGGAGAAGATGGAAACGACACTGCGCGGCGACATGGAGAAGATGGAAACGGCGTTGCGTACCGAGATCATGTCTTTGCGGAGCGACATGGAGAAGATGGAAATGACCCTGCGTGGAGAAATTGAAGCCCTGCGGAGCGACATGGAGAAAATGGAGACGAGGCTGCGCGGTGAGATTCAAGAGGTTCGCGGCGAGGCTGAGTCTTTGCGGCGTGACATGGATGAAATGGAGACGAGACTGCGTGCCGAGTTGCGGGCATTTGAACTGCGGATGACGATCAAGTTGGGCGGCCTGCTCGTGCTAGCTGTCGGTTTGATGACGATGATCGACCGCCTGCTCGGTCCGGCGGCTCCTTAAATGCGGGATCTGATGGCGTTGCGCGAGGGGACCTATCCCCCCGGCCCCCGTTATTCGCTTCGCTCATTGTAGGCTACGCCTGTGCCTGCGAGGAAAGGGGGAGCACATGGCTTTTTGAAGGTTGTATCCTTGGCTGTTCTGATGGCTTTGGGCGAATGGATCGCGCCATGAAAAAGCGACCTATCCCCCCGGCCCCCTTTCCTGCGAGGAAAGGGGGAGCACATGGCTTTTTGAAGGTTTGTTTCCTTGGCTGTTCTGATGGCTTTGAGCGAATGGATCGCGCCATGAACCCCAAAAACCTCTCGCGTAAATCTCTCGCAAGACCCATCGCCATTCCCCCTTCCTCGTAGGAAGGGGGCCAGGGGGTAGGTCCCAAAAAGTAAAGCCCGAGTTCACTGCGAACCCGGGCTTTTGTTTTGTGCGCGTAATCGTTCTGCGGCATCAAATCTCCGTGTCGTAATACTGACTGAAGATCAAAAAATCGTCATAGCCAACCGCACCATCGCTATTGAGATCGTAGCGCGAGTTATATCTTTCTTCGCCGGGCCGCGTTCCATACCTGACGACAAAAAGCGCGAAATCCGCGAAATTGACCCGACCATTGCCATCGAAGTCGGGCGTGAGCCCTTCAAGGGTGAAGACCAGCGAAGCCACATCGCCATCCGCGTCCAACGCGCTCAGCGTGTATTCGGTCTCGAGTATCGCCTGAAGCAACGTGCCGGATATCACCCGCGTCTCGTGGTCAAATTCCAACTCATCGGGCAGGAATGGCAAGAGGATATAGGCCAGCACCCCATCGCCACCCGTCGCTTCGGGGAAAGTTATCTCGACCTCCGTTTTCACCAGATAGCGGTGGGCGACGACCGTATCGGCAAATGAGGGCATGAGATCTTCCGCCACGGCGAGGGCGAATCGCAGAGTAGCCTCGTCGCCATCGCCATCTCTTGCGGTCAGCGTATAGGTCGTTTCGCCTAGCGCCTCGGTCGGCAGACCCGCCAGCACCCGCGTCTCGGTGTTGAAGGTCAAGCCCTCGGGCAGATCGGGGGACAGCGCGTAGGTCAGCGCGCCATCGCCACCGGTCGCTCGCGGCAGGGTTATCGCTTCGATCTCTCGGTTTTGTACATAGCTTTGCGCGGCGACCGTCGCATCGCCGAAAGACGGCATCCTATCTGCCACGACGCCCGACGATGTATCTACCATGACGACGATGTAGAATAACGCACGCGCCACATCTTCGTCTTCGTCTGTTGCGGTCAGGGCGTACGTGGCTTTGGCCTGTGTCTCGGTCGGCGTGCCGGACAAGACGCCGCCATGCGCGTCCTCTTCGCCCGGCGGGGTATAGGTCAGGCCCGGAGGAAGTGAAGACAAAGTGTAGGTCAATGCTCCGTCGCCACCCTGGGCCACGGGGAATATCAGCGGCGCAATAGGTGTGCCTTGTTGATAGCGTTGAAAATCCACCACATCTGTAAATTCGGGCACTCGATTTGCAACCGGATTTTCATCGTCTCGGATGGTCAGGGTCACATCTGAGGGGGAGGTGACGCCGGCGCTGTTCTGCGCGTTGCCCGACACAGTGACCGTCTTATCGCCTGCACTGACCGAGTTGTCCACCGCTGTAATCGTTACGGTGCCCGTGCTCGTCGTTGCGCCAGCCGCGATAGTCAGCACGGGGTTGTTGCTCAACGTGAAATCGCCCGCCACAGTGTTTGCGCCCGGAGCAACCGAGACGGTGATCGTCGTTGCCGCGGTCGATGCCCGGGTCAAGGTCGCTGTCACAGTCGTCTGATTGGTTGCACCGCTTTCGTCTATCTCGGATGGCGACAGCACTAGCGCTACGCCGGGGAAGGATTCATCGTCTCGGATGGTCAGGGTCACATCCGAGGGGGAGGCGACGCTGGCACTGTTCTGCGCGTTGCCCGACACAGTGACCGCCTTATCGGCCGAACGGACCGAGTTGTCCACCGCTGTAATCGTTACGGTGCCCGTGCTCGTCGTTGCACCGGCCGCGATAGTCAGCACGGTGTTGCTGCTCAACGTGAAATCGCCCGCCACAGCGTTTGCGCCCGGAGCGGCAGAGACGGTGATCGTCGTTGCCGTGCTCGATGCCCGGTTCTGGGTCGCTGTCACAGTTGATTGATTGGTTGCACCGCTTTCGTCTATCTCGGATGGCGACAGCACTAGCGCTACGCCGAGTTCATCCTCTCGGATCATCATGGACACAGCTAAAGGGGGCGTTACGAAGGAGCGGGTACGCCCGCCGCCGGACCAGGTCGCTATGGAGTCCGCCGAAATAGTGACCGTCTTATCGCCCGAAAAGACCGAGTTGTCCACCGCTCTAATCGTTACGGTGCCCGTGCTCGTCGTTGCAGTGGCCGCGATAATCAGCCTGGGGTTGTTGCTCAACGTGAAATCGGCCGCCACAGCGTTTGCGCCCGGAGCAGCCGCGACGGTGATCGTCGTTGGCAAAGTGCCCTGTGCTCGGTCCAACGTTGCCGTGATGGTCGCGGTTGCACCGTTTTCGTCAATCGCGGAGGACGACAGCACCAGCGTTGCTTCGGGCCAGATTCTTACCTCTCCCCCTCTGGCCCGAAGGGCGGGAACGTGCGTGTTCCGCGACGTGGCACTCAGCGGATTTGCGTGTGTGCGAATAACGTCTCCCGTCCCACCCACTCCCGGATTTGAAACCAAGGGCGAGAGATCCGAGATGAAGTTCGTGCTAATGTACACAAATTGTAGATCGGTTAAGTTCGAGAGAGCCGAGATATCCCTGATGAAGTTGAGTCGAATATCAATACTTATCAAGTCGGTAAAGTTCGATACAGGCGAGAGATCCGAAAGATTGCAATAGAACGCTGTCAGATGTGTCAAGTTGGTTAAGGTCGATATAGGCGAGAGATCCGAGAGATTCGCGTTTCCTGTAAGCTCCAGTCTTCTTAGATTGGTTAAGGTCGATAGGGAGTCGAGATTTGTGATGCCGATGTTATTGCTAAGCGTGAGATAATTGTTCAGGCTGGTTAAGCTCTGTAGAGGCGCGATCCTCGCGTTCGTGAGCCCGTTGTTGCCAAGCCCCAGATATTCCAGACGGGTTAAGCTCCGTAGAGGCGAGAGATCCGAGACCCTGTTGTTGTCAAGAAGCAGACCTCTCAGCTCGGTTAAGTTCGATAGGGAGTCAATATTTGCGATGCGGTTCCTGCCTGCTTCCAGGGTTCTCAGGTTAGTTAGGGTATATAGGGAGTCGATATTTGTGATGTTGGTGTTGTAGTATAAGTTCAGGGATCTCAGGCTGGTTAATTTCGACAGGACGCCGATATTTGTGATGTTGTTTTGGCTTAAGTCCAGGATTTGCAGGTTAGTTGAGGCGTATAGGGAGTCGATATTTGTGATGCTGTTGTCGCGTAAATGCAGTCTTAGCAGTCCGGTTGCATGTTGCAAGCCGGTTAGATTACTGATATTCGAGCTATTCCCATTAATGTCGACTATATTCGCCATCGAACTAACGGTAATCGTCGCAGTGCTAGTCCTTGCCCTGCCCAGTCCCTCCTGAACTGCCGCTCGCAGGTTGGTGTCGGGAATATTCGCGTTCTGCGCGTTGACCGGCCCCGGCCATGCACCGAACAAAAGCACCAACGCGATAAATATCGTACAAATTCGGATCACCATCGTACTTTACCTCCCTCAAGAATGACATGACCAATTCAGTTTCAACTTTCCCTTTGTGAAACTTAGATGATTATAGGTATTTAGGCAAGGACAAAAAGGGACTTATCCCCCCGGCCCCCGTTATTCGCTTCGCTCATTGTAGGCTACGCCTGTGCCTGCGAGGAAAGGGGAGAAAAGCGACCTATCCCCCCGGCCCCCGTTATTCGCTTCGCTCATTGTAGGCTACGCCTGTGCCTACGAGGAAAGGGGAGAAAAGTTCCTTTGATGGCTTAGGTTGCTCTGATGGCGTTGCACGCGGGGACCTATCCCCCCGGCCCCCTTTCCTACAAGGAAAGGGGGAGCATGGGTTTCTTGATAGATGAATGCAAGGGCTATTTTGATGGCTTTTGGGACCTATCCCCCGGCCCCGTTATTCGCTTCGCTCATTGTAGGCTACGCCTGTGCCTACGAGGAAAGGGGAGAAAAGTTCCTTTGATGGCTTATATCAAGGGTTGCTCTGATGGCGTTGCACGCGGGGACCTATCCCCCCGGCCCCCTTTCCTACAAGGAAAGGGGGAGCATGGATTTCTTGATAGATGAATGCAAGGGCTATTTTGATGGCTTTTGGGACCTATCCCCCGGCCCCTTTCCTACGAGGAAAGGGGAGAAAAGTTCCTTTGATGGCTTATATCAAGGGTTGCTCTGATGGCATTGACCGAGGGCATAAAGCGATTAAAAAACCCTCACCTCATCCCCTCTCCCCTTTTGCCTTTTGCCTCTTGCCTCTTACCTCTTGCCTCTTGCCTCTTGCCTCTTCCCGCTATTCCAACACAACTTTAATCCCCGCTTCGCGCAATTTGTGTTCCTGCCCGACGGGCGTGTGGAGCAAGGTGTAAAAGCGGTCGAGGCGTTGGGGGTCTTGCGGTTTGGTGAGTATGCTCGCGATGATGAGCGCGGCAAAACCACCGGTGATGTAGAGCACATAGCGAGCGGGCAATTCCCAGCCGAGGCCGGCAATGGCGATGCCCAGGCTTTCCCAATGGAGAATTTCTTTCCCGGAAATGGCAAATAACAAAGCCGAGACGAGCAACCCGGCCCAGGCACCCGGCGCATTGCACCTTCGCCAGAGGATGCCCCCCCAAAACGCAATGCCGAAAAACGCCACCAGAGACCACGACAGGCGGATGATCGCGACGACAGACGTGAAATAGAGCGCGATCACGATGCCAAAGACCACCAGCACCAGAGCCACGACGCGGCCCGTGGCGAGGTAGTGTTTGTCGTCGGCTTTGGGTTTGAAGAGGGGTTTGTAAAAATTTTCGACAAAAAGGGCCGCGCCATCCACCATAAACGAATCGCAGGTGGACATGACCGCCGCGATCATGGAGGCGAGCATCACGCCGATGAGCCCGATGGGCAAGAGGTCGCGCGACGCCATGCCAAAGGCGTGTTCCGGGTCGTCGATATCCGGATAGAGGGCGATGCAGGCCACGCCGGTAAATGCCCAGGCCACGGTGCAGAGGCGTTTGATCATGTTGCCGTACGTGAACCCCACGCGGGCTTCGCGCTCGGTTTTGCCCGCGCCGCCAATTTCCATGTGATGCGGCTGGGCGATGATGCCCACGAGGGCGTTGATCACGACCATCACGATGAAGAACGGCGTGATGCGGTCGTACCCAGGCGGGGGATCCCCAGGTGCTTCAAGGCTGAATTTTTCAATGGGCACTCGTTGGTGCAAGCCCGTGAACCCGCCGACGCCGTCGATGACATACGGGACGAGCAGAAAAGAGAGCACGATGATGAAGATGCCCTGAATAAAATCGGTGATGATGGCCGCGGGCAGGCCGCCCAAAAGGCCGTAGGAGAGAAAGAGGACGGTCATGACGCCGATAGCGAGTTCGGGCGAAATCGCGCCGCCGGTCATCGCGCTCGCGGTTTTGCCCGTGCCCAAGAGCATGATGCCGATTTGGATGGCAAAATAGAGCAAGCCGTACAGCGCGTAGAAATAGCCGAGGGATTTGCTGAACCGGTCCTCAAAAAAGTCGGCAATGGTGAGGTAGCGCAACCGGCGCCAGATCGGCGCGATGAGCCAGTAAAACGGCGTGGCGAACAAATAGAGCCACTGGTACCATATCCCGGCCATGCCCAGTTTGTAGGACGCGCCCGCAACCGTGACCGCCTGATCCGTGTGCGTGCCCGTGCCAAAGGCGTGCATGATCATAAATGCCTTGCCAAAGCTGCGCCCGCCCATAAAGTAGTCGCCCGTGTTCTTGATCTTGCGCGCGACCCAAAACCCAGCGACCATAATGCCGAGCAAATAAATCGCGAGTGATGCCAAATCCAGCGCGTGTAACCCAACCATAAAAACCCGCTTTGCAAAAAATAACCCGTTTCGTCTCCGTGTGAAACGCTCGGATTATGGAAGTAATCTTCTCTTAGAATCCATTAAAACTATCCGTCGTCCCAGTACCCGAGGCACCAAAAAGTTCAGCTATATCTCGGCGCAACCCCTGCCCAATATAGAACTTGAGCAATGCTTGTGCCGACATGTCTCGGTTTGCCGCGACATGCTTGAGATCGTCAAGCGCGTCCTTTGGAATTTTTATGGACACCTTTTCCGTCTCGCGCGGATGGAATTTGAGGGCGCATTTTTCTTTTTTATTCTTTTTCATACAACTTCCTTTCACGGCGCGTCGCACGACGCGCAGATATAATGCGTGTCCATTCGTCTCGTTCTACATAAACGACCATCAAAATGCGTTGTGAAAGCGAATAACCAAGAATGAAATCCCTTTGTTCATCATCAGTGGAAGCATTGCCTGTTTGATGGAAAGGATCGAAGAAGACTTCGGCTGCTTCTTCAAAAGCGATGCCATGCTTCTGCCGGTTGCTTTGGGCTTTGTCCGAATCCCATTGAAATGAGATGCCTTGTAGTTTGTATAAGATGTCCATTAGTTTCGGTCAGAGAGGTTGATCAGATACTCAACGAGAAGGTCAACAGCGTTTTTTGGGGTTCTCTAAAGCTCCTTTCTCGATATATACTCGTATCTGTCCCTTGGTATGACTTCCCCTCACGGCGCGGCCACGTCGCGTTTCCACGCCTTGAGGGCGCGGCACATGGCCCGCGTGCGGTCCGGGTGTTGCGATGCGATGTCCTCGCTTTCCGAGAGGTCTTGCGAGAGATCGAACAGGCGCGGCGCGTCCTTGTCGATCACCAGTTTGTACGCGTCGTCTCGCATGGCCAGGCCATTCCAGAACAAGTGCCGGGAACGCGGCTCATCCCCGCCCATGAGCAGCGCGTTGAGGTCGATGCCGTCAAAGTGACCCTCGGGCGCGGAAACGCCGGCCAGGTCGCACATGGTGGGGAAGAGGTCCAAACTGATGGCGAGTTGGTCCGTCACGCGATTGGCCGCGATAGTGCCGGGCCACCAAGCAAGGGCCGGCACGCGATGCCCGCCTTCCCAAACCGTGCCCTTGTGCCCGCGCAAAGGCGCGTTGGACATGGGGTTTTGGCGCGTGCCCCCATTGTCAGAAAAAAAGAAGACCAACGTGTTTTCCGCAATGCCCGCGTCTCGAACCGCGCCCATGATTTCGCCCAAGCTGTCGTCCATCGCCTTCATCATTTCGCAATACGTGCCCGCGGGATCGTCCGGATGGAAGTCTTCCTTTTTCGGCCCGCGAATCGCGGGGTCATCCGGCCCTTGCAACGGGGTGTGTACGGCTTCGTGGGCCACGTACAGGCAAAAGGGCACATCCTTGTGGTCCTCGATGAATTGCACCGAATGTTGCGTGATGAGATGCGTGGTATAGCCCTCTTCCTCGACGTGTTCGAGGCCCTCCCACCAGTCATAGACTTCCATGCGGTCGTAGTGCGAGATGTAGTCGATATTGCCGCTGACGTACCCGCGAAACCGATCAAACCCGTGGTGCATGGGATTGAATTTTTTGTCGTAACCCAAGTGCCACTTGCCAAAGATCGCGGACGTATAACCGGCTTCCCCGAGCAGTTTGGGAAAGGTGAGTTCGGTGGGATGCAACCCCAAGTAATGATCCGCGTGCTTCGGATCGGCGTTGATCACATTGGGCACGCCTGCGCGCTGTTGATAGCGGCCAGTGAGCAACCCGGCGCGCGTGGGACTACACACCACACCGCTGGCGTGAAAATCCGTAAATTTGAGGCCCTCGCGCGCCATGCGTTCCATTGCGGGCGTGTGGATCCAGCCGCCGTACGCGCTGGAATCGCCATAGCCCATGTCGTCTGCCAAGACGATGATGATGTTGGGTTTGTCCATTGCCCCATCCTTTAATTGGCGTCACTCGTTCTAAAGCCCGACACGATGGTGCTGTTGTTGCGCTCCAAAATATTGGCGGGATCGATGCGATAGGGGTCGTCTGTTGCGCGGCCTACGGGTCGCATCTTTGTGCTGTGGTAGCCAAAGCGCACGGATTTTCGCCACTGGTCGGTGCGGTTGCAATCGGACCAGTGAATGGCCTGATAGCTAAAGAAGATGACGTCTCCTGCTTTTGCCGGCACCAAGACGGAATCGATGTGATCCGGATGGTAGTCCGCAGGCGGCAGATGCGGAGACGTGTCCGGGCCTAAGACGTGGACGAGCGGGCCGGTTTTGTGGCTGCCGGGCACCACGCGCAAGCACCCGCTCTCGACTGGCGTGTCGTCGAGATGGAGCAGGCAATCGACGAAATCCGGGCCGTCGTGCGGGTAAAACGGATAGTCCTGATGCATGGGAAACGGCGTGCCGAGTTCGGGCGGTTTGGCGTGGAGCACAGTGTGATGCCACTGCACCGTGTCGCGGATGAGGTCTTCAACGCACCCCACCAACCGGTCGTGAAAGATGACGCGCCCCCAGGTCGCGGAATAAAACTGCGGATTGTGCATGAAAACCGCTTTGGTGTTGAGGCGTTCGTCTTCGGGCAAGTACCGATCCCGCCAGGGGCCTCGCCAGCCAATGGTCTCATTGCCCCAGTTTTCGATGATGCGAACCATTTCCGAGCCGAGCTCGGCGGTTTCATCCGGGGTAAAGAGGGCCTCGCATTTGAGGTACCCGTTTTCATGGTAAAAGTCGATTTGTTCTCGCGTCAGCATGATGATATCCTCCGAGAGTGCTATCCCGTCCCTGCCCTTCAACCGCCCAAGTGCGATCCCCGCCGCGCCCCACCGCTCCGTGTGCGTGCCCGTCCCTGCCCTTCAACCGCCCGTGCGTTCCCCGCCACTGCCCCACCGCCCCAAGTGCGATCCCATCTCTACCCTTCCCAACCGCGTGCGTTCCCCCATTCCTCCGCTCCGCCGTGTGCGTTTCCATTTCTGTCCTTATCCAAGCGCGCTATACGCTACATACTTCCCTCTCCTCTCTTGTATCTTCGGGCGAGCACGGGGGCATCGCCCCTACACACTGCTCACCTTTTGTGTTTTGAACTGGCTGTCGCCAGTTGTACCCCGCTCGTGCTTTTTGTGGCTGAACTTGCCTCTCACCTCTTGCCTCTCACCTCTCGCCTCTCACCTCCTTCCTAATGCCCTCATCGCGCAGGCACTTGAATGGACGCATTTGGAAAGACAGCGACTCGGGCATTGGCGGGCAATTTTTCGATCAGTTGATCGAGAAGCGCGTTCCAGTCGCGGAAGAGAACGCCATCGGGATTGCGTTTGTAAAAATCGTCAACCGGAAAGTGTTCGGACCACATCAGGGTTTGGTGTGGCCCCTCGATCTTTGGCTCGGGGAGTTCGCGTTGTGGCTGTGTGGCTCTCAGTTTGCAAAATTGCGCGTAGTCCATGTGGTCGAACAATCCGTGGTGGCAAATTCCATCCGTGGCCGGATTGATGGCGACTTTGTACGCGTTTTTGAACCGCCGCATTGGCCAGAGTGCCTTGCCGGTTTGAATGGGATCGTAGTCGAGCGGATAGCAGTTGGCGATGACGAGATCGGGCTCTGTTTCCGGCGCGTGCGTGCTGTACGTTTCCAATGCGAATCGGGCGCCTGCGCGTTGCGCTTGGATGAAATCCCCGACAAAAACGCCGCTGATCTCGCGTTTGCGATTGAGCGTCACATTGACCACCGCATCGAGACCGAGCACGGTTGCAACCGCTTCGGCGGCGTCCCGATTGTCGGGTTCATCGCCTCGTCGCTCGATGATGGCGTGCCCGCGGCCTTTGTAAAAGGTGTGAAAATAGAACATGGTGGCAAAGCCGGAAACCCCCGGCAAGATGAGCTTGGCACCGCCGCCAAAGCCCACGGCGCCGTGGGGATACAGGCCGCCAACGCAGAGTTTGACCTCCGCGTCTGCGACGACTCGGTCAATGTAAATGGGCAGGCCGCTGTCCAAACTGCCCAAGGCGCGCAAGTCCCCGCTCATGAAGTTGTGACACGTCACGTCATACGCACGGGCGACATCGGCCCCCACCTTTTTGTCGATTTCGGCTCGCGTCAGTGGTCGGTGCGACCCGCCGCCAATGACAAAGCGAATCCGACCTTTGGGAATGCCCGCATCGTGGAGTTCTTTGAGGAGGTATGGGATGAGGTCCGCCGCCGGTGTGGGACGGCTGAGGTCATCGACCACAATCGCCGCGCTGTTTTTCCCATGCGCGAGTTCTGCAATGCGCGGCGAACCAATCGGGTTGTCAAACGCATCTCGAATCTGCGCCTCGGTCACGCGAGGGCATGCCACAGGGCCACACATCTCGACGCGCCACCCCTCGGGAAACGCGAGGGTCAGCGCGTCATCCCCGGCCCATGCGCGCGTGTGTATCGTGGCGGTATTGCTCATAGCGATCTCCTTTTGGAGGGTGGTCAGTGGTCAACCTAAAAATTTTCAGCTTAGCCCGTTGGTATTTTACTAACGTCGTGTCTCGCGTGCAAGGAGAACATTTACTCGCGCTTGAACCTGACCGCGGCGAGCGGGGGAGGGTGAGTTGGAGGGCGTGCGGGTGGTTGGAGGGAGCGGCGGTAGGGCTGTGGGGGTAATCCGCGCAATCCCCTAATCCGCGACAATCCGCGATTCAGACACGGCAGGGTGGGGACGGGCACGCACGGGTGGCAGGGTGGCGAGGCGAGGCACGCACAGGCGGTGAGGCGGGCCGAGCACTAACGCAATTTCCCCTTTTGATACTCCCCGATGTATTGTATCTTAACCCGTGAAATGTCGATGCCACCTTCTCATAGGAGAACGCAATGTCCATGACTCGTCTCGTTTTTCTGCTTCTGTTCGCGGCCCCGGCCTGCGCGCATGAATATCAATATCACCGGGCCGTGGTCGATTCCATGCCCACGCAAATTCCCGACCGCATCGTCCTCAACTGGTCGGGCGATCCGGCCACCACCGCATCGGTCACATGGCGCACGGGCACGCGCATCACACGGGCCGAAGGCGAAATCGCAGAAGCCGATGCGTCCGCCAATTTCGTCACATGGGCCAGGCGCGAAAAAGCGCGCACGGAAAAGTGGATGTACGAGGGCTATGCCGCGCATTTTCACTCGGTCACGTTCAAGAGCCTCAAGCCCAATACCCGCTATGCCTATCGCGTGGGCAGCGACAAAATTTGGAGTTCGTGGTATCAATTTCGCACGGCCTCGGCACAACCGGACTCGTTCACCTTCATCTACTTTGGCGACGCGCAAAACAACTTGCTCGCGCTTTGGGCACGCACCATTCGCACCGCCGTGCTCGACGCGCCCGATGCGGATTTTATCCTCCACGCGGGCGACTTGGTCAACATTCCCAACAGGGACAGCGAATGGGCAGAATGGTTTGAATCCGGCGATTGGATCCACGCAAAAATCCCCAGCGTCCTCACGCCGGGGAATCACGAATACTACCGCACGGGAACCAAACGCCGACTTTCCGTGCTGTGGCGTCCGCATTTCACCCTGCCGGAAAACGGGCCAATAGACCTCTTGGAAACGACGTATTACACGGACTATCAGGGCGCGCGCATCATCTCGCTCAACTCCAACGAACGCATCGAAGAACAGGCCCAGTGGCTGGAACAGGCGCTGAAAGACAATCCCAACCCGTGGACCTTTGTCACCTTTCACCACCCGGTCTATTCCGCGTCTGCTGGCCGGGACAACAAAGACCTGCGCGAGGCGTGGAAACCCCTCTTCGACAAATACGCCGTGGACCTAGTGCTACAAGGTCACGACCACACGTATGCCCGCGGACACAACATCGGCAATGGCGTGACCGTGCGCGACTCCACCAAAGGCACGGTCTATGTGGTCTCGGTCAGCGGCCCCAAACAGTACAAACTCCGAAAAGACCGTTGGATGACCCGCGGCGCGGAAAACACGCAACTCTATCAGGTCATTTCCGTTTCGGGCAACACCTTGCACTACCGCGCCATGACCGCAGTTGGCGACCTCTACGATGCGTTCGATTTGATCAAACAACCGGGCAAACCCAACAAACTCATCGAGCGGGGTCCCGGATCTCCAGAACGCCGATGGGAGAACACGCTCGAAAAGCGAGATGGGGATGATAAGGTTTATTGAAGGCAGTAGTTAGTCCACCCTGTCCCACCACCCTTCGGTAAGACGTGAGAGGCAAGACGGGATTTTAGCCACAAAAGGCACAAAAGGCACAAAAGGCACAAAAGGGGTACAACTGGCGATAGCCCGTTCAAAGGCGGACAGTGACGATGCCCCTCGCCCGAAGAGACAAGACGGGAGAAGGCAACTGCGCCATCTCGCTCAAGTGGTCAGGGGTCATCTGCGCCCGTCTGTGGATTCAGATCGACAACCACCGGCGCGTGGTCGGATATGGTCATGCCACCTGCGCGGTCGATGTGTGCGGATCGCACGCGGGTTGTAGCGGCGGCATTGCCCAGCAGGTAGTCGATGCGCCAGCCCCGGTCCAATGCGCGGGCTTGTCCCCGGTTGGACCACCACGAATACGGCCCTTGCACGTCGCCGCAGTGTTCGCGGATAAAATCGCGCCAGCCAGAGGCGATGAGGTCGCCCATCCACGCACGTTCATGGGGCAAAAAGCCCGAGTGCTTCTCATTGCTCTTGGCGTAAAAAATGTCGCGTTCCGTATGCGCGATGTTGAAATCGCCGCCCATGATGGTGGGGACATGTGCGACCAAGCCATCTGCCCAGGCGCGAAAGCGATCCATCCAGCGTTCTTTGATGCCTTGGCGGTGATCGCCCGATGATCCCGAGGGCAAGTACGCGCTGATGAATTGCATGCCCTGCGTGCTGACGCGCAAGACCCGGCCTTCGGGATCCGAGCCACCCGCGCCGCGTTCTTCTTCTGCGATGGGCATACGCGACCACACCGCCGTGCCCGCATAGCCCTTGCGCTCGGCCGGATGCCAGATCACATGCCACCCTTCGGGGTTGCGATAGCACTTGGGCAGTTGCTCGGGCAAAACGCGAATCTCTTGCAAGAGCAACACATCCGGGTTTAACCCGGCGATATGCTCGAGAAACCCCTTGCGAAGCGCGGCCCGCAGGCCATTGACATTCCATGTGACAATTCGCATCGCTACGCCCCACTGTCGCCCACCGCCTCGCACGCCACCATTTCCCAGCCGTGAAACACTATCGCCAAGCCGATGAACTGCACCGACGGGTACTGGCGCGCCAAGCGGTCATCCAAGAGATATTGCCGCAACTGTGTGGTCGCATCCCGAATCGCCGCCGAGACCTGAGTTGGGGATTCGCTCCGCTTGAGGTACTTGAGTTCGATCACGTATCCATAAGGTATATCGGGATACTGGGCGATGAGCGGCTCGAGGCAGAGGTCCGCATAGCCCTTGTTGAGTTCGCGCTCGGTGTGAAACACAAAATGCGGGGCCACGGCCAGATAGGCCGCGAGGAATCCCTGAATCATTTTTTCGCCTTCGAGACAATCGCGCACGCTCGTCTGCGCGGCGATAGTGTCGCGCAAGAACGCGAGTACGGGCTTCCACGCGCCCTCGTAGGCCATTTCGACCGTGAGGTTGACGAAGGTCACTAGGTTGAGGGAAAACGTTCCCACATCCCGGTACGCGTCTCGCAAGTACCCGTACATCAGCCGCTTGACCGTCTGGTTGGGGATGCCCAACCGAGGCACGCCGCGCGACACCTCCCGAATGCTGAGCAAGCCGAAGTAGTACAACAAGGAGAGAAAATTCTCGGGCTGATCCAAGTGCTCTAAGGGAAAACTCATTGCGATATTGCTGGACGCGACGCCCTCGCCGATGATGTTTCGCAGCAAATCGAAGTTCCCATTGAGTTGCCGGTTGACCACCAATAAGTGGCGCAACTTGCCGTAGTCAATCCGGACATTGGTATCGATCAATTCGTCTGGCATGGGCTTGTTCGGCAGGGCGTGATCCAAAAAATAGAGCACCATATCCGTATTGTAGAGATCGCCCTCGGCACCCTTGGCGAACCGATAGCCATTGTACCACTCTCGCATGACCGCCAGCGCGGCGTCGATGTCTTGATTGAACGCGCCGCATGCACGGTACATCTCCAGCAGATCTCGCACCTCCGGCTCGGTAAAGCCGAGCATCTCGTTAAACGCGAGGTCCAAACTGATATTCTTGCCGATGTTGAACCCGCTGGTGACATCGTCCATCGTGATCGGCGACACGCCCGTGATGAACAGTCTCTCCAACCCGCCCCCGCTACGTCCTGTGCCGGCCTTGAGCGTGGCGAAGAAATTGCGGTAAAAGCCCCCGCCGTGCGTGAAGGATTGATACGCCTCGGCACCGCGATAGGCCAGCACGGTATTGGCGAAATTGTCGTATTCGTCAATGAGCGCGTACAACGGGATGCCGTGATCGCCGACATACGCGAACAGCGCAGAGAGCTTCCCGTTGATGGAGGCCGGCGCGAGGATGCGTTGGATCACCGCTTGGGGAAACAGATCGCGATTCCGTTCCAGCGCGTGGTAGAGTTCCAAGGTGCAATACTCTTCAAAGTTTTGTTCCAAGGTCTCCAACGCGTCGTTGAACGTCGAAAAGTCAAAGCGCAGAATGACGTAGCGGTGGCGGTTCTCCGTCGGATGTCGTCCAATATCTGTGCCGTCGAAGATGGCCTCAAATTCATCGGCCCTAGTGCGGTCGTAATAGTTCTCCAACACGGACACCCAGCACGACTTGCCAAAGCGACGCGGCCGAATCAGAAAGGCATAGCGTTCCGCTTCCAACGCATGGAGAAAGCGCGTCTTGTCAACATAGAGTCGCTTTTCCAAGCGGATGGCTCTAAAATCCGCCCATCCGTAGGGAATGCGAGGATAGGATAGGGACATGGCGTCCTCCAAAATTTGCACAATATCCACAACGACCTTTGCTATGGGAATTCTGTGGACGAGGAGAAGGCAGGATACGGACAACCTAAAATCAAATTGATATGACAATTCGCATCGCTACGCCCCACGGTCGTCCACCGCCTCGTACGCCACCATTTCCCAGCCGTGAAACACTATCGCCAAGCCGACGTGCCGCACTGAAGGGTAGCGACGTTGCAAGGACTGATCCGCCAAGTACCCGCGCAACTGATGCACGGCCTCCCGCATCTTTGCCGCAACTGTGGATTCGCTCAGGGACTCGGATCGCTTCAGATACTTCAGTTCAAGAACATAGCCCCAACGCATATCGGGGTGGTGCGCGACGAACGGCTCCAAGTAGATATCCGCGTAACCTCGGTTCAGTTCGTGCTCCGAGTGGAGCAGAAAATACTGGTACAAACTGAAGTAAGCCGCGACAAACCCGTGAACCACCTTCTCGCCATCCATGTAGTCGCGGATGCCGGTCTGCTCGGCCAAGGCGTCACTTAGGAAATCCAAGGCCGGTTGCCAAGCCCCTCGGAAGGCCATCTCGTGGATCAGGCGGGAAAACGCGTACGCGCTGACGGAAAACACCCCCACATCGTAGTACGCGTCTCGCAGGTAGCTATACATCAACCGCTTGACCGTCTGGTTGGGAATGCCCAGCCGGGGCGTCCCTTCCAACACATCCCGAATGCTGAGCAAGCCGAAGTAGTACAACAAGGAGAGAAAGTTCTCGGGCTGATCCAAGTGCTCTAAGGGAAAACTCATTGCGATATTGCTGGACGCCACGCCCTCGCCGATGATGTTTCGCAACAAATCGAAGTTCCCATTGAGTTGCCGGTTGACCACCAATAAGTGGCGCAACTTGCCGTAGTCAATCCGGACATTGGTATCGATCAATTCATCTGGCATGGGCTTGTTCGGCAGGGCGTGATCCAAAAAATAGAGCACCATATCCGTGTTGTAGAGATCGCCCTCGGCACCCTTGGCGAACCGATAGCCATTGTACCACTCCCGCATAACGGCCAGCGCGGCATCTATGTCTTGATTGAACGCGCCGCACGCACGGTACATCTCCAGCAGATCTCGCACCTCCGGCTCGGTAAAGCCGAGCATCTCGTTAAACGCGAGGTCCAAACTGATATTCTTGCCGATGTTGAACCCGCTGGTGACATCGTCCATCGTGATCGGCGACACGCCCGTGATGAACAATCTCTCCAACCCGCCTCCGCTACGTCCTGTGCCGGCCTTGAGCGTGGCGAAGAAATTGCGGTAAAAGCCCCCGCCGTGCGTGAAGGATTGATACGCCTCGGCACCGCGATAGGCCAGCACAGTGTTGGCGAAATTGTCGTATTCGTCAATGAGCGCGTACAACGGAATGCCGTGATCGCCGACATACGTGAACAGCGCGGCGAGCTTGGTGTGAATGGAGGGTTGCGAGAGGATGCGCTGTCTAACTTTTTCCGGGAACAAATCCCGGTTGCGCTCCAAGGCAGCTCGAAGTTCCAAGTGACAATAGGCTTCAAATTCCCGCTCCAAGGTCTCCAACGCGTCGTTAAACGTCGAAAAGTCAAAGCGCAGAATGACATAGCGGTGGCGGTTCTCCGTCGGCTGTCGTCCAATGTCTGTGCCGTCGAAGATGGCCTCAAATTCATCGGCCCTTGTGCGGTCATAATAGTTCTCCAACACGGACACCCAGCACGACTTGCCGAAGCGACGCGGCCGAATCAGAAAGGCATAGCGTTCCGCTTCCAACGCATGGAGAAACCGGGTCTTGTCAACATAGAGTCGCTTTTCCAAGCGGATGGCTCTAAAATCCGCCCATCCGTAGGGAATGCGGGGATAGGATAGGGACATGGCGTCCTCCAAAATTTGCACAATATCCACAACGACCTTTGCTATGGGGATTCTGCGGACGAGGAGAAGGCAGGATACGGACAACCTAAAATCTAATTGGTATGACAATTCGCATCGCTACGCCCCACGGTCGTCCACCGCCTCGTACGCCACCATTTCCCAGCCGTGAAACACTATCGCCAAGCCGACGTGCCGCACCGAAGGGTAGCGACGTTGCAAGGACTGATCCGCCAAGTACCCGCGCAACTGATGCACGGCCTCCCGCATCTTTGCCGCAACTGTGGATTCGCTCAGGGACTCGGATCGCTTCAGATACTTCAGTTCAAGAACATAGCCCCAACGCATGTCGGGGTAGTGCGCGACGAACGGCTCCAAGTAGATATCCGCGTAACCTCGGTTCAGTTCGTGCTCCGAGTGGAGCAGAAAATACTGGTACAAACTGAAGTAAGCCGCGACAAACCCGTGAACCACCTTCTCGCCATCCATGTAGTCGCGGATGCCGGTCTGCTCGGCCAAGGCGTCACTCAGGAAATCCAAGGCCGGTTGCCAAGCCCCTCGGAAGGCCATCTCGTGGATCAGGCGGGAAAACGCGTACGCGCTGACGGAAAACACCCCCACATCGTAGTACGCGTCTCGCAAGTAGCTATACATCAGCCGCTTGACCGTCTGGTTGGGAATGCCCAGCCGGGGCGTCCCTTCCAGCACATCCCGAATGCTGAGCAAGCCGAAGTAGTACAATAGGGAGAGAAAATTCTCGGGCTGATCCAAGTGCTCTAAGGGAAAACTCATTGCGATATTGCTGGACGCCACGCCCTCGCCGATAATGTTTCGCAACAAATCGAAGTTCCCATTGAGTTGCCGGTTGACCACCAATAAGTGGCGCAACTTGCCGTAGTCAATCCGGACATTGGTATCGATCAATTCGTCTGGCATGGGCTTGTTCGGCAGGGCGTGATCCAAAAAATAGAGCACCATATCCGTGTTGTAGAGATCGCCCTCGGCACCCTTGGCGAACCGATAGCCATTGTACCATTCCCGCATGACGGCCAGCGCGGCGTCTATGTCCTGATTGAACGCGCCACACGCACGGTACATCTCCAACAGATCTCGCACCTCAGACTCGGTAAAGCCGAGCATCTCGTTGAACGCGAGGTCCAAACTGATATTCTTGCCGATGTTGAACCCGCTGGTGACATCGTCCATCGTGATCGGCGATACCCCCGTGATGAACAATCTCTCCAAACCGCCTCCGCTACGTCCTGTCCCGGCCTTGAGCGTGGCGAAGAAATTGCGGTAAAAGCCCCCGCCGTGCGTGAAGGATTGATACGCCTCGGCACCGCGATAGGCCAGCACGGTATTGGCGAAATTGTCGTATTCGTCAATGAGCGCGTACAACGGGATGCCGTGATCGCCGACATACGCGAACAGCGCAGAGAGCTTCCCGTTGATGGAGGCCGGCGCGAGGATGCGTTGGATCACCGCTTGGGGAAACAGATCGCGATTCCGTTCCAGCGCGTGGTAGAGTTCCAAGGTGCAATACTCTTCAAAGTTTTGTTCCAAGGTCTCCAACGCGTCGTTGAACGTCGAAAAGTCAAAGCGCAAGATGACGTAGCGGTGGCGGTTCTCCGTCGGATGCCGACCGATATCTGTGCCGTCGAAGATGGCCTCAAATTCATCGGCCCTTGTGCGGTCATAATAGTTCTCCAACACGGACACCCAGCACGACTTGCCGAAGCGACGCGGGCGAATCAGAAAGGCATAGCGTTCCGCTTCCAACGCATGGAGAAAGCGCGTCTTGTCAACATAGAGTCGCTTTTCCAAGCGGATGGCTCTAAAATCCGCCCATCCGTAGGGAATGCGGGGATAGGATAGGGACATGGCGACCTCCAAAATTTGCACAATATCCACAACGACCTTCCTTTGCTATGGGGATTCTCTTGCTGGCAGGGGGAGTGCGCGGATGATGGGCCGCATGTGGGTGGATTTGTTGAGCACGTAAAAGTGGATGCCCGGCGCGCCTTGCTCGAGCAATTCGGTTGCTTGGGCAATGCACTGATCGATGCCGATTTGCACGGCGTCTTCTTCGGTGGCGCGGTTGAGTTGATCCTGCAAGGGCGTGGGAATCTCTGCGCCGCACAGGGACGCGATGCGCTGAATCTGCCCTGCGGCGAGAATGGGCATCAACCCCGGCACGATGGGCGCGTCGATCCCGGCAGCGCGCACGCGATCCACAAACCGAAAAAAGTGATCGTTGTTGTAAAACAGTTGCGTAATGACAATGTCGCCACCGGATTCGACTTTGCGCTTGAGGTTTGCGATATCCGTCTCAAAATCCGGGGCTTCGAGGTGTTTTTCCGGATACCCCGCAACAGCGAGGCCAAACGCATCGTCTTTGGGTTCAATGTTGCGAATGTGCGCCACGAGTTCATTGCCGTGTGCAAACCCGTCTTGGGGAGGCACAAACACATCCTCGCCACGCGGCGGGTCTCCGCGAAGCGCGACGATATTGCGGATGCCCGTTGCGCGAATGGCTTTCAAAATCCCGTCAATATCCCTCCGCGACGACCCCACGCAGGTGAGATGACACGCCGCGGTCAGCCCAAATTCGTTCTGAATCAGCGAGGCAATTTCCAGGGTCTTGGCGCGGGTCGATCCGCCCGCACCGTACGTCACGGTCATGTAACTCGGCTTGAGTTTGTGCAAATTGGGCACGACCCGCGTCTTGAGGGCGCGCATCCCGCTCTGGGTCTGGGGCGGATAGAGTTCAAAGGAGAGAACGGGTTTGTCGCTGTTGAAGTAGTCTAAAAATCGCATGGAAAAAGGGAATGGAGATTGGAGACTGGGGCGGGCAGGGACTGACCACTGACCACTGACCACTGACCGCTTCATCCTCAATACCGATACAACGCTGGCTTATACGGCCCTTCGACGGACACGCCGATGTACTCGGCCTGTTCTTTGGTGAGCGCGGTCAACTTGACGCCGAGTTTTGCGAGGTGGAGGCGTGCGACTTCTTCGTCGAGGTGTTTGGGCAGGGTGTACACGCCGACAGAGGGTTCTGTTGCCCACAAGTGCATTTGGGCCAAAACCTGATTGGTAAAGGAATTGGACATCACAAAGGACGGGTGCCCGGTTGCACAGCCGAGGTTGACCAGTCGGCCTTCGGCGAGCAAAAAGATGGCGTGCCCGTCTGGGAACGTGTACTTATCCACCTGCGGCTTGATGTTCTCGCGCACAATGCCGGGGTATGCGTTGAGCGCGTGAACCTGAATCTCATTGTCAAAATGCCCGATGTTGCAAACGATGGCTTGGTCGCGCATGTTCGCCAGGTGTTCGATGCGGATAATGTCCGTATTGCCGGTCGTGGTGACAAAGATATTGGCTTCGGGCAGGGCGTCTTCCACAGTCGTCACCTCAAACCCTTCCATCGCGGCTTGCAACGCGCAGATCGGATCGATTTCCGTGATGAGCACGCGCGCGCCAAACCCGCGCATGGACTGGGCACACCCCTTGCCCACATCGCCGTACCCGCAGATGCACACCACCTTGCCGGCCACCATCACATCCGTGGCGCGCTTGATCCCATCCGCGAGCGATTCGCGGCAGCCGTAGAGGTTGTCGAATTTCGCTTTGGTGATCGAATCGTTGACATTGATCGCCGGAAAGAGAAGCGCGCCCTCGCCGTGCATCTGATAGAGGCGGTGAACGCCGGTTGTGGTCTCTTCCGAGACGCCTTGAATATCGGCGACCATGTCGTGCCAAAAGCGCGGATGGCGTTCGAGTTGCCGCCTGAGCACGGCATTGACGATCTCGAGTTCTCTGTTCTCCGTGGGTTCGTCTAAAATGGCTGGATCGCCTTCGGCCCGATACCCCCTGTGAACCAACAAAGTCGCATCGCCCCCGTCATCCACGATCAGGCTTGGGCCGCCCGCTGGAAAATTCAGGGCTTGCAACGTGCATTCCCAATACTCCTCCAGCGATTCGCCCTTCCAAGCATAGACGGCCGTGCCGGCCTCGGCTATGGCGGCGGCGGCGTGGTCTTGCGTGGAAAAAATATTGCACGATGCCCAGCGCACATCCGCGCCGAGTGCTTGGAGCGACTCGATCAGCACCGCGGTTTGAATCGTCATGTGAAGCGATCCGGTGATGCGCGCGCCGCGCAAGGGTTGCTGGTCCGCGTACTTTTCGCGCACCGCCATCAGGCCGGGCATTTCGCGCTCGGCTATGGCGATTTCCTTGCGCCCAAAATCCGCCAGCGTCTCATCGGCCACTTTGTGGGGCAAGTGCGAATAATCGGGAAGTTGAATGTCAGTCGCGCTCTCGAACACCAGTGTATCTGCCATTTTATCTCCTTTCTCGGTGAGTTGTTGGGCAAGCCGCGCAGATTGAAGTTACCAACTATCGGGCAATCCGTCAATTGTTCTCTCGCTTGTTTCGCCTTTGCGTTCTAGGCGCGCTTTTGTATATTAGAGCGGTTCGCAGTCGGCAAAAGAACGCTCAACACAGGAGGAGACAATGATGGAGCGCGCTGTGGTGATCTTTTTGGGGGGGATGCTCATGGCGGGATGCCAGATGCCCTCGCTCTTTGAAGGCCAGACGCAAATGACGCAGTACGGTCGCGTGCGGGCAGAAGGGCAATACAACAATGGGGTGCGAGACGGGGTTTGGACGTATTACGACGCACAGGGCAATGTGCAGGGGCAGGGCACGTACAAAGATGGCAGGATGCAAAACGGCCTTGAAATCACGTTTCACAGCAATGGGCAAAAAAAGACAGAAGGCATGTGGACCAACGCGCAGAAAGACGGGCGCTGGGTGTTCTATTTTAGAAGCGGTATAAAAAAAGAGGAAGGGCTTTACCTCGACGGGAAGAAAACAGGCGTGTGGCGCGAATACGACCCGTCCTCTTTCTACGCGCTGGAAAAGGTGTTTGAAGAGGACAAAATGGTCGGCTGGCGCGAATTTAACCTGGCCCGACTGGGCAATCCATTGTGAAAAAGCAACAGATGAACGCGGATGAAAGGGGTCGTGCGTCAACTTGCACGGCCCCTTTTTTTTGTCGTAGCCTACACCGGAGCGGAGCGAGGATCGGGTCCACCTTTTTTGCTTAGGCGGTCTTTTCCCCCTTCCTGTCAGGAAGATGGAAGTTAGGTTCTGTTGACATTTTATATTTTTTGACGTTACGCACAGAGTAGCAAATGTGTTGCTTGCTCATTTAAGGCGTTTGGTCCTTTGATGGCTTAGGTTGCTCTGATGGCGTGGCGCGAGGGGACCTATCCCCCGGCCCCTTTCCTACGAGGAAAGGGGAGTAAAGTCCCTTTGATGGCTTCTCGCTCTGGTTGCTCTGATGGCTTTTGCGAGGGCATAAAGCGATTAAATATCCCTCATCAATACCCTCGCAAAACCGCTCACAGTTCCCCCTTCCTCGCAGGAAGGGGGTTAGGGGGTAGGTCCCATAAAATCACACCGGCATGCTACGGCCCGAATGCGCTCGGCCGATCCGTGCGGTCTCTTCTTTGCCGCCCGCGATGACGCGCACGCCCTCGTCGATTTTTGACGCGATGGTTTCCGGGCTGGCCCCTTCGAGAAACGCGATGCCATTTTCCGCACACGCGGCTTTGATGCGATCCCGAATGGTTTGTATCTCCGGCGGGATGGGCGTTGGACGGTGCAAATAGCCCATGGACATGCTCAAATCCCCAATCCCCATTTCGGCAAACCCGATGCCGCGCACTTTGAGGATTTGTTCGATATTGGACGCGCCGCGCACATTCTCGATCTTGAGACCCAGTAACAATTCGCCATCCGGGTTTAGAGGATAGGGATCGGCTTTTTGAACGTACTCATCCCGGCTGACGCCCCATATCGCTGCGGCATGGGATTCGGACCCCACGCCTCGGATGCCCGTGCCCAACACGTTCTGTACCCATTTCCCCCGATCCACCAACCACGGTCGGCTATCCGCGTCAGGGTCGTTTTCAGTGCCGATTTTGTTGATGGGATAGCGACACGATTCGACAAAGGCGCGCACCGCATCCGCGGATTCGGTCTGACAGAGCAAAATGCCGTGGACGCCGCGCGCGAGAATTTGGCGAAATTGCCACGCATTGTAGCGCACGATTTGCTCGTTCGCGCCCTCCACCGGGGCTTCGACAATGACGGCCGGCGTCCTGTGCCCGCTGTTCGTCGGCCCGCCCGCGACCAACCCGCGCATGTACTCGTCCAGCCCGGCCAAATTGAACGCCCCATGTTCCATGCCCACATTGATGTAATCCGCCCAAGTGCTGGCGTCTTTCTCGCCCTGCTCAAAGGTGAGCACATGCCCGGTGTGCGCGCCCATGTAATAAATGGGTTGATCCTGCGACAACAATTCAACTGCGCGATTGATGCGATTCATTTTGAAATCCTTTCGGTTAGAAGTCAGTCGTCAGTGGTCAATGGTCAGTGGTCAGCCCGCCCAACCCCTCCCCACCGTCAGTCCAGCGCACGCCTGACCGCGGCCTTCTTGCGTCTCGCGTCTTACATCTCACCGCCTTTGAACGTGGCCTTCTCGCGTCTTACGTCTTACGTCTCACCGCCTTTGGCCGCGGCCTTCTCGCGTCTTACGTCTCACCGCCTTTACCGCCTTTAACCCACGCTCGCATTCTCCCACGTCTGATACCACTTGCGATAGCCGGTTTCCACGGGTTCGAGATGCCCGACCTCAAATTCGAGCGCGTAATCGCGGTCATAGCCCAGGCCTTCCACTTGCGTCCACACCCAGCGAAAGTCGATGATGCCATCGCCGAGCATACAGCGTTCCCATTGGCCTGCGGCGTTGTAATCGCCATCCTTGATATGGACGTGGACGATGTGATCCTTGAACACGTCAAAAGCGGCTTGGTAGTCCGTGCCCGCGGCCATGAGATTGCAGGGTTCGTACAAAATCCCAAAGTACTTTGACCCCACTTTTTCGCACAACTCCAAGCAGACCGCTGGATCGCCCGAAATTTCTGTGCCGTGGTTTTCAATGCCCATGTAAATGCCCAGTTTTTCCGCGTATTCCGATGCCGCGCGAAACTGGGGCACGAGCGCGTCAATGGATGCGCGTTTGCTATCGCCGGGCACAATGCGAATGGACTTTGCCCCAAACGCCTTGCCCACGTCCAGCGTCTTTTTCAATTCGTCTATCGCGGCGCGGCGGACATCCTCGGAGTCGGCGACAAAATCCCGGCCGCAGTACGACCCGATATTTGCCAGTGCAACGCCATGCTTATCGCACGCCCGGCCCAAAGCGTCCAGGTCGTAATCCGGATCCGTGACGGAAAAATGGGGCATACGTCCCAACAGGTCAATTTTGTCAAATCCCGATTCGGCAACCACGCGAAACGTCTCGTCCAAACCTCTATTCCGCAAGGGAATACTACATGCGGAAATGCGCGTCACATCCATGTCAAATCTCCTTAAAAGCAAATTAACGGATGAAAATTTTAGGAACAGGCCCCCCCGTGCCTGTCCTTATAGATAATAAACTCTCAGCGGTTAGCCCGCAACCCTGCCACCCGTGCGTGCCCTTCCCACCCCGCCGTGTCTGAATCGCGGATTAAACGGATTACGCAGATTACGCGGATTACCCCACACATCCCTACCGCCGCATCATCGTTCCCACTCCGCTATGTCCTTCGCATCCCCACCGCCATAGACCTATCCCCCCGGCCCCCTTTCCTACAAGGAAAGGGGGAGCACATGGCTTTCTTGAAGGTTTGTATCCCTAGCTGTCCTGATGGCTTTGAGCGAATGGATCACGCCATGAAAATCCAAACCCCTCTCGCGCAATCCCCGCGCAAAACCTCTCGCCATTCCCCCTTCCTCGCAGGAAGGGGGCGAGGGGGTAGGTCCCCTCGCAAAAACGCTCACTGGTTCCCCCTTTCTCGCAGGCACAGGCGTAGCCTACAACGAAGCGAAGTGAGTAACAGGGGTTAGGGGATAGGTCCCGATAATGTAGCGTTCCTTACAACCTTAAAAAAAAATAAAACGAGGCGATTTCCTTTTTGGAGATCGCCTCATTTTATTTTTCTTTGTTTCAGGGAGAATTGCGACTCCCCTTTTGATTACGTGCAGCCCGTCGGCGTTGGCAGGCCCGCGATTTTGCACGCGCCATCTGCCGGGCCCGCGGGAAACAGATCGTAAATGGTATCGATGTCTTTCTCGGTCTCTTTGCACAGCCGCCGGATCAGCGGGGCGATCTCGAATTTCAGCCAGTAATTGCGGATGTAATACACCACCTGCCAATGATCCGCGCCCATCTCATCGATGCCATCTCGCCCGGCCAGATCGCGCGCCACGGCTTCGTCCCACAACTCGGGCTGTTGGATAAACCCATCTTCATCCACCTCAATTTCCTTGCCGCCCAGCATCGCAATTTGATATGCCAACGCCGCCTCCTATTCGCCCGTGTCGTTTGGCAATATCGCGCAAGCCCTCAATCGCGGTCTCGACATGCGCTTCGGTATTGAAAGGGCCGAGGGAAATCCGCACCGTGCCCTTCATCTCCTGCGTGCCCAACCGCTCGTGAACCCTAGGCGCGCATTGCAACCCGGTGCGCGTTGCCACATTGAACTTTACATCCAGCAAAATGCCCACATTATTCGCCGTCATCCCCGCGAGATTGACCGACAGCACGGGCACGCGCTGATCGATTTCTTCGGCGCAGTACAAAATGCACCCCTCAACACTGCGGAGACCCTCGACCAAGCGTGTGAACAACGCCATCTCGCGCGCGTGAATATTCTCCACGCCCTCGCGCTCAAGCCATTTTTGCGCGGATAACAACCCCGCAATGCCCAGCAAATTGCCCGTGCCGCACTCCAATCGCCAGGGATACTCCTCCAAGTGATCCGGATATTCTGACCGCACGCCCGTGCCGCCATATCGCAACGGCGCCACAGACACCCCCTCGCGCACGTACATCCCGCCCGTACCCGTTGGCCCCATCAGGGACTTGTGCCCGGTAAAGCACAAAATATCGGCCTGCATCGCCTCCATGTCTATCGGCAACGCGCCCGCGGTCTGCGCGGCATCCACGCAAAAAATCACACCTCTCGCCCGACAAATCGCGCCGACCACATGCACGGGTTGCACCGTCCCCAACACATTGGAAGCGTGGGGCATTACCACCAATTTCGTATTCGACTGGATCGCGTTGGCAACATCATCCGGATCCACAACGCCATCGGCCCCAAACCCCACATGCGTCACCTCGACCCCCTCGTACTTTGTGAGATGGTAAATGGGGCGCAAAACCGAATTGTGATCCAAAAGCGTCGCGATCACATGATCCCCGGCTTGCAACGTGCCCTGAATCGCAATATTCAAAGCATCAGACGCATTATAGGTCAACACCAACCGATCCGGACTGCCCGTGGCCCCAAAGAACGCCGCCAACGCAACGCGCGCCTCGGCCACCATCGCCTCGGCCTCCCGCGCCAAATCCGTGCCACTGCGCCCGGGGTTCACCCCGTACTGCCGATAAAACGCCAGCGCGTCCTCCAGCACCCCCGGCGGCTTCGGAAACGTCGTCGCCGCATTGTCCATGTAAATTAAATTGGTCATCGTGATACCAGATTGAATTGCTGTTATCCTGATATGATGCGATATGCTATCCGCAACGGATACTCTTGGCGTTCCGCAGTCATTCAGAGAAGCCATGGCAACCAGGCCATCGCAAAACACAATCCGATAAAGCCATCAAGCACAGCGCGTAAGGCCGTTTCGCAACCAACATCCATTATGCAACCTCCTTTGCAGGCTGGCGCGTATCGTCCTGTTACAAAAGCGATTTGCGCTGTGCAAGCCCCTCGGCGTTTGAGAGTGCCCTTTTTTGCTTCTTTTTTGGGCAAGCAAAAAAGAAGTCGCCGAAGGCATCGGAGGCAACCAACAATGCTGTAGGACCAAACGCCTTAAATGAGCAAGCAACACATTTGCCAGTTGTACCCCGCTCGCAGCTCAGCTCATCGGCTCTTGATCGAACACAACCGCATTATTCACCAACTCATGCACCCCTGCAATCTGCAACGCCATACCGTAATGGCGTGCAATTTCCATGAGTTGCGTGCGGCATTGCAAGCACGAGGTCGAGACGACTTTCGCATCGGTCTCGCGCATCTGCTCGGCCTTTTTTTTGCCCGAAACCCGCATCCGAAACGCCCGCACCGAGCGCAGCGCGGACAGCCCGCCGCCCCCACCACAGCACCATTGCGTATATCCTCCATCGGGCATCTCCCGATAATCCGCGCAGGCCGCTTGCAAAATGCGCCTCGGCTCTTCCACAATCCCGCACCCGGCGGCGAATTGGCACGCGTCGTGATACGTCACGGCCTTGGGATTTTTGTCCGGATCCAATCTCAACTCGCCCTGCTCGATCTGCTGCGCCGTGTACTCGAACCCACTCGTAATTTCAAAGGGCAGGGTTCCCCACCAGCGGCCTTTGCTCGCCATGAACTTCATCACCCGATAGGCGTGCCCGCACTCGCCCATCACCATCACCTCGCACCCCAATTTTTCGCATGCGTCGATATAGTGCTTGTTCTCGTACTTCATGGAAAAATTGTTCCCGGTCGTAAAGCCAAAATTCGATCCGTCAAACGCCCGCGAGCTCATCGTCCAATCCGCGCCTACGGCATGAAAAACCTTTGCCATACCCATCAGATTTTCCGCGTAAACCAGCACATCGCCCGACGGCGGCAAAAAGAAAATCTCCGCGCCCGTGCGGTCTATGGGAATGGGAATATCCCGCCCGGTTTCCTCTTTGAGTTCCCCTTCGATAAATCGAATCGCATCCAAAAACGCCTCGGGCGACGCGCCCTCCAAATTGCCGGTTTCAAATGAATTGTGCGTGCCCTGCGCGAGGGATGGCGGCGTAAGCCCCATCAAATCCACCAGGGACCGCCCGACGCGCGAAATCACCGAATGATCGATCCCCACCGGACAAAACGCCGCGCACCGCCGACACGTCAAACACTCGTACACGCGCTCGGCAAACACCTCGGCATCGTCGTTTTCAAAATCCGGCTTTGGAAAAATCGCATTCCAAAACCGCCCCCAAATGGTCGCGTACTTTTTGTACAGCCGAATCACTTGCCGCGAGCGTTCCACCGGATGCATGCGCTTATCCGGTTGCCCGTAATACACCGGGCACTCCTGCGCGCACACCCCGCATTTGGTACACGTATCCATGTACAAGCGCAGTGCTGACGGCTCGTCCTGAATCTCGCGCACAAAGGGATCCGACTCCGCAATTCGCCGCATATACGTGCGGACCAACCCCGGCGGGATGTACTTCTTCTCGCGTTCTGTCTGCTTTGGCTTTTCCACCGCTCGACTCCCTCTATTCACCTGCAAACGTATCGGATGTGCCCAAAAACGCACGGCTCAAAAAAATCCCGCCCAAATGCAGCAAATGGGAAAACGGGATCGCGATCAGCAACGAGTATGCGGCGAGCAAGTGATAGACAAACATGGGTTGCACCTCGAGCACCGGCGCCGTGCCGGTCAACAGCGCGGATGCGTATCGGCGCAACAGTTCGGCTGTCACCCCCTCGTCCAACAGCATGAGAAATGCTGTCACAGCAAAGCACAGGAGGATGAACTCCGCCAGATAGTCCCGAAAATCCGTAATCTCGCGCACGCGCTGAACCACGAGCCTGCGAACCCATAAATAAACGCCCGACGCGCTCATCAACCCGCTACCTCCCAATGCCACAGCCAAACAAACCGCGTCCAACTCGGGCGGCAGTGCCACACGCACATGGGCAATGACCACCAGCAACAGCCCCAAATGCAGGCACCAAGACCCCAACCACAACACCTTATCGCGCTTCCAAAGGCCGGTGAAAAACACAAACCCCTTGATCGTGCGTTTCCATTCCCCTCCCCGAGTGCGCGGTCGCCCGGGAAAAATGTCGATGGTCGGACGATACTGCCGCTTCCACACGCGATACACACGCCCTTTGCCGCCGGGCAACAACTTGAGTGCCGGATTGTAAAACCGCAACCACACCCAGATCCGCACGGTCAGCATAATAACATAAAAAGGACAGGCGAGATAGGGCAGGCGATACAGGATGAAGAAATCGAATGCGTCCATAGATTAAGTTGCCAGCGGTCAACTTGCATTTTTTATTTTTTGGCGGATGGGGAAAGACAAAAGTCACTAGGTCGCGTTGACATTTTATTTTTTTCCGATGAAAGTGGGAGCAATGCAAAAGAACGCGATTTTGGTAAGCAACCCAATCATGATTAGCCCCGCCCAAATTTTTCGGTTGATGCTCTCGATGCCGCGCTCAATCGAAGTCAGGCGCGATTCAATGCTCGCCATCCAAGTCCCCAATTGTTCAATAATGCCCTCAAGCCGTGAGATTCGGCTTTCGTGTTCAATCGTTTTTTTATCTCCTTCATCCCTTTCGATTTGGACATGTCTATTTAGTCGTACATTCATTGTCCTGATCAGTTTACCCAAAAACGCATCAAAAAACAAGGTTGAATTTCGCTATGACAGTGGCGCGGCGGGGACTGAAAGCCGAAAGCTGATTGCTGACCGCTACAAAAATCCCCATCTGAAATCGCTTGTGTGACCTCGGATGGGGCGGTGTTTTGGGGATTGTGTCTATGCGTTTTGTCGCGTACGATGAACCGAATCAAAACCCTTATCTCCAATTTCTCACCTTTTCTCTTGATATAGTCTTGAATATTTGGTATTTAATTCATATTCGGAGGCAATAATGCCAAGTGTCAGAAATATTCCTGGGCCATATCGGTTTTTCTTTTATAGCTTTGATTGTAACGAACCCCAGCATGTGCATGTGAGACGAGACAAAAGAACATGCAAGTTTTGGCTTGAACCCGTTGCATTATGCAAAAATTACGGGTTTTCTCCCCATGAACTCAATGAAATTCGGCGGTTGATCCAATTGCACTTTGTGATAATTTTGGAGGCGTGGCGTGAACACTGTGAATAATATTGAACCTCGCATCAAAGCCATCGAAATTACTGAGGACCTGATCGTAGTTGATTTATTGGATGGCCGCACGATCAGCATACCGCTTGCTTGGTCTTGGCGACTTTCAGATGCGACGCCCAATCAGCGTGAAAATTACGAATTTATCGGCGATGGACAGGGCGTTCACTGGCCTGATATCGATGAAGACATCAGTGCAGAAGGCATGTTGCGGGGCGTGCCAGCACGGCTTCCAAAACAGCGCGTGTGAAAATCGGTGACGAGTTTGGGTATATCAACCGAGCAGGTGAGTCATTATCAACCCGCAATTTTACGATGCTGGAAATTTTCAAAGTGATCTGTTGTGGTCTAATTGTGCATACAAAAAGCCCCATCTGAAATCGCTTGTGCGATCTCGGATGGGGCGGTGTTTTGGTGGCTGTGTTGACTAACTGGGGCGTGTGTGCAGACTCAAAAGAACGCGATTTTGGTAAGCAACCCGATCATGATGATTAGCCCCGCCCAAATTTTTCGGTTGATGCTCTCGATGCCGCGCTCAATTGAAGTCAGGCGCGATTCAATGCTCGCCATCCGAATCCCCAGTTGTCTCACCTCTCCCCTCTTGCGTTTTACGTCTTTCCGGTGGAGCGGCGGGCCGGGGTAACTGACTACTGACCACTGACTACTGCCTTTTGCCTCTTGTATCTTCGACCAAGCACGGGGCATCGCCCCTACGATCTCACGTCTTACGTCTCACGTCTTGCCTCTTGCCTCTTGCCTCTTCCCTCTCACGCCTCATCACCAATTCGCATTTCCCTTTTCCCACGGATGTGCTCGGAGCACGTCCTCGACCATTGCCGTGCCCCAGCCCGCGCCCGTGGGAATGGTCAGGTGCCCGTTTTCTATTTTGGGGAGATGCGTGACCATGGCTTCGCGCCAAGGCACGTCGTCAACGTCGATTTCCATGATACGCACGTTGGGCAAAACCGCGCACAGGCTTGCGCTGATGTGGGTCGAGAGGTGGCTATAATAATTGTGGGGCGCGATGTTGAGTTGATAGGCTTCGGCCAAATCGCCCACTTTTTTGGACTGGGCAAACCCGTTCCACGGCACATCTATCATAAACACGTCGGCGGCCCGCGCTTGGAAATAGGGGATGAACTCGCGCATGTAAAACAGGTTTTCGCCGGTGCAAATTTTGGTGCGGGTCGCGTCTTTAATCTGGCGAATGGCATCGGGTTCGTACATGTCAATTTCGAGCCAGAGCAGGTCGAATTGTTCCAACACTTGGGCGATTCGCATGCACGATTCGGGCTTGAAATTGAAATTGAGGTCCAGATTGATATCTACCTCTGGACCAACCGCATCGCGGAACGTGCCGATGAGGGTTTCGATGTGGCGGAGCAACTGGCGCGTGACCACGCCATCCGTCGTCCCCGGCGTGCCGCCAAAGCCGCCAAAATAGACGCTGGCCGGGTCGCCCGGTATGACGATGTTGGTCTTGAGTGCGGTATAGCCCTTTTCCACCACCTCGCGCCCGAGTGCGGCAATGTCGTCCATCGTGCGAAGCGGCGGGGTCTTGAGCAACTCGTGATTGCGTGCGCGAGACGTGCCGCAGTGCGACCAGTACAGGCGGATTTGATCGCGCGTTGGCCCGCCAAACAGTTCGATGACGGAGATGCCGAGGGCACGCGCCTTGATGTCGATGAGCGCGAGTTCAACCCCTGCAATGGCTTTGGCCGCAATCCCCCCGGGACTTTGGCGCGTGCCGCGCAACATATCCCAAAAGCGCATCTCGTAAGCACGTGGGTCTTTGCCGATGAGCAAGGGGGCGAGGTCGCGCACCGTGCCGGTCACGCCGTAAGGACTGCGCCCATCGCTGCACTCGCCCCAACCGCTGATACCCGCATCGGTATCCACGCGGACAAAGATCCACGGGCGCCAACCCGCATCGACGATAAATGTTTCAATCTGGGTGATTTTCATGTCAAACTCCTCGGGTTTTACCATCCTCCGACCTGCGCGCGATCTACGATGTCTTTGGCGAGCATCTGGAGGGCGGCGCCGATGCCTTCTGTGCGGGCGAGGTCGCGCTGGCGGGTGGCGTCGTAAATGCCGTAGCCGCGTGCGCGTTCCATTTCCCAAAGCGTTTGCTTTTGCCGCGCGTCGTAAAAGGCCATTTTGACGAAAACCGAAATCCGATATTGCTCGGCGCCCGGTTGTCCATAGGTGAAGGGTTCTTCTTTGACCTCGAGCACCACGCCTTGCACCACGGCATCGGCGCGGTCTTCTTCGACCACGCGCAAGGTGCCATCGGAGACAAATTCCCGAATCAAGCTGTCGGTCAATGCCTGATGGATGCCGGCTTCGAGACTTTCGTTGTCGAGCAGGGGAACGGCCACCGAGCGCGTGCCGCCGCTTCCCGTGGCGGATGTGGAATAGTAGGCGCAACCCAAGCAAGGGATGAGCAGAAAGCAACAAGCGAACCATTTTTTGACGAGATTTGGGGCGATCAACTTTTGTTCTCCGAATCTGCGGAGGGCGATTCCGCGTCCGCAGGGTTGTCTGTTGTCGGTTCCTCGGCAGATGCTTCGGCGTCCTTTTTGATTTCATCGACGTAGTTCATTCGCAATTCAAACAGGACGTGTTCCAACAACCTTTGCTCGTTGTCGTTTAAGTTGCCCTTGGTTTTGGCGTCCAACATGCCGAGGATGTCGATCATGTTTTTCGCCTGCTCCAAGTTGCGCTCGATCTCGCTGGTCACGGGGTTCATGACTTTGCCCAAGTTTTGCAAAGCCATGCCCTGAAACATCATGACCAGTTGCATGAACAGCAATTCGTTTTGCTGATCTTGCGGCGGGGTGTCTTGATCGATCATTTCTATGCCCTCCTGTGAATGATGTGATACGGTATTGACGAGAGATAATATTTGCAACCTTCAGACTGATGTCAAGGGTTTGCGCGTTTGAGGAGTGAGACGAGATGGAGGTTTAGCCACGAGCGGGGTACAAGAGGCAAAAGGCAGTTGTCAGTTGTCAGTGGTCAGTGGTCAGTGGTCAGTGGTCAGTGGTCAGTGGTCAGTAGTCAGTGGTCAGTGGTCAGTAGTCAGTGGTCAGTCCCCGCTCCGCCCAACCCACTTCGTAGGCCCGTGCTCGCCCGAAGATACAGCCTATCCGCTATTCGCTGATTTGTTCTAATGGACTTGCACGGAACGCTTGTTGTGGGTATTATTTTGGACGGAAACATGGATGGAGAAAGGCATTGTCACTTCGCCTGGGGGGTTTGTCATGACCGCCGTTGCATTGCAACAGAATGCCCTGACGCTTCATTTTGGGTCTGTGTTACGCATGAGCAGGCATGAGTTTTTTCAATTCTGCCAAGCCAATCCCGAGTTGAGGCTGGAACTCACTAGCAGGGGGGACCTGATCATTATGCCACCGACAGGGAGCAAAACTGGACAGCGCAACTTTACACTTACGACCCAATTTGGCATGTGGATGCAATCTGATGAAACGGGTGTGGGCTTTGATTCATCCGCGGGGTTCACCCTTCCAAATGGCGCGGTGCGCGCGCCTGATTTGGCTTGGATTCGCAAAGAGCGTTGGGAAGCCCTTTCCGCTGATGAACAGGAGGAATTTGCCCCGATTTGTCCGGACTTTGTCGTGGAACTGCTTTCTCGCACGGATCGGCTCGAGACCATCCAAAACAAGATGCGGGAATACATCGCCAATGGCGCGCAACTCGGCTGGCTCATCGATCCCAAAGCGCGGAATGTGTATGTCTATCGTCCAAATGAAGCGGTCGTTTGTCTGTCCGATCCCAAGACCATCTCGGGCGATCCCCTGTTGCCCAAGTTTGTATGTCAGGTAGGCAAACTCTGGCGAGATGAATAATGGCTTTGCGTACAAACAGGGCGTTGGTCGAGCACGTCTTCGACAAAGGCGCGCAGGACTTCGGCGGTGCTCCATGCTTGGGCAAAACAGCCTCGCGGCGCGTGGGGCGGGTCCCCGTCGAAAATCTCAGAAATGTGGCCCAAGCCAGATTCTCGCATGTGGTTCCGCAACGGCCGCAGCATGCGTCTCGCGGCGGCGCGGGCATCGGCATCTGCGCCTCGTAGGCGAACCCAAGCGGTGATGAAGTGGCCCATAAGCCAGGGCCAAACCGTGCCTTGGTGGTACGCGCTGTCGCGGCTGTGCGGGTCCCCGCCATAAGTCCCGCGATATGCCGGGTCAGAAGGCGAGAGACTCCGCAGGCCGTAGGGCGTGAGCAACTCGCGCTCGACCACCTTGAGAATGCGGCGTTCACTGGCCGCGCACAGCATGCGATGGGGCAGGCTGAGGGCGAAGATCTGGTTGGGGCGAATCGCCGCGTCCGGGCCTGTCTCGGTCAGACAATCGTACAGACAACCCGCGTCTGGGTTCCAGAACGCATCGGCAAAGCACGCGGCTGTTTTTGCCGCGAGATCAGCGTATTCGGCGGCGCAGTCGGGTTCGCCATATCGATGAGCCAAGTCGCGCATGACACACAGGGCGTTGTACCACAGCGCGTTGACCTCAATGGGTTTGCCACGACGCGGAGTGACGACCCAGTTCCCAACCTTGGCGTCCATCCAGGTGAGTTGCACCCCCGGCGCGCCCGCGCAGAGCAAGCCATCTCGATCCAAGTGAATATTGTAGCGCGTTCCCCGAACAAAATGGCGGATGATGTCTTTCAACACCGGCCAGAGGGTTTTATGCACGAACGCATAATCGGCCGTGTAGGCCAAAAAGCGATCCACCGCATGGATGTACCACAGGGTTGCATCCACGCTGTTGTAATCAGGCGCGGCTCCGGAATCGGGAAATCGGTTGGGGATCATCCCTCGGTCGCAAAAGCGCACATAGTGGGCGAGGATGTCGCGGGCGACGTCAAACCGCCCTGTCGCCAGCGCGAGGCCGGGCAGCGCGATCATGGTGTCGCGGCCCCAGTCCGCGAACCACGGGTACCCCGCGATGATCGTGGCACGGGTGTTTTGGGATTTGACGAGAAAGGCATCTGCACTGAGACCGAGCCGGGCGCGTCCGGAAACGGTTTGGGCAATTTTCTGCCTGCGATCTCTTTCGGCCCGCCGCAGGTCGTCGATCTGATCGCAAGTGACCGGATCGAGGCTGGCGAGCAAGTGTGCGGATTGGCCTTGTTCCAAGTCAAAAGTCAATTCTCCTGGGCAGTATAAATCCTCATGGCAGTCCAAGCCGCGATAGGCTTCCACCGCGTATTCAAAATTGTAATACCACATGCCCCGCGTTTGAAAGCGCCCGTTGTGCGCGAGGTGCAAGGGCGGGAGTTCGGGATAGGGTCGGAGGCGAATGCGGCCCTCGCGGATATCGACATCGCCATTGAACGCGGGGTTTTGCCGCGTTAGGTGGTGGTAGTCTCGGAACGCCACGAGCGGGCGCAGGGTAAGCCTGACCGGGCGATCAACCGGGCCATACGCGATTGCAGTGGTGTTTTGACCGTGGATCATGAAGATCTGTTTTTCAAGGCGCAGATCGCCGACGCGATAGGTAAAGATGGGATGGGGATCCAGGCGAAAGTGTCGAAGGTGGCGATACCCGTGCGGGTGGATGGCGCCGACATAGCGATTGGTGCTCAAGTCATACGCCCCCGCGCCGGGTACGAGGAGCGTTTCTTCGAGTTTGGACAGGGCGACGAATCGACCTCGCTCGTATGCTGGCGTGAGTAAGCCGTGATACCGCCGCGTGTTCATGCCGATGATGGTCGCGCAGGCAAATCCGCCGATGCCATTGGTTTCGAGCCATTCCCGACCCATCGCTTGATCGAGATCGCGGCATATTTCTTTTTCGATGTGGATGTTCATGATCTGTTTCCATTTCCCGGGCGATCTTTCACCTGCCCGCCGACCTTGACAGCGAGGCGTTTTGTGGCTATTGATCAGAGAGATAGAATAATGGCATCAAACGCGAGTCAACTGGCTTTTGATTTTTCCGGTACTGTGCAGCAAAAATCAAATGGCTACCCTACTTCTTTTGTAGAGGACATTAAAAATTTCAATGCGTTCGGCAAAGAGACGATTGTGACTTCAACCGAGGTCGAACGGGTGGGCGGGGATTCGGGGTGCCAGCGGGTTCGGGTTGAAACGTATGTGAACGAATTTTGGACCTCGAAACAACGGGCCGCAAACGCGCTCCACGAGATCTCGTATCGGGCGTGTTTCAAGCCCCAACTGCCCAGATTTTTTATCGACCGATTAACCGCGCCGGGGGATGTGGTCTATGACCCCTTTGCCGGACGGGGTACGACGCTCATCGAATCCGCGCTGTTGGGCCGCGTGCCTATCGGGTGCGATGTCAATCCCCTGAGTGCGATCCTCACCCTTCCCCGTCTGCACCCGCCCACCAGTGAGCAAGTCGCCGATAGGCTGTCGCGCATCGCGCTCGATGAGGGGGATGAATATCCCGAAGAACTATTGGTCTTTTACCATCCCGAAACCCTGAAGCGGATTTGCGCCCTTAAAAAATATCTGACAGACAGAGAACGCGGTGGAAAACTCGACGAGGTCGATCAATGGATTCGCGTGGTCGCGCTGAATCGCTTGACGGGTCACTCATCGGGGTTTTTTTCTGTTTATACCCTGCCGCCCAATCAGGCGGTCTCGGTTGACGCGCAGCGAAAAATCAACGCAAAGAGAAAGCAAGAACCCCCGTTGCGAGACGTCAAAACCATCATCCTAAAAAAAACGTGCGCCCTTTTGAAACACTGCGACGACCACACGCGAGACACGTTGAGTCGCGTGTCGCATCGGGCGCGATTCCTCACGCAACCCGCGGATAGCGTGCCCGAAATCGCGTCTAATTCCGTCGCCCTCGTCGTGACCTCTCCGCCCTTTCTCAATGTGGTCAACTACGCGCAAGACAATTGGCTCAGGTGTTGGTTTTGCGGCATAGATGCCCAATCCGTTCCCATTACGATGCAAAAAAAAATTGCAGACTGGCAGCGCGTTATGACGCGGGTTTTTGCCGAATTGGAACGGGTATTAAAACCCGGCGGATATGTCGCCTTTGAAGTCGGCGAAGTCCGCCACGGCAAAGTAAAACTCGAAGAAGCCGCGATCCCGTGCGGCCTCGAGGCGGGCCTGACGCCGGTACTGGTTTTGATCAACGCGCAGAAATTCACCAAAACCGCCAATGTTTGGGGCGTTGACAATGGCAGAAAAGGCACGAACACCAATCGGATCGTCGCGTTCAAAAAGAATGAGTGAAGCGCGCGCTTCAAATTCATCCAAATCGGGTCATAAAAAAATAAAACGTCACAAGGCGGGTTTTCTTTTTTCGGAAGATATGTTATATTTTGGCACGCCACTTTGAAACTGATAGGAGGAAGAAATGGAATTGTGCTATTTTGCCGATGAAATCGACAAAGCCGATTTTGATGCGTCCGTGCGATTGGGCGCAGAAGCCGGGGCGACCGGGATCGAGTTGCGCGGCGGGATATGGGGCAAGCGCGTTCAAGAAATTGACGATGAGGACTTGAAGCGCGTTCGGGATGTGCTGGCAAAGTACGACATGACCGTGATGGCTGTCGGCTCGCCCGTGGGCAAGTGCGCGCACGACAGCGAAAGGGAAAAGGCCGAGCACCAGCGCGTATTTGACCGCATGATCGAACTCGCCCACGCCTTGGGCACAACGGTCATCCGAGGCTTTTCCCTGTGGAATCCCAATCGAAAACAAGGGGATAGGGAAAATCGGCCCGGCGTTAAAAAGCATCTCGATGTGATCGTGCCCTTCCTCGAACCCATTGTCAAAACCGCCGAGCGCGAGGGCGTGACCCTGTCCTTGGAAAACGAGGGCGCGACTATCGCCGGCACTTGTGCAGAAGCGCGGATGGTGGCCGACGCGCTGGGCACTACCCCGGGATTTAGCTTTTGCTGGGACGTGAACAATGGCATCGGCTGTGGCGAACGCGCCGTGCCCGATGGCTACGAGCAGATTAGGGGGCGAATCACCCATGTACACGTCAAGCCCAATCCCGAGAAGGAACTCGACCCGATTCGCGGAAGCGAAATGAAATACGCCGAATTGCTCGAGATACTCCGCGCAGATGGCTATGCGGGCAATGTGAGCATCGAGCACTGGGGGTCGCCCGCCTTGATGCTAAAGGGCGTGCGGCAATTGCGCGCGGTTTTGGATGAGCTGTAAATGTTGCGACGAGCGGACAGCAGGGATAAGGCGTTCGCCTGTTGTTTGGACGGGATGATTTTGACACGCGCTTGATGGATGATTTGCCGCGCTTGGACCTGCTCAAAGCGGCTTATCTATCAAAACGCGCAAAAGTGATTGGGCGAAGGGTGAAGCTATGTTTTTGAGATCGCACGAGAAGCAAAAAGGGACGCAACCTGGCGCCTCGCCTTTTCCACCGCTTTCAGCCGAGCGAATCGCCGCGGCCAGACAACGACATGGCAACGCGATTGATCCGTATTTGGCGCATCTGCACTTGGGCGATC
Organism: Candidatus Latescibacterota bacterium; assembly: GCA_965204745.1. Taxonomy (GTDB): domain Bacteria; phylum Latescibacterota; class UBA2968; order UBA2968; family UBA2968; genus VXRD01. Next base: position 5,073,169 of record OZ242010.1, read on the forward strand.
CCATCGCTGACGATCTCATTCTCCATTTTGAAAAACTGCCGCAGGGCCATGGATTTCGCATGCTATCTCATGCCCTCAAGAACGGCATTGCGTCTATCGACAATCCGCCCAAACCCCTGGTGGTGCTGTTTGAACAACTCGATAGCGTGCCCACCTGGGTGGACTGGGATCTCATGCGCGTTGCGAGCAAGAAGATCATCCGCTCGGGGCTGCTCACCGCCTTGTCTTTCGCCGCCTACGCCTTGCCGCACACCTACCTTGCGACCGCCAACAAACCCCTCGCTTTTACGCGCACCCTCCTCAATAAGACCGCCCATCGCTACGCCCAAACCCTGCGCTTGATCACCGAAAGTTTCCTGCCGGGCGGCTTGCAACGCCAGGCGGATGGCTTTGAGTTGGTGGTTTTTGTGCGCGTCTTGCACGCCCGGATTCGGCGGCAGATCCTCCAGTCGAACAAGTGGGACAAAAGCACGCCCGAACTCCCGCTCAATCAAGCGCACATGGCGATGGATGTCATTTTTTTCTCGCGCTATGTCATTCAGGGGATGAAGCGATTGGGGATGCGTTTGACGCGCCGCGAGGAGGAAGGCGTTCTCATGACATGGCGTTATATCGGGTATCTCTTTGCCATCGATCCCGAAATGGTCTGCGCGTCAGAAGAACAAGCGCGGCGGATGATAGAGATCGCGTTCAGCTTGGAATTTGATCCGGACGAAACCTCGAAGCACCTTTGCCAAGCCCTGATCCATGCAGGCCCGGCGCTGATGAAAATTGAGAACGAACGCCAAGCGCGCTTTTTCGTCAGCATGGCCAATCCCATATCGCGCCACCTGCTCGGCGACAAGCTCGCGGATCAGTTGGGCTATCCCAAGCAAAAGCGGCGGTTGTTGTGCTATGGCTTCATCGCCCTCGTGTGGCTCTCCGAGCGGGTTCCGTGGCTGGTCCCCCGTGCGATCAAGGAATACAAGGGCGTGGTGTTCTGGCTCGAGAAAGGCGACTACGAGACATCCATCTTCGACTAACCCCGGCGCTCGCACACCTCGACCGGCAGGCCGTGCTTAAAAAAGTAGCCCGCCATGGTTTTCAACGCCGGCGGCCCCTCCGAGACGACCTCGAGCCGCCAGCGTTGGGCGATGCTCGCCAAGGCGTACACCCCGCTCATCAGGGCGAACGCCTCGCCGACGCAACCGCGAGAACCGGCGCCGAATGGCATGTACGCGTACCGCGGGCGCTCGGGTTGCTCGTCCAGCCAGCGTTCTGGCAGAAACTGCTCCGGGCGCGGGAAATACCGCTCATTCCTGTGGGACGCATAGCAACAGAGTTGCACATTCGCGCCCTTGGGCATGAAATAGCCGCCGATAGTGCAGTCTTCGATGGCCCGTCGGCCGATATAATAAGAGGGCGACGCGAGGCGCAAGGTCTCGTCGAGCACGGCGCGGGTATAGACGAGTTGGTCGTAGTCCGCCAAAGCCGGCGTCCGGCCGCCCAACACCGAGTCGATCTCCCGCTCCATCCGCTCGCGCACAGATGGGTTCCTGCTCAAAAAATAGAACGCCCACGCCAGCGTGCAACCCGTCGTTTCGTGAGATGCCATCAGCATCTCTATCACTTCGTCCAATATCTCAAAGTCATCAAACGCGGTTTTGCCGTGCTCGTCTGTGGCGTGGACCAGAAACGCCACCAGATCGGTTCGCTCTCCGGAATCCGCACGGGCCGCGCGAATAGACGCCCGGATAATCTCGTCCATCGGTTGCTTGAGACGCATCAGCCGCCGGTAGCGAGGCAACACGCGCTTGATCAAATAGCGGCCCGGCAGCAGGGCCAATTGGAAATCCAAAATCAACAAATCGATCAGATTCTTGGCCATCTCGTTGTCGATCCGCGTCTTGTCCTCGAAAAAGACCTCGAGCGAGATGGACAGCGTCAACTGACGCATCTCCCGATCCGCATCGACGATCTGACCGCGGTGCCATTCCTCCCGCTTGGCAATCGCGCGCTCGGCCATAATGGCGGCGTATTTGTCCAGTGCTTTCCGGTGAAAGAACGGCTGGATGATCCTTCGCCGCCGCAGGTGATCCTCGCCATCCCCAGTCACGAGCGTTGGCCCGTGCAGAACCGTGTTGCGCTTGTAAATAAACCCCTTTTCAAATGACGACCGCTTCTCGTAGAGCACCTCTCGGATCAACTCGGGATCGAAGATGATGCAGAACTCGAGAAAGAGGATGTTGTACCTGACGATGTCGCCATAGTCCCCGTGCAATCCCACAAAAAGCCCGAGCGTATCCCGAATCCGCCTGATCGCGTTGCGGATATAATGCCCTTTCGCACTCGGCGGAAGCGGCGCGCGTTCAATGGCCGGTGTCTCCATAGCTCATTCATCCTTTCTTTTTTTGTAAGACGTGAGAGGCAAGACGTGAGAGGCGAGAGGCAAGACGTGAGAGGCAAGACGTGAGACGTGAGACGTGAGACGTGAGAGGCAAGACGTGAGAGGGCCACCCATCCCAAAACCCGGTGATTCGGGCGGGCACGGGGCACCGTCCCTACGGCTTTCTGCTCAGCTATTCGTCGATTCGTTTTTCGCCTTTTTGTGCCCGTGCGTTGCCATATCCCAAAAGCGTCTGCGCGGGTTCGCAGGCGGCGGCGAGTTGTGTTTGTTCGGCGGCGCTGAGGCGCGTCCAATTCGGCGATTTCGGCTGTATCAAGCCAATGGCTGCCTGTAGCCATTGGCTGTTTTCGTATTCCGGTCCGATAAAACGGATGAACCGGCGCAATTCGCGCTCGGGCGAGTCCAGCGCGGTTTCGTAGCGCATCGACAGCACGCGCTCGGGCGGTAGCGCGTTTAGGTACGCAACCCCATGCCCGATTAAGCGGCTCCAAAACCGCCCAAATGCGGGCAATGCGATCTCGGTGCGCCGATATCGCTCCGCGGTGAAAAATTGGAATCGAAACCACTCGAGGAAGGGGATATACGGGCTGGTGCCGAGCAGGTTGAATGGCCGGTAGGGATCGATCCCAACTTTCATCATCAACTCCTCAGATTGCACGCGCAAGCGGAAGTAAGGATGCTGGGACATGGAAATCGCGGTATCCCTGCCATCCCGATAGAGGTGTACGAACCGCGCATCGGGAAACATCTCTGCCAATGTCGGGACGAACAGCAACGAGAGACCCGAGCGTTCGATCCACCCCTTTTTTGCAAACCGGGCCGCGAGCCATTCGAAGATGAAGCGATAATGCGCGCCCAACGATGCTCTGCCGCGCGCCCGCAATGCCGCCGAGAGATCGTCCCACAAACGCTCGTGGTCGTCTGTGAGATGCGGTAGCGTGGTACACATAATCGACGGCACGTCGCCCAAAGCGTAGCGCGCATCCGGTCCAATCGGATACAAAAACTCATCCACGATCAAATCGTTTGTCAACAGGGCCTTGCCCCCAGGCGACAGCGAGTTCAGCCGCCGGAACACGGTCTCGCCGGTCGGTCTGCGCCCCCGAAACACTCGGCTGGTCAACGCCGTGAAAAATTCCGAGATGCTCAACAGATCCGGGTGCAACTTCACCATGTTCGACAGCATCGTCGATCCACACCGTCCAGTGCTTACGATGAATACGGGATCGGTCATTTTTTTCCAAACGCGGTCTATGACGAAGCGACATCGTCAGGCAAGAGGTAAGAGGTAAGATACTCTCTTAAAAGGTCAAGGGGTTTTCGGGGTGATTCGATAGAATTTTTCGCCCTCAAAATCTTGGTCATGGCGCAACATGCCCCAGATCGAATGGAGCAACTTTCGCATCACCGCAACGATAGCCTGCAAAGGTTTCTTGCCGCGGGCGATGAGTTGGTCATAGAAGGCTTTGACATGGCCTTCGTGTCTGATGGCCACCCAGGCAGGCATATAGAGGGCATGGCGGAGGTACTTATTCCCGGTTTTCGAGATGCGTCTTTGTGGATTGGCGGTTCCGGATTGTTTGGGTTTGGGATCCAGGCCTGCATGTGCGACCCACTGGGGCGGTTGCATCTCCTCTGGCAAAAGGGTCAACTCGGCCAAGAGCCGCAAGGCACTCGTTTGCGCGATGCCAGGCGTCGAGCAGAGGCGTTGGTAGGCACGCTTGAGGGGCTCATCGTGCAAAACGAGATCGAGGGCTTGGCTTTCCAAGTATGCAATCCGGCGTTTGAAGTGTCGAATATTCACCTGAATATCGCGTGCGATGAGACGTGTGCTGCGGATGTGGTAGCTCTGCGCGTGGTTGCGGCTCTGTTCGCGGATGATCTCCTGCTTGAGTTGGTCAATGCGTCTGGTGAGGGCTTGCAGTTGAAGCCGTTGCTCGCTCGGCGCTTGCCAAGGCACAAAAGGCATGCGCTCGGCATAGTCGAGGATCAACAACGCATCCTTCGCATCCGTCTTCGCCCGTTGCATGCAGGCTTGGGCGTACTTGCTCATCGCTTTGGGATTGACGACCATGACCTTTGTGTGGCGATGCCGATGCAAGGCCAAGGCCACCCCCAAACTGTAAAGCCCGGTCGCTTCGAGGCACACAGAGACCATGTGCCCGCCCTTCGTGAGCCACTTCAGCAACCGCTTATGCGCTTGGGGATCATTGGCAAAGGTCGCTTGCATGACAGCTTGTCCGGGTCTGGACAGGGCAACGGACAACGTGCGGGCACTGACATCAATGCCGGCAAAAGCGGGGTGAGATTTCGACATGGGGGCCTCCTGTGATGAGGGGGTTGTAAGGGATCTGGTGCGCGCTCGGGGTCGCGTCCCGACCATTGACGCCAAGTCTACCGGTCTTGTATATGCAGCCTCAAGGGGCTTAGATACTCTTCGGCATAGACCCGGCGGTCGGGGGGCCTATCTTACCTACAAGGTCATCGCCTTCAAGAGGGGCCGGCCTTCCCCGAGCCGGGCATCAAGATGGCTTATCTCGATACGAGGGCGCAACTCCTAATTAACCCTTACTTCCAAGATACAAGAGGTAAGAGGTAAGAGGCAAGAGGCAAGAGGCAAGAGGCAAGAGGCAAGAGGTAAGACATCGTCAGACTACCTGTCCACATTGCACGCACCAAGTTACGCAAAAAATCGGATATTCCAAGGGCTAGGTCGTGTTGACATTTCATTTTTTGTTGTTACGCACAGAGTAGCAACTGTGTTGCTTCTTGCTCATTTAAGGCGTTTGGTCCTTTGATGGCTTAGGTTGCTCTGATGGCGTTTTGCGAGGGGACCTATCCCCCGGCCCCGTTATTCGCTTCGCTCATTGTAGGCTACGCCTGTGCCTACGAGGAAAGGGGAGTAAAGCTCCTTTGATGGCTTAGGTTGATCTGATGGCGTTGACCGAGGGCATAAAGCGATTAAATATCCCTCATCAATCCCCTCGCAAAACCGCTCACAGTTCCCCCTTCCTCGCAGGAAGGGGGTTAGGGGGTAGGTCCCGATAAGGCGCGACCGTTTCAGTTTCTCAAACCGAGAGCATATTCTGCGATAGGGCTTGATTTTCTCGATAAACCGCTCAAGCCAGTTGCTTTGCTCGTAAATGTCAACACAACCTAATACCCAGTCCCATCAGCCGCGGGGACAATCCCGGTAGCCATCCCTCATCAGAATTTATCGCTCTATGGTTTGACGCGGGAGATGATGCGCCCGCCCGCGATTTTGATTTTTCCCGCGCACTGGAGGGCTTCGATAGTGACGTCGCCATTGTCCCAAACGACGGTCCCCATGCCCATGGCCTCGATAGAGAGTTGCCCTTCGGGCACGGTGAGGGTCAGGGGTTCGGGATCCGCGCCGTGGAACGCCGCGACGTAACGCTTGGTTTGGGGGCAGGCAAAGAGCCACGCGGGTTGGCTTCCGCAGGTGAGCGTGGCGTTTCCAACCGCAATACGGCCCGTGCGGTTTTGGCGGGCCAGGGGCGATTCGAGTTGGGGCCAGCCGAGCGCGCCCTCGTGCGTCCAGCGTTTTTGGAGGTGCCAGTTTAGCAAGTCGATCTCGATGCCGAGGGCTTGGTTGTCGCGGGTATATTCGACAGACCACGCACGCGTTTTGCCCGCTTCGTACGCGATGGGAGGCGACGCTTCGTCTTTGAGCGTGCCAGTAGCGACGGTCTGGGCAAAGGTTTGCACATCGGGATAATCAGCGCGTTCGGCCAGTTCCGCGTAAAAACCGCACTGGGGTTTGCCCTGGTAAAACGAGCCGGGATGGGCCTGCTCCCAAAAGGTTTTGGATGGGCCGAGGTAGTTGTAGAGTTCGAGAAAGAGATGCGTGCCGCGTTCGACCAAGCGAAGGGGCGCGTTGCGGCCCAAGTCCGTGCGGCCGAGGGGCCGAATGCCGACGAGGACGGGCCCCACGGCAATGGCGATGGTGGCGGGTTCGGGAATGTCAAAAGGCAGGGTTTCGACTTTTTGGTCATCGACCCAAATTTCATCGACCAAACTGCGGTCGTGCCAGCAGATGATGGCTTTGGCGCTGGTTCGGGGTGCCATCGCGCCAAGGTCCTTAGGCGAATACAGGACGATGGCCCGAGGGCCGTCTTGGACATTGTGGCATTGGCCTTCTTCAGAGAGGATCTGGTCATTGGATCGGGCGGGCGTCGAGCGGAATGATCCGAGCCAGTGGTCGTCGAGCACATAGCGAGAATAGATGACGCCGGTTTGAGCTGTATCGGTCTTGTGGTGGGCGATGAAAACGCTGGATTGGCCCGCGATAAAGCGATTGGCTTGGCTCCGCAATTCCTGCGAGGAAACGCCCAATGCGAAGGACGGGCTGTGGTACGTGGCGATGCCTACGCTGTTTTTCGCGTCCGCGGTTTCAAAAAAAAAGAAGGTCTCCGGACGGTGGTCGAGCGCGTCTTTGAGCCAAGCGGGCAAAAGACCCGTTGCGATGTCGTCGCGAAAAGCGTCGATTTCCGGTGGGGCCTCGCAAAAGAGGGCATGGCGGTACGCACGGCTAAAAGGCCCGGCCCAGCGTCCGGTGGGCGGGTGAATGTGCAGGGCCGCGGACAGGCCAATTCTCGCACACATGGTTTTGGCCCCGATGCGCGTGGGGAGGTGCTGGACGAGTTCGCCGAGCCGGTGCAACACGCGCATTGCGACGTTGGCGTAGTTGGGGCTGTTAAATTCGTACGCACAGCCGTTCTGCACCGTGAAGTCCATCCACGCCTGAAATTTGCGATAGCCCCGATTTTTGAACGCCTCATCCCCGAGGAGTTCGCCGCCCAAGCAGGTGTTGGTGATGTCTTTGACCACGATGTTGGTGTACCGAAAATGGACGTCTATCCTGCGGATTTCCTCCAAGCCCAAGCGGATGCTGTGGAGGACGCGATTCTGCAAATCAGCGGAAAGCACGTCCCGGTGCCCGATCATCAAGGGGATGAGTTGGAACAGGCAGAACTGCACGGCGTTGAGGTCTTCCACGACTTCGTCTTCGCGCTCCCAAAGAAAATTGCCCAAATGGGGGTCCGCTTCTCGGGTCTCTTGGCACGCGAGCATGGCGTCGAGTACTTGTTCGGCCAAGGCGATGTCTGCGCGGGTGCCATTGTCCAACAGGGCATTGGCAAATTCAGCGGCCAACCGGGGCGCGTGATAAGTCTTGCCGCCTTCCCGACGGGCGAGCATGCGGGTTTCGGGATTGAAGGTCGGAGGCAGTGGTAGAGGTCGTGTTTCGGACATTACAAACTCCTAATTATGAATTGATGTTCGCCCGTCCGCTCCGCCTAGCCCCACTCGTGCGTGCCCGGCCCCTGCCGCCGTGTCTGAATCGCGGATTAAACGGATTACGCGGATTACGCGGATTACCCCACACATCCCTACCGCCGCTTCATCGTTCCCACTCCGCTGTGCCCTTCGGCTGTGCCCTTCGGCATCCCCCGTACCTGTCCTTGTATATAATAAGCTCTTAGTGATCAGTCCGCAACCCTGCTCATCGGCCCCGTGCGTGCCCGTCCGCCCTACCACCGCTTCATCGTTCCCACTCCGCTGTGTCCTTTGCACGCCCTACCGCCATAGACCTATCCCCCCGGCCCCCGTTATTCGCTTCGCTCATTGTAGGCTACGCCTGTGCCTACAAGGAAAGGGGGAGCGCATGGCTTTCTGAAAGGTTTGTATCCCTGGCAGTTCTAATGGCTTTGAGTGAATGGATCACGCCATGAACCCCCAAAACCTCTCGCGTAAATCTCTCGCAAACCCTCTCGCCATTCCCCCTTCCTCCTAGAAAGGGGGCCAGGGGGTAGGTCCCAAAAAGTAAAGCCCGAGTTCACTGTGAACCCGGGCTTTTGTTTTTACGTCTTTCGCGATTGTCAGCCTGATGAGCCAAAGCCGGCGGCGAAGATGAGGAAAAGGGATTCGATCTCTTGCTTCCGCGTATTCCACACTCGCATCGCCAAAGGACAGCATCAGATTCGCGCTGATGGTGAGGAAGAAACTCAGGGTGTTCTCATCGCCATCGCCATCTGTGGCGGTCAGAGAACAGGCTTTCATTGGAAGTGGGAGGCGGGATAGAGGCTTCGGATGTAGGGTTCAATGGCTTGAGCGGTCGTGCGCGTAGCATTTTGCTCGATGACGTTCCCTCTGATGAGGGCCTCGTTCCGGAAGAAGAGGACATATCGAATGATCAGGATTATATCCGAGAACAGCCTCACATCGCCATCGCCATCCACATCGAGAATGTTCTGATTGACCAACGTGTCGAGGTAGGGTTCAATTTCTTGAGCGGTCGTGCGCGTGGCAGTTGGCTCGATGACGTTCCCTCTGAGGAGGGCCTCGTTCCGGAAGAAGAGGACATATCGAATGACCAGGATTATATCCGAGAACAATCTCACCCGGCCATCGCCATCCACATCCAAGTTGGCACTCGGGCTTTCGTCATCGATAATCGTCCCTGTGCCTTGCGCCGTGCTTATGGTCGCATTGGTCGCATTGCTCAGCGTCACGATCACGGTCTCGTTCTGCTCATCATCCGAGTCGTCGGTCACAGAAACAGGGATGGTCTGGATGGTATCGCCTACCGTGAAGGTCAGGGTCCCTGCGGTAAGCGCGGTGTAATCGGTCCCCGAAGTCGCGGTGCCCGTGCCCGAGTCTGCATACGCCACCGTCACTTGTAACATGTCGTGCGCTGGGCGTAGGTACACCTGAAAGGTCAGGGTCGCGCTGGTCGCGTCTTCAATCACGCTTGGCGAACCGATACTCAGCGCAGGCATGCCATCGTCATCGATAATCGTCCCTGTGCCGGTGAGGCTCGTCGCCCCGCCATCAAAGGTGGCATTGACCGCGTTGCTCAAAGTCACCTCCACGGTCTCGTTCGGCTCATCATCCCCGTCGTCGCTCACAGAAACAGCGAAGGTCTGGCTGGTCGTGCCCGTCGCAAAGGTCAGGGTCCCTGCGGTAAGTGCGGTGTAATCCGTCCCCGAAGTCGCGGTGCCCGTGCCCGCGTCTGCATACGCCACCGTCACCGCCTTGCCGCTCACTGTATTCAATCTAACGGTGAACGTCAGGGCAGTGCCCTCAACCGCACTCGGCGAACTGATCGAGAGCCTCGGCGGCGCGTCATCATCGGTGATCGTCAGGGTCTCGGAAGATGATAGCACCGCCATATTGCCACCCGTCACCGTTGCAGACACGGTCACTTCCTTGTCAGGCGCATCGGTCGTATCGTTCACCGAGGTGATCGTCACGCTGCCCGTGCTCGTCGTCACATTCGCCGCGAAGGTCAGCGTGGTCGCGGTCGATAGCGTAAAATCGCCCGCAACCGCAGGCGACACAGCCATCGCTGAAACCGTGACCGTCGCCGCCGTGCTTGCGATGCGATCCAGCGTCGCCGTAATCGTGGAAACCTGGGCATTCTCCGTAATCGACGCAGGAGTCAAAACCAACGTCACGTTCGGCACGTCGTCATCGGTAAGCGTCAGCGTCACATCAGTGACCGATCCCGTGCCTACGCTGTTGGTTAGCGTACTCGACACGGTCACCGTCTTGTTCCCCGTAGCATCGGCGTTATTCACCCCTGTGATCGTCACGGTGCCCGTGCTCATCATTTGCCCCGCCGCGACGGTCAGCGTGGCCGGCGTGCTCCGCGTGTAGTCGGCCGCAACCGCAGGTAGCACAGGCGCCACTGTCACCGTAATCGTCGTCGGATCGCTCGACGTGTGAGACAGCCTCGCGGTCACGGTCGAGACACCGCCGTTCTCTGAAATCGACGCAGGCGATACAACCATCGTCACGTCCGGCGGGTCGTCGTCGTCCGTCAGCGTCACAGTGCCGGTCACACTGCCCGCGCCTTGGGCGTTGCGCGACACACCGGACAAGGTCACGATGCGATTAGGCGCGTCTTGGGTGTTGTCCACCGCTGTGATGACCACCGTATCCGACGCGTTAATCGTGTCCCCAGCCGCGATGGTGATCGTCGAATCCGCCGCCACCGTATAAGCACTCGCCACAGGACGCACCGTGATCGTCGTCGCCGCGCTTGATGGACGCGATAGTGACGCCGTGACCGTCGAAACCGCGCCGTTCTCCGAAATCGACGACGGGTTCGCCGCCAACGTCGCTGTCGGTGCAGGGTCGTCGTCTGTGATCGTTAAAGTCGCCTCGGTCACACTGCCCGCGCCTTGGGCGTTGCCCGCCACAACGGACATGTCCACGTCGCGATTAGGCGCGTCTTGGGTATTGTCCACCGCTGTGATGACCACCGTATCCGACGCGTTCGCCGTGCTCCCGGCCGCGATGGTGATCGTCGAATCCGTCGCCACCGTGTAAGCACCCGCCACCGGGCGCACCGTGATCGTCGTCGCCGCGCTCAACGGGTGTGCCAGCGTCGCGGTCACGGTGCTCATCCCGCCGCTTTCCGAGATCGACGAGGGCGTCAGTGCCAACGTCACTCTCGCGGGTTGGAGCTGAAATTGCACGGTGGTGTCCATGCCGGCATACTTCAAGGCCGGATACTGATCCATCGCGCCAAAGGTCCATGGATCGTCGTTGCCGGGTTGTCCGTCGAGGTTGGCGTTCCAGTTGTAGTAGGTGTCGTTGCTGGTGGCACCGTAGGTGGTGGGGATTAGAAGATCGCGGGTGGTTTTGCCCGTGCCGGCGGCGCTGCCTGTTCGGCCGCTGGTTGAGGTATCCCAGTAACTTGCGGTTACAGTGCTACTGCTGACAAGCCCTATTAACCCGCCGATGTTGTTGCCGCTGGCGTTGACGCGGCCGGTGGAATATGAGTTTGTTATGTTGCTGCTTATGGCCCGCCCTATTAGGCCGCCGGCATTATTGGCGGCTCCGCCGACGGAAGCGGTGGAGTAGCTAGAGCTGACGGACGCATTGGATGCGTTCATTAAGCCTACCAGACCGCCGACATCGCTTCTGGAGCCGCTTACCGCGCCGGTGGTGTAACAGGCGACGATTGGTCCGTAACTGGTGCCTACCAGAATGCCGACATATTCCCGCGCCGTGATGTTGGCGTTGATTACGCCCAATGTCTCGATGGTGGATGCACTGGAATTTGCGCCGAACAGCCCGATGTCGTCGGTGCCGGTTCTATTGATGACCAGGTTGTCTATGGTGAAGCCGTTGCCTTTGAAATTGCCTGAGTACTGGTTGCGGTTGCCGGAGTCGCCGCCGATTGGCTCCCAACCCGTGCCGCTGTTCCAGTACGCGCCGCTGTGGTCGTTGGCGTCCACATCGCCGTCGCTGTCGCTGTCGAAGTCAAGGCTGGCGGCGAGTTCGTAGCCGGTGCAACCGGTGGCAGGGCAACCCCTTGAGACTGAAGCGTCGGGAAAGGCGGTGTTGTAGGCGGTCGTATCGTTGGTCGAGGCACTTGCGTCGATGGCGCCATCGCCATTGAGATCCCAGCGCACGGCGTTGAGTTGTGCCAAGGACGAGACCTCGATGAGGCCATCGCTATCCGTGTCGTAATGCACGGGTTGGGCAGCGTACTGCACCGTGGTGTCCATGTCGGCAAACTTCAAGACCGGATACTGCTTTGTCGTACCAAAGGTCCAGGGATCATCATCGTTGGCCCCCAAAGCATCTATGGTCAGATCGTCCCAGTTGGCATAGATGCCACTCGCAGACGTGACCGATTGTAAGTCGGCAGTCGGCTTGCCCTCCGGCGCAACAGTATCGCTATCATCGGCAATGTCGCTTTCTTGTGTGTCCCAGTAGCTATCGGTCACTGTACCTGAGTTTTCCGCCAGCCCATGCTTGTTCGGGCAGGCCCCCGTTACTGAGCCTGTTGAATAGCTCGACGCTATCGTCGCACCGGCACCATTGGCACCCACCAACCCACCGCCAGTGGAGTATGTACCCCCCGCATTGCACACCACAGGCGCCGTGGCGTAACTCGCCACGATGTACGACCCCCTCTGAGCGGCACCCACCAACCCGCCGACATTGGTGTTCGCCGTGACCGACCCCGTGACGTAACTCGCCGCGATCCGACCCTTGTTCAGACCCACCAGCGCGCCCACCGTGCCCTGACCCGTATTGATCACCGCGTTGACCAACCCCAAAGAGCGGATGTGGGCAGTGGTGTCCGTGCTTGCGAAAAATCCCGAATAGTTGATGTAGCGGTTGATGTACAGGTGGGAGATCGTCTTGCCGTTGCCCTCAAACGTGGCGGTGTACGGGACGGTGTTGCTACCGATGGGTGCCCAGCCGGAGCCGCCATTCCAGTAGGTGGCGTCTGCTAAGGTGATCTGGTCATCGTTGTTCTCGTCAAAGTCCAGGTCGGCGAGCAGTTCGTAGCCGGTGCATCCCGAGAGGCAACCCATGCGGGTGGCGGTGTCCCGGTTTGGAAAAGCGGTGTTGTAGGCGGTCGTATCGGCGGTCGAGGCACTTGCGTCTATGGCACCATCGCCATCGATATCCCAGCGCATGGCGTTGAGTTGCGCCAGCGTGGTGATAGCGATGAGGCCATCGCCATCGGTATCGTAATTGGTGAGACCTGTAGTGCCCATGACCTCGACCGAGGTTCCATCGCGCACACCGGTCTTGCTGGCAATGACACGCACTGTGTAGGTCGTCCCCGACGCCAAGGGAATCTTGTAGCGCGTAGCCGTGGTGGTGGCCTCACGCGCGGCGTCGTAGCTTTGCATGCCGGATTTCCACTGCACGGTGTATCCCGTCGCTTGACTCGCCGCACGCCAGCCCACGTACAAGGTGTCCCCATTGGACGTCACTGCCACACCCGTCGGTATGCTCGGTTGCAACGCAAATTGCGCGGTGGTGTCCAGGCCGGCATACTTCAAGACCGGATACTGATTCGTCGCGCCAAAGTACCACGGATCGTCGTTGCCCGTTTGCCCGTCCAGGTTCAGGTTCCAGTTGGCGTAGATGCCACCGGCGGTATAGCCGGTGGGGGATTGGAGATCGCTGGTGGTCCGTCCTGAGCCGCCGCCGGGGCTTGTGTTCCGGTTGCTGGTTTGGGTGTCCCAGTAGCTGTTGGACACGCTACCAAAGGTAAAGTAGCCTATTAGCCCGCCGATGAGGTTTCCTGTGCCGCTGACGGCGCCGATGGAGTATGAGTTTATTATAGAGCCGTTAAACCGAAATCCCAGCAGACCGCCGGTCTCGGGACCTCCGCTGACGGACGCGGTGGAGTAGCTCGTGGTGATGCTTCCCGAATGCTGGTAGCCGACCAGTCCGCCGCTGGAAGTGCCGCTGGCGGTGACCGCGCCGGTGGTGTAGCAGGCGACGATGTTGCCTTCATTTCTGCCGATCAGAATGCCGGTATATGCCTGTCCCGTTACATTGGCGTTGATTACGCCTAGGGTTTCGATACGGGAGCTGGTGCTATTGTTGCCGAACAGCCCGACCTGGCTTATGTTGTTTCGGCTGATGAACAGGTTGTTGATCGTGTAGCCGTTGCCCTTGAAATTGCCCGTGTATTTGTTGGCGTTTGTGCCGATGGGGGACCAGCCGGCGCCGCTGTTCCAGTAGGTGGCGTCTGCTGAGGTGATCTGGTCATCGTTGTTCTCGTCAAAGTCCAGGTTGTTGAGCAACTCGTAGCCGGTGCAACCGCCGGTGGCCGGGCAACCCATCCGGCCGCTACTGGCGGTAATGTCGCCGCCGGGAAAGGCGTTAGCATAGGCGATGGTGTCGGCGTTGGTGCCGGTGGGCAGGCCATCGCCGTTCAAATCGTAGCGGATGGCGTTTAACTGCAACAGGGAAGTCACGTCAATCAGGCCGTTGTTGTCGCTGTCGTGGTCAACTACCCGCTGGCTGGGGGTTCTCAGGGTTGGGTACTGGCTGGTGGTGCCGAAGTTCCACGGGTTGTCGGGTACGCGATCACTGTCCATATCTACGTTCCAGTTGGCGTAGATGCCGGTGTAGCCGGTGGGAGATTGGAGCGCGTTGGTGAGTTGTCCCGTGCCGGCGTCGCTGTTCCCCAAGTTGCTGGTTTGGGTGTCCCAGTAGCTAGCGATTGCGTTGGCCCCTATGGAGCCGCCTAACAGGCCGCCGACTTCGGCGCTCCCGCTGACTCTGCCGGTGGCGTAGGAGTTTGTTATAGAGCCGGCACGCTAAATCCCACAAGGCCGCCGACTTCGGTAGTTCCGCTGACGGATGCAGTGGAGTAGCTTGTGGTGATAGACCCTCGGTTCAGGTATCCGACCAATCCGCCGCTGCCGAAGCCGCGGGCGGTGACCGAGCCGGTGGTGTAACAGGCGACGACGGCGGCGCCGCGGTTATAGCCTACCAAGATGGCACTATGTTGCCTCCCCGTTATGGTGGCGTTGGTTACGCCTAGGGTTTCGACACGGCTACCGGATTCAATCTCGCCGAACAGCCCTATGTAGTTGGTGGTGCGGCGGTTGATGAACAGGTTGTCGATGGTGAAGCCGTTGCCCTTGAAATCGCCTGTGTACTTGTTGGTGTCGTTGCCGATGGGCAGCCAGCCGTCGCCGCTGTTCCAGTATGCGTCGGCGGAGTTGGCAGAGCCGCCGCCGTCGGTGTCAAGGTCGATGTTGGCGGTGAGTTCGTAGCCGGTGCAGGTGGAGGCGCAACCCATGCCCGAAGCGGCGTTGGGAAAGGCGGCGTTGTAGTTCGTGGTATCCGTAGCGGCTACGGTACCATCGCCATTGAGGTCCCAGCGAACGGCGTTGAGTTGAGCGTGGGTGGACACCTCAATGTAGTTGTCGTTGTCCGTATCGTAGTCGGTTTGGGCAAAAGCCGGCCCCGATGCCATCAGCATGCCCAGCACGACCATAGCCAACAAGCGAGTTCTGAAAAGGGCGGTAATCACCTGAAACCTCCCAAAAAAATATAACGAGTTGTGCAGGCATGGCTTTTGCCTGCGGGTGCCAAATAACGATGATGGAGACAAGCTAAGGTACCACGTCGTTTCTTGTCAAGGGGAATTGGGCCTATGGACCTACCCCCCTGGCCCCGTTACTCGCTTCGCTTCGTTGTAGGCTACGCCTGTGCCTGCGAGGAAGATACTCTCTTAAAGGTCAAGGGATTTGCGCGGTGATTCGATAGAATTTTTCGCCCTCAAAATCTTGGTCATGCCGCAACATGCCCCAGATCGAATGGCGTAGGGGGCTATAATTATAGCCCCCTACTTTCGCATCACCGCAACGATAGCCTGCAAAGGTTTCTTGCCGCGGGCGATGAGTTGGTCATAGAAGGCTTTGACATGGGCTTCGTGCCTGCTGGCCACCCAGGCAGGTATAGAGAGGGCATGGCGGAGATACTTATTCCCGGTTTTCGAGTGGTTGCGGCTCTGTTCGCAGATGATCGCCTGCTTGAGTTGGTCAATCCGTCTGGTCAGGGCTTGCTGTTGGCGCAGGGGTGAATAATTATTCGCCCCTACTCGCTCGGCGCTTGCCAAGGCATAAACGGCATGCGCTCGGCATCATCGAGGATCAACAACGCATCCTTCGCATTTTAGAACAGCAACGAGACATTGCCCCCCTCCTCATCGGGATCGCGGATCACCGAGAAATGCACTCACGCAGCCGACTTGCCCGACTGCCGCACCTTTTTCAGCGCGGACATCCACGTCAACTCATAGACCACCAGCGCGCCGCGCCAGACATCCACGTTTTCAAGCCCGCTTTGCACCAATCGCGCAGCCTGTTCAATGGTCGCTTCTGCGGCCTTGACCTCGGGCTGATCGGCCACGACTTTCATGGGAATGGGGCCATAAGCAGCGCGCACGCGATTGATCACCTCGCTGACTTCCCGACAAAATTGGGTGATGGACCGGGAACCAATAGCCGACATGGGAACGATGCGTCTCATGGGAACCTCTCCTTTTGAATGACGAGAAATGCAACCGTTATCTTCCATTTTCCAACCGCCATAATATAGTGAACATTTGTGTATCCGTCAAGGCTAAAAACGCGCCAAAAAAAACTTTCCCTCAATCCCCTGCGATATTATCTTCTCCCTCAAAAAAGGACTACACGCTCAAGAATGCGTTGAATTTGCCCGCGCTGTCGCCGAAGGCAAGCCCTCGCCCGTGCCGGCCGAACAATCGCTACAAGTCATGGCGATTCTCGACGGCATTTATCGCAGCCAAGAAATCGGCGGCGAAGTCAAAATCGCATAGGGAAACGCCGTGATCTTTTTATCGACCATCGTCGGCCCGCTCGACGTCAACTGCTATCTCCTCGCGTGCGAAGAAACGCGCAAGGGTATCGTCGTCGATCCCGGCGACGATATCGACGCCATCCTGCAACTCATCGCAAATAACGATCTCGACATCGTGGAAATCGTCGCCACGCACGGGCATTTTGACCACATTGGCCGCGTCGCATCGCTCAAAAAAAAATCGGGCGCGCCATTCGCCATCCACAAAGCCGACCTGTTCATGATCGAGGGGCTTGCAGACATCGCGGCATTTCTCGGCTTTCAAACCGATCCGCCGCCCGCTGTCGAGCGTTTCATCGACGAAGGCGATACCATTGCCTTTGGTCGCGAAACCCTGAACGTCCTCCATGTCCCTGGCCACGCGCCCGGCAATATCGCGCTCACCTGGCCGGGTCACGCCATTATCGGCGACACGGTTTTCGCAGGCTCCATTGGCAGAACCGACCTCGAAGGCGCGGACTTACAAACCCTGATGCACTCGATTCGCACCAAAATCCTCACCCTGCCCGGCGATACCATTCTCCATCCCGGGCATGGGCCAACCACAACGGTTGATCGCGAAAAACGCATCAATCCATTTCTGGCGTGATGCGGTCAGTTCCCGCCCAACAGCCCATCCACAAGTAAGAAGCAAGAGGTGAGAGGCAAGACGGGAGAAGACCTACACTCACGGCTCGCCTTTGAACTGGCTATCGCCAGTTGCATCCCGCTCGTGGCTAAACTTCCATCTTGCTTCTCAAGGAGGTGTTCTTATGACTTCACCAACCGCATCGCTCGTTCGCAGAATGTCTTTGGTAGAATTTCTCGCCGCGGACGAAGACGAAATCGGCCCGAAGTGCGAACTCGAATACGGGGAGGTAATAGAACTCATGCGACCGACATTTGAACACAACGAACTCATCCTCAGCCTCTCTGGCATCTTGCTCCCGCACATTCGCGCAAACAACTTGGGTCGCCTCAGCCAAGACATCATCGTCGTGCTCGACGAAGACCGGGAATTGGCTTACGCGCCCGACCTCGTATTCGTCGCCGCCGAACACCTACACCGCATTCGGGATGGTCGCGTCTATGGCGCGCCCGACCTCGTCGTCGAAATCCTGTCGCCATCCACAGCCAGCCGCGATCACCTCACCAAACTCGATGCTTACCTCAAAAGCGGCATTCCATGGTATTGGATCGCAGACCCCCAAGGGCCTGGCATTGAAGAATACCGCGCCACTGACGGGGGCTATCTCCGCACGACAACCGTTGAATCCAACGACATTTTTCAACCCGGCATTTTCCCGGGTCTAACCATCGACATGGCAACCCTCATTCCTTGACCGCTTCTTGTCTCTCTGGGCGAGCACAGAGGCATCGCCCAAAAAGGTGAGAGGCAAGACGGGAGAAGACCTACACTCACGGCTCGCCTTTGAACGGGCTATCGCCATGTACCCCGCTCGTGGCTCACTTCAGGTTGGGTGGTCGGTGGGGACTCAAAAGCCTTGACACTCTCCTCTCGATTCACCACGCTCACTTCAGGTTGGGTGTCGGGTGGGGACTGACAACTGACAACTGACAACTGACAACTGACAACTGCCCCTTGCCTTCTAACTGATCCTCACTTTCAAAAGGATTCTCACCATGGACATCACCACCACTATCGGCGATATTCTCGAACGAGACACAGACGCCATTGTGCTCAACCTCTTTGAAGGCGTCACAGAACCGGGCGGCGCGACAGGCGCGGCAAATCGGGCATTGGATGGCCTGATCGCGGACCTCATCGCGGGCGGCGACTTCAGCGGCAAATTCAAACAAACCGCCGTGCTGTATCCCCATCAGGGCGTGGCCTCGTCGCGCCTCATCCTCGTCGGCTTGGGCAACCGCGAAGACTTCTCGCTCAACCGCGTGCGCTTGGCCTCTGCCTCTGCGGCCCGAGAAGCCATCAAGCGCGGCGCCAAAACCCTCGCCTCCATCATCCACGGCGGCGGTATTGGCGGCCTCGACATTTCAGACGCGGCGCAGGCCACAGTCGAAGGCGCGATTCTCGGCAATTACAACTTCACCGCGTACAAAACAGACGAGGACGATCCCAAACGCCTCGACGCATTTGCGCTGGTCGAATTTGACGCATCCAAACAAACCGCTGCCGAAGCGGGCGCGAGAGCTGGGCAAATCATCGCCGAAAGCGCGTGTTTCGCCCGCGACTTGGGCAACACCCCCGGCAATGACTTGCCCCCGGCAACCCTCGCGGACCGCGCTTTGGAAATGGCCCGCGACACCGGCTTGTCCTGCGAAATTTTTGACGAACAGCGCATTTTAGACGAAGGCATGAACGCACTCAGCGCAGTGGGGCAGGGCAGCGTCCGGCCGCCGCGGTTCGTCATTTTAGAACACGCGGGCGCAGATCCCGAAGCCGCGCCCATCGTCTTCATCGGCAAGGGCATCACCTTTGACACGGGTGGCATTTCCCTCAAAGGCGGCGACAGCATGTGGGATATGAAATTCGACATGAGCGGCGCGTCCGCTGTCATTGGTGCGATGCGCGCCGTGGCAAAACTCGATCTTCCCCAGCGCGTCATCGGCTTGGTCGCCGCAGCGGAAAACATGCCCGACGGCAGGGCCTATCGCCCCGGCGACATCTTGCATCCCCTGGGCGAGAAAACCGTCGAGATTCGCAGCACGGACGCCGAAGGCCGCCTCGTCCTCATCGACGCCCTCGCATACTGTGCGCGCTACAACCCCAAAGCCGCTATCGATCTCGCCACGCTCACCGGCGCGTGCGTCATCGCGCTTGGCAACGAAACCAGCGGCCTGATGGGCAATGACGATGATCTCATCGCCCAAATCCACGAGGCGGGCAACCGCACGGGCGAAAGCGCGTGGCATTTGCCCATCTTTGACGATCACCGGGACCTCATCAAAAGCAAGGTCGCGGACCTCAAAAACACGGGGGGGCGTCCCGCGGGCACACTCACCGCCGCTGCTTTTCTCGAGGCTTACGTCCAAGACTTCCCCTGGGCACACCTCGACATCGCCGGTACGGCTTGGGCGGATTCCGACAAACCCGACACCCCTATCGGCGCGACAGGCGTTGGCGTGCGGTTGCTGATCGATTTCTTGAGGCATGGATCAACGGCGTGAACAAAAAAAAGCCGGGGATAAACCCCGGCGCGGTTCAAAGCCTTTGAATCCGCCTTCTCAATCTCCTTCGCCCAAAGAAAACTGCAACCCCGCGTGCAATCCAAAATTATTTGTCGAACCGGTCGCAAACGCTCGAAACCACCGCCCTTGCACAAATACGCCCATATTTTCTGCAACATCAAACCGCATGCCGCCTCCGACGGCGATCATCGCCTCGGTCCTTGTTCCCTTCCCGCCCGTGGGTACGCGGACTAGCGTTTCGCCAACTATCGTTTCGATAAACAGCGGAAATCCCCGTGCGTGGAGTATCCCGCCGCCAACCCCAAAAAATACCGTGCCGTATTGGTCGGACAAAGGGGCTTTGTAAATCAGGCTGAGACCTGCGGGGATTTCAGAAATGCCGCTCTTCCGGTAAAACTCGACAAAAGGCGCCAAATACGTGGGATACGTATCGCCAATGGGAATCTCCACAGACAGGTACCCGCCGCCGCGTCTGGGATCAAACAGCATCCCGCCGCTCGCCTTGACATCCACTTGGGCACCTGCCTGACCGACCAGTGCGACCGCGAAAACAAAAAACACCCAAATCATTGATTTCATAACCATTCTCCTTTTTTTTGAACATCGACAAAACCCCGTCAAAAATCAAACGAAAAACGAAGTAGTCAGTGGTCAGTAGGTTCTGTTGACATTTACGAGCAATGTAACTGGAATTGAGCGGTTTATCGGGAAAATCAAGCCCTATCGGGACCTACCCCCCTGGCCCCCCTTCCTACAAGGAAGGGGGGAATGGCGAGCGGTTTTGCGAGGGGATAGGATGAGGGATTTTTAATCGCTTTATGCCCTCGGTCAATGCCATCAGAGCAACCCTTGATAGAAGCCATCAAGGGAGCTTTACTCCCCTTTCCTCGTAGGAAAGGGGCCGGGGGATAGGTCCCCTCTCGCAATGCCATCAAAGAAACTTTACTCCCCTTTCCTCGTAGGCACAGGCGTAGCCTACAATGAGCGAAGCGAATAACGGGGCCGGGGGATAGGTCCCCTCGGTCTTCGCAGAAAGGAGTTCGCGTGCCGACCGACCTCATTTTGATCTGCCATGGGCATACCGCAAAACGCGATGGCGAACGCCGTTATGGCTGGTGGGCCGATAGGCCGCTCTCGCGGCGGGGCAAACGACAAGCCATGCTCATCGGCGAACGCCTGCGAAATGACTTTGACATTCGCGCCCTGTACACCAGCCCACAGCGATGCACCCGGCAAACCGCCGAGCGAATAGGCGATTTGGTCCACGTCGTACCCCAAGTGGAAGATGACCTGCGCGAACTCGAAAGCGGGGACTTGGCGACCCTCTCATGCAAAGAGGCGCGAGAATATTATCCCGGGGTGCTCGAAGGCCAATCCCCGGAACAAGCGCGGGTTCCGGGCAGCGAAACAGACGCCGATATGCACAATCGCGTTGCCCGCGCCGTGAGTCGGATCGTCCACCTATCGCCCGATCGGCAAGTTGCGTGCGTCGCGCATAGCCGACCGATTGTCGCGTGTTTGCAAGCGATCATGGGCTACATGCCCGAACACGAGAACAAACCGCAATTCGCGTGTCGCGTAGCCGCCATCCACCAGTTGCAACTCGATCCCACAGGCGACCCCACCTTCATCGCCCTCAACGACGCGGCCCACCTCGCAAACCTTCCCACCTAATCGGCCCAAGGGCCTCGCGTTTCCATTCACGGATACGTGAGGCCGAGCATCTCGCGGGCATCGTTTGGCGTGGCGATCTCGCCCTGAAGTTTCTCCACGATCCCGGCCGCGAGATCGACCATCTGGGCATTGCTATTGAGCAACACGCCCCGCCGCAGATAAATATTGTCCTCAAAACCCACGCGCATGTGCCCGCCCATCAGACAGGCCATCGTCACCATGGGCAACTGCGCCTTGCCCACGCCGAGGGCTGACCAGATCACATCGGGTGGCAACAGGCTCTTCATGAAAATCAAGTTTTCCGGCGTGGCTTCAATGCCCCATCCGGGCCCC
Source organism: Candidatus Latescibacterota bacterium (assembly GCA_965204745.1). Taxonomy (GTDB): domain Bacteria; phylum Latescibacterota; class UBA2968; order UBA2968; family UBA2968; genus VXRD01. The sequence goes on from OZ242010.1 coordinate 5,094,893, forward strand.
ATGCACAACTGGATGAAGGGCGGATCCTCAAACGCGCCATCCTCGATCATGCGCTTGGCCTGACGGATATGCCCCGCGTCGAAAACCTCGATCTCCGGTTTGACCTGGTGCTCGCGCATGCGCTTTGCCGCGGCGATCCCCCAGTCCGGGGGGTTCATAAAAATCCGATTGCCAAAATTCAGCGAACCGATATCGAGCGAGCAGATTTCGGGCTTGAGGGTTACGGGCTCGAGGCGTTCTTCGATGATGTTCTCGCCTTTGATATTGCCACCACTCGTCGTCAGATTGATGGCGATGTCGCACGCTTGCCGAATGCGGTCCACCACTTCTGCGAACAATTCGAGCCGCGAACTCACGATGCCGGTTTCGGGATCGCGCACATGGATATGCGTAATCGCCGCGCCGGCCTCGTGGCATTCAATAGCGGCATCTGCAATTTCTTTTGGGGTATAAGGCACTGCGGGATTCATCTCTTTCGTCGGCCCCGACCCCACGACTGCGACCGAAATGATCGTTTTATCCATTGCGATTCCCCTGTCTTTTAAGCGCGAAACGGCACCAGCCATTCCTCTTCGATGCCCAAGTCAAAACCCGCGCCTGTCGGAGTAAAGTCCAAATAGCTGTTGCGCGGCAGTAGCGCGCCGGGTTGCGCCACTTCTTCGAGCGGGACGCCCGGATCAGAGCCGATATAATACTCGCACCACGAGATATTCGGCATGGCCCAACTCAAGTGCTGACCGTACGCGTCTCGCCCGCCGCCGTGCAGGCAGACCTCCAAACCGGCCGTAGCGGCCATGTGGCAAATTTTGATGCACGCGGTCATGCCGCCCACCCACTGAATATCGGGTTGGAGAATGTCCAGACAGCGGTTTTCGATCATCAACTGATAGGGATAGGGCGTGTAAAAGTGCTCGCCGCTGGCCAAGGTCATCCACGGCAGGCGTTTTTTGAGTTCGATGTGCCCGCCGACATCTTCCGGGATCAGGCATTCCTCCATCCAGCGCAGATCGTAGCAGCGCAGACGCTCTGCCAAGCGCGTCGCGTATTCGACATCAAACGCCATGTAACAATCGAGCATGAGATCGCACGCATCGCCTATCATCTCGCGCACCTCGGCGATGCGCCGCTCGTTTTCCCGCAACCCCCACAAGCCATCCACCGGGCCGTATTGACAGGGCAACTTAAATGCGCGAAATCCCAATTCCCTGTACCAATCGACATCGCCGCCCGTGGCATAGACAAACAACTGCTCGCACGTTGGGCCGCCCAAGAGTTCATAGACGGGCGCGTGCTGCAATTTACCAGCCAAATCCCACAACGCCAGATCGACCGCGCTCATGGCGACAGTTGCAATGCCAACAGTGCCAAAGGATTTGGACACGCGAAACATCATATCCCACAGCTTTTCTATCGCCAGACAATTTTCGCCTTCCAAGATGTGTGCAAACGCATCTTCTACGACTGCTACGGCGGGCCGTCCCGATGCCGTGCCCAGGCCCCAGGTGCCGTCTTCTGCGGTCACTTTGACGGCAAAGCCGGGCCAGGTTTTCGCGCTGTAAAGCTGGCGGCGTTTCTTAAAACGCGGGAATTTGGACATGGGGTTGGCGACTTCCATCTGCGTGGGCCACGCCTTTCTGTACCCCTGTGTTTTTGCGCGCGCACCTGCCGACGCTGACAAGGTCATCCCCGAACCCGTTGCGGTCGGGTCGGCATCTGGCCGTTCAATGCGAACGACTTCCACGGATTTAATTTTCATGCGGTTTTCCTTTCTCTATTCCCATCGACCTGGCCCCACCTCTGCCGCGGTCAAGGGGCCGCCATCTTCCCGTTGCGCCGGGAATTCCACGCACCCCACGGTCTTGCGCTCGCCGCGCGAATGCCCCAAAATATCCGTCGCAATATTTGGATAACGCCCCGTAGCAGCGCCGATGAGATCGCTCGATTCCGCGGGCGCGACAACGCCGTTGGGCAGATAACGCACGGCGACCATCCCGGCGCGGATCCCCTCGCGGGCGGGCATGCCCAACGCGCCATCGGTGACATTCCCCTCCCACAGCCAATCCACCGGTTCGTCGCCATTTACGAGTCGCACGGTCCGAAACTCCGCGGGTCGCGGGTCGGGCCAGGTAAAAACATTATTCGCTATCGCGCAATTTTTGGGCGGCGCACCATTGGGGTACGCGCTGTGGTTGAGGCCGACGACCAATGCCGGGCTACATCCCGCAAACGTGTTGAACGCTATGCGCGCGCGTTCTGTTCGCACGTAGAGATCGTCCTGCGCGCCATCCATCATCGCGACGCCAAACGCATTGAGCGAGCGGAACAGATTGTTGACCACGACTTGATCCGCGCCTTGCAAGCGCACGCCCCCGGCGCGGGGTTCGCCATCGCCCAAAAAGAAATTTTCAGCGACCGCATTGCCATCGCCGTGCCGGAGCACCAAGGCCCCGCGGCAATCCCGAAATGTATTTCTGCGGAGGACATTGCCATTGGATTTCACAGAGATGATTTCCGCCTCGCCATTGCAGCGTTCAAATAAATTGTATTCGATGAGGCTAGCACAATCGCCCGGCGCCGGGTCGTAGGGATTTCCCTCTGTGATGATCTGAAGCGTCTCGTACCCATTGCTCGACTTGCCATCTGGAATATCGACAAAGTGATTGTGGTGGATGTGGTGCTCCTCGCCGGTGTTTCGCACGACAATTTGCATCAGTTGGCAGCCGCGCATCTCGACGCGGTTGTTGGTCTTGTTCTCGAACCGGCAGTGGTCGATTTCGATTTGCCGGCTCTCGGGCAACACGCGCACCCATTTGCCGGCGCGCACATCTGCCATCGCGCACCCGCTGATGCGGCATCCCCTGCCCCGAACTTCTAGCCTGCCGTTTTCCTCAAAGCGCAGTCCCGCGAGGTGGATGTTATTTCCCTCGACGGATACGGGAGCGCGGATAATCGCTCGCCCCGTGTTTTCCGCCCGAATTGTAATCGGACGGGCCGCGCTTCCCTCTGCCGCGAGTTTGCACCGCTCCCCGCCGTACGCGCCATCTGCCAACGCAATCACATCCCCCGGCCGTGCGGTAGCCACCCGCTTTGCAAGTTCGGATAATGATCTCACAGATCGCCTCCTGTCGTCGATTCGCTTTTCCTTCTCAACCCCTCGCGCACCTGCTCGAGCGTGCGTTGTGCCTTCCCGAAATTCGGACGCAGGGCGAGGGCTTTTTCCAAATGCGGAACGGCTTCTCGCAACCTGCCTGCCTGTGCGAGTGCCGCGCCGAGGTCCGCATGCGTATCCGGTCTGTCGGGATGCAGGCGGATGGTCGCTCCGTAGTGGTGGATGGCTTCGTCCAAGCGCCCGAGCCTGTGCAGGGCCATCGCAATGCCGTTTTGCGACAGGGCATCGTGCGGGTGCAGGCGAATCGCCGCTCGGTAGTGGTCGACCGCCTCGTTCAAGCGCCCCGCGCGGTGAACCGCAACAGCGCGCCCGGTCAATGCACGCGCATCTGTGGGGTCGAGGCGCGAAACTCGGGCATAGTGTTTTTCCGCGTCTGCGAGACGCCCGAGTTGCATCATCGCATCGGCAAACAAGCGGTGGGCATCCACGTACTCGGGAAGCAGGCGAATCGCCTCGGCGCACAGGGTTGCGATCTGCACATGGTCACGCGCCGGGATGCGTTCAGACGCTTGGCGCACAAAAACCCGCGCCGCGATTTCCCGCAGATTTTTCTTTTGAATCGCGTCGATACGCGCATCCGCCTTCCCCGGTATCAACGCGCTGATCGGCTCGAGGTGATCCGCGAGCAGCTCTGCAAACGCGCGTTCGTAACTCCGCGCATTTTGGGCCGATGCGTAGTCCAAAATCGGGCGATCATCCGAGTACACATCGACCTCCCCCGCGATCTCAACGAGGCCGACAGGCCCCATCAGAAACCCTCCAAAAAAGACATGCGCTCGGTTGAGATAATGTTCCTCGCCGCCCCACTGGCTGTATTGGAGATCGACGAAAATTTCTTCGTCTGCAACCACCGGCTCGCGCAACGCGATGTCAAACGATTTCCCGGGCGTGCCGATGAGCAAAAGTTCGGACGTGTTGTACCACAACGCGCTCTGCGGAAAAACCGTCAGAAAACTGCGGACGAGGCCGCGAAATTGCGCGGGCGTCAAAAAGCGCAGGGGGACGAACTGCACGAGATACCCGCCCGGAAGCAGGCGTTGCCGCGCGTGCCGATAAAAGTCGACCGTGTACAAAAAGGCCACGCCCGGGCGGGAGACTTCGCCGAGTTCGAGCGAGATGATGTCGTAAGTCTCCGCGGTGTGGCGCAAGTAATTGCGTCCGTCCTCGGCGATGATTTGCACGCGCGGGTCGCGCATCCAGCCCGTCTCAAAGTGCTGCTGGATAAATGGAAAAAGCGCGGGTTCGATATCCACGCAGGCGAGTCGGTCGACGGGATACATGAGAAACCGGCTGGCGGTTTGGCCCGTGCCAATGCCCACGACCACGACGCGCTTGGGGTCGGGATGCAAAAGCATCGGGACATGCGCGCCCATGATCTGATGGGTCTTTTTTTGCCCGCCCTGCCACCAGCGGTCGATTTCGAGTTCGAGGTCCTCGCCGCGTTTCACAACCGCCATGTTCGCGCCATACCCCTCGCGGTACGCGATGAGATCGCGCCCTTCGCCGATGAAATCAGCGGGCAGTTGCGTTTGGGCAACCTGCGGAATGCCCAAGTAGATCGCAACGGCGACACCCGCGGCAAGGGTCTTGACCGCGCGGTATTTTCGATCGTACGCAAACCAAGCGGTGATGCCGATAACGAGATTCGCGCCGGTGATGAACAGCAGGCTTTTTTCCAAGCCAAAAAAGGGGAGACCGATAAACCCGATCAACAGCGAACCCAAAATGCCGCCGAGGGTGTTGACGGCGATCAAGTTGCCGGCCACTCGCGCCGCGCGTTCCGCATGTCGGGTGGATAAGCGCATCGCAAGGGGAAACGCCGCGCCACTCAACGCAGCCGGCGGCAGCAAGACGGCAACGTAGATGTACAACTCGTCGCCCAAGCCGCGCCACGCTTCGGGCGAAAGCATCAGCAACCCGAGCGCGAGGAGCCCCGTCGCCACCTGAAACGCGCCAAAATAACGCGCCCGCGATTGTGTTTTGTCCGAGAACCGAGCCGCGAGCACACTGCCGAGCACCAAGCCGAGCAACGCGATGCCGAGCGCGAGCGTATAGGTATAGACCGTATTGCTGATGAGCAGGCCGAGATAGCGCGCCCACAGCACTTCTGCGCCGAGCGCGACAAACCCCACGCCAAAAAAGAGCGCGCCAGTCATTCTGCTGCCCCGTTCCACCCCGACCTGTTGCGAGGCGTGCGGGAGCGGTGCATCTCGTTGGGCAATCGCCCGCACGACCAGGCCGCTCAGGATATTGCACGCAACGCCGATATAAACCGTGCCGCGGAGGCCCAGGTCCGGAAGCAAAACGAATCCCGCGACCACACAACCCAATGCCGCGCCCAGCGTATTGACGCCGTAGAGCAGGCCCACAGCACGCGCTAATTTGTCCTTGTTGCGCGCGTACTGCCGGCAATAAAGCGGTAAGGTCCCGCCCATGAGAACCGTAGGCGGCAAGATGACGCAGGCGACGAGCAACAAGCGCACGGCAAAGCGGAGCGCGGGGGCATCGGTCAATATCCGATACGCGCCGCCGTAGAGCGCGTCCGCGAGGTCAAAGGCATAAGGGCTTAGTAGCGCGAGGAGGCCGAGGCCGATCTCCACATGTGCAAAGAGGACGAGCGGGCGGTCGGTGCGTTGCCCAATGCGTCCAAACAGGTACGCGCCCAGGGCGAGGCCCAAAAAGAAGACCGCCAAAACCGCGCTGACCCCAAATGTGGTCGAGCCAAACAAGAGCGCGGCCTGCCGGATCCACGCGACTTCGTATACCAACCCGGCAAATCCCGACAAAAAAAAACAGACCAGCGCGATCAAACGCTGCGCGGTTGGCGTCAATTTTCCGGTGCGTTGGCTCATATTGTCGGCGTCGGGGTGATGCGCGGGCGTTTGCCCGGTTGCATGCAGTTGGGATGGCCCAATGTGGTGTTGAGGACCCGCAGGCGATTTTTTTTTGTTTTTTGACAAATTGCGGTGCTATGCGGTTGCCGTCAAACTCTTTTTCTTTTTTTCAGCCGCACGCGACGAGGGGTATTGTGGCGCGAGTTTGGGAATCCGCATTTGATTTTGCCCTGAACGAGCGGTATATTGAGCGGCGACACGACGACAATCACGCGGCAAGGAGCAAAACATGTTCAAAATGCACGAGATTGACAACGACATTCGCAGCGCGTATGGCATGGCGGTTGCCGATGTGACCGGGAATGGGATGATGGATATTGTGGTGGGATCCACCGGGATTTCGATGATCGCCTTGTACGAAGGCCCGGGGTTTGAGAAGCGGGTAATTTCAGAAGCGCATCCCGGCACCATCGCCCTGGCCGTGTGCGACGTAACCGGCAATGGTCAAAACGACGTGATTGCAGGGAGCGGCTTTGGGCGCAGGCAACGCATGCCATCCGAGTATTTGCACTGGTTTCAAGCCCCTGAACGCGGGGGTGTTTGGACGCAGCATTTCATCGACTGGGTGCCCTATTTGCACCGCATTGCGATAGTGAATATCAACGGGCAACCCCTGCTGTTCGTCGCCACCTTGCAAGGGCAAGGGCGCCATCTCGACGATTTTGACGCGCCCGGCGCCTTGTGGTGCTACCGCGTGCCGCAAGACCCCATGCACGAGACATGGGAAAAGCGGTTGATCGACGGGCATATCAAACTCAACCACGGCTTGAGCGTGTGCGATGTGGATGGCGACGGGCGTCCGGATTTGTTGCTCGGTGCGCGCAGTGGCCTGCTCTGGTTCGAGCCACCCCACGGGGATGGATTCGCGGGCCATTGGCAACGGTGGACTATCAGCCCTCGGGAAAGCAGCGAGACATTTGCCGCAGATATAGATGGGGATGGCGTCAACGAGGTGTTGTCGATAGAGCCGTGGCACGGCCATGAACTCGTGTGGTACAAAGCCGCGGGCGACATTCGCACAGGCGCGTGGGAACGGCGGGTAATCAGCGACAAACTCAACCGCGGGCATTCCCTGTGGTGCGGCGACATAGACGGCGACAATGCACGGGAAGTCCTCGCGGGCTACAATGGCCCGGGCACGGCCCTCAACATCTATCGCCCAGAGAACTTAGACGCGAACACCTGGCACATCTCGCAAATCGACGACCACATTGGCATGGGACAAATGGCCGTCGTCGATCTCAACGCCGACGGCAAACTGGACATCGCAGCAAGCGGTATGTCAACAGGCAATGTGCGGTGGTACGAACAAAGGAGGTGACTGTGGCTGAGCGGATTGATTTCCGAGGTTATACCAAATTGATCTTCTGTTGACCTAATGTGATTCGATCTGCTACCAGCGATTGATCCCTTGAGGTTACACATTCATTCAAAAAAGCCATCGCACCCCTGCCATCGCAAAAGCCCATCAGCTAAAGCCATCACGCACAGCGCGCAAGTCCGTCTCGCAACCCACATCCATTATGCAACTCACTTTGCAGGCTGACTCATGTCGTGCGATTACAAAAGCGCTTTGCGCTGTGCTAGCCCCTCGGCGTTTGAGAGCGGCATTTTTTGCTTACTTTTTTTTGCTGTTGAAAAAAAGTAGGTCGCCGAAGGCATCGGAGGCAACCAACAATGCTTTAGGGCCAAACGCTCAAGCACCGCATGAGTCTGTTCCTCATTCCTTGATGTGCGGTGGTACGAACAAAGGAGGTGACTGTTGAGATTGCGAGAGGCAATATTGAAAGGCTTTATGGCTGATTCCATAAAGCCTTTTTTTTACCAAAAACTGGCAAATCCCGTTTGGTCGAGGCGGCGTTTCACGCGCTGGAGTTTTCGCGTTGTGCGGGGATAGGTGGGATCGCAAAATGCGATGAGGCGGTCGAGCAACTCGGCGAGTTCATCGCCCGCGCCAGACAGACGCGGCAGAATTTTTTGCAGAATTTGATAGTCGAAAGCGTCGTTGGGCGCGAACCCGGGCGCGGACGAGGGCAACCCGTCGATGAGATCGAGGGCATACGCCATGTAGATGAGAATTTCGTCGCGAATGCGATACCCAAAATGCAGGTCTTCTTCGACGAGGATCGCGTTGAGTTCTCGCAAGGGTTTGTTCCAAGCCGTGACCTCACTGCGCTGGCGAATGTCTTCCAACTGGCGATAGGGCCGGTCGATCAGGGCCGAGCCGAGATCGCGCAGGGCGGCCGAATCGATTTGCGCGTCCGGATCAGCGTCCGACAACGCGAGGTCAACCCGGTCAAATGCCACGGTATTTGCGCGGTCGAGCACTTTGGGGCTAAACGCATACGTGGTCTCGTCCATGTTGACCGTGCCCGCAACAAAAAAATTGGGCGGAATCGGCACCTGCGCGGGCAGGTCGCCCAAGTCGTCTGACAATACGCTATCGCGCCCGGGCGCGAGGTCAATCGGATCCGTCGTCCACGCGCCGTCCGGCGTGCGTCTGGCCGTTTCCATGATGCTCAAAAAATCGGCAAAATAATGCTCCACGCGGGCGAGATTCATTTCGTCCAAACACACGAAATAGGGACGCCCCGGATCGGCCTGAGCTTCGCGCAGTGCCCGAAGCAAGGCGCCGGGGCGGAACGTGCCCGCGAGCAAATTTTCAAACCCGAGCAAATCGCGCACATCATTCCAATCCGGGCGCACGGGAATGAGGCGATACCCCTTGGCGCGCCCATTGTCGAGGCCATTGAGCGCCTCGGCGATGAGGCGAATCACCGTGCTTTTCCCGGTTCCGGAGATGCCCGCGAGAATGAGAAAGGGTTTGGTTTTCAAACAGAGGTAGAGGTTGAACAACATCCCGGGTTCAATGTGAAAATTTTTCAGCGCGATAAACCGGTGCAAGTCGCACAAAAGTTCGGCCTCGGCAGGCGCGAGCGCGTCTTTGACCACGCCTTCTTCTGCCGGATCGGGCACGTATTCCAAGCGGTGTTCCGCAGCATGAGCGCGGGCTTCTGTAAATACGGCGTAGAGCGCGTAGAGGTCCGCGAACACCGTTTGAACATCGTCCATGAGGCTTGGACGTGCGGCCTCTTCAACCGTGAGAATGCGACCGACAAACAGGGACCGGTCAACGCCCTCGAGTTTGGACGGCGACCACAACACAGACTGACCGGGGGATTCCGCGATGATGTCCCCGGCAAAACAGCGATAACCCTTGCGCGGCACCAACCCGCGAAACCTCTTGCGGTCCGCTATCGCAACGCGCATGGCCTCGGCCGTCCACCACCCCGAATAAAAACCGATGGCGAGCGAACCGCGATGCAAATAGACGCCCAACTGCGGCAACCGGGGAAACGGACTCTTTTTGAGCGCGCGATCCACAAAATAGAGACACGCGTGATCCCGCGGGCGATTGGGATTGGGGCGAAACCCAACCGTCGCGTAGATGGGCGAGACAATAGCGGTGAGGTCCGGATGCTGTTCGATCAGCCCAGGTTCTATCAACTCGCGCAGATCTTGCATGCGACCATGCAAATGCTCGGCCCCAATGCGCGTGCCATTGCAGGCGAGAAAATCGTTGGGAGAGAAAGAGAACATGAGAGGTGAGATGGAAGTTTAGCCACGAGCGGGGTACAACTGGCGATAGCTAGTTCAAAGGCGAGCGATATATGTAGGGACAGGCCCCAAACCCATTTTATCCGCGTCTGGCATCAACCCCATTTTCAACTACGCGAACAGTAGGGACGGGTTGAAGTGTTCCAGTATATAGGCCAACCAAAAATCAATTTGGCATGGAGTGAGAAGGCCGCGCACCCCGCTCCGTTGCTCCATGTACCCAATGGGATAGCGGGGAACGGGAACACCTTTGGACAAATGATACGCGAAAAAAAACCATTGGCAAGAAATAGTTGGTATAAGGGTGAGATAGCAGACGCAAGATGGGAGTTTAGGTTGTGTTGACATTTCATTTTTTGACGTTATGCACAGAGTAGCAAATGTGTTGCTTGCTCATTTAAGGCGTTTGGTCCTTTGATGGCTTATATCTCTGATTGCTCTGATGGCGTTGCGCGAGGGGACCTATCCCCCGGCCCCTTTCCTACGAGGAAAGGGGAGTAAAGCTCCTTTGATGGCTTCCAGCTCTGGTTGCTCTGATGGCATTGACCGAGGGCATAAAGCGATTAAAAATCCCTCTCACCATCCCCTCGTAAAACCTATCCGCGTTCCCCCCTTCTTCGCAGGAAGGGGGGTTAGGGGGGTAGGTCCCCCTCGCAAAACCGCTCACAGTTCCCCCTTCCTCACAGGCACAGGCGTAGCCTACAACGAAGCGCAGCGAGTAACGGGGGTTAGGGGGTTAGGTCCCGATAAGGAGCGACTATTCTAGGTTCTCAAACCGAGAGCATATTCTGCGATAGGGCTTGATTTTTTCGATAAGCCGCCCCATTCAGTTGCATGGCTCGCAAATGTCAACACAACCTAGCGGTCATGTCCAAGTGTTCAACAACAAAAAAAACGGCCTCTCTCTTGAGAAGCCGTTTTTTTTATGCGTGGAATACGTGGTTTAATGGAACACCACCATCTTTGTCTCTGTCATTTCCTCCACCGCGTATTTCGGGCCTTCCTTGCCCATGCCGCTCTCCTTCAGCCCGCCGTAGGGCATCAGATCGGCGCGCCACTGCGTGCCCCAGTTGACGTGGATATTGCCCGACTCCACCTGTCGCGCAAACTGCATGGCCCAGTGGATATTCTCGGTGAACAACGCCGCGCTCAAACCGTAATTCGTATCATTGGCCATGGTAATCGCAGCGTCAATATCGTCAAACCGCGTGATCCCCACCGCAGGGCCAAACAATTCATCGCACGAAATTTTCATATCCGGATCCACATCGGCCAGGATGGTCGCCTGATGAATCGCCCCATCGCGCTCTCCTCCGGTCACGAGACGCGCGCCAGAACGCACCGCATCTCGAATCCAATCCTGCACGCGCTCCGCATCGCGCTCTCGCACCATCGGCCCCATCGTCACGCCATCGGCAATGGGATTGCCCGTGGTCAATGCCTCGACCTTGGGCCGCAACGCGTCGATAAAATCGCCATACACCGCATCGTTGACCATCACCCGCTGTGCCGAAATACACACCTGCCCGGCATTGGCAAAACCCGTCGTTGCGGTCGCGGCGGCCACCTGATCCAAATCCGCGTCTGGCATCACGATCAAAGGCGCGTTAGAACCCAACTCCATCGTCACCTTCTTCAAACCCGCCATGTGGCAAATCTGCTCGCCCACGTCCCGGCTACCCGTAAAACTGATCTTTCGCACGCGCCCATCGGCACACAGGGCTTCGCCCAATGAACTCCCCGGCCCGGTAATGCACTGCACCGCCTCTGCGGGCACGCCGGCCTCCACCAAGATCTCGATCAGTTTCAGCGCGGAAAGCGGCGTATCCGTTGCGGGCTTCACGATCACCGAATTGCCCGCAGCCAGGGCCGGCCCCACTTTGTGACACACCAAATTGAGCGGAAAATTAAACGGCGTAATCGCCAACACCACCCCGCATGGCACGCGCAACGTAAAGCCAAACTGATCGCGCACCCCCGACCCGCCATCCAGCGGAATGGTCTCGCCGTACAACCGCTTGGCCTCTTCGGCAGACAGGGTCATGGTCTCAATCGCACGCGTGGCCTCGCCAATGCCTTCGGACAGCACCTTGCCTTCTTCCAGCGTAATTGTGCGCCCCAAATCCTCGACCCGTTCGCCCATCAGATCCACGGCGCGATGCAAAATCTCATACCGCTCATACGCCGTCAAATTCGCCATCGCTTTGGCCCCGCGCACCGCAGACGCAATCGCGGCATCCGCATCTGCGGCATCGCTCATCGGCACGGTATCCACCACCGAATTGTCAAACGGATTGATCACATCGATCTTTTCCGCCTTGTCCACCCAGCGCCCCCCGAGATACATCTTCACGGCAAACCTCCTTGAATCAGTTAAAAACGACATTCGCATTCATCATGCACAGCACCGCGTCACAAGTCAACAAAATTCATCTCTCGGAAAAACGCCAGCCACGAGATGCAAGGTGAGAGGTGAGAGGCAAGACGGGAGAAGACCTACACTCACTGCTCGCCTTTGAACGGGCTATCGCTAGTTGTACCCCTTTTGTGCCTTTTGTGTTTTTGTGGCAAATCGCTTTTGCATTTCTTCGGCAGGCACGGGGGCCTATCCCTACGGGTCTTGTTTTTGCCTTTTTTTGTGGCGCATCGCTTTTATCCGCATTTATCTGTGGCTACTCCTCGCTTCTGATCGCAACCGCTTGGCCTCTGTGCGGATTTTGTCCATCTCCATCTTCATCCGCACGATGCCCTCCCAATGCGTGTAATCCGGCGAATGGTGGTACGCCGCCTTGAACGTGGTCGCGTGGTAAAACTTGAACAACCTGAAAAATGCCTGCTCGATCTCGGACGTGTTTTCGTACAACTGCTGCCCACCTAATTCAAATGCGTGTCCGACCACCGGATTGGGCGGCCTGTCTTCGGGCATGGGATCCAGGGCTTCCTCGTCGTACAAAGCCTTGATCAGCGCGTAGGACTCTGCGACCAGCGCATCGGCCTCGCGCTTGATCGCGTCTGCACGCTCGAGGCTTTCGCGTGCAAACCGATTGGAATGACACGGCGCGCACACCTTGAGCATGGCCTTGCGATTCGCTTCAAACTCCTTTTTCGTCAGTCGCTTCATCGCCAAGTGCGGCAAAAAATCCTCCTCGAGCACCGCGCCTGTGAACACCGCGCCCAGCCCGATATTCGCCACATGCCCGTGCTCCCCATCGGGCATGTGACACGTCACGCAACTCGGCGACTTCTCGGCGTCCCGGTCCATATAGTACAAAACCCCGTGAACGCTGGTTTGATACGCTTCCATCACCGGATGATCCGGCCCCCCGTGACACACCTCGCACGCCTCGGGCTCGCGTGCCAGGGCCGAACTGAATTGGTGGCTCGGATGACACGCATTGCATCCGCCCACGCTGCCATCGGCAAAGCGCGCGCCAATGCTGTGACACCCCATGCACCCCTCTTCTTGCATGGCCCGCGACTGCGCCAAAAACCGCGCATCCGACAGGGCGGCCAATTCCGCATCGGCATGCCCGCTCTCGGCAAATGCCGCCACCTCTTTCTCGTGGCATTTCCCACACGCGCCAGCAGACACCTGCCCGCGCACCGCAAAAACCGCCTCGTGATTCTCCCCGTGGCAATCCGCACATCCCACATGCGCCCGAAAATGGGCGCTCTCGCGCCACTGCTTGTCCATGCCCGGATCGATGGTTCGGTGGCAACCCTCGCAGGATTGATCGCTCCGGATCCGCCACAAAAACCCCGGGTGCGAGACGAGACGAGTCGCGGTTTCGGGTCGCGCCACAAAAAACGCGCCCCACGCGCCCACTATCGCCAGCGCGGCAATGCCGATTAGTTTCATCCATCGCTTCACAATTCGCGTCCTTCCAATTCGCGCAACCATGCGCGTGCCTGTACATTATTCGGCTCGCGCGCAACCACGCGCTGCAAAACCGCCACCGCGCTGTCTCGTTGCCCGCCGAGCATATACGCCTGTCCCATAAACAACTCCAACCCCCGCGCTTTCGGGTTCAGCCCCCACGCCTGTCGATACACGGCCAAAGCCCCTGCGATATCCCCGCGCTCTTGCAACACCGTGCCCAACCCGGTCAGCGCGGGCACGTAAAAGGGATCCGCGATCAGCGCGTCCAACAGATCGCGTTCTGCCCCCGCCAAATCCCCGAGATCAGCGCGAATTAAGCCCTGCATCGCATGCACATCTGCGCGGCCCGCATCGCTCTGTTCCGCAATTTCAAAATGGGGCAGCGCGTCTGCCAGCGCGCCCTGCGTATAAACCGCGTGCCCGACCGCAACCGCCGAATCCGCCCTTGTGCTCATCGCTTCTCGCGCCCGCTTGCCCAACCCGAAAAATGCGGTCCCCGCATCTTCCTTTTCCAATGCCCTGCGATATGCCGCACGCGCCAGCGCCCAATCTCCGGCCAAGACATGCGTCGCGCCTTTCTCGACCCAATCGCCTATCGGCATCTCCTCGAACTCGTAATCGTCTCGCACCGCATTATCGCCCGCTGAAAACGCCAACAGCGCGAGTTGCCGAATCGCCGGCTTAAACTCAGGCGCGACCGCGAGTGCCCTGCGATATGCCGCTCTCGCACCTACGCGATCCCCGCTTCCCCATAGCGCGTCACCCATCGCGGTTTGCAACACGGCGGATTGTCCTGATGTTTTCCCAAACGCCGCCGCGGCATCGGCAGATCGCCCATGTCGCAACAACAACGCGCCCAACCGCGCCCGCGATGTCGCATCGCGCTTCCCCTCGAGCGACGCCCGCAGCTGCACAAATCGCGCTCGTTTTCGCGCCAACCGCGCCAAATCCGTTGCGGTTTCCGGATGGTGCGGGTCGAGTCTTGCGACGATTTCAAACTCGCGGAGCGCAGCATCAAACCGGCCTTGTGCTTCATAGACCTGCCCCAAACTCTCGTGAAATCCCGGATCGTCCGCCTGCACCCCAGCCACCACTTGGCGATGCTCCTCCAGCGCGTTGCGAAACGCGTTGCCCAGCGCAGAATCATCCGGCAAATACCCGACATCCATCAGCGCGAACGGGGCTTGCACGCGCACGATCCGCGCCGAATCGGACAACGCATCCAACAGCGCGGGCACCCCGCGCACGTCGCCCAACCGCCCCAGTGAAATCGCGGCCTTCATCCGCACCATCGCTCGCGGATCCTCTACCGCCTCTACGAGCGGCGCCACGGCACGCGCATCGCCCAACTTGCCCAGCAAAGCCGCGGCCGTCGCGCGCCACACCGCGCTCTCGGTCATGTCATTCGCCAGCTTCATCAAAGGCGCGACCACTGTGGCATCGCCTTTTCGCCCCCGGGCTATCGCGGTCGTACGCGCCACGACCTCGCGCTGATAATCGCCATACCATCGCGTTGCCCATTGCGAAGCCCATTGCGCGGATTTGTCCGCGTGACACCCGCTTTGATTGCACGCATTGGGCACGCCGTTGACCCGCGTATTTTCCGGCATGGGGGAGGCGATGCGGTGATCCGTCAAATTTTCGCCCGTCACGTAGTGATACGGCATGTGGCACTGCACGCATCGATTGCCCACGCTCCCGGCCCGGTGATGCCCGTGCGCCACCGGATTCGCCGCGATATCCTCATGGCACGATTCGCACAACCCGACGCCGTGCCGATCCGCGACCAAATCCACGGCCCGCGCATTGCCGTGCGCGTCATGGCAATGTGTGCATGTCAACTCGCCTTGCACGTAACACGCGCTCATCAAATGCAGCGCCGCCGGATACAAATACACCCGAGGCTGTCCATCCGCGTAAAAAATCGCCTCGTCATCCGGCAACACCAAAGCGTAATGATCGTAGAAATTCGCCCCCGGCAAATAGCCCGTCGCTACGATCTCCTTCGCCGCGTGGCACTGCGCGCACACCTCGACCGCCCGCGCCTTGTCCAGCACCCGCAACGCCAGCACATGCAGCGGCGCGTCCGCTTGCCCGCGCGTCTCATCGTGTTTGCCCGACGGCCCGTGGCACGCCTCGCAGTCGATGCTCAGGCTGCCCACAGTCGTGCGATAGGTGTGCGTTGCCACGTCGTAGTGCTTTTGTACCCGGCTGGCATGACAATCAAAACAGTGAAAATTCCAGGTGCGTCCCGAATTTGTCCAGTAGTAATAATCCCCTTTTGCCAAAGGCCGCGATTGCGCCACCACCCCGCCTTCTTGGGCATCCACCCAACCCGTTGTCGCGCCGTCGTGATACAGGGGCAACACCTGCCATCGCCCATTGGGAAACGCCGTCAAATACGCCTGGTGTTGCCGCTTGCCAATCGCGTACTCCACGCGGTACGCCCCGACCTTCCCATCCGCGCCCTCGGTCTCCATGTAATACGCATCGCCCTTGCGAAACATCCGCGACCGCACGCCGCCATACACATGAGACGCATCGTCAAAATCGCCCACCACCGTGGAATCACTCGGCACGCTCATCGCCACGCTGTGCAAACTCTGCCGCCATTCCGCGTACTTGTCCGTATGACACGCCGCACAGCGTTCCACCCCGGTAAACCCCGGCTCTGACGCGCGCACCAACTCCGGCACCTCGCGCTCCTCACCACACGCCACAAACGCCAGAACGACGCATAAAATGTAAAATTTTTTGTCCATAGTTCGGTGGGCTTTCAACCATCCGCGCAAGAGGACAGGCACAGGGGCCTGTCCCTACGGGCGGTTTAAGGTGAAGAAGAACAGATACCTCAAGAAAGGACAAAAACGCGCTGGATTCAACACTTAATTCGCATCGTCAATTACGAATCCCGATGAGAGGCAGGACGGACAACTCAAAATCAAATTGATATTATCTTGCGTTTAGAATCCGACTTGTGCATATATACACAGCATTGAGAATAAATCCATCGCTTTTGCGTTTAGGAGTGATCGATGATGCAGGTGTTTCGGGCATTTTGGCTTCATCTGTTGCTGGCGGTTGTCGCGCTGGCGCTGTGGGATACGCCGGTGGTCAAGCCGTTTCGCGTGTTTGTGGTATGGGTTCACGAAATGGGGCACGCGAGTATGGCCCTTGCGACCGGCGGCGAGGTGGAAGAATTGCGCGTGCGGTGGAACGAGTCCGGGCATGTGATCAGCCGCGGGGGCATTTTTCCCCTGATCAGTTCGGCGGGCTATGTGGGGTCCGCCATTTTGGGCGCGTTGATGATTTACGCGGGGCAATGGCTGACCGCGCAACGGCTGTTGCTCGGCCTGGTCGGCGCGGGTCAAATTGCCATGGCGGTTTTGTACACGCCGTTTGGGGGATCGGATTTCTTTTTTGGCATCGGCTGCGGCCTCGTCTTAATCGCCATCACGGCGCGTTTTGGGCGTTTTGCCCAGGTGTTGGCAACGTGGATCGGGGTGATGTTGTGTTTGTACAGCTTGTACGATTTTCGCACGGATTTGTGGATGCACGCGGACCGCACGGACGCGGGTATTTTGGCCAGGTATTTCGGCATTGCGATGCTGGCATATCCCATCGCATTTGTTTGGGCAACCCTTTCAATTGGCGCGATGTTTTGGGCGATGCGGGGGTTGATCGCCGCGCAACAACCTTCGGAACCCACTCAAAGCGCGGAACCCATTTTTAAGCAATGAACACAGGAGGTAGCCATGGGCGATCAGGTTTTGTTGGCAAAGTTGACGAGACGAGAGTTTCGGGAGGCATTGGCGCGTGGGGAATTTCAAACCGCGATTGTTCCAGTGGGGAGCAACGAGCAACATTTGGAGCATCTGGCAATGGAGCACGATATCGCTTCGGCAACCCATGTCGCGGTGGCTGCGGCCGAGCGATTGTATCCCCAAGTGATCGTGAGCGTGCCGATGGCGGTGGGCATTTCCGAACACCACATGGTCCACAAAGGCACGGTGACCGCCAAACCGGGGTCGTGGCTGGCCGTGTTGTTCGACGCTGTGGAGAGTCTGGTGCGGCACGGGGTGAAGAATGTCATTGTGCTGAACGGTCACGGCGGCAATGCCGCGCCCTTGAAGGGCATTTTTGGGCAATGGCGGTTGTTTTTTCAGCTCGACCGTCCAGACGTGAATTTGCAATGGGCTTCTTATTGGGATCTGATGTCCAAAGATGTCGCGGATCGAAATTTGAAAACCAAACGCTATCCGGGGCACGCGCAGGAGTTTGAAACCGCGTTCGCCCTCGCCCTGTGGCCCGAAAATGTGCGGCGCGATGCCATGCGCGATCAAGCGGACAAAGAGCCGTTGGAAGCCACCGCAGAAGCGGGCGCGGCACTGGTGGAAGATGCAGTCGCGCAAGTGACCGCATTTACACAGGCGTTTATCAATGGCGAGCACCGCGGCGAAAATGTCGCGCATCATCCCTAAGCGCGGTCGGCGGTCAGCCGATGCTTTCGGGCCAAACGCTTCAGATGAGCAGGATGCGGACAACGAGCGAAGCCCTTGACGTTCCGCAGTCATTCAGCGAAGCCAGGCACCCATGCCATCGCAAAAGCCCATCCGCTAAAGCCATCATGCACAGCGCGCAAGGCCGTCTCGCAACCCACATCCATTATGCAACTAACTTTGCAGGCTAGCGCGTATCGTTCTGTTACAAAAGCGATTTGCGCTGTGCAAGCCTCTCGGCGTTTGAGAGCGGCATTTTTGAACTGCTGGGGCAGTTGTACCCCGCTCGCCTGCTTTTTTTTGCTGTTGAAAAAAAGTAGGTCGCCGAAGGCATCGGAGGCAACCAACGAGGCTTTAGGACCAAACGCTTGCGATGAGCAGGATGCGGACAACATAAAATCATAATATTGGAGCGGCGATGCAGTCGTCTCGGGCTGTGGTGTTTGTCGCATTGGCGACGGCGTTTTCCCTGTTGGGCGACCAGATGTTGTACGCGGTGTTGCCCGTGCATTACGCCGCGTTCGGGCTGATGCCCTATCAGGTCGGCCTCATTTTGTCCGTGAACCGATGGGTGCGCTTGGTTGCGAATACGCTGGCTGAAAAGTTGTGTCGGCGTTATCCGGTGACGGGTTTGCTGATCGCGGCATTGGTTCTCGGCAACGCGTTGACGGCTGCGTACGGCGTTGTCACCTCGTTTCCCGTCTTGCTCATCGCGCGTATGCTGTGGGGCTTGGCGTGGTCGTTCATCCGCCAAATCGGTTTGATGACCGTGGTGGAGACGTCGCGCCCGGGCGCAATCGGTCAGCGGATGGGGTACTACAATGGGATCTCGCGCTTGGGGTCCGTAGGCGGCAATTTTGGGGGCGGGTTGGCCCACGACGTCATTGGGTTCGCAGTCGCGCTCTTTTTGTTTGCGATCATCTCGTTGCTGGGAACGCCTTTGGGTTGGCTGGCGCGGCGCGCTGTTTCGTGGGAAGGCAACGCGAGGGAAAAGCCCGAGGACGCGGGCTGGGTGCCCGAGTTGATGATTTGCGGCTTTGTGATCGGATGCGTTGGCCCGGGGATCGTGATGTCGACCTTGGGCGCGGTTCTCGTGGAAATCATGGGCACATCCCTAAGCGTGTTGGGCGTGGTCATTGGCGCGGCCACGTTGAACGGCGCGTTGCTGTCTTCGCGGTGGGTTATCGACGCGGTCAGCGCGCCTTTTCTCGGGCAGATCAGCGACCGCTTGGGGCGGCGGTGGAGCGCGGTTATTTATTTTGGCGTGGGCGTGTTGGCACTGCTCGCTGCGTCTATCGCGTCTCAGGCGGGGGTGTGGCTGGCGTGCGTGGTGGTGTTCTTTTGCTGCGGGGTCGGCGCGACCGTGGTGACGACCGCCGAGTCCGGGTTGCGCGGGTCGCGTTCTGTTGCGGGCTATGTGACGGCGTTCGATCTCGGCTCGGCAACAGGGCCTATGCTCGGGTGGATGACGCAACAACTGGCTTTGTCGTCGGACTGGATTTTCCTGATCGGCAGCGGGATGTACGCACTCGGCGGCGCGGTGGTTTTGTGCAGCAGTCGCCTATTTGGCAAGCCCCCACAACCGCTTGCGCGCGTCTGACCAGTCCTCCCAGTTTTCGATTACGTGCTTCAGGGCGGCTACGTCTCGCTTGCGACCGCCGGGGGGAAAGTAATTCCACGCCATGGCGCGGCGCGGGCCGGCCGCGGTTTTCACGCCTGTGGCGTGCCAGCAACTCGGCGTCCAGACCAGAGACCAACGCGGGTCGAGGATCACTTCCACTTCTCGGGGGTGTTTGGCGAACGAGTACTCGGGCATCTCGTCATACTGCCCGGTGGCAATTTCGATTTGTCGCAATTCTTCCTCGACTTCCTCGCGGGGCCTCGCATGGGTGCCGGGCAAGACGCGCAACGGGGCGTTGGACCGCGCGTGCCTGTCCAATGCGGTGCGGACCGAGACTTGCTCGACCTCTGGCCCGCCATCGGCATGCCAGTGGACTTGCTGTTGCAACCGCCCATCTGCGGACACGATTTTAGACGCATCGCCCAACCCGCACGCGCCCACGTGCACCTCGTCGCAACCCAAAATGCGTTGCGCCAACTTCACGAGATCTGGGTGCTCCACCGCTTGCAAGAGCGGTTCGCCAACCATAAAAAACTGAAACGCGCCGGGATTAAAACCCGCGGCCCTATCGGCCTTTTGCCAAGTGGGTTCAACGGCTCGCTGGCGGCGGTCAATCTCGCGCATCGCCTCATCGGTCAGTGGATTGCGGAGAAAGAAGAATCCCCGGCGATGAAAGTGTGCGATCTGTCGATCTGTGACATCCATTTTAATCCGCGACCTTTACCAAGCGTTTTCCGATGTTGCCGCCCCGCAGCATGTCGATAAATGCCTCGGGCGCGCGCTCCAACCCCTCCCAGATGTCTTCCCGGTACTCGATCCGCCCTTCATTGACCCAAACGGCGAGTTGCTTGAGCCCCTCGGCGTGCTGGTCTGCAAAGTCGGAAACCAAAAACCCGCGCATGGTCAATCGCTTGGCGATAAAGTGCCACATAAACCGCGGGCCTCGTTCGACCTCGGTCAGGTTGTACTGCGAGATTTGCCCGCAAACCGCAATGCGCCCATGCACATTCATCAGGGGAAAGACCGCGTCGGAGACCGCGCCGCCGACATTGTCGAAGTACACATCGATCCCATCCGGGCACAGGCGTTGCAATTTCGCGCTGTAATCCGCCACTTCTTTGTAGTTGAACGCCGCATCAAAGCCCAACGCGTCGACCACATGGGCGATTTTTTCGGCCGAGCCGGCCACGCCCACCACGCGACAGCCCTTGATCTTGGCGATTTGCCCCACGATGGACCCCACGGCACCCGCCGCGCCGGTTACCAACACGGTCTCGCCGTCGCGGGGTTGTCCAACGAGCAACAGGCCGCAATACGCGGTCAGGCCCGGCATGCCCAAGACGCCCAAGGCCGTTGACACGGGCGCGAGGTCTGGATCGACTTTGCGGACATTCGCGCCCTTGGCCACGCCATAAGCCTGCCACCCGATTTGCGCGTGGACCCTATCGCCTTCCTCGAAATTCGGATCGTTTGACGCGACCACCTCGCCCACCGTGCTGCCCACCATCACTTCGCCGAGTTGCACATTTGCCGCGTACGAGGCGCGGTCATTCATGCGCCCGCGCATATAGGGATCGACCGACATGAACAGGGTTCTCGACAGGACTTCGCCCTCGCCCGGCTGTGGGATCGGGGTTTCGATGAGCTCGAAATCATCCGGCACGGGAAATCCCTTGGGACGCGAGGCCAGCGTGATTTGGCGATTCATTTTTCCTCCTTTGTGGTTGTTGTGCGTTATCCGCTGTATATTACCATTCATCGCCCCAAAGCACAACCAAACAATTTCATGTGGACAAACGCCACCGACTCGTATAGATTGTTGCCGCCTCATCCGCGAGATGGGAACTTTCTTTTATGACAAAAATCTAAACCATATCTCCACGACCAACCCCGTTCATTAAGCGAGTATCCCATGAACCTCGTTCACATTCGATTTGGGAATACCCTGAGCAGCCAAATTTATCGGGCGCGTCAGGCGCAACGCGAATTTCAGAAAAGGCGGGCGGCCCGTCCGTGCGATGTCCAAATTGCCACGCGATCCAAAAATCCCGCTGCGGATTTGAAGGCGCGCTACTGGCCGAACGCGATGTACGCCAGCCTGTTGAGCACGGCACTCCTTTTCGCCATCGCTTGGTTCTACCCGGAATACCATCCCACAATCCGCACGGCGCATGCACCGATGCGGGTCGTCAGACCCAATATTCCGGAAACGACCCAAAAAAAACGCCCGCCATCGCCGCCCCGTCCACAAGTGCCACTCGCCGTCGAGGGCGAGGAAGTGCCCGAAGACATCACGATTGAGTCAACCGAATTGGACCTCGACAACATCGCCCTCCCCACTTTGGCCGGCGTGCCGAGCGCGGACTATTTGGACGAACCCATCGACTATCTCGAGATCGACTACAAGCCCCATCCCAACCGCATTGTCGTGCCGGAATATCCCCCCGAAGCCAGGGGAAAACGCTTTGAAGGCAAGGTCACGGTCAAAGTGCTGGTTGACAAAGAGGGCAATGTAGAGGACGTGCAGTTCGTACACGGGCCGGAAATCCTCAAGGAAGCGGCCCTCGCCGCAGCGCGACAATTTCGATTCCGCCCCGGCAAACACAAAGGCGAACGCCGCAAAGTTTGGATGTTTATGCCCATTGAATTTTCATTGAAGTAGCGTGGCATTCATCCCATCAACTCGCCCGACCAATCGCCGCGCTATATTCCTTGAAAAGGAGACACGATGACACAGCAGAACTCGGAGGCCAGTTTTGGGCTTCAAGAAAGCGATTTTGTTGACGCAAAGGCCGTCAACCAAGCGACGATGGCGAATATCGACGCTAAAGTGGAAAACCCCCAACACAGCAAGACATTGGAGTTGCCCTATATCACGCAAGCCGACAATCGCTATTATCAATTTCGGTTTCACTTCTCGACCAGCGTTGAAGCCGCAATCGAGAGGTTTGGGGAAACGGCCATTATCAGAGCCCTCAACGCCCAACACCGAGTTAGGTTCGCGGCAATCGTCCGCGAAGGTGTCAAGGCAGGGCTTCCAGATGAACTCATCCAAGCGAGAATTGACCGCTTCCCTGCTTCTCCCAATACCGCGGCAGAAGCCGAGGAGATGAGAGAACGACTGGTCGAGACCGAGGCCGAACTCGCTCTCGCGAAAGCGCGGCAAGCCTTGGTGCAGGCCCTCACGAAAAACCAGCAGTTTGAGAGAATCCCCTCTGTTTTTTCTATGGGTCTCTCTGCCATCGAGAAGGAACTAAGGAACTTTTCGGACGATTAGACTAATTATCCCCTTACTTCCCCTGTCCTCCCTCCCGCTCTGCACGCTGTTCGCCTCGCTCGGTGAACAGCATCCCTCCGGCCCCAACCGCGAGATGTATCGTTCTCACCGAGGAGCCATGCAAAATGTCCGATTGGAAAACCCGCGCGTGGGATGGTAGCCCGATTCGCTATCCGGATCCCGCCATTGAAATACGGGATAAACGCTTTGAAAAATACGCCATTGGCAACGCCGCTGTCGAGCGGCTCTGCACGGGCCTGCGCTGGGGCGAAGGGCCTGTGTGGTTTGGCGATGCGCGTTGCGTGTTCTTCAGCGACATTCCCAACAATCGCATCATGCGCTGGCGCGAAAGCGACGGTCGCATCGATGTTTTTCGCGCCCCCTCCAATTACACCAATGGACACACCCGCGACCGCTCGGGCCGCCTCGTTTCCTGCGAACACGGCACGCGCCGCATCACGCGCACGGAATACGACGGGTCTCTCACCGTTCTCATCGACCGGTTTGAGGGCAAACCGCTCAACGCGCCCAATGACGTCGTCGCGCATTCCGATGGCAGTATCTGGTTCACGGATCCGGGCTACGGCATCATGCTCGATTACGAAGGCCACATCGCCGAATGCGAATTGCCCACCCGCGTCTATCGCCTCGATCCCAGCACTGGAAACGCCACGGTTGTCGCGGACGATCTCGCGCGGCCCAATGGCTTGTGCTTCTCGCCCGATGAAAAAATTCTCTACATCACCGATACGGGCGCGTCTCACGGCATGGAGGGCCCGGCGCACATTCGCGCATTTGACGTGGAAAACACCCGCCTCAAAACCAGCCGCGTTTTCGCGGATATGAAGCCCGGATTTGCCGATGGCATTCGCTGCGACCTCGACGGCAATTTGTGGAGCAGTTCCGGCTGGGGCAAGCCCGAAGACGATGGGGTCAAAATTTTCGCGCCCAATGGCGATCTCATCGGAAAAATCCACCTGCCCGAACCCTGCTCCAACCTCTGCTTTGGCGGCCAAAAGAAAAACCGCCTGTTCATGACCGGCGGCATGTGTTTGTACGCGGTGTACGTGGAAGCCAAAGGCGTTTAGAAGGTGAGATTCAGTTGTCAGTTGTCAGTGGTCAGTGGTCAGTCCCCGCCCTTCCAGCCCAAGGCCATGTATGTGCTGATCGCTCGTTTTGCTGACCGCCGAAATGCTGCTGGCGCGATTGGTTGAAGAAGAGATCGACTTGGACGAAGTGGCGCGCTTGCGCGAAAAACTCAAACGACATAAAGGGGGTTTGTCATGATCCAAACGCTGATCGATGCACTGCAACCCGGCGCCGCGTTTTTGATCGACGCCACGCTTAAAACCACCGCGTTTCTCGGACTCGTCTCGTTCATCGCGTGGCTGTTGGACACGCGGCAATTCGCAAAGCGTAGCCTGCTCTTGGGTTGGGGCGTTGTCGGCATGCTGATCATTCCGGTCGCGTCTTTGTTCCTGCCCTCTCTGCAACTGGATTCGCCCGCGCCGCACGCCGCCGATTCGGTCGTCGCGCGCCGAGTGTCTCCCGTGCAAGAGAATGTGACGCAACGAGTATTCGCCCCCCCGATTCCCGAATCGGCTTACGGCTTTGTCGGCCCATCTCCGGTTGCCGGGTCGATGGCGATTGGCAGTTTGACCACGGGCGAGGGCCAACCGCCGCAAGCCCCCATCGCGGTCGAAGGCGGCGTTGCAGTGACGGATACCAGCGGCATCGCGCGGCGCGAACTGCCGATGAAAATGCGCGATGGTCGCCTGTGGTGGCGCGGCAGAACCGGGCTGTACTTGCAAGATGGCGACTCATGGCAAAAATTCACCTTGCCAGAGGGCGGGTCATTCGACGCGTTGCTTGACTTCATGCAGGCGCGGGATGGCTCGATGTGGTTTGTAGGCAGGTACAAAAATCGCCCGGTGGTCGCGCATTTCACCGGCGAGACCTGGCGCTTGTGGGACAGCACAAACGGTTTGGGCGAAGGCAATATCGGATCCAACATCGCCGAAGATCGAGATGGCGGCATCTATATTCGCAAGGTGAATGACAGCATCACAGCCCCCGGAGGCCATGACCGCGTTGCAGGTGGCAAAGGCGTTTTGCACTTTGACGGCAAAACATGGCACAACTACACGGTGGCAGATGGGTTGATCCACAACCGGGTGTACGACATCGAACCCGATCCCGATGGCGGCGTGTGGATTGCGACCTTGCGCGGGTTGAGCCATTACAAAAATGGCAAGTGGACTTCGCACCTCGTCGATGGGGTGCCGGTTGCGGGCGTGCGAAATGCCAATGTGCATGAAGGCCGCAAGACCTACGACCTGTTCTACGACAAAGACGGCGCGCTTTGGGCCGTGCATGGGGCGGTCATCGGGCGCACCATCACGCGGGCCATGGGGGGGATTTCCCGTTTCGACGGCCGGACCTACACGCACGACGGCGCCCCGGTTTGGACGCACCACAACGCACATCGGGGATTGCCCATCTTTGCGTTTCGAGACGTGAATCAAACGGCCAACGGGGATTTGTGGTTCGGCACGCATCGAGACGATCACACCCGAGTCGAAGCCCGCGGCTTGGTGCGGTACAGGGACGGCAAGTGGTTGCGCTTCACGCGCAGGCACGGCTTGCACGGGGATTTTGTCTGCGTCTGCGGCATGGTCGAAAAAGGGGATGGATCATTTTACGCGCGTTTTTCCGGCTCTGACGAGGTCTTGTACCGCCCCCCCACGGACAGCTTGGCCTCTATTTCTGGGCAGGTGATCGGGCAAATCGCGCCGAGCCTGGGAATATGGGTCGCGTACGACGATGGCGAGGTACACGCCGGAACCACGACAGATGAAGCGGGGAACTACCGCGTCGACGTCACGCCGGGGTCGTACCGCGTGCGAATCGCCTCCATAAATGCCGCTGACCCCGTGCCCGTTGAGGCCAAACCCGGCGCGCGCATCAACGGCATCGACCTTCGGTTGCAAAAATCGCGTCGCATCTCTGGGCGCGTCCTCGATTCATTCAAAAATCCGATTCCCAATGCGGTGGTGGTGATTTCCGACAACGCAAACGACAAACGCCTCTCGCCCCAAATCGCGGTTACAGATGCCCAGGGGAGATATGGGGGTTGGCGGGGCGAGGGATCGCCGGTCTCTTTCACGTATGCTGCAAAAGGGTATGCACAGGCGGGCCGCGAGATAGAAACAGACAGCGTCGAAATGCCGAATGCCACGCGATACACGTTGCCCCTAAAAAAGGGAAAGACCCTGCGCGGGCGCGTTGTCGATGGAGAAGGCGAGCCGATTCCGTGGGTGCGCGTTGGCCTGGGGCCCGAAGTCGATTCCGAGGAGAAAGTCATGCCCTTTCAGCGCAACGCGTACACGGACGAGGCGGGTTTGTTCGCGTTGGATGACGTGGATGAAACGGGCGGCCTCCTTTGGATGAACCATCCGACTATCGGCGTCGTCAGTCAAAACGCCGTGCCTGCGGATAGCGTGGTTGACCTCCGCGTGATGCGCGTGCGGTATTATTCGGTTTCGGGCGTGGTGTCGCTACACGGGGGGGCCGCGAAAAACTTTGCCGTTATGGCCTTGCCGCGCAAACGCTCAAGTGAGCCGCTGTCCGTGCGTCCCCAAACGACAGATGCGGATGGCGCGTATCGCTTGGACGATCTGAAACCGGGAGACTATCGGATTTCCCTAAGCACGTCTATGAAAATGGAAGTGGATGGACGCAAGCACGAGATCTATCACCAAATTCGCTATCGGCATGTGGCGATTGAAGACCGCGACCTAACGCTGAACTTTGAACCCTTGGGCGATGCGCGGCTCACCGGCGTTGCAACGCACGACGGACAGCCGGTTCCGGGCGTGCTCGTCCTCGCCAGCGTATTGGATTCCCTCGATGCCGATGCCCCCCAAAATGCTTTGGCGAATGGCACGATGACGGACAAAGAGGGCTTTTTTGACTTGCGCGACCTGCCCAATGCGCGCATCCGCATTTCCTTTTCCAAACGCCCACTGCACAGCGCCGGTTCTTCTGGCAAAAAACGCTATGCCAAGTCCGATACGCTCGACCTAACGGATCAGCGGGCATTGAGTTATTTCGCGGATTTGGCGGCGGAGGAACGCGCATCTTTGCGCGTGGGGGATATGGCGCCCGATATCGAGGCCAAACGCCTTGACGGCTCGACATTTCGCCTCGCGGATTACCGGGGCAAAAAAGCCGTCCTAATCGACTTTTGGGCGACGTGGTGCGGCCCGTGCATTGACGAACTCCCCACTATCGAGAAAATCGCCGAGACGTACCGCGATCAGGGGTTGGAAGTCGTAGGCGTCAGTTTTGACCGGGATCGGCAGACATTGCAAAATTTCGTGGCAAAGGAACAGTTGCCCTACATCCAAGTGTTCGACAAAGACGAGGAGCAAACCCTCAGAAAATCTTATGGCGTGTGGGGGATTCCGTCTGTATTTTTGATCGACAAAGAGGGGGCCATCCACGCGCTCGGCCTCCGCGGCTCTCGCATCGAAACAGCGGTCCAAGCATTGCTGAAAGCAACTGAAAGGCAAAAAAGGTGAGACGTGAGAAGGGAGAGGGGAGAGGGCAACCGTGTTATCCCGTTCAAGTGGTCAGTGGTCAGTGGTCAGTGGTCAGTGGTC
The DNA here is from genome assembly GCA_965204745.1 of Candidatus Latescibacterota bacterium. Classification (GTDB taxonomy): domain Bacteria; phylum Latescibacterota; class UBA2968; order UBA2968; family UBA2968; genus VXRD01. The sequence goes on from OZ242010.1 coordinate 5,122,515, forward strand.
AGTGGTCAGTGGTCAGTCCCCACCCTTCCACCCCAAGGCAATGTATGTGCTGATCGCTCGTTTTGCTGATCGCTAAAATACGAGACGGGAGATGGAAGTTTAGTCACGAGCGGGGTATAGCTGGCGACAGCGCGTTCAAAGGTGAGCAGTGTGTAGGGGCGACGCCCCGTGCTCACCCAAAGAGGCGAGATATGCACTGGTCTGAGATATGCAGAAATCATCCGAATAAATGGCTGATTGTCGAGGCATTGGAAGCGCATACAACTCCTGATCATCGGCGTCAACTCGATCTGATAACGGTTGTTGAGGAATGCGCTGATGGCAAAGCGGCTATGAAACGCTATCGGCTTCTTCACCAGCGATATCCCGAACGGGAATTTTATTTTTTTCATACGAGTCGTGATTCACTTGATATTCAAGTGCGACACTGGTTGGGGGTTCGCGCTCTACATGAAACTGATACGAAAGTATGATCTGCCATTTACAGATTGAGGTTCCGCTATCTGTCTAATTCCCGAGCGTTGTCAACACAATGGACAGTCGAACGGTTTTGAGCATATTGCGTGCAGATGGCTGGGAAATTGTGCGTATTCGCGGATCGCATCACCAGCTAAAACACGGTGAAAAAGCCGGCACTGTCACAGTGCCGCATCCGAGACGCGATCTCACAACTGGCACATTGAGAAGGATAGAAAAGCAATCGGGAATACGATTGCGCTGAGGAGATTATGATGTGGCGAACGTATCTAGGTTTGGTGGAGAAAGAACCCGCTAGCGATTACTGTGTCCATTTCCCCGATTTGCCCGGTTGCATCACGGCTGGGCGCACGCTCGAAGAGGCCAGGGAAATGGCCGCCGAGGCCCTTGCCCTCCACCTCGAGGGCCTCGCCGAAGATGGCGATGCGATCCCCTCGCCCAGTTCTGCTGACGCCATCCTCGCCCATCCCGACGCCGGCGATGCGATGGCACTGATCGTTGTCGAACCCCTGCCAGCGCGCATTGAGGTTCCGCTATTCGTATAGGCTCCCGATAGCCTCCGCACGGTTGTCGGGCGGTGTTGGTGTCCATCTTGTCGATTGATAATCCCTTAGCCATGAATTACGCCATTGTTCTCGCCGCTGGATCCGGGACGCGGATGGGGACAGACATCCCAAAGCAATTTCTCGACCTTGCCGGGCGACCCGTATTGGCGTGGACCCTGACCGCATTTGAACGCGCTGACCGCATTGATCGCGTCATACTCGTCGTGGGCCGCGAGCGTGTCGATGCCTGTCGAGAACAATTTGGCGGGCCGCGATTTCCCAAAGTCGTCGCTGTGGTGCCCGGCGGTGCAAAACGGCAGGATTCCGTGGCGTGCGGGTTGCGGGCCATTCCGGCAACCGCGGGTGTGGTTGCTGTTCACGATGGCGCACGGGCTTATGTGCGGCCCGAGGATATCAACGCCGCAGTCGTCGCAGCGGCTGACCGCGGCGCCGCGGTCTTGGGCACGGCCGTCACGGACACGATCAAGCGCGTGCGCGGGGATCGAGTCGCAGAAACTTTGGATAGATCGACCTTACGCACGGTGCAGACGCCCCAAGCCTTTCGCCGCGCGATAATCTGCCGCGCCCATCGATCAGCGCGTGAATCGGGCTATGTGGGCACAGACGATGCGGCCTTAGTTGAGCGACTGGGCGAGGAGGTCGTCATCGTACCCGGACGACGAGACAACATCAAAATCACATCGCCCGGAGACCTCGACTTGGGAGTGCATATCTTGGAACAACGAGGCGACATAACACCCGCATTGCGAATCGGCCAGGGCTATGACGCGCATCAACTCGGGGCCGGCCGGCCCCTGATCTTGGGCGGCGTGCATATCCCGCACGAGAAAGGGTTGCTCGGGCACTCGGACGCCGATGTGCTCATCCACGTCGTCATAGACGCTGTGCTCGGCGCGCTGGGCGCAGGCGATATCGGACAGGTCTTTCCCGACACAGACCCCGCGTACAAAGACATTTCGAGTCTCATCCTGCTCGCACGGGTGGGCGACCTCCTCAAAAAATCGCAGGCGCGGCTGATCAACGTAGATGCCACCGTCATCGCGCAACGCCCAAAACTGGCCCCGCACATTTCACGCATGCGCGAAACCATGGCGCGGGCATTGGACATCTCGATCCAGCGCATCTCAGTCAAAGCGACCACCACCGAACACATGGGCTTCATCGGCCGCGAAGAAGGTATGGCAGCGCAGGCAGTGGCTCTGGTGAAAATCAGTAGTCAGTGGTCAGTAGTCAGTAGTCAGTCCCCGCACCGCCCCTGAAACCAGTAGTCAGTAGTCAGTGGTCAGTGGGCAGTAGTCAGTCCCCGCAACCGTTAAGGAGGTGTCCCTTGGAAAACGGACAAAAAACGATCAGTGATTTGTTTGATGGCAGAACGATTTTTCATATCCCGCAGTATCAGCGGGCTTACGCTTGGGAAGAACCGCAACTCGAAGACTTTGTCGATGATTTAGAAAATCAGAAACTCGACAAGGACTACTTTTTTGGGACCATTCTTTTTCAGAATAGGGGAAGATCGGGTAGTTTTGAGAACATTGACATCGTGGATGGACAACAGCGCATCACAACGCTTATCATTTTCATGAAACTCCTTCTCGACCGTCTTGAAGATCATGAAGATGTTGTCATTCTAAAAGAGACATATATTCAGTATCACGGCAAATACAAACTCCGCGTTTTGCAGGACGATAACGATTTCTTCCAGTCCTACATCTTGCAGGATAACCCAACCTCCAAAGATAGCGTGCGAACGCCTTCTCAAGAGCGGTTGCTCAACGCGAAGCATTACCTCGAGCAACGGCTCGAAGAATATCCGCCTGAAACGTTGCGGGAGTTCAACGAGAAAATTGAGCGCACGAAGGTCTTGACCTATTCGGTTGAAGATGCCGCTGAGGCAACGCTGATTTTTGAGACGACCAATGACCGAGGCAAATCACTGACCAATTTGGAGAAAACCAAGAGTTTTCTGATGTACAAAACTTACCTCGCTTCCGGCGATGACAATCTCGAGTCCGATCTCAATACTCTCCAAAGTCGATTTGGCGCAATCTATCGTGAATTTGAGACAATTAAAGATCGGGTAGGAGAAAATGAAAATCCGATTTTGCAGTACCACTTTATCGCTTTTGAAGATTGGGAGAAATCACGGGGCAATCGTCAGTATTCACGGTACGTTCAGATGATAAAAAATAAAGTGAACAACCTCGTCATTGACAATGAGTTAGAGGCAAGGAAATTTATCGACAGGTACAGCCGAGAATTGCGGGAAAGTTTTGAGCAGATGAGGGAGTTGCTCCTGAATAGAGAACCACATCTCCTCGATATTTTTGCCCTCAATCGCCCAGGGGTGTTTTATCCCTTGCTTCTCAAAACCCATAAACTCGACGATTCGGATGGAAAACAGAATTTCAAACGGGTTGCGCGATTGGTCGAAATTATTTGTTTCCGCGTCTTCGGTATTCGGAGACGCCGTTCAAATACAGGACGTGAGGATATGTATAGACGTGCTCGGGACTTTAACGGAAATTTCGAGGGACTCATCAATGGTCTCAGGTGGTTTGTTGATTACCACTGCAATGATGACGAGTTTCGGGGCTATTTATTGTCACCCTACTTTTACAGAGAAGTAGGTCGCGATGATCAGCGATATTTCTTTTGGAAATACGAGAATCATCTCAGGACGAACGAGCAACCAAAATTTTCTCCCATGTCCAATGATGAGTTTGTCAGCCGCGATCCGAGGACGAGATTTTCCATTGAGCATATCATCCCGCAGAACCCTCGAGAAAGCAAGGTTGTTGAGGCTGAATCAATCCGGCCAGAGATGACCGAACAGTTTCAAAAGGAGTCGCTCCACGCCATCGGGAATTTGACAATCGACCCTCAGTCTGCGAACAGCAGCAAAGGGAACCACCCCTTTGAGTACAAAGACCAAAATTATTTCCGCAAAGCTCCGCTCAAGACGCAAAACGAGTTGAGTGATTTTCTCAACCCGGAAACAAAGCGATGGGATAACGAGTCAATCTGTCGGAGAGGAGATGAGATTGTTCGATTCGCGCTGGACTATTGGGATCCTCACAAGGTGTAGAACAGAACATTAGGACGCCGAACGCCATAAAACATGCACTGATACCAAATTGAATTGCTGTAGTGAGATTTAGGAGGTGTCACAATGGCCCTAGAATTGGATGAGACGATTGTTGAGGATGTAGAAGACGATTCGGCTGAAGAAATCATACCCGAATATTCGATAACGAGTTACGGGGCCGATTTCACAGTTGATAGTCTCGTTAGCCGACTTCAGCGGGATGATATTCTTATTCCGTCTTTCCAACGCGAGTTCGTGTGGGACGCGAAAATGGCGTCGAAATTTGTGGAGTCTTTGTTGCTCGGCCTGCCGGTGCCGGGTATATTCCTGTCAGAAGAAGAAGACACGAAAAGGTTAATGGTTGTCGATGGGCAACAGCGATTGCAGAGTCTTCGTTATTTTTATGAAGAAAAATTTGTCGACGAAAGAAAGTTTGTTCTGACCGGCTTGGATTCCCGATTCTCCAAGCAGACTTATGCTTCACTCGAATCCGCAGATCGCCGCACACTCGACAATTCCATCTTGCATGCGACCATCTTCCGCCAAGATAAGCCTTCGGATGACAATAGCAGCGTTTATCAGATCTTTGAGCGACTAAATACGGGCGGCAGGCAATTGTCTCCACAGGAAATTCGCGCGGCAATGTACTACGGCCCATTTAATGATTTGTTGCAAAAGCTCAATGAGAATAGCACATGGCGCGAACTCTTCGGCAATGTTGACAAAAGAATGAAAGACCGTGAACTCATTCTCAGATTCTTGGCGATGTACTTCAATCGAAAAAATTACAAAAGTCCCTTGAAGCGATTCTTGAACGAGTACATGGGCCATAACAGGCATTTGAAAACACAGTCAGAAGGAGAAATTAGACGGGTTTTTGAAAACGCGATGGAAACCGCTTATACCCATTTAGGATCTCATGCCTTCAAATCGGATAACAACAGATTTACTGCGGCGGTTTTCGATTCTGTCGCCGTGGGCATCGCGCACAGATTGGAACGAGGCGATATTCAAAATGGTAAAGTGCTAAAGGCACAATACGAATCCCTAAAGAAAAACGAGAATTACCGCGAAGTAATTTCCGGTGGCACGGCACATACAAAGATAGTCAATACGAGGCTCGGCTTAGCAATTGACGCATTTTCCAATGTCCCATGAAAAATCGAACCGCTGTTCAAGCCAAAGCACGCCTTGATGACTTATTTGATCGGGTCAATGAATTTTCTGGAGACCTCGAACTCCAATCTCACTGGGCGAGATATTTATGCGTCAGGGTCTCTGGATTTATTGAAATTTCGGTTCGCGCAATTCTCGTCGAATACGCCAAGAAGCAGGCTGCGCCACCCGTAGCCAACTACGTTGAACGCCAGTTGAATCAGTTTCAAAATCCCAACATGAAGAAAATATTACAAGTGTTGGGTTCCTTTCGTTCCACTTGGGCAGACGAACTGAAAACCGCAACCGAAGGCGAATCAAAGGATGCAATTGACAGCATCATAGCGAACAGAAATCAGATTGCACATGGCGAAAACGCGAATATCACTTATGTCTCGATTCGCCGATATTATCAAAATGCCCTAACCGTAATTGACCTAATCGAAAAGCAATGCGACTCGGCCGACTGACGCCAGCATTGCCACTCCCATCACTTTGCACCTCAACGAGGAACGTTTATGAGCGATCTCAAGACCATAAAAATCACGGTGTTGCGCTATCGTCCGGAGGAAGAGGACGCGCCGACCGAGCAGACGTACGAGGTTGAATTTCGGGACGACTGGGTCGTTCTCGACGCGCTCAACCACATCAAAGACCACATCGACGGCACGCTTTCGTTTCGATGGTCTTGCCGAATGGGCGTGTGCGGGAGTTGCGGCATGATGGTCAATGGCGAACCCAAGCTCACTTGCGCGGCGATGTTGCGCGACTATTATCCCGACGAAATCCGCGTGGAGCCCCTGGTCAACTTCCCCATCGTCCGCGATCTCGTCATCGACATGACCGACTTTATGGACAAACTCAAAGCGGTCAAGCCGTGGCTCATTCGAGAAGAGGAAAAGCCCGTGTCTGAGGGCGAATACCGCCAAACGCCGGATCAACTCAAGGATTACAAGCAATTTAGCCAGTGCATCAACTGCATGCTCTGCTATGCGGCATGCCCGGTGTACGGCCTCGAACACGACTTCATCGGCCCGGCGGCCATCGCGCTCGGCCATCGCTACAATCTCGATTCTCGAGATGAAGGCGCGCAACAGCGGCACCACGTCATTGCCAGCAAGGAAGGCATCTGGGAATGTACGTACATCGGCGAATGCTCTGTGGTGTGTCCCAAACACGTCGATCCCGCAGAAGCCATTCAACAAACCAAAGTGGCAACCACCACCAACCGCTTCAAATCGCTTCTCATGCCCTGGGGAAACAAACCATGACGCCCAACTCCGAAACCAAAACCCATACGCGCCCCATGTCCAAGACGTGGTGGTTGCACAACCGCAGGTACTTCATGTTCATGATCCGCGAACTCACGAGCGTGTTCGTCGCCCTGTACGTCGTGCTCTTTACTATCGAAATCTACCGCCTGACCCAGGGGCCTGACGCACACGATGCGTTCCGCGAATCCCTCACCTCGGCACCGTGGATCGTCTTTCACGTCATCGCCTTGCTCTTTGCCCTGTACCACAGTTGGACTTGGCTGGGACTGACCGCCAAAATGCAGGCGGCCGGGCCTGGTATCTTGAAAATTGGCAAAAAGACCCTGCCGCCCATTTTCATCGCATTGGGGGCTTATGGCGGATGGCTCGTTGCGACGCTTGTCGTCGCCTACCTTTTTTTAACGCTTTAGACCGAGGAGATAGCCGTGAATTACAAAGAACACAAAAGCGAACCGTTTTGGTGGGGGATGTTCTCGCAAGGCGGGGTGATTGCCGCACTCTTGGTGCCCATCCACATCTTGCTGGGCGGCGTGTTGATCCCCCTCGGCTGGATAGACCCGGATCTGCTGTCCCATGACCGCCTGACAGCACTGCTCCAAAATCCGCTCGTCAAACTCTACCTCTGCGTCTTGCTCATCTTCCCCCTCTTCCACGCGGCCCACCGAATCCGATTCACTCTGGTCGAACTCGGCCTCCGCAACCTCGCAGGCGTCCTGCCCTTTCTCTGTTATGGCGGCGCCTTGGCAGGCACGGCAATCGTTCTCTACATTCTTTGGGGTCTGTTTTAAGAATCCTCAGCCATCAACGACAAAAGCCTGACGGACAATCCATCCGTCGGGCTTTTTGTTTTTTGCGCGTTCAATTCATCAAGGCGTCGCGCCTGATGATAAAACCAACTTGATCCCAACCCCCAAAATAGCCAACAAAAGAGAGATGATGATAGGCCCGAAAACGACTTTCAACAACTTCAATTCAGACTTCATCTCTGCCATTTCTTGCTTCATCTCCGCCTTCATTTCCGCCATCTCAACTTTCACTTCTGCCATTTCTTGCTTCACTTCTGCCATTTCTTGCTTCACCTCTGCCACTTCTTGCTTCACCTCTGCCACTTCTCGTTTTAACCCTGTGACCTCTTGTTGCAATTTTGCGACCTTTTGATTCAATTCTGCGATTTCTCGTTTCATCTCGGCTCTCAATTCTGCGATTTCTTGCTTCATCTCGGCTCTCAATTCTGCGATTTCTTGCTTCATCTCAGAGCGCAACACAGCCATATCTCCCCTCAATTCTGCGATTTCTTGTTTGATCTCGGAGCGCAACTCGGCGATTTCTTGTTTGATCTCGGAGCGCAACTCTGCGATTTCTTGCTTCATCTCGGAGCGCAACTCTGCGATTTCTTGCTTCATCTCGGAGCGCAACTCGGCCACCTCAACTTTCACCGCTGCGACCTCTGTCTGCACTTCGGCTCGCAACTCGACCATGTCTTGCTCAGTCGCCAAGTCCTCCAAATCATCCTTGTAGGGAATGACCGAAGCCGCGGCCGCGGCGATATCTTCATCCACGCCCGCCGCGCGAAATGCCCGATAGACTTCTGCCGTCATCGTACTCATGGTTTATCCTTTCTTTTGAAAAACGCCATCCAACCTGCGCGTCCTAAGCCAGCAAGAGGCTCAATTTTTTTGCGACGCGCTCTCCCATCTCGATCATGCCGTGATCCCCCGGATGAATCAGATCCACGGTCAGCCCGCCGATATTGCTCAGCATCTCCGGCCCTTCGATCAAATGGGCATTCGCGTGCGGGCAACCGGTTACGGCTTCGCGCAATGCCTGCCTGAAGGACGCGGTCTTGTCGCGCTCGTCCGCATCGCCGCAAAAATCCCGAAAATGCGGATAGATCGTAATGCACCCCACCGGGCGGGCCGCATTCGCGCCGGCAACCGCCTTGACCATGTACGTCACGCGGTCGGAAAATTCCGCCAAGGAAAATCCCGAACCGACCATATTCACGGACAAAGCCAGCGTCGCCACATCCCAATCGCCTCGCGCAGCAATATAATCGGCCAACTCGGGTTCGCAATACGCGGACCCGCCCACGCCCAAATTGATCAGATCCGCGCCCAAACGCCAGGCCACCTGACTCACATAAGTCAAATGCATGGCCGTGGCAGACGCGCCGTGCGTAATCGACGTGCCATAGCTCAAATACCGCAACTTTGGCAATTCCTCCGCAGTGGGCGGGCGCACCCCTTCGCCTTGAATACCGTGATAGTGCAAACTCGTATTTCGCAGGGTCAACCGCCACACATCGGTCGAAAAGTGCAAGCCCTGCAAGGCGTGTGCCTCGATTGCCCGCAACCGCTCGGGATAGGTCAGGGTCAAGGTCCTCGGCTCTTTCCCAATTTGAAATCGCTCGCGGCCTTGAAAGGGGCCAAAAAACGGAATGACTTCAGCCGATCCCCCCGGACTCGACAGCGTCACATCGACCTCATCGCCCGCGCTCACAAAGCGGATTTCCGCCCCGGCCGGACTCAACATCCGATCCTGCGCGCCGGGGTTCAAACACAGCCGCACCGCTTCGGGCACGCGCTGCACCCGCAACCCTGCGCGCCCCTCAACGGCCCGCAATTCGCCCACATTGTGAAATTCGACATTGTCGTGAATCATCAAAAACTCCTCGTATTAATACATCCATGCCTCGCCAGAAGACAAGTCTCGACCGAGGTGTCGCGTTTTTCCCTTAAAATCAACGGTCAATTCCACGCGGTCATCGCCTGCGCGAAATGCCTCGGGCAATTCGGCTGAAACCTCGGGAACACTCGTCCCGCGATAGGGCGCGACCACAGTCAAAAACCCGGTGGGCGCGTGATTTTTAAGCGCGAAGCGAAAGGCTTTGCGCGGCACACGCGAGCCATAAGTCCACGCGAACCAACCCTCTTCTTCGACCACTGACGCCGCGCAATTCCCCGCGGCCTGCACCAGCACATTGGCATCGTCAAATTGCGTCAACGCCCGCTTGCCCGCCGCATCGAGCACCACATCCCCCGGCGCGAATTGAAAATGCAAATCCAACTGCCCTTCTGCATCGCCTATCGCCTCATCCAAAAACGCGAAAAACCGCCGGTCGACAAACCACACCGAACGCCGGTGGATCAAGTTGGGATACGCCCCATTTTCCACAACCAGCACATCGCCCTCCGCCTCCGAGGCCCACAAGAGATGGCGACCGTCATCAGCCGTGTCTTTGCCATCCAACGTCAGGGTTTGATGCACGGTCGTCTGCCTGTGCCAAGCGCGACCTTCGGCATCGTGCCCGTACGTGTAAAACCCCGTGTCCGGCATCAACCAACGTCCGTACGCGTACAACTCAAACGTGCCATTATCGGGCTGATCGTGGCTCGAAATCGCGGGCGGGGAACAGTGCAGTGCCATGTGAATTTGATCCGGCCCCCAGTCGTCGCGCATCGCGTACAACCCCGCTTCTCGAAAGGCGCGGCTCTTTTGCTCGGGCAACAGGGCGCGGTTCAGGGTGGCACGCGCAGCGTATTTGGGGTCGCCCAACAAATCGGTCGCTTCGACAAGCGAATCGTAAAGCGGCCATTTTGACCGATCATCCGTCTCTTTGATCGGACGCGACCCATCGCCGAACATCGGCGCGCCCAAATCCGGCGACGCGATCCAAAAAATATAATCGTACATCGAGCGCACGCACGTGCGAAAGGCGTCTGAAATCTCGATGCCAAAGGCGTCCATGCGACCAAAAATTTCCACCGCATCGCGCAACACGCCTTGGTGATACCCAAAGGACCACTCGCGTTGCACCCCATCGCCCGTCGTCTGCGCCAGAAAATTTTCCTCCACGCGGGCCAGGGCCAATGCCATCCATTCGTGCGATTCCCGAAATTCCCGGAACGCGTACGCGATATTGATAAACCCGCGCTGTTCAAACACGGCCTTGTTGTGGATCACCCTCATGGGAATGTGCGCGGTCTTTACCTGATGGTCGTACAGGCTCGCCAGCAACACCCCGAGAAACTCAGGCGTAACTGCCTCTGCGTGTACCAAACTGCGAAACGCCGAACAGATATTCGTCGCCCGAATACCCGTTTGGATATCCAGCCACGCAAACCCCTTCCAATACGTGTAAACCGGATGCGTCGCGGTGTGATTTTCCAACGGGTGTTTTGCAATCCAATCGGTCGTCAACGCGACAAACGCCTCGGCGTATTTCTCATCCCGAGTCGCAACATACGCCCGAGCCAGCGGCGCGGCCCAGTAGAACCGGTACACCGCGGCGACCCACTCGATGTCGCCGCGCGGGTCCCATTCCCAATCGAAATCCTCGCCGTACTTTGCCGCTTCATACGGCCCCCATTGGATAACGCGCTGACAGATATTATCCGCAGTCTCCAAATCAACCGCCCCAGACACCTCCGCCAGGGGATACTTCGCCCGATAATGATCGCGCAACGCCGCGAGCGCGCCCAGTCGATCATCCGCTTTTGCCGCGGCCAAACCCGTCAGATCCAACTTGTCCAAAATGCCATCCGGATCGCATGACGCCAGCGGCATCTCCTCGTCAATCCGATCCGCCCATGTGGGATACTCCGTCACTGCACTCATAACCCGCTCCCGCGTTATTGTGATAGGCTTTGTACCAGGCGACAAAATTTGCGAGTCCGGTTTCGATAGGCGTTGTGGGATTGTATCCCACATCTCGCACCAAGTCCGACACCTCTGCCGCATTGTCCGGCACATCCCCGAGTTGTGGAGGCAAATCCACGCGAATGGCTTTTTTGCCCAATAGATCCTCCAAGATGGAGAGAAAATGAACCAACTCAACGACCTTGCGATTGCCGATGTTGTAAATGCGATACGGGCTTGAACTCGACCCCGGATCCGGATTTTGCCCACGCCACTCGGGATTTGGCTCTGCGGGCTTTAACAGGGTGCGAACCACGCCTTCGACAATGTCGCTGATGTAAGTAAAGCTGCGACGATTTTTGCCATAGTTAAAAACTTTGACCGGTTGGTCTTCCAAAATGGCTTTGGTCCACAAGTACGCAACCGCATCTGGACGCCCCCATGGGCCATACGCGGAAAAAAAGCGCAATCCCGTCGTCGCAATGCCGTGCAGATGGCTATACGTATGCGCCAGCAGTTCATCTGCTTTTTTCGTCGCGGCGTACAAACTGACCGGATGATCCACATTTTGGTGAACGCCATGGGGCGTGGTGGTGTTCAAGCCATAAACCGAACTCGACGACGCATAGACCAGGTGTTCCACACCGCAATGCCGGCATCCCTCCAAAATATTGAGAAAACCCAGCACATTGCTTTTGATAAAGGCCGAGGGATTTTCCAGACTGTAGAACACGCCCGCCTGCGCGGCCAGATTGACGACATGGGAAAAGTTCCCTTTGCGAAAAAGGGTTGCCATCCCCTCTTCGTCTTCAATGTCCAGGCGAACAAATTTGAACCGCTCCATCTCCCTCAACATCGCCACGCGGTCTTCCTTCAGTTGCGTGCTGTAATAATCGTTCACATTGTCCACCCCGACCACCGAATGCCCCATCTCGAGCAATCGCTTGGAAAGATGAAACCCAATAAATCCCGCGGCACCTGTTACGAGAACGTGCAAGACTTTCTCCTTTTGAATTTTTGTCATCTACCCCTTGGGCGAGCACGGACACATGGCCTCAATAAACGACTATCACCCGCTTTTGAACAACAAGTTTATCGCCGCGCTTTGAAGGGGTTGCAACCTCATGGACACGCCGCGCTCCCCGAGCGCGACCCTGATCGGCGCGGCGCGATCTGCTGTAAATCGATACGTATCGTACACCGGCGCAAGATCGATACGGTCCAACAAAACATCCGGCAAGTGATCTATCGGACAGACGATTTCCCGCGCGGATTGCGGATCCAAATTGTGCGCCACCAACAGCCCAGAACGCCGCGTATAACGCGCATAAGCGAGCACCCGGTCTTCGGGATCGACATGGCGAAAAAAGTAAATATGCCCGGTTCGCAACGCATCCTCTCGCCCGACAAATTCGCGCAACGCCCGGTATGCGGCAAGGGCTTCGGGTTCTCGCTGTGCCCATTCGGGATGCAACAACGTGGGCATCTCAAAATCCGTGCGTGCCTCTTCGCCCCATTCCGAACCCCATTCCAGCGCGTAGGCCAAATTCACGCACCGCGCCGTGCCCGCAGTCGCATCGATCAGCGAACACTGGATATTTCGCAACAGTGCCATCGCGCGGGCCTGCGCTATGCCGCGCTCCTCATGGCGTTCTCGCCAAATTTTCGTCGCGCGCGGGCTGTCGTGATTTTCAAAATAGGCCATTGCCACCGTGCGCGGGGCGAACGCGCCAAACAGGTGCTCTAAAAACTCGACATACTGGCTGCCGTATTCCGCGTCTCGATGAAGATCCACCAGCAAGGCGTAGATCATATCCACGGGCACATCCGCGGCTTCGCCCATCTCGCACAGGGTTTCGCCCACCACAATCGCGTCGGGTTTGACCGCATTGATGCGGTTTTTGATCTGCTTCAAAAACGGCCGATCCACGGTTTGGCTCGCGTCGATCCGCACCCCGTCCAAATCGCACGTCCGCATCCAAAACGGCGCGATGCCCGACAGATAATTTTGCAAGGGCTTGTTGAACCGCAACTTGAGCAATGCCACATCCGAATACTCCAACCAGGCGATCTGATGAATTTTGGGCCGTCCGCGCTCATCCATCACATACCAATCCGGGCGTTGCGCGATCAGCGGACAATCCCGGCTCGTCTGCATCAGGACCAAATCGAAAATCACCTGCTTGCCCAAGGCGTGTGCCCGGCGCGTGAGTTGGCGCAATTCCGCACGCCCGACCAACTGCACCAGCGCGTCGCGCCCAGTCCAATCGACCAATTCCTTAAACGTGCGAAAATGGTTAAAATCATCGACTTTACGCAATCGCAACAACTGCCGCTCGTGCAACGAGGTCTGCAAATCCAGATCGACGATCAATCCCTCGCCCACCAGCGCGAGCAGATCCACCTCCTCTGGCGGTGTGACCAGCGCGGGATCGATCCGAAAAAAATCCCGCACCGCATACACACTGCCCAGCGCGCCTTTACGCACATCGCAAGCCGTGTGCAAATCGCCAAACCCCGGTTCAAAAAAGGGCAGCAAATACACCACATCCGTCGTTATATCCTCGAGACGCGCGGTCACATCGCAAAACCTGCCGCTCACAAATTGCCCATCCGCGTCGATGCGCGCCCCCACTTTTCGCACGCACACCTCCGTAATCGAAGGGCACTGGCGAATCCGCTCTGGGCTGATGGTGATGACGCCATCCCGGTTCAACGCAATATCATCGACCGAAAGCCACGCCTTTGCCGCATCTGACCAGGGCTTCTCATCCGCAGAAAACTCGACCGTATAGTGAAACACACCCGTCTGCTCAATCGGAATCACGTCCGATTCAAACGCCAAATTATTCCCGGAAAGCACGGGAACGCCCGCCCGATCCACGACGAGATGCATGGGCACATGAAAACCCGCGCCCGTGCAAAACTGACCGCGCTCATCCACAAAGCCGCGCTCATTCGCATCGGTCCACAACCGGACGTCAATATCGCCAGCGCGACACGCGGACAAATCCATCCCCGCGACAAACAACTCGGCGTGAACCCGCGCTTCAACCGCGCCATCGCGCTGCAAAAACGCCCGCGCCATCGCCGGCCCGTACCACAGACCATCCAACGCAACCGCCATGTTCCCGGCCCACACATCCGCATTGTCATAAGCCTGAACCGCGTATTGATCGTGCAATTTGTATTTCAATTCCAAACGCTTCCCCACATATCCTCCCGCTGAATCGCGTGTTCACAACGCGAACAATATACGGCAAATCGATGTTTTTAGCCATGAGCTTTCGGCCTCCAAGTTCGCGCTGACCGCTGATTGCTTGGGCGGTGGCGGGGCGGTCTCACCTCTTCCGTCTCCCCTCTCACCGAAGGGGGGTTGGGCGGTGCGGGAACTTAATACGCATTTAATAGCCAAGAAACCGCAAAGAAATATCCACCCGATATATTTCTGCCCGTCAATTTACGCCACCCCAACCATTTTAGGGAGGAGTTCAGATGAAACTCATCACAGCAGTCATCCAGCCGCACAAGCTGGACGATGTGCGCGCAGCATTGGGCGACATCGGCATCCAAGGCATGACCGTCACCGAGGCACGGGGCTTTGGACGCCAAAAAGGGCATCGAGAAGTTTATCGCGGTGCCGAATACGTCGTCGATTTTTTGCCCAAAGTCAAGTTGGAGATCGCCATCGCTGACGACGTGGTCGACCGCGCCATCGATGCGATTGAAAACGCCGCCAAAACCGGCAATGTGGGCGACGGGAAAATTTTCGTCATGGATTTGGGACAGGCCGTTCGCATTCGCACAGGCGAAACCGGGCCAGACGCGCTGTAAGGTACCACCCTTCATCTCAATAGGAGAACACGATGATCAAACGCCATAACATCTTTACCCTGCTCGTCGGCGCGGCATTGTTGCTGGCCTTGCCCAACATCGCCTTTGCCGAAGACGAACTCAGTTCGGGCGACACCGCTTGGATGCTGACCTCAACCGCCTTGGTGCTGTTTATGACCATCCCCGGCCTCGCGCTCTTCTACGGCGGCTTGGTGCGGACCAAAAACGTCTTGTCCGTGCTCATGCAATGTTTCGCCCTCACCGCCATTATGACGCTGGTCTGGGTTATCATCGGCTACAGCCTCGCGTTCAACACAGACGGCATGGAGGCCGGCAAAGTGACCCTCCACTCGTTTGTGGGTGGGTTGGGCACGATGTTCTTATCCGGCGTGACGGCCAGCAGTTTGTCGGGCACCATCCCGGAAACGGTCTTCATTACGTTCCAAATGACCTTTGCGATTATCACCCCGGCCCTGATCGTGGGCGCGTTTGCAGAACGCATGAAATTCTCGGCCATGATTTTGTTTTCCGTTCTCTGGTCCATCGTCGTCTATGCGCCGATTTGCCACATGGCGTGGAGTGGTGACGGGTCCTTCTTCGGCGACATGGGCGTGCTCGACTTTGCAGGGGGCACGGTTGTGCATATCAACGCGGGTGTTGCCGCGCTCGTCGCCTGCATCGTCATCGGCAAACGCCAGGGCTATCCCGATACCCTGATGGCCCCGCACAGCTTGACCATCACCGTGATCGGCGCGTCGATGTTGTGGGTCGGTTGGTTTGGGTTTAACGCGGGCAGTGCGGTCGCTGCCGATGGCGCGGCCGGCATGGCGATGCTCGTCACCCAAGTTGCCACCGCATCTGCAACGCTGGGCTGGATGATCGCCGAATGGATCAAGCATGGCAAACCCAGCATCTTGGGCGCGGTTACAGGCGCGGTCGCCGGCCTCGTCGCGATTACCCCGGCTTCGGGCAGCGTCGGGCCGATGGGCGCGATTGTCGTCGGACTCGCCTCGGGCATCCTCTGCTTCTGGGCAGCCACCAGCCTCAAGCGCGCTATGGGCTATGACGATTCCCTCGACGCGTTCGGCGTTCACGGCATTGGCGGCATTGTGGGCGCGCTGCTCACCGGCATCTTTGCCTCCGAAAGCCTCGGCGGGCAGGGGCTTAGTGCCGATTCCATCGGCGGGCAATTTTTTGTCCAACTCGTCGGCGTGGTTTTCACTATCGCCTACTGCGCGGTCCTGTCCTTCGTCTTGCTCAAAATCGTCGATGCCATCGTCGGCTTGCGCGTCTCACAATCCGAAGAAACCGAAGGCCTCGACATCGCGCTCCACGACGAGCGGGGCTACAATTATTAGACGAGTCCACAGCAAAACGAAAAAAGCGGGTACACAACAGTGCCCGCTTTTTGCTGTACAAATAACGCCCGTTCACATCACTGGTCTATATCGCATTCGCCATTGCCTGCGCGCTGTGGGAATTGGGGATTGGGGAGTAGCGATCCGTCCACTACTCGACGGCGTCCATAAAATTGCCGGACCAATCGAGAACACATTGACAGGATACGGGCTATTTTCTGAGGCGCCGTAAAAGTGCGCCCATTCGTTTTCAAAATTTAGATCGCGATCAAAAAACGCAGAGCGGAGATAACTGTAATAATAGACGCTGTCGTTTCCTCTGATCCGCCGTTCGATATTCTCCAGGTACCCCAGATATCCAAAACCGCTGGTCAGCACGAGATAGGCGACGATGAGGACGATATAGACGCGATTCCCGTTTGCGCGCCAGCGTATATTCCATCTCATGATCGCCTCCGATGTTGGAAAAAACAAAATCCCCAACAACTCGCGCTATTTCACGTATAGAAAAGGGCTTGCGATGAAGATCACAAGCCCTTGTTTTTTGGTGCCGAAGAGGGGATTCGAACCCCTACACCCTTTCGAGTACTGCCCCCTCAAGACAGCGTGTCTACCAATTCCACCACTTCGGCACAAAACTCATGGCGCGGTGCTACTATCGGCGGGTGCTGTTTGCGTTGTGCCCTCTGCGGGCGTGGTCTCGTTTTGCGGGAAGACCAAAGGCTGAGGGATTTGCTGTGTGGGCACTTGCCCTTGTTCCATCAACCGCTCGGCAGCCGTTGACGGTGCGGAATCCGTCGTGCGGCCCGCGTACCAAAGCCCAATACAGGTCAGCGCGAAAATGATGCCCACATACGTCGTCACTTTTGCCAGGAAAGGCACGGCGCCACCGCCGCCAAACATCGACGTGCCCCCGCCCATGCCGCCAAACGCACCGCCGGACAACCCACCACTTCTGCCGGGCTGCATCAAAATAACCAAAATGAGAACCGCACAAACCAGAACGTGAACGACCAAAAGAAAAATTTCCATATCATCCTCTATCCAGCCGCTTTCACAATGGCGGCAAACGCGGCGGCATCCAATGAAGCCCCGCCGATCAGGCCGCCGTCGATATTGTTTTGGGCAAATAACGCCGCCGCATTGTCGGGCTTCACAGACCCGCCGTATTGAATGCGAACCGCTCGTGCGACCTCGCCGCGATAAAGATCGGTCAACACTTGGCGGAGAAACGCATGCACGGCCTCGGCTTGGTCTGGCGTTGCGGTCAGGCCCGTGCCAATGGCCCACACAGGCTCGTAAGCCAGCGTGATGCCCCGCACGTCGTCAGCGGAAATTCCACTGAGCGCGCCCCGCAGTTGCGTCTCGACCACTTGCTCGGTTTTGTCGGCCTGACGCTCATCCAAAGACTCGCCAAGGCACACAATCGGTTTGAGTCCAGCATGCAGGACAGCCTTTAAGCGGCGGTTTACGGTCTCGTCTGTTTCGCCGAAAAACTGCCGGCGTTCCGAGTGCCCTAATATAACGTATTCACACCCGCAAGTCAACAACATGGGCGCAGACACCTCGCCCGTGAACGCCCCCTCGGCTTCCCAATACACGTTCTGCGCGCCCAATCCGACAGGCGTGCCGCGCACCACTTGGGCGACCCGTTCCAATGCCGTAAAGGGTGGGCAAATCGCCACATCCACGCCGGTTATCCCGGCTACGGCATCCACCACGCATCGCGCCAGGGCTTCGGCCTCATCGGCCGTCTTGTTGAGTTTCCAATTGCCCGCCACAAATGGCGTTCGCATCGCAACATCCTTTCAAAATTTGGGACGCATCCGTCTCCAACGCTATGCTTCATCGTCTTCTCTATCCGACAGCGCGACCACGCCGGGCAAGGGCTTGCCTTCTAAAAACGCCAGCGAAGCCCCGCCCCCGGTCGAAACGTGGCTCAATTTTTTTGCCACGCCAAAATCTGCCATTGCAGCCGCGGTTTCCCCGCCGCCGACAATCGTCGTCGCGCCCTGCTCGGTCGCTGTGACCAGTGCCTTGGCAACCGCGCGCGACCCTTTGGAAAATGAGTAAATCTCGCACGCGCCCAACGGCCCGTTCCACACCACTGTTTTGGCATTTAGGACCACATCGGAAAATCGCTGTCGCGTTTCAGGCCCGATGTCAAACCCCTCCATGTCTGCGGGAATGCGATCTCGGGGCACGACCTGGACGGGTACGCCCTCGGCCATCTCGGATGCCACGACCGTATCGGTGGGCAAGATCAGAGTCACGCCTTCGGCCTCTGCGCGTTTGTGCAAGTCGGCGGCGACCGCAATCCGATCTTCCTCCAACAAGGACTTGCCGATTTCCAAGCCCATTGCCCTAAAAAACGTAAATGCCATGCCCCCGCCGATGAGCAGGGTATCGACTTTTGAAAACAAATTTTCAATCACGTCAATTTTTCCGGAAATTTTTGCCCCGCCCATAACCGCGACATAAGGCCGCGCCGGCTCGGTCAAGGCCGCGCCGAGATAGTCCAACTCCTTTTGCATCAACAAACCCGCGGCGCAGTGAAAAAAATAATGCGTGACGCCCTCGGTGGAGGCATGGGCGCGATGGGCCGTGCCAAACGCATCGTTGACATACACATCGCCCAATTCGGACAACTGCGTGGCAAAGCCCGGCGCATTGGCCTCTTCGTCGGCGTGAAAGCGCAAATTTTCGAGCAACACAACCGACCCCTCGGGCGCGCGTTTCACCGCATCAATCGTTGCCTCGCCCACGCAGTCGGGCGCTAGCACCACTTCGCGTCCGAGCAGGAGTTGCAGGGATTCGGCGATGGGTTTGAGCGACAACTCGGGGACGACCGCGCCCTCGGGCCTGCCCAAATGCGACATCAACACGGGTTTTCCCCCCGCGTCTAAAATATGCCGAATGGTGGGCAACGCCGCTCGGAGGCGCGTATCATCCGCGACCTGTCCATCTTCGAGCGGCACATTAAAATCCACGCGCACCAAAACGCGCTTGCCCGCCAACGCCAACTCCACAATCGACACCTTCGCCACGTTATTCTCCTCTCACCGCTACTGCGCGTTTCGAGTTCAAACCCCGAGCGGTTTCCACTCAGACACGCCTAAACTCGCTACAAATGCAGACTCTGGTTGATCGCCGCGTTCAAATCGCGATCCGCTTCAAAACCGCAGTCGCAAGGGCAGGGGCTTTACGGCCTGTTTGGTAATTGGACAATTCGATAGCCCTATATTACGCTTCAGCCTGCCCCTTGTCAATCTTTCTGATAGAGGCGGGACACGCAACAACGATGGAACCGCAAATCATTGACAACAGAACAAAATCTGTTACACTACCAAAACACATGCTCGGAAAACCCGACCTATCAACCTCGCGATTGCCCGCAGTGCATGGGGCGAAAGGAGTCACGATGAACAAGGTTCAAGCACCTATGTCTGAGTCTTACCGCGCCACCGCCTTTGCAGACGCCAAGCCGGAACTCGCGGCACCTGGGGCCACGCCAGAGCGGTTGACTCACTTGAAGGAACACGGGTTTGTCATCATCACCGACTTTGTCGATAACCCGTGGATCCCGGTTTTGCGCGAAGCGGGTCGCCGCGTGATCGAGGCGTGCGCGCCCGAGAATGGCTATGACAAAATTGACTGTTCGAAGGGTTATGTGCATCGCACGGGCAATGACGAGCCGTGGGCGATTCGGGGCCTCATCCATCCCGCTTTTGGAGAGCCTTGTTTTGCCGAGTTCCACGGGTCGCCGGATTTTCTCGACTTCGTCTCCTCGTGGTGTCACGGGCTTCAGCCAGAAGACATGACCTTGGGTGGCCTGTTGCTGTGGTGCAACCCCCGGCAACGCGAGAACAAACTCAGTTGGCACAGAGACGTGACGTGGTGGGGCACCGGGAAACCCTACTTTGCACAGCGGGAAGTGCGTGGGGAAGGCCCGGAGGCGTATTCCGAAGAGGTCGAAAAACGTCGCTGGAAAGAAATCCGCGCAAACAACGCAAAATCCCTCACACAGCGGAACGGCGTGAGCATGTTCTTGGCATTGGCCGACGACGAATGTCACGAGCTCATCCCCGGTAGCCACAACCGATGGCGCACCCGGTTTGAGCACGACGTGCTCTTGCCAAAAGCGATGAAGGAACAAGGCGTCCCGCACACCCCGAGTTGGAACGGCGAAGACCCGTTGCCAAACCAAGTCGCCATTCGCCTCAAAGCAGGAGAAGCCCTCATCCGCAACGGGACGACCATCCACACGGGACACACAGTCCCCGACCGCGAGCGCAACACCTTGTCTATCGGCTGGTCAAAGTGGTCAGGCCCGTTCACGGGAGAACCCTCCGTGTCAGACGTGCGCCATGCGTGGCAACTCAACCCTACCGTGCGCGAAGCCTTGCCACACGAATGGATGAAAACCGCGTGGGACCGCTGGGCCGAAACGAAAAAACTGGGCGATACGCTCGAGGACCGTTACCCGGCGTTTGACATCCAGCACATTAAAGCCGGAACCGTCATTGGCTGGCGCAGCGAATTGGAACGCCAAGCCGCCGCCACAGGCGAATCGTGGAAGCCCTACCAAACTGTGGGGTAAAACCATCAGTGGTTAGCCACCCTTTCGTCATTGCATCGCTGTTGGCCTAACGCAGGCTATTCGCTCGCTTTGAGAAACTGGACACCTCTACGGCGATAAAATCTACGCCGATCAGCCCTTAAAAGACACACTTGGCAAGGAGCAGAACCTGATCTTCGAGACGCCGGTGAAGCGAAAGAAGGGGCAAGAAAGCCTGACCGAGGCCGAAAAAGACTTTTCTCGGGCGGTTTCGAGCATGCGACAGCCGATAGCGGCCTTGTTCAGTTGGATTGAACAAGAGACAAACCTCTCGATGGCGTCTCGGGTACGATCAGAGGATGGCTTACTCGTTCATGTCTTTGGGCGATTGACCGCGGCTTGCTTCTTACTCGCTTTCTACTCTTAATTCGCATTGTAGATGGTGACTTCGCCCGCGCCGCCACGTCCACACACGAGCGTGGCTTCTGTGCCGAGAACGATCCACTTGTACGGCAGTGCGTAATGGGAAATATCGGCCTTGGCCGAGCGTGCGCGCACCCCATTGTCAAAGACCATGACGATATCGAACAAGTCGATCACTTGCTCGCCCCAGTGCGGCCCAAAATCCAGCAAAGTGCCTCCGCCCGCGCCCGCGGTCACGCGCCATTGTCGGTCGTAGTCCGCGATGCCGAACCCCACGGCCGGGCGTGCGCTAGGTCGCGCTGTCCCTGCCGAAACCAATCTGCGTGCCGACTTGCCATGCTTATACCAGTTTTGAGAGAATTTCCGCGGGAACTTGCGATTGGAGAAAGGGGTGGGTTTCGATGAGGCGTGCGATGTCGGCGAGGTCTTTTTGCCGTTTGCTGCTTCGGCGATCCGCATCCAGTGCGGCCCATATCTTGCCTTGCAAGGTGTCTTCAAGGCAGGCGACCGGCAGTTCGAGACCGAGAATTTCGCACGGTTCAGCGCGGTCTGGAAAATCAAAATATCGCGCATCGGTTTGAATTTGCACGCGCAAATCCGATCCCTCTTGGTACACGTTGAGGCTATGGGGAAATTTTTTGAGTGCGAAATTCCCTTTTAGCAGGGTCACGGCCCGGTCGAGATGTGCTATGGCGACGACCAGATCGAGATCGAGGCTGACCACTGGCTCGGCATAGGCATTGACAGCTTGCCCACCGATCACGCAATACGCAATCTCGTGCGCGGTCAGCAAATCGATCAACTGATCTAAAAAATGACTCTGGTCCATCGTCACGGTTTTCCAAAAATCGAGCGCGTGCATTATGGGCTACCCAATGAAAAAAATGGTCGCTTTGCGTCCATCCACCGGCTGATCGCGACCTTTTGCCGGGTGAAAAACGAAAGCCCATCGATCAATGGCTTAACGGTTTCGGACACGGCGATCTCCTGTTGGGGTGGCACTTACTCGGCGCCGTGTTGCCGAAGCTTGGGGGCTTCTCCGGGTACGGGCGAGTTGTCAAATGCCCCGCGTTGAATTACGGCTCCTTTGCTACCCAAGGCGTCTATGGTGGCTTTTTGCGCGGCTTTGGCTTGGGCAGTGGCGGAGCGGTCTCCCCTCTCCCTTCTTACCTCTTACGTCTCCCGCCTTATCACCTCAATCAACGCCTCTGCGGTAATGCCGAAGTGTGCCCATGTTTTTTCGAGTCCTTCTGATGGCGCGATGCGCGGGTCCGTGATGCCCACATGCGCGTGGGCAATGCCATTGCAAGCCGTGCTCACCAACCCGGCGAATCCGCGCAGGCCCGTTTCCGGGGTGCCGATTTTGCCATCTTCAATGGTCGCTATGCCCGCGTAATTTTTCAGCAGGGCGTCCAACGCGCCATCCGGCAGGGGCAACCCGTTGACGACATACACATCGGTTGGAATGCCGGACGCCGCGAGGGTCTCGGCAGCCTCTGCGGCCAAAAAGGCCGGCGCGCCAAAGGCCAAGATCGCGTGCTTTGCCCCCGCGTACTTGCGATAGGCGGTTATCGCCTCCCATGCCTGACTCGGATGCCACAGGGGACCTGATCCATCTTGTGCTTGCAAAACGGGCAAACCCGAATCGCGCGGTATGCCTATCACATGCCCGCCGTAGTGCGCGGCCATGTCTTTCACGGCCAAGAAGGCCACGCGCGCATCGGCCGGGGCGTAAAACCTGTGCAAATAGGGCAAGTACGTCAGGCCCACGTTGATCCAATCGAGGCCCCAGCCCGAGAAGTGATCGCGCCCGGTACACGCGCCCACATGCGAGAGGTGAAACACCACATTGAGCCCCTCGTTGATCCCATTCAGATTGCGCTGATACTGCCACATGTCGAAGCCCTCGCGGGCGATGCCCTCAAAAAACGCGGCAAAGGTCGAGACCACATTGAGTTGCGGTTCATCCGTGCTCATCGCCAAGCCATTTGCCATGAGCGCGGCGGCTTGCTCTTCGATGCTCATCTCGAACTGGTGATCGCCCGATAGATGCGCCCGCGCCCCCGAGAGTTTTGTCGAGGGATCGAGATCGCAACTCACCACAAACACGCGGTCGGGATGCGTCTCTGCCAGCGAGGTGTACGCCGCGGCCGCGCCATCGCGGGGGCTCGCTTTCTCGGTCGGCAATTCGACCGCCGAGGCTTTGTCTTCAGATAGTGCCAGATTCGCGCTTCCGGGCGCGGGTCTGGCTTTTGTGATGACAGTGCGCGTGCCCCTGTTTCGCAGGGTTGCGAGCGCGTGGGCTTGTTCTGCTGTGGGTTGAAACATCGCGCCGTCGAGCACGTCTGCGGGGTCGCGGCCCTGCATGCTCCCGTCGTGGTGATTCGCGCCGCCGGGCAGGTCGTTGACCAAGAACAGGCATTCTAGCATTGGCTCTGGATCGCGGAAACTCATCAGAGAACCCGGGATCCACACGGGTTTGTCTATCGGCACATCGTGGCGCGCGGCAAATGCCTCGACAGCGTCTGTGATGCCATAGCGTTCCCCAAAGGTCTTCAGGGTCACATCTTCGCCCGAAAATCCGATGGGATAGATCAAACTCGGCTTGCCCTGTTGCGCGAGATGATAGCCTTCCCGATACGCCGCATAGAGCGCGGCATTGTCGTGGAGCGATGCGATTTCCAACACCTCCACCCCGAGCGCGGAAATGACGCTTCGGGGGTCTATGTCCATAATGCTCGCCGTGCTACCGGACAACTGAATGCCGTTGCGGTGCATCACAAACGTGATGGGGGCACCGTGGACACTCGCGGCATTAAACCCGTTGAGTGCCTGCCCGGAAATCCAGCCCGCATCCCCGCAATGGGCAATGACCCAGGCGCGGTCGCGCCGTGCTTTTTTGCCTAATGCCATGCCCACTGCGGCCGGGATCATGACGCCCAACCGCCCGCCGTTGAGTTGCGTTCCCCCGGGCAACCACGCCACATGCCCGGGAAAATCCAGCCCGCGCCGAAAGTTCTGTACGACCCGCTCCGCCTCGACAAAGCCAAACCCGGCCAGAGCCGAGTAATACCCGATGCTCGTGTGCGCGTGTTCGATGGTATAAGCGCGTCGCTCGTAATCCACAACCGCCAGGGTCATCAACAACCCGGGGGTGAGTTCCAACCCGCCGCCCAAGTGGTCCAATTCCCCGATTTCGGCCAACGATGCCAGCGCCCGAATCGCCGTGTGCGCGCTTTCGATTTGCAACGCGGTCAATGCGCGGTCTTCCATCTCGCCCAGAACCCCGGTCGTCTCAATATCAATATGCAGTGCCAACACATCGGACGCGATTTCCCGCCCGAGAAAATGCGTCTCATTCAACAGCGCGTCATTGCGCCGCCCCTGCTTTTCGGTCATCGCCTTCACGTTTGCCATAAGTGCTCCAAAGAGTGATGAACAACTCGCCGCAACCCTCCCATTGCCGCAGGAGGGGACAGGCCCCGACAAATCAAAATGCCCCTAAAATAAACGTTCCCCGCGCAACAAGCCAGAAAAAAGCCCAGATACAAAGTTCTGGCATCAGGGCCGGGTCTATATTATGTTTAAGGCGAGATGGAAGTTTAGCCACAAAAGGCACGAGCGGGGTACAACTGGCGATAGCCAGTTCAAAGGCACAAAAGGGGTACAACTGACCACTGACCACTTTCTCACAGGAGGCCACCATGCCCAAAACCATGATCGCCGCGCAAATGTACACGGTGCGCGATTTTACGAACACCCCAGCAGACATTGCCGAATCCATCCGAAAAGTCAAAGCCATTGGATATGACGCCATGCAAGTGTCGGCTTTTGGCGCGATTTCACCGGCAGAACTCAAGCAGATCGCCGATGACCATGGGGTCGAAATTTGCGCCACGCACACGGGCTTTGACCGCATGCGCGACGACACGCAAGCCGTGATCGACGAACATCTCCTTTGGGGATGCAACTATCCCGCGATTGGCAGCCTGCCCGCGTCCTATCGGGAAGATGGCGAAGCCGGGTATGTCCGCTTTGCCAAAGACGCGTCGGAAGTGGGACGCAAACTCGCGGACGCGGGCCTGACGTTCGCGTATCACAATCACAACTTTGAATTTCAAAAATTCGGCAATCGCACGGCCCTCGAGATCATCTTGCGGGAATCGGACCCCAAAGCAGTACAACTCGAGATCGACGTCTATTGGGTGCAGGCAGGGGGCGGGGATCCCGCCGAGTGGATCCGCAAAGCCAAGAGCCGCATCGACCTCGTCCACGTCAAAGACATGGCGATTGAAGGCCGGGAAACGCGCTTTGCCGAAGTCGGCGAAGGCAATCTCAATTGGCCCGCCATTTTTGAAGCGGGCCGCGAAGCAGGCACGCGCTGGTACATCGTAGAACAAGATCGCTGTTACGACCGCGATCCCTTCGACAGCCTCAAAATCAGCTACGACAACCTGATTGCAATGGGCCTTTCCTGAGAAACGCGACATGAACATCAACGCCAGCATTATCGATCAAAGGGTCTCGGGGATCGTGGCAGAGCATCCCCAGTGGCTACCGCCAGGACGCGACATCCCGGAAAAGAAGTCCGCGGCATTTGTCCTGCTGTGCATGTCAACTCGCCTTGACGCCACGCTTGACGACTGCGCGGATTGGCTTACCGAGGGCGGGAATGATGCTGGCGTTGATGGCCTTCACATCGGCGAGGTCGAAGATGGCGAATTTCTCGTCACGATTTTTCAGGGCAAGTACAAAATTGACGACCTAAGTGGCAAAGCAAATTTCCCGGAAAACGGCTTGCAAAAATCTGCCAGTACCGTTCGGGTCTTGTTCGATCCCTATCGCACGGTCGGGCTGAACCCAAGAATCGCCCCCAAAATTGAAGAGATTCGCTCATTGATCCGCGATGGGTATATCCCCCATGTGCGGGTTATTCTTTGCAACAACGGCGCACGATGGACGCGCAGTGCAGACCACTGGATCGAGGATTTCGGCGACGAGGTGGAGTTCATCCACTTCAATCACGATTCCATCGTCGGCATCTTGCAGCGTAGCAAAAGAGTAGATACCACCTTGGCACTCAGCGGGCAAGCCATCGTAGAGGATATGAATTATATGCGCGTTTTGGTGGGGCGCGTTTCCGTTCAAGAAATCCAACGCTTGTTCGACGATCACGGCGACAACTTGCTAGAGCGCAATATCCGCCGCTACCTCGGCCTGCACACCAATCGCGTCAACACCGCCATTCACGCCACGCTTTGCGATCCCGATAAATCCGACAAATTCTACTTTTACAACAATGGCATTACGGCGGTTTGCGACAAGTTTGATTACAACGCCCTTCAAAAATCGGACTACATGGTGCAACTACGGAACATGCAGGTGATCAACGGAGGGCAGACCTGTAAGACGATTCAAGAAACGCTCAATAAAACTTTGCCCCACATGGTCGGCGAGGCGGCCTCTGTCATGATACGCATTTATCAGCTAACCGAAACGCAACGAGAATTGGTCCACGACATCACCTTTGCCACCAACAGCCAGAATCCCGTGGATCTGAGGGATTTGCGGTCCAACGATGAGAGGCAAAAACAGTTGGAATTGGGTCTGTCTGAACTGGGCTATACCTATAAACGCCAGCGGGAGGAAAGCGGGAGTGGTTCGGCGGTCATCGCCAGTTCCATCGTGGCAGAAGCCGCGCTCGCGATCTGGCGGGAAAAGCCACACCAAGCCAAATTTCGCCGCAAAGACCACTTTGGCAAATTGTACGCGGACATATTCGATTCTCTCAATGCGGCCCAAGCACTGCTCGCGGTGATGATCTTCAGAGCAGTTGAGAACGAGAGAAAGCGCCCAACAACAGCACAGCCTTCTGCCTTTCTGCCGTATGCGTCTCACTACATCGCCATGTTGATCGGCCGTGCGTTGTTATCCGATCGGGCTATCGCGCTCAGCCGGGTTTCCCATCGAAATGTTCACGCCCTCTTGCGGGCGTTTGAAGACGGGCAAGCGCGATACCACGCAGCTGCCATAGCGGCCATTGAACGGGCGTTGAAGGCATGCTATGGCGACCGGGATGTATCGCTTCAGCAGCTATCGGCGACCTTCAGGCGCAGCGACCTGTTGGAGATGCTCGGCAATGATCTGAGGTAGGATATCGCGTCCAATTTCGATAGCCCCTTCACCCCGAGGAATTTTCATGCCTTATGCAGACCACATTGAGCAGGCCAAAGACCCCGTCACCTGTGCGGTGCTCACCATCAGCGATACGCGCACCAAAGCCGATGACAAAAGCGGTCAGATCATCCGCGAATCGGTCGAAGCCGCAGGTCACAACATCGCGTTTTATCGCGTGGTAAAAGACGATGCCGCGCAGATTCGCACCCTGATCGAACAAATCGCCGTAGCGGGCGAATGCCACGTCATTCTCACCAATGGGGGCACGGGCATTGCCGCGCGCGACACCACTTATGAAGCCGTCACGAGCCTGCTCGAAAAACGCCTCGACGGATTTGGCGAAGTCTTTCGCTTTCTCTCATGGGAAGACATCGGCTCGGGGGCCATGCTCTCGCGCGCTGTTGCAGGCGTGTACAAAGACACGATGATTTTCTGCATGCCCGGCTCATCCGGCGCGGTGCGACTGGCAATGGAAAAACTCATCGTTCCCGAACTCTCACACCTCGTCTGGGAAATCTGGCGGCAAAAGTGAGATGGGATTTTAGCCACGAGCGGGGTACAACTGGCGACAGCCAGTTCAAAGGCACAAAAGGCACAAAAGGGGTACAACTGGCGATAGCCAGTTCAAAGGCACAATCGGTGAGACGCAAGACGGGAGATACTCTCTTAAAAGGTCAAGGGGTTTTCGGGGTGATTCGATAGAATTTTTCGCCCTCAAAATCTTGGTCATGGCGCAACATGCCCCAGATCGAATGGAGCAACTTTCGCATCACCGCAACGATAGCCTGCAAAGGTTTCTTGCCGCGGGCGATGAGTTGGTCATAGAAGGCTTTGACATGGCCTTCGTGTCTGATGGCCACCCAGGCAGGCATATAGAGGGCATGGCGGAGGTACTTATTCCCGGTTTTCGAGATGCGTCTTTGTGGATTGGCGGTTCCGGATTGTTTGGGTTTGGGATCCAGGCCTGCATGTGCGACCCACTGGGGCGGTTGCATCTCCTCTGGCAAAAGGGTCAACTCGGCCAAGAGCCGCAAGGCACTCGTTTGCGCGATGCCAGGCGTCGAGCAGAGGCGTTGGTAGGCACGCTTGAGGGGCTCATCGTGCAAAACGAGATCGAGGGCTTGGCTTTCCAAGTATGCAATCCGGCGTTTGAAGTGTCGAATATTCACCTGAATATCGCGTGCGATGAGACGTGTGCTGCGGATGTGGTAGCTCTGCGCGTGGTTGCGGCTCTGTTCGCGGATGATCTCCTGCTTGAGTTGGTCAATGCGTCTGGTGAGGGCTTGCAGTTGAAGCCGTTGCTCGCTCGGCGCTTGCCAAGGCACAAAAGGCATGCGCTCGGCATAGTCGAGGATCAACAACGCATCCTTCGCATCCGTCTTCGCCCGTTGCATGCAGGCTTGGGCGTACTTGCTCATCGCTTTGGGATTGACGACCATGACCTTTGTGTGGCGATGCCGATGCAAGGCCAAGGCCACCCCCAAACTGTAAAGCCCGGTCGCTTCGAGGCACACAGAGACCATGTGCCCGCCCTTCGTGAGCCACTTCAGCAACCGCTTATGCGCTTGGGGATCATTGGCAAAGGTCGCTTGCATGACAGCTTGTCCGGGTCTGGACAGGGCAACGGACAACGTGCGGGCACTGACATCAATGCCGGCAAAAGCGGGGTGAGATTTCGACATGGGGGCCTCCTGTGATGAGGGGGTTGTAAGGGATCTGGTGCGCGCTCGGGGTCCCGACCATTGACGCCAAGTCTACCGGTCTTGTATATGCAGCCTCAAGGGGCTTAGATACTCTTCGGCATAGACCCGGCGGTCGGGGGGCCTATCTTACCTACAAGGTCATCGCCTTCAAGAGGGGCCGGCCTTCCCCGAGCCGGGCATCAAGATGGCTTATCTCGATACGAGGGCGCAACTCCTAATTAACCCTTACTTCCAAGATACAAGAGGGGAGACGGGAGAGGGAAGACGGGAGAGGGGAGACGGGAGAGGCAGTAGTCAGTTGCCAGTAGTCAGTGGTCAGTCCGCCCCGCCCAACTCCCTTCGGTAAGAGGGAAGACGAGAAATACAAGAGGGAAGACGCAAGAGGGAAGACGCAAGAGGGGAGAGGGGTGGCCTTCTTGCCTCTTGCCTCTTGCCTCTCACCTCTTGCCTCTCACCTTTTTGGGCGATGCTCCCGTGCGCCCGAAGATACAAGAGGTGAGGCAACACCGCCCAACCGCATACCCATCCCAACACCGCCGTGTGCATTGGCGATCAGTAGTCCCTCTCTCCAAGGAAAAAATTATGCACCTCTATGTGAAAATGCTCGCTCTGAGTTTCTGCTTGGTTCAAGCGGCAGATGCGGAAACAAATTGGTCGAATTGGGGCGGGCCCAATCGAAATTTTCGGATTGACGACGCAGGCGTTTTTCCAGCCGATCAGCCCTACGCACTGCGGGTCGTTTGGAAAAAGCCGCTCGGTGCGGGATATTCGCCCGTTTCCGTGCGCGGGGATCTGGCAGTGACGATGTTTTCCGACGAAATTTTTGATTACGTCATCGCCTTCAACGCAAGAGACGGATCGGAGCGATGGAAACACGACATCGGCGCCGCGTATTTGGGGCATTACGGCTCGCAAAGCGGCCCCTTGTCAACGCCGGTTTTGACCGAGGATAAAGTCATCGCCCTAGGCCCTCGGGGCAACCTGTTCGCGCTCGATGCAAAGACGGGCGAAAAACTCTGGGCGGTCGATCTCGTTGCGGACTATGGGGCCAAAGCGCCGTTTTGGGGCTTTACCTCATCGCCGATTTTATACGACAATCGCCTGATCGTGCAAACGGGGGGTACGCACGCGATTTCGGCGTTTGACCCCGAATCCGGCGGTTTGATCTGGTCGGCCCTTGCCGATGCGGTCAATTACCAATCCCCGGGCTTGTTCGCGGTTGGCAATCGCAACCACTTGGTCTTTTTGGGCAACACCTATCTCGCGGGGCTATGGCCCGAAACCGGTGACGTACTCTGGCAATTTGCCCATCGCGGGCATACCGGCGCGGTCAACGCGAGCGGGCATCCGGTCGCGGTTGGCGAAGGCCGGTATTTTGTGAAGAACGGCGGGATGCTGGTGGGCGTGCGCGCAGATGGCGACATGT
This sequence comes from Candidatus Latescibacterota bacterium, assembly GCA_965204745.1. GTDB lineage: Bacteria > Latescibacterota > UBA2968 > UBA2968 > UBA2968 > VXRD01. Next base: position 5,153,189 of record OZ242010.1, read on the forward strand.
TTGCAGTTGGGGAAATTTGGCGCACGCGCCACATCCGAGGAACGTACATCGACGCGGTTTTTAATAAGGGCCTGCTGTTTGGCTACAACCGCCGCATTCTCACTTGCATCAGCGCGGACACGGGAGAACGCTTGTGGCAATCGCGCGAACCGGGCGATGGGTTGCCCATTGTCGTGGACGATCATCTCGTCATCATAACAAAAGACGGCAAATTGGCGGTGGCACGGGCTTCGGGCGAGGGGTATCGGGAAACCGCTCGGTTGGCACTCTTTGACGATATCGCCTGGTCACACGCCAGCTTTGCCCATGGCGGGTTTTACGCGCGCAGCATGTCGGAAATCGCCCGCGTTGAGGTCATACCCGGAATCGCAACGGCAAGGGGCAAACCGGATGGGATGATGGCGAACTCGCGGTTTGCGCGCTTTGTCACAGAGGTCAATCGAGCCACCCATAAGAAAGCGCGGATCGACTCGTTTATGGCGCGGCAAAAGACCTTTCCGATTTTGGAAGGCGATCAACTCGCGCATTTTGTGTATCGCGGCGACGCGGACGAGGTAAGCGTAACGGGCGATCACACCGGGCGGCGATTCGATCAGCCCATGCGCCGCATTGAGGGAACAGATTTGTTTTATCACACGGCCCGCCTCGACGCGGACGCCCGCATCACCTATCACTATACGCTCAACTTACAGCGCGTCGTTCCGGACCCGCACAATCCGCGACAACTTCGCTCGCTCTTTTTTGGGCGCGCCTCCTGGTTTGGGATGCCGCGCTGGCGGTTTCCCGATCATCTGAAAAAGCGGCGAGATGGGGTTCGCGGCCAAATCGATTCCCTCGGCTTTGAGAGCGCGGCGATTCCGGACTATCGCAAATTGGAGGTCTATCTGCCTGCGGGGTACGCGGAAGGCGATGATCGCCATCCCGTTGTGTACGTCCACGCGGCGCGCCGACAGTGGTCATTGGGGAAAGTGGACGTTTCGCTGGACAATATCCTCGGCGCGAGCGTGCGACCCGTCATCGTGGTTTTTGTTCCGTCTCTTTTTGGCGGCGGATATTCCGAGTACGTGGGGGAAAAGCGCGATGCTTACCTGCGGGTTTTCACCGATGAGGTCGTGCCTTATATCGATCAGACGTATCGCACGCTCAAGCACCGCGAAGGCCGGGCAAATATGGGAACCATCTACGGCGGGTTTATGGCTTTTTACGCGACCTTTAAGCATCCGAAATTGTTTGGCAACCTCGCCATCCAATCCATGTCATGGGATCAGACCGCCGAGGCCAACGACGCCGCGCTGGTCTTTGAGGCGTCATCCCAATGGCCGATGAAAATTTATTTGGACTGGGGAAAGTACGATTTGCGAAGCCCAATGGAGGGCAATGACTTGGGCGAGAGCACGGCGTCCTTTGCGCGCCTGCTGCACGCCAAGGGATACGCGTTCACAGGCGGCGAAGTCAACGACGGCGCGGGTTGGGCGAGTTGGCGAAACCGCACAGACGAGGTGTTTGAGGCACTCTTTCCTTCGGTGAGACGTAAGAGGTGAGACGTGAGAGGGGAGAGGCAAGAGGTGAGACGTAAGAGGTGAGACGTAAGAGGTGAGACGTAAGAGGTGAGACGTGAGACGTGAGACGTGAGACGTAAGAGGTGAGTTTAGCCACGACTGGCGACAGCCTGTTCAAAGGCGAGCAGTTCGCCCAAAGATACAAGGTCAGTCACCACCTATCTGCCCCGAAGATCGAAAAAACAAAAAAGCGGAGAAATCTACGATTAGATTTCTCCGCTCTCTTTTTGTGTATTTGGTCGTTATTGCAAGTAGTGGCTCACCGGGATGCCGAGCCAGCCGCGGCTGACGTAATCGGCCATCGCAAAGGCAAAGAGAATCAGCAAAAACAAGATGCCCGCGCCTGCGAGCAACCAAGTCAAGCGGCTGGCGTATTTGACGTGCATAAAAAACAGAATCACAATCGTGGCTTTGGTGCAGGCAATGCCCAGCGCGACCACGTCGTTGAACAGCCCCAAATCTCTGAAAGCCACCCAAACGGTCAAGCCCGTCAAAAACATCAGGGCAACGAACACCGCGAGATAAACGCGAACCGTGGGCCCGTGGTGATGATCAGCCATCAGTGTCCTCCCTGTGTGCCCAGAAGGTAGAGCAGTGGAAACAGGAAAATCCAGACGATATCGACAAAGTGCCAATACAGGCCAAAAATTTCTATGGGGGCATTGTACTCGGCTGTGTACGTCCCCTGTGCGGTTTTGACAAATACCCAAATCAGCAGACCGATGCCCACGACCATGTGCAGCGCGTGCATGCCGGTCATCCCGAAATACAGGGAAAAGAAAAGCGCGAGTTGCGGCGAATAGTCGCCGTGCGGATGCCAGACCAAGCCGGGCACCAAGCCGTGCTCGACCTTTGAGGCATACTCGAAATATTTGATCACCAAAAACGTCAGCCCCAAAATCCCGGTCAAAGTCAGATAGAACAGAATCCGATTTTTACGCCCCTGGTGCGATTCGTGAACGGCCATCGCCATCGTCAAGCTGCTGATGATCAACACCGCCGTATTGATCCCCCCGAGCAAAATATCGAGATGGCTACTGCCTTCAAAAAACGCATAGGGATAGTGCGAGCGATAGATCAAATACGTGGCAAAAAAGCCGCCGAAAAACAGAATTTCCGTAATCAGAAAACTCCACATGCCGATCACAGCGGATTCCTTTTGTTGCGGCATGTCTTCAAACTGGTGCGCCAGCCCGTGTGGGTGATCGCGATGTGTTGCGTGCTCGGCCATTAGTGCTCCTCAATTGGTCCGTACTGATAGGCTTCTTCGGTCACGACGGGCGTTTCGTCAAAATTAAACGTGGGCGGCGGCGAAGTCGTTTCCCATTCCAAGCCCTTGGCGCCCCAGGGATTATCGGGTGCTTGTGGCCCCTTGAAGATCGACCACGTCAAATACGCGCCGGGAATCAAATACCCCAGGGCCAAAATCGAAGCCCCCAGCGACGATGCCACATTCAGAACCTGAAATTCGTCGGGATAGACGTGATAGCGCCTAGGCATGCCCAGGTACCCCAAAATAAACTGCGGGAAAAACGTCAGGTTAAACCCGAGGAACACCAGCAGGGCCGACACGCGGCCCCAAATATCGGGATACATCTTGCCCGTAATTTTCGGCCACCAAAAATGCATGCCTCCCAAATACCCCATCACCTGCCCGCCGACCATGATATAGTGGAAGTGCGCCACCACAAAATACGTATCGTGCAAGTGGATATCCAAGCCCATGCTCGACAAAAACAGCCCGGTCAAGCCGCCCACCAAAAACAGGCCCAGATACCCGTACACGTAAAACATCGGCGTGTCATAGACAATAGACCCCTTGTATAGGGTCGCGGTCCAGTTGAACGTTTTGATCGCAGAAGGCACGGCCACCAAAAATGTAATGACGGAAAACACCATCCCAGCGTACGTGGATTGGCTGCTCACAAACATGTGGTGGCCCCACACCAGAAAGCCCAAAATGGCGATTGCCACGCTCGAAAACGCGACGAACTCGTAGCCAAAAACGCGCTTGCGCGCAACGCACGCCACCATCTCGCTCATCACGCCCATCGAGGGCAAAATCATGATGTACACGGCCGGATGCGAATAGAACCAGAACAAATGCTGGAACAACACCGGATCCCCGCCCAGGTTGGGATCGAAAAACCCAAAGCCAAACCCGCGCTCGAGCATCAGCAACACCAGCGTAATCGCGATCACCGGCGTGCCCAACAGCATGATCAAACTGGTGGCATAATGCGACCACACGAACAGGGGCAAGCGGAACCACGTCATCCCGGGCGCGCGCATGGTGTGGATCGTCACCACAAAATTAAGCCCGGTCAGGATGGACGAGAAACCCGCGAGAAATGCCGCCATCGCGGCCAGGATCACATTGGAGTTGGAATAGGTGCTACTATACGGGGTGTAAAACGTCCAACCCGTGTCCACGCCCCCGCCGACCACGGCTATCGTGCCCAAAATACCGGCGCCGACATAGACGTACCAACTCAAGAGATTGACGCGCGGAAACGCGAGGTCTTTCGCGCCGACCATAATGGGCACCAAAAAGTTGCCGAGGGTCGCGGGAATGGAGGGCACCAAAAAGAAAAAGACCATGATGATGCCGTGCATGGAAAACACCTTGTTGTACGTATCCGAAGACATCAAATCGCCTTCGGGGGTCATCAGTTCAAAGCGCACCAAACTGGCAAACAACCCGCCGAGGGCGAAAAAGATGGAAATGGAAATGATGTACAACACCGCGATGCGCTTGTGATCCTTGGTCAGCAACCACGACGTCAGCCCATAGCCGTTGTTCAGATAATTGACGCGCGGCGCGCCTGGCGCGTCTTCTGAGGTGCGAATGTCTCGTTCCAAAATTGCCATAGCGCATTACTCCAGATTCGTGAGTTCAGGGGCTTTCAGGGATTTGATATAGGCGATCAACTGGATGATGCCCTCTTCGCTGATCTGACCCTTAAACGTCGGCATAATGGGTTTGTAGCCGGCCATCACTTTGTCCGCGGGGTTCAAAATGGATTCTCGGATATAGGCTTCGTCCACCAAAGCCGTGCCGCCGCCTTCCAATGCCACGGTTTTGCCAAACAGCCCGGCCAGCGATGGCCCGCGACCGGACCCGTCCGTCTTGTGGCAGGTGTGGCACGCGTACTGTTCAAACAATCTTTCCCCGGCCACTTCCATCGGTTCGTTTGCCGTTCCCCCGGTCAACCAGGCTTCGTAATCCTGCGGTTCCAAAACGTGAACCGTGCCGATCATCCGCGAATGCTCTGTGCCGCAAAACTCCGCGCAGAACAGATGGTACGACCCGACCTGCGTGGGCTTAAACCACAAATTGGTATATCGCCCGGGCACCACGTCTTTCTTCACGCGAAACGCGGGGATGTAAAAACTGTGCAACACGTCTTCCGAGGTCATCGTCAAGCGCACGGATTCGCCGAGTGGCACATGCAACTCGTTGATCTCCTTTTTGCCTTCCGGGTGCTGCAATTTCCACATCCACTGCTTGCCCACCACGTACATTTCCAGCGCGTTTGCCGGGGGCGTAATCAGGTGGAAGTACACGACCGTGGCCCACGCGAACACCCCGAGCGCGAGCACGAGCGGAATCGCGGTCCAAAAGATCTCCAAGCCGAGATGCCCGGCGATTTGCCGCGGCACTTCGTCGTCGGATTTGCGCTGGTACTTGATCGCAAAGACGACCACCAAGATAACGACCAAGAGCGCGAAAAACACGCACAGGGCCAGAATGCCAAAATAAAGCGCGTCAACGTGAAAGGCAAAACTCGATGCGCTATCTGGAAAGAGGGGAAAATCGGTCTGCATGCGCCAACCCAAGCGGTTAGAGGTCTGGTGGATGGATCAAATCAACGCGCTTGCAACGGCGACCGCTCGCGGCGCACCATCGCAAAAACAAACGCCAAAATACAAATCACAGTGATCGCGCCGGCAATGCGAACCAGCCGATAAATCGCCAGCGTGTATTTTCCAGTTAGGGGATTGTACTGAAAACAATAGAGCAAAACCGCATCTATCGGGGAACTGATCTCGTCTCGCGTGGCTTCCAGAAGCCCCAGTTGCAAATCGCGCGGTGCAAATTCGACCCCAAACAAGTAGCGCGCAATTTTTCCACGGGGCGTCAAAATCGCGATGGTGCTGGCGTGGATGTATTCATCGGTTTCGGGATCGTACAAATAGCGATACCCCATCGCGTGCGTCAAGGCGTGGATAGATGCGCGGTCGCCGGTGAGAAAATGCCAGCCTTCAGCTCCGCCTTCTCGGCCATAGCCCTCGACATAAGTCACCTTCTTCGCCGCTGCCAATGCCGGTGATTCCTCGGGGTCGATGCTGACGATTACCACCAAAAAATCCGATCCCGCAGCGAGAGACAAGGGCCGCAACCCGGACAACAAGCCATTCAAGATCTGGGTACACAACATCGGGCATTCGTAATACGCGGGGACCAAAATAACCGGTTTATCGCGCAAGTACCGCGCCAGCGCGACCTCGCTGCCCTGCTCGTTGCGAAACGCCAAATTGACCGGCACAGCCGCGCCCAACTTTTGATCGACGCCAACCGAATCGAGCACCGTGGGCTTGGGCGTGAGGTCTTGCCCGTGGGCGACGGCGATCAACGTCATCCATGCCAATAAAACGCGCATGCCTTACTCCCGCGCGGGCAACCCGCGCTCGAGCGTGAGATCCATCGCCCTCTCGATGGGAATGTGCACCACGCCCGCGTCTCTATCTACCCAACCGTATTCGGATAGGGTGCGCTGTGTTTCGGCGCGCACCTGCGCCAACTCGGCAGGCGGTACGGTTTGAATCAACGGGCCGCGATGGGGTTCTTGGTGGGCAGCCATCGGCGGCGGGTCGTCCGACAGATAAATCGAAGCCTGTTCCAGGGCGTGAAACATCGCCCACATCGCGATAAAAGACAGGATGGCGACCGCGACAATCGCCGCTGTGGCGATGAGCACCGGCCCAATTTTGAGGTGATAGTCTTCGTAGCCCTTTTCCCGGGCATCGTGAATTTCCGCCATATCAGTGACCTTCTCCGGCAAAGGTTTCCGCCATGCGCGGGTCGTGCAAGGGCATGAGGGGCACGCCCCTCAGTTGCATGGAGAAAAACGCCAACCACAGCCCGCCGATTCCAACGAGGGCCGACAAGTCCAACCAATGGGGATGCAATCCGCCAGAACCGCCGTGCCCAAAAGCGGGGGCGATGAAATAGTACAGATCGACATAGCGCATCAGCAGCATAAAAACCGCGATCAGTAGCATCAGCGCGGCGCGGCGTTTGATCGCCCGCTGCAACAGCAAGAAGAAGGGCACAAAAAAGTGGAAGAGAATCAACGCCGTGCCCACGTATTGCCATCCGCCGTGCGACCGCCGAATGTACCATGGCGCTTCTTCGGCCAAGTTGCCGGACCACGTAATCAAAAATTGCGAGAAGCTGACATACGCCCACAAGCACGTAAACGCAAACATCAACGTGCCCAAGTCGCTCAAATACTTAAAGGCGTCGACGTTTCGATAGACCTCGACATCCCGCAATTTAATCACCCACAAGATGCACAATGCCAACGCGCCCAACGCGCCGCCCACCACAAAAATCAAGCCGTAAATCGTGGAAAACCAGTGCGGCTCCAAAGACATGACCCAATCGGTCGACGCAAAGGTCACCGTTAAAATAAACATGGGAATGCCCGGCCCGCTCATGTTGATCATCCGGCTTTTCAGCCCTGGATCCCCGGTTTCATCTTGCTGGCGCGACCACTTCGTCAGCAAAAACATCCACAGCAGCCAGAGGGCGAAATAAACCACTGCGCGCACGTAAAACCCGGCCTCGTTCAAATACGGCGCCTTAAAGGTCAAAATGGGATCTTTGGCGACGACCTCGGCGTGCGTCCATTCGTACAAATGGTGCATGCCAAAGAACGCGATGGGAATGAACAAAACCGCCATGAGCCACAGGGTGCGCGCGCCCGACTCCAACAGCCGCCGGATCACGAACCCCCACCGCCCGCTGACCAAGTGGTGCAACATCAACAAGCCCAAACAGCCCAGGGAAATGACCAACCAGTACATATAGCCCACGAGATACGATTGGAAAAACTGTTGCGGATTGGCAAACGCGCCGATGCCAGACAAAACCGCGGCGGCCGCGCCGATCAACAGGCCCCGTTGTTGAATGTGATTGACAAATGGATGGTCAAAGGATTGGGTAGCCATAATTTTCTACTCGTTTTCGAGGCGGTCGCGCACATCCGCGGGAACATCGTCTAGCGTGGCGTTTTGACTCAGTTGCAAGGCCCGGATATAGGCCGCAATGGCCCAGCGGTCGCGCGCTTTGACGCGAGACGCATAGCTATACATCGCGCCGAAGCCATTGGTCATCACGTCAAAAAAGTACCCCGGCGTCTCGTTTTGCAGGCGTTCGATGTGGTAGGACGGGGGTTGTTTCATGCCGCGCCGCACCACCATCCCGCGCCCATCCCCCTGTTGCCCGTGGCAAGGCGTGCAGTAAATAGTGTAGCGTTCTCGGCCGCGCTGGAGCACCTCGCGCGTAATGGGAAACGGAAAGGTCTCGGCCGGTTGGCCGTTCACCATGCCCGTGTAGAGATGCGCGTCTGTACGCAACTGCCCGCGTGCGACCGTGCCCTTGATCCAGGGGCGAGAGGACCGCTGATCCGCGAAAAAGGCGTTCTTCTCTAGGGGTTCAAACCGCGACTGGTTGTACATTTCCTGCCGCAGACGCTCGATATCTGTCGTGCCTTCGCAGCCGAGCAGCAGGCATAGCGCCAGTGTTGCGAGTGTGGATCGACCGATGTGAATTTTACGGTTCGACATCATCTACCTTTTTTGCGTTGAGCCCTTCGAGAAATTCGCGGGTCTTGGAAACGTCAAATTGCGGGTCTTCGGCTTCGATGCACAAAAAGAACCCATCGCCAGAAGCGCGTTCAAAATTGGGCACATTGAAAACCGGATGGTAGGGCCGCGGCAAGCCATTGAGGATGAGCATGCCGATCAACGCGCCAAAAGCGGAAAACAACACGCCGAGTTCAAAGGTCACGGGAATAAAAGACGGCCAACTCAACAGGGGCCGCCCGCCCACGTTGAGCGGATAGTCAATCGCGGAAACCCAGTACTGAAGCCCAAACCCGGAACACGCGCCGATCAACGCGCAAATCAACACAATCGCGGGCACGCGATGCTTGTCATAGCCCAGGGATTCCGACAAGTCGTGGATGGGCATCGGGGAATACGCATCCATCTTGCGATACCCGGCGCGATACGCGCCTTTCGCGGCTTTGAGCAAGTCGTCAGGCCCATCAAATTCGGCCAACAGACCGTATAAATCAGCCATAATCACACCCGATTAGTCATCGGCAGACGCCGCTCCGCGTTCTGCGTGGCTTTGATTGGACACCAGTTGCCGAATTTCAAAAATGTTGATCACGGGCATCACCCGGATAAACAGGATCATCATAAAGAGGAAAAACCCAATCGTGCCCGCGTACAGGCCCCAGTCCCAAGGCGTGGAGTGGTACAGGTCCCAAGACGAAGGCAGGAAATCTCGGTGCAAACTCGTCACCACGATGATGAACCGCTCGAGCCACATGCCCACATTGATAAACATCGAAATCACAAACAGGCCGAGTGGGCTGAGGCGCACCCGTTTGATCCACAGCAGTTGCGGCACGGCCACATTGCACAAGATCAACGACCAATACGTCGAAGCATAAGGGCCGTGCATGCGATTTTGCATCATGTAGCCCTCGTAGGGGCTCGCGCTGTACCACGCGAAAAATTGCTCCATCGCATAGCCGTACGCCACGATTAGCCCGGTGGCGAGCATGACCTTGCCCATGTTGTTCAAATGCCGATCCGTGATGTAATCGTGCAAGCCGTAAAAATAGCGGATGGGCAACCCCAAGGTCAGCACCATCGCAAAGCCCGCGTACACCGCGCCCGCCACAAAATAGGGCGGGAAAATGGTCGCGTGCCAGCCGGGAATCAGCCCCACGGAAAAGTCAAAACTCACGATGGAATGCACGGACAGCACCAGCGGCGTGGAGACGCCCGCCAAGAGCAGGGACGCCATTTCGTAGTTAAACCAGTGCTTGGCGGAGCCGCGCCATCCCATCGACAACACCCCGTAGATCAGTTGTGAAATTTTGTGCTTGGCCTTGTCGCGCAAGGTGGCAAAATCCGGAATCAACCCCAGATACCAGAAGATCAGGGACACGGTAAAATACGTGCCCACGGCGAACACGTCCCAAATTAGAGGACTGCGAAACTGCGGCCACACGGACATCGTATTGGGATAGGGCAACAGCCAATACGCCGCCAACCACGGGCGGCCCGTGTGCAACAGCGGAAACATCCCCGCGCACATCACGGCAAAAATGGTCATGGCTTCGGCAAACCGGTTGATGGAATTGCGCCACTGCTGGCGCATCAGCAACAAGATCGCCGAAATCAACGTGCCCGCGTGCCCGATGCCGATCCACCACACGAAATTGATAATCGCCCAGCCCCAGCCGACTGGGACATTCAACCCCCAGATGCCCGTGCCTTTGATCAGCAACCACGTTGCCGACAACATCAACAACTGCAAGATGCCGCCCGCGATCAACATCGCGGCAATCCACCCCAAGGGCGTGCGACTGGTGATGATCGCGCTGAGTTTTTGCGTCACCGTCGTATAGGTCTGCCCCGGGCCGAGCACGGGGGCCGGCATGGTCGGGTCTTTGAGAGGCGCGGAACTACCCATGCTGTGCGATCTCCGGATTGGGGTTGGTCAACCGCGCCAAGTACGTGGTGCGCGGCTCGGTGTTCAACTCGGTCAAAATGCCGTAATTTCTCTGTTGGGCCTTGAGCTTGGCAACGCGGCTATTGGGGTCTTTGATATCGCCAAACGCGATGGCGTCTGTGGGGCACGCGCCTTGGCAAGCGGTGGTGATGTCCCCGTCTTTCAAGTCTCGGTCGTCGACCTTGGCCTCGATGCGCGCCGCGCTGATGCGCTGGACGCAATACGTGCATTTCTCCATCACCCCGCGACCCCGCACGGTCACATTGGGGTTGCGCTGCAACTTGAAACTGTGGGTTTTCTCATCCGCGTAGTGCAAGAAATTGAACCGCCGCACCTTGTACGGGCAGTTGTTGGAGCAATACCGCGTGCCCACGCACCGGTTGTACGCCATGTCGTTGAGGCCCTCCGCGCTGTGGACGGTCGCGCCGACCGGACAAACCAGTTCGCACGGCGCGTTCTCGCACTGCATGCAGGGCACGGGTTGGTTGACGAGTTCGGGATTGTCCAAATCGCCCTTGTAGTATCGGTCGATGCGGATCCAGTGCATTTCCCGGCCGTTGAGCACTTGATCTTTGCCCACCACCGGGATGTTGTTTTCCGACTGGCAGGCCACGGTGCAGGCATTGCATCCATTGCACGCATTCAGGTCAATCGCCATGCCCCAAGCCTTGCCATCGTTGTCGTGAACCCCGTCAAAAAAGTTGGCATCCGGGCCGGGCGCGTGCCCCATTTCATGCACAAAGTGCGGGTTGCTTTCGTATTCGCCAACTGTGCCCGAGCGCACCAAAGCGCGGCCTTCCATGCTGTGGTGATCCTGCGTGCAGGCAAGGGGATGCGTCTGCCCGGTCTTGGTCATTGACGCGCCCGCAGCGAGCCACGGCGCGTTTGACGTTTGGAGCGCGTACGCATTGAACCCCACGCCATTGCCCACGCGCCCGGCAACCGTGCGCCCAAACCCGAGATGCACTGTCACCGCGTCTGCGGGATGGCCCGGCGCGATCCACACCGGGGCTTGCACCGAGCGGTCATCGACGCGCAACGCGACCACGTCGCCATTTTGAAGCCCCATGCCCTCGGCTGTTGCCGGCGCGATGAGTGCCGCATTGTCCCAGGTTAAGCGCGTGTGGGGCTTGGGCAATTCCTGCAACCAGCCATTGTTGGCGTATCGCCCGTCGCCAATTGTGGGATCTAGCCGAAAACTCACTTCGAGGCCCTCGCCCGCAGATGAGGGCGCGCCGTAATTTCCGGTCAAACGCACAGAACGCACGGGCAAAGCCGTATCCGCGACAATGCCATCGTGTAACCACGTCTGCCACGCGGTTTCAAAATCCCGGCCTTTGTATTGCGCCTGCCAGTATTCCTTGACCCTGTCGTAAGCCGCACGCCCATCCCCGAGCATCATCGCCACCAATTCCGCACTTGACTTGCCCCCGTAGAGCGGCTCGATCAACGGCTGTACTATCGACACCGTGCCATCAAAAGCGCGCACATCGCCCCACGCTTCCAGGGCGTGGGCTTCGGGCAAATGCCAATGGGACAATCGCGCGGTTTCATTTTGGGATTGGCCCAGGTGAACGCGCATGGCGACCTTTTGATACGCATCCGCAAAATCGAGATCCGCAGGCGCGTTGTAAACCGGATTCCCGCCCAAAACGATGAGCGTAGAAACTCGGCCCTCGACCATATCCACGGCCAAATCTTTGAGGGAAGCGTATTGATTGGTCGGTTCGGCTTCAACGGGATCCGTGTACGTCACGGTCTTGCCCACATTGCCCAGCGCGCTGTTGATCGCATGGGCGAGCGCGTGAACCGCGGGCGGTTGGTGATCCCCGGCAATGACCAATGACGCGCCCAGACGCGCCTGCAAGTCTTTGACCAGCGCGTTGAGCCACGCATCATGGCCGGCAGCATTGCCCCCGGGCACCTCGATGCCCAGCGCAACCGCGATAGCCCGCGCAAAGCCCTCGATCCGACTCGCCTTCAATGGCAAGCGGTGATCCGCCACGGCGCCGGTATTGGAGGGCGTGGATTCCACGACATAGAGCCGATTCATCTCGGCTTTTTGCCCGTCGACAACTCGCCGACCGAGCGCGAAGTGCCGCGCATGCCGCACACTCGCCGCGCCGGATTCCGTAAAATCCGCGTCCAATGACAAGACGCGCTTGGCTTTGTCGAAGTGATACTGCGTCTCGACCACCTCGCCAAACGCCATCCTCGCGCCTTCGCGCACATTGTCGCGCGTACCCGGTTCAAATTGATGCCATCTGGCATTGGGATATTTGTCCAAGAGCAATTGGATCTGGGCGGTCAAAACGGGCGAGGTCACGGTTTCCGTCAACAAGCGCAATCCCGCCCCCCGATCCAAATCGAATTTTGCCACCTCGGTCGCGAGCGCGGCGGAAAACCGCGCCCAGGTGCTCGCGCGTCCATTTGCCACCGGCACCTGCGTGCGGTCCGGATCGTAGAGATCGAGGATTTGGGCCTGCGTGATCGCATCCACAGGTCCAAAAGTCGCATCGCCTTCTCGGGGGGTCGCCGGATGAATCGGGTTGCCCTCAATTTTCGTGGGCCGCCCCGCATGGCTTTCGACCAACACGCCGCGGGCGAATCCGCCTTGCGACAGCGCAGACGCAAAAAACAGGGGTTTTCCGGGGATCAACTGCTCGGGCGCACGCACGTAAGGGACGATTTTTTCTGGAGGCTGGCGCGTGCAAGAGGTCAACCCGGCAAAAGCCAGAGACGCGCCCATCACCTGCAAAAATTTGCGCCGACCGACTTTGTCGCCCCATTCGGAAGCGCCTTCGGGAAACTCGCGGTGCAAGTAGTTGCGAAATTCGTCCGTATCGGCCAACTCGTTCAGGCTACGCCAATAATCCCGACCCTTATTTTGGGCCAGGCGTTCCCGAATCGCAGAGAGGTCCAAACCGTTTTTGTGCGCTTTGCGCGTCATCGATGACATGTCGAGCAATCCGTAGAGGGGTTGATGTCGTATGCTTTGACCAGTTGCGCGCCCAGCGCGACTTGAGAGACCACATGCCCGTGTTCGTCAGTGGGTTGCCACGTCATGTTGAAAACCTCTTCGCGGGGCCGCACAAATTTCTCGGGCGCTCGGTGACAGTCCAAGCACCATTCCATGTTGAGGGTGTTCACCTTCCACATCAGCGGCATCTGATCGACCTGCCCGTGACAGGTCTGGCAACCAATGCCTTTGTGAACGTGAATGCTGTGGTTGAAATAGACGAAATCGGGAAGATCGTGGACGCGCACCCATTCGATGGGGTTGCCCGTGCGATAACTCTCGCGGATGGGTTCGAGCAGTGGGCTTTCCGTCCAGATTTGGGAGTGGCAGGTCATGCAGGTTTCAACAGGAGGGATATTGGCAAAAGAGGATTCTTCTACCGAGGTGTGACAATACCGACAATCGATGCCCACGCCCGTCACATGGTGCTTGTGACTGAAGGGAACCGGCTGTTTTTTCGCAACCTGAACATCGGTTGTGTAGTGCAATCGGTTGGTGTTGAGCAAAATGGAGAGGCCCGTTCCAACGACAACCAGAACCGCGACAATGCTGACTCTGGCAAATGCGTTGCTACCACGCGGAAAAAGCTGCGCCATTGATGGAGACCTTGTAAAATGAAGATGAAAACATTAAGAATAAATCAGCTCGAGCATACGCAAAGTCTAATATACAGGAATGCCTTTACGAGTCAAGCAATAAGTTTTGCTCTAAAAAAGCTGTTCGCTGTCACCAGTTTTGTTTGGTGAATCAGTTGTCAGTTGTCAATGCGAATTAAGAGTAGAAAGCGAGTAAGAAGCAAGCCGCGGTCAATCGTCCAAAGACAAGAACGACTCATCCATTATAGGATCGCACTTTAGAACTCGTCAAAAAAACGATGTCCCCTCCTCCGGCTCTTCCCCGCAACGGAGAGATGTTATTCCCCCTTGTATCTCCCCTCTTGCCTCTCCCGCCTCTATTCCTCAAACGCCGCGTCGAACGCCACATCCGAGGGTTCAAAGTCGATCTCATTGACAAAGGCGCAGGCTTCGGTCGCGCCGTGTTCGCGGTCCATCCCGGAATCCTCCCACTCGACCGAGAGCGGGCCGTCGTAGCCAATGTCGTTGAGCGCGCGGATGATCTCTTCAAACGCCACGCTGCCGCGTCCGAGGGAGCGAAAATCCCAACTGCGGTCTGGATCCCCAAAATTGGTGTGCCCGCCAAAAATGCCCGCGCGCTTGGGATAGGGCGACAAGTACGCGTCTTTCATGTGGACGTGGTAAATCCGATCCCTGAACGTGTGGATAAATCCCACGTAATCCACATTTTGATAGACCAGATGGCTCGGATCGTAATTGAACCCGAACTCGGGGCGATTGTCCAATGCGGTCAATGCCCGTGCAGAAGACGAAATATCAAACGCGATTTCCGTTGGATGCACCTCCAGGCCAAAACGCACGTCGCAGGCTTGAAACACATCCAGGATCGGATTCCAGCGATCCGCAAAATCCCGAAAGCCGGCGTCGATCTGATCGGGTGACACCGGGGGAAACGAATACAACAAATGCCAAATCGACGACCCGGTGAACCCGTTGACCACCTCGAGGCCCATCGCTTTTGCGGCTTCGGCGGTCGTCTTCATCTCTTCCGCAGCGCGTTGGCGCACGCCTTCTGGATCCCCATCATCCCACACATGGGGCGGCAAAATGGCCTGATGCCGCGCGTCGATATTGTCGCACACGGCTTGCCCGGCAAGGTGATTGCTGATGGCAAAGCACTGCATGCCGTATTGCTCGAGCAACTCCTTTTTCTCGCGCACGTACCCATCATTAGACGCGGCTTCGCGCACGTCCATGTGATCGCCCCAACACGCGAGTTCCACGCCGTCATAGCCAAAATCCCTGGCCTTTTGCAACATCTCGTCCAGCGGCAAATCCGCCCACTGTCCTGTGAACAACGTCACTGGTCTTGCCATTTCTCACTCCTTGTTGAAAGCAAATCAAAGTGCGTCGGGTCTTGAGAAGCGGGGAAGCTCTCCCTTCTTGTATCTTTGACCGAGCACGGGGCATCGCCCCTACACACCGCTCGCCTTTGAACTGGCTGTCTGCCAGTTGTACCCCTTTTGTGCCTTTTGTGCCTTTTGTGCCTTTTGTGGCTAAAATCCCTTCTCACCTCTCCCCTGTCGTTACACCCGCGGCACATCCATCCACCTGCCGGACTTCGCCGAATCCACGACCGCTTCCAAAACAGCCTGAACCTTTGTGCCCTCGGCAAAGTCGGGCGAGAATGTCTCGTCCTTTGCAATGGCCTCAAAGAAATCCCGAAATTCGTGCGTGAACGTGTGTTCCCAACCGATGATGTGCCCCGGCGGCCACCACGCGGACATAAAGGGTTGGCTGCCCTCGCCCACGATAATCTCGCGGAACCCCTGAATGTGATCCTCGTCTTCGCGCGAATAGAATTGCAACTCGTTCATCTTTTCCAAATTGAACGCAATGCTCCCCTTGCTGCCGTTGATTTCAAACCGGTTGTGATTGCGCCGCCCGGCTGCAAATCGCGTGGCTTCAAACGAGCCGAGCGCGCCATTGGCAAATCGCGCCAAAAACAAGGTGGCATCATCCACAGTCACGCGGCCCATTGTGTCGCCGGCCTTCGCGCCCAATCCCGCGTCGACCGCTTCGAGGGTGGGACGTTCTTTGATAAACGTGGTATCCGCGCCGACCACGCTGTCGATATCCCCTACGAGGTGTAGCGCGAGGTCGATGATATGCGCGTTCAAATCCCCGTGCGGCCCGGACCCGGCCTTGTCTTTTTCCAACCGCCAGACCAGCGGGAAATCCGGATCGATGATCCAGTCTTGCAAATACACGGCGCGCCAGTGGTAAATTTTTCCAATCCGCCCTTCGGCGATCAACTGTTGCGCCAAAGCCACCGCGGGCACGCGCCGATAGTTGAACGCCACCATCGTCTTTTTCGACGCGTTCGCGGCCACGGCCAGCAATTCTCGGGCTTCTTCAAGGGTGTTTGCCAGCGGCTTTTCGCAAATCACATGCTTGCCCGCTTGCAACGCGGCCAGTGCCATGGGCAAGTGCAGGTTGCCGGGCGTGCAAATGTCGACGATGTCGATGTCGTCTCGGGCGATGACCTTTTCCCAGTCGGTCTCCCATTCCGCCCAACCGTACGTTTGGGCCGCGTCTTGCACCGCGTCTCGGTTGCGCCCGCAGATCACTTTCAACACGGGTTTCACGTCGAGTTCGGGAAAAAACGCGGGCACTTGTCGAAACCCATTGCTGTGCGCCTTGCCCATAAACGAATACCCGATCATGCCGATATTGAGTTCCATAACACCTCCTCGTTTGAAATCCAAAATGGTTGTCGATATTCCCGAAAAAATTCAGCGATGGTCACGTCTGCGATAGCCTGTTTCAGTTCATCATTGGCGCGTACGCATTGGGCATCCCCTATCCCGATTGCGATGCCGCGTGGGAAAGATCTGGGGGTTGGGGTTGGGAGTGGAAGCCGTAGATGCGTTTCATCTCTGGCGTGGCGCGGGCGATCACTTCGGGCTTGAGGTAGTGGACAAAATCGAACATCGGCTTGAGAAAGGACCGGCAACAAAAGCAGATCAAACACATCCGCGGTTCACCTGTGCGGTTGGCTCCTGTGGCGTGCCAAATCGCGCCGTTGAACAAAAACACCGATCCCTTGGGCGCGGAGAGGCGAACCTCATCTAAATGAGACGAGGGATCGTCCTTGGATGGCGGCTTTTTCAAAAACCGATGGCTACCCGGCACAAACCGCGTGCCTCCGTTTTCGGGTGTAAAATCATTCAAAAGCCACAGGCTGTTGACGAACATCGGAAATTCGGGCAGGGGTTCTGGCATCTGGCTCAAGGCATTATCCACATGAAACGCATTGTCCTCTGCACCTGGGTAAATCACGTTTGACGTCAGCGTACTGAGCGTGTAATCCTCGCCGAGCATATATTCAAAATAGGGCACGACTTTGGGATGTGCCACCAGCTTTTCAAATCCCTCGCCCTTGTTCACCAACCACCGCACATGTTGGCCCCTGCCCTGCGTATGCACGCGGCCCGACCCATCTGCCCGCTCTTGTTCGGCAAGGCGCGACAGCGTTGCTCGGTAGTCCGCGATCTCGGCTTCAGAGAGCACATCGGGAATGATCACATACCCTTGCTCGTCCAATTGTCGTCGGTGTTTAGGTGGGATTTTCATCGTGAGGCTCCAAGCAGGTTGCCATCCCGCCTAACCCCCTTCGGGAAGAGGGAAGACGGGAGAGGTGAGAGGCAAGAGGGGTAGGTCCCAATGGATTCAATGCTTAATTCGCATTACAACCCGTAATACTCGTTGATCTCTTTTTGATACCCTTCTACCTCGCCGGTCAACATCTCGTCTAAGGTCACGGCGCGGTGGAGCAAGCCGGATTCGAGGATCGCGTAACTCAATGCCAGATCAATCGCGCCTTCCTCGCCGCTCATCTGCGCGGCCTTGCCTTCTGCTATGGCTTGGAGCCAGTTCAGATTCTCGAGGGCAAACGCATCGGCAATCCCCCGCGGCATCACCTGATCGACGCGAGATGGATCGGCCTCCCGTTGAAAGCGATCCTCCACATTTTCCGATGCGCCATCTTCCCCAAACAACTGCCCGTCTGAAATCGCCCCCTTACTGCCCCAGATATTCGTCCCGCCCGGCACGCCTATCTGCGTTCCGCGCGCGCTTCTCGACACCGCGAGATGCCCAATGCCGCCCGCTTCAAATTCAAAATTGGCAAAAAACGCATCATCCACCTGATTTTTAACATGGGCAACCACAGCGCGGTCGTCGTCAGACATCAACACGCGCACGGGCTCCAGCGTTCGCCACACGGCTTGCACGGACTCGACCGGCCCGCAAATCGCGCGAACCCCATTGAACAGATGCACCCCCAAATCGATGGCAACGCCCCCACCCGCGCCCAATTTGCTCTGCCGCCAAGGCGTGCGCGCAGCGACGAGATCGGGCCGCGCATTGCGAAATCCGATCACCCCGCGATACAGCATTTGCACATCCCCGATCAGCCCGGTTTGCACGGCCCATTGGCTCGCCCAGGTGCCGGGGTTGAAATTCACATTCTCGGCAACGGACAAAACGCGCCCGGTCTCGTCCGCGACCTCGCACATCCGCTGCGCGGCTTTGACCGAAATCGCCATCGGCTTTTCCACCGAGACGTGCTTGCCCGCCCGCATCGCGTCTATGGCAATGCCGTGGTGGTTGTCGTGCCCGGTCAAAACGATCACCGCGTCGATCCCGGCCTGTGCGAGCATCGCGTTGTAATCCGTATAAACCCCTGCATCGCGCTCTGGGTGCAAATCGCTGATATACGCATGGGGCGCGTTGAGCGGATCCCCGGGCGCGTCAACCGGCGCGGGACGAGGCCCCGGCCCTTGCCCCCGTCTGCGAAACCGATGGGCGTCTTCTTCCTTGCGCGCACACAACGCGGCAATCTCAAACAGGTCGCCAAACCCGTTTGCCTGCAAAATTTTGTACCCGCGCAAATGGGCGTTCAAAATCCGCGCACACCCGATAATGCCAATCTGCACTTTGGAAGACATGTAAAATTCCTTCTTCAGAGGGCCTACCCCCGGCCCGGTTATTCGCTTCGTTGTAGGCTACGCCCGTGCGTACGAAAAATGGGGGAAGAATGTCTCCCCCGTTTCAAAGCCGCCAGACCAGCAACAACTGCACGGCATTCTCGTCGACCGTCGTGCCCAACTTGTTCTGCCAGTACTGGTACTCGATGCCGACGAAAAACGCATTGCCCGTGCCACTTATGGCCTTGCTAAAATCCCACATGAGTTGCGGCTGTGCGAGAATCCACGCCTCTACGTCTTGGGGGGGTAAGAGCTCGTTGGTCGTGCTGCTACTGTATTCCGCATGGCCTGTGAACGTGAAGGACTGACTGCCGAGCATGAAGGCCGCGCCCCAACTGATGTCGAACAGGAAATTGTCTTCTGTCTTGGGCGCGCCGCCGCGTCTAAGCCCACTGCTGGCGTCGAGCACTGCGGTAAAGTCCGTATTCAAAAAGTAAAAGCCCGGGATAGTCCATGACGCCCGGATGCCGGGCAGGTACTTCAGGACATTGGCATCGCCATCGACATTGACCCCGCCGATGATGGCAATGTCCCGAATCGGCCCCAGACTGATTTCCTTGTTCACCAATTTGCCAATGCTCAAGGTCGGATACCATTCGCCGTAAAAGTTCTTGTCATTAAAACCATCTGAGCCGCCGTCGTCCGAAAAGTCGATAAAAAAGAAACTGTCGCCAAACCGCCACTGCGCGGCATGTTGCAAGGTGAGGATGGACGTAAATTCTTTGTTATCGGTGAACGGGTTTGTGAGGTTGCCATACTGAAATTGAAATTCAAACTGCGCGTGTGCTGCGCCCGGTTGCAGGGCCATAAAAGCGATCAATGCGAACGCGCAAAAGCCAAAGCGTTGGTATTTTTGCATCGTTACGACTCCTTTGCAAATGGGGTGATGAGGTAACTACATGGACAAATGATCGGGTCAACAGGTCATCTACATTCCTCAGCCTCCTTTCAGATAGGGAGACAAATGGGCGCGACGGAACTCGCGCTCTGCGTGATGGATTTGGATGGGCATCGGGGGAATGTCCTTACATTGCTTTTGTGCCTTTGAACTGGCTGTCGCCAGTTGTACCCCTTCTGTGCCTTCTGTGGCTCGCCTTTCACCAATTCGTAGCCTTTTGTGCCTTTTGTGCCTTTTGTGGCTCGCCTTTCACCAATTCGTAGCCTTTTGTGCCTTTTGTGCCTTTTGTGCCTTCTGTGGCTCGCCTCACCAATTCGTAGCCTTTTGTGCCTTTTGTGCCTTTTGTGGCTCGCCTTTCACCAATTCGTAGCCTTTTGTGCCTTTTGTGCCTTTTGTGGCTCGCCTTTCACCAATTCGTATAAGACCCATCCGCACGGCGAAATCCCGCGCCTGTACTCGGTTCGGGCGGAGCCACATCTGCGAGCGCGTCTTCGTTAAATTCAATGCCCAACCCCGGCCCGGCTGGAACGAGCAGATGGCCGCTGTCGTAAGGCACTTGCTTGGGAAATACATCGGTCAACGCGCTCATCGGCGGCCGGGGCAATTCTTGCACGCCCACGAGCGAAGACGACAAACACAAGTGCAAGCACGCCGCAGTTGACACGGGCCCCAAGGGATTGTGGGGGGCCAAGTGAATATAATGCGTTTCGCACCAACCCGCGATCTTTTTGGCCTCGGTCAATCCCCCCGCAATGCAGAGATCCACGCGGCAATAGTCCATCAAATCCTCTTCGATCACCTGCTGAAACTTCCACTTGCTGTCGAACTGCTCGCCTATCGCCAGCGGCACATGCGTGTTCTGCCGCACGAGGCGCAAACTCTGCGTGTTCTCGCTCCGCAACGGGTCTTCGATGAAAAACGGGCGATACGCCTCCACGCCCTTGCAATACGGGATCACCCATGCGGGGTCCAAGCGCGTGTGAACATCCACGCAGATTTCCAACTCGTCGCCACATGCCTCGCGCACGGCTTTCACCTGTTCGATGCCATAACGCACAGCGCGCGCCGGCTCAAAGACCTGTGCATCCGCGGGATCGCTCATGCCCCAACGCACGAACTTCCAACCCTCTTTTTGGCGTTGCAAACAATTTGCCACCAACCGGTCGATATTATCCCGCTCCCCAATATGCGGATAACACGCCACCTTGTCGCGGGTTCTGCCGCCGAGCAACTCGTACACGGGCACGCCTAGGGCCTTGCCCTTGATGTCCCACAGCGCGATGTCAACCGCGCTGACCGCCGAGGATTGCACCACGCCGCCGGGGAAAAACCCCCCGCGAAACATCACCTGCCACAAATGCTCGATCCGAAACGGATCCTGCCCGATCACGTCCGGCGAAAACGAGCGGATCACCTCGGCGATAGCCGCGCCTCGGCGTTTCAAACCCGCCTCGCCCATGCCGTAAATCCCCTCGTCCGTTTCCACCTTGACGAAAAAGTTCCCGGTTGGGGGAACGACGAATGTTTTGAGTGCCGTAATTTTCATAACCATCCTCCATAAGTGAATCGACGAATCGATCTGTCGGTGAACTGCTAAATTGTCGTACTTCGTTCCGCACATTCGGCTGAGCACGGAGGCATCGCCCCTACGACGGGGAGTGGGCGGGGCGGACTGACAACTGACGACTGACAACTGACAACTTGAGAGGAACAGCGCGGTGGCCTTCTTGCCTCTTGCCTCTCACCTCTTGCCTGGCGGTTGGGCGAACGGGTGGAAACTGACCTACATGCCCCATACAGTGATTTTCGTATCCCCCATGCCTTTCTCGCGGCAAAATACCTTCTCGTCCCACGACATCCCCGCTGTGCGGTTGAAGACTACGAGATGGCCTTCTTTGGCGGCGCAACGATCCATGTACGCACGGGTTTGCGCGAGGCCCTCGCGCACGGTTTGTTCCAGACTTTTGTAAAGCAATTTGCATTCGATCACCGCCTTTTGAACCGCTTGATCGGATCGGGCGTCGCTGGGTGCCGGCCATAGAATCAGCAGATCGGTACGCATCCGCCCTAGGCCATACTCGCGCTCAATGCGCCCGCCGCTGTTGACGATGCGTTGGAGAAACGCTTGGAGCAACAACTGCGGCCCGGCCTCCTTATACTGAAAGCGTTCGACCCAGTGCTCGGAGTGCTCGCGGAAAAAGGTCTGGAACGCGGTCAGCAAATCGGCGAGGCGCAAATTGCCATTCGCATCCACGTACCAGGCCGGATCTTGCGCGAGATATGCCTGTGTGGTGTAGATGAGGGCGCGGGGGATGACCTCCCGATAGATCGGATTGGCGATAGCGATGGGGTTGTGCTGGCGCAAGAGACCCAAATCGCGGACATAGTCCACATCGTCTTCGAGAATTGCATCGGTGGGTTCGATGCCGCTCAATAGGGGTTCGACCACGCGCTGAACGCGCTTCTCTTGGAGTTTGTCCGCAAGTTGGTCGAGGTGCGTCTCGCGGCGCAGAATGAGTTGCTCACGGGCATCGCATATCGCGTTGGCCGCGATGGCCCGGTTGCGGTCTCGGCCCGCCTTGTTTTTAAAGCAGGCTTCGTACGCCAAGGCATTTACGAGCCACGGCTGGCCCTGCGTCTGTTCCCAAATTTCGTTCTGAGCGTCCTCGTGGAACACCTGACCTGTCGCTTCGGTGTGTTGCGATAGCAGGGTTTGCACTTCATCCGCGGTGAAATTGCCCAGGCGCAGGGACTCGGCGCGAATGTTAAACGCGCTACCGCCTGCGATGATCGCGTTCTCTGCGGTGGATCGGATGCGGTAGTCGCGCACATCGCGCACCCCGCACAGGATGACGGTTTGCGGGTATTGGCGCGGCCGGTCTGGATAGCCTGCGCGGAGTTGCCGCAACACGGATAAGAGGGTGTCGCCGATCAGCGCGTCGATCTCGTCGATCATCAGCACCAGCGGCTTGGCGTCGGCCGCGGCCCAACGGGTCAGCACCTCTTGCAATGCGCTGTGAGGGCCGCCCTCCTCAAACGCTTCACGCCAGACCTCTTTCACGATCCGATCACCGAGAAAGCGTTCTGCCCGCGAAGCCAACTGACTCAGTATGGCCCGCATGGCCTCACCCACATCCTCGCGGGCGGCCTGACCGATCTCCACATTGACGTACAAGCAACGATACCGCCCACTGCTGTTCAATTCGTCCATCAGAGCCAGCAGTGCAGATGTCTTGCCCGTTTGCCGAGGCGCGTGCATGACGAAGTATTTTTTTTGCTGAATCAACATCAAGACCTCGTCGAGATCAATCCGTTCCAGCGGCGGGACATAGTAGTGAATATCCGTCATGATGGGGCCGGCCGTGTTGAAGAAACGCATGGGTTATCCCTCAATTCATCTACAAATCCTCAAAGTGCGTCGGATGTTGGGGTTGTTGGGAGAGGACCGACAACTGACGACCAACAACTGACAACTTGAGAGGAACAGCGCGGTGGCCTTCTTGCCTCTTGCCTCTCACCTCTTGCCTGGCGGTTGGGCGGCCGGGTGGAAACTGACCTGACGTGCTTCCACCGTCGCATCCCGCCAGTCCGCGTTCTCAAATCGCCATGAAAACGCGACATCCGCATCGCTCCCATTGTAAAACTTCGCGCCATCCACCTCTGTGCCCGAATGCGTCATCAGCGGGAGAATTGAGTCGGGAACACCGCGCCTGCCATCGACCTGCTTGATCTCGATTGTCGGCGTCACCTCGCCCTTGAGTTCTCGCGTGCCCAAAAGCAACGGGCCATAACACCCGGTCACGGCGCCGATGCCCCAGTTGCGCCCGTGCCCGGCGGCTGTCGAACAAATCGCGCCGCCCATATCCGCGTGTTCGCGCCCCCCGCGCAACACCCGGCGCGCCATCGCCAGCTTATTCGCGGCCTGCTTGAGTGCGCGTGTGACATAGCCCTCATCGCCCGTCACCTGATAGGCCAGGGCCAACGCCGCGGTGCTCGGTTCAGTCGTGGGCGTTACAGAGCCATCGCCATTCCAAATTCCCCAATAGGTCATGTCATTGCGCTTGCCCACGCCGGGCCAATCGCGGCGGCGCGCCTGCGGAAAGACCATGGCCAGTTCGCCTTCTCGTTCGGTTGGAAACTGCGCGAGTTGCGCTCGGATTGCCGAATCGAGCGAGGCATCGGCAAATTGCCGGCGAAAATGCGAAATCGCGGCGGCGCCCGGATCGGAATACGGATCGCGCAATTGATCGACCATCGGTTCTGCAATCCGCTGTGCCGCGCGGTGAAAGACCGCATCGCCCGACGCCTGAAACAGATCGCCCAGCGCGTATATCACGCCCGACGCCAGCAGGACTTCCACGCCCACGAGCGGATCGCCCGGAACGTGGTGCCCGGCCTGCGCCGCCCGTTTTTGTCGGTGCGTGGCCCGCTTTGCAAACATCGGTTTGCCATCCACATCCCAAGAGAGAGGCAATGGGCCATCGGGCACGGCGACGATCATCTCGGCTCTGCGCCTGCCGTATTGCAAGGCCCAGTCCAAATACCGATCATCGCCCGTCATGCGGTGCGCGGCCAAGGCAATGTGGACAAAGCGGAAGTGCTCGGCAATTTCGCCGTCATAACCATCGTTTCGCCCCACCGTGCGCGTGCCGATATAGTAGCCGTAAAACCGGTTGCGCGCCCAGTCAAACCATTCGGGAATGCCCGCGACCCAGTTGCCGATGTGTTCGGCGGCGTCTTCCAACAGGGCGGCGGCTTTTTCATCGCTGGGAAACAAGCCCAAATAGCGCGGCAAAAACAGGAGAAACGGCTCGGTGCCATGATGGGCTTCGGCTTCGGGTTCATAACCGTGCAGGCAATCCCGTTCCACCCACCCGGCCAGCATATCGCGCAGATGTTCAAAATGCTCGCGCACGCCCTCATTCCCGGTGATGAGATAGTGCGGGAACCACGCCAGCGAATAATTCGCCTCGTCCTCGCCCCCGCCATGCTTGCTCGGCGGATCCATGCGCCTGCTTTGATCCAACCACGCATCCATCTCTTTTCGCAACGCCCGATAATATTCAAAACACGATTTCATGGTGATCTCCAGTTGTTAGTCTGTGTGTCCTCACCTCGCCACCCATCCGCCCATGCGGCCTCACCTTTCTACTCATCCGGCCCGCCGCCCGTGCGTGCCCCCGGCCTCATGCCCCAAGGGGTCAGCGATCAGCGTGGTGTCCGTCTTACGTCTCACCTCTAGGCCGGGTGGAAGGGTGGGGAACTCTTCCTCACATCC
The DNA here is from genome assembly GCA_965204745.1 of Candidatus Latescibacterota bacterium. GTDB lineage: Bacteria > Latescibacterota > UBA2968 > UBA2968 > UBA2968 > VXRD01. Next base: position 5,178,390 of record OZ242010.1, read on the forward strand.
CCCAAACGCCGATCTCAACCCCGCTGCTCGACATCCGGCGGCAGTGGAAAATTTTGTCCTTCCAACGCTTCCCCTCGCGCCGATCAAAAATCACCAAATGACCCGCCTCTGCATCGCAACGATCCATATACTCGGCGGTCTTTTCCAAGCCCTCGGCGATAGTGCGCTTCAAACTCTTGTGCAGAATTTTGCACTCGACCACGAACTTGCGCGGGCGCTCGCCCTGCGGCCAAATAATGTGCAAATCCGTACGCATGTGACCCAAACCATACTCGCGCTCGATATGTCCCCCACTGTTCACGATCCGTTGCAAAAACGCCTGCAACAACAACTGCGGTCCGGCCTCTCTGTATTGAAATCGCCCGACCCAGTGCTCGGAGTGCTCGCGGAAAAACACCTGAAACTCGACCATCAACTTTTCCACATCCAAGCTGCCATCGGCATTCACATACCAAGCGGGGTCTTGGACGAGGCCCGTCTGCGTGGCGTACGTCAGTTCGCGCGGCACGACCTCCGCGTAGATGGGATTGGCAATGCGGAGTGGGGTGTCTTGGGCGACCAAACCCAAGTCGCGGACGTACTCGAGGTCTCGGGTCGAAAACGCGCTCTGTTCGGTCCCGCTCAACAGCGGCTCAACAACGCGCCGCACGCGCTCCTCTTGGAGTTTGTCCGTCAGTTGATCGAGGTGCGTTTCCCGGCGCAGGATGAGTTGCTCGCGTGCGTGGAGGATGTCCGCATCGGTGATCTCGCGCCTCCGGTCTTCTGTAGCTTCGCCATAAAAGCAGGTCTCATCCGCCAGTGCGTTGACCAGCCACGGTTGCCCCTGCGTCTGCGTCCAAATCGTTTCCCGTGCGTCGGACGTGAACACCTGACCCGTCTCTTCGGTGTGCTGCGCGAGCAGGGCGAGCACTTGGTCCCGCGAAAAATCGCCCAAGCGCAAAGACCGCGCCTTAATGTTAAACGCACTCCCCCCAGTGATAATCGCATTGGACGAACGAGAGCGAATGCGGTAATCGCGCACGTCGCGTACTCCGCACAAAATCACACTTTGCGGAAAACGCTGCGGACGACGGTCATAGCCTGCGCGCAACTGTCGCAGCACGGACAGCAGGGCGTCTCCGAGCAGCGCGTCAATTTCGTCGATGAGCAACACGAGGGGCTTTGGGGCCGCCTCGGCCCAGCGCGTCAATGCCTCCTGTAAAGCAGCACCCGGTCCAAATTCAGCGAGGATATCGGACCATGCCTGGGACAAATATTCGTCGCCTATTGCGCGCGCCCGAGACGCCAACCCGGCCAAAATGGTGCGCGTCACTTGTTCCACATCTTCGCGCATGGCCTGCCCGCCTTCGACATTGACATACACGCAACGGTAGTCGGCCTCGGCATTGAGCAAATCGCGCAGGGCGAGCAGGCCGGAGGTCTTGCCCGTCTGCCGGGGCGCGTGCATGACGAAATAGCGTTTGTCGCGGATGAGCCGGCGAATCTCATTGAGATTCAACCGTTCCAATGGCGGAATGCAGTAGTGATCCGCAACCACCACCGGCCCACTCGTATTAAAAAAGCGCATAGCGATATTTCCTTCCGTGCGTGTTCTCATCCTCTCCGCCTCGCCACCCGTGCGTGCCCAACCTCTCCGCCTATCCGGCCGTGCCCCGCTCATCCACCCTGCCACCCGTGCGTGCCCATCCCCCCGGCCCCGTTATTCGCTTCGCTCATTGTAGGCTACGCCTGTGCCTACAAGGAAAGGGGAGCATAGCTTGCTTGATGGATGAGAACAAGGGCTGTTTTTATGGCTTTGAGCCAGCGCATCCTGCGATTAAAAACCCGTCACACCACCCCTCGCAAAACCCATCTTCATTCCCCGTTAGCGGGGTATATTGGCACGCTGAATCTTATCCGTGCCCCGGTCTGTCCAGTACATCTTTCCGCGTTCCACATCCAGCGCGATGCCAACTGGATTGCTCGATGTTCTGATGATGAGGTCTTCGACATTCGAGCCATCGAGGTTGGCACGCTGAATCTTAGCCGTGCCAACTATTTCCTTTATGTCCATCCAGTACATCATTCCGCGTTCCACATCCAGCGCGATGCCAACTGGATTGCTCGATGTTCTGGTGATGAGGTCTTCGACAATTGAGCCATCGAGGTTGGCACTGAGCCGTTGATCTTCTTCGATAATCAAGCCATCAAGGTTGGCACGCTGAATCTTCCTCGTGCCATAGTCCGTCCAGTACACCTTTTCACATCCCACATCCAGCGCGATGCCAACTGGCCTACTCAATCCTGTGGTGATGAGGTCTTCGACATTCGAGCCATCGAGGTTGGCACGCTGAATCTTAGCCGTGCCAACTATTTCCCCTATGTCTGTCCAGTACATCATTCCGCGTTCCACATCCAGTGCGATGTCCAATGGATCCTCCAATCCTGTGGTGGTGAGGTCTTCAATTGATTGTTGTTTCTCGACGTAAGTATAAATTGCAAGGACCAATCATGAGCACAACCACGCCCACGACGATCCACACCATGCGACCTTCCTTACGATCCTTAACCGATTCTTGATCATGTGCAGGCTCAGGACGCTCAACATCGGGCGGTGGCGAGATTTCCGGCGCAGGAACCGGCGACGGATCATCAACAGGCGTGTCGTTCAACTCGGCGCGCCATTCGGACACACTTTGCGGACGGGCAGTCTCATCCACTTGTAGCGCGTGATCGATAGCGGCGAGAAATTGGTGGCTCGCACGGCCCTTGCACCGATCCGAAACCGGAATCAGCGGATCGCGGCGCACCCTATCCATTGCCGGAATCGGCACATCGTCGGTCAAGGCGCGATAGCACACGCACCCCAACGCATAAATATCTGTCCAAGGCCCTTGATTGCCCCGGCTTTCATATTGTTCGATAGGCGCGTAACCCGGCGTCACAATGGCTGTCACCGAACGGCTCATCGCACCCACAGCTTGACGCGCCGCGCCAAAGTCGATCAACACGGGCGAGCGATCCTCGGCGCGAATGACGATGTTGCCCGGCTTGATGTCCCGATGCAAAAAATCCGCACGATGCACCGCCGCCAAGCCATCGAGAATCGGATTCAGAATCGCCTTGAGTTCCGATTCGGTCAGCACCCCTTTGCGGTTGAGATACTCGGACAAAGTCTCGCCCTCGGCGTATTCCATCACGATATACGCCGTGTTGTGTTCTTCAAAAAAGCGATGCACCTTGACGAGATGGCGATGGTCAAATCGGGCTAAGGTGCGCGCTTCGTCCAAAAAGCGTTCCAGACCCCACTCAAAGTCGCCTTGAAACTCGCTCGCCTGCGGCACGACGCTGTTGTCGCTTGTGCGGATGGCGATATCCGAAGGCAGATATTCCTTGATCGCCACGGGTTTGTCCAAGTTGTGATCATACCCCAAATACGTCATGCCAAATCCTCCAAACCCGAGCACGCGCACCAGTTCGTATTCCTGGAGCCGATACCCATTGGGCAGGGCATTGATGGGTTGTTGTGCGTCGTTCATGGGATCTATCCCCCGGCCCCTTTCCTACAAGGAAAGGGGAGCATAGCTTGCTTGATGAATGAGAACAAGGGCTGTTTTTATGGCTTTGAGCCAGCGCATCATGCGATTAAAAACCCGTCACACCACCCCTCGCAAAACCCATCCTAGTTCCCCCTTCCTCGTAGGAAGGGGGTTAGGGGGTAGGTCCTCATAAGGAAAGGGGAGAAGTGCTTCTTTGATGGCTTATATCAATAGCAGTTCCGATGGCTTTGTGCAAGGGCATGTGGCATGGGACCTATCCCCCCGGCCCCCTTTCCTACGAGGAAAGGGGGAGCATAGCTTGCTTGATGAATGAGAACAAGGGCTGTTTTTATGGCTTTGAGCCAGCGCATCATGCGATTAAAAACCCGTCAATCCCCTCTCGCAAAACCCATCCGCGTTCCCCCTTCCTCGCAGGCACAGGCGTAGCCTACAACGAAGCGTAGCGAGTAACGGGGTTAGGGGGTAGGTCCTCATAAGGAAAGGGAGAGTAGGGCTTTTTTGCTTAGGCTGTTTTTCATCGTCTTGCGCGAGTGAATAATGCCATGAAAAACCAAACCCTCTCATTCCCCGCTTGCAGAGGAGTCTGGGGTCGCTGGTTTCACGGCTTGCGAATCCGGAGGGGACATTTCCTCGCTGGGGGCCGGTGCATCCCGGTTGCTGGATTCTGCCGGCTGTGTGGAGTCGGCTTTTGCGGTTGGCGTTTCAACAGCAGGGGGCGTTTCAACAGCGGTTGGCGTTTCAACGGGCGTGGATTGCCAGAATTTGTATCCGATCAGCGCGGCCAAAAAGACGGCGCTGATCGCGAGTCCGATCAGCCCTCGTTTGCGTTTTGCGGGTGGCTTGCCCGAGGCCGCGCCCCAGTCGGCTTCTGGGGTGTACAGCAAAACCGTCGCGTTGTCCTGATGGGGGTGTTCAACCGCTACCACGGCTTCGATGAGGGCGCGGGCGCTGTCTTCTAGTGTCGCGTTTCGCGTGTGCTGTAAAATGCGTGCGATCTCCTCATCGTCAAGCGTCATCAAGCCATCGCTTGCCAGCAACAGGCGGTCGCCTTTTTTGATTGCAACCGGTTGCGACGAGACATCGATCAGGCGGATCTCATCGCCCATCACGGCCGAGCGCAGGGCGTGGCGTTTGGGATCGGTCGCCGCTTCTTCTGCGGTCATGCGCCCGGCCGCGACCAAATCCTCAAACACGGACGCCATAGAGTGATCCGCATTCAACCGGCGCAACCGACCTTCGCGGAACAACCACATCGGGGAATCGCCCACGCTGATCCACTCGATGCCGCGCTGTGAAATGACCGCGGCCACCAATGTTGACCCCATGCCCATGAGGTGGGGATTTTCGGCTATGGCATCGGCAAGGGCGGCATTGGCCTCGTCGAGGCAATCGCGCAGCCGATCCGCAATGGGCCCTGAAGCGCGTTGGTAGGACTCGACAAAGGTTTTGCACAACAGACTACTCGCTGTCGCGCCGCCGACGTGCCCGCCCATGCCATCGGCGACCACCACCATGCCATCGATGCCCAAGTCGCGCCCATCCAACAAGCCGTAATCGTCCTCTTGATACGGCCGGTTGCCGGGAATTTGCAATGCGGCGAAGCGCCCGTCTAATCGTTTCATTTTGTCGCGCTCTCTTTGAGGTCTTGCCAATCAAACCCGTCGCCGCACAGGGGCACAAAGCGCAACACGGTGTTGCCGATGGCGATGTGGCTCAGTGCGGGCAATTCGACCGGCGTCAGCACGGGGACATCGCCCAGATAGGTCAAATTAGTGCCGCCGCCGTGTTGCACGTAAAATTTTCTGCCGCGCGGATCGTACGTGACAACGGCGTGTTCGTTGCGCGAAATTTGATCATCGCCAAAATCGAGCTTGACGCGGTCCGTTGCCCCGCGCCCAATGGCATTCATGCCATAGCCGAGTTGCATCGCCCGCCCCTTTCCCGGCCCTTCAACGACGACCAGCCACCCCACGACCGGGTCGGACATGGCATCGGATTTCTCGGCGCGTTCTCGCATGCGCGCCCTGTCTTCCCGCCGGTCGCGCCCTCCGACGATCTGCGTCTTTTCCTGATCCTGAACAGGGCGCGGCGAATCGCTTTCGCCCACCTTCACGGTCGGCGCGTCAAAATGCCCGGCATGCCGCTCTCCCGGCGGCGCGGGCGGCTGGGGCCTTTGGGGAGAGTCGGTCGGTTTGGTCGCCGCCTCCACGGTCTGCTCTTCGATGATCTTGCCATCGGGGCCTCGATAAACAGGCATAGCGATATTCTCCTATAAAGATGGGGTTGGCGTGAGCCACAAAAGGCACGAGCGGGGTACAACTGGCAACAGCCAGTTCAAAACACAAAAGGGGTACACCGTTCAAAGGCACGAGCGGGTACAACTGGCGACAGCCAGTTCAAAACACAAAAGGGGTACAACTGACGACTGACGTTCGCAGTTCAAATAAGGCATCAAACAAGTGCCCTCGCAAAACACCCTCCGATCAAGCCATCACGCACAGCGCGTAAGTCCGTCTCGCAACCAACGTCCATTATGCAACCCACCTTGCAGGCTGGCGCATGTCGTTTTGTTACAAAAGCGATTTGCGCTGTGCAAGCCCCTCGGCGTTTGAGAGCGGCATTTTTTGCTTACTTTTTTTTGCTGTTGAAAAAAAGTAAGTCGCCGAAGGCATCGAAAGCAACAAACGAGGCTACAGGACCAAACGCATTAAATCAGCAAGCAACACATTTGCTAATCTGTGTGTAATGCAAAAAAAGGAGAATCGCGTCTCCCTCTCCGCCTCGGGATCACTGCTCGTAGAGCCGGTTGATCAAATTGTCCAAACAGTATTGTCCAGACAGGTTCAGGGCCATCTCTTCTCGGTTTTGGGCAATGTGCAGGGCAAACACCAGCACTGCCGATTGGATCAGCGCGAGCAAGGTCGTGTAAAACGCGACGCCCAGTCGCCCGGTGATTTCTGCCAACAACGTCGGATCCTGTGGATTTTGGACATTGGCAGCATAATCCAGCGCGAAGGCAATGCCCACAACCGTGCCGATAAACCCCAGCGTTGGGATCAGCCAAACGAGGTACCGCACCATCGTGTATTTGAGTTCGAGTTCGTGCTGAAACAATTCGAGAGAGGAATTTAACAGCGCATTGGTCTGATTGACGGATCGGCTCCCCTGAAATTGCAAAATACAGCGCGCGATCAACCGCGGCAAAAAGAACCGCCGGTCATCGGCCCGCGGGCGCACCTTTTGGTAAAACTCACCCAAGTCTCGCGCCCGCAACATAATCGCATCCTCCTCCGGCAAATAGCGTTTGGATATTTGCGCCAGTTCCAGATGGGATTGGCGAAACCGCATCCACAATTCGCCACAGCCGACGAAAAACATCAGCCACATGACATTTTGAATCGTGAAGGGATAGGGGAAATTGTCCGTGTGGCGGTCGATCAAAAACGCACCCACTTGGGAATCGGGATGATCGAAAAGAAGGGTCATGATCGCGATGGCGAAACCGCCCGCGGCCGCGCTGATGCCGACTGCCGTTAAGCGTTGGTTTAATGCGCTGTCAACCACATCGATCTCCTATGATTTCTCCGGTGTCGGGATTGCGCCGCACAGGGCCTCGGTGTCTGTCTTCTTTGGGAATGGGCGTTGACCGTGCCGCTGAACCCCGACCGACCATGGCGATGAGTTGGCGCGCCGTGGTCTGATAACGACCGAGCATAATGACCTCTGTCGGACTGATAAAGGCTTGTCTGATGGGGACCCAAGCGCCGTCCCGCGCGACATAGCTCCCGCCCGTGCTGCCGCAATCCGTGAGGTAGAACGCGCCCTGCCGGGTCGCGATCAACTCGGCATGAACGCGGGAAACCGACTCATCGCGGAGTTGAATATCCACATCCGAACCGCGCCCGATTCGATAAATCGCATCCTTCATCTCATCACCCCGGTTTTGCCCCCACCAGCGTGCCGCCATTGCGCGTTGTCAACTGCACCAAAAATTCGATAAAATCGCGTTGTCCAACGTAATTGCCAACCGCGGCGGCGTGGATGGGGATTCGCTGTGCGTTGCGGCGCGTGACCGCATCGACCACGTCGATCCATGGCTCTGAGGGCGCGCCATCGCTCAACAAGATAATCGCTTCGGGCCGAAGTTCAATTGCCGCGAGCAATGCCGCGCGCGTGGGCGTGCCGCCAGCTACGCGCCTCATCCACCGATTGATCGTAGATGTAATGCGCCCGTGCGCCTGCTTTTCCACCTGAAAATACTGCCTATTTTCGGGCCAATAGTGCAACTACGTCACCCTATTTGGGGCGTGAAACCCGATCATACACAATTCGATTTTCGACCGAAAGGCATCGAGCATCGCCTGCACAGACAATTTTATGAATTGGCGATAATCCTGTCTGCCCGCCTGATAAATACTGCCCGACATATCCACGACCAGCACGAGTTTCTGCGCTTTCGTCTCGATGCCCAACAAAACAGCGGTGTTGTCGATCTCCCGTTGCAGTTTGGCGTTTTCGCGCTTCAACTTCTCGTTCTCTGAATTCGGCGATTGGCTCGAGCGTCGCATGGCTTCAACCCGTTTTTCGAGTTGTTCGTTTTCCGCTTTCAACTTCTCGTTCTCGCGTTTCAATTTCTCGCTGTCTATGTTCGCGTTCAGGTTGGGAAAAAACGGCAACAAGATGATGGCGATGAGGATAAAGGCCCCCAGCGCCGATGCGAACAAATCGAGCGCGGACATGCTGAAGATATTGATCTCTCGGTTGCGCGTTTTCACGGCCAGGCCCTCTCGCTAAAGTTTTGAGACCATGAACGCCAAGGTGCCCAGCGCGACCGTGGCGCCGTAGTCCAACTGCGCGGGGCGAAATGGCGACAAGCGGCGAGCGTTCAAAAATGTGCCGTTGCTCGAGTTCAAATCCTCGACGTAAAACCGATCATCCCGAACCGAGATTCGCACATGCCGTCTGGATACATTTTCATCTCGAACGACTTCATCCACCAAGTCGGGATGCCGCCCGAGCGAAAGCCCCAGGCGTTGCCCCGCGAATCTCTCGGGCGATAGTGCGATGCGAACGCGATTGCCCCGGCTGTCAAAACCGGACAGCACCAGACCGCGGTTTGGCAGGGGGCTAGTGGCTGGTTTTTTTGCGACTGGCTGAGGTTGCCCGGCGGATCGTTTTTGCACCATCTCACCGCCGCCTCGTCGGCTGATCCGCCGGCTCATGCCTTCTGCTATGCGGACGATCTGTTGCCTGGGTTTTCTGAGGGCGAGTGCCAAGGCGACCAATGTCAGGAGGCCCAAGAATATCCCCCATGTCAGAAATTGATCGCGTGCCTCTTCGGCTTGGATCCGCGCTCGTTCCGCTTGTTTCGCGGCGCGATCCGCCCCTCGCAGTGCCTTTTGCATCTCTTCGGTACTGCCCACGCCAGTTGCCGGCAAGCACGCATGGGTCTCTGATCGAAAGGCGATATTGTGCGTTTGCAAGAGCCTTGCGAGTTCCTCGATGTGCGAGGACCAGTAAATCCCCATGGCATGGGGCACGCGCTCGGTCCCACCGGAAGGACTACGAATGACGATGAGAGACGCTTGTGTGTTCACGCCGATCACCCTGCCGCAATCATCCACCAAGGGGCCGCCGCTGTTGCCCGGATTGGTCGGCGCGTTGTGTTGAATAATCCCGAGGTTTTGGCTGTGCCACGCGCCCGTAAAAACGCGCCCAATGACGCCGTCCTGCACGGTTGGATCGTGCGCGGGCCTTTCCCTGTCCGCGCCGCCGGGATAGCCGATGGCCCAGACTTTCTGCCCTTTTTTGGGTTGTGCGAGCGAAAATGTGATGGGCGGGAGGGTTATCCCCAAAACGCGGACAATAGCCAAGTCGAGTTGCCGGGAGGTGGCGATCACTTCGGCGTCATACATCCTGCTCGAATTTGTCGGTATGGCTTTGACCTGCCGCCCGCCCGCAATGACGTGGGCGTTTGTGGCGATATAACCGCGATTGTCGATCACGAATCCCGTGCCCGCCCCAACGCCCCGATGCGTCCGCGTGACGATCCGCACGACACTCTTTTCAAGCGCGGCAAAATCCGGCTCGGCCATCGCATCGCGCCCGCAACAGAGAACGGATAGGACCAGAACGGCAAAACGCCAATAGTTGAATTGGCACGGCATGTCACGCCTCCACCAAACGCACCTGAAAAACGACCGGTCCCAGTTCGAGTTGATCATTGCTTTGCAACACCATCGGTTCACCCGGATCGAGCGCATGCCCATTGATCCGCGTGCCATTTAGGGTATTCAAGTCCTCGGCATAGAGATCGCCGCCGGAAACGGTCAGCCTGACGTGGGCGCGGGAAATGGATTCGTGGTCGATCACAAAATCGGCTTTGTCCGGGCTCCGCCCGAGGATCGCGCCGGATTGATCGCCCAATGCAAGCGCCGATAGACGCAACGCGAATGGCCTATCAGCGTGGTCTCGACCTTCCAACACGCAGCCAAAAGGCGCGGGTTGCGCTGCGGCTCTTCGCGCTGCTACGGCCTCTTGTTCTGCCTCGCTCAAGCGGGACTCGGCGCTTTGCAACCGCGCTTTCTTGCGGCGGGAAGAAATCAGCCAGCCGAGCAATGCGATCAGCAGCAAGGCCGCGCTGATGGCGATAACCCATTGCGACCGCTGCGCGGTCCTCTCCTCGACGACTGCGAGGCTATCGGCTTTTGCTTTGGCCTGCTCTCGCGCTGTTTTGACGCTGTTAGCTGCCGCGGCTTTGATGCTGTCCGCCCGTGCCCGATTGACCGAATCCGCCCGCGCTTGTTCTGCTTTGAGACTGTCTGCCACCGCTCGTTTGACCGAATCCGCCCGCGCCTTGGCGCGTTCTGCTTTTAGGCGTGCGGCGCGTTCTGCGCGTACTCGCTTCTCTGCGGCTTGGACGCTGTCCGCCATCGCTCGCTTCACGGAATCCGCCTGCGCCTGTGCTGCTTTGACGCTGTCCGTTGCGGCTTTGCGCGCTTGTTCGGCGCGTTCAATCGCGCTTGAGCACGCTTCTTCAACGACGGTGTAGGCAATGCCCCGGCCCATCAGCGCGGCGATGATGTCGTTGCTGCGTAGGGCAAAGACCGTCCCGCGCGGCTCTGCGTTTTTGCGAAACGGCCAGCGTCCGCGTTCCAAGTCCGGCGTGTTGATGCCGACCACGTCCCCGCATTCATTGAACACGGGCATCCCAAAGGCTTTGGACGTCACGACGGCATTGTGATGGAGCAGGTGGACCACGGGATCGCCCGCTTTCTCACCCGGCAAAGTGTGGTAAGTGCCGATGGTCCCCTGAGAAATCCGCACGCTGTCGCCCATGCCAAACCCCAAGGTCCTCACGGCGCGGCCCACAGCGGCCCCTTGTTCGGACAAGTTCAGCGCGGGCAAGCCCAACCCCTGCACGCGCAACAGCGCCAAGTTCATCTCCCGCTTGGCAAACACTTGCCGCGCCACGATTTCAGCGCCCGTCTTCAGGGATACGACCGTGAATCGCTCTGCATCAGCCAAGAGATGGGCATTGGTCAGCACATACCCCGCTTCATCGACGACAAAGCCACTTCCTTCCGCCGCGAGTCGGCTACCATCATGAGCACGCACCCGCACAATGCTTTCTACCTGCGCCCAAGCAGAACTCGCGAACAGGAACACCACAAGATGCACCATCACAGCAACGACACGCATGGAGACCTCCTCTTGTATCGTAAGCAGTCAGCAAAACAATCGGTCAGCACATCCATTGCCTTGGGGTGGAAAGGGGGGACTGACAACTGACAACTGACAACTGACCACTGCATCTCCCCTCTTTGCTATTGCTCTTTTTTTAGAAGACGCATGCCAGCGTTCTTCATTTGCCACAGAGTAATCAACCAGACCACAACCATAATAATCGCTGTGATTACCCAAATGCCCGCTATCGTAATTATACGCTCATCATTGCTGTTTATCACCGCTAGTAGTATTGCCGATAGTAGTATTGCCAACCACGGCAAGCAACAGAATGACAAACTGAAAAATGTACTGATCTTTGGATCTGTGATCTCGGCATTGAGGGCTTTGGCGAGACCGTGAATTGCAACGAAGTACCAGTAGAAATTGAATAATGGAATAAAGAGAAAGCCAATGGCTTTGCCTGGGGTTGTCCTCGCTTTGTCGGCGGGGATGAGCGACCACAATTTGTGCAGAACGAGGCAACCGAACACGTCAGCAATGATCACGGCTATGGTGTCCAACGCCAACGACCCTGAGATAAGCGGCAGGGGTACCGTAGCAACAAGGAAAATCCAGTGGGTACTGAACCACGTTTGCAAACGCTTCGCGTCGTCGACTTTGGGGGCTGAAGGAGGGCGATTGGGCAATTCGTCAATGGTCCTTTCATTTTTGAAATGCCCTTGCGGCAGTGCCGAATCCACCGCCAACTCGGCGTGCCATTCGGACGCCGCCGAGGAGCCGCTTGGGGAGGAGATTGAAGCGGTGTCGGTCAACGCATCGCGCCATTCGGACACACTTTGCGGCCGGGCATCCTCATCTACTTGTAGCGCGTGATCGATAGCGGCGAGAAAATGTTGGCTCGCACGGCCCTTGCACCGATCCGAAACTGGAATCAGCGGATCGCGGCGCACCCTATCCGTTGCATCAGCGGGCACCTCATCCGTCAACGCGCGATAGCACACCCCGGCCAATGCGTAAATATCCGTCCAAGGCCCTTGATTCCCGCGGGTCGAATACTGCTCTATCGGCGCGTATCCCGGCGTCACAATGGAGGTCACAGAACGGCTCTTCGCACCCACCGCTTGACGCGCCGCGCCAAAGTCGATCAACACGGGCGAGCGATCCTCGGCGCGAATGACGATGTTGCCAGGTTTGATGTCCCGATGCAAAAAATCCGCACGATGCACCGCCGCCAAGCCGTCGAGAATCGGATGCAGAATCGCCTTGAGCTCCGACTCGGTCAAGATGCCCTTGCGGTTGAGATACGCGGACAGGGTCTCGCCCTCGGCGTATTCCATCACGATATACGCCGTGTTGTGCGCTTGAAAAAAATGATGCACGCGCACGATATTTGGATGCTGAAACCGCGCCAAAATTCGGGCTTCATCTACAAATCGATCCAGCCCCCACTGAAAGTCCGCTACAACTTGAGACGACTGCGGCACCACGGACAGATCGCTTTCGCGGATCGCGAGATCAGCGGGCAGATACTCCTTGATCGCCACGGGAATATCCAGCGCGTGATTCCAGCCGAGGTAGGTAATGCCAAACCCGCCGTGCCCGAGGACGCGGTGAAACTCAAAATCCCCAATGCGCGTGCCCTGCGGCAAGGCCAATCTGTGTTGTGCTTCGTCCATGGCGTCCCTCCGATATTATGGTACCTATCCCCTTGTTCAGTGATCCGCAACCACCGGCCCACTCGTATCAAAAAAGCGCGTAGCGATATTCCTTGTCCGAGCGCGGAAAATAAAAGAAAGAGACAAGGGGAGCAGGGCTTGCTTGAAGGATGGCCGCAAGGGCTGTTTTAATGGGTTGGGGACCTATCCCCCCGGCCCCCTTTCCTACAAGGAAAGGGGGAGCATAGCTTGCTTGAGTGATGGATCAAGGGCTGTTTTAATGGCTTTGAGCGAGGGCGTTATGCGATTAAAACCCGTCACATTCCCTCTCGCAAAACCCATCTGCGTTCTCCCTTCCTCGCAGGCACAGGCGTAGCCTACAACGAGTGAAACGAGTAACGGGGGTAGGGGGTAGGTCCTGATAATGTTAAAAAGGAACGGGGAGCAGGGGTTTCTTAAAGGGTGATCGCATTGGCTATTTTGATGGCTTTGGATGAGTGCTCGACAGCCGCATGGGTATATATCATTGGGGGCGACGCGCGGCATCCTCGGCGATGTTGTATCCGCCTTCTCCTGTGCGGCGGTAACGCTCGATCATTCGTTCGCGCTCTTCCGTCGGCTGTGCATCGTAAACGCGCCAGACGTGATCTATCTCTTCAAAAGGGATTTCAAAATCGAGTTCCGCCGCGTAGCGGTGCATCCGTTCCAAGGTGGTCAGCGCGTATTTCCAGTTGACAAGAGGCTTTAAGAGAAGCACTGCCCGCCGTTGCAACGATAGCTGGGCAAGGGGATGAATGCGAGCAGTCCACTGTTCGTTGGGGCGATGCTCAACGCCGATGGCCGAAATCGCGATATCGGATAGCCCAAGTCGAGCGTCGAGGGTCGGCGGTCCAATTTCGTGTGGGACTTCTACAACGCGATCTCGGATCTGGAACGCATCGGCGAAGGGAGGTGCCGGAAGATGGCGGGATCCCTTGAGGTCCAGCGTCTCGATTAGGGCTTTGCGGTCTTGGTCTGAGGGCGCCCAGAGATCTAGATCCTTCGGAGGCTGTCCCGTTAGCAAAGTCTTGAATGCACCGCCGGCGAGAAAAAACCTGGCACCAGTGTCAAAACCGATAGTCGCGGCAACTTCACGGCGTGCGAACTCAATCACGTCGGACTCTTCAAGTGGGCAAAGAGGATCCAAATCATGGCGAACCGCCTCAAAGTCACGGTAGGCTGTATTCAATCCGTCTTCTTCGCGCCAGAAAAACGCGCCCTCAAGGTACCAGGGCCAGTCATTCTTCCCAAGAGGTTGCTTCAACAGCCGCGCTGCCGTTACAGTCACCAACGAGTCGTGCGTGACAAACACATGAATCCCGGGAATATCGTTCGCTACGGCGAACATGTGTTGTACGAGAAACCGCGCCGCTTCGTCGGGCCGCGACAACCCTGGCAACGGGTCAGCCCCCGACACCAGACGCGCCATGACATCTTCATGGTCGCGTTCGGTCCAGATGCATTCGGCACGCTTACTATCGAGGACATAAATGCCCGGATCGCCGAGTAATTGGTCGGGCACTATGCGGCAGTTGCCCCCAGAACCATCCCGCAGAACTTCGGCGGTCTGAACACACCTAATGAGGGGACTCGCGTGAAGCGTACGCAATCTGTCGCCGATCAGGGTGCCGAACTTGCGTCCAAGCCTTCGTCCAATATTGTTAATCGGAAGAGTATAACCCACCATATCCCCGGGCGGAAGAGGGTCGCGGACCGAGTGGCGGAGCAAAAAGACCACCGGGCGATTGCGAGGCACCCGTTTGAGAATCGGAGGTATCCAAGACGGGATTTGATAACAGATGGTATCGTTCATTGCGCCACCCCCACCAACACCGAGACGAGCGATTCCAGAGTTTGAACCTCTTTTATTTTGAAATCCGCGTTATTGAGCAAGTGCCCGTATTCTGCGGTCGTGCGTTCCTTCCCCCCGCTTGTCATGAGCAGATGCAGGCTACACAACGCGCCCGCGATGCCAGTCTTGGGAATCAACATCTCGACGATGTAGATGTGCCCCCCGCGGGGCAGGGCTGCCCGGGCGTTTTGCAGTATCCGGATCGCCTTTGCATCTGCCCAATCGTGAAGGACGCGGGCGAGTACAACCGCATCGGCCTCAATGCCCCACGGCTCAAATAGATCGCCCGCATACCATGCGAGCCGTTCGCGTTTTCCTTGCTCCTGAATTGCCCGAGCGATCACCTCGGGGCGGTCGAGGACGGTCACCTGGAGATGGGGATGTGCGTCGAGCATGAGATTTGCCAACACACCCAACCCACCGCCGGCATCAATAACGCGCTCGCGCCCCTGAAGACCCAATGCGCTCGTCACACTTGAATAGTCGTGCCGAGCGTAACTTTGCAACATTCGATGATGCCCTTCGCAACGCTGTTCATCGCGGGCGACTTCGGCGAAAACATCGGGTGCGTTCTCGTTGCCGTGCAGGGCTTGCGGAAGCGAAGCCCACATTTCCGAAAACGGCCCTGCGTATTCAAGGGCTGCATCTGCCAATGTGAGCGGATGCTCCATACAGAGAAATTCTCCGCGGGCGGTCAGGTGCCAAATGCCTTCCCGCATCGAGACGAGGGATAACTCTCCCAGTGCCCGCAGAAGTCGTTGGACAGCACCGATCCGCAATTTGCACTTGTGCGCGACCTCGACAGTGCTCGCGGGGAGTAACTCAATGACGCCGAGTTTGACTGCGGCGGCGATGGTTTGCGTTCGCCAAAAGCCGACCATGTCCCCAGAGAGTACTGCGAACTCGGAGCGACGGGGTGAACGGAGCGCGACCATGGACTCGCCCATCTCGTCGATGACCTCGAATGCCCCGTCGAATCGCTCCACGCGGGCTTGACCGTTGTAGAAGGGTTCCACCGTTGCGAAACGGCGCGAATAGATGGGGGTGCCGGTGCGATTGACATGTGCCCAACCTGCTTCATCCCGGGCGCGTGCAAAACCTTTGTGGAATACATCGAGATCTGAGAACCATTGACCGTGTATTTGTCGACCATCCGCGTCGATATGCGTAGATCGGCCATCTTTGGCCTGAATAACGGCGATGCCGTCGCGGTAATCGCCAGCATAACGCCACCGCGCCTGATAAACCGGAATGCCGTCGTATGCGATGTGAAAGTACGAATTGTCGTTATCGCGTACCGCACATCGTCCTTCTTGAAAGTTGCCGCACCAAGCGTATCGCTGTGGGTACGCATCTTTGCCGGATGGCTGAATATGGTGCCAGCCATCTTTGCCAATAACAGCAGCACGGTTTTCGTAGAAGCCAAACGTTCGCCGAAAATGCCGTTTATAGGCCGGTCTGCCATCCGGCCCGATGTGCCATGCCTTTGATCCTCGGAGGACTGGTGCCAACCCCGGTGCGCGAAACTTCAGGACTTCGTCAAATCGTTCTTCATAAGCGGGAATGCCGTTAATGACGTGATGGGAGCCTTCCGGTGCGATGTCCAAAAATTCAGGATTCATGAGGTTCCTCCCACGGGTTTACGCATGTTGCAACCCAGGCAAAGGGAGCGGTTGCGGTATGTTGCCATGAGTTCTCGGTACGCGTCGCCGTTCCATATTTCCATCAATCCTCGCTCGTGCAGATTGCCAAATTCGCCCAGGGTGCGGCGTTGGGCATCCGGCGCGCAACACGGGTCAAAGCGGCCCATCGCACTCACCCATACCTCTTGACCCAAAAATGGACACTGCCCGCCGGGGGCGAGATCGTCAACCGCATCTTCATCGAGTGGGAAAATGTTCTCGAGCAAAATGTACTGTCCATTCGGAAGCGTCCGTTCCACGGCCGCCTCGCGCGCTTTGAAAACCGCCTCATTCCATCGGCGAATGGCTGAGGGGTCGCGGCGCATGGATTGCTTTTTGATTTCGTCGAAGTGGACCCACAGGTGGTGCCCTTTCACGCGGTCCACGCCAAGGTCAATGGCGAGTCTCACCGTGTCGGCGAGTTCCCCTACATTGGCTTCGAGAAAAGTTAGTTGAAAGGTGACGCGACAGCGATTGCCACCGTGGGCCGCGTGTGCGTCTCTCACTGCGATGAATGTCCGTGCGTTTTCCAGCACCTTTTCCCAGTTGGCACCGATCATGATGGTCTCCTGCGTCTCTTTCGTCGATCCATTCCAAGAGATTTTGACATCTGACGTCACGGGTACAATTTGCTCTGCCCATTTGCGTGCGCCAAGGCGCGGGAAGGTGCCGTTGGTCGTGAGGTTGAGCCTAACACCGTAGCGTTTACAAAGATCGAGAATGTCCTCGAATTGATCGTAGAGCAACGGTTCGCCCATCGTTGACGGAATGATCTCCTCAAGCCCGTGCGGTGCCGCATCTGCGACAACCCGCTCGATCATCTCGAAGGACATCAGCCGCCTAGGCCGGCCTTCGGTTCTTCTCAAGTCTTGAAGTGGGCTGTGCGGCGAGTGCTCCTCGCACATGATACAGCGCAGATTGCAAGTGTCCGGGTTTGTGTCGAAAGTGATCCGCCACGGCCCTTTTCGTCGCTGAAGGCGTGCGGTATCTCGCCGTTTCATCACTTGGTCGTAAAGTGCCTCAATCCGACGAACGTGTGTCTCTATCGCCGGTACATCTCCGGTTGCGCTGGACAGATAGCCCCTCGCGCCGAGTTTGGCGGCGAGTTCGGGCGCATCGACGAATCGTTGCATTTGTTCGGCGAGTGAAGCGGATGAGCGATGTTCAAACAGGAGGCCGTTGATCTCGTGATGGACATACTCGCCCATGCCGCCTGCATTGGCGGTGATAACCGGCACGCGGGCCTGTTGCGCCTCGTGGATGACCAGCGGTGAATTTTCCACCCAAACCGAAGGCACGACGATGGCGTCGCAACGATCAAAAACATCGCGCACAATATTCCAATTTTTGTACTCGGGCATCCATTCAATGCGCCTGGTCGCGTGTTCTGGCAACGAATTTGCCATCTCTTTTAGCGCGACGGTGTCCTGCCCGCTCGGCCGTCCCCAAATACGCAAACGCGCATCTCCGCCAATGGTGCTGAACGCCCGAATGAGATCGTGAATACCTTTGGCCGGAATGTGCGTCCCAATGTAGCCAAAGGTAAACGGTTCGCACGGAGCTCGGTTGCGGCCCATCATTCGTTTTTGATCGAAACCGTAGTCGAGATAAACGAGTTTGCGTTCGGGCAAACCGAAAGCGTCTCGGTAACGGTCGTGGAGATAGCGGGCCGGCGCGATAAAAAGATCGATCAACTCGGCCATTTCACGCACATGTTGCATGCGCCGCCCGACCCAGTCGGTCCAGTAGGTGACATCGGCCTCGTATTCGTCGGGGGCACCGCTGAAGTAACGGGCATAGCAACGCTCGGCGCACTTGCGATCATCTTGTCCGTCGCAAGCGGCCCAGAGATTGTTTGGATCTTCGGGAAACATCTGCATAAACTGACCGCGGGGGCACATCAGCCAGTAGTCGTGCAGGGTATAGATGATCGGCACTTCCCGGCGTGCCACTTCTCGCACCAGCGAGGTCGAGAGGTGGTTGAGATGACCGATATGCACCAGATGCGGTTGCAACCGATCCAGCACTTCGGCAAAGCATTGGTCAACCCCAACGGCTCGATATCGATCCTTGAAACGGGGATTGTTGACAACATGGAGCGCGACCCGCGGATCTTCGGTATCTCGTTCCACGCGCAAGCGAAAATCCGGCGCAAAGGGATCTTCTTCACGGGTGAAGACATGCACCTCGTGGCGATTGGCGAGCCCTTGGCACAACATCTGGCTGTACACCTCTGACCCGGCGTTGTAGCGCATGGGGTAACCATGAATGACTTTCAGAATTTTCACAGCGATCTCCTCCTTTGTATTTCGCGCATCATATCGCCACATCCACGCTTTTGCCGGACGCGCCTGAGATGCGGGCCGCGTGCAAGACCTGCATCACGCGCAAGCCGTGTTCCGCGGTGATGATCAAGTCTTCGCCCTCGCGCAGGTGCCGGGCGATGTTCACGTGCAGATTTTCCCGCGGCACGGCCTCCGTGCGAACATCCCGTCCGTTTTCACTGTAGATGGTGACTTCGCCCGCGCCGCCACGTCCGCACACGAGCGTGGCTTCTGTGCCGAGAACGATCCACTTGTACGGCAGTGCGTAATGGGAAATATCGGCCTTGGCCGCGCGGGCGCGCACCCCATTGTCAAAGACCATGACGATATCGAACAAATCGTCGGCATCCCCCCATTTGGTATGCCGCACATCGGCAAAGACCGAGACGATGCGATGCCCCGCCATCAAGTCGATCACCTGCTCGACCCAGTGCGGCCCAAAATCCAGCAAAGTGCCTCCGCCCGCGGCCGCGGTCACGCGCCATTGTCGGTCGTAGTCCGCGATGCCGAACCCCACGGCCGGGCGCGCGCCCAGCGTGCGATTTTCAATGGCGACGACCTCGCCAACGGCCCCGTCCAAAACCGCGCGCTTCACCAGACAATAATCCCGGTCAAAGTGCCGGTTGTGGTGCAGCGTCAGCATCACGCCATTGTCCTTTGCCGCCTGCACCATCTCCTCGGCCTGGGGCCCGGTCAGTGCCATGGGCTTTTCGATCAGCATGTGCTTTTTCGCCGCGGCCACCTTGAGCGCGTCTGCATAGTGCGCTGCCGAATGCGTGGCGATCAACACCAATTCGATGTCCCAAGTCAAAAACGCGTCGAGGTCATCGGTCGCGCGCAGGCCCTCGCCCATCGCCGCGTCTCGTCTGGACGCCGTAATATCGCACACCCCCACCACCTCGTACACCCCGGTCTCGCGCATGATTCGCAGATGGTTGCCGGCCACGCGCCCAAATCCAATTATGCCCGCTTTGATTTTTTTCATTTATTTTTCCTCGTCGTCTCCGTATTCCTCGCCGCGATAGGCCGCCCGCACTTGGGCTATCGTGGTCGCCTTTTTCACCCGCGCTTGCAGGGCCTCTTCCGTTGCGATCAACAGGTTGACATTCGCCAGCACCTCGGCCATTCGATTCGCCGGAAACTTGACCGCGCCATTTTCATCCATGTGGATGATCTCCCCGGGCGCGACATCCATGCCGCAAATCGACACCGGCACGTTCACCGCTTGCACGGCCTGATCCCCGTGCCCGGGGGAGATGCCGGTCAACAAATACTGAAATCCCATCGGCCGGATTTCGTCAATGTCCCGCGATGGCCCGTTCGACACGCAACCTATGCAGCCCAACGCCTGCATCGTGGTCGTCATATTGCCGCCCGCAAGCCCGACCTTGCCCGCAATCTCGGCCGGGAACTTCTGCTCCAGCGCGAGGATAGTAGGCTTTGGCGACGCGTCCAATGCCTCGGCCACGTCCATGAACGACAACCGCTTAAACCCCGCGTCTGGCAAGCCAAACGCACACGTCACCGCGTACCCGCACCGCGCGCCGAGTTCCGGATACATGCACTTGATCGTCTGATCCGTGTACCAATTCTCGGTCCAGGGATTGTAAAGCCCCAAACACAGCGGATTATTCGGATACGTCGCCACCACATTGGTGATGGATGGCGTATCGAATTTCTCCAACGCCTTCAAAATTTCCCGATCCGTCATGACTTCCTCCTTTGAAAATCAGTGGTGCTCTGCCCGGCCCAAAGGCAAGAGGCAAGAGGTAAGAGGCAAGATACTCTCTTAAAAGGTCAAGGGGTTTTCGGGGTGATTCGATAGAATTTTTCGCCCTCAAAATCTTGGTCATGGCGCAACATGCCCCAGATCGAATGGAGCAACTTTCGCATCACCGCAACGATAGCCTGCAAAGGTTTCTTGCCGCGGGCGATGAGTTGGTCATAGAAGGCTTTGACATGGCCTTCGTGTCTGATGGCCACCCAGGCAGGCATATAGAGGGCATGGCGGAGGTACTTATTCCCGGTTTTCGAGATGCGTCTTTGTGGATTGGCGGTTCCGGATTGTTTGGGTTTGGGATCCAGGCCTGCATGTGCGACCCACTGGGGCGGTTGCATCTCCTCTGGCAAAAGGGTCAACTCGGCCAAGAGCCGCAAGGCACTCGTTTGCGCGATGCCAGGCGTCGAGCAGAGGCGTTGGTAGGCACGCTTGAGGGGCTCATCGTGCAAAACGAGATCGAGGGCTTGGCTTTCCAAGTATGCAATCCGGCGTTTGAAGTGTCGAATATTCACCTGAATATCGCGTGCGATGAGACGTGTGCTGCGGATGTGGTAGCTCTGCGCGTGGTTGCGGCTCTGTTCGCGGATGATCTCCTGCTTGAGTTGGTCAATGCGTCTGGTGAGGGCTTGCAGTTGAAGCCGTTGCTCGCTCGGCGCTTGCCAAGGCACAAAAGGCATGCGCTCGGCATAGTCGAGGATCAACAACGCATCCTTCGCATCCGTCTTCGCCCGTTGCATGCAGGCTTGGGCGTACTTGCTCATCGCTTTGGGATTGACGACCATGACCTTTGTGTGGCGATGCCGATGCAAGGCCAAGGCCACCCCCAAACTGTAAAGCCCGGTCGCTTCGAGGCACACAGAGACCATGTGCCCGCCCTTCGTGAGCCACTTCAGCAACCGCTTATGCGCTTGGGGATCATTGGCAAAGGTCGCTTGCATGACAGCTTGTCCGGGTCTGGACAGGGCAACGGACAACGTGCGGGCACTGACATCAATGCCGGCAAAAGCGGGGTGAGATTTCGACATGGGGGCCTCCTGTGATGAGGGGGTTGTAAGGGATCTGGTGCGCGCTCGGGGTCGCGTCCCGACCATTGACGCCAAGTCTACCGGTCTTGTATATGCAGCCTCAAGGGGCTTAGATACTCTTCGGCATAGACCCGGCGGTCGGGGGGCCTATCTTACCTACAAGGTCATCGCCTTCAAGAGGGGCCGGCCTTCCCCGAGCCGGGCATCAAGATGGCTTATCTCGATACGAGGGCGCAACTCCTAATTAACCCTTACTTCCAAGATAGCAAGAGGGGAGAGGGCCACCCACAGCACGCTCCCCTAGCTCTTAGGGGTCAGTAGAGCGAAGGACGCAGTAGGTGTGGTCATGGCATCCTCGCCATCTGGGTTTCGAGTCGCTGGGCAAGGGCGTCGAAATCCTCGGGGCACTTCTGTCGGATCGCGCTTATTCGGCGTGCGGCTTCGCGTCCGAAGGTATCGCGGCCGCCGCCAAGGCGATTGGCGATGCCGCGTTGTTGTGCCAGAACCTCAAAGTAATTTTCCTTGACATGAATCTCTGCGCGAACGTCCGCCCAACGCCAATTATGAGACAAGTTCAAGCCCGCGAGAACCCAAGTCTCGATC
This sequence comes from Candidatus Latescibacterota bacterium, assembly GCA_965204745.1. GTDB lineage: Bacteria > Latescibacterota > UBA2968 > UBA2968 > UBA2968 > VXRD01. Next base: position 5,200,578 of record OZ242010.1, read on the forward strand.
TCTTCCCAAGCGTTCTCAGCCAAGAAAACCCGTTGACCTCCGAACCGCGCCTCGAGCTGGTTGAGCCTTTGTCGTCTCTGTGTGTTGCCATCGCGGTCGACGCATAAGATGAAAATGTCTATCATGCCTCGATATTGTTCTACGATTTCTGCCATGCGTCTCGATTTTAGGGCTTCCCCAATGCCGCCGAGCAATGGGTCCTGACAAATTCGAATATGTGCGGAAGGTCTCGGTCTCTTGAAGGTTCTCATAAGCCGAGAGAAAAGCGGCTTGAGAATGTACTGGTCTTTGCGAAAGTCTTCCGGGATGATGAGGATGTTCATTCTCTGATCCTCTCATCTTGAGCACGCGCCAAGTTGAGCATATCTTCCAGCCACCCACTCGTGTGGAGTCGTCCCAAGCCTTGAGATCGCCGCAACTTCTGTGCGTTGGGCAGACTAGCTACAGATCGGATGACAGCGTCGTCAGTGTCCTCAAGTCGGCAGATGACGGAGGTGTTTTCGAATGTCCTATCATCGATAAGGGCCAGCATGTCGGGCGAGTGGGTGGTGGTAATCACTTGGATGCCGTTCTGCGCGGTCTGTTTTTCGATCAGTTCGAGGAGTAGCCACAGGCGGTTGGGATGAATGCCATTGTCGAGTTCCTCAAAAAAATAAATGCCCGATGGGTTCGTGCCGAGCAACGCGGTCAGCATAGCCAGAAAGCGCAGCGTGCCATCCGACGCGCTGTAAGCCGATACTTTTCTGCCATTCGCTTCGCAAATCATGAGATGGACCCGTCCACTGGGATCGCGCAAAAACTCAAAACCCGCCACATCCATCTGCGTGAGTTCCGCCAGCCACTCAGCGAGAATCTCCTGCTGCCGCGGATCAATACAGATTTCCGCCAGTACTGTAGGCAAGTTCTCGCCGCCGTCGCCCAAGACAGTCGCATCGGGGAAAGCAGGCACCCGCATCTGTTCCGGCGACAATTCCAGAAAGCGGATGTTGGCGAGAACGCCAATTACTTGCGCGGCGAGATTCCCATAGTCTTGGTCGTGCCAAACCCCGAGGGGGTAACTTTGAATCTGTGTCAGTGCCGGTTGGTCTGGGCGCACCGCGATTATCTGATTAGTCTCTCCGAGGCGAAGGCATATAGCTTTTCTATGAGCAAGGCTATCTGGCTGGGTCGTGTAGATCGGCCTCCCATCGGCGTTTAGTTCTTCTCGCGCAACCCTGAATGTACCCAGCCTGGTTTTATCGCGTCTGACTTTGATGGCGTAATTAAAGCGGTGATTCTCGACCCGAAATTTGACGCAAAGGGAGAGTGACGGTTGCCCAAAGCGGATGACTTCATCGGTAGCACCGCGGATCGGTTTCCAACCAGCCTCGTGCTTCCCGCCAAAAATCTCGGCTAAAGTGTAGCCACGACCAATGCCCTGTAAGAAGCGGAACGCGTCGCGGATGTTGCTCTTGCCGCTGGCGTTCTCTCCCACGAGTACGGTGAACGGACCTACGCGAAGCGTTTCGTCTGCGAAGTTCTTGAAATTGACGAGTCGGAGCGAAGTGATCATGGTGCTTCTCCAAGTGGACTGTTTCCGCGCTTCGGGCAGGCACGGGGCGCCGCCACTACCTGCTTTTCATCCGCGGTTATCCACGGTTGCTTTTCCCCACCTTTACCACATGTTCCCGTTGCCAGTCTTTGACCAGCGGTTGCAGGTCGTTCCAGAATGCTTCGGGAATTTCAACCGTGCCTGCTGCGGCGTTTTGGCGGGTCTCGGCTTTGTCGCGCCCGCCGCAAAGGGTGGTTGCGATGAGGGGATGCCGCGTACACCACTGCAAAGACGCGGCCACCAGTGGAATGCCGTAATCCGCGCACAGGGCTTGGATTTTGCCGACGTGATCCAACACGGCCCGGCTGAAATTGCGATTCACGTACGACCGCCCGGGGATGGGGCCCGTTGCCAGCAAACCGCGCTCGAGCGGCGTTGCAAGGGCGATCCCGACATCGTGTTTTGCCGCACTGGGGAAAATGAGCGCGTCTGCGGTGCGATTCAACAGGCTCCACGCATCCGGCACCACGGCCGCGTCGAACTCGCCGGTTTCGATGTACGGGCCATTGGACTCGGGGTCATTGGCCGCAATGCCCACAAAGCGCAACACGCCCTCATCCTGCAATTTTCGCAGTGCGCCGAGCGCGCTGTTTTTTGCCATGACCTGTTGCATGGGAAAATCCATTGGGTCGTGGATGTACAGCACGTCAAACGCATCGACCCCCAAGCGCGCCCGACTGTCTTGGACTTGCCGCATCACCCCGTCATAAGAATAATCGTGCCCGTCCGGCAAATTGCCCACCTTGGTCGTCACCGTGCACTTTGCGGCCAAGTCGGGCCGCTCGCGCAACACGCGCCCGATGATTTTTTCACTCGCGGTGCTCCCGTAGAGCGGCGCCGTATCGATCAACGTGCAACCGGCCTCAATCGCAGCCACCACATTCTCCGCGCCTGCATCTTCGTCAACCCGCGCAGACAAGCCGCCATCCGCGCCCATGACGCGCCCGAGAAACGCCGTGCCAAACCCGACAATGGGCACGCGCAACCCGGTTCTGCCCAAAACCTTTGTCTGCATTGCAACGCTCCTGTGCCGAACAGAAATGGGGGAATCATTCGTCTTAAAACCGTCTCTCAAAAACAAAAAACCCACGCATAATAGACGACCGAACACCATGAGTCAACGCAAAAAATCCCCTGCTCCGCATTGGAGAACAGGGGAGACGAACATCTCTATGGCGTCTCGGGTACGATCAGAGGATGGCTTACTCGTTCATGTCTTTGGGCGATTGACCGCGGCTTGCTTCTTACTCGCTTTCTGCTCTTAATTCGCATTGACAACTGACAACTTGAGAGAGATAGCGCGGTGGCCTTCTCCCGTCTCCCGTCTCGCCTGTTGCTTTTGAACTTGTACCCCGTGCGTGTTTTTTGTGCCTCTGTATTGGCACGCGCTTGTTTTGCCTCTTTTATTTTCTTGTGAAGATGGCAAAACGATTCTATTTTTTGCGCGGAGGTGATCTCAATGTCTGCCAAAGCACGTCTCTACGCGATTATGGAAAAGGCCGAGGAGGGGGATCGGCTGAGTCGCATCTTTGACATCTGCATTGTGACGCTCATCGTGCTGAATGTGACGATGGTCATTTTGGAGACGGTCAAAGGGGTAAAAGAGGTTTACGGTGGGTTTGTCGATGGTTTTGAAGCGATCTGTGTGCTGATCTTCACGGTTGAATACGCGCTGCGAATCTGGTGTTGCACCGCAGATGTAAAATTCGCGCGGCCCATCCGGGGGCGGTTGGCATTTATGCTGACGCCGTTGGCACTGATCGACCTGATCGCCATCTTCCCCTATTACGTTTTTTTGCTCGTGCCCGTGCCGCCCAATTACACCCTGCCCTTGCGCTTGTTGCGGCTATTCCGCCTGCTCAAAGTGGGGCGGTACTCGCGGTCGATGCGCTTGTTTGGCGGGGTCATCTGGCAAAAACGCCAAGAGCTTTACATCGTGGCATTTGCATTGACGCTTTTGTTGGTGATCGTCTCGAGTTTGATGTATTTTGTCGAACACCACGCACAGCCCGATGCCTTTTCGAGCATTCCCAAAACCATGTGGTGGGGCATCGTCACCCTCACAACCGTGGGCTATGGCGACGTGTTTCCCATCACCCCATTGGGCAAGTTCTTGGGCGCGCTGATCGCGGTGCTCGGCGTGGGCATGTTCGCCTTGCCCGCGGGCATTTTGAGTTCCGGATTTGTCGAAGCCATGCAACACATTGACCGCGACCACAAGTGCCCGCATTGCGGAAAGGAAATCGGTAGCCAAAAATAAACGCAAAGATGAGAAAGGAGTCAAAAATGAAATGGGTCATTGGCAGCACCACGCGCCCCTATAACGCCTTGTCATTTGCCGAGGCGTGCGAGCGGATCGCCCGTGCGGGATATGCGGATGTGGCTGTATTCGCACACAACCGGGTGATGCCCGTGGACGCTGACAGCAGCGCGGCAGAGGTCGCAGATGCCAAAAAGGCCGCTGCCCACGCCGGGCTTCATCCCTCCATGTTGCTCGGGCAAGCGCGGTTGGATCGCGGCGTTGAAGGCGCTGTGACCGCGTACAAACACTTGTTGAACAACGCCGCCGAACTGGGCGCGCAGTGGGTCTTGGAATTGGGAACGAGCAAGGAAGCGCATTACGGCATCTATCCCGAAGTGATGCGCCGAGCCGCCGAACACGCAGAGACTGTAGGCGTGGGGATTTCCCTGAAGCCACACGGCGGCATCAGCCTGACCGCGAAAGAACTCATCGACCTGTACCATCGCGTGGATCGCCCGGCATTTGCGGTGAGCTACGACCCGGGCAATATCATCCACTACACCCGCGGCGACGTGCGCCCAGAGCGAGAAGTGGATGAGATCGCCCCCTACACTTCAACGGCCATTGTGAAAGACTGCGCGCTCGATGCCGAGAACAATCCCGATGTGAACACCACAGCAGGCGATGGCGAAGTCGATTTTCACCGCATACTCTCCGGATTGACCCGCGGCGGCTTCACCGGGCCTCTGTACGTGGAATGCGTCGGCTCCAAAGACCATGAGGGCATAGACCGCGACCTGGCCTTTACGCTTGGATATATCAAAGGGATTCTGTCAGGGCTGTAAAAGGAGGATGTTATGCCAAACAAAATTCGGGTTGCAGTGATTGGAACCGGGCAGCGAGGGCCGGCGCATGCGCGGGCCTTGTTGGGATGCGACAACGCCGAACTCGCCCTCGTGTGCGATATAGACGAAGCGCGGGCCAAAAACGCGGCTGAGAATTTCAATGTGGAGTACGTGCTCGATCACCGCGAGGCGATAGCGTGCGAGGATATCGACGCGCTGGGCATTGCAACGCACACGCGCCACCATGCAGGGGTTATGCGAGACGTTGCCGCAGCGGGCAAGCCGTTTCTGGTCGAAAAGCCATATTGCGAAAGCATCGAATCCGGCAAAGAAATTTGCGAGATCGCAGAGCGGCAAGGCGTCGTCGCGATGGTGGGCTATCAATCGCGCTTCACCGCGTTTGCCCAAGAGATGAAGGCACTCGCCGAGCAAATCGACTTGGTGCAGACCAATGTCACGCTTCAGCGCGGATTTTTCAACCCGCAATACTTTTTCCCCGAACATTACAGCGGCATCATAGACGCGCTTTCGCATACGATGGACCTGGCACTGTGGTGGACGGGCGCGTTGCCTGTGGAAGTGATGGCGCACGAGCGATGCGGCTTGTTCAAACCCGATAAAGGTGCCGTGGAATTTGTCAACATCATCGCCCGGTGCGAAGGCGGGCAAATCGCGTGTATGACGGGCAGCATGGCCGGATTGCAAATGCAGAACATCTTTCAAATGGCGGGTTTGCGGGGCAATATCTCGGCCACAGACCGCAACCGGATCCGGTACGTCACCCATCGCGGATTTAACGAAGACAAAACCCCAATCGATCTCAAAGCGGGCGAATGGACCGGATCTCGCAACGAAGGCATGGATATGTGGACGCACTTTGCCCAATGCGTGCGAGAAGGGCGAACCGATGTCTCGCCCGGAGCGAGCCTGCGAGAAGGCCTGGCGCAAGTGGCGGTGAGCGAAGGCGCGTATCGCTCGTCCAACGAAGGGAAAGCCATCGCCATCGCGCTTTAGGGCGCGCTCAACCTGATGGGAGACGAGCTGAATCCCGGATTGAGATCGCGAGGTCTTACAAGAGCGGCAATTGCGGGGTCTTGGGAGGATAGAAAACGCCAATGATAATGAAAGGATTTCGCGATCTGCGATGATGTTGTAGCGTAGTACCCAAAAAGAGATACACGTCATTCTTCTCGAGAAACGTATCGAAATATTTCTTGCGAACAAGCGCGTTGGCTTCTGCTTCATCTCCATCGGTTTGTTTCAAGCAATTCCAGAACAGCGCGCCGATTTCCCAATCTTCAATCATCATTCTACGTGGCTGATCATCGCCTTCCGAAAGAAGCTTATAGGAATACTTGTAAGGCAATTTTCGCACAACCGGACGCGATTGCATCTCCCCCAGTTCATTGGTTTCAAAAATATCACCCTGTTGATTTTGAGCGATAAATTTATCGTTCCAATCGCGATCTGTTTCTTCGATCACAAAATCGACAATTTCAGCGGGTTTAAGCGTAGCGAGCGATTTGAATTCCTCACTCTTGGCCCGTGCGATAAGTTCTTTCATCGATGTAAAAACTTCCTTCAGCACAAGGTTCTTGCGTTCAGCCCATGCATTTTGCGTACCCAGCTTATCGCCTACTTGAATCAATTCATCGATGCCCCGATGTGGTCGATAGCTTTCGGGGCGAAAATCCTGTTCTCTTCTTTGCAAATCAAGCGTAATCCAACTGTATTTCGGATACTGCTGGCTATCCTGTAAAAACCGAAACGGAACCGGATAAATCCGAATCCACTGTTCGCCATTGAGCAATCCCGCTGTACAAACCAATTCTCCATACTTGCTCGAAGGCTGGGGATAGGTCTTAACCGTGATAAACACCTTTGCCTGGGGAATTTCACGATTCATTTTTGCCTCCTATAAATGGATAACTCGGGTGTCAAAGGCCGCGCTTTTTTTTAAGTATTCCGTCACCTGATTGCGATGACAGCAGTGATGATCTCTTTCAAAGCACGTTAATGCAATGCGCGTGTGTTCGTCCAATAATATCTCGACATCTTTGAGACACTCGCGTTGGTTTGGCAAAATTTCTGTGCTATAATATTCAAACAAATCTCGATACGCCCTTGGCGAATTTAGATCGCGCCGCAAATTTGATGGAATGCCCAACTCTGGCAGGTGGTAATATTGAAGACCGGCGCGTTCTGTATAACGTTGGAATTTCGCTTTGGAAAACCCATATTTCATAGAGAATGGATTTTTTCGCACATCGACGAGTGCCTTGACGTGATGGGCGATCAACTGATTCAGATAGGCGTCAATGCTTTTGCCCTCGTATCCAATTGTGAAAAGACACGGCGATGTATCTCGCAAAAACCACGGTTGCAAGGACGCGATTTCATCTTGGCTTAACACCTCGGAAAGAATCGCACTTCGACAGGCGTAGTGAGGAAATTCGAGATATGTTTTTCGAATGAGTGGATTGCCGCGCAACCCATTTGTTTTTGCGACAAAAGTTTTAAGAGCAATTTGATCTTTGGGCTTGAGTTGCTCAATGAAAGACGCATCTGCGACAACCACAAAATTCTCATTCTCGCCCAAAAGTCCTCGTGATTCCAAACGACTCTTATCCCAATAAGACAAAAAACTAAACCCACCGTATTTGTAGGGAAAAAAATCGTAGAAATTTTGCTTGGTATATTGGCAAAACAAAAAGAGCAATTTTTGAAAATCCGTCCGCTTTAATTTTTTCCCACATGCCTCAACCAATGCCAATAGAATTTTTTGCCGATAATACATCATAGCACACCTCACATTGAGCAACCCAAGGATCACAAACGCACATCGTGCAATTTACTACACGAATGTTCAGTTGTCAAGTTTGTTTTTTTCCACGCAAAGGAAGGATATGGACTTCGTTCAAAAAGACGCGCGGATAACACCGCATTATTTTGCGGACGACGGGCGGATTCCGAACAGCGCGTTTCCCCTGTTGGTCTATCGCGGCGCCCTGTCATTGCCCAACGACGATCCCGCTTGGGCATTTGAACAGGTGTTTGCGACCAATCGCTGGTCGCGCTCGTGGCGCGATGGGATTTATACCTTTCACCACTATCACGCGACCGCCCATGAAGTGCTGGGCATTGCGCGGGGAAGTGCCGAGGTGTGTATGGGAGGCGAACGCGGGGCGCGGTTGACAATCGGGCCTGGCGATGTGATGGTCATTCCCGCGGGCGTGGGACACAAAAACTTGGGCGCGAGTGCGGATTTGCTGGTGGTCGGCGCCTATCCCGATGGGCAGCATCCGGACTTGTGTCGGGACAGCGCGAGCGACCACGAGCGCGCACTGGATCACATCCCCAACGTGTCGATGCCGGATTCCGATCCGGTCTTCGGCGTCGCGGGCGGGTTGGTGACATTGTGGAACCGCGAACTCTGATGCACGCGACGCGATCCATCGAATAAGAGGATAACAATGGCCGTCCAACTATCAGAACCCGAACGACTCGACTTGGCGATAGAGGGCATGACGTGTAGCGCGTGCTCGGCGCGTCTCGAACAGGCGTTGATCAACGCAACCGGCGTCTTGGAAGCCACCGTCAACTTGGCTTTGGAACGGGCGATAGTCAGCATTGACCCGGCGCAAACCGACCGCGATTCGGTCGTCGATGCGGTGCGCCGCTGTGGGTTCGACGTCGGCATGCAAACCGGCACCTCGCCAGACGCGGGCGAGCCTGATACCGAGCGCAGGGCGATTCTGATCGCGGCGATCTTGACCGCGCCATTCATCATCCAGATGGCGGGCATGTTCGCCAACGCCCCATATTTGCACCTGCCGCCGTGGGTGCAACTAACATTGGTCATCCCCATCCAATTCGCACTCGGCTCGCGCTTCTACCGCGGCGCGATCAACGCACTGCGCGGCGGCGGGGCCAACATGGACGTGCTCGTCGCACTGGGAACCACCGCAGCATTCGCTTACAGCGTCTATCAGATGGTCATCCCCGGCGCGGGCCATCTCTACTTCGAGGCATCGGCGGTCATCATCACCCTCGTCCTGGTCGGCAAGCACATCGAGGCACGGGCCAAGCGCGGGGCCTCGGCCGCGATTCGGGCACTCTTGGCCCTGCGCCCCGACACCGCCCTCATGCGGCTCCCGAATGGCGAACTCATAGAACGCCCGGCGCGCGCCTTAAAGGTGGGCGACATCGTCGTCTGCCGCCCTGGCGATCAAGTGGCTGTCGATGGCATCATCGCACGCGGAGAAGCCGAAATTGACGAATCCCTCATCACTGGCGAAAGCAATCTCATCCCCAAAATGACGGGCGATTCGGTCACGGCCGGCGCCATCAACATCGACGGCTTCATCGACATCGAGACCCGGGCCGTCGGCGACAACGCCACGCTTGCCAAAATGATCCGCTTGGTCGAAACCGCGCAAGTCGGCAAACCAGCGGTGCAACGCCTCGTGGATCGCATCAGTGCCATCTTCGTCCCCGCGGTCGTTTCCATCAGCGCGGTCACATTCGCGGGTTGGTACCTAGCCGGCGCGCATCTCCAACGCGCCATCGTTCACCTCGCCGAGCTCACGGGCTTCGCGCCCCCGAGTTTTGCCGGCGACATCATCGAACACGCACTCATCAGCGCCGTCGCCGTGTTGGTCATCGCCTGCCCCTGCGCCTTGGGCTTGGCGACGCCGACCGCAATCATGACCGGCGCTGGCGCGGCAATGCGGGCCGGCATCTTGATCAAAGACATCGCCACCTTAGAGCGAGCACACGACTTGTCGCATGTGGTCTTCGACAAAACCGGCACCCTAACCGAAGGCAAGCCGGCTATCGCCGAAATCGAATTGCTGTCCGATCTCAAAGAAAACGAAGTCCTCCAAATCGCGGCAACATTGCAACAGGGAAGCGAACACCCCATCGCCGAGGCATTTCGCACGGTTGCAACCCATCGGGGGCTTGGACTCTCAACAGTCGAGCACTTCAAAAGCACGGTGGCACGCGGCATTGAAGGCGACATCGACGGCATCCGCTACTTCATCGGCAATGACCGCATGGTCCGGGGCAAGGGCCTGGACTTACCCCAACGCACGTTGTCGCACCGCGGGGCAGACGTGTATCTCGGTGCTCGTCTCAAAGAGGGGAATGTCCTGCTCGCCCGGTTTGAACTTGTCGATGCCGTGCGCGCAGAGGCCAAAGCCGCTATCCGGCAACTCGAGCGGCTCGGCGTCATTCCCTTGTTGGTATCCGGCGATGCCGCGCCCGCAACCGAGCGAGTCGCCAAAGAATTGGGCATTGACGACATGCACGCCGAAGCCGGGCCGGAAGACAAGGCCGCGATCATCCAACGCCTGACCGACAACGGCGCGTGCGTCGGCATGGTGGGCGATGGGATCAACGACGCCCCCGCACTCGCCCAAGCCACTGTCGGCATCGCGATGGGCTCGGGCACCGATGTGGCAATGGAAACCGCCGCCATCACCCTCATGCGCCCCGATCCCCGGCTCGTGCCCGCCGCCATCGAAGCGAGCCGCAAAACCTTTCGCAAGATCAAACAAAATCTGTTCTGGGCCTTTTTGTACAATGTCATCGGCCTGCCCCTCGCCGCACTCGGCTTCCTAAGCCCGTCTCTGGCCGGCGCAGCGATGGCCTTTTCGAGTGTCAGTGTCGTAACCAACTCGCTCTTATTGCGCTCTTGGCAACCCAAACGCGATGCGTAATGCGAATTTCGCTTCTTACGAGGTATTCATGCAACCGACAAATCTGCTGTACATCATCTCCGACCAACACAATCGCAACTTGCTCGGGTGTTACGGACACCCGATGGTGCAAACGCCCAACTTGGATCGCTTGGCCGAGCGCGGCACGCGATTTGCCAATGCCTATACCAACTGTCCGATTTGCGTGCCCGCCCGCGCATCTTTGGCTACGGGTCGCTACGTGCATCAAATCGGCAACTGGGACAACGGACAACCCTATGATGGCAGCGTTCCGAGTTGGCATCACCGCTTGCGCGAGCAGGGGGTTCACGCGGCGTCAATCGGCAAATTGCACTTTCAGGGGCACGGCGCAGATCACGGGTTTGGGGAGGAAATCGAGCCGTTGAACGTCGTAGATGGCGTGGGCGATGTCTTGGGCTGCATTCGAGATCTGCCCCCCTTTCGCAACAAGCGGCCGGGCATCCGCGAAGCCGGGCCAGGGGACTCCACGTACTTGCAATACGACCAGCGCAATGCGGACAACGCGATCAAGTGGCTGCGCGCCCATCGGAATGACGAAAAGCCCTGGTGCCTGTTTTTGTCCTTTGTGTGCCCGCACCCGCCGTACATCGCCCCGCCGGACTTGTACGATATTTACGACCCCGACGAGTTGCCCATGCCCCCGCAGTGGCGCGCCGAGGATTGGCCCGATCATCCCGCAATGGATTATTTCAGGCGATTTTTCACCTTCGATCCCCAGTTCGCAGAACCCATCGTGCGGCAACTGAACGCGGCCTATTACGCGGTGTGTACGTACTTGGATCGGCAAATTGGTCGCGTGCTCGATTCATTGGACGAGTTGGAATTGACCCACAACACGCGCGTGATCTACACGTCTGACCACGGCGAGCACCTAGGCGGCCGCGGGATTTACGGCAAATTTACCATGTATGAAGACGCCGCAGCCGTGCCCTTTTTAGTTGCCGGGCCAGAGGTGCCCGCCGGCAAAGTGGTGGCAACCCCCGTGTCGCTCATCGACAGTTTTCCGACAATTGTGGAAGCCGTGGGCGCGCAGCAAACCGCCGCAGACGCGGATTTGCCGGGCGAATCCCTGTGGGTTATCGCCCAAGACGGAAACCGCGACCGCACGGTCTTTGGCGAATACCACGCGGTTGGAGCAAAACACGGCGCGTACATGCTACGAAATCTGCAATACAAATACATCTACTATGTCAACGACCCGCCGCAACTGTTCGACGCGACAACTGACCCCGACGAATGCGATGATCTCGCGCCATTGCCCGACAGTCGGGACGCGCTGGAAATTTTGGAGTACGAACTGCGAGAAATCGTCGATCCCGAAGCCGCGGATGCCCAAGCCAAAGCCGCGCAAAAAGCCACCATAGACGCCTTGGGTGGCAAAGAAGCCGTAATTCAACGCGGGGCATTTGACAACTCACCCGTGCCCGGAGAAGCCCCTGCGTTTCGGCAACACGGCGCCGAGTAAGTGCCATCCCAACAGGAGATCGCCGTGTCCGAAACCGTTAAGCCATTGATCGATGGGCTTTCGTTTTTCACCCGGCAAAAGGTCGCGATCAGCCGGTGGATGGACGCAAAGCGACCATTTTTTTCTTTGGGAAGCCCATAATGCACGCGCTCGATTTTTGGAAAACCGTGACGATGGACCAGAGTCATTTTTTAGATCAGTTGATCGATTTGCTGACCGCGCACGAGATTGCGTATTGCGTGATCGGTGGGCAAGCTGTCAATGCCTATGCCGAGCCAGTGGTCAGTCTCGATCTCGATCTGGTCGTCGCCATAGCACATCTCGACCGGGCAGTGGCCCTGCTAAAAGGGAATTTCGCACTCAAAAAATTTCCCCATAGCCTCAACGTGTACCAAGAGGGATCGGATTTGCGCGTGCAAATTCAAACCGATGCGCGATATTTTGATTTTCCAGACCGCGCTGAACCGTGCGAAATTCTCGGTCTCGAACTGCCGGTCGCCTGCCTTGAAGACACCTTGCAAGGCAAGATATGGGCCGCACTGGATGCGGATCGCCGAAGCAGCAAACGGCAAAAAGACCTCGCCGACATCGCACGCCTCATCGAAACCCACCCCTTTCTCCAATCGCAAGTTCCCGCGGAAATTCTCTCAAAACTGGTATAAGCATGGCAAGTCGGCACGCAGATTGGTTTCGGCAGGGACAGCGCGACCTAGCGCACGCCCGCAGAGCAACAGAGGATGGCGATTGCGAATGGGCCTGTTTTGCCGCGCAACAAGGCGCGGAGAAAGCGGTTAAAGCCGTTTTTCAAAAGATCGGTGCTGAAGCCTGGGGGCATTCCGTCACGGTGTTATTAGAGGCATTGCCCAATTCTTCCGCCTTTGAACCCGACCTTTTAGACGCGGCAAAAGAATTGGACAAACACCACATCCCGGCGCGGTATCCCAATTCTCATCCCCAAGGCGCGCCGTTTGAATACTATACGCGAGGAGAAGCGCGTCGTGCTGTATCAAACGCGGACAAAATCATCGCCTTCTGTTCGGGTCTTCTATTTGAACCGCCCCAAGACGATCCAGCGGCTTCGGCAGGCGATGGCGATGTTGAAGAGTCGGCACCCCGAGATTGAGCGTGCGGTTCTGTTCGGTTCTCTGTGCCGCGGAGATGCCGTTCCCGGAAGCGATGCCGACGTGTTGCTCGTCCTCCGAGAAAGCGCGTTGCCTTTCCGCGAACGCAGTGTTTATTACGCGCCCCAACACATCGGCATCGGCATACATATTTTTGCGTACACGCGCTCTGAATTGAACGCGATGCACACCGCGAAAAACACTTTTGTTCGCCGAGCACTACGAGAGGGAATGGATTTGGTTTGATGACCCATTCGTTCAACCGCCACCATCAGGAGGAATCATGGCAGATGATATCAAAGCCGTTGCGAAAACCGCGCGGCGGGTTGCTTTGGCATTGCGTCAGGCCACGGAAAACCAGCGCAATGCCGCGCTCGAAGCCATTGCCCAAGCCTTGACCGCCAATCGCGACAAAATTTTAGATGCCAACAAACGCGACATGGTCGCCGCAGAAGATATGCGCGCCCAGGGGAAAATCACCCTGCCCTTGATCAAGCGGCTGAAAGTGGATGCTGAAAAACTGCACAGCGAAATCATCGTCGGCGTCCGCAGCGTCGCAGTTCGAGAAGACCCCATCGGCAAAACGCAGGCCGCCACCGAATTGGACGCGGGCTTAACCCTGTATCGCGTGACCGTGCCCATTGGCGTGATCGGCGTGGTCTTCGAGTCGCGCCCAGACGCGCTCGTGCAAATTGCGACCCTGTGCTTAAAATCGGGCAACGCCGTCCTGCTCAAAGGCGGCAGCGAAGCCCTGCACACCAACCGCGCATTGGCCCAGGTTATGGCGGCGGCAACGGCCGGGATGGACGGCATCCCCGAAGGCTGGATGCACCTCTTGGAAACCCGCGAAGAGGTGACGGGCATTCTCGACTTGCACGACCTCATCGACCTGATCATCCCGCGCGGGGGCAATGAGTTGGTGCAACATGTGATGAACAATACCAAAATCCCGGTGATGGGACACGCCGACGGCATCTGCCATGTGTACGTGGACAAGGCCGCGGATTTGGCCAAGGCCGTGCGTATCGTCGTCGATTCAAAAACCCAGTACGCAGCCGGTTGCAATGCCGCCGAAACCCTACTGGTCCACGCCGAGATCGCCGCCCCCTTTTTTGCCACAGCACTGCGGGAACTCGCGGACCACGGCGTCTTGATCCGCGGCGACGCCCGCACCCGAAAACTGGCGTCCAACGCGGGCGGCCTGACCCCGGCCACAGACGCGGATTGGTCAACCGAATACCTCGACTACATCCTCTCGGTCAAGGTCGTGGATTCGGCTCAAGAAGCCATCGCGCACATCAACGACTACGGTAGCCACCACACCGATTCAATCGTCACCGAAAACCAGCGGGCAGCGAATCAATTCTTGCAAGGCGTGGATTCGGCTTCGGTCATGCACAATGCCTCCACGCGCTTTGCCGATGGCTTCCGCTATGGCCTGGGGGCCGAAGTGGGCATCAGCACCAACCGCTTGCACAGCCGCGGCCCCGTCGGCCTCGAGGGCTTGGTCATTTACAAATACATCGTCACGGGCGATGGGCATATTGCCGGCGACTACATCGGCGAATCCAGCAAGACATTCACCCATCGGAAATTGGATGCGGTATGGGCGGAGCAGTAGTCAGTGGTCAACGGAGGAATACAATGATTAAAAAATGGTTCGGTCTGATCTGTTGCGCGTGTGTTGTCGCGGCGTGTGCGACCACGCAAAAGGTTGAAACACCTCGGCCACAAGTCGTCCCAAAGCCCGAAACACTGCCCATTGACCCGGCAGTGCGCTCGGGCAAATTGGCAAATGGGCTTCGCTATGTGATTCGGGAAAACAAACGCCCCGAGAACCGCGCCGAGTTGCGCCTCGTGGTAGATGCAGGCTCCATTTTGGAAGATGCGGACCAACAGGGCCTGGCCCATTTTGTCGAACACATGGCCTTTAATGGCACGGCCAATTTTCCCAAACAAGACATCGTCAATTTCCTCGAAGGCATCGGCATGCGATTCGGCCCGGATTTGAATGCGTACACCAGTTTTGACGAAACCGTCTATATGTTGCAAGTGCCCACGGACAGCGCGGCGGTGATGGAAAAGGCATTTCGCATCTTGGGCGATTGGGCGCATCGGGTCGAGTTTGACCCCGAAGAGATCGAGAAGGAAAGGGGCGTGGTCATCGAAGAATGGCGTTCCGGGCGCGGTGCAGGCGCGCGCATGCGCGACGAACAACTGCCGGTCTTGCTCAAAGATTCGCGGTATGCCGAGCGGTTGCCCATCGGTCAAAAGGCATTGCTCGACACGTTTAAGCACGCATCCCTCACGCGCTATTACCGCGACTGGTATCGGCCCGACCTCATGGGCGTGATCGCCGTAGGGGATTTCAGCGCGGACGCCATCGAGGCCCTCATCAAAAAGACATTTGCGCCGATCCCAAAAGCCGAAAACCCGCGTGTTCGCACCGCCTATACCGTGCCCGATCACGCGGAAACCCTGTTTGCTATCGCAACGGATCCGGAAAATTCTCGATCCTCCGTATCCGTTTATTTTCTGCGAGAAGTCGCGCCCGAAGGCACAGTGGAAAATTATCGCAGCATGTTGATTCGGAGCATGTTCAACAGCATGCTCAACCAGCGTTTTGACGAAATGATCAAAAAGCCTAATCCGCCGTTTCTGGGCGCGGGGTCCAGCCACGGAAATCTGGTCAGAACCAAAGCCGCCTACATCTTGGGCGCGGGCGTCGAAGAGCGCGGGATTGAACGCGGCCTAGAAGCCATCCTAACAGAAGCCCTGCGCGTGCAGCGTCACGGCTTTACCCTATCGGAAGTGGATCGCTTAAAAACCAACATGTTGCGGAGCATTGAACAGGCGTACCGCGAGCGCGACAAACGGCGTTCGGGCGGTTTTGCATCCGAATACATCCGCCACTTCTTGACGGACGAACCCATCCCGGGCATTGAAATCGAACGCGCGTTATTCCAAAAATTGTTGCCGGGCATCCAAGCCGAAGAAATCAACCGCTTGGTCGGGGAATGGCTTACCGACGAGAATCGCGTCATCGTGGTCAGCGCGCCCGAAAAAGCGGGCTTGCCCATCCCCTCTGAAGCCGAATTGTCGGGCATTCTCAACGCGGTGCAACAAAAAGAGGTCGAACCATACAGGGAAGAGGTGTCAGACGATCCCCTCATCGCGCATCTCCCCACGCCCGGCCCTGTGGTGCGCGAAACGACTATCGACACATTTGGCGTCACGGAATGGACCTTGAGCAATGGGGTCACAGTGGTGATGAAACCCACGGATTTTAAGAACGACGAAGTTCTGTTCACCGCATTCAGCCCGGGCGGTCACTCGCTGGCAAGCGACGAAAATTACATCGCGGCCTCCACCGCGACTGCCGCCATCATGGAAGGCGGGTTGGGCGAGTTCAGCCAGATCGACTTAAAAAAGAAATTGGCAGGCAAAGTGGTGCGCGTGTCTCCCGGCATCAGCGGCCTGAGCGAGCGCGTGTCAGGCAGTGCGTCTCCCGAGGATTTGGAGACCATGTTCCAACTCATCTATCTCATGTTCACCGAGCCGCGGGCAGATTCGCTGGCATTTCGCGCGTTTCGAGATCGCTATCGGGCCGTGTTGCAAAATCGCGGGATGAGGCCCGAGACCGCTTATTCGGACACGATCCAAGTGACGATGTCGCAATACCATTTCAGATCGCGGCCGTTGTCGAATGAAATCCTATCGGAAATGGACCTGCAAAAATCCCTGGCCTTTTACAAAGATCGATTCGCCGACGCCAGCGACTTTACCTTTGTGTTCGTCGGCAATTTCGCACCCGAAAAAATCAAGCCCCTAATCGAGACCTATCTCGGCGGTCTGCCCGCGCTCAACCGCACAGAGACCTGGCGCGATACGGGCATCAGACCCCCCAAAGGCGTCATTGAAAAGACCATACGCCGAGGGCGCGAACCCAAAAGCAGGACGCGCCTGATCTTCACCGGGCCTTTTGACTGGGATGATCGGTTCGGGCGGTACGCCTTCGATTCTATGGGCGATGTCCTAAACATCAAGTTGCGCGAGGTCTTGCGAGAAGACGAGGGCGGCACTTACGGCGTGGGCGTCCGCACCTCCGTGTCGCGCTGGCCCGAGGGCAAATACAGCATTTCGATCAGCTTTGGATGCGATCCCGACCGGTTGGAGGAACTGACCCAACTCGTCTTTGTCCAGATCGACAGCATGAAACAAAAACCCGTCGATCGATCGTACATCGACAAAGTGACCGAAATGGACTTGCGCCGCCGCGAAACGAACCTCAAAGAAAACCGCTATTGGCGCAACACCTTGCAGTGGTACTACCAACACGACAAGGACATGATGGCCCTGCTGAAGTACGAAGACGAGATCGTCAAAAAACTGACCGCAGAGGATGTCCAACAAGCCACACAGCAGTATTTCAACATGAAAAACTACGGCCGATTTGTGTTGCTGCCGGAAGGCGAAACCAAAAAATCAAAAGCAACCACAGAGGAAAAACGGAGCGCGGATTAAACGGATTACACGGATTACACGGAGGAAAGGCGGATCGCGGATGGCGCGGATTACACGGATTGTGTTGCCAAAATTAGCTAATCGGGAGGTTGTATGGGTGCTGAACTGAGCCGCCTGAAAAACGCCACCTATCCCGGGCGGGGGATTGTGATCGGGCAAACGCCTGATGGCGCCGCTCTGGTTCAGATCTATTGGATTATGGGGCGCAGCGCGAGCAGTCGCAACCGCGTATTTGTGCGCGAGGGCGATGCTGTAAAAATCGACGCCATAGACAAATCCCAAGCCATCGATCCCTTGACCCTGTATTACCCCATCAAGGTCTGGCGCGACGCCCACATCGTCACCAATGGCGATCAGACAGAAACAATCGTCCAAGCCCTGCAAAATGCTGGGTCCTTTGAATCGGCCTTGCAGACGCGCACCTTTGAACCCGACGCGCCCAATTTCACACCGCGCATTTCCGGCCTCGTCAAATCGGGAGACGCGCACGCCTACCGGCTGGCAATATTGAAAACCGTCAACGGCGATGCGCGTTATTGCTCGCGTCAGTTCTTCAACTGCGAAACCGCGATTCCGGGAACGGGGCATTGCATCACGACGTACATGGACGACGGCAATCCCTTGCCCTCATTTGAAGGCGAACCGTTTGCGGTCGTTTTATTTGACGATATCCACCAAACAGCGGACGTATTTTGGAACGCATTAAACAGCGACAACCGCGTCTCCCTGCTCGTAAAATTCATCCATCCCAAAACTTCCGATCTGGTAATCGTGAACAAATATGGGGAAAACAATGACGATTAGTGCGTTGACATTTGACGTATTTGGCACGGTGGTGGATTGGCGCAGTTCGGTTATCCGCGATGGCGAGCGGTTGGTCGAAGGCAAGGGGTGGCAGGTGGATTGGGCCGCTTTTGCCGATGCGTGGCGCGCGGGCTATGGCCCGTCCATGAATCGCGTGCGTACCGGCGACTTGCCGTGGACCAAGATCGACGATCTGCACCGCCTGATCTTGGACGACTTGCTACCCGAATTTGGCATTGAAGGACTGACCGAGCACGAGATCGAAACCTTTAACCGGGTGTGGCATCGCCTGGATCCATGGCCCGACGCCGTCGGGGGCTTGTTGCGGTTGAAATCCCGATACACCATCGCCACCTTGTCCAATGGCAACGTCTCCCTGCTCGCCAACATGGCGAAATACGCGGGCCTGCCGTGGGATTGCATCTTGTCTGCTGAATTGGCGCGGCACTACAAGCCCGACGCCGAGGCGTATTTGAAAGCCATCGAGTTGCTCAGTTGCGACCCGTCCGAAGTGATGATGGTGGCCGCACACCAAGGCGACTTGCGCCACGCAGCACAGGTGGGCATGAAAACGGCCTTTGTGTTGCGCCCCTTCGAGCGCGGCCCCGATAGAGAGAAGGACTTGACGCCCGATCCGGATTTCGACATTATGGCGTGCGACTTTCACGACTTGGCGGACAAATTGGGGTGCTATTGAAAGAGGAGGCTGTCATGATTCAAAGCGGCGTTGCAACCGGAGACATCACGCCCGAACCGGGCCTTGTGCTTCAGGGACATTGGAACACCAATCCATCGCATGCGGTGCTCTATCCGCTCGAGGTGCGGGCCATTGTGTTTGCCGAAGGCGACTCGCAAATCGCCATTGCCACCCTGGACGTCATCGGCGTGACCAAGGACACCACGGATCGGATTCGCGCACAGGTGGCAAAGACATCCGGCATCCCCGAAGCTGGCGTGATGATCGCGTGTAGCCACACGCATTGCGCGCCCGCCACCTTGCCGTGTTTGGGCATGACGCCCGATCCCAAATTCATGGATCGCCTCGTCAACACCACAGCCGCGTGCATTGCCGAAGCGGCCCGCGCGCTTCAACCCGTGACCTTTGGCCTGGGCTGTGGGTCCGCGCATTTCAACATCAACCGCCGTCCCCTGCCCGGCTCGTCGGGCATGACATTGAATTACGGCGGGATTGTGGACCGCCGCGTGCGCGTGTTGCAGGTGTGCAAAGCGGACAGCGCGCCCCTCGCCGCGTTGTTCCACTACTCGTGCCATCCGACCACCTTAAGCGGTTCGCACGGCCTCATCTCACCCGACTTTCCGGGCATTGCCCGCAACCGAATCGAACGCGCCCTCAACTGCAAAGCCCTGTTTTTGAGCGGATGCTTTGGCAACATCCGCCCCGCCATTTTGAGCGAGACCGGGGGATTCGCCTCGGCCACCAAAGAACAGTTGGACGCTTGCGGGTACGAGTTGGGCGACGAGGTGTGTCGCGTGGCCGCAGAGCTGGATCCCAAAAGCGCGACGGGCATTCGCGCTCGGCGCACGGGCATGGCACTTCCCTTTGGCGACCCGATGCCCGAAGATCAGTTGATGGAGATGGCGGCAGATGAGACCGAGAGAGGGCAGTTGTTGACAGGCCCTTGGGCCGAGCAGGTGCTGGCGATGATGACAGCAGGTAGCGTACCGGCTGAAAAGCCCACCGAGATGCAGATGATGCAACTAGGCCCGCTGATGCTGATCGCCATCCCGGGCGAGCCCGTGCAGGAAATCGGGCACGCCATAGAAAAACGGCTGCGGCACCTGAGCGCGGATCTGTGGCCCGTGGGCTACGCCAATGACGAGGTGGGATATTTGTGTACAGCGCGGCACTACGAAGAGGGCGGGTACGAACCCAATGCCTATCCGTACTACGGAGAACCCGCACCCTTTCACGGCGAAGAAACGGTCATTTTGAAAACCGCAGACGCTTTGGCACGAGGCGCGTGATGAATCGCTTATGGGTGGGGTTCTTCACAATGGTAACGGCTCCCGCGATCTCCACACCCTCAAGGTGACACCCATGCCAAACAACAAACAAATCGTCCGTCAATTGGATATCCTCCGGGAATTTAGCACTCGGAAATACGGCGTGACCATTCGAGAACTTGCCGAGGGACAAGGCGTCTCGACGCGCACAATACACAGGGACCTCAACGACCTGCAAGAGGCGGGCTTCTTTCTCGATGCAGAGGTGCGAGAGGGTCAAAAATACTGGAAGTTCGATCAAAATACGGACTTGCTGTCCCTGAAGTTTCCCATCGACGAAATCATCGCCTTGAAGTTTATCGAGGGCATCGTCAGTTCGCTTGCGGGAACGCCATTCAACGAGGCATTCAACAAAACCCTGAACAGAATCCGAACGACGCTTCCCGAGGACATGCGCACGTTTTTAGCACGGGCAGGCACCGCTTATTATCCACACCAGCGCGGGCAAAAGGCGCAAATCCCGCCCGAAATATTCGCAACGGCCCATCGCGCCATCAAAGAACGCAAAATTTGCAACGTCACCTATCGCGCGATCACCACCGGGCAAACCAAAACCTACCCCATCACGCCCTTCAGATTGTTGTATTATCACAATGGATTTTACCTTTTGTGCCGCAATCCGAATTACGGCGATTTGCTCACCCTGGCCGCAGAGCGCATTCAGGCGCTCGAAATCACAGCGCAACCCTTTGGGTATCCGCACGATCTCGACATAGAAGGCCGCGTTCAACAGGCATTCGGCATCGTCCTTGAGGACCCCATACCGATCAAAGTTCGATTTTCCGCATCGCAAGCCCCTTATGTCAAACAACGGATTTGGCATCCCTCGCAAGAGATCGAGGAATTGGACACCGGCGAGATCATCCTGTCGTTTCGAGCTGGCGGCCTTCATGAAATCAAATCGTGGATCTTAAGCCACGGTGCCGAGGCAGAAGTCCTCGAGCCGCCCGGCCTGCGCGAGGAAATCACCGCGGAACTCAAAAAAAATCTGCATTTTTATCAAAAAACCTGATTACCTACGACACACCTCGTCATATCCCTTCTTTATCTTTAAGGCGCGTTCCAAAGAATGCGTCTTTTTTTGTGATCTATCCCCCCGGGCCCCTTTCCTAATCCAAAACCGACAAAAGGGGATCAACATCCTCCTCTACGGCCCTCCGGGCACGGGCAAAACCGAGTTTGCGCGCACCCTTTGCGGCGCGGTCGGAACGCGGCTCTACGCTATCGGGGACAACGAGGTCGGCGCCGAGGCGCGCCTGAGCATCAACCGCTCACAGACCTTGGACTACGCACTCGAAGCCCTCGCAGACGAGCAGAACGCCGCGATCCTCTTCGACGAGATGGAGGATTTTCACCGCGTTGAAAAACTCTGGCTCAATCGCATTGTCGAGGAAAATCCCGTGCCGATTATCTGGGCGTGCAACGCCATTGGCTACTACCGCGTGATGCAGCCGTTCTTCATCGACCGCATGTTGCACGCCATAGAGTTTCGCCACATGTCTGCCCAAGCGCGGCAACGCGTGTACACGGACATCCTGCACGAGACGCACCTGCCCGCCCCTGAAACGCGCCAACTCGCCGAGGAATTGGCCCGCAACGCCAAGGTCACGCCGCGGCAAGTCGCGATGGCGGTCGACCAAGCCGCGATGGTCAACGGGGATCCCGAAACCATCCGGCGCAGCGTTGCCCAAAAGGAGAAATTGCGCTATGGCATCCGCCCGCCCGACGCGCGGCCCATCGCGCAATACGATCCGTCATTGGTCCACGCCGATATCGACATGGCGGAATTGGCGGCCCGGATGGTCGCGTTGGGCCCGCGCCGGTTCGCGCTCTGCTTGAGCGGGCCGCCGGGCACGGGCAAGACCGCGTTTGCGCGCCACATCGCCGAGCAGATGGGGATCGACATCCTGCCCAAGCGGGCGTCTGATCTTTTGGGCAAATACGTGGGCGAAACCGAGAAGCAGATCGCGTCGGCATTTGCCGAGGCGATTGAGACGCGGTCGTTTCTGGTGTTCGACGAGGTGGATTCGCTCCTCATGGATCGGCAATCTGCCCAGCGGTCGTGGGAAGTGAGCATGGTCAACGAGTTGCTCAGCCAGATGGAGCGACACCCCCTCCCCTTTGCCTGCACCACGAATCAGCGCGACGCCCTTGACCCTGCCGCTGCGCGCCGCTTCTTGTTCCGCGCCGAGTTCCGCTATCTCGATCCGCCGCGCATTCGCCGCGCGTTCGACTTGTTCTTCAATGCCAAGGCCCCTGCCCCTGTGCTCGCGCTGACCAAACTCACCCCCGCGGATTTCGCCAACATACGCGAACGCGCAGAGGTGCTCGGCTTCTTGGACGCCCCAAACCGCATCGCATCCGCCCTCGCCGACGAATGCCACGCAAAACCCGGCAACACCCCAACGGGCTTCTGACAACGGAGCGAGATACAACGGGCCGCTTTCCAAGCCCGTTCATCGCCGAATCGGAGCACAACCGCGTAGCAGTTCATTGAGGCGAGTACGTGATTATGCGGTTGAGTGGCCCTCTCGCCTCTCGCCTCTCCCGTCTCCCCTGCGGAGCGGTTGTGCGGTTGTGCGGCTGGTGGCCGTCTCCCCTCTTGCCTCTCCCGTCTCCCCTGCGGAGCGGTTGTGCGGCGGGGCGGACTGACCACTGACCACTGACCACTGACCACTGGTTTTAGGCGGTTGAGTGGCAGGGTGGCCGTCTCCCCTCTTGTATCTTGGAAGTAAGGGTTAATTAGGAGTTGCGCCCTCGTATCGAGATAAGCCATCTTGATGCCCGGCTCGGGGAAGGCCGGCCCCTCTTGAAGGCGATGACCTTGTAGGTAAGATAGGCCCCCCGACCGCCGGGTCTATGCCGAAGAGTATCTAAGCCCCTTGAGGCTGCATATACAAGACCGGTAGACTTGGCGTCAATGGTCGGGACGCGACCCCGAGCGCGCACCAGATCCCTTACAACCCCCTCATCACAGGAGGCCCCCATGTCGAAATCTCACCCCGCTTTTGCCGGCATTGATGTCAGTGCCCGCACGTTGTCCGTTGCCCTGTCCAGACCCGGACAAGCTGTCATGCAAGCGACCTTTGCCAATGATCCCCAAGCGCATAAGCGGTTGCTGAAGTGGCTCACGAAGGGCGGGCACATGGTCTCTGTGTGCCTCGAAGCGACCGGGCTTTACAGTTTGGGGGTGGCCTTGGCCTTGCATCGGCATCGCCACACAAAGGTCATGGTCGTCAATCCCAAAGCGATGAGCAAGTACGCCCAAGCCTGCATGCAACGGGCGAAGACGGATGCGAAGGATGCGTTGTTGATCCTCGACTATGCCGAGCGCATGCCTTTTGTGCCTTGGCAAGCGCCGAGCGAGCAACGGCTTCAACTGCAAGCCCTCACCAGACGCATTGACCAACTCAAGCAGGAGATCATCCGCGAACAGAGCCGCAACCACGCGCAGAGCTACCACATCCGCAGCACACGTCTCATCGCACGCGATATTCAGGTGAATATTCGACACTTCAAACGCCGGATTGCATACTTGGAAAGCCAAGCCCTCGATCTCGTTTTGCACGATGAGCCCCTCAAGCGTGCCTACCAACGCCTCTGCTCGACGCCTGGCATCGCGCAAACGAGTGCCTTGCGGCTCTTGGCCGAGTTGACCCTTTTGCCAGAGGAGATGCAACCGCCCCAGTGGGTCGCACATGCAGGCCTGGATCCCAAACCCAAACAATCCGGAACCGCCAATCCACAAAGACGCATCTCGAAAACCGGGAATAAGTACCTCCGCCATGCCCTCTATATGCCTGCCTGGGTGGCCATCAGACACGAAGGCCATGTCAAAGCCTTCTATGACCAACTCATCGCCCGCGGCAAGAAACCTTTGCAGGCTATCGTTGCGGTGATGCGAAAGTTGCTCCATTCGATCTGGGGCATGTTGCGCCATGACCAAGATTTTGAGGGCGAAAAATTCTATCGAATCACCCCGAAAACCCCTTGACCTTTTAAGAGAGTATCTTGCCTCTTGCTTCTCCCCTCTCCCCTGTGGTTGTGCGGCGGGGCGGCGGCGAAGCCTACCATTTTTATCTTGATTTCGTTCAAATAATCGCTAACTTGGGGTTGTCAACCATCGAGCAGAGCCCGCATGTCGGGTAGCCTGCTGAATAGAATAGCCTACTCAACTGGCGGCGGGTCGCTCCCGGCACCAAGGCGAATAAGTAGGACCCTTCCCGCATCTCTCTGCGTGATGGTTGACACTGCCCGGCCCCTATGCTGGCGCAGCGTCAACCTGCCTTCAATCTGTCAACCATCCACGTCAACACGCAAAGGAGAGATGCCATGTTCATGTTCAAGAACACCTTCACTTAACCCCCCGCAACGAGTTCCATTCTCTTTTTGTCTGACCTAACGCAATGGTTTGCACCACGCGCTCTTGCGCCCCTGCGTCGCGTCAGTCACCAACTTTCTCAAATTCCCCGTGCGTCCAAAAGTGGGCTTGATTTTGGACAGGGGAAATCATTCTGCTATGTACCCCAATCCGAAACAGAAAGCGTTGTTTGGGTTGGGCAATGTCGCACGAGTCGCAAACCACCTGTTTCAAAGGAGATGTGTCATGACGATGCAAGCACAACTCAACCAGTATTACAAGGATGTTGGTATCGCGCCTGTGGTCCCTAAGGATGTTGGCATCACGCCTGTGGATTCTATGGAAGACATCCAAAAAAAGATGTTCTGCGAGTTTCCGTGCGAAAAGAGGGCCGACTGCCGGGAAGCCTGCCTTGGAGCTTGGAACAAAAAAGAAGAGTTTGTGTTTGAACCTCGTATTGATGGCGTTACCGTCAGCCAAGAATATCAAGCCGGAAAGTACCACGGGGACAGAATCCCCCGGATTGTGGTTCTCTCTCTGTCCGCTCCACAGCCTAGTCCTGGGCAAATTCTGTCCATTCCACAGCCGAAGGAAGAGCAAGATAAGCCTGCCGCAAATTCCAAGACTCGCTGGCGGGCCTCTCACTGGCCTGAAACTTTGGCGATGGTCCGGAGCTTTCTTCTTTCCTTCATTGCATGTGAGAACTTTCCAGGGCCAGCGACGTACCAGGAAGCCAAAAGTAAAAAGGAGATCGAAAAACTCTTTGTTCATGTGCGAACGGCAAAGTGTTGCTCCAATGCCAAAGGAACCAGTCAAGAGCCTGGTAAAGTGTACGAGAATTGTGGCGGTTATCTCGGGAAGGAACTGAGCATTCTTAAACCCGACGTGATCGTTACCCAAGGCAACCAAGCACATTGGAGGGCAGTAGAGCATGCTTTTGAGGAAAATGCAAATATCTCAGTTGAGGAAGTAAGAGGTATTGAGACCAAGAATTGCATCGCATGCATCGTGAATCTAAAGGAAGGCAACCAGCGCGTCTATTGGCTACCGTTGTACCATCCTCGTGCTGTACGCTATTATTATCCCCAGGCTGGTGATAAAATTGACTGTGAGAGCAATGTTGGGAGTTGGAGTGCAATGCGGAAGAACCTCGTGCGCTATGGCGAGGCGATCAAGGATTTCATCAACGATAGATAATGTGATGAGAAAGGGGGTGATACCTTGTGCTGTCATCTCCTTTTAACTTTTCATTGTTTCGAGCAGTTTCACGCGAGCGGCGAGGAGCGCAACGTGATCGAAGAATGGCGCAAACGCGCTGGACGCAGGTGATGTGAACGCTTTATCTGTTGTGCGGAAAACAACAGACACACTCATTTTTTTTGCTCTTATTGGAGGCAGTCATGAGTCGTTTGCTCGGTTATCTCGCAATTCTTGCCCTCGCGCTGGCAATGCACTATTCCGTAGCAGCACAAAACAATGCCAATGCCGACTTTGATGGCGATGGCACGGTTGGCTTTTCAGACTTCTTGGCGTTTGCAGGGCAATATGGCACCCAGCGCGGAGACGGCAGATACCAAGCCAAGTACGATCTGAATAGCGATGGCATGATAGACTTTGCCGACTTCCTGCTCTTTGCCAGCAGTTTTGGCAACACGCACATTCCGGCCGCCAATTCGGGCCAACCCGTCGTTGACCAAAACATCGATCTGCCGGCTGGGAATTACATTCAATTCCGCTTTACTGTCGATACAGACACACAGCAAAACGTCGTTCTCCAAGGCGAGTTCAGCGTTGAGAACGGCACCGTGCAGATGGCTGTGATGAACGAATCCGAATTTCGGACATGGCAAACAGGGGGAATGCCCGGCGTGCTTTATAGCCCGGGCAATACCTCTGGCGAGACCTTTCGCCTGCCCATTGACGATAGCGACACCTACTATATCGTTTTTAGGTTCTGTTGACATTTTGTTTTAGAGCGATGAGCGTGGCCGCAAAAGCGAGAAAGCCTCGATAACTCGTGCTGAGTTTCTCAAAGCGAGCAAATATCCTGCGATACTGCTTCATTTTTCCAATCAACCGCTCAATCAAATTGCGTTGCTTATACCGATGGCGATCATAATCACGCGGGGTCTTGCGATAAGACCGGGGCGGAATCACGGCAACCTGTCCATGGTGAGAAAGGACGTCCAGAAACGCTTGTGAATCATAGCCCTTATCCGCGATGACAGATCGGCTCTCATACCCAGCGATTAACGCTTCGGCTTGCGTGATATCGTGGGTTTGTCCCGGTGTGAGTCGAAACCGGAGCGGGAGGCCACGCGCATCTGTGCAGAGATGGATTTTGGTGCTGAACCCGCCTCGGCTCTTGCCGAGGGCTTGCGCGGCTTGCCCCCCTTTTTTTTTGAGGCACCCGCTGCACAGGCATGAGCACGCACGACAGTGCTGTCAATGATCAGACATGCCAAGTCTGGATCAGACGTAAAATGCTGGTGCATGCGTTCCCACACGCCATACCGGCACCAGCGAGCAAAGCGTTTATAGACTGTGTTCCACTTCCCGTACTGTGCGGGCAACTGACGCCACTGACCACCCGAGCGCATCACCCACAGAACCGCTTCAATGAAGCGTTTGCAACCGGCTTCCTCGCCGACATAGACGCGAGGGCATTCGCGGATGAATGCGAGAATTTTAGGCCACTGGTTCGCAGAAAGAATAAGGTTTGACATACACACAGAGTAACTCAAAATATCCCAAATGTCAACAGAACCTAATCAGTCCATAACGCTAAAAAAATAAAATGTCAACACGACCTAGCAACAGGGGGTCAACTGCTGTTACGATTGAGGCCGATATTTCCCTGGGTCCTGACGGTGGGGACGGTGGGGACGGTGGGGATAGCGAGACAGTTGTCATTTCCGATTCCACGCTACGCGCTGTGATTTCGGGCAATTTAGGCAAGGCACGCCGTGCGCCTATCACCCGGGCTGACATGGCGACCTTGAGGCGGATTTACGCACGATATGAGAATATTAACGATTTGACAGGGCTTGAGTTTGCAACCAACCTGACAAGGTTAGACCTTGGCTACAACCAAATATCGGATATCACCGCGCTAGCGGGATTAACCAAACTGACATGGTTAGACCTTCACGACAACAAGATATCGGATATCACCGCGCTAGCGGGATTAACCAAACTGGACACGTTAGACCTTGGCTACAGAAACCGAATATCGGATATCACCGCGCTAGCGGGATTAACCAAACTGACATGGTTAGACCTTTCCGACAACCGAATATCGGATATCACCGCGCTAGCGGGATTAACCAAACTGACATGGTTAGACCTTCGTAGCAACCAGATATCGGATATCGCCGTGCTAGCGGGATTAACCAAACTGGACACGTTAGACCTTGGCGGCAACCAGATATCGGATTCGGATATCGCCGCGCTAGCGGGATTAACCAAACTGACATGGTTAGACCTTGGCTATAACCACCTATCGGATATCGCCGCACTATCGACCTTAACCAACCTGGAAGGGTTAAGGCTTTACGAGAACCACCTATCGGATATCGCCGCGCTAGCGGCCTTAACCAACCTGACAAGGTTAGACCTTCACTACAACCAAATATCGTATATCGCCGTGCTATCGGGATTAACCAAGTTGACAAGGTTAGACCTTCGCTACAACCCGTTGAGTGCCACATCAATCAACACGCACATTCCGGCCCTTCGGGCCAGAGGGGTTAGGGTGTATTTTTAGTTCAGTGGACAAGGCTTGCACCGCGAAAGGGGGTGACTGATGGCAAAAAAGTTGCCTTCGTTCCGATTCGGGCGTAGGGTTAGGGCGTTGTTCGATTATTATTTTTCAAAAGGGGGAATTTTTCCCCGTTTATCGAATGCTCGTGGGGCCTGGGAATCCCGTGCGGTACGGCATTCGGAAAATCACTCTCAATAGTTTTAGGTGGTCCCACCCGGCCTTCTAATTCCTCGTTTTGAGAGTGACGAGTGAATTAGAAGGCTTTTCTTGTGGGGGATTGCAATGGATGCTGTTCGTATATCCTTTGATCGTTTGGCGTGTATGGAGGGGCCCCAATAGTTGTCTAAGGAGTATTTGTGGGCGATAGCGCGGGCAATCACCGAGGCTCCTTTTGCGGAATTGCGCGGGGGGCTTTGTGATTCGATGGAGAGTCGCTATTACGACTATGAAAAAAAGATTAAAGCGGAAGGGGCGTATCAACGCTTCTTGCAGGAAGAAGGAGGTTAGATGGAAAATTTTAGACGTGTGGTTTCGTGGATCGCCTTCGCCGTTTTGGTGATCGTCACCCTTGGTTTTTTTGGTTTCTATCCACGCGATAATTTTCGTGAGGCTTCGGCAGTCCAGATCATAATTGGGTGGACTTTATATTTGGGGATACTCATTTCGGTCTATTATCTGGCTTCGGATTCTAAGATTGCCAAGCGGTTGCGTAGGGATGAGGAGAGGGAAATGCATGAACTTTTTGAGGCCGTGCGCGAGCGGTGGCCGAAGGCGAGCGAGAGGAAGGCGAAGGTACCAAAAAGTGGTACGACTGATTAAAAAAAGCGTCACCGGGTGGGGTAACCTGGCGACGCCACGTCCTCAAAAGCCTCTGGCCCGTAGATGCCCTCAAGTTGGCAGAACGCTTGCTTTCGCCCGATGTATGACACCCCCGCCTAACCGCGCCGAAATAGACAGAGAGCGTTTTGCCACTTGACATAGCACAGATAGTACTATATACTGTATCTAACCGCCGAAGCAGAAAGCGTTGTTTGAGATAGATTCATTCACAGGAAAGGAAGGGCTATGTTATTCAGACTCATTCGCACGGATCAAAAGCCCATATTTCAGCGGTTTATGAAATGTAAGGCATCAGATTTGAACCTGAAAGAAAAGGATGTAGAAAACTGGCTAGCAGAGAACCCGGAGTTGTTGTTCGGCGTCGAGCAGGTATTAGTGATTACACAATCTATCGGGGGTCAACATATGGCCGACATAATGGCTTTGGACGCCGATGGGCGTCTGGTCATTGTGGAAATAAAACGGGACCGGTCTAACAGAGAGACAGTTGGGCAGTTGCTTGAATATGCTGCTGCCAGAGTAGGAAGTAACTATGAGGACCTAGAAGAATTGCACCGGAAGTACTGGCACCAGTGCAAAAAAAAAGATCCATACGTTTCCTTAATTGAGCAATTTCGAGCTCTAACCGATGACCCCAAAGCTGATCAGAGGGACATTCCCAAATCTCGGCAAGGTCATCGGATTTGTATTGTGGCGCCCAGTTCTGATGAGGGTTTGTCTCGAATTGTAGAATGGTTAAAAGAGTATGGTGTGCCGATTAGCTTTGTGCCTTTCACGCTCTATACAGACAGAGATAACGACGACATTCTACTGGACATAGAGCCCCTACCTGAGCCGTTGCCTGAAGGTCATGCGACCCAAAAAAATGTTATGGAAGACCGAGACCGATTATTCAATACAAATGAAAAAAACGCACAGGGGGCTTACAAAAAGATGTTTGAGAAAGGTGTAATCGCTATTTATGGCTATGAGACAGGCCCTCAGAATCTAATGGGAAGTGTCAAAGGCCAGCGGGTATTTGCTTATGTCAATGGCAAGGGAATTTTGGCAGTTGGAAAGATCGTTAATTCTGAACCCGTGGCTGTGGCTGGTGACACTGACACTGTCTTTGGTGTAGGTGAAGAGTTTCAGGTAGAAGTTGATTGGGAGACAATCGTAGATGAAGATAAGGGCGTAACAATCACGCAAGTCAAAAAGCAACACGGCTATAGGCTCCCTGTCCGCAATGTCTTTTGCAACATGTATTGTCCTTCTGATGTCACAAACTGGATTTTTGAAGAGCTTCAACGCAACGCAAAAAAATAATGACCGCTTCAATTTGCGCGGTTCATGGAAGATGTGATCGACAACCGCGCAACCGAATGCGTTGAAAGAAATGGAACGAACAGGAGAAAGCCCTATTCCATGGGCAAGCATCAAAAAAGAGATCGGATTGTAGCGTACACCCCGGTAAGTATTCATTTTTCGAGGAGGTGACACCTTGTGCTGTCGCCTCCTTTTCATTTTATTAACCACTGCATCGTATTTGACATATATTTTTTTTATTACGATTCAATTGGATGACTTATGGATGCGAAAAAGAAAAAACACCTCGAATCTGCCGGGTGGCGCGTTGGTTCAGCAACAGATTTTCTCGGCCTGAGTGAAGGAGAAGCCGCGTACATCGACCTCAAGCTCACGTTGAGTGAGAAAGTGCGTCAATGTCGCAAGCGAAAAAAATTGACCCAGACCCAACTGGCGCAACGCCTCAAATCCAGTCAGTCTCGCGTTGCCAAAATCGAAGCGGGCGACCCCTCTGTTTCGCTGGATTTGTTGATCCGATCCTTGCTCACCCTGGGCGTCACCAAAACCGCTCACTGTTCCCCCCTTCCTCGCAGGAAGGGGGGCTAGGGGGGTAGGTCCCAATAAAAGGAGCGGGACATGGCTGACCATTACGACGTCATTGTCGCGGGTGCGGGCATTGGGGGGTTGTGCGCGGCTTTGCGTGCTCGGGAAAACGGGGCGTCTGTTGCCATCCTCGAAAAAGCCGACCAAATCGGCGGATCAGCCGCGGCATCGGGCGGCACGATCTGGTGCGCGTCAACCATAAGCGAATGGCTCAAAGTGCAACCCCATGGCGATAGGGCCCTCGGCAGCGCGCTGATTGACCACTTCCGCCTGGGCATAGACTGGCTCATCAAGCAGGGCGTTTCCCTGCAAGCGCGTGCCGAACCCAATCCCTACAAATTCCAGCGCACCATTTATCAACTCCTGCCCGACGCGCGCGCGGCAATGGAAACATTGAGCGACCGATTTCGCGCAAGGGGTGGGCGCATCTTCACAAACACCGCCCTGACCGGATTGCTCGGCGGCAATGGCGCCCCCATCGCAGGCGTTCAAACCGCGCATTCGGAATGGACATCCCGCGCTGTCATCCTATCGACCGGCGGCTTTCAGGGCAACCCCAAGTTGCGGGCGCGGTATTTTGGCGTGCAATCCGATCACATGATCGTGCGCGGCGTGCCGCAAAACACCGGGGGCGGCTTTCAAAGCGCGCTCGCCGCAGGCGCGCAACCCGTCGGCCCATTCAACCGCTTCTACGGCCACCTCTTGCCCGCGCCGCCCGCGCGAGTTGGCCTGCACAACTTTCTCGCTATCAAACCCGACTTCAGCGAATACGCGGTGTTGATCAACCTCAACGGCGAGCGATTCGACGACGAATATTTGGGCGACGAAGTCACCTGCCACTCCCTCGTGCAACAACGCAACGCCACCGCCATCCTCGTCTTTGACCAACACATCCGCGACAACCAAGCCGCGCTCTCCCAATGGCCCGCCCCAGATAATGACCGCGTCACCAACATCCGCGAAGCAGGCGGCGAAGTCCTCGAAACACCCTCTTTGCATGAGCTCGCCCACGCCTTGACCAACCGCTGGCACATCCCCTTCCACGCATTCCAAACCACAATGACCGACTACGCCGCGGCCTGCGCTTCGGGCAATGGGCAAACCCTGTCCATCCCAAAATCCGGCGGCCTCATCCCGCTCGACACGCCCCCCTATTACGCCATCCGAACCGTGCCCGGCATCACCTTCACGTACGGCGGGGCCAAAGTCGATGCCAACGCACAAATTTTGGACAAAACCGACTGCCCCATCCCCGGCCTCTTCGCGGCCGGCGCCGACTGCGGGGGCATCTACACCCGCGGCTACACGGGCGGCTTGAGCATGGGCCTCGCCTACGGCCTCATCGCAGGCGAAGGCGCGGCCCAACACGCTCGGCTTTCGGGTTGACAGATCCGGATTGCGTGCGTATATCAACGATCACCTCACATCCTCAACCTGGAGACAGCCATGCGACCCAACATCGTCTTTGCCTTTGCCGACGACTGGGGGCGTTATGCCAGTGCTTATGCACACGTGGAAGGCCCCTATTCGCTCAACCACCTCATCGACACCCCCAACTTTGACCGCATTGCCCGCGAAGGCGCGTTGTTCACCAACGCCTTTGTACCCGCGCCGAGTTGCACGCCCTGCCGCAGTTCCATTCTCTCGGGGCAATACTTTTGGCAAACCGGCCTCGGCGCGATTTTGCAAGGGGCATTGTGGGACGAGAGCATTCCCACGTACCCGCTCGAACTCGAAAAAGCCGGCTACCACATCGGGTACACGTACAAAGTCTGGTCCCCCGGACAAACCGCCAATGCTCCTTATGGCGCGGACCGAACGCGCTATGAACCCGCCGGCACCAACTACCGCCGATTCTCCCATTGGGCCACCGAACACGCCGAAGACTTGGGCGTTGAAGGCGCGAAACGCGTTCTCTTGGACGAAACCCGCGACAACTTCAACGCCTTCCTCAACGCCAGGCCCGCGCATAAACCCTTCTGCTACTGGTGGGGGCCAACCAACACGCATCGCTCATGGGAACGCGGCTCTGGCAAAGCCCTCTGGGGCCTCGACCCGGATGATCTCAAAAGCCGATTGCCCGACTTCTTGCCCGACGTCCACGCGGTTCGGGAAGACGTGTGCGACTACTTGGGCGAATGTCAGGCGGTTGATGCGGGCTTGGGCGTCTTGATCACCTGCCTTGAAGACATGGGCGAACTCGACAACACCCTCATCGTCGTCAGCGGGGACCACGGCATCCCGGGCTTTCCGCGTGGCAAGTGCAACCTCTACGACATCGGTTGCGAAGTGGCCCTGGCCGCACGCTGGCCCAAGCACATCCCCCCAGGGCGCACTGTCCACGACTTTGTCAACCTCATGGACCTCGCGCCCACCTTCCTCGAAGCCGCAGGTGTGGATATCCCCGCCACCATGACCGGCAAAAGCCTGCTCCCGGTCCTCAAAAGCAAACAGAGAGGACAGGTCGATCCCCAGCGCACCTTTGTGGTCACCGGGCGCGAGCGACACGTTGCCACCGCACGAGAAGGCCAACTGCCCTATCCCCAACGCGCCATTCGCACGGGCGACTTTCTCTACATCCACAACTTTGCCCCAGGCCGCTGGCCCATGGGCGACCCACAGGGACTCGACGACCCCCGTGCAGAAGCCCCGTCTGTCGAAGCCCTCGCGCAGAACACGCGCATCGCCTATCCCGACTTGGACGCCAGCCCCACGAAAGCCTACATGATTCACCACCGCGCAGAAGACGCCATCCGCCCCTTATTTGAAATTGGCTTTGGCAAACGGCCGCGCGAAGAACTCTACGACCTGCACGCCGATCCCCACTACATGAACAACCTCGCCGCTGCCCCCGAATACGATTCCATCCGCGAAGAATTCGCGACCGCCCTCATGCAAATCCTGCGCGCCCAAAACGACCCCCGCCTCACCGAATCCCCCTGCCGCTTTGAACGCGCGCCGTATGCCGGCCCCGTACAAGACTAGGTGGTCGCGTCCAAGTGTTCAAAAAAAAACGGCCTCTCTCTTGAGAAGCCGTTTTTTATCCCAATAGGACTTACGCAACGAAAACCCATCCTCATTTTTTACTAGGGGATAGGGCTTGCGGTAGGGCGGTGTGGGGTAATCCGCGCAATCCCCTAATCCGCGATTCAGACACGGAGGGGTGGAACGGATGGGCACGCACGGGCGGTTGGGTGGAACGCACGGGCGGTTGGGTGGCGCGGATGGGCACGCACGGGTGGTTGGGCGGAGTGGGCACGCACGGGCGGTTGAAGATTGCGGATTGATCACTGAGAACTTATTATATACAAGGACAAGCACAGGGCCCTGTCCCTACGGGGCTTGGGGATGGATGAACTGGCTACTGACGACTTGAGCGAGCGCGGTTGCCTTCTCCCTTCTCCCCTCTCCCCTCTCACGCCTTTCGGCCGGGGGGTTGGGTGGACTGACCACTGACCACTTGGAGATCTTCATGCACGAACTCATAAACGGCATTGTGCCGACAGAGCCGGGGGAACAGGAGCGATTGATCGGACTCGGCGATCTGAAGAAAACCGCGCAGGGGCTGTACGAAGCTGCGGGCGTGCCAACCGCAGACGCGCAGTTGATGGCGCAGTTGCAGGGCGAAACCGATGTGCGCGGGGTTCACTCGCACGGCACGCGACACTTGCCCGGGTACTTGAAGCGCATCCAAACCGGGCACACCAATCCAAAACCCGAAATCCGCGTCGTGCGCGAAGGGCCTGCGTGGGCCACTGTGGATGGCGATGGCGGCTTGGGGCACTTGCCCTCGTATCGGGCCATGCAACTGGCAATCGCCAAAGCAGAGCACATGGGCATTGCCGCGACGACGGTGATCAACAGCCGGCACTACGGCGCGGCGGCCTGTTATGCCACCATGGCATTGGAACGCGACATGATCGGCTTTTGCGTGTCGAGCAGCAGCCGAGGCGTCGCGCCTTATGGGGGCATCGACCGCTTGTTGGGCAACCACGCGCTGGCTTATGCGATCCCCGCGGACAGGGAATATCCCATTGTGCTGGACATGGCAACGGGCCGCTCGGCCTGGGGCCGCGTGGCAACCATGCGCTTGTACGGGCAAAAATTAGAAGGCGCGTGGGTGTTAGACGAGGATGGGCAACTAACAGATGATCCGCATCGCGCCCACGCCTTGGTGGCGCCCGGCGGCGCGAAAGGCTCTGGGCTAAACGTCGTCATGGACGTGTTGAGCGGCATTCTCCCCTTTGGCTTGGCCACGGTGAATCGGGATCCCGAACTTCAGGGACAACGACGGGCTAGCCACTTTTTTCAGGCGATCAAAATCGAAACCTTTTGCGCTGTATCGGACTTCAAACGCGAAGTGGATCGCATGATCCAAACGATCCGCGCATCCCGGCCGCGCAGAGGCGTGGACCGCATCTACGTGCCGGGGGAAATCGAGTGGCTAAAAAAGGCAACGTGGGAAAAGACCGGGATTCCCCTGCACAAAACGCATGTGGAAAGTTTGGAAACCACAGCCGCAGAACTGGGCGTCGAGGTCGCGTGGTGAGGGACATGGACGACAAAAACACCCCTGTGGTCTCGATCATCATCCCCCATTACTTGGGAGATATTCTCTCCGAGTGCCTGACGTTTGTGTACGAACGCACAGCCGACGGTTCCTTTGAGGTCATCGTGGCCGATGATCAGCCCTATCCCGACGGCAGCTTGGCGCGTGCCAAAGCGCGGTTTCCGGACATTCGCATCGTCAAAACCGGCGGGGGAAATGGCACGCCGAGCAAGGGCATGGGCGCGGGTTGCAACCGCGGCCTAGAAGTGGCGCGAGGCGCGTACGCGATGTTGCTCAATTCCGATGTGGAGGTGGGCGAGGGCTGGTTGCCGCCCCTGATCGATGCCCTGAGTTCTGACGCGGGGATTGGCGCGTGCCAGCCTAGGGTGCGATCCCTGCGCGACCGCAACATGTTCGATTACGGCGGCGCCGCGGGCGGCCTGATGGACCGCTGGGGATTTACGTTTTGCCAAGGCCGAATTTTTGAGTTTGTCGAAGAGGATGTGGGGCAATACGACCATCCCCGCGATATTTTTTGGGCCATAGGAGGCGCGATGTTTTTGCGAATGGCGT
This sequence comes from Candidatus Latescibacterota bacterium, assembly GCA_965204745.1. Lineage (GTDB taxonomy): Bacteria > Latescibacterota > UBA2968 > UBA2968 > UBA2968 > VXRD01. The sequence goes on from OZ242010.1 coordinate 5,236,911, forward strand.
GCCTCGAGCAAACGGGCCTGATGGACGAGGGCTTTTTCATGCACATGGAAGAAGTCGACTTGTGCTGGCGATTTCACTTGGCCGGGTATCGCCTCGTGTACGTGCCGGACGCTATCGTGTACCACTACAACGGCTTCACCCTCAGCGCGGACAGGTACAAAAAAGCGTATTTCAACCACCGCAATCAACTCGTGACACTGCTGAAAAACCTCTCCCTCTCGCGCCTGCTGTACAAAATCCCCATTCGCGTGGGCATGGAACTGGCAAATGTGTTGCTGCTGCTGAAGGGCAACTGGAAACACCCAGTCGCGGCACTCGCCGGCCTGCTGTGGGTCTTGTTGCACCCGGTCGACATCCTGCGGCGCAGGCGCGAAACCCAAAAGATGCGAAGCGTGGGCGATGGGGAGATAGAACGCAAGTTGTTTCAAGGCTCTGTGGTGTACCGCCATTTCATCCGCGGCGCGAAAACCGTGCGCGATTTGGGGGCTTGAGACCAGAGGTATGGGCGCGATAGAGAACGTGCAACAGCGGTAAAAAGTCACAGGATTATACCAAATTGATTTTAGGTTGTCCGTATCCTGCCTCCTATCAAGGAGGAATGAGGAACAGACGTTCCGTACGGATCATGCGGTGCTTGTCTAAAGCGTTTGGTTCTGCATTCTCGTTTGTTGCCTTCAATGCCTTCGGCGACCTACTTTTTTTCAACAGCAAAAAAAGTAGGCAAAAAATGCCGCTCTCAAACGCCGAGGGGCTTGCACAGCGCAAATCGCTTTTGTAGCAGTACGACATGAGACAGCCTGCAAAGGGGGTTGCATTATGGATGTGGGTTGCGAGACGGACTTGCGCGCTGTGCGTGATGGCTTTAGCTGATGGTGTTTTGCGAGGGCATGGTTGCAAGGGTTTCTCTGAATGACTGCGGAACGTCAAATGAGCGGAGCGAGGAGTAGGTGAATGTCATGAAAGCGATTGGTCTCATGTCTGGCACGTCTGCGGATGGGGTGGATGCCGCGCTCGTGGAACTCCACGCCTCCGCTGGGCGCGTGTCTCTGCTCGGGTATTGCGAAGTGCCGTTCTCCGCGGCTGTTCGACGCGAAATTTTGTCCCTTTGCGAAAGCGGGCGCGTAGATGCGATCTGCCGCATGGACGCCGCATTGGGCGAGTGGTTTGCAGAAGCGGCCCTGCGCGTGTGCGAACAAGCGGGCATCGGCGCGGAAGAAGTCGATGTGATCGGATCGCACGGGCAAACCATCCACCACTTGCCCGCGCTCGGACAAAGTGCCGGCAAACGGGTGCGGTCAACCCTGCAAATCGGCAACCCCTCGGTCATCGCAGAGCGCACGGGCATCACCACCGCCTCGGACTTTCGGTCGCGGGATATGGCCGCAGGCGGGCAGGGCGCGCCGCTCGTGCCGCTGGTGGATTACCTTTTGTTTCGCGCTGAAAACGCGGGCCGCGTCATGCTCAACATCGGCGGCATTGCCAACGTCAATGTGTTACCCGCAAGGTGCGACCTATCAGATGTATTCGCGTTCGACACCGGGCCTGGGAACATGGTCATCGACGGCGTCATACGAGCACTCACCCGCGGCAAACGCGCTTATGACCAAAACGGCACCTGCGCGGCCCAAGGGCGGGTCCGCCAAGCCCTGTTGGACGACCTCATGGCGCATCCCTTCTTCGACCTGCCCCCTCCCAAATCGACCGGACGCGAGGACTTCGGGGATGCCGTGGTCCGCAAAATCCTCAACTGCGGCGGCAACCCGGCAGACCTCATCCGAACAACGACGCAATGGACCGTGCAAACCATCGCTCTCGGCCTCGAGCGATTCGTCTTTCCCAAGTGCGAAATCCGCGAAGTCATCGCAAGCGGCGGCGGCGCGCACAACCCGACCCTCATGGCGCTCTTGGCCCGCGCACTCGGTCGCATCTCCCTGCGCCGCCTGGACGACTTGGGCATGGCATCCAACGCAAAAGAAGCCATCGCCTTCGCAATTCTGGCCTGCCAAACCGTGCGGGGCCTGCCCGGCAATGTGCCGAGCGTAACGGGTGCGTCCAAACGAGTGATCCTGGGCAGCATTACCCCGGGCCGTCGCCTGCGGATAAAAGTTGATTCAACGCGCTGAGTTGGGTAATTTTCAGTGGTCAGTGGTCAGTCAGTGGTCAGTGGTCAGTAGTCAGTAGTCAGTAGTCAGTAGTCAGTCCCCGCCCAACCCCTACCGCTATGTTCGTTAGAATTAGGTTGTGTTGACATTTCATTTGTTCCTTTGATGGCTTCTCGCTCTGGTTGCTCTGATGGCGTTGCGCGGGGGGACCTATCCCCCCGGCCCCCTTTCCTACGAGGAAAGGGGGAGCGCATGGCTTTCTTGAAGGGTTGTCTCCCTGGCTGTTCTGATGGCTTTGGGCGAATGGATCACGCCATAGAAACCCAAACCCCCATCGCGCAATCCCTCGGAAAACCACTCACAGTTCCCCCTTCCTCGCAGGAAGGGGGTTAGGGGGTAGGTCCCACCTCGCAAAACCGCTCTACAGTTCCCCCCTTCCTCGCAGGCACAGGCGTAGCCTACAACGAAGCGAAGCGAGTAACGGGGGCCAGGGGGGTAGGTCCCGATAAGGAGCGACTATTCCAGTTTCTCAAGGGGAGGCAGGGTGGCCCTCTTCCGTCTCCCCTCTTGTATCTTGGAAGTAAGGGTTAATTAGGAGTTGCGCCCTCGTATCGAGATAAGCCATCTTGATGCCCGGCTCGGGGAAGGCCGGCCCCTCTTGAAGGCGATGACCTTGTAGGTAAGATAGGCCCCCCGACCGCCGGGTCTATGCCGAAGAGTATCTAAGCCCCTTGAGGCTGCATATACAAGACCGGTAGACTTGGCGTCAATGGTCGGGACGCGACCCCGAGCGCGCACCAGATCCCTTACAACCCCCTCATCACAGGAGGCCCCCATGTCGAAATCTCACCCCGCTTTTGCCGGCATTGATGTCAGTGCCCGCACGTTGTCCGTTGCCCTGTCCAGACCCGGACAAGCTGTCATGCAAGCGACCTTTGCCAATGATCCCCAAGCGCATAAGCGGTTGCTGAAGTGGCTCACGAAGGGCGGGCACATGGTCTCTGTGTGCCTCGAAGCGACCGGGCTTTACAGTTTGGGGGTGGCCTTGGCCTTGCATCGGCATCGCCACACAAAGGTCATGGTCGTCAATCCCAAAGCGATGAGCAAGTACGCCCAAGCCTGCATGCAACGGGCGAAGACGGATGCGAAGGATGCGTTGTTGATCCTCGACTATGCCGAGCGCATGCCTTTTGTGCCTTGGCAAGCGCCGAGCGAGCAACGGCTTCAACTGCAAGCCCTCACCAGACGCATTGACCAACTCAAGCAGGAGATCATCCGCGAACAGAGCCGCAACCACGCGCAGAGCTACCACATCCGCAGCACACGTCTCATCGCACGCGATATTCAGGTGAATATTCGACACTTCAAACGCCGGATTGCATACTTGGAAAGCCAAGCCCTCGATCTCGTTTTGCACGATGAGCCCCTCAAGCGTGCCTACCAACGCCTCTGCTCGACGCCTGGCATCGCGCAAACGAGTGCCTTGCGGCTCTTGGCCGAGTTGACCCTTTTGCCAGAGGAGATGCAACCGCCCCAGTGGGTCGCACATGCAGGCCTGGATCCCAAACCCAAACAATCCGGAACCGCCAATCCACAAAGACGCATCTCGAAAACCGGGAATAAGTACCTCCGCCATGCCCTCTATATGCCTGCCTGGGTGGCCATCAGACACGAAGGCCATGTCAAAGCCTTCTATGACCAACTCATCGCCCGCGGCAAGAAACCTTTGCAGGCTATCGTTGCGGTGATGCGAAAGTTGCTCCATTCGATCTGGGGCATGTTGCGCCATGACCAAGATTTTGAGGGCGAAAAATTCTATCGAATCACCCCGAAAACCCCTTGACCTTTTAAGAGAGTATCTTACCTCTCACGCCTTACCGTCATGTCCGACATCCTACTCATAACAACCGCCAGCGCGTACATCGCCAGCGCGATAGGATACGCCCTCCATTTCCACCGGCCCAAAGCGCTGTGGCGCGGGTTGAGCACATGGGGCCTGTGGGCCGGGTGGGGCCTGCACACCGCGTTGTTGGGCGCGATTGCGATGGCCACGGGCGGCATCCCCTTGACCAATCAGGTCTTGCCCTCATTGTGCGCGTGGTTGGTCGTGGTCGTTTACGCGTACCTCGAAGTGAGTAGCCGAGATCGCTCCTTGGGCGCGCTCATCGTGCCCATTGTGGTGATCTTGCACCTGTTGACCCTGTCCAAATTGTTCGGCGTCGAGCATATCCAAGGCACGGGATACAGCGGCGGCTGGTTCAAACTCCACGTCCTGGCCTATCTCCTCGCGTACACGGCATTTGCGATTTCCTGCGTCGGGGGCATCATGTACCTCGTGCTCTTGGGCGAAATTCAGGCCAAGCACTTTGGGTTTTTCTACGGCCGATTGCCGTCGCTCGAGGTGTTGAACCAGATCACCAACCGCGCCGCCACTTTTGGCTTTGTCTTCTTGACGAGTGGGTGCATTGCCAGTTCGGTGTGGGCGTTTCAGCACTTCTCGCAGGTCTCGATTTGGCGCGAGCCCGTGTTTTTGCCCGTGCTCATCGCTTGGATCATCTACGCGGGCAACCTCGCGGCGCGCTGGTGGGGCGGCTGGCAGGGCAAGCGGGCCGCGTTTTTGTCCATCATCGGGTTCGCACTCGTGGTGCTGGCCTTTCCCGTGGTGGGCGTTCTCTTTTCCGGCCCCCACAACGTAGGGCCTTGACCATGCGCTATCCCGTGTTTTTGAAATTGGATGACAAACCCTGCGTCGTAATCGGCGCGGGCCGGGTTGCCGAACGCCGGGTGCGCGGCCTGTGCGACGCCAAGGCGCGCGTGAAAGTCGTGGGGATGACCGCGACCCCGGGGATCCTAACTCTGGCCGACGCGGGCGCGGTTCGCCTGTACCGACGGGCGTTTGAACCGGGAGACGTGGATGGTTGCTTTCTCGCCATCGCCGCGACCGACAACGCCTGCGTCAATCGGGCCGTGCAGAAGGCAGCGCGGCGCAAAGGCGTCTTGTTCTGCGGCGCGGATCATCACTCGGACGGCGATTTTACCGTGCCCGCAGTGGTGCGGCACGGCGCATTGCAACTGGCGATCTCCACCGGGGGCGGCAGTCCCGCGTACGCCGCGTTGTTGCGCCGAGAACTCCACGCCTTTTTGGACGCCGGGCACGCGCAGTTGTTGGACTTGCTGTGCGATTTGCGACCCAAAATTTACGCGCGATTTCCCGACTCGCCAGAGCAGCGGCAAAAGTTCTGGCAGCAGATCGTCACACCCGATACCCTGACCATGGCGCGCAATGGTCAATGGGCTGAACTCGAGAAACGGATACGAGCATGTCTCTCGTCGTCATTGGACTGAGCTACCGCACCGCGCCGGTTGAAATCCGAGATGGCGTCGCGGTGTTGCCCCATGCATTGGAAGGGGTCTTGCAAGGCTTTGCCACCGTGCCCGAAATCGCCGAATGCGCGGTTTTATCCACTTGCAATCGCTCGGAAGTCTATTGCGTAACGCACGATACCCACGCGGCCCGAGACGCGGTGATCGCCAAGTGGTGCGACCAAAGCGGGCTGGCGCCGGACGCGCTGTGCCGGCATCTGTTCGTCTATCGGGACGCAGACGCCGCGCGCCACCTGTTTGGCGTGGCCGCCGGGCTGGATTCGATGGTGATGGGCGAACCGCAAATCGCCGCGCAGGTCAAAGAGGCCGGGGCCGCCGCGCTCTCTGCTGGCGCGAGCAAAACCGTGCTCAACCGCCTGTTTCGCGCCGCGACCGAGGCGTCCAAGCGGGCGCGCACAGAGACCGAGATCGCGACCGGCGCCGTGTCTGTGAGCTTTGCTGCGGTGGAACTCGCGAAGAAAATTTTTGGGCACCTAGACGGGCAAACGGCCTTGGTGCTCGGCGCGGGCGAGATGAGCGAATTGACTGCGCGACATCTCGCGGACCAAGGCGTGAAATCCTTGTTGGTGACGAGCCGCACGTTTGCGCGGGCGCGCGATTTGGCGATGCGCGTGGGCGGGCGCGCCATCCACTTTGCCGAGGGCATGGACAATTTGCACGCCGCAGACGTGATCATCAGTTCCACGAGCGCGGAGAATTACGTTTTGGAACGCCATCATGTCGCGTCGGCCATGCACCAGCGCAAGAACCGCTCCATGTTTTTGATCGACATTGCCGTGCCCCGCGACATCGACCCGGCAGTGGGCGATCTGTACAATGTGTTTCTCTACGACCTCGACGATTTGGAATCCGTCGTCGGTGCGAATTTGGAAAAGCGAAAAACCGAAGCGGAAAAGGTCAATGCGATTTTAGAAGGAGAAGTGAGGGCGTTTTCCGCGTGGGTCAATTCCCTCGACGTGGTGCCCGCTATCGTGGCCCTGCGCCGGCACTTTCAATCGTTCATGGACGCCGAACTCGCGCAGGCCAAGTTGGCCGAGTTTTCAGACGACCAACGCGCACAAGTCGCCAATGTGGTGCGCCGATTTATGAACAAAGTGTTGCACAAACCCGTGATACGCCTCAAGGAAGCAGCCGAAGAAGAAGACAGCGGCGCGTACGTGGCGGCCCTGTCCTACTTGTTCGATCTCGCGGTTGAAAAAAGAAAGATGGAAGTTTAGCCACAAAAGGCACAAAAGGCACAAAAGGCACGAGCGGGGTACAACTGGCGATAGCCAGTTCAAAGGCACGAGCGGGGTACAACTGGCGATAGCCAGTTCAAAGGTGAGCAATGTGTGTAGGGGATGCACCCGTGCTCGCCCAAAGAGACAAGAGGGACAAGGATAATGATCATCGGTAGCCGAGGAAGCGCGCTGGCTCTGTGGCAGGGCAACTGGGCAAAGCGAAAATTAGAGGACGCACATCCCGAACTCAAACCCGAGATCGCGGTGATTAAGACGCAGGGGGATCGCTTGTCCGAAACCCCGCTGTCCCAAATCGGCGGCAAAGAGGTGTGGACCAAAGAAATCGAGAATGCCCTGTTGGCCGGGCGCATCGATCTGGCGGTTCACAGCTTGAAAGACCTGCCCGCGCAGTTGCCGAATGGATTGGCCCTCGGCGCGATCAGCCTGCGCGAGGACGTGCGAGATGTGTTGGTGAGCAAGCGCGATCAGGGGTTTTGGGATTTGCCAAAAGGCGCGGTGCTCGCAACGAGCAGTTTGCGGCGGCAAGCCCAACTGCGGCACGCACGCCCTGACCTGCGTTTCGTGGAAATGCGCGGCAATGTGGATACGCGCCTCAAAAAATTCCGCGCGAAAAATATAGACGGCATCGTCCTCGCCGCCGCCGGTTTGAAGCGGTTGGGCTTGGAAACCCACATCGCGGATTATCTCGACCCTGCCCTGTGTTTGCCCGCGCCCGGTCAAGGCGCGCTCGGCATCGAAATACGCGCAGGTGACCGCGAGGTTTTGCGATGGATCGCCGTTTTGAACCACGCGGAAACCCAGCGCGCTGTCACCGCAGAACGCGCCATGCTGGCGGCCCTGGGCGGAGGCTGCCGCGTCCCTATCGGTGGTTTGGCGACCTGTGATGCGTCCCTATCGCGCTTGCGCGCAGTCGTGGCCTCGGCCGATGGCAAGCGGATCATCCGATCACAACGAGCGAGCACCAAAGACACCCCCGACCAACTAGGCCACCGCGTCGCCCAAACCCTCCTCGCCCAAGGCGCGTCAGAAATTTTGGCATTGGAACAACGCGGCGATAGACGATGATCTCCTGTTGCGGGGAGATCGAGAAGGCACAAAGAGGTTTGGAGTGGACTACGAATTGACGCAACACGCCCGAGAAAGTCTCCGGATTCGTCCCAATATCCAAATAGCGTGGATCGAGCGGGTACTCAGTTCCCCCGAACTCATAGTGCCTGATCGCGTGGATCCGGACTTGGAGCACAGGCTGGGGCGGATTGAAGAATATGGCGGGCGCGTGTTGCGCGTGATTATTCGGACAAACACCACGCCATTGCGATTGATTACCTTTTACTTTGATCGCACAATGAGGAACCGGTTATGAAACTCCAAATTGACGAAGAAGCCGATGCGTTGCATCTGCGCCTGACCGATGGGCCGGGCGTAGCGTCCGAGGAAGTCGCTCCCGGCATTATCCTCGACTACGACGCCGACGATCAAGTGATCGGCGTTGAAATTCTGTATCTCTCCAAACGGCCTCATCCCATCAATTTGATGGACTTTCAACTCGAGACGCGGCGAACCAAACTCGCAGAAAGCGCGTAAGTCCCCTCGTCGTCGTGGTCGTCATTCGCATTGAGAGCGAACCCATGCAAACTGGATGCGTATATCTCGTCGGTGCCGGGCCGGGCGATGTGGAATTGCTCACAGTGAAGGGCCTGCGTCTCATCCGAGAGGCGGATGTGATCTTGTATGACGGGTTGGCAAATCCCGCGCTATTGAAGGACGCATCCCCGAAGTGCGAGTGCATCAATGTGGAAAAACGCCCGGGGTATCAGCGCGTGCAACAAGCGGAAATCAACCACCTCATGGTGAACCGCGCGCAACAGGGCCTGCGCGTCGTGCGCTTAAAAGGGGGCGACCCGATGGTATTTGGGCGCGGGGGCGAGGAAGCCGAGGCGTTGAAAGCACGCGGCATTCGGTTTGAGATCGTGCCGGGCATCAGCAGTGCCATTGCCGCGCCCGCCTACGCTGGCATTCCCGCCACGCACAGGGGCATCTCCCCCCATGTGACGATAGTCACCGGGACGACCGCTGCACTCGAAGATCGCGGGGAAGTCGATTGGGAAGGGCTGGCAAAGGTGGGGGGCACGCTCCTCATTTTGATGGGCACGCGAAAACGCGGTGAAATTGCCCGCCGCCTCATCGCCGGGGGGCGACCACATGACACCCCCGTCGCAGCTATTCAATGGGGGTCTTTGCCCGCGCAACGCACAGTGAGAACCACGCTGGCAAAAATGGGCGACGTCGCGATGACCAACCCCGCGGTGATCGTCATAGGAAAAGTCGCGGCAATGGACCTGGATTGGTTTGCGTCCAAGCCCCTGTTTGGACAGCGGATCGCCGTGACCAGAGCGCGTGTGCAGGCGAGTGACTTGACGCGCCAGTTGCAGGCATTGGGCGCGTGGGTCATCGAAGTGCCGACCATTGCATTTGCCGAACCCGAGGATTGGCGCGATGTGGATTGTGCCATAGCAGAGGTGCATGCGTACGATTGGCTCATATTGACGAGTGCAAATGGAACGGATCGCTTTTTCGAGCGTTTGTTTCACCAGGGCCGCGACCTGCGCGCATTGGGGAACACAAAAATTGCAACCGTCGGCGCGGCGACCTCGGCCCGAGTGCGCGCCTGGCATCTCAAGGTGGATCTCGAAGCGGCTGACCGCACCTCCGAAGGCTTGCTCGAGGCACTCGGCGATGATCTCTCCTCACGGCGATTTTTGTTGCCCCGGCCAGAAAAATCCCGGGGCGTACTCGGCGAGGGGATTCGCCAGCGCCGGGGCCAAGTCCGCGAAGTGGTCGTCTACAAAACCGTGCGGCCCGATGCCTTGCCCGCTGAATTTTTGCAGCATCTCGACCGGGATGAGATCGATCTCATCACCTTTACGAGTTCATCCACGGTCACCAATCTCATAGACTCGCTCGGCGACGCCCTGCAACAACCGGGCAGAGAACGCTTGCGAGCAGCATGCATCGGCCCCATCACGGCCCAAACCGCAACCGCACATGGATTCGACGTGGTCGTGGAACTCCCCGCATCATCGGCATCCATTTCCGCCTTGGTGAAGGCCATTGAAGCACATGCAAAAAAAAATGCAACTTTTGGGCAAAAATGCGGTTGACATATCCGAAAAGACACAGTAAATTTAGGTCGAAATGAAAATCGATCACCTTTTTCACAGGAGGAGCGTTATGAAGCGTATGATGGTTGCTGTAGGTCTGGGGCTGAGTTTGGTTGGCTCGGCCATTGCCGGTCCCTTGACACAGGGGCTGGAATTTACGGGCGGGGAGAATAGCCTGGCCAATCTCGTGTTGCAACGTGCACAGAGCATTGTCGCCGAAGATGGCATGTTGAAGTTGCAGGTCACGATCAGCCACGCCCAAAAGTTGAAGGGCTATGGCTTTGTGTTGCAGTACGATCAGGCCAAGTACGAATTTGTCGAAGCGCGCGAAGTCGATCAAAATCTGCTCAACACCGGCAACGGGCAACCCGCGCTGTTTCTCGCATCCACCAAAACCCCCGGCCAAGTGGCTGTTGGGTCGATGAAGGTCGATGGGCAGGGGGCAAGCGGCGACGGCAGTTTGGTCGAGTTCGCGTTTAAGACCACGCACACGCCAGTGCCCACGGATTTCCAAATTCTCGACGGCGTCATGGTCGATCTGTCCGGCGGCATCGATGCGATTACCAACATCGAAATTGGCAATCTCAAGCCCGTGCCCATGGATTACGCCCTCAATCAAAATATCCCCAATCCCTTTAACCCCTCTACCACCATCAACTACCAGTTGCCCGAAGCCAGCGAAGTCCAACTGGTGATCTACAACCTGCTCGGGCAGGAAGTCCGCACCCTGATTCGGGAATCTATGGACGCGGGTTTTCACTCGGTCGTTTGGGATGGCATGGACGAATACGGCAAGCAAGTCGCCAGCGGGATTTACATTTACCGCTTGTCCGCCACCAACTTCACGCAGGTGCGCCGCATGATGTTGCTGAAGTAATGGCGCGTTTGAAGTTTTCAAGGCCGCTTACCTCTGGTAGGTGGCCTTTTTTTTTGGAGATCCCATTATGATTCGCGTTGGTCTGGTCGGATATGGCTTGGGCGGCAAAGTCTTTCACGCGCCGCTGATCGACCTCGCGCCCGACCTCGCGCTGTACGCGGTCTGCTCGCGGTCCTCGGCAAAACGCTCGGCAGCAACGGCGGATTTTCCCTCGGTCAAGACTTATGGCACGTATGACGCGCTGTTGGACGACGACAATGTCGATCTCGTCGTACTCGCCACGCCGCACGACACCCACGCGCCGATGAGCATCCAAGCGATGGATGCGGGCAAACACCTCGTCACGGACAAAATCATGTGCTTAAACGAGGCCGAAGCGCGAGGCATGATCCAAGCGTCCAAGCGCAATGGGGTGTTCTTGAGCGTGTTTCAAAATCGGCGGTGGGATGGCGATTTTTTGACCTTGCAACGCCTGCTCGCATCCGGCGTCTTGGGCGATATTTACACTATCGAGTCCAACATCACGACCTTTGGCGGGCCGCACAGCGGGTGGCGCGCGTGGAAAAAATACGGCGGTGGGCGCGTCCTCGATTGGGGCGCGCATCTCATAGATCAGGCCCTTCGGTTATACGGGCCGACAGTGGAAACCGTTTTTGCGGATTTGCAATACCGCTATCCCAAAGACAAAGCCGATGTCGAAACCCTAGCCCTCATCCACTTGCGATTTGCAAACGGGACGCGCTTTTTCATCGAATTGGGCAGCGCGTGGATGTACGCCAAGCCCCGGTTTCAGGTGCGCGGTTCTCGCGGCAGTTTCAGAAAATACGGGGTGGATCCCCAAGAGGCGGCGATGAAGGCAGGCGTTTTTGGCATGCCCATACCGGAAGACCCGGCGCGTTATCACCTGCGCGTGACAGACGACCACGGGCAAACCGTGGAACGATCCGTATCGCCCGAGTTCGGCGAGTACCGCACGTATTACGACAACGTGGGCGCGGCACTTGTGCGTGGGAAAGAATTGCTGGTCAAACCCGAGGAATGTTTGGAAGCCATTCGCGTCATCGACGCCATCCGCCGCTCGGCAGAACGCGAAGAAGTGGTCGTGCTAAATGAAAACGAAGACCAAAGCGAGTAATCAACGCAGTGCGTCGGATTTTGGGGGCTGTTGGGCGGGGACTGACCACTTGGCGGTCAGGGGTTGGATGGGAACTGACCACTGACCCTTACCTCTTCGGGCGGGCACGGGAGCACCGCCCCTGCGGTCTCAATGTTTCGATTTTGGGGTGGCTAGGCGGGGACTGACCACTGACAACTGACCACTTGGTGGTCGGGGATTGGATGGGAACTGACCACTGACCAGAAAGGAAATTTCTATGCTGTGGGGCATTGCGCTATTTGTCATTTTTACGATCTGTTATCTCGGGCAGTCCATCTCTTCTGGCCTGGGTGGAAAGCGCGGATGGTCCTTGCAATGGTTGTGCTGGCTCGTCGCGAGTTTGACCATGCTGATCTGCTACCTCATCGTATAGGGGTGCCGCCGTGTTGTTCTGTGAATCGAAACGCCACCTCGACAAGCCCGATGAAGAATACATGTGTGATTTGGTGACACGCGGCGCAGACTGGGTGGTGCTGGCCTACGTATCCCGTCGCCCGTGGCAAGTCGCGGGCATCCATCTGCCAGCGGGTTCGCAAACACTGGCGTTTTACCAAACCGGGATCGAGCGCGTTTTGTGGCGCATGTGTGCCCCTTCAGGTGAACTGAAGGGGCATTTGTTTCATGTATGCCGAGATGTGCGCGTGGGGGAAAACGAGGTGAGCTATCTGGACCTGCTCTTGGACATCTGGATCAACGCCGATGGCACTGCCCATGTCTTAGACCGAGACGAGGTCGCCGCCTGTCGCAAAGCGGGCAAATTATCCGCCGCGGACCTACAAATCATCGCAACAGAAGAAAAACGCATCGCGTCGCACTGGCCCAAATTCGTGCGCGAGTTGGAGGGAAAAATCATTGACTTTCTATTGGCCTAATGTGATGCGATATGCAGATAGCAAATGATCCTTTTGACGTTCTGTAATCATTCAGAGAAGCCATGACAACCATGCCATCGCAAAAGACCATCAAAAAAGCCATCACGCACAGCGCGCAAGGCTGTCTCGCAACCAACATCCATTATGCAACCAACTTTGCAGGCCGGCGCATGTCGTGCTGTTACAAAAGCGATTTGCGCTGTGCAAGCCTCTCGGCGTTTGAGAGCGGCATTTTTGAACTGCTGGGGCAGTTGTACCCCGCTCGCCTACTTTTTTTTGTTGTTAAAAAAAAGTAGGTCGCCGAAGGCATCGGAGGCAACCAACGAGGCTGTAAGGCCAAACGTTTTAGACAAGCACCGTTGCGTTTATCTGCGTTCATCCGTGCTTTCTCCTCGCTTTTCGAGCATGGGCGCGAGTTCTTTGAGGTGGGTGAGAAAATCTTCGGCAATGGCCGGATGCTCGAGGGAAAGGGCCACCGTGGTCTTGAGGTAGGACAGGAGATCGCCGACTGTGTGCCACTCGCCTTCGATGGCACAGGCGTACACCACACGGGATTGGATCATCAGTTCAATGGCGTCTGTGAGTTGGTACTCGCCATTCTCGGCCGGATTGATCTGTTCGAGGAAGTCGAAAATATCCGGTTCAAAAATGTATCGGCCTAGGGTGGCGAGATTGGATGGCGCGTTTGCCGGGTCGGGTTTTTCGACGAGGCCCTTGACGAGATACACATCGTTGATGCGCTTCGCCCGAATCACGCCGTAGTTGCCGATGTGTTCTGGCAGCACTTCTTTGACCGCGAGGATCGAACTGCTGTACCGGTTGTAGTGATCGATCATCTGCCCGATGCACGGGGTTTGCGACACCACGAGGTCGTCGCCGTACAGAACCGCAAAGGGTTCGTTGCCGACGTGTTTGCGGGCTTTGAGAACCGCGTGCCCGGTGCCCAACTGGTCTTTTTGCCGCACGTAGTGGATGTCGGCCAATTCTTCGATGCGCTCCAGGGTTTCGATCATGCCCGAGTCCGCGCGCTCGCGCAAGGCATGCGTGATTTCGATGTTGCGATCAAAGTGATCTTCAATCGCGCGTTTCCCCCGGCCCGTGATGATCAAAATGTCCTCAATGCCCGAATCCACGAGTTCCTCGATGATGTACTGAATCGCGGGTTTATCGACAATGGGCATCATTTCTTTGGGCAGGGCCTTGGTCGCGGGTAGCATGCGACTCCCGTGCCCCGCGGCTGAGATAACTGCTTTCCGAATTTGCAACGCGCCCTCCAATGACCCGCCCCCGCCCCGAGAAGCGAAAGCGAGGGGGTAGGTCTCATTAAATTTCTTCAAGTGATCGACTTCCAAATTTCAGACCGCCCCCCAAAAATGTCAAGGGTATTTTCCGGTTTCGCGCTGTTTCGCGTTGCTTGACTTTATCGGGGCAACCATGTATCATTCAAGCGAACCGTTGTTTTGCCGCATCTGTCGGGGCGGTTTATTTTTTTATTGCATCCCGAACCCGCACACCCCGTTTTTTAACCGATTTTGCCGGATAGCTCACGGCTTCCGGTGGGAGAGATGGTCTATGGCTTTTTGGTTTTCGAGTTGGTTTTCAAACGACATTGGCATCGATTTGGGAACCGCCAATACACTGGTTTACGTCAAGGGGCAGGGCATTTTGATCGATGAACCCTCCATTGTCGCCCTCGAGCGGCAGTCGCGCAAGCCGCTGGCGATAGGCACGCAAGCCAAGGAAATGCTCGGCCGCGAAAAACCGGATATCGAGGTCGTGCGCCCCCTGCGCGATGGCGTGATCGCCGATTTTGACGTGACCGAGGAAATGCTGCGCTTTTTTATTGCCAAAGTGCAAAAGAACAAGTTGCTGGTCCGCCCGCGCGTGGTGATTTGCGTACCCTCTGGCGTCACGCCCGTAGAGATGCGTGCGGTCAGGGAAGCCGCGGACCGCGCAGGCGCCCGCGAGGTCTATTTGATAAAAGAACCCATGGCCGCGGCGATTGGCGTCGGCCTGCCCGTGGACGAGGCATTGGGGTCGATGGTCGTGGATATCGGCGGGGGGACGACCGAGATCGCGGTGATTGCCCTGTCCGGCATCGTGACGTCCAAATCGATCAAAATCGCAGGCGACGAAATGACGGAAGTCATCGTGCAATTCCTCAAGCGCAAACACAATCTGCTGGTGGGAAGCCGCAGCGCAGAGCAAATCAAGTGCGCCATTGGCGCGGCCTGCGAGCTCAAAGAAGAATTGCAACACACCTGCCGCGGTTTGGAACAACTACAAGCCATTCCCAGAACCATTGTCGTGGATTCCAAAGAAATCAGCGAAGCCCTGGCCGAGTCCGTGACCGCGATTATCAACGCAGTGCGGCAAACACTCGAACAGACCCCGCCCGAACTGGCCGCGGATATCCTCGACCACGGCATCATCTTGACCGGCGGCGGCGCCTTGTTGCGCGGCCTGGATCAGCGGTTGAAAGAGGAGACCGGCCTGTCCGTGATCGTGGCCGACGCCCCCCTGGAATGCGTGGCGAACGGCACGGGGAAAGTCCTCGCAGACCTCAACAACTACAAGAGCGTTTTGGAATGACATGCAGCGATTTTACAGTTTCTTGAGCAATCGCCGCGAGCAAGTCGTGCTAGGCATTGCGATTTTTATTTCACTGGTCTTGATGCTGTTCGATCCCGCAACGCAGATGCGCGTTGCAAACCGAGTCGCGTTTGGGCTGACGGCTTTGGGGCATCGGGTTTTTGCCTGGCCGATAGAACTCTCGTCCCTGCGCTACGAAAACGAGGTGCTGCGCGACCAGAATGCGCGCCTTTCTCTGGAGTTGCACAAACTCCGAGAAGCCCGTCTCGAAAACGTACGCCTCTACGAGTTGCTGCATTTCAGGTCCCAACAAGAGACCGCAGAATCCTATCGCATTGCCCGGGTGATCGCACGCAATCCCGCGCGCGTGTCCAGCACAGTGTTGATAGACGCGGGGCGCGATGAGGGCATCCAAGTCCGCATGCCCGTCGTAACCGCAGATGGCTTGGTGGGCCGCGTTTTGGCGGTGCACGACCACTCGGCTATCGTGCAGTTGCTCATCGACCGCAACTGCCGGGTCAGCGCAGTGGTGCAGCGCGAAAGCCGAACCAACGGCATCGCGTCGTTTGAAGATGGCGCGTTCTACCTAAAAAATGTACCCCTCCGCGCCGATATCGAAGTCGGCGATTTGGTGGTGTCCTCCGGCTTGGGCGACCTGTTTCCCAAAGGGCTTTCCGTGGGGCAGGTCGTCGAGATCGGCGACGAAGCACAGGGGTTGTTCCGCGAGGTGATCCTCGCCCCCTCCGTGAATTTTCACAACTTGGAGGAGGTCTTTGTGCTCACGACCCGTTCGCAGATCAAAAAGTAGACCGGCTCGCCTATTCGTTCCACCGCTGTTATTTGGGCGCTTGAACCGCATTCAAGCGCTTTTTTTGCCGAGAGGCGAGGATGAAAGATCAAAACGCCCAAAGAGAACGCGCCCACCTGCTACGGCGCATTGCCAAATTGGAATCGGAATGCCGCACGTTGGAAGAGACGGCAAGCCAGTACAAGGCGATTTTGGAAACCACGGTCGACGCGATCATTACCATAGACAGCCATGGCATCGTCCAATCATTCAATGTTGCAGCCGAGCGCGTTTTCGGCTATCGCGCCTCGGAAGTGATCGGCAACAATGTGGCCATGCTGATGCCCGAACCCCATCGTAGCCGCCACGACAGCTACATCGCCCGGTACTTGGAAACGGCCGTGCCCAAAATTATAGGCTACGGGCGGCGGGTAAATGGCCTGCGGAAAGACGGGACGAAATTCCCCATGGATTTGGCAGTCGGTGCGGTGATCCTAAAAGACAAGCACTTGTTCACGGGCATTGTGCGCGACCTGACCGAGCAGGTGTTGTTGGAGGAGCAAGTGATACAATCCGTCAAGGAGGCGGCACTCGGGCATTTGGTCAGTGGAATAGCCCACGAGGTGAACAATCCGGTGGGCATTATTGGCGTACATCTGACCAATATGATGCGCGAGGTGAAAAATCAGCCCGTGTCAGCGGATATGATCGATGCGATAGAGACCATCCAACGGCAAAACGATAAAATTGCCCACATCATCTCCGATTTGCTGTCCTTTTCCCGTCAATCGTCTTTCGCGCCCCGATTGACCGATATCAACGAGACGGTGCGCCGTGCCGAGAGGCTGGTCAAAACGGCGCTGAAAGACCGCGCCATAGCGTATCGCGCCAAATTGAAAATCGGATTGCCCAAGTTGTGGTTCGACCCCATCAACATCGAGCAGGTGCTGATCAATTTGTTCGACAATGCAATAGACGCGATGCCCAAGGGCGGTATTTTGACGGTTTCAACGGCACGGGAGACGGACGCATCAGATCGCGACTGGGTGGTGATCCGCGTGGCGGATACGGGCGAGGGCATCTCCGAAGAGGATCTCGACCATGTGTTCGATCCCTTTTTTACCACCAAGGATGTGGGCAAAGGCACGGGCTTGGGTTTGTCGGTGAGTTACGGGTTGATCCAAAAGCACGAAGGAAAAATTGAGGTGAGCAGTCAACCGGGCAAAGGCAGCGCGTTTCGGATTTGCCTTCCCATAGATGAAGCGGAGTGAGCGTTGTCAACGGGGGTATCCCCCTTTGGGTTAGATCTTATTTTTTTGCATAATCGGCGCGTTGAAGGGATGTATCCCAAAGTATGCAGTGCGCCTTTTTGTATGCACTTTGTTTAAGTTTCTATGAATCAGTGGGTTATGTGTATTTGAAGCAAATAATCGGCTATTAGATGTATCCCGTTGTATGCACTCGCGCCTCGATGTCGCCTTTGCAAAGTTCATGCGCGTCAAATTTTATCTTTTTGTTTCTCAAGCACTTGGATCAATTTCAAGTGCTTTTTTTTGTGCAAAAAAATTTCTGGCATACATTTTGCAATTAAAAGGGCGAAAGCAGTCCCAAATTTTCGCAGTGATTGACTTTAACAAGGAGAGACGTCATGAAGAAACTTTTGTTCATCGTTGTATTCGGTCTGTTTTGGGGTGAGACACCTGCTCGGGATCCCCATTCCTTGCCCCTGTATGCAGGGAAAAATATCATCGCGATTGGACTCGCCAATGAGTCGAAAACCGTGGTTAAGTCGCTCAAGGTGATGCCCGATGCTGAGAAATTTCCCCATGGGGTGCGCGTTGAGGAAACCGTCATTCCCGTGGATTTTACGTCAGAGACACTTGAACTGCGACTTCAGATCACCGTCGACCCGGGCCATGAAGGCACTGTTGTCGCCTTGCCGCTCATCTTGATCGGTGACACGGGCCATCGTTGGTATGTCGCGCTTCCTGTAACCATTGAAGTCCGCCCAATCGCCAAAACCGAACTCCTGCCCAACCAACCCAACCCCTTCAACCCCGAGACGACCATTCATTATCGCCTGGCCGGAAGCGAAAAGCAAGAGACCCAACTCGTGATCTACAATATCATAGGCCAAAAAATTCGCACGCTCGTTCAAGAATACCAAGAGCCGGGAGAATATGCGGTGCGTTGGGATGGCACCGACGATCACGGGCAAAAAGTTTCGAGTGGCATCTACATTTATCATCTGACATTCGGCGATTTTGCCCAGACGAGAAGGATGATGCTTCTCAAATGAAGGACTTCCTCTCTCTTTCAATGGAGGCTTAGCGATGAAACAGGTAATCTATCTGATGATGTGGCTGGTGATTGCCGCACCGGCAAAAAGCCTGGCCTATCAAAGCGTGCTCGTGGCTGGTTCCTCGGGCATCGTGGTAGATGGCAGTTTGGAGGACTGGCAAGTCTATAAATTGCCCGTGCAGAAACTCGAGTCCTGGCGAGCACTGCCCCATAACCTAGCGGGAACGCCAACCTCGGAACGGGATCTGTCTGCAACTTTGCAGGTGTTTGCAGACGCGGAGCATCTGTACTTCGCCGTTGTGGTGAGCGATGATGCGGTCGTTTTTGAACGGGCGGTCTTTGGACAAAACTGGTGGGATGATGCGGTCTGGCTAGAATTTGACGGCTGCTTTCTCGAGGTTACCCAGCGAGCTTCTGGCGAGGTGGTCGTCGAAAGTCTCTTGGAGATTGCAGGGAAAAAGATCAGCGTGCCCTATCTGGACAAAGCCCTGGGGGTTGACGCTGCCATCTCACCCACGGCATCGGGGTACACCGTCGAAGCAAAAGTGCCGCGTCAGATCGTTCAACCCCGCGTTTTTGAAAAAGGTTCGCGCTTGGTGTTGAATGTGTCTGTTTTGGATCACGACGATGCGGGGATCCAGGAACACAGGTTGTCGCTCGGCGAGGAGATTTCGCCTTCCATTGTGCTCGGTCAAACGATCCACGCACCCGTTCGGCCTGAAAATGGCCCGAGGCGTCATCCGTCTGCCAAACAATCCCTGCCGCCAACAGGTGCGCCACTGCCCGCGAAATCGGGGTTCAATAACCAGGGGCAATTTGTGATTACCCTGTTGGGAGACACTGCATTTGATCGACTCGACTTGGCGCAGAGACACGCCATTGACACAGCGTCAATCCTCGCAAAATACCATGCCGCAACACAGGTCGATCAACCCAATCCAAAGACCGAGATCTGGACGGGTGGGCTTGCGGGCATCTTGGCGGTTCAAGAAGGTCATTATCGGATCTTCTCGAATAGATTTCGGGCGATTCAAAAATTTGATGATCCATATATCTTAGGCTGGGCGTCGCTGTACATGACGGGATACAAACGCGGTTTTGCAAGAACGACGCCCAAACTGCCCGACGCGGTCGCTCGGCTTCGCCTTGAGGAAGCCTTGCTGGTTGCAAACGAGACGCGAGACCACGCATTTTATTTTCAATTCCTGAGTGCTTTGCACAACGTGCAACAAAGGGCACAATTGCCCGTCGCTTCCATGCTCGAACAGGGGATTCGCCATGCGATGCGCCTTGTGGATCAATTTGGAACCGACAAAATGGGACAGTTGGCAGCGCGGAATCGCCTCAAATACCGGCTGTTATTGCTCAAAGACCACCGGTTTTTTGATGTTCACACTCGATTCGCCAAACGGGAGATTGTGAGTTATTCAGAAAATTTCAACCTCGGCTCTGACGAGCATCTCGATTTTCTCAATCAAGTCGGCAATATTTATCGCGAACTCGAAATGGATCGGGATGCGTTGGAATTTTACGAAAAAATATCAGACCTCGGCCAAACACCCGCTCATGCCGTGACAGCGCGCATTGGTATGGCCCATGTTTATTTGGACATTGCGAAAAACAGAACGGCAATGGCAAAGTTGCGAGAGGCCGAGAAAATTTTGACCGATCCTCAAACCAGAGACGAGAGAGCCGTTTTGGCGCATCTCCACCTGACCTTTGTTCGCGCCCATGATGAATGGTATGACTACAAAAGAGTCCGCGAGCACCTGAAACTTTTACAGGCGTATCTTCCGCCCGATCCTTCCAGGCAAGCGAGAACCACCCGCTAAACGCGAGGAGTTTTGCAATGAAAAAATACCTCTTCACCCTGTCCGTTGGCATCGGCATCGTGTTGTTTGGCACGGACATCGCGCTTGGCGACGATGTGAGCTGTCGCCGAAAGCGCGTGCCCATTGGATCTGATTGTTGGTTGGAATGGAGTTACACTTCCAGAGAGTGGACTGTTGATTGTGGGACATTGCCCGAAATCGAAGTGGTCGCGGCGGCTCCTCCGCCCGCTGAAGATATTTATCACCATGTAGGCGCGCCCTGGTGGCATGTCGATCTTTTTGGAAATCCATATCGCTGGGATCCCTCTGCGAGTTTGTGGGAACCAACACCTGTTTCCGCTGTGCCATTAGAAGTATTTCTCGATCTCGCGCCTGGCCAATCAACCACGATTGATTGTGCGCCGAGAGGGTATTCGGATATACGCAAGCGCGATCTGATCGTTAAGACGGTACCCCTCTTTAACGATCTGGAGATTACGATTGAGAAAATAAGAAAAACCTCGCCCCACTATGGACACCATCACGCCCCCGACAACAGTAAGGATCTTTGTCGGGGTGCCACGAGTGTTGATGATGGCGTGACAAATAAAGATGGTGTGTTCCAGTTTTTCTATCGCGGTCCAGAAGCCGCGGGCAGAACGGTTGTGACGGTCAATTGGCGAGATCTACGAGATGGTGGAGAAACGGGATCCGTATCCATGACCTTTGAAAACAGACACGATGGCTTGGTAGAAATCACGGGTGGAACAGGGATATCTTTAACGGGCCATGATACCCACCATCGCGCCGGAGACATCCACTGGGTCACCCCGACCACAAAGACCCGCATCGCTTCTCTTGCGAGACTCTATCATGCAGAATACAATGAGAATCTGATGGTGAATGACGGCTCTTTGAGATATGGCGGTTTGTATGATTTCAATGAAACTTGGAGACCACCTCATTGGGGGCATCGGGATGGCACGAATGTGGATATTTATCCAACTACAGTGAGTGCTGCGAAGTGGAAATTTCTCATACGAAAGATAGATGAACTAGGAAGTACCTACTTAAATAAAATCAACACGGACGATCCACATCTTCACTTTAAGCAATGAGACAAGGCTGTTTTCGTGAAACCCCAAAAGAAAGGAGCACGCAATGAAAGCGGTAATCTTTGCAACCTTGGTGCTGGTGCTCGCGGCCGGTTCAGGCCGGGCAGAGCGCAAGCCACTCGATAAAATTCACCGGGAGATCAAGCCCGGTGCCACAGTCATCAAAGTGCCAAATCCAAGGCGGCGTGATGGCTATGATCTCGCTGAAAAAAAGCATGAAGTGACCTACGACGAGGCGACCGGGCTTTATACCTACCGGTTTTGGCAGACCTATGTCGATTTGCTTTATGAACCTTCTAACCGACTGGATGTGACCGTGGCATGCACAGTGACATATAATAGCGAAAAGGATGAATACACCTATACGTACCACCTCGTCAATAGCAAGGACAGTGTACAGTCCTTAGAGATATTCGCTTTAGATATAGATCGCAACCTCGTGCTTCGGACTGAATCTGAACCATGGCGTTATCACTCTACGAGTGAGCCGCCACCCGGTTCACCCAAATGGGCATTTTGGGGATCAATGGGCGGACACATCCCACCGGGTGAATCAATTTCTCTGACGCTTGTAAGTAAACTCGGTCCGGTCATTGCAACCTGTTATTCCAAAGGTTATGGTCAAACTGTTCAGTCGTCTATTGGACCAATAGATGAACTTGCAGTTTATCCGCCGAATGTAGAGGGGCTGAAAGGTCAGACCCTTGCGCCCGGCAGTTTGGGGGATAGCAGTCCCAAAGCGCAGTTTGAAGCCTTTCTCGCTATTGCCGAGACCTGGGGATGGGTCAACAAGGACAAAAAGGACGCGGCATTGCTCCACATTTCTAAGGGCTTAGACCAGACCGCGTTCATCGCGTTGAAGAACGAACTGAATTTGGTTCAGGGCAAGGTGGAAGGTGAAGTGACTGCCTTCTTGGAGCATTTGGGCAAGGACCAAGGGTTCAGCGATGAGTGAGGAGCACGCAATGAAAGCGATGATAGTTGCAACCTTGGTGCTGGTGCTCGCGGCCGGTTCAGGCCGGGCAGACCGCAAGCCGCTCGATAAAATTCACCGGGAGATCAAGCCCGGTGCCACAGTCATCAAAGTGCCAAATCCAAGGCGGCGTGATGGCTATGATCTCGCTGAAAAAAAGCATGAAGTGACCTACAACGAGACGACCGGGCTTTATACCTATCGGTATTGGCAGACCTATGTCGATTTGCTTTATGAACCATTCAATCGACTCGATGTGACCGTGAGGTTTTGTTTCGCGGCAAGTTCAATTTTAGTGGCATATAAAAATCTTGCCCTTCAATTCATGGGGCAGACCTGTAGGCTTGCCCATTTTGTATAGGAAGGTCGCGCTATGGTGCGGAGTTATTTCACTTTGGCGATTCGGAATCTGATCAGACACAAGATGATCTCGGTCATCAACATCGTCGGCATGTCCATTGCGATGGCGTTTGTCATTCTCGCGTTTTTGTTTGTCGAGCACGAATGGACGTATGACCGCTTTCACGCGCATGCACACCGCATTTACCGGCTGGGACTGCAAAACAGATCTGACATGAATTGCAACACGCCAGGCCCTCTCGGCCCTGCTGTTGCACGGGCGTTTCCCGATGTACAGGTCGCGAGAGTCTATCACACCGGAGGCATAACGCGCTACGGGGCGCGATCTTTTCGCGTGAAACTGAAATACGTGGATGCCGCATTTTTGGACATCTTCACCTTTCCGCTGTCGATGGGCGATGCGGCGAGTGCCCTGCGCGATTTGCGTTCTGTTGTCCTCACAGAGGAGATGGCTCAAAAATTGGGGCTGGGTGCTCAACCCATCGGTAAGGTCGTGACCATCGCGGAAAAGGGCTATCTCGTTTCGGGGATTGCAACCGATATTCCCGAAAATTCCAGCCTTGCATTTGATGGCCTACTGCCGTTTGATGCCGCGGAAAATCCCAATCTCAAGTCGTGGCGTGCAAGGGATAATACCAGTACTTATGTGCTGTTGCCCGAACGCGCCGAACGCGCCCAAATAGAGGCGCGCCTGCAAGATGTCATTCGGGAAAGATGGGAAGATACCCAACTGTTTTTGCAACCCCTTGGGGATGTTCATTTCAATCGACAAATACGGGGGATCGAGAGGGTCAGCAATCCCATTTATTTTGTCGTGATTTTGGGCATCGCGCTGATCGTCGTGCTCATTGCGAGCGTCAACTTTATCGCCCTGTCTATCGGTCGTTCCTCAATCCGCGCCAAAGAAGTGGGCATTCGCAAATTGATCGGCGCAGGCAGAAGGCAGGTGATCGTTCAGCATTTGGCCGAGTCCATTTTGGGGGCGTTGCTCGCGATGTGGCTCGGCATTGGCGTGGCGGAACTGCTGTTGCCCAGTTTCAATGCGTTTGTCGGCATGAAATTGTCGCTGTTGGAACACGGCAACTCGTCCAAGCTCTTGGTCATTGGGATGCTCTCGGTGGTCGTCGGCGCGATGGCAGGGCTGTATCCGGCCTTTGTTTTCTCGCGCTTTCAAGCGGTGGAAATTTTGACCGCACGCACCAAGCGTTTGTCCCCCGGCGTTCTGATTCGCACGATGGGCGTTTTTCAGTTTGCAATGTCCATGGCGTTGATCATGGGCGCGCTTGCAATGGTGGCACAAATTGAGTTTCTCAAAAACAAATACGTCGGCTTCGATACCGAGAACCTCGTGGTGATTCAGGGGTATGGCCCAGAGGGAGTGCTCGATTCAAAAAAATTATATCTCTATCAAGACGGGATTTCATCCTATCCCGCTGTTATAGAGGCGACGCGAGCGGGACATGAGTTGAGCAATCGGAGTAGCATAAGGGGATATGTGAAGGCAGAGGGAAAGCAAATTGCGGTAGAAAGTATCGGTGTTGGACATAACTACTTAAGGACCGTGGGGCTCGATCTCCTTGAAGGCAGAGACTTTTCAAAGACGATGGAAACCGATATGGATAGGTCGATCATCGTCAATGAAACATTCGTCAAACGGTTTGGATGGCAACGGGGTGCCGGCAAAACAGTGCTGACGACATTCTCTTTGGGCGAGACAAAAATTATTGGGGTCGTGAGGGATTTTCATTTTCGGTCATTGCACGTTGAGGTGGCACCTGTTGCTTTGATTTTACGACCTGTGTGTGACAGACTTCTCGTGCGAATCGCGCCCGACGAGATTGCCAGCACAGTCGCTATGCTCAAAACCGAGTGGGAAAAAGTCGCACCCGATATCCCTTTTCGATTGGCCTTTCTCGAGGATAACCTCGCCAGTCAATACGAAAAAGACCAACGGTGGTTCCACCTCATTGTCTTTTCTGCGGTTCTCGCCGTGTGCCTGGCTTGTTTGGGGGCGTTTGGCCTGACCGCCCTCTCTGTGGCGCGAAAAACCCATGAGATCGGGATTCGCAAAGTCCTGGGGGCTTCTGTGCCTCAGTTGATGATGTTGCTCTCGCGCGATTTCATCGTCTTGCTCCTCATCGCCAACGCGCTGGCTTGGCCTGTGGCCTATTACTTCCTAGGCGAATGGCTTCGAG
The DNA here is from genome assembly GCA_965204745.1 of Candidatus Latescibacterota bacterium. Classification (GTDB taxonomy): domain Bacteria; phylum Latescibacterota; class UBA2968; order UBA2968; family UBA2968; genus VXRD01. The sequence goes on from OZ242010.1 coordinate 5,261,838, forward strand.
CATTTGCCTATCAAATTGATTTGACCCTGCCGCTTTTTACCGGCGGCATGCTGACCCTTGCTGTCGTGCTCATCACAGTCAGCATTCAGACGTACAGAACCGCAACCCGCGATCCAGTTCAAACGCTCCGCCATGAATGAACGCGATACAAAACGCAGACTGGGCCTTATCACGTCGCTTCCCATGAGTAGTAATACCAATTTGATTTTAGGTTGTCCGTATCCTGCCTCACATCAAGGAATGAGGAACAGACTCAGGCGGTGCTTGAGCGTTTGGTCCTACAGCCTCGTTGGTTGCCTTTGATGCCTTCGGCGACTTACTTTTTTTCAACAGCAAAAAAAAGTAAGCGAAAAATGCCGCTCTCAAACGCCGAGGGGCTTGCACAGCGCGAGCGGGGTACAACTGCCCCAGCAGTTCAATCGCTTTTGTAATCGCACGACATGCGCCAGCCTGCAAAGTGGGTTGCATAATGGATGTTGGTTGCGAAACGGACTTGCGCGCTGTGCGTGATGGCTTTATCGAATGGTCTTTTGCGAGGGCATGGTTGCCATGGCTTCTTTGAATGAATGTGTAACCCCAAGGGATCAATCGCTGGTAATGCGAATAAAGCGTTGAATCCATTTATTGGGACCTACCCCCCTGGCCCCCGTTACTCGCTACGCTTCGTTGTAGGCTACGCCTGTGCCTGTGAGGAAGGGGGGAATGGCGAGAGGTTGTGCGAGGGGTTTGGGTTTCCAGGGCGTGATCTATTCGCTCAAAGCCATCAGAACAGCCAGGGAGACAAACCTTCAAAAAGCCATGCGCTCCCCCTTTCCTTGTAGGAAAGGGGGCCGGGGGGATAGGTCCTACGAGGAAGGGGAAGAACCTCTCTCGTTGCGGAGAGGCACCGGATGACTCGTCCATGTCTTTGGGCGATTGGTCTCGGCTTGATTCCTACTCGCTTTCTACTCTTAATTCGCATTGGTAGCAGATCGCATCACATCAGGACAACAGCAATTCACTTTGGTATCATAATTCTACAACCGAAAGGAGTACGCGATGGCCCTGTTCATTCGCATCGGATTGATCGCGCTGATCTATCTCGCTCATTTTGGATCGGTCAGAGGCGAAACGTCGATTGACGTGCAGTTTCAAGCGGTTGAGAAAGAGGTTGGTGAGGTGAGTCACACGGAAAGCATTGAGGCTTTTGAGGTGATTCTTTCACGCGATTCGGATTACGCCCCGGCATACCACGCATTGGCGAATCTGTATCTACAGATCAATACCGTGAATAGCCGACAGCGCGCTATGCAGATGATTCAGAAAGCGATGATGATCGATCCCAACAACGCGGTCTATGGCCTGACACACGGAAAAATTTTATGGACGCAAGGCTTTCGATTTCGGGCATTGAACCAATACGAGGAGGTGATCAAAAAACATCCGGAGAATCAGGAAGCTCTCGATGGTGTGGGTATGTATTGGGTCTATGATTTCCTGGCACAAAAGGACAATCGCCGTAAAAGAACTTTTAAGCAATATGCCCAGCAATCAAAACGAGCAGCAGAGGAGGTGTTGCGAGAAAGTATGGCTTTGGATGCGATGAATCAGAACCCGTATTATTTGTTGGGCATACTTTACTTTGAAGACGAGGAATGGGAGGCGTTTCACGCCTTGATGCAAGAACTTTACGCGCACTATCCAAAAGATAAAAATGTGTTGTTGTTTTGTGGTCTGGCTGCATATCAGATCGGCGAATACAACAAGTCGCATGAATTTTATGAACGCGCTTATGATTTGATGAGTCTTGAAGAACGCGAGTTGTTGGAATCCATTGATCTGCTCAAGCCCGCAGATGATTCTATCCCGCGCTATGCGCTGACCGAGTCTGATGAGGGCTTGGCGCGTGACGTATTTTGGAAGAGCCAGGATCCGCTCTATTTGACTGATTTCAACGAAAGAAAGCTGGAACACTTCGGTCGCCTGGCTTATAGCAATTTGCGGTTTAGGCGATTTTCGGCTGATGTGGAGGGTTGGCAGACGGATATGGGGAAGACCTATATCAAATTCGGAAGATATAAACGTAGATTTTCAACATATAAAAAAGACTGGGATTCTCGCGAGTCCATGACTACTGCCCTGTTCGAGTTCTGGTATTACGAGAAATTTAAGGTCAAGTTTTGTGGCAGTACGGATGATATTTGGCATTTTTGCGGTGGTTCTTGGGTCTATGTCAGTCAACGTCTTCCAATCAAAGTCAGTGCCTTCAGAGAACACCGCGAAGGGCTTGATTTTGCTTTGAGACGAACTTCATTTTCATTTTCCTCTCGTCCCTTTGAAGAAGCCTCGCATCGCACCTTCCGCAAAACAGCACAGCGGTTTGTCGATCCCTATCTCAACCGAAAATACACCCTGCCCTATCAGGTTGCCGCCTTTGAGGAACGAGACAGTGTGCGCGTGGAACTCAGCTATATGATCCCCAAAGATCGCCTCAAAGAGAACGCCGAGACAGGGAAAATAAGTTTCTGGGATGGCGTGTTCTTATTCGACGAGCAGTGGCAAGACGTGTATAAACATCGCAAATCCGTGACCTTCGCCTTGCCACCGCCCAAGCCAGTGCAAAATGCAGGCGCGAGGCATCGCAACGATCATCTGCTGGTCTCGCGCATGGTGACCGTCCCGCAGGGGAACTATCTCATGGCCGTGGAATTGTTGGATCAGACATCCGGAGCCATCGGTGTGGCACGCCATCGAGATCGGTTTGTAGCTGACAGCGCGACCTTTCACTTGAGCGATCTACTGGTCGGCAGTGACATTCGACCGCGACATGCATTCCCAGAAGGCCGGGACGATCTGATCATCACGCCTAATCCGGTTCGCACGTTTTCGCAGTCCGAATCGATCTTTATCTATCTGGAATTGTACGCCCTTCAACGCAACTTCTTTGGTCGCACGAGTTACGAGATCGCCTACACCATCGGCAAGCCAGAGGTGGATACGCTATCGCCCACCCTGTTCGCGTCTCAAAGCGTGATTGATACGATAGGCAAAACGCAGATTGATCTGCGTCAGGAATCGGATCAACGCCCGCAGCAACTAACGCAGGCGTCGGATGATGAAGGGATTGGCACCGATAGGGATATGTGGGGCGAGACAAAGGTCTATACGAGTGGTGGGCAAGTCCATCACGTCGCCGCCGAAAAGCTAAAGGTCAAGCGATCCTCTGATGGCGACCTAACCCGCACCGTGACCGCGAATTACGAAGGGGAGCGCGCGACGGATTTCACGTATTTGCAGATCGATGTGGCGCAAGTGCCCACAGGGATTTACCAACTGACCATCTCGGCACGGGACAAACACACGGGACAGACCGATGAGAAATACATTTACTTTCGCATTACCGATTAAATGACCATTCACTAGCTGGCGGGCGAAGGCCGAATAGCCGAATATCATTATCACACAACCGAAAGGAGTACGCGATGGCCCTGTTCATTCGCATCGGATTGATCGCGCTGATCTGCCTCTCCTACTTTGGCTCGGTCAGAGGCGAAACGTCGATTGACGTGCAGTTTCAAGCCGCAGTGGATCAGATCGGCGTGGTGAGTCGTGCGGAAAGCATCAAAGCGTTTCGCGCCATTCTTTCACGCGATTCGGATTACGCCCCTGCATACCACGCATTGGCGAATCTGTATTTACAGATCAATACCGTGAATAGCCGCCAGCGCGCTATGCGGATGATTCAGCGAGCAATCGCGCTTGACCCCAACAACGCGGTCTATCGCCTGACGCGCGGAAAAATCTGGTGGACACAGGGGTTTCGATTTCGGGCATTGAACCAATACGAGGACGTGAACCAAAAGCATTCAGAGAATTCGGAAGCCCTCGATGGTGCGGGTATGTATTGGGTCTATGATTTTTTGGCACTGAAAGATGAACGTCTAAGTTTGAGGGACTATGCCCAAGAAGCCGAACGAAAAGCAGAGGAGGTGTTGCGAGAAAGTATGGCTTTGGATTCGGCCAACCAAAAACCGTATTATTTGTTGGGCATCCTTTACTTTGAAGACGAGGAATGGGAGGCGTTTCACGCCTTGATGCAAGACCTTTACGCGCACTATCCAAGGGATAAAAATGTGTTGTTGTTTTGCGGTCTGGCTGAATATCAGATCGGCGAATACAACAAGTCGCATGAATTTTATGAACGCGCTTATGACTTGATGAGTGCTGAAGAGCGCGAGTTGTTGGAATCCATTGATCTGCTCAAACCCGCAGATGAGGCTATCCCGCGCTATGCGCTAGCCGCGTCAGATGAGGGCTTGGCGCGTGACGTATTTTGGAAGAGCCAGGATCCGCTCTATTTGACTGATTTCAACGAGAGAAAGCTGGAACACTTTGGTCGCCTGGCTTATAGCAATTTGCGGTTTAGGCGATTTTCGGCTGATGTAGAGGGCTGGCAGACGGATATGGGGAAGACCTATATCAAATTCGGAAGATATAAACGTAGATTTTCAACGTACAAAAAAGACTGGGATTCTCGCGAGTCCATGACTACCGCCCTGTTCGAGTTCTGGTATTACGAGAAATTTAAGGTCAAGTTTTGTGGCAGTACGGCTGATATCTGGCATTTTTGCGGTGGTTCTTGGGTCTATGTCAGTCAACGCCTTCCAATCAAAGTCAGTGCCTTCAGAGAACACCGCGAAGGGCTTGATTTTGCTTTGAGACGAACTTCATTTTCATTTTCCTCTCGTCCCTTTGAAGAAGCCTCGCATCGCACCTTCCGCAAAACAGCACAGCGGTTTGTCGATCCCTATCTGAACCGAAAATACACCCTGCCCTATCAGATCGCCGCCTTTGAAGAACGCGACAGTGTGCGCGTGGAACTCAGCTATATGATCCCCAAAGATCGCCTCAAAGAGAATGCCGAGACAGGCGAAATAAGTTTCTGGGATGGCGTGTTCTTATTCGACGAGCAGTGGCAGGACGTGTATAAACATCGCAAATCCGTGACCTTCGCCTTGCCATCGCCCAAGCCAGTTCAAAACGCAGGCGCGAGGCATCGCAACGATCATCTGTTGGTCTCGCGCATGGTGACCGTCCCGCAGGGGAACTATCTCATGGCGGTAGAACTGTTGGATCAGACATCCGGAGCCATCGGTGTGGCACGCCATCGAGATCGGTTTGTAGCTGACAGCGCGACCTTTCACTTGAGCGATCTCTTGGTCGGCAGTGACATTCAACCGCGACATGCATTTCCAGAAGGCCGGGACGATCTGATCATCACGCCTAATCCGGTTCGCACGTTTTCGCAGTCCGAATCGATCTTTATCTATCTGGAATTGTACGCCCTTCAACGCAACTTCTTTGGCCGCACGAGTTACGAGATCGCCTACACCATCGGCAAGCCGGCGGTGGATACGCTATCGCCCACCCTGTTCGCGTCTCAAAGCGTGATCGATACGATAGGCAAAACGCAGATTGATCTGCGTCAGGAATCGGATCAACGCCCGCAGCAACTATCGCAGGCGTCGGATGATGAAGGGATTGGCACTGATAGGGATATGTGGGGCGAGACAAAGGTCTATACGAGTGGCGGGCAAGTCCATCACGTCGCCGCCGAAAAGCTAAAGGTCAAGCGATCCTCTGATGGCGACCTAACCCGCACCGTGACCGCGAATTACGAAGGGGAGCGCGCGACGGATTTCACGTATTTGCAGATCGATGTGGCACAAGTGCCCGCGGGGATTTACCAACTGACCGTCTCGGCACGGGACAAACACACGGGACAGACCGATGGGAAATACATCTATTTTCGCATTACCGACCCCATTCGCTAACTTCCGCATATCATTATCACACAACCGAAAGGAGTACGCGATGGCCCTGTTCATTCGCATCGGATTGATCGCACTGATCTGTCTCGCTCATTTTGGATTGGTCAGAGGCGAAACGTCGATTGACGCGCAGTTTCAAGCCGCAGTGGATCAGATCGGCGTGGTGAATCGAGAGGAGAGTGTCAAGGCTTTTGAGGTGATTATTTCACGCGATGCAGATTACGCCCCTGCATATCACGCATTGGCGAATCTGTATTTACAGATCAATACCGTGAATAGCCGACAGCGCGCTATGCAGATGATTCAGAAAGCGATGATGATCGATCCCAACAACGCGGTCTATGGCCTGACACACGGAAAAATTTTATGGACGCAAGGCTTTCGATTTCGGGCATTGAACCAATACGAGGAGGTGATGAAAAAACATCCGGAGAATCAGGAAGCCCTCGATGGTGTGGGTATGTATTGGGTCTATGATTTCCTGGCACAAAAGGACAATCGCCGAAAAAGAACTTTTAAGCAATATGCCCAGCAATCAAAACGAGCAGCAGAGGAGGTGTTGCGAGAAAGCATGGCTTTGGATGCGATGAATCAGAATCCGTATTATTTGTTGGGCATCCTTTACTTTGAGGACGAGGAATGGGAGGCGTTTCACGCCTTGATGCAAGAACTTTACGCGCACTATCCAAGGGATAAAAATGTGTTGTTGTTTTGCGGTCTAGCTGAATATCAGATCGGCGAATACAACAAGTCGCATGAATTTTATGAACGTGCTTATGACTTGATGAGTCTTGAAGAACGCGATCTACTCGAATCCATTGATCTGCTCAAGCCCGCAGATGATTCTATCCCGCGCTATGCGATGACCGAGTCTGATGAGGGCTTGGCGCGTGACGTATTTTGGAAGAGCCAGGATCCGCTCTATTTGACTGATTTCAACGAAAGAAAGCTGGAACACTTTGGTCGCCTGGCTTATAGCAATTTGCGGTTCAGGCGATTTTCGGCTGATGTGGAGGGCTGGCAGACGGATATGGGGAAGACCTATATCAAATTCGGAAGATATAAACGTAGATTTTCAACTTATATAAAGTCGTGGAGTTCTCGCGAGTCCATGACTACCGCCCTGATCGAGTTCTGGTATTACGAGAAATTTAAGGTCAAGTTTTGTGGCAGTACGGCTGATATCTGGAATTTTTGCGGTGGTTCTTGGGTCTATGTCAGTCAACGCCTTCCAAGATCAAAAAGTGCCTTTGAGGAGCATCGCATAGGGCTTGATTTTGCTTTGAGACGAACTTCATTTTCATTTTCCTCTCGTCCCTTTGAAGAAGCCTCGCATCGCACCTTCCGCAAGACAGCACAGCGCTTTGTCGATCCCTATCTCAACCGAAAATACACCCTGCCCTATCAGGTTGCCGCTTTTGAAGAACGCGACAGCGTGCGCGTGGAACTCAGCTATATGATCCCAAAAGATCGCCTCAAAGAGAACGCCGAGACGGGCGAAATAAGTTTCTGGGATGGCGTGTTCTTATTCGACGAGCAGTGGCAAGATGTGTATAAACATCGCAAATCCGTGGCCTTCGCCTTGCCATCGCCCAAGCCAGTTCAAAACGCAGGCGCGAGGCATCGCAACGATCATCTGTTGGTCTCGCGCATGGTGACCGTCCCGCAGGGGAACTATCTCATGGCGGTAGAACTGTTGGATCAGACATCCGGAGCCATCGGTGTGGCACGCCATCGAGATCGGTTTGTAGCTGACAGCGCGACCTTTCACTTGAGCGATCTCTTGGTCGGCAGTGACATTCGACCGCGACATGCATTCCCAGAAGGCCGGGACGATCTGATCATCACGCCTAATCCGGTTCGCACGTTTTCGCAGTCCGAATCGATCTTTATCTATTTGGAATTGTACGCCCTTCAACGCAACTTCTTTGGCCGCACGAGTTACGAGATTGCCTACACCATCGGCAAGCCGGAGGTGGATACGCTATCGCCCACCCTGTTCGCGTCTCAAAGCGTGATCGATACGATAGGCAAAACGCAGATTGATCTGCATCAGGAATCGGATCAACGCCCGCAGCAGCTATCGCAGGCGTCGGATGATGAAGGGATTGGCACCGATAGGGATATGTGGGGCGAGACAAAGGTCTATACGAGTGGTGGGCAAGTCCATCACGTCGCCGCTGAAAAGCTAAAGGTCAAGCGATCCTCTGATGGCGACCTAACCCGCACCGTGACCGCGAATTACGAAGGGGAGCGCGCGACGGATTTCACGTATTTGCAGATCGATGTGGCACAAGTGCCCGTGGGGATTTACCAACTGACCGTCTCGGCACGGGACAAACAGACGGGACAGACCGATGAGAAATACATTTACTTTCGCGTTGTGGAGTAAGACGCGCCAAGCGAGGATGATCGAAGTGCCATTGGGCTGTTGGGCTACGCCTGTGCGTGCGCTTTTGGCGTGATGACTTTATTTTTTTTGCGGGCAAGGCAGCGCGTTTCGGATTTGCCTTCCCATAGATGAAGCGGAGTGAGCAATGGCCCAAACGAAAATTCTATTGGTGGACGACGAGGTCGATCTGTTGCGCGGTTATCACAAGTTTTTGACCGCCGAGGGGTATGCGGTTGTCACCGCCGCATCGGGACAGGAGGGCCTCGCGCAGTTCAATGCCGAAGCCCCGGATGTGACCGTTGTGGATTTGAAGATGCCCGGCATGGATGGCATGGCGGTGCTCAAACGCATTTTGGCACGCGACCCGGATGCGGCGGTGATCGCGTTCACCGGCCATGGTAGCATCGACAAGGCCGTCGCGGCACTCAAGGCCGGCGCATCCGATTTTATCCAGAAGCCGTTTGATCTCGCCGCATTCGCCATAGCGATAGAACAGGCATTGAAGACGCGGCGGTTGAAGGCGGAAAACCGGGCGTTGAAGCAGGTGTTGGCAACGCAACCGCGGTTTGAGAACATCATCGGCAAGAGCGAGGCGATGGCGCGGGTTTTTGACCTGATGCGGAAAGTCAGCGATTTGGATGCCCCTGTGCTGATCACGGGCGAGAGTGGAACCGGGAAGGAACTGGTGGCACGCGGGATTCACGCCCACAGCCGGCGGCGTGCCGAGCCGTTTGTCGCGCTCAACTGCGGGGGCTTGCCCGATCACTTGGTCGAAAGCGAGTTGTTCGGGCATGTCAAGGGGGCGTTCACCGATGCGAGACAGGATCGCACGGGTTTAATCGAACATGCGCGTGGGGGGACGTTTTTCCTCGATGAAATCGGCGACTTGCCGATGCCGCTTCAGGTGAAATTTCTGCGCGTGTTGGAGGATCACCAAATTCGCAAGGTGGGCAGCAACCGCGAGGTGTCTATCGACATCCGTCTCATCTGTGCGACCCATCGGGATCTCAAGGAATTGATAGCAACCGGCGCGTTTCGGGGGGATTTGTTTTACCGGATCAACACCATCGAGATTCACCTGCCGGCACTGCGCCAGCGTCCGGGCGATATCGAGCTTCTCGCCACGCACTTTTTGACCCACTTCGCCGAGGCTCAGGGCAAGGCGATAACCGGGCTATCGCCCGATGCGCTCGCCGTGTTGCGCGCCTATTCTTGGCCTGGCAATGTGCGGGAATTGATACATGCGATGGAACAGGTCGTCGCCCTATCCGACGGTGCGGTGATCCAGCGCGCGGATTTACCCGAAACCATCGCGCTCAAGACAGTCGAAGTCGGAGGGCCTTTGCAAGCGCGAGTCGCAGCTTATGAAAAGCAGGTGATTCGAGATGCGCTCGAGGAACACGCGGGCAATATCACGCGTACAGCCAAGGCATTGGGGTTGACGCGCAGTGGCTTGCAAAAGAAGATCGGCCGTTTGGGCGTGAGAGAGCCGTGAACAGGGGATGCTTTATTTTGGTCAGATAATTGGCGCGTTGAAAAACGAACTGAATTTGGTTCAGGGCAAGGTGGAAGGCGAAGTGACTGCCTTCTTGGAGCATCTGGGCAAGGACCAAGGGTTCAGCGATGAGTGAGGAGCACGCCATGAAAGCGATGATAGTTGCAACCTTGGTGCTGGTGCTCGCGGCCGGTTCAGGCCGGGCAGAGCGCAAGCCGCTCGACAAAATTCACCGAGAGATCAAGCCCGGTGCGACAGTCATAAAAGTGCCAAATCCAAGGCGGCGTGATGGCTATGATCTCGCTGAAAAAAAGCATGAAGTGACCTACAACGAGACGACCGGGCTTTATACCTATCGGTATTGGCAGACCGACAGCACCTATGTCGATTTGCTTTATGAACCTTCTAACCGACTGGATGTGACCGTGGCATGCACAGTGGTCTATGATGGCGAAAAGGATGAATACACCTATACGTACCACCTCGTCAATAGCAAGGACAGTGTACAGTCCTTAGAGATATTCGCTTTAGATATAGATCGCAACCTCGTGCTTCGGACTGAATCTGAACCATGGCGTTATTACTCTACCAATGAGCCGCCGCCCGGTTCACCCAAATGGGCATTTTGGGGATCAAGAGGCAGGTACGTTCTTCCAGGCGAGTCAATTTCTCTGACGCTCACGAGCAAATTCGGTCCGGTCATTGCAACCTGTTATTCTCAAGGTCGTGCTCAACCTGTTCAGCCATCTATTGGAGCAATAGATGAACTTGCAGTTTATCCGCCGAATGTAGAGGGGCTGAAAGGTCAAACGCTCGCGCCCGGCAGTTTGGGGGATAGCAGTCCCAAAGCGCAGTTTGAAGCCTTTCTCGATATTGCCGAGACCTGGGGATGGGTCAACAAGGACAAAAAGGACGCGGCATTGCTCCACATTTCTAAGGGCTTAGACCAGACCGCTTTCATCGCGTTGAAGAGCGAACTGAATCTGGTTCAAGGCAAGGTGGAAGGCGAAGTGACTGCCTTCTTGGAGCATCTGGGTAAGGATCAAGGGTTCAGCGATGAATGAGGCGTACATCAAAAAGCAGATGGCTGTTGTCTAACAGGCTCTCAAGGAGGGAAAGGTCATGGTGAAAAATTACTTCATCGTTGGGATTCGCTATTTGATGCGGCACAGGCTCTACACCTTCATCAATCTGTTTGGGCTGGGGTTGGGGATCGCCTGCTGTCTCATGATGGCTTTGTTCGTCAAACGCGAATGGTCGGTTGATCGCTTTCACAAAAACAAGGACGAACTCTTTCGCGTGGTGAAGCAACGGTTGCTCCCAAATGGCGAAGCGGTCGCATTCGGGACATTTGATACGCTATATCCGCCTTGGGTTGTCAACGCCTTGAAAGACGACATACCGGACGTGAGATACGCCAGTCGGTTTATGAGTGCCACCGGACAGATTACAGTAGAAAAAAACACATTTCGGAGGTCAGTCGGATTTGTCGATCCCGATTTTCTTGAGATGTTCACGTTTCCATTTTTGGCAGGCGATCCGGCAACCGCTTTTGTCCGTCCCGATGGCGTGGTGCTGGCCGAAAGCCTTGCGCGGCAACTATTCGGTCATGTCACCGAGAATTACAGCACGCTGATAGGACAAGCTGTGGTGTTGCAGAAAAAGTCGTTTGTGGTGACAGGCGTCATGGCGGATGTGCCTGCGACATCGAGTCTTCAGTTCAAGCTGTTGGTTTTGGCTGAAAGCGCGGAAAGCCTTACTGGTTTTCGCAGTTTTGCGACAATGGGTTATGCTACTGGGTCTGTTAGATATGGGTCTCTCTACGTGCAAATAGACGAGGTGCCGGGCGTGCTTGACAAGTTCAATCGCTGGGAGGAGAAAGGCAGGTTGCGAGATGATGACTTTAGACTCCTGTTGCAACCCTTGAAGGAGGTGTACTCGAATACAGAAATTCCCAATAAATACGAATCCCAAGGCAGTCAGACAGGGGTTTATATTTTGTGGGGCATCGGTTGGATTGTGTTGCTGATTGCGTGCAGCAATTTTGTGTCCCTCTCTGTTGCCGCATCATCCGGACGCATCCGGGAAGTGGGCTTGCGGAAGGTGTTGGGCGCCAGTCAAGGACAGATTGCACGCCAATTCTGGAGCGAAACCCTCTTGTTGAGTGTTCTCGGCTTGGGTTTGGGCCTCGTGCTCGCCGAACTGTTTTTGCCCGCGTTCAACAGCTTTGTCCAGCGCGACTTGCAAATCCCCTATTTTGACGATGGCGCGTTCTTGTTTTTGTTGATTTTGTTTGTCGTTGGGCTTGTTGCCGGCGGCTATCCTGCTGTGATGCTGTCCCGGTTTCAGCCTGCCTCCGTCCTCCAGCGCGGGGGCAACCTCGGGGGGCAAAACCGTTTCACGCGCCTGTTGCTCGTGTTGCAATACACCGCGTCTATGGTGCTTCTCATCTGTACGGGTATCATCGTCCAGCAACAGGAGTATCTCAAAAACAAAAACTTGGGATACAACGAGGAACAAATCCTTATCATTGGGGGGCCTGGGAATCGAGAACTGATTCAAAGGTATAAACGGGAGATTTTAAGGGATCCGCGCATCGCTGGCGTTGCCATCAGCGACCGCACCTTTACCAATGGCTGGTCTTCAAGGACGTGCCATTTGTCAGATGGTTCGACAGTTAATACGCGCATCATTGGCGTGGATGCCGATTACCTCTCTACATTGGAAATCTCTCTGCTCGAAGGCCGCAATTTTTCCGAAGACCGGGCACAAGACCGGGATCAAGCGGTCTTAATCAACGAAACACTGGCAACGCGCTTAGGCGCAGAGGGAAAGGTGGGACAAATTCTGAACATCGAAGGCGGGAGCCTTAAGGATCCCGTGATCATCGGCATCGTGCGCGATTTTCACACCGATGCCCTGTACAAACCGATCCAACCCGTGGTCTTGCTGATGAGCCAATTCAATAATCGGCCGGCGTTTTTCGTTCGCATGCGTGCCGATCACCTGTCCGAAACACTGGATATGCTCAAAGACACCTGGAAAGCCGTTGTCCCGTCAAGCCGCTTTCAATTTTCATTTTTAGATCGCAACCTGCATCGGCAGTATGAACGCGAAGAACGCTGGCGTGAGATCGTCAGCTATTCGGCCTTGTTTGCCATCGTCATCTCGTGCTTGGGGCTGTTCGGCTTGGCTTCGCTGGCGGTTGTGCAACGCACCAAAGAGGTGGGCATTCGCAAAGCGTTGGGTGCGTCCGAGGGGAACTTGGTCTGGCTGTTGTCCAAAGATTTTGCCAAACTGCTTTTGCTCGCCAATGCCATCGCTTGGCCTGCGGCCTATTGGATCATGGACGAGTGGTTGACCACCACATTTGCCTATCACATGGACTTGGGCATCGGCGTTTTTGTTCTCGTTGGCGCGTTGACTTATGGCATTGCCCAACTGACCATTTTGGGCCACATCCTCAAAGTGATCCGCCAAAACCCAGTCCGGGCACTCCGATATGAGTAACCAAAATGTCCGATCATTCCGTTTCAATCCCATGCCGCTGCTGGCGAAGGAACGCTTACGACGGCGATAACCAAGCGGTAAGCCTAAAATCTCCTGCCAGCGTAAAATCCACAGGAATAGATGGTTACAACCAACTATCACTTGGGCGGCAAGCTCTGCCGATCAAGTAAAAAACGGACGTGGAGGCGTTGTAAGACGGACAAGAGGCTATAAGTGCTTGGACGCTGACCCGATGAAGCGTCAACTTAATCGTATGCGATTGAGTCGATTTCATACGATTTGAGAGAGCGGTGCGAATGCAACATGACAACACCCGTCTTGTATCTTACCTCACTCGCGTTGGAATAGGCGATTAGATTTTCTAAGGCGAGGACCTGATCGACACGGGCACGTTCTCATTTCAAGATTCTTCTTCTAACACCTCAAGTAGCCTCCGAACTTTCCTCAGAGGCTCTTTTTTTTGCAATCGAAGAAGCACTGAAAGCGCGGCCCTGCCCTCTTTAGCCTCCAATAGCGTTTTCAGTTCCCCGAGTTGTTGTCTGGTAAGCACATCGGTCATGTTGCTTATGAGATCATTCAAACTGGGGTCGTCTTCTTGGAGGCAAATGATGGTCTTTTCAGCACTGGAATTGACACCCAAAAGCGCATCTACTGAAACACCTAATGCAACCGCGATAGCAGAGAGCGTGTCGGTTCGAGGTACTTTTGTCTCTGCTTCAATTCGAGATACGGTCGCTTGGTCTATATTGGCGGCATTTGCCAAGTTTATCTGAGACCAATTTTTGTGGCGTCTCAAGTCTCTTATTTTTCTTCCGATTGTAGGCATAAAAAAAAATATAAAAAATCATTTGCTTTTGTATGTATTTAGACATATATTCCGTGTATAAAATCGGATTTATGCACAAAGACATATCCAAAAACTGCTGAATGTAACGCCTGTTTATAGAGATGAAACCTTTATGGCATTCGCCATCAAACAGCCTGAATCTGAGAATGAAATTAAGCTACGGGGCTTTGGGTTTGTAATACCAAATGGCGTTGTTGCATAAATGTTATCGTGGCTAAGTTCATCCCTTTCCCGCGAGATTTAAGCCCCTCTTTCTATGGGATAGGACACGGGTTTCGCGATCCTCATCATGCGATTGAGCACCGCACATCTCAACCGCGCTTCCGTTTTTTGCTTGACAAAACCCACTTGGCTATTTTTTTTAGCCACCCGTGGTGTAAAATTTTCAACGCAGTATAACTTTTGGAGTTCACCATGACGACCTATCGCCCTTTTAGCTCCGTTCTTCTGCTCTGCACCCTGCTCGTTGTCTGTGGCGAATCCGCCGCGCAGAATACCGCTTCAAGCGATGCGGACCTGAGCGGCCTGACGCTCTCGGCAGGGACGCTGGCTCCGGCCTTTGCCCGCGACTCTCTCGCCTACACCGCGACCGTGGCGAACAGCATCGACAGCCTGACCGTTATGCCGACGAGCAACCACAACGGCGCCACGATCACGGTGAACGGCACTTCGGTATCGAGTGGCAGTGCGAGCAGTGCCATCTCCCTCAGTGTGGGCGAAAACACCATTACCATAGTGGTCACAGCAGAAGATGGGAAGATGACGAAAACCTACACAGTGACCGTTGAGCGCGGCGTGAACATCCCCGACGCCAACTTGCGTGCTGTCATTGAGGGCGCACTAGAAAAATTGAGCGGTGCGATCATTACCCCAAGTGAGATGGCGACCCTGACGACCCGCCTTGATGCTGCGTATCAGAACATTAGTGATTTGACCGGGCTGGAGTATGCAACCCGCCTGGATTCTCTGATTCTTCACCACAACCGCATCTCTGATATCTCGGCCCTGTCGGGCTTAACCAGCCTGAAAGAGCTGGATCTTTGGAGCAACCGCATCTCTGATATCTCGGCCCTGTCGGGCTTAACCAGCCTGACAGCTCTGAATCTTTGGAGGAACAGCATCTCTGATATCTCGGCCCTGTCGGGCTTAACCAGCCTGACATTGCTGACTCTTTCCGGCAACCGTATCTCTGATATCTCGGCCCTGTCGGGCTTAACCAGCCTGAAAGGGCTGGATCTTCAACGCATCAACATCTCTGATATCTCTGCCCTGTCGGGCTTAACCAGCCTGACATTCCTGCGGCTTGAAGACAACAGCATCTTTGATATCTCGGCCCTGTCGGGCTTAACCAGCCTGAAATATCTGTATATTAACAACAACCACATCTCTGATATCTCGGCTCTGTCGGGCTTAACCAGCCTGATAGAGCTGTATCTTCACGACAACCACATCTCTGATATCTCGGCTCTGTCGGGCTTAACCAGCCTGAAATATCTGTATCTTGACAACAACCGCATCTCTGATATCTCGGCCCTGTCGGGCTTAACCAGCCTGAGCGCTCTGTATATTAAGGGTAATCCCTTGAGCTATCCTTCCTTCATTACCCACATCCCGGCTCTAAAGCACCGAGGCGTCAATGTATACTATCATTTTCGACCCCTGGCCAGTTTGGTAAAAATCTCGGGCGATGACCAAACCGGCACGGCTGGTTCTCGCCTGTCCGATCCGCTCATCGTTGAAGTCCGGGGTGAGAACGACGTTGCCTTTGCCGGGGTGCCGGTCACTTTTTCGGTCACGGCGGGCGGTGGGTCGCTCAGTACCACAACCGATACAACCGATGCCAATGGTCGCGCCTCGACAAGGTTGACGCTGGGTGCTACGGGCGCAGACACGGTTGTAGCGGCTATCGACGTCTCGAACATTGACAAGTCCGTGACCTTCACCACGGCAACAGGTGGGACAGCGGACCTGAAAGGCTTGACACTCTCGGCAGGGACGCTGGTTCCGGCCTTCGCCCGCGACTCTCTCTCCTACACGGCGACCGTGGCGAACAGCACAACCAGTCTGACCGTCACGCCGACGAGCAATCACAACGGTGCCACGATCACAGTGAACGGCACTTCGGTATCGAGTGGCAGTGCGAGTAGTGCCATTTCCCTCAGTGTGGGCGAAAACACCATTACCATAGTGGTTGCCGCAGAGGATGGGATCACGACGAAAACCTACACAGTGACCGTTGGGCACGGCGTGAACATCCCCGACGCCAACTTGCGTGTTGCCATTGAGGGCGCACTGAAAAAAACGAGCGGTGCGATCATTACCCCAAGTGAGATGGCGACCCTAACCCACCTTTATGCTAGGGGGATTAGGTTCTGTTGACATTTTGTTTTAGAGCGATGAGCGTGGCCGCAAAAGCGAGAAAGCCTCGATAACTCGTGCTGAGTTTCTCAAAGCGAGCGAATATCCTGCGATACTGCTTCATTTTTCCAATCAACCGCTCAATCAAATTGCGTTGCTTATACCGATGGCGATCATAATCACGCGGGGTCTTGCGATAAGACCGGGGCGGAATCACGGCAACCTGTCCATGGTGAGAAAGGACGTCCAGAAACGCTTGTGAATCATAGCCCTTATCCGCGATGACAGATCGGCTCTCATACCCAGCGATTAACGCTTCGGCTTGCGTGATATCGTGGGTTTGTCCCGGTGTGAGTCGAAACCGGAGCGGGAGGCCACGCGCATCTGTGCAGAGATGGATTTTGGTGCTGAACCCGCCTCGGCTCTTGCCGAGGGCTTGCGCGGCTTGCCCCCCTTTTTTTTTGAGGCACCCGCTGCACAGGCATGAGCACGCACGACAGTGCTGTCAATGATCAGACATGCCAAGTCTGGATCAGACGTAAAATGCTGGTGCATGCGTTCCCACACGCCATACCGGCACCAGCGAGCAAAGCGTTTATAGACTGTGTTCCACTTCCCGTACTGTGCGGGCAACTGACGCCACTGACCACCCGAGCGCATCACCCACAGAACCGCTTCAATGAAGCGTTTGCAACCGGCTTCCTCGCCGACATAGACGCGAGGGCATTCGCGGATGAATGCGAGAATTTTAGGCCACTGATTCGGAGAAAGAATAAGGTTTGACATACACACAGAGTAACTCAAAATATCCCAAATGTCAACAGAACCTAGTGATATGACCGGGCTTGAGTATGCAATCAGCCTGGATACGCTGAATCTTCGCACCACCAACATCTCTGATATCTCTGCCCTGTCGGGCTTAACCAGCCTGAAAGTGCTGATTATTAGCGACAACGGCAACACCACCCCCCTCTCTGATATCTCTGCCCTGTCGGGCTTAACCAGCCTGAAAAAGCTGATTATTGGCGGCTACAGCAACACCAACATCTCTGATATCTCTGCCCTGTCGGGCTTAACCAGCCTGACATTTCTGAATCTTGCCGCCAACAACATCTCTGATATCTCTGCCCTGTCGGGCTTAACCAGCCTGACATCTCTGGGTCTTCACTACAACCGCATCTCTGATATCTCTGCCCTGTCGGGCTTAACCAGCCTGACAGGTCTGAATCTTTCCTACAACCGCATCTCTGATATCTCTGCCCTGTCGGGCTTAACCAGCCTGACAGGTCTGGACATTAGGGCTAATCCCTTGAGCTATCCCTCCCTCACTACCCACATCCCGGCTCTCCAGAGCCGAGGCGTTTATGTAAGCTACGATACCCGCACCGTGACCAGTTTTATAAAAACCTCGGGCGATGACCAAACCGGCACGGCTGGTTCTAGCCTGTCCTATCCGTTCAGAGTTCAAGTGTGGAGTCAGGGCAACTTTCCCGGGTTTGCCGGGGTGCCGGTCGCCTTTTCGGTCACGGCGGGCGGTGGGTCGCTCAGTACCACAACCGATACCACCGATGCCTATGGTCGCGCCTCGACGAGGTTGACGCTGGGTGCTGCGGGCGCGAATACAGTTAAGGCAATTATCGACGTCTCGGACATTGACAAGTCCGTGACCTTCACCGCCACGGCAATAGATGTGACAACGGACCTGAAATTGACACTCTCGGCAGGGACCCTGAAATTGACACTCTCGGCAGGGACGCTGGTTCCGGCCTTCGATGGTTCTCTCTCCTACACGGCGACCGTGGCGAACAGCATCGACAGACTGACCGTTACGCCGACGAGCGATCACAACGGCGCCACGATCACGGTGAACGGCACTTCGGTATCGAGTGGCAGTGCGAGCAGTGCCATTTCCCTCAGTGTGGGCGAAAACACCATTACCATAGTGGTTGCCGCAGAAGATGGGACGACGAAAACCTACACAGTGACCGTTGAGCGCGGCGCGAACATCCCCGACGCCAACTTGCGTGCTGCCATTGAGGGCGCACTGAAAAAATCAAGCGGTGCGATCATTACCCCAAGTGAGATGGCGACCCTAACCCACCTTTATGCTAGGGGGATTAGTGATATGACCGGGCTTGAGTATGCAATCAGCCTGGATACGCTGTCTCTTCAACGCAGCGGCATCTCTGATATCTCTGCCCTGTCGGGCTTAACCAGCCTGACAACGCTGAATCTTTACCGCAACACCAACCTCTCTGATATCTCTGCCCTGTCGGGCTTAACCAGCCTGACAACGCTGAATCTTCAATTAAACCCCATCTCTGATATCTCTGCCCTGTCGGGCTTAACCAGCCTGAAAGAGCTGGTTCTTGTCAGCAACAACCTCTCTGATATCTCTGCCCTGTCGGGCTTAACCAGCCTGACAACGCTGAATCTTTTCGGCCCCAGCCTCTCTGATATCTCTGCCCTGTCGGGCTTAACCAACTTGGAACTTCTGGATATTGGCGGCGCCAACCTCTCTGATATCTCTGCCCTGTCGGGCTTAACTAGCCTGACAACGCTGTGGCTTCCCGGCAACCGCATCTCTGATATCTCTGCCCTGTCGGGCTTAACCAGCCTGAGAGATCTGTCTCTTCACCGCAACCGCATCTCTGATATCTCTGCCCTGTCGGGCTTAACCAGCCTGAAAGATCTGGAACTTAGGTTTAATCCCTTGAACTATCCTTCCCTCTCAACCCACATCCCGGCTCTCCAGAGCCGAGGCGTTGATGTATTCTATGATACCCGCACTTTGACCAGTTTGGTAAAAATCTCGGGCGACGACCAAACCGGCACGGCTGGTTCTCGCCTGTCCGATCCGTTCATCGTTGAAGTCCGGGATCAGAACGATGTTGCCTTTGCCGGGGTGCCGGTCACTTTTTCGGTCACGGCGGGTGGAGGGTCGCTCAGTACCACAACCGATACCACAGACGCCAATGGTCGCGCTTCGACGAGGTTGACGCTGGGTGCTGTGGGCGCGAATACAGTTAAGGCAATTATCGACGTCGCGGATATTGACAAGTCCGTGACCTTCACCGTGACGGCCGCGCAGGTGACGGGGCCTGTCACAGTGGTGACAGAACCGGGGCAAGTGACGGGTGTGACAGTCGCGCCTGGCGAGGGCTATTTGGGCGTGTCGTGGGATGCGGTGAACGGGGCGACCGGTTACAAAGTGCAGTGGAAATCCGGGGATGCGGTGTACGCCTCCGACCGTCAGCAAGTCATCGACAACGGTGGCAAGACGAGTGCGACAATCGCCGGTCTGACCGCAGGCACGGAATACACTGTGCGCGTCATCGCCACCCTGACCAACGCCGACGATGGCCCGCCCTCGGTGGACGTGACGGGGACGCCCAGTGACAGACCGCCCTCGCCGCCCCCTGCTCCGCCCGACCCCACCCCAGACTATCTGCCATCCTTCAAAGGTTCAACTGTGACCGCGCAACGCTATCGGACGGGGACAGCCATCAACATCACCTTGCCGCAGGCAACCGGCGGCGATGAGGCACTGACCTACGCCCTAACGCCCGCTCTGCCTTCGGGGTTGAGCTTTGACGCAAAAACGCGGGAACTGTCTGGCACGCCGGGCGAGATAATGGACGAAACCGAATACACGCTAACTGCAACCGATACAGATGGCGATGCGACGACATTGACCTTCACGCTCGTGGTCGCAGCGGATCGGCTACCATCCTTCAGCGATGCGACGCGGGTTGCCGCACAACGCCATGAGCAAGGCACGACCATTGCGCCGCTGACCCTGCCCACTGCCACCGGTGGCGATGAGGCACTGACCTACGCCCTAACGCCCGCTCTGCCTTCGGGACTGACCTTTGACGCAAAAACGCGCGTGTTGTCCGGTACCCCACAAGAGGCACTGGACGCAACCGAATATACATTGACTGCAACCGATTCAGATGGCGATGTAGCGACATTGACGTTCACGCTCGCGGTCATAGCGGACCGACTGCCTGCCTTTGGCGATGGGACACGGGTTGCCGCGCAACGCTACTTCATCGGGGACAACGTCCACATGACCCTGCCCGAAGCCACCGGCGGCGATGGCACGCTGGTCTATATCCTACTGCCGTTCCTACCGAGCGGGTTGCGATTCGACTCGGCCACGCACACGATCTCCGGCACGCCGAGCAGGGTGCTGACCGAGACCGAATACACTTTGTCGGCGTTTGATGCAGATGGCGATTTCGCCTCGCTGACGTTCACCCTTGAAGTGCAACCACTGACCGCCGACTTCAATGGCGATGGTCAGGTTAATTTTGCCGACTTCATGTCCTTTTTCGGCAAGTTTGGGACGCGCCGAGGCGATGCGGAGTACGATGCGCGGTACGATCTCGACAGCGATGGCGAAATTGGAGCTTCCGATGGCCAGATCTTCATCGACCAATTCGGCACTGGCGGTTGACGCACGAAAAACGATGTTCAAAAAAAAGCCCGGGTTCGCAAGGAACTCGGGCTTGTTGTTTTTGGTCTGCGCGTCGATTCGCGCTTGGCGTATTAGTGCCCACGCCCGATTTTGATGGCGATGGGCAGGTGACTTTCGCCGACTTCTTGACCTTTGCGGGCAAGTTCGGCACGGGACAAACAGACGGGACAGACCGATGGGAAATACATTTACTTTCGCGTTGTAGCGGATGGATCAGAGCAAAATGAATGAAAGGTTCAGGTCACTTGACCGCCGCCACCAGTGCGAATGCGCGGGGATCGCCTTTTTTGCTCGCCAAGCGCGTGGCTCGGCGGATGATCTGGCGCGTTTGTCGGGTCGCGTCTTGTGCCCAGCGCGTCATCGCGGCATAAGCCACCTCGGGATTGTCTTTGAGAATATCGCTCAGATTCCCGCCCACGGAGTGGCGCACTTAATCTGCGGTTGATTTTGGGCGGGAATGTGGTATATTGTGGTGCGGCTGCCCTTGGACGCTTTGAGCAAGCGGCCTATCCCTCACCCATATTTCAAAGGTCATATTATGAAACTCTCCGAATACGCGATTGACAAACCCATTACCACAGTGATGGCCGCGCTGAGTCTCGTGGTCATCGGATTTATCTCCCTGTTCAGATTGCCCCTCGAATACGCGCCGGACTTGCAGTATCCCAGAATGTACGTGGGGTTTTCGTATCCCTCGTCGTCGCCGGAAGAGATCGAGCGGAAAATCACCAAGCCCATCGAAGAAATGATGGGCACGATTTCCGGGATCGAGTCCATCCGAGCGCGGTCTTATGGCAGTCGGGGGTACGTGTTCATGGAATTTGACTATGGCACGGACATGGAACTCAAGTCGATTCAAGTGCGCGACCGCATCGATCAGGTTCGCAACTTACTGCCCGAAGACTTGGAGACCATCGAAACGCGCCGATGGGATTCGTCCGATTGGGAAATTTTGGACTACAACATGACGTGGCTAGGCGACGATCCCTCGGAACTCGCCACCGTGTATAAAACCACCATCTTGCCCCGCTTACAACGCATTCCCGGGGTGGGCAATGTGGAAATGGAAGGCGCGGATGAAAAAATCCTCAGAGTCGATGTGGATCAAAACCGCATGCACGCGCATGGCTTGGACATTCGCACCCTCAACAGAACGATTCGGACGAACAACATCAACATCTCGGGCGGGTACGTCACCGATGGCGGCAAACGCCTCGCGGTGCGCGCGGTCGGCGAATTTGACGAAGTCGATCAAATCCGCGATCTCGACTTGCCCAATGGCCTCGAGATAAAAGACGTGGCGCAGGTGAGTTACGACTATCCGGAAAAGCGGTACTTCGAACGCTTGGACGGGCGAGACGCGGTCTCGATGGAAATTCGCAAAACCTCCACCGCCAATCTGGTCGAAACGTGCAGGCTGGTCAGGGCAGAAATCGAAGCCCTACAAGACGACATCGGGCGCGACAAATTGCGCCTGCATCTGCGCCGCGACCAATCCGAAGCCGTGATCGCGGGCATCGCGGACCTGGGGCAATCGGCTATCTTGGGGGGCATGCTGGCGATTTGCATCATCTTTGTCTTCTTGCGAAACTTCCGCAGCACGCTCATCGTCGGCTCTGCCATTCCCATTTCCGTCTTGTGCGTTTTCGTGATCATGTATTTGATGCGGCAGGTTTTTGGATCGACCATCACCTTGAACATGATCTCGATGATGGGCCTGATGGTCGCCATTGGGATGCTGGTCGATCCCGCTGTGGTGGCATTGGAGAATATCTATCGCAGGCGCTTTGACGAAGGCGACGGCGTGCGCGACGCGGCGATAGAGGGCAGCAGGGAAATCGGCATCCCGGTGCTGGCGGCCGCGCTGACGACGATCTGCGTGTTCGTCCCCCTCATTTTTATCTCTGGCTCGTACAACACCATGTGGATGCGCGACTTTGCCATCACCGTTTGCATTTCCGTGGTCGCGGCCATGTGCGTGGCC
Source organism: Candidatus Latescibacterota bacterium (assembly GCA_965204745.1). Classification (GTDB taxonomy): domain Bacteria; phylum Latescibacterota; class UBA2968; order UBA2968; family UBA2968; genus VXRD01. The sequence goes on from OZ242010.1 coordinate 5,284,717, forward strand.
TTGAGCCTCATTCCGCTGGCGTGTTCGCGGGCCTTTGCCTCTGCTGGCAACCGCGTGGATCTCGCGTTGAAACTCGGCTTGGGCGCGCTGTTTTGCGCGGGCGCGATCTACCTCATCCACCGGGAGGGCCTCGCGGAATCGGGCGCGTGGATCGCGGAAAACGCGCTGTGGCTTTTGGGCGGGCTCGCCACCGTGGCCATAAGCGTTTGGCTCGCACTCGGCGCGGCCGTCGCAACGCTGGCCTTTTTCTATTTTCGCCTGCGGCACCTCGGCCTCAAGGGCGTGTACGCGCGCGTCATCGGCACGACCCTGCACTATCGTTGGACCACGGTTGTGGTCGCCACGTTCATCTTGTTCAGCGGCATCTACATCTTCACCAAAATCGAAGTCCAACGCTACCGCTATCAACCCAACCGCATGGTGGGCTATACGGTGGAAATCCCGCGCACGTACGACATCGACGACGCGCTCGTCCTCTACAAACAAATCGAAGCCATCCTGTTGCCGCACAAGGAAGAACTCGACATCGAAGCCATCAAAACCCGGTTCAGCACTCGGCGCGGCAATACGATCTATCTGTACCTCAAACCCGCTGAAGAAAGCGCGTACAGCACGGATGAAGTTCAAAAAAAGGTGACCGTGCTGTTGCCCAAAGACATCCCCGGCGTGCGCTTTAAGTCGGGCTTCAGGCGCAGGGGCAGCAGTGGCACGGGCGTGGGCATCGAAATCAAGGGCAGAAACCAGGAAGTGCTGGCGATTTTGGCCGAAGACATCCGCCTGCGAATGGACGACATCGCGGGCATCCACACCGTCGAGACCAGCTTGGAAAGCGGCACCGAGGAAATTCGCGTGTCCGTGAACCGCACGCGGGCGCAGCAATTTGGCCTGTCGTCCCAACAAATTGCCAGCACGGTCGCCACGGCCTTGGGCGCGCGCGGGAACAGCAAGTTCAAAACGCCGGATGGGGAAATCGACATCGCCTTGCAACTGCGAGAAGAGGACCGCGCCACGCTGGACCAACTCAAAACCCTGTCTTTTGAAAGCGACCAAGGCAGCATGATTTCATTTGCCAGCCTCGCGGACTTTGAATTGACCAAAGGCCCGCAGTCTATCGAACGCCAAGATCGCATGTCCACCGTGACCGTCTTCGCCAATACCGAGGCGTCCGAGGTGCAAAAGGTCGGCTTTGAAATGCGCGACCGCATGGACGCCATCCCCTTGCCCAAGGGGTATAGCTGGCAGATGGATCGCCGGTTTCGGTACATGGCGGCTGAAGAGGGGGAAAGTAATTTCACGATGGTTTTTGCCGCGCTGCTCATCTACCTGATCATGGCGTCCCTGTTTGAATCCTACATCCACCCGTTCACGATCATGTTTTCCATCAGCTTTGCGTTTATCGGCGTGGCGCTGGGGCTTTACATTTTTGGCGTGGTGCTCGACAGCAACGCGACTTATGGGTTGCTCATCTTGTTCGGCATTGTGGTCAACAACGGCATTGTGCTCATCGACCACATCAACCGGTATCGCAAGCAGGGCCTGTATCGCAGAGACGCGATTTTGCGCGGGGGGCAAGATCGCCTGCGCCCCATTTTGATGACCGCCACCACGACCATTTTGGGCCTCGCGCCGCTGGTGATCCCGATGATCTACGGCAATGTGGAAGGCAATGCGCGCCGCTGGGGCCCCATCGGCTTGGTGATCATCTCCGGCCTGTCGATTTCCACGGTCCTCACTGTGGTCATCCTGCCGACCATCTACTCCCTGATGGACGATCTCTCCGGCTACGCAAAGCGCGTCGTCGCCGTGGCAAAACGGGCATGAGCACATTCTCGCAACGCAAAACGCCGTGCAGAAACGACCCTGCACGGCGTTTTTTTCGCGCTTGTAATATCCGAGTCTTTTCCATAAGTTGGGGCGTTCAATGATTAGCTCAATTTTCAGGAGGGGCGACATGGTCTTTGGAGAAGGGGATTATCGGTACGAAGAAGTGGATGATTGGGCGAAATTGCCCGAGGGCTGGGTGTTCACGCAGGTGTCGGACGCCGCGGTGGATTCGCAGGGGCGCATTTACGCATTTACGCGCGGGGTTCACCCGGTGATCGTGTTTGACAAAGCCGGCAATTTCATCACGTCTTGGGGATATGGCGATTTTGGGATTTCCCCGAACCTGATCAGCCAATCGCACGGCATTTTCATCGACCCAGAAGACAAGGTGTTTTTGACCGATTCTTACCAGCACATCGTTAGGCGTTATACCCGCTTGGGTGAGTTGGAACGCGAATGGGGCAACCGCGGCGTGCCCTCTCCGGCCTTTCGCCGCGGGGAATACAACATGCCCACCGGCGTCGCGTTCGCGCCCGATGGCGAGTCGTTTTACGTGTCGGACGGCTACGCCAATATGCTCGTCCACAAGTACTCGCGCGGCGGCGAGCACTTGGCAACGTGGGGCGAAGCCGGGCATGGCCCCGGGCAATTCTCATTGGTTCACAACATCGGTTGCGATAAGACGGGGCGGGTTTTGGTGTGTGACCGCGAGAACAGTCGCATTCAGGTTTTCGATCCAGAGGGCAAATTCATCGAGGCCTGGACCGATTTGATGATGCCGGGCGACGTGTGGATCACCGATGACAATGCGATTTACGTGGCCGAGCAAGGCGGCGGCGGGCGCGTCAGCGTTTGGTCTCCGGACGGCGAATTGATCTGCCGATTTGCAGACCCGAGCGCGGTGCAATCCCCGCACGGCCTGTGCGTGGATGACGAGGGTAGCATCTACGTCGCCGAAATCGGCACAGAGGGGCAGGGACAGCGGTTGCAGAAATTTGCGAGGGTCAGGTGATACACTCCCCGTTGCGGGGAAGGGCCATATTAGTTTAAGGCGAGAGATCAGATCGATCTCTCGCCTTTTATTTTTGGCTTTCAGCAACAGGAGCCCAGTGCCTCGTCAGGGTTTTCTTTCCGCAGAAAGTTTGTTTGTCTCGGCAACTCTTGAACGAAAAATTATCGCTGCGTCAAATAAACCCAATCGCCCGCCAGTAGCGCAGGGTTAGGGGAAGCAGTACCGCGAGCGTGAGCGCGGAAATCAGGGACATGACGAGGACAAATTGTCCCATTCGGGCGTAGCGAAATCCGTACGCAATAATAAAGGGCGCGCTTTGATAGGGGATGAAAACCACGCCCGTGCCGATAGCCAGGCTGAGCGCGACGGGCAGGGGCGATAGGCCGAGTTGCGGGCCGAGGTCGAGCAAAACCGGAGCGAGCACCCCGCCGACCGCAGCGGTATCCATCAAAAAATCAAAGGGCACAGCCAAGCAGGCCATGAGCGCGAGTTGGGCAGTCGGGGTGTCGAGGGTTTGGAGATGGGGGATGAACGCGGACGCGAGCGCGCGGTTGAGGCCAGACTGTTCGAGTGCATGACCTATCGCAAAGATCGAGGAAATGAAGATGAGCAGGGGAAAATTGACTTTTTTGAGGGTGTCAAAAGGCAGAGGGCCCCAGCCGGGCAAATAGCAGAGGAGCACGAGGCCCAGGCCCACATAGACCGGATGGATGCCGTGCATCGCGTCCGTCGTCCACATGACCATCCCGGCGATGAGAATGCCGAGCACCTTTTTCTCGGCTCGGGTGATCCGTGCGGGCACATCCGCGGGCGGGCGACGCGAGAGATCGGGTTGTCGCGCAGGGCGAAACAGCAACGAGATGAGGCCGTAGAGCAAGGCAACGCGCAACAGCCCGATGATGGGAAAGAGATAATACGCCCACGCGCTCCAATAGACCGAGAGGTCGCGCGATTCGAGCACGCCGAGGATGACCAAATTGGGCACGCTGGCCGTCAGAATGCCCGTGCCGCTGTAATACGTGGCGCAAGTCAGGGAGAGGACGAGGCCCGCGCTGACCTTTGAACCGGGCACTTCCCCAAGGGTTTTGAGCAGGGCAACGACTATCGGCATCATGATGAGGACGCGCACGACCCCAGAGGGAATCAGCAATGCCATAGCCACGCCGAGGATGTGCAGGCCCAAGACGAGTTGCCAATACCTATCCACGCGGTTGAGCACGAATTGAGCCAGTCGCGCGCCCAGCGGGGTTTCCGTGATGCCCAAGCTCAAGGCCATGCCCGCAAAAACGAGCCACACGGCTTTGCCGGAAAAACCTTGAAACGCGGTTTCAAAGGGCAGAACATCCAAAAGCGGAAAGAGCGCGAGGACGAAAATGGCGGTGTAGGAGATCGGGACGGGTTCAAACGTCCAGAAGATAACGGTCAGCGCAGTCAACGCGAGGGCCAACCGTGCGGATGGGATGAGGTCGCCGGGCAAGAGGAGGATGAGCAGGAACAGGACAGGCCCGAGGATGAGGCCGATGGTTTGGGAGTGAGGCATAGTCAGTTGTCAGTTGTCAGTCCCATCAGTCGTAGGGACGGGTTGAGGTGTAGGCCAAGAAAAAAATCATATAAGCCGTATTGGAAGTTCCGAGAAGACATATAGGGCTAAAGACGCGCCACATTCGCCCCTGTTTTTTGCTTGACTCTTTTGGCAGAAGTCCTATATATCGCAAAACCCAATGCCTCTCACTCCCCCTTCAATGAGGTGATTGCCTTGCCTACGACAATCGTTTCCAAAGATGCCTTGCATCGCTATCTCGAAGACGTGGCCGCGTCTCAACCGCTCTCTGCACGAGAGGAAGTGCGGCTCTCTGCGCGCATTCGCAAGGGCGACCGCGAAGCGCGTGCAAAACTCATCGAAGCCAATCTGCGCTTTGTCATCACTGTGGCGTACGAATATCAAAATCAAGGCGTGCCGATTGTCGATCTCATCAGCGCGGGCAATGTCGGGCTGATCACCGCGGCAGAGCGTTTTGACGGCAGCCGAGGGTTTAAGTTTATCTCTTACGCTGTCTGGTGGATTCGCCAGTCCATTTTGCAAACCTTGGCAGAACATTCCCGCGTGGTGCGCCTGCCGCTCAACCGCGTGGATTTGCTCAGGCGCATCGCGCGTTGCGCGACCGGGCAGACGTCGATGCGATCTCTGGAAGAGATCGCCGAAGAATTGGGCATTCCAGTCGAGCAGGTGACGGAGACCCTCACCAGTGGGCAGCGCGTTTTGTCGTTGGATGCGTCTTTTGGCGGCGAGGATGAAAACAGCCTCCTCGACCTGATGGCCGATGACTCGCAAGAGTCGCCCGATGCGCTGATCATGCGAAATACCCTCAAAAAGGAAATCACCCGCGCATTGAGCACGCTTGAGGAACGCGAGCGCGAGGTTATCTGCCTCTATTTTGGGTTGGAATCCGGCGTGGAAATGACGCTCGAAGAAATCGGCAGGCGATACCGCCTCACGCGCGAACGGGTGCGGCAGATCAAGGAAAAAGCACTCCGCAAATTGCGCCATCCCACCAGAGGCAGGAAGCTGATGCCTTATACGGAAAAGTGAAAGGCACGGTGTACCTGCGATAGCCGTTCAAAGGCAAGAGGCAAGACGGAAGAGGCAAGAGGCAAGACGGGAGAAGGCCACCGCGCTGTTCCTCTCAAGTTGTCAGTTGTCAGTTGTCAGTCCGCCCCGCCCACCCCCTGTTGTAGGGGCGATGCCCCCGTGCTCGTCCAAAGATACAAGGGGGAATGAGGTCTCCCCTCCCCGAAATGGGAGGGGCATAACATTGTGCATTCCAACAACGACGGGCATCATGAATTTGATGCCCGTTTCAATTTGTCCACCCAGGCGCGGAATCGCTCGCCGCGTTCTTCAAAATTCCGAAATTGGTCGTAACTCGCAGACGCAGGCGATAGCAAGACCACATCCCCGGGTTGTGCCAAGCGGGTCGCGCATGCCATTGCCGCGGCCAAATTTTCGACCCGATGGATGGCGGTCACACCCTTTGTCGCGTCTGCGATGGCGTCACCGGTTTCGCCCATCACAATCAGGTGCGCCACTTGTTCTGCTATCGCGGGTCCCAACTCGTCAAACGCGATGCCCTTATCGTATCCCCCGGCGATGAGCACGATGGGCTTGTCAAATGCCTCGAGTGCTGTTTGCGTGCGGTCCGGGGTTGTGGCGATTGAATCGTTCACATAGAGAACGCCGTCGATCTCGGCCACCTGTTCCAATCTGTGGGGCACGCCTTCAAACATGTGCAGTGTTTCGGCGATGTCCGTCTCGGCTACGCCGCATAATAGCGCCGCGCCCGTGGCTGCGAGTGCGTTGGCGAGGTTGTGCTGACCGCGCAAGGACAACTCATTTGCAGAACAGATTGTTCGCGCCGAGCCCCGGAGCGCGTGTTGGATTTTGCCATCGCGCACAAAGACCTGCCCATCGCCTTCAATGGCAAAGACCACGCGTTGCCCATTGCCCGGCCAGCGAGACACTTCGGCGTCTTCCCCATTGACGACGGCCCAATCGCCGCGGCTTTGGTGCGCGGTGATCTGCTGTTTGGCCTTGCGATACGCTTTTAATGACCCGTGAACGTCGAGGTGATTGGGCGCGAAATTGGTGAGCACGGCAATGTGCGGGCTCCACGGCAACTCGCCCAGTCGGTCGAGTTGAAAGCTCGACAACTCCAGCACAACCGGGATGGTGGCATCGCCATGCAGGATGTCCAGCGCGTCCAACAATGACCCGCCGATGTTGCCGCCGATTAGGGCGCGCCCATCCTCGCGCTTGAGCATGTCGCCCAAGAGCGACGTGGTGGTGGTCTTGCCACTGCTGCCCGTGATGCCGATCACCGGCGCGGGACAGCGTTCGACAAACAGACAGATTTCAGACGTGATGGGCACACCTGCGGATTCCGCGACCTGCAAAAACCGCGATGACCGGGGCACTGCGGGATTGGCGACGATCAAATCCGCGTTCCGAAAATCCGCCTCCTCGTGCCCGCCCAACACAAATGCCACGGGCAACCCATCCAGCGTGCGCACGGATGCGCCCAGTTCCCTCTCCGACCGCAAATCCGTCACTGTGACCACGGCGCCTTCGCGCACCAAAAACCGCACGGCCCCCACACCCCCGCCAAACACGCCCAACCCCATCACCAAAACGCGCTGGCCCTTTAAGTTCATGGGAATCTCCTCTGATCGAAAAAAAGTCACTAGGTTCTGTTGACATTTAGGAGCAAAGCAACATCGGGACCTACCCCCCTAGCCCCCCTTCCTTAGAGGAAGGGGGGAACGCGGATGGGTTTTGCGAGGGGGACCTACCCCCTAGCCCCGTTACTCGCTACGCTTCGTTGTAGGCTACGCCTGTGCCTGCGAGGAAGGGGGAATGACGAGAGGTTTTGCGAGGGGATGGTGTGAGGGATTTTTAATCGCTTTATGCCCTCGGTCAATGCCATCAGAGCAACTAGAGATATAAGCCATCAAAGGGACTTTACTCCCCTTTCCTCGTAGGAAAGGGGCCGGGGGATAGGTCCCCTCGCGCAACGCCATCAGAGCAACCTAAGCCATCAAAGGACCAAACGCATTAAATGAGCAAGCAACACATTTGCTAATCTGTGCGTAACATAAAAAATAAAATGTCAACACGACCTAAAAATTAAAATAGTGATAGAAAAATAAAAAATCAAATTGGTATAACCTGCTTTTCTCTTTGCCCCACCTGAACGCCCCAATCCGCGCAATCTGTTTAATCCGCGATTCAGACGAGGTGTTGCCTCTCCTTTTATCCCTTGCCAAAGGTCATCTCGGGTATTAAGTTGGTCGATGAACTTTGACATACATCCCATCGCATGCGCGGCGTGCGGTCAATGGCGAGCAACGATCCCTCGCAGAAAGGAGGCTTATGGACGGAAATCCCAAGCGAGCAGTTGCAGCATCACGCGAGTAGTTGTAGCATCAGGTCTGTTTATTTTTTGTCTCATTCACCCCCGGAGGAAATTCCCATGACGTATCGACATCCACTCTTTGCCCTGCTCTTCCTCGTTGTGTGTTTTGCCGGCTATGGCGCAAGCGATGCCGGCCATCACAAAATGCACGAAAAAAAAACCGTCACCATCCCCGACGCCAATCTGCGCGCGGTGATCGCGGATTCTTTGAAAAAGGCGAGTGATGAGGCGATCACCACGGCTGATATGGCCATGGTGACGCGCCTCGTCGCGCCGAATGCAGGCATTGGCGATTTGACCGGATTAGAGCACGCCACCAATCTGGCACATTTGGACCTCGGCGACGCGCGCGTGGAGGAAAAGCGCGCCAATAGCAACGACATATCCGACCTGTCGCCCCTGTCTGGCCTCACCAAGTTGAGGGTGCTGGACCTCGACCGCGCCACCTCGGTTATGGACCTCGCGCCGCTGGCCGGGCTGATGAACCTGCGAACCCTGCGCCTCAGCAACAACGAGGTAGCCGATCTGTCGCCCTTGTCTGGCGCGACCAAGTTGAGAATCCTGACGCTTGCCGGAAACAAAAAAATCATGGACATCGAGCCGCTAGCAGGCGCGACCATGTTGCGGAACCTCAATCTGAACAACACCGGCATCTCGGACCTCGCATCCCTGTCCGGGATGGCGGAACTGGTATCGCTGAATCTCAACAGCACCAAAATTATGGACCTCGCGCCCCTCTCGGGCTTGGCGAAGCTGAAAACCTTGAATATCAACAACAACAAGGTCGGCGACATCTCGCCCGTGGCGGGCTTGAGCGCACTGAGCACCCTGAACCTCAGAAACAACCCATTGGACGAAGCGGCGATCAACACGCATGTTCCGGCCCTGAAGAAACGCGGGGTCAAAGTGGGCATCGAAGAATAAATGTCCGCAACATCTCAACCATGACCAGCGGGGTTCGTGTCTGTCGCACGAACCCCGTTGCGGTTGAGAGGCGAAATCGAACGCCATCACGGAGGGAAGTTGTCAGTTGTCAGTTGTCAGTTGTCAATGCGAATTAAGAGTAGAAAGCGAGTAAGAAGCAAGCCGCAACCCATCATCCAAAGACATGAACGAGTCATCCATTATAGAATCGCCCTTGAATTTGTCTTAAAACGAACGATGGATGCCCCTCCTCCTGCTCTTCCCCGCAACGGAGAGATGTTATTCCCCCCTTGTATCTTCCTCGTAGGCACAGGCGTAGCCTACAACGAAGCGTAGCGAGTAACGGGGCCAGGGGGGTAGGTCGTAAAAAGTAAAGCCCGAGTTCACTGTGAACCCGGGCTTTTGTTTGTTTGCATCTTTCGTCGTTCAGCCTTAGGTACCAAAGCTATCGGCGGAGATGAAGCAATCGTCGAATCCAATCTCGCCATCGCCATCGCCATCGCACCGGGGGTCATATCGCTCCTGGCCGAGTCGCGAGCCGAACTTGCTGGCAAAGGTCAAGAAGTCGGCGAAATTCACATCGCCATCGCCATCTTCATCTGTGGCGGTCAGGGAACAGGCTTTCATTGGAAGTGGGAGTCGGGATAGAGGCTTCGGATGTAGGGTTCAATGGCTTGAGCGGTCGTGCGCGTAGCATTTTGCTCAATGACGTTCCCTCTGAGGAGGGCCTCGTTCCGGAAGAAGAGGACGTATCGAATGATCAGGATTATATCCGAGAACAGCCTCACATCGCCATCGCCATCCACATCGAGAATGTTCTGATTGACCAACGTGTCGAGGTAGGGTTCAATTTCTTGAGCGGTCGTGCGCGTGGCAGTTGGCTCGATGACGTTCCCTCTGAGGAGGGCCTCTTCCCGGAAGAAGAGGACATATCGAATGACCAGGATTATATCCGAGAACAATCTCACCCGGCCATCGCCATCCACATCCAAGTTGGCACTCGAGGTTTCGTCATCGATAATCGTCCCTGTGCCTTGCGCCGTGCTTATGGTCGCATTGGTCGCACTGCTCAGCGTCACGATCACGGTCTCGTTCTGCTCATCATCCGAGTCGTCGGTCACAGAAACAGGGATGGTCTGGATGGTATCGCCTACCGTGAAGGTCAGGGTCCCCGCGGTAAGCGCGGTGTAATCCGTCCCCGAAGTCGCGGTGCCCGTGCCCGCGTCTGCATACCCCACTGTCACTTGTGCCGTGTGCGCCGGGCGTAGGTACACCCGAAAGGTTAGGGTCGCGCCGGTCGCGCCTTCAATCACGCTTGGCGAACCGATACTCAGCGCAGGCATGCCATCGTCATCGATAATCGTCCCTGTGCCTTGCGCCGTGCTTATGGTCGCATTGGTCGCACTGCTCAGCGTCACGATCACGGTCTCGTTCGGCTCATCATCCCCGTCGTCGCTCACAGAAACAGCGATAGTCTGGCTGGTCGTGCCCGCCGCGAAGGTCAGGGTTCCTGCGGTAAGTGTGGAGTAATCCGTCCCCGAAGTCGCGGTGCCCGTGCCCGCGTCTGCATACGCCACCGTCACCTCCTTGCCGCTCACCGCATTCAATCTAACGGTGAACGTCAGGGCAGTGCCCTCAACCGCACTCGGCGAACTGATCGAGAGCCTCGGTTGCGGGTCATCATCGGTGATCGTTATTGCAGTCGGGAGGACCACACTGCCCTGGGCGTTGGCTGATACAACGGACACGGTCACGTCGCGATTAAGTTCGTCTCGGGTGTTGTCCACCGCTGTGATGACCACCGTATCCGACGCGTTCGCGGTTTGCCCTGCCGCGATGGTGATCGTCGAATCCATCCCCACCGTGTAAGCACCGGTCACAGGGCGCACCGTGATCGTCGTCGCCGTGCTCCACGACCGTGTCAGCGTCGCGGTCACGGTACTCATCCCGCCGCTTTCCGAGATCGACGAGGGCGTCAGGGTCAACGTCACTACCGCGGGTTGGAGTTGAAATTGCACGGTGGTGTCCATGCCGGCATACTTCAAGACCGGATACTGATCCGCCGCGCCAAAGGTCCACGGATCGTCTTTGCCCACTGCGTCGCCCGTGTTGGTATCGCTGTCCACATTTAGGTTCCAGTTGTAGTAGGTGTCGCTGTTGGTGGCACCGTAAGTGCTCGGGCTCTGGAGATCGCGGGTGGTCTTGCCCCCGGCAATGCCGCTCCGGTCACTGTCCCAGTAGCTATTGGTCACTGTGCCAGATGTGCTACCCACCAACCCGCCTTTCGTGCCGTCACCAGTGACCTGACCTGTCGCATAACTGGCCGTCACTTCACCGCTACTCTCGAGGCGCCCCACCAACCCGCCTTTCGTGCCGCTCCCAGTAACCGTGACCGCGCCCGTCGCATAGGACGCGATAATCGTCCCGCCGTTCTGCCACCCCACCAGACCACCGACCCAGAAATTGGCCCCACTCCCTAAGGCCGTCACAGCCGCAACGGAATAGCTAGCACTGATGCGGCGGTTGGCACCGGTATGAGAATGCCCCACCAGACCGCCCAAGCCGTAACTGCCAGACCCCCGAACGCGACCGGTGACATAACAACCCGTGATGGCACCCCCGCGCTGATTGCCGGTGAGTCCTCCCACGGCGAGGTTGCCTCTGACATCCACATTGCGGAGCCCAAGACCGGAAACAGTGCCCGTGATATCCCGGAACAGCCCAACATCATTCTGACCGCCACGGTTGATATACAGGTTGGAGATCGTCTTGTTATTGCCCTTGAGCGTACCGGTGTAAGTCCCGAGGGGTTGCCAACCCGCGCTGCCATTCCAGTAGGTGGCGTCTGCTGAGGTGATTTCGTCGTCGCCATTCTCGTCAAAGTTGAGGTTGTTGAGCAGTTCGTAGCCGGTGCAGGTCCCAGAAGGGCAACCCATCCGGACATTGCTGGTGGTGTCGCGGTTGGGAAAGGCGGCGTTGTAGTTCATGGTATCACTATCGGCGACGATCCCATCGCCGTTGAGATCCCAGCGGATGGCATGCAGTTGTGCCAGCGTCTTAATGTCGATGAGGCCATCGCCATCCCTGTCGTAATTGATCCCCGGGGGCGTGCCCATGACCTCGTCCGAGGGCGTGCTATCGGTCCCACCTGCCAGGGTGGCAAGGACGCGCACTGTGTAGGGCGTCCCTATCGTCAGGTTCTCTATCGTGTAGGTCGTGGTGCTGCCTCCAGAGACCGTCTCCTGGCGAGAAGAGGTGTTGTAGCTTTGTCCACCGGACTTCCACTGCACCTTGTAGCCCGTCGCGCCGGTTGCCTCGGTCCAAGCCACAATGAGTTGGCCCGGCCCAGGCGTCACGCGCACATTGGTGGGTTTATTTGTCGCCAAGGTCACCATGACTGCGTCCGAAGGAGCGCTGTCGGCTACATTGATATTGGTACTCGTGGCGATGACGCGAATCGTGTAAGTCGTCCCTGCGGTCAGCCCAGAAATTTTGTGGATCGTGGTGCTCCCGCCAGCGATTGTGGCTTGCCCGTGCGTGGCCAACGCCAGATCGGCGGTGGGATAAGTCGCTACCCCGGATTTCCACTGCACCTTATACCCAGTTGCATCGTTCACCGCATTCCAAGTCACGGTCAGCGTGTCCACCTTCGCCGCCACCATCACAGCCGGACTGCCCAGCAAGGCGGGAACGCCGGTCTGCTCTGCCGAGGGCATGCCATCGGGCGCACCGGTCTTGGTGGCAATGACACGCACTGTGTAGGTCGTCTCGGCGAGCAAGTTGGGGATCTTGTAGCGCGTCCCTGTGACGATCCCCTGACGTGAGGCGGCGTAGCTCTGCGCGCCGGCTTTCCACTGCACCTTGTACCCCGTCGCATAACTCGCCGCAGTCCAACGCACGTCCAAGGTGTCCGCTTTTGGCGTTACTGTCACACTTGTCGGAATGCCCGGCGGTTGCAAGTTATACTGCACGGTGGTGTCCATGCCGGCATATTTCAAGACCGGATACTGATTCGCCGCGCCAAAGGTCCACGGATCGTCGTTGCCGGGTTGTCCGTCGAGGTTGGCGTTCCAGCCGTAGTAGGTGTCGTTGCTGGTGGCACCGTAGGTGGTGGGGCTTATGAGCGCGCTGGTCGTCAGTCCGGTAACGCCGCTACCGCCGGCGCTGGTTGTGCAACCGTTGCTGCCGCCGGATGTACAGCCGCTGGTTTGGGTGTCCCAGTAGCTTGCGGTGCCGCCCGTGCCGGAGCCTATCAACCCGCCGATGGTTGTTAGCGTTCCGCTGGAGCGAGTAACCACGCCGGTGGAGTAGGAGTTCGTTACGGTGCCGCCTTGGCTTGCTCCCAGCAGTCCGCCGACGTGCTCAGGGCCGCTGACGGATGCGGTGGAGTAGCTTGAGGTAATCGCGTTGGGCGTCCATCCGACCAGTCCGCCGGCGGTCCTAGTCGTCGCCGAAATGTTGCCGGTGGAGTAGCAGGCGACGACTGTGCCGCGCAGGGCGCCGACCAGAGCGCCGGCATATTCGCCTCCCGCAACACTGGCGTTGGTTATGCCGACGGACTCGATGCGGGAGGCGGTGTCGACGTTGCCGAATAATCCCACTTCAACGACGGAGGGTCGGTTGATGGTCAGGTTGTCGATAGTGTAGCCGTTGCCCTTGAAATCGCCGGTGTATCTGGCGGCGTCTGTGCCAATGGGTAGCCAGCCGTCGCCGTTGTTCCAGTAGGTGGCGTCTGCTTGGGTGATTTCGCCATCGCCATTCTCGTCAAAGTCGAGGTTGTTGAGCAGTTCGTAGCCGGTGCAGGTCCCGGAAGGGCAACCCATCCGGCCGCTACTGGTGGTGACGCGGTTGGGAAAGGCGGCGTTGTAGGTCATGGTATCATTATCGGCGACGACCCCATCGCCGTTGAGATCCCAGCGGATGGCATGCAGTTGCGCCAGCGTCTTAATGTCGATGAGGCCATCGCCATCGCTGTCGTAATTGATCGCTTGGGGCGTGCCCATGACCTCGTCCGAGGGCGTGCTATCGGTCCCACCTGCCAGGGTAGCAGTGACGCGCACCGTGTAGGTCGTGCCAAAGGTCAGGTTCTCTATCGTGTGGGTCGTAGTGCTCATCCCAGAGACCGTCGTCTGGCGATCAGATGTGTTGTAGCTTTGTACACCGGACTTCCACTGTATCTTGTATCCCGTCGCGCCGGTTGCCTCGGTCCAAGCCACAATGAGTTGGCCCGGCCCCGGCGTCACGCGCACATTGGTGGGCTTGGTGGTCGCCGAGGTCACCATGACTTCCTCCGAAGGGGCACTGTTGCCGGCCGTTGTGGTGTGCGTGGCGATGACGCGAATCGCGTAGGTCGTCCCTGGGGTCAGCCCAGAAATTTTGTGGATCGTGGTGCGCCCGCCAGCGATAGTGGCTTGCCCATGCGTGGCGGACTCCTCATCGGCGGCGGGATAAGTCTCTGACCCGGATTTCCACTGCACCTTATACCCGGTTGCGAGGGGCACCGCATTCCAGGTCACGGTCAACGTGTCCACCTTCGCACTCACCTCCACACCCGTTGGGCTACCCAGCGTGAGAAGGGTGATCACTTCCTCCGAGGGGGCACTGTCGGCTACATTGGTACGCGTGGCGATGACGCGAATCGCGTAGGTCGTCCCTGGGGTCAGCCCAGAAATTTTGTGGATCGTGGTGCGCCCGCCAGAGATTGTGGCTTGCCCGTGCGTGGCGGACTCCTCATCGGCGGCGGAATAAGTCTCTGACCCGGATTTCCACTGCACTTTGTAGCCGGTTGCTCCGTTCGCCGCATTCCAAGTCACGGTCAGCGTGTCCACCTTCGCATTCACCTCCACACCCGTCGGGCTACCCAGCAGGGGAACGCCGGTCTGCTCTGCCGAGGGCCGGCCATCGCGGACACCGGTCTTGGTGGCAATGACACGCACTGTGTAAGTCGTCCCGCCGATCAAGTTGGCGATCTTGTAGCGCGTATCCGTGGTGATGGCCTCACGCGAGACGGCGTAGTTCTGCGCGCCGGCTTTCCACTGCACCTTGTATCCCGTCGCATTACTCGGCGCAGTCCAACGCACGTCCAAGGTGTCCCTTTGCACCGTCACGGTTACACTTGTCGGAATGCCCGGCGGTTGCATTGCAAATTGTGCGGTGGTGTCCATGCCGGCATATTTCAACACCGGATACTGATCCGCCGCGCCAAAGGTCCACGGGTTGTCACTGCCAGGCCTGCCATCGACATCCACATTCCAGTTGGCGTAGATGCCGTTGTAATCCGTTTCTGACCGCAACGCGCTGGTGGTCTGGCTCGTGCCGCGAGCACTGGATGAGCGACCACTACTTTCCCTATCCCAGTAACTATGGGACACTCCGGATTGTGCAAACCCGATCAATCCGCCTAGTTGGCTGGAGTCATGTCTGCGCCCAGTGACTGTCCCCGTGGCATAGCTGGTACTAACCGAACTAGGAGAAATGTCCAACCTCCCCACCAAACCGCCGACCCTGAAATTTCCAGTCACCGGCCCGATAGCGTAGGACGCTATCACCGTAGCCTTTAGTCTGCCCACCAAACCGCCGGCCCCGTCATGAATCCGCCCTCCGGAGACCTCAGCATTGGCATAGCTGGCCGCGATGACGGTATTATTACCGTTTGATTCACCCGCTAAACCGCCCACATCGTGACCAGTACCCTCAACGCGACCCGTGACATAACAGCCCAGGATGCGACCACCCACCTGATTACCGACCAACCCACCCACTTGATTTCTGCCTCTTACATTGACACTTTTCAGCCCCAGACCGGAAATGTTGCCGCTGACACGGCCGAACAGCCCAACATCATCCTGACCACGGTTGATGTGCAGGTTGGAGATGGTCTTGTTATTGCCCTTGAACGTGGTTGAGTAGGTGCCTCCGATGGGCGACCAGTTGGGGTAGGTGTCGGCAGAGGTGACGCTCCCGCTCCCGTCGGTGTCGAAATTTAGGTTGTTGAGCAGTTCGTAGCCGGTGCATGTCCCGGAAGGACAACCCATCCGGACGTTGCTGGTGGTGTCGCGGTTGGGAAAGGCGGCGTTGTAGTTCGTGATATCACTATCGGCGACGATCCCATCGCCGTTGAGATCCCAGCGGATGGCATGCAGTTGCGCCAGCGTCTCAATGTCGATGAGGCTATCGCCATCGCTGTCGTAATTGAACCCTTGGGGCGTGCCCATGACCTCGTCCGAGGGCGTGCTATCCATCCCACCTGCCAGGGTAGCAAGGACGCGCACGGTGTAGGTCGTGCCAAAAGTCAGGTTCTCTATCGTATAGGTCGTGGTGCTCCCTCCAGAGACCGTCTCCTGGCGAGAAGAGGTGTTGTAGGTCTGTTGTCCGGACTTCCACTGCACCTTGTATCCCGTCGCACCGGTTGCCTCGGTCCAAGCCACAATGAGTTGGACCGGCCCCGGCGTCACGCGCACATTGGTGGGTTTGGTTGTCGCCGAGGTCACCATGACTTCCTCCGAGGGGGCACTGTCGGCTAAATTGATATTGGTACTCGTGGCGATGACGCGAATCGTGTAGGTCGTCCCTGCGGTCGGCCCAGAAATTTTGTAGGTCGTGGTGCGCCCGTCAGAGATTGTGGCTTGCCCGTGCGTGGCGGCCTGAGAATCGGAGGTGGGATAAGTCGTTGCCCCGGATTTCCACTGCACCTTATACCCGGTGGCATCGTCCACCACATTCCAAGTCACGGTCAGCGTGTCCACCTTCGCCGCCACCATCACAGCCGGACTGCCCAGCAAGGCGAGAACGCCGGTCTGCTCTGCCGAGGGTGTGCTATCGGGCGCACCGGTCTTGGTGGCAATGACACGCACTGTGTAGGTCGTCTCGCCGAGCAAGTTGGGGATCTTGTAGCGCGTCCCCGTGACGATCCCCTGACGCGAGGCGGCGTAGCTCTGATCGCCGGATTTCCACTGCACCTTGTACCCCGTCGCATAACTCGACGCACGCCAACGCACATCCTAAGGTGTCCACTTTTGGCGTTACGGTCACACTTGTCGGAATGCCCGGCGGTTGCAAGTTATACTGCACGGTGGTGTCCATGCCGGCATATTTCAACACGGGATATTGATCTGTCTTGCCAAAGGTCCACGGCTCGTCGTTGCCGGGTTGTCCGTCGAGGTTGGCGTTCCAAGTGGAGAAGATGAGGGTGTAGCCGGTGGGGGATTGGAGCGCGCTGGTCGTCTGGCCGGTAACGCCGCTACCGCCGGCGCTGGTTGTGCAACCGTTGCTACCGCCGGATGTACAGCCGCTGGTTTGGGTGTCCCAGTAGCTTGCGGTGCCGCCCGTGCCGGAGCCTATCAACCCGCCGACGAGTGGAGAACTGCCGGTGCCGATAACCGTGCCGATGGAGTAGGAGTTCGTTACGGTGCCGCCTTGGCTTGCTCCCAGCAGTCCGCCGACGTGCTCAGGGCCGCTGACGGATGCGGTGGAGTAGCTTGAGGTAATCGCGTTGGGCGTCCATCCGACCAGTCCGCCGGCGGTCCTAGTCGTCGCCGAAACGCTGCCGGTGGAGTAGCAGGCGACGACTGTGCCGCGCAGGGCACCGACCAGAGCGCCGGCATATTCGCCTCCCGCAACACTGGCGTTGGTTATGCCGACGGACTCGATGCGGGAGGCGGTGTCGGCATTGCCGAATAATCCCACTTCAACGACGGCGGGTCGGTTGATGGTCAGGTTGTCGATAGTGTAGCCGTTGCCCTTGAAATCGCCGGTGTATCTGGCGGCGTTTGTGCCGATGGGTAGCCAGCCGTCGCCGTTGTTCCAGTAGGTGGCGTCTGCTGAAGTGATTTCGCCGTCGCCATTCTCGTCAAAGTCGAGGTTGTTGAGCAGTTCGTAGCCGGTGCAGGTCCCGGAAGGGCAACCCATCCGGACGTTGCTGGTGATGTCTCGGTTGGGAAAGGCGGCGTTGTAGGCGGTCGTATCGCTGGTTGAGGCACTTGCGTCTATGGCACCATCGCCGTTGAGATCCCAGCGGATGGCATGCAGTTGCGCCAGCGTCTCAATGTCGATGAGGCCATCGCCATCGCCATCGTAATCGATCCCTTGGGGCGTGCCCATGACCTCGTCCGAAGGCGTGCTATCGGTCCCACCTGCCAGGGTAGCAGTGACGCGCACCGTGTAGGTCGTGCCAAAAGTCAGGTTCTCTATCGTGTAGGTCGTGGTGCTTCCTCCAGAGACCGTCTCCTGGCGATCAGATGTGTTGTATGCCTGTTGCCCGGACTTCCACTGTATCTTGTATCCCGTCGCGCCAGTTGCCTCGGTCCAAGCCACAAGGAGTTGGAAATGCCCCGGCGTCACGCGCACATTGGTGGGCTTGTTTGTCGCCGCAGTTACCATGACTTCCTCCGAAGGGTCACTGTCGGCGATATTGAGATTGGTACTCGTGGCGATGACGCGAATCGTGTAAGTCGTCCCTGCGGTCACATTGGAGATTTTGTAGGTCGTGGTGCTCCCGCCTGCGATGGTGGCTTGCCCGTGCGTGGCGGCGGACGTCAGATCGGAGGTGGGATAAGTCGCTACCCCGGATTTCCACTGCACCCTATACCCGGTTGCGTTGGACACCGCATTCCAAGTCACGGTCAGCGTGTCCACCTTCGCACTCGCCATCACAGGCGGACTGTCCAGCGTGGACACGATAAAGATGGATTGCTCTGCTGAGGGTGTGCCATCGCGGGCACCGGTCTTGGTGGCAATGACACGCACTGTGTAGGTCGTCCCAAACGTCAAGTTGGGAATCTTGTGGCGCGTCCCCGT
The DNA here is from genome assembly GCA_965204745.1 of Candidatus Latescibacterota bacterium. Lineage (GTDB taxonomy): Bacteria > Latescibacterota > UBA2968 > UBA2968 > UBA2968 > VXRD01. The sequence continues at coordinate 5,303,242 of OZ242010.1, forward strand.
GGTGGTGGCCTCACGCGAGGCGGTATCGTAGCTCTGCGTGCCGGATTTCCACTGCACCTTGTACCCCGTCGCATAACTCGCCGCAGTCCAACGCACGTCCAAGGTGTCCGCTTTTTGCGTTACTGTCACACTTGTCGGAATGCCCGGCGGTTGCATTGCAAATTGCGCGGTGGTGTCCATGCCGGCATACTTCAAGACCGGATACTGATCCGTCTTGCCAAAGGTCCACGGATCATCGCCGCCCGGTTGCCTGTCCAGGTTCAGGTCCCAATTCATTATGTAGATGCCGGTATAACCCGTGGGGCCTTGGAGACCGGCGGTGGTCTGGGGAGCACCGCGTCCGGTGTCGCTACGTTTAGAGGTGGTACTATCGTAGTAGCTATGGGTAATTGTTGAACTACTGTTGAGACCGACCAGGCCACCAACCTGTGAAGGAGCACTGACCGGGCCGATGGCATAGCTACCGGTTATCGTGCTGGAATAGAAGTTGGCACCGACCAGGCCACCGGTTCTATAGTTGCCGCTGACTACGCCGGTGGCATAGCTGGCGCGTATGATGGCCTTCGGGCTACCAAAGTTGCCGTGGAAGCCCACCAGGCCGCCGACGTAAGTAGTGCCGCTGACTGCGCCGGTAGCATAGCTAGCGGTTATCGTGCCGCGACTCCAGCCCACCAAGCCGCCGATGCTTATATTAGACCCAGTGACGTCCACCTCGGAACGACAGGCGGTAATGGTCGAGCTACCGTGCCGCAGCCAGCCCACCAAGCCGCCGCTTCGTGCATACCCGCTGACCTGTCCGGTAACGCGGATGTGCATGAGATGGAGCCTGTTGCCTTCGCCAACAAGGACTGCGGTTTCAGAATTGCCGGTCACATTGGCGTTCACCAGGCTCAAATTGCGGATCGTACCGTCCGCGGCAAAGCCGAACAGCCCGATGTCGTCGGCAGAGCGGTTGATAAACAGGTTGGAGATGGTATAGTCGTTGCCGTGGAAGGTGCCGGTGTATTTCGTCGCACTGTTGCCGATGGGCGCCCAGCCTGCGCCGCTGTTCCAGTAGGTGGCGTCTGCTACGGTGATTTCGTTGTCGTTGTTCTCGTCGAAGTTGAGGTTGTTGAGCAGTTCGTAGCCGGTGCAGGTTCCGGAAGGGCAACCCATCCGGCCGCTACTGGTGGTAACGCGGTTGGGAAAGGCGGCGTTGTAGTTCATGGTATCATTATCGGCGACGACCCCATCGCCGTTGAGATCCCAGCGGATGGCATGCAGTTGCGCCAGCGTCTTAATGTCGATGAGGCCATCGCCATCGCTGTCGTAATTGATCGCGTAGGGCGTGCCCATGACCTCGTCCGAGGGCGTGCTATCGGTCCCACCTGCCAGGGTAGCAGTGACGCGCACCGTGTAGGTCGTGCCAAAAGTCAGGTTCTCTATCGTGTAGGTCGTGGTGCTTCCTCCAGAGACCGTCTCCTGGCGATCAGATGTGTTGTAGCTTTGTCCACCGGACCTCCACTGCACCTTGTATCCCGTCGCGCCGGTTGCCTCGGTCCAAGCCACAATGAGTTGGGCCGGCCCCGGCGTCACGCGCACATTGGTGGGTCTGGTGGTCGCCAAGGTCACCATGACTGCGTCCGAGGGGACACTGTCGGCTAAATTGATATTGGTACTCGTGGCGATGACGCGAATCGTGTAGGTCGTCCCTGTGGTCAGCCCAGAAATTTTGTGGATCGTGGTGCCCCCGCCAGCGATGGTGGCTTGCCCGTGCGTGGCGGACTGCTCATCGGAGGTGGGATAAGTCGCTACCCCGGATTTCCACTGTACCTTATACCCGGTTGCGTTGGACACCACATTCCAAGTCACGGTCAGCGTGTCCACCTTCGCCGCCACCATCACAGCCGGACTGCCCAGCAAGGCGGGAACGCCGGTCTGCTCTGCCGAGGGTGTGCCATCGGGCGCACCGGTCTTGGTGGCAATGACACGCACTGTGTAGGTCGTCTCGCCGAGCAAGTTGGCGATCTTGTAGCGCGTCCCTGTGACGGTCTCCTCACGCGAGGCGGCGTAGCTCTGATCGCCGGATTTCCACTGCACCTTGTACCCTGTCGCATAACTCGCCGCAGTCCAACGCACGTCCAAGGTGTCCGCTTTTGGCGTCACGGTCACACTGGTCGGCCTGCCCGGCGGTTGCAAGTTATACTGCACGGTGGTGTCCATGCCGGCATATTTCAAGACCGGATACTGATCCGCCGCGCCAAAGGTCCACGGATCATCGTCGCCGGGTTGTCCGTCGATGTTGGCGTTCCAGGTGGAGAAGATGAGGGTGTAGTCGGTGGGGGATTGGAGCGCGCTGGTCGTCTGGCCGGTAACGCCGCTACCGCCGGCGCTGGTTGTGCAACCGTTGGTGCCGCCGGATGTACAGCCGCTGGTTTGGGTGTCCCAGTAGCTTGCGGTGCCGCCCGTGCCGGAGCCTATCAACCCGCCGATGAGTGGAGAACTGCCGGTGCCGATAACCGTGCCGATGGAGTAGGAGTTCGTTACGGAGCCGCCTTGGCTTGCTCCCAGCAGTCCGCCGACGTGCTCAGGGCCGCTGACAGATGCGGTGGAGTAGCTTGAGGTAATCGCGTTGGGCGTCCATCCGACCAGTCCACCGGCGACCCTAGTCGTCGCCGAAACGTTGCCGGTGGAGTAGCAGGCGACGACTGTGCCGCGCAGGGCGCCGACCAGAGCGCCGGCATATCCGCTTCCTGCAACACTGGCGTTGGTTACGCCGACGGACTCGATGCGGGAGGCGGTGTCAGTGGTGCCGAATAATCCCACTCCAGAGACGGCGGGGCGGTTGATGGTCAGGTTGTCGATAGTGTAGCCGTTGCCCTTGAAATCGCCGGTGTATCTGGCGGCGTCTGTGCCGATGGGGACCCAGCCGTCGCCGTCGTTCCAGTAGGTGGCGTCTGCTGAGGTGATTTCGCCATCGCTGTTCTCGTCAAAGTTGAGGTTGTTGAGCAGTTCGTAGCCGGTGCAGGTCCCGGAAGGGCAACCCATCCGGCCGCTACTGGTGGTGACGCGGTTGGGAAAGGCGGCGTTGTAGGCGGTCGTATCGCTGGTCGTGGCACTTGCGTCTATGGCACCATCGCCGTTGAGATCCCAGCGCATGGCATTGAGCTGGGCGAGGTTGGCTACATCAATGTAGCCGTCGTTGTTCATGTCGTAGTCGGTTTGGGCAAAAGCCGGCCCCGATGCCACCAGCATGGCCAGCGCGACCAGGGCCAACAAGTGAGCGTAGCGGGGCATCATTTTGTCCCCCTCTCGAGGGGGGGGGGGGGGGGGTACACTGTACTGATCATCGTAACAGGCTGTTTTGCAATAAAATAGAACCGCACTCCAAGACGAGGATGGGCGATATGAACGCCACTTTTCGCGGTGGGACAGGCTGGAAAAACATAGCGCCAAATGAGGTTCAAACAGCGGCTGAAAATGGCGGTGATCATCTGAAGCCTCCTTTGCAAAGCTGTCGCACAGACCGGGTGCGACTTTTTCTTCGCGTTCAAAATCGCAATGGTGAACGGGAAAAATATAGGGAATCGCGCTCTTGTTTGTCAAGCGGTAAAATGACGATGGGAATTGGGACCTACCCCCTGGCCCCCTTCCTAAGAGGAAGGGGGAATGGCGAGAGGTTGTGCGAGGGATTGTGTGTAAGGGTTTTTGGATTTTCATGGCGTGATCCATTCGCCCAAAGCCATCAAAACAGCCCTGGATGCAAACCTTCAAGAAAGCCATGCGCTCCCCCTTTCCTTGTAGGAAAGGGGGCCGGGGGGATAGGTCCTGCGATGAAGGGGGAATGGCGAAAGGTTTTGCGAGGGATTGCGCGAGGGGGGTTTGGGGTTCTATGGCGTGATCCATTCGCCCAAAGCCATCAAAACAGCCCTGGATGCAAACCTTTAAGAAAGCCATGCGCTCCCCCTTTCCGCGTAGGCACAGGCGTAGCCTACAATGAGCGAAGCGAATAACGGGGGCCGGGGGGATAGGGCTATGGCGACAGGGCGTGCGAAGGACACAGCGGAGTGGGAACGATGAAGCGGTGGTGGGGCGGTGGGTGGATCTCGCCTCTTACTTCTTGCCTCTTACTTGGGGATAGGGCTTGCGGTAGGGTGGTGTGGGGTAATCCGCGCAATCTGCGTAATCCGTTTAATCCGCGATTCAGACACGGCGGGGCGGATGGACAAGCACAGGGCATCGCCCCTACACACACTGCTCGTTTTTTGTGTTTTTGTGCCTTTGAACTGGCTGTTGCCAGTTGTACCCCGCTCGTGGCTAAACTTCCATCTCACCTCTTGCTGGGCGGATGGGGAAACGGGCGGGGACTGACCACTGCATTTGCCTCTCCCGTCTTGCCTCTCCCGTCTTGCCTCTTCCCTCTCTCCTCTGCCCATGCCCGCAGGGGAATGTCATCTCCATTTTTTGTGAGCCAGTATTGAGACGAGGGGTGAAACTCGGATTCCGGGCCGAGGGGGTCGCCGCCGGATGCCAGCGCGCCGAGCAACTGTTGTCGAATGGGCGAACTGCGTTGGATGAGTGCCTCGTCTTGCGCGATGTAATCCGTTGGGCGCAGCCAGCGGTAGTGGTAGCCCACATGCATGATCTTCCGGGTTTTCCGCGACAAGTTCGGCCCGACGCAGTGCCAGACCGCTGTGCGCCACAACACGGCAGACCCGGCGCACAACTTGAGTTCCACGGCCTCTTCGGGGCTGACCACGCGCCCGGCGTCGCGCAGTTCCTCGGGCTTGCGCTTGTGGCTACCCGGCACCAACCACAAGTTGCCGCAGTTGGACTCGGTCATGTCGTAGAGCACGTAAAAAATCTTGATCTCCATGAACGGCAACCGCCCGTCCAGCGAGGGCGCGAGAAACAGGGTGTCGCTCGCCAAATCCGGATGCCACGCGACATTGCGATACCCGGCTTCTTGATCCGCGCCCTTGCCCACGCCCACGTCGCCGGGCGTCATGCCTTCGGGATACGGCGGGCGATAATCCAAATGCGTGGTTCTGATCTGGATGTTCCACCCAATCGCATCCACCACCAAAGGCAACATGCGCGGGTGGTCGATCAAGTCGAGAAACGCCTCGTGTTGCGACAAGGCATTCCGCACGGCAAACGGATCACTGGGGCACAAACCCTCGGCCGCCCGAACCCGCTCGGCCACCTCGTCAATCGCCAACAAGAGCCGATCCACCTCGGCCTGCGCCAAAAAATCCTCGAAAACGACAAATCCCTTTTCCTCAAAATCCCGCGCCTGCTCCTCGGTCATTGCAAGGGCCATCGCGTTCCCCCTTCATTGCGAAAATGGATTATTCATCCGCATCGGGCACCTTGCAGCAATTAGGCAACTGCTGATAGGCTGTGGAATCGGCCTGTTTGTCGTTGGCCGCATACCCCGATTGGACGATTGCCTGCTCCAATGCGGGCACATCGGTCACTTTGGCGTCGAATGTCACCGTTGCGGTTTTGGCATTCAGCTCGACGCGCACATCTTGCACGCCCTCGACCTGTTTCACCGCTGTTTCCACGGTGTTGACGCACACCGCGCATTGCAGCGTCGGCAACTTCACTTCGGCGGTTGTGGCTTCCGACTTTGCCGAACAGCCGATATGGGCCGCGGCGCCGATTGCACACGCGATCACCCAGGCAAAAATGCGAACCTTCATGATACACCTCCAAAAAAATATGGGTTGAGGCGCGGTCTCATTTTTCGCGCCCTTCGTTGAACTGCCTCTCCTTCCACAAGGCGTAAATCGCGGGGATCACCAAAAGCGTCAGGATCGTGGAGGACACCATCCCGCCGACCATCGGCGCGGCGATGCGTTTCATCGCCTCGGCGCCCGTGCCTGTGGACCACATGATCGGCAACAGGCCGACCATTGTCGAGAACACCGTCATCAACTTGGGCCGCACGCGCTCCACCGCGCCTGCGATGATGGCCCGGTTCAAGTCTGCCCGCGTCAGTGTCTCGCGTTCGTACGCCTGATTCAGATAGATCAGCATCACCACCCCGGTTTCGGCGGCCAGGCCGGCCAGTGCGATGAACCCGACGCCGACGGCAATGCTCATCTCGTAATCCAAAATATACAGCAACCATATCCCGCCGACCAGTGCAAAAGGCAGGGATAGCATGACGATCAGGCTCTCGGCCACGGTTTTGAAATTCAGGTACAGCAGAATGAAAATGATCGCAAGGGTGACGGGTATGACCACCTTCAGCTTTTGCTCGGCGCGTAGCATGTACTCGTACTGCCCGCTCCAGATCACGGTGTAGCCGGGGGGCATTGCCACCTGCTCCAAGACCGCCTGCCGCGCTTTTTCGACATAAGTGCCCACATCCACGTCTCGGATATCCACGTAGATCCACGCATTGAGGCGGGCGTTCTCGCTCTTGATGCTCGGCGGGCCTTTCCGAATGCGGAGCGCAGCCAATTCGCCAAGGGGGATTTGCGCGCCCGTGGGCGTGGGGACGAAGACGCGCCGCAGTGCGGGCAAATTGTCGCGCAATTCCCGGCCGTAGCGCAAATTTATCGGGTAGCGCGCCAAGCCCTCGACAGCATGCGTGATGTTCTGCCCGCCGAGTGCGGTCACGATAATGTCCTGCACGTCTCCCACTGTGAGCCCGTAACGCGCAACGGCCTGTCGGTCGATTTCAAAATCGAGATAATTGCCGCCGGCAACGCGCTCGGCAAACGCGCTTTGCGTGCCCGGCAGGCCGCGCATGACCGCCTCGATTTGTTTGCCCAATGCCTGCAACGTGTCGAGGTTGTCGCCCACGACCTTGATGCCCACCGGGGTTTTGATGCCGGTCGAGAGCATGTCGATGCGCGTCTTGATCGGCATGGTCCACGCATTGGTCAGGCCGGGGAATTGGACCGCGCGGTCCAGTTCTCGAATCAATTTTTGCGGGGTCATGCCCTCGCGCCATTCGGATTCGGGTTTGAGCATAATGGTGGTTTCGATCATCGACAAAGGCGCGGGGTCCGTTGCGGTTTCTGCGCGTCCGATTTTGCCGAATACGTGTTCGACTTCCGGAAACGTGCGGATGATTTTGTCGGTCTGTTGCAACAAGGCCCGCGCTTTGGTGATCGACACGCCGGGCAAGGTCGTGGGCATGTACAGCAGGTCGCCTTCGTACAGGGGGGGCATAAATTCCGAGCCGATTTTTTCGAGTGGAAACAGCGCGTCCAATTTGACCAGCGCCTTGTGGGTCAGGCTTTGCGGATGGGTTGCAAAACGCGAGACGACGAGATCGCGGAACGGGAACGCGGTCGCGAACAACGCGGCGCAGCCCAAGGCGACGGTCAGCAGTCGATGGTGCAACACCCAGTCGATCATGGGGCGGTACAGAAAAATCAATCCCCGGTTGATGGGATTTTCCGCTTCGGGGCGGATTTTGCCGCGCACGAAAAAGGTCATCAGCACGGGCACGACGGTAATCGCCAAGCATGCCGCCGCTACCATCGCATAAGTTTTGGTGTACGCGAGCGGTTTGAACAGCCGGCCTTCCTGCGCCTCGAGGGAAAAGACCGGCAAAAACGACAGCGCGATGATCAGCATGGAAAAGAATAGGGAGGGCCCCACTTCTTTGGACGCGGCGATGACGATGTCCAGGTGCGGCTTTTTCCCGGCGTCGCGCTCGAGGTGCTTGTGAGCGTTTTCGATCATCACGATAGCCGCATCCACCATCGCGCCGATAGCTATGGCGATGCCGCCGAGGGACATGATATTCGAGTTGACGCCCTGATGGTGCATGGCGATGAACGCGATCAATATCCCCATCGGCAAGGTGAACACCGCGACAAACGCGCTGCGAAAATGCAGGAGAAAGACCATGCACACCACGGCCACGACCGCGATCTCTTCTAGCAGCTTTTGTCGCAAGTGATCGACCGCGCGCAAGATCAGCGCGGAGCGGTCATAATTGGGGATGACGACCACGCCCTTGGGCAGGCCGGGTTTGAGCGTCTCGAGTTTTTGTTTGACCCGCTCGATCACTTTGAGGGCGTTTTCCCCGTAGCGCATGACCACGATGCCGCCGACCACTTCGCCCTCGCCATTCCACTCGGCCAAGCCCCGCCTGAGTTCCGGGCCCACTTGCACGGTCGCAATGTCTTTGACGCGAATGGGCGTGCCCTTGTCATCCACGCCGAGCGCGATGTGCTCGATGTCTGCCACAGAGCGGATGTAGCCCAAGCCGCGCACCATAAATTCCGTTTCGGCCAGTTCGACGAGCCGCCCGCCCACGTCGTCGTTGCTGCGCTGAATGGCCATCCGCACCTCTTGCAACGGGATGTTGTACGCCAGCAGGCGATGGGGATCCACCACGACTTGATACTGTTTGACAAATCCCCCGACGGACGCCACTTCCGCGACGCCCTGCACGCTGCTCAATTCGTAGCGCAAGTACCAGTCTTGGATGGAGCGCAACTCCGACAAATCGCGCGTGCCCGTGGTGTCCAACACCGCGTATTGATAGACCCAACCCACGCCGGTCGCATCGGGCCCCAGCACGGGCGTGACCCCACGCGGCAATCTGCCGGACGCGGCATTGAGGTATTCCAATACCCGGCTGCGCGCCCAATACATGTCCGTGCCATCCTCAAAAATCACATAGACGTAAGACAGGCCAAAAAACGAGTACCCGCGCACGGTCTTGGCATGAGGCACGGACAACATCGCGGTGGTCAGGGGATAGGTCACTTGGTCTTCGACCACCTGCGGCGCTTGCCCCGGGTATTCGGTGAACACGATCACCTGCACGTCCGACAAATCGGGAATCGCATCCAGCGGCGTGTTCACCATAGCATACACGCCCCAGCCGATCACCATCACCGTGGCGATCACCACCAAAAAACGATTCTCCACACTCGCTTGGATGATTTGGTTTAACATGGCAGCGGTGAAAGGTGAGAGGTGAAAGGTGAAAGGTGAGAGGGCCGCCCAACAGCCCATCCGCAAGTAAGAGGTGAGACGGGAGAGGTGAGAGGGCCGCCCAACAGCCCATCCGCAAGTAAGAGGTGAGACGGGAGAGGTGAGAGGGCCGCCCAACAGCCCATCCGCAAGTAAGGGGGAATGGCGAGAGGTCTTCGGGGTTCATGGCGTTATCCATTCGCCCAAAGCCATCAAATCCGCCCTGGATGCAACCCTTTAAGAAAGCCATGCGCTCCCCCTTTCCTCGTAGGCACAGGCGTAGCCTACAATGAGCGAAGCGAATAACGGGGGCCGGGGGGATAGGGCTATGGCGGTAGGCCGGTTGGGGAACGCGGTTGGGGGTACTATCCTCCGAACAGGCGGGCGAAAATGATAAAATCCGCGAAATCGACGCGGCCGTCTTGGTTGAGATCAAAGCGGGAATCAAAGTCCGCGTCGCCTTGGCGCAGGCCGAAGTGTTCGGCGAACAAGCGAAAATCGTCAAAACTCCGTTGTCCATTGCCATCAAAGTCAATGCGCGCGGCATAGCCCACGCTGGGAGATAGGGCGATGTACTCGTCGCCTTTTCGATAGGGCACGTATTCCATTGCCACGAGGAGCATTTCATCCGTGGTTTTTTCGCCCCACGCCACCGTGCGCGGGGGGGAATTGGGATTGAGCGGATTGCCGACGGTATTGTCATACGTGACGACAGCGTGAATTTTCGATCCCGCGACAATTTTCTGAAAATGCGTGAAGGTGTAACTGCCCTGCCAATCAAAATCCCAGTCTGAAATCCGCACGAGATTGACGCGCTTGCCCTGTGGATCCACCGCGTACACGTCCCATGACCTGCCCAGCAAGTGCATGTGCGGGTAGATGGACAACAAGCTGATGTCTTGATCGATAGTGAGGGTACCGCGAAAGGTTTTGACCCTGCGTGCCGGGATGACAAAGCGGCTGTCGATCTCGAGTTTTGCCATCGGATTGATCGCGCCAAACAAGTCGTCCGCGCTGCCGAGGAGATCGATCAAGTCTTCGACAGTGGGCGACAAATCCCCGAGTGCTTTGAGTTGCTCGATGTCGCGCCCGCCAAAAAGGCCGAAGAACGCTTTGACGTCATTGAGCGAAAAAGGCACGATAGCGATGAGGCCCACCTCTCTTTCGAGGGGTTCTTTTTTGAAAAAGATGTTCACGCTGGATCGATCCGACTCTGCAATGGGCCAGGGCGCGTAATGCACTTGGATGAGCAAATCGGCGTCTTTGGGCAAGATCTGTCCAACGCCCTGGGGAAATGCCACCGGGCGCGCGCCCGGGGTATAGGAGGGCAGGAGGGCGGCAATGGGCGAATCGAACCCGCCAAAAGACGCGTACCCGTATTCCGGGGTTTCGAGATCTTTTCGGCGCGCCGTGCCCGTGATGTCAACCGCGAGAAGCGCGTGGTGAACGATCTGGCGATTGCCCGGCCGAAATTCAATCGCCGCGATAGCCCGATGTTCTGTCAGCCCGGTTGGGAGGACGAAGACCTGATACTGGTCCTCGTTATCCCCGCGGATGGTAAAGGGTTCTGCCATGGTCAAGACGAGGTCCGGCGTGCCGAGTGCAGACCCCGTGGGAAAGGTCGGCAGCGGTGCTTCGAGGGCGAGGTCGCCTCGCGGAAATCCCGCGTCGACCCAATCGCGGATCAGGTCAATTTCGCTTTGCGTCAATGTTTGTTCGCCGATGTGCCGGCCGTAATTGGGATTGGGTTTCCACGGCGGCATTGCCCTGGTCTGCGTGACGTGTTTGACCATGGTCGCGTACGCCGCAACCTCGCTGTAATTCGTAAAAGGCATCGGCCCAATTTCACCCGTGCGATGGCAAGATGTGCAGTTGTTGTAGATGATCGGGGAAATGTGTTCGCCAAACGCGATGGTTTGTGCGTGCGGCGAAGCAAGGGCGCAGGCGAGTGCGAGAATCAACAGGGCGAATACGCGCATGGGGGTTACTCCTGTGCTGTGTTTTGCAAGGGCGTGATGAAGCAGCCAATGGCTTGGGTTTTGCGAAATGTCGAGGGCTTTTTGTTGCGGAGGACATTCAGGACATCCGCGAGGTCATGCTCGGTGACGACCCTGCGCCGCTTGCCCACGCGCGCAAAGGTGTTGTCAATGCGGCCCTGGTAGATCGCGGTATTTGACGAATCGACAACCACGACCTCGGGCATCACGGTTATCCCAAAGCGCTTCACCCATGTGTGGGCGGAATCCCGGATGCAGGAGAACGGCAGCATGTATTTCTCTTTGAACGCGGCGATGGTGGTCGATGTGGAGAGCGCGTTGGGGAACACGCCGATAAATGCGAGTTCTTCAGCCGCGTACTTCGCGTGCAACTTTCTCAGCGTCAGGGTGTAATGCCGCGAGACCGGACAGGTTTCCCCGAGAAAGACATAGACCTTATGCGGCGCGCAAATCCCCGATCCGACCAAGAGCAAAATCGCACAGGGGATGACCAAAATAGCATGACGCCAATTCATCGATCTCCTCCACGAAACAATGGAAAAATTTGCGTTGACAACTACACATTTGTTTATGATAATGCCTTCACAATAGCTATTGCAGAGGAAAGCATGGGGCAATCAACGCCTCAGTTCAACCCAAACGCAGAATAACTTCGTTCAAAATTTTTAAGCGAAAAGGACAGGCGGTGGTCATCACAAAACAAAAGGCAATGGGGGTACATTTTACCCCTCCTGAATTGGCCCGGTTTGTAGCGCGGAGAATTATTAACGCATTCTCTTCCAATGCCTCAAAGCACCTCAGGGTTCTCGATCCCGCTTGTGGAGATGGCGAATTGCTTTTGGCATTTGCCGAAATGCTTCCCGACTCATTTCAAGGCCGATGTACTTTGGTAGGTATCGAGTCAGACTGTTCATCATTGCATCGCGCGAGCGAACGATTGGCGCACTTGCCTCAAAAAGAAGTCGAACTCCACGAAGACGATTTTCTAGCGTTCTACGAAAATCAGCAGAAACGCCCCGATTTGTTTCATCTCCCTTCAAACGGTCATTCGCTTGTAAAACCCGCCGATGTCATTATTGCAAATCCCCCTTATGTAAGGACACAGATACTCGGCGCCGCGAAAGCACGAGAATTATCGAACCTTTTTGGTTTGAAGGGGCGGATCGATCTCTATCAGGCATTTCTGATTGCAATGACCGATCATTTGTCTCCGGGGGGAATGATCGGCGTCATTACTTCAAATAGGTTTCTTTTTACCCGAGGTGCAAGTGTTGTGCGAGAATTTTTGGATCGTCAATACCATATCACTGAAATTTTTGATCTTGGAGATACGAAACTTTTTGACGCTGCGGTACTGCCCGCGGTGTTTATAGGACAGCGCAAATCCGACGGTGAATTACCCGACAAAAAGTTACAAAAATTTGTGAAAATTTATGAAAATCTGAACGGCAATGACAATTCCAAACAAAATGTAGAGTACTCTGACTCCGTGTTCAAAGTTCTCGAAAGCGAAGCCATTGGCACGTATCAAATCCAGAGTAAATGCTTCAATATCTCCCGAGGTCTTCTTTCTATCCCAGCCTCATCCTCCGAACCGTGGCGCATGGTCACGGCAGGGGAAAGTGCTTGGCTCAAAAGGATAAACGCTCGGGCCTTTTATCGCATTGGAGATATTTTGAAAGTTCGAGTGGGTATTAAGACCACGGCGGATGAGGTGTTCATCAGAGAAAATTGGGACGCGCTTTCCAAAACGCGAAAGCCAGAAAAAAAACTCCTTCAATACTTGCTGTCTCATGGCGATGCGGCCCGTTGGCGTTCTCTAACGAGGAAAGAGGCCCTCAAGCAAGTCTTGTACACTCATGAAGAGAAAAATGGCAGACGTCAGGCGATTGATTTATCTGAATATCCACGAGCTAAGGCGTATCTCTCTCTGTATCGAAAGCGTTTGGAAGGCAGAAAATACGTTTTGAAAGCGAAGCGCAATTGGTACGAGATCTGGGTACCTCAAAATCCCCATCTGTGGAAACGGCCCAAAATCGTTTTTCCCGATATAAGTTTGGTGCCCAAATTTTTCTATGATGCAGATGGATATATCGTCGATGGCAACTGCTACTGGATTCCACTGGAAAACGGAACGGATGAAGAGGTGCTTTTTCTGATACAAGGCGTGGCAAATTCAAAACTCATGACGCGCTATCACGACCTTTCATTTAACAACAAGCTCTATGCTGGACGGCGGCGATATTTGACTCAATACGTTCAAAAGTATCCCCTTCCCGATCCAACCACCCGCGACGCACAGCAGATTGTCGCTCTGGTCAAAGCGTTGGTATTTTCTGTCTCAGATGATAAATCGCGTGATGAAAAAGAACGAGAATTGGAAATTACGGTCGCAAGTGCCTTTGGCGTAGAGCCCGTGTCCGAAATTTAGGGGTCGTGAACCGCTCGACCTTCATATTGGTCAAAGAAGCTCATCGGAATCGCCCTTTGGCATTTGTAGTTCGTACTGGAAACATAAGAGAAATGCTCGCCTAATTTTTCCCCAGGACACAACACAACGCCTGTGACGACACCTGTTTTTTCGTCCGTCAATGCAATCAGATATCGAATATCCGATGTCGTGAACCCCGGACATGCGGGAACATCTTCCTCGACTCGAGGGCTGTACATACCCAAGTCAATGGTGGGCGAATCTTGCACTTTGACTTCGAGTGCTTGATTGGGCAAATCGGGATAGCTTCCCATGAGTGGTTCATCCGCACGCGGCATATATCCCAGATACTGGGAAATGAGCAGTTCGAGAAATTGCCCTCGGTTTTTGGTGGTAGCCCCCTCAATTGTTGCATTTATCAGACGGACCGCTACTTTCTCTCGCAATATTCGCAGTGCCAGTACTCGCCCCTGTCTGGGCTTGTCACGCATAGAAGCGCGTGGCCTTTCATAAAGTTGCGAAACCATTGTCGCAACTTTAGCGGTATCTGGATAATAGAGAATGGGGGGCCGCGTCTCCAAAATTTTCCTGCGTGTTTTATCGGTGATAATGAGTTGATGCTTGATTGTGGGCCTGCTAAATTTTCCGAAATGATCGACGATATAATCCGATGATAAGAGGAAAATAGAACGCACTTCGAAGGTATGGGGATCGACGCGCACGATAACGAATCTAACATCTCGGTCACGCAAGTTTTCCCCAAAAGCGTACTCGATTTGGATACTTTCTCCTACGGGATTTCGATTCCATACTTGGAGATTGTACGCCGCGCCCGTTGTAACGATATAGGTGTCGATATATTCTCGCAGAATCCGCGGTACACCTTTCTTTTTTGGAGGGATGATCGTATAGGAAGCCCGATCACATGGCGGCGGCAACGGGTGTTTTTCAAGTGTTGCCGCGATCAAATTTCGCATATTCGTGCCGTCGGTTCTCGTTTTCCGCGTCAATGGAAATGAGGTTCCGATCAGCACGCTTAAGCACTCAACGAGGATTTTAGGCGGTGTGAGCGCGTTTTTATTTTTCGGCGGAATCGTTAAGGGGTTATTCAAAGCGAGCCCCATCTTGAAATGGCGAATGGACTTGTGCAATACCGCGTATCGCATCTTCAATCCAGCAATTTGCCCCCGCCGAACATGGTCGAGATGTCGCGTTGGATGTCGGCTTGGGTGAGGGGCCAGCCCGCGGCGCGGAGCGATTCGTATTTCTCGACGAAAACCGGGGCGATGACTTGGATGGCATGCGTCCATTTGTAGAGCAACTGGTCGAGGATGCGCGCATCGGAGTGCTGCGGGACAAAACTCGTGCCGAGCAGTTCGAGGCGTTCGGCGGTAATTTCGCGGATGATGCTCGGATTGTTCAAAAACCACCAGCAGCCAAAGGGATGCACATTGGGAAATTTGCGGCCCGTCACGCAGAGTTCGTGCTGGTTCTCGCGCGAGAGCAAGGTGATGAGAAAATCGACCTCCGGCCAATCGCGGGCGATGCGCTCGAGGTTCGTCATATCCCACTTGCCCAAACTGTCGCCCCCGTCTTTGAGCACGGGGTTGACCTGCCGCGTCACCCCGATCATCATCGCCGATGGGATTTGCAATTCCCGCGCCGTGGGATACACCACGTTGCCCATCATCAGGGAGATGCTGTCCGCTGAGGGATATGCAAAATCCGGGGGAAGCGAGATCGCCATGTAGCGCGCGTCCATCTTTGCCACCCAGTCCGCGAGATAGCGGCGCAGTTCCGAAAAGGTCTTGTCGGACAACCCCTCTTCCACGTCATACCCCAAACCGCGCAGTTTGCCCACCGGCGTCGGCCAGTTCATCAACGCGCTGTCGAGGCGCAAGACCGCCTTGAAGCGCGGGTCAATGGAAACGCCCTGCTGCCACATCGCGCCTTCGGCGTCGTCGAGCGGATCATTGGTCATGTACACACAGGCGACCCCGGCTTTTTCAAACACCATATCGGTGTATTCTTCGGGCGTCTTGGAGGCGTAAAAGGCGCGAAACTCGGACAGGTCTGTAGCACGGGGATTCAGCCCCAAGCGGCTCATCACAGTGACCACGCCCAGTTGTGCTTCGGAAATCGGCGAACTGTTGCCCACGAAAAGTCGTCGCCAGATCACGTCGGCCTGTTCCGCAGTGGGCATATTGTTAAACGCGGCCACCGAGACGCCTTCGGGCAACATGCGCGAACACTCGGCTTTGAGATAGTGGTAGGTCAGCAACTCGTCCGGCCCGGCCAGGTACAACGCGCCCATCGACGCGGGGTAGAGATGCGTGTGAATATCGACAATGGCGTGGTTTTGAAATGCGTTCTCCACGGCTTTTGCGATTGAAAAATTGGACATGTTCATTCCCCTTTTCGCGAATGCGATGAATTGGATCAATACCGGTCGATCAGAAACAGAAATTCGCGCCAGTTTTTGATTTCGACATGCGGATCCGGGCCGTCGAGCGGCGCGTCCAACCGGTTGTACCACACGGCGCCCATGCCGGCATTGTGCGCGCCGGCAATGTCGTATTGCGGCGTATTGCCTATGTACCACGCATCCGAGGGTTTCACGCCGAGCTTGGCTGCAGCGGTTTCCAAGATGAGGGGATGGGGCTTACGCACCCAGTAGTCCGCGCTCGACATGAGAAATTGAAAATAATTCGCGAGCCCCTGTCGCTCGAGTTCCCACCACAACGTGTTGCCACAAAACGCGGCATTGCTGACAATGCCCATTGGAATGCGTTTTTCGTTCAATGTTTTGAGGGCATTTTCCACACCCGGTTCGGGCCGCCACGACATGGCCGCACGCCAAAACACGCGCTCAACTTCCTCGGGCGCACAATCAAAGGCGATGTGCAGAGCTTCGTAAACATGGCGTTGAAAAATGTGCGGATGAAATTCCACCTGCGCTTTTTCGCGGCGCGGAATGAGGTCGCGGTTCATGCTTTCAATGCGCCTGCCGATGTCTTTGACCGTATGGCCCGATGGGTTGTTGGCGATTTCGAGCGTGGCTGCAATCCCCGCCTCCGGGTCAAAGCCGAGATGCGTCAAGAGCGTGTCGCCCATGTCGAACAAAACGCCGAGCGGCTTTTGCAAGGTCGACGCCCGTTGCGCCTTGGGTCGGGGTCGTGTTTCGCGCATTTCCGCCGCGGTGACCGTTTTGTGCTCGGTTCGCTCACCGCTCGCCTCCCGAGTCTGAGAAGCGCGAATAGCCTGCGGCCGATTTTGTCGCATCTCTTAGCCGCTCCTTCAAATTGTATGAAATCGACTTTATCGCATACTATCGCATGCTACACAAAAGCCAATGACCGTTGATTCGATTGCCGCTTCTTTGGGCGTGCGTCCACGCGCTTACAACCTCGTGTCCGTCTTATCGTTCCTCCACGTCCGTTTATCGACTCGGCAGGGCTTGCCGCGTCGTATTGTGCAAGATTTCTTGCCGCGTTCAAATCGCGGTCAAGAACCAGTCCGCAGGACAAGCAGACATACTCACGCTCTGACAAATCCATAGCAACCTTGCGCTGTCCACAGCCAGAGCATGTCTTCGTGCTGGCAAACCACCTGTCGGCTTTCTCAAAGGCCACGCCAGACCATTCGCACTTATACGCCAACATACGCAAGAAGCCTGCGATGCCGGCGCGGTGGAACGCACGCGACAGGCTTTTGTTGCGGCGCATACCGGCGACATTCAGCGTTTCGACAATCACCTTGCCAACGGTCGTCGCTTTGACCAAAGCGGAAGTGGCTTTGTGATGAACATCGTTGCGAATGGTTGTGATGCGTCCGTAGATGCGCTGGCGTTGGTCATACAAGCGTTGCCTGCGATTACTGCGTTGGTTCTTGCCATGCACATGCTTTGAGCGTGCGATGGCTTTATCTACTCGGCGCAACTTCCGATACTGCGTATCAATTGATCCTTTTGGATTGTCTATCGTTGTGCCATCAGAATAGGTTGCCAGCGTCTTGATGCCCATGTCAATGCCGATGGGTTCACCAGACCGCTTATCGGGCACAGCCTCGCCAGTATCGACAGATAGACAAACAAACCAGCGGTCATGCGTCTTTGTCACCGTGGCTTTGACAATCTCGCCGGGAAAGCGCAGACGCTCAGCCATCTTGACCCAACCAATTTTGGGGAGATAGACCTTTTTGCCGTCCACCTTGACCGTACCGGGCCCATTATCGGCTTGGTACGCACGCTTACCAGACCGCTTGCGGTGTTTTGGAAACCTCGCTGGCGATTTCTTGTCTTGCCACCTCTTGATGGCAAAGTCCAAATCGTGAATGGCGTTCTTTGATGCGTTCTGCGACAACTCGACAGACCATTCATACTCGGCATACTTGACCGCATTGAACTCCCGCTTGAGCGTATAGACCGACTTAAACACGCCCATATCCAGGGCGTGTTTGAACGCATTGAGGGCGTGATTATACGCAACACGAGCATAGCCACAGTGCTTTGACAACCGCGTCGCCTGGGCTTTATTCGGCTTCAGTGCATTTTTGTGCGTCTTAACCATTGGCCTATCCAATCTTCAACACCAACTGCTTTCGCTCGATAATATACGATTTTATACGATACGATACGATTATAGCGAAATGTTACTTACCCTCTGTCGTTCCTATATCCTCGCCACTCCGCTCTTCCCAAGTATAGGTTGGGAATGGCGATGAAGCAAGCGAGAATATGGCGAGATGTAGGGGCGGCGCAATTAGCCGTTCTCAAGCCAGTTCATGGATGGGAAACGACGAGCGAGGTAGGGGCAGTGCCCCTGTGCCAAAAAAAAATGATGTGGCTATCAGAAATTATCATACCTTTTCGATATGGATGGGAATAATGTGAAAAAGGAGAATAACATGGTTTCTGATCTCGATATCTATCTGTTCGACTTGCGCGGGTACCTGCTTCTGGAAGGCGCGCTGACCGATAGTGAAGTTCGGGCATTGAACGGGTGTTTGGACGAAATTCCCGCGCTCGCGCCGGGCGACTGGTATGGGTATATCCACGGCCATGCGTATGGCGATGTCACATCGGGAATCAACTATCAGCAGATTTACGAGGCGGGCGAGCCGTATGAAAAGCTGATCGACCATCCGTCTTGGTTTGAACACGTCAAGTTGTTCATCGGCGGCGAAGGCACCTTTGACTACCATCACGGCCCCGTGTTCATCGACGAATGTTTTGCCAATTTCCGCGGGCCGGGCGAGGCCATTGGCCTGCATTCGGGTGGGTTTCCGCCCATTCACAGAAATCAGTTTCGCTATCGCGGCGGCCGGTTTATGTGCGGGCAGATCAACGTGCTGATCGCCCTCACAGACATCGGGCCGGGCGATGGGGGAACGATGCTGATTCCGGGCAGCCACAAATCGAATTTCAAGCATCCGCATTACGACA
The DNA here is from genome assembly GCA_965204745.1 of Candidatus Latescibacterota bacterium. Taxonomy (GTDB): domain Bacteria; phylum Latescibacterota; class UBA2968; order UBA2968; family UBA2968; genus VXRD01. The sequence goes on from OZ242010.1 coordinate 5,322,047, forward strand.
AACAGCGGATGGGAGAGAACAGGTCCGTCGATGGCACCCTAGGCGCGATTGAAGTGTTTATGAAGGCGGGCGATACCTTGGTTTTTGTCGATGGGATTTCTCACGGCTCCGCCAAGCGCGTCAACGAGGGCACGCGGCGCATTGTCGTGTATCGCTACGGCCCTTCGTGGGGAAATTTCCGGCACGGGTACCAGCCCTCACCGGAATTGCTCGACCGCCTCACACCCCAACGCCGCCGCATCGTCCAACCCCAGGTCTTGCTCCCACGCGAACCACAAATCAAAAAATAAAAAAAGGAAGGCGACCTGCCTTCCCCCTTTCTTTTGCACAAAAAATGGCATTAGCACGTTGCGCCGAGTTGGTCGCCGCCGTAGATGGCTAGGCGTTCTGCTGTGGTCAGCGCGACAGCACGTTGAGGGCGGTAGTGGTATTGCAAGGCCCTGCGGCGATAGGGCGAGCGATTGGTCGGGCTACCGTGATGGGTCAAGCCGTGCCAGAACAGGCAACCGCCGGGATCGAGCGGCACAGTGACGCTGTTGGGAACAGCCACATCCGCGTCGCATATTTGCCAGTCGCGCCGCTTAAAATGCGGGATCGGGCCATGTTGGTTAGAACCGGGAATGATGTGCAAACACCCATTTTCTTCGGTGGCCGCATCTATCGCAATCCACACCCCGACAACCGTGGTGTGAACGGGATAATTGAAATACGCGCAGTCTTGGTGCCATGGCTTCTCGCGGCCAATGCGCGGGGGTTTGATCAGCCCCATGTCCTGAAAGAGCACGGGCGTGTCGTTCATCATGCGGGCGAGCACAGCGAGCACGTCGGGGGCATAAGCGAGGGCAGAGAGGCGGTCGTCGCTATCGACAAATTGCCAGAGTTTCCGCACGGCATCGCGGCGCGCCTCACCCGTGAGTGTGGAAAAACACCCGCGGTTGTCGGCTTCGACCTGCAAGCCCTTAAAGTCCGGATTGTTGCCATCGATGAGGTGCCACATCGCCCGGCCAGCGGATTCAATTTGTTGCGGCGCGAACGCCTGCCGAATGGCGAGATACCCCTGTTCGTGAAACCGGGCGATTTGACGGTCGTCAATATCGGCGAGCGTATCGAGATACTCGGCCCGTCTGTTCGCGCTGTAGAGCGATGGGTCATGGATCTCGATAGACACGGGAACTGGTTCTGCCATGAGATACTCCTGAAAAGATGGAAGTTTAGCCACGAGCGAGGTACAACTGGCAACAGCCCGTTCAAAAACACGAGCGGGGTACAACTGGCGACAGTCCGATCAAACAAAGATACAAGAAACCTTTACAGGCTATCGTCGCGGTGGTGAAAGTAGGGGACTATAATTATAGCCCCCTACGCCATTCAATCTGGGGCATGTTGCGGCACGACCAGGATTTTGATGGCGAGAAATTCTATCGGATCACCGCGCAAACCCCTTGACCTTTAAGAGCGTATCTTATTTTTTTCGCTTTCTAATGCGAGGAGCATGACCTCTGTTGTCGTTAGCAAATCCAGCGCGTTGTGGAACAGAATATCGCGCATTTGCACGGCATTGCCCGAGAGCACAAAGCGGTGGTACGCGTCGGGAATTTCCGCGCCCGGAATATCGCCGCGCCGGATGCGGTGGCAAAGATGGCGTTCCAAGGTCTGCAACTTGCAGTTGGGCAGTTGCCGGCCCCAAAACCGCCGCGCCACATGCAACATGTCAATATGCGCTTGTCGCAGGCAGAAGGGCACGCCCAAGAACGCGCACCGGTCGCGGATATAGGGCAAATCGTAGGACTTGCCATTGAAGCTGACAATCACGCTGGACGCATCCAACAGGGCGGCGAAGTGCGTCAACAGCGCGGCTTCTTCGGTGTAATCGCGGGCTAGCAGTTGGACGACGCGCAAGTCGCCATTGAACTGCGCCAAGATGCCGATCAAGAACAAGGGCGTGCCCGCGGTCAATCCCGTGGTTTCGATATCCACGCAAATCACATCGCGGGCATGGGCGTCGATGAGGGGATGGAAAGTGTCGTAGCGATCCCACGGCACATTGCCCGCGTGCAACGCGCTGATCGCGCGTGTGTATCGCTCGGCAAATGCCCGGCCGCCGCCGTGCAGAATTTCTCGCACGGTTTGGTCGATCCGCAGAAACGCGCCCGCGGGCGTCTGGATCGCTTGGCCCTGCGCCACTTCGCTCAACGAGAGGTGCAACCGCGCATCGGCCGCGGTCGCCATGACGCGCAAGTCGCGGGCATCGGGCACGGGCGTGCGGAATGAGGTCGCTGCGTTGCCGCGGTTTTTTTGATCGGTTGCAACGGGGCGGTGCTCGGATTCGGACACTTCGATCTCGTCTTTGTGTTTCAAATCGCGGCGGTTGAGCGCGGCAATGCGTTTTCGCATGTCATCGGAAATCATAGGGACAATATACTTTCAGAACCGCCCATCCGTCAAGGTGTAGAAACTTCTCGCATGAACGAAATGGGTTTATTAAATTACGGGTCTATGAAACGCATCTATTTTTGGATTTTCTTTTTTTTGGTAGGGTGTCTCGCGCCCGATCCTGGGCAACGCGAAGCGGGTGAGGCCGTGCAGTCCAATGCGGTGATCCGCGAATCGCGCGCACCCGAGCAGATCGATCCCACAATTTTGATCGACCGCACCTTTGGCGAAGCCCCCGGCCTCGCTGAAAAAGTCAAAAGCGGCAAACTCCCTCCGGTATCTGAACGCCTGCCGGAAAATCCCCTCGTGGTCATCCCGATAGACACCATCGGACAATATGGGGGCATCTTGCGCCGCGCACTCACGGGCGACATCATCCAAACAGCGGGCGCGAATAAAACCCTGAGCGAAAATCTGATGGGATTTTCCCGGCCCTTGCCGGACAGCATTGTACACAACCTCGCAGAAAGTTTTGAATTTCGAGACGCGGGTCGAACCGCGATTTTCAAAATCCGCAAGGGCATCAAGTGGTCCGATGGCGCGCCATTTACGGTTGACGACATCTTGTTTTGGTACTACGACATGACCTTTGACGACAATGCCCGGCCGCACAACCAGCCGGTTCCCCCTTCGGTGTGGGTGGTGGATGGCAAGCCCATTGACTTGGAGAAGATCGACGATCATACCTTGAAAGTCTCGTCGTCCAAACCCCTCGGCCGCGTCTTGCACGCGCTGTGTTCAGATGTGGTTGCACAGCCCAAACACCACTTGTCGCACTTGCATCCGCGGTACAATCCGGAAGCGCGTTATGAGGAGTTTCGGGAAAAAGCCACGAATGCCATGCTCATCATGAAACCCGGGATGCCGCGCTTGTCTGCGTGGGTGCCCGTGGAATGGATTCGCGGGCAACGCATCGTTTATGAGCGCAATCCTTATTATTGGAAGGTGGATACCGCGGGCAATCAACTGCCTTATGTGGACCGCCTCGAATTTACGGTCATCCAAGACCCGCAGGTTATTTTGCTCAAATTCGTCAATGGCGAGCTCGACTTGTTTGGGCGGTATTCCCGCATCAACATGTTTCCCACCCTGCGCGCCGAAGAAACAGAGGGCAAGTTCAAATTGCGAATCACCGGGCCGGACCGAGGGCCGGCGTACTATCTCAACTGGGATACGCCCAAACCCGCGCTGCGCGAAGCCTTTCGCAACCGGGATGTGCGCGTCGCCATGTCGCACGCGATCAACCGCGAGGAGATCAACCAGATCGTGTATCACGGCTTGCTCGATCCCTCGGGATATTCTTTCGCGCCCTCCAACCCGCACTACGCCGAGGCGGCCTATCGCAAATATTCTGCCTTTGACCCGGCCCTATCCCGCGACCTTTTGGACAGGGCCGAGTACCGCGACACAGATGGCGATGGGTGGCGCGAGCTCCTGGACGGGTCGCGTTTTGAACTCAATATCGACGTGATTCCCGGGGTCGGCGTGGATGTGTCCGAACTCGTGTCCGAACACTGGCGCGACATTGGCATCAAAGCCAATTTGAATATCGCGTTGCGCGACATCGTATGGCCGCGCCGGCTCAACGGGGAATTTGACATCCACCACTGGGGACTCGAAGGCCCGGCCGATCCTTTGGGCCGCCTCAACGACTGGGCGATTATGGCGCCCACCGTGCCCTTTTGGCACCGCAATGCGTCCAAAGAAGGCCCGGCGTGGTTGCGCGAAGCCACGGCCCGCATCAAAAAGGTGTTGACGAGCGTCGATCCCATCGCCGTACACCGGGAAATGACAGACGTGCGCGACCTCCACACCGACAATGTACCCGTTATCGTCGTCGGTTCCGCCTATTCCATCTGGGGGGCGAGCACGCGACTGGGCAATGTCCCGCTTCAAGGCAGCGCCGCAGACGTACATCGCGGCTGGGGCCGCCCCGTGTTCCACGAACAGATTTTTGTGAGGAAGTAGCGAGCGATCAACCCTCCCCATCCACCCCGGAGATATGTTTCGCCGACCTCTTGGGGATTGTGTGGCCTTCTCACGTCTCACGTCTCGCTTTTAGGGTTGTGTGGCCTCTTGCATCTTTGGGCCGCCCCGTGCAGATTTTTGTTAGCGAAAGGCTATCTCCGCAGAGACGGCCTTTCCCGATTCCTTTACATTTGGGAGAATGATATGGATGACCAACAATTGGAACAAGCCTTGCAGAAGGTTGGAAAAGAATGCTTTGTGACCTATCTTGAGAAGTTCGCCGACTTTTCGATAGTCAACAAAGATGTTGCCGCACAGATTAAGGCGGAGAAAAATTACACGGACAAAGCCTGCCAATATCGCACAAACGATGCCCGCCGCATCATCAGGGCAGGCCAAGCTGTGGATGCCTTGATCAATATTAGCCAATCAAATGTGCCAAGCCATGTTATGGAAAAAGCTCGCAAAATTGCCGAGCGGGCCAATGCCGAAAATAAGGGCAAGTCGGTCAATGGCTCTGATCTGCTACAAATTATCGCGGCCTCAGTCGGTCTCACTTTTACCTACGCGATTGACAACATCCTTAAAGATGGTTGTTTTCTTGATCGGGCCAAACTGGAAATGGTACTACAGCGGCTCAAGGACAAGAAGAACCTGATTCTACAGGGGCCGCCGGGCACGGGCAAGACTTGGCTGGCTACCAAGTTGGCGTTTGCTCTGCTTGGGGGCAAAGACAGACGCAGGGTGGAGCGTTTCCAGTTTCATCCCAATCTCTCTTACGGGGACTTCATCCGCGGTTACCGTCCTCAAGGTGAAAAAGGGCCAACGCTCGTTGACGGTCCGTTTCTCAGGGTGGTTAATAACGCGAAGGAAGAGCCTGATCGCGATTACGCACTCGTCATTGAAGATATAAACCGGGGCAACCCGGCCCAGATTTTCGGCGAGATGCTGACCCTGCTGGAAGCCGACAAGCGCGAGTACAGTGACGCACTGACGCTGGCCCATCCTCATACTCCTGATGAGCGCGTCTATATTCCGCCTAATGTGTATGTTATTGGCACGATGAATGTCGCGGATCGCTCTTTGGCACTCTTCAATTTGGCTCTCCGACGCCGATTTGCGTTCGTTGACCTGGAACCCATTTTCGACACCACTTGGCGCGACTGGGTCAACCGGGAGTGTGACATAGATAGCGACTTTCTATCGACCATTGCAAATCGGCTGACGTCTCTGAATGAGCAAATCGCAGCCGATCACAATCTGGGGCCACAATTCCGAATCGGGCACAGCGTCGTAACCCCTCAACCCAACGCATCGATTACTGATCCGATAAAGTGGTTCACAGATGTCGTCGAAACCGAGATAGGCCCCATGCTGGATGAGTACTGGTTCGATAATGCGGATGAGGCTCAAAAAGCAAAGCGAGCACTGCTGGAAGACCTGTGATGATAGCCCCTAACACTATTGACCGTGCGGACCGCGCTATTGCCGAAGAGGCCATCGGCGCGGTGTTGGACAACGGAGAACTGATTGCTTGAACGGTTGGGCGTTGGGCGGCCCTCTCACCTCTCACCTCTTGCCTCTTGCTTCTTGCCTCTCACCTCTCGCCTCTCACCTCTCACCTTTCACCTTATGATCAACTACATCATCCGCCGATTGTTGCACATGATCCCCACGCTGATCCTGATTTCCATGGTCAGCTTCGCGGTGATTCAAGCGCCGCCGGGCGATATGCTCACGTCTCGCCTCGCGGAATTGGCCGAGCAGGGCGAGTTGGGGTCCGAAAGCGCGATGGCGCAAATTGACGCCCTGCGCGAACGCTATGGGCTCAACGATCCGATCTACGTGCAATACGCGCGCTGGATCTGGAAAATCGTCAGCAAAGGCGATTTTGGGCAATCGTTCACGTACGAAATGGACGTGATGGAACTCTTGGCCGAACGCTTGGGACTCACCTTGACCCTGACGCTCTCCACCTTGATCTTTACGTGGATCGTCGCCATACCCATTGGCATCTACTCGGCCACGCGGCAATATTCCATTGGGGATTACGGCTTTACCTTTCTCGGGTTCATCGGCCTTGCCACCCCCAACTTTTTGCTGGCACTGGTCATTATGTTCATCCAAGTCTCGGTCTTTGAAGCCGAATCGGTCGGGGGGTTGCTCTCGCCCGAATACATCGGCGCGGCGTGGTCGTGGGCAAAATTTGTCGATTTGCTCGAGCACATCTGGGTGCCCATTCTCGTCATTGGCACGGGCAGCACGGCGGGCATCATCCGCATTATGCGCGGCAACTTGCTCGACATCCTCGGGCAACAACACATTCAAACCGGGCGCGCCAAGGGCCTCAAAGAAGGCAAGGTCATCGTCAAGTACGGCGTCCGCATTGCCATCAACCCGTTGGTCAGCCGCCTCGGCCTCGAGTTGCCCGGCCTGCTCTCGGGCGCGGTTGTGACCGGCATCGTGCTCGGCTTGCCGACGGCCGGCCCCATTTTTTTGACCGCGCTCACGTCGCAAGACATGTACTTGGCGGGCGCATTCCTGCTCTTGGCCGCCACGTTTTTGCTCGTGGGCAATTTGTTGGCGGATATTCTTTTGGCATGGCTCGATCCGAGGATTCGCTATGAGTAGCATCGATCAAACGACGCCGGAGGTACAGGCGGAAGAAGCCGCGACCGCGGGCACGTATTCGCAGCGCGAGTTGATCTGGCGGCGGTTCAAAAAACACCGCGCAGGCGTCGTGGGGGGATACGTGGTGCTCTTTCTGTATGTCTGCGTTTTCATGGGCGAATTTTTGGCGCCGCACGACCCGGCGCATCGCTACTACAACTACGTTCATTTGCCCGCGCAGCGCGTTCACATCTTTTCCGAGAACGGCATCCACTGGCCCTTTGTCTATGGGATCAAAAAGGCGTTTGACCGGCAAACCGGCATCAAAACCTATACGGAAGACGCCTCGGCGCGCTACCCGGTGTACCCGTTTGCCCGCGGCGCGGAATACGCATTTTACGGCCTCTTTCGCACGGATATTCACTTGTTTGGCACGGGCAAGGGCAACCCGCTGTTCCTCTTGGGCACGGACCGGTTTGGGCGCGACATGCTCTCGCGCATCATCGTGGGCGGGCGCATCTCCCTCACCATTGGCCTGCTCGCGGTGCTCATCAGCCTCACCCTCGGCTCTGCGCTCGGCGTGATCTCGGGCTATTACGGCGGCCATGTCGATAACATCATCCAGCGCATCATCGAACTGATCTTTGCGTTTCCATCCATCCCCATTCTCATGGCCCTCAGCGCGATCTTGCCCCCAGAGTGGCCCTCGCATCTCGTTTTTATGGGCATCGTCACCGTGCTCGCGCTCGTGGGTTGGGGCGGCCTCGCCCGGGAAATCCGCGGCAAGACCCTGTCCATCCGCGAAGCCGATTTCGTGCTGGCGGCCCGCGTGGCCGGCGCCAAAGACAGGCGCGTCATTTTTCGGCACTTGCTCCCGTCGATGTTTAGCCACATCATCGTCATCGCAACCCTGGCGATTCCGGGATTCATCCTCGGCGAAAGCACGTTGAGTTTTCTCGGCTTGGGCATCAAACCGCCCATGACCTCGTGGGGCTTGCTCTTGGCCGACGCGATGAATATTCACTCCCTCAGCTTGTATCCCTGGCTGCTTTTGCCCGGCGTGTGCATCATCATCGCGGTGCTCGCGTTCAATTTTCTCGGGGATGGGTTGCGCGATGCCGCGGATCCGTATTCGAGCAGATAGCGCGGATCGTTTGAGGACTTCCCATGACACAACCGCTTTTGGACATCTGCGACCTCAAAACCTATTTTTACACGGACGATGGGATCGTGCGCGCAGTCGATGGCGTGTCCCTGTCCATGATGCCGCAACAGACCCTGGGCGTGGTGGGCGAATCCGGGTGCGGCAAAAGCATCACGGCATTTTCGACCATGCGCCTCATCCCAAGCCCGCCGGGCAAAATCGAAAACGGGCAGATTTTGTTTCGCAAAACCCCAAAAAGCGATCCCATCGACCTGACCCAACTCAACCCCAAAGGCGCGCAGATGCGCGGGATTCGCGGGAATGACATCGCCATGATCTTTCAAGAACCCATGACCTCGCTCAGCCCGGTCCACACCGTGGGCAACCAGATCGGCGAAGCCATTATGTTGCACCAAAATGCGGACAAAACCGAGGCTCGGGAACGCGCCATTGACGCGCTCAACAAGGTGCGCCTGCCGCGTCCGGACCGCCAGGTCGATGCCTATCCCCACGAACTTTCGGGCGGGATGCGCCAACGCGCGATGATCGCCATGGCCCTGTCGTGCAACCCCAACTTGCTCATCGCGGACGAACCCACCACGGCCTTAGATGTGACGGTGCAGGCCCAAATTTTGGACCTGATGCGCCAACTGCAATCCGATATCGGCATGGCGATTATGCTCATCACGCACGACTTGGGCGTGGTCGCCAGCATGGCGGATTACGTCGCGGTGATGTATTTGGGCAAGATCGTCGAGTATGCCGACACGCGCACCATTTTCAAAAACCCGCGCCATCCCTATACCAAGGGCTTGCTGAACTCCCTTCCCCAAGTGGGGCACAAACGCCGGCTCGTGCCCATTGAAGGCGCGATTCCAGATCCGTTTGAAATCCCCCAGGGCTGTGCTTTTGCCCCGCGTTGCCCGCACGCCATGCGAAAGTGCCGCGAAGAACCGCAACTCCTCGAAATCGCATCGGGCCATCGCGTGAGTTGTTGGTTGGAAAATGATTGATGGACAAAACGCCATGACAAAAACGAACGCGCAACCCCTCCTCGAAGTGACGCAACTCAAGACCCATTTCCCAATTAAAAAGGGCATTTGGCGGCGCGTGGTGGGCTATGTCAAGGCCGTAGATGGGATCGACCTGACCCTGTACCGCGGGGAGACCCTCGGTTTGGTGGGCGAATCCGGCTGCGGCAAGACCACGGCGGGGCGGTCGATCATTCGCCTGATCGAGCCTTCGGCTGGGAAGATCGTTTTCCACCACAACGGCGAGCCGATTGACCTGCGCGGCTTGGGCAAGGAAGATATCCGCAACCTGCGGCGCGAATTGCAATACATCTTCCAAGACCCCTTCTCGTCGCTCAACCCGCGCATGACGGTTTTCGACCTCGTGGCCGAACCCCTCGTCATCAACCGAGTCGCGTCCGGCGCCGAACTCGAAGACCGCATCGAGCAGTTGCTCATCCGCGTGGGCTTGCGTCCGGATCACCTGCGCCGCTATCCCCATGCGTTTTCGGGGGGGCAACGCCAGCGCATCGGCATTGCCCGCGCCCTCGCGCTCAATCCCAAACTCGTCATTGCCGACGAGCCGGTCTCTGCCCTCGACGTGTCCGTACAAGCGCAGGTCATCAACCTCCTCGAAGACCTGCAAGAAGCCTTTGGCCTGACGTATTTGTTCATCGCGCACGACCTCGGCGTCGTGGAACACATTTCGGATCGCGTGGCGGTGATGTACCTCGGTCAGATCATCGAGATCACCACCTCTGAGCGGCTCTATCAAAATCCCCTGCATCCCTATACCGCGGCCCTTTTATCCGCCGTTCCAGTTGCGGACCCGGATGATCGACGCCAGCGCATCTCTATCGAAGGCGATGTGCCCGATCCCGCGGATGCCCCATCCGGATGCAAATTTCACACGCGCTGCCTGTACGCGCAGGACAAGTGCAAAACAGAAGCGCCCCAGCTAAGAGAAATCGAACCGGGGCACGAGGTGAGTTGCCACTTCGCGGGCGAACTCACATTCTCCGATCACCACGTCGAACCCGCTTGACCTGGGACCGTGCTTTGGTATTTTGAAAAATGAACTGGACCGTCACAATAGGTACGAGGGCACAAAAACAAATCAGGCGTTTACCCGAACAGATCAAAAAGAATCTTGTTGCTCTGATCAGAGAGATTGAAGTGGCAGGTCCAGTTCGTGGGAACTGGCCTAATTATAGCTCTCTCGGAAGAAATCGGCACCATTGTCACATCAAAAAAGGAAGACCGACTTACGTCTCTGTTTGGGAAGTAAAGGACAAAAACATCAAACTGGTAGAGGTGACTTATGCAGGTACCCATGAAAAAGCACCGTACTGAAGCAGACACCATTGAACTGCGCTTTCTCGGTCCGCAAGAAAAACGCAAGCAAGCCATTCGCGTACTCGATTCCATGGGCTTTGTGGATATATCCGATTCAGTTCCCTGGCAGGCGTGTTTTTCGTATGCTGACGAACAGTTGCCCAGCATTTCTCTGGCGGGAGCAAGGGAAAAGGAAGGGTTGACACAACGAGAACTGTCTCGGTTGACGGGCATTCCGCAACGACGTATTTCAGAAATGGAAAATGGCAAACGGCCCATTCAAAAAGAAACAGCGAAAAAACTGGGGAAAACACTCAACATCAGCTATAAAGTCTTTCTGTGAACCGACAGATCGCCTAAAAATATCCACTGAAATTTTTTGACGCTCGTCTTTCCGAGGGAAGCGATGTCTTTGACGCAAGCGCAAATTGACCGCTTTCGCAAGTGGGGGTACGCGGTCGTGCCCGATATGTTCACGCGGCGGGAAGTGCGTGCGATGCGCGGGGAACTCGACCGCTTCAAGCGCGAGGGGCTTCTCCGCAATGTGGCGACGGATGGCGATGGGCAAACCCATTCGCAAACGCAGATCAACTTGCAGATTTGCCCCATCACCCCCAAGAGTGCGTTTTACCGCGCCCTGCACTTTCACCCCAAGGTCATCGCGCTCGTCGAACAACTCATCGGCTCGCCCTTTGTGTTCTACCTCGATCAGATCTTTCTCAAACCCGGCAAACAGGGCATTGGCACGGACTGGCATCAGGACAACGCCTATTTCAAAGTCAGGGACCCGGGCAAAGGCGTTGGGATGTGGGTTGCCCTGCACGATGCGACTATCGCCAACGGCACCTTGCACATCATTCCCGGCAGCCATCGAGAAAACCATGCCCACGACCGCGATCCCAACAGCGACCACCACATTCACTGCGCCGTGCCCGAAGAGAGGGCCATCCCCATTGAATTGCCGGCCGGAGGCGCGGTCTTTTTTAATTTTGGCATCGCGCACAGCACCCGCGCAAATACCACAGCCCGAGAACGCGCGGGCCTTGCCCTGCATTTTTTGAACGCGGACTATATTCCCGAAAACATCAGAGGCACGCGGCGATATACCCACCTCACAGGCCCTCTCGCCACGGGTGGGAAGAGGGAATACGGCCGCTGCATTGCCAACACTTGGCGCGATGAAGTGGATCGCGTGCTTGGGTGAATCGTGCGTGCCCATCCTCTCTACCCCGCCGCTTTGGGCGATGCCCCCGTGTCCGCCCGCCGAAAAAAAATTGAAATTAGCTGTTGACATGTTTCCCCAAATCAGATAGTTTTTGAGCAGAACATAGAACCTCGTGCTTTGATGCGTTTTGCATCTCTTCCGATCCCGATGGTCTCAGTCGGGAATCCTACGGGTTCGACAATCTGTAACGGGATGCGCGGATTGTTTGGTTTTATTCGACAAGCCGATAATCCCGTTCGATTGCCCCACTTGGGATAGGGTGTCGCTTAACAAAGGAGTGGGAATGAGCGAAGCCAAAGATGGCCGTTCTGGCCTTGTTTTTCCGCTACGCGATTCTTCTTCCGAAGAAATTTTCCTCATTGTGCAGTGCCTTCAGGACGCTGGTTTTTCCCGCCATGACCGAGCATGGCTGGTGCGCGTTTTTGAACGCCCAGATTGTTTTGGCGATCCCAACGGGGACGCTGTGTTGAAAGAGGCGTTTGCGGCTTCTTTTGAGCATGTTCTGCCCGGCGTCGTGGAAGAATTGGGCGAACCGGAGCAAACCGAGGAAGACAGGCAGAACCGCTTGGCACTTCTGTTCGGGTTCCTGCTTGGCTTTGGGCCGATCTACAGCGAGGTGGTTCTACCCGATGACAGGCTCGGAAAATCGGGCGACGCTTGGCATGTTCCCGCGTGGGTTGGCGCGTTCCAAAAGCACGCGAGGTTTTGTGCGAAAAGTCTGGGTTGGCAAAAACTCAATGCGTTGCGGGACGCGGGTGTTTTTCGATTCTTTGACCTGATTCCATTTCTCTTTCCCAAAGGCGTGCCATTGGCCCAGGTCGTGGAGTTGGGCTTGTTAAATCCGATTCTGCGACGCGGATGGTCGAGCGATGATTTTCGGGATCCCAGAGAACTCGAGTTTTGGTTGATCTGGCGATTTCGCACGGATGCCGAATGCCGCGACATGATTGACCTGCACACGTTATTGCGAGCGTTTTCAGAGTTTCCCGATGGCGTTTTGGGCGATAAAATACTCGGGCTGTTGAACGCCATCGAATACGCTATGAACCTGGGATCGGCATTGGGCGATAAACGCCTGAATGCGTTGGGCGACGGATGGCGGGTTGTTGCACGGGAGTTGACGCCGTTTTGGGAACTGTTGAATGGGAAATCGCCAGAGTCGCAGCCGCAACCCTCATCCCTGCTCAAAGCATGGTGGCGGTTGGCTGTGGCGATTCACTACAAAAGTATGGGTGGGTTGGAATCCGATCTCGCCGATGAACTCAGGAACCAGCTCGTCGAAAGTGCCGCACGGCACATTGGGATTTTGCGAAAGATAGTGCGAGAAACGCCTGAAAATTTTGCAGGTAGGGATTCGACGGGAATGCCCGTTTCCGATTTTTACGACAAGGCGTTTGAAGTGCTGTGCATTTTTGCACCCCCGTGGAAATGTCTGAAGTCCTTATTGCTGGCTTTTTCCGAGATGACCGTGCCGGCCATTGCATCTGATCTGCGGCCATGGGCAGAAGCGAACAGAGAAGCCCCGCCGCATCCGCATCATCACATCCCGCTGTGGATCGGCATCGCCATGTATCCGCAGAATCTTCGGAATGAATTGAAGCGAGACCCGCACTTGCGGCGGTTGCGCGAGGAGTTCGCCAAATTTTGCCTCGACCGGCTCAAAACAAAAAAAATTGACACCGAGGCGAAAACCGAGGTGTCTGATTACGCAGATGAAGAATTTGTCGAACCGCGTCGCCCGTGGCGACGGTGCTATGTGCAAGCCGTAACCGCATTGCGCGTCAATCCCGGCGGCCGGGCGCACAGAACCCTGTTCTGGCTTTCTAGGAATGATCCGGATAAAACGGTCCGAGAATTTGCAAAACGAGCGCACGGACAAATTCGGCATCTCAACCGCAACAAATCGAATTTAGATCGCGGTGCATCACCCCGCCGCCCCCTATTTGAAGCCTTTTGGTGGCTTCGCCAAGCGCATCTGTTGACGCTCGACAAACCGATTGATGAGGCGGGCGCGCTGCGAACGCGCAGAACGGAGTTGCACCGCACCCGCGAGAAAGCTGATCGCCTCAATTGGGAAGCATAGTGTCCCCCTGCGGCGATAGATACCAACGAGAAAGGAGGTGATGAGAATATGGCGAAAATCAGTGGCAATCGCTCGGGCGGTACCCGCAGTGGCGGTAAAGGTGGTCGGCAAAGCGGCGGTCAAAGCAAAAGCCGTGGAAGTGGCGGCTGGCCGAGCAAGACCGGCAACCGCTCCGGCACTGGCCGAACCAATGCCCCGCCGAAAAGCAAATGAACTGATCGGAAGGTGCTGATAACGCCAGTTCATTCACGCGATCAACACCTTCCGCCAACAACTGGTGCGTCCGCACTTCGTGGCTCAATAGCCACCCGTTTGATCTCTTCGAGATCGTGCTATGGCGCATCCTTTCAAGACAATTTTTGAATCGCCTTGTCAAAGGAGAAAGGATCATGAAAATGACCATCAATTCCCCCGATCTGTCGCAGAAAATTCCATCGGTCAACTACCATCTCTGGGAGCCGTGCAACATGCGTTGCAAGTTCTGTTTTGCCACATTTCAAGATGTCAAGCGAGACATGGAACTGCCCAAAGGTCACTTGCCGGAGAATGAGTGTCTCTCGGTCGTGGATCGACTTGCCGAAGCCGGTTTTGAAAAGATCAATTTTGCCGGCGGAGAACCCACGCTTTGCCCTTGGTTGCCAAACTTGATCAAGCGGGCAAAGAACCATGAGATGGTCACCTCCATCGTTACAAATGGATCGAGAATCACCGATCCATGGCTGGACGGGCTGAACGGAAGTTTGGACTGGATCGCGTTGAGCATTGATACCGTTGATCCGGAAAAACTGAAACGCTCGGGTCGCGCACTTGGTGGTGGAAAGAAACCCATGACCGAGGAAGAATATCTGGGCATCATCCGCACCGTAAAGCGACGAGGGGTTCGGCTGAAAATCAACACGGTCATCACTTCTGAAACGTGGCAAGAGGATTTTACCGACTTCATCAGATCGGCCAAACCGGAGCGATGGAAGTTGCTCCAAGCCCTCCGCGTCGAGGGGCAAAATGACGCGCATATCGCCGATTTCGAGATCGCGCCAGAGCAATTCGAGGCGTACGTCCAACGCAATCGCATCGTCGAAAATGACGGTATTATCGTCGTGCCAGAGAGCAATGAAATGATGACGGAAAGTTATGTCATGATCGACCCAGCGGGCCGCTTTTTTGATAACGCACAAGGTGCCCATACTTATAGCCGCCCTATTTTGGAGGTTGGCATTGAAGATGCTTTGCAGGATGTATCGGTTGACCGTGAACGTTTTCTCAAAAGAGGAGGGCAGTATGAGTGGTGATACACTCCCGCGCTGAAGCGAAGCGGGGTGAGGCCGTTAGAAATGAGGAGCGAAACCTCGCTGAGAAAGTTGCCCGACGCGAGGCAGTGCTTCAGGCGTACCGGATGTTTGACCCGATTGAGATCGATACCAGTCACCTCGATCCCGATGCCGTACTCGTAGCGGTGCTCGAGGTTCTGCACAAATCCGTATTGTGTTAAGCATCTGATACAAAAAAGTGCCCCGGCGATGTTTTGCCGGGGCACTTTTTTTGTCACCGTCGAGGGTTTAATCCGCGCCATCCCTTAATCCGCGACAATCCGCGATCCAGACTGGAGAAACCGGCCCGTGTGGGAAGTGGGAACGCGGGTGATCGCTTCGGGGGTGCCCGTGGCGACGATGTGCCCGCCGTTTTCGCCGGCGTCGGGGCCGAGGTCGATGATCCAGTCGGCGCGTTTGATCACGTCGAGATTGTGCTCGATGACGAGCGCGGTATTGCCGCGATCCACGAGGCGGTCGAGCACTTCGATGAGCACGCGGATGTCGTCAAAGTGCAAGCCCGTGGTGGGTTCGTCGAGCAAGTACAGGGTCTTGCCCGTGGCACTGCGCGCCAGTTCAGTGGCGAGTTTCACGCGCTGTGCCTCGCCGCCGGACAATGAGGTGGCCGCCTGCCCCAAGCGCAAATAGCCCAGGCCCACGGCTGCGAGGGAGTTGAGGTGTCGCTGTGCGGCGGGAATGTTGCGGAAAAAGGACTGCGCCTGCGCGACGGTCATGTTCAACGCGTCGGCGATGGAACTGCCCTTGTACCGGACCTCGAGGGTTTCCCGGTTGTAGCGCGTGCCCGCGCAGGTGTCGCAAGTGACGAACACATCGGGCAAGAAGTGCATCTCGATGCGGCGCACCCCATCGCCCTGACAGGCTTCGCACCGCCCGCCCTTCACATTGAAACTGAACCGGCCCGCGCCATAACCGCGCACTCGGGATTCGGGCAGTTGCGCGTACAGGTCGCGGATGGCGGTGAACGCGCCGGTGTACGTGGCGGCATTGGATCGCGGGGTGCGCCCAATGGGCGATTGGTCGATGCGGATGACCTTGTCGAGTTGCCCCATGCCCTCTATTGCGCGATGGGGCAGGGGGTCTGCATTCGCGCGGTGAAAATGCCGGGCGAGCGCGGGATACAGGGTTTGGTCGATGAGCGAACTCTTGCCGGAGCCGGACACGCCGGTGACGCACACAAAAACGCCCAGTGGAATATCCACCTCCACGTCTTGCAAATTGTGCCCACGGGCGCCCCGAATCGAGAGATGGCCGTGCGGTTGGCGCGCATCCGGAGGCGGGGGAATGGTCTTGCGCCCCGAGAGATAATCGCCGGTGAGGGATCGTTCATCGGCCATCACGGTTCGCGGCGCACCCTTTGCGATCACCCGGCCCCCGTGTTCGCCCGCGCCCGGCCCGAGGTCGATGAGATAATCGGCCATTTCCATGGCTTCGCGGTCGTGCTCGACCACGATGACCGAATTGCCCAAATCGCGCAGATTGCAAAACGCTTTGATGAGTTTGCGATTGTCGCGGGGGTGCAGGCCAATGCTCGGTTCGTCGAGCACGTACAGGACGCCAACGAGGCGCGTGCCGATTTGCGTTGCCAAGCGGATGCGCTGAAATTCGCCACCGGAAAGCGTGGTTGCCCTGCGGTTGAGCGCGAGATACCCCACGCCCACATCTGCGAGAAAGCCGAGGCGGCTTTCGATTTCGCGGATCAGGGGCGCGGCGATCTCGGCGGCATTGTCTCGCAAGTCGAGCGTTTGAAAAAACCGCCTGATCCCATCGATGGGCAGGCGGGCGATATCGGCGATGGTGCTATCGGCAAGGGTGATGGCTAGCGCCTCTGCGCGCAAGCGCGTGCCATGGCACTCGGGGCAGGTTTGATCGCGCACGCGCGAATCGGAATCGCCCGGGGCCGGATCGCTGCTAGATGGAGGCTTGCTGAATAACTCCCCGTCAGCGCCTGCGTTGGAAACCGTCCCAAGGCCATCGCAGGTCGGGCAGGCGCCATAAGGGCTGTTGAAGGAAAACAAGCGCGGTTCGATGGCGTGGATTTCAAAATGGCCCTCTGTGCAGGCAAAGCGCGTGGAGAACGTCCAGTCGCCTTTGCCGACAATGTCGAGTGTGGCCGTGCCGTCGGCCAAATCGAGCGCGGTTTCGAGCGAATCCGCGAGGCGCGAAGCCAGGTTGCCGCGCACCACCAAGCGATCCACGACCGCGTCAATGCTGTGCGCGGCGCGTTTGTCCAAGGTGATCGCACGGTCGAGCGGCAGAATCGCGCCATCCACGCGCACGCGCAGATAGCCCGCTTTTCGCAACTGCACAAAAACGCTTTGCTGCCCGCCTTTTGCATTGCGGACCAGCGGCGCGAGCACCTGAAGGCGTTGGCCTTCGGGCAAGGCGAGCACGCGATCCACGACTGCCGCGACCGTCTCTCGGACGATGACCTGCCCACAGACCGGACAATGCGGCGTGCCAACTCTGGCAAACAAGAGGCGCAAGTGGTCATAGACTTCCGTCAACGTGCCCACGGTCGAACGCGGTGTGCGGGGCATGCCGCGCTGTTGAATTGCCACCGCAGGCGAAAGACCTTCGATGCTGTCGGCATCGGGCTTGTCCATCAAATCGAGAAATTGCCGCGCGTACGCAGACAGGGATTCGACATAACGGCGTTGCCCTTCGGCGTAGATCGTATCAAAAGCCAACGACGATTTGCCCGACCCGGAAGGCCCGGTGATCACGACCAGACAGTTGCGCGGAATGTCCAAGTCGATATTTTTGAGGTTGTGCTGCCGCGCACCGCGAATGGTGATCGTATCGCTCATATCTCAAAATAGCCGAACCGCGCAAAAAATCAACCGCGTCGTATCGGCCTTCGGAAATTGCCTTGACATCGCAAAAATTATTTATTAGCATAAAATTCGCTTTGTTTGGATCCGTAAGGAGATATGGACGATAGCCTGCTCGTTCCCCTGCCTCTGGCTGTAAAAGTCCTACATCGCGCCTAATTAGACTTGGAAACCGGATCGTCGTTTTCGCCTTTTAACAGGAGCTTTGCAATGCGTAAAGTCGGCACAGGCATTCTTTGGGTCATCACGATTTTGATGTTGTCGTCGGTGACTGTGTTCAACCCGGGGCAGGTGACGGATTTTTTCGTCACGCTTTTCAATATCAAACCGAGCATTCCCGAGCTCAAGCCCATCGAGATTTCGGAACGCGACCGCGAGATTCGGACCGTTGTCGAGTCCATTGCCCAAGAAGACGTGCGCCAAGTCATCGCGGACCTCTCGGCGATGGGATCGCGGGTGCCGGGCTATGCGGGGCATCGGCAGGCGTTTGAATACGTCAAACGGCAGTTTGAACAAATCGGTCTGGAAAACATCCAAGTCGAAGAACACCTGGTCACGGTGCCCATCGACAAAGGCGCGGCCCTTACCCTGACGGAAACCGGCGAAAAAATCGAGATTTACGGGTTCTGGCCGAACCACGTTCAAACGCCTTCCATCCCCGGGGCCGGGGTTTCTGGCCCCCTGATTTACGGAGGCAAGGGGGCGTTTTCAGAACTCAATGGCAAACGGGTTGAAGGCAGCATCGTGTTGATGGATTTCGATTGCGACCAAGGATATCTCAGCCCGCGCATGCTCGGCGCGCAGGCGATTTTGTTTTACGACAATGGGCGCGTCACCCGAGGGCAAGCGATAGACAAGTTCTTGCCGGTGCCGGTTGACGTGCCCCGGTTCTGGGTGGAGAAAGCCGACGCGATGCGCCTGCTCGAGATGGCCGAAACCCAATCGCCAGAAGTGCATTTGACGTCGCGGATGGACTGGGAAGAAGTCCCGGCGTGGAACATCTTTGCCACCTTGCCCGGCTCGGATACGTATATCACCGAGCGCGAAGAGCGCAAGTGGAAGGATCAGCAAATCGCGTTGAGCGCGTTTTACGACGCGATTTCAGTCGTGCCCGCAATCGCGCCGGGCGCCGAGAACGCCTCGGGCATGGCCGCGCTGTTGCACGCGGCGAAAATCCTCAAGCGGCATCCGCCGAAATACTCCGTGACCTTTTTGGCGACTGGCTCGCACTTTCAGGGCTTGGCCGGCATCAACGATTTCGTGTATCACCACGCGCGCGAAAGCGACCACTTCCGCGACAAAATTCCGGATAGTTTGTCCGCCGAGGGCGCGTATCTCGACGGGGAGTTCATTCACCGAGACAGCGAGGATTTCGAGGAGCTCATCCCGGACAGTTACAAGATCGACTTTCGGTTGTTCGTGGGCTTGGACTTGTCGAGCGAATCCGACCAGTTGGCGAGTTTTTCGCACGGCACGTTTAACAACCCCAACTGGCAGACCGACAATTATCTGAACAATTTGCTCGCGCCTTATGCGGACAAGTTCGACAAGTACATGGCCAAGGTTTTTCCCGGAGAGGAAAACCGGCATGTGGATGCCATCGCCCCGCCCAAGCGCACCTGGAAAAATTTCATGCCCATTCGCATGGGCTTCGACAGCGAGGCGGTCACGTTTGTGGGCAAAGAGGGCATTACCCTGGCCACGCCCTCGACCGTGCGTCGATTTGTCGATACGCCCATCGACCAGGTGGAGCGCGTCAACATGGACAATTTGACGCGCCAAGTGCAAACCGCGGTTGCGGCGATGATGAAGGCCGGCGAGGATGCCGAGTTTTTCAGGGTGTCCAAGCTCAAGTTGCAAGACCGCGGGCACAGCTTGTCCGGGCGCGTGTTGTGGTTTGACCGCAATGTGGATTTCGCCTTGCCCCGCGTGCCGGTGCCGGGCGCCGTGGTCACGTATCGGCAACCGGGCAATGTGCCGAGTTGTGCGGGCGTCCGCACCTTGATCATCGACAAGACCACGCGCGGGCCGATTTACGATGTCGATAAATTGGCGGGCGGCAGGACCGATGTGGATCCCAACTTGTTTGGCAAAGAGGAGCGCGTCAAAGAAACCGGGGTGTTTTCCTTCGACATTATGCGGAACCGCTTTACCAATCGCATTTTGTCCTACGACATTGACGAGGAGGGCAGAATCACGTCCGCGCCGGATATGGGGTCCGAAGGCGAGGACAAGTTCCCCTTGCTCCAGCGGTATGGCTGGTGGGAAAACGAAATGATAACGGTGTTGTTCAAGTGCCGCTCCATCAGCGTTTTTGAAATCATCGACTCGAGTTATTTGTCCGCGCTCGATTTTATGACCGTGCTCAACGAGAACGACACCACGCCCCTGGAATTTGGCAACACGTACTTGCCCGGGCAAAGCACCAAAGAGGGCGATGTGACGCGCGCCGCGGTGACATTTGCGCGCATCGATGAAGTCACGGGCGAGGCCGAGCGCCTGAAGGTGTTGATGAGCACGGGCCTGTTTGGGGTGAAGTACTTGCTGATCAACGCGCCGCAGGAATTTTTGGACACGCCGATTGACAAGAGCCAAGTGAATCCCACGCTCTTGGAAGAGGCGCGGGGCGAGGGCTACGCGCCCGGGGTCATTTTCCGACCCTCGTATCAGGCGGCGCGAGATATGTGGGTCATCGACGACGTGCGGATGAAACAACTCGCGCAATTCGGCATTGAGAACAACCGCCTCACCCTGTTGCACAACAGCGCGCGCGAGGCCCTCCTCGAAGCCCGCCAATACCTGGAAAATTTGGATTACGAAGGCTTTATGGCCGCTTCGCGGCGCGCCTGGGGCCTCGAGGCACGCGGGTACCCAGAGGTGATGGCAACGGCCAACGACACGGTGCGGGGCATTATTTTTTATTTTATTTTGCTGCTCCCGTTTTCGTTTTTCTGCGAGCGGTTGTTGATCGGCGCGTCGAGCATTACGGCGCGCTTGAGTTGGTTCGCCGCGTTTTTCATATTTTTCTTCATCGTGTTGCGCTTCGTCCACCCGGCCTTTCAGCTGAGCAATTCCCCGTACATCATCTTTCTCGCATTTGTGATCATGGCCTTGGGCGGGGTGGCCATGGTCATCGTGGTGTCCAAATTCGGGGACGAAGTTCGCAAGATGAAACAGGCTTCTGCCGGCACGTACGAAGCGGACGTGGGGCGCATCAGCGCGACGTCGGCCGCGGTCGTGCTGGGGATTTCCAACCTGCGGAAGCGGCCCATGCGAACCGGGTTGACGGCGATTACCCTCACCTTGTTGACGTTCACAACCCTGTCCTTTACGTCCGTGCAAACGTCCCTGAAATTTTACAAATTGCCCCGCGACAACGAGCCGTCTTACCAAGGGGCATTGGTGCGCGACCGGTCGTGGCGCGGCATGCAGGAATCCGTGCTCAACTACTTGCACAGCGCGTTTGAGGGCCGCGCGGATATCGTGCCGCGGTCGTGGTATTTGTCGCAGGTGCGCGGGGAACGCGCTTACGTGAATTTTTCGCGCGTGACCGAGGCCACCGCAGATATGGGCCCCAAAGAGATTTACGCGGATTTCGACGTGGGCATCACCACGGGCAAAGACAGCTTTGTCAACGCGCTATTGGGCCTCACCCCGGACGAAACCAAAATCACCGGCGCGGATCGGTATTTGATGAGCGGGCGGTGGTTCCAGCCCGGGGAGGAGTTCGTCTGCTTGTTGCCCAATGACTTGGCGGAACTCGTGGGGATTTTCCCGGAAGACGCGGGCACGGCGAAAATCGAAATGCAGGGGCAGATTTTTACCGTGATCGGCATTCTCGATTCCGAGGCGTTTAATAAGTTCAAGGATTTGGACGACGAAAAGCTGACCCCGGTCGATACGGTGAAGGAAAAAGACGACTTGGCAGACGCGCAAGACCAAGACCCGCGCGTGGTCGCCGCCGCGCCTATCGAAACCTTTACGCATCTGGAATCGACGAATGTGCTCGTCGTGCCCTACGAGTACATCCGCGACATCGGGGGCGTGTTGGCGTCGGTTGCTATCGCCAATTTCAAGGATGACAGCGGGCAGCCCAAATCGGATTTCGTGCCGGATATCGAGGAGTTCATGGCGCGCGTGTCCCTGACGATGTTCGTGGGCAAAGGCGAAGGCGTCACGGTGTACAGTTCGATAGGGTCCACATCGCTTTCCGGCTTGGGCAATTTGTTCATTCCCATTTTGATCGCCGCGCTCATCGTGCTCAATACCATGATGGGCGCCGTGTACGAACGCTTCCGCGAGATCGGGATTTATTCATCGGTGGGCTTGGCGCCCAATCACATCGCCGCGCTTTTCCTCGCCGAGGCCGGCGTGTTTGCCACCCTCGGCGCGGTGATGGGCTATTTGATCGGACAGGTGCTCGTGCTCGTGTTGTACAACCAGGGCTTGTTGGGCGGGCTGGAATTGAATTACTCGTCCCTGTCCGCGATTTCCGCCACCCTGATCGTGATGGCAACGGTGTTTCTCTCCGCGCTTTATCCGGCGAAAAAAGCCGCGGATATGGCCGTGCCCGACGTGACCCGCAAGTGGGAATTTCCAGATCCGGATGGGGACCGCTGGGTGTTCGACTTTCCCTTTACCGTGGGCGGGGCCGAGGTCTTGGGCATGTATTCCTATCTGACGCGGGTGTTCGAATCTTATGGCGAGGGGTCCGTAGGCGATTTCGTGGCGGACCACGTCAAGTTCTGGTCCGAGGATCACGCGGGCGAGCCGCAGTACAATATCGACCTGACCGCGTGGTTGGCGCCTTATGATTTGGGCATCAGCCAGGAAGTGCAACTCAAGGCGATTCCCACGGGGGAACACAATATTTACAAGATCGAGGTGATCATCAATCGCTTGAGTGGCGATGTGGCGTCGTGGAAGCGGATCAATCGCGGATTTTTGAATGTGCTGCGTAAGCGGTTCCTGGTGTGGCGCACCATTCCGGGGGACATGAAGTTCAATTACGCAGAAGAAGGCCGCCGGATCTTGTCTGGCGAAGTTTTGGAAGAAGTCGCATAACGCGCATTCGTGGATTCCTTACCGGGAGGCAATTTTGGCAACCGAACCGAGAGATGCGGAAGAAACAAAAGAGGACCTGGCGGAATACGAACAAATTATGCCAGAGGACGCGCCCTTTGAAGAGGGCTTTGGCTGGAAGACGATTTGGGCGACGGTGTTCGTGGGCTTGGTGATGCTGCCCGGCGCGATTTATCTGGGCTTGGTGACGGGCCAAAGCATGGCCGGCGCGTCCGAGTGGGTGACGATCATTCTCTTTCTCGAGATTGCCAAACGCTCGTTTGTGCGCCTCAAAACGCAGGAAATTTTGATCATCTACTGGGTGGCCGCGGGCCTGTTGGGCATCGGCGTGAAACTCGGCTCGGGCGCGCATCTGTACGGCGGGCCTTTTGGCGGCCTGATCTGGGACCAGTATTTGATTCAATCGCCCGCGGCAATGGGCCTGGATAAATACATTCCCAACTGGGTGACGCCCCCGCTCGATTCGCCCGTGTATGCGGACCGCACCTTCGTCCATCAGGACTGGGCTTTGCCGGTGTTGATTCTGTTCTTGGTCATGATCATCAACCAGACTGCGCGCTTGTCCTTTGGGTACGTGATGTTCCGCATTACCAGCGATATCGAGCAACTGCCCTTTCCGCTCGAGCCGGTTCACGCGCGCGGGTGTACTGCACTGGCCGAGACCTCGTCCAAGACCGAGGGTTGGCGGTGGCGCGTGTTTAGCACGGGGACGTGTATTGGGCTCGTCTGGGGCTTGCTCTACGTGGTCGTGCCCACATTGTCCGGCATTTTCCTAACCGAGACCGTTCAGGTCTTGCCCATTCCATTTATCGACTTTACGGCCGAGGTCAAGACCATCTTGCCCGCTGCGGTGTTTGGACTGGGAACGGATTTGGGGCATGTGTTGCTCGGGTTCGTCCTGCCGTTCTACGTGGTGGTCGGGTCCTTTATCGGCGCGGTGCTCGGCAATTTGGTGATCAATCCCATGCTCTATCTCCACACGGATGTGTTGAGCCGCTGGGCGCCTGGCATGACGGCGATTCCCGCGAGCATTTCCAATCGCTTCGACTTCTGGTTGAGCTTTGGGATCGGCACGTCTATCGTGATCGCGCTCACCGGGTTTTACATGGTGGGCAAAACCCTGCTGGAACAGCGCAAGATGCAACGGGAAACCGGGCATCATTCCCTAAAAATTAGCCTGGATGATTTGCCAGAAGGGCGCGGGGATATCGCGCTGAAGTGGCCCCTGGTCTTGTGGGTGCTGGCTTCTTTTGCCGCCATTGGCTTGTGCTATTGGCTCGTGCCCGAATTTCACTGGGGTTGGCTGGTTTTCTTCGCGTTTATTTATACGCCTGTGTCGTCTTATATCGGCGCGCGGATGATCGGCCTGACGGGCAGCCCTTATGGAGCGAGCATTCCCTATATTCGGGAAGCGGCCATTTTGCTGTCGGGGTACAAGGGCGTGGCCGTGTGGTTCGCCCCCATTCCCCTGCACGACCACGGGTTGGCCGTGCGGTCATTCAAGCAACTGGAATTGACCAAGACGAAGATCGGCAGTTATGTCAAAATGGTGGCGATCACGTCGGTTGTGATTTTCCTGTGTAGCTTCATGTTCTACGAGTTTATCTGGCGTTTGGGCCCCATTCCATCTTCGACTTATCCCTACGTGCAACTGTTCTGGCCCTTTGAAGCCACGATGCAGACGATGTGGCTCAAATCGACTTTGCCCCCCGGCGAAGTGCAGGGCGCCGCTGGTTTGGAACTCCTGCGGGATATCATCAAGCCGAAATACATCGGCGTCGGGTTGGTTTCGGGCGGGCTTATCTACGTGGCACTGGTCGCCATCAAGGTTCCCGTGCTGGCGTTTTTCGGATTTGTGAATGGCCTGGCCCAATGGCCGCACTTCGTCATTTTGAACTTTGCCGGCGCCATGCTCGGTCGCTACCATTTTTCCAAGCGGTTCGGCGAGTCCAAATGGAAGGCTTACGCGCCGATTTTGTTGGCGGGCTATTCCTGCGGCATGGGCCTGATCGGCATGACTTCGATAGCCGTGGCGCTGATTTCCAAGGCCGTGTCTCAGGTGGTGTTTTGAACTGGAACTTTTAATCGGGCATGGGTCGTCTAAGGGGTTGCGATGCATGCCCAATTTCACCCTTTTTCAAAGGAGCAACAAGATGCAGAGGTTTCGACTTTTCGGGGTTTTGGCGATGGCGATGCTCA
Source organism: Candidatus Latescibacterota bacterium (assembly GCA_965204745.1). Taxonomy (GTDB): domain Bacteria; phylum Latescibacterota; class UBA2968; order UBA2968; family UBA2968; genus VXRD01. Next base: position 5,347,295 of record OZ242010.1, read on the forward strand.
TCGCAACCGCCTGCGACGTGTGGGCACAGCCGAGAGGCGATGGCGGTGGTCAAGGCCGGCGCGGCGGGGTTCAGGTGCAGCGATTTTTGCCCGTGGAACAAGTGCTGAGTTATTTGGCATTTAACGACAATATCGCCCTGACGGACGAACAACTCGCCGAGGTGCGCGCAACGCTCAAGGGGATTTACACCAAACGCCAAGAACTCCAAAGAAGCATGCGCGAGAACAACGATCAGCAAGCGGCCATGCAGTCGGTGCGCGAATTGCGGATGGAGATGACGCAGGGGTTGAGCGCGATTCTCACCGCCGATCAGACCAAGGTGTTTCAAGAACAGATGCAGCGGATGAGCCAGCGCGGGCAACGCGGGCAGGGCGGTCAGGGGCGTGGTGGTGGCCGTGGTGGTCAAGGCGGCGGTCGCGGCGGTGGCCAAGGCGGCCAAGGCGGTGGGGCGTAATACCAATCGTGCCTTTGAACTGGCTGTCGCCAGTTGTACCCCGCTCGTGCCTTTTGTGCCTTTTGTGCCTTTTGTGGCTAAACTCACCTCTCACCTCTCACCTCTCACCTCTCACCTCTCACCTCTCACCTCTCACCTCTCACCTCTCACCTTTGAACCTGGCTATCGCCAGTTGTATCCCTTTTGTGCCTTTTGTGCCTTTTGTGGCTATCACCTCCAAGCGGGTTTCTTTGACAGAAGCCCGCTTTTGTTTTTTTATTTTTCCGGAAAATGGGTTACATTGCCACACACATTCTGGGAGGGTGTCGTGGTACCCAAATTTTTCAAACATCTCGAGCGGCCTTTTTCGTTCGCGGTCGTGAGCGATACGCATTTTGTGACGCGCGATTTCGTCGGGCAAGCGTTTGACGAGACGCGGCCGCTCAATGCCGAGGGGTACGCGGAAAACGTGACCTATTCGCTCGCGCCGATGATGGATGCGCTGCGCGATCTCAAGCCCGATTTTCTCGTTCTGACCGGCGATGTGGCCGAACAGCCCTTAAAACCGGAACGCCACGCCGAGAACCTCGAAGCCGCGCTGGATTTTTTTGCGACGAGCGAGATCCCCCTGATCGTGGCGCGGGGCAACCGGGATGGCGCGGCTGTTTTTGACGAGGTCGTCGGGCCGCGCACGGCGCGATTGCTCGGGCAGGACGCGCCCTATTTTGCGTTTGAGGTGGCTGGGTGCCAGTTCGCGGTTTTGGATACGCCGTGTTGGGATGCCAAGCAGTATCACTGGCTCGACGCGGTGTTGGAATACGACCATGCCCCGCGCTTTTTGCTGGGCCATCATCCCATCTGGCCCGTCGCGCGCGCTTTTTTTGAGAACCGGGATTTTCAGGCCGATATGGAATCATTGCTGTCTCGCCATGCGGTGGATGCGTATTTTTGCGGGCATTCGCACCATCAAAGCCTCTTGTTGCACCGCACCCCACATTTGCCGGTGTTGCAGTGCATGGGCGCGCTGATCGGAGTGCCCGAGGCCCTGCCATTGCCGCTCGACCACGTCCAAGCCCTGTTGCCCACGCCCGATGATATGATGGCGGTTTGGCCCGGGTACCTCGAAAACACGGCGCCGGGTTGGTTCATGGGACATGTGGCACACGGGCATGCGCGCGTAGCATGGCACCATATCAACCGCGGGGCCGAGGCCATTGTGAAGTGGTTTCGGCCGGGGGATATTCAATCTTTTTGGACGATGGCGCCCGCGCCCGCGCCGCAACTGGTCGAGGCCAATTTGAGACGCATTCGGCAGGGATTTCTCCGCTTCTGCGCTTACGAGAGCATGGCAGATGCGCGCGTCTTTCTCAATGGCAAAGAGATCGGGTTTTTGCCCCGCGCCGATCATTTCGCGCCCAGGCAACTGCCCGTGCCTCCAAACGCGCTCGCGGGTTTGCAGATGGAAAACAAGGTGCGAATCGAACCGGGCGCAGGCAACGAGATGACCCTCGGTAACCTCGTGCTCGAAGTGGTTATGCCCGGCGGGCGCAACGCACGCTCGCAGATTTTTGACGATATTTACACGTGGTCCAACCGGTGGGATGCGTACGAATCCGAGACCGTCAAAAAACTCAAACCGGGCCGTCCTTTGACGACGGTATTGTCTTTCAGGTGACGAGTCCGCTCTCTGAATGGGAGAACCGATGACCAACCGACTGATCCGCGAGACCAGCCCCTATTTGTTGCAACACGCGCACAATCCGGTCGCGTGGTATCCTTGGGGCAAAGAGGCGTTTGAAAAGGCCGTTGCCGAAGACAAGCCCATTTTTTTGAGCGTGGGCTATGCGGCCTGCCACTGGTGCCATGTGATGGCGCACGAGTGTTTTGAAGACCCGGAGATCGCGCGGATTATGAACGCGCATTTCGTCAATGTGAAGGTGGATCGGGAGGAACGCCCGGATGTCGATGAGATTTACATGAACGCGGTGCAGGTGATGACCGGATCCGGCGGGTGGCCCATGAGCGTGTTCTTGACGCCGCAGGGCATTCCGTTTTACGGGGGTACGTACTTCCCCCCGCGCACGCGGCACAATATACCGGGCTTTCCCCACGTCTTGGAATCCGTTGCCAAACACTATCGGGAACGAGGCGACAATGTGGCGGAGGTGGCGAATCGGTTGCACGCGCACCTGCGGCAAATGACGCGCATGGACGCGCTGACAGACGCGCTCGGGGATGCGGATTTTGAGATGGCGTTCCAAAAAATCAGGGCGAATTTCGACTTTCAAAACGGGGGGTTTGGCACGCGACCCAAGTTTCCCAATGCGATGAATCTCGAAGTGTGTTTGCGAACCCATTTGCGGACCGGGAACGCCGAGGCCCTGGAGATGGTGACGTTGACTCTGGAGAAGATGGCACACGGAGGGATTTTCGATCAACTCGGCGGGGGGTTTCACCGGTATGCCGTGGATTCCCGCTGGCTCGTGCCGCATTTTGAAAAGATGTTGTACGACAACGCGCTACTCGCACGGCTGTACACGCAGACCTATTTGGTGACGAAGCGCCCGTTGTTTGCGCGCATTGCCCGATCCGTTTGCGAGTACGCAATGAGGGAGATGACCGCGCCCGAGGGCGGGTTTTACTCCACGCAAGACGCGGACAGCGAGGGGGAAGAGGGCAAGTTTTTCGTGTGGGAACCGCAAGAGGTGATCGCGTTGTTGGGCGAGGAGGATGGCGCGGCGTTTTGTCGCTATTGCGATATTACGGCGCGGGGCAATTTCGAGGGGAAGAATATCCCGAATATCCCGATAGACGAAGAGGTGGATGAAGCCGCGATGGCGCGATGGCGGGCGGTGTTGTTTGAAGCGCGGGAACGGCGCGTGAAGCCCGACCGCGATGAGAAAATTCAGGCGAGTTGGAATGGGCTGATGATTTCCGCGTTTGGGCAGGCGTATCGGGCGTTTGGGCAACCGGCGTATTTGACGCATGCGGCGAATGCAGCGCGGTTTGTCCTCGATCACATGCGGACCGATGAGGGCCTGTTGTTGCACACGTATTGCGATGGTCGGGCGCGGTTCAATGCCTATTTGGACGATTACGCCTGTTTGATTCTCGGGTTGATCGATTTGTACGAAGCGGGTTTTGACCCGTCCCATCTCGCGGCGGCGCGGGATTTGATGGCGGTGATGATCGATCAATTTTGGGATGATGCCGATGGCGGCTTTTTTTATACCGGGAAGGACCACGAGCGCTTGATTGTGCGGTCAAAAAATCCCTTTGACAATGCCACGCCTTCGGGCAATTCCACAGGCGCGTTTGCCCTGATGCGGTTGAGTGCATTGCTCGAGCGTGCGGATTGGTGGGCGATGGCCGAGCGCGTGCTGCATCTTTTTGGTCGGCAGATCCGGGAGGTGCCCTCGGGGTTTGGCAACATGGTGTGCGCGTTGGATCTCTTTTTGCAACGGCCCATCGAGGTCGCTGTCTTGGGGCCGCGCGACCGTGCAGATACCGCCGCGTTGCGCGATGTGGTCGATCAAACGTGGCGGCCCCAGGTCGTTTTGTGCGGCGGCGATTCCGCGTCTGACGCCATCCCCCTGTTGCAAAATCGCGGACTGGTCAATGCCCGCGCCACCGCGTACGTCTGCCGCAATTTCAGTTGTTCCGAACCGGTCACCGACGCGGAGGCACTCAGAAAATTGCTGGATAAGCGGGCTGATTTTTGAATATATTGAACGCGCCTGGGATTGGGCATTGTTCACGCGCCACAGACGATTTTGACGGGGACGCAAACCCCTCATACCATCAACTCCTAACAGAAAGGATAGGTTATGGCAGATGTTTTGATTATTGGCGATGGGCCTGCGGGATTGAGTGCCGCGTTGTTTTTGGCAAAAAACGGGCAGCGCGTCACCGTGTTCGGGCAAGACAGCACACCCATGCACAAGGCCATGCTCTACAATTATCTGGGCATTCCCGAGATGACGGGCAGCGAGTTTCAGCGGGTTTCTCGCGCACAAGTTCAGCAGCAGGGCGGTCAAATTGAGGATATGGAAGTGACGCATGCCGAGAAGACCGATACCGGCTTTGCCATCACCACTGAGAACGGCGACCGCAGGGAAGGCAAGTATCTCGTGCTCGCCACGGGCACCAATACCAAACTGGCCGAAGGGCTGAATTTGGACAAGCAGAACAAGGGCATCGTCGCAGATGCCGACGGCAGAACTGCGGTCAAGGGCCTGTTTGCCGTGGGCTGGAACACGCGCCTCATCCGCACGCAGGCGATCATTTCCGCGGGCCAAGGCGCGGCCACTGCGCTGGAAATCCTGTCGCTCGAAGCCGGTGAAGATGTGCATGACTTTGACGTCGTCGAGTAAGCCGCTGCGCTGCATACGCATCGCTCCGCGAGGTTCTAGATATGCCCTGTGCAAACTCTGGAGCCTCTCTTTTTTCTTATTACCCCCATGGCCTTGCGCGTTGATTTTGTCGAGGAAAATGGGCGGGTTGATCAAACGAGAAAGCAACATGTCTGAAACGCGGTGTGCAAAATTCGATTATGCGAAAACGATTGCCGATCCCTTGCGCCGTCGGCTCTATGTTTGCGCGCTTGTGACGGAAGCATTACCACAATCGGATGGGTTGCCTTGTGTGGTCGTTGGGGACAATGCCTTGGAATTTTATACGCTTGGTGCGTATGCCACTGTGGATGTCGAACTCGTGAGTGCAAGGCGAACCGAAATTGGCAATTTGTTGGAAAGTTGGGGATTTGAGCGGGCGGGTAGGCATTGGCATCACGCGGAGTTGGATGTTTTGATCGAGATTCCCGATGATGTTCTCGCCGGATCTGAAGATAAGGTGATCCAGGTCGAGATTGAGGATTTGACGGTCTATATCATCGGCGTGGAAGATCTCATCATTGATCGACTCGGTGCTTATACCCATTGGCATTCAACCGATGATGGAAATTGGGCACGGGAACTCATGGTGCTCTACCGGCAAGACATTGACTGGGCATATCTCAAAACCCGCGCCCAATCGGAAGGGATGCTAAAAGCTCTGATCGCGCTTGGAAATCAGGTAAAGGAAGACGGACAGTGAAAACGATAAATTTTGATCAGCACGTTCGGGAAATGCGACCGCGGGCGCGGCGTTATCAAATTGAGCAACGCGCACGACAGCGCCATCGTCCGGCCCGTCGGCGGCCTCGAGACGCGGATGCGCGACAGGAGTTGCTTCAGTTGGCATTCAAACGCCGCGCGAAGTGGTTGGCAGATGGCAGACTCGAAAAACTCGGCCCCAGACACTATCGAGTACGTCTCGATAAGGAGATTCACAATGACTGAAAATGTGCAGAAGTTCGGGGGGGCGTTTCGACCATTTGCCATGCTGATGCTGTGCTCGGTCGTTGCGGCGACGGCGTGGGGCGGGTTTCGGGATGGGAAGGATGCGTATGACAAGGGGGACTACGCGACTGCGTTGGCGGAGTTGCTACCGGCCGCCGCGCAAGGCCATGCAGAGGGGCAGTATCAACTCGGGGTGATGTATTACTTTGGGTATGGGGTGAAAGAAGATGATGCAGAGGCGATCAAGTGGTTTCGCAAAGCCGCAGACCAAGGCCATGCGATGGCGCAGAACCACCTCGGCGACATGTATTACTACGGGTATGGCATAGCGGAAGACAATGCGGAGGCCATGAAGTGGTTTCACAAGGCCGCAGCGCAGGGCTATGCCGAAGCCCTGTTCAACCTCGGCGTGATGTACGCCAAGGGGTATGGCGTGGCGAAAGACGATGCAGAGGCGATCAAGTGGTTTCACAAAGCCGCAGCGCAGGGCTATGCCGCGGCCCAATTCAGCTTGGGCGCGATGTATTCAGACGGGTATGGCGAGGCGAAAAAAGACGTGGCTGAAGCCATGAAGTGGTTTCGCAGAGCCGCGGATCAGGGCTATACCAAAGCGCAGTACATCTTGGGCTATATGTATGAGAACGGGACCGAGGTGCCAAAAGATTTGGTGGAGGCGCACAGGTGGTACACCCTTGCCGAAGCGCGAGGGGAAAACATCGCCGGGTACAAACGCGCTGAACTCGCCGAGAAGATGACCGATGCCCAACTCGTGGAAGCCAAACGCAAGGCACGCGATGGGCTACAAGCCGAGGACTTTACGCTGTGGACCCTCGCGGGCGAGCGGTTCAACCTATCGGAAAACGTCGGCAAACCCATCTTCCTCAACTTTTGGACGACGTGGTGTCCGCCCTGCATTGCCGAAATGCCGGCCATGGAAAAACTGAAACAGACTATCGGCGACTCGGTGCAGATCGTGGGGATTAACCTGCAAGAATCGCCTGCCACTGTGCGGCGGTTCATCCAAAATCGCGGCTTTACCTGGACGTTTCTCCTCGACCTGCGGCGCGAAGTGGGCAATGCGTACAATGTCAGTGGCATTCCCGTCTCTTTTTTTCTCGACACCAATGGCAGAATCGTCCACCGCTTCAACGGCGCACGAGACTACGAGACGTTCTTAAAAGCAACGCGACAGGTGATGGGGATGGAGGCTGAAAAATGGGGGCCGGGAGTTGGGACTGACAACTGACAATGCAAATAAAGAGTTGAATCCATCGCGCCCTTGTCCTTTTATCTAGGACCTACCCCCCTGGCCCCCCTTCCTGTGAGGAAGGGGGGAAGAACATCTTTCCGTTGCGGAGAAGAGTCGGAGAAGGGGCATCCATCGTTTGTTTTAAGACACGTTCTAAGGGGCGATTCGGTAATGGATGACTCGTCCATGTCTTTGGACAATTGGTCTCGGCTTGTTTCCTACTCGCTTTCTACTCTTTATTCGCATTGACAACTGACAACTGATCACTTGGGCAGTTGCGGGGTTGCTTCACCTCTTCCCTCTCCCCTCTTACGTCTCACCGAAGGGGTTGGGCAGGGTAGGGACTGACAACTGACAACTGACTACTGACTACTGATCACTTGGGCAGTTGCGGGGTTGCCTCACCTCTCACCTCTCCCCTCTTACGTCTCACCGAAGGGGTTGGGCAGGGTAGGGACTGACAACTGACAACTGACGCGGTTGACAAAACTGGATAAATTGGGTATGTTTTTCGGCTTTCGCAACGCATTGTCGAGGCATTTTTTTTTAGGTCGTCAAAGACGGGAGCGGGCATGATCGGCAGCATGACGGGGTTTGGCAAGGGCGTGGCAGAAGGGGAAGTCGGGCGCGTGATCGTGGAAGTTCAGTCCGTGAATGGCAAGTACGGGGATGTGGTCGTACACCTGCCCTGTTCTTTGCCCGAACTCGAATCGCGCATCAATGCGCGGGTTTTGTCGGTCTTTTCGCGGGGGCGGATCACTGTGATCGTCACCTTGCAGAGCAACGTGCCGGAGCAGGGGTTGCCCGTGCTCAAAACCGAGGTGTTGGCAGCGTATCTCAAAGGGATTGAGGCTATCCGCGCCCAGGCCGAGTTGGCGGACGAGGTCGATGTGATGCAGGTCGCGCAGTTGCCGCAGACATTTGCGTTTGAAGTTCCAGAAATCGATGTCGACGCCCTGTGGGACGCGGTGGCTGACGCACTAGACCAAGCCCTGTGCGCGTGCCGGACCATGCGCTTGGCAGAGGGCGAGAAGCTCGTCGGAGATTTTCGAGAACGCATTGTCGTCATCGAGAACTTGCTCGCGCAGGTCGAGGCATTGGCGCCTAGGCGCGTCGAGGCGGTTCGCAAGCGGTTGGAAGAAAAAGTGGCGCGCCTGACCAGGCCCGAACAGGTCGATGAAAACAGGTTGATGATGGAAATTGCCCTGTTGGCCGAACGCAGCGACATCACCGAAGAATGCGTGCGCTTTCACAGCCACAACGCGCAATTTCTCGACATGCTCGACCGGGAAGAAGCGGTTGGGCGGCGGCTCAACTTTTTGTTGCAAGAAATGCTCAGAGAAGCCAACACAATGGGGTCCAAGGCCGGGGATGCGGACATCGCGCATGTGGTCGTCGCGATCAAAGAAGAGATCGAAAAACTCAAGGAACAGGTGCAAAATATTGAATGACCATGCCCGTACATTGCGCTGCAAATTGGCCGCTGATCCCGCTGCGTATGCCGCGATCGTCGCCGGGCCATCCGGCGTTGGGAAAACGTCGATGTGCCAAGGGGTTTTGCGCGCGGATTCCGGGGTGCAACGGTGCGTGACGACCACGACTCGCCCGCAGCGCGCCGGCGAAATCAATGGGGTGTCGCGTCATTTTGTGAGCGTGGCCGAGTTTGAGGCGATGAAAGCGCGGGGCGATTTTGTCGAATGCGCCGAGGTGTATGGGCATCATTACGGCGCGACATTTGACGCGGTCGCAAGGGCCTTAGATGGCGGGCAGGTGATGTTGATGGATGTGGATGTGCAAGGCGTGGCAACTTGGCAAGCGGTGTTGAAAGACCGCTGCGTCACGGTATTTGTGGTGCCGCCCTCTGTCGATGTGCTCGCAAAGCGATTGACCGCGCGGCAAACAGAAGGCGCGGTCGCATACCACAGGCGGATGGAAACCGCCAGGGTTGAACTTTCACAGGCAAAAAACAGCGATTATATTGTCGTCAATGACGTGTTGGAAAATGCCATCGCGGATTTGCAGGCCATTATCCGTGCGGAGAAGCAGCGTACGCAACGGGTCACTTTGAAAGGAGTGTGGGATGCCAAACGTGTTTTTCACAGAGGAATTGACCGAGGGTGAGGACATGACCCCCTACGCGGCGGTGTTGTTGGCGTCGCGGGAGGCGCGCAGGCTCAACAAGGATCGCTTGCTCGCGGGCGTGCCCGAAGGCGAAGAGAAAATTACGACTATCGCGCTGAAGCGCGTTGTGGGCAAAAAAATTCAGGTGCGCCATGCTGGTGGGAAAGCGGATTCTTCTGGGCGTTAGTGGCGGCATTGCCGCGTACAAAAGCGTCTCCTTGTTGCGCTTGTTGCAAAAAGCAGGTGCCGAGGTTCGCGTGGTGATGACCCAGGCTGCACAGAGATTTGTGCAGCCTCTCACGTTTGAAGCCCTGTCGCGCCACCGGGTCTATGGGGATTTGTTTCCCGAATCCGGCGATCCAGAAGTGGTGCACGTTCAGTTGGGCAAGTGGGCGGATTGGGTCGTTGTCGCGCCTGCCACTGCGGATTTCATCGGCAAAATGGCGCACGGCTTGGCAGACGATGTGTTGACCTGCGTGTTGTTGGCAACAGAGGCGCCGGTTTTGATCGCGCCGGCAATGGAATCGCAGATGTGGGAACACCGCGCGGTTCGGGACAATGTCCGCACGTTGCGAAATCGCGGTTGCGAAATGGTCGCGCCGGGGGCCGGGCCGCTCGCGTCCGGCGCGCAGGGCATCGGGCGCATGGCAGAACCGGAGGAGATCGCCGAAGTGGTCGGCGCGATGGCGGGGGCGGCGCAATCGCTCGTGGGACGCCGCGTTGTCGTGACCGCGGGCAGGACCGAGCAACCCATCGATCCGGTGCGCTTTATCACCAACCGATCCACGGGCAAGATGGGCTATGCCATAGCCGAACAGGCGAGGCGCCGGGGCGCTGCGGTCACGCTGATCAGCGGGCCGACGGAACTGACAGCCCCCACAGGCGTAAGCATGGTGTCGATTCGCACGGTCGCGGCATTAAAGGCCGCGACGATTCGCGCGTACCAAAACGCGGACGCGCTGATTATGACCGCGGCCGTGCTCGATTTTCGGCCCGAAGAGGTCGCCGAATCAAAGATCAAAAAACGCGATGGCGGCCTTTCGCTTCGCCTGTTGCCCAACGAGGATTTTTTGATTCCCTTGGGCGAAACCAAGGGCGAGCGGGTCGTCATCGGGTTTGCCCTAGAAACGGACGACGCGCTGGCAAATGCCCGCAAAAAGCTCGACGAGAAGCATCTCGACTTGATCGTGTTGAACGAATTAAATGTGGAAGGCGCCGGGTTTGGGGTCGATACGAATGTCGTCACCTTGATCGCACCGCACCGCGACGCGGTCGCCTTGCCGTTGATGTCCAAGCGCGATGTGGCGGATCGGATTTTGGACTGGCTCGTTTCGCATTGGGAGAACGCCCATGGATAAATCTCCGGATATTTTGGAAACCCTGTCGCTCGCTCGCGATTTTTTGGCGCGGGAAATCCCCGGCCCGATAGCGCGGGCAGGTGTGCAGGCGCAGGACGACGATCCCCTGGCCGCGTTGGGCGCCGAGGCGGGTGCGTGTCAAAAATGCGGCTTGGCCCAAACGCGGCTGTCGGTCGTGTTTGGCAATGGCCGTGCAGATGCGGACTTGGTGTTTGTCGGCGAGGCGCCCGGCGCGGAAGAAGACCGGCAAGGCGTGCCGTTTGTGGGCGCGGCCGGGCAATTGTTGACGCGCATGATCGAGGCGATAGGCCTGGCGCGGGAAGACGTGTACATCGCCAATATCGTCAAGTGCCGGCCCCCGAATAACCGGGATCCCAAGCCGGATGAAATCGCCGCGTGCCGGCCCTATTTGGAACGGCAACTCGAACTCATCGCGCCGGTCGCGATCTGCACTTTGGGCAGGTTTGCCGCGCAAACCCTGTTGCAGACGACCGAGACTATCGGCCGATTGCGCGGCCGGGTTTTCGACCGCTATGGCGCGAAGGTGGTGCCCACGTATCACCCGGCCGCGCTGTTGCGAAATCCGAGGTGGAAACGCCCGACTTGGGAAGATTTGAAACTCGTGCGAAAACTTTGCGATGGAACGGAACTTTGATGGCGTCCGCAAATGCGACATCGAGCACTGTTGAACGCGCCTTGCCCCAAGCCGTGGAGGTGGAACGCGCGGTGTTGGGGGCGATGCTGATCGACAACATGGCGATCAACCGCGTCACCGAGGTCTTGGGCGATGAAACCGCGTTTTACCACACGCCGCACCGCAGGGTGTACGCGGCGATTCAAAAATTGTCCGAGCAGGGAGAGCCGGTCGATCAAGTGACCCTGAGCCAGGCCCTGTCGCGGCGCGGGCAACTTGACGAGGTGGGCGGCCCGGTTTTCATCGCGGAATTGGCCGGGGACATGGCGACCGCGGCCAATGCGGAATACCACGCGCAAATCGTGTTGGAAAAGGCGCAGCGGCGGCGCTTGATCGACGCGGCCACACAGACCATTGCCGAGAGCTACGAGGACGCCGAGAATGTGCGCGAGTTGATCGACCGCGCGGAGCAACGGGTTTTTCAAATTGCCGAGGGCGAATTGGGCAAAGGCGTGCTGCCCCTCTCGGCTGCGATTACCGAGGCGTTCGTCGCTATCGAACGCGCCCACGAACACCCCGGCGCGCTGACCGGCGTGACCACGGGCTATACGGAATTGGACGAGATCACCGCGGGCTTGCAAGCGTCCGACATGATCATCTTGGCGTCTCGGCCGTCCATGGGCAAAACCGCGCTGACCCTGTGCATGGCGCGCAATGCCGCGATCAAGGGCAATGTGCCGGTGCTGTACTTTTCGCTGGAAATGTCGACCGAGCAACTCGCGCAGCGGTTGTTGTGCGCCGAAGCGCGCGTGAGTTCCCACCGCTTGCGAACCGGCCGCCTGTCAGAGGAGGAGTGGCAACGCCTGTCCGAGTGGACGAGCAAGTTGATCGACGCGCCCCTGTACATCGACGACACGCCGGCGATTTCCGTGATGGAATTGCGGGCAAAAGCGCGGCGCGCCAAATCCGAATACGATATCGGGTTGATCTTTGTCGATTATTTGCAGTTGATGACCGCGTCTGAAAATTTCGGCAACCGGGAACAGGAAATCGCCTATATTTCGCGGTCGCTCAAAGCCTTGGCCAAGGAATTGGACGTGCCGCTCGTGGCATGCGCGCAGTTGTCCCGCGCCGTGGAGAGCCGCACGGACAAGCGCCCGCAACTATCGGATCTGCGCGAGAGCGGTTCGCTAGAACAAGACGCGGACGTGGTGATGTTTCTCTTTCGGCCCGAGGTGTACGGCATTGTCGATGAAGAGGGCAGCACGCAAGAAGGCGTGGCCGAGATCATTTTGGGCAAGCAGCGCAGCGGCCCGATTGGCAATGTTTTTCTGTCTTTTGTCGCGGAGTCTCTCCGGTTTGAAGAACCCGAACTCTACCGAGAAGAATTTCCCTAAAGGAATGGGCTATGGGCAAAGTGCGCGTGCGGTACGTGTGTCAGGAATGCGGCGCAGACGCGAGGCGGTGGTTTGGTCGGTGCATAGCCTGCGGCGCGTGGAACTCGTGCGTTGAAGAAACGCCGATGCCAAAAACCACGCGCCTGTCGGGCGATGTGGTCGCGGCAAATCCACCACAGCCGATTACGGAAGTGAAAGGCGGCAGCGAAGACCGCATCGAGACGGCTATCCGGGAATTTGACCGCACCTTGGGCGGCGGCATCGTGCCCGGCATGGCCGCGCTCATCGGCGGGGATCCCGGCATCGGCAAATCCACCTTGCTCTTGCAGGGGGCGTCGCAACTCGCGTTTTCCGGCATGAAGGCGTTGTACGTCTCCGCAGAGGAATCGCCCCGCCAAACGCGGATGCGCGCCCAACGGGTCGGCGCGCTGTGCGATGAGTTGTTCTTGATTTCCGAATCCAATCTCGATCTGATTTGCGCCCATATCGACGCCATGCAACCGGTTGCTGTCGTGGTCGATTCCGTGCAGACCATTTTCTCGCCGGCACTGCAAAGCGCGCCCGGCAGCGTGGCGCAGGTGCGCGAATCTTCGGCAAAGCTGGTCGCGCTGGGCAAACGCATGGGCACGGCGATTTTCCTGATCGGTCACGTCACCAAAGAAGGCACAGTGGCCGGGCCGCGCGTGCTCGAGCACATCGTGGATACGGTGCTGTACTTGGAGGGGGAACGACACGGCGCGTTTCGCATTTTGCGGGCCGCGAAAAACCGGTTTGGATCGACGAATGAGATCGGCATTTTTGAAATGCGCGATGAGGGGATGGTCGAAGTGGCGAATCCCTCGCAGGTGTTTTTGCCCGACCGAGACGCGGAACGCGAGGGCACGGCTATCGTTTGCACGGTCGAGGGCACGCGGCCCATTTTGGTCGAAGTTCAAGCCCTCGTCAGCCGCAGCAATTTCGGGTATCCACAGCGCGTTGCCACCGGGTTTGATGCGCGGCGCATGGCGATTTTGATCGCGGTGCTCGAGAAGCGGTCGGGCCTGCAACTGGGCGGCGAGGATATTTTTTTGAAGGTCGCGGGCGGGTTGCGCGTCAACGAACCGGCCGTGGATTTGGGCGTGGCCATGGCGATGGCGTCGAGTTTTCGCAACGCGCAGATGCCCCGGGATACGGTCGTGATCGGCGAGGTGGGCCTCGGCGGCGAAGTCCGCGCCGTGGGGCAAATCGAGCGCAGAATGGCCGAGGCGCGCAAATTGGGCTTTACGCAGTGCGTTGCGGCCAAGGCGAATTTGAGCGGCGCGCGCATTCCCGATGGCCTGTCGCTGATCGGGGTTCAAGACGTGGATGCCGCGCAAGACGTGGTGTTTTCTTAGGCGATTATCAGACTGGAGAAAGGCATGAGACAGATGAGGAGGCACGGGGGGGCGAACCCGAGCAGGCGCATGACGCCGAGAACGGCTTCCAAATTGCTCGCCCTGATGTTGCGGCACGCGCCCGATGAGTTTGGGCTGGAGGTCGATAGCCGAGGATTTGCCGAACTCGACGCGGTTGTGCAGGCGTTTCAAGGCAAAGATTCGCAATTCACACTTGAAGATATCGAAAAAGTGGTTTATGATGGGGAGAAGGATCGGTTTGAAATCGTGGATGATCGCATTCGCGCGCGGTACGGGCACAGTTTTTCTATCGATCTCGGCCTCGATCCATCAGAACCGCCCGAGTTTTTGTACAAGGGCGTGAATGCCGCAGAGGTCGAGCACCTGTTGGCCGATGGCCTGGCGCCGGATAATCGCGCTTACGTGCATCTGTCGTTTGACGCAGAGGTGGCCGCGCAGTTGAGCGCGCGGCCCGGCCGCCGGGGGGCCGTCCTCAAGATCGCGGCTACCCGCGCACATGACGCAGGCGTGGCGTTTTACGATTGCGGCCCGACCATTTTGACCAAGCGCGTTCCCAGCGAATTTTTGGCGTTGGAACAGCCGCCAGCGCACGAAGAGATGACGTACGGCCGGCGGAGACGCTTCACGAGTCGGTAATGGGAAAGTCGCTAAGTACTCGCGTTATGACGAAAAATACAGTGTCTAAAATGGATAAATCACAGACAAAAATCATGCTCGACACGGCCGCAAAATTGGCGCGGGACACCTGCGCGGATATGATTTTGCTCGTGACCCACTCCGGCATCCCCCCCGCGGCTGTGCAGAAACTCAATACCATCTGTCGGGTCTTGGTCGCGACGCGAGACGAACATTTCCCGTGCGACATCGAAAAGACCGGGGCGCAACGGTTGATTTGCGATTACGATGGCGCGCACTTCGAGCGCGTGCGGCAATGCGTCATCAAGGGCATGGACGAGGGGCATATTCGGCGCGGCGCGCGCTTGGTATGCCTGAGTCGCCTGCTGACCCCACACGGGGTTGACGCGCTGATGGTGCTGGATACGGATGTCGGGTTTGACGGGTACGACCCGGCCGATATTGCGGAACTATCTGGCGATTTGCCGGTGCGCGTGGTCAAAACCGTGCTCAATATCGCGCTCGACATCGGGCGGGATGGGCGCGAAGGCGAACCGGTCGGCACGTTTTTCGTCATCGGGGATTCCGAGCGGGTGTTGCGCCATTCGCGGTCTATGACCTTTGATCCGTTTCGGGGATATTCCGACGAGGAAAAGGATATTTGCAATCCGGATATTCACGAAGGCGTCAAAGAAGTCGCGCTGATGGATGGGGCATTTGTCGTTCGGGACGATGGGGTTATCCTGTCGGGCGGGCGGTATATTTCCGCCAATGTGCAGGGCCTCGTTTTGCCCAAGGGCCTGGGCGCGCGCCATGTGGCTGCGGCATCCATCACCAAGACCACCCATGCCATTGCCGTGGCCGTTTCCCAATCCACGGGGACGGTTCGCGCATTTAAGCGGGGCCAGATCGTTTTGCAACTCAATTCGGACCATCGGCACATCAGGCAAGATCGGCGATAAAAGAGAAATGTTCGGAAGACGCTGGATCGCGCCCCTGTCGACCGGGGCGGTTATGGCGGGCAGTTTTGTTGCGATGCTGGCATGGGGCGGGCGAGTGCCGGTTTTTTTTGTGCTCTTTGGCCTGGCGTCTGTGGCCTATTTGATTGCGGTTTGGCATTGCGACCGCATGCCCTTGCCGGTGATCGCGGTCGCCGGCATCGCGTTTCGGGTGATTATGCTCTTTGCCACACCCGCGCTGTCCGATGATGTTTATCGCTATGCGTGGGATGGGCGCGTGCAGTGGGCCGGCATCAATCCGTATTGGTTTGCACCGGCCGCGGCCGAGTTGGCGCATTTGCGAGACGCGCGGATTTATCCCCATATCAATCACCCGGAACTGCCGACCATCTATCCGCCCGGCGCGCAAGTGGCGTTCTGGTTGGGATATGGCATGTCGGGGGGTATCGCGGGCATCAAGGCATTGCTCGCGGGCGCGGATTTGCTCGCGGGCTGGCTGTTGGTGCGGTTGCTCGGGCACTTCAATCAGCGAGCGCAATGGGTTTTGATCTATCTGTGGCATCCGCTGGTGGTGGTGGAGATCGCGGGAAACGGGCATCTCGAAGCCCTGGGCATCGCGGCGGTGTTGGGCGCGTTGTATTGCTTTTTTAAGGGCAGGGACTACATCGCACTCGGCGCGCTGGGCGGGGGCGTTTTGGTGAAGTTCCTCCCCGTCGTTTTGTTGCCCGCGTTCGCGCGTTGGAAAGGATGGCGACCGCTAAATTGGCCCGCACTGCTCATCGCGTTAGGCGTGGTGTCGCTGGGTTATTTGCCGTTTGCCTGGGCGGGTGCGCCGGTTTTTGGCAGCTTGGGCGCGTACGCACAACACTGGTCGTTTAATAGCGCGGCATTCGATGTTCTCGTGTTGCTTTGCGGCGACGGGCAACTCGCGCGGGGCATCATCGCCGCGCTTTTTGTCGGGATCGCGCTGTGGCTCTCGTGGCGGCGCGTGTCCGCATTGCGCCATGCGTATCTGACTGCTGCGGCCTTTGTCCTGCTGACGCCTACGCTGCATGCGTGGTATGTGGTGTGGCTGATTCCATTTCTCGCGTTCTATCGGCATCCCGCGTTGATCGCGTTTTCCCTGCTGGTGGTTTTGTCCTACGATGTTCTGATTCCATATAAAGCCACTGGCGTGTGGGAAGAAGCCCCGTGGGTGCAATGGGCCGAATTTGGCGGCGCAGCACTGGTGGGCGTCACGGCGTCGTTCTGCAAGCGAAAAGAGAAACGGAAATCTTGACGAAAATAGGGCGTTGTTTTTATTTTATTCAACTCGAAGGATTCCGCGATAGGCTGACCGCTACCCTCTTGTATCTTCAGGCGAACACGGGGACATCGCCCCTACACACTACTCGCCTTTGAACTGGCTGTCGCCAGTTGTACCCCGCTCGTGCTTTTTGTGGCTAATCGCCCCTTGTGGCTCACTTCAGGTAGGGTGGTCGGGCGGGGACTGACAACTGACAACTGACAACTGACAACTGCCTCTTGTGCCTTTGAACGGGCTATCGCCAGTTGTACCCCTTTTGTGTTTTTGTGCCTTTGAACTGGCTGTCGCCAGTTGTACCCCGCTTGTGGCTAAAATCCCATCTCACGTCTCACGTCTCACGTCTTACGCTTTTCACGTCTCACGCTTTTGATCGAAAGGAGAAAAATAGATGGTGGTGTTGCGAGTTGTGTCCCTGTTCTTCATACCGCTAGTGTTGGCATGCGGCGGGCAAAAGCAGGCGGCGAACGCCCTGTTTGAGGAGGGCGAAAAGGCCACGCATGACGTGGCGACGCATCCGGTTGCCGAGGCCAAGTTGTCGGAATTTTTGGCGCGGTTTCCGGACGATCCGCGCGCAGAAGTGGCTTTGCAAGCCCTGGCGCGAGTGTTGATCAATTTGCAAAAATACAAAGAAGCCATTACGCGATACGAAACCCTGATCGAGCGGTTTCCGCAGAGCCGATATCGCGTGCAAGCGCGATTTATGATCGGGTACATCCACGATCAACAAGGCGATCACGAAGAGGCGCGGGCGGCCTATCAACAGGTCGTGGATGCGTATCCGACCTCCGAGTTGGCAGACGATGCCAAAATTTCGATTCAAAACTTGGGCAAGACGCCCGAGCAGTGGTTGCGTTCCAAACCCATCAACCGAGAGTGATGCGATGTCAGTTGGATCAGTCGGACAGGATATTCAAGTTATCAATGAACGGGTCGGGCGCGAGAGCGCGTTTGTCGATAGGCTCATGACCGAAGTGGGCAAGGTTATCGTCGGGCAGCAGGATATGATCGAGCGGTTGCTGATCGGCCTGTTGTGCAACGGTCACGTCTTGCTCGAAGGCGTTCCCGGCCTGGCCAAGACCCTGGCGGTCAATTCATTGGCGCAGGCGATTCGGGCGTCTTTTAAGCGCGTGCAATTCACCCCGGATTTGTTGCCCGCGGACTTGATCGGCACAATGGTCTATCACCGCGAGACCGGGCAATTCGTCGCGCAACAAGGGCCGATTTTCGCCCAACTCGTGCTCGCGGACGAAGTCAATCGCGCCCCGTCAAAGGTGCAAAGCGCGATGCTGGAAGCCATGCAGGAACGGCAAGTCACCATTGGGAACGAGACCTTTGCCATGCCCGATCCCTTTTTGGTGCTGGCAACGCAGAATCCCATCGAGCAAGAAGGCACGTACCCGCTGCCCGAAGCGCAGGTGGACCGGTTCATGCTCAAAGTGCGCGTGACGTACCCCAACAAGCAGGAAGAGCGCGCCATCGTGGATCGCATGAGCCGAGACGACGCCCCGCACATTGAAGTGATCACAACGACCGAAGATCTCATTCGCGCGCGCAAAGTGACCGATGAGATTTACATCGACGCCAAGATCAAGGACTACATCGTCGATCTGGTGCTGGCGACCCGAGATCCGGGCGCGTATCGCTTGGGCGATTTGCACGCCCTGATAGAATTTGGCGGGTCCCCGCGCGCATCTATCGCCCTTGCCCGAGCCGCCAAAGCCCATGCGTTTTTGCGCCACCGCGGCTATGTCACCCCCGAAGACGTGAAGGCCATTGGCATGGATGTCCTTCGCCACCGCATCTTGGTCACGTACGAGGCCGAAGCCGAAGAAATCGACTCGGAAGAGATCGTGCGCCAAATATTCGATCACGTTGAAGTGCCTTAAAGGCGGGAAGAAGCAAGAGGGGAGAAGCAAGAGGGGAGATGAGAGAAGGCCACCGCGCTATCCCTCTCAAGTGGTCAGTAGTCAGTAGTCAGTGGTCAGTAGTCAGTAGTCAGTCCCCGCCCGATAGCCCATCCACAAGTAAGAAGCAAGAGGTGAGACGGGAGAAGGCCACCCCAACACCCCAAAACCCGATGCACTTCGTCGATTTGTCTATTTTAGGAGAAAAAATGAAAACACATGTATTTACCAGCGGGCAAGCGGGGTATCACACCTACCGCATTCCCGCATTGTCGGTGACAAAAGCGGGCACCTTGCTGGCGTTTTGCGAGGGGCGGCGCAATGGCCGCGGGGATCACGGGGATCTCGATTTGCTGGTGAAGCGGTCGGAAGACGGGGGCGAAACCTGGTCTGAACAGCAATTGATTTACGGCGAGCCGGGCGAGGTGACGATAGGCAATCCCTGTCCCGTTGTGGATGCGAACACGGGCGCGATCTGGTTGCCGTTTTGTCGGGAAAATGACGCTGTGTTGATCACACACAGCGAGGATGATGGCAAGACATGGGCCGATCCCGTGGGGATCACCGCGGATGTGAAGAAGGCCACCTGGAACTGGTATGCGACAGGGCCGGGCATTGGCATTCAACTCCAACGGGGGGAACACGCGGGGCGGTTGGTGATCCCGTGCGACCATCGAGCGGATGAAATGTACGGCAATGGTTCACACGTCATTTACAGCGATGACCATGGGGCAACGTGGCACCTGAGCGCGTCGATCACACCGGGGGCAAATGAGTGTCAGGTCGTGGAATTGGACGATGGATCGTTGATGATGAATATCCGGATGCAGACGCACAGCGACGGGGTGCGCGGGATTTCGGTGAGTCGAGATGGAGGACACAATTGGTCCGAGATCGTCCACGATGCGAATTTGCCGTGTCCAAAATGTCAGGCGAGTTTGGTGGGCAAAGGCGACCGATTGGTATTTTCAAATCCCGTATCGCCCACGCCGCCAGAAAATCCCGCGCGGGGAACCCGATTTTATCCGGGCAAGGGCCGAGGCGAGCGCGTGAACCTAACCGTTCGGTTGAGTGAAGATGGCGGGCGGACATGGCCTTGGAGGAAATTGTTGTACAAAGGCCCGGCAGCGTATTCGTGTTTGGCACTCTTACCCGATGGCGACATGAGCTGTTTGTATGAGGCGGGAGAAGCGCATCCGTATCAATACCTGATTTTTGAGCGGTTTAGAATATAGCTTGCAAAATTCAAAATCGGCGTTCGGACGAACGACAACAGCGAAAACCAATTTCCTTCCCCTGCCATCTGGGATCGAGCCGTCCGCGCTCCTGTACCCTGACGGCCGGCGCGCCATTGACCCAACTGCCACCTCGCATCACGCGCAATCCCCCACTTTCTGGCCCCTTGGGATTTTGTTGCGGGCTGTTGCGATAATAATCCACCCGGTACCAATCGGCCACCCACTCCCACACATTGCCCGCCAAATCAGCCACCTCAAAAGGACTCAGGCCCTTGGGAAAACTGCCAACGGTCGCGGGCTTGCCCAAATGCCCATTAAAGTTCAATTTTGTCGGATCGGGTTCCCCGTTGCCCCATGGATAGATTCGCCCATCGCCACCTGCCGCCTTTTCCCACTCCGCCTCTGAACACAACCGTTTGCCTGCCCACGCGCAAAAATCTCGGGCATCGAACCAGTTGACGCAGACGACCGGTTGCCGTGCAACATTAAACCCGACCGAATCGATACAGGCCGATGGGCCGCGTCCCGTTGTCGCAACGAATAATCGGTACTCCGCATTGGTCACTTCAAAACGATCGATCCAGAAAGCCTCCAAAAACACCCCATGCGCGGGGCCTTCATCGCGGCCAAATTCATCGGTACCCATCACAAATTCGCCCGTTGGAATTTGCACCATTTCTGAGACCCCTTCGGGCGTCGCTTCCGGCTGAACGGGAAAATCATCCCCGCAACCGGCGAGCAATCCCATCCCTATCAGCGCACGCAGAAATTTCAGAACACACGACATCGCAATCGATCTCCTAAATTATGCGGTTGGGATAGCGCAGAAACGGGATGGCGGAACCGCGTCCTTTAAGGTGAACGAACAGAGCTATGCGACAAGAGATGATCGCACTTCAAAAAAAAAGGACACCCAGTTGGGTGTCCTCTTTTGCTGAAAAGCTGACCGCTTTAGTACATCCCACCGCCCGGAGGCGCGGGAGGGGGTGGCTCGGGTTCGGGAATATCGGCCACCAGTGCTTCGGTCGTCAGCAACAAACTGGCAATGGAAGCGGCGTTTTCGAGTGCAGACCGCGTCACTTTGGTCGGGTCAGGCACGCCGGCCTTGATCATATCCTCATAGGAATCCGCATCGGCGTTGTAGCCCAAATTGCCCTCGCCAGCCGCGACTTTCTGCACCACCAGCGCGCCTTCAACGCCGGCATTGTTGGCGATTTGACGCAACGGCTCTTCCAGTGCGCGGCGCACGATATCCACGCCGGTCTTTTCGTCGCCGGGGACATCCTCTCGGACGGGGTCCAAGCCGGCCGCAGCGCGAATCAATGCCACGCCACCGCCGGGCACGATGCCTTCTTCAACCGCGGCGCGAGTCGCGTGCAATGCGTCTTCAACGCGGGCCTTTTTCTCTTTCATTTCGGTTTCCGTTGCCGCGCCCACATTGATCACGGCCACGCCGCCGGCCAGCTTGGCCAGGCGTTCTTGCAACTTTTCGCGGTCGTAATCGGAGGTGGTTTCGTCGATCTGCCTGCGGATTTGCCCCACGCGCCCTTGGATGTCTGCACGCTCGCCCGCGCCTTCGACAATGGTCGTGTTGTCCTTGTCGATGGTGATGCGTTTGGCTTCGCCGAGATCTGCGGTGGTGGCGTTTTCCAGCTTAAAGCCGGCATCTTCGGACAGCACGCGCCCGCCGGTCAAAATGGCGATGTCTTCCAGCATGGCCGTGCGGCGGTCGCCAAACCCAGGCGCTTTCACCGCAGCGACTTTCAAGGTGCCGCGCACTTTGTTCACCACCAAGGTGGCCAAGGCTTCGCCCTCGATATCTTCGGCAATGATCATCAGGGGCTTGCCCGTCTGCGCGATTTTTTCCAGCACCGGCAACAAGTCGCGCATCGCCGAAATTTTCTTGTCGTGAATCAAAATATACGCCTCTTCCAGCACGGCTTCCATGTTGTCCGGATCGGTCACAAAATAGGGCGACACGTACCCGCGGTCAAACTGCATGCCTTCCACCACATCCAGCGTGGTCTCGATGCTACGGGCTTCTTCGACGGTGATCACGCCATCTTTGCCCACTTTTTCCATGGCATCGGCGATCAAATCGCCAATGGCCGTGTCGTTGTTGGCAGACGTGGTCGCAACCTGCGCGATATCCGTGCGCCCGGCCACGGGCTTGCTCAAATCCTGCACGCATTGGACAGCCGCCCCAACGGCCTTGTCGATGCCGCGCTTGAGATCCATCGGGTTGGCACCTGCCGTCACATTACGCAAGCCCTGATGGAAAATCGACTGCGCGAGCACCGTGGCGGTGGTCGTGCCATCGCCGGCCACGTCGGAAGTCTTGGAAGCGACTTCCTTGAGCATCTGAGCACCCATATTTTCATACGGGTCTTCCAATTCGACTTCTTTCGCCACTGTAACGCCATCTTTGGTCACTGTGGGCGAACCGAACTTTTTGTCCAGAACGACATTGCGACCCTTGGGCCCCAGCGTCACTTTCACCGTATCGGACAACTGGTCCACACCCCGTTTGAGGGCCTCGCGGGCTGCAACATCAAATTCGAGTTGCTTGGGCATTATATCCTCCTGATCGAAACTTGAATACGGGTTACGCAATCACCGCCAAAATATCGCCTTCGGGCATAATCAGATAGTCTTCATCATTCAGATTGACTTCTGTACCCGAATACTTGCCATAGAGCACTGTATCGCCGACTGCGACCGACAATGCAATCCTGTTGCCGGAATCGTCGACCTTGCCATCGCCAACAGCCGCGATTTCGCCCCGCTGGGGTTTTTCTTTGGCTGTATCGGGAATGATGATGCCGCCCTTGACCTGCTCATCTTCCTCAACAGGTTTGACCAACACGCGATCCCCGAGGGGTTTCACCTGCGCCATTGCTATGCCTCCTTGTGCGAGGTGGGGTAAAAAACGAAACGATTTCTTTTTAGCACTCTTGGCCTTCGAGTGCTAACGCGGGCAAAATATATCAAAGTCCCTTTGACTACGCAAGAAAAAATTAAAAAGTGGGACGATCTCTCTCGAGACCGCCCCACTCAAAAATCGATCATCGCCCAAATTACTCGGCATTGTACATCTCTTGAAACGCCAGCACGAGATCGCGCAAGGTTTGGGCATTGGCCGGGTCTGTGGTCTGTTTGCACTTCATGGCCGTGCGAATGATTTTGTGCAACGCGACCAGCTTATCCGTATAGGCTTTCATCGCCGCGGCGTCATCCGCTGCTGGCTCTGTGATTCGCTGCGCGAGGAAATATTGCGCCACGACATCGCGGATGTGGTCCGCGTGGTGCTCTTTGTTGATCACCCACCGCACGATCTGATTGTCATTTCTTTCGCTTTCCCCGGACAACTTGTCGATTTCGTTCATCGACTTTTCAATGGTGTCCACATCTTCCAACAGGGCCGCAAACCGCCCCTCATCGCCGTAAATCCCGCACGGAATCTCGCAGTGCGCGCCCACGAGCGCGGGATAGAGGAACAACATCACAAAAAAACAGCGTCTCATCTCGATCTCCTTTTGGTGAAATGTTCACAACTGCGTCTCGCGGACAATATAACACAAATCCGCCCAAAATCAAAATCCCCACATTCGCAACGCCGCATCGGTCTTGATGTCCAACCCCATCGCGCGCAAGGGCTCGCGGCTGTCCAACAAAAATCGCTTGACCGCCCCGATGCCCACGACAAAGCCCAAACCGGGCTCGACCACCTCGCGCTCTGCAACCGAAATTTGACCGAGCAACTCGGGCGACAACACAGTGCCCTCGTTCAACCTTTGGTCGGGCAGCAACAACCGGAACGTCTCGGTTGTAGCCCCGCGGCACAGGCCCACGAGTTCCAAATTGGGCAAGCCATCGCGCACCGCAACCACGGGCCCGCCGCTATATCCCGCACGGATGGCCGCATCGACAAAAAACCGATCCTCGTGATAATCGTCCAAACTCACCGTGCCCGCGGTGAGGCGCGTCTTGCTTTTTGGGTGGCCGACGATATAGACAAAATTGCCCCATTGCAGCTCCGACGTCTTGCCGATAGGCAGCAAAAAGGGCGAGGGCTTCCGCATCACATGGGGGATATTGAGTTTGAGCAACGCGAGGTCCGCTTCCCGGTCCAGGCGAATAATTTTTGAATGGATGCTCTCGCCGTCGCGGTTGACCACCTGCAATGCCGCGCTGGTCTTAATGGAAATCCGCTCGAGCACGCTCGTTTCCATGCCACGCGCATCCCGCATGTAATACCGAATGGTATCGGCCGCGGTCACCAGATGGGCAGCCGTCAGCGCGATTGCGCTGTCGTACTGATTGGCAACCGATTGCCGCGCGATCACGAGGGCCGTGCCCACCTTGGAATACGAATCCACGGTTTTGCGGATGCCATCTCGCAACAGCCGATAGCCCGTGGGGCTGTTTTCGTCTGCGAGCGGCAAGCGCAACAACAAGCCCCGGTCATTTCTCATACTATGCGTGTAAAACACATTGGCGTATTGCGGCGTCCAGATAACTTTCACGGTAGAAACAAAGAGGGTTTCAAATCCAGATTGGGCATTGCCCCGCCCAACCGGCACGCGATAATCGTATTCGCCATCCGGCGCCAAAACGTATTGCGCGGCGCATCCCATCAGAGCCATTGGCATCAACGTGAAAAACCAGACCTTTTGCATTGCTTTTTCGCGCCCTTTCCGTATATTCCCATGTCGTTTTCTTCCACCGCAGTATAACACTTCGGCACTCGAAGTCAAGCGCTGCCATCCTCTCCCGCCTCTTCTCACGCTACCATAATGAACAATACGTCTGTCTCACGCGATCAGGTCTTGGCCGTTGCGCGCCAGCAATCCAAGCACCCGCTCAAAATGCGCGAACTCGCCCGCGCCCTTTCCGTACCCGATAGAAATTATCCAGCATTTCGCAACCTGATTCGCCGCATGGTGCGCGACGGTAGCCTCGTCAAGTTGCGCCACAACAAGTACGGCCTGCCATCCGCCCACGGCCACGCGGTTGGTCGCATCGCCATCCAAATTAGTGGCTACGGCTTGGTCGCGCCCGAAGACGGAGGCGAGGAGATTTTTGTCGCGGCGAAACACCTCGGGCAGGCCCTACACGGCGACCGCGTTGTGGTGCGCGTCACCTGCGGGGCATGGGGCGACAATCGGCCAGAAGGCGAGTTGATTCGCATCGTTGCACGCGCCGAGCAGCGCGTGGTGGGCACATATTTCGATAAGAGGTTCGGCTTTTTTGTCTCTGACGATCCGCGTATCCAAATCGACATTCCCATCCCCAAGGACCCGCCCCACAGAGCCGAGCACGGCCAAAAGGTCGTGGTTCATCTCACATTTCCCGCTGTTCACGCGCCTCCCCAAGCGCGGATTGTCGAAGTCTTGGGCGATTCCGACGATCCGAACATCGAGACCCTGGTCTTCATCAAAAAACGCGGCCTTCCCCTCGAGTTTCCCGGTCCTGTACTCGATGCGGCAGACGCGGCTCCGCAACACATCCCACCCGCTGAAATTGAACGTCGCCTCGACTTGCGCGCCCTGACCTGTTTTACTATCGACCCGGCAGACGCACGCGATCACGACGACGCCGTGTCCCTGCAAGTCTTGGACGACGGGAACTACTGCTTGGGCATTCACATCGCCGACGTCAGCCACTACGTGCCCGAGGGTTCGCCCCTCGACCGCGAGGCGATAGAGCGCGGTTGTAGCGTTTATCTGCCCGACCGCGTGATCCCAATGTTGCCGGAAAAACTCTCTGCGAATATCTGTTCCCTGCGCCCGTGCGAAGACCGCCTGACCATGAGCATCCTGGCGCGCATCGCGCCCGAAGGCGAGTTGATCGACGCGCAGATTGCAGAAACGATAATCCGCAGTCGCGGCCGCCTGTCTTATGAAGACGTGCAAGATGTGCTCGACCAGCGCGACGGCGACAACCCCGCCCAGGCCTTTGCCGATATCCTCAAGCGCATGGACGCGCTGCGAAGTGGGCTAATGGCGAACCGCAGAAACAGAGGCGCGGTTGATTTTGAAATTCCCGAACCGCAGATCGTCCTCGATGACGAGGGCCAGCCCATCCATATTCATCCGCGTGCCCGACTGAACAGCCACCGCCTCATCGAAGAATTTATGCTCTTGGGCAATGAAATCGTCGCCCGATACATGACCGAACGCGGCATGCCCATTCTCTACCGCGTACACGAACCGCCCGATAGCGAAAAACTCGCGGCGTTTTTCAGCATGGGCAAAGCCCTGGGCTATCGCCTGTCCAAGCAAGCGCTGACAAGGGGTAAGTCAGCATCCACGCGGCGCGGCACCATCCAGCAATTTCTCGACGAGTTCAAGGGCAAACCCATCGGCCATATCTTGTGCAACCGCCTGTTGCGCTCGATGAAAAAAGCGGTCTATACACCCGTCAACCGCGGTCATTTTGGGTTGGCCTGCGATACTTATACGCACTTCACGTCGCCGATTCGCCGCTATCCCGATCTGATCCTCCACCGCGCCCTCCGAGACGCGCTCAACGACGCGACCACGCCGACCAGCATGGCGCGCCTCGCCCGTCGCCTGCCCGATATTGGCGACTTGACGACCGAGCGCGAAATCGCCGCGCAAAGGGCCGAGTGGGATGCTGTTCAGTTGATGCAAATTCTCTATCTCGAAAACAAAATAGGCCGGCATTTTGATGCCACTATCGTAGATGTGCGTCCCATCGGCTTTTTTGTGCAACTTTGCGATGTGCTCATCGAGGGTTTGGTTCACGTCAAATATCTCGACGACGATTATTATACTTATCGCGAATTGCAAGGTACGCTCGTTGGCGACTACACCGGGAAGACCTTTCGAATCGGGGATTCGGTTCGCGTGCAACTCGCCCAACTCGACCGCCAACGCCTACGGATCGACTTCCACCTCTTGTCGCACAGGAAAAATAACAACCCCAAACGCAGTCGGAAAAGACGCGGGAGCAGGTAATTTTGAACCTTTATCGCGCTCAAACATTAAAGGCCATATATTTTTCGGTTGATGTATCAACGGCCCTGCGGTCACTTCAAAGGAGGAAGTCATGATAACGAGACTTTTGGTCATCTTCGTTTTGATGTTGTTTTCAGGTGTTGCTTTTGGTGCTTCACCTAATCCGAGTGTTGAAGAAAGATTGGCGATACTCGAGACAAAATTTGATGCGTTGAGCAAACAGATCGAAGCCAATCATCAATCCACACTCAAGTTGATTGAAGTCAGTAATGAAGCAACGAACAAGCGGATCGATGCCAGCAATGAAGCAACGAACAAGCGGATTGATGCGTTGAGCAAACAGATCGAAGCCAATCATCAATTCATACTCAAGTTGATTGAAGTCACCAATGAAGCAACGAACAAGCGGATTGATGCCAGCAATGAAGCAACGAACAAGCGGATTGATACCTTAAATAATTGGGGGATTGCGCTATTCGCGGGTGTCTTGGCGTGGACTGGGGTTTTCATAACCCATGCGTTGGGGTTTTGGGGCGTTTCTAAACGCGACAACGCTGTGACAACGCCAACAGACGCCGATAGGCCAGAAGCGAGCCCAGTGATACAATCCGCTGATGCATGATGGGTCGGTTGTCCTATTTGGTCGCGTGAACCGATAAAACGCGCCTACAACGGCCCTGCGGTCACTTCAAAGGAGGAAGTCATGACAACGAGACTTTTGGTCATCTTCGTTTTGGTATTGTTTTCAGGTGTTGCATTTGGTGCTTCACCTAATCCGAGTGTTGAAGAAAGATTGGCGATACTCGAGACCAAATTTGATGCGTTGAGCAAACAGATCGAAGCCAATCATCAATCCACACTCAAGTTGATAGAAGTCACCAATGAAGCAACGAACAAGCGGATTGATGCCAGCAATGAAGCAACGAATAAGCGGATTGATGCCAGCAATGAAGCAACGAACAAGCGAATTGATGCCTTGAGCAAACAGATTGAAGCCAATCATCAATCCATACTCAAGTTGATTGAAGTCACCAATGAAGCAACGAACAAGCGGATTGATACCTTGAATAATTGGGGGATTGCGCTATTCGCGGGTGTCTTGGCGTGGACTGGGGTTTTCATAACCCATGCGTTGGGGTTTTGGGGCGTTTCTAAACGCGATAATACTGTGACAGCGACAACAGACGTCAATAGGCCAGAAGCGACCCCAGTGATACAATCCGCTGATGCATGATGGGTCGGTTGTCCTATTTGGTCGTGTGAACACCGATAAAACGCGCTTACAATGGTCCTGCGGTCA
The DNA here is from genome assembly GCA_965204745.1 of Candidatus Latescibacterota bacterium. Taxonomy (GTDB): domain Bacteria; phylum Latescibacterota; class UBA2968; order UBA2968; family UBA2968; genus VXRD01. The sequence goes on from OZ242010.1 coordinate 5,375,526, forward strand.
CTTCAAAGGAGGAAGTCATGACAACGAGACTTTTGGTCGTATTCGTTTTGATGTTGTTTTCAGGTGTTGCATTTGGTGCTTCACCTAATCCGAGTGTTGAAGAAAGATTGGCGATACTCGAGACCAAATTTGATGCGTTGAGCAAGCAAATTGAGGCCAATCGTCAGGCCACACTCAAGTTGATTGAAGTCACCAATGAAGCAACGAACAAGCGGATTGATGCCAGCAATGAAGCAACGAACAAGCGAATTGATGCCTTGAGCAAGCAGATTGAAGCCAATCATCAATCCATACTCAAGTTGATTGAAGTCACCAATGAAGCAACGAACAAGCGGATTGATACCTTGAATAATTGGGGGATTGCGCTATTCGCGGGTGTCTTGGCGTGGACTGGGGTTTTCATAACCCATGCGTTGGGGTTTTGGGGCGTTTCTAAACGCGACAACGCTGTGACAGCGACAACAGACGCCGATAGGCCAGAAGCGACCCCAGTGATGCAATCCGCCGATGCATGATGGTCGTGTGAACACCGCTAAAACGCGCTTACAATGGCCCTGCGGTCACTTCAAAGGAGGAAGTCATGACAACGAGACTTTTGGTCGTATTCGTTTTGGTATTGTTTTCAGGTGTTGCTTTTGGTGCTTCACCTAATCCGAGTGTTGAAGAAAGATTGGCGATACTTGAAACGACAATGAAACTTCAATTTGATGCCTTGAGCAAACAGATTGAAGCCAATCGCCAGTCCACACTCAAGTTGATAGAAGTCAGCAATGAAGCAACGAACAAGCGGATCGATGCCAGCAATGAAGCAACGAACAAGCGGATTGATGCCTTGAGCAAGCAGATCGAAGCGAATCATCAATCCACACTCAAGTTGATTGAAGTCACCAATGAAGCAACGAACAAGCGGATCGATACCTTGAATAATTGGGGGATTGCGCTATTCGCGGGTGTCTTGGCGTGGACTGGGGTTTTCATAACCCATGCGTTGGGGTTTTGGGGCGTTTCTAAACGCGACAACGCTGTGACAACGCCAACAGACGCCGATAGGCCAGAAGCGACCCCAGTGATGCAATCCGCCGATGCATGAGGGTTACGCCATGTTTTTGCGATCAACCAAAATTCTCGTCGCACTCTTGATCTTCGCACTCCCATCCACATGGGCTGCTAACACCAAAGATCTCCTCGACGCAGATCGCTTGGGCAAGCACCTCAAAGCCACGGGCGAACAAAAAGCACACATCGCCACGCATATCGCCGCGCTTCGCAACATCGTAACCGCGTACCAAACCGAACGCGCCCGCCGAACCAACGAAGCCCTGTTGTGGCAGGGGCACATCCCCAAGCTCAAAGACCTGAAAAGCCTCCGCAACAGTGCCAATGACAGTGCTAGTGCCGTGTTTGACGTGCTCAAGACCGCGCTCGACAACGAGCAAATTGAACGCTTGGACAAACTCATCGGCAAAGGCGATGTCTTTGCCATTCCCATCGCCTATCATCCCTATCATCACGTCCAGAACTCCCCGCTTTTTCCCGAGTTTTCGGGCGAGAAAACCGCGTACAAACTCACCTTGCCCTCGGCCCCCGATCCGGCCAACACATGGACGTATGCCCAGTTGCTCAAAATTTGGACCGTGCGGAACTTCATGCCCGCGGTGCGCCCCATCGACGACTTGCAACACGCGCCGAGCATTGCCGCGCATCCGGATCTGCAAACCCGCGAAGTATCGGTTTCGGACCGGTATCGCCTCGTGCGCTCTCCGTTGCTCATTTCAGCCACCCTGTACGCGCCGGATTTGATGCGTTCGGAATTTGACATGTTGCAAACCCATCACAGCGCAGACGGCATTTCCACCCGGTCCTGGGACGACTACGCCGCGCAAAACCGCCTCGACAGCGATATTCAAATCCGCTTAAAATTCAACACCATTTACGACAAAGCGTACCTCGACCTCAACCGCTGGACCATCTATCTGCAAGACAGCGAAGAAATCGGGTATGAGCCCAACAAAATTGAGGAACGGGCATTTTATCCGCTCGAGGCACTCAAAGTTTCCGTGCCGGGCAGGGAAATCGAAGTCACCGATGTCTTTGGCACGTACATCTCGCCCACTTATACGCCCGGGGAAAAAGCGCGCTATTTCGCAGAACCGCCCACGCAGATGACCTACTTGGGCAACGAGAAATTGCTCGTCCTGTATTTCCCGGCGCGAACCGTCATGAAAACCCCGGTGGTTTCACACGAGACCGAGTACCTCAAACTCATCGTCCAGTCCCACGAAACCGATTTCGGGCGCAGTGAACTCGTGTGGGCGTTCAAAAAACCCAAATCAAAAACGCGCCCGCCCAAGGATTAACACCATGCGTTACCCATTCATGCTTTTGCTCGCCTTGCTCCTCGCGGGTTGCGTGAGCGCGCAACAACCGCAAATTGCCCTGCGTGCGGTCCCCTCGCCCAAAACATCGCCCGATCCCCACGCGGTCACGCACTTCTTGCGCGCGCGATTCGCCGAGTCCACAGGGCAGCGCGATGTGGCGATTCGGGAATTGAAAGCCGCCGTGCACTACGACTCGACCTCGGCTACGCTCTACGGCGCGCTCGCGCGCAATCTCAACGCGGTTCGGCGATTTCGGGACGCGCTCGACCCCGCTCGCCGCGCAGTTCGCCTGGATCCGAAAAACGTGCAAAACCGCTGGCTGTACTATCGCGCCCTCAGCCGCGGCGTGCGAGACACCGCCGCGGCTATCGGCCAGTTAAACGCCATAGCACGCCTCGCGCCCGCAGACCTCACGGCCCATCATCACCTGCTCCAAATTTACAGCGCGCGCGGGCAACGCGCCCAGGCCATCGCCGTGCTCGACAGCATCGTCGCCAGCGCGGATCGCGATGCGCGCACAAAGCTCTTTGTTGCCGAGAACTACCACCGCCAGCACGCCTTTGACAAAGCAGCACACCTCTACGCCGAACTCCTCACAACCGAACCGCTCAACGCGGACCTCCATTTTAAGCTGGGCATCACGAATCTCGCTCGGGCAGATACCCTGACCGCCGAGCAGAGTTTCCGACACATTCTCACGGGGCAGGATTACGCCGTCACCAAACAAACCGTTCCGGTTTGGGTGCAACTGGTACACATCTACAGCCGCGAAAACCACCTCAATCGCCTCCTCGCGGAACCCCCAAGAGATGCGCGTTTGATCAATCGGCTAGGCCAAGTGCTCATCCGCATGACCAGAGGGCGGCACGAGCACGCCGAGAAAATGCGCTTTGCCAGCATGGCCGAGCGCGTCTTGGATCACCAGTTGCAAAGCGACCCCGAAAACCAGACCTTGCTGGGCGCGAAAGCCCGCTTTCTCCTCGATGCCAACCGAACCGCAGACGCGCGCAAAACCTATCGCCTCGCCAACTTGCAGGGGGAAAAAACCGAATACCACTTGGGCATCGCCCATTCGTATCGCCTCGAGGAAAACTGGGCGAGCGCGCAACAAATTTTGGAAAAACTCTATCGGGACGCACAGCCCAAAGACGAGCACTACGATCAGATCGCGTTTGACCTGGCCCGCGTTCATCTGCGCCAAAACCAAATCGCCCCCGCACGCGCTGTCTATCGGCAAGCCCTTGACGCCAAGCCCGAACACGCGGGTTTTCGCTACGAGCTCGCACGCACCCACCTCTTCGACCGCAACTGGGAAAACGCCATTCCCCTGCTCGAGCCCCTGGTCGACGACACCGAAGACAACCCCGCATTTCTCGAGGCCGTGCTTTTTGATCTGGCGCGCAGTCTGGAAAGATCTGGGCACTACGAGCGCGCGGTTGAAATTTTCCAACGCCTCTTGGTGCTCAACGAGGAGCACGCAGAGGCCAGCAACTACTTGGGCTACATGCTCGCCGAGCGCGGTGAACGCCTCGCCGAAGCCAAAAAACTGATTGAACGCGCCCTGAAAATCGACCCGGAAAACGGCGCGTACCTCGACAGCCTCGGCTGGGTGTATTACCAACTCGAGCAGTACGGCGATGCCGCGCGCTGGCTCGACCGCGCCCTCGCCGTCGAAGAAGAAGCCCTGCGCCGCGCCGATCCCAATTCCCCCACAGTGGCGGGACTGCGCGAAAACCTCGCGGTCATTTATGAACACGCGGGCGACGCGGCAAAAAAATTAGGCGACCTCGCCCGTGCAAGCCGCCACTATGAACGCGCCTTGGAATTTGATCCCGACAACCAAACCCTGCGGGAAAAATTCAAAAACCTCGCCAAAGACGGTTCACCATGAATTTGATCACCACCATGAACGACGCCCTTTGCTGCTCTCCTTTGGGATCGCGGCAAAGGGCTTTTTTGTATTGCGCGGTCTTGTTCGCACTCGGCGGCTGCATAACCCATCGCCCCGCGTTGCCCACCCTGCCGCCAGTCGCGTCTGCAACCGAATATCTGCGCCTCGTCGCAGCGCGCTACGACAGCTTGCGCGATCACGAAGTCCGCGCCACCGTCGATCTCACCATCGACGGGGTGCGAGAGCGCAGGGCACGCGCCCTTGTGCGCCACCGCCTGCCTTCCGATTTCAAGCTAGTGGTCGGCGGCTTCGGATACGTGGTCATGGCCGCCCGCGCCCAGGCCGATACGCTCTACGTTCACTTGCCTCGGCAGAATCATTACCTCGTCGGCCAGCCCGAAGCCGTGCTCCACGCGCTCACCGGCGTCGATCTGTCGCATTACGCGGTTGACCGCGCCATTCTGGGTCTGCCCAATTTTTCGCCTTTAGACATTGCCCGGGCCACGCGCTTTGACCCCGGGCGGGAACACATCTTCCTCGAATTTCACGCCCCCCGCTATTTGCACCGCCTTTGGATAGAAGCCCGCACCGGTCTTCTGCGCGAGGAAAAGGTCTATGACGTCGATGGACGCCTCGTATCCGCCCGCCGCCTGTCTGATTACCGCATGGAAAACGGCTTTGCCCTGCCGCGACACATCGAAATCCAGCAAGGCCGAGATGTCATTCTCATCCAAGTCGAATCGCGCGCCATCAACGCTGGCCTCTCCGACAAAGACTTCGCCCTCCCCATACCCAAAGACGCCACCCGCCATGAGATACGTTAGCCTCAAGTTGTCAGTTGTCAGTTGTCAGTTGTCAGTTGTCAGTGGTCAGTAGTCAGTAGTCAGTCCCCGCACCGCCCTTCCGCAAGTGAGACGTAAGATAAGCCCCACACCAAGCCTCAAGCGGTCAGTGGAGTCCCTCACCCCCCATCATCCGTAGGGCAGTGGCTACTGAATTAAAGCGCAGGCCCGCGCCAATTATTCCTCGCGCAATGTGTTCTGGCTGATGGTGGGGCCGAAGAATAGGGCATTGGCAAAGAGCTTTTGCGTGCCGTACCAATAGGCGCGGAAATTGGGGTTATCCAACATGAGAATGACGCGCCCATCGCCTTGCTTGTCCACGCGCACCGATGCGGATTCGGCGATATAATCGCGGTTTTGATCCGATATATAACCCGCGAGCAAGGGCTGTCGGGCGTATTGCAATGGCGTGGCGTAGGGGCTTGTTGCGGGTTGGAGGAAAAGCGTGCCGCGCCGAAAGACCGGCAGGCTGTTTTTCCCATACCCATACGCGAGGGGATGCGTGCGGTCGAGTTGCACCCGGAAAATTGCCCCGCCGATGAGTCGCGCCCCGCGATCCCCTGCCGCGTCGAGATAGGCTTTGCGTTCCCTGCGAAAGTCTCGGTCTTGCGCGATGAATTGGGCACGGGCGAGTTCGTGGCTGATGGCCCAGCGAACCGCGCCGTTTAGGGCGACGAGCGTATTCCCCCGCCGCACCCACTGTTTCAGGGTTTCAACACCCGTGGAGTCCAAGTTCGAATAAGAGCCACCTGCTGCGATGATCACATTGTACCGGTCGAGGTCCATATCGCGCACCTGCCCGGCATCGACGAGGCTGACGGTCATATCGTAGCGTTGGTCCAAGAGATGCCACACTTCCCCGGCGGTGTACGCATTCGCGCCATTGCCAATTAAAAGGGCGACTTGCGGCATTTTGAGCGGGACAAAGCCAGGGCTGCCCAGATCGATGCCGCTGTTGACCCGCCCGGTGGAAACGGCGAATACGTCGAGTGCGTCTTCGCGGGCAATGGTCTGCATGAGGGTGCGGATCGCATGGGGATCGGTTTGTTGAATGCCCACCGGGATGAGAATGCTGCCGTAGTCAAACAAGCGCGCATCGCCCGCAGCTGCCCCGGAAGGCGCCATGCGAAACTGCCGCGAAGCCACTTTGGCCCGCACGCCGGCTTTTTGCAGGCGATACAGCGCGCGGGGCGCGTAATACCCACGCCATTCAAACAGGTAGGCATACGGCATGGGCGCGTCAGACAGGCGTCCTGCGGGAAATGTGCTGGCGGGCAACAAGCCGCCGATAAATTCCTGAGATGAGGACTTGAGTTCGGCCGTGGGCATGTTAAATGCCAACGGCAATGTCCAAGCTGAAACATCGTAAAACGAGCTGTCCGAAAAATTCATCCGGCGTTCAAACATGCCGGTGAGCAACCGGTATTGCGGTTGCGCGGTCGGGATGATATAGGCCGAGCCGGGCGCGAATGTCTGATTGCCCACGCGAATGGGCCGCGCGAGGTCGTAGATCCGGATGCGATGCCGCTGGATCAGGTCGAGAAAATGATGCGTGCGCGCAGGGTCTTGCGGGTCCCCAAAAACATAAGCTTTGACCTCGGCGCGCTGCGCTTCTCGCTGCGCGGAAAGATAGAAGTCGCGCTGATGCGACAGCAATGCCACGCGCAGTTCCCGTGCGGCGCGGAGGGTCGAAAGGGAGGTCCTGACGTGATTGCGGATGGCAAAGGGAAACGAGAGTTGCCCGTGAGCGCTGTCCTGCACAAAGCCGCGCGCGCTGGCCTGTTCCAACAACATGCCCACGCCGCCATTGAGATCCGGATAGGTCGATCCCTTGCCGATGTAAAAATCGTCGAAGGACTCCCGCGTAAAATAAAGGCTGCCGATTTGGTTGAGCGCGTCGGCGTGGCGTTGGGCGATCTCCGCCGTGAGTCGATAGGTGCGCGCCGGGGTGAGCGGGTTGTTGCGCGAGGGAATGCCCGGAGAAAAAAAGAACGTGGACTGCGTGTTCATCTCGTGGTGATCCGCGAGCACATTGGGTTTCCAGGCGTGGTAGATCTCGATCCGCCCCCGGCTTTCGGGTTGTTGCAACCCCAGCCAGTCGCGGTTGAGATCAAACCAATAGTGGTTGGTGCGGCCGCTCGGCCAGACTTCGCGGTGCTCTCGGTGTTGGGGATCCGCAACGAGGTGTTTGCCGCGGTGGGTATTGGCCCAGTGTGCAAACCGGCTGAAGCCATCCGGGTTCAACACCGGGTCGAGCAAGACGATGGCATTGGCGAGGAGGCTGTCGATGGCAGCCCCTTGGGCCGCGGCCAAGTGATAGGCCACCACGGGCGCGGCATTGCCACCGCTGGCTTCGTTCCCGTGGATGCTGTATCCCATATACGCGACCACGGGCATGGCGTCGATGTCGAGCGCGGGCGATTGATCTGGATCCGCGAGTTGCTGGTGTTGCGTCTGTATCGCGGCGAGGTTCTGGTGGTTTTCCGGCGACGTGATGGTGAGCACAACCAAGGGCCGTTTCTGATGCGTTTGCGCGTATTCCGCGATGGCAACGCGCTTTGAGTGCCGCGCCAAGGCGTGCATGTAGCTCACGATGAGATCGTGCCTGAGATGCCAGTCCCCAATTTGAAATCCAAAAAATGCTTCGGGTGTGGGAATCCCGGGATCATAAGTCACCTCGTCAGGCAAGTAATAGGCGAGATCAACGCGAGCAGCAACCGGGAGACTCAGGCCGATCCAAGCGATGAGGACGACAGATAAGCGCGTCATGTGAGTTCCTCGTTGTGTCGTGAGCGGGCATGTCACCCCGCGTGCCCAGAAGGTTTGCAGGACTAACAATGAAACAACTATCCCAAAAAGTCAAATGGGAACAGCGACAGATCAAAAAATAATAAATTGCATCAAATGCAAACTTTTCTATTTTTTTGAAATATTTTGTTATCCCCTGCATCTGCGTTGTGTAACCTAATAGCCAAAGCGTTTTTTGCGACTTCTGCTTTTACACCGCTTGTGGCTAAGGCTTTGGCTTACAACCACAGGCGATTTTTTTTGTTTCTGGGAACGACGCTCAAAGGCACTCTTGGCGCAAAGACAAGAGATGAACGGTTAGAGCGAAAAACCAGAGGGACTCGTAATGGGAAAGGAGAATGCCGTGAAAGAAGAACGCATGAAAATCCTCGAAATGCTTCAAGATGGGAAAATCACCGCAGAAGAGGCGATGAAATTGCTCGAAGCCCTCGGGGATGCCGCAGAAGAGCCGCAACGCCAAACCCGGCGGCGTCAACGCCAGCGCAATCGCCAAGGGGGCGCGGGCATTCAGGAAGAAGTGCAAGAGCGCGTTCAGGAGGCGCGAGAAACCCTGCGCGCATCGATGCCCAAGGTCAAAAACGCCGTGCGCGAGGCCATGCCCGACGTGGGCAACATCATCCAAGAGGCGATGCAAACCGCATCCGATGCCTTTTCGGAATGGACGGAAAAGAGCGATAGGCAACCCCCAAAAAAAGCGGTTCGCCAACTCGTCGAAACGATTCAGGCCTCTGATCGCCTGTCTATCGCCACGCCAAAAGGCCACGTCGCGTCCGAGATTTGGGATCGCGACGAGGTGCAAGTCGAGGCGACCATCTCGGTTTGGGGCACGGAGGAACCCGCTGTGAACGCCTTTGCCGAGCAAATTGATATTCACATCCAACGCGAATCCGGCAAGGTGCAAATCCGCCCCCGCGTGCCCAAACGGGAACGAGACGACCCCGTGCGATCCGTGCGTATTGACTTCGAGTTGCGCCATCCCAAAAAAGTCGATCTCGCTGTGCGGGCCGCGCACGGAAATATCACCCTGCCCGAAATTGATGGCGCGGCAACCCTGAACAATCACCGCGGCAAAACGATCTTTGAAGGCGCGTCTGGCAATGTGCGGATCAAACAGCACCGCGGCGACATCGCGGTTCAACGGGCCGGGGGCGATTTGTCCCTTGACGCGCACCGCAGCGAGATGCGCGTCGGCACCGCAACCGGTTCAGTGACCGTACACGCGCATCACGGCGCGCTCGCCATCGATCATGTCGGCGGCGAGTTTCTCGCGGAAAACAGGCGCGGTTCGATCAAAGCGGACCGGGTCGACGGCCGTGCGGTTGTGAAAAACAGACGCGGCGACATCGCGCTTCGCAATGTGGGAAGCGAGGTTGCCGTGGAAAACGGGCGCGGCGCAACGCACCTCGAAAATATCGCAGGGCCGATCAGCCTGCGCGTGGATCGCGGGGACATCGCAATTGAAAATCCCGAAGCCGGTGTGGCGATCCAAAGTCGCGGCGGGCGCGTTGCCGTGCGGGCACACAAACCCATCGATGGCGATTATGCGATCCAAAACAACCAGGGCGCCATTGAACTCGCCATCCCCGAGGGGTCGGCGGTCGATGTTCACGGTTATGTCGGGCGCGGGCAGATCAAAACCGACCTGCCCCTGTCCGTGACCGATACCTCGCGCACCTCACAGGTCGTCTCGGGCCGCCTCAATGGCGGCGGGTCCAAAATTGCCCTTGAGCTCAATCAGGGCAATCTGATCTTGCGTTCAGATGAAGGGATTGAGAGAGGAGACGAGGCGAAAAGGTAACGCAATCACGGATAACCACCGATAAAACAAAGCCACCCCCTATTTTCCGAGAAGGAGAATAGGGGGTGATTTCGTCGGTCTGTGGCTCGTCTCTGCCCACCTCCGCCGCCCGTGCGGCCTCGCCGCCCATCCGTGTCTGAATCGCAGATTAAACGGATTAGGGGATTGCGCGGATTACCACCCACCGCCCTACCGCAAAACCTATCCCCCCGGCCCCCTTTCCTACGAGGAAAGGGGGAGCGCATGGCTTTCTTGAAGGGTTGTATCCAGGGCTGTTTTGATGGCTTTGAGCGAATGGATCACGCCATGAAAATCCAAAAACCCTTACACACAATCCCTCGCAAAACCTCTCGCCATTCCCCCTTCCTCGCAGGCACAGGCGTAGCCTACAACGAAGCGAAGCGAGTAACGGGGCCAGGGGGTAGGTCCCCCTCGCACGCCTTCTCGCTTGACCACCGATCCCATCGTCATTTTACCGCTTGACAAACAATAGCGTAATTTTTAATTTTTCACCCATTCACCATTGCGATTTTGAGCGCGAAGGAAAAGCCGCGCCCGGTCTGCGCGACAGCTTTTGCAAAGGAGGCTCCAGATGATTACCGCCATTTTCAGCCGCTGTTTGAACCTCATTTGGTCCTATGTTTCCACCGTGAAAACTGACGTTCATATCGCCCATTCTCGTCTTGGTGTGTGCTTCTATTTTATTGCGAAACAGTCCGTTAGGCTGATCAGTACAGCCCCCCCCCCCCCCCCCCCCCCCTCGAGAAGAGAGTCAAAATGACATCCCGCTACGCTCATTTGTTAGCTATGGTCGCGCTGGTCGTGCTGATGGCATCGGGGCCGGCTTTTGCCCAAACCGACTACGACACGGACAACGACAACCTGATTGACGTCACCTCCTTGGCGCAACTCAATGCCATTCGCTGGGATCTCAATGGCGATGGTGCCATAGACGCAAGTGCCTCGACCAGCGATACGACCGCCTACAACGCCGCCTTTCCCAACGCCATGTCGGGCATGGGTTGCGCCGCTACCTGCACCGGCTACGAACTGATGAACAACCTCAACTTTGACGAGAACAGCGACAACGAAATCACCTCAGCAGACGCCACCTACTGGAACAATGGCGCAGGCTGGGCGCCCATCGGCAACAGCGAGACGAAATACACCGGCAACTTCCACGGCAACGACAATACCATCTCCAACCTGTTTATCGACCGCTCTGCCGCCAACGACATCGGGCTGTTCGGCTTTGCCGAGGGCGGCACGATTCGCAATTTGAGTCTGGTGAACGCCGATGTGACCGGCTCTAGTTATACCGCAGTCCTTGTTGGCCAAGGCACCAGGCTCCAGCTCATGCACATCCGCGTTACCGGACAGGTCAGCGGGCTCAGCAATGGCGGTGGCTTGGTGGGCAGTCTGACGCACGGTAGCTCGACCATTACCGCCTGCGGTGCCGAGGTGGACGTCACTGGGCGCGGTAGCAGAACCTACTCTGATATAAGCTTCGGCGGTCTGGTAGGTGGCAACTCCGGCACGATAACCGCTAGCTATGCCACCGGCGCAGTCAGCAACGACAATGTTTACGTCGGCGGTCTGGTGGGCTTTCACGGCTCAAGTGCTGTCATACGCGCCAGCTATGCCACCGGCGCCGTTAGAGGCCAAACCTTATTCGGCGGCCTGGTCGGTATTGCTTTTGGGGGCGCGATAACCGCTAGCTATGCCACCGGCGCCGTCAAGGGCACCGGCGCCGTCTCTTATATCGGCGGTCTGGTGGGCTTCAACAGTTCTACATCAATTACCTACAGCTACTACGATAGTACCACCACCGGACAAAAAGACACCGGACGCGGCGCCCCTCAGACCACCGCCGGTCTCCAAAACCCCACGGATTATACCGGCATCTACGCCAACTGGAACCTGAACCTGGACGGGCAAACGGGCAACGACAATCCGTGGAGCTTTGGCACGACGAGTCAGTATCCGGTCTTGAAGTATGCCGGCATGGACACCGCCGCGCAATTTAACGCGCAACGGGTGGGCAAGCCGACGGGTGTGATGGTGGCGGGGAAGACGGACACGCTGACCGTGACTTGGGGGTTAGTACGCAATGCAACCGGGTATAAGGTGCGGTGGAAATCAGGGATTCTGACTTACCCCACCTCTGATCTGGCGGCCGCCACGCGCGGGCAAGCCACTATCGGTAGCGTGCTCACCACGACCTACGATATTTCTGGGCTGACCACAGGGACGACCTACACGGTTCAAGTCATCGCCACCCGCCTCAATGCAACCGACAGTGACCCTTCGGACGCAGTCATGGTGACGCCGGCGACCACCAAGCCCACCAATGTGCGCGTGACGCCTGCGCCGGTCCAACTCATTGTGGATTGGACCAAGGCAACCGGCGCGACGGGGTACAAGGTGCAGTGGAAGTCCGGTGGACAGACCTACAACACCTCTTCTCGCCAGGCGATGGTCTCTGGGGTGAACACCACGACCTACACGATAGAGGGCCTGACTTTTGGCACGACCTACACTGTGCGCGTCACTGCTACCCTGGCAGGTGGGACCGATAGTGATCCCTCGGACGAGGTCGTGGGCACGCCCCTTAGAGGGCTGGACATGCCGACGGGTGTGATCGTGATGCCCAAAGTGGACACCTTGGACGTGCGCTGGACTGCGGTGAGCACTGCGACGGGGTACAAGGTGCAGTGGAAACTCCACAGGCGGACCTACGATGTTTCGCGTCAGGTGGTCGTCACGGGGACGCGCTACGCGATCCCCAACTTGATCGCCGGGGCGTCCTATCTCGTGCGTATCATTGCCACCAAGGCCGGTCTGCCCGAGAGTGCTCCCTCAACCGAGGTGCCCGGCGTTCCCTTGCTACGTAGCCCAATGGGTGTGATGGTGACAGCGGATATGGACACGCTGACCGTGACTTGGAACGCCGTGGACAATGCAACCGGGTATAAGGTGCAGTGGAAATCAGGGAATCTGACTTATCCCACCGCCGATGTGGAGACCACCGCCTTGCGCGGGCAAGCTACAATCGCAGGCGGGAACACCACGACCCACAAAATTTCTGGGTTGACCGCAGGGACGACCTACACGATTCGCGTCATCGCCACGCACACCAATGTAGCCGATAGCGCTCCCTCTGTCGAGGTGCCCGGCGTTCCTTTGCTGGGCAAGCCGACTGTGATGGTGGCGGCGAAGATGGACACGCTGACCGTGACTTGGAACGCCGTGGACGATGCAACCGGGTATAAGGTGCAGTGGAAATCAGGGAATCTGACTTACCCCACCGCCGATCTGGATTCCGCCACGCGCGGGCAAGCCACCATCGCAGGCGGGAACACCACGACCCACAAAATCTCCGGTGTGACCGTCGGGACGCTCTACGCGGTTCGCGTCATCGCCACGAGCACCAATACCAATATCGCCGACAGCACGCCTTCGGAGGAAGTCATGGTGATGCCGGCGACAAACAGGCCCACCAATGTGCGCGTGACGCCGGGGACGACCCAACTCCTTGTGCGTTGGACCGAGGCAACCGGCGCGACGGGATACAAGGTGCAGTGGAAGTCCGGGCAACAGGCATACGACCCCTCTTCTCGACAGGCGCAGGTCTCTGGGGTGAGCACCACGACCTACACGATAGAGAACCTGACGGTTAGCACGACCTACACGGTGCGCGTCATCGCTATCCTGTCAGGTGGGGTCGATAGCACGCCCTCGGACGAGGTCATGGGCACGCCCCCGGGGATCGATTACGACAGGGATGGCGATGGCCTCATCGACATTACGACGCTGGCACAACTCAATGCCATCCGCTACGACATGGATGGCAACGGCGACGCTACCCACGCCGTTTATGCCGCCGCTTTTCCCAACCGCGATACCACCAGTAGCATCCGGATGGGTTGCCCTTCCGGGACCTGCACCGGCTACGAACTGCTCAACAACCTCGACTTTTCAGGAGGTCAATGGACCAGCGGCGCGGGTTGGCTCCCTATTGGAGTGTGGGGGCGTAATTCGTGGGAGACTTACACTGGCACGTTCAAGGGCAATAACAAGACCATCTCCAACCTGTACATCAACCGTGGTGACGATATTGATGTTGGGCTGTTTGGTCATGTCAGCGGCAACATTTCCGGTCTGGGGCTGAAAAATGTCGATGTAAGAGGCACCGACAATGTGGGTGGGTTGGTCGGTGAACAGGAGGGTGGTCGCATACTGAGTTGTTTTGTCACGGGTCGCGTTGAGGGTTGGAGTACCGCCATTAGAACTACGGGCGGTTTGGTGGGTCGTTCAGGAGCTAACACCGTCATCGCGGCCAGCTATGCCAATGCTGAGGTCATCATGGATCTGGATGAAACTAATGCTTATGCCGGCGGTTTGGTGGGCTTCAAATCAAATAGTTCTGAGATAATAGCGTCCTACGCCATCGGGCCGGTGACTGGTAGAAATGCAGGCGGTCTGATTGGGCATGGTGGTGCTGCTACTTCTTTTAGTTTGGCTAGCTATTCCACAGGGACAGTCACTGGGGGAGGCTACATAGGCGGATTTGTGGGGAGGTTAGGGGCGGGATCGTATAGCTATTGGGATACGGAAAGTAGCGATCTCTTATCCAGTGCTGGCGGCACGGGCCAGACCACCAGCGCGTTGCAGTCGGAAACGGACTACGACGGCATCTACGCCAGTTGGGATGTGGATGTCGATGGCAGGGTTGGCAATGACGATCCGTGGACCTTTGGCGCGGCGGATCAGTATCCGGTGTTGAAATATGCCGGCATGGATACCACCGCACAATTTGCAATGCAACCGCCGGGCATTCCGACAAGTGTGACCGTGACGGTGCAAGCGGCCACTTTGGATGTGCGTTGGCGTGCGGCGAGTTATGCGACGGGGTACAAGGTGCAGTGGAAATCCGGCATGCAAAGCTACGACGCCTCGCGTGAGGGGATCGTCACGGGGACGCGCTACAATATCCCTAACTTGGCGGTTGGGACGACCTACACAGTGCGTGTCATTGCCACCAAGACCGGTGCCCGCGATGGCCGGCCCTCAGCAGAGCAGACCGGCGTTATCTCCGTGCTGGGCAGTCCGACTGTGATGGTGGCGGCGAAGTTGGACACGTTGACCGTGACTTGGAATGTGGTGACCAGCGCAACCGGCTACAAGGTGCAGTGGAAATCGGGGTCAGAGACTTATCCCAATGCCGATCTGGCGTCCGCCTTGCGCGGGCAAGCCACCATCGTAGGCGGGAGCACCACGACCTACAAAATCCCCAATGTGACCAGAGGGACAGCCTACACGGTGCGCGTCATCGCCACGCGTACCAATGTAGCCGACAGTGCCCCCTCGGAGGAAGTAACCGGCGTTCCCGGGCTGGAACGCCCGACGGGTGTGGATGTGAGTGCGACGGTGGACACGCTGACCGTGACTTGGAATGTGGTGGACGATGCAACCGGGTATAAGGTGCAGTGGAAATCGGGGTCAGAGACTTATCCCAATGCCGATCTGGTGTCCGCCTTGCGCGGGCAAGCCACCCTCGTAGGCGGGAGCACCACGACCTACAAAATCCCCAATGTGACCACAGGGACGACCTACACGGTTCGCGTCATCGCCACGCGTACCAATGTAGCCGACAGTGCCCCCTCGGAGGAAGTAACCGTGCTGGTTAGCCCGACGGGTGTGATGGTGCGTGCGACGGTGGACACGCTGACCGTGACTTGGAATGCGGTGGACGATGCCACCGGGTATAAGGTGCAGTGGAAATCCGGGTCAGAGACTTATCCCAACGCCGATTCTCAGGCCGCCACGCACGGGCAAGCTACCATCTCTGACGGGGGCACCACGACCTACGATATTTCTGGGCTGACCGCAGGGACGACCTACACGGTTCGGATCATCGCCACGAGTACCAATAGCAATGTAGCCGACAGTGCCCCCTCGGCAGAGCAGACCGGCGTTCCCGTGCTGGGTAGCCCGGCTGTGATGGTGGCGGCGAAGGCGGACACGCTGACCGTGATGTGGAATGCGGTGGACGATGCCACCGGGTATAAGGTGCAGTGGAAGTCCGGGTCAGAGACTTATCCCAACGCCGATCTGGCGTTGGCCACGCACGGGCAAGCCACAATCGCTGGCGGGGGCACCACGACCTACAAAATTTCTGGGCTGACCGCAGGGACGACCTACACGATTCGCGTCATCGCCACGCGTACCAATGTAGCCGACAGTGCCCCCTCGGCAGAGCAGACCGGCGTTCCCGTGCTGGGTAGCCCGGCTGTGATGGTGCGTGCGAAGTTGGACACACTGACCGTGACTTGGAATGTGGTGACCAACGCAACCGGGTATAAGGTGCAGTGGAAATCCGGGTCAGAGATTTATCCCACCTCCGATGAGCAGTCCGCCACGCGCGGGCAAGCCACTATCGTAGGCGGGCGCACCACGACCTACAAAATTTCTGGGCTGACCAGAGGGACGACCTACACGGTTCGCGTCATCGCCACGCGTACCAATGTAGCCGACAGTGCCCCCTCGGCAGAGCAGACCGGCGTTCCCGTGCTGGGTAGCCCGGCTGTGATGGTGGCGGCGAAGGTGGACACGCTGACCGTGACTTGGAATGCGGTGGACGATGCCACCGGGTATAAGGTGCAGTGGAAATCCGGGTCAGAGATTTATCCCACTTCCGATGAGCAGTCCGCCACGCGCGGGCAAGCCACTATCGCTGGCGGGAGCACCACGACCTACAAAATCTCCAATGTGACCACAGGGACAGCCTACACGGTGCGCGTCATCGCCACGCGTACCAATGTAGCCGACAGTGCCCCCTCGGAGGAAGTAACCGTGCTGGTTAGCCCGACGGGTGTGATGGTGGCGGCGAAGGTGGACACGCTGACCGTGACTTGGAATGCGGTGGACGATGCCACCGGGTATAAGGTGCAGTGGAAATCAGGGGCAGCGACTTATCCCAACACCGATTCTCAGGCCGCCACGCACGGGCAAGCTACCATCTCTGACGGGGGCACCACGACCTACGATATTTCTGGGCTGACCGCAGGGACGACCTACACGGTTCGGATCATCGCCACGAGTACCAATAGCAATGTAGCCGACAGTGCCCCCTCGGCAGAGCAGACCGGCGTTCCCGTGCTGGGTAGCCCGGCTGTGATGGTGGCGGCGAAGGTGGACACGCTGACCGTGACGTGGAATGTGGTGGACGATGCCACCGGGTATAAGGTGCAGTGGAAATCAGGGTCAGCGACTTATCCCACCGCCGATCTGGCGTTGGCCACGCGCGGGCAAGCCACAATCGCTGGCGGGGGCACCACGACCTACAAAATTTCTGGGCTGACCACAGGGACGACTTACACGATTCGCGTCATCGCCACGCGTACCAATGTAGCCGACAGTGCCCCCTCGGATGAAGTCATGGTGACCTTGGCGACAAACAAACCCACCAATGTGAATGTGCGCGTGACGCCGGGGATAGCCCAACTCATCGTGCGTTGGACCGAGGCAACCGGCGCGACGGGATACAAGGTGCAGTGGAAGTCCGGTGGACAAAGCTACAACACTTCTTCCCGCCAGGAGACGGTCTCTGGAGGCAGCACCACGACCTACACGATAGAAAACCTGACTTTTGGCACGCCCTACACGGTGCGCGTCACTGCTACCCTGACAGGTGGGATGGATAGCACCCCCTCGGACGAGGTCGTGGGCACGCCCCAAGCGATCAATTACGACAGCGATGGCGATGGCCTCATCGCCATTGAGACGCTGGCGCAACTGCATGCCATCCGCTGGGATCTCAACGGCGATGGTGCTGTGGACGCAAGTGCCACGTCCAGCGATACGACCGCCTACAATGCCGCCTTTCCCGGCCGCGACACCACCAGCAACGTCCGGATGGGTTGCCCGTCCGGGACCTGCACCGGCTACGAACTGCTCAACAACCTAAATTTCGACACCGACGGGAGCGGGAGCGTAACCTCTGACGACACCTACCCCAACTGGGTGCCCATCGGCAACTACTCGGCAACGTTCAAAGGCAACAACAAGACCATCTCCAATCTGCACATCAACCGTGGCGGTTGGTATCATGTTGGGCTGTTTAGCCAGGTCGGCGGCAACATTTCCGGTCTGGGGTTGAAAAGTGTCAATGTAAGAGGCGGGCATCAAGTGGGTGGGCTGGTCGGTAATCAGTGGGGTGGTCGCATCCTGGGCTGTTATGTCACGGGTCGCGTTGAGGGTACTGGTAGCTATGTGGGCGGTTTGGTGGGTCATTCAACCGGCAATAATACCGTCATCGCGGTCAGCTATACCAATGCTGTGGTCTCCGGAGGGCGGCTTCAAGAAGGGGTCGGCGGTTTAGTGGGCATACTATATACTACGGTGATAGCGTCCTACGCCATCGGGCCGGTGACTGGAAATAGCAGGGTAGGCGGTTTGGTGGGGAGATTGGCCATTACTTCTGGTCATTCTCCTCTGGTTGGTTCGGTTAGTACCAGCTATGCCACGGGGACAGTCACTAGGCTCAACCAATTCTCCAGCAATCTAGGCGGATTGATCGGGTCTAAACGACATAATTTAGTGTCCCATAGTTACTGGGATAGGGAAAGTAGCGGTTTCTCAACTAGTGCTGGCGGCACGGGCAAGACCACCAGCGAGTTGCAGTCGCAAACGTCATACAACGACATCTACGCCAGTTGGAATGTGAATGTCGATGGTAGCCCTGGCAATGACAACCCGTGGACCTTTGGCGCGGCGGATCAGTATCCGGTCTTGAAATATGCCGGCATGGACACCACCGCGCAATTTGCAATGCAAGCACCGGGCATTCCGACAAGTGTGACCGTGACGGTGCAAGCGGACACCTTGGACGTGCGTTGGCGTGCGGCGAGTTATGCGACGGGGTACAAGGTGCAGTGGAAAGCCGGCGGGCAGAACTACGCCGTCTCGCGTCAGGCCATCACCACGGATACGCGCTACAAGATCGCCAACTTGCTCGCCGGGACGACCTACACAGTGCGTGTCATTGCCACCAAGACCGGTGCCCGCGATGGCCGGCCCTCGGCAGAGCAGACCGGCGTTCCCGTGCTGGGCAGTCCGACTGTGATGGTGGCGGCGAAGGCGGATACGCTGACCGTGACATGGAATGCGGTGACCAACGCAACAGGGTATAAGGTGCAATGGAAATCCGGGGCAGAGACTTATCCCGCCGCCGATGAGGAGTCCGCCACGCACGGGCAAGCCACCATCGCTGGCGGGCGCACCACGACCTACGATATTTCTGGGCTGACCGCAGGGACGGCCTACGCGATTCGCGTCATCGCCACGCGTACCAATGTAGCCGACAGTGCCCCCTCGGCAGAGCAGACCGGCGTTCCCGTGCTGGATAGCCCGACGGGTGTGGATGTGAGTGCGACGGTGGACACGCTGACCGTGACTTGGAATGTGGTGGACGATGCCACCGGGTATAAGGTGCAGTGGAAATCCGGGTCAGAGACTTATCCCAACGCCGATTCTCAGTCCGCCACGCGCGGGCAAGCCACAATCTCTGGCGGGGGCACCACGACCCACAAAATTTCTGGGCTGACCACAGGGACGACCTACACGGTTCAAGTCATCGCCACGCACACCACAACGGCCGGCAACAGTGCCCCTTCGGCCGCAGTCATGGTGACCTCGGCGACAACCAAGCCCACCAATGTGCGCGTGACGCCGGGGCCGCTCCGATTCATTGTGGCTTGGACCGAGGCAACCGGCGCGACGGGCTACAAGGTGCAGTGGAAGTCCGGTGGACAAAGCTATAACACGGCGACTCGTCAGGTGGTGGTCTCTATGAACACCAGGACCGCCACGATTGTGAACCTGACGATTGGCACGATCTACACGGTGCGCGTCACTGCTACCCTGGCAGGTGGGATCGATAGTGATCCCTCGGACGAGGTCATGGTCACGATCCAAGGGATCAATTACGACAGCGATGGCGATGGCCTCATCGCCATTGAGACGCTGGCGCAACTGCATGCCATCCGCTGGGATCTCAACGGCGATGGTGCCATAGACGCAAGTGCCTCGACCAGCGATACGACCGCCTACAACGCCGCCTTTCCCAACCGAGACACCACCAGCAATGTCCGGATGGGTTGCCCTTCCGGAACCTGCACCGGCTACGAACTGCTCAACAACCTCGACTTTGACGAGAATGGCGACGACGAAATCACCTCAGCAGACGCCACCTACTGGAACAACGGCGACGGCTGGCTACCCATCGGCACAGACGCCGCCAAATACACCGGCGATTTCAAGGGCAACGGCTACACTATCGACAACCTGACCATCAACCGACCCTCCGTCGGTGAAGTGGGATTATTCGGCAACGCCGACACCGCCTCCCGCATCGAGTCCGTCGGCATAACCAACGCCAGTGTTGCGGGAGGCGAATATGCCGGCGCTCTGGTCGGTGCCCTGCGCGGCATAGTCGTCGCCTGCTACTCCACCGGCAACGTTTCGGCGACGACTAGGGTCGCCGGTGGACTGGTCGGATGGACGCCCAACGCTATTACCTCAAGCTACTCCACCGCATCCGTCAGCGGCCCTGAGCATGTCGGCGGACTGCTGGGATCAAGCCAAGGCGGCTCCGTAACGAACTCCTACTCCACCGGCACGGTTACCGGCACCGGCAGTTCTCCACTCATCGGCGGGTTGATAGGCTCCGGCACGGGTGGCACCGCAAGCTACTGGGACACCCAAACCAGCGGCTGTACATCCGGCGGTAGCAACGGTTGCACAACCAGCGCCGGTGGTGGCGGCGTTACCGGCCAGACGACCAGCGCGCTCCAATCCCCCACCGGCTACACCCTCATCTTCTCCACTTGGAACGCCAACCTCGACGGACAAGCCGGCAACGACGATCCTTGGGCCTTTGGCAAGACAGATCAATATCCCGTGTTGAAATATGCCGGCATGGACACCACCGTGCAGTATAACTTGCAACCGCCGGGCATTCCGACAAGTGTGACCGTGACGCCACAAAGGGACACCTTGGACGTGCGTTGGACTGCGGCGAGTTATGCGACGGGGTACAAGGTGCAGTGGAAATCCGGCATGCAAAGCTACGACACCTCACGTCAGGGGACCGTCACGGGGACGCGCTACAAGATCTCCAACTTGATCGGCGGGACGACCTACACAGTGCGGGTCATTGCCACCAAGACCGGTGCGCCCGATGGCACACCCTCGGCAGAGCAGACCGGCGTTTCCGTGCTGGGCAGTCCGACTGTGATGGTGGCGGCGAAGGTGGACACGCTGACCGTGACGTGGAATGCGGTGTCCAACGCAACAGGGTATAAGGTGCAGTGGAAATCCGGGTCAGAGACTTATCCCGCCGCCGATGAGGAGTCCGCCACGCACGGGCAAGCCACTATCGCTGACGGGAGGGCCACGACCTACGATATTTCTGGGCTGACCGCAGGGATGGCCTACACGGTGCGCGTCATCGCCACGAGTACCAATAGCAATGTAGCCGACAGTGCCCCCTCGGCAGAGCAGACCGGCGTTCCCCTGCTGGGCAGTCCGACTGTGATGGTGGCGGCGACGGTGGACACGCTGACCGTGACTTGGAATGTGGTGGACGATGCCACCGGGTATAAGGTGCAGTGGAAATCCGGGTCAGAGACTTATCCCAACGCCGATCTGGCGGCCGCCACGCACGGGCAAGCCACTATCGCTGGCGGGGGCACCACGACCTACGATATTTCTGGGCTGACCGCAGGGACGACCTACGCGATTCGCGTCATCGCCACGCGTACCAATGTAGCCGACAGTGCCCCTTCGGACGCAGTCATGGTGACCTTGGCGACAAACAAACCCACCAATGTGCGCGTGACGCCGGGGCCGGTCCAACTCATTGTGCGTTGGAGCGAGGCGACCGGCGCGACGGGCTACAAGGTGCAGTGGAAGTCCGGTGTACAAAGCTATAACACGACGACTCGTCAGGTGGTGGTTTCTATGAACACCAGGACCGCCACGATTGTGAACCTGACTTTTGGCACGCCCTACACGGTGCGCGTCCTTGCCACCCTATCAGGTGGGGGCGATAGCGAACCCTCGGACGAGGTCATGGGCACGCCCCAAGGGATCGATTACGACAGCGATGGCGATGGCCTCATCAATATTGAGACGCTGGCGCAACTGCATGCCATCCGCTGGGATCTCAACGGCGATGGGATCGTCGCCGATAGTGATGCCGCGAACTACAACGCTGCCTTTCCCAGCCGAGATACCACCAGCAATGTCCGGATGGGTTGCCCTTCTGGGACCTGCACAGGCTACGAACTGATCACGAACCTCAACTTTGACCAGAACAACGACGGCGAAATCACCTCAGCAGACGCCACCTACTGGAATGCCAACGCGGGTTGGCAACCCATCGGGACTTATACCGGTACGTTCAAGGGCAATAACAAGACGATCTCCAATCTGTACATCAACCGTGGCGGTCAAAATGATGTTGGGCTGTTCGTGGATCTCACGGGCACTGTTTCCGGTCTTGGGCTCCGCAATGTGGATGTCAGAGGCAACCTCGCCGTGGGAGGACTTACCGGAAATCAGGCCGGGGGTGCCATCACGGGTTGTTATGTCACCGGTCGCGTTCGGGGGTCTGGCAGTTTCGGCTTGGGCGGTCTGGTGGGGCATTCTCATACCGGTGCCAACCGCCGCATCAGTGCCAGCTATTCTGCTGCGGCTGTGACGGCCGTAGGGAGTGGGGCCAATTTCTGGGTCGGTGGTCTGGTGGGGTGGCAGAACGGCGGGACGATTATCGCGTCCTATGCGACGGGCGCGGTCACGGTTACTGGGAACGGCACGAAAGGCGGGTTGGTGGGGCGCCTCGAGAGCAGCGGTGAAGTGACGGCCAGCTATGCGACGGGTCAGGTCACGGGTGACGGCACGAAAGGCGGGTTGGTGGGTAGCACGGCTGGCACAGTGACCAATAGCTACTGGGACAGCGACCGGAGCGGCATTGCCGGGGGCAAGAGCACCAGCGATCTCCAGAGCCAGACCACCTACGGTGCCACCAGCAACGACACCTACTACGACTGGAACCTAAATGTGGACGGCGATACCAGCACGGGCGACGCAGTGGGCAAAGACGATCCGTGGACCTTTGGCGCGACAGATCAGTATCCGGTCTTGAAGTATGCCGGCATGGACACCACCGCACAATTTAAGCTGCAACCCTCGGTAGTGATGTTGACCCTGATGCCCTCGACGATCTCGGAAAACAGTGGTGTTTCGACGGTGACGGCGACGCTGGTACACCCGTCGATCTCGGCGACGACGATCACGGTGCGCCCGGTGGCTGGTGCCTACACGGTGGGTTCGGATTCGACGATCACCATCGCGGCCGAGAGCACGACGAACGCGTCGGACACGGTGGTGATCACGGCCGTGGATAACACCCGAGACGAGCCTGCGCGCGACGTGCCCGTGTCCGGTGTGGCACGCAACGCCCAAGGCGCAGGCAGGGTGATCGAGGCGACATTGACGCTGACGGACGACGACTCTGCGCCCACAGCGACGTTGGCGGCGTCACCGTTGTCGATTTCGGAGAACCTCGGTGTTTCGACGATCACGGCGACGCTATCGCGTCCATCGAGCTCGGCAACGACGATCACAGTGCGCCCGGTGGCTGATGCTTATACCGTGGGGACGGATTCGACGATCACCATCGCGGCAGGGGACACGACAAACGCGTCGGACACGGTGGCGATCACGGCCGTGGACAACGCCCAAGACGCGCTTGATCGCAACGCGACCGTGTCCGGTGTGTCGCGCAACGCCCATGGCGCGGGCAGTGTGACCGGGGTGACTTTGACGCTGACGGACGATGACGATGCGCCGGACGTGACGATGGTTGTGACGCCTGCGTCGATTTCAGAGAACGGCGCGATTTCGACGGTGACCGCGACCCTGTCTCACACGTCGAGCGATCCGACAACGATCACGGTTTCCGTGCCTACATCATCCGACTACACATTGAGCACGGCGGACACGCTGATCGTCGCGGCGGGGCAAACGATGAGCGCGGGCACCGTGACGATCACGACGGTGGACAACAGCATATCTTCGGGGAACAAGACGGTGACCGTGTCGAGTACGGTGGGCAACAGCGTGGGCACGGGATCGGTCACTGTTGCGACGCTGACGATTAGCGATGACGAAGTGGCGCAGGTGACGTTGGTTTTATCTCCGGCGTCGATTGCGGAGACGGGCGCGGTTTCAACAGTAACGGCGACGCTAGATCGCGCCGCAACCGCGGCGACGACGATCACGGTTTCAGCGGAGGCTGTGCCTCCTGCGGTTGCGAATGACTTCACGCTATCGACCACGACCACGCTGACTATCGCGGCGGGTGTGACGACGAGCACGGGCGCCGTGACGATCACATCGGTGAACGACACGACCGATGCGCCGGACAAGGGCGTGACCGTGTCTGCAACGGTGGCAGGTGGCGATGGCGCGTCGCTATCGTCTGCCGTGACATTGACGATCACAGACGATGAGGCCGCGCCGACGGTGACGCTGTCGCTGTCACCCGCGTCGATTTCGGAGGCGAGCGGTGTTTCGACGATCACGGCAACCCTGTCGCATCGGTCAAGCGCGGCAATGACGATCACAGTGCGCCCGGTGGCGGATGCCTACACGGTGGGGTCGGATTCGACGATCACCATCGCGGCCGGGAGCACGGCGAACGCGTCGGACACCGTGGTCATTACAGCGGTGAACAACACCCAAGACGAGCCTGATCGCAACGAGACCGTGTCCGTTGTGGCACGCAACGCCCATAGCACGGGCAGTGTGACCGAGGCGACCTTGACGCTGGAGGACGATGACGCCGCGCCGGACGTGATGTTGGCGCTGTCGCCCGCGTCCATCTCGGAGGACGGCGGTGTCTCGACGGTGACGGCGACGCTGACACACCCATCGAGTGAGGCGACGACGATCACGGTGCGTCCGGTGGCGGATGCCTACACGGTGGGGATGGATTCGACGATCGCCATCGCGGCCGGGGATACGACGAACGCGGCGGACACGGTGGCACTCACCGCCGTGGACAACGACATAGACGCGGCAGACAACGCCGCGATGGTGCAGGCCGCTGTGGAGAACGACCACGGCGAGGGCAACGTGCAGGCTGTGACGCTGACGATCACCGATGACGACGAGGCGGCGATTGAGGTGTCGGCGGTGACCTCGACGATCGTCAGGCTCCGCACGACAGAGGCGGGCAGGGCAGCGACCTTCACGGTCACGCTCGCCACCGAACCAACCGGGGACGTGGCACTCTCGGTGGTCAGTTCAAACACGGATGAAGGCACTGTATCGCCCTCGGTGCTGACCTTCACGCCATCAGACTGGAACACGGCACAAACCGTGACCGTGACCGGGCAGGACGATGCCCCTGCCAATTCCGTCGATGGCAACCAGAACTATACGGTCACCCTTTCGGTGAACCAGACGGACACGCAGGACGACAACTATGACGCGCTTTCCAATATCAGCGTGTACATGGTCAACCTCGATAACGATTTCGGCTTGGACATCAGCGCGGTGACCGGGCAGGCGACAGAGGCCGGCGCCTCGGCGACCTTCACGGTGGCCCTGCTGACGCAACCCACGGCGGCGGTGACGATTTCGGTGACGAGCCAAGACCCGAGCGAGGGGCGGGTTGAGCCTGCGGTACTGACCTTCACGACGTCAGGCTGGAACACGGCACAAACCGTGACCGTGACCGGGCAGGACGACACCATCGACGACGGGGACATCCCCTGGACGGTGCGACTCGCCCTGTCAAGCGACGATACCGGCTACAACACCCTTGCAGACGACGTTCAAGTGACGACGACCGACGATGAAGATGCGCCGACCGTGACGTTGGTGCTGATGCCCTCGTCCATCTCGGAAAACGCCGAGGTTTCCACGGTGAGCGCGACCCTGTCGCATCCATCGAGCGCGATCACGACGATCACGGTCTCTGCTACGCCTGTGTCCCCTGCAACTGCGGACGACTTCACGCTATCGAATGCAGACACGCTGATCATCGCGGCGACTGCTACGACGAGCACGGGCACCGTGACGATCACATCGGTGAACGATACGACCGATGCGCCGGCCAAGCGTGTGACCGTGTCCGGTGTGGCGAACAACGACCAAGGCGCAGGCAGTGTGACCGACGAGACTTTGGTGCTAACGGACGACGACGAGGCACCGACCGTGACATTGGTGCTGTCGCCCTCGTCCATCTTGGAAAACGGCGGTGTTTCGACGATCACGGCAACCCTGTCGCATGCGTCGAGCGCGGCAATGACGATCACGGTGCGCCCGGTGGCGGGTGCTTATACCGTGGGGTCGGATTCGACGATCATCATCGCGGCCGGGAGTACGGCGAACGCGACGGATACCGTGGTCATTACAGCGGTGAACAACACCCAAGACGCGCCTGATCGCAGCGAGACCGTGTCCGTTGTGGCACGCAACGCCCATAGCACGGGCAGTGTGACCGAGGCGACCTTGACGCTGGAGGACGATGACGCCGCGCCGGATGTGACGTTGGCACTGTCGCCCGCGTCCATCTCGGAGGCCGGCGGCGTGAGCACGGTGAGCGCGACGCTGACACACCCATCGAGTGAGGCGACGACGATCACGGTGCGCCCGGTGGCGGATGCCTACACGGTGGGGTCGGATTCGACGATCACCATCGCGGCCGGGGATACGACGAACGCGACGGACACGGTGGCACTCACCGCCGTGGACAACGACATAGACGCATCAGACAACGCCGCGATGGTGCAGGCCGCTGTGGAGAACGACCACGGCGAGGGCAACGTGCAGGCTGCGACGCTGACGATCACCGATGACGACGAGGCGGCGATTGAGGTGTCGCCGATGACCTCGACGATCGTCAGGCTTGAGACGACAGAGGCGGGCAGGGCAGAGACCTTCACGGTCACGCTCGCCACCGAGCCGACGGGGGACGTGGCACTCTCGGTGGTCAGTTCAAACACGGATGAAGGCACTGTATCGCCCTCGGTGCTGACCTTCATGCCATCAGACTGGAACACGGCGCAAACCGTGACCGTGACCGGGCAGGACGATGCCCCCACCAATTCGGTCGATGGCAACCAGAACTATACGGTCACCCTTTCGGTGAACCAGACGGATACGCAGGACGCCAACTATGACGCGCTTTCCAATATCAGCGTGTACATGGTCAACCTCGATAACGATTCCGGCCTGGACATAAGCGCGGTAACCGGGCAGGCGACAGAGGCAGGCGGCTCGGCGACCTTCACGGTGGCCCTGCTTTCGCAACCCTCGGCGGCGGTGACGGTTTCGGTGACGAGCCAAGACCCGAGCGAGGGGCGGGTTGAGCCTGCGGTGCTGACCTTCACGACGTCAGGCTGGAACACGGCACAAACCGTGACCGTGACCGGGCAAGACGATACCATCGACGACGGGGACATCCCCTGGACGGTGCGACTCGCCCTATCAAGCGACGATACCGGCTACAACACCCTTGCAGACGACGTTCAAGTGACGACGACCGACGATGAAGATGCGCCGACCGTGACGTTGGTGCTGATGCCCTCGTCCATCTCGGAAAACGGCGAGGTTTCCACGATCACGGCGACCCTGTCGCATCCATCGAGCGCGATCACGACGATCACGGTCTCTGCTACGCCTGTGTCCCCTGCGACTGCGAGCGACTTCACGCTATCGAGTGCAGACACCCTGATCATCGCGGTGACGACCACAACGAGCACGGGCACCGTGACGATCACCGCAGAGGACAACAACGACCAGGCAGACGAGAAGACGGTCACGGTGTCTGCAACCGCAAACAACGCCCAAGGCATCACCGCACCCTCGGATGTGACCCTGACCATTACCGATGACGAAACACCGAGTGCCAACTTGGATGTGGATGGCAATGGCGAGGTGAGGCTGTTCTCGGATATAATCCTGATCATTCGATACGTCCTCTTCTTCCGGGAAGAGGCCCTCGTCAGAGGGAACGTCATCGAGCCAGATGCCACGCGCAAGACCCCGCAAACCATTACCCCCTACCTCGACACGTTGGTCGGTCAGAACATTCTCGATGTGGATGGCGATGGCGATGTGAGGTGAGACTGTTCTCGGATATAATCCTGATCATTCGATACGTCCTCTTCTTCCGGAACGAGGCCCTCGTCAGAGGGAACGTCATCGAGCAAAATGCTACGCGCACGACCGCTCAAGAAATTGAACCCTACATCCGAAGCCTCTATCCCGACTCCCACTTCCAATGAAAGCCTGTTCTCTGACCGCCACAGATGAAGATGGCGATGAGAACACCCTGAGTTTCTTCCTCACCATCAGCGCGAATCTGATGCCATCCTTTGCCGATGCGAGTGTGGAATACGCGGAAGCAAGAGATCGAATCCCTGATCCTACCGCAAGCGAGCCGTGGCGATGAACCGCTGACCCCCGAGTTGATTTTGTTTTTTGGCGATGAGAGGGGTAGCAAACCAGAGAAAGCCGAGTTAGCGACTGTCCCAGTTGCTCAAAGCGAGAGCCTATCCTGCGATAGGGCTTGATTTTTTCGATAAACCGCCCCATCCCATCTCGTTGCATGGCTCGTAAATGTCAACACAGCCTAAAAATCAAATTGGTATGCCAACTGCCAACTTGTTTTCCCGATCACCGAGAACTTACTCATGCCCCAAATTTTAACCCTGACAACGGATTTCGGCCTTTCTGATGGGTATGTCGCCGCGATGAAGGGCGTGGTGCTCACCTGTTTGCCCGATGCTCAAATCGTGGATATTACGCATCGAGTGCCGGCGCAGGATATTGTTGCGGGTGCGTTTGCCATGCGCTGTGCATGCGGATTTTTTCCCGCGGGCACGGTACACGTCGGCGTGATTGACCCCGGCGTGGGTAGCGACCGCAGGGGCATTGTCGTTGAAACCGAGCACTTCGTGTATGTGGGGCCGGACAATGGCCTGTTTTCATGGGTTTACGCACGAGAACCCGTGCGGCGGATTGTGGCGATTGAAAATGCGGCGTTGATGCGTCCGCAGGTCAGTTCGACATTTCACGGTCGCGATGTGTTCGCGCTGGTGGGGGCGCGTTTGCTCACGGGCGTGCCCTGTGGCGAGGTGGGACCGGAAATTGACGATCCGGTCACATGCGATTTGTGGCGCGTTGAAGAAGAGATAGACGCACTCATTGGGCAAGTGGTCAGTGTGGATCATTTTGGCAATGCCATCTCGATGATCTCCCGGGCGCGTATCGACGAAAAATTTCCCGATGGGAATTTCGAGATCGCCGTGGGCAAGACCGGTTTTGATCGGATAGACCAAACGTATGCCAGTGTCGCAGAAGGGCGCGCACTCGCGCTTTACGGTAGCTTGGACACGTTGGAAATCGCGATTCGCGGAGGCAGTGCAAGCCGCATGCTCGGCATCAAACGCGGGGATGAGATTCGAGTTCAGGGGAGGCGCGAGAGGCGATGAGCCACAATGGGAGCCACAAAAGGCACAAAAACACGAGCGGGATACAACTGGCGACAACCCGTTCAAAGGCGAGATGGGAGCCACAAAAGGCACAAAAACACAAAAGGCGAGCGGGATACAACTGGCAACAGCCAGTTCAAAGGCGAGCGGGGTACAACTGGCAACAGCCAGTTCAAAGGCGATCCAAACAAATGTAGGATGCCTCCGTGTTCGCCCAATATATACAAGAGGGGAGAGGGGTGGCCTTCTCACGTCTTGCCTCTCACCTCTCACTTCTCACCTTTGACGGTGGGTTGCCTTTCGCCTTTCATCTGCGTTCATCTGTGTCCATCCGTGGTCGCGCTTGTCTTTTTGAAACCTGCAGTTGCAATTTTTGAATGCGCCCATTGCCCGAATCCAGAACGAATAATCTGCCTGCGCGCCCGAGGGCGACGCCGCGAGGAGTTTGAAATGACATTGGGCCATGTCC
Organism: Candidatus Latescibacterota bacterium; assembly: GCA_965204745.1. Taxonomy (GTDB): domain Bacteria; phylum Latescibacterota; class UBA2968; order UBA2968; family UBA2968; genus VXRD01. Next base: position 5,405,286 of record OZ242010.1, read on the forward strand.
CGGGTCGGGGCCGCCCAAGAAGCCTGCGACGCGGCCCGAATGCAGGTCAAAGACCACGATGCGATGGTGGCCCGTATCCGCGACGATAAGCGTGCGTTGCGGGCCAATGCAAAGGGCCGAGGGCTGCAATAAAATATCGTCGCCCATTGCGTTTTGAAAATTGCCGAACCGGTCGAACACCGCAATCCGATCATTTTCGCTGTCGCAGACATAAACCGCATCGCGCCCCTCTGTGGCAATGCCCAAAGGCCGCCGCAGATTGCCCGCGCCGTATCCGAACCCGCCAAAACTGCGGTCAACGCGGCTATACGTGTCGATTTGCACGAGTTGATCCGCGTCTATGTCGCTTACCAAAATTTCGTCTGCATCTGTCACGGCAATGCCGCCGAGTGTGCCCAAATCCACAGACGCATCCACGTCCGGGCCGCCGATGACAGCCAAGAGGCGCAGGTTGAAATTGAACACCTTAATGCGGCGGTTTCGGCTATCTGCCACGTAGATTTCCAAGCCCTTGCCCGCGGTGATCCCACTGGGCTTGTCGAATTGTCCATCTGCCCAGCCCGGCGCGCCAACAGCCCTCAAAAACGTGCCATTAGGAGACAATTTTTGGATGCGGTCATTCCCGGTATCGGCCACAAACAGATTGCCGGACATGTCGAGGGTCAAGCCTTCGGGGTCGAGAAATTGCCCATCGCCACCGCCTATTTCGCCAAAAACAGCCTCAAAGCGAAAATCGACCTGCACCTCTGCGCCCACCGTTCCAACCCGCATCAGCGCGAAGATGAGCAGAAAAAAAATAGGTCTCATAAAATTTATCCCAAAAATAGTGGTCAGGCCCCGCCGAAAACGAAACGACGAAACGGGGTACAACTTCGCGGCAGTTCATCGCAGGGCCAAGCCCCCGTGCCCCTGCGCCAAATCGAGGGGGGTTCCCCACATCTATCGTTTTTTGGCGGGATATCGGATCGCCTGTTCTTTGGGCGAATGACAAAGGGGATGTCGTGTTCATTAACCCCTTAAACCATTCTTGCCCCATAAATTCAATGCGCTTGCATGACGGGGTACAGTTGCGTAACTTGATCAGCCATAGACCTGTGCTTTCTGAAAAGGAGTGAGGGTTTTTGCGGGCAACTAATCTAACTCTTTTTTGTCTTTTGCACAGGGCTTTTATTTTTTTGTAGCATGGCCTTGGCACTTCTTGCCAGCGCGATCCTCGTCCTGCTCGTCGCATTTGGAACGATGAGCATCCAAGCAAAAGAAAAGGAGAGAACATGATCCAACTCAAAAACATCGAGAAATACTACGAAAGCGGCGTGGTCAAAACCTTTGTGTTGCGGCGGATTGAACTGGAAATCCGCGAGGGAGAATTTGTGTCGGTCATGGGCCCTTCGGGCGCGGGCAAGTCAACCCTGTTGCACATCTTGGGCATGCTGGACACCGCGTCCAACGGAACGTACTATTTTTACGGTCGTGCGGTTCACGAATTAGATGAACGCGCCTTGACCGAATTGCACCGCGACCACATTGGCTTTGTGTTTCAAAGCTACCACCTGATCGACGAATTGACCGTGTCGGAAAATTTGGAAACGCCGCTGTTGTATCAAAAAGTCAAGGGCGCCGAGCGCAAAGGTCGAATCGCCGAAATGCTGGACCGCTTCAACATCGTCGCGAAAAAAGACCTGTTTCCCAGCCAATTATCCGGCGGGCAACAACAACTGGTCGGCATCGCACGCGCCTTGATTATGCAACCGAAATTGATCTTGGCCGATGAGCCAACCGGCAACCTCAACTCGACAGAAGGCGAGCGGATCATGGCGCAGTTCAAGCAACTGAACGCCGAGGGCATAACTATCGTCCAATGCACGCACTCGGAAAAAAACGCCGCGTACGGCGACCGCATCGTATCCCTGTCCGACGGCTGGATAGACAGCGATGAACGCCTATAATCCACGCCATCAATTCGCACAAAAAAATCCCCACCGAAAAAGTGGGGAATCACGCCTCGCCTTTGGGCCGGGTCGAGGCGGGACAACTGACCACTGACTAGGTTCTGTTGACATTTAGGAGCAAAGCAACTGGCTTGAGCGGTTTATCGAGAAAATCAAGCCCTATCGCAGAATATGCTCTCGGTTTGAGAAACTGGAATAGTCGCTCCTTATCGGGACCTACCCCCCTGGCCCCCCTTCCTACAAGGAAGGGGGGGAACTGTGAGCGGTTTTGCGAGGGGATTGATGAGGGATATTTAATCGCTTTATGCCCTCGCAAAACGCCATCAGAGCAACCAGAGCGAGAAGCCATCAAAGGAACTTTACTCCCCTTTCCTCGTAGGCACAGGCGTAGCCTACAATGAGCGAAGCGAATAACGGGGCCGGGGGATAGGTCCCCTCGCGCCTCGCCTTTGGGCCGGGTCGAGGCGGGGCAACTGACAACTGACAACTGCCTCTCACACCCCTTTTGTGTCTTCTGTGCTTTTTGTGGCTATTCCCACTGCCTCTCACACCCTTTTGTGTCTTCTGTGCTTTTTGTGGCTATCCCCACTGCCTCTCACACCCCCCGCGACATAGACAGCCCTTCTTGCTCGCGCCACAAAAACAGCACATGGCGCGACTTCCGCAAATAGCGTTCGTAATGCTTGTTAAAATCCCGCCGCCTGCCATTGGGCGTCTTGCCATTGGGCCGCGCATTGCATTTGCCCCGCGCCTGCGTGATGCTCCGGCTGCCATTTTGCACGGCTATCGTCATCACGCGGTGCGTTTCATGCTCCGGCGTCGTCACTTGCATCGACCAGATCGACGTCCGCCCATTTTTGCAGTTGTTCGCGTACGAGCCGACGCAGTGGTGCATCTTCCGGCCTTCGTCGGACAATTCCTTGGCTGTCACCAACTCGGTAATGGTCCAGCGATCCCTTGCGTTTCCATACCCGTCCGTTTCCGTCCAATCCAGCGCGTTGAATCCCGAAGGCGCCCACACCTTTGCGGGCAAGCGATTCTGCCGCGCCAACTGCCGGTGCCACATCTCGACCTGCCGCAACAACTTGACCATGCTGCGGCCCTTAATCGAAAAATTCGGTTGCTCTGGGGGCAACCGCACGATTTCGCCATTGACCACTTCCTCTCGCGGTGCGTACTTCTGATTGTGAATATAATCCACAATCGGGCCGACCTCGTCCGGGTCGAGCATGGGATTGTTCACAAAAAAATGCACCACCTTGCACCAGAAAGACTCGCGATCAAAAGACGCCCCCAAGCGCGTGTTGTTCACAGCACGCACCAAGGGATCTTCCCCGCCAAGCCCGAGAATTTGCCCGCGCCGAAACGCCTCGTAAATCGCGTAATCAGCAGGCGACTGCAAAAACAAATGGGCCATCTTCTTCGTCAGGGTCAGCGGAATATCGGCCTTGCGGATATTGCCCCCAGTGCCCACATGGACAAACCATCCCTGTTGCTGTCGCGCCTCAGCTTCCCCGCTGAGAAACCACGCGATGTCCATAAACCCGGGCACCTCGTATTTCGCCAACAAATGTCGCGCCAAGGCCGCAAATTGCTTGCGCGCATTGTGCGACTCGGGCCGCCACGCAATCGGATCGCGCAACCAATGCTCGTGCCAGCGCGCCAGTTCGCCCAAGGCTTCGATATGCGTATTGCCATCTTGCGGCCCCAAGCGCGCCATCGCGGGTTTGACGTCAAAGAACCGCCCGTGTTTTTCCACATGCAACAATAAGTGCAACAAGGCGCGCCGACCCTTGCGATCCCTGCCCATCCGATCAAACGCGCGCTGAATTTTTTGCAAATGCGGGCGATTCAACGCCCCTTCCGGCAACGTGCCGTCACAGATCGCCCGAATCGTCTCTTGGGGCCGCCGCGTGTGATTTTTCATTTTCGCCAACACGGCATCGCTCTTCAGGCGTTCGGCCAAATCGCGTTCTTTTTTGCGTTGCGCCGCGCTTTTATGCGTGCCCGCGCTCAACCCATGCGCGTTGCACCACGCCGCGTAATCCGCGACCGTTTTCAACCCCAACTCTCGGATGTGTTGCAAGAGTTCCCGCTCGGTCAATTCCGCATCTATGGCCCGCTCGGCAATCGTCCGCTCGCGCCGCCGCGCTTGCCATCCCTTGTTCAACGCCCGATTCAACCCGTGATCCCGGCACCACGTTTGATATTGCGCCACCCCCGTCAACCCGAGCGACCGAATATGCGCGGTCAAATCCGCATTTGCCTTGCCCGCGGCGCCTCGATGCCGTCTCTTTTTGCGCTTTGTCGCCATGAAATCCCCCTGCGCTTGTCGAGTCTATTTTACACTTGTTGGGATGCACCAGACGGCAAAAATGCGAATGGACAAAAAAATCAGTAGTCAGTGGTCAGTGGTCAGTAGTCAGTCCGCCCCGCAACCCCAAACCCGTACAAACAGCTTCAGTGGGAATAGTCAGGCAAAGAAATCTCGATCAGCGTTGGGCCATCCGCTTGCAATGCCTGTTCGAGCGCGTCGCCAAATTCTCGCGCACACGTCACGCGCACCCCCGCCATGCCAAAACTCTGTGCGAACATCACAAAATCCGGATTCGCCAGTTGCACCGCAATATGCCGCCCCCCGCATTCTCGGTCCTGTGCGCGTTTGATTGCGGTGTACGCATTGTCATTGCACAAAATAATGGGCAGGGACACGCCTTGTTGCACCGCGGTTGAAAGTTCTGTTGCCGTGTACATAAACCCGCCGTCGCCGCACAGGGACACCACCTGCTTGTGTGGACACGCGATCTTCGCGCCCACGGCCGCGGGCATGGAAAATCCCAGCGTCCCAAAAACCGTTGGCGACAGAAATGTGCGCGGGTGATATACCGGAAAAATCCTGCGCGCCTGATAGCTGATCATCGTCATGTCATTTACGACCACCGCATCCCGGTCCAGCACGTCCCGCAAGATGCCCAACAATTCGGGAAAAGGGCCATGAGTCCCGGAATCGGACGCCGCGTCCTCACGCGGCACGGGCAGACGCCACGCGGTTTGCACCCCCTCCAACCGTGCGTGCAATGCCTGCAACCCCGCGCCTGCATCGCCGATCAGCGCGACATCCGGCGCAAATGACCGCCCGATCACAGCCGGATCGATATCCAGGTGAATGAGTTTTTCCAGCGCGCCTTTCCACAGTTGCCCAAATCGAAACCCCAAGCGCGTGCCCACCGCGATCACCACATCGGCCTCCTTCAAACACTGCGTCATCGCCACATCGCGCACCAGCGCGGGATGATCCGCGGGGATCGCGCCCTGTCCATTGACCGTAATCCCCACGGGCATGCCGAGGTTCTCCGCCAGCGCGACCACCTCAGCACTCGCATTTTGCGCGCCACCGCCAGCGATCAGCATGGGTTTGCGCGCCGATTGAATCAGCGCGGCGGCGGCATCGAGCGCGGACGCATCGGGCACTTGCGGCGGGCGATGCGCGGGTTCGGCAATCTCGACCTCTGCCTCTGCCGCGAACACATCGAGTGGGACTTCCAGAATATAGGGGCGCGGTCGCCCGTACTTCATCGCCTCGAATCCCTCCGCCAAGGCTTTGGGGATCTCCGCCACGCAGGACACGCGCCGCCCCTGCCCGGTCACGGAAAACAACGTGCCAAATTGGTCGCGCATATCGTGCAATACCCCGGCATCTGTCCCGTTTGTCTCATCGGTTGGGCCGCTGCATATCAGCAACACGGGCGACGATTCCGCCCGTGCCTCGCCGATAGGGGTCAGCGCGTTCACCGCGGCCGGCCCGGTCGTGGTCAACGCCACGCCCACGCGCCCAGAGGCCCGCGCATACCCATCGGCCATAAAACCCGCGCCTTGCTCGTGTCGCGTGGTCACATGGCGAATGCGCGGATGACCGTACAGTGCATCGTAAAGTGCGAGGGTGTGAACTCCCGGAATGCCAAACACCACATCCACGCCCCATGCATCCAGCGTCTCAACCACAGCTCGACCGCCAGTCATAACGCCATCCTTTCGCTCCAGTTTGTGAAAAGTCAATATACATCCAAAAATGCCGGACATCAGATCCATTTTTACGGCCTTGCCAATCCTCTGGCAACGCGCTATTTTAATATTCGTCAAACAAAAAACTCGAAGCGAGACTCATCGGTCGGTTCAGCCTAAAAAGGTCGGTTCTATGCCCCGCAAGCGTCGAAGTAAAAAGACCGGTTCCCGCAAGCGCGACAATAAAAACGCCAACCCAATGCCCCCAAAGCGTCCGTTTCCCACCTTGTGGTTGCTACTCTTCTTGAGCTGTTTAGCGATCTGCATGCAGTACGTCACGATGACAAAATTCTCGGTCTTACCACCTGCTGGCACCTTCGTCACCCTGTCTGCCTTTGTACAGGTCATTGAACAAAAGATCGCATTTGAGAAGATCGACATCGCGTTGCTCGTCCTATTCCTCGCGACCTGTGCATTGCTCTTGTGGAAAGAGAGGCGCGGGCAGGTGCTCACCGATTTTCTAAAGGACTTATTCGCCAGCGAGCGCAAACCCGTGTACCTGCTCTTGGGCTGTTCGCTGATATGCGTCCGTTTTTACTTTGCCCCCGGCGCAATGCACTGGGGCGCAGACGCCTCTCACCACATCGCCCAATCCTATCTCGCGGCCAGAACCATCGCGGACGGTCAGTGGCCCATCTATACGTTCTTCATGGGCAATGGATCGCCCTACCTGCAAAATTACGGCTTTGCCTTCTTTTGTCTCGTTGGCTTTGTCGAGCTCATTTGTCGGGATTTATTTTTTTCACTGAAATTGGTCATGGCGGGCACACACATCATTTCCGGCATCGGCATGTACTTCTTTGTCGGCAACCTGTGTCAATCGCGTCGCGCCGGGTTTATCGCGGGGCTGGGCTATGTGCTTTGTTTTTGGCACACGCAACAGGTGCTCATCATGGGCCGCTTGCCCCTGTCCCTGTTTTACGCCCTCCTGCCTTGGCCCTTCTATGCTGTCGAAAGCATGATCCGCTCGCCCTACAAGATGCGCGCGGCTTTGATAGGAGGCGCGTCTCTCGCCCTCCTGAATTTCACGCACCCGGGCTACGGTACGTATGCGATGCTATTTTGGGGATGCTACTGTATCGGCCGCTTGTGGTCATTATGGGGCCGTGCAGACCTTGGGGCACTCCTCCGCGCAGGGGTGTTGTGCATGGGCTTGGGCGTCTTTTTCAGTGCGTACATGAACGCGGGAATGTATTTCGAGCTCGAGCACACCGAGATGGCCGACTTTCGCCTCGGCTTAAAAGGCGTAGCAGACGAGGGAATGTCAGGCGTTCCCGACCCCACTTGGCGACACTTGCTCGGCTGGTCAAACTACCGCTTTTGGCTACTTCCGCCCGAGCCTTACCACTGGTACGGCGGGTATTTGGGCCTGTCTTTGTGCGCGTTGGCCTTGGCCGGGATCGCGCTTTTCCGGCGCGACAAGCCGCGGCACTTCGCGCCCGGTTGGCTGTGTCTCGCGCTGGTCGTGCTGATCGTCTTCGCTTACCGGTTGCCGCCCTTCAACATGCTATCCCTCATCCAAGCCTCAAACGCCGCGCGCTACTTGCTCTTTCTCGCGTTCTTTCTCGCCCTATCTGCGGGCATTGGCACGCGCCTGCTCTTGCGACACCGTCCTTGGAGGCTCTCGCGCAATCGCTGTTTTACCCTCCTCTTGCTCCTCTTGTTGATCGATCTCTTCCCCACCACCTTCTTGCATGCTTATATACGGCCCCGCGACCGATCTTCGGATACATTTACGAATATTTGGAAGGCGTCCGCACCCTTCACAGCGCGGGGCGAATTGCCCAATTACCGCGTGCAGTGGGTTGACAAAGACAACTTCTCTTACTACCGCATGGCATCCCCGCTTTTTATGAGCGAGACCCCGATATCCGAGGCATTCCACCCCGCGGAACTCCGCACCCGCGGCGCATTTGTCGCTCCCTTCCTCCACTTCGCACGCGATCAGGCCCCCGCTTTAACCGCAGAGCCCAACCGACTTTTCACCGACAAACTGCTGACCGCGGGTTTGTACCTGCTCAATACGCGCTACGTGGTCTTGTCCTCTAAAAACACGGGATTTGAGCTTTCCCTACCCCACAGTCCGATCACTGTCTCCTCGCGCTTGGTCGGCTATGACGCCGAGGCCGCCGCCGAGCGTGCGGGACAAATCCGCGCAGACCTGCAAGTTGACAGCCTGCGCGCGCGTTCCATTTCGCAAGTCAGGTGGCTCATTGAGCAGATGGGGGTTCGTTTTCAGGACAATTCCTGCGAACGCATTTTCGTTCGAGACCATGAAGGGAGCGACCTACAAACAACGCCCACGGCGCAGGTCGTCTCTCACGTCGTCGGCCACAAAGAAGTCAAAATGAAGGTGTCGGTCTCCGAAAATTGCTATGCGCGGTTGTCTTACGCGTACTTCCCCTATCTACACATCACTGTAGATGGAACGCCCGTGCAACCCCTGGAAACAGCGGGTCACTTCATCGCATTGCCCCTTGACGCGGGCGAACGCGATATTGTAATCCAAGCGCGGCTTTCCCCGTTGCGGAAAAACCTGCTCTATCTCAAGTTGATCCTACTATCAATCGCTCTGGGCCTGGTCTTCATAGAACACAAGCGCGTCAACTCCCCTAACCCCGTTACTGATCACTGACCGGTAACCACTACTTATTGGGACCTACCCCCCTGGCCCCCCTTCCTGTGAGGAAGGGGGGAATGGCGAGAGGTTGTGCGAGGGGTTTGGGTTTCCAGGGCGTGATCTATTCGCTCAAAGCCATCAGAACAGCCAGGGAGACAAACCTTCAAAAAGCCATGCGCTCCCCCTTTCCTTGTAGGAAAGGGGGCCGGGGGGATAGGTCCTACGAGGAGGGGGAAGAACATCTCTCGTTGCGGAGAGGAGCCGAATGACTCGTCCATGTCTTTGGGCGATTGGTCTCGGCTTGCTTCCTACTCGCTTTCTACTCTTAATTCGCATCGGTAGAGACATGATAAACACCATCGTCATAGGCGGGGGGCAGGCGGGCGTTGTGCTGAGTTATTTTTTGCAACAACGCGGCGTTGAGCACCTCGTCTTGGAACGCGACCGGGCGTTTTCGGCATGGCACAAGTGCTGGGACAACTTTCGCCTAAACACCGCCAATTGGATGAACGCCTTGCCCGGCATGCGAGAACCGTTCGCGCCGCACAAGGCGTGGTACGACACGGCCACGCGAGACGAAGTGCTCAACTATTTCAGCGCGTACCTCCAAATGGTCGATCCGCCCATCAAAGAAGGTGCGACCGTGCTACGAGTCGTCGAAGGCAAAGAAAACTGGCATGTGCATACGGATACCGAAATCTATCAAACGATCAATGTCGCCGTATGTACCGGGCACGCGGCCCAACCCTCTGTGCCGGAGGTGGCCCATCAACTGCCGCGCTCAACTCCGCAACTGCATTCAGCGGCCTATCGCAACCCCGCGCAGATCAAAACCGCGAATGTGCTGATCGTGGGCAGCGGGAGTAGCGGGGTTCAAATTTGTCAAGACCTCGCGCAATCGGGTCAATTTGACCATCTCGCGTTCGCGCTCAGCGGCAACATGGTCATCCCGTGGTCCATTTTGGGCATTCCCATCGGCGTGTTTTCGCGCTTGCTCCCGGCATTTGAAATCCAGCGACAATCGTGGCTCGGTCGGCGCATTGCACGCCAATGGCACGGCGGCGAGCCTGCGATGGCGCCGTCCCCGCGATGGCTTTCAAAACGCTACGGCGTGCAGCGAGTTGGTCGCGTCACGGCCGTTGCCGAGCGCGGCATCGCCTGCGCCGATGGCGAGATCGTCAGTTTAGAAGATCGAACCGTCTTGTGGTGTACGGGTTTTAGGTCCGATTACAAATTCATTCGGCCGCGCCATCCCAAATCCGCATTTGACGAAAATGGGCCCATTCACAACCGCGGCGTTGGCGTGCCCGGCCTGTTTTTCGTCGGCTTGAAGTTTCAGCACAGGGTCGGCTCTCACTTGTTGCACGGCGTTGGCCGAGACGCGGAATACGTCGCCTGCAAAATTGCGGAAAGGAAAACCGCATGTCTCCATCCATGAAGCGCGCGCCGTTGCGCGTCGGCCTGATAGGTTGCGGCGGCATCGTCCAAAAATCGCATCTGCCCGGCCTGCTCGAAATTCCCGATCTCGTAACCGTCTCGGCCATTGCCGATCCCATACCCGAAAACAGAAACCGCGTTGGCACAGCCGCAGACATTCCCTTGGCCCAACGCTACGAAGACCATCGCCACATGCTCGACCGCGCCAAACTCGACGCCGCGATCATCGCCACCCCGCATCACTTGCACGCCGAACACGTCCTCCACGCGGCACATGCAGGCGTTGCCATCATCTCGGAAAAACCCATGGCAACCTCGCTTGAAGAAGCCGATCAGATTCTCGACACGGTGAAAAAATGCGGCGCACCCTACGGCATCGTCCACAATTTTCTTTCCATGCCCGGCACGGTGGAAGCACTCCGAATCTTGCGCGGGGAAAACGCGGGCACGCCCCAAACCGGACGCGCCCTTTCCCTGTTTGGCAAAACAGAAGATCAGGCGGACCCCAACGCGGTTTGGCGCGCATCCAAAGCAGCCGGTGGCGGTTGCCTCAGCGACAGCGCCTATCACGAAATCTATTTGATCGAAGCCATGATCGGTTCGCCCGTGCGCTATGTCGAAGCCCGCGTGCAAACCAAATTTTTCGCCTTTGATGTCGATGACGTGGCCTTCCTCCTCTTTGAACACGAAAATGGCGCCATCTCCACAGTCGCCACTTCTTGGGGCATGCCCATCGGCCGAGACGGCAACCTGTGCGAAGTCTATACCCGCACGCACGCCATCCGCATCGTCAGCCGCGGGCGCGAACTCTTTTGCATGGACAAATCCAATCGCAGATGGGAATCCGTCCCCCTCGGCCATGGCCTTGACGACGCGGCCCTGGCCCGCGCAGGACATGCCAACTATTTCGCCGCCACCTTCAAAGCACTCGCCAACGGCAACCCACCGCCGATCACCTGCGAACACGCCCGCCACAACCTCGCCATCATCCACGCCGCACACCGAGCGACCACCTCGCGCCGAGCAGTCGATGTGAAAGCCCTTTAGAACACGCGCAAGCGACGTTCGCAGATTCGTACATTGCATGTCGCGTACAACAGGTATCCATTCATCGACGGTAGAAAAAACAAAATATCCTTGATTAGATAGAAGTATTGTATATTTTCATAACTGATCGCGGCTATCGCCAAAACCGATGAACAACCGCCACGCAAACCCATAACTCGAAAGGAACAGCGCTATGGCAGACAAACCCGTTTTGTTGACCGACGCCCAGATGCAGCAATTCATTCGGGAGGGGTATTTGATGCTCCATCCGGATTTTCCAGAGGGATTTCACGCGAAAGTCTATAAGCGCATCGACGAATCCTTTGGCAAGTCCGGTGGCAAAAACCCGGGCAACAACCTCCTCCCGGCCGTGCCAGAATTGCAAGACGTGTGGGATCATCCCGTCGTTCACGGCGCGTTTTCCAGCATCCTCGGCCCGGATTACTATTTGCACCTGCACCGCCACGTTCACGAAAGTCGTCCGGGCAGTGCGGCGCGCGGCATGCACAAAGACAGCTTGCACAACAGCCGGTTCTGCGCGGATCACAATCGCCGCCATCACCACTGCCGCTGGATGATGGCGATGTATTATCCGCAGGATACGCCCGACGAGATGGGCCCCACCAGCGTGATTCCAAAATCGCAATACATCACGGCCCGCGAACAGGACGGCGAGCATCTCTTCTCGTCCGGGCCAGCGGGCACGGTTGTGCTGATTCACTACGACATCTTGCACAAAAAAGAAGCCAACAACACGGACATCACGCGCCACATGGTCAAATTTCTGTTCACGCGCATGACCGAACCCACCGAACCCACTTGGGATCACACAGATGAAACCTGGGTCGCGTCCGATGATCCGCAAGACCCTATCTGGCAGGCCATGTGGCACTGGCACTTGGGCAAAGCACCTAAACGCCTGGCAACCGGCGCGTCTGTCGAAACCCTGGCCGGCCGCCTTTCCCATGCGGACGAAGCCCTCGCGCTCAATGCGTCCTACACCTTGGGGTCGCGGGGCGAACGCGCCATACCCGCCTTGATCGACGCGCTCGCGGACGCGGAAAACGCGGATCGGCCCCGCAACGCGGGATATGGACTCGCCGCAGTTGGCGAACGCGCCGTCCCCGCATTGCTCAAACTCAGCCGCGATCCAAATCCCCAAATCCGCGCGCGCGCTGTCGATGTGCTCGGTGACTTGGGCTGGCGTGCCAAAATAGGTACGCCCGACCTCATCGCGCTGTTGCGAGACCCCGATGAAGACGTGCGCGCCCGCGTTGCCGAATCCCTGGGCACAGTGAGCCAAAACACTGCGGATGCCGTGCGCCCACTCGCGGCTATCCTGTCCACAGATGAGAGCGACTTCGTGCGCCGCAACGCGGCCCTCTCCCTCGCTCGCCTCGGCCCCCATGCCCAACCGGCCATTCCCGAATTGGCAGACGCCATGCGCGACAGCAACCACTACGTGCGCGGATTTGCCGTCCACGCCCTCTATCGCATTGGCACGGCCGAAGCACTCGGGGCCGCCCTGCAACGCCTGCAAACCCTGCGCTGGGACAGCGAACCCAGGGGTCAGGTGCAAAGACCCACCCCCATCAAGGCGGCGTAACTGACTTGGATCTCCGTGCCCCAACACACTGTTTCCGGACTGGTATCATGATCTTTCAATACATCCGACTTATGCTGATCGCCTGCATCTTTTTGTCGTGCGCCGCACAGACGCCTACGACAAAAATCGATACAAAAATTTATGTGGTACAACCGGGGGATTCGCTGACGAAAATCGCCGATCAGTTTTCCATGAGCGTGATCGAACTCAAGCAACTCAATGGCCTTACGTCGAATCGCATTCACCCCGGCCAACGCCTCCGAGTGCGCGCTTCTTCTACGCAACGACCACAGGCGCGCCCACCTTCTGCCCAGATAAAAAATATAGAATACGTGGTGCAACCGGGGGATTCGCTGACGAAAATCGCCGATCAGTTTGACATGCACGTTGACGAACTCAAGCGACTCAATGGCCTTACGTCGAATCTCATTCGCCCCGGCCAACGCCTCCGCGTGCGCGACCTGTCTCCTGGCCGCTCATCTTCTGGGCGAGAAAATCGCGTTCAACCTTCTTTTGGCGAAATGGAATATGTGGTAAAACCGGGGGATTCGCTTTCTAAAATCGCCACGCGGTTTGCCATTGATTTGGCGGCACTCAAACGCGCCAATGGCCTCAGATCGGATCGCATTTATGTGGGGCAAAAGTTAAAGATCCGGACGCAGGCAAAAGAAATCGCGGCGCCCAATGGCCCGTATTATTTTTTTCAGCCCAAAGCGACCGTGCAACGAAGCCGGAATTATCGGGAAGAACCGAAAACAAAGCCGATTGAAGATTATCGAAATGCCCACAATTTGCTACGCGGTTTCAATGCGGGGATCGATTTGCAAATGCGCCGAGAGGGGCGTAAATCACAGCCGTTAAAAGGATGGCGCGTTGTGCTTGACCCGGGGCACGGAGGGCGCGATCCGGGCGCGATTGTTTCCAATGAAGATGGCAACAACAACCCGGTATATGTGGTTGAGGACGAATATGTGTACGATATTGGATTGCGGCTGTACCAAAAGCTGAGACTCGCCGGTGCCGCGGTGGAAATGACGGTGGTCAGTCCGAATCATCTCATTCGAGACAATGATCCTGCCGCGAAGACGTTCGTACACGAGCAAAATGAGGTCTATAACGATGAAGCCTACAATAGACGGAACAGTTTTTCAGTGCGCCCGGGGCTTAGCAACATCACGCAACGGGTCAAAATAGCCAACCGGTTTTTCCAGGGCGCAAGACCGGGACAGACCCTGTTTTTATCGCTCCATGCAGACAACAGCCCCGGTCGCCTCAAAGGGCCTATGGTTATTTATTGGGGGCGGCAGGGCAGAATCGATTCGCGGTCTCGAGCTTTTGCACGGGTTCTACAAAAAGCACTCGAGCGGTCGGGTGTACGCTCGCAAATTGGGGCGCGCAATCTGGCGGTGTTGCGGAACAATTCGGCGCACGCAGAAGTTCTGGTGGAAGTACGCAATGTACACGACACCGGCGAAGCCTATGCCTTGCGCTTCCACGACAAGCGCGAGGAGGATGTAGATCGCATTTTCCAGGGGATACTCAATTACGCAAAGCAACGGTAAGGTGAGACGGGAGAGGTAAGAGGTAAGATGGGATTTTAGCCATGAGCGGGGTACAACTGGCGATAGATAGTTCAAAGGCACAAAGCATATAGGGGTGCGGCTACTGGATTAAAATGTGCGAAAAAAAATAATAGCCCGAGTTCCTTGCGAACCCGGGCTTGTGCTTTATGTCGCGTCTAAAAAAAAAATAGAGAAGTATGTCTCCCGTGTAGGCTATGTCTGTGCGGGTAGGGGACGGGTTACATCCCCCACACCTCGATCTCCACTCCGCTGTCCAATGCTCGGCGATCTCGAAATATCTTGTCCCGCCAACGCCGATCCTCGCGGCGGTCAAAGATCACCAAGTGCCCCGCCTCTGCATCGCAGCGATCCATGTACTCGAAGGTCTGTTCCAGGCCCTCAGCGATGGTCCGTTCCAAAGTCTTGCGGAGCACTTTGCACTCGATGACGAATTTGCGCTCTCGCTCGGCCTGGGGCCAGACGATGAGCAAATCAGTACGCAGACGGCCCAAGCCATACTCGCGCTCGATGCGCCCGCCGCTGTTCATGATCCTTTGCAAAAACGCCTGCAACAGCAACTGGGGGCCGGCCTCTTGATACGCGAATCGCTTGACCCAATGCTCGGAGTGTTCGCGGAAGAAGGTTTGGAACGCGGTCAGCAATTTGACCACATCCAAACTGCCATCAGCGTTGACGTACCAGACCGTTTCCTGATTGAACTCCTCTTGTACCACCCATGTCAATTCGCGGGGAACGACTTCTGCGTAGATCGGGTTGGCGATGCGGATCGGACGATCTCGCGTCACGAGCCCGAGATCCTGTACATACTCCAAATCGCGATCCGTAAAATGGCGTTCCTCGCCACCGCTCAACAGCGGTTCAACCACGCGTTGCACCCGCTTCTCTTTGAGTTTATCGGTCAACTGGTCGAGATGTGTTTCGCGGCGCAAGATGAGTTGTTCTTGCGCTCCGCGGATGTCGTCCTCGGTGATCGGATCGATCCGCGCCTCTGTGGCTTCATCCTTGAAGCAGGTCTCGTAAGCCAGCGCGTTGACCAGCCATGGTTGCCCCTGTGTTTGTGTCCAGATCAATTCCATCGCCTCGGGCGTGAATACCTGACCCGTCTCCTCGGTGTGTTGCACGAGCAAGGCCCGCACCTCGTCTTGCGAAAAATCGCCCAAGCGCAACGATTGCGCCTTGATGTTAAATGCACTGCCCCCGGTAATGACCGCATTTTCTGTGGTGGATTGGATGCGATAATCGCGCACGTCGCGCACCCCGCATAAGACGACGCTCTGCGGAAACCCCTTTGGGCGTAGGTCATAGCCGGCGCGCAACTGCCGCAACACCGCCAGCAACGAGTCGCCGATCAGCGAATCGATCTCGTCGATGAGCAACACCAAGGGCTTCGGATCAGCTTTTGCCCAGCGTGTCAATGTTGCATACAGCGCAGCACCCGGCCCGGTTTCGGCGAGAATGCCGGGCCAAACCTCGTGCAAAAATTCGTCGTCTAATATCAAACTGGCCCGAATTGCCAATGTCGCCAGAATGGTGCGCGTCACTTGTTCCACATCTTCGCGCATCGCCTGTCCGCTTTCGACATTGACGTACACGCAGCGGTAGCCATCCTCTTGGTTGAGCAAATCGCACAGGGCCAGTAGCGCAGACGTCTTGCCCGTTTGCCGGGGGGCGTGCAATACAAAATAGCGTTTGTCCCGGATGATTCGGCGCACCTCGGCGAGATTTAGCCGTTCCAAGGGCGGGATGCAGTAGTGGTCTTCAGCCACGACCGGGCCGGTGGTGTTGAAGAAGCGCATGGCGAGCGTCTCCTCATTTTAGATTCTCGGGATTGAGTCCCTGCAGGTCTTCGGCGATGAAACGGCCGTCTTTGCGAATGCACGCGTCGTCGAAGTGGATTTCCCCGCCGCCGTATTCCGGGGTTTGGATGAAGACCATATCCCAATGTACGGAGGATCGGTTGCCGTTGTCCGCGTCGTCTTGATAGGCGTTGCCGGGCGTGAAGTGGAATGATCCCGCTATTTTTTCGTCGAAGAGAATGTCGAGCATGGGCGAGGTGATATAGGGGTTGAAGCCAATGGCAAATTCCCCGATGTAGCGCGCGCCTTCATCCGTGTTGAGAATCGCGTTGAGTTTGGCGGTGTCGCTCGCGGTCGCGTCTGTGATTTTGCCATCCCGAAAGGTCAACCGAATATCCGAAAACGGCGTGCCGTGATAAATGGTGGGCACGTTGAACCGGATATGCCCATTGACAGAGGTTTTGACCGGGGCCGTGAAACACTCGCCGTCGGGAATGTTGCGCGAGCCAGTGCAGGTTCGCACCCCGATATCTTTGATGCTAAACGACAAGTCCGTATCTACCCCCATGATATGCACGCGGTCCGTTTGTTCCATGCGCTTTTTTAAGGGCGCGACGGCCTGGGCCATTTTGCCGTAGTCGAGCGTACACACGTCAAAATAAAAATCCTCAAAGGCTTCGGTGCTTTGCCGCGCCTGTTGCGCCATCGAAGGCGTGGGCCATCGCAACACCACCCATTTGGTTTTCGGCACGCGGATGGCAAAATGCACTGGGTTGAGCCAGTGCTTTTCGTACACATCCATTGCCGCGCTGGAGACATCCGAGAGTTCTGCGATGTTGCGACTGCCGCGCAACCCAATATAGACATGGGCGCGTTGCATGCGGTGGGCTTCATACGCGCCTATTTTTCGCATGGTGGTGACATCGCCTGCGCGGATGAGTTCGCGTTGGATGCGGGTGTTCTTGATGGACACCTGCGGGATGCCGCCCACATCGCGCACTTTGCGAATCAGCGCGATGAGCATATCTTCGGGCATGTCGTAGCCTTCGATGAGCACGGTTTCACCCGGTTGCACCTGCGTGGAATGATGAATCAAGACGTCGGCGAGTTTTTCCAATCGGGGGTCTTGCATGGGGTCTCCTTTGCGACTATTGTTGGCGGTTAAAAAAAATAACACATGATAGACTTGCAAGCCATTCTTTTGTCACCCCACCTCCGGCCCCTCCCCGAGACGGAGAGAGGAGAAGTGATTCCCCATTCCTCTTATACTAAATTGATTTTCTGTTGACCTCATGCGATATGCTACCAGTCTGTGATCCCCTTGATGTAGGGAAATTTTGTGGTTATTGACGCGCATAATCACGTTTGTTATCGCGATTTGAATTGGGCATGGACACGGTATTTGCCGCCGAGTGAGCATATCGCACGCAACTATCGCGTGGTTAATCCGGCCGATGCGTTGCGCTTGGTCCCTTTGGAAAGTCCGTGACATCGGGCAGTGTCACGGTTATTTTTAGATAGACTTTGACAGCCGTTCACATCAACCCCAAAACGAAAGGAGATCGCGATGAGTGCAGAATTGATTGGCATTTTGACGGTGGGCGTTGCGATCATCGCCGTCGTTGCGGTGTTGTTTCAACGCCTTGACAGTCGCATTGACCTTTTGGAATCGCGGCTTGAAAAGCGTCTCGACCGGTTGGAAACGGGCATGGTGGATATACGCGAACGGCTGGTGCGCGGTGAAACCAAAGTCGATAGCCTCGAGCGATGGGCATTCCAGGGCATGCCCGAACCCCTGACTATACCACCCGCATCGCAGGCGGCGAAATCCTCTTAAAAAATATCCGGTCTGATCGATGAGGAGGTCATGAAATGGCACTGTCCGACCACATGCACTGGTCGTTTCAATACGACGGGAGAAGCCAGAGGCCGCATTTTTGCAACCAGTTGATGGGTGTTTTGCGTCGGGCGGAGCGAGCGCGGGGTGGCGATAGGTACGCGATTTTGCCGAATTACTGGAAGGGGTACAACCGCGCAACCGCGATGGCGAATGGGGTCGATCTGGCAATCGGCGAGGTCGCGATCAACAGAAGGCGCGAGGTGTCGGGGAACTGGCGTTACGACGTTCGGGTTTTGAATGCGACGAGTGGTGAAAATTTGCACTTTGACTTTTGTTGCGCGGACGATGACGTTCGCACCTTGTCGGACACCTGGCGCGTGCGGGCGATCAATGGCGCGGGGGACGGCTATCGCACGTTCACCTGCGAGGGGCACATGACGGATCGACGAGAGGTCGCGCTCGTGGTCAATGGCGTCACATTGCCCGTCGGGCGTTTTGAGCTGTCGCAAGCCGTGACGTGTAACTGGGCGTTGTTCGACGCAATCCCCCATCTGGCCCATCGCCTAAAAGCGTTAGGCGAGCGGGTATCTCTGGGGATTTTAGAAGATTTGGAAAAAGTGCGCGCGCCCGCATCTATCGGCTTTTTGGAAGACTGGGTTATGCCACTTGACGACAGCGCGTTGGAACTCTCTGGTTTTTTCGTCTATGGCGCGGGCATGTTGCCATCGTATTGGTGGGTTGATCAGCAGGAGCGAGTGGTGATCGCCTCCACGACATTCCAAACCTTTGTGCTAGAAGGAGGCGCGGCATGAGCGACCGCCCGAATATCCTGTTTATCAACACGGACCAACACACGTGGAATGCGATATCGGCGTATGGCAACGCGCATGTGCAAACGCCCAATATCGACCGCCTGCACGCCAATGGCATTTCGTTTATGCGCTCTTATTGCAGCGACCCGGTCTGCGCGCCTGCGCGGGCGAGTTGGATGACGGGCCGTTTTACGTCGGAAGCGGGCACGCCGTTCAACGGGGGCTATTTGCACGACGATTTGCCGGATTTGGGACGAATTTTGAAAGCCGGCGGGTATCGGGCGATTCACTGCGGCAAATGGCATGTGGATGGTCGAGATGTACACAGCAGTTTTGACGTGCTGTATTTCGGTCAACGCCCCATTGGCGCGGGCGGCGGCGAATATTACGATGCGGCGATGACGCACGCCGTGGTGGATTTTTTGACCGGTTGCAAAGATGCCGGCCCGTTTTACCTGCAAGTCGGGTACGTCAATCCCCACGACATTTGCGAGTATGGGCACAATTTTGAAACCAAAGAGATGCCCGACGCCATCCGCAGGGGGATGCTCAATGAAGCGGAGTTGCCGCCCCTGCCCGAGAATTTTGAGTACGATGAACGCGAGACGGTTTTGCACCGGGTGTGCAGGCGCGTGGATGAGTGCTTGATCCACTGGCCCATTTTGCGCGCGACGAGAACGTGGGCCGAGCACCAATGGCGAACCTTTATTTGGCATCACCACCGGTTTGTGGAAAAGGTGGATGGCGAGATCGGCTTGATTTTGGCAGCGCTCGAACAAAGTGGGCACGCCGATGATACGCTGATCATTTTCAGTGTGGACCACGGCGAAGCCTTTGGGCAACACCAGATGTTCCAAAAATTTTCCCTGTACGAAGCGAGTATCCGCGTGCCGTTTATCGTAGCCACGCTCGGGCGCGGGTTGGATGTTCCAAAGGGGGTGTTCGATCAAACGCATTTTGTGTCCGGGGTCGATCTGTTGCCCACGGTTTGCGACTATGCCGGGATCGATCCGCCCGTGCATGTGCGGGGGATGAGCACGCGCCCCCTCGTTGAAGGCCGAGAGGTGGCGTGGCGCGATTTTGCCTTTGTCGAGAGCAATTACTGGGGCCGCGCCCTGATTTTTGATCGGCATAAATACGTTTGTGAGTATATTCCCCAGGGAAATGAAAACGACCTGTTGCCGCCTGGCCCGGATCCCTATCGCATCGGCCTTGAGCAACTGTTCGATTTGCAGGCAGACCCGGCCGAGACGCGCAATCTCGCTTATGAGGCGGGCAACCGCGCACTGCTGATGCACTGTCGCCAAACCATGCTGAATTTTGAATCCGGATTGGAACGGCGGCGCATTACCCATGCGCGGCCCGCGCAGCGAATCGGCGAATGGGCACAGCGGCTTCGGGCGCACTGGGATGCACATCCCGAGTTGAACGCGATGCGGATTCGGGGGTGAGAGGGAAAACGGAGCAACCTTATACCAAATTGATTTTATATTTTCCGCATCCTGCTTCACATCAAAAATGAATGAGGAATAGACGGTCCGTAGGGATCATGCGGTGCTGATTTAATGCGTTTGGTCCTACAGCCTCGGTTGTTGCTTTCGATGCCTTCGGCGACCTACTTTTTTTCAACAGCAAAAAAAAGTAGGCGAGCGGGGTACAACTGCCCCAGCAGTTCAAAAATGCCGCTCTCAAACGCCGAGGGGCTTGCACAGCGCAAAGCGCTTTTGTAATCGCACGACATGCGCCAGCCTGCAAGGTGGGTTGCCAGATGGATGTTGGTTGCGAAACGGCCTTGCGCGCTGTGCGTGATGGCTTTAGCTGATGGGCTTTTGCGATGGCAGGGGTGCCATGGCTTCGCTGAATGACTGTGGAACCTCAAGAGGATCATGGACTCGGAGCAGATCGCATCACATCAAGACAACAGCAACTCAATTCGGTATTATTCTTTATGAAAGGACGACGCAATGGACGCACCAGACTACACGTCACTCGTGCCGCACTACGCGTTTCCAACCGCGCTGGCGAAACAGCGCGAGGCACTTGCGACCAATCCGTTGTTGCAGCGGATGAAGGACGCGCGGAAGGGATATGCGGGCGATCCGCACAGGCCCATCTATCACTACGTGAATCCCGAACACACGCTCAACGACCCCAATGGGCTTTGTTTTTGGCAGGGCCGATGGCATTTGTTTTATCAGGCGTATCCCCCCGAAGACCCGCGCCAGCACTGGGGCCATGCGATCAGCGATGATTTGATCCACTGGGAGGATTTGCCCTACGCGATTTATCCGAATCCGGAGCGATGCTGTTTTTCGGGGGCAACGCTCGTGGAAGAAGACCGCGTGATCGCCATGTACCACGGCACAGAAGTCGGCAATATGGTGGCGGTGTCACATGATCCCCTGTTGTTGAACTGGGAGAAAGTGACCGGACGCGCCGTGATACCGATGAAGAATCCGGATGGCTCTGCGCCGCCCTATCGGGTATTTGATCCGTGTATCTGGAAAAAGGGCGCGTTTTATTATTCGCTTTCCGGTGGCACATTGCCAGGACCGGGCGGCAAGCGCACGCGGGCAAATTTTTTGCTCCGCTCGCCGGATTTGGCAACTTGGACGTATTTGCATCCGTTTGTGGAAGACGACCGCTTTACGCTGGTGGGCGACGATGGCGCGTGTCCCTATTTCTGGCCCATTGGCGACCGCCACATCTTGCTTTTTTATAGCCACATGAGCGGCGGGCAATATCTGCTCGGGGATTACGATACCGCCCGCGACAAGTTCGTCGTGACCGCGCATGACAAATGCAATTTCGGCCCCTCCGGCCCCTGCGGGGTCCACGCGCCTTCGGCAACGCCCGACAGCGAGGGCAATATCATCGCGATTTTCAACATGAACCCGGGAAAGCCGACAAAGAATTGGAATCAGATTATGACGTTGCCCCGCAAGTTGACGCTGGTGGGCGAAGAGGAGTTGCGGGTCGAGCCGGCAGGAGATGTGGCGTCGCTGAGGCGCGATCACCGTGAGGTGGCGGGGATGACGCTTGCGGCCAATCAGGAGGTGGTGCTCGACGGTATTCGGGGCAATGCCATGGAGATCGAAGCGGAGATCGATCCCAAAAACGCGCCGATGGTCGAGATGAATGTGTTGCGGTCGCCAAACGCGGAAGAGGTGACGCGCATCCTGTTTTTCAAGGATCGCGGGTTTAGAAATCGGGCGTTGAACACGCAGAAGAGTTTGATCACCATCGACTCGTCTCGTTCTTCCATTTTGCCCGACGTGCGGACGCGCGCGCCCGAGACCGGGTCGGTTTCTATCGCGCCGGATGAGACCCTGAAGTTGCGCGTGTTCGTGGATAAGAGCGTGGTGGAGGTGTTCGTCAATGGCAAACAATGCGTGGCCTTGCGCGTGTATCCCGGGCGTGAAGATAGCGTTGGCGTTTCCCTGCGGTCACAAGGCCAAGACAGCGAACTCATTTCGCTCGATGCGTGGCAGATGGAAGATATTTATGCGGGTCAGTAGTCAGTCCCCGCGCCCAACCCCCTTCGGTGAGACGGGAGAGGTGAGACGGGAGAGGTGAAGCAACCCCGCCACCGCCCAAGTGGTCAGCGAAATGAGTGGGTAAGTGTCTGAATCGCGGATTAAACGGATTACGCGGATGAACGCGGATTGGGTTGGCAGGTAGGGCGGAGGGTGCAGATGGCATAGACGCCGTAAGTGGGGTAAAGGAAGGACGCGGATTGGGTTGGCAGGTAGGGCGGAGGGTGCAGATGGCATAGACGCCGTAAGTGGGGTAAAGGAAGGACGCGGATTGGGGAGCGCAGATAGGGCGGAGGGTGCAGATGATACAGACGCCGCAAGTGGGCATGGTCTCTGTGTGCCTCGAGGCTTTACAGTTTGGGGGTGGCCTTGGCCTTGCAATCGCCACACAAAGGCGGTCAATCCCAAAGCGATGAGCAAGCGCAAGTGGGCAGAGGAAGCGGATGAAAAGCGAAAGGCACGGCTTTCAGCCCTCGTCAATCCGGTGGAAGCCGCTTTTGTTTTTTTGTCCAAAGATAAGCGGAGGACATAGCGGGTGCGAAGGTCGTAGGTGGTGCGAAGGACGCAGTAGGTGCGGGGTTGGTGCGGGGTAATCCGTGCAATCCCCAAATCCGCGTAATCCGCGATTCAGACAAATGGACCATCCATGAATAACAACATCAGAGAACAAATTGAGCATGCCTTGGGCGCGCTGGCGGATGGGGATTTTGTGGTGGGGGCGCGAGACATGCTCGCGGTGCTCGGTTATGAGAGCACGCGCACCTTAGACATCTCGGGCAAGGTGAATGAGTTTATTGCTCAATTCCCCGCGCCAAACGAGAACACGCAGACCGAGCAAGTGTTCCGCGAGAACGCCCGATCCATTCGGATTCTCTTTCAGGTGACGGATACTGAAATCGCAACGGTGCAAAGGACCGCTAGCTTTGACCGCGGCAATGCGCGGAGTTTCTTGTTCGCCGCCGTCGAACTAAACGGCAAAACCTATTCGCGTGGGCAATACGCCCAATTCACCCGCGAGATCAACAAGCGGATCAACATGCCG
The DNA here is from genome assembly GCA_965204745.1 of Candidatus Latescibacterota bacterium. Lineage (GTDB taxonomy): Bacteria > Latescibacterota > UBA2968 > UBA2968 > UBA2968 > VXRD01. The sequence continues at coordinate 5,428,616 of OZ242010.1, forward strand.
ACGGTGGTGCTGTTCAAGGCCGCAACCGATCTGCTGACCCTATCCTTTGTTCACCGCCGCGAACACAAGCGCGATTCCAACCGCGATGTGCTCGGTCATGTGTCGCTGATCCGAGAGATCGATCCCATCAAGCCGCATCGCGCTCACTTAGATATTTTGTCCGATTTGTCGCTACCGCAACGCTTGCAATGGATGAACGCCCATGACAAGCCGCACAATTTTGATGGCCTGTTAGCCGCTTGGCTCAACGCGCTGGATACCGAGGTGCTGAACAGGCGATTTTACGGGGATTTGTTCGGCTGGTTTGAACGCGCCATCCGCGAGGCCACCTTCCCGTCTCGTCAGAAGCGGACGTTGCCACCGGAAGAACATATCATCCGCTTGATCACTCGGTTGATGTTCGTTTGGTTCATCAAGGAGAAAAGGCTGATCGCAGAGGATCTGTTCATCGAGGAGCGAATCGCCAGGTTGCTGAAAAACTATGACCGCGACGCGGGCGATTCGTATTATCGCGCTGTGTTGCAAAATCTGTTTTTCGCCACCCTGAACACCGAGCGCGACAGACGCGGTTTTAGCGCGGGGAGCAACGCCACGCACCGAGATTTCTCCCGCTATCGGTACGAGAACGAGATCGCTACTCCCGACCAGTTGCTCGCCCTGTTCGATCAAACGCCGTTCATCAATGGCGGCCTGTTCGATTGCCTCGACAGCGAGGAGGCCACCCGCGCTGGCGGCTATCGCATCGACTGTTTCACCGACACCCCCGGTCAACGTCGCGACTATTCTATCCCCAATCGCCTGTTCTTCGACGACGATGGGCTGATTCCCCTGTTCAACCGCTACAAGTTCACGGTGGAGGAGAACACGCCTGTCGAGCAAGAAGTCGCGCTTGACCCCGAGCTTCTCGGCAAGGTGTTTGAGAATCTCCTCGCCGCGTACAATCCAGAGACACGCGACACCGCCCGCAAGCAGACCGGCTCGTACTACACGCCGCGCCCTGTGGTGGATTACATGGTGGATGAGGCATTGGTCGCGGCATTGGCGCAGGCGTGTTCGCCAAGCGATAGCGACACAGATTTTTGGCAAGATCGATTGCGCTATTTGCTGGACTACGAGGATGCGTTCAACGACGCCCATGAACTGTTTGAGGAAGGGGAAACCGCGGGCATTGTGCGGGCGATTTCCGAGATTAAAGTGCTCGATCCTGCGGTCGGTTCGGGCGCGTTTCCAATGGGCATGTTGCACAAGATGGCGATGGCCTTGCGTCGTCTTGATCCAGACAACCAACGCTGGGCCACCTTGCAAAAAGAACGCGCCCGCACAAAGGCAGACGCGGCGTTTGATACGAAAAATCAGCGAGAACGCGATGCCGAGTTGCTGGCGATCAGCGACACGTTTGAGCGGTATTCGGGCGACTTTGGGCGCAAGTTGTATCTGATTCAAAACAGCATTTTCGGCGTGGATATTCAGCCTATCGCCACGCAGATCGCCAAGCTGCGATTTTTCATCTCCCTCGCCATCGAGCAAGAGCCGGACGAGACCGCGGACAACTTCGGCATCAAGCCCTTGCCCAATTTGGAAACGCGCTTTATCGCCGCGGATACGCTGATGCAACTCAAGGCCGCAGATCAACTGGACTTGTTCCGCCAACAGATTGATGCCCTAAAAACAAAACTGACGGAGAACCGCGAGCGACATTTTCACGCGACCACGCGACGCAAAAAACTCGCATGCAGAGATGCGGACAACCAGTTGCGCCGCGCATTGGCAGACGAACTCAACGCTGCCGGCCTTCCCGAAGATGATGCGAAGAAAATCACGCATTGGGATCCCTACGACCAAAACGCCAAAGCCGACTGGTTCGACCCCGAGTATATGTTCGGCATCGCAGACGGGTTCGACATCGTGATCGGCAATCCGCCGTACATCCAGTTGCAGAAAAACAGAGGGGAATTGCGCCGCCGTTACCAAACCGCTGATTTTGAAACCTTTGCCGCCACCGGCGACATCTACCAACTGTTCTACGAGAAAGGTTGCCAACTGCTTATGCCACAGCACGGCCTGATCGCTTATATCACGTCCAACAGTTGGCTGAAGGCGCAATACGGCAAATCCACGCGCCGCTATTTCGCCGAGCAACACACGCCCCTGCAATTAGTGGAAATGGGCAAGGATGTTTTTGAAAACGCCATCGTTGACACCAACATTCTGATAGCGCGCAGCGGCAAAAACGATGCGATCTGCAAGGCGGTGGACATAGATCGCCTTCCCGATAAAGCCTTCCCGCCGGCCGAAAACCTTTGGGGACAGTTGCGTCCGCGAAAGGACAGGCCATGGAGCGCGATGTCGGTCATAGAGCAGTCGATTATGGACGAGATGGAGGCGATTGAAACGCCGTTGAAAGAGTGGGATGTGGTTATCAACTATGGGATCAAGACTGGCTACAACAACGCCTTCATTATCGACGATGAGACCAAAGAGGAGTTGGTTGCCGCAGATCCGAAATCCGCCGAGATTATCAAGCCCGTGTTGCGTGGCAGGGACATTCAGCGATGGCGAGCGGAGTGGGCGGGCTTGTGGCTGGTTGATACACACAACGGATATGACGATGTTTCCGCCATCAACATTGAGGACTACCCAACCATCAAAAACCATCTGGACGAATTCTATCCTCAACTGGAAAAGCGGCAGGACAAAGGCAAGACGCCGTACAATCTACGCAACTGCGCTTATCACGAGGATTTTCAAAAAGAAAAGCTGTTCTGGATGGACCTGACAGAGCAAGGAAGATTTGCGTATGATGCGGGGGAAATGTTTTGCGTGAATACGGCTTTTATGATGTCTGGGCAAGCAATCAAGTATCTGTGTGCGATTCTTAACTCTCGGCTGATCACTTGGTTTATGCGGAATACGGCACTCAATTCTGGTATGGGCGTGCCCCGATGGATTCGCAGTTCGGTTGAAACCATCCCCATTCCCAAGATCACCGCTGATAGGGACGCCCTCATCTCGACCATCGTCGATTATATCCTTTACCTCAAGAAGCAACCCTCTACGGATGGCAAAAATTTAGCGTATGCCCGCGACTACCTAATGGTCAAGTATTTTGAGCGAATAATCGACGGACTGGTTTATGAACTCTACCTGAGTGATGAACTGCATCGCGCTGGCAAGTACTTCTTCAAGCCGTTGCAGGACGAGCAGTTGCCCTCTATTGAGGAAATCACCGGCGATAAAATGTCTGCACTCCGCGCCATCTTTGAGCAGTTGTTTGACAGAAAACATCCCGTGCGGAAAAACCTTTTCTTTTTGAATAGTTTGGAAATCATCCGCATCATTGAGGGGAAAGAGGAACTGAAAATCCAACGTCGGCCAGAACGCGACCCCCTACTGGCATTAGCAGGCACATTGACTTGTGATGTCACAGATATCGGCGAGAGACACGACGAATATATCGGGCAAGCGTTGCAAAAAGAAATGCGAGGCGTTGATAATGAATGAGGTATTCGTAGATACGTCGGGATGGGCTAGCTTTTTTGTCGTACTGAACCTCATCATGCGAAAGCCATCGAGTTGATGACGCAGTGGCAACAACAAAACGGGCGCGTGGTCACGACAAACTACATCTTGAGTGAATTAGCCGCCCTCTTTACGAGTCCCTTACGTGTACCAAGGTCGACAATTCTGGATTGTATTCAGACCATCTGCTCACGGCCTTGGGTCGAAGTTGTCCACATTGACCTGTCCTTAGACGAGGCGGCATGGAAGTTATTCGGAGACCGATTGGATAAAGAATGGAGCCTCGTGGATTGTGCGAGTTTTGTCGTGATGCAACAGCACGGCTTGACCGACGCCTTGACGGCGGATCACCACTTTGAACAAGCTGGCTTTGTCCGCCTGCTAAAATAATTCATCCATGAAGTCGCTCCCTACTCAACCCCAGCGCAAGAAGCCTACAACACCGCCGCCTATCCAACCCCTAAATCCTGCAAATCCTGATCCAGACAAATGACGCAGAGATCGCGGATTGAGGAAGCGCAGGTGGGGCGGAGGGCGCGGGTAACTGTCTGAATCGCGGATTAAACGGATTACGCGGATGAACGCGGATTGGGTTGGCAGGTAGGGCAGAGGGCGCAGATGACACAGACGCCGCAAGTAGGGCAGAGGATGTGGATTGGGGAAGCGCAGGTAGGACAAAGGTCGCAGGTGGTGCGAAGGACATAGCGGGGGCAGGGGGTAGCGGGGTAATCCGTGAAATCCCCAAATCCGCGTAATCCGCGATTCAGACAAATGACGCAGAGATCGCGAATTGAGGAAGCGCAGGTGGGGCGGAGGGCGCGGGTAACTGTCTGAATCGCGGATTAAACAGATTACGCGGATGAACGCGGATTGGGTTGGCAGATAGGACAGAGGATATAGCAGACACAGACGCCGCAAGTAGGGCAGAGGACGCGGATTGGGAAAGCGCAGGTAGGACGAAGAATGCAGAGGGCATGAAGGACATAGCGGATGCGGGGAGTGATGGGTAATCCGCGTAATCTCCTAATCCGCGAAAATCCGTGATTCAGACAAGGGGTGGACGCAGATTGGACAGTGCAGGTGGCACGAAAGACACAGCGGGGGCAGGGGGGAGCGGGGTAATCTGTGAAATCCCCAAATCCGCGAAAATCCGCGATTCAGACAAGGGGCAGAGGACGCGGATTGGACAGTGCAGGTGGTACGAAGGACACAGTGGTTGTGAAGGGCGGCGGGTTTTAATCCGCGTAACCCCCAAATCCGCGTAATCCGCGATTCAGACAATAGGTTTTTTATATCGGAGGTCAGAATGACATTGAACGAGCGACAGAAGCGATTTTTTTACGAACAGGGTTATCTCAAGGTCGCGGGCGCGGTGCCGCGCGTGATGGTGGATGCGGCGCGGCAGGCGATCAACGCCGAAATCGGCAAGGGGAATGCCAATCCGTTTGCCGAAATCAACACCGCGCCGGTCATTGCGGATTTGTTCAATGAAACGCCCGTGTTTTCCCTGCTCGAATCCGCATTGGGAACGGGCAATTTGCAACGTTGTCGAGCGGGCGGCATTAAGCTCAATTTTCCGCGTCCCCCCGGCAGTTCGGCAGATGTATTGACGCGAGAAATTGGATGGGGCAGAAGTGGTGGGCATCTCGATGGGATCAAGGCCGTGGGCGACCGGTTGCGCGGGTTGCGCGATGATGGGACGTATAACCGCAATTTTACGTCGTTTGCCGTGGTGTATTTGGACGATGTGCCGGTGCCCAATGGTGGCAATTTTACCGTGTGGCCCAAGTCGCATCACTTTTTTGAAGATTATTTTCGGGAACACGGGCATCGCGTTTTGGACGATCACATGCCCCATGTCACCTTGCCCGAAGGCCCGGTCTTCGTGACTGCCGAGGCAGGAGATGTGATTTTTGCCCATCACGCAATGGTGCATACGGGCGGCCCCAACACCTCGCCCAATATCCGGTACGCGGTGATTTTCAGGGCGAAACACGCGCGGATCGACGACATTGGATTCGACGCGTTCACGGATATATGGCGCGAGTGGGATGGGGTGCGCGAAGCCGCGGGCATTGGGAAAAGATAAACGATGCCGCGAAAGATAAGGGCGTTAATCCGACAACTCGAAAAGGCTCAATTCATCAATCGGGGTGGTAAAGGTAGCCATAGAAATTGCGAAACATCCAAAAGGGTGAAAGTCTTGTCGTTAATTTGTTGGTCATTGTTGATTGTTTGGTGTATGTTTTGTGTCGTATTTGTTCTTTGAAAAGTGAATCGGGATAGGCCGTTGCTGATAAAGACATGTCTGCGACAGCGACAACCAAGCGGCAGACCTAAAATCTCCTATCAGCGTAAAATCCACAGGAAGAATAGGAAATAATAGACTATTCACTTGCGCGGCTAGCTTGACCGAGCAAGTAAAAAACGGACGTGGAGGTGCTGTAAGACGGACAAGAGGTTGTATGTGCTTGGACGCTGACCCGATGAAGCGTCAATTTCAGTTGGTCAACAATGATCAACAAGAAAGGAGCGGATGCGCGTCACAATTTCTGGCAAACTCGGTGATGATGCGAAACCCTACCAAGAAAAGGAAGTCAAAAGGAAAATTGAGGAGTCTCAACGATGACTGAAAGTGCCCAGTACATCAAAATTGTCGAATGGTCGGACGAAGACCGATGTTTTATTGGGTATTGTCCGGGCATTATCGGTCCGTGTTGCCACGGGGACAATGAAATCGAAGTCTATCGGGCACTGTGCCAGATTGTCGATGAGTGGTTGGAAATCGCCCGCCGAGAAAACAAGGCATTGCCGCCCCCAACGATTGGCAGAAACGTCGCCAAATTGTTAATGCCAGCCTAACCCAAAAGCCGTAGCGATTGATGGCGCGAGTGGGATGGGGTGCGCGAAGCCGTGGGCATTAATTGTGAACCCTACCAAAAGGAGATCAGCATGAAATCGGCGTCTGAATTTGATCGGGAACTGCTCGACCTTTACGACGAGTATGTGCATGGGCAAACGGATCGGCGGGGCTTTTTGAATCGCGCTGCGAAATTTGCCGTTGGCGGTGCGACAGCGGCTTCCATTCTGGACAGCTTGAAACCCAATTACGCGCTCGCCCAGCAAATCGCCACAGATGACGAGCGCATCAATGCGGACCATCGAGCCTATCCATCGCCAGACGGACACGACGAGACGCGCGGGTATCTCGTCGCGCCGGCGGGAACCGAGGGCAAAGTGCCCGGGGTGGTCGTTCTGCACGAAAATCGGGGCTTGAATCCCTATATCGAGGATGTCGCGCGCCGCGTGGCCGTGGCCGGTTTTTTGGCCTTTGCCCCGGACGCGCTGGCGCCTTTGGGCGGATACCCCGGCACGGATGACGAAGGGCGGCTCATGCAGCGGCAAGTGGATCGCGACAAGATGATGGCAGATTTTATCGCGGCTGCGCGTTTTGTGCATTCGCACCCCAAATGCACGGGCAAAGTCGGGGTGGTGGGGTTCTGCTTTGGCGGCGGCATGTCCAACGCGCTCGCGGTGAGCATCCCGGATATTATTGCCGCTGCCGTGCCCTTTTACGGGCGGCAACCCGCGGCTGAAGACGTGCCGAAAATCAAAGCCGCGTTGCTCATTCACTACGCGGAATTGGACAGGCGCATCAACCGGGGGTGGCCCGCGTACGAAGCCGCCCTCAAAGAAGCGGGCGTGACTTATACGGCGCACATTTACGAAGGCGTCAACCACGGGTTTCACAACGACACGACGCCGCGCTATGACGAGGCCGCTGCAAAATTGGCGTGGCAACGCACGATTGACTTTTTCAACGCGACATTGCGGGAGTAGTGGATCTGAAAATCCGCTTGACAATCGCTTTGGATTCACATAGCTTGTCCGCCACAAATACAGCGCGAGGGTGGGCGATTAGCTCAGGTGGTTAGAGTGCTTGCTTGACATGCAAGAGGTCACTGGTTCAAGTCCAGTATCGCCCACCATTAAAACGACAAAATGGGTTACGCTACTCAGCGTGACCCATTTTTTTTTGGTCGTGTTGACATTTTATTTTTTTCACGTTACGCACAGATTAGCAAGATTAGCAAATGTGTTGCTTGCTCATTTAAGGCGTTTGGTCCTACAGCCTCGTTGGTTGCCTCCGATGCCTTCGGCGACCTACTTTTTTTCAACAGCAAAAAAAAGTAGGCAAAAAATGCCGCTCTCAAACGCCGAGAGGCTTGCACAGCGCAAATCGCTTTTGTAATAGGACGATATGCGCCAGCCTGCAAAGTGGGTTGCGAGATGGACGTTGGTTGCGAGACGGACTTGCGCGCTGTGCCTGATGGCTTTAGCTGATGGGCTTTTGCGATGGCATTTGTTGTGATGCCTTATTTGAACTGCGGAACGTCCGTGAATACGATGAGCGTGGTAGCAAAAGCGAGAGTGCTGAAGGAGCGACTGTCCGAATTTCTCAAACCGAGAGCATATTCTGCGATAGGGCTAATTTTTTTCATAAACCGCCCCATCTAGTTGCATTGCTCGTAAATGTCAACATACCCCCCTACACACGGCTCGCCTTTGAATTGGCTGTTGTACCCCGCTCGTGGCTAATCGCCTCGTGTGGCTCACTTCAGGTTGGGTGGTTGGGTGGGGACTGACTACTGACTACTGACTACTGACTACTGACTACTGACTACTGACTACTGACTACTGACTACTGACTACTGACTACTGACTACTGACTACTGACTACTGACTACTGACTACTGACTACTGACTACTGACTACTGACTACTGACTACTGACTACTGACTACTGACTACTGACTACTGACTACTGACTACTGACTACTGACTACTGACTCTCCCGTATCGCCTTTCACCTCTTGCCTTTCACCTCTTGCGTCTCCCGTCTTACCCTCATTCTATCGCAAAGTGAATGTCGTCTGCCCATGGATCGACTCGCGTGAGGCGGGCGGTTATGTGGTCGCCGGGGCGAAGGGGCGAGGGTGGGCGGGCGTCAACTTGCAGGGCCAAGGTGAGGATTTCGATTCGGGCGCGTTGTTCCCGAACATCCAAAACGAGTGCGTCGAATGTCTGGCCTTTGTGTTGCGCGAGGTGGTGATAGACCCAGTAGCGTTCGCGGCGGCGTTCCAAGCGGCTGATCAGGCGCAACCGTTCTTCGATTTCGGGCCGCAACGCGGTCAGTGCATCAAACGAATAGGGCGGGGCCTCGTCGTTGAGAATCGCCACGAGTTGCCGCTGTGAGACCAGATCGACAAATCGCCGCAGGGGGGAAGTGACCTGGCAATAGGGTTCGACGCCCAATCCCCCGTGAAGGCCCGGCTCTAATGACATGGCCGCAGCGCGCATGCGCGTCAAGACCCGATAGCGGTGCAACAACTCGTTGTGCGTGGGTTCTAAATCGGAGAGGTCGGGCATGTCTTGGATGCGAAAAATCGCCGGGGCATTTTGATCGACACACAATTTTGCGGCTTCGACATTGGCCTTGACCATCAACTCGCTGACCAGCACATCGGCCCGGGAATCGCGCGGTTTGACCGCGATATCCACCCTGCCATCGGCCGAGACCTGCACGCGGCGGGTGACTTGATCCACGGCGATGGCACCTGCTTCTACGCGCTGGATCAAAAGCGATTCTGCCGCGTGGAACAGGGCGGACAACATCGCGTGCCGCGGATGCGTCTCATCGTCGAGAATCGCATCCACATCCTCGTAACTCAATTTCTCGCAACACCGGATCGCGGACAGTGCCCAAGTCGGCGTTGTCGCGACGCCATCGCGCCCCACATCCCACAACAAACTGACGGTCAACCGAGTTTCACGCGGCAACAGACTGCCCAGATTTTCCGAGAGATCGGGCGGCAGCATGGGAAAAGTCGCCTCGGGCAAGTACAGACTGGCCCCGCGGCTTTGGGCGGCTTCATCCAAGGCGGACCGCACCGGGATCAGCGCGGCAACGTCGGTAATATGCACCCCCACTTGAACCCCGCCATCTTCCCGAAATTGAATGGACACCGCGTCATCCATGTCGGTCGTGGATGCGTGGTCGATAGTCACGGCGTCCAAAAACGTGAGGTCTTCGCGGTTTTCAAAAAGCGATTCGAGTTGTAGCGCGCCCGCTTCTTTGAGCACCACATCGGGGAAATCGAGATCGAAGTCCTCGCGCATCAGCTCGACAAAGGCGTGCTCGTCCCACAGACCTTCGGCGACGACGCGCAGGTATGCCCGCCGCGCAGAAATGGATTCGCCGGCCATGCGTTCAAGCCAAGGCGCGTACCGGCTTCGTCCGCCGTACAGTGCCACGTCTTTTAACCGATCCATCCAGTCGGCATCCCCTTGCCCAGAACCGTTCAGCCACGCCAAAAACCGCTCGCGCTCGGCCTCTCGCGCTTTGGCGAGGGCGGCCATTTTCAGCCTGCGATCCACCTCTACCCGATTCGCAGCGTGAAACTTGCACCCCGCGGCATCAAAATAAACACTTGTTTCCAAAGCGATTAAAAATGCCGACATTTGTTCGGGCGCGGGCGCGTGGGCGCAATACAATTCGGCCAATTCGCGCAAGTGCCAACCCTCGTCTTCTCCTACGATGAGTTCCCACAGTTCGCGGAGATCCATAGCCGCGCTGGCCCTTTCTGCGCGCTTGAACCACGCCTTGCCGGCGGATTTGTCCCGTCCGACGCGCCCTGTTGGTTGCAGGATGTTGTCGAGAGGCACATTGAGGGATGTTTTCGCAGAGACCGCAAATCTGGCTCTGGTATGCGAAATGTTGACACACACCCCCGCCAGCAACCGATTGCGGTAGCGAAACAAGACGATTTCGTTTTCTGTGGGTCGCGCATTCATAAATACTCCACAAAACAAAACAGCAGACGAATGCCATCCGCCTGCCGCCGTGTCGAGACACCTCTAAAGGGTGGCTAACAACGCCTCTGGATGCGTGCGGGCATTGACATTGGCGTGTACTTGTGCGATCACGCCATCGGGTGCAATGACGTAGGTCATGCGTTTGGCCGCGCGGTCAGATGTCGATTGGCACGCGCCATAAGTTAGACAGATTTCGCGTTTTGTGTCGCACAACAACGGGTAGCCAAAATTCTGTGCGGTTGCGAACTTGGCATTGGCAACACTATCGTCTGTGCTCACGCCCAAGAGTTGCACATTCTTGGCCGCATAGTCTTGGATTCGCGCCTGGAATCCCTGGCCTTCAGCCGTTCAGCCACCCGTGCTCGCCCTCGGATAAAACCAGAGCACGACGGTCTTGCCGCGATAATCGCTGAGCCTCACCTCATTGCCTGCGTGATCTTTGACCAAAAAATCAGGCGCGACATCACCAACAGCGAGCATAGTTCCTCCTCAAAAAAATGAACGTCTTTGCAAACGCAACCAATATAGGCAAATGGGGTATGGAAAACCAGAGGGAAATAAGCGGTTGGCGATCAGCCCTCCCCGCACCACCCGGCCAAATGCGACTTGTTTTTTGACCGCTTGTTTCGCTAACCGCTGAAACAAGCCTTTACACCTGCTCTATTTTGTGTATCTTGGGATTGACACTGACCACTTGAGGATGAACTGAGACTGACCAACCCTCTTACCTCTCCCGTCTCACGTCTCACCGAAGGGCGGTTGGGCGGGGCGGTGAGGCGGGATTCGTCTATTCGCACTTTTTCCGAGGATAACCCATGTTAATCATCGACAGCCATTTGGACCTCGCCTTTTGCGCCATTCAGGTCAACCGCGACCTCACGCAACCCGCGGCAACCGTGCGGGTTCACGATTCAGACGCGACCACGCGCAGTTTTGGGTCGTGTACGACCACGTTTCCCGAGTTGCACAAAGGCCATGTGGGGATTGTGTTTGGCACGGTGATGTCGCGCATCGACCAAAAGGACCGCTGGACGCGCACGGGCATGTGGGATCAGACGCAGTGTTATGGCATTGGAATGGGGCATCTCGCGTTTTATCGGGCGATGGAACGGCGCGGGGTCATTCGGCAGATTCACACGGTTGCGGATTTGGACGCTTGTATCGCGGCGTGGGCACATCCCGCGGCAGATACGCCCATCGGCTTGGTGCTGGCGATGGAAAGCGCGGATCCGATTCTCGATCCGGATTGCGTCTCCGAATGGCGCGATTTGGGCTTGCGAATGGTGAGCCTGTCGCATTATGGCGTGAGTTCCTATTGCCACGGCACCGGCACCGAAGGCGGGTTGCTGGACAGGGGCAAGCCCTTGCTCGACGCGCTCAAAGCCGCGGGCATCATCGTGGATTTGACCCATACGACTGATCAAGCATTTTGGGAAATCCTCGATTATTACGACGGCCCGGTCGCGGCGAGTCACCACAACTGCCGCGCACTCACGCCCGGTCAGCGGCAGTTGACAGATGAGATGATCGAGGCGATAATCGCACGCGGTGGGGTCATCGGCGCGGCATTCGATGCGTGGATGCTCGATCCGCACTGGCAACGCGACATCCCCTGTTATGAACAAAGCACGCAGGCCACGCTCGAGACCGTGGTCGATCACATCGATCACGTCTGCCAACTCGCGGGCAATGCCAACCACGCGGGCATCGGCAGCGATCTCGATGGCGGATTCGGGCAAGAACAATCCCCACGCGATCTCAATACCATCGCGGACCTGCAAAACCTGTTGCCCATCTTTGACCGACGCGGATACGCCCAAGCCGATGTAGAACGGGTCATGTCCGGGAACTGGGTGCGGTTGTTGAAATCGGTTTGGGAGAGGTGAACTGGTAACCACGGATGAAAGGCGAGGGTCGAGGCATGGCCCCCTGCTCGCCCAAAGAGGCGAGAGAAAGGAGATTTTGCAATGCGCTTCATTCAGATAAGAGATCTGCGCCCATCCGAGGTTTGGGAGCAGTTGGCTGATGAGCGAGAAATGGTGATTACGGCTCGGGGAAAGCCCGTCGCTATTTTGTCCTCTGTTTCCGATGCGAATTGGGCAGAGACCCTGGCGGCTGTTCGCCGCGTGCGTGCGATTCAAGCGGTTGATGAACTCCAAACGCAATCGGTTGTAAATGGTCTCGATGAGATGAGCGCAAAAAAAATAGACCGCGAAATCCAAGCCGTGCGAAAACGGACTGACCACTGACCACTGAAGGAGACAAACATGTCAGAGCGTCCGAATTTGTTGTTGATCACAACGGATCAACAGCGCGGGGATTGTTTGGGATGCGACGGGCATCCGGTATTGGAGACGCCGTATCTCGACGAATTGGCCGAACAGGGGGCGCGTTTTCCCCATGCCTATACGTCTGTGCCGTCGTGTACGCCTGCGCGAGCCGGGATTTTGACCGGCATGGATCAGTGGCACCACGGGCGGTTGACCATGACCGGGGCCGATCCATTGGAATATCCGGCGACCTTGCCTGGGGAACTCGCAAAGGCCGGGTATCACACGCAGGCCGTGGGCAAGATGCACCACGCGCCGCAGCGCAGGTTGTACGGGTTCCACCACATGGTGTTGGATGAAAGCGGGCGGCGCATGGGCGATTTCATCAGCGATTACCACCTCTTTTTTGAGCAACACAAACAGGGCGCGTACGGGTACCGCGACCACAGCGTGGATTGGAATTCGTGGATGGCGCGGCCGAGTCACTTGCCCGAGCATCTGCACCCCACGCATTGGACCGCGAGCGAGGGGATCAAGTTTTTGCAACAACGCGACCCGACCAAGCCGTTCTTCATGTGGCTCTCGTTTGCGCGGCCGCATTCGCCCTACGACGCGCCCCAAGCGTATTGGGATATGTACATCCACAACGAGGACATCCCCAAAGCCGCAATCGGGGACTGGGCCGCGGAATTTGACCACGAGATCGCGGATGTCAACGCGCCGCGCACGCATCGCACAGACGCGGAAACGCATCGCGCACGCGCGGGATACTACGGCAACATCACGTTTATCGATCACCAAATCGGGCGCGTGCTCTACGAGTTGCGTCGGCACGACCCGAACACCTATCGCAATACCCTGATCATCTTCACCTCTGACCACGGCGATATGATGGGCGACCACCACCATTGGCGAAAGACCTACGCCTATGAGGGGTCGGCGCGCATTCCGTTTATCGTCAAATATCCGGATGCGTGGCGCGATGTGGCGCGGGGTGTGGCGTACGACCATCCCATAGAGTTGCGCGACGTCATGCCCACCATGCTCCACGCGGCCGGGGTGGATATACCCGCGTCTGTGGATGGACAGTCCCTGTTGGACATTGCACGCGGTCAGGCCGATAGCTGGCGCGAGTTTGTGCAGGGCGAGCATACGACGTGTTATACCCGAGAACACGGCATGCAATACGTCACGGACGGGCATGAAAAGTACATCTATTTTCACCACACCGGGGAAGAACAGTTTTTCAACTTGGATGACGATCCCCTAGAATGCTGCGAGTTGTCCAAAGACCCGGCCTGTGCGGACCGCGTGGCCCTGTGGCGCGGGCGATTGGCAGAGATAAATGAAAATCGCGGGGACCCACGCGGGCAAAATGGCGAACTCGTGCCGCAGGTGGATGGCGCGTTATCCCTGTCGCCGAATTATTACAAGTGGAAAGAAAGATGCGGTGAGACGTGAGACGTAAGAGGGGAGACGGGAGAGGTAAGAGGCAAGAGGGGAGACGCAAACCGTAAGACGCGAGAGACCGGCCATGTAGGGACGAGCCCCCGTGCCTGTCCGTGTAGCTGATCTCGAGACAATCCCCCATACAGGTGATCGCTGATCCAAGATGCGAGGATGCTATGGCGCGAAAATACTGGCTCGTCAAGTGCGAGTACGACGTGTGTTCTTTTGAAACACTGAGCAACCGGCCCGGGGGCAGGGGGTATTGGCGCGGGGTACGCAATTATCAGGCGCGCAATTTTATCCGCGACGACATGCAAAAAGGGGATTGGGCACTGTTCTACCAGTCGAATTGCAAAGACCCCGGCATTGCGGGCCTCGTGGAAATCGTGCGTGCGGGGTACCCCGATCCCTCGCAATTTGACGCCGATGACCCGTACTACGACCCGAAAGCCACAACGGACGACCCGCGCTGGTTTTCCTTTGACGTGCAATGGTCAACGGCGTTTGAGCCTTATGTGAGCCTGAAAGACCTCAAGAACAATCCCAAACTCGGGGATATGAAAGTGGTGCAACGCGGGCAACGCTTGTCCATCCAACCCGTGACAAAACGAGAGTTCGACATCGTCTGCGAAATGGGCGGACTGACTCCTCCCCGCCCAACCGCCCTTCGGTAAGACGGAAGACGGAAGATGGAAGTTTAGCCACAAAAGGCACAAAAGGTGAGCAGTGTGTAGGGGCGATGACCTCGTGCTCGCCCAAAGATACAAAGACGGTGGGCCTTCTCACCTCTCCCCTCTGCCCTCTTACGTCTGCGGCCGGGCGGGGCGGACTGACAACCGACAACCGACAACTGACAACTCCCATGACCAAAACCATCATCATGCCCAAATACGGGCTTCAGCAAGACGAAGGCACGGTTGTTGAATGGCGCGTCAAAGAGGGCGACCACGTCAACAAGGGCGATGTGTTGCTCGACTTGGAAACGGACAAAGCCCTGTTTGAATACGAATCGCCCGAAACCGGGTATGTCCGCAAACTCGTGGCGCGAGATGGCGACGTGGTGCCCGTGCTCTCGGTGATCGCGCTGATTACCGATGAAGCCGACGAAGCCATCGAGCACACCGAGACGACAGAACAGGGCGCGAGCGAAGCGGCGGAAACAACCGCTGTGAGCCGAGAACCCGAACCTGCGCGACGAGCTCCCGATCAGCGCGTCAAGCGGTCGCCTGCTGCACGGCGGCGCGCCCGCGAGCTCGAGATGGACCTCGCCACTATCGCGGGCACGGGGCCGGGCGGGCGCATCGTATTGGCCGATGTTGAACGCGCAGCCTCTGCCGCGCCGAGTTCGACCGTGCTTTCGCGCATGCGGCAGGCCATTGGCAAAACCATGGCGTACAGCAAAAGCACCATCCCGCACTTTTATGTCGCTGCGGAAATCGACCTGACAGATGCGGAAGTCTGGCGAAAAAACCTCGCGGAGACAGATGGCATCGCGCTCTCGGTGACGGACCTCTTTGTCAAAGCCGCAGCCGATGCCCTCGCCCAATACCCGGCCCTGAATGCCAGTCTGGATGGCGAAACCGCAGTCATCCTGCACGACGCGGTCAACATCGGCCTCGCCGTTGGCACAGACGACGGCCTTGTGGTGCCGGTCATTCCAAACGCGGACAAGGCATTTTTGACCGACTTGGCAGACGAGCGCGGTCAGCGCGTTGCCGAAGCCCGGCAGGGCAAATTGCGCGGCGACGCCCGTGCCACGTTCACCATCTCGAACCTGGGGATGTACGGGGTCACGTCGTTCACCGCCATTGTCAACCCGCCCGAAGCCGCGATTTTAGCTATCGGCGCGGCCATTCCCCGCGTTGTGCCCATCGGCGACGGCCTGACCATTGGCATCCGCCGAATTGCCGAAGTCACTCTGTCTGCGGATCACCGCCTCGTGGATGGCGTGGTCGCAGCGCAATTCCTCCAAGCCCTCAAACGCAATTTGGAAGATACCGACCAATTGGAGCGGTGGTTGTGAAATGCGGTAAGAGGTGAGACGGGAGAGGTGAGACGGGAGAGGTGAGACGGCCATCGCGCTATCCCGATCAAGTAGTCAGTAGTCAGTTGTCAGTCTCCGCCTCCGCCCTACCGCCATTCGTCATACGGACTAATAGTAGCACATGCTTTGACGAAAGCAGTCTCCGTGATCGCCTAAAGATACGAAGGGCCACCGGCCATTCTCCCAAAGCGATGTGTGGGCTAATCGCTCGTTTTGCTGACCGCTGATCGTTGATCGCTTAAAGCTCTCACCGAGGAGTTTCGATGTCTCTATCCCCTGAAATTTTGATCAAAATGTACCGCACAATGCTCCGCATCCGCAGGTTTGAGGAGCAAATCTGGGAGGTCTATACCAGCGGCCTCATGCACGGATTGGCGCATCTCTACATCGGCGAGGAAGCCGTTGCCGTGGGGGTTTGCGCGGCCCTGCGCGATGACGATTTCATCACCAGCACGCACCGCGGGCACGGGCATTGCGTTGCCAAAGGCGGGAATCTCGAAGCGATGATGGCCGAAGTGATGGGCCGGGTCACGGGGCATTGCCGGGGCAAGGGCGGGTCTATGCACATCGCGGACATGTCCGTTGGTATCCTCGGCGCGAACGGCATTGTCGGCGGGGGATTTGGCATTGCCACGGGCGCGGGTCTGTCTGCAAAACAGCGCGGCACAGACCAGGTGGCGGTCTGCTTTTTTGGCGACGGCGCGTCCAATCAGGGCATTTTTTTTGAGGTGATGAACTTCGCCGCGATCTGGAAACTCCCGGTCATCTACGTCTGCGAAAACAACCACTACGGGGAATACACGCCCACCGAAAGCGTCACCGCCGGACCGCGCATTGCGGACCGCGCCCTGCCCTTTGGCATTCCGAGCGCGACGGTGGATGGCAGCGACGCCATCGCCGTGTATCGGGCCACAGCCGAAGCGGTCGCGCGCGCGAGACAGGGCGAAGGGGCCACCCTCATCGAGTGCGACACGTATCGCTATCGCGGCCACCATGTGGGCGATCCGGGGGAAGGCTATCGGCCAAAAGAGGAAATTGAAGCGTGGATGGCAAAAGACCCCATCGAGCGGTTGCGGAAGAAAATCGTCGGGGACGATCTCGCGTCTGAAGCCGAACTCGACGCGGAAGTGCGCGAAGTGGAACGGGAAATGGAAAACGCTTTGGAGGCGGCCAAAGCCGCGCCCTATCCCGAGGTTGCGGAGGTGAACCAGCATGTCTATGCGTGAACTGAATTATGGCGAAGCGGTCAAAGAAGCCATTGCCGAGGAAATGCGGCGCGATCCCACGGTGTTTCTGATGGGCGAAGACGTGGGCAGAGCGGGCACGGTGTTCAAAGTGCTTTCCGGGTTGCACGATGAATTTGGCGACGACCGGGTGATGGACACGCCCATTGCCGAAGCGGGTTTGGTGGGCTTGGGCGTTGGCGCGGCACTGACCGGGTCGCGGCCCATTGTGGATATCATGTTCGGCGATTTCATCACCTTGGCGATGGATCAAATCGTCAACCAAGCCGCCAAATTGCGCTATATGTCCGGAGGGCAGGCCCGCGTGCCCCTCACCATCCGCTCCACGATGGGCGCGGGGCGATCCTCTGCGGCGCAACATTCGCAGAGTTTGCACGCCTGGCTCGCGCACATTCCCGGGCTCAAAATCGCCATCCCATCCACGCCCGCAGACGCCAAGGGCCTCTTCAAATCCGCTGTGCGAGACGACAACCCAGTGGTCATCTACGAAGACAAAATGATGTACGCGCTCAAGGGCATGGTGCCCACGCAAGACGATTATACCATTCCGTTTGGACAGGCGGACATCAAGCGCGAAGGGGACGACGTAACCCTGATCGCCACGTCGAGCATGGTTCACGTCGCATTAGAAGCTGCCGCCGAACTCGCGGAACAGGGCATCAGCGCAGAGGTCGTGGATCCGCGCACCCTCGTCCCCTTAGACAGCGAAACCCTCATCAACTCCGTGGTCAAAACCACCCGTGCGGTCATCATCGACGAAGGCCACAAGAGTTTTGGCATCACCGGAGAACTCGCCTCTATGGTCTATCGCGGCGCGTTCGACTACATAGACGCGCCCATCGCCCGCCTCGGTGCGATGGACGTGCCCGTTCCCTTCAGCAAACCCCTCGAAGACGCCACCATCCCCACAGCAACAGATGTAATCAACGCGGTGCGGGAGATGGGGATAAGCTCTTGAAAGAAATCCTAGGTCGTAATGTGTTGCTTGATGGCTTATAGCTAAGGGACCTATCCCCCGGCCCCTTTCCTGCGAGGAAAGGGGAGTAAAGTTCCTTTGATGGCTTAGGTTGCTCTGATGGCGTTGTGCGAGGGGACCTATCCCCCGGCCCCTTTCCTGCGAGGAAAGGGGAGTAGAGTTCCTTTGATGGCTTAGGTTGCTCTGATGGCGTTGACCGAGGGCATAAAGCGATTAAAAATCCCTCATCGATACCCTCGCAAAACCGCTCACAGTTCCCCCCTTCCTCGCAGGAAGGGGGGTTAGGGGGGTAGGTCCCGATAAGGAGCGATTCTTCTGTCAACACAACCTACTGACTACTGCCCCTCTCATTGACTTTTCTATCCTGACGCGCTATATTACGCGGTCTTGCGAAGTGGGAAGCTGAAAGGATCACGGGGGATGGCGTAGCAAAGGCTCTAGACTGGGAGCGGAATGTGAAAGCAGCGCAGATTGTCGCCCGCAGGCGCGTGGTGGTTGTCGATGCAGAGGAGCCGCAACTCACGGCTGCCGGGCAAGTGAAAATTCGGTTGGAACGCGCGTGTTTGTGCGGGTCAGACGTGCCTTTGTGGAATTGCGATCACAATGAATTGGCCGAAGTCGCGCAGCGCGATCCGCGCCGGGCCAAGTGCGTGCCATTTGTCGATTACGTGCATGGAGATCCGTATCCCCTGCGCGTGGGCCTGTCGATTCACGAATGCTTGGGCACGGTGGTCGCATCCACATCCGACCGATTTCAGGAGGGCGATTTTGTGCTCGCATTGCCCGATAGCCAAACCGGGTTGTGCGAATATATGTGCGCGCCCGAGAGCCGAATCATTCCCCTGCCAAAAGGCGCTGTGCCAGACGAACAAATTTTGATGACGCAACCCTTGGGCACAGTGGTATGGGCGTGTCAACGGCTGGGCAATATCGTGGATGCGGATGTGGTCATCGTGGGGCAAGGGCCGATGGGCTTGCTGTTCACGCGCATGATCGGCAATTTGGGCGCACGAAGCGTGATTGGGATGGACGAGTTGGATTACCGCTTGCACGCGGCAAAAAAGATGGGCGCGACCCATGTGGTCAATGTCGATGAGACCGACGCGGAAGAAGCCGTGCGCGAGATCACCGGGGGCGAGATGGCGGATCTGGTCGTGGAGGTGGTCGGGCATCAGACCGAGACCTTGAATGCGTGCATGAAACTCCTGCGGCGGTTGGGCACTCTATTGTGCTTTGGGGTGCCGGACGATGTGTATTATCCCTTTGCGTACGCGGAGTTTTTCAGGCTCAATCTCAATCTGATTTCCACGGTGGGGCCGAATGTACAACCCAATTTTTCGCTCGCCCGCGACTTGATCGCGCAAGGACGGGTGGATGTGGCACCGCTGGTGACGCATGTATTGCCATTTGAGGACATTCAGCGCGGGTACGAGTTGTTCGCGGACCGCAGGGATGGCGCCATTAAAGTGGTGATGGATTACGATTCGTTGAGGACCTGACAAAAGGGGGTTTTTGCTCGTGGCAATGACGTTTGAAAACGGCGCAGTGGTCGGACAACCCGAGTCCGATTCTGCGGCTGTGAGTATCTTACAAAAAGGTGGCAATGCCGTGGATGCGGCTGTTGGCGCAGCCTTTCTCGCGTGCGTTGCAACGCCCAAGTCCTGCGGCATTGGCGGGTATGGCGGGGTGATGACCGCGTACATTGGCGGCGAAGTCGTCTGCGTCGATTTTAATACAGTCGCGCCGCGGGCGGCCCATGCGCGCCTGTTTCGCGTGACGCGCTCGGACGGGCGGTTTGGCTCTGTGGTCGGCGGGTATGCCAATCAGGTGGGGTGCAAAGCCATTTCCGTGCCCGGAGTGCTGGCAGGCCTGGGCCTCGCGCTGGAGAAGTTCGGCAAGATGAGGTTGGCAGACGTGCTCGCGCCGGCGATTCGCGCGTGTCAAAGCGGGTTTCGGGTGTCGGCAAATTACGCGGCAGGCATTGCCCAAAGCGAGCGGCGCATCCGGGAATTTCCGGAAACCGAGCGGTTGTTGCTGATCGATGGCGAAGTGCCCAAAACCGGAGATCGGGTGAAAAACCCCGAGTTGGGCGACTTGCTCGGTCAGGTCGCGGACAAGGGCGTGCGCGAGTTTTACGAGGGAGACATCGCAGAGCGCGTCGCCAAGCACGTTCGGGACAATGGCGGGGTCTTATCGCGCAATGATTTGGCAAAGTACGAGGCGCGAGTGGTCGATCCCATCCACGAGGTGTGCATGGAATACGACGTGTACAGTTCGCCGCTTTGTAGCGCGGGCGTGAGCTTGGTGCAGATGTGTGCCATTGCCGACGTGGCCGAATTGGATCTGTACGCACGCGACGCGGCCCGCTTGGCCCATGGCATGGTCGAAACCATCCGTGCGGCGTGGATGGATCGGTACCGGCATTTTGGCGATCCGAGGTTCGTCACTGTGCCCCTGGACATTCTGATGTCGGATGTCCACTTGGGCGCGACCGCAAAAGAGGTCGCCGCCTATATTGCCGAGGGCAAACGCGGTCAATCCCTGTTGCGGCCATTTTACACGGGCGGCACCACGCATATTTGCACCGCAGACGCGCAAAACAATCTGGTCGCGCTGACCCTCACGCACGGGCCGAGCTTTGGGTCTTTTGTCACCATCCCCGGCATGGGCTTGCTGATGAACGCGGGCATGTCGCGGTTCGATCCCGGTTCCGGGTTGAAAAACTCCATTGGCCCCGGCAAAGCGCCGATTATGAACATGTGCCCGGCCATCGTGTTGCGCGATGGCGAACCCGTGCTGACCATTGGCGCGTCCGGGGGCACGCGCATCCCGTCGTCCGTGTTTCAGGTGTTGGCGCGCAGGCTAGTGCTCGACGAAGACCCCGAATGGTCGATCTCCGCGCCGCGCGTGCATTCAGAGGGCAATGAGTGGGTGCGTTTGGAAGAAGAGTTCGGCGAGGCCGCGCCGGACTATCTCCAGTCCATTGGGTACAAGGTCCATACCAAAGGCGCGGTAGCCGCCCATGTGCGGATGATCGAAGTCGCAGAAGACGGCCTGCTGGCAATGTACGACCCACGCATGAAAGCACGGGAGAAGGGGTACTGAGGGGAGAGGCAAGACGGGAGAGGCAAGAGGCAAGAGGCAAGACGTAAGAGGCAAGACGTAAGAGGTAAGACGTAAGAGGCAAGAGGGGAGTTTAGCCACAAAAGGCACAAAAGGGGTACAACTGGCGATAGCCCGTTCAAAGGTGAGCAGTATATATCGCCCAAAGAGGCAAGACGTAAGAGGCAAGAGGGCAGGCCACCGTCATTCCGGCGAAAGCCTGCCCCTATATGCTTTTGGCTGACCGCTAGGTATGCGGACAAGCACAGGGGCCTGTCCCTACGGGGCTTGGGGATGGGTGGACTGACAACTGACTACTGACAACTTGGGCGGTGGCGGGGTTGCCTCACCTCTCCCGTCTTACGTCTCACTGAAGGGGGTTGGGCAGGGTGGGAACTGACAACTGATTTTAGGAGATGAGTCCATGGAAAATTATCCCTTTGGCAGTGGGCGGCCCGATCCGGGGTCGTTTCCCAACCGCGAATTGGGCGAGGCGGCCATGCGTATTTTGCCCGAGATGGGCGATGAGTTGGCCCTGTATCCCGGCACATTGGGGTATCGGCCCCTGCGACAGGTGATGGCGGATCGCTTGTCACATCGCGAGGGCGTCGCCCCCCCGATTGACGAGATCGCATTGACTAATGGCTCGATGCAAGCCGTGACCCTGATGGCGCAGGTGTTTGTCGATCAGCCCGGCGATGGGGTGGTGATGGAGGAATTTTGTTATTCGGGTACGATTGGCGCGTATCAAAAAGAGGGCGCGGAATTGGTGGGCATTCCGGTGGATGAACACGGCATGCGGATGGACGCGCTGTCCGATGAACTAAAAAAACGGGCCGCGAAGGGCAAGTTGCCCAAGTTCATTTACGTGCTGGCGACGTTTCAAAATCCCACGGGCGCGATTATGCCCCTCGAGCGGCGCAAGGAATTGCTGCAAATCGCCGCGCAGTACGCGCTCCCGGTTGTGGAAGATCACTGTTATGCCGATACGGTGTACGAAGACGATTATTACGTGCCCGCGCTCTATACCCTGCCTGCGGAGGTGCCGGTGGTGCATATCGAATCGCTGTCCAAAATTTTGGGGCCGGGCGTGCGCTTGGGGTGCTTTTTTGCCGAGCAACCCCTGTTGGGCAAAATTTTGCAAATTCGCCGGGACGGGGGAACGAGTTCGCTGGCCGCGGCGGTCGTGTACGAGTATTTCCGCGAGCACCTGTGGACGCACGTCAATCGCATCAATGCGATAGTGAAGCAAAAGCGCGATGCGATGTTTGAGATGCTCGGGCAATTTCCCGATGCGTTTGAGTGGTTTAGCCGACCCAAGGGCGGGTTGTTCATCTGGGTCAAATTGCCCGATGCCACCGATGTGGTCAAGTGCGAACAAGTCGCCGAGTCCCGCGGGATCGATTACGCCACGGGCAAGGCGTTTCACGTCTTCCGCCGCGATGTGCCCTACCTGCGCCTCGCGTTTGGGTACGCGTCGCTGGCACAAATTCGAGAAGGCATTCCAAAGTTGGCCGAATGCGTGATTGAGACGCAAAGTTGAGGTGGCGGTTTGGTCGCTGATCGGTTTTACGCGAACGCATCATTGAGGAGATTCAGCCATGGCGGATTCACCTATCGCATTGATTTCTGACCCTGATCGCACAATGGGCCTGCCTTCAAAGACCGCTACCATCTGGCGAGCATGGACGCGCAAACGCGCACAACACGCGCCCACGCTCGAACAGGTCCAAGAGATCACAAAAAAAGTGCAACTCAATGTCACACAGACCATCTTGGAAGAACGCAGGAAAACCTCGTGAGCGCAGATATCGACTTAAACGCATTGGCCCGGCAAGTCAACATTTTGACATTTGATCCTGAAAATCCTTTTTCATTCCTCTAAAAATGGGTTCGCTATGGCACTTGATGATCTGACAGCCACTATCGAAAAATTGCAAGACAAAATTAGGACACATCACCCGTACCTTTCTGGTAATGAGACAGCCACGCGGCAAGTGCTGATCGATCCCCTGTTGCTGGCGTTGGGATGGGATGTGTCGGATCCGGCACAAGTTGCGTTGGAGTATTCAGCAGGAGGGGGACGAGTTGATTACGCGCTGATGTCAAACGATGCCCCTGTCGCTGTAATTGAAGCGAAAAATTTGGGTACCTCATTGGAAGAGCGCGAGACCAGGCAGACTCTCAACTACGCAAATTCTGATGGCATCCCATATATGGTCGTTACCAACGGCAACGATTGGCGAATGTACGACGTTTTCACCCAGCAAACCATTGAGAAACGCATACTCATGCAGTTTTCGATAACTCAAACACCAGCTCATGAGAGTGCGTTGCAAGCGTTGTGGATGTGGCGGTCAAATCTCGCTTCGTCTGGGAATCCCATGCCGGCAAGAGAGCCAGTATTGCAGTCCGATGAGAAAGAACTGCCTCCTGCTGATGAGCAAGAAGGGGAAACGCCGCCGCAACCGATTATCGAATCCGACACAGAATCCGGATGGATTGCACTGACAGATTTATCAGGAATAAATAAAACCAGTCCAAAGCCAAAGTGTATCAAACTCCCGGATGGACAGACTGAATCGTTTCGAGTTTCTGCGGTAGGCGTGCTAAGAGAAACTGCGAAATGGCTTGCTAACAGCGGGAAACTGACACCCAAAAACGCTCGGATAGAACATCCGAAATATCAAAACCGTTGTGTTTCGTCCGACACAGAGCAAACTCTCCAAAAACCAGAAAAAATCTGTGACGGTGTGTACTTCGACAAGAATTGGGGGGCTCAAGATACCATAGAGGGCACAATAGCACTTCTCAAACACTGTGGAGAGGATCCGAGCAAAATCCATGTCAAGCTCAACCGATGAATACTCGAGAGATGACGACTGAAGAACTGCTTCGGATGGGGGATCAAGAGATCGATTTTTCTCTCATTCCCGAATCGGAAGCAGATTTTTTTCCTAGCTGTTTTAAGACGAAATATGACCCCTACCTGCGCCTCGCGTTTGGGTACGCGTCGCTGGAACAAATCCGAGAAGGCATTCCAAAGCTGGCCGAATGCGTGATGGAGACGCAAAGTTGAGGGGTCGGTTTTGGCAAGTGTGATGCCTCGAGGTATCCGCAAGGGGAATCATGAACGGAAGGGAATTTGTCAGATATGCCAGACGCTACGCGAGAAAGACAGGGGTGGAGTTCCGCTTTGATCCGCGCCGCGGCAAGGGTAGCCATGGGACTCTTTATGTGGGCAACCGCTACACAGTGGTCAAGCATGGCGAGATTTCCAAGGGCCTGTTGACAACCATGCTCGAGCAACTCGGAATTGACAGGAAGGAGTTCTGAATCGTGCAATACGCTTACCCGTGCAATTTGATGCCCGACCCCGAAGAAAGGGAGGGTTTTATCGTGACCTTTCCCGACGTGCCCGAAGCGATAACAGGGGCGCGAACCAGGGCAGAGTCTCTTTTTTATGCCGAAGACGCCCTCGTCGCCATCCTCGCTGTGTACGTCCAAGAGAAACGGGAAATCCCAACGCCAAGCCCTGTGGCTACCGGTCAGGAACTCGTCGCTGTCCCGCCTGTGGCCGCCGCTAAGTTGGCCCTCTATACAGCCATGTGTAAGCAGGGGATCACCAGGGACGCGCTCGCTGACCGCCTGGGTTTGAGCGAGTCGGTCATCCGCAAATTGATCGACCCGGATTGCTACTCTCACATCAGCCAGATCATGAAAGCACTCAAAACCGTCGGGCGCAATCTGGTCGTAGAAGACAGGGCGGCATAAAATAAAAATGGGAGTGCGATGTGAATGCACCGACTTTAGAACGCCCGCCCATTCCGGGCGTCAAATACATTGTTGCTATCGCCAGCGGCAAGGGTGGGGTGGGCAAATCCACGACAGCGGCTAATTTGGCTGTGGCTCTGGCGATGATGGGGCACGCGGTGGGGCTGATGGATGCGGATATTTACGGCCCGAATGTGCCGATTATGATGGGCACCAAAGCGCAGCCACAGATGACGCCCGAGCGCGAAATTGAACCCATTGAGCGGCATGGCGTCAAACTGGTGTCGTTGGGATTGATCGCGGGCGATGGCGTGCCGATTATCTGGCGCGGCCCCATGCTGGCGAAAATGGTGACGCAATTTGTGCGCGGCGTGGCATGGGCACCGCTCGATTGTCTGGTGATCGACTTGCCACCGGGCACTGGGGATGTGCAGTTGACGTTGACCCAAACGACCCCGTTGGATGGGGCCTTGATCGTGACCACGCCCCCGTTGGTGGCGCAAGAAGACGTGCGGCGCGGGGTCGAAATGTTTCGCACGGTTGACGTGCCCGTGCTCGGGGTGATCGAAAATATGAGCACTTACATCTGTAGCAGTTGCGGCACAGAGACTCCGATTTTTGGACGGGGCGGGGGACAGCGCACCGCAGATGCGTATCGCGTGCCGTTCTTGGGCGCGATACCGTTGCATCGTCAAGTGCAATTAGGCAGCGATGCGGGCGAGCCAATCGCGGCGGCTGATCCCGACGCGCCACTGGCAAAAATGTACCGCGCCATCGCCGAGCGCGTCTGGCGATCTTTGGCGCGGTGAAGTACTTATGCAAGAAATCATGCCTCTTTTGAACAGGCGGTCGTTCTGCGGTCGCCTTTTTTATTTTTTGGCAACTATACATTCGTTTAGTATATTGTGTTGGTAGGCAAAAAAAGTGTATCTTTTTAGGCGGTTGTGGGTTTATTTAGAGTACAATTTGGGATTGGGGGTAGGGAGCCACTGGATTACTTACGTTGTGCTTGCGCGTGCGCCTTTGAACGGGTTGTCGCCAGTTGTACCCCGCTCGTGGCTAGGTTGTGTTAACATTTACGAGCCATGCAACGGCTTGAGTGGTTTATCGAGAAAATCAAGCCCTCCCTGACGTTCCGCAGTTCAAAGAAGGCATCACAATAAGTGCCATCGCAAAACACCCTCAGATCAAGCCATCACGCACAGCGCGCAAGGCCGTCTCGCAACCCACATCCATGTTGCAACCCACTTTGCAGGCTGACGCATATCGTGCGATTACAAAAGCGCTTTGCGCTGTGCAAGCCTCTCGGCGTTTGAGAGCGGCATTTTTTGCTTACTTTTTTTTGCTGTTGAAAAAAAGTAAGTCGCCGAAGGCATCAAAGGCAACCAACGAGGCTGTAGGACCAAACGTCTTAAATGAGCAAGCAACGCATTTGCTACTCTGTGCGGAACGTCAAAAAAAAATAAAATGTCAACACGACCTAAACTTCCATCTACCTTTTTTCCGCTTTTCCCAAAACCAATTTTCTCATTGGTGCGTCTAATGTCTTGCAAACTTTGGGCCATGTAACTTGCGAGGGCGAATGATGTTGCAACGTATATCGAATGTGCTGGGGATTTTGATCGTTCTGTGGATGTTTTCGGGATGCAGCGACGAAGCTGAAACGGACAAGGCGTCGTCTGATGGTGCGGCAAAGGCCGATTCCACGAAGGTGGATTCTGCCAAAGTCGCCAAAAATCAGAAGCGCAAACGACCACCGAAGCCGAAAGAGACGAACAAGAACCAAAGGAAGAAAGTCGTCGAAGGCGTTCCCGTGAAGGTGTCTGTCGTGGAGACGGGCGAGATTTCCGATCATGTGTTGTACAGCGCGACCGTGGAAGCCGAAGAGACCATCGACATTTACGCGCGAGGGGCCGGGCTGGTGCGGCGCGTGCTGGTCGAAGAGGGCACGCAGGTGCGCGAGGGGCAGGTGCTGATCGAACTGGTTGACGACGAGTTGAAGCTCAACGAGGCCGAAGCGCACTTGGCGTATCAAAAATTGGCGAGCCAACTCAAGCGCAAAGAGGAGTTGTTCAACCGACAACTGCTCGCCAAAGAGGAATACGAAGACCTCAAGATCAATGTCGAACAGAGCAAAATTCGGTGGGAACGCTCGCGCTTGGCTCTGGATTACGCTCGCGTGCGCGCGCCTGTCAGCGGGATCATCGCGCGGCGGTTGGTCAAATTGGGCGACCGCGTTGGGGGCAATTCCAAGCTGTACGAGATGGTGAATTTGAGCCGCCTGATCGCACACGTACACGTGCCCGGGCAGGGCATGCACAATTTGGCAATCGGGCAACCCGCGTTGGTGACGACCGATTTTCTGCCCGACACAAAATTCGAGGGCAAGATATTGCGGATCAGCCCAGTGGTCGATCCCAATTCGGGCACGTTCAAGGTGACGCTGGAACTCGACACGCGGAACCGGCTGTTGCGGCCGGGCATGTTCGTCAATGCACACATCGTCACCGCGACTCATCCCCAAGCCGTGCTCGTGCCCAAGCGGGCCGTGGTGTACGACGATGGCATGCCGCACGTTTTTGTGGTGTCGGACAGCACGGTCAAGAAGGTGCGCTTTGAAATGGGGTTTGACGACACGGAATTTGTCGAAGTGTTGTCCGGCGTGAAAAAGGGCGATCAGATCGTGGTGGTCGGGCAGAACGGGTTGAAGGACAAGGCCAAGGTGCGGATCATCAAAGGCGAGGGCCTGCGGATTCCCGCGAAGCCCGATTCGACTGAACAGACCGAAAAGACGTGATGCGGAATCGGCAGTTCATCGAAGTTCGCCACGGTTGAGGGGTTGGGTGGGGACTGACTACTGACCACTGACTACTGACCACTGATTTTGATATTGGGCGAGCACGGGGGCATCGCCCCTACACACTGCTCGCCTTTTGTGCCTTTTGTGGCTATCCATCTCACCTGTGGAGAAGAGTATGGCATCGGATGATCGGGATTTTTCTCGCACGTTTGAGATAACGACTCGGCGGCCCGTGGCGATTTTTATGGTAGTGCTCGCGGTCGCCGTATTCGGGTACGTGTCGTATCAGCAGTTGCCGCTGAATATGATGCCCGATATTTCGTATCCCACCTTGACCGTGCGGACGGAATATCCCGATACCGCGCCCGAAGAAGTTGAAAATTTGATCTCGAGGCCGATTGAACAGCGCCTTGGGGTGGTGAGCAATCTGGTGGGCATTACGTCGATTTCTAGGCCCGGCCTGTCCGATGTGATTTTGGAGTTCGGCTGGGATACGGATATGAATGACGCGGTGCAAACCGTGCGCGAAAATCTCGACCGCCTCAATTTGCCGCGCGGGGTCAATCGGCCATTGATTTTGCGCTACGACCCCACGCAAGACCCGATTATGCGCGTGGGGATTTACGGCAAGAGAAATATGTACGTGTTGCGCCACATCGCCGAAGAGGAAATCAAGCAGGAATTGGAGGCCCTCAAGGGCGTGGCCGCGGCCCGCGTCAAAGGCGGGCTGGAAGAGGAAATTCGAGTCGAGATCAGCGAGCGGCAGTTGGCGATGATGGGCCTGAATATCAACACCATCAACCGGCGGTTGCAAGAGGAAAACGTCAACCTCGCGGGCGGCAGTTTGCTGGACGGACAAACGCAGTACCTCGTGCGGACCCTGAATGAATTTCGCACCATTGACGAGATCGCCAATTTGGTGGTGGGCAGCCGCGGGGACGTGGAAATTCGCGTGAAAGACGTGGGGCGGGTGTATCGCACGCACAAAGAGCGGGAGATCATCACCCGGGTCAATGGCACGGAAAGCGTGGAGATCGAGATTTTTAAGGAGGCGGACGCCAATATCGTGGCGACAGCGCAGCGCGTGCGCGACCGCCTCTTTGGCACGCCCGAGCAACTGGCGTACGTCGCCAAGCTCAGAGGCGGCGAGATCGAACGGGCCGCTGCCAGTGACCGGCGCGAGCAGGTGCGGCAATTCGTGCAGATGAAGGAGATGACGAGTTTTATCGCCTTTACACTGCCCGAAGGCGTGGCGATGGAGTTGTTGTCCGATCAATCCACGTTCATCGAATCGTCTGTGAACGAGGTCAAGCAAACCGCGCTGTTGGGCGGTGGATTGGCGATTTTGGTCTTGTACATTTTTCTTCGCAACCCATCGCACACCGCAATCGTGGGCCTGGCCATCCCCATTTCCATCGTGGCGACATTCGCGCCGATGAACATTTTTGGCGTGTCCCTCAATATCATGTCCTTGGGCGGGCTCGCGCTCGGCATTGGGATGTTGGTCGATAATGCCATCGTGGTCTTGGAGAGCATTTTCCGATGCCGCGAAGAAGGCGACGATATGATCGCGGCCACCATCCGAGGCACCGGGGAAGTCGGCGGCGCCGTGGTTGCCTCCACCCTGACGACTGTGGCGGTGTTTTTCCCCATCGTGTTTGTCGAGGGCGTGGCCGGGCAGATTTTTGGCGATATGGCCCTCACGGTCGTGTTTTCGCTCGTGGCGTCTTTGGGGGTGGCGCTGTTTTTTATTCCCATGCTGGCTTCGCGGCAGGTGCATCTATGGCGCGGCGACGGGCAAGGCGATTCCACGCGGTTGACGGGTTCGGCCATTTTGCAACTGCGTTCTGTCGCGTGGTTGAGCGAGGGCATGGGGCTTCGGAAAAGGGGCGAGGACGCGCTCAAGTACCACGCCGCGAATTTGGGCGCGCTGGTGGGCCGCGTGCCCCTCGGCTTTGTCTATGTGGTGGGCGAATACGGCGGCCGGGCCTTGTGGATCGCCGCTGCGCTAGGCGTGGTCGCGCTCAAAGCCACGGTCGCGCTTTTGGCGGTGGCGCTCTTTCCGATCATCTATCCCGGCTGGTGGTTCTATTGCTGGTTGAGTTCCGGGCCCACGTGGCGCGAGGATGCGCGCAGGCTGTGGGCCGGGCTATGCGCGTGGGCACAGGGCCGCGATCTGTTCGGCAGTGCTTGGGTGCGCCTGATTTGGGACGATTTGTTGGCCTTTGTGGCGCCGCAAAATTTGGGGCGCGACCTCGGCGTGCAAATGCGATGGACCGCGCGTGCGATCAAGCAGATGTTCCAATGGGCTTTGCGCGGGGCCATGGGGTTGCGCGTTTTGAAAATCGCGCCGGCCCTGGTGGGCGCGGTGGGCGTTTCGCTGCTGGTCGCGCTCGGCCCGGTGTATTTTATTTCTCGGTTTCTGATTTTTATGACGCTCATGATGCTCGGCAAACTGCTGGTGCTCGCGCTCTTGTTTGTGTTTTTGACAGGCCTGGTCGCGCTGGTGGTGCTCGCGCTCATCGCACTGCCCATTCTCGCGCCGGTGCTGTTTTTGTTTGAACGCGGGTTTGACGCCATTCGCCGCGCGTACACGCCGTTTATCCGCTGGGCACTGCACAACCGATTGAGCATCGTGGCGGGCGCGGTGTTGCCGTTTGCAATCTGCTGGCTGGTACTGTTGCCCCGGTTGGGCAACGAATTGATCCCGCAGGTGCATCAGGGGGAATTTAATGTGGATGTGGCCCTGCCCGTGGGCACGCCCCTCGAGACGACCGACGAGACCCTCGCGCTCATCGAATCGCGGGTGATGGCTACGGCTGATGTCGGCGCGATTTCCGCGACTGTGGGCGTGGATAAAACCGATATCTCATCGTCTGACCAGGGCGAGCACACCGGGGTGATTTCCGTGGTGCTCAAAGAGATCGAATCCGATGAAGGGGAAAGCGCGCCGGCGCGTTGGGCGCAGTATTTCGCGGCATTGCCCGGCCGGATCTGGGGCGGCATCCGAGGCGAGAGCGTTTTGGCACAGCGCGAAGACGCATTGATGGCCGAGTTGCGGAGCAGGCTGTCGGATTTGCCGCAGATCAAGGCGGATTTTTCCCGGCCCGCGCTGTTCAGTTTTAAGACCCCGGTGGAGGTGGAAATTCGCGGGTACGATTTGCCGACCCTGACGCGATTGGGCCGCGAGGCCGAGCGCGTGTTGACCGAGATTCCCATGCTCTACGATGTGAAATCGAGTCTCCAGCGCGGCAACCCCGAGGTGCAGATCGTGTACAACCGAGATGTTTTGGCAAAGTACAATTTGAACGTGCGATCCGTGGCGTCGCTAGTGCGCGAGAAGGTGCAGGGCAATGTGGTCACGCGCTTTCGGGAAGCGGACAGGCGCATCGACGTGCTGGTGCGCGTGGATGAGGCGGACCGCACAGGGGTGTCGGATTTGCGGCGGCTGGTGGTGAACCCGGGCCGGCGAGTACCCATTCGCCTCTCCTCGGTAGCCGATATCGAGGTTCACGAAGGCCCGAGTGAAATTCGGCGGATCGATCAACAGCGCGCGGTGCTGATTTCGGCCAATGTGAGCGGCATAGATTTGGGCACGATGACCGCGATGATTCAGCAGGGGTTAGAGACCATAGACGTGCCCCCGGATGTGTCGATGGTGATCGGCGGACAAAACAAGGAGATGGAGACCTCGCTGGACAGTTTGACGTTCGCGCTGGGCTTGGCGATTTTCTTGGTGTACATTGTGATGGCTTCGCAATTTGAGTCCTTTCTCCACCCGTTTGTGATTATGTTCAGCATTCCGCTCGCGCTCATCGGCGTGATTGTCATGTTGTATGTCATCGGCATTCCCCTCTCGGTGGTGGTCTTTTTGGGCATTATTATGCTGGCGGGCATCGTGGTGAACAACGCCATTGTGCTCGTGGATTATATCAACCACCTGCGGCGCAGTGGCTCGTCCAAGATCGAGGCGATTGTGCAGGCCGGCGAAGTGCGGTTGCGCCCGATTTTGATGACCACGTCGACCACGGTGCTGGGCCTGTTGCCGATGGCACTCGGCTTGGGCGATGGCGCGGAAATCCGCACGCCCATGGCGATTACCGTCGTGGCCGGGCTGATCAGTTCCACGATTTTAACGCTGGTGATCATCCCAACGGTGTATTCCCTGATGGACCGCGGGGAGTGAGCGCGCCCCTCTGTTGTTAGATGCGGCGTCCTTTTTTTGTCGAATTTTCGCAATTTTCCGTCTGACTCAATTTTTTTGTGGCAACACAAGCAGATACTTGGTAACTTTTTGGGCGTTTTTTCGTCTAATCGTTTTAGAGAATTGGTTGGACATCATTTTGTTGGAAATTATGGAGATTGAACAATGGGATTTGTGAGACATATCGCAGTGTTGGCAATCGCGGTTATGGGTGTACAGGCAAGCGCCCAAGAGCCACAGCGGGAGATGCGCCTGACCTTGGGCGAATGCGTGGAGATCGCGTTGACGAATAATGCACAGATCGAGCAGGATAGGTACACGGTTGCGATTTCCGAGACCCAAGTCGATAATGTGCGGAATGGGTTTTTTCCATCGACTTCCACTGTGTCGTGGGGAATCAGCAGGGGGGTGCAGGGGCCGCGCGAAGGCCAAGTTTTAGATCAGACGACGGGCACGCTGGTGCAGTTGTTGGGGGAAGACCGCATTACGGGCGGGCAGAATGTCCGGGTCGGCGGCTTGTCCATGCCGATTTACAACGGGCAACTCATCTCCCAACTTTCGGGCGCGAAGAAATCCCTGATGCAGGCGCAAATGCAGCAAATCGGCAACCGCAAGGACATTGTTTTCCAAACCAAACAGCGGTACTTTCAGTTGTTGCAAGCCATCAAACTCTTGGAATTGCAACAAGAGCGCGTGCGGGTTTCCGAAGAAAGCCTGCGCCGTGCAGAGACCCTGTACGAGATCGGCTCCGCTGCCATCTTGCAGGTGGCGAACGCAAAGTCGAATTTGGCTGTTACGCGCGCGATTCTGATTCAGCGAGAAAACGATGTGAGTCTCGCGCGGTTGAATTTGGCATTTACAATGGGCCTGGGCACGGATGTGGATGTGATTCCAGCCGAAGAAGAGTTTGAGTTGTTGCCGCTGAAGTATTCTTATCGGGACGCGCTGAATCTCGCGCTCAAAGAACACCCCGACATTCTGGACAGCAAGTACGGGATGCTGGCGGCCCGAGACAATTACAATGCGACTCGGAAGGGGTTGTACCATCCCCGAATTACGATGAGCACGAGTGCGTATAGCTGGAGCATTGGCAGGGATGAGGAATTTGGCGGTTTGGAAGACCTGTTCCTCAAGAACTACAACTATAGCTTCAGTATCAACGCGAGCATTCCCCTGTTCAATTTTAATACGAGCAATACCCTCAGGCGGCAAAAGCTCCAGTATTTGCGAAGCCAAGAGCAGTTGGATCAGACCAAACGGCTGCGGGCATTGAATATCCGCCAGCGGTACCTCAACTTGGAGCGGTATCGGCGTTTGGTCGAAGCCAGTGAAGTGGCTGTGGAGGCGGCTGAGGAGAATTTTAAGTTGGAAGAAGAGCGGTATAATTTTGGTGGCGGGACCTTTCTCGAGCGGTTGACTGCACAACGCGATTTGTTCGATTCGCGCAATGATTTGGTGCAGTCAAAATACAACTATTTGATCGAGATGGCGAATTTGGAAAATCAAGTCGGCACGGCTGTTGCCGGAACAGTTAAAAAATAAATGGAGGCGGTTATGGGTATGTTTTTTCGAATCGGTACCGGATTGGTTGCGATGGCCTTGCTCCTGAGCGTGGCAGTGCCCGCTCAAGCCGTAGGGAGGGATTTTTTGTTGCGGTCAAAATTCCACGGCGCGCTGATGTTGGGGTTGGGCGGTCTTCTGATTAAAGAAGCGGTTGACGCAAAAAAGGAGGCCAATGACACCTACGATCTGTACAAGCAGGCAGGCACTGCTACCTCAGCGCGCGATCTGTACGATAGTTCCAAGCGTCACGACACCCGCGCTGCTGTGTTGGGCGTTTTGGGCGGTGCAGCGATTCTCTATTCCGTGCATTTGTTCATCAAAGAGGACGCGGATTTGCCACCGCCCAAGCTGAACCGGGGACTCGTCAATATCAAGGGCGTGGCATTGGATGTGAAGGGCGATGTGTTCCAACGAAAGATGCAGGTGCAGTTAAAAAAAGGGTTCTGATGGTTGCAACAAAAGGACGAAAAGCAAAAGGACGATACGGATGAGGTATCGTCCTTTTTTGTTTTTTTCTGAAAAAGTGGACACGGGTAACAAAACACCTTATACTCGATAGCGGTAGCGAGGGCGGATCAGCGGGCATTTGTGGAGGGTTGAGGGATGCCATCGGGCAAGACGCATACGCGAATCGATCTGTGTTGTCTCGCGGTGATTCTGGGGACAGGTGCTGTTTTTTGGGGGCATCTCGTCCGATTTTTTGGGCGCGATGCAATGGTCGAATACGCGGTTGTTTTTGTGGCGGCCTATTTGTTCGGCACGTTTTTGCTGTCGCCCGATCTGGATTTGAAGAAGAGCGATCCACTGAAAAACTGGGGGATTTTGCGCTGGCTGTGGCGGCCCTATGCCCGTTTTTTTAAGCACCGGGGGATTTCCCACATGCCGCTTGTGGGAATGATGACCCGGGTGATTTATCTGCTCGCGGTGGTGGGCGTGCTCGCCATTGCGGCCAACGCATTTTTGAATTTAGGCTGGACGCTATCGTCGGACGATTTGAAGCAGATCGATCTCATGATGGTTTTGTGGGCATTTGCCGGGCTGTGTTTGCCGGACCTGTTTCACATCGCGGCGGATCACACGCTCAAAAACCCCCGGTGATTTTGGCAGAGGAAATTGAATTGGCAAAGAAACGCAAAAAGTTTTCCGTGCTGGTCATTCCAGACGACGGTTCAAAGAGCTTCGAGTTTCAATTCAGTTATTCCCTGCTGTGGGTGATGGGCGTCGTCTTGGTCTTTTCGCTGTATATGGTCTTTGCCGGCTTTGGGTTTTTCTTACAAGCCAGATCTTGGGAACACGCCGCACAAACTCGTGAACGGGACAATGCACGCCTGCGTGCCGATGTTGCCCGCGTGGATGAATTGGCACAACTGGTGACGCACATGAAGGCCGGAGAGCAACAACTGCGTTCCGTGTTGGCGAGCCACATCAACTTGCCGCCCGCGCCTTATGAAACGCGATCTGCGGAGGTCGCAACGCTGTTAGAACGACCGTCTGTTAGACGAGACAGCCATTGGCGCCCCGCGATCTGGCCCATATCGCCTGCGGTGGGATGGATAATGCGCGGGTTTGAGTTGGCAGAGGGCATCGTCCAAACGCGCCATTTCGGGATCGATATCGCCGCGGTTGTGGGAACGCCCGTGCGGGCCACCGCCGACGGGCAGGTAAAATTCGCAGGTGCGGACCCGGCGTTGGGCTATCTGTTGGTTATCGATCACGGGGGGATTTATACGACTCGGTACGGCAACAATGGCATACTGCTGGTCAAGGCGGGCACGCGGGTTCGGCAAGGGCAATACATCGCGCTGGTGGGCAGTTCCGGGCGCGGTACGCCGCCCCATTTGCACTACGAGGTGATTGAATCGGGCAGGGCACGCGATCCGCGAGATTTTCTGCCAGAGGAATGAAGCGGGAGAAGGGAAGCGCGCGTTGATGACGCGCGTTTTTTTATTTCAAAACAGAGGCCTGATACCGCCCGCGAGGCAAGAGGCGGCGGGCATTGTGGTGGCTGAGTTTGACTTCCATGCACACGTCATTGCCTTTGTAGTCCGTGTGCAAAATTTCGCCGATGCGGTAGAGTTCGGACAGGAGTTTGCCCTCGCGTTGCGGGATTTGAACTTGGAGGGTCAGGCGGTCGCCCTCGAGGTGGTTGTAGATGGCCCAGCGCAGGTCGTCGAGGCCGTCGCCCGTTTCAGCGGAGATCCACACCGCGTCTGGATAGGTCGTTGCGAGGTGTTCGCGTCTGACCGAGTCGTGCAACAAGTCGCTTTTGTTGAACACCATCATGGTCGGCAGGGCCGCCACGTCGAGTTCGCAGAGCACGTCGATGACCGTGGCGATGTGTTCTTCACAGGCCGGATGGCTGGCATCGACGAGGTGGATCAGCAGGTCCGCGCCGATAGCCTCTTCAAGCGTGCTGCGAAATGAGGCGACCAAATGGTGGGGGAGTTTTTTGATGAATCCGACCGTGTCGGAGAGGAGCATCTCCCGGTTGTAGCCGAGGGAGACGCGCCGCGTGGTGGAGTCCAGCGTGGCAAAGAGGCGGTTTTCGATGGGGACATCGGCGCCGGAGAGGGCGCGCATCAGGGTGGATTTGCCCGCGTTGGTATAGCCGACGAGGGCTACGCGAAAGAGGTCCGCGCGTTGTTTGCGGGCAATTTCGCGCTGTTTGGCGATGCGGCCGAGGGCGCGTTTGAGAACCGTGATGCGGCGATGCGTTGCGCGTCTATCCACTTCGAGCTGGGTTTCGCCCGGCCCGCGCGTGCCCACGCCGCCCGTGCCTCCGGTGCCGCCTGCTTGGCGCGACAGGTGCGTCCATTGCCGGGTCAATCGGGGCAACATGTAGATGAGTTGGGCCAACTCGACTTGGGTTTGCGCTTCGCGGGTCTTGGCGCGGCTGGCAAAGATGTCGAGGATGAGCCGGCTGCGGTCGATGATTTTGACTTCTATCAGGGTTTCGAGATTGCGGGTTTGCGCGGGCGAGAGGTCTTCGTCAAAGATGACGACCTGGGCGCGGTGTTCTGCGACTCGCTGGACGAGTTCTTCGGCTTTGCCGCGGCCAATGAGATAGGCGGGGTCCTTGTGCTGGCGTTCCTGAAGCACTTTTTCGGCGACCACAACCCCTGCGGTGTCCGCCAAGAGCGCGAGTTCGTCGAGGGTGTCTCGCGCTTCGCCGAGTGAGACGCCGGGCAGTGCGAGGCCGACGAGGATGCCCCGCTCAGGAGCGCGTTCCTTTTTCAAGTCGTGCATAGCAAAAGTCTCTCAAAGTTGCAATGAACATTGAAGTGAATCGAGGCAACCAAGCGGTACTTGTTACCGGCGATATTGAACACGACAAATTCTCCGACTTTGTCAGCCGAAGGAAAGGTGCGGCGCAATCGTGCAAAACTGTGAAATTGAGTCTGTCGCATGATCTTGAACCAGCGACTCAACGGCTCCTGACTGGCGGGATGCTGTGCCCAAAACACCCGGAGGGCATGATGTGCATTTATTCAATACGCTTTCGTTGCCGATGGCGAGATCAGAGTATTGGGTCTTGATTTTCAGTCACGGCCTCTTATATTTTAATAGCAAATGGATATGACCTTAAGCACAAGGATATTTGTTATGGGGATCGCTAACTTGAAAGTCGAACTTCCCTTCAGTCTTTCTGGAGAGGAGGCAAAAGTTTTTCTCGCCATCAAACTCTATGAAGTTGGCAAAGTGTCGCTTGGTCAGGCAGCAAAAATCGCTGGACATTCCAAACGCACCTTCATGGAGATGCTCGGACGCCATCGCGTTCCCGTCTTTGATTATTCTCCCGAAGAATTGCGGCAGGAGATCTGCCCGTGAACGAGCGCATCGCAACAGATAGCACATGTTTGATTGCGCTTGAACGAATCGGCCATCTCGAGATTCTGCCAGCCCTTTTTGAGCATGTCTTAATCCCACCGGCTGTGGCACGAGAATTTGGCATCTCCTTCCCGTGGTTAAGGGTAGAGAGCGTTTCTGATCAAACGCTAATTGTCGCATTGAAAATGATGATTGATGATGGCGAAGCAGAGGCCATTGCCTTGGCCCAAGATCAGAAATGCCGAATTATCTTGGATGACCGACAGGCACGCAGTGTGGGCAGAAACATGGGGCTTAGGGTGATTGGCACAGTCGGTATTTTGATTCTCGCTAAGAAAATGAAAATTCTATCCGCCATCAAGCCCGCGCTTCAAAATTTGGATGATACCGGATTCTATATCAGTGTTGCTTTGAAGAAAGAAGCTCTGCGCCTCACAAAAGAATAAACATAGAGAAGGTAAAACTCATATTTGTTTTAGGTGCTATACATTTTGCTATACATTTTAAGATGCAGAAACCAATGGGCGAACTGTTTTGGGGTTTTGCGAAGTTTAACAGTTCGCCCATTTTTTGTTTGTCGAACACATTGAGGCAAAACTGCCCTGTGGATCAAATTTCGGTTTTGCCTTGGAGGGAGAGGAGTTGATCGCGCAACTCGGCGGCGCGCTCGAAGTCTTCATGGCCCACGGCTTCGCGGATTTGGTCGTGCAAATCCTGTGACCGGGATTTGGGGCGGTCGCGGCGAATCTCGTCTGCCCACTCTTGGAGGAAGGCGATTTCTTCGCTGTCTTCGATGAGGTCGTGCCGATCAAATTCCTCGAAAAAGGATTGGAGCTCGTCAATGCCCGCGTCGATTTTTGACAGGGCCATGTCGTAGGATTCGCGCTCGAGGTGCATCAACACTTCGGCGCGCACGCGATGCCCAATGACAAAGGGACGGTAGTGTTCAAAGGCCAGCCGGTCTTCCTCCTCCTCTGCGTATTCTTTGACAAAGTCGAAGAGTTCGAGGTTTCTTTCAGCGTCCTTTTTCGCGTTGCGGTAGTCGCCGATTTCGAGAAAGCTGATGCGGCGATGGTAGTACTGAAGGGCTTCCATTTGCAGGGCCATGCAGGTTTCCGTATCGAGCGAGAAGTTTTTCGCCCTCGCTTTTCGCGCCTGAGCTTGGTAATAGTGCAAGAGCGATTCATAGCCATAGGGATTTTGACCGTCAGGGCGACCGATAACATCCATTTGCAAGATGCCCATTTCAATGCGGAGTTGGATTTTTTTTCGTCCGTCCAGTCCCGTGATTTTGCGAACACACAGTTGACCTGGCTCACAGGGCCAGGTGTCCAGAAGAGGCTGAATGTCCTTATTCATCGGTGTGTATCCTCCGTTTGCGGATTGGCTGCAACAACTAAGCTCAAATCAGTTTACGCTAATCGCTCGTCATTGTCAAGGGATTAGAGGGGAGAGGGAAGAGGGGAGAGGGGAGAGGCGAGAGGCGAGAGGCGAGAGGCGAGAGGCGAGAGGCGAGAGGCGAGAGGCGAGAGGCGAGAGGCGAGAGGCGAGAGGCGAGAGGCGAGAGGCGAGATAGCCACAAAAGGCACGAGCGGGGTACAACTGGCGACAGCCAGTTCAAAGGCACAAAAGGGGTACAACTGGCGACAGCTAGCTCAAAGGCACAAAAGGTGAGACGTAAGACGGGAGACCGCCCTGCCCAACCGCCCGTGCGTGACCATCACCGCTCCACCGTGTCTGAATCGCGGATTACCCCACACCGCCCTACCGCAGACCTATCCCCCCGGCCCCCTTTCCTACAAGGAAAGGGGGAGTGCATGGCTTTTTGAAGGTTTGTATCCCTAGCTGTTCTGATGGCTTTGAGCGAATGGATCAAGCCATGAAAATGCGACCTATCCCCCCGGCCCCCTTTCCTACAAGGAAAGGGGGAGCGCATGGCTTTTTGAGGGTTTGTCTCCCTGGCTGTTCTGATGGCTTTGAGCGAATGGATCAAGCCATGAACCCCCAAAAAACCTCTCGCCATTCCCCTCGGAAGACCGCTCACCGTTCCCCCTTCCTGTTAGGAAGGGGGTTAGGGGGTAGGTCCCCATCAGAGCAACCATCGCTAGAAGCCATCAAAGGAAACGCCTTAAATGAGCAAGCAACACATTTGCTAATCTTGCTAATCTGTGCGTAACGTCAAAAAAATAAAATGTCAACACGACCTACTGACCACTGACCACTGACCACTGACTACTGACCACCGACCACTGACACCCCCAACTCATTCGCGGTTTCGACTGTGTTGTTCCACGTCTCGTCTTCGATGAAGATGCCTTCGGCTTCGCGTTTGGCGCGGGTGTCGTATTCGATTTCGCCGGGGAGGTAGATTTTGTCCGTACCTGGTTGGGTTCGAGAGGATTTGATCCAGTCGATGAGCCGCCCGATTTCGTCGAGATAGTCGTCGAGGTCGATGAAACTGTCGATTTTGATGGCAAGGGCGATGTAACCGCTGCCGCCGCGGGTGGGTTGTTCTGAACTGCATCCCGCCCATGATAGGCCGCCCGCAATGGCATCGATCATCATGCCCAAGCCGTATCCCTTGTGCCCTTGGGGTCCGCCTAAGGGCAGCATCGCCACGTCGTGGCTTTTGAAGCGATTGGGGTCGTTTATGGCGTTGCCGTCTGCGTCGATGAGCCAGCCATCGGGCGTTTGTTGCCCGCGTGCGCGGTACACATCCACTTTGCCGCCGGCAGACATGCTGGTGGTGATGTCGAGCATGAGCGGCGGGCCATGGGGCGTGGGTGCAGCAAAGGCGAGGGGATTGGGAGGCAGGCGCCGGCTCGTGCCGCCAAAAGGCGCGGTAAAACGCCCGCCGCCGTTGAGCATCAGCAGGCCAATGCAGTCGCGCTCCGCGGCTTTGGGGGGATAATCGCCCAAGCGACCGATATGGCTGGAGCGGTGAACGGCCACGGCGCCGAGGGTGTGTTCAAGGGCGCGATCAGTCGCCATTTGCATGGCTTTGTGGGCGACGACAATGCCGATGGTGCGCTCCGCGTCGATGACCGCAGAGACGGGCGTTTCCCGAATGATTTTAAGCGCGCGCACGGGTTTGATGTTGCCGGCGCAGATGCCGCGAATATAGCCCGGCGTGCGGATGACGCCGTGCGAGTCGTGCCCGTAGAGGTTGGCATCTACGAGGTGATCCGCGACGATGTTGGCCTGATCTTCGGGAAATCCCGCGGCGCGGTACAGTTCGCGTTGCAGGGTTCTAAGCTGAGTCGCGTCGATGATGGGCATGCTGTGATGTCCTTTCGGTGAATGATGATCCCGTCTAATTTCCGCGAATTGCGCCATGGTATTTCCGTTTTGGAGAATTGCAAAGCGATTTTTGAACCGGGCGGAAACGGAATTGACTTTTTGCGTAAAATGTGGTAAGTACCCGAAGTTTCGCGGGTGGAGAATCGGTTTGTTTTGCTAAGGGACTGACAACTGAGAGGGACACATGACAAAACTCGGATTAGGCGTCATTGGATGCGGCAACATGGGCGCGAGTCTGGCGACCGGGGCGCGGGATTTGGCTTGCGCGGAGGTGGTTTGCGTCAGCGATGTGGATGGCGAAAAGGGCCGCGCACTGGCCGAGAAAATGGGTTGCGATTACGAGGCCGATTATCAAGCGATGCTCGCGCGCGAAGATGTGCAGGCCGCGTTGATCGCCACGCCGCCGTTTTTGCACGTCGATCCCACATTGGCGGCAGCGCGGGCAGGGGTACACGTGTTTTGCGAAAAGCCCATGGTGCCCACGCTCGCGGGGTGCGATGCGATGATTGAGGCGTGTGAAGCGGGCCGCGTCAAGTTGGGCATTGGGCTGGTGTGCCGGTTTCACGCGGTGCATCGCAAGGTGCGCGATTTGGCGCATGGGGGCGATTTGGGCACGCCCATGTGTTTGACCGTGCATCGCTTGGGCGGGGGATGGGGCGGCATTTGGGCCGCGTCGTGGCGCGACCTGCGGGCCGAAAGCGGGGGAACGCTGATGGAGGTGAATGCCCATGAAATTGATTTTATGCGCTTTGTCATGGGCGAGGCCGAATCGGTTTATGCCGTGGGCGGACAATACGTGCAGACAGAGACGGATTATCCAGATGTCGCGCTCGTGTCTATCCGATTCAAAAACGGCGGGGTCGGGGTTCTGCATTCGAGTCAGGCGAGCGCGATTGGGGGATATGGCGGGCGGTTGGATTGCATCGCGGGTTCCGTGGTTTTTCCATCGTTTTGGGGGCAGGACGGTGGCTTGCGCTACAAGCGGTACGACGGCGATGAGACCGCGGTTGCCGCCGCAGAGTTGGCGCAGGATGAGAGTCCGGTAAGCCAAGAGATTCGCGCGTTTTGCGAGGCCGTGCTCCGCGGGGACGACCCGCCCGTGTGCGGCGCAGATGGCCGCGCAGCCGTAGAGATCGCACTGGCCGCATATCGGTCTATTGAAACGGGTGAGTCCGTCCGCTTGCCTTTGTCTGAAAGCGGGGCGAATAACGGGGTTAGGGGATAGGGCTTAATCATTTTTGGAAAATGCCATGGCCAGAAAATTTGATATTCCAGTCTTTTACAAGAGCCAGATCATTTCCCGCGTGAAAAGGGCGCGGCAGTTGGCGGACCCCAAAAAGCGCGATTTGCAACCGTCCGTGCTGGATTTTGGGCCTGTGCGGTTTTTGTTGGCGCGGCATTTTGGGTTTTGTTTTGGCGTGGAAAATGCCATTGAAATCGCGTATCAGACCTTGGATGCGTGCGCGGATCGGCGCGTGTTTTTCCTCAGCGAGATGATTCACAACCCCCAGGTGAATGCGGATTTGCAAGCGCGCGGGGTGCGATTTATGTTCACGCCTTCGGGGGAACAACTCGTTCCATGGGACGTGCTCAAGCCCGACGACATCGTGGTGGTGCCCGCATTTGGTACGACAGTGGAAATTCAAGCGGAGTTGGACAGGCGGTGCATCGACCCGTATCAGTACAATACCACCTGTCCATTTGTGGAAAAGGTGTGGAAGCGCGGCGCGCAACTCGGGGCGGGAGATTATACAGTGGTCATCCACGGGAAGGCCGCGCACGAGGAGACGCGGGCCACGTTTTCGCACACGGTTCAGAATGCGCGAGTCGTGGTGGTGCTCAATGTGGAAGAGGCACGTCTGTTGGCAGATCTGATTCGGGGCACATGCGACCTCGGGGTTTTTGAGCGGCATTTTCGGCACAAGTGCTCAGCGGGGTTTGACCCTGCGCGGCATTTGGCTCGCATTGGCGTGGTGAATCAGACGACGATGCTGGCCGCCGAGACGCACGAGATTGCGCGGGTCATCCGCCGCGCCCTCGTCGACCGGTACGGGGAAGACCACATCGCGGATCATTTTGCCGATACATCGGACACGCTTTGTTATGCGACCAATGAAAATCAAAACGCGACCTACGCGCTGATCGAGCGAGCCGCGGACCTCGCGCTGGTGGTGGGCGGGTACAATTCTTCCAATACGTCTCATATCGTAGAGTTGTGCGAAGAAGCCATGCCCACGTTTTTTGTGAAGGACGCGGAGGAGTTGATTTCAGAACGCGAGATTCGACACTTTTCCCCGGCGTCTCAAGCGGTGGCGACATCCGCGCATTGGTTGCCCGATAAGCCGCGCGTGGATATCGCCCTGACCTGCGGGGCCTCGTGTCCGGATGCAGTGGTGGATGGCGTGTTGCTGCGCGTGCTGTCATTTTTCTCCGATGTGCGGGAGGTGGATGAGGTGCTAGCCCCTTATGTTGCCGACCCGCTCCCGGCCCTTAAACCGTCAATTTGATTCGCGCTCGGTTGCAGACCGAGAATTTATTGGGCAAGCATGGTTTAAGGGGTTAAATGAATAAGTTTTGTCGTGTAGCATGGGA
The DNA here is from genome assembly GCA_965204745.1 of Candidatus Latescibacterota bacterium. Lineage (GTDB taxonomy): Bacteria > Latescibacterota > UBA2968 > UBA2968 > UBA2968 > VXRD01. The sequence continues at coordinate 5,472,156 of OZ242010.1, forward strand.
TTTCTGGAAAAAATAAGGAAGGATAAATAGAAATCAATTTGGTATTAGGTACTATCGTAGGGGGGACAACGCAAACGCAATGCAGATCACAAAAACGATATGTGAGGCGAAAAATGAATAATTTGTTAAATCAGGAAGTAGCAGACTTGAAAGAAGAAGCCGCTGAAGAAGCGGGAGGAGAATTGTCGTCCTATATTGACGAGACGACCATGGTCGGCGATTTGTTGTCTCTTGACTATTTGGAGGCAACAGTTCTTGTCCATGATGCGCTGAGACAGGAGGTGGGAGGTCTACCAATGGGGTGTTTCCTGTTTGCTACCCGGATAGACCCGGAAACCAAGCCTAGCGCAGACAAAGAAGACACAGCACTCATCTTGCTTCGCGTTATTGGACATGCGCCTTTGCCTAATCAACAGGAGACAGACGCTTGGCGATATGATGCAGCGCAACGTTCTATTGATTCTCCTGCACAATGGGATGCTGACAACAAGACGGACCAGTTCACGCTCAACCAACTGCGCCATGCAGGGGTGCGTTGTAGCGTGTTGGGCACTTTTCGCTATGTCCAAGAGGACGATAAGTGGAAGCCTACTTTTGGTGCTGATATTTCCAATTTCTATTCTGGGCAAGGAATGAAAGTGTACAAACCTATGGGCAAGGCATTAGAAACCATTGTCAACTTTACCAAGCAGATGGGCAACAAACATCCGCTTGCAGGAAAGTCCGTTCCAGTTGGGAGGGTTCGCTATGCCTCCAGTGAGATTGCTGTTGACGCTAAACGTGAAAATGTCCTGGTCCATATCGAGCCGACAGATATGTTGGCGCGGCGCACTGCGCTTTTTGGAATGAGCAGGAGCGGCAAGTCAAACACCATCAAAACGGTAGCCTCTGCCATATTCGATTTGCGTAATAAAATTGAATCGAAAAAGGGGCGTGTCGGTCAACTGATTTTTGATGTGAATGGAGAATACGCGAATGACAATCCACAAGATGAAGGATGTTTGCGTAATATTGGATTGGACGATGTTGTAACCTATGGACTTTTTGAGCATCCCAACGATGAAGGACGACGCTTAATCAAACTGAACTTCTTTGGTGAAAATATCAGAGACTGGAAAAAAGAAAATGATGTTAGAGTTTCGCTTGATATGCTTTTCGCAGGGAAAGAAGTAATTAACGAACATCTCCAAAGGTCAGCTAATGTTCCGCAATACGTCAGTAGATTTATCAATACGAATATAGAACCGCCGTCGGATAATTGGACCTGGAGCACTCAAACTCGCTATCGCCGTAATATCACAGTGTATAGGGCTATCCTTGCCGCATCTAATTTCAGCATACCATCCAATCTACCAGAGGCGGATATTCAGGGACTTTTTAGGAAAGAATTAATAGAGAGCATGAAATCCACTGAAGATCCCAAATACATAAGTGCGGCCAACAAACTACAAAAAACAACCGTTTCTTGGAATGAATTGTACCAAGCGATAACGGTTTTGCAAGAATTTGTTATCGGTGGTAGTAGGCAAGGGACAGGGCATGCGGAATTTCAGAAATTCAATCAGTGGTATCAAAACAAAGATGGATCTGGTGATCCCTGGAATGATGATACATTGAACGGTTTGCTATCCCTTGTGAGTTGGGGAGGTGGGGTTGGCAGAGTACGCGAGTTACAAGAGCGGCACGATCCGAATGTAGGATCCGATTATTCAACCCAGATAGTTGATGAACTCGTTGATGGCAAACTGGTTATTGTTGATCAATCAATTGGTTCGCCGACTGAAATTGAGCACACTTCTGAACGCATCATGTGGGAAATCTTTAATCGTCAAAGGCAAGTATTCACGGATCCGCCGCGTAGCCAAAGTGGTGAACTTCTGCGGGATGAAGATGGCAACATTATACCACCGCCTGATGTCATTGTGTATGTGGAGGAAGCACATAATTTGCTTCCCTCGCAAAATGCCAAACTGGACTCGATATGGGCGCGTGTAGCCAAAGAAGGCTCCAAGTTTCATATCGGACTGGTGTACTCCACTCAGGAGCCAAGTTCTATTTTGGCGAATATCCTAAAAAACACCGACAACTGGTTTGTGGCGCATTTGAACAATCAGGACGAGACGCGAGAACTCAGGAAATACTACGATTTTGAGATGTTCGTCGACCAGATTCTCAAAGTGCCGGACACCGGCTTTTTGAGAATGCGCTGTTTATCCAATCCCTACATCGTACCCGTTCAGATCGACAAGTTTACAGCAAAGCCACCGAAGGACAGAGAAGGAAGGACGACATAGATGCCCTACGAAAATGAGAGAGCCAGCGGAGACAGCTTGATATGGCTGGAAAACAGCCAAGCCTTGAAGGAGTTTGAGGGCACCATCCTTGTGAAGGCAGAGGATACGCCCGTAGAACCGCCGATACTTCAAGTGCCTCGCCGCAACTGGTATCCAAGGCGCGTCATTGCCATTGATGGCTCTAATCTCATGCACCGCGTCAAAAATGGATTTCCCGGTGCAGCGGCTGGGTTGCTAATGACGTCGGTGGTGGCGATCAAACTTGACCAACTGAAGAGCTTGGATGCGAATACTATTCCTCGCCCATCATTTTTTCGAGACATCGAAAAGGCTCATACTCTGGAAGCCGCAATGCCGGGGATAGGCGTTTTTCGCAAGGGTGTTGTTGATGATACTCCAATAAATTACTTCAGACACGAGACTTACGACACGCTGGCAAATGCTGCTATTGCAGACAATCACGAGACATTGCTGGAAACCATGCGTGCCATTTGTAAAAATGTTGATTTCCAGTCACGAATTGATTGTCCTGCTGTAGGTTGTAAAAAAAAATATGAGCGCAAAGAAGCGGAATACACCTGTCATTGTGAACAGCGGGAGAAGATGTTTGAAACCGATATACTGCGTCTGCACGAATACTTTGACGGTGTTAGTACGGGAGGCGAGGCATTGGGAAGATTGTGTTCTGTCTTGGAAATTTTGATCCTGCTGAACATTTTGCGTTTCTTTGTAAAAAAATATCCCAAGTATCTTGAAGATTGTGCTTTTGTTTTAGATGGCCCCTTAGCCATCTTTGGTACGCCTGCTTCTATACTGCGTCCAATCCGCGAAGAATTAAAAAAATTAAACAGGGAAGCGCGTAAAGCCAATGGGACAGATATTGTCGTATTTGGCGTAGAAAAAACCGGGCGTTTTAAGGAACATTGGATACAACTGGATTGGCAGGATGGCGTGGGGCCGGGTGCGCGCTTTCCCGATCAAACTGTGATAGCCCTAGATGACGAGTATATCAAAAACAACATCGTTCCTAGCGATAAAAAGGGGAAACCTTTTGGTGAGGATACCCATTTTGGTCGAGCCATTCTCTATAAAACCAATAAAGGAAAGCACATTGTCATTCATGTTGCTATGCTGAACGAACTTGCGGGAGATTTCAGCAACAACTCTCTAGAATGTTATCCCCGATTGAATGATATTCTCGATGTCACGGACCAGTTGGCAACCTATATGTATGAGGGCGGCTTCATGCCTTTGGTACGTGCCCATGCCCATGCAGCTATCCCCTTAAAACGAGGAACAGACATCATCAAGAGTCTGCTGGAAGATTAATGAGCCGACAGGAATGGAAATTCAGTAACGCCCCCGGACGTTGGGCTGGCTTCGGGCCATATTACGCGATGTTTCCCGTCAACTTTGCCAGGGATGTTGTAGAGACGATGTCGCCTAAAGGAGGACGTATCTTGGATCCGTTTTGCGGACGCGGAACGGCCCCTTTTGTCGCTCAGGCTACTGGCCGCGCTTCGCTGGGCATTGATATAAACCCAGTCGCTTGGGTTTTCGCCAAAGTCAAAACTTCTCCTGAACCAGATACAGAAAAATTGTTGAATCGTTTGGAAAGTTTGAGACATGCAGTGCGCTCTGAAGATAAAAAGGCAGAAGTGGAATTTCAAAAATGGGCGTGGGCTGAAAAGATTTTGGGATTTCTGAACTGTGCTCAACGTGAATTGGACTGGCGAGAAAACATAACAGACAGAACATTGATGGGGTTTATTCTCGTACACCTTCACGACAGAGCTAGCTGTGGCATTAGCAATCAAATGCAAAAGTCGCGGGCAATGGGACCAGATTACGCTGTTCGATGGTGGAAAAAGAGAGAAATGTCCCCACCAGATATAGATCCTTATGAGTACTTTCTCAAGAGAATTCGTTGGCGTTACACCCATGGGGTCATAGACAACAGGCAAGCGACAGAGATAGCACGAGGCGACGCAGCGCAGATCCTTTCTGATTACCAAGCAGGTACTGAAACGATGTCAAAAAAAGAAAAAAGTTTTAGTCTTCTGTTCACCTCACCGCCATACTTTAGCGTCACCGACTATCGCCAAGATAGCTGGATTCGACTGTGGATGCTCGGCGAGGGTCCGTCCTTACCTGACTGGAAAAAGGACAAAACAATCGTCCGACAAGAATTTTATCACCAAATGCTATATGACGTTTTTTTTCAAGCGAGCAAACTACTCAAACCTTCTGGCGTTGTCTGGATACGGACTGATGCCAGAGCGTTCACAAAAAATACAACCCTGCAAATAATTCGCACGCTTTGGCCAAGAAGGAAATTGTTTATGAGATACGACCGGCCAGAAAAGCTCACCCAAACAGCGCACTTCGGAAATACATCTACCAAACCAGGGGAGATTGATTTTTTGCTTCCAGGTAGAATGCCCTTACCTCCCACCGCTTCACCTTGGGAACAGTTGTAAATGCGAATTAGCAGAGTAGAAAGCGAGTAGGAAGCAAATGGCACACAGAGCCGCGTTCCCATATTGCTATCTCCCGCATTTTGCATCTCAATTCCAGTCATCCTTTCACCCTGTAAATCCCGATCAAAACCCCGATTTCTTGACGCGACAGAGACGGGATGTTATATTGGGCGGCGTTTCAGTTGGCGGTTGTTTTAAGCGTTTTGGAGGTGTGTTATCGACGCGGATGGTTTCCGGTTTGAGGTGGTTGCCACCGATGCCGCAACAAAGGCGCGTGCAGGGGTTCTCCACACGCCGCACGGCATTGTGGAAACCCCGGTTTTTATGCCCGTGGGCACGCAGGGCACGGTCAAGACCCTGTCGCAACGCGAATTGCGCGAGTTGGATGCGCGCATTATTCTCGGCAACGCGTACCATCTTTATCTGCGGCCGGGCATGGCATTGATGACCGAGGCGGGGGGGTTGCACGAATTTATGAACTGGGACCGCGCCATCTTGACGGACAGCGGCGGGTTTCAGGTACACAGCTTGGCCGCTTTGAACAAAATCACCGAAGACGGGGTGGTGTTTCAGTCGCACATCGACGGGTCAAAGCATTTGTTCACGCCGGAAAAGGTGATCGAAATTGAACACCGGCTCGGCGCGGATATCGCGATGGTCTTTGACGAATGCACGTCTTACCCCTGCTCGCGGGAAGATGCAAAAGCAGCGGGCGAGCGCACCCTGCGCTGGGCGCAGCAGTGTTTGGATGCCCATGACGGGTACGGGCGAAAGAGTTTGGCCGGGCACGCGCAGGCTTTGTTTGGCATTGTGCAGGGCAGCACGTACCGGGATTTGCGCGTGCGCTTTGCCGAGGAAACGGTCGCGCTCAATTTTTCGGGATACGCTATCGGGGGAACGTGCGTGGGCGAACCCAAGGAAATGACCTGGGAAGCGGTTGCCACTGTGGTGGCGCGTTTGCCCGCGGAGTGCCCGCGCTACATGATGGGCAGCGGCGCGCCCGAAGATTTGATCCACGGCGCGATGCGCGGCATCGACATGTTCGACTGCGTGATGCCAACGCGCAATGCGCGCAATGGAACCGTGTTCACACAGCGCGGAAAATTGTCGATCCGCGCGGCGCGGCACGCCCGAGAATTTGAACCGATTGACCCGGACTGCGCGTGTTATGCGTGTCAGAATTACACGCGGGCTTATATTCGGCATTTGCACCACACGCGGGAGATTTTGGGCCTGCGCTTGGCCACGATTCACAACGTGCATTTTTATTTGCAGTTGATGCGGCAAATGCGACGGGCAATCATCGCCGGTGACTTTGCACACTGGCAGACGACCTTCACCAATTTTTACAAGGGAACGACAGATGCGTAAATTCAACATGTGGGGCCTGGGATGTCTCGTTTCGCTGGTTTTCGTTGCGCTGTTCGCGGGACGAACATTTGCCTTTGGCGGTGGACAACCCGCACCTGGGGCTGAATCCCCCAGTATGCTGGTGACGATGTTTCCGTTTGTCCTGATGTTCGTGATCCTCTACCTCTTGATCATTCGCCCGCAACAAAAAAAACAGAAAGATCACCAAAGGATGATCGACGAACTCAAAAAAGGCGACCGCGTGGTCACGTCCGGCGGGGTGCATGGGACGATTACCGGGATCAAGGACAAAGAGGACATTTTGATGGTGCAGGTCGCCAAAGACGTGCAAATCGAAGTGTCGCGGGGGTCCATCTCTCGAGTGGCCGAACGCAAGACGAGGAAAAAGTAAAATGCGCGTGGTATTTATGGGCACGCCCGATTTTGCCGTGCCGTCGCTGGCGGGTGTGGCTCAAAGCGGACACGACCTAGTAGGCGTGGTGACGCGGGCAGACCGGCCTCGCGGCCGGGGGCAAAAGATGCAGGCGACTGACGTAAAAGCCGCGGTTGCGTCGCTGGGTCTCGACGTGCCGGTTTTGCAACCCGAGTCCCTGAAAGACGCGCAGTTTCACGCGCAGTTGCAGGCTCTAAAACCGGACTTGTTCGCGGTGGTGGCCTTTTCGATTTTGCCGCGGCCCGTGCTGGCGATTCCCAACTGGGGGTCTGTGAATGTGCATCCCTCACTGTTGCCCAAGTACCGGGGCGCAGCGCCGATTCAATGGGCCATCATCCATGGCGAGACCGAGACGGGCGTGACCGTTTTTCAACTGTTGCCCCGCGTGGATGCCGGCGATATTTTAATGCAAAAAAAGGTGGCGATAGGACGCGATGAGACCGCGGGCGAACTCTATGCACGCTTAAAAGCAAAGGGCGCAACATTGCTCGTTCAGGCCATAGATGGCATTGCCGATGGCTCTGTCACCCCAAGGCCGCAAACCGATGAAGGCGTGACCCACGCGCCCAAGTTGCAAAAAGCGGACGGCGGGATCGACTGGTCGAAAAGCGCGTGCGAGATTCGCAATCTCATTCGGGGGACCAACCCCTTTCCCGGCGCGTTCACGCTCTGGCGAGACGCGGTGCTCAAAATTCACAGGGCAACGCTCAACGCAGGGCGAGGCGAGGCGGGCGTGGTGATCCGCGCAGATGGCAAACGCGGCCTCATCGTGGGAACGGGAGAGGGTTGTCTCGCGTTGAATGAAGTGCAAGCCGCGGGCAAAAAGCGCGTGTCTGGCCCTGAATTTGTGCGGGGATACCGCATTGAGATCGGCGAGAAATTGGGCAACGACTAACCAAAAGAAATGCACGGGATCGATGAACTCAATATTCGACTTTGCACAGCGCACCTACGAGATGGAGATCGAGCGCAAGGATAGAATCAATGCAAGCCTATCGTTTCCCGCTGGCGTAGTCGCTCGCCTATCTCAACAAGGCAAAGAGGTCTATAACATTTGGATTGATAGCACTTTTGGTTTCGGTAGTACCTTATTATGTTTTGACTCGTAATGAGAAAATCCATCGTGTTCACGTAACAAATCTCAAGGAGATCAACACCATGACAAAGCAACGAGACAATACTCAGCAGTCCTCTCAGCGCAGTATGCCCGAGACGCAAGCCGGTGGTGAGACAAGCCGCGAAAAGCCCGCTGATCTCGAACCTCGTGTCCTCAAAGAAAGCGACACATCCAAGTTCAGCATCATACACGACAAAAAGCGCGAATAAACAAAAAATCAGTGCCGGCGATCAGAAGATTGGGGCCCTACCACCCATCTTAAGAAGATGAACTCATCAGCCCGAAGTAAACCAACTTCACAAGGAGATGACGATGGAAGGTTTGTTCGTGATGTTTATTGGAATTGGCATTTCGCTGTGGGCGCAATTCAAGGTGAAGCGCACCTTTCGCAAATACGATGGCTTTGTCGCGCGAAGCGGCGCCACCGCGGATCAAGTTGCGCGAGATATTTTGCGCCGAGGCGGTTTGGATGTGGGCGTGGAACCCGTTCGGGGTCATTTGACGGATCACTACGATCCCCAAGATCGCATGTTGCGCTTGTCTGAAAGTGTGTATGGCAATCGCTCATTGGCTGCAATTGGCGTGGCCGCACACGAAGCCGGGCATGCGTTTCAACACGCGCAAGGCTATGTTCCCCTGTCCCTTCGCTCCAGTTTGGTTCCCGTGGCAAATTTGGGGTCGAAGTTGTCGTGGGTTTTCATCATCGCCGGGTTTCTGTTCAGCATCTTTGAATTGCTCTTTCTCGGCATCGCGTTCTTTTCTGCGGCCGTCATCTTCAGCATCGTCACCCTGCCCGTTGAATTTAACGCGAGCAATCGCGCCATTCATATCCTGGCGGCTGGCGGATATTTGACCGATGAGGAAATCCCCGCGTCGCGCACGGTCTTAAATGCCGCCGCGCTGACCTACCTCGCGTCGGCACTGGTGGCGATTTTGGAACTGGCGCGCCTGCTGTGGATGGCGGGTTTTCTCGGTGGCTCGGATGAGTAAATCGCGGATATCCCCCACCCTTTCGCCCTGCCGCCCGTGCGTGCCCATCCGCTCCCTCCAACCACCCGTGCATGCCCATCCTCTCCACCCATCCGTGTCTGAATCGCGGATTAAACGGATTAGGGGATTGCGCGGATTACCCCCCACATCCCTACCGCCATAGACCTATCCCCCCGGCCCCCTTTCCTACGAGGAAAGGGGGAGCGCATGGCTTTTTGACGGTTTGTATCCATGGCTGTTTTGATGGCTTTGAGCGAACTCGCGCAATCCCTCGGAAAACCACTCACAGTTCCCCCTTCCTCGCAGGCACAGGCGTAGCCTATAACGAAGCGTAGCGAGTAACGGGGTTAGGGGGTAGGTCCCCCTCGCAAAACCTCTCGCCTTTGGGCGGCTGGGCGGCCTTCTTCCCTCTCGCGTCTCACCTCTTACCGCTTTGGGCGGCTGGGCGGGGACTGACCACTGGTTTTTGCTATTCGTCCATTCGCATTTTTTGCTCGAATTTCTCAACTGTCGTCAAACGCTTGCGCCGGTGCAATTCAACGTGTTCGGGCCAAACGCCCGTATCTCGATCAGAACCGGTTTCGCGGTCTAAAAAAAGTGGAAATTCACTGGACGCGGGCTTGGTGCGCGCATAGCCGCTGTTGTAACTCCGCATCAAGATGCGCTGTTCGCGGTTGAGCGTGGCGAGCCAATCGGGCGAACATCGGTGTCGGTCGGCTTCGCAAACCCACGACGGACAATAGGCCAAAAAGATGTTCTTCCGCACAGCGTCCGTATTGTTGGGCGCGACGCGATGCCACGTATTGCAGTGCATAAACGTCATGGTGCCGCGCTTCGGACACAGGATTTTTTCTCCGGGCACGCTGTCGTGCGTGTCGTAAAAATCAAAGTACTGCCCCTTGTGACTGCCGGGCATATAGACGAAATTGCCCATGTCCGGTTCGGGCAGGTCCGTCAGCCAATACGCGACTTTGATTTGAATGGGCAAAAAGGGCGAGAAAACCCCATAAGGCACGGCGCGAGCGCCATCGGGATGCCACTTGTTGCGGCTCGTATCCCGAGGGCGCAGAAAAAATTGCGAGATGTGGAGCTTGAGCAACTCGCCGTACACGTCGTACATAAAGCCGATGTGCCGCGGGTGATCGATCAACTCGGCAAATTCCGGATACCGCTCCACGATGTTGTTCGGCCCAAAGAAGTTGGCGGGATCGTATTTTTCACTGCGAGCCGCAACCGCGTCGATCATCTCGATGTAGCGGTCGCATTCCGCGTCGG